>NZ_CP178732.1:0-5968090 GCF_047324175.1 Sodalis sp. RH21 | reverse complement strand
TGTAAAATATTCGCTAACCGCCGAAATATCATCCAATCCCATCCTGCATAGGCAATTTTTCCAGCGAAGCGAAGCCGTAGCGACGCAAAACCGGCACCAATTCCATGGCCTGGGGCGAAGCGATTAAGCAATAGGCCTGGTTTTCTTTGAGGACGCCGTCAACCGCCGCCGCAACGGTGATTTCATGGGCGATGAGCCACGCCGCGCGTTTGGCGATGGCTGACCCGGAATCGACCAGGCGGGTGCCGTCCGGCAACACCGCTTTAAGCTCATCGGCCAGTAAAGGGAAATGGGTACAACCCAAGACCACCGTGTCGGGCGGTTCAGGCAGCCTTAACCAGGGACGCAGGATTTTTTGCAGCAACGATAACTCTATGGTTTCGCCATGCAGTTTGGCTTCAGCCAACACGACCAGTTCCGCGGACCCCAAGGTAATGATATGGCAATCGGCGGCGAATTTGGCAATCAGATCGTGCGTATAGCTGCGATGCACGGTGCCACGGGTGGCCAATAGCCCTACGATACCGTTGCGGGTGAGCTTGGCCGCAGGCTTTATCGCCGGCACCACGCCGACGATGGGGCAATTAAAACGCTCGCGCAGGGAGGGCAGCGAAATGGTGCTGGCGGTATTGCAGGCCACAATCACCATATCCAACACATGCTGCCGCTGTACCGCGGCGACGATGGCAAGGACGCGCTCGACGATAAAATCCTCTGGCTTTTCGCCATAGGGGAAGGCTTCATTATCGAAAACGTATATATAGTGCGGGTCCGGCAGCAATTGCCGGACTTCATCATAAATGGATAAACCGCCCACCCCCGAATCAAAAATCAGGATAGTGGGCCGGTTAATCTTGCTACCGTCAGAAGGAATAAGTTCCTGTGAGATAAAATTCTCGTCCAGCGGTCTGGTAGCCATAAGCCGTCTCATACTCTTTGTCGAACAGATTGGCTATTCTACCACGAACCGTCAGGTGGGTGGTTAGCGGATAAGACGCGGCGATATCCCACAAGCTGACGCCGCCCATGCGCACCCGTTCCGACGTATTGTAGTTGGTGTCGTAACGCTCGCCCAGGTAACGGTAATTCATCGACCAGTCGATATCGGCCACCTGCCAATCCAATTGGTATTTAACCTGCTGCTTGGCGCGCCGCGCCAGGATTTGATTGGTGGTCGCATCACGGGGATCGAGATACTCCAGGGTTAACCGATGCTGCAGCGGGCCGGTATACACCGAACCGGTCCATTCCACGCCTTTAATGCGGGCCTTGCCGATATTTTTGTAGGTTTCGGTGGGCATATCATAATCAATCAGATTATCAATGTCGTTGCGGTAGGCCGAGACACGCCAGGTCAATGGACCGGTCAGGCCTTCCACCCCGCCTTCCCACTGCTTGCTCTCTTCGGGGTTCAAATCTTTATTGCCGCCAAACCCGCTATAAAGCTGGCTGAGATTGGGCCCTTTATAGGCCGTGCCATAGGAGCCGATCAACCGGTAGCCTTCGATAAACTCCCAGGCGGCACTGGTTTGCCAGGTGCCGTGCCAGCCGAACTGTGAATTATCATCGCCCCGTACCGCCCCCTCCAGCGTGACCGGGCCGAAAAGCTGCTGTGTCGTGGCATACAGCCCGGTATTGCGCTGCTCATAGCCGTCGGCCAGATAGCCTGTGCCGGGTTCGGTGGTTTGTTTTTGCCAGTCTACCCCGGCGCTGGCGGTGCCATGCGCTACTTGCAGCGTATTGCCCCATTGCACATTGTACTGTTTGGAATCGTCGAGGGTGGCGGACGCCGAATACGGGCCATATTTTGGATCGTAATTATAGTCCTGCGTGTGGTTGTAGCTGAAAATCAGCTGGGAAGCATAAATACCTTCCTGGAAACGCAATCCGGTGTCGTAGTTGCGGCTATAGAGCTGGCGGGTATCGGCCAGCGCATCGTAATGAGCCGGATCGTTATAGCCAAAAGTGCCGTCATAACCGCTGCGGTTGTCATAACCATAAGCGCGGGCAAAACCGCTGAACTGTTCATTAAAGTTATGATCCAGCGAGGCGAACAGCGCCTTGCTCATAAAGCCGTCGCGATCCGGCTGCGCGGGATCGCCATAGTTATCCGGCATATTCGCTTTCACATCAAAGCCATGGGTGTAGGTATAGTTACCGGCGACGGTGGCGGTGGTATCGTCCCCGAGTTTTTGCTGGGTGGACCCGTCATATGTCTGGTAACCATGGGACCCCATGCCGGCGCTTAGCGTGGTTCCCGGCTGTTCGCGGGTGGTAATGATATTGACCACGCCGCCGATGGCATCCGATCCGTACACCGCCGAACGCGGGCCGCGGATATATTCAATACGCTGTACCAGGGAGATGGGGATTTGGCTGAGATCGGAAGAACCGGAGATGCCGGCCTGATTCATCCTGACGCCGTCAATCAATACTAAAGCGTGGCTGGAGTTGCTACCGCGGATAAACAGGGAGCTTTGCTGTCCCAGGCCGCCATATTGGGCGATATCCACCCCCGGCAGGCGGCCGAGCGCTTCGGCCACCGATTTAATTTGGCCGCGGTCGATATCATCACGGGTAATAACGCTGTTAGGGGCCAGCACCGATGAAACCGGTTGGGGGAAACGGTTGGCGGAAACGACCATCGCCTCTGAACGGCTGTTTTGGGTATCGTTATCCTGCGCCCACCCAGAGAATGCCGTGACGGACAGCGCCACCAGCACGGTATTTTTCGTTTTAAACATTATGATAGCATCCAAATAATAGGACAGGATGCCGCAGGTCTCATGTTGAATAGCACGCGATAAACATGAATATTGCGACGAAATACCGGCAGGTTTTCGGGCTTGGGATGTGCGTAGTAGGCACCAGGCGACGACTTCCCATCAAAAAGACAGTGTCTGCTTACGCAATCGCCCTGAACTCCCCTTACCGCTGCGCGTCAGCTCCAGCTTGAACTGGATTCCCTTTTAACTCACATGAGACCGGGCGATAATCCTACAATCAAAGAGATAACAATGTCTATAACGCTAATTAACAAACTCTTTATAAACACGAACATGCTTGTGGCGCTGGACTTTAGCGGTTTACTCCCTACAATTCCCCGCCATTGGATAATAAAAGCGAATATCAACGAGAAAATATCATGACCACGCTGCCAATCGAATTATATGAAAACCAACTGGCGGAGAAAGCCGCGCGGCTGACGGAGATGATGGCGGCGTTCCAGGCCCCGGCAGTGGAAATTTTTCGTTCACCGGCGCAGCACTACCGCATGCGCGCCGAATTCCGGGTGTGGCATGAGGAGCAGGATCTCTATCACATCATGTTCGATCAACAAACCAAGGAGCGGATTCGTATCGATCATTTCGCCCCTGGCAGCGAGTTGATCAATCGGCTGATGGTGGCCATGATGGACGTGCTGCGTTCGTCCGAAGTGCTGCGCCGTAAATTATTCCAGCTCGATTATCTTACGGCGATGAGCGGCGAGGCGGTGATTACGCTGATTTATCACCGGCCGTTGGACGATGAATGGCGCGAACACGCCGGCTCTCTGCGCGCTGCGCTACGGGAGCAGGGTTTTGCGGTAAATCTGATCGGCCGCGCCACCAAGACCAAGATTTGCCTGGATCGGGATTATGTGGATGAGCGTTTGCCGGTTGCCGGCCGGGAGCTGATTTATCGGCAAATTGAAAACAGCTTTACCCAGCCCAACGCCGCGGTGAATATCCAGATGCTGGAGTGGGCGCTGTCCGCCACGCAAGGCGCGCAGGGGGATTTACTGGAATTATATTGCGGCAACGGCAATTTTTCGCTGGCCCTGGCGCGTAATTTCGAGCGGGTGCTGGCCACGGAAATCGCCAAACCGTCGGTTGAAGCCGCCCAGTTTAATATTGCAGCCAACCGCATCGATAACGTGCGTATTATCCGCATGTCGGCGGAAGAATTCACCCAGGCCATGCAGGGGGTGCGGGAGTTTACCCGCCTGAAGGATATCGATCTGGCGAGCTACCGCTGCGAGACTATCTTTATCGATCCGCCGCGCAGCGGGTTGGACGACGCCACGGTGAAGCTGGTGCAGGCTTATCCGCGTATTTTGTATATTTCCTGCAACCCCGAGTCCCTGTGCCGCAATTTGGCAACCCTTGGCGCAAGCCATGATATCGAGCGGCTGGCGCTGTTCGATCAATTCCCTTATACCCGCCATATGGAATGCGGCGTGCTGCTGACCGCGAAAAATATCAGCGGAAAACCCGCGTTGATTTAACGCTCCCGCCGCCCCGGGCATACTTGCCGGGGGCAAAGGCGAAACCTACAGTTCCCCGTCCTGGTTAAGCTTTCTCACCGTTTTCAGCCTGCGGCCAATCCAGAACACCAGGACCACCACCAGGATTGCCGGGACAAAATTGGAGCCGATGACCGGGTACTCCACGCGGATAATGGCGCTGTACATCAGCAGGCCCAGCAGGAAGCTGGCCGCCGCCAGCGAAGGAAAACCCTGCGGCATGGCGCGGTCGTGGTAATGATGGTGCAAGCAGTACACCGATAGCACCAGCGAAATCAGCGGGAAAATGGAAAAAGGCACGATGGAGCTGAATAAGGCCGAAAAGGAACCATTAATCGAAAGGCCGGCAATCAAAGCCAGTAACAGGGTGCCGGTTTCACCAAGGGGTTTTGTCATCATTTACCTACCTGCTTGCGTCAAGAGAGAGGGCGGTCGCCTTTTCCTGCTCCCGGCGATACCAATAAAACGCCCCTTTCGAAATCATCCGCAACTGTAATACCAAGCGCTCCTCAAGCTGCCGGCGCTGATTGTTGTCCACATCCAGCGCTTCCGCACCGGCGTTAAAGACGATGATGACCATCGCCTCGGCCTGCGCTTCGGTAAAACTGCGCGGCATATGGTTTTCAAGTTCAAGATAATCGGCGAGCTCGGCGATAAAATGCTGGATTTCACGGGCGACGGCGGCGCGGAATGCGGCGGAGGTGCCGGAACGCTCGCGCAGTAACAAACGGAACGCGTTGGGATTGTTGCCGATAAATTCCATAAAGGTGGCAACCGACGTGCGGATAACGCTGCCGCCTTTGGCGATACGCTGGCGGGCCTGGCGCATCAGTTGACGCAGCATCAGGCCGCTTTCGTCCACCATGGTGAGCCCCAGTTCGTCCACATCGCGAAAATGGCGATAAAACGAGGTGGGGGCAATACCGGCTTCGCGGGCAACTTCACGCAGGCTCAGGCTGGCAAAGCTGCGCTCGGCGCTTAGCTGGCTAAATGCCGCCTCAACAAGGGAACGCCGGGTTCGCTCTTTTTGTTGCGCTCTGACGCCCATAGTTCTGCCCAGCCCCACATAACCCATAAAAGAAACACTATAACAAAATTTGTTGCAACCGCGTTGATACAAACTATGAATTTTAGCGTAACAAGGGTAAGTAAGGGCACGTAAAGGTAATAAAAAGGCCGGTGGAGATTGGGTTATTCGGTCTACAATGTTACTTTAACGTTGTGATTTTGTATAAAAATAGGCTAGCCCGCTATGCAACCACATTACGACTATGATGCTTTGATCATCGGCTCCGGCCCGGGCGGTGAAGGGGCGGCAATGGGTCTGACGAAACAGGGCGCCCGCGTTGCGGTAATCGAACGCTACAATAGCGTCGGCGGCGGTTGTACCCATTGGGGGACCATACCGTCAAAAGCGCTCCGCCAGGCGGTAAGCCGCATCATCGAATTCAATCAAAATCCGCTGTATAACGGCGATGAGCGAGTGTCTCGTCCCAGCTTTGCCGATATTTTACATCATGCGGACGACGTGATTAAGCAGCAGATCCGGATGCGGCAGGGATTTTACGAACGCAACCAGTGCCGGATTATTACCGGCGACGCCAGTTTCCTGGATGCGCATACGCTCAATATCCATTACCCCGACAATACCTCCGAGACCCTGAGCGCCGCGCATATCATCATCGCCTGCGGTTCCCGGCCTTATCACCCGCAGGATGTGGACTTCACCCACCCGCGGATTTACGACAGCGACTCCATCCTGGACCTCAAGCACGATCCCCAGCATGTCATCATTTACGGCGCCGGCGTGATCGGCTGTGAATACGCGTCGATATTTCGCGGCATGAATGTCAAAGTGGATTTAATCAATACCCGCGATCGGCTGTTGGCCTTTCTGGATCAGGAGATGTCGGACGCGCTGTCCTACCATTTTTGGGAAAACGGCGTGGTTATCCGCCATAACGAAGAGTTCGAGCAAATCGAAGGCACCGCCGACGGCGTCGAGGTCCATTTCCGCTCGGGCAAACGGATGCGGGCGGACTGCCTGCTTTATGCCAACGGCCGCACCGGTAATACCGATTCGCTGGCGCTGGAAAACGTAGGGCTGGAGGCCGACGGCCGCGGGCTGATAAAAGTCAATAGCATGTACCAGACCGCCCTGACGCATATTTATGCGGTTGGCGATGTCATCGGTTATCCCAGCCTGGCGTCCGCCGCTTACGATCAGGGGCGTATTGCCGCGCAGGTGATTATTAAAGGCCAGGCCAACGTGCAGCTGATTGAAAATATTCCGACCGGGATTTACACCATCCCGGAAATCAGCTCGGTAGGGAAAACCGAGCAAGAATTAACCATGCTGAAGGTGCCGTACGAAGTGGGCCGGGCGCAGTTTAAACATCTGGCGCGCGCGCAAATCGTCGGGATGAATGTCGGCAGCCTGAAGCTGCTGTTTCACCGCGATACCCGCCAAATCCTGGGCATACACTGTTTTGGCGAGCGCGCCGCCGAAATCATCCATATCGGCCAGGCTATCATGGAGCAAAAAGGTGCGGGCAATACCATCGATTATTTCGTCAATACCACCTTCAATTACCCCACGATGGCCGAAGCTTATCGCGTAGCGGCGTTGAACGGGTTAAACCGCCTCTTTTAAATCGGTGCCCATATAGGCCTGCATATGCATGCGAATGGATTCCGCGAGCTGCTCATAACGCGCGCGCAGCGGGGAACCTGGGCGATAGACCAGCGCAATGGTGCGCTTTGGCTCCGGCTTGTAGCACTGCATATAGCAAACGCCATCGCGTTTACGCTCATTGGGCACCGCCAGCGACGGCAGCAAGGTGATGCCGCTGCCCGCCGCCACCATGTTACGCAGGGTTTCCAGACTGGTGGCGCGGAAATGCGTATCTTCATCGGCGCCGGCCTGGAAACAGAACCCCATGGCCTGATCGCGCAGGCAATGGCCGTCTTCCAGCATCAGCAGCCTTTCGCCCGCCAGATCCGACATCGGCACACGCTCGCGGTCCGCCCAGGGATGGCTGGCATATACCGCCAATTGCAGCGGCTCGTCGAACAGCGGAATTTCGATAAAGGGCTCGGACTCTTTTACCAGCGCCAGGATGGCGCAGTCCAGCTTGCCGCTGTCGAGCTGTAGCAGCAGCTGGCTGGTTTGCGCCTCGTGCAGATACATTTCCAGCTTGGGGTAGGTTTCATGTAGCGTCGGGATAATATGGGGCAGCAAGTAGGGGCCGACGGTGGGGATCAGGCCTATATGCAGCGGCCCGGACATGGACTCTCCCTGCTGACTGGCCATCTCACGCAATATTTTCACTTCCCGCAGCACGGTGCGCGCCTGATCCACCAGCAGCAGGCCCGCCTGCGTGAACAACACCTTGCGGCTGGTGCGTTCAAGCAGCATGACGCCCAGTTCATCTTCCAGCTTGCGAATCTGACCGCTGAGGGTCGGCTGGCTTACATGGCTGGCATCGGCGGCCCGTCGAAAATGACGATGCTCGGCCAAGGCCACCAGATATTCAAGATCGCGAATATTCATTAAATTCCTCCATGCCGCGATAGTTCGCGTCGATAGATAGGATAGCAATCAACGATTATCCCTATCAATAGTTAAAATCAATAATAAGCACCTCGCAGTGTGCCATGCTGTTGGTAATATTTTTTTTGCTTGTCTATTAAGGGGTTCGAATGTTTAGCAGTCAAGAAGGTAACAAAGTTCCATCAGTTGTTTTTCATACCCGCCAGAATGACAGCTGGGTCGACATCACTTCCGACGAAATCTTCAAGAATAAAACGGTGATCCTGTTCTCCCTGCCGGGAGCATTTACGCCCACCTGCTCCTCCAGCCATTTGCCCCGTTACAATGAGCTGGCCGGCTTGTTCCATCAGCATGGCGTGGATAGTATCGTTTGTGTTTCGGTTAACGATACGTTTGTCATGAACGCCTGGCAGGCCGATCAAAATGCGGAACATATTACGTTTATTCCCGACGGCAATGGCGAATTTACCAAAGGCATGGGTATGCTGGTCGAAAAAGCCGAATTAGGTTTTGGACCGCGCTCATGGCGTTACTCCATGCTGGTACGCGACGGCGTAGTGCAAAAAATGTTCGTTGAGCCGAACAAGCCTGGCGACCCGTTCGAAGTTTCCGACGCCGATACCATGCTGTGTTATCTGGCCCCGGAGTGCAAAGTTCAGGAATCCGTATCGCTGTTTACCAAACCCGGCTGCCCGTTCTGCGCCAAAGCCAAGCAGATGCTGCGGGACAACGGCATTCAATATGAAGAAATTTCATTAGGCAAAGACGCCACCACCGTCAGTCTGCGCGCCGTTACCGGCCGTTCCACCGTGCCCCAGGTCTTTATCGGCGGACGCCATATCGGCGGCAGCGAAGAGCTGGAAGCCTTCTTGCTGCAACCGGCCTGATTGGTCGCAGTCGATAAATACATCAGCGGCGGGCATAAATGCCCGCCGTTGACATTTGGGGTTACGCCAGGCGGTTTTTGGCCGCGGTGATGGCGTAAGCCACCTGCTGCGGCGACACCCCGCCTTTGGCCGAGCGTTTATCCAGGCAGGATTGCAGGGCCAGGATCGGATAGACATCGTCGGCAATCACTGCGCTGAACACCTGCAAATCCGCCAGCGGCAGGGCCTCCAGCGCTTTACCCTGGCGGATGGCCTCTACCACCGCCTCGCCGACGATATGATGGGCTTCGCGAAATGGCACCCCTTTGCCGACCAGATAATCGGCTAATTCAGTGGCATTGGCATACCCCTGCTGCGCCGCTTCCCGGCAGCGCGCGCGCTTGACCTGCAGGCCTTCCAGCACCAGCGCCGCCATATGCAGGCAATCGAGCCAGGTATCCAGCGCATCGAACAGGCCTTCCTTATCTTCCTGCATATCCTTGTTATAGGCCAGCGGCAGCCCTTTGAGAGTCATCATCATCCCGGTCAGGGCGCCCTGCACCCGGCCGCATTTGCCGCGAATCAGTTCCAGCGCGTCGGGGTTTTTCTTTTGCGGCATCAGGGATGACCCGGAGGTCACGCGATCGGATAATTCGATAAATGCCGCTTCCCCGGTGTTAAAGAAGATTAAATCTTCCGCGAAGCGCGAAAGATGGACCATGCTGATAGCGGCGTTGGACAGCAATTCCAGCACGTGGTCGCGATCGGAAACGCTGTCCAGGCTGTTGCGGGTCGCCGAAGCGAAACCCAGCCAGCCGGCCAATTGGTCGCGATCGATGTCGTAGGCGGTGCCGGCCAGCGCGCCTGAGCCCAATGGGCTGACATCAAGACGCTTTAGCGTATCTTGCAGGCGGCTTTCATCGCGGGCCAGCATTTCGGTATAGGCCAGGCACCAGTGGGCAAAGGTTATCGGCTGCGCGCGCTGAAAATGGGTATAACCGGGCATTACCGCGTCCTGGTTGGCCTCGGCGGTGTCAACCAGCGCCGCCTGGAGCTGCCTGACGGCCGCCAGCAGTGCGGATACCTGCATTTTGCACCATAACTTGAGGTCGGTGGCGACCTGATCGTTACGGCTGCGCCCGGTATGCAGCTTTTTACCCAGATCGCCGACTTTTTCGATTAAGCGCTGCTCCACCCAGCTATGTATATCTTCCGCGTCGCTGGCCAGGATGGAGTCGGGCGAAGCGCTTACCTCCTCCAGCAGAACGCCCAGCGCTTCTTCCAACCGCAACTGTTCGTCCGCCGTCAGAACGCCGACGGTTACCAACGCCTTCGACCAGGCCACCGAGCCGGTAATATCCTGCTCCGCCAGCCGGTAATCAAAGCGCAGCGAATCGTTAAGTAATTGAAAACGCCGATCCGCCGCCTGGCTGAAACGTCCGCCCCAAAGTGCCATACCGTACTCCCTTGATAACGTTTGATGCCGGGCGCGAACGCGCGCCCGGGAAATACGACGCAACCGGCGCGTCAGGCCAAAATGCGGGTGCCGATGGACTCGCCGTTGAATAAAGCCGGTAGTTGCTCCGCATGGCGCCAGCCGGCGATATCCACCGGCCGCCCCAAGGTACGGGCCGCATCGAGCGCGGCATTGACCTTCACAATCATCCCGTCGGTAATAATGCCCTGGGCGATCAGCTGCTCAGCTTTATGCGCCGTCATTTCGGGAATGCGCTGGCCTTTGCCGTCGAGAATGCCGCTGACATCGGACAGCAAAATCAAATCGGCGCCCAGCGTAGCGGCCAGGGCGGTGGCGGCCTGGTCGGCATTGACATTCATCAGTTCGCCTTGCGCCGTGATGCCAATCGAACTGACCACCGGCAGATAGCCGGCGCCAAGCAAAGTGGTTAACAGCGCCGCCGAACCGGGTTCCGCTTTACCCACATGGCCGAGTTTTTCATCCAGGGGAGTGACAGTGACGCTGTCCCCGTCGCCCAGGCAGAGGCCGACGGCCGGGATGGCATGTTTTTTCGCCCAGGCAAGCAGGGTCTTATTGGCCGTGCCGGCCAGCGCGCCGGTAATGATATCGATTTGGTCCGCGGGCGTAACCCGCAGTCCGTTGACCTTAACCACCGGCAGCGCCAGTTTTTTCATCAGGTCATCCACCAGATAACCCCCGCCATGGACAATCACCAACTGACGCTGGTGCTGCGCGCGGTAGCGGTCAAGCGCGGAAAACAATCGCTCCAGCGCCTCTTCGCTATCAAGCAATACGCCGCCTAATTTTATAATTAACGGATTCATTATTTTTTTATACCTCGTTGGCCCCGGTTCACAGCAGCGCCTGCGTTTGCGCAAAACCAAAGCGAATATTAGCGCACTGCACTGCCTGTGCGGCCGCTCCTTTTAATAAATTATCTTCTGTCGCCACCACCACCAAATGCTCCCCCTGCACGGCGAAGCCAATATCGCAAAACGGCAGACCCACCACCGCTTTCAATGCCGGCACTCCTTTGGCGTAGAGGCGTACCAGCGGCTTATCGTGATAAGCATTGTGGTAACACTCGGCAATATCCCCGGCCGTCACGCCGGCCTTCAGCCGGCAGGTGATGGTGGCCAGTATACCGCGGGGGAAATTACCTAGATGAGGCGTGAAAATAACCGGTATCCCCAGGTGGGCGGCGATTTCAGGCTGGTGGCGGTGGGTGAAAATACCATAGGGCTGCAGGCTGACCTCACAGACGCTGCTGGCCAGGGAAGCTTTACGGCCCGCCCCGCTGACGCCGCTGACGGCATTAATGACCGGCCATTGCGCATCGTTAAGCAGCCCGCCATCCACCAGGGGTTTGAGCGCCAACTGAGATGCGGTGGGGTAGCAGCCCGGCACGGCAATCAGCTGCGCCCGTTTTAAGGCTTCGCCCTGCCATTCCGCCAGACCGTAGACCGCCTGCGCCAACCAATCGGCATGCTGGTGTTCAAAACCATAATATTTGCGATAGAAGTCCGGCTGATTAACGCGAAAAGCGCCGGATAAGTCGAATACCACGCAGCCGGCCGCCAGAAATACCGGCGCCAGGTCATGACTGACTTCATGGGCGGTGGCAAGAAAGACCACATCCACCGTTTTGGCCGACTCGCCGGCATCGGTCAGCGGCTGTAGCGGCAAATCGACGATGCCTTTGAACTGGGGATGCAGATCGGAGAGCAATTTGCCGGCATCCGCACTTTGCGCTGAAACCGCTAACGCGGTTATATTCATATGCGGGTGACGATTCAGATAGGCCGCGAGTTCAGCTCCGGCATAACCGCTGGCACCGACAATCAGCGTATTCAGCATGACGTTTGTTCACCTTCTTGAGTAGCTTTATCAACGAGAAGGGATTCACAGCAACCATTAATAAAAATGTTATTAATTCATCCGGCAGCCGTTCGTCGCAAAAGCAACTGCGCTGTTTCGGCGTTTCGCTGTTCACCCGCGAGGTCAAGCGTAGTAGTCTGGTAATAATCCGTTTACTTTACGCTCAACGTTAGTGTATTTTTATTCACTATTATTGCATGAATATTGATACTATCCAAACCAAAGGCTGTCAACAGTGAAGATAAAATTACCCCCGTTTATTGAGTTATACCGCGAGTTGATCGCCACTCCGTCCATCAGCGCCACGGACAGCGCGCTGGATCAGAGTAATCAGACGCTAATCAATTTACTGGCCGGTTGGTTTACCACCCTCGGCTTCCAGGTCGATATCCAACCCGTTCCCGGAACCCGAAACAAATTCAATATGCTGGCCCGCATCGGCAGCGGCACGGGCGGTTTGCTGCTGGCCGGGCATACCGATACCGTACCTTTCGATGACGGCCGCTGGACGCGCGATCCTTTTACCCTGACCGAACAGAATAACAAGCTTTATGGCCTGGGTACCGCCGATATGAAGGGTTTTTTCGCCTTTATCCTCGACACCCTGCGCGACATAGACGGCAGCAAGCTGCAAAAACCGCTGTATATCCTGGCCACCGCCGATGAAGAAACCAGTATGGCCGGCGCCAGTTATTTTGCCCAATCCAGCCAACTGCGCCCCGATTGCGCCATTATCGGCGAGCCGACATCCCTGCAGCCGGTACGCGCCCATAAAGGCCATATGTCGAACGCGGTGCGCATACTGGGCCAGTCCGGGCATTCCAGCGATCCGGGCCTGGGCGTCAATGCCATCGAGCTAATGCATGAAGCGATTTCCCATTTAATGGTATTGCGCACGACGTTACAAGAACGTTATCACCATCCGGCTTTTGATATCCCCTACCCCACGATGAATTTTGGCCATATCCACGGCGGCGATTCCGCCAACCGGATTTGCGGCTGCTGCGAACTGCACATGGATATCCGTCCGCTGCCCGGCCTAACGTTAAGCGATCTGGACGGGCTGTTGACCCATGCCCTGGCGCCGGTAAGCGAGCGCTGGCCGGGCCGGTTAACCATCGAGACCCTGCATCCGCCGATCCCGGGCTATGAGTGTCCGGCGGACCATCGGCTGGTGGAAGTGGTTGAAAAACTTTTGGGCGTAAAAACCGATGTCGTCAATTACTGCACCGAAGCCCCTTTCATTCAGCAACTCTGCCCTACTCTGGTTTTAGGCCCTGGCTCCATTAAACAGGCCCATCAACCGGATGAATATATCGATACGGCCTTTATAAAACCGACGCGGGAATTAATTTCACAGGTGGTACAACATTTTTGCCTGCAATGATAATCAATAATCGATTCCGCGCGTTTTATCCGGTGGCCGCCGGTGGGTTAATGCGGTCGTCGGGGTCTAATTGCGCGTGTCATGATAAGTAATTCTTATAATTGATACATGTTATTAACTTTCAGGAATTGACGCGAACATGAGGTTTTATAGCGTGAATTGATGTCATTTGACGAATCTTAAGAACCATGGCTAGATAACGGTGGGTGATTTACGTCATTCGGGTGAAATAAATTTTCAGGTGAGTTGGATCAGGGTCCTTATGAACGAACAATATTCGGCAATGCGAAGCAACGTAAGTATGCTCGGGAAGCTTCTGGGCGACACCATAAAAGATGCGATGGGCGAGAATATCCTGGATAAGGTTGAAACCATCCGCAAGCTGTCAAAGTCCTCCCGTGCGGGTAGCGAATCGCATCGCCAGGAACTGCTTTCCACGTTACAGAATTTATCCAACGACGAGCTGCTGCCGGTTGCCCGCGCGTTCAGCCAGTTTTTGAATCTGACCAATACCGCGGAACAATTCCACGTCATTTCCCCTCACGGCGAAGCGGCGAATAACCCGGAAGGACTTGGCAAGGTATTTGCCCGCCTGAAAGAAAATAAACAGTTGGATGATAAAGATATCCGCGCCGCCGTGGAGTCGCTGTCGATTGAACTGGTGTTAACCGCCCACCCGACCGAAATTGCCCGCCGCACCCTGATTCACATGATGGTGGAAGTGAATAGCTGCCTGAAACAATTGGATCACGGCGATTTGGCGGACTACGAGCGCAAGCAAATTATGCGCCGCCTGCGGCAGTTGGTGGCGCAATACTGGCACACCGACGAAATCCGTAAAAACCGCCCCTCCCCGGTGGATGAAGCCAAATGGGGTTTCGCCAATGTGGAAAACAGCCTGTGGGAAGGCGTGCCGCAATATTTGCGCGAGCTGAACGAACAGCTGGAAACCGTATTTGGCTACAAGCTGCCGGTGGAAAACGTGCCGGTGCGCTTTACGTCCTGGATGGGGGGCGATCGCGACGGCAACCCCAATGTCACCGCCGATATCACCCGCCGGGTATTGTTGCTGAGCCGCTGGAAAGCCGCCGATCTGTTTTTGCGCGACATCCAGGTGCTGGTCTCCGAGCTGTCGATGACGGAATGCACCCCGGAACTGCGGGCGCTGGCGGGCGGCGATGAAGTACAGGAACCCTACCGGGTGGTCATGAAGCGCCTGCGCGCCCAGTTGAACGGCACCCAGAACTGGCTGTCCGCGAAGCTCAGGGGTGAACTGGTATTGCCGCCGGAAGACCTGCTGGAACATAACGATCAGTTATGGGCGCCTCTTTACACATGCTACCAATCGTTAAAAGCCTGCGGCATGAGCATTATCGCCAGCGGCCAGCTATTGGATACGCTGCGGCGCATTAAATGCTTCGGCATCCAATTGGTACGCATCGATGTGCGCCAGGAAAGCACCCGGCATACCGAGGCCCTGAGCGAAGTGACCCGTTATCTGGGCCTGGGGGATTATGCCAGCTGGTCGGAAGCCGATAAACAGGCCTTTTTGATCCGTGAACTGAATTCCAAGCGTCCGCTGCTGCCGCGCTATTATCAGCTCAGCGACGAGACGCGCGAAGTATTGGAAACCTGCCGGGTGATTGCCGATGCCCCGGAAGGGTCCATTGCCGCCTACGTTATTTCCATGGCGCGCACGCCTTCCGATGTTCTGGCGGTGCACTTACTGCTGAAAGAAGCCGGCTGCCAATTCACCCTGCCGGTGGCGCCGCTGTTCGAAACGCTGGATGATTTGAATAACGCCGATGACGTCATGAGCCAATTGTTGAGCATTGATTGGTATCGCGGCATTATCCAGGGCAAGCAGATGGTGATGATTGGTTATTCGGATTCCGCCAAGGATGCGGGAGTGATGGCCGCATCATGGGCGCAGTACCGCGCGCAGGACGCCTTGATCAAAACCTGTGAAAAAGTCGGCATTGCGCTGACCTTGTTCCATGGACGCGGCGGCTCCATCGGCCGCGGCGGCGCGCCGGCCCATGCGGCCTTGCTGTCGCAACCCCCCGGGAGCCTGAAAGGCGGTCTGCGCGTGACCGAGCAGGGCGAGATGATTCGCTTTAAATTTGGTTTGCCGGAAGTCGCTATCAGCAGCCTGGCGCTGTATACCGGCGCAATCCTGGAAGCCAATTTGTTACCGCCGCCGGAACCCAAGCAGGCGTGGCGCTCGCTCATGGACGATCTCTCTACCACCTCCTGCAATATGTATCGCGGTTATGTGCGAGAAAATCCCGATTTTGTGCCTTATTTCCGCTCGGCAACGCCGGAGCAGGAATTGGGTAAACTACCCCTGGGGTCACGTCCGGCTAAACGGCGGCCCACCGGCGGCGTGGAGAGCCTGCGCGCCATTCCCTGGATATTCGCCTGGACCCAAAACCGCCTGATGCTGCCCGCCTGGTTGGGCGCCGGCGCGGCGTTGCAAAAAGCGGTGGATGAAGGCAAGCAAAACGAACTGGAAGCGATGTGCCGCGATTGGCCGTTCTTCTCCACCCGCATCGGTATGCTCGAAATGGTATTCGCTAAATCGGATTTGTGGTTGGCGGAATATTATGACCAGCGCCTGGTGGACGAAAAATTATGGCCGCTGGGAAAACAGCTGCGCAAACAGCTCGCCGATGATATCAACGTCGTGCTGACCATTGCCAACGACGATCATCTGATGGCCGATCTGCCGTGGATTGCCGAGTCCATCGCGCTGCGCAATGTCTATACCGATCCGCTGAACGTGCTGCAGGCGGAGCTCCTGCATCGTTCGCGCCAGCAGGAACAACCGGACCCCCGGGTCGAGCAGGCATTGATGGTGACCATCGCCGGCGTGGCGGCGGGTATGCGTAATACCGGCTGATACCCATCCTCAAGTAAAAAAACCGGGCAGATTATCGCCCGGTTTTTTTATATTTTATACTCTGGTGAACCGGCTCAGCGGGTCGCCTGGACGGCGATCGGCGGCGCCATCTCCTGGGGGCGCACGCCCAAGGTATGGCAAATGGCATAGGTCAAATCGGCACGGTTAAGCGTATAGAAATGAAAGTCCTTCACGCCTTCGCGGCTGAGGATTTTCACCATATCCATGGCAATGGACGCCCCGACCATTTTGCGGGTTTCGGCATCGTTATCCAGCCCTTCGAACATGCTGGTCATCCAGTGCGGGACTTTTACATTGGTCATGGCGGCGAAGCGCTGAAGCTGCTTGAAATTGGACACCGGCAGAATACCGGGCACGATTTCGGTATCGATGCCGGTGGCCACGCAGCGATCGCGAAAACGCAGATAGCTTTCCACATCAAAGAAGAATTGCGTAATGGCCCGATTGGCCCCCGCATCTACTTTCTTTTTCAGGTTAATCAAATCAGATTGCGCACTCTTGGCTTCCGGATGCACTTCGGGATAAGCGGCCACGGAAATATCAAAATCCCCCACCTTCTTTAACAGCGTCACCAGATCCGAGGCATACATGGCCGGCTTACCGCCGCCCGGGGGTAAATCCCCGCGCAGCGCGACGATATGGCGAATACCGCTATGCCAGTAATCCTGCGCTATCCGCGTCAATTCCTCGGGGGTGGCGTCGATGCAGGTCAGGTGCGGGGCGGCATCCAGGCCGGTTCGTTCTTTAATATCCTTGATAATGCTATGCGTGCGATCGCGCTCGCCGGAGTTGGCGCCATAGGTCACGGAAACAAACGAGGGCTTAAGGTCGCTCAGGCGGTCGATGGATTGCCACAACGTTTGTTCCATTTCGCTGGTACGCGGCGGGAAAAATTCAAACGAGACATTGATATGACCCTGCAATTCGGCCAGATTTTGATTCAGGGCTTCCCGCTGATTGGCGTGAAAAAAACTCATACCTTTTCCTCATTACGCGTGGTGTAGTTCGCAGGGCGTGGAGCGCTCAATATCGTTCGTAGAGTACGGTTCACTTCACGTCGCCACGGCTGGTCGGCTATATGCGTCTATACGTTTAGACGTCTAAATAGAATTTGACCGAAATCAGTTGCCGAGTCAACATAATCATAGGATTCGATAGGGACAATTATTCAAGCATAATGAGAAAGTTTCATCATATAAAGCCAACCACCTGGCTTCTTTGGCTTTGGAGCATATGGATAAGTTGATTGGCGATATCCATATTGCCATTCACCACCGCAATCTGCAAAGCGGTGCATCCATGTCCGTTCCGGGCATGGAGATTGAGGCCTGGGTGGCGCAGCAACTGGGCGAGCACCGCGGTGCTGCCGATGGAGGCGCATTTATGCAGTGCAGTCCAACCCCATTTATCGATCATGTTTGCATCGATGCCCGGTTTATCAAGCAATAGCGAAACCAGATGCCGGTTGCCATTCGCCGTGGCATGATGCAGGGGAGTCCAGCCGCACTCGTTGGCATCATTCACATTGATGCCAGGATGATTAAGCAACCGTTTCACAATGCCTTCATACTCCCTTTCTACGGCAATATTCAAAGGCGTCCACCCCCTTTTATTCACCGGATTGACCGCAATATCGGCTCTGTTCAACAGGTTAGCCACAATGGATTCATGCCCGAAGCTCACCGCAATCATCAATGCCGTGTCGCCAAAGTGATTCTTGGCGTTCACATTAAGTTGCTGTTTACCCAGGAGCAGGGCGCAAATATAATCATAGCCGCGCAAGGCGGCTAATTGCAACGGTGTGCAATCGTTATTGTAGGTGGCATTGATATCAATATTCGGGCTTTTTAATAGCCGCGAAATTACGCTTTCAAATCCATAAAATAGCGCCAGATATAATGCCGTATTTCCATTTTCATCACGCGCATTT
This sequence comes from Sodalis sp. RH21, assembly GCF_047324175.1. Classification (NCBI taxonomy): domain Bacteria; kingdom Pseudomonadati; phylum Pseudomonadota; class Gammaproteobacteria; order Enterobacterales; family Bruguierivoracaceae; genus Sodalis; species Sodalis sp. RH21. Next base: position 5,949,791 of record NZ_CP178732.1, on the reverse strand, counting down.
ACATTTATTTGTGGGTCATTAATAAGCTCTTCTACAATTTCATCATGACAAAAAATTACCGCCTGGTGTAAACGATTGTCAAAAGGTCTACAGAGCAGCGGCCTCTCATTTACCATACCCGAGACGCTGGATTTAGGGGGTGTGATGGCCGGGGAAGATCGGCTGGTCGAGGGGCCGTGCGCAGAATAACCGTCCTTGTGCCCTACCACGGTCGGAATCACGGTCGGAATCACGGTCGGAATAATGCTGGAAATGGAGGCAATCGGAGTAAAATTCCCGGTCGTCTCCTCGTTCAACCGGCTGTTCCCCGTCAACGCCATTCGCCCTCCGCTTTCGCTATGATTATTTAAGGTCACCGTACTGGTGGCCGCGGATTTTATTTCCAGTCGCATTTTTTTATTAATGGGATTTGACGAGTGTCCGTCTGAACAATCTAAATTATTGTCCCGGATGACTTTATCTATAGGGGTTATGTTATTCATAGTGATTTACGTTCAGTTATTTACAGGGATCGACAGGATAAACAACCGAAAATAAACCTTCAAATATAAGTTTGGCAGTAACTCTTTTAAGAAAAAAAATATTTAAGTTGGGACAAATACAGGGTACATTCGCAAGCGCGGATATACCCTGGAGTATTACAACAATTGTGCCAGTCGGTTCAAGTCGGATTGTATCGCACCGGCGGTAACGTCCCTTCCCGCACCCGGGCCGCGTATCACCAGCGGATTATCACGGTACCAACGGCTTTCGATGGCAAAAACATTATCGCATGGCAACAAGGATGCGAGCGGATGCTCCTGCCTGACGGCCTCGACGCCGACCCGCGCTTTACCGTTCGCGTCGAACCGCGCGACGTAGCGCAACACCAGCCCCATTTCATTGGCCGCTTCCAGGCGCTGCACCATTTGTTGATTCAGCGCCTCGCCGTCTTCGAAGAATTGATCCACCGATCCCAGCACGCTGTCCGGCGAAACCAGCGACTCCACCCGCACCTGGTTCGGTTCGATTTCATAGCCCGCTTCCCGCGCCAGGATCACTAATTTACGCATCACATCCTGCCCCGATAAATCCACGCGGGGATCGGGTTCGGTGAGTCCCTGCTGCCAGGCCTGCTCCACCAGTTCGGTAAAGGGAACCGTGCCGTCGAACTGTAAAAACAGCCATGACAGCGTGCCGGAAAAAATGCCGCTGATGGACAGAATGCTATCACCGCTATCGCGCAAATCGCGCACCGTATGGTTTACCGGCAGTCCGGCCCCCACGGTGGCGTTATATAACCAATGGCGGCCGGTTTTGGCGAAAGCATCGCGGATTTGCCGGTAGTTGTCGCCGCCGGAGGCCCCCGCCAGCTTGTTGGCGCTGATCACATGAAAACCATAGCTGGCAAAATCCAGATACTGGTCGGCCAGGGTCTCGCTGGCGGTAACGTCCAGTACCACTAAATCGTCATAGGGATGCGCGCGCATCCACAAAAACAGGTCTTCCGGCTCCTGCTCGATGGCCTCGTCCCCAAAGAAGGCCAGCGCCCGGCTGGCGTTTAGTCCCTCGTAGCTGAGCAGGCTGCGGCGACTGTCAACCACGCCGCTCAGAATAAATTCAAAACCGGTGCGCGCCGAGAGGCTCTCTTGTTCCCGGGCAAAGAGCTCCAGCCAGCGCGACCCGATATTGCCCTTGCCAAATAAAATCAGGCCGATACGTTTTTCAGCCCGGAACAGCGATGTGTGTAATCCCTGCACCACATGTTCGGTGGGGCCGACCCGCAACACCGCCACCAGGCTGATGCCGTCTTCCGCTTGCCAGAAAAATTCGACCGGCTGATACTTCAATTGCTGGTAAAAACGGTGGCAGTGCAGCGGATTTTTCGCCACGCCCGCGCCGACCATCGCGACCAGCACCAAGCCCTCACGCAAGTGCAATTGCCCCGGCAGATCCGCCTGTTGCAGGATCTGGAAGACACTGTTGACCACCTCGGAGGTATAGCACAGTTGCAGCAGCCGCCGATCCCGATGGGCGCCCACGGCCAAGGGTTTGATCTGCGCGCGCTTTAACGCCAGTTCGAGTTCTTTTTGCGCGAGGTTGAAATCATGCTGCGCCGCCACGGTAAGTTCGATCAGGCAGACGTCATCGTGGCTGGTGACGATTTTCGCCCCGGTTCCCGACGCCAGCACCCTTTCAATCCGGGTCGAACCCTGCTCGGGCTGATAGCTGCAGCGCAACAATAAATCAATGTTGCTGCCGGACACCGGTTGCAACGTGCGGGTATGCAATACCGGCGCGGCCAGGCGCGCCAGCTCGCTGGCTTCATCCAGCCGCAGCAGGGGCAACAAACAGGCATCTTTCACTTTACGCGGATCGGCGCTGTAGACCCCGGCCACGTCACTCCATATGGTCACGCGCGCCACGCCGGCCAATGCGCCGATTTGGGTAGCGGAATAATCGCTGCCGTTACGCCCCAGCAATACGGTTTCCCCCGCCTGGTTACGGCAAATAAAACCGGTAACCACCAGGCGCTTATTGGGATATTGGGTTAATAGTTGCTGTAATAACGGCCAGGAGCGGCCTTCATCTACCTGGGGTTGGGCTGCGTGTTCCGCCCGCAGGAAATCGCGGGCATCCAGCCAGATCGCGTCGATATCCTGCCGGTTGAGCACCGCCGCCATTAACCGCGCCGACCAGATTTCGCCATGGCCCACCACTTCGGCATATACGGCATCGGTGATTTGACCGTCCAGCAGCACCGCCAGCCGTTCCAGATCCGCCACAAACTCCGCCATCATTTGCTCCGCCAATTCGGGCGATAACAAGCCGCAGAACAATTGATGCTGATAACGGCGTAAAGTCTGCTGGACCTGATGCGCGGAAAGACGATCGGTCTGACTAAGCTTCAGCCAGCTGATAAGCTGGTTGGTTGTGGTGCCCGCAGCGGAAACCACCATGAGATCGCCGGGATGGCTATATTCGGCCATGATGCCGGCTACCCGTTGGTAGCACTTCACATCGGCCAAGCTGCTGCCGCCAAATTTATGCAGTTGCCTGCCGGTCAAGCGTACCGTTGCTCCAAGAGAACTCATACTTACCTCTTCACCGCCGCCTGGAAAGCCTGTTCCAGATCGGCAATTAAATCTTCACTGTCCTCGATACCCACCGATAGCCGTAATAACGTCTCGGAGATGCCCGCGGCGGCGCGCGCTTCAGGCGCCATGCCCGCATGGGTCATGGTGGCGGCGTGAGATATCAGGCTTTCTACACCGCCCAGGGATTCGGCCAGGGTAAACAGCTCCAGGCTGGCGAGAAAACGGCGCAGCACGGATTCATCCCCGTTTAGTTCGAAGCTCAGCATGGCGCCGAACCCCTTTTGCTGGCGGCAGGCAATGTCATGGCCGGGGTTTTCCGGCAGGCCAGGATAATACAGCTTTTTCACCAGGGGTTGTTGCTGTAAATACGTCACAATGTCCCCGGCATTGCTTTGCTGCTGCCGGATACGCGGCGCAAGCGTGCGAATGCCGCGTAATAACAGATAGCTATCGAACGCCGAGCCGGTTACGCCGATATTATTGGCCCACCACGCGAGCTCCGTGGCCAGGGCGTCATCTTTGGCAATTACCGTGCCGGCGACCACATCTGAATGGCCATTGAGATATTTGGTACAGGAATGCACCACCAAATCGGCGCCCAATAGCAGCGGCTGCTGTAACGCCGGGCTCATAAACGTATTATCCACCACGCAAATAGCGCCTTTTTGATGGGCCGCCTGGCAAATCGCGGCGATATCCACCACCCGCAGTAGCGGATTGCTGGGCGTTTCAATCAGTACCAGTTTGGGATTTTCGTCCAGCGCCGCCCGTAACGCCGCGTCATCGCCCTGGTCAACGAACTTGACCCGGTACGCGCCGCGTTTACTCAAGCTATCGAATAGGCGATAGCTGCCGCCGTAACAATCATGGGGGGCCACCAGCAGATCGCCGGGTTGCAAAAAGACGGTGCAGACCAAATGAATCGCCGACATGCCGCTGCTGGTCATGACCGCCCCCGCGCCGCCTTCCAATTCCGCCAGCGCGCGCTGCACAACATCGCGGGTCGGATTACCGCGCCGGGAATAATCATGGGCCCGTGGCTGATTAAAATCGGTAAAATTATAGGTGCTGGAAAGCGTAATCGGGGGAACGACGCAGCCGAACTGTTCATCATTATTCAACCCGCTGCGAACTGCAATGGTGGCCTGCTTGCGCGTCATGTACTCGCATCCTGACTGTTGCTGAAGAGTGGAGGTGAAAGAGTAAACCGCCCAGAGATAGACGTCAATACATCTGGACATCTAAACTTCTTTGCGTATAGATTGAGCAATGCATTAATAACAGCTAAAATTATGAGGGTTTTAGGTGTTAAAATCTAATCCACTTTTACCCCTACCGAACGGCCGGGTCGAGAGCGGAGCGATACGAAAAGTTTATAAATCGCAAAATACGCGGGCATTAAGTAGTGGGAAAGATGCAGTTACGGCATAATCAGCTCGTTTTTAGCATATTATATTCATTTAATGAGAACATTAAGGTATCCCATGGCGGAATGGAAAGGCGAATATGTCAGCCCTTATGCTGAACATGGTAAAAAAAGTGAGCAGGTAAAAAAAATTACGGTATCCATTCCGCTGAAGGTTCTGAAGATCCTTACCGACGAACGAACCCGGCGGCAGGTCAATAATTTGCGCCATGCCACTAACAGCGAGCTGCTTTGCGAAGCGTTCTTGCATGCTTTTACCGGTCAGCCGCTACCTGATGATAACGATCTGCGTAAAGAACGCAGCGATGAAATTCCTGAAGTGGCCAAGGAGATGATGCGCGAAATGGGCATCGATCCGGAAACCTGGGAATACTAAAAACCGACGAAAATGGAAGTGGCGCGAACGGGAAGTTATCACGGCCCGCGCTGCTGCCATTGGCAGCGGTTATGCCGTTAAACACTATTTAAACGGCGTTTTTGAGGGGAAAGTATGGTCATCGCCGTTTCCCTGCGGCTATCATGAACAGCCATTACCCCTGGCAGGCTTTTGCGATGAACCCACTATTCTCCCCCTCTCTCCATGGCTTCATGACTTCACTGTGCAAACCCGGACACTCATATCTGCCCGCGCCTCCATTATTTCATGCGCATCAACGCCTGAAATCGGCGAGTAATTGCCCATTATCCCCGGCCATGGTAACCGCGAACGCCGCCAAAGGCCGTCGCCCCCCGGATGGGCGCGGCCCGGCGTCGCCCTCGCCTAGGGGTTTATTATCCCTGCCGGCGGAAATGTTCGCCAACATTTTCGCTCATCTGGATTTAGCCGAGCTGATGGCGGTTGAATCATTGGGCGCTGTCGCCGGGCAGCAAGCGCGTTATGTGTTTAAACGACGCGATGGCGCACAGGTCCGGCAACAAATTTTTCGGCAAATCCGCTTGGGTAATCGGCAGATTTTCCATTTTTGCCGCGATCGCCTTGGGGAACTGAACCAGCTTATCGATCCCAAAAGTGGTCGGACGCTGTTAATTGTAGCCGTCAGATATAAACATGTGGCCGTAGTCGACAAACTGCTTAAGCTGCCCGGCGTCAATATCAATGCCGCCGATCGCTATGGTTTTTGCGCGCTGCATTATGCCGTTATTCATGGCCAGGCGCAGATATTGAGCCGCCTTCTCAGCGAATCCGCGCTTGATGTCGCCGCGCAAAATGCCAACGGGTCGAACGTTATGCATTGCGCAATCCAGGGGGGCCATAAGGCGATACTAAGGCGATTGCTGGAGATCCCGGTCATTGACCCCAACGCGCCCGACCACGCCGGCATGACGGCCTTGCACTACGCCGCCTTGAACGGCCAAATGGATATGCTCGAAATAATACTCACGGCGCAGGGGCTTGATCTGAATGCCCGCGATCGCGATGGCTCCTCCCCCTTGCACTATGCCGTTTGTTCCGGTCGCACACCGGCGTTGGAAAAATTGCTGGGGACACCGGGCATCGATGTTAACGCGCTGGATAGATGGGGGAGCCCGCCCCTGCACTATGCGGTTTCAGACGAATTTATGCCCATGATCAGGCGGTTACTCGTCGCGACCGGCATCGATGTCAATATCGTTGATGCCACCGGACAAACGGCCTTGCATTTAGCCGCCCTGAGCCGGGGGGCGAAAGCGGCAAACCTGCTGCTGCAAATACCCGGGATTAACGTTAACGCGGTGGGTCCCCATCACCGGACCCCCTTGATTTATGCCATAAAAGAGGGTCACATCGGCATGGCCAATTATTTGTTGGACCGGCCGGATCTCGCCTGTAATATCGCTGATGGCGAGGGTTGGACCCCGCTGCTTTGCGCTATTACCGGTGAACATTGGGCAATTGCGCTGCGACTGCTGCAGTTGCCCGGCATAAATGTCAATGCCGCCCAGCAAGAAGGCTGGATTGCGCTGCATTTTGCCGCCATCAAGGGGCATGATCGGTTGGTAGGCCAGCTTCTGGCCATGCCGGGAATCGATATTAACGCCCGTGAGGCAGATGGCTGGACCGCACTGCATTGCGCGGCGATAAATGGGTTTACCGGGACGGTTGAGCAGTTGCTGGGTATGCCGGCCATGGATATTGACGCTACGGATAATTACCATCGCACGGCGTTATATTACGCAAGGCTTAGCGGCCATAAGCAAACCATCAGGATGATTCAGCGGACATGCGGGCTGCGTGGCAGTCAAAACGGGACCGCTCACGACGAGTCAGCCGGGCATTGCGGTTCGGCATAGCGGTTTATGGCTGGTCCAAATCAACGGGCGCGGTCAACCTGCCGGCGGCTGTTCCAACTTAGCGTCTTCCTGTTTCAGATTATTCCTGTCGGCCAGCACCCAGACGCTGCGCCCCCTAACCATGGCGTCCGACCCCTTGATGTCGTCCATTAATGTCACGCAGCCATAGAGCCGTCCCCGGCGGGTGATGGAAAATTGGTTTTTATTGGCTGACCAGCTAATGCGGGCATCGTAGGGCAAAACGCCGACGCGTTTTTTCAGCGTTTTATCGGCATAAGCGGCAAGTCCATTTTTTTCCTCGACCCGATACCTTTTTGGCCGGGTATGCGCCGCTGCATAGGCGGACCGGGGCGCGGTGGAGTGGGTGGGGCTGCCGTCATGCCGCATGGCGCCACGCCCGATCGGGTAGTGGATTTGAATTTGCCGGGTCATTAAAATATCCTGTTATTGCGAATAAAGCTGAAAAGCCTGTATGTCCGATCCGCGTATCCCCCTATGGCGAACCCCGGCGCCGCGTTATGGGCGCGTAAGGCACAGCTTGATACCTAATTGAGCCTGAATATATTCATGCAGTTATCATTCATAGTGACACTTAAATAAAAATAGAGAACGCCGCCGGCTCAACCGTTAATATAAAGAAATAGATCATTATGGGAAACTACTTTTTAATAAAAAACGCCCGGTACTGTCAGCGTTAATTATTATATCCATGGGAAAAATAAAAGCCTTTTTTAATGTATTGGATATAATTATTTAAGAATTAATTTCTAAGCAGGTTATGCGCTGCACCAATAGCCGGGGATGAATAGCCGCGCCCGGCCTTAAGCTGTCCGCTGTTGCTGTCGCTGGCTTTATCATTGTATGGGGACGTTGTTTAGAGGGTATGTTGATTTTATCAAACGATGATTAAGGAATAATACCAATATTGGCGTTGCCGTTGCTATTTCTACTGGGGAAAGATGCTTGATAAAAAACAAAACCCCGGTTTTTGGCCAGGGCTTTATCAAATAGCTTCAAATAGCTTTAAATAACAACAGGCACTCACGGCGCCCGTTGTTTCTTCGGCATGACAATTATTTTTTGGCACCCGGAATGCTGAAACGCTTGTTGAAGCGATCAACACGTCCGCCGGTGTCAGCAACACGCTGTTTACCGGTATAGAACGGGTGACATGCGCCGCAAACGTCCAGGGTCAGGTCGTGGCCCAGAGTAGAATGGGTCTTGATGATGTTACCGCAAGAACAGGTTGCAGTAATTTCTACGTATTTCGGATGGATATCTTTTTTCATGGAAAACCTCTGCGTAAGGCCGCGTCGCTATCCAGTCTTCTTCCGCCGGACACCACGCGAATGGAGTTGAGTTTCTCTAATGCCGGATGACATCAAAGGCGGCGAATCATACAGAATGCCGCCGACATTTGCAAACACATCCGTGCATTGAGAACCACACAGTGTACACTATCAGCGCAATTTTTTCACTCTGGATGCCCCGATGCCTGTTGTTCACGTTGCGTTACCGGTGCCATTGGCACGCACGTTCGACTACCTGTTGCCCGAGCACATGCGCCCCGCCGTCGGCGGGCGCGTACGCGTTCCGTTCGGTCAACGCCATGCCATCGGCATCGTCACCGGCATCAGCGCCCAAAGCGAATTGTCGCCGGATAAACTCAAGACGGTAAAAGACGTTATCGACGAACGCTCGCTGTTTCCGGATAGCCTGTGGCGTATTTTGAACTGGGCTATCGGGTATTACCATTACCCGGTCGGTGAAGTGCTGTTTCATGCGCTGCCGGTATTAATCCGCCAGGGCAAGGCCGCCGAAATGGCCCCGTTATGGTCATGGTTTGCCACCGAACAAGGGCGCGCCACGCTGCTTGATACCCTTAAACGCGCGCCCAAGCAGCAACAGGCATTGGCCGCCTTGCAGCAGGGCCCGGTTTATCGCCACCAGGTCGCGGAACAAGACCTGGCCGAAAGCGCTTTACAGGCCCTGCGCGCCAAAGGGCTATGTGATTTACGCGCCAGCCGGCCGGTCGGCATTGACTGGCGGGAAAGTTACCGGGTCGAGGGTGAAAGGTTACGGTTAAACACTGAACAGGCCACCGCCGTAGGCGCAATCCGCAGCGAAGATGAGCAGTTCGCCGTCTGGCTACTGGCCGGGGTAACGGGTTCAGGTAAAACGGAAGTTTATTTGACGGTTCTGGAAAATATTCTGGCCAAAGGGAAGCAGGCACTCATTCTGGTGCCCGAAATCGGCCTGACCCCGCAGACTATCGCCCGCTTTCGCGAACGCTTCCACGCGCCGGTGGAGGTGCTGCATTCCGCACTTAACGATAGCGAACGGATGGCGGTCTGGCTCAAAGCGCGCAGCGGTGAAACCGCCATTGTTATCGGCACCCGCTCGGCATTGTTTACCCCCTTTGCCCGGCTGGGCGTTATCGTTATCGACGAAGAGCATGACAGTTCGTATAAGCAGCACGAGGGCTGGCGCTACCATGCCCGCGATCTGGCGGTATTTCGCGCGCGTGAAGAAAATATCCCGATAATTCTGGGGTCGGCGACGCCCGCGCTGGAAAGCCTCTATAACGTGCAGCAAAAAAAATATCGCAACCTGACGCTTGGCAAACGCGCCGGCAACGCCCGCCCCCCGACACAGCAGTTGCAGGATCTTAAGGGCCTGGCGCTGACCAACGGCATGTCCCAGCCCCTGCTGCACAAGATGCGCACTCATCTCGATGCCGGCAATCAGGTCATGCTGTTCCTTAACCGGCGCGGATTCGCGCCCGCCCTGCTGTGCCATGAATGCGGCTGGATTGCCGAGTGCCCGCGCTGCGATCATTATTACACCATCCACCAGCAGCAGCGGCAGATGCGCTGCCACCACTGCGACAGCCAAAGGCCGATACCCCATCAGTGTCCCCAATGCGGCTCGACCCAACTGGTGCCCGTAGGCCAGGGGACGGAACAACTTGAAGAGACGCTGACGGCGCTATTTCCCGCCACGCCCATCACCCGCATCGATCGCGATACCACCGCAAGAAAAGGCGCGCTGGAGCATCACCTGGCCCAAGTGCATAAAGGCGGCGCCCGGATTTTAATCGGCACGCAGATGCTGGCGAAAGGGCATCATTTCCCCGACGTGACGCTGGTCTCGCTGCTTGATGTGGACGGAGCGCTGTTTTCCGCCGATTTCCGCTCCGCGGAACGATTCGCGCAGCTGTATACGCAGGTCTCCGGTCGGGCGGGCCGCGCCGGCAAACAGGGCGAAGTATTTTTGCAAACCCATCATCCGGATCATCCCCTATTGCAAATTTTGCTGCATGAGGGGTACATGGCTTTTGCGCAGCAGGCCCTCGCCGAACGGCTGGCCGTCTCGTTGCCGCCGTTCACCAGCCATATTCTGTTTCGCGCCGAGGATCATGACAACCAGCAGGCCATGCAATTTCTGGAGCGTTTACGCCAGTTACTTGACGCCAGCCCGCTGCGCGACGACACGACGTGGTTGATGGGGCCAATCCCGGCGCTGCAACCCAAACGCAGCGGACGATTCCGCTGGCAATTATTATTGCAGCATCCATCCCGCGGGCAATTACAGCGCCTGGTCGCGGCCAGCCTGCCGCTGGTGGGTACGTTGACCCAGGCGCGCAAAGTGAAATGGTCGCTGGATGTCGATCCCACGGATATCTAAATCATGGTGCGCATTGCCTGCTGTTTGCGGGAGACGTTCGAATATTATTCAAACTTTGTCCGGATCGGCCTTTTATAACGCGAAAGTGTTTCACAATCTGATAAAAAGAACAGGTTCGGTGATGGCGGATTCATATAACGTTTATCCCCTATAACTGAGATGCCGGCCGCGAAATATGCCCGCCGGCAACAGCGTCGCATCGGTGGCCTGCGCCACGGAAAAGGGAAAACGCGCGATTTTGTCAGTCTTGCCCCGACACCAGGAGAATGATGTGGAACCAAAAAAAGCTGCCGGTATGGCGACCATGAAAGACGTGGCGGACAAAGCCGGGGTTTCGACCGCCACCGTTTCCCGTGCGCTGATGACGCCGGAAAAGGTTTCGGCCCTGACGCAAAAAAAAGTCCAGCTTGCCGTCGACGCCGTCGGCTACTCCCCGCAACCCATGGGCCGCCTGCTAAAACGTAATGAAACCCGCAACCTGCTTGTGGTGGTGCCGGATATTTGCGATCCTTTTTTTGCCGAAATGCTGCGGGGAATAGAAGAAACCGCTGATGAGCAGGGCTATTGGATATTGATGGTCGACTGCGCCCACCAGCGCCCCCATAAAAAAAGCTTTAGTGATTTGATCATCGCCAGGCAGATCGATGGTATGTTGCTGCTCGGGGCCGAGCCCCCATTCGGGATAGATAAAGCGGAACAGCAAAATTTGCCGCCGATAGTGATGGTTAATGAATTTGTGCCCGAACTCCAGTTACCGACGGTACATATCGACAACCTCACCGCGGCCTATGAAGCGGTGGATTACCTGTTCAGCCTTGGCCACCGGCGCATTGGCTGTATTAGCGGTCCAGAGCATCTGACGCTTTGCCAATATCGCCTTCAGGGGTATATTCAGGCGCTGAGTCGCCATGGAATCCCCTCCGACGGCCATATGGTATTTCGGGGCGAGGTGAACTTTCAGACGGGTGCCGCGGGGCTTAATGCATTAATTTCGCGAACCTATCCGCCAACTGCTATCTTTTGTCACAACGATATCATAGCGTTTGGCGCGTTATCCCAGGCGAAGAAGAACGGCTTGAGCGTGCCGGCGGATTTGTCTTTGGTCGGCTTTGATGATATTGCGTTCGCGACCTTTTGCGACCCACCGTTGACTACCGTGGCGCAGCCAAGTTATCAACTCGGACGTGAAGCGCTGCTGTTACTATTGCAGCAAGTCAGGCAACAGGCGGTAGGGAACGCCTCGTTGCTGTTGGACAGTAAACTGATCGTCCGGGGCAGTACCGCCATGCCCCGCATAAAAACCTAACGCGCTTTAGGATTACAGGCGCTAGTCAAATATTATTGCCTTCAGTAACATGACGGGCTGGTTACTTTCTCAAACTTAGCGAAACGATAGTGGCACAAAGAGACTATGTAGGCCGTGGAAAGACAAACACTCGGCGCAAAAAAACCAACAGTCGAAAAAAACGCACCTCTTCCGGCATATCTAAGACCATGATCGCATTGGCGGCGGCCGTATTGATTACGTTTATCGGCGGTCTCTATTTTATTGCCCACAATAAAGCTGAAGAAGCGGTTATTCTGCCAAGCCATGGCAATCACACCAGCAACGGCCTGCCGCCCAAACCGGAAGAACGCTGGCGCTATATCAAAGAGCTGGAGAATCGTCAGATCGGGGTGCAAACGCCTACTGAGCCCACCGCCGGCGGCGAAGTGCAGACCCCGGCCCAGTTAACCGACGAACAGCGCCAACTCCTGGAGCAGATGCAGGCGGATATGCGTCAGCAGCCGACCCATCTCAATGAAGTGCCTTATAACGATCAGGTGAAAACCTCCGCGGCGAACCATGCGCGCCAGCAGAACCAGCCATTACCGCAAAACGCGCCGCAGCAGCATCAGGCGCCCGCGGCCGCGGCAACCCAGGCGCAGCCGCGTCAGGTGTTCTCCGCGCCGGTAGAGGCTCAGCAACCCCGTCAGGCGCCAGCGGCCCAACAACCGCCGCGCCAGGTGTTTTCGGCGCCGCAGCAGCCTCGGCAAGCACCAGCGGTACAGCCGGCGCCGCGCCAGGCTCCGGCCGCGCCACAGCCTGCGCACCAGGCCCCGGTCACCGCCGTGCAACCTTCCCCGCAGCCGAAGGCGGAAGTACGCGCGGAACCCAAAACCGAGCCAAAAGCGGATAAAGAACCGAAGGAAAAAGCGCAACGTTGGTTAATACAGTGCGGATCGTTTAAAGCCATGGATCAAGCGGAATCCATTCGCGCCCAATTGGCTTTTGGCGGCATAGAAAGCCGTATAACCACCAGCGGCGGCTGGAATCGCGTCATGCTGGGACCCTACCCCACCCGCGCCGGCGCCGATAAATCACTACAGAGTTTAAAAGGTTCGGGGGTATCAAATTGTATCCCTATCGCCACCGGGGGTTGAAAAACCCTAATCCCGCCCCATTTATAAATTCAATATGCCCCATACTTGTTATGGGGCGCTTTATTCTATCTTTCCGGAGGGTTGCTCGTGACAACAATCGTAAGCGTACGCCGCAATGGCCATGTGGTAATTGGCGGCGATGGCCAAGCCACTCTGGGTAATACCGTGATGAAGGGCAATGTGCGCAAAGTCCGCCGCCTGTATCAGGATAAGGTTATTGCGGGATTTGCCGGCGGCACCGCCGATGCTTTTACGCTGTTTGAATTATTTGAACGTAAGTTAGAGATGCATCAAGGGCATTTGACCAAAGCCGCCGTTGAATTAGCCAAGGATTGGCGAACCGACCGGATGCTGCGCAGGCTGGAAGCCTTACTGGCCGTGGCGGACGAGACCGCCTCGCTCATTATTACCGGCAACGGCGATGTTATCCAGCCGGAAAACGATCTGATTGCTATCGGTTCCGGCGGCCCTTACGCCCAGGCCGCGGCGCGGGCACTGCTTGAAAATACCGAACTGGGTGCGCGGGAGATTGTCGAGAAAGCGTTGGGAATCGCGGGAGATATCTGCATTTATACCAACCAGTTCCATACTATCGAAGAATTAACGCCCAAAGCGTAAGGATCCCTTAATATGTCTGAAATGACTCCACGCGAAATCGTCAGCGAACTCGACGGCTATATTATTGGCCAGCACAACGCCAAGCGCGCCGTCGCCATCGCGCTACGTAACCGCTGGCGCCGCATGCAGCTCGACGAGGCGCTGCGCCACGAAGTAACGCCCAAAAATATCCTTATGATTGGGCCGACCGGCGTGGGTAAAACGGAAATCGCCCGCCGCCTGGCAAAACTGGCCAATGCGCCGTTTATCAAAGTCGAAGCCACCAAATTTACCGAAGTGGGTTATGTGGGCAAGGAAGTAGACTCCATTATCCGCGATCTGACCGATGCGGCGGTAAAAATGGTGCGTCTGCAATCCATGGATAAAAACCGCCAGCGCGCCGAAGAATTGGCCGAAGAGCGCGTGCTGGACGTGCTGATCCCACCGGCGAAAAACAACTGGGGCCAGCCTGAGGAAGCCGCCGAGCCGTCCGCCGCGCGCCAGAACTTCCGCAAAAAGCTGCGTGAAGGCCAGTTGGACGACAAAGAAATCGAGATCAATTTGGCCGCCGCACCGATGGGCGTAGAGATCATGGCGCCTCCCGGCATGGAAGAAATGACCAACCAGTTGCAATCGATGTTCAAAAATCTGGCCGGACAAAAGCAGAAGCCGCGTAAAATCAAGATTAAAGAAGCCTTAAAGCTGCTGGTCGAGGAAGAAGCCGCCAAGCTGGTGAATCCGGAAGAGCTGAAAGAACAGGCCATCGAAGCCGTTGAGCAGCACGGCATCGTGTTTATCGATGAGATCGACAAAATCTGTAAGCGCGGCGAGACGTCCGGCCCGGACGTATCCCGCGAAGGGGTGCAACGCGATCTGCTGCCGCTGGTTGAAGGTTGTACCGTGTCCACTAAACACGGCATGGTGAAGACCGATCATATTTTGTTTATCGCTTCGGGCGCGTTCCAGGTATCCAAACCTTCCGATTTGATTCCGGAATTACAGGGACGGTTGCCGATTCGCGTGGAGCTGGAAGCCCTGACCACCGATGACTTCGAGCGTATCCTTACCGAGCCCAGCGCTTCCCTGACCATTCAGTATAAAGCGCTGATGGCCACCGAAGGGGTAAGCATCGAATTCACCGCCGACGGTATCCGCCGCATCGCCGAGGCCGCCTGGCAGGTGAACGAACGTACCGAGAATATCGGCGCCCGCCGGCTGCATACGGTGCTGGAGCGTTTGATGGAAGATATTTCCTATGATGCCAGCGAATGGGATGGTAAAACTATTTCAATTGATGCAGATTATGTTCGTAGCCATCTGGATGAGTTAGTATCCGATGAAGATTTGAGCCGATTTATCCTGTAATCATTAACAGGTGGATAAACGACATCCGAAATGGGAGGCTCCGGCCTCTCATTTTTTTGCCTAAACCGGGTATTAAACAAAAGATTCGTTAATTATGAGTGAAACCGTCACCATCAGTCCGGCCAAAGCCTGGATGGTCAGTCTGCGCCTGCGCACCTTGCCGCTTGCGCTGGCTTCCATTGTCACCGGTTCGGCGATAGCCGGTTGGCAAGGACACTTCAAACCCGGCGTCGCGCTGCTGGCACTGTTAACCGCCGCCCTGTTGCAGATCCTGTCCAACCTGGCCAATGACTATGGCGATTCCGTCAAGGGCAGCGACGAACGCGGCCGCATCGGGCCGATGCGCGGCATGCAGCTGGGCGTTATTTCCCGCGAGCAGATGAAGTTCGCGCTGATACTGGCCATGGGGCTGGCGCTGCTGTCCGGCGCGGCGCTGATTGCCGTTGCCTGTGAAAAACCCGCCGATATCCTGGGTTTCCTGGTATTGGGCGTGCTGTCCATTATTGCCGCCATCACCTACACCATGGGCACCCGTCCTTATGGCTATATGGGACTCGGGGATCTGTCGGTATTGGTATTCTTTGGCTGGCTCAGCGTCGGCGGCAGTTACTACCTGCAAACCGGCACCTTCCACGCCATGGTGATGCTGCCGGCCACCGCCTGCGGATTATTGGCGGCGGCGGTGCTCAATATCAATAATCTGCGTGATATCGAAACCGATCGCCAGAACGGTAAAAATACCCTGGCCGTCAGGCTTGGGCCGCAATGGGCGCGTTATTATCATGCGGCATTACTTTCGGGCGCGGTAATGTGCCTGGCGATTTTCACCCTGCTTGAACTGCGCAACCTGGTCGGCTGGTTATTCGTGCTGGCGGTGCCGGCGCTGTATATGCAGGCGCGTTTCGTATTGCACGAAACCAACCCGCTGGGTATCCGGCCGATGCTGGAAAAAACCGTAAAATGCGCGCTCCTGATTAATATCCTGTTTGCCGTCGGCCTGCTGTGTAGTTGATACGCCGCGTGCGTTTTTCTGACGTCCATCAAGTTAACAATTGATGGTTTTGGCAACTGGCGCGAGAACGCGATATACTTTGGGCTCCAGCGGCAAACCGACGTAAATCCTATGAAATACGATACCTCAGAACTGTGCGACATTTATCATGAAGACGTGAATGTTGTTGAACCTCTCTTCAGCAATTTTGGCGGGAGGACATCGTTTGGCGGGCAGATCATTACCGTGAAATGCTTCGAGGATAATGGTTTGCTTTATGACGTGCTCGAAGAGAACGGGCTTGGCCGCGTCCTGGTAGTGGACGGCGGCGGTTCGGTCAGGCGGGCGCTGATTAATGCCGAGCTGGGCAATTTGGCGGTGCAAAATGAGTGGGAAGGGATCGTGGTCTACGGCGCCGTGCGCCAGGTGGACGATCTCGAAGAGTTGGATCTGGGCATTCAGGCCATGGCCGCCACGCCGGCAGGCGCCGCGAGCGAAGGTATTGGCGAAAGCGATATCCGGGTCAACTTCGGCGGGGTAACGTTCTTCTCCGGCGACCATCTGTACGCCGATAATACCGGCATCATCCTGTCGGAAGACCCGCTCGACATAGAGTAATCCGTCACCGATGCCAAAAGGGCGATCTGGCATCGCCCTTTTTTGTTAGCGTCATGCGGCTACTACACTTCTTCCATCTTGCTGAGCAATGCGCGTAAACGCTCTTGCCACACGCCCTGTTCCTGTTTCAACTGTTCATTTTCGTTAACCAGCGATTCGCGGTTACTGGATGCCTGCTGTAATTCCTGAGCCAGGCCGTTGTTCTTGTCTTTCAGTTCTTCGATTTCCATTTGCAAAAGCGTGATGGTATCAATCGCTTGCTGTACCTTCGCCTCTAATTTTTCAAATACTTCAAAAGCCATTTCAGCCCCCTTAAGCCTACAAGGTGTAATCGTGAATTTGCGCTACACCCCTGGGTGTAACCTGTTAAAACGTCAAATCGTCCGCACCCGGCGGGCGCGAAGCAAAATGTCTCGGGTACCAGCCTGAAGAGGGGATTTTAAGTAGCCCTAGCCCAGGTGTCCAGCCGCAATCGTCCAAATAGCCGATTGAGATGAGTATTGTACGCTATGAAGCCCGCCGGCAGAGTAAAGTTTTCTTTTCGCCCCTTTCCGCCTCCCGCGGATTAACATTTTTTGTTAAAAGGCATGATAGCCAGAGCACAGACTGAGGGTTTTTCTTGCTCTAAAATAAGCGTATTCGCTCATTTTTATGACGTACTGCACACATTTTGATTTCGATATTTCTCGTTTCTGCTCGTTAACGATAAATTTACAACATGCCTACATTATTTTTTAGGTTAGAGTTGATTCGGTGACCAGACGTTCGATAGGTGGTTACCTCACCTTTTCGCTACCAGGAAAAGATTATGAGCCAACAAAGAATACCAACGTTAAAAGGCCAATGTATTGCCGAGTTTCTTGGAACCGGTCTGCTGATTTTCTTCGGCTGCGGCTGCGTCGCCGCGCTCAAGCTGGCCGGCGCAAGCTTCGGCCAGTGGGAAATCAGTATTATTTGGGGTTTGGGCGTCGCCATGGCGGTTTACCTGACTGCTGCCGTATCAGGCGCCCATCTCAGCCCCGCCGTGTCCATCGCCCTATGGCTGTTCGCTAATTTCGAACGCCGCAAGGTGTTGCCTTATATTATCTCGCAGATGCTGGGGGCCTTTTGCGCCGCCGCCCTGGTGTACGCCCTGTATTACAACCTGTTTTTCGATTTTGAACAGGCTAACCATATGGTGCGCGGCAGCGTTGAAAGCCTCCAACTGGCCGGAATATTCTCAACCTATCCCAATGCCCATATCACGGTCGTCCAGGCCTTCTTTGTGGAAATGGTGATCACCGCCATTCTGCTGTGCCTGATCCTGGCCCTGACCGATGACGGCAACGGTATTCCCCGCGGCCCGCTGGCGCCGTTGCTGATCGGCATACTGATCGCGGTGATTGGCGCGTCAATGGGGCCGTTGACCGGTTTTGCCCTTAACCCCGCCCGCGACTTGGGGCCGAAGGTATTTGCTTATTTTGCCGGTTGGGGCAAGGTGGCATTCACCGGCGGACGAGATATCCCCTACTTCCTGGTGCCGTTGATTGCTCCGATCATAGGCGGCTGCCTGGGCGCGTACGCGTATCGCGCGCTGATTAGCCCCTATCTTCCCTCGGATGTCATCGAAGACGGAATGGAAGAAACGCATACAGCCAATTCCGAGCGCAAAGCTTAATGCTCACCATGTGAATTATAACTTTTGCAGGAACCTATTATGTCATCAGAAAAAAAATACATTGTAGCTCTGGACCAAGGCACCACCAGTTCACGCGCCATCGTCATGGATCACGATGCCAATATCGTCAGCGTTTCACAGCGCGAATTCACCCAGATTTATCCCAAACCGGGCTGGGTAGAGCACGATCCGATGGAAATTTGGGCATCGCAAAGCTCGACGCTGGTGGAAGTCCTGGCCAAAGCCGATATCCGTTCAGACCAGATCGCCGGCATCGGCATCACCAATCAGCGCGAAACGGCGGTGGTATGGGATAAAGAGACCGGCAAGCCGATTTATAATGCCATCGTCTGGCAGTGCCGCCGTACGTCGGATATGTGTGAAAAACTGAAGAAGGACGGCCTGGAAGAGTATGTACGCCATACCACCGGGCTGGTGATCGACCCCTATTTTTCCGGCACCAAGGTCAAATGGATACTGGATAACGTGGAAGGCGCCAGGGATCGCGCCAAACGCGGCGAACTGCTGTTCGGCACCATCGATACCTGGCTTATCTGGCGTATGACGCAGGGACGGGTGCATGTCACCGATTATACCAATGCGTCCCGCACCATGATGTTCAACATCCATAAACTGGAATGGGATGATAAGCTGCTGGAAATCCTGGATATCCCGCGGTCCATGCTGCCTACGGTACGCCCCTCTTCCGAGGTGTACGGCCAAACCAATATCGGCGGTAAAGGCGGGACCCGTATCCCTATCGCCGGTATCGCCGGCGACCAGCAGGCCGCTTTGTATGGACAACTATGCGTACAGCCGGGCATGGCCAAGAACACCTACGGCACCGGCTGCTTTCTGTTGATGAATACCGGTACCGAGGCGGTGCTATCGAAACACGGCCTGCTGACCACCATTGCCTGCGGCCCGCGCGGCGAGGTCAATTATGCCCTGGAAGGCGCGGTATTCGTTGCCGGCGCCGCCATTCAATGGCTGCGTGACGAAATGAAACTGATCAGCGATGCCGCCGACTCGGAATATTTCGCCGGCAAAGTGAGCGATACCAACGGCGTCTATGTGGTGCCGGCGTTTACCGGCCTGGGCGCCCCCTATTGGGACCCCTATGCGCGCGGCGCGATTTTCGGTTTGACCCGCGGCGTTAACGCCAACCACATTATCCGCGCAACCCTGGAGTCCATAGCCTTCCAGACCCGCGATCTGCTGGACGCCATGCAGGCGGATTCAGGCGCCCGGCTACAGTCGCTGCGGGTGGACGGCGGCGCGGTGGCCAATAACTTCCTGATGCAGTTCCAGTCCGATATTCTCGGTACCAAGGTTGAACGGCCCGAAGTGAGGGAAGTGACCGCCCTGGGCGCGGCCTATCTGGCCGGGCTGGCCGTAGGCTTCTGGAGCGACCTGGATGAGGTCAGGAGCAAAGCGGTAATCGATCGCGAGTTCAAACCCAGCATCGAAACCATTGAACGTAACGTGCGTTACAGCGGCTGGCAAAAAGCGGTTGAGCGCGCCCGTTCTTGGGAAGAACGCTCCGGCGAATAATCCCCGGCCGGTCATGTTTTAAAGCCCGGCGCTTTCCGGACGGTCCAGACCGTCCGGAATCCCCGCCGGGTGTGATAAACTTTGCGACAAACTTCCCTCACAGTTGAAACGCAAGGTTTGACCATGAAACGTGAATTAGCCATTGAGTTCTCCCGGGTTACCGAAGCCGCCGCGCTGGCGGGCTATAGCTGGCTTGGACGCGGCGATAAAAACGCGGCCGATAACGCCGCCGTGCAGGCCATGCGCATCGTGCTTAACCAAGTACAAATTGACGGGCGGATAGTCATTGGCGAAGGTGAAATCGACGAAGCGCCGATGCTCTATATCGGCGAAGCGGTCGGTACCGGCAGCGGTGACGCGGTGGATATCGCGGTCGATCCCATTGAAGGCACCCGCATGACGGCCATGGGCCAGGCCAATGCCCTGGCGGTATTGGCGGTGGGTGAAAAAGGCGCATTTTTGCACGCGCCGGATATGTACATGGAAAAACTGGTGGTAGGCCCCGATGCCAAAGGCGCCATCGATCTCGACCTGCCCCTGGACCAAAACCTGCGTAATATTGCCCGCCAGCTCGATAAGCCCCTGGAGCGGTTAACCGTGGCCATTCTGGCCAAGCCCCGCCATGAAAGCTGCATTGCCGACTTGCAGCGGCTCGGCGTGCGGGTATTTACCGTTCCCGACGGCGATGTGGCCGCCTCGATTTTGACCTGCATGCCCGACAGCGAAGTAGATGTCATGTACGGCATCGGCGGCGCGCCGGAAGGGGTGATCTCCGCGGCGGCCATCCGCGCGATGGACGGCGATATGCAGGGCCGGCTGTTGCCCCGGCATCAGGTCAAAGGCGATACTGAAGATAATCGCCGCATCGGCGCCGATGAACTGGCCCGCTGCGCCGCCATGGGCATCAGCGCCAATACCGTGCTGCGGCTCAATGATATGGCCCGCAATGACAATGTGATATTTTCCGCCACCGGCATCACCAAGGGCGATCTGCTCAGCGGTATCGCCCGCACGGGCAATCTGGCCACCACCGAAACGCTATTGATCCGCGGCAACAGCCGCACCATTCGCCGCATAACGTCCACTCATTATCTCGATCGCAAAGATCCGGCCTTGCATCCGTTTATTCTGTAACCGCGGCGATACGAATGGCGCAGGGGTTGATAAAACCATGCAACCATTGGTTAACATTTACCGCTGCCGCACTGGCAGCGCTGGTCAAATTAGCCGATAATGGCGCTTTCAATATGAGCCGCTGTGACAGAGTGGAGAATCGGGACCAAGGGGAAAAGATCGCTATGGCTGAATGGGTGACCGGGAAAATCATACATGTGGAACACTGGACGGAGAGTCTTTTCAGTCTGATCGTCAATGCGCCGGTGGATCAATTTACCGCCGGGCAGTTTGCCAAACTGGGGCTGGAAATCAACGGCGAACGCGTTCAGCGCGCTTACTCCTACGTCAATGCCCCGAGCAGCGACAATCTGGAATTTTATCTGGTCACCGTGCCTGACGGCAAGCTCAGCCCGCCGCTGCACGTGCTGCAACCGGGCGACGAACTGATGGTAACCAAAGAGGCCGCCGGCTTTTTTGTCCTCGACGAGATCCCCGAGTGCGACACATTATGGATGCTGGCGACGGGGACGGCCCTGGGACCCTTTTTGTCGATACTGCAACAGGGCGACGGCCTGGATCGCTTCCAGGATATCGTGCTGGTGCACGCCGCGCGTTTCGCCAGGGATCTCAGCTACCTGCCGCTGATGCTGGAATTGCAGCAGCGCTACAACGGCAAGCTGCATGTGCAGACCGTGGTCAGCCGCGAAGAGGTGCCCGGCTCGCTGACCGGCCGCGTCCCGGCCCTGATTGCCGACGGTTCGCTGGAAGCGGCGGTCGGTTTGCCGCTCAGTGCTCAAACCAGCCATGTCATGCTGTGCGGCAATCCGCAAATGGTGCGCGATACCCAGCAAGTATTAAAAGAAACCCGCGAAATGCGTAAGCATTTGAAGCGCAAGCCGGGCCATATAACCAGCGAACATTATTGGTAAGCCTTATCAAAAACGTCACCGGGCCCTATACAACGGGAAGCCATAGGCTGTGAAAACACGAATCCGCTTCGCCATCCCGATACTGGTGTTCTGGCTGGGCGTCTTCGCCACGGTGAACGCCGCCCGGGCGCAGGAGGACATGCCGCCGCCCGCCCCTTACTTACTGGCCGGCGCGCCCACCTTTGATCTGACGATAGTGAAGTTCCGCGAAAAATATAATGCCAATAATCCCCTGCTGCCGATCGGCGAGTTCCGGGCCATCGGCAACAGCAACGATGGCATTAACCTTACCCGCGCCGCCAGCAAAATCAGCGGCACCCTGTATGCATCCACCGCGCTGGAAAAAGGCAGCGGCAAAATCAAGACCCTGCAATTGACTTACCTGCCGGTGGAAGGCGGCGCTGAAAAAGCGGCCCGCGCCATCGCCATCGGTTATATGGCCGCCCTGGTACGCGAATTCGAGCCGACCCTTACCGTCGAGCAGAGCAGCGCGCGGGTTAGCGATCTGTTGGTTAAAGGACGGGGGTCGCGGTTTTTTCAGCAGTCCTGGGGAGCGCTACGCTATGTGGTGGCGGATAATGGTGATAAAGGTCTCACTTTTGCCGTCGAGCCGATAAAGCTGGCGCTGGCCGAGCCTTGACCTGTCCCGTTTAATGACAAAAAACAAAGCCACCGCGGTCCTTTCTCTCTATACTGTGGGACAGGTATATTGTCTCAAAGACAATCAATTTTTTAATTTCGCGTTTCCTGATTGGAGAATATAAGATGCGACATCCGTTAGTGATGGGTAACTGGAAGCTGAATGGCAGCAAGCATTTGGTTAACGAATTGATTGCCGCGCTGCGCAAAGAACTGAGCGGCGTAGTGGGCTGCGGCGTGGCTATCGCGCCGCCGGTGGTCTATCTGGAGCAGGCTAAGCGCCAGCTCGCCGGCAGCCAATTGGCGCTGGGCGCGCAAAACGTGGATACCAACCTGTCCGGCGCATTTACCGGCGAAGTTTCCGCCGATATGCTCAAGGATATCGGTGCGAAATATATTATTATCGGTCACTCCGAGCGCCGTACCTACCACAAAGAAAGCGACGAGTTTATCGCTGAAAAATTCGCCGTCCTGAAAGAAGCCGGCCTGATCCCGGTATTGTGTATCGGTGAAAGCGAAGCCGAAAACGAAGCGGGTCAAACCGAAGCGGTATGCGCGCGCCAGCTTGACGCCGTATTAAAAACCCTGGGCGCCAAGGCGTTTGAAAATACCGTCGTCGCCTATGAACCTATTTGGGCCATCGGTACCGGTAAATCGGCCACCCCCGCGCAGGCCCAGGCGGTGCATAAATTTATCCGCGGCCATATCGCCAAACACGATAGCGCCATCGCTGAACAAGTGATCATCCAGTACGGCGGTTCGGTCAATGCCGGCAACGCGGCTGAATTGTTCACCCAGCCGGATATCGACGGCGCGCTGGTTGGCGGCGCCTCCCTGAAAGCGGACGCCTTTGCGGTTATCGTAAAAGCGGCCGCCGCAGCGAAAAACGCCTGATTTACCCCGTATCGCCGGGTTGGCAAATCCGTTTTGCCCGCCCATCCACCGGAAACCACAGGTTTCCGGTTTTTTTTTGCCCATATTTTGCCGGATATCCTGCGGGCCGGCCGCTCAGCGTTTTGTAGCGACCGAGGCGCGATCCACCAGTTCGGGGGTCAACACCAGGATCTGGGGTTCGGTGTCGGGATTTTGCAGCCGGTAAATCAGCGTATCGATCGCCAATTCCCCCAGCGAATCCTTCGGTTGGTTGATGGTGGTCAACGGCGGGGTCATGTATTTGGCCAATTCGATATCATCATAGCCAATCACGGCCATATCTTGCGGCACCGACAGTCCCGCCTGGAACAGCGCCTGGTAAACCCCGACCGCCACCGCGTCGTTGCCGGTGAATACCGCATGGGGCGGCCGCGGCAACGCGAGTAATGCCTGCATCGCCGTCACGCCGCCGCCAAATTCGAAATCGCTGAATACTTCATAACCTGCGGGAATCGTCAAGCCGGCCCGGCCCATGGCGAGGCGATAACCCTCCAGGCGATGGCGCGCGGTGGTTTTATTCTGCGGCCCGGCGATGCAGGCAATATCGGTATAGCCGCGCGAAATCAAGTGCTCGGTGGCCAGGCAGCCGCCTAATAAAGAATTATCCTGGATGATATCAAGCGCATCTTCGAACGGCGTCCAATCCATCATCACAATCGGCAATGACGGATAGCGGCGCAGCGCCAGACGGGAAGGCTGATTGTTTTCGGTACACATGATAAGCAGGCCGTCGACGCGCTTTTGCAACAGCGTTTCCATGCTGCGGCTCATACGGTCGGCGTCCTCTTCCGTGTTACAGAGAATCAGGCTATAACCGCGTTCATAGCAGCTGCGCTCCACGCCGTGCACCACTTCCGCATAAAACGGGTTATTGCTGGAGGTAATTAACATGCCCAGCGTGCGCGTTTGGTTTATTTTCAAACTGCGGGCCAGCGCGGAGGGCGCATAATTGAGCTGTTCCACCACCGCCAGCACTTTATCGCGTACCGCGTCGCTGACAAACCGGTTGTTGTTAATCACGTGGGAAACGGTCGATGTGGAAACACCCGCCAGGCGGGCGACATCTTTCATGGTGGCCAAAAAATGCTCCTAACCCTTTAAAAAAGCGTCAATCTCGTCACGCCACGGAATCGATGGCTGCGCGCCTGGGCGGGTAACCGCGATGGCGGCGGCGGCATGGGCGAATTGGACGGCATGGTCCATATCCCGGCCTTCAAGCAATGCGGTCAGCAGGGCGCCGTTAAACGTATCTCCGGCAGCAATGGTATCCACCGCCTTGACCTTGAAACCGGGCACCAATTTGCCGTCGCCCCCGGAGCTAAGCCATACCCCCCTGCCGCCAAGAGTGATAATGACCGTCGAAATACCTTTGTCATGCAATATCAGCGCGGCCCGGGCGGCGGCGGCGTCATCGCTGATAGCCACCCCGGTCAGGCGCTCCGCTTCGGTTTCATTCGGGGTAATAATATCCACCAGCGCCAATAATTCATCCGGCAGTTGGCGGGCCGGCGCGGGATTTAAAATCACCTGGGTCCGATGCGCCCGGGCCAGTTTGGCGGCGGCGATCACGGTGTCCAGGGGCGATTCCAATTGCATCAGCAGGGCGGAGGCGTCGATCACGGACTGCCGGTAGCGGGACAAATAATCCGGCGTTACCGCGGCATTGGCCCCCGGGTCGATGCCAATCACATTCTCGCCGTCGCCATTAACGAAAATCAGCGCCACGCCGGTCGTGGCGCCCGCGGCGGGCTGCACGGATTGGATATCGATGTTATCCGCCTGTAATTGCCGGCGGATTCGCTCGCCCATATCATCTTCGCCCACGCAGGCGATAAAGGAGATATCCGCGCCGCTGCGTCCCGCCGCTACCGCCTGGTTGGCGCCTTTACCGCCAAACGCAATCCGGTAATTCTTGCCAATCAGCGTTTCGCCGGGACGGGGGAATTGTTCAAGATTAAGAATATGATCGGCATTAATGCTGCCCAGAACCACCAGTTTGTTTGTTGCCATCGCCATTATCCTGATTAAAGGCGTTACCCCCGCAGCATGCGCGGCGGAGGCAACGCAGGGCTATGCCTGAGCCACTATCGGCGTTACTTGGTGACCAGCTTCAGGGCAACCGGGATCACCGCGTCCACCTTCTCGCCCTTCAGGACTTTATCGGCGGTATCTACCCCGATACTGCCAATTTGGTCGGGCTGCTGGGCCACGGTGGCGGCAAGTTTGCCGCTTTGCACCGCTTTTATACCGTCGGCGGTGCCGTCAAAACCCACCACCAGCACGTCGGTTTTATTCACCGTTTGCAGGGCGCGCATGGCGCCCAGGGCCATTTCGTCGTTCTGGGCGAATACCGCCTGCACCGTCGGGTGCGCCGTCAGCAGGTTCTGCATGACGTTCAGCCCCTTGGTACGGTCGAAATCAGCGGGTTGGCTGGCTAACATAGCAAATTTATACTGTTCGGCCGATTGTTTAAAGCCTTCGCCGCGCTCGCGCGCCACGGACGTGCCGGCAATCCCTTCAAGTTGGATGACTTTGGTATTTTGACCGAGTTTTTGACCGATAAAATCACCGGCCATTTTGCCGCCGACCCGGTTGTCCGAGGCGATATGGCTGACCACGGTGCCTTTATTGGCTTTACGATCCAGGGTAATTACCGGGATCTTCGCCTGATTGGCCAGGATCACCGCATTGCCCACCGCATCGGAATCGCTGGGATTGATCAGCAGCAGCTTAACGCCGCGCACCGTCAGATCCTGCACGTTCGCCAGTTCCTTGGCGGGGTTATTTTGCGAATCCAGCACCACCAGCTGATATCCCAGCTTATCCGCTTCTTTCTGCGCACCGTCTTTCATGGCAACAAAGAACGGATTGTTCAGGGTGGAAACCACCAGCGCGATGCTGTCTTTCGCCAGCGCGTTGGCGCTGAGGGCGGCGCTTAACGCCAGGGCGGACATTACAAATGCTAATTTTTTCATTTTCATCTTTATCATTCCTGCGGGGGAGAGGTTATTTACTGCTTTTGTTATCTACCAGCACCGCCAATAAAATAACCACGGCTTTAACAATCATCTGGTAGTAGGAAGAGACGCTTAATAAATTCAGGCCGTTATTCAAAAAGCCCAGGATCAGCGCACCGATAAGCGTACCCATGATGCGGCCTTTGCCGCCGGCCAGGCTGGTGCCGCCCAGCACCACCGCGGCGATGGCATCCAGCTCATAGCCGGTGCCGGCCGTGGGCTGCGCCGAGGACAGCCGCGCGACTTCGATCACGCCGGCCAGCGCCGCCAGCAGACCGCATAGGGAATAGACGATGATTTTGACCCGATCGACGCTGATGCCGGACAGACGGGTCGCGGCCTCATTGCCGCCCAAGGCGTAGATATAGCGGCCCAGCCGGGTGTGATGCAGCATGTACCAGGCGGCGAGAAACACCACGGCCATGATCCATACCGGCGTAGGCACCCCCAGCGGGCGGCCGATACCAAACCAGCCAAAGGCATCCGCTACATCGGAAAAGCCCGTGTTGACCGGGCTGCCGTTGGTATACACCATGGTGATGCCGCGCAGCAGCAGCATCATGACCAGGGTGGCGATAAAAGCCTGCACCCTGCCCTTCGCCACGATCATGCCCGTCACCGCGCCGATGGCGGCCCCCAAACCCAGCGAGGCGGCCACCGCCACCATGACGTTCATCTCCAGGCCCACCACCGACGCGGCGACCGCGCCGGTCAATGCCAGCAGCGAACCCACGGAAAGGTCGATGCCGGAGGTCAGGATGACCAGCGTCATACCCACCGCCATAATGGCGTTCACCGATGTCTGCTGCAGGATATTGAACAGATTGTTCAGGCTGAAGAAATTGGAACTCATCGAAGACACCACGGCGATCAACACCAGCAATGCAATCAATGATTTTTGCTCTAATAGCCACGCTTTACTGATACCGCGCTTAACGGGGATAGTCCGGGAATTCATCACTGATTCTCCTGCTGTAGTCGATATTGCTTACCGACGGCCGCGGCCATCAGCACTTCCTGGGTGGCCTGCTCGATGGGGAAGGTGCCGCTTAAGCGCCCCTCATGCATCACCATAACGCGATCGCTCATGCCCAGCACCTCGGGCATTTCGGAGGAGATCAGAATGATGCTCAGCCCCTCTTGCTTGAACTGATTGATTAATTGATAAATTTCTTTTTTGGCGCCGACATCGACGCCGCGGGTCGGCTCATCGAGGATCAGCACTTTGGGCCGGGTCATCAACCCGCGGGCGATGGCGACTTTTTGCTGGTTACCGCCAGAGAGCAGGCCGATAGGCTGTTCCATGGACGGCGTTTTGATATTAAATAAACGGATAAAATCGCCTACCGCCTGCTGTTCATCGGCATGCTTCAGCCAACCGGCCTGATGGCTGAAATAGCGCAGGGCGGTCAGCGTCATGTTTTCTTTCACCGACATGCCCAGCACCAGGCCATCGCGTTTACGATCTTCGGAGATGTATACGATGCCGTTGGCCAGCCCATCCTGCGGCGTCCTGGCGACGACGGCCCGGCCGTCGAGCATGACGGCGCCGCCGGTGCGTTTGGCCGCGCCATACAGGGTTTTCATCAGCTCGGTGCGACCGGCGCCCATTAACCCGGCCACGCCGAGGATTTCGCTATGGCGCAGGGTAAAACTGACATCAAACACGCCTGGGCCGGAGAGATGGCTCACCACCAGGCATTCCGCCCCCGGGTCCATATGGATACGCGGATATTGTTCTTCCAGACGGCGGCCCACCATCATTTCAATCAGCGTGTCTTCTTCTAATTCGCTTACCGGACGCTCGGCGATAAACTGGCCGTCGCGCATAACCGTCACATCGTCGCAGATTTCAAAAATCTCTTTTAGCCGATGGGAAATATAAACGATGCCGCAGCCCTGCTGTTTCAGTTCATTGATAACGCTAAACAGCGATGCCGTTTCCGTATCGGTCAGGGCATCCGTCGGCTCATCCATGATAATGACCTGGGACTTGAAGCTGATCACCTTGGCGATCTCCACCATTTGCTGATCGCCAATCGACAAATCCCCCACCAGCCGGTGGCTGCTGTAATGTAAATTCAGCCGTGCCAGCAGCCGGTCCGCTTCGCTATACATCCGCGGCCAGTCAATACCGCCGAAACGGTTAAGAAACTCCCGGCCAAGGAAAATATTTTCAGCAATGGTCAATTGGGGAATCAGGTTCAGCTCCTGATGGATAATCCCGATGCCGGCCTCCTGCGAGGCCTTCGGCCCGCTGAACGTCACTTCGTGCCCCTGGAAAGCGAGGGTACCGGCATCTTTGCTGTAGATACCGGTCAGTACCTTCATCATGGTGGATTTACCGGCGCCGTTTTCCCCCACCAGGGCCATTACCCGGCCGGGATACACCGCCAGCGCCGCGCCGGAGAGCGCTTTCACTCCCGGAAACGATTTATCGATCCCTGTCAGTTGCAGTAACGGTTGCATAAGAACCTCAGAAAGTGACGCCGGAGCATAGGATAACGTTGGCAAAGGGCGAGCACTCACCGCTGCGGATAACCGCACGGCTTTGGCCGGTGCGCGTTTTGAACGCCTGGTGGCTGATATATTCCGTGGTGATGGTATTCCCCTGCCGCTGTTCAAGCTGGGACAGCAGCGCCAGCAGTTCCTGATGCAACTGCGGGTTATGGGTCTTGATCTCTTGGGCCAGGATGGCCTTTTCCACCTGCATTTCGCTGGTCACCACCTCGACCACCTGCATAAATGCCGGCACGCCGTGGGTCAACGCCAGATCTATTCTGAGGGTGGCGGCGGGAACGGGCAGGCCAGCGTCGGCAATGGCCACTTCATCGGTATGGCCTAAACGGGAAATGAGCGCGGAGACGTCGGCGTTCAGTAGTAACCCTTTTTTCATGTTCATTTCTCCCAGCGAAACGTTTCGCTGAGGAAGAAAATAATCAAAAAGAGATCGCTAAACAAGATCATTCAGTCAAAAATGTGATCGCCATCGAAACGTTTCGCTGGCAAGATAAAAAAACCGGCGGGTCCCTGTTTAAGGAACCCACCGACGGTATGAAGTACGGCGCTTATCCGTAATTAACGCTGGTTAATTTGATCGAAGCTGCCGCCGTTGGAGAAATGTACTTTCTGCGCCTGCTGCCAATCGCCGAACGTTTCGGCCAGGGTAAACAATTTCAACTGCGGGAATTCCTTGGCAAACTCTTTGGCCACTGCGGCGTCGCGGGGACGATAATAATTTTTCGCGGCGATGCGCTGCCCTTCCGTTGAATAGAGGTACTTCAGGTATTCCGTGGCAACATCGCGCGTGCCCCGTTTGTCGACGATTTTGTCGACCACCGACACGGTCGGTTCCGCCAGGATGGACTCGCTGGGCACGACGATGTCGTATTTATCTTTGCCGACTTCATTAACGGCCAGCAGCGCTTCGTTTTCCCACGCGATCAGCACATCGCCGATGCCTCGTTCCACAAAGGTATTGGTCGCGCCGCGGGCGCCGGAATCCAGGACCTCGACGTTTTTAAATACGGATTTGACGAAATCCTGGGCTTTAGCCTGATCGTTATTATTATGATGCAGCGCGTATCCCCATGCGGCCAGGTAATTCCAGCGTGCGCCGCCGGACGTTTTCGGATTCGGGGTAATGATGGAAATCCCGGGTTTCGCCAGATCCGGCCAGTCATGAATTTGTTTCGGGTTGCCCTTGCGTACCAGGAAAACAATAGTGGAGGTATAAGGCGCAGAGTTATCCGGCAGGCGCGTGATCCAATTTTTATCGATCACGCCGCGCTCGGCGATGGCATCCACATCATAGGCCAGGGCCAGCGTCACCACATCGGCATCAATACCGTTGATAACCGAGGTTGCCTGCTTGCCGGAACCGCCATGGGACTGGCGAATCGTGACTTTATCGCCGGTTTTGCCCTGCCAATATTTGCTGAACGCCGCATTGTAATCTTGATACAGTTCCCGCGTCGGATCGTAAGAAACGTTCAGGAGCTGAATGTCCTTCGCCAACGCGCTCCCCGATAATAAAATCAATAACAGCCCTGCTTGCCATTTCGACATCGTTCCACTCCCCAAGAGTATTGTGTAAGGTGCATATCGCGTTAGGAGAGAGTGTCAGAAATTGCGGCGTGATTTAAAGAATAAAAACGTAATTTATATAAGTAAAAGAGATAACCGGGGAATTAACGCTACGCGAGCGGGCTGATGGGGTAGGCGCGGAGAATTAAGCGGGTGGGGAAACAGGGCGTGAATAGCGTTCTGGAGAGAGTAAATTCGCGGCATTAACCGGGTTTGGCCCTCATCCCTGAGAGCAACATGACCCGCCAATCAATACAGTTTTTTAGCGCATTCCAGCAGATCGCTTTTAAACGGCCGCTTCATGTTTTCAATGGCATCAATAATATCGTGATGCACCAGCTTTTCGTTCTGTACGCCGACGCAGCGTCCGCCGTAGCCTTGCAACAACAGCTCGATTGAGTAGGCACCCATGCGCGAGGCCAGGATACGATCATAGGCCACCGGGCTGCCGCCGCGCTGGATATGCCCCAAAACCGTGGCGCGGGTTTCACGTCCGGTCTCTTTTTCTATATATTGCGCCAGCTCGCTGACATTGCAGATATGCTCGGTGATGGCGACAATAGCGTGTTTTTTACCTTTGGCGATGCCGGCTTTGATTTCGTAGACCAAATCGTCCGGTTTAAATTCCACCTCGGGTAATACGATAAATTCACAACCGCCGGCAATCGCCGCCGACATGGTGAGATCGCCGCAATAGCGCCCCATGACTTCGACAATGGAAATACGCTGGTGCGAAGAAGAGGTATCGCGCAGGCGGTCAATGGCTTCGACCACGGTTTCCAGGGCGGTGAAATAACCTATGGTGTAATCGGTGCCCGCAACGTCGTTATCAATGGTGCCGGGCAGGCCGATGCAGGGAAATCCCATTTCCGTGAGGCGTTTGGCGCCCATATAAGAGCCGTCGCCGCCGATCACCACCAGCGCATCAAGCCCGCGCTTATTCATATTTTCAATGGAAATAGCGCGCGTGCCCTCTTCCCGGAATTCGGGGAAACGCGCGGAGCCCAGAAAAGTACCGCCACGGTTAATCATATCCGACACGCTATAGCGATCCAGCTTCTTCATCCGATCCTGAAACAATCCCTGATAGCCGTCATAGATGCCATAGACTTCCAATCCTTCGGAAAGCCCCGCCCGCACAACGCCCCGGATCGCCGCATTCATGCCTGGTGAATCACCGCCGCTTGTCAGTACACCGATTTTCTTAATCATGACTACCTCTGAACTTAAGATATAAATTGTAGAATACACTATGCCGGCTATATTTCAGGTTCCGATTACAGCGGGCCCTGTGGCTTATGGTAAAAATAGTATAACAAATCCGTTTTGCTGAATTGATTCAGGTCAGGCTAAATCCCACTATCTCTATGTTTTAAACCACATGATAATGCATTACATTCCGATAGCGCCAGATTTTCACCGGCGCCGCGTTTGCCCGCTGCCACCGCGTGATAACCACCCTCTCATCCGCGTATTACCATAATGCGATTACCGGGCCGATGCAGCACCGTAGTTGCTAGCAGATGTTGCAAAAGGTGCGAAGGCATTGAGTTTGTGAAACCAGCGGTAGAGTAACCAGCGCCGCTTGATATACGCCATTGACTTACACTGGCTTCGTGTTAATCTATCCAAATTCTATACGCCATTGACGTACCATAATGATTTTTATTGAAACCGCCATATTTACCGAGGACGTAAAGGAACTGTTGCCCGACGATGAATATCGCAAATTTCAAATGTTCCTGGCCGAAAGTCCTAATTGGGGCGACGTTATTCAGGACACGGGCGGCCTGCGAAAAATCAGGTGGGCCGCAAGCGGCAAAGGCAAGCGTAGCGGTGTCAGAGTTATTTACTATTACAAAGTTTTCGAGTCGCAAATCCGCCTGATCCTGATCTATAAAAAGGGCCTTAAAGACGATTTGGACCCCAACGAAAAACGCCAATTAAGGGCGCTAAATGAGGGCTGGTAAATGGATAAAAAACTATTTGGGCGTCTGACCGAGAGCATGACGCAAATGAACGAAATCGTTGAAGGTGCTCGCTCCCCCGCCCGGGAAACCGCGGTTTTCGCCGTGCAGGTAAAAGAAATCCGCCAGGCGACCGGCCTTTCACAAAGCGGTTTCGCCAAATTGATTGCGGTAAGCGTGGATACGCTGAAAAATTGGGAACAGGGCCGGCGTGAACCCACCGGGCCGGCCAAGGCGCTGCTGCGGGCCATTCAGCGCGATCCACGGCATGTGATTCCGGCGCTCTCGCTGGATATCGCTCCGTAAGGAGGAAACGATAACGGCCGGCCAGGTGGAATGATTCAGGCAAAAAAAACCCCACCTTTCGGTGGGGGAAGACAGGGATGGTGTCTATGGCAAGGAAAAAAGAGTATGTCTTTGTATCCGTTACTTACTCATTGCTACTGGCTTCTGGGGAGAAGTTTGGGTCATTTCAGCCATCTGCAGCTGGATTTCGGCAAGGCGCTGCTGATGTTTGTCGTTTAAAATTTGTCTTTGCTCCGGCGTCAGCAGGTTGTACATTTGATTCCGTACTTTGGCCATTTCCACCTGCCGAATGACGTGTTGCTGCGCTATCTTTTCTGTTTGCGCCCGAACAGCCGGCTCATCAAATTTTTCGGCTGTTACCAATGTATGCAGTCGTTCCATTTCACTAATATTAATACGGGGTGTTCCAAGGCGCGCCTGACTCATCAAATCACGCATTTGCTGCCGCTGTTGCTCTGTGAGCCGTACGCCATCAAACATGCTGTAATGAGTATCGTTTAAACCACTGGCGATATCTTCATGATGCCAACCTTCCGTTGTCGTCTTCTCGCCGGCTAATACACTATTTGAAACCAGTGCGGCCGCGATGACTAACACGTTAAGTTTGTGCATCCTTAACCCCTTGACTTATTTCTTTGCTGCTTAACGATGAGTTTATTCTACTGACGGCGCTGCAAACATGCGTCAGGGGATGTAAAGCTACGTAAAGTCATGGATTGGTAGTGATTGATGACGTATTTTGCGTCATGAGGTGAATAAAAATGAATAAAATCCTTTTAGTTGATGACGACCGTGAATTAACAGCATTGTTAAAAGAATTGCTCGAGATGGAAGGTTTTGATGTCCTGGTGGCCTATGACGGCGAACAGGCATTGAATATTCTGGACAGCTCGGTGGATTTATTATTGCTTGATGTCATGATGCCGCGCAAAAACGGCATCGACACGCTGAAAGAATTACGCCAGCAGCACCAGACGCCGGTGATTATGCTCACCGCCCGCGGCAGCGAGCTGGATCGGGTGCTGGGGCTTGAATTAGGCGCGGACGATTACCTGCCCAAGCCGTTTAACGATCGCGAGCTGGTGGCGCGGATACGGGCGATTTTGCGCCGTTCCCATTGGACCGAGCAGCAGCAAGCCGGTGATTCCGGCACGCCGTCGCTGGAAGTGGATTTTCTGCGCCTCAATCCCGGGCGCCAGGAAGCCACGTTCGACGGCGTTCCGCTGGAGCTGACCGGTACGGAATTCACCCTGCTCTATCTGCTGGCGCAGCATCTGGGCCAGGTGGTTTCCCGCGAGCACCTGAGCCAGGAGGTATTGGGTAAGCGCCTGACGCCGTTTGACCGGGCAATCGATATGCACATCTCCAATCTGCGGCGTAAACTGCCGGAGCGCAAAGATGGCCACCCATGGTTCAAAACCTTGCGGGGACGGGGATATCTGATGGTATCCGCTGCATGATCAACAGTTTGACCGCGCGTATCTTCGCTATATTTTGGTTGACCCTGGCGCTGGTGCTGATGCTGGTGCTGATGGTGCCAAAACTGGATTCACGCCAGCTGACCCCGCTGCTGGACAGCGAGCAGCGCCAGGGCATCATGCTGCAACAGCATGTGGAAGCTGAGCTGGCCGGCGATCCGGCCAACGACCTGATGTGGTGGCGGCGGTTATTTCGCTCCATTGATAAATGGGCCCCCCCCGGCCAGCGCCTGATACTGGTAACCAGCGAAGGGCGGGTCATCGGCGCCCAGCGTAACGAAATGCAGGTCATCCGCAATTTTATCGGCCAATCCGATAATTCGGATCATCCGCAAAAGAAAAAATATGGCCGCGTGGAGCTGGTCGGCCCCTTTCCAATTCGCGACGGGGAGGACAACTACCAGTTATATCAAATCCGCCCGGCCGGCAATTCCCAGTCGGATTTTATCAACCTGATGTTTGACCGGCCGTTTCTGCTGCTGATTGTCACGATGTTAATCAGTATTCCTTTGCTGCTGTGGTTAGCCTGGAGCCTGGCCAAACCGGCACGCAAACTTAAGCATGCCGCGGACGAAGTGGCCCGGGGCAATCTGCGCCAACATCCCGAACTGGAAGCCGGCCCGCAGGAATTTTTAGCCACCGGCGTCAGTTTCAATCAAATGGTCAGCGCGCTGGAAAGAATGGTAACCGCCCAGCAGCGCCTGCTCTCCGATATTTCCCATGAACTGCGTACTCCCCTGACCCGTTTGCAGCTAGCCACGGCCCTGATGCGGCGCAAACAGGGCGAAGGCCATGAACTGGCGCGTATCGAAACCGAGGCGCAGCGGCTGGACTCCATGATCAACGACCTGCTGGTACTCTCGCGCAACCAGCACAAGAATGAACTGACCCGTGAATATATCAAAGCCAACGATCTGTGGAGCGATGTACTCGACGACGCCAAATTCGAAGCCGAGCAAATGGGCAAAACCCTGCGCATTACCACGCCGCCTGATAACTGGATGATTGTAGGCAATCCCGCCGCGCTGGACAGCGCGCTGGAAAATGTGGTTCGCAACGCCCTGCGTTATTCAAACCAGCAAATTGCCGTGGCGTTCAGCGCCGATCAACAGGGGATCACCATCACCGTGGATGACGATGGCCCCGGCGTTAGCGAGGAAGACCGCGAACAAATTTTCCGGCCGTTCTACCGCACCGACGAAGCGCGCGATCGCGCCTCCGGCGGTTCAGGGCTGGGGCTGGCCATCGTGGAAAAAGCGGTGGAGCAGCATCATGGCTGGGTCAAGGCCGAAGACAGCCCGCTGGGCGGGCTGCGCCTGGTGATATGGCTGCCATTGCAACACCGCTGACCGGTCGCAAATAAGGCGCGTCCGGCGGCGAGGAGTTGCAGCAACCCGCGCGCTTTTTTGCTATCCTTCGCCCTCGTCAAGGGGGCGCCATGCTACATATCGTTTTATTTGAGCCGGAGATTCCGCCGAACACGGGCAATATTATCCGCCTGTGCGCGAATACCGGTTTTCAATTACATCTCATTGAACCGCTGGGATTTACCTGGGACGACAAACGCTTACGCCGCGCCGGCCTGGATTATCATGAGTTCGCCGATATCAGGCGCCACCATGATTATGCGTCATTCCTGGCGCAGGAAACGCCGGCCAGGATATTCGCCCTGACCACCAAAGGAACGCCGGCTCACAGCGAGGTGGCCTACCGGCAGGGGGATTATTTGTTATTCGGGCCTGAGACGCGCGGCTTACCGCCGGCTATTTTGGATAACCTGTCTGCTGACCATAAGATTCGGATTCCCATGCAAACCGGCAGTCGCAGCATGAACCTGTCCAATGCCGTTTCAGTCGTGGTGTATGAAGCCTGGCGCCAGCTCGATTACGCGGGGGCGCGGCCCTAGTCCAGTCCGGGCGGCCGTTAGATGCCGTCGCCATATTCAAAGCCATGGCCGCTAAAAAACTGGTCCATATCCATCGAGGGTTTTTCACTGCCCGGCCGGCCGACGATTCTGGCGGGCACGCCGGCGGCGGTGGTATGGGCCGGCACCGATTGCAATACCACGGAACCCGCGCCGATTTTAGCCCCCCGCCCAACTTCGATATTACCTAAAATGGTCGCGCCGGCGCCGATCATCACGCCTTCGCGAATCTTGGGATGGCGATCGCCGCTGGTCTTGCCCGTACCGCCGAGGGTAACCGACTGGAGAATGGAAACATCGTTTTCTATGACGGCCGTTTCACCGATGACAATACCGGTGGCGTGATCGAGCATGATACCGCAGCCGATCGTGGCGGCAGGGTGGATATCCACGCCAAACGAGACGGAAATCTGATTCTGCAAATAGATGGCCAGCGCCTTGCGATCCTGGCCCCATAACCAATGGCCGATACGATAGGCCTGCAGGGCGTGGAAACCTTTCAGGTACAGCAGCGGCGTGGAATATTTGTCCACCGCCGGATCGCGCAGGCGCACCGCGTGAATATCGCTGGCGGCGGAAATGATCATCTGCAGATCGGCGCTATAGGCCTCTTCGACGATTTCACGGATGGCGATGGCCGGCATGATCGGATTGGCAAGCTTATTGGCCAGCATGTAGCTCAGCGCGCTGCCCAGGTTTTCATGTTTTAGCAGGGTTGCATGGAAAAAACTGGCCAGCATGGGTTCACAGTCCGCCAGCAAACGCGCTTCAGCTTTGATGTTATTCCATACTAATTCCAATTCTTCAGTCGACATACTCACTACCTTCCACGGATTGATATCTTGCTGCCAGGCCGGCTCAAGCGCCGGTTTTCTCATCTTTTTGCGCACGGCCAAGCAGGCTTATCGCCGCTTCGCCGACATTCTTATTCTGGTAGAGCACTTCGTAAATTTGTTCGGTAATCGGCATTTCGACCCCGAAACGGCCAGCCAATGCCAGCACCTCTTTCGTATTGCGGTAACCTTCCACCACCTGACCGATAGTATCCTGTGCGGACTGTACGTCAACACCTTGCCCAAGCAGCATGCCGAAACGCCGGTTACGGGATTGGTTATCGGTACAGGTCAAGACCAGGTCCCCTAGCCCCGCCATTCCCATGAAGGTGCTGGGATCGGCGCCCAGCGCGGCGCCGAGACGGGACATTTCCGCCAGGCCGCGGGTAATGAGCGCAGTGCGGGCATTGGCGCCAAAGCCGATGCCGTCCGACATGCCGGCGCCGATGGCGATGACATTTTTAACGGCCCCGCCAAGCTGGACGCCGATAAAATCCGGATTGCTGTAAACCCGGAAGCTTTTGCCGCAATGCAGCAATTTTTGCAGATCGGCGGAGAAACCCGCGTCGGTGGAGGCCAGGGCAATCGCCGTTGGCAGGCCGGCGGCCAGCTCGCGCGCAAAGGTAGGTCCGGAAATCACCGCCAGGGGGATAGCCTCGCCCAATACCTCGCGCGCGACATCCGCCAGCAGCCGTCCGGTTTCCGCCTCCAGGCCCTTGGTCGCCCAGACCACGCGGGCATCGGCCCGCAGGTTGGGTTTCAGTTGGGCAAGAACGCTGCCGAAAACATGACTGGGAACGACGATCAGCACATCGCGACTGGCTGCCAGCGCCCGGGACAAATCGGCCTCCAGGCGCAGCGAAGGCGGGAACGGCACATCGGGCAAAAAGGCCTGATTGCACCGCGCGTCCTGCAAGGCGTGAATATGTCCGGCATCGTGTCCCCACAACACCACCTCATGACCGTTGCGCGCCAGGGTAATAGCCAGGGCCGTACCATAAGAACCGGCGCCGATAACAATCATTGAGGCAGGGTTTTGCATTATCAGGCTTCCTGGACCGGTTGGCTTCCTTCGCCGTCGGATTGCTGTTGCAGATAGTTCATGAACAGGGCGTCAAAGTTAACCGGGGCAAGATTCAACTGCGGGAACGTACCGCGGGAAACCTGGCTGGTGATGCACTCGCGGGCATAAGGGAACAGGATATTAGGGCAATACGCCCCCAGGCAATGCGCCATCTGCGTGCCGTCGATACCGGAAATCGTAAAAATCCCCGCTTGCTGAACTTCGCACAAAAACGCGGTCTCTTCGCCTAAGGTCGCGGTAACGGTGACCCGCAGCACCACTTCGTATATGCCTTCGGCCAACTGGCTGGACGCGGTATCCAAATCCAGCTTGATTTCCGGTTGCCATTCCAGCTGGAAAACCTTCGGCGCGTTCGGTGCTTCAAACGAGACGTCCTTGGTATAGATACGCTGGATTTGGAACGCCATCTCGGTACTGTTTTGTTCTGACATTAAAAAAACCCTTTGGTTAATTTTGCTGCATGCGCCCGGACGCGACAAACGGCCCCGGGCTATTTAAGCAGGGGGTCCAAGCCGCCGCGCGCATCAAGCGCGTGTAAATCATCACAGCCGCCCACATGCTGTCCGTCGATGAAAATTTGTGGAACCGTGGTGCGCCCGCTGCGTTTAATCATTTCTTCCCGCTTGTCCGCGTCCCCGTCGATGGGTATTTCCTGGAACACGGCGTTTTTGCGGGTGAACAAAGCCTTGGCGCGATGGCAATATGGACAGGTTACTTTAGTATAAATCTCGATATTGGCCATGGTTCCCCCTTTCAGGTATTAAATTATTTACCCCGGACGAGAGGTAAATTTTCTCCGCTCCAGCCGGATATGCCCTCTTTAAGGACATACACACGATCAAAGCCTGCTTTGTTCAGCTTTTCAGCCGGTTCGCGCGACGTGGTGCCGTTTGCGCAAACCATAATTACCGGTTTGCCCTTGGCTTTGTCCAGCTCGCCCAAACTGCCGTTTTTAATCTCCGCCGACGTCAGGTTAAGCGCGTTGGCGATATGTCCTTTACGGTAATCATCCCGGTTGCGCAGATCAACTATCACCGCGTCTTCCTTGTTGATCAAACGGATGGCTTCGCCGCGGGAAATTTCATTCACCTTGGAAAAACGGTTTTTGAATGTTGTCACGATGACGGCGATCAATAATGCGACCCAAGCCAGACATATCATGGGGTGATCGCTGACGAACTGCGTAATTTCTTGCATGGGGTGTAAAAGCTCCCGTTAGTTATGGCCACGCTTCAAAGCCTTCGAGTATACCCTCGCATTACGGCAAATTCAGCCAATATACATGACCGGAAAGAAGAAACTACCGGCAATGCGCGTCATGTCGCTAAAAACAGAGGCCTTTATCGGCCGGTTTCACCCCGTCCGCCGCGCCCTGGCGATGAAGATCCCCCATAGATGACTGGTAAGCTGCTGTTCAACGTGAAATAATCCCGCCAATGAGGGGAAAGGCATCGTTGAACACATTACGTACCGGGTTACGTGCCGGGGAGAGGGGGCGTCAACGCCGTTCTCCTTCGCTAAAGCATACTTTTTACGCCAGCATGATTTACGCTGGCATAATGTTATTGCCGCTTATCAGCCATGCCGAGGACAATAAACAGCAACTCAAGACCCTGCAACAGAGCATTGCTGAAAAAGAAAAAAGCGTCCACCAGCAGCAGCAGCAGCGCGGCAAGCTGCTGACGCTCCTGAAACAGCAGGAAATCTCCATATCCCAATCCGGCCGCGCCCTGCATGAAACCCAGGCGACGCTGGCGGCGCTGGACAAGGCGATCGCCAGCCTGACCCAGTCCATCAAGCAGTTGGAGGCCCGTTTGGCCGCGCAGCAAAAACTGCTGTCCCAACAGCTTGATGCAGCCTTTCGCCAGGGGCGCAACTCGGGCATGCAGCTGATATTGAGCGGCGAAGAAAGCCAGCGGAACGAGCGTATCTTCGCCTATTTCAGCTACCTCAATGAGGCCCGCGAGAAAACCATAACGCAACTGAGCGCCACCCGGCAGGAACTGGCCGACCAGAAAAAAGACCAGCAGCAAAAACAGCAGCAGCAAACCGCACTGTTAAAGCAGCAGAACGCCCAGCAGGCTACGCTGGAATCCGCCCGCCAGGCGCGTAGGAAAACCCTCTCATCCCTTGACTCATCCATCCAGCAGGATCAGCAAAGCCTGGGCGAGCTGCGCCAGAACGAAGCGCGACTGCGGGACAATATCGCCCGGGCCGAGCGGGAAGCCAAGGCGCGGGCCGAGCGCGAGGCGCGGGAAGCGCAGCAGGTACGCGAGCGCCAGGAACAGGCTAAACGCCAGGGTTCCACCTATAAAACCACCCCCAGCGAACGCGCGCTGGTTTCCCGCACCGGCGGCTTGGGCAGTCCCGCCGGCCAGGATTTGTGGCCGGTGAGAGGGCGTACCCTCCACCGGTTCGGCGAATCGCTGCAGGGGGAACTGCGCTGGAAAGGCATGGTTATCGCCGCGAACGAGGGCAGCGAGGTCAAGGCCATTGCCGACGGCCGCGTATTAATGGCAGACTGGCTGCAAGGCTATGGCCTGGTGGTGGTGATTGAACATGGTAAAGGCGATATGAGCCTTTATGGCTATAATCAGAGCGCGCTGGTCAGCGTGGGCGCCCAGGTCAGGGCCGGGCAGCCTATCGCGCTGGTAGGCAGTAGCGGCGGCCAGGGCACGCCGTCGCTGTATTTCGAAATTCGCCGCCAGGGCCAGGCGGTGAATCCTTTACCTTGGTTAGGAAGATAGTTAGGAAGACAGTTTGCTCAGGAAAAAATTCGACACCGCATTGCTCCTTATTCTGCTTTTCGCCTCCACCGGCGTGAATGCCGGCAAGCTGGCCATTGTCATCGATGACTTCGGCTACCGGCCCCGTGAAGAGAATCAGGTGCTCGCCATGCCGAAGGCGGTATCGATTGCGGTATTGCCCAACGCCCCCCATGCCGCTGAAATGGCCACCAAGGCCCACCAGCAGGGCCGCGAAGTGCTGATCCATTTGCCCATGGCACCCCTGAGCAAGCAGCCCCTGGAGCGCGACACGCTGCGCCCCGATATGAGCCGGGACGAGATTGGCCGGATTATCCGTGACGCGGTTAATAAAGTCCCTTACGCGGTGGGACTCAATAACCATATGGGCAGCGCCATGACCTCCAGCCTGGGCGGCATGCAAAATGTCATGCAGGTGCTGAACCACTACCCCTTCTATTTTCTCGACAGCATGACCATCGGCAACAGCCAGTCGCGCCAGGCCGCCGCCGGCACCGGTGTCAAAGTGATTAAACGCAATGTGTTCCTGGATGATACCGCCAACGAAGCGGATATCCGCCAGCAATTCAACCGGGCCATCGCCCTGGCCCGCCGTAACGGTTCGGCGATAGCCATCGGCCATCCGCATCCTAATACCGTTCGGGTGTTGCAACAGATGCTGCCGGCCCTGCCGGGGGACATCGTACTGGTGCGCCCAAGCATGCTGCTTAACGAAACCTACGCCCCGGCCCCGGCTCCCTGGCCAAAACCGCTACCCGCCAAGCCGCGTAATCCCTTCCGCGGCGTTCCTCAATGTATAGTGAAAGAAGCGCCGCCGCCGGTCTATGCGGATGCGATGTTCAAAGCTATCTTCTCCAGCCTGAATGAAACGCCATGGATGATTATTATCCGGCATCATTTGACGCCCCGTCCGGTTCCGCCCGCGGGATAAGGCTTTGTCATTACGCTGCGATGAAATAGTTAACGCTAGATATACGTGTTAATATAACTTTAAATGATATAAACATTAACATGTTGGGAATGCATGACAATGCCACAAAGCCGGTTGAAAATACTTCTCTTGGACAGCGGCAAGGAATGGGGCGGTGGCACTAATAGCATGCTTGAACTCCTAAAACGCATTGACCGCGAAAAATTCGATATTAGTTGCTGTTTTTACAACAACTATGTCAGAGACAAAAATGAGACTATCAGCGAGGCGCTGGCCGCGCTGGATATCCAGGTGTTCTTTATTCCCCAGACCCAGCAACCATCATGGGCTAAATGGGCTAAAGAAATCCTGCGCAC
The DNA here is from genome assembly GCF_047324175.1 of Sodalis sp. RH21. Lineage (NCBI taxonomy): Bacteria > Pseudomonadati > Pseudomonadota > Gammaproteobacteria > Enterobacterales > Bruguierivoracaceae > Sodalis > Sodalis sp. RH21. Next base: position 5,907,760 of record NZ_CP178732.1, on the reverse strand, counting down.
CCTATTCTTTTTTAGCAAAAAACTACGATCGGCCTCTATTTATGCCATCGATAAAATTTGGCGCATCAATCCAAATATAAATAAAATCAATTCCTTATTGGAAATGGGCCAATACGATATTTTATATATGAATAATCAGCCCAGTTCCAATGTGGAAGGCTATTTTTCCACTACCGGTCTGTCAACCACGGTGGTGCAGCATTGCCGTATCGAACCCCTGCTTAATCGCCAAATAGTTAAAATGGTCAATGATTTATGCCATGCCATTATTTCGGTATCCGCCGGCGTACAGGAAAAACTGGTGCAAAGCGGCGTCAAACAAGACATTTGTTATACCGTCTTTAACGGCATTGATATCAATCAGCCGCTGCCTGACGGCCGGCCGTTGCGCCAATCGCTGGGCGCGGACGATCAAACCTTCCTTTTCGGCAGCATCGGGTCGCTTATCCCGCGCAAGTCCCATCATCATACCTTGCAGGCATTGCATTTATTCAACCAAGCCTTTCCCGAGGCGCGCTGGAAAATGATTATCGTCGGGGCCGGGCCGGAACATCAGAAATTGGTGCGCATGGCCGCCAGCTATCGCATTCTGGATAAAGTGGTATTTACCGGTTTCAAAAGCAACGCCATGGAATACCTGGCCGCCTTCGATACTTTTATCCTGGCGTCGCGCAGCGAAGGCCTGCCGCGCGTGGTACTGGAAGCCATGCTGCTCAATACGGTGGTAATCGGTTCGGACGTTACCGGCACCACGGAATTGATCAAACACGATCAAACCGGTTTGCTGTTTCCTTATGGGGATACGCAAACCCTGTTCAAACATTTTAAAACGGTTTATCTCGATGCCCAGTATCGACGTAAACTGGCGCAGCAGGCCAATCAAATGGTTAAGAACCAATTTACCATTGATAAATATGTTCTCGGTGTCGAAGCGGTGCTCGGCAGCATAAAACCTATTTGAGATTCCTATGTTTGATTTTTTAAACCCCAAGTATCGCCGGATCGTTCATCGCCACAATATTCCCTATCAGCCCGGGGAGACATCGGCGCAGCCGCGTCTGCCGGTCACATCGGTGGTTATTCCATCGGTGGGCGAGGACTATATAACCGAGGCGGTGCTAAGCGCCGCCTTTGCCGAGCGCTTCGCCGGCGCCGTGCAGGAAATCGTGATAGTCACCGACCAACCTGCGCATAAATTCCCGCTTCTGCCGGCAAAAGTGCGGGTGGTCACGCTGGCGACGGAAACCCGCACCGGTGATTATCAATATAAACAAATCTATCTCAGCCGGTTGGTCAAGCTGCAAGCCCCGTTGCAGGCCCGCACCGACGCCATTTTGATGATCGACTCCGATTTGAACCTGCTGCAGATGCCGGATATCCAACTGGTGGACGATGAGATTTACTCCAGTTTCAGGCGGGGAAAAATGATCGCCAAACTAAGCGGCATCCCGACGCAGGGCATCCCGGCTTATTATCGTGATGCCATACGTCCCCGGCTGGTGGATCACGTTAACGGCGCTTTTTTGGCGGCAACGCGCAGGACGTGGCAACGCATGTGCCCCATCTGGATAGCGTTTTTCATGGATACGTGGGAAAGGATGAGCGATAGCCAGCCCCCGACCGATCAATTGCCCCTGGCCGCCATGCTTGATGTCCTGGATATCCGCACCATCAATCTCGGCGAATGGATGAATTGGCCGGTCTCGAAAAAAATCGGCGGCACGCCTTCGATCATTCCGGCGCAGGTGGTGGGGGCCCACGGCGGTTTCCCCTTGACGGAGTGGCAAAAATACCTGCAATCGCCGGATACGCCATTGCTGTTCGAATCCCAGGACTACACCAGGAAGGTGCGTTATCTTACTGATAAACAGAAACAGTCTGTTTAATTAAGTAAAATTTTTCGCCATATTACCCTGACTTCGGGGCAACTTCACCGCATAGATATTAAGGCCTCTGAGGAAATGCTATGATAGGGGTATTAAGGAGCAGACACAGTGCCGGCTCCATCAAGATCAACAAGGGTAACCCATGATAGTCGTCACCGGTGGGGCCGGATTTATCGGCAGTAATATAGTTAAATCGCTTAACCTGATGGGATATAGCGATATCCTGGTGGTGGATAACCTCAAGGATGGCACCAAGTTCATTAATCTGGTGGATCTGGATATCACCGATTACATGGATAAAGAAGACTTTATCGCCAGCGTTATGGCCGGGGATGATTTTGGCGACATCGAAGCGGTGTTCCATGAAGGCGCCTGCTCCTCCACTACCGAGTGGGATGGCAAGTATATGATGGACAATAACTATCAATACTCCAAAGAACTGCTGCATTTCTGCCTGGAACGCTCAATTCCCTTTTTATATGCCTCTTCCGCGGCCACCTATGGCGGCAGGACGGAACATTTTATCGAGCAGCGCCAATACGAACAGCCGTTGAACGTATATGGCTATTCAAAATTCCTGTTCGATCAGTATGTTCGTACCATTTTGCCGGAAGCGGAATCCCAGATCTGCGGTTTTCGTTATTTTAACGTCTACGGCCCCCATGAAGGCCATAAAGGCAGCATGGCAAGCGTCGCTTTTCATTTAAATAACCAAATCAATGCCGGCGAGAACCCGAAATTGTTCTCCGGCAGCGAAGGTTTCAAGCGAGATTTTGTATACGTAGCCGACGTGGCCGACGTTAATCTATGGTTTTGGAAAAATAATGTCTCCGGCATTTTCAACTGCGGTACCGGTCGGGCCGAATCCTTCCAGGCGGTAGCGGACGCGGTGCTGGATTTCCATAAAAAAGGCCAGATTGAATATATCGATTTTCCCGAAAAGCTGAAGGGCCGCTACCAGGCCTATACCCAGGCCGATCTGACCCAATTGCGGGCCGCGGGTTACGACAAGCCGTTTAAAACGGTCGCCGAAGGCGTGGCCGATTATTTATCCTGGCTGAACCGCAACCGTTAATGCTAGCGCAAGGAAAGATACCCTCGGTATGAAAATACTGGTTATCGGGCCATCCTGGGTAGGCGATATGATGATGTCGCAAAGTCTCTATCGCACCCTGATATCCCTTCATCCTGCCGCCGAGATAGACGTGATGGCGCCCGCCTGGTGCCGTCCGCTATTGAACCGCATGCCGGAAGTCAGCCAGGCGTTGCCCATGCCGCTCGGGCATGGGACGCTGGCGCTGGCCGAACGCCGGCGGCTTGGCCGGTCACTGCGCGGCCAAGGCTACAATCAGGCGCTGGTGTTGCCGAATTCCTTTAAATCCGCCCTGGTCCCTTTTTTTGCCGGCATTACCAAGCGCACCGGCTGGCGCGGGGAAATGCGCTATGGCCTGCTTAACGATCTGCGGGTGCTGGATAAAACCGCGTTTCCGCTGATGGTGCAGCGCTATGTGGCGCTGGCCTATGAACAAGCGGAAATCCATAGCGCCGATGATTTGCCCCAACCCTTGCTTTGGCCGCGTTTACAGGTCGCGCAAGATGAAATCCTGGCGGCCTGCGCCAGTTTTGGCATACAAAACGGCCGGCCGACCATCGGCTTTTGTCCCGGCGCCGAATTCGGGCCGGCCAAGCGCTGGCCCCATTACCATTATGCCGCGCTGGCGGAAACCATGATCGCCCGCGGTTATCAGGTACTGCTTTTCGGGTCGGCCAACGATCGCGCGGCGGGTGATGATATCCTCGCCCCGCTGCCGGCATCCGCCCGCGAACATTGCCGCAACCTGGCGGGCCAGACCTCGCTGGAGCAGGCGGTGGCGTTAATAGCCGCCTGCCGGGCGATAGTCAGCAACGATTCCGGCTTGATGCATATCGCCGCCGCCCTGGAGCGACCCCTGGTGGCGCTGTATGGCCCCAGCAGTCCAGATTTCACGCCGCCGCTTTCCCACCGCGCCAAAGTGATCCGTTTAATCGAAGGCTATCAGCGTATTCGTAAAGGCGATGACCAGCAGGGTTACCATCAAAGCCTGATAGATATTCAACCGGACCAGGTCGCCGCCGAATTGGCAATATTGTTGACCCCTGACGGGGGACGCTGATGCGGGTATTGATCGTCAAAACCTCTTCCATGGGCGATGTGCTGCATACGCTGCCCGCCCTCACGGATGCCATGCGCCTGCTGCCCGGAATTCGTTTTGATTGGGTGGTGGAAGAGAGTTTTGCCCAGATCCCGTCCTGGCATCCGGCGGTGGATCGCGTTATTCCGGTCGCTATCCGGCGCTGGCGGAAAAATTGGTTTGGCGCGCAAACCCGTCAGGAGCGCTGTGATTTTAAACGGCAGTTACAACTCTATCAGTATGACCGGGTCATAGATGCGCAGGGATTAATCAAAAGCGCCGCATTGGTAACCCGCATGGCCAAAGGGGAAAAGCACGGGCTGGATAGCAAAAGCGCCCGCGAACCCTTCGCCAGCTGGTTTTACCACCATCGCCATGATATCCCCCGCCAACAGCATGCGGTTGAACGCATCCGCCAGCTGTTCGCCGCCAGCCTGGGTTACCAGGTCCCCCCCGGCCGGGGAGATTATTCCATAGCCGGCCATTTTGCCCGCATTGGCGGCGGGCATGGACAGCCAGCCCCCCCCTATTTGGTTTTTCTGCACTCTACGACCCGCGACGAGAAGCACTGGCCTGAATCACATTGGCGGGCGCTGATAGAATTGCTCTCGCCCTGGAACATGCAGATCAAATTACCGTGGGGAACCCCGCCGGAATACCAGCGCGCGTTGCGTCTTTCGGATAATTACCCTTGGGTGGAAGTACTGCCCAGGCTTACTCTAGCAGAGGTTGCCGGGGTGCTCGCCGGGGCTGCTGCGGTGGTGTCGGTCGATACCGGTTTAAGCCATCTGGCCGCCGCGCTCGACAGGCCCAACATTACGCTTTATGGCCCCACCGATCCGGGACTTATCGGTGGGTATGGCGATAATCAGCATGCGTTGCCGTCAGACGATAACCGTTTGGCAAACCTGCCGGCGACGCGTGTCTACGACGAATTAGCTTCCCTGCTAACGCTTGAGGCGAGCGGACAAAATATCTGATGAGCTATGTGATTCTGTTTATTTTATTGCTACCGATAAAATTTGCGCTAAAGCCTTTCCAAAAGCACACCGGTAGGAACCTGGTCATCCAAACCGCCAAAATCGGCGATTTCGTCAATATCACGCCGCTACTTGCGCATCTTGGCCGCTCGGACGCGCTGCTCAGCCGCGGGGTGGGCGCACTGGCTTCCCATGACGATACCCTGGCGGACTATTTTTTTATCGAGGAATATAAATCCGGCTTCCTTAAAAAAATGCGCCTGGCCTTTAAGCTTATCAATCGTTATAGCAACGTTTACCTGCTGCATCCCAACAGCACCAATCTGTTTTATGCCGCGGTTTGTAACGCCCGCAATAAACAATTTTTATCGGTCTATACCCGCAAATGGTATCACGGCATTTTTTACCTGACGGCCACGGGCACCGTGGAGCATCGCCGCGATACATTAACCGTGGAAAACTATTTAAAGCTCGCCGACCGGTCGCTGACCTGGCAAAGCGCCCCCAAACATGCCACCCGTCCCCTATGGCATCCCCAGCGGACGCTGCCCATACAGGACGTGCCGGGAAAACTAAAAATCGGCATCAGCATTTCGGCGGGCAATAAAGCCAAGACCATTCCGGCCGCCGTATGGGCCCAGATCCTGACGGCGCTGGCTCCTTTGCCTTGCCTGTTTTATATCTTCGGGCCGCAGGACGAGCTGCGCTATCTTGATGATTTTTATCAGGCCGTGGGCAATAGCGGCAACGTTATCAGCCTGGTGGGCCAATTGAAACTGGAAGAAGTGCCGTATGCCATCTCCAGGATGGATTGTTACATCGCTTCCGATTCAGGCAATATTTACATCGCCGACGCACAGCAGGTACCGGTGATTTGTCTGTCCGGCCCATGCTGCATGGCCGAACAGCGGCCGCTGGGCCAAACGCTGATCGTATCGCCGCCGGATATCGCGCCAACGTCTTATGTGTTTTCAGCGCCTTATCATTTTGAGCACCCACCCTTAAGATTATTTGCTTTAACCCTGGACAATCGCAAGGATATCTTCCTCTTTGTTGCTAAGCTTATTCATAAGGATGTGATCAATGGATAGCATAGCCGTGACAAAGATGATTGAGCATGAAGAGACGCTCATAAACAGATTATCGGTCGCACCGGAACAAATTTGCCACTTGGCGTTTGGCGTAGACAACCATTATGCCCGCGGTATGGGTATTACATTGTTTTCAATCCTGGAAAATAACCCGGACACGTTTTTTCATATCCATATTTTTAGCACCGGCCTGAACGATTCCATCAAGCAAAAGCTGCTGGCTCTGGTGGCGCGCCGGTCGATCGCCATCACATTGTATATTTATCATACCGGGTGTTTTGATAATTTGCCCAGTATCGGCCGGTATGCCAAAACCATTTATTATCGTATTTTTATCCCGTTACTGCTCAAAGATACGGTAACCAGGGTGATTTATCTTGATGCCGATATGCTCTGCGTAGGCAGCCTCAGGCCGCTAATGGACTTATCCCTTGGGTCTTACACCCTGTGCGCGGTAAATGACAATAAGCGCGCGCGGAATACGCTATGCCCTGAACTCAGCCTGAAGTCAGGAAATTATTTTAATTCCGGTTTCCTGTATATCAACATTCCCGTGTGGAAAGAGCGAAAAACCACCGAGCGTTTGCTCGACTTAATCGCCGCTAAAGGGGGGTATTTCCGCTTTCCGGATCAGGATGCGCTGAATTTGGTGTTAGAAAAGGAAGTCCTGCTGCTGCCTAAAAAATATAACTATATTTATGATATTATTGCCAATAAAATCAATCACCGGCCAAAAATCCCGGCCGATACGGTACTGATCCATTACACCGGGAAGTGCAAGCCCTGGCATTTATGGGGGTCAGGCCCGTTAGCCGATCTGTATAGCACCTACTATCAGCGCACCCCCTGGCAATCAGTACCGCTGGACTCGCCGGTGAAGCATAAAGAAATGAAGCGCTACGCTTACGTTCTCTGGTTGCAAAAACGCTATTCTTACAGCCTGATGTGGCTGATAAAGTATATAAAAAACAAATATTTCCATATTGGTGCCGCTAAATGATTGCTGTGATGAATGCTTACCGCGCGCGCAAGATCGACGAAATTCTCCCCATGATTTACCTGATATTGACCAGCGTCTCCATCGCTTTCTTTTTATTTTCCGGGCCGGTAAGCCGCAATGCGTTTTATATATTGACCTATATCAGCATTATCCATTTTATCTACCTGGTGGTGCGGGTTGATAAAAAGGTTTATTTATATGTCCTGCCAACGCTGTTTTTATTGCTGGGCCTTAGCAAATTAATTTGGCTGGCCCTCACCACCAGCCCGCATTTCCCCCTGGTGGCCTATCATTATCAAATCAGCGGTAAGCGCATGGTATTAGGCTTTTTTGTCCTTTATTGCATCCAGCGCAACCTTAATCACTGGCGTTTTACTCCGCGGGCCGCCTCTTTTGCCAGCTATTTGCTGTTCGCACTGCTGATACTCATTGCGGTGACCGATACCATGCAGTATCTGAAAACCGGCGAGCGGATAAAAATCAATGCGGACGCGGCAACGTCCGGCGCGTATATGCTGGTGTTGTTTTCCATGGTCACGATTTATTGCCTGCGACGCTTCGCCATCAAGCTTTACCGCCCGTTTTGCCTGTTGGCCATCGCCCTGACGTTGATCACCCTATTAGCCACCGAAACCCGCTCCGCGCTCATTTTTTACGCGGTATTTGTGATTTTTTGCCTGGGACACGAATTGCTGTATGGCAAAAAAACCCATAAACACATTTTTACCACGGCCATCGTGGTATTAGGCCTCTGCGCCCTGTTTTTCGGCAAAGCTTATTATCATCCCGCCCTTGAGCGCCTGGACGCCATTAAACAAGAGGCCGAACTTTATAAGCAAGGGCAGAACAGCACTTCGCTAGGCGCCCGGTTGAGCTTATGGAAATCCGCCTGGTATAGTTTTGAACAGCATCCGCTCGGACAATCGGTGGACAGCCGCAATGCCCTGGCTACACAATACATTAAGCAACATGAATCAAGTAATGTGGAAGCCTTGAATAACGTCCAGTATCATATGCATAATGACCTGCTGGATACGCTTTCCCTGCAAGGCATTTTTGGCGGAATTCTGATGCTGACGCTGTTTATAGGGCTGCTGTTTTATCCGTTTGTGCTATTTCCGGGCGCGTCGGCGTTTTTGCTGCTATCACTACCCGTAACCTTTTTCAGCCAAGGTGATTGCCAATTTTATAACCGCGAATCGCCTTATTTTATGCTGCTTGTTTTGGGCTTTTTGATGATGTTACGCTTAGCGGATGCCGCACCGCGTACCGGGAATGCGTCATCTGATTAATTCTTCAGCAATTATGGGCTTTAGCGCCTAGGGAAGCTATATTCTGTGGCCGGGCAGTTGAAATTATGACCATCGAGCAGTTGCCATCGGCAAAGATCAAGCTTAGCGTGATTATCCCACTTTATAACGCTGGCGAAATGTTTGCGGGTTTTATGACGTCGCTGCTTGCGCAGTCGCTGCAAGAAATGGAAATCATCATTGTTAATGATGGGTCCACCGACGGGTCGGGCGCCAAGGCCCGGGAATATGCGTTAAACGATCCGCGCATTACCGTGCTCGATCGGGAAAACGGCGGCGTATCGCGGGCGCGAAATGCCGGGCTGTCCATTGCCCAAGGCGCTTATGTCACGTTCCCCGATGCCGATGACCTGCTCTACCCCACGATGTATCAAACCCTGATGGACATGGCCGAACGCGACGACCTGGATGTCGCGCAGTGTAACGGCGAACGGTATTTCCTCGGTTCGAAGCGTATTAAAACTCTGATCCCTGCGGATCGGCTAACGTCCACCGGCGTATTGGACGGGCCGTACTGGCTGCATAAAGCGCTGGCTACCAAGCGTTATCTGCACGTGGTTTGGCTGGGTATCTATCGGCTGGCGCTGGTTAAGCAGCTTAATTTGCTGTTCGAACCCGGCCTGCACCACCAGGATATTCCCTGGACGACGGAGCTGATGTTTAACGCCCGGCGGGTGCGCTATACCCAGAAAGTCCTGTACCGCTACTATATCCACGGCCAGTCCATCAGCAACCAAACAAGAACCGGCATGAAAAACGTGGAGTACCAGCGCCACTATATCCGCATCGCTGAACGTCTGGAGCAGATTAATCAGCGCTATCGGGGCAAGATAAAAATGTACCCCGAGTTCCCGATCCAGGTGACCCATGAAGCCTTATCCATCTGCCACTCCCTGCGCCGCGAACCGGACCCGGCGGCCCGCCAGGCGATGATTAACGATATTTTTGCCAGCGGCACCCACAAGCGTATGATCCGCAATGCCCGGGGTATACGCCAGTGGTATCAGTTATTGCTGTGGTTGCGCAGAATTTATGCCTGGCGCCAGCGCTGAATTTTAGCGGGATTCCATGGTCTGAGTAGTCAGAGTATATATAGGTCAGCGCCAACATGCCCATTCGCCATGCCGTTTCACCAACTACCTTTAAACGAATACTATTGATCAAGCTGCGCCATCATGGCGATATGCTGTTGACCACGCCGGTTATCAACGCCCTGCACGAACGTTATCCCAACTGTGAAATCGATATCCTGCTGTATAAAGAAACCGAAGCCATCCTGCGCTTTCATCCGGCTATTTCAACGATCCACGCCATTGACCGCTCATGGAAAAAACAGGGGTTGCGCTATCAGTTGCAACAGGAATTCGCCCTGCTGAAAAGCATCCGCGCCCGCCGTTTTGATTTGGTCATTAATCTGGCCGACCAATGGCGCAGCGCCGCCATTACGCTGTTAAGCGGCGCGCCGGTACGCATCGGCTTCGATTATCAAAAGCGCCGCTCGTTCTTCTGGCGCCGGGCGCATACCGCCCTGGTCACCACGCAAAACCACGGCAAGCTGCATACCGTTGAGCAAAATCTCAGCATCCTGGCGCCGCTGGATATCGGAATAACCGATCGCCGCGCGTCCATGTACTATCCTCCCGCCGACGGGGCATTTCGGCAGCAAAAATTAGATGAGCACGGCATCACCGGCGACTACATCGTCATCCAGCCCACGTCCCGCTGGACGTATAAATGCTGGGACGATGCCAAGATGGCGCGGCTGATTGATGTGTTGCAGCGCCAGGAACTGCCGATTGTCCTTACCGCCGCGCCGGATAAAAAAGAGCGCGACATGATCGCTCATATCCTCTCCCTTTGCCACAATACCCGGGTCGTTTCCCTGGCGGGGGAATTGACCCTGACCCAATTGGCGGCGGTGATTGACCGGGCGCGGCTGTTTATCGGGGTCGATTCCGCGCCGATGCATATGGCGGCGGCGCTGAATACGCCCTGTATCGCCCTGTTCGGCCCGACTAAATTGCAACACTGGCGGCCCTGGAGCGCTAACAGCACCGTGATCTGGGCCGGTGATTTCACCGAACTGCCTGCGCCCGATGCCATTGATACCCGCACGCAGCAACGCTATCTTGATGCGATACCGGTTGAGGTGGTGCTGGCGGCGGCCGAACGCTATTTATCCCAACCCCGCGATCCGTTACCGCGATAACGGGACGATCAATCCGAGAACCATGCCATGAACACAGGGTCATGAAAAAAACCAGACTGGCCATCGTGCGCCAAAAATACCGCCCCGATGGCGGCGCGGAGCGGTTTATCTCCCGGGCCCTGGAAGCCCTGGATAATGATGAGCTGGAGCTGAATATCCTGACCCGGCAGTGGTCGGGCGAGCCGCGTCCAGACTGGCATGTGCATATTTGCAATCCGCCAAAATGGGGCCGCGTATCCCGCGAGCGCGGTTTCGCCCGGGCGGCGCGCCAATGCTGGCGTCAAGAACGCTTTGACCTGGTGCAAAGCCACGAGCGCATTGCCGGCTGCGATGTGTTCCGCGCCGGCGACGGCGTGCATAAGGCCTGGCTTGAGCAACGGGCGCGCATTATCCCCGCTTATCAGCAGTGGTTAACCTCCCTGAGCGGTTATCATCGTTATGTGCTGGAAGCCGAACGGGCGATGTTCCATTCCCCGGAGCTTAAAAAAATCATCTGCAATTCCATCATGGTAAAAAACGATATCATCCGTTGTTACCAGGTACCGGAAGATAAATTCGCCCTGATTTATAATTCCATCGACTCGGCCCGCTTTTACCCGGCGTCGGCCGAACAACGCGATCGGGCCAGGCAGCAATTGGCTATTCCCGCGCAAGCGTGCGCGCTGATTTATGTGGGTTCCGGATTTGAACGCAAAGGGCTGAAGGCCGCCATCGCCGCCGTCGCCGCCACCGATCGTTACCTGATTGTGGTGGGGCAGGATAAACAGCAGGAAAAATACCGCGCATTGGCCCAAAGCCTGGGATGCCGGCAGCGGATTCGTTTTGTCGGGGTGCAAAAGGACGTGCTGCCTTTTTACCATGGGGCGGATGGTTTACTGCTGCCGACCCTCTACGATCCATTCCCAAATGTGATACTTGAAGCCATGGCCTGCGGCCTGCCGGTGATTACCAGCCAGAGCTGCGGCGGGGCGGAATTTATCGAAAACGGGGTACAGGGGTTCGTCTGCGATGCGCTGGATATCGGTACCCTGAAGGCGTTCGTCGGCGCCGTCGCGCCCGTGCCATTGCGCCCCGAGATGGGCATTGCCGCCCGCGAACGCGTCAAGGAATGCACGCCCGCCCGGCTTTCCCAACAGTTGACCCAGCTTTACCGGCAATTACTCCCATCATAAAAACACCGGATATAATGTGGGAAAGCGACTTATCTGTTAGCATGGACACGCATTAAAATGCGCTTTTAATAATTTCGTTAACGCTTAACTCAGCACCCTTAACTCAGCACACCAGACGCGGTGCCTTACTATAGCTAACTATAATGATCTATAACATAATCATCTATCTCATTCAGCCGCTGATATGGGTCCGGTTATTATGGCGCAGCCGCAAAGCGCCGGCCTACCGTCGCCGGTGGGCGGAGCGTTACGGATATTGCCAGGGCAAGGTGAAGCCTGGCGGCATCATGCTGCATTCAGTCTCCGTGGGTGAAACCCTGGCGGCCATTCCGCTGGTGCGGGCGTTGCGCCACCGCTACCCCTTTTTGCCCATCACCGTGACCACCATGACCCCCACCGGTTCCGAGCGGGTGCAGTCGGCTTTCGGCAAAGATGTCCATCATGTCTATTTGCCCTATGACCTGCCGGACGCCATGAACCGGTTTCTTAATCATGTGAATCCCAAATTGGTTATCGTGATGGAAACCGAGCTGTGGCCCAATCTGATTAAAGCCCTGCACCGGCGTAAAATTCCGCTGGTGGTGGCCAATGCGCGCTTGTCCGCCCGCTCCGCCGCCGGTTATAAGCGATTCAGCGGCTTTGTGGCCAACATCATGCGCCGCATTACGCTTATCGCCGCGCAAACTGAAGACGACGGCGCCCGGTTCCTGGATTTAGGGTTAAAACGCAACCAGCTGGCCATCACCGGCAGCCTGAAGTTTGATATTTCCGTCACGCCGGAGCTGGCGGCTCGGGCGCTGACCCTGCGCCGCCAGTGGGCGTCCCGCCGGCAGGTATGGATTGCGGCCAGCACCCACGAAGGGGAAGAAACCCTGCTGCTGCAGGCCCACCGCCAGTTGCTGACCGCGTTTCCCGATTTGCTGCTGATCCTGGTGCCGCGGCATCCGGAGCGCTTTTCCGCCGCCCGGGACATGACGCAAAAAGCCGGCCTGACGTCAATCCTGCGCAGTTCCGGCGAGATTCCCGCCCACGATACGCAGGTGGTGATTGGCGATACCATGGGCGAACTGATGCTGCTGTACGGCATTGCCGATTTGGCCTTTGTCGGCGGCAGCCTGGTAGAGCGCGGCGGCCATAATCCCCTTGAGGCCGCCGCCCATGCCATTCCGGTGCTGATGGGCCCCAACACTATTAATTTCAAGGATATTTGCAGCAAGCTGGCCGAGGCCGGCGGGCTGATTACCGTCACCGACGTGCCGTCGCTGGTCAAGGAGGTCACCACCCTGCTTACCGATGAGGATTATCGCCTCTATTACGGCCGCCACGCAGTGGACGTGCTGCACCAGAACCAGGGCGCTTTGCAGCGGCTGCTACACTTGCTGGAGCCTTATCTGCCGCAGCGGAGCCAGTGAATGGGGTCGGGAAAACGTCTTTCGGTCGTGCTGATTGTCCATAACGAAGCCGGGCTGTTGCCGGAGTGCCTCGCCTCGGTGCAATGGGCGGACGAGATCGTGGTGCTGGATTCAGCCAGCACCGACGATACGCGCCAAATCGCCCGCCACGCGGGCGCCAGGGTATTTACGGCCACGGATTGGCCGGGCTTCGGCAAACAGCGCCAACGGGCGCAGGGGTATGCCACCGGCGATTTTATCCTGATGCTGGATGCCGACGAGCGCGTCACACCTGAACTGCGCCGGTCCATCGAGGCGGTATTGCGCCAGCCGCAGGCCGGCTCGGTATACAGCTGTGCGCGATCCAACCTGTTTCTCGGCCGCTTTATGCGCCATAGCGGCTGGTATCCGGATCGGGTGGTGCGGCTGTATGAGCGCGGGCTTTATCGCTATAACGATAATCCGGTGCATGAATCCCTTGATACCCGGCAAGCCAAGGTGGTCCGGCTAAACGGCAACCTGCAGCACCTCACCTGCCGCGACCTGATAGCATTCCAGCGCAAGCAGTTGCAATACGCCGAGGCCTGGGCCCTTGAGCGGCACCGGCAAAACAAGACCTGCGGTTTTTGGTCCATTATCAGCCATACGCTGGGGGCCTTTATCAAAACCTGGCTGCTGCGCGCCGGATTTCTTGATGGCAAACAGGGTTTATTGCTGGCGGCGGTGAACGCACAGTATACTTTCAACAAGTATGCCGCCTTGTGGGCGCTTCGCCGCACCAGCGAGAGAGATTCCCGATGACAACCAAAGCAATTTATCCCGGCACCTTTGATCCGCTGACCAACGGGCATCTGGATTTGGTGACCCGCGCCGCCAAGATGTTCGATCGGGTTATCCTGGCCATTGCCTTCAGCCCCAGCAAAAAACCGCTGTTTACGCTGGAAGAGCGCGTCGACCTGGCAAAACAGGTTACCGGCCATTTGTCCAACATCGAGGTTATCGGCTTTGGCGACCTGATGGCCAATTTCGCCCGCCAGCAGCAGGCCAATATCCTGGTGCGGGGGCTGCGGGCGGTATCGGATTTTGAATATGAAATGCAGCTGGCCAAGATGAACCAGCATTTGATGCCGGAACTGGAAAGCGTGTTTCTGATGCCGGCCCAGGAATGGTCGTATATTTCATCGACGCTGGTAAAAGAAGTCGCGCTGCACGGGGGAAACGTCGATTATTTCCTGCCGGGCCCTATCGCCAAAGAAGTGAAAGCGCGGCTCCATCCCTGATTCAATGCTGGCAGTTGGGGCAAAAAAAGGTGCTGCGCTGGCCGTGCTTGGCTATCTGGATCGGCATGCCGCATACCCGGCACTCCTGCCCCGCCCGGCCGTAAACCTGCAGCTCCTGTACAAAATACCCGGGCTTGCCGTCCGATTGCATAAAATCGCGCAGCGTGGTGCCCCCTTGCTCGATGGAGCGCAGCAATACCGCCTTGATGGTGCGCACCAGCAATTCGGCCTCGGCCGCGGTCAGCGAACCCGCGGGCCGGTCAGGCAAAATACCCGCTACAAACAGCGACTCGCTGGCATAAATATTACCCACGCCCACCACCAGCTTGTTGTCCATCAGCCAGGGTTTAACCAGGGTGCGTTTATTACGCGATTTCTCATACAGCCACGGGCCGTTGAACGCGTCGCTCAGCGGTTCCGGACCCAGATGCGCCAGCACCTTGCTGGTGGTGAGATCGTCAGTCCATAACCAGGCGCCGAAACGCCGCGGATCGGTATAACGGATGGTGCAGCCGTTACTCATCACCAGATCGACATGATCGTGTTTCCCCGGCGGCAGCGGCTCTGGCAACACGCGCAGGCTGCCCGACATACCCAGATGAATAATGATCCAGCCTTCCGTCAGCTCCAGCAGCAGATATTTGGCCCGCCGCTGCACGCTCAGCACTTTCTGGTCGCGCAGGGCGATAATCTCGCCGGAGACCGGCCAGCGCAGGCTGGCATTGCGGACCACAGCATGTTTTATGCTGTGACCGGCCACCCAGGGTTCGATGCCCCGGCGGCTGGTTTCAACTTCTGGAAGTTCCGGCATGTTTTCACCCGTATGTACGTTACGTCGCATGGATAAAAAATGGATAAAAAACACATAAAAAACCCGGCCGAAGCCGGGTTTTTTTGCAGTCCGCTAAAATTATTTGATTTTAGCTTCTTTGTACAGCACGTGCTGGCGTACAACCGGATCGAATTTTTTCAATTCCAACTTTTCCGGTTTGGTACGTTTATTCTTCGTAGTGGTATAGTAGTGACCAGTACCAGCAGAAGAAACCAGCTTGATCTTCTCGCGAACACCTTTAGCCATGATTCAGTTCCTTAATACTTTTCACCGCGGGCACGCAAATCGGTCAAGACCGTTTCGATGCCCTTCTTATCAATTACACGCATACCTTTAGCAGATACACGCAGCGTGACAAAGCGTTTTTCGCTCTCAACCCAAAAACGGTGAGAGTGCAGGTTAGGCAGAAAACGGCGTTTGGTCGCATTCATTGCGTGGGAGCGGTTATTGCCGCTCACCGGGCGCTT
The DNA here is from genome assembly GCF_047324175.1 of Sodalis sp. RH21. NCBI lineage: Bacteria > Pseudomonadati > Pseudomonadota > Gammaproteobacteria > Enterobacterales > Bruguierivoracaceae > Sodalis > Sodalis sp. RH21. Next base: position 5,891,971 of record NZ_CP178732.1, on the reverse strand, counting down.
GCCAGTAACTTGGCAGACTCGGGACATGTCTATTCTCCAAAAATCTAATCAGCTCGAGCTTCGTAAAAAGGTGTTAGCCGCCTCGTCAGGCTTTAGAGCCCATCTCAGCACATTCACTGAGGAGAGACTTTCAACAGATTTAAATCTGCTGAGATAGGCTCTCAACGCTACACCCAGGATTCTCAAAGGTGGCGTAGTATACGCTTTGAAGCGCAAGTGCTCAAGTCCCGCGCAGCTAAAGATCCCTGAGGATCGCGCAAAAGAGACTCACAGCCACCCTTTTTCGGCAAAAGAAACGTATTCTCCCGCTCCAAGGACCAGGTGATCGAGTACCCGGATGTCCAGAAACATGCACGCCTTCACCACTAAATCGGTCACTTCCCGATCGGCGCGGCTGGGCTCCGCTCTTCCCGACGGATGATTGTGCGCTAAAATAATCGCCGCTGCATTGACTTTAAGCGCCTCGCGCAGTATTTCCCGCGGATGCACTTCAACGCTGTTCACCGTGCCGTGGAACATTTCCTGATGGTTGATCAACCGATGCTGATTGTCCAGGAACATGACCACAAACACCTCGCGCTCGCGGTGAGCCAGCAATAACCGAAGATAGCTGCGGGTAATGTCCGGGCTGGTCAGCGCATCCTCGCGCATCAGATGCGAAGAGTAAAAGCGGTGCGCCATCTCGCCAATAGCCTGTATCTGGGTGCATTTCGACGCGCCCAGCCCTTTTACGGCGGATAAGGACTGGCGGTCCGCCGCAATGAGTTTATGGAAAGAACCGAAGTGCTCCAGCAAATGTTCGGCATATTGCATCACATGCATGCCCCGTATGCCGGTACGCAGGAACAGCGCCAGCAGTTCGGTATTGGTCAACGCCGCCGGACCGAATAACAGCAATTTCTCACGCGGCGCCAGTTTATCGTGCCATCCTTTTGATTCCGTCATGTCCCCGTCTCCCCATACCCATCCGCCGATTATGCCATCCGGCGCCGCCGCGCTCGACGGCGGCAGGAGAAAATTGCGGCGAGGGCTGTAAATTAACACAGGATGCTGCGCAAAAAGACAGATGGCTATGAACGCCAAGGGTTATGATAAAATGTTTTTTACTTAAGCTTACAAGCGGGCAATCGAGATGACGGAACTTTCCGGCAAACATATTGTACTTGGCGTTAGCGGTGGTATCGCAGCCTATAAAAGCCCCGAACTGGTGCGCCGTTTGCGCGACAGGGGCGCGGAAGTGCGGGTGGTAATGACCCCCGCGGCCAAAGCGTTTATTACCCCACTGACGCTGCAGGCAGTATCGGGATATCCCGTCTCCGATGATTTGCTGGACCCGGCGGCCGAAGCGGCCATGGGCCATATCGAGCTGGGCAAATGGGCGGATTTGGTGCTGCTGGCCCCCGCCAGCGCCGACGTGCTGGCGCGCATTGCCGCCGGCATGGCCAACGATCTGCTGACCACCGTGTGCCTGGCCACCGCCGCGCGCATCGCCGTCGCGCCGGCCATGAACCAGCAGATGTACCGGGCGCCGGCCACCCAGGCGAATCTACGCATCCTGGAATCCCGCGGCGTGCTGCTTTGGGGGCCGGATAACGGCAGCCAGGCCTGCGGCGATATCGGTCCCGGCCGCATGCTCGATCCGCTGGACCTGGTGGATTTGGCGCGGCGCCACTTTACCGTCGATGTTTCCCTGCAGCACCTCAATATCATGATAACCGCCGGCCCCACCCGGGAAGCCCTCGATCCGGTACGCTATATCAGCAATCATAGCTCCGGCAAGATGGGATTCGCCATCGCCAAGGCGGCGGCGGATAAAGGCGCCCACGTGACTCTGGTATCCGGCCCGGTGGATTTGCCCACGCCGCGCGGCGTCTGGCGCATCGACGTGACCAGCGCGCAGGAGATGCAGGAAGCGGTGATGAAGGACATTGAACAACAGCATATTTTTATCGGCTGCGCCGCCGTGGCGGACTATCGCGCCGCGCAGCAGGCCCCGGAAAAAATAAAAACCCAGGGCGCCGAAATCACCGTAAAAATGATCAAAAACCCTGATATCGTCGCAAGCGTCGGCGCCATGACGACTCATCGTCCCTTTGTGGTCGGATTTGCAGCCGAAACCCAGAATATGGAAGAATACGCCCGGCAAAAACGCATCGCCAAAAATATGGATTTGATTTGCGCCAATGACGTTTCCCTGGCCGACCGCGGTTTTAACAGCGACGCCAATGCGCTGCATTTGTTCTGGGAACAAGGGAATACGTTGTTACCACTGAGCGGTAAAGCGCTGCTTGGTCAACAATTAATCGACGAGATTATCACCCGTTATGATGAAAAAAATCGATCTTAAAATTCTGGATAAACGCATCGGCGATCGGTTCCCGCTGCCGGCTTACGCCACCTCTGGCTCCGCCGGCCTGGATTTACGCGCCTGTATCGATGATGCCGTTATCCTGGCGCCCGGCGAAACCACCCTGATCCCTACCGGCTTGGCGGTGCATATCGCCGATACCGGCCTGGCGGCGGTCGTATTGCCCCGCTCCGGCCTGGGACATAAGCACGGCATCGTATTGGGTAATCTGGTCGGGCTGATTGATTCGGATTATCAAGGGCCGCTGATGGTGTCCGTATGGAACCGCGGACAGCACGTCTTCACCATCGAACCGGGCGAACGCATAGCGCAAATGGTCTTCGTGCCGGTGGTGCAGGTGGAATTCAATGTCGTTGAGGATTTTGCCTTAAGCGAACGCGGCGAAGGCGGATTTGGCCACTCCGGCCGGCAATAAGTTTTAACGGGCGGTTCTTTCCCGGCATCGACAATTCATTATATCAACGCTGTCATGGCCCAGGCCGCGACAGCCGATGCCTGATATTTGTTCATTTTTGATGGTTTTTACCCAGGGACCTATTCGGTATGGCAGAAAAAAAGAGTGTGAAACGCAATCGCCGCGAGGAAATTTTGCAGGCATTGGCGCAAATGCTTGAGTCCGGCGACGGCAGCCAACGCATCACTACCGCTAAACTGGCGGCCACCGTCGGCGTTTCCGAGGCGGCTTTATACCGACACTTTCCCAGTAAAACGCGGATGTTCGACAGCCTGATCGAATTTATTGAAGATAGCCTGATATCCCGTATCAACCTGATATTGCAGGACGAAAAAGAGACCATTAATCGTCTTCGCCTGATTTTGCAGCTAATTTTGGGTTTTGCGGAGCGCAACCCCGGCCTGACCCGTATTATGACCGGCCATGCGCTGATGTTTGAACAGGACCGGTTGCAGGGGCGCATCAACCAGCTGTATGAACGCATCGAAGTGCAATTGCGCCAGGTGCTGCGCGAGCGCAAGCTCCGTGAAGGGGAAGCGTTCGAGCTGGACGAGGCCCTGCTGGCCAGCCAGCTATTGGCGTTTTGCGAAGGCATGCTGGCGCGCTTTGTGCGCACCGAATTCCGCTATTCGCCCACCCATGAGTTTGAAGTGCGCTGGCCGCTGCTGATGGCCCAATTGCATTAAGCCATGCCAGGCCCTGGCGGGCCGTGCGGTTTTGCGGTAGCGCCGGATCGCGCTTACCGCCGCTTCAACCCTTCAGATGCCGTATTGGCGCTGATAGGCCCGCACCGCCGCCAGATGATCGGCCAGTTCGCTTTTCTCTTCCAGGTAATCAATCAAATCCGCCAGGGTCACGATGGCAATCACCTTGCAGTGATAATCGCGCTCCACCTCCTGGATGGCCGAGATCTCGCCCCGGCCTTTTTCCTGCCGGTCGAGGGAGATCAGCACGCCCGCCAGCTTGGCGTTATGGCCGGAAATAATATCCATGGACTCGCGAATAGCGGTACCGGCGGTAATCACATCGTCAACCAGCATCACATTGCCCTGCAGCGGGCTGCCCACCAGATTGCCGCCTTCGCCGTGATTCTTGGCTTCTTTGCGGTTAAAGCAATAAGGCACGTCGCGCTCATAATGTTCCGCCAGCGCCACTACCGTGGTGGTGGCAATGGGAATGCCTTTGTAAGCCGGGCCGAATACCAGGTCGAAATCAACGCCGCAATCCATCAGCGCCGCGGCGTAAAAACGCCCGAGCAGCGCCAGATCCCGCCCGGTGTTAAACAAGCCGGCATTAAAAAAATAGGGACTTTTACGGCCTGATTTCAGCGTAAATTCGCCAAATTTCAAAACCTGTTTGTTTAAAGCGAACTCGATAAACTGGCGCTGGTAATCTTTCACGGACCCTGCTCCTCATTACGGGGCGCCATAAGCCGGCGCCTTTATTCAGTTGGTTACGCTACCGCCGAGTGCCCGACGGCACGGCAAACCATTATGCAATGGTTATTCCGCCAATGCGGCTTTCTGGGCCAGCACCAGCGTGTCGATGCCGCCGCGCGCCAGTTCCAGCAAGGTAATTAACTCTTCCTGGCTGAACGGCTCGCCTTCGGCGGTGCCCTGCACTTCAATCATGCGGCCGTCTTCCATCATCACCACATTCATGTCGGTTTCCGCCGCCGAGTCTTCCACGTATTCCAGATCGCAGCGCGCTTCGCCGGCCACGATGCCTACCGAAATCGCCGCCACAAAACCTTTAAACGGGTTGGTTTTCAACTGGCCTTTTTTCTGCATGACCCGCAAGGCATCCGCCAGGGCCACGCAGGCGCCGGTAATGGAGGCGGTGCGGGTGCCGCCGTCGGCCTGCAGCACATCGCAGTCCAGGGTGATGGTATATTCACCCAGCTTGGTCAAATCCACCGCGGCGCGCAGCGAGCGGGCAATCAAACGCTGGATTTCCAGAGTGCGGCCGCCCTGCTTGCCGCGGGAGGCCTCGCGGGCGTTGCGGGTATGGGTGGCGCGGGGCAGCATGCCGTATTCCGCCGTGATCCAGCCTTGCCCCTGTCCTTTCAGAAAGCGCGGTACGCCGTCCTCCACCGTGGCGGTGCACAGCACCCGGGTGTCACCGAATTCAATCAGCACCGAACCTTCGGCGTGCTTGGTAAAATGGCGGGTAATGGTGACTGGACGCACTTGCTGTATCGCTCTGCCTGCTGGACGCATTGGGTCTCTCCGGGCTGGTATTTCGTGTATTGGCTGCGCATTATACGGTCTTCGGCGCCATATGCCTATCATGCCCGGCCGTGCGACGTTATAATCCCCCCAACTTTTTTATTGAGACGGGTACGCATATGATCCGCAGTATGACCGCATTCGCACGGCGTGAAGTTAAGGGTGACTGGGGCAACGCCGCCTGGGAGCTACGTTCGGTTAATCAACGCTATCTGGAAACGTATATCCGTTTACCGGAGCAGTTCCGCGGTTTGGAACCGGCCATCAGGGAACGCACGCGCAACCGCCTCACCCGCGGCAAGATAGAATGTAATTTGCGTTTTGACGTTAATCCCAACGCCCAAAGCGCGCTGATTTTAAACGAACCCCTGGCCAAACAGCTGGTTGAAGCCGCCCAGTGGGTGAAGATGCAAAGCGACGAAGGCGAAATCGATCCGGTGGAAATTCTGCGCTGGCCCGGCGTAATGGCGGCCGAAGAGCAGGATCTGGACGCCATCGGCGCCGAACTGCTGGCGGCGCTGGATGCCACCATGGATGATTTCATCCTGGCCCGCGAAACCGAAGGCGCCGCCATCAAGATCATGATCGAGCAGCGCCTGGCCGGCGTCAGCGCCGAAGTGGCCAAGGTGCGCCTGCAAATGCCCGATATCATCGTCTGGCAGCGGGAACGCCTGGTGGCCAAAATGGCCGAAGCCCAGGTGCAATTGGAAAATAACCGCCTGGAGCAGGAACTGGTGCTGCTGGCCCAGCGCGTGGACGTTTCCGAAGAGCTGGATCGCCTGGATGCCCATGTAAAGGAAACGTATAACATCCTGAACAAAAAGGAAGCCGTCGGCCGCCGCCTGGATTTTATGATGCAGGAATTCAACCGCGAATCGAACACGCTGGGGTCCAAGTCGATTAACGCCAGCGTGACGACATCGGCGATAGAACTGAAAGTGCTGATTGAGCAGATGCGGGAACAGATCCAGAATATCGAGTGATTTTCGCATCACGTCTTATAAACGACAACGCCCTGTTTACAGGGCTTTTTTTGCATCCGCTTTTTATTAAAAATTTACAGCGGAGTTTACGCTGGTCCGTAAGGCAACTAACGTGAGATACCTTTATTTTACAACTGGATGAATCTCGTGCAAATTCACGACAAATGGTTTAGTTGAAAAATAAATGTGCCCCCCAAAGCTGCGGCATAACGATTAAGCGTTGAGAAATTGGGCGATACCAGGCCATTTTCGATTCTGCTGATATTCTGCTTTTTAATCCCGGTCTTGAGGGCTACGTCCTGCTGGGTAAGGTGCATGGCCTTTCGGGCCGTTTTAAGCTGTGCGGCCAGTGCTTTCCGTATCTGGATATCGTTATACGCTTCCAACACATCCGGTTTTTTTAAAGCGGCCGCTTTAACCTCAGCGAAAGAAACAAGTTCTAAGTCTTCATCTGCCATCTTGAAGCCCCCTTTTAAGGTCTCTCATACGATTTTTTGCCAACTCCAACGCTGATTTCGGCGTTTTTGGGCTTTTCTTGTGCAAAATATGTACGACATAGATTCGACGGTCAATTTCAAAAAAGAAAAAACCCCTGGCAATACCTTCTTGTGCATTAACCCGCAGTTCTTTCAAGCCGTTACCGACATCCCTGACTTTTGGTTCTTTTAAATTATTACCTGCTTCACCTAACTCTTCCATCAAATCAATCATCGCAGCGTACAAACCATGGGGCAGCTTTGCTAACTCCTTTTGCGCCGCCCTAACCAGACTCAGAGTAAACACGAATCCATCCTTGGTAATCAAGTATGATGATTTTATCATCTCATTCAAAAGTAATCAACTATGATTACTTATAATACAACTTACTAATATATAAATTATATATTGCTTCGTTATATTGCTTATACAACCATTAATATCAATAGTTGGTAGTGATAAAATCAAAGGAGTAAATCATATTTTGAATAACCCGATTTACGGGTTATTCTCTTTGAAAAATGCAACTTACTAATACTAATAATGATGAATTAATATTAGTTGAATGAGGTTAATGTAGAATTTTATTTTCATTAGACATATTACTCCCTCCCCCCAGGATGCTATTCATCGCTTCAACACCCCATTCAGTCAAACGTGGCGGCGCATTAAGAAAGTCCGGGTCGACCATATCGCTTAGCAATTCACAGGCATATTCCAATCCGTTTTGCGGGCCATATTCAAGAATATGATCCACTTCTACTTCGTATGCTATTTTAACTTCCAATTCTTCAAGTTCAATGTCATGTGGGATATGATTGGCAGTGCAATAATTCCGATATGCGAGGGCCGCGACCCTGCGATAGAGGGCTATACGCAATTCGGTGGTGAGGATGGCAGTGTTGGTCATAAATAAATCTCCTTAGAGTATCAATGCCACTACCACCAGAGCTGCAAATCTCATGGGTGGTAGCCCAGACAGGATTCGCAGTACCGGCCTCTAAGGATACCGGCCAACCCGCAGGTTGTCCCGCCTGAGCCACCATTGACTCCATAACCATAACAAATAACGGCTTGAAGAAAAAGGTAGGACAGTTCGATATTATTAACGTGCTAAACGTACTTTAATATCGCCTTAGAGTAATCGGGCTGCAAATCCCGGCCATGGATTTTATAATGGCCTAGGGAGAATAATGTATTGTGCATTGGATAGAAAGTAGTATTCATATAAAAAACAAACTCGTTTAGGCATTATTTATTATAATCTTATCCTGAGTGGAATGAGGATATTCACATATAGTAGTCATTTAATATAAACATTGTATATATTAAAATTTAAATTAATTATTCAAATGCAATATCACTAGGAAGCATTGAAACAAGCTGAACTGGTTGCACCACTCAGGGAGAATCAAAAAGGGGATCACCGGTTGCGATGCGCTGTTCTTTATGCGGCCAAACCGCCAACACCCACAGCAGCTTTTACGTTTCCGAAAAGACCCAGTAAGCTTATTACCAGTGCCATAATATTGACTGCTCCTGCACCTTCAAGACAATCGAGAGTCTCACGAGCATCATCCACCGCCCGGAGGATAAAAAAGATGCTAGCGAGCCGGTGATAAAAGCGCCGCTGCCGCGTTGCCTAAATCGCTACGGTGACAGGTTCAAGCTACCGGATCGCCATCGCAGCTAAGACATGCGTAAAACTTTGACCAGACATTCCCGCCAGGCTAAACCGGCGGGGATTTTTTTTGGCAGCGATTTGCTGCGTGAATGCCGCATCAAACTGCAAGAATTCGCATGATTCATCGCTCCCAGAAAATGCCTTTGGAGGCCAAATCAAGGGGGCTTTTCCGCACTTCATGTCATGCACCTGCATGAAAAGCGATAGATCAGGCGGGCAGGCGTGGCGGGGCTATGATTGCGCGCTGTCTAATTGGTTGACAATCTAATACAGTCATTCCCTTCATCGACATTTTTATCCTGAAAACCCGCTTGCTTAACTACTATCAATAAGACATAGTAATAATTTGAGTAGCTAATAATAATCATTAAGGCAAATGATAATGAAACACTTCACCGATGAGTTAATACGTAAGGTAGAAGTATCAAAGAGTGATTCTGATTTTACTTTCTTTTTCAATTTACTCGTTGCCGGTGAGGCGATAACAAAAATAATAACTTTAATCATTACTTCCACTTTAAAAAAAGACAAAGATAGACATCAATATAGAATTTTACATGGTTTAGTCCGTGCCAACGGATTAGGGGAATGGAGTCAAGCTATTGATGATTTACTTACTGGAACTGCATCACAATATCTTCCAGAAGGAATGAGAATTCATCAAATGGAGTTAACAAAAAAAACCGACACTACAGAATGGCAATATGAAGCTGTTGATGAGTTGAACAAGGCAATGAAATTCTTCAACTTACCAGTGGATACAAACACAGCAAAGCGTGACTTGAAAATTTGGTTCAAGAATTTTACTGAATTAAGGAATAAAACTAGAGGGCACGGTGCTACGCAAAGTAACATGGCTTCAAATGCTGCTATTTATCTCGAAAAAAGTATAAAAATAATTTTGGCAAATCTCTCATTACTAAAAATACCCTCAGCTTATTTAAAAAGAAACATGAGCGGAAAATATCGAGTCACTTCAATTTCAAGCTTAAATGACTATTTGGAAATGCTCAAAAAAAATGATTCATTTCAATATGAAGAGGGGGTATATGTTTACATAGATAACCTCTATAAAGTCCCTCTATTGAAAAGCGATCCAGACCTACAGGATTTTTACATTTCAAATGGCGGATTCAAGAACACAAAATATGAAATGATGTCTTATTTAAGTGATGATAAAATTCAAGAAGATTCAAGTGAATACTTTGCGCCAAAAGGTAAGCTTCCTGCAAGTGAATCTCAGGGGCTAGGAGAACTTTTAGCTTATACTAATTGTTTTTCAAATGTTCCGGCGCTATCTTATGATTATATAAATCGTAAGGAATTAGAAGATGAATTATTTAAGTTACTTAATGATGATAGACATATCGCTATAACATTATTAGGCCGGGGTGGTATCGGGAAAACATCTTTAGCATTGAAGGTAATACCGCTACTATATGAAACACCCCGCTTTGATGCTGTAATTTGGTTTAGTTCAAGAGATATAGATCTTTCTCCAAATGGAGTAAAACTTGTAAGAGCAGAAGTGATTACAAAAAAAGATATTGCCAAATATTATATTTCTCTATTTGTTTCCGAAGAAACATCAAAAGATAAAAAATTTGATCCTATTGAATACTTTCAAACTCAACTAGTTAAAGCAGATGCTGGCCCCACCTTATTTGTGTTTGATAATTTTGAAACAATAGATAATCCTATAGAAACTTATAAATGGATTGATACTTATATTCGCTCACCAAATAAGGCATTGATAACAACTCGACTCCGTGATTTCAAAGGGGATTATCCTTTACAAGTACAAGGTATGAATTTTGATGAATCAATGGAACTGATAAATATAACAACAAAAAAACTTAATATCGACGAAAACATTACTACCGAAAATAGGGATAAAATTTATAGGATTTCTGCTGGTCACCCATATATAATAAAAATATTAATAGGCGATTTTGTCAGAAATAGAATGAAAGGCTCTTTAGAACGACTTATTGCTGGTAGTGATGAAGTATTAACTGCACTATTTGAAAGAACATATTCTGTATTAACACCTTGTGCTCAAAGAATTTTCCTTACTTTGGCATCATGGAACTCCGCAGTCCCATTGTTAGGACTTGAGTCAATTTTGATGTACTCTCTTGAAGATCCACTAGAAGTGGAAAAATCAATTGAAATATTGATCCAATATTCAATGATAGAAGAAGTTAAAGCAGAAGATGGATATTATTTCATTCAATTACCTTATGTGGCATTTGCTTTTGGTAATAAAAAAATCAAAGTCAACACCCAGCAATTCCTGATATCACAAGACATTAGTTTGCTGAGAAGATTTGGAGTCACAAAACTTGAAGATAAAAATAATTCATTAACAAAAAATTTCACAAAATATTTATCTACAATTTCACACAATGAAGAATTCATTAAGGTTCATAAGATAATTCTTCAAAGAATTTGTTATACTTTCAATAATGGATGGAAATTACTCGCATCCTGGCTTTTAGAAGCAAATGATCCGGAATTTAATAATATTGCTAAGGATTGTATAACAAGATATCTTGAGAACGAAAAATCTGACAGGAATAGATCCTCCGCATGGTATCTATTTGCAAATGTTTCAGATAGGCTAAATCATCCATTTGATCAAATACTTGGACTAACTCAGGTTTCTGCATATGATAATATTAGCTTTGATGAGTTATCTAATATAACAAACAGAATAAACATAGTATTTAAATCAAATGAAATAGAACTTGGTGAACAAGTAAAAAAAGAGTTATTAATTAAATTATTTAATGTTGTTTACAGAAGAAGAAATGAAGCTGATCCAACAGCCTATTCTCGGATTGCATGGTTAGCTTTGCATTTAAATAAGGAGAAAGAAGCCTTGGAATTAGCAAAAAGTGGCTTGCAAATTGATCCTGCTGATAATCACTGTTTACGGCTATTTGACAAATTAACAAAGCGTTGAATATTAAACAAATAATATAATATTCACAACATACAATTTCATGTACCATTTGATGTACCAAATGTAATGTTTTTAATTTTTAAATTATGAAAAACATAGAGATAGAATAAAAATAAGAAGCAGATACAGAATATCGAGTGATTTTCGCATCACATCTTATAAACGACAATGCCCTGTTTACAGGGCTTTTTTGCATCCGCTTTTTATTAAAAATTTACAGCGGAGTTTACGCTGGTCCGTAAGGCAACTAACGTAAAATACCATTATTTTACAACTGGATGAATCTCGTGCAAATTCACGACAAATGGTTTAGTTGAAAAATAAATGTGCCCCCTAAAGCTGCGGCATAACGATTAAGCGTTGAGAAATTGGGCGATACCAGGCCATTTTCGATTCTGCTGATATTCTGCTTTTTAATCCCGGTCTTGAGGGCTATGTCCTGCTGGGTAAGGTGCATGGCCTTTCGGGCCGTTTTAAGCTGTGCGGCCAGTGCTTTTCGTATCTGGATATCGTTATACGCTTCCAACACATCCGGGTTTTTTAAAGCGGCCGCTTTAACCTCAGCGAAAGAAACAAGTTCTAAGTCTTCATCTGCCATCTTGAAGCCCCCTTTTAAGGTCTCTCATACGATTTTTTGCCAACTCCAACGCTGATTTCGGCGTTTTTGGGCTTTTCTTGTGCATTAACCCGCAGTTCTTTCAAGCCGTTACCGACATCCCTGACTTTTGGTTCTTTTAAATTATTAACTAAAGGTAAGTTTACCCTACTATCGATAGATCATTCTTTGCCGATTGTATAAAATACACTTTAAGTGTACATTTTATATGTACATCTCAGGAGAGCCATCATGCGTACCTATACATCAACTCAAGCCAGGGCCAATATCTCTATCGTGTTGGATGCCGCGGTTAACGGTGAACCGGTTGAAATCACCCGTAGGGATGGCAGCGCCGCCGTGGTAATCAGCAAAGCGGAATTCGAGGCTTACCAGAATGGTAAACTGGATGCCGAATTTGACCTCATCATGCAACGCCATGGCCATACCATAGAGGCGCTGACTGACCGATGAATTGGGTGAGCGCACAGGAAGTAATCGCTTTCCATGATCGTATATTGCAACGCTTGCCAGGTGTTATGGGAATGCCTGATCCAGGTCGGGCGGATGCCATTATTTATCGGGTGCAGAACCGCTGCCACTGTGAAGGGATAACGGACATTTTTGCACTGGCCGCCACGTATTGGGTGGCAGTGGCCCGCGGCCATATTTTTAATGACGGTAACAAACGGACAGCCTTTTTCGTTACGATGACGTTCCTCTACCGTAACGGCATAGCGATCCGTGATAACGACACTATGCTGGAAAATTTGACGGTGGCGGCCGCTACCGGCGAGCAAACCGTTTCTCAATTGGCGCAGCATTTACGGGCACTGGAGGACAATACTGCTTCATCTCGTTAAGCACTTCAGCTTCCTGTGTACTTATATCTAATGGCAAATTAATAAAATCAGATGAAATACTTCCTCAATATTAGATATAGGATATTGAGTAATTCCACTCACGTCGATTGCGTATTACTAAAATTCAGAGAAATTTGCGAATGCGTGGGTGATGAAAAATAGCCGGGCCCCGACGGCCCGGCCGGCAACATTAGCCTACCTACAGTCCACAGCAGAGATATGAATGAGGCTGTATAATGGCGGTGCATGCCTCAATGGTTCCATAACGGTTCCTAATGTTGCCAAATCAGTATGATGGGGCAAGGGAATCAGTATCGGCAGGTCAATATCGAACGGCAAGGCGAGTTGGCCACCCGCTTACGCTAATTCACCACCATGCCTCACTGCTCGCTGGCAACGGACCCTCCCAGTCGCGGCTTTAAGAAGGAGATCAACTGAATAAAATATAAGTCATCAAAAGATAAGCGACCCCGGCTCAAATTCCCGGAACGCATCATCGGCCGGCTTGTAACCCAGTACTTCGCGGGTGCGTGACAGGTCGAATCGCTTAAACCGGTTATCCGAAATCCCGTAGCCGATAAAGAAAGTAATATCTTCAGCTTCTATGGCGCGGGTTATTAACCTCACGGCATCCTGTGGACTGAGCCAGGCGCTGAAATCCCGGGCATTTTTAAGCGCATCACATTTAGATTCAAATGCGCCTATCCTGAGCGCTACGCAGGAAAGGCCACGCTGAGTGGCATAAAAGGAACATAGTGCCTCACCGTAGCACTTCGTTACGCCGTACAGATTGGCAGGCGCTACCGCCAGACCTGGATGGATCTGCACGTCAACCGGATAACCTTCAATCGTCTGGGCACTGCTGGCAAAGACAAAGCGATGACACGACGTTTCAGCTACGGCTTCAAGCAGCAAAGTGGTGGCCAGGATGTTAGCCGGCAGTAGCTGTTCGAATGTGGCATCGGCGTCGGGGACCCCAGCAAGGTGAACTACGGCATCAGGTTGCCCGGCGCTCAGAAGCTCTACTGCAGAACCCGGCATTGAAAGATCAGCCGGAATAAACCGATGTGGCGAACTAATCTCATAGTCCGGTACATTCAGGTCAGTAAGGATGAAGTCATAGGTATCGCACATCGCTTTAAAACAGGTGCGCCCAATACGGCCGCTGGCACCTGTAAGGAGAACTTTTTTTACGGTCATGCGACATCCTTATTCTATTTAAGTCATTGTTGGGCTGATATCTGAACGCAGTTGAAACTATGTCATTTAGGCATGTAAGTAAATGCCCGACTGGTTTGGTGCTTCGCGTACCTGCCTTTGTTCCTCGGCCGAACGCTCCCGGATGTCGGCTTCGATCGCATACAGCTCACCGATCCGGTGCAGCGCCTCGGTGGTGGTCGGCGACGGATGCCGGACATGGATATCATGGATTTTACGCCGGCCATGGGCCATGCAGCCGACCTCGCGGATATGGCCTCCGGCCTCCTTCATACCGCGGGTTGAAGCTCGCATAGGCATCCGCCTGCAACAGTCCGCCGAACCCGGCCAGATGCGTTTGCGGGTGGCGCCTTTACGCCAGATCCTCTACCCCCACGGGGTGGGACGTTCCGGGGGTGAGCCACAACTTCCGATGGTGATAGGCCGTAAAAAGCGGCTCACAACCTCATGAAGCTGCATTTTGTTTTCCTTGATTTAATTACTTCGATGATAATCACCGCCAATATAAATATCAGTCGCAATAATTATGCTATCGCTCACTAAATAATTACATATCGATTTAATTAGTTTGTTTATGATAACCGATAAAATAAAACCACTGCGCAATTACCTTTCCTAGCTCTTCACTACTTCCGACTTTTTCACATATCGGTAGTTTTCGGCCCGGCTGGCGGCCCCTTAAAGGGGGAAGGCCCGAGTCTGGCAGAAAGCGGATCTTTGGGAAAAAAGAAAGAAGAGACCTGTGCCGGACCTTGGTATACCCCAAGCCTGGGCATAGGCTAGACATCCGCAAAACACAGGTACCCATGACATTGCCGATGTGAGGTTTTCGATTATCATTGATTTCATTTGAACAGACATGGGTATGGCGTTACCGTGTGACTGACCTCTCGCTCAAAGATTTCAATAATATTCTTCAGGTTGATTATAGTACACTTTCATCAGGCCTGAATTACATAACATGGTAAATTATAGAATTTAATATTTTTACGCCTTTATTTTATGTAATTAAATTTTTATTCATAGCTTTAATAATAAGGAGATCGCTAAAACAAGCATGGTATACATTATTTTTAGGCCCCTTTGTCGCCAACATTTATGTTTATCTATGTGAAAGAGGTTTCTTTTTTTCTAATATTACTCAGGACGAAGTTTATAGTTTTATGTACTCCTCTTTCATTACAATGATTAGTGCAATAGTTATATTTTTAATATACCGTTTCATTAAAAAAAGGAATTAATCAATGTTTAGATGCACAAGTGGCTTCGTCCGCACGATGCCCGCCGATCCATACCTGATTATCTCTGAATTCTCCGGGGCCACGGTTGATGCCCCTACCAGAAATCATCAGCGCTCTATGCATCTCTGTAATAAGCCGATACGTAATAGGGTAACCTTCATTTATGCGCTGGACACCCAAATAGAGGGCCTTAACATAGCATGACACCTCTTGGACATCATCCATCGGCACGCCTGGTAAGCCTTTCATTTCGAATAACATCAGATCGTTTAATGAAGACTGCGTACCTTCGATTTGTGATGACATAACAGCCTCTTTCCGTACATAGCTGTAAAGAAAGAGATTGGCATCAGGCAAAAGTATACTTATCGCATCCAAGCGTCCTAAGGCGCGATTGGCTTCATTTATCCTTTTTTGTAATTTACTATCAATGCTCAACGCTGGTAACGGCGGCAGTGGCCGAGGGATAAAGGCCTGGCAACTGACACCTCCTGCTATGCTGGGCACATAGTGACCTGTAAGTCCGCGATGCATAGGATATCCTCGATAAAGTTAAAATAACCCCTACTCTTATTTTAACTTAAGCCTCAACTTAAAATAAGGATTTTCCTTAATTTAGTTTCCCTCCGTTACAATCACGTTTAAAATCAAGAATACGTAAGTATTGAGCTCTTATCAAAAGGAGACTCAATTCTCCTGAGCCCGGTAGCTGTCAACGAATGTGGCAACATTATTCGTTTTTACGCTGCAGATTTTAGCCCGATTTTTGGCAGGGCCAGAGCTTCGTCGGTTGAAATCACTCGCCAGGATGACAGACTCTCAGACATCATCCGCCAGCGCTTCGACGAGCCTAAAGCGACGTTGCGCGAGTTGTTTGGCCGCCTAGTCTTTATATCATCTGCGGCAATACTGACGATCATGCCCGCAATCACGCTGCATTTTGGAACGGTAAAACAATGAAACTGACTCCGACCTACGACATTTGTCCGCAGAACCGGACAGGTAACGAGGCAACGCGAGCAATGCCGATCATCGGTGAGAACCGAATGATCAATCTTGCCGTTTGTCTGAAAGCAGCCACGAAGTTTCTACTCAAAGAAGCCGAAGCCATTGAGATCATTACGCATCACATCGAAACCGTACATATGCGCTGGACAAGCGTTTGCGACGAAGCCGCTTTGAGCGAGGCGGATCGCCAGCTGTTTTGGAGACGGATGTTCCTCAATCCGTTTATTTTTGAAGGTACGCCGGAGGCCATATCACGGTTGGCTTAGGAGTACCCGACCAACTATTACGCGTATGTTGGGCGTGTGGATCGTATACCGCTGGATAATGCATACAATAAGAATGCTATATTTTGATGGTGCCGCAGCGTGGCGAGGCTCGCCATTACGCCGGTAGCAGCCACCGACACCTCAACGTCAACCAAAGGACATTTTATGAACGAGCATCTGGTAAGAAGCGTCGAAACCGACGTCCTGCGGATCGCCTACATCGAAGATGGTCCAACCAATGGCTGGCCGGTAATCCTGTCGCACGGCTTCCCCTACGACGTGCATGCTTTCGATGAAGTGGCTCCGATCCTGGCGCAGGCAGGAGCGAGGGTGATAGCTCCCTATACGCGCGGGTTCGGCCCAACCCGCTTCATTTCCGATAATGCCATGCGGAGCGGGCAGCAGGCCGCCCGCGGCTCCGATATCGTCCAGCTTTCCGACGCCTTGGGGCTGGAACGGCCGATACTCGGCGGTTTTGATTGGGGAGGCAACGCGTCCTGCGTGGCGGCGGCGCTGTGGCCCGAACGAATTGGCGGCCTGGTGTCATATGCGAGCTACGATATAATCGATGTACGTCAACAACGGCATCCCGTCGCGCCATCCCTTGAGCACGTTTTCTGGTATCAGCATCTATTCCAGACCGAGCGTGGCCGTGAATGCCTGGCTGAACACCGCCGCGAACTGTGCCGGATACTATGGAGCGAATGGTCGCCTGGCTGGCAATTCGATGAAGCAACGTTTGCACGGTCTGCGACTGCTTTCGAAAACTCAGACTTCGTGGATATCGTGATCCATTGTTACCGCTGTACTTTTGGCCTCGCGGCGGGCGACCCCGCGTTGCAGCCGCTAGAAGACCGCCTGGCGCAGAAACCCACGATAACGGTGCCGACGGTGACCATCGACGGGGCGACCGACCCGCTTAAGCCCGGGGGGACCGCAGAGCATGCCCGCATGTTTGTCGGGCCGCATGAACACCGCGTGGTCGATGCGGGACACAATCTGCCGCAGCAGGCGCCCCGGCATTTCGCCGATGCGGTAATCAAGGTTCACGCCTGGTTGTCCTAAAGCCATCATGCGGGAGGGTTATACTCCCCGCATTTAACACAATATAATTATTACCAATGGCATAAGATTATTATTAGCAATCATTATCATTGAAAATATTAACAATAATACCGATACTGCGCCCGCCGCATCGGCATGTGGCATAACCGCACCGATCCACCCAGTACAAGATTACACCTGGATCTTGGTCGAACCTCCCCGAGTTTCACGCTCCAACGCGACCTTTGCGAGGTCTTCTAAAAGGTCGATGAGGAGGGACCAGAGGGTTCCGGGCGAGGCGGCAACCTCAAGCTCGTTAGTAAAATGAATCGGGGAGCGGCTGGGCGTCATATCCGCCGGCCAATTAATCGCTTCAAACATAGTATTCTCCTGCCTTGTAGTGAAGATGCCAAACTGCCCCCCCGGAGGGCAGGCCGCGGCGGTAGCCGGCGCAACTCAGGGAATCGCGCGAATCACGCCGCCATCGACGCGCAGTGCGGCGCCGCTCGTACCGGATGCCTGCTCCGAGCACACGTAAACCACCATATTCGCGATTTCCTCGGTCGTCGTGAACCGGTTGATAAGCGTGGTCGGGCGCATGGTCTTCAGGAAGTTCTGCTCCGCCTCCTCCTGCGTGATACCTTGTTCCTCGGCGGTGGCTTTCATCCAGGTAGACAGGATCTCGGAGCGGGTCGGCCCGGGCAAAACCGCGTTGACGGTGACGCCGGTTCCGCCGACCAACTCCGCCAGTCCCCTTGAGACGGCGAGCTGTGCGGTCTTGGTCATGCCGTAGTCGATCATCTCCTTGGGAATCATGATCGCGGACTCGCTGCTGATAAACACCACCCGCCCCCAGCCGCGCTTAGCCATCGCCGGTACATAGCGCCGTGCGGCGCGTACGCCGCTCATCACGTTGAGCTGGAATAGATCAAGCCACTCGCTGTCGTCCTGATCAAAGAAACCATTGAGATGCGCGGTGCCGAGGTTGTTGACCAGAATGTCGGTATCCGCCACCTGAGCCGCCAGGGCCGCCGATCCCTCGGCCGTCGAGAGGTCGGCGGCAACGCCCATAAAGTCGGCGTCGGGCAGCAGCGCGCAGTTCCTGTAACGCCGCGGCGACCCGCTGTTCTCCGCGCCCGTTGATGACCACCGATGCGCCCGCGCGCGAGAGCCCCTCGGCGATGGCGCGGCCAATGCCCGCCGTCGATCCCGTAACGATGGCCCTGCGGCCTGTAAGTTCGATTTTCATGCTTTTTCTCCGATGGTGTGTGGTGGATGATTTATCCACCGATCCTGGCAGGCAGCGCGGCCCGGACGTCAGGACAAACGCGTCAACCGGCTTTCTTCGCCGCTTCCGCCTGCGCCGCGCGGGCCAGGCGTTCAACCCAGTCCTGGTGATAGCTGAAAAGCGCCCCGGTCAGCGCCTTGGCCACGACCGCCGATGAAGGCAGATTGTCGAGCTCGGACAGCGGCACTCCATAGGCGTTGGTGACGTCGATGACGATTTTGCCCTGCCAAGTCGCGGCGGCCTTGGCGACGTCGCGGTGCGACCAAAAGGGAACCGCCAGGAGAATCACATCGGCCTTGAGCGCTTCTTGCAGCGTCAGGGGAACCACCTTATCGCCAAGGTTTTTGGCTATTGACGCTATGGAATCTGGACCGCGCGTGTTCGTTATACCAACGGTGATGTCGCTGCGGGCGAATTGACTGGCCAGGGCTTTGCCGACGCTGCCGCTGCCGATCTCGGTGGTGATCGACGTGTTCTTTCCAACCAGCGTGGTCAGCGCCGTCGTCAAAGCGTTCGCGACCCAGTTTCCGTTGACGCCGCTGCGCCTCTTCGTCGAAGCCCTGGGAGCGGCCTATCGACCCGTTCTGGACGGCCGGTGCAGCCTGGGCATCCTGCCGCCGTTGCCGCAGGCTTTTCCATCATTGGTTAGCGAACGGCTGGGGGAATTGCCGTTGGTTGCGGTCGCCGCGCCAGGTCATCCGCTCGCGCGCTTGGGTCATCGGATACCACGGCGCGAGCTGGCGAAACATATACAACTGGTACTCACCGACCGGTCAGACCTTACGGTCGGTCGAGATTTCGCCGTCGCATCGCCGTCGACCTGGCGTCTGGCGGACTTGTCCACCAAATATGCATTTCTCAAAGACTGCGTTGGATGGGGAGGGATGCCCGTGCATATGGTCGAGAAAGACATCGCGGCAGGCACGTTGGTAGTGCTGGATGTGGACGACATGCCGCCCACGGGTTTCATGTTGACGATGTCGGCGTTTCACCAGCCTTCGCAACCGCCCGGACCCGCTGGTAAATGGTTCGTCGATCGCTTGAAGACCTTGTGGCAGCAACCCGATGCCGTCCAGATGCCGTAAAGCCCATTGCCAACATGCCGGGGCATTATTGACCGTATCCCATAACCTGGACTCACCGGCCGCTGCATGCCTTGGCCAACAGCCGGACCAGCCTGCCCATTACCCTAGTTCACGCGACCCCTGCCAAATCAGCCTGATCGCCAGCAGCGATACCATCACGCCAATGACTTTCCCAACCGTGCGGTGGACATGGGAGTAGGCCCGCCGTATCGCCGCGCGGGAAAAGGTTTGGCACAGGAATAGCCGCCAGAGAAATGACGCCAGGATAATGCCGCACCAGGTCGTCAATTTGGCCCACAGCGGGGTTTGGGGCGTCAAGGTGACGGAAAAAATACCGATGAAAAACAGCACGGTTTGCGGATTGGACAGGTCTGAAATCAGCCCGCGGCGAAAATAGCGCCAGCTGTTGCCGGCCATGGTCTGCGCTGTCGCGGTCAGGCTGAACTCGTGGCGGTTGCGAAACACGGTCCAGGCATACCACAGCAGGTAAAGCCCGCCAAGGATCTTGACCATGGCAAACAGCCCTTCACAGCGGGTCATCAGGGCATTCAAGCCAAATAAACCCAGGCCCGAGTAAAACGCGTTGCCAAGCACCACGCCGCTGCCGCATACCAGCCCGGCGCGCCGGCCGGCGGTGAGGGTGGTTTGCACCACCACGAACAGGTTCGAACCGGGGTTCAGGAAGGTCAAAATAAACAGTCCGAGCGTGATAAAAACCCCATGCATCGCATCCATCGCTGTTCCTTATCAGTTGGGTGATGATAGATGCCAAATTATCCCGGAATGGTTAAGCAGACAACAGTTTGGAACGGATACATATTATTGAGGATGGCGCCGAGGCCAAAAGGGGGTATCTGCGTTTAACAATGACACCTTCTCCGGCCATGTCCCCGGCTTCAAAGATCGCGTTCTTTTAGCGCCCGCTGGCGATCATAATATTCATTTTCGGCGGAAATGATTTCATCAAGCAGCGAATCCACATCGGCTTTATGCGTATCTTCGGCGAACTGCCCGGTCAGAATCGTTTCCGGCGTCAGTTTGCCATCTTCATACAGCGCCCAGATTTCTTTCGCATAACGGGTTTCCAGCAACCGCGGCGCGAACCGGCCGTAGTATTCGGTCATATTGTTCACATCGCGTTCGAACATCGATTCGGCATGGTTGTTCGCCGCAGCATCGACGGCCTGCGGCAGGTCGATAATCACCGGCCCCTCGGCGTCCATCAGCACGTTAAATTCCGATAAATCCCCATGCACGATACCCGCGCACAGCATCCGCACGATATTGCGGATCATGGTGTCGAAATCGGCTACCGCTTCTTCTTCAGTCAGAATCACATCGCTCAGCCGCGGCGCGACCACGCCGGCGGCGTCGGTGATAAGCTCCATCAGCAGCACGCCGTCCAGACAAATATACGGCTGCGGCACCCGCACGCCGGCATTCGCCAGACGAAACAGCGCATCGACTTCCGCCGTCTGCCAGGATTCCTCCTGCTGTTTGCGTCCGAACTTCGAGCCTTTTTGCATCGCACGCGCATCGCGGCTGTTACGCACTTTGCGGCCTTCCTGATACTGCACGGCCTGCTTGAAGCTACGCTGCGTGGCTTCCTTGTAAACTTTGGCGCAACGTATCTCTTCACCGCATAACACGGTGTAAACGTCGGCTTCTTTGCCGCTTTTCAGTCGACGGACCACATCGTCTATCAGGCCGTCATCCACCAGCGGTTGGATTCTATTTGGAATTTTCATGCAGCCTTGTACCTTATTTCAGCGCATGAGGGAATGACCTGCGCAATATTCTTGCGGGATAAGAGCTATCTTGTAGCAGTTTAGCAGTATTAGCCGTTCTCTAGCCTATGCCCAGATTGAAACTATTATGCCACAATATTTATGGATGCTGGACGTTATGGGCGATTTGCAGGCTTTCGTCTCAAAAAAACCCTATCACGTACAGATTTTGCGTTTGTATCCGCATGACGGCGGCATATGCCGCTGCCATCGGCATAACGGGATAACGTGTCGATAAAATACAAAAAAATCGACATGGCGAATGTTAATCGTTGAGAAACAGGCGCGGCCAAGCGTGATCCGACCAATCATCCGGCCAACGGTGCTAACCCAACAACGTATCCCAGGGCGCCACGGGCAGAAAAACGCCGATCAATGCATCCACCACTACCCTTACCTTCGGCGCCAGATCCCGTGAACGCGGCCAGAGAGCGGTGACCGCAATATCATTTGGCGGCGTAGGCAGCGGAACGGCCGTTAGCTTGCCGGCATGGATTTCTTCGGCCGCCAGCCAGGTTGCCACATAAGCGATTCCCATGCCGCTCACGGCGGCATCCCGCAGCGCTTCGCCGTTGCTGATAATGTGCCGGTAAGTCAGGTTATAGGGTTTGGCCTTCCCCTCCCGATCCAGAAATACCCAGGGCAGCGGCCGCCCGCGATTGGCAAAACCCAGGCAATCGTGCTGGCTCAAGTCCTCTATCCTGTGCGGCAATCCGCGCCGTAGCAGGTAGCCGGGCGCAGCACAGACCACCGAATGCTGAAACCCCAGAGCGCGGGCATTGAGGTTGGCGGAATTTCCCGGATCGCCGAGGCGAACCACCAAATCCACCCGTTCTTCCACCAGATCGATCCTGCAATCGGTGAAAGACACATCCATTTCAAGCGCGGGATAAAGACTGGCCACGTCTTTGAGCACCGGCATGATGCGCAATCGGCCAAACGAGACGGGCAGGTTTATCCGCACGCTGCCGGAAACTTCCCGTTTTCTGGATGAGAGCAGGGATTCCGCCGAGTTGAGCTCATCAAGCACCCTGAGGCAGCTTTGGTAATAATCAAGCCCTGCATTGGTCAGGCTCAGGCTGCGCGTGGTTCGGTTTAAGAGTTTGATGCCCAGCCGATCTTCGAGCCGTGCGACGCTTTTGCCAGGGGCGGATTTTGATATCCCCATCCGTATAGCCGCGGCGGTGAAACTCCCCGTTTCCACCGTATAAACAAACGCGGAGATATCCTGAAGCCGGGAATGCAGACCATTTTTCATTGGATTGGCGAATATAAGGAGGAAATGATGCGCTATCATAGCGCGATACAGGACATTACGTCGCCAGTAACATGATCGATATTATTCATCGCGGAGATATCGTCATGACGCAGACCATGAAGCAATGGCAGTTGCATCAATTTGGCATTGAACAACTAAAGCAGGTTGAAGTTCCGGTCCCTACCCCTGGAAAAAACCAACTACTGGTCAGGGTAGCCGCGGTCTCTCTGAACTATCGCGATAAGCTGGTCGTGGAAGGCGAATTATTAGCCGAGAAACCGCTGATGCCCTTTGTACCGACATCGGATATGGCGGGCGAAGTGGCGGCCGTGGGCAAGGATGTCACTAAATTCCGGCGCGGCGATCGGGTATCCGGCAACTTCTGGACACAGTGGATTGACGGCGAACCGCCCGCCGAAATGTTCCGCCACGGCCTTTCCCTCGGCGGGCCGTTGCCCGGCATGCTGGCGGAATATGTGTTGCTGGATGAAAGCGTGGCCGTCAGGGTTGCGGCGACATTAACGGATGAAGAAGCCGCTACCCTCCCGGTCGCCGCGCTGACCGCCTGGTTTGCCTTGATTGAGATGGGGCAACTTAAAGCCGGACAGGCCATTGTCACGCAGGGAACGGGCGGCGTATCTCTTTTTGCCCTGCAAATCGCCCGCGCTTTCGGCGCCAAAGCGATCATCACATCCCGCAGCGCTGAAAAACTGGCGCGCGTCAAAAGCTTGGCGGACTGCGATACCATCGATACCACGGAATATCCTGACTGGGCGCCAAAAGTCCTGTCATTGACCGCCGGACGGGGCGCCGACCATATTATTGAAAATATCGGCGGGGAAAATCTCGGTCAGTCCGTAGCCGCGCTGGCGACCGGCGGCCGGATAGCCCAGATTGGGTTTCTTAATGGCCCGGACATCATATTACCCGCCGTTCCCTTAATGCTGCGGCGCGCTGTTATTCAAGGGATCTCGGTGGGTCACCGGCGTGCGTTTGAGCAAATGACGGCCGCCTTTGAACAGAAAAACATTAAGCCGGTGGTGGACCAGGTCTATAGTTTCAGCGAGGTTCCCGCGGCGTTTCGGCATCTGGATCGGGGGCCTTTTGGCAAAGTGGTAATCCGGGTAATTGACCGATCGCGGCCCTTACCCATTTTTATGCGGCTCAATGCCGGTTAACGCATTTGGATAATGCCGGGGAATTTTTTATATTACGTCTCCGGCATCATCCAATCAGAGGCTACATTGCACGCAAAATCCCTTATCAATGAAACCTCGGCGCTGCCTGAAGCCTGGAAATCACGCATTATCAGCACTATTGGCCAGGCGAATATCAAGCTGATCCGCATGGACCAAAGCGGTATTGCCGCGGAACGGCATGAGGATTTCGCCGAGGCGCTGATTCTTATCGAAGGCAAACTACAGCTTGAGATTGAAGACCATCTGATTGATATGGCCTCGGGGGATTATTACGTTATTCCCCGCGGCAAAACGCACCGCATTTTACCGGGGAGTTATGGAACGCTTTTGCTGATTGACGCCGACCCCGAGATCTCCTGATAAAGTCCTTTGGTCCCGTGTTAGCAACGCTCGATAAAGACATGATGCGTGGTATAACCCGTCGCGCCGTAAATCAGCGGATGATTAATGATGGGTTATTTATAATGGGGCATGCTGCCAGCTTTTATGCACAAACTCCAGGCTGTAGCCGTCCGGATCGAAGACGTTGGCCGCATAGTAGCGCGGGTCATAATGCAGCCTGGCTCCCGGGGCGCCATTATCCTTGGCGCCAGCGCCGATAGCGGCGGCGTAAGCGTTATCAACATCGGTCTTGCTTTGCGCCACGAATCCCACATGGGCGGCCCCGCCCTCCACTACGCCGGCCCGCAGCCAGAAAAAAATCCGTCCGCCGGCCCCGAATCCTTTTAAATCGGGATGCCCGGGCGGACCGTCCTTACCATCGTAATCCAGGCGATCGGCGATCCCGAGCGGGGCAAGCGCGGCTTGGTAAAAGGCGATAGAACGATTGATATCGCTTACCGACAGAAAAATATGATCAAGCATCAGTGCCTCCGAAAATCATGATTAAATGTGATGACCGCCGGCGATCGCCGCGGCCTGCACTAACGATACTCTCCCGCCACGACATTTGATCTGTCCAAGATAGAGCTAAAACCGGCCCGGGGCTTCTGCGATCCTACCCGATTGTTGCCTGTTTCTGCTTTATGCCCGCTACATACTGCCCGCTACAAATTCAAGAACCCAGCGGCAATGCGCCCAAGGGTTTTATTTCGCGCAGGACAAAGGTCGTTTCCATCTCTTTGATCCGCGGCAGGCAGCGTATCACCGACATGGCGAACGCTGAATACTCATCCAGATCCCTGGCCACCACTTGCAGCAGGAAATCGGCGCTGCCCGCCACCGCATAGCAGGCGATTACCGCCGCCAGTTTCTCTATCTCCACTTCAAACTGCCTGGCTTCGGTTTCATTGTGGCTATCGATTTTTACCCGAATAAACGCCAATATGCCCAGCCCGGCTTTTTTCCGATCCAGCACCGCCCGGTAGCCGGCGATCACCCCGAGTTGCTCAAGCTGCCTGACCCGGCGCCAACAAGGGGAAGCGGCCATGCCTACTTTTTCCGCCAGCTGTTGGTTGGTCATCCGTCCCGCATCCTGCAATTCATGTAAGATTCTGATATCTGCCGCATCGAGGGAAATATTTGGCATATTTTTTCCTAATCTGGTCTATAAAAGGTAAAACATACCTTTTATAACCGTAAAAAAGCAATAATAAACAGGTTCTGCCAGCGTTCCCGCATTATGATTTCAGCTCTGATTATTCATTTTCATAGGAAGAAATCGTGATTGAAGATCTGCGCATTGCGATTATCGTCAATCCCGCGCTGCCGCTGGGGCTGTTGGCCAATACCGTGGGCGCCATCAGCATAGGTTTGGCCGCCAGGCTGCCGGAACTGGCTAACCAGCAATTGAGCGACAGCCGGGGCTTAATCATCGATATCAGCTCGCGGCTACCGGTGCCGATCCTGCAGGCGGATGAAACGGTTATCAGGGTGCTGCTGCTCAAGGCCGTCGCCGATAGCAGAACCCGGGCAGCGGTGCCGTTTCCTGCCTATGCCCGCGGTATGCATGATTATCTGGATTACCAACGCGAGTTCCCGCGGCGGACCCTAGCCATGGAAATCATCGATGGGGTGGGTCTGGCCGGTCCGTCAAAGTGGATTAAATCGCTGACCGGATCATTGAAGTTGTTGCGATAAGAGCGGTGCGTTCGCGTGGTGACGGAGGCGATTAACGAATCTTTTATCTTGCCGAAATTAATCCTTTGACATCGGCAAGCCGCGTTCTGGATAAGGCGAAATGCTTTATGACGCGGGCAGCGACGGGCTAGGCGGCAGCGTCGGCAAAGCCGGAGGAAGCTTCGGCTTTGCCGCTGTTTGGGTCAGGATAAGAAATTAAGGCCGGTTAGCTGCTCGCTGGCCGTCCACAGCCGCGCGGCGGCCTCGCCGTCGACGGCATACGCCGCCACGCCCGTATCCCGCGCGCCGGTACGGTGGTTGCGCAAAATCGAAAAATTCTCCGGCTGACCGGCCATTAGCGGCGCTATGTCCGAGTCGACGCAAAAAACGCCGCCCAGGCCGTCGAGCTGCGGGCTGGTGGCGCACCAGACTTGGGTCGCCGCGCCCTGCGGTATCGATTTGATATCCTTGGCGGGATCGATCAATGGAGCGCCGTTTTCATCGATCACGCCGGCCTCCTGCAAAATCGCCACCGGCACATGCTTCTCCAGGCCGGTGCCGGGAATGCCGCCCGGATGCAGCGAAAAGGCCCGCACGCCGTCGGCTTTGCCGCGCGCGTCCAATTCCAGCGCGAACAGTACATTGGCGGTCTTGGACTGGCCATAACCCGCCCAGGGATCGTAGGGGCGATGCGCAAAATTGATATCATCGAAAATCACCGGCGAGAATCGATGCCCCATGGACGAAACCGCAATAACCCGCGCCCTTTCGGTACGTTTCAGCGCCGGCCACAGCTGCGCGGTGAGTTGAAAATGGCCGAGATGATTGGTGGCGAATTGGAGCTCGTAGCCCCGTGCGTCCAGGCTGCGCTCGGGCAAGGCCATAATGCCGGCGCTGTTGATCAGCATATGCAGCGGCAGGCCCGAATCCAGGAAACGCCGGGCAAAATCGTCTATGGATGCGGGATCGAGCAGGTCCATCGGCTCGATTTCGATACCGCCGATGCCTGCCAGGGAGTGTTTGGCGCGCGCCACGTCGCGGGCCGGTACGATGACCCGCGCGCCCGCCGAGACCAGGGTCCGGGCGGTTTCCCGGCCGAGCCCGGAATAGCCGCCGGTGATAATCGCCACCTTGCCCACCAGGTTGATGCCGCTGATAACATGGGCGGTGGTCGATGCGGCGGTGAAACCGGAATTAATGGGGAGTTGGGGTGTAGACATAAAGAACCTCTGCTGGTGTATGGGTCGGTGTCGATATCCGCCACGATAGCGCGCTTGTTGTGGACCGGGAATACTTGCCAGTGCTTAAAACATTTGCGATAGTTCAGAAATGAACCAAGATCCCTTTTCTCATATCCTGACGCTGGTGAATGCCCGCTCGGTGGTCGCCGGTGGTTTTAGCGCCGGCGGCGATTGGGCGATTGCGTTTCCACCGCCCGATCGCGTCAAATTTTTCATCGCCGCGCGGGGCGCATGCTGGCTCGCCATGGAAGGCGGGGATGCCCCCATCCGGCTCAGGGAGGGCGATGTATTCCTGATGGCCGCCGCCCGCGCGTTCACCCTCGCAAGCGACCTTTCCTTGCCTGCGCAGAATGCCAGACATCTTTTTGCGCATGTATCCCGCAAAATCATTAATATTGGCGTGGGGGACGAATTTCTCTTTTTGGGGGGGCACGTGCAGTTGGACTCGGCCGGCGGTCAGTTGCTTATCAATAACCTGCCGCCGGCCATCCATTTGCGCGCCGGCCGCGCTGAGGCCACCGCGCTGCAATGGCTGATCGATCAACTGGTACATGAGCATAGCTCCGGGTTGCCTGGCTCCGACTTTGCGTCGGCGCAGCTGGCCCAGTTGATGTTCCTGCAAATCCTGCGCGGTTACCTGGCCACCACGGATGCCTTGATGGCCGGGCGGCTGAGAGCCATCAGCGATCCGCGTATCGCGCCGGCCATTCGCTTGATGCATGACGATCCCGCCCAGGCCCGTCATCTGGCCGATCTCGCCCAGGCCTGCGCCATGTCGCGCACCGCTTTCGCGATCTATTTCAAATCCGTCGCCGGCGTCGCGCCGCTGACCTACCTCACCCAGTGGCGCATGCATCTGGCCGAACGCACGCTGCGGGAAGGCAATGCTTCCCTGGCTACGCTTGCGGCGTCGCTGGGCTATTCTTCCGAGAGCGCATTCAGCATTGCGTTCAAGCGCGTCACCGGCAGGGCCCCCAAGCATTACAGATCGGTAATGCGCAAAGCCTCCGGGCAGCCAGACCCCGGACCAGCCGCAGGAATTTGATGCACCGCCGCCGTACTTGCCGAGTCTTAGCCGAACGTCAGGCAAAATATGTCCTGGCCCATTGGATCAATTGCCGATCGCAGCCGCGGGCGCCGATAACCGAGATAGCCAGCGGGCCCTCCCGCCCGTCGGCCAGCGGTACGGTTACCTGCGGCAAACCGGCCAATCCCGCTACGGCATTAAAGGTTAGCGCCTGCTGGTAAAAATGCTGGATCTGGCCGCCGTCGGCTTGCAACGACAGCAACGCCCGCGGTGTGGTGGGCAATATCAGCCAATGATTGGTCAGCAGGGCATCCATTTCTTTTTGCAGCTGCTGCCGCATGGCCAGAAAAAACGCGGTTTGCGACGGGTCGACCTCATCAAGCCGGGCAAAGCGCGCGGCAATATCCGTGCCGAATACCGGTTTGACGCGGCGCAGCCAGTCGCCCAGGGCAGCCAGAATGGCTTCATCCTGCAAATGCTGGTAACAGGCCAGCCAGCGATCGGCCTGCCCGGCGAATAGTTCGATGCTTGCGGCCGGTCCGTGACGCAACGCATGGCGGCGCAGCGCCAGCGCGTCGTCGGCTTCGGTCGCGGCGCGGGCGGCAAAGGCCTCGGCGAACAGCAGCGGCGTTTTATGGCCCTTGGCCGCGGATTCCGGCTCCTCGGGCGGTAACAGCACGTCGGCCACCCGTTCCAGCAATGCCCCTTCGCGGGTAAACCAGCCCACCGTATCGAAACGCGGCGCGAACGGCAGCACCCCCGCCAAAGAAATGCGTCCATGGGTGGGCCGGATACCCCATAAGCCGCAAAATGCGGCGGGGACCCGCACCGAACCGCCGGTATCGGTGCCCAAGGCAAAATCCACGTCCCCTGCCGCCACGGCGCTGGCCGAGCCGCTGGAAGAACCACCGGGCAGCGCCCACGGCCAACGTGGGTTTAACGGGGTACCATAATGGGCATTTTTTCCCTCCAGGCTGTAGGCCAGCTCATCGCTGATGGTTTTGCCCTCCACCGCGGCGCCGGCGCCCAGCAGCGCGGCGACGCAGGGAGCATGGCTGGTGGCCGGCCCGTGGGTACGCCGCCAGTCGGGATTTCCGCCGCCGGTGACGCTGCCGGCGATATCAATCAGGTCTTTCACCGCAAAACACAACCCGTCGAGCGCGCCGGCGGTTATCGCCGGTACGCGCAGCCGGGGCCCGGGCATAAAAGCGCTCATTTCGCCTCCTTTTCCCCGGCGTCGTCCGGTATCGCCGCGATCACCCGCGCCGAGTCGGTGACAAAACCAAAGCATTTTTTAACATTCCATACGGTGGCCTGGGCGCAGAAATCCGGCGAAGATGTGGCGCAGCAATCTTCCAGCAGCACGCAGCCATAACCGAGGAAATTAGCGTCGGTCAGCGAATGCAGTACGCATTGATCGGTATTGACGCCGGCAAACAGGATGGTGCGTATCCCCAGGTTGCGCAGAATACTGTCCAGAGGGGTATCCCAAAAACCGCTGATGCGGTATTTATCCACCTGGATATCCCCAGGGCGCGGGGCCAGTTCGTCCACTATCGCCGCCGCCCAGGAATTTTTTTCCAGCACATGGGCGCCATGCCCCGGCAAGGCTTCCCCCAGGCCGATCCCTACGCCGGTCGGCTTATATAGATGATGCTGGTTGGCCGGCATATTGGCCAGGTCGGGCCGATTACCCCAATTGACCCAGATAACCGGCACCTGCTGCGCGCGCAATACCGGCAACAGGCGCTGTAATGGTGCAATGGGTGCACGATCCACCGCAAAATTGCCCCCTATGTGATCAACCCAACCGGTGGCGGCGCAGAAGTCGTTTTGCATATCGATAATGATAATGGCCGTATGGCGCAGGTCGATTCTGACATTTTGCGGCTCGCTGGCCAGGGTAGCGATGACCGGTTCGCGGTAGGGAACCACCATATCCACCTGCTGCGCATCGGCATGCCAGCGGGTATTGGCGAAGGTCCCCAGCGGCGCGGCAACGCCTGCGGTTTCTGGTGTCGGCTGTGGCATAAAGCGTCTCTCCTTTGGCGGGCGGCGGCCCGTTTTGTCTGGTTTAGAGGATGGCAGCAGCCTTAACCGGCTGAACCTGGATGCACTGGCACTGAATTTGCAAAAGCCGTTCAGTAATAACTTACTTACTTCACTTCATACGCAATAGGAGTGCCAAAATGTCATCTGCCTTATCAATTCGTTTGGTTGTTTCTTTTACCCTGCTCGCCGGCGCGCTGGTATCCCAGCAAGCCATGGCCGACGAGGCGATGCGCGTGGGGGTATTGATCCCGGGTTCAAAAATGGACAAAGGCTGGATGGAGTCTGGTTATGACGGCGTTATGGCCTCGCAAAAGACCTTCGGCGACAAGCTTAAAACCCAGATTATCGAAAATATCAATTATGCGGATATGGAACAGGCGCTGACCAATCTGGCGACCAAAAACCAGTTGGTTATCGGCGTCGGCGGGCAAACCCAGGCGGCGGTATTAAAGGTGGCCAAACGGTTCCCGAAGGTGAAGTTTTCCATTGTCGGCGGCAATCAGGGGCAAGCCATGCCGGCCAACGTGGCGGGTTATGATGTAAAACAAGCGGAAATCGCGTTTGTCGCGGGCGCGGCGGCGGCGATGCTGACCAAAACCGATAAGATCAGCTATGTGGGCGGGATGGAGATTCCGTCGATTGTGAACGCCGGGAAGGAATTCGGCAACGGCGCCCAATATATCAACCCCAAAGTGCAAAACCTGGTCAGCTATACCGGTGATTTCGACGATGTTTCCAAGGCCCACGAAGCCACGCTGGCCGCCATCTCGCAGGGCGCGGACATTCATTATCATATTCTTAATCTCGGGCTGCGCGGTCTGGAGCAGGCGGCCAAGGAGAAAAACACCCATATCATCGGCAGCTATACCGCGCGCTGCGGTACCGACCCGCTCTATGTCGGCTATAGCGTCACCGGCGTGGGCTACCAAGTGCAATATGCCATCGACCAATTGGAAAAACAGACCTGGCAGCCGGGCTATAAAGCCTTTGGCCTCGCCATGGGTCCCCAGGCATCGGACATGATCGTATGCAGCTCCACGCCGGAAATCGATGCCAAGTTGAAGCAAATCAAGCAGGATATCCAAAGCGGCAAAATTAAAGTGCTGGAAGGATAACCCGCATGGCTGGCGATCTCAGCATGCCGATCCCCGCGCTATCGCTCCAGGGCATCGATAAATTTTTCGGCGCGTTCCAGGCGTTATCCCACGTAACCCTGGATCTGCTGCCCGGAGAAGTGCATTGCCTGTTGGGCGAGAACGGCGCGGGTAAGTCGACGTTATGTAATGTTATTTTTGGCGTCCATCAGCCCGACGGCGGCGTTATGCTGCGCGCGGGCACCCCTTATAAACCCCGGCGGCCCCATGATGCGCTGGCGGCGGGCATTGCCATGGTGCATCAGCATTTCAGTCTGGTAAATAACGTCAGCGTACTCGATAACCTACTGCTGGGGCAGTCGCGGGGGTGGATTGATTATGGCCGACAGCGCCGGCGGATCGGGGAAACCTTGCAAAGCCTGGGGCTGGACCTGGATTTACAGGCGAAAATATCCGCGTTATCGGTGGGGGAGCGCCAGCGTGTGGAGATAGTCAAATGCCTGCTGCGCAACCCCAGCGTGCTGATCCTTGATGAGCCCACCGCGGTCCTGCTGCCGGCGGAAATCGGCGCGCTGTTGTCCGTATGCGAGCGGGTGGCCAAACAGGGATGCGCGGTAGTGCTGGTCACCCACAAGCTGGCCGAAATCCAGCGTATCGCCTCGCGCGCCACGGTATTGCAAAACGGCCGGGTGGTGGCGGAATCCACCCGGCCGGCGCAGGAGATCGACCGCCTGGTGCGCGCCATGATCGACCGCCCCGGGCAGGAGGGCGCCGCCAATGCAACGCCCGCTGTTGCCGCCCCGCAGGCCAAACGCTACGCGCTAAGTGAAGAAGTATTGCAGCTCAATGGGCTAACCGTGCGCGACGCCCAGGGCGTCACCCGGCTGGACAATTGCACGATGGTGGTTAATCGCGGCGAGATTGTGGCGATAGCCGGCGTGGAAGGCAACGGCCAGAGCGAACTGGGCGCGGTATTGGCCGGTATGCTGCCTGCCAGCGACGGGCGGATTTATGTCGCGGGGCGTGACGTCACCGGCGCCTCGCCGCAGCAAATGACCCGGGCCGGGGTCGGCATTGTGCCGGAAGATCGCCATGCGGTGGGCTGCATTACCGATATGAGCCTGACGGAAAACTTGCTGCTTAATCATATGGGCCGCTATTCCCGCTATGGTTTTTTGCAGCGCCGCAAAATGCGCGACCAGGCGCAGGCGCTGATAACGCGCTTTGATATCCGCGCCGCCGGCGCCGATGCGCGCTTTGGCGGCCTGTCCGGCGGCAATCAGCAAAAAGCCGTGCTGGCGCGTGAATTGACGCTGGAATCCCTGGTGCTGTTGGTGGCGGCACAGCCTACGCGCGGCCTGGATGTCGGCGCGGTGGCCGCGGTCTACCGCCATATCAGGGACGCGCGCGATCGCGGCGTCGGCGTATTGCTGATCTCATCCGAACTGGATGAAGTGCTGGCGGTAGCGGATCGGATAGTGGTGTTTTACCGGGGAAAAATCATGGGTGCCAGCCGGGGCGGACAGCACGACCGCGCCGCGATCGGCGCCTGGATGGCGGGACAAGCGGCATGACCAATATTTTAATTAAACCAACCCCGCCGCGGCGCGTTAATACGCATCTGCGCACCCTGCAGGTGCTGGGCGGCGCCGTGGCGGCCGCCTTATTGGCGGCGCTATTGATGATCCTCAGCGTCGGAGTGCCGGTATCGGAGGCCCTGGCGGCATTTGCCGACGGCGCCTGGGGATCGCCTTACGCCATCGGCGCGTCCATTAACCGCAGTCTGGCGTTTGCCCTGGTTGGTATCGGTTTTGTCCTGGCCAACCGCGCCCGCCTGACCAACGTCGGCGGCGAAGGGCAGATTGCCATCGGCGCCATCGCCGCCACCGCCATGAGCCTATACAGCGGCTGCGACGGATTGCCTTACGGCTTGGCCTACATCGTGCCGATGCTGTGCGCCGCCCTGGCGGGCGGGGTATGGGGCGCCATTCCCGGCTGGCTGAAAGCCCGCCTGGGCACCAACGAAGTGATCAGCACCTTATTGCTGTCGTTTATCGCCGTTTGGTTACTTTACTGGTGCGTCCAATCCGTGGATCTGCTGCGCCAGCCGATGACCAGCGGGGGAACGCTGCCGGAGTCCCAGACCATTCCCGACACCACACAATTACCCCTGCTGTGGCCGGATAGCGGATTGGGCATCCATCTGGGTTTAGCGGTGACGGTGGTACTGGGCATTGTGGTGGCGATCGTTATACAGCGTACGCGTTTTGGTTTTGCGCTGCGGGCGGTCGGCTACAATCCGCTGGCGGCCAAACGCGCCGGGATAGCCATCACCCGGACCACGGTGGCCGCCCTGGTCATTGCCGGCGCGTTCGGCGGACTGGCGGGCGCGATGATGCTGCAAGGGGATCAATACTCGCTAAAAGCGGGGTTCTCCTCCGGTTACGGATTTGACGGGCTGGTGGTGGGACTGCTGGCGCGCAACTCGGTCGCCGGCGTGTTTATCGCCGCGCTGCTGTTCGGGTTTATGCGTTCCGGCGGCATTAATATGGAAATGGTGGCGCAGGTTCCCGCAGCGCTGGTGCTGGTGGTGCAGGCCATCGTTATCCTGGCCCTGGCGGGCAGCGCCATGTGGCTGGATCGTAAAGGGGAAAACGCATGAATATGGAACTGCTGGCCATTTTCGCCGGCTCATCTATCCGGCTGGCCGCCCCGTTAATCGTGGCGTCTACCGGCGAGCTGATCAGCGAGCGCGCCGGCGTACTGAATATGAGCGTGGAAGGCATGATGCTCACCGGGGCGTTTCTCGGCGCGGCGGGGGCCAGCGTAACCGGCAACGCCGAATGGGGTCTGCTGATCGGCGTGCTCGGAGTCATCCCCCTGGCGCTGCTGCAGGCTTTTCTCAGCATTACCCTGCGGGCCAACCAAATCGTCACCGGTATCGGCATCAATATCCTGGCGTTGGGCGCTACCACGCTGGCCTACCGGGAGATGTTCGGCGCCCGATCAAGCGCGGTGATTCCGGGTCTGGAAAAATGGTCGCCGCCGCTGTTGCGCGATGTGCCGCTGCTGGGCAACGAAGTGTTAAACCAGGTGTGGCTGTTTTACCTCGGACTGCTGGTTTTACTGGCGGGCGCCGTGGTCATGCGCCGCACCGCGTTGGGTATCGCCCTGCATGCGGTGGGCGCCGCGCCGCGCGCCGTGGATCAGTCGGGTTTATCCGTCACCCGGCTGCGTTACGGCGCGGTGATTTTTTCCGGCATGACGGCGGCCGCGGCGGGTTGCCTGATTTCCATTGGCGATATCCATACTTTTACCGAAGGTATGACCAACGGCACCGGTTATCTGGCCATCGCCGCCATTATTTTCGGCAACTGGAAAATCGGCCGTACCGCTTTGGCCTGCCTGCTGTTCGGCGCGGCCAGCGCGCTGCAATTTCAGTTGCCGCTGCTGGGTATTAATGTGCCCACCGCCCTGTTGATTATGCTGCCCTATTTGCTCGCGCTGATCGCCGTAGCCGGGTTGATCGGACGGCAGACCGCGCCGGCCGCCCTGACGCAGCCTTATCAGCGTTAATCAGGATGAAAACCATGTCAAACATCAATCAGGACGAAACCGCCGCAACCCGCGGCAGAACGCCGGGCAAGCGGCAACAGTTGGCACAGAACACCCGCCGGCGTATTTTTGAGATTGCCCTGCATGAATTTGCCGATAAAGGATTCAGCGGGGTTCGCGTCGAAACCATCGCTGCCCTGACCGGCGTCAATATCCGCATGATTTATCACTATTTCGGCAACAAGCTGAATCTCTATATCGAGGTATTGGAATATGTGCTCGGCCAGTTGCGGGATGAAGAATTAAAATTGAAACTGGATATGCATCAGATAGACCCCGTCGACGGCATATTGCAGTTATATGATTTCATCGAAAGCCATTTTGCCCGGCACCGCGAACTGCAAAGCTTGCTCCAATGGGAAAATCTTAACAAGGCCGATGCCCTGAAACACTCCGCCCGTATCCAGGCGATGTCGTTTCCCATCCGCGATTTATTGGCCGGGCTGATCCGGCTCGGCGAGCGACAGGGCACGCTCCGCCCCGGCATCGACGCATTGCATCTGTATGTCACCCTGGTCAGCCTAAGCGTATTTCACAAAGCCAATGCCTTTACGATGTCCTACATGTTCGAGACGGATTTGCTCACCGCCGACTGGCAGCGGCAGCATAAACATCAGGCCCACGATATGATCCTGGCCTATCTCAAACCTGCCGCTATCGCTAACTGATCCTGGCGACCATCGCCGCTATGGGTTTTCACCGCCATGCTGGATGGTTGTTCCGCGAGCAAACCGGCATGACCTTCGCCCAATGGCGTCAGCAACTTCACCTGGCCGAAGCCGCGGCGCGCTTACCCTGGGCGAAACGTCGCAGCGCTACCTGCGGGCCTGAACTGCATTCATATTTCGCTCATTGCCGAAGTATTCAATTCTGAAATCATTAAAGTAACTCTTATTCGTACATCAGAGAGAAGAATTATGATCGCGGTACTTTTCGAGGCGGACATCGTTCCTGCCAAACAAGATCGTTACCTCCAGTTAGCCACGGAACTCAAGCCACTGCTGGCGGGTATTGATGGTTTCATTGCAATAGAGCGTTTCCAAAGCCTGACGATCCAGGGAAAAATTTTGTCATTATCTTGGTGGAAAGATGAGGATTCAGTGCTTGCCTGGAAGAAAAATGTCTCTCACAAAGCCGCTCAGGCTGAAGGGCGTGAATCGATTTTTTCCTTTTACAGGATACGTATTGCCCAGGTCGTCAGGGATTATTCATCGGAAACGCGAGGATAGACAGATGTACGATATTCATATTGTATTAAAAAATGCTCCCGGATCTCTAGCTTCCTTGGGAACTATCCTTGGGCGTAATGGCATAGGTCTTGAAGGTGGCGGCGTATTTACCATTGATAATGAAAGCCACGCCCACTTCCTGGTCGAAAATGGCGAGAAGGCTCGCGCAGTGCTTGAAAGGGAAGGTTTTCAAGTACAACATATCAATAAGCCGTTAATCAGAAAACTTAGGCAGGAACAGCCGGGCGAACTGGGCGAAATCGCCGCAACTCTGGCTGAAAAGGGCGTCAACATCCTGACGCAATACAGCGACCATGCAAATCAACTGATACTTATTACGGACAATGATATCGTCGCTGCCAAAGTAACCGAAAAGTGGGCGGTTTTGCCAGAGTAAGCATGCTTAAAAACACTGAACTTAACAGCATTGAAACAAGTGAAAACAACGGCTCATTTGAACGCTCGATAGCAGCAGTCGCATCTGCCATGTCTGACGCTTCTCGCGTCAAAATACTCTGTGCTTTAATGGATGGACGCGCATGGACGGCTACCGAACTCAGCGCTGCCGCAGATGTAGCCGCTTCAACTGCCAGCGCTCATCTTTCCCGGCTCGTAAATGGAAAATTAATTACCTGTCTTTCACAGGGACGGCACCGTTATTATCGTCTGGCCGGAAATGACATCGCC
The DNA here is from genome assembly GCF_047324175.1 of Sodalis sp. RH21. Lineage (NCBI taxonomy): Bacteria > Pseudomonadati > Pseudomonadota > Gammaproteobacteria > Enterobacterales > Bruguierivoracaceae > Sodalis > Sodalis sp. RH21. The sequence goes on along the minus strand of NZ_CP178732.1, from coordinate 5,854,954 downwards.
GAACTCGTTGAAACGATAATGGGCGTCTCCTGGAAACGGATTTCGCCGCCAGAAACCCGCGCGCCCCGCCAATTAAGAAATGCCCGCACGTGTTACGATCATTTAGCGGGTGAAATCGCTGTCAAGATTTACGACTTTATGATCAACGAAGGATGGGTTGATTCCGGTGGAACCGCCATTACCCCGGCCGGCCTAAGACAGTTCCAGCAATTAGGCCTGGCGCTTGACCCGAAAACAAAGCGTAAGGCTTGTTGCGCTTGTCTTGACTGGAGTGAAAGACGATTTCATTTAGGCGGCGATGCCGGCGCTGCTTTTTTTATCCTCTGTGAGCAAAAAGGGTGGTTAAGCCGGGTGCCTGGTTTCAGGGAAGTTAATATCACTAACGGCGGCAAGCTGGCGTTCACAAGATTGTTCAATATAAGCCGATGAATCCGCAGGCTTTCGCCGCAGCGGACACCGCGCCGGCATCAAAGATGCAAACAAACCGCGCCCCCCATTACCAGGAGCACGCCGGTCAACTGCACGGCGGACAGGCGCTCTTTGAGCAGCGCCGCGCCAAGCAGCGCCGCCACGCCGCCGGAAAGGGTGCTCAGCACCGTCACGATGGAGACCGATCCGCGCGCCGCGCCAAGCGCAAAAGCGGCAAAACCACCCAGATTTAACAGACTGGCCGCCAACAGCAGCAGGCCCTGGGTAACGGAAGGAATAAAAACGGGGGCGGCCACCCGCAGGGATAATGTACTCAATATGCCTAAGCCTACCCCGTAGCCGACCCACAGCATCATGATCGGTCCAAGGCCGGGCAGCGTATAGCGGCCCTGGAGCCAAAAACTGATGCCATAAAGCCCGGCGGCGGCAACGGCGAAATAGGGTGCGCTTTTGGCATAAACCCCTGATTCTTTCTTCGGCCGGGCGGCCGAACTCATCATCACGCCCATAATGCAAAGCAGCAATCCCGCCAGCATTATGCCGCTCAGCCTTTCCCCGCTTAACCAGTTTAACCATGCGGTCACCGCGCCATATGAGGTAACCAGCGGCGCGATCGCCGCGGTTTTTCCGGTGGCGAACGCCCTGGAAAGGCAAAGCGCCCCGATAACGGTCAGGCTGGCCGCCAGCATGGCCAGCACCCAGGTAACCGGGGCGGCCTGGCCGGCACGATCCCATAATGACGGCAGGCAGGCAAGCATGGCGCTGATGAAGATAAAACCGATTAACTGTGCATACCATACCGCGCGGCGTATTCCTGCCTGCCTGGCATTAATGCCGATCAGCACATCCGTACCGCCCCACAGCACCGCCGCCAGCAGGCCCATCGCCACGTCCATTGCCAACCCCCGCCCATGCTTGATTAAAGGCTGTAGCCTAGCGGAGAAAAGCATTGCGGGAAATCGATTGTCAGGCAATATGGTTGCATGAAACTCAAGCTCAATACCGCGCGTCTGCCTTCCATGATTGCTTTGAAAACTTTCGAGGCGGCGGCACGTTACGCCAGCTTTACCGAGGCCGCACGGGAACTTAATGTCACCCTGGGGGCGGTCAGCCGCCAGATAAGCCGGCTTGAAGACGAACTGGGCGTGACGCTGTTTACCCGTAAAGGAAATGCCGTTTTCCTTAATGAAACGGGTAAAGCCCTCTCCACCGACGTGACGCGGGCCTTTGGCATCCTCAGGCTGGCGGCGGATCGCGCCCGCCCGGCGCCCAAAAACCTGCTGAAGCTCACCTGTACCATGGGTATCGCCAGCCACTGGCTGGCCAATCGTTTGCCGGCGCTGCAAAACCAGGGAAACCTGACCGGATTGAGTATCGACGCCAGTGAAAATATCCGCGATCTGGCGGCGGGGGACGCGGATATCGCCATACGGTACTGCCCGGTCAGCGCGCCGGCCGAAAACGCGCGTTTATTATTGGCGGACGCCTTTTACCCGATGATAAGCCCGGCGCTAATGCAGCAGGCCGGGCCGGGTATAACCATCGGGAATTTGCCGGCTTTCCGCTTAATAGATTCACCCTGGACCGGGCGGGAAGGCGGCGGAATCCCCGCTTGGCCGGCCTGGTTTTCCGCTTTCGCCCCTGACCTTGCCCGTCCTATTGCCACGCTATCGTATAACAGCGTCGGCAGTGCTTTACAGGATGCCATTGAGGGCAAAGGAATTGTATTAGGCAGCCGCGCCGTCGCTTACGATGCGTTAACCAAGGGGAACCTGATGGCTGTGTTTGGCGCGGATTTTCAATTACCCGCAGATCATGAATTCCGGGTGGTTTGGCCCGGTCATATTCTCACCGATGATGTTAAAAGGTGGATAAACCTATTGCTGGAGGCCGCCGGACAAATACCCATGGTTTTTGCCCGGTAAATCCCCGGGATGTCCCTATTTTATTGAGTTATTTACCGGCGCAAGAGACCGTCCTGAATCATCTATAAAGTATAAACGGCATGACTTTTTATGCCGGCGTCGGCCGCAATGAATGACATGTGAAAACGGCGGTTTCCCATCAGGCGCCGCTCCCATCGCCCGCCGCCGGGCGGTAGGTCAATCGGGTTAGCGCTGTTTTCCGCTATATCCGCCCATGGTGATTATTTTTAAAATAGGTTCATATTTATTAGATAAACCTATTTTAAATAAAGCCTAAATAGTCTGGGGTATTAATTTAATCAAGATAAAATAATTTATTTATCATATTATCACTTTAGTTTATTTATTTGATTTCGCTATTGCAATGCCAAACGGTATGATTTAGCTTATAGACATTGAACAGGGAATAGGGTCAGAAGAAAATACATTCCAACAATAACTACAAACAGAAGCAGAGCTAATAATTCAATAAATACCCAGAACCCTCGTAAGTCTGTTTTCCAAAGGCACGCTGATATATAGCGTATGTATGTTTAACTAAAGAAAGGAGTTTGATATGGGTATAAAAGCTAAGAAGGTCTTAATCGTCGCGAAAAAAACTCGTCCAGTCCTGGTACCGAAGCACCTGTAAGCGCCAGAAAAATAAGGCATCTCCTGGAGATGCCTTTCTTTATGGAGTATAAATCATGAATGGAAAAAATTATTTCCCGCAGCTTAAATGCACCACGTCATTGTCGGAAGACGGTATTATTGCCGTTACTGATGATGAGGAATTTTCATTTACTGAATTACCGTCGGCACCGGAGGACACCTTAAAATTCCTGGCATTGCTTGATGGGAAAACGGCCATGGCGGACATTATCAAAAAAAAACCATCGGCGATTTCGTCCGAAGATGCTGTTCAATTAATAGAATCCATGGTCCTACATGGATTGGTTTTAAAAAATACACAGGCGGATTTTCTCAGTGGGAAACGCGCCATATTAGAAATAGAAGATGTACAAAATAAATTATTACATCAACTTTTGTACAAGAATATTTTTTGGGAAAAATGCAAAGAGCCGGGCAAGGTGCCGGTAAATGTTTATATTGGCATGGCCATTGAAAACTACCATTTACTATCGCGGGGCAGCTCATTCGACGCCCACGCCCTGTATTTCCATGGTTCCCGCAAAGCCCGTGAAACCATGAATAATGTTTTTTGCGGAGAAAACGGTCATTGCGACATTATTCTTTCCGGCCTGAAGCTTCTGGGACTTGAGGAGCAAAGCATTATCAGATCGGTTCCCCTGCCCGAGACGCTGGGGTTGGCCAACGCCCTGGCATTCTGGTCGGCCAACGATTCGCTGTTTTTCTTTAGCACTCTGGAAGTGCTGGAGGGTAAAGATAGCCAGGTTGATGGTTATGTCACCGCGATGGAAAACTCTGGAAAAATAAGCACATCCTTTGTGGAAATTATCAAATCGCATTCGCTGATAAATATTAAAGACAAACATGCCAGCCTGGGACGCCAGCTTTTTTCCAATATTCCGGCTATTGCTGTAGCCGACGTTAACAGAATGAAAAGACAAACACATCTTTTCATCGAAATTTGCGATACGTTTTATCGGTCTGTCTGGGATTATTACTCTCAGACGGATAACCTATTGAGAGTAGCTTAATCATCGGGGGTGATAACATGGCTGTATTTTTTTCCGTACCTGGATTAAGAAAAGGCGTCCATATCAATAACACCGCTACCGGCATATCTCTTGATTACAGAGAGCAGGGATGCGATATACAAGTCGAATCTGAGCGAAAAGGAGAACTACTAAGATTTATCAAAAAGCTTTCATTGGGGGAAAAAGAGCTTTCCGAATTAAATAAACTATTTTCCAAATGCGGTTTTTCTCCCAATGAAATAATTAACGACCTTGATAAACTTGGGTTAATGAATGAATTTACCCAAAAAAATACTGATAAGGTCATGAGTGGCGAAGATTTTTATTATTCCAGACTTATTCCCACGGCTCATCGATGGCAATATCGACTGGGTCAATCTCCGCTTTATCAAAGAATGATCGCCAATGCGATAACTAAAAATGAACTCATTGGTTTTGCCATGGAATACTACCATTTGGTCAAGATGGCGCCGGTACTGATTTCGCCCGCGCTGAGCCATGTGGTAAGCGAAGAGATTAGAGGCCAGCTGCTAGCGCTGTTTGTGGAGGAATACGATCACGATCGGATGATGATGGACTGCCTGGCGGCCGTAGGAATCGCAGAATCCGAGCTCCTCATGCGCCAGCCATTACCGGCAACATTTATGGCCAATGCCAGCCTGGGGGTTTATGCCAGGCAACATTACCTGAGTTTCTTTTCCGCGCTGTTTCTCTTCGAGACCCCAAGTCATGCCTTTAATGAATGCTTTATAAAAGTATGCACTGAACATGGCTTGCCGGAGAATTTTTATCAACCCCTGATAAAACATTCCGATATTAATGAGGGCGGCAATCATGATCTCATAACGCTTAATTTATTAAAACATATCCCGCTGATTTCGGAAGAGGAACAAAACACCATACTGGTACACATTTGCAGTCTTATCGAAATGTTACATGAAGAAGATCGGCAGATAGTCGATTTTTACAGTAAAGAGCAAGATATTTCGCGAGTGTATAACTACTGATGCTACGTTTAATCGATAAAGAAAATATTAATGTAACCAGTCAAATAAAATGCCGGCAAGCCAGGTCTCGTTTAATCAATATTCTTACCCTGCATTTTTTTGAACGTCTGTTTTTTGTAAGTGTCGGCATTGTTATTCCCCTGAAACTGGTCAGTGCCGGAATTATTACCGGTCCGGAAACCGGACTGTTTTTTTTCCTGCTGTTTTTCATGTATCGCTGCACCCCGCTCCTGTTCGGCTTTTTTGCCCGATATATTAAGCGGGAGTTGATCTTTACCGCCGGGGTGATGGTTGAAGCCGCGGCCCTGATGCTGCTGGTTTACAGCCAGGACCCCGCGACGGTTTTCCTCCTTGCGCTGTTCGCCGGTATCGGCGGCGGCGCGTCCACCACCATGCTCATCAGCCTGATTGAATCGGCCGATCTGGATGCCAAGACGCTCAGAGGTGAAATAGCCAACCATGATATTTTTAATATCCACCTGATGCTCATTAATGTTTGCGCCTTCATCGCCCCGCTCTTTGCTTTCCTGCCGGCCAAAAGCTATCAGGCCATCGCGGCTCTGGAAGCGGCAATATTATTCGCGCTGGTGGTTAACATGTTTCGCTTGGGTAATATCAGTCGTCACGATCGAAACGTCACGCCGGCGGCGCGCGGCGGCGGGTTTGACCGGCGTTTTTGCCTTATTTGGCTGGCTACCCTTGCCGTTTGGGCGGCGGCATCCATCGTGTACGCTATTTTGCCCTCGCTGGACTCGGTTTTTTTGGGTCAGGACGGCGTGAATCTTTGGTTATCTTTTGATGCCCTGCTCGTGGTCGCGCTGTTTTTCGCGCTTAAATTTGTCTCCAGATTGGAAAACAATAACGCCGGCAACGCCGCCGCCGGCCTGACGGCGGTGCTGGGTGGATTGCTATTAATTGTCCTGGGCAACCATGGTTTTTATAGCATCTTAACCGCGCTGGCGATGATGGCCCTTGGGGGATATATCGCCTTTGGCCAGCTCTACGGCCTGGCAATGCAAACGCGCTTCCCTCATCGCAAGACCCTGTATCTCGGATTGCTCTCTTTTTCCGGCGCCCTGGGCGAAGGCGGGATGCAGTGCGTATTCTGGCTTACCGGGAGCGTCGATTTCAGCCTTTCGGTGGCCTGCGGCCTGGTGCTGATCGGGCTGACAGCGCTTTTTGGCCTTGAAAAAACCCGCTCATCGTTTCTGGAGGACTAGACCCGGCCCAGCGGCGGCAGGCGGCTCACGCCGGTTGATGGGGCAAAATAATGGCGGCGTTCAACCCACCGGCGGGGCGATTGGTTAACGTCAGCTCCCCGCCCTGCTCGGCGATAATGGCCCGCGCCACCGCCAGCCCCAAACCGACGCCGCCGGTAGCGCGATTGCGCGAACCCTCCACGCGGAAAAACGGGGTGAAAACCTGCTGCAACAACTCATCGGGAATACCGGGGCCATGGTCGCTGACATTGATTGTGACCCGATCCGGGGCCGGACAAAGTTCAATGCGCACGGCGCCGGCGCAGACCTTGTCCTGGATATCGGTTGAGGGCATAGCATAGCTGACGGCATTATCGATAAGATTGGTCAGCACCCGCTTGAGACCCATAGGCCGCCCCCAGAACACGTAGTAGCGCGGCCCGCGGAAATCCACCGCAATATCCTGATCGCGATAATCATCCACGATCAGCAGCAGCAAACCGGCTAAATCAAAGGACGTGGGCTCTTCCTGGCCCAGGTTTTCCCGGAAAAACTCCAGCGCCGCGTTGATCATCGCCTGCATCTCATCCACATCGCGAAATAGTTTGCGCTGCTGTTGGGCATCTTCGATAAACTCGCCGCGCAGGCGCATACGGGTCAGCGGCGCGCGCAGATCGTGGGAAATAGCGGCCAGCATCTGCGTACGATCGGTGACGAAATGCTGGATTTGCCGCTGCATGGTATTAAACGCCCGGATAGCCGTGCGCAGTTCATAGGGGCCTTCTTCGGGGATCGGCGGCGCGCGGAAATTTAGGCCAAAATGCGTGGCCGCATTGGCAAAGCGCCGCAGCGGGTTGGCCAGGCGCAGCGTGGCAAACCAGGCTACCGCCAGCGTGGCGATCAAATCGAGCGCCATGATAATAGCGTTATGCAGGCCCTCGTTCAGCCCCCAGCTGCGCACGGGGGTACTAAATATCAGCCAGCTGTCGTCTTTAAGCCGAATCAGCATCGCGTAGCCTCGATCCGCGCCGGCCTGGCGCCATTCGTGGGGCTCGTAGGCCTCCACCCACCGGGCCGGGTCGCTTAACAGCCGGCGGATAATGGGCGCGCCGTCTTTAAACATATTGTCGGCGCGCGGCGGCAGGCCGGTGGCCGCCCGGGTGGGATACCACGCAACGGTGAACGATGGATTGGTCGCGGCCCGCGCCAAGGCCGGCCGTGCGGCGGCGGGAGCGGACTCAAGAATACGCGTGGTCTGTGCGGCCTGTTCCAATAATCCATTTTTGAGCAGCGAGGGCCCGGCCCAGACGCCGGCTCCCTGGACAAACAGGGCGTTGAGCCCCAGCGAGATCAGCATCGCCAGTACGATGGTCAGGGCAATCCACTGCACCAGGGTATCGCCCGGCCGCCGCGTCATCATAACCGGCTCACGCGGGGAACAAATAAATAGCCGTTATTGCGCACGGTGCGGATAATCGGGGGGTGCAGCGCGTCCGGCTCCAGCTTGCGCCTTAAGCGGCTGACCAGCACATCGATACTGCGGTCATACACATCATGGGTCTGGCCGTGCGCCAGATTCAGCAGTTGATCGCGCGTCAGGATGCGCTGCGGATGTTCGACCAAGACCAACAATAAATCGAATTCCCCGCCGGACAGCGGGATCAAAACCCCTTCCCTGGAACGCAGTTCGCGACGGGCGATATTCAACTGCCAATGGGCGAAGACAAATACCGGCAATGCACCATTGGCGTAAGGCGTGTCGGTCTCGCCGCTGCGGCGCAATACCGCGCGTACCCGCGCCAGCAGTTCCCGGGCATCAAAGGGTTTGGCGATATAATCATCGGCACCCAGTTCCAGGCCGACAATGCGGTCGCTTATTTCACCCATGCCCGTAAGCATGATAATGGGAATACCTTTGTCGGCGCGAATACGCCGGCACAAGGACAAACCATCCTCGCCCGGCATCATGACGTCGAGGATAATAATATGCGGCTGTTGGGCCTCAAACATGGCATCCATGGCGGCGCCGTTGTTGGCCAATAGCACCTGGAAACCGTGCCGGGTGAAAAACTTATCAAGCAATTCAAGTATTTCCGTATCGTCATCCACGATAAGAATAGTATTCATGACGGTATAGGCACGGGCTGGAATAGGGAGACCGAGTTTAATTCATTCAACGGTTAAAATCATATATTTCAATTCAGACACATTGTTTCCAGACTGATATTAATCAGACATCCGCCGGAAATATCCCTGGGGCATGCTGTGCATAACCTGATAAATGAGATGTCACGATAATCTTATTTGATCATCACCGTGGCAGAACTCTCCTGCAAGAAAAACAGTGCATCGCTTGAACAGGCTTATTTTTAACAGCGCAAAGGAAAAATCGTGAAAAATACCCGGCAGGCCAATTCCCGTCATTTCATTCTCCTAAGCGTGCTGGCGCTTTATGCCGGCGAGATAAAAGCCGATGAGCCGGCCGTTGCCCCCCGCACCGCCAGCGGCCCCGAATTTATCGGGTTTAGCGATAAGCCGAACGTCACCCACTGGGGCATCGGTGCCGCGGCGGGATATAAAAAATCGCCCTACCAAGGCGATGGCTGGAACGCCTCGGCAATTCCGTTAATTTATTTCGATAATAAATGGGTACAGGTTTTTGGCAATCGCGCCGACCTGAAAATAGCCCGCTGGGATTCGGTATCCTTTGCCCTGCGGGGAGAGTATGACCTGTTTGGCGGGTATAAATCATCGGATGCCCCCATACTTAAAGGCATGGACGATCGCAACGGCGCTTTTTGGTACGGCCCGGTGGTGCAGTGGCAATCACCCTGGGTAAAAACCTCCTTTAGCTATCTGACCAGCGGCAACCGCGGCCAAAAGGCAAAACTGGATGTCAGCAAGGAGTTTACCGTCGGATCGTTCACCGTTGCGCCCAGGCTGGGAGTGGAATGGCTGAACGATAAGAACGTCGATTATTATTTTGGCGTAACGCCGGGCGAAGCAAGGAACGATCGTCCCGCCTACCACGGCAAAGCCACCTATAATCTGTCGTTTGGCATAGACACCGTTTATGCGCTCACGGCCCACCAGGATGTGATGTTCAATGCCGGGTATTCCCGCCTGGGCGACGGCATCACCGATAGCCCGCTGGTTTCGGAAAGGAACACGCCATTATTTCTGCTGGGCTATCGCTATCGATTCTGACGTTACGCCGGCAGATCCGCCGGTAACCTAACCGAACAGGGCGCAGCGCGCGGTAAGTTTCCTTACGGCTTTTTTATTGCCGATAATCGCTATCCCCAGCAATTGAATCTCCCCGGAGGGCAAGGCGCGGACGGCCTGGCAAAATCCGGCATAATCGGTGGTGGCCTGGCCTTCCAGCGGAAAAATCACCCGGTCCAGGCCCTGCTGCCGACACCGGTCCGATAGCGCATTCAAGGTTTGCGCCGGCGCGCTCAGTACCGGGATACCGATGGGGATCAGGCCCGGATATTCCATATTATCCGCGTCGATCAGGGGGGCCCCCACCAGCATCGGATGCCGCTGGCCCACGGTAAGCGCAATCACCGCCGCAGCATTGACCGCCTTCCCCGCCGGCAGCGCCTCATTAAGAATAATCACGCAGCGTTCAGGCTGATTGGGAATGGCATCGGGAACATTATTGGAAATTACGGCGCTGGTTGAGCTCATATCTATTCTCCTGCTGGCTTAAACCCGGAGAATAGATCGCGATGATTTCAAGCGTCTGGAACGTTTGTGCAAATTTGCCGATAGGCGGCGGGCGTTAACTGATAGGCCCGCCTGAACCAGCGTCCCAAATGGCTCTGGTCGGCAAAGCCGGTAAGGGCCGCCACATCCGCCGGCGGCTTCCCCTGGGCCAGCAGCCTGCGCGCCTTTACCAGGCGCAATTGTACCAGATAGGCATGGGGCGGCAGGCCGAAGGTCGCCTGAAACTCCCGGCTGAGCCGAAAACGATCCATCCCGGCAACGGCGGCCAATTCGGCTAAGCCGATATCTTCCTCCAGCATATCATGCAGATAATCACGCGCCCCGCGAATGGCGGCGGTATCGGCTTCTTCCGGCCGGGCGGCTTTACGCCAGGAAAACTGCCGGGTCAGCAGCAGCATTAATGCCAGTAAGGCGTGGTCTCTGATGATTTTGCTTTCCTGGTCATGCAGGGCATTAAAGGCCGCCAGGGTCGCGGCGGCGAGCCGATCGTCCTGTTTAAGCGTGGTGGCGAATGACATTTCAAACCGGCCCGGGACATGATCAAGGATGTGCGGCAACGCGGTGTGAAACAGTGCCGGGGGAATATAGAGCATACGGTAAGTAAACCCGGCCCCGTCGATAGCATCCCCGTCATGGATTTCCCCCGGTTGCAGGGTAAATACTTTGCCCGGGGTACTGCGATATTTAACCCGGCCCGAATGGAATTGCTGCACCCCCGCTTCGGTTACGCCGATCAGGTAGGTATCATGCCAGTGGGCATCGTAAGCATGGCCTTTGAAATGCGCCCGGATGGTTTCAATCTGGGTATCCCCGTCCCTGGCAATATCAACCCAATGCTGATTAATCATGGAAGGATATCCGCCCTTTGCCCGCTAATGGCTTTATATTATCAGGCGCGCGCCCGATTATACCAGCCAAGGAGAAACTTTTTGCAACCATCCGTGGCGGCCCAGCCTTGATGACGCCCGGGCATAACGGCGAACCGGCAATCGTCGGTCGGGAAGATTTTTATTATTAATGGTATTATTCAAAATAATATTATAAGCCAGCGCCCAACAATACTAATTCCTCTCCTGGCGCCACGCCCACTGAATTATCCTCTGTTTTCTCGGCGACGGCCAGAATAATTCACTAGCTTTAATCCGATGCAATGCCTAATATATTATAAAAAGAGAAAATCCTAAGATCCGCTGCCGTTATCATCTAATGTCTGCTTTAAATAAAAAAAGCGTACGGGTATTTATTTCTACTCGGTTAAATTGATATTTATCCCCGTAGCGCCTTGGGTTTATGACTTGATCGCTTCGCCGCTATTCCTCTAAATTTTTGAATATAATATGGTTTAGCATACAAGCACTGGTTTAAAGTGCGGATTACCATGAATTGACAAAATGAATTATGGCTACCAACCTTAAATCGATTAGTTTTTATAAATTAAAATACTCAATCATAAAATTAACTTATTTTAGGATGTTATGGAGTTAAAAATGGCTACACTACACAAGCCGGCAATTTATCTACCGGAATATATTATTACCCTCGACGATACGCTTGACTTGGCGCGGCGGGAATTTAAAGATAATCCAAACCTGGAAAAATCCATCGGTCTTATTACCAATACCGGCGTTAAGAAAAGACATATTATTCAACCCATTGAGTTGGCGACCCTCCATCCGGGATTCGGTTATAGAAACGCGGTTTTTGAGTATGAATCCAAACGACTGGTGCCCGCCGTGATTGAGGAAGCATTAAGTCATGCGGACATCACCGCTAAAGATGTCTCCGCCATAATTTATGTCTCCTGCTCCGGATTTTTGATGCCGTCATTAACCGCCTGGCTTATCAATAAAATGGGATTGCCGCTCAATACGGTGCAAATCCCTATTGCACAAATGGGCTGCGCCGCCGGTGGGGCGGCCATAAACCGGGCCCATGATTTTATCGTGGCGCATCCCGGCAGCAACGTATTAATTGTCAGTTGCGAATTCTGCTCATTGAGTTATCAACCCACCGACGGCGATATCGGCAGCCTGCTGTCGGACGGATTATTTGGTGATGCCATTACCTCCGCCGTGGTCACCGCACGCCCGGGCAACGGATTGGAACTGCAAAATAACAGCAGTTATTTAATTCCGGAGACGGATGAATGGATACGCTATGCGGTTAAGGATACCGGTTTTCATTTCCGGCTGGATAAGCGCGTACCGGGGACCATGCGGCCCCTGGCCCCGGTCATGCAGGCATTTGCCCAAACCCACGGCTGGGACATAGACCGGTTGGATCATTATATTATCCATGCGGGGGGACCGCGGATACTGGATGATTTGTGTAAATATCTCGGCGTACCGCTGGAAAGCTTCTCCTTTAGCCGCGATACGCTGGTAAATTGCGGCAATATCGCCAGTTCGGTGGTGTTCGAGGCCTATCGGCGAATGCATGAGGCCGGCGGGTTTAAAGCCGGAGGCAAAGCGGTGATCGCCGGCTTCGGTCCAGGCATCGTCGCGGAAATGAGTTTATCCCAGTGGCATTGATAGCCGCCCACCCGCAGGATAAAACGCACAGGCTTGACGGGCGAGGCACGGGAAGTCCCCCGGTCAGGGCCGGTTGCTCATGCCGATATGCATAATGCCGTCCTCGTCATAGATATCCGTTACCGCCGCGAAACCAAACCGGCGATAGAATTGCTGTAAATGGGCCTGTGCGGAAAGATGGATGGGCCTGCCCGGCCAGTGGGTTTCACATGCCGCCAGCGCCCGCGTCATTAATTGATTGCCCAGGCTCATGCCGCGGGCCTGCGTTGCAATAATCACGCGGCCGATAGCCAGTTGCCCCCCTACGTCCAGAATGCGCGCGTAGGCGATAAGTTTACCCTCCAGATATCCGGCCACGTGGCGGTTATCCCCCACCAGATCCAGACCGTCCAGATCCTGGTACAAGCAGCTTTGCTCAATGATAAATACGGCATTGCGCAGCGCCAGAATGTCATACAAGCGTTGCACCGTCAGTTCGTTTTGGTGCCAGTCATACCAGGTCAGGTTCATTGCCGCTCCTTGAAGTTCAGGCGTATAGCGTGACGCCGCCTTATCCGGCAATGTTACCGTAGTTAACCGGCGCAGGCACGCGTATGGATATCAATGGCTATTGCCGGCCGGATGTCGTTCTTTTCCTAAAACAGGTCGTAAAACCGATGGCCCGCCGCCGGCATTATGTAAAGATAGGGAATTGATTAAATTGCGGAACAGCGGCCATGCGGATTTTGGAAACAGTCTGGATTACGTTATCGGACGGCTGCCGGCTCGCGGCGCGGATATGGCTGCCGGCTACCCCCGCGGGCCGGGAATCGCCGCCGGTGCCGGCGATACTGGAATACCTGCCGTACCGGCGACGGGATCGCCATCGCGGCGACGACGCCATCCTCCATCCCGCCCTGGCGGCCGGCGGTTATGCCGCCATCAGGGTGGATATGCGCGGAGCGGGGGATTCCGACGGATTGATGAATGACGAATACACTCCGCAGGAGTGGCGCGATGCCTGCGAAGTCATCGCCTGGATTGCCGAGCAGCCATGGTGTTCGGGCGCGGTGGGCATGATCGGCATCTCCTGGAGCGGCTTTAATTCGCTGCAAATCGCGGCCCTGCGCCCGCCGGCGCTGAAAGCCATCGTCACCGCGTGCTCCACGGACGACCGTTTTGCCGACGATATGCATTATATGGGCGGCGCGCTGCTTAACGACAACCTGCAATATGGCGCCACGCTGTTTACCTGGACGCCCACGCCGCCAGACCCCGCGATTGTCGGCGATCGCTGGCGGGCGATGTGGCTTGAGCGGCTCCAGGCCATGGACCAGCCTCCCGCCGCGCGCTGGATGCGGCATCCGGTGCGCGATAACTACTGGCGCAGCGGCTCGGTATGCGAGGACTATGCCAAAATCCAGGTACCGGTACTGGCCGTCGGCGGCTGGGCGGACGGTTATACCAATACGGTGCTGCGCCTGCTCGAACATCTGCCGGGACCGCGCAAGGGCCTGATCGGCCCTTGGGGCCATGCTTTCCCGCATATTGCCACGCCCGGTCCGCAAATCGATTTTATCCGGTATGTCGGCCGCTGGTTCGATCATTGGCTTAAGGGCGAGCCGACCGGCATTATGGACGAACCCATGCTGACCTACTGGATGCAGGAAGCGGAACCGCCGCGGGCGCGTTACCAAACCCGGCGCGGACGCTGGCACGCGGAATCCCGGTGGCCCAGCCCGGCCATCGCCGGGCAAATGCTCCACCTGGCGCCGGGCCGTTTACGGCCAACCGCACAGGCGCCGTTTGCCCTTACCGTCTGCTCGCCGGCCACCACCGGCATTGCCTCCGGAGAATGGTGCCCTTATGGCTGGGGCCCCGATATGCCGGGGGATCAGCGGGAAGATGACGCCGGTTCCGCCTGCTTTGACGGCCCCGCCGCCGACGCGCCGCTGGCCTTGGTCGGCCGGCCGGTAGTCACCCTGGCCCTGGCCAGCGACCTGCCCCAGGCCATGGTAGCGGTACGTCTGAACGCCGTTGCGCCTGACGGCACGTCGATACGTATCACCTATGGCCTGCTTAATCTCAACCAGCGTAACGGCCACGATCGGTGCGACCCCCTGCTTCCCGGCGAGGTCTATAGCATCCGGGTGCCGCTAAAAGCCTCGGCGTTTGAGCTCCCCGCCGGTTATCGCCTGCGCGTGGCGGTCTCCACCGCGTACTGGCCGCTGGCCGCGCCGCTTCCGGCTCGCGCCAGCCTGACCCTGCGGGGCGGCAACATCGAACTGCCGGTACGCGACGGCGCCATATCCCCCTGCTCCGCGCCCGATCTGGGCGGCCCCCGGGTGCCGCCGGCGGTTCCCGCCAGGGTTTTGGTGGCGCCGCAGCGCGGGCGCCTGCGCCTGAACCGGGATATGGATGACGGCGACACCACCCTGGAGGTGGTGCGCAATCTGGGAGCGCTGATGCTGGAAGAAACCGGCCTGCGTTTGGATGCCCTGGGCCGGGAAACCTATAAAATCAACGCCCTCGATCCGTCGGGGGCCAGTTCCGAGGCGGTGCGCAGCGCCGGCTTTCACCGCGGCGACTGGCGGGCGCGCCTGGAGGTTACCAGCCGGCTTACCGCCGATGACACCGGTTGGCGGCTGGCGTCAAGCCTGGACGCCTTTGACGGGGATAATATCCTGTTCACCCGCCGCTGGGAGCAGCATTTCCCTTTCTTTCCCATTATTACCTCCGGCGGAGCGACAAAATAATGAAGCTAGGCCTCGCTCAAATTACCGGCGCCCCTGAAAGTGAAGACGAGATGATCGGCTGGGTGCGCGTGGCGATGGATGCCCTGCCCGCGGCCGATCTGGTAGTGCTGCCGGAACTGGCCCTGTGCGGTTATGACGATCCGGCGCGTATCCGCCGCCTGGCCCTGGCGCAAGGAGAGGCCACATTGGCTAAACTGGCCGCGCTGGCGCGGGAAAAACGGCAGGCGCTGGCCTTTGGCTACGCCGAACGCGGCGCGGCGGGCTTATATAATGCGATGCAGGTTATCGATCCCCTGGGCCGGGTGCTGGCGAATTACCGCAAGACCCACCTGTGGTCCGGGTATGAGACGGCGCTGTTTCGCCCAGGCGACGGCCTGGTCAGCTTCGGGCTGGCGGGTTTGCGCTTTGGCATGCTGATCTGCTACGACCTTGATTTTCCGGAAGCGGCCCGCGCCCAGGCCATCGGCGGACTTGATTGCCTGTTGTGCATCAGCGCCACCACGGCGGGCTACGACGTGGTGCCCCGCCATGTGGTACCCGCGCGCGCTTATGAAAATGGCTGTTTTGTCGCATTCGTCAACCGCGGCGATACCACTGGCGCCTTCCCCTGCATCGGCCAAAGCCGGCTTGCCGGGCCGGACGGGGGAAGTATCACGGCGTCGGCAAATGACGGCGCCGCTTACCTGACGGGTGAGATAGACGTCCAAAAGCTGCGGGATTGGCGGCGGCGACATGATTATTTCGCCGATCGGCGGGCGGACCTCTATTAGGCGCCGCGGGCGCGACTAGCCATGCTTGGCGCGCCTGACCCGGCGCATTTCCGACGGCAGAACGCCAAAAGCCCGGCGAAACCAGCCGGCAAAGTGCGACGTGGAGCTAAAACCGACCGACACCGCCACATCGATAATCGATAAATCGGAATAGATCAGCATCTCGCGCGCCTGCTCCAGGCGCAACTCCAGGTAATAACGTTGCGGCGTCTTGCCGAGGTGGCGGCCGAACAGGCGTTCAAGCTGGCGTTTGCCGATGCCCGCCCGTGCCGATACTTCCGGCAGCGTAATCGGGTCCTCGATATGCGCCTGCATCACGGCGATGGCCGTCCCCAGCGTCTCGGGGATGGGAGAACGGTTCGGGCGCCCGCCGCGCTGCTCGTCGGCGGCGCTGCGAATGCGTTCGTGATGGAACTGATTGGCCACGGCGGTGGCGCGATCGCCGCCGTGGCGCTCGGCAATCAAATTAAGCATCATATCCATGGCCGCCGTGCCGCCGGAACAGGTGAGGCGGCCGCGGTCGATTTCATAGATTTTACGGGTGCATTCAATATCGGGGTAAGCCTCTTCAAATGCGGTGCGGCTTTCCCAATGGATAGTACAGCGATAGCCGGTAAGCAGGCCGCATTTGGCCAGCAAAAACGTGCCGGTGGAGAGCGAGCCGATAAACAGACCGGCGCGGGCGGCCTGGCGCATGGCTTTGAGATAGCCGCGCTCGAACTTAGGCGCCACTACGCGTTCGCCGCCGCAGATAAACAAATAATGGGAACCGGGCAGCACGTCGTTTATGGCGCGGGTGGCAAAAGGAATGCCGTTGGCGGCCTCCACCGGTTCCCCGTTCAGGCTGGCCAGGTGCCAGGCAAAGGCCTGTTTCTCGTAGAGCCGGTTATAGGAGCGCAGCGGTTCGATGGCCGAGGCCAGGCTCATCATGGAAAAATCATGCCCGAGCAGAAACGTGAAAACGAGGGGTTCAGCCGGGAACATGTCATGAGTTACCGTTGGTAGCTGGTTACGCTTAATCTGGCCTCTCCCCCTCGCTGTTTAACGGGTCATGGCCCGCCACGCTTTAATACTACCCCAATCAGGCCGGCTTACCGTTATTTCTTATGGCAAATTGATGTTCCCACTGCCGGTCATATACCACTTGTTGATTTTCCCGCGCCTCGTAGCGGGAAAGCAGGTGCAGGGCGCCATCTTTCCATGCCAGCCGGGTTTCGCAACGCAGCTCGATAAACCAGCCGGGACGCATATAACGCTGCATGCGGATCGCCTCCCAGCGCGCGGTTTCCGGCGTGGCGCCGATTTCATAGATCTCATGGCCTTCACTGTCGAAACTCAGTTCGCCGATGCGGGTTTTTTGACGCAGGGCATCCATGGTCACCCGGTGAAGATTACTGCCGGCATCCCAATGCACCTGGCGGGAGGTGGTTTCCGCGCGCGACACCTCATGTTCCAGCGCCGGCGCCGAGCGGGCGGGGCCAAAGGCGTCCGGCCGATCCAGCACGCCTGCGGGGCGGGACGGCAGGCGCAAAACGGCGCCGGCGGGACGTAAAGCAACCGGCCCCTGGCCCGGTTCGGCCCAGGCCATCGGCCAGTAGGTGGTGGACAAGGCCAAACGCACCCGGCAGCCGGGGGAAAAGCGATATGCCACGCCCTTCAAGGGCAATACCACGCGAAAGAACTGTCCGGCCGGCACATCGGGACGGGTCAACCGGTGAATACCAAAGGTAATACGCGACGATCGTCCGCCGGCATCCACCTCGTTAAGGCGCAGCACCAGCATGGCCGCTGGGCTGTCAAAGGCGATATCCACTTCCAGCCCGGCCTTGCCGCAGAGTATTAGCGGTTCATCCAGCACCGGGGTGTCGAAGCAAACCGACAGTCCGTCATCCTGGCGCTGGTCGCCCTGGAACTCCGGCGCATTGCCGCCGCCGTCGAGCGGGCACCATTCGCCGCCCATCAGGCCGCAGTGCATCGGCGTATCAATCATCATAGCGGGCGCCGGCGCCGGCACGCCGGTGGTCAACTGCCCTGGAGCCAGGTAAAAATCCCGGGTGGCCGTTCCCGCCGGCCAGCCCGGCGCGGTGACCCAATGGCCGTCCAACGTCAGTGATGACGGTTCGGAGCGTAAATGCTCCCCTTGCCACAGATGCAGCATCGGTTCGTCCATGATGCCGGTATCCTCGCCGAGCAGCCATTGACGCCAAAAGCGCAGGCACTCCCCCAGAAAATCGATGGCCGGCCCCGGGGTGCCCCAGTTCGGATAGATATGGGTCCAGGGGCCGATCAGCCCTTTGCGCGGCACGGCCAGATGCTGCATCATCCGCAGGATGGCGTCGGAGTAACCGTCGGTCCAGCCGCCGACCGCATAGACCGCGCACTGGATATCGCCATAGTTTTCATTTACCGACCCGTGCCGCCAGAAATCATCGCGCTCCATGTGCGCCAGCCATTGTCCCAGCGGCGGTTCGATACCCTGCAAACGCTCCAGCCACAAATCGCGCCAGCCCTCGCCCACATGGGCCGGGTCCAGCGGACGGCCCAGTTGGGTAAATAACCCGCTGCCCCATTGCAGCCCGTCGGTAAGCAATGCGCCGCCCATAAAATGCACGTCGTCGGTATAACGATCGTCGGTGGAGCAGCAGGTAATAATCGCTTTCAGCGCCGGCGGCCGGCGGGCGGCGATTTGCAGCGCCGCGAACCCGCCCCACGAAATACCGATCATCCCCACGCTGCCGTTGCTCCAGTCCTGTGCCGCAATCCAGGCGATAACCTCCACCGCATCATCCTGTTCCCGGGCCAGGTATTCGTCACGCAGCAACCCCGTCGAATTACCGCTGCCGCGCAGGTCGATACGCATGGCGGCCATGCCCCCCGCGGCAAAAAAACCGTGGATCATCGAGTCGCCCACCGCCGTATTATCGGACTGGCGATAAGGAATCCATTCCAAGACCAGCGGCACCCGGCCGCCGCCATCCGGTAGCCACAGGCGGGCAGCCAGGCGGGTACCGTCGGACAGCGGGATCATCAGTTGGCGAAAAGCCGGCGCCGACCCCATGGGAACCTCCGGCGGGTGTGCTACAGAATCTGACATGGTTACGCCTCCAGGCGAAGAAAAATGAATATTTAAGCGTGGCGATGGGCGCCGAAACGGTCCCAGCCGGCGATGCAGGCCACGCCGGCCAGGCAAATCGCGCCGCCGATAATCATGGTTAACGGCAGGCCGATAAGCTGCGCCACGCCCCCGCAGATAATGGCGCCGATGGGCACGGTGCCTATCAGCATCATTGAATAAAACGACATCAGCCTCCCGCGCAACCCGTCGGGCACCCGGTACTGGAGCAGCGAATTCGACGTCAGGTTCTGGGTCAGGATGGCGTAGCCGATGGGGGCGGCGATCAGGGCGCTGAGCCAGAACAAATGCGACAGGCCCAGACAAATCTGCGACAGGCCCAGCATTAGCGCCGCCCACATCGGCCACGGGCGCATATTACCGATATCGCTGCTCCACGTCAGGCGCAGGGCGGCGATGAGCGCGCCGACGCCGGTGATGCTCATCAAAATGCCGGACCCGGCCGGGCCGCCGTTCAACACCGTATCAGCCAGCATCGGCAAGAAAGAAAAGTAAGGCACGCTGGTCAGGCTGCACAGGCCGACCAGCAGCAAAATCCGCAGGGCATCGGGGTCGTGGCGCAGGAACCCCAGCCCTTCGCCCATTTCCATTAGCAGGCTGCCGCTGCTAGTCACCGGCGGACGCTGGGGAATGCGCATGGTGGATAAAAACAAAATCAGCGGCATATAAGAGGCGGCGATAAAAGCAAAACACCACCCTTCCCCAACGGTGTCCACCAGCACGCCGCCCAGGGCGGGGCCGATTAGCCGCGCACCGTTGAAAATCACCGAGTTAAGCGCCAGCGCATTGCCCAGATCGTTATACTCCACCAAATCGATCACCAGCGATTGCCGGCCGGGCAAGTCAAAGGCGCCGATCAGGCCCAGGCCCAGGGCAATCACGATAGCGATTTCACCGGTAATCCAATGTTTTAAGGTTAACAGGGCCAGCAATGACACCAGCAGCGTCAAGCCGATTTGCGTGGCGAGCACCAGCCGGCGGCGGTCGCAGCGATCGACGATCACCCCGGTGAATAACCCGAACAACAGAATGGGTCCCTGGCTGCAAAACGCCAGCAGCCCGAGCATTACGGGCGAAGACACCCCCAGCCGCCAGATAAGCCAGCCAAGGGCGATGGTATGTATCCAACTGCCGATCACGGATAGCAATTGGCCGCCGAAGAACCGGCGGTAATTGGGATGCCTGAGCGCGCTTCCGGCGGTGCGGAAACCTTTTTTAGGCGCAAGGGGAATACGGACAGTAGTCAAGGAAACTCCCACGTCCGGCTCCGGGCATCATCAACTGCCCCGGGGCCGATATTCGCGTATTTTTAGTGATAAGGCCCGGCGCTGCGTGCCCGGGCGGTCATACCGGACAATCAGACGCTCTTGATCTCGCGGAATAAAGGCCACTGGCCGTCAGGGGTCCAGGCGCCTTTGATATGGTTCGGTGTCACCCAGGCATTGCTGCCGTGATAAAGGAAAACGTAGGCGCCGGTTTCCTCCAGTTGATCCTGGAGTTTGACGTACATGGCGGCACGCTTGGCCTGATCCAGTTCGTTGGCCGCGTCGGCGCTCAATTGATCCCAGGCTTTGTCGCAGGTGCGCTGAGTGTTCCAGATACCCACCTGGGCGCAGGTAAACCAGGCGGTCACCCAGCTGGCGTCCGGGGCGGTGGTAAAAGTGGTGATGCGCAACTGGGAATCTTTCCAGGCGTCCCCTTCGGATTCCTGGGCCGCCGCGACAAACGCGGCGCTATCCATCTGGTTGATTTTCAGCTGGATGCCCACCTCCGCCAACTGGGCCTGGATCACCTGGGCCACCGTGCCGCCGTCGGTGGACGAATTCAGGTCCAGCCGCAGTTGCAGGTTGGCGACGCCGGCTTCCTTAAGCAGGCGTTTGGCATCGTCGGTGGAGAAAGGATGGATATTTTTGCTGCGCGCGCCCGGCAGCGGCGGCGGCACCAGTCCGAACGCCGGTTTCACCGCGCCGCCAAAGGCGGCGTCAAGAATGGACGGTACGTCGATGGCCTGCTGAATCGCCCGGCGCACCCGCACATCCTTGAGCAGCGGATGATCGACATTCATACCCAGCCAGGTATAGGCCAGCGCCGGACGAATGGTCAGGGTGGTGCCGTCCACACCCTGCTGATACTTGGGGATGGCGCTGATATTAATTTTGGTCATATCCAAATCGCCGGCTTCAAATGCAATTTCCGCCGTATTCAGATCGCCAATCGGCACCAGCTGGATTTGGTCATAAAAACTATGCGCGCCGCTCCAGTTTTCATTGCGTACCAGGGTCAGCCGCTCGCGGGGCTGCCATTCGCCGATTTTATACGGGCCGGATGAGGCCAGCGGGTCGGCGGCGATTTTTTTGTCCTTGGCGGCTTCCACCGCTTTTTTGCAAATTATCAGGCCCGAAGCATGGGGCAGCGTGCTGGTAAACAGCGGCGCGAACGGATGTTTCAGGTGAATAATACCTTCATAAGTCCCGGTGACCTCCACATGATCCAGCGCGTCCCAATCGGTGGCATAGATGGCCGAAAGCTTGGGATCGAGGAAACGTTCATATGAATATTTCACATCTTCCGCCGTCATTTCGCCAAAATTGCCGGTCCACTTAATCCCGGGCTTCAGTTTAAAATGCACCGTCAGCGGGTCCACTTGTTCCAGCACCTCGGCCGCATCCAGTTGCCATCCCCATTCGGTGCCGGACTTGTACTGGCACAGGCCGGAGTAAACCGCGAACATCACCATTTCGTCATACCAGCCGCTGCGGTTGGCCGGATCGAGATTGGTAATGTCCTGGTCATTTTGCACCCGCAGGATTTTGTTTTTATTATCCGCGGCAAAGGCCAGCGTCCGGCCGCCAATCATCAGAGAGCTGGACGCCCCGGCGGCGAGGATAGCCATGGTTTTAATCAGATCGCGTCTGTTCATCGAGGGGCCTTTCATGGATGCATCTCCGTTAAGCTAAGGCGGCCGGTCTGGGCCGAATGGGGTTGGGCGTTAATTAACGGGGTATGACAGGCGACCTGATGCTCCCCGCTGAGTGAATGCAATGACGGCGCCGCGGCGCGGCAGTAGTCGGTGGCCAGCGGGCAGCGGGTATGGAACTCGCAGCCCGACGGGCGGCGCGACAAAGTAGGCACTTCCCCGGTCAATACGCCGGCGCCCGGCAGCTTATGTTTGCTTTTAGCGCTGAGCAGCGCCTGGGTATAAGGGTGCGCCGGCGCGCGAAATACCACATCGGTCGGGCCGGTTTCCACTATGCGCCCCAGGTACATGATGGCGATGCGATCGGTTACATGGCGGGTAATCGCCAGGTTATGGGTAATGATCAGGTAACTCATGCCCAACTCCTGCTGCAATGAGGTCAGCAGGTTAAGCAGCTCGCCCTGAACCGACAGGTCCAGTCCGGCGGTGGGTTCGTCGGCGATAATCAGCTTGGGCCGCAGGGCCAGGGCGCGGGCCACCGCCACCCGCCGGGCCTGGCCGCCGGATAATTGATGGGGATAACGGTCCAAAAACAGCGACGGCAGGCCGACCAGATCCAGCAAGCGGGAAGCTTCGGCCCGGCGCTTGATATCGCGCCCGTTAACGGTGAAAGGCTCGGTCACCAGGTGCTCCACCGTCATGCGCGGGTCCAGCGCGGCCATCGGGTCCTGGAAAATCAGCCCGGTTTCCCGGCGAATAGCGCGCCAGGACAGATCGCTGGCGTCATTGGGTTCCCGGCCGTTGACCTGAATGCTGCCGCTGGCGATGGGCGCCAGGCCAATCACCGTGCGGCCAAGGGTGGTTTTACCGCTGCCGCTTTCACCGATAAGTCCCAGAGTCTTGCCGGGCGGCACATGCAGGTTGACGCCCGCCAGCACATCCACATGTTTAACCGCGCCGGGTTGCAGGCGGCTGAACAGACTGCCGGTTTTATACCGGACGACCAAATCGTGTATTTCAAGCATGGGCGCTCACCTTATGGCAACGAACCACCCAGCCGCTGTCGTCCAGCACGGTATCGGCGGGATTCAGGCCGGCGCACGGAGCGAAAGCAGCGGCGCAGCGGGGTTGGAACGGACAGCCGACCCGCCCGACGCTGGGCATGGGCACCGAGCCGGCAATAAACGGTAATTCACGGGTGGCCGCCTCGATACGCTCGGGATCGCACGCCAGCAACGCCTGGGTATAGGGATGGGACGGCGAACCGAAAATCTGCGCTATCGGTCCGGCTTCTACGATCTCGCCGGCATACATCACCGCCACTTTGTCGCACAGGGCGCTGACCAAATGCAGATCGTGAGTGACAAAGATAATGGCGCCGTCGACCAGTTCCCGGCTGGCCCGCAGGACTTCCACCACCTGCATTTCCGTGGTGGCGTCCAGGGCAGTGGTGGGTTCATCGGCGATCAGCAGTTCCGGCTCGGTCAATAGGGCGGCGGCGATGGCGATGCGCTGGCGGATACCGCCGCTCAGCTCGTGGGGGTATTGCTTTAATCGCCCCCGCGGATCGGAAATGCCCACCCGCCCCAGCATTACCAGGGCGCGCGCCATTTTGTCCGCCTTTGAACCGGCTTTATGGTGCTGGAATGCCAGCAATTGCTTGCCGATGGTAATCACCGGGTTCAAGGCGGTAAACGGGTCCTGGGACACCGTGGCGATACCGTTGCCGCGCAGTTGCCGTTGGGCGTACGCTGGCAAATCGAGCAGGTTGCGCCCCTTATAACGCAATTGGCCGGAGGCATGGGCGTTGGCGGGCAGCAGGGTAAGCATGGCGCCGACCAGCGTGGATTTACCCGATCCGCTCTCACCCACCAGACCCAGCACTTCGCCTTTATCCACGGTCAGGGAAATATTGCGCACCGCTTGCAGCGGGCCTTTGGCGGAGTCATAGGCCACCGTAAGATCTTCAATTTCCAGCAGCGCCATCAGTTATCTCCCTTTGATTGCCGGGCCGTACGGGGATCGAGCGCATCGCGCAGGGCCTCCCCGAGAAAGGTGAATCCCAGGGTGGCCAGGATGATGGGTAAACCGGCGGCGATAACGATATGCGGCGCCTGCCGGATAAACGAGTAACCATCGTTAAGCACCGTGCCCCAGCTGGCGTCGGGGGGCTGCACGCCCTGGCCGAGAAAGCTCAGCCCGGACTCGATGGCGATCACCGCCGGGATATCCATGGCCACCAGCACCAATAAGGTGCCGGTCAGGTTGGGAATCAGATGCCGGAACACCACGCTTAACGGGGACGCGCCCATGGCCCGGGCGGCGATAATATATTCCATGCGCTTTAGCACCCGCGTCTGGCTGCGCACCACCCGGAAATAGCCCGGCACCATAAACGTGATAATGATCATGATGATGGTGGCGACGCTTGAGCCAATCAGCGTCACCACCGCCAGCGCGAATAAAATCATCGGAATCGACATCAACGAGTCGCAAAACAGCATCAGCAGCGTATCGATTTGCCGCGGGCCGTAGCCCGCCAGCAGTCCCAGCATCGACCCGATCAACAGTGCGCCGCCGGTACCCACAAACGCCACCGTCATCGCGATGCGGCTGCCGTAAATCAGGCGCGACAGCACATCGCGCCCCAATTGATCGTTACCCAGCCAATAGTCCATGCTCGGCCCCTTGAGCCGCAGGGCCGCCTTGATGGCAATAGGATCATGGGGCGCGAGCCAGGGGGCGAAAATCGCGCATAGCAGCAGCGCGCAGACGCAAATCAGCGCAAACCGTCCCATGCCCCCGGCCCAAACCTGGCGCAGGACCCGCACGATCCCCGCGCGCGGGGCGACGTTTGGCTGCGGGGTATCCAGCGCCGGGCTGGTGGTGGTGGTGATAAGCGCCATGGTCAAAGCTCCTGCCGCACGCGCGGGTCGAGAAAAGTATTAATCAAATCGGCGATCAGATTGGCCAGGACATAAAACCCCGAAGTCACCACCACCGTGCCCATCACCACGGGAAAATTACGGGAAATAACCGAATCAAACGCCAGCTTGCCCAAACCGGGCCGGGCGAATACGATTTCCGTCAGCACCGCCCCGGACAATAAGGACCCGATACCGACGCCCAGCACCGAGACCACCGGCACCACCGCGATGGGCAAGGCATAACGCAGGGCGATCGGCCGGTCGCCGATGCCGAACGCACGGAAGGTACGGATATGATTCTCCTTGAGTACTTCCAGCATCGAGGCGCGCACCAGGCGCGACAAATAACCGATCCAGCTCAGGCCCACCGTCAGCGACGGCAGCACCAGGGCATGCATCTGGGAGCCGATATCATCGCGCTGGCCGGCGCCGATGGCGGGAAACCACTTCAAGGTCACCGAGAAGATCAGCAGGGCATAAATAGCCACCACAAAGGCCGGCAGGGCGATAACGCTGGTGGACAACAGGCCGATAATGCGATCGGCCCAGCTGTTTTGGCGCAGCGCCGCCCAGCAGCCCAACGGAATGCCCAGGATAATCGCCCAGGCAATGGCCGACAGGGCCAGGATCAGGGTATTGGGCAGCGCCCGGGCGATGAGTTGATTTACCGGGCGATGGGTCAACACATCCTCGCCTAAATCGCCGGAAGCCACATTGCCGATAAAACGGCCGATTTGTACGATGGCCGGCCGATCCAGCCCCATATGCTCGCGCAGCGCCTGTTTTTGCGCCTCGCTGGCGCGCGGCCCCAACGCAACCGAGGCCGGATCGCCGGGCACCAGGAATACCAGGCAAAATAATATCGAGATGGCAACCAGCATCACGGAAGCCGCCAGCACCAGCCGGCGAAGCAGGTATAAAAACATAAGCCCAGCCTGTTCAAAATTCTCGCGAAGAAAATGCCGCCGTCGCCCCGCATCCGGAATGGGCGATCCGCGCAAATAAAAGTGCTGGTTCCTGCTGGTAGGAGCAGTGAACCTACGCCAGCTTGCCAGTGTTTATTGAAGATAAACGTCGTAATTACGACACGTTTTTTCAAAAGAACGACATATAAGAACGACGTATGGCAGCGGGTTGTCGAAGTCATCGCGCGGGGTTTGCCGCGATAAGATCGGTTAGATAAAGTTAAAATGACGGTATAATGCTTAGCGGGAACAGGTTTAATGAAGAGCGAATAATGCCAAAAAATGCCACCGACTTACCTTCAGGATCGGAATCCGCAGCCTTGCTGGGCGCACGGGGCCAATTGCCGGAAGAACAGCTGATTTACGACCGCCTGGTGGATGCCATTATCGACAAGACGCTGCGGCCGGGACAGTATCTCAACGAAGTGAAACTGGCCAAAAGCTATGCCGTGCCCCGCTCCCGGGTACGCCGGGTGCTCGAACGCCTGCGCGACGAAGCGGTAATCGAGTTTCAACTCAACCGCGGCGCTTTTATCTGCCGTCCCACGGTAGACGAAGCCCGGGATATCTTCGAAGCGCGCCGGCATCTGGAATCGGTTATCGTCAGGCTGGCCTGCGCCAGGGCGACCAAGGCGCATATCGCCAACCTCCATGCCCATCTGGAAACCCAGCGGCAGGTGTTCGATAACCGGCTGCCCGCCATGAACCGGGTCGCCGGCGAATTCCATATGCTGCTGGCCGAAATGGCGGGTAACGCGGTGCTGACCCGGATGCTGACCCTGTTGATGCGGCGGGTCTGCCTGATCCAATCGCTGTATGAAAAACAGCACGGCGTGCTGTGCCTGGTGCATGAACACGAAAAAATGATTGCCTTGATTGAAGCCAATGACGCCGACGGCGCGGCGGCCGAAGCGCTTACCCATTGCCTGCATATCGAACAAAGCCTCGATCTCAGCGAACGCCGGCGGGCGGAAGTCGATATCTACGACGCTATTTCCCCTTCCCATTGATCCCCTCCGGTCCAGGGGCACCACGCGCTGCCCCGTTATGAGGCGCCGATGCCGTTTGAGGGGGCAAGGGCTTGGCGGGGCGGGAATAGAAAATTGCCCCTTGCCAAAAACCGTCCTCCCCGCCCTGCGTCCCCGCCGGGGTGAAACAGTTTATTTTACAAACAATTAACTTATTGATGGCCACATAACTCGTCTCATCATCTGGAGATGGCGTATTTTTTGCTTGCAGGAAAACATTGCCTGCAATATTGCGTGCAATTTATCGCCACGGCCACACCTCCGCCCTGGGTCAGGGCGTTGAACCCCATGAGAGCAAGAGGACGTTATGAATCGTAAAGTTGTAAAGATAATAATGACCCTATTCATGAGCAACCTGACAATGCTGGCCGCGCAATCAGCCGCCAGGGCGGACGATCTCGCTTATTTCGAAGCACAGCTCAAGCCTTATCAGGCCAAACCGGCGTTTGTCGCCCCCGGTCCCGCCTTTGATGCCAAAAGCTGCATGCGCGGCAAAACCATTATGAGTCTGCCGCAGTCCAGCGCCAATCCCTTCACCGCCACCATTGAAAAAGCGATGCAGGGCGTGGCCGACAAAGTCGGCTTCAAATTCACCACCTGGGAAAACCAGGGGCAGAGTTCCCAGTGGGTACAGGGGATGAATACCGCCCTGAACCAGAAGGTTGATATTATCGACCTGCTCGCCGGGGCCGACCCCCGGGTATTGACCCCGCAAATCAAGGCGGCGCAGGCGGCCGGCATCAAGGTTATCGCCTCCCATTACAACGGCCTGGAACAATCCGACTCCATGCGCAAGTACACCGATTACAATGTGCCTATCGATTATTTTAAAGCCGGGGCGCTGCTGGTGGACGGCGCGGTGGTCAGCACCGGGGGCAAGCTGAACGCGCTGGTGCTTATCTCCAGCGGCCCGCTATCCACCGACTCGATGGTGGCGGGCATTAAAGATGAGCTGAAACACTGCGCCGACTGCCGGGTCAAAATGCTGGATTATATCGGCACCGATTGGGCCACCCGCATTACTCCAGGGGTACAGGCCGCACTGCTGGCGGACCCTGCGATCAATTACATTATCGTCATCTATGACAGCATGGTGCAATTTGTCCTGCCCGCGGTCACCATCACCGGCGCGCAAAACCGGGTAAAAATCAACGCCTTTAACGGCACTCCGTTTGTGCTGGGCATGGTGCAGCGCAATCAGGTGGAAATGGATATTGGCGAAAACCTCGACTGGATAGCCCATTCCATTATGGATTCGGAAATGCGGATTGCCTGCGGCCTGCCGCCGGTAGCGGACCCCAAAATCCCGTTTTATCTGTTCACCAAAGATAACGCCAAGGATGCCGGCACGCCGCCGCAGCTATCCAAAGGCTACGGTGATGCCTATCTGGCCGGCTTCCACCAACTGTGGCAGTTGCCCTGATGGCCATTAATCCCGCGCCGTCCGGCGCTCCCGGCCGGCCGCCGGCCCTGCTTTTGTCGGGTATAACCAAAACCTTTGGCGGCCAGCGCGCCCTGGATAATGTCTCGTTTGAGATTGCCCGCGGCGAGGTGCACGGCCTGCTGGGGCAAAATGGCTGCGGCAAATCAACGCTGATAAAAATACTGGCGGGGTTTCACGCCCCCGATCCGGGCGGCCGCCTGGCGATTTGCGGTACGGACGTGCCCCTGCCCCTGGCGGCCGGCGCTTTTCGCCATCACCGTATCAGTTTTGTCCATCAGCAGTTGGCGCTAATCCCGGCGTTGACCGTGCTGGAAAATTTGCTTATCGGGCGGCTGGCGCAGGGCGCATCTTTGGCCATCAATTGGCGGCGGGAACGCCGCGCCGCCGAAAAATGCTTTGAATCCTACGGCATTTCGCTCGATCCCGACGCTATCCTGGCCGATTTGTCGCCGGTGCAGCGCGCGCTGCTGGCCATTGCCCGCGCGGCCGAAGAGATGCGCCACGGGAGCGGCGCAGGCAACGGCCTGCTGGTGCTGGACGAACCGACGCCGTTTTTACCCCGCCAGGACGTGGCCAAGCTGTTCGATGTGATTCGCTCCGTGGTGGCCGGCGGGGCCAGCGTAATGTTCGTCTCCCATGACGTGGACGAGGTGCTTGAAATTACGCAGCGGATCACCGTACTGCGCGACGGCAAGGTGGCGGCCAGAATCGACACCGGCGGTTCGACCAAACAGGGGATTATCGAAGCCATCATTGGCCGCAGCCTGGCGCTGGCCGACCGCCCCCCGCTACCCACGTCGGCGGTGGGCGGACATCTGGACGTGGCCGGCCTGGCGGGCGGCATGCTGACCGATTTCAGTCTTTCCGCCAGCGGCGGGGAAGTCATTGGGCTGACCGGTCTTATCGGGTCCGGATATGACGACGTTCCTTATCTGTTGTACGGCGCGCGCCCGGCGAGCGGTACGGTGCGCCTGGGCCAGCAGAGAATGGATCTGTCTCGCCTTACCCCGCGCCAGGCCATCCGGCAAGGCGTCGTACTGATCCCGGGCGACCGTTTGAACAGCGGCGCCATCGGCTCGCTGCCGGTGGTGGATAACGTCACCATGCCGGTATTACGCCGCAGCTTCCGGCGCGGCAAGCTGGATCGCGGCGGCATGCTCCGCCTGGCAGGCGAGCTTGGCCGCCATTTTGATGTGCGGCCGTCGGACCCGTCCTTACCGATGTCGGCCCTGAGCGGCGGCAACCAGCAAAAAGTCCTGCTGGCAAAATGGCTGCAACAGTCACCCAAGCTGGTACTACTCGACGAGCCCACCCAGGGCATCGACGTCGGCGCCCGCCAGACGGTATTTCGCCATATCGGCGACGCCGCCGCCTCGGGGGCGACGGTGCTGTGCGCCAGCTCCGACTATGAGCAGTTGGCGATGATCTGCGATCGCGTGCTGATTTTCTCCCAGGGCAAGGTTATTGCGACGCTAAGCGGCGCCGGACTGACCAAAGAGCATATCGCCGAGCGCTGCCTGCAAGGCAGTTGAGGATAATGAGGTTCGAGCATGTCAGATAAAACGGTTAATGAACTATCGTCCGCCCGGCGGACCGCCCGGGGCGCTAAAAAATGGATTCAGCGCGCCGAACAATTCGGCCTGATCGTCGTGTGGATCGCGATGATGGCTTTTTTTGGCTATCTGCGGCCCGATACCTTCCTGACCTGGGCCAATTTTTCCACCATCCTGGGATCGCAGGCGGTGCTGGTGGTGATCACCCTGGGGTTACTGATTCCACTGACGGCCAATGATTTCGACCTGTCGATCGCCTATACCATGACGCTGTCATCGGTACTGATTGCGGTGATGAATGTCAATCATGATATCGGTATTGGCTGGGCCATTGCCGCCGCGCTGGTATTGGGCATCGTCATAGGAGCGATTAACGGCTTGCTGATGACGGTGTTTCGCATTCATTCACTGATTGTCACACTGGGGGTGGGCACCTTTGTGCACGGCATTACGCTGTGGCTAAGCGATTCGATGACCATCAGCGGCGTCTCGAACCTGCTTATTGATGCCGTCATTGTCCAGCGCCTGTTCGGCATTCCCCTTGAGTTCTACTACGCCATCGGCGTCGCCTTGATCCTGTGGTACATCCTGGAATATACGGCCTTCGGCCGCCGCATCCTGTTTGTGGGCAAAGGACGCGAGGTCGCGCGGCTGTCGGGCATCAACACCGATCGGGTGAGAGTGCTGTGCATGATGGCGTCGGGTTTATTGGGCGCCCTGGCCGGTGTGCTTTATACCGGCACGCAGGGCGCGGCCGACCCGGTCTCGGGCGTGTCTTATCAGCTACCGGCCTTTGCCGCCGCCTTTCTCGGCTCCACCTGTATCGTACCCGGGCGTTTTAACCCCTGGGGCACCACGGTGGCGGTTTATTTTCTGGTGACGGGTATCACCGGCTTGGTTTTCCTGGGTTTCAGCTCGTTTATCCAGGAAATGTTCTACGGCGGCGCGCTGGTGATCGCCGTGACGTTATCGCAGATGATTCGCGGTCGCCAGGAACAACAATTCTGAGCGCTATTTTGCTGCAATCCCTAATGGAGATATTCGATGGCGATTTCCCTGGAACGCGACATGGCCGGTTATGGCGAACATCCGCCCCATGCGGGCTGGCCGGACGGCGCGCGTATCGCGCTGAACTTTGTCCTTAATTATGAAGAGGGCTCCGAATACAGTATCGGCGACGGCGATGGCCAAAGCGACGCCGGGCTGGTGGAACTGCCGGCGTCGTCGGTAGCGCGGGGCGAGCGGGATTTGGCCGCGGAATCCATGTTTGAATACGGCAGCCGCGTGGGATTCTGGCGGTTGATGCGTATTTTTTCCGAGCGCCAACTGCCCATGACGGTGTTCGCCTGCGCCCTGGCGCTGGAAAGGAATCCCGCCGCCGCCGAGGCCATTAAACGCGCCGGCCATGATATATGCTGCCACGGCTGGCGCTGGATAGAGCACTACAAATTGTCCGAGGACGAAGAACGGCGGCATATTCAGCTGGCCATCGACAGTCTGCGCAAAACCATGGGGGAGCGGCCGTTCGGCTGGTACTGCCGTTACGGACCCAGCGTCAACACCCGCCGTTTATTGATGGAGGAAGGCGGCTTCGTGTATGACAGCGACAGCTATAACGATGAACTGCCCTACTACGTTACGCTTGCCGGGCGCCCGCAATTGGTGGTCCCTTACACCCTGACCAATAATGACCTGAAGTGGGGCACCGGTAACTTCGGCACCGGCGAGGATTTTTTTGTTTACCTGCGCGAAAGCTTCGACGTGCTATACGCGGAAGGACAAACGACTCCCAAAATGATGAACGTGGGCATGCATATGCGCCTGCTGGGGCATCCCGGCCGGGCCTCGGGCCTGATACGCTTTCTTGATTATGCGCGCGCCAAACCCGGCGTCTGGATCTGCAAGCGCAATGAAATAGCCGATCATTGGCTGCGACACCATCCTTTTCGGGAGCAAAAATAATGGCGACTATTGCCCTTGAGCCCATTACGGCCGAAGCCTTTGCCCCCTTCGGCCAGCTGTTATCCCTGGGCCACGACCAGCCGCGCCTGGAACTGATGAAGGAACTGCATAACGGGCGCGACGGCGCCAAACCCCGGCTTAGCGTAGTGGAAATTGGGCCCGCTGAATTTCCCCTGGTCGCCACCGAAATGGAGCGGCACCGGTTTTCATCCCAGACCTTTATTCCGTGCCATTGCGAGAGCTATATGGTGATGGTGGCCAAACACGGTGGCGACGATCTCCCCGATATAGCTACCCTGCGCGCTTTTCGGGTGCCCGCGCACCAGGGCATTAATTACCATGCCGATACCTGGCATTATCCCATCACGGCCTGCGGTCAACCCGCCCGGTTTGTCGTGCTGACCTTTATCGACGGGACGCAAACCGATGAGCAATTCGTCGCGCTCGGCGAAGCGATTACGATCGCGGAATAGGACCCGGGTCGCTCACGCCGTCGGCAAACACAAAGCACAGCTTATTGCCCTCCGGGTCGCGGCAATAAGCGCCGTAATAATCGCTGGCGTAAATATCGCGAATGCCGGGCTGGCCTTCATCGATGGCGCCGCGGGCCAGGGCGACCGACCAGGCGGAGGCCACTGCTTCCTGCGACGGCGCGGCAAAACCGACCTGGCAGCCGTTGCCCCAGGTCGCCGGTAGGTGGTTAATAGGGTAATTGACCACAAACTGCGGCCATCGTTGGCCAGGCCTGGCCCAAATCACCCCCGCGGGATCGGCGTCGCCGGGCGCCGTTTTCCTGACCAGGCCCAGTTCGGCGAGCACCGGATCATAAAACGCGACCAATAGCGGCAGGTCGCGTGCGCCAATCTGGATGTGGCTGTACATCGATTGTTTCCCCCCATAGCGATATATAAGTTTTCATTATAGATCTCTACCCGCCATCGCTGCCGATACGCGATGCGACAATAGATTTATCCCGGCTGGGCCAGATGATTGTTGCGCTTATCTTTTGCCGGTTTATCATGAATCCGCTTTTGCATCTGGGCGAACAACATGAATAAAATTTTAATCAGCGCCTGCCTGGCAGGTTTTAATGTCCGTTATAACGGATCAAGTAAAACGCTGCGCCATGAGGTTCTGGAGCTGTGGCGTAAAGAGGGACGTTTAGTCTTTTGCTGTCCGGAACTGGCGGCAGGTTTTAGCACGCCGCGCCCGCCGGCGGAAATTACCGTCGGCGCGTCAGGCAGCGCTATCGTCTGCGACGGGGCAAGGGTAATTGAAAACACCGGGCGGGATGTTACCGAAGACTATTTACTCGGCGCCCATCTGACGTTGCAAATGGCCCAGCGCCATCAATGTCGCGTTGCGCTACTCACCGACGGCAGCCCATCTTGCGGCAGCCAGACCATATACTCAGGGGCATTTAACGGCCAGGTGAAAAACGGCAATGGCGTAACGGCGCAATTATTGCGCGCTCATGGCATCGCCGTGTTTTCCCACCGGCAATTAGGGCAACTCATAACATATTTACGCGCGGCGCGAGAATAAACGGGGCGCATGGAAAGAGGTGAACGCCACCGCGGGTGGGAAACGTCATTTTTACGTTTTAACTCCATGATTTAAAATGAAAAAATTAAAAAACGCCTCTAAAAACAACACGACAATAAAAACATAACATCTTAAAAATCAACAATTTAAAAAAAATCTTATAGAAAAAAATATGGCTTTATCATTTTTTTGTGAGTATTTTATTGAAATTATTTTTTTTAGATTTTTATTAGTTTCCTATAGGAAGATGTAAGTAGTTCATTGTTGTTAATTAATCATTATTAAAAATAATCCTTACTTTTCAGTTAATTAAGAATTAATTTTCTTTGCGATCGAGGTAATAATAGCAGGCTATTAAGTTAATAAAAAAGTAATAAGATAAAATAAAGTATCACTGGGGTGATATTTCAATATTACATGCGTATTTTTCTATTAGTCATGTTTCAAAATAGAAAATATTCATATAAACTGCGCTGGTATTAAGTCATCAATATTGTATATAGTCCTTCTTACCGAAGAGCTGATTAATGATTCCATGACTCATTCACATCCAATATTGAGCGCTAATTTCTGTCGGCGGTAAAAAGAGTGTCGATAGTCAATATTATGAAGAATATGTGTTTCATCTAGCAAGAATCGAAGGGATAAATTAACCCCTGATTGAGCATAACAATTTTTTAACCTGCCATCGCGGCGATTAAATCGCCTTAAATACACAGAGAGAAATGAACATGGAAAAGATAATTGATATCTCAGTAACCGTGGAATCTTTATCACGCATCTACCACCGTTTGAGAAAAGAAGTGAATGGTCAATTGGTCAATGAAGGACTTTCATTGTCTAAAATGAAAATCCTGCAGCTGATAACCCATGGCAAAACCAGTGCGACCGATATCAAAAACTATATGGGGTTCTCTTCGCGCACGGTCGTCACCGTTTTGGATGCGCTGGAAAAAGACGAGATGCTGCAGCGCCAGCAAAGCCCGACCGACCGCCGCGTTAAACATGTTTATATCACCGAAAAAGGACGGGATAAGCTGGAAATCGCCCAGCGCACCCATCGGGCAATCCTTGAGCGTATACTGGCGCCGCTGTCAGAATCGCAATTGGAAAAATTCGGCGAGATATGCGGCACCCTTGAAGCTAATCAGCGGTAATAATTAATTTAACCGGTAGAGCCAATATGTCGGCGGGTTAGGTGACGACCTTACCTAAAAACATAAATAATATTATATATTCTTCTTCAGCAGTGGTTCATTTATTGATGAGGAAAACTATTGTGGGTGCCTAAACGGATATGCCATGCCGGGTAAATGCTTGTTGAAAAGATATCAACGGCGGCCCAAGGAAAAATTAAGCGTGGCTGTTCAATAATCAGGTTTGTATAGGCTGATATACGCATCAACTTATACAAACCCCCTTAGTTATATCGCCGGGCCGGCGGTTTAAATAGTACGGATTGCATTAGTTAAATTTTTTTATTAAATAGTGGAAAATAAACGCCCCCCATCAACCATTTACCAATATGCGGTTCGGGATATCCAGCCTTATCCGGCCAAAAAACCGCCCGGAGCGCGGATCGCTGTTCTTAGGTGATAAGTGAAGCTGCATCGGTGTTCAATGCCGTGTATAATGTCTTATGATGTCGCCTTCACGAGTCGATTTATCAGCTTTTTATTAGTCATCTACTACTCGTCATCAACTACGGCCGAAAAAATCCCACTATGGTTCATGGTACGCTCTACATTGTCTCAGCACCCAGCGGGGCGGGAAAATCAAGCCTGATCCAGGCGTTGCTTAAAACACAACCGCTTTACGACACCCAGGTTTCCATTTCCCATACCACCCGTCCAATCCGCCCTGGGGAAAAGCATGGGGAACACTATTTTTTTGTTTCCAAAGCTGAATTCGAGCGCATGATCAAAGAAGGCGCCTTTTTGGAATATGCCAATGTCTTCGGCAATTACTACGGTACGTCCCGCGAGACTATCGAACAGGTGCTTTCCACCGGCGTGGATGTCTTCCTGGATATAGACTGGCAGGGTGCGCAGCAAATTCGCGCCATGATGCCCCAGGCGCGCAGCATATTCGTACTGCCGCCTTCCAAGGAAGAGCTCGATCGCCGGCTGCGCGGGCGCGGCCAGGACAGCGAAGAGGTGATTGCCCGGCGCATGGCGCAGGCAGTGGCTGAAATGTCGCACTATGCCGAGTATGATTACCTGATCGTGAATGATGAATTCAATACGGCATTAATGGATTTAAAAACCATTATCCGTGCCGAACGCCTGCGTCTTGGCCGTCAAAAACTACGGCATGACGCTTTAATCACCAAACTGTTGGCGGACTGAAACAACTTTCAGTATGATGCCCAGTCATTTCCTCATTTTGCGGAGTAGCTCACATATGGCACGCGTAACTGTACAAGACGCCGTTGAAAAAATTGGTAACCGTTTTGACCTGGTGCTGGTCGCTGCCCGTCGCGCTCGCCAACTGCAAGTCGGCGGTAAAGATCCCCTGGTTGCGGAAGAAAACGATAAAGTCACCGTTATCTCCCTGCGCGAAATAGAAGAAGGCCTGATCACCAATCAGATCCTCGACTTACGGGATCGCCAGGAACAGCAGGAGCAGGAAGCCGCAGAGATCCAAGCGGTAACCGCGATTGCTGAAGGCCGTCGTTAAACTCGGACACCGGCTCACTTGTATCTGTTTGAAAGTCTGAATCTACTGATTCAACGTTACCTGCCCGAGGACCAGATAAAACTCCTCCGGCAGGCATATCTTGTCGCACGTGATGCCCACGAGGGACAGTCGCGCTCCAGCGGCGAGCCTTATATCACCCACCCCGTAGCCGTGGCCTGTATTCTGGCCGAGATGCGTCTCGACTATGAAACGCTGATGGCGGCGCTGCTGCATGACGTGATCGAGGATACCCCGGCGACTTACCAAGACATGGAACAGTTGTTCGGTAAAAGCGTGGCCGAACTGGTGGAAGGCGTTTCAAAGCTTGATAAGCTGAAATTCCGCGATAAGAAAGAAGCCCAGGCGGAAAATTTTCGCAAAATGATCATGGCGATGGTGCAGGATATTCGCGTGGTGCTGATCAAGCTGGCCGATCGCACCCACAACATGCGCACCCTCGGCTCGCTGCGTCCGGACAAGCGCCGGCGCATTGCCCGCGAAACCTTGGAAATCTACAGCCCCCTGGCCCACCGCCTGGGTATCCATCACCTTAAGACCGAACTTGAGGAACTGGGTTTTGAAGCGCTGTACCCCAATCGCTACCGGGTGATCAAAGAAGTGGTGAAAGCCGCGCGCGGCAACCGTAAAGAGATGATCCAGAAAATTCTGGCGGAAATCGAAGGACGGCTTACCGAAGCGGGTATTCCCTGTCGCGTCAGCGGCCGGGAAAAACATCTCTATTCCATTTATTGCAAAATGCACCTGAAAGAGCAGCGTTTCCATTCCATTATGGATATCTACGCCTTTCGGGTGATCGTTGGCGAAGTGGACACCTGTTACCGGGTGCTGGGGCAGATGCACAGCCTGTATAAACCCCGCCCCGGCCGGGTGAAGGATTATATCGCCATTCCCAAGGCCAATGGCTATCAGTCCGTACATACCTCGATGATCGGCCCGCACGGCGTGCCGGTGGAAGTGCAGATCCGCACCGAGGACATGGATCAAATGGCGGAGATGGGGGTGGCGGCGCACTGGGCTTATAAAGAGCAGGGTGAAACCGGCACCACGGCGCAGATCCGCGCCCAGCGCTGGATGCAAAGCCTGCTGGAACTACAGCAAAGCGCCGGCAGCTCGTTTGAGTTTATCGAAAGCGTAAAATCCGATCTGTTCCCCGATGAGATTTATGTATTTACCCCGGAAGGGCGCATCGTCGAATTGCCGGCGGGCGCCACCCCGGTGGATTTCGCCTATGCGGTGCATACCGATATCGGCCATGCCTGCGTCGGCGCCAGGGTGGACCGGCAGCCTTATCCGCTGTCGCAGGCGCTGACCAGCGGCCAGGCGGTGGAAATCATTACCGCCCCGGGCGCGCGGCCCAATGCCGCCTGGCTCAATTTTGTCGTCAGCTCCAAGGCGCGGGCCAAAATCCGCCAGATGCTGAAAAACCTCAAGCGCGACGACTCGGTGAACCTGGGCCGGCGATTGCTGAACCATGCGCTGGGCGGCAGCCGTAAATTGGCCGAAGTGCCGCCGGAAAATATGCAGCGCGAGCTGGAACGGATGAAACTGGCCAGCCTGGACGATCTGTTGGCTGAAATCGGCCTGGGCAATGCCATGAGCGTGGTGATCGCCCGCAATCTGCAAGGGGATCAATCCAATATGACCCCGCCGGAACCTGGCCCCGGTCCCGGCCCCAAAACCCTGCCAATCAAAGGCGCGGAGGGGGTGCTTATCACCTTCGCCAAGTGCTGCCGGCCGATTCCGGGCGATCCGATTATCGCCCACGTCAGCCCGGGCAAAGGGCTGGTGGTGCATCATGAATCTTGTCGCAACATCCGCGGCTACCAGAAAGAACCGGAAAAATTCATGGCTGTGGAGTGGGATCTGGATACCGAGCAGGAGTTTATCGCCGAGATCAAAGCGGACATGTTCAACCACCAGGGCGCACTGGCCAATCTTACCGCGGCCATCAACGCTGCCGACTCCAACATCCAAAGCCTGAACACCGAAGAGAAAGACGGGCGGGTCTATAGCGCGTTTATTCGCCTGACCACCCGCGATCGCGTCCATCTGGCCAATATCATGCGTAAAATCCGCGTGATGCCGGATGTCATCCGCGTCACCCGTAACCGCAATTAACGCCGGGAGCCCGACGGGTGGTGCCCCGAGGTAAAATACCGGTCGTCAGCCGGTAGGTCATGACCGCCGATTCGCCATAGTGGGCCACTTTATCCGCCACGGAGTGCTGAAATGATGGAAGGCCGTCTGCTGAACACCATACCGCTGAGCTCGCTTTCCGGGGTTGGTCCCGCTCAATCGGCCCGGCTGGCCCGCCTTGGCCTGGAAAATCTGCAGGACCTGCTGCTGCACCTGCCCTCCCGCTACGAAGACCGTACCCGGTTGTACGCCATTAATGATGTATTGCCCGGCATGTTTGTCACCGTGCAGGGGGAAATCATGAGCTGCGATATCGGCTTCGGCCGGCGGCGCATGTTGACCTGCCGGATGCGCGATGACAGCGGCATAATCACCCTGCGCTTTTTTAACTTCAACGCCGCCATGAAAAATAGCCTCGCCCCCGGACGCAGGGTTACGGCCTATGGCGAGATCCGCCGCGGCCAATTGGGCGCCGAAATCATCCATCCCGAGTATCACGTGCTGGGCGAACAAACGGACGTTGAGCTGGCGGCCTCGCTGACGCCGGTCTACCCCACCACG
Source organism: Sodalis sp. RH21 (assembly GCF_047324175.1). Lineage (NCBI taxonomy): Bacteria > Pseudomonadati > Pseudomonadota > Gammaproteobacteria > Enterobacterales > Bruguierivoracaceae > Sodalis > Sodalis sp. RH21. The sequence goes on along the minus strand of NZ_CP178732.1, from coordinate 5,816,094 downwards.
GAAGGCGTGCGCCAGGCGACCTTGCGCAACCTGACCGATCAGGCGCTGAAGCTGCTCGATAACTGCCCCATCAGCGAACTGCTGCCGCCGGAGCTGGCCCGCGGCCTGATCGCGCTGCCCGATGCCCTGCGCACCCTGCATCGGCCGCCGCCGGATATTTCCCTGGCCGATCTGGAATTGGGTAAACATCCGGCGCAGCGCCGGCTGATTCTGGAAGAACTGCTGGCTCATAACCTCAGTATGCTGGCGGTACGGGCCGGTGTGCGTAAAGATCTGGCGCTGGCGCTGACCGCCGATCATAGTCTTACGCAGCGGTTTTTGGCGTTGCTGCCCTTTGCGCCCACCGGCGCGCAGCGGCGGGTAACGGACGAAATCGAACGGGATTTGGCACAGCCGGTACCGATGATGCGTTTGGTGCAGGGCGACGTCGGATCGGGCAAAACGCTGGTGGCGGCGCTGGCGGCGCTGCGGGCCATCGCCCAGGGTAAGCAGGTGGCCTTGATGGCCCCCACCGAACTGCTGGCCGAGCAGCATGCGCAGACGTTTCGCCACTGGTTCGAGCCGCTGGGCATTGAAGTGGGCTGGCTGGCCGGTAAGCAAAAGGGCAAGGCGCGCATCGCCCAGCAGGAAGCGATTGCGGCGGGCAACGTGGGGATGGTGGTCGGCACCCATGCGATTTTTCAAGAACACGTGCTGTTTGCGGGGCTGGCGCTGGTGATTATCGATGAACAGCACCGGTTTGGCGTGCATCAGCGTCTGGCATTGTGGGAGAAAGGCCTGGCGCAGGGCTTTCATCCTCACCAGCTGATTATGACCGCCACGCCGATCCCGCGCACCCTGGCCATGACCGCTTATGCCGATCTGGATACATCGGTTATCGATGAATTGCCCCCGGGCCGTACGCCGGTGACCACGGTGGCCATCCCGGATACCCGCCGGGCGGATGTTATCCAGCGGGTACGGCAGGCCTGTTTGCAAGAGCAGCGCCAGGCTTATTGGGTCTGTACGCTGATTGACGAGTCCGATTTGCTGGAGGCCCAGGCGGCGCAGGCTACCTGGGAAGGGCTGGAGAGCGCGCTGCCGGATCTGCGCATCGGGCTGGTGCACGGCCGGATGAAGTCGCAGGAAAAACAGCAGATTATGCAGGCTTTCAAGACCGGCGAGGTGCAGTTGCTGGTGGCGACCACGGTGATTGAGGTGGGCGTGGATGTGCCCAATGCCAGCCTGATGATTATCGAGAACCCGGAGCGGCTGGGGCTGGCGCAGTTGCATCAGCTGCGCGGGCGCGTGGGCCGCGGGGCGGTGGCTTCGCACTGCGTGCTATTGTATAAATCGCCGTTAAGCAAGACCGCGCAGCGGCGGTTGCAGGTGCTGCGCGATACCAATGACGGGTTTGTGATTGCGCAGCAGGATTTGGAGATTCGCGGGCCGGGCGAGCTGCTGGGCACGCGCCAGACCGGTAATGCGGAGTTCAAGGTAGCGGATTTGCTGCGCGATCAGGGGATGATTCCGGAGGTGCAGCGGGTGGCGCGCCATATTCATGAACATTATCCTGACGCGGCCGCGGGGCTGATTGAACGCTGGATGCCGGAGCGGGTGCGCTATACCAATGCATAACGGCGCGATCTCCCTTTAACACGACTCGCTGTGGGTACCGTGTCGGCGGGAATCTGCGCCCGGATTGACTTATATCAACCGGCGGGGATGTCCGGCGAATGCAATCGTTTGCTTTTAAAAGCAGGATCATTAAAATGCCTCCTTTGCCGCCCAGGAAAGTCCTTTAACATGACCATGCCCTCTTCCGAAGTCGATGACGCACCGATTCCCGTTGCCAAAAGCGAGCTGATTTATCATCTGGATGATCGCCCACCCCTGGCGGAGACGCTGTTTGCCGCCTGCCAGCATTTGCTGGCGATGTTTGTGGCGGTGATCACTCCCGGCTTGCTGATTTGCCAGGCGCTGGGTTTGCCGGCGCAGGATACGCAGCATATTATCAGCATGTCGCTGTTTGCTTCCGGCCTGGCATCGATACTGCAAATTAAAACCTGGGGGCCGGTGGGGTCGGGTCTGTTATCGATCCAGGGCACCAGCTTTAACTTTGTGACGCCGTTGATTATGGGCGGGCTGGCGCTGAAAAACGGCGGCGCCGATGTGCCCACCATGATGGCGGCCCTGTTCGGCACGCTGATGGTGGCATCGTGCACCGAGATTTTATTGTCGCGGGTGCTGCATTTGGCGCGGCGCATTATTACGCCGCTGGTTTCCGGCATCGTGGTGATGATTATCGGCATTTCGCTGATCCAGGTGGGGCTGACCTCCATCGGCGGCGGTTTTGCCGCCATGGCCGATCATAGCTTCGGCGCGCCGAAGAATTTGCTGTTGGCCGGCATAGTGCTCCTGGTCATCATCCTGCTCAACCGCCAGCGCAACCCTTACCTGCGGGTCGCTTCGCTGGTGATCGCCATGGCGGTGGGCTATCTGGCGGCCTGGATGATGGGTATGCTGCCCGATACTCCCCCCGCGCCGGCGCAGTCGCTGATTATGGTGCCGACGCCGCTGTATTACGGCCTGGGATTTGACTGGGATCTGCTGGTGCCCCTGATGCTGGTATTTATGGTGACGTCGCTGGAAACCATCGGCGATATTACCGCTACGTCCGATGTGTCGGAACAACCGGTGCGCGGCCCTATCTATATGCGGCGCCTGAAAGGGGGCGTGCTGGCCAACGGGCTGAACTCCATGCTTTCCGCCGTGTTTAATACGTTCCCCAATTCTTGCTTCGGGCAAAATAACGGCGTGATCCAACTGACCGGCGTCGCCAGCCGTTATGTGGGGTTCGTGGTATCGCTGATGCTGATAGCGCTGGGGCTGTTTCCGGTGGTCAGCGGGTTCGTGCAGCATATTCCCGAGCCGGTGCTGGGCGGCGCGACCATCGTCATGTTCGGCACCATCGCCGCTTCAGGCGTGCGTATCGTGTCGCGCGAACGGCTTAACCGCCGCGCCATTATGATCATCGCGTTATCGCTGGCGGTAGGCCTGGGCGTGTCGCAGCAACCGCTGATATTGCAGTTCGCGCCGCAGTGGCTGAAAACCCTGATGTCTTCCGGCATCGCCGCCGGCGGCATCACCGCCATCGTGCTTAACCTGCTGTTTCCCCCCGAACACCATTAAGTCATTTTCATGTTTTTATGAGGCCGCTGTATCAATACAGCGGCTTTTTTTTGCCGGAAGCGCATTGGCTATTGAGAACCCTCGCTAATTACGGCATAAACACTGTAACCTTTATGACAGCGATGGATTTGAGCAATGAAATTTATTGGGAAATTTTTGTTATCAATACTTTTGATAGTGATATTGATAATTATCCTGATCTACGTGTTGCTGCAAACCACCTGGGGCGCCGGTTGGGTAAGCCGGCTGGTCACCCAGCACAGCGATTACCAGCTGTCGCTGGATAAAATCGCGCATAGCTGGTCCGAACCGACGGAAATTTACTTCGAAAACATCTCCTTCGGTCAAAAAGAGCGTAAACCCACCGTGGTGGCCAAGCGGCTGGTGGCCGGCTTCAGCGTGCGCCAAATCACCGAACCCTATCACTTCGATCGCATTCAGCTGCAGGACGGCACGTTAAATCTGGACCCGGCCTCGCTGGCGTTTCCATTGCAGGCGGATGTCCTGCAATTAAACGGCATGGCGATACAGTCGCCTTACGGCGGCTGGGAGCTGAACGGACAAAACGTCAATGCCGGCATTACGCCCTGGAAACCGCAAATCGGCTTTCCGCTGGGCCGCAATTCCCGCTTCCAGATCAGCGCCCGTTCGCTGACCCTTAACGGCATTCCGGCGGAAAATGTGCTGGTGCAGGGGGAAATCGATAACAACCGGCTGCGGCTGGATAACCTGGGTGCCGATTTATCCCAGGGGGAGCTGACCGGCAATGCCCGCCGGGATGAAGACGGCGCCTGGCAGGTGGATAATCTGCGCCTGAGCAACGTGCGCATGCAAACCGAGCAGAGCCTGGATGAGTTTTTGCGCCAATTGTCGGAAGTGCCCAAAATCACCATTCACCGTTTCGATTTGATCGATGCGCGCATGGAAGGCAAAAACTGGGCCTTCAGCGATTTGGATTTAACCTTACGCAATGTCACCTTCCAGGACGGCGACTGGTCGTCGGACGACGGCACCCTGTCGTTTAATGCCAGCGATTTGATAAACGGCGCCGTCCATTTGAACGATCCCATCGCTAACCTGACGTTTTCGCCCGGGGGTATTGAAATCCGCCAGTTCAGCGGACGCTGGCAAGGCGGGTTGATGCGCACCTCCGGGCGCTGGCAGCGCGACGGCCAGCGGCTGGAGCTGGATGATTTTATGGTTGCCGGACTGGAGTATACTTTGCCGGAGCATTGGCTTGCCGGCTGGCTGCAACCCTTGCCTTCCTGGCTCTCGGAGGTGGCGGTGGATAAATTCAGCGCCAACCGCAATCTGCTGATCGATATTAATCCCGCGTTCCCCTTCCAGGTCACGGCGCTGGATGCTTTTGGCAAGGGATTGGTGCTGGCCAGGGATCATCAATGGGGCATCTGGTCCGGCAGCCTGAACCTGAACGGCAGCGATGCCACCTTTAATAAAATCGACGTACGGCGCCCGTCGCTGGGGCTGACCGCCGATCGAGGCAAAATCAATATTACCGAACTGAGCGCGTTTACCGGCGAAGGATTGCTTGAGGCCACCGCCCTGATCGATCAGCAAACCGACCGCGGGTTTTCCCTTAACCTTAACGGCCGGGCGGTACCGTTAACCATATTGCAGCGCTGGGGATGGCCCGCCATGCCGTTATCCGGCAATGGCAATATGCAGCTGACGCTGACCGGGAAATTACCCGCCAACGCGCCGCTCAAGCCCACCCTGAACGGCAGGCTGCATGCGCTGAACGCCAGCGGGCAAACGGTAAATCAAACCCTGGCGCAGGGTGAGTTGGTAAGCGAGCCGGCGCAATGATGACTGCGCCCAGGCAACGGCGGGGGATGACGGCGGCGCGCCGTTTGCTCAGTTCACCAGCGAGCCGCCGCTCTCCAGCGGTTTATCGGGAGCGGGCGGCAGCACCAGGAACACGCCTTTAAATATCGCCCCTTTCGTCTCGTTGCCGTATAACGCCACTTCCAGCCGCACCCGCGCTTTGCGTCCGCGCGCCAGCCGGTCCAGGTCGCCGCTGAGCGAGCCCAGATCCGCCACGGCGCAGGGACGCCCGGTTACCGCGGTGGTGTAGCGGATATGCGCATCGGCCAGAATAATGGTGCCGCCCAGCTGCCGTTCGCGCAGCAACAGCCATATCAGCCCCCAGCCGGTCAGGGTGGCCAATGAAAACAGGCTGCCGGCAAACAGGGTATGGTGGGGATTCTGGTTGCCGGTCTCCGGCATGGTGGTCATAAATTTCTGGCCCGTGTACTGGCTGATACGCACCCCCATCTTTTCGCTTAAGGGAATATGCTCGTACCAGGCCCGTTGCAATTGCCCGCACCAGTCAGGCCGGTGCAAAATATCATCCAGCGTCACTATGGGTTTGATCATTAAAAAATGGCGTATCGGGGTGGTGGACGGCACGGTGATTTCACCCTGGTTGATAAACCCCAGCTTGGCGAAGAACTCCACCGCATCCTCGCGGGCGCTACAGACCACGCGTTTCGCCCCTTCCTGGCGGGCCACCGATTCCAGCGTCATGGCCACCAGGGTGCCCAGGCCTTTGTCCCGTACCTGCGGGTGCACCGCCAGGAAACGGATGGCGGCTTCATTATCGGCGTTGATATACAACCGGCCGATGGCTACCGGCTTACCCTCTTCGTCCACTACCATCTGGTGATGGGCCATCGCATCATAGGCATCACGTTCGGAGCCATGGGGCTGGTGCAGCGGCTGGCGCAGCATTTCCCAGCGAAACTGATAGTAGTCGTTGAGTTCTTGTTCATTCTGCGGGACGCGCAAGTGATACATGCCATACCCTCTCTTTAAAGATCCCGACCATTTCAGACCTGCAGCCAGAAGGTCACCGGCCCGTCATTCACCAGCGAGACCTGCATATCCGCCGCGAACCGGCCGGTTTCAGTCCTGATGTCGGCCTGACGGCAACAGTCGGTAAAATAGTCATATAAGCGCTCCGCCTCCGCCGGGGGAGCGCCGCGCGAGAAGCCGGGCCGCAGCCCCTTGTCGGTATCCGCCGCGAGGGTGAATTGCGATACCACCAGCACGCTGCCGCCGGCCTGGCGGACATTCAGGTTCATTTTACCCTGCTGGTCGCTAAAGATCCGATAGCTCAATACGCGCTCGGACAATTTTGCGGCCTTGTCCGGGTCGTCCCCACGCTCCACGCCCAGCAGGATCAGCAACCCCGGGCCGATGGCGCCCACCGGCTCGCCCGCGATGGTCACGCCGGCGTTCAGCACCCGCTGGATCAGGGCTATCATCAGTGCGCCTCCTGGTCCGGTACTTGCGGTTTTTCCTGCGCCAACGCCCGGTATTCGGTTAGCGAGGCGGTGATCTCCGCCCCTAGCAATACAATACACCAGCTCCAATATACCCAGAGGAATAAGATGGGGATCACCGCCAGCACGCCGTAAATCAGCTGGTAGGAGGGGAACATGGTGACATACATGCCGAAGGCTTTTTTGCCCAGTTCAAACAGCAGGCCCGCCACCAGCGCGCCAATCAGCGCATCCCGGCCCGGCACGCGTACCGTGGGCACCACGCAGTATAATAACCAGAACGACGTGCAGGAAAGCACCAGCGGAAAGATTCTCAGCACCACGGTAATAATCGTGGTGGTCCCGGTATTATTCAGCCAGGTCAGGGAAAACAGATAAGAGCTGATGGCCATGCTGGCGCCGGTGAGTATCGGCCCCAGCGTCAACACCATCCAATACACCGCGAACGAAAAGATAATGGGCCGTTTTTTTTTGCTGCGCCAGATGCTGTTAAGCACCGTATCCACCGAATAAATCAGCAGCAGGGCGGTGACGATCAATCCGCAGGTGCCTACCGCCGTCATTTTGCTGGTATTGAGAATAAACTGCTCAAGATAGCGCTGGATAACGCTACCGGTGGCCGGCAAAAAGTTATTAAATATAAAGCTCTTTAGCTGTACGCTCGCATCGGAAAACACCGGAAAAGCGGCAATCAGCGCAAACACCACGGTAATCAGCGGCACCAGGGAAAGCAGCGAAACGTAGGCCAGATGGCCGGCCAGCATGGTCAGGCCATCATGATCGCTGCGTTGATACAAAAACTTGCTGAAGGAATAAAACCGGGTCATTTTTTTAAAACCAGGACGTTTCATCGCCGCGCCTCCCCCGATTTTCGCGCCATTCACGCAAAATAAGCGGGCACCACGCCACGATCGGTAACATGTATCGCAGGTAATCCCACGCTTTTCGCGGCGGCGATATTCTCCGCGTTATCATCAAAGAATACCGCGTCCTGCGCGTTCACGCCTTCCTGCTCCAGAACATAACGATAAATCGCCGGGTCGGGTTTGCGCATGCCGAGATCTTGCGACAGATAGAGTTTATCCACGCTTTGCTGGACTTCCGGATACTGGCTGGGCCAGTAGTCGCAATGTAAGCGGTTGGTATTGGATAAAATCACCACCCGGTTCCCCTGCTCGCGCAGACCCTGAATGATCTCAATCACCTCGGGGCGCACGCCGACAAAGACGGCCTGCCAGCCGGCGGTAAATTGTTCGAAGCTCAGGGCGATGCCCAATTCGCCGCAGATTTTGGCGGCAAAGGCTTCATCGGTGATATCGCCCCGTTCATGCTGCTCGAAAGCATCGCCCATGACGAACTGCTTCTTTAAACTGGCCAAAGGCGCCCCGCTGAGATTGCTCCATACCCCCAGCACGCGGCCGAAATCGATATCTATAACGACATTACCTAAATCAAAGATATAAAGCATGGCTCCCTCCCGATCTCTAATGGTGTTCTCACTGTAGCGGGAAATGCTCCAACTGAACAGTAATGAACGAGGATCGGGAGGCGGCTGGGGGAAAGCTAATTATCCAAACCGGTTACCACGCTGAATCGCCGGGTGGCGCCCGCGGCCAGTTGGATCAGCGTGCCCGCCCGGCTGGCCGCCAACTGCCCCTCGGGACGGCAGGTGGCCGGCAGCGCGAACGCCGCCACCTTTTGATCGCCGTTATATAAGATCCAGCGCGTGGCATAGTTAAATTGCCCGGTGTCAAAACGGGTCGCAAAACGCGGCCCCCCTCCCGGCGCCTGCATAAAAAACTCGGCCTGGGCGGTGTATTGCGCCAGATCGTCGGCGAAAAACACGATTTCCGGATCGTAATACTCCGGCTGATCCAAGGCGCCGAGCGCGGCGGGATTGCGCGCCAGGCCTGCGGTATATTCCAGCCACTGCGCGGTGGGATGCACGTGGCCGGGTATCGATGAACGCAGCTCAAACGCCCCCGCGGGGATATTTTGGCTGAAGACGGCATGGGGGACATAAGCGTAGTTCATATGGCACATATATTGGAGCGGCATCGCTACGCTGGCCAGGTTGGTCACCGCCATGCTTATGGTCAGCAGCGTCTCGCCGCCGTTCAGCGTGACCGAGGGCGAGGCCCGATAGTGATGGCCGAACCCTTTGACATATTCATAATCGCCGCCGAGGGTCACGCCATTGCCGGACAATTCCAGGAACGCGCGGTCCATACGCGCGCAGGGCATTTCCCCATGCAGCGGATGCACGTCGTCCGGCGCCGGGCAACCGTTGCTCAGCAGGCCGGAATGGAACGCAAAGCAGCCGTAGGTATCCACCACCGACTCGCCCCACTTCGGCTCGTTGAACGGGTTGTCCATTCTCAGGCTGTGGCCGTCGAATTGCGCATCCCAAATCATTTGCCCGTAATAGGGCAGCAAGGTTACAAATCCCCGGCTGTTGCGCAGGGTCACGGCTTCAATACCGGACGGATATTTAAATAGCGTCACGCTAAGCTCGGCGCTTTCCACCAGGCAAACCGGCCGTTCGGTGAACTGGCCGCGCTGAAGATAAATAACAGCGGACATAAGCGCTTCTCCTTAATTCGAATTGGTGATCCGGGTGGCCGACGCTAACGGCTGCTTATTACGCAGTTCGCCCCAAAAATAGTAACCCACATAGGCGAAACACAATAACGAGACGCCGAACGCCCGCTGCATTGAACCCAGGTGATCGGAAACGAACCCCTGGATCGCCGGCACCACGGCGGCGCCGACGATGGCCATAACGATAACGGCCCCGGCCACTTCGGTGTATTTGTTATCCACCGTATCCAGCGTGCCGGCATAGATGGTGGCCCAGCACGGCCCGAACAGCACGCTGACAAATACCGCGGCGTAAACGGCGGTGAAATTAGGCACCGATACCACATAAGCCAGCGTCGCGACGCCCAGTATCGAATAGGCGATCAGCACCTTTTGCGGCGTAAAGCGCGTCATCAGGAAATTGGCGACAAACTTGCCGATGAAAAAGCAGATAAAGCTGTAAATCATAAAATTGGACGCATCGCGTTCATTAACCGCGCCCAGGTTTAGCGCCAGGCGGATGGTAAATGACCAGACCGCCACCTGCATGCCGACATATAAGAACTGCGCGACGATGCCTTTTTTGAAACGGGAATTGCCCGCCAGGTAGCGCAGGGTTTCACCCATGCCCGGCGTGGCGGCGCGGTCGGTTTTATCCACCTGGGGTTTACAATGGGGATAGCGGGTAATCATAAACAGCACCATCACCACCACCAGCACCATAATCAAATACTTGTAGGGTTCCAGGGTCAGTTCCAGCATGTTGAGACGGAACTGATGGATCTGTTCCGGGGTCATGGCGGCCATCTGGCTGCTTAAGCTGCCGCCCTCCTGGAATACCAGATACTTGCCCAGCACGATGCCCATCAGCGCGCCGATGGGGTAAAACGTCTGGCTGATATTCAGGCGCAACGTCGCATAGTCGCGATGACCGATCATCGAGCTATAGGTATTGGCCGCGGTCTCAAGAAAACTCAGGCCGATGGCGATGGCGAAAATCGCCGCCAGGAACATGGTATAGGTGGCCATATGGGAGGCGGGATAAAACAGCACGCAGCCGATGATATACAGCGACAGGCCGATCATGATGGCAAATTTGTAGCTGCTTTTGCGGATCACCATGGACGCCGGAATGGCTATCAGGAAGTAACCGCCGTAAAACGCGCTTTGCACCAGGGCGCTGGCGAAATCGCTTAAGGCAAACACCGATTTAAACTGGGTAATCAGAATGTCATTCAGGCTGGCCGCGCAGCCCCATAAGGGAAACAGGCACGACAGCAGGATGAATTGGAACAACGGGGTCTTATTTAAATAGCCGTCAGGCATTTGTACCGTATTGTGGCGCATGATGTTATTCCTGATGTAAGGTGGCGAGGAAATCATGGAATTGGGCGGCATCGGGATAAGAACGCTGGGTGCCTTTACCCTTGACGCTGTAGGCGGCGTACGCGGAGGCATACTCCATCGCCTGTTTTACGTCGCCGCCGTTAACGTAGTAGTGGGCAAAGCAGCCGATATACGCATCGCCGGCGCCGCTGGTATCCACCGCGTCGACCTTTACCGGCTCAACCCGGTGGATGTCGGCGCCGCTTAACCACACCGAGCCGCGCTGGCCCATGGTAATAATCAGATTCTTCAAACCTTTCGCCAGTAAAGACCGGCCGGCGGCGAGGATATTCTCCTCGCTGTCCACGGGCATCCCGGTCAGGATTTCCAGTTCCGTTTCATTAGGCATAAAAAAATCACACTGGCAGGCATAACCGATATCCAGCTCCCGGCTGGCCGGCGCGGGATTGAGAATGACGGGAACCTGGTGCTTTCTGGCAAAATCAATGGCGTGGTAAACGGTGGCCAGGGGAATTTCCAATTGCAGGATAATTAATTTACAGCTTTTAAGCCGATCCGCCGCGTTGTCGATATCCGCAGCGCCCAGGTGATTGTTCGCGCCCTTGATGATCAAGATGCGATTTTGTGAATCCCGATCAACAAAAATCGGCGCAACGCCGCTGGATACGCCCGCCACCGTTTCGACATAGCGGGTATCAACGCCAAAATGCCGCAGATTATTGACGGTATTTTCAGCGAACATATCCTCGCCCACTTTACCAATCATCATCACGCCGGCGCCAAGCTTGGCGGCCGCGACCGCCTGGTTGGCCCCTTTGCCGCCGCAGCCGATTTCAAAATCCGGCGCTTCGAGCGTCTCCCCGGTTTTAGGCATCTTTGTGATATAGGTGATGAGATCCACCATGTTGGAACCGATAACTGCAATATCCATAATTATTAGCCCTCATAAATTTCACTCTATTCAATGTTATTCCTGTAACACTAACAACTGTTAAATGTTATTAACGTGACATTAATCACACCAATTAATGAATGAAAAATTGATAAATGGCTATTGAAAGCGGTTCTATGATGTTATTATTCTAACATTGCAACAATATCAATCCTCATAAAGGACCTTAAAATGACTCAACCTGAAATCGATTTTGCCCGTTATATTGACCATACCTTGCTGGCCATGGACGCCACCGAAGCGCAAATCGCCACCCTGTGCGACGAAGCAAAACGGTTTGGTTTCTATTCTGTATGCGTGAATTCCGGTTACGTTCCGTTCGCCGCACAAGCGCTACGGGGTTCTGCGGTTAAAGTGTGCTCGGTAATCGGGTTCCCGCTGGGCTCGGCCCTGACGTCGGTCAAGGCGTTTGAAGCGCAGGCGGCTATCCAGGCGGGGGCGCAGGAAATTGACATGGTGATTAATGTAGGCTGGCTGAAAAGCGGAAAAATCGACGCGGTAACCGCCGATATCCGGGCGGTCCATGAGGTTTGCGCGGCTATTCCATTGAAGGTAATATTGGAAACCTGCTTGTTGAGTTCGCAACAAATCGTTGAAGTTTGCCAGATTTGCCGGGAACTCAAGGTGGCTTTTGTTAAAACGTCCACGGGTTTTAGCACCGGCGGCGCACGTGAAGATCACGTCAAATTAATGCGTCAGACGGTGGGTGAAGACGTGGGGGTTAAAGCTTCCGGCGCCGTGCGCGATCGCCAAACCGCCAAAACCATGATTCAGGCCGGCGCTACCCGCATCGGCACCAGCTCCGGCGTATCTATCGTGTCGGGGGCGGCGGCGACCGGCAACTATTAATTTAGGGATTCGGAAATACCGGATCTCATGACGCAGGATGTACTATGGAAACGCGGCGCGAGGAAAGGATTAATAAGCTGATAATGGCATTGAAGCGGGAAGACAAGCTTCACCTGAAAGATGCCGCCATCCTGCTGGGTGTCTCTGAAATGACCATCCGCCGCGATCTCAGCGCCGAACCTGCCCAGGTGGTGCTGCTTGGCGGCTATATAGTCAACGATCCGAGAAGCAGCGCGGTCACTCACTATTTTGTCTCGGATCAAAAAGCCAAACACGTTGAAGAGAAAAGCATCGCCGGCCGGCTGGCGGCTCGGCTGATACAGCCGGACGACACGGTGTTTTTTGATTGCGGCACCACGACGCCGCTGATTATCGACGCCATAAGCGAAGACCTGGCCTTTACCGCCATCTGTTATTCCCTGAACACATTCCTGGCGCTGCAAGACCGGCCCAACTGCAAAGTCATTCTGTGCGGCGGCGAATTCCATGCCGCCAACTGTATTTTTACGCCCCTGACCCAATACTCCATCCTGGATAATATCTGCCCGGATAAGGCGTTTATTTCCGCGGCCGGCATCGATATCGGCTACGGCGCCACCTGCTTTAACTTCGACGAACTAACCATGAAGCACCGTGCGTTAGCCATGTCGCAGCAGGCGATCCTGGTGGCCGATAGCAGTAAATTCGATAACACCAAGCCCGCGGCCATCGGGCCGCTGACCCAGTTTAATACCCTGATAACCGATCGTTCCCCGCCCCATAAGTTTCATGACTATTGCCAGCAGCATAATATTGCGCTGATCTACGGGACCGATTGACCGGCAGGGGTTATTGCAGGCATAAAAAATGCCGGTCCGCTTGTGCGGACCGGCATTTTTAAGCTTATAAACCTATCCTGGGATGGGCTGATTACGCTTCTTTACCTGAACGGTTGGCGCGCTTACGGTCATTTTCGGTCAAATGACGCTTACGCAAACGGATAGACAGCGGCGTGACTTCCACCAGTTCATCATCATCGATAAACTCAAGCGCCTGCTCCAGCGACATTTTAATCGCCGTCACCAGGGTGGTAGCTTCGTCGGTACCCGACGCGCGCATGTTGGTCAGTTTTTTACCGGTCAGACAGTTAACCGTCAAATCGTTGGAACGGGTGTGGATGCCGATGATCTGGCCTTCGTACACTTCGGCGCCATGGCCCAGGAACAGGCGGCCGCGGTCTTGCAGGCTATACAGGGCGTAAGCCACCGCTTTACCCTGGCCGTTGGAGATCATCACGCCGTTTTGACGCTGGCCGATTTCACCCGGACGCACGTCGTCATAATGGCTGAATGACGAATACAGCAGGCCGGTGCCGGAGGTCATGGTCAGGAATTCGGTACGGAAACCAATCAAACCACGGCTGGGGATGATGTAATCAAGACGGATGCGCCCTTTGCCGTCCGGCAGCATATCGCGCATTTCACCCTTACGGATACCCATGGCCTCCATAACCGGGCCCTGGTTCTGCTCTTCGATATCCAGCGTAACCTGTTCGAACGGTTCCTGTTTTTTACCGTCAACGGTACGATAAATAACTTTCGGCCGTGAAACGCCGATTTCAAACCCTTCGCGGCGCATGTTTTCGATCAGCACCGACAGATGCAACTCGCCGCGGCCCGATACCAGGAAGGTATCCGGATCGACGGTTTCTTCCACGCGCAGGGCCACGTTGTGCACCAGTTCTTTATTCAGGCGCTCAAGGATCTGGCGGGAAGTGACGTACTTGCCTTCTTTGCCGCAGAACGGTGAATTGTTAACGCCGAAAGACATGGACACGGTAGGTTCGTCCACGGTCAGCGGCGGCAACGCTTCAACCTGGGCCGGGTCGCAAATGGTATCGGAGATGTTCAGTTCACCCAGACCTGTAACGGCGATGATATCGCCGGCTTCAGCCAGTTTGGACTCGATACGCAGCAGGCCCATGTGGCCCAATACCTGGCCCACTTTACCATTGCGGCGTTTGCCTTCATGGTCGATGATGGTCACGGACTGGTTCGGTTTAACCGAACCGCGCTTGATGCGGCCGATGCCGATGACGCCGACATAGCTGTTGTAATCAAGCTGAGAAATCTGCATCTGGAATGCGCCGTCGCTATCCACATTGGGCGCTTCGACGTTCTTGACGATAGATTCAAACAGCGGGGTCATGTCGCTGGCCATGTTTTCGTGTTCATAGCCCGCAACACCGTTTAACGCGGAGGCATATATGATCGGAAAATCCAGTTGCTCATCGGTTGCGCCGAGGTTTACAAATAAATCAAACACCTGGTCGACGACCCAATCAGGACGTGCGCCCGGACGGTCGACTTTATTGATTACCACTATGGGTTTCAGGCCATAAGCAAAGGCTTTCTGGGTCACGAACCGGGTTTGCGGCATAGGTCCGTCCATGGCGTCGACCAGCAGCAATACTGAGTCAACCATGGACATTACGCGCTCAACTTCGCCGCCGAAATCGGCGTGTCCGGGGGTATCAACGATGTTGATACGGTAGTCGTGCCAGTTAATAGCGGTATTTTTAGCGAGGATGGTAATCCCACGCTCTTTCTCCAAATCGTTGGAGTCCATAACGCGCTCGGTGGCGTCGTTGCGGTCACCCAATGTTCCGGATTGTTGCAACAGCTTATCGACCAGGGTAGTTTTACCATGGTCGACGTGCGCGATGATGGCGATGTTACGCAAATTTTCGATCACAACTTTGCCTCAGGCATTAGAAATAGCGCGTTATTGTACACGTAATAAGCGAGGGACTAAACAAGATCGCGATGATCTCTGCATTTGCGTCATTTTTAACGCTTCGTCATCCCTTTCTCAGTGCATTATTTCTCCTCGCCCCACTTGTTGCACCAAAATAGTGCCCACCTACTGCCCAAATGCACTATGATGGCACTTTCCCACCAATGTGGTGCATCCGGACTTCTGGTTAAAGGCCGGTTATGCGGCCCTTTGCATCATTTTAGCAATGTTGGCACACTTTTAGCTTTAGTTTAGCCTAGCGTAGCTAAGTTAAATAAAATTCGATCCATACGATTTCGTTCCACGACGACACAATGGCACATCCGGGAGAATACAAGTTATGTCCGCTGAACACGTTTTGACGATGCTTAACGAGCACGAAGTAAAATTCGTCGACCTGCGTTTCACTGATACGAAAGGTAAAGAACAGCACGTCACTATACCAGCCCATCAGGTAGATGCCGACTTCTTTGAAGATGGAAAAATGTTTGACGGCTCCTCCATTGGCGGCTGGAAAGGCATTAATGAATCCGATATGGTGCTGATGCCTGATGCCAGCACCGCAATGCTTGATCCTTTCTTCGAAGAATCAACGCTGATTATCCGTTGCGACATTCTTGAGCCTGCCACCATGCAGGGCTACGATCGCGATCCGCGTTCCATCGCCAAACGCGCCGAAGAGTTCCTGAAATCTTCCGGTATCGCGGATACCGTGCTGTTTGGGCCAGAACCCGAATTCTTCCTGTTCGATGACATTCGTTTTGGTTCTTCCATTTCCGGTTCCCACGTCGCCATTGACGACATCGAAGCCGCATGGAACACCGATAAAGCCTACGAAGGCGGCAATAAAGGCCACCGTCCCGGCGTGAAAGGCGGTTATTTCCCGGTTCCCCCGGTGGATTCATCGCAGGATCTGCGTTCCGCCATGTGTCTGACCATGGAAGAAATGGGCCTGGTCGTTGAAGCCCATCACCATGAAGTCGCCACCGCCGGCCAGAACGAAATCGCGACCCGCTTTAACAGCCTGACCAAAAAAGCCGACGAAATCCAAATCTACAAATATGTGGTGCATAACGTCGCCCACGCATTTGGTAAAACCGCGACCTTTATGCCGAAACCGATGTTCGGCGATAACGGCTCGGGCATGCACTGCCATATGTCGTTGAACAAAGACGGCAATAACCTGTTCTCCGGCGACAAGTACGGCGGCCTGTCGGAAACGGCGCTGTTCTATATCGGCGGCGTAATCAAACATGCCAAGGCTATCAATGCCCTGACCAACCCGACCACCAATTCCTACAAACGTCTGGTCCCGGGGTATGAAGCGCCGGTTATGCTGGCCTATTCCGCCCGCAACCGTTCCGCCTCCATCCGTATCCCGGTAGTCGCCAGCCCGAAAGCCCGCCGTATCGAAGTGCGCTTCCCGGACCCGGCCGCCAACCCGTACCTGGCGTTTGCCGCCCTGCTGATGGCCGGCCTGGACGGCGTTATCAACAAAATCCATCCTGGCGATGCCATGGACAAAAACCTGTACGACTTGCCTCCAGAGGAAGCCAAGGAAATCCCACAGGTGGCCGGTTCGCTTGAAGAAGCCCTTAAGGCGCTGGAAGCCGATCACGAATTCCTGACCCGCGGCGGCGTATTTACCGAGGATTCCATCGACGCGTATATCACCCTGCGCACCGAAGAAGTCGATCGTATTCGCATGACACCGCATCCGGTAGAGTTCGAGCTGTATTACAGCGTATAACTTGAAAGTGTTTTTTGTTGCCGTGGAAACTTTCAGCCCATCTTCGGATGGGCTTTTTTCTCCACCAAGCCTTGCGCATAGCCAAGCGCATTATTATCTAATGGAATAAATGCACTCAAATAGTGCGGGAGACTGCTTTATGGCTACAGGCTCATTGCCCGATGCTGGGCAGATCCTAAATTCGTTGATAAACAGCATATTGGTGCTGGACAACGATCTTGCCGTTCATTACGCCAATCCGGCGGCGCAGCAACTGCTGGCTCAAAGCTCGCGCAAATTATTTGGTACGCCGCTGCCGGAACTGCTGGGTTATTTCTCGCTTAACATCGAGTTAATGCGCGAGAGCCTTAACGAAGGCCACGGCTTTACCGATAATGAGGTCACGCTGGTAGTGGACGGCCGTGCCCATATTCTTTCTCTCACCGTGCAACGCCTGCCCGACAATTACGTCCTGATGGAGCTGGCGCCCATGGATAACCAGCGGCGTCTCAGCCAGGAACAAATTCAGCACGCCCAGCAGGTCGCGGCGCGGGATCTGGTGCGCGGGCTGGCCCATGAAATCAAAAACCCGCTCGGTGGATTACGCGGCGCGGCGCAGTTACTGGCCAAAGCGCTGCCCGATCCCTCATTGCTGGAATATACCAAAGTCATTATCGAACAGGCCGATCGCCTGCGCAATTTGGTCGACCGCCTGCTGGGACCGCAACAACCCGGCATGCACGTCACGCAAAGCATCCATCAGGTTGCCGAACGGGTTTTCCAATTGGTCTCGCTGGAAAAACCGGAAAACGTCACCCTGCTGCGCGATTACGATCCCAGCCTGCCTGAACTGGCGCACGATCCCGACCAAATGGAACAGGTATTACTGAATATTACCCGTAACTCGCTGCAAGCATTGGGTGCGGACGGCGGCACGATCACTATACGCACCCGTACCGCGTTCCAACTAACGTTGCATGGTGTACGTTATCGTTTGGTAGCGCGAATTGATATTGAAGATGACGGCCCGGGTGTTCCCGCGCAATTGCAGGATACGCTGTTTTACCCCATGGTCAGCGGCCGTGAGGGGGGGACCGGTTTAGGGTTATCCATTGCCCGCAGTCTTATCGACCAAAATTCGGGTAAAATTGAATTCAACAGTTGGCCGGGTCATACCGAATTTTCGGTTTTCCTGCCCATTCGCCAGTGAGGTCACTATGCAACGAGGGATAGTCTGGATCGTCGACGACGATAGCTCCATCCGCTGGGTGCTCGAACGCGCCCTCACTGGAGCCGGGTTAACGTGCGTCGCCTTCGAAGGCGGCGGCCAGGTACTGGATGCGCTGTCTACCCAAACCCCGGACGTGTTGTTATCGGATATCCGCATGCCCGGCATGGACGGCCTGGCATTACTTAAACAGATCAAACAGCGCCACCCGATGCTGCCGGTGATCATCATGACCGCCCATTCCGATTTGGATGCCGCGGTCAGCGCCTATCAGCAAGGGGCATTCGACTATCTGCCCAAGCCGTTTGATATCGATGAAGCCGTGGCCCTGGTTGAACGCGCGGTCAGCCACTACCTGGAGCAGCAGCAGCCGGCGCGCGCGCAGCCCGCCAGCGGCCCGACGACGGATATTATCGGTGAAGCGCCCGCCATGCAGGATGTGTTTCGCATTATCGGTCGTTTGTCACGCTCCTCCATCAGCGTGCTGATTAACGGTGAATCCGGCACCGGTAAAGAACTGGTCGCTCATGCCCTTCACCGCCATAGCCCGCGCGCCAAGGCATCGTTCATCGCCTTGAATATGGCGGCGATCCCCAAGGATTTGATCGAATCGGAACTGTTCGGCCATGAGAAAGGGGCCTTTACCGGCGCCAATCAGGTACGGCAGGGGCGGTTTGAACAAGCGGACGGCGGCACCCTGTTTCTCGACGAAATAGGCGATATGCCCCTTGATGTGCAAACCCGCTTGCTGCGCGTATTGGCGGACGGCCAATTCTACCGGGTCGGCGGTTATGCGCCGGTTAAAGTGGATGTCAGGATTATTGCCGCTACCCATCAGAATCTGGAGCTGCGCGTGCAGGAAGGCAAATTCCGCGAGGATTTGTTCCATCGGCTAAACGTCATCCGGGTCCATTTGCCTCCCCTGCGCGAGCGGCGCGAAGACATCCCCCGCCTGGCGCGCTATTTTCTGCAAGTGGCGGCCAAAGAGCTGGGCGTGGACCCGAAAATCCTGCATCCCGAAACCGAGACCGCCCTGACCCGCCTGCCCTGGCAGGGTAATGTGCGCCAACTGGAAAATACCTGCCGCTGGCTGACGGTAATGGCGGCCGGCCAGGAAGTCCTGATTCAGGATTTACCGCCGGAATTATTTGAAAGTACCGCGCCGGATTCCACTATTCAGTCGCTGCCCGATAGCTGGGCCACGCTGCTGGCCCAGTGGGCGGATCGCGCCCTGCGCTCCGGTCATCAAAACCTGTTGTCCGAAGCCCAGCCTGAAATGGAAAGAACGCTGTTGACCACCGCCCTGCGCCATACCCAGGGACATAAGCAGGAAGCGGCCCGGCTGCTGGGCTGGGGCAGGAATACCCTGACCCGCAAGCTCAAAGAGCTGGGCATGGAATAAGGCGCAAAACCCACGCGCGGCTGGGGATGGTTGTATAATAAAAATGCAAGATAACGCGCAAAAATGGCGTTATTTTGCCCTTTACTTCCTGGGTCCAGACAGTATGATCTTGTCCGTGAACGGGAGGATAACCATGTTGGATTCATTGATTAATTTGGTGACGCAAGGCGCTGACGTTACCGCAGCCGTGGGCCACGCACCGCAAACCGCCCTGGCTGCCATTCTCTGCGCCGCGCTGCTTAATTTTTTCAGCTAATCGTCATCTTGCCACAGGCGTTTAAATAACCCGCGAGAACTGGCGCTGGCGCTCTTTATTACGCAGATAGGCGTCAAAGCACATGCAGATGTTGCGAATCAGCAGGCGGCCTTTTGCCGTGACCGTAATGGCGCGTTCGCTTATCGCCACCAGCCCGTCCCGCTCCAGCGGTCGCAGCAGGGCGATATCCTCGGCAAAATAGTCGGTAAACCGGATCGCGTAGCGGCTCTCCAGCGCGGCAAAGTCGATATGAAACTGGCAAATCAGCGCTTTGATCGCATCCCGGCGCAGGCAATCATCGGCGGACAGCGCCACGCCGCGCCATAGTCCATTGCCCTGGCGGGCAACGCTGGCCTCATAGGGTTTCATCTCTTTTCGGTTCTGGATATAGCTATCCCCGATCATACTAATCGCCGAGATGCCCATCCCCAATAAATCGCAGTCGCCCTGGGTGGTATACCCCTGGAAATTGCGGTGCAGCTTGCCTGCGCGCTGGGCGATGGCCAGGTCATCATCCGGCCGGGCGAAATGATCCATGCCGATAAACTGATAACCGGCGCCGCACAGGGTGGCGATGGTGTGCTGTAGAATTTCCATCTTCTGGGATGCGTCGGGCAAATCGGCGGTTTTAATTTTGCGCTGGGCGGCGAACAGCGCCGGCATATGCGCGTAGTTAAATACGCTCAGGCGCTGGGGAGCAAGTTCGATCACCCGGTTCAGGGTGTGTTGAAAGCGCGCCAGCGATTGCCGCGGCAAACCGTAAATCAAATCGATATTGGTGGATAAAAAACCCACTTGCTTGGCCCGATCTATCAGGGCGAAGATCAGCTGTTCATCCTGCTCCCGATTCACCAGCCGCTGCACCTCGGGATTAAAATCCTGCACGCCCATGCTGATGCGGTTAAATCCTTCGGCATAAAGATGATCCATCATAGCCAACTCGATTTCACGCGGGTCGATCTCAATGGACATCTCGGCCTGGGACGCAAACGTGAACCGTTCGCGCAGCAGGCGCACCAGGCGCGATATTTGCGCCTGGGAAAGAAATGTGGGCGTACCGCCGCCCCAATGCATCTGGGTGACCAGCCGATGTTCAAATAACGGCGCCCGGCTGCGAATCTCCTGCTCCAGGACATCGAGGTAGCGTTCGGCTTTTTCGGGCTGGCGGGTAACGATTTTATTACAGCCGCAGAAATAACACAGCTTGTGGCAAAACGGCAGATGCAAATACAGCGACAGCGGCCGCTGCGGATAACGCGCCACGGCCTGGACGAACGCCGCCTCGTCATACCGCTCGCTAAACTCCAGAGCGGTAGGATAGGAGGTATAGCGCGGCCCCGATTGATTATATTTTTGAATAAGGGCCGAATCCCATTCTATCGCTGGCACTGACATGGCTGGTTACTCCTTTGGATATTTACGCCGCCCACGCCTTCTGACGGGCAAAACCGCTCTGCGCCCCGAGGTGCGGGCCTTACGTAACCGGTCTTTGCGCCGGGAGAGCCGCCATAGTTTACTCAATAACCACACTAAATAACATGTCAGCGGTGCGGCGATAAATAACAGCAACGGATTCAAGAGTTAAAAGTTGTCTTTTTGGTGACCGCGTTTTAACAACTGCAGCATATCTTCTTTTTTCTCCTCTTCTTCCTCGTCGCCTTCCTCATCCAGCTCAATGCCCAGCAGGGTCATCAGCTCATCGATACGATCCAGTTTCCGATCGACATAGGCCTGCTCGGCGGGGGCCAGTTCTTCGTCCCGTTCCAGTCGCTGCAATAAATCGTCCAGGCGGTCGTCGTTTTCCAGCTGATCCAGCTCCATTTGCGGGGAGATCGTCGTGGCGGGGATGATGTAGTCCGGTTCTGCCGGCTTTTTAACGGTGGCGGCGCTGGCAATCAGCGGTACCGGTTTTTTGCTGCCTATCCGGCGATCGGTGCTGGCGCCGGCAGCGGTGCGGCCCGCGTCTTTATTGCCTTCCTGAGCGCGCGAGCCGGAAGCCAGGCCGCGGCGTTTCTTCTGGCGCTGGCGCTCGCGGCCTTCGATATTCAACTCTTCGCGGCTTTTACGTTTATTTTTTTTGGCGGTCGTCGGTTTACCGCGCCCGCTTTTTGCTGATGGATTCATGATGTCTGCTCTTGAGTAACGTTAAATAAGTATAGAATTGCGGCGGAATCTATCAGAAACCCTACCAATAAAAAAGGTGGCAGTTAATCTGCCACCATAAAGTGAAGGTGCTTCGCGAGAAAAACAGTCCACCGGCGATGAACCTGATGGTTCACATCCTGTGTATCGGGTCGTCGCCGTGATGATGTTTTATTCTACTCTATACGAAGCAGATTGGTTAGGATGTATTCCTTTACCCGCTCATCCTGAGCAGAATCCGTCCCTGGGAAGATCAATGAAAAGGCTTAGTGCAGGGATAAAGCGGAGCACTATTCCATGCCTTGAACTTTTCGCTCTGAAAAGTGCCAATTCCAGGCGCTCCTTGCCTTGCCAGCTAATGTAGCTCAGTAAGATTATCGTACAAGGCTGTCTCATGTACCAAGGACGCTATTTTGGCAGAGATAATTAATTAAAGTTATGATTTATAATAAATTAATTTTTATTAAAACGAGATCGCTTCCTTGGAAACAAGCAAATCTCTCACAATAGCAAAATGGTAAAAACTTACGTTAAATCCCTATCTTATTAAAAATGCAGCATAACTTCAGATAGCGCGTCCTGGCCCGGCAAAGATAAAAACCGCTTTTTGCCTTATTGCACGTATAATTGACGGCAATAAGCCATCCTGCAGGAGAGGAAGCACTTGACCACCTCATATAATTATCACATGACGCATTTTGTCATGAGCGCCCCGGATATTCGCCATTTGCCCATCGACACCGGCATCGAAGTAGCCTTTGCCGGGCGTTCCAATGCCGGTAAATCCAGCGCGTTAAATACTCTGACCAACCAAAAAGGGTTGGCAAGAACCAGTAAAACCCCGGGACGTACGCAGCTCATCAATTTGTTTGAAGTCGAAACGGATGTGCGTCTGGTGGATTTGCCGGGTTATGGTTATGCCGAAGTGCCGGAAGAGATGAAGCGCAAATGGCAGCGCGCGCTGGGGGAATATCTGCAAAAACGCCACAGCCTGAAAGGCCTGGTGGTACTGATGGATATCCGTCATCCGATGAAAGATCTGGATCAGCAAATGGTGCAATGGGCCGTGGGCGTGGATATCCCGGTATTGGTACTGCTGACCAAGTCCGATAAGCTGGCTTCCGGCGCCTGCAAAGCCCAAGTCAACCAGGTAAGGGAAATCGCGGCGGCTTTTATGGGCGATATCCAGGTTGAAGCGTTCTCGTCATTGAAAAAGACCGGCGTCGACAAACTTCGCCTGAAACTGGATAGCTGGTTCAGCGAAATCCCTCCGGCGACCGATGAAGACACCTTTGAGGACGCGCCTGAAGAAGGTTGATTCCCTCCCCGCTCTCATACTACAGGCCGCAGCGCCTGACTAGCGCCCAATAAAAAACGCCCCAGCCAATAATGACTGGGGCGGCTAATATTTAGCC
Organism: Sodalis sp. RH21; assembly: GCF_047324175.1. Classification (NCBI taxonomy): domain Bacteria; kingdom Pseudomonadati; phylum Pseudomonadota; class Gammaproteobacteria; order Enterobacterales; family Bruguierivoracaceae; genus Sodalis; species Sodalis sp. RH21. The sequence goes on along the minus strand of NZ_CP178732.1, from coordinate 5,792,943 downwards.
AAATCCGATTACGTGAAGTAAAAGGTCTGAAAGATAGAACATCTTACCTCTGTACCCTACGTCTTTAACTTTACATCAATTTATCGCGGTGCAAAAGGATTTTTTGTAGTTTAATTTCATTCTTGCCTGATTTATTTGGCAATTATGCGGGCTTAAATCACCTTTTTATGTAGCTTAATTACAATAAAAGCTTATTCTTTCGCCACTTAGTGAGCTTCATCCCAATTTTCACCCATACCGACATCCACCCGCAGGGGCACATCAAGGGTAAAACAGCCTTCCATCAGCGCCTTGATTTGGCTGGTGGCCGCGCTAACCGCATCGCGCCGCACCTCGAATACCAGCTCATCATGCACCTGCATTATCATACGCACCGCGGGACGCTCTTGCTGCAGCCAGGCGTCGATGGCAATCATCGCGCGCTTGATGATATCGGCAGCGGTACCTTGCATAGGCGCATTGATCGCCGCGCGCTCAGCCGCTTTTTTGCGCGTGCCGTTGCGGGAATGGATATCCGGCAGATACAGCCGGCGGCCATCCAGGGTAGAGACATATCCCTGATCCGTCGCCTGCTTGCGGGTGCGTTCCATATATTCCAGCACGCCGGGATAACGTTCGAAATAGCGGTTCATATATCTCTGCGCTTCCGCGCGGCCGACCGACAGCTGACGCGCCAAACCAAACGCGCTCATACCATAAATCAAACCAAAGTTGATAGCTTTGGCGCTGCGGCGCTGCTCATTGGACACCTTATCCAGGGCCAGGCCGAAGACTTCGGCGGCGGTGGCCCGATGTATATCCTTCCCTTCGGCAAAGGCGCTGAGCAGGCCCTGGTCCCGTGAAAGATGCGCCATAATGCGCAGTTCGATTTGCGAGTAATCCGCCGCCACGATCACCGCATCTTTTGGCGCGATAAATGCCTGCCTGATCCTGCGCCCTTCATCATTGCGCACCGGGATGTTCTGCAGATTGGGATCGCTGGAAGAAAGGCGTCCGGTCGCGGTAATCGCCTGGTGATAACTGGTATGCACCCGTTTCGATAGCGGGTTAATCATCAGGGGTAATTTATCGGTGTAGGTGGACTTCAGCTTGGCCAAGCCCCGGTATTCCAGGATAAGCTTCGGCAGCGGGTAGTCCAGGGCCAGCTCGGCCAGCACCTCTTCGTTGGTGGAAGGGGCGCCGCCCGGGGTCTTTTTCAGGATCGGCAGCTTTTGCTTATCGTATAAAATCGCTTGCAGCTGTTTAGTGGAGGAAAGATTAAAAGGTTCTTCCGCTAATTCATGCGCCTCGATTTCCAATTCGCCCAGCCGCTTGGTCAATTCCACCGAGTGCGCCGCCAGGATCTTCTCGTCAATCAGCACCCCGGTACGCTCGATGCGCGACAGCACCGGCACCAGCGGCATTTCAATTTCTTCAAAGATTTTTTTCAGACCGCTTTCCTGGTCGATGCGCGGCCATAGTTTTTCATGCAAACGCAGCGTCACGTCGGCGTCTTCCGCCGCGTAAGGCCCCGCCTGCTCAAGGGCGATTTGATTAAAGGTCAGCTGATTTTTGCCTTTCCCGGCAATTTCCTCGAAGCCGACCGTGGTATGTTTCAGGTAGCGATCGGCCAGGCTGTCCATATCATGCCGGCCCGATACGCTGTTAAGCACGTAGGATTCCAGCATGGTGTCGAACGCGATACCGGCCAGCTCGATATCGTAACGCGCCAACACGCCGCGATCGAATTTCAGGTTCTGGCCGATTTTACGAATGGCGGGGTCCTCAAGCAGCGGTTTAAGCAGGGCCAGGACTTCATCGCGGTTCAATTGATCGGGCGCGTCGAGATAATCATGCCCCACCGGTAAATAGGCGGCTTCCCCGGGCGTAATGGCAAAAGAGAGCCCGACCAAATTGGTGGTAAGGGTATCCAGGCTATCGGTTTCCGTATCGAAGGCGAACAGGCCTGCCTGTTTAATCCGCGCTATCCAGTCTTGCAGGTCTTCCAGCGTGTAAATGACCAGGTAGCCGTCCTGGGACAACTGCTCACCCTGCTCTTCGTCCGCGGGCGGGCGCATGGCGGTAAACGGGGACGGCGGGTTGACCTTCGGGGTCTTGCGGCCCTGCAACCATTTGCCCTCTTCCAAATCCGCCTGCCAGCGTTTGAATTCGTATTTTTTAAACAGCTGCTGTAGTTCCACCGCATCGGGATCGGTGACGGTTAATTGATCAAACGGCAAATCCAGCGGTACATCGGTCTTAATGGTTGCCAGCTGATAGGACAAATAGGCCAGCTCTTTATTTTGTTCCAGCTTCGGCGCCATGGTTTTCGCACCGCGAAATGACAGGCCGCCCACGCTCGCCAGGTCGCCATAGATATTATCCAGGCTACCCAATCCCTGCAGCAGCGCCTGGGCGGTCTTCTCGCCAACGCCGGGCACGCCGGGAATATTATCCGAACTGTCGCCCATCAGCGCCAGGTAATCGATTATCAGCTCGGGGGGAACGCCAAATTTCTCGCGGACTTCTTCCGGCCCGAGGATCGTGTTGGACATGGTGTTGATGAGGGTAATCGTCGGCGAGACCAACTGCGCCATATCTTTATCGCCGGTACTGATCAGCACTTCGCGCCCGGCCCGCGCAGCCTCCAGCGCCAGCGTGCCGATAACATCGTCCGCTTCGACGCCCGAGATCGCCAGCAGGGGCAGCCCCATGGCTTTCACCATACTGTGCAGCGGCTCGATTTGGCTGCGTAAATCATCCGGCATCGGCGGGCGATGGGATTTGTAATGCTCAAACAGCTCGTCGCGGAAGGTTTTGCCCTTGGCGTCAAAAACCACGGCCACGTGGCTGGGCTTATACTGCGTCAGCAGACTTCTGAGCATATTCAGCACGCCGTACATGGCGCCGGTCGGTTCGCCGGCACTGTTGGTCAACGGCGGAAACGCATGATAAGCGCGGTAAAGATAGGAGGAACCATCAACCAGAATTAACGGATTGTCTGCAATGTGGGCCATAGCGTATTTCGTTCTTTTTTGTCAGCAATCATGAGGGATAGCATGCCATAGCTGGCCGCTAGAGACGAACATTAGCGTAGCATAAGGACGATAAAAAAACTGAAGTGATAAGTAGATCCAGGAGATCGAGCTGTGGATAAGTTTGTGAATAAAAAATTTTTTTAATTTTTAAATATCTTTAATGATTTTAAGGTTTAGATAAAAATCAATTAAAATCATATGCTTAACAATTTACTCCAGCTATTTGCATATATATCAATAGCATTCCTTGTTTGTGGATATAACCAGCATCGATTTTACTGAAGCGAAGCCGTGATTTTTTCCGGCAAAAAAAGGATATAACAACATGGTTATTTTCGACAGAGGGAATGCTAGAAATAACTTACTGCGGTTGGCATCCGTCGCCCACAAAAAACGCCGGCATTAACCGGCGTTCAGGTGCGATACATCAATATATTTAATTCTGTGTCAGCAAGTATTTAACCACGTCGACGAATTGTTTGACGTAGACATCCTTGGAAGACATATCCAGGCCGTCATTTTTAACCATATATTTGCCATTTACAAACATGGCCGGAACACCGCGTAATTGTAAATCGGAAGCGGCTTTTTCCTGCTGGACCACCAGGGACTTAACCACAAAGCTATTCCAGGCGCCGTCATACTCTTGCGCGCTTACGCCAGCTTTAATAAACACATCGCGAATATCGGCCGGCGTTTGGATGGTTTGGGTTTTCTGGATACCGTCAAATAACAATGGGCTGACTTTGTCTTCAACGCCTAACGCCATGGCCACGGCCCAGGCTTGGGTGACTTGCTTACCCATATCGCCGCCGAGGAAGTCGACGTGATATTTGGTAATCTTGGTTCCTGCCGGCAGAGCCTGCTTCACACTGCTGGAGATATGGTAGTTTTGCTCAAATTCGTAACAATGAGGGCAATAAAAAGAGAAAAATTCCAATACCTGCGGCTCATTGGTCGCAGGCTTGTCGAGTTGTATATATTGCTGACCTTCGGAAAATTGTGCCGCCGAAACGCTAAATGCGAGTGCCAGGCCCATAAGCGCAAACCAAATTTTTTTCATTAATCCTTTCTCCAAATGTTTAATACGTAGGCATAAGCTGTAATGGTGGTTCATGCAATAGCCTTACCTGCTCCGTAAAGATCAACGTTTGCTGTGACCAGAACTCCCCTTCAACCATCCATGGGAAGCTATAAGGAAACGCAGGATCTCCCCAGCGCCGGCTAATCCAGGCAAGGTAATAAATCATGCGCATTGCCCGCAGCGGTTCGATTAAAGCCAATTCGCGTGGATTGAAATCCATGAACTCGCTGTAGGCATCAAGCACCAGCGATAGCTGGTATTGCTGTTCGATACGATCGCCGTTGAGCAGCATCCACAGATCCTGGACCGCGGGTCCATTGCGGGCGTCGTCGAGATCAACAAACATCGGACCGTCGCGCCACAGAATATTGCCGGCATGCAGATCGCCGTGTAAACGCAGCGGCCGCCATTGCGTGTTCCAACATAACTTAACTTCGTCTATCAGCGTGTCAACGGATTGTAAAAATGCGGCTTTTTGTTTACCGGTAATCAGGGTGCTGCGCTCAAGTTCACGCCGGGGCTCATACAGATACTCTTCAAGATCGATAGTCGGCCTGGCGGTAAAACATTTATCGCCATTGCTGCGATGGATGCGGCCGATAAACCGTCCGACCCATTCAAGCTGTTCGTCATTGTCTTGTTCGAACTGCCGGCCGCCGACGCTGGGAAAAACGGCGAAATGAAAGCCTTCGTGTTCCAAAAGCGTGGAACCATTAATCCGCATCGGAGGAACCACCGGAATTTCCGCGTCGGCAAGTCCCAGCGACAACTCGTGCTCTTCCAGAATTTGATCAACCGACCAGCGTTCAGGTCGATAAAATTTGACCACGTAGCGTTTTTTATCTTCGTCCAGAAATTGATACACGCGGTTTTCGTAGCTATTCAGGGCGGTCAGCCCGGAATCCACGTTTAAACCCACGTTTTGCAAGGCATCCATAATGAGCTCTGGCATCAACGTCTTGAAATTAAATGCGGTTATATTCATAAAACGCTCGTTTATTACCTGCGCCTACTCTTTGATGATGCCGCGCGCGCGCAGGATCGCGGTTTTAAAGTCCTCTTCATAGTCTTTTTGCAGCCCCGGGATCGCTTCGGTTTTGTCGGCGCCGCGCATCTTTAAATGATAAATTAAAGTATCGTCGGACAGAGCGGCCAGGTCGCCGTGATAACCGGCTTCTTCTGCTAATTTTTGCAAAAATTGCAGCAAGTTAAGGTCGGACTCTTTCTGCCATGCCGGGTGAAGAAGCTCAATCAGCTCATTAACGCGATGATATTTCATTACTCAGTCCTTCTGTATGGTATCAGTGATAATGTATCAAGATTCAACGGACAGGATAAACATCATTGTTCAGTCGCATCTGAAACATTGTATCTTAATATGTGAATCTGCCTATCAACGATTAGAGCTAACGGGAGATAACCATTCTGACAGCTGAAATAACCGGCGTGATCCTGGCGGGCGGACGTTCGACTCGCATGGGAGGAGAGGACAAGGGGTTGATAATGCTTAACCGGCAGCCCTTGTACCGTCATGTTTTAGACCGCCTTGCGCCGCAGGTCGGCTGCGTCATGATTAACGCCAACCGCAATCTTGCATGCTACCGGCAAAGCGGCCAGCCGGTGATTACCGATACCCTCGCCGATTACCCGGGGCCCTTGGCCGGCATGCTGGCGGGTTTACAGGCGGCACGCACCGAATGGGTGGTTTTCGCGCCCTGTGATGTGCCGGTTTTCCCTGCGGACTTGGTTTCATGTCTCTGGCAGGGCAAGCAAGAGGCCGCCGCGGCTTTCGCCTGCGGGGGCGGACGCGATCATCCCGCCTTCGCGCTGCTTGGCCGCGCGTTAATTCCGGCCCTGGAAATTTTTTTAGCGCAGGGAGAGCGCAAGGTGATGCTGTTTTTTGCCCGCGTCGGCGCGGTCAGGGTTATGTTCCCGGCGGGTCAGGGGGCATTTTTAAATCTCAATACGCCGCAGGATTTACAGAACTGGCCGGTTAATCAGGAGTAATATCATGTCGCATACGCACGTCCCCTTATTGGCGATTACCGCTTACAGCGGTACCGGCAAAACCACCCTGCTAAAACAGCTTATTCCGCTACTTGATATAGCCGGCGTGCGTGTAGGCATCATTAAACATACCCATCATAAAGTCGATGTGGATACCCCCGGTAAAGACAGCTACGAGTTGCGTAAAGCCGGCGCGCGGCAAACGATGGTGGCAAGCGAAGCGCGCTGGGCATTAATGACTGAAACGCCGGATCTGGTGATGCCTTCCCTAACCTGGCTGGCGGAGCAAATGGACCCTGCGCAAATCGATCTTATTTTGGTTGAAGGTTTCAAGCATGAACGGGTGCCTAAAATCGCGCTATTCAGATCGGATACCGGTAAAGATTGGCGTACGTTAATCGATGAGCATGTGATCGCCGTGGCCAGCAACCAACGGCTGGATATTACCCTGCCTTTGCTGGATATCAATCAGCCCGCCGGCATTGTGCAATTTATCGGTGATTGGCTGCGTCGCCAGCAAGCAATGGGCACCCCTTAATTGCCCCGGCAAGGGTTGAGTGCGTCGTTCATGTCATGAATGAAATTAATAGGCTGTTATAATTTAATATAAGCTAATACATTAAATATAAAACATTATTTCTCCTGATATGTTATGCAATGTTTATATTGATTAATTTATTATCAACGGGTCGAGATCTCGCCTTCATAAAATAATTGAAGGTGATAATAGATTAAAAGTAATAATTTTGTGCAGGTAAATGTATTTTTTAATACAACTTTTTATAGTTCCCTTCTTATTTAATACACTCCTGTATAAATTTAAAATCATCAGGCGGTATTTTAAAAACTGCTCTAATCGTCCCTTTACGGCTTAAATTTATATGATATCTGTAAGATACTGTGTTGTTCTGGCAAGTATAACCATTTTATCGGTTGGATGCTTTTCAACCGATAAAAAAAAGGACCTTAAAAAAAATAAGGTAAACCACGCCACCGCCAGGGATGAGAATGTCCCGGACCAAACCGGATCGCCTGGCGCTAAAACCTCCGATAAAGCGGCCGAGGCCATAAATGCCTCAGCGGGGAAAAATCTTGGTATGGGTGTTACTCCGGTCAATGTGTTTGCGACATCCAATATTAACTTTCCCTTAGGAGGAAAGGGGTTTTACGGCACGTCTTTTGATATTTTACTGCCCTTAAAAAATGAAGATAGCAATCTTATCTTCGGCCAGTTAGGCATGAGAAAGCAAGATCAGAGGAATATTATGAATTTGGGCCTGGGCCAGCGCCATTTTCTTGATAATTGGATGTTTGGTTATAACGCATTTTTTGATGCGCAGATAGCGGGAAATAATCATCAGCGGGGGGGAATAGGGCTAGAGCTAGGGGGAAATAATGTTAAATTCTCCGCAAATGGCTATCACCGACTGTCTGGCTGGAAATCATCATCATTATTAAAAGGCCAAGATGAACGGGTTGCCAATGGCTTTGATATTATGGCCGAGGGCTATTTACCGAGCTATCCCTTATTGGGGGCGAAGGTGAAATATGAGCGTTATTTTGGCGGCGATGTCGCAACTTTACGGCGTAATGTACGGCATGCCAATCCATCGGCGTTGACGTTGGGAGTGAATTATACCCCTATACCGCTAGTTACCCTGGGCGTGGATCATGCCCAATGGAGCTTTGGCAAAAGCGAGGCTAAAGTGAACTTCGGTGTTAATTATCAGTTTAATGTGCCGCTTGCCAGGCAGTTAAATCCGCAATTCGCGCCGGCGGCCAGGACCCTGGAAGGAAGAAGATTTGATAAGGTTGAGCGTAATAACAATATCGTTTTTGACTACCGGGCAAAAGAAGCTATTCATTTTCGGCTTTCGCCGGCGCTTACCGGTTATGAGGGTGAAAGGAAATATATCAATTTTGCTTTCACGGCCAAAACGGGATTGGGACGTATTGAGTGGGATGATAGTTCCCTGTTGCCGCGGGGTGGAAAAATTATTGCGTTATCCGATCGCGCTTATCAGGTTCAGTTACCCAAATATGATCGTTCAGGTTCTAACCGGTTTGTTGTTTCAGCTGTGGCTTATGATAAGCAAGGAAGCGCGTCAAACCGCAGCGAGATGACTATTACGATCGATAGTTATCAGGTTATGTCATCCATTGAGGCTGGGGATGCGGCTGATAAAATGTCGGATCTGGAGGTATTACTGAAGGAACTGCTCCAGCGTAAGAATTTGCAGCAACTGGATGCTGAGCCTAAACGTGATGACGAATTTGGGCAGGATGATAAGGTTGCGCAGGACGAGCAAGTGCAGCCGGATGAGATGTCTACGCTGAGTGAAGAAGTTCAGCAGGGTGGTACTTCGGAGCAGGGCGAGCAGCAGCCAGTGAATGAATTGGACGATCGCACACCCGACACGGGCCATTCGCCAATGCCCTCGGCGGTTGATGTGCCTCTCCCTCCGCCCCCGCCGCCTTCCGGTAGCTTGAGATCTTATAATGATGGATCTGTCAGTCGGCCAGGTAGCTCCGGGGTTTCATCCCAGCAGATTAATAAGCCCGCGGGCACACAATCTTTTTGTACTCCCGAAGAGCTTCAGAATACGTTAAAAAGGCTTAAGCCGGTGAAGCCTCAAAAGGTAGAGGATCAGAAGCCTTTAACTGGAACTACGCAGGCTGATGTATTGAAAAGGGCTTATGATAAAATGCTAAGGAATACAAACGTTGAATCCTCATCATCGGGCTATAGGTCAGACAATTCAAAGTTGAGCGATGATAAAAGCGATAAAAAGTCCGATGAAGAAACGATGAGAGAAAGGCGAAAACTCGTTAATGATGATAGTGATGAATCCGATTGGTGATAGAAGTAGGGGGTAGCCGGCCGGGTGCCGGTTTGCCCGATTCGGGTTTGGCCGGCTGCGCGGCTGGAACGAGGCCCGGTGCGCGGCGGGTCTGGCGCACCGGGGGGGCATGCGGACGGCCGGCAAAATGGCCGCCTCAACCCCCACGGCACGCTCCTCCGCCGTTTGACTGGGGTTGACCGCCGGGTAATAACCTACGGTCATGTGAATTACCCTGTCTGGGTCGCGGGCGTTCTTCAGCTCCGTGAAGCGCCGCGTCTTTCCGGCGGACCGGTTTTTGCAGCAAATGAAAAAGCCCTCTGTTTTCACAGAGGGCTTATCAATTGGATGCCTGGCAGTTCCCTACTCTCGCATGGGGAGACCCCACACTACCATCGGCGCTACGGCGTTTCACTGCTGAGTTCGGCATGGGGTCAGGTGGGACCACCGCGCTAGTGCCGCCAGGCAAATTCGATTAACCAACCGTTATCCCGCCGCTTTCGTCGGGGTAACCATCGGCCTTTATCCGGAACAGTCGCTGAAAATTCTTTCGTCTCTTAAACATCTTAGGTGTTGTAAGGTTAAGCCTCACGGGTCATTAGTATCGGTTAGCTCAACGCATCGCTGCGCTTACACACCCGACCTATCAACGTCATCGTCTTTAACGTCCCTTCAGGTGACTTAAAGCCACAGGGAAGACTCATCTCGAGGCAAGTTTCCCGCTTAGATGCTTTCAGCGGTTATCTTTTCCGCACGTAGCTACCGGGCAATGCCATTGGCATGACAACCCGAACACCAGTGGTGCGTCCACTCCGGTCCTCTCGTACTAGGAGCAGCCCCTCTCAATCTTCCAACGCCCACGGCAGATAGGGACCGAACTGTCTCACGACGTTCTAAACCCAGCTCGCGTACCACTTTAAATGGCGAACAGCCATACCCTTGGGACCTACTTCAGCCCCAGGATGTGATGAGCCGACATCGAGGTGCCAAACACCGCCGTCGATATGAACTCTTGGGCGGTATCAGCCTGTTATCCCCGGAGTACCTTTTATCCGTTGAGCGATGGCCCTTCCATTCAGAACCACCGGATCACTAAGACCTGCTTTCGCACCTGCTCGAGCCGTCACTCTCACAGTCAAGCTAGCTTATGCCTTTGCACTAACCTCACGATGTCCGACCGTGATTAGCTAACCTTCGTGCTCCTCCGTTACTCTTTAGGAGGAGACCGCCCCAGTCAAACTACCCACCAGACACTGTCCTCGACCCGGATCACGGGCCGGAGTTAGAACATCAAACATTAAAGGGTGGTATTTCAAGGTTGGCTCCATGCAGACTGGCGTCCACACTTCAAAGCCTCCCACCTATCCTACACATCAAGGCTCAATGTTCAGTGTCAAGCTATAGTAAAGGTTCACGGGGTCTTTCCGTCTTGCCGCGGGTACACTGCATCTTCACAGCGAGTTCAATTTCACTGAGTCTCGGGTGGAGACAGCCTGGCCATCATTACGCCATTCGTGCAGGTCGGAACTTACCCGACAAGGAATTTCGCTACCTTAGGACCGTTATAGTTACGGCCGCCGTTTACCGGGGCTTCGATCAAGAGCTTCAGCTTGCGCTTAACCCCATCAATTAACCTTCCGGCACCGGGCAGGCGTCACACCGTATACGTCCACTTTCGTGTTTGCACAGTGCTGTGTTTTTAATAAACAGTTGCAGCCAGCTGGTATCTGCGACTGGCTTCGGCTCGGGGAGCACGTCCCTCCACCTAATGCCAGCGTGCCTTCTCCCGAAGTTACGGCACCATTTTGCCTAGTTCCTTCACCCGAGTTCTCTCAAGCGCCTTGGTATTCTCTACCTGACCACCTGTGTCGGTTTGGGGTACGATTCGATGTGACCTGGAGCTTAGAGGCTTTTCCTGGAAGCGTAGCATCAATTCCTTCACCACCGTAGTGGTTCGTCGTCACGCCTCAGTGTTGAATAAAAGAGCGGATTTACCTGCTCTTTCCACCTTCACGCTTGAACCGGGACAACCGTCGCCCGGCGAACCTAGCTTTCTCCGTCCCCCCTTCGCAGTCACACCCAGTACAGGAATATTAACCTGTTTCCCATCGACTACGCCTTTCGGCCTCGCCTTAGGGGTCGACTCACCCTGCTCCGATTAACGTTGAACAGGAACCCTTGGTCTTCCGGCGAGCGGGCTTTTCACCCGCTTTATCGTTACTTATGTCAGCATTCGCACTTCTGATACCTCCAGCAGCCCTCACAGGCCACCTTCGCAGGCTTACAGAACGCTCCCCTACCCAACGGACATATCCTTAAAACGCCTGCGGTGTCCGGTCGGGACAACATGATGGTTCGTAAACATCGCCGTGAATACGTCCTTGTAGGCTCGTTCCACGCCATCCCTGGCGTGGACGGTTTACTCTCCCATCACCCTGTCCCGCCCCTTTTGACTGACGTTATCCGCGTCATCAAGCGCTTTAAGTGATATGTCCGCTGCCGCAGCTTCGGTGCATGGTTTAGCCCCGTTACATCTTCCGCGCAGGCCGACTCGACCAGTGAGCTATTACGCTTTCTTTAAATGATGGCTGCTTCTAAGCCAACATCCTGGCTGTCTATGCCTTCCCACATCGTTTCCCACTTAACCATGACTTTGGGACCTTAGCTGGCGGTCTGGGTTGTTTCCCTCTTCACGACGGACGTTAGCACCCGCCGTGTGTCTCCCGTGATAACATTCTTCGGTATTCGCAGTTTGCATCGGGTTGGTAATCCGGGGTGGACCCCTAGCCGAAACAGTGCTCTACCCCCGAAGATGAATTCACGAGGCGCTACCTAAATAGCTTTCGGGGAGAACCAGCTATCTCCCGGTTTGATTGGCCTTTCACCCCCAGCCACAAGTCATCCGCTAATTTTTCAACATTAGTCGGTTCGGTCCTCCAGTTAGTGTTACCCAACCTTCAACCTGCCCATGGCTAGATCACCGGGTTTCGGGTCTATACCCTGCAACTTGACGCCCAGTTAAGACTCGGTTTCCCTACGGCTCCCCTAAACGGTTAACCTTGCTACAGAATATAAGTCGCTGACCCATTATACAAAAGGTACGCAGTCACCCTGACGAATCAAGGCTCCCACTGCTTGTACGTACACGGTTTCAGGTTCTGTTTCACTCCCCTCGCCGGGGTTCTTTTCGCCTTTCCCTCACGGTACTGGTTCACTATCGGTCAGTCAGGAGTATTTAGCCTTGGAGGATGGTCCCCCCATCTTCAGACAGGATATCACGTGTCCCGCCCTACTCATCGAGCTCACAGCCATTGCACCTTCGGATACGGGGCTATCACCCTGTGTTGCCGGACTTTCCAGACCGCTCTCCTGATGCAAAAGCTGATGGTGACTCTGGGCTGTTCCCCGTTCGCTCGCCGCTACTGGGGGAATCTCGGTTGATTTCTTTTCCTCGAGGTACTGAGATGTTTCAGTTCCCTCGGTTCGCCTCGATACGCTATGGATTCACGTAACGATAGTGCAACGAATTGCACTGGGTTTCCCCATTCGGACATCGCCGGCTGATAGCGCTTCATATCAGCTCACCGGCGCATTTCGCGGATTAGCACGTCCTTCATCGCCTCTGACTGCCTAGGCATCCACCGTGTACGCTTAGTCACTTAACCTCACAACCCTAAGATGTCTTCGAAATGGCGGCGAAAGGCCCCTGCCGGTGTTGCGCGGTGCTCGTCATGCTCATGGACATCAAGTCCACTGCGCTGACTGCGCGCCGGGCGCCTTGGCCGGTGCTTTCTCGCTCATTCCTCAACACGGCCATCATCGACACGATGACCTGTTTAGGTGTGTTTATTTGAGAGACTCGCATACTGATTTTGCTCAGCATGGTATTTCAAATTTTCAGCTTGTTCCGGATTGTTAAAGAGCGGTATTTCGCAGCATACTCGTTAGAGTGTGCTCTGAAATAAACAAGAAAAACCAGACAATCTTACCTATCCCTTCCTTAGACACAGGCCGTAAACATATGTCACAAACGCAGGCCCTGAAGGAAATGGTGGAGCTAAGCGGGATCGAACCGCTGACCCCCTGCGTGCAAGGCAGGTGCTCTCCCAGCTGAGCTATAGCCCCAAGTCGTTAAAACCTCGTAATACCGGCCAGTCTTTTCCACGAAAAAATCACCGGGCACCATAAAGGATACACAGCAATTGAACATCGGGATAAGGGACAGCACGATAGCCAGTTCGCTTAGCCGCAGACAGTTTCGGCGCGAGTAACGCAGTGTGCGTGAGCACATGGGTCACGCCGCGGTGAAAATGACCAGGGTAAGTAGAACTGGTAGGCCTGAGTGGACTCGAACCACCGACCTCACCCTTATCAGGGGTGCGCTCTAACCACCTGAGCTACAAGCCTATAGAAGGTTTTTCTTGCTCGTTACAGTTATCAGACAATCTGTGTGGACACGTCACAATGAGGCATCTTTCGGTAAGGAGGTGATCCAACCGCAGGTTCCCCTACGGTTACCTTGTTACGACTTCACCCCAGTCATGAATCACAAAGTGGTAAGCGCCCTCCCGAAGGTTAAGCTACCTACTTCTTTTGCAACCCACTCCCATGGTGTGACGGGCGGTGTGTACAAGGCCCGGGAACGTATTCACCGTGGCATTCTGATCCACGATTACTAGCGATTCCGACTTCATGGAGTCGAGTTGCAGACTCCAATCCGGACTACGACGCACTTTGTGAGGTCCGCTTACTCTCGCGAGTTCGCTTCTCTTTGTATGCGCCATTGTAGCACGTGTGTAGCCCTACTCGTAAGGGCCATGATGACTTGACGTCATCCCCACCTTCCTCCGGTTTGTCACCGGCAGTCTCCTTTGAGTTCCCACCATTACGTGCTGGCAACAAAGGATAAGGGTTGCGCTCGTTGCGGGACTTAACCCAACATTTCACAACACGAGCTGACGACAGCCATGCAGCACCTGTCTCAGAGCTCCCGAAGGCACATTCGCATCTCTGCAAACTTCTCTGGATGTCAAGAGTAGGTAAGGTTCTTCGCGTTGCATCGAATTAAACCACATGCTCCACCGCTTGTGCGGGCCCCCGTCAATTCATTTGAGTTTTAACCTTGCGGCCGTACTCCCCAGGCGGTCGATTTAACGCGTTAGCTCCGAAAGCCACGGCTCAAGGCCACAACCTTCAAATCGACATCGTTTACAGCGTGGACTACCAGGGTATCTAATCCTGTTTGCTCCCCACGCTTTCGTACCTGAGCGTCAGTCTTCGTCCAGGGGGCCGCCTTCGCCACCGGTATTCCTCCAGATCTCTACGCATTTCACCGCTACACCTGGAATTCTACCCCCCTCTACGAGACTCTAGCCTGCCAGTTTCAAATGCAGTTCCCGGGTTAAGCCCGGGGATTTCACATCTGACTTAACAGACCGCCTGCGTACGCTTTACGCCCAGTAATTCCGATTAACGCTCGCACCCTCCGTATTACCGCGGCTGCTGGCACGGAGTTAGCCGGTGCTTCTTCTGCGAGTAACGTCAATGATAGGCGCTATTAACCCCTACCCCTTCCTCCTCGCTGAAAGTGCTTTACAACCCGAAGGCCTTCTTCACACACGCGGCATGGCTGCATCAGGGTTTCCCCCATTGTGCAATATTCCCCACTGCTGCCTCCCGTAGGAGTCTGGACCGTGTCTCAGTTCCAGTGTGGCTGGTCATCCTCTCAGACCAGCTAGGGATCGTCGCCTAGGTGAGCCATTACCTCACCTACTAGCTAATCCCATCTGGGTTCATCCGATGGCGTGAGGCCCGAAGGTCCCCCACTTTGGTCTTGCGACGTTATGCGGTATTAGCTACCGTTTCCAGTAGTTATCCCCCACCATCAGGCAGATCCCCAGACATTACTCACCCGTCCGCCGCTCGCCGGCAAAGTAGCAAGCTACTTCCCGCTGCCGCTCGACTTGCATGTGTTAGGCCTGCCGCCAGCGTTCAATCTGAGCCATGATCAAACTCTTCAATTAAAAGCTTGATGCTCAAAGATTGTCATACTGTTAATCTTTTGAATTACCGTATGTCACTCTTCAAGACTTGGTATTTTGTGTTTCGATACCGTCTTGTGAGTGCCCACACAGATTGTCTGATAAATTGTTAAAGAGCATGGCCAGCGTGATGTAAAACTCACCTGGCGCGGGTTGCGTATATTACGTTTTCCCGCTGAAGAGTCAAGCTTTTATTTGCTCCGGCCCGTGATGCGGCGGAGCGCTTTCCCCTTGCCGACCCGGCGTCGCGTTAGCGTTTGTTCCCGGTCAGTGGAGGCGCATTATAGGGACTTTCTCAGGCCTGACAAGCTCTTATTCGTAAAAACAAGCCGATCGGTTTAATTTTCAACAAATGTGGGTTAAATTCAGGGATCGAGGCGACATTTACAACATTTGCCGCGCCATATAACGGCCTGCGGGCATACTATGAAGAGAATGATAACAGCACAGGACTGGCCGCGATGCATTTGACACCGCAACAACAAGCCGCACAAAGAAACCTTTCCTATCTCCTGGCCGAGAAACTGGGCCAACGCATCCTGGCGGGGGAATACACCGCCGGCGAGATCTTGCCCGGGGAAATCGAGTTAGGGGAACTTTTCGGAGTAAGCCGCACCGCGGTCAGGGAAGCGGTAAAGATATTGGCGGCCAAAGGGATGTTATTACCCCGCCCGCGCATCGGTACCCGGGTGTTGCCGCGGCATCAGTGGAATTTCCTGGATCAGGAGCTGCTGGGCTGGTGGCTGACCCGCGAGAACTTCGAGGAGGTCATGCAGCACTTCCTGGTTATGCGCACCAGCCTGGAACCTCAGGCCTGCGCATTGGCGGCCACCAATGCCACCGGGGAGGAGAAACGTACGCTGGCCGCGATAATGGAAGAGATGTACGCCCTGCACCAACATTTCGACCGCGAACGCTGGATAAGCGTCGATGCGCAGTTCCACCGGCATATCTATGAGATAAGCGGTAATCCTTTCTTATCTTCATTTGCCAATTTGTTCAGTTCGATTTATCAGAACTATTTTCGCGCCATCGTAAACGATGATCGGGTAAAACCCGATCCGCACCAGGCCATTGTGGACGCGATATTGGCGTCCGATGCCAGGGAGGCGATGGCGGCCTGCAAGCGATTACTGGCAGGCAATGACTGAGGAATAAGCAAGGCGCCGCGCCGGCGGGCGCTGGCCTAAATTTCCACCTGCGTGCCCAGTTCTATCACCCGGTTAGGCGGGATAAGGTATTGATCTGGCGCGCGCAAGGCGTTACGGCTCAGGGCGATAAACAGTTTGCCGCGGATTAGCAGATACCAGGGACGTTTACCCAGGATCAGCGATTCGTGGGACATAAAGAAAGACGTTTCCATCATGCGGCACGATAATCCTTCCAGCCCGCAGCGATGGAAAATCTCCTCCATATCCGGTGTCTCTTTAAACCCATAGCTGGCCACTACCCGCCAAAAGGTCGGGGAAAGCTGCTCGATGGTCACTCGGCGCACGTTATGTACGAAGGGCGCATCCTCGGTCCGCAAGGTCAGCAGCACGACCCGTTCATGCAGTACCTTGTTGTGCTTGAGGTTGTGCAGCATGGCGAAAGGGATCACGTTCATCGCCCGCGACATAAATACCGCCGTGCCCGATACCCTGACCGGCGGCGATTTCTCCAGCGATGCAATCAGCGCCTCTAGGGAATTGCCGTGCTCGTGCATGCGCCGCAGCAGCCGGAACCGCTCGCTCTTCCAGGTGGTCATGACGATAAACATCAGGAAACCCAGCAGGAGCGGCAACCAGCCGCCGGAGAAAATCTTGAGGGCATTGGCGGCAAACATGGGGATATCCATCGCCAACAATAACACCAGCAACGCCATGACCAGAAAGCGGTTCCAGTGCCAGTTTTTTACCGCCACGGTACAGGACAAAATACTGGTCAGCACCATGGTCCCGGTAACGGCGATACCGTAGGCCGCCGCCAGATTGCTGGAGTGCTCAAAGCTCATAATGACCAGCACTACGGCGACATAGAGCAGCCAGTTAATAAAGGGAATATAAATCTGTCCGGATTCCATCTCGGAAGTATGGACGATACGCATAGGAGGCAGATACCCCAGGCGGACCGCCTGGCGGGTTAAAGAGAACACTCCGGAAATCACCGCCTGGGAGGCAATAACCGTCGCCAGGGTGGCTAGCACCAGCAGCGGGATCAGCGCCCAATCCGGCGCTAATAAAAAGAAAGGGTTCTTTATGGCCGCGGGCGTTTTCAGTAATAGCGCCCCCTGGCCGAAATAATTGAGCACCAGCGAGGGCAATACCGCGCTAAACCAGGCGATGCGGATCGGCAATTTACCGAAATGCCCCATATCGGCATACAGCGCCTCAACCCCGGTAATCGACAGCACCACGGCGCCCAGGGCAAAGAACGAGATAGTTTTATATTGGATAAAAAAGCTGACCGCCCATTTAGGATTAAGGGCATATAGCACTTCCGGATTGCTGATAATTCCGCGCACCCCTAATACCGCCAGGGTCAGGAACCAAACCACCATCACGGGGGCGAATAGCTTGCCGATGCCACCGGTGCCTTTTTTCTGGATCAGAAACAGCAACGTCAGCACGGCGATAGATAAGGGGACAATATAAGTGTCCAGCGACGGCGCGGCGATTTGCAACCCTTCGATGGCCGAAAGCACCGAGATGGCAGGCGTAATCACAACCTCGCCATAAAAAAAACTGCCGCCAATCAACCCCATAATAACCAAGACCGATGTCATGCGTGCGGACGTGTTTCTACCGGCCAGGGACATAAGAGTTAATATCCCGCCTTCGCCCGCGTTATCCGCCCGCATAACGAAACTGAGATATTTAAATGAAACGATCAGGATCAGCAGCCAAAAAATTAATGAGAGAAAGCCGAGCACCGCACCCCGCTCAACGCCAAAGCCATAGTGTCCCGCCAGACATTCTCTTAAGGTATATAGAGGACTGGTACCAATATCCCCATAAACCACGCCGATTGCTGCCAATGTCACCGCTGACAAGGATTGCTTATTCTCTTTGCTCATAACCTCTTCGCGCTGTTTTATATCCGTAAGCGTTTGGTGGGCTCGATCCGTAGCTCATCAAAAAGCGCACAGTATGCATGAAACTTGTAGAATACCTAATCTAATATCCGCTTCAATCCGTTACAAACCGCCAAAACGATATGAAATCCGGCCACCCGGCGCGTTATTTCGGCTCTATCATTATAAAAAGCGGTGGTTTATTGTTTCGTCACCATTATTAATTGGGATAACGCATTTATTATGGCTCATTCGTCCCCGCTGGTTGAGAGAATTTATCGCCTGAGTAGCGCGCTGGAAAGCGGGTTATACGAGCGACAGCATACTATCCGGCTCTGCCTGCTGGCGGCTTTATGCGGCGAGAGCGTCTTTTTATTAGGGCCGCCGGGCATTGCCAAAAGCCTGATAGCGCGGCGCCTCAAACACGCCTTCCGCCACGCCCGGGCTTTTGATTACCTGATGACGCGCTTTTCCACACCGGAAGAAGTCTTCGGCCCGCTCTCCATCCAGGCCCTGAAAGAGGAAGGACGATACCACCGCTTAACCAGGGGTTATCTTCCAGAAGCGGAGATCGTGTTTCTCGATGAGATTTGGAAAGCCGGACCGGCGATTTTGAATACCTTACTGACCGCCATTAACGAGCGACGGTTTCGTAACGGCGATACGGAGCAAGTCCTGCCGCTGCGTCTGTTAATTACCGCGTCGAATGAATTGCCGGATGCCGATAGCGGCCTGGAAGCGCTTTATGACCGTATGCTGATTCGTCTCTGGCTGCATAAGGTCAAAGATAAAAGCAATTTCCACGCCCTGCTTACGCATAATAATGATATCGATGAACACGCCTTTCCCGAGTCCCTGCGCATCGGCGATGAGGAATATCTCGCCTGGCAGGGGCAAATCGACCGGATAACGTTGCCGACGGACTGTTTTGAATTGATCTATCAGCTCCGCCTACGGCTGGATGCCCTGGCGCAGGCGCCCTATGTGTCCGACCGGCGTTGGAAAAAAGCATTGCGTCTATTGCAGGCGAGCGCCTTTTTCAGCGACCGCCAGGCTATCGCGCCGGTGGATCTTATCCTGTTAAAGGATTGCCTGTGGCATGACCCGGACAGCCTGGCGCTGGTGGCCAATCAGGTGGAACTGCTGATGGTGGAGCAAGGCTACCAGCAACAGGCCATGATAATGAAAATTCAGGATATCGAACGGGAAAGAGTGGAGCAACGCCGCGCAGGCCAGCAGTTACAGGCCCTGACCCTGGAGGCGAAAAAAGGAATGATGGCCCGCAAAGCGGTTTATTCCCTGCCTGATAGCGTTACCGCCGCCACCCTGCAATTGATATTGCAAACGCCGCTGATTTTACATGACATCACGGTGACCCATATTTCCCTTGAGCGGGACGCCTTGCAACACTGGCTACAAAAAGGCGGCCAATTGAAGGCTAAGTTGAACAACATCGGTTTTGCCCAATCCCTGGAGGCGCGCATTACCGCCCAGGGACAACTGGAAGTCCTGGATATCAGCCGGCAGGCCTCCTTATTGGCGCCAGCAGGGCAGCAACCGTCCCTGGAGCTCACGCCGGAGTTGCAAGAAGCCATGGCCCTGGTCGAGCGGCAATTCCATCAGCAGCGCAACCGTTTCAGCGAGCACCAATCCTGCCTGTTTATCCCTAAAGAGTGGGTAGCGAAAATTGAAGCCAGTTTACTGGACGTTTCACGGCAACTGCAGCACGCCTGGCAGGATTAACCCATTATGCTGGCGTTAACCACGCTCGATCTGTTTTTATCGATTAACGAAAGCGAACTGCTGGATGAATTTATCCTGACGCTGCTTGCCAGCCCGCAGTTGGTGGTATTCCTGGAAAAATACCCGCCGTTTAAAAAAGCGCTGCTCAAGCGGATACCGCTGGTTAAACAACGCCTGGAACAGGCGCTGACCGAAACCCGGGTATCACCTGAACTGGCGGCGGAGTTCTATCTATTCCAGCAAAATCAGCTTATGCCGCTGGGACAATTCAGGACCGGGCTGGCCCCGACCCTGGAACGGCTGGGGCAGTTGCACTCGGATTTTTATGCGGAAGCCGGGCATTTGGCTGGAGCGGTAACCTTTGCAGGTGACCGCCCCGATGAAAGCTTCCAGTTGCTGTTTTTGCAACGTTGGCGCATCAGCCTGACGATGCGGGCGGTAACCCTGCACCGCCGGTTGTTGGAACAGGAGCGGGAGATGCTGCTTAACGAATTGCAGCAGCAATTGGCCATCAGCGGTGCGCTGGCGCCTTTAATGGTGGAAAACGATGCCTCCGCCGGGCGATTATGGGATATGGCCGTCGGGCAGCGACAGCGGCAGGATTACCGGCTGTTAGTCCATTACGGCGAGTTTTTGCAGCGACAGCCGGAACTGCGCTCACTGGCGGATCAACTGGGGCGCAGCCGCGAAGCCCATGCCGTCTCGGCTCCCGATGCCCCGCAGCGCTGGGTCCGCCTGCGCATGCGCGTACCGGCGGTACAGCCGGAAGAAGTCAGCGGTATTCATCAAAGCGACGATTTGCTGCGATTATTACCCACCGAGCTGGCCACCCTGGGCATTGACGAGCTGGAGTTTGAGTTTTATCGCCGGCTGCTGGAAAAGCGATTGCTCACCTACCGTTTACAAGGCGAAGGGTGGGAAGAACGGGTGGTAAAACGATCGGCGCACAGCGAACACCGCGAGACGCAGCCCAGAGGGCCTTTTGTCGTCTGCGTCGATACCTCCGGCTCGATGGGCGGGTTTAACGAGCAGTGCGCAAAAGCCTTTTGCCTGGCGCTGATGCGCATCGCGCTGGCGGATAATCGCCGTTGCTTTATTACCTTATTCTCCACCGGCATGGTCAGCTACGAACTTAGCGCATCCTCGGGACTGGAACAGGCGATCCGTTTTCTTGGCCAGCGCTTTAGCGGCGGCACCGACCTCAGCGCCTGCATCGCCGCTTTGGCCGATCGCCTGGATACCGCGGATTGGCGGGACGCCGACGCGGTGGTGATATCGGATTTTATCGCCCAGCGGCTGCCTGATGCGCTTATCGCCCGCATAAAACAAAAACAGCGAGGGCAGCAGCAGCGTTTCCACGCGGTCGCCCTGTCATCGCTGGGAAAACCGGGTATCCTGAAGATATTCGATCATGTCTGGCATTTCGACACCGATTTTAAACACCGTTTATTACGCCGCTGGCACCGTTGATACAGAGGAAATAATGCCGGAAAGTTATCAGATAGATACGCTCGATCGCGCCATTTTACAGGCCTTGATGGCCAATGCCCGCACCGCCTATGCCGAACTGGCCAAACAGCTGATGGTCAGCGCCGGCACCATTCATGTGCGTGTGGAGAAGATGAAGCAGGCGGGCATTATCACCGGCGCCCGAGTGGATGTGAGCGCCAAGCATTTGGGTTACGATGTCTGCTGTTTTATCGGCATCATCCTCAAAAGCGCCAAGGATTACCCGTCGGCGCTAAAAAAGCTCGATGCGCTGGAAGAAGTGGTGGAAGCCTATTACACCACGGGACATTACAGCATTTTTATTAAAGTCATGTGCCGCTCCATCGATGCCTTGCAAGAGGTACTTATCAACAAGATCCAAACCATCGACGAGATCCAGTCCACTGAAACGCTGATCTCCCTGCAGAACCCCATCAGCCGCACCATCGTCCCCTGACAGTAATTTCTTATACCCCTATTATCCACAGGTAGATCCCAGGCGATACACAGCGTACAATATCGGCTCTTTATTCAGACGGAACGATTATGACCGACGTAACGATCATTAGCGGCAGTACCCTGGGCAGCGCCGAGTATGTGGCGGAGCATCTCGCCGGCATTATTGAACAACAGGGGCATACGGCCAATGTCTTGCACGGTCCTGAGCTTGAAGAGCTGATCCCGCAAGGCGTTTGGCTGATCGTTTCCTCGACCCACGGCGCGGGCGATCTTCCCGATAACCTGCAACCGCTGTTTGAACAGCTGGCCGCCGAGCAACCCTCGCTGGCCGGGGTGAAATACGGTGCTATCGGCATCGGCAGCAGCGAATACGACACGTTTTGCGGCGCTATCGACAGTATCGATCGCCAGATGATCGAACGCGGGGCGTCACGGGTCGGCGCTATTCTGAAGATCGATATCACCCAACATGAAATTCCTGAAGATCCGGCGGAAGAGTGGGTGAAAAGCTGGATCGACCTAATATAATTAAAAAAAGATCGCTCTTTTTCTGTGGATAACCTGGCTTGAAACCCGCCTATAACCGGTAGTTATCCACTGTATAACCTTTGTTCGCTTTTCAATCAGTGGATAAGTGCCGATCTTGATCCCAGCTTATACCGATTGGGATCACCGATCATTCACAGCAAACGATCGTCGATAACGATCTGTTTTCGCAGATGAAAAAAGGCTTATCCACAGAGGATCGCGATCATAGTAGTAGACATAATAAAGAGATCTTTAAATAAAAAGATCTTTCTTTAATTACCTGCCGATCCCCGGGGCTTGTTTCACTGCCAAAGTTGAGTAGAATCCACTTTCCCGAAGGCCCTTGACGATCTTTCGCCCCAAGCGAGGTTTATTTAGCATGTTCTATCCCGATCAATTTGACGTCATCATCATTGGTGGCGGCCATGCCGGTACGGAAGCGGCCATGGCGTCAGCCCGCATGGGATGCAAAACCCTGCTGTTGACGCATAATATTGATACGCTTGGACAAATGTCCTGCAATCCGGCAATTGGCGGGATCGGTAAAGGCCATTTGGTCAAAGAAATCGACGCCATGGGCGGCCTGATGGCCAAGGCGATTGACCAGGCGGGGATTCAGTTTAGGATACTAAACGCCAGCAAAGGGCCGGCCGTGCGCGCCACCCGTGCCCAGGCCGATCGCTTGCTTTACCGGCTGGCGATCAGGACCGCGCTGGAGAACCAACCCAACCTGATGATCTTTCAACAGGCGGTGGAAGATCTTATCGTCGAGAACGATCGGGCCGTGGGCGCCGTCACCCAGATGGGTCTGAAATTCCGGGCTAAAGCGGTGGTATTGACCGTAGGCACCTTCCTGGACGGCAAGATCCATATCGGCATGGATCATTACAGCGGCGGCCGCGCCGGCGATCCGCCGTCGATCTCATTGTCCAAACGCCTGCGCGAACTGCCTTTCCGGGTCAAACGCCTGAAAACCGGCACCCCGCCGCGCCTGGATGCCAGGACGATCGATTTCAGCCAGTTGGCCACGCAGCAGGGTGATGTGCCGCTGCCGGTCTTCTCGTTCATGGGCTCGGTGGAACAGCATCCGCGCCAGGTGCCCTGCTACATTACCTACACCAATGAACGCACCCATGAGGTAATACGCCAGAATCTGGATCGCAGCCCGATGTATGCCGGGGTGATCGAAGGCGTAGGCCCGCGTTATTGCCCTTCTATCGAAGACAAGGTGATGCGTTTTGCCGATCGCGATTCCCATCAGATCTTCCTTGAACCCGAGGGGCTGACCAGCAACGAAGTTTACCCTAACGGCATTTCCACCAGTTTGCCGTTCGACGTACAGATGAAAATGGTGCATTCGATGAAAGGTCTGGAAAATGCCGGCATCGTGCGTCCCGGCTACGCCATTGAATATGACTTTTTCGATCCGCGCGATTTAAAGCCCACCCTGGAAAGCAAATATATCGGCGGGTTGTTCTTCGCCGGGCAAATCAACGGCACCACAGGTTACGAAGAGGCCGCGGCGCAGGGCATGCTGGCCGGTATCAACGCCGGACGTCTGGCCAATGAACAGGAAGGCTGGTCGCCGCGGCGCGATCAAGCCTACCTCGGCGTGCTGGTGGACGATCTTTGCACCCTGGGCACCAAAGAACCCTATCGTATGTTTACTTCCCGCGCCGAATACCGCCTGCTGCTGCGCGAAGACAACGCGGATTTGCGTTTGACCGCCGCCGGGCGTGAACTTGGCCTGGTTGACGACGAGCGCTGGGCGCGCTTTAGCGAGAAACTGGAAAATATCGAACGGGAACGCCAGCGCTTGCGCGACGTTTGGGTTAATCCCCGTACCGAGGATGTCGCCAGCGTCAACCAGCTGTTAAAAGCGCCGTTATCCCGCGAAGCCAGCGGTGAAGAGCTGCTGCGCCGTCCCGAGATGACCTATGACATATTGACCGCTTTGCCGATGTTTGCGCCGGGATTAACCGATGCGCGGACAGCCGAACAGGTGGAAATCCAGATCAAATATGAAGGGTATATCACGCGCCAGCAGGATGAGATCGACCGCCAACTGCGCAATGAGAACACCCTGCTGCCGGTAGAGCTGGATTACCTGCAGGTGGCGGGGTTGTCCAACGAGGTCATTGCCAAGCTAAACGATCATAAGCCCAACTCCATCGGCCAGGCTTCCCGCATTTCAGGCGTAACGCCCGCGGCGATCTCGATCCTGCTGGTATGGCTGAAAAAGCAGGGGTTGCTGCGCCGCAGCGCCTGATCGGCCCGCTCTGACCCTTTGCCGCCGGATCTTCCCGGCGGCTTTGTTTTTTTATACAACACGCCACATTATCCGCGACGGCATTAACGCCGGCCGTGCCGTATACGAGGGACTCATCATGCTGGCTAAACTGGAATCATTACTCGCCCAGGCGGAAATAACGCTTACCGATGAGCAAAAACAGCGGCTTGTGCTGTATGTCGAGCTACTGAACAAATGGAACAAAGCCTACAACCTGACGTCGGTACGCGAACCCGGACAAATGCTGGTGCGCCACATCCTCGACAGCATCGTGGTGAACCCCCATTTGCGGGGACGCGATTTTATCGACGTGGGCACCGGCGCCGGCCTGCCGGGCATACCGCTGGCCATTGTGCGGCCCGATGCCCGCTTTACCTTGCTCGATAGCCTGGGCAAGCGCATGCGGTTTTTGCGCCAGGCGCAGCATGAGCTTGGGCTGGATAATATCGAACTGGTACAAAGCCGGGTGGAAGAGTATCAGCCTGACGCGCCATTTGACGGCGTTATCAGCCGCGCCTTCGCCTCCATAAACGATATGCTGGCATGGTGCCATCATTTACCCGCGGCGGGGCAAGGGCGGTTCTACGCGCTTAAAGGCGTGGTGCCGGCCGATGAGCTGGCCGCGCTGCCGGCAACATTCGTCCTGGAAGCGGTGATTGAGTTAGCCGTTCCGCAATTACAAGGCGAACGGCATTTAGTGGTCATCCGGCCACGTTAAATTTGTTTTTTATCAATAAAAGATTGAATAGAATAAACGACGTCTTGGTAGGGTAAATTAATTTTAGCAGTCAACTATTTTAAATGTTGTTTACTTAAATTTTACATCCTATTAGCATTATCCGGCGGCAGAAAATTAGTTCTAGTCCTAATAGTAACTATGTAAAATATATATGTCTAAACATGTCTATGCTATTACCCGCCTGATTTCCGGAAAATAGTCGGTCTTATGGGCGTCAGAGGGGATTGGCGGGATATAAAGGCTGTTTTTTATAAAAAAATATATAACTGTATGAATTTGATATATTTATTAATTTAACTTCACCCAGCGGCGAAAAAAGGGAATCCGCGTTGCAAAAACATTCCCCCCTTTTAACGTGATCACGCGCACAGTTTCGTAAGCAATAATTGCTCAAGCAGTATAAAGTTATGCATGGTATGATTCCCGCGCTTTAAGGGGAAAAAGGGCTAAAACGAAGGGATTTAAATTATTGTTCACCTTTTCGCTACTTATGCATTGAATTCGTAGTGTCTACCCGTATAATTTGCACGTTTTTCGTTACTTGACTCATGGCGCTAAAGGCAGTTTTATACACCTGCAATCTGACCAGAACGGGTAGGGGGGAGTGAACATATGTCCTTATCCCTCTATAGCGGGAAAGTTGCTGGAAAGTTATTATTTATCCAGCTAATGGCGTTGGTCCTGTTCAGCGCGCTGTTCGCGCTGCGGAGTTCGCAGTGGGGCGTTTCCGCCCTTGGCGGGGGACTGGCGGCCTGGCTGCCGAATGTGTTGTTTGTGCTATTTACCTCGTGCCTTCAGGTGAGCGTTCCGGCCGCGGGGCGGGTAGCCTGGTCGTTCGCCATCGGAGAGGCGCTCAAGGTAGTCGCCACCATAGCCTTGCTGATAGTGGCGCTTGGGATGTTCAGGGCAGCGTTTGTTCCACTGGGCCTGACCTATTTATCGGTGCTGATTGTGCAGATATTGGCACCGGCCGTAATTAACAACAAAGGGTAAGAGGCATCATGTCTGCATCAGGAGAAATCTCTACTCCACAGGAATACATAGGCCATCACCTGAATAACCTTCAGTTGAACCTGCGTACTTTTGAACTGGTTAATCCCCACGACGGCCCGGCGACTTTCTGGACGCTCAACATTGACTCCATGTTCTTTTCCGTGCTGCTCGGTGTGATTTTTATCACCATCTTTGCTCGCGTAGCCAAAGGCGCCACCAGCGGCGTCCCTGGAAAGCTGCAAACCGCGGTTGAACTGATTATCGGGTTTGTCGACGGCAGCGTGCGGGACATGTTTCACGGCAAGAGCAAGCTTATCGCGCCGCTGGCGTTAACCATTTTCGTCTGGGTTTTCCTTATGAACCTGATGGATTTGCTGCCTATCGATTTGCTGCCCACTATCGCCGAACGCTATATGGGGCTGCCGGCGCTGCGCGTGGTGCCTTCCGCGGACGTGAATATCACCATATCCATGGCGCTGGGCGTATTTATCCTCATTCTTATCTATAGCGTGCGGATGAAGGGGATTGGTGGTTTTGTCAAAGAACTCACCATGCAGCCGTTTAACCATTGGGCGTTTATACCCATCAACCTGATTCTCGAAGGCGTTAGCTTACTGTCTAAACCAGTTTCTTTAGGCCTTCGGTTGTTCGGCAATATGTATGCGGGTGAGTTGATCTTCATTCTGATTGCCGGTCTGTTACCGTGGTGGTCGCAGTGGATTCTGAATGTGCCCTGGGCCATTTTCCATATACTGATCATTACGTTGCAAGCCTTTATCTTTATGGTGCTGACGATTGTCTATCTTGCGATGGCGTCCGAAGAACACTGATTTTTTTACAATACTGTTGCGTTTAATCTGAAACAAACTGGAGACTGTCATGGAAAACCTGAATCTCGATCTGCTGTACATGGCTGCCGCTGTGATGATGGGTCTGGCGGCAATCGGTGCTGCGATCGGTATCGGCATCCTGGGTGGTAAATTTTTGGAAGGTGCAGCGCGTCAGCCGGATCTGATTCCTCTGCTGCGTACTCAGTTCTTTATCGTTATGGGCCTGGTCGACGCCATCCCCATGATCGCTGTAGGTCTGGGACTGTACGTGATGTTTGCCGTAGCGTAGTGTGTATCACTGCGTGAAATTAGTAAAACATCAACCCGTTAACTTTATAAGAGGCATTGTGCTGTGAATCTTAACGCAACAATCCTCGGCCAGGCCATCGCGTTTATCCTGTTTGTCCTGTTCTGCATGAAATACATATGGCCGCCGCTCATAGCAGCCATCGAGAAGCGTCAGAAAGAAATTGCTGATGGCCTCGCTTCTGCGGATATGGCCAAAAAAGAGGTAGACATAGCGCAAGCCAACGCGAGCGATCAACTGAAAAAAGCGAGAGCCGAAGCCCAGGTAATCATCGAGCAAGCCAACAAGCGCAAAGCTCAGATTATGGACGAAGCAAAAGCGGAAGCAGAAGACGAACGCAACAAAATCGTAGCGCAGGCTCAGGCCGAAATTCAGGCCGAAACCAAACGGGCTCGTGAAGAGCTGCGTAAGCAAGTCGCGCTGCTGGCTTTAGCTGGTGCCGAGAAGATTATCGAACGTTCCGTGGATGAAGCTGCCAACAGCGACATCGTAGATAAACTGGTCGCTGAACTGTAAGGAGGGAGGGGCTGATGTCTGAATTAGTTACTGTAGCTCGCCCCTACGCCAAAGCAGCGTTTGACTTTGCCGTCGAGCACCAAAGCGTTGAACAGTGGCAAGCAATGTTGTCATTTACCGCCGAGGTCAGCCGCAACGATCAGATGGCTGAACTGTTATCCGGCGCCATTGCGCCAGAAACACTGTCGGAAACGTTTATCGCGGTGTGCGGCGATCAACTCGACCAGGCGGGCCAAAATCTTATTAAGGTCATGGCCGAAAATGGACGTTTGGCGGTTTTGCCTGATGTGCTGGAACAGTTTATTCAATTGCGTGCCGCGCAGGAATTGACTGTGGAAGTGGAAGTGATTTCCTCCAGCACACTGAAAGATGAGCAACTGGCGAAAATTACTGCCGCGATGGAACAACGTCTGTCACGCAAAGTTAAGCTGAATTGCAAAATTGATAAGTCTGTAATTGCCGGCGTAATCATTCGTGCGGGCGATATGGTGATAGATGGCAGCGTACGCGGTCGTCTCGAACGCCTGGCAGACGTATTGCAGTCTTAAGGGGACTGGAGCATGCAACTGAATTCCACCGAAATCAGCGAACTGATCAAGCAGCGCATTGCTCAGTTCAATGTAGTGAGCGAAGCTCACAATGAAGGTACTATCGTCTCCGTGAGTGACGGTATTATCCGTATTCATGGCCTGGCCGAAGTTATGCAGGGTGAGATGATCGCTCTGCCGGGTAACCGCTTCGCTATCGCCCTGAACCTGGAACGCGACTCTGTCGGCGCCGTGGTGATGGGGCCTTACGAAGATCTGGCTGAAGGCATGAAGGTCAAATGTACCGGCCGTATTCTGGAAGTGCCGGTAGGACGGGGCCTGTTGGGCCGCGTGGTCAATACCCTCGGTGCGCCTATCGACGGTAAAGGCCCGGTTGATAATGACGGATTTTCCGCCGTTGAGGCGATTGCGCCGGGCGTTATCGAGCGTCAATCGGTTGATGAACCGGTACAGACCGGTTACAAATCCGTCGATGCCATGATTCCTATCGGCCGCGGCCAGCGTGAGCTGATCATCGGCGACCGTCAGACCGGTAAATCGGCGCTGGCGATCGATGCGATAATCAACCAGCGCGATTCCGGCATAAAATGCGTTTATGTCGCTATCGGCCAGAAAGCCTCCACCGTTGCCAACGTGGTGCGCAAGCTCGAAGAGCATGGCGCACTGGCGAACACCATCGTTGTGGTCGCCACCGCTTCCGAGTCCGCCGCCCTGCAATATCTGGCGCCGTATTCTGGTTGTGCCATGGGCGAGTATTTCCGTGACCGCGGCGAAGATGCGCTGATCATTTATGATGATCTGTCTAAACAAGCCGTGGCATATCGCCAAATTTCCCTGCTGCTTCGTCGCCCGCCAGGACGTGAAGCCTATCCTGGGGACGTATTCTATCTTCACTCCCGTTTGCTGGAACGTGCCTCGCGTGTCAACGTCGAATACGTCGAAGCTTTCACCAAGGGTGAAGTTAAGGGCAAGACCGGCTCGCTGACCGCATTACCGATCATCGAAACCCAGGCGGGTGACGTTTCCGCGTTTGTTCCGACCAACGTGATTTCCATCACCGATGGTCAGATCTTCCTGGAATCAAGCCTGTTCAACTCCGGTATTCGTCCTGCGGTCAACCCGGGTATCTCTGTTTCTCGCGTGGGCGGTGCCGCTCAAACGAAAATCATGAAAAAACTGTCGGGCGGTATCCGTACGGCGTTGGCCCAGTACCGTGAACTGGCTGCGTTCTCGCAGTTCGCTTCCGATCTGGATGAAGCTACCCGTAAGCAGTTGAATCATGGTCAGAAAGTGACAGAACTGTTGAAGCAGAAACAGTATGCGCCGATGTCCGTGTCACAGCAGTCCCTGGTTCTGTTCGCCGCTGAACGTGGTTATCTGGAAGACATTGAGCTGGCTAAAGTCGGTGACTTCGAAGCCGCGCTTATGGCTTACGTCGACCGCGAAGAAAGCGAGCTGATGCTGCAAATCAACCAGACAGGCGCCTATAACGATGAGATCGAAGGCAAGCTGAAAGGCATCCTCGATAACTTCAAGGCAACCCAGTCCTGGTAACGCGCTATGGCCTGCTTCGGCAGGCCATAAAGCAATGAGGAGGAGCAGAGATGGCCAGCGCCAAAGAAATACGTACTAAGATCGCCAGCGTGCAAAACACGCAGAAGATCACCAAAGCGATGGAGATGGTTGCCGCATCCAAAATGCGCAAGTCGCAGGAGCGTATGGCGGCCAGCCGTCCTTATGCAGAAACTATGCGTAAAGTGATTGGTCACCTTGCTTTGGGAAATCTGGAATATAAACATCCCTACCTGGAAGAGCGCGACGTTAAGCGCGTTGGGTATCTGGTGGTGTCGACCGACCGTGGTCTGGCTGGCGGCCTGAACATTAACCTGTTCAAAAAAGTGCTGACGGACATGAAAGGCTGGAATGAAAAAGGCGTTGAGGCAGAACTGGCGCTGATTGGTTCCAAGGCAGTATCTTTCTTTAACGCCGTTGGCAGCAAAGTGGTTGCCCAGGTAACCGGTATGGGGGATAACCCCACGCTGTCGGAACTGATTGGGCCGGTAAAAGTCATGCTGCAAGCGTATGACGAAGGCCGCCTGGATAAGCTCTATATTGTCAGCAATAAATTCGTTAATACCATGTCTCAGGTACCGCAACTTTTACAAATCCTGCCTTTGCCCCCAGCGGAAGACGGCGAGGAACTGAAGAAGAAAACCTGGGATTATCTGTATGAACCTGATCCGAAGGCGCTGCTCGATACCCTGCTGCGCCGTTATGTGGAATCACAGGTTTATCAGGGCGTCGTTGAAAACCTGGCCAGCGAACAGGCCGCGCGAATGGTAGCGATGAAAGCCGCAACGGATAACGGTGGCAACCTGATCAAAGAGTTGCAACTTGTTTACAATAAGGCTCGTCAATTCAGCATCACTCAGGAACTCACCGAGATCGTTTCGGGAGCCGCCGCGGTTTAGGTTAGGGTTACGAATTACGTAGAGGATTCAAGATGGCTACTGGAAATGTTATCCAGGTTATCGGCGCCGTGGTTGACGTCGAGTTCCCGCAAGATGCTGTACCTAAAGTGTACAATGCCCTTGAAGTGGAAAACGGTGCCACCAAATTGGTGCTGGAAGTAGAACAGCAGTTAGGCGGCGGCGTCGTCCGTTGCATCGCCATGGGTTCGTCAGACGGTCTGCGTCGCGGACTGAAAGTGACTAACCTGGAACGTTCGATTGAAGTGCCGGTGGGCAAAGCCACGCTGGGACGTATCATGAACGTACTGGGCGAACCGGTTGATATGAAGGGCGAAATCGGTGAAGAAGAACGGTGGTCAATCCATCGTCCGGCGCCGAGCTACGAAGATTTGTCCAGCTCGCAGGAATTGCTGGAAACCGGTATCAAGGTTATCGACCTGATGTGCCCGTTCGCCAAGGGCGGTAAAGTCGGCCTGTTCGGCGGCGCCGGCGTAGGTAAAACCGTCAACATGATGGAGCTTATCCGTAACATCGCGATTGAGCACTCAGGCTATTCGGTATTTGCCGGCGTGGGCGAACGTACCCGTGAAGGGAACGACTTCTATCACGAAATGACCGATTCAAACGTTATCGACAAAGTATCGTTGGTGTACGGCCAGATGAACGAGCCGCCGGGAAACCGTCTGCGCGTGGCGCTGACCGGGCTGACCATGGCGGAAAAATTCCGTGATGAAGGCCGCGACGTGCTGCTGTTTATCGATAATATCTACCGTTACACCCTGGCCGGGACAGAAGTATCCGCGCTGCTTGGCCGTATGCCTTCAGCGGTAGGCTACCAGCCGACGCTGGCGGAAGAAATGGGCGTGCTGCAAGAACGCATCACCTCCACCAAAACCGGTTCCATCACCTCCGTGCAGGCGGTATACGTACCGGCGGATGACTTGACCGACCCGTCACCGGCAACCACCTTCGCCCACCTTGACGCCACGGTAGTATTGAGCCGTCAAATCGCCTCTTTGGGTATCTACCCGGCGGTTGACCCGCTTGACTCAACCAGCCGTCAGCTGGACCCACTGGTCGTCGGCCAGGAGCATTACGATGTCGCCCGCGGCGTGCAGTCTATCCTGCAGCGTTATCAAGAGCTGAAAGATATCATTGCCATCCTGGGTATGGACGAGTTGTCCGAAGACGACAAACTGGTAGTGTCCCGCGCACGTAAAATCCAGCGCTTCTTGTCTCAACCGTTCTTCGTCGCTGAAGTATTTACCGGCTCGCCGGGTAAATATGTTTCCTTGAAAGACACTATTCGTGGCTTTAAAGGCATCATGGACGGTGAATACGATCACCTGCCAGAGCAGGCGTTCTATATGGTCGGTTCCATTGATGAAGCAGTGGAAAAAGGCAAGAAACTGTAACGCTGTGAGAGGAGGGTGACATGGCTGCAAACACTTACCATCTGGATGTCGTCAGCGCGGAACAAAAAATGTTCTCCGGGCTGGTGGAAAAAATCCAGGTGACGGGGAGCGAAGGCGAACTGGGGATCTATCCCGGTCATGCCCCGCTGCTCACTGCCATTAAGCCCGGTATGGTGCGTATCGTCAAAGAGCATAACGAAGAAGAGTATATCTACCTGTCCGGGGGTATTCTTGAAGTGCAACCCAGCACCGTTACCGTTCTTGCCGATACCGCCATTCGTGGCCAAGATCTTGATGAAGCGAGAGCGATGGAATCCAAGCGTATGGCGGAAGAGCATATTAATAATTCACACGGCGATGTGGATTATGCTCAGGCCTCCGCTGAACTCTCCAGGGCTATCGCTAAATTGCGCGTCATTGAATTGACGAAAAAAGCAATGTAAGCAAGACATTACGTTCGAAAAGCCAGTCCCAGGGGGCTGGCTTTTTTATTGGCCGATCGTGCGTCCCGCCCCGGTAATTGATTGCCTAGATACCTTCTTATTTTCTCTTTTAAAATAAGTCTTCCCCCCGCCAGGCATTAAATTCGGTATTTTCCGAGCAGGTTGCTGCATATTCACCCTGAAAAGCCCGCTATTCTCTTAAGAAACCCTAATCGGGGTAGAATGGACGCCGCTTCGGGCGTTATGCTGGCATAACGTGTTTTTCGACCCAAAATATGTGGTAATCCCTTCTCTGAACGGGTTTACTTTCGACTATTGAATTTGATTCATCAGGATGGTTATGTCGAATCGATTGATGAGCGTAGTGATCCTTGCCGCCGGCAGGGGTACCCGCATGTATTCCGATCTGCCAAAGGTATTGCATCCCCTGGCGGGCAAACCGCTGGTACAGCATGTTATCGATACCGCCGCGTCATTGGGCGCCGCGCGCATCCATATGGTTTATGGCCATGGCGGCGACTTGCTCCAGCAACGTCTTAACGCCCCGGTTTCCGGCCTAAGCTGGGTATTGCAGGCCGAACAGCTGGGCACCGGCCATGCGATGCAGCAGGCCGCGCCCTTTTTTGCCGATGACGAAGATGTCCTGATGCTTTACGGCGACGTGCCGCTGATCTCCCCGGCCACCCTGGAGCGTTTGGTGGCGGCCAAGCCCGCCGGCGGCATCGGCCTGTTGACGGCGACCCTGGACGATCCCTCCGGTTACGGGCGTATCGTGCGTGAAAACGGCAGCGTGACCGGCATCGTCGAGCAAAAAGACGCCTCCGAGGCGCAGCGCCTGATTAAAGAAATCAATACCGGCATTCTGGTAGCCAACGGCGGCGATTTAAAACGCTGGTTAAGCCAATTGGATAATCATAATGCCCAGGGCGAGTATTATATTACCGATATTATCGCCTTGGCCTGGGAGGAAGGACGGCGCATCAATACCGTTAATCCAGACCGGTTCACCGAAGTGGAGGGGGTGAACAATCGCCTGCAATTGGCCAGCCTTGAGCGGGCCTATCAGCGGCAGCAGGCGGAAAGCCTGTTATTGGCCGGGGTTACGCTGCACGATCCGGCGCGTTTCGATCTGCGCGGCGAATTAACCCATGGCCGTGATGTCATCATCGATACCAACGTGATTATTGAAGGCCGGGTCTCGCTGGGTAATAACGTGGTTATCGGTACCGGCTGCGTGCTGAAGGACTGCGAGCTCGGCGACGGGGTGGTTATCAGCCCTTATACGGTTATCGACCGCGCCGTGCTGCACGCCGACGTTACCGTGGGGCCGTTTGCCCGCCTGCGGCCGGGGTCGGAACTGGCGCAGGGCGCCCATGTCGGTAATTTTGTCGAGATGAAACAGGCGCGGCTCGGCCGGGGATCAAAAGCCGGGCACCTGAGCTATCTGGGCGACGCGCAGATTGGCGCCGGCGTGAATATCGGCGCCGGCACCATTACCTGCAACTATGACGGCGCCAACAAGCATCAAACCATCATCGGCGATGATGTGTTTGTGGGTTCGGATACGCAATTGGTGGCACCGGTTACCGTGGGCAACGGCGCCACCCTTGGCGCGGGCACCACCGTGACGCGCAATGTCGGCGAAAACGAGCTGGTGCTCAGCCGGGTCAGGCAAACCCATATTACCGGCTGGCAACGGCCGGTAAAAAAAACCAAGACGAGTTAAGCCATATTATGGTTTTACGCGGGCGGGGCGGCGCCACTGCCCTGTTTTGTCAGCCATTTTCCCTGAGAGTGGCTGACAAAACATAATAATCCCCTGTTCTACAGGCTCGGGGAAACCGGTAACAACCGGTATCAGTCAGGTCAAAGACATCGAAACGGCTAACCAATGCCGTTCATTTAGGAATAACACTGATGTGTGGAATAGTAGGCGCGGTTGCGCAGCGTGATATTGCCGAAATCCTGTTAGAGGGATTACGCCGGCTTGAGTATCGTGGTTATGATTCCGCCGGGTTGGCGGTGGTGGATAACGAAGGCCATTTACAGCGCCTGCGCCGGGTAGGCAAGGTTAGCGCGCTGTCGCAGGCGGCGACGGAACATCCCCTGACCGGCGGCACGGGCATCGCCCATACCCGCTGGGCCACTCACGGCGAACCGTCGGAAATCAATGCCCATCCCCATGTTTCAGGCCATATCGTGGTGGTGCATAACGGCATTATCGAAAACCATGAGCCCCTGCGTAAGCTGCTGATCGAGCGCGGTTATCGTTTTGCATCCGAAACGGACACCGAAGTGATTGCGCATCTGGTGCATTGGGAACAAAACCAGGGCGGGGGCACGCTGGCCGAAGTCATCCGGCGCGTGATCCCGCAGCTGCGCGGCGCCTACGGCACGGTAATCATGGACAGCAGCGACCCCAGCGTCCTGGTGGCGGCGCGATCCGGCAGTCCGCTGGTCATCGGCCTGGGCGTGGGCGAAAACTTCCTGGCGTCCGATCAGCTGGCGTTACTGCCGGTTACCCGCCGGTTTATGTTTTTGGAAGAGGGGGACATCGCCGAAGTCACCCGGCGCACGGTGCGCGTCTGGGATACCCGCGGCAACCCGGTTGAACGGCCGGAAATCGAATCCCAGGTAAAATACGATGCCGGCGATAAGGGCCTGTATCGCCATTACATGCAAAAAGAGATCTTCGAGCAGCCCCAGGCGATTAAAAATACCCTGGAAGGCCGTTTCAAGCATGGCGAAATCACGCTGTCCGAACTGGGCGAAGGCAGCGATCGGCTGCTGTCCCAGGTGCAGCATGTGCAGATTATCGCCTGCGGCACGTCCTATCATTCGGCGATGGTGTCGCGCTACTGGTTCGAAGCCTTGGCCGGCGTGCCCTGCGACGTGGAGATCGCCTCCGAATTCCGCTATCGTAAATCCGCCGTGCGGCCGGGCAGCCTGCTGATTACCTTGTCGCAATCCGGTGAAACCGCCGATACCCTGGCGGCTCTGCGCCTGACCAAAACCTTGGGTTATCTTGGTTCGCTGGCTATTTGCAACGTCGCCGGTTCTTCGCTGGTGCGCGAATCCGATTTGGCGTTAATGACCCGCGCCGGGACGGAAATCGGCGTAGCGTCAACCAAAGCTTTTACCACCCAGTTAACGGTATTGTTGATGCTGGTGGCGCGCATCGGCCGCCTGCGGGGCATGGATGTGGCCATCGAGCAGCAAATCGTCCACGCCTTGCAGGCTTTGCCCGCACGCATCGAGCAGATGCTGGCGCTGGACAAGCCCATCGAGCAATTGGCGGAAGGGTTCTCGGATAAGCACCACGCTTTGTTCCTGGGCCGGGGCGATCTTTATCCTATCGCCATGGAAGGCGCGCTGAAGCTCAAAGAAATTTCCTATATTCATGCGGAAGCCTACGCCGCCGGCGAGCTGAAGCACGGCCCGCTGGCGCTGATTGACGCCGATATGCCGGTCATCGTTATTGCGCCCAATAACGAGCTGCTGGAAAAGCTGAAATCAAATATCGAAGAAGTGCGCGCGCGCGGCGGCCTGCTGTATGTCTTCGCCGAACAGGATGCCGGCTTTAGCGACAGCGAAAATATGAAGATTATTTCGCTGCCGCACGTGGAAGAGATCGTAGCGCCGATATTCTATACCGTACCGCTACAACTGCTGGCTTACCATATCGCGCTAATCAAAGGCACCGATGTGGACCAACCGCGTAACCTGGCCAAATCGGTTACCGTCGAGTAAAACCCTGGCCTGCGGAACCCCCATTCCGCAGGTGTTTTCCGCCGCGCTTTCCTTTCTTCCACAGTGACATCCGCTTAAGTCCGTCATGCTTGGGTATGATAACGATTAACATTAAATAATGTGCTTCATGGTAGCTTGGTAGACTATAGGGGACGCCTCCGTAACGGAAGGAACGCTATGTTTTTCAGAAACCAAGATTGGCAGCGCCAGGGGAAAAACCCCGATTACCGCTTTTCACTCGCCAATGAGCGGACTTTTTTAGCGTGGATTCGCACCGCGCTGGCTTTTTTAGCCGGGTCGATAGCCATCGATCAACTTACCCCCGACTTCGCCTCGCCGGCGATCCGGGTGATGTTGGCTATCCTGCTGGCGATGGGGGGCGCGGCGTTGGCCCTGGTGGCATTACGGCGCTGGGCTGATAACGAAAACGCCATGCGCCAGGACGCGCCGTTGCCTTACACCCGGCTGTTGGCGGCTATATCTCTTTTTATCGCGCTGATAGCATTTTTATTTATTATTTTTATCGCCGTCTATTGAGTAGGATATGGAACCCAGCAAGCCGGTGGCCATAAAGCGGGATAACGGGCTACAGCCCGAGCGCACCAGCCTGGCGTGGACCAGGACCCTATATGTGATTGTTCTCGATAGCCTGTTATTTTTACGCGTCGGCCTGACAAAACATCTGCCGCTCATTGTTGGCGCGGGGGTGGTTCTGCTGTGCCTGGCCGTCATGGTGGCGATCGGCAGAAAATATAGGGTGCTGGATCATATGAATGATTCCGCGGGCCTGGCGAACAGAAGTCGGGTCTTCGGGGCGGTTTCGTTAACGCTGCTGGCGGTGGCGGGTATGGTCTGTTTTTCAGTGATTTTTGCAGCCTGACCGGCTGACGGGAGCTAAGCCGCCGCTATGGCGAGAACGATGGAGAAGCGATCATGAAGCGCCCCTTTCATGTCATGGCGAAGCCGACCAGTTACCAATGCAATTTGAAGTGCGAGTATTGTTTTTATTTAGGCAAAAAAGATGCCGTGATCCCGCGGGGGAAAACCGTTTTAAAACATATGGCCGATGATGTTTTACAACAGTTTATTAAACAATATATCGCCGCCAGCGCCGGTAGCGACGTGCATTTTTCCTGGCAGGGCGGCGAGCCGACCCTGGCCGGCATCGATTTTTATGAAAAAGTGCTGCGCTTGCAGCAACGCTTCGCCGCGGGGAAGCGCATACATAACAGTATGCAAACCAATGGGGTATTGATCGATGAAAAATGGGCCCGTTTTCTCGCGGATAATCATTTTTTGCTGGGTATTTCGCTCGACGGACCCGCCAGGCTACACGATCTTTACCGCCAATCCGCCAGCGGGCGATCGGTGTTCGATAAGGTCATCAACGCGATACGGCTCTTCGAGCGCTATGGCATTGAATATAATGTGTTGACTGTGGTAAATCACGAAACCGCCCGCGCGCCCCTGGAAATTTATCATTTTATTACCCGGGAACTGGGTGCGCGTTTTGTGCAGTTTATTCCCGTCGTGGAGCAAACATTAGCCGGGCCGGCGCGGGGAGAACTGATTTTTCCCCGGGCGATGGGTGAAAAAACGCTGACGCCCTGGTCGGTCAGCGGCAAAGACTATGGCGCCTTTATCAATAGCATCTTTGATTACTGGGTCCGCCACGATGTGGGCAAGGTCTACGTGCAGTTATTTGATAACGCGCTGGCCGCCTGGAGCGGCGTGAAGCCCAGCCTGTGCGTCATGCAGCCTACCTGCGGACAAGCGCTGGTGGTGGAGCAAAACGGCGATATCTACAGCTGCGATCATTTTGTGTATCCCGAATACCGATTGGGGAACCTGCTGACCGGCGCTTTATCAACGATGGCCGCAAGCAAAAAACAGCAGCAATTCGGCCAGCAAAAAGCCAACGTATCCGCGCTTTGCCAGGCCTGCGAATATCGATTCGCCTGCCATGGCGGCTGCCCCAAACATCGCATCCAGCGCATAGACGGGCAGTGGCACAATCATTTATGCGCCGGCTACAAAGCTATTTTTTCCCATATCGCGCCCTATATGCACGCCATGGCCAGCGAACTGGCGCACCGCACGCTTCCGGCCGGCAGTATGGGCTATACTGGTTTTGCGGAGGGGAATCAGCATAATTAACGGGTTTTTTTCCATCCTTTTACGCCGTCATAAAACCGTCATATTACTGACATGTCGCTGTAACCTAATTGTCCTATTTTCCTTCCTGCAGCCTAGATAATTGAAGAAAGCGGCCTTGGGCCGAATTTAATATCCCACAGGAGGGATTATGAAACTGATGCATACCACCGTTGCCAGTGTTGTCGCAGCTACGTTCGCCCTGGCGAGTATTTCTTCGTTCGCTGCCGCAAGCCTGACCGGTGCCGGCGGCACATTCCCCGCCCCGGTATATGCTAAATGGGCCGATACCTATCAAAAAGAAACCGGCGTTAAAGTAAACTACCAGGGCATCGGCTCCTCGGGCGGCATAAAACAAATCATAGCCAACACCGTTGATTTCGGCGCGTCCGATGCTCCTTTAAGCGATGCAGACCTGAAAAAAGAAGGTTTATTTCAATTCCCCACCGTGATTGGCGGCGTGGTGCTGGCCATCAATGTCCCGGGCATTAAAAGCGGCGAGCTGACCCTGGATGGCCATACGCTGGGTGAAATCTACCTGGGAAACATTAAGAAATGGAACGACCCGGCCATAACCAAGCTTAATCCCGGCGTGAAGTTGCCCGACCAGAATATCGCGGTAGTGCGCCGCGCCGATGGTTCAGGCACCTCGTTTGTGTTCACCAGCTATCTGGCCAAAGTGAACCCGACCTGGAAAGAAAAAATCGGCGCCGGCTCTACGGTCAACTGGCCGGTGGGACTGGGCGGTAAAGGCAATGACGGCATCGCCGCGTTTGTCCAGCGTTTACCTGGCGCCATTGGTTATGTGGAATACGCGTACGCCAAGCAAAACAACCTGGCTTATACCAAGTTGATTTCCGCCGACGGCAAACCGGTTATGCCGACCCAGGCTAACTTCAGCGCCGCGGCCAAAGGCGTGAACTGGCAGGAATCTTTTGCTCAGGATTTAACCAATCAAAAGGGCGACAATGCCTGGCCGATCACCTCGACCACCTTCATTATGCTGCATACTAGCCAGACTAAACCCGAACAAGGCCGTGAAACCCTGAAGTTTTTTGACTGGGCTTACAACAAGGGCGCCGAGCAGGCCAATGCCCTTGATTATGCAACCTTGCCGCAAGACGTAGTCACTCAGATTCGCGCCGCCTGGAAGGCCAATATCAAAGACAGTAACGGTAAAGCTCTCTACTAAGTAAGCATGTGTGTTTCGTCCCTTCCCCGCGCGGGGAAGGGATTACGAACCAACTAAAAGAGTATCTTATGGCTGACAATAAGCCGGCACTGCATGCCCCCGGTAAACAAGGCGACCTGATATTCGGCACACTGGTCAGGCTGGCCGCGCTGATTACCTTATTGATGTTGGGCGGAATTATCGTTTCGCTGATTGTCGCTTCGTGGCCGAGCATTGAAAAATTCGGCTTCGCCTTTCTCTGGACCAAAGAATGGGATCCGCCCGGTGAAAAATTCGGCGCGCTGGTACCCATTTACGGCACCCTCGTCACCTCGTTTATCGCCCTGCTGATTGCCGTTCCTGTCAGTTTCGGCATTGCTTTGTTTCTTACCGAGCTGGCGCCTAATTGGTTAAAACGCCCGCTCGGCGTGGCCATTGAGCTGTTGGCCGCCATTCCCAGCATCGTTTACGGTATGTGGGGCCTGTTTGTCTTCGCGCCGCTGTTCGCGCAGTATTTCCAGCAGCCGCTGGGCGATGTGATGTCGACCATTCCCTTTATCGGCGTATTGTTTTCAGGGCCGGCATTCGGTATCGGTATTCTGGCTGCCGGTATTATCCTGGCGATAATGATTATTCCTTATATCGCCGCCGTTATGCGCGACGTCTTTGAACAAACGCCGGTGCTGATGAAAGAGTCAGCCTACGGCATCGGTTGCACTACCTGGGAAGTTATCTGGCGCGTGGTGCTGCCCTTCACGAAAAACGGCGTTATCGGCGGTATAATGCTGGGCTTGGGCCGCGCGCTGGGCGAAACCATGGCGGTAACCTTTATTATCGGCAATACCAATCAGCTGGACAGCATTTCGTTGTTTATGCCCGGCAACAGCATCACTTCGGCGCTGGCCAACGAGTTCGCCGAAGCGCAGGCGGGGCTGCATACCGCCGCGCTGATGGAGCTGGGGCTGATTCTGTTTGTGATTACCTTTGTGGTGCTGGCCTGTTCCAAATTAATGATTATGCGCCTGGCTAAAAATGAGGGGGCCAAATAATGGCGACCGTTGAACATCATTTGTCCCATAGCGCCCCGCAAATGGAAGCCAAACGTAAAAGGCAGGCCTGGCGCCGGCAAAAAAACCGCCTGGCGCTGTTTTTATCCATGGCGACCATGGTGTTTGGCTTGTTTTGGCTGTGCTGGATTTTGCTGACTACGGTAAGCCGGGGCTTTGACGGCATGTCGCTGGCCTTGTTCACGGAAATGACGCCGCCGCCCAACACCGCCGGCGGCGGGTTGGCGAACGCCATGGCCGGCAGCGGGTTGCTGATTCTCTGGGCCACCATAGGCGGCACGCCACTGGGCATTATGGCGGGCATCTATCTGGCGGAATATGGCCGTAAATCCTGGCTGGCGGAAGTGATTCGTTTCATTAACGATATTTTGCTTTCCGCGCCTTCCATCGTGATCGGGCTGTTTGTTTATACCCTGGTAGTGGCGAAGATGGAGCATTTCTCCGGTTGGGCCGGAGTGATAGCGCTGGCATTGCTACAGGTGCCGATTGTTATCCGCACCACGGAAAATATGATGCGGCTGGTGCCCGATACGCTGCGCGAAGCGGCCTATGCGCTGGGCACGCCTAAATGGAAGATGATTTCGGCTATTACGCTTAAGGCCTCGGTTTCCGGCATTATTACCGGCGTATTGCTGGCCGTGGCCCGGATCGCGGGTGAAACCGCGCCGCTGCTGTTTACCTCGCTCTCCAACCAGTTCTGGAGTACCGATTTAATGCAGCCCATCGCCAATCTTCCGGTCACCATATTTAAGTTCGCCATGAGTCCGTTCGCGGAATGGCAACAGCTGGCTTGGGCCGGGGTCTTGTTGATCACCCTGTGCGTGCTGTTATTAAATATTATCGCCCGGATTATTTTTGCCAAAAAAACTTATTAAGCATCAGACGCCGACGCGTCTTTGATTGAAAGAGAGAGTGTTGCATGAGCACGATCAACAACGCCACCGACAGCAAAGTACAGGTTCGCGATCTGAATTTTTATTATGGAAAATTCCACGCGCTGAAAAATATCAGCCTCGATATTGCCCGTAACCAGGTGACGGCGTTTATCGGTCCGTCCGGCTGCGGCAAGTCCACGCTATTGCGTACCTTTAACAAGATGTACCAGCTTTACCCCGAACAGCGCGCGGAGGGTGAAATTCTGCTTGATGGCGAAAATATCCTGACCGATAAGCGCGATGTGTCGTTGCTGCGCGCCCGGGTCGGCATGGTTTTCCAAAAGCCGACCCCCTTTCCGATGTCGATTTTCGACAATATCGCTTTTGGCGTACGGCTGTTTGAAAAACTTTCGCGCAGCGAAATGGAAGAGCGGGTGCAGTGGTCGTTAACCAAGGCGGCGTTGTGGAACGAAACCAAGGATAAGCTCAACCAAAGCGGTTATAGCCTCTCCGGCGGCCAGCAGCAGCGGTTATGCATCGCGCGAGGTATCGCCATTCGCCCGGATGTGCTGCTGCTGGACGAACCTTGCTCCGCGCTGGACCCTATCTCCACCGGGCGCATCGAAGAGCTGATTTCAGAATTAAAAACGGATTATACCGTAGTGATTGTCACGCATAATATGCAGCAGGCGGCGCGTTGTTCCGATCACACGGCATTTATGTATCTCGGTGAGCTTATTGAATTTAGCGATACGGATAGCATTTTTACCGCACCGAAAAATAAGCAAACCGAAGATTATATTACTGGCCGCTATGGTTAATAACGGGATATATCATGGAAAATCTTAACCTCAATAAGCATATCTCCGGCCAGTTTAATGCCGAACTGGAACACATCCGCACCCAAGTGATGGCCATGGGGGGACTGGTGGAGCAACAACTTACCGATGCCATCAGCGCCATGCATAGCCAGGATGAAGAACTGGCTAAACGGGTGGTGGCCGGCGACGCCAAAGTGAATGCGATGGAAGTGGCCATCGATGAGGCCTGCGTGCGGATTATCGCCAAGCGCCAGCCCACCGCCAGCGATTTACGCCTGGTGATATCGATCATCAAAACCATCTCCGAGCTGGAGCGCATCGGCGACGGCGCCGATAAGATTTGCCGCACCGCGCTGGAAAAATACTCCCAGCAGCATTTACAGATGCTGGTCAGCCTGGAAACGCTGGGCCGCCACACGGTGCAAATGCTGCATGACGTGCTGGATGCGTTTGCGCGCATGGATCTGGACGAAGCGATCCGGATTTACCGGGAAGACAAAAAAGTCGATCAGGAGTATGAGGGCATCGTACGCCAGCTGATGACCTATATGATGGAAGATCCGCGCACGATTCCCAGCGTGCTCACCGCGCTGTTCTGCGCGCGTTCCATCGAGCGGATCGGCGACCGGTGCCAGAATATTTGCG
Organism: Sodalis sp. RH21; assembly: GCF_047324175.1. NCBI lineage: Bacteria > Pseudomonadati > Pseudomonadota > Gammaproteobacteria > Enterobacterales > Bruguierivoracaceae > Sodalis > Sodalis sp. RH21. Next base: position 5,749,649 of record NZ_CP178732.1, on the reverse strand, counting down.
AATATATCTTTTACTTCGTCAAAGGCCAGGATTTCCGCCACGTGGGCGGCGATGCCCTGGAAACCCTGCTGACGGGTAAAGATACCGTGGTCGAGGTGACGCCCCCGGCGGATACGCCGAAGGAATAAAAAAATAATTTAGCGAGCCAGGCTAGCGGGTAATCATACCCGATCACAACAACCCGCCCGCTGAGCGGGTCAGCGCCCAGCCGCGCTCGCGCCACAGCGCCGGCAACTGGGCCATGTGGTTGAAGCGGGTTACCAGCGGGTGCTCGATGGGCGGGTTATGCGGATCGGCGCAGTAGTAAAATACCGGAATGCCGGCGGCAATGCCCGCCTGGGCGCCGGCGGCGGAATCCTCCACCAAAATGCACTGCTCCACCGGCACCTGCAATTGGCCGACGGCATGGTAAATAACCGCCGGGTCGGGTTTCCAGCGCTGTACGTCATACGCGCTAAACAGATGGTCCTGGAAAAAAGGCAGCAGTTCCGCCAGGCCAAGTGAATGCTGCATTTTGCTGACCGGGCCGTTGGAAACCACTCCCATCGGCACGGCAATTTGTTGCAGCAGTTCGCGCACGCCATTGATGGGCACCAGGCGTTCATCAAACAGACGGGCCACCTCGGCGCGGTACTCGGCCTCCAGCGTCTCCACCTGCTGGCGCAGGCCATGCTCGGCTCTCATGCGATCGATGATTTCATAGAGCTTGATCCCCTTGAATTCCCGGACGGCTTGCTCCAGCGTCAGCGGGATGCCGTATCTGCCGAACACAATCACATAGGCCTCGCAGCACAGAATCTCGCTGTCCACCAGCGTGCCGTCGCAGTCGAACAAAATGCATGAAATAGACGTCATCGAACCTAATCCTTATTCAGCCGAAAATACCTGTTGATAGAGTAACGCAACGGGGGAGAGACGATCGCTTAAAACTAGCCTGACCGATATTCGCCGCGGCTTTGTACCGACATGCTCACGGGACTGGCGCCAAACCGCACCACGAAGCGATGGCGCTCGCCGGGATAGATTAAGCGGACAAAGGTAATCAGATCGCCGGCCAGCCAGGTGCGGCGCGCAATGGAGATGCAGGCGGTGCCCGCGGCGATCCGTAGCTGGTTTGACAGCTCTTCGTCGGCGGAGATGGCGCGCAGCGAGTGCTCGCCCTCGGTCCAGGGCACCCGGCCCAGCAGCCACCCCCCCGGCGGCACGTCGGTAAAGGTTTCATCGGCCACTTCCGGCACCACGCTCAAATTGATTTGGCGCGTCTCCAGGGCAAACGGCAGGTTGTCCGCATAGTGCATAACCTCGACGCACAGCATGCGGGCGTTCAGCGGCACGCCGATATGCTCGGCCTCGATGCTGTCCTCAAGATGGCGAATCTCGCGGTGTAAAATGGCGAAACTGTAAATGCGATCGGTGGCCAGGACTTCGGCGCGGATATCCTGCAGGGCCACCAAAGGCTCATCAACGCGGGGTGAAGCGACAAACGAACCGCTGCGGCGTTTGCGTATGATAAACCCGGCGCTGACCAGGGAGGAGATAGCTTTGTTCACCGTCATGCGCGAACATTTGTAGATCTCCATCAGCGCGATTTCAGTGGGTACCCGGTCGCCCGGTTTCCATTCGCCGCTTTGAATGCGGTTTTTGATATCGCGCTGGATTTCCAGGTGAATCGGCAGGTTTTTTTGCTCCTGCGCGCCGTTTTTTTTGCCGGTGGCTTGCGAAGGACGTTTTTCAGCCGGCGGCCTTTTGGATGACGGCCCGGTAAGGGAACTATTCATAATCTTGGTCTTATCCGCGACAACTGGGGGCGCAATACGCTGGCGGTATTGTATGTTTTTTAGCGTGGAAATACCTAGATCTCATTTTTATGCCCAGCGTTTGATTACCAGCGAAGTATTGATACCGCCGAAAGCGAAGTTGTTGGATTGAAGATATTCAGTGTCGATTAGCCGTATTCCACCCATGATATAGTCCAAATCGCCGCAGTTCGGATCGGGATGGCGCAGGTTGAGCGTGGGGGCGAACCAGCCCTCGCGCATCATCTCCAGACTCATCCAGGCTTCCAGCGCGCCGCAGGCGCCAAGCGTATGGCCGAAATAGCTTTTCAGGGATGAGATGGGGGTGCGGTTGCCGAACAGGGCGGCGGTGGCCTGGCTTTCGGCAATGTCCCCCCGCTCGGTGGCGGTGCCGTGCGCGCTGATATAACCGATATCGCTGGCGGCCAAGCCGGCGTTTTGCAGGGCTTTGGCCATGCAGATCTGCATGGTGGATTGCTGCGGCTGGGTGATATGGCTGGCATCGCAGTTAGTGGCAAACCCCACCACTTCCCCGTAAATCGTCGCCCCTCTCGCCCGGGCATAATCCAGTTCTTCCAGCACCACCGTCCCCGCGCCTTCGCCTATCACCAAACCATCGCGATCCCGGTCAAAGGGCGCCGGGGTAAGCTTGGGCGTATCGTTGAGCTGGCTGGTGGCAAACAGCGTATCGAAGGCCGCCGCTTCTGAAGGGCACAGCTCTTCGGCGCCGCCGGCCACCATTACGGTCTGGTAGCCGTGTTTTATCGCCTCAAAGGCGTATCCGATGGCCTGGCTGCCGGATGTACAGGCGCTGGAGGTGGGGATGACCCGGCCCCTGAGGCCGAAAAACAGCCCGGCATTAACCGCCGCGGTATGGGGCATCATCTGCACATACGTGGTGCCGGTGATGTTGTTGGTATGTTTTTCCGTCAGCATCGTGGCGAAGTCGCTGATAGGTTTGGTGCTGCCGGTGGACGACCCGTAAGCGATGCCGGTTTCGCCGCCGGTAAGAATAAGATCGCCGAGCAATCCCGCCTGTTCCAGCGCCAGTTCGCAGGCCCGGGTGGCCAATAGCGATACCCGGCCCATGGAACGAATGCGTTTGCGGGTGTAATGCTCCGGCAGCTCAAATGACGGCAGCGGGGCGGCCAGCAGGGTGTTGAGGCCGTCAAATTCGCGCCATTGCGGCATGCCGACCACCGCATTTTCACCACGGCGCAGGCCCGTCGACACGTCCTGCCAATTTTCGCCCAGGGCGGTAACGCCGCCCATACCGGTGATGACGACGCGACGGTTCATAACATCCCCCCGTTGATGGAAATGACCTGGCGGGTGACGTAGCCGGCGATATCCGACATGAGATAGCCGGCCAGGCCGGCCACTTCGTCCGCCTGGCCCATGCGTTGCATGGGGATTAGGCCCATGGCCTGGGTTAACGCGCGCTCTTCCATCTCGATCATGCCGGTGTCAATCAATCCAGGGGCGATACAATTGACGGTAATATCGCGTTTCGCCAGTTCGACCGCCAGCGCCTTGGTGGCGCCGATAATGCCCGCTTTGGCCGCGCTGTAATTCACCTGGCCCCGGTTGCCGGTCAGGCCGGATACCGACGAAAGCGTGATAATCCGGCCGCCGCGGCGCAGGCCGATCATCGGCATGACGCAGGGATGCAGGACATTATAAAAGCTGTCGAGGTTGGTGCGCAGCACGCTATCCCAATCCTCTTCGCTGAGCGCCGGGAAGGCGCCGTCGCGGGTAATGCCGGCATTGCTCACTACGCCGTAATAGGCGCCGTGCCGGTCGATATCGGCCGTTAAGGTTTCCCGGCAGGCCTGGCGATTGGCGGCGTCAAAGGCCAGCAGCCGGCCCTGTCCGCCCTGCGCGTTGATCAGTTGCAGCGTTTGCCCGGCCCCGGCATCGTCGCGATGGTAGTGAACGATGATCTCAAAACCGTCCCGCGCCAGCCGGCAAGCGATGGCCCGTCCGATTCCTTTGCTGGCCCCTGTCACCAATACCGAGCGTGTCATAAGGTTAATCCTTTAATAATGTGTTGATTTCTTGGTCGCTGGACTGGTAGGTGGTCAGCCGCCCGGTGGCGACGGTTTCCCCGGCCCGGCAAATCACGCAGTCAAAGCTGCCGATATGTTGATCTTGCAGCAGCAAGGTAACGCTGATGTCCAGTTCGCTGCCGGCGCTAAATACCGGCTGCGCGCAGTTTAATGCCCTGGCCCCCAGCAGCAGGCCGGTACGCGGGGGATCTCCCCGCTGGCGGCCGTGCCATCCCGACCAGACGCCGACGGTCTGCGCCATCATCTCCAGCGCATACCAGCCGGGCAGATCGCCCTCGCTATTGAGAAATGGCCGCAGCGCGCCGCCATCATCGACGGTTACGCGGCAGCGCGCATAATCGGCGCCGATGGCGCACACCCGATCGAGCAGCACCATCGGCGCGTCGTGCGGCAGATAGTACGCGGCGGCCATAATATCCGCCGTCGCGGTTAATCGGCGCTGGCCAGGCGAGTCAGTCATGATTGTCTCCCAGGATCAGGCAGGTATTATTGCCGCCAAAAGCAAATGAGTTGGACATAATCAGCCGCCGATCCAGACGCCCGGGCGCGATCAGCAGGCCGCAATCCGCCAGGGCGGGATCGAGGGTGGCGTCGCTGAAGTCCTGCGGCGGCAGCGGCAGATCCCGGGTCAGGCATAACCAGCCGAGCGCCGCTTCTATCGCCCCGGCGGCGCCCAGGGTATGGCCGGTCAGATGCTTGGTGGAACTGCACGGCGCCCGATTGCCGAACAGGCGGTTAATCACCCGCGCTTCTATTTCATCATTAAGCCGGGTGGCGGTACCGTGCAGATTAATATAACCGATATCGGCCGCCTCCACCCTCGCATCCGCCAGGGCCATTTCGATGGCGCGGATCGCGCCGGCGCCTTCGGGGTGAGGAGCCGACATATGCCAGGCATCGGACGATTCGCCCACGCCCCGCAGGGCGACGCCCCCCGCCTCCCGGGTCAGCAACAGCAGGGCCGCGCCTTCGCCGATGCTGATGCCGTCGCGTTCGGCGCTGAAAGGGCGGCAGCGCTTGGCGGATAGGGATTCCAGGCTGTCGAAACCATTGATCGGCATTCGGCTCAGGCTGTCGGCGCCGCCGACAATCGCCGCATCCGCCAGGCCGGTTTCAATCAGCCGGCGCCCGCTGATAATCGCCCGCGCGCTGGAAGAGCAAGCCGTGGACAGGGTATAGGCCGGCCCGTCCAGCGCCAGAAAGGCGCTGAGAAAACGCGCCGGGTCCCCCAGTTCCTGCATTTGATAATAATACCCGCGCGCAGGCAGCCCTTGCGCCGATGCGGTGACCATCCGGTCGCTTTCATCCAGGCCGGAGGTACTGGTACCCAGCACCACCGCCACCCGATCCGCGCCATAGGCGGCTATGGCGCGCTCCACCGGTTCGCGAATCTGCGCCAGCGCGCCCAGCAGCAGGCGGTTATTGCGGCTGTCGTGGCGCTTTAGCGCCTCCGGAACCGCGGGCAGATCGGCGGTCACTTCACCCAGCCAGCAGGGGCGCTGGCCCAGCAGGAAGCTATGGTTAAGCTTCATGCCCGGCGCCTGGCCCCGGGCCAGGTTAACGGCAATCTCCGCCATATCCCGGCCCAGCGCATTGAGCATACCCACTGCGGAAATAGCGATCATGGTTAGCCGTCCAGGTGCTGTATAACAATCTGATAATGAAAGACCTGATTGCCCAGGCCGATCGGCTGGCGCCTGCCCGCCACGTCGCCATAGCTGATCTCGGTGACGATATTGCCGTCTGGGTCGGACAACCGGCGCCGATCGTTATGATCCACCAAAGACCACCCCTGCGGCAATACCGCCCGCCATGCCTCCACCGGCCAATAACTCAGCATGATATCCGCCAGCACCTGGCCGGCCGGCGGCAACTGCGGCAGCGCCATCGCTTGTTCGGTATGAATCCCCTGCCGGTCATAGGTGACGGTAAACAGGCGGATGCCGAGGGAGGATAATCCGACCAGGGTCAGCCGCTGCCCGTCGGCATTAAGCAGCACCAGTAGGGATTGCTGCCGGCCTTGCACCGTCGCGGTCAGTAATTGTTGCTCGCTTATGGCCGGGTCGATTCCCGGCGCGGGCAGTTGGACGGAAACGCCGGGTTTTAGCCAGGCAGACGGCGTTTTGTGCCCTCCGGCGCAGGCGGTAAGCAATATCGCCAGCAGTAAAGGCCACAGACGTAAAGCGTTCATGGGTAGTTCTCCCGCGCCCGTGGCAATGCCAGCGGCGATAAAATATAGGCGGTAAAAATACCGCTGCACAACACGATGCCGAAGCTGCTGATAGCCTGCGTATGGCTGAACACCAGCATGCCGAGCGTCAGCGACGTGGTCATCACCGCCAGGGTGATGGCCAGCATCGAGGTAGCGGGCGTGCCGCGCGGATTGGCGAAAAACAGCTGGTAGTTGATGCCGATGCCCAGCACCAGCACCAGCGCCAGCATGGAAAACAGGTTCAGCGCATGGCCGCTCCAGGCCAGCACCGACAGGCCTGCGCCGAGGGATAGCACCGTGGGGATCAGGCTTAATAAACCTTGCCTCCACCCCTGGCGCAGGATAAAACTGAGCGCGATAACCGCCAGCGAGGCCAGCAGCAGCCAGCCGAGCTTATGCCGGTAGTCGGCGAACAGGCTATCGAAATCCGCTTTGCGATCGACCCAGGTGACGCCGGGTTGCGATAGCGCCAGATGCCGGAGGGCCGGACTATTGCTTACCCCGCTTACCGGGATCAGCACCGCGCTTTGCCCGTCCGGCAGCGTCAGCCATAATAAACGCCAGCCTTCGCTGGCCACGCTTTGCAGCCAGGCCGCCGGCGTCACCGGCATCGGGCCCAGATCGGGCGTTACGGTATCCACTCCGGCCTGCTTAAGCCGGGCCACCACCGCCGGCGCGGCCTGGGCTAGCAGGGCCAGATCCTGGTGCTGTCGCTGTTGCGAAGACAGCGGCGGCAAACGATATTGCCCCAGCCAGCCGTCGGCCTGCGCCTGGGCCAGGCGCGGCGCCAATTGCTCCATACGCCGCAGGGCCTGTTCCGCGCTGGCGCCGGTCACCACCAGCCATTTTTGATCCGAACCTTGTCCGGACAGCCGGGCGATTTGCTCTTCCTGCTGGCGGATCGCCCCCGGCAGGGCCTGTAGCTCGGCGATATCATCGCTCACCCGCAGTTGGAGCAGTCCTGATAGCGTAAACAGGGCGATGGCCAGCGGCAGCCCGATGCGCACCGTCCTGCGATGCCGCCAGGCGGACAGCCAGGCGCGAATCACCGGCAGCGCCGGGATGGGGCGAACCGGCAGACGCCGGGCCAGCAGCGGGTACCAGCAAATAACCGTCAGGCAGGCGGCGCTCAGGCCGGCGGCGGCGAATACCGCCAACTGGCGCAGGCCGGGGAAGGGGGCCAGCACCATAATGAGATAGGCCGCCACCGTGGTCGCCAGCGCCAACAGCAGCGCCGGCAAAACTTTGCGCAGGCTCTCCAGCGGACCGTTTTGCCGTCCGTGAATCAAACGTTCCGTCAGATAGTACAGCGTATAATCGGCGGAGATGCCCACAATACTGATACTCATCACCAGGGTCATCAAGTGCAGCTCGCCGAATAGCAGCAGGCAGGCCACGGTGCCCGCCAGCGCGCCGACGGCTACCGACAGGGCGCAGCATAGCAGCGGCAGCACCGAACGAAATACCAGGGCGACCAGCAGCAACACCCCGACCACCGTCGCCAGCCCCAGGGTGGAGATATCGTGCCTGGCTTGCTGGCTGGCATGATCGCTGTAAAACAGCGTGCCGCGCGCTAATATCCGGGTGCCGGGCCAGCGGGTTTCCAGCTGTTGGCGCAGCGCCGACAACTGTTCCGCCACTTGGTGTGATGAGCGCATCTCATAAGAAGATGCCGCCAGTTCGCCGTGCAGCAAATACCAGCCGCGGCCCTGCGCATCCCGGCTCATCAGCCAGCCGTTATCGAGCGTTAACTTGCCGGCGTTTTGCTGCAAGGCCAGCTGCGAGCCGCGCACCAATAGCAACGGGTCGTGCTGGAGTTCCCGGCCGCCGACCCCGGCGAATGCGGAGTAGAGCTGGGCGGTAATCCAATCCGCCTGGGCGCCGCCGCCCTGTTGCAGTCGCGCGCGGGTGGCCGCGTCAATCATGCCGTTACGGTGCTGAAAATAGAACTCGCCCCATTGCCGTTGTTCCTGCGCCGTCAACGCCCCTTTTACCGCGCCTATACCGGGCAGGGCGGCCGCCAGCCGCGCCCATTCGGCCACCGGTTGCAGCCCTTGCCCTTCGCCCGGACTTACCATCCAGACCAATTGACGGTCTAGACGCTGCATAAAACCGTCATAGATGGCCGGCGGCAACTGGCCCATGGCCTGCCGGGGCAGCAGCGCCAGCACGCTGCTGTTAATCTGGCTGCGCGGCAGCAACAGCGCCAGGGCGAGCAGCAACCCCAGGCAGACCACCAGCCAGGCCGCGGCGCAGCGCAGGTAAAACTTACTGAATAAAGCGTTGTTGTTCGTCATGGCTCAGGAGCTTGGGCTCGGTGCGCTGGTGGCTGAAAGTGATGGCGGTGCGATCGCCCTGTTTATCGTCCAGCCGGATATGCTCAAGATAAGTCCGGCCGGTCAGGGTGATGGCGGTAAACAGCTTATCCAGCGGCGCGGTTTTGGGGGTGAGCACCAGTTGCCAGTTATCCTGCCCCAGATCGGTAAAGCCGAGGGTAAAGTTTTGTTCCAGCACCGCGCGATCGGCCTGGAACAGGGCGCGCAGCAGGTGGTTAAAACGGAACATTTGCGGATTGCCGTCGGCGGTTATCACCTCCGGCGGCTGATTGCCGGTGATTTGCACCATGCGGCTGTCATTGAGGATCAGCGTCAGCAGAAACGGCTGCTGCTGTTGCCACCACAAGCCCTCCTGCCGGGCAATCAGCAGTTCGCCGGATGAGCGCAGCGGGCGGGAAATGCCGCTGATGGTGCGCTCCTGATCGAAATGCGCGCGCACCACCGGTTGCTGGGCAAAACGCTGTTGCAGCGCGTCCAGCGTTACGGCGCGGGCATCGGGAGCGGCGATCAACAGGGCGATTAACGCGCCCGCCGGCAGGCACATGGCCATAAGGGCGGGGCATATCGCGCTTGGCGACCCGTAGCGAGCCGCCAAGCGCGACATTAAGCACGCAATTAACCGCAACACTGCGGCAGACGGATTGTTCATGGTAATAACCCCATGCGCTGCAACAGCACCGGCGGACTGACAAAACAAAGCTCATGGCTGTGTTGTTCCACCGCCACCTGGATGGTATAGCCGGAGGTGGTGTTTTTACCGCTGGGGCCGTCAAAAATACGGTAGCCGATGCGCAGGCGGTTTTCATACTCTTCAATGCGCGCCTGGACCCGGATGCGTTGTTCGAAGATCAGCGGCGCGCGGTATTTAACCCGGGCGTCCACCACCGGCCATAGGTAACCGGAGGCTTTCATCTGCCGATAACCATAATCAAACTGGCCGAGCAGGGCTTCGCGCGCAATTTCCATATAACGCAAATAGTGGCCGTGCCAGACCACGCCCATGGCATCGACGTCGTGAAAAGGGACGGTTATTTCTATTTCCGCGGTGAAGCGCGGGTCGCTTAGTACCATGTCAGGCCTCGTCATGTGGCGCGCTCTGGCCGGGCAGGCGCCAGAAGTCAAAAAAATTGAACCAATCAAGCGGCGAACGCAGGCAGTAATATTGCAATCGGGCCGCATAGCGATCGACGGTTTGTTGCAGCGCCTGAGCGCGCTGCGCGCGCGGCAATTCAAGCCGATCGGCGAAATGTTCGTAATAAATATGCAGTTTCCCGCGCTCTTTCAGGGCAAACATCAGGGCCACGGGGCAACGCAGCGCCGCAGCCAGTATAAACGGCCCTTGCGGGAAAGGCGCGGGGCTGCCGAGAAAGTCGCTCCATACCACCCGCGGCGCAGCGCCGCGGCGGGAGGCCGGCACCGGCGTGCGATCGCCGACTATGGCCACCCATTCGCCTAAATCCAGCTTTTGGCGCAGCAGAATCGCGGTTTCCGGGCCGATGTCCGTGACCGGAATCAGGTTGATGCCGGCCTGGGGATTAATTTGCGCCAGCAGCGCCTCAAAACGCCGCGCATGCTCGGTGAACACCAGCGCGTTGATGATGACCCGGCCGCTTCCCTGGGCCAGCGCGCGGCAGACTTCGATGTCTCCCAGATGGGATGCCAGGATCAGCAATCCGCGCTGCCGGTCGATATCGGGCTGCGCGGGGGATTGCGGGGCAAAATCGATCTGCTCTCCCAGCCGGATATCCCCTTGCCAGCTGGCCAGCTTGTCGAGCATGGCGTCGCCAAAACGCATAAAATGCCGGAAGCTGCCCAGGGGATGCGGCACATCAATACCCTGGCGCGCGGCGGTCCGGCGGATGCGTTGCAGATAATCGGCAGATGCGCGGCGCCGCGCCCCGCCGGTGAGCCAGAAATAACCGATCACCGGGTAGAGCAGGGCGTTAAACAGGCGTCTGCCGCCGAGGCGATAGGCGGCCAGCATAAAACGCATACCTGGGGCGCCGTGGCGCTCCGCCATTCCCGACCAGTGCCGCTGCGGCCTGCTGCGCCGCCAACTGCGGCCCAGCAGGCCGGGCAGGCGCGGCAACATGCCGAAAAACAGCCGGGTATGCAGCCAGGAGATGCGGCAGTTATCCCGCAGGCCGTCAAAATGCGATATTCCGCCAGGGGGATAAATCACCCGGGTGGACACAAACTGGCTTTCATTGCCCTGCCAGTAGAGCCGGACCATGACCTCGGTGTCGAAATCCATCCGTTTGCCCAGCCTGACCCGGCGCGCCAGCGCCAGCGTGGGGGCGATGGGATAGACCCGAAAGCCGCACATGCTGTCTTTTAGCGACAGCGACGCCGTTTCGATCCATACCCAGATGTGGGTGAGATAACGGCCGTAGAGCCGGGCGCGCGGTATCGATCCATCGTAAATCGGCCGTCCGGATATCAGTTTATCCGGCTGCGCCGCGGCTGCGTGTAATAACCGGGGAATATCCTCCAACTGATGCTGCCCGTCGGCATCCACCTGCAGCGCATGGGTAAAGCCGGCCAGCGCCGCGGCTTCCAGCCCGGCCAGCACCGCCTGGCCTTTGCCGCCGTTTTCCGGCAGGCGCACCAAAGTGAGGTCGGGCTGTCCGGCGCACAGGCCGGCCAGCGTCTCCCGGGTTGATGGGTGGCTGCCGTCGTCAATGACAAAGCAATGCAGATGAAAAGGCCGCAGGCGCGCCAATACCCCGGCCATCATGGCCCCGTGATTGAAGCAGGGGATGACGATGCAGGCTTTTAACGGGCCGGGGAGGAGGTCAGTCAGCGGCATAGTTTGATTTTCCCGCTGCTGACCGTGGGTTCGTCCGCCTGGCGCGGATCGCACAGCTGGTAACGAAACACCAGCAGTTGGCGCGGCGCTTGCCACTCAAGGTGCAGGCGCAGGGTCTGGCCGGGTTTAACCGGCCGCTGGAATTTAATATTTTCTATGCCGCTGAAGCGGGCGTCCGGCGCCAGCAGATCCCGGCAATAATGCAGCGCCCAGTCCGCCTGCGCCACGCCCGGCAAGATGGGCTGCCCGGGGAAGTGCCCGCGAAACCAAAACAGCGCCGGCTCCAATTTCAGCAGTAGCTCCGCCTGGCCTTCGGCCGGGGTGCGCCGGGATAACTCAATGGGCAACATGGTAAAAAACAGCTCCTTTAACCGATCCCAGTCATATTTTCCCCGCGGCGTGCGCGGCAGCGCGGCGGCGACCCGCCAATAACGCGGCACGGCCACCGGTTCAAGCCACGCGCCCAATCGGCGGCGATAAGCGTTGATAAGCGTAGGGAGCGAGCCGTCGGCCAAACGCCGGGCGGCATCGGCCGTCAGCACGATAGCCGCAGCGAGGGATTGGCGGCCGTGCTTGATTATCGGCATGACCACCGCTTCGCTTATGTCCGCCAGCGCGTTCAAACGCCGTTCGATTTCGCTCAGGGAGACCCGCTGTTCTTCAATCTTAATCACGCGATCGCCGCGCCCCGCTATCTGGAACCCTTGGCCGCCGGCGCTGAATTCCAGCCGATCGTCCAGCCAATATCCGTCGGGCGGGTCGATCAGCGCCGATGTTACCCTGACCCGGGCAGGCTGCGCATGAAACGCAACTCCGGCAAATGGTTGCCATAGCCCGGTTTCCCGCCGCCGCCGCCGCCAGGCCAAGACGCCGGTTTCGGTGGTGCCGTAAATTTCGGTGACCCCGGCGGACAGCCACTGCCCGGCCCGCAGGGCATCGTCCCAGGGCAGCGGCCCGCCGGCGGAGAAAACGCCGATACAGGACGGCGGGACCAGCGTGGGGTCCAGGCGGGTTAAAAATGCGGGACTGCTGATAAACAATACCGGCCGCCCGGCGCATTGGCGGATAAAATGTTCCGGATAACGGGTCGTTTCCGGACAGAAAGGAATACCCAGGGTCAGCGGCAAAAAAATGCCGAAGGACAGGCCGTACAGATGCTGGTGGGTGACGCTGGAGGCCACCCGGCACGAATCCAGGGATGCCGTTCCGACGCCGCTTGCCTTATCGCATATCAGCGCCGCCAGCCAGCGGGCCTCGATGGCCATGGCGCGCAGCGTTTTGGTCACCGCTTTCGGCCGGCCGGTGGACCCGGAGGTGAATAAGACCAGGCGCGCATCGTCCGGCAGGGCCGGCAAGATTGCGGCGGGCGATATGTGCTGCCGGCGGGGAATCATCAGCGGACAGCTCAGGGACAGCGGCAGATCGCTAATCACGCCGTCGAAAAAAAACCGCTGTTCTTCGAGCAGCTTTTCCCGGTTGTGGCCGGGGATAACCGGCGTTTTCCCGCGGTGCCATAACGCCAGCAGCGCCACCAGGAAGCGATAACCGTCGTCAAAGCATAAAGCCCAGCGATCGCCTTCCAGGCCGGCCAGTTGCAGCCATAAGGACGCGACGTCCTCCCGCAGTTGCCCAAGCGTCAGCGGCTGCGCGTCCCGCCAGGCCACCAGCGTGGCATCGGGGCGATCTCCGCTCAGCCAGCGCAGGGGCTCGGTAAGGGTGCAAGAGGTTAGCCGCCGAGGCGCTGGCGCTTTCTGATTATCCATTCCGTCCCCATCAGCAGTCCCATCAGCAGATAGCTGATACCGCCGTTGTACAGCGCCCATAGGGGCATATCGCCATGAAGGCAGGTAAAAAGCGCCATGGCGCCGTTAATGATAAAAAACAGGCACCAGACCCGCGTCACCCGCCGGGTGTAGACGACCGCCCGCGGCGGCAACGACGGCTGGCGCAGCCGCGCCAGTTGCTCCACCAGGCTGGCCGGGCCGAGCAGCGATGCGCCGAACAGCAGCAGCATCAACGCATTCATCATAACCGGGTAGTAAAGTAATAAATGCTGGCTTTTTAATAACCCGCTGGCCAGGCACAGCAGGATGCCGAACAGCGCCAGCGCCTTGGCCAACCCGCCGAATGCCGCCAAGCCGCGGCGCAATGTCAGCAGGCGCAGTAAAAAAACCGCGGCCAGCACCAGCGCCGACACTTGCGGCCGCCAGCGGGTGGCGCCGAACCACACGGCAAACGGATAGGCCAGAATTGCCGCCAGGCCAATCAGATGCAGCGCTTTTGCCGGCAGGGCGCGGCCGGCGACCTTCGGTTGGTTATTCACCCGTTTATCCGGTCGCTAACAGCGCCGCTACGGCATCCACCACATCCTGCACCGTCCTGACGGACTTGAACGTTTCCGGCTTGATTTTTTTGCCGGTTTTCTTTTGCAGATGAACCACCATGTCCACGGCATCGATGCTGTCGAGATCCAAATCTTCATATAAACGCGCGTCGGGCGTAATGAGCTCGGGTTTGGTGTCAAACAATGCGATCAGCAGTTGCGACACATCCTGGTAAATTGCCTGTTTATCCATTGATGGACCTGTTCTTATAAGCATATTGGGGTAGATATTTATCCGGCGGCGCTTTTTATCGAGCGGCGCTCTGCGACTGGATATAAGCCGACAGGGTGGCTACCGAAAAAAAGTGCCGGCGTATTTCCTGGTTTTCCGCCGAGAGCACCACGTTATAACGGCTTTTTACCGCTAACCCGAGCTCCAGCGCGTCGATGGAGTCCAACCCCAGGCCGTCGCCAAACAGCGGCGCGTCGGTGTCGATATCATCCCTGCCGATACCTTCCAGATTCAAGGTATCGATAATTAACTGTTTGATTTCCTGGTTGAGTTGTTCCATTACATTGTCTCAAAAAATTGACTATTTTCCGGGTCCAGAACCGAGGCCAAATGCTGCGTCAGTCGCCGGGCCGCCAGCGCGGGCGAGCAATCGCCGGCGGAAAAAAACTCGCCGGCGGAAAACAGCCCTTTAACCTCCACGGTAAACTGCGGTTTCCTGGGTGGGATCTGGAACCATTTAATGCCCTTGCTGAGAAAAGGCTGGCTGCAGCTGATATGTACGATGCGGATATCGCATCCGCTGCGCACCGCAAGGTTGGCCGCGCCCCGCTGTAAACGCAGCGGCGAACCGGCAAGAGTGCGGGTCCCCTCCGGGAATATCAGCAGGTTATCCCCGGCGCGCAGCCGCTTGCCGCTTTCCGCCAACAAAATTTCCGCCTGCGAATTGATCAGGTAATCCGCCGCTTTGATCGCTCCGCTGACGTAGATATTATTTTGCAGCGCCTGTTTGACCACGCAATCGCACTGCGGCATTACCGACGCCAGCAACACATAATCCAGCAGCGTCGGGTGGTTCGCCAACACCAGACTGCCGCGATCCCGGCGCAGCAAATGCGCGCCGTGAATACGGTAATCCAGCACGCCCAGCAGGCGCGTAGCGGACAAGAATAACCTGAAGCTGGCCGAAATCACCCGGCGCGCCACGCGGGTACGCCGGAGCGGGTCGTGCAGCACCAGGCACAGGATATAAAACCCCGCCGTGAGCAACAATCCGCCAATTCCGAATAGTGCGAAGCAGCTCCCGGTCATCAATAATCGCCAAGTGAATTTCAAGGGACTATCAGGCCTGGACCGTGCCGGCGGAGCTTCTGCGGCATTCATGCCCGGCTCCAGCGCCAGCACAGGCGTTCGCCCGTGATGGAAAACGCCGTTTCGGCGCTTAACCAGTGGTGCATGAACGCCAGGCTTTGCGGCAGGACGCGGGGAGGCGCTTCCTGCCGCGCGCGATCGGACCGGCAGCACAGCGTTTCCCCGGCTGTCAGCAGCAGCGCCACCGCGTAGGGGAAATCCGGGGTGCCGGGGGCGAGAAACGGATGATAAAACGCCGGGATTTTATTATCGAAGTCCACCAGCAGCACGCGGGAATAGCCGCTTTTCAATAATATCTGCGCTTCAACCAGACCTTGCTGAAAACTGTCTTCCCCGGCGGAAAGCGAGGCGGAAACCAGCGGCGCCTGCGCCGCGATGGTCAGGCTGCCGACCGCGGCGTTATGCACCGACATGGTAAAATCCGTGGGCGAAAGCGTGTGTTGCCTGGCCAGCGCATCGAGAATGCGCTGATTACGCTCCAGCTCGCCGTGGCGGCTGGTAAAAATAACCGCATCGGGCTGATGGCGCCGCAGCAGCGCCAGCCCGTGGTCCACCGCCAGCCGGCTGCCCGCGCTCAGGCGACGGGCCGTCATCATCGGCAATTGCGCACAGGGCGGCAGCGCGGCGTCGGCGATAATGGCCGGCGGGCTGCCGCTCCATGCCCGCCAGTGCTCGGGGGTGGATAACCCGGGCGCGCCGGCTTGCCAGTCAAGAATAGTTAATGCAAGTTTCATCCGGCTCCTCGGCGACCTTATCTGCGGTTTATCATTACGTGTGGCGTTAACGTCCGGCACGGCGCCGAACCGGCCCAATACCCGCTGCCTCATGGGCCAGATCCCGGACTATACCAGCGTGCGCGGAAGTGTAAGGGCCCTTATCTATCATAACAGGCCCACAGCCGCTACCTTTACGGTTATTTACAATATCTCGAGGCGCACCACGATGCCGGACGAGCAGGCAGCGGACGGTATGAAGGAGTAGGCAAAAAAGCCGAAGATTTATCAGGATGCGGAGCTGGCCAACCTGATTTGGATGTCGTGGTTCAGGTTATTAATCCAGTGATTATAATTGCGATGAATGTGGCCTTGTCCGTCCGCCAGCAAATTTTTGCTGCCGGCATAATGGATGCTGTAGCCGGTGGCGCTGTAGGTGATTTGGATATCCGCCTGATGTTCGCGGGTGTTCAGGCGACCGTTGATAACGCCCGGCCGGGCCGGCGTCATAACCCACTGGCGGGCCATGCCTGCCTGCAGGATCGCCGTTTTGACGCGATCGACCGGGTAGTGGATTGCCAGCGGAGTGTCTACATTGGCGATCGGGGCAGTGCGGGCGCAGCCGGCCAATGCCAGGGCGCACAGTAAACACAGTAGAATGGGCCTGGTTATTTTCATTATTTATACTTTTCCATGTAATTTATTGAGGTCGTTACCAGATAATATCGTCCTGGGCGCCGGCATCTTAAATCAATAATACCTAAGGTGTAAATATGGCAGGGACCTGCAACTTTGCGGTAATAATCTTTCATTGGCCCGTCGTTTAACCTGGCGGATATTGCGCTGCGCTGATTCCCAGCTTAAAGCCATTGTCACCGCCATCAAGCAGGCGGTTGAGCACCTTCACCTGCCTGATGGCCAAACCGGCCTGGTAAACATGCTGCCAGAAGCGGTTTTTCAGCAAAATCTTGTCCATTGCCGTTAACGCGTCGTCCAGCGTGGTAACGAGCGTATTCAGAAACCACGCCAACCAACGGGTAATATCGAGCGTGCCCCGCTGCGATTGTTCCGGTACCTGATAATATTCCCCGCGTTGTTTCAGTATCGCCGCCGCCATGGCATAGAGCCGCATCGTCTGATTATCGGCCTGTGCCAGGGCCAAATCCGTCAACGCCCGGGTGATGCGGCCATTACCGTCATCAAAAGGGTGCAAGGTGACAAACCAGAAGCGGCAAATGGCGGCCCGGAGTAAAAGGTCCGGTTGCCGATCCCGGTGGCTTTGATTAAACCACGCCAGGAAACGTTCGATTTCCGCGTCAATAACCTGGCGGGGAGGCGCGATAAAATGGACTTTTGGCCGGTCAATGCGCCCTGAAACCACCTGCATCGGTTCCTCGCCCCGTAATTGCCCGGCCCGGATGTCATAGAGCGACAATGCCTGACTGGGAAACAACCACCGGTGCCAATGTAATAACCGTTCCAGGGTCAATGGCGAATCAAGGTTGGCGATGGCGTCAAGCATCATCTCCGCCAGGCCTTCGGAACGACCCGAGGTGGGATAGGGTGCGGCATCGCTGATTCCCAAACGTTTTGCCAGGGAAGATCGTACCGATTGCGCGTTCAGCTTCTCATCTTCTATCGCCGACGAGGCGAGGATATTGATCAGCAGGGAATCAAAGGTATGGCGCCGATCGCTTTGTCCGTCGGCGGCGGATTTACCCAGTAATAAACCCAATTTGAAGCGTACCGCCTGCACCAGCGGGGTTATTTCCGCTTCGTGCCAGCGAAACGCCGGCCAATCGGGTTGTTGCCATATCCAGGTAGGTTCCAAAGTCCGCCTCGCCGTTGTTGAGCAGATTAGCGGTGAGCCGATTAGCGAGCCTATTCGGCTCATGTAACGAGCAGTACCCGGAACATGTTGATATCAGCCCGCTACCAAATCACCGCGGATCACCAGCGGCACGCCGCCGTGGTTGCCCTTGCCGGCGATCATTTCCAGCGCTTTTTCCGCCAGTTTTTCCAGCGGATATTCAATGGCCGGCAGCGGCAGCAGCGAGCCGGGCAAGGGCGTGGTGCCGTCCAGGCTGATGACGGCCAGCGTATCGGGCACCGTGCGACGATAGGCATGGAGCACCGAAATCGCCTCCTGGGCATCCGCCTGGTTCATTACCAGCAGCCCGTCGAACGGCGCGCCGCTGTTAATCAGGGCCTGCAGCGCGACCCGCGGCGACGGATCGCGGCAGGCGACCAGTTGGCGGTTATAAGGCGCCAAATGGTATTCCAGGCCGCGGCGATAACCGTGCAGCACCTGCTCCGCGGTCTCGCCGTCGGCATAATTAAGCAAAACCAGCCGGCGGCGGCCGTGGCTTAGCAAGTATTGGCAGGCGGTTTCAGCGGCAAAAGCGTGATCGAAGCTGATACTGTGTTCACCGGGCGCGTCGAGGCAGTCGATCAGCACCACGCTGCCGTCCAGCGGCGGCAGCGCGAAGCGCGCGCCGATAACCAGCGTGGCGTCGCATAACCCCCGCCCCAGTGAGGCAATGGCGCTTTCGACGCCGGCGGCATCGTCGGCGAAGCGCAACAGTAAATGCTTATTATGGCGACGGAACTGTTTTTCCAGCGCCGGCAGATAATTCACCGCGTGCTGCATGGACTCCATCGCGCAAATCACCCCCACGCATCCGGTGGCTTGGGCGCTGAGGGATTGGGCGATCAGGTTCGGCTGGTAGTTGAGCGCGCTGGCGGCTTTAAGCACCGCCTGGCGGCTCTCCTCCCTGACGCCGCGATTGCCGCTGAGCACCCGGGACACGGTGGCTTTTGATACCCGGGCTAAACGGGAAACATCATTTATAGTCGCCATAATCCTGCTATTGCCGCTGCTGTCGTTGATAAAGTATTACCATCTCATTAATCAATTCCCGCGCCAAGATAGCATTCATCAAATGATCCTGGGCGTGCACCATGATCAGGGTCATGGGCACTTTGCCTTCACCCTGATCTTCGCCGATCAGCTGCGTCTGGATGCGATGGGCAGCTTTGATAAAGTTATCCGCATCCGCCAGCAGCATCCGGGCGCGATCGAAATCGCCGTTGCGGGCGCATTGTAACGCGGTCATGCACTGGCTGCGGGCCTCGCCGGCATTCACCAGTATGGTCATGATTGTCGTTTCGCTGTCCATCATTTTTCCTCCCTATCGAAACCGTGCCGGCGCGCGATGTCCGCAAACCAATAACCGCTTTTCTTCACCGTGCGCTGCTGGGTGGCTAAATCGAGCTGCACCAAGCCGTAACGGTTTTTGTAGGCGTTGCTCCATGACCAGTTATCAATAAAGGTCCACATATGATAACCCAGGCAGCGGCTGCCCTCTTGCAGCGCCCGGTGTACCCAGACCAGGTGGTCGCGCACAAATTCGATGCGATAGTCATCCTCAATCCTGCCGTCGCGGGCAAACCGCGGCTCGTCTTCCACGCCCATGCCGTTTTCCGAAATATAACAGCGCGGATTCGCGTAATTTTCCCGCAAATTGGTCAGGATATCGTAGATGCCGCGCTCATAAATTTCCCATCCGCGCCAAGGATTCATTTTGCGGCCGGGCATCTGGTAATGATCAAACAGCCATTCGGGCATAAAGGGGCTGTCGGGATTGACCTGATTGGCCCGGCACTGTACGCGCCGGGGCTGGTAATAGTTAATTCCGAGCAAGTCCACCACGCCGTCGGCCAGCAGTTCCCGGTCCCCTGGCTGGGCGGTAGGCAATTGGCCATGGCGCTCCAGCAGCGCGATCAGCTCCGGCGGATAACCGCCGCGCAGCGCCGGATCGAGGAAACTGCGGTTAAACAGCAGATCGGCGTGATTGGCCGCCGCTAAATCCGCCGGGTGCTGCGAGCGGGGATAAGACGGGGTCAAGTTAAGGATAATGCCAATATCGCCGCCCCGGCCGGACAGGCGAAAACGGCGTACCGCGCCGGCGTGCGCCAGCATGGTGTGATACGCCACGGTGGCGGCGCGCTTGAAATCCACCACGTTGGGATAGTGGAAATCATAGAGATACCCCCCTTCCACCGGCACGATGGGTTCATTAAAGGTGAACCAATGTTTGACGCGATCGCCGAACAGTTCGAAACACGCGGCGGCATAGTCGGCATAAGCCAACCCCACTTGCCGGTTTTCCCAACCGCCCAAATCCTGCATGGCCATCGGCATATCGAAATGGAACAGGTTGATAAAGGGCGTGATGCCCTGAGCCAGCAGTTCATCGATAACCTGGTTATAAAACGCCACCGCCTGCGGGTTACAGGGTCCCTGGCCGCCGGGAATCAACCGCGCCCAGGAAATGGAGGTCCGGAAGCTATTATGGCCGGTCTGCTTCAACAGGGCGATATCATCCCGCCAGTGGCGGTAAAACGTCGACGTATCCCCAGGTCCCACCTGCTGGAAAAAACGTTCCGGCTGCCGGGCGAACCAATGATCCCAGACGGTGGGGCTTTTGCCAAAGCCTGAGGACTCGCCCTCGGTTTGCGGGGCGGAGCTGGCGCTGCCCCACCAGAAATTGTCGGGAAATAGATACTGCATGCAATATTCTCCTTTGAATGCCATCAGGAGTTCAGGGCGATTTGGATATCGGGGGCCTGGCTCTCATCTTGCTTTTTCAGCAGCGCGCGTTCGTAGGCCTTCAGGAACGGGTAGTACATCAATGCCGACATCGCCATGCAAAACAGGCACATAATCACCGGGCTCAGGGTCCAGTTGGCGGCCCAGGACGCGCCGATGGGGGCGGGCGTGGTCCAGGGGGTCAACTGGACCACTTGTCCTACCCAGCCCAGCTTGGTGGCGGTCCAGGCGAAGGTGGCGTTAATCATCGGCACCAGGGTAAACGGCAGGAACATCACCGGATTCATGATAATCGGCGTACCGAACAAGATAGGTTCGTTGATATTAAAAAAGCTGGGCACCACCCCCATGCGGCCGATGGTGCGCAGATGTATCGACCGGCTGAGCAGCAGCAAAAACGCCAGCGGCAAGGTAGAGCCGACGCCGCCGATCAGCAGGTAATGGTCCCAGAAACCCTGCAGGTAAATATGCGGCAGGGGGGCGCCGGCGGCCAGGGCGCTTTGGTTCAGCGCCAGATTTGTCATCCAGAACGGGTTCATGATGCCGGTGACGATCAGCGCGCCGTGAATACCGGCGAACCACAGGATTTGGCAAATCAGCACCGACAAGAGTATGGCCGGCAGGGAATCGGATGCGGAAACCAGCGGGGCCAGCAGTTGCATGATAGCTTCGGGAATAATCATGCCGGTGTAGTGCTCCACCAGCAGGTTCAGCGGATGCAAAGTGGCGACGATGACGATGACCGGGATCAGGATTTCAAACGATCGCGCCACGCCGGTGGGCACTTCTTTTGGCAGGCGGATGGTGATATGGCGGCGTTTGAGCCAGGCGTACGTTTCGCTGGCGTAAATGGCCGTGATAATGGCGGTGAATATGCCCTGGCCGGAGAAATAAGCCACCGAGATCTGCTTATCATGATAGGGCGCGGCCACCAGTAAAAATGCCATAAACGCCAGCAGGCCGGTCATGATGGGATCAAGTTTGTAATGTTTGCCCATGCTGGCGCCGATGCCCACCGAAATAAAAAAGGTCATCACGCCCATGCTGAGATTAAACGGCAGCATCAGCGCATCGCGGTAGCGCACGGAAAAATCAAGCCAGCCGCGGGCGAAGCGCCATTGGGTATCCGGGGAAAACGGCGGGAAGATAAATACCAGCATAAACGAGCCGATAATCATAAACGGCAGCGCGGCGAGAAACCCGTCGCGGATGGCGATAATATGTTTCTGCTGGCCGACACGGCCGGCTAAAGGAGTAATGCGACGTTCAATGACTCCGACCATAGCGTCGTATAGAGTACTCATGGTGTCGTCCTATGATGGTTATTCGAAGGGGGGGTCATTTAATCAGGGACAGGGCGAAATCGAGCACTTTGTCGCCACGCTGCATGCCATAATCCATCATATCGATGGCGGCCACCGGTATGTCGCGCTCCGCCGTTTTTTCCGCCAGGGTTTCGAGCATATATTTTACCTGCGGGCCCAGCAGTACGACCTGATAACGGGCAAACTGTTCGTCGAATTCGCTCACGCCATACGCATCGATTTTTATTTCCAACCCGCGTTTTTCAGCCTCGGCCTGCATCTTTCTCACCAGCATGCTGGTGGACATTCCGGCGGAACAACACAACATGATGTTTTTCATTTGTCACCCTTGGGGGAATTAGTGGTTATCCGCCGCCATTGGATACAAAACGGAAACCGGTTTCCATGAGTTTGGCCAGGATTTGTGAGGGCTTTCAAGAAACGGATATCATGAGGGCGGAGATCTGTGAAAAAGATCACGTAATGGCCAGGAAAACCGGTGTTTTCAGGGAGGTTGCAAAAGAAATCCAGCGGCCTGAGAGTCTGGAAAGACGCCATGGCGGTCCGTGGGCTAAAACACCATAGCGGTGAGCACTACCAGCAATAAAAATACATATATTTTGGCATGTAGCCGATCGCGGATTCTGGGGATAAATTTTTTCGCGATATAAATACCGATAAAACCGGTTATGATCAGTAAAACCAATATTTTTATATTAATAAATCCGATATATTCTGGCCCCGGATGTTGACCGTATGCCGTGATGGCATACACCACCGAACCTAAAATCGCCACCGGCACAGACAACGGATTGGCGGCGCTGACGCAATATCTCATTTCGTAGCCATGCCGGCGTAGCAGGGGCACCGTCATCACGCTGCCGCCTACGCCCAGCAGGGCGGCGATGGCCCCGATAATAAATCCTCCCCAGGCCGAGACGCGGGCGGAAAGCGGCCTTTTATCGGCTTTATCAATAAACCCGCGGCGAAACAGGCAATCAACAATGGTTGCGAGCATATACACTATAAACAGCAAACGAACGGTATTATCGGTTAAGTACCGGGATAATAACGCGCCGCCAAGGGCGCCGGCGGCGATAAATACGATTATCGGCAATACCGTTTCTTTCAGTAAATGGCCGCCACGCCACTGGCTGAAAGTGGCGTAGGAAGAATTAACGATCATTACCGCGGTAGACGTGGCGACCGCAATATGCATGGCGTAATGGGATAGGCCAGGATTAAGCGCAACAATATGATAAACAAAGGGCACCACGATAAAACCGCCGCCGAATCCGCACATAATGGTGGTCATGCCGGTAACAATTCCGGCGCTAAGGATAATGATAATTTCTTGCATATGGACGCAGCCCAAAGATGTAATTGCTTTAAAGAAGACGACGAAATTAATAATGCTATTAGCGAGCATGATTAATGGAAATAATAATAATCCCCTGGTTTGACGTTTACTTAATAATACCAATCATCTATTATTTAGCATCGGTCAATCGGGCTATGCCGGGCAGAGAATGTATAATGTTCACATTGATAAAGTCGACCAGATAGATCGCCCGGTGGTAGCGATTGGTACCGATTATCCGCGGGGTTTCCTGCTGCCGTTGCATCGGCATCGGCGCGCCCAGTTGCTTTATGGGGCGTCGGGCGTCATGCATGTCCATACCAGCACCGGCGATTGGATCGTGCCGCCCCAGCATGCCGTATGGGTGCCGCCCTGTTTATGAGTCAAAGCACCTTCAGGCGTTTTTTCCGCGTCCAGACCGGTCTGTCGTTTGCGGAATGGCGCCGCCGGGCCTGCATTGTGCTGGCGCTGGCAAGGTTGATTGAAGGCGAGCCGATTACCGCCATCGCGCTGGATACCGGTTATGAAAGCAGCGCCGCATTCGCCACCATGTTTAAGCGGACGCTGGGGCAGGCCCCGTCGTTTTATTCTTCGCAGCGGACGCAGACCCAGATTTGACGGGGTCAGAATCATATCCATACGGGAACCCCCGGCAATGAAAGTTCGGCATAGCCGGGATTTACCGTCCGCTCAACGGCGCAGGGAGATTTGCGGCACCCCGTATTCCCCATGGGGACGCACCTCCAGATCCGCCTGATACCAATGCCTGAGCGCCGTTTCGGTCAATACCTGGCCGGGCGTGCCGCTCGCCACCAGTTCTCCTGCGTGCAACAGTAAAATCCGATCCGACCATAGCGCGGCAAGATTGAGATCGTGCAGCACGCAGCATACCGTCAGGCGGCCGGTTAACGTTAATTGCCGCAGCAGGCGCAGGATATGCTGTTGATGATAAAGATCGAGAGCGGAGGTGGGTTCATCAAGGAATAGCCAGCCGGCGGGGCCGTCGTCTTGCCATAATTGCGCCAGCGTCCGCGCCAGCTGTACCCGCTGCTGCTCGCCGCCGGACAGCCGGCGGAAATCGCGCCCGGCCAGGGCGTCGCAGCCGGTAAACGCCATTATCTCCTCCACCGTGCCGCGGGTAGGGTGCTTTTGCCAGGGCGCGCGGCCCATGGCCACCACTTCGGCCACGGTAAACGGAAAGGCCAGGCTGCTTTGCTGGCGCATAACCGCGCGCACCCGTGACAGTTCCTCCGTCCGCCAAAGCTGCAACGGGCGTCCCGCCAGGCGGCATATTCCCTCGCTGGGAGCCAGGTAGCCGGTCAGCAGGCGTAATAGGGTGGATTTACCGGCCCCGTTGGGGCCAATCAGCGACACCATTTCACCGGGCGACAGGGATAACGAAATATCCTTCAGCAGCTCGCGCCGGGGCAGGCGGTAGCCGACCCCGTCGGCGATTAATCCCTCAGTCATCATAGCCTCCGCGGCGGCGCAAGATCAGCCAGAGAAACCAGGGGCCGCCCAGCAGGCTGGTCAATAATCCCACCGGCATTTCGGCCGGGGCCACCACCGTACGGGCGATGGTATCCGCCAGCAACAGCAGCGCGGCGCCGGCCAGGGTGGCGCCCGGCAGCAGCCAGCGGTGATCGGCGCCCAGGCACATGCGCACCAGATGGGGGATCACCAGCCCCACAAAGCCGATAATGCCGCTGACCGCCACCGAAGCGGCTACCAGCAGGGCGCTGAGCATCAGTAACCGCCGCTGGGTGCGACGTACATCCACTCCGAGATAATGCGCTTCTTCGTCGCCCAACTGGAGTAAATTCAGGCGCGCCGCCTGCCGCTGGATGACCAGGATCGCGGGCAGTACCAGCGACGCGCAGGCCAGCACCGTGGACCACTGCGACTGGCCCAGGCTACCCATGCCCCACAGCGACAGCTGGCGCAGTTGGCGGTCGTCGCTTATCCATGACAGCACGCCTATCGCCGCGCCGCACAGGGTGTTGATGGCAATCCCCAGCAGTAATAAGCGCGAAAGAGAACTGTGGCCGGGCCGGCCCAGGGTAAAAATCACCACGGTAATCGCCAGACTGCCGATAAAGGCCGCCAGCATGGGCGAATAGAGCGCCAGCAGCGGCGGCAGCCCCAGCGGCAGGACCACTGAAAAAGCCACCGCCAGCGCCGCGCCGCTGCTGATGCCCAGCAGCCCGGGGTCCGCCAGCGGGTTGCGAAACAACCCCTGCATTACCCCGCCGGATAGCGCCAGCGCCGCGCCCACCACTACCGCCAGCAGTACGCGCGGCAGGCGGATATTCCACCAGATATGCCATAACGGGGCGTCAAACGGCGTTCGCCATAATGCCGGCAGCGAAAGATGCATTGCGCCGGTATTGACGGCCAGCGCCCCCAGCCCCACCAAGGCCAGGGCCAGCAGCAGCAAAAAGCGGCGGGGCTTGGGATGGATTAGCATGGCGGCATGCTCATGGCAACGCTTCGGCGGTTTGGCGCAGGCGGGTAATCGCCTCTGGCGTCGACAGGCCAAATCCGAGCACGGCCATATCATCGAGCACCAACAGCCGATGCTCGCGGCCCGCAGGGGTTAATGCCAGTCCCGGCAATTGCCAGACGTGGTCTTCTCCGCCCAGGGTTTTTATTCCGTCGGTGGTAATCAGCACCAGATCCGGCGCACTGCCGATCACGCCCTCTTGCGACAGCGGTTGATAATGCTTGAATCCCTGCATGGCGTTTTGCAGACCGGCGCTGCGAATCATCGCGTCCGCCGCGGTATCCTGGCCGGCGGCCATAGTGCTCATGCCGCTATGGTTAAAGATAAACAGCACTTTCACCGGCAGCGGCGCGGTGGGGATTGCCGCCAGCTCGCGGCTGATTTTTTCATCCAGCGCCTCCCCCTGGCCGCGCAGATCCAGCGCCGCGGCGATAGTGCTGATCTTGCGGCCGATGGTGGCGACATCAGGTTCGCCGGGTACGGTAACCACCTTTACGCCGCTCCCGGCCACCTGCTGCAACGCCAGCGATGGTTTGGATAAGGCGCTGGCGATCACCAGGGTCGGGCGCATGGAGAGGATGCCTTCGGCATTGAGCTGGCGCATATATCCCACGTCGGGCAGCGCGGCGGTTTCAGCTGGATGCAGGCTGGTGCTGTCACGCGCCACCAGCCGATCGCCCGCGCCGAGGGCATAGATGATTTCCGTTACGTCGCCGCCGATGCTGACGATGCGCGTCTGGGCCAGCAGGGAGCACGGCAGGGCCAGCAAAACAATTAGCCATAGTTTCATACCGGCACGCCTTTTTGCGTTAATTGGGCCATTTGCGCCCGCCATTGGGCCTGCTCGGGCTGGCCTTCGGTGCGCTGGCCATAAAGCTGCGCAATCTGGGTACCGTCCGCGGCGAACAGTTCCAGGCTGGTGACCATGCCGTCGCGGGTCGGTTTATGGGTGACCCAGCTTTCCGCAATGGCTTGCTGTTGCAAATGCAGCGTAAACCGGCGGTTAAAGACGTTGAGCCAATTATCCATCGGCGTCACCTGCTCGATAACGCCGGTGAAAATCTGGATGCAGCCGCGATTACCGACAAAAATCATGATTTCATTCGCCTCGGCCATGGCCGCCTGCAACACCTGGTTGAGCGAATTGTTGTCCACCTGGCGGGCCAAATCGTCGCTGACGGCGCGAAACGCCTGTTGACGCGTCAGGCCGTGGCGTTTAAGCAGCGGGAAGAATTGATGAACGTCGGTCATGGCGCGCCAGTCCGACTCCACGCGCTGCGTATCCTCTGCGGTCTGGGCAACGGCGCGCACCGCCGGCGCCAACGCCGGCGGCGTTTCGTCCTGACTGGCAAAATCGGCCAGCAGCTGTTGCCAGGCCGCCATATCGGTCTGGTCGGTGGCATAAATTTTCAGCACCGCATCGCCCTGATGATCGAAGATCTGCACGCTGTGCCGAGGCCCCCGCGGGCTAGCTTCATGCAGGGCAAATGCGCAGTTCCACTGGCTGAGCGACAGGCGCAAATCCAGCGCCCGCGGATTGAGCACCAGCCCGCCGCGCTCCCCCAGATGCAGGTTATCGTAACGGCCAAGCTGTTCATGTACCGCATATTCATTACGGGTGATGGACTTGGTTTCGCCCAGCGGGGCAAGGGCTTTTAACAGCCGGGGCATATCGCAGGCAAGGCGCTGCGCTTCATGGCCGATCCTGGCCCAGGTCAATTCCGCCTCGCTGATGGCCATCAACTGGGCCAGTTCGCGGGCATATTTTTTTGGGTGCCGCTGCTTAAGCTGTAAATAGTGCTGATAGCGCTCGTTCATTGGTCTGGTTTCCTTTGCACTATAAGGTTACGGAAAAGGGCCTGCCGAAAGCGGCTGCGTAACAATGACGTAACCAGTTTGGCGTTAACTAGTTGCAAATATAACGTAAAAATGTATAAAGATGATAATGATTTCTGTTATCGTAAATATTATCGTTATCATTTGTTGCTAAAAGACGGATTAAATGATTAGCCATGATTTTTTTAGGGATAAATAACCCCACAAATAACCTTATATATACCTACTACCGGTCGTAATCCTTATTGCTAATAAGGATTAAGCCGGCTGGCTACGAGAATATAGCCGTATTTAAATTGATGTTATTGCGGATTAATTATTATTCACGCAATGGAAGGCAGGATCGATCTACTAATAATAAAAAGCGGATGATGGATTGTATATCCCTATTAATACTCCGGCAATGGTTGAGCAAATTTTATAATGCGTCAGGTTCGAGGCTACACTATGTCCATTAAAACAGGGTTAATTAAAACCGGGCGGAAAGTCCCATTCAATACCCTTATTTTATCCACGTTTTTTGTTTTCCCCGTTATTAATGCCATGGCTGCGGACAGCGGCACGGCCGCCGCCGCCGCGCAACTTGATAACAAGCTGCCGCCGGCGGATAAAAAGGGCGATGAAGATGTGATGAAGGTGACCGCGCCCCACCTGGAAAAAAAAGCCGGTTCTTCTACCCGCATCAGCGCCGATGATATGCAGCGCCAGGGCGGCAATGATTTCGGCACTATCATGCGCTACCAGCCGCTAATCAGCGCCACGGGGTCGAGCGCCGGGTCGTCCGCGGGCAAAAGCGGTTTCGATCGCAGCGGTTATACCGGCTACAATATCCGCGGCCTGGAAAGCAACCGCATCGCCCTGGATGTAGACGGCATCCCGCTGCCCAATGCCACCGGGCGCAGCTACGCCAGCCGCGCCGGCCTGGGCACTTTCGGCATCGGCCGTGATTATATCGACCCCTATATGTACGGCACGGTGGATATCGCCTCCGGCGCGACCCCTACCGATCGCGCCAACAGCTCCATCGGCGGCCTGGTCTCATTTTTACCCAAATCCCCGGACGATTATCTCACTTATAAAAAACCCGCTTATTTCGGGTATCAAAGCGATTATGATTCGGCCAACCGCGCCTGGCATAACGGCATTACCGCGGCGGCGGGCGATGAGGAACTGCGCGGCCTGATCGTTATCAGCCGCCGGGACGGACAACAAACCCGCAATAACAGCGATACGCAGGATGCCTTTCCCGCCAATTGGCATTCGACCGCTATTATGACCACCGGCATCTGGCAGCCGAACGAAGAGCACCAGTTCACCGGTACGGTGGATTATTACGACAAGACCAACCATACCCATTATGACGCCTGGGATACCAGCGGCAACGCCATCCTCGGCACTTCCCAACAGCAAAGCGACACCCGCCGCTGGAGCCTGAGCCTTAAGGATCGCTGGACGCCGATTGACCTGGGCTGGGTAGATGAGGTGGATTCGCAGATCTACTTCCAAAACGCCGAAGCCCATGACAATACCGATATGCCGATCTCGGCCAGCGAACGTGAAAGGGTGTTGTCGGATTACAATGTCAAAACCTATGGTTTTGATACCCGGCTGTTGAAAACCGTGGGCATCCATGCGCTCAGCTTTGGTTTGAACGCGCGCGAATCGCAGACGGAGCGGCCGTTCGCCCAATATCCCGCGCCTACCATCTTTACCGCCATTATGCAGCCGGAAGCCGATAGCAGGACCTACACCCTGGGAGGCTTTGCCCAGGATGAGATGAGTTTCGATCTGGCGGGCCATGGCCTGTTGGTCACCCCCGGGGTGCGGGCGGTCTACCAGAACAGCAAACCGCGCAATCTTACCAGCTTGACCAGCAACAGCGAGGTGTTGAGCGGTTCCGATGTGGAGACCCTGTATGGCAAAACCAACAGCGATACCCAGGTGCTGCCGTCCCTCAGCTTCGTGTATGAAATTACGCCCAAATTAGCCACCTATCTGCAATATAAACGCGGGGCGCAATTCCCGGATGCCAGCCAGCTGTACGGTTCATGGAATCTGGGGTCGTCCTATGCCGGCCGCGCGCAATATGCGCTGATTGGCAATACCGATCTGAAAACCGAGACCAGCAATAATGTGGAATGGGGCCTGAAAGGCGAAATGACCGAAGGCGTGACGTTTAATAGCGCCCTGTTTTACAACACGTATAAAAACTTTATCGCCAATACCCGCTACGGGCGCAGCGCCAACCCCGATCAATTTACCAATGTGCCCGGCAATATCTATACGGTCTATAAAGCGGAAAATCGCGATAAAGCGTTTATTTATGGCGGCGAGTTCAGCAGTAAAGTGAATTTCGGCACTTGGTTTGAGCAGGTTAATGGTTTAAGCGCCACGTTTGCGGTGGGGTATAACAAAGGTAAATCCAAATCGAGCTATTTGGGCGACGAATATGTTGATTTAGACAGCGTGGCGCCGATGAAAGCGATTGTGGGCATTGCCTGGGATGATCCTGGCAAACGTTATGGCGCCGCGATTACCTCCACTTTCCAAAAAGGTAAACGCGCCACGGCTACCAACCGTCAAAGTTATACCAATACCGGCGGTGAATTAGCCGATTCCACCACTGAATATATGCGGGTGCCGGGTTACGGCCTGGTGGATCTTAGCGCGTATTGGCGTATCAATAAAAACGTCAAACTCAGCGGCGGAATCTATAATCTGACCGATCGTAAATATTGGGACTACCTGAGCAGCCGTCAGTTAACGGACGTCACCGCCCAGGACAGCGCCAATCAGGCGCTGGCCGTCGAGCCGGGCCGGTCGTTCCAGCTAGGACTTAACGTCGATTTCTAAACCCGCCCGCCAACGCTCTGTTTACCACCTCGACGGGGAGGATTCTCCTCCCCGCGGGCCGTCTGGCGTACCGGGCTGGATGACCCTATCAAACTTGTGCTATTATTTAGAACTAAATAGTTCTTTTTAATGTTGCCTGCCGCCGGCAGGCAACCACAAGGGGTAAAAAATGGGGCGGCCGCGTAAATTCAATCGCGAAGGGGTGCTGGCCAAGGCGCTGCCGGTGTTTTGGAACCAAGGATTTAGCGGCACCACCCTGCAGCAGTTGGAGCAGGCTACCGGTGTCAATAAGTCAGGGTTATATGCGGAATTCGCGGATAAAGACGATCTGTTTTTCCATAGCCTGCGCTTTTATTTCCAAAAGCGCGGCGCGCAGGAGATCCTGGCCGCCCAGCCGAGGGGTTGGGGTAATATCGAGCGTTTTTTGCGCCTGGCCGAACAGCAACCTGACGGCCAAAGGGGCTGTTTTGCCGTGAACTCCCTACGCGAATTTCCGCTGTTGCCGCCGCAGGTACGCGCTATGGTCACCGACGCGCATCGCAAATTGCGCCCGCTGCTGGTGGACAATATCCGCGCCGCCCAGCCCATCATGGCGGCGGAACGCATCGCCGATATCGTTATGGTGTTTTTCTCGGGTTTTTGCATCGAGCAAAACCTTCCCGACGAAGATGCCGGCAACGGCGATAGGATCGCCAGTTTTATCCAGGCCATGCGGTTGCTTTAACGATGAAGCCCAACCATGAACGCGGCGGTTTAGCGCCAGGTTAACGGCATTCATGTCGCGCGAAATCCACGGTCAAAATATCCCCTTTCAGGTATAAATTGTAGTCCGTGGTTTTAGTCAACAGCCGGCTGGCGCAGAGGGTTTCCCCGGGATTAGCGGTAATCCCCAGCCCCGGCAGCGGGTAGCGCTGTTCCAGGCCATTGATCTGCATATAACGAAAAGGGAAATACCAGTTAGCAAAATAATTGACTACCAACGTATTAATTAGAGGATATTTTTTAGCCGAATTTTGCATCACCGCCGACACGCGCCGATCGCCGTTAAACACGATATAAAATTCGTTCTCGTTATACTCGACGGTGTTCTGCTTGATGGATAGCACCAGATCGTGATCAAGAATATTTTGCTGCCTTAACGCATTGCCATAGGAATAAATGAAAGGAAACGCATACAGTAGCGGTATCAAGGAAACGATATTCAGATGCCTAAGGCCGGTTTTTTTCGCTACCAGATAAACCAGCGTCGAAAAATATAATAGATAGCCACTGAGGCCGATATAGACCCGGGAGAAGGTGGCAATGGCGTTATTTAAAAAAAGCAGCGCGCCCAGGATAACCAAAACCGCCGCCAGCGGTGAAATCGCACATAACAAGGCAATAAACCATTGGGCGAACCCGCGGCCGTGCTCCCTGAGATAACATAGGGCCAGATAAACCGACCCCAGCAGCATTATGGCGGTAAAAGCGGCAAAAATGATCGGCGTGGCGTCGCCAAACAGCGCGGCTCGCATAAAGCCGCCATAGGCATGGGCATTATTTATCAGCGTGTCCAGCAGATTGCCGGTCGCGACGCCCGGATGGTTTTCCACTTCCTGTTTGTGCAGGCTAAGCGGCAAGACGATAAAAAAGTACATTCCCAACGTTGCCGCCAGCTGGCAAAGCCGTTCGCCCGCGGATTTTAGTATACCGGACGCGAGCCGCGACCAGGCGACCTGGCAGATAAATTCTATCAGGAACAGCGCGATCAGCACATTAAGCAGGATTTGATAGCTCGCGATGGCGGCGAGCATGGCCAGTACCGCCAGGAGATTGCGTTTTAGCCGCCCGTAACCGCCGGTCATCAGCGATAAAAAGCAGAATGCCACCCCGGCGATAATCGTCAAGGAGTCAAAGCGGTAAGACACGACTTCGACCAAAAATGGATTGCATAAAAAGGCCAGGGGCGCCAGGAAAGCCATCAGGCCCCGGCCCCGGATAAACGTCCGCTGAAAACGGTCAAAACACCACGCCAGCAGCGCCGCCGATATCAATAAGGGCAGCGGGGCCAGGTCGGTCAGCCTTTTTCCCAGATTAAGCGCTATCATGATAACGTCGGCCATCGGCCTGCCGTCATGCCCCCAGCCGGTATACCCGGAGGTTGCCCGGCCAAGATCGTCAATATAATAAGCATTGGCGATAACGATCGGCAGGACAAAAAATAGACAGGCAAAGAAATACTGTTGGAAAGAATTATTTTTTATCATAATTAACGATTAATAAAGACACAAAAGGTTGATCCATTCGGATAGCCCATCATTATGCCATGTCATGGCGCTGACTTAACCAATAAATTAACCATCGGCTTGCAGTACGGTTTGTGTTTGTTGTGCGGCGACTGTTGCGGGTATGGCGGCCATGGCCCGGCGTTGATGGCGCTTAACGAGGAATTTTGGGGATGCCCGGCTGATTGCCGGGCAACGACGTGAATAGCCGGGAGTTAATTCAAGCCTGAATAGGCAAGGGCCGATTGGGGGATTAGCCCGGATGGCAAGCTGAATGCAGTTTGGGGAGCAGCACTAAGGTATAAATGGCGCATAAGCCGACGACGATATAAATGATTCGTGATAATACCGCACCTTCGCCGCCGAATATCGTGGCTACCAGGTCAAAGCGGAATAAACCAACCAATAACCAATTAAGACCGCCAACAATTAATAAAACAAGCACAATAGTAGTCAATATCTTCATAACGCCTCCAATGGGGAAATAATATTTTCAGTATTGATGAGGGTAGGTGATACTTCTCTTGAACCAAAAATTTTAAATGCCGATTTCACACCATATTAGATAATGAAGTCAGTATAGTTTTTGAAATTATTTAGCGTGATGATTTCTAGGACAGATCAATTTTCATTTATCGGTTAAGGCCTCAATTTCGCCTGCACCCCTGCGATAATGCCGAAGCCAACCCGCCGCCGGGCAGGCCGGCGGCCCATTCCCCACCGGCCGTTCCCTAAGCGATCCCTTTGCCGATATGCTCAACATGCGGGAGGCAAGCGACGGCGCCATTATTGATGCCGCGGCATCCCTGTCGGTACGGCTTACCGACGACGCCGAAATGGCCCGCATTTCGGCCCGGATCGAAATCAAGCCCGCCGGTAGCTGAATGGACGGTCCCTTAATCCGCCGCAATACAATGCAGGGCAAATATGCCGGGTATGCCGCCATGGGTGCCCTGTATACGCAGCCTTACCTCGGCAATCGGTTCCGCCAGCGCAACCCGGTGTTTGCGCCAGGAGCGGGTATTGTCCTCAACCGTTGCAATACATCGGCCATTTACCCATAGCGTATAAGCTTTCACACAGTTTGGGCTGACCCGCTCGTTATGCCCCCACTGCGCCGTTTCCATGGCGTGATCGAAATCATTATCAAACATCACGCCAATTTCGGCGAGCCGGGTTGGCGCGGCCAGTTGTAATATTAATTCAGGCGCCGGATCTTCCCGGTCGGGTACCCAGGCATGGGTATGGTCGCTCGGGCGCATAAATCCATCGATCGCCGCCTCGGGCGCATACGCGCGCAGCGGCGGCGAGAAGGCGATCGACGGTACGCTTTGCTGCGGGCGCCGCTGCGGCAACCAGAAATCAAACTCGTCGACGCCATAGTCGCCGTCGGCTGTCTGGCGGCTGTGTTTGGCCACTTTGGGGTTAACACGGTTCCATACCGTTTTGATCGCCACCGGATCGTCATCGCTGAGCGCAATGCGTATGGCGCTGTTTTGCGCCAGCGCGAGGAATACGTAGCAATCATGGGGCGCGCGATAACCGAAATCCACCGTATAGCGATGTTGCCCATCAAGGCAATGTAGCAGGCGTTCGCCGAGGATCGCTTCAGGCGTGTGGTTGAACGGCAGTTTGCTGGCCATCAATGTCACCGCTAATTCCTGTGCTTTCGCGGCCGCCAGCGTCAGCGTCAATACCGGCAGCCGTTCGCCGGCGCGCAGGGGCAGCAGCAGGGCGCAGCGATCGTCGAGCGCCTGAAACGCGCCGTTGGGCGGCAGTTCGGCCAGATGCCAGGTCGAAGATGCCGTAACGGTGGCTGGGGGCAGGCTGGTTAACGCGCGGCGCGGAATATAACCGCCGTTTTCCATCAGCCGGTTTTGCAGCAGTTGGACATGCCCCGGCTGTGCAAGCTGGCGCGGCGTCCAGCCTCGCTTGGCGCATAGGGCGGCCGCCTGGCCGATAACGTGGCCGTTTTGCCCTGAGGTACACATCACCCTGGTGCTGCCGAAAGCCACGTGGCTGGCGGAGATAATGCGGCCGGCAATAAACAGATTATCGATATCGCGGCTGTATAGAGTACGGAACGGGATAGTGTAGATCCCTTTGCTATGAAACTGCAGGCAGGCGTCCAACTTGCTGTAGACCCCATCGGCGGGGTGCAGGTCAATCGACCAGCCGCCGAAGCTGACCGCATCATAATGATCGCGCTGCTCGATAATGTCTTTTTGCTGCAGCATATAATCGCCGATAAAACGGCGGCTCTCCCGTTTGCCGGGAATCAGGCCCACCCAATCAAGGGTCATATTGCGCGCTTCGGGGAATTCACCGCTGTTCTTAATGTAATTCCACACTCCCCATACTATTTTCCATAACTCCCATTTGATCTTCTCGCTATCATGTACCGTGTCGAGGCGTCCACCCCATTCCAGCCACCAAAGATCGCAGCCGTTCAAATGTGATGTCAGTCGTTTATAGCGGGGGATGGCGGTGATATCCGCCAGGGCGAACGCCGGCGCGACAAAATCCACCGGTTCCGGCGTATGGCGGGTATAGAAATAGATGGAGTGTCCCAACATATGGCCGAAGTTTTCCTGCGGCGCCATCCCCTCGTCGAATTCCTCGCGCTCCTCCGCGCCGACGCGAAAAGCGGCGCCGGCGAGAAAACCCAGCAGCCCGTCGCCGGTCGCATCACAGAACAGGGGGGCGGTGAAGCGATAATGGGTTTCATTGATGCTGTTAAAACCGGCGGCGGCCTGGATATGCGCGGCGCTGCTTTCAACGGTCACCAGGGCGGTATTGAGAAAGAGCTGAACGTTTTTTTCCTGGCTGACCAAATCCAAAAGCAGCATATCGAATATCACGGGGTTGCCCTGGCGATTGCGATAGAGATTAAGCTCCAGGATTTCGCCCATTACGCCGCCTTCGCGCGCCCAGCGATTATTATTGCCGAGGTGGGACGTGGCGCCCAGCGCCCACAGGCGCACTTCGCTGGAGGCATTTCCGCCCAGTACCGGACGATCCTGTACCAGCGCCACCCGCAAACCCTCGCGCGCGGCGGCAATGGCGGCGCAAACGCCCGACAACCCGCCGCCGGCGACCACAAAATCGACATTGACGTCGACTTGCGGAAATTCGCGGCGGTCCGCCTTTGCTGAGATATACATGACTGCTCCTTAAGCTATAACGGATATTCTGAAATTAGGGGTACTCTGTTAATATTCATTGGTGTTTCACAGGAGAACACCATGTCTTCACAGCCCAACCAAAGTCTGATCGACGGCATCCGCTGCCTGCAATATCTGGTCGCCAGCGGCCGCGCCATCGGTTGTCGCGAACTGGCGCGCGATCTGGATATGAACGCCAGCCGGGTAAATCGATTACTGATGACCATGTCCAGCATCGGACTGACCCGGCAGGATGAAAAACGGCGCTATCTGCCGGGTTCCGGGATTCATGCCCTTGCCGCCCAGGCCATGCGCGGCTCCAGCCTGTTTCGCAAGTCCCTCGACATATTGACCGAACATGCGCCGCACGATCACGTGGTGGCGCTCGGCGTGCTTTGGGAAAACAAAGTGGTCTATCTCTATCATGCCAAGCCCGGACAGCATGACTATCAGGCGCTGGTGGACTACCAGATCCAGCCCGCCGTCTTCTCCGTCCTGGGCCTGGCGCTGCTGGCGGATTTTACCGACAGCCATCTGGCCGAAATCCTGGAGCCGGACGAACTGGCCAGCGTCGCGCACCTCATTGCCCAATGTCGCGAACAAGGGTCGCTGGTCTGGCGCCGGGATAACGGCGAGTATTCGCTGGCGGTGAAAATCCAGGCCGCCGATCGGACGGCGCTGGCCTTCTCCGGCCTCTTCAACCTCAATGAACGGCAAATGGAAGAAAAACGCGCCGAACTGTTGGCCCTCGCCCGATTGCTGGCCTGATCAAGCCGGGCCACGGCCGGGTCCTGTAGGGCGGAGCTCTGCCGGGCATGGCATAATTATTTAATTATATGTCTCTATAATAGAGATACTAGCAATTCCGGCTGCGGGTCGCATCACATAAAATAAAAATTTGTGATCCAGACCCGTACGCGTGCCGACCTTGCCCGTCATCCCTTCTTCTTGCGGCATTCCCGCGGCGCATCGCCAGCCGGCCCCGTCATCTTTACCTTAACCCGGCTGCGCCGACGCGCTATCTTCACAGTTCGAGCCGTTGGGGATAATAATTTTCGCTCCGATCACATTTCTATTAAAGAAACATTGCTACTGATTATTTGTTTCTATAAAAGAAACATATTAGATCAAGCAAGGCGTTTTATCGGGCGGATTTTTTCCAATCAATATCTCTGAAGGAACTTATGTATGTCAGGACAGCCGCTTTCCGCATCATCAACGGCCGCACGGGCGGGCCGGATGCGTTTTCTGGTACTCGGTCTGGTGTTTGTGAATATCATTATTAATTACATGGATCGCACCAATCTCTCGGTAGCGGCCACGCAAATGGCGGGTGAGCTGAGTTTTACACCGCTGCAGATGGGGTTGATTTTTTCAGCCTTCGGCTGGATTTACGCCGCGTTGCAAATTCCCGGCGGTTTTATGATCGATCGCCTGGGCTCAAGGCTGGTTTATAGCGTCGGCCTGTTCGCCTGGTCGCTGATTACCGCGCTTCACGCCGTCGCCAGCAGTTTTGGCGTACTGGTGGGCCTGAGAATGGGCATTGGTACTTTTGAAGCGCCGGTAATGCCTTCCAATAATCGCGTTATTTCGAGCTGGTTTCCCGAGCAGGAGCGCGCGACCGCCATCGGCATTTATTCATCGGCGCAATTTGTCGGTATGGCTTGCATGACGCCACTGCTGTTTCATATCCAGGTACTGTTTGGATGGCGCGGCCTGTTTCTGGTTACCGGGGCGGTGGGAATGATCTGGGCCGTTATCTGGTATTGGCTCTATCGCGAGCCTTTGGAGCACAAACGGGTATCAGCCGAGGAAATCGCCTATATCCGCGCCGGCGGCGCACTGCTGGAAAGCCGTCAGGAACAGAAAAAACGCACTTTTAACTGGCCGGATCTGGCCTTGATGTTTAGCAGCCGCAAGCTTATCGGCATTTATCTCGGCCAATTTACCATTTCCGCCACGTTCTGGTTTTTTCTTACCTGGTTTCCCACCTATCTGGTGAAATATCGCCATATGGATTTTATCAAATCCGGCTATGTCGCCTCAGTTCCTTATCTGGCGGCATTCTGCGGCGTGCTGCTTGCCGGCCTGTTTTCCGATCGCCTAATCCGCCGCGGCGTATCTTCGAGCGTGGCGCGTAAAGCACCGGTGATCCTCGGCATGGCTTTGACCATGTTTATCCTGGGCGCCAGCTATACCGACCAGCCGTTCTGGATCATCGTTTTTATGTCCATTGCCTTTTTTGGCAACGGCCTGGCCACCATCACCTGGGTTTTTGTCACAGCGCTGGCGCCTAAGCACCTGATCGGACTGGCGGGCGGCGTATTCAATTTCACCGGCGCGCTCTCATCCATTGTGGTCCCCATAGCCATCGGCGCATTAATCGACGGCGATAATTTCGCCCCGGCGCTGGTTTTTATTGCGGTACTGGCGGGGATTGGCATTTGTTCTTATTTGTTCGTGGTGGGCAATATTGATTCAAAGAGCGCTAACACCCATGAATAAATAGCCCTTGCGCCAAACGGTCGCCTTTGCCGCGCGTATTTCACGCTAACGACAGGGGCCATACCGGTCCCGGCCAATTATCCTACGCATCTCCCGCATGCCCGGATTGAACCTTCCAATCCCTTACGGGCGCCCTACGCCGGAAATAGTCATTTATCCGGTATGGCCGCCGCATGCCGGATTTTGCCGAATAGGAATATCGTCTGTCCGCCGCCGCGACAGGCAAGCACGTTATCGCCGTTTTTCAGGAGCAATGCCATGAACTTTCGTACCAATACCATCTTCGGCATCATGCTGGCCATTATAGGTATCGCAGTTATGCCCGATATCGCCAGAGGCGATATTCTATTGTTGAAGCGAGATAATAATTTGCCCATGATTAATGGGCTGGAATTGCAATTCGGCGGCATATTGCGTCCGCAATACCGCAATAAAATGGGACCGTCCGATAACCATACTTTTATGCAGCGCGGATACGATAGCGGGAGCTATATTCATACGTCTGTTGACTACTATCTCAACGATGACGTTCACCTGCTGGGGTATTACGAGGTTGGCTTCGATATGTTTAATGAACTTGGTTCCGGCAGCCATTACGATCATCAAAAGGACACTACCTTCAAGCGCAAACTTTATGCCGGGGTTGCCAGCAATACCTACGGAACATTAACTTATGGCCAGCAAAACAGCGTTTATTACAGCGTAATCGGCGCTAAAACCGATATCTGGGATAATGATATGCACGGCCAAGGCTCGAATAACGGTATAAACGGTAATTATGATGGCTCTTACCGCGGCAAGAATCTGCTTAAATACACCGGGGATATCGGCCCGGTTACCCTTAATCTCAGCTGGTCCGCGCCGGTGGACGATTTTTACATTAAAAGCGACAACGTGCGCTATCAGCGCAAATCGGGAGGGGCCATAGGCGCAGATTATCATGTGGCCGGCGATCTCACCCTGAGCGCGGCTTACAGTTACACCCGCGCCAATATAGTCTCGCGCAAGCGCGACCGTGCAGCTAACGACTCAGCGGGTTATAGCCAGCAAATGACTGGCATCGCGGCACAGTGGAAACCGGATAACTGGGTGCTGGCGGCATCAGGGGGGCTGTTTAAGGACTTTATTCCACGGCACGGCCAACGCGTGCCGGACAATTATTTTGAAGGCACCGCGCCAGGATGGGAATATCTGGCCGGCTATACGTTCCAATTAAAGAATGCGGTCTTTAAAAGCTTTAAGCCCTATGTCGCCGGCGACGGCATGCGGTGGGACAATTATCAGACCAACCATACTTATCTGGGACTGGCCACCGTACTGCCTTTTGGTTTCCAAATCGATCTGGAACGCACCTTCAGCAATACCTCCGACCATCAGCCGGACGAAAACTGGGTGCGTCTCTGGTATAAGTTCTGAGTCGGCGGTAAATTATGGCGGCCAGCCCTCCCCGGCGTGGGAAGTAAGATAAGGGATAACCATGAACCAGCATCCTGAAGTGGATTACGCTTTTCACCATCTGGGTATACCCACCGGCGAGCCCCTGCCGGGCGAGCGCTACAGCGCCCAATACCGCATGTATACCAGCGACAGCCCCTGCAAACTGCTGCGCGTGCAATGGCATCGTTATGAAGAAGGCAGTCCGTTGCACCCGCTGTTTCGCACTCTGCCGCACGTGGCCCTGAAAGTCTCCGAGCTGGACCTCGCTATTGACGGGCAAAAGGTGTTGCTCGGCCCTTACGAGCCGATCAAAAACTATCGGGTCGCCATTATCGATGATGGCGGCATTCCCATCGAGCTGGTGCAAACCTCGCTCAGCGATGAGGAACTATGGGCGCGGGCGGAAACCGACAGTATTTTATATGCCGATGATGCCGAGTCGCAGGCCGAAGCCGCCAAAGGGTTGGCCATCGGCGATCGGGACGTGGTGGAACGCCTGGAAGAACGGCTGTGCGCGGCGATGCTGGCCGGCGACGCGGATACGCTGGACGGATTATTGGCCGATGACCTGGTTTTTATTAACCAGCAGGGTCAACGGCTGGGTAAAGCGGAAGATCTGGCCGCCCACCGCTCCGGTAACCTGCGGCTGGTGCGGCTGGATATTTCCCAACGCGATATCAGGATGTTCGAGGGCGGCGCAGTGGTGACCTTGCGCGCCGATCTTGGCGGCAGTTTCGCCGGCACGCCGTTTGCCGGCGCCTTTAGTTACACCCGCGTCTGGCGCCGGCAGTCAAACCGGTGGCAGGTGGTTTCGGCGCATTGCTCTGCTATCGCGCCAGGGACCGCCCCATAAAAACCGGTAGCGCCGCATTGCCCCTTCTCTACCCAGGCAGAACCGGTATGCTACTCTGTAACGCTGATATCTTCCCGATCCAGAACGGAGGCTTTATATGACTACCGTTTACGAATTGACGACTCTTTCCTGCCCGTTGCTCACCGTGGCAGAGGTTTCCGAATCCGCCAGGAACTACCTGGGCGCCCGCCGGGGCGAAGGCGAATTACTCGGTGCCTGGCATAGTGATATCGGGGTGATTGGTCAACTGATTATCCTCCGGCGATTTATCGATATTAACGCGCTATTAACCGAACGGGAGCGCATTTTGTTTGATACCAATCCCTTTAATGCCGGCGCCATAATCACGAACGTGGATATCAGCAGCTATGCGCAATTTCCCTTCCTTCCCGCGGTAACGACGGGCCGGTTCGGCAAAATTTATGAAATCAGGACCTATAAACTCAAACCGGGCGGGCTGCCGCCAACGTTGGCCGGTTGGGAAGCGGCGATGCCGTTGCGCGAACCCATGTCCCATCTGGTCACCAATATGTACGCCCTGGACGGCGCCCCGCGCATCACTCATATTTGGCCTTATGCGGGGGTGGATGAGCGCTTTGCCATACGTAAGCAATCCTATGATGATGGCATCTGGCCGCCCAAAGGCGGACCGGAACAGATTCTGGAGGCCACCTCGACCATTGCCTTGCCGGAAAGCTGGTCGCCGTTATGCTAGGCGGCAGGCATAGTTAATCGGGACAGTTAACCGGCATAGTTAACCGGCATTGAAACGTGGACAAGCCGGGCGGTAGGCGTCAGGAATAAGGTTATCATCCAAGCGTCATGGCAAGTCGGATCAAGGCCGGGCCTTATAATAGTTTTAAGTGTAGTGAAGCCCGGTTATTGGCAAGAAGTTACGTAATCCGTCTTTGCAGGAAAATTCGATATATTATTTGCTTGGTTATGATTTTTTTTGCGCAGTGTATTCCAGAGCAGATTTATGGTTGAGTTTTATTGGCGTCCGCCGAACGCCATTCGGTTGACGCACGGGTTGATAACGAATATGATTATTGCGCAGTTTGTGGCGGCAGGAGCGCCCCACGTAAAAAACAGAAGCCTCCAAATAGAATTAACTGCCAAAAAAACCCCTTCAGGTTTTTTTTGATTATATGGAAATTGCAGCAGATGCAGCTTAAAAAATTAGATCAATATTTTTACAGCGATAATATGCACCTTGTACAGGTGCTAGATAAATTATTGGATAATTGGATTAGAGCCAAGGAACGTGGTTATGGTATTGTTTTCATTAAAATTAAAAGATTAGCTTTTGGTTTGCCACTTCGTTCCAATATAAAAAATAAGGCTGCTTATATTATTACAAAAAGTGATGAGGCAGGAATCAGGGGTAAAGGTCTGGATTTTTCTAAAGCGGTTTATTAGTAAAACCTGAATATATCTCGCCAATTTTATTTAAAATTTCTCCTATGGAGCATAAGAAATTAAATAATAAAAAAATTCATATCACCGATAATTTTGAAAAATACGTAGCGGGTTACATTAAAGCGATTAACGGTTCTGATAAAAACAGGCTTAATTGTGGAGAGTATTGTTTCACATCCCTGCAGAACTATCATCGTGAGTTGGGTATTTCTAACGACGCACAGCGCGCGATTTAATGCGTTGCGCGCAGTTAAGGCCCGCGATCCGGGCCGGCATTATTAACGGGGCGCCACGCCCGCGGCTTGGGATTGAATCGCCGCCAATAAAAGCGGCTTGCCGGCCCCGGCGAGCCATTGACCCATGGACAATGGCCCGGTACTTACCCCCGCGCTCCCCATGGCATGTTGGCGCGCCTGGGCGATAAATGGACTATCCTGCTGATGTCGCTACTGGCCCTGGCGCCTGGAAACCAGCAGCGTTTTTCGGAAATCAAGCGCGGCGTGAAGGGCATTTCGCAACGTATGCTCACGCTGACGCTGCGCAACCTGGAGCGGGATGGATGAGTGGTGCGGCATTATTTTGCGGAAGTCCCGCCGCATAGGCTCATCTCGGAAAGACGGAAGGGTCTATTTCCTCGGTAGAGGTAAACCCGGCAGTTTTACAAAGTCGATAAACGCTCTTAGCGCGGCGGGCATCTGAGGTTTATTGGGGTAATAAAGATAGAATCCGGCAAACGGCTGGCACCAACTTTCCAATGAGCGGATCAGGCGCCCGCTTTCCAGATAGGGCGCGACCAGGCTTTCTGGTAGAAAAGCCAGGCCTATTCCTCCCAGCGCTGCGTCAAGGAGCAAATTCGTGTCGTTGGCGATAACGATGCTGTCGACCTCCACCTCGACCGATCCGCCAGACCCTTCGAATTTCCAGCGGTATAGTGCATCGGTCTCGTTCCAGCGATAAGTGACACAGGCATGATCACGAAGCTCTTGTGGTTCCTTCGGCAAAGATCGGCGCCCGAAATAGGCGGGCGAGCCAACAACCGCCATTCTGAGATCCGATGTCAGCCTTACTGCAATCATATCCTGATGAATGAGTTCGCCGGATCGAATGCCGATATCAAAGCCTTTGGCTACCACGTCAGTGATGTTGTCATCAATCACCAGATCTATTCGCACATCAGGATATTCCCGCAGGAAATCGGCGAGGACGGGGAGCACGACCAACTGGGCTGCTACGCGCGGTAAGTTAATGCGCACGACGCCCTTTGGCCTGGTCTGATGGGCTCCAATATCCCGGACAGCGCTCTCCATTTCAGCGACGGCGGGTCGCAAACGATCGAATAATTCTTGACCAGCCTGCGTCGGGGCGACGCTCCGGGTCGTTCGGTTTAGCAGCCTCGCCCCCAAACGCTCCTCCAATGACTTGATGGTATGACTCAAAGCGGAAGGCGACATATTGAGCCGCCCGGCCGCCCGCTTGAAACTTTTTTCTTTTGCCACAGCCAGGAAGGCTGCCAATTCGGCGAACTCGGTGCCTCTCAAATTGATGCCTCCCATGCAATTACCCGTGCTGATTATAGAGCATTATTATAGATAATCGATTGTGCGAGACTACGGAAAGTAAGTCGGAGGCATCGTCCCCGACATGTTCACGGCTAGGTCGGCGAATAGACAAAAGAGAAATAGATATGACAAAAACAATGTTGCGTTGGGAAATTGATGCAATCGGTCGGGATCGGCTTGAGCTGCGCGAGGTGGCAGTTCCTTCGCCGGGACCCAACGAGGTGTTGGTCGAGGTGGGGGCGGTTGCGCTCAACTATCGCGACAAGATGGTGATCGAAAGCGGCCGGGGACTGCCGCTAAAATTCCCCTTCACGCCCGGTTCGGACCTGGCGGGAACGGTAATCGGGGTCGGCAAGGACGTCACCCGCTTTAGCGAGGGCGATCGGGTCATCTCGACGTTCACGCCCGACTGGATCGACGGGCTCCGCCAGGGGAATGCCCGCACCCCGGCTTACAAGACGCTAGGGGGGTATTATCCGGGGGTGTTGGCCGAGTGCGTGGCCATGTCGGAACAGTGGTTTGTCATGGCCCCGGTAAGCCTGGAGGATTGGCAAGCCTGCACCCTGCCCTGTGCCGGGGTCACCGCCTGGTTCGCGCTCGTCGAGCGTGCCGGGGTGCGTGCAGGCGACATTGTGCTCATTCCAAGCACGGGCGGCGTCGCGCTGTTTGGTCTGCAGATCGCCAAAGCGAGCGGGGCGGAGGTGATTATCTCAGGCCGCCTGGAAAACGGCGAACGCGCCAGGGCGCTGGGGGCCGATCATTACATCGATTCAACACGGGAAGACTGGGTGGAGGCCGTCTATGCCATCACCGGCGATCGTGGCGCCGATCATATCCTTGAAGTCATTGGCGGCTCGCACCTTGGCAAGTCGGTGCAATTGGCGGCCGTTGGCGGCCATATATGCCAGATTGGCGCGCTAGAGGGGTTTGAGGTCTCGGCTCCGGCCATGCCCTTGATGCTCAAGGACGTTACTATCCACGGGATTGGTACTGGCAGTCGGAGCGCTTTGGAAAGGCTGGTTCGAGCTGTAGATCGGACCGGTCTCAAGCCCGTAATCGATTCGCGCTATCCTTTCGCGGAACTACCCGCGGCATTTGAACACCTGGATCGTGGCGCTTTTGGCAAAGTCGTTATCGAAATAAAGCGGTAAACGCGATCATTGAGGGAAGACTCTCTTTGCGCCCGCAACGCTCCCGAGGTAATTCCCCGTCCAATGCACTCCTCAAGCCTGGGCGCGTCCGGTTGCGGGAATCGCGCAGAGCAACGGGTAAGCGCTGATTTACCGGCGATCAGACGGACATGCCGGCC
This sequence comes from Sodalis sp. RH21, assembly GCF_047324175.1. Taxonomy (NCBI): domain Bacteria; kingdom Pseudomonadati; phylum Pseudomonadota; class Gammaproteobacteria; order Enterobacterales; family Bruguierivoracaceae; genus Sodalis; species Sodalis sp. RH21. The sequence continues at coordinate 5,705,032 of NZ_CP178732.1, read as the reverse complement.
TGCGGCATGGCGCTAAATGGAATGCCTTGGCCTGCTTAGTCCAGGGGCGGGACCACGCCTTCGGCCAGCGTCTTGAGCAGCCGCTGGCGGCGGTGTTCGAGATCGGCTATCTGGCGCTCGATGGAAACCAGGCGCTCACGTTGCATCTCGGTAATTTCGCTGCAGGTGCTCGCGCCTTCAATCATCAGCATGCAATCGGGAAAGGCGCGGATCTCGGCCAGGCTGAAACCCGTGGCGATCATGCGCTGGATTTGCCGGACCTGCGCCACCGCCGCGCGGGGAAACGCCCGGTACCCATTACAAGTGCGGTAGGACTTGAGCAGGCCTTGTTCATCGTAGTGGCGGATCGAGCGCACGCTGGCGCCGGTCTCTTGCGCCAGTTTACCGATGGTCAGCGAATCTTGTTCAGGGATTTTGTTCATGGAAAAATAATATCATTTTTTCTGCTTGACCCTAACACTAATGTGAGGGTTGACACTGTTGGCTTCTGTCCAACGTCAGGTATCGTTTATGTTCAAATTCATGTCTTCCCGCGCCCTGTGCGCACTGGTTATTATCGGCGCGGTATTCGCCGCGTCGCCGGCCGCGCTGGCCGAGACCAAAAGCTACGCGGTGGTTGCGCCGGACGGGGTCAAACTGGCCGTCCAGGAAGCGGGCAACCCCAACGGCGCCCCCATTGTGTTTATTCACGGACTGCTCGGCAGCCACCTGAACTGGGACGCGCAAATCAGCAGTCCGCAGCTCCAGAAATATCGCCTGATTACTTACGATATGCGCGGCCACGGCCTCTCCGGCAAGCCTGCGGACGCCGCAGCCTATACCGACGGGCAACGCTGGGCTGACGATCTTGCCTCGGTCATAACGTCCTCGCATGCGCGTAAGCCGGCGCTGGTGGGATGGTCGCTGGGCGGCGTGGTGATAAGCAATTATCTGGCAAAGTTTGGCGATAGCCATATTTCCAGCGCGGTATATGTGGATGGCGTAATAGAACTGAAGCCGGAGCTGATTACACCCCATCCAGAGGTCTACCGGGACCTGAACTCGCCGGATTTAAGGACCCACCTTGATGCGGTGAGTGATTTCCTTGGCCTGTGTTTTTATACCAAACCCGATGTGACCACCTTTGAACGCCTGCTCGCCAATGCCTCCCTGGCATCCTGGGACATGCAGCGCGCCGTGATGTCCATCAGCGTCGATGCTGCCCGCGGACTCGGCAAGGCCCATATACCGGTGTTATTAATCTACGGGGAACGCGATGCGCTGGTGCAGGCGAAGCCGGCCATTGCCCGGGCGGTACAATTGAATCCGAAAGTACAAAGCAAGCTATACGCAGACTCGGGCCATGCCCCCTTTGTTGAAGAGCCGGATCGGTTTAATCGTGATTTAAGCGCTTTTATCGATAAAACACAGGCGCGCTAAGCGGGGGCAACTCTATGTGGCAACGACACTGGCTTGAAGCCTCGGGCAACCTTAAAGAATATCGGGATCTGATTAACCATAATATTGAAGCTGCATACCAAGATGTAGCCGCCGTTACGAAAACAGGACTGCCCGTCTCCTGTAGATAATTTATTTATCAAACTCTTTTATCGGCTCCGATTTTATAAAGTCGACAAAAGCCCTCAATGTTGCGGGTAATTGCCGGCGGCTGGGGTAATAAAGAAATTGTCCCGGATATTCCGGACACCAATCCTCCAGTATGCGAACGAGTTGCCCTTGTTTAACGAGTTGTCTTACCTGTGATTCGAACGTGAACGCAATGCCGGTACCAGCCAGGGCGGCCTGAATAGCCAGCTCCTGCTCGCTGACAATTAATCTCCCCGCCACTTCGACGGTTTTCTTTATCCCATTACGCTCGAATTCCCAGTGATAATAGCGTCCGGTTTCGAAGCGTAACCGGATACAGGGTAAATCCCGCAGGTGTTCTGGTTCCGTCGGCACCGGATAACGCCGGAAAAATGCCGGTGACGCCACATATGCCGAGCGCACCGCGGGTCCGAGACGAACCGCGATCATATCCTGAGCCAAAGACTCGCCCAAGCGTACGCCAGCGTCAAAACCCTCTGATACCATATCCACTAAGCCATTCGCTATCACGATCTCTACGTTGACGCCAGGATAAGCGGCCAGAAAACGGGTCACCATCGGCATAAGCGCCATCCGGGTAGCCGCGTGGGAGGCATTGATACGCAATAATCCTGTCGGCGTGTCGCGGAAGGTATCGAGATCCTCCAGCGCATCGTCGATATCGCGAAACGCCGGGGTAACGCGGGAAAACAGCTTTTCGCCGGCTTCGGTTAACGCCACGCTGCGGGTGGTGCGATTGAATAAACGTAAGTCAAGACGCTCTTCTATCGCCCGTAAAGCGTGGCTTAACGCCGATGGCGTACAGCCGAGTTCATCCGCCGCGCGACGGAAACTTTTATGGCGCGCAATGGTTAGGAATACGCCCAACTCATGATAGCCGATTTGATTCATTAGTGAATCCACCTCATCACTTCATCAAAAAATTCGCGGATTATCTCAATAAACAGATAGTGGCATACTCCTTTGCAGAAATGAAGGTGCGGGCAAGCCGATATCCACGACAGAAGATTGCGCTAGGCGATCAGGCCTGTTGCCGCCTTTTTAAAATTCGCGGACTTTTTAATCCCTGGCCCGTAACCCCTTGTGTCTCATGACCAGGTTCGGAAATTCATAGGAGAATATGATGAGTAAAGTATGGTTAATTACCGGCGTCAGCAGCGGCCTCGGCCTGGCTATTGCCAAAGCCGCTTTGGATGCGGGTGAGCGCGTAGTCGGCACGCTGCGTAATGAAGAGCAGCGTCAGTCCTTTGCAAGTTTGATCCCGGGCCGTTCTTATGGCATGTTATTGGATGTCACCCACGAAGAGTCGATTGATACCACCGTCGCGCGTATAGAGCGCGAGGTCGGCCCTATTGATGTACTGGTCAATAATGCAGGCTATGGTCTCGAAGGCGCTGTGGAAGAAACGAGCATGGCGCAGGCCCGCCATCAGTTCGATGTTAATTTCTTTGGTGCCATGGCGGTGACTAAAGCCGTATTGCCGGGCATGCGCGAACGCCGCCAGGGCCATATTTTTAATATCACCTCAACCGGCGGTTTAATGGCGTTCCCGGGTTTGGGCGTCTACAACGCCAGCAAACATGCCCTGGAAGGACTGACCGACGCACTGGCCCAGGAAGTAAAGGAATTGGGTATCAACGTCACCGCGATTGAACCCGGCCCTTTCCGTACGGACTGGGCTGGACGCTCGATGATGAGAGCCGAGACCCGCATCGATGATTATAAAGCAACCGCAGGGGCCATGCGTGAGGCTATGGCCCAGAGAAACGGTAAGCAGCCTGGCGATCCGTCACGCGCCGGGTCCATTATGGTAAACATCGCCAATAGCGATAATCCGCCGCGCCGGCTGGTGCTGGGCACTATGGGTTTTAAACAGATTGGCGGCAATATCAGCGCCCGCCAGGCCGAATTAATCAGCTGGGCGGATGTGTCTTTGAGTGCGGACTTCCCCACCGATCGGTAATATCTCTGCTGGGTAAGTCTCTATTATTACGATGAAATAGATATTATTTCATACATCACCCGCATAACGAAGATGGCTCCGGCCATCTTCATTTTTCTTGCCGGGGATAATAACCCTGGACCGCCTCGCTGCTACTTCCAGTTTGCGCCAGGGTGAACCATTTCTTTTCTTCAAGTTTTACATGCTGTGGAAGCGGTGACTTCGTGTATCAGCACGCTGATTGAATAGATTATCGCTGCTGCTGGCGAATAAAATCGATAAAAGCGCGCAGCGGTGCCGGCACCAGACGTCTATCCGGGTAATAAAGATAAGGGCCGGAAAAATGTTGCCACCAGGGTTCCAATATGGGTTCCAGCGCACCATTGGCGATATGGGGACGGAGCCACTCCTCGAACAGCTGGATAACCCCGATCCCCGCCACTGCCGTTGCCACGGCCAGATCCACCGCCGCCCCTATGCTGACGATTAGCGGCCCCGAAGGCTGAAGCCTGACCGTCTCGCCGTCTTTTTCAAATTCCCATTCCGGAATGATGCCGCTGGCGAACTTGCCGCGCAGGCAAGAGTGGCTCAGCAACTCCCGCGGATGCTGCGGCCGGCCCTTGCGATCGAGGTAGCTGGGGGCCGCCGCTATCGCGAAGCGCTGTTTGCGCGGCCCGATCGGCACGGCAATCATATCTTGTTCCAGACTCTCGTCATAACGTATTCCCGCGTCGCACCCGGCGCGAAAAATGTCCACCACATTGCTTTCGGCAATGATCTCCAACTGGATTTCTGGATATCTGGCCAGAAAGGCCGGTACGATATCAGGTAATACCAGGCGCGCCGCACTGACGGGCACATTTAGGCGTAAAGTGCCGGTAGGGGTATCGCGGAATCCGTTGACCGCGTCGATCGCCGATTCCACTTCATTCATCGCGGGCAGTAACCGATCCAATAACATCTTGCCGGCGTCCGTCAGGACCACGGTACGGGTAGTTCGGTTAAATAACCGCACCCCCAGCTGCTGCTCGGCGCGCCGTACCGCATCGCTCAGGCGCGATGGATTACTGTTGGTAGCCCGCGCCGCCTCGCGAAAACCACCCGCTTTGGCAACGGCGATAACAGCATTAAGCAGTCCAAGATCGATTGGCATTGTGCAGAATTCCGTACAACCTGTCTGTTCTTAACGGTATAGTCGCACAAGCCTGCTCGCCATACAATGAACCCACATTAAAGAGGAGTGCCACTATGTCCAGCGTTAATACGTCCGGCAGTTATCAGCTTGGCCATCGTCAGGTTAACCGTATCGGCTATGGAGCAATGCAACTGGCGGGGCCAGGAGTATTTGGCCCACCCGCCGATCCCGCCATGAGTGTGCGCGTTTTGCAGGAAGCGGTCGCTGCCGGCGTAAACCATATCGATACATCCGACTTCTATGGACCGCACATCACCAACCGGCTTATCAAAGAAGCGCTTCAGCCGTACGCGGACGATCTTTGCATTGTCACCAAAGTGGGCGCACGGCGGGATGAAAAGGGCGGCTGGTTCCCGGCCGCATCGCAGGAAGAACTTACCAAGGCGGTGGAAGATAATCTGCGTCATCTGGGACTTGAGGTGATAGATGTCGTCAATTTGCGTAGTATGCTGGATATCCATCATCCTGCGGAAGGCTCACTGGAAGCCCCGCTGACCGCGCTGGCGGAGTTAAAGGAACGCGGCCTGATTCGGCATATCGGCCTAAGTAATGTCACGCCGACTCAAATTGCCGATGCTCAGAAAATAACGCCCATCGCCTGCGTGCAAAACTTCTATAATCTGGCGTATCGCCAGGACGATAGCCTGATCGATGAGCTTGCCGCCCAGGGCATTCCGCTGGTACCGTTCTTTCCTTTGGGCGGTTTTTCACCCCTGCAATCCGAAGTGCTTAACGACGTCGCCCGCAGGCTGAATGCCACCCCCATGCAGGTGGCTCTTGCCTGGCTATTGCAGCGTTCCCCTAATATATTGCTGATTCCCGGCACGTCATCGCTAACGCATCTGCGGGAAAATCTCGCGGCCGCCGATGTACGGCTGTCATCGGAAGATGTGCGGTTGCTGGAGCAATCGGGCGGACGGTAGCGGCTATCTATCATGGCCGTTGCCGAAATGCTGATACAGCGCCAGAGTTGTTATTCCATGTCTTGCGGTATTTGGCAAACGCTGGTGAGCCGTTTTCAGTCAAGGGTTATATCAGCGCCTTGCGTCCGGCGGTGGTTTTTTTATGCCTCTGAGTCCGCCAGCGTGTCAATTTCTGCATCGCTTAGTCCTGTGTACTGAACTACCGTGGCTCGATCCAGGCCTGAAACAAGCATCTTGAGAGCGGCTTCCTGCAGCCCTTCCTGCCGACCTTCTTGTCGACCTTCCTGTAGCCCTTCCTGTCGGCCCAAGTACTTCATATGCTCGGCGATAGTCATGATTTCCTCCTTGTAACAAAATATGTTTTCCGCCAGATTACTGAAAAGAGCTTCTGAGTCAAGGGTATTGGCCACCTGAGAAAGGTAGTGCAATAGGCAGAGCACCTGCTCTTTGCTGGGCTGTGCTGATTCCAGCAACTGGGCAATATCCTGTTGCCGAAGGTCGATATCCCGTTCGCGGATATGTTTTTGTACATACTCCAGCAACGCCGCTTTACGATGGGTTTTGATTTCCTCGTCGGGGATGACCGTGACATCCACCAGGGGAAACGCCTGGGTGTACAGCGCTTGCGCCAGCGCCGGATCCGGGAAGCAGTCTTTTTACGCCGCTGAGTCCGCCAGGGCATCTACTTCTGTATCACTTAACCCTGTGTACTGAGCCACCATGGCGCGATCCAGGCCTAAAGCAAGCATCTTGAGAGCGGCTTCCTGTAGCCCCAAGTACTTCATATGCTCGGCGATAGTCATGATTTCCTCCCTGTAACAAAATGTGTTTTCCGCCAGATTACTGAAAAAAGTCTCTGAGTCAAGGGTATTGGCCACCTGTGACAGGTAGTGCAGCAGGCAAAGCACCTGCTCTTTGCTGGGCTGCGCTGATTCCAGCAACTGGGCAATATCCTGTTGCCGAAGGTTGATATCCCGTTCCCGGATATGCTTTTGTACATACTCCAGCAATGCCGCTTTGCGATGGGTTTTGATTTCCTCGTCGGGGATGACCGTGACATCCACCAGCGGGAACGCCTGGGTGTACAGCGCTTGCGCCAGCGCCGGATCTGGGAAGCAGTCCAGCCAGCGGGTGCTGTAGGGATAGGGACTTCGGGGCCCGTGGTAAAACAGCAGCGGTATTACCAGCGGCAGCTCTTTATTGCCTTGCTCAAGGTGAAATTGCATCGCCAGCAGGCAGTAGCGCAACATCCGGAAAGCCATCATCTTGTCGGCGCTGGACTGATGCTTGATGACGCAATAGATATAACCCGCTCCCGCCGTGGTTTGCAGGCGGTAAAGGATATCGGAGAAAAGAGGGCGCAGATTGCGTTCAACAAAAGCGCCGGAGGTGACGACCAGCGTACGGAAGTCGCACATGTCGCGCAGCGCCGGCGGCAGGTGTAGCTGCAGGAAATCTTTGGCGACGCTGACGTCGCTGAAAAATTTACGGAATACTGAATCATGGGGCGTGGGGTATGTTTTCATCCGCGCACTATAGCGGCGTGAATATCTATAGAATATAAACGACGTTGTGTCATTTCGGAATAAAAAATAAATTATCGGCGAGTTTCACATATTAATGTAATACGGTCGTTATTTACAGATAATGTCCAGTAACGGGTGTCGCTAATAAAACGAATAATTAAATATCACTTGCTATTAATACTTAATTTTGGTGGTGAGTTTTTATTTGTTATTAAGAATGAATTTAAGCGAATAAAATGGGAGTATGTATCTATTCAATATGGAATGTTGTTATTTTAAAGGTTGTTTTTATTCTAATGAAAGATGATTCTACCAATTTTTTTGCTCATGCTTTAAACCTGCATTTTGATGTTTACCAAAACGATGATACGATACCAGAAGCGCCATTACATGCCAGATGCAGTCTGGTAAACTATTTTCAGTCAATCGATAAATCGGGCGTTAACGCCCGATGAGCAGGATTGGCAATTTTTACGCCGCTGAGTCCGCCAGGGCATCAATTTCTGCATCGCTTAATCCTGTGACACGTACGATCGTGTCGCGATCCAGACCTAGAATAAGCATGTTGCGGGCAACTTCTTGTAACCCACGATTGCGTCCCACCTGTTCCATGTGCTCGGCTATAGTCATGATTTCCTCCTTGTAACAAGATATGTTTTCCGCCAGATTACGGAAAAAAGCTTCTGAGTCAAGGGTATTGCCCACCTGTGACAGGTAGTGCAGCAGGCAGAGCACCTGCTCTTTGCTGGGCTGTGCTGATTCCAGCAACTGGGCAATATCCTGTTGCCGAAGGTTGATATCCCGTTCGCGGATATGCTTTTGTACATACTCCAGCAACGCCGCTTTGCGATGGGTTTTGATTTCCTCGTCGGGGATAACCGTGACATCCACCAGCGGGAACGCCTGGGTGTACAGCGCTTGCGCCAGCGCCGGATCTGGGAAGCAGTCCAGCCAGCGGGTGCTGTAGGGATAGGGACTTCGGGGCCCGTGGTAAAACAGCAGCGGTATTACCAGCGGCAGCTCTTTATTGCCTTGCTCAAGGTGAAATTGCATCGCCAGCAGGCAGTAGCGCAACATCCGAAAAGCCATCATCTTGTCGGCGCTGGACTGATGCTCGATGACGCAATAGATATAACCCGCTCCCGCCGTGGTTTGCAGGCGGTAAAGGATATCGGAGAAAAGAGGGCGCAGATTGCGTTCGACAAAGGCGCCGGAGGTGACGACCAGCGTACGGAAGTCGCACATGTCGCGCAGCGCCGGCGGCAGGTGTAGCTGCAGGAAATCTTTGGCGACGCTGACGTCGCTGAAAAATTTACGGAATACTGAATCATGGGGCGTGGGGAATATTTTCATCCGTGAACTGTAACGGCATGAATATCTACAGAATATAAACGCCCCCGCTGCGTAGGGAATACAAAATAAATTCTTGGGCGAGTTTCACATATTAATGTAATACAGACAGTTTTTGCTGACTGTATCCAGTAACGCATACCGGGAATAAAATCAAAAAATAACGATTTGGCATATGAATACTGAATTTTGGTGATGATGATTTTATTTGTAATCAACAATAATTTCATGCGTGAAAAATAGATAACTGTGGCTATTAAAAAACAAATATTGTTATTGATGATATTTGTAAGTGTTAAACCCTTAGTCGGTTTATCGATGAATTCAGTGCCCTATTAACGAGTATTATTAATAGATAATAACGCGGCGATAAAGGGTTGGCGCCCTGTACCGCCGCTCACCACCGCAACTAATCGGAGTAGTTACCATGGCTAATCAGCATATTAAGTCAGAATTCCGCACATCCCAAGCAAAAAAAGCCACTCGTTATTATACTGTGGGTTACGTTCCAAATGGCGGCAGGCCCAATGCCTTGCCTTGCCTTGAACTTGAAAGGCCGCTGGCTGCATGAGTGTGGTTTTTTTACCGGCCAGCCGGTGACCGTTACCGTAAAAAACGGGCAGCTTATTATTGAGGCGGAGATAGTTGTTTGAGTTAATAAAGGAGATAGAGTCAATGAGGGTTAATTTTGGTTGACGTTGGCGAGTAGTGATCGTCGAGTTGTTATCAACAATTAACCCAATTAACCCCGGTATGATTTTTCCGTTTCCTTATCCGGGTAATCGTAAAAAACGAGTAAAAAAGCTGCCCAGAGGCACGTCTTCCGGGGTATTTAATACAATTTTAACACTGAATCAGGCTTTGGAACTTCCCCCTCAGTTGCACATGAAATAGAGGTACTTGCCCATGATTCTCCATAATAGCCGACAAGCGTCTTTTATTCCCGGTCATGAAGTGTGAACCTGGATTTTCGAAACACGAAACTACTGGGCGGTGATACAGAAGCTGAGTGAGTTGGACATCTTATTGATTTACAACTGTATTTATAGTCTTATTTTTGTGTAGTGGGCATGCTTATGGACATACAACGGAAGTCGCTTATAACACTTTGAATTCTCGCGGGTTAATATCCTGCTTCTTTCTGAAGGCGAAAGCCAGCACATAAACACGGTCTTCTATTTTCTCGTAGCGGTACAACGCCACATAGCAGGAGTCGCCGGATTCAATCATCAGTTCCCGTAATACCGGCAGCTCAGTAAAAGGGCGGCCCATTTCCGGGTTGTTTTCCAATTGCTCAAAATGCGCTTCGAGCACTTGACCCGCCGTGATGGCTGCCAGCGGATTTTTATTGGTCAGGAGCTTACGATAGCGAGTTAAGCCGGTTGCAGCCCGTTGAGTGATAATTACTTGTGGCATTCAGGAATATCCGTTTCCGCTTCTGTTCCCCAACCACGCAGCCAGGTTTTGACTTCATCACCGGTCAGATGCAGACCCGTTTCCTGATATTCACTCCAGGAGTCGATGGCTTCCTGCTTAAAACTCTCGCGTGCCTCTTCGTGTTCAATGTATTGAGTGATAGCGGCTATCATCAGATAATGCGGGCTACGATCGCGTGAATCCGCCAGTTTTTTGACACGCTCTTTGAGCCTGTCGTCGATTTTGAGTGTGGTGCTTGATGTTGACATGGTGCAGGCTTCTTATGGAGTATAAGGTGTTACCTATTACTCTTTATCTTGTGGGCGACTACCGGGCAATCATAAAAAAAATTTATTGCTGATTTAGGGCACAGACGTGGGCACAAAAATTGCTGGCTTTCAGCGGAAGGGTATAAACCGAAATGGAAATAAAAATCCCATAAAACAATCAGTCATATGGGATTAGCGGAATTGGGTGGACGTCTGCGGAACCGGACTCACTTCCCGATACAAAAACTTGAAAATATCCGCCCCAGCAAATCGTCCGAGGTAAATTCGCCGGTAATCTCGCTCAGCGCCTGCTGGGCCAGCCGTAGCTCCTCGGCCAGCAATTCCCCCGCGTAAGCGCTTACTAACTGTTCTTTACCCTGTACCAGATGCTCGGCGGCGATATCCAGCGCCTGCAGATGGCGGCGGCGGGCCAGGAAGCCCCCTTCGAGGCTGCCGTTAAACCCTACGCTCTGCTGTAAATGTTCACGCAGCAAGTCGACTCCGTCACCGGACTGGGCGGATAACGTAATAAGTGAGTGACCGCTTACTTCACCTAGGCCGGGCGCTTCCCCGGTTAAGTCCGCCTTATTGCGCACTACCGTCAGCGGCAGGCTCGGCGGAATGCGGGCGATCAGCTCCGGCCACAGCTGATCGGGGTCATTGACGGCGGTGCTGGCGCCGTCAACCATCAGCAATACGTGATCGGCCTGCTCGATTTCCTGCCAGGCGCGCTCGATGCCGATGCGCTCCACTTCGTCGCCGGCTTCGCGCAGGCCGGCGGTGTCGATGATATGCAGCGGCATGCCGTTTAGCAGGATATGCTCGCGCAGCACGTCGCGGGTGGTGCCGGCAATGGCGGTGACGATAGCCGCCTCGCGGCCCGCCAGGGCGTTGAGCAGGCTCGATTTGCCGGCATTGGGGCGGCCGGCGATCACCACTTTCATGCCTTCGCGCAGCAGGCTGCCCTGGCGGGCTTCGGCGCGTACGTCGCGCAGTTCGCCCATGACGCGGTTAAGCTGGCCTTCGATTTTGCCGTCCGATAGGAAGTCGATTTCCTCATCGGGGAAGTCGATCGCCGCTTCCACATAGATGCGCAGGTTAGTGAGTGCTTCCACCAATTGATGCACCCGCTGGGAAAATACCCCCTGCAGGGAGTTAACCGCCGATCGGGCGGCCTGCTCGGAACTGGCGTCGATTAAATCGGCGATGGCTTCGGCCTGGGCCAAATCCAGCTTATCGTTGAGAAAGGCGCGTTCGGAGAACTCCCCCGGTCGCGCAATACGCAGCCCAGGCAGCCCCAGGATGCGTTTAAGCAGCATATCCAATATCACCGGGCCGCCGTGGCCCTGCAACTCCAGCACGTCCTCGCCGGTGAAGGAATTCGGGCCGGGGAAAAACAGCGCGATGCCCTGGTCCAGCGTACTGCCGTCGCTAGCGCGAAACGGCAGATAATCCGCGTAACGCGGTCGGGGCAGTTTGCCCAGCACTTGGCGCGCCACCTCGGCGGCCAGGCGGCCGGAAACGCGCAGAATGCCTACCCCGCCGCGTCCGGGCGGCGTGGCTTGGGCTACGATGGTATCCATTTGGCTCATGCTGTTCTCTCTTCGCATTCGGGTTGATGCGTTAAAAAAAAAAGCTAAGGCGGTCTAATGACCGCCTTAGCAAGTTTAACCGATACCCTTCATCTTTCGAGCCGCGGGCGCGTTGGCTGCATTCGTTCACCCGAATCACTTACCTGGGTAAGCTCATCGGGCTCTCTCCCTTGCCGCCTTCGCGCAACTCGAAATCTATTGGGTATGAATGACGCGCGGTTATTTCTTTTTATCGCGGCTATGCAGCCCACGTTTTTCCAGACCGCGGTAAATCAACTGTTGCTGGATAATGGTCACCAGGTTGCTGACGATATAATACAGCACCAGGCCCGACGGGAACCACAGGAAGAACACGGTGAAGATTACCGGCATAAAGGTCATGACTTTCTGCTGCATCGGATCGGCGACGGTGGTCGGCGACATCTTCTGGATGAAGAACATCGTGATGCCCATCAGGATCGGCAGAATGTAATACGGGTCCTGTGCGGAAAGGTCCTGAATCCACAGGATAAAGGGCGCGCCGCGCAGTTCAATGGACCCCATCAGCATGTAATACAGCGCCAGGAAGATTGGCATCTGTACGACCAGCGGCAGGCAGCCGCCCAGCGGATTGACCTTTTCCGTCTTGTACAGCGCCATCATTTCCTGGCTCATGCGCTGTTTGTCGTCACCGATTTTTTCACGCATGGCGGCCAGTTTCGGCTGCAGCATGCGCATTTTCGCCATGGAGGTGTATTGCGCCTTGGTCAGCGGATACATGATGCCTCGGACGATAAAGGTGATAACGATGATGGAGAAGCCCCAGTTGCCCACGAAGCTATGGATAAACTTCAGCAACTTGAACAGCGGCTGGCTGATAAACCACAGCCAGCCGTAATCCACGGTAAGATCCAGGTGAGGGGCGATGGCCGCCATTTTGTCCTGAACTTCCGGGCCTACCCATAACGTCGCGCCCAGCTTGCTTTCGGTGCCCGGCGCTACGGTAACCGGCGTGGCTTTAAAACCCACCGCGGCCTGGCCGTTGTCCATTTGGGTGGTGAAGAAGGTATTGGCGGCCTGCGTGCCCGGAACCCACGCCGTGGCGAAGTATTGTTGCAGCATGGCCACCCAGCCGCCCTGGGTAGTGATGCTCAGCGGCGCATCTTTAATATCGCTGAAGCTGTATTTCTTATATTTGGTTTCGCTTGATGAGTACGCCGCGCCGCGATAGGTATGCAGCGCAAAGTTGCTGCTGCCCGTATCACGATGTTTCGGTAAATCGACGGATTGCTTCAACTGGCCGAACAGCGCCAATTCCAGGGGTTTCTCGCTGGTGTTGTTGATGCCGTACTCAACGTTCACCGCGTAATCGCCCCGTTTCAGGATAAAGGTCTTGGTATAGACCACGCCGTCGGGCGCGGTATAAGTCAAGGGAACGCGCAGCTCGCCCTGGTTATCCGCCAGCACATACGTATCCTGGTTGATATTATATAGCGGGCGTTCGCCATTGGCCGGGTTATCCGGTCCGTTTTTGCCGGTCAGGCCGCTTTGCGCCTGATAAACAAACTCGGGGGAGGTTTCCAGCAAATGGAAAGGCTGATCGGAACCCAACTTGTCAGGATAAGTCAGCAGATGAGCCTGCTCAACGTCGCCGCCGCGGGTATTGATGGAAAGCGACAAAACGTCGGTTTTCACCGTGATCAGTTGCCCCTGCCCGCTGGCGGGTATTCCCTGATTTACTGCATCACCGGTTGCTGTGCTCGCTGTCTGTTGCTGCGTCGTCGGGACTGTAGTCGGCTGCGGATTATGGTCCGTCTGCCAGGTCTGCCAGATCATGAACGACACGAACAGCAAAGCGATGACAAGAAGATTACGTTGCGAATCCATCGTTAGTGTTCTCTGTTATCGTTGGTTTTCGGCGGCACGGGGTCATCGCCACCTGGGTTCAAAGGATGGCATTTTAATACGCGTTTCAATGTCAACCAACTGCCTTTTAACATTCCGAACCGGCGTAACGCCTCAATACCGTACTGCGAACAACTTGGCTGGAACCGGCAGTGAGACCCCAGCAACGGGCTGATTAACAGCTGATACCCGCGTATCAACCCGATTAACAGGCTGGAGACTGGCGACAATGGCGGCGCCATAATTTTTCCAACGCTTCCGTCAAAGCGTGATTATCCAGATCCTGCACCCCTTTTTTGGCGATAACGACAAAATCCATGGCGGGCAGGGCGTGCTGATGCGTGCGGAAGCTTTCGCGCGTCAGGCGCTTGATCCGGTTGCGTTCATGAGCCCGTTTGACATGTTTTTTGGCGACCGTCAGACCGACGCGGGGATGCCCCAGCGTATTCAGGCGGCCGAGGATGGTGATTTGCGGCGTGCCGGCCCGTTGTGGCTGCTGGAAGACGAAAGTAAAATTAGTGGGAGTTAACAACCGTAACTCCCTGGGGAAAGCTAGCTTAACCACCGGGGGTTAGCTTTATTACTTCGAAGATACGGACAGGCGTGTACGGCCTTTAGCACGACGACGTGCCAAAACCAGACGACCATTCTTCGTTGCCATACGGGTGCGGAAACCGTGGGTACGGTTACGTTTCAATACGGACGGTTGGAAAGTGCGTTTCATAGCGATTTATACCTAAACAAATATGTGACTTCACAGTAAACGCGTTTGGCTACTCGGCGTGAAAAAGACCGACGCCTCAATCGCATCAAAGGATAAAGAGGCGGGGATTGTAATAACTGTACAGTCCTGAGTCAATTCTCATCACGTTTTACCCACCTGGATACCCGTGCCCGTCCCGGAATCAGCATCTGAAAACAGACAAGGAAAACAGGCGACACGTGTAGGGCTGAGAATTATACGGGTTCCGGGGCAAAGCGCAAGGATCTGCCGGGATCAAGTACATTATTATTAGGATCGTCCGGCGCGGGGCAGTGGCTAAAAATCAGACTATGCTTAATTTTACTGATATAAGACTTACATTTTATCCAGCGGAAGGAGAATCAGTTACACTCTTTCCCGCCCTTAACAGCCTGTGGATAAAAAGGATCAAAACTGTGTAGAAGAGGAAGATCTCTGGCGTGCTTTGCGTTATGATCCGCAGTCCCTGATGGGATCCTCCTCGGGTTTCGTTGCGGTAAACCGTTAAAGGCGGTTCGCAGGTGGCTATCGCGGTTATCTGTGTCAAAAAGATGATCCTGAATCATACAGTTTTGTTTCTTTTCTTTTGTTGATCTTGTTCGATTGGAGTCCGCCGTGTCACTTTCGCTTTGGCAGCAATGTCTTGCCCGATTACAGGATGAGTTACCTGCCACAGAATTCAGTATGTGGATACGCCCTCTTCAGGCGGAACTGAGTGAAAACACTCTGGCGTTGTACGCCCCGAATCGTTTTGTGCTCGACTGGGTTCGCGATAAGTATCTTAATAATATCAATGGGTTGTTAAATGACTTTTGCGGCACGGATGCGCCGTTGCTGCGTTTTGAAGTCGGCAGCAAGCCGCCGTTGTCGGTGGTAGTGGCCCAGCAGCAGCAACCGGTCAGCCACCCCAGCGAGGCGCCGGTGCAGGCGGCCCGTCCCAGGCTCGCGCGGCCAAGCTGGGACAGTTCGCCGGTACAGCCTGAGCTGTCTTACCGATCGAACTTAAATCCGAAGCATAATTTTGACAACTTCGTGGAAGGTAAATCCAACCAATTGGCGCGCGCGGCGGCGCGCCAGGTGGCGGACAACCCCGGCGGCGCCTATAACCCGCTGTTTTTATACGGCGGCACCGGCCTGGGCAAAACGCATCTGCTGCAAGCGGTGGGCAATGGCATCATGGCGCGCAAGGCCAACGCCCGGGTGGTCTATATGCACTCCGAACGTTTTGTGCAGGATATGGTGAAAGCATTGCAGAATAACGCCATCGAGGAGTTCAAACGCTACTACCGCTCCGTGGATGCGCTGCTGATCGATGATATCCAGTTTTTTGCCAATAAAGAGCGTTCCCAGGAAGAATTTTTCCACACCTTTAACGCCCTGCTCGAAGGTAACCAGCAAATCATCCTGACCTCCGATCGTTATCCCAAGGAGATCAACGGGGTGGAGGATCGTTTGAAATCCCGCTTTGGCTGGGGCCTGACGGTGGCGATCGAGCCGCCGGAGCTGGAAACGCGCGTAGCGATCCTGATGAAGAAGGCCGACGAGAACGATATCCGCCTGCCGGGGGAAGTGGCTTTTTTTATTGCCAAGCGCCTGCGATCCAATGTGCGCGAACTGGAAGGCGCCCTTAACCGGGTGATCGCCAATGCCAACTTCACCGGCCGCGCCATTACCATTGATTTCGTGCGCGAAGCGCTGCGCGATTTGCTGGCCTTGCAGGAAAAGCTGGTTACCATCGATAATATCCAGAAAACCGTCGCGGAATATTATAAAATCAAGGTGGCCGACCTGTTGTCCAAGCGGCGTTCCCGGTCCGTAGCGCGCCCGCGCCAAATGGCGATGGCGTTATCGAAAGAGCTGACGAATCACAGCCTGCCGGAAATCGGCGACGCTTTCGGCGGGCGCGATCACACCACGGTGCTGCACGCGTGCCGCAAGATTGAGCAACTGCGTGAAGAGAGCCACGATATCAAAGAAGATTACTCCAACTTAATCAGAACATTATCTTCCTAACTTATGAAATTTATCGTTGAACGAGAGCATCTGCTTAAACCACTGCAACAGGTGAGCAGCCCCCTAGGCGGGCGTCCTACCCTACCGATCCTCGGTAACTTATTGTTACAGGTGGCGGAGGATAGCTTATTGTTGACCGGCACCGATCTGGAAATGGAGATGGTGGCGAAAGTTGCCCTGTCCCAGCCCCATGAGCCGGGCGCCACCACCGTGCCTGCGCGCAAATTTTTCGATATTTGCCGCGGTTTGCCCGACGGCGCCGAGATTACGGTCATTTTGGAGGGCGATCGCATGCTGATCCGCTCCGGGCGCAGCCGCTTTTCGCTGTCAACCCTGCCGGCGAGCGACTTTCCCAACCTGGACGACTGGCAAAGCGACGTGGAATTCATCCTGCCGCAGGCCACGCTGAAACGGCTGATTGAATCCACCCAGTTCTCCATGGCCCATCAGGACGTGCGTTATTATCTTAACGGCATGCTGTTCGAGACCGAAGGCGAGGAGCTGCGCACCGTGGCCACCGACGGCCACCGGCTGGCGGTGTGTTCCATGCCCGTGGGGCAAGCGCTGCCTTCCCATTCGGTGATCGTGCCGCGCAAAGGGGTAATGGAGCTGGTCCGGATGCTCGACGGCGGCGAAACGCCGTTGAAACTGCAAATCGGCACCAATAATATCCGCGCCAGCGTGGGTGATTATATCTTTACCTCCAAGCTGGTTGACGGCCGCTTCCCGGATTATCGCCGCGTATTGCCGAAGAACCCCGACAAAACCCTGGAAGCGGGCTGCGACGTGCTGAAACAGGCTTTTGCCCGCGCCGCCATTTTGTCCAATGAGAAGTTTCGCGGCGTACGGCTGTACCTCAGCACCGACCAGTTGAAAATCACCGCCAATAATCCCGAGCAGGAAGAAGCGGAAGAGATCCTGGACGTCAACTATCAGGGCACCGAAATGGAAATCGGCTTTAACGTCAGCTACGTGCTCGACGTGCTGAACGCCTTGAAAAGTGAAAATGTCCGTTTATTGCTTACCGATGGGGTTTCCAGCGTGCAGATCGAAGACTGCGCCAGCCAGGCGGCAGCGTATGTTGTTATGCCGATGCGTCTCTAGAGATGTGGTAAGGTAATGTGACTTAATGGCCTTATCCCGCCTGCTTATCCGTGATTTCCGTAATATCGAGTCCGCCGATCTCGCCCTGGCAGCCGATTTCAATTTTCTGGTCGGCGCCAACGGCAGCGGCAAAACCAGCGTATTGGAAGCCATTTACACTCTTGGTCACGGGCGGGCGTTCCGCAGTTTGCAGGTGGGGCGGGTTATTCGCCACGACCAGCCGGAATTCACCCTGCACGGGCGCATTGACGGCGTGGCCGAAGGCGACCGGCAAAGCTCGGTGGGGCTGAGCAAAAGCCGCCAGGGCGACAGCCGGGTGCGTATCGACGGCAGCGACGGCCATAAGGTCGCCGAACTGGCCCAGTTGCTGCCCATGCAGCTGATTACCCCTGAAGGTTTTACGCTGCTCAACGGGGGGCCGAAATACCGTCGCGCCTTTATGGATTGGGGGTGTTTTCACCACGAACCGGGTTTTTTCAACGCCTGGAGCAACCTTAAACGCTTGCTTAAGCAGCGCAACGCGGCCCTGCGCCAGGTCAGCCGTTACGCGCAGCTGCGCGCCTGGGACCAGGAACTGATTCCCCTGGCGGGGCTGATCAGCCGGTGGCGCGCCGAGTACAGCGAGGCCATAGCGGTGGATATTACCGCCACCTGCGCCCAGTTTTTACCCGAGTTCCGCCTGGAGTTCAGTTTTCAGCGCGGATGGGATCGCGAAAGCGACTACGGCGAGCTTCTGGAGCGTCAGTTTGAGCGCGATCGGGCGTTGACCTATACTGCATCTGGCCCGCACAAGGCGGATTTTCGCATCCGCGCCGAAGGCATTCCGGTGGAGGATATCCTCTCTCGCGGCCAGCTGAAATTATTGATGTGCGCCCTGCGCCTGGCGCAGGGTGAGTTTCTTACCCGCCAGAGCGGGCGGCGGTGTCTCTACCTCATAGATGACTTCGCATCCGAGCTGGATACCGGCCGGCGCCGGTTGCTGGCGGAGCGCCTGAAAGCCACCCGGGCCCAGGTGTTTGTCAGCGCGCTGAGCGCTGAACAAATCCGTGATATTACGGACGAAAAGGGCAGGATGTTCCAAGTGGAACAGGGTAAAATAAGTATTCAATCCGAAGTTTAAAATGAGCGAGAAACGTTGATGTCGAATTCTTATGACTCCTCAAGTATCAAAGTACTCAAAGGACTGGACGCGGTGCGCAAACGCCCAGGGATGTACATCGGTGATACGGATGACGGCACCGGTCTGCACCATATGGTATTCGAGGTTGTAGATAACTCTATTGACGAAGCACTCGCTGGCCATTGTAAAGAAATCGTGGTGATCATCCACGAAGATAACTCCGTATCGGTACAGGATGACGGCCGCGGCATTCCCACCGGCATCCATGAAGAAGAAGGCGTTTCCGCCGCGGAAGTCATCATGACGGTGCTGCACGCCGGCGGCAAGTTTGATGACAACTCCTACAAAGTGTCCGGCGGCCTGCATGGCGTGGGCATTTCCGTGGTAAACGCCCTGTCGGAAAAGCTGGAGCTGGTGGTCAGGCGCGAAGGCAAAGTGCATGAACAAACCTATAAAGGCGGTATTCCCCAGTCCCCGCTGGCGGTGGTTGGCGATACCGAGCTGACCGGCACTACCGTGCGTTTCTGGCCGAGCCTGGCGACGTTCACCAACAATACCGAATTTCAATATGAAATTCTGGCCAAGCGGCTGCGTGAACTGTCATTCCTTAACTCCGGCGTGTCCATCCGCCTGATAGATAAGCGTAATGATAAAGAAGATCACTTCCACTACCAGGGCGGCATCAAAGCCTTTGTGGAATATCTGAGTAAAAACAAAAACCCGATCCATCCCAATGTCTTCTATTTTTCCACGGAAAAAGACGGTATCGGCGTGGAAATCGCGCTGCAATGGAATGATGGTTTCCAGGAAAATATCTACTGCTTTACCAATAATATCCCGCAGCGCGACGGCGGTACGCATCTGGTCGGTTTTCGCGCCTCGATGACCCGCACCCTGAACTCGTATATGGAAAAAGAAGGCTATAGTAAAAAAGCGAAGGTCAGCGCCACCGGTGACGACGCCCGCGAAGGCCTGATTGCCGTGGTGTCGGTGAAAGTGCCCGATCCGAAGTTTTCTTCGCAAACCAAAGACAAACTGGTGTCTTCCGAAGTAAAAACCGCCGTCGAGACGCAAATGAACGAGCGCCTGGTGGCCTATTTGCTGGAAAACCCCGCCGATGCCAAAATCGTGGTCGGCAAGATTATCGATGCCGCCCGCGCCCGTGAAGCGGCCCGCAAGGCCCGCGACATGACCCGCCGCAAAGGCGCGCTTGATTTGGCCGGCCTGCCGGGCAAGCTGGCCGACTGCCAGGAGCGCGATCCGGCCTTGTCCGAACTCTATCTGGTGGAAGGGGACTCCGCCGGCGGTTCGGCCAAGCAGGGGCGCAACCGTAAAAATCAGGCGATACTGCCGTTGAAAGGGAAAATCCTCAACGTCGAGAAAGCGCGTTTTGATAAAATGCTCTCTTCGCAGGAAGTGGCCACGCTGATTACCGCGCTGGGCTGCGGCATCGGCCGGGATGAATACAATCCTGAAAAGCTGCGCTACCACAACATCATCATCATGACCGATGCCGACGTCGATGGCGCCCATATACGCACCCTGCTGTTGACGTTTTTCTATCGCCAGATGCCGGAAATCATCGAACGGGGCCACGTGTTTATTGCCCAGCCGCCGTTGTATAAAGTGAAAAAAGGCAAGCAAGAGCAGTACATCAAGGACGATGAGGCGATGGACCAGTACCAGATTTCCCTGGCGATGGACGGCGCGGCCCTGCATATCAATGAACATGCGCCGGCACTTGCCGGTGCGCCGCTGGAAAGCCTGGTTGCCGAACATTATGCGGTGCAGAAAATGATCGGCCGCATGGAGCGCCGCTATCCGCGTGCGTTGCTTAACCACCTGATTTACCAGCCTTCGCTTACCGAAGCGGATCTGGCTAACCAGGAGCATGTGAAAACGTGGATTGGCGCATTGGTTGGGGAACTCAATCAAAACGAGAAGCATGGCAGCAGCTACAGCTTTGAAGTCCGCGAGAACCGCGAGCGCCAACTGTTCGAGGCGGTATTGCGCATCCGTACCCACGGCGTGGATACCGACTACGTGCTGGACTTTGAGTTTTTCCACGGTGGCGAATATCGTAAACTTTGTACGCTGGGCGAAAAGTTGCGCGGGCTGGTGGAAGAAGATGCCTATGTTGAACGCGGCGAACGCCGCCTGGCGGTAACCACGTTCGAGCAGGCTTTGGACTGGCTGGTGAAGGAATCCCGCCGCGGCCTGGCCATCCAGCGTTACAAAGGGTTGGGTGAAATGAACCCGGAACAGCTGTGGGAAACCACTATGGACCCGGAAAGCCGCCGTATGCTGCGCGTTACGGTTAAAGACGCCATTGCCGCCGATCTGCTGTTTACCACGCTGATGGGCGACGCGGTGGAACCACGGCGCGCCTTTATCGAAGAAAACGCCCTGAAAGCGGCGAATATCGATATTTAATCGCATTGTTCGTTGTTAAATCTGCAAGGCAGCGGCGATCGCTGCCTTTTTTTATGAACTCACTTTCGCCCGGCGATTTGCGTTATTATTAAGCGGGCCGGCAGGCTTAGCCAAGAGGCGGCATAGCGTTGGCCTCGGTCATTGCGGCTCACAGTAAAGAGGATCTGATGGCAATAAAACTGATTGCAATAGATATGGATGGGACGCTGTTAAACCACAAACATGAGATAACGCCCGCTGTCAAACAGGCCATAGGCGCCGCCCGCGAAAAAGGGGTGTATGTGGTGCTGGCCACCGGCCGGCCGTATATCGGCATCGAGCGCTATCTGCTGGAGCTGGATCTCCACGAAGAAGGGCAGTATTGCATTACTAACAACGGCGCGCTGGTTCAGCGGGCGGTCAATGGCGATACGGTTTCCGAATCGACGTTGGATTTTGATGACTATCTTTATCTGGAAGCGTTGTCGCGGCAGTTGAACGTGCATTTCCACGCGCTGGATTTCCATACCCTCTATACCGCCAATCGCGATATCAGCCGTTATACGGTTTATGAGGCCTATCTTACCGGCATGCCGTTTAAGTTCCGCCGGGTAGATGAAATGGATACCGCCTTGCGCTTTCCAAAAGTGATGATGATCGACGAGCCCGAAATATTGGATCGGGCGATAAGCCTAATGCCGCCGGAAGCATTTGAGCGTTACACCATTATGAAAAGCGCCGAATATTACCTGGAGTTGCTGAGCAAGCAGGCCAACAAAGGCGAGGGCGTTAAAGCGCTGGCGCAGCATTTGAACCTGACGGCGGATCAGGTCATGACCATTGGCGATCAGGCCAATGACCTGGCGATGATCAAGTACGCCGGTACCGGCGTCGCCATGGGCAACGCCATTGACGAAATCAAGGCGGCCAGCCAGTTCGTCACCAAGACCAATATGGAAGACGGCGTCGCGGTGGCTATCCAGAAGCTGGTGCTGGACGTATAGCGGGTTCTCATCGCCGGCAAAAACGCCCGCTCCCCTGGGGAAACGGGCATAGCCGATAACGGGGGCGGCATACCGCGCTAGTCGTTAAAGAAGGTCTGCTTTATTGCCCGCTCGACGCCGCGCACTTCGGCCAGCCCCCTGAGGCGCCCGATGGCGGAGTAGCCGGGATTGGTCTTTTTCTTCAGATCATCAAGCATTTGATGGCCGTGATCCGGACGCATGGGAATGGCGCGGGTAATGCCCTGTTTGCTGCGCCGGTGCTCTTCGGCCAAAATCGCTTTGACCACGCTCACCATGTCGACGTCGCCGTCGAGATGATCCGCCTCATGGAAGCTTTTTGGATTTTCTTCGCGGCTGGTGGCGCGCAGATGGGCGAAGTGAATGCGATCGGCAAAGGTTTCGGTCATTTTCACCAAATCATTATCGGCGCGCACGCCGTAAGAGCCGGTGCACATGCAAAAACCGTTATTGATGCTGTCGACGGTCTCTTTTAACCACTGCATATCTTCAATGGTGGAAACGATGCGCGGCAGGCCGAGAATCGGCCGCGGCGGATCGTCCGGATGAACCGCCATCACGATACCCGCTTCCTGGGCCACCGGCACGATGGCTTTCAAAAATTCGGCCATATGCTCGCGCAGTTTAGCTTTATCGATACCGTCATATTGCGCCAGCTGCACCAGGAACTGCTCCAGGGTATAGCCTTCTTCGGCGCCGGGCAGGCCGGCGATGATATTGGCGGTCAGGCGGTCGATTCGCTCCTGGCTCATGGCGGCGAAATAGTCCGCCGCCTGCTGTTGTTCCTGGCTATCATAATCGTCGGTGGCGCCGGGGCGCTTGAGGATGTGCAGCTCAAAAGCGGCAAACGCGATATGATCAAAACGCAGCGCCCGCGAGCCGTCGGGCATCGGATATTCCAGATCGGTACGGGTCCAGTCCAGGATCGGCATGAAGTTATAGCAGACCGTATCGATGCCGCAGGCGCCCAGGTTGCGCAGCGATTGCTGATAATTGGCGATATGCCGGCGGTAGTCGCCGGTCTGGGTTTTAATCGATTCATGCACCGGCACGCTCTCGACCACCGACCATACCAACCCTTTTTCCGCCAGGATGGCCTGGCGTTTTTTAATCTCTTCCACGGTCCAGACTTCGCCGTTGGGGATATGGTGCAGAGCCGTAACGATACCGGTCGCGCCGGCCTGTCGGGCGTCGTCCAGCGACACCGGGTCATTAGGGCCGTACCAGCGCCATGTATGTTCCATAATTCACTCCTTACTGATTAGCGGTGCGTAACGGGGCCAGGCCACAGGAAGGTTACGCGGTTACCGGTTGTTCCAGCGGATCTTACACGATAAAAAAAGGGATTGTGTCCCGGCAATGAGGGCGATCATACAGGAAAACATCATTGGTCAGGTGGCCTGACCACACAATGAAGTAACTATTCCCGATCGGTCATTGGTTTTCTGTGATGCATGTCTCATTTACAGGGTAAAGCCCGCGTATTGCCCGGTGATTAAATTTTTTTGCCATTCCGGCCGCTGTGTTAAGCTGCGAAGCAATTAACCATGATGATATGCGGCGCAGGGTCTTGCGCTGGAGGGGATATGGAGCTACCTACATTAAAAGTTGAACGCCTGTATCGGCAAATCTCTAATCTCCTGATTAATTGCATTAATAGCGGCCAATTTTCGCCGGGCGAAATGATTCCGTCCGAGCGGGAATTGGCCAAGCAGCTCGGGGTCAGCCGGTCATCCATCCGCGAGGCCCTGATTGCCCTGGAGATTACCGGCTGGGTGGAAATCCGCACCGGCAACGGCGTTTACGTTACCGATCCCCTGCCGCAAAGCGCCCAAAGCCAAAGCGAAGATGAATTCAGCCTGGAATCGTTAATTAAAGCGCGGCAGATTTTCGAATCGGCCATGGCCGGCCTGGCGGCGCAAAATGGTACCGACGCACAGCGCGCCGAGCTGGGTGAAATTACCCACGCTTTAACTCAATTGCATGTTAATGACGAGAAATTCCTGCGCGAAGACAAGCGTTTTCACCTGCTGATCGGCGAAATGACCGGCAACGACGTGCTGCGCGATATGATGGAATATTTGTGGAACAAGCGTAAAAGCTCCAGGTTTGTCCGTCTGGAAAGCCACTATGCCAATAATGATTTCCCTCTCTCCCTGAACCGGGATCATGATGATATCGCCAGGGCGATCATCGCACGCGATGCCCCGGCCGCCCGTAAATATATGGAGCTGCATCTCCAGCACGTCTACGAACGCCTGTTCGACGGCGCCAAGTAACCGCCTGCCCAAAATGTGATCCAGATTGTAGTACAATAAATATTAATGGTGCTACAATTGCCTCAAGGTTACTACCGCTTTGCGTGAAATTGTGCAGCAAGTGCCGCGACAGAAAAGCATAAAATGATAAAGTGACAGTAATTTTTTATTCACTTTATTGGAGTCCTTATGGACCGTCAGGCCTTGAGCAAAACCGATCGCATCATTCATGAGATGGGTCAGCAAATTATCAGCGGTAAATATATCCCCGGTACCGGATTACCCTCCGAAGCGGAATTGTGCGAGGAGTTTGAAACCTCGCGCAATATTATCCGCGAGGTGCTGCGCGCGCTGATGGCCAAAAGCCTGATTGAAATTATCCGCTATCGCGGCGCCTTCGTCAGCGCACGCAACAAATGGAACTATCTGGATACCGACGTCTTGCAGTGGGTATTGGCCATGGATTACGACCCGCGCCTGATCGCCTCGCTCACCGAGGTGCGCCATCTGGTGGAACCCACCATCGCGCGCTGGGCGGCGGAGCGCGCCACCTCCGGCGAACTGGCGGTGATTGAAACCGCGCTTAACGCGATGATCGCCAACCATAACGATCGCGACGCCTTTAATGAAGCGGATATTCGCTTCCACCAGGCGGTGCTGAGCGCGGTGCACAACCCGGTGCTGCAACAGTTGGGGGTTGCCATAAGCTCATTGCAGCGCGCGGTGTTTGAACGCACCTATATGGCGGACGAGGGCAATATGCCCCGTACCCTGCAGGAGCACCAGAATTTATATGACGCCATCAGGCATCAGGATAGCGATGCGGCGGAGCAGGCGGCGATCACCATGATTGCCAGCTCGACGAAACGGTTGAAGGACATTACATGAGCAAAAGTTATATCGCCATCGATTGGGGTTCGACGAATTTACGCGCCTGGCTGTATCTCAATGGCGAACTGGCGGATACGCAGTGTTCCGAGGCGGGCGTGACGCGTCTGGGCGGCCGGACGGCGCAGCAGGTATTCCTGGATGTGGTGGCGCCCTGGCGGCGACATGAGGTGCCGGTGATCATGGCCGGCATGGTCGGCAGCAATGCGGGCTGGGTTTCGGTGCCTTACCTTCCTTGCCCGACGCGCTTGACCGATTTGGCCGGCAGCCTTACCCGCGTGGAGCAGGCGGCGCCGCTGGCGGCCTGGATTATTCCCGGGATCAGTATTACCAGCGCTGATAATAATAACGTGATGCGCGGCGAAGAGACGCAGTTGCTGGGCGCCTATCGCACCCATCCCGCGCCGCTGTTCCTGATGCCAGGCACGCACTGTAAATGGGTCAGGATCGCCGATGGCGTTATTGATGATTTTCGCACCATCATGACCGGCGAGCTACATCATTTGTTGATCAAACAGTCGCTAATCGGGGTTGGCCTGACGGAGCAACAGCCGAACCCGGCCGTGTTCCAGCAAGGTCTGGCGCAGGGATTTGCCGAAAGCCATATCCTGCGCTGCCTATTTGAAACCCGTGCCGCCCATGTCCTGGGCCAATTGGATAAAAGCGCGGTGAGCGAGTGGCTCTCCGGCTTGTTAATCGGTAATGAAGTGGCGCAAATGCAGCGCGGCTGGAATATATGCGGCGGAGAAACCATCACCATCATCGGCAATCCGACGCTTGCGGCCCGCTATCAACAGGCACTGAAATATGCCGGACTTAACTATCGGTTGCTGGATGGCGACGCGTCATTCCAGGCCGGTATAAGGAGTATTGTTAATGAACTGGAATGATAGATTACCCCTGATCGCCATCCTGCGCGGTATTACCCCGGACGAAGTGCTGGACCATGTGGAGGTGCTGCTGGCCGCCGGCTTTGACGCGGTGGAAATTCCGCTGAACTCGCCGAACTGGCGGGAAAGCATTGGTAAAACGGTGCAGGCCTATGGTTCCCGGGCGCTGATCGGCGGCGGCACGGTGCTTAAACCGGAACGGGTGGATGAACTGGCGGCGCTGGGCGGTAAACTGGTGGTTACGCCAAATATTCAACCCGAAGTGATCCGCCGGGCCGTGAGCCTGGGCATGACGGTTTGCCCCGGCTGCGCCACCGCCACCGAAGCTTTTACCGCCCTTGACGCAGGCGCCCAGGCGTTGAAGATATTTCCTTCCGTCTCCTTCGGCCCCGATTATATCAAGGCGCTAAAAGCGGTATTGCCGCCGGAAGTGCCCGTGTTCGCCGTCGGCGGCATCACTCCGGAAAACCTTCATCTGTATCTTAAAGCCGGGTGTATCGGCGCTGGTTTGGGCGGCGATTTGTACCGTGCCGGCCAGGATGTCGGCCGTACGGCCCGGCAGGCCGCCGCCTTTGTACAAGCATATAAGAGCGCCGTACTGTAAAAGCGCGAACGTAAAAATCCGCCCGCCGCAATCACGCCACCCGCGGCGTATAGCGCCTATATCCGCCTCGCGGCCGGGCCATGCGCCAGCAAATAATTGATACGTCCGCCGTGAATGTCTATTCTGCTGATATAACCCCTGCCCGGGTTCGATCCGGGCCGGTGTCAATGTCCGGCGGCAGGCACGCCCCCGCTATTTATTTCGCGCAATCAGAAGGGGAAACAGGTATGGCAGGCTTATTTGATCTAAGCGGACGCACCGCGCTGGTCACCGGTTCAGCCCGGGGGCTCGGATTTTCCTATGCCAAGGGTCTGGCCGCGGCGGGGGCCGCGGTTATTCTCAACGGTATGCATGAAGATAACCTGATGGCCGCGGTGGATAAACTGAGCGCGTTGGGGTATGACGTGCGCGGCATGGCGTTTGACGTCGCCAATGCGCAGCAGGTGGCCGGCGTGTTTGAGCGCCTGGATAGCGAAGGCGAGCATGTGGATATCTTGATTAATAACGCCGGCATCCAGCACCGCCAGCCCCTGCTGGATTTGCCGCTGGCGGATTGGCAGCGGGTAATAGATACCAATTTGACCAGCGCGTTTATTGTCTCCCGTGAAGCGGCCTCCCGCATGGTAGCCAACGGCGCCGGGGGCAAAATTATCAATATCTGCTCGCTGACCAGCGAAGCCGCGCGGGCCACCGTCGGCGCCTATACGGCGGCCAAAGGCGGTATCAAGATGCTGACCCGCGCCATGGCGGCGGAATGGGCCGGGCATAATATCCAGGTCAACGGCATCGGGCCGGGCTATTTCCTTACCGAAATGACCACCGCACTGGTGGAAAATAAGGAATTTGATGCCTGGGTTAAAAACAGCAATCCATCCGGACGCTGGGGCAAACCCGATGAGTTGATCGGCACCGCCGTTTATCTGGCGTCGCCGGCATCCGATTATGTCAGCGGCCAAATTATATACGTCGACGGCGGCTGGCTGTCGGTGCTATAAGCCGGTTTTATCGACCGGTGCGCCCCATCCGGTGCGCCGCGCTTACCCCCGCGTTACGTTGATTATTCTTCTGGCCGGCCGCCCTGATGGGCGGCTTTTTTATGCGTTTTTGCCAGGGGATTGCGGCCGATTATCGCACGCAGAGGGATTGTCGAAAGTGTGATCCAGATTGTAGTACAATATTAAAATGTGGTGCTACAATCCTCGGTATATTAACGCTGAAGGACTAATGCTTATGAAAGTCACTAAACTCACCACCTACCGGTTGCCGCCGCGCTGGATGTTCCTGAAAATCGAAACGGATGAAGGCATAGTCGGCTGGGGCGAGCCGGTCATCGAAGGACGCGCCAAAAGCGTGGAAGCGGCGGTGCATGAGCTGGCCGATTATGTTATAGGCCAGGACCCGGCCCGGATCAATGATATCTGGCAAACGATGTATCGCGCGGGTTTTTACCGCGGCGGGCCGATTTTAATGAGCGCTATCGCCGGTATCGATCAGGCGCTGTGGGATATTAAAGGCAAAGCGCTGGGCGTGCCGGTTTATCAACTGCTGGGCGGTCTGGTGCGCGACCGTATCAAAGCCTATAGCTGGGTGGGCGGCGACCGGCCCTCTGATGTGATCGCCGGCATGAAAAAGCTGACTGAAATCGGTTTTGATACTTTTAAGCTCAACGGCTGCGAAGAGATGGGGCTGCTGGATAATTCCCGCAAAGTGGACGCGGCGGTGGCGGTGGCGGCGCAAGTACGCGAGGCCATGGGCAACGATATCGAGTTTGGTCTGGATTTCCACGGCCGGGTCAATGCGCCGATGGCCAAACTGCTGATTAAAGAGCTGGAACCCTACCGTCCGCTGTTTATCGAAGAGCCGGTACTGGCGGAGCAGGCGGAGTATTACCCGCGCCTGGCGGCGCAAACGTCGATTCCTATCGCCGCGGGCGAACGGATGTTCTCGCGTTTTGAGTTCAAACGGATATTGGCGGCCGGCGGCCTGGCCATCGCCCAGCCGGATTTGTCCCATGCGGGCGGGATTACCGAATGCCTGAAAATCGCCTCCATGGCGGAAGCTTATGATGTGACGCTGGCGCCTCATTGCCCGCTGGGCCCCATCGCCCTGGCGTCCTGCCTGGCGGTGGATTTCGTTTCCTATAACGCGGTGTTGCAGGAACAAAGCATGGGCATCCATTATAACCAGGGCGCCGAATTGCTGGATTATGTGATTAATAAAGACGATTTCAAAATGACCGACGGGTATTTCTATCCGCTGAATAAACCCGGGCTGGGCGTGGAAATCAATGAACAACTGGTGATTGAGCGCAGTAAAAATGCCGGGGAGTGGCGCAATCCCGTGTGGCGCTATCCCGACGGCGCGGTGGCGGAATGGTAATCTGCCGCCTCGGCTGAAATGATAGAGCTATATTAACCAGTACCATCCCACGATATCCTGCCACGCTTTATATTGTCCATGCGGCAATAGGGCGTGGCCTATAGGTGATGATATGAATATTGATTTAAGCACGTCCACGCTGGCTAAGCTGAATTTAAAAATAATACCCTTTATTATAATATGTTATTTTATTTCCAATCTTGATAAGACCAATATCTCGGTAGCGGCTTTGCAAATGAATGCCGACCTGGGGTTAACCACCAGTATGTATGGCCTGGGCGTAGGGATGTTTTATATTTCCTATATTTTATTTGAAGTTCCCAGCAATATCATCATGACCAAGGTGGGCGCCAAATTATGGATTGCGCGCATTATGATAACCTGGGGTTTGGTCAGCACCGGTATGGGTTTTGTCCATACCCCGACCCAGCTTTACGTGATGCGTTTTCTGCTGGGGATGGCGGAAGCGGGTTTTGCGCCCGGTATTATTTACTATATTTCCTGCTGGTTTCCGAAAAGTAACCGCGCCCGGGCCATGTCATTTTTCTATATGGGATCGGTATTGGCATCCATTATCGGCCTGCCTATCTCCGGCAGCCTTTTGAGTTTGCACGGTATCGGCGGTATCGAGGGCTGGCGCTGGCTGTTTTTTATCGAAGGGTTGCCGGCCGTGGTTATGGGAATAATGGTGCTGTTTTATCTTTCCGATACGCCGGATAAAGCCAAGTGGCTGAGCAGTGAAGAGAAAGGCTGGTTAAAAGCCACCCTGGCGGCGGATAACGCCGGCGCGGAGCTGGGTAAAAACCACTCCTGGGGCAGCGCGCTGACCAATAAAGTGGTGTGGTTGCTAAGCCTGGTATGGTTCCTTCAGGCTTTCTGCTCCATTGGCATTACGTTATTTTTGCCGCTTATCCTGAAAAGCATGGTGGCGGATAAGAGTAATTTTGTTATCAGCCTGCTGGCGGCGGTGCCTTTTGTTTTTGCCTGCCTGTTTATGTATCTCAATGGACGCCATTCCGATAAGACCAAAGAGCGTGCCCTGCATTTAGGCGTGCCGCTGATTATCTCGGGGGTTTTGCTGGCAATATCGATTTATACGTCCAATTTGTGGCTGGCCTATATTTTACTGGTACTGACCGTCGGCTTTAATTTTGCCTTGACGCCGATTTTCTGGGCGGTAACCACCGAGAAACTGACCGGCGTGGCGGCGGCGGCCTCCATTGCTTTTATCAATGCCATCGCTAATTTCGCCGGCTTGGGATTACCGCCGCTGCTGGGCAAAATCAAGGATATGACCAATAGTTACCATTATGGATTATTGATTATCGCCGTCGCGCTGATTATTGGCGGTATCGTGGGGATTTTTGTCGGCAGGACTAAAGCGGCGGCGGTTAAAAACGGCGTGGTTGCGCCGCTGTCCCGCTAGTTTCAGGTTAAAAATCAGATAAAGAGATCAGGTGAAGAATATGACATATCCCGTAATCAAAGCAGCCATGTTACCCGATGCGTTGACGCAGCGGCTCGAACAGCAGTTTCAGATGACCGACTATGAGCTGCTTTCCGAGCCGGAACGGCTGCGGCAGGCCGCGGAAGCCCGGGTGCTGGTAGTGAATGGGGAATCGGTGGTCACGGAAGAATTTATCGACCGGTTTCCAAAATTGGCGCTGATTGCCGATTTCGGCGTCGGCTACGATGGTATCGACGTGGCGGCCGCCCAGCGCCGCGGGATCGCGGTGTGCAATACGCCTGATGTGTTGACCGAGGATGTGGCGGATATGGCGATGGGATTGCTGCTGGCGACATCGCGGCAAATCGTCGGGGCGCAGCGTTTTATCGAGCAGGGCGGCTGGGCGCGCGGGGGTTATCCCTGGACCAAAAAAGTATCGGGCAGCCGGCTGGGCATAATCGGCATGGGGCGTATCGGCCATGCCATAGCCAAGCGCGCCGCGGCTTTTGATATGACCATTGCCTATAACGATTATCGGCAGTTGCCCGACGGCCCATGGCAATTTTATCCGTCGCTGGTCGAACTGGCCGCGGCGAGTGATTTTCTGGTGGTATGCGTGAACGGCGGCGAGAAAACCCGATCGCTGGTGAACGCCGAGGTGATGGCCGCCCTGGGCGCGGAAGGGATATTGATTAATATTGCCCGCGGCACGGTGGTGGACGAGGCGGATTTGGTTCATGCCGTGGAGCAGGGGATTATCGGCGGCGCCGGGCTGGATGTGTTCAGCGTTGAGCCGAAGGTGCCAGCGGCCTTATTTAACCGGCCTAATGTGGTGATTACGCCGCATATGTCCAGCGCTACGCACGCGACCCGGCGGGCGATGTCCGATTTAGTGTTCGAGAATATCGCGGCGTTTGTGGCGGGCAAGCCGCTGCTGACGCCGGTGGCGCCCTACTAGCCTATCGATTCTCCGCTGCCCTGCGTCCGTGGTTTAAACGTTCGGGGCAACGGGTGAAAATGGGTGCCGATGAAGGCTCATTCCAGGCGGGCCGCATTCAATTTGCTGGATAATACCCTCCGCTTACGGGTGTCTGTCTTCACCGGCGTTACATGGCCGACGCTCTTCTTATCGTTTTATAGCCTGCTTTCCAAACCCTGATAACCGCCACGCATTGTCGTGGCGTCCTGTGTTCCTGGTTTTTTGATCTCAATAGGTTGCCTGTCGTAGGGCCATTGATTTAACACGCGTTTTATGTAGCGAGACGATCGAGCTCACAGTTCACATCGAAATAGTTTGTCACGCGTATTCGCTTTGTTTAAATTGCTAACTCGACGTAGCAATTGCGAGGCACTCATGACGGACCAATGTTTCATCGGTGTAGACGTGGGCTCCGCCAGTGTGCGGGCAGGGGTCTTTGACCGGCAGGGCGCCCGGCTGGCCTTTGCAGTGCGGCCTATCAGCCAATTTCATCCCAGGGCGGGCGTGGTTGAGCAATCGTCCCGGGAAATCTGGTCCCAGGCGTGCCAGGCAATAAAAGAAGCGCTGCAAACGTCCGGTATCGCTGCGCAGTCAGTAGTCTCCATTGGTTTTGACGCCACCTGTTCACTGGTGGTGGTGGGCAATGACGGACGGGGTATTTCGGTCGCGGAACAGGGCGAAGAAGAACGCGACATCATTATGTGGATGGATCATCGGGCCGTCGATGAAGCCCGCGATATCAACGCCACTGGCGATGCGGCGCTGCGCTATGTGGGCGGCGAAGTCAGCGTTGAAATGGAGTTGCCGAAAGCGCTGTGGTTAAAACGCCACTTCCCGGATCGCTACCGGCGGGCCTGGCGGCTGTTTGATTTGGCGGATTTCCTGGTATGGCGCGCTACCGGCGCTGACGTTGCCAGTAGTTGTACGCTGACCTGCAAATGGAACTATCTGGCTCATGAAAAAAGATTCAGCCAGCCGCTATTAAAAGCAGTGTGTTTAGATGATTTGCTGGGAAAAATACCGGCGACGATCCTTGAACTGGGACAGCCCGCCGGTTGTTTAAGCGCCGAAGCGGCAGAGCAGTGCGGATTGACAACCGCCGTCACGGTAGCGGGTGGCATCATCGATGCTCACGCCGGCGGCCTGGCGTTGGTGGGAACGCAGCCGGAAGGTGCTCTGGCCATCATTAGCGGCACGTCTAACTGCCATATGCTGGTCAATCGCCGCGAAATTCCGGTCCCCGGTGTCTGGGGGCCGTACTGGGGGGCAATGTTGCCGGGCTGGTGGTTGAGCGAGGGAGGACAAAGTGCCGCCGGTGCATTGGTCGAGTGGACGCTTCAACAGCACGGCGCCTGGCCGCTGCTGCAACAGCAGGCCGCCGAGCAAGGGTGTAACGAATATCAGTTGCTCAACCGGTGGGTGGCCGATCTGGAACGGCGCGATCCCTTGCCTACCCGGCATTTGCATGTGTTGGCCGATCACTATGGCAACCGTTCACCCAGAGCGAACCCCCAAGCTCGCGGCGCGGTGATGGGATTGACCCTTGAAACCGGCCCGGACGCGCTAGCGCGCCTTTACCTGGCCACGCTTCAGGCCATCGCTTACGGTACGCGCCATATTATCGGGGCCATGAACCAGGCCGGTCATCATATTACCCGGCTGTTGATCTGCGGCGGCGCGACCAAAAACCCCTTGTGGCTACGTGAGTACGCCAACGTTACCGGTTGCAATATCGAATTGGCGTCCCAGGACGATACCGTCACGCTGGGCGCGGCCTTGCTGGGTGCGGTAGCCGCCGGCGCCTATGCCAACCTGAGCGAGGCGGCCCAGGCGCTGGTGCGGCCAGGGGAGACGATCCATGCCGATAGCCGTTACGCGGCGTTTCACCAGGCAAAGTATCAGGTGTATCTGCGGCTGTACGACGATATGCAACAGGCTGAAAATGTGATGCGCCAGTGGCGCTGAGACGTATTACCCACCAGGAGCTAACTATGCTGAATTTTACTCTTCCGCCTTCCCCGGCATCGATCAGCGCCGGCCCTCAGGAAATTTTATTGGTGGCGAACGCCGATTTACGTGAACCGGCGAATGTTACCTGCTGGCCGACCCAACTTAGCTATGAGCAAAAGCTCCAGGCGGCATTGGAGAAGCTGGGTTACCGAATTAAACGGGCTCATGCCATTCATGCCGATCGCGGCCATGGTTTTATCAGCAGCCAAAAAGAGGGGAGCGCCCTATTTGCCGCCATCGATCGCGATGCGCCGGTTATCGTACTGCTCACCGCATGGCAATACTCCCATCATATCGCGCCTTCATTAGCACATCATCGCGGGCCGGTATTATTGCTGGCTAATTTCGACGGCACCTGGCCGGGCCTGGTGGGAATGCTGTGTATGGCGGGCACGTTGACCAGTCTCGGCGTTACCTACTCGCGTCTGTGGTCGGAACATTTTGATGACGAGCTGTTTTACCAGGGTTTGACGACCTGGCTACGTGACGGCGGGTTAAGCCATAAAACCCAATACCTCCATGACATCAAACCTACACATCCACTGATGGCAAGCCCGGCGGGGCAAATTGGCCGCCAGGCGGGTGAATATATCCTGCGTAACCAGGCAATCATCGGTCTGTTCGATACCTTCTGTATGGGTATGATTAATGGCGTATTTCCGCTACAAGCCATGGTGGGCGTCGGTATCCCATTGGAATCCCTGTCACAATCGGCGCTGCTGGTGGAAATGGCCAAGGTGCCGCAATCCCTGCGTGAAGAGTGCCTGGAGTGGTATGAACAGCGCGGCATGACATTTGATTATGGTGAGGACGGCAGCCAGTCCCTGACGCGGGCGCAGGTGCTGGAGCAGTGCGCGATGATGATCGCCATGGCGCGCTTTGTACAGCGTTTTGGCCTGGCTGCGGTTGGCGTGCAGTATCAGCAAGGACTAAAAGAGTGCTGCGCAGCGTCCGATTTTGCCGAGGGGGCCATCGGTAACGCCGAGCGCTTCCCCATCCCCGACGAACAGGGCGACATCATCTGGCCGGGCAAGGCCATTCCTTGTATCAACGAGGTGGATATGGGCAGCGCTATCCCCCAAGTGATGCTGTGGCGGTTGCTGGACGCACTGGGGCAGCCCGCCGAGACCACGTTGCACGACATTCGCTGGGGCAGTGACTATCAGGGTACTTTTTATTGGGATCTGGAGATCTCCGGCGCAGTGCCTTTTGCCCATCTTAAAGGCGGTATTGCCGGCGCTACCGGCTATCGCCAGCCAGCGATGTTTTTCCCCTACGGCGGCTCGACTATTGCCGGGCAAGGCAAGGCCGGGCGCTTTATCTGGGCGCGCGCCCATTATGAAGGCCTGGGCGTGGTGATGCATATCGGCACCGGCACCGCAGTGGAGTTGCCGGAGGACGAATTTGAACGCCGCCGCCGCGCTACTAACTATGAATGGCCGCTGCTTAATGCGGTACTGGACGGCACCAGCCGTGATGATTTAATGGCCGGCCACCAAAGTAACCACCTGACGCTGGCTTATGTGGAGCCTGCGCTGCTGGGCGAGGTGTTCCAGGCGTTTGTCGCCCAGGCGCTGACCATGGGGATACAGGTGCGGGTTGCCGGCGGCGGCATCGATTTGCTTGAGAAATAGCGGTCATGGAACAGCCATCCGGAGACCGGCGGAAATGCCGTGGTACCTGGCCCGGTGATGCTCACTGCGTTCGACTCGCGCGGAACAATCGACGAGCATATGCTCTAGACCTTGCAAGGACTGACCGGATGATTGCCCCGGTCGCCGCATTCGGGCGCCTATGGTGCCCATGGCCTTATAAACGTTTGCTTTAGGGTCATACCGTTGCCTGGCGCGCGCTGGCAACCTCGCGCCGGGGTCCGGCGCTTGATCGTTAATCATACGCCGGCATTCTCCGCTTTCTGTCGCCGGCGCGGTCGTGTTTCTTGCGACAGACGCTGGAAAAACGTGCTTTGTTGGCGCATTCATCGCTGACGATGCGCTGTTAATCAAAGTCATGTAAAAAACATTAAAGCATCATTTTATTAACCTAATTCAATCGATCTGGCTCACAGTTCATAACAAAATTCTTTGCCAGCAAAGACGCCTTTAGATACATTGCTAACTCGACTTAGCAAAAGGGTTGGCAATGTTAAGTCTCCTATTTATTCCAGGTTCGAGGGCAAGCCCATGTCAAATACACTTTTTGCGCTAGACAACAAAATTGCGGTGATTACCGGCGGATTTGGCCAGCTAGGCCAGGAGTTCACCCGCTCATTATTGGAACAGGGAGCCAGCGTCGCAATCTGGGGACGTACGGCCGTCAGCAATGACCAACTGCGGGACGCCTTTGGTGAGCGGGTGCAGAACGTGATCGCATTGCAAGTGGATGTGGCCGGTAAGGAATCGATTCTTGATGCGCTGGAACAAACCCAGCGCCGCCTGGGGGTGCCTCATATCCTGATTAACAACGCCGGTATCGATACCCAGCCCAGCGCCCCGCCGGAAGTCAGCGGTCCGTTTGAACAATTTCCAGAAGACGTATGGCGCGAAGTGATGGATGTCAATCTAACCGGCGTTTTCCTTTGCTGCCAGGCGGTGGGCGGCGCGATGGCCGAGGCAGGCAGAGGTTCGATCATTAATATCGGCTCGATTTACGGCATGTTGTCGCCGGTGCAGGACATTTACGCCTATAAAGAGGCTAAAACCGGCCGCGCCTTTACCAAACCGGTGGCATATTGCGCCTCGAAATCGGGCATTTATAACCTGACCCGTTACTTGGGTACTTATTGGGGTAAAAAAGGGGTGCGGGTTAATACGTTAACGCCGTCGGGGGTATTTCGTGACGATCAGGATAAAGAGTTTGTGGAAAACTACTGCAACCGAATTCCCATTGGCCGCATGGCCCGCCCCGGCGAATATAACGGCGCCATTATATTTTTGGCCTCAGACGCGTCTTTATATATGACGGGTTCGAACCTGGTTATCGACGGTGGCTGGACTGCCTGGTAATACCTTCCCCCCTTCCATGAGGAATGCATTATGACGATCTTAGCCGATACACCTATGGCCGCGACGCAAGACGCGACGGAAGAGAAAAAAAAGCAGAAAAAGAAATTACTGACCGTGCTCGGATCAGGATTAAGCGGTACCACCATTGAATTTTATGATTTCTTTATTTATGGCACCGCTGCCGCCCTGGTATTTCCGAAACTGTTCTTTCCCAACTTGTCACCATTTATGGGGCTAATCATTTCTTTTCTTACCCTATCGATTACCTTTGTAAGCCGTCCCATCGGGGCCATAGTATTCGGGCATTACGGGGATAAAATCGGCCGTAAAAAATCCCTGGTGTTGTCGCTGATGATCATGGGCATATCGACCTTTTGCATCGGGCTGGTGCCCAGCTACGACTCCATCGGCAATGCGGCTCCGTTATTATTGATCTTCCTGCGCTTATGCCAGGGCTTTGCCATCGGCGGGGAATGGGGCGGCGCCACGACTCTGGTGACAGAGTACGCACCGGTGCACCGGCGCGGATTTTTTGGTTCTTTTGTCCAGCTAGGCAATGTATTAGGGCTGTTTATCGCCACCGGGGTTTTTGCCGTCGTCGCCTGGCTGCCGGAGCCGCAGTTAATGAGCTGGGGCTGGCGTATTCCATTCCTGCTAAGCGTAGCCTTGCTGTTCGTCGGCCTGTATATCCGCGCTAAAATAGAAGAAACGCCGGTATTCACCGAAGGTAAAGCCAAGGATACCAGCCACGATTTCCCTATTATCGAGGTGCTGAAACATCATTGGCGTGCGGTATTGACAGCCATGGGGATGCGTATGGGCGAAATTGTGCTGGGGTGGCTAACCGTCGCCTTTTTTATGTCATACGTCACCCGGCAACTGGATTTCAGTCGTGAAACGGCATTAAACGGCTTATTACTGGCCAGCTTTGTCGGTATTTTTACTTTCCCATTCTTTGGCCATTTATCCGATAAAATTGGCCGTCGCCCGGTTTACCTGGCCGGCGCACTGATAACCTTGATATTTGCCTTCCCACTGTTTTGGATGATTGATACCGGCTCGGTGAAAATGTTCTATTTCGCCACCACCTTCTGCTATTCCGTCGGGTTGGGCATGATGTTCAGCGTCCAGCCGGCATTTTTTTCCGAGCTTTTTGATACCAGCGTGCGTTATACCGGCGTGTCGTTAGGTTTCCAACTGGCCAATATCGTCGGCGGCCTGACTCCGATGATCGCGACCCTGCTGATTGCCTGGTCCGGCGGCGGCTCCTGGCCGGTTTCGCTATTCTTGGCGGCCATGGCGGCGGTCACCGTTTTTTGCGTCTGCATCACGAAGGAAACCTTCCGGGCAAATTTGTCGGAATTGAAAAAACCATAATCTTTATATCAACAGCTTACCAGAGGTGATTATGTCAGGACTTTCAGGCCTTTCAGGCCTTTATGCGGCCCTTGCCACGCCGTTTTCCGAGGATGAGGCCATTGATTTTTCCAGCCTGCGCCAGCTTACCGAGGTGATTAACCAGCAACCGCTCGACGGCATCTATGTGGGTGGTTCTACCGGTGAATCGCTGCTGCAAACGCCGGCAGAGCGCGAGGAGGTGCTGCGGTTTGTAGCGAAAAACCGCAGCGGGAAAAGCAAGCTCATCGGCCACGTAGGGGCCATCAGCACCCGCGAAAGCCGACGGCTGGCGCAGGTATGCGCCGAGGCGGGATACGACGCCATCTCCGCTATCCCGCCCATCTATTTCCCTTATCAATCGAGGGAAATCATCGGCTACTATAAAGATATCGTTGCCGCCGCCCAGGGCGTGCCGTTGATTATCTATAATATCCCGGCCATGAGCGGGGTGAAATTCAGCGCCAATGATTTGCGCGAACTGCTCGGCACTAAAGGTATTATCGGCCTGAAACAAACCTCCTTTGATATGTATCAAACCGAGCAGTTAAGGCGCGGTTTCCCGGAAGCGTTGATATTAAATGGCTATGACGAAGTGTTCTTGGCGGGTATCGGTACCGGCGCCGACGGCGCCGTTGGCAGCACCTTCAATATTATGGGCTGGCGCTACCGCCAATTGTGGCAAGCGTTGCAAGAAGGCCGGCTGGTGGAAGCGCAGGCATTGCAGGGACAATGCAATGAGGTCATCGATTTATTGGTTAAAGCGGGGGTTTTCCCCGCCTTGAAATTTATCCTTAAAGAGATGGGCGTTATAGCCAGCGCCCGCTGCCGGGCGCCGTTTGCCCCTGTGGAAACGGTCTGGCATGACGCTTTACGCGCCGTTGCCCACCAACTCGGGCAGGAAGCTGAAAATAATGACGTTATGATCTGATTTTTACGCTGATTCGAGTTAGCCCGTCCGCTATACTGTCTTATCGTGGAGAGTTTTTTTAACAGGACCGATTAAGAAGATGGCCAAGACCGTAGAGCAGATTGCCAAAGCGTTAGGGATCTCCATCACCACCGTCCGGCTGGTGCTTAACGGCAAAGCGCGGCAATACCGGATCAGCGTTAAAACGCAGGCCCGGATAGACGCTTATGTCAACGAATACGGTTACACCATCAACCACGCCGCCCGCAGCCTGAAACTGAATAAAACCGATACTCTGGGACTGATCGTTCCGCGCTTATCCAATCTGTTTTTTTCGACGCTGGCGGAAAAGCTGGAGATCCGCTGCCGTGAAGCCGGATATCAGTTGACCACAAGTTGTACTTACAGCGATACCGAGCGCGAAAACACGCTGGTGGAAACCATGCGCGAGCGCAACGTGGACGGGCTGTTCGTGGTGCCGTGTTCATTACAGGCGCAAAATCATCACCTTAAGCGATTTACCAAACCGCTGGTATTTCTCGATCGCGATTTTAGCGATAGCGAGGTGGCGCTGGTGGTCAGTGACAACGTAAATGGCAGCGCGCAGTTAACCCATGCGATGCTCGATGCCGGTAAACTGCCGCTGTTTTTTATGGCGGGAGATATTCAACAGCCGACGATACAACAGCGTTTGCTGGGTTTTACCGGCGTGCTGGCCGGCCAGGGCATTGCCGCAAACCAGTCGTGGGTGCTGGCCGCGCAGCATAACCGGCGCGAGGACGGGGAATGGCTGATGCAGCGTTTTTTCGAGCTGCACCAGGATGCCCCGCCGGCATTTATCGCCTCATCGCTGCCGGTGCTGGAAGGGGCGCTTAGCGTAGTGCGGCAGCATTATGGCTATATCCCGGCCGATATTAATATCGGTACCTTCGATGAGCACCCGATGCTGGGCTTTCTACCCAATAATACCTGGTCGATGGGGCAAAACGAGAATGCCTGGGTCGAACATGCTTTCCAGGCCATGCAATTGGCGATTGAAGGGGACGCGGCGCCCGGAAAATCGGTGATTCCCATGACCTTGACCCACCGCCGGCGCGCGGTCTTTTAACGGCTTACGCCGGGTGGCGGACCACCGCATGGCCGCGTCGACCGGCGTAGCGCGCGGCCGGTTATTTTGCCTGTGCCGAGGCGCGGGCGGCATGGGATTTGTGCTGTTTGGGCTGGGGGGGAGTGCCGTGCAGCATGCGCTCGTGGGGGGATTCTAGCGTTTTATCGCTGTCCCTGCGCAGATAATCATAAGGCAGCAGCACGGTATCGAGCACCGCCGAGAAGGGCAGGTCTATGGCCGCCAGCGGCATCATGCTCCAACTGGTATCTTTATCCTGCAGCATTCTCATACTGGCGCGGGTGCCGGGGTAATAACCCTGGTTGGCCCCGGTATGGGTCATTACGCTTGAGCATCCGGTGCTGCTCGCCAATGCACAACCCGCCGTAAACAGGAGTAGTGATTTTTTTAACAGTGTCTTTTTAAACATAATCCCGATGCATCCGTATGGTTGCTGTTTTTTTACTCACGACGGCCAAGCATCCCGCTCATTATTATTCACATTGATAAGCATGCCGCTTATGGGCTTTCAGTGTAATGGATATCTCGTTTACGACTTGCAGATTTTGTTCAAAAAAAGAAATTTTTTCTTATTTCCCCCTTGAAAAGCCCATCGGCGACGCCATTTTAATACTGTGACCATAAAAGAGTATGCCGTAAGGGTATTCCGGTCGCTGACCTGTCCATCCGGAAGGTTGTTTGTCACCTCGCTGAACGTTGGAGGCTTTTTATGCGTAACTTTGATTTTTCACCACTATATCGCTCCGCCATTGGTTTTGACCGCCTGGTGAATTTGCTGGAAGCGGGGCAAAGCCAGAGTAACGGTGGTTACCCTCCCTATAATGTCGAATTGGTCAATGAAAACCAATACCGCATTGCCATCGCCGTCGCCGGATTCGCCGAACATGAGCTGGATATTACCGCCCATGATAATTTATTGACGGTGAAAGGCGCCCATGCGCAGGAACCCGCAGAGCGCAACTATTTATATCAGGGCATCGCCGAGCGTAATTTCGAACGCAAATTCCAGCTGGCCGAGCATATTCAAATTATAGGCGCCAATCTGGAAAATGGCCTGCTTTATATCGATTTGGAACGCGTGGTACCGGAAATGCTGAAACCGCGCCGCATCGAAATCAAATAAACCGGTCGTGGCAAACCGCCACGCAACTGTAATAACGTCTGCCCGCCGTAACCGGGGGCTAACCCAACCTGAGGTTGGGCGAACGATCTCGCTTCATAGAAGGGGTAAATATTATGCGTAACTACGATTTGTCACCGCTGCTGCGTCAGTGGATTGGTTTTGATAAATTAGCCAGCAATATGCAGGGTAATCAGGAAGCGTTCGGTTTCCCTCCCTACAACATTGAAAAGAGCGACGATAATCATTATCGCATCACTCTGGCGCTGGCTGGTTTTAAACAAGAAGAATTGAATATCGAAGTGGAAGGGCCTCGCCTGGGCATCTCGGGTAAACCCCAGCAGCCGGAACGCCAGGTGGAATATCTGCATCAGGGCCTGGTGCGCAAAGAGTTCACCCTGAGCTTTACCCTGGCGGAACATATGTCGGTGGCCCAGGCGGAGTTCGTCAATGGCCTGTTGCATATCGATTTGGAACGTCATGTGCCCGAATCCCAGCAGCCGCGCACCATCGCCATTACCAGCGCCAGCCGGCAGAAGGTGCTGGAACACCAGGGCGAAACCGCCCAGGCCGAACCGGCCCAGGCCGGCCAGCAATAATCGGTCCCGCCTAATGCCCGGCCAGCGGCGCCGGGCGATCGCTCAACGCCCGTGGCTCAAACCCGCCACGGGCTTTTTTTTATCTGAATTACCCCGCTAGCCGCGGACCGTCTCGCGATGGGCCCGCTCCACCTCTTCGGCCAGGATGGCGATGCCGCGTTCAATTTTATCGGCGTCCGGCACATAGTTCATGCGCATGCACTGTTGGGTATGGGGCCAGTCGCCTTCCAGGCCGGGAAAGAAATAGTGGCCAGGCACCATCAATACGCCGCGCTGCTTAAGCCGCTGATACAGCGCTTCGGTGGTAATGGGTAAATTTTGGAACCATAGCCAAAGAAAAATCGCCCCTTCGGGCTTATGGATCAGGCACCGCTCCGGCGACAGGTAACGGCGCAGGGTGGCGATGGTTTGCTCCACCCGCTGCTGGTAGAAAGGCCGGATGACCGTGTTCGATAAACGCATCAAATCGCCGCGGCCGATCATCTCGGCGGCCAGGGCCGGGCCGATGCCGCCCGGGGCCAGGCTGATAATGCCGTTCATATTGCCCACGGCGGCGATGGTCGCTTCACTGGCGATGACGATCCCGCAGCGCGCGCCCGGCAGCCCCAGCTTGGACAGGCTCATGCACAGGATAATATTCGGGTTCCACAGGGGAGTGGCCGGGCAGAAAATAATGCCCGGGAAGGGCAGGCCATAGGCATTATCAATCAATAACGGTACCCGGTGCTGGCGGGCCAGGTCATCCAGGCGTTTCAGCTCCAGGTCGGTAATCACATTGCCGGTGGGATTGGTGGGCCGGGATACGCAAATCAGCCCGATATCGTCGCTGACGTTCAGCCGATCGAAATCCACGTGATATTTAAACTGGCCGTCCGGCAGGTGGGCGATGGTCGGTTTGGCCGAGACGAACATATCGTCCTCCAGCCCGGCATCGGCGTAGCCCAGATATTCAGGCGCCAGGGGAAACAGGACCCGCTTCAGGGCGCCGTTCCCGCTGCGGCCGGCAAACAGGTTGAACAGATAAAAAAATGCGCTTTGACTGCCGTTGGTCAGCGCGATGTTCTTAGCGGTAATGGGCCAGCCCAGTTCCTGGCTCAGTAAACCCGCCAGCGCATTCAGCAGCGCATTTTTACCCTGCGGCCCGTCGTAGTTGCACAGCGCTTCGCACAGCGAACCATCGTCGAGCATGGATTGGCAAAGCGCCTGAAAATAGCGGTCCATGGCCGGGATCGCGGCCGGGTTGCCGCCGCCGAGCATAATGGCATCCGGGGAGCGCAGGCCATCGTTCATATCGTCCATCAGTTGGCTGATACCGGAGTGGGCGGTAAATTTTTTGCCGAACAGCGAATAGGTCATAGTAGTTGTTTGAATATTGTTAACGGAAAGCCGAATGATACCTTACCGCCTTGGTCGCGTCAGGCAACCCCTATTTTACTAATAGTTATAAGAAATATAATTTCATTCTTAGACATATTAACAATACGAAATGTACCCCTTGCCGCATTGTGCGGACATCCGCACGCCGTTTCTCTGGAGCATCAGGCAAATATGTTGCATAAACAGTTCACGTTAGCAGGTCAGCTGGCCCTGCTGGCCGCGGTGCCGACGCTTGATGTCGATGCGCCGCCCCGGCCGATCCCCCGCCGGGATGCCGGTTTCATACCCGCTGCCCCTATGCCACCGATTTGTGCCGCACGCAGCCGCCCGCTCTGCGCCAAGTGCTGCCCGGGCATATCGTGTCCTGCCACTACGCCGCACCCTGACCGCCAGGCCCCTCAGATAAGATCCAGCGCCCGCAGCTCGGTTTTCAGGTAGGCATAATAAATAGGGGCCGCCACCAGCCCTTCCAGCCCAAAGGCCGCTTCAAACACCAGCATCGCCAGCAGCAGTTCCCACGATTTGGCCTGTATCCGGTTGCCGACAATCTCGGCGTTAAGGAAATATTCCAGCTTATGGATCATCACCAGATAGGCCAGCACGACGCCGGCCACCGGCAGCGAGATGGATAACGCGGAGATGATCATCAGGAAATTCGAAATCAAATTACCAATAATCGGCAATAAACCAAAAATAAAGGTGGCCGCCACTAGCGTCTTGGAAAGCGGCAGATGTATCTTGAACAATGGAAAGATCACTAACAGTAAAATTGATGTCAGTATGGTATTTACCAGCGATATTTTGATCTGCGCAAAGACG
The DNA here is from genome assembly GCF_047324175.1 of Sodalis sp. RH21. NCBI lineage: Bacteria > Pseudomonadati > Pseudomonadota > Gammaproteobacteria > Enterobacterales > Bruguierivoracaceae > Sodalis > Sodalis sp. RH21. The sequence goes on along the minus strand of NZ_CP178732.1, from coordinate 5,661,129 downwards.
ATATTGCGAAACGAGCTGGATAAATTCTGCACCCGCTGCAGCATTTGTTCCCGAAAGTAGGTGGAGCGGCCCGAGGGTTTATTCAGGGAAATGATAGCGCCGATAATCAGGCCGATCAGAATGGTGATCAGGCCATGCAGGAAGCTGCGGCCCATATTGCGGATGGTGATCAGGTTCTTTTCCACCAGGGCGAACACTTCGTTTTTAAGTTCCTCCGCGCTCTCGGGTAAAAATGCGGGCAGCACATCGGGTATGCGGTTTTTCAAGCCGGAAAAAATGCGATTGGTTTCGGCGGTTAAATCGATGCCCCGCTGGATATTCGCGGTGAGAAAACTGACCAGGCTGACGATGGACAGCGTCATCACGATAACCACTACGGCGGCGATGATGCTCACGACGACCCAGCGCGCCCGGCCGCCGATAATTCGCTCGAACCAGGGCGTTAACGCAAAAATGATCTCATAGGCCAGGAAACCCGCAAGAAAGCAGGGAAATAAGTGCAGAGGGATAATAATCGCGATAAATAGCAGCATCAAAACAAACGTGCTGATTTTGATATGAGTATGACTGATGGTCATTATTGTTCCTTGTAATACCGCTCGTTTCCATTTTATCGCATACCGACATAAAGCATAGCCCCAGATACCGGCAAAGATTAACTATTTGGCCCTGGAGAGAAGATGACAGATTATACGCGCCGTCCGTTAATAAATTTACCCGCCCCCACGCTGCATATGATATGCGGCAAAATCGGCGCGGGGAAATCCACCCTGGCGCAGCGGCTGAGCGAGGGCGGCGCCGGCTTGCTGATCGTGGAGGATCGCTGGCTTGCGACCCTTTATCCCGGCGAGATCGTGCAGATCCCTGATTATATCCGCTGCTCCGGGCGTATCCGCCAGCTGTTGAGCGGCCATTTGGCGGAAGTTTTACGTCACGGCCTGTCGGTGGTGCTGGATGTCCCGCTCAATACCCCGGCCATCCGGGCCTGGGCGTTGCAGATAGCGCAAGAGGCGGGCGCCGGACATGTCATGCACTTTCTCGACCTGCCCGACGTAGTGTGCAAACAGCGCCTGCACGCCAGGAACGCCGGCGGCCAGCACCCTTATACTACCAGCGATGAGGATTTTGACCGGCTGACACGCTACTTCGTGCCGCCGGTCGCGGAAGAGGGACTGAATATCGTACGGGGAGGTTAATCTGCGGCTGCCCTGGCTTATCTCGCCGCTATTTGACCACCCCGGGATTAACGCAGTTTTCATGTACCCGGCCGTTAAAGGCGGCAATCAGGTTATCCACGCCGGTCGCGTCCATATTATAGCGGGTTTCGTCGGTGGCGGACCCGATATGGGGCAAGGCCACCACGTTGGGCAGGCGCAGCAGCGGCGAGTCCGCCGCCAGCGGTTCTTTCTCATAGACATCCAGGCCGGCGGCGCGGATGACGCGGTTTTGCAGTGCTTCAATCAGCGCGTTTTCATCCACCACCGGCCCGCGGCCGGCGTTAATCAAAATCGCGCCGGGTTTCATTTTGGCCAACTGCGCGCGGCCGATTAAATGGTGGGTTTCTGCGGTGAGCGGCAGAGTGATGCAAACGAAATCGGCTTTGGCCAGCAGGGTATCCAAATCGCAATATTCGGCGGCAAAACGCCGGTCCGCCTCGGCATGCTGGCGGCGGGCATTATATAAAATGGGCATGGAAAAGCCCAAATGAGCCCGCTGGGCCAGCGCCATGCCGATGCGCCCCATGCCCACCACTCCCAGGGTTTTATGGTGCACATCGACGCCGAACCAACTGGTATCGACGCTTGCGCGCCATTCGCCCGCTTTGGTGCGTTCGGCGGTCTCCACTATCCGGCGGGCGGTGGCCAGCACCAGGCCGATCATGATATCGGCCACGGTTTCTGTCAGGGCATGGGGCGTATGCATCAGCAGGATGCCGCGCGCGGTCAGTTCGTCGACATCAAATTTGTCATAACCCGCCGAAATGGTCGACGCCACCTTGAGCGCCGGCAGCCGATCGAGCATGGCGCTATCGAACCTGCCGCCTGAGCCGATGATACCCTGCGCTTTTTGCAGCGCCTGGGCATGTTTTTTCAGGTTTTCCCCGCCCAGCCCGTCGATTTCGGTCACGTCGAAATGCTCATCCAGGCGTTGGCGCAGTTCGTCCGGCAGGTGCTTGTAAAGTACCACGGCAGGTTTCATCATCATCTCCGTTAGTCAGTTATCCGGCATATCGATAACGCTTATCAATAACAGCCATCAATAACAGCCATCAATAACAACCATCAATAACAACAGCATAACATTTTTACCTGTTAACGGAAGCGGGCGGCATCGCCTACGCCGGCTGCGGCCGGGTATTTTCCGCCGGCCTGACAATCAGGGTCAGCCATACCGATACCAGCAGCGCCACGGCCATAAACATATAGGACGCCGACGGCGAGCCGGTGGCGCCGTTAAGGTAGCCGACCACCCATGAACCGACAAACGAACCGAGCGCGCCCATGCTGTTAATCAGCGCCATGGCCCCGCCGGCCACATTGCGCGGCAGCATTTCCGGCACGATGGCGAAGAAAGGACCGTAAGGGGCATACATCGCGGCGCCGGCTATCACCAACAGCGCATAGGACCCCCAGAAGTGGTTGGCGCCCAGTAGATAGGACCCGATAAAGGCCAGCGCGCCGATCAGCAGCAGCGGCCAGACAAATATTTTCCGTTTCTGCAGTTTATCCGATGCCCAGGACACGATAATCATGGCAATGGTGGCCGCCAGATAGGGCACGGCGGATAACCAGCCGGCCTGCACCATGCCCATTTCCATGCCGTTACGTAAAATGGAAGGCAGCCACAATACAAAGCCGTAGACGCCGATGCTCCAGGCGAAATACTGGATGCACAGGATAATGACATTACGTGAACGGAAAGCTTCGGCGTAATTATGAACCGCTTTAATGCCTTCCTGCTCTTTGGCTAATTGCCGCTGCAACGCCTGTTTTTCATCTTCGGACAGCCATTTGGCCTGGGCGGGTTTATCATTGACCAGTATCCACCAGCAAAATGCCCAGATAACGGCGGGAATGCCTTCGAAAATAAACATTTCGCGCCAGCCGAAGGCATTGATTAAATAACCCGATACCACCGACATCCACAATACCGTTACCGGATTACCCAGGATCAGGAACGTATTGGCCCGGGAGCGCTCCGCTTTGGTAAACCAATTACTGATATAAATCAGTAATGCCGGCATAACCGCCGCTTCCACCACGCCCAGGGCAAAACGAATGGCCATCAGCATCGGGATGTTGCTGACGATACCGGTCAGTGCGGCAAAACCGCCCCATAATACCAGGCACCAGAATATCAGCGTCTTGACGCTGCGCCGCTCCGCATATATCGCGCCGGGAATCTGGAAAAAGAAATAACCGAGGAAGAACAGGGCGCCTAATAACGACGAAACCCCTTTGGTAATGCCCAAATCATCATTAATGCCCGCCGCGGAGGCGAAACTAAAATTAGCGCGGTCGAGATATGCCAGACTGTAACTGATAAATACAATCGGCATAATATACCACCAGCGCTTCGGTGCTAATTTAGCTATGCTCATGGGTAATCCTTGATGTTTAGTAGTACGGCTACAGCGTGTTGTGGCGCGCCAGGTGGGCGCGGTCATCATCTCTATGTCACGCCCGCGGAAAGCCTGTGGCCGGCAGCGAGTCCGTTAATCGATAAGTGATGATGGTATCGGTTCCAGTAAAAATGTAACTTTTTCGTTTCAGCGCCAGAGCGGAGCTCGCCGCCGATGGCCTCATTGCAGCAATGAGACGAAACGGCGGGTCACGGCGGCCAAATCATCGCCAATCAGCGGAAATTCAATACCGCGCGGCGCGTTATCCGGCAGGGCGGCCAGAAGCTGGCGCCAGGTATCGTCGCTCTCGTCCGGCGGCACCGCGCCCCAGCCTGTGGCGGACCGGACGGCGACCTTCACATGGATATAGCTGACAAAGGTGGCCAGCGCGGCGGCGGCTGGCTGAGGCGCTTGCCCCACCCAATGCCAGTTGCCCATATCAAAGGTCATGCCGACGGGCAGGTTCGCGCCGGCCGCCCGGGTGAAAAAGTCTTTGAGCGGGAGCAGCACGCCGCATTCGGTCTGGTCGTTTTCCACCAGTAGTTTCACCTGCTGCGCTGCCAGGAATGCGGCCAGGGTCTGCTCGGCGTCGGCGTTATGACCGGTGGCTTGATAGTGTCCCAATGACAATTTTAGCCGCTCGGCGTTAAGTTGTTCCGCTTCGTCAAACAATTGGGGTAAAAGAGTGTTTTGCGCTCCATCGGGGGCAAACAGGGCTTCCGGGGCGGAATAAAAGCAGCGCAAGCCGTGGGCGCTGATGGCCCGCGCCAGTTCCGGCAACTCCCTGAGGTCGGTTTCGGTCAATAGCTCGCGGCGGATTTCCACCCCGGCGGCGCCGGATTGGGCAATAATCGGCAGCAGCTTATGCTGCCCGCCCAGGGCGAGTACGTTATCGTTACCGTACGCGGCGGTGACCACAAAAACATCATGCTTCATCTTGGACTCCTTTACGGGCAATGTTCCCGCGTCATGGCTTAACGGTAGATGGTACCGGTTCCATTGAGAAGGCCGTTATGTCAGATTTATGATCGGGGTCACTAATTTATCTTTTGTATCGAGCGGTGGATGCAAAAATGAATGAAGACGAGATTCCGCGCAATTTTTAATTTATGATATATTTACCATATATTTTTTGAAATTATACACTATATTTAACTAATATTTATGAGACAATTATGTCATTTATACCATTTTTATCGATAATTATGTTTGTTAGCTGAAAATAGCGATAACAATTTCTTCATATAAGTACATAAATTAACAAGGTTTATGTAATATTTATGCTATATATGTTGTTTTTGTACCAAAAATTTTGAATATATATAGCATAATTTCTAGAGCTAATTATGTTGTAAATGTCATGAGGGCGTCGTCATGTCTTGGGATAAAGAGCTTAAAATCAAGCAAGTAGATGCGATAATTCGCAGTTTAAGACCTGAAAAAATAGCCAGTCGGCCTAAAGGCGGCTGGCTAAAATTAGTCAGAACGACTTTAGGCATGAGTGCCAGGTCGCTAGGCGAGCGCGTAGGCTTAACTCAGTCACGTATCGCTTACATAGAAAAAGGCGAGGAAGAGGGTTCTATCACTCTCAATACTCTTGAAAAGGTCGCTGAAGGACTTGGATGCGAGGTAGTATATTATCTCGTACCAAAAGAACGATCGCTGGAAAAAATCCGACAAAAACAGGCATACCGGAAAGCGGCAAAAATCAATGGTCAGGTAGAAGTACATATGTCTCTGGAAGATCAATCAACAAGTAAAGAATTTCAAAACAGAAGTATTAGTAAATTAGCGCATCAGTATCTCGAAAAATGGCCTGCTAATTTTTGGGATATTCCATGAACTATTCTCTATCGATTAATGAACGCTTGCCAGATGGTGCAACAGCATTATCTCCCGACGATCTTGACGGTCTTATCCCCAATTATATTGCTAAACGCAGTGAGCTTAACGAATTTGAAAAGGAGAACATACAATCTGCATTGATCTGGCTCGATAAATCAGCACCTACTTATAAAAGAATACTGACAAATGATTTTTGTTTTATTTTACATAAACGTATGTTTAATAAAACATGGAAATGGGCAGGCAAAACAAAATGTCGCGAAGTCAATATAGGAAATACGGCCCCTTACCTGGTAACGACAAGACTTAAAGACACCTTAGATAATACAATCTATTGGATAGAAAATAGCACGTTTCCGGTTGATGAAATTTTCTTGAGAGTACATCGTAATATTGTCTGGATTCATCCATTTTCCTAATGGAAACGGCAGGTTTTCCCGTATTATTTGCGATATTTTACGCCGCTCGCTGGGAAATGATTATTTTACATGGGGCAGTGTGCCAGACCAAATGGTAATCACTTCAGAAGCAAGAAAAAAATATTTAGCCGCCCTTCGACAGGCTGATAGCGGGCTTTATACAGAGCTCATCGCGTTTGCTCTGAGTTGATGGAATTAACAGCTCCGGTTATTCAACCATAGCTGTTATGAACTATAACCATTATGCGATTTTACCGTGTGGTCGATCCCCGGACAATCAGTTCACCTTCGAACGCCTGTTCGCTGACCGGTTCGTTAGCTCCCTGGATGCGTTTTAACAGTTGCTCCAGCGCCGCGTAGCCGATTTTATAGGTGGGCTGTTTAAAGGTGGTGATGCCTACCCCCGCCAGTTCGGCCCATTCCAGTTCGTCAAAGCCCAGCAGGCCGATATCGCTGCCCCAGTGCAGGCCCTGGCGTCGCAGGGTGCGGGCGATTTGCAGGGTCAGCGCGCCGTTGGCCGACAAAATGGCTTTGCGCATCCCCCGGCGGCGGCGATTAAAACCCCCGACGATGGCTGCCAGGGCGTCGGTATCGTGGAGCGCGCTTTCCGCTTCCTCCGCCACCAGGTTAGGATAGCGCGCGATGCGGGCGCGAAACGCCTGCAAACGATCGATGCGGGTATTGACCGTGCCCAAGGGCTCGCTCAGAAACAGGATGGCCTCATACCCTTGCTCGATCAAATGCTCGGTGGCCAGGGTCGCCGCCTGGTGGTTATCCAGGCCGACCATATCGCAGGCGAAATGGGGGATTTTACGATCGATAAGCACCATGGGCAGCAGCGATTGTTGCAGCATATTCAGGGCATCTTCATGCATTCCCACCGCGTTGACCACGATGCCTTCCACCTGGTAGCCGTTAAGCAACTGGAGATAATGGCGCTCCTGGTTCACTTCATTGTTGGTATTGCACACCAGCAGGGTAAACCCGTGCTGGCGGCAGGCGGCCTCGATGCCGCGCATGACGTCCACCGAATAGGGATTGGTTATATCGGCGATAATCAGGCCGATAAGCCGGGTTTGCCCCCCTTTCAGGCTGCGGGCCATCTGGCTGGGCCGGTAGTTGAGCTGCACGATGGCGGCTTCGATGCGCGCTTTAAGGTCGTCCGACAGCAGGTCGAGCTCGCCGTTCAAATAGCGCGATACGCTGGTTTTACCGCTTTTGGCGGCTTTGGCCACGTCGCTGATAGTGGCGCGTCCTGAAGCGTAGGCTCCCTTTGGTTGGTTCACGGCGTGTTTCTCCTGGTGGTTTCGTTCATCATGTTCTCAACGGCTGCGCCATTGCAGGGTCAATAAAGCATGGCCGGTATCGGCGTTGAAATTTTTGCCGATTTGGCGGAAATCCTGGCGGTAATAAAATTCGCAGGCCGGGCGGTTCAACTGATAGACCTCCAGCGTTAAGACCGGATAGCGCCGTTTCGCCACCGCCATCAGCGCCTGCCCGATCCCCTGGCGATGATAGCGCGGCGCCACGAATATCGCGCCGACAAATTGTCCCATCAGTACGCTGATAAACCCGGCCAGGATACCATCGCGCTCCTCCAGCCAGCTCACCGATTGGGGCAGGTATTCGTCGCGCACCAGCGGCAGGCTCTCCAGCCAGTAATCCGCGCGGATAAACGGGTGCGCGCGCATGGTGCTTTCCAGCCAGAGCGCCAGCAGACCGGGCATATCGGCGGGTTGAAAAAGCCGGATCATCGCTTTAGCTCCTTAATTGGGCTGTATATCTTAACGCCAGAGGGTATACTGGCGCATTCTTAATAAATCCACTTTTATCGCGTGCGAATTCAACATGCAAAAGTTTGATCCTAAGACCTTTCAGGGCCTGATCCTGACTTTACAGGACTATTGGGCGCGCCAAGGCTGCACTATTATCCAACCGCTGGATATGGAAGTCGGCGCGGGTACCTCCCATCCCATGACGTGCCTGCGCGCGCTGGGCCCGGAGCCGATCGCCGCCGCCTATGTCCAGCCGTCCCGCCGTCCCACCGACGGCCGCTATGGCGAAAATCCCAACCGCTTGCAGCATTACTATCAGTTCCAGGTCATCATCAAGCCCTCGCCGGATAATATCCAGGAGTTGTATCTCGGTTCGCTCAAAGAAGTGGGGCTGGACCCGACGATCAATGATATCCGCTTCGTCGAGGATAACTGGGAAAACCCGACGCTGGGCGCCTGGGGCCTGGGCTGGGAAGTCTGGCTCAACGGCATGGAAGTGACGCAGTTCACCTACTTCCAGCAGGTGGGCGGGCTGGAATGCCGTCCGGTGACCGGCGAAATCACCTATGGCCTGGAGCGACTGGCCATGTACCTGCAAGGGGTGGACAGCGTATACGACCTCACCTGGAGCGACGGCCCGCTGGGCAAAACCACCTACGGCGATGTATTTCATCAAAATGAAGTGGAACAGTCCACCTACAACTTCGAATACGCCGACGTCGATTTCCTGTTTGTCTGCTTCGACCAGTATGAAAAGGAAGCGCAAACGCTGCTGGCGCTGGAGCACCCGCTGCCTTTGCCCGCCTATGAACGCATTCTGAAAGCGGCGCACAGCTTCAACTTATTGGATGCCCGCAAGGCCATATCGGTTACCGAACGCCAGCGCTATATCCTGCGCATTCGCACCCTGACCAAAGCCGTCGCCGAAGCCTATTATGCTTCCCGCGAGGCCCTGGGCTTCCCGATGTGCAAGAAGAACGAGAAATAAGAGGCAGGCTCATGACGCAACATACTTTTCTGGTGGAAATCGGCACGGAAGAGCTGCCGCCGAAGGCGCTTCGCCACCTGGCGCAGTCTTTTGCCACTCTGTTCGGCGCTGAGCTCGACGGCGCCAATCTCCCCCATGGCGGGATTAAATGGTTCGCTTCCCCCCGCCGCCTGGCGCTGAAAGTCGCCGGCCTGAGCGCCGCCCAGGCCGATCGTGTAGTTGAAAAACGCGGCCCCGCCATCGCCCAGGCCTTCGACGCCGACGGCCAGCCGACCAACGCGGCCCAGGGCTGGGCGCGCGGCTGCGGGATCACCGTCGACCAGGCGGAGCGCCAGGTGACCGATAAAGGCGAATGGCTGCTGTACCGCGCCTCGGTCAAGGGCCAGCGCGCGCAGGAGCTGCTGTGCGCCATGGTGACCACCGCGCTGGCCAGGCTGCCGGTGCCGAAGATGATGCGCTGGGGCGATAAAGACACGCAGTTTATCCGCCCCGTGCATACGGTGACGATGCTGCTGGGCGACGAACTGATCCCCGGCCGGGTGCTGGGCATCGATTCGGCCCGCACCGTGCGCGGCCATCGTTTTATGGGCGAAGCGGAATTTACCCTCGACCATGCGGATCAATACCCGGCGGCGCTGCTGGAGCGCGGCAAGGTCATGGCCGACTATGATTTACGCAAAGCCAAGATTAAGCGGGACGCGGAGGCGGCGGCCAGGGAAATCGGCGGCAACGCCGACCTGACCGATTCCCTGCTGGAAGAAGTGACGTCGCTGGTGGAATGGCCGGTGGTGCTGACGGCGAAATTTGAAGAGAAATTTCTCGCCGTGCCCGCCGAGGCGCTGGTATACACCATGAAAGGCGACCAGAAATACTTCCCGGTCTATGACGCCCAGGGCGCATTGCTGCCAAATTTTATTTTTGTCGCCAATATCGAATCAAAAGACCCGATCCAGATTATTTCCGGCAACGAAAAAGTGGTGCGCCCGCGTCTGGCGGATGCCGAATTTTTCTTTAACACCGATCTGAAAATGCGCCTGGAAGATCATTTGCCGCGCCTGGATACCGTGCTGTTCCAGCAGCAATTGGGCACGCTGCGCGACAAAAGCGATCGCATCGAAGCGCTGGCCGGCTGGGTCGCCGGGCAAATCGGCGCGGATGAGGCTTTGGCCACCCGCGCCGGCCTGCTGACCAAATGCGACCTGATGACCAATATGGTGTTTGAATTCACCGACACCCAGGGCGTGATGGGCATGCATTACGCCCGCCACGACGGCGAGCCGGAATCGGTGGCGCTGGCGCTCAAAGAGCAGTATCAGCCGCGTTTTTCCGGTGATGCGCTGCCTTCCACGCCGGTCTCCTGCGCGGTGGCCATAGCGGAGAAAATGGACACCCTGGCCGGCATCTTCGGCATCGGCCAGCATCCCAAAGGGGATAAAGACCCGTTTGCCCTGCGCCGCGCGGCCCTTGGGGTATTGCGCATCATCGTTGAGAAACAGCTGCCGCTGGATTTGCAAACCCTGGCGGCGCAAGCCGCGCGCCTGTACGGCGAAAAACTGACCAATGCGCGGGTAGTGGATGATGTGGTCGAGTTCATGCTCGGCCGTTTCCGCGCCTGGTACCAGGAAGAAGGGCATAGCGTCGACACCATCCAGGCGGTGCTGGCGCGTCGTCCCACCCGGCCGGCGGATTTTGACGCCCGGGTTAAAGCGGTCAGCTATTTCCGCACCCTGGATGCCGCGGCGGCGCTGGCGGCCGCCAATAAGCGCGTCTCGAATATCCTGGCCAAGGCCAGCGATACCCTCAATGACGACGTGCAGGCTTCCAAACTGAGGGAGTCGGCGGAAATTCAGCTGGCCACCCACCTTACGGTGCTGCGCGATATCCTGCAGCCGCTGTTCGCCGCGGGCCGTTACCAAGAAGCGCTGGTGGAGCTGGCGGCGCTGCGCGAGCCGGTGGACGCGTTTTTTGACCAGGTAATGGTGATGGCGGAAGACCCGGAAGTGCGAGTGAATCGCCTGACCCTGCTGGATCAGCTGCAAAAGCTGTTCCTGCGCGTGGCGGATATCTCGCTGCTGCAATGACCGGATTGACGCGGTCATGCCGCGTCGATTCACCCGTTATTCGCCTTAATACCGCTATAACCTGAAAATTGGACTATTCTTAATCCCTAATAGAATAAGGGCGGGTTTACTCCCGTCCTTGCAATAACCAGTGATTTTACAGGAGTATGGGTCATGATGTTAAGGGATAGACTGGCGCAGCTGCGCTACGTGCTGATGATTCCAGTACTGTTCTTCCTGGCGGTGCAGCTCACCGCCTGCGGCGATAAAGAGCCGGATCAGCGCAAGGCATTCATTCAGTTTTTGCAAACCACCATCTTGCCCGGCGGTGAGCGATTGCCGACCCTCAGCGAAGATCAAAAACAAAAATTCGGCACCTATGTCAGCGACTACCAGATTTTGCTGACCTTCACCCAGCAATATACCCAGGCGATTAACGCCAGCCTGACGCCGGTGCTTGATCAGATCAACCAGATTCGGGTACCGCAGGATTACCTGTCGCATCGCGTGGAGTTACAGCAATCGGCCGGTGCGCTGAATCTGCTGGGGCCGCAAATCGACCGCTTGAAAAAACAGGCCGATGACGCCCGCGCCGCCCTTAAGCAGCCCGAAGACTTGAAGGCGGTATACGAACAGGCCTATACCAAACTGGTGATCCAGCCGACCCAGAAAGTGACGCCGGTGATAAGCAGCGCCGGAACATTGTCCGAGACGCTGATCCAGGTGGGTAATTTCCTTAATATGCAGGGCGCTCAGGTGACCTATGGCGCCAACTCGGTGGCGTTTCCCACTCGGCTGCAGGCGACGCAGTACAATGAACTGATGGGCGGACTGCAAACCCAGCATCAGCAATTGCTGCAGGCGCAAGCCGGCGGCGGTGTCCAGTAAACCTTACTGGCAGCCAGCGGGACAATTGATGGGGTTAAAACAAAAGGTGAGCCGGTTTGGTCACCTTTTTATAACAGCCGGCAGGGATAATGACTGGCGGCCATGGCTTGGTCCGGCAGACGGGTTATCCGTAAATTTCTTACATCTTTTTTCATAATCTCTTGTCGCCACAGGCTTAAATGTCCCGTAGCGACGCTGTCAGCCTTTCCATCTGGTCCCGACAGTAAATAATTTGTGATACAAATCACATTTATCAAACAAATTCCCTACGACATCTCGTGATCTGAATCACACTTTGTTCCGCGAAAGCGTCCTGATCGTCACTTTGTGGTTTTTTTACAGGTAATATTTGTGATGTATATCACCTATATAGGGGCTAAATAGGGGGGTGGGATGTGATTTCAATCACATTTAAGGCCCTTATTACGCTTCGCTATCCCGGCGTGGTAGAGTCGCGCTGCTAACAGAACTACCGACAGAGAATGCAACACTGTCGCAACAATTTTCACGCGCCCTTATGGTCCGGCGCGTATCAATAGGGGTGTTTTTTTATGTCTTCATCGGATATCAAGGTCAGAGTACAAAATTTTGGCCGCTTCCTCAGCAATATGGTGATGCCGAATATCGGCGCCTTTATTGCCTGGGGGATCATTACCGCGCTGTTTATACCGACCGGGTGGACGCCAAACGCCACCCTGGCTAAATTAGTCGGCCCGATGATCACTTATCTGCTGCCATTGCTGATAGGTTACACCGGCGGACGGTTGGCCGGCGGCGAACGCGGCGGCGTGGTCGGTGCGATTACCACCATGGGCGTGATTGCCGGGGCGGATATGCCGATGTTCCTCGGCGCCATGCTGGCCGGTCCGTTGGGCGGCTGGGCGATCAAGCGTTTCGATCGCATGGTGGACGGCAAAATCAAAAGCGGCTTTGAGATGTTGGTCAACAACTTCTCCGCCGGCATTATCGGGATGATCCTGGCGATTATCGCCTTCCTGGCTATCGGGCCGCTGGTTGAAATCCTGTCCCATATCCTGGCGGCGGGCGTTAACCTGATGGTGCGCCACGATTTACTGCCCCTGGCCTCGATCTTCGTGGAACCCGCGAAAATCCTGTTCCTGAATAACGCCATCAACCACGGTATCTTCTCGCCGCTGGGTATTCAGCAGGCCACGGCTACCGGTAAATCAATCTTCTTCCTGATTGAAGCCAATCCAGGACCGGGCATGGGCGTACTGATTGCCTATATGATCTTCGGTCGCGGCAACGCCAAGCAATCCGCGGGCGGCGCGGCAATCATCCACTTCCTGGGTGGTATCCACGAAATTTATTTCCCGTACGTGCTGATGAATCCGCGTCTGCTGATTGCGGTCATCCTCGGCGGCATGACCGGTGTGTTCACGCTGAGCGTGCTGGGCGGCGGTCTGGTTTCCCCGGCTTCCCCGGGTTCAATCCTGGCGGTGCTGGCCATGACGCCTAAAGGCGCTTATTTTGCCAATATCGCGGCGGTAATCGCAGCCTTTGCCGTGTCGTTTATTATCGCGTCAATCCTGCTCAAGAGCATGAAAGCCAAAGAAGGCGACGATCTGGATGAAGCGACCCGTCGTATCAAAGATATGAAGGCGCAATCCAAGGGTATGGCGGCGCCGGTTACCGCCGGCGCTACCGGCGATCTGAGCGCGGTACGTAAAATCATCGTGGCCTGCGACGCGGGCATGGGCTCCAGCGCCATGGGCGCCGGCGTGCTGCGTAAAAAAGTCAAAGAGGCGGGACTGACCAATATCAGCGTGACCAATACGGCCATCAACAGCCTGCCGGAAGATGTGGATCTGGTGATTACCCACCGCGATCTGACCGAACGGGCCATGCGCCATGCTCCCCAGGCGCAGCATATCTCGTTGACCAACTTCCTCGACAGCGGGCTGTATACCGACCTGGTGGCGCGTCTGGTGGCGGTACAAAAGAATGCGACCAACCAGCAAAAAGTTATTTCCACGCTGGATGATAGCTTTGAAGACAGCGAACAAAACCTGTTTCGCCTGACCGCGGCCAATATCTTCCTTGGCCAGCATGCGGAACAAAAAGAACAGGCGATTCGTTTTGCCGGCGAACAGTTGGTGAAAGGCGGCTATGTGCTGCCCGAATATGTCGACGCGATGATGGATCGTGAAAGACTGACGTCCACCTATCTGGGCGAGTCCATCGCGGTGCCCCATGGTACGATTGAAGCCAAGGACAAGGTACTGCGCACCGGCGTAGTGTTCTGTCAATATCCCGACGGCGTGCGTTTCGGCGACGAAGAAGATGATATTGCCCGCCTGGTGATTGGTATCGCCGCCCGCAATAACGAACACATCCAGGTGATCACCAGCCTGACCAATGCGCTGGACGACGACGCGGTCATTCAACGGCTGATTCATACCACCGATGTGGATGAAGTTCTGGCGCTGCTTAAAGGCAACAAAACGGCCTGACCTCGGCGCAGGCGATGGAAACGGTTGTATTTGAGAGGGGGCCTGCATTGGCCCCTTTTTAACTAAGAGAATCCAAGGTTGATTTTATGAAAGCATTACATTTCGGAGCAGGTAATATAGGTCGCGGGTTTATCGGCAAACTATTGGCCGATGCCCAGGTTGAAGTGGTGTTCGCCGACGTAAACCAAACGGTGTTGGATGCGTTGAACGCCAGGGGCGAATATGAGGTTCACGTGGTGGGCGAACAATCCCGCGTGGAAAAAGTCAGCCACGTCAGCGCCGTGAATAGCACCGGCCAGGATGTGGTGGCGCTGATTGCCGCCGTTGATTTAGTGACTACCGCCGTGGGCCCGCAGATCCTGGAACGGATTGCCGGCACCGTTGCGCAGGGGCTGATCAAGCGCCATGACGCGGGCAATACCCAGCCGCTGAATATTATCGCCTGTGAAAACATGGTGCGCGGCACCAGCCAGCTTAAACAGCATGTGCTGAAGGCGTTGCCCGAGCAGTATCACGCCTGGGTGGAACAACATGTCGGTTTCGTCGACTCGGCGGTGGATCGCATCGTTCCGCCGGCCGAAGCCGGCACCCAGGACCCCCTGGCGGTGACGGTGGAAACCTTCAGCGAATGGATTGTGGATAAAACCCAGTTCAAAGGCGAGCCGCCGAAAATCGCCGGCATGGAACTGACTGACAATCTGATGGCCTTTGTTGAACGTAAGTTGTTTACATTGAACACCGGCCACGCCATTACCGCCTATCTGGGGCAGCATGCGGGCCATAAGACCATCCGTGACGCCATTCTGGACCCGTCTATCCGCCAGGTGGTGAAAGGGGCGATGGAAGAGAGCGGCGCGGTGCTGATTAACCGCTATGGTTTTGAAACCGAGAAGCACGCCGCTTATATCAATAAGATTCTGCAGCGTTTTGAAAATCCTTATCTGCATGACGACGTGGAACGGGTCGGCCGCCAGCCGCTGCGTAAACTCAGCGCCGGCGATCGGTTGATCAAGCCGCTGCGCGGCACGCTGGAGTATGGCCTGCGCCACGATAATCTGGCCAAGGGGATTGCCGCCGCCATGCATTATCATAGCGAGCAGGACCCGCAGGCGCAGGAATGGGCGCAATTGCTGGAAAAATCAGGGCCGCAGGCGGCGTTGGCGCAAGTCTCCGGGCTTGAAGAAGACAGTGAAGTCGTAGAGCAGGTGGTCAGTCTCTATAACGCCATGCAATAACGATTGAGACCCGGGGGCGAGGATCGCCTCGCTGCCGGATTTTACATGGTGTTTGGTGATGACGGAAAATACTCAACTGTACGAAAACCAGGTTCTCGAACAGCTTAACGCAGGGACAACGGTCAGGGATCTGATGGGCGCGGCGGTGGAGTTGCTAACCGAAGCGGTCGATATATTGGTATTGCAGATCTTTCGCAAGGATGATTACGCGGTCAAGTATGCCGTGGAACCGCTGTTGGTTGGCGCCGGGCCGTTGGGCGAACTGCCGGTTCGCCTGAAGCTGGTGTATGCCCTGGGCGTTATCAGCCGTCACGAATATGAAGACGCGGAATTATTGATGGCCCTGCATGAGGCGTTGCAAGACGATCCCAAAGAGTACCGTTTTACCGACGATGAGATTCTGGGCCCGTTCAGCGAACTGCATTGCGTTACGGCTTTCCCTCCGTTACCGGTATTTTCCCGCGCGCCGGCGGATGACGCCCTGGTCAGGATGCAGCAGCAGCGTTACCAGCAGATTGTGCGTTCCACCATGGTGCTGTCGACAACGGAATATCTGGTGCGCATCAGCGCCAAAAAAGCGTTCACCGATAAGCTCCTGCTAAGATAATCCCCCATAAAAAAACCATCCCGCGGGATGGTTTTTACGCTTCAGCGCCAACGGCTGGCGCGGATTCGGCTGTAGCTTATTTGGCTTCGCCAAAGCGTTTGGCCGCTTCGTCCCAGTTAACCACGTTCCAGAAGGCCTTGATGTAGTCCGGACGGCGGTTCTGATATTTCAGGTAATAAGCGTGTTCCCATACGTCCAGGCCCAGGATCGGGTAACCGGAAGTGCCGGCAATGGCTTCGCCCATCAGCGGGTTATCCTGGTTGGCGGTGGAAACCACGGCCAGTTTACCGTCTTTTAACACCAGCCAGGCCCAGCCGGAACCGAAACGGGTAGCGGCGGCTTTTTCAAACGCTTCTTTAAATGCATCGACGGAACCCAAATCCCGTTCAATGGCGGTTTTCAGCTCGCCCTGCAGGGTGGTGCCCAGTTTCAGCCCTTTCCAGAACAGGCTGTGGTTGGCGTGACCGCCGGCGTTGTTGCGCAGGACGGTTTTTTTGTCCGCCGGGACCTGATCGAGTTTTTGAATCAGTTCATCAACCGGCAGGCTGGCCAGTTCCGGCAGGCTTTCGAGCGCGGCGTTGGCATTGTTGACATAGGTCTGATGATGTTTGGTGTGATGGATTTCCATCGTTTGTTTGTCGAAATGCGGTTCTAAGGCGTCGTAAGCATAAGGCAAGGATGGCAGAGTATAGCTCATATTAATCTTCTCCATTTTAGGTGGGCGGCACCCTGAATAAATGTTAGTGCCGCGTAAGCAATCCGATCATTATAGTTAATTAAACGTTTATGAAAACGTTTATAAGTTCCTTTTAAAGAACATGTTTAGCTTTGGGTGTCAACGATACGCCCGGGATGGGTATAAATAGTGGCCCGCCCCGGTTTGCTAAAGCCCACCAGGGTCAGGCCGCAGCGCGCCGCCACCTCTACTGCCAGGGCGGTGGCGGCCGAGACGGCGAACAGAATTTCCACGCCGCACATGGCGGATTTTTGCACCATTTCGTAGCTGGCCCGGCTGGATACCAGCACCGCGCCGGGCGTGGCTCCCCGCCGCGCGCGATAGCCGAGCAGTTTATCCAGGGCCACATGGCGGCCCACGTCCTCGCAGCCCAGGGTCAAGTCCCCCTCCGGCGTGATCCAGGCCGCGGCGTGCGTGCAGCCGGTCAGGCGGCCGATGGGCTGTACGCTTTTAAGCTGCGACAAGGCGCGGTCCAGGCGGTCGAGGGGCCAGGTCTGGGTAAAAGGCAACGGCGCGATCGGTTTACCGATTTCGTCCAATTGCTCGACGCCGCACACCCCGCAACCGGTACGCCCGGCCATGGCCCGCCGATGCTCTTTTAAGCCCATAAAACGGCGGCTGGAGAGTTCGATATGTACTTCCATGCCGTTGCAGGCCGGCACTACGTCCATGCCATAGATGTCCCGTGGCGAATCGATAATCCCCTCCGATAACGAGAAGCCCAGCGCGAACTCTTCCAGCTCCTTGGGAGAGGCCATCATCACCACGTGGGAAATACCGTTATAGACCAGCGCCACCGGCACTTCCTCGGCCAGCCAGTCCGGCTGTTCCAGGATTAACTGCCCGCGTTGGCGTACGGCCAGCCGTGTAATGCCGGCCAGCGTGGCCGGATCGGTATCCTCAAGGGGCGGCATGTTATTCACGTTGGTATACTCACGGTTGGGGGCTAATAGCCATAAGCCATTATTCTACCCCACGGGCCCCGTTGCAAAATTATCGTAGCATGCCTTTTGTCCCCGCCAACGGCGCGACCGGCATGGGGGTAAATTACGCATCGGCTCCACCGCTGCGCTTAAAATGGGGCTATGCTAAAAGCTATTCTGTCGATAGCTATAAGGATGTTTGGCATGGTCATGCGTTATTTCAAGATTACGGCGGCGATTGCCCTGGCGGGCGTAGCGGCGCTGGCCGCCGCCGGCCAGGCGAATGCCGCCCCCGGGTCCGCTACCGCGTCCACTGCGGCGGTGGCGGAAATCCACAACGGGCTTAACGTGGCGTTGCTCGACGGCAAGATTACCCTGCAATTGCCGCAGGATTTCGTCGATCAAACGCCGAAGGATAAGACCCCCCAGGATACCGGCGTGGCGGTTCAGCTGTTCGCCAACCGTCAGCATTCGCAGGTCGTGGGCATCAGCACCGTGCGTACCGTCAACGGGGATGCCAACGATACCGGCGAATCGGCATTCAACAAAATGGCCCAGGGCGCCCTGTCCGGCCTGAAAACGCAGTTCAAGGATGTCAAAAAAACCGGGCAGACTACGGTAATGGCCGGGGATCATAAATTCCTGCGCATCGATTCCGAACAGGAGATGAAGGACAATGCCATGATCGGCACGCTGCTGATCACGCCTTATCACGATCGGGTGATTACCGTGCAGGTCCTTTCGCCCGCCGCCGCGGACAAGGAGCACAATGCGCTGGTGAAAAGTATACTCAATACCGTGTCCTTCCATTAAGCTGGCCGGATGTGATGGAGGCGTAACGTCCAGGCCCGCCCGTTCGGATAATGGCAACCGGAGGTGAACCGATGAAATTGATAGGCAGCTATACCAGTCCTTATGTGCGGAAAATTTCCGTGATATTGCTGGAAAAAGGCATTGTCTTTGAATTGGTCAGCGCCGCTCCGTGGGCCGGGGACGAGCTCGTGGCGGCGGTCAATCCGCTGGGCAAGGTGCCGGTGCTGGTAAACGAGCGGGGGGAAAGCTTTTTCGATTCGCCTATTATCGCCCAATATCTGGAATTGACGTATCCCGAACCGCGGCTGTTGCCGGCGCAGCCGCTGGACGCCCTGCGGGTACGGCAAATAGAAGCGCTGGCCGACGGCGTGACGGATGCGACGATGGCCATTGTCAGGGAGTGCCGGCGCAGTCCCGACGGGCAAAACGAAGGGGTGCTGCTGGGCCAGCGTGAAAAAATCCGCCGGGGCCTGGATGCGCTGGAACGCCATGCCCGCGACAGGCAGTGCCTGAACACCCCCGCGCTTACGCTCGCCGATATCGCAGTGGCCTGTACGCTGGGCGCGATCAATTATCGGCGCATCATGCCTAACTGGTGCGTGGACCGGCCGGCGCTGGTGGCGCTGGTGGAGCGCTTATTCAGCCGCGCCAGTTTTGCCCGCACGACGCCGCCGGTAGCGGCCGCGCTGTATACCGATGAAATGTTATAAGCCAAAGTGTGAGGCTTCTCGAATAGTTTAAATTCCCTCCCTATCGGCCTGTTCTGCGCAGGCAGCAGCGGCTAACGTTAATAATAAGCGTTCAGACCGGCTTCTGGCTGCGTGTCGCTGTTGTTCGCAATTGTTCGCTGTTCGTTTGCCGGCCAGGCTCGTTCGCGATGGACTGGCACGGCGCCGTAAGATAATAGCGTCAAGGAGAAACCATGGCCCACAATCCCCCTTCCAGCCGGCTGATACCCGGCGAATATGGTTACCCGCTCGAACTCAAACCACGTTATAACAACTTTATCGGCGGCGAATGGGTCGCTCCGGTAAAGGGTGATTATTTTGTCAACCTGACGCCGATTACCGGCCAGCCGCTGTGTGAAATCGCCAGCTCAAGCGCCGGCGATGTGGATTTGGCGCTGGACGCCGCGCATAAAGCCAAGGCGGAATGGGGCGCCATGTCGGTGCAAACCCGGGCGACTATTCTGCTGCGCATCGCCGATCGCATGGAACAGAACGTTGAGCTGCTGGCCGCGGTGGAAACCTGGGATAACGGCAAACCCATCCGCGAAACCAGCGGTGCCGACGTGCCGCTGGCGATTGACCATTTCCGCTATTTCGCTTCCTGCGTTCGCGCGCAGGAGGGCGGCATCAGTGAAATCGACGCCGACACGGTCGCTTATCACTTCCATGAGCCGCTGGGCGTGGTGGCGCAAATCATCCCATGGAATTTCCCGCTGCTGATGGCCTGCTGGAAAATGGCCCCGGCCCTGGCCGCCGGGAACTGCATCGTGTTAAAACCGGCCAAGCTCACCCCGCTGTCGATCCTGGTGCTGATGGAGCTCATCGGGGATCTGCTGCCGCCGGGGGTGCTTAACGTGGTCAACGGCGCGGGCAACGAGATCGGCGAATATCTGGCCACGTCGAAGCGGGTCGCCAAAGTCGCTTTTACCGGCTCGACGGAAGTAGGCCGGCAAATCATGAGTTATGCCACGCAAAACCTGATCCCGGTTACCCTGGAACTGGGCGGCAAATCCCCCAATATCTTTTTTGCCGACGTGATGGAAAAAGAGGATGCCTTTTTTGACAAGGCGCTGGAAGGATTTGCCCTGTTTGCCTTTAACCAGGGCGAGGTTTGTACCTGCCCGAGCCGGGCGCTGGTGCAGGAATCCATCTATGAACGCTTTATGGAGCGGGCGGTAAAACGGGTTGAGGCCATTCGCAGCGGCAATCCCCTTGATACCCGTACCCAAATGGGCGCCCAGGTCTCCTCGGGTCAAATGGACACCATTCTCAATTATATCGATATCGGCAAAAAAGAGGGCGCCGAAATCCTCACCGGCGGCCGGCGTAAACAGATGGAGGGGCAATTGTCCGAGGGGTACTATCTGGAGCCGACCATCCTGCTGGGTAAAAACAGCATGCGGGTGTTCCAGGAGGAAATCTTCGGTCCGGTGCTGGCGGTGGCCACCTTTAAAGATATGGATGAGGCGCTGGCGCTGGCCAACGATACGGATTACGGCCTGGGGGCCGGGGTATGGAGCCGCGACGGCAACGTCGCCTATAAAATGGGCCGCGGCATCCAGGCCGGGCGCGTCTGGACCAATTGCTACCACGCCTATCCCGCCCATGCCGCTTTCGGCGGTTATAAACAATCCGGTATCGGGCGCGAGACGCACAAAATGATGCTGGAGCATTATCAACAGACCAAATGCCTGCTGGTCAGCTATTCCGACCAGCCGCTGGGGCTGTTTTAATCGGGGTCCATACATCACCATCGATAATATGGCCGGCGTAAGCCGGCTTTTTTTTGCAGGTGAAGTTAACTTTTACTATCAACAATCGGATCGCGCACGATAAAAATATAAGACAGGGCGCCCAGGACCGTCACACACGAACAAATGGTCAATGCCAGATTGAAGGAGTGGGTGGTATCCACGATCCAGCCGGTAACGACGGGCGCGAAAGAGGCGAACACAAAGCTGGCGAAATTTTGAATGCTGCCGACCGAGGCGGTCATGCGCGAGGTTACCCCCACATGAATCAGGCCCCAGCAGGAGGTGCCGGCAAAATGGATGCAAAACAGCGCCATACCGATCAGCAACACCGCGCTGGTGGTGGTATCGGCGCGCGCCACTATCGAGGTAAAGGCGGCGGAAAGCAGCATGCCGGCTACGATACAGATTTTGCGGCTTTTTAGCGGAGCCATGCCGCGGCGCACCAGATAATCGGTGACGAAACCGTTGGATAGCATACCCGCCGCGCCAAACAGGAACGGGATGGATGAGAACATACCGGTGCTGGTCAGGTTGAGGTGATAGGTGCTTTGCAGGTAGCCTGGCAGCCACGCAAGATAGAGCCAGGCGGTATAATTAATGCCGCTGAAACCCAGCATCATGCCCCACATGGTGCGGTTTTTAAACAAGCCCCGCCATTCCCGGAAACTCATGGGTTCGGCCCGCGCGCTGACGCTGCCGGCATTAAGATAGGCTTGTTCCTCGCGGCTCAGGGCAAAGCTGGTTTTATTGCGATATAAAACATACCAGCCGATCGATAGGAAGATGCCCAGCAACCCGATGGTAATAAACATGCCGCGCCAGCCAATCGCCAGCATCATGGCGGCCAGGATGGGCGGACTTATGGCCAGGCCGATAGTGGAGGCGGCGTTGAATATGCCCATCGGCAGGCCGCGATCTTTAATATTAAACCAATCGTTAATCACTTTAACGCCGCAGGGGTTCATTGGCGCTTCGCCGATACCAAGCCCGATGCGTACCAGGATAAATTGCGTAAAACTATGAATCAGGCCGGCGCTCGTCTGGAATAGCGACCAAATAAACATCCCCAGCCCTAGCATAATGCGCGGACCTTTGCGATCGAGCAGCGGGCCGCAGGGTAATTGGGCAATACCATAAGCCAGGGAGAAGGCGGATAGCAGCATCCCTATTTCAGTGGCATTAATGCCCAGATCTGCGCGAATAGTGAGATTGGCCACCGACAGCGAACTACGATCGAGAAAATTAATGACCGCCGCCAGGAATAACAAAATCATTGCCGTGGTCTGAATCTTTTTTATTCTTGCGGAGCGTAACGGGATGCCATCCGCAGGTATCGGAATAATCTGCGCGGCCGGTTTTTCCCGATCTGTGCTGGGATCAAACACGATATTGCTCTTTTCCATTTTCTCACTCCTGGGTACCACTTCGTTATAATGTCGTTATTAGATAACCGGCCGCAGGGATCAATCCTACCTATCCTTAATGCGGCATAGGTATTTCAGTGCGGCGGAAATATCGCATAAACCAAACGGTAGTGGGGCCGGCGAAATACATTCTGGGCGCCGGCCCCGGCCATGCGTAAAATTGCTGGCTGAGGGGAGGGTAACGGGGAGAAACTTGCGGCAGCGGATTTTTGTGGCGAAATCGTGGGACAGCTATTACTTTGCCGTTCTTAATCGGTTTTAAACGGCTTTTTATGGCAGTTTTTTATGAAGAAAAAAACCACCGCCAGGCCATTTTTGCCTCGATGGATTATTCGCTGTATTGGTTTATCGATCTGATCATCGATTGTTTGGCGGTATCCAGATGGCGGCGCAGCTCCCGGGTGGCGTTCAAATCGTTACGGCAAAGCAGCGCGCTGAGAATCGCCATATGCTCTTCGATGGCGACCAGGTTGCGCTGCTTCAGGTCGCTCTCATCCCACTGATAATGGAAATGAAAAATCACCGAAATAACTTCGAGGGATTGATTAAAAAAGGGATTATTGGCGGCTGAAAGGATCAGCGCATGGAAATCGCGGTCAAGCTGGGAGAACGTGCGGTAATTGCCGGCAATGGTGTCCCTGAGATGGCGGTGGCGGTCGAGCAGCTCTTTGATTTGCAGCCAGCGCTCATCGTCGGCGGGAAGATTCATAAAGCGATTCAGGGCATGGGTTTCCAGAATTTCCCTTAGCTCAAACAGCTTTTCAGCGTAATCCTGATCGAATTTTTTCATGCGCCACTGGCCGCGCCGGGTATTTTCAATCAGGTTATAACGGCAAAACCGCAGCAGGAACTCGCGCACCACCACCGGGCTGACATTGGCCGAGCGCGCCAATTGCAGTTCGGAAAAGGTATCCCCGGCCCGCAGTTGGCGCTGGTTTATCATATGATAAAACGCCCCTTCGAAAATGGCGGTCTGTTCGTCCTGGGGCCGGCTGATGCAATTAAAACCATCGTCTGCCAGGGGCTTGCGCACGATACTGTAATACTCGCCGGCTTTTTCCAGCACCCCGCGCTCCAGCAAGTGGTCGAGCGTGTGGCGCACGGTAGTGCGGCTGATGTTGTACATCTCGGCCAGCGCCGCCTGCGACGGCAGCGGCGAACTGATATGGCCCAGGGCAATGCCGTCAATCACCTGGTTGATCACATTCTGGCGAAGGTTTTGCGTTCTGCTCATATGGCTCTTCCTGCTTTTTATCTATTTAAAACCAATTTAAAACTGAATTGTCGGGCCTTTATCACAAATAAAGTTCAAGGCGCACCCGCAGTATGTGGTTTTGGTGAATAACAGGCTCTACCTCACACAAGGAGCATATTATGACCACCATGAAGACCCTGGTCTGCCAGGAACCCGCCAAATTGGTATATCAACAGCGCACCCAGCCGCTGCCCGCGCCCAGCGAAGCGCTGATTAAAATCAAGTATGTCGGCATCTGCGGAACCGATATCCACGCCTGGTCCGGCAACCAGCCGTTTTTCAGCTATCCGCGCATTTTAGGCCATGAAATTTGTGGAGAAATTGTCGGCGTCGGCAGCAAAGTATTTAATCTGCATGCCGGCCAGCGGGTTGCGGTCATCCCTTACGTCGCCTGCCAGCGTTGCGGCGCTTGCCGAAGCGGCCGCACCAACTGTTGCGAAAATATCTCGGTTATCGGGGTGCATCAGGACGGCGGTTTTAGCGAATATCTGTGTGTGCCGGTCAGTAATTTGCTGGTCGTGGACGATGTCGACCCGGTGGCCGCCGCCCTGATTGAACCCTTTGCCATCAGCGCCCATGCCATACGCCGCGCGGCCGTTGCGGCTAAAGACCATCTGCTGGTGGTGGGCGCCGGTCCCATTGGCCTGGGCGTCGCGGCGATCGGCATCGCCGACGGGGCGAAAGTCGTGGTGGCCGACACCAGCGAACAGCGCCGGCGGCACGTCGAACAGACGCTGGGAGTGGCGACATTGGACCCGGGCGCAACGGATTTCAAGTCGCAATTGCGCAAACAATTTTCAGGTATGCTGGCGGCCAAGGTGATCGACGCCACCGGTAATCAGCACGCGATGAATAATACGGTTAATTTAATCCGCCACGGCGGCGGCATTGTATTCGTCGGCTTGTTTAAAGGCAATCTGCAATTTGCCGACCCTGATTTTCATAAAAAAGAAACCACCATGATGGGCAGCCGTAATGCTACTCCCGAGGATTTCGCCAAAGTCGGGCGTTTAATGGCCGAGGGGAAAATATCGGCTGAAATGATGCTTACCCACCGATTTAACTTTGACACGCTGGCGGATATTTATGAAAGCGAGGTGATTAATAACCGCGATTTAATCAAAGGCGTTATTCAGTTCTGAATAAACCTAGCGACTCACTATCTCAAACGCACCGCTAATCGTTATCGCAGTGGATAACCTACGGTGCCGTTTGGCCAAAATTAAGGACTGTGATATGAAATCACTTAACCGGCGGGAATATCCCGGCCGCCAGCATCCCGATCGTATTATTCAATTCGGCGAAGGCAATTTCCTGCGCGCTTTTATGGACTGGCAAATTGATTTGTTAAATGAACACACCGATCTGGATGCCGGCATTGTTATTGTTCGCCCCATTAATACCGATTTTCCGCCGTCGTTGAATACCCAGGATGGGCTTTATACCACCGTGATCCGCGGTTTGAACGAACAGGGCGAGGCGGTGCGGGAAGCGCGGCTGATCCGCTCGGTGAATCGCGAAATTGCGATATACCGGCAATTCGATGAATATTTGCAACTGGCGGGCGATGCCAATATCCGATTTGTTTTTTCCAATACCACCGAGGCGGGAATCGCCTTTGTCGCCGACGACCGCTTTGACGACAGACCGCCCGCCAGTTTCCCCGCCAAGCTGACCCGCCTGCTGTATGAGCGTTACCGCCATTTTGACGGCGCGGCGGATAAGGGATGGATCATATTGCCCTGCGAGCTGATTGATTATAACGGCGAGACGTTAAAAGCGCTGGTACTGCGTTACGCCGCGCTTTGGGCCTTGCCCGGGGATTTTTGCCGCTGGGTGGAGCGCGACAACCTGTTTTGCTCTACGCTGGTGGATAGGATCGTGACCGGTTATCCCGCCGCAGAAGCGGCCGCGCTGGAAACCGAGCTGGGCTATCACGATGCTTTCCTTGATACCGCCGAGTATTTCTATTTGCTGGTGATTCAGGGACCGGAACGGCTGAAGGCCGCGCTGGGTTTAGATCGCCTGGCGCTCAATGTCCGCATCGTGGACGATATAAAACCTTATAAGGAACGTAAGGTGGCCATCCTCAACGGCGCCCATACCGCCATGGTGCCCCTGGCCTTTCTGGCCGGGTTGGATACCGTGGGCCAAGCGATGGAGGACCGTCAAATCAGCGCCTTTATACAGCGCATGCTGAGCGAGGATATTATTCCCGTACTGGATTTGCCCCCGGACCAGTTGGCTTCTTTTGCGGCGGCGGTATTGAACCGGTTTCGCAACCCCTTTATCCGTCACCAACTGTTATCCATCGCCCTGAACGGCACGACCAAGTTCCGTACCCGCCTGTTGCCCCGGTTGCTGGCGTGGCGGGAACGTACGGGCGCCATTCCTCCCCGCCTGACCCTGGCCCTGGCCGCGCTGTTGGCTTTTTATCGCGGTAAACGCGACGGCGGCGGTTATCCTTTGCAGGATGACGAGCATGCACTGGCGCAGTTTGCCGCGCTCTGGCGGCAAGTGGACGCGCGGGAGATTCCCCTCGAATGGCTGGTGCGGGATATTTTAGCCGATACCGGGCTGTGGGAGCGGGATCTTAGCCTGCTGCCCGGGCTGGCGGACCGGGTGACGGCGCAGCTACAGGGTATTCTTACAGATGGCGTGCGCGCCGTCCTGGCCGAATATCTGTAGCCCACGCTTATAACGCGGCGGTAGGTATTGATGCCAGGGGCGCGGCGCGGCGGCGGATAAACAGCCGCACCAGCGTATACCAGCCCAGCACGCTCAGCAGGTTGAACAGACTAAATAGACCGCTGCCGCCCTGGGCGTAAAGGGACTTGGCCAGTTCAATGCCCAGGCTGTACATCAGGATATTAAGCATGCCCAACGCGGCGGATACCGTGCCCTTGCTCATGGCGCACGAGAAGAGCGTCAGGCGGTATAAGCCGGCGTTGGCCACGCCGATGCCGTAGGCATACAGGCTCATGCCGGCGGTCATCCACAAGTAGGCATGGGGCCAGAGCACGGTCGCTACGGCGGCTAGCGCGAGCCCGCCGATAATGGGCGCGGCGCCGAACTTAATCAGGCGATCTACCGTGCGCCGGCCGCTTAACCGCGCCAGGGTAATATTCCCCAGCATCAGCGCGCCGAAGACCGGCAGCTGCAGCAAACCATATTCCACCGATGTCAGGCCCTCATCCCCCATCAGGATCACCGGCGACTGCGCCAGCCATGACAACAGCGGCAGGCAGGCGAACCCGATGGCCAGGGCCCCATAGAGGAACTGGCGGTTGGTCAATACCACTTTATAATCTTGCCACAGCCCGGCGGGGGAGAAGGATTCCCCCAGACGCGAGGCGGTTTCGGGCATCGCCCGCCATAGGCCGACCAGGGCAATGGCCGCCAGGGCGGCAAACAGGATAAACATGGCCTGCCAGGGGGCGAAATGGATAATCAGTGAACCGGCCAAAGGCCCTAACAGCGGGGCGATCAGCGCGACATTGGCCATCAGGGCGGTAATTTTAATACAGGTGGCCTCGTCGAATGATTCCTGAATGGTGGCATAGCCTACCGCACCGATAAAGCACAACCCGAAACCCTGTAAAAAGCGCATCGCCATAAATTGCTCTATGGTATCGACCAGCAAAATGCCCAGGCAGGCGCAAATAAAGCATGCCACCCCCGCCAGCATCACCGGACGGCGGCCGCGCCGATCCGACAACGGTCCTAATAACCATTGCAGTACCATGCCGCCGGCAAGGTAGGCGGTCATTGACGTCGGCACCCATTCGCGCCCGGCGTTAAATGATGCGATGACCTCCATCAGGCCCGGCTGGATCATGTCATTGCCGATATAAACGGTGAATTCAAACAGCACCAGGCATAACGGAAACAACAACGCCTTCCGACCCAGCCGGGTGGAAGGAGATAAGGTAGCTTGCATATTTTAACCATATGAAATATAAAGATAAAAAAATAAATCCCGCCAATGCCTTCAGCATTGGCGGGCTATTTTGCAAGCATTTTAAGGTATGCGCAACCCCCGGACCGGCGATCGGCACATTCTGATAATTCATTTTAACTTTGCATCCCGCTTTACGCATCTATAGCCTATTTTTAAGTTATTGAAGATCAAGCGTTGGATTGGCTCGCGGGGATTGGGATGACGGTGGTGGACGGCAATAAAAGAATTTTTTGGATAGATAATCTGCGCGCCCTGGCCTGCATGATGGTGATAATGATCCATACCACGACTTTTTATGTTACCCATGGCATGGAGATCGGCGAGTATAATTGGCTATTGGCCAATGTACTTAATTCCGCGTCCCGCGTTGCGGTTCCGCTTTTTTTTATGATTTCGGGATTTTTGTTTTTTGGCGAAAGGCCGGCCGGTAAAAAACATTTTCTGCGCGTGGGCCTGTGCCTGCTGTTTTATAGCTTGGTCGGGCTGTTATATATGACCCTGTTTACGCCGATTAACGTCAAGCTGGCGCTGGAAGGAATGTTGCAGAAACCGATTTTTTATCATCTGTGGTTTTTCTACGCGGTTATCGTTATCTATCTCTTGTCCCCCCTGGTGCAGGTAAAACCGGTTTCCGCCGGTTACATCACCGCCGCCATCCTGCTGCTGGCGGTGGTGGCCAACCCCAATACCGTCCCATTGCATCTGGGGAGAATGACGCTTTTACCGGTTAACCTGTTTATCGGCGGCGACACCTTTTACTACATTTTATATGCCATTTTAGGGCGCGCCATCGGCATGTTGGATTTACCAGGCAAAATGATTCCCTTCCTGGCGGCGGCGGTATTTGTTATTACTGCGGCGCTAGTGGCGGTCGGCACCAAAAAACAGCTGATTATCAACGGCGATTTTGCCGACACCTATTATCTGTATTGCGGCCCGCTGGTATTCGTCGGCGCGGTAGCGCTCTTTATTTTATTTAAGCAAACGTGCTGCCGTCGTTCATACCCGCCGTTGCGCCTGATATCCCGTTATTCGCTGGCGATTTATGGCTTTCATGCGTTTATTATTCATTACATGCGTACCCATGGGCTGGATGTCAAAGCGTATCCGCCGCTGGATATTGTATATATTTTTATCGTCACCCTGGCATTAAGCCTGCTGCTGGCGGTGGGCTTAAGCAAGCTGGATATCCGCCGCTGGGTGAGCTGATTTTGGTTATTTCCGCGCAATTATGCCTGCCAGCGCTGCTGCGCCCGCCGCAGTTGGCGGCTGGACGAAAAACCGGCGGCCAGGGCCGATTTTTCGATGCCCAAGCCCTGCTGTAAACGTTGTTGCGCTACCGCCAGGCGCAGCTGTTCGTGATACTCCCGAACGCTAAGTCCCAGATGTTCCCGGAACAGGCGGGTAAGATGGCGGCTGCTCATAAATACCTGGCTGGCCAGTTGATCCAGTTGCCACTCGGCCTCCGGCTCCTTGGCCAGGATATCCTGCGCCCGGTGCACCGCCGGATGCAGATGGTTGCGATGGCGCAGCCAGGGCGAAAGTTGCGCATCGTCGCCCCCGCGCCGAAAATAGACCACCATCTCCCGGGCGACTTCCATGGCTTGCCGAGGGCCAACAAACTGGCCCACCAGATAAAGGGCCAAATCGATGCCGGCGGTAATGCCGGCGCTGGTGAATATCCCGCGATCTTCCACAAAAATCCGGTTGTCTTTCACCAGTGCGCCGGGCGCCTGTTCGCGCAGGCGCGCCAGGATATTATGGTGCGAAGTGCAGCGGTAGCCGTCCAATAACCCGGCCCGTCCGGCAAGCAGCGAGCCGGAGCAAACGCATACCAGGGTCCACAGTTGGTTGTGGAAGGCGTCGCGATGCGCCTGCAGCCATTGCTGCGCCGCCAGCGCCGGCGCACTGTCCAACTGGTGGCGGGAATCGGTCACTCCGGGGATCACCACAATGCTTTGCGGCGGCAAATCCCCTGGCAATGGCGCGATACGGCTGATGGTCATGCCGGTGGACGTGGGGATTTCTTCCTGCGGGCCACAGTAGTGCAGCCGGAAAGCGCCCGCCAGGGTCAGCACTTCCGCCGGGCCGGTCAGGTCCAGCGACATCACGCCGGGTAATACCAAAAAGAATACGTCACGCATTGCGGTTACTCCTGCCTACTGCCGGGCCCGGCGCCTTTTTACGATGCTTTGGTACTGTCCGCCAGTTCGGCCAGGCACTCGGCCACGGTGCGAATATCGGCAAAACGATCGACCAGTACCGTTTCGGTGTGATGTTTCAATTCCGCTGCGCTCAATGTCCGGCCGCCATGGGTCATGGGAAAGGTCAGCGTCGCTTCGGTCACGAACGTCACCCGATAGCCCAGATCCGAGGCGACCCTGGCGGTGGTTTCACAGCACTGCTCGGTACGCATTCCGGCGATAATTAAATGCCCGATTTCCCGCTCCTGGAGCCATTGATGCAGCCCGGAATCGGTCAAGGCATTATGAACATGTTTAATCAATGTCACGTCCGCCGTATGGGTCAGGAACGGCATGCGCTTCACCAGTCCCGACGCAAGGCTGAACGGTCCGTCGCCGCTGTTATGTAAAATATCCACCAGCGCCACATCATGCCGGCGGCATCCCTCAATCAGGGATAATAATGCTTGCTGAAAGGCCGGGATATCGTTTTCCGACCAAAAGGGACGATGCAGGAAGGATAGCTGGACGTCAACGATCAATAATGCGCTATGTGCCATTTCAAGACTCCTGGTGATTGCGATGGCGCTATAGTGTCAAAGGGGTGGGATAATAGACAGGACATAATCGGACATGATGTGGCTGTTTCGGGACCGGTTGCCAAAACTGCTTTTGGCCGAGCCCGCGGAGCGGGCGGGACACGGCGGGGCAATCCCTTTTCCGCCGTGCCGGGATGGGGGGAATCAATCTTCGGTCCATACTCCCAATATATAACCGTCCGGATCTTTAAAATGCAGGCGCTGCCCGCCCGGGAAGGCGAATATGGGCTTGACGATTTCCGCGCCGGCGGCTTCCAGTTTTTTCTGCGTGCCCGGCAGGTCGCTGGCGTAAAATATCACCAGCGGCCCGCCGGGGGACGTTACGGCTTCGGTGGAGGTAAAACCGCCGTTGATGCGGCCGTCGAAAAATTCCGTATAGGTCGGGCCATAATCGGTAAATGCCCAGTTAAACACCGAACCATAGAATTTTTTGGTCCGCTCGATATCACTGACGTTAAACTCTACATAGTCGACCTGACCGTTTGCGCCTATCTCTTTCATCAAGATGTCCTCAGTTTAGGTTGGCTCTCTCCAAGTATGGTCCACTCGCCGGACGTTGGTGGTTTAATTTTTAACCAACTGCGGCCGCGTATTAGCGCGGGCGATCGTGAGACGTCAATAAATAACCTCAGCATAAGTATCTTTAATAATCTATCGAATGATTAACGACATAGGTAATAAACTTTTTAACCCTGGGTTCCAGGAAAGAGTTAGGGAAAAGATGACCCTTACGTTATGTTTATGTTAATAGGAAAAACGTATCGTCAAGTTTTGGCCGTTTATTTATAAATATATTTTTGGCATTTTATATTTTTATTAAATAATTTTTCGAAGTGAATTGAATATCGCTATATATGTTTGAGTATATTAATAATATGAGGCGTAAATTGGCGAGAGGTAATATTTTATAGCAGCCCAGGAGGTGGAGTTATGTCGGGGAAATTATGCTGTTTTCACATTTGTTTTCCATGCGGGGGTTATTCGCGGGACGAGTCCAAGTATAATTTTATCAGAGAATCTTCCTTGGGACGCGTGGCGGGGGTCAACAACGTAGCGCCACGCCTGGCCGGCCCAGACAAAAATTCGGCGAATCGCCCAATATATAGCAACGAGCCGGTGGTCTATATTAAACTTACCGCGTTTACCGGCTTTCCCGATTATTTTGAGCCTTCTATCAGGATTTTCCGGGTAAGGCCCCGCCAGGGAAATAAGTCCGACCTGCCCGCGGTGCATAATAAAGGACATCAGCGGGAGGCTCGGCACGCTGCCCCGCCGCTGGGGAGCGGCGTGCCCGCCGTTCGTGATGATCACCTGAGCAATTATATCTAGCGCCGTGCTTGCCGCCGGCGAATTATTTACCGTAGTGCATGCCCTCAAGCTTCATACCGTCAGGGTCAAGGAAAAACACCGCGTAATAATCCTCATAGTATTCGCCGGCGGGGTCGACTATCCGGACCTTGTTTTCTTCCAGCCATACTTGCAGCTCATCAACATCCTGCCGGCTGTTCAAGGACCAGGCAT
Source organism: Sodalis sp. RH21 (assembly GCF_047324175.1). NCBI lineage: Bacteria > Pseudomonadati > Pseudomonadota > Gammaproteobacteria > Enterobacterales > Bruguierivoracaceae > Sodalis > Sodalis sp. RH21. The sequence goes on along the minus strand of NZ_CP178732.1, from coordinate 5,629,319 downwards.
AATGGTGAAACCCTACGTCGCCCTTGCGATATGCCTGTTTTTTTCCCTGCTCGTCGGCCTGGTAAATCCAAAAGCGCGTATTGCCGTTGCTCCAGCCCATTGCGCCGCTCATTTCATCCATCACCTCAAAGCCAAGAAATGCGAATAAGCCGCTGTAAAATTGTTTTGAGGCGGCGAAATCGCTGACGCTGACAACTAAATGATCTACTGCCTGTACTCGGGACATAATATCCTCCTGCGGAATGACCCCATAGGGCATTGACGATGGTGGTTCAGGCTTGCTCGGGATTGTGCCAAAGCGTGGTGATGCCGCCGTGCCCGCCGGTTATCGGGTCGGTGGACGGCATGGGCACCTGGCCGATATGCCGCTGCAGCGACGCCAGTTTGGCGGGATTGTCGCGGCATAAATCGGCGCTCATTCCCCGGGGGTAAGCGCCGACAACCATGAAATCCTTGCTGGATTCCAGCGCTTTGTGTCCGACGCCGGCCGGCACCAGCACCACGTCGCCTTTGGTTAATTCCACGATCGGCCCGGTTTCGCCGCCCAGTTGTACCCGGGATTGGCCGGCGTAGACGCCAAGAAGTTCATGGCAATTGGAATGGAAATGGGTGAAGTCATAGATGATATACCGCCATTGGGCCGGCCAGTCGTTAGCGGCAAGATGTTGTTCCAGCCAATCCGCCGGATCGGCGGTTTCAGCCGGAATAACGTTGCGATAAATTACCACGGGCAGCGGATTGTTCGGTACACCCCCTACCGGCTCCTGCAGATTCAGGGTTTCTATTGTCATGTTAATGACTCCTGTTCGCCTAAATGACGCTGTGACCGAGTGTGCGTCCGGACCTCGTACCGTGCCGGGCGACGATTATTATAAATATTAGCAATAAGTTATATCAGCATAGTTAATCATGGGGATGATGCGAGTGATTTACAGAGCCCCCGATCAAGGCATAAGCTAACCGGTGAACAATTCGGCATGGTTTGCACCGTTTTGTTAATCCCTTTCTAACAGGAGTAGTCCCATGAGCAACGCTTTTCTGGACGTCATCAAGGCCCGCCGGTCGATTTATGCCATCGGTAAAAATATTACGCTGTCCGAAGATCAGATTGCCGCTCTGGTGAAGGAAGCCGTGAAGCACAGCCCTTCGTCTTTTAATTCCCAAAGCTCTCGCGTTGTAGTGCTGTTTGGCCAGCAGCATGAAAAATTATGGAATATCGTCAAAGAGACGCTGAGGAAGATTGTTCCCGCCGAGTCCTTTGCCGCCACTGAAAACAAGCTGGCCTCCTTTGCCGCCGGCTTCGGCACGGTGCTGTTTTTTGAAGACACCAAAGTTATTGATGTTTTGCAAAAGCAATTTGTCGCCTATGCCGATAATTTTCCCATTTGGTCGGAGCATTCCACCGGTATCGCCCAGTTTGCCGTTTGGTCCACCTTGGCGCAGGAACGTATTGGCGCCTCGCTGCAGCATTACAATCCGTTAATCGACGGTGAAGTCAAAAGCACCTGGCAGCTACCCGATAGCTGGAAGCTGCGCGCGCAAATGCCGTTTGGCTCCATTGAACAGCCGGCGGGCGAAAAAACATTTATCTCCGATGAAGAACGTTTTCGCATTCTCAAATAAGGAATCAAAACAGAGATTAATTCGCTAAGACCGGCGGCTACGCCGGTCTTTTAACGTGCGTGCTCGCTCAAAAAACCGCCTATTTTCGGCGGTGGTTTTCCCAGGTTCGAACAGCGCGTCTATAGTTAATGGCTAGGCTGGTTAAAAAACAGGCAGGGTTGAACTTCTACGCGCCCACGCGGGTCAACTGTCAGTTGGCAAGGCGCCAGGCGCGCAAGCGGCCCGACTCTTTGGTCATAATGCAGTATTCATCAAGAGGAGAGGAATGATGACCCGGATATTACTGGTATTTTTATTTTTCGTGGCGATTTGCGCAGGCATCATGGTGGTACAAATGGGCGGTCGTTATCCGTGGATTTAACCGGATTTGGCCGGCAGTTTACGGAAACCAGACCAGAGCTGCACCGTATTGATCAGCACCATCACCGCCGTAAACAAAAAGACAAAGCGAAAGCCCAGCACCGCCGATACGCTGGAGCCTATGAGCGGGCCGACGACGTTACCCATATACATAAACGATTGGTTATAACCGAAGATCCGCCCGGTTACCCGATCGTTGGAATATTTTACCAACAGCGTTTGTACCGCGGGCATGAGCGCGCCGTCGGTAAAACCTAATAAGAAGCGCAGCACGCCCAGCTGGAACGGGGTTTTCACCCAGGCCATGAAACAGAACAGCACGATGCTGCATACCATGGCCGTCATCAGGATGCGCGAAGTGCCGATGCGATCGCCCAGTTGGCCCAGGCGCGGTGCGGCCATTAGCGCCGACACGCCCGGTACGGCGGCGATCACCCCGCTGATAAAGGCCAGATTGCCGGTATCGCCCGAAATATCCTTGATGAACAAGGTCAGGATCGGGCTAATGGAGCTGTTGGTCAATTGGATCATCATGGTGGTGATAAATAGGCTGAAGATCAATCCAGGGTAGGGCAGCGAATGGAAGATCGCCCGGCCATTCAACCGATCGGCTTTTTTGACGTTCACCACCCGTTCCTTTATCAGGAACAGGGTCACCAGAAAGCTGACGAACATCAGCGCGGAGGTTACCAGGAACACCACGCGCAAACCAAGATGATCGGCCATAAAACCGCCGAGCAGCGGGCCGACTATCACCCCGGCCACCTGGCCGGTGGAGAGGGTGCCGAGCGCCCAGCCGCTTTTTTCGCGCGGGACCTGGGAAGCCACCAGCGCCATGGCGTTGGGAATATAGCCCGAGGTCAACCCCATCAAGGCCCGCAGCAGGAATAATTGGTAGACGTTACTGACAAAACCCTGCAGGGCAATCACCACCGCCATGCCCAATGACGCCCGCAGCAGCATCAACTTGCGTCCTTTGCGATCCGCCAGACTGCCCCACAGCGGCGCCACCACCGCCGAGACCAGAAACGTGGCGCTGAATACCAGCCCCGACCAGATACTCAGCGCTTCATGGGTATGAATACCCAATTGTTCCACATACAGAGGTAAGAAAGGGAGAATCTGACTCATGGCCAGTCCGGTAAAAAAACAGCCTAACCAGACGGAAAAAATGTTGAGCTTCCAGGCTTCCATATTTATATGCGCATCAAATAGGAGGGTAATAGTTTGTTTACCAATAATACCATTTTGGTAAAACCCCGTTGTATTAACTTCTATTATAATGTGTAGCAAAAAAGCACGGTCATCTTTTGTACGCATGGGACGGGCGATAGGCGGGATTAAAAAGTCACTTGCTATTCTATAGCGCGCTATCTATACTTGAACCATGAAGACGAAACCTAACGATCAAAAGCCGATGGACACGCATTTATCCCTCGATCAGCAATTCTGTTTTGCCCTGTACTCGGCAAACCTGGCGCTGAATAAAGTGTATCGCAAGCTGTTGGCCAAGCTGAATCTCACTTATCCCCAATATCTGGTGATGCTGGTGCTGTGGGAGCGCGACGAGGTCATGGTATCCGAAATCGGCGAGCGGCTGTTTCTTGATTCCGCTACGCTGACCCCGCTGCTTAAGCGTCTGGAAGTGGCCGGCCTGCTGGGGCGATTTCGTTCAGCCGCGGACGAGCGCCAGGTCATTATCCGCCTGACCGAGCGCGGGCGGGCGCTGCGTGAGACGGCGCGGACCATCCCCGATGACGTGCTGTGCGCCACCGCCTGCAGTTCGGATAAGCTTGATGAAATAAAGCGGCAATTGCAAACGCTGCGCGCTCAATTGGCGCAGTGGTAACGGCGGGCGGGGCGAAGACGAAGTAAAGACCCTGGTCTATACTAGATTTAATTGATGCCTTTATATTGCAAGCGATTTAATCGCGAGTCATGCATCCCTCGAAGCCCGGGGGGTAACATCCAATAACGTAAGAAGGAAACATAATATGTCTATTGAAAAAGTGGTTTATCGTGCGAAGGCCAAGGCAACCGGCGGACGTGATGGACGAGCGACTTCATCCGATGGCGTACTGGATGTCAAACTCGGCGTACCGAAAGAAATGGGCGGCGCGGGCGGGGAAGTCACCAACCCTGAACAGCTGTTCGCCGCCGGTTATTCCGCCTGTTTCCTGGGCGCATTAAAACACGTGGCCTCGCAGGAAAAAGTTAAACTGCCGGCGGACGCCTTTATTGAAGGTACGATCGGTATCGGCGCGGTGCCGACCGGATTTGCCATCGAGGCCCAGCTGGATATTCATTTGCCCGGCCTGGATCGCAGCGTGGCGGAAGAGTTGGTGCAAAAAGCCCATGTGGTATGCCCTTATTCCAACGCGACCCGCAATAACATTGATGTTAAACTCAACGTCATTAATTAGTTCACCAGGTTGAAGCGGGCGGGCTGCCAAGGGGAGCGTGTCCGGGAAAATCGTGGATCGGAACCGCCGTGGGCATTACGCTTGCGGCGGTTGTTTTTTAGGCGATCTCACTGCAAAAGCGTTATATCACCTACCAATAAAACTTTTTAATATTAAATGGGTCAAAAACTCATACTTAATGATGTGCTTATTCATTCGTTGTTGGCACGGGTTACCCGTGGCGGTCTGACTTCAGATAGTCAATCTGTCCTCACAGCGTCCAAAAATACACAGATTCGCCGAGACCTTGCGTTGATAAATTTAGCAAAACAGCTGTCACAGCAGAAGCTATCGATACTAATCGCCATTTATATAGGTTTGTTTCTTAACCTTTCGGTTTTTATCCGTCGTTTCGATCTGCTCCATCCGAGCGCGACCTCCGGCAACATGGTGATTGCCATAACCGAGATTATGGCCACTGTCCTGTCGACGTTCTTTTTGTTGCGTCTGATCTCGCTGGGCGGACGCTACTTCTACCGCACCGTGGCTACATTATTGTTGCTAATCTCGGTTGCCGCCAGTTATTACATGACATATTTTAACGTGGTCATCGGCTATGGGATTATCGCCTCGGTCATGACCACCGATATTGATTTATCAAAGGAAGTGGTCGGGTTCTACTTTCTCCTGTGGATGGTGGTGGTCAGCGCGCTGCCCGTGTTCCTGATCTGGAAAAACAACACCAGCGGCACGCTGTTCCAGCAATTAAAAACCCCCGGCCAGCGGATTAAGCCATTGTTAAGCCTGCTGGTGATTTTGGCGCTGATCTGGCTGCCGGTACGCTATCAGGACAAAGCGCAAAACGTGCGCGAAAAAATCACCAATATCGATTTGCCGAGCTACGGCGGGGTTATCGCCCATTCCTACCTGCCGGTTAATTGGATGGCCGCCCTGGGACTGTTTGCTTATACCCATTTCGATGAGAGCCAGGATAATGACTCGCTGCTCGATCCGGCCAAGAAATTTACCTATGTGCCGCCCGCCGGCATCGACGATACGTATGTGATTTTTGTCATCGGCGAAACCACCCGCTGGGATCATATGGGGATGATGGGCTATAACCGAGATACTACGCCCAAACTGTCCCGCGAGAAAAATTTAGTGGCGTTTCGCGGGCAATCTTGCGATACCTCCACCAAGCTCTCCCTGCGCTGTATGTTCGTGCGCGAAGGCGGGGCGTCGGATAACCAGCAGCGTACGCTCAAAGAGCAGAACGTTTTTGCGGTCATGCGCTCTTTGGGGTTTACCTCCGAGCTGTTCGCCATGCAAAGCGAAGTGTGGTTCTACAACAATACCGATACCAATAATTTCTCATTTCGCGAGATGATCGCCGCCGAAAAACGCAACGACGGTAAATCCGTCGACGATATGCTGCTGGTTGACGAGATGAAAGAGTCGCTCAAACGCTACCCCAAGGGCAAACATTTGGTGATCCTTCATACCAAGGGGTCCCATTATCTCTATTCGCAGCGTTACCCGCGCAATTTTGCCCGCTACCAGCCGGAGTGTATCGGCGTGGATCACTCCTGTACCAAAGCGCAGCTGGTTAACGCCTTTGATAACAGCGTGCTGTATACCGATAGTTTTCTTGATAGCGTGATCGACCAGGTCAGGGGTAAAAAGGCGTTGGTGTTCTATGCCGCCGATCACGGCGAGTCCATTGATGAAAATTATCATTTGCACGGCACGCCGCGGGATATGGCGCCGCCTGAGCAATTCCGCGTGCCGATGATGGTATGGGCGTCGGATTCGTTTCTGTCCGACCCGGTTCACCGCGACGCGTTCGACCGTTTGCAGGCGCAGCAGCGTATCGGCGCGACCCATCGCCATGAAGAGCTGTTTGATTCCATCTTAGGCTGTTTGGGGTACACCTCGCCGAACGGCGGAATCAAGGCCGGCAATAATTGGTGCAATAAACCGGTTAAAACGTCGGCGATATAAACCGGCATATCCCACCGGTGGCTTTATCAGCACCCGGTAAAATTTCGTGAAAAAGGGATTGACGCAAAAAGACGGCCGCAGTAAGATGCGCCCGCACTCGGTGAGTGGCGCAGCCTGGTAGCGCAATACGTTCGGGACGTATGGGTCGGAGGTTCAAATCCTCTCTCACCGACCAACATTCCCCCAAGGCTTGGTCTAAAGAGCTGTCCGCAGGCAGCCTGACGAAGTCGGTAAAAGAAAAACGGCACGTCTTTGACGTGCCGTTTTTCTTTTGTTCTGTTCGGATTCTGGTTCCTTTAATCTTGCTTAGGGCGACGGCAGACGGCCTCTGTGCTATTTGCGTTTTTCAAAGCTGGGGACATCCGTAGAAAATCTGGCGCTGCGGGCATCGCGTTCATAACCCTGGGATTGACTCAGAATGCCATACAGCTCAGGCCGGCGGCCATGTATCCACCTTCTCCCGGTAGACATGGCAAGCAGGTTCAAATCGAGATCGGCGCTTACCATCGTATCTTCAAAAGAGCCGGTTTCTTCAATGATGCGGCCATAGGGATCGAGGATCATGGCGCCACCCGTGCGAACCTCGCCGTTATCCAGTCCAACACCATTGCTGAACAGGACGAATAAACCATTGTCATGGGCCCTGGCGGGCAGCCAGCGCATCAGCCAGCCGCGCCCGCTATCGCCACGAAACGCCGTCTCCAGGGCAAGCGGATCGTTATACCTGTTTTCCCAAAGCGTTGCGGGAATGGGCTTCATTCCATAAGGGCTGCGGGAATGGGTTCCGCCCGTCTGGTGCGGAGCCACCAGGATATCAGCGCCAAGCAGCGCCGTTGCGCGCACGTTCTCGACCAAATTATTATCCCAGCAGATAAGAATCCCAACCCGCACTCCCCAAGGGGTATCAAATACGGTAAAGCGGTCCCCCCTGGCAAGGTCCTGGTGCTCGAAGGCATGCAGTTTGCGGTGTACATGCGCACGGCCGTCCGGCATACATACCGCATAAGCGTTATACAGCAGCCCGTCGTTTCCCTGCTCGATAAGTCCCGCGCCTATCGCCATCCCATATTTTTTTGCCAGTAAAGTGATTCGTGCCAGGGACGGGCTGCCGTCAATCCGTTCCGCCAGCGCCGCCACTCCTTTAGTGGTAAGGTCGGGCACATGCCAGTAGCCGGTAATACACATTTCGGGGAAGGCCAGTATCCCGGTGCCCTGGCGGCCGGCCTGATGGATAAACCCCTCCATAACCGAAAGATTATAGTGCTTGTCATTAGCCCGGTGGCAGAACTGGACTGTTGCAACCCGAAGATTCTGTTTCATGCCCGCTATCCTCAACTGGAAACCGGTGTCAATTTCACCAGACAGGTGCGAGACTGTATAATCACGATTTCTCAGAGTTTGATAACCCACAGGAATGGATATAAAACTGTTGCGCGCGTTCGTTACACTGGCTCGGCAGGGGCGTTATGGCCCCGCTGCGGAAATCCTGTGCCTGACGCAACCTGCCCTGACGAAGCAGATCCAGACGCTGGAGCATCTGGCCGGAATGACACTTTTCCAGCGTGGCCGCCAAGGCGCGAAACTCACCGTCGCCGGCCAGCAACTCTGTTCCAGGGCCAGCGAATTGCTCAAGCAGTATGATGAGTTTCGGGGATATGTCGGCAGGATGCAAAAAGGGAGCGCGGGTAAGCTTGCCCTGGGATTTGGCATCTCGTCGTTTCAGCTGGCTCCCGCGCAGGTCACCGCTTTTCGTGAGCAGTTTCCGGATGTCGAGGTATCGCTGAACGACATGCCTTCCGACGTACAGTGCCGGATGTTGCTGGACGGGCAGCTTCAGGCCGGATTTATACGTCTGCCGGCGCCTGGCCCCCTGCAAGTCGAAGTGCTGATGGAAGAGCGGCTGGTCCTGGTCACTCCTGCCGGGCTGCACGCTGGCCCTGCGAGTATCCGGCCTGTACTTGAGTCGCATCAACTGCTACAGCTCGCCCCGCACCGTGGGCATGGCCTGACGACGCAGACGGCCGGTTTTCTTAAAGAGAATAAACTCAGCCCCAAGTCGGTGTTTGCTGCCGATGATATTCAAACCATACTGGCATTAGTGGCGGCCGGAAACGGCGTGGCATTGTTGCCCGCCGGCGTCAGCCATATTTTGCCTGCCGGTCTGAATGTGGTGCCGGCCGAGGGGGAATATACCCATTGGCTGATTGGGATTGCGTGGAACCCGGAGATCCAGGATGTTCTGCGGGATAATTTTGTAAAGATGATGGCAAGCGCAGTGTGAGCCGGATACGGGGGGTAGCCCGCGCCAAGACGCCACGGGCAATATCCGGCGCGCGCTGATGTTGATCGCCCGTCCTTTGGCGCGGATCAGGCGGGCCGGCCACCGTCGCCGGAGATGCCGGGCAGCGAAAATAGCAGATGCCGCAGCGCGCCGTGGGCCATGGCCACCTCGGGGGATTCCTGCAGGGCGGTCACATAATTGCGGGCAAATTCGGTATCATTCTCCGGCCCCAGGGCCAATAGCCGTTCGATAACCGTTTTGTAAGCCAGGATGACGGCGCCATCAATTTCCTCCGGCTCATCGAGCCGTTCGTCCATTTCTACCAGAATTTCCGACAGCAGCCGTATCCAGGCGAATTGCGGGTGTGCGCTCACCAATTGTAAGTGTTCAAACGGGCTGCCGACCGGACCAAAACGCCGGGTTTCCAAATCAATTAATGCCTTATGTAATTTGCGCAGCGCCGTGGAAATCGATTTAAGGGTGACGCGCCGCTCGCGATCGGGAATATGTTGGGAAGTCATAAGTTATTTCCTTAGTGATGAGTTGTGCAGGTTTAACTATGGCGGCCAGGCTAGTCCGGGCACTTCATGTTCCAGGGGCGTCGAGCCCGGTGACGCATCTTTTTCCGGCAGCATTCCGATAATGCATCCTCTTGCAGGTCCTTTGCTATCATTTAACACAGGGAAAATATAAATAACAGGAGGATCGCTGGCGATGAATTCAATCCGCTTGACGGCTAACGAGCGCTATCGGCGTCAGATTGGAAATTACTGCAACCAGAAAAATAAGCATGGCCTTTCTTCGCATGAACAGCAAAAACTATTAAAAAAATTGGCTGAATCGCCGGTCCCCGCGCCAAAAAAAGGAATGGCGCAATTGATGCTGCAGACATTACTTCTTGTTTCCAATATTTGCGCCGCCGTCGAGCCGCGCCAGACGCTCCCCAGAGATAATAATCGGACCGTCCGGTTTAACTCCGGCAACCGTGTCATCACCGCTATTCATGGAAACGCGCAAAACGGAATGCCGGCTTTGCCATCATGGCATTTCCCGGCGTCTCCCATGACCAGCGCCGCGCCGCAAATAAAGCCATCGTCTAAAAAAATACCTTATCCCTCTTCCCGCCGTTCCATAAGAGCAGCCAAGAAATTCGAAAATTTTCTTATGGCCAAAAGATATATCGAGAACGGCAAAAAATATCCCCAGTTGCTGACTATTGCCAAAAATGAGCTGAAGAAGGCGATAAAAGCAAAAACGCAATTACATATAAATCCTGATAATACTTTTTTTAATCGGTTTAGCTCCGCCTTTAGCGATGCCCATGCATTCACCGGTTGGCGCCATGACCGTGCCACGCTTATTGAATCGGGAATGTTGACGGAATATGTGCTGAAGAATTTTCCGGCCGATGCGCAGGATAATCTCGACGTGGTTGATCAAATGTGCGGCATTTATAACACTAATGCGCTCACCGATCCTTATTTTAACAGTCGAAAACAAATTGCGATAAAACCCTCGGTTATTGCCAGGATTATATGGGATATGGATTTTTTCTATATATTTATTAACCGCTTGGATAAATACTGGCAGGATAAAAGCATTCAGGAGGCATCAAATATTTATACGCTATTTTTTGCGTTATCTAAATTAGGGGGAAATCATAGAAAAAACGCTGAAAAGATATTTTTGAATCAATTTGGGTTGATTGGCCGGCCGAGTAGTACCGTAATGATCTATTTTTTCGATATCAATGGATATCTCTCCACGGATGCGCTTGTTTGGGAATCGCAAATTTCAAAAAAAATACTGCTTTATCTGCCGAGGAACGAAAATATAGTGCCGTTCAGTAATATTTCAGCAATGCGCGATTGGCTAATTAACCTTTGCCGGTATAACGCCAGCCGCGAACATATCGCCGCGCATTTTTCGTTGCATGACCGGCAGGACGGGATCATCTATGATGGCGTCGATAGCTGGTTGGCGCATTTTGCGGACAATGAATTCGCTAAACGATACGCCGATAAAATTTGGCGCAGCAAAATACCCGTTCTCGGGAACTTACCCGAGGCCCTGCTGATCAGGCAAGAGGAACGCTCATATTTTGATGCTGACGTATTGATAAAATCCGATGCGGAAATCGGCAGGGACATGGCTGCCCGGTACCTGTCGGCGATAGATAATATTTTACCCAACCCCGTAACACCCCTGATTTCCTTAGGAGTAGATATCGATCAAATGCTGGCGGGTGATAACGCGGCTGAGCGTCAGCAAGGCGCAATGAATGTTGTCAATGATGGTATTAATATTGCCATTATGGCATTGACCGATGTGCTGTCCAATAAAGTGTCCTTGGCGAAGAGGGGGGCATTTAACCCCGGTGTTGAAACAGGCGAAACCGGCTTGACCAGCCAGGTCAGAATAGCGATGGCAGCAAAAGGAAACCGTGCCTGGCATAGGGGACCGGGTAATGCTGCAAAAATAGGCGGAATCAAACAGGGTATGTTCCGTTATTTGGCTAAAAACCGGCAGCATAAATGGATACACCCGCAGATTTTCAATAAAATACGCGCAATTAAACTTCTTGGTAAACCCCTCGATCAGATTATACCTTATCATCACAATGCCCGAGGGATTATATTCGCAGCCAACGGAAAAAGCTATATTAATATCGGCAATGAATACTTCCCTATTTTTAAAAAGCCAGGTATAAACAATTATTATATTGGCAGCGGGAAGCACGTGGCGGTTTTTTATGACAAAGATTATAAAATATATCTCTATCAACCAGAGAGTAGGCATGCTTCAGCCAAGCAAAGATTGGCTTATGAAGTTTTTTCTTGCCGGAAAAAACGGCATCCTTTAGGTATTGATGATAACTTCTGCAGCAGCGTCTCTGGGCAGTTGGCTAATATATTACGAGACACTCGCGGCGGTATACCAGCAAGAAAAATCGAGCCGAATTTGTCCCTCGATCCGGAAAATCCATTTATTTACCAAGAGAAAGATACGCATAAAAATTATATCAAGCATAATAATGAATATTTTTTAATCAAAGCCAATCCCGGAGGAGTTTCATATAGCCTTTACGCGCGTAGATCGGTGATCTTACCCCGTCTATGGGGCCAGAAATTCAAAAAAGTCGGTGATATTTTTTATAGCCATAAAAGAGGAGGGTTTAGCCGCTATTCAAAAATTGACTTGCTGCAAGAATCGCTAAATTTATCGCCTGCGACCGCCAGGCTTTATGTAATTTGTACCAAAAATATGGAGAAGTCGCGCCTTACCGGCGAGGAAATATCCACCATTGCAGCTTACGGCAGTAACAATAATGATGCAATCAATGAGTTTCTTGATAAAGGCATGCCGGATCAATTTATTTCCCCCTGGATAAGGGATGCCATGAAAGCTCAGGTGGCGGAGCTCGATAGCGCATTAAACAAAATCCCTCCTTATCCGGGCGTAGTATACCGGGGCTGTTCGCTAAGCAAACAACGGATAGCCGCTATCAAGGTCGACGATGTGCTGGCGGGCGCGGGCTTTTTGTCCTCTTCCGTGGATCGGCAGATTGCCGGGGGATTTGCCCGAGCGGCTACAAAAGACCATGCCGGAGTGTTTTTGGAGATGCGCATCAAAAAGCTGGGCCACCCGATTATGCTATATACCCGGCATCTGGCCGAAGGCGAGGTATTACTCGAGAGAAATTCATTTTTCAGGGTCAGATCTATCGAAAACAATAAATTTATCGTGGATGAGTTAGCCCGGGGCAACGTAAATAACTACCTGAAAAAACGGCCCTCCGCCAAGGTCGTGGCGCTTGGCCGTCAGTAGGGGTTCCTAACGCGGCGTGACTGTATCAGGCACCATAACGGGAAGGGCAGCGTTACTATCAGCAGCAGCCATAATAATGAGTACACCGCATCAACGCCCTCATTTTGCAAATTAATATATAACTTGACCGGTATCCCCTGCGGGAAATACGAAAAAACCAGCACAATGCCAAACTCACCTATGACGCGCACCCAGGCGATGGCCAGGCCGGTGGCCAAGCCACGGCGCGCCAGCGGCAGCGTCAGCCGGGTGAGTATCCGCCAGGACGAGGCGCCCAGCACTTTGGCCGCATCTTCAACGTCCGCCGGAACGGCCTCGATGGCCGAGCGGGCCGACATCACAAAATAGGGCAACGCCCCATATACCTGGGCCGTGACAAACGCGCCGGCGTTATTGGTCAATGAAAAGCCGAGCCTGGCCAACAGGCCGCCCAATGCGCCATAGGGTCCGTAGACCGACACCAGGAGAATGCCCAGCGCCAGCGGGGGAGTAAGCAGGGGAATCAATACCATGATTTCCACCCAATGACGCATGGGCGAAACGGTGCGCGCCAACCATAGCGCCAGCGGGATGCCCAACAGGATAATCAGCGGTATCGAAATACCGCTCAATCCCAGCGAGACGCCGACCGAGCCCCAATCACCGTAGGCCAGATGGAAGTCCCGCCAGGGCGTCACCCCTATGAGCGTGGCGAATGGCAATGCCAGCAAGACTAACGCAGGGAGTGCAAACCAGCGGGCGGGCATGTTACGCCGCTATCCGGGCGCGGTTAATGATACAACGCCCCGCCCTTGGGTTGGCCGTAGCCATTTTGCGCCAGTAAAGCCTGGCCGGCCTTGCTCTGCAAAAAGGCGACGAATTTGCGTCCTTCCGCGGCATCCGGGGCATTCTTCAGTACGGCGGCATAAAATACCAGCGGTTGGGTGTGCAGGGTTTTTTCCTGGCCCGTGGCGTCTTTTACCGCAAAGCTTACTTTATCGTACCAGTCCGCGGACATGGCGGGATTGCTCAGATTGATTTCATCGGGCAGCGTGATATAGGGGAGTTTGGCGGAGATGGTGGCGCTTTCGTAACCGGAGGACGCATCAACCTGTCCCGACTCCATGCGGGTCAGCAGACCGCCTTCGGCAAATACCTGTTTAGGGTTTTGCACCTCGCCCAAAACCTTCTGGGCGAGTCCTGGCTGCCGGTAGTATTTTTCCGCCAGCTTCATGGTAAAGATGATGTTTTGCCCCTGGGGGTCGTTCACCGGATCGGTACGGCCGAACGCCAGACCGGGAGATTGCAGCACTTTCCACCAGGGCGCGGTCGTCTTATCGCCCGGCCGCGCGTTTTTCGCGGCGACAAACGCGGGAGCGAAGGCGCTTTTCGGGTTATAGACAATCACCATGCGGGTACTGGCAACCGGTACGGCCTCATCCACCATGCCGGCCTGTTTAAGGATATCCATGGGTCCCGGCGTAATGGAAACAAAGACATCGGCGACGATTTTTTTCGAGGCGAGCAGGCGCGCCATGCCGTAGGCCCCTTGGCCTTGTCCCTGATAAGTCAGATGCTCGTTTTTGGCAAACGTCGGGCCGAGGTATTTATCCATCACCACCCCCATCGACCCGGCATACGTCACGCGAATATCTTCCGCCGCGGCTGCATTGAGACTGGAGAATGCCCCAAGCGCGCACATTACCATGGCACCAATATATTTTCTGTTCATTGTTTTCAGCTGTCGTTGTATAAAAGTTTATACAACAATATCGGCCAACTTATTAAAAGATCAACCAATTAAATTTGCCAAAATATTAATGGCATCCCGGCAGTTTGTGCGATGATAAAATTTATCTATCCGATCGCTACCAAATCGCGTTCTGTTTGCCAGCCGTGATTTTGAGCGCATCGCGATCGTAAGACGCGGCTATCGATACTCACACGAATCGGAGACGACCATGCTTACTTCAGCCAGAAATCAGCTTACCGGCACCGTTACCGCCATTATTACGGGCGCGGTCAATGATGAAGTCGAAATCACTCTGCCCAATGGGAAAGCGCTGGTCGCCACGATCACCCATAGCAGCGTGCAATATCTTAATTTGCGCCAGGGCGGTGAAGCCATCGCGTTTATCAAGGCTCCGTGGGTGATTCTGACGGCCGCCGATACCGGATTGCGCTTCTCGGCGCGCAATCAATTCAGCGGTAAAATCGGCAATATTACCAAGGGCGCCATAAACAGCGAGGTGACGGTGGAAATCGACCCGACGCTTACCCTGGTTTCGGTGATCACCAATGAGAGCGTTACCGGCTTGGGATTAAAACCGGGCGACGCCATCACCGCATTGGTCAAGGCATCGAGTATTGTGCTGGCGACCCGCGGTTAAGTGCGCCGTACGGTATATCCCCGGTCCGCGCCTGGGACATTCAACCGGCGGGATATAGCCGGACCTGGATGTCGGCGGGCTGGCTGTAATAAGGCATCGAGGTGACGATTAACCCGATGCCGGTGCGGGCATATTCCGCGATATTGTCCAGATTAACCCCGCCGGCAGCGGCCAGGCGGCAGCGGGGCGCGGCGGACAGGGCGAATTCCACCATTTTGCGCACCGCGTCCGGGCTGAATTTATCCAGCTGCACCAGGTCCGGCCCGCTCAGCAGAGCCGCTATCGCTTCGGACTCGTTATCCGCCTCCACCACTATCAGCCGATCGGGGGCGGCAAGGCGCAGCGTCGCGACGTGTTGTCGCCAATCGCCGGGGTCGTCGCAAAACCGGCGATGATTGGCAAACAGCAATACCGTATCGGCGGTGCCGCTGCGATGGATCGTACCGCCGCCGTCCAGTACCGCGCCCAGTGCCAGGGTCTTGGTGCCGGGAATGTTTTTCCGGGTGCAGGCGACTTGCAACCGTGAATTCACCGCCTGCGCCCGGCTGACCATCTCGTGGGTGGCCTGGGCGACCCCGCTGCACCACTCCAGCAGGTTTTGCGCCACCTTCCAGCCCTGATGCAACCGTTCAGCCGGGCCGCGGGCGGTTAACAGCACGTCCCCCGGCAGGGCCGCCCGGCCGTCCGCCGCCGTTTTTTCCACCGCCAGCTCAAGCTTGCGCAACACGCACGCGGCGGCGTCCAACCCGCTGACCTTGCCGGGCCGGCGCAGGCTAAAGGTCATGATCCCCGCGCGGTCGCCTATACCCAAGGCGCGGGTGGTCAAATCGCCATAGCGGATATCCTCCAGCAGTAATGAATCGATATCCCCATCGGAAAGATAGAACATGCTGTTACTCGCTTGGCCTTGGCCGGTAGCTGGACTTTATGGTTAATACCACCAATAACATATCCCAGGGCGCAACGGTGTTGATATTGATCAAGCGCCGGGCCGGCCAATCGGTAACCGGAATAAAAATACCTCGGAGAACTTTTATTTTAAAAAAAGTACGTTTATGTACTTAATCAATTGTGGCAATGGTTAATAAACACCGGTGACTAACAAAATCCTACTAAAAGCCGAGAAATATATTTACTGTAAATACAGTGGGTAAACGCGGTGGATTGCCAATGTTACTCTGTTTTTCCTCAATGCAGACCCGGCTAGGCCATCCTTGGCATGGGGATTGCTCTATTCATAGCGTGTTCAAAACATATTTTATTTTTCACCGTTTATTAAAGGAGTTCTTTATTGTGACTCGCAAATTGGCAATTTATGGCAAAGGTGGCATTGGTAAATCCACCACAACGCAAAATACCGCGGCCGCATTAGCCTTTTATCATAATCAGAAAGTTTTTATTCACGGTTGTGATCCAAAGGCAGACTCCACGCGGCTTATTCTTGGCGGCATGCATCAGGAAACATTGATGGATGTATTGCGCGACCAGGGGGCGGAAAAAATCACCAACGAGATGGTGGTCAAAACCGGCGTTTTTGGTATCAGCTGCGTTGAGTCCGGCGGCCCGGAACCAGGCGTAGGCTGTGCGGGGCGCGGGGTCATCACCGCCATCGACCTGATGGAAAATAATAAAGCCTATTCGGAGGATTTGGATTTTATCTTCTTTGACGTGTTAGGCGATGTGGTCTGTGGCGGTTTCGCCATGCCAATCCGTGAAGGTAAAGCCCAAGAAGTCTATATCGTCGCCTCCGGTGAGATGATGGCGATTTATGCAGCCAATAATATCTGTAAAGGCCTGGTTAAATATGCCAAGCAAAGCGGCGTACGCCTTGGCGGCATTATTTGCAATAGCAGGAAGGTGGATGGAGAAAGAGAATTTGTCGAGGAATTTACCACCGCTATTGGTACCCAATTACTGCACTTTGTGCCGCGCGATAATATTGTGCAAAAAGCCGAGTTCAATAAGAAGACCGTGACCGAATATGATCCTGAATCCAATCAGGCCCATGAATATAGCGAGTTGGGGCGTAAAATTATTGAAAACAAAAACTTGGTTATTCCCAAGCCAATGTCCATGGATGCCCTGGAAGCCATGGTTGTTAAATATGGTATAGCCGACTAATCACCGGCTGGTTTTACCGGGTCGAAGGCCGGATTGATTCCGGCAATTAAGACCGTTACCCATAAATTCGGGGAGTAGAGAATGCCACATCATGAGTTTGACGTTAGCAAATGTATTCCTGAGCGCAAGCTGCACGCCGTCGTGAAAGGCGCCGAGGAAGATTTAACCTCGGTGCTCCCGCTGGGCTATCTCAATACCATTCCGGGGACACTTTCCGAACGCGGCTGCGCCTATTGCGGTGCCAAGCATGTGATCGGCACCCCGATGAAGGATGTTATTCATATCAGCCACGGTCCGGTGGGCTGTACTTACGACACCTGGCAGACCAAGCGCTATATCAGCGACAACGATAATTTCCAGCTCAAATATACCTTTGCCACCGATATGAAAGAGAAACATATCGTCTTTGGCGCCGAAGGGGTATTGAAGAAAAATATTCTGGAGGCCTTCAAGGCCCATCCCACCATTAAGCGCATGACTATCTACCAAACCTGCGCATCGGCGCTGATTGGCGACGATATCGCCGCGGTGGCGCAGGACATTATGGATGAAATGCCGGATGTGGATATTTTTGTCTGTAACTCCCCGGGCTTTGCCGGCCCGAGCCAGTCCGGCGGGCACCATAAAATCAATATCGCCTGGATCAACCAGAAAGTCGGTACGGTCGAGCCCAAAATCACCAGCGACCACGTGATTAATTACGTCGGCGAATACAACATCCAGGGCGATCAGGAAGTCATGTGCGATTACTTTAAGCGCATGGGCATCCAGGTATTGTCCACCTTTACCGGCAATGGTTCCTATGACGATCTGCGCGGTATGCATAAAGCCCACCTCAATGTGCTGGAATGCGCGCGTTCGGCGGAATATATCTGCAATGAACTGCGGGTGCGCTACGGGATTCCGCGTCTGGATATCGACGGTTTCGGTTTTGGCCCTTTGTCCGATTCCCTGCGCAAAATCGGTCTGTTTTTTGGCATCGAAGATCGGGCGCAGGCCATTATCGATGAAGAAACCGCCCGCTGGAAACCGGAGCTTGATTGGTATATGGCCCGTCTGAAAGGCAAAAAAGTCTGCTTGTGGCCGGGCGGTTCCAAGCTATGGCATTGGGCGCATGTGATACATGCGGAAATGGGGCTGGAGGTGGTATCGGTGTACACCAAATTCGGTCATCAGGGCGATATGGAAAAAGGCATTGCCCGCTGTGAAGCCGGGGCGATGGCTATCGACGATCCCAATGAATTGGAAACCATCGAGGCGATGTATCAACTTAAGCCGGACGTGATTTTTACCGGTAAACGGCCCGGTGAAGTGGCCAAAAAAATCCGGGTGCCGTATCTGAATGCCCATGCCTACCATAACGGGCCTTATAAAGGCTACGAAGGCTGGGTGCGCTTTGCGCGCGATATCTACAACGCCATCTATTCGCCGATCCATCAGTTGGCCCTGCTGGATATCAGCAAAGACCCAATCCCCACCGGCAGCGGTTTCGTCACGCAGAAAATGCTATCGGGCGCCGCCCTGGGCGATGACGTCCTGTCGTCCACCGAGCTGCGCCAGTACACCGGCGGGTTTGACAGCGTGTCCAAACTGCGCGAACGGGTTTATCCCGCTTTCGCTAAACAGACTGCTAAAACAGAGGAATAAGGGAGCGACCATGGAAAACCCGATTGACAGCCGGATCGAGCCGCTGGTGGATTACATCATGAAAAATTGCCTTTGGCAGTTCCACTCCCGCGTCTGGGACCGGGAAAAGCAGAACGCGGGGATTCTGGGCATCACCGCGCAATTATTGTGCGACGAACCGGTGGATTTGTCCACCCCGGCCGCCCGCTGCTATTGGGCGGACGCCGTGGTGCTGGTAGAAGCTTATCAAACCCGGTTTGCCTGGCTGGCGACCATGGGGACGTCGGATATCAAGCAGCTTATTACGGCGCTGCATGAGCGGCTTAATTACCTGACCATTACCGGATCGTTGAATGCGGAACTAACCGATCAACGCTACTAGAGGGCAAGATCATGTCATGTGAATTAAAAGGCAAAGAACGTACCGGTGTGATTAACCCGATATTCACCTGCCAGCCGGCGGGGGCGCAATATGTCAGTATCGGCATCAAGGATTGTATCGGCATTGTCCACGGCGGCCAGGGCTGCGTCATGTTTGTGCGCCTGTTGATCTCCCAGCATCTGAAAGAGAGCTTCGAAATCGCTTCCTCCTCGGTGCATGAGGACGGGGCGGTGTTCGGCGCGCTCGATCGCGTGGAACAGGCGGTGGACGTGCTGCTGATGCGCTACCCGCACGTCAAGGTGGTGCCGATTATTACCACCTGTTCCACCGAAGTTATCGGCGACGATGTGGACGGCGTGGTCAGAAAACTGAACGACGAACTGCTGCCGCAGAAATTTCCCGGCCGGGAAGTCCATTTGATTCCAATCCATACCCCGAGCTTTGTGGGCAGCATGGTGAGCGGCTATGACGTGGCGGTGCGGGATTTTGTAAAATATTTCGCCAAGAAAAGCGAACCCAACGGCAAGCTTAACGTGGTCACCGGCTGGGTCAACCCCGGCGATGTGACGGCGCTCAAGCATCTGCTGGCGGCCATGCAAATCGACGCCACGGTACTGTTTGAAATTGAAAACTTCGACTCCCCGGTTATGCCCAGCGGCAATACGGTTTCCCACGGCAACACCACCATCGAGGATTTGGTGGGCACCGCCAACGCCCTGGGCACCATAGCCCTGAATCGTTATGAGGGCCGCAAGGCGGCGGACTACCTGGCGGAAAAGTTCGCTATCCCCACCATTATCGGACCTACGCCCATCGGTATCCGTAATACCGATACGTTTTTGCAAAACCTCCGGCAGCTTACCGGCAAACCCATTCCCGAATCGCTGGTGCGTGAGCGCGGTATCGCCATCGATGCCCTGACCGATTTGGTGCATATGTTCCTGGCCGATAAACGCGTGGCCATTTATGGCAACCCCGATTTAGCCATCGGATTGGCGGAGTTCTGCCTGGATTTGGAAATGAAGCCGGTATTGCTGCTTTTGGGCGACGATAATGCGTTTTATGACCAGGACCCGCGCATTATTGCCCTGCAAGAGCAGGTGGACGGCGAGATGGAAATTATCACCAACGCCGATCTCTGGGAGCTGGAAGACCGCATCACCAATAAGGGACTAAAGCTCGATCTGATCCTGGGCCATTCCAAGGGGCGCTTTACCGCCATCGATAATCAGATCCCGATGGTCAGGGTGGGGTTTCCCACTTATGACCGGGCGGGGTCCTATCGTCATCCGGTGGTGGGTTACGCCGGGGCCATCTGGCTGGCGGAGCAGATCGCCAATGCGCTGTTTACCGATATGGAATACAAGAAAAACAAAGAGTGGATTCTTAACGTTTGGTAAAGGAGCCCGGCCCGCGCCGACGGGTTGGCGGCGGCCTGGTTGCCGGATGGCGGCGTTCCGTATCCGGCCATGGTACTCCTGGAGGAGCTAACCGATGTCGAAAATGATATTTGAAACCGATCGGCAAAAATTCGCCCGGCTTTCCGTGAATGCGCGGGGGTATCACCGCCGTGCGGAACTGTTTGCCGGCCAGGCGCAATCTCCCGGCCTGATTTTCAACGTGGCGTCCATTGCCGTCGAATGTTATCTGATCGCACTGTGCGCCTGGTACGGCAGCATGCCGTTTAATCATAACTACGCCAGCCTGATGGATACGGCGGAGGAAGTGATGCAATTCGATGCGGCACTGAGCCGCGATATCCGGGCGCTGGATGATATTTTCGGTATCTGTTCGCTGGAAAATTATCATCACGGCACGCCTACCCCGGAGGATGTGACCGGCATTATTGCCGTTTGCCGGGCGCTGGCGGCGCTATTGGCCCCGCTGGAAACCCGCACCTTCCCGTTTGAGTAATCAGAGGATCATATGCACCCGATAACAGCGCACCCCGCGCAGGGGCATCCCCACGGCGCCATGCGCCGGGATGACCGGGAAATCACCGACCGGGCGGAAATCGATGAGATATTGGCTTCCTCGAAAGTGATGTATATCGCGTTGGCAGATGGCGATATGCCGTTTATGGTGCCGGTATTTTATGCCTGGGACGGCAGCGCGCTCTATTTCCATTCGGCCAGGGCCGGCACCAAAATAGCCATCATTAAACAAAATAATAACCTGTGCTTTGCCATATCAACGGAACACGGCGTGGTGGAAAGCGAGGTTATTTGTAACTTCGAGGCCCGGCACCGTACGGTAATCGGTTTTGGCAAAGCGGTCTTTATTGAACAGGAGCAGGAGAAGATCGCCGCCCTGAACCTGATCGTGGCGCGCTTTAGCGATAAAGCCTGGCAATTCCCGCCGGAAAACCTGCGGGCCACACGGGTATTGCGCGTTGATGTCGTCTCGATGAAGGGCAAAAAACACGGTTTTTAGGGGAGATATCTATGAAAATAGCGGTATTTATTGACCCGGACGGCCGGACCGCCTCGCTTTACCAGCCCGGCACGGTCAGGGTCTTCGAATCGTCCCCGGCCGGATGGCGGCCGGTGCGGGATATCCCCTTTGCTCTGGACGACGGAATGGGACTGACTGAAATCAGGACCCGAACCCTGTCCATGCTGGCGGATCTGGCCGGGTGCCGCCATTTTGTGGCCCGCTCCATTACCGGTGCGCTGCTGTCGTTTTTTGACGGCATGGGTATCGTGATGTGGCGTCTTGCCGGCGAACCGGAATTTTTCTTGCAGCAAATCCAGCAGCGGGTAGCGGAGCAAGCCGGCAGGGCATCGGCCTTGACGGCAACTGCGCCCGGGCGCTTTATCCAACCGGGCGAGGCGCCGGGGGAGTACCGGCTTAATTTGATCGACGCCCTGCAAAGCGACGGCGCGCTTACCTCAAAACAGGTATTGCTGCCGTTTTTCCAACACACCCCGTTCGAGAAAATCGCCATTGTCTGCGACCATGTGCCCAAATGGTTCAAGCGTGAGTTCCCGCGCTTGAAGCTGGCCGTGGATATAGGGAAAACCGCTGACGGCCGCTGTTATGCGGTGGTGTTTCCCACGCCGCCCGGGTCTTAGCCCAGTATCCCGACGTATTAAACCCAACAATGCCAACCGCCGGTTGTCGCTTTTGAGACAACCGGCCCACCGCCAATCGCACCGGCGCCCGCCGCGCCGCCGTCAAGAATGTAATGGTAAATCATGTCGTTATATATTTTATTATATAACGATGGCGGATAAACCGTTCTGGCCCCTCATTTGCACCATTTACAGTTCAATATCACCATGCTGTTGCCGTCGGCGGTAATCGCCCAGGAGAGGGTCATGAAGCTTGTGAAGAATGCCATGATTAAACCCATTCCAACCCGGCCATCGTTGGCCGAGTCGCTCTCTTTTACCTGCCAACTGGGTGAATGCCGCTCCGAACTGCTGCCTTTGCTCTCGGAAGTCAGTAAAGTGGTGAGCGTCGGCGGCTCCTTATCCAAGACCTTAAAACTGGTGCTTGAACTGATGCAAAAACATTTGCAGGTCACCAGGGCGATGATTTCCCTTTATGACGCCAGCTGCGATCAGATTTTTATCCATGAAAGCTTCGGTTTATCGCCGGAGGAAATTGAAAAGGGCGTTTATTATCCGGGGGAAGGCATTACCGGTAAAGTCGTGGAAACCAGGCAGCCCATTATCGTACCGCTGATCGCCGATGAACCTCTATTCCTTAATCGCACCGGTAGCTGGGATAAAACCCAGGACGGCCGGCTGTCGTTTATTTGCGTGCCCATTATGCGCGGCATGAAAGTCATGGGCACCATCGGGGTCGAACGTTTATACAATAACCGGCAGTTGCTCTATCTGGATCTGGAAGTGCTGGCCATTATCGCCACAACTATCGCCCAGGCGGTGGAACTGCATCTTCTGGAGCGCGCCCATAAACAGGTGTTGCAGGATCAGCACGCCCGGCTTAACCATGAATTAAAGGAAAAATTCAAGCCGGCGAATATTATCGGCAACTCCAAGGCCATGCAGTCGGTATACCGGATGATTGAAAAGGTCAGCCGCGCCCGGACGACGGTATTGATTCTCGGCGAGAGCGGGGTGGGCAAAGAACGGGTCGCCAGCGCCATCCATTACAATAGCAGTTGCGCCAGCGGGCCTTTCGTCAAATTCAACTGCGCTTCTTTGCCGGAAAGCGTGATTGAAAGCGAGCTGTTCGGCCATGAAAAAGGCGCTTTTACCGGCGCGGTGGCCCGCCGGGCAGGGCGATTTGAAGAAGCCGATGGCGGCACTATTTTTCTGGATGAAGTGGGCGAGCTTTCGCCCCCGGCTCAGGCCAAGCTGCTGCGGGTGATCCAGGAGCGCTGCTTTGAGCGTTTGGGCAGTAATGAGTCGATAAAGGTTAACGTGCGGATATTGGCGGCCACCCACTGCGATTTAACCGACATGGTCGCCCAGGGGACATTTCGCGAGGATCTGTTTTACCGGCTGAATGTTTTCCCGATTATTATTCCGCCGCTGCGTGAACGGGGCAACGATATCCTGATACTGGCCGATCATTTCAACGCCTGGTTTGCCAAAGAGCAGCAGGTGGAGGTACCGGCCATCGCCACCCCCGCGCTGAATTTATTGCTGGGCTACGACTGGCCGGGCAATGTGCGGGAGCTGGAAAACCTGATGGAGCGGGCGGTGCTGCTGGCGGAAGACGGCGTTATCCACAGCTATAATTTGCCCAACTCGTTGCAACCGGCCGCGTTGGGCGAACTCGGCGACCAAGCGGGCCTGGAGGCGCGCTTATCCCGGATGGAGTACGAAATCATCGTCGAATCGCTGGCGCGCCACCAGGGCAATATGTCCAAGGCGGCCGCCCAACTGGGCCTGACCCGCCGCATGCTTGGCCTGCGCATGGCGAAATATCAATTGAATTACAAAAGCTACCGGTGCGGAGATTAAGATGACCAGGACGGAAGATCCCGGCGGGGAGGGCATAAAAGAAAGCATCACCATCGCGCATTGCGCCGATAATCTTGGCCCACGCACGGGCCCGCGCGCGCGCAAGGCCGCCGGAAAGCATGAAGTCGACCGGATCATTACCCGCTCTTTTACCATGAAACGCATTATGTCGGCGGTGGCCAAAATAGCGCCTACCCGTTCGGCGGTCTTACTGCGCGGCGAGCCGGGCACCGGCAAGGATATTATCGCCCGCGCCATCCATGGCCAGTCGCAAAATCGCGCCGGTCCGTTTATCAAGGTCTGCTGCGACTACCTGAATAATGAAGAGATTATGCGGGAGTTGTTCGGTTTTGACAGCGGTTTTTTACCGAACGCCGCACAGCCGCCGGCGCAATATCCCGGCGATATTTCCCTGGCGGCGGGGGGGACGTTGTTTATCAGCGAAGTCGGCCACTTCTCGCTATCGTTGCAAAAACGTCTGCTGCGCCTGCTGCAAGAGCAGGTATATAAACCCCTGGGCAGCCCGCATACTTTTGCCAGCAACGTACGTATTATTTGCGCCACGGAGAAAAATCTTGAGCAAATGATGGTGCAGGGGGAATTTTTAGCCGAACTCTATTATCGCATCCATATTGCCACGATTAATCTTCCCTCCCTGCGGGATCGTAAAGAAGATATCCCCGGATTGGTGGATTATTTCTTTGAACGCTATAACCGCCTTAACGGCCTGCATTTATCGATGGCCGAGGCCGCGTTGGCGCCTCTCTATTTATGCCACTGGCCGGGCAATGTGCGCGATTTGGAGAATTGCCTTGAACATGCCGCTTTGCAGGCCGTGGGCAACGCTATCCCTCAACTGCCGTGTTTATCCGGCCGCTGCTATCGGCAGCATTTGAATCAAAAAATCACTCAGCAGCCGGACGCCGGCCTTCCCAGGCCAGGCGCCGGGGCGACGGCCGTGCAGGCCGCCCCGTTATGGCAGCCGGGCGCCTGCAATGCCCAGCCGATGGCAAAGCGCGCGTCCTACGCCGATGACGAGGCTATCCGCTATCGCCTGGTCGCGGCTTTGGAAAAAAGCGGCGGGGTAAAAGCCAAGGCCGCCCGTTTGCTGAATATTACGCCCAGGCAACTTTATTACGCCCTAAAGAAATGGCATATCGAAGTAAAGAAATTCTAGCGGTAAAAAGACGGCTATTTCCCATAGGCTAAATACACTTTGCGCCCGCTAGGCCATTTCAGGCCGCCGGGAGGAGCACCGCGGTCCGCAGGTCGCGGTCGCCGGCTAAAATTGATAATTAAATCAGCTGAATATATCGTAGGTGCGGATATTGGTAGTGGGTGATCCTATGATATGCTTATGGATAGTCATAACGTTTATTTATAATGCGCAGATAGTTTGGCAAATCATGGACGAGAGCTGTGGATGTGGGCATTAACTCAAATAAATCACAGCATTTTAACCTGCCTTTATGTGAAAATTATGAAACAAGAGTTCATATATTCGCCATTCGGAAAAAAATATTTTTTGTTTTTAATTAGAATGTATGACTATTAAAATTTTGTCACATAGTGAAATACTTCAGGTTATTACCTTAACCACTGCCGATCGTGCTATTTTTTCCGCCATACGCCTGTGGTTTATGTGCGCTCGACGGACATCACGAAATTTGTAAATCCTTACTGGTTATATTGACGTATTGGCAAACTGTTGCCAAATTGGGAGCCTCGGAAGTCAGGAGGGGCAAAGGATTGTTTGGATGGGTCCGCACATTCAACATGTCGGTCGGTGCTTTTCACCAGGCGCTCCGGCAAATTTCCCTTCTTCAGTTCTGATGCCGCAAGGCATAACTGCACAGACCGCAGCACTAAAAAAAACAGCGTCTGGCCGTACAACACACAACATCACATCATACAATGGAGCATAACGATGACAATTTCCTTGACCAAATCAGGGATACTGAAGGTCGGCATTAGCCTGGCGGCTTTAGCCGTGGCGGCCAGCGTTCAGGCAAAAACTCTGGTGTATTGTTCAGAGGGCTCGCCTGAAGGGTTTAACCCGCAGCTATTTACCTCTGGCACCAGTTTTGATGCCAGTTCCGTGCCGATCTATAACCGTCTGGTCGATTTTAAACTGGGCACCACGGAAGTGATTCCGAGCCTGGCGGAAAAATGGGAAATCAGCGCCGATGGCAAGGCTTACACCTTCCATTTGCGCAAGGGTGTGAAATGGCAGGAAAGCAAAGATTTCAAACCGACCCGCGATTTTAACGCCGACGATGTGATCTTCTCCTTTATGCGGCAGAAAGACGCCAACAACCCGTACCATAAAGTATCCGGCGGCAACTACGAGTATTTTGACGGCATGGGCATGGGCGATTTGATCGGCAGCGTCGAAAAAGTCGATGATTATACCGTCCGCTTTAATCTGACCCGCGAAGAGTCCCCATTCCTGGCCGACCTGGCCATGGATTTTGCTTCCATTATGTCCGCCCAGTATGCGGATTCGATGCAAAAAGCAGGCACGCCGGAAAAAATCGATCTTAACCCTATCGGTACCGGTCCGTTCCAACTGCTGCAATACCAGAAAGACTCCCGCATCCTGTACAAAGCGTTCGAAAACTACTGGGGCACCAAACCGAAAATCGATCGCCTGGTGTTCTCCATTACGCCGGACGCCTCGGTACGGTATGCCAAATTGCAGAAAAACGAATGCCAGATTATGCCGTATCCCAATCCGGCCGATATCGCGCGCATGAAAGAAGATAAAACCATCAATTTGATGGAACAGCCCGGGCTGAACGTCGGCTATCTGGCGTTCAACGTCGAGAAAAAACCGCTGGATAACCTGAAGGTTCGCCAGGCGCTGATTACCGCCGTCAATAAATCCGCCATCATCGACGCGGTTTACCAGGGCGCCGGCCAGCCGGCTAAAAACCTGATTCCGCCGACCATGTGGAGTTATAACGACGCGGTGCAGGATTATGCTTACGATCCGGCCAAAGCGAAGGAACTGCTGAAAGAAGCGGGATTGCCGGACGGTTTCTCCATCGATTTGTGGGCGATGCCGGTTCAGCGTCCCTATAACCCCAATGCCCGCCGCATGGCGGAACTGATCCAGTCCGACTGGGCGAAAATCGGCGTTAAAGCCAAGATCGTCAGCTACGAATGGGGCGAATACCTCAAGCGTGCCAAAGCCGGCGAACATCAGTCCGTTATGATGGGCTGGACCGGGGACAATGGGGATCCGGACAACTTCTTCGCCACCCTGTTTAGCTGCGATGCGGCTAAAGACGGCTCCAACTACTCAAGATGGTGCTACAAACCGTTTGAAGATCTGATTCAACCGGCCCGCAGCACCTCCGATCATGCAAAACGCATTGACCTGTACAAGCAGGCTCAAGTGGTGATGCACGATCAGGCGCCGGCGTTAATCGTTGCCCATTCAACGGTATACGAACCGGTGCGTAAAGAAGTCAAAGGATATGTGGTCGATCCATTGGGTAAACATCATTTCGAGAACGTATCTTTAGACTAAAGGTCATTTAACCCCCCATATCCCTCAAGGGAGCTTCCTCCACCCATGCGAGGAAGCGGGAGTATTCCCCGGTGCCGCACCGGGGAAGGTATCGCGCCAGCGAGGCCACGGGGGGAATCCTGAAGATGTGAGCTTTGATAACCCGGCCGCTTCACGCGTCCGGGTAAACTTTTTACAGAAACAGAGAGTTCGGAATATGTTGCAGTTCATACTCCGACGTTTGGGACTCGTTATCCCGACGTTTATTGGTATTACTTTGCTGACGTTTGCGTTTGTCCATATGATCCCCGGCGATCCGGTATTGATCATGGCCGGCGAGCGCGGGATGTCCCCGGAACGCCACGCAGAGATGATGGCGCAGTTAGGCCTGGATAAACCGTTATTTCAGCAATACGTCAACTATGTTATCGGCATTTTGCACGGTGACCTGGGTATTTCACTTAAAAGCCGCATCCCCGTCTGGCAGGAATTCGTGCCGCGTTTCCAGGCGACCCTGGAACTGGGTGTTTGCGCGATGATTTTCGCCGTGCTGGTAGGTATCCCCGCCGGGGTGCTGGCGGCAGTAAAGCGCGGTTCGTTATTTGATCACACCGCGGTCAGTATTTCCCTGGCCGGTTACTCGATGCCGATTTTCTGGTGGGGCATGATGCTTATCATGCTGGTGTCGGTGCACTTTAATCTCACCCCGGTTTCCGGCCGGGTGGGGGATACGGTGTTCCTGGACGATACCATGCCCCTGACCGGCTTCATGCTGATCGATACCTTTTTTTGGGGCCAGCCCGGGGACTTTAAAGACGCGGTGATGCATATGATCCTGCCGGCGATCGTGCTGGGCACCATTCCGCTGGCGGTCATCGTGCGCATGACCCGTTCGGCCATGCTGGAAGTCCTGAGCGAAGATTATATCCGCACCGCGCGCGCCAAAGGCCTGAGCCGGATGCGCGTCATCATTGTCCATGCCCTGCGTAACGCGCTGTTGCCGGTAGTCACGGTGATCGGCCTGCAGGTCGGCACCCTGCTGGCGGGCGCCATCCTGACGGAGACGATTTTCTCCTGGCCGGGTTTGGGCCGCTGGCTGATCGAGGCCTTGCAACGCCGGGATTATCCGGTGGTTCAGGGTGGGGTGTTATTGGTAGCGATCCTGATTATTGTGGTGAATCTGCTGGTGGACGTGCTGTACGGCGTGGTTAACCCGCGTATTCGCCACAAGAAATAGGGGAATGGAAAATGACTGAAATCTCTGAGCCGGTAGTGACCGGCGCACCGAAGCCCATGACCCCGCTCCAGGAGTTCTGGCATTATTTTAAACGTAATAAAGGCGCGGTTATCGGCCTGGCTTATATCATTTTGATGTTTGTTATCGCCATCGGCGCCGGGGTGCTTGCGCCTCATGGTCCGGCGGAGCAGTTCCGCGAAGCGCTGCTGCGCCCGCCGGTCTGGATGGACGGCGGCAGCTGGCAGTTTATCCTGGGCACCGACGATGTCGGCCGCGATATCCTGACCCGCCTGATGTACGGCGCGCGTCTGTCCCTGCTGGTGGGCTGCCTGGTGGTGGCGCTGTCGCTGATTTTCGGGGTGATTTTCGGCCTGCTGTCCGGCTATATCGGCGGTTTGGTGGACGTGGTCATCATGCGCGTGGTGGATATCATGCTGGCGCTGCCCAGCCTGCTGCTGGCCCTGGTGCTGGTGGCGGTATTCGGCCCGTCCATCGTTAACGCCTCGCTGGCGCTGACGTTCGTCGCCCTGCCGCACTATGTGCGTTTAACGCGCGCGGCGGTGCTCGGCGAGGTGAACCGCGATTACGTGACCGCCTCCGGCGTGGCCGGCGCCGGGCCAATGCGCCAGATGTTTATCAATATCCTTCCCAACTGTCTGGCGCCGCTGATCGTGCAGGCATCGCTGGGGTTCTCCAATGCCATCCTTGATATGGCCGCGTTGGGCTTTCTGGGCATGGGCGCGCAG
Source organism: Sodalis sp. RH21 (assembly GCF_047324175.1). Taxonomy (NCBI): domain Bacteria; kingdom Pseudomonadati; phylum Pseudomonadota; class Gammaproteobacteria; order Enterobacterales; family Bruguierivoracaceae; genus Sodalis; species Sodalis sp. RH21. Next base: position 5,599,889 of record NZ_CP178732.1, on the reverse strand, counting down.
CCGCCGACACCGGAGTGGGGCACCATGCTCGCCGATGTGTTGCAGTTCGCGCAAAGTGCCTGGTGGGTGGTGACCTTCCCGGGGTTCATTATCCTGCTCACCGTATTAGCCTTTAATTTGATGGGGGACGGCCTGCGTGATGCTCTCGACCCCAAACTCAAGCAGTAATGAGGAAGCAATGGCGTTATTAACCATAGATAAACTATCGGTGCATTTCGGTGATGAAGGAACGCCGTTTCGTGCCGTGGATCGCATCAGCTACCAGGTGGAACAAGGCCAGGTAGTGGGTATCGTCGGCGAATCCGGCTCCGGTAAGTCGGTCAGCTCGCTGGCCATCATGGGATTGATTGATTTCCCCGGCCGCGTCATGGCGGAAAACCTGGTGTTCAACGGCCGGGATTTGCAGAAAATCTCCAGCCGCGAACGTCGCCAGCTGATTGGCGCCGACATCGCCATGATTTTCCAGGACCCGATGACCAGCCTCAACCCCTGCTACACCGTGGGTTTTCAGATTATGGAAGCCATCAAGGTCCACCAGGGCGGCAACCGCAAAACCCGCCGCCAGCGGGCAATCGATTTATTGACCCTGGTGGGGATTCCCGCTCCGGCGTCGCGCCTGGATGTCTACCCGCACCAGTTGTCCGGCGGCATGAGCCAGCGGGTGATGATCGCCATGGCGATCGCCTGCCGGCCCAAGCTGCTGATTGCCGATGAACCGACCACCGCGCTGGATGTGACCATCCAGGCGCAGATTATTGAACTGCTGCTCGATCTTCAGCAGCGGGAAAATATGGCGCTGGTGCTGATTACCCATGACCTGGCCCTGGTGGCGGAAGCGGCGCATCATATTATCGTGATGTATGCCGGACAGGTGGTGGAAACCGGCAAGGCGACGGAGATTTTCCGCGCGCCGCGCCATCCGTATACCCAGGCGCTGCTGGCCGCCCTGCCGGAATTCGCCACTGATAAAGCGCGGCTGGCGTCGTTGCCCGGCATGGTGCCGGGTAAATACGATCGGCCGACCGGTTGTCTGCTCAATCCCCGCTGTCCCTACGCCACCGATTATTGCCGCCGGGTGGAACCGGAACTCAGGGATCTGCCCGATCGTCAGTCAAAATGCCACTATCCGCTGGATGATGCCGGGAGGCCTACCCGATGAGCGAAGCCATTTACGATCCTAAATCCACCGCGCTGCTGCATGCGGTTGATTTAAAGAAATATTACCCGGTAAAAAAAGGATTATTCGCCAAGGAAACCATGGTGAAGGCCCTGGACGGCGTCTCCTTTACCCTGGAGCGCGGCAAAACCCTGGCGGTGGTCGGCGAATCCGGCTGCGGTAAATCCACGCTGGGCCGGTTGTTGACCATGATTGAAGCGCCTACCGGAGGCGAACTGCACTATTTAGGGCAGGATCTGCTCAAGCCGGATATCACTTCGGAGCATTTGCGCCGCCAAAAGATCCAGATCGTCTTCCAGAACCCCTACGGTTCCCTGAATCCGCGCAAGAAAGTCGGGCAGATCCTGGAAGAGCCGCTGCAAATCAATACCACGCTCAACCGGGCGGAGCGGCGTGAAAAAGCGCTGGCCATGATGGCGAAAGTGGGCCTGCGCACGGAATATTACGACCGCTACCCGCATATGTTCTCGGGCGGGCAGCGCCAGCGTATCGCCATCGCCCGCGGCCTGATGCTGGAGCCGGACGTGGTGATCGCCGATGAGCCGGTATCAGCGCTGGATGTGTCGGTCCGCGCCCAGGTGCTGAACCTGATGATGGATTTGCAGCAGGAGATGGGGCTGTCGTATGTGTTTATCTCCCACGATCTATCGGTGGTGGAGCATATTGCCGATGAAGTGATGGTGATGTACCTGGGGCGCTGCGTGGAGAAGGGCAGCAAGCAGGCCATTTTCGACAATCCGCGCCATCCTTATACCCAGGCACTATTGTCGGCCACCCCGCGTCTGAACCCGGATTTGCGCCGGGAGCGGATTAAGCTGACCGGCGAGCTGCCAAGTCCCCTGAACCCGCCGCCGGGATGCGCCTTCAGCGCCCGCTGCCGCCGTCGTTTCGGTACTTGTACCGAATTGCAGCCGCAGCTTAAGCGCTACGGCGACCAGTTGGTGGCGTGTTTTGCCGTGGATCAGGACGAAGCGCAGAATATTCGCTGATAGACTGATGCCATGGGCCACAAAAAAGCGGGCGGAGAGTATATTCTCCGCCCGCTTTTTTAGTGGCGGGACAACCGTTGCGCACCCGGCGGCCGCGCTATTTCAGCGACCAGAACGTCAGCAGCCGCAGGCTGGCGGAGTAGTAATCTTCCTGCGGTTGGATATTTTCGTTCACCTGCGCGCCGTTGCCCATGATCGCGTCGCGGATCGCCAGCATACCCGGCGACAGCATATAGCCGGCTTTGGCGCCGGTTAACACGTCTACCCAGGCGGGAGTGCTTAAGCGGTCAAACTGGCGCCAGTACGCGACATACGGCCCCAGCGCCACGCTATTACGCTGCGCCCAGTTGATATACAGCGGAATACGTACGGCGTCATAACTGAAACGGGACGGCCAGCGATCCGACGGGGACAGCGTTTTGTCCGCCCGCAAGGTCACCCAATCGGTGGGCAGCTGCGGATCGCCAAAACGCATCGTCGCCAGCAGCGCGAGGGAATCGGTGGACAAATCGTTCCAGACTTTAAGATGGCTGTTTTGATAAAACGCCTGCCAGGCGGGGAAAATAAAATAGGACGGATTAAGCGTAACGGCGCTGTTCTGGTTAAAACCCGACGCGCCGGGCAGCAGGATGGTGTAACCGGCGAACTTGATGACATTGTGTTTGATAATCGCGGTCTGCAGCGCATTGGAGGCCGCGGTATAGGCCGGCTGCCGCCATTTCTGGCCCGCCTGCAACAGCGCCCAGGCGATCAGGGTGTCGCCGTCGGACGCATTATTGATGTCGGATACCGGCGGAGTGGCGGCAGGATCGTAGCGCCAGGAATACAGCCCGATATCTTTACGGTACAAATGCTCATTCGTCCATTTCAACAAGCTATCAAACGCAGGGCGATCGTTATAGCTAACCGCCAGCAGCATGGCAAAGCCCTGGCCCTCGGTATGGCTGACGTTGTGATTGCCGGTATCGATTATCCGGCCTTCCGGCAGCATAAAGCGGTTTTTGTAATGTTGCCAGCCGGCATTATCGGCTTGCGCAATACCCGTCAGCAATGCGAAAACCAAACCGAGCAGCAGAGCGACATGGCGTGCAAGTTTCATAACTCAATAATCCCTATATACCGTTTTGATAGCTAAAGGTCATAACGCCTTCCGCGCCGTCAGGCAACCAACGCAGCGGGACATGAGGCTGGCCGCCTTGGGCCAATAACCATTCAGCATAAGCTCCTTCCAGTATAGCCGCCAATCCGTCGTTCCATTGTTGCCGTTGCTCCTGCGCGCCGGGCGCGGCGGCGGGGAAGGCGTGATGCGTCAGTATCAGATGGGTTTCACCCGGATGGAGCCTCACGAATCCCCAATGAAAATCCGACCACAGCCGATTGAGCTGATCTTCCAAATCGCCCACGGTTTCGGCCTGGGCCAAAGGAAAGCGCCCGGCCAGCCGGTTGCCCATCAAATTGAGAAACTGGCGGCGGTCTTCATCGCTGGCGTTTTCGGCGATGCCCGAAATCATGATATCCAGCAGATCCTGCCAGCCGGCCCGGTATTGCTGCCGGCGCAAGTAGTCGAGCTCGGTAGCGGTATTCGGCAAATCCTGCATTCTTATTTACCACCTAATAAATATTTAAAGTACACCAGCGCGGTACTTTCGGAGTAATCGCCAAAGGTATCGTAGCCCACCTGGCCCCCTACCGACATATTGGTATTAATCTTGTAGCTGCCGTTGGCATGGACATTATAACTTACGCCATTCTCATTGCGGGCATCGTAATAAGCCGTAGCGCCGTAACCGTTGGCGATAAGCTGCTCAAGTTGCGTTTGCAAATTTTTATCGCCGGGGTAGTACGCGCTTTTATCCTGGGAATAGGATTGATAGCCCACCGAGCCGCCCAAGGTTAAATCCCAATCGGCGTATTTTTGGGTGTATTCAAGGGGCAGCGAGAAACTGACGTAATTCTGCGGGCTGAAATAACCCCCCTGGCCGTAACTGAAGTAGCTCAGGTTTTTATCGTAATTCATATACGTGATATTCACGCCGGTTTTAACTTCATCGCCGTTGACCCGGTAGGGCCGCACGTAGAACCCGACGGAAGAGGTGATGCCGGTATTGCTGGGCACGTTCTCGCCCAAATAGTTATAAGCGCCGATACCCGCGTACAGCCCGGCGTCGCCATTGTCATAGGAGTATTGCGCGCTGCCGCCGTTTTTGGTCACCTGGCCCCATCTTTTACCGGTGTATTTATCCTCGGTACCGACGTAGGCCAGCAGGCTGTCGGTCACGGCGCGGCGCTCGGCGATCAGCTGTAATTTACTGAAGCTGGTCAGGCTGGGAGACCATTCCAGGCCGCCCACCAGCGAGCTTAAATCCTCGCCCAGTGGCGTGGTGCCGATATCCGCTTTATAGCTGTCGCCACTGAGCGCCACGTTGACTTCCGCCCCCGACGCGCGCTGCGAGCCGGACGGATTGGCGATATAATTATCGGGAACCACGCTGGTAATTTGGCTGCCGGCGGTACAGGCCGTGGCGATATCGGCGCTGGAGCTGGAATTACAGTTGGTGTTATACAGCGTGGCCGCTTCGCTTTGAATTTCGCTCAGGGTTTTCGTTTTATACGCATCTATCTGCGCATCGGTAAACAGCCGCTCGCCGGTTTCGGCGTTCACCGAGGTACGCAGTACCTCAAGGGCCTTGCTCACGGTATTTTGGGCCGCCAGGGCGTTTTGCAACGCGCCGGTGCCAAAGCGGTTATTCGCGGTGCCGGACGTGGTGCCGGCATCCAGGGATACCGGCGTTACCGTCAGCTTCAGGCGGGAACTGTCGAATGGCACGCCGGAAAACGAAACCGGCGCCTTGATTTCCGTCAGGTTGCTCAGCCCGCTTTCGCCATCACGGCTGCGCATGCTGATATCGCCCCGCGCCCAGGTCGCGGTCCTGCCCTGGATGTCATCAAGCATGGCATTTATTTGCGTCAGCTCGCGGCTTTCCGGGGTTTCGGCGGCGGCCATGGCCGGCGACATGCCGGTCAGCGGCAACGGCGCCACATTGTCCGATTGCTGCCACGGCAGCACCGTGCCGTAACTGGATGCGGTACGCGGCGTGGCGGCGCCGCTGCGTTGATTAACGAAGGGATTGTCGGCCATTTGCAGGCCGCCGATCGCCGGGGGCGCGCCGGCGGCGGCTGAGTTCAGGCCAAGGACCCGGCCTTTGGCGGAGCGCAGCAGGGCCAGGGCCTGATCGTGATCGCCCGATGCTTCCGCGATGCGGGCTTCCAGCACCAGGCGATCCACCGACCTGGGACCTTGCATGCCGGCCACCAGCTGCTTGGCCCGGCCGACATCGCCCTGCGCCAGGGCGGCGCTGGCGGCGCCTTCACGCGCGCCTTCGTTTTGCGGCTCGCGCGTCAGCACATAGTTATAGACCCGCGCCGCCTGATCGTTCATTTTGCCGGACTGATATAAACGCGCCATGGCCAGCATTAAATCGACATTCTGCGGGTCGCTTTGCATGGCGGCAATCAGCTTGTCATACGCCGCGCCGTACTGGCCCCGTTCCCGCAGCTCGTCGGCCTGATTAATCACCGAGCCCTGGCGTATCCGGCTCAGCTCGTCCGGGGTGGTGCTGGCTAAAATGCGCGGATCGTTCATCCAGGCTTCCGCCTCGGCGGTCAGGCCCGCCTGGTTGAGTACGCCTACCTGGGCGGCATAATCGCCCGCATTGCCGTTGACGCCGGTACGCATATTATTGCGCACCAGGGAAACCGCGGTAGCGGTATCGCCCAGGACCATCAGATTGCGGGCCAAATTGCCGACATCGGCCGGGGCGGCCGGCGGGGATTGCGCCAGACCGCGCAGGGTGTTGAGCGCGGCGGTGCGGTTGCCCTGCTGCATATAGCGCTCGGCGCTGGCCATTTGCTCGTTAAAACCGACCCGGGCGGCCAAATCGCGCATAGCGCGGTTGCGGCGGTTCTCGGGAATAGATGACAGCAGTTGCGATGCGACGGCCCAGCGCTGGGTTTCGCTGGCGAACAGGGCGGCGGCATAGATATTATCCGCCGGCGCGCCGCGCTGCCCGGCTGCGGCCATCATGGCCTGCGCCTGGGCGCCGTTGCCCTGCTTTTGTAGAATGCGCGCCATATCCAGCCGCACCCAGATATTGGCGGGCTGTTTTTCCAACGCCTGCTGTAATAAATTCAGCGCCCGCTGCGGGTCGTTGGCCTGCACCGCCGCCGCGGCCTGGCGGCGCAACGGGTCTACATTCACCGCGGCGCCGGCCGCCGCGATCTGCGGACGTTTATCCGCTGGAATGGTAGCCAGGACCTGCTGCGCCTCGACGGTTTTATTGGCCTGGTGCAGGGTATAATACAGTCCCAGTTTGGTATCGGTATTGCCGGCATCCTGGGACAAGGCGGTGCGATAGATTTGCTCCGCGCCGGCCAGGTCGCCGCGCCGGCGCAGCACGTCGGCGCGGAATAACGCGGCGGAAATGCCTTTATTGCCTTCGGCCTGCGTCAGCGGTTCACTGAGGGCCAGCGCCTGATTTAAATCCCCGGCCGACACCGCGCCTTTGGCTTTATTCAATTCGCCGTAAAAATGCGCGTCTTTGGCCAAGGCGGCCCATTGGGCGCTGTTTGGACCGCCCTGTTTCACCGCCTGGTTAAGATAGTTCTCCGCCGCGCTGAAATCGCTGCCGCGCATCGCGATATAACCCAGGCCCGCCAACGCGTCGCCATCATTGGGGTTGGTGGTCAATACCGCCTCGAACCGGCCGCGCGCCGCCGCCAGATCGCCGCTGTTAAGGGCGCTATAGCCCTGGCCTTTCTCAGCGCCTCCCACCGCTTGCTGGAAATGTTCCAACACCGCGCTATCGCTGGGATGGCGCTGCATATAATTGTCGAACGCCGCTTTATCTTCGGGCTGGGGCACCATCCAGATCAACGCCTGGCGCAGGGCGTTATCCGCCCCTTTATTATTGGTCGCCAGCGGCGCCAGCAGGCCGATCCCTTCGCGGCGGGTGGTTTCGTCATAAGTCAGGATGCGGCCCAGCGCTAATTGGACGGCTTTATCGGTTGGCTGCTGGCCAAGGCGGTTGCGTAAGCCGGTAATGGCTTCCTGGCGCGAAGCCGGAACACCGGCCAGGGTTTCGTAATATTCCACCGCCAGGCTGTCCAGCGGCTGGCTGCCCTGGAACAGGGTACGGTAGCTTTCAATGGCGCGCGCGGTATTACCCTGCGCCGCCAGTTGCCGGGCATTGGCTAACTGGGTGGGGGAGATGGTTTGCAGTACGCTGGCGCTGTCGAGGTTTTGCAAACGCGCATCGTTGGGGGCGGCTTTGACAAAACGCTGGCGCCATTTCTGGGCTTCGGCCTTTTGGCCGCCGCGCAATGAATAAAGCGACAGCAGGTAAAGAGCGTCGGCATTGTTTTCATCCACCGCCAGAATTTTCTGTAACGACTCTTGGGCCAGATCGTTATGGGCTTTTTCATGCCAATAGGCCGCCTGTTGCAGCAAGGCGTTGATGGCCGGGCTATTATCCGCTGCCTGGGCCATGGCGGAAAATAAACACAGGCCCGCCAGGCCGGCTACATACAGCGTTTTTAACTCTTTTTTTAGTTGCCGTTTCATTTTCTCTTACCCATAGGACCCACTCAGGTATGACATCAGGTGAATATCGTTATTTATTGGCACTATTGGCCAGGCGCTTGGCCGCATGTCGCGCCAGCAGGACATAACTACAGCTGCCTATCAATGCCGCGAACAGCAGGCCGCATAAAGACAGCAAAATAATATGCTGGTTGGCGTACCAAATGATCAGCATGTACCACGGCATTTCGCCCCGGTGGAATTGGGTACCGACAACAAAGCTTTTTACGCCATTTTCGCTGTTGATTACCGCAATATCGCCGCGTATTCCGGCATTGATCGCCGGTAGTTGCAAATCGCTATTTAAATGTTCCAACTGATCGCTGCTGGTCGCCGTGGCCATCACCACCACCCGGTTGCTGGCCCAGGGAGAACTAAAACTCAGGAAACCGCGCCAGGCGTCGGTAGACGCCAGATACCGGTCGGCCTCGATGCCCTGGCGGAAAAACCGGCCCGACAAATAGCCCTTGAGCCGATCGGCCAGGGTCTGCTCTTTTACCGTCAGCAGGCCGTTGCGCATTTCATAAGGCGACCCCGCCAGCAGATCCTGCACCAGCTCATTTTGTTTCAGCGAGGCGAAAACGAGGATATCTTTCGCGCCCAGCTCCGCGGCGGCGCCGTCATGCAGGCCAAGACGCACTTCCACATGGTTAAGCGGAATTCCGGTGGCATTGCCGGCGCGGGCGGCCATGGCCAGCAGCGTGGCGATTTCACCCGCCTCGGGGTTGGCGGGTAACAATATCAGCGTTTCTGAAAAATCGGCCAGCCGGCTGAACGGAAAGGCCGCGCCGACATAATAGGAAAGGTTTGGCAACAGCGTAAAATGATGCGTCTTGCTCAAATCGATATAAGAATCGGGATCGATGCGGCTTTTGATATTATTGCTGGTCAGCAGGCTGCAAGGGGCGTCTGCTTTGGGCTTGAGGGCGAAATAAAATTCCATCTGATTGTCGCCATAAATCAAATAGGGCGCCAATTGCAGATTGAACGTTTCCTGGCGGGTATCGCCGCCCAGCCTGCGCCAGGCGGTTTCCACCAGGCCGTGTTTGTTCACCGACAAGCTTTGCAGGAACGTGCCGTTAAGCGTAATGCTCAGCTGCGACAGGTCTTCATCAATCCAGGTTTCGGTCGGGAAGCGGTAATCAATCTTCACCGGTATGGAATCGCCGTCCCACATAAACAGATCCGGCGCGGCGCGAAAGCCGATACGGATGCCGTCGTGATACAGGCCGTTGGCGGTCAATGATTCCTGATTCGGCGCCAGATCCTTTAAATACACCGGCTTGGTGGTATCAATCCAGCGCGGGGCATCATAGGGCTGCCGGGTGGGAATGGGCTGGTTTTGCACCGCGATGACATCCTGCTTGGGCGGTAGCGGCGACGAGATAAGCCGGTAGGCGGCCTGGCGCAGCTCATTGCCGTTGCGTCCGACCACCAGCAGCAGTTTATAGACCGGATTGAGCGGGTTATCGATCATTTTGAGCGTCGGACCGCTGACGTCCGGCAGGATGATGTCGGCTATTTTATCCCCCGGCTCGCCGAACAGAACGCCGTTTTGGGTCGGTAATTCATCCAGATGCACCGGGATATCAACATTACGATAGTTGGAGAGCAGGCCGAAATAAGAAGCCAGCAGGCTGGCGGCCTCCACCGCGTCGGATTTGACCTTTTGGCCGAAGATAAACGCCACCGACGAGCCTTTCATGGACAGCGGGTCGTAAAACGGCCGCGGGAAATGGCTTAAGTCGCGGCCGATATCCAGGATTTGACTGCTCAACTGCAAGCGGCTGGTGGGCAGGATGGTTACCCAGTATTTGTCCGACAGCTCCCGCTCGCATTGCAGGGTATTTTCGTCGCTGACGCTAAAACTCAAGTTATTATTGCTGACGATCATCGCCGCCGGGATATCCAGTTCGTAAACATTATTGGCGGCGTTAGCCTGGTTTAATGCCACATTGCCCAATTCCTGGCCGTTGAGCATCAGGCGCAGGCTGGTATCGCGCGCGGCCAGCGCGGGGGAGACTTTTAGCTCCAGATAGAGCCGGGCGGTGGTCGCCACCTGATCCTGGGGCAGGGTGAACACGATGCCCGACTGCAACTGGCCGCCGCTCAGGGTCAGGCCGTTCGGCTGGCCCATACTGGCGACGCTGATGGCATCATCGCTCAGGGGCGTGATTTGCGCCAATTGGTTTTCTACGCTTTGTGCCGCGGGCGCGTTATTCTGCGGGGCCACCCTGACCACCGGCGGCGGGAAATCTATCGGCAGGCCGTCGGCGGGCGGCGTATTGGCGTCGCCATCCGCGGCCTGGGCTGCGCCGGCCGCCGGCGCGGCGGGAGCGGCGTTGGGATCGGATTGCAAAGAGGAGGTGTCATTGTCCTGCGCACTCGCCCCGGGCTGCACCGGCAATGGCGGTAAATGATAAACCGGCGCGGGAGCATCGGCGGCGAATGCCGTCCCCAAGCTGCCCAGCACCGCAACCAGCACAAAAAAATCGACAATCTTCCTGATACGAAATGGCATTCGATTATTTCCGAGTGATCTTATTATGCTTCACCAGGCCCCACGGACTTGGCATTCTTTCTTTTCTGGCCACGTTCTTTCCAGGTATTGTAAAACAGCTCGAAGACACAACGGACGATGCTGGCAAAAGAGTGCAGCGGCCGATCTTTCGGATAAGGGGGGACGATCCAGGCATCCGCCCTGGCTAATACGACGCGCACCAGTTCGCGGCGTTTTTCCAGCGGCATATCTTCAAACATCAGGCGAATCACATTGGCATCGGCGCCAATGACGCTGACCGGGATGCAGACCGCCCCCGATTGCAGGCGTAATTCGACTTCTTCTATCTGGTCGCGCAGGTAGCGATCGTCCGGGGTGACCAGCTTCATACCGCCCATCGACAAATCCAGGGTTTCCGTACGGGCCGAAATGCCGCTGGCGAAATGAATGATCGCCGGAATTTTCACATCGATACGGATCGTTTTACGGATTTGGCGCGTCTCTTTGGCCACCGCAATCGCCGCGAGCAAAATGATGACGCTCAGGGACGCCCAAACGATATTGAACAGGATAACGTGCGGGTCCACGTTGAAATAATCATGCATGATGGCCCGCACTACCCCGGCCGCAATGCCTATGCCCAGCAATACCGCCACGATCAGGTGGGGCTTGACGATATGGAAATCGAAGAAACCCACGTCCAGCAGGCCGCCTTTATCCGTCACGTTGAATTTGCCGTGTTTAGGGGAAACCAGGGTCAGCAGGGTCGGGATAATCAAATGGAAAGCCATGACCGTTTCGTAAATTTCTCCCCAGAAGGTATAGCGGAAACGGCCATTCATGCGGGAGTTTATGTAGATCGCCAAAAACAGGTGCGGCAGCACATAGGCAAAAATGGTGCTCGCCGACGAGGCGATGACATTTTGGTTAAACAGAAGATAGGCCAGGGGCGCGGTCAGGAACACTACGCGCGGCAACCCGTATTGGAAGTGCAGCATGGCATTGAGATAACACAGGCGCTGCTGCCACTTCAGGCCGCCGCCGAACAAGGGATTATCCATGCGGAATATCTGGGTCATGCCGCGCGCCCAGCGGGTTCGCTGTATCACATGCAGGCCCAGGCGTTCGGTGGCCAGGCCCGCCGCCAGCGGAACGGACAAGAACGCGGAGTTCCAGCCCAGCCGCTGGAGTTTGAGGGCAGTATGGGCGTCTTCGGTGACGGTTTCCACCGCGAAACCGCCAATTTGCTCCAGGGCGCTGCGGCGGATGACCGCGCAGGAACCGCAAAAGAAAGTGGCGTTCCAGTTGTCATTACCTTGCTGCACCGGGCCATAGAACAGCGCGCCCTCGTTGGGGATATCGCGCGCCGCCGACAGATTGCGCTCAAACGGGTCCGGTGAATAAAAGTAGTGGGGGGTTTGGATCAGCGCCAGGCGGTCGTCGATTAAAAAACTGCCCACTGTCGCCTGCAGAAAAGCGCGGGTGGCCACGTGATCGCAGTCGAATACGCAGATATATTCGCCTTTCGTCACGGTCATCGCATGATTCAGGTTGCCGGCTTTGGCATGTTTATTATCGTTACGGGTGATATAACCCACCCCGGCGTCGGCGGCGAATACCGCGAATTCGCTGCGTTTGCCGTCGTCAAGGATATAAATTTTCATCTTATCGCGCGGGTAATCGATGCACTGCGCCGCCAGTACCGTGTCGCGCACCACGTCAAGGCTTTCGTTATAGGAGGGTACATAGACATCCACCGTCGGCCAGGTGGCGGGGTCCTCGGGCATCGGTTCGATTTTGCGTTTCAACGGCCAGGTGGTTTGCAGATAACCCAGCACCAGAATGGTCCAGGCATACAACTCGGCAGCAAATAAGCCGATACCCAGTATCGCCTCGATCACGGAATTAAAATGCAGCGTTTCGGTGGCGCGCCAGTAGATATAGCGGGTAGACATCAAAAAAGACATTACCACCATGATAACGCTGATTAAATGGCTCTTACTCACGCCGAGCAGCAATATCAATCCAATGCTGAACAGACCGAATATATACTGCTTATCGCTATCCATCGGGGTGATGACGATCACCGCGGCGACCGGCAGCAACGCTAGCAAAAGTATTGAGAATATAAGCTTATTCATGCCTGGCCCCGGACTTTTTTATTTGATGCCGTGATTCGGCACGGCATAAAACTCGCCGTCACCCACTTTCACCCCGATAATAGCGGCGACCTTTTTACTGATAAGCTCAATATCAAATGCAGCGGCGGATACCGGGCTGAATTCAATGATCGATCGCTGCGAGGCGTTGGCTTCGGGCACGCACTCATCCCGGTGGATAGCGCCCAGCAACCGATCGCCCAGCCGTTGTTCGAAAAACTGGGATACGTCCCGGCTTAAATTGCGGCGCATATCGCTTTGATTAACTACATAATACTCGCCAAATTTACTATTCATCGGCGACCCGAGGAATTTGTGGTTTTCCATCTGCGGCAGCAACGAGAGGGACGCGGTATCCGCGAGCATGACGACAATATGCAGGTCGGCAATGGCCCGCATGGCTTTTAATGCCGGTACCGGGCCGGGAGGAAAATCGGCGATGACCACCAGACCTGGATAATTAAGTACCGTATTGAGCCCGCGCTGCAAAAAATGCGGATCGTGGCTGATGGCGTTTTCAAACGCCAGACGCTGGTCTTCTTCCACCTCGCCGTAGGGCAGGACAAACAGGTTGGCATCAGCTTTGAGGATAAATTGGCTCCAGTCCACGGCGGTGGTGGCCTGCGCCACATAACCCCGCGTATCTGAAATCGGTACGCCAAAATGTAAACGCAGGGCATTTTGCACATCAAAATCGATGACCAGCACTTTGCTGCCGCTGCGGGCCAGGGCATAGGCAAGATTGGCGCTGATCGTCGTTTTACCCACGCCGCCCTTTGGTGAACAGACACAAACTAACGGCATAAAGCGATATTCTCTAAAAGAAGTGAAAGGGGCATATCACGTGCCGGCAGAGTGCCGGTCTGGGATGGGGATTTCCGGTTAAATAATTTATTAAAGCGCATGTTATCGGCCGCCCGGGCGGGCTCTTCTGCCGGGGCCGTGGCATGGAACAATACGGTGGGCCGGGGGCGTACCGGTGACTGGACGGGGGCCGCCGCGGGTTGGCTATGGCCAACGGCGTCAAACAAAGACGCCGGGGACGCGGTACGGGCCGGTTCCGTTACCGCGGCCGGTTGCCGCGTAAACTGATTCTCCAGCGCGTTGAGAAATGCCGCGCCGCCCGGGGCCTCGCCTAGGATATGGACTGCGCTGCCGCCTGGCCGGGCAGACTGGGGAGCGGGGGGCAAGGCTTTACTGAGTGCGCTCATCAAAGGCGAGGCGAATGACTCATCCTGCACCGGCGCCGACGTTAGCGGGCGGGATGGGGCATTTAGCGCGCCGGTATCCCTGGCGCCGTTGGAAAACGGTTGCGCGGGCTCCGGGTGGCCGAGGGGCGAGGCGGTGAATTCCCGCGCGGAAACCGGGCTTGGCGTAGGTTGGGTAGAACGGCCCTGATCCAGCGGATGAAAAGGTTCATCGGCGGTGGCGACCTGTTTGATGATAGCCCAGTTTTGAGAAGCCTTATTAGGATTGCTTTCGGCTATTTCTTTATAATCAATGGCTTCCATATTTAGCTTTTCTTTAAAACGCTTAATATCATCATAATTATTCATTCTCAACCTCACACAGTAAATTCGCACGGCACCCCTTGGGACGCCTTTCCTGCCTTAGGATATCAGCGCTCGCGGGCTATCATAGCCTTGTTATTAGGTATTGATATTGGCTCAGCGAGAAGAGCTGGGGATCATAAAGACAACCTAATACAAGTTTCATTTTTTTACAAAATTAAATCAAAAGAAACACATTGGTTGGCAATAAACCGCCCCCCCTTCCTGACTGAGGCAGGCTAAGGAAAATTGTCTTAATTAATGAAGCGAAAGGCATCCTATGAATATAGGGCATTGCCAATGAAAGATGTCATTATCCTCCCGGCACGTCATAATGTTGTGCAGCCATCGAAAACTTCTAAAGAAAAAGTAATGTTTGTTGTAAATAAACGATGGCAAAGAGGCAATGCAAAATAAGTGGGTAAACGCCTATTGTGATTTGCCTGCATTTTACACAGCTCTTCGTTCGGTTGCCAGCGCTGTTGACGCCGAAAATGCATTACCGCATCGCTATCGGCGGGGACGGTTGTGAGACGGCGACTTTTTTTGCCAGCGGAATATTCATATGGATAATGCCAACTTTCCCCAGGCGCGCCACATATAAGCAGGCATTATCCGAAATGCCTGTTTTAAAGAACAAAAGCCGTGATGAGATAGTATATATTAGTAGGTATCATTTCGCTGGGCGACTGCGGGGAGCCTGCGGCGGCGCAAAAAAAGAACGCATTGGAGAACAGTTTGCGGATCAGACGTTCATTAACGATTAAACAGATGGCTACCGTGTCAGGGGTGGCACTGGTCACTATTAGCATTTTTATCGTGATCCAGCTGTTCCATTTTGTACAGCAACGCCGCGAAGATTACGCCCAACAACTGCAAAATATCGCCATGTCGGTTCGCCTGCCCCTGTCCAGCGCGGTATTGAAAGCGGATGTGGCCCAGGCCGAGCGCATTCTCAATACCCTCAAGCCGGTGGGCATATTGAGCCGGGCGGACGTGGTGCTGCCCAATGATTTCCAGGTGTTGCATGCGGATTTCCCGCCGGAGCGCCCGGTGCCCCCGCTGATCGAACGCCTGTTCAGACTGCCGGTGGAGATCACGGTGCCGCTATATGCCTTGCCGCGGCCATCCCACCCGCGCGCCCTGGCCTCGCTGGTGCTGCAGGCCGATTCTTATCGTTTGTACCAGTTTATCGTCAGCGCTTTTTCCACCATGATGTCCACCTATCTGCTGCTGGCGCTGGTCATGACGGTGGCGATAACCTGGTGCATGAATCGCCTGATGGTGCATCCCCTGCGCGAGATTGCCCGCGAACTGGAAACGCTCTCGCCCCAGGATACGCCCCGGCACCAGCTGTCGCTGCCGAATATGCATCGTGACGATGAGCTAGGGGTATTGGTGCGCAGTTATAACCGCAACCAGCAGGCGATGGCGGACATGTTCGAGGATCTCAGCCGCCTGTCCACGCGCCATGCCGAGACCGCCCTGCCGAATAAGAACCTGTTTACCGCCATGCTGGACTCGCAAATGGTCATGCAGCCGGAACCGCGGCATTTCGGCCTGCTGGTGATCGGCATCGAGACCTTGCAGGAAGCGACCGGCATACTGACCGAGGCGCAGCGGGGGATCTTGCTGATGACCTTAATCCGCCAGCTCAAGCGGCATATGAATGACAACCGCGTTCTCGGTCAACTGAACCATAACGAATTCGCTATTTTCGACAAAGGAATCAGCAACGCTTATGAATGCATGCAGTTGGCGCAAAGCATCATAAAAAGCATCAACGCGCCGCTGGCCATAGGCAACCTGTCGCTGCGCCCTGCCGCCAGCATCGGCATTGCCCTCAGGCAGCGTAAAGAAGAGTCCGCGCATCAGTTCCTGCGCCGCGCTACCTCCGCCATGATGTCGGCCCACGACAATGGTAAAAACCAGATCCTGTTCTTCGAGCCAAAGCTGACGGACATGGCTCATCGCCGCTTGACCCTGGAAAGCACTATTCTGGAAGGGATCGAACAGGGACGCTGCGCGCTGTTTTTCCAGCCCCAGTTGGATATCCGCAACCATCAGCTGATCGGCGCCGAAGTGTTGCTGCGCTGGCGGCAGGATGACGGCAGCTACTCCCTGCCGTCCGACTTTATCACCGGTGCGGAAGAGATCGGCGCCATGGTGCCGCTGGGCAATTGGGTGCTGGAGGCGTCATGCCGGGTGCTGGCCCAATGGGAAAAGCGCGGTATCCATATTCCGCTGGCGGTAAATATCTCCGCCAAGCAGCTCCAGGGCTCCCATTTGGTTCCTTTGCTTAAGACGCTGCTCGAACGTTATGACATCGGGGCGGCCCAACTGGTGCTGGAAATCACCGAAACCGCGCGCATCAGCGAATTCGAATACTCGCTGGACCTGCTGCGCCAATTACACGATCTGGGCATTTTAATCGCGCTGGATGACTTCGGCATGGGCTACGCCAGCCTGTATTACCTGGATCGGCTGCGCAACCTGCCGATTGACCTGTTAAAAATCGACCGGAGTTTTATCGAAGGGCTGCCGGAGGATTTGGTAATGCTGCGCATCGTCAGCGCCATTGCCCAGGTATTGGACCTGCCGGTGATTGCCGAAGGCGTGGAAACCGAGGCGCAGTTGCAATGTCTGCTGGAGCATAAAATCAACTGGGGACAGGGTTATCTGTTCGCCGAACCGCTGCCGCAAAGTGAATTCGAACAGCGTTTTTTACACCTCGCCGCCGTTTAGCGCCTGGTTAATCCCCCGTAGTTGCCGATCTATCCCCTTTCTTTACTTTCATAACCCTTTACTGAAGCGTTTCAATTCTTATTTTCTTTTTCTGCTTACCGACAACGCCCATGGGGTGGTGTATTGCTATTGCTGAATATTTAAATGCTTATCAAATCATTAATAATCGTATTACAAAATCACCTCAATTAATCCCTTACAACTCACAACAAGGTTGGCGGTATGAAATTCAACCCCTTTAAAAGCCTCTATCTACAGGTGCTGGTAGCTATTGCGGCAGGTATTTTATTAGGCCATTTCTACCCCGAGCTCGGTGCGCAAATGAAACCCCTGGGTGACGGATTTGTTAAGTTGATAAAAATGATCATCGCCCCGGTGATTTTCTGCACCGTGGTGACGGGTATCGCGGGCATGGAAAGCCTGAAAGAAGTGGGACGCACCGGGGCGGTGGCGCTGCTCTACTTTGAGATTGTCAGCACCGTGGCGCTGATTATCGGTTTGATTATCGTCAATGTCGTGCAGCCGGGGGCCGGAATGAATATCGATCCGGCCACCCTGGACGCGAAAGCGGTGGCGGTGTATGCCCAGCAGGCCGAACAGCAGGGGCTGATCGCCTTCCTGATGGATATTATTCCGGCGAGCGTCATTGGCGCCTTCGCCAGCGGTAATATCCTCCAGGTGCTGCTGTTCGCGGTGTTGTTCGGTTTTGCCCTGCATCGCCTGGGGGAAAGAGGACAGGTGATTTTTAACGTCATCGACAGCTTCGCCAAAGTCATTTTCGGCATCATTAATATGATCATGCGGCTGGCGCCGATCGGCGCCTTCGGCGCCATGGCCTTTACCATCGGTAAATACGGACTGGGTTCGCTGGTGCAATTAGGGCAGCTTATCGCCTGCTTCTATCTGACCTGCATCCTGTTCGTGGTGGTGGTGCTGGGCACGATCGCCCGGGTCACCGGGTTCAATATTTTCCGTTTTATCAATTATATCAAAGAAGAGTTATTGATTGTGCTCGGCACATCGTCCTCCGAGTCGGCGCTGCCGCGTATGCTGGATAAGATGGAGCGCGTGGGCTGCGAAAAATCGGTGGTGGGCCTGGTCATTCCCACCGGCTACTCGTTTAATCTGGACGGCACGTCGATTTACCTGACGATGGCGGCCGTGTTTATCGCCCAGGCCACCAACAGCCATATGGATATTATCCATCAGGTCACTCTGCTGGTGGTGCTGCTGCTGTCAAGCAAAGGGGCGGCGGGCGTAACCGGCAGCGGCTTTATCGTGTTGGCCGCCACCCTCTCGGCGGTGGGCCATTTGCCGGTGGCCGGCCTGGCGTTAATCCTGGGGATCGACCGCTTTATGTCCGAAGCCCGCGCGCTGACCAATCTGGTGGGTAACGGCGTGGCGACCATCGTCGTCGCCAAATGGTGCGATCAGCTCGATGAAGAACAAATGAACAAGGTGCTCAAACCCGCCAAAGCCGCCGCCAGGCCGCTGTAACGCCTCGCTGTTTTTCTAACCCGTTTGCCGGCCATGGCGTGGTTATATGGCCGGCAAATCGCCAATAATCCCATTATTGTGTTGTTTATAAGCAGCCGGGTACTATTTTCTGCCGTGCGGTGACATCCGTAAAGGTCTGCGGTCTAACAACATGGTACACTTTGCGACACGCTTTTTTCCGACGGGAAAAGTACTAATCGATGGAACGCACGGTAAACCGTCTGAGTGAGATTCACATATTTTAATGGGTAGTTATTGAGTAGGGGTTCACATGCAGGGCACCGGAATTCGTCTTTTCATGAGTGTAGTGTTACTGGCGACGGTGGGTGGCAATGTTCAGGCAGAAGCATTACAACCCGATCCCGCCTGGCAACAGGGTAAACTCAGTAATGGCTTCTCCTGGCAAGTATTGACAACACCGCAACGGCCGAACGACCGTATCGAATTACGTCTGATGGTAAATACCGGCTCGCTGGCGGAAAACGCGCAGCAGACCGGTTTTGCGCGCCTGCTTCCGCGCCTGGCGTTGACGCATAGCGAAAACTTCTCCAGCGCGCAGCTGAAATCATTATGGCAGCAGGGTGTCGATAACGAGCGCCCGCAGCCGCCGGCGGTGATTTCTTATGATTACACCCTTTATAGCCTGAGCCTGCCCAACGGCCGCCCCGAATTGTTAAAAGAAGCGCTGAAGTGGATGATGAACACCGGCGGCCATTTGACCATCACCCCTTCCACGCTGCATGCGGCGCTGCAAGGGGCGGACCCGGTGGCGACCTACCCGGCCAATTCCCGCAGCGACTGGTGGCATTACCGGCTTAAAGGATCGGTATTGCTCGCTCACGACCCCAGCCAGCAGGCGAAACCGCCGATCAACGGCCAGCTGTTGCAGCAATTCTACCAGCGGTGGTATACCCCTGACGCCATGACGCTGTATGTGGTCGGCAACGTGGATAGCCGCAACATCAATGAGCTGATCGTCAAAACGTTCTCCACGCTCAAGGGCAAACGCGACACGCCTTCCACCCTGCCGACGCTGTCGCCGCTATTGGCCCAGCCGGTCAGCCTGATGAGCGAGGGGGAGAAAGAAGACAGCCTTAAATTGGTCTGGGATACCCCCTGGCAGCCCATTCGCGATTCCCGCGCCCTTGACCATTACTGGCGCAGCGATCTGGCCCGCGAGGCGCTATTCCTGCACGTGCAGCAGGCGATGAAAGACAGCAACCTGAAGCAAACCAACCTGCGCTTTGATTGCAACGTGCATTACCAGCGCGCCCAGTGCGCCGTTCATATGGATACACCGGCGGAGAACCTGATGCCGGCGATGACCTTTGTCTCCCATGAATTGGCGAACCTGCGCAATAACGGCTTGAGCAAGTCGGAATTCGATGCGCTGATGGCGCGCAAGACCGGCGAACTCGGCACGCTGTTCGCCACCTATGCCCGCACCGATACCGCTGTCCTGATGAGCCAGCGCTTGCGCTCGCAGCAAAACGATGTGGTGGATATCGCGCCGGAACAGTATCAAAAACTGCGTAATGAATTCCTGACCAAACTGACGCTGGATATGCTTAACCAGGAGCTGCGCACGCAGTTATCGCAAAACGCCACGCTGGTGCTGATGCAACCCAAGGGCGAGCCGGAAATCAATATGAAAGGATTGCAGGAAACCTACGAGCATATTATGGCGCCCGGGCCGCAGCCGGCCGCAGTTGACGAAAGCAAGCCCGAAGTCACGGATATTCCCCCGCAGTCATAATATGCAAAAGCCGCGTTAATCTTAACGCGGCTTTGTTTTTTTCCGGGCGGCGCAAACTCAGCGGGGCATGGCTTCGCTCGGAATGATGGCGCCGCGGTATTGGATTACCGTGCTGGCGGTAAGGTGCCCGCACTTGGCCGCGGCGGCGGCATCGCCGCCGGTCAGGCGCACGGCCAGGTAACCGGCGCTGAAGGAGTCGCCCGCGGCGGTGGTATCCACCACTTTTTCCTTCGGCAGTTTAATCGCCGGCACGTCCAGCAATTCTCCCTCTTTGGTCGTGACCAGGCAGGATTCGGCGCCACGCTTGATGACGATTTCCTGTACGCCCCAGCCGCGGGTGCGTTTGATCACCTCGTCCACCGGCAGTTTATCCCACAGCATGTCTTCGTCATCCAGCGTCAGAAACGCGATATCCGTATTGGACAGGATATCCCGGTAAGCGTCGCGGGTTTCTTCTTTGCTCTGCCACAGGCGCGGGCGATAATTATTGTCAAAAATCACCTTGCCGCCGTTGGCCCGGCAGGTTTTCAGCAGGGTAAGCAGGCGCTTGCGGCTTTCGACGCTGAGGATGGCGATGCTGATGCCGCTTAAATAAATATAGTCAAAGCCGGACAGTTGCTGGCAGATGCGCTCGGAGTCCTCGCTTTCCAGCCAATAACGGGCGGCGGCTTCGTTGCGCCAGTAGTAGAATGTGCGCTCGCCGCTGTCATCGGTCTCGATATAGTATAAGCCGGGCAAACGGTTATCCATGCGCTGGATCAGGTCGGTTTTCACCCCTTCCCGCTGCCAGGCGCTCATCATGTCCTCGCTAAAACTATCGGTGCCCAAAGCGGTAACATAATGCACGTTCAGGGCATCCGGTTTGACCAGCCGCGCAATATAAACCGAGGTGTTCAGCGTATCGCCGCCAAAACCGCGTTTAACGTCCGTGCCTTTTTGGGACAGTTCAATCATGCATTCGCCGATTACGGCAATGTTTTTGGTTGTCATTAACTGCGGGCCTGTATAAGTAAGGTGAATAAAAACGTGTTGATGCATCTAGTCTCAACAGAATGGCAGTTTCAGTCAATAGCACTGAAACGATGTTTTAATTTTTCATGACTTGGATCGTATTGCGTTGGCGCCGGCCAAGGCGGCGTTTTGCAGGTGCAAAATGGCTAACGCTATAGTAATTCGGTATTTTTTTAGCCGGCTTACCGGAATTATCCGGGATCAGGTCGCCAATCCTCAACTATGATTAATGGAATAAGGCCGTTTGATGAGGAATGTAATCACATGACCCGGACCAAAAAGGTGATTTTAGGGATTGTAATTTTTTTGCTGGTAGTAGTGGCTGCCGTCATTATTTTTATCGCTACCTTTGATCTCAATCGCCTGAAACCCACGATCAACAACAAAGTGTCGGCCGAGCTGCACCGGCCCTTCGCCATTAATGGCGACCTGGGCGTGCAGTGGTCGCGCCAGCGGGATGAAGCGGGCTGGCGCGCCTGGGTGCCCTGGCCGCATCTGCATGCGGAAGATGTGGTGCTGGGCAATCCACCCGAGGTGCCCGGCGATTATACCGCCCGGTTAAAACGGGTGGAGGCCAGCATTTCGCCGCTGGCACTGCTGCATAAAGAAATCTATCTGCCCCGCATTACCCTGGTCGCTCCTGATGCGGCGTTAAAGCGGCTGGCCGATGGCAAAAATAACTGGACCTTTAATCTGGCCAATAGCGATCAACCGCAGCAGGATACGCCTCCTTCGGCGTGGTCGTTTAAAGTGGACGATATCGCGTTCGATCAAGGCAAAATCGATTTCCTTGATCCGATAACCAAGGCCGATATTCATTTAACCCTAAGTCCGCTGGGCAAGCCTATCCCTTATGCGGAGCTGGCCGGCGAGAGCACGGCGGATAAGAGCGACAGCGCCGGTACGAAAGCGCGGTCGGACACCAAAGGCAACGCCGCCACGGCGAAGGCCGATAACAAAAACGGCACCGCTACGGCGGCGAAGCAGGACGGCAAAGACAACGCCGCTGCCAAGGCGAAGGCGGATAACAAAAACGACACCGCTACGGCGGCGAAGCCGGACGGCAAAAATAACGCCGCTGCCAAGGCGAAGGCCGATAACGACGGACAGACCGCGGCGAAGGGCGCCGACGATAAGACCGCGCCAGGAACGGCGCCTGCCGCTGATAAAGGGACAACGGCGGACAATGCCCCTGCGGCGGCCAGTAAAAAAACCGACGATTATATTTTCGGCTGGAAGGTCAGCGGCAAATATAATAATGAACCCCTTAGCGGCGACGGTAAAATTGGCGGCATGCTGGCCTTACGCAGCGCCAATCAGCCTTTCCCGCTACAGGCGGACGTCCGCTCCGGCGCGACCCGGGTTGTAATCCAGGGCACGCTCGAAGATCCGATGAATCTGGGCGGGTTGAATCTGCGGCTGAAATTATCCGGTGATAACCTCGGCGATCTGCATGGCTTGACCGGGGTGGTTCTGCCGGATTCGCCGCCCTATTCCACTGATGGTCATCTGGTTGCCCATTTTCAGGGTAAAGAGGGCGGCCGCTATCGTTATGAGAAATTCAACGGCAAGATCGGGGCCAGCGATATCCACGGTACGTTGGAATTTTTGCAGGGTAAGCCCCGGCCGTCCCTCACCGGCGAGGTGGTGTCGAACCAGTTGCGCTTTGCGGATTTAGGGCCGTTGATCGGCGCTGACAGCGGTACGCAAAAAGGCAAGGAAAAGGCCAAGACCCAGTCGGTGCAACCGGCGGATAAAGTTCTGCCTTATGATAAATTCGACACCGCCAAATGGGATACCATGGACGCCGATGTTAAATTCACCGGCAAACGTATTGAGCATGGTAAGAACCTGCCGCTTAGCGATCTGTATACCCATGTCAAGCTGGATAATGGCGTATTGCTGCTCGATCCCCTGCGGTTTGGGCTGGCGCGCGGTAATCTGAATTCCACTATTAAACTGGAGGGCGATAAGACGCCGATGCGCGGCCGCGCGGATTTGCATGCGCGCGGGTTGCAATTGAAGGCGTTGTTCCCCGATGTGGAGGCGATGCGCAGCAGTATGGGGCAGTTGAACGGCGACGCGCAGTTTACCGGGACCGGGAATTCCGTGGCGGCGCTGTTGGGCAGCAGTAATGGGGATGTGCGTATTTTGATGAATAATGGGGTGATTAGCCGCAATTTGATGGAGATTGCCGGGCTGAATGTCGGTAATTATGTGGTGGGCAAGTTGTTTGGCGACGATCAGGTGCAGATTAATTGCGCGGCGGCGGATCTTGGGGTGCGTAATGGTTTGGCGACGCCCCGGCTGTTTGTGTTCGATACCGAGAATGCCGTGATTAAGATTGATGGGACCACTAATTTTTCCACCGAGCGTTTGGATTTGTCGATTAATCCGTCGAGTAAAGGCGTGCGTATCGTTACGCTGCGTTCGCCTTTGTATGTGCGCGGTACCTTTAAGCATCCCGATGCCGGCGTGAAGCCCGGGCCGCTGATTGCCCGCGGCGCGGCGGCGGTGGCTCTGGGGGCGGTGCTCGCCCCGGCGGCGGCGTTGCTGGCGTTGATTTCGCCCAGCGGCGGCGAGGAGAATCAGTGTGGGCCGATTTTGCAGGAAATGAAAAACAACAAATAAGGGCGGTTTCCCTTTAACATAACTCGCTGCGGGTTCAGGTGTCGGCGGGCCTACCGCGCCAAGGGGTACTCCGGCGGCCAGGAAAACCATGGCCGCTTCGACCCCTACGGCACGGTCTCCCTTTAACATGGCCCGCTGCGGGTTCAGGTGTCGGCGGGCCTACCGCGCCAAGGGGTACTCCGGCGGCCAGGAAAACCATGGCCGCTTCGACCCCTACGGCACGGTCTCCCTTTAACATGGCCCGCTGCGGGTTCAGGTGTCGGCGGGCCTACCGCGCCAAGGGGTACTCCGGCGGCCAGGAAAACCATGGCCGCTTCGACCCCTACGGCACGGTTTCCCTTTAACATAACTCGCCGCGGGTTCGGGTGTCGGCGGGCCTACCGGGTATTACAATTGGCGCAGGATGGCGCAGGTGTGGTCCTGGATTTCCTCGATGGACGCCCGGTTCATGCGCAGCAGGTTGCGTTTGCTGGCCAGCAGGGCGAAGGCGCCGTCGGCCAGGGGTACCACTGCCAGTCCGTAGTGGCCCATTTTATCCGCGGCATCAGGTACTTCCTGCGCCAGGTTTAAAAACGGGCTGTGCGCCGCCAGTTCGTCGGCGGTGATGCGTTTGGCGAGATAGAGATGGCCCATGATCGGCGCGGTCAGGGGATGCCAGGTAGTCAGAATGGCGGGGGCTTCCGCGTCCAACTGCCGGCGCACATCGGGGCGCAGGCAGGAGATATGGATATGGAGCTGGTTTTGCGTGCGTCCCGAGACCGAGTTAACGGTTAAGGCGAGGGCGCTGTCCGGTATCGACGCGCCGCGTTTTTCGGCCAGGTAGCGTCGCGCCTGCCAGGCGTCAGCGAAAAAATTAGGGGTGCCGGCTTCCAGTACGCGCGGGCTTTCAATGCCGGTTATCTTTGCCACCGGCATCAATAGATACTGTAACGGGCCGTTCAAATCTTTTAATACCACATAACCCGCGGCCAGGTTGACTTCGCTGCAAGGGGCCGGCTGTCCGTGCTGTTGCTGGTTCGGCACGCATTTCTGGCTGACGATCTTCCAAAGCGTTTCGGGATTGCCGCCGGGCTGCCGGCCGTAATAAATAGCGGTACCGAGAGCCGCCAGCGCGATCGCCAGTATTATCAGGGTGTATCGGTTGCGGCGCCAATTGATCATGGTTTTTTACTCCGGGCAGTTATATAAAAACGGACCGCCCCCAGGGGAGTACGGCCCGTTTTTGTTAGCCGAACCGGCATGATAAACCGTTTGCCGGCCGGGTTGCCCGCATTTTTACAAGGATTGGTGCCGGGTTTCGTGGGTGGCCAAAAGGGCCAGCAGTGTCAGGGTCGCCATCGAGGCCAGATAAATGCCCACGTAGAACAACCCATAATTGACGGTGAGCCAGGCAGCGATATAAGGGGCGACCGAGGCGCCGATAATCGAGGCGACGTTATAGGAGAACGACGCGCCGGTATAACGTACTTCGGTAGGAAACAGTTCGGGAAGCAGGGCGCCCATGGGGCCGAAGGTCAGCCCCATCACGATAAAGCCGCAGAGCAGGAAGGCCATGACCAGCCAGGTGTTTCCCGACCCGAGCATCGACGGAAAGATCAGCGCAAATACAATGATCAGCAAAGTAATGACAATCATGGTTTTGCGGCGGCCGAATTTATCGGCCAATTGACCGGAAACCGGCACCAGCAAACCAAAACCGATCACGCCGACCATCAGCATCAGCAAGAAATCGTTACGGGAAAAGCCCAGGCCCAAGGGTTTTGGCGCGGTGCCAAACGTCAATGAGTAAACGGTCATGATATAAAACAGCGTATAGGTGGCCACCATGATGAAGGTGCCGAGAATGGTCACTTTCAGGTGCTTGCGAAACAGCGTGCCGATGGGCATGCGAACCTGCGCTTTGGCGAGGGCTATTTTCGCGAATACCGGCGTTTCGTGCAGCGATACCCGGACATATAGCCCGATCAATACCAATACCGCCGATAAAATAAAGGGCACGCGCCAGCCCCAACTGAGGAATTGTTCGTCGGTCAGCAGCCAGGACAGCAGCAAAAACATGCCGTTGGCGAAGAAGAAGCCGATCGGCGCGCCCAGTTGCGGGAAGGAGCCGTAGAGCGCGCGTTTATGCGCCGGGGCATTTTCCGTTGCCAGCAGCGCCGCGCCGCCCCATTCCCCGCCCAGCCCGAGACCCTGGCCAAAACGCGCCAGCGCCAGCAGTATTGGCGCCATGATGCCGATGGTTTGGTAACCCGGCAGCAGGCCAATCAGAACGGTGGAGATGCCCATGGTCAGCAGCGAAGCCACCAGGGTCACTTTACGGCCCACCCGATCGCCGAAATGGCCAAATAGCGCCGAGCCGATGGGGCGCGCGATAAACGCAATGGCGAAGGTCGCCAGCGATTGCAGCGTGGCGGCGGTGGGATCGCCCTGGGGAAAGAAAATATGGGGAAAAACAATTACGGCCGCGGTGGCATAGATATAGAAATCGAAGAATTCGATAGCTGTGCCGATGAGCGACGCCACAATCACTTTTCCCCGGGAATTTATCGGGACGGATTGCGCGTTGGATTCGATGGTTGGTGCGATGGAGGCTGGCATTATATTTCTTATTGATCAATTTCGTAAAAGAAAGGCATCTTAGACATAGAAAAATGCATTTTCAATGACGTAATTTTGAGCGAAAGTCCCTTCCAGGAACCAGAAAGCAGATTATTCGTCCCGGTCCCTGAATGGCAGTGATTACCGCGCGCCGGGGGGCCTATGGCAGAGTTAAACCCTGAAAGGGCGGCCAAGAAAAGCGCAGGGTAAGAGTTATATGCTGGGTTATGGTTGCGGTTTTGTTAAAGTTGGCACAAAACACTGTATTCAACGCAATTTATTGAAGCAATACACTACTATCCCGGCCGTAAGCGCCATTAGATAGGGCGCCGGCAGCGGGCGCCGCCGCGCTGGCCGTTCGGCGTCACGGTTCGCCGCCGCCGATTTGGCAACCCCCTCGGCGCTATCGGCGGGCCGGGCATTGGGTGAGGGAGGCGTTGAAGAATCTGCGTCCGCGGGATTGGATTCGTCCGCCCGCAGCGGTTGATTATCCTGTTCCGGGGGGTAGTGGGCGGTGGCGATCCAGGCCGCGCAAAACAGCGTCAGGCGGGCGAAAAAGTAAAAGAAAGCCATCAGGCCGATAACCGAACCAAAGGCGGCGCCGGAAGGCGAGGTCGCCAGCTTCGGCAGCGTCATGGTCATAATGATTTTGATGATTTCAAAACCGATGGCCGCCAGCAGCGTGCCGCGAAAAATGGCTTTGCTGTGGGGCTTATGGCGCGGGATAACCCAGAAAATCCACAAAAACAGCAGGTAATTGGCCAGAATGGAGATAGCCAGACCGATAATCGTCATGGCCGGCTTCAGCCATTCAATAGAATCCAGGCCCAGCGCTTTGACGATGGTATCTTGCGCGGCGCCGGCAATGGAGGTCAGGGAGAGGGTGACAATCAGCGCCACAATCAGCCCAATCAATGAAATCAGATCGCGCAGATATTTATAATAGAATTTTTCTTCGTCCTGGGGATTGCGCACCCATTCGTCACGCAGCTGGGCGCGGATCGCCTCGCGCAGGTTGCCCATCCAGTTCAGCCCGGAATACAGGGCGATCAGCAGGCCGGTGATGCCCACCGTCGTGCGCTGCGCAATAGCCGTGCTGACCGTGGTTTTCAGGGTCTCCGCCAGGGTTTTGTCGCTGATGCTATCGACGATTTTATTAATCAGATCGGTAAGAATATCGGGGTTTGAAGCCAGGAAAAATCCTGCCCCGGCAAATGACACCATAAGTATGGGTATCATGGAAAGAAAAGAAAAATAGGTGATGGCCGCGCCGAACTGGCTGCCCATGCGATCGTTAAAGCGTTCCACCGCGCGAATCACATGCGCTATCGCGGGGTAAGCGCTGACTTTTTCGATAAAACGCCCCGAGCGTTGCGCGGCCTGATCCACGCGCGCATTGCCGGTATGGATATTGCCAAGCAGCGGGCTGGCTTTGGTTGGGTGGGTGGTCGCTGGTGTTGTTGATTTATCGGCCATGATCCCTCTCATTAGCATCGCGATATTATTTTATCATGCAATTGATTATAGATAAGGATCATCAAGGCGGGGTGGGAATATACCAACGCGACGAACCGTTGGATACTTTCTGCGCCTACTGGCGAAAATCGCTGTAGAGCTTATCGCTGCGAAAGCCGATCCGTTGGGAAATAAGCAGCGCGGCGCGGGAAATCATGCCGCCCAGTTGCTCAATCCGGGCGGGATCGTTTTGGATTTTGGAAAACAGGCTGGCGATGCTGATGGCCGCCTGCGGTTTTCCGTAGGCATTGTAGACCGGGGCGGCGACGCAAAATACTTCGGCATTGTGTTCGCGATCGTCAATGGCGTAACCGCGTCGGCGCGCCTCATTAAGGATGGTGAAGAACTTGTCTTCATCGGTAATGGTGTAGTCGGTGATCGGTTTCAATCCGCCGGTCATCGCCAGAATATCCCTGACCCGCTGGTCCGGCATGGCCGCCAGCAGGGCTTTGCCCAGGCCGGTACAATAAATCGGGTTATTCGAGCCGATACGCGCCGAGGTTCTGACCGAGGCCGAACTTTCCACCTTGTCGAGATAGACCAGATACCCCTCGTTCTCCATCGCTAAAAACGTGGTTTCCTGCGCCTGGGCGGCCAGTTCTTCGAGAATGGGTCTGGCGACCTCGTAAAACGGGGCCTGATCGAGGTAAGCCGCGCCGGTCTGAAATAGTTTAAGCCCCAGCTTGAATGACTTGGCGCGGGCATTTGCCACATCAAGGTACCCTTTATCAACCAGGGTATAAATGATATCGAACGTGGTGCTTTTGGGAATACCCAGGCTTTTACTGATTTCAGTGATGGTGAGTTCTTCCGTACTGTCGGCTACCAGTTCCAGCATTTCGAGAGCCCTGGCGACGGAGCGGTTAATTTTTTCCATTTTTTTTCCTGATAACCTGATAGTCGTATCGCTGCCGCATTATACAATATTGCGTTGGTTATCGAAGAAAAATGTAGCGCCATACAACCGGTTCAGGAAATATGAACCGGTCCATAATGAGCGAAAAGCTGAGCAAAAAACCATCACAAACAAATTTGGTTATTGCCGATTTTTTTATTTTTTTGAAAACAAGCAATAAACTTTTCCGCCAATAGGCTCAATTCAGACCATTGTCCGGTACTGATTAAGTCTTTTTTAATTAATTCGCTGCCGATACCCAAGGCAAACGCGCCCGCTTGGCAAAAATCAGGCATATTATCCAGCGTAATGCCTCCGACGGGGATAATAGCTAAATTATCCAAGGGGCCCTGGAGCTCTTTTAAATAATCGAGACCCAGGCCGTTAGCCGGAAATAGCTTCAGCAGGTCCACCCCTAAGCGGCAAGCCTGCAATATTTCCGTTGGCGTGGCCACCGCCGGGATCATCAGTTTTCGTTTTTCATGCACCAGCCGGACGACTTCAGGATTAAAATCCGGCGCCAGGACAAAATTGGCCCCGGCGTCCAGCACCAACTGAGCCATGACCGGATTAATCACCGTACCCGCGCCGATCCACATTTTATCGCCGAGTTCGGCGGAAAGCGCCGCTATGCTTGCCAGATAACCGCGAGTATTACAGGTGACTTCCAGTACCCTGATACCTCCCTCGTACAGGGCCCAGGCCAACGGCAAAATATCTTCCGGCGCCGACCCCCTGACGATAGCGATAACGCCAGTTTGTCCAATAGTGTGAATAACCTGCTGCTTAATCATTTCTTACCTCTTGACTGTCCAGATATCTGGCCAAAAATTGGACATAACCCGTGCGGCCCTGGCCGCCGGGTCAATATTATTCGGCGGCGGTAATCGGGGCCCTGACGATAAACCAGTAACACAGCGCCGCACAGCCGGCGATGATGCCGCCGCTGATAAAGGCCATGGCGTAAGAGCCGGTGGCATCGGCGATCATGCCGGTAACCAGGGGCGACAGCGAACCGGCAAAATAACCGCCGAAGTTCTGGATGCTGCCAACCGAACCCACCATGGAAGACGGCGCCACGTCACCGGGTAATGCCCAACCGGTGGCGGATAAAGCCGAAAGAAACGCCATGGCGATCACCAGCAGGGTCAGCGTGCCGGCAAGGCTGGTGGCAAAAGGAATCGCCACCACGGTGATGCCGGCCAACAGTGCGGATACGCTGATGGTGGCGCGTTTGGATTTTAATGAATCGCTGAATATCTCTTTATCCATCAGCCATTTGGAAACATAACCACCGAAAATGGCGCCTATGATCCCGCCGAAATAAGGGATACTGGCGTATATACCCAGCGCTTTTAATTCGATATTTTGCGTTTTGATCAGGTAGAGGGGTAAAAAAGTGGTGAAAATATTCATCATCCAAACATAACAGAACCAGCCGAGAATCATTCCCCATACGCATTTATACTTAAATAGCGATCCCCAACTGATGGTATTCTCGGTATCCCCGATTTTTTCCGCGGTGCCGCCGCCGCCTTGTTTAATATATTCCAATTCTTCCGGGGTTATGGTGGGGTGTTTTTCAGGCTGCCGGTAGGCATAGATGAAAAACAGCATGAAAATTAAACCGATGCCACCGCAAATATAAAACAGCGAACGCCAGCCGAAAGGCACAATGATCGCGACCAGGATCGGGGGCGCAATTGCCGGACCCCATTTGGATGCCGCATCCCAGAAACCGGTGGCCAGCGCGCGCTCTTTTTTCGGGAACCAGGAGGCGGTTATCTTGGCCGCCCCAGGCCAGCACGGGGCTTCGGTTACCCCCAGGATGCCGCGGGCAAACAACAAGGTGGCCAGGTTGCTGCACGCGCCGGTCAGCATGGTAGCAAAGCTCCATAATCCAATTGCCCAGGTATAGACTTTCTTGGGGCCGAATTTATCCACCAGCCACCCGGAAGGCAATTGGCACAGGGCATAAATCAATGCAAATACTGAACCCATCAACCCGATATCGGTATTAGACAGGTTCAAGTCTTTCATCATATCCGGCGCGGCAATAGAAAGGCTTGCCCGGTCAAGATAATTTATAATGCCACCTATTAATAATAGGAAAACCACAAACCACCTTTTACCGCCTATCTTTTTCGCGCCAACACGCGGTTGATCGATACTGGACATATTGATTATCCTATAAAAAAGCCATGTAAGGTATTAAGATGCTAATCAAATAATGTTTCTGTATTTGGCAATGGCCAGCGCGCCTAGTCCCGATAACGAGGCCTGGTTATCTGGCATGATAATAATTTCCCCGGTAAACCAATTGTCATTTTTTATCAGCGTTATCAGCGCCTCTTTAAGTATTTTTTTACCACAAACGACCAAGGTAATATCTGGTGTAATATTTAATGCTTTACTGTTTTTTATCGCTTGAATATCGTCGTGCAGTACCGCGCCCAATAAAAAGTTGGCTTTTTGGTTATCGGTCAGATCGCCAAACATATCCAAAATCCGTACCGAAAAACAACTGCGCGCCAGTCCCACATCTTGACAGCTTTTAGCTCCGTCCAGCAGCACCGGCGCGTCTATCGAGTCGGTCATCCGATGTTTAAGGGAACTGGCTAAAATCGTGCGCTGCGTAATCACGTCCAGCAGTTCGCCGGCAATAGTGGTGACGCAGCCTTCAATTTTATTGTCGGCGTCGATTTTTACGAACTTGGAATGGGAACCCGGCAGGATAATGACCGCCGGCCCTTGAATGTCCAGGGCGCTAATGGCGCCGATGGTTTCAGTTTCCTCGCCGCGCATGATGTCCATGGCGTCGCTATTCTCGCTGGTGACCGCGGCGGCGTGGTTTTTGATGCCGGGAACAAACCAAATCGGTTGATCGCAGACGTCGCCGAGTTCTGCTTTCACCATGCCGGCGGCCAATTCGGCAATTCCCGCCGGCGCAACCAGATGGGGGATCTCGCATAAGCCGACATTAGATGTAATCATCCCCGCCGACAAATAGGTTATGGCCTCGCCTTCGGGAACCCGTGCCTCGGCCAGGGCCTCCCGGATGGCTTTGCCCACGCCCTGGGTCAGGGTGGTTTTGCTGCCGGTGATGGCGGTATCGCGCACTCCCACCGGTTCGCTGGCCTGAGCTATAATATGATCGTCGCGCCAGACGCAAATCCGGGTATTGGTGGTGCCAGTATCAATAGTTACCGAATACATAAGTCATTTTCCTCAAACGCTGGTCGTTGCCGGGATGGTGATGGCAAGGCGATTGGCAATATAATTCGCGCCATCTATCACCAATCTATCGATATCTTCCCGAGCGGTTATTTGACGTACCGCTTGAGAAATTTTTTGGGAATGCTCAATCATATAGTGATAAATCCGGCAGCGATTTTCGTTACCCACCAGGATAATTTCGCCTGTGAGATCGAACCCGTATTGCTTAGCGTCATCAATAAGTTTCATATCATCGGCGGCAATAGCGGACTCACAAAATAATTTACGGTCGGCGGCGGTGGTATTTAACGAAAATTGAATAAAGCGAGTTAATAGTATGGTGCGCAATAACCCGCTGTTTTGGACGCTTTGCCAGGCATGCTGCAAAATTTCGGGGGAAAAAATGTCGCTTTGTCCGTCCGCGAGTTTAACGCTGGAACCGATAAAAGTTTCTTTTAACACCGCCCCATACACTTGGCCGCTAAGCGAAGTGATGCTGCCGGCTATCCGCCCCGCGCGGTCAATATGAATTAATTTTGTAGTAGAACCAAGCTCAATAATGGTGCAGGGCAATTCAGGATTATAGCGCGCGAGCACGCCAATGGCCTGGGTTTCCTCCCCGCGCATTAAATCCATGCTGCGCATGTTTTCCCATGTCGCCGTGCCTATATCATTTTTAATTCCGGGAATAAATACAACCGGGATAGGTAGGGGGAATATTGTCATGTCGTTATATTGCCGCGCGAATTTCGCCAGATCATCTATGGCGACCGGCGCAACCAGATGCGGAATTTCCACTAACCCCAAATTAGATGTAATCATGCCGGATGCAATTGCAAAACGGATATCCTCAAGACGGAAGTTATTTTCTCGCAACAATTCCGACAGGCAGGCTGCTATCGCCTGTTTCAATAGCTGGTTATTTCCGCTGGAAGCGGACAGGTTCACTCCATTGGGGGTCTCTTTTTTAGCTATGATGTCGTTGTCTCTTAGCAAAAAAATGCGCGTAGCCGTGGAGCCGCAATCTATTATTGCAAACATGCTGGTTAACCTCTTATTTTCATTTTTCCGCCGGGAATAGGGTACTGACCGGCAGAAATAATCAGCCTCTGGGACCATTAGCATCCGGTTAATCAGCTAATTACAGACAACGCTGATATATTTCACGGATAGTATCGGCATCCGGCACCCGCGGATTATTGGCCAACACCACTTTCATGGTTGTGAGCACGTTATTAATCAGCCAATCGAAATGTTCTTCTTTGACGCCCAGTTCGGTCAGCGTCGGCATCATATTTACCCCCGCCAGGAAATCGCGCACCACTGCGACGCTACTTGCCGCTGCGGTTTCCAGCGACATGCCTTGGGTATCAACGCCCATTGTTTTGGCGATAACGGCAAATTTTTCCGGCGCGGCGGGCCAGGTATATTCCATAAAAGGAACATACATTGCCGCGATACCTTCGGCATGTACCACATTCAGCAGGCCGCCCATGGGATGTTGCAGCGCATGGGGCAGGGTGGTGCCCGCGCAGTCGATTGCCATGCCGGCCAACGAACTGGCCAGGGTAACCTGTTCCCAGGCATCGATGTCCGCTACGTCGGCGTAAACCCGCGGCAAGTAGCGGGAAATAAGTTCTATGGCCTTTAGCGACAGCATTTCGCTGAACGGATTGGCGTTTTTGGAAATATATGATTCCAGTGCATGAAACAAGACATCGGCGCCGGGACCGGCGATGACCCGTTTTGGCAAGGTCAGCATGAGTTCCGGGTCAATAATCGCCGCTTTGGGGTAAATCAGCGGGTTTACCAGGCCCTTCTTATCATTGGTGTCCGGATTAGTGAAAACCGCGGTACGATTTGATTCGCTGCCGGTACCCGCCGTGGTGGGTATCAAGATCATCGGCAGCGCGCCGGTACCCGTTTTGCGGCCGAAGACATAATCCCAGATGCTGCCTTCATTAACGGCGCAAAATGCAATGCCTTTCGCCATATCCATGGCGCTGCCGCCGCCAAGCCCAATCACCACATCGCAATTCTCCGTCCTGGCAAATTGCGCGCCTTCATGCACCAGGGTAGACAGGGGATTTTGCATAAATTTATCGTAGACCGCATAGCCGATACCGGCGGCATCGAGATATTCCTGTACCAGAGCCAATTGGCCGGTGGGTTTGGCGCTGTCAGACGCCACCAGCAGGGCCTTATGTCCATATTGGCCGGCGATGCCGCCCAGCAATTTTAGTTTGCCGGCGCCGAAGTAAAATTTCACCGGGTTGGAGAAGTCAAAAGATGCCATGATATATCCTGTTGTCCGCATATATGAACGACGTTCGGGTTTATGTTTAAATCATAAATGAGCGGCAGGTAAAATCCATAGCGAGGAGGGGAAACATTGAAGCAAATCACATTATTTTATTACATTTACAAATATTTATACGCATTCAGATATAAGGGGTAATTGTTAATTTATTGATTATAAAACATATTAAATAAATTTTTGCATTATTAACGTTGATAACACTTTGCCGGGCATTGCGCCCGGCAAAAAATGAAGCGGCATCAATCCGGCCATAGCCAGGCCGCCCCGCGCACGCCGCTGGAGTCGCCGTGGGCCGCTTTACGGATCGGAGTTTCGCATTCACCGCCGAACACCCATTGCTTAATCAGCGGCGGCACGGTCTGGTAAAGGCGATCGACATTACTCATGCCGCCGCCCAGCACCACTACATCCGGGTCCAGCAAATTGATCGCCTGGGCCAGCGCTTTGGCCAGCCGCAGCTCATAGCGGCCGATCACCCGTTCGGCCAGCGCGTCTCCCGCCGCCGCCCGCTGAATGATTTCCGGCCCGGTCAACCGCTGGCCGCCCAGGCGTTGATAGTCGCCGGTAAAACCGGTGCCGGAGATAAATGTCTCGGTGCAGCCGGCTTTACCGCAATAACAAGGCACTTCCCGGGCGTGGCGGTGTTCATCTTCGTCCTGCCAGGGCAGGGGATTATGACCCCATTCCCCGGCGATGCCGTTACCGCCGGCATGCACGCGGCCATTGATTGCCAGTCCGGCGCCGCAGCCGGTGCCGATAATTACCGCAAATACGGTTTGCGCCCCGGCGGCCGCGCCGTCGGTGGCTTCGGAAACCGCCAGGCAGTTGGCGTCATTGGCGATACGCACCGGCCGGCCGAGCAGCGCGGTTAAATCTTTATCCATGGGCTGGCTGTTGAGCCAGACCGAATTGGCATTCTTCACTTTATGGGTATACGGCGACAGGGTGCCCGGAATGCCGATACCGATGCTCCCCTGCTGGCCGGTGGCCTGCTCGGCGGCCGATATCAGCGAGGCAATGGCCTGCAGGGTTTGGCCGTAATCATCGCGCGGCGTAGATATGCGCTGCCGGAACCGCACCTTGCCGTCCGTTGCCAGCGCCACCACTTCAATTTTCGTTCCACCCAGATCAATCCCAATACGCACCGTTATCTCCTTCTGTGAATCCCGTAGCCGGCATGAGAGACGTCTCACACATCCACACCATTATCCGCGCTATCGAATAGCCGTAATGTACACTCTATTATCATTTTCGTAACACAGCGAGGGCGGTCTATGAAACCCAATATATTGGTCGTCGACGACGACCCCGCTATCTGTGAAGTCTTGAACGACATGCTCAGCGAGCATGTGTTTACCGTACATATCTGCCATCAGGGGCAGGCCGCCCTGACCTTGCTCGCCCAACTGCCGGATATCTCGCTGGTGCTCTTGGATCTGATGCTGCCCGACACCAACGGCCTGCTGGTATTGCAGCAAATCCGGCGTTTGCAGCCTCATTTGCCGGTGGTGATGCTCACCGGCATGGGATCGGAATCCGATATTGTCGTCGGCCTGGAAATGGGCGCCGATGATTACATCGTCAAACCTTTTAATCCCCGCGTGGTCATTGCGCGGATCAAGGCGGTATTGCGCCGCAGCGGCGCCCTGGGCACCGAACCCGCCAGCGGCAATAAAACCGGCTGGCGGTTCAACGGCTGGCGGCTCGACAGCGAGCGCTGCGCGCTGTTTAATCCGCAACAGCAGCCCGTGCCGCTGACGCAGGGCGAATACGGGCTGCTGCTGGCGCTGGTCGCCCATGCCCGCAAGGTGCTCACCCGCGATCAGTTGCTGGAACTGACCCACAGCGAAACCCTGGATGTGTTTGATCGCACGGTGGATGTGCTGATCATGCGTCTGCGGCGCAAGATCGAACCGAATCCGCACCAGCCGGTCATGATCCGCACCATCCGCCGGCTGGGTTATGTGTTTTCAGCGGATGTGGTCCGGGCGGATGCCGGTCAGATTGCCGGGGCCTGCCCATAACCGGCGTCGTGATAATCGTTGCATAACAGCCAGCGCGGCGCCTGATCCTCTTCTATCTGGCCGAAGCGCGCCTGGTCTTGCAAAAACCGGTTATCGTTCTGGTCGTCATTGGTCATCGACACTTCGCCCACCACCACGTCGCCAAAACCTTCTTCGCCCCAGAAGCTATGATAGATGCCCGGGGTCAGGCAAATGCTCTCGCCGGGCGCCAGCCGCACCCGCGATCCGGCGGCGTGGGTCTGGCGGCAACCGTCGATCGCCACCGTCACCGGGGTGTCGGCCAGCCGCTCCTCATCGTCGCTATTATACATTTCCACCAATAGATTGCCGCCGCCCCGATTGATAATGTCCTCGCGCTTGAACCAATGGAAATGCAGCGGCGTGACTTGCGCTTCGCGGCAGTGCATGATTTTTTCAGCATAACTTTTGGCGTAGGGGACGGCGCCGGGCGAGCCGTTGCGCAGGGTAAACAGCGTCAGGCCGACCCGCTCGAAATCGCCGCCGCCAAAATCGGTTACATCCCAGCCGAGATGTAAATCAAACACTTCCCGCCAGTCGCCGTGTTCAAGCGACAACCAGTCCTGGGGGGAAAAGTGGGCAAAGGGCGGCAGATGTACGCCGTTGCGGGCAAAAAACTGCTGGGTTTGTTGCACGATAATATTAACCTGAGAGCGCTTCATACCGCCTCCGCCGTCACAGGAAGATAGCGGGCAGGGTTATCCCGCCCGTCGGGTTTATTTCACCGTCCAGCCTTTATAGTCGGTGATATTGTTGCGATCGATCATTTTCACCGGGATCAGTATCGGTTCCTTGGGCGCAGGTTTGCCCTGCAGGATCTGGTAGCCAATCTCCACCGCCTTCGCGGCCATGACCTGCGGGTCCTGCGCCGGCGTGGCGACAAACAGCGAATTTTCGCGTTTCAGCGCTTCCTCGCCGTCCGGCGAACCATCGACGCCGACGATAAAGAATTCTTTACGCTGGGCCTGCTTGGCGGCCAGATCGGCGCCGATCGCCGTGGGATCGTTAATGGCGAATACCGCGTCGATATGGGGATTCGCCGCCAGCAGCGAAGTCATGATTTCCAGCCCGCCTTCGCGGCTGCCTTTGGCGTTCTGGTTATAGGACAGCAGCTTGATATCGGGATGCTTTTTCAGTTCGGTCATGCAGCCTTCCACCCGGTTTTGCACCGCGGATACCGGCGGCCCGTTGACGATAACCACCTGGCCCTTGCCTTTGAGTTTGTCGCTGATGTATTGGCAGGCCATTTGCCCGGCCTGGGTGTTATTGGAGGTGATGGTGGCATCGGCGCCTTCCGCCGCCACGTCAACCGCCACCACCACGATACCGGCGGCCTGGGCGCGTTTAACCGCCGGGCCGATGCCTTTTGAATCCGCCGCGTTAAGGATAATCATATCGACCTTTGCGGCGATAAAATTATCGATTTGCCCCACCTGCTGGCCGAGATCGTAGCCGCTGGAAACCAGCGTGACGTTCACCTTATCCCCCGCCAGTTCGCGGGCTTTCATTTCCGCGCCTTTGGTAATCTGGACAAAGAACGGGTTGGCCAGATCGCCCACCGTCACCCCAATGGCTTTCAACTCTTTGGCCTGGGCCGCCGGCGCCAGGGTGATCATGGCCGCCGTCAGCAGCGCGGTATAAACGGGATTAAATCGCATAGTGTCTCTCCGGTAGGGTTATGCCTGATGGTGTCGGGTACGGTATTTGTCAATCAGCACCGCTATGATGATCACCGCCCCTTTGATCACCAGCTGCCAGAAGTAGGAGACGCCCATTAGCGTCATGCCGTTATTAAGCGTGGCGATAATCAGCGCGCCCACCAGCGTACCGGTAATGGTGCCGATACCGCCGACGAAACTGGTGCCGCCCAGGATCACCGCGGCGATGGCATCCAGCTCATACCCCATGCCGAGGTTGCCGTTGGCGCTGTAAAGCCGCGAGGCGCTCATTAAGCCGCCCAGGCCGGAAAGCAGGCCGCTGGCGGCATACACGAACAGCAGCACGAAACTGACCTTGATGCCGGTCAGACGCGCCGCCTGCATATTGCCGCCCACCGCGTAGATATGTACGCCGAGGGTCGTGCGGCGCAGGATGAACCAGCACACCGCAATAACCGCCAGGGCGATGATAATCAGCCAGGGCACCGGTCCGAGATAGGAATTGCCGATCCATTCGAAATTGATGGAGGAATTGATCACCGTGGTGCCGTCCGCCAGCAGATACGCAGCGCCGCGCAGCGCGGTATACGTGCCGAGCGTGACGATAAACGGCGGCAAACCGGCATAGGCCACCAGGATACCGTTGAACAGCCCCATCACCAGGCCGGCCAGCAGCGCCAGCGGGATCGACAGGCCGGCCAGCGCCGGGTTTAGCGAGACGACCATCGCCACCACCGCCGTGGCGCCCAGCATCGACCCTACCGAGAGATCGATGCCGCCGGTGAGGATGATAAAGGTCATGCCCGCCGCCAGAACGATATTGATGGACGCCTGCCGGGCGATATTCAGCAGATTGCTGTCGGTGAAGAAATTAGGGGCGACAAACCCGAAAATCGCCACGATCAGCACCAGGATGGGCAAAATACCCACCGTCTGCATCACATCATTCAGCCAGGGCCGTTTAACGGTAACCGGCGCGGCGTCGGGTAATGCGGACTTCGTAGTCATGTCGGCTCCTTATGCGGGCGTCTGTTGCGCAACGACGCCGGTGGCCAGCGTCATGATATTTTCCTGCGAGATCTCGCTGCGGCTCAACTCGCCGGCCAGCTGGCCTTCGCACATCACGTAAACCCGGTCGCTCATGCCGACCACTTCCGGTAATTCGCTGGAGATCATCAAAATGGCGACCCCCTGTTGCGCCAATCGCCCCATCATCCGGTAGATTTCGCTCTTGGCCCCCACGTCCACCCCGCGGGTCGGTTCGTCGAGGATCAGAATGCGCGGATGGATGGCGACCCAGCGCGAAACCAGCAATTTTTGCTGATTGCCGCCGGACAGGCCGCCGGCCCGCACCAGGGCGTGGGGGACGCGGATATTCAGGGATTTGATGGCCTCGGAAGAGATGCCCAGGGCTTTACGCCGGTTGAGCAGGCCGAAACGCCCGTCGCGCTCAAGGGTCGGCATCACGATATTTTCATGGGCGGCCATCTCCAGAAACAGCCCCTGTTCCTTGCGATTTTCGGGTAAAAACCCGATGCCGAGCGCGATGGCATCCCGCGGCGAGCGGATCTCCACCGCGTTGCCGTCCACCCGCACGCTGCCGCCGGTAGATTTATGCACGCCAAAAATCAGCTGCGCCAGTTCAGAGCGCCCGGCGCCCACCAGGCCCGATAGCGCCACGATTTCGCCGGCACGCACCCGCAGGCTGACCGGCTTGACCTTTTTGCCGTCGGTCAGCCCGTTCAGCTCCAGGCGCACGTCGCCGACGGCGATATTGACGTCTTTATTAAACAGATCGCTCAGCGGCCTTCCGACCATCATGCGCACCAGTTCGCCGGCGGAGAGATTTTCGCGCGTCAGGCTACCTACATACTGGCCGTCGCGCAGCACGCTGACCCGATCGGATAACTCATAGACTTCGGCCATCCGGTGACTGATATAGATAATGGCCATGCCCTCCTGGCGCAGCCGTTTAATCAGCTCGAACAGTTTTTGCGTTTCCCGGGAAGAGAGCGCGGCCGTAGGTTCGTCCATGACCAGAATGCGGCTGCGGCGGTGCAGCGCCCGGCCGATTTCCACCTGCTGCTGTTCCGCTATGGTCAGGGACATGACCAAATCGGTGGCGCGGAACTGCGCGCCGAGACGATCGATGACCTGCTGGGCTTCCCGCGCCATTTTGCCGCGCTGGACCAGGCCGCCCCGCTGCAACTCGCTGCCCAGGAAAATGTTTTCCGCCACCGTCAGGTTGGGGGCCAGGTTCATTTCCTGGTAAATCAGCGTAATGCCTGCCGCCAGGGCGTCTTTAGGGCCTTTAATCACCCGCGGTTGTCCGTCGATAATGATTTCGCCGCTGCTGGCGGTATACGCGCCGGCCAGGATTTTCATCAAGGTGCTTTTACCCGCGCCGTTTTCTCCCATCAGCGCATGGATTTCTCCCAACCGGACCGTGAGATTCACCGCTTTTAACGCATGGAAATGGCCGAAGCGTTTGCCAATGTCGCGCATTTCGAGAATGGGGGGCTGCGTCATCCGGTTGGCTCCTCGCGGTAGGTTAATCACCGCAGTAAAGCAGGCGCAGATAAACGCAAAATGTCAAAAGCCGTTCATGTTTGTCATAATTGGCATTGGCCCGCATCTTATACTGGCAGCCGGCCCGCCGCGGAGTCCTAATCATGCCCCTGTTTTCGCCACGACCTGTACTGACCAGCGCCCGGGGCCGCCTGTTGATGTTCAACCTGCTGGTGGTCGCGGTTACCCTGATGGTCAGCGGGGTGGCCATTGTCGGCTTCCGGCACGCGGGCAATTTGCAAGAGCAAATGCAGGCCAGGACCCTGAGCGAAATGACCGGCAGCATGGAGCTGGCGCGGGACACATCCAATGTGGCCATCGCCGCCATCCGGCTCTCGCAGGTCGTGGGCTCGCTGGAGTATCAAAGCGAGTCGGCCCTGCTGCAGCAAACGCAGCTGGCGCTGCAATCCTCGCTGCGGCAATTGGCGCAATCTCCGCTGGCGGCCAGCGAACCGGCGCTGGTGGCGCGGATTACCCAGCGCAGCGGCGCG
The DNA here is from genome assembly GCF_047324175.1 of Sodalis sp. RH21. NCBI lineage: Bacteria > Pseudomonadati > Pseudomonadota > Gammaproteobacteria > Enterobacterales > Bruguierivoracaceae > Sodalis > Sodalis sp. RH21. The sequence goes on along the minus strand of NZ_CP178732.1, from coordinate 5,558,933 downwards.
CTGGAAGACAGCGTCACCCGCCTGCTTGAATTGGGGCGCCAGCGGCACCTGCAGCGCAACCAACTGCTAAGCGAGTTGTATCAGTGCCAGATGTATCTGCACCAGATCGATACCATCGCCGCGCGGGAACATCGGTTGCAGGCGGGGACGGGCCTGCGGCGGGAAATCGATCGCCTGCTGAATATCGCCATCCAAACCCCCAGCCCCCGCGCCGCCCTCAACCAATTGGACCAGGTCATGGAAACCTGGGCCGATGCCGGCGACGCCACGCTGCTGGGGGATAAAATCACCCGTTTCATCCGCAGCCAGGGCAGCCTGGCGCCGCTGGCCCGGGAGTTATCCGGCAGCGATTTGGCCATCGCTTATTACGCTTACCACATCAAAGCCCTGGTCGGCATGCTTAACGGCGATATCAATTTATACGTCAAAAAAGTGGCGGGGGAATCGGAACAGCGTATTCGCCAGACCCATAAAGAGCTGTCGTCGATTATTTTCTTTATCGGTCTGTTTGCCCTGTTGTCGCTGGTCATCACTTTGTTTGCCGGCTGGTATATCTATCGTAATCTCGGTTCCAATTTATCGGTTATCGCCGACGCCATGTCCCGTTTGGCCAGAGGAGAACGCCAGGTCAGCGTGCCGGGATTGCAGCGGCGCGATGAGCTTGGCGATTTGGCGCGGGCGTTTAACGTTTTTGCCGGTAATACGGCGTCCCTGGAGCAAACTTCGCGGCTGCTAAAAGAGAAAAGCACCCAGTTGGAGAACACGTTTTTAGCCATGCGCGACGGCTTTGCCCTGTTCGACCGCCGTGGGCATCTGGTGGTATGGAACCCGCAATATCCGCTGCTGCTCGGGCTGGACGCCGCGCTGCTGTTTCGCGGCCAGCATTACCGTGAATTGCTGGCCGCGCTCGGCCGCAACCAGGCGCGGGTACCGGGATATGCGGACTGGGGGGAAGTGAGCGTTCAATTGCGTAATGCGCAGCCCCGCGCCCTGGAGATGCATCTGGCGGACGGACCTATCCTGGAACTGCGCTTTAGTCCGGTGCCCCGGCACGGCATGGTCAACGTGGTGCTTGACCGCTCCGAACGCAAAGCCCTGGAGCAGGCGCTGGCGCATAGCCAAAAGATGAAGGCGGTCGGGCAGCTTACCGGCGGGCTGGCCCACGATTTTAATAATCTACTGGCGGTGATTATCGGCAGCCTTGAATTATGCGGCGCCAACCCCGCCGCCGATGACGAACGGATTGCCCGCGCCCTGAAAGCCGCCGGGCGCGGCGCCCAGCTTACCCAGCGCCTGCTGGCTTTTTCCCGCAAGCAGGCGCTGCACCCCCAGGCGGTGCGGTTGGCCGGGCTGGTGGAGAACCTGCGCGAGCTGCTGCTTCATTCACTGCCGGTTAACCTGACCCTGGTTATTGACTCCCAACTACCCGGCTGGCCGGCCTGGATCGATATTAATCAGTTGGAAAACGCCATCATGAACCTGGTGGTCAACGCCCGCGACGCCATGGAAGGACGCGGCGGCGACATTATTATCCGCACCTATAACCAGCGGGTGGTGCGCACCGGCGGGCGCAAGCAGGATATGGTGGCCGTGGAGGTGATCGACAGCGGCTGCGGTATGTCCGATGAGGTTAAGTCGCAGGTGTTCGAGCCGTTCTTTACCACCAAATCCGTCGGCAGCGGCAATGGACTCGGGCTGTCCATGGTCTATGGCTTTATTCGCCAGTCCGGCGGACGGGTGCAAATCGACTCCGCCCCCGGCGCCGGCGCGCGGGTCCGCCTACAGTTACCGCGCGCTCCGGCGTTGGCGCCGCAGCCCGTCGTGCTGCCCGAACCCGATTTGTCCCCCAGCGAAGATTTACTGGTACTGGTGCTCGACGATCAGGAAGATGTGCGCAACACCCTATGCGAACAATTACACCAGTTGGGATATCTGACGCTGTCCACGGCGCAGGGCGCCGAGGCGCTCGCGTTATTGCGCCAGACGCCGGATATCAACCTGCTGGTCAGCGATCTCATGTTGCCGGGCGATCACAGCGGCGCCGACGTCATCCGCCTGGCCCGCAGCATCAATCCGGCATTGGGAACATTACTCATCAGCGGGCAGGATATCCGGCCAAATAGTGCCGGGCTGCCTGAGGATATCACGCTGCTGCGCAAGCCATTTACCCTGCAACAACTGGCCCAGGCGCTGAGGTTGGCGCGCGTCGCGGCGGTAAGACAGGATAAATAATGCCGGCGGCCCAACGGCAAAATAGTTCATGTAATTTACTCATTGTTCCATTAAAAACAACCCGGCAAATTAACTTTGCCGGGGCTTATTTGCCATAGGAAGAAAACAAGAATAGCGAAAGAAAAGCAAAATAAATCAGTAAATTAATTTGAAATCTCCGATCCGCGGCATCCGGTGGCAAAGTAAAGCCGGGTCGGACGGTTTTATTGGTCGTACCCATTTTGTAAATAATAGTGGATGATTCGCAGCAAAATAGTAGCACAGGCACTAATTATGTTCAGTTTTACTTATTATTAAATAATAAGTAAATTTAAAGTTATTATTATTTTAGGATTTATAAATGCTAAGGGTTAATTGCTTTTTTTGATTTTATAACGTGATTTTTTAATTAATCATATAATTAAAAAATTTGGATTGGATCACTATTCTTTCCGCGAAATTTGGGTTAGGTTATGATTTACCGCAAGTCATTGAGAATAATTATGGCAAACTCATCCGACAATAAATTGTCGTTATGGTCCCTGACGGCTTTGGTCGTAGGTTCTATGGTTGGCGCCGGTATTTTTTCCTTACCGGCAACTTTTGGTCGCGCAACCGGTGGCTTTGGCGCGTTAATTGCCTGGTGTATCGCCGGCGGCGGCATGTTAATGCTGGCGTTTGTTTTCCAGACCTTGGCCCAGCGAAAACCGGATCTTGATTCCGGCGTATTTATATATGCAAAAGAAGGATTTGGTAATTACCTGGGGTTTGCCGCCGCCTTGGGGTTCTGGGCGGGAACCTGTATTGGCAATGTTTCGTATTTCGTCTTGATCAAATCAACACTGGGGGCTTTTTTCCCTATTTTTGGCGACGGCAATACTATTCCGGCCGTGCTGGTGGCATCCGTGATTTTATGGGGTTTCCATGTATTGTTATTAAAAGGGGTAAAAGGGGCGGCATCAATAAATACCATTGCCACCTTCGCTAAAATCATCCCCATATTCTGTTTTATCATTTTGCTGTTATTTGCGTTTAAAAATGATGTGTTTGCCTTGAATTTCTGGGGCGCGCCCGATTTAGCGCGCGTGGGCGATTTAACCCATTTAAACGACTATGGCTACGTCGGCCATGCGGCTCTGGCGGTGGCGCCGGCGGCGGAACCGGAATCGCTCTTTTCGCAGGTGCGCAGCACTATGCTGGTCACAGTGTTCGTTTTCCTGGGAATAGAAGGGGCCAGCGTCTATTCCCGCTACGCCAGGCAGCGCAGCCATATCGGCATCGCCACGGTGCTCGGTTTTATCGGGGTGTTGTGCTTGTTGATCCTGGTAACCATGTTGTCCTATGGCGTAATGTTGCGCCCGGATCTGGCCGCGTTGCGCCAGCCTTCCATGGCTGGAGTGCTGGAAGCGGTGGTTGGCCGCTGGGGGGCGATATTTATCAGCGCCGGGCTGATTATTTCGGTGCTGGGCGCTTATCTCTCCTGGTCATTGCTTGCCGCCGAAGTACTCTATTCGGCGTCAAAAAGCCAAAGCATGCCCAAACTCTTCGCCCGGGAAAACCGCCAGGCGGTACCTTCTGCGGCGGTATGGCTGACCAATGTCACGATTCAGGTATTTCTTATCCTGACGTTATTTAGCGATTATGCTTTCCAATTAGCCCTTGAATTAACCAGTTCGTTAACGCTTATCCCGTATTTATTGGTAGCGGCTTATGCGCTGAAACTGGCATGGACCGGAGAGAGTTACGATACCGACTGGCGTGGGCATAAAAAAGACTTGATTTTTGCCGCCATCGCGACGTTTTATGCTTTGTTGATGTTATATGCCGGCGGATTAAAATACCTGCTGTTGTCCGCCATTATTTATGGACCAGGAACCATTCTTTATATTATGGCCAAGCGCGAGCAGAAGGCCGAGCTATTCAATAAATCTGAAAGGATATTATTTATTATCGTTATGATTGCGGCTATCGCAGCAATATGGAGTATCGCTACCGGTGTTATCACTATTTAAGTTACTGGAGCTATTATGACAAATAAACAACAACCTGCTGATTATGGCGTGCATTCAGAAGTAGGCAAATTGCGCAAGGTCTTGGTTTGCGCACCAGGGCGGGCCCATAATCGCCTGACGCCGAGTAATTGTGATGAATTATTATTTGACGATGTGCTGTGGGTTGAACGTGCCAAGCGGGATCATTTCGACTTTATCACTAAAATGCGCGAAGAGGGGGTCGACGTAGTCGAAATGCATAATCTGCTGGCCACCACCCTTGAAAATCCGCTGGCCAAGACCTGGCTGCTGGATCAGCAAATCGTGCCGAATGAAGTATCGCTGGGTATTCTCAAGGAAACCCGCAGTTTTCTCGACGGTTTGGCTCCGCGGGTGCTGGCTGAAATACTGATCGGCGGTCTTTCCACCAGCGAACTGGCGAAAGAAGGGCATTATGACAACGAAGAATTAAAACTGATCCGCGAAGCCGTGGGGATTACCGAGTATTTGCTGCCGCCGCTGCCGAATACGTTATATACCCGCGACACCACCTGCTGGATTTATGGCGGGGTGACGCTAAACCCGCTCTATTGGCCGGCCCGGCATGAAGAAACGCTGCTGACCGCCGCCATTTATAAATTCCACCCGGACTTCGCCCACGCCTCGTTTGACGTCTGGTATGGCGACCCGACCATTCATCATGGCACCGCCACCCTGGAAGGGGGCGACGTGATGCCGATCGGCAATAAAACCGTGCTGATCGGCATGAGCGAGCGTACTTCCCATCAGGCCATTACCCAATTGGCGGCGTCCCTGTTTGCCAAAAAACATTCCGGCGTCGAACGGGTGATGATTGCCGCCATGCCGAAGCTGCGCGCGGCAATGCATCTGGATACGGTTTTCACCTTCTGCGATCGGGATGTGGTGACGCTGTATCCCGCCATCGTCAATCAAATCCAGACCTTCTCCCTGCGTCCGGACGACGGCCCCGCCGGCATGAAACTCAGCCGCGATAACGGCACGTTCGTCGAGGCGGTGGCCGGCGCGCTGAACCTGGACAAGCTGCGCGTGGTCGAGACCGAAGGCAATGATTACGATACCGAACGCCAGCAATGGGACAGCGGCAATAATATGGTGGCTCTTTCCCCCGGCAAGGTCATGGCCTACGATCGCAATACAAAAACCAACACCCAACTGCGCAAACAGGGCGTTGAGGTCATTGAAATCGTCGGCAGCGAGCTGGGCCGCGGGCGCGGCGGCGGCCATTGCATGACCTGCCCGCTGATCCGCGATGCGGCGGAGTAATTCCGCCCGGCCCCGGCCGGCATAAGCCAACGCAATAAAACGGTGCGCCCCGGGCGGCGACAATATGCCGGTTCCCGTTCCTGCCCGGGATGAGCGCCTTTATAACCTTATCGCCGCCCAAGCGCGGCTTTCAGCGCACTTTGCGATATGTTGCAATCGGCGCCCTAAACCTGCGGCCCGCCTCCACAATCCCGCTTCCTTTCCCCCTTCTCACCGGAATTAAGTCGCGAACCCTAGGGTAAATGCACTAATCTTGATCGCTTGAGGCATTAAACGGGAGATTGACCTGCGCTCCCGGCATTAACGACAGGGCCGGACAGCCCTGCGTAAAAAAATGAGAGGTTTGTCATGCTGTACCGCCGTTTCGAAAGATTTATCAACGTATTTCAGGACGCACCGGCTGCGGCGCCGCCAAACAGTGTGCTGCCATTCTATCTGTATTATCTGCGCCAGGTCTGGCCGAGTTTTGCCGCCCTGCTGCTGGTTGGCCTGATCGGCTCGCTGATTGAAGTGGCGCTGTTCAGCTACCTGAGCCGTATTATCGACTTGACCAATACCACCCCCAGCGCCCTTTTTTTTAGCCGGCACGGGGGCGAACTGTTGTGGATGGTGGTGGTGACCCTGATATTGCGTCCCGTGTTTATCGGCCTGCATGACCTGCTGGTGCACCAGACCATCAGCCCTGGCATGACCAGCATGATCCGCTGGCAGAACCATAACTATGTGCTCAGGCAAAGCCTGAATTTTTTCCAGAACGACTTCGCCGGCCGTATCGCCCAGCGCATTATGCAGACCGGGAACTCCCTGCGCGATTCGCTGGTACAGGCGGTGGACGCGCTGTGGCACGTACTGATCTACGCCATTACCGCGCTGGTGCTGTTCGCCCAGGCCGATTGGCATTTGATGATCCCGCTGATTATCTGGATTGTCTGTTATATCGGCTGTCTCTACTATTTCGTCCCGCGGGTGAAAGCACGTTCGGCCGAGTCCTCCGAGGCGCGTTCCAAGCTTATGGGGTGCATTGTCGATGGGTATACCAATATCACCACCCTGAAGTTGTTCGCCCATACGGCGCTGGAGCAGCAGTATGCCCGTGACGCCATTACCGAACAAACCTATAAAACCCAGCTGGCCAGCCGCGTGGTCACCAGTATGGATGTGGCGATCACTACCCTGAATGGCCTGCTGGTTGTCGGCACCACCGGTTTGGCGCTCCGGCTGTGGACACAATCGCTGATCAGCGTGGGCGCCATTGCCCTGGCGACCGGGCTGGTGATCCGCATCGTCAATATGTCGGGCTGGATCATGTGGGTGGTGAACGGCATCTTTGAAAATATCGGCATGGTGCAGGATGGACTGAAAACCATCGCCCAGCCGGTCAGCGTTACCGATCGGCCGCAGGCGCGCGATTTGGCGGTGCGCCAAGGCAACATCCGCTTCGACAACGTGGATTTTAACTATGGCCAGGGGAGCCGGGTGATAACCGGCCTGAATCTGGACATCCGGCCCGGCGAGAAAATCGGGCTGATCGGGCCGTCCGGCGCCGGCAAGTCGACGCTGGTCAACCTGCTGCTGCGCCTCTACGATCTCGACGGGGGGCGGATACTGATCGACCAGCAGGATATCGCCCTGGTCAGCCAGGAAAGCCTGCGGGCGCAGATTGGCATGATTACCCAGGATACGTCGCTGCTGCATCGCTCGATTCGCGACAACCTGCTGTATGGCAAACCCGGCGCCAGCGATGCGGATTTGTGGCAGGCGATTCACCGCGCCCGCGCCGATGAATTTATTCCGCTGCTGTCCGACCCGCAGGGGCGCATCGGGCTGGATGCCCACGTGGGCGAACGCGGGGTCAAGCTTTCCGGCGGCCAGCGCCAGCGCATCGCCATTGCGCGGGTGCTGCTTAAGGACGCGCCGATCCTGATTATGGATGAAGCCACATCCGCGCTGGATTCGGAGGTCGAATCAGCCATTCAGGAGAGCCTGGAAGTACTGATGCGCGGCAAAACGGTGATTGCGATTGCCCATCGGCTGTCCACCATTATCAAAATGGACCGGCTGGTGGTGCTGGATCGGGGACGGATCGTGGAAATCGGCAGCCACGAGGAGCTGTTGGCGCGACAGGGGCTATATGCGCGGTTATGGCAATACCAGACCGGCGGTTTTGTCGGCGGGCAGTAGTAGCGTGGCCGGAAAACGCATCGCCGGCGCTTTGCGTTACCGGCGCTTGCCATCCAGGCACTTGCATTCCAGGCATGGAAAATCCGGTAAATAACGGCCTATGCCTGGCGGTAAGGCAATGATGCGCGCGCCTCTTCTGCCCAGGCGCGCACGCCGGCCCGCTCCTGTTCCAGGAAATCCGCCACCGCATGGTGCAGGCCTTCATGGCGCAGGTAGTGCCAGGACGAGGTCAGCTCCGGCTCAAAACCACGGATTAATTTGTGTTCCCCCTGGGCTCCGGCGTCGAAGCGCGCCAGCCCCTGGGCGATGGCATAGTCAATCCCCTGGTAGAAGCAGGTCTCGAAATGCAGCCGATCGAACTCCGCCAGACAGCCCCAATAACGGCCATAAAACGTATCGCCGCCCACCAGGCTAAAGGCCATGGCAACGGGCCGGCCGCGTTGGCTGGCCAGCACCACCCGGATAGCCTGCGGCATGCGCTCGGCCAACAGGCTGAAAAACGCCCGCGTCAAATAAGGCAATTGTCCGCGTACGGCATAAGTATTGGCATAACAGGCATAGATAAAATCCCATTGGGCTTCGCTGAGCGCTGCGCCTTCCAGCCACTCGAAGTCAATGCCTTGCCCGGCCACCTGCTCGCGCTCCTTGCGCATCTGCTTGCGTTTGCGCGATGTCAGCGTATCCAGGAAGTCCTGGAAATCCCGATAACCGCGATTATGCCAATGATACTGGCACCCCAGGCGCCGCAGCCAGTGCGGCTCGGCCGCCAGCAGACGGTCGTCGCGGGCATCGGTAAAGTTCACATGGGCGCCGGACAGCCCGTGCGCCGCAAGATGATCCGGCAGGCTTTGCAGCAACCGGCGCGCCGCCGCGTCGTCGCCCAATAGCCTGGCGCCGCCCACGGGGCTGAATGGCACCGCGCCGAGCCATTTGGGGTAATAGTCGATGCCCGCCCGCTCGCAGGCCTCGGCCCAGCCGTGGTCAAACACATACTCCCCGTAGGAGTGCCATTTACGGTAGCCGGGCATAGCGGCCAGGCAGCGGCCATCCTCCCGCCATAACAAATGCTCGGCTTGCCAGCCTGACCGGGCGCCAAGGCTGCCGCTGTCTTCCAGCGAGGAGAGAAAAGCATGGCGCAAAAAGGGCTGTCCGGCGGGGACCAGGGCATCCCACTCCTCGGCGGGTATACCGGCCAGGTGCGGCAGGGACGTTAAGGACATGGCGTTGTGCTCTCATTAAAGGCCCGAAAAAAGAGGTGAATATTCCCCCAGGCTCCATGATGGACATTACTCAATCAAGGAATATAAACCATACTAATATATATAAATAACGTTTATATGGATGAACAGTGTACAGGTTGTCAGCGCCATGAAATCAACATAACGGGCCACCCCCGCGGCTTTGCCGTTACCACTGACGGGTTCGCCGGATAATGACGGGAAAAAGGGGAAAATATGGGTTTTTTGGGATGGACCGCGGCCGTGGGCGGCCTGCTGCTGCTAATGTCGCTGGCCTCCGGCTGGATTCATCGCGGGCCGATTACTTCCTTTGGCATTTACCTGGTGGCGGGGATTATCTGCGGCCCCTGGGTGCTTAACCTGCTTCAGGTAGATATCACCGCCCATGCGGTGCTGATCGCCAAGGTGACCGAGATTGCCATGGCCGCCTCGCTGTTTATTACCGGCTTGAAGCTGCGGCTTCCTTTTGTGGATCGGGGCTGGCGGATGGGGCTGCGCCTGGCTTTTCCGGCGATGCTGCTTACCGTGGCCGGCGTAACCCTGGCGGCGCATTGGCTGGCCGGGTTCTCCTGGCCGCTGTCCCTGGCTTTCGGGGCGATCGTCGCGCCTACCGACCCGGTGCTGGCCAGCTTGATCTCGGTGAATGACGCCCGGGACGACGATAGCCTGCGGGTATCACTATCCAGCGAAGCGGGCATGAACGACGGCTCGGCTTTGCCCATATTGATGCTGGCCATGGCTTGGCTCACGGCACCGGAAAAGCTCTCATTTGCCATGCTGGGGCACTGGGCGTTGATCGATGTGGCCTGGGCGTTGCTGGGAGGGCTGGGGATCGGTTTTGGTTTGGGCCGGCTGGTGGGGCATTTGGCCACCCACCTTAAAAACTCCCAGCATGATACCGCACCCAATGATTTCCTGGCCCTGGCCCTGATTGCATTGAGCTATGCCGCCGCCCAAAGCCTGGATGCCTCGGGTTTTCTTGCCGCCTTCGCCGCCGGCGTCGGGCTGCGCCGCACCGAATTAGGGGTAATCACCCGCCATCCCCCCGAGGATGTTGCCGACGGCGATCGCGACGCGCCGGCGGAAGCCTTGGTGAACCCCAACCAGCGCCATACGCCGGGAGGCGAAGGTCCGGTCAGGTCCGTCGGTCTGGTGGTAAGCGATGCCTTATCCTTTGGCGACACCATGGAACGTATTTTCGCCGCCGGTATTGTTATTTTGCTGGGCGTAACCCTGGCGATGCATTGGCAGGTCATGGGGCTATTGCTGGCGGCGCTGCTATTTTTGGTGATTCGCCCGGTTTCGGTGTACCTGGCGACTATGGGCACCGGCGAATCGCGTTTGCACCGGCTAATGATCGGCTGGCTCGGTATTCGCGGCATTGGCAGCATCAACTATATCGCCTGGGCCTATACCCACGGTTTAGCGGGCCAAGACGCCACCCGCATGGCGGATATCGCCTTTACGCTTATCGTCGCCAGCGTGGTGGTTCACGGCGTATCGGTCTCGCCGCTGCTCAATTGGCGCCAGGCCAGGCAGGCCGCCGTGCAGGAGGATAACCAAAAGGAACATGATTAGTCTTCCCCCAGGGCCGGCTTCCCATAATGGCTACTATCATTTCTAACGCTATATCACTATTTTTTCAATAAAAATGCCGCCGCCGCTTTATCGACATTGCCAAACAGAATAAGATTAATCCTTATATTTGCCAATCGGAGATGGGGTATGTCACCAGAAAGCCTGGCCATTTGGGCAATCACCGGGCACCGCCAGATCCCTTCTCGTACCGCGCTGTTGGACGCCATGTTGCGGCATGGTGAAATCCTGTTACGCACGCATAAACATGTGCGCGGGCTGACCCCGCTGGCTGAAGGCGCGGACCGGATTTTTGCCGAGGCGCTCAGCCAGCTGGCTATTCCCTATCAGGTCCCTCTCCCGCTGAGCCAGGCTAATTATGCCAAGGATTTCCCGGCATCCCTTGATGAATTTCATCGCCATCTGGCTAAAGCCGAGCGCGTTTTCACTCTGCCGCGTTGCCCCTGGTTAACCGAAGAAGATGTAATTGAACAGGGTAATGGCCGCGATATGCAGTATTTAAGCGCGGGGGTTTACCTGGTAAACCAGTGTGATGTGCTGTTTTCCGCCTGGGATGGCAGGCCCCCCAGAGGATTGGGCGGCACGGCGCAAATCACGGCGCTTTTTCAGGATTTTACATCGTTAAAAACGTGGGTGACCGCAGAGCAATATCATTATTTCTTGCGGTTAGGGCAGCGTGATACCGCCCACGACAGGACGCTTATTAGCCTCGATATGGTATAAAATTAATGAATTTATTGAACAATGCGTTGAAAAAAACATTTGCGCTTCATACGTATTTTTTAAAAAAACGGGGCAACCAGCATTCTCATCACATTGGCCATTCCGGGGCGGACACCGTACTGCTAAAAGAACCGTGGCGTGAGCTGGCATGGCATGAGGAACAATCCGTCCATTACAGCAGTCTATTTCGCGGCGGAGTGCTGGTCAGTTACTTTCTTGGCTTTCTGGCCGTAGTATTCGCCGTTATTCCTATTTCAGGCTTGTTATCCGAGTCCGTATTACACCACTACGCTTTTATTTTCGTATTATTGGAGTTGGCGGCCATTATTTTTATCATGGCTATTTACCTTTCCGGCATGAATAATAAAAATAACCAGCAGGGGAAAGTGTTTTTTCAGAACTGGAAAGGCAATTGGCAGCTTCATCGCACTATTTGCGAAATTCTCCGCTATCAAGATGCCATTGCGTGGTTAAAACCAGATAACGTTATTAAGAAATACAATATTCCCGATTATGTTTTGCAATTACCCGCATCTCCGGCAACAGATATTTTTAGACATCTCGAAAATTTGGTGGATGACCAGGTGGGATACAACCAGAAACGCGCCCGCGAAAATCATTATATGCAGCATCGTCTGCATAATATCGCCAAATATAGCTTTGTCCTGACGCTGGTATGCTGCCTGGCCCACTTCTTGGTCCATTCCGCGCTGTTGTCCGCCCTATCGGCTATTCTGCCGGCCCTCGGTTCTTGCTGTCATGGCATTGCCTCTACCGCGGAGTACGAAAAAATTGGACAGCAATGTCAGCAAACGGGTTTACAGCTTGCCGACTTTAAACAGGGATTACACACCAATAAAGAACGGTTACTTTGCGACGATAGCGCTTTGCGTCTGGAAGTGAAGCAGTTTTTGGAGATTGTGCTCGATGATCGGGACAAATGGTACATTTTCACCAGCTCAAGCCAGTTGCCGCTGTGATTAGTGAATATGCTTGCGGATGCAGGCATCTGTCGACCCTTAAATAAAGAGACCCACATGCCTTCTCGCATTTTTATTAGCCACTCCTCCCGCGATCGGGATATGGCTTATCGCATGATCGCCGATTTGGAAAAACGCGGAATCCCCTGCTGGATAAGTTCGCGGGATATCGAGCCCGGGGATGATTACCAAAAATCCATTGTCGATGCGCTGGACGCCTCGCCGGCCATGGTGCTGTTATTTAGCGATCATGCCAATAACTCGAAAGAAATTCCGCGTGAAATGGCCATCGCCAGCGATAAAAACAAACCGGTGATCCCGGTGCGAATTGAAGATGTGGTGCCGAAACACGCCTTGGCGTATAGCCTGACCAACGCCCAGTTTCTCGATTTGTTCGCCAATTTCGACGAGACGATGAATCGGCTGGCGGACAAACTGCAACGCCAGATTGTGGCCAGCGAGCTTCAACTGGGCCAGCCGCCGTTCAGCGGACGACCGGACATCGCGGGTGGCCCTGCGGGCGTTACGCCGCCGCCGCGGGTAAAACCCTCCGCGGCCAAACCCCGCCCTGTTGAGCCAGCGACGCCGCAAACCGCATCCCAGGCAGTGGGTTCCCGCAAAAAAGTTTATGCCGGTCTGGGCGCCGTCGTCTTGCTGGCGGCGGTCGGCGGCGCTGCCCTCACGTTTAAGTCTCGCGATGATGCCCCCCCAACGGCCCATCAAACGACGACTTCCCCGATAGCGCCGCCGGCAGCGCCAACGCCCAAAGCTCCCGCTCCGCAAGCCGCTCCTGTCGCTGAAAACAGCGCCGGGCCGGTAGCCGCAAAACCGGTCGCCGAGACTAAAACCGACGATTCTCTGGGGGCGTTGGTAGATCGCGTACGACAGCTATCACCGGGCGATCGGGTAAATGCTCTCCAGTCGAGCCCTCTGCTGGACAGCGGGAAACTGAGTCCGGCGCAATTGACGTCGGGACTTAAAGGAGATGACCTCGCCTCGATCCTGCGAGGGACGGGGGATTCCTGGTACAGCGGCGTGGTGCTGCTGGCTCCGCATCTCGCGCCTGGGCAGGATACCAACTCCGTCACGACATTGTTGGGCGCCACCAGCGGCAATACCCGCGCCAGGGCGGTTGAGGCGCTGGCCGGCGTGCTGCCTGAAAAGCTGACGGTGGAAGACGGGCTGAAAATCCTCAACGGCACCGGTGATAGCCGCTTGTCCGCCGCGCAACTGCTGGCCCCGCATCTGCCGCATTTAAGCCAGAATGATGTCGATGCCATCACCGCGGGTATGGGCAATACGCAGCGCCGGACATTCCTGGCAACGGCCGGCCATTAATATTAAAAGCCAGGCCGTGGAGTACTCGTCCATGGCCTGGCTTTTTTCGCGCAATCCGGCGGTAGCCGTTTTTACCGCATCAGCGCATGGTCACCAGTTCTTCCGCCGCCGTCGGGTGGATAGCGACGGTATTATCAAAGTCACGTTTGGTGGCGCCCATTTTGATGGCCACGGCGAAACCCTGCAATATTTCATCCATACCGAAGCCGATGCCGTGCAGGCCGACGATTTTCTCTTCCGGTCCGACACACACCAGTTTCATCCGGCAAGGCTGCCGGTGCCCGGTTACGGCGGTATACATGGAGGTAAAAGCGGTCTTATACACCTTCACTTCTTTATCGCCATATTTGGCAATTGCGTCCGGCTCGGTCAGGCCGATGGTGCCGATGGGCGGATGACTAAACACCACGGTGGGAATCAGATTGTAATCCAGGTGCTCTTCCGGCTTGTTGTTAAACAGGCGCTCCGACAGACGGCGACCGGCCGCCACCGCTACCGGCGTCAATTCCACCGCGCCGGTATTGTCGCCGACGGCGTAGATACCGCGGATATTGGTATTTTGATATTTATCGACCCGGATATACCCGCGGCTGTCGGTTTCCACCCCGGTCGCGGCCAGATTAAGGTTATCGGTGGACGGCTCGCGGCCAATGGCCCAAATCAGCGCATCCACGGTAAATACCTGGCCGTTTTCCAGCGCCAGCGTCAGGCTGCCGTCGGCGTTTTTCACAATGGATTCAGGAATGGAGCCGGTATGCAGGCTTGGCCCTTCCGCCTGCATGATTTCCACCAGGGTATCCACAATCAGCGGATCAAAGGTGCGCAGCGGCGCGTGTTTACGCACAAATAAATGGGTTTCCGCCCCCAGGGCGTTCATTACCCCGGCGATTTCCACCGCGATATACCCGGCGCCGACCACAGCCACCCGTCGCGGCATGGCGTCGAGCGCAAAAAAACCGTCGGAATCAATGCCGTATTCCGCCCCGACGATATCGATATGGCTTGGCCGGCCGCCGGTGGCAATCAGAATGTGATCGGCGGTGATACGCTCGCCGTTGACTTCGACGGTATGGCCATCAACGAAGGTGGCGAAGCCCTGGATAACATCTACTTTATTGTTGCCCAGCACTTTTTCGTATGACTGATGAATCCGGTCGATATAGGCGCTGCGGCTTTTGATTAACGTGGCCCAGTCGAAACGGTTAATCGTGGCATCGAATCCATAATCCGGACCATAGAGCTTAATGGCTTCGGCAATCTGCGCCGCGTGCCACATGACTTTTTTCGGGACGCACCCGACATTTACGCAGGTCCCGCCCAGGTATTTGGCTTCTATAAGCGCGCATTTCTGGCCGTACGATGCCGCACGGTTAATCGAGGCAATACCGCCGCTGCCGCCGCCGATTGCAAGATAATCGTAATGTCTGGTCATTCGGGAGTTCCCTTTACGCAATATGATGGGCACAAGTTTAACGCGCAAAGCGCATTTGTCGCAAAGTTTGCATCAATCCCTCCGATAGGCGAAAGGATCGGCCTGGTTGAGCGGGCTACCGTCCCTGGCGGGGATTATTCAGGCACCACCCAACGCACCAGGGTATGCCCATGTCCGGTAGGCACCAGGGCCTGATGCAGCCAGGGCAGCAATTCGGCCATCTGTTGTTCCAGCATCCAGGGCGGGTTGATAACGATCATGCCGGAACCGGTCATGCCGCGCTGATCGCTGTCCGGACGCACCGCCAGCTCGATTTGCATAATGCGGCGAATACCGGTTTTTTCCAGCGATGCCAGGATTTTCTTCACATGCTGGCGCAGCACGACCGGATACCACAAGGCGTAGACGCCGGTGGCGAAGCGTTTATACCCTTCCTGAATGCCGGCCACCACGTCCTGGTAGTCGGTTTTCATTTCATAGGGCGGATCGATCAGTATCACCGCGCGGCGGCTTAATGGCGGCAACTGGGATTTTAACTGATGGTAGCCATCGGCGCGCAGCACCTCGGCGCGGGCGTCTTTCTGGAACTCATCGCGCAGCAGCGGATAATCGCTGGTGTGCAGCTCGGTCAGGTGCAATTTATCGTGCTCGCGCAGCAACTGGCGGGCAATCAGCGGCGAACCGGGATAATAACGCAGAGTGCCGCTACGATTATAATGGCGGATTACCGTCAAATAGGGCGCCAACAGCGCCGGGCAATCGTCCCGCTGCCAGATTTTCCCGATCCCATCAAGATACTCGCCGGTACGCCCGGCGTGTTCGCTGCTTAACAAATAGCGCCCCGCACCCGCGTGGGTATCGAGATAAAGGAAAGGTTTATCCTTTTCCTTCATGGCCGTCAGGATCAGGCTTTGAACGGTGTGTTTCAGCACATCGGCGTGATTACCGGCATGAAAACTGTGGCGATAACTTAACATAGTGTGTTTGCGCTTTCAGATGGTGTTTTTATTAACAGTAAAATCAGTGAGTTACCGAAAAGTGTATACTGTGCGTCATTGCTGTGCTGCTTGCAGGCTACCCCATTATAAACGTAACGTGCGGGGCGCTTGGAACCAAGCGCATCATATCATGATCGGTAGTATAAACCGCCTTGGGGATAAAAAGTGAAAAGCCTTGATTGATGAATGGGCAGGAGCAAGGGGCAACCGTTGCGTGCCTGCTCCAACGCTGGCCGCTGATAAATAAGCTCGGTCTGTAAACCGAAGCCAGCGCCGCCGTGAAGGGAAAATAAGCCAGCCTGGCGGGGTATTTTTAAGAGGCCTCCGCGAAGGAGGCCGCTGTTGTATCACTTAAACCGGGTTTGACGCATCGCGCTTACGCTGCGATGCGCAGGCGGATTAATGCTGTAAGACGCTGCCTAAAATAATTGACGTTATTACCCCTGTCGCTACCGCTATCAGAACGTAATTACCATCAATATAGGCCCAATGCTGGCCTCGCGGCGGCTCGTACAGGCCGCGATCGCGCCAGTCGTTTACACGATAGTCATCGCCGCGATAACGCCTTGGCGCGGGATGTCCGCGCCTGAAATCGTGCCCGTTCCAGGCAAAGTGGTCGCGTTCGCCGGCGCGCGCGTTGCCGCGCCCATTGTGGCCGCCAGAGGCGCCACGACCATCCTGCCGGCCCGGTCCGCCCTCGGCGCGCTGACCGCCATGGTCTTGCTGTCCCTGCCGGGGCTGCCATTGCTGGTTTTGTTGACCGCCAGGGCCGTCAGCATAGGAAAACGTTGACAGGCAGGCGCTTGTTGAAAATAAGGTTATGACCAATGCCAGAGTGGTTTTTTTCATTTTTGACTCCTCGGTTAAGCGACTGCTCAGGTAAGCCAGTGATTAACACTATCAGGTAAAGAAGGTATAGTTGGAATCAAGATATATCTTAAAAAAACCGCTATTTGACAATGATTTACCAGGCTTATCGCATTCTTAACATATGTTAAGAATAATGGCTTCTTTTACGGGCATCCCGCGGGGGCGATGATTGCAATGAATTAAATAATTCCTCTTGGTTTTATTAATAATAAATAAACCAATCTTAATTCTATATTATTTAATAATATATTTATTAAACTAAAGTTGACCGCGCAGCGATAATGATATTTATTATATTTCATATGCAGTTTTTTAATAAATGTATGCAAATTATTCCTTTGCCATATTTAACTTCGCCAGGAAGTAATGCCCTCAATCCACGCTTTACTTTTTCAAGGAGCGATGATGAATTTTACCTTATTTAATTCCCAGGATGCTGCGCCCGATCCATCCAAGGCGCTCGCGATGTTTCCCCAGTTGACCTCGTTTTATCATGATTTGGGTAACACGCCGTTAATGCCGGTGCCAGGCCCTGCGGGCGGCGCCAGGATACTGGCCAAGTGTGAATTTGAAAATCCGTTTGGTTCCGTTAAGGATCGGGTGGCATTCGGTATGTTTTGCGATGCGGTTAACCGGCATGATTTCAGCCGGGGGCAGTTGAAGCTGTTGGATGCCTCCGGCGGCAATATGGGCCGGGCGCTGGCCATGCTGGGCAGGTTGTGCGATATCCCGGTGCATCTGGTGATCCCGGATTCTTCGCCGGATTCGCTGGTTAACGCTTTATACGAGGCCCGGGCCGATGTGACCTTGGTCGATCGCCAGCACTTCCTGATGGGGTTAATTGCCCGCGCTCAGGAAATTGCGCTGCGGGACCCAAGCTGGATGCTGCTGTCACAACACTTAAATCTGGTGAATGTGGCGGTGCATCAACATCAGACCGGCCAGGAGATACGCCGACAGCTGCACGGGGACAAAGCCGGCGGCTGGGTGGCCGCGGTGGGTACCGGCGGCACGTTATCGGGCGTGTACGCGGCGCTGGCGCCGGATAACCCGGCGTTAAAGGTGCAGGGCACCACGCCGCGGGAAATGCCGTTCGGCACCATGTCGCCGCCTAACGGCAGGGATAAATTTGCCGGCGCCGGCGGCATGGGTTTTGGTTTTCGCCAGCCGTTTATCACCCGCATGACGGCGGATGAGGTACCGTTCCATCATGTTGGTTGGGAAGAGTCGCTAAGCGCCATGTTTGAATTTTATCAGCTGACCGGCGTGCGCATCGGGGCGTCATCGGCGGCTAACTGGAAGAGCGCTTATCATCTGGCGCGCTCTTGTGGCCAGGATGAACCGGTGGTGACGCTATTTGCCGACGCCGGCAGCGACAGCGATCGTGAAAAAGGTAAAAATTTCTTCAAACGCACCGCGCCGGTACATGCTTGATCATCGCCCGCCGCTTTTATTTATTAAGCAGATTGGTTATTTTATTGGCTTTCCATTTTTCGATACGGTTATTGATAATAAATGTGTTCACACCCTGTTTGATCAGCAATATGCCTAATATGGCAATCACTATGCCAGACCAGGATATCGCATGGGAGGTGAGCCAGTTAATCAGCAATAAAATAACGCTGGTAATGATAAAACCGGCAATTTGGCGATAGAAATCGGCTTGGGCTGCAATCTGTTTCCTGATTTTAACCAACCGCTCATCTATGGCGCGAGCCTGTTCCTGTTGCACGGGCGCGGCCTGTGCCGAGTAGAGATCGGTTACGCCCAGTTCAAAGGCCGAGGCGATAGCGGCCAGGGTTTCCAAACTGGCCTGCTCGCCGTTTTCAATACGCTGCACCGTGCGCACGCTCAATGACGCGAGTTCCGCCAATTGCTCTTGCGACCACGCTTTTGCCAACCGTAATTCTTTGATTCGATATTGCATATGTTGCCTCTCCGGTGTTTGCCATAAGCCGTCAGTTTAATCGTCACGGAAAATAATCAACACGACGGCAATACGACAGGTTGCCGACAGGCCCATGACGCGGAGGCGACAGTGGTTTTATGGGACCCAAAGACCCGGCTATCCTTACCGGCCAGGTTGCCTGACCGGCAAGGCCGTGGTTTTATCGCCAGTTCGGGTTCGACATCACGCTATACCGTCCGCTGCCCAGCAGGGCGATGGCCAGGCCGGCGAACAGATAAACGGCAATTACCTCGAATCCCCATGCCCCGACTTTATCCAGGGTAAAGATCATCCCCGGTTGGGTAACCAGCCAGGCGAACAGCATGGTGGCGCAAAAAATCAGCGCGGCGGGGCGCACCAGTATCCCGAGGATAAACAGGATAGGGACCAGGACTTCGCCGATAAATACGCCATAGCCGACAAACGCCGGCATCCCGTGCTCAACTACCTTGCCGATAATGCCGGAAATACCGTAAATCATTTTATGTACGCCGTGAAACAGCATCATGCCGCCAAAGGCCACGCGCAGTATCAGTTTTCCCAGATCCGGTTTATCCAGCATACGGTTAAAAGCAGCGATCATTTTACACCATCCCATTTGCAAAACATTAAGCGACTGCCATCGCGCTTTATCGCTAAAGACCGAACGGCAATGCATTACGTTAGTATTTATTACGTTGAACGATTATCGTTACATTTATATCTGCGCTATTCAACGCCAAATATCACGGCCCGGGGGTATGCCAGATCAAATGATCCCGCTTAAAGCGGCGGTGGGCGCCGGATTTTCTGGTGCGTATCTGCAATCCGCCCCGCGTTAATCCGCCAATGCCATTGATTTTCGCTATAGTTAGCCTCATCTTAGTCGAATATATCTTTAACATTTATCAGGGCCGCGCTATGACAAATCCGTTGTTGACTTCTTTTACCTTACCCCCTTTTTCCGCTATTCGTCCTGATCATATCGTCCCGGCGGTCACCTCCGCCCTTGATGCCTGTCGCCAGACCGTGGAGCGGATCGTCGCCCAGTCCGGCCCTTACACGTGGGATAATTTATGCCAGCCGCTGGCGGAGGTGGACGATCGCCTGGGGCGTATCTGGTCGCCGGTAGGCCATCTGAACGCGGTCAAAAACAGCCCGGAACTGCGCGAGGCCTATGAGCAAAGTTTGCCGCTGCTGTCGGAATACAGCACCTGGGTCGGCCAGAATAAAGGGCTCTATGATGCCTACCGCGATCTGCGCGACGGAGAGCATTATGCGGGACTGAGCGTGGCGCGCAAAAAAGCCGTCGACAACGCCCTGCGCGATTTTGAACTGTCTGGCATCGGCCTGCCTCCCGAGAAGCAGAAACGTTACGGTGAGATTGCCGCCCGCTTATCCGAATTGGGGTCGGCATATAGCAATAACGTGCTGGACGCCACCATGGGCTGGAGCAAGCTGGTTACCGACGTGAATGAACTGAGCGGCATGCCTGAAAGCGCGCTGGCAGCGGCCCGTGCGCAGGCTGAGGCCAAGGAGCAGGACGGCTGGCTGCTGACCCTGGATATCCCCAGCTATCTGCCGGTGATGACCTATTGCGATAACGCGGCCCTGCGCGAAGAGCTATATCGCGCTTATCTGACCCGCGCTTCCGATCAGGGCCCCAACGCCGGTAAGTGGGACAATGGGCCGATCATGGGCGAAATTTTAGCGCTGCGCCATGAATTCGCCCGATTGCTGGGGTTTGATAGTTATGCCGATAAATCCCTGGCCACCAAAATGGCGCAAAATCCGCAACAGGTGCTGGATTTCCTCACCGATCTGGCCAAACGCGCCCGCCCGCAGGGGGAGCAGGAGCTGGAGCAACTGCGCGCTTTCGCGGCTAAACACCATGGACGTGACGATTTAAACCCATGGGATATCTCTTATTACAGCGAAAAACAAAAACAGCATCTATACGCCATCAGCGACGAACAGCTGCGCCCTTATTTCCCCGAGCAGCGCGTGATTAACGGCCTGTTTGAGGTGGTGAAGCGGATTTACGGCATCACCGCCGCCGAACGCAAAGATGTCGATACCTGGCATCCCGAAGTGCGTTTTTTTGATCTGTTCGACGACCGGGGCGAGCTGCGCGGCAGTTTTTATCTGGATTTATTCGCCCGTGAAAACAAACGCGGCGGCGCCTGGATGGATGATTGCGTAGGCATGTTGCGTAAGGCCGACGGCGAATTGCAAAAACCGGTGGCCTACCTGACCTGTAATTTCAATCGTCCGGTCAGCGGCAAGCCGGCGTTATTTACCCACGATGAAGTCACGACCCTGTTCCATGAATTCGGCCACGGCCTGCATCATATGTTAACCCGCGTCGATACCCCGGGAGTGGCGGGCATCAGCGGCGTGCCATGGGACGCGGTGGAACTGCCCAGCCAGTTTATGGAAAATTTCTGCTGGCAGCCGGAAGCGCTGGCCTTTATTTCCGGCCACTATGAAACGCAGGAACCGTTGCCGAAAGGGATGCTGGACAAACTTCTGGCCGCCAAGAATTACCAGGCCGCCCTGTTTATTTTGCGCCAGCTGGAATTCGGCCTGTTCGATTTCCGCATGCATTATGAATATGATGCCGGGCAGGGGGCGCGTATTTTGCAAACCCTGGCGGAAGTGAAACAGCAGGTGGCGGTGATGCCGGCGGTGGAATGGAGCCGCTTTCCCCATGCCTTCAGCCATATCTTCGCCGGCGGCTATGCGGCGGGGTACTACAGCTATCTGTGGGCGGATGTGCTGGCGGCGGATGCCTGGTCGCGTTTTGAAGAAGAAGGCATTTTCAATCGCGAAACCGGCCTGTCGTTCCTGGACAATATTCTTTCGCGCGGCGGTTCCGAAGAACCTATGGTGCTGTTTACCCGCTTCCGCGGGCGCGAGCCGCAGCTCGATGCCATGCTGCGCCATTACGGCATCCGGGGATAGTGGCGGGTCCATTATGCCTGAGCTGCGAGCCGGGGGTCGACCCGGCTCTCCTGGACGCCCTGGCGGCCCGCTGGGGCCTGGCCAACGATCCGCTGGCGGTAATGGAATTGATGATGACCACGGCGCGCCTGGAGCTGCGTAAACGGGATGAACCAAAGCTGGGCGCCATTTTTGTCGATTTCACCGGCGGCGTGATGGCGCATCGCCGCCGTTTCGGCGGCGGGCGGGGCGAGGCCATTGCCAAAGCGGTGGGCATAAAAGGCCATACGCCGCCGGAAGTGGTGGACGCTACGGCGGGGCTGGGGCGCGATGCCTTCGTATTGGCGTCCCTGGGCTGCCGGGTGCGCATGTTCGAGCGTCATCCGGTGGTGGCGGCGTTGCTGGATGACGGACTGCGGCGCGCCTATGCCGACCCCGAGGTGGGGCCGTGGCTGCTCGATCGCCTGACGCTGGTGCATGCCTCCAGCCTGACCGGCTTAACCGGGCTACAGCCGCGTCCGGACGTGGTCTATCTCGACCCCATGTTTCCGCACCGGCAAAAGAGCGCGCTGGTTAAAAAAGAGATGCGGGTGTTTCAATCGCTGGTGGGCGCCGACGAGGACGCGGACAATCTGCTGGCCCCCGCCCGGGCGTTGGCGACCCGGCGTATCGTGGTCAAACGGCCCGACTATGCGCCTCCGCTGGGAGGAATCGCCGCTCAGGCCCATATTACGACCAAAAATCACCGTTTCGATATCTATACGCCGCTTTCCATGCCGGTCAGTGATTGATACGGTATAGGTCGGGCGGGGGGAACCGTCGCGGCAAACTACGCTCCGTCCCGCAGGGCGGAACGTAGTATCCGGCGTTAGTCTTCGTAAACTTCTTCGTCATTGAGCGGTACAATCAGCATATCGACATGGACGGTGTTGATCAGCTGGCGGGCCGATGACATCAATTTGCTCCAGAAGTCCTGATGATGGCCGCACAGCACCAAATCAACATCATATTTGTTGATCGCATCCACCAATACCTGTCCCAGGTCACCGCTACCGCTGAGGATTTCGGTAATCGGATAATTGGCGTTCTGCGACAGCTGCGTCATTGCGTTTTGGGTTTCTTCGGAGATGCGTTTTTGCATATCCCCCAGATTGACATCTATCAAACCGGTATAAAGATCGGAGTAATTGACGTCAACATGAATCAGTGAAATCTTTGCATTGTACGGCCTGGCCATTGACACTGCTTTTTCCACCAACACATTACTTTCCGGTGAAAGGTCAACGGCGATGAGGATGTGTTTATAAGACATAAGTAGACTCCTTGCAAAATGTCACTCGTTAACTCGTCGCGACGCGGGTAAGCCATCCGGCATGTCTGTGACGCTATGAGTTTATCACTCTGTGGCACCAAAGAAGTGATGCCGGGATCACACCAAACCTTACGATGCCCGGCAACCGGTTCATACCGCCGCCCCTGACACATCAATATCGGTAAAACAATATCAGTATCGACAACCAGAGTAGAGTAAAAATTATTAATTATTCAAGGTACTACTTTTAGTATAGCGTCTTATGAAGGCGGTCCCGGCACTATTGTGCCGGGGTTTATCCCGTCTCGCGGCCTGTTTTTGGGCGGATTTACCACGTGATAAAGAAATTTGCTATAAATCTATAATTTATGTCGCTTCGGTTGCTTTCTTTTGACA
This sequence comes from Sodalis sp. RH21, assembly GCF_047324175.1. Taxonomy (NCBI): domain Bacteria; kingdom Pseudomonadati; phylum Pseudomonadota; class Gammaproteobacteria; order Enterobacterales; family Bruguierivoracaceae; genus Sodalis; species Sodalis sp. RH21. The sequence goes on along the minus strand of NZ_CP178732.1, from coordinate 5,535,492 downwards.
AACCTTTTCTACACTCATTATTGTAAGGTTAGAACGTTTTTTAGACCGTCGATCCATTCTCGGTAATATCAATTCTTGGGGTGGGCTTAATCAGCTCTGTGGTTAGTTGCTATCGCGCGTAAATCACTGAAGGCCATGGTTATCAAGGGTTCAGTGGGGGATCGCGTCGCCGGGGGGGGTTTATGATCAACACCGTTGCGCTGTTCTGGGCTTTATGTGTCGTTTGTGTCGTCAACATGGCGCGTTACTACTCATCGTTACGGGCATTATTAGTGGTGCTGCGGGGCTGCGATCCGTTGCTTTATCAATACGTGGACGGCGGGGGGTTTTTTACCGCGCACGGCCAGCCGAGCAAGCAACTGCGGTTAGTTCGCTATATCGTTGCCCAACGTTATCTCGATCACCACGATCCTGAATTTATCCGGCGCTGCGAGCGGGTCCGTGGACAGTTTATGCTTACCAGCGCATTGTGCGGATTGATTATGGTCAGCCTTATCGCATTAGCGATCTGGCATTAAGCGCAATAAAAAAAGGCGACCCGCAGGCCGCCCCGATACCGTTTTTTGCTGACGTTCAGATTAATTTTAGCGCCAGCCAATACAGGCCGCCTGACAGCACGATAGCCACCGGCAGGGTAAGCACCCATGCCAGCAAAATATTTTGCACTGTCTTGCTTTGTACACCGCCACCGTCCACCAGCATGGTGCCGGCCACCGCCGAGGACAATACGTGGGTAGTGGATACCGGCATGCCGGTATAACTGGCGGCGCCGATGGACACCGCGGCGGTCATTTGCGCCGACAGACCCTGCGCATAGGTCATGCCCTTTTTTCCAATTTTCTCGCCGATGGTGGTGGCCACGCGCCGCCAGCCAATCATGGTGCCCAGCGATAACGCCAGCGCCACCGCCACGATAATCCACAGCGGCGCGTATTCGACGGTCGCCAGCAGATCTTTGCGCAGATTGCCCATAAACCGCTTATCTTCGCTGGAGGTCTGCGGCAGCTTAACCACCCGGTCCGCCGTATCGGCGATACACATCAACAGCCGGCGCACGTGAGAGCGTTCAAAGGGCGTCAGGCCATCGTAGCTTTGCAGATTTTCCAATAGCGCCAGGGTGCGATTGATGGCGATTAGCGCCCGGGAGCTATCGCAGTGGAACTCAACCGGCGCGGACGGGGCGACGTTGGTTTCGGGCGCCGGGATGGCCGGCGGCTCGGCGTCTACCACCTGCGGCAACGCCGCCTGGTGTTGCAGGTAATATTGCTGCAAATTGCTGACGGCATCCCGCGTGCGGGCGATGTCATAGCCGGTGGAGTTCATATTGACCACGAATCCGGCGGGCGCCACGCCTATCAGCACCAGCATGATTAAGCCGATGCCCTTTTGCCCGTCATTGGCGCCGTGGGCAAAACTGACCCCGGCTGCGGAAAGGATCAGCGCGGTTCGCGTCCAGAACGGCGGTTTGCGCTTGCCGTCTTTTTTTTCCCGTTCCGCCGGCGTCAGGTGGATGCGGCGACGTTTGGGGGTGCCGCTCCAGTAACGGCGCAGCAAAAAAACCAGGCCGCCGGCCAGTGCCATCCCTACGAGCGGAGAGATAATCAACGATAAGAAGATTTCAATCAGCTTCGGGATATTCAGCGCATCCAGCACCGACGAGTCGGTGACCATGGCGTTGGTCAGGCCGATGCCGATGATAGCGCCAATCAGGGTATGGGAGCTGGAAGCCGGCAAGCCGAAGTACCAGGTGCCCAGATTCCAGATGATGGCCGCCAACAGCATGGAGAACATCATCGCCAGGCCATGGGTGGAGCTGACGTTCAATAGCAGATTAACCGGCAATAAATGAACGATGGCATACGCCACGCTCAAACCGCCCAGCAGGACCCCGAGGAAATTGAAGATCCCCGACATGCCGACCGCCAATTGGGAGCGCAGGGCGCGGGTATAAATTACGGTTGCTACCGCATTGGCTGTATCATGAAAGCCGTTTATAGCCTCATAAACCAATACAAAAATTAATGCGAGCACCAACATAACACCGGTATGAAACTCCAGGCCGGTAAATAGATGTAGCATAAAGGTTACGCCATAGATTGGACATGAACGGGGCGCATTATCTGCGACAATGGGGCCGGTGGAAAAGAGAAATATGACCTTTTTATGACATTTTTCTGCGCATTGACTTTTGATTTGGCTACTTTAGCCTTTTAAATCATATTGATAACTCTATTTACTCATTTTATCATCCTGTTACGTTGGCATAACCCGCCGGAGGCCATTACAATCAGCCCCCGCAAGTGGGCCCGCCGACCGGCGGATGGGTAATTACCCGTCCTATTGATTAAGCAGAGAGAGCATAGTGGAACAGTTTGATGTGGTGGTCATAGGCGCGGGCGCCGCCGGCATGTTTTGCGCCGCCCAGGCCGGGCAGCTGGGGCGCAGGGTATTGCTGCTGGATAATGGCAAAAAACCGGGCCGCAAGATTTTAATGTCCGGCGGCGGCCGCTGCAATTTTACCAATCTCTACGTCGAACCGGCGGCCTTTCTCTCGCAAAATCCGCATTTTTGCAAATCCGCCTTATCGCGCTATACGCAGTGGGATTTTATCGCGCTGATGCAGCGCCATAATATCGCCTACCATGAAAAAGTCCTGGGGCAGCTGTTTTGCGACGACTCGGCGCAGCAGGTCGTGGATCTGCTGCTCAAGGAGTGCCAGCAAGGCCGGGTCACGATACGCCTGCGCAGCGACGTGAGCGCCGTTGAGAAACAAAGCGACGTTTTTACTCTCACTCTGTCCACGGGCGAGATTAAAACGGCGGCGCTGGTGATCGCCACCGGCGGCCTGTCGATGCCCGGCCTGGGCGCCACGCCTTTTGGCTATAAAGTCGCCCAGCAGTTCGGCCTGCCGGTGATCCCCACTCGTGCGGCATTAGTGCCTTTTACATTACATAAACCCTTGCTGGAGCAGCTAAGCGTCCTGTCGGGCATCGGGGTTCCCTCCCTGGTCAGCGCGGAAAACGGCGTTACTTTCCGCGAGAATCTGCTGTTCACCCACCGCGGTTTATCCGGACCCGCCATGCTGCAAATTTCCAGCTTCTGGCAAAGCGGCGAATTTCTGACGGTCAACTTGTTGCCCGACGTGGATTTAGCGGCGTTTCTGGCCGCGGAGCAGCAGGCCCATCCTAGTCAAAGCCTGAAAAATACCCTGGCGAAGCTGCTGCCGCGGCGCGTTGTCGAGATTTGGTTTGCCCTGCTGGAAATCCCGGAATGTACGTTAAAGCAGCTAACCCGCCGCCAGCAAACCGACTGGGTGATGGGCCTGCAGCACTGGCGCGTGCAGCCCAACGGCACGGAAGGCTATCGCACCGCCGAGGTGACCCAGGGCGGCGTCGATACCCGCTATTTATCCTCCAAAACCATGGAGAGCCGCGAGGTGCCGGGACTTTATTTTATCGGTGAGGTGGTGGACGTGATCGGCTGGCTGGGGGGATATAACTTCCAGTGGGCCTGGAGCTCGGCCTGGGCCTGCGCGCAGGCTCTGGGAACGACCGTATCCGCTAAATAGGCTTCCCCAGGATATACCGCGATTACTTCAATCATGCCAAAGCGCATCCATCGGGACCGCGAATCCGTTAGGGACATTTTTCAGCGGCAGGCAATTATTACCGGTATAAAGCAGGATGCCGCCGCGCCAGGCATTGCCAGCCTGGTTCGCCAGATGGGCCAGCCCCGCGCCATCTTTTACCTGGATACTGGCCGCCTTTTTGACTTCGACCCCCCATATATAGCATCCCTGCTCGATGACTAAATCCACTTCAAGCTGGTCTTTGTCCCGATAGTGGGAGAAATGCAGTTCGCTATCAACCCATCCCGCCTGGCAGATCAACTGCTGTATGACAAAGCTTTCCAGCGGCCCGCCGAATTCATTGCTTAAACCCTGCCAATCGCTGACCTTCAGGTGGCAAAGTGCGCTGGCTAAACCAGAATCGATGATATGGATTTTTGGCGTTTTTATTAGCCGCTTGGCATAATTTTTGTGCCAGGCCGGTAGGCGCCTGACCAAAAACAGGCGCTCAAGGATGGTAAGATATTTATCGACGGTTTCCCGTTGCAAACCTAGATCTTTTGCCAGGCCGCTTAGATTAAGCAGGCTGCCGGTACGCAATGCGAACAGCTCAATGAGGCGGCGTAATTCATTGTCGTCCCGAATGTTCGCAATATCTTTGACATCCCGCTGAATGATCGCATTGATATACTGTTTATGCCATTGCCTGGCACGCTCCGGCGAGCGGGTGTTAGGCTCTGGATATCCTCCTTCAATCACTGCTTCTGCTACGCCGGCGATCGCTTGCTGCCCGCCCCGGATTTCAACCGCAATATTCCCTTCGAGCAGCCTTTGCAGTAAACACTTTTTGGCATGGTGTTTTTCTTGTTCCGATAAGGGTTGCAGATAAATGACTTCAACACGCCCTGCCAACGATTCCTGTACGCCGGGCAACAGCAGAAGATTAGCCGAACCGGTAAGAATAAAACGCCCCGGTTGACGATTAGCGTCGATGGATGCTTTAAGCGCGGGCATCAGCTCGGGGGCTCGCTGCACCTCATCCAAAGTCACGCGTTCGGGTAGCCCTTGGACAAACCCCGTTGGATCTTGCTTGACCGCATTTAGCAAGATGACATCATCTAATGAGATATAAGCCCTGGTGGGATCGAGCCCTTGCGCCAGGGTGGTTTTGCCCACTTGGCGGGGTCCGAGCAGGCAAACAGCGGGGGTATCTTTTAAGGCGGCCTGAATGTGTGGCGTTATTAAACGTGGGTGCAATGTTGTGATATCGGTCATGCCAGGCCCATATTGTTATCGTCCAATTGCTGGTTAGTATAACGTCCAATTGCTGGTTAGCATAGCGTCCAATTGCTGGTTACAGCTCCGTCCAATTGCTGGTTAGGTCTCTGCCTGATTGTCGGTTGGCTTTGGGATCATCCGTCGAAAAGAGCGTAAATCAGCCCATCGGCGCCGGGTCCGCACCGTTTAGCTTTTCGCCAGGAAGCCGCACTGGCACGGCGGCTAATGAGCAGCATATAAACCTGACATAAAGACATTATACGTACACATATTCTGAATTTACTCTCTGCTCCCGACTAATCTTAGCCGGGAAATTCACTGCTTCCCTTCATTATATCCCCAGCACGTCCAGGCTTTTGCCGGCGGCTGGATCATAGCGGGCCGATTAAGGATTCCGAGGCTTATGCGGCACGGATTTTCGGCGCGCACCGCAGTTATTCCGTGCTTAACGGCACGTCCGGTTCCAACCGCGCCGTGATGGCGGCTCGCCATCGGCGAGCGCCAAATCGCCCTGTGCGACCGCAACTGCCACAAATCCATCGAGCAGGGCCTGGTGATGACCGGCGCCGTGCCGGTATTTTTTATCCCGACCCGCAACCGCTATGGCATTATTGGCCCGATCCCTAAAGCACAGCTCGCCGCCAAGGCGATTAAAGAAAAAATCGCCCGCCATCCGCTTAACCAACTGGCGGAGAGCCAAAAACCGGTTTACGCGGTACTCACCAACTGTACCTATGACGGTATGTGCTACAACGCGGCCCAGGCACAAACGCTGCTGGCCAAAAGCGTCGATCAAATACATTTTGATGAAGCCTGGTATGCCTACGCCCGTTTTAATCCCCTTTACCGCAACCGGTTCGCCATGCGCGGCAATCCGGCCGACCATGATCCGAAAGGCCCGACGGTGTTTGCCACCCGGTCGACCCACAAACCGTTGGCCGCTTTGTCGCAGGCGTCCTATATCCATATTCGCAACGGTAAAAAACCGGTGGAGCATTCGCGTTTTAATGCATCCTACATGCTCCAGGCCACGACTTCGCCGCTGTATGCCATTATTGCGGCCAATGAGATCGGCGCGGCGATGGTGACCGCCTTCCTGGGGCAAAATGGCATCGTACCGTCGCGCACCACGGATTTTATGGTGTTATGCCTATTTTCCGTCGGGGTGACCAAAGGCAAGTGGGGCACCCTGATCAACGTTTTGCTGGAGTTTAAACAGCACTACGATAACAACAGTCCGCTTACGCTATGCCTGCCGGACCTGGCCGCCGCCAATGCCGTGCGTTATGCCGGTATGGGGCTTAAAGATCTGTGCGATGAGATGTTCAACTATATGAAAACCAGCCAAATGGATAAATTGCAATCCGCGGCGTTCGGCCAACTGCCGATGCCGATGAAATTGCCGCGGGCAGCGTTTCAGGATCATATGGCCGGGCGCTGTGAACACCTGACCCTGGATAAACTGGCCGATCGCGTCTCGGCGGTCGGGGTTATTCCTTATCCGCCCGGTATCCCGATCGTCATGCCCGGCGAAAGTTTTGGCGGCAAAAATGATCCGTGGTTAAGCTACATTCTCAGTATTGCCCATTGGTGTGAGAAATTTCCAGGGTTCGAGAAAGAGCTGGAGGGCGCGCAGTTCGACAACGGCGAATATCGTATCTGGGTTCTGAAGGAATAAAGGATGGCTGCCGGCCCCGTGTATTTCGCGGTTTAATGCCTGGGGCGGGCGTTTTTATTAACCGATCCCGCTACCTGGGATATTGGCTAAATCGATATCGGCCTGCTGTTTGTTCAAGTGTTGTACCTCGTTGTCCAAATAGTGGTAATTACAGCGCAGTTCTTGCCCCGGAGCGATATTGACTATCGTGAATAGCGCCACGACCGACGCCGTACGTCCACCGCTTAAGGTTGCCTTGAACTGCGCGGTTTCCACATTGTATCCCCTCGCCGCCTGCCGGAAGGGATGCCCGTCTTTGTCATAGTCGAACAAGGTATTTATTTTTGACATGATCCCGTCGCCATCCAAATAAATGTCCTCTTCTTCCACGGTTAGCGCGATCAGATAATCATGATCGAATATATTGGCGTCGGTAAACTCCGGTGGTACCAGTACCCCGGTATGAATGCCTATGCAGGTACCGTACGGGATAAAACTGGCGGCCATGACGCCCCATTGTCCGATCAGTTTCGCTTCATGGGGCGGCAGGTCGTTGGCGGTTAACCGGCGGCAAAGCAGCTTATCGTACAGCCTGGATCTGTACTCGCCGCTTTGCCCGGGAAGGGTATATGGCAGCACATGCCGGCGGTTGTAGATCCTGTATGAACTGGATTTAAACGATCGCTCGCTTAACGATTCTATGGATATGGCTTTCCCCTGCGGGTCGCGGTATGGCGGGAGACGATTGACCGCGGCGCAGTAGCTTCTGTTGCGCGCCACTACCGCTCGCCGTATTCGCTTGTTAACTATATGATCCAATGCGTCGGTTATAAATTTCCCGGCCACGAAATGCATTGCCGGGCATTCAATATCGTTGGCCTGGTCCGCCGGTTGACTGATTCTGGCATCAACGATATCCAGGACATGCCTGCGGCCCGTATTTATCAGCCTATGGGGCCAGGAGGTATCTATGCCCGCTTTAGTCAGCCGTGTCAGGTCGAGGCGGGTACAAAGCTGCTCGGCAATGCGGGCGATGCATTGCCGGCCAATCATAATCGGTAGATACGGATGGATGTCGGTTCTGCCGGCTTCCCGCTCGATACTTTTCTGAATGCAGGCCCATTGCCGCCAGCGCGCGCGGGAATAATCGCAACAATTCCTCACTACCTCCAATTGTCGCTGAAAATGGACTAAGGCGCCGGTTTGCTCATCGTCCGCGTCCTGGGGTTGCATGGCAAGCGGGCCGTTGTGAGGGTGGACAGTGTTCATATGATGGTAATCCTTGTTGACTCCGGGACACGCCCGCACGGTATGGCCGCCGTGCGGGGAGCATTTTTGTCAACGCAGAAGCTTAGCGGGAGGTCAAACGGTGAACAAGATGCCGGCAGGATATAATAGTTTTCTTACTTTCCCCGGATGGCCGCCCTCGATCGTACCGTTAACGGAGGCGGGGGCAAATTGACGGATTTATTAGCGTGGGGCATCGGTAATGGATTACAGATAAAAACGCCTTTATACACCGCCAGTCTCTTGGTCGGGGTAAGCCCATCTTTCCGTAGACAGATAGATCAGCGCCATCACCGGGAATAAACCGCCGATGGCTGAAGCCAATAGCCATCCATCCCGGGCGTAAGCCCACCCGCCGAGCGCCGATCCCAGCGCGCCGCCCGCAAAAAAAGTCGCCATATAAATACCGTTAAGCCGGCTGCGATGATGATCCCCCAGTGCGAAAATCGCCCGCTGGCCGATTACCAGATTCATGGTGACGCCAAAATCCAGCAGCACCGCGGCCACTACCAGCATTGCCAGCCTGGCGGGCGACCCCGCCGCCCCGGCATGCGAGAGAATAAACGCCGCGACGACCGCCAGCATGGCGGCAAACGTGGCGGTACCGCTCCAGCCGCGATCGGCTATCCGCCCGGCAATAGGGGCGGCCACGGCGCCGGCAACCCCGGCCAGGGCGAAAAGCGCAACGCCCACCTGGGACAAATGAAACTCCGGCCCGGTCAGCCACAGCGGCGTGACCGTCCAGAACAGGCTGAACGAGCCAAACATGGCGGCATGATAGAGCGAACGCCTGCGCAGGACAATATTATGGCGGGCCAGGCTACCGATGGAGGTCAACAGTTGCGGATAGCGCAGCCCCGCAGGCGGCCGCCGTTTGGGTAAGGCCCGCGCCAGCACCAGCGTGAGCAGGATCATCACCACGGCTGAAACCATAAATACCGTACGCCATGACGTCAGGTGGGCAATCAGGCTTGACGCCGGGCGAGCCAGCATAATTCCCAGCATCAGGCCGCTCATCACATTCCCTACGGCTTTGCCTTGCAACGCTTTTGGGGAAAGGTGGGCCGCGTAGGGCACCAGGATCTGCACCGTTACCGATCCCAGCCCGATAAATAACGCGGCGATAAGAAACAGCGTAATCGTCTGGGCAACCGCCGCCGTGGCCAATGCCGCTATGCCTATCGCCATCACCGCGAGCGTAAGTTTGCGATTTTCAAACAGATCTCCTAGTGGAACCACCAGCAGCAACCCCAGCCCATAACCGATTTGCGTCATCGTGACCAGGATGCCCGCTCCGCGCGGGGACAATCCCAGCGCCTGGCTTATTAGCCCCGCCAACGGCTGGGCATAATAAAGATTAGCGGCAATCAGCCCGCAGGCCGCCGCCAGCAGCAGCGACAATCCGCCGGAGAGTTGAGGTGTCGGGGTGGATGCAGGAGAGGCTTTCATCTTCCCGCCCGTTTCAGTCCGATAAAAAGTCTGGGCATCATTATCGTGGTTCCTTGAATAGGAAATAAATGTTCTCTAATTGGATAAACGCCGGGTAACCGCAGCCGGCGCATACTAACGCAGAATGTTCAACGCCAGATCGGCCAGCCCGGTCATTTCGTCCAGGGAGCGCCCGGTTTTGCCCACCACCCGCATGCCCAGCAGGATGCATAACATCAGCCCGGCCGCGGCCTTGCCATCAATGACAGGGGAAATCGAACCGTCGGCTTTGCCCTGTTCGATCAGGTCGATCAACAGGTCTTCATTACGGCCCAGGGCCTGGGAAACCAGCCCGGCCAGGTCCCGATCAAACGTATCCAGGCCCACCGCGCTGCCCACTACCAGACATCCGCGGCGCCCTTCGAGGCCATGGGAGGATTGCACATAAAACTGCAACACCGCCCGCAGGCGCTCCCGCCCGGTGGCCGCCGCGTCAATTCTGGCGCGCAGCCCGGCATTGCGCAGGGAGGTATAACGCTCGAACGCGGCCATAAACAGATCGCGCTTATCGGTAAACGCTTTATACAGGCTGCCGGCGGATAACCCCATGGCCTGGCTGAGATCGCCAATCGAAGTCGCGACATAGCCCTTGGTCCGAAAGGTCACAATCGCTTTATCCAGCGCCTGCTCCATATCGAATTCACGGGGACGGCCAGGACCGCGGGCCGGATGGGATAAGGTTTTTTGCATCATGTCGCCAGTATAGGAAATGATCGTTCCCTAATCAACGTATTATTGCGCGGCGCTAAACACGCCTGCCGGCCCCGTGGTTTGTGTGACCAAGGGCCGGCAGAACGGGGGACGGGACTATTGGTGGGGTTTAAACACCATGGCCAGGGCCGCCAGCAGGGCCAGGGCGATGGCGAAATAGCCTACCCCTTGCCAGCCGCCCCGTTCCCAGGCCATCATCGCGCCCATCGATCCCAGGGTGCCGCCAAGGAACATGCCGCCCATAAACAGGGTGTTCACTCTGCCTTTGGCTTCCTCGCGCAGGCCGTAAATCACCTGCTGGTTGGCGACCAGCGCGCTTTGCACACCCAGATCGAGCAGTATCACTCCGACGGTCAGGCCAATCAGGGAGGTCCAGCCGATAAACAACAGCCAGGCCGCCAGCGTCAGCGCCACGCCCAGAATAATCACCGGCCTGCCGCCGATACGGTCGGCCAGTTTGCCGGCGGCGGGAGCGGCGAATACCCCTACCGCGCCCACGACGCCGAACAGACCGGCGATGTCGGACCCCAGATGGTAAACCGAGCGATCCAAATAGAGGGCCAGAATTGTCCAGAAGGCGCTGAAGGAGGCGAACAGCGCGGCCTGGGCCAGGGTAGCCTGGCGTAAGCGGGGCTCTTCACGCCATAGGTGCGCCAGCGATGCCATCAGCGCCGGATAACCCAGGGCGGTTGGTACCGGGGCCGACGCTTTAGGCAGCATGTGGGCCATCAGCAATGCGCCGAGCAGCGCCAGGGGAACCCCCAGCAAAAACATGGCGCGCCAGCCGGCATAGGCCGCCACCAGGCCCGCCAGGGTCCGGCTTAATAAAATACCGCTCAGCAATCCGCTCATGACGCTGCCGACTACCGCTCCGCGCCGGTCGGGGGACGCCAGGGATGCCGCCACCGGCACAATCTGCTGCGCCGCCGTGGCGCCGATACCCAATAACAACGATGCGCCCAGTAATGCCCAGCCCGCGGGCGCCGCCGCCGCCAGCAGCGAAGCCACCGCCAGCATCATGAACTGCAGGATAATCAGCGTACGCCGTTCAAACAGATCCCCCAGGGGAACCAGCAGCAGCAGGCCGGCCGCGTAACCCAGCTGCGTTACCGTCGGAATTAATCCCGGGCCAAACTGTCCGGGAAAACTGGCCGAGATGACCACCAGCATGGGCTGGTTGTAATAGATATTCGCTACGGCGATGCCGCAGGCTGCCGCCATGGCAAAGATCAGCCATTGGCCGAGGACGCCGCTTTGGTTGTGAGGAATGCTGCTTGCAATCGACATGATTTTTTCCGCCAGAGAGATATAGCCGTCGCCACTGCGGCCGGCCGATGACGCTAAGAATAGGGCGGAGCCGGTCCGCCCGGTAGACCGGGCGAACTGATAGCTTTTATTCCTGGTGGGAATAACTGACGCCCGGGCGTGCTGCCGGGTCTGCGGCGAAGGCTTGCAGAAAATATTCGACAAAGGCGCGCGCTTTGGCGCTGGCCAGGCGGCCGGTAGGGAATATCGCCCATAAATCCAGCGTGGGCATTTGCCATTGATTGAGTACCGTCACCACCTCGCCGCTGGCCACCTCCGGCTCGAACATCCACTGCGAGGCCATGGCCAGCCCCAGGCCTGACAGTACCACCGTGCGGATGCCTTCGGCGGCGGAAACTTGCAGCCGGCCGCGGGCATTAATGACGCGTACATCTTCTCCCTGGGTGAACACCCAGCGCGCGCCGCCGCCCCGGCTTTGGGTATACACCACCGCCTGATGGTCGAGCAGGTCTTCGGGCGCCATAGGCTCGCCGTGCTGTGCGAAGTAGGCGGGCGTGCCGACGATCGTCAGACGGCGGGAACCGAGTTTACGCGCCACCAGGCTGGAATCGCTTAATTCACCCAGGCGCATCGCCACGTCTATCCCTTCTGCGACCAGATCCACATGGCGATCGTCAAGTACCACATCGATATTCAAATCGGGATGCATGGCCATAAAGGGGCCAAGCCGCGGCAAAATATTCATCCTGGCAAAAGTGACCGGCGCGCAAATCCGCAGCCGGCCGGTCAAACCCGTACCCGCGCCGCGCGCGGCCACGTCGGCTTCGTTGATATCCTCAATGGCCCGCTTGGCGCGCAGGTAATACTCCTCGCCCGCCTCGGTGGGCGTCAGGCCGCGGGTCGAACGGATTAACAGCCTGACTCCGAGCCGTTCCTCAAGCAACGCAATCGTCTTGGAAACCGCCGGCTGGCCGATATTCAGCCGTCGGGACGCGGCGGAAAAAGAACCGGTTTCCAGAACATAAACAAAGGCTTCCATGGCGGCGAGTCGGTCCACGGCATTCCTCCGGAAATGGATGAGGTTACTGCCAGCAGTCTACCCGCCCGGCGGGGAGCGCGGCAAATATCCCCGGTTAATTTATTTTGGGATGTTGTACCGCCAGCGCGGCTCTTTTCTGTTCCAGCAGGTTGATTTGCTGGTCGATATCTTCAATGCCCTGCTCAATATTGTCGTACTGCTCTTGTAGCAGTTCTTTCGCTTCCGCCCGGTCGGAGGCCGCGGGCGCCGCGCCTTTGAGCGGCAGGTTGGCGGTCTCTTTCATAAATATTCCGGTAAGCAGGCCGATGATGGAGATCACCATCAGGTAGTACGCGGGCATATACAGATTATTGGTGGACTCGACCACCCAGGCGATAAAGGTTGGCGTTAGCCCCGCCACCAGGATGGAGATATTAAACGAGATGGCCAGGGCGCTATAGCGGATCTGGGTGGGAAACATGGCCGGCAGCGTAGACGCCATCACGCCGGTAAAGGCGTTGAGGATAATGGCCAACACCAGTAATCCCAGGAAAATCAGGCCGATAATGCCGCTGTTAATTAAAATAAAGCAGGGGATCGCGAAGAAAAACAACCCTATGCTGCCGCAAATCACGAAGGGCTTGCGCCCGAAGCGGTCGCTCAGCATGCCGATCACCGGCTGCACGAACAGCATGCCCACCATGATGGCGATAATAATCAGCACGCCGCGGTTTTCCGAATAATGCAGGCTATGCGACAAATAGCTCGGCATATAGGTCAGCAGCATGTAGTAGGTCACATTGGTGGCGATCACCAGCCCGACGCATGTCAGCAGGCTTTTCCATTGGGTGGCGGCTATCTCGCGGAAAGAGACTTTGGGCGGTGCCTGGATCGTGCTTTTGGATTGGAGATCGATGCTGTCGACATGCTGCTGGAAAGTGGGCGTTTCTTCCAGGGCGTGCCGCAGATAAATACCGATCAGGCCCAGCGGCGCGGCAAGGAAGAACGGAATACGCCAGCCCCAGCTGAGAAAGTTATGTTCGCCCACGATGCTTGAGATAAACACCACAAATCCCGCGCCCAGGACAAAGCCGGCGATGGAGCCAAAATCAAGCCAGCTGCCCAGGAATCCGCGTTTGCGATCGGGTGAATACTCCGCGACGAAAATAGCGGCGCCGGAATACTCGCCCCCAACTGAAAATCCCTGCGCCAGCTTGGCGGCCAGCAGCAGAATGGGCGCCCAGATGCCGATGGAGGCATAAGAGGGGATCAGCCCGATACAAAAGGTACTGGCCGACATGATAATAATGGTCACCGACAGCACTTTCTGCCGTCCGAATTTATCGCCCAGGCGGCCAAAAAACAGGCCTCCCAGCGGTCTGACCAGGAATGGCACCGAAAAGGTGGCCAGGGCGGCAATCATCTGTACCCCGGGGTTCGCGCCGGGAAAAAAGACTTGCCCAAGCGCATAAGCGACGAAACCATATACCCCAAAATCAAACCACTCCATGGCGTTGCCGAGGGCGGCGGCGGTAATCGCCTTCTTGAGCTTAGCATCGTCAATGATAGTAATATCTTGAATCTGCATCGGTTTTGTCCGTTTTCTTCTTAACATTCGTACATATCCTTTATTTGTAACCTGATACTAAAAATAGCCAAGCACCCGCATGCGGTCATGCCGGTGTAAAAAAATCAGTGATTATGGCGCGATGAAAAAATACCGGATAGTGATTATACATCACTATCCGGTTCAGGCCGGTTAAAGCGCGTTTAGCCGGACATCGGACGCAAAAGAGGCCAAAAATTCCCTATGGGAATAGCCATTACCGGGGTTTGGGAAGGCGTAGGGGAAGTAAAGCAGCCGTCGAAAGGCGGCTGTCGGCAAAGTATCAGTGGGCGCGGCTGATAACCGCGTCATGCAGGTCGAGTCGTTGCCAGAAATTCTGCTCTCCCTGGCCGCCGGAAAGCGGGTAGCCGTCCGGCAGCGCGCTTTTGACCATCAATGCGCGTCGCTGCGCGGCCGAAAGTCGGGGCAGCGGCGCTTCAAGCAGCACTTCCGCGCCGGCCGGCACGCGAAGCGCCGCGGCGGTGGCTCGTTCGGCGGGTAAACCATAGGTCATGGTGTAGCGATAAAATGTTGTCAGCTGTTTGTCCCGATAAGGATCGGGCTGGCCGTCGTTTTGGGCGCAGATTTCCAGGGTGGCGCCGCACTCTTTTTCCAGTGCGCCGCGCAGCTGGCTTTTCGCCTGTTCAAAAATCTTGCGGTATTGCGGATCGTTAAGGAAATGCGCCACGTTGCGCTCGGCGACCATGCGCGAACCGATAATATCCAGCGGGTAGTGTACCCCGAGCACAATACGGGAATAGCCGTAACGCGCCCCGCGGTCAACCAGCGGTACGAACCGTTCGGGAATCATCTCCGCCAGCAGCAGGGCATCGGTATAGCCGGTGTTGGTATGGCCGCTGGGAAACGCCCCCGCGGTGGCGGTATAAGGATGGCCGTCCCCTACCACGCTATCGTCCGGCACCAGATGAATTTGATTGCCGGTCTGTAAAAACGGTCTGGGGTAATTGAAATGATCCTTAGCGGCGGAGGTACTGATTTCCGAGGTTTTGATTAATGCGGCGGCCTCGGCGATTTCGCCTTTACCGTATGCCTGCAAAAAGGCATTACCCAGCCGCGGCCCCAGCGCATCGGCCAGGAAAAACAGATAATTTTGTCCTTCGGCGTCCGTCAGCGCCTGCCGGCGCTGCCCTTGGGTGGCGTCCCGGTTGATCTGGGTGACGATGGCCAGGTTTTGCGCCTGCACCGCCGGCGATAACCGGGTAAATTCCTGTAACAGGCCGATACCGGCCTGCTGGTTTGCTTTAACCGCAAAATCATAACCGCTGTTGATCAACCACTGTTTATCCGCCTGTTGCGGGGATTGCCTGGCTTTCTCCAATTGGGGACGGGTCAGCGCGGCGGCGCCGTTTTGCAGCGACAGCCGCAGATCCGTGAGGATTTGCCGTTCAAGGGCGACAAATTTTGCATCCTGGCTGGCGGGAGTCGTGTTATCGACAATAGCGCTGATTTTGCGCGGGTCCGCGCCGTCGGGCCGGGCCCACGCGGTAGATAAAAATAGCATCGCGGCGGAGGCGATGACCAAAGAAGATAGATGCCGCATATCGAATCCTTTTTAGCTGATGGCTCGCGGTTTTAAACGCGACTTTATTACGGGCAGGCAAGGAAAATTTTCCATACGCCATAAAGCTAATCCGGATTTATGACAGTTTAATGTCGGTTTATTTTATTGATTAAAGCGTCCCCCGTAGTACGTTTTTGGCCATCTGCCGCTGCTTTTGCCGCTGGTCGCGCTGCAATTCGTCGGGGTGTATGAGTCTGAGCGCGCCGGTCGGGCAGACTTCGACACAGGCCGGCCCCTGGCTGCGCCCGCGGCAAATATCGCATTTATACGCCATGGCGTGATAGGCCGCGGGCCGCGTTGCGCTGGCGGGCATTCCGGCCACGCTTACGGTGATCATGCCGTAGGGGCACGCGAGCGTGCAGGATTTACAGCCGATACAGAAAGACTGCTGTACCTGAACGCTGTGGTCCTGGTACCGGATGGCCCCCGTGGGGCAGGCATTGGCGCAGGGCGCGTTTTCGCACTGGCGGCATAATACCGGCGTAGTGATCATGGCGGTTTTCACCACTTTGAGCCTGGGCGAAAATGTGCCGGCGGTAAGCGCGCTATCCGGCATATGCGCCGTGGCGCAAGCGATCTCGCAGGTGCGGCAACCGATGCATTGGGTACTGTCGGCGACGATAAATTGATTCATATCCCATCCCTGCCGCGGTTATAAGACATTCAGGTAGCAACTGATGCTTTCCGCCGCCTTGCGGCCCTCGGCAATGGCGGTCACGATAAGGTCGGCCCCGCGGACGATATCGCCGCCGGCAAAAATCTTGGCGTTGCTGGTCTGGTAGGGATAACCCGATACCGTGGGCGCGACCACCCGGCCCTGTTTATCCAGTACCACGTTATGATCCGCCAGCCAGGTCATGCGGTGCGGGCGGAAACCAAAGGCCATGATGACCGCGTCGGCGGCTATCATATGTTCCGAACCGGCAATGGCCACCGCTTGCCGGCGGCCGTTTTCGTCCGGTTCGCCCATGGCGGTGACGATCATGGTCACGCCGGTCACCTGGCCCTGGGCGTTGACCTCAATGCGCTGCGGCTGCTGGTTAAACATAAACTCGGCTCCTTCCTCGCGGGCGTTTTTCACCTCGCGCTTGGAGCCGGGCATGTTTTTTTCGTCACGGCGATACGCGCAGATAACCCGCGTGGCGCCATGGCGCAGCGACGTGCGCACGCAATCCATGGCGGTGTCGCCGCCGCCCAGCACCAATACGGTTTTATCGCGCATGCTGATGTACGCATGCTCGTCGGTGTCCGGATACCCCAGCAGGTGGCGGGTGTTGGCGATCAGGAACGGCAGGGCATCGAGTACTCCTTCGGCCCGCTCGTTTTCCAGGCCGGAGCGCATGGACTGGTAGGTCCCGACGCCGAGGAATAGCGCATCGAACTCGGTTAATAGCTGCTCCATGGTGATATCCCGGCCGATCTCGGTATTGAGCCGGAACTCCACCCCCATGGCGCTGAATATTTCGCGCCGGCGGGTCATAACGCTTTTATCCAGTTTAAAAGCCGGAATGCCGAAGGTCAGCAACCCGCCGATTTCAGGATAGCGGTCGAATACCACCGGCGTAATACCGTTGCGCACCAGGATATCGGCGCAGCCGAGTCCCGCCGGGCCGGCGCCGATAACCGCCACCCGTTTGCCGGTGGGCTTGACGGCGGACATATCCGGCCGCCATCCCATGGCGAAAGCCGTTTCGGTGATATGGCGCTCGATATGGCCAATGGTGACGGCCCCCTGGCGATCGTTCAGGGTACAGGCCTGCTCGCACAGGCGATCCTGCGGGCAGACGCGGCCGCAGACTTCCGGCAGGCTACTGGTTTGATGGCTGAGTTCGGCCGCTTCCACGATGCGGCCCTGATTGGCCAGCTTAATCCACTGCGGAATGGCATTATGCAGGGGACAGGTCCACTGGCAGATAGTGCGCTCGCCGCAGCCAAGGCAGCGCTCGGACTGCTCGCTGATTTGCATATCGGTAAACGGCTGGTAAATTTCGGCAAAGCCGGTTTTGCGTTGCTCAAGGGGAATTTTGGCCGCTTCCAGCCGAGGAGTGCGCGGCAAATCAAGCCAATTGATCCGGGGTTGTTGGCTGCGGGCGTTTGGCGCGGGCAGGACGCCCGCAGGCCGGGCGCCGGCAATCAGGTAGCTGGCCGGATCTTTTAACGCCGCGGCCAACCGTTTTTGCTGCTGGCGGGCGGCGATCTGGTGTTCATCAAGCAGTTGCAGCGCCTGCGTCGGACAGGCGTCGACGCAGGCCGGCTGGTAATTTTGTCCGGCGCACAAATCGCATTTTTGCGCTTCGGTTCTTTCATAGGCGTCCGCGAGGCGCTGGCTGGGGGGCTGCACGGTTTCGGTGACGACGGTCATCATGCCGAACGGGCAGGCGATGACGCAGCTTTTACAACCGATACATTTCTCCTGGAGCACCTGGATGGAGTCATGGCTGCGGATGATGGCATCGTTGGGGCAGGCGCTGGCGCAGGGGGCGTCTTCGCAATGATGGCAGGAAATCGCGATGCTGGCTTTCGCACCCTTGATCACTTTCAGCCGGGGCGTAAAGTATTCGCGTTTGCCGGGGAATTGACCGCCGTGATGGGCGACTACGCAGGCCACTTCGCAACTGCGGCAGCCGATACAGGTTTCTGATTCTGCGACGATAAATCGATTCATAACGCTTTTCCTGCCGCGGCATGCCCTCGGCGCATCAAAAGTGGGTGTTTTTGCTTGGTTGAGGCAACGGGATTTATGACATAAAGGCCCTATATTTATAAAGGTTACTCTTCGCCCATTGCAATCCTTTTTTCTGCCGGACAAGGATTTGTGTGCGGTTATATGATATCGATACGGCGGGCTTGGGCAGGCGGCGAATAAAGTCCCGGTTAATTGGGGTAAACGCCCAACCGGCCGCGTCTGGCGCGAAGGGTGGCGATTCACGGCGATTTGTCGGACAAAAAATGCGTTTTTGGGCAGACGCCTGGATATTTAGTCATCTCTCCCATGATCCACCCCCGCCATTTCGTTATACTTATTAACTATTTGTTCACAGGGCGCCCTCAATAGAACCGCCCCTTGTTATGAGAATGATGTCCATGCCTGCTCCTTCTTCTCAGCCGGCCGCCAGTGGATGGCGTCTCAATCTGAATATTCTTTCCATCGTCGTGTTCAATTTCGTCAATTACCTGACTATTGGCCTGCCGCTGGCGGTATTGCCCGGTTATGTCCATAACCATATGGGATACAGCGCTTTTTGGGCCGGGCTGGTCATCAGCCTGCAATATCTCGCCACCCTGCTTAGCCGCCCGTGGGCCGGGCGTTATGCCGATCGGGTTGGACCAAAACGCATCGTGGTGCTGGGGCTGTGCGGCTGCCTGTTAAGCGGCGTGTTTTACCTGTTTTCCCTGTTTGGCGATGCGGTGCCGCTGCTGGCGCTTATCATGCTGTGCGCCGGGCGGGTGATCCTTGGCATCGGACAAAGCTTTGTCGGTACCGGCGCGACGCTTTGGGGCGTTGGCGCCGTGGGGTCTTTGCATATCGGGCGGGTGATTTCCTGGAACGGCGTGGCGAGCTATGGCGCGTTGGCGATAGGGGCGCCGCTGGGGGTATGGCTGTATTATCTGGGCGGGCTGGGGTTATTATCCGGTACGATCATAGTAGTCTGCGCCCTGGCTATCATGGCCGCGATTCCGCGTCCGCGAATCAAGACCGCCGCCGGCAAGCAAATTCCCTTTAGCGCTGTGGTGGGCATTATTTGGCGCTACGGGCTGGTGCTGGCGTTCGCTTCCTGCGGATTTGGCGTGATCGCCACGTTTATTACGCTGTTTTATGCGGATAAAGGATGGGACGGCGCGGCGTTTGCCCTGACGTTATTCAGTCTGGCTTTTGTCGGCACCCGCCTGTTCTTCCCCAATAGTATTAATCGTTACGGCGGGTTGCGCGTATCCATGGTGTGTTTTAGCGTGGAGGCCGCAGGCTTGCTGCTGGTGTGGTGGTCAGGCATGCCCTGGATGGCGGAAGTGGGCGCTTTTCTGACCGGTGCGGGATTCTCTTTGGTCTTCCCCGCTTTGGGCGTGGTGGCCATGAAGGAAGTCCCGCCGCAAAACCAGGGCAGCGCGCTGGCGACCTTTACCGCGTTTATGGATTTATCGCTGGGGGTGGTGGGGCCGTTGGCGGGGGTATTGATGGCCCACGCCGGCGTGTCGTCGATTTATCTGGCGGCGGCCGTGCTGGTCTTGACCGGCCTGGTGATGACCCTGGCGCTCAAACGCCGGATATTGCGTAACCAGGCATCCGGGCGGCGATAAACCCGCCGACCCTGGCGGGCCGGTGGGTCCAATGACTATTTTTATTTAATAACAATGGTATTGAGAATGGCTTCGGCAGCGCTTTGCGCTTTTTGCTGGTCTTCGGAAGGCAGGGTAATTTGCATGGTCAGCAGATGGGCGTCCACCTTGCCAATCACCACCGAAGAGTAAGCCGGCTTGCCGCCGCTGGAGACAATGCTGTCCAGCTGCTGCAACGTCTGGCCATTAACATTGATGGTCTTATTGGTCACGACCTGCAGATCCGGATCGCGGGCGCGCTGTTGGTCTTCAAGGCGCTGGGCCAGGACATCCAGCCCTTCGGTGGTGTTATCGCCAAGAATGACAATTACCGCTTTGTGGCCTGATTCATCGGCGTAGACATGCATATTATTGGCTTGGGTGCCCACTTTGCCGCTCTGGTCGCTCATGTCGCCCGGCAGGGTAAAAGTCAATTTCCCGTCCAGCAGGCTGACTTTATTTTCCGACTGGGTCTGTGCCGCGCCGTTGCTGGCCGGGGCGCTCTGATCGTTTTTATTGTCACAGGCCGCCAGCCCGATAACCAGCAGGCTAATGCCCAGGTATTTCGCTACTTTCTGCATAAATTTCCTTAAATACTCCATATATTCAGCCGGTTCGCTGTAGCACATCGACCCGCGTCAATCGATCACGATTTGATATAAGAAACAATAGCATCCCCTGAAAGCGGTTGCGCGTTTTTACGCCGAGGGTGCGATATCCCCGCGACTTCGCCCAGGTTCCTTCATGCCATGGCGCGCAGTTTACCCTGGTACAAGAGCATACAACAGATGGCACGGTTTCGCCTTGGCGCAAAAGGGTAAATTACCCCGGCAACCCCTTGATCGCGGCATGCCAAGAATACCCTATTAAAGAGTCTAGCCCGGTTGGAAAAATGCGGTATTGCCCCGATGCCCCAGGCGCTTAAACAGCATGTTAAGCAGCACGCCATACATCGGCAGGAAAAAGATCAGGCTAATTAATAGCTTAAAGCTATAATCCACTAGGGCGATTTCAACCCAATGGGCCGCCATAAAAGGGTCGGTGCTTTTATAAAAGGCGATAAAAAAGAAGGCCAGCGTATCGCTTATATTGCCGAACAGCGTGGAAACCGTAGGGGCCACCCACCAGCGGTGGCCGCGGCGCAGCCGGTTAAATACGTGTATATCCAGGATTTGGCCCAGCGCATAGGCCATAAAGCTGGCGCAGGCGATGCGCGCGACAAATAAATTAAGCTGGCCGAGCGCGGCATACCCCTGCCATTCCCCTTGGTAAAACAGCGAGGAGACCCCGTAGGACACCACTAATGCCGGCGCCATTACCGCCAGGATAATTTTGCGCGCCAGCGGCGCGCCAAAAATCCGCACCGTCAGATCGGTGGCCAGGAAGATAAAGGGAAAGGTAAACGCGCCCCAAGTGGTTTTAAAACCGAAAATGGCGACGGGCAATTGAACCAGATAGTTGCTGGAGGTGATGATGATAATATGGAATAGCGCCAGCCAGAACAGGGCGACCAGCCGCTGGCGGGGGGTGAATCTAAACATATTGTGGCCTTTTTTAAGCAATGGGGTGAGGGAACCCAGAATAATCAATAGCGATAATTACGCGGCGGGCATCATACGCGACCGCGAAAATAATGCAATGGTTGAGTTTATCATCATTTTCGGCGAAGCTTGCAGATGGATATCACCGGCGTAAACTCACTGCGCAAGGCCCCTTTTAAAGCTACCCGAAGCTGGAAATCTTTCATGTCAGATCCTTTCGCCAATCCCGATCGCATCCTTGATGCCCAGGGACTTCGCTGCCCCGAACCGGTCATGATGGTGCGTAAAACCGTGCGCCAGATGTCAACCGGCCAGACATTGCTGATCATCGCCGATGATCCGGCCACTATCCGCGATATCCCGGGGTTTTGCCGCTTTATGGAGCATACGCTACTGGCCCAGGTAACGGAGCAATTGCCTTATCGTTACCTGGTGCGCAAAGGCTGACTATCAGAAATACAACGAGCGGACAATCAGGAAATGGCCGGCAAAATAACTGGCGGCGATCGTCGCCTTGGCGGCGCTGAACGGATAGCGGAAATGGCTGATTAACCACAAGATGGTGGACAGCAGCAGCAGGCAGGTGCCGGTCAGCAGTGAAAAACTATGATCGGTGCTGCGCGCAAAGTATTGTTCCCCGGCAATCCAGACCATCAGCAGCGTCATGCCGACAAAGGTGCATATCGGCCAGCGCAGCTCCGCCAGACGCGGCCACAGTACGGCAATCAGCACCGCGCCGATAATCAGCAGGGCGATGGGCAGCGGCCAGAACACGGTGAACGTCATCTGGCTGGCGAACCCGATGGTATAGAGCAGGTGGGACAGGAAATAAGCGCCGATGACATACATCATGCGTTCATCGCGCAGCAGCAATAACGCATCGCCCACCATGGTGGCCACCAGTCCCAGAATAATCAGGTAGCCGGCCGGGGTTAACACCGGGGCCTGGGCGGCCAGGGCCAATAACAGCAGCAAGGTGACCGGTTTAAATAACCAACGTTGCCATTTCGGACCGCGATAAGTGGCATCAACGAACAGCCATCCTGAAAAAACGACTGCGATAAATGACCAGAGCATTTTTTTATCCTTATGTGCGGTGATGTGGCGTTCCCTGTGAAATCGGTTGCTACAATAGGGGCGGATAAGGCGATTGTCTGCACAGTGTAGGGGATCGCCAAGCGTTTAACCAAGATTTAGCCAGGGAGATGTGCTGTTAGCGCACTTCATGTTATGTTAGCGCCAGAAATTTTCCATGCAAAATACATTTACCCATAAAAGTGGGGGATAGCCGGGTTATGAGCAGCGACCAGCCATTATATCGAATCCAATTTATCAATAATGGCAAGAACTATCAGCTTTATGTCCGCGAGCTGAACCAAAGCCCCATGTTCGGTTTTATCGAAATCGGCGGGTTTGTGTTTTACAGCCAAAGCGCCGTATTGGTGGACCCGTCGGAAGAGAAGCTGAAAACCGAATTTGACGGCGTCACCCGCAGTTATATCCCGCTGCAAGCGGTGATTCGTATTGATGTGGTTACCGAAAAGGGCAGCGCGCGCATTTCGGATCTGGGCGATAACGTCACGGCTTTCCCCTATCTGCCGGGCAAAAAACCTTAACCAGGGACGCCGTGGCGGTTATTTTCCCCGCGGGACCTGCTTTGGTCCGCGCTGTTTTTTTTGCCAGGCCAGCATTTCAAAGACCCCGAATAAAAATACCTTGCCCTGAAACGCGGCGCTGAGTTTAGGTTCATCGCGGGTAAGCGTCGCTTTAAGCAAAATTAACTGTAACCCGTGCATGACCGCCATAAATATCATGGCAATATCCAGAAAGTATTTTAATGGCTTGGGAAAGGGTTGAACCAGGTTAAATACCAAAAAGCCCCAGATCATCAACATCAATAAACGGCCGAGATTAATCCACATTGTCCTGCTCCTGTTGGGTGCCATGGCGGATAAACAGCCGGTATGCCACCTGGCCGGCCACCTTTTCCCGGTGCAGCCGCCAATGTGCCGGTACGGACACCGGCGAGCTTTCCGTTTCGGTTTCAATATAGATCCAGGCGCCGGGCGCCAGCCAGTTATACTGTTCCAGCAATTGCACGGTCTGATCGATCAACCCTTTGCGAAACGGGGGATCGAGAAAGACCAAATCATAGGGCGTGCCTGGCCGCGCCAGCCAGCGCAGGCTGTCGGTGGCGATAACCTGGCCGTTGGCCGCCTGGAGCAGGCGCAGGTTTTTTTCAAGCTGGCCGGCTACCGCCCGATCCTGCTCCAGCAGCGTGGCGGCCGCCGCGTGGCGGGATAAGGCTTCCAGACCCAGCGCGCCGCTGCCGGCAAAACAATCCAGACAGCGTGCGCCCTGAATCATCGGCGCCAGCCAGTTAAACAGCGTTTCCCTTACCCGATCGGTGGTCGGCCGCAGGCCCGGGCTCTCAGGCACCGGCAGCTTGCGTCCGCGCCATTGGCCGCCGATAAGCCGGATTTGCCCGGCGGGGCGCGGAGGGTTTTTTTTCGCCATAGGTGCTTTGTTATTTGCCAAATCAGTGAAAACGTTTAATCAGGGATGATGAACCGCCATTCTACCGGCGCGGCCGCCCGGGGGGAATATTAATTATGGGTTGTTGGCCGGTATGCGGGAAAAGCCAACGCCGCGCGTGTTGAGGGCCGGGGAAAGTGGTAAACTATCAGGTTTATCAGTCACGTTATTCATCCGCCATGATTATTCGGCGAGGAGTGTAGTCGCATATGGCAAAAGAGAAAAAACGCGGTTTCCTATCCTGGCTAGGCATTAAGCGTCAGGATGACGCCCAGGAGCAGGAAAACGAGGTCAGCCAGGACCCCGCAGCCCAGGACCCCGCAGCCAGTATCCAGGACGGTGCCGCCGCGCAACCGCACCCGGGCACCGCAACGCCCGCTGATGACGCCGCCAGCGATACCGCCCGGGATATCGTCGCCATCACCGAGCAGGTGGCGGCGCGGCAAAGCGCCGCTACCGGCGGCGCAGATGCGCCGGCGGGCCGGCGTGACGAATCGGCGCTGACCCTGGCCGAGGATGTGCGCCCCGACCCGCAGGATGCCGTGCCTGAAGACGATATCGCCGACGGGATGCAGCCGCCGGCGCGGCAAACTCATGCGGCTCTCGACGCCGATGCCCTTGATGCCGGCGCTCTTGATCTCAGCGAACCGGACTCCGACGCGAGCCCTGCCGCGGCGCCTTTGGCCATAACGGCCACCGAACAGGAACGCCCGGCCCGTGAGGGCTTTTTCGCCCGCCTGAAGCGGGGACTGGTAAAAACCAAACAAAATCTGGGTTCCGGATTTATCGGATTGTTTACCGGTAAGAAGATAGACGATGATTTGTTCGAGCAATTGGAAGAGCAGTTGCTGATTGCCGATGTGGGCGTGGAAACCACCCGCAAGATCATCGCCGGCCTGGTGGAACATGCCGATCGCCGGCATCTGAAAGACGCGGACGCGCTTTATGGCCAGCTCAAGCTGGAAATGGCCACCATCCTCGCTAAAGTCGATAAGCCGCTGGACGTGGGCGGCAAAACGCCGTTTGTCATTTTGATGGTCGGCGTGAACGGCGTCGGTAAAACCACCACTATTGGTAAACTGGCGCGCCAGTACCAGGCGGAAGGAAAAACCGTCATGCTGGCGGCGGGGGATACTTTTCGCGCGGCGGCGGTCGAACAATTGCAGGTGTGGGGACAGCGCAACCAGATCCCCGTGGTGGCGCAGCATACCGGCGCGGATTCCGCCTCGGTCATTTTCGATGCCATCCAGGCGGCGAAGGCTCGCGGCATTGATGTATTAATCGCCGATACCGCCGGGCGTTTGCAAAACAAGAGTTATTTGATGGATGAGCTCAAGAAGATTGTCCGGGTCATGAAAAAACTGGACGCGGACGCCCCCCATGAGGTTATGCTGACCCTTGATGCCAGTACCGGCCAGAACGCCATCAGCCAGGCAAGATTATTTAATGAAACCGTGCCCCTGACCGGCATTACCCTGACTAAACTGGACGGTACCGCCAAAGGCGGGGTGATCTTCGCCCTGGCCGATCGGTTCGCCATCCCCATCCGGTATATCGGCGTCGGCGAAGGGATCGAAGATTTACGGCCGTTTAAAGCCGGGGATTTCATAGAGGCGCTGTTTTCTCAAGAAGAGTAATTGGTTGCACCAGAAGATTAATGGGTTGCCCGAGAGGATTAATAAGGATGATTCGCTTTGAACAAGTCAGCAAAGCCTATCTAGGCGGACGACAGGCACTGCAAAGTGTGAATTTTCATCTTCGTCCGGCTGAGATGGCTTTTCTGACCGGCCATTCAGGGGCGGGGAAAAGTACCCTGCTGAAACTGATTTGTGGCATTGAACGGCCTAGCGCGGGTCATATATTTTTTGGCGGTCACGATATCAGCCGCCTGAAGAACGGCGAGGTACCGTTCCTGCGGCGCCAGATCGGCATGATCTTCCAGGATCACCACCTGCTGCTGGATCGCACCGTTTACGATAATGTGGCGATGCCGCTGATCATCGCCGGCGCCAGCACCGAGGATATCCGTCGCCGCGTATCGGCGGCGCTGGACAAGGTCGGTCTGCTGGATAAAGCGCGTAATTTCCCTATTCAGCTCTCCGGCGGCGAACAACAGCGCGTCGGCATTGCCCGGGCGGTGGTCAACAAGCCGGTGGTGCTGCTGGCCGACGAACCGACCGGAAATTTGGATGATGCGTTATCCGAAGAAATTTTGCGCTTGTTCGAGGAGTTTAACCGGGCCGGGGTGACCGTGCTGATGGCCACCCACGACCTCAGCCTGATCGCCCGGCGCCGCTATCGCATTATGTCCCTCAGCCAGGGAAGAATAACCGGGGGCGCCGATGGCGAATAAACTGAACCGACCCAAAAAAACCGTCAATCGCGTCAACACCGCCAAAACCAAAAGCAAGGCGCTGCGCGGCGGCTGGCGCGAACAGTGGTCCTATGCCTGGAACGATGCGCTGGGGGATCTGCGCCGGCAACCGCTGGCGACTTTGTTAACCGTTGCCGTAATTGCCATTTCGTTGACGTTGCCCAGCGTATGTTATCTGGTATGGAAAAATGTCAGCCAGGCCGCCGAGCAATGGTATCCGACGCCGCAGTTGACCATTTACCTGGATAAAGCCCTGGACGACGACGCGGCGCTGAAAGTGCTAAATCGCCTCAAGCAGGAACCCGGGGTGGAAAAAGTGAACTATCTGTCCCGCGAGGAGGCGATGGGCGAGTTCCGCAACTGGTCCGGCTTTGGCGGCGCGCTGGATATGCTGGAAGAAAACCCCTTGCCGGCGGTGGCCATTATCACTCCCAAGCTGGATTTTCAAAGCGCGGATACCCTCAAGACCCTGCGCGATCGGGTCGCGGCGGAACCAGGGGTGGATGAAGTCAGGATGGATGACAGCTGGTTCGCCCGGCTGGCGGCGTTAACCGGCCTGGTGGGCCAAGTGGCCGCCACCATCGGGCTGCTGATGATTATTGCGGTGTTCCTGGTGATCGGCAATAGCATCCGCCTGAGCATTTTCAGCCGCCGCGACACCATTAACGTGATGAAGCTGCTCGGCGCCACCGACGGGTTTATCCTGCGTCCGTTCTTAAACGGCGGCGCGCTGCTGGGCCTGGGCGGCGCTATTTTGTCGCTCATTTTGTCCGAGACGCTGGTCTGGCGGCTGGAGTCGGTGGTGGCCAAGGTCGCCGCGGTGTTCGGCACGTCCTTCACGCTCCATGGCCTGGATTGGGAAGAAACGCTACTGCTGCTGCTGATCTCCGGCATGATAGGGTGGGTGGCGGCCTGGATGGCGACGGTACAACATTTACGCCGCTTTACACCCCAGTAACGTTTTTTTGTTATACTTATGTATTGAATATTACGACCGCACAAGCTGATCTACGTTGCTTTTAGTTATGAACTAAGATGCACTTGACTGGTCTTAATATCGGCTATCTGATGTCTGTATGCCCTATGGATAACCTGCCTGCGGGCAGTTGATAGATCCAATCGATTGATTTCACATCATTGATACACCGTCATTGATAGCGACGTATCAGAGATTTTTTTGAGAGGAAATGAATGATCAAAGATATGCAAGCTTTGGCCCTGGTTCCACAAGGCAGCCTGGAAGCCTACATTCGGGCAGCCAATGCCTATCCGATGCTGACGGCGGAGGAAGAGCAATCACTGGCTGAACGACTGCATTATCAGGGCGATTTGGAGGCGGCCAAGCGGCTGATCCTGTCGCACCTGCGCTTTGTTGTTCATATTGCGCGTAACTACTCCGGTTACGGCCTGCCGCAGGCGGACCTGATCCAGGAAGGCAATATCGGACTGATGAAAGCGGTTCGCCGTTTCAACCCGGAAGTCGGGGTGCGGCTGGTATCGTTCGCCGTCCACTGGATCAAAGCCGAAATCCACGAATACGTGCTGCGTAACTGGCGCATCGTCAAGGTCGCCACCACCAAGGCGCAGCGCAAACTGTTCTTTAACTTGCGTAAGAGCAAGAAGCGCCTGGGCTGGTTTAACCAGGACGAAGTGGAGATGGTCGCGAAAAGCCTAGGCGTAACCAGTAAAGACGTGCGCGAAATGGAATCACGCATGGCGGCGCAGGATATGACCTTTGACCCGACGCCGGAAGACGAAACCCGCGATGGGCAGGCCATGGCTCCCATGCTCTATCTGCAGGATAAGTCTTCCGATTTCGCCGACGGCATCGAAGAGGACAACTGGGACGATCATGCGGCGGACAAGCTCAGCGTAGCGCTGGAAGGCCTTGACGAACGCAGCCAGCATATTATTCGCGCCCGCTGGTTGGATGACGACAATAAGTGCACGTTGCAGGAATTGGCCGATAAATACGGTGTTTCAGCAGAGCGCGTTCGCCAGCTGGAAAAAAATGCCATGAAAAAAATGCGTCTGGCGATAGAAGCCTAAGCCGTTTTTTTATGTTGCCATATCAAAACAGCCGGTATATAACCGGCTGTTTTGATATTATAGAAGGACTGATTATATTTAATGCGGGTTATTTAGAATATAATTAAAAGAATACAACAACCGCTTTACGCTATAAATTCATAATGCTAATTTATGGTCCTGCCAGCGTGCTTTAATATTATAATAATCCATATCAACATTTAGCGCTATTAACAGCGGTGACAATGGACAATATTATTATTTATATAAGTTCCCCTGGTATTTTATTTATTCCGTCAGTATAACCATTTTCAGGGAGAAAATAATGGATCATGCGATTACCCATCAAGATTCTATGCCGGAATCAACCTACCGCTGGCTTGCGCATCGGGCGCAACCCTCCTATGGCCAGCCGCTTATATGCACCAATCCGATATTAACCCGGTTGCTAACCGTCAGTAATCACCGGCCGCCGGCGCGCGCCCAGGGAGCCCAGGGAATTGCGCCCCGAAGTTACCCCTTATTCGCCGGTCCCGCCACCGAAACGATCGCACAGCCGCAAATCGCCGCCAGCGAACAATATAATAAGCCGGGGACGCTAAATATTCCCCCTGGTTATGCGACGGTAATTCATACCTTGACGCCAAGCGGGATGATTAAGGTCGGCATGGATAATAAATATCCCCGGCAAGATTCTGTTTTATCTTGTCCCGCCCAAATCAAGCCTGATACGGCGCCGTCGCGCATTGGCGATCGGGCCGCCAATTATGCGCTGGACCCACAAACCGAACCCCTGGATTTACGCGCTGTTAAAGGACCATCCTTTGCGGGTCTGGATCGGCTGGATTATATAACGGACCGCAAGCCGGGTAGCCGCCCGTATTAATGACGGCAAAGCTCCCACGGCCGCAACGTATCGCAGGCGCACGCCATTAGGATTCGATCAGCGCTTTTTATGCCAGCCGTCCGCCGCCCGGCAGAACCCGCAGGCGGTCATAAATTTGTCCATAACGTCCATGTCCCCTAACGGTTGGGTATTGCTCAGCCACCAGTGATTGATTTCCGGCAGCAGGCGCTGCGCTTCATTGATAAGGTAAAGGCCCACGCCCCGGCGGCGGGTCACTTCGCGCACCAGCGGCGCCACCAGGCGGCCCTCGTTCCACTCATTATCGACAATCACTTGCACCGCGCCCAATAAGCGGTCGTTGAACCTGGCGGCGAATATCGCAAAGGAGTCGGACAGCCTGGTTTCAAGCGCGTTGATGTCGGTAGCAGGCCAAATCTTAGCCAAATCAATGGCATCCTGCTGTGTAAAACGGGATAGCTGTTCTATAGTCAATTTCATGCGTGTAATCACTTAAAACGTAAAAAAATAATGTAGCGAATTTGTTGACAAAAGATCGTGTAAATCTTGCGGCGGTAAACGTCGTAAAAACGATTGCCGCGCATCTCATTTCTGGCGAAATGATCTATCTGAATACCATAAGCCAGCACGACACGCTAGCAGATGATGAAATTACCGATAATAATACCATTATTTTGTGCTGTTGATGTAGGTTATTTCTGAAACTATAAGTTGATTTACAGCATAATATTTCTGTTTAATAATATGAAAAATAATAGTTTATTATATAATCTCTCGTTCCTAGAGGGTAACGCATTATTACTTATAATAAAAATACTAAATAGCAGCAAAAAGCCGGTGATAAACACAGGCGGCAAACACAACAAAAACGGAGAACAGTGGATGAAATTCAACAAAGGTAACGCTTTGCTGGCCGGCTGTATGGCCATGGCGATGAGCCATTCTGTCTGGGCGCAAGACATCAAAGTCGCCGTGGTGGGCGCCATGTCCGGTCCGGTTGCCCAATACGGCGACATGGAATTTACCGGGGCGCGCCAGGCCATTGCCGATATCAATGCCAAGGGCGGAGTAAAAGGCAACAAGCTGGTCGGCGTCGAATATGATGATGCCTGCGATCCCAAACAAGCGGTCGCGGTAGCCAATAAAGTCATCAACGACGGTATCCGCTATGTGATTGGCCATCTTTGCTCCTCATCGACCCAGCCGGCTTCCGATATTTATGAAGACGAAGGGATCATCATGATCACCCCGGCGGCGACCAATGCCGATCTGACCACCCGGGGCTACAAAATGATCATGCGTACCACTGGCCTGGACTCCGATCAGGGGCCGACCGCCGCAAAATATATCCTGGACGTGGTTAAACCCCAGCGTATTGCCGTGGTGCATGATAAACAACAATATGGGGAAGGCTTGGCGCGCTCCGTACAGGACAGCCTGAAGAAAAACGGCGGCAACGTCGTGTTGTTTGAAGGTATCACCGCGGGTGATAAAGATTTCTCCACGCTGGTGGCGCGCCTGAAGAAAGAAAACGTCGACTTTGTTTACTTCGGCGGTTATTACCCGGAAATGGGGCAAATTTTGCGCCAGGCCAGGCAGGCCGGCCTGGATACTAAATTTATGGGCCCGGAAGGCGTGGGCAACTCTTCGTTGTCGAACATCGCCGGCGCGGCTTCCGAAGGCATGCTGGTTACCCTGCCGAAACGCTATGACCAGGTGCCGTCCAACCAGCCGATCGTGGCCGCCCTGAAAGAGAAGAAACTGGACCCCACCGGGCCGTTCGTTTGGACCACCTATGCGGCGGTACAGGCATTGGCCAAAGGCATGGACAGCGCGGGCATGGAGCCGGCTGATATCGTCAAGGATCTGAAGTCCAAAACCGTGGATACCGTAATGGGTCCATTAAGCTGGGATGAGAAAGGCGATCTGAAAGGATTCGAGTTCGGCGTATTCACATGGCACGCAGACGGTACTTCCACACCGATTAAGTAATCTGCCGTCCCTCCCGGGTATAAAAATATCGCCGCTTCCGGTAACCGTCCGGTCACCGGAAGCGACTATGAAGGTTCAAGGTATGTCCGAGCAGTTCCTTTATTTTATGCAGCAGTTGTTCAACGGCCTGACGTTGGGCAGCACCTATGCATTGATCGCCATTGGCTACACCATGGTTTACGGCATTATCGGCATGATCAACTTCGCCCACGGCGAGGTCTATATGATCGGCAGTTATGTCTCCTTTATCGTTATCGCCGCCCTGATGATGATGGGTATCGATGCCGGCTGGTTATTGATCGGCGCCGGATTTATCGCGGCCATCGTGATTGCCAGCGCGTACGGCTGGAGCATTGAACGGGTGGCCTACAAACCGGTACGCTCCTCCAAGCGCCTGATTGCCCTGATTTCCGCCATCGGCATGTCCATCTTCCTGCAAAACTACGTCAGCCTGACGCAAGGCTCGCGGGATCTGGCGTTGCCGAGCCTGGCCAGCGGCCAGTGGGTATTGGGCCAGGCCAACGGTTTTGTGACCAGTATCAGCACCATGCAGTTCACCATCTGGGCCGTGACCTTTGTCGCCATGCTGGCGTTGACGCTGTTTATCCGTTATTCCCGCATGGGACGCGCCTGCCGCGCCTGCGCGGAGGATTTAAAAATGGCCAGCCTGCTGGGCATCAGCACCGATCGGGTTATCTCGCTGACATTTGTGATCGGCGCGGCGATGGCGGCGGTGGCCGGCGTGCTGCTGGGGCAATTTTACGGGGTCATCAATCCCTATATCGGTTTTATGGCGGGCATGAAGGCTTTTACCGCCGCGGTTCTGGGCGGCATCGGCAGTATCCCCGGCGCGATGCTGGGCGGGTTAATCCTGGGCGTGGCGGAGGCGCTGACCTCGGCCTATCTGAGCAGCGAATATAAAGACGTGGTGTCGTTTGCCCTGTTGATCGTGGTGCTGCTGGTGCTGCCTACCGGGATTCTGGGTCGTCCGGAGGTTGAGAAGGTATGAAAATCAGCCATTTGTTAAACGCCCTGCTGTGCGCGTTTATGCTGCTGGTGCTGGCCGGCTTTATGATGGGCATGCGCCTGAGCCTGGAGGGCACCCGCCTGGTGGTGCACGGCGCCGGTGAAGTGCGCTGGTACTGGATCGGCGCCGGCTGCGCGGTAGTCTTTTTCTTTCAGCTGCTGCGGCCGTTATTCCAGCAGAGCCTGAAAAAAATCAGCGGTCCGTCCTGGGTGCTGCCGAGTTTCGACGGCTCCACGCCGCGCCAGAAATGGCTGGCGCTGGTGATGATTCTGGCCGCCATCGCCTGGCCGTTTCTGGTATCGCGCGGCACGGTGGATATCGCCACCCTGACGCTTATCTACGTGATGCTGGGGCTGGGGTTGAACGTGGTGGTGGGGCTGTCCGGGCTGCTGGTGCTGGGGTATGGCGGTTTTTATGCCATCGGCGCCTATACCTATGCGCTGCTCAATCACTATTATGGGCTGGGATTCTGGGAAAGCCTGCCGATCGCCGGCGTGGTCGCCGCGGGTTTCGGCCTGCTGCTGGGTTTCCCGGTTCTGCGGTTGCGCGGGGATTATCTGGCGATTGTCACCCTCGGGTTCGGGGAAATCGTGCGCATTTTGCTGTTGAATAATACCGAACTGACCGGCGGACCGAACGGCATCAGCCAGATTCCGAAACCGACTTTTTTCGGACTGGAGTTTAACCGCAGCGCCCGTGACGGCGGCTGGGACACTTTCCATCACTTTTTCGGCCTGACATACGATCCCAGCGATCGCATTATCTTCCTGTATATGGTGGCGCTGCTGCTGGTGATCCTGACGCTGTTCGTGATCAATCGCCTGCTGCGCATGCCCCTGGGACGGGCCTGGGAAGCGCTGCGTGAAGACGAAATCGCCTGTCGTTCGCTGGGTCTTAGCCCCACCCGGATCAAATTGACCGCTTTTACCATCAGCGCGGCGTTCGCCGGGTTTGCCGGCACGCTGTTCGCCGCCCGCCAAGGGTTTGTCAGTCCGGAATCCTTTACGTTCGTGGAGTCCGCCTTTGTGTTGGCCATCGTGGTATTGGGCGGCATGGGATCGCAGTTCGCGGTGATCCTGGCGGCTATCCTGCTGGTGGTGTCCCGGGAATTGATGCGTGACCTGAACCAATACAGCATGCTGTTGCTGGGCGCGCTGATGGTCTTGATGATGATCTGGCGGCCGCAGGGGCTGTTGCCGATGAAGCGTCCGCAAATGAAAATGAAGACCGGCAAAGGAGCGCAGGCATGACGACTTCCGCTTTGCAGCCATTGTTATCCGTTAAAGGTTTGTCGATGCGTTTCGGCGGCCTGCTGGCGGTCAATCAGGTGGAGCTGGATTTGTTTTCCGGTGAAATCGTGTCCCTGATTGGTCCCAACGGCGCCGGTAAAACCACGGTATTTAACTGCCTGACCGGTTTTTACCGCCCCACCAGCGGCACCGTTATGCTGCGCGATCGGCATCTGGAAGGCCTGCCGGGACAGAAGATCGCCCGGATGGGGGTGGTGCGCACCTTCCAGCACGTGCGCTTGTTTCGCGAGATGACGGTGATCGAAAATTTACTGGTGGCGCAGCATCAGCATCTTAAAAGCGGCGTATTCGCCGGTTTGCTGAAAACCAGGGCCTTCCGCCAGGCCGAAGCCGATGCGCAGGATTACGCCGGCACGTGGCTTGAGCGCGTGGGTTTGCTGGAGCTGGCCAATCGCCAGGCGGGTAATTTGGCGTATGGGCAGCAGCGGCGCCTGGAGATAGCCCGCTGCATGGTGACGCGTCCGTCGTTGTTAATGCTCGATGAGCCGGCCGCCGGCCTTAATCCCAATGAAACCGCCGAATTGAATCATTTGATTGCGGAGTTGCGCGCGCAGCATAAGGTGTCGGTATTACTGATTGAACATGATATGAAGCTGGTGATGGGTATTTCCGATCGTATTTATGTAGTGAATCAGGGCATGCCCCTGGCTAACGGCACGCCTGCCGAAATCCGTAGTAACCCGGATGTGATTCGGGCCTATTTGGGAGAGGCCTGATGAGTAAGGGTACGGTTATGTTGTCATTAAACCAGGTGTCGGCCCATTACGGCAAAATCCAGGCGTTGCGCCAGGTGAGCCTGCATATCGAGCAGGGTGAAATCGTGACGCTTATCGGCGCCAACGGCGCGGGCAAAACGACGTTGCTCGGTACGCTGTGCGGCGATCCGCGCGCGTCCGAAGGGACGATTGTGTTTGACGGTAACGAGATTACCGATTGGCCGACGGCGCGGATTATGCGGGCGACCATTGCCATTGTGCCCGAAGGACGCCGGGTGTTTTCGCGCATGACGGTGGAGGAGAATCTGGCGATGGGCGGTTTTTTCGCCGAGCGCCAGCAGTATCAGCAGCGGCTCAAGCGGGTATTTGAGCTGTTCCCGCGGTTATATGAGCGCCGCGTGCAGCGTGCGGGCACCATGTCCGGCGGAGAGCAGCAGATGCTGGCCATCGGGCGGGCGCTGATGAGCCAGCCGCGGTTGTTGTTGCTGGACGAGCCTTCCCTGGGGCTGGCGCCGATTATTATCCAGCAGATTTTCGATACCATCGAGCAGTTGCGCCGGGAGGGGATGACTATTTTCCTGGTGGAGCAGAATGCCAATCAGGCGCTCAAGCTGGCCGATCGGGGCTATGTGCTGGAGAACGGGCGTATCGTGCTGGAGGATACCGGTGAGGCGTTGCTGGCCAATGAGGCGGTGCGCAGCGCGTATTTGGGGGGGTAGGGAGCGGGCGCTCCCTTCAACCGGCTTGCCGCGGGTGCGGTGATTGCGGGCCTAGCATGCCGAGGGGCGCTCTGGCGGCCAGGAAAACCATGGCCGCTTCGGCCCCTACGGCAAGCTCTCCCTTCAACCGGCCTGCCGCGGGTTCTGGTATTGTCACCGGGCTGTCATAAGCTTGTTATTTTTCTGTCATTTCAACATGTCATGTTACAGGCCGATGAACTTTTTTGGCATTCAGGAGCCCGGCATGTTGAAGCACTCTATTCGTATCGCCACGTTAAGCGTGGCGTTGACATTGGCTATAAGCACCAGTGCCCAGGCGGTTACCGATATTCCCTTTTGGCATTCCATGGAAGGGGAGTTGGGCACCGAGGTGGAATCACTGGCGACGCGGTTTAATCAATCGCAGCCGGATTATCGTATCGTACCGGTGTATAAGGGCAATTACGAGCAGGGCCTGACCGCGGGTATCGCCGCTTACCGTACCGGCAACGCCCCGGCGATCCTACAGGTGTATGAAGTGGGCACCGCCACCATGATGGCCAGCAAGGCGTTTAAGCCGGTGTATCAGGTGTTTGAGCAGGCCGGTATCAAAAACGACGAGTCGGCGTTTGTACCGACGGTGTCGGGTTATTATAGCGACAGCAAAACCGGCCATCTGCTCTCCCAGCCTTTTAACAGCTCCACGCCGGTGCTGTATTACAATAAAGACGCCTTCAAAAAAGCCGGTCTGAATCCGGATCAACCCCCCCAGACCTGGCAGGAACTGGCCGAGGCGGCCGCGAAGCTGCGCGCCAGCGGCATGCAGTGCGGATATGCCAGCGGTTGGCAGGGCTGGATTCAGATTGAGAATTTCAGCGCCTGGCACGGTTTGCCGGTGGCCACCAAAGACAATGGTTTTGCCGGTAATGACGCCGAGCTGGTGTTTAATAAACCGCTGCAGGTTAAACATATCCAATTGCTGGAGGATATGAACAAGAAGGGCGATTTCAGCTATTTCGGCCGTAAAGATGAGTCTACCGAGAAGTTTTATAACGGCTCATGCGGCATCACCACCGCGTCGTCCGGTTCGCTGGCCTCCATCCGCCAGTACGCCAAATTTAATTTCGGCGTGGGCATGATGCCTTATGACGCCGATGTCAAAAACGCGCCGCAGAACGCCATTATCGGCGGCGCCAGTTTGTGGGTGATGAACGGCAAGGACGAGGCGACCTATAAAGGAGTGGCGCAGTTCCTGCAGTTCCTGGCCAAACCTGAGTATGCCGCCGAGTGGCATCAGAAAACCGGTTATCTGCCCATTACCACCGCCGCCTATGAGCTCACCCGTTCCCAGGGTTTTTACGATAAAAACCCCGGTTCCGATATCGCTACCCGCCAGATGCTGAATAAACCGCCGTTGCCGTTCACCAAGGGGATGCGCCTGGGCAATATGCAGCAAATCCGCATCGTGGTCGACGAAGAGCTGGAACGCGTATGGACGGGCAAAGCGACGCCGCAGGAAGCGCTGGATAACGCGGTCAAACGCGGCAATCAGCTATTACGCCGGTTTGAGCAATCGCTACGTTAAGATCCGGCTCCCCGGCCCCCCGCCGCCGCTATGCCGGTGGCCGGGGCCGCCTTTAGGGTGACTTGTTTATGGCTACTGCTCCCCATCGCGGCTTCACTCACCGCTGGCTGCCCTATTTGTTGGTGCTGCCGCAGTTGGTGATTACCGCGATTTTTTTTATTTGGCCGGCCGCGACCGCGCTGTGGTATTCGGTGCAGCGGGTCGACCCGTTTGGTATTTCCAATACGTTTGTCGGTTTGGAAAATTTTGTCACGCTGACCCAGGACGACTATTACCTGGATTCGTTGTATACCACGCTGATCTTCAGCGGCCTGGTGACCGGTATCGGCTTGCTGGTTTCGCTGTTCCTGGCCGCGCTGGTGGATCATGTGCTGCGTGGTAAACGGGTTTATCAGACCTTGCTGTTGCTGCCCTATGCGGTGGCCCCTGCGGTGGCGGCGGTGCTGTGGATGTTTCTATTCAGTCCCGGCCTGGGGCTTATCAGTTATCTGCTCAATCATCTCGGTTATCACTGGAATCACGCGCAAAACAGCGGACAGGCCATGTTCCTGGTGGTGCTGATCTCGGTATGGCAGCAGGTAAGCTACAATTTTTTATTCTTTCTGGCCGCGCTGCAGTCCATCCCGCGCTCGTTGGTGGAAGCCGCGGCCATTGACGGGGCCGGGCCGGTGCGGCGCTTTTTTAATCTCACCCTGCCGCTGATAACCCCGGTGAGTTTTTTCCTGCTGGTAATCAATTTGGTGTATGCCTTTTTCGATACCTTCCCGGTGATTGACGCGGCCACCGCCGGCGGGCCGGTGCAGGCCACGACCACGCTTATCTACAAGATTTACCGCGAAGGTTTTTCCGGACTCGATCTTTCCAGCTCGGCGGCGCAGTCCGTGGTGCTGATGGTTATGGTGATCATTCTGACCGTTATTCAGTTTCGCTTTGTCGAGCGTAAGGTGCGTTATCAATGATCGAGAACCGTCGCGGACTGGATATTTTCAGCCATCTCATGCTGATCTTGGGCGTCGCCGTTATTTTACTGCCGCTGTATATCGCGGTGGTGGCGGCCACGCTGGATAACCGGCAGGTATTCCAGGTGCCGCTTAGCCTGATCCCGGGCAGCCATCTGTGGCAAAACGTCAGCCACGTTTGGCAGCAGGGGGTCGGCAGCCAGGCGGTGCCGTTCAGCCGTTTGCTATTTAACAGCCTGGTGATGGCCCTGAGCATCACCATCGGCAAAATCAGCGTGTCGATGTTATCCGCCTATGCCATCGTCTACTTCCGCTTTCCGCTGCGTAATCTGTTTTTCTGGATGATTTTCATGACCCTGATGCTGCCGGTGGAGGTGCGTATTTTTCCTACGGTGGATGTGATTGCCAATTTACATATGCTGGACAGCTATACCGGCCTTACGTTGCCGCTGATGGCCTCGGCCACCGCCACGTTTTTGTTCCGGCAGTTTTTTATGACCGTCCCCCATGAATTGCTGGAGGCGGCGCGTATCGATGGCGCCGGTCCGTTCAGGTTTTTCTGGGATATTTTGCTGCCGCTGTCAAAAACCAATCTGGCGGCGCTGTTCGTGATCATTTTTATCTACGGCTGGAATCAGTATCTATGGCCGATTCTTATTATCAGCGACAGCTCCATGGGCACCGCGGTCGCGGGGATCAGAAGCATGATCGCCAGCGGTGACGGCACCACGCAGTGGAATTATGTGATGGCGGCCATGCTGCTGACCATGATCCCGCCGATGACAATCGTATTGCTGATGCAGCGTTGGTTCGTGCGCGGCCTGGTCGACAGTGAGAAATAATTATTTATGGCAAGTTTGATTTTACAAGCGGTGCAAAAGTCCTATGACGGCAAAACGCCGGTGATCGCCCCGCTGAACCTGGACGTGGCGGACGGGGAATTTATCGTGCTGGTGGGGCCTTCCGGCTGCGGAAAATCCACGCTACTGCGCATGGTCGCAGGCCTGGAGAGCGTCAGCAGCGGCGATATTTATATCGACGGCGAGCGGGTGACCGACCTCGAACCCAAAGATCGCGGCATTGCGATGGTATTTCAGAATTATGCGCTCTATCCGCATATGAGCGTGTATGACAATATGGCTTACGGCCTGAAAATCCGCGGGTTCGGCAAGCAGCATATCCGCCGGCTGGTGGATAACGTGGCGCAAATCCTGGAGTTGCAGGAATTATTAACCCGCAAACCCCGCGAGCTGTCCGGCGGCCAGCGCCAGCGCGTGGCCATGGGCCGGGCGCTGGTACGGGAACCGGCGGTGTTTTTATTTGATGAGCCGCTGTCCAACCTGGATGCGAAATTACGCACCCAGATGCGCCTGGAATTGCAACAGCTGCACCGCCGCCTGCGTACCACCAGCCTGTATGTCACCCACGATCAGGTGGAAGCGATGACGCTGGCGGAGCGGGTGATTGTGATGAATAAAGGGCGGGTGGAGCAAATCGGTACCCCGACGGATATTTATCGCCGTCCGGCGTCGCTGTTTGTCGCCGGGTTCATGGGGTCGCCGGCGATGAATTTGCTGCCGGGCCGGGTCAGCGAAGACGGCGGCCGCTTTCAGGCGACGGACGGCCCGGAGATAGCATTGCCCGCCGGCGGCGCGCAATGGCGCGGCCGCGAGTTGACCGCGGGCATCCGTCCGGAGCATATTGGTCTGTCTGCCTCCCCGACCGGCGGTATCGGCCTGGAGATCGTTACGCTGGAGCAGCTTGGCGCGGATAACCTGGCGCATGGGCGCTGGGGCGATCGGGATATGGTGGTACGACTCTCCCATGATGACCGGCCCGCTATTGGTACGGTACTTTATTTACACTGTCCTGCCCAGGCATGGCACTTTTTTGATCCCGCAAGCGGATCCCGGGTGGAATTATGACTATAGCTTGGCCTTATCCAACCATCGTCGCCCATCGCGGCGGCGGCTCGCTGGCCCCCGAAAATACCCTGGCCGCCATTGATACCGGCGCGCGGCATGGGCATAAAATGATTGAAATCGATGCGAAATTATCCGCCGACGGGCAAATTTTTTTACTGCACGACGACACCCTCGAACGTACCAGCAACGGCCGCGGCATCGCCGGCGATCTTAATTGGGACGCCCTGGCGCAGCTTGACGCCGGCGAGTGGTTTAACGCGTCGTTTCGCGGCGAGACCCTGCCGCTGCTGGAGGATGTGGCGGCGCGCTGCGCGCAGCATGGCCTGGCGGTGAATATCGAGATTAAGCCCACCGCCGGCACCGAGACCGGAACCGGCCGGGCCGTGGCGCTGGCCGCCGGCCGGCTGTGGCAAGGGCAGGGCGTCCCGCCGCTATTATCCTCGTTTTCCATTGATGCGCTGGCCGCCGCGCTGCAAGCCGCCCCGCAGTTGCCGCGCGGACTGCTGCTCGACGAATGGGATGAAAACTGGCTAACGCTGGCGCAAAGCCTGGAGTGCAGCGCGCTGCATCTGAATCATGAAGTTTTAACCGAAGAACGGGTGGGCGCCATCACCGACGCCGGTTTGCATATCCTGGCTTATACCGTCAACAGTCCTTACCGGGGACGCGCCTTGCTGAGCTGGGGCGTTGACTCGCTGTGCACCGACCGGATAGACCTGATTGGCGCGGATTTTGCCGACAGCTAAGCTGCCGGCCATAGTTCATTAACCCAGCGCATTAGCCCCGTAAACCGGCGTCCGCCGGCTTACGGGTTTTGCTGCTGGTTATTGCGCAACGGGGCGTTTTGCTGCGCCCGCTGCCGATCGTTATTGAGCTGTGACTGCAATTGGCTGCGTTGCCGATCGCGCTGGGCTTCCTGCTGGAGCTGCAAGCGGGTTTGCTGCTGCTGGGAATTGATTTGCATTTGCTGGCGCAGCTGTAGCTGCGCCTGGCTTTGCTGGAACGGTTGCTCACGCCCGGCGGGCGTGGACGGCGTCACCGGTTTTACCGCCGCGGATGCGGTAAAAGCCACCAGCGCGGCCGGGAGTATTAACCATGTATAGGCGTTCATTGGCACCTCCTGGGTGGACCCTTCTTTTATTTTAACCGTTAACGGCCCGCCGCGCAGGGTGATACCGTGCTTATTTGCGCGCGGGACCCCATGATTAAAAGATGAACTCCTGCTATTTTTGTTAATAACATATTAAGTTAATCACCGGTCAGGAAGAATCATCATGCGTCCATCATTCCCCCGCTGTCTGGTTTGCCTGTCTTTCTCGCTGCTGCTGCTGGCGTTCACGGCCGCCTCAACCGGCGCGGCGCCGCTCGCTTACGGCGTGGAAAATGATATTCAGCACCCGGTTGAAGCCCGCCAGGGCATGGTATCCACCGTGGACGCGACGGCAACGGCGGTCGGCGTGGATATCCTGCGCGCCGGGGGCAATGCGATAGATGCCGCGGTGGCGGTGGGATACGCGCTGGCAGTGACCCATCCCCAGGCCGGTAATCTGGGCGGCGGCGGCTTCATGCTGATCCGCACCCATGACGGCAAGACGGCGGCGATTGATTTTCGCGAAATGGCCCCGGCCGGCGCCACCCGGGATATGTTTATCGGCGCGGACGGCAACGCCGACAGCCAACGCTCCCTGACCAGCCCGCTGGCGTCCGGTACGCCGGGTACGGTGGCGGGGCTGTCGCTGGCGCTGGATCGTTATGGTTCCCTGCCGCTGCAACGGGTAATGCGGCCGGCGATAACGCTGGCCAAAGAGGGCTTTATCGTTAATAAGGCCCTGGCCGATGATTTGGCCAGCTACGGCAAAGAAGCGCTAATCAATCATCCCAACAGCAAGGCGGTGTTTTTCAACGCCGACGGCCAGCCCTATGCCCAGGGGCAAAAACTGGCGCAGCCGCAGCTGGCCCACAGCCTGCAGCTGATCGCCGACCAGGGGCCCGCGGCGTTTTACCAGGGCGAAATCGCCGATCAGATCGCGCTGGAAATGCGCCGGGACGGCGGCCTGATCGATAAAGCGGATCTGGCCGCTTACCGGGCCGTGGAGCGCCAGCCGGTGGTGGGCGATTACCGGGGGTATCAAATTTATTCCATGCCGCCGCCCTCTTCGGGCGGGATTCATATTATCCAAATCCTGAATATTTTAGAGAATTTTGATTTGGCGAAGCTGGGGGCCGGCAGCGCGGATGCCATCCAGGCCATGGCGGAAGCCATGAAGTTCGCTTATGCCGATCGCTCGGAATACCTTGGCGATCCGGATTTCGTCAAAGTGCCGGTCAATGCCCTGACCAGCAAGGCCTACGCCAAAACCCTGGCGCAGCGTATCGATCTCAACCGCGCCAATCCGTCCGACAGCATCAAACCGGGGCAACTCCAGCCTTACGAAAGCGATCAAACCACCCACTACTCCATTGCCGATGGGCAAGGCAACGTGGTGGCGGTAACCTATACCCTTAATACCTATTTCGGCAGCGGCATCATGGCGGGCAATAGCGGTATCTTGCTCAACAATGAAATGGACGATTTCTCCGCCAAACCGGGGGTGCCGAATATGTACGGGCTGGTGGGGGGCGATGCCAATGCCGTCCAGGCCGGCAAACGGCCGCTGTCGTCCATGTCGCCGACCATCGTGGTGAAAGACGGCAAACCCTGGCTGGTCACCGGCAGTCCCGGCGGTAGCCGCATTATCACCACCGTGCTGCAAATCCTGGTCAATACCATTGATTTTAAAATGAATATCGCGGATGCGACCGCGGCGCCCCGCTTCCATCAGCAGTGGACGCCGGATGAGCTGCGGGTGGAAAAGGGCTTTAGCCCGGATACCCTGAGGCTGTTGGGCGAAAAAGGGCAGCATGTCGCGCTCAAGCCGGTGATGGGCAGCACGCAAAGCATTATGATCATGCCCGACGGCGGTTTTAACGGCGCGTCCGATCCCCGTACTATCGGCGATCTGACCGCCGGGTTCTGACGTCGGCCGCGATCGCAAGACCCCTGTCCCACGGCGCCGGCAGTATGGCCGGAAGCCGCTTAGGTTGTCCGCGCCGGTTCGCGTAAACCAATTTTACCGGCGACCGTTCAGTTAATAAGCACCTGTAAACCTCTTTTACCGAAAACTCCCCACGGTCATCCGTTAGAATAGCGTTTTATTCCGCTGGGACTTACCGCCGTGCCGCTGCTTATCATTACCACCATTTTATGGGCATTCTCGTTTAGCCTGATCGGCGAATATCTGGCCGGCCAGGTCGATAGCTGGTTCTCGGTGCTGGTGCGGCTCACCCTGGCGGCGCTGGTCTTTTTGCCGTTCCTGCGCTGGCGGGGATACCGGGCGAAGCCGTTGTTATTATATATGGCGGTGGGGGCTTGCCAGCTGGGCATCATGTATATGATCAGCTATCGGGCGTATCTCTATTTATCGGTACCGGAATTTTTGCTGTTTACCGTGATGACGCCGCTGTACGTCACGCTGGTCTACGATGTATTGCGGCGCCGGCGGCTGCGCTGGGGTTATGTGCTGAGCGCGCTGCTGGCGGTGGCCGGCGCGGCGATCATCCGCTACGACGGCGTCAGCGAACATTTCTGGCACGGCCTGCTGTTGGTGCAGGCGGCCAATCTGGTCTTCGCGCTGGGCCAGGTGGGCTATAAGCGGTTGATGGAAGTGTATCCCATGCCGCAGCATACGGCCTTCTCCTGGTTTTACCTCGGGTCCTTTATCGTGGCGCTGATAGGCTGGGGATTGTTTGGCAACGCGCAGCAATTGCCTACCACTTCGCTGCAATGGGGGGTATTGGTCTGGCTGGGTCTCGGCGCGTCCGCGCTGGGATATTTTATGTGGAACTACGGCGCTACCCAGGTGGATGCCGGCACGCTTGGGATTATGAATAATTTCCATGTTCCCGCGGGGTTATTGGTCAATTTCGCCATTTGGCAGCAACGCCCGCACTGGCCGAGCTTTATTATCGGCGCGCTG
Source organism: Sodalis sp. RH21 (assembly GCF_047324175.1). NCBI lineage: Bacteria > Pseudomonadati > Pseudomonadota > Gammaproteobacteria > Enterobacterales > Bruguierivoracaceae > Sodalis > Sodalis sp. RH21. The sequence continues at coordinate 5,492,146 of NZ_CP178732.1, read as the reverse complement.
GTGATCACGGCTTCGCTGTGGGTGCACCGGCGGTGGATCGTTGCGCGTCCCGCACATACGGCAAATGCGCGCACGCGTGTTGACGGGACGAACGAATAAAGGCTTCAATCACCGGCTGGCGCTGCTCCCCGTCCCTGGAAGCGGCATACAGCCGGCTCCATAGCCCGCTGCCCAGCGTTTTGGTCACGATCAGCCCTTGGCGCTCAAAACTTTCCACTACCCAATGGGGCAACGCCGCGATGCCCATGCGGGCCGAGACCATCTGGATCAGCAGCAGGGTATTGTCCACGCTTTTCAGCACCGGGCTGACGCCGGCCGGTTGCAGGAAATGCCGCCAGATATCCATGCGCTGGCGCTGCACCGGATAAATCATCAGCACTTCCTCGCTTAAATCTTCGGGCGCGATTTCTTCTTTGCCCGCCAGCGGGTGATCCGGCGCCAGCACCAGGCGCACCTCGTAATCAAACATCGGCGTATAGAACAACCCGCTGCGCGGCAAAATATCCGAGGTCAGCACCAGATCCAGTTCGCCTTGTTGCAGGGCCGGCTGCGGGTCGAAGGTTACCCCCGAGCGAAAATCCACCATCACCTGCGGCCACAGTTCGCGAAATTCGGTGAGCGCCGGCGTCAGCCACTGAATGCAGCTATGGCACTCAATGGCCAGCCGCAGCGTGGTCTGCTGTGGTTCCAGGCAGTTTTGCAGCGCCTGTTGCACCTGCGGCAGGATTTGCTCGGCCAGCTGCAATAAAATTTCCCCTTGGGGCGTAAAGCGCAGCGGCTGGCTTTTGCGCACAAACAGCCGAAAGCCCAGCCGCTGCTCCAGATCGCTGAACTGATGCGACAGCGCGGACTGCGTCTGGTGCAGTTGGGCCGATGCGGCCGCCAGCGAACCGCTGTTGCGCAGGGCCTGCAGGGTCCGCAGATGTTTGAGTTCGATCATGAGGGTCTTTCACCTGGATGTGAATAATTTGCGCTTGTGGATAATACAGTACATGGTGATTATGGATGTGTAAACATCTGGACGTCCAAATGAGGGAAGGTTATGGCAATACAAAGTCACACACTGGGTTTTCCGCGGGTCGGGCTGCATCGTGAGCTGAAAAAAGCGCAGGAAAGCTATTGGGCAGGAAAATCCTCGCGGCAGGCGTTATTGGCGGTGGGCCGCGAATTACGCGCCCGCCACTGGCAACAGCAAAAAGATGCTGGCGTAGACGTGCTGCCGGTGGGCGATTTTGCCTGGTACGATCATGTCCTGACCACCAGCATGATGCTGGATAACATTCCGGCGCGCCATCGTCTCGGCGACCAGCCCGCCGATCTCGATACCCTGTTTCGCATCGGCCGCGGCCGGGCGCCGAGCGGTGAACCCGCCGCCGCCGCCGAAATGACCAAATGGTTTAATACCAACTATCATTATATGGTCCCTGAATTTACCCAGGGGCAGACTTTCCGCCTGGGCTGGACCCAGTTACTCGACGAGGTCGACGAGGCCCTGGCGCTGGGCCATAACGTCAAACCGGTTATTTTAGGGCCGCTGACTTACCTGTGGCTCGGCAAAGTCAAAGGCGAAGCTTTTGACCGGCTTTCGCTGCTGCCCGCCCTGCTGCCGGTATATCGGCAGATCCTGGCCGAGTTGGCGCGGCGCGGCGTCGAATGGGTACAAATCGACGAACCGGCGCTGGTATTGGAGCTACCGCGGGCCTGGCTGGATGCATACCAAACCGCTTATCAGGCGCTGAACGGGCCGGTGAAATTATTGCTCACCACCTATTTTGACAGCATCGGCCATCATCTGGAGGCGATTCGCGCGCTGCCGGTACAAGGCTTGCATGTGGATCTGGTGGCGGGTAAAGATGATGTCGCCGACCTGCACCGGCAACTGCCGGCGGACTGGCTGCTGTCCCTTGGCGTGATTAACGGCCGCAATGTCTGGCGTGCCGACCTCGGCGCCGCTTTTGAACGCATCAAACCCCTGGCGGGCCAGCGGCCGTTATGGATAGCGACCTCCTGTTCCCTGCTGCACAGCCCCATTGATTTAAGTACCGAAACCCGCCTGGATGATGAAGCCAAAGGCTGGTTCGCCTTTGCGCTGCAAAAATGCGCCGAACTGGGACTGCTGCGCGCCGCGCTGGACAATCCTGATGCGGCCCAAGTGCAGCGGTTGGCCGATTACAGCGCGCCGATCCTTGCTCGCCGCCATTCCAGCCGGGTTAACAATCCGCAGGTTAACGCGCGCCTGGCGAAAATCACCGCCCAGGACAGCCAGCGCCGCCAGCCTTATGCGCAGCGCGCCGCCATCCAGGCCCAGCGTTTCAACTTGCCGGCCTGGCCGACCACCACCATAGGTTCATTCCCGCAAACTACGGAAATCCGCAGCCTGCGCCTGGACTTCAAGCAAGGCAGACTGGATACCCCCCATTACCGCACTAGTATCGGCGAGCATATCAAGCAGGCCATTGCCGAGCAGGAACGGCTGGATCTGGATGTGCTGGTGCACGGTGAAGCCGAACGTAACGATATGGTGGAGTACTTCGGCGAAAACCTGGATGGGTTCGTCTTTACGCAAAACGGCTGGGTGCAAAGCTATGGTTCGCGCTGCGTCAAACCGCCGATCATTATCGGCGATATCAGCCGTCCGGAAGCTATTACCGTTGAATGGGCGAAATTCGCCCAATCCCTGACCGACAAACCGGTAAAAGGCATGCTGACCGGTCCGGTGACCATTTTATGCTGGTCGTTCCCGCGCGAAGACGTCAGCCGCAAAACCATTGCCCGGCAGATCGCCCTGGCGCTGCGTGACGAAGTCGCCGACCTGGAGCAGGCGGGTATCGGGATTATCCAAATTGACGAACCGGCATTAAGGGAAGGATTGCCGCTGCGCCAGTCCGAATGGCCGGCCTATCTGGAGTGGGCGGTTGAAGCCTTCCGGCTGAATGCCGCGGTGGCCCGGGACGATACCCAAATCCATACCCACATGTGTTATTGCGAATTCAACGACATTATGGATTCCATAGCGGCGCTGGATGCGGACGTAATCACTATCGAAACATCCCGTTCGGATATGGAATTGCTGGAGACATTCAAGCAATTCGATTATCCCAACGGCATGGGGCCAGGGGTTTATGACATCCATTCCCCTAACGTGCCAAGCGAAGAGTGGATTGTGGCGTTGCTGCGCAAGGCCGCTGAAAGTATTCCGGTGGAACGCCTGTGGGTGAATCCGGATTGCGGCCTTAAAACCCGCGGCTGGCCCGAAACCCGCCAATCCCTGGCGAATATGGTCAACGCGGCGAAACGGCTGCGCGCGGAAGCCCGGTAAAACGCGCAGCCCTTACTTCACGCCATATTTATCAAACCATGCCAGCATGCGCTGCCAGCCATCGACGGCCGACGCGGCATGGTAGCTGGGGCGATAATCGGCATTAAACGCATGGCCGGCGTCCGGATAGACAATAATATCCGCGTCGGCCTTGGCCGTGCCTAACGCCTGGCGCATGGCATCGATATGTTCCGCGGTAATCCCGGTATCCTGGGCGCCGTACAAACCTAATACCGGAGCGGCAAGCGCCGCCGTGACATCCACCGGATGCTTGGGGTTTAGCAGCGTCTTGTCCCCCACCAGTTTGCCATACCACGCCACCGCCGCCTTAAGCTGCGGATTATGCGCCGCATATAACCAGGCGATACGTCCTCCCCAGCAAAATCCCGTCAACCCCAGACGCCGGCTGTCGCCGCCATGTCGCGCCGCCCAGTGCGCGGTATGATCCAGATCCGCCAATACCTGTGAATCAGGCACTTTGCTCACCAGCTGACTAAATAATGTCGGGATATCATCGTACCGGGTCGGATCTCCCTGGCGGAAATACAGCTCGGGAGCAATGGCCAAATACCCCTGTTTCGCCAGACGGCGGCACAGATCGCGAATATGCTCGTGCACGCCAAAAATCTCCTGAATCACCAATATTATCGGCAAATGGTCGCTTTGCGCGGCTGGCCGTGCAAGATAAGCCGGCATCTGCTCGCCCTGGGTGGGGATGGTGGTTTGTCCCGCGACCAGGCCGCTATCATCGGTCCGGATAGCGGTAGGGGACGGCGTACCGGCCGCCGCGGCAAAACCGGTAGGATTTTTTGGCAAAGCAATCGAGTCGTCAGCGTTCATAGGGTTACCTTTTTTCTCATGAAAAACACCGCAGCTATGAGTATAAGACACGGCGGATAACGCGCTATGTCCTTTACCGGCGGTATCGGCAGGATAAAGGCAAGCGGGCGGCAATAAAAAATGCGATAAATATCCCGCTCAATCCTAAAAGGGCTTTTTTTAAAAGTATTCAATATACAAGTTGGTTACTGTAAAGATAAATAAAAAGCCTGTCAGGCTAGCGGGAAAAATACCTTATCGGTAATCTTAAATAGGATTGAATCACTATGAATGATGTTCTCACTCTATCTGGCCAAACTACTCGCCCATGGCCGACGGATAGCGTCGTTTATGCGGCCGGGAGGCCTGGCGTAATGAGTCATTTTGCGTCAGGATTGCAATCGGTTAAAAATAAATCGAAGATGTGCTCCCAGCTATTTTTATCGCTGGCGAAAGTGGCGGCTGCGGGGGAAGAATTATGTATGAGGACGGGATTTATTAAATTTATTCCTTTATTGAAGTCGGTCAGAAATATTGCCGGTGTAGCCGCGCGCATCGGTTTTTTTCTGGTTGATATTCCGGATAAAGGGATTTCATCAGCCTATTCAAGATGGCAGTGCGGCGCTAATTTGCGCGGCCGTCCCCAGCCGCGGCTGGCTAATCTGCTATATGAGATTAATGCCAGCCATATACCGGAGTACATCCGGGCGGTGACGGACCCGCAAAAACCAGGGGCCACGGTCAGCCTGATAGCGCAGGTCGCCATCGACATTTGTGACATCAGCGGAACTCGAAACCAGAAAATCCCGCAGTTTTTCAAAGGAGTAAAAACGACCGCCGATATGTTTACCGCATTTAAGGGCAGTATCAACAGCCTATTAAATCACATCAAAGTCTCCTATCGCGCCCTGGGCAGGCAGCTGGCTGAGGCTACCGCCGCGGCGCGCACGCTATTTGCCGATAAAATAGCTCTGCCGCTTAAACCGTTATTCAGCAAACTGGCCGCATTGTTTAACCTCTTGCCCACGAGGCATTAGTGCCCCGAATGCAGCGTCAGCATGCTGAAAGCGCCTGCCACGGGAAAGGATATGGCTTTCCTGTGGTGCGATTATGTATCTAAGCTAATGAAAATAAATAGAAAGATAATTATGGGTTATTTTCGCATTAATGATTTTCATTAATGATTAGGTACGCATTAAATATGCGAACAACTGTAATTTCTTTTTTTTATAGTTAGTAAACTATTAATAGGAAACATTAATAGCTATGTTGAAACTGTAACGCATAACATTTTTCATGAGACGTATGATACGGGAGAAATACCATGAATATACCAGCCAGTAATTTCATGTCCGCCAGAATAATAGGCCAGAAGGTAAATGAAGTAAAATATGAATCGGGCAATAACAAGTTATCCGCCAATTTCAGCACGGTGAAAAATAGCCCGGAGTCGGGTTCGTCGGCCACCCCGTCGGTCTTCGGCGCGGTTGCCGGGGCGGCGGCGAAAATAGTCGACATCGCAGGACCCGGTAAACTCGTGGTCGGCCTGAAAGCGGTGGGCAATACCCTGGGATATGTGTTGGGCATCGGCGGCAAGATAACCAATGTGGGGGCGGTGCTTACCTTGGGCGTCCAAATTGCGCAGCACGGGATAGCCACGCTGGTTTCCGAAGTCCTGTGGCTGTTAAAAGATCAGGGCTTGCCGATACTGGATACCTGGTTAAGGAAAATTATTGATGATGGAGGGAACATGACGCCGGTGGAGGTCTTGAGAAGCTTGATCGAGACAGTGCGGGATAATGAAAAGATAAAGCATTTATTTCATGATTTATCCGCCTCTTAGCGTTAACCGCTGATTGTGAACTCTCGCCGGGACAATGGTAGGTGAAAAAGAGATAATAGAGAATTATATGCGTACTAACATCTTCTTTTTAGAGGTATCTGCCATGTCCACATCCGATGTTTTTCACCTTGGCCTGACCCATTCCGATTTACAGGGCGCCACGCTGGCTATTGTTCCCGGGGACCCGCAGCGGGTAGAGAAAATAGCCCGCCTGATGGAAAAACCGGTACATCTGGCCACGCACCGTGAATTTACTACCTGGCGCGCCGAACTGGCCGGGAAAGCCGTTATCGTCTGCTCAACCGGCATTGGCGGTCCGTCTACTTCGATCGCCGTGGAAGAACTGGCGCAGTTGGGGATACGCACCTTTTTGCGGGTGGGCACCACCGGCGCGATTCAACCCCATATCAATGTCGGCGATGTGTTAGTGACCACCGCCGCGGTTCGCCTGGACGGCGCCAGCCTGCATTTCGCGCCGCTGGAATATCCGGCGGTGGCGGATTTCGCCTGTACCACCGCGCTGGTGGCTGCGGCCGATAAAGCCGGCGCCAGGGTCCACGTCGGTATTACCGCATCGTCGGATACCTTTTATCCGGGGCAGGAGCGCTATGACACTTACTCTGGACGCGTGGTTAAACGGTTTAAAGGCTCCATGCAGGAATGGCAGGAACTGGGCGTCATGAATTATGAAATGGAATCCGCTACTTTGCTGACCATGTGCGCCACCCAGGGACTGCGGGCGGGCATGGTGGCGGGGGTAATCGTCAATCGCACCCAACAGGAAATCCCCAGCGCTGCAACCATGCAACAAACTGAAAGCGTCGCGGTGGCCCTGGCGGTGGCAGCCGCCCGCCAACTGTTGGCATGACGCGCGCCGGCTGCCGCCAAGGCCCAATCGCCGGATAAGCGCGCCTGCCGCTGGAAAATTGCGCCTGCGGCCGGGAAAATGTCCCGGTCGTTGGGTTTTGGTTTAATCTGCAAAATCAGTTAAATGGCATCATAGTCCGCATCCTTCCCTTTACCGGCTTGGTTCGGTAGCCCTCAGCATTACGTCAAGGGAGATGCCTTGTCATTAGATGAAATCATTGTCCATACCACTGAATTTGTTCGTCTGCATCAAATCTGGGCGATGCCCCTGGTCTTTGCCCTCGCCTTTGGCGAGTCGCTGGCTTTCCTCTCCCTGTTATTGCCCGCCACCGTTATCCTGCTGGCCCTGGGCGCATTAATCGGCGAGACCGGTATCGCCTTCTGGCCTATTTATGCATCGGCGGTGGCCGGCGGTTTTTTTGGCGACTGGCTTTCCTATTGGGTGGGACATCACTATCAACAGCGCCTGGTGCATATCTGGCCGTTCACCAAGCACCCTAACATGCTGATCAGCGGCCATGCGTTTTTCGACCGCTGGGGGATCGCCGGTGCGTTTTTCGGCCGTTTTTTCGGACCGTTGCGCGCCGTAGTACCCCTGGTAGCCGGGATCTGCGGCATGCCTGCGCTTTATTTCCAACTGGCAAATTTGGGATCGGCGGCGGTCTGGGCCTTTGGCCTGCTGGCCCCCGGCGCATTTGGCATGCAATGGATCGCCCGCCTTATCGGCTGATAAAACGCGCTGGACATCTATACAGTTCCCCCTTACCGTGGCTATCAGAATTGTATTGGGCGGAGGTAATATGGATTTCAGCCTGTTTTACGCGGTCGGCGGGGCCGCCATAGGCGCGTTGCTTGGCCTGCTCATCGCCGGCGTCAGGCACCAGAAGCAGCAAGGGCACAACCAGGCCGAGCTGCGTTTACAGGCCCAGGCATTGGCATCGGCGCAACAAGAACTGGAGCGTACGCAAACGGCTTACCGCCAATGCGAGCAGCAGCTCCGGGCCGGTGAACGGGAAATGCGCGAGCTCTATGCCCGCCTGGCCACCGCCGAAGAGCGGCTCACGCCGCTGGCGCATTGGCGCGATGAATGCGAGCAGTTGAACCAGGAACTGCGGGCGCAGCGCGAGGTCAACAGCGCGCAGGAAGCGGAACTGCGCGAGGTGACCATTCGCCTGGAGGAAACCCGCCTGGGCGCTGAGGAAAAACAGCGCCTGCTGGTCAATAGCGAGCAGCGGCTGATCGCCCAGTTTGAAAATCTGGCCAACCGGATTTTCGAGCAAAGCGGGCGCAAAGTGGACGAACTGAACCGGCAGAGCCTGGATCTGCTGCTGGCGCCGCTGCGCGAGCAGTTGGACGGTTTTCGCCGCCAGGTTCAGGACAGTTTTGGCCAGGAAGCGCGCGAGCGGCACACGCTGACCCATGAAATCCGCAATCTTCAGCAGCTCAATGCAGAGATGGCACGCGAGGCGGTTAACCTGACCCGTGCGCTGAAAGGCGATAATAAGACCCAGGGCAACTGGGGCGAGGTGGTCCTGAGCCGGGTGCTTGAGGCGTCCGGCCTGCGGGAAGGGCATGAGTACCAGACCCAGGTGAATATCCAGGTCGATGCCGGCCATCGCATGCAGCCAGACGTGATCGTGCGTTTGCCCCAAGGTAAAGATGTGGTCATCGATGCCAAAATGTCGCTGGTGGCCTACGAACGTTTTTTCAACAGCGAGGATGACGGCGAGCGGCAATCGGCGCTGCTGGAGCATATCAATTCGCTGCGCGGACATATGCGATTGCTGGGCAGAAAAGATTACCAACAATTACCCGGTTTACGCTCGCTGGATTATGTGTTGATGTTTATCCCCATTGAACCGGCCTTTATGCTGGCAATCGATCGGCAGCCTGAGCTGATCGGCGAAGCGCTGAAGCTCAATATCATGCTGGTCAGCCCGACCACCTTGCTGGTGGCGCTACGCACCATCAACAACCTGTGGCGCTACGAGCATCAGAGCCGCAATGCCGAGCATATCGCCGACCGGGCGGCGCGGTTGTACGACAAGATGCGCCTGTTTGTCGACGATATGACGGCCATCGGCCAGAGCCTTGATAAAGCCCAAGCCGGTTACCGGCTGGCCATGAATAAATTGGCCGAGGGCCGGGGCAATATCATCAGCCAGGCGGAAGGGTTCCGGGCGCTGGGCGTGGAAATCAAACGTCCCATCAATCCCACCCTGGCGGGGCAGGCACGCGATCTCCCCTATACCGATCGGCCCGGCCGGGACCAGGACGCCGATGAGTCCGCTTTCCCGGCCACCGGGCACGATGCGGAGCAGGGCGCGGATGAATACCCGCTGTCGGTTGACGACGACGCCCTGCTGGGGGACACTTCGCAACGGGCGCCGGAAGGATATCCGCTGCGGTGAGCTTGGCCCGAAGTGGGGCTTTCAGCGCGCTTCTGTTACACTTCTCTGATAACTGATAAAGCAGGGCAAAAAAACATGGCAGATGAAGACAAGCGTGAAACGACCCATTTTGGCTTTCGCACCGTGGCTAAAGACGAGAAAGCGGTCATGGTGGCGGATGTCTTTCATTCCGTCGCGGCAAAATACGATCTCATGAATGACCTGATGTCGTTTGGCATCCATCGTCTCTGGAAACGTTTTGCCATTCATTGCAGCGGCGTGCGCCGCGGCCAGAAAGTGCTGGATTTGGCCGGCGGCACCGGCGACCTGACCGCGAAATTCTCCCGCATGGTGGGCGAAGAAGGCGAGGTGGTGCTGGCCGATATCAATGATTCGATGTTAAAGGTCGGGCGCGAAAAACTGCGCAATAAAGGCATTATCGGCAATGTGCGGTATGTACAGGCCAACGCCGAAGCGCTGCCGTTCCCGGACGATACCTTTGATTGCATCACTATCTCGTTCGGCTTGCGCAACGTCACAGAAAAAGAGCAGGCGCTGCGTTCCATGTACCGCGTCTTGAAACCGGGCGGCCGTCTGCTGATTCTGGAATTTTCCACCCCGTTGTTCAAGCCGTTGAACAAAGCCTACGATCTCTATTCCTTCCACGTTCTGCCGCGCATCGGCGAGATGGTGGCGCGCGATGCGGGCAGTTATCGCTATCTGGCCGAATCCATCCGCATGCATCCTGACCAGGAAACCCTTAAAGCCATGATGCTGGATGCCGGTTTTGATACCGCCGAGTACTTTAATATGACCGGAGGTATCGTTGCCCTGCATCGCGGATACAAGTTCTGATCGGGAAATGACATGTTGATGTTATTGGTTACCGCCGCGCTGGAAACGGCGCTCAACCGCTTGCTTTATCAGGACCGGTCGATGAAACCGGCGCGCCAGCGGCTTAAGGGCAAAATTCTGCGCGTGGAACTGGCGGAGCTGGATAGCCCGGCGATCCTGATATTCGGCGACGCGCAGATCGATGTGCTCACCGCATGGGATGGCCCGGCGGATTGTACGCTGAAAACCCATTTTTCGGCGTTGCCGGCGCTGCGCCGGCGCCAGCAGCTTGCGGCATTAATCAAGCGGGGCGATTTGGACGTCGAAGGGGATTTGCAGGTGGTGCAGCAGTTTGCCGCCCTGCTCGATATGGCGGAGGTTGACCCGGCGGAAATTCTGGCGCCCTACCTGGGCGATATCGTCGCCGAAGGCGTGACGCAAAAATTGCATGCTCATGTTCAGGGACTGCAACGCGGCCTGCGTGAGCATCAAACCCGTCTGGGCCAGGTGGTGAGCGAAGAGTGGCGTTTGTCACCTTCGGCCCTTGAACTGGCCTGGTTTAGTGAAGAAGTGGACGCGATAGACCGGGCCGGAACAACCCTGGCGGCTCGCCTGGATAACTTGGAGCAGAGCCGATGATTGTGGGAGAGATAGGCCGCCTCTATAGCATTTTGCGGGTATTACTGAGCTACGGCCTGGATGAGCTGATCCCCAAGATCCGCTTGACCCTGCCGCTGCGCCTCGGGCGCAAGCTCTTTTTCTGGATGCCCAACCAGCATATGGACGAAGATTTGGGCGTCAGGCTGCGCCTGGCGCTGCAGGATCTGGGACCGGTATGGATTAAGTTCGGCCAGATGTTATCCACCCGGCGCGACCTGTTCCCCCCGGTCATTGCCGACCAATTGGCGATGTTGCAGGATCGGGTCAGGCCCTTTGACGGCGCCCTGGCGCGCCAGCATATCGAAAAAGCCATGGGCCAGCCCCTGGAAGCCTGGTTCGATGATTTCGACCAGGTGGCGCTGGCATCCGCGTCCATCGCCCAGGTCCATACCGCCCGGCTGAAAGAGAACGGTAAAGAGGTGGTGATCAAAGTGATCCGCCCGGACATCATGCCGTTGATTAAAGCCGATATGCGGTTAATGTACCGCCTGGCCAGCTGGCTGCCGCGCCTGCTCCCGGATGGCCGCCGTTTGCGTCCGGTGGAAGTGGTGCTCGAATATGAAAAAACCCTGCTCGATGAACTGAACCTGCTGCGGGAAGCGGCGAATTGCATTCAGCTGCGGCGTAATTTCGATAACAGCCCGATGCTTTATATTCCCGAGGTTTATCCCGATTACTGTAGCGAAACCATGATGGTCATGGAGCGGATCTATGGTGTGCCGGTTTCCGACGTGGCGGCGTTGGAAAAACAGGGCACCAATATGAAATTATTAGCGGAACGCGGCGTCCAGCTCTTCTTTACCCAGGTGTTTCGTGATAGTTTTTTTCATGCGGACATGCATCCGGGGAATATCTTCGTCAGTTTTGAGCACCCTGAGAATCCGCAATATATCGGTATTGACTGCGGCATCGTCGGATCGCTGAATAAAGAAGATAAACGCTACCTGGCCGAGAATTTCATCGCCTTTTTCAATCGCGATTATCGTAAAGTGGCGGAGCTGCATGTGGATTCGGGTTGGGTGCCCCCCGATACCAACGTGGAGGACTTTGAGTTTGCCATACGCACTGTATGTGAACCTATTTTCGAGAAGCCCCTGGCGGATATCTCCTTTGGCCACGTATTGTTAAACCTGTTCAATACCGCCCGGCGCTTTAATATGGAAGTACAGCCGCAACTGGTATTGCTGCAAAAAACGCTGTTGTATATCGAAGGGATTGGCCGGCAGCTCTACCCGCAGCTGGATCTCTGGAAGACGGCTAAACCTTTCCTGGAAACCTGGATTAAAGATCAGGTAGGCATCCCGGCCATTTTGCGGGCCCTCAAGGAAAAAGCCCCATTCTGGGCTGAGAAACTTCCCGAGCTGCCCGAACTGATTTATGACAATTTCAAGAATCATAAATCACTGCAAAAGAGCGTGGACAAGCTTACCGTTGAGCTAAAGGTCCAGCATGTGCGGCAAGGGCAGGCGCGGTTTTTGTTTGGTATCGGCGCAACCCTGTTGCTCTGCGGTACATTTTTATTATCATTGGGGAACGAGGTGTCATCATTCCCCGCCTGGTTAATGGCTGCCGGCATTGTAAGCTGGATCGTTGGCTGGAAACGCACTGCGTAATTATTGCGCGTCCGGCATAGCGCCGGTAACGCGAATTAACCCCTAAATAGAGGTGAAATCATGGGCGGCATCAGTATCTGGCAATTATTAATCATCGCAGTCATCGTGGTATTACTGTTCGGCACTAATAAGCTGCGCGGCATGGGTTCGGATTTGGGCGCGTCCATCAAGGGCTTTAAAAAAGCCATGAACGATGATGATAAACCCACCACGCCGCCGGCGGAAAAAAGCGGGCAGGACGCGGACTTCACAGTTAAGCCCCAGCCTCTGGCCGAGAAACCGCAGCAGCCTCCTCAGCCTCAACCTCAATCCCAGCCGGAAGAGCCGATAAATAAAGACGACAAGCAGGTATAAGCCGTGTTCGACATTGGATTTGGTGAGCTGGCGCTGGTGTTTGTCATCGGCCTGGTGGTTCTTGGCCCAGAGCGTTTACCGGTGGCGGTAAGAACCGTGGTCGGCTGGATTAAGGCGCTGCGCGCGCTGGCGTCAACGGTGCAAAATGAACTGAGCCAGGAGCTAAAACTCCAGGAGCTGCAAGACAGCTTGAAAAAGGTGGAGCAGGCCAGCAAGGATAATCTGTCGCCGGAGCTCAAAGCCTCGATGGAGGAGCTGCGCGAAGCGGCGGATTCCATGAAAAAAAGTTTCAATAGCAAAATGGTTCCCGATGAGCAGCCCCATGAAACGATCCATAATCCGCTGATTACCGATCCCGAGGCCTTCCATGACGGCGTAACGCCGGCGGACGGCGCCAGCCAGGCTGAAGCGCCGCCCATGGCGCCGCAGCCGGTAGCCGCCGCCGATGTCCCGCAGGAATCCCATGTACCACAGGAACCACCGGCTCCCCAGGAACCACCAGTGACTACCAGGCCGGCGCCGGAGCAAACCGCGGCGACTCCTCCCCCTACTTTACATAATGATCGCTAAAACATGGCCGTTGAAGATACCCAACCGCTTATCAGCCATTTGATTGAGCTGCGTAAGCGATTATTAAATTGCATTCTTAGTGTGTTGCTGGTGTTCCTGGCGCTGGTCTATTTCGCTAATGACATCTACCAGATTGTTTCGGCACCTTTGATTAAACATCTGCCGGCGGGTGCCAGTATGATCGCAACCGATGTGGCGTCGCCGTTTTTCACGCCCATCAAATTAACCATCATCGTTTCGGTGTTCGTGTCCGCGCCGTTGTTGCTCTACCAGATCTGGGCCTTTATCGCGCCGGCGCTGTATAAGCACGAGCGGCGGCTGATGATGCCGCTGCTGTTCTCCAGCACGCTGCTGTTTTATGCGGGCATGGCCTTTGCGTATTTTATCGTCTTTCCGCTGGCCTTTAGCTTCTTTGCCCAAACCGCGCCGCGCGGAGTGCTGATAGCCACCGACATCAACAATTACCTCGATTTCGTCATGGCGTTATTCATGGCGTTCGGGGTGTCGTTCCAGGTGCCGATAGCCATTGTGCTGTTGTGCTGGACCGGCGTGGTCACGCCCGAAGGTTTGAAGAAAAAACGGCCCTATGTGCTGGTCGGCGCTTTCGTGGTGGGTATGCTGCTTACCCCTCCCGATGTGTTTTCCCAGACATTACTGGCGATCCCCATGTACCTGCTGTTTGAAATCGGGCTGTTCTTCGCCCGGTTTTATGTGGGCAAGGGCCGCCGGGACCAGCAGGATAAGGAAGATACCGAAGATCCCAAAGGTATGGATTAAGCGCGCCGTCGTTGCCAGAACCGCCTTCAGGGCGGTTCTTCGTTTTGGTAACAAGACAATAATATAAACGCCGCCATATCAACGGACGGCGTTATCCAGGAGAAAGCACTATGAGCAATGTTTTTGGCATGTATCCCCATCGCCGCCTGCGCCGGGTTCGCCGTTATGATTTCAGCCGGCGGCTGGTGGCGGAAAACCGACTGACGGTCAATGACCTGATCTATCCCGTATTCGTAATGGAAGGCAAACAACAGCGGCTGGAAGTGCCGTCCATGCCCGGGGTCTATCGCATGACCCTCGATTTGCTGATTAAAGAAGCGGAGGCGGTAGCCACATTGGGCGTGCCGGTGCTGTCGCTGTTTCCGGTGATCGAAGCCCCGTATAAATCGCTGCTGGCGGAAGAGGCCTATAACCCGGAAGGCTTGATCCCCCGCACCATCCGCGCGCTAAAAGACGCTGTGCCGGAGCTGGGGTTACTCACCGACGTGGCCCTGGACCCTTACACCACCCACGGGCAGGACGGCATTATTGACGACCAGGGTTATGTCATTAATGAGGTGACCAAAGAAATACTGGTTCGCCAGGCGCTGTGTCATGCCGAAGCGGGCGCGGAAATTGTCGCTCCCAGCGATATGATGGACGGACGTATCGGCGCCATACGGCAAAAGTTTGAACAACAGGGGCTGGTCAATAATCAGATCATGGCTTATTCAGCCAAATATGCGTCCTGCTATTACGGCCCGTTCCGCGATGCGGTGGGCTCGACCGCCAATCTGAAAGGCGGCGATAAAAAAACCTACCAAATGGACCCGGCCAACAGCAATGAAGCGTTACAGGAAGTGGCGCAGGATTTACAAGAAGGCGCCGATATGGTGATGGTGAAGCCGGGAATGCCTTATCTGGATATGATTCACCGGGTTAAAGAGACTTTTGGCGTCCCGACCTTTGCTTACCAGGTCTCCGGTGAATATGCCATGCATATGGCGGCGATTCAAAACGGATGGTTGCAGGAAAAACCGGCCGTTATGGAATCGCTGCTGTGCTTTAAACGCGCCGGAGCGGACGGCATCTTGACCTACTTCTCCAAACGCGTGGCGCAATGGCTGCACGACGACCATATGCGGGGCTGCTAGCGGTTTGTACGGCGGCGGCCCGTCAAGCCGGCGCCGCCCGGCCCCTATTCCAAAAAAGGTTACTGCACCTTTTGGAATTGACGGTTGTTCAGGCTTTGGCAAACCTGTTTGTTGAGGAAATTAAGCAGCAGCATCGAGCGGGCTTCACCGTCGGGTTCGGTGTAAATCGCCTCAAGGCCCTCGAATACGCCGTCGGTAATGATGACCCGGTCGCCGACCTGCGGGGTTTGGGGATCGGTCACGCCTTCATAGACATGATCGCGCAGTTCTTCAATCACATCCGGCGCAATGGTGACCGGCAGATTGCCGAAACGAACGAAATGGCTCACGCCCCTGGTAGCGCTGATGGTGGTGGTATGGATGCGTTCCGGATCAAACTCGATAAACAGATAATTGGGAAACAGAGGTTCATTGATGGCGGTACGCTTGCCCCGGACAATTTTTTCCAGGGTCACCATCGGGCTCAGGCAGGCAACCGCCTGTCTTTCCAGATGATCTTTCGCGCGCATCATTTGACCGCGTTTACAATACAGTAAATACCATGCTTCCATAATCTAATATACCCATTTAACCGGTAACTCAGCATATCAAAAGCCTTGGGGGATAAATAGCGCCACCCGGATATTGTATAATTGTATAAGGGAAGCGCCGTAAAAAAAACGGTAAATTTGCCGGGAACTTTGACAAAAGGGCGGCATGGCTGATAAACAGCCTTTATAATGCATTGATAACCTGGCACCTGATGACGCTATGAAATATCGAGACTTGCGCGATTTCCTCTCCTTGCTGGAACAGCGAGGGGAATTAAAACGGATAACCCTGCCCATAGACCCCTATTTGGAAATGACGGAAATCGCCGATCGCACGCTGCGTGCCGGCGGCCCGGCGCTGCTATTCGAACATCCTAAAGGTTATGACATGCCGGTGCTGTGCAATTTGTTCGGTACCCCGGGACGGGTGGCCTTGGGCATGGGCCAGGAGAGCGTCTCGTCGCTGAGGGACGTGGGCAAGCTGCTGGCATTCCTGAAAGAGCCGGAGCCGCCAAAAGGGTTTCGCGATTTGCTCGATAAAGCGCCCAAATTCCGGCAAGTAATGAATATGCCCACCAAACGGCTGAGCTCCGCCCCGTGCCAGGAGCAGATTTGGCAGGGCAAAGACGTCGACCTGAGCCGGATACCCATCATGCACTGCTGGCCGGGCGACGTCGCGCCGCTCATTACCTGGGGCCTTACGGTTACCCGCGGTCCGCATAAAGAGCGCCAGAATCTGGGCATTTATCGCCAGCAGGTTTTGGGGAAAAATAAAGTCATCATGCGCTGGTTGTCCCACCGCGGCGGCGCGCTGGATTACCAGGAGTGGCAGCAGGCGAATCCGGGGGCGCGCTTCCCGGTGGCGGTGGCGCTCGGGGCCGATCCGGCGACCATCCTGGCCGCGGTCACGCCGGTGCCCGATAGTTTGTCCGAATATGCTTTCGCCGGGTTATTACGCGGTTATAAAACCGAGGTGGTAAAGTGCATTTCCTGCGATCTCGAGGTTCCCGCCAGCGCCGAAATCGTGCTGGAAGGTTATCTTGAGCCTGGTGAAACGGCCACCGAAGGGCCTTATGGCGATCATACCGGCTATTACAACGAGGTGGATGAATTCCCGGTATTTACCATAACGCATATTACCCAGCGCCGGGATGCCATCTATCACTCCACTTATACCGGCCGGCCGCCGGATGAACCCGCGGTCATGGGCGTGGCGCTTAACGAAGTGTTCGTGCCGATCCTGCAAAAGCAGTTCCCGGAAATCGTCGATTTTTATCTGCCTCCCGAAGGCTGCTCCTATCGGCTGGCGGTGGTGACCATCAAGAAGCAGTATCCGGGGCATGCCAAACGGGTCATGATGGGAGTATGGTCATTCTTGCGTCAATTCATGTATACCAAATTTGTCATCGTATGCGATGATGATATCAACGCGCGCGATTGGAAAGACGTCATTTGGGCTATCACTACCCGGATGGACCCTGTGCGCGATACGGTGCTAATGGAAAATACACCGATAGACTATCTGGATTTTGCCTCGCCGGTTTCCGGTTTGGGTTCCAAAATGGGAATGGACGCCACCAATAAATGGCCGGGAGAAACACAGCGCGAGTGGGGAACCCCCATTGAAATGGATGAAGGGGTGAGCGCGCGCGTTGATGCTATCTGGGACGATTTGGCCATATTCAAAGATAGCGGTAAAGGGCTGTGATATCCCTGGCTCTCTATTCCGTTTTGCTTAACAGCCCGACAGAGGGAATGCATGACAACATTGACCTGTAAGGTCACTTCCGTGGAAGCCATCACCGATACGGTATATCGGGTATGTTTGGTCCCGGAAGCGGCTTTTAGTTTTCGCGCCGGTCAGTATCTGATGGTAGTGATGGATGAACGCGATAAACGCCCCTTTTCCCTGGCATCGACCCCAAAGGAAAACACGATCATCGAGCTGCATATCGGGGCTTCCGAGCTTAATTTGTACGCGATGGCGGTCATGGACCGTATCTTGAAAGATCGTGAAATCACGGTTGATATCCCCCACGGCGAAGCCTGGCTGCGAGACGATACCGACCGGCCGATAGTGCTGATAGCCGGCGGCACCGGTTTTTCCTATGCGCGTTCCATTTTGCTGACCGTATTGGCGAATCAGCCGGAGCGGGACGTGGCCATTTATTGGGGCGGCAGGGAATTACAGCATTTATACGATTTGGGCGAGCTGGAAACCCTGACGCTACGGCATCCCCGTCTTAAGGTAGTGCCGGTGGTCGAACAACCGGACGATGTGTGGCAGGGCAGAACCGGCACGGTGCTCAGCGCGGTGCTGCAGGATTACGGCTCCTTGGAAAACTACGATATTTATATCGCCGGTCGCTTCGAAATGGCTAAAATCGCCCGCGAGCGTTTTTGCGCCGAGCGCGATGCCTTGCCGGATCGTATTTTCGGCGATGCGTTTGCCTTTATCTGACCCCGGGCGCAAGCGTCACCCCGCCTAAAGCGGGGCCATGCCCGGCCTTTATTCATCGCTGTTTACGCTGTTCCCGTCCGGGCGCTATGCTAAGATGGCGACAATTCAGCGGTATAATAAGGTCAGATCATGGAATCTTTTTCTACTCTTTATCAGGATCATCTCGCGACATTGCAACTGCGCGCGCGCGAGGTGCTCGCCCGGCAAAAACTGGATGCTTTGCTGATTCACTCCGGCGAACCCATTACGGCGTTCCTGGATGATTGTGATTACCCTTTTAAAGTTAATCCCCAGTTCAAAGCCTGGCTGCCGGTAACCAACGTGCCCCACTGCTGGTTATGGGTTGACGGCATCAACAAACCCAAACTCTGGTTTTACGCGCCGGTGGATTACTGGTATAGCGTGGAGCCGCTGCCGGAAAGTTTTTGGACCCCCTATATCGACATCATCCCCATTAGCCAACCTGACCAGATCGGCCCATTATTGCCGGCGGCGCGCGATCGGGTGGCATATCTGGGGTCCGGCGCGGCGCGGGCGAAAAGCCTTGGCCTGGCGGCGGAACGGATCAATCCCCAACCGGTGCTGGACTTTTTGCATTACCATCGCGCTTATAAAACCGATTATGAACTGGCGTGCATGCGGGAAGCGCAAAAATCCGCGGTTACGGGCCATCGGGCCGCGCAAGAAGCTTTCCGCTCCGGTATGAGCGAGTTCGATATCAACCTTGCCTACCTGTCCGCTACCGGCCATCGCGACTTTGACGTGCCATACGGCAATATCATCGCCCTCAATGAGCATGCGTCGGTATTACACTATACCAAACTCGATCATCTTGCTCCCGAGGAAGCGCGCAGCTTTTTGATCGATGCCGGTACCGAATACAATGGCTACGCGGCGGACCTTACCCGTACCTATGCGGCGCATAAAGACGCCGAATTCGCCGAATTGGTTGCCGATATGAACGCTGAACAGCAGGCCCTGATCGGCACCATCGAAACCGGCGTTAATTATATTGAGTACCATATCCAGATGCACCGGCGCATCGCCAAGCTGTTGAACAAATACGGCATCGTGTCCGGCATCACTGAAGAAGCCATGGTGGCCGAAAATATTACCGGCCCGTTCCTGCCCCATGGCCTGGGGCATCCGCTTGGGCTCCAGGTACATGATGCCGGCGGCTTTTTGCAGGACGATAAAGGCACCCGCCTGGCGGCTCCCGCACTTTACCCTTACCTGCGCTGTACCCGTGTCATGCAGCCGCGCATGGTAATGACCATCGAGCCAGGGCTCTACTTTATCGAGTCGCTGCTGGCCCCATGGCGCGAGCACGCCCTTGGCCGGCACTTCAACTGGCAGCGCATCGAGATGTTCAAACCCTATGGCGGTATTCGTATCGAAGATAACATCGTTATCAAAGATAAGCAGATCGAAAATATGACACGCGATCTGAAACTGGCATAATGCAAGCCTATTTTGTGCCCGCGGCGCCGGTCACGGCGTCGCTGGAGATCAAAAAAAGCCGCTTTATTACCCTATTGGCCCACACGCGGGGAATGGACGCGGCCAAGGCGTTTGTCCAGCAAAGCCGCGAGCGGCATCCCGCGGCGGCGCACCATTGCTGGGCCTGCGTGGCCGGTTTTCCCCAGGACTCTCAACAGCTTGGCTGCTCCGATGACGGGGAGCCCTCCGGCACCGCCGGCAAACCCATGCTGGCGCAATTAATGGGTTCGGGACTCGGCGAGGTTACCGCGGTGGTGGTGCGCTACTACGGCGGGATACAGCTCGGCACCGGCGGGCTGGTTAAAGCTTATGGCGGCGGGGTGCAACAGGCGCTAAAGCTGGCCGAGCGCGTGGAGAAAATCCCGCTGGTGCAATTTGTAGTGTTATGCGGTTATGAGCAACAGGCATGGGTTGAAACGGTGGTCAAACAGACCGAAGGCCGGATAGTGCAGGGCGATTATGGTGAATCCATTATACTCAAGGTGGTTATCCCGTTTGACCGGATCGCGCTGGCCGCCGAAAAGCTGCGCGCTCTCAGTCGCGGCGCATTGCAGTTAACGCCCGTTCCATAATTATCCCATCCCCGGCTACAGTTATATAAAATATTAAGGATCGTGCTGAAATGCATTTTCGCGCCATAACCCGCATTGTCGGTCTGCTCGTCATCCTGTTCTCCGGGACCATGATTATTCCCGGCCTGGTGGCGTTGATCTATCGGGATGGTGCCGGCAGCGCTTTTACCCAGACCTTTTTCTTCGCCCTGCTGATTGGCCTGGTGCTTTGGCTGCCGAACCGCCAACAGAAAAACGAGCTTAAGCCCAGGGAAGGTTTTCTGATTGTGGTGTTGTTCTGGACGGTGCTGGGGAGCGTCGGGGCGCTGCCGTTTTTGTTTGCCGATCATCCCGATTTGTCGGTAACCGACGCCTTTTTTGAATCCTTTTCCGCCCTGACCACCACTGGCGCCACCTCTTTGGTGGGGCTTGATAGCCTGCCTAAAGCCATTTTGTTTTACCGCCAGATGCTCCAATGGTTCGGCGGCATGGGGATTATCGTGCTGGCGGTGGCGATTTTGCCTATTCTTGGCGTTGGCGGAATGCAGCTCTATCGCGCCGAAATGCCCGGGCCGCTAAAAGATAACAAAATGCGCCCGCGCATCGCCGAAACCGCAAAAACCTTATGGCTGATTTATCTCACCCTCACCATTGCCTGCGCCCTGGCGCTATGGGGAGCGGGCATGTCGGTGTTCGATGCCATCAGCCACAGTTTTTCCACCATTGCCCTGGGCGGTTTCTCGACCCATGACGCCAGCATCGGCTATTTCAATAGCCCGATGATTAATACTATCGTGGCGGTGTTCCTGCTGATTTCCGGCTGTAATTACGGTTTGCATTTTGCGGTGCTGAGCGGGCACAACCTGCGGGTTTATTGGCGCGATCCGGAATTCAGGATGTACATCACCGTGCAGTTCGCGCTGGTGCTGGTCTGCACCCTGATTTTATGGCGCTATAATGTCTATCAAAGCAGCCTGCAAACCATCAACCAGGCGTTTTTCCAGGTCGTTTCCATGGCCACCACCGCCGGCTTCACTACCGATAGCATCGCCCGCTGGCCTCTATTCTTGCCTATCTTATTATTATGCTCCGCGTTTATCGGCGGCTGCGCCGGCTCTACCGGCGGCGGCCTGAAAGTCATCCGCATCCTGCTGCTTTATCTGCAGGGTTCCCGTGAGCTGAAACGACTGGTTCACCCCAATGCCGTCTATACCATCAAGCTCGGCAACCGGGCGTTACCGGAGCGCATCCTGGAAGCGGTATGGGGATTTTTTTCCGCCTATGTATTAGTCTTTATCGTCAGTATGCTGGCCATTATCGCCACGGGCGTCGATAATTTTTCCGCGTTTGCTGCCGTCACCGCCACGCTGAATAACCTTGGGCCGGGGTTGGGGGTGGTGGCGGAGAATTTTTCGTCGATGAATGCCGCGGCTAAATGGATATTGATTTTGACCATGCTGTTCGGGCGCCTGGAAGTTTTCACCTTATTGGTTCTGTTCACGCCGACCTTCTGGCGCGAGTAACATAGGATGGTTATGCAAACGCTGATTCTTTATTCCAGCCGAGACGGACAAACGCGCAAAATCGCCCGGTCCATTGCCAATCAACTCAGTGACGAGGGTTCGTGCGACGTGGTGGATTTGGGCCAGGCCGGGGAATGTGACCTGCAACGTTACGATCGGGTGCTGATTGGCGCGGCCATCCGCTATGGGCATTTCGCCGCCGAGCTGCATGCCTTTATCAAACGTCATCTCCAGTGGCTCGATACCGTGCCCAGCGCGTTTTTCGCGGTTAACCTGACGGCGCGCAAAGCGGATAAACGCACGCCGGAAACCAATGCCTATACGCGTAAGTTTCTCGCCGCCTCTCCCTGGCGGCCGGATCGCTGCGCGGTGTTTGCCGGCGCGCTGCGCTATCCGCAATATCGCTGGTTCGATCGCATCATGATTCAACTGATCATGCGCATGACCGGCGGCGAGACCGATAGCACCAAAGATGTTGAATATACCGACTGGCATCAGGTTAGCGCCTTTGCCAGGGATTTTGACGCTTTAACCAGCAAAACCGCCGGTAAGTGACGGGGATAGCGTCAGGTTGTCGAAAAAAAAACCGATCAAACGAAAATATGTAATTAGCGCTTGTCACGCCTCATTAATTCCCTATAATGCGCCTCCACTGACCGGGAACAAACGCTAACGCGACGCCGGGTCGGCAAGGGGAAAGCGCTTCGGTGAAGCAAATAAATGCTTGACTCTTCAACGGGAAAGCGTAATATACGCAACCCGCGCCAGGTGAGTTTTACATCACGCTGGCCATGCTCTTTAACAATTTATCAGACAATCTGTGTGGGCACTCACAAGACGGTATCGAAACACAACAATACCAAGTCTTGAAGAGTGACATACGGTAATTCAAAAGATTAACAGTATGACAATCTTTGAGCATCAAGCTTTTAATTGAAGAGTTTGATCATGGCTCAGATTGAACGCTGGCGGCAGGCCTAACACATGCAAGTCGAGCGGCAGCGGGAAGTAGCTTGCTACTTTGCCGGCGAGCGGCGGACGGGTGAGTAATGTCTGGGGATCTGCCTGATGGTGGGGGATAACTACTGGAAACGGTAGCTAATACCGCATAACGTCGCAAGACCAAAGTGGGGGACCTTCGGGCCTCACGCCATCGGATGAACCCAGATGGGATTAGCTAGTAGGTGAGGTAATGGCTCACCTAGGCGACGATCCCTAGCTGGTCTGAGAGGATGACCAGCCACACTGGAACTGAGACACGGTCCAGACTCCTACGGGAGGCAGCAGTGGGGAATATTGCACAATGGGGGAAACCCTGATGCAGCCATGCCGCGTGTGTGAAGAAGGCCTTCGGGTTGTAAAGCACTTTCAGCGAGGAGGAAGGGGTAGGGGTTAATAGCGCCTATCATTGACGTTACTCGCAGAAGAAGCACCGGCTAACTCCGTGCCAGCAGCCGCGGTAATACGGAGGGTGCGAGCGTTAATCGGAATTACTGGGCGTAAAGCGTACGCAGGCGGTCTGTTAAGTCAGATGTGAAATCCCCGGGCTTAACCCGGGAACTGCATTTGAAACTGGCAGGCTAGAGTCTCGTAGAGGGGGGTAGAATTCCAGGTGTAGCGGTGAAATGCGTAGAGATCTGGAGGAATACCGGTGGCGAAGGCGGCCCCCTGGACGAAGACTGACGCTCAGGTACGAAAGCGTGGGGAGCAAACAGGATTAGATACCCTGGTAGTCCACGCTGTAAACGATGTCGATTTGAAGGTTGTGGCCTTGAGCCGTGGCTTTCGGAGCTAACGCGTTAAATCGACCGCCTGGGGAGTACGGCCGCAAGGTTAAAACTCAAATGAATTGACGGGGGCCCGCACAAGCGGTGGAGCATGTGGTTTAATTCGATGCAACGCGAAGAACCTTACCTACTCTTGACATCCAGAGAAGTTTGCAGAGATGCGAATGTGCCTTCGGGAGCTCTGAGACAGGTGCTGCATGGCTGTCGTCAGCTCGTGTTGTGAAATGTTGGGTTAAGTCCCGCAACGAGCGCAACCCTTATCCTTTGTTGCCAGCACGTAATGGTGGGAACTCAAAGGAGACTGCCGGTGACAAACCGGAGGAAGGTGGGGATGACGTCAAGTCATCATGGCCCTTACGAGTAGGGCTACACACGTGCTACAATGGCGCATACAAAGAGAAGCGAACTCGCGAGAGTAAGCGGACCTCACAAAGTGCGTCGTAGTCCGGATTGGAGTCTGCAACTCGACTCCATGAAGTCGGAATCGCTAGTAATCGTGGATCAGAATGCCACGGTGAATACGTTCCCGGGCCTTGTACACACCGCCCGTCACACCATGGGAGTGGGTTGCAAAAGAAGTAGGTAGCTTAACCTTCGGGAGGGCGCTTACCACTTTGTGATTCATGACTGGGGTGAAGTCGTAACAAGGTAACCGTAGGGGAACCTGCGGTTGGATCACCTCCTTACCGAAAGATACCTTATTGTGACGTGTCCACACAGATTGTCTGATAACTGTATTGAGCAACAGAACGTATGGTTTTGTACGTGAGGCGTCGCCTGACAGTAGGAGAGCAACGCGATGCGTTGTTCGGCTAGAAAAGGGTCGCTGATGTGCGCCGTAAGTGTAAGGTGTGGCCTGCAATAGGTGAGCAACGCGATGCGTTGTTCAGCTAGAAAAAGGTCGCTTACTTTCATTAATGAAAGTTTCGCCTTACACGGAAAAGCAACGCGGTGCGTTGCATGCATTTTCCGTGTCCCCTTCGTCTAGTGGCCTAGGACACTGCCCTTTCACGGCGGTAACAGGGGTTCGAACCCCCTAGGGGACGCCAAACCGCCTTACGAACTGTCACCCAGACCATTACTCATTGTCTGATCATTTCAGAGCACATTTACGCGTGAAAACGTGCGAGTATGCTGCGAAATACTGCTCTTTAACAATCCGGAACAAGCTGAAAATTTGAAATACCATGCTGAGCAAAATCAGTATGCGAGTCTCTCAAATAAACACACCTAAACAGGTCATCGTGTCGATGATGGCCGTGTTGAGGAATGAGCGAGAAAGCACCGGCCAAGGCGCCCGGCGCGCAGTCAGCGCAGTGGACTTGATGTCCATGAGCATGACGAGCACCGCGCAACACCGGCAGGGGCCTTTCGCCGCCATTTCGAAGACATCTTAGGGTTGTGAGGTTAAGTGACTAAGCGTACACGGTGGATGCCTAGGCAGTCAGAGGCGATGAAGGACGTGCTAATCCGCGAAATGCGCCGGTGAGCTGATATGAAGCGCTATCAGCCGGCGATGTCCGAATGGGGAAACCCAGTGCAATTCGTTGCACTATCGTTACGTGAATCCATAGCGTATCGAGGCGAACCGAGGGAACTGAAACATCTCAGTACCTTGAGGAAAAGAAATCAACCGAGATTCCCCCAGTAGCGGCGAGCGAACGGGGAACAGCCCAGAGTCACCATCAGCTTTTGCATCAGGAGAACGGTCTGGAAAGTCCGGCAACACAGGGTGATAGCCCCGTATCCGAAGGTGCAATGGCTGTGAGCTCGATGAGTAGGGCGGGACACGTGATATCCTGTCTGAAGATGGGGGGACCATCCTCCAAGGCTAAATACTCCTGACTGACCGATAGTGAACCAGTACCGTGAGGGAAAGGCGAAAAGAACCCCGGCGAGGGGAGTGAAACAGAACCTGAAACCGTGTACGTACAAGCAGTGGGAGCCTTGATTTATCAGGGTGACTGCGTACCTTTTGTATAATGGGTCAGCGACTTATATTCTGTAGCAAGGTTAACCGTTTAGGGGAGCCGTAGGGAAACCGAGTCTTAACTGGGCGTCAAGTTGCAGGGTATAGACCCGAAACCCGGTGATCTAGCCATGGGCAGGTTGAAGGTTGGGTAACACTAACTGGAGGACCGAACCGACTAATGTTGAAAAATTAGCGGATGACTTGTGGCTGGGGGTGAAAGGCCAATCAAACCGGGAGATAGCTGGTTCTCCCCGAAAGCTATTTAGGTAGCGCCTCGTGAATTCATCTTCGGGGGTAGAGCACTGTTTCGGCTAGGGGTCCACCCCGGATTACCAACCCGATGCAAACTGCGAATACCGAAGAATGTTACCACGGGAGACACACGGCGGGTGCTAACGTCCGTCGTGAAGAGGGAAACAACCCAGACCGCCAGCTAAGGTCCCAAAGTCATGGTTAAGTGGGAAACGATGTGGGAAGGCATAGACAGCCAGGATGTTGGCTTAGAAGCAGCCATCATTTAAAGAAAGCGTAATAGCTCACTGGTCGAGTCGGCCTGCGCGGAAGATGTAACGGGGCTAAACCATGCACCGAAGCTGCGGCAGCGGACGTATCACTTAAAATGCTTAAACGCGGGTAATAGACGTCCAGGCAACTATTACAGCGGTAAGACTGAGCGAGCAAGTTCAGGGCAAGGCGCCCGGCGCGCAGAAACCGGAGTGGACTGTCTGTCCATGAGGATTTCGAGCACCGGAGTAACACGGCCGTGAGGTTGCGCAGCCAGGCGTTAAGGTGTTTTAAGGATACGTCCGTTGGGTAGGGGAGCGTTCTGTAAGCCTGCGAAGGTGGCCTGTGAGGGCTGCTGGAGGTATCAGAAGTGCGAATGCTGACATAAGTAACGATAAAGCGGGTGAAAAGCCCGCTCGCCGGAAGACCAAGGGTTCCTGTTCAACGTTAATCGGAGCAGGGTGAGTCGACCCCTAAGGCGAGGCCGAAAGGCGTAGTCGATGGGAAACAGGTTAATATTCCTGTACTGGGTGTGACTGCGAAGGGGGGACGGAGAAAGCTAGGTTCGCCGGGCGACGGTTGTCCCGGTTCAAGCGTGAAGGTGGAAAGAGCAGGTAAATCCGCTCTTTTATTCAACACTGAGGCGTGACGACGAGCCACTACGGTGGTGAAGGAATTGATGCTACGCTTCCAGGAAAAGCCTCTAAGCTCCAGGTCACATCGAATCGTACCCCAAACCGACACAGGTGGTCAGGTAGAGAATACCAAGGCGCTTGAGAGAACTCGGGTGAAGGAACTAGGCAAAATGGTGCCGTAACTTCGGGAGAAGGCACGCTGGCATTAGGTGGAGGGACATGCTCCCCGAGCCGAAGCCAGTCGCAGATACCAGCTGGCTGCAACTGTTTATTAAAAACACAGCACTGTGCAAACACGAAAGTGGACGTATACGGTGTGACGCCTGCCCGGTGCCGGAAGGTTAATTGATGGGGTTAAGCGCAAGCTGAAGCTCTTGATCGAAGCCCCGGTAAACGGCGGCCGTAACTATAACGGTCCTAAGGTAGCGAAATTCCTTGTCGGGTAAGTTCCGACCTGCACGAATGGCGTAATGATGGCCAGGCTGTCTCCACCCGAGACTCAGTGAAATTGAACTCGCTGTGAAGATGCAGTGTACCCGCGGCAAGACGGAAAGACCCCGTGAACCTTTACTATAGCTTGACACTGAACATTGAGCCTTGATGTGTAGGATAGGTGGGAGGCTTTGAAGTGTGGACGCCAGTCTGCATGGAGCCAACCTTGAAATACCACCCTTTAATGTTTGATGTTCTAACTCCGGCCCGTGATCCGGGTCGAGGACAGTGTCTGGTGGGTAGTTTGACTGGGGCGGTCTCCTCCTAAAGAGTAACGGAGGAGCACGAAGGTTAGCTAATCACGGTCGGACATCGTGAGGTTAGTGCAAAGGCATAAGCTAGCTTGACTGTGAGAGTGACGGCTCGAGCAGGTGCGAAAGCAGGTCTTAGTGATCCGGTGGTTCTGAATGGAAGGGCCATCGCTCAACGGATAAAAGGTACTCCGGGGATAACAGGCTGATACCGCCCAAGAGTTCATATCGACGGCGGTGTTTGGCACCTCGATGTCGGCTCATCACATCCTGGGGCTGAAGTAGGTCCCAAGGGTATGGCTGTTCGCCATTTAAAGTGGTACGCGAGCTGGGTTTAGAACGTCGTGAGACAGTTCGGTCCCTATCTGCCGTGGGCGTTGGAAGATTGAGAGGGGCTGCTCCTAGTACGAGAGGACCGGAGTGGACGCACCACTGGTGTTCGGGTTGTCATGCCAATGGCATTGCCCGGTAGCTACGTGCGGAAAAGATAACCGCTGAAAGCATCTAAGCGGGAAACTTGCCTCGAGATGAGTCTTCCCTGTGGCTTTAAGTCACCTGAAGGGACGTTAAAGACGATGACGTTGATAGGTCGGGTGTGTAAGCGCAGCGATGCGTTGAGCTAACCGATACTAATGACCCGTGAGGCTTAACCTTACAACACCTAAGATGTTTAGAGAGACGAAAGAATTTTCAGCTTGTAACGGAAGATATAACCAGCAGCCGGTCGAAACACGGACGGGCTGTCAACAACGCGGAGCGTTGGCCTTGCACAGGGGAAATGACAAAATTGCCGGGAGCAATTTTGTACAGCGCACAGCGCTGGCCCGCAGGGCGAGTCTCAGGATGAGACGAGAAATTTGCCTGGCGGCACTAGCGCGGTGGTCCCACCTGACCCCATGCCGAACTCAGTAGTGAAACGCCGTAGCGCCGATGGTAGTGTGGGGTCTCCCCATGCGAGAGTAGGGAACTGCCAGGCATCCAATTGATAAGCCCTCTGTGAAAACAGAGGGCTTTTTCATCTACTAAACCGACAGCAAAGCCAAACGAAGCACCTGGGCGCTGTGCGATATTAAATCCAACGCCCTATCCCGCTGGCGATAAAACTGCGTCGTCATCATCAAAAACATTTCCGGCGTCGTCCGATCGGCACTGTCGTCGGCACTGTCGGTGAGAATCCGCAAACCGGGAAACGCGCCGCCGCGATAGCTAAGATCATAATGGAAATCATCGGTGGAGCTATAACGCAGACGATGCCATAACGCCAACACTTCCCTGAGCGTGGCCTGCCAGCGGCAGGCATCATCTTGCCACAGCGCGGTCACCTGCTGCAGATCCACCGCCAATGCATCCATGGCATCCAGCAGCGGAGCCAGATCAAACGCGGGATACAACATTGCCTGCAGATCGCGCAGCTCATCACATAACCGATCCCGATAGCGCAGCGGATCCAGCGGCAGCGCCGTCAGGGTCAACAACTCATTTAACCAATACTCATGGATCCGGCAATCACGCCACAGGATCTCCATACTGACTTTATCGTAAGTATCCTCCCCGGTATGCCACCACCAGCCGCCGCCGCTACCGGGCGAAAGAGAATTTTTCTCAAACGGCTCCTCGCGCAAGGCAAAATGCAGCGGCAGCCCGCTGCCCCAAAACGATTGATCGCCGCCTTTACCCAACGGCGTAATCCGCTGCGCGGGCCGCCCCGTAACGTGCTGAACCGCCCGTTGCAGGAAAGTGGTATCTTCAGCGCCGCTGGCATTAACCACTACCTGCAGCGCATCCATGCAGCCGGGAGAATCAACATTAATATGCGCCACGCATTGCGCTCCCAACTGCTGACGATAACGATCGGCATACCAGGTTGAACCGCCGTAACGGGCATTGGAATGTCCCGGCCACCAGGCGACGCGCAAACCGCGTTTCATACCCGATGCCAACTGCTGGAAATGGACGGCCATAGCCAGGCATAACGCATTACCGGTAGCGTTATCGGTGACGCCCTCATGCCAGGAATCATAATGCGAAGAAAGCAAAACGAACTCGGAACTTTTGCCCGGAATATCCACTACCGGCAGGCTACAGGTGGCCACGCCCGTTTCCAGCTCGGTATAGATCCGGGCGATCGGCGCGCCGGAATGCTGGGCGCACAGATCCAGGAGCTGCCGCCCCGCTTGTTGATTAAGCGAAATAACCGGTAAACGGGGATAACGCCGACGATCGTCGGGCACCGGCGTGCCCCAGATTGGCCCGACGGTCTCCTCATGCAGCGCCGGCTCGGCGGAACCCCAGATATGAACCAGACCCCGCGCGCCCGCGGCATCCAGACGCTGGACATAATCTTCAAATCCTTGATCGGCGATCACAATTTTATCCCGCACCTGGGCGGACCATTGCGCCAATTGAATATCCGCGATGACGTCCAGCGAACGCGCATCGTAAAATAACTCCCCTTCGGCACCCTCGGGACAATGGGCCGAAAACGAACGGGTCTTGGCCTCGCAGGACCAGTCCGGATAGCCGGGCAATTGCAAGCCGCCGGACAGCGGATTGCTCAGCAGCAGGGAACATTGTTCCAGCCGCGGCGCCAGACCGTGCCGATATAACAAATCGACGATATAACGCGCGGAATGCTCGGCATCGGCGCTGCCGGATAACCGGTGCAGCCGCGAAAACTGCCGCAGCAGATCGTCCATCAGCGGCAGCAGTTGGTCAGAATCGAGCTCAGTGCGCAGCATTCGCCTGCTCCGGTTGGTGAACCGACAGGTCGATATCGCCAAAATAGTGCTCTTTGATGTTCTCCCAAGTGCCATCCGCTTTGATTTTCGCCAGGCCTTCGTTTAACAACGCTTTGATTTTGTCATCGCCTTTGCGAAAACCATAAGCCGACCCGATGCTGAACAACTTATCGTCGCGTACTTCAGGACCGGCTAGCGTAAAATCCTTCCCCTCGGGTTTGTTCAGGAATCCGAACGTGACCGCCACCGCGGGACTTAATGCGCCATCCAGCCGTCCCGCAGCCAGATCCTGGTAAATCATATCCTGGTCGGCATAGGGCACGATATCGATCCCTTTCGCGGCCCAGAATTGATTGGCGAACATTTCCTGGATGGTCCCCTGCTGCACCGCGATATGTTTGCCTTGCAAAGAGGAAACTTCGGGCAACAGATTGCTGCCCTTGCGAATGACCAGCCGGGTGGGAATGTGATAAACAAAATCGCTGAAATCAATGGCTTTCCTGCGCTTTTCCGTGGCGCCCAGCGGCGAAATCACGTCCACTTTTTTCGCTAACAAAGAAGGAATTTCCGCATCGAAACTGCTGACGACAAACTGGCATTTAACCGACATCGCCTGGCAAACGGCATTGGTAATATCGATCTCAAAGCCGCGCGGCGTACCGTCGGCCTCGCGGTATTGAAATGGCGGGTAGGTCAGGTCGGCGCCAATCCGAATCGTATCATCCGCCGCCTGCGCCGCGGAACAACCGATGGCCAAACCCGCGATCGCCAGTGCCCAGAATTTTTTCATTATTATTTCTCCTGCCGTATTTGAGTGCTGAGCTTCCAGCGTGAAAATTCATCGCGCACCGCATGCAATAACGCATCATCCAGACACAGGTCGACTACCGTCATCGCCAGGCCTTTAGCCGCCAGCACCATACCCTCCAGCCCGGCCGGCGAACGGGCCGCCTCGACAAACTCCGGGGTATGCGGAAAAACATCGCCGATACGGATATAAGGATGGATCGCCGCCGCTATCTGGCTGACATTACCGATATCCGAGGAGCCAATGCCGCCATTCGCCGGCGCCGGAAACACCTCGATGCCCAGTTGCTCCAGATTGCGCTGGAAACCGGCGGCCAGCGCCTGGTTATTAATGCGCTCGGCATAGGTCAATCCCGGTTCGATTTCAAGCCGCGCACCGCTCATATCCGCGGCGCCCTGGGCGGCGGCAAACACCTTCTCCCTGACCAGGGCCAGATCCTTGACCGTGGCGGCCCGCATCAGGAATTTTGCTTCGGCGTAGGCCGGCACGATATTGGCGGCGCTACCGCCGTCGGTAATAATGCCGTGCACCCGCACATCGTCGGTAAAAAACTGGCGCAGCGCGTTAACACCCACAAAAGTATGAATTACCGCATCCAGCGCGCTAATGCCTTTTTGCGGCGCGGAGGCGGCGTGCGACGCTTTGCCAAAAAATTTGAAGATGGCATCCACGCAGGCCAGACCGCCGCGGTTAACCATGGTTTTGTCCCGCGGATGCACCATCATCACCGCATCCACGTTATCGAAAATGCCGCCGTCGGCCAGAATGATTTTACCGCCTCCCTCTTCCTCCGCCGGCGTACCGACTACCAGCAGGCGGCCGTTTAGTTCGGTAAAAGCGGATTTAAGGGCCAGCGCGGCGGTGATGGACGCTGTACCGATCAGGTTATGGCCGCAGCCGTGGCCCAGGCCGGGCAATGCGTCGTACTCCGCAAGCAAGGCTATGGTCGGGCCGGGCCTGCCGCTGTCAAAGGTGGCGCGAAACGCGGTGGCCAAACCGCCGAGGGGCTGCTCGATGTGAAAACCCGCCGCGCGTAAAGGCGCGACCAGGGCGGCGGCGGACTGTATTTCCGCAAAACTGAGTTCGGGATTGGCGTGGATCTGTAGCGCCAGGCGCTTGGATTCAGGCGCCAAATCATCAATGGCATAAATAATTTTATTCTTTTGCTCTAAAATGGTGCGTTGATTCATGCTTTATCCCTATTTTGGTGCCTGTCACCGTGCGGCTAAGGTCCTATATCGCGGCTTACAGGTCAGATATAGAGGATTCCGGCGCGTAATCCCAATTAAGTGTTTTTATAGCCGCTAGGCCGGAACCATAAAATATTTTATAGTGGCTTATCACGACAACCTGGAATAAACGATGAACGAAAAGGATTGGTTGATTATCCGAACGGTTTATCAGCATAAAAATATCACCCGCGCGGCCGGGCATCTCTATACCTCGCAGCCGGCGCTGAGTTATCGCCTGCGGCAAATTGAACGTAAATTGGCGATTAAGCTATTCGATGATGGCGGCAAAGGGCTGGTCTTCAGCGCGCAGGGCGAATATCTGGCCAGCCATGCGGAAAAGATATTGCGCGATTTGCAGCAGTTGAAGATCAATTTGCATACCCTGAACGAACAACAGCAGGGGGAACTGCGTATCGGCGTCTCCAGTAATTATGCCGCCTATCGGCTGCCGGAACTGCTGGCGCGTTTTCGCCAGCAATATCCCGGGGTCAGCCTGCACTTGATCAGCGGTTATAGCGAAGAGATATTCCACCGCCTGCAGCGCGATGAGATTGATTTGGCCCTGGTGAAAGACGACTTTAACTGGAAGGAAGGCAAACAGCTTATCGATGAGGATAACTACTATTTGATAAGCCAGCATGAAGTCGATTTCGGCCTGCTGCCCCATCTACCGCAAATCAAGATACATCACGGCCCGCATATTACCCAGCTTATAGAGCGCTGGTGGAACGCCAACTTTGTCCTTGCGCCGCGCGTGGCCATGACGGTGGATAAGCTGGAGGTCTGCCTGGCGATGGTCAATCATGGCTTGGGATATGCCATTATCTCCAGCTATCTGCCGCTGCCGGAGACGCTTTACCGCTTGCCGATAAGCGTAGACGGCCAGGCGGTTAAAAACAAAACCTGGCTGCTGTATCGGCACGCTTGCGACCACGCTCCCATGGTATTGCCGTTTATCACGATGCTGAACGAGCGCGCCCTGTGGGCCGAGAAGGACTAGTGGTTAAGCAAAATTAACGCTTAAGATGAAACATTTTCAACTAATGGCTGAACACTCGACATCATTCGGTAAAAGCTGTATCTTCAGGCATCTGGATGTCTAAACGTATAAACGTATGCTTTGAGGTTCTAAGGTTATGCCGATTCGGGTTCTTGATGAGTTGCCAGCTGTAGATTTTTTGCGTAATGAAAATGTCTTTGTCATGACATCTTCCCGCGCCCGCACCCAGGAAATTCGGCCATTAAAGGTGCTGATACTCAACCTGATGCCCAAAAAAATCGAAACGGAAAATCAATTTCTGCGGCTGCTGTCCAATTCCCCGCTGCAAATTGATATCCAACTGCTGCGTATTGATAATCATGAATCGAAGAATACCCCGGCGGAACATCTCAATACGTTTTATTGCGATTTTGAAGATATTCAAAACGAAAATTACGATGGGCTGGTGGTTACCGGCGCGCCGTTGGGCCTGGTGGATTTCCGGGATGTGATTTTCTGGCCGCAGATCGATCGCGTATTGCAATGGGCCAAGGGCCACGTGACGTCAACGCTGTTTGTTTGTTGGGCGGTACAAGCCGCGCTGAATATTCTGTACGATATTCCCAAAATGACCCGCAGGGACAAGCTGGCGGGCGTGTTCCAGCATCAAACCCTAAAACCCCATGCCTTGCTGACCCGCGGCTTTGATGAAACCTTCCTGGCGCCCCATTCCCGTTATGCGGATTTCCCGACGCAGATTATTCGCCAGCATACCGATCTGGAAATCCTGGCGGAGTCCGAACAAACCGGCGCCTACCTGTTCGCCAGCCCGGATAAACGCCTGGCCTTCGTGACCGGCCACCCCGAATACGACGCGCTGACGTTGGCCAGCGAATATCATCGCGATCTGGCCAGCGGCCTTAATCCCGCCATACCGGCGAATTATTTTCCCAACGACAATCCCGATCTGCCCCCCAAAGCCAGCTGGCGCAGTCACGGGCACCTATTGTTCGCCAATTGGCTTAACTATTACGTGTACCAGATTACGCCATTTGATTTGAAGAAAATGAATCCGACCCTGGATTAAACGCCGGCGGTCAGGGGATGATTGGCCGGGCCGCGGCGCGCTACTCTATGTCAGCGCGCCGCGGCGTAGCGCTCAGGTAAATGGCGCCAGGTTAGAAGGTAATGCAGCTGGCGCCCTGTTCGGCGCCGGACAGCTGGCTGCGCAGGGCGCCGAACAGCTCCCGGCCGCAGCCGATATGCTCGGCGCTTAAATCGGGCTGTGCAACCACCCGCTGCGCCAGTTCGGCGTCGTCCACCAGCAACGATAATTCACCGGTCACCCCATTAACGCGCACCCTATCGCCGGTACGCATTTTGGCCATTAAGCCGCCGTTGTAGGCTTCGGGCGTAACGTGGATCGCCGAAGGCACTTTACCCGACGCGCCGGAAAGGCGTCCGTCGGTCACCAGGGCAACTTTATATCCCCGATCCAGCAACACGCCCAGCGGCGGCATCAATTTATGCAGCTCCGGCATGCCGTTGGCGCGCGGGCCTTGATAACGCACTACGATGATGCAATCTTTGTTCAGCTCGCCGGCGTCAAAAGCCGGCCCCACGTCATGCTGGCTTTCAAATACCACCGCCGGCGCTTCGATAACCTGATTGGCTATGGGCACCGCGGACGTTTTCATAACCGCCCGGCCCAGGTTGCCGTCCAGCACCTTGGTTCCGCCGTGGTGTTCGAACGGGTTTTCAAGGCTGGAAATGACTTTCGGGTCGAGGGAGATTTCGGTACTTTCGCGCCAGGCGAGCTTACCCTCGTCCAGCCAGGGTTCCATGGTGTAGCGGCTTAAGCCGAAACCGGCGACGGTATTGACTTCTTCATTGAGCAAGCCGCCTTTCAGCAGTTCACGGATTACCAACTGCACGCCGCCCGCATCGTGGAATTGGTTGATATCCGCCGGACCATTGGGGTAAATGCGCGACAGCAAGGGGACCGCGTCGGACAATTCGGAGAAATCATCCCAATTGATGATAATGCCCGCGGCGCGGGCCATGGCCACGAGGTGCATGGTATGGTTGGTCGAACCGCCGGTGGTCAGTAACGCGATAATGCCGTTGACGATGACTTTCTCATCCACCAATTGGCCGATGGGCAGGTAATTACCGCTATTTTCCGTCAGGCGGGTGACCTGGATGGCGGCGGCGTCGGTCAGCGCATCGCGCAGCGGCGTATTCGGCTGGATAAACGACGAGCCGGGCAAATGCAGGCCCATCATTTCCATCACCATCTGGTTGGAATTGGCGGTGCCGTAAAACGTACAGGTGCCGGCGCTATGATAAGACGCCGCTTCCGCTTCCAGCATGCCTTCGCGGTCCAGCTTGCCTTCGGCATACAGCTGGCGGACGCGGACTTTCTCTTTGTTCGGCAGGCCGCTGGGCATTGGGCCGGCGGGAACAAACACCGCGGGCAGGTGGCCGAAGGATAACGCCGCCATGACCAGCCCCGGGACGATTTTATCGCATATGCCCAGATATAAAGCGCCGTCGAACATATTATGCGACAGGCCAATCGCCGCCGACATCGCGATGATCTCGCGGCTCATCAGCGACAGCTCCATGCCGTCCTGGCCCTGGGTCACGCCATCGCACATGGCCGGCACCCCTGCGGCCACCTGGCCCACCGCGCCAACGCCGTGCAGCGCGTTTTTCAGGCGTTCGGGATAGTGCTCGTAAGGCTGGTGGGCGGAGAGCATATCATTATAGGAGTTGATAATGGCGATATCATTGCGGGTCATGCTTTTCAGCGCCGCTTTATCCGCAGGCTGGCAGGCGGCGAAGCCGTGGGCCAGGTTGCCGCAGGCCAACTGCGAGCGGTGCACCGTTTTTGACCGCGCGGCGTCAATACGCGCCAAATAAGCAGTGCGGGTGGGTTTGGAACGTTCGATGACGCGTTGCGTCACACGGGCTACGGTAGGATTCATCATTGCCTCACTTAAGTTTGAACGGTTCAAAACGGTCCATGCCTGGGCGGGACTGCATTGAACTGCGGAATTTGGTGACCTGGCCGCCGGGCAAGCCGCTGAGGCGCTTTTATTATAAAAATGTATAGGTAGCGAAGCAGCCCGGAGGTCGTCATGCCAATGGGGCACCGGCAGCGCGCCGGGAAACCACAGAGTTATATCCGCGCCATCATGGCGGGTGAAAATAATAAGTTGAATCGTTTCAGCTATTATAGTCCGAAATGGCCGGACACGCCTGGCATCGCCCCGGCCGGGTATTGCGCCGGCTGGGCGATGGGCCATTTCTTCAAGCCATCGGCCGGCAGGCGCGCCTGCTTACCCGCTGATTTCAGCCGGCTTGCTGGTCGCTATAATTCTTGATGTAGTTGACGGTATCGGCGATCACCTGTTCCACCGGCTGATCGATATTGATTACGGCGACGTCTGTTTCATCCGCACCGGGTTCTTCCAGGGTCTCGAACTGGGTGACCAGCATCTGGCTCTTGAAAAAGTGGCCTTTGCGGGCTTTCATGCGCGCCTCGATCACTTCGAAATCGCCTTTAAGATAAATAAAGGAAAGATTGTCGTTACCTTTACGCAGGCGGTCGCGGTAATGTTTTTTCAGCGCCGAGCAGACGATAATGGATATGGCATTGGTGCGCTGCATGGCAAACGCCGCATCGTTAATTGCCGCCAGCCAGGGCGCGCGATCGTCGTCATTCAGGGCGTGTCCTGCCGACATCTTGTCGATATTGGCGCGCGGATGCAGGAAATCGCCGTCAAGAAACGCGGCCGAAAGCTCACGGGCCAGGGCACTGGCCACCACGGACTTGCCGCTGCCTGAAACGCCCATTAAAACGAAGATATGGTTTGGTGTAGTTGTCATCGTAAGGCTCCGTGGCCAGGTAATAAGTTCATTGATGTTACCGGTAACATTATGCGGGTTTTTATGGAGGTTTCCACTGGCATCGCCGTTTTTTCATGCTAATTGTGATCCAGTTCAAGAAAACAAATGTAGCGCGAAACATTTTTCTTACATTTAAGCGTTTGTTTAGCAGTGCGCGCGGCGAGCTGAAAAAGTCTCATGAGACCCCGCCGTCGTTCACGCTTAACTTATGCTAGGATGTTCTGCCTATTTTGGCGTAATACACTTTTTTTTCGGCGGTGGATGGGGTAATGGTGAACAATCGAGTTGACGGGCTGCGCCGGCAGTTGGCACAGCGCATTTTGGTGCTGGACGGCGGCATGGGCACCATGATTCAAAGTTACCGGTTAGAGGAAGCTGACTACCGGGGCGCGCGCTTTGCCGATTGGCAAAGCGATTTGAAGGGTAATAACGACCTGCTGGTGCTCAGCAAGCCCGAGGTGATTTCGGCCATTCACTCCGACTATCTGGCGGCCGGCGCCGATATTCTGGAAACCAATACGTTCAACTCCACCGCTATTGCCATGGCCGATTACCATATGGAGTCGTTGGTCGGCGAGCTTAACTTCGCGGCCGCCCGCCTGGCGCGGCAATGCGCCGATGAATGGAGCGCGCGAACCCCCGATAAACCGCGCTATGTGGCGGGCGTATTGGGCCCCACCAACCGCACCGCATCCATATCGCCGGACGTTAACGATCCGGCGTTCCGCAATGTCAGTTTCGATGAGCTGGTCGGCGCTTACCGGGAATCGATCCATGCGCTGGTGGAAGGCGGGGTGGATCTGATCATGGTGGAAACCATTTTCGATACCCTGAACGCCAAGGCCGCCATTTTTGCCATTGAAACCGAATTCGAAGCCATGGGCGTCGAACTGCCGGTGATGATTTCCGGCACTATTACCGATGCGTCGGGGCGTACCCTGTCCGGCCAGACCACCGAAGCGTTTTATAATTCGCTGCGGCATGTAAAACCGCTGTCGTTTGGTTTGAACTGCGCGCTGGGGCCCGATGAGCTGCGCCAGTATGTGGCCGAACTATCGCGCATCTCCGATTGCTATGTCAGCGCCCATCCCAACGCCGGCTTGCCCAACGCTTTTGGCGAATACGATCTCGGCCCGGACGAAATGGCTGGACATATCAAGGAGTGGGCGAGTTCCGGCTATCTGAACATCGTGGGCGGCTGCTGCGGCACCACGCCGCAGCATATCGCCGCCATGGCGCGGGCGATTGAAGGCATAGCGCCGCGCGTACTGCCCGACCGGCCCATAGCGTGCCGCCTGGCGGGGCTTGAACCGCTGAATATTGATAAAGACACCCTGTTCGTCAATGTGGGCGAACGCACCAACGTTACCGGTTCGGCCCGCTTCAAGCGGCTGATTAAAGAAGAAAAATATAATGAAGCGCTGGCCGTGGCGCTGCAGCAGGTGGAAAGCGGCGCGCAGGTCATTGATATCAATATGGACGAAGGCATGCTGGATTCGCAGGCCGCCATGGTGCGCTTCCTGAATCTGATTGCCGGGGAACCGGATATCTCCCGGGTGCCGATTATGATCGATTCGTCCAAATGGGACGTGATCGAAGCGGGACTGAAGTGCATCCAGGGCAAAGGCATCGTCAACTCCATTTCCATGAAAGAAGGGGAAGCGGCCTTTATCCATCATGCCCGCCTGGTGCGCCGTTACGGCGCCGCGGTGGTGGTCATGGCCTTTGATGAAGAGGGGCAGGCGGATACGCGGCAGCGCAAGATAGAAATTTGTCGCCGGGCCTACCGTATCCTGACCGAGACCGTGGGCTTTCCGCCGGAAGACATTATTTTCGACCCCAATATCTTTGCCGTGGCGACCGGCATCGATGAACATAATAACTATGCCCAGGACTTTATCGGCGCTTGCGCCGATATCAAGGCGGAACTGCCCCATGCGCTGATTTCCGGCGGCGTGTCCAATGTGTCGTTTTCATTTCGCGGCAATGACGCGGTACGTGAGGCTATCCATGCGGTGTTCCTTTATTATGCCATCCAAAACGGCATGGATATGGGAATTGTCAACGCCGGGCAACTGGCTATCTATGACGACCTGTCCGATGAGTTGCGGGAGGCGGTGGAGGACGTGGTGCTTAACCGCCGTTCCGACAGCACCGAGCGGTTATTGGATCTGGCGGAAAAATACCGCGTCGGCAAAAACGACGACAATACTTTGCAGCAGCAGGCCGAGTGGCGCGGCTACCCGGTGAACAAGCGTCTGGAATATGCGCTGATTAAAGGGATTACCGAATTTATCGAGGCGGATACCGAAGAAGCCCGGCAACAGGCGGAGCGGCCGATTGAGGTAATCGAAGGGCCGTTGATGGCCGGCATGAACGTAGTGGGCGACCTGTTCGGCGCCGGTAAAATGTTCCTGCCGCAGGTAGTCAAATCAGCGCGGGTAATGAAGCAGGCGGTGGCTTACCTGGAGCCGTTTATCCAGGCCGGCAAAGAGCAGAAAAAAGCGGCGGGAAAGATCCTGCTGGCAACGGTGAAAGGCGATGTCCACGATATCGGTAAAAATATCGTTGGCGTGGTGCTGCAGTGCAATAACTATGAAATCATCGATCTGGGCGTGATGGTGTCCATGGATAAAATCCTGAAGTCCGCCCGCGAACTCAAGGTGGATATTATCGGCCTGTCCGGACTAATCACCCCGTCCCTGGATGAAATGGTCAACGTGGCCAAAGAGATGGAGCGCCAGGGCTTTACCCTGCCGCTGCTGATTGGCGGCGCCACCACCTCCAAGGCGCATACCGCGGTGAAGATCGAGAAAAATTACAGCGGCCCCACGGTCTATGTGCAAAACGCCTCGCGCAGCGTGGGGGTGGTATCGGCGCTACTATCGGATGAGCAGCGCGATGACTTTGTGCTGCGTATCCGTAAAGAGTACGACACCGTGCGTATCCAGCATGGCCGGAAAAAACCCCGCACCCCGCCGGTCAGCCTGCAAGTCGCCCGCGATAACGACAGCGCCATGGATTGGGCGGGATATACCCCGCCGGTAGCCCACCGCCTGGGCATTCAGTCCGTCACGGCCTCTATCGAGACGCTGCGCAACTATATCGACTGGACGCCGTTTTTCATGACCTGGTCGCTGGCCGGGAAATACCCGCGCATCCTGGAAGACGAGGTGGTTGGCGAAGAGGCGCGGCGATTGTTTGATGACGCCAATGCCCTGCTGGATCAATTATCCGCCGGGAAACTGCTGAATCCCCGCGGAGTGGTGGGGATTTTCCCGGCCAACCGGGTGGGCGACGATATCGAAATCTACCGCGATGAAAGCCGGCGCGAGGTCCTGGTCGTCAGCCATCATTTACGCCAGCAGACGGAAAAAAGCGATTTCGCCAATTATTGCCTGGCGGATTTCGTGGCGCCCAAATCCAGCGGGAAAGCGGATTACCTCGGCGCGTTTGCCGTCACCGGCGGTCTGGAGGAAGATGCGCTGGCGGCGGGTTATGACGCCCAACAGGACGATTATAATAAAATCATGGTCAAGGCCCTATCCGACCGTCTGGCCGAGGCTTTTGCCGAATATCTCCATGAGCGGGTGCGTAAAGTTTATTGGGGCTATGCGCCTAACGAAAATCTCAGTAACGAAGAGCTCATCCGGGAAAATTACCAGGGGATTCGCCCGGCCCCGGGTTATCCCGCCTGTCCGGATCATACTGAGAAAGCGGCCATCTGGCAGTTACTCAATGTCGATGAGAACGCCGGCATGCGTCTGACCGAATCCTATGCGATGTGGCCGGGCGCGTCGGTATCAGGCTGGTATTTCAGCCATCCCGACAGCAAATATTACGCGGTGGCGCAAATCCAGCGGGATCAGGTCGAGGACTACGCCGCGCGTAAAAATATGCCGGTGGCGGAAATCGAACGCTGGCTGGCGCCGAACTTGGGTTACGACGCGGATTAACAATCGGCGGTCGTGATAATGCATAAGGCAACCCGATAGGGTTGCCTTTTTTACTTTCATAAATAAGTAATGCGATGCTAATCAATTATTCCCAATAATATATTTCTGTATCCCAATGTGACGAATCGTTTAGATTTAGTCATACTCGAACTTGGCAATATTAAAAGTGCCTTTTTTGTATAATGAGTTATTTGTCTTTACCTATCTCCAGAGATAACGGAATAAAGCCGTTTACCTATAAGCAGCAGAGGACGACCTTATGTTCGCTACGAATCAGCAAGGTGTCATGGATAAACAAGATAAAATTGATTATCTGCGTAAAATTGATGAACAATATATGTCCTGGGGCGACACGGTTCATTATCAGTCGCGCCCTATTATCGCTCAAAGCTGTCGCGGTGAAACGGTTATCGATATAAATCAGCATATTTATATTGATACTCAGATGTGGCATTCAAGTTGTAATTTTGGTTATCGCAATCCTGAAATCGAGCAGGCGATGAATCGTCAAATGTGCAGTCTACCCCAGGTGAGTGGCGATTTCCTGCATGAGGAAAAGTTGCTGTTAGCCAAACAAATTTGTGACGCTGTCTATGAACGAACCGGCTTGAAAGGACGCGTGTCGTTTAACGTTGGCGGCTCCATGGTGGTGGAAGATGCGCTGAAAATCGTACGCAAAAATACCCGCCGTAACCGTGTCGCTTCAATGATGGGGGCCTACCATGGCCGTTCGCTCACGGTATCGGGCCTATCAAGCAGCCACCGCTACCGTCAGTACTTTGGTGAATGTGCCGACCGGGCCATCATGTATCCCTTTGCCCATTGCAGCCAATGCTATTATGAAAAAAACCGGGAAGACTGTAACGATTATTGCGCCAGGATGATCGCCAAATCCCTGGATACGGATTTTTATGGCGTCGCCAGCGACGACAGTAATGAAATCGGCGCCTTTTTTCTAGAGCTTTGCCAGGGGCGGGGTTATACCATACCACCCAGAAATTTCTTTAAAAAATTTGTTCCCGAGATGCAAAGGCGCGGCATATTAATTGTCGATGATGAAATCCAGATCGGCATGTATCGGACCGGGAAATTATTTGCTTTTGAACACTATGAGATCGTCCCGGATATTATCACGTTAAGTAAATCTTTCACTAATGGTTTAAGTCCGCTAAGCGCCGTTTGGGCGCGGGAGGAACTGGTGAGTAGGGAAATTTTTACCCCGGGTCATGCCCACAGTAATTTTGCCAATCATTCACTGGGCACGGCTGCGGCATTACAAACCTGGCGATATATGATGAGCCGGGATTACGAAAGCCAGTTGCCTGTCAAGTCTGAGTATTATTTGCAAGGTTTACAGCGGCTAAAAATGAAATATCCTTTTATCCATCAGGTGGACGGATTGGGTATGTTATTTAATATGACATTTACCGATAATCAGGGACGCCCCTGGAAAAATGCAGGAAAACGCGCCGTCACCCTGGCACAGGATAATGACTATGCCTACCACGGTGAAATCTTCCGGCTCATTCTTAATAGCGGCGGATATTACAATGAAGGATTGAAGCTGGCACCCTATTTGGATATTACGATTGCGCAAATCGACCGTACCATGGCGCTGTTAGATCAGGTGCTGGCCAGACTGTCAGAGAGCGGGGTTTGATATGTCCGCGGTAGTGAGCCTGGGGGCAGGAAAGCTACGGTACCTCGATCGGCTAGAGCCGAAAAACGGCGACTGGCCGCGTTGGCAGGTCTGTTATTGCGGCATATGTAAAACCGATCGCCTCCTGGCCTGGTCGACCGGTACTGAAGGACTGGTGCTCGGACACGAGGTCGTGTGCCGGGACGGGCGCGGCCACTACTACGCATTGAACAATGAGATCAACTGCGGCAACTGTGATTACTGCCGTGAGAAATTAACCAGCCACTGCCGGCATCTTTATGAACTGGGCGTCACGCACCATGGCGGTTTTGCCAACTGGCTGAGCGCTCCGCCGCACAGTTTGTATTTATTGCCGCTGCGCGATGCCCGATTGGGCATGCTTGCGGAGCCGCTGGCCTGCGCTATCCACGGCGTCGGGCGATTATGCATAGCGCTGGCTCTGCAACAGGTCGCCGAGCCGCGCATCTTGATTATCGGCTCCGGCGTGGCGGGCAAGATGCTTGCCCATCTGCTTTATCATCGGATTACAGCCCGGCTAACGTTATGCGATATCGACGCCGAGGCTATGGCCTGGGCGCGAAACACGTCCATCGAGTGCCGATCCACACCCTTTCACGAACACTACCATGTGGTGATCGAATGCTCGGGAGGCCAAGGGTCCCTGGCTTTAGCCCTTTCTGCCGTACGCCGTGCCGGCGCGGTGATGATCTATGGCATACCGGATAGCGGCGAGGCGCTGCCCATCCCGATGCGGGACATTTTTAACCGCGAGCTAACTCTTCTCGCGTCCATGGCGGGCTGTACCCAAGAGACATTCTCCGAGGCAATACGCTATTTGGAGCAGCATCAGGCCTTTTTCGCCACGCTGCTAGGTAGACAGGTCTCCTTGCAACAGTTGCCTGGGGAACTACTTCATAACGCACCGCAGGCGGGCACGCGCAGTTGGGTCACCGTTACCCCCCAATGAAACAGGCGCACTGCTTGGTAACCGGCCATTGGGGACCGACGAATCAAGGGGAATAGGGGGAAGTATGGATCAACATGAACAAAAAGTGTTTTTGGCCACGCTGGTGGCGGCATTCAAATCGACACATCGTTATATGAAACGCAACTATTTACCGACTAAAAGTGTGGCTAAAACGTTACCACCTTCCTGAGAAAAATCCTTTGCTGCGGCCAGCAGGGGATTACGGGTGCGAACTCGGCCGGATAAATGCAGCGTCAAATGGACAGTTTTTTGGTGACGGGGGAGGGGGATATGGAACGTTTTCACCACAAAATAGTGGTTATCACCGGCGCGTCCAGCGGTATCGGCGCTGCCGCCGCGCGCCGTGTCGTCGCTTCACTCTACTTCGACGTCGATATGCAAAGCATCATAGCGCCAGTATTCCAGGTCGCAATCGATAATGCGGGCATATTGATCGCGGTTGATCCGGGTAATAAATAGCGCCGGACTGTTATCCGCCACTTTCAGCGCCTGTGATGCCGGCGGGGGAAAAGTGGTAGGCAGCATGGCGAACCGCACTTTGCCATAATGGATGGCATAACGGGTGGCATAGAGCTCGGTGAGCGAAGACGTCAGGTCCTCTTGCAAAATAGCCGGGAAATATGCCGGGTTGAGATAATGCTCAACATAGAGCACCGCCCGGCCGTCAATGCGCCTTATCCGGCGTATACAAAAAACCGGCGAATGCACTGGCAGCGCCAGATGGGCGCATATCGCCGCCGGGCCGCTGATTTCGGCCGCATCCAGCACTTCCGTTGCGGGTTTTCGTCCCTGTTCGCGGGCCATGGCGTGAAAATGGCTACGCTGTAGCGGGTTATAAACGATCCTCGGCGGACTGACAAACCACCCCCGGCGTTCCTCGCGGTAAATCATCCCCCTGGCTTCCAGCTGTCCCAGCGCTTCGCGCAGCGTAATCCTGGTAGTGGCGAATTGCCCGCTCAGGAGCCGCTCGGCGGGCAAACGATCGTTATACGTTAATTCCCCCCGTTCGATCCAACCCGCGATCGCCTGGCAAATGGCGGTAACGGTGGTTTGCCTGGACAGGCTGGCGCGAAATGCTGCTTCATTGTGCAGCATTATGGCGACCCTTCTGCATGGTTGTAGTGCACATTTTTCTGCCTTTGCG
The DNA here is from genome assembly GCF_047324175.1 of Sodalis sp. RH21. NCBI lineage: Bacteria > Pseudomonadati > Pseudomonadota > Gammaproteobacteria > Enterobacterales > Bruguierivoracaceae > Sodalis > Sodalis sp. RH21. The sequence goes on along the minus strand of NZ_CP178732.1, from coordinate 5,447,341 downwards.
GATGGGGTGGTAAAACCATAACAAAAAATCAGCTAAAAGAATTACTGACATCAAATATTCATCTTACTTCGGTAGATTGGCTTGGTTCTTGCTGGACTAGACCAGCAGCGCTTGTCACTTTCACTTTATCACCCGGAGCATCGTCTATGAAACTTCTGTTCGCTTCTGTGTTAACCACCGCCATTGTGTTGGCCAGCCAGACCGGTTACGCCGCACCCACGGATTTATCGGCACTTGAGAAAGCGGCGCGCCAGGAAGGCGAGGTCAATAGCGTCGGTATGCCTGACAGCTGGGCCAACTGGAAAGATACCTGGGCCGATTTGGCCAGTAAATATGGTCTTAAGCACAGCGATACCGATATGAGCTCGGCGCAGGAGATCGCCAAGTTTCTGGCGGAGAAAAACAATGCTAGCGCGGATATTGGCGATGTAGGGTCTTCTTTTGGCCCGGTCGCCGTGCAAAAAGGGGTGACGCTGCCCTACAAACCCAGCACCTGGGATCAGATACCCGCCTGGGCAAAAGATCAGGATGGCAATTGGGCCCTGGCTTATACCGGCACCATTGCTTTTATCGTTAATAAGCAAACCGTAAAACAAACACCGCATAGCTGGGCCGATTTGCTCAATGGCGATTACAAAGTGACCGTGGGCGATGTCAGCACGGCGGCGCAGGCGGTAAACGGCGTTCTGGCGGCCACCTATGCCATGGGCGGCGACGAGAAGAATCTCAAGCCCGGCCTGGATTTCTTCGCCAAGCTCGCCAAAGCGGGGCGCCTGGGGCTTAACAATCCGACTATCGCATCGCTGGAGAAAGGCGAGGTGGATGTGGGCATCGTGTGGGATTTCAACGGACTTAATTACCGCGATACCATTGATAAGACCCGCTTCGATGTGCTGATCCCGTCCGATGGCTCCATCACTTCCGGCTATACCACCATCATCAATAAATATGCCAAGCACCCCAACGCGGCCAAATTCGCACGCGAATATATCTTCTCCGATGCCGGCCAGATCAACCTGGCCAGGGGTTATGCCCGGCCGATCCGTGTCGAAAATATCACCCTGCCGGAAGATGTAAAAGCCAAATTGCTGCCGGTTGAACAATATAAAAATGCCCACCCCATCGCCGATCAGGATGCGTGGGAACAGAGCGCCAAAACGTTGCCGCGCCTGTGGCAGGAAAATGTCATGATGGCCATGCAGCAATAATAGAGGAGTCCAGATGAAGACCCTATTGGTGATTTTGGACGGACTGAATTATCAGGTGGCCTATGAAGCGATGGGTTATCTGCATGGGGAATGCGCGGCGGGGCATGGATGCCTCTATTCGCTGGAGTGCGAGCTGCCGTCGTTATCGCGCCCGCTGTATGAATGCATTCTCACCGGTATCCCGCCGGTGGAAAGCGGCGTGGTACATAATGATGTGGTGCGGTTGTCGCATCACCGCAGCATTTTTCATTATGCCCGCGCGGCGGGCCTCACCACCGCGGCGGCGGCTTATCATTGGGTGAGCGAGCTGTATAACCGCGCGCCTTTTGACGCAATCCGCGATCGGCATACGGCTGAACCGCAGGCAACCATCCAGTACGGTCATTTTTACCATGCGGATCATTATCCCGACTCACATTTGTTTGAAGATGCGGAAAGCCTGCGCCAGCGTTACCAGCCTGATTTCCTGCTGATCCATCCGATGAATATCGATGATGCGGGCCACCGGTTCGGTTTGTCCTCGCCGCAGTACCGAAATGCGGCGCGCACGGCGGACGGCCTGCTGTCGCGCTATTTACCCGCCTGGCTGGCCGAAGGTTATCAGGTGCTGGTGACGGCGGATCACGGCATGAACGACGATCGCAGCCACGGCGGCATTTTGCCCGAAGAGCGGCAGGTGCCGTTATTTGTGTTCGGCGATGCCTTCAGCCAGGAGGACGCCGCGCCGCTGCAAACCCAATTATGCGGTACGATTTGCCGCCTGCTGGGGGTGGAGCACGATCGCCCCGTTTGCCGGGAGTTGCTGAAATGAAAGGCAAATGGCTGGCGGCGGCGGTGATGCTGCCCTTTGCGGTGGTATTCGGCGCGTTTCAAATTGCGCCGTTCCTGTGGATGGCCATCCACAGTTTTAACAGTGAAATCGCGGGCTGGGGCACGGATAACTACCGGCAGATTTTGACCTCGCCGTTTTATCGCCAGGCCATCGCGTTTTCACTGCAAATCACCTTCTGGTCCAGCGTATTTGGCCTGCTGATTGCCCTGATCGGCAGCTATTCCCTGCGTCAGCTGGGCGCGACCCGCCTGCGCACCGCGGTCATGTCTTTTACCAATATGACCAGTAATTTCACCGGTGTTCCGCTGGCTTTCGCGTTTGTCATTCTGCTCGGCACCAATGGCTGCGTTACGCTTATCCTGCGTCATTATGGCTTGCTGGGCGATTTCAGCCTATATTCCAAAACCGGCCTGATGGTGCTGTATACCTATTTTCAGATCCCGCTCGGGGTGCTGCTGCTTTACCCGGCTTTTGACGCGCTGCGGGAAGATTGGCGGGAGTCCGCCGCTTTGCTGGGCGCCGGCAAGATGCGCTACTGGCGTTACATCGGTTTGCCGGTATTGGCCCCGGCGCTGCTGGGTACGTTCGTTATTCTGCTGGCCAATGCCTTGGGCGCCTATGCCACTATTTTTGCCCTGACCAGCGGCAATTTCAACGTTATCCCGATTCGTATTTCAGCCCTGGTGGCCGGCGATTTGGAACTCGATCCGAATATGGCCAGCGCGCTGGGGATGTTTCTGGTTTTGCTGATGGTCTTTATCACCCTGGTCCATCAATGGCTGATGCGCCGCAGCTATACCCATAGCCGGTCCTGATGTGTTGACACCCGCTTATTATGGAGGCTGATGATGTCGCGTATTGAAATCCTCTATCACCGCAGCGTGGTGACGGTACTGCTGGTGATCCTGTTATTGCCGCTGGCCGCCACGCTGGTTTATGCTTTTTCCAGCCAATGGGGCTCCACCATTTTGCCGGAAGGATTTACGGTGAAATGGATGGTCCAGTTATGGCAGGACCCGCGCTTTCTGATAGCCCTCGGGCATTCGCTGCTGATTTGCTTCGGCGCGCTGGCCCTCGCCGTGATGCTGGTGCTGCCGCTGATGTTTGTGATCGCTTATTATTTCCCGCAGTTGGATAACGTGATGAATATCTTGATCCTGCTGCCCTTCGCCGTGCCGCCGGTGGTCTCGTCCGTAGGGCTATTACAGCTATACTCCGACGGCCCCCTGGTCCTCACCGGGACGCCGTGGATTTTGGTCGGCTGTTATTTCACTATTGCGCTGCCGTTTATCTATCGGGCGATTACCAACAATATGCAGGCGATACATTTACGGGATTTGATGGACGCGGCACAACTGCTCGGCGCCAGCACCACCCGGGCGGCGCTGCTGGTGGTGCTGCCTAATTTGCGCAAAGGTTGCATGATCGCCGTCTTGCTATCGTTCTCGTTTTTAATCGGTGAGTTTGTCTTCGCCAACCTGCTGGTAGGCAATCGTTTCGAGACGTTGCAGGTCTATTTGTACAATAGCCGCAACGGTAGCGGCCATTTCACCAGCGCCCTGGTGATCTCCTACTTTTTCGTGGTACTGCTGCTGACTCTGGTGGCGAATACCGTTAACAAGGACAAGGAATAATCATGCCTTATCTGGCGGTAAAACAGCTTAATAAACATTATGGGGCGACCCAGATATTCGAGAATATCGATTTCAGCGCGGCGGAAGGGGAGTTCGTCACGTTGCTGGGACCGAGCGGCTGCGGTAAGTCCACATTGTTGCGCTGCCTGGCGGGGTTAACCGAGGTGGACAGCGGGCAAATCCTGTTGCAGGGAGAGGATCTGGTACCCCTGGCGCCGCAGCAGCGCGGCATCGGCATGGTTTTCCAAAGTTACGCGCTGTTTCCCAATATGACGGTGAATGGCAACGTCGCTTTTGGCCTGAAAATGCAAAAGCTGTCGGCCAACGAGATCCGCCGGCGCGTAGACGAAGTGCTGGCGCTGGTGGAGCTCAATGAATTTGCCCACCGTTACCCGCATCAGCTCTCGGGCGGGCAGTGCCAACGGGTGGCGCTGGCACGCTCGCTGGTTACCCGGCCGCGGTTATTGCTGCTCGATGAACCGCTCTCCGCCCTAGATGCCCGTATCCGTAAACATTTACGCGATCAAATTCGCCGCATCCAGCAGGAATTGCGCCTGACCGCCATCTTTGTGACCCACGATCAGGAAGAAGCGTTGACCCTGTCCGATCGGGTGGTGTTGATGAATAAAGGCAAAATCGTGCAAAACGGCAGTGCCGAAATGCTTTATACCCAGCCGGTGGATGCGTTCGCCGCCGGGTTTATCGGCAGTTATAATCTGCTTAGCGCGCAGCAGGCCGGATTGCTTACCGGGCGAACCTGGCGGGCGCAGGTAGCGGTGCGGCCGGAGTCCATTACCCTGGTCGGCGCGGGACAAGGAATCGATGCGCTGATTCTCAGCCATAGCCTGCTGGGTAACGTGATCCGTTATCGGGTACAGGCGCAGGGCGTTGAACTATCGGTGGATGTATTAAATCGATCGGTGGCCGATCTTCACCCAAACGGTACGCGGATTGGTCTACAGTTAGATATAACGACATTGTGTGAGGTGGCATGAGCCTGGCGCTGTTTGATTTGGATGACACATTGATTAATGGCGACTGCGCCAGTTTGTGGGGCCGCTATATGGTGCAACGGGGCTGGGTGCGAAGCGACAGGTTTATCCAGCGGGAACAGGCATTGATGGTAGAGTACCAGCAGGGGACATTATCCATGGAGGAGTATATGTCCTTTACCCTGCAACCGCTGATCGGCCGTTCCATCGGCGAAGTGGCGCAAGGGGTTGAAGATTTTATCGATAAGGCCATCGTGCCGGTGATGCGCGAATCGGCCCGCAGGTGCATCGCGGCGCATCGGCAAAAAGGCGATCGCGCTATTGTCGTTTCGGCGTCGGGCGAGCATCTGGTGGCGCCCATCGCCCGCCGCTTCGGTATTGAGGAAACATTATCAATACAGCTGGAAGTTTGTGATGATTCTTATACCGGTAATACCCGCGGCATATTAACCTACCGCGAGGGTAAAGTGACCCGATTGCTGAGCCTGCTGGAGAATGAGCCCGGGGCGCTGGCCGGGGCCGCTTTTTATTCCGATTCCAGCAACGATCTGCCGCTGCTTCAGCAGGTCGGCCACCCTTATGCGGTCAACCCCGACGATGTATTGCTGGGGCATGCGCAACTGGCGGGATGGCCGGTGCTGAGCTGGTGATTATTCCGGCAATTGTCGGGCGCATTTCGACCTATAGGGAGTTTCAGTACGCGTGTTGACCTTGTTACATCTGCTTTCCGCGGTTGCATTGCTGGTATGGGGCACTCATATCGTCCGTACCGGCATTATGCGTGTTTACGGCGCCCGCCTGCGGCAGGTGCTGAGTAGAAGCGTAGAAAAAAAACCCATGGCATTTATCGCGGGGATCGGCGTTACGGCGCTGGTTCAAAGCAGCAATGCCACGGCGATGCTGGTGACGTCGTTTGTCGCCCAGGGCCTGGTGGCGTTAACGCCCGCCCTGGTGATTATCCTGGGCGCCGATGTCGGCACGGCGCTGATGGCCAGGGTACTGACTTTTGATTTGTCCTGGCTTTCGCCGCTGTTAATATTTATCGGGGTGTGCCTTTTCTTAAGCCGCAAACAATCGCGCGTCGGCCAAATCGGCCGGGTCTGCATCGGCCTGGGGCTGATTTTACTGGCGCTGGAACTGATTGTGGCCGCCTCGGCCCCCATCACCCAGGCCAGCGGCGTCAAAGTCCTGTTTTCCTCCCTGACCGGCGATGTGGTGCTCGATTCCCTCACCGGCGCCCTGTTTGCCGTTATCAGTTATTCCAGCCTGGCTGCGGTTTTGCTCACCGCGACCCTCACCGCCACCGATGTGATTTCGTTTAAAGTCGCTTTATGCCTGGTGATTGGCGCCAACTTGGGCAGCGGCATCCTGGCGATGATTAACGCCAGCGGGCAAAATGCCGAAGGAAAACGCGTGGCGTTGGGTAGTTTGTTATTCAAACTTATCGGCTGCGTGGTGGTATTGCCGGGGATCTCGTTTCTGGCCGGTTTGCTTGAACGCTTGCCGGTCAGCGCCGCCGAGCTGGTGATCTATTTCCATGTATTTTACAACCTGATCCGCTGCCTGATTCTGGTGCCGTTTGCCGGGCCGATGGCGCGGTTGTGTACCCAGTGGATCGGCGATACGCCGGTGAGCGATCTCGGGGTGCGTCCGCGGCATCTGGATACCAGCGCGCTGGATACGCCCGCGCTGGCGCTGGCCAATGCGTCCCGGGAAACCTTGCGCATGGGCGATGTGGTTGAAAGTATGTTGCTGCTGCTGCGTGAAGTATTGCACGGCCAGTTGAATAAGGATCGTGAAATCCGGCGCCTGGATGATGATGTGGATGTGCTTTATACCGCGATCAAACTCTATCTGGCGCAAATGCCCAAGGAAGATTTGGAAGAAGCCGACTCCCGCCGTTGGGCGGAGATTATCGAGATGGCGCTTAATCTGGAACAGGCGGGCGATATCATCGAACGTATGGCCGGCGATGTCGCCGCCAAATCGCTGGCGACCCGCCGGGCATTTTCCACTGAAGGGCTGCAGGAACTGGATACATTGCATGAGCAGTTGATGGCCAACCTGCGCCTTAGCCTGTCGGTGTTCTTATCCGGCGATATTACCAGCGCGCGCCGCCTGCGCCGGGCCAAACACCGTTTTCGCATTACCGATCGCCGTTATGCCCATGCCCATGTCGATCGCCTGCATCAGCAGAACGTGCAAAGCCTGGAAACCAGTTCCCTGCATTTGGGCCTGCTGGGGGATATGAAACGCGTGAATTCCTTATTCTGCTCGGTGGCCTATAACGTGCTGGAATTGAACCAGGAGGATGAGGTGGATGACGTCGACAACCCGCGCAATAAAGCCCCCAACCCCCTGTGAAGCGCCCGCGGCATCCTTAGCCGAATAAGTTGCCGTGCAGCGTTTTAACCACCTGCTCGGCGTCTTGGCCGGGAACCAGCAAACATAAATTATGGCTGCTGGCGCCATAGCAAATCAGCCTGATATTAAACGGGTCCAATACGCCAAACACATCTTTTCCCACCCCGCAGGCCTGCGAGAGCTTATTGCCGATCAGGGCAATCAGCGCCAGATTCTCCTCCACTTCCACCCGGCACAGGGATGAAAGTTCGGTCAGCAATGACGTGGTCAGCAGGCTGGCGCTGGTAGACGTGGAGCCGGTGGTATCCATGGTCAGCGCCACGCTCACTTCCGAGGTGGTAATCAAGTCCACGGAGATATAGTGGCGCGCCAGAATGTTAAACACCTCGGCCAGAAAGCCGCGCGCCTGCAACATATTCAGGCTGTGCAAGGTCAGCAACGTTTGCCGGCGGCGCAGGGCTATCGCCCGGAACAGCGGCGGGTTTTGAGTCTTGTTGCAGACCATTGTGCCTCCGGCATCGGGATCTTTACTCGACCCGACAAACACCGGAATATCGCTACGCACCGCCGGCAGCAGGGTGGCCGGATGCAGAATTTTTGCGCCGAAGGTGGCCATTTCCGCCGCTTCTTCAAAGCTGATTTCGTCGATACGCCTGGCGTCGGGCACCACCCGGGGATCGGTGGTATAGATGCCCGGTACGTCGGTCCAGATATCGATACGTTTGGCGTTCAGGGCTTCGCCCAGCAGGGCGGCGGTATAATCGCTGCCGCCCCGGCCCAGGGTCGTGGTCCGGCCTTTGGCTTCGCTGCCGATAAACCCTTGGGTAATCACCAGGGCTTCTTTGAGCCTGGGCAGCAGCAAGCTTTGGGTTAACTCCCTGAGCGTGGTTATTTCCGGCTCGGCGTGGCCGAAGCGGTCATTGGTGCGCATTACCTTGCGGATATCGAACCAATGGGCCTCCACCTGGCGCTGGCGCAGAACTTCCACAAACAGCAGCGTCGACATCAGTTCGCCATGGCTGACCAATTCGTCGGTGAGCGCATGGGAGGTCGCCAGCCCGGCCGCCTCCGACAACATGGCGATGTTATCAAGCATGCGGTCGATTTCTTCGCGAATCACCTGGGAATCGGCCAGCCGATCGATGATGGCATACTGAATCCGCCGAATTTCATCCAGATGAAAAGCGCGTCGCTCCGGGTCTTTGCCTTCCGCCAATGCCACCAGCAGATTGGTGACGCCTGCGGAGGCGGACAGGACCACCAGGCGTACGTCGGGATTGGACAGGACGATATCGGCACTGCGATCCATGGCCGCGAAATCGGCCACGCTGGTACCGCCGAATTTCGCGACGATAGGGGAATGTAAGTCTTTTTCTGCCATGCTATTAATGCCTCGTGTCAGGGTGTCCCTTGTAGACGACGTTTTATTATTGCTTGGCACGAGTCAAGAGCGGAAAACAGGGAGCAGGCGTAGAGAACTACGATACACCCAGAAGCGCCCCACCGTGCCTATCGCCCAATGGCGAAAAAGCGGGTGACAACCCAGGGGATTCAGCCCATGCGGTCGGTAACGGCGGCCCGTTTGCCGGACGTTACCTCGGCGTCGCTCCCCCTCGGGTTTCATCAGCGGATAACGGCTCCTCCGAAACCTTACCTGGGCGACGCGCCTCTTCTGGTTCACGCAACGGGTGCGCTACTAGAACCCTACAAATAGCGGGTAATTCCACTCGTGTCAACGAACAGTTCATTGCGGGCGGCATTTTGACCCATCATCCGTTATCCTTCTTTAGTGCAATTTTGCCTTACTCTGTTAATCTGAATCATAGGCGCCGGGCCGATGGGCCAGTGGCGCAATCAACATCAATTGAAGACGTTGATCGCAATAAAAGACCGCGCAAGGGGCGGGCAAAGCGATACAATCGGCTTCATCGGGACGTAAAATTTCTCATTTATTATTTTTTCAACAAGTGTTTTCTCAACTTTTTATTTCATAAGAAGAGCGTTACGCATGAAAAATATCAACCCTAGCCACACCGCGGCCTGGAAAGCGCTGCAACAGCATTTTGAACAGATGGAAGATGTGCGCATCAGCGATCTGTTCGCGCAGGATAAAAACCGTTTCGACACCTTCTCCGCCACCTTCGATGACCAGATGCTGGTGGATTTTTCCAAAAACCGCATTACCAGCGAAACGCTGGACAAGCTGCAGGCCCTGGCTAAAGAGTGCGATCTCAGCGGCGCCATCAAGTCGATGTTTTCCGGTGAAAAAATCAACCGCACCGAAGAACGCGCGGTGTTGCACGTGGCTCTGCGTAATCGCAGCAACACGCCGATTCTCGTGGACGGCAAGGATGTCATGCCGGAAGTGAACGCGGTATTGGCCAAAATGAAGCAATTCTGCGACCGCGTGATCGGCGGCGAGTGGAAGGGCTATACCGGCAAACCGATTACCGATGTGGTCAATATCGGGATCGGCGGCTCGGATTTGGGACCTTACATGGTGACCGAAGCGCTGCGGCCATTTAAAAATCACCTGTCCATGCATTTTGTTTCCAATGTGGACGGTACCCATATCGCTGAAACGGTAAAACATCTCGACCCCGCGACTACGCTGTTCCTGGTGGCATCCAAGACGTTCACCACGCAGGAAACCATGACCAATGCCCACAGCGCCCGGGACTGGTTCCTGAAAACCGCCGGCGACGAAAAGCATGTGGCCAGGCATTTTGCCGCGTTGTCCACCAACGCGAAGGCGGTGGGCGAGTTCGGTATTGATACCGATAACATGTTTGAGTTCTGGGATTGGGTCGGCGGCCGTTATTCGTTGTGGTCGGCAATCGGTTTGTCTATCGCCCTGTCGGTGGGTTTTGAGCATTTTGAACAACTGCTCGGCGGGGCACACGCCATGGATCGCCATTTCAGGGATACACCGGCGGAACAGAATCTGCCGGTGCTGCTGGCGCTAATCGGTATCTGGTATAACGATTTCTACGGTACGGAAACGGAAGCAATCCTGCCTTATGATCAATACATGCACCGTTTTGCCGCTTATTTCCAGCAGGGCAATATGGAGTCCAATGGTAAATATGTGGATCGCGACGGTCATCCGGTCACGTATCAAACCGGACCCATCATCTGGGGTGAACCGGGAACCAACGGCCAGCATGCCTTTTATCAGTTGATTCACCAAGGCACCAAAATCGTTCCGTGCGATTTTATCGCCCCGGCCATAAGCCATAATCCCTTAAGCGATCATCACGCTAAACTGCTATCGAATTTCTTTGCCCAGACCGAAGCCCTGGCGTTTGGCAAATCGTTGCAGGTGGTCGAGGATGAGTTCGCCGCGGCGGGCAAAACGCCGGATCAGGTCAAACATGTCGCGCCTTTCAAGGTATTTGAAGGCAACCGGCCGACCAATTCCATTTTGCTCAAGGAGATCACTCCCTACAGCCTCGGCGCGCTGATTGCGCTGTATGAGCATAAGATCTTTACCCAAGGGGTTATCCTCAATATTTATACCTTCGATCAGTGGGGGGTGGAATTGGGCAAACAGTTGGCGAATCGCATCCTGCCGGAACTGGCCGCCGACGACAGCGTTACCAGCCACGATAGTTCTACCAATGGCTTAATTAACCGCTTCAAAAATTGGCGTCATTGATAACGAGATAGCATAATATAGCGGTCAAAGGATTGGCCGCCAGCGTAAATATTTGGCGTTATTCTTAAAAATGCCCGGTGACTTATTTTTGACATAACCAGCCGAACGGTATAAAACAGGCAATTAGCCCTTGGCGATGCATAATAAGCCGCGTAGCCGGCCTTACCTACTTTTAGTATTAGTTAAGTTAAAAAGAGGAAGTCAAGCAATGCGGGAGTGGGAATAGTCTGATTTTTAATGCCTCGCTGAACTTCTGTATCTCCGCATAATTGTTTCAAAAACAATATTGCTAGTGTTTAAAGCTAATCATAGGCTTTATGCTAGTGAAATATTCTGGTTTCTAAGGCTCAAGACTTTTCTTGCGCATTTTTTCAACTAATCCCCGCCTGATGAATGCAAGATATATTTTATTGCATTATATTGCTTTATGATGCTTATATAAGGCAAATCAACATTTCATTGCTTTATAGTCATCATCCTCATGAATCAAAGGTAATAAATATGAATAAACTGTTTAGTGTAGTAATAGCTGCGATGTTGATGGCTAGTGGTTCTTATGCGCTTGCTGCCGCACCGGCAACCACCACCGGCAACAGCAGCGGCAATACCGCTACTGCGTCTGGTTTAAGCGCCGGCGCGGCTACGGCAGTCGGCGTTGGTGCCGTGGCGCTGATCGCTACAGCCGCGTTAATCGGCACCCACAACGACGACGACGGCGGCCAGGGCATTACGCCTAGCACCGGTACCACCACCTCAACGGTGCAGTAATAATAACTACTCGATAACCACACGCAAGTGTGGTTATTTTTTGGTCTCCTTTCGTTTGGGATAAACGACGTGCGCTATTTATTTACGTTGGTGGTGTGCTTTCTGGTGGCCGCTTGCAGTCAATCGCAAAAAGGCGTTGGCGAAACTTTTAAGGTGGCGCTATTTGGTACGCCGGATGTTGAATTAACCCCTGAGCAAGTCCATAACATACCCTACGCCAGCATTTATGCCCGGGTGAACGGTGGCTCACAAATATTTCTCGTCCTTGCCTACGCCGAAAACGGCGATCTGAAATGGGTTACGCGCGATAAAGCCATGCTGGTTACCCGCAATGGCCGCCTGGTAAAAACCCTTGGCCTGCCCGATAATCTGCTGGAAGTGACCAATCTGGCATCGGACCCGCTGATGCGCGCCGAACGCATCGTCGACGGCACCGAGTGGACGCGCATCCAGTCCTGGACCGAAAATAAACAATTACGCTCCGCCACCTTTACGTCACGCTTTAGCCCGGCGGGCATGGAAACCGTGAGCGTATTAAATACTCCCCATGCTTATCGCGTCATCAACGAAGATGTTACCGTTGCGGAATTGAATACTCATTACCGCAACCGTTACTGGATTGAACCAGGCACCGGCGCCGTGCGCAAAACTGAACAATTTATCGGACCGGATTTTTTCCCGATTGAAACCATCACTTTAAATCCTTATAAGCCATGAAAAAACAACTCTTACTCGTAGTGAGTTTATGTGCTGGTTTTATTGCCTCCGCCGCTGCCGATAGTCGCGTGGCCGTCTATTCTCCAGGCCAAACCCAACCGGTGGTTATCGCCGGGGCCAACAATCTTGCACAGTTGACGCTTAATCCACAATTGGCCGGCAGGACCTGGTGGCCCGGCACGGTGATCGCGGAAAAGCTGGCCACGGCCGCACAGCTGGATCAACAGCGGCAACTGCTGGCGCGCCTGGGCGCGTTGAGCGCCGACTTAAGGCAGGATAATGATACCGGGCTGGCCAATTCAGTCGACCAGGTGCGCAGCCAGATCGCCGCCCTGCGCGTCACCGGCCGCCAATTTGTCTCTCTCGATCCGGACGTGATTCGCTTACAAGCCGGCGCCAACCGCACTCTGGTGGGGGAATATAGCCTATATACCCTGGCGAAACCCACCAGGGTCCATATTTATGGCGCCGTGGCGGCGACCGGCCCGCAGCCCTACCTGGTCAGCCGCGATGCGGACGACTATTTGCAAACCCACCAACGCCTGAGCGGTGCGGAAAGAAGTTATGCCTGGGTGATATCGCCCGATGGGCAATATCAATCGGTGCCGGTGGCTTATTGGAATCGGCGTCACAATGAAGTGGCGCCGGGCAGTATTATCTACGTCGGGTTTTCCTCATGGGCGCTGCCCAGGGCCTACCGGGATGTAAATGAAAAGATTGTCTCCTTGCTGACTCACCGGATTCCTGACTGATGAAAACAAAATATCTACTCAGCCTCATCGCGCTGTCAGTGGCCACCGCCTGCCAGGCGGCGTCCTATACCGAACCGCTGGGCCCTTCGCAAATGGATATGGGCGGTGCCGGCTTATTGCAAACGCCCACGGCGCGCATGGCGAAGGACGGCGAATTCAGCCTTAACTACCGCGACAACGACCAATACCGCTTTTATTCCGTTAACCTGCAATTATTCCCCTGGCTGGAAACCACCATCCGGTATTCCGACGTGCGTACCCGCCAATACAGCAACGACCCCAACTTCAGCGGCGATCAGACTTATAAAGACAAAGGCATCGACTTTAAGCTGCGCCTGTGGGAAGAGGGATACTGGCTGCCTGAAGTTTCGGCCGGCGTGCGGGATTTCGGCGGTACCGGGCTATTTGACAGCGAATTTATCGCGGCCAGCAAAGCCTGGGGGCCATTTGATTTCTCCCTCGGCATGGGGTTTGGCTATCTCGGCAATAGCGGCAACGTCAAAAACCCGTTTTGCGAGGCCAAAGACAGTTTTTGCCAGCGCAACAATACCCATCGCACCGCGGGTTCTTTTAACGGCGGCGATTTCTTCCACGGCCCGGCCGCGCTGTTTGGCGGTATAGAATACCAAACGCCCTGGCAGCCGCTGCGCTTGAAAGTGGAATATGAAGGGAACGACTACGAAGGGGATTTTGCCGGCCGGTTGAAGCAAGACTCCCCGGTTAACGTCGGCGCGATTTACCGGGTCGGTAAATGGGCGGATTTTAACGTCAGTTATGAACGCGGCAATACCATGATGTTCGGCGTGACGCTGCGCACCAACTTTAATGATTTGACCCAGCAGCACCGGGATAGCGAAAAACCGGCCTACGCGCCGAATCCGCAGTCCGACATGCTGCAGCATCAGGTCGTGGCGCAGCAGTTGACCGATATGGATAGCAACGCCGGTTACGGCGCGCCGCATATCCAGGTGAAAGACCGCACGATGTATATGACCGGCGAGCAGTATAAATACCGCGATGGCGCTGAAGGCGTCGATCGCGCCAACCGCATCCTGGTCAATAACCTGCCGGAAAATATCGATACGCTGAAAGTCACCGAAACCCGGCAGCATTTGCCGCTGGTGACCACGGAAACCGACGTCAAGAGCCTGCAAGAATCCCTGGCGGGTTATCCGCTGGGCCATGAGCAGCCGCTTAAACAGCGCCGCACCGAGCCGGATGTGCCGAAAAACGCCGAACAAGGCTATTATATCGATCGGGATCGCCTGCAACTGGGCTGGGCGCCGGTGCTTAACCAGTCCATCGGCGGTCCGGAATCCTTCTACATGTATCAGATCGGGGTGGAAGGCACCGCCAACTACTGGCTGACCGATCACTGGGTGACCTCCGGTTCCCTGTTCGGCAATATCATCAACAATTACGATCGGTTTAAATTCACCGCGCCGCCGAACGATTCGCATCTGCCGCGGGTGCGTACCCGAATTCGTGAGTACGTTGAAAATGACGTCTATGTCAGCAACCTCCAGACCACCTATATCGATCGCCTGGGCGACGGCTGGTACGGACAGCTGTACGGCGGTTATCTGGAAATGATGTACGGCGGCGTCGGCGGCGAAGTGTTGTATCGTCCGCTGGACAAGAACTGGGCGGTGGGGCTGGACGGCAACTACGTCAAGCAACGTGACTGGGATAATATGATGCAGTTCGCCGACTATAAGGTGGCCACCGGCAACCTGACCGGCTACTGGCAGCCGGGCTTTATGGACGGCGTCTTGGTCAAGGCCAGCGTCGGGCGTTATCTGGCCAAGGATAAAGGCGTGACGTTTGATGTCTCCAGGAAGTTCGACAGCGGGGTTACCGCCGGCGCTTTCGCCACCTTTACCAATGTCTCCAAAGAGGATTACGGTGAAGGGTCATTCACCAAGGGATTCTATCTGTCGATACCGCTGGATCTGTTGACGGTAACGCCTAACCGCACCCGGGCCCAGTTGAACTGGATTCCGTTGACTCGCGATGGCGGTCAGATGGTGGGGCGTAAATACTACCTGTACGGGTTAACCGACGAACGCGCACCGGCGGTTGAATAAACCCGCCAAATCAGCGATAAGTAATGGCCTCCTCCGGAGGCCATTTTTTTGCGCCGCTAGTGGCGTCATCGCTGTGAACGACGCCGCTGGCGCCCGAAGCATAATCTTCCCCGGACGGTGGGTTAATAATATGGCGTTCTGAGCTACACTAATGGCTCTGGTTATCTGACACAATGGGGAACGGGATGACGGACGATCCTTATATCTCATTATTGGCTTCTATTGTTTGGCGCTCCGATCAAGACCCGCCGCCGGACGCCAAGGCCGCGGATTGGCTGATGGAGCGAGGCTCCATGACCCTGCGTTTTGAGCGCCATTGCCGCCGCGTCGCGGTCCGCCGCGGCCGGGAAGGCTATTTCCCGGCGCAAACGCTGGGGCCTGAGGTGGCGCTCTTACCCCCATGCGAACGCTATTGGCTGCGGGAAGTCGTATTGTGCGGTGACGAGCAACCTTGGCTGGTAGGGCGTACCCTGATTCCCGAGGATGCGCTGGCGGGGGCGGAGTGGGCGCTTACCACTCTTGGCGATATACCGCTCGGCAAATGGTTGTTTCGCGATGAGGCCCCGGCGCGGGACTATATCCAGGTGGGTAAATCGGATAATTTATGGGCGCGCCGCTCGTGTTTTCGGCCCAGCGGCAAGTCCTTATTGCTGACAGAGCTATTTTTACCTGACGCGCCGCTGTATCGTTAAACATAACGTAAAGTTTGATGAAGTATAGGAGAGAGAAGTGGAACAAAGCGCCACGATGGGCAAATGGCAGGCCTGGTGCCGGTTAATGCGCATTGATAAACCCATTGGTTCTCTGTTGTTACTTTGGCCGACCCTGTGGGCGTTATGGCTGGCCGGGCGGGGCACGCCCGCTCTTGGTACGCTGATGGTGTTTATCCTGGGCGTTTTTTTTATGCGGGCCGCCGGATGCGTGGTTAATGATTATGCCGACCGCAAAATTGACGGACACGTTAAGCGTACCGCCTCGCGGCCGCTTCCCAGCGGCCTTATTAGCGAGAAAGAAGCGAAAATCCTGTTTGTGATCCTGGTGGGACTCTCGTTTGGCTTAGTCCTGACTCTCAATACCATGACTATCGCGCTATCGGTGGCGGGATTGGCGCTGGCCTGGGTTTATCCCTTTATGAAGCGGGTCACCCACCTGCCGCAACTGGTGCTGGGCGCGGCTTTCGGCTGGTCAATTCCCATGGGATACGCAGCTGTAAGTGAGTCCTTACCTTTAGCCTGTTGGCTGCTGTTTGCGGCGAACATCCTCTGGACGGTAGCCTACGATACGCTATATGCCATGGTAGATCGCGATGACGACCTGCGCATTGGCGTAAAATCCACCGCTATCCTGTTTGGCCGTTATGACAAAGCTATCGTCGGCGGCCTGCAAGCGGCCACGCTGCTGCTGCTACTGCTGCTGGGGGGGCTGATGGGGCTAAGCTGGCCTTTTTACGCGTCGCTATTGATCGCCGGGGCCATGTTTGTCTATCAGCAAAAAATGATTGTCCGGCGCGAGCGGGACGCCTGCTTTAAAGCGTTTCTGAATAACAACCTGGTAGGCATGGTGGTCTTTGTGGGTATCGCGCTGAGTTTGCTTGGAACGGGTACGGGACAGTCTTAAGCCGCTGACGGGTACGGGCATGGATAAGCCCGCGCCCGTCATGGGCGCGTCATACCGTCATCGACGCCTCGCCCGGCGGCTCGACGGCGGGGGCGTTAGCTAATACGCTGGCGCTTTCAATGGTAAGCCGGACTTCCGGCGTAAGCAGTTCGCTGAGTATCTCGCTCATTTCCCTTACCCTCTCGCCGATGGCGTCGCCGCTGTCGCTGATATAACCTTCCTCGCGCAGCGTAGCCACCAGGGTGGAGAATACCGCTTTGTCGAAGAATTCCGGCGCATTTATGCCATGCAGCACCGAAAGGCGTTGGGCCATGATGCGGCTCTCTTTCTCCAGCGTGCCCCGGTTGATCTCGGGATTGATGCGCAGCAGTGAAAAGGTGATGGCATAGCGTTGCAGCGTTTCACGCACGCTGGCCGCCAGTAGCTGCAGGGTTTGCGCCTGCGCCGGGTTAAGTAATAATTGCCGGTCGCGATCGAAAATCAACCCTTGGCGTACCAGCTCTTCAATCAGCGAATCGATAATAGGGCCGAGATCGGTGTTCTCATGCTGCATGAACAGTTCGGCCTTCATCATGGGATAGAACAGGTTTATCCGGCGCAATAACTGTTTCCGGTCGATGCCGGGATGACCGATAACGATACTGGCGACCAGCGAAGGCAGGATAAACAGATGCTGGATATTATTGCGGTAATACGTCATCAGCACCGCCTGCTCGCGGGACAAATAAATAATATCGCCGATAGTATCCTTTTCGATGCTGAACTTATTCATCGCCAGGGCGTGCTCCAGCAGTTCCTGCGCGGTGGACTCGGGTACCGTCACATCGGACGCATAAGGCACGTTGCGCAGCAACGCCAAATAGCAGGTGAGCTGCTGCAACAACTGCTCGCGGGTAAGCGAGCGCTGACGGGAGGCCAGTAATACCGTGGAGCACAGATTAATGGCGTTGGCCGCCGCCGCGTTGTTGATACGCACCATGATTTTCGCGGCGATATCATCCACCGCCGGCGCCAGCCAGGAAGGCCGCTGGGCGTCAATGGGATCGATGGAGTCGCGCCATTGCGGCACGTTCTGGTTAAGATAGGTGCTTAGGGATAAGGGCTCGCCAAAATTGACATACCCCTGGCCCAGATTACGTAATTTACGCAACCCGCGGACCATTTGCACAAATCCCTCTTTCTCTTTGGTGGCGCCGCGCAGCTCTTTGGCGTAGGTGCCCACTTCCATGACATGTTCATAACCCACATAAATCGGCACCAGGGTAATCGGCCGATTGCCCCCGCGCAGCATGGCCTGGATGGTCATGGTCAGCGTACCGGTTTTGGGTTCAAGCAACCGCCCGGTACGCGAGCGCCCGCCTTCCATGAAATATTCCACCGAATAACCCCGGGTAAACAGCTCGCCCAAATATTCACGGAAAATCGTGGAGTAGAGTTTGTTGCCCTTAAAGGTGCGGCGGATGAAAAATGCGCCCAGGCGCCTGAAAATCGGGCCCGCGGGCCAGAAATTCAAATTGATGCCCGCGGCGATATGCGGCGGCACCAGGCCCTGGTGGTAAAGCACATAGGATAATAATAAATAGTCCATATGGCTGCGATGACAGGGTACGTAGACTATCTCATGACCGTCTTCCGCCAGTTGGCGTACGCGTTCGGCATTACGAACATGCAGCCCTTGGTAAAGACGGTTCCAGGTCCAGCTCAATACGCGATCGGAGAGGCGTACCGCCTCGTAAGAAAAGTCCGCCGCAATTTCTTCCATGAGGGCGATGGCGTTTTGCTGCGCTTTTTCCGCGGAGATTTTTTTGGTGCGGGCTTCATCTTCGACGGCTTTTTCGATCGCCTTGGACGCCAATAATTTATTAAACAAATCCTGGCGGACCGGCAAACGCGGCCCCACCGCCACCAGACGTTGGCGCGCGAAATGAATCATGGCGACGCGGGCGAGCTTTTGCGCGATGGTTTTGTCGGTACCGTGTTCCGTCGCCATATAGCGCATGGACAGCGGATTGGAGAAGCGGACGAAGCTATCGCGTCCCAGCCACAGTACGGCGATAAATTTTTGAAAACCGTTAAGCAGGCGCAACTGGGGGGCGGGCTGGTTTTGCTGCGCCTCGCGTCCGGGAGAGCGGCCGAACATGATGGATACGGGCACCATTTGTACATCGAGTTGCTGATTGTTGCGGTGCAAGTCCAGATAGTCGTGAAACAGCTTTACGGATTCGAGTTTTTCCGAGAAATAAGAGAAGACGCGCGGACCATCATGGATAAAAACGTAACGCGGCAAGACGACGCCGTCGATTTCCAAGGGAATCAAGGGGTCGGGTAATTGGAGATGCAAACATTGCGCGCGCAGCGTGAGTAAGTCCGCTTTTGAATTATATGGTAACACATACATTATTGGCCGCAGAGGGTCCAAACCGGTTTCTTCCCGTGGATTCGCGGGAATGACTTTGCTTCGCACCAGCAGCCTGAGCGGTAAATCCAAGAACGTGTAAAAAATAGTACGCCAACCTGACATATCTTTGTGAAGCCCCTTGTTAGCATTGCGACTCAAGAATACCAGAAACCGCGCGGCAGATCTGTGGTGATACGAACGCGAAGAACAGGTAACATGGGCGCTATTTTCTCTCTGTGCATAAAAATTATGGCAAACCAAACCAGCGGGCTTAGTCGCATCTATAAAGCCACGGGATACTCAATAAAAGGATTTTGCGCCGCCTGGCGTCATGAAGCCGCTTTCCGTCAGGAAGTGGTGGTTGCCATCTTGGCGATCGTCATTGCATGTTATCTCGAATCAGACCCCGTTTCGCGAATTTTATTGATCGGATCTGTGTGGCTGGTGGTGGTGATCGAAATTATCAATAGCGCTATAGAAGCCGTGGTTGACCGTATCGGGCCCGAATTGCACCCGCTTTCCGGTAGGGCGAAGGATCTGGGGTCGGCCGCGGTCACGCTGGCCATTATTCTGGCCTTGTTCGTCTGGGGGATGTTGTTGTGGCGGCACTTCGCCTGATCTTGCGTTTTCAGGCCCCCTTGGCCGGGATTTTATCGCATTTTGGTACGTTGAAGGTTTTCAATTGCGCCGGACCTGTATATACTCGCAGAAAGACTGTATAAACAAACAGGGGACGGAATGAAAGCGTTAACCGCCAGACAGCAAGAGGTTTTTGAGCTTATACGCGATCACATATCGCAAACCGGTATGCCGCCGACCCGCGCGGAGATCGCCCAGCGCCTGGGGTTCAAGTCCCCCAACGCCGCTGAAGAGCACCTCAAGGCGCTGGCGCGTAAAGGCGCTATCGAAATTGTCTCGGGCGCCTCACGTGGCATCCGGTTATTAATCGAAGAAGAAACCGGCCTGCCGCTCATTGGCCGCGTGGCCGCCGGCGAGCCTCTGCTTGCGGAACAGCACATAGAAAGCCACTATCAAATAGACCCCGACCTGTTTAAACCCCATGCTGATTTCCTGCTGCGGGTAAGCGGCATGTCCATGAAGGATATCGGCATTATGGACGGCGACCTGCTGGCGGTGCACAAAACCCAGGACGCGCATAACGGCCAGGTAGTGGTGGCGCGAATCAACGATGAAGTAACGGTTAAGCGCCTGAAGAAACATGGCAATATTGTGGAGTTATTGCCTGAAAACAGCGAATTCGCGCCCATTATCGTCGATCTTCGCCATCAGGAACTCTCCATTGAAGGGCTGGCGGTTGGCGTTATCCGCAACGGCAACTGGATTTAACCCGCAGCCGTAGCCAAAACCGGTGCCGCTGCGCCGGCCTCGTGAATTTACGCGGCTAAAAACGCTATCAATTCCCGGCCTCCCCTGTTGCTGGCTACGGCTCCAGGGTGGCCCTGCCGACACATATTGTTACATTTACCGTTCTTTCCCTTTTCTTCTGCTACCCGCTGTTTACCCTGGTTTTATCGACCGCTTCCAGATGAAAAGCCGGTAAGCCTGGGCTATTCTGCTGCGAAATAATGCTTATACCAAATGCGCTGCTATACTTATAGCCATAGGGTTAGCTTATGACCTCCGGTAGATGAATCAGATTTTTTTTGTTTTTCATTAACCGATGCATAGTAAGTTAATTGATTAACCGAAGACCAAGGAGAACTCCGATGAACAAAGACGAAGCCAGCGGCAATTGGAAACAGTTCAAAGGTAAAATCAAAGAACAATGGGGTAAACTCACCGATGATGATTTGACCGTTGTTGAAGGCAAACGCGAGCAATTAATCGGGAAAATCCAGGAACGTTACGGTTACGGCAAAGATGCCGCCGAAACGGAAGTCAAAGACTGGGAATCCCGCAATAAATATCGTTGGTAGCTTGTCTAAAAAGAAATAACCGTGGTACCAAGAGGTTATTTCTTTAGCAGTGTTCCTACCCAAAGGTACAAGGACGTACCACCCGGCTTTATGCCGCTGCATTATTTGTCCCCACCTTATTTATCTTTACCCGCTTGACCCGCTTGGTTCAAAAACAGCCGTAATAATGATTTTTCAATGCGGGCTAGCGGCCATTATATTAAAAATCTTTGCTGATTTATCCGGGCAAGCAACAACGTTATCAACGCTTTTTTATAGTGATGCTATGGTCATGATGGCAATCTTGCGGGCTTTCGCAGGCCTGTACGTCCGTGCAGGCAGGGCAAAACCCATGCGCTTCCACCACGTTATGGCGCATGGCGAAACCGGCGGCCTTAGCCATCTTCTGCAATATGTCCTCAATGCCCTCGGTTGATTGCTCCGTGACCTGGCCACAGCGATCGCAGATGAAAAAAGCGGACGTGTGGCCCGGTTGTTCAAAGTGGTGGCAAAGCACAAAGCTATTGGTGGACTCCACGCGATGGATAAATCCTTGTTCCAGCAGAAAATCCAGCGCTCGGTAAATAGTTGGCGGCTTGGCCTGGGGTTCCGATACCCTGAGCAAGTCCAGCAGGTCATAGGCGCTGATGGCGCCCTCCTGCTGGGTCATCAGGCGCAACACTTCCAGGCGCTGTGGCGTCAGGCGCACATTACGTTGTTCGCACAGTTGTTCCGCCTGACTGAGTAATTGAGACTGGGTTGTTGCATTCATAGGGATTCCCCGCAGCTAATTCCGCAGTCCATCTTACCATGAAGGTGTAAAAACGCCGAGTACGGGATGTGTACCGTCTTGTCACGCAACCGGGTAACGGAAGTTAATATTATCCGTGACTCTATTGGCAATTGAGATTAAATGGTAAATAATCTGCTTATTAGTAGCTTTGGTTTTACGTTTGATATTTATTTTATGTGAAGAAAGCGTTTTCTCTTTAATACCCAACTGTGAGCATATATGCATGGTGTTGAAACCTGACATCCACATTTTTAGAATCTCGGCTTCTGTTTTGCTGAAGTGCAAAGGAGAAAATCCCAATACTGAATTGTCACTTTGCCACGCTTTGGTATCCATGAAATATTGAATTATCATGATAATTGAACTCATCTTTATGAATTTCGACACGATAATTACATTGTCTTTTATTGGTACAAAATCGTGAAATTTTATATTTTCATTGCCAATGAAAATAAAAAATAACGTTAAGGGCTGTGTATCGATAATGGATTTTAAATCACTACCATCATCATGATATTGAAAGTAATTTTGATTTATAAAAATGATTGATGGCGCGGTTCTTTTGCATTTATTTTTTAACGCATTGACGTTTTCCAGGTCACGTATCGTGCCTTTTATTCCATTGGCGACTAATGAGCTTCTTAATGCGTATCTGGTATATGTGCAGGGGTCCAAGATAAAAACAGTCATAATAATAGCGTCATCTGCAGTGTATGTCATTTCATGACAAAAGGGGTGGCGATAAAAAATCGGCCCCGGAGGACGGGCAAGAGAAAATTTATGTTTTTATTATTAGAGTATCCGGTCGTGGAAGATCTGCGTTTATTTTTATGCTTTGTGCGCAATGGGTGATTATTGAAAACCGGAAACACATCGCAAGCTTAATAAACCCGTTCATACTCTACCTTCCACCAACGTACCGATAAGATGCGTGTTAGGGTTATGTGATAAATGATTATGATCATTTTGTAAATCATGGAACCCCCATTTGGGACGGATTGGTGGTTTTTTGGTATTTGATGTACTTTCTGGCCCTGGCTCAAGGGTATTTGCGTTAAAAATATGTTAATAACACGGCGGTTTGTCGCACTATGACTCTCCTGGACCCTGGCCGCTATCGTCCATTGCGTCCCCTGATTTCTTCATTTTTTCTGTGATACAATAGATAAATACTTGGCTTCGCCCTGGCAATGAAAAAAGCAACGGCAAAATCCATAATCAGGCACCTTCGGGTGTAAACCCCCAGACGATTGATTTGATCTTATGCGTGTCGATAATTCCTTGCAGCGTCCCTTTGAATCCGACGCTCAGCCCGCCGTCCCCGGTTACATCACCCCCCAGCGCCTTTCCGTCGCGCCGATGCTGGATTGGACCGACCGCCACTGCCGCTATTTCCTGCGCCTGCTGACGCGCCATACGCTTATGTATACGGAAATGGTAACCACCGGCGCGTTGCTGCATGGCAAAGGGGATTACCTCGCCTTTAACGAGGCTGAGCATCCCCTGGCATTACAATTAGGCGGCAGCGAACCCGATGCCTTGGCGCAATGCGCCCGCATGGCAGAACAGCGCGGCTATGATGAGATTAATCTCAATGTCGGTTGTCCGTCCGATCGGGTGCAAAATGGGCGCTTCGGCGCCTGCTTGATGGCGGAGCGGCAGCGGGTGGCTGAATGTATCGACGCCATGCGTTCAGCGGTATCGATTCCCGTCACCGTAAAAACCCGTATCGGTATCGACGATCGGGACAGCTATGCTTTTTTGTGTGAATTTATCCAGACCGTTGCCGAACGCGGGGGGTGCGATACGTTTATCATTCATGCCCGCAAGGCTTGGCTGTCGGGCTTAAGTCCCAAGGAAAACCGCGAAATACCGCCGTTGGATTACGAACGCGTATACCAGTTGAAACGGGATTTTCCTGGTTTAACGCTGGCGATTAATGGCGGCATAAAAAATCTTGCCGAGGCGCAGCGACATTTGCAATGCGTGGACGGCGTAATGATAGGGCGCGAAGCCTATCAAAACCCCGGCATTTTGGCCCAGGCGGATAGCAGGATATTTGGCAAAACCGATCCCTACAGCGATATGACGGCGGTGGTGTGCGCCATGCTGCCCTATATTGAGCAGGAGCTGGCCCGGGGGACTTACCTTGGCCATATCACCCGCCATATGCTGGGGTTGTTCCAGGGGATACCCGGCGCGCGACAGTGGCGGCGTTATCTCAGCGAAAATGCCCATAAACCGGGGGCCGGCATAACGGTGGTCGAGCAGGCGCTGGCCAAGCTTAAGCCCGTGTCGCCGGCCGCGGCCGAGGTCAGCCAGTGATTACCGGCATGGCGTGCTTGACTAATTGATGGCGAAAATGGCCAAGCTCTCCATCGTCTGCAAATTAATCTCTTTAAAAATCAATTAATTAAATTTATAAAAACCTGGCATGTTTATTGATAGTCATTATGGGACATTAGGGGATATCGCAGGATGGAAGATGGACCCTAAACACCTTAACGAGACGGGACTTCCCCGTTATACAGGAGCCTGCCATGTTAGAGATTTTCTTTGTCATCGGGTTTTTTATGATGCTGCTGCTGACCGGGATTTCCATTCTCGGCGTGCTGGCGGCGCTGGCGGTCGGCACTTTCGCCATGATGTTCGCCGGCTTGTTTGTGATGGCGATAAAATTATTGCCATGGCTGCTGCTGGCCCTGGTTGTCGCTTGGGTATGGCGGGCAGTGAAGCGTCCCCAACTGCGGCGCTATTGATATGTCCGGCCCCGGCCGGGCGTATGGCATGGCCATACATAAGACCGGATGTATAAAGCAGAAATAGCGTATTAACGTGCAGCCGATCACAGGTTTACCCTTTTCATTGCATGAACGGCGCTTTGCGATACTTTTTGCTTATGAGTGCTGCTAAGATACCGCGCTATCGTTGTAGCAGTGAATTCATCAACGTCATCGGAAAATGATAGCCACCAATAAAATGATAGCACCATAAGCTGCATCGTCTGGTGACGACAACTGCTGTACCTACAAAAAAATAAAAACATCGACTTATAACGACTACATACAATTAATAAAAATATCATCCTATAGTGCTGATTAAAGCAACTTTATACCGGGCCCCTTTCCTTATGGATGAGGCCCGTTTTTTTTGGTGACGGTTATAGCCCTATCACGGAATCAGCAGCGAAGATCCGCTGGTTTCGCGGCTTTCCAGCGCCTGGTGCGCCCGTTGCGCTTCAGCCAGCGGGAATTTTTGTTTCTCCGGCACGTCGATGTTAATCGCGCCGCTGGCAATCATTGAAAACAACTCATTGCTGGCCAATGTGAGCTCTTCATGGTTGGTGACATACCCATTTAACGACGGGCGGGTCACATATAAAGAACCTTTCTGATTGAGGATTGCCAGGTTAACGCCGGTCACCGGGCCGGATGAATTACCGAAACTTACCATCAGGCCGCGGCGGTGCAAGCTATCGAGCGAAGCCTCCCAGGTGCTTTTGCCTACGGAATCATAGACTACGCTGACCTTTTTACCGCTGGTCAACGCGGCCACCCGTTCGGGCACGTTCTCTTCCCGATAATTGATAATCTCCCAGGCGCCGGCCTCTTTCGCCAAGGCGGCTTTTTCCGCCGAGCCGACGGTGCCAATCATTTTGGCGCCCAGCGCCTTGGCCCACTGGCAGGCGATGCGTCCAACCCCGCCGGCCGCGGCATGGAACAAGAAGATCTCGTTGGGTTTGATTTCATAGGTTTGGCGTAACAGATAATAGACCGTCAGGCCTTTTAAAAATGATGCGGCGGCCTGTTCGAAGGATATGGCGTCGGGTAAAACGGCGATATTTTTCTGGGGAACATTATGCACGTCGCCATAAGCTCCCAGGGACGAGTGGGCATAGACCACGCGATCCCCCGGCTTGAGGCTGGTGACGCCGGGTCCCACTTTGGTGATAATTCCTGCGGCCTCGGTTCCCAGCCCGGAAGGTTTAGCCGGGGTAGGGTATAAACCGCTGCGCACATAGGTATCAATATAATTGATCCCTATAGCTTTATTCGCTACCTGTACTTCGCCCTGCACCGGGTCCGCCGGGGTGAAATCCACGTATTGCAATACTTCCGGGCCGCCATTGGCGGAAAATTGAATGCGCTTTGCCATATCTGTTCCTCAGCTTGGATAGTCTGGTTTATTTCTTAATTAACCTTAAGCTGTTAGCGCCGGTTTGCAAAGCCACATAGGATTTGGCGACAATCAACGATACAATGCATTCTTAACTAATGCTTCATCTATCAGGCAAAGTCATTACCCCATGTCAGAAAAAAAACCAGCCAATAAAACAAGCTTCTCCCGGGACCGCCAAGTCGAGGGCCTGAAACTCCCGCCCCATTCGCTGGAAGCGGAGCAGTCGGTGTTGGGTGGCTTAATGCTGGATAATGAGCGTTGGGACAATGTCGCTGAACGCGTCACCGCCAAAGATTTCTTTAATCGGCCCCACCGGCTGATTTTCGGCGAGATGCAGCGCTTGCTCGAACTGAACAAGCCTATCGATTTGATCACGCTATCCGAATCGCTGGAGCAAAAGGGCGATCTGGATTCCGTGGGCGGTTTCGCTTACCTGGCGGAATTATCGAAAAACACCCCCAGCGCGGCCAATATCTCCGCTTACGCCGATATCGTCCGTGAGCGCGCGGTGGTCCGCGAAATGATTGCCGTGGCCCATGAAATAGCCGATGCCGGGTATGATCCCCAGGGGCGCAGCAGCGAAGATCTGCTTGATTTGGCGGAATCGCGGGTGTTCCAGATTGCCGAGAATCGCGCCAGTAAAGATGAGGGACCCAAGAGTATCGACCGCATCCTGGAAGATACCGTGGCGCGCATCGAGCAGCTTTATCAAAAACCCCACGATGGGGTGACCGGGGTGTCCAGCGGTTATCATGACCTGGATAAAAAAACCGCCGGCTTGCAAAAATCCGATCTGATTATTATTGCCGCGCGCCCCTCGATGGGTAAGACCACCTTCGCCATGAACCTGTGCGAAAACGCCGCCATGACCGAAGATAAACCGGTGCTGATTTTCAGCCTGGAAATGCCCGGCGAGCAAATCATGATGCGTATGCTGGCCTCATTGTCCCGCGTGGACCAGACGCGTATCCGCACCGGCCAGCTTGATGATGAAGACTGGGCGCGCATTTCCAGCACCATGGGTATCCTGCTGGAAAAACGCAATATGTATATCGATGATTCATCGGGCCTGACGCCGACCGATGTACGATCCCGCGCCAGGCGCGTTTTCCGCGAACACGATGGCCTGAGCCTTATCATGATCGACTATTTGCAATTGATGCGCGTGCCGCAGTTGTCTGAAAACCGCACGCTGGAAATCGCCGAAATTTCCCGCTCGCTGAAGGCGCTGGCAAAAGAGCTGCAGGTGCCGGTCGTGGCGCTGTCCCAGCTGAACCGCGGCCTGGAACAGCGCGCCGATAAGCGGCCGATCAACTCCGATCTGCGTGAGTCCGGCTCGATCGAGCAGGATGCCGACTTGATCATGTTTATCTATCGCGACGAGGTCTACCACGAAAACAGCGATATGAAAGGTATCGCGGAAATTATTCTGGGTAAGCAACGTAACGGCCCGATCGGGACGGTACGGTTAACGTTTAACGGGCAGTGGTCGCGGTTCGATAGTTATGCCGGGCCACAATATGATGATGAATAATAACCAGGACAAGGATAATGAAAACGGCAATTGCCGTTATTGATCGCCAGGCTTTGCGTCATAATCTGCGGCAAGTACGCCGGTTAGCCCCGCACAGCCAGATAGTGGCGGTAGTGAAAGCGAACGCATACGGCCATGGGCTGCTGGAGACCGCTTTCACGTTGCGCGATGAGGCCGATTATTTCGGCGTGGCGCGTCTTGGCGAGGCGCTGGCGCTGCGTAACGCCGGTATCGCCAAACCTATTTTGCTGCTGGAAGGTTTTTTCAGCGCCGACGAATTGCCGCTGTTGGTCCAGCACCATCTTGCCACCGCGGTGCATAGCATCGAACAACTGCGGGCATTGGAACAGGCAACGCTGGCGCAGCCGTTGCAGGTATGGATGAAACTGGATACCGGCATGCATCGTCTGGGGGTCCTGCCCCGTGAGGCAGAGGCATTTTACGCGCGTCTGGCGGCCTGTCCGAATATCGCCGGGCCGATAAATATCATGAGCCACTTTGCCCGCGCCGACGAGCCGCAACTGGACGCGACCTCCCTGCAATTGGCCTGTTTTGATCGCTTCGGCCAGGACAAACCGGGCCGGCGCTCCATTGCCGCCTCGGGCGGTATTCTCCTGTGGCCGCAATCACATCGCGATCTGGTCAGGCCCGGGATCGTGCTTTATGGCGTCTCGCCCCTGGGTACCGGCGAGGCGTCGGAGTTTGGTTTCCGTCCCGCCATGACCCTGACCTCCGCGCTGATCGCGGTGCGCGATCATCAGGCGGGCGAAGCCAGCGGTTATGGCGGCATTTGGGTCAGCCCGCGGGATACCCGGCTCGGCGTAGTCGCCTTCGGCTATGGCGATGGTTACCCGCGCAGCGCCCCGAACGGCACGCCGGTGTGGGTCAATGGCCGCAATGTACCGCTGGCCGGGCGGATCTCCATGGATATGTTAACGGTGGATCTGGGTCCGGAAAGCCAGGACCGGGTAGGCGACCGGGTGGTCTTGTGGGGCCCCGAGCTGCCGGTGGAACGAGTGGCGGCCGCCAGCGGCATCAGCGCTTATGAATTGATTACCAGGCTCACCTCGCGGGTGACGGTGGAATATGTGGATGGCGAACATGCCGGCGCGGGCCGGGAACCGGCATCCCGGTGAATTATTTTAATCAGCCGGCGCCCAAATGATATTGAATCTTTGGTAATGTACTGACGGGGCTTCATGATTGAACCCGTAAACCAGGAGATCTGCTGTGTTCCAGAATGTTGATGCTTACGCGGGGGACCCGATCCTGTCGCTGATGGAAACCTACAAACAGGACCCCCGGCCCGATAAGGTCAACCTGAGCATCGGGCTTTATTACAATGAGCAGGCGATAATCCCGCAGTTGAGCGCGGTAGCGCAGGCGGAAGCCATGCTGGAAGCCGATCCCAGGCAGGCGATGGCCTATTTGCCGATGTCGGGTTTGCCCGCTTATCGCAGCGCCAGCCAGGCGCTGCTGTTTGGCGAAAATCATCCGATGCTTGCCGCCGCGCGCATCGCCACCATCCAAACGGTGGGTGGTTCGGGCGGGCTGAAGATCGGCGCTGATTTCCTTAAAACGTATTTCCCGCAGTCCACCGTGTGGGTCAGCGACCCTACCTGGGAAAACCATGTGGCGATTTTTTCCGGCGCCGGTTTTAACGTCGACCGCTACCCCTATTTCGACGGCGATAAATTGGGGGTGGATTTCAGCGCGATGCTGGCGTGCCTGCAAACGTTGCCGGCGAAAAGTATTGTTTTGCTGCACCCCTGCTGCCATAACCCCACCGGCTCCGATCTTACCCGCGAGCAATGGGAACGGGTGATTGAGGTAGTGGCGGAACGCGGGTTGATTCCCTTCCTGGATATCGCTTACCAGGGTTTCGGCGAAGGCCTGGATGACGATGCCTTCGCGGTGCGTGAGATGGCGCGCCTGGGCTTGCCTTGCCTGGTCAGCCAGTCATTTTCCAAAATATTCTCGTTGTATGCGGAGCGGGTCGGCACCTTATCGGTGGTGTGCGATAGCGCCGAGGAGGCCGCCAGAGTCCTGGGACAGTTGACGTCGACGGTGCGCCGCAACTACTCCAGTCCGCCGAATTTTGGCGCGCAGGTGGTGTCCAGGGTACTTAACGATCCGGCGTTAAACGCGGTATGGCGCCAGGAAGTTGCCGCAATGCGCACGCGTATTTTGCAGATGCGCCAAAGTTTGGTGGATGCGCTGAAAATCTCCCTGCCGGCGCGTAATTTCGATTATTTGCTGCGCCAGCGGGGTATGTTCAGTTATACCGGCCTCAGTTCGGGGCAGGTTGACCGGCTGCGCGATGAATTCGGGGTTTACCTGATTGGCAGCGGGCGCATGTGCCTCGCCGGTCTGAATACCGATAACGTGCAGCAGGTGGCGCGGGCGATCGCCGCGCTGCGCTAATCCCTTCGCCATCAGGCCCGCCTCCGTTAGTCACGGGGGCGGGCTTTTTTTTGGCCGGGCCGGAGGGCGCCTTTCTTTTGTCCCGCATCGGCCGGCTGCCCGGTTCCCCGGCGTTTCGCGTTGCGCACTATACTTACGTGTAAACAGAGGAGCGTGAACTATGTGGTATCAACAAACCCTGATTTTTAAGGCCCGTACGCGGGGTTTTCATTTGGTGACCCAAGAGATAACCGACCGTCTCGCCCATTTATCCGACATTAATACCGGGTTACTGCATTTGTTATTGCAGCATACCTCGGCCTCGCTGACGCTGAACGAAAATTGCGATCCCAGCGTCAGGGCCGATATGGAAAACCACTTCTTGCGCCAGGTACCGGAAGATGCTCCCTATCAACACGATTACGAGGGGCCTGACGATATGCCGGCTCATATTAAATCATCTTTACTGGGTGCATCACTGTTGATTCCCGTCGGACGGGGTAAATTATTGTTGGGCACCTGGCAAGGGATTTGGCTGGGCGAACATCGCAACCGGGGAGGCGAACGGCATATTATCGCCACCCTGCAAGGAGAGTAAATATGGATCAATCGACTTTTCTCACGTATTGCATGGGCAAGCCAGGCGCGGAGCAGAGCATCAGGCAGGAGTGGCAGGCCAGCCAGATCAAGGTGGGGGAGGTGATGTTCGCCATGACCCATGAAGTGGACGGCCGGCCGGCGATTTCGCTCAAAAGCAGCCCGGAGATGGCGGAGTCGCTGCGCGGCGAATACAAGTCCCTGGTGCCCTGTGCCCTGCTGAATAAGACGCACTGGAATACGCTATTCCTAGACGGAGATATCCCGGACTCGCAATTTTATTACCTGGCGGATGCCTCATGGCAACTGGCGGTGGCGGCCCTGCCGGATGCATTGCGCCAGGAACTGAATATCTAACCCGCCTTAACCCCAGTCGCTGATTAACTGCCCGTATAAAACCACGGCTTGGCGGAGTTTATCTACCGCGCAATATTCATCCGTTTGATGGGCCATGGCCGGTTCACCCGGACCAAGGATAATACAGGGCGGCGAGCCGAGCGCATCAAGCAGTACTGAAGCATCGGTGAAATAGGGTACCACGCGCGGCTCCAGCGGGGCGTAATGCAACGGCGCGCAGCGGGCGAAGACCTGGCGAATCCAGGCATTGCGGGGTTCCGTCAATATCGAAGGCAAATCCACCAGCGTAGTTATCGTCACGGTATCGCCCATGGCGGTGGTCAGCCGTTGGCGGATTTCGTCATGGCGCAAATTGGGCGCGGTGCGGATGTCCACATCAAACCGGCTGCGATCGGGGACCGAGTTGATATTCAGACCGCCGTCGATCGTGCCGACATTGAGCGTGGGACGCTTCATTAAGGGGTGCGGCGCGCCCGGTTCGAAATGTCGGATTTTGCCAATGGCCTCGGCGGCCAGGTATATGGCGTTGATCCCCAGCTCCGGCATTGCGCCATGGGCGGTTTTACCCCGGGTTTCACAGCGTAGCCACAGGGCGCCTTTATGACCGACCACCGGATAATTGGCCGTGGGTTCGCCGACGATTAATGCCCCGATTTTCGGCAGCTGTTCGCGTGCTTCGGCGATCAGCGCCCGGGCGCCGTCACAACCCGTTTCCTCGCCGCCGGTTAATAGCAGCACTACGCCGCAGCCGGCTGCTATAGCCGATCGCTGTTGCCGGCAGGCCACGATGAAGGCGGCGATCGCCGCCTTCATGTCGCTAGCGCCCCGTCCGTACAGCCTGCCGTCGACAATCTCGCCGTCAAAGGCGCCGAAGCGCCATTCGGCATTGCCCAGGGGTACGGTATCAAGATGCCCGGTAAAGGCCAGCGGCGCGCGTTCGGGCCGATGGCCGTCGATGCGCGCCAACAAATTAAATCGCCGATCGCCAAACTGCTGCAAATGAACGTTAAACCCCTGCTGTTGCAGATAATCCGCCAGAAACGCCATGCACAAGGATTCATCTCCCGGCGGATTTATGGTATCAAAGCGCAGCAGTGCGCGGGTCAGGGCAATGACCTCATCGTCAGGGTTTACGTCAGCTTGCACGGTTACTCCTCCTGGTATGTTTCGCGTCGCGGCGGCTAGCGCGTAAATACGCGCCGGGGATTATGGATCATCAAGGTTTCCAGCTGTTCGCCGGTAACGCCATGGCGGCGCAGGCGCGGTACAAAATGCTTAAGGATATAACCATAACCGTGGCCGCCATAGCGGGTCAGCATGGTTTTAAGAAACACGTCCTGAGAGAGCAAAATTTGCGTTAAAAAACCGGCGTCGATCAATTCGCGGATGGCCTGGGCGTTTTGTTCGTCAGACGGGGATTGAGCGGACTCGTCGGCATAATAATAGCTCATGCCAATCATATCATATTCAAGAAATGCGCCGCGCCGCGCCAGGCTATGCTGATAGGCCTTGTCGGCGAAACTCGGGTTCATATGGCATAACACGGTATGGCGCAAATCGGCGCCTTCGTGTTCCAGAATATCCAATACCCGGTGCCCCAGGCGCTCCCAGCCCGGCAAATGTACTTCGATGGCCACGCCGGTGGCGGCGCTGGCCCGGCCGGCCGCCCGCAATGATTTCTCTTCATCGGCGGTGAAAGCGGCGGAAACGCCGATTTCACCGATTAACCCGGCGATCACATGCGGTTTTTCCTGCGCGCCGCCCACATCGAAAATTAACTGTTCAGCCAATTGTTCCACTGAATGGGTTTTAACATACGCGGGATGGGACGGCTCCAGGTAAAAGCCGGTGCCCATAACGATATTCAGGCCGGTCAGGCGCGAAATCCGCTGCAAGGCCAGCGGATCGCGGCCGATACCGATATTGGTCGGATCGACTACCGTCTCGCCGCCCAAGGCGCGGAACTTCATTAATTCTTCCACCGCCACGTCCGGATCGAACAACTGGCAGTTATCGCGGCTGGCGAGCGGATTAAGCGACAGTTCGCCGAGATTTTCCATGCGCACCGGCATCTCCGCCAGGTGGCGTTCGCTGCAACAGCAGGGCGGCACCCATTTCCCGGAGGCGTCCAGCAAAATATGCTCATGCATCAGCGTCACGCCCATCCGTTCGATGGGCAGCGGCCCCAGCACCGTCATGACATAACCGCTGCCTACGCCCACGGGGAGCGGATCGGCATGGCGAAAAATCGTATGTTGCATCGTCGGCTATCCTTTGATCGGCCGTGCCGGGTTGAAAATGCGGGTATTGAGCCAGATCGCCAGCAAAATAATAGTGCCGGTGGCAATCTGGGTATAAAACGGTGAAATATGCGATAGAATCAAACCGTTTTGGATCACCGCAATCGACAGGGCCCCCAACAGGGTACCGATAATGGTGCCGAAACCGCCGAACAGGCTGGTGCTGCCCAGCACCACCGCGGCGATAACCTGCAATTCGAACCCTTCACCTTGATTGGAGGAGCCGCTGCCCAGGCGCGCGGTAATGATCATCCCCGCCAGGGCGGCGCTCATGCCGCTGATGATGTAAACCCCGAGCGTCGTGGAGCGGGTATTGACCCCGGCGCGTCTTACGCCTTCGGCATTGGCGCCGATGCCGGTAATATAGCGGCCGAAGCGGGTGTGGTTCAGTAAAATATGGCCGCAAACCAGCGCCAGCACGCCAAGTATCGCCGGCAACGGCAACCCCAACAGCCAGGCGCGGCCCAGCAGGGTAAAGGGGCTATCGGCCGGTATCGGAATTGAATAACCCTGGGTAATCAGCAGCGCCACGCCGCGCACTATCGCCAGGGTAGCCAGGGTAACGATAAAGGCCGGGATACCTTCATAAGCGATAAAAAAGCCGTTTAGGGCGCCAATTAATCCGCCCAGCAGCAGCCCGCCGAGCAGCACCACCGGCCAGGGTAATCCCCAATTATTCAAGGCAATAGCGGATAGCGCGCCGACCAGGGCCAGGGTCGAACCCACCGACAGATCGATGCCGCCGGTGGTGATCACCAGCGTCATGGCCGTGGCGACGATCAATAGCGGCGCGCTTTGGCGGATAATATTCAGCCAATTCGGACCGCTGAGAAAATTATCGGTAATCAGGGCAAATACCACGCAGCAAAACAGGCAAAACAGCGCAATGCTCACGACGCCGGAATGGTTATGCAAAATGCGGCGGGGTAATGAATGCCGGATCATACGGTTAGTGGACATAGTGACGATACTCATGCAAAGATCCCCTTAATGGGCCCGGGCGGAGTGCGCCTCGAACTTCTCACCGACGATCAGATTGACGATATCCGACAGGCTGGTTTCCGCTACCTGTCGATCGGCGACGTTGGTGCCTTCATACATCACCATGATGCGATCGCAGACCAAAAACAGATCCTGCAAGCGGTGGGTGATCAGTATGACGCTGACGCCCCGGGCGCTGACCCGCTTGATTAATTCCAGTACGGCTTCGACCTCGGCCACCGCCAGCGCTGCGGTGGGTTCATCCATAATCAATACCTTGGGGTCAAAGGCCGCCGCGCGGGCGATCGCAATGGCCTGGCGTTGGCCGCCGGACAGATTGCGTACCAGCAGCCGGGTATCGGGAATGGAAATACCCAGCCCCTGGAGCATCTCGCGCGCCTCGGCGTGCATTTTTTTTTCGTCCAGAAAGGGAATGCCCAGTACCCGGGTTTGCGGTTCGCGGCCCATAAACAAATTGCCGGCCACGTCAACCGTGTCGCATAGCGACAGATCCTGATAGACCATTTCAATTTGGCAGCGCCGGGCATCCGCCGGATTGGCAAATGTGGTCTCGAACCCGTCGATGCGGATGGCTCCGCTGGTCGGCACCACCGCGCCGGATAAAATTTTGGTCAGCGTCGACTTGCCTGCGCCGTTATCGCCGACCAGGCCAAGCACTTCGCCGGGCGCCAAACTGAGATTCACGCCCCGCAAGGAACGGATGGACCCGTAGGTTTTGGTGATATCCACCATTTCGACCCGCGGGGGGACCCTTGGTGCTACAGCCATTGAATTTACCTCCAATCGTGCCAAAAAATACGAAGGGAGCGCGTGCCGGCCCCATCAGGGACGCCACGCCGGCATCGTGTTATTTACCTCGGTTTCGGTTCGCAAATCCTTTGTAAACCGGTTTACCAAACCGACGGAAATTCCTCTGATGCCGTTCCACTCGCCAGAACCGCCGCTTGTGGATATTTGTATCGCCGCTTTCAGCCAAGCAGCATTCATGCCACACCGTGCCGGATAGCGCGCTAAAATAGAGGCAAGGCAATGTTAATTATTTGATTGTAAATGATTAAATTTTTTTTGGCGGTGGATGTTTGACCAAGATCCGGAGCGGGACAGGTGCGCTGCGCAAAAAAACAATTGCTGCATGATTGTGCAGCCCTGCGCAGCCATGGTGCAAATAAGCCTACTGCGGTGGCCAGGTTTTGATGGAGTCGCGGCCAATCCATTCCACCGGAATGCGGGGAATATCCTGGGTATGCTGGGCGCCGTTCAGCAGTTTCATCATGATATCGACGGCGGTACGGCCCAGCAGCCGTGCGGGCTGGCGAATAGTGGAGAGGCGCGGCGTAATCAGATCCGCATAGCTGGCATCATCGAACCCCACCAGCGATAAAGCATCCGGCGCGCTTTGTCCCCGCTGGCGCAGGCCGTCGAGCAGCCCCAGCACCAGGTAATCGCTGGCGGCGAACACCGCGGTCGGCGCGTCCGGCAACGCCAATAACTGGTGCAGGGCCGCCTGGCCGAATTCGCGACTGTAATCGCCGTAGAGCACCCATTGCGCCGGACAAACCAGCCCGGCTTCGGCCATGGCCAGCCTGAACCCTTCATGGCGTTCGCGTACGCTCATCAAGGCATCCGGGCCGCCAACAAAAGCGATGCGCCTATGCCCGGCCGCAATTAAATGCCGGGTTGCCAAGATGCCGCCCTGCACGTTATCCACAAATACCTTGGGTACATCGCTGCCCGGAATATCTTCGTCGATCAAGACGATACGCTGGTGCCCGATCAGCTCCTCACGCAGCAGGCCATGGTCCGGCCGATTGGTGGTAAACAGTAAACCATCCACCTGGCAGGTATCCAGCCAGCGGATAAATTGCCGTTCTTTATCGGGATTATTGCGGGTGATGCAGAGCACCAAGCTATAACGATGCTCAGAGGCGGCTTCCTCCGCCGCATCGGCCAGTTCGGCAAAAAAGGGGTTGGTGATATCGGGCAGCACCAGACCAAGGGTTTCGCTGCCGCCTTTGCTCAACCGCCGGGCCAGGCTATTGGCGCGATAATCCAATTGGGCGATGGCATCTTCGATACGCTGCACCGTCGCGTGCGGCAGGACGATGCTGTTATTGAGATAACGCGAGACGGTAGCCTTGGACAGGCCCGCCAGGCTGGCGACATCCGAGAGTACGACCCTTTTTTTACTCATCTTTTACTCATTCGCTCCAGCGGTGCCAGTATATCCATGGATATAATTAACACATTTCCATCAGGCGGTTACAGTTTTTTTGCCCACTGCTTTGCGCGTGATTATTCAGCGGGTTTCCGCCATTATTTCAATTAATGCTTGACAAAAAAACGGCGGCGATTAATTGTAATTGACAGTTTACCCGCACCAATAACCACCCAGGGATTATTCCCGAACCTGTTAGTTCTTACCGATAAATAGCCTACATGGACAGGCTATGGTACTGAATGCCACAGCAAAGATAAGGCGATACCCGGCGCCAGCGATTTATGCCGGGCATGATTTTTCGCCCCAATCGATATTTGTCCCGCTAAAAAAATAATCCCTAATGCGTAGTCCGCTGACGTTTTGACGGTTTCGCATTATGCCTGAAACGAATTATTTCCGACGAGGACTTCTTTATGTCATTTTACGCCAGCAAACGATTTATTCGCACTTTAGCCTGTTCCCTGACCGCGGTGGCATTATTAACCGGGGGTGCAATGGCTAAAGACGCGCCGCCGACTTACGCCCTGGTGCAAATTAATCAGCAGGCGTTATTCTTTAACCTAATGAATAAAGGGGCGCAGGACGCGGCGAAAGCCAGTGGAAAATCATTGGTGGTGTTTAATGCCAACGATAATCCGGTCGCCCAAAATGATGCCATCGAAAATTATATCCAACAAGGGGTTAAAGGTATTCTGGTGGATGCCATTGATGTTAACGGCATTATGCCGGCCATCAAAGAAGCGGCCGATGCCCATATACCGGTTATCGCCATTGATGCGGTGCTGCCCGATGGGCCGCATAAATCCCAGGTAGGCGTGGATAATGTTAAAGGCGGTAAAATCATCGGCGATTATTTTACCGATTATGTTAATAAAAATATGGCGGGCAAAGCGAAGGTCGGCATTGTCGGCGCCTTGAATTCAGCGATCCAAAATGCGCGGCAAAAAGGCTTTGAAGACGCCATTAAAGCCAATCCGGCCATCAAAGTAGCGGATGTGGTGGATGGCCGCAATATCCAGGATAACGCCCTGACGGCGGCGGAAAACCTGATTACCGGCAACCCGGATATGACCGCGATTTATGCCACCGGCGAACCCGCGCTGCTAGGGGCCATGGCGGCGGTGGTCAATCAGGGACGCCAGGGGGATATCAAAGTCTTCGGCTGGGATCTGACCGCGCAGGCCATCAGCGGTATCGACCAGGGTTATGTGGCGGCGGTGTTGCAACAGGACCCGGAGAAAATGGGTGCCGAGGCGCTCAAAGCGCTTAACGCGATAACCGCGGGCAAAAGCGTTGAAAAAACTATCCTGGTCCCGGCCACGGTAGTGACCAAAGCGAACGTGGACGCCTATCGTCCGCTGTTTAAATAACAGCCCGGCCCGGGATCGCCGGGCCGGTCCTCAGGACAACAATGCCTGGAGCTCGGCGCGGCTGGGAAAGGCATTCAGCGTGCCGCTGCGGCTGATGGTTATTGCCGCAGCCGCCCCCGCGTGACGCAGGGCCAAGGCATCTACCGGAGCGCCGTGTTTGATTAACGAGGCCAGCATGACCGCCAGGAAGGTATCGCCGGCGCCGGTGGTATCCACGGGGGTGCAGGGTGCGGCGGCGACCCGGCATTGGCCGCCGGCATGGAATAATTGGGCGCCGTCGGCGCCCAGGGTAATGATTAGCGTGCCGAGGCCGTCGGCCAGCAACCGCCGCGCCGCGTCCGAGGTTTGCCGCTGTCCCTGGCTGAGCAGGCGGGCTTCGACGCCGTTGAGCACCGCCAGATCGATGAGCGGCCACAACTGGGCGAATTGGGCTTTAACCGGCGAGGGATTAAATACATTGTATAATTTACGGCTGTGGGAAAATTCAAAAACGGCGCGGGTTTTTTCATACGAAAAATTACCCTGTTGTAATACGATATCACCCGGCTGGGCATCGTTTAAAACAGCCTTGATATGGTCGAGAGATAAACTATCGGCGGCCCCGGTGGTCGTAATGTTTGCATTATCGCCGTCGGCGCTGTTTAAAATAATCGACGTATCGGTGGCACAATCCATTGGTTCTATGGGAAATAATGACAATGATTCCGGTTTTAATTTATCGCGGCACCAAGCGCCGTGATCGTCATTGCCACGGGCGGCAATCAGAGTGGTATTTATTCCGCAGCGGGCCAGAATTATTGCCTGGTTAGCACCTTTTCCGCCCAAATCTTGCGATATTTTACGGCCATGAATCGATGCGCCTTTTTCAGGCAATTCATCAATTAAATAGGTTTGGTCAACGCCAATATTACCCACGACATAGACGTGCATAATTTATTCCTTAGAAGGTGAAACAAGATGGCATCTATATCAGCAGAAAAACCTAGCGCAATACAAGACATATTTTCAAGAAGCAAAGCGGTTATTGGTGTGGTGCACTGTGAAGCCTTTCCCGGCTCGCCACAATATAAAGGGTTAGCCTTTGATAAAATAATAGATCGCGCACTCTATGACGCCAAAAGTTATATCGAAGGCGGCGTGCACGGGTTAATTATTGAGAACCACGGCGACATTCCCTTCTCCAAGCCGGAGGATATCGGACCGGAAACGGCGGCGCTGATGTCGGTGATTACCGATCGTATTAAAATGGAATTCGGCGTACCGCTCGGCATTAACGTGCTGGCTAATGCCGCATTGCCGGCCATGGCCACGGCATTGGCGGGCGGGGCTGATTTTATCCGGGTTAACCAGTGGGCCAACGCTTATATCGCCAACGAAGGTTTTATCGAAGGCGCGGCGGCCAAGGCATTACGCTACCGCAGCATGCTCCGGGCCGAGCATATCCGGGTATTCGCCGACAGCCATGTCAAGCACGGCAGCCACGCCATCGTCGCCGATCGTTCCATTCAGGAACTGACCCGGGATGTGGATTTTTTCCAGGCGGATGCGGTCATCGCCACCGGACAGCGCACCGGCGATAGCGCAACCCTGGAAGAAATCGACGAAATACGTTCGGCAACCGCGTTGCCGCTGCTGGTCGGTTCGGGCGTGACCCCCGACAACGTCGGACAGATTCTACAGCGAACCCAGGGCGTGATCGTCGCCAGCACCCTGAAAGTGGGCGGAGTATGGTGGAATGAAGTGGAACCGGCCCGGGTCAAACATTTTATGGCCGCCGCCCGGGCGGCGCTGGAGGCGTAATAATGGCAGGTTTTAGCGATCAACTGTTGGCCGAACATCAGGCCGCCTGGCATGCCATGCAGCAGCACCGGTTTGTGACCGACATCGAGCGGGACCAACTGCCCGGGCGCGTGTTTAATCAATACTTGGTCTTCGAAGGCGATTTTGTCGCCACGGCCATCGGTATCTTTGCGCTGGCGGTCAGTAAAGCGCCGGGGATTCGCCAGCAGCGCTGGCTGGTGGGAGTGCTCAATGCCCTGGTGGATGAGCAAATGGGCTATTTCGAACAGGTTTTGGCGCGGCGCGCTATCAACCCGGATGACTACCGGCGGGATTTACCGGCGGTGAGCCGTTTTCGCGACGGTATGCTGGGCGCCGCCAGGCAGGGCGGTTATGCCGATATCGTCACGTTGATGTTTGGCGCCGAATGGATGTATTTCACCTGGTGCCGGCGCGTAAGTAAAGCCACCCAGAGCGATACCGATCTGCGCCACTGGGTGGATATGCATGCGCAAGAGGCGTTTTTTGCCCAGGCCCGCTGGCTTAAAGAAGAACTGGATACCTGCGCGGCGGCCTTGCCCGACGGCGAACGCCAGCGCCTGTCGGCGCTGTACCGCCAGGTGCTGGAATGGGAAATCGATTTTCACAGCGCGGCCTATCTGGCGTGATGTAATGATACGGGATAAAACAACGCCGGGTATGATCCCGGCGTTTTAGCAGGCTGGCCGCGGCGTGCCGTTCAGCCTGCGGTGGTGATGGGATGATGCTTGCGCGCCAGTATCGGTTTGAGGAAGCGGGCGGTATGGGACGCCTCACAGGCCGCCACCGTCTCGGGCGTACCCGACACCAGGATTTCCCCGCCGCCGTTGCCCCCTTCCGGCCCCAGGTCGACTATCCAGTCCGCGGTTTTTATCACGTCCAGATTATGCTCGATAACCACGATGGTATTGCCCTGATCGCGCAGTTGATGCAGCACCGCCAGCAATTGCTGGATATCGGCAAAATGCAGGCCGGTGGTCGGTTCATCCAGAATATACAGGGTCTGGCCGGTACCGCGTTTCGACAGTTCGCGGGCCAGCTTGACGCGCTGCGCCTCCCCGCCGGACAGCGTGGTTGCCGACTGCCCCAGGCGAATGTAGGACAAGCCCACGTCAATCAGCGTTTGCAGCTTACGCGCCAGCGCCGGCACCGCATCGAAAAATTCGCGGGCATCCTCGATGGTCATATCCAGCACTTCGTGGATATTTTTCCCTTTGTATTTCACTTCCAGGGTTTCACGGTTGTAGCGCTGGCCCCGGCACTGATCGCACGGCACGTAGATGTCCGGCAGAAAATGCATTTCCACCTTGATCACCCCGTCCCCCTGGCAGGCTTCGCAACGCCCGCCGCGCACGTTGAAACTGAAGCGGCCGGGCGTATACCCGCGGGTGCGGGATTCCGGCACCCCGGCAAACAGCTCGCGCACCGGCGTAAACACCCCGGTATAGGTGGCGGGGTTGGAACGCGGCGTACGTCCGATCGGGCTTTGATCGATATCGATCACTTTATCGAAATGTTCCAGACCTTGAATATCGCGGTACGGAGCGACTTCGGTGGTGGTCGCGCCATTTAACTGGCGCTGCGCCACCGGGAATAACGTATCGTTGATCAAGGTCGATTTGCCGGAACCCGATACCCCGGTAATGCAGGTAAACAGGCCGACCGGCAAAGTCAGGGTCACATCCTTCAGGTTATTGCCGCGCGCGCCGATCAGCTTCAGCACCTTGGTGGGATCGGCCGGGATGCGATGTTCGGGAATGGCGATTTCCCGCTTGCCGCTCAGGAATTGGCCGGTAAGGGAAGCCGGGTTGGCCA
This sequence comes from Sodalis sp. RH21, assembly GCF_047324175.1. Lineage (NCBI taxonomy): Bacteria > Pseudomonadati > Pseudomonadota > Gammaproteobacteria > Enterobacterales > Bruguierivoracaceae > Sodalis > Sodalis sp. RH21. The sequence continues at coordinate 5,406,012 of NZ_CP178732.1, read as the reverse complement.
TGATCTCTTCGGCGGTGCCTTCCGCCACGATCTCGCCGCCGTGTACCCCGGCGCCCGGACCGATATCGATAATATGATCCGCCGCGCGGATGGCATCTTCGTCATGCTCGACCACGATCACCGTATTGCCGAGATTGCGCAGGTGAATCAGCGTTTCCAGCAGGCGTTCATTATCGCGCTGATGCAGCCCGATGGAAGGTTCGTCCAGCACATACATGACCCCCACCAGACCGGCGCCAATTTGGCTCGCCAGGCGGATACGCTGCGCTTCGCCGCCGGACAGGGTTTCCGCCGAGCGGGATAAAGAGAGGTAGTTCAGCCCGACATTCACCAGGAATTTCAGCCGATCGCGGATCTCTTTGAGCACTTTTTCCGCAATTTGCGCGCGCTGGCCGCTGAGTTTCATGTCGTCGAAGAAGCTCAGCGCGTGGCCGATGCCCATATCGGAAATGGTCGGCAGCGTGGTGTTTTCCACAAATACATGGCGCGCTTCCCGGCGCAGGCGGGTGCCGCCGCAGCTGTTGCAGGGGCGGTTGCTGATGTACTTGGCCAGTTCCTCGCGCACCGCCGAGGATTCGGTTTCTTTGTAGCGCCGCTCCATATTCGGCAACACGCCTTCGAAGGGATGGCGCCTGATGGAACTATCGCCCCGATCGTTAAGATAGCGGAATTCGATAGTTTCCTTGCCCGAACCGAACAGGATTTTCTGCTGGATATCGCTGCCCAGCTCCTCCCACGGCGCCTCCACGTCGAACTTATAATGCTCGGACAGCGATCGCAGCATTTGGAAGTAATAAAAATTGCGCCGGTCCCAGCCGCGAATGGCGCCGCCCGCCAGGGAGATTTCCGGGTTCTGCAGTACCCGATCCGGATCGAAATATTGCTGCACGCCCAGCCCATCGCAGGTGGGGCAGGCGCCCGCCGGGTTGTTGAATGAAAACAGGCGCGGCTCCAGCTCTGGCATGCTGTAACCGCAGATGGGACAGGCGAAGTTGGCCGAGAACAGCATCTCTTCGGCTTTATCGTCGTCCATCTCCGCCACCACGGCGGTACCGCCGGATAAGCCCAGCGCGGTTTCAAACGATTCCGCCAGCCGCTGGGCCAGGTCTTCGCGCACCTTGAACCGGTCCACCACCACTTCAATGGTATGTTTTTTTTGCAGTTCCAGCTTGGGCGGATCGGACAGGTCGCAGACTTCGCCATCGATGCGGGCGCGGATATAACCCTGGGTGGCCAGATTTTCCAGGGTTTTGCTGTGTTCGCCTTTGCGCTCTTTGACAATCGGCGCCAGCAGCATTAGGCGCTTGCCTTCCGGTTGCAGCAGGACATTATCCACCATCTGGCTGACGGTTTGCGCCGCCAGCGGTACATCATGGTCAGGGCAGCGCGGCTCGCCGACGCGGGCGAACAGCAAGCGCAGGTAATCATGTATCTCGGTGATGGTCCCGACGGTGGATCGCGGGTTATGCGAGGTGGATTTCTGTTCAATGGAAATGGCCGGCGACAACCCCTCGATATGGTCGACATCCGGTTTTTCCATTAAGGAAAGAAACTGCCGGGCATAGGCGGAAAGCGACTCGACATAGCGGCGCTGTCCCTCGGCATAAAGGGTATCGAATGCCAGTGAAGATTTGCCTGAGCCCGACAGGCCGGTAATGACGATAAGCTTGTCCCGGGGAATAATCAGACTAATGTTTTTCAGATTATGGGTACGAGCACCACGAACTTCGATCTTATCCATTCAACTTAATCCCGACACCGGATGAATAATTGTTGCCGGCCGGTACCTGCAACGGCACGGCCAGCGCGAAACGGATAATTATGACACAAAAAAAGCTGAACGAATATCCAGTATTGATTGTAACGGCAAACTCTGCATCCACTGGAAGCGGGATCGCCGCCGCAATGATTTTCACCTGTATCCTTTGAGCGTTTGCGTGGTAAACTTTACCGATTACACTTAGTAAAACATCTTATCAGGAGAGTCGACATGGCCAGCAGAGGCGTTAATAAAGTGATTCTAGTCGGGAATCTGGGCCAGGATCCGGAAGTCCGCTACATGCCGAACGGTGGTGCGGTGGCCAATATGACCCTGGCCACCTCCGAGAGCTGGCGCGACAAGCAAACCGGCGAAACCAAGGAAAAAACCGAATGGCACCGCGTGGTGCTGTTCGGCAAGCTGGCGGAAGTGGCGGGCGAGTACCTGAAAAAAGGCTCGCAGGTCTATATCGAAGGGGCGTTGCAAACCCGTAAATGGACCGATCAGGCCGGCGTGGAAAAATACACCACCGAAGTCGTGGTTAACGTTGGCGGCACCATGCAAATGCTGGGCGGCCGTCAGGGCGGCGCGGCGGGCGCTGGTGCGGGCGGCAATGCCGGCGGCGGCCAGCAGGGCGGTTGGGGCCAGCCACAGCAGCCCCAGGGCAATAACGCGCAGTTCAGCGGCAATCCGGGCAGCGCGGCGCCCGCCAATCCTCCGGCCGGTCGTCCCGCGGCGCAGAACAACAATGCGCCGGCTGCGGGCAATGAACCCCCGATGGATTTTGACGACGACATTCCGTTCTAAGTGCGCGTGTAAATCAAGTTATTGGATTTGAACCTCGATTAACCTCGATTTAGGATTTAGCCGTACGAGAAAAAGCCACCTGCGAGTGGCTTTTTGTTTTTCCGATATTCGGTTTTCATTGTCAAAAGATCGCATGGGGCATGCTCGGCGGATAGCCATCACCAAATACATGATAACACCCGGCCGAAGCCAGCCATTCCAGGCAGATGCCGCTAAATCCGTTACGTTTTCCCATTCCCTTGATTTCAGGTAGCGACGTCTCGCCGTATTATTCTTGCACCTCGATCCGCTCAAACTGCAAATGGTGCATGAACTCGCGCAGAATCAGCAGCGTGGCCGCGAAATCGCCGCCTTCGGGAATGCCCTCGGCGCTGGCCGGACGGCCGTTGATCACCCGCGCCAGCCGGTCAAACAGGCGCTCCGTGGCCTCAAGGGATAAGGCCAGCTCGTCTTTTTCCGCTACCCCGGCCAACAGGGCGATAGCGCGCATATGCGGGTCATTGCTGACAAGCTGCGCGCCGGCGGGCACGTCATGACGAATAAGCGCGATCTCATCTTCAATTACCATTATCGCGGTTTCAATCTCACCCGGCGTGGGCGGATTATGATGAAAGTGGGTCATGGAAATCAGATGCGAGCCCAGTTTCAGCACCAGCGTGATCTTTGCCTGACCTGGCGTGGCGATGTCGACCGTGGTTTGTTCGCTACCGATATGCAGCCGAGCGACGGGCGTTGTCATGTGAACTCCTTGACCGGGCATTGGCCTGAACCCCATTGGCGTTATAAGGATTGCCGATGCCTGGTGCTGATGTTAATGGCAGAAATCTGCTAATTGTTGTGGTTTTTCCAGCAGGTCCAGATAACGTTCGATGCTGTCGCGCTGGGTGGTTTCCCGCAGCTGCAACGCGATATTAATAATATCAAGTTGCCGGGCATTGGCGGCGATTTCCGCGTCTAATTTGCCTTTTTCACTTAGCCATTCCGCCACGTCGGCCCAGCGCCACAGCGGAGATATACCTTTGATGCGCTGAACCGGCCCGGGGAAATCTCCGGACCCGCGGGTGCCATCTTTGAGCATGGCGATGGCTTGCCGCGACATATCGGATAACTCGGCGATATCGCTCAGGCCAACCAGATTGGCGTCGACGGATATGACCTTCGCGCCCGGGGGGGCGGACTCAATATCCCTGATGGCGCTGAATATGGCCTGGAAAAAAGTTTCGCTTTCACGATCGAACTCCAGGTAAACGGATTTGCCATAAAAGCATACCAAAGCGTCGTCACAACCGCTTTCAAACAAGGCGTCTTCCAGTCCTTTGGTATCAGATGTTACCCCCGAGAGAGTCAACGCGAAATTGTAGAGGGTCATAAGTGCCTCAACCAGAGGCGGTGTCCCGCCTCGTTAGGGTGGATGTCTGGCAATTTACCGGCAGCTATTTATTTTGCGGCGGATTTGCCTGGCATGGTTTTCCGGGTTGCCGGGTGTAGACCAAACGCTCATCTGATGATCTTGATGCCTGGATATTCCACAGACAAGGCGGCCAAACGCATGGCCGTTGCTATGACGAAAATGCCAGCCTTCAGAGAGTGCATATTCAATGGCGGCCTGAATATGTTTGTTGGGATGATCCTTCATCGCCCACCTCGTCATTGGGAGATAGTAAATTGACTGTTGACGCTTGTCAACGTAAGTTTTCATGATATTGCGCCATAGAGGGTAACAAATCGGATGATGTGTGCGGGGGAAAAGCGGCTAAATACAACATATTAGCGATGGATATCGCAAATTCCAGCCTCCGCGGCCGGGCGGATATGCGTCACTGCTGTTTTTGGCTGGTATAAGGCGCCAGCAGCGCCGCAAGCCAATCCATAAATACCCGCGCGCGCTGGGGCAAGTAGCGGCGATGGGCGTACAACAGCGATATTTCCATCGGCGGCGATGGGTAATCCCGCAGGATGGGCACCAGACGGCCGGCGGTAAAATGATCGGCCATACCGAGAATGGGCGCCTGAATAATGCCCAAACCGCCCAGGCAGGCGGCCTCGTAGGCATCGACGTTATTGACCGTCACCATGGCGGGCAGCGCGATGCCCTGTTGTTTGCCCTGGTGCAGGTAGATGAATTCTTCAGGATGCGAACCCAGCAGCGGGACATAATGAATAAGGAAATGCCCGGCGAGCTCCCCGGGGATGCGGGGGGTGCCGTAAGTCGCCAGGTAGGATGGACTGGCGCAGTTCACCATCGACAACCATCCCAGCCGCCGCGCGACATAGGTGGCATCGGTTAATTCGCCGATGCGCAGCACGCAGTCAAAGCTTTCGCGCACAATATCCACCCGGCGATCGGTGCAGCTGATTTCAACTTGCACCTGCGGATGTTTGCGTAAAAATTCACCGAGATGGGGCAGCACCAGGGCGCGGGCAAAACTGGTGGGCATATCGATGCGCAGCCGCCCGGCCAATACTTGATTATCCTGGCGGAACAGGCTCTCCAGTTCGTCCATATTCGCCAGCATGTCTTTGCTGCGCTCATACAGCACCAGCCCGTCCTGCGTCGCGCTGACCCGCCGGGTGGTGCGGTGCAGCAGGCGCGCGCCAACCAGGGTTTCCAGCGTTTGTATATGCTCGGATACCGTCGATTTCGGCAGCCCGAGGCTCTCTCCCGCCTGGGTAAAACTCGACAGTTCGGCGACCCGCATAAAGCTGCGCAGTAATTCCAGTTTGTTAATCATGGCTTCACCGATCGTTATTGTTCTGTTGTGGCGAACAGTATTTCCGATTTTAGCGGCTTTATCTATAGTCTGCCGGCCAATAAGCTGATACATCAGGTTAATTCACACCATTTCCACGCTTTTCAGGAGAGATGCCATGAGCAAAAAAGTTGCGTTAATTACCGGCGCCAGCCGCGGGCTGGGCAAAAATATCGCGCTGCACCTCGCCGCGCAGGGCATTGATGTAATCGGCACATACCATAGCCAAGCGGACGAAGCACAGGCGCTGGCGACGGAAATTGCCAACGCCGGCGGCCGGGCCGTGATGCTGCAACTGGATGTGGGCAACAGCGACGCGTTCGGCGAATTCGCCACGGCCGTCAGCGCGGTGTTGGCCAAAGACTTTGCACGCGATCGCTTTGATTTTCTGGTAAATAACGCCGGCGTCGGCATCCACGCCGCATTTGCCGATACCACCGAACAGCAATTCGATCAACTGGTCAATATCCATCTGAAAGGGCCGTTTTTCCTGACCCAGGTTCTATTGCCCTTAATCAACGATGGCGGCCGGATACTGAATGTCTCCACCGGCCTGACCCGTTTTTCCACGCCGGGTTTTGCCGCGTATGCCGCCATGAAAGGCGGCATCGAGGTATTGACCCGCTATCAGGCCAAAGAGCTGGGCGGCCGGGGCATCAGCGTTAATGCCATCGCCCCGGGGGCGATAGAAACCGATTTCGGCGGCGGGGTGGTGCGCGATAATAAAGAGATGAATCAGCAGCTCTCCTCGATTACCGCCCTTGGCCGGGTGGGCTTGCCTGATGATATTGGCGGCGCGGTGGCGGGTTTGTTAAGCGAGGGCACCCATTGGATCACCGGGCAGCGGATCGAAGCTTCGGGCGGTATGTTTATTTGATCTCCCGACGGGCTGGCGCCATGGCGTTCAGCCCGCTTCGTCCTGCTCTATTGCCGCCATAAAACGGTCCAGAATCAAGTTACCGCCGCGTCCGGCGCGGACGATCAGCGCCAGCGGGGTAGTAAAATTCAGCCGCTCGGGGCAAAGCGGCCGCAGGGTGCCGGTTGCCACCCAGTGGCGGGCATAATGGTCGGGCAGATAACCGATGAACCCCCCCGACAGGATTAAAAAGGCGATGCCTTCCCGGTCGGAAGCGCTGGCCGCGCCGTTAAGGCGCTGATACAAAGCTATAGCGGTGGCCGGCAGGCGGTACGTGGGCACGATGGCATCCTGGGTCGCCAGCATCTCGTCGCTGATGGCGGCGTCGGGCTGGTTAAACAACCGATGCTCCCGGCTGCAATACAAAAAGGAATTTTCCTGGTACAGCGGGAGATAGACCAGGCCCGACAGCGATGCTATGTCGGGAATAACCCCGGCATGCAGTCTGCCGTCCAGCACGCCGCGCTCGATCTCCGCCGGCGTGGTCATGCTCAGGTTAATCCGCACGCCGCTGCTTTGATCGCGCAGGACCTTTAAGGCCCGGGTAATCCGCATGCGCGGCAGGGTCACCAGATTATTAATAATGCCGAGATTTAAATCGCCGCGCAGGTGATGGTGCAGCTGATTGACGTCGGTGCGAAAGGTTTCTATCGCCACCAGGGTCCTCTGTGCCGCCTGCAGCACTTCTTGTCCTTCGATAGTCAGGGCAAAACCGCCCCGTCCCCGTTGGCACAACCGCATACCCAGCCGCCGTTCCAAATCCTTCATATGCTGGCTGATAGCGGAGCGGGAGATGCCCAGCATTCCTTCGGCGGCGGTAAAGCTGCCGCACTCCGCCACGGTAATAAACAAGCGCAGCAGGCGCAGATCAAAATCGCTGACCTGGCTCAGGGGATCTTTTCGCGGCATAGGTTAGTTATGGCTAATCTGACGATAAGAAAATTCAGCTTTAACTCACCTATGTTTTTACTGCAAGCTGAATTTCCATTAGTTTCCATTCGGAGCTGGCATGAGCACCTTGTCGTCTGAACCCGGGTATGACACCGGTAACCTGAATTTGCGGGCCCATTGGATGCCCTTTACCGCCAATCGGCAGTTTCACCGGGATCCGCGCATCATTGTGGCCGCCCAGGGCAACTGGCTGACCGACGATCGCGGCCGCCGGATTTTTGACAGCCTGTCCGGTTTATGGACCTGCGGGGCAGGGCATGGCCGTACCGAGATTCAGCAGGCGGTGGCCGGCCAATTGGGCACGCTTGATTACTCTCCCGCGTTCCAGTACGGCCACCCCCTGTCTTTTGTCCTGGCGGATAAAATCGCCGCGCTGCTGCCCGGCACGCTTAATCATGTGTTTTTCACGAATTCAGGTTCCGAATGCGCCGATACGGCGGTGAAAATGGCCCGCGCCTATTGGCGTCTGAAAGGCCTGCCCGCGAAAACCCGGCTGATTGGCCGCGCGCGCGGCTATCATGGAGTGAATGTCGCGGGCACCAGCCTGGGCGGCATCGGCGGCAATCGTAAAATGTATGGGCACCTGATGGATGCGAGCCATCTGGCGCATACTTTGCAAACCCATCTTCCATTTACCCGCGGCATGGCGCCCACCGGCGGCATGACGTTGGCGGATGATCTGCTAAAACAAATCGAGCTTTACGACGCATCGAATATCGCCGCCGTGATTGTCGAACCGATGTCCGGTTCCGCCGGCGTGATCGTGCCGCCGGAAGGTTATCTCCAGCGTCTGCGCGAGATTTGCACCGCTCACGATATATTGCTGATTTTTGACGAAGTGATCACTGGATTTGGCCGGCTGGGGCGTTATTCCGGCGCGGAATATTTCGGCGTCACGCCGGATATCATGAATATCGCCAAACAGATCACCAATGGCGCCATCCCGATGGGCGCGGTGGTGGCCAGCAGCGAGATTTACGATACCTTTATGGGGCAGGATACGCCTGATTCCACCGTGGAATTCCCTCATGGCTACACCTATTCGGCCCATCCGGTGGCCTGCGCCGCCGGCCTGGCTACGCTGGCATTGCTGGAGCGGGAACAACTGGTCGCGCGGTCCGCCGAACTGGCGCCGTATTTTGAACGGTCGATTCATGGTTTGCGCGGTGCCGGACATATTATTGATATCCGCAACTGCGGCCTGGCGGGGGCGATTCAACTGGCGCCCCGGGATGGCAACGCGACTATCCGGCCGATGGAGATCGGGCTGGCGTTATGGCAGGCCGGATTCTATGTACGTTTTGGCGGCGACACTTTGCAGTTCGGCCCGGCGTTTAACACCACGCCTGACGAGCTTGACCGGCTATTTGACGCGGTGGGCGAGTCTATCGCCCAGGTCGCATAGCACGGATAGCGCTCATTTATCGGGCGCGCGGCCGGTTAGCCGCCTAATCTCAGCTGCCTAACCGCGGCAGCGGGTCTTGCGCCGGTTGGCCTGTAATAATGGGCAACTGGGGCAATAAACCGTATCGCTGATTTTGTAACGCAGGCAGCAAAGGCGACGGATCGCTTTGACGCCCCCCTTTTCGTCGTTCACGTACCGCACCGGTTCAAACAGGCGGTTTATCGTACCGTCGGGCTGCGTCTTACTCGATAGCAGCAGGCCGGCGCCGCCGATATCCGCCGCCAGCTCCTGGGCCAAAGTAAAGCCATAAGCGATGCGGATGGCGGCGTTATTCCAGAACATACCCGGTTTAATGGCCGATAAACGGCTCAGGGTCAGGCATACCGGTTGTAAATGCTCTTCCACCAGCGGCTGGAACCGCGCAAAAATATCGGCGTCGGGGCGTATGGCTTCCCCTTGTCCGGCCAGGATAAATTGCTCGGGGACTCCGCCTTCGGCCAAAGTAAAGCGGATAGACCGCGGCGCCGCCGGCAGTTGCCAGCCATGCAGCAAATTAATCTTGGTCCAGGCGGGCAACAGGCGGGCAAAATACCACTGCGACCACATGGAGATCACCGCCGCCGCATCTTCCCCCTTATGCTGGCGTATAAACGGGTCCAGCGCCGCCCGCGCCGTGTCCGGTCGGCATAAATCTTCCGCCGAATACACGCTGCTGCCCGCTGGGGGCGCAAATAAAAAACTGTCGGCGATATCGGCGGCGAGCTTCATAAGCATCCTGTATCCATCAAAAAAATTGATTAAAAACAACGGAAAGACGATACCGCAAGCGAGCGGCTTGCAGTCACTCTCCGAATGGGCATAATAGGCGATCAAAATCAGAATGATAACTATTTATATTTAATATTTATGCGGACTCATGATGCTTATCGCCGACGTCTATTGCAGGCGATGGCCGTTTTGCCCTGGTGGTCCGGCCGCGGTGTCGCGGCCGGCGCCGCGCCCGATTTAGCACGGATTATCGCGCTGGAGTGGCGCCCGGCGGAACTATTAATCGCCCTTGGCGTGATGCCCATCGCCGTTGCCGATGTGCCCAATTACCGCAGTTGGGTGGTGGAACCCGCCCTGGCATCCTCGGTACTGGATGTGGGTTTGCGTAACGAACCCAATATGGAAGCGATGCAACGCCTGCGCCCGTCGCTGATCTTACTCTCCGATGGTTTTGGCCCGGCACCGGAAAGCGTAGCCCCCATCGCCCCCACCATGACGTTTCGTTTTAGCCGCAAGGGCGAACGCCCGCTGGCCGTGGCCCGGCAGGACGTGCAGGACCTGGCGGATCGCCTGGAATTGCCGGGCCGCGCCCAACGGCACTTTGCCGCTATCGACCGGCAGCTGGATCAGACCCGCCGGCGGCTGGCGGCCAAGCCTTATCCCCCGGTCCTGCTGTTTTCCTTTATTGATAGCCGGCGCATTATGGTGATCGGTAAACGCAGCCTGTTCCAGGACGTTATGGATCGGGTGGGCGTGGTAAACGCCTGGGACGGCGATGAAAATATCTGGGGCAGTACGGTAGTGGGGCTGGAGCGGCTGGCGCAGTTTAGCCAGGTACGCGGCATCTGTTTTCACCGCGGCCGGCAGGACCCGCTGTTTGATATCAGCCAATCCACGCTCTGGCATACGCTGCCAATGGTGCGCGAGCGCCAATTGCGCATCGTGCCCGCCGTGTGGTTTTTCGGCGCCACGATTGCCGCCATGCGCTTTTGCCAGCAGTTGGAGCAAGCGCTGGAGTCAGCGGCATGAGCCATCGCGTGCCGGCACTCTCCTTCTGGTTAATCCTGCTGCTGTTTACCCTGGCCTTAACGTTTACCGGGCTGAATTTTATCCGCCAGTTGCCGTTCGGACTCTGGTGGCAGGCCGCCGGTCACCCGCTCACCGCCAATATCGATCGAATGGTATTCCATTACAGCCTGCTGCCGCGCACGGCGCTGTCGCTGCTGGTGGGGGCCGGGCTGGGACTGGTGGGAACCCTGTTCCAGCAGATTTTGCGTAACCCGCTGGCCGAACCCACCACCCTCGGGGTATCGGCGGGGGCGCAACTGGGGCTGACCGTGGCGACATTATGGGTATTGCCGGGAGGCGAGGCCACTCGGCAACTGGCCACGATTATCGGCGCGCTGGCGGTGGGCGGCCTGGTGTTCGGCGTGTCCTGGGGACGCCGTTTATCGCCGGTGACCCTGATCCTGGCCGGGCTGGTCCTGGGATTATACTGCGGCGCGGTCCGCAGCCTGCTGGCGCTGCTTAATTATGAGCGCCTGCAAAGCATCTATTTATGGAGCAGCGGCATGCTGAACCAGCAAGACTGGGGCATGGTGCAGTTTTTGTTGCCCCGGCTGGCCATTGGCCTGGTCCTGGTACTGATGATGCTGCGGCCGCTGATGCTGATGGGACTCGATGACGGCGTGGCGCGCAATCTGGGCTTGGGGCTGGTTGCCGCACGCCTGGCTGGCTTGGGTCTCGCAATCATCCTGAGCGCTTTTTTGGTTAACGCGGCCGGGATCATTGGTTTTATCGGGCTGTTCGCCCCCCTGCTGGCGCGAATGCTGGGCGCGCGCCGTCTGTTGCCCCGCCTGGGGTTATCCTGCCTGCTGGGGGCGCTGTTACTGCTGCTTAGCGATCAACTGATGATTATGCTGGCCCGGTTTTGGATCGATATTCCCACCGGCGCCGCCACGGCGCTGGTCGGCGCCCCCTTGTTGCTGTGGCTGTTGCCTAAACTGCGCGATACCCGCGTGGCGGCGGTGGATAATGCCCAAACCCTGGCGCCGGAACGGCGGTTTACCCGCCCGGGCATGCTGGCGGGGCTGGCCTTGTTGGCGGCGATAACCCTGCTGGCGCTGACCTTGGGACGTGATGGCTACGGCTGGTATTGGTCGGCGCAGGAGATGTGGCGCTGGCGCTGGCCGCGCGTCATGGCGGCCGGCGTGGCGGGGGCCATGCTGGCGGCGGCGGGCGCGTTGATCCAGAAAATGACCGGTAACCCCATGGCCAGTCCGGAAATCCTGGGCATCAGCTCCGGCGCGGCGTTTGGCGTCGTACTGCTATTGTTGCTGGTGCCGGAGGATGCCTTTGCCTGGCTATTGCCGGCCGGCAGCCTGGGCGCGGCGCTCACCCTGCTGCTGATTATGGCGCTGGCCCAGCGCGGCGGCTTTTCCAGCGGCCGTTTACTGCTGGTGGGGATTGCGCTGAGCACGCTGTTTTCCACGCTGCTGACCTTGATGCTAATCAGCGGCGATCCGCGCATGACCTCGGTGCTGACCTGGTTATCCGGCTCCACTTACAAAGTCAGCGGCGGGCAAGCCATCCGTACCGCCGCCATTGGCGTAGTATTACTGGCGCTGACGCCCCTGGTGCGGCGCTGGCTGGCGTTATTGCCCCTGGGCGGCGCCAGCGCGCGCTCGGCCGGCGTGGCGCTGAAGCCGGCGCGTTTGGCTATTTTACTGCTGGCCGCCGGGTTAATTGCCGCCGCCACCATGAATGTCGGCCCGCTCAGCTTCGTCGGCCTGATGGCGCCGCATATGGCCCGGCTGATCGGCTATCGCCGCGCCCTGCCGCAACTGGCGGTGGCCTGCCTGCTGGGGGGCGCGCTAATGATGGCGGCAGATTGGTGCGGCCGTTTTGTCATCTTCCCTTATCAAATCCCCGCCGGGCTGCTGGCCACCTTTTTTGGCGCGCCGTATTTTATCTATTTACTGCGCCGCCAAACGTCCTAACGTCGCCGATCTCCCGGCCAACGTCGGGGAGATGGCGCTAAAAAACCACTTTTTATGCTGCTTTCTTAGCTTTACGCAAGAGAATAGATAATAGTTCAATAATTTTCTTGCAAAATTTTTGGTGTTTTGCATAATCCTGAACTCTCATAAGAATCATTATCATTATTATTCAATATAGGTTTTCTGCACATGCGTACTGCCGATCTTTCTCCCGTTGGGCGCAACACGCCCTTACCGCACCTGTTGGCGGTGATTATCAGCGCGTGCTGCGCCGCGATGGCCATGCCGGCAAGCGCCGCGACCACCACCACGGCGACATCCGCCGCGGGAACCGACGCCAGCACGGCGCCGGCCAATGGCAAATCCGATACCATTACCGTGGTGGCCGCGCCGGATAACACGTTTCGCGCGGGCGGCGATCAATTGGTGCCGGCCTTTATGGACGGACCGATCGCCAATGGCGGCCGGGTAGGGATTTTAGGTCAGCAGGATGCCAACAATGTGCCGTTCAGCGTGGTGGGTTTCACCTCCAAACTGATCCAGGATCAGCAGGCGCGTTCACTGTCGGATGTCTTGAACAACGATGCATCGGTACAAAGCGGTTATGGCTACGGCAACTATGCCGAGACCTTTGTCGTGCGGGGATTCCCCCTGGCCGGTGAAGATGTTTCCTATGGCGGCCTGTTCGGCGTGCTGCCGCGGCAAATCATCCCCACCGAATTTGCAGAACGTATTGAATTATTAAAAGGCTCCAGCGCGTTTTTAAACGGCGTACCGCCTGGGGGCACGGGGGTTGGCGGGACGGTTAACGTTGAGCCGAAACGCGCCGGCGATGAGCCCCTTAACCGGGTCTCGCTGGATTATACGTCATCATCACAAGTGGGCGGCGGGGTGGATCTGGCCCGGCGCTATGGCGATAACAATCAGTTCGGGGTGCGGGTCAACGCTGTCCACCGCGAAGGCGAAGCGGCGATCGATGATGAACAGCGCCGCCTGACCCTCGGCTCCATCGGCCTGGATTACCGCGGCGATCGTTTCCGGTCGTCTTTTGATTTCGGCATGAGCAAACAGACCGTGCACGGCGGCCGGCCGGTGGTTTATCTCGGTAGCGCCACCGAGGTGCCCGATGCCCCTTCGGCCACCCGCAACTACGGCCAGCAATGGGCTTATACCGATACTGAAAATGAGTTCGGCATGCTGCGCGGCGAATATGATGTGACGGATTCGTGGACCACCTATGCGGCGGTGGGCGCCAATCATACCCATGAATATGGCAAATACGGTTCGCCGACTTTACAGGACAACGACGGCAACGCCACCATGAGCCGGATGACGGTGCCTTACTTTGCCGATAGTTTCTCCAGCCAGGCGGGTGTCAGGGGTAAATTCAATACCGGCTTTATCAAGCACAGCGTGAACATCGGCTATTCAAGTCTTTATCGCAAAACTCGCTCCGCCTACACCATGACCTCCGCCTCGGTTAACACCAATATTTACGATCCGAATGATGTCAGCGAGCCCTTAACCAATCTTTATACCGGCGGCAATATGGGCGATCCGGGTACGAAGAGCCGTACCCGCAACGATGGCGTCTCGATATCCGATAATCTGTCGATGCTGGACGACCGTTTGCAGCTTATCGGGGGATTACGCCGCCAGAACGTGGTGGTGCGCAACTACAATTATGACGGCAGCGAATCGGATTCCTTTGAGCAAATGAAGGTGACCCCGGCCTTTGGCCTGGTGGTTAAGCCTTGGGACCATTTCTCGTTCTACGCCAATCATATCGAGGCCTTGCAGGCCGGCGCAACGGCGGGCGGCACCTTTAACGGCAAGACGGTAATCAACAGCGGCCAGGTGGCCGGTATCCAAACGTCCAAGCAAAACGAAGCCGGGATCAAGGTGGATTACGGCACCGTTGCCGGTTCGCTGGCGGTGTTTGAAATCAAAAAACCCATCGGCGCCTACAAGCCGGTGGGCGATCTTTATGAATACGGCAACTATGGCGAAGTACGTAACCGCGGCGTTGAATTTAATCTGTTTGGCGAACCGGTCTACGGCGTACGTTTAAATAGCAGCGTGACCTGGATGGATCCGGAGATGACCAGCACCGACGACGGGCGTTATGACGGCAACGATGCGGTGGGCGTGCCCCGCTACCAAGTAGTGTTGGGCGGCGAGTATGATATCCCCGGCCTGACCGGTATTACCGCCACCGGCAAGGTTATTCGCTCCGGTTCGCAATACGCGGACGAAGCCAATAACCTGAAAGTCGACGGCTGGACCCGGCTGGACCTGGGCCTGCGCTACAATATGAATTTGCCGAAAAATAATATTATCTGGCGTGCCGGGGTTGAAAACGTCACCAATGAAAAATATTGGGCTTCAGCCACCGGCGGTTACCTGACCCAGGGCGAGCCGCGCGTTGCCAAGGTGTCGATGACCGTCGACTTCTGATACTGGTGTTTTATCGCCCTATAACCGCACCGGCAGACGCCGGTGCGGTTTTTTTGTTTTGGCGCTGATGTCGGTCCGCAGGCGAGCTATCCATATATGAACTACCCACAGGTGAACTATCCGTGGGTGAACTACAGTAATAGCAGGAAATTTATTGAAGGAGCGCCCGATGATTACCGTTCACCACCTGAATAAGTCACGTTCACACCGTATTTTATGGTTACTCGAAGAGCTGGATCTGCCCTACGACGTTATCTATTACCAGCGCGAAAAGACCATGCTGGCGCCTGAATCGTTAAAACGGGTCCACCCCTTGGGCAAGTCGCCCATTATCACCGACGGCGGGCTGACCCTGGCGGAGTCGGGGGCGATTATCGATTACGTTGAGGACCGCTACGACAGCGCATATATGCTGGCGCCCCAGGATACCCATGGCGATGGCTGGATTCGGTATCGCTACTGGCTGCACTATGCCGAAGGGTCGTTAATGCCGCTACTAGTGATGAAACTGATTTTCGGCATGCTGGGCAAAGCTCCGGTGCCGCTGCTGGTACGTCCCGTGGGCGCGGCGCTCGGTAAAGGGGTGCAGCAAAAATATGTCGACCCGCAGTTGCTGACCCACAGCCGTTATCTGGAAAATCATTTAAGCCAGCACCCATGGTTCGCCGGCGAGCGGTTCAGCGCGGCGGATATCCAGATGAGCTTTCCGCTGGAGGGCCTGGCTTCGCGCGTCGGCATCGACGGCTACCCGGCATTGCAAGCCTATCTCGCTAAACTTCAGCAGCGCCCGGCATATCAACGGGCCAAAAAACGCGAACAGCAAAACTAACCGGAAGCCGCTACCCGACCCAAATCAATAATTTGTCAGCTAGTGGAATTTTAAGTTGATATCCCCCCTATGCGGGCAGGATAATCCCTGCCCTCGCTTCCCCCGCCCGATCATCGCCCTGTTTTGCCGCCAGCGGGTAAACGATTGCGCTGAGCTGCGCGGTTGCTTCCGGGGAAGCGTCCGTTCATTTGACGATAAGCGTATAATTTTAGGGGATTTGATATGTCCAGCTCCACCCATCCGGCCGCCCGGGATACCAGGCCGCGCTCTGCCCTCGATGCCTGGTTCCGCATTTCCGAACGGGGCAGCAGCGTGCGCCAGGAAGTGCTGGCCGGCCTGACCACCTTTCTGGCCATGGTCTACTCGGTGATTGTGGTGCCCGGCATGCTGGGCAAGGCGGGCTTTCCTCCGGCGGCGGTATTTGTCGCCACGTGCCTGGTGGCCGCGTTTGGGTCGTTGCTGATGGGGTTATGGGCCAACCTGCCGATGGCCATTGGCTGCGCCATTTCCCTGACCGCGTTTACCGCTTTTAGCCTGGTGCTCGGCCAACATATCAGCGTACCGGTGGCATTAGGCGCGATATTCCTGATGGGGGTGCTATTTACCGTAATTTCCGCCACCGGCATCCGTTCATGGATCTTGCACAATTTGCCCATGGGCGTGGCGCACGGCACCGGCATCGGCATCGGGCTGTTTTTGCTGATTATCGCCGCCAACGGCGTCGGCCTGGTGGTAAAAAACCCCATTGAAGGACTCCCGGTGGCGCTGGGGGACTTCGCGTCTTTCCCGGTGATTATGTCGCTGGTGGGACTGGCGGCCATTTTTGGCCTGGAGAAACTGCGCGTGCCGGGCGGGATCTTATTGGTCATCGTGGTGATATCCGTGTTGGGCCTGATTTTTGATCCCAGCGTCAGCTATCGCGGATTATTCGCGCTGCCCACCTTGTCCGACGGCCAGGGCCACTCGCTGATTTTCAATCTGGATATTAAAGGCGCGCTGCAACCGGCGGTATTGCCGAGCGTGCTGGCGCTGGTTATGACGGCGGTGTTCGACGCCACCGGCACCATCCGCGCGGTGGCGGGCCAGGCGAACCTGCTGGATAAAGACGGACAAATCATCAACGGCGGCCGGGCGCTGACGGCGGATTCCCTGAGCAGCATCTTTTCGTCCCTGGTCGGGGCATCCCCCGCCGCGGTCTATATCGAATCGGCAGCCGGCACCGCCGCCGGGGGTAAAACCGGACTGACCGCCACTATCGTCGGGTTGTTGTTCCTGGTGATTTTATTTTTGTCGCCGCTATCTTATTTGGTGCCGGGATACGCTACCGCGCCGGCGCTGATGTATGTGGGGCTATTGATGTTGAGCAATGTCGCCAAACTCGATTTCAGCGATTTTGTCGATGCCATGTCCGGCCTGCTGTGCGCGACCTTTATCGTACTGACCTGCAATATCGTCACCGGCATCATGCTGGGGTTCGGGTCGCTGGTTATCGGACGCGTTTTTGCCGGCGAATGGCGTAAACTTAACCTCGGCACGGTCATTATCGCCGTTGCCCTGGTTACCTTTTATGCCGGTGGCTGGGCGATCTGACGCCTGGCGCATCCACCTGCGCGGCGACGGTATATCCGCAGCCTGGTCGGGCGCGTCTTTAATTAGGTCCATAATCAGGCCGCCCCGATTTTCAACCGGGGCGGTTTTTTTATGCCCGATTTTTTATGTCCGTAATAAACCGCCAAAATAAAGTTAAAAAATGCCGCCGCTGGTCGATAACAGGTTTTTAACTTTTGTCAAAATGTTCTACTATCAAGGCTCGCGTTACGGGCCTGTACCTTCCCAGGCCGGACTGTGGACGTAGATAGATCTGAAGACTAAGGTAAGCATGGAAATCTTTTTTACCATTTTGATTCTCACCTTGATCGTATCCTTGTCGGGTGTGATTACGCGCATTCTCCCGTTTCAAATTCCGCTGCCGTTAATGCAAATCGCTCTGGGCGCGCTATTGGCCTGGCCGCAGTTTGGCCTGCATGTGGATTTTAATCCGGAACTATTCCTGGTGCTGTTTATCCCGCCGCTGCTGTTCGCCGACGGCTGGAAAACCCCGGCGCGGGAGTTTTTGCGCCATGGGGGCGAAATCGTGGCCCTGGCGCTGGTGCTGGTATTGATTACCGTGGTCGGCGTGGGCTACCTGATTTACTGGATGGTGCCGGGTATCCCGCTGGTGGCCGCGCTGGCGCTGGCGGCGGTGCTGTCCCCCACCGATGCGGTGGCGCTTTCGGGCATCGTGGGCGAAGGCCGCATTCCCAAAAAACTGATGGATATTTTGCAAGGCGAGGCGCTGATGAACGACGCGTCGGGCCTGGTCTCGCTGAAATTCGCCATTGCCGTGGCGATGGGCACCATGGTGTTTACCGTGGGCGGCGCGTCGCTGGAATTCGTGAAAGTGGCGGCCGGCGGGCTGCTGGCCGGGGTGGCGGTAACCTGGGCCTACAGCAAATCGCTGCGTCTGATTAACCGCTGGAGCGGCGACGACCCTGCCACCCAGACGGTACTGCTGCTGTTGCTGCCCTTTGCCTCCTACCTGATTGCCGAACACCTCGGCGTCTCCGGCATCCTGGCGGCGGTGGCCTCCGGCATGACCATCGGCCAGTCCGGCATTATCCGTAATGCGCCGCTGGCCATGCGCCTGCGAGCCAACAGCGTCTGGGCCATGCTGGAATTTGTCTTCAACGGCATGGTGTTTATTATGCTGGGTCTGCAGTTCCCGGAAATTCTATCCACCTCCATTACCCAGGCCGAACTGGACCCTACCATTGAAACCTGGATGCTGTTTACCGATATCGTCGTGATCTACGGGGCGCTAATGCTGTTGCGGTTTTGCTGGCTGCTGCTGATGAAAAAATTCAGCCAGCGGTTTTTGAAAAAACGGCCGATGGTATTCGGCGACTACAGCATGCGTGAAATCCTGATTGCCTCGTTTGCCGGCGTACGCGGGGCGATTACCCTGGCCGGCGTATTGTCCATTCCGCTGTTTCTCAGCGACGGTTCGGCGTTTCCCTCGCGCTATCAATTGGTGTTTATCGCCGCCGGGGTGATTTTGTTTTCTTTGATTTGCGGGGTGATCGCGCTGCCGCTGCTGCTGCGCGGCATCGTGGTGGCGGATAAAGCGCTGCACCGCAAGGAGGAGCGCATGGCGCGGGCCGCAGCCGCCGAAGTGGCCATCGAAAGCCTGCATAAGATGCAGGAACGGCTGGCGCTCGATCAGGAAGAAAATATTGATGACCAAGTGCTTTCCGAGGTCAGCTCCCGGGTAATCGGCAATCTGCGCCGGCGCATCGACGGCAAAAACGACCCCGGCAACGCCTTGCTGATCGAAAACCTTGAGCGCCGCATGCGGCTCAATGCCCTGCGCGCCGAGCGGGGCGAGTATTATCACCTGCGCGCGCAGCAAAAGATCAGCAATGAAACCCTGGTCAAACTGCTGCACGATCTCGATTTGCTGGAAGCGCTGCTGATCGAAAGCGAATAATACCGGGAATTATACCGGTTATGGCAGCAGGGTGGGCTGTTCCTCCTGCGGCCAGTGTTTGCGGCAGGCGGCGATCCACGCCTGGGCGCAGTGGGGCAGATAGCTGCCCTGCCGCCAAATCAACCCCAGTTGCCAGGTCATCAGCGGGGCCACTGGCAGCCAGAGCAGGCGGCTTTTATCCAGCCGCTGGCAGATAGGCTCCGGCAGTATGGCGATGCCGATCCCGGCTTCCACCATGGCCGCCAGAAAATCCCACTGCCCGCTGCGTACCGCGATTTGCGGGTTAATTCCCTCGGCCTGGAAGGCCGATATTAATTGCCGGTACAGCGCGAAATCCTCGTTATAAATCAGCACCGGCCAGCGTCCCAGCTCGCTTAGCGGCACCGACGTGCGGTTAAGCCAGGGGGCTGTGCGCGGCACCACCGCGCACAGCGGATGGTTGAATAAAGGCAGCACGGTCAGGTCGGCTTCGGTGTCGACGGTCAGGGCGGTCAGCGCCAGATCCAGTTCCCCCGACAGTACCGCCTGTTGCACCGTCAGGCCGCCGAACTCCGCGATTTGTAGCTCGATGCCGGGATATAAGCGGCGAAAATCCCTGATTAAATCCGCCATTTGGGTACCGACCATGGGCGGTATGCCCAGGCGCAGCCGGCCTTTTTTCAAGGAGCCGATATCTTCCAGCTCCGCCTGGAGCTGGCGGAACTCATCAAGAATAGCCAACCCGCGGTTATATACCGCCTGGCCGCTGTCGGTCAGCCGCAGCTTGCGCCCGTCGCGAATCAGTAAACGGCAGTCCAGCTCTTCTTCGAGGTGCTTGAGCATCTTACTGATGGTCGGCTGGGTGACAAACAGCGTCTGCGCGGCGCGGGTAAAGCTTTGCTGCCGGACCACTTCAACAAAATACCGCAGGGTACGGATATCCATTACTATTCCTAGTGGGAATGATATCTATGATATTAATTCATTTTCAGCACGATTGCCGCCCCGCCTATAATGCAGGCTCTCTTGTCGTGAAAAGGAACGGATCATGTTGTTGCCGGGGCGTGTGACCATGCCGCTGTGCGTGCTGCAGGTTCAGTTATTGATTCAGGTAACGCTGTATATCGGTTTGTTTTTGGCGGCCCAGCAAGTCGTGGATCGCTATCATCTGCCGCTGCCGGCGAATGTGGTCGGCATGTTCATGCTGCTGGCGCTGATTGTCTCAGGGGTGTTGCCGGTGCGCTGGGTCTCGGCCGGAGCGCGTTGGCTGCTGGCGGAAATGTTGTTGTTTTTTGTCCCCGCCGTGGTGGCGGTGATTAATTATACCCAGTTGCTGCTGGTGGACGGGTGGCGCATCTGTCTGGTGATCGCGGTGAGCACCGCCCTGGTGCTGGGCATTACCGGCCTGGTGGTGGAGCGGGTTTATCGTTTTGAGCTATGGCTGGCGGCGCGCAGAATATCCCAGCATGATTGATATTATCCTGGGTGTGGTCTGCTTATTTGTGACGCTGGTCCTTTATTTCGCCAATAAAAAACTTTATCGCCAGCATCACCATTTAATGCTGATGCCGCTGATATTTACCCCGGCGGTATTGGTGGCCCTGCTGGCGGTGACCCATGTGTCTTATCAGCATTATCTGGTGGAAACCCATTGGCTGCTGTGGCTGCTGGGACCGGCCACCATCGCTTTTGCAGTGCCGGTATATGAAAACCTGACGGTGATTCGCCAGCATTGGCTATCATTGAGCGCCGGCGTTATTACCGCTACGCTGGTGGCGGTGGCCAGTTCGGTCTGGCTGGCGCGTCTGCTGGCGCTGCCGGAGGTGATCCAGCGCAGCCTGGCGGTGCGCTCCATTACCACTCCTTTTGCCTTGGAAGCGGCAAAGCAGATGGGGGGCCAGCCCGATCTGGTGGCGCTGTTCGTGGTGATCACCGGGGTATTCGGCATGGCGATTGGCGATATCGTTTTCTTGCGGCTGTCGGTGCGGGCTAAAATGGCCAAGGGCGCCGGGCTTGGGGCGTCATCCCACGGCGCGGGTACCGCGCGGGCCTACGAAATGGGCAATGAAGAAGGGGTGGTGTCCAGTCTGGTGATGATGCTGGCGGGCATTGTGACGGTCATGGTGGCGCCGCTTATCGGCCATCTGATGTGGTAACCACGCCGTGCGCCGAGAACGCATGCGCCGGCACCGGCAACGCGGTTGAACGACGCGAACCGCCGGTTTCGCCAGGGCGGCGCCCAAAGATGAGCGCCGCCCTGGCGGGGCTGAGTTAACGGCGCGGGCGCTACGGCGTTTTTATGATCTTGCCCTCTTTGTTAAAACGCGGCGGGGCGGCGGTCTCAGGCCGCAAGGCCGCAGGTTCCCGCACGCCGGTTTGCGAGCGGATAAACTGGGCGAAAAACAGGCCGCGCTCTTTGGCCCCCTGGGCGGACGTGTCGGTGATCGAAAACGCCCAAATACCGATAAACGCCACCAGCATGGAGAATAACGCCGGATATTCATAGGGATAGATCGGCGCCGCGTGGCCCAGCACCTTCACCCAGATGGTCGGCCCCAGGATCATCAGGGCCACCGCGGTAATCAGGCCTAGCCAGCCGCCCACCATCGCGCCGCGCGTGGTCAGTTTCGACCAATACATCGACAGCAGGATAATCGGGAAGTTACAGCTGGCGGCAATGGAGAATGCCAATCCCACCATAAAGGCGATATTTTGGTTTTCAAACAGTACGCCCAGCGCTATCGCCACGATCCCCAGGACGACCACGGTGATTTTTGATACCCGCAGTTCATCCCGCTCGGTGGCTTTGCCCTCCTTGATCACGCTGGCATAGAGATCGTGGGAGACCGCCGAGGCGCCGGCCAGGGTCAAACCGGCCACCACCGCCAGAATGGTGGCGAAGGCCACCGCCGAGATAAAGCCCAGGAAGAAGTTGCCCCCCACCGCATTGGCCAGATGCACCGCCGCCATATTGGAACCGCCCAGCAGCGCGCCGGTGCCGTCCTTGAAGACCGGATTGGCCCCCACCAGCAAAATGGCACCGAAGCCGATGATAAAGGTTAAAAAATAAAAATAACCCATGAAGCCGGTGGCATACAGGACGCTTTTACGGGCTTCCTTGGCATCGCTGACGGTAAAAAACCGCATCAGGATATGGGGCAGGCCCGCGGTGCCGAACATCAGCGCCAGGCCTAGCGACAGCGCGGAAATAGGATCGGACACCAAGCCGCCGGGCCGCATGATGGCCGCGCCTTTGCTGTGCACTTTCATGGCTTCGGAAAACAGCGTATCAAAGCTGAAATTCACGGTTTTCATCACCATCAGCGCCATAAAACTGGCGCCGGCCAGCAACAATACCGCTTTGATGATCTGCACCCAGGTGGTGGCGAGCATGCCGCCGAACAGCACGTACATCACCATCAATATGCCCACCAGCACCACCGCCACATGATAGTTCAGGCCGAACAGCAGTTGGATAAGCTTGCCCGCGCCCACCATCTGGGCAATCAGGTACAGCGCCACCACCACCAGAGAACCACACGCGGACAGCGTACGGATAGGCTTTTGCTTTAAACGGTAGGATGCCACGTCGGCAAAGGTATAACGGCCGAGATTGCGCAAACGCTCGGCGATTAAAAACAAGATTATCGGCCAGCCGACCAGGAAGCCCAGTGAATAAATCAGACCGTCGTAGCCGGACGTATAGACCAGCGCGGAAATACCGAGGAACGAGGCGGCCGACATAAAATCGCCGGAGATTGCCAGCCCGTTCTGCAAACCGGTGATATTGCCGCCGGCGGTATAATAATCTTTGCGCGAACGGGTTCTTTTCGAGGCCCAATAAGTGATATAGAGCGTCAGCGCCACAAACACCACGAACAGGATGATGGCCTGTACATTCAGCGGCTGCGGCCGGTCGGCCGGCGCCGCCTGCGCCAGTAACGGCATGGCCAGCAGCAAACCCGGCAGGAACCTGAAGGATTTATTCATTATGCCCTACCTCCCGCAGCAACTGCTGGGTTAAACGTTCAAATTCCCCGTTGGCCCGGATGACATAGACCGCGGTGAGGATAAAAGAGATCACAATTAAACCGATGCCCAGCGGAATACCGCGGGTAATGCTGGCGCCTTCATGCAATGGCGTGCCCAGCCAGCCTGGTGCGAAAGCGATAAGCAGGATAAAGCCATAGTAGAGCACCAACATAATCAGCGAGAGCAGCATCGCAAAACGCTGGCGTTTCGCCACCAGTTCTTTGAAATGCGGATTACTCGCTATCCTTTGATAAATGGTGTCATTCATCAGGGATTCTCCAGTAGGGTAGAGGTAATGATCGGAAAGCGCCGCCCGCGGGCGGCGAGGGTTTTATGAAGGCATATTCATGGATTGTTTTTCTTCTAACAGCTTTTCTACCACGCCGGGATCGGCAAGGGTCGAGGTATCGCCAAGATTGCTGGTATCGCCAGCGGCGATCTTGCGCAAAATGCGTCGCATAATTTTGCCCGAGCGGGTTTTGGGCAGTGAATCGGTCCAATGCAGGATATCCGGGGTGGCTATCGAGCCTATCTCCTTGCGTACCCAGCTGCGCACTTCGTTATACAGCTCGGCGGTGGGCATTTCCCCGTGATTAAGGGTGATATACGCGTAAATGGCCTGGCCTTTGATATTGTGCGGAATACCGACCACCGCCGCTTCGGCGATTTTCGGATGGGATACCAGCGCCGATTCTATTTCGGCGGTGCCCAGGCGGTGGCCCGAAACGTTCAGCACATCGTCCACGCGCCCGGTGATCCAGTAATAGCCGTCTTCGTCGCGCCGCGCGCCGTCGCCGCTGAAATACATGCCTTTAAAGGTGGAGAAATAGGTTTGCTCGAAGCGGTCATGATCGCCATATAAGGTGCGCGCCTGCCCGGGCCAGGAGTCGGTAATCACCAGGTTGCCTTCGCCCGCGCCGTCCTGGGCGACGCCGCCGTTATCCACCAGCGCCGGTTGCACCCCGAAGAACGGCAGCGTAGCCGAGCCGGCTTTTAACGGCGTGGCCCCCGGCAGCGGCGTGATCATAAAGCCGCCGGTTTCGGTCTGCCACCAGGTATCCACGATCGGACATTTGGCGTTGCCGATTTTATGGTAATACCATTCCCAGGCTTCGGGATTGATAGGCTCGCCCACCGAACCCATAATGCGCAGGGATTCCCGGCTGGTGCCTTCGATGGCTTTATCGCCTTCCGCCATCAGCGCGCGGATGGCCGTCGGCGCGGTATAAAGGATATTGACCCGGTGTTTATCCACCACCTGGGCCATGCGCCTTGCGTCCGGCCAGTTGGGCACCCCTTCGAACATCAGGGTAATGGCGCCGCAGGCCAGGGGGCCATACAGCAAATAACTGTGGCCGGTCACCCAGCCCACATCGGCGGTACACCAATAAATGTCGCCGGGATGATAATCAAAGACATACTTAAAGGTCAGGGCGGCATAAACCAGATAACCGCCGCTGGTATGCAGCACGCCTTTGGGTTTGCCGGTGGAACCGGACGTATACAGAATAAACAGCGGATCTTCGGCGTTCATCGCCTGCGGCGGACAGTCGTCCGCGGCGTCCGCCACCGCGTCGTGCCACCATAGATCCCGTCCCGGCGTCCAGTCGATTTGTTTGCCGGTGCGCTTGAAAACGATGACCCGCCCGATGGTTTTCACCGCCGAATTTTTCAGCGCGTCGTCGATATTCTTCTTCAACGGAATTTTACGGCCGGCGCGGATACCTTCATCGGCGGTAATCACCAGCTTGGCGCTGGAATCGACGATACGCCCGGCAATGGCCTCCGGCGAAAAACCGCCGAAAATCACGGAGTGAATGGCGCCGACGCGGGCGCAGGCCAGCATCGCCACAGCCGCTTCCGGCACCATCGGCATATAGATCGCCACCACATCGCCTTTGGCGATACCCTGGGATTTCAATACATTGGCGAAACGGCAGACCGCCTGGTGCAATTGCCGATAGGTCAGGGTCTGGCTTTCGCCGGCGTCGTCCCCTTCCCAAATAATCGCGGTCTGATCGCCGCGTTCCGCAAGGTGCCGATCCAGGCAATTGGCGGATACATTCAGCGTACCGTCCTCAAACCAGCGGATTCGCACGTGGCCGGGATCGAAAGACGTGTTTTTAACGGTTTTATATGGGGTGATCCAATCGATTATCTTGCCTTGTTCTCCCCAAAAAGCCTCGGGGTCGGTCACAGACTGCTGATAAAGCTGGCGATATTGCTCCTCGGAAATGAGGGCGCGATGCGCAATATCAGCCGGAATCGGGTAAGTATGCGGTTGGCTCATGGTTTCCTCCTTGTATTTGTTAATGATATGTCAAGCGCAGGTTAATTGAACCAGCTCACGGGGCTTTGTTTCCTTTTTGCGCGTTAGATCACGCATCTTTGTTGAGGGTTTGCTACGACGGCTAAAAATCTGTCGCCAGGGCGGAATTTGCGGGCGTTCCAACCCGCATATTTGTCATACATTTGATGTTTTTTTGCGCAATACATCCCAAGCGGCAACCGCCGCAAAAGCAAAATAAAAGCATTGAAATAGGTGTGCCTATGCATTAAATAATGAATTATTTAAATAAATTATTCGTTTACTTACATGCGGTTATAATTTTATTACCTGTGATTTTCCCCTATGAAGGATAAATCAATGCGAAGCGCGTATAAATCAATGCTTGCATTGAGGCTTTTTGAGATGGTACAGAGTTACGTCCTCGGGTTTAGGCCTTTTGAAAACAGACCCCGCCGCGCATGTCTAAATGGTGTAGAAAAGCGCTGACCATCACCAGCCAGGATAATAATTGGCCCCGGCGGGCTCACTTCGGGAAAATGATATTGTTATGAGAAAGTTAAAAATTACGCTTGCCTGGCAAATTCTGTTGGCCCTGATCCTGGGCATCGGCTTAGGCGCGATACTACATAACCAGCTGGAGAGCCGAGAGTGGCTTATCGGCAATATACTTGCACCGGCCGGCGATATTTTTATCCGCCTGATTAAAATGATCGTCGTGCCCATCGTGATTTCCACGCTGATCGTGGGCATTGCCGGGGTCGGCGACGCCAAAAAGTTAGGCCGCCTGGGCCTGAAAACCATTCTTTATTTTGAGATCATCACTACGCTCGCCATCGTGCTGGGCATTACGCTGGCCAATGTTTTCCAGCCGGGGCACGGGATCGATATGTCCACGCTGTCGGCGGTGGATATATCGCAGTACGAAAAGACCACCGAGCAGATACAAAGCGGCGGTCATAGCCTGGTGGGCACAATTCTCTCCCTTATTCCGCAGAACATTTTCGCCGCCATGGCGCGCGGGGAAATGCTGCCGGTAATCTTTTTTTCAGTGCTGTTTGGCCTGGGGCTGGCGGCGTTGCCGGTCGAGACCAAAACCCCGCTGCTTAATGTATTTAAAGCGGTGGCCGAAACCATGTTCAAAGTGACCCATATGATCATGCGCTATGCGCCGGTAGGGGTATTCGCGCTGATTGCGGTGACCGTCGCCAACTTCGGGTTTTCGTCGCTGCTGCCGCTGGCCAAGCTGGTGTTGCTGGTTTACGCGGCGATTGCGTTTTTTGCCCTGGTGGTTCTGGGGGGAGTGGCGCGCTTATGTCATTTGCGTATCTGGATGCTGATCCGCATTTTGAAAGAGGAATTGATCCTGGCTTATTCCACCGCCAGCTCGGAGAGCGTCCTGCCGCGGATCATCGAAAAAATGGAAGCCTATGGCGCGCCGCCGGCCATCACCAGTTTTGTAGTGCCGACCGGGTACTCTTTTAATCTGGACGGCTCCACGCTGTACCAAAGTATCGCCGCCATTTTTATCGCCCAGCTGTATGGCATTAATCTGTCCATCGGCCAGGAAATCATTTTGGTGCTGACCCTGATGGTGACCTCGAAAGGCATCGCCGGCGTGCCGGGCGTCTCGTTCGTGGTGCTGCTGGCGACGCTTGGCAGCGTAGGCATCCCCCTGGAAGGGTTGGCGTTTATCGCCGGGGTCGATCGCATTTTGGATATGGCCCGTACCGCGCTAAACGTGGTGGGCAATGCGCTGGCGGTGCTGGTGATCGCCAAATGGGAAAACCAGTTCGACGGCGACAAAGCCCTGGCCTATGAAAAACAGCTGCTGGCGCTGCGGGAAACCTCCTCGCTGCCGGTGTAAAACCCCATAAAAAAGCGGCGCTGTTCCAGCGCCGCAGAGCTTGATGACAAAGCCATATTTGCGGGCATGATAGGCAAGATCGTAAAGATGCCGTAAATCCATCCATGAGGGCTCGGGCGCGCGATTATGGCTCTCATCCTTGAGTGCCACCCTGCGGGCCAACGCCTTCTGCGTTGTTCAAAGACGCTCCCGGCGTCTTTGTCCCTGGCGCGCTACGCTTTACCCTTCTTACCCATCATGCCCACTTCAAACTGATGCACACGTTTGTCAGCAGTCTGAGCGGCGCTATTTTATCCTTTCCGGTGCAATATCCGGTATAACGCCGGGATCACCAGCATTGACAGCAGCGGCGCGCTGACCATGCCGCCAATCATCGGCGCGGCAATCCGCTGCATCACTTCCGACCCTACGCCTCCGCCCCACATAATGGGCAACAACCCCGCCATAATGGTGGCCACCGTCATTACCTTGGGCCTGACGCGCAACACCGCCCCTTCACGGATCGCCGCCAGCATCTGCTGCTCGGTTAACGGCCCGGGGCCGGTACGGTGATTTTCCATGGCATGATTCAGGTAAAGCACCATGATCACCCCGAACTCCGCCGCGACCCCCGCCAGGGCGATAAACCCCACCGCCGCGGCCACCGACAGGTTATAATGGAGCAGGTACAGCAACCAGACCCCGCCGATTAGCGCAAAGGGCAGCGTACCCATAATCAGCAGCGCGTCCCGCACCCGTCCAAAGGTGACGTATAGCAAAACAAAGATAATCGCCAGGGTAAACGGCAGCACGATTTTCAGTTTGGCGCTGGCGCGTTCCAGGTACTCGAATTGTCCCGACCAGCTTAACGATACGCCTTCCGGCAATTTTACCTGCTGCGCCACCGCCTGTTGCATCTCCTGCACGGCGGATTTTAAATCGCGGCCGCGTAAATCCACATAGATCCAATCAGACAGGCGGGCATTCTCGCTTTTCAGCATCGGCGGCCCGTCGCTGACGCGGATATCCGCCAAATCCGCCAACGTCACCTGGGCGCCGGCGGCGGTCACCACCGGCAGGTCGCGCAGTTTTTGCACCGAATCGCGCAGTTCGCGCGGATAACGCACATTGATGGGGTAGCGCTCGCGGCCTTCAATGGTTTCACCGATATTATCGCCGCCCACCACCGACGCCACGATGGATTGCAACTCGCTCACCGATACGCCGTAGCGGGCGGCGCGCACGCGATCGATATTAATGTCGATGTAACGCCCGCCGTTTAACCGTTCCGCCAGGGCCGACGTTACGCCGGGAACGTTTTTCACCACCCGCTCGATTTGCTGCGCCACCTCCTCGATTTGGTTGATGTTATTGCCGTTGACCTTAATCCCCACCGGACTTTTAATGCCGGTGGCCAGCATATCCAGCCGGTTGCGGATCGGCGGCACCCACACATTGGCCACCCCCGGCAGCGACACCGCCCGGTCCAATTCCTGCACCAGTTTGTCGGTGGTCATGCCCGGCCGCCATTGATCCTTGGGTTTAAAATGGATGGTGGTCTCCAGCATGGTCAGCGCCGCCGGGTCGGTGGCGGAATCGGCTCGTCCCGCCTTGCCGAAAGCAGTGGCCACTTCCGGCACGGTTTTAATCAACCGGTCGGTTTGCTGCAACAGCCTGGCCGCCTCGCGCGCCGAAATCCCCGGCAGGGTAGAGGGCATATACAGCAGATCCCCTTCGTCCAGGGCCGGCATAAATTCGGTGCCTAAACGGCTGAGCGGCAATAACGTGACCACCAGCAGCGCCAGCGACAGGGCCAGGGTGGTTTTCGGCCAGTCTAAAACCCGATCCAATAAAGGTTGGTACAGGCGAATCAACCCCCGGTTGATCGGGTTGGCATGTTCATCGGGAATGCGGCCGCGGATAAAATAGCCCATCAATACCGGCACCAGGGTAATCCCCAATCCGGCGGAGATCGCCATGGCATAGGTCTTGGTGAAGGCCAGCGGACCGAACATCTTGCCCTCCTGCGCCTCCAGCGAGAATACCGGGATGAAAGAGAGGGTAATGATCAGCAGGCTACAAAACAGCGCCGGCCCGACTTCGGTGGACGCCTGGGCCGAAATCCGCCAGTAATCGTCGCCCGCCGGGGTCTGGCCGGGATGTTCATGGCGCCACTTTTCCATGACCTTATGCATGTTTTCAATCATCACGATGGCCGCGTCCACCATGGCGCCGATGGCGATGGCGATGCCGCCCAGGGACATGATATTGGCATTGACCCCCTGGTAGTGCATGACGATAAAGGCGCCGAGAATGCCCAAAGGCAAGGTGATAATCGCCACCAAAGCCGAACGGAAATGGAACAGAAACAGGCTGCACACCAGCGCCACCACGATAAACTCTTCCAGCAGTTTATGGGACAACGTCTCGATCGCCTGCTTGATCAGGTTGGATCGGTCATATACCGGCACGATCTCCACGCCCGGCGGCAAACTGCGGCGGATCTCGTTGAGTTTCTGTTTAACGCCGTTAATCGTATCCAGGGCGTTTTTGCCATACCGCATAACCACGATGCCGCCGGCCACTTCCCCCTGGCCGTTCAGTTCCGCCACGCCGCGCCGCATTTCCGGCCCGAGCCGAATGCTGGCGATATCCGACAGCAATACCGGGATGCCGCCGCGGGAGGTAATGACGATATGCTCGAAGTCATCCGTGGTTTTCAGATAACCCGCGGCGCGCACCATATACTCCGCTTCGCTCATTTCCAGTACCGAACCGCCGCCCTCCTGGTTGGCCTGTTTTACCGCATCGATAACCTGCTGATGGGAAATATTCAGCGCGCGCAGCCGGTCCGGTTTGAGCAGGATCTGGTACTGGCGCACCATGCCCCCGACGCTGGCCACCTCCGACACATTCGGCACGGTTTTTAGCTCGAACTTCAGCATCCAATCCTGGATGGCGCGCAAATCCGCCAGGCTGTGGCGGCCGGTTTTATCCACCAGCGCATACTCATAAACCCAGCCGACCCCGGTGGCGTCCGGCCCAAGGGTGGCCCGGGCGTCCGGCGGCAGCGT
Source organism: Sodalis sp. RH21 (assembly GCF_047324175.1). NCBI lineage: Bacteria > Pseudomonadati > Pseudomonadota > Gammaproteobacteria > Enterobacterales > Bruguierivoracaceae > Sodalis > Sodalis sp. RH21. The sequence goes on along the minus strand of NZ_CP178732.1, from coordinate 5,375,627 downwards.
AGACTGCACCTGGCTCAGGTACTCCAGCACCCGGGAACGGGCCCAATAAGGGTCGGTGCCGTCCTCGAACAAGACATACACATACGAGTCGCCAAACATCGAAAACCCGCGCACCGTCGTGGCGCCGGGCACCGACAGCATGGTGGTGGTCAACGGATAGGTGACCTGATCTTCCACCACCTGCGGCGCTTTGCCGGGATAACTGACGCGGATAATCACCTGCACATCGGACAAATCCGGCAGCGCGTCCACCGGCATACGCTGCAAGGCCCAAACACCCCATGCGGCCAGCAGCACGGCGCTTAACAGCACCAGCAGCCGGTTGCGCAGCGACCAGCGAATGATAAAAGCGATCATTTGGCGCTCCCTATCCGCATCATTTGCGTGATCTGCGCGCCGCCGTCATCCAGGGTAAAATGGAACATGACCCGGGAACCGACGGCGAGACCGTCAGGCAGACCGCCGGCGGGCAAAATAAAGTCCATGGTCATCGGCGGCCATTTGAGCTCGGGCACGGCGTGATGGGATAGCGTAACCCTATTGCCGTTAACCGCATCGATCACCCCTTCGGTGGCATACTCAGGCGAACGGGACGCCGGCGCGGCAGCGCCGTTCGCCGGCATGGCATCCATGGCCGGTGCGGTATTATTGCCGCCGGTATGCTCAGCGTGGCCGGTTGCCGCCGGGTCAGCCGCGGCGGCGGGTTGGGGGGCGGCGCTATCTGCCGCCGTCCCGCCGGCATCCGCCGTACTGCCCGCCATTTGCGGCAGGGCGCTGCGCAGGCTGGCCTCGGAGTCGATCAAGAACTGGCCGGAAGTCACCACCCGATCGCCGGCGGACAGCCCCTGGCGCACTTCGACCCAATCGCCGAATTCGCGGCCGGCGATAACGTTTACCGGGGTAAAATGCCCGTCGCCCTGGGCCAGTAGTACGGTATTGCGGCTGCCGGTCTGGATCAGCGCGTCATGCGGCATAGCCAGTACCTTTTCGCCTTTGGCCGCCTGGGCCAACTGCACATTTAAGTACATGCCGGGCTGCAACCGGCCGTTGTGATTTTCCAGCGCGATGCGCGCCCGGTAAGTACGGGTGGCGTTATCCACTACCGGCAACATCTCCGCAATCCGGCCATGGAAAGTTTCTCCGGGCCAGCGTGACGTAGTGGCGATAATCTCGCTGCCCGGTTCAACCGCGCCGGCCTGCGATTCGGGATAATCCGCCACTACCCACACCGGGTCCAGCGACGACAACTCAAACATCGCCTGCGAGGCGCCGACCTGGCTGCCCTCGCGTACATCCAGCTTGCTGATAAATCCCTGCTCGGGCGCGCGAATCTCAATGCGGGTTTGCGGCTGGCCGGATTTTTCAATCGCGCGGATAATCTCTTCCGGCATAAACAGCAGTTGCAACCGCTGCCGCGCCGCGGCGCTCAGCGACGGGTCGCCCAAATGGCGCACCGCCAAATATTCCTGCTGGGCGGCGCTCCATTCGGGTATCCACAGCCTGGCCAGCGGCTGGTTCTTGCTTACCTGCTGCTGCTCGGCGCGCACATACAGCTTTTCCACCAGGCCGTTGGCCCGCGCCGGGATAATTTGTATGCCGCGGTCGTCAATGCTGACGGTGCCGAACGCCTCGAAGCGCCCCTGCATTATCCGCCGTTCCACCGTGGCCACGCGTACGCCCAGGTTCTGCTGCTGGCGGGCGCTGACGGTAACGCCGCCGTCCTCCTGGGCCTCGTCGGCGTAGCGCGGCGTCAGCGGCATATCCATAAAGGGGGATTTGCCTGGTTTATCAAAACGCTGCCCCGGCGACATCGGATCGTACCAATACAGCACCTTGCGCCCGCCGGCATCGGCGGACGAAGCGTCGGTAGCCGTCGGTGAAGGAGCCGGGCGCCGGAAGAAATAGCCGGCGGCGAAGGCGGCCGCCAGGGCGGCCACTATCAGCACGGCAGCCACGACACGGCCGGTGGTTTGGCCGAAGGTCATGCGGCTCATAGTCTGTTCTCCTGCGGGATAAGATAACGGATGGCGGCCCAGTTTTGCGCCACCTCGCGCGCGGCGCGGTTCTCATTAAGCTGGCTTTCCAGCAGCGCGCGGCGGGCATTCAGAAGGTCGGCGAGCGATGCGCTGCCGGTACGGTACTGCGCCTGGATCAGTTGCAGCCGCTGTGTTTGCAGCGGCAGCACCTCGTCCCGTTGCCGCAGCCAGCGCGTCTGCGCGGCCTGGTATTGGGCCACCAGCGTGTCCAGTTGCGCGGTATGGTCGCGCACCGTCAGCGCCAGGCGATCGTTGGCTTCAAAGGTGCGCGCCCGGTCGGCGGCATGGTCTTTATCCTGGCGTTGCGACTGGAATAGAGGCAAATCCACGGTAAACATGATCCCGGCCATATCGTCCAGGCCATCGGCGCGTTTGCCGTAATAAACCTCGACGCCGACGTCCGGAATGGCCGCCACCTCCGACTGCGCGGCCCGGGCCTGGGACACTTCCGACTCGCGTTTGGCCTGCAAGACTTCGGGATGCAGCGCAACCCCCTGTGCAAGCGTAGCCGGGTCCGCCGGCAGGCGATCAAAGCGCGGCATGGGGCCGCCGGTCTGGATCTGGCCGATGCCGGTAAGCTGGGTCAACCGCGCTTGCGCCACCGCCACATCACGCTGCGCGTCGGTCAGCGCATCGCGCATCTCGATAACCACCAGGCGCCCGTCCAGTACCGCGCCGGCGCTGCCGCCGCCGGCCACCGCGGCGCGCTGCACCGCAATTTGCCGTTCGCTTTCAGCCAGCAGGCGCTGGGCCGCCGTCACGGCCTGCTGGGCCAGGGCCATATCCAGCCAGGCCTGGGCGGTATCCCGCTGCAACCGGGCGCGCAGGTTTTGATAACCGGCTGCGGTGGACGCGGCTTCGGCGCGAAAAGCGTTGGCTTTTCTTTCGCGCTTGGTGCTGCTGACATAATCCTGCATGATGCCGATACGCTGCATGGTCATGTCTTCGCGGGTGAAACGCCGGGCATTGCTGCCGCCCACCGGCAGGTTATCGATGCCGAATTTCAGCTTCGGGTCGGGAAGCTGCGTGGCGGAGTCGGCCTGGTTTTCCAGCGCCTGGCGTTGATGGATATTGGCGGAAAGATCCGCTGAATAATGTTCGGCCCGGGTTAGTGCCTCATCCAAACTCATTTGCGCTGCGCTAGACGCGGCGGAAACGAACAGCATAAGCACCAACCACGCCCGATGGGAGCATGGCATCAACATACGATCCTCGCTTAAGGCTGAATGGAATGAATGGCGGTGAGCGAGTAGCCCTGGTCATCCTGGCGGAAACTGAAATCCACCTGGGTGCCCACGGCCAGTTTCTGGCCGGCGAGCGCCTGGGGCACGGTAAACGTCATGGTCATCGGCGGCCAGTTCAGGGCGGGAATGGCATGATGGGCGATGGCGACCCGCTGGGCGTCCCAGCGCTTGATCACGCCTTGGGAGTGGTAATCCGCAGGGGTAGCTACGTCGGATGCCGCCATCATATTGTGGTCGTGATGCATTTCGGACATGTTCATGTTGGACATGTCGCCCATGCCGTCGGCCTGTGCGGGCAAATTGAAGAGGGATAAAGCGGAAACGATGATAATGAATAATGTACGCATTGAGTGAATTCCTGAGCATAAGTCAAACACTGCCATCACACTATGTGCGAGGCAACCATTGGCGTTATGTCAGGTGCTATAACCGGTACCGGCAGAATTGAATCTCTGCCGGCGGCCCTATAATCGGCGGCGTGAGCCAGGCGACATCCGGGATGCGCGGTTCGTCCCGCCATTGCGCCACCAGAAGATCGGTTTGGCTGGGCAGGACGACAAAGGGAGCGTGCTGGGTATCTTTTTGCGCGGAGTCCGGCACGCAGTGCTTATCGCACAATAGGCCGGGCGCGGCGGCATGCGCGGGCGACTGCATGGCATCGCCATGCAGCATCTGCTCGGTATGTTCAAGAGCCGCCGGCAGGGCGGTAATCGGCATTGAGCATTGATGGCTGGCAAGGGCCAGCTGGGCGTTCAGCAACAGCCAAAAGGCTAAAAGAATCAAGGCGAATATCCGCCGCCTGCGGCAGCGTAGTTTTACCATGAATTCAGTTACTGAAGCGGAAGACAATATAATTCCCTGGTTATCAACATCGGGCAGCCGATTAAACCGCGGCCAGACGGGCAGCGGGGTAACCGCCGGCGCGTAAACGGCGCTGGCAGGCTTAAGTGAACGCGAAAAGGCGGGATACCTTATTGATGCATGTCAATTTTCGATGGATGAACGGCCCGCATGCGGAATAATTTGCAGTAATTGACAAATAATGAATCACTTATCGCAAATGATGCACTACCTGATTGCTGCTGCCGCGCCAGATGAGCGCGGGATCGCGCAGCTCCTGCACGAATTTGCCGTCGATCAGCACATTGATCAATGCCGTCACCTGCTGCTGCGCCGGGCTTAATTCCGCCAGCGTATACCCGGTCCAGACCCAGATATCCTTGCCCGGGCACTCATCGCGTATGCGCTGCACCAAATGCAGCACCGCGGACAGGTTCTGCGGATGCAGCGGGTCGCCGCCCGACAGGGTCAGACCCTGTCGGGGAATGCGCGTGTCCTGCAAGTCGCTGATAATGCGGTTTTCCATTGCCGGCGTAAAAGGCACGCCGGAATTGAGGCGCCAGGTACTTTTGTTATAGCAGCCTGGGCACCGGTGCTCGCAGCCGGCCACGAACAGCGTACAACGCGTGCCCGGGCCGTTGATAACATCCACCGGGTAGTATTGATGGTAATTCATCGCGGCATTAACCCAGTTGCCCGCTGGGCAAATGTTTGACCCGCCGTTTCACTTCTTCTTGTTTGCCGGCATTAAACGGACGCGCGTCGGGACTGCCCAGATAACCGCATACCCGGCGGGTGACCGATACTTTGGCCGGATTGTGATTGCCGCATTTAGGGCAGGTGAACCCTTTGCTGGTACAGGAGAACTCGCCGGTGAAGCCGCATTCGTAGCATTCGTCAATCGGCGTATTGGTGCCGTAATAAGGAACCCGGGTGTAGCTATAATCCCAGACATCTTCCAGCGCTTTCAGGTTGTGCTGTAAATTGGGGTATTCCCCGTAGCAGATAAACCCGCCGTTGGAGACCGGAGGATAGGGGGACTCGAAATCCAGCTTATCGTAGGGATTGACCTGTTTTTCCACATCCAAATGGAAACTATTGGTGTAATAGCCCTTGTCGGTGACACCCGCGACGATGCCGAATTCGGCGGCGTCCAGGCGGCAGAAACGGTCGCACAGGTTTTCGCTCGGGGTACTGTAGAGGCTGAAACCGTAGCCGGTTTCGTCTTTCCAGCGATCGGTGGCCGCTTTTAAATGGGCGACGATGGCCACGGCTTTGTCACGCAGTTGCTGGTCATCAAATACATGGGTCTGGCTGCCGAACAGGGCATTGATGGTTTCATGCACGCCGATATAACCCAGCGAAATCGACGCCCGGCCATGTTTGAAAATCTCGGCGACATCATCGTCGGCTTTTAACCGCACGCCGCAGGCGCCTTCCATATACAGAATCGGCGCTACCCGGGCCTTGACGCCGTCAAGACGGGCGATGCGGGTCATCAGCGCTTTTTTCGCCAGTACCAGGCGCTCGTCCAGCAATTCCCAGAAACGCGCTTCGTCCCGTTTGGCCTCCAGGGCGATACGCGGCAGGTTCAGGCTGATAACGCCGAGGTTGTTGCGCCCATCGTGGATCTGCTTGCCGTTTTCTTCGTAAACGCCGAGGAAGCTGCGGCAACCCATCGGGGTCTTGAACGAACCGGTTACTTTTACGACCTGATCGTAATTAAGGATATCGGGGTACATGCGTTTGCTGGCGCATTCCAACGCCAGTTGCTTGATATCGTAGTTCGGATCGCTGAATTTATGATTCAGGCCGTCGCGGATGGCGAACACCAGTTTCGGGAACACGGCGGTCTTGCGATTTTTACCGAGGCCGGCAATACGGTTGCGCAGGATCGACTGTTGGATCAGGCGCGACTCGTGGCTGGTGCCCAGGCCGAAACCAAAGGTGACAAACGGCGTCTGCCCATTGGCGGTATGCAGGGTATTGACTTCATATTCCAGCGACTGGAAGGCGTCGTAGCACTCTTTTTCCGTGCGCGACAGGGCGTAGCCTTCGGGATCGGGAATTTTCCACTGCGTGGCGGTATTGCGGTGCTTGTCGTAGCTGGCGGCCACGTAAGGAGCCAGGATTTCATCGATACGATTAATGGTGGTGCCGCCGTAGATATGGCTGGCGACCTGGGCGATGATCTGCGCGGTGACCGCGGTGGCGGTGGAAATCGACCGGGGCGGCTCGATTTCCGCGTTGCCCATTTTAAACCCTTTGGTCAGCATGCCCTCCAGATCGATCAACATACAGTTGAACATCGGGAAAAACGGCGCGTAATCCAGGTCGTGATAGTGGATTTCGCCCCGTTCATGGGCCAGCACCACGTCGCGCGGCAGGATGTGCTGCCGCGCATAGTGCTTGGCGACGATGCCGGCCAGCAGATCGCGCTGGGTGGGGATGACCTTGCTGTCTTTATTGGCGTTTTCATTGAGCAGCGCCATATTGCTCTGTTCGACCAGGCCGCGGATCTCCTGGTTCAGGCGGCCGCGCTGCTCGCGGGCGACATCGCGATCGTGACGGTATTCAATATACAAACGGGCCAGGGTTTTATGCGGACCGGCCATCAGCTGGTTTTCCACGGCATCCTGGATATCGCGAATATCCACATGGGAGCGCGAATTCATCTGCTGGCCCACCAGGGCGGCGACGGTGGCACAGTAATCGTCGTCCTCGACGCCGGCGGCTTGCGCGGCATGGAGGATGGCTTGATAAATCCGTTCTTCATCGAAATTAACCTGACAACCGTCTCGTTTGATCACTACCGGTTTCACGATGCGACTCCTGTATGCGGGTTATGGGTTGCTTCCGCCGCCGATGGTCTTCAGGCTACGCCGCGCTTGGGACGTTAACCGTGCGTTGCTACCGGTAGAGAAGGCAACCACTATATCTAGTTTGTTAAAATTAACTATGCCACTAGATATAGAGTATGAGCCAGGAGAATGTAACTAAACTTGACCTTGCTCAATAAAAAACATACCCGGTCGAAGTGTTGTACAGCGTGGTTTTTAAGCAAAAAACGGCAAGACTTGATTTATGCTACTGAAAATAAATCATTAAATTTCCGGGCGGCCGGTAAATGCCGCAAAAAAATATTTATTGCGATTTCACCGGCAATTTTTCCGCCGGTAGTGTATGCGGGCGCCGCCGTATAATGGCGATGGTTGTCCCGCCGCGGTTACCCGCGCAGCCAATAAACCGCTTCATAGGGACGCAGCGTCAACGCCCGGGGAACCGGGGAAATATCGTCGGGATAATTGCCCATCAGGCGACGCCAGGGGCCGGCATACGCCTTGGCCGGTTGCCACGCCTGGGGCTGGCGACTCAAATTCGCCAGTACCATGAGGCGCTGGCGGCCCAGGGTTCGCTGGTAATGCCAAAGCGCAGGGTGTTCGGGGCATAAATCGCGGTAATCCCCTTCGGCCAGCACCGGCAATGACTTGCGCAGGGAGATAAGCTGCTGATAGCAATAAAATACCGAATCGCTATCCGCCAGGGCGGCCTGCGCATTGATGCGATCGGCATTTTTGCAGCCGTCGATCCAGGGGGTGCCGGTGGTGAACCCCGCGTGCTTGCCGGCATCCCACTGCATGGGCGTACGGCTGTTGTCCCGCGAGCGGGCGGCCAGGATTTTGAGCAACTGCCCGGCATCGCTTCCCTGCGCTACGCCGCCGTGGTACATATTCAGGCTTTCCACGTCCCGGTATTGATCGATGGCGGTAAAACCGGGGTCGGTCATGCCCAGCTCCTCGCCCTGATAAATAAACGGCGTTCCCTGCATGCCGTGCAGCGCCATGGCCAGCATTTTGGCCGATACGACCCGCAGTTCGCCCTCGTCGCCAAAGCGGGAAACGATGCGCGGCTGATCGTGGTTACACCAAAACAGCGTATTCCAGGCCCGGTTATGCATACCCCGCTGCCAGCGGTTAAAAATCTGCTTGAGCAAAACATAGTCCGGGGCGGCCAACGACCATTTTTCGCCGTTGGGATAATCCACCTTGAGATGATGAAAATGGGCCGCCATCGAGAGCTGCTCGCCGTTAAGGTTGGCGTAGCGCCGGCATTTAGCCAGAGAAGTGGACGACATTTCCCCCACGGTCATCAGCCCCAGCGGCGCAAATATCTCCCGGTTCATCTCCCGCAGGTACTCTTCTACCTGGGCCCGATCGGTATAATAAGGCCGGCCGTCGCCCATTGGCGCGTCGGGCAGCCGGGGATGCTTGGCAATCACATTAATCACATCCAGGCGCAGTCCGTCCACGCCGCGGTCGGCCCAGAACCGGCAGATATTTTTCAGTTCGGCGCGCAGCGGCGGATGCGCCCAGTTCAGGTCGGCCTGTTCGCGGGAATAAAGATGCAAATAATATTGCCCGCCGGGGGTCGGTTGATGCCAGGCGCTGCCGCCAAATTTGGACACCCAGTTATTGGGCGGGCCGGAACCCTTGCCGTCGCGCCAGAAATAAAACGGGCGATAGGGGCTGCCGGGGTCCTGGGAGGCGATAAACCAGGGATGCGAGGTGGAGCTGTGGTTGAGTACCATATCCATCACGATGCGCATGCCCCGCCGATGGGCGGCCTCCACCAGCGCATCGAAGTCCGCCATCGTGCCGTAGGCGGGATCGATAGCATAATAATCGGCGATGTCGTAGCCGCTATCCACCTGGGGGGAAACAAAAATCGGCGTCAGCCACAGAGCGTCCACCCCGAGCGTATGCAAATAATCCAGACGCCGGGTAATGCCGGCCAAATCGCCGAAGCCATTGCCGGTGCTGTCCTGGAAGCTTTTTGGGTAAATCTGGTATATCACCCCGCTGCGCCACCAGGAGGAGGTCATGATAACCGCCCGTTACGCTGCCGGTATCCAACGGCCGGGGCGCCGCCTGTTTCGCTATGATCGATGATGTGCCGTTCTCCCTGGTGTCATCCTTAGCCGGACCCTGTGGTTTTTAAACGCACAAAACACATGTTGTTTATTTAGCGTTGATGTTTTTGACCGTATAGTCCGCAGTTAAGTCATATAGCCTTCAGCTTACCACCCTAAAGAAGTTGCTACGCCAGGGACAGCATTTTCGTCATCTGGCGGCCGGATTTGCCGGCTATAACCTGTTTCCCGTATTTAACCGGAGGTGTTTCACCTGTATGGACCCCGCACCGAATCCTGATTGTCATTCGCCCAGCCGGTAACCCGCCCCGATTTTTCGTGTCTGCTTACCGGCTGATAAACGGTAGGCAGAAGCATAATTCTTCTGCTGCTTAAACTTTTGTCTTTACCCGGCGCATTGCGTCCCGGCGGGGCAAGGAATACAGCATCATGTTCAACATCATTTCCCGGCACCTGTTCACCCGGCTTTATCGTCATCTCCCCCGACGTTTGTTCCAACGCGACGTCATGCTGGACGGACTCAATAAAAGCGATAACCGCCGCGTACCGGCGGCCCTGGCCCAAAGCTGCATGGCCTGCGCCCGGGCCGACGGGCCCGAACTCTATGCGCGTTTTGCCAGCAGCCGGCTGGGTCTTGGCGAACCGGCGGCCGAGGCGGCGCGCCAGCGGTTCGGCCTCAATAGCATCGCCCGCGAGCAGCCGCTGCCCTGGTGGCGGCATTTATGGTTATGTTATCGCAACCCGTTCAATATCCTGTTAACGGTATTGGGTATCGTCTCTTATGGCACCGACGACAGTATTGCCGCGGCGGTCATCGCCATCATGGTGATGATTGCCACGCTGCTCTATTTTGTACAGGAATCGCGATCCAACAAGGCCGCTGATGCGCTAAAAAAGATGGTGGGCAATACGGCCACGGTATTGCGCAGCGACGGGGCGAGCGATAACGGCGCCTGGCGGGAGATCGCCATCGATCTGCTGGTGCCCGGCGATCTGGTCAAATTAGCCGCGGGCGATATGATCCCGGCTGATGTGCGGATTTTGCAGGCCAGGGATCTGTTTATCGGCCAGGCGGCCTTAACCGGCGAAGCGCTGCCTGTGGAAAAAAACGCCCGGCCTTTGTCGGACCCCGCCACTTCCCCGCTGGAGTGCGCCAACCTGTGTTTCATGGGGACCAATGTCATTAGCGGCACGGCCCGGGCCATCGTTATCGGTACCGGCGACAATACCTGGTTCGGCCAGCTGGCCGGCCATTCCACGCAGCGATCGGCGCCGCCCAATGCCTTCCAGCTGGGGATCAGCCGGGTAAGCTGGCTGCTGATTCGTTTTATGCTGGTCATGACGCCGGTGGTGCTGCTGGTCAATGGTTTCACCAAAGGGGACTGGTGGGAAGCGGCGCTGTTCTCGCTGTCGGTGGCCGTCGGGCTGACCCCGGAAATGCTGCCGATGATTGTCACCTCTTCGCTGGCGAAAGGGGCGGTGCAGCTCTCGCGCCAGCAGGTGATCGTCAAACGGCTGGACGCCATACAGAATTTCGGCGCCATGGATATTCTGTGCACCGATAAGACCGGCACCCTGACCCAGGACAAAATCGTGCTGGAATGCCATACCGACGTGTTTGGCTCCCCCAGCGATCGGGTATTGCAGAGCGCCTGGCTTAACAGCTATCACCAGACCGGATTAAAGAATTTGCTGGATACGGCGGTACTGGCCAGCGTAAGCGACCAGCGCCCCGGCCTGGCCCAGCCCGATTGGCGCAAAATCGATGAGATCCCTTTTGATTTCGAGCGCCGGCGCATGTCGGTAATCGTGGCCGATGAGCAGGGGATTCCCCAACTGATTTGCAAAGGGGCGCTGGAAGAAATGCTGGGGGTTTGCGCCAGGGTGCGCCACGATGATGACATCATGCCGCTCACCGCCGAGCTGATGGCGCGTATCGGCGCGGTGACCGGCGAACTGACCCGCCAGGGCCTGCGGGTGGTGGCGGTGGCCAGCCGCGCCATGGCCCGGGATCGTACCGATTTCAGCCGGCGGGATGAGTCGGATTTGATTCTCGAAGGGTATATCGCTTTCCTCGACCCGCCGAAAGAGAGCGCCGCCCCTGCGCTGGAAGCGTTGGCCAAACATGGGGTCACGGTCAAGATCCTGACCGGCGACAACGAACGGGTGGCGGCCAAAGTCTGCAAAGAGGTGGGCCTGTCGGTCAGCCGGGTCCTTACGGGCGAGGATATCGAACCCCTGAGCGACGCCGAGCTGGTCCATGCCGCCCGCGAAACCACGGTATTCGCCAAACTCACCCCTCTGCAAAAGGCGCGCATCGTGGGGGTGCTGCGCCGCGCGGGGCACGTGGTGGGCTTCATGGGCGACGGCATCAATGACGCCCCCGCCCTGCGCGCAGCCGACATCGGTATTTCGGTGGACTCGGCGGTGGATATCGCCAAGGAAGCGGCGGATATCATTCTGCTGGAAAAAAGCCTGATGGTGCTGGAAAAAGGGGTGGTCGAAGGACGCCGCACCTTTGTGAATATGATGAAATATATCCGCATGACCGCCAGTTCCAATTTCGGCAATGTGTTCAGCGTGCTGGTGGCCAGCGCTTTTTTGCCCTTTCTGCCCATGTTGCCGCTGCATTTATTGGTACAAAACCTGATTTATGATATTTCACAGATCGCTATTCCGTTCGATAAGGTGGATGAGGATCAGCTGCGCCAGCCGCAGCGCTGGCGCAGCGGGGATTTGGGACGCTTCATGGTGTTTTTCGGACCGATTAGTTCGATATTCGATATTCTGACATTTTGCCTGATGTGGTGGGTGTTCAAAGCCAATACCATCGACCAGCAGACATTATTCCAGACCGGCTGGTTCGTGGTGGGCGTGCTGTCGCAGACCCTGATTGTCCATATGCTGCGCACCCGCAAAATACCGTTTTTGCAAAGCCGCCCGTCATGGCCTTTGGGGATTACCACCCTGACGGTAATGGTGCTGGTTATCGGCATGACCTTTACGCCGGTGGCCGGGTTTTTACACCTGCAATCGCTGCCGGCCGGCTATTTTCCGTGGCTGGCGGTGATCCTGGCCGGTTATATGGGGCTGGTGCAGGCCATGAAAGGCTGGTATGCCAGGCGTTACGGCTGGCAATAACGCATATACCGCAAGCGGGGGAGGGACGTCATACACCTTCCCCGCCCAGCCGCATTTATTCATTAACCAGAGAGCTTCAATTTTGCAGCGATTAACTGGATGAAAATTCACTCCTACAGCGTTCCATACGATATCAGCGTCGCCGAGGCCCCCGCAGCCAGCTATCCTGGGCAGTTTATCCCCGCCGCTTTTAACGGGCGCGACATCGTATTGCTCAATCCTTTTTGCTCAGGAAACGGCGATCGCGTATTAGCCGATAAAATTTCATTTATCCTCGCCAAAGAAGGATGCCGGGTCAGCATCCTGTCTTTTGATTGCATTCAGGAGACGTTCTGCCGATTCCCGGCGCGCAAGGGATATCAGGATCTCGCGGTGCTGCATAACCCGCTGTTTTTGGTTTCCCCCGTCAGCATCATGCCCCCTCAAATAATGAATCAATTGATAAAATCCATTGCGGATCAATATGATTTTCCCACCGAAGATATCGCACTAATCGACGAAATGGACAGCAATGTGGCCTTATTGCAAACCCCGGCGCATTACGTCAATTCCCTGAGGGATATAGGCTTCAGGCAGGTTCAGTTTTACCGGCTCGGTTTCAGCGATGCCGCTATTGGTTATTTACCGCTGGATAACGCCGCCATAAATGATATTAAGCAACGATGCAGGCATGAGCTTGAGCTGCTGTTTGATAGCCTCAATCTGACCCTGGACCGAAGCAGCCATTATTTTATTGGTTACATCAGTTCCGAAACGCCGGTTACGGCCATGCAGACCTTTGTGGTCAATACCCTGATCGAGAATGCCCAGGACGAGGCGGATATGAACTATATCCTGGTGGTACGGGAACTGGATAGCTGTATGGGCAGGCTGCCGGCGGCCATGGAGAATGTGCTGCTGGAGCCGGCGGATGATAATTTCAACTACAACACCTATTTTGGCCGGGTCAAAATGATGCTCTGCGCTCCCGACGAAAACCGCCTCAGCCCTTTAATCACGGTCCAGGGCAGCGGCAAGAAGAGGATTAATATTGTTTTTTGCGACATGCTGCCCAATAACCTGTTCCATGATTTTATCGCGTTAAGCCGGTCGGGCATCATGAGCGGCGATCAATCGTTGAGCGAGTTTTTATCCCTTAAAGGGGAGGTGCCTTATTATGATATGCAGATCTGGAAAACCCCCTTGGTCAAGGCGCTAATCAGGCAGGCCAGGCGAACTGGCCGCCCCGAGCTGGAAAATTATATGCGGACTAAATATATAGGCATGATATATAGCACTAACGAGATTTATTTCAAATTAAACCAAGGGCCGCCCGAACTGTTCGCTTCGGCGCAGTTTAAAGCGGCCAATGCGTGCTTTAACCATAAAATCAGCTCCATGCTTGCCACGGATTATATTCGCGCCCTGGCCCGGCCGGCCGGGGCGGGCCCTAGTTCTCTTTGAGCTGTAGCGGCGGCAACTTCAAAAACGTGTTCAACAGCCCTTCGGCCCAGGCTTTGCGGATAGTGGCGTAATAGGGATGCTGTTCGGTAATGCGGTACTGCTCGTCGCTGGCAAAACTGTCGCGCCGATAAATCATCACATCCAGCGGCAGGCCGACGGACAAATTGCTGCGCAGGGTGGAATCAATGGAGATCAGCGCGCAGCTCATGGCCTGTTCCAGCGAGGTGTCGAAGGTCAGCACCCGATCGATAATGGGCTTACCGTATTTGCTTTCGCCAATCTGGAAATACGGCGTATCTTCCGTGGCCTCGATAAAGTTGCCCTCCGGATAAATATGGAACAGCCGCGGCCCTTCCCCCGCAATCTGCCCCCCGAGCAGGATGCTGCAACTAAAATCGGTGCTGCTGCCGCTTTGCTGCGCGCTGCTGTCGCGGAAAATCACTTCCCGCACCGTTTCGCCAACCAGGCTGGCGGCATCGAACAGGGTGGGCACGGTGAGCAGGTTCGGCCGCTCCGGGTCCTTGGCGCGCAGGCGCAGCAGATTAATGATGCTCTGCGTGGTCGCCAGGTTGCCGGCGCTTTGCAGCACCAGCGTGCGCTCGCTATCCTGATGCAGGACGTGCAGCTTGCGAAAGGTCGAAATATGATCCACACCGGCATTGGTGCGGGAGTCGGACGCGAAAACCAGGCCGTCCGCCAGGCGCATCGCCACGCAGTAGGTCATACGCTGATATCCTTTAAATTACGTTATTGTTGTTGGCCACCAGCCTGCTGCTCCTCGGTTTGCTCCACGGTCGCCTCCGAAAACATCTCTTCGTAGCCGCCGCCGATACGCGAACCGCGCACCGGGCAGGCATCGAGATAATCGAACCCGACCGCCAGCTTCAGGTGCTGGCTGGGGTTGCAGGTATTATTGGTGATATCGAAGCTTTGCCAATGCTCATTCAGCCAGACCTCCACCCAGGCATGCATCGCCACATGTTTGGTATCTTCGCTATAAATATACCCGCTCACGTAGCGCGCGGGAATACGCAGGCTGCGGCAACAGGCCAGAAAAACGTGGGCGTGATCCTGGCAAACCCCGTGCTGGGCGGCAAAGACCTTGGCGGCCGAATCCTGCACCTGGGTGGCGCCCGGCGTATAAGGCATACGCTGGCGCAGCTCCGCCATGAGCTCCCGCAGGCTTTCGTCCGCCGCCTGGGCGCGGTAATAGCGGGCGGCGAAGGCGCGGATCGCCTCGTCTGCCTGGGTCAGCGGGCTGGAGCGCAAAAACACCAGCGGCGACAGCGGGCCGCACTCCTCCAGGATCGCTTCGCTGTTATCGGCGATTTCCACCACCCCTTTGGCGCGGATGGCGATCACCTCATGGGGCCGGTCGAGGGTCAGCACATGCTGCAGATTGCCAAAACCGTCCACTACCCGGGTGGCCTGCTCCGGCAGGTTCAGCGACCATTCGACGATATGCTGCCGGGCGGTATTTTGCGGCGTCAGGCGCAGATACTGCGTGCTGAATTTGACTTCATGATCATAACGATAATGCGTCAGGTGATCGACGGCCAGTTTCATAACGCCTCCAGATAGGTATGGTTAATGCTTTCCGCCAGGGCGTTGATTTTATCCTGGAACTGCATCATATAGGCCTGCAGGCCCAGTTCCAGCACCTCATCAAGCGAACTAAAACGCAGCTCCACGTTCAGCGTATGCGCCAGGCGCCGGGGCACATTGGCCCGCTGGCCGCCGATGCGCTCCAGTTGCTGCACCACATCGCCGACGCAGGCGCGCAGCGAACGGGGCATATCGTTGCGCAATACCAGCAGTTCGGCCACCGTTTCGCGGCTGATCGGATGTTTATACAGGCTGTGATAGGCCTCGCGGGCGCTGACCGCGCGTAACAGCGTATCCAGGCGATAATATTCCCGTACCGGATCGGGGTCGGTATCCAACTGCTGATCTTTCACGCCCAACAATTGCGCGGTGGCATAAGCGCGCTCGATCAGGGTGCCGAGGCGGATAAAACACAGGGCGTCATTACGCAGCAGCGTGCCGAACATCGCGCCGCGAAACAGGTGCGCCCGCTCCTTGGCCCAGTCAAAAAAAGCATCGGTGCCCACTTTCGCCACGCCTTTGCTGCGCATCAGTTTCATTTCAATCCAGGTGGCGTTAATGCTTTCCCAGACTTCCGACGACAG
This sequence comes from Sodalis sp. RH21, assembly GCF_047324175.1. NCBI lineage: Bacteria > Pseudomonadati > Pseudomonadota > Gammaproteobacteria > Enterobacterales > Bruguierivoracaceae > Sodalis > Sodalis sp. RH21. Next base: position 5,359,804 of record NZ_CP178732.1, on the reverse strand, counting down.
GCTGCCGCGCACCGCGTGGGCGTTATTCCAGGCCATTTCAAAGCAACTGTAGATACTGCTGGGATTGCGCGGATCGAGGGCAAAAAAATTCAGCAGATTCGCCATGGTCAGGCGGGAGTAATGCTCTTCAAACAGCGCATGGCCGCCCGTCAGGTTAAGGGGCAGGGTTAAATCCTCGTTTTGCTGGTTGCGGATCGGCATCAGGGATAATTTATAGGTGACGTCCAGCACCCGGGCGATGCTTTCGGCCCGTTCCAGGTAGCGGGCCATCCAATAGAGTTCGCTGGCGGTTCTGCTTAACATGGGTCGTCCTCCATTATCCAGGTATCCTTGGTGCCGCCGCCCTGGGACGAGTTCACCACCAGCGAGCCGGCGTTGAGCGCCACCCGCGTCAATCCGCCCGGCACCAGCCGGATTTCGTCGCCGGTCAGGGCGAAAGGGCGTAAATCGATGTGACGCGGCGCCAGCCCTTCCTCCACAAAAGTGGGGCAGGTGGACAGCGCCAGCGTTTCCTGGGCGATATAATTGCTCGGGTTGGCCAGCAGCCGCTGGCGGAATTCGGCCAGCTCCGCCCGGGAGGCTTTCGGCCCGACCAGCATGCCGTAGCCGCCGGCGCCGTGCACCTCCTTCACCACCAGTTTTTCCAGGTTGGCCAGGACATAGGATAAAGCGCTGGGATCGCGGCACTGCCAGGTGGGGATATTGCCCAGAACGGGCTCCTCCGAGAGGTAAAAACGGATCATTTCGGGCACATAGGGATAGATGGATTTGTCATCCGCCACCCCGGTGCCGAGCGCATTGGCCAGCACCACTCCCCCGGCGCGGTATACCGACAGCAGCCCGGGCACCCCAAGCGTGGAATCGGCGCGAAACGCCAGCGGGTCGATATAGGCATCGTCGATGCGCCGGTATATCACATCCACCTTGCACGGCCCTTCGGTGGTGCGCATGTATACCGCGCCCTGCTTCACAAACAGGTCGGCGGCTTCCACCAGCTCGACCCCCATTTGCTGCGCCAGAAAACTGTGCTCGAAATAGGCGCTGTTAAAACGGCCCGGCGTCATCACCACTACGGTGGGGTCTTCCACCGCCGTGCTTTCGCGCAGGGTTTGCAGCAATTCAAAGGGGTAGCGCTCGATGGTGGCGATATGCTGGCTGGCGAACAAGTCCGGATAGAGCCGCATCATCATTTTGCGGTTTTCCAGCATATAGGAAACGCCGGAAGGGGTGCGCAGGTTATCCTCCAGCACATAATAATGCCCGTCGCTGTTGCGCACCATATCGGTGCCGACAATGTGCGCATAGGTATTATTATGCAGGTCCACGCCGTGCATGCAGGGCTGGTATTGTTCGTTGGCCAGCACCTGTTCCGCCGGCACGATGCCCGCTTTGAGGATATGTTGTTCGTGATAAATGTCATAGAGAAACGCATTCAGGGCTTTTACCCGCTGGCGAATGCCGCGATCCATCCACGCCCATTCTTTGGCCGGGATAATGCGCGGCACGCTGTCGAACGGGATTAAACGCTCCGTTCCCCCCTCTTCGCCGTAAACATTGAAGGTGATGCCCACCCGGTGGAACAGTAATTCAGCCTCTTCTTTTTTTTGCTGGATGGCCTGCCGATCGGCCTGCTGCAACCATTGCCAATACGCATTGTAATGGCCGCGGTGGGTCCCGTCGGCCAAGACCATTTCATCAAAAAACGGCGACCCGGAAAGATTTATGTTTATCATCTGCATACCTTTGCTGGCCCATCAACGCTGATAACAGCACCATGCATAAAGCGCGCCAGCGCGGCGCTGGTTTCCATAGGGAAAAATTACCGTACCCACGGCAGGTTTGCATGGTAATGGTGCGGCCGGTTGCCCAGGGGGATTTTTATAGCCAAAAAAGGGCAAGAAATTAACATTGCATAAATGCGCTATACGCTTGCCATATACATCAAAATTGCTATAATTTTCGATAAGCACGACGCGGAGGTAGCGATATGTCGCAAAGCACGGTTTTTATCAATAACCGCTCCCAGGCAGTAAGAATTCCAGCGGAGATGCGTTTCGCCGATGATATTAAGGTTGTCACCGTCAGGGCATTGGGCCATGAAAGAATAATTTCGCCCGCTGGGCATACCTGGGATAGTTTCTTTTTCTCAGACGAGCATGCCACTGATGACTTTATGGATGAACGGCCATCTCAGGAACAAAAAGAGCGCGAATCTTTTTAATGTATAAATACATGCTCGATACAAATATTGCCATTTATGTTATTAAGCGCCGTCCCATGGAGGTATTTGCAGCTTTTAACGCCAATGCCGGGCGCATGGTTATTTCGTCGATTACCTATGCCGAGTTATTGTATGGCGTGGAGAAAAGCGATGCGCCGGTGCGAAATCAACGAGCTGTTGACGAATTTGTGTCCCGCTTGGATGTTCTCAATTATGATAGTAAAGCAGCTATGCACTATGGCGACATCAAAGCTAATCTAGAACGCAAAGGTACGCCAATCTGCGTCAACGATATCCATATCGCCGCTCATGCCCGTAGCGAGGGACTGATCGTCATAACCAACAATACCCGGGAATTTGACCGGATAAACGGTTTGTTGGTGGAGAACTGGCTTAGTTAGTTTTATGTCAGGCGCGCCGCCATCCGCGCGCCTGCGCTATCGCAAATTGTATTTTACCGCCGCACGGCAATCGCTTCGATTTCAATCTGCACATCTTTTGGCAAACGCGCCACTTCCACGCATGAGCGGGCCGGGAACGGCGCGTTATGCTCGTTGAAAAACGCTTCATAGGCGGCGTTGACGGCGGCGAAGTCGTTCAGGTCCTTGACGAACACCGTGGTTTTAATGATATCCGCCACTTTCAGCCCGGCCGCTTCAACGATGGCCCGCACGTTGTCCAGGGACTGCCGCGCCTGCGCCGCGATATTATCGGCCACCAGGCCGCTTTTCGGACAGACCGGGATTTGGCCGGAGGTAAACACCATATTGCCGAGATCCACTGCCTGTACGTAGGGTCCGATGGCTGCCGGTGCGTTTTCGGTATTGATAATACGGGACATGCTGGCTCCTGGTGTTGATAAGTACATGAACGAAACATTGCCGCTTATTATAAGGACTTAAGCGGCGAATGCACAGCTCAGGCGTTTTGGATCACGGCCTGATGCTCAAACTCTTTCTCGCAGTATTTGCACTTGAGGTGCACCTGGTTACCCCGGCTTTTTACCGTAAAGCTTGAGGCGACCGGCTCGCTGCGGCTGATGCAATTGCTGTTGGGGCAGGTCAGCACGCCGTCGATGCGATCGGGCAGCGATAGCGTCAGCTTGCGCACCACTTCGTAATTATCAATCCGGTTGACGGTGGCATGGGGGGCGTACATGGCCAACTGGTTGGCCTGCTGTTCGGTGAGAAAGATGTTTTCGATCTTGATCAGGTCTTTTTTGCCCAATTGGTTGGAGGGCAGGTTCAGGCCAATGGTGATGCGCTGATCGGTGGCGGTCAGCTTAAACAGCGTCAGCAGCTTAAAACCCACCTGCGCCGGGATATGGTCGATAACCGTGCCGCGATTAATCGCCTCGACCTGCAATTTGGTATCCTGAGTCATCATATTCCCCCTGTTAGCCTGCCTGTTGATCGTTAAGTACCAGGGACAACAACGCCTGGCGCGCGAAAATGCCGTTGCCAGCCTGCTGGAAGTAATAGGCGTAAGGCGTGTTGTCCACATCATGGGCGATTTCATCGACCCGCGGCAACGGATGCAGCACCTTCATATTGTCGCGGGCATGGTGCAAATCGCCGGCGCGCAGGACGAACTGCGCCTTGACGTTGGCGTATTCCGACGGGTCCAGCCGCTCTTTCTGCACGCGGGTCATATACAGAATATCCAGTTCCGGCACCACTTCTTCAATGGTGGCGTGCAGGCTGAATGTAATCTCTTTTTCCGCCAGCATATGCAGGATATACGTCGGCATCGCCAGGGCTTCCGGCGCGATAAAAAAGAAGTGATTGCCGGTAAACTTGGCCAGCGCCTGGGTCAGGGAGTGGACGGTGCGGCCATATTTCAAATCCCCGACCATGGCGATATTCAGGTTATTGAGCCGCCCCTGGGTTTCCTTGATGGTAAACAGGTCCAGCAGGGTCTGGGTAGGATGCTGGTTGGCGCCGTCCCCGGCGTTCAGGATGGGGACGCCGCCGGAAAACTCGGTGGCCAGGCGGGCGGCGCCCTCCTGCGGATGGCGCATGACGATGGCATCGACATAGGTACTGATTACCGACACGGTATCCGCCAGGGTCTCGCCCTTCTTGCCCATGGACGTATTGCCCGCGTCGGAGAACCCCACCACCGAGGCGCCAAGCCGGTGGATGGCGGTTTCAAACGACAGGCGGGTGCGGGTGGAGGCTTCAAAAAAACAGCTGGCCACCACCTTATGTTTCAGTAGCTCCGGCCGCGGGTGGGCTTTCAGATCGGCAGCGGTGCTCAGCACCAGCTCCAGCTCTTCGCGGCTCAGGTCATTAATGGAAATGATGTGCTTTTGATAAAGTGGATTCGCCATGTTTTTTCCTCCTTACGGATGTCGGTAACGCCGATGCCTGACGCAAGTGTAGATTGCGCCCTGAATACCGCGCAAAAAAAAGCCCCTCAACGAGGGGCCTGTACTGAAATAATAAAAAGGGCAACGGGAGCAGCAATGGCCGTTGGCTGCCAACGGGCAGGGGGCGATCGTCATAGGCGTCGAATACCGCGTCCAAAACAACAGTGCTGTTCATTTATCCTCCCGGCAAACTGCCCGGAATTATACTCGCGTAACGGGACACTTCAAGCGCAAAAAAGACCATTTTCATGATTAAGCAAACGATTGGCCAGCTAATCAAAATAAGTGTTAAATAACTCTCACTTTCCGATCGGTAGCTGTTTTACAATGAAACGTTATTTCATTTTTTAAGGAACAATTATGATCACCGGTAACATCAACCATTTGGATCTCGTACCCTATCTGCCGGCCAAACTCCGCGAAGCCATCGAATATGTCAAACAGCATATCACCCCGGAAACGCCGCTGGGCAAACATGATATCGAAGGCAACCAGGTGTTTGTGCTAATTTCCAACGACAGCACCGACCTGCTGGAAAACCGCCGCGCCGAATATCATGCCAAATACCTGGATATCCAGATTATCCTGGACGGCGTGGAAGGCATGACCTTCAGCAACCTGCCGGCGGGCAAGCCCGATACCGACTGGCTGGCGGACAAAGATATCGCCTTCCTGGCCGCGGGCGAGCAGGAAAAACAGTTTGTGATGCACAGCGGGGACTTCGTGGTGTATTACCCCGGCGAAGTCCACAAACCGCTGTGCGCGGTGGGCGAACCGGCCCACGTGCGCAAAGCGGTAGTAAAAATCGATACCGCGCTGGTCCGTTAAGTCAGCGCCGGACGATGACGGGCGCCGGGCGCCCGTTAAATAATAGCCGCTGACGGATTACGCTTTCGCCAGCGTCGCCACCATCACCGCTTTAATGGTATGCAGCCGGTTTTCCGCCTGGTCGAATACCACGCTGCATTCCGATTCAAACACCTCGTCGGTCACTTCCATGCCCCCGGCCAAGCCGTACTGTTCGGCCATTTCCTTGCCCACCGTGGTTTGGTCATCATGGAACGCGGGCAGGCAGTGCAGGAATTTAACCCGGGGATTGCCGGTCTGGCGGAGCATGGCCATATTGACCTGATAAGCGCGCAACAGGGCGATACGCTCCTGCCAGATGGCTTTGGGTTCGCCCATGGATACCCAGACGTCGGTATAAATAAAATCCACGCCCGCCACGCCGGCGGCGACATCCTCGGTCAGGGTGATTTTGCCGCCGTTACGCCGCGCCGCTTCGCCGCAGCGCGCCACCAGCTCCGGTTCCGGCCAGCAGGCGCGCGGGGCCACCAGCCGCATATCCAGCCCGGTCAGCGCCGCCGCCTCCAGCATGCTATTACCCATATTGTTGCGGGCGTCGCCCACGTAGGCGAATTTCATCTGGCCAAAGCTTTTTTCCGGCAGGTGTTCTTGCATGGTCAGCAGATCGGCCAGTAACTGGGTCGGATGGAATTCGGTGGTCAGACCGTTCCATACCGGCACGCCGGCGTATTGCGCCAGTGTCTCGACGATCTCCTGGCCGTAACCGCGGTATTGGATGCCGTCATACAGGCGGCCCAGCACCCGGGCGGTATCCTTGATTGATTCCTTGTGGCCGATTTGGCTGCCGTTCGGGCCGAGATAGGTGACGCGCGCGCCTTGATCGAATGCGGCAACTTCGAAAGAGCAGCGGGTGCGGGTCGAGTCTTTTTCGAAGATGAGCGCGATATTTTTCCCGGCCAGGCGCGGCTTTTCCTGCCCCGCGCGTTTTTCGCGCTTCAGGGCGGCGGCCAGCGCCAGCAAATCGAGAATTTCAGCGGGGGTAAAGTCCATTAACTTCAGGAAATGGCGTTGATAGAACTGACTCATAAGCACGGTTCTCCGGACATAATTTTAATTAATATGAATTTAAATTCACTTTATATGTATGAATATTCAATTTCAAGCATTGATATCAATTCTTTCATGTTTAAGCTGGAGCCTTAACCGCCGCTGTGGGAAAATAGAAACCTAACAGGCCGACCGACGCATTGAGGATAGGGGCATGGCACATCAATTTCTGGAAGAACAGCGTGATGAAACACGTTTGATTATCGAAGAACTGCTGGAAGATGGCAGCGATCCCGAAGCGCTTTATACCATCGAGCACCATTTTTCCGCCGAGAATTTCGATATTTTGGAAAAAGCCGCTGTTGAAGCCTTTAAACTGGGTTATGAAGTCACCGATGCCGAAGAACTGGAAGTGGAAGACGGTTCCGTGCTGATGTGTTGCGACGCGGTCAGTGAAATCGCGCTTAATGCGGAGCTGATCGACGCGCAGGTCGAGCAGCTGTTTACGCTGGCGGAGCGCCTGGGCGTCAACTATGACGGCTGGGGCACCTACTTCGAAGACGGCGAGGACGATGACGAAGAAGGTGAAGACGGCGATGACGCCGAAGAAGGCGTTGACGGCACCCCGCCGGTGCGCGGCATCATCGACCAGGACGATAACGGCACCCGCCACTAATCATTGTCATCAGGGGGCACTTAATGTCCCCCACCGCCGGACGCGGCCATAACCGCGTCCGGCGCGCCGCTCATTCCAGCATGTTTAACCCAGCGCTTTCAGCATCCTCACTTCGCAGTCCACATGCCCCGTAGTGCCCATCGGACCGTCGATATGCACAAATCCCAGCCGCTCATAGAGGCTTATCGCCCGGGTCAGGGCGGCGGTGGTTTCCAGATAACAGTGGGTAAATCCCTGGGTCCGCGCAAACGCCAGCGCCCGCAAAGCCAGCTCATGGGCCAGGCCGCGGCCGCGCAGGGCGCTCATAAAATACATCTTTTGCAATTCACAAATATCCGCCCCGGCTCCGGCCAAAGGCGCAATCCCGCCGCCGCCGGCAATCCGTCCTTCGAACTCGATCACCCAGTACGCGCTGCGCGGCTGGCTGTAGAGCTGATATAACTTATCCAGGTTAGGGTCGGATACGGTATAGCCTTTATCCGCCGTCAGGCCGAACTCGGCCGATACCTGGCGAATCACGTCGGCGATGGCATGGTTATCTTCCGGCGTGATGGGACGCACCAGAATATTGACTGAAGTAGCAAAGGACATCGTCATTACCCAAGAAAGTGAAACAAAAAAATCGGGTTAATCGTTATGATTAATAGCATCGCCGATGCCGATGATGCAATTAAATTAACCGGAGGATAAACCCCCGGCCAGGCTGAGGCAAATTTACGCTGAAACTCGCAGCGGTAAATAATGGGCGGGAAGCGTAAAGCGTAGCGCGCCAGGGACGGCGCGCCCGAACCTACAGGGATGTATTTACGGCGTCTTTACGATCTTGCCCATTATTGCCGCCGACGCAGCATTATCAGCAAATCAGCCGGAGGATAAACCTCCGGCTGATTTATGACAACCGCCTCGGCGGGAGGAGGAAGGGGCTATTTACAGATTGGCGATGGTCGCCCGCTGTTCAAGCAGCTTGGCTTTGGCGTCCACATAACCCGCCATTTTTTCCCGCTCTTTCGCCACTACCGCTTCCGGCGCGCGGGCGACGAACCCCTCGTTGGACAGCTTGCTTTCGATGCGGCCGATTTCCGTTTCCAATTTCAGCACTTCGTTGGCCAGGCGGTCCAGCTCCAGCGCTTTATCGATAATGCCCGCCATCGGGATCAGCAGTTCGCCTTCATCCACCAGCTTGACGATGGACACCGGGCCTTTATCGCCGTCGGCCAGGATATCCAGGCTTTGCAGCCGGGCCAGCGTCTGGATAAAGCTGCGGTTGGCGTCAATGCGCCGGCGGGTCAGCGGCGTGGCGCCTCGTACCAGCACGTCCAGCGGCTTGCCGGGGGAAATATTCATTTCGCTGCGAATGGCGCGCACGGCGATAATCAACTGCTTGATCCACTCCACATCGGCCAGCGCCGCGGTATCGTCCAGGGTGGCGTCGAACACCGGGAAGGGTTGCAGCATCAGCGTATCGGCGTCGATGCCTTTAAGCACTTTCACCCGCTGCCAGATGGTTTCGGTAATAAACGGCACGATGGGATGGGCCAGGCGCAGCAGGCCTTCCAGCACTTCCACCAGCGTATGGCGGGTGCCGCGCAGCTCGGTTTCGCCGCCGCCGGTCATTACCGGTTTGGTCAGTTCCAGGTACCAGTCGCAGAACTGGTTCCAGGTAAAGTCATACAGGATATTGGCGGCCATATCGAAACGGTAGCCGTCCAGCGCGTCGCGATAGGTTTTCACCGTGCGGTTGAACTCCGCCAGTATCCAGCGATCGGCCAGGGACAGGGTCATCTCGCCGCCCTGCTGCCCGCAGTCCTGATCCTCGGTATTCATCAGCACGAACCGGCTGGCGTTCCACAGCTTATTACAGAAGTTGCGATAACCTTCCAGCCGCTTCATATCCCAATTGATATCGCGGCCGGTGGAGGCCAGGGCCGCCAGGGTAAAGCGCAGCGCGTCGGTACCGTGCGGCTCGATGCCCTGCGGGAACTGTTTCTCGGTGCGCTTGCGGATTTTATCCGCCAGCTGCGGCTGCATCATATTGCCGGTGCGCTTGTCCACCAGTTCCGCCAGGGAAATACCGTCCACCATATCCAGCGGGTCGATGACGTTGCCTTTGGATTTCGACATCTTCTGGCCTTCGTCATCGCGGATCAAACCGGTCATATAAACGGTCTTGAACGGCACCTGGGGACGGTTGTTTTCATCTTTGACAAAGTGCATGGTCAACATGATCATGCGCGCAATCCAGAAGAAAATAATATCAAAACCGCTCACCAGCACGCTGGTGGGATGAAAGGTTTTCAGCGCTTCGGTCGGTTGCGGCCAGCCCAGGGTAGAGAAGGTCCACAGGCCGGACGAGAACCAGGTGTCCAGCACGTCTTCGTCCTGGCGCAGCGTCACCGACGCGTCAAGATGGTTTTCCCGGCGCACTTCGGCCTCGTCATGGCCCACATAGACCTTGCCGGCGGCGTCGTACCAGGCCGGAATGCGATGGCCCCACCACAGCTGGCGGGAGATGCACCAGTCCTGGATATCGCGCATCCAACTGAAGTACATATTTTCATACTGCTTGGGCACGAACTGGATCTCGCCGTCCTCCACCGCGGCGATGGCCACCTTGGCCAGCGGCCCGGTGCGCACATACCATTGATCGGTAAGCATGGGCTCAATCACCACGCCGCCGCGATCGCCGTAGGGCACGGTGAGGGCATGGGGTTTGATCTCTTCCAGCAGGCCCAGGCCGTCAAACGCCGCGACCACCGCCTTGCGGGCGGCGAAACGCTCCAGACCGCGGAATTCTGCCGGGATATCGCCGCTCCAGGCGTCGCTGGCCTCGCCCTGGGTGTCGAACACTTCCGCCTGCTCGCGGATATCGCCGTCCAGGGTCAGGATATTGATCATGGGCAGGGCGTGGCGCTTGCCGACCTCATAGTCGTTAAAGTCATGGGCCGGGGTGATTTTCACGCAGCCGGTGCCCTTGGTCATATCCGCATGTTCGTCGCCGATAATGGGAATACGGCGGCCGACCAGCGGCAGGATCACGCTTTTGCCGATCAGGTCTTTATAGCGCGGGTCTTCCGGGTTGACCGCCACGCCGGTATCCCCCAGCACGGTTTCCGGCCGGGTGGTGGCGACGACCAGGTAATCCTTGCCGTCGGCGGTTTTGGCGCCGTCGGCCAGCGGATAGCGCAGGTGCCACATGGACCCCTGGGACTCGCGGTTTTCCACTTCCAGATCCGAAATGGCGGTGCGCAATTTCGGGTCCCAGTTCACCAGGCGTTTGCCGCGGTAAATCAAATCCTGCTTAAACAGCTGGACGAAAACTTCCTTCACCGCGTCCGACAAGCCGGCGTCCATGGTGAAGCGCTCGCGCTCCCAATCCACCGACGCGCCCAGGCGGCGCATCTGGCGGGTAATGGTGCCGCCGGATTCCGCCTTCCACTGCCAGATTTTTTCGATAAACGCTTCGCGCCCGTAGTCGTGGCGGGTTTTACCCTCTTCGGCGGCGATTTTGCGCTCCACCACCATTTGCGTGGCGATGCCCGCGTGGTCGGTGCCCACCTGCCACAGGGTGTTTTTGCCCTGCATGCGCTGGTAACGCACGATAATATCCATAATGGTCTGCTGGAAGGCATGACCCATATGCAGGCTGCCGGTCACATTCGGCGGCGGGATCATGATGCAGAAGCTCTCTTTGCTGGTATCGTTATGCGGCTTGAAATAGCCCTGTTTTTCCCAGTGCTCGTAGAGCGGCTGCTCGATGTCGTGCGGGTTATATGTCTTTTCCATTATGCGTATATTTCACTGCGTTGGCGGCGTGGCCGTGGTCAATTGGAAGCCGACGCTGCGATAGGCTTTATACCGATCGCGCGCCAGCTGTTTTAAATCGTCTTCATCTGGAACGAAGTCTATCACTTCATGGAAAGCAGAGGCAAAATCCGCGCATTGCGGCAACAGGCTGATTAGCAGGTCGCGCGGCGCGTTGCCCCGGCGCGTGGGCCAGCAAATCTCCACCGGCGCGCCGTAGCGCGGCCCTTCGCCCGCCAGGTTATGCGGGACGAAAGCCTCCGGATCGCGCTGCCACAGGGCTTCATCCAGTTTCAGCGCCTGCTCCTCGTCGCCACAGGCGATCAGCACCCTTTTCCCGGCGCGCCAATGGATGGCCGCCAGCTCGCAGGCAAGCCGCTCCACGGCGGACAAACCGTCCTGGATATCCTGGCGATCGAGCAGATAAAAGGTTGCGTTTTTCATGTGCCGTATTTATTAAGCCTGAGGGGAATGACGGAAAAAATAACGGGCGGCCCGCGCCGCCCGTCCAAGCATACCTTTTTTAAGCTTATTCGTCACCGTTCAGGCCGGAGCGATTGAGCAGGAACTGCGCCAGCAGCGACACCGGCCGGCCGGTGGCCCCTTTGGCTTTGCCCGAGCGCCATGCGGTGCCGGCGATATCCAGATGCGCCCAGCTGAATTTACGGGCGAAGCGGGACAAGAAGCAGCCGGCGGTGATGGCGCCGCCGGGACGGCCGCCGATATTGGCCATATCGGCGAAATTGGATTCCAGCTGTTCCTGGAACTCGTCGCCCAGCGGCAGGCGCCAGGCGCGATCGCCGGATTGTTCGGCGGCGGCGATCAGCTCATGGGCCAGCGGATTGTGGTTCGACATCAAGCCGGTCAGATGATGGCCCAGGGCAATCACGCACGCGCCGGTCAGGGTGGCCACGTCAATGACCACGTCCGGATCGAAACGCTCGACGTAGGTCAGCGCATCGCACAGCACCAGGCGCCCTTCGGCGTCGGTATTAAGCACTTCCACCGTCTGGCCGGACAGCGTGGTCAGCACGTCGCCGGGACGGAACGAGCGGCCGTCGACCATGTTCTCGCAGCCGGCCAGCACGCCGACGATATTCAGCGGCAGGCTCAATTCCATGGCCATGCGCATCACGCCATAGACCGTGGCGGCGCCGCACATGTCGTATTTCATCTCGTCCATGCTGTCGGCGGGTTTGATGGAGATGCCGCCGGCGTCGAAGGTCAGCCCCTTGCCCACCAGCACGATCGGCCGGCTTTCCGGGTCCGGGCTGCCTTTGTATTCAATCACCGACATCAGCGATTCATTTTGCGAACCCTGGCCCACCGCCAGATAGGCGTTCATGCCCAGCTCTTTCATCTGCTGCTCGCCGATAACGCGGGTCGTAGTGGTTTTACCATATTTATCCGCCAACTGGCGCGCCTGGGAAGCCAGGTAGGCCGGATTGCAGATATTGGGCGGCATATTGCCCAAATCCTTGGCGGCTTTGATGCCGGCGGCAATGGCCAGGCCGTGCTGGATGGCGCGCTCGCCGCCGGTCAGCTCGCGGCGGGTGGGGACGTTGAACACCATTTTGCGCAGCGGCCGGCGCGGTTCGGCTTTATTGCTTTTAAGCTGGTCGAAGGTATACAGCGACTCTTTGGAGGTTTCCACCGCCTGGCGCACTTTCCAATAGGTGTTGCGCCCTTTGACATGCAGTTCGGTCAGGAAACAGACGGCTTCCATGGACCCGGTGTCATTCAGCGTATTAATGGTTTTCTGGATCACCTGCTTATACTGGCGCTCATCCAGCTCGCGCTCTTTGCCGCATCCGATGAGCAGGATGCGTTCAGACAGCACATTGGGAACATGGTGCAGCAGCAAGGTCTGACCCACTTTTCCTTCCAGTTCGCCGCGGCGCAGCAGGGCACTGATGTAACCGTCGCTGATCTTATCGAGCTGTTCAGCGATGGGCGACAGACGGCGCGGTTCGAAGACGCCGACGACAATACAGGCACTGCGTTGTTTTTCCGGGCTACCGCTTTTTACACTGAACTCCATGCACTCTCCTGAATCTTAAAGACAAAGACGGTCAACCGGGATAAAATAAATCTTTCCCTATCGTATCCCCCGCCTTTGCATTAACTCTTATGTGTTAATCTGAACGACGCAAAGGACGTTATTCCGGCAATAATCAGTGCGTTCTCATAGCACAGCCGAACGCTTAATGTTGTTATACTCTATCTGGCGATAAAGGTGGCTAATTGATACCGATTAATAGTGGATTAGCGAAGAAATTATCGATTTTCCTGCAAAAAGACAAGTTTTCACAGGCGAAATAAGCGTGATCATCATTAGATATCTGGTTCGGGAAACGTTTAAAAGCCAGCTTGCCATCCTGTTTATCCTGCTGCTGATTTTTTTCTGTCAAAAGCTGGTTCGGGTCCTGGGAGCGGCGGTAGACGGCGATATCCCGACAAACCTGGTGTTATCCCTGCTCGGATTAGGGGTGCCTGAAATGGCGCAGCTGATCCTTCCCCTCAGCCTGTTCCTCGGGTTACTGATGACCCTGAGCCGGTTGTATGCTGAAAGTGAAATAACCGTGATGCACGCCTGCGGGCTGGGCAAAAGCGTTCTGATCAAAGCCGGGCTGCTGTTAAGCGTGCTGACGGCGATATTGGCGGCGATCAATGTCATCTGGCTGTCGCCCTGGTCGTCGCGCCACCAGGACGAGGTGCTGGCGGAAGCCAAGGCCAATCCCAGCATGGCGGCCATGGTCGAAGGGCAGTTCCAGGCGGCGCAAAACGGCAACTCCGTGCTGTTTGTCGGCAATGTCAAAGGGCAGCAATTCCAAAACGTTTTCCTGGCGCAACTGCATCCCAAAGGCAACTCCCGCCCGTCCGTGGTGGTGGCCGACCAGGGGCATATGACCCAGCGTCCCGACGGCTCGCAGGTGGTCACCCTGAATAAGGGCACCCGCTACGAGGGCACCGCGCTGCTGCGCGATTTCCGCGTCACCGATTTTACCCAGTACCAGGCGGTGATCGGCCACCAGGAGGTGTCGGTGGACAACAACGATGCGGAACAGATGACCATCCAGGCCCTGTGGCAATCCCGCCAACCGGAGGCCCGCGCCGAGCTGCAATGGCGCCTGACGCTGGTGGTGTCGGTATTTATCATGGCCATCATGGTGGTGCCGCTCAGCGCGGTCAACCCGCGCCAGGGCCGGGTGCTGAGCATGCTGCCGGCCATGCTGCTGTATCTGATATTTTTCCTGCTGCAAAGTTCGCTGCGCTCCAACGGCGCCAAAGGCAAACTTGATCCGGTGGTATGGATGTGGCTGACCAACCTGGCCTATTTCGGCATTGCGGTGTTATTGAATATCTGGGACAGCGTGCCGCTGCGACGGGTGCGCGAACGTTTACACGGCAGAGGAGCGGCCTGATGTTTGGTGTATTGGACCGCTATATCGGTAAAACCATCTTCAATACCATCATGATGACCCTGTTCATGCTGGTATCGTTGTCGGGCATTATCAAATTTGTCGATCAGCTGCGCAAAGTCGGCCAGGGCGACTATTCCGCCGTGGGCGCCGGGCTGTATACCCTGCTGAGCATACCCAAGGACATCGAGATCTTTTTCCCCATGGCGGCGCTGCTCGGCGCGCTGATGGGGCTGGGCACCCTGGCCAGCCGCAGCGAGCTGGTGGTGATGCAGGCCTCGGGGTTCACCCGCATGCAAATCGCCGGGGCGGTCATGAAAACCGCTATTCCGCTGGTGCTGCTGACCATGGCCATCGGCGAATGGGTGGCTCCCCAGGGCGAGCAGATGGCGCGCAACTTCCGTTCCCAGGCGCTGTACGGCGGCTCCATGCTGTCGGTGCAAAATGGCCTGTGGGCCAAGGACGGCAACGATTTTATCTTTATCGAACGGGTGGTCAGCGACAACCAGCTTTCCGGGGTGAACATCTACCATTTCGATGACCAAAACCGCCTGCAAACGCTGCGTTATGCCGCCAATGCCAATTTTAACGACGGTATCTGGCATTTATCGCAGGTGGACGAGTCCGGCCTGACCGATAATACGCAGATTACCGGCCGGCAAACGCTCAGCGGCGAGTGGAAGACCAACCTGACCCCCGACAAGCTCGGCGTGGTGGCGCTGGACCCGGAAGCGTTATCCATTTCCGGCCTGTATAACTATGTGCACTACCTCAAGCAGAGCGGGCAGGAGGCCAGCCGGTACCAGTTGAATATGTGGAGCAAGATTTTCTCCCCGTTCTCGGTGGCGGTCATGATGCTGATGGCGGTGTCGTTTATCTTCGGCCCGCTGCGCAGCGTAGCCATGGGCGTACGGATGATCACCGGCATCAGCTTCGGGTTCCTGTTCTATGTGCTGGATCAGATCTTCGGGCCGCTAAGCCTGGTATATAACATGCCGCCGCTGTTCGGGGCGTTAATCCCCAGCATGGCCTTCCTGATTATCAGCGTGGCGTTATTGCTGAAAAGACGGTAAGAATCGCGTAGGCGGGGCGCTAACAGGTATCGGCCTGTTAGCGCTGGGTGTGACTGGCGTCGGTCCCATTGCATCGACCTTCAGGTTTGTTTCCGTCGCCGCGGCGGCGGATTAATCATTTAACACTCTCGACGAACATCACTTTGGTCAGGTCGCGCAGCCACTTATGGCAGGGCGAATGGTTGTGCTTGGAATGCCACGCCTGGATGATGCTGCGTTTGCCCAGGTCGAAATCGGCGCTGAAAAACTCCACCGCGATATTGAGCTTGCGCAGGTTATTCACCACAAAATCCGGCACGATGGCCAGCGCATCTGAATGGGTGATGGCATTCATGGTGGCCATATACCCCGGCGTGGTGCCCATCACGTGACGCGCCGACCAGAAATACTTCATCGCTTCGTCCGACCCGGCCGGGTATTTTTCCTTGGTCTGGACAAAATGATACTTCAGCAGGTTATCGACGTTTTTATCCCCACAAATAATGGGGTGGCCGCAGCGGCACATAAAATAACATTTGGCGGAATGAATGGTGCGGATGGTGATTTCCGGGTTCAGGTCGCGCATTTCGCCAATATAAAGGTCGATATCATTAGACCGCAAAAAATCGTCATCGAATTCCGAGTCATGCACCATATTAATAAACACATTGGGTGCGCGGTGCTGTATTTCGCTAAACAAGCGCGCGTTAAGGGTAAACACGATCGTGGCGTTCGCCGCGATGGTAAAAGAAACGGTGGTGGTATGGGGTTCAAACGCCATATTGGTATTGAGCATCGATTCAATGCGGTTAACCAATTGCCGCACGTCCTCCTTAAGCGCGATAGCTTTTGGCGTCGGTATCAGTTTCGTGCCGCTGCGGACCAGAATTGGATCGTTAAACAGCCCGCGGATTTTGTTCAGCGACTTGCTGATGGCGGGCGCGGTGACGTTCAGTTTCCTGGCCGCCAGATTAACGCTACAATCTTCTAGCAGCGCATTCAGTACAACCAATAAATTAAAATCAAAATTATTCATATAATAGTCATAATCTAGAACGCTGGTTTGAGGGATATCCATTAGGTAACGGATATAAAGGCAAATGAAATTATAATCCGGCTTCTACTACTCCAATATATCAATAGCAAGGGAACTATTACCTTACTGCTTTTAGTGACTAATGATTTTATCTTTTATTTTTCAAGAATGACAAGGCGAAAATAACCGGTGCGCAGCGGTGGGACAATGCGGCAGGCAATAAATTGACCGCGAAAGGGCGCTATCACTGGCATGGTTGGCTATTTTTGATACGCTGCATAATATAGTTAATTGAGTGTAAATAGCATGGTAATAATATTATGTATACTGTTTGAAGGATAATTTCATAATAACCGAAGCGCAGGGAGAAACATAAAAAAATACGCACATAAGTGCTATGGATATCCCTTACGTTGAATATGGACACTATGTTATGAACCGGTCTGGCCATGAAGGGGGGATGAATAAGCGGGCGGTATCCCTGCGCACGGCGCAGGGACATCCAGGATTACATGATAAAGTTTTTACCCTGCTTGAGCACCAAATTGCAGGCTTTGGTTTTCACCTTCTGGCCCAGCTGCGAGTTGCTCAGATCGCTGAGGTTAAGCTGATTGCCCTGGCCGGTATTCAGCAGGCCGCCCAGTCCTTCCTGGTAGTCTTCGCTTTTGGCGTTGGCGGTGCTGGTAATGCCCAGCTTGCTGAGCATCTGATCTTTAAGAGTGGCGGTGCCGGTGCTGGATAAAAGGTTGTTTTTAACGCAGTATTGCAGCACCCCGGCGGCATTGGTCATGGTATTGGCGCTCAGGGCGCTGTTGCCGCCGTTAAGCAGGCCGGTCAAGGCGGTCAGCGAACTGGCGTTGCTGCCGGTGGCGCTGGCCGTACCGGTGGTGCTGGTGGTATTGGCCGATTTATTCAGTTCATTGGCCACGCTGTTTACCGAGTCCATCCAATTGCCGGCCGCGTGGGCCAGGCCGGAGGTCATAGTGGCGGAGACGGTCAGCGCCACGAACAGACGTTGCGAGGGGGTCATAATAAAATAGCTCCTGTAGCGATTGGGCAAATATGGCGCGGCGCGGGTTCCCCCGCCGGCCATTTTCTATGGCCAGTATGCCGGACAATTACCCGTGCGTCAGAGCGCCGGCGGGATAAACCGTCCGCGCCGGCGTATTTTAGGACAATTCTGTCGCCCATGATGGCCCAGGCGCCGCATCTTATGCGCGCAGCATGGCCGGCGGATTAACGCGGCGGCGCCAAACTCAATTCCCCAGGTTCAGCCCCGCCAAACTCAGCCCCGCCAAACTATAGTTGGCGGGTATCCAGCGGTAGGCGGGTTTCCCCTTGCCCGCCGCCGGCAGGACGGCCACATGCCCCAGGCCCGGAAACGAGATATGCGCCGCGCCAATCCAATACCCGTTACGGGCGGCGTCCGCCAACACCCTGGACCGGGCCGCAGCCGCCTGCTCGCTGTTCCAGTCGAAGGTGATGGTGGTCGCCGGCCGGGCGAACTGCGCCGCTTCGGCATGAATGGTATCGCCCCACAGCAGCAGCTTTTGCCCGTCGCTGTCGATCATATACAGCGTATGGCCGGGGGTATGGCCGGGGTCCGGCAGCGCCCGCACGCCGGGAAACAGCTCGGTTTCCCCGGAGAAGGTTTTCAGGCGGCCGGCATTAATCACCGGGCGCAACGACGACTCCGACTCCGCAAAAGTATGTTTTTCACTGTCGCGCACCTGGGTGATATTGGCCGGGTTCAGCCAAAAATCCGCATCGCGCCGGTTAACATATACCGTGGCGTTGGGCAGCGCCGGCCGGCCGTTATGCACCAGGCCGCCGGAATGATCCGCATGGATATGGGTCAGCAGCACGGTATCGATTTTTTCCGGCGGATAGCCGGCCGCGCGCAGGTTATCCAGCAGACGGCCGCCGTCTTTGCCAAACAGCGGGCCGGAGCCGGTATCCACCAAAATCAGCCGCGTCCCGGTGTTAATCACAAAAGCATTGATCGACGTTTCCACCTGGGTACTCAAATGATTTTGCGCCAGCCGCTCGCGCAGCTCCGGCTGCGGGATATTGGTCAGCAGCTTATCCAGCGGAATCGTCACCGTACCGTCGGAGATGGCGGTAATCTCGAATTTACCCAGCATCATGCGGTAATAACCCGGCGCCTGGGTTTTGAGCATCGGCACCGGCGCAGGTGCGGGGGCTAAGTCTCCTTGGGCAAAGGCCGGACTTATGGCCAGCGCCAGCAGCATTGCCGCGACTGGTTTTGCAGACCAGGCGGTGGAAAAATTGGCGGAAAAAATAGATCTCATGATATTCCCTTTCAAATGGTTATTTATTGGGGATAGTATTGAATTGGCGCTATTATTATTCCAATTGATTGGAGTAATGATGAATATCAATGAAAATGATTTCCGGGGCATCGACCTCAACTTGCTGGTGACCTTCCTGGTGCTATACCGGGAAAAAAGCGTGTCGGTCGCCGCGCAAAAGCTGTTTCTCGGCCAGCCCGCCGTAAGCAGCGCGCTGGCGCGCCTGCGGGAACTGTTTGGCGACAGCCTGTTTGTGCGCTCGGCGCAGGGCATGCAGCCCACCAGCCGCGCGGACTACCTGGCCCAGCGCCTCGCCCCGCTGCTGGAGCAGATCCAGTCCACCCTGTTCCACACGCCGGATTTCGATCCCCGGCTCAGCCAGCGCCAGTTCACCCTGGGCATGGCGGACTGGGTGGAGATTTGCCTGATGCCGCCGCTGCTGGCGCGCCTGCAGGATAGCGCGCCCCGTATGCGTATCAATATCCTGGCCACCAATCCCTATCAGGACAACGAACTGCTGGAGCACGGCAAGGTGGATATGGCGCTTTCGGTTTCCGCCGCGCCGGCCTCCTGGCTGCGGCGCAGCCCCCTGCTGACCCAGGGATTCCTGGTCCTGTGGCATCCGCTGCAACTGCCGCTGCCCGGTCCGCTGACCCTGGCGGAATACCAGCGCTACGACCACCTGCTGGTGACCTACCGCTCCCGCGCCCATAGCGCCATCGACGATATGCTGGAGCAGCGCGGCATGCGGCGCCATATCCGCTACACCACGCCGCACTTCTCATCCCTGCCGGGCATCCTGCAGCGCACCCCCGCGCTGACCACCGTGCCGGCGATGCTGGCGGGCGACTGGGCGAAAAATTTCGGCCTGCGCAGCAGTCCGCTGCCGTTCAGCTTGCCCAGCTTCGGATTGTCGTTGCTATGGCACCAGCGCCTGGACGGCGACCCCGCGCGCCGCTGGCTGGCGCAACAGATAACCGCGGTGCTATCCTGATAACACTGTAGCGGGAGGAATTATGCCGGAAGGACCGGAAATCAGACGGGCGGCCGACACCCTGATGGCGGCCATGGCCGGCCGGGAAATTACCCAGGCCTGGTTTGCTTTCGATACGCTAAGGCCCTTTGCGGCCGGGCTTATCGGCCAGCGCATTGAAAAAATCGACACCCGGGGCAAAGCCCTGCTGACCTGGTTTACCAACGGCCTGGTGCTCTATAGCCATAACCAGCTGTACGGCGTCTGGCGCGTGGTCAACGCCGGGGAAACGCCGGTCACCAAACGGGATCTGCGCGTACGGCTGGAAAACGCCGAGCATGCCATCCTGCTCTACAGCGCCTCGGAGATCAAAATCCTCAACGCCGGCGAGCTGGCAGCGCACCCGTTTTTGCTGCGCATCGGCCCAGATGCCCTGGATATGGCGCTCACGGTGGACGAGGTCATCGAACGCCTCGGTTCGCCGCGTTTTAGCGGCCGCCAACTGGGCAGCCTGCTGCTGGATCAATCCTTTATCGCCGGCCTGGGCAACTACCTGCGGGTAGAAATCCTCTGGCAGGCGCAACTGCTGCCGCACCATAAAGCCCGGGATCTCACCCCGGCGCAACTGCGGATACTGTGCGAAGCGATACTGGAGATCCCCCGGCTTTCGTATACCACCCGCGGCCGGCCAGCGGAGAATAAGCACCACGGCGCGATATTCCGCTTTCGGGTATTCCATCGGGCGGGCAAGCCATGCGAGCGCTGCGGCGGCGTGATCGAGAAGGGTACTTTCACCTCGCGGCCGTTTTACTGGTGCCCAGGGTGCCAGGCGTAGAGCGGCTGGTTGGGTGCATTAGGAGCCGCTTGGTCATTTACAGCGGTGGGTGCGTTGGGCAGAAAGGGCATTTTTTCAGCAGTCAGACCGATGCGCCGCTGATTAGTATTGCGCCGGCATGGGTTAAAGGTATAATGCACCTCGTTTTCCGTATACTAACTTCAGTGCCGAAGTGGCGAAATCGGTAGACGCAGTTGATTCAAAATCAACCGCCTTCGGGCATGCCGGTTCGATTCCGGCCTTCGGCACCATTAGTACATAAACAGACGTCAACGGACGTCTTTTTTTATGCCTAAAATCCAGTCCCCGCAAGGCTTTCCGCGCTTTTTCAGTCAATCGACGTCAACCAGATTCAACCCACATCAACCTGCTTGTGAGTATATAACTGAGGGTATATCTTGGTTCGATAACGTTTGTATCCTCATAGCGCTCACTCAGCTTATGGACATGCATCATGGCTCTTACCGATGTAAAAGTGCGTTCTGCAAAGGCGGAAGACAACAAAGAGTACAAACTGACGGACGGGAACGGCATGTTTCTGCTGGTCCATCCCAACGGCTCCAAATATTGGCGGCTGCGTTTTCGCTTTGGCGGCAAACAGCATTTGTTGGCGCTAGGGGTCTATCCTGAAGTTTCTCTTGCCGAGGCCCGGCAAAAACGTGATGCTGCAAGAAAAATGGTTGCTGACGGTATCGATCCCCGCGAGCAGAAAAAGGCAGTTAAAGAAGGACAACAGAAGAGGTATACACCTTCGAGTTTGTTGCCAGAGATTGGCATGCTGCAAACCGCAACTGGTCTGAATCCCATTCAGCCCGCGTACTAAAAAGCCTAGAAGACAACCTCTTTCAAGCAATTGGCAAACGGAACATTGCCGATCTGAAGACTCGCGATCTGCTTGCACCGATAAAAGCTGTAGAAACGTCTGGACGACTTGAGGTGGCTGCGCGTTTGCAACAGCGTTCCACGGCCATAATGCGCTATGCGGTTCAGAGCGGACTCATCGACTACAACCCGGCGCAGGATATGGCAGGCGCAATTGCGTCAGGTAAGAGGCAGCATCGTCCGGCACTGGAGCTGAATCGTATCTCGGAACTACTTCAGCATATTGATAGTTATACCGGCAGAAAGCTAACGATGCTGGCGGTGAAGATGACTTTACTGGTGTTTATCCGCTCCAGTGAATTGCGTTTTGCCCGTTGGCCCGAAATTGATTTTGACCGGGCAATGTGGACTATACCGGCAGAACGTGAACCACTGGAAGGTGTTAAGCATTCCCATCGTGGTTCCAAGATGCATACACCGCATCTAGTGCCGTTGAGCCGTCAGGCTCTCGCTATATTGGAACAGATAAAGCAAATCAGCGGCAATCGTGAGCTGATCTTTATCGGCGACCATAACCCTTCAAAGCCGATGAGTGAGAATACGGTTAATAAAGCGCTGCGCGTCATGGGCTACGATACGCAGGTTGAGGTATGTGGTCATGGTTTCAGAACAATGGCCTGTAGCTCTTTAATCGAGTCAGGATTGTGGTCAAGAGATGGTGTAGAGCGGCAGATGAGCCATCAGGAGCGCAACAGCGTGCGTGCGGCGTACATCCACAAGGCTCAGCATTTGGATGAGCGGAGGTTGATGGTGCAGTGGTGGGCCGATTTTCTGGATGCAAATCGGGAGGGGGCGGTGAGTCCGTATGATTTTGGAAAGTTGCGTTCTGACTAAATGAAAAGGCTATTAGCTAGAGATTTCGCTACATGATGAGTGATATTCTGCACAAGCGTAGGCTATAACACGGCATGTATCGAGTTCAGAAGAGATATTTGCTATTTGAACTGCATCAGTGAAATATCGGTAGCCGGAGATCGGCTTAAATTACTATCTGGAATTGATTGACCACTACAACGCTTATTTATCTGAAGTGACAATCACCGGCCTGAAGTGATCGTTACCAAATTACTTCTTTGAATAAGTTTCCTGTGGTTTGTTACCCCATTGAATGGGGGAGGAGAGGGAATTGAGGATATCTAATCCGCCCCAGGCACAAGACCTGATGGAGACCGCTCGATGTTTTGGCAACTACGATCTAGCGGCGGCTCTTGCCGATCTGATTGATAACAGCATCAAGGCCAAGGCCACTCGGGTATACATCAATTTTGTGCCAGAGAAGAGTGATGTTGTCGTCAGGATTCGAGATGATGGGACGGGTATGGACCTAGAGACCCTGAAGATAGCCATGCGTCCAGCAAGTTCCAATCCGCAGGATGTGCGGGACCCCGATGATCTTGGAAGGTTCGGTTGGGGACTGAAATCAGCCTCTCTTTCTCAGGCACGGGTGCTCACGGTGGTATCTTGGTGTAGTGGGGTCATCAATGCTGCACGATGGGATATTGATGACATTGACGATTGGGCAATGGAGGTTATGGAAGGAGATAAAGCAGAAAGTCTGCTGACTAGACCCCGCGAATCTCGGGAGTGTTAGAAATTCTGTGTCATTCCAGTAAAATACCGACAAAAAGGAATGATACATGTCCCAGCCCTTCGATTTTGATAAAGCCCTGAAAGCACTTCAGGATGGCCAAGCCCTAACGGGAAAAGATGGAATATTAACTCCATTAATCAAACAGTTAACGGAAGCAGCGCTGGCTGCTGAGCTGGATTCTCATCTCGCTCAGGATATTGCCGCTAACCGTAAAAACGGTTCGACCAAAAAGACAGTTAAATCGCCAACCGGTGCTTTTGAACTCGCCACTCCCCGCGACCGTAACGGCT
Organism: Sodalis sp. RH21; assembly: GCF_047324175.1. Classification (NCBI taxonomy): domain Bacteria; kingdom Pseudomonadati; phylum Pseudomonadota; class Gammaproteobacteria; order Enterobacterales; family Bruguierivoracaceae; genus Sodalis; species Sodalis sp. RH21. Next base: position 5,336,488 of record NZ_CP178732.1, on the reverse strand, counting down.
CTTTTGAACCTCAACTGGTGAAGAAGCATCAGACCACGCTGTCCGATGAGATCGAACGCAAGATCATCCGCATGTTCGCACTCGGCATGAGCTACAAAGATATCAGCCAGGAAATCGAAGATTTATACGCTTTTAGCGTATCCAGCGCCACGATTAGTGCTGTCACCGATAAAGTTATTCCTGAGTTAAAACAATGGCAACAGCGCCCACTGGAGGCGGTATACCCCTTCGTCTGGCTGGATGCGATCCACTATAAAATCCGCGAAGACGGACGTTATCAAAGCAAAGCGGTTTACACGGTTCTCGCGCTGAATCTGGAAGGCAAAAAAGAGATCCTGGGCCTGTATCTGTCTGAAAATGAAGGCGCTAATTTCTGGCTATCGGTGCTGACCGATCTGCAAAACCGTGGCGTGGACGATATTCTGATTGCCTGTGTGGATGGCCTGACGGGGTTCCCGGAAGCGATAAACAGCATTTACCCGGATACCGAAGTCCAGCTCTGCGTTATCCATCAGATCCGTAACTCGATAAAATACGTCGCATCAAAACATCATAAGGCGTTTATGGCTGACCTGAAGCCGGTGTATCGGGCGGTATCAAAGGAGGCGGCAGAAACGGCGCTGGATGAGCTGGAGGCGAAATGGGGTCAGCAGTACCCGGTGGTGCTCCAGTCGTGGCGAAGGAAATGGGATAATCTGTCGCATTACTTCCGGTATCCGGCGACGATCCGCAAGGTGATATACACGACAAACGCAATTGAATCGGTGCACCGTCAGTTCAGAAAGCTGACGAAAACCAAAGGCGCATTCCCTAATGAAAACAGTCTGTTGAAGTTGCTTTATTTGGGGTTAATGAACGCACAGGAAAAATGGACAATGCCGATACAGAGCTGGAATTTGACATTGTCCCAGTTGGCGATTTATTTTGAGGGTCGCCTCGATAAAGTGATTACGTTGTAGTGATTTTTTAACGTGACACAGAATTATGAATGCTCCCCGAATCTCAATCAGGTACAGAAGTGATATGGACCCGTTCTGATCGTGTGCTTGATAGTGACGCTACTTCCTCTTTCGATGATTCACTTACTTCTGCTATTGCACATTCCAATCAGCGGCTTTCATTGGTATTTCATCGCTATCTAGCAGGGGATACACATAGGCGATTGATAATCATGGTGAACGACCGTCAACTTCGCCCAATTGATCCGTTTATGACTGCACACAATGCGACGCAGACTTTGGATGCCGAGATTATTAAGACGGCAAATGGATCAATAATTAGCATTCAACCCTATGTTTTACCACATTTTTCAAAGCTAACAGTTGAAGAACAGGAACAACTTGGGGGCCCTGAGGGAATGGTCCGTAATCAGGGATTCTATGTATATCGGAACAAGCGGCTGATCATTTTCGGTACTTGGTTCCGATTGGTTCCTCATGGTGAACTCTCTCAGTTGACTAGGATCAGGGTTGATCTCCCAAACAATGTCGATGCTGAGTGGCGAATCACAGTAGATAAATCCAATGCTCAGCTTCCGATTGCTCTCAAGCGTCGTCTTCAAGATATAGTCAAACGCTTCAACTTGCGCTCATTCTCGGTACATCGTAAGAAAGGGGTATTGCTTGACTTGCCCGAAGTTCATTCTGTCTGGTTCAGATATGTCAAGCATGGTCAGATATTTTATCGAGTAAATCGAGATCACCCGATAGTGGCGAGTTTATTGAATATGGAGTCTATGTCCGGCAATGCTGACGCTGTACTTCGACTATTGGAGTCTTACTTTCCAACAGATAGATTTCTTGCTGATGCGAGCGGGTCTGGCGTTAATCAATGTCCGACCTCAACCGAGGAATTCGATTCTCTTATTAATCAGTGTGTTATAAATTTCCTTCAAGGTACTGATGGACCGCTTGAAGTTGATGATTTTCTTGATTTTATAAGGAATGTAGAACCCTTCGCCAGCCAATGGACATACACACAAAGCTATGTCCGAAAAAATACTGTCAAAAAATGGGGGATGAAAAGTGGATTTTGAAGCTGCTCTTAGTTTTCTTCGTACGGAGATCGACAAATCTATAAAGGGACGTTTTCCTGTTCCTAAAGGATTTCTTGAAAATCATGTTAAAGAAAAATCGGGAATTTCTAAGATCCTTGAGAAGGAGTTGGCCGACCGGTTGACTCGGCATCTTGAGACTTTTTATGGAACTAACCAAGGTGATGGCCACGTATTAAAAACAGACTTCGAAGAGTGGTATCGGCAACGTAAGGGAGAGATAAATTTCTACTTCTGGCGGCGATTACAAAAATATTGGTTGGATCACTCAATCCTCCCTGTTCAGGTTGTTGGATCAGTCGATAGCGTAACAGATGAAATCGTTGGTTATCTAGGAGATCCTCATGAGAACAAATCATGGTGTCGTCGCGGTCTTGTTATGGGACATGTGCAGTCCGGTAAAACGACAAATTATTCAGCACTCATTGCCAAGGCTGCAGATGCAGGCTACCGCGTCATTATTGTTCTAGCCGGGCTCACTAATTCACTTAGATATCAAACCCAAGTAAGGCTTGATCAGAGTTTTGTGGGTAAGTCCTCCCTTGGGGACTCAGTGGCGTCGGTTATTTACCCTGTCTCCCATGTTTTTAAGGGGATAGAAGGTGAAAATCCTGATATTCGGCATCCATATTGTGGAACAACACAGGCTTCCGATTTCAATGTTGGGAAAGCTACCGGAATAGGTGCCGCAGAAGGGAATTTTGCAGATCCTATACTGTTTGTGACGAAAAAGCATGATCAGGTACTTGAGCAACTTGCTATTTGGCTTAGAGGGCTTCGTCAAGGTAGTCAGCTTGAGGGGCCTATGCTATTGATTGACGATGAGGCCGATAATGCTTCTATCAATACTGCAAAAAATCCTAATGCCACAACGAAAATCAATGCACGCATCCGTGAGCTATTAGATTGTTCTCGACGTTCGTCATACGTTGGGTATACAGCGACACCGTTTGCGAATATTTTCATCGACCCTGATACAAATGATGAAATGCTTAAGAACGATCTCTTTCCTGAACATTTCATCAAGTCATTAGAACCGCCAGGAAACTACATTGGTGCAGACAAACTGTTTTCCGAAAACGGTGAGTTTTACAAGATCTGTGTAAGACCTATCCCTGATGACTATCAGGATCTGTTGCCGCTCAAGCATAAGTCAGGAGATCTAGTCACAGAGTTGCCGCAAAGTCTCAAAGATGCGGTTTTCGAATATGCACTTTTCAGATGTCTCCGAACACTTGCCGGTGAAGGGGGGCGTCATTCGTCTATGCTTGTAAATGTCAGCAGGTTTAATGCAATTCAGCAACAGGTTCACGACGCAATCTATCGTCTGATCCAAGAAATGAAGGCTACTGTTGATGTATGGGCCGCGAGCCCAACTTGGGAACGCTCCGAAGTTCTAAGCCGCTTGTTCGAGGTTTGGCGTAAAGAATATGAGATATATTCCGAATTTTCTTGGGATGAAGTAAGGACAGTTCTAAAGCGGGCAATCTCATCTATCGAGGTTCGTCTGGTCAATATGCGTGGAGGTGGATTGGATTATGATAAAGCGCCTGATTCTGGTCTTCATGTCATTACTATCGGGGGATTAGCACTCTCGCGTGGGCTTACCTTAGAAGGGCTTTCGGTCTCATATGTTCTTCGTAATGTCGGTGCCGCTGATACCCTACTTCAGATGGGACGATGGTTTGGTTACCGTCCCGGATACGAAAAACTCTGTCGTATCCATGCAACGACGGATATGCTCGGAGATTTTCGTGAGGTCAGCGACTCGGTTGAGGAGTTGCGAGATGACCTTGTGCGAATGGAAAAAATGGGGCTCACACCAGATCAATTTGGTCTCAAAGTCCGTCAGAGCCCTACAGGTATCGCCATCACTGCGGCGAACAAGATGCGAGCAGCAAAGCCACTTCTGATAGCCTTGGATCTGTCAGCTCGCCATCTTCAAGCATACGAGTTGTTCAATAGAGCAGATATTAATCGCAAACATCTCGATGCGGTCGCTTCTCTTGTGGCAAAACTTAATTCAGAATTCTCTGGTAAATGTGTGAACGATGAATCAGCGTTTGTCTGGTCTGATATAAGCGTTACTGTCGTGAAAGAGTTTCTTCAAAAATTCAAGCTGCCTCAACTCGAGTTTGCTTTAGGTAATAATGAAGAAAGAAGTTTAGCTTTGGATTATATTTCTGATCGAGCTGCTGGTGAGTTAGCCTCTTGGGATATAGCGATTCCTTTTAGAAGAAAAGGCTCGTTCAAGTTTCCTCAAGACCTAGGCATTAAGGGGGCTGAGCGTATCTTCTGTCGTGAGCGCCATACTGGGGTTCCAAAATCAGATGACCCTGATGTAGTAAAAGTCACCGAGAAAAATATAGTTGCAGACAAAGCACCAACTGATCTCAAGTATGGTGAGAGAGGGGAAAGTCTGGAAGCTAAAATCAAACAAATTAGAAAAGAAGACTCGAAGATCCGTGCCGAGAAGGCGTGTCTGCTTGCTAGGAAGCGTCCTCTTCTTATAATTCATTTGTTCGATTTCATTCTTGATCCTGCGCGAACTAAGGGCAAATCACTCAAGTTCAAGAGCGACTTGCCCGTGGTGACATTGAGTTTGGCCTTCCCTGATACAAGCGTTCAACCAATACAACGTGAATATGCTATTTCTGTCCGAATGGCCCAGCTTTTGAAGCAACAGCTGGAAGAAGCCCAGAGCGATGAGGAGATCTTTGATGAGTAGTGACTTCACCGGCAAATGGGATGAAATATCAGGACGTGGCCACAGTGCAGGACGCTTTCGTGTCTGTCCTGATCACCAACTTGATCTTTTTATTGGCTTTTCACCAGTGGGAGAACGCGAGTTCACGTTAGAATCTTCTACGGCGGACTTCGATGCGGACGAGATCCCCATATTCGAGAATATGGTTGTCCATCTGGTAGATGATCACAGTATTCATTGCTTGACTTTACGATTGACAGATCGAGGGCTAACTGACCTCTTTTCAATTATCTGTAGCGATCTCGCCGAAGCTTCCGCTGTGGCGGAAACTGCAGGAAGTGCGATTCAAATATTTGTGAACAGGCTTATTCGCTGGGCAGAATTGCTGCGTCGTCGACGTATGCACGAACTCTCGTTCAAGGAGAGGTTGGGCCTTCTTGGTGAGCTGAGTATGTTGGTGTGGGCTATCGATGAGTGTGGTGTCGATGCTCCATTGGCTGTCCGTGGATGGCGTGGGCCAGATGGCGACACCAATGATATTGGTTTGAACAATGTACGCATCGAAGTGAAAGCACAGCTTTCGACCCAGCGCCAATCCCTGAAAATCTCCTCGCTAGATCAGTTGGACTGGGACGGTCGTAATCTATTCATTGCAGTCAATCGTTTCTGTCCATCTGATGAAGGGGTAAGTCTGTCGTCCTTGTCTTTGGCCGTTTCCTCTAGGTTAGCAACCAACAATCATGGGTATATGGAGTTTCAGCGTAAATTGATCGTTGCAGGCTACGATCAAGAAGCTGGTTACACTCACGAGACGTTCAAGCTTGAAGGATTAAGTATTTACCGAGTTGCAGAAGGATTTCCGCGCCTGGTACCAAGCAAAGTCCCCCTTGGAATTACTAAGGTCAGGTATGAGATTGCAAGCGAAACGATAAATGATTTCCTGATAGCACATTCGGAATTAGAGGCCCTGATCAATGGTTGAACTTCAGGAAGAATATTTGCATCTGCTTGAAGAGGTTCGTATCGGTAGCATCGCGGACCATGAACTCCAGATTACGGAGTTTTTCCGAATCTATTCAGTGCTTGCTGCAGAGAATGGAGATACACCAGATTTGGAGTACTGCCCGGTCCTCAGAGAAGGGCAGGGAGGCTACCGTGTCGATGGATATGCACTGGATATACTGGAAGGGGAAAACAGTGAGTCTGGAGATCTCTACTTGGCAGTTTGTGATTACCGGCAAGTTGAAGAACTGCCCGCGATCAACAGCAGAGACATAGATCGGGCTGTCGATGGTGTTGAGCGTTTCTTCAATGTTGCAACTAGTCGAAAATTTCTTGATAGCTTGGAAGAAGCCAGTCCTGCCTATCAGCTCGCTGTACTGATTCAGCAATACAGTACTAGGATCAGGCGACTTCGTGTGATTTTTTTTACTAACGGTCATCTACGAGTCCGCAAGAGCATCTTTGAAACGAGAGATCTCCATGGCGTGACCATGCATATTAATGTACTCGACCTGGAACGCTACTCCAGGATTTCCTCAACTGGTGGGGAGCCTGTCGAAATCGATTTCGATAAGGATTTCGATGGTGCTATCGAATGCTTACCTGCTTCAGTTGGGGCGGATAGCTATCAGAGTTATCTTTTTGCGATCCCAGGTTCGGTGTTGGCCGAGGTTTTTGCGGCATTTGGAAATCGCTTGCTCGAACAGAACGTCAGAACTTATCTGCAAGCAAAGACTGGTGTTAACAAAGGTATCCTGCGCACTATTGCGGAAGAACCAGGAATGTTCTTTGCCTACAATAACGGTGTCACTGCTACAGCGTCTTCTGTGCAGACACGAAAACTTTCCAATGGTGCGTTGGCTATATCTCATATCAAGGAATTCCAGATTGTGAATGGGGGACAAACCACTGCATCCTTGCTTTATGCTCGTGATGGTTTAGGCAGGAAGCTTGATCATGTGTACGTTCAGGTAAAACTCTCCGTAGTCGACGAATTTAGCCTAGCTGATATCGTTCCTCGAATTTCCGAGTACGCCAACACGCAAAACAAGGTTTCGCTGGCTGATCTTGCCTCCAATAGCCCGGTACAAATCCGCATTGAGCGTTTTTCCAAAGAAGTGTCCGTACCACAGAAAGTAGGCGAGCTTCACACTAGCAAGTGGTTCTATGAGCGTGCGAGAGGTCAATATAAGAATCTCTTCGCCTACAAGACTAAGTCTGAACGCAACAAGCTTGAGTTGATGTATCCTAAGACAAGACTTGTGACAAAGACGGATCTAGCTAAGTATGAGCTGTCTTTTGATGGGCGCCCACATCACGTTAGTGAAGGTGCCCAGAAATGTTTCAACCGCTATACGACATCAGTACTCTCGAGGCTTAAAGATTATACCACGCTCAGTGAAACTTGGTTTCGTAGGGCCATGGCTAAGGCATTACTATTCATTAATCTTGATGAAGCAGTTCAGAAGTCGCCGTGGTATCAAACGGACAGAGGCTACAAAGCTCAAATAGTCACATATACGATTGCCGCTTGTGCGGACGGATTTCGAGCGGGTAGTCAGCAGATAGACCTAGATCGTATATGGCGGGAGCAGAGTGTTCCGGCGTCGTTGCTTGGCTGGATGCTTGATGAAGCCCATTTGGTTGCAGACATTCTGAGATCGCCACCGGACAACGTTAGGAACATATCGGAATTTGCCAAACGAGATTTTTGTTGGGAGTTGCATGTTAAAGGTAAGATTGGCATACCTAATGAAGCTATTCTTCAGTTCGGAGTTTCCATTGAGGACTACAACGACGAAACACGACAGAGTAGTCGTGAAACAACTAGGTACCTTGAGGTTGACTTCGACATCAAGTTATTAAGTCTGGTACCTCGAGCGAATGACATCATCGTTCTGGCCAACAAGAACGGGGCTGCATCTCCAAAGAATATGAGTGCATTGACCAAGGTTGCTGCTGGTAATCTGAATCTCTCCAAGGCAGAGAAGACCGCTCTGAAGTACTTGTTGGAGAGGCTCGAGATCGAATACTAAGTTTTGATTAGTTATGGCTATTGCAAGCTGTTTGCTGAGGCAATGGCCGACATGTAAACTACATGGCGGGGTCATAAGGTATATTTGACCGCCAGCTTTTAGCCCCCCAATTTCTATGCCAAAATATTGGCCACAACTTCTGCTATTTGGTTAGCTAGGAATGGAGGAACAGCATTTCCAACCTGATGATATTGCTGAGTTCGCCCCCCTTGGAAAAAATAGTTATCTGGAAAGGTTTGTAATCTCGCGGCTTCCCTTACCGTCAGGCTTCTACACTGTAATAGGTCATAGTGGATAAAATAATGACCATCTTTTGATATGTGACTTGTGATTGTGGTTGATGGGCTATCCGCAATCTGCACTCTAAATCGGTCCGAAAACTTCCCTGTTTTCCAGTTCTTATGTGCGGGAGCTAAACCTGGCAGGTTAAACTCTCTGTGTCCTATAGGCGAACGTTTATGAATCGATGCAAAGCATGCAGCATAACCGTAACGCGCTAGATCGTCGATACGGTGTCCCCGAGTTTCATGGTTTAGCCAGACTTTCAAACGAGGGTCTAAAAGCCACTGATTTAAGTAATCACGATTTGTTAGACCGGTCGAATGATCTTTAGGCATTCTTGTATGGCCAGTATTTGTAAAACAACCAATTTCATTTGATGCTTTTTCCAGACGACTTGACAATGTTTTTTCATGTCCGGGAAATATTGACGCATACTTGGCAAGCAGGCGCAGTTGGACACGGACCTGGTTTTCCCATTGTTCGCTAGTATCCTTCTGCCTACTTAACAGGCTTCTTAGTGGCGGAAGATTTCCAATAGCTTCTTTAACGCTCACAGAGATCCTGGTTGACAATTTCGGTAGATTTTCTTTATAGCGGTCTTCGCGTATCCCCAACAGAATAACTCTATGTCGGGCTTGAGGTACACCATACTCTTCAGTGCGAATAATGTACTTTGTTGCATCCAGTAAGTTTGGGTCATCTCCCTTACAAAACTCCAGATCACTTACCAACGAAACAATGCGGTAACACTGCCCACTTTGGGAGGTATTGAGCGCGGCATTTGGGTCGGTTAGATCCTTCAGAATTTGATTGAATATTTTTTCGCCATTGATCTTGGACGAAAGAATTCCCTTCACATTCTCCATGACGAAAATATCAGGCTGGTGTTTTTGAATAATTCTTAGATACTCACGATATAGAAAGTGGCGAAGATCCTTCTCAGGTATGTAATCGGCTTTTCCTTTGTTTCTGGCTCTACCGACAAGTGAGTAAGCTTGACAAGGTGGGCCACCTATCAGAACCCAAGGCTGGTTAGCATCATGTTTTGAAAGCATTTCTTGAATGGCTTTATCAAGAGTCGCATTTCCATTCAGGCTACCGATTTCAATGCACATTGCTTCTTTGCCTGCCAGTTCCCAGAGGTCTTCGGTCTCGCTACTGAATGGTTTGTTTGCCTCACCATTACAAAAAAGGTAATAATCATCAAGTTTGTCAGGTTTATTGTTACTCAACAGTCTATAGAATGCTCTTAGGCGGAGTGTTTGGTGGGCGATCGGATCTTTTTCAGCAGAAACCGCAATTTGAAAAGCATCGCCATTTCCAAATGATGAAAAGCCTTCCCCTAATCCTCCAGGTCCGGCAAAAAGGTCTACTACAGGAATTGGTAACAAAATGCTACTCATGATATATGTCTATGGATTTAGTGGTATCCAGGATACCAGGAAGAGAAGCAAACGGGAAGTAATCTATGGATATAGTCGACCGTAAGACACGTTCCCGCATGATGTCCGGCATCAAGGGAAAAAATACACAACCGGAGTTGATTATACGAAAATTTCTGCATGCACAAGGTTTTAGGTATCGATTGCATGTAAGCAGCCTGCCAGGCAAGCCTGATATCGTCTTGCCACGATATAAGTTGTGCATTTTTGTGCATGGTTGCTTTTGGCACCGTCATGATGGATGTCGGTATGCGTCGACGCCAAAAACTCGCCCAGAATTCTGGATGAAGAAATTTGCAGCCAACAAGCAGCGTGATATTCAGGTCAAAATGCTATTACACGCTTCGGGATGGCGGATATTCGAAATCTGGGAGTGTGGTTTGAGAAACCATAAAAATGCTTCGATCAGCTGGTTACCAGAGTACATTAACAGCGATATTGTGACGCTAAGTTGGCCTGACTATATCTGCAGCGGAGATAAATAGCGGCCTGCTTCGTTTTGGGGGAACCGAGTATTAGAAAATGGTTTGCCAATAACAGGTTAAAAAGAAAGCTGCTGGCGAAATTAGCACCTGTCAGCAAACCAACAGAAAACTATACGTTGTATATCAGAGAAATGTCTTGCAGGCCACGGTAGCTGTCAACTTCGTTGACAGCTACCGAACCTCGTAACCGACGATTTTTCGGCTAAAAATATCTTCTATCAGATACAGATAAAAATAGCGGCCACGAATCCGTGAGGCTAGCCAGGTGACGTCCCACGTCCACACCTGGCGTGGCGCCAGAGCCTGAGCAAAGCATTTGCAGTGTGTCCGACTAATAGTTAACTGGACCTTGACCTCATTGTGCAAGAGGAGTTGCCCAAAAAATCTTCTTATAACTTCTTATAAACTAGTTTATTTTTTACATCACTAATATTATCATTAAAAAATAATAGCGAGCACTCCCGTTTCTATTAAATAGCTAACAAACATTGGTGGATGTTATTGATATGTCAAAGAATAAGGCGTTAAGTGATTTTTTTACTTCTTTGAATGTTCAAGAAGAACAATTCATTCCTCTCTTAAAAGAGGACCGCTTAGGTATTATCTTACGTTCAGCTGTGAATGAGCTTGACTGGGTATATTACAATAACAACAGTGAATATAATAAATCATTCAGTCAGGAAGAATATCTCTATACATTTAAACTCGGAGTAACCCGCCTGATTAAACTCGCTCTAGAGTCACGCGAATCATTTGAAGTCCCTTCAGTTATGTTTCCTCGAAACGTTGAAATAAGCTCAGCAACTCATGATATAGTGTTAGGCTTAGGTATGATTGAGCATGGCAGAAGGGTTGGACAGTCAGTCAATGCTGGCATTACTAAAATAACCAAATCTGGAATGAACGATTTTATCATAACTATGCCGTCTAATCTTATTGATGACGAAAGTTATGAGAATGCAATAAATTATTATTATAAAGACATATATAATAATGTTTTAACACAATTGTATAAAACATCCTTTATGCAAAATTTAAGCATTGATGTTGATAAGGAAATATTCGATTCAGTTTATATTTTTGCAAAAAATTATATAGGTTATGAAACATCTCCTTTATTAGATGAGTTTTTCTTCGCTTTAGCATATAATGAACTTGTTAATTATGATGGTTATGATACTTTCCATTACCTGACTAAATTTGGTGGCATAGAATTTCAAAAATACAAAATCGCCCTCGCCTTCGTAATGTCAATATTTTCACGACATGAAAAATCTGCCGAGACACTTATAATCAAACACCCAGAAATCAAACTGGAAAACATTCTAACAATATCTTCATACACCTCTGAATTTATAGAGAGTATGTGCGAGGCCATTAATCATTTTGGTTCATTCCTTAAAGGACATACACATACTACACTGGACGAAGCAAAAAAAATCTTCGAAGTCCTTTCATGTAGTAGAAAAAACACCGGTTTATTAGATCGACCTGGGACAGAACTTCCACTGTTAATACAAAGCTCAGAAGAAAGCTTTTTCAGATGTATAACGGCACGTCACTCTTCTCCATTACAGTTTTTACTTGACTCATTAAGGTATCATTTTATTACCGACTATGATAAACATCAACAAACTCGTGAAAAGGTATTACAAAATGCGGTAAGAAAATTATTAGATAAGGTTTTCTTTAATCTAGCATACAAAAACAATATAAAAATAAAAACAAATGGTAAGACTTCAACAGACATTGATTTAGTTATAGCTGAAGAAAATACAGGCATAGTTTTCCTTTGTCAATTAAAACATCAAGAATTATATGGTTCCGACCTGCATGCGAAACATTCCCGTACAACAAGATTGAAAGAACAAGCTTGCAACTGGCTTACTGCAATCAATAACTGGTTAGCAAACACTTCCGAAAGCAATATTAGGGCAACATTACGTATTTCTAAAAAAACTCCTCAGCTGACTATATCCAAGTTTTTTATAACAAGACATTATGCATTCCCTCTTAAATATTTATCATCAATGAATGATACCGTTTATTGTAACTGGGCCCAGTTAAATTATGCCATCCAATTGATAAAGCATGATAAAACAACAAGTGAAAGTAAAATATACAATGTAGTAGAAAAATTAAAAAAACTTGAAAGTGAATTTGAAAACAAAGAATATCTGAAAGAACCAAACTCAAAGTGGGTTATAGGAGATTTAAACTTCACTATAAGACAAGAAAGTTAAAGTTGTAATGGAACACTGAATTTTGCTACCGGTAGCTGTCAACGAAGTTGACACCCTTATTCGTTTTTACGCTGCGGATTTTAGCCCGGTTCCTGGCTTATCCGGATTCAGCATCACTACCTCGACCCGTTGCCATTGACGGCATGAAGATGACCACCGTTCCGGTCGGGTTTTTCTGGCCGATTCATATAACGCTTTCCGTTTTGCCAGCAGGTTTATATCTTCTCCTTGGTGTCGTTGTTCCGGAGTGACATAACTGATGCCGCTATGCCGATGCTCTTCGTTATACCACCGGCTGAAGCCCTCGACCCAACGCCGGGCGTCAGCCAGATCCAGGAAGCCTGATGACGGCCACGACGGAACATATTTTAACGTCCTGAACAGCGACTCCACATACGGATTATCGTTGCTGACTCGTGGTCGGCTGTGCGAACCCGTGATGCTCAGTTCTTCCAGTTTCGCTTTCAGCGTCTGGGATTTCATCGGCGCACCGTTGATGCCCTTCTAAGAATCAAGTGGTTAGTTGTGTGCTATTAACCAGGCGATTTTGATTACGCAATAACGTATAGACTTCACGCGAGATATAGCGTTTAAGGCAGCGCAACGCTTCCATTTTTGAGTGGCCTTCGGATACCCGTTTTGCCACATATTCCTGTGTTTTCGTATCCGTGCGTAACCGGCCTATCGCAATAATATGCAAAGCGCTGTTAGCTGCACGATCGCCGCCACGGTTAAGTCTGTGACGATTTGTTTTGCCGGAAGAAACGGGTACAGGGCTGACGCCACATAAAGCAGCGAAACCAGACTCTGAGTTCAGACGTTGAGGATTATCACCGGCAGTGATCAGCAACTGAGATGCGGATTCGTATCCCACCGCTTTACGTTTGATAAGCTCTGGTGCCAGTTCATCGACAATTGACATTATCATGACGTCCAAATCTGCTATTTCGTCATGTAATTCAAGATATCGGCGGGCCAGCGATTTTAGTGCAATACGGTAGGCATCCTGAACGTTACGATAGCCGGTAACATCGGGTCGCCACGCGGCCAGGGTACGGATCAACTGCATTCTCGTGAGGTGACGTATCTGATCTCGTAACGTTTCCGGGGCTGAAACGATATTCATCTGGATCATTTGTAGTGCAATACGCCGCGCAGCTACAGCCGTTTTGCGGCAGACTTTCAAGACGCGCAACGCTTCAACCATTCCGCTACGTGTTTTAGGTGTGACTGTACGTATACCTGAGAAAGCGGCGTGAGCGGCACTTTCTGCATCGATCGTGTCGCTTTTGCCTCGCTTACGACGTTCCATTTTGTCTGGTGCCGTCACCTCCAGGACTTCAGTTCCGGCTTTTTGAAGGTAACGCAGCAATCCTGCACCGTATGAGCCCGTACATTCGACCCCGATACGCGCCACCGTTCCAAAAGACGCCATCCATGCCAGCATTTGTCGGTATCCCTGCCGTGTTGTCGCGAAAAACTCACTCCCTAAAACAATGTTATTGTGATCAACGACAGCAGCAACATGGAGATCTTTGTGCGTATCAACACCACCAACGACATACGTGTCAATACCGATCGAATTGTGACCCACCATGCCAAAGTAAAAGTTACCCACCCCCCACGAATTATTGTTGTGATTCAGTCGGCGTTGATTTCCTTAACTGACCACTTTTGAGCTTGTCTTTTAATCGATAGCTTTGGCCTGTTATTTGGACGATATGCGCATGGTGCAGCAGTCGATCCAACATCGCCGCCGTCAGCGTCTCATCATCGCCAAACGTCCCAGACCACTGCGTAAATGGCAGGTTACTCGTCAATATCACGCTGCCTGTTTCATAACGGCGGGCCACGACCTGGAAGAATAAATTGGCTTCTTCTTTACCGAACGGCAGATAACCCACTTCGTCGATCACCAATAATCGGGGCTTGGTGACACACCGGCCTAAATAGCCTTTTAAATCGCCCTGACGGTGAGCGGCGACCAGTTGCAACATCATATCCGCCGCCGTAATGAAGCGTACGCTGAGTCCGGCCATCGCGACTTTATGTGCCAACGCGCAGGCCAAATGGCTCTTGCCAACGCCGGAAGGCCCGAGTAATACGATGTTCTCCTGTCTTTCGATAAACGCCAATCCCGCCAGTTCCTGCAGCTGTGCTCGCGGTGCGCCGCTGGCAAACTTGAAGTCAAACTGCTCCAGCGTTTTAACCGCCGGCAAACCCGACAGGCGCAGCAGCGTCTGACGCCGACGCTCGTTGCGGCTGTCATTCTCCAGTCGAAGCAACTGCTCCAGAAAATCGCCGAACGTTCCGGTATCATCCAGCGTCTTCTGTGCCAATCCAGGCCACTCGGCGGCGATGCGGTCAAGCTTAAAGTACTCGCACAGTTCGCTGATCCGCTGATGCTGAAGGCTCATGACCTCACCTCCAGCAGCGACTGATAGACCGACAGCGGATGTTGAAAACTCTCACGGGGCAAAACCCGGCGGTTATCAACCGATAACGGTACCTCTGTGCCTTCGCGCGGCAACGGGAGCAGCACGTCAATCTCCTGCTGTAGCCGCTGCTCGGGGGGAATGCCGGTGGTGCCATGCTTGCGGGCGTTGGCGACGGTGGTAAGCCATGGCCCGATACGGCTGTTGGCAGAATCCACGTCAAGGACTAAACCGGCCTGCTTAAAGGTGGTCGCCAGGGGAACGACAAAACTGGTCTTCAAATAGTGGTTAAATCGCTCAACTTTACCCTTGGTCTTCGCGCGATAGGGACGGCACACGCGAGGCGTAAAACCGTACTTATCAGCGAGCGCCAGTAGCGGCGGGTTCCACCGATGGCGGCCAAGGCCATAGACATCGCGTTCAAGAATAATGGTCTTGGCGTTATCAAAAAGCAGGTGCTGTGGCGTTCCGCCAAAGGCGCGCAGCGCCTGCTCAATGCCATCACACCATGCGGCGGTATCCTGGCAGGAGTAGAAACGTACAAAGGTAGCCCGGCTCCAACCAAGGGTGGCGACAAAAGCCAACAACGGGTGACGGCCTTGTCTGATCACGGTGAAATCAACCTGCATCTGTTCGCCTGGCTGGGTCTCAAAACGGACCACCGGGTCAACCGGTTGTTGCTTGAGGTTGAGCAAAAAGGCGGTAAGCATGCTGTAGCCACCGGAATATCCCCGAAGTTGTATCTCACTGAGCATGACGCTGCCAGGTATCCAATGCGGTCTGGCGGCGTACACACGCTCAAGAATATAAGGCTTATACGGGTCAAGCTTGCCGGGCCTCGGCGCCCTGGACTTGTAGCTGGCCTTGGCCGGGGACTCCTGCATACGGATATAGCGGCGGACGGTCTGCCGGGAACAGGAAAGCTGGCGAGCAATGCCGCGTATAGACATGCCCTGACGTAAAAGAACTGCGATCTCCACTCGTAACTCCAATGTCAGCATGGGCAGCTTCTTAAAGCTGCCATTGTTACCCCAGGTGGGTCAGATTTACATTGGTAGGTGGGTCATAATTACATCGGTAGTGACACATACGATGAATGAACCGAAATTACCTTCGCCATAGGTTATATCCTGCTCCAGAAATTATTCATCATTTCTCCCGACGATAACCCGGACAGGACAGTAAAGAGACAAGCCGTCAGGCCCTTCTTGAGTCACGCGCATCGGTGAGGAGAATCCTCGCATGAAAGACTTCCCGGTCACCGACAGGTCAACGGAAAGACACATTTCTGGTCGTTCAGCATGTGAGTCAGGAAACAGGGAAGCCTTCACTGCACCAGTGATCTCACCAGCCTGGCAAAACAACAAGCATGATGATAAAAACTGACACCGACATTATTACTGTCGGCATGTAACACTAACGGATGGCGGTAACACCGTTCACGTAATACGGTGCGGTGCAGCAGCGCGGCTGCTCGCTCACCACTTTCCTCTTCGTGAACCTCGTAACCGACGATTTTACGGCTAAAAATATCTTCTATCAGATACAGATAAAAATAGCGGCCGCGAACCCTGGAGGCCAACCAGGTGACGTCCCACGTCCACACCTGGCATGGCCACAGAGCCTGATAGCTGGTCGGTTTATTCACCTTCAGCGGTGCGCGGCTACGGCCACGGTGATGCACTTGGCCCTGTCGCCGCAGTACCCGGTAAAACGTCGATTCACTGGCCAGATAGAGGCCCTTGTCCGCCAGCCGTGGCACGATCTGCGCCGGTGGCAGGCTGGCATATTCCGGCTCGTTACATACCGTGACTATCTGATGCTCTTCTTCGGCGGTCAGTTTATTGGCCGGTACCGGACGTACTGCTGTAGGTCGATGGTCTTCAGCCTGGTCATTCCAGCGCCGCCAGGTGCTCAGGCTTAACCCCACTTCCCGACAAGCGGGGATCAGACGTGCGCCGGCGCTCATGGCTTCACGTATCCACCGGATCAGTTGCACGCGTTCGTGAGCGGGGGTCAGTCGTCCTCGTCCGCCTCGCCGTAATACTGATTCAGCTTTTTTCTCAGGACCAGCAAGGCTGCCGCCTCCGCCAGGGCTTTTTCCTTACGGGCCAGCTCCCGTTTCAGCCCTTTGATTTCTTTTTGAGCCTGTTTTTGCGATTGGCGTGTATCGGTTTGTGGTGTCTGGAGAAAGTCCTGTTTCCACTGGGCTACTTGTTCAGGATAAAGCCCTTTGCGACGGCAGTATTCACTCAGTTCGGCTTCACTGAGTGTGGCGGTTTCAACGATGACGGCAAAGCGGGCTTCTGTCGACCAAAGGTTTGTGGTTTTGTTGGCTCCGGGCACCGGTTTCCCCTCCAGTTTGGCTTGGTTTCGCCAATGATAAAGGGTAGCTTCCGATATCCCTTCCTGGAGTGCAAGTGCGGTGACGGTCATGTTGTAAGGCGGAAGTAATTTGGCCAACACAGCGGCTTTACGTTCCGGTGAATAACGTTTCATATCAGGCTCCGTTGCCCCCATTGGGATTTTCAGTATAGGGTGTCAACTACCCTGCCAGAAGGGGGTATCGTCGCACCGCTGCCGATGGTGACATTATCGCCAAGGCTGATTTTAATCCAATTTCCTGGATCTGGGTCTGGCGCACCACGCCTGAATAGATCATTGGCGAATGTGACATTATGCCCAATAAAACAGTTCTCCCCCAATGACACGTTCTCACAAATGAACGTGTGTGACTGCACGCGGCTGCCGCGCCCAATGACACATCCTTTCTGAATCTCAACGAAGGGGCCGACAAAAACATCGTCATGAAGCTCACATCCATAAATGTTTGACGGTACCATCACTTTGACGTTATTTCCGGTAGTCACGTCTCGTATGTCACAGTTGATAATTTTCATAACCCATCCATAGTTTATTGGTTGCCGCCAATGTAAAAATGCCCCACTGAAGTCGGGGATGTCAACATGGGTCAATGGAAGTATACTGTGTCCAGTGGAAATCATTTATAGCCCCTACGACAAGTATTGTTGGTACTTATGTTGGTATAAATGAAAGCTAACTGATATTTATTCATTAATAAACAATAGGTTAAATGCTATGTGCGAGTCCGGCCTTCCCATTAGTATATAAACAGACGTCAATGGACGTCTTTTTTATGCCTAAAATCCAGTCCCCGCAAGGCTTCCCGTGACCTGCCCCTGACCTGCTCCCCTCTGGTTAATACATCACCAGGCTAGTAATGTTTATCATTGGACAATGAGGACATTACCCATGAAAAAGCGATTTTCTGACGAACAGATCATCGGCATCCTGAGGGGAGCTGAGGCCGGCATGGCAGCTAAAGAATTGTGCCGTAAGCATAATATTTCCGATGCGACGTTTTATCCGTGGCGCAAAAAATTTGGCGGACTGGAAGTTTCCGACGTTAAGCGCCTCAAGGCGCCCGAAGATGAAAATGCTCGTCTCAAAGAGCTTCTGGCTGAATCCATGCTGGACAAGGAGACCCTGCAGGTTGCGCTTGGGGTAAAGTATTAACGCTGTCTCACAAGCGCAAGGCCGTAGCTCAGATGTGCCAGCAAAGCTGGTATATCTGAGCGCCGTGCCTGCCAACTGACTCGATTGTCCAGGGCGACCTGTCGTTATCGCTCTCTTCGAGCAGAGCGCGATGAGGCGCTTTCGAAACACATAAAAACACGGGCGCACGAACGGCGACGCTTTGGTTACCGTCGAATCTGGCAACTGCTGCTGCGGCGCGGTGGTGTTGAGGTGGACCATAAAAAAGTCTACCGCATTTATCATGAAAATGGATTGGCGGTGCAGCGACGCCGACGTCGCAAAGGGCTGTTGACTGAGCGTCAGCCCCTTGTGCGGCCTAACGCGCCAAACATGACCTGGTCGATGGATTTTGTCATGGACGCTCTCGCCGGTGGTAGACGGATAAAATGCCTGACCTGCGTGGATGATTTCACTAAAGAGAGCCTCGATATAGCTGTTGCGCAGTAAGCGGGCGGCGAACTCACCTTGCCGTTCGATATTGACCTGCCGATACTGACTCAGTTGTCCCGTCATACTGATTTGGCAACATTAGGAACCGTTATGGAACCATTAAGACATGCTCTGCCATTATACAGCCGCATTCATATCTCTGCTGTGGACTGTAGGTAGGCTAATGTTGCCGGCCGGGCTGTCGGGGCCCGGCTATTTTTCATCACCCAGGCAGGTTCCGTTTGCGGTGTTCTTTCATCAGCGAGTGGCGGGCCGGCAGGATGCCGCGGATAACCCGCCCACATCAAGTGAAGCTATTTTCAGCGTAGGGCAACAGCTCGTTTTGTAAGCACGCCGGTTTTAGTTCCACACACTTTTTGAGATTTCCGGGTTTTCAGCCATCAGCCGATATTCTTCCGGCGTCAGGTTATTCAGCGATTCATGAGGCCGCTCGCTGTTATATTCAGTCAGCCAGCACTCTGTGATTTCCCGTACTTCATTCAGCGTCCTGAACAGATAAAAATCCAGTATTTCTGTCCGGTACGTCCGGTTGAACCGTTCGATAAACGCATTTTGTGTCGGCTTTCCCGGCCTGATAAATTCCAGTATCACGCCATGCTCTTCCGCCCATTGCGCCAGCGTGAGCGATATCAGTTCCGGACCGTAATCCATCCGCAGTTTCAGCGGATATCCGCGGCTTGCTACTATCCTGTCCAGCACCCGGACCACGCGTTGTGCCGGGATATTCAGATCGATTTCTATCGCCAGGGCTTCGCGGTTAAAATCATCTATCACGTTGAATGTCCGGAAGCGCCTGCCACACATCAGAGTATCGTGCATAAAATCAATGGACCAGCTCTGATTAAGCGCTTCCGGCGTCGCCACCGGTGCCGGATTACGCACAGGCAGACGCTGTTTTCCCTTACGGCGGAAGTTCAGCTTCAGCAGGCAGTATCCGGTGCGCTCTTTTATGATTCCATGCATGCCCCAGCCTGCGCAGTACCTGGAACAGCTTCTTAAAACCGTATCGCGGATAGCGTTCTGCCATTTTAGCCAGGACCTGAACCACCGGCTCATCGCGCCGGACATCAGGCTGAAAGATAAACCGTCCGGCTCAGCGATAACGTCCTGCATGCCTGGCGTACGCTCATCGCAACTTGTGCTGTCAGGTAGCTGACGAGCTCACGCTTTATCGCTGGTTTTAAAGCTTTTATCGATGACATCTTTTAACGCCTGGTTTTCCAGACTGAGATCGGCAAACCTCTGTTTCAGGCGGCGGTTTTCATCCTCAAGATCTTTCATCTTTTTGATATCAGAGGCTTCCATACCGCCAAACTTCGCTTTCCGGTTGTATTAGCTGGCTTCAGAGATACCGGCTTCGCGGCAGACATCTTTAACGATGCGTCCGGCTTCGACTGACTTCAGAACGGCGATGATCTGGTGTTCGGTGAATCGGGCTTTGCGCACGGCGATCTCCTCTCGGGGCATAATCAATATGCCGGAATATCTCTAAATGCGAATGGTCCGTTTGGCAGGGATACTTACAGATAGGTATTGTCGATTTCTCTAAAAATTATAATTAATTTCATTAGGTTACATAGAAATATCACATAGTTCTTTCTTGTCCGCCAGCAGAATATTTTTGTCACAACGTATGACGGCACTATGTAGTGGAACCTAACAAGCAATCCTGTTCAATCCATCAACGAAGTGCATGCCGATTGACAATCGCACTGGTCTTCTGACGTGTGACGGTGGCAACCCGCTGAGCGTCAGTAATTTGATGAGTGGCTTTTTTTGAGGGTTATACGTCCTTTGAGACATTGGGCGTGCGTTCCATAATCAGCCCAAGAAATCAAGCTGAGACAAAAGCAATTTTGCTTTGGACTTGTGGCTTGATTGACAGAGAAGTACTGAACAGAAAGGAACATGAAGATGAGACTTAAGAATAAAGCGGTTTTGATCACTGGTGGGACTAGTGGCATCGGTCTGGCAACCGCAAAGCTGTTCATTGCAGAAGGTGCCCGGGTAGCGGTTACCGGTCGTGATGAGACCGTATTTGATAAGGTTAAAGCCGAGCTTGGCGAGAATGCCATCGTTCTTAAGGGGGACGTGCGTTCGATGGAGGATATGCGGGCAATAGCTGCCGAGGTGAAAGATACGTTCGGTGGCCTGGATGTTGTGTTTGCCAATGCGGGTAGAGCTTTCCCGTCAGCAGTAAACGACATCACCGAGAAACTCTATGAAGAGATCATGGATATCAACGTCAAGGGGGTAGTAATCACGCTCCAGGCAGTGTTGCCAGATCTGCGGGAAGGTTCCTCCTTTATTCTGAATACATCGTTTGTTGCACAAACGGGTAAGCATGGCATTTCGTTGACTGCTGCGGCAAAAGCCGCCGTACGGTCACTTGCCCGTAGTTGGTCATATGAATTTCTCGATCGAAAAATCCGCTTTAACGCGATTGCTCCCGGCGCGATGGACACTCCTCTGATTAGCAAGTGGGGTATGTCTGATGAGGATGTGAGGCACACCAAGGCTGAACTCGCAAAGGTAATTCCGGTGGGTCATATGGGGCAGGCCGAGGATATTGCCTATGCCGCGCTCTATCTTGCTAGCGATGAATCTTCCTACGTCTTAGGAACCGAGCTTATCGTCGATGGCGGCGCCTCGCAGCTTTAAGGTTTCAGATCCTGATTGCAGCCGCTACGCAAGCTTGCGAATTTTCAAAGAATTATCAGACAGCCGCTAGGATCGTCGTCCCGGCGGCCCTTAATCAGCCTCTATTAGCACAGAGACCGTCGTGCAAGGAGAAATTATCGTGACCGACCACAGCAAAAATGACTCCCTTGGCAATCAACTTACCAAAGCAGGCCGTTCTCGCCGTGATGCTCTCAAGTTTGGAAGCGTCGCCGCTCTGGGTACCGTCCTGGGGGGCGGAGCTTTACTAGGCCATGTCACTTCTGCTTTTGCGCAAGGTGGCGGAGCGTTACTAGGTAATGCCACTTCTGCTCTTGCGCGGGAAAGCAGCACGGGGGAACTAACCCCGAATGAGCCCCTCAATATTTTGATCGTGAACTACGACGGCGGTACGTTACTTGATTTCGCCGGGCCCAGCGAAATATTCCACCGGCTACCGAACACCAATGTTCGCTATGCGAGCCTTAATGGGGGAAACGTGACCCTCGAGTTTGGGGTGGTTTACGGAAATACCGAACGACTGGCCGATATTGAAAAGACGGATCTGATTTTGGTGCCCGGCGGATCGGATTTGTCCGCGCCTATGCGTCCTGAGTATCTGGCGCAGATTCGGCGTCTGGCCGAAGGCGCCAAACACATCACGTCGGTTTGCAACGGATCGCTGGTACTAGCCGCAACGGGTATTTTGAAAGGCAAGCGCAGCGCATGCCATTGGGCTTTTGTTAATAAATTGTCTGAATATGGTGCCATCCCTGTTCCGAATCGCTTCGTGGAAGACGACAACGGCCGGTTCATGAGCGGTGGAGGGGTGACGGCAGGCATTGATTTTGCACTTCGCGTTGCAGCTAAGCTGCGCGGGCAACAGGCCGCAGAATTTACGCAGCTAGCAATTGAATATGATCCTGCCCCGCCATTTCATTCCGGTCACCCTAGAGACGCGCGGCCAGAAGTAATTGCGATGGTCGACAAAGAATTGCCTGGGGCCTCTAAGGGACTTGCGCGAATTCCCGGCGTTCGCTGAAACGCTTGCAGGAAGTATGTGCAAAAACATCTCGCTATCTGTCTCCAACCACAATTTTCAATAGACAACCAGATTGAGCTATTTATATGCAATTAATTTTCACTAAATTCGCTCCACTCACTGTCGCCGTAGCACTCACTCTCGTGTCCGCTACTGTCTACGCAACAGGGCCCCGACAGTCCACACAGGCAGCTATCAAGGCTGAAAACAATCGCTGGGCCAACGCCTTTAAACGAGGTGACTACCAGGCTATTGGTCATCTCTACACTGAAGCTGGAACGCTGCTGCAGCCCGGAGGTGAACGAATCACCGGCCCTGCGGCGATCTCGAAATATTTCACGGAAGGTTACGCTGGAAAAGCGCCGGATACGGTGACGTTCAGCAACGTTGAGTTCTATGGCAACGACGGGGTCGTAACTGAGGTTTCGGACTCAATTATCCGGAGCCACGATGGAAAATTGAAGTCGCGCGGCAAGCAGATCCTCATCTTCCTAAAACAGAATGGTACCTGGAGGCTTCACCGTGATATTTGGAACGACGATGGCCCACTCAAACCAAGTGATCTCTGATTCAAAATCTTTAGTATAGGTGTCACATGTCCAGGAATATTCAGCTTGTCTACGCGCATCATGATCCAAATTCGTTTTCCAAGATCATGCTGGATTGCGATGTCAAATCCCTAGCCAAGCAAGGGCATGAGATACGCGTGTCTAACCTGTACGCTATGGTATTCTAGGCCGTGGCCGATCGCTGCTCCTCGCCCTAGCGGCGGGGCGGGTTTGGACACAGGCTTTCAATCCCGACAACGTGCCGCTTCAATGGAGGGAAGCTATCGGTTAGCGATTGCCTCTTCGTCGGCTCTCACGTCGAATTGATTGCGGCGGGTGCCCATACAATTTGATGAAAGCTCTCCGCATTCGTTCTGGATCGGTGAATCCCACAGCTAGAGCAATCTGCTCGATCGGTTCGCTACCATCTTGCAAGCGCAGCCGCGCGGCTTCAACTCGCAAACGCTCGACCGCCTTAGCAGGTGTTTCACCGGTCTCTCGACGAAATGCTCGCCCGAACTGTCGCGGACTTAAATTTGCAACATCTGCGAGTCGCTCGACGGGTAGTGCTTCGGTAAGATGTTCCCTAGCAAAATTCAGAGCAATGCGAATGCGATCTGATTCTGGGTCCATTTGCGACATGGCAGAGAATTGGGACTGGCCCCCTGGTCGGCGATAAGGAACAACCAAGTGCCTAGAGACGTTGCGTGCAGTTTCCGTACCCATATCTCTCTCGATCATGGCTAGTGCCAAATCAATTCCAGAGGCTATACCCGCCGATGTCCAAATGCGGCCGTCTGCTATATAGATACTGTCGCCCTCTACTGTGGTGCGAGGAAAGCGGGACTGTAATTGCGCGGTGTATTGCCAGTGCGTTGTTACTCTTCGATCGTTCAAGAGACCGGTTTCCGCAAGCAAAAATGCTCCTGTACACACGCTTGCTACTCGCGATGCCTTGGCGCTTAATTTCTTGGCGGCGGCTATGTTTTCTGACTCCAGCATTGGGTCGATATCGCCACCAACGAAAATGACAGTGTCAAACGTGTGTTTTCCGATTGACGCTGTTTCGATTGGAAGACCAGTATTACCCGCAACTAAACCTCCCGCCTGCGAGATTACATAAAGGTCATATGGGGTACGGCCAACGGCTGTAACTACATGATTAAAAGCCGAAAGAGGGCCAGCAAGATCAAGGGGATCGTGGCCACGGCAAACGAAAAGCCCAACTCGATGCATGATAAAATAGTCAATCAAATTGTATTGGTTGTCTTATTTTAAGGGAAACCGTAAAAAAGAGCCAATCCTCATCTAAATGAGGGAAGTTTGACTTCAGCTCAAGCTGTCGTGGTGTGATGGACGTTCCTTCCTGAAGTATCCAGCGTCATACTTTTACTGACTGCATACTGTATTAGCCCAGACCCGATCAGGGCTAGATTAGAGGATCTGCCATTTTGCAGCGCGCCCTTTGCCCGTTGGCTGAATGATCCCTTTTACTTTCATCGCCCGTAGCACCGTTCTCACCATATCCCTACTCACGCCGGGACAGGTTTCTTCAATTTCCGAAATTGAAAAAGGTAATGTGCGCTTGAGAAGTGAGCGTACGCCCAGAGCCGTCTGTTAATTACCCGTCAGGTTGTTGAAGATGATGTCCATCATTTTTGATCTGCGCCCCGATTGGTGGACATCTAATCCGACATACAACGTGCAATTGTTGTTCATGCTGGTCTTCGTGAGGGAAATGCCGGGGTGCGGTTCATGCCCCCCATGCGGCTCTGACAGCAATGTTAACCCGCGTTAAATACTTCACGCCAGGGCAGCACCTGTCTCACGGAAAGTCATACTGTCTTACTTTTTTCAGCAGGTTAAAAAGGTGCAGTTTATAGACTTTTTTGTCTTTGGTCCGCGGCGTTCTGTATGCTGGAAAATGGTTGCAGATCAATCCGGATAGCGCACGTTAAACATCTTAAAATATGCGGATAAAAATGATTTTTTTAAATATACGGTCCGAACATATGATATCGGCATGTCCCGGCCATGTGTCGATGAAGTGCTTTTTTAAACATGTGGCCGGGATATGCTTATGGTATCGACACGTTCTGGCTATGTGTCGATAAAACGCGATTTTTTAAACATGATGGCGTGACATGTTTATAGCATCGACATATTATGGCCATATGTCGATGAAAACGGTTTTTATAAACATATAAATTGGAATCCAGAAACCCCTCCCAACGAGTTGCCGATACTGCCGCCTGAACTGGAGCGCGTTGAAACGCGCAGCGTACTCAAAGCGTGCATAAGTGCGCGCGCAGCAATCGCAGAGTTGAAAACTGCCGGTGAGTTGATCCCCGATCAAGGCTTGCTGATAAGCATCCTTCCGATGCTGGAAGCGAAAGATTCTTCGCGCATTGAGAACATCGTAACTACCAGCGATCGGCTCTTTCAGTATGCTGACCGCGCAGATGGCGCAGATCCGGCCACCAAAGAAGCGCTGCGCTACATCAGCTTGCTTTGATGCTAATGAAATGAGTGAAGGGAGGCAAGTCGCACCAGCACCGCGTCTTATAACTTTTGCGCTGCATTACATTTAGCTTTCAGCCGTTGCCTCGGCACATGATTTCCCCAGTCTCGGTGGGGGCCCACTTTATTAGACGCAGGAGACAATAATGAGGTTACATTTAATAGTTAATGTCTGGCTAATTGTGGTATGACGTTGGACGAATAGCATCCTGATCTGTTATATTTGAATGCGGGAAATACTAGAGAATGATATTAATGTTGATGCAAATATATATGCCGCTAACCTATGTCCTGATAGCGATGTATTTTACGGTGCGCAATAATGGCCTGGGCCGAAATAGCATTTTTAAAGGCATGTGTTATTCTTTTCTGGCCAATTTTGTGGTATTGCTCTCGCCCGATAACCTAAGCATTGATAATATCACTCAAGACGGTATGTTATCGTACCTCTATGCATCATCACTCACGATAATTATCATGCTCATCGTGTTATTTTTTTATTATCTTTTCAAAAGGGGAAAAAATTAATAATGTCAATGCAGGTCCGGATAATGCCGAAATAGCGCGTGGTATAGGTAGCGACATGGCCTGGGGCGCGACGTTCGGCGCGGTGCCTGGCGGCCCCATCGGGGCAATGGTGGGGGCCGGTTGTGCCGCCGTGCAAAATGTGGTGCAAGGAGCGGTGAAACACGGCCCCGTGGCTGTAACTATGCCAACGGTTCTATGGGACCTACGCCTTTCATGCCCGGCGCACCGCCGACCATCAATGGCATGTCTATAGACGAATTTTTAAAAAAACATAAAGCGCTTAATTAAGCCTTTACCAACGATTTGATTGCTGACACCCAATCTGGGAAGTCTTTTTCTGGTTGCTTTTCGCTTCTTCTATATGTTATGCCACTATGTTGATTAAACAACAGTGAAAGGTTAATATCATTCTTGTAGACCCCCGATGCGACCTCTGCGCAAGCATGCCCCCGGGGGCTTGTTTTTAAATAGATCAGGTAGCATTATATTTCATAAGATTTTTCGGTAAATCAAAAGTATAAATTTAATCATGCAACAAATTCATTTTATATTTTAATCTGATTACATTAATTAGTTTGTTTAGATCCCTAGGTGTTGTTTTTTCTTTATATCAGTACATGATGAAATGTATTGCCTATGTCATCGGTCAGCCGTTGATGATGTTAATGAAATAAATGGACTGGAGCGCTATTGTGAACGATAAGGATACACATAAGGAATCATCCGGGAGAGGGTGCTGATGGCCCGCATCGCGATCGATTTATCTGAAGAAGATCTCCGACAATTAGATAATCTGGCCGCTATTCGCCATCTCTCCCTGGCAGGGTTAATCAGGCAAGCCTTGTCCGGCTATCTTGCGGATAATTGCACCGGTAGTAATAATAATGCGTTTGGCCTATGGGCTAATAAAAACACTGACGGAGTCCTCTATGAAATCCACGTCCGCAAGGAGTGGGAATGAGCGTTCGATGGGCTTCGTTTGACCAGTGCTAAATTCAGCGTTGAAACAGGTTAGCTTTGTCTCATCTTTTTCAGGGCAGATATGAGCGAAAAGCGTTGGACGGTATCGGGCATTTCCCGCAACGAGAAGCCCCACGGCAGGTTGGAGAGGCTATCCTTCAATTTGCCGGGCAGAGTAAATTGCTACCGCCTCCTATAGAGGCCGGGTCCGTTATATTCCCCTCAAATTAGCCACAATGGTTATATTCAAGCGCCGCATAATGGCGCATCTATAAAAAAGGGTTAAAATATAGGTGCGTATTTTATTTTAAAATCAATTAATTAAACTAGAAATGCAATTTTGGCTATATGAATACCTATTGAACAGCTATCAGCATGTCAGCAAAACCAACGTCATGCGACACTCCGGAGGCCACGTCTCGGCAACCGCATCGTGTCTTTCAATTATCGCTATAACCTGGTCATCCAGATTTTATTTTAGGTAACTGTACGCGCATAAAATACGCAATCGGCCCCGCGACAACTTTATCCACCGGCATGATGCGGGCCGCTGGCAAAATCCTCGCGCGCTCGCCGGAATACCGAGCCATTTTCGATTACCCAGTTCCACAACGGTAGCATATTAAGCAGCATTCCCTTTCCTAATTCCGTTAGCGTGTAATCCACCCGGGGATGGGGCGTTTTCTGCTGATGATCGTGCCGGCTGATAAGCCCATCGCGTTCAAGCTGGCGCAGGGTTCTTGTCAACATCCGCTGTGTTACCCCGGGCATGGCCTTGGCCAGTTCCGCATGTCTGAGCGTTCCCTGTATTCCCAGCCGGTAAATGACCCCCAGCGACCAGCGGTTGCCGGCATGCGTCAGGATTTCCCTTTTCAGCGAGTCATTTTCGTCACTGAGCTCATCACAGATTAAGGAAAATTTTTGTATTTGTTCATCGCTTAACGTCATTACGCATCCCGGTATCAATAGTGTGCCTGATTGTTGCCCCCGTCCCGCATCGGTAGGATAAGGCGCAACAAGAGGATAAAAGTATGAACAATAACGTTACGAGTCAATGGCACAACATTTTAATCCTGGGCGCCGGCGAGCTGGGAATGGCGATGCTCAAGGGGTTTATAACCGAACGCGAGGCGCACCCGGACGTTGGACTGACGGTTTTATTACGTCCCTCATCGCTGGACGGCGACGCGTCTTCCGCTCAGCAGCACCGGCTGCAACAGCTGGCCAGCTGGAACGTCGAGACGATTGCTGCGGATTTCAGTGTGCGGACATCCGAGGAGCTGGCCCGGGTCTTTGCGCCTTATGATGCCGTTATTAACTGTAGTGGTTTTGTCGGCGGCGCGGGCACCCAGCTTAAAATATCCCGTGCCGTGCTGCTTGCCGGTGTGGCGCGTTATTTTCCCTGGCAGTTCGGCGTTGATTATGACCGTATAGGTACGGGCAGCGGCCAGCCTGTTTGGGATGAACAACTGGCTGTCCGGCAGTTGCTACGTAGCCAGCACGCGACCAAGTGGGTGATTGTCTCGACGGGGATGTTTACCAGCTTTTTGTTTAATGCCGATTTTGGCCTGGTAGATATTCCCCGACATCAAGTGCGCGCCCTGGGTGATGCGGACTATGCGTTGACCCTCACCACGCCTGAAGATATCGGCATGCTGACGGCAAAGATTTTTTTCCATCGCCCCGGCATCGAAAATGAGGCCGTTTATATCGCAGGCGATACGATAACCTACCGGCAGTTGGCCGAGCAGCTAAGCCAGCATTTCGGTATTCGTTTTACGCTTAAGGTGGACGATATCGGTTCCCTTCAGCGCGCTGCAAAAAACTCGCCGGGGGATGTCTCAGCCGCTTACCGTCTGGCTTTTGCCCGGCCAGACGGTGTTGCATGGGACAAAGCGGATACTTACAATGCCCGCCATGGGATTGAGGTAACCGACGTAAGAACATGGCTGACAGAAAACAAGAGCAAATCAATTGACCCGTTGATTAACTGATTTAAGGTTATGGGCAACGAGCGCGTTTAACGCCAACGACTTTCAGTTTTGGTGCAAGACCCATTGTTTGTACAAGTATTCCCATGCTAATTTCCTAGCCAAATGCCTGATTGCATCGGGCATTTGGCATTTGGCATTTTACAATTTGCATGATTTAATCGGGGGAAGTTAAATCTGGGAGTAACAATGGTTAAATATAATATTAAAACCACAATGACTCCGGGTGTTAGTTATATACTAACATTGATCATGTTTAATAATTCATCACTGCAAGTATTTTCCTATGGGGATAATTTCTTGGATGCTTTAATTGCCGTTTTTGATTTTAGAAGCAGATCCCATAGAAGTATCTTATTCAGGTAACTTTGCTACTGCATTGCCTTTTAATGATGAAGCAACCAATTCACCAATAAAGCGAG
Organism: Sodalis sp. RH21; assembly: GCF_047324175.1. Taxonomy (NCBI): domain Bacteria; kingdom Pseudomonadati; phylum Pseudomonadota; class Gammaproteobacteria; order Enterobacterales; family Bruguierivoracaceae; genus Sodalis; species Sodalis sp. RH21. The sequence goes on along the minus strand of NZ_CP178732.1, from coordinate 5,307,126 downwards.
TAAATGGAATAATATCTTGCTTTACGCTCGCGTCTTCTAATGCAGTCATATAATCAGTACGTCTATTCACTGGAATTACCGTCCATGGATAGCCGCCCGATGCAAGCATGAGATTCATCATAAACCGGCCCATACGGCCATTCCCATCCATGTATGGGTGGATGTAAACAAAAATAAAGTGGCCCAGTACAACGCGAACGGCTGGATTTTCCTCTGATTCGAGCATTTCAAAAAATATCGGCATGGCGTCACGTACGGCATTAGGTGAAAGCGGGACGTGCATCGAATTACGTATGAACACTCTGTTATTGCGGTAGCCTGCAAGGTCAGCGGGTTTAATAATACCTGCCGCGACGCTTGGAGCAAAAAGTTCTCGGTACCAATCGCCATGCCCCCGATCGGCTATTTGACCGGAATTCTTGTTTCGGAGGACGGCAGCGACGCTTTCTTTAACAGCCCGGAATGCCTGAAAATAACCGCGTGCGGCTAAAGCATCCTTGTGCTCCCGATCTTTCTGGTCATTGTCGGGGTTCCAACTGCCACTGCGTACGCGATCGATGAGTTCCGGGCTGACACGGTAACCTTCGATTGATAATGAATGGTAAGCATCAGTGGTATAGATATCATCGACATTTTTCAGATAACTGTCCGCGTTAGCTGGTATTCCTGCAGCTTCTGGGAAATTGTCAATGATTGCTGGCCGCATTGTCTGCCACATCAACCGAATTCTGCTTGCGTAGGGTGATGTTTCTCTACGAGGCAGTTGAAGCTTAATTTGTGTATCGAAAGGGTCATTTTCTCTTACCGTATAACCCGCGGCGTCCATCGTCTTTACGATGCTGTCGGCGATATTTTCCCTGCCAATGTTCCGAAAGGCGCCAGCCAAACGTCCTGCAATCGTGCTGTGGCCTCCCTCAAGTAAATATGCAAGCACTTCGGATGCATCTGAAACCAGTGATAATGCTGTCCGCATATCGGTTGGATTCTGCGTAAAAAAGAATGCCGATGCGGCAACAAGCGCATAGTTAAGGGAATACATCCGCAAGCCATCTATTTTCACGATATTTATAACTGGCGGCACCGTCGTGCGCATATCGAAGATCGATGTCCCATGTATTAGGCTTGTCGGTTTGTTATTACCTTTTGGCGCTCGGATAAGTAGTTGGGACGGGACAGTTCTGTTGCCGCTATAAAGTGATAAAGATTGCTCGGGTCCGATACACCAATCATCGCCAAAGCGCTCATTGAGATAGCTGGCGCAAAAGTCCCAAAACGAGGCGTACCATCCCGTTGTTTCCCCGTTTTGCTGATGTGGATTTGAGGGGATGTACCAACCTTTCATGACCTCTTGTAGAAAACCAAATTTGATCAGGCGCTCTCGGTGGGTGCGAGAGAGATCATTGGAGCGAATAGCAACAATATGCTTGTCTTGAATCTGTTTCAGGGCTTCAAGTGAATCTGCTAATTTTTCCTGTGGCATCACCATTTGTGTATACCGTCGCTGTTGTTAAAGTTAGGTTTTCGTGTTGCGCTCTGAATAGGTTTTTGTGTTGTTCTGTTGATAGGTTATTCTGTTGTGCTATTTATAGGTTATTGTGTTGTACCATCAATAGGTTTTTGAGTCAATCAAAGCTCAATACGTTGGGCGGGGACTTCAAAAAGAAGTGGCAAAGCAGTATTACTGTATTAGCCCCTAGATGCCCAAGACATTTTGAGCCTCTAAAAAAAGATGTCGAAGCAGAGTTTTGCCAGTGCCTGAGTTGAATCGTGCCATGAAACAGAACCGTGCACTCTAGCCTTCGTTCTGCGCGATGGGATGGCCTCGCACTTGGTGATGCTGAGTGTCGACAGCGTTACCAACGGACCAGATAAGATGATCACCTATCAGCATGTCCAACTTCATGACTGAAGAGATCCTCATTTACTATACAATAAGCGAAAGAGTGTGTAGCCAGCATGGTAAAAGTAATGCGTAGTGACCCGAGAAGCCTTTTGTACAAAGGCTTTTCGGCCGTTATGTTGGTTGCAATTATTAAAGGGGATGCTGTAGATTCAATCAACGGCTATCAAGGAAATCAGTCGTTATTTTTTAAAGCTACGCATCCTCGTAGCCTTTCAACCCCGAAGTGGGTCGCCGCAATGACATGTAAGTGTTAACGGCTAAGGTGGAAACATGTTCAACTACCATGACAATACTCGCTCTATGCAAACGATCCGCACCAACACTGCGGTTATCGACAGCTTTCCCATGTGTTTTCATAACACCGAAGGCGCAGTGGAAGTGCGACGCATGTTGAGTCGTGAATCAGCAAACCGCCAGCACTTCATCGTCACTCTTAAGAGTGACGATGAAGTGCTGAGAAAACATCAAACTCTACTTCGCTCGTCAAACCGTTGACTGAGATTGTTGTAAAAGACAAACGTACCTCCTTCGTATTTGACGTTGCTGAGCCATACCCTGATCTTAAGGGATTTGATCGCGATATTTCTGCGCGTATGATCCAGGTGATAGAGTCTTTTATGAAAAAATTCTGTAAAATTGACCCTATTGAACCGTCAATGGAACAGAAAAATTCATGGCTGCATCTCTGAGCTGACGAGATAACAGGCTTATACCTGAGATCGAGGATTACGATAAAATCTTAATTGAGATGCCTAAGGCCACCAGAGCGATGGTTTTGAATGTGTTTTATTGCATTTCAAGGGATTTCGACCTCATTCGTTCCACCGAATATAAGTTTGTTGATGGTGCTTGCGAATATTGTACCTACAGTATCCGATACAACGCTCAGTTAGTAATATTGGATTTTTTATTATCGATTTTTCCGCTTCGCCAGTTGACAGTAAAATCAATCCGAGGGAAATAATTCAGCGAAGAATAAGCACGATATTCGTTATAGTCTCTCTGCCACTCTTAATTACCCCCGAGCATATATTTTGATCCGCTTAATATAGCTATTACCCCACTCATTGTGCTTGCAAACCTGATATGGCGGGGTGAATTAATGATAATGCCTCAGCGTTTTTTTGCTAATGCCAGCCTAAAATCAACCCCGCCAGAAACCGAAAATTAATTACCTCACATAATCAATTCAGCATCAATAATAAGCTGCCCGTTTTTTACCGTCACCGACACCGGCTGGCCGGTGACAAAGCCGCACGCATGCAGCCAGCGGCCTTTGAGATTCATGGCGGGCAAGGCGTTAGGCTTGCCGCCATTTGGAACGTAACCCACAGTATAATAACGTGTGTTCTTTTTTGCTTGGGCTGAGCGGGATTCTGACTTAATATACTTTTTAGCCATGGTAACTACTCCTTATATCCGTATAGTTGCTGGTGGTGAGCGGCGATAAAGGGCGGTAACCTTTTATCGCCGCGTTTTTATGCATTAATACCCATTCATTGATAAAGTAATTATTTAAACAATAAGCCTTGAAAGGAATTAAATTGCCTGATAAACATCATAAATATACATGCGCAAGTGATAAATGGATAAACGGAAAGAAAAATTCACACTGTACATATCATCAGCAAAAAAAATTTAAATCCGCTTACGACATAAAAATAAATTGAAAATCATCACTGGCAATTAATAACACTATGGTAATGCTTAACTTATTTCAATCTATTTTATTCATGACAATATAGATTCGCTCAACCAAATAAATATTCAGTGCCTGGATAAATGACGTTGATTATCTGATGTCATTGCTGATCCGTGGCTGGCTGCTTGGAATGATGAAATTATTAAAGCAACTCCTTTTTGCCTATTCTTGGTTTACCTACAGCGTAATTTGTTCATCCTATCCTTGCGTTCAGGAATCATCAACAAGAACCGGGGCGTGAACAAGGGAATGATGAAGAACTTTTATCTAGAACCGTGGAGCATCTTCCCAAAGGCTATCAATTGTAATATGAGCGAAATTCTCACGAGGGTGTGATTCAGCCTGATGACTGCGCGGAGTTCGATAACATTAACGCTGAAAGTGGGCTGCGGAGGTGAGGCTTGCCTGGAATTTTATTTGCGCCATGTGTTGGCGAATATCGCGGCCCATCTCATTTAAAGATCTTCTGCCATGGAACCTTAAAAAAGCCGTGCAGCATAGAGCTGAATACTGTGGACTATATTTGCCCCTGATTTATTTCAGTCTCAAGAATTGCCAGGCGTTCCATTATGCCGTTAAACGTCAAAATGTCGCCATAAAACATCTGTGCGTTCACCATGGCTTGGTAATCTTGCCGCAGCCCATCTAATAAGGCATCCGGCGGGACCAATCTTAAATTGCCTGAAAGGCAGCGATCGTACCTACTAAAGCGGCTGTTATAGAAGGTCTCTTTGATATTCAATACATCCCGCAGCAAATCACGATCGGCCACAGCTTTTCGACCAACTCCATGGTCAGCAAGTCGGGCCAAATCGTACCAATGCCGCGACATCCGATCGGCGCTGGCCCGCATGTTAGGGCGATTGCACTCTACATGAATAAGTGTGGCTTTTTCCCAAAAGGTACGCATGGGTGATAATACGGTTACTTTCGCGACAGGGAATCTTACTGCCGTAACGTACTCGGCAATGTCCGGCGTGATCGTCATGATATCTTGAGGCAGCGTCGCATTCCGGCCACCAAATTCGAGCAGTATATTAGGACGAAGGTAAGAATCGTTGTTTTCCACGGCGCTGGGTAGTAGAGGCGAAGTTTTTCGGCATCTTCACTCAGTTCTATGTCTATTTTCCATGTAGGTAATACAGAAATGAGCGTCTCTTTTAATTAATGCAGGTACCAGTTCGTCGGCCACATGATTAATCAACTCGGCTTTTAGCAGTTCGGAGAATCTCTTGCGTTGGCTATTGTTTGTCAGCGTCGCCAGATCCGGCGCATCAGCCACCAGACTCCGGTAGTCGACCGTTACGTCGATGTCTTCTGAAAAACGCTCAATGGCTTGATAAACTTTTGACAGAGACGTTCCGCCCTTGAAGGCCATAGGTTTTTGGCAAGCCAAGCTAAACAGAATGCCCAGGATTTGGCATAACCAGATGTCTTTTTCCAAAATTTCAGCCCGGCGCCCCATTAGAGTTGCCAAGCTAGTTAGAAGCTCGGATTGTTCGGCGCTAGTAAGCTCAAAATAAGACGTGCTAACAATCTCAGACATGCTCGGATGCGCCGCGCTCGTAAGCCATTAGTGCCTCGGTCATCCAGGCTGGCATTGAGGACTTGGCCTCTTGCAGAGCCTGAAACTCGGTGGGTGCAAGTTTTTCGGCAACGCGCTTGAAAGTGTCGGGAGTAACCTGATGTCTACCGAGATACCAGAGTGCAGATAATGCTTGTCCCGCAGGACGCCCCGCCAGCACTAACTTGCGAGGCGCCACATGCTGAAGTTTGATAATCAGTTTGCCCAAACGTACCGTACGGGATGATCCGGTGGTGTAAAAAGCAGCCTGCGTTGGCATTTGCGTCGACAGGCCGAACCGCCTTGCGGCTTCCGCACCATGGACGTCGACGGTCGCGCCTTCCGACGCAGCCAAGGTCCTGGCAACAGCTTCCGGCGCCGGCATTATCTGGATTCCAAATCGGCCCGATTTCGGCACGCTATATAAACCATGTCCCAGCCGCTGGATATTGCCCGCCTTGGTCAATCGCATCAACGTCTGATCGATGGCCGCACGAGACCCAAGCCCTGCGAATAAGGCTGGTGTGAAGGGCTCACCGGCGGATTGTACCGCGATCCGACTGCGAATGGCTTGGGATGTGCTCATAATTAACCTCGCGTTTGTTAGATAATTTACGTTAAAATCTAACAAAAAAGCAAATTGTGAGTCGGCGTGCAAAGCGGTCGGGCGGGCAAGAAGCTAGGCTTGCCATTCCCCTACACCGTCGGGCTTTTACGCGCGCGCGCCACGATCTGCGTCGGGTTGACGAAGCGCAGCGCCACGATCAGCCAGATAAGCGAGCTAACCATATAGATGACGGCCATGGCGTCGATGGATTGGCCGGCCCTCACCCCGGCGGCGAACACGGAATAATACAGGGACACCACCAATGTTTGGCTGGTGGGGCCGGCGGTCAGGAAGGTGAGTTCAAACATGGAGATGGTCCTGACCAGCGACAGCAGGGTGGCCGCCAGGATGCCGGGGAGCAGCATGGGAATCAGCACATGAATGAACAGCTTGCCCGTGCTTGCGCCAAAGACGTGGGCCGCCGCCTCGATGCGCGGATCGATTTGCTCGATAAACGGTATCATCAGCACCACCACGAACGGCACGGTCGGGACCAGGTTGGCCAGGATGACGCCGTTCATGGTGCCGGCCAGGCCCAGGCGATACAGCAAGGTCGCGAGCGGAATGCCGAAGGTGATCGGCGGGACCAGCAGCGGCAGCAGGAACAGCACCATCACCAGCGATTTGCCGGGGAAATTGCGGCGCGCCAGCCCATAGGCGGCCGGCACGCCGATCAGCGCCGACAAAATAACCACCGTGCCGACGATCTGGAAGGTCACCAGCAGCACGTTGCCCAGCTGGAATTCCCGCCAGGCGGAGAAGTACCAGCGGGTCGTGTAGCCGGCCGGGAGCCAGGTGCCGAGCCAGCGGGTGCCGAACGAATTCACTACGACGGTGGCGATCAGCGCCAGCAGGTTGATGACGAAGAAGGCGATAAAGGCCCAGAGAGCGAATTTCCAGAGCCTGTCTATTATATTTTCCGCGGTCATGGTTGGTTATCCAGGTTCATGGTTTATCCCTTGCCCGCGCCGGCGGGCCCCTTGTAGAACAGGCTGCGCGCCGTGAGGATGATGGCGACGATACCGAATTGCACCACGGCCATAATCATGGCGATGGCCGATGCGAAAGAGTAATCATACTGCTCGAATGCCGCCTGCGAGGCCGCGATGGACAGCACCCGCGTCTCGCCCGCCGGCGCGCCCAGGATAACGGCGGACGGGAAGACCGAAAACGCATCCACAAACGACAGGCAGAACGTGACGGCCAGGCCGGGCAGGATCAGCGGCAGAATAACCTGCTGGAAACGTTGGCGCGCGCGGGCGCCAAGGGTGGCGGCGGCATGCTCCAGGGCCGGATCGATGCCGGAAATCATCGACAGGGCCAGCAGGAAGGTGAAAGGGAACCCGGTGATGACCAGGGACAGGAAGACGCCGGTATAATTGTGGACCAGGCGCACCGGGTGATCGATCAGGCCGAGGGTCATCAGCACCCGGTTAAACCAGCCCTGCGGACCGAGGTAGTTCAGCATGCCTTCGGCCACCAGCACGGTGCCCAGGGTGATCGGCACCACGAGAATGGTGGTCAGCACGCGCTGGTGGCGCATCAGCCGGACGCGCATGGCGATGGGCACGGACAGCGCGACATTCACCAGCGTGACGGGCAGGGCGAGCTGCAGGGTCAGCAGGATGGTGCCGTACATATAGGGATCGGAGAAAAACTTGGCGTAGTTGGGAGTGTTAGAAATTCTGTGTCATTCCAGTAAAATACCGACAAAAAGGAATGATACATGTCCCAGCCCTTCGATTTTGATAAAGCCCTGAAAGCACTTCAGGATGGCCAAGCCCTAACGGGAAAAGATGGAATATTAACTCCATTAATCAAACAGTTAACGGAAGCAGCGCTGGCTGCTGAGCTGGATTCTCATCTCGCTCAGGATATTGCCGCTAACCGTAAAAACGGTTCGACCAAAAAGACAGTTAAATCGCCAACCGGTGCTTTTGAACTCGCCACTCCCCGCGACCGTAACGGCTCTTTTGAACCTCAACTGGTGAAGAAGCATCAGACCACGCTGTCCGATGAGATCGAACGCAAGATCATCCGCATGTTCGCACTCGGCATGAGCTACAAAGATATCAGCCAGGAAATCGAAGATTTATACGCTTTTAGCGTATCCAGCGCCACGATTAGTGCTGTCACCGATAAAGTTATTCCTGAGTTAAAACAATGGCAACAGCGCCCACTGGAGGCGGTATACCCCTTCGTCTGGCTGGATGCGATCCACTATAAAATCCGCGAAGACGGACGTTATCAAAGCAAAGCGGTTTACACGGTTCTCGCGCTGAATCTGGAAGGCAAAAAAGAGATCCTGGGCCTGTATCTGTCTGAAAATGAAGGCGCTAATTTCTGGCTATCGGTGCTGACCGATCTGCAAAACCGTGGCGTGGACGATATTCTGATTGCCTGTGTGGATGGCCTGACGGGGTTCCCGGAAGCGATAAACAGCATTTACCCGGATACCGAAGTCCAGCTCTGCGTTATCCATCAGATCCGTAACTCGATAAAATACGTCGCATCAAAACATCATAAGGCGTTTATGGCTGACCTGAAGCCGGTGTATCGGGCGGTATCAAAGGAGGCGGCAGAAACGGCGCTGGATGAGCTGGAGGCGAAATGGGGTCAGCAGTACCCGGTGGTGCTCCAGTCGTGGCGAAGGAAATGGGATAATCTGTCGCATTACTTCCGGTATCCGGCGACGATCCGCAAGGTGATATACACGACAAACGCAATTGAATCGGTGCACCGTCAGTTCAGAAAGCTGACGAAAACCAAAGGCGCATTCCCTAATGAAAACAGTCTGTTGAAGTTGCTTTATTTGGGGTTAATGAACGCACAGGAAAAATGGACAATGCCGATACAGAGCTGGAATTTGACATTGTCCCAGTTGGCGATTTATTTTGAGGGTCGCCTCGATAAAGTGATTACGTTGTAGTGATTTTTTAACGTGACACAGAATTATGAATGCTCCCGCGTAGTTCGCATACCAGGCCCCGCTTTTGGGGATGAAGGAATGGACCAGCCCATAAAGGAAGGGGTAGATAAACAGCAGCAGCACGAAGAGCGCCGCCGGCAAAATCAGCAGCGTCACGCCGTCAAAACCATATTCCGCCAGCCTGCGGCTGCCGCGGAGGTGCGACGTTGCGGGGTCGGCCGTCTTCATGGTGTGATCCCCCGCGCGTAGACCAGTATGCGGTCGGCCGGCGCGCCCAGGCGGATCGCCGCTCCCGGGTCAATCGCGTCCCGCGCCCGGAAAAACACCTCGTATCCGTCGGCGGTCCGGCCGGAGCCGAGAAAATTTTCGCCGGAATATTCCATGCCGGTCACGGTTGCGCCGATGGCGCCGTCCGGCATCGGAACCAGGTCGGAAGGGCGGATGGCGGCAACCACCTCCCCGGTGTCGGTGGCATCCATCCCCTTGCCCCACAGGGAGGCGCCCGCCAGCGTCATTTCCACATCATCGCCGTGCTTGCGCACGATCCGCGCGGGCAGCGCGTTGCGAAATCCCATGAACTCCGCCACATCAAGATGCGCCGGCCGATTGTAGAGATCTTGCGGCGTGCCGATTTGGCGCACGCCGCCGTCGCGCAGGACGACGATCCGGTCGGCGAGGGAAAGGGCCTCGTCCTGGTCGTGGGTCACATAGATGGTGGCGGAACCGAGCAAGCGGTGGATGCGGCGGATTTCGGCGCGCATTTCGAGCCGGAGCTTGGCATCCAGGTTGGAAAGGGGTTCGTCCATCAGCACCAGGGGCGGTTCCACCGCGATGGCGCGCGCAATGGCGACGCGCTGTTGCTGTCCGCCGGAAAGCTGGCCCGGCAGTTTATCCGCTTGCTGCGCCAGCCGGACCACGCCCAGGGATTCCTCTACTTTCAGGTCGATCGCGGATTTCGCCATGCCCTGCATTTTCAGGCCGAAACCCACGTTGCGCCGGACGTTCATATGCGGGAATAGCGCATAGTTCTGGAACACCATGCCGAACCCCCGATCCTCTGGCTTGAGCCCATCGATACGGCGATCGTCGAGCCAGATCCCGCCCCCGGTCAGGGACAAGAGGCCCGCCAGGCAATTCAGGGCGGTGGATTTCCCGCAGCCCGACGGGCCGAGCAGCGCGATGAACTCCCCGCGTTTGACCGTCAGGGACACGTTCCGCAGCGCATTATGGGTACCGAAAGCGCGGCTGATATTTTCCAGCCGCAGTTCGCGAAAATCCCGTGATGTTATTGCCATTGTTGACTGCCTCAAACTGAACCGGATGTCAAAGAGTGTGCGGGAGCCGAAAACGCCGGCTCCCGCATATTGCCTATTTATGCATCTTGGCCGCGCCGATTTCGCGGTCCCACTTATCGAACATGGCGACGAGCTGCGTGGAGTCGAGCGGCGGTTCCGTCGGATTGTCGGCGATAAGCGAGGCGTATTCGGGGCGCCCGAACTGCTTGATCGTCTCCTGGCTTTCAGCCGGAGCCATGTCAAGGGTGACGCCCTTGATGGACGGGCCGGGATACATGTAGCCGTGATCGTACATAAAGGCCTGCTGTTCCGGTTTCAGGATAAAGGCCATCAGTTGCAGCACGACATCCAGTTTTGCCTGGGGAATACCTTTGGGAATCGCCATGTAATTGGCGTCTCCTACCCAATGGAATCCTTTCAGGGTGCCTACTTTGTACTCTTCGGGTACGATCCCCAGGTAGCGCGGGTTGATGTCCCAGCCGGTGGTCGTGGCGATGATGTCGCGGGTGCCCTCGGCCAGTTCTTTCATGGATGCCGTGGTGCCGCCGGGGTAGTATTCAATGCAGCCGTCAAGTTGCTTGAGATAGGCCCAGGTCTTGTCCCAGCCGTTGATCGGGTCTTGCGGGTCCTTGTCCCCGAGCAAATAGGGCAGTCCCATCACGAAGGACCTGCCGGGGCCGGAATTGGACGGTCGGGCGTACATGAACTTGCCGGGATTGGCCTGGCACCAGGCCAGCAATTTCTCCGCCGTGTCCGGCATGTTTTTTACGCGATCCGGCGCGTATTCGAGCAATGGCCCGGACGGATACCAATCCACCACAAACGCCTGTCCCTTGGCCATCTTCTGCATCAGGTAGGCGCCGGGGAGATAGAGTTGCTCCAGGTCCGGAAACTTGTCCTGGTATTTGGGCAGGATCTGCATCCACAGGCCCTGGCCCATCCCGGCGGCCAGCGCGTCGTTGCCGGTCAGGACGAAGTCGATATCGACGCGGCCGGAGTCTTGCTGGGCCTTCAGCTTGCCGGCCAGTTCGGGCGCCGTGGCCTGCGTGAAGACAAAGTTCTTGACCAGTTCGGGATGGTCGGCCTTGAATTTGTCGAACGCGGGCTGGCTGACCTGCAGGTCGCCGGCCACATCGATGACGTTGATGGTGACGGGTTCCGCGAAAGCCTGAAACGAACCGGCGAGAGACGAGAGAACCACGGTAGCCGCCAGGGCGGCCAGACGGCAAATGGCAGTGCTGCTTTTTTTCACGACTCCACTCCTTTTATCATTGGTAAGGTACCCGGCATGGTCAGGCTTGCGCGAGGCGCTAGCGGGTGAGCTTGCTTGCGGCGGGACCGTCGACGAACAGTTGGCAGTTTCCGTGCTGCTGCAAAACGGAAGCGGGCCACAGGTTGGTAACCGGTCCTTCCAGGACTTCGCGCAGGGCCTCGGCCTTGCGTTCGTCCGGAACGGTCAGGATCACGACATTACTGCTCATAATGCGCCGGACCGTCATGGAGATGGCCCGGTGGGGAACCTCTTCAAGGGTAGCGAACCAGCCCTCGCCAAACTGCTGCCGGCGGCAGCGCTCATCCAGATCGACTACCTTGAAGGCCTCGGTGGAGGTAAAATCCGCCGGCGGATCGTTGAACGCGAGATGGCCGTTCTCGCCGATGCCGGCGAACATGACGTCAATGGGATGCATATCGAGAAGCTGGTTGATCCGCCGCAGTTCTTCAGCCAGATCCTCAGCGTCGCCCTGGACGAAGTGAAAGGCGCCGAGAGTGGGCAGCTTCGAGACGAAACGCTCCTGGAGATAGCGGCGAAAGCTGGCCGGATGCGTTGGCGGCATGCCGATATATTCGTCGAGGTGGAAAGCGGTGACGCGGGACCAGTCGATCTCGTCGTGCCCGGTAAGCGCCGCGAGCACCTCAAACTGGCTGGCGCCGGTCGCCACCACGATGTTCGCATGGCCGTTTTTCTCGATTGCCTTGACGATTGCCGCCGCCCCGGCCGCTGCCGCCTGGTCGGCGGCATCTGCCTTGCTGGCGAATTTATGGATGTTAATCATTAGATCCTCATTGGGTGTGCGGAGCCGGTAGCTGCCCGCGCCATGAAATTCTTATGGGCGGCGGCAGGCTTGCAATGGGTTGGCTGTATGAATTTAAACCAAGCTACAATCGGAGGGAGGGAAACGTCAATGGTAAAATTTCACAAATGTGATACATCTTTCTTATATTATTCAGTAAATTTACACAAGTGATGTTAACAACGCCTGCGCTCGATAGCCATAATACGAAATAACTACAAGATTTATATAATTATTATGTTGGTATCTACTGGATATCAGACGGGTAAACGCGCGGTGCAATAATTGTTTTTTTGCCAGGGAAATGTTGGTATACGGTTACTTTGCGTTTGCAATTTACTTTCACGATAAGTAATCTTTCTCAAAATGCAACGGACCCGTAGGCCATCACCCATTGGGGGTAATACGGCGTTATAGGATGTTTAGTCATGACGAAAACGCGTAAGTCCAAACATGGCGGTGCCGGCCTTCGTGAAATCGCATCCGCGGCAAACGTCAGTATCGCCACGGTTTCACGGGTGTTGAACGGGAATGACCGCGTCGATCCGGCAATGCGCAAGCAGGTGCTGGAAGCGGCCGGCAAACTCAAGATTGACACCGCGCATCCCGGCAAGACCGGCGCCCTGGTGTTTTTGCTCAGCAACCGGTCTATGTTGCCGCCCTTCCACGCCAGTATCCTGGCGGGAGTCGAATCCTATTGCGCCGCCCATGGCTGGGATCTTTATTATGTTTCCCTGGCCTATCCGCCCAATGCTCCCGCGCGCGAGCTGCACCTGCCCAAGCTGATACAACGCCGCGACCAGGTGCGCGGCGTTATCCTGGCGGGCAACCCCTCGCCGAATCTGATCGAGTTGCTTGAACAAAAGGGCATCGGTTATGTGGTGCTGGGCAGCAACATTCTCGGCGAGTTTCCCACGCTGAAAAACGATGTTGTCTTCTCCGATGAGACGCGCGGCGGCGCGGATGTGACCCGCTATCTTACCAGCCTCGGCCATCGGGATGTTTGGTTTGTCGGCAATACCCGCCTGCCGTGGTTCGCCCGCTATTACGAGGGATATTGCCAGGTCATGGAAGAGGCGGCGCTGACGCCCAGGTTAAGCAGCATCGATTCGGAAGATGATACCGAGATCGGCTATCTGGGAACCAAATACCTGCTGGCCACCGGCGAACCGGTGTCCGCCATCTTCGCCGGCAACGATTCGACCGCGTGCGGAGTCTACAAGGGGTTGCGCGAACAGGGTCTGCGCATCCCTGAAAATATCAGCGTGGTTGGCTGCAATGATACGGTGGGTGATTTGCTTTACCCCAGCCTGACGACGATCCGGGAATTTCCCGAGCAGATGGGACGGCATATGGCGGAGCTGCTGTTAGAGCGCATCGCCAACCCCGATCTTGAATCCCGGCGGCTGATGATGCCGACCCAGTTTATCAGGCGCGACTCATGCGCGCCGTTCGCCGAGGGGGAGTCCCGCGGCGCTGAAGATGGCAATCCGGAATGGCGTCTTTTAACCCCTGGCTCCCCGGGCTGAAGCGCGGCGACGTGTGGGCGGCGCCATCCGCGATCGCTTGAGGCGATGTTTCCTCGCCGGGCCGGCATGCCGTATGAAGATAGGTCTCAATGGATGTGTTGAACGGCCATTCACGCAGCAACGCGATAAATCGTAGCGAGGGGGCGTAGAAGAGGGGCTCGACACAGCTCTCTTTCGAGCGGAAATAGCGCCAGACCGTCCGCGTCGACAGGCCGGACGCGGCGGCGATATCGTCACCGCTTGTCCCGGCGACGCCGCGCTCCAGAAATAGCTTGGCCGCATTGCGGGATACCATCAGGCGCGCGCGCGCGCTGGCGACAACCCTGCCATCCCCTTTTTTGTCAAACCGATTGAAACTAAATAACGCCTGGCGACGAGGCAATATGGCAAGTAAGGATAACAAGCATCAATCCCGGGCTAGATCGAATTCAGCCTGGGCGCGTTCCAGGCGTTTTAGCGCGTCAACAGCTCTTGCTGGAAGCGCTTCATATTTGCACCTTAAAATATGCACTATGTCGTTAATGCGTGTTTTAAGGTGCAGTCATTACCTTGGCCGGGTGCCGCGAACTGCACCTTGTGCTAGGTTATTCTAAAAACACGGGAGCCATGGCCATGATTAAAACCGATCTCTCTGATGCCTACCGAAACTATATCGCCTGTCTTAATCAGCAGGACTGGCCGCGGTTGGGGACGTTCGTTCATGATGATGTGCACTATAACGGTAAGTTGATCGGGTTAGCGGGCTATCGCGCGATGCTTGAAGGGGATTTTGCGGCCATTCCCGATCTTTATTTCGCTATTCGGCTGTTGATAACCGACCCACCGAATATAGCGTGCCGGCTGAATTTCGACTGTACGCCGCAGGGGGCGTTTCTCGGGCTGCCGGTCAATGGCAAGCGGGTTGCCTTTACCGAAAATGTATTTTATGAATTCCGCAGCGGGAAAATCTGGCAGGTATGGTCGGTTATCGATAAGGCCGCCATCGAGGCGCAGCTTTAAGCGGACCGCATGCCGATGATGCGGCCGGCGGACGGCAGGATCGCAAATCCGCGCAAGCTATATCTGGCTCAGGCGCCGGACGATGCTCTCGCGCACATTATCGATATGGGCCATCACCGCGGCGCGTGCTCCGCCGGCGTCGGCGTTGCGCAGCGCGGTAATAATCTCCAGATGTTCCCGGTGGCCTTTAACGAACCTTTCCGGCACCTGGCGCAGGTTAAACATCCGCGTCTTAAGCCGCAGGCTTTCAATATATTGCATTAACAGCATATTGCCGCTGTATTGGGCCAGCGCGTTATGCAGGCGGTTATCCACCGTCCAGTCGTCCTGCGGATCGGGATTGTCCGCCGCCAGCAGCCGGTTGATATCCGCTTCAATGGCGTCCAGTTCAGGCGCCGGCACCCGCCCGGCGGCCAGGCTGGCGGCTTCCGCCTCCAGGGTGCGCCTGACATGCAGCGTTTCGATCAGCTCGCGGATGGAGAACTCTTTCACCACCGGCGTGCGTCCCCCGGCGCGGCTGATAAAACCTTCGTTTTCCAGCCGGTTCAGCGCATCGCGCACCGGCGTGCGAGAGATATTCAGCAACTCCGCCAGCCGCCTTTCCTGTAGCACCGTATTGACCGGCAGCTCCCGGTTGATAAGCATATTCAGCAGCACATCGTAGGCTTTGCCGCTGAGATTTTGTTCGCGTTCGCCAATCAAATCAGAGGTACGTTTGATGGAATCCATAGTGTCGTTTCACGTTAACAGAACACTGAATAAAAAAGCAGGCGCAGATACCTGCCATGCCCGTACCCTGGCGCGGCGACGGCGCCTGGCCAGGCCGCCGCCGCCGGCAAATGATTTTATTGGGGCAATGTCCGCACCGGGTCTTTCGGGTAAGGATCATAGCCCACAATCGGGGTGACGAGTTTAGCATAAGTCCCATCGGCCACCATATCGGCCAATGCCTTATTCACCGCCGCCGTCAGGTTGGGTTTGCCTTTTTTGAAGGCAAAGCCTTTCTGGATTTTACTGACGTAGTCCGGCGTTTGCTGTAGCGGCAAATGCATATCTTTGATCAAAAAGGCGTTGCCGATCGAGTCGTTGATTACGCCGTCGATATTGCCGTTGGCCAAATCCTGCACCGCGGCGGTCACGTCGATATAATTTTTCAGCGTCGCGCCGTGATCCACGGCCAATTGGGCATAGGTTGAGGAAACCTGGGCGCCAATCCGTTTTCCTTTTAAATCCTCGGCGGATTTAATATCGGTTTTCATGGGAATAATAATACGGCCGCCCGATTCAATCCATCCATCGGAGAAGACAATGGCTTTTTGCCGGGCCGGCGTAATGTCCATCGCCGCGCTGCTCATATCAAACTGATTGGCTTGCAGGCCGACCAGAATCGAATCCCATTTGGTGATAACCGGCGCGTATTCCAGGTCTAAACGTTTGGCGATTTCTTTTAATACCCGAATTTCCAGGCCGTCCAGCTTACCGTCGGCGCTGCGCATGCTGAAGGGCGGATCGGTCCCTTCGGTGGCGACCGACAGTTTGCCCGGCTGCAATAACTCCAATTTGGCGTCGGCGGCGCTGGCGTGGCCCAGGGGAATCATTGCGGCAAGAACGGTGGCAATACGAAGAAAATGCTTAATTTTCATGATGTCGCTCTCAATGTGTTGATGATAAAACTGCACGTTTTGATAGTTGCGGTAAATAGAACTCATTACCGGGCGTGATTGCCGCTAAAAACCCTGCCGTGGGCGGCTTACCGTTTTTCGCTGGCCAACAGCGCCAGCAGTTCAGCCATGACCGTTGCGCCCAGCAGGGAGGTGATTTGTCCCGGGCCGTCGTACATCGGGCTGATTTCCGTGACGTCGCAACCCACCAGGTTGATACCCTGCAATTTGCGCAGCAGTAACAGGGCTTCGCGGGCGGTGGGGCCGCCGGCTTCCGGCGTTTCCACGCCCGGCGCCGAGGCGGGATCGACAAAATCCATATCGAAGGTGATGAACGTCGGTTTCCCGGCGGTGCGCTGTGCGATAAGTTCCGCTAACGCGCCGATGCCCATTTCAAACATGTCATCGGTGGTCACCACCGCAAAACCGAGATCCAGCGACTGGCTGATATCGGAGGTTTGGAATAGCGAGCCGCGCAATCCGACCTGAATGGAATGCGCCGTATCGATGATGTTCTCTTCCGCCGCGCGGCGAAAAGGCGTGCCGGCGCTATAGCGTTTACCGGCAAAGTATTTGTCCCAGGTGTCGCTGTGGGAATCGAACTGTATCAGCGCCACCGGGCCGTGGCGTTTGGCCACGGCGCGCAGCTCGGCCAGGGTAATGGAATGATCGCCGCCGATGCCGCAGGGTACGACGCCGGCCTCGACCAGTACCGATACCGCCTGCTCGATGCGCGCCAGGCTTTCTTCTTCATAACCCGGCACCACCGACGCATCGCCGGCGTCGGCCACCCGCAGCGTCTCGAATACGTTGATATTGTTACGGTAGGGATTAATGGGGCGCAGCATAATCGACATGCCCCGCACCGCGTTGGGCGCAAAACGCGCGCCGGGACGGAACCCCGCGCCCGAATCGGACGGCAGGCCGATCACCGCCGCGTCAAGCTGGCTTAAGTCGGTTGCCATCGGTAACCGCATAAAGGTGGGCACGCCGCAAAACCGCGGGGTTTCCAATGAATCAGTGGGTAATACGCTCATACTGTGACTCCGTGGCAATTAGCTGAAACGGGCCTGACGACGTTCAAGCCATGACGAAAGCTCCGTCAGGAAGGTGGTCAGAACCAGGTAAATAAGCGCCGCCGCAATATAGAACTGGAATGGGCGGAAGGTGGCGGAAATAATGGTTTGGGCATACAGCGTGATATCGATAACGGTAATGGTCGATAGCAGCGAGGTGTTTTTCAAAGTGGAAATCGCTTCATTGGTCAGCGGCGGCAATACGATGCGGAACACCTGCGGCAGAATAATACGGCGCATCACTTCCCATTTGCTCATGCCCAGCGCGAAGGCCGATTCCGTCTGGCTGCGCGGCACCGCCTGCAGGCCTGAGCGGATAATCTCGGCCACATAGGCGCCGCTGTTCAGGCCCAGCGCCAGCACGCCGGCCACGAACGGCGAGAGATGAATGCCGATTTGCGGAAAGCCGAAGTACACCACGAACACCTGGATCAGCGCCGGCGTGCCGCGGATAAACCAAATATAGAACCGGCCGAGGCCGCGGAATAATTTTACCGGCGAGATTTTGGCGCTGACCGCCAGGAAACCGAAAATCCAACTGAGAACAATAGTGACAATGGTGATCAGTAAAACGGTCCAGGCGGCTTCCAGAAAACCCGCGCCGTAAGTGTTGATGTCGCTCCATAATTGAATCATGGCTGGCTCTCCCTGGATATCCTGGCGATATCTTCATGTAAAATCCGGCTGAGGAACTGGCGCAACCGGGGGCTTTCCGGATGGTGCAGCACCTGCTGCGGCGGCCCGTCTTCCGCCATTACGCCCTGATCGAAAAACAGTACGCGGGAAGACACATCGCGGGCGAAGGCGATTTCATGGGTGACCAGCAGCATGGTCATTCCCTCTTCGGCCAGGGAGGCCATCAGCGCCAGCACTTCACCCACCAATTCCGGGTCGAGGGCGGAAGTCACTTCATCAAACAGCATCAGTTGCGGTTTCATCGCCAGCGCCCGCGCAATGGCCACGCGCTGCTGCTGCCCGCCGGAGAGACGGGCGGGATACTGATCGCGTTTTTCGTAAAGACCGACGCGATTGAGCAAGGCTTCGGCATCGGCAATCGCCTGCTTGCGGTTGAGTTTGCGCACCAGCAGCGGCGCTTCAATCACGTTTTCCAGCACGGTCATATGGGGCCACAGGTTATAGCTCTGAAACACCATGCCGATACGCGCGCGCAGCAGGCGCAACTGCTCCGGCGTCGGCTGATCCCGCGCCCCTTCGCGGAAATCGAAGGAGAACTCATCAAAATTCATAAAACCGCTTTGCGGCATTTCCATTACATTCAGGCAGCGCAAAAAGGTGCTTTTGCCGGAGCCGCTGGCGCCGATAATGGATACCACTTCACCGGCGTGGACCTCCAGCGCCACGTTTTTCAGCACGTGAAGATCGCCGTAGCTTTTATTTAATTCGCGAATGGTTAATAGCGGCCCAGGGGTGGGTGTCATTCAACCTCCCCAGCCGCGCTCGCGGCATCGCTGATGGCAAGACCGATGTCGGCCGGCCGGCGCGATGCGCCATTGATGGGGGTGATATCCTGCGGGCAGGCGGACAGCACCAGATAAATATCGCATTCCGCGCGCAGTTGCAGAACGTCGCCGGCAACGGAACGGGGGGGCGCCCGATCCAGCGCGCCCGTCGCCGTAATCGGGACATTCATAAAAAGATTCAGCGAGGCCGGGGTAAAGGGCAGGGCAACGCCATGTTCCGCCAGGGCTTCGTGAAAATTATCCGTACAGCTGCGATGATAATCAACACAGCCCAGTTCGCGGTAGATTGCGGCGTTACAGGGGCAAAGCAAGGTGTCGTGACGGCCAGGCGTGGTATCGCCCACCAGCGTAAACAGCGGACGGCGATAATTGCTGACTACCGCCATCCCGAGTTCGTAAAAGAGATTGCTATTAACCGATCGGGTATGTTCCATAGAGGAATATTCAAAGGGATCGGCTTGGGTGACGGCCCATGCGTCCACTACCTGGTTGCCGTGGAGATTTTTAATGCCCAGCACCTGCCCTTGCCGCAGCGGCACCGCCGTACCCCGCGTGGCGGCCAGCGTAAACTCGGTAAGAGATGGGTCGTTTTTAGCGGTCATAAAGATCCTCTCTGGTAGAAAATACCTTGGATTTACTTTGGAATTCTTTTGGTATACACAAGAAATGCAATTAAAATGCCACCACCGCGGTTTTCACCAAAAGAGAAAAAAACAATGGAAAAATATTGCCTGATTCCGCAGCCCATACACTCTGGCGGTCTGGACAAACTTAGGGAAAACGGGGTTGAGCCGCTGGTGGGCGAGGCGGCGTGCAACAATGCGCCCGCCGATCGGGTGGTGGCGGCTATCTGGCGCAGCGGGCAATTTTCGCGCACCCAAATGATGCAACTGCCCGCATTATGTACAATTGGCGTGCATGGGGTGGGGGTGGATGGTATCGATGTGCAGGCCGCTTCCGATCTGGGCATTGTGGTGTTCAATACCCCCGGGACCAATACCCGTTCGGTCGCCGAGCATACGCTGGGCCTGATCTTCGCGTTAACCAAACGTATTCCCGCCGCCGATAGGGCCATGAGAACCGGGAATTATGCTTTTAGATTCCAGGGCGGCTTAAGCGAACTGCGCGATGCGACGCTTGGGGTCATCGGTTTTGGCGCCATTGGACAGGCCACCGCGCAACTGGCGCGGGCCATGGGCATGCGGGTGCAGGTGCTGAGCCGCCGCGGCGCCGGGGAGCTGGCCGCCGCGGGGCTGCAAAAAGCGCAGAGCCTGGCGACGCTGCTCGGTGAGAGCGATGTGGTTTCACTGCATCTGCCCTCGGTGCCGGAAACCCACAAGATGATTGGCGCGCCGCAGCTGGCGCTGATGAAACCCGGCGCTTTTTTGGTGAATACCAGCCGCGGGGCGCTGGTGGATGAGCCGGCGCTGATTGATGCCCTGAGGCGCGGCGCGATAGCCGGGGCCGGCCTGGATGTTTTTTGCCATGAGCCGGTGCCCGCCGGCGATCCGCTGCTGGCCCTGGAGAATGTTATTGTTACGCCGCATATCGCCGCCTCGACGGAGCAGGCTATGATGGCCATGGCGAATGCGTCGGTGCAGGGCATACTGGATATCTTGAACCAGCGTCTGCCGGCTTCGCCGATTAACCCCGAAATCTGGGATAAACGGCGGCGGCGCGGCTGACGGGCGCGGAGGTATTACCCGGCGGCGTCGATAACCCGGGCCATCGGCGCCACGGTCACGCCGCTTTTCTCCAGCAGTGCGCGCAGCCGGCCCGCCATCGCCACCGCGCCGGGGGTGTCGCCATGCACGCAGATACTGTCGATCCGGGATTTCAGCCGTTTGCCGCCAAGGGTAATGATGGCCTGGCTTTCCAGCATCCGCATAATGCGCGTCGCGGCCTGCTCGGGGTCATGCAGTACCGCGCCCGGCAATTTGCGCGACACCAGATTGCCGTTATCGGCATAGGCCCGGTCGGCATAAATTTCCCGTACCAGCCGCAATCCCATCTTTTCGCCGGCTTTTTCCGTTTCCATTCCCGGCATCACCACCATCAGCAAATCCCTGTCAACGGCATAAATGGCCCTGGCCACCGCCATGGCCAGCCCGGCATCCTCCGCCGCCATATTACCCAGCGCGCCGTGGGTTTTCACATGTCTGAGCGGATGGCCGATACTGTCGGCCAGGGCTTTCAAGGCGCCAATCTGGTAAATAATCTGCCGCTCGATTTGCGCCGGGCTATCGCCGGTTATCTGCCGGCGGCCAAACCCCTGGATATCATTGAAGCCGGGATGGGCGCCGGCGCCGACGCCGTTGATTTTAGCCTGCTCCAGGGTGGCGAACATCACATCGGGATCGCCGGCGTGGAAGCCGCAGGCAATATTCGCCGAGGTGACGATGCCAAGCATTTTTTCATCTTCGCCCATATTCCAGGCACCGAAACTTTCTCCCATATCGCTGTTCAGGTCGATCAACATGCTGTAGCGCTCCCCGTGGCGGTTCGTCGGCAATCAGTATGACTGGCATCATTCTTGCCTACCATTCTTGCGTACCATTTTTGCGTAGGTAGTCGTGCATAGCAAACGGTGCATGCCAGTCCCGGTGTATTGACAGGCATTGGCTGGTATGCCAAAAGTATTCCATAAACTTTGGCAGACTTAGGCACTTGCGGCAATCAAAATTTTCCAACAGGAATGCAGCGTGGAACACAGACCAGCATCAGCCGAATGGCGGATTCTCCCTATTGCCGATCAGGCGGTGTTTGTGGATTTTGGCGAAATCATCGATGAAGCCATTAATAACCGGGTGACCTCATTGGCCGCCCGGGTCCGGCAAGCGGCCTTGGCCGGCGTCACCTCATTGGTGCCCACCTATCGGGCGTTGACGGTGTCCTATGATTCAACCCGCGTCAGGCAAGCCGTGCTGGTCAGGCAACTGGAAGCCCTGCTCATGACCCACGACGTCGCCACGCCGAAAGTGCGCTGCTGGACCATCCCGGTCAGCTACGGCGGCGAGCAGGGCATCGACCTGATCGCCCTCGCCGCGCTGCACGCTATCAGCCCCCAGCGGGTTATCGACATCCATAGCGCCGCGACCTACCGGGTGTATATGATTGGGTTTATGCCCGGGTTCGCTTATCTGGGCGGACTCGACCCGCGGCTGCATACCTCGCGCCGGGAATCGCCGCGTCTGAAAACCCCCTCCGGCAGTATCAGCATCGGCGGCATGCAGACCGCGGTCGGCTCGGTCGAGGCGCCGAGCGGATGGCATCTGATCGGGCGTACCCCGGTGCGCAGCTTTATGCCGGAGCGCGAGGAGCCGTTTCTGTTCAGCGCCGGCGATCGGGTCCGCTTTCAACCCATCGATGGCGGGACGTTTATCCGGCTTCATGGGCAATCCGACTACTTACCCGAATGGACATGGCAATAATGCTGACTGGTTTTGAGGTGTTATCTCCCGGGCTTTATACGACCTTGCAGGACGAAGGCCGCTTCGGTTATGAAGATTGCGGCGTGCCGCCCTCCGGCGCCATGGATGAGATGAGCTTCGCCATCGCCAACGCCCTGGTGGGCAATCCCGGCAGCGCCGGCGCGCTGGAGTTTACCCTGACCGGCGCGACCCTGCGCCTGACCGGCGATAGCCACTGCCGGTTCGCCATTACCGGCGATATCTATTTCACCCTGGATGAGCGCCCCCTGGCGCCTTATTGCAGTTACCCGCTGCGCCCGGGCGGTACTTTGCGGATTATTCGCGCCCGTAGCGGCGCGCGCGGTTATCTCGCCGTGGCCGGCGGATTTACTGCGCGGCCGGTTATGGGCAGCGTTTCGACGTTGACCCGGGCCGGATTGGGCGGATTCGCCGGCCGGCCCTTGCAAAAAGGGGACTGGCTGGCGCTCAATAGCACCGATACCCGGCCCGCGGCCGCAGGCAGGCCGGTACAGCGGCTGCTGCCGCAATATGAGCATCGCCCGCTGCGGGTGGTGGCCGGTCCCCAGGACGATCACTTCGATGGGGCGGGTTTTGCGCGGTTTCTTGGCGGCGACTATATCATCAGCGGACAAAGCGACCGCATGGGCTACCGTTTAACCGGCGATGCGGTGCCGCACGTCAAAGGCTTCAATATTATCTCCGATGCCATTTCGCGGGGCAGCATCCAGATCCCGGGCAATGGGCAGCCGATTATCGCCATGAACGATCGGCAGACCACCGGGGGTTATCCGAAAATCGCCACCGTGATCCGCGCCGATCTGGCCCGATTGGGACAGCACAAGCCCGGCGACAAAGTCAGTTTTGAATGTGTGAGCGTGGAAAAAGCGGAATCCTTGTGGATAGGGCGCCAAAAACTGCTGCAAAGCTGGCTACGTGAACTGCGCCGCGCCGCGAGCCTGGACATGTAGCCCCAAGGCGATGGACCGGTGCGAAGCTGCCTGCCTACCGGCAGACGTAATGCGGTCTGGGAACGCATCAAGGGCGTATAGCGCCGGGTTCAGGTTATGCGGCGCGGCGGGGTAATCCGATGAATCGAACGTTACCCCGCATCGGCCGGGAGGGGCCGGTTAATCTGTTTTAGTTATCAAGCGCGCCCATGGTTTTGACCTGGTCGCGGTTTATCTGCTCGGTTTTCCCGGTTTCGGCGTTTTTATAAGAAACCAGGCCGGTATCATCGTCTACCTGTGGTTTGCCGTCGGTGATAATGGTTTTACCGTCTGTGGTTCTGATAGCCTGGTTGGATGAGCATGCGGCCAGGAAAAACAGCGAGGCGCAGGTAAAAGCTACGGTAATAAATGCATTTTTCTTCATTTTAGTAACCCCTAATGAACAATGACGAGACGCTTTACGGTCTCACTTATAATCTGTTATATAAATCAAAATGTAAGGGCCGGGAGACGTTTTCCCTTTAGCCTGAATGACGCTACGGATACGGATTCATTGGAAGTATGGGTGTGCTTTTCAATTCTGTCGAATAACGGGCAAAGCGTTGTGGGAATCAGTGCGATCGGCGCTTTGTTTGCCCATTAGTGTCCCGGTTTGGCCCGCAAGGGAGAGTCATTCCTCGCCGAAGCCGTCATGCGCGCGGGCCAGCTCTTCTTGCATATAGCGCGTTGGCGGCAGCCCGACATAGCGGGTAAAGGCGACGCTGAACGCGCTGGCGGAGCTGTAGCCGACGCGTTGCGCAACGTCGGCGATGCCGCCTTCTTTGTGCCGCAGCAGATTCTTCGCCAGCGCCATGCGCCAGGCGAGCAGGTATTCCATCGGCGCTACGCCCACGGCGCGATTGAAGCGCTCGAAGAACGCCGAGCGGGAGAGGGCCGCCTCTTTTGCCAGCTCCGCCACCTTCCAGGGCCGGGCCGGGCTTTCGTGCATCCGCCGTATCGCCGCCGCGAGGCGTTCGTCGGCCAGCCCGCGCAACAGGCCCGGCGATGCCGCGGTGCCCGCGGTGGATCGCAGGGCTTCGATAAGCAGCACCTCCAGCAGGCGTGCGAGGATAACCTCCCGGGCGGGCCGCCGCGCGCGGGATTCTTCGCCCACCAGCTCTACCAGGGTGGCCAGCCTTTGCTCGCCGCGCACGTGCACGAGTTGCGGCAGGAGCGAAACCAGCAGGGCCGCGTCCGGCGAACCGAAGACGCAGTGGCCCACCAGCAATAGCACGTCAGGGGGTACGTTTTGCACGCCGTGCCTGAAGCCGCCATTAAGCAGCGCGACGGGTACGGTATCGCCATCTTCCGCTGGCATCGGTTCGAGGCTCGACATGGCAAAGCCATATGCCGAAGGGATCAGGACAAAGTCGCCCGCCTGCAGATTGATCGGCGCGCGCCCGTCAACCGCAAGGCGGCACGAACCCTCCAGGATGGCGCAATAGAAGGGCTGTCCGGCTTGCGATCGGCGAACGCGCCAGGGGCCGGCGCCGCTGACGACTTTCGAGAACGGCGCGCCGGGCTGGAGCAATGCGACCACCTCGGCCAGCGGATCGACCATGCCTGGACTCCTGCGAATGTAATTTGGACTTATGATTGTAGCAAGTCCGACGGCGGCGACCTATCATTTTTGATACCGCCAACCCCTACAGGAGTTCCCAATGAAAACTGTCCTGATCACCGGATGCTCATCCGGATTCGGTCTCGAAACCGCCCGGTACTTTCTCGATCGCGATTGGCGGGTCATCGCCACCATGCGCACGCCGCGCCATGACCTGCTGCCGCGCTCCGAACGCCTGCGCGTGCTCGCCCTCGACGTTGCCGACCCGGACAGCATCCGCCAGGCCGTGCATGCCGCAGGACCGATCGACGTCCTGGTCAACAACGCGGGCATCGGGCTGCTGCGCGTGTTCGAAAGCACGCCGCTGGACTCGGTCCGCGAAGTGTTCGAGACCAACACTCTCGGTACGATGGCGTTGACCCAGGCGGTGCTGCCGCAGTTCAGGCAACGCCGGACGGGCGTCATCATAAACGTCACCTCGGCGGTAACCTTGAAGCCGCTGCCGCTGCTGGCCGTGTACACCGCAAGCAAGGCGGCGGTCGAAGCCTTTACCGAGTCGCTGGCGCTGGAACTTGCGCCATTTAATGTGCGCGTCAGCCTGGTGTTGCCGGGACGGGCGCCGGACACCCGCTTCGGCGAGAACGCCCGGCCCCGGATGCAGGGCGACAGTCCCGAGGCGTATGCCGACCTCGTGCAGCGCGTTTTCGCGGGCATGGGGCCGACGGGCGAGATTACCCTGGCGTCGGACGTGGCGGAATCGGTGTGGCGGGCGGCGAACGAGCCGTCCTGCCCGTTTCGCCTCGCCGCCGGCGCTGACGCCGTGGCGCTGGCCGAATCACGTTGACCCCGCAAGCCCATCCTTGACAGGTCGCGGCGGTTGCCGACGCCGCCGCGAATGCCCTGTGCGCTAAATAAAGTGAAATTTTCCGCATCAGCGCAAATATTTCCCGCGCTGATTCGTCTACCCCTATATCTGAACAACGTGGAGTAGACGACATGAGAGATCACAAATTTAGGTTTTTGGGTATGGTCGTAGTAGCCATCGTGGTGATGGCCACGCTGGTGATGCTACTGTGGAATGCGTTGCTGCCGGCGATTTTCGGCGTGACGAGTATTGGTTTTTTCCAGGCGCTGGGACTGCTGATCCTGAGTAAAATCCTGTTCGGCGGTTTCGGCGGGCGGGGCATGTTCGGCCGCGGCGGCCGCGAGCTGCGTGAACGCTGGATGGCGATGAGCCCCGAGCAACGCGAAGCTTTTATCAAAGAGCGCGGCATGGGACACCGGCATGGGCCATGGCGCGGACGCTGCCATGGGCGGGATCGGGACGATCAAAAACATACCGAAGATAACGGGCAGGCATAATGACTAAAGCCGCGGAGCGGCGTCGCGATTTGATGACCGCGCTGCGTGACAGCCAGCAGCGCCTGCGCGCGTTTATCGCCAGACGTACCGGCAGCGTTGCCGATGCAGAAGATGTTTACCAGGAGATAAGCTATCAGTTGATTAAGGCCGACAGCTATCTTCATCCTATCGAGCAAGTGGCTGCCTGGTTGTATCGCGCCGCACGCAATGAACTCATCGACCGGTCGCGTAAAAAACGCGAGCTGCTGCTGTCCGAGGATATGGATGAAGAGTGGCCCGCGGGAGCGGAGCTGGCCGACGTGTTGTTTACCCCACGGAACAGCGCCGAAGATGACTATCTGCGCCAACTGGTGTGGCAAGAACTGGACATCGCGCTGGCGGATATGCCCCCCTTGCAACGCGAGGCGTTTGAAAAGACGGAACTTGGGGGATACTCGTTCAAGCAGCTTGCTCAAGAGTCCGGTACCGCCGTTGAAACGCTGCTCTCGCGCAAGCATCAGGCGGTACTGTTTTTACGCCTGCGGTTGCAGGTACTTTACGAAGATCTGACCGGTGACTGAATGGCATGCCGAACTTGCCGTCATGTCCGTTAAAGAAAAATGATTGATGTTAAGCATTCATATATCCCCCATTTTTTATAATAGTAAAATAATCATGGTGATGATTTGATGGAAACACATAAGCATTGATTTAATTATAATAGCTATAAATATAGGGGGTAATATGCCTGTTTTTTCTGTAAGTAATCACCATCGGGTGATTGGGACGCATCATCAGTATTTGGATAAACAAAAAAATAAGGCGGCAATAAATAAAACCTCGGTTTCTGGGAATGACGTTTTTTTGCGGGAAGGGAAAATAATTCATCAGCTTGCCCGTGCCGGAAATATAAATGAATCAGATGCGATGAAATATAATGATACCAGAAAGCAAATTCAGGCGCAGTCGCTTTTAAATATTATGATGTTGATTCTATCGCTAAAGCCGCACACCCACCCTAGTAGTGAACCATTATCGTCTGCAAGTACATCGGCTTTAACTCCTTTTGCTGATAATCATAATAATAGTGGTAATGTGTTCCTCAATGAAAGTATTGCAATCAATAGTCTCATCGATTTGCCGGCACAGCGCCAACGAAACAAAAGAGCCGCCGGCTGTACCTGCGAAGTGCCAAAAGAAGTGCCAAAAGAAGTAAAGGCCAGAAGACAGGCCAAAGCGCAGCGTGCAAATGAAAAACGTGTGAGAGCCAAAGCCAAAGCCGACGCCAGGGCGGCAATGAGAGCCGCAATCAGGGCCGAAGCCGCAGATAGTGCTGCTCATCTGCTAGGCTCAGCGGGCAGTGCCATGGGAGGCGTCGTGGGAAGCGCCACGGGAGGCGCCCCGCTAAGCATGCCTGTCCAACTATTAGGCGCGGCGGGAACCCTGGGGGTTCTGGCTGGCGTCGGCATAGGGATCAACGCCGTCAGCGGGGATGGCACTGCACGGACCAAGGAAGAGGCTACGGGCGAGCCGATGGATATCGAAGATGGCCAGGTTGAAGAACCGCGGACCCAGGCGGTAAAAAGCGATGCAACCAAATCAAATGGTAAAATAAATAGCATAGCTGATAACAAACTCTCTGGAAATATTGAAATAAACCGGATGGATGCTTTTGATAATATCAATCACCGTCAGATAGTGGACAGTAATGATAATATTCAAGAAATTGATATCAGCCACATACCCCATCTAACGCAGTTTATTCATCCTATGAACTATTATCGTTGGCTGTTCAACCATGATAAAATAGATCAGGCGGCGGTGATACATCAGCAAATAATTAGCCATTACCAAACGGACGATATCTATATCCATCATTACGGCGATCTAGAGGATGCCATCCCGCCGCGTTTTTTTTATTTAAGAAACAGCATCCGCGAGTTGAAATCAGAAATAGATAAAGCTCAGGATTTAGTCAATCAGGCATTGTATAATTTTCAACGTACCACGATCAGAAATGATGATAATATCCTACAGTATTCACCGCAAAACAGAATCAAAAAATACCTCAATGGCGCTTTGGGTACAAATGATAAAAATATTATTCATGAGGCGATGAAAAGGCTTGAACACTATCTGTTGGAATTGAAATTTTTTTTTGATAACTATAAAAATAACGTTATTTTTGCTACGTCAAAACAAGTTGGCGTTGATTATATCCACAATTCGAATTGCCCTAACGGCTTTGTCATGCCGCTGGATTCAGGTAACAGAATCGTTATCATGGCGGATATTTTTGGCGAGAATATGGTGCTGAATAATAGATTACACATCACCGCAATCCATGAAGCTTCCCATATCCAGGTCGGTTCAAGGGATTTCGTGTACTCGCCGATTACCCGGTCGGTAGGCGATGCCAGCGAAATTCTGGAAGTTTTTAATGAGGCTTTGTATACCAACGGCAATGAGGCGATTGTTTGTGATGAGCTGTTTCTACAATGCTATGTAAATTTTCTGGACATCAATGTTAGCAACGCCCAATTTCTCCAGTTAATTAAAAACGATCCGATGCTGCAAAAAAACGTCATGATGGATAATGCCGATTCTATTGCGCAGTATATCTCTGATATCGCGCAATCCCGCGCTTACGATCATGATTACCGTCGCCAACGCAGAAGTGAAAGTCATTCCAGCCAGATAAACAGCCGGTTATTAGAGCATACCATTTTAGAATTACTGATTAAGCACGGCGGCGTGGCCTGAGTATTTTATCCAACGTGCAACAGTCCGTCGGCAACGGCGCTGAATTTACGCTAAACGCCCCTAAGGGGTACATACCCATCGGTACCCCACCATGCCTGGCTTCATTTGGTTATTGCCCAACTACCGGCCCGCAGTGCCGTTCCGCAGTGTCGATCATAGCTGCGCCTTTGACCTACCGCAACCGCGCGACCAGCTCTTCGGCGCCTTTATCGATCCCCGCTTCGGCGGCGGCCAAAGACCCCCAGCTCGCCCCGATATTCAGCGCATTGGGGTATTGCTTGGTGACATAAGCGCTAAGCAGGCGGTTGGTGGCGGCTTCATAGATTTCCACGGCATAACTGACCGAACCGGTTAATGCCCCCTGTTTGCCGCGTATGGACTGCACAATATTATAAGGGCCGCCCATCAGGTCGAATCGGGAAAACGTACCGAGCACCGGCGTAGTGGTCTCCGCCCCGGTCAACGTCAATTTAATCCTGAGGGTATCCGCCGCCGGCGTCTCTACTATCCGAAAGCGCTGTCCCAGGCTCTGCTTGACGTGATTTTCCATATAATTCGCCAGGGTCGAGCGATCCGCGTTGGAGATGTCGTCGAATTGATTATCCGCCCCTTGGTAAATCGCCACCGGTTCAACAATGACGCTGGCATATTTTTTCCAGTCGGCGCCGGCTGAATAGCTGTACGGCACGCGACCCGTCCGATCGTCAGCATTCGGCCGCAGCTGGGGCGACGATGTTATGCCGGAATAATTCACCGGCTGCGTGCCGGCACAGCCGGCCAGGACTGCGCAAAAAACCAGAGGAAACAGGCGGAATGAATTAAAATTAACCATTTTACGAGCCTTATCTATAGGGAGCACGGAAAGCCATCCGGAACGCTGCGATACTTGCGCAAGCATCCCGCGATCGGCCGTGGCTGCGGTTGTCGTTGCCTTTACAAAAACGGCCCAGAGCGTTACAGTAAGGTTATCGGCAAAAATAAACCAAACTGTACGGTTTAGTTTTGCATGAGAATTAATTCTCTGTCAAGTAAATGTACAGGTCGGTTCACTTATAGGAAAAATGATGAAGGTACGGACCGAAGCGCGCCGTGACGCCATCATTGATGCGGCGGCCAAACTCTTTCAGGAAATGGGCTACGAAGGCGCGTCAATGAATGAACTGGCGAAACGGTTGGGCGGCTCCAAAGCAACCTTATATAGCTATTTTCCTTCAAAAGAAGAGCTGTTCGTTGCCGTGGTGCAGGCCTATGCCACCTTGCATTTGTCTGATGCGGTGCACGGGCTTTTGGACGATCCGGCCCATGAGGCGGGTCTGGAAACCACACTGCGGCGTTTTGGCGAGCAAATGCTGTTGATATTGATCAACGATGAAAGCGCCCTGGCGGTTTACCGCATGGTGGTGGCCGAAGCGGGTCGCTCGGACGTGGGCATGCTGTTTTATGAGTCTGGGCCCAGCGAGAGTATCGAGGTGCTATCCGCCTTGCTGGCGGCAGCTATGGAACGAGGGGAACTGCGCCGCGCCGACCCGCACATCACCGCGCTGCAATTTCTGGCCCTGGTCACGGCCGAATCCGAAGTGCGGCTATATCAACGCAATCCCCAGCCGCTGGAGCGCGATCGTATCCGCCAGATGGTCGACCGGGCGGTGAATATGTTCCTACGGGGAGCCGCGGGCAGGTAGGACGTGTTGCCAGGTTTCCCTATAAGGCCGGTAAGAATGGTATGCCGACAATCGTAGGGAATATGTTGGTTATAACATCATGGCTAGTTTCAGATCGTGCATAGGCTAAGTGAAGCGATAGTCCTATTTTACTTAACCGCTTTAACTGCACGGTCTGATATATTCCTCCGTAATGAATTAATCACTAATATAAATTGTATTCTTTGTATCAATTGCGAATGTTCAATTCAGCAATGTCTTACATATTGTGAAAATTTTCGCCGCCGCCCATCTCTACGGCGGCAAAATGTTGGTCAGGTGCTTCACCTCCCGATCTTTTCCAGCAGCCCGTCAAGTGTCCCCATTTCCTCCACCGGCCGCGGCGCCCCCGCCGGCGCGGTGAGTCCCACCCGGTTATGCCAGAACGTCGGCAGGCCAACTTTGGCTGTGCCGAACAGGTCGTAGGCCGAGCCGGCGATAAAAACCGCTCGATCGGCGCTGACGCCGGCGGTATCCAGGGCCAACTGATAAGGGCGGGGGTCGGGTTTGTAGAAGCCGGCCAGTTCTGAGGTCACGACCACGTCAAAATCGACGCCGACGCTTTGCGCCGCGGCCAGGCCCAGGCGCTGGGAGCAATTGGTGACCACGCCAAGGCGGTAGCGCTGTTTTAACTGATCCAGCACGTCGATGGCTTCCGGCCAGGGACGCAGCTGCGGCCAGTATTCTTCCAGGCGCAGGGCCGCGTCTTTGCCCAATCCGACGCTGACGGCGGATTCTTCCACCAGGGTTTCATACGGGCGATAGGCGCCGCAGCCATAGGTGAGTTTCAGGTAGGCCATGCGCCAGGTGCGCCCGGCTTCCGCGGAGCCGGCGGCCAGGTTCCAAACCGTCCATGAATCCAGCAGGGCGGTTAGCAGGTCGAATAACACCAGTTCCACGGGGGCCGCCGGTTTCTCTGCCTGGGTCATGTTATTTTCCTTTTAGCCATCAGTTAATCTCGGCGACGGCGCTGATTTCCACCAGCGCGCCATAATGAAGTTCGCTACAGGGCACCACCACCCGGGCGGGGCGGTGGTGCTGCAAATAGCGGCTATAAACGTCATCCACCTGGGGCCATAGGCCGATATCCGCGATATAAATTTGCACGCTGACCAGTTGGGTAACGGATGAGCCGCCGGCCAGTAGAATGGCCTCTAGGTTTTTTAAGGCTTGTAATGCCTGGCCGGCGATATCCGGCGCTAACTCATGGGTATCCAGCGCAAAGGGCAGCTGCCCCGAAACATATACCTGTTGGCCGCTAATGACGGCATGGGAATAGTGTCCCGCCGGCGCCGTTACCGCCGGGCTGTTGATTATCCGCATTCTTGTCTCCGGTGTTGGGTTCCGACTCTACCAGCCGTTGATTCGCGGCCAGTATGCCCGCTCGGTGCCGGCCAGGTAATAGCCGTTATATTGCGCGGCGGTGGCGCAGGCATGATTGGGCAGAATCCGCAATAGCGCGCCAATCGGCAGCGATGGCGGGGCGCCGGTACCGGACCGGGAAGCGATAATGCCATGCTCCTGATTGGCCCCCTGGAGAATCAGGTCGGCGATGGGCCGCCCGTGCATATCGCACACGACGCCGTAACCCTGGTCGATAGCCTGCGCCGCCGTGCCGCGATCCCGCGATAGGGCCATCCAGCCCGCATCCACAATAGTCCAGCCTTTGTCCGCCTGGTGGCCGATGACGGTGGTCACTACGGACAGGGCAATATCCTCCAGGCGGCATACTCCCAGTCCGGCCATGACCAAGTCAAAAAAGGCGAATACCCCGGCGCGCACTTCGGTTACGCCGGTCAGGTCGCGGACAAATAGCGCGGTGGGCGTTGAGCCTACGCTTATGATATCCACCGCAAAACCGGCCTGGCGCAGCATATCGGCGCTATTAACCACGGCATCGCGCTCTTCCCGGGCGCATTGTTCCAGGGCGTCGGCAGAGCGGCAAAAATAGGAGTTGCCGGCATGGGTCATTACGCCCCGGAAATGGACTTTGCCATGTTGCATTAACCGGGCGATATCCAGCAGCACGGGCGAGCGCGGCGGCAAGCCGGAGCGGTGGCCGTCGCAATCAATTTCCAGCAGGACGGCGAAATTTATCGCTGTCCGCTCGGCATATGCCGCCAGGGCAAGAGCCGTATCCAGGTTATCGAGAATGCATAATAACCGGCACCCGGCGCCGATCAGCCGCGCCGCATGATCAAATTTATTCGGGGATATGGCCACGCCATACAAAATATCCGTATAACCGGCGGCGAAAAAATAATCCGCTTCCCGCAGCGTGGAAACGGTAATAGGACCGGGTTCGCCGGCGAACAGGCGCGCGGTGACTTCAAGCGATTTATTGGTTTTAACATGGGGACGCAGCGTGACGTTAAACGGCGCGAGCTTGGCGCGCATGCGTTTAATATTGTTATCCAGCCGCTGGACATCCAGCATCAGGTAGGGGGTTTCAATGATATCGGTTGAATCGGGCAGGGTTGAATTTTGCATAGCACCTCCGGCTTGAGAGACCAGTATAGAAACCGGACGGCGGTGCCGTAAATTTAATTCTGCTAACTCTAAGATTAAGATATGCTAAATAACCGGTATGGTAATCTACTGGCTTGAGATAATTTATTGCCCGCATTCAGGAATGCCCCATGAACGATATGCTGGACCTGAAATTTCTATTGGCGATTCGGGACAATGACACTCTGGTGGCGGCCGCGCATCAGTTGGGAATAACGCCTTCGGCGGTGACCCAGCGGTTGCAGCAGATGGAGAAACGGCTCAACGTGCATCTGATCGACCGCTCGGCCCGCCGCTTATGTTTCACCGGCGAAGGGGAACTGTTATGCCAGCGCGGCAAACCATTGGTTGAACAGTATGATGCGTTAATGGACGAGCTAACCCATCGCCGCGGCGGTTTCGCCGGGATCTTGAAAATCAATGCGCCGTTTGGCTTTGGCCGGCGTTATGTGGCCGACGCCGCGGCGGACTTCCAGCAACTATACCCCGATGTTGAAATCGCACTGACCTTGTCGGATCGGCCGATGGTGGAGGCCGCCGATCGTTTTGATGTCGTGATCCATATCGGTGAATTACGCTCATCCAGTTTAATTGGCCGCACTATTGCCGCCAATAGCCGT
Source organism: Sodalis sp. RH21 (assembly GCF_047324175.1). NCBI lineage: Bacteria > Pseudomonadati > Pseudomonadota > Gammaproteobacteria > Enterobacterales > Bruguierivoracaceae > Sodalis > Sodalis sp. RH21. The sequence goes on along the minus strand of NZ_CP178732.1, from coordinate 5,273,398 downwards.
TTTATCTGCGCGGCGCCCGATTTTGTCGCCCGCTGCGGGCAGCCCGGGTCGCCGGAAGATTTGGCCCGGCTGCCCTGTATCGCCCTGCGGGAAAATAATGAAGACGTTTTGCTGTGGCATTTTACCCGGGGACGCACCAGCACCAGCGTGCGCGTGAGTTCCGCGCTGGTGAGCAACGACGGCGATATTACCCGTTTATGGGCGGCCCGGGGGCTGGGCATTATTATGCGTTCGGAATGGGACGTGGCGCAGGCCCTGCGCGCAGGGACGCTTGTCCGGCTGCTGCCGGGCTGGAAATTGCCCGACGCCGATGTTATCGCCCTGACCCATCAGCGCGAGGGGCTACCGCTGCGTACCCGCCGGTTTATGCATTTTCTGCGCGATCGGTTCGCTCCCTTGCCGCCGTGGCGGAGACTGTAGCCGCATAAATATTGCCGGTATATTTGCTAAACGCCTTCCAACATCGCGTTAAAACCCCTTTTTTGCAGGACCGGCGCTGGCGTTCAGGCGCGATCTCTTAGCACCGCGCAATCTGGTTAAAACCCTGGCTGCGCTCCGCGGCCGCTTTCGTCGAAACGATTATCGGCCAGCGGAACTGATGACGGTTTATAAGGCCGGTTTTGCCTCAGCGGCATTTTTCCCCACGCGGAAATAGCTCGGCGCTTGTCCAATTACCCGCTTAAACGCCCGGCTAAAGGATGCTTCCGACTCATAACCCAGGCGTTGGGCCACATCGGAAATGCGGGCGGCATCGCGGATAATCCACTGGCGGGCTTGATGCATGCGCACCTGGGCCACGTAGCGGGCCGGGGTTTCGCCCACGATGGCGGCGAATTTGCTGGCGAAGCTGGAGCGCGAAGCGCCCATCATCCTGGCCAGTTCGGTCAAAGACCAGTCGCGATCGGGGCTTGAATGTATCGCCGCCAGCACGTGGCCGATCTCGGGGTTGCGCACCGCCGCAATCCAGCCCGTGGTTTCGCCGCAGCCGTGTTCTACCCAGGCGCGGATGATCTGGGCGGCCAGCACGTCGGCCAGGCGAGCGAGAATGCCGCAGGCGCCCACCCGGCTCATGGCCACTTCGCAGCCCATGGCCTCCAGCAGATGCATAATGGTGGGTTCGTTGCGCATGAGTTCATTGGCGCGCATAAAGTCCGGCATCATGCGCATCAGCGGATGCAGGCTATCGAGGTTAAAGCGCATGGAGCCGTAGAACAGCAGGCAGTTATCGTCCCGCTCGCCGGTGCTGTAATCAAAAATATTGGTGGTGAGGGATTTGCACTGCCAGCGCGGGAAGGGGAGCGGCGTGGCGTCGGGGTCGCTTGCCAGCGCGTGGGCGTGGCCGCGGGGCAATAATACGGCATCCCCGGCGTTTAGCTCGACCCATTCCCCGGCCGGGGTCTTCAGCCAGCAGCCCTGCTCGGCCACAAACAGAAAGCAGGCATCCGTCCTGGCCGGAAACGTAAACGCCCAGGGCGCGGAAAGCGTGCAGCGGCCATATTCAACGCCGTCCAGCCGCAGGCCCTGTAGCATGTCGGTTAAGGGATCGTTTGAAAAATGTGCGTCAGGTTTGGACGAATGGTTAAGCATTCTGGCTTTTCCAGCATGGATGTTCCAAGTTATGGACTGTACCATTCAAGCTAATCCTTGAAAAGACCATTGGAACGACTATGTCAGAAAAGTCCTGTATTGACGATGAGCTTTTGGTAAGTCCCGCCTACGAGGCCGAAAGCGGACCCACCATCGCGGCCTGGAACGCGGTGCTATCGTTATCGATTAGCGTATTTGCCCTGGTCACGGCGGAATTTTTGCCCGCCAGTTTACTGACGCCCATCGCCGGCGATCTTGCCATCTCCGACGGCGTCGCCGGGCAGGCCGTGACGGCAACGGCGCTGGTGGCCGCGGTGGCGGGGCCGGCGGTGGTAATCGGCACGGGTAAAATCGATCGGCGTTTGGTGGTCTGGGGCCTGATGGCGCTGCTGGTATTGTCCAATCTGCTGGCGGGGTTTGCGCCCAATATCTGGGTGCTGCTGACGGCCAGGGTACTGCTCGGTATCGCCCTGGGCGGCGTCTGGTCGCTGGTGGCGGCCCTGGCCCTGCGCCTGGTGCCCACCCGGCTATTGCCGCGGGCCATGATGATTATCTTTACGGGCGTTTCCGCGGCCACGGTATGCGCGCCGGCGCTGGGCGCATACCTTGGCGACCTGCTGGGATGGCGCGCCACCTTTATGGCGGCCTCCGGCATTAGCATCGTGGCGCTGCTTACCCAGTTTATAACCCTGCCCCGTCTGCCGCCCGCGGATGTGCCGGGGCTCGGCACCTTTGTCTTGCTGCTGCGCCGGCGCGGCATCCGCATCGGCCTGATTACCGTGATGTTCGTGATTTCAGCGCACTTTGCCGGCTTTACCTATATCCGGCCATTTCTGGAGCAGGTTCCCCGCCTCGATGTGAAAGCCATTTCCCTGGCGCTGCTGGCCTTCGGCATCGGCGGCTTCCTGGGTAATCTGGCCGGCGGCTTTATTGCCGAGCGCAGCGCCCGGATGGCCGTTGCGCTGGCGGCGATATTGCTCTCGGCCATGGCATTCGCGCTGCTGTTTTATGGGGCGTTCACCAATGTGGCTTTTGTCGCCACCGCCGCCTGGGGCTTTGCTTTCGGCGCCATCCCGGTCGGCTTTCAGACCTGGAATACGCTATCCGCGCCGGACCATGCGGAAACCGCCGGCGCCCTGCTGGTCACCACCTTCCAGATCGCTATTTCCCTGGGCGCGGTGGCGGGCGGCCTGCTGGTGGATAGCCTCGGCTCCCCGGGCGCTATCGGTTATAGCGCACTGGCGGCGCTCGCCGGCGGGCTGATTATGTTGCTGCTCGGCCGTGGCCACGGCCAGCCCGCGGGCTGACCGCGCCCGGCCGGATGCTATGCTTATTGAACTAAAATCATCCGCGCCCTGGTGTCGCGGGGCCGGTACAACGTCTAACCAAAGGAAGCGCAGATAATGAAAATCGGCATAATAGGTGCAGGATATGTGGGCCGCGCATTGGCAGCCGCGGCGGTAAAACAGGGCCATGACGCCATGATCAGTAATTCACGCGGTCCGCATACGCTCTTTAGCGACGGCGCAATGCTGGGCTGTAAAACGGGCACCATCGACGACGCGGCAAAATTTGGCGATGTGGTGATTGTCGCCATTACCCTCAAACATTATAAGGCCGTTCCCGTTGCGCCGCTGGTGAGTAAAATTGTCATCGATACCAATAATTATTATCCGCAGCGTGATGACAAGATTGAAGCGCTGGACAGCGGTTCCACCACCAGCAGCGAACTGTTGGCGGCCCATTTGCCTGAGTCAAAAATCGTTAAGGCCTTTAACGCCATTATGATGACGCATATAGAACGGGACAGCCAGCCGGCCGGCTCGTTTGACCGGCGTGCGCTGCCCTTGTGCGGGGATGACGCCGAAGCTAAAAAAGTGGTCGCCGATCTTTATGACCAGTTCGGTTTTGATGCGGTGGACGTCGGCCCGCTGGCCGAAGGCTGGAAGTTCCAAACCGGTACCCCGGCTTATTGCGTCCGCTTAAATAAAGAGTGGCTGCCCAAAGCCCTGGCGGCGGCCGTTCGCTAGCGCCGTCTTCCCGCCAAGGGAATAAAATACGCTTTTGCCGATACTGCGGCCGTCGAGACCTTAAAATTATCAGCATCGCAGTTATCGGCATCATCCGGACCGTATCAACGCCAATGCTTTACCCCATCGCCTGCCGTCGGAATGCCGCCTCAGGCATGCTACGATACCAGGACGGGTCTTTTATGCCGTAGTGTATTGACGCGGCGGTAAGGTATTTGCATGAAAAAAATTTCTATCGCTATTATCGGCGCGGGCGTGATTGGCATGTCTATAGCGCGTTCATTGGCCATCAAGGGCGCCCAGGTCACTCTCTTTGAGCGTGAATTTATCGGCGCCGGCACCAGCTCCACTACCTTTGGCTGGGTAAACTCCAACGGTAAAAGCCCTGACTCTTACCATCAATTAAACGTTGAAAGCATGCGCGAGCATCAACTGCTGCAGGCTAACTCCGACACCGAGGGCCAATGGCTGGATCAATGCGGAACCTATGAATGGGCCGCCGAAGGCGAGCCGGGCCGATGGCTGACGGACCGCGCGCGGAAACTGCGGCAAAGCGGATATCCGGCCGGACTGGTGTCGGCCGCGTCGCTCCGGCGCCGCATTCCGGAATTACAGCTTGGCCGCCATCATGGCGAAATCTGGCATTTCCCCTCGGAAGGCATTATTTATCCGTCGATTTTCCTGGCCCGCCTGTGGTCGGAAGCCCGGGAGCATGGCGCGGTACTCAGGGCGCCGGTGGGCGTGGTGGATATCACTGAAACCGCGGACGCCGTCGCGCTAACGCTCGCCAACGGCGAAATCTGGCGGGGCGATTTGGCGGTTAGCGCCACCGGCCGCTGGACGCAGGCCCTGGTGGCCCGTTTAGGCCAAACCCTGGCCATGACCGACGCCAATCAGCCGGACAAGCTGGCCTGCGGGTTCCTCGGTTACACTCAGCCCTTGCCCGTGCAACTGCGATCCAACCTGATCACGCCGGATATGAATTTACGCCCTGACGGCGGCGGCCGCTTGCTGTTGCAGGCACTGGATCTGGACGGGCGGGCGGACCCGGCCTATCTGCCTTCGCCCGAGGGATTTATCGGCCGGGAATTGCTTCAGCGGCTGCGGCGGATATTGGCCAATACGCAACATGCGCGCATCGGGCATATCGCGGTCGGCCAGCGTTCCCGCCCCGCCGACGGGCTGCCGGCGGTGGGCTTTATCACGCCGCTGCAAAGAACTTATATCGTAGCGACGCACAGCGGCATTACCTTAGCCCCGCTGCTCGGCCGCCTGGTCGCCGAGGAACTGATCGACGAGGCGCGCTCACCGCTGTTGGCGGACTACGCGCCGGATCGGCTGCTGGGTAAAAATGCCGAGGATTTCAGGGCAGCGCCGGGAAACCCTTTTCCGGCGGCGCAGTAGGTCCGGATAGTACCTCCGTCCCGCCGGGCGGACAAATGTTCGCCCGCCGGACCGGCAGATATGCGGCGCGGTGCCTGCCGTTATTCCGCCGGCAGCAGATCCAAAATCGCCTGGGCGGTATTTACGTCGGTCACCAGCGAGTTGATCATGCCCGAACGCACGGCGCCGATGATGCCGGGCGCTTTTTCCGGCGTGGCGGCGACGCCGATGGTCAGCGGCGTGCGCCTGAGCTGTTCCGGCGAGGCGGCAATCATCCGCTCTTCCCCTTCCCAATGCAGTATGTCCCCGGACTGCGTAACGTAGTGGCGCAGCACATCGCCGGCCGCCTGGCTGAGCGCTTGCTCGTCAAGGGTGGCGGTGGTGGATTCGCTTGGTTTGGGCGCATGGGTCAGCCCGACGCCTACGATGGCCACATCCAGCCGATTCCATAACGAGATAATGCTCTGGACGCTCTGGTCGGCGAGCAGCGCGTCGCGCAATTCGGTCGATGAGATATAGGGGGCGTGCAGGAAATAAGGCGTGCCTTCCATATGTTCGGCGGCCAGCCGCACGAATTCGTTGATTTGGAAATGCGGTTCGGCCTGCTGCATGCCGCCGTTAAGCGCCACGGTCAAGATACCCGGCAGGCGCGGTAAGCCCGCCAGGGTAACTTCGCGGATGGCGCGCCCCCAGCCTATGCCCACCACGGACCCGCTCCCCAACCTGGCATGTTGCAACAGGCCGGCCAACGGCGTCGCCAGCGATGCCAGCACGTTGGATGGCGGCGTGTCCACCACCGCCGCGGTCTTTAGTCCCAGCCGCGCAATCAAATCGATCGTCATATCTTCGGGCGAGGTTAAATCAATCACCTCGATACGAATAATGCCGGCGGCACGCGCTTTATTCAGCAGGCGTGAGATGGTGGCGGTCGATACGCCCAGCTTGCGGGCGATATCCACCTGGGACATATCCGACTCGTAGTGCAGCTTGGCCACCATATGCATCATGGCGCGAGTTGCCGTCACATCCTGCAAAATTGGTTCTTTCAGCTTGAAATTCCTTTCTGTAATGTATTACACTCATTTTGACGTAGGGGAATTATTGCGCAACGCCGTCGAAAAAGCAAACGGCGTACCGAGCAAAAAAACCTTATAAACCGGCGGCATGCGCGGGTTTTAGCCCCTTCGTTAACGATGGGGAGGTCCGTGGCAGTCGTCAGAGCATGTTGGTATATGCAATAAATTTCACGCCAAGGAGTCATAAATGTCAAAGATGTCTACTTCAGAACTACGTGGTTATCAACAAATTTGCGGCAGCAACGGCGCCATGATGGTCATCGCCTGCGACCAGCGTGGTGCAATGCGCAGCCTGCTTGCAAGCGATCCGCAGCAGCAGGCGAAAATCTCCGAACAGCAACTGGGGATCATCAAGGCTGATATTACCCGTTACCTGGCCAGCAACGCGTCCTGCGTGTTGGTCGACCCGGTATGCGCCGTGCCGCAATTGGTGGACGACGGCGTTATCACCCGCGACACCGCGCTGCTTATCGGCCTGGATGCCTCGGGCTGGGATACGTCGCCCGAAGGTTATCGCCTTTCGCGCCTGGTGCCCGATGTCAATGCCCGCCATATCCGCGAACTGGGCGGCACCGGCGGCAAAATCATGGTGTATCTGCGCGCCGATCATGAGGCGGCGAATCAGCATAATATCGACATTCTACGCCAGTGCGTGGAAGATTTCGCCCGGGAAGATTTGCTGCTGGTGGTCGAATTCCTGACCTATAAACTGGACGGCGAAAGCGACGAAGAATATCAGGCTAAATTCCCCGAGCTTATCAAAGGCGGCACTAAAATCTGTCTGGCGAACGGCGCCAAGGTATTAAAGTTGCCTTATCCCGGCTCCCCGCAAGACTGTGCCGAAATCACCCGGCTGGCAGGGGATGTTCCCTGGGCCGTGCTGTCCGCCGGGGTCGATCATGCCACCTTCCTAACCCAGGTTGCCGATGCTATGAGCAACGGCGCATCGGGAGTAATCGCCGGGCGTTCGCTGTGGAAAGACTGCATTTCGCTGGACAGCGCGGCGACCAAAGATAAACTTGAAACCCTGGCGGTGCCTCGCCTGAACGAAATCCAGGCCGTTATTCGTCAATATTATCATGCGGGCACATCAAACACCGGCGCAGTGGCCGGGCAGGTAAAGTATGGCTGATCACAAGATAGCGTCTGGCTGCGGGCAGCGGATCGTGCTGGTTAATGGTATCCCCGCCTCCGGGAAAAGCACTGTCGCCGCCGAGCTGTCTAAACGTACCGGCTGGCTGTACTTGTCCCTTGACGTTATCAAGAACCCTTTTTTGCAGCGTATCGACGGCGTGGATCGCGAGTTCAACCGGCTTTTGGGCAAGGCGAGCTATGAAGTTATCTGGTCCATCGTGGCCAACGCCCCCGCGGGCAGCACTATTATTGTCGACGCCTGGTTCGGTTTTCAGCCTAAAGCCGTGCTGATGGACTATCTGGTTCAGGCTAATGTGACCCATCTGGCTGAAGTCTGGTGCGAGGTTACCGGTGATGTCGCCGCCCAGCGTTATGCGGCACGTCTCGATCAAAGATTACCCGGCCATCCCGGCGGGGAATATATCCCTGAATTAATTGTGCTGGCCAAGCAAGCGCAACCGATGAATCTGGGCTTGGTCTATAAAATGGAGCAATCTGTCCCGGTGGATATGAATAAATTAACTGACTGGTTATTCCAGGCGCTCGAAGTCCCAGTCGATATTAATAAAATTTCGTTAAGGAGCTAACAAACGCTTACAAAATAAAAATATTTATTCACTATCGGTTTTACCTTTTATTGTTATTTGTGGCGAATAACCGTGGGCGCTATTTATAATTTTTTTGGCTGTATGGCATCATCGATATTTATTATTAATGACCAATAGGTATGGATGGATCACAGTTTTAATTTTTACCAAAAAGTATACTCACAAAAACAATTTGTATCCAAGTGAGGTTCACTATGTTAACGGACTGGATTAATGAAAGTAATATCAACTTAATTAATCGAGCGCAAAACTGGCATAGCGCTGTTGAATTAGCCGTACAGCCACTTATTGACCAAGGTGCGGTTGAAAGCCGCTATCTTCAGGCTATTTATGCCATGCACGAACGGATTGGACCTTATTATGTCCTGGGCGAAGGGATTGCCATGCCGCATGCCCGGCCTGAAGAAGGCGTAATTAACACCGCACTCTCTCTGGTTATTGTGAAAGAAGGCGTTGAGTTCGGCAGCGAGGATAACGACCCGGTGTATATTATTTTTGCGCTTTCAGCGGTGGACAGTAATTCACATATTGAAATGATTGCCAGTCTTTCACGTTTTTTTTGCGATGATGAGGCGGTGAAAAATTTACGTTCGGTAAGTGATAAACAACAGGTGCTGGATATCATTCGCCAATTTTAATCAAGTGAAAGGTCATGAAAAAAATAGCCATTATCGCCAGTGGCGGCGATGCTGTGGGCATAAATTCGGCCATCGCGCAAATTACCCGGCAGGCGGAATTGGAGGTTTGGGCTTTTCACGGTGGTTATGACGGCATTATTGAACAGACCCCTTTTGTTTTATCATTCGGGCAAGTTCAGGAAGCGCAGTCGTCCGGTAAGAATCTATTGCGCAGCGCGCGCAGCCAAGCGCCGCTGACCCCGCGGGGGCGTCGGGATATCAGGGAACGTTTACGTTCCCTGGGTATGGAAACCCTGGTGGTGTTCGGCGGCGGCGGGTCGTCGCAGGCGGCAAGATTATTGGATCAGGAAGGGCTGCCCACCGTGGTATTGCCCATGTCCATTGATAATGATATTGCCGGTACGGAATACACCATAGGGTTTGACAGTACGCTGGAGGTGGTCACCCGTGCCCTGGATCAGTTGCATAACACCGCGCATAACATGGAAGGACGGGTATTTTTACTGGAAGTATTCGGCGCCGGCGCAGGCCATATCGCGCTGGGCGGCGCCTTGGCGGGGGGAGCTCATGCCGTACTGCTGCCCGAATTTCCCCAGGATATCCGCTGGCTTTGCCGGCGAATCGGGGAATGCCTGGCCGAGCCCCGGGGTTATGCGCTGGTGGTCTGCGCGGAAGGTTATCCTATGGAAAATGCGCATTTTGCGGGAACGCAGGGGGTATCGATAAAAATTGGCCGGATGATTGAGCAGCACCTGGGCATCGCGATCCGCCATACGATCCTGGGATTTTGCCAGCGGGCCCCCGTGCCTTCGGTAAACGATCGGCTATTGGCAATAGCGCTTGGACAAAAAGCGGCAGATGCCATTCTCGCCAACGAGCATGGAATATTAATCGGTATCTTGCATGGACAAGCCGTCAGCTGTGGGCTGGGTAAGGCATTAAGCGGAATACGACCTCTTGATCCCTCTTTAGTTGCTGCGGCACGACATCTACATATGATCAATTAAGGAACTGTTTATGAAAAAGTTATCTATTTTGGCGGTATGCGGGGCCGGTCTGGGCAGCAGTTTTGCCTGTGAAATGAGCATCGAGGCGGCATTAAAAGATCTGGGGGTGGAAGCAGACTTATCTCATTGCGATATTTCCAGCGCCACTTCGACTCGGGCGGATATTATCGTTACCGGCGAGAACTTCCGCTCCCAATTTCAGCATTATACGATTAACGCAACTATTGTTTATTTAAAGCGATTGGTAGACAAAACAGAAATAAAAACCAAGCTGACGCCGATTCTGCAAGAATTAGGCTATTTGGCATAAAAATATTTTATTATTAATCCGTTTGCGGTGAACCCATACAGGGGATTTATATGTCTTTTCTCCATTTTATCGTCAATGACGTGCTGGGGCAGGCGTCTATATTAATAGCATTAATCGCTATGATTGGGCTGATTGCCCAGAAGAAAAGCACTGGCCAGGTCATTACCGGGACGTTAAAAACGCTGTTAGGATTTTTAGTGTTGCTGGCGGGTGCGAATATTATTGTTAACGCATTGAACTTTTTGGGTGAAGTATTTCAAAAAGGGTTCAATATGCGCGGCGTGGTGACCGATGTCGGCTCTATCGCCGGCATTGCGCAACAAACGCTCGGGCGTGAGACGGCATTAATCATGGTGTTGGCATTTATCGTGAATATCCTGATTGCGCGTTTTACCCGTTATAAATATATTTTTCTTACCGGCCAGGCATCGCTGTGGATGGCGACGGTTTGTTCGGTTATCGGTTATATGGGCGGCCTGCGGGGTACGGAACTTATCGTTATCGGCGGGGTGATTGCCGGATTGATGGCAGTCTGCATGCCCGCGCTGGCGCAGCCTATCGTACGCAAGATTACCGGCTCGGATGATTTCGCCCTGGGACATTTTTGCACCATTGGTTATATCGTCCAGGCGGGGGTGGCCAAGCTTACCGGCGATGCGAGTAAAAGCACCGAGGATCTTGAACTGCCCCAGTCGCTGTCGTTTTTGCAGGACACCTATTTGTCGATGATGGTGGTCATGCTACCCATTTACCTTATCCCCGCTATCGCCGCCGGACCGGAAGTGGTGGCCGCCCACTCGAATGGCGTTAATTATCTGGTGTTCTCATTCCTGCAATCGGTGCAGTTCGTGGTCGGGGTATATGTCCTGCTTTCCGGCGTGCGGTTGCTGCTGGCCGAGATTGTGCCGGCATTTCGCGGAATTGCCCTGCGCATCGTTCCCAACGCGGTACCGGCCCTGGATTGCCCGGTACTGTTTCCGTATGCTCCCAACGCGGTGATTATCGGTTTTATTTCCACGACTATCGGCTCGGTTATCGGGATGTTCCTGTTTCCCTGGGTGGGGCTGGCGATGATTTTGCCGGGCATGTTGACCAATTTCTTCGCCGGCGGCACCGCCGGGATCTTTAGCAATGCCGTAGGCGGCCGGCGCGGGGCGATTATCGGCGGTATTTTTCACGGACTGTTTATCACCCTGTTACCGGCCCTGCTGTTGCCGCTGCTGGGGCAATACGGTTTTGCCAATGTCACCTTCAGCGATTCGGATGTGATAAGCGTTGGCCTGGTATTCGGCCATATTCTCAACTTCTTCCATTAACCGGTTATGGAGATCCTATGGACACGACAATAGACGCTATTTTGGCCCGTGAGCTGCCGCCCAAGGAGTGTTCCCAGGCCTTGAATGAGCTGGGCAAACTGTTGGCCGGGCAAAACGATACCGACGGCGCCATCGCCTGCTGGGAAAAAAGCGTGCAATGTTATGGTAAACCCGGTTTCGCCCAGGCCCAATTGATGAAGGCCTATAACCAGAAGCGGCGTGAAAGCGCGCAGTCCGGCGACGGCAAGGCCGCGGAGCGTTATGCCGAGAAAATCGACGGCCTGATGCAACAAAGCAAGGACGCCATTCGTTACGGCTACTGAAACCAATTCTCCCCCGGATCGGGGGAGAATATGGCGTGCGAAGGGGGCGTGATATCCCCATGCCGGGGAGAATAACCAAACTATTGTTAATCAGGTTCAGGCATTAATACCGCCATCCACATTAACCCCGGTGCCGGTAATCTGCCGCGCCGCCGGCCCGGCCAGGAAAGTTACGGCGGCCGCGACGTCTTCAGCTTTGCCGTAATGGCCCAGCGCAATGTACTGGCGCTGGGTTTCGGCGCCATCGCCGTCAGCCGGGTTCATATCGCTGTCGGTCGGACCGGGATGAACCAGACTAACGGTAATGCCGCGCGGGCCCAGATCGCGGGCCAGGCCGCGCGTCAGGGACAGCAGGGCATGTCCATCCAGGCCCGCGACGGCGCCGCCAGCCGTCGCAATCTCTTTACAAAACAATTCTGTTCCCACCGAGATAAAAGATAATAAAAATAACGAATTACGGGATGCATTGTCGTTATTTACTGCTTCGGTACATAACTATAAATGATTTATATCAAGGAAAGGCCGCTTTTTTCTGCTATGCCTAAAAGAAGTAATCAGAAGCCGTTTGCTATGCGGCTTCACGTGTAAATCAGAGAGCCAGGAGAATATAGTGGTTGATTCGAGCAAGAAAGTCGCGGTTGTCACTGGGGCCGGTCAGGGCATTGGCCGGGCCATTGCGCTGCGCCTGGCTAAAGATGGCTTTGCTATCGGCAGCCTGGACTTTAACGCCGATACGGCGAAGGAGACGGTGGCATTGATTGAGGCCGCCGGCGGCAAAGCCTTGGCCGTGCCGGTGGATGTGTCGAAGCGAGAGGATGTCATCTCCGCTGTCGACCAGGTGGTGGCAAAGTTCGGCCGGCTCGATGTCATGATCAATAATGCAGGTTTAGGCCCGACGACGCCTCTTGAAGAGATTACGCCGGAAATCTACCATAAAGTTTTTGACGTTAATGTGGGCGGCGTCTATTGGGGTATCCAGGCGGCCCTTAAACACTTTAAAGCCGGAAAACCCGCTAAACCGGGCGCGATCGTCGGCAAGATAATTAATGCTTCATCCCAGGCGGGACAGGTAGGCAACCCCGATCTGGCCGTCTATGGCGCAACCAAGTTCGCCGTCCGCGGCATTACCCAAACGGCCGCCCGCGACCTGGCTAAACTCGGCGTTACCGTCAATGCCTATTGCCCGGGTATTGTGCGTACGCCAATGATGGAGAATATTGCTAAAAAAGTCGCTGATGAAAATAATCAGTCGCTGGAGTGGGGCCTGCAGCAGTGGGCGAAAACGGTCGCGCTGGGCCGGATATCCGAGCCGGAAGACGTGGCGGCCTGCGTATCCTATCTGGCGGGGCCCGACTCGGACTATATGACCGGACAAGCGCTGATTATCGATGGCGGCATGGTATTCAACTAAGGGCATGTCTGAAAATAAATAAAGGCGCGCCTGCACGCTAACAGGCGGGCGCGTTCAAGCGCGCGGCGGTTTACGTCCGGACCCCGCCGCTCTGACCCGGTCCGCAGCCAATTGGTAGAAAGCCTCACCCGATCAACTCTCCCCAATCCATTGCCTCGGGGGGCTGTCACGGCGACTAAAGCCCTTGTCCCTATCCATGCCGTTATCGGTGCACTTCCGGTATACCGCGATCGCCGGTGGTGCCCGGACGGGTTCGGGTTCCGCTATGCCAACGGCGATTGAAAACTAATTCCGGTGGGGACATTACCGCCTGGGATTAGCAGGTGGCCGCCGGGCGTCGGGAAAATATAGCTCGAAACAGGTTTGTCCCGCCGCGCTGGCGGCTTGCCAGGTCCCCTGATGCAGCAACATGATGCTGCGCACGATGGAAAGGCCCAGCCCGCTGGCCTGGATGTCCGTAGAGCGCGAGGCGTCGGCGCGGTAGAAACGCTCGAACAGGCGCTCCAGGTGTTCCGCCGCAATATCCGGACCGCGGTTGGTTACGCTCAGGGTGGTCCCGTCGGCGTCCCGCCGCGCGCCGATCGCTATCGTCGAGCCGGGGTCGGCATAATGAATGGCGTTGGCCAGCAAATTGGCCAATGCCCGGCGCAGTAAAGTGGCGTCGGCATAGACTTGCCCGGCGCCGCTGAATGCCAGCGCAATGCCGCGCTCCTGCGCCGGTCCGTCGAAATAGTCAGCAAGCGTGGCGAACTGATCCGTGATGTCCAGCCAGACGCGATCGATGGCGTGGTCGGCCTGTTCGGCCCGCGCCAGGAACAGCATATTCTCAATCATCTTCGCCAGCCGGGCCAGCTCTTCGAAATTAGAACCCAACAGCCTGGCATACTGCTCCGCCGGGCGCGGGCGGCTCAGCGCCACTTCCGTCTGGCCCATCAGGGTGGCGATGGGAGTGCGCAGGTCATGGGCCATATCCGCCGACACCTGGCTCAGTTGGGTAAAGCTGAGCTCCAGCCGGTCCAGCATCAAATTAAATGCGTCAATCAGCGTCTTGAGTTCGCTGGGCGCGGCCTCGCCGTCGATACGTACCGACAGGTTGCGAATGCCGATGCGCCCGGTCTGCGCGGCGAGGCGGCGCAGCGGCCGCAGCCCGCGGCGGGCCACCAGCCATGCCAGCAGCATAGTGAGCAGCGCAGCGCCAATCACCACCAGGGCAATCTGGTTACGATACGACGCCAGCATATGCGTGCGTTCCGTCATCAGGCGGCCGGTAATGATCTCAAGCTGATAGGGGGGGCGCGTAGTCTGCGCCTGGGCGGCGGTGTAGATAAACGGCACGTCGCCCTGGAGCCGGTGATGCACCGAATCGAGGGACAGTTTTTGCGCCGCCGGCGCGGCGCTGATATCCGGCACGGGGGATTTGCCCGGATTGACCTCGATAAGCGGCGGTTGTCCGGGAAAGCGCAACACCAGCAGCGACTCGGTATTGCCCAGCATATTGGCGAACAGCTGTGGTTTATGATGGATAAGATCGATGGCGTCTTCGTTGTGCAGCAGGGTACGGATCTGCTCGACGCGGGTTATCAGCGCCCCGTCGTCGCGCACGGTAAGCTGCCGCTCCAGCGTGCCATACATGATCCAGCCGACGGCGGCCATCACCGTCAATGTCAGCGCCGCCAGGATCAGCGATAAAAACGCCGTCAGCGAGAGGCGTTTCATGCCTGGTCATCGCAGCGATAGCCTACGCCATGGACGGTATGGATCAGGCGCTGGGAAAAGGGCTCGTCGATTTTTTGCCGCAGCCGGCGCACCGCGACGTCCACCACGTTGGTATCGCTATCGAAATTCATGTCCCAGACGCGCGAGGCGATCAGGGTGCGCGACAGCACCTGGCCGCGATGGGTTAAAAACAGATGCAGCAGATTGAATTCCTTATTGGTCAGCGTGAGCCGCACGCCGCCGCGCGCCACGCGGCGTTGCGGCACGTCCATGTGCAGATCGGCCAGCGCCAGCAGGTCGGTCCGGGGCTCGCGGGCGCCGCGCCGCAGGACGATGCGGATGCGCGCCAGCAGTTCGGCGAACGAAAAGGGTTTAACCAGATAATCTTCCGCGCCGGAAGCCAACCCCTTTAACCGATCGTCCAGCGTGCCGCGGGCGGTCAAAAACAGCACCGGCGTGGCGGCATCCCGCATGTTGAGCGCCGCCATCACCTGCCAGCCGTCCATATCCGGCAGCATCACATCAAGCAAAATCAGGTCGAACGCCAGTTCCCGGGCCAGGTGCAGCCCGGTGATGCCGTTGGTGGCCACGTCGACGACATACCCCGCCTCGGTTAAGCCGGAGCGCATATACTCCCCGGCTTTGGGTTCGTCTTCAACGATTAGAATCCTGTGCATGGGCCGGCGTCCTGTGGGTGGGGGATGCGCTATCTTAGTGCCGTTTGCGCCGCGTTTTCAATCAGCCGCGCCACTTCCTGCGGGTGGGACCGGTAGACCGAATGGCTGGCGCCTTTCACTTCCACCGTGGTGCTGCGGGCGCGTTTGGCATACATGCGCTCCAGGTCTGGGCTGATAATCCTGTCGGCCTGCGCCACCATGTACCAGCTGGGCTTGGTTTTCCACGCCGGGTCGGGAATATTGGCGGTAAATACCGAGGCGGATGTCAGTATCTGCGAGGCGGCCTCGAAGCGCGCCACGGCCGGGGGTAAATCGGCGGCGAAATCCGCCGGGAAATACTGGCGATCGATATATAAATAGCCGTCCGGGGTTTTAACAAACGGATGCGCGGTATTCGGCAGCTTTTTGCCATTGCTGGCTTCGGTTTCCCCGGTGTCCAGGGCATGGGCGGCGATATAGACCAGCGCGGCGACATGGGAATCATTGCCCGCTTCGGTAATAATGGCGCCGCCGTAGCTGTGGCCAACCAGTACCGTCGGACCATCCTGCTGGTCAAGAATGCGTTTGGTGGCCGCGACATCCTCCGGGAACGAGGTCAGCGGTTCCTGCACCAGGGTGACGTGATAGCCGTCTTTGGTCAGCCGGTCATATACCGGCTGCCAGCCGGCGCCATCCACAAAGGCGCCGTGCACCAGCACGATATTTTTAATCGGCGCGGCCAGGGCGGGGGCGGCCCCGGCGCCTAACAACAGCGTGGAGCACAACAGGGTGAGGGCGGTGCGTTTAAAGGTCATGGCGAATCCTTGGTCGGTGAGGGTCAATAAAGCTTCTTAAGCGCGTAACCCAGACTACGTGCGCGCCGCTGACGGGACCATGACCAGGTTATTACAAAAAAATGACAACGCCGGCCGGCCTTCAGGCCGATTGACGCGACCGGGCGGATAACGTAAATTCACGTATGTGAACAAACGTGGATAACGTAAAGGATGCCCTGGTGGATATTACCGCGCTGAAAAAAATCACCTTGACCGAGCAAATCATGGAGCAAATCGCCGGCCAAATAACCTCGGGTAAAATGAAACCGGGCGAAAAATTGCCGAACGAGCGGGCCATGGGCGAGATGTTCCACGTGACCCGCAGCCGGGTGCGCGAGGCGCTGCGCGCATTATCCCTGATTGGCCTGATCGATATTAAACCCGGCGACGGCAGCTACGTATGCGAACAGCGGCCCGCGCTGCCGGAAGAAACCATTACCTGGATTTTCCATAAAGAAATTCATAACCTGGACGAAGTCTACGCGGCGCGTAAACTGATTGAAGCCGAGGTCTACCTGACCGCCATCGACCATGTGACGACGGAGCAGCGGCTGCGGCTGGACGGCATTATGGCCGACTTAACCTCGGCGGCGGAGCACAGCGAGGGCGCCGTACGTTATCATCAGTTGCTCGATGATTACGATCTGCTGATGGGGCAATTCTGCGGTAATCAGATTTATAATAAGCTGATGCAGACCATCGTACTGCTGCGCAAGGAATTTTCACGCAAGCTGCTGCAATCGGCCGGCGCCATTGAACACAGCATCAAGATGCGCAAAAAAATCCACGATGCCTTTGCGCACAACGATAAGCCCCGCTTAAAAAAATCCCTGAATGCTTTTTATACGTCCTCGCGCCATTTCTACGACACCATTTTGGCTAAAGAGCAATCCTGAGATGCCGAAAGTAAAGTCAGCGGAAAGAACGTTTCGCCTGCTGGAATTGATTGCCAATAAGCGCGACGGCCTGTCCTTTTCCGATATGCAGTCGACGCTGGATATTCCGCGCAGCTCCGCCCATAGCCTGATCCAGGAGTTTTTGGATAACGACTACCTGCTCTACAATTCGGCCAATAAAAAATATTACGCCGGGGTTGCCCTGATAAAAATGGCGGCCAATTGCATCGAAAGCACCGATCTTATCCAGGAACTGAATTTACTGACCCAGCATCTTAGCCAGCGGCTGGGGAAAACCTCCCATGCGGCCATTCTTGACGGGGTCAATGTCGTTTATTTATCCAAGGCGCAGGCCAAAGACGATCTGTCGTTGATGCGCAATATCGGCATTCACCTGCCGGCGCACTGTACTTCGGTAGGCAAGGTCTTGCTCAGCCAATACCCCGATGAGGTTATCGCCCGGCTCTATGGCAATAAGCCGCTGGAGAAAATGACCGTCAATTCCATCGGCTCCCTGGCGGTGCTGCTGCGGGATGTGCAGCAGGCCAGGGACGACGGTTACGCCATCGAACAGCGGGAAGCCAATGAGCGGGCCGCCTGTATCGGCATGCCCATCGAGCAGAATGGTAAAACCATCGCCGCTTTTAGCATCACGTTTCTCGCCTATGAATGGGAAAACCTGGATGTTGAGCAGGTCTTGACGGTGATGCGCCAGGGCCGGACCATGATCGAACAACGCCTGATCCGGCTATAACGCGCGCAAGCGCCGCTTTATCAGGACAGCAGCCGGTTATCCTCGCCGATTCCGGGCGCGCCCTTGCTGCTGAAAAAACGTTCGCCATCGATGCGGATCGGACAGCGGGTAGTTAAAAACGTGCCGCCGCCGGGCCGGTCCACCGCTTGCAGCATCTGCAAGACCTTAAACCCTTCGCTGCCGGCCAGTTGCTCCCAGGTTTGTACCCTGGCGCACCAGACATCCGCCGCTTCCAACCGTTGCAGCCAATCGGCGGTGGTGCCGGATAATAAATGATCGCTTAATAACCGTTTAATCTCATCACGCTGATTGGACCACTGCTCGGGATCGGTGTAAGCCAGCAGCCCCGGGCAGCCGAGCAGTTCTCCCAGGCGGGGAATCGGCGTCATGGCGATGGCGATAAATCCGTCCGCGGTGGCATAAATGCCATAGGGGGCGGCGATATAGGCGTTGGCATTGTTCACCTGGCTGCGCCGCGGCGGTTGTTGCCCGTCATTGAGCCAGGTGGTCAGCACTTCAAACTGCACATCCAGGATCGACTCCAGTAAACTGACCTGCACCAACGATCCCTCGCCCCGGTTTATGCGGCTCAGCAGGCCGGCGAGGATACCCTGCGCCAAATGTTCGCCGGCAAACAGGTCGGCAATGGATAACCCGAACGGCAACGGCGGCTGATCGGCATTGCCGTTTAAGTGACAAAGGCCGGACAGGGCCTGTACCAGCAAATCCTGGCCAGGTTTATCGCGCCATGGGCCTTCGTCGCCGTAGCCGGTAATTTCGCCGTAGACCACCCCGGGATTGAGGGTTTTTATGCTGTCATAATCCAGCCCCAAACGCGCCGATACGCCGGGACGAAAATTGAAAATCATGACATCCGCCTGCTTTAACAGGGGCAGCAGCCGCTGCCGGTCGGCGTCGTCCTTGAGGTCGACGGCGATCCCCTGTTTATTGCGATTAATGGCGTGAAACAACGAGCTGTCGCCATCGATATCCAGATTGGAAATATAAAGGCGCCGGCATATATCCCCGCCGGCGGGGTTTTCCACTTTAATCACCGTGGCGCCAAGATCCGCCAGGCGCAGCGCCGCCGAGGGGCCGGAAAGGAACTGGCTGAAATCCAGTACGGTGATGCCTGCTAGCATTTGCATCATATTGCGTCCCCGAGATGAAAATCATCAATGATTTTGCGGTTATCTTCACCCAGACCCGGCGCCCATTTTTCCGGGCTTAACACTCGGCGGTTGAAACGGATCGGACAGCGTAGGGTGCGGATGGCTTGCGAACCCGGGCGCTGGATGTGTTGCACCATCTTTAACGCCTGGAAAGCGGGGGACTCGGATAGCCGCTGCCAGTTATAGACATCCGCGCACCAATACCCGTGTCGCTCCAGGCGGGTAAGCCAATAGGCGGTGGTTTGCGAAGCCAGATGAGCGGCCAGCAGATCCTTGATTTCATCGCGCCGGCTAAACCATTGCGCGGGGTCGGCATAGCGGGCGAGGGCGGGGCAATCGAGGATCTGCCCAAGCCCGGTGACCGAGCCCATCGCCAACGCGATATGGCCGTCGGCGGTACCATAGATGCCGTAGGGCGCGCTGAGATAAGCATGGGCATTATTGATGCGGCTGCGCCGGGGCGTCTGGCGGCCGTCGTTGAGCCAGGTCGTCAGCACCTCGAACTGCATGCTGAGCAACGATTCCAGCAGGCTGACTTCAACCAGGCCGCCGGCGCCGCTTTTGGCCCGGCGGATCAGGCAGGCCATGATGCCCTGGGCGAGATGCACGCCCGCCATGGAATCGGCCACCGAAAGGGCAAACGGCGTGGGCGGCTGATCGCCGTTGCCGTTGAGCCAGGTCAGGCCGGACAAGGCCTGCACCAGCAGATCCTGCCCCGGTTTTTTGCTCCAGGGACCCTCATTGCCATAACCGGTGACGGTGGCATACACCAGCCGGGGATTCAAGCTTTGCGCTCCGGCGTAGTCCAGGCCGATTTTGGTCATCACGCCGGGGCGGAAATTTTCGATCATGACATCCGCCTGCCGGATTAACGCCCGGACCTGCGCTAAATCCGCCGGGTTTTTCAGGTCGGCGGCAAAACTCTCTTTATTGCGGTTAATGGTGTGGAACAGCACGCTGTCGCCGTCAACCGTCAAATTGTTCAGGGCGAGTTTGCGGCTGCTGTCGCCGGTGCCCGGGCGTTCCACTTTAATCACCCGCGCCCCCAGATCGGCCAGCCGCAGCGCGGCGGAGGGACCCGCCAGAAATTGGCTGAAATCCAGTACGATAATACCTGCTAACGGTTCCATCCGATCACTCCGCCAGCGTAAGGGATAAACGGTATAATTGGTCAAGCTGGTCGATCACCCGTGCCGCCTGGCCGCCGTGCATCACATAATTGCGCACCCGTTCCCCGGCGTGGTCCTGGAAATGGAGAAAACCGGAATAACGCGGCCGTTTGGCCGAGCGGTCCAGGGTGGGCAATGTATCTTTAAAGAAATCCAGCGAACGGCGATTTACTTCATTATCCAGCCAGGCACCGCGGTGTCCGGGCTGGCCCCCATTGTCGAAATAGAGCGTTTTTTGTATCACCGGCGACGCGGTAAACATCAGATATTCCAACGCAATGTCGCGCTGCCGGCAGTGATTGGAAATAGCCAGGCCCGTGCCGCCCAGTACGGTTTTCAGCGGCTGTTGGTGATAAGACACCACATCATCGCCTTTAAGCAGATAGCGCGAATAGCCCGGCCGGGAATAATTGGAATAACCGTAGGCAAAGGGGCAATAAAAAAATTCATCTTGCGCTGACATCACCTCATGCACCTGAATCGGGTCCCAGTCAAACATCGCCGCCGGGCAATAGCCCGCCAGTTCGCGCAGATCTTCCAGGGCCTGGATGCCTATTTCTCGGCTGACGATCCGCTGCCCGTTAAACCAGTCCGGTTCCCTGGTGGCGCATAGCATCAGAAAATCCATCAGCATATTGATCGGAATACCGGCATAAGCGACATAGCCCGCGCGCGCCAGCGTTAATAACTCGTCCCAAGAGCGTGGCAGCGGTTTATCGGCGGCGGTAAAACGATCCGGCCGATAGACCGCAATCGGGGTGGCGGCGTCAATGGCCACCGCGGTTTGGAACCCGTCAAAAAGATAGCTTTCATGAGAGCCGCCCACGGAATTGGCGGCCTGATCGGCCAGATAGCCGGCCGGCAGGTAACGCTCCAGCGGCAGCAGCACGGCCTTGTCGGCGGCAAACCCCGCCCACGGATGGTCGATGACCAGTAAATCGTAAGCCTCTGCCAGCTCATCAAGCGCCCCGTCGGCGAATTCCTGTAATGAACGTTTTTCCCACTCGATCCTGACTTCGGGATGCAGCTCCGTGAAACGCTGTGCTGTAGCCACCACCGGGGTGTAACCGCGGCTATGGCTCCAGGTAATGCCTTTTAACGTCACCATGATTTTCCTTTTTGCGGATTTGATCACACATAATTGGTAGTACCAGGGTACCATTGCGACACAACAAGGTGCATTATTAAAGCAGGAAATGATTAAAGTGTGAGCGGATGCAAAATAATTAAAACGCTATAAAAATTGTATTGACGCAGTAAAAATGTAGGAATAGCTTGCATAAAAGTTCATATATGAAGATTTTAATTCATATATATGAACAAATGGGCAGCGGTTGGTAGCCAAGGACCTTGCCTGGATAATTCATTTCATGATTATAAAAACCTGATAGGGGTAGTATTATGCTGACGGGATTTACCGTGCTCCTCGTTGCCTGTCTGTTTCAAGGAAGTTTTGGTTTAGGTATGAAGAATTATAAACCATTTTCCTGGGAAGCATTCTGGGTTTTATTTTCCATTATTGGTATCCTGATTATTCCGATTGTCTGGACCGCCATAGAAGTCCCCAATTTCTATAAATATATCTTTGCTACGCCCGGGAATGTACTGGCTATTGCCGCCGCCTGCGGATTTTTGTGGGGCATCAGCGCCATTTGGTATGGTAAGGGCATCGATTCCATCGGCATGTCGCTGACGGTGGGGATTAATACCGGGGTGGGCTGTTCTCTCGGCTCGCTGATTCCGCTGTTTATCCTGGGTAATATTCCTTCGGCCAATTCGCTAACGTTACTGCTGGTGGGCATGGCCGTCATGTTGCTCGGGGTAGGGGTAATTACCAAAGCCGGCATCCTGCGCGATCGCGAATCAAAGGCCGATGCGGCAAAACCGCGTAATGACCAATTCGTCCTCGGCCTGTTTATGGCGCTGGCGTCGGGATTTGGCACCGCGGCGATGAATATCGGTTACACCTATGCCAGCAAAGCCAGCGCGCTGGCCGTGGCCGACGGCGTTAACCCCGTTAGCGCCAGCCTGATTGCCTATGTGATTGTTTTTGCCAGCGGCGGGTTTGTTTCGAATCTGGGTTATGCCATTTTCCTGTTGATCAAAAACAAGACCTATACCGATTTCGGGCGCTCCGGGTCGGCGTTCGCTTATTTCAAGGCGCTGTTAACCGGCTGTATTTGGTTCGCGGCGCTGGGGTTATATGCCAAATCAACCGCATTGCTCGGCAGTCTCGGGCCGGTCATCGGCTGGATTGCCTTCTTATCCGGCGCGCTGATTATCTGTAACGCCTGGGGCTTGAAAACCGGTGAATGGCAGGGTTACCAGCGGCCTAAACGCGTGTTGCTGTGGGGCAATGTCGTGCTGGTGCTTTCCGTGATTATCGTAGGGTATGCCAACGGCATTGCCTGAGTAAACAAGGACAAAAAAATGACTGTAGATTTTTCGGCGATTAATACCACCCCTGAAATGCCGCGGGTTAAACGCGATATCGTGATTATCGGCGCCGGCGGCATCGTTACGGATTCCCATCTGCCGGCCTATCGTGAAGCGGGCTTCAAGGTACAGGCGATTTATGATATCAACGCCGCCAAAGCGCAAGCCGTGGCGTCAGCCTGGGATATTCCCCATGCCTGCTCTACCCTGCCTGAATTAATTCAGCACGGTATCGCCCACCAGGCGGTATTTGATATCGCCGTCCCGGCGTCGGAAATCAAAAATATCCTGCCGCTATTGCCGGCCCGTTCAGGTGTGCTGATTCAAAAGCCCATGGGTGAATCCATCGAAGAGGCCAGGAAAATCCTGGCTATCTGCCAGCAAAAGCCATTGACCGCCGGGATTAATTTTCAGCTGCGCCGGGCGCCGTTTATGATCGCGGCCAAGCAGATTGTCGATAGCGGCGCGCTGGGCGATATTCACGACGTGGAAATGCGCGTGGTGTGCCATACGCCATGGAATTTATGGAGCTTCCTCAACGACAAAGAGCGCATGGAAGTGAATTACCACAGCATCCATTACATTGATGCCATCCGGTTTTTCCTCGGCGACCCGCAGGCCGTGTATTGCAAGACCATGAAACACCCCAAGATGATGGAGCTGGCGCAGACCCGTTCTTCCATCATTATGGATTACGGCGATGTGATCCGGGCCAATATCCATACCAACCATGGCCATGACTATGCCTCCGACAAACAGGAGTGTTTCTTTAAAATCGAAGGGACGCGCGGGGCGATAAAAATCCAGATCGGCGTGATTTTAAACTATCCCAACGGGTCGGTGGACAAGTTTGAATATGTGCTGGATGACGGCCTGGGATGGCGCAGCCTGGAGATTAAAGGCAGTTGGTTCCCGCAGGCGTTTATCGGCCCGATGAGCGGTTTGCAAAAGAAAATGGAAGACCCGGCATATCACTACCTCAATAGCGTGGATGACGCCTGGCGCACCATGTGCGTGGTGGAAGCCTGCTATCAATCAACGGCCAAGGCCGCGACGGACGTGCAGTATTAAGTCATCATCAACCCATGGAGACCGGCCCTATGCGACGCATTATCGACACTCATCTTCATTTATGGGATTTGGCGCGATTTTCACTTCCCTGGCTGAATAATGTGCCGCAGCTCAACCGTAGTTTTTTTTGGCCTGATTACCTTGCGGCGCAGCCGGACGATAAAAACTGGGCGATAGAGCAAGCCATTTATGTGGAAGTCGATGCCGCGCCCCGCTTGCGGCGGCAGGAAGAAGTATTGATAAACGATCTGTGCAAGGACGAAACCAACGCGCTAGCGGGCGGCATTATCGCCCTTGATTTGGCGACGGACGGCAGCGTTGAGCGCTGGGCGCATTCCGGCCCTTCTGCCGTAATCAAAGGGGTGCGCCATGTGCTGCATGTGGCCGATAGCCCGCGGGGAGCCTGTTTACAGCCCGCCTTTATCGATAACGTCCGCGCGCTGGGCGCCGGGGGATGGCTGTTTGAAGGCTGTGTGCGCTGCGAGGAGCTTTCGGACCTTGTCTTATTGGCGCGCGCTTGTCCCGAAACGCCTTTGGTGCTGAATCATATGGGCAATGTCGATGCGGATATTATCGCCGGTACCCCGCTGGCGGCCAGGCAACGGCATTATCAGACGCAGTGGCTTAACGATATTGAACAACTGGCGGCCTGTAATAATATTTGCTGTAAAGTCTCGGGTGTGAATATTGCCAATCCTGAACATGTGGAAAATATGTTCCCCGTGCTGCGTCACTGCCTGGAAGCATTTGGCGCGGATAAAGTGATGTTCGGCAGCAATTACCCGGTGTGTAATCTGAATATCGGTATAGGCGCCTGGGTAAATACCTTAATTGATTTTAGCGCCTCAAGATCGGCTTCATTCAGGGATAATTTATTTTTTAATAACGCTAAAAGAATTTATCAACTTTAACGTTTTGAGAGGGATTTTATTGTGGCTTATAGAATGATACTTAATGAAACGTCATATTTTGGCGCCGGGGCGATTGCGTCCATTACCGGAGAGATCCAAAAAAGAGGATTTACCAAGGCGTTGGTGGTAACCGATAAGGAACTGATGCGGTTCGGTGTGGCAGCCAAAGTGACCGAGCTATTGGACCGTGCGGGTCTGGCTTATGACATTTATGAAGAGGTGGTGCCTAACCCCACCATCCAGACGGTGCAACAGGGCGTCGCGGCATTTTCACAGGCCGGGGCGGACTATCTGATCGCCGTGGGCGGCGGTTCGCCGCAGGATACCAGCAAAGCGATTGGCATTATTATCAACAACCCTGATTTTGCCGATGTGCGCAGCCTGGAGGGCGTGGCGCCCACCGCGCGGCCCGCTGTTCCGATCATTGCCATACCCACGACGGCCGGCACCGCGGCCGAGGTTACCATTAACTACGTCATTACCGATGTGGAAATGAAACGCAAATTTGTCTGTGTCGATCCCCACGCCATTCCGGTGCTGGCGATTATCGATCCCGATATGATGGCCAGCATGCCAAAAAGCCTCAAGGCGGCCACCGGCGTGGATGCGCTGACCCATGCCATCGAGGGCTATATCACCCTGGGCGCGTGGGAGTTGAGCGACGCGCTGCATCTGAAAGCCATCGAGATTATCTGCCGCTCCCTGCGCGGTTCGGTGAATAATGATCCCCAGGCCGTCGAAGATATGGCCCTGGGGCAATATATCGCCGGCATGGGGTTCTCCAACGTCGGCCTTGGCCTGGTACACGGCATGGCGCACCCGCTGGGGGCGTTTTACAATACGCCCCACGGCATCGCCAATGCGGTATTATTGCCCTATCTCATGGCCTACAACGCCCCGGCCACCGGCGAAAAATTCCGCCATATCGCGGCGGCGATGGGCCTGGCGGACAGCGCATCCCAGCCCCTTGATACCGTCCGGCAACAGGTGGTCGAGGCGCTGCGCCGGCTAAACCGCGATATCGGTATTCCGGAAAAATTACGTGATATCGGCCTGCGGCAGGAAGACATTCCAGCATTGACCCAAGCGGCCTACGCCGATGTGTGCACCGGCGGCAATCCGCGCCAAACCAATGAAGCGGAAATTCAGCAGTTATATCAGGAAATTTATTAATCCACGGCCGGGCTTAAGCCCGGCCGTTTATTCTCATGTGGAGACGCTTTATGTCAGGATGTCTGTTTCATGGCGTGATACCGCCGGTTCCTACCCTGTTTGACGCCGATGAGCAATTGGATCGCCCGGCCATGAGCCGCCTGATCGAACATTTGATGGGCACGGATATCGATGGGGTATTTTTTCTCGGCAGCGCGGGGGAATTCGCCCATATGTCCGATGCGCAACGAAAAGAGGTGGCGGAATTTTGCATCGCCTGCGTGGATAAACGCAAACCGGTATTGATCGGCATTGCCCATAGCGGGACGCGGGCCACCATCGAGCTGGGCCGGCATGCGCAGGCCTGCGGCGCGGACGGGGTGGTGGTGGTCAATCCTTTTTATAATCCGCTGTCGGAAGAGAACCTGTATCTGCACTATCGTCATATCGCGGCGCAATTAACGTTGCCGATTATTATGTATAACTTTCCGGCATTGACCGGGCAGAATATTCCGGTGGCCGTTATCCGTCGCTTGGCCGAAGAGTGCCCTAATATCGTCGGGCTGAAAGATACCGTGGATACGCTTAATCATATCCGTGAAACGCTGCATGCGGTTAAACCCGTGCGCCCCGATTTTGCCGTATTCGCCGGTTACGATGAGTATTTGTTCGGAACGCTGATCCTGGGAGGCGATGGGGCGATCCCCGCCAGCGCCAATTTTGCTCCTGAATTAACCTGCGGCATTCTTCAGGCCTACCGGCGGCAGGACTATGCGCGGGCGGTGGAATTACAGCAGCGCCTGTCGTATATACCCAGTCTATACGGCCTGGATACGCCCTTTTATAACGTCATTAAATATGCCATTAGCCTGATAGGCGTGGATGTGTCCGTTCATTCCCTCTTGCCCACCGCGCCGCTCGGCGATGAGAGAAAACGGCAGATCGCCCTGGCATTGACCCAAAGCGGGGTTATTTAGCCGCCGTATTTAACAGCGTTATTTAACAAGGTGATTTAACAACCCGTTAAGCGAGGTGTGATAATGAACACAATACAACGATTCGGCGGCGTGATAAAAGTCAAAGCCGATAAACTGGCCTATTACCGCGAGCTGCATGCCAACCCATGGCCGGAAATCAACGATATGATTAAACAATGCCATATCAGTAATTATTCGATTTATTACCGAGACGGTTATCTGTTTAGCTATTACGAATATAGCGGCGACGACTATGCGGCGGATATGCAAAAAATGGCCGCCGACCCCAAGACCAACGAATGGTGGGCCGAATGCGCCCCTTGCCTGGAACCGCTGGAAAGCCGCGGCGCAGGAGAACTGTGGGCTTCAATGGCTGAAGTTTATCATCTCGACTAAGTCCGGCAGCGGATAATTCTCACAGCGTAAGGATGGGCAATGTTTATTGATAAATTTTTTGAACAATTTGCCGTGGGGGACACGCGCGAGACGGTGGGCCGTACAATAACGGAAGCCGATATCGTGCTGCATGCCGGGCAGACAGGCGATTTTTATCCTCATCATATGGATGCCGAGTGGTGTAAAACCCAGCCGTTTAAACAGCGCATTGCCCACGGCACGCTAACGTTCGCCATCGGCATCGGCATGACCGCCGGCGAGATTAACTCCCGGGCGATGACCTATGGCTACGAGAAGTTGCGGTTCCCTCATCCGGTATTTATTGGCGATACCATCCGGGTCAGGGTGACCCTGGCCGACAAACGGGATCACCCTAAACGGCCGGGCTTCGGCATCGTAACCGAGCAGATCGAGGTGATCAATCAGCGCCAGGAGTGCGTGCTGGCGACCCAGCATCTGCTGCTGGTGGAGAAACAAGGGGCAGCATAGTAAACGTTCAGGGGCCGGTGCGGCACGGCCCCTGGTTACCTTGCACCGTACTGCCGGGGTGTTAGTTATTTTCACCATAACGTGGAACGGCGAATTAATAACGCTCCGCTTTTGTTAGCTGATGCTCGTCGCCGGGCAATGAAGATGCCGATTTTATAAACTAAGTAACTTCTGCATTAATATTCCTTTACGTACGCACCGTTCATTAGCCGCAACCCTCTCGGGTACCCTTGCATTTGTGCTAATATTTATTATGTGTAATTATATTAACCAAGAATATATTTGGTTAATATAAAATCATTCATGTCTAAAAATGATTATCTGCGTAATTTGAAAATTAAATTTAGCCATGGGGTGTTGAACTTTATTTATCCTGGCCAATCAAATAACTCAATAACCATCAATGATGACGTTTCTAAAGGAGAAGAAATGAAAAATTTACTTTGCATATTATTTACAACATTAACAATTAACACCGCTGCATATGCTGGCCCCATTCCCTCAGGCCAACGTGGAGAAGAAAGAATGAAAAAATGCGTAAAACTGCTTCCCGACGGCCATTCGTACAGTATAAATATCAAGGTAACCGCGGATAGAAAATCACCTGACCAAAAGGATATCATAACTCAGGAATTGAATATTTCGGATGAAACACGTCGGGAAGTCGGAGAGCAGCGGCATGAAGAAGTGAAACCTTTCATCCAGTGTATGATTGATAATGTGTTATAAAAAATAAATTTAGACGATATCGGAAAGGTCTGGATCATATTACAGACCTTTGGGTATTAATGCCTATACTTATGAACATTGCTATTCCATGTCGGAATAGTTGAAACTTGTACTAATTTATCGATGATATTATGATCAATTTTTTCTCCCTCTTTTAGCATTGTTTCCTTGTTAGGAGTAACACAATCGAGAAGCGCCTTGCTCCAAGTATGTGGCATTGTAGTTTTTACTTCACTCATTATTTCCTCCAGTTATAAGAATGTGACATCAATTTTATTATCTTGGTTTATTTTAGAATGTAAATAAACCGACGTATTCCTTAATCCATCATTCATATGATCAAGGAAAGGCGTTCGAGCTGCGATTCCTTTGCTATTAAGTTTTTGCTCGATATGCTCGTATGCTTTGTATAAACTTGGACAATAATAGTCCCGTACATTATAATTCCCCGAAAAAAAATTATAGGATCTGGATTGGCATCCACCATGACAAACATGTTGCCATTTACATATACTACAATTCTCATCTATTTTACGAGTACGCCACGCCTTTGCCTTAGTAACATTTAATATTTCTAATAGAGAGTTCTGGTTTATATTACCGAATTTTAAATCAGGATGACCGGACAGGCTGGCGCAAGGATATATATCTCCAAGTGGATCGGTAGAGCAATTAGCATTGCCGCATTGTGACATGCCAATGCAATCGGAAGCTCTTCCTGCCATTATTGCCTGTGTTTTTCTAACGAAATCTGATATATAAATGTAATTATCGCCGGCAGCGTCAAACCATCTATCATATAATTTTATCCATGAATCAGCGTATTCAGCTGCATCTAATCCCAAATCTTCATAGCTCGTAACAGCACTACCAGATTTAGTCAATGGTATGATATTAAATGCTATTTTTTCCTGTAACAGAAAATCGTATATTTCTTCTATATTTTCTTTGTTTTTTTATTTACCACAAGCACACTGCCAAAATCAATATTTGCACTCCGCAATTTATTTATTCCTGCCATTACCCGATCGAAGCTTCCTTGTTTTTTATGATCAATCCTATTTGCATCATGTATTTCTTTTGGACCATCAATTGATATACTAACGGAAAAATCATTTTTTTTTTGATAAAATCCAACCATCGATTATTAAATAAGGTCGCATTGGTTTGTATGGTATTAAGGTATTTTAACCCTTTTGAATATTTTTTCTGAAATTTGACTGCTGCTTCGTAAAATTCTATTCCAGCAATAAATGGTTCCCCACCGTGCCAGATAATTCTATTCCAGAAAATGCTCTCATGGAACTAACGTAATTAAAATTATCATAGATAAGTTTTTGTAATGTTTCTTTAGACATTATGGGCTTGCGTACATCTTCATTATAACAATATGTACATGATAAATTGCATATATGCGTAGGTTTGATGACGTTTATAAAATTCATTAAATATCCTTATTTAAATACGAATGGACTTGATATTTTTGTTACCTTAATAATTAATTATTAAAAATGTGTGATCTGTTGCTAATTAATATATATTTACTTAAAGTAAATCATTTCATTGGGTATGTCATAGGAGAATTATAATTATAAATTCAAGAAAATTCGCTCTACTATGGTGTATTTATTAGCCATTTATAAGTGTGCTTTTATAAAATATAAAATTTATTTTCTTGTTGAATTGACTTAATTCTGTGGAATTTATAGGGTAAAAGAAATTCGCGACTAAAATAGAATCTACCATTAAATTAATCTAACTATACTTTTCACTTTAGGCAAGGTTTATTACATAAACAGAAAAAATTAATTTATCTTAAAACTTTATTTTCGTTTGTTATTTGTATTAAGGTAATGGTTAATTATTCTAATTAATATAAACATGGGAATAATATTTATATAATTTTTTTGCTGTTTCTTAAAAAAGTCACATAATCACGCAATACATATTTTTGGATAACTTTTTCTTATTTCACGCGCCACATTGACCGATTTTTAAACTTGTGCAAGTCTTACTGAAAATGGCCAAAATATTTTTTTGTAAAACCTGTAGACTTATTAGTTTCGGATAATATATATTTTATTCGGCTAATGAGTTCGCTTTGGAACATTGCCATCCATATCCTGAGCTGAAATAAATTTTTTGCATAGAAACAGTTGCGATATCATAGAAAATACCGGGAAAATACTTACATTTAAGTTTCAAACATCGACATATCAATAATAAGCTAAATGAATTTGGCACATGGGTTAAAAAAATATTATCACTCAGCCTGCATGAAATAATAATATACTAAATCATTGGTGATCATCCCGCAGATGAAGAGAATAAATTTAGGTAGAGGCAGCTTTCAACTCGATAAACTTTTTTTTGCTAATTTCCCCGTTCAGGTTAATCGCACTGCATAGATCATTTTTATACATTCTCCCCTTTGCCATCAAGCCCCTCTTCATAATGCTCCCTGACAAAATCGGCAAAAACCCGCAATACCGGCGACAGGTGATGCCGGCTGGGATAATACAGGTAAAAACCGGGAAACGGCGGCGTCCAGTCATCCAGCAGGGCGACCAGTTGACCCGTCGCCAGATATGGCGCCACCTGATGGCTGAACAGATAACTGATGCCGGCTCCGGACAGGGCGATCTCCGCCAGCATTTCCGGCTCGTTAACCAGCAGCGGGCTGTCCACCGAGACTTCCAGCCTCTGGCCCGCCCGTGCAAACTCCCAGCGATAAGGACTGCCGTTGGAAGGGCGCAGATAAGATAAACAGCGATGCTGATGCAGATCCCGCGGATGCCGCGGCGTACCGTGGCGCGCCAGGTAGGCGGGCGCGGCCACCACCTGCATGGACAGATCGCCGCTCAGGCGTTGCGCAATCATATCCTGCTCCAGTTTTTCGCCGATGCGGATGCCGGCGTCAAACCCTGCCGCCACGATATCCGTTAACCGTTCATCGGTAATGATTTCCAGCCGGATAGCGGGATAGGCCTGCATA
This sequence comes from Sodalis sp. RH21, assembly GCF_047324175.1. Taxonomy (NCBI): domain Bacteria; kingdom Pseudomonadati; phylum Pseudomonadota; class Gammaproteobacteria; order Enterobacterales; family Bruguierivoracaceae; genus Sodalis; species Sodalis sp. RH21. Next base: position 5,242,220 of record NZ_CP178732.1, on the reverse strand, counting down.
AACGGCCCCAGCAGCGGCGCCAGGTAGTGGATAGCGGCGACCCGGGAGGTATTAATCCGCAGCGTGCCGGCGGGCAGCGCGCCCATTTGCGTCGCCTCCGCCTGGGCCGCATTCAAATCAGCCAGCGCGGGCAGCAGGCGCTGTAGCAAACGGGTACCGGCTTCGCTGGGCGCGACGCTGCGCGTGGTGCGGTTTAGCAGGCGTACGCCGAGCCGTTTTTCCAAATTGCGGATGATCTGGCTTAACGCCGACGGGGTCACCCCCAGATAGGCCGCCGCGCGGACAAAACTGCCGTGTTTGACAATAGCGGCGAACGCCTGTAATTCAGCATAATCACTGCCACGCATTATCGCTGATTCCCTAATCAACCCATGAAGATAATGTCATATTATCGTGATTATGCGCCGGTGCTACCCTGTTTATCCACTTAACGCAAACAGGAGATGGCGATGGACAGGTTTAACGGAAAACGTATCTTGATTACCGGCGGCAGCAGCGGCATGGGGCTGGCCGGCGCGCAAAGGATCGCCAGGGAAGGGGGCGACGTTATTATCACCGGCTTGAACCAGGACCATCTGGATGAGGCCGCGGCCCGGCTTCCCGCCGGTGCGCTGGTGTTGAGAAATGATGCGGCGGCACCCGACGCGGCACAGGATCTGGCCGTGCGCATCGAACATCTCGGAGGACTTGATGGCCTATGGCTCAATGCCGGTTATGCGGATGTGGCGGCGGCAACGGCGACCACCGCGGAATTTTTCGATCGTATGATGGCGGCGAATGTGCGCGGGCCGGTATTACAGATGGCCCGGCTTGGCGGACTGCTAAAACCCGGCGCGTCGGTGGTGGTCAGTGCCTCCACCTCGGCTTATGAGGGCGCGGCGGCCACCGGCATTTATGCCGCCGCCAAAGGCGCGCTGATTTCCCTGGCACGCTGCTGGGCGACGGCTTTTGCTGCACAAGGTATTCGCGTTAACTCCCTGATTCCCGGACCGATCGACACCCGCTTGCGGGATTTTATGTCCGCTGATGCCCGCCGGGGATTTGAAGCCGGTGTGCTGGCCCGCGTGCCGTTAAACCGGGTAGGGTCGGCGGATGAAGCCGCCGCCGTGGCGCTGTTCCTGCTGTCCGATGACGCGTCTTATGTCACCGGCAGCCAATACTTTGTCGACGGCGGACTGGCGCTGCATTAACCCTTGCCGGAGGAGCGTCTGGCGGCCGGCCGCGCACCTGCTCCGGTGAAACGCGTCAGCGCCGGCCGGGTTTTTCGGTCCCGGTTGTTGCCCGCCCGCCGTTCATCCGGCGTGGCCGCCGGCACCAGACATTCCCTGCGGTTGCCGATCAGCTGGCTTTGCCCCATCGCGGTCAGCGCCGCGCGGATCAGCGGCCAGTTGGCCGGATCGTGGTAGCGCAGCAGCGCTTTATGCAGGCGCCGCTGGCGCTCTCCTTTGGGCACTACCACCTCTTCGCTGTGATAATCCACCTTGGCCAGCGGATTTTTACCGCTATGATACATCGTGGTGGAACTGGCCAGCGGCGACGGGTAGAAGTTTTGTACCTGATTGAGCCGGAAGCGGTTTTTTTTCAACCACAGCGCCAGATTAACCATATCCCGATCTTCGGTGCCCGGATGCGCCGCGATAAAATAGGGGATCAGGTATTGCTCCTTGCCCGCCTGTCTGGAATAGGTGTCGAACAGCTGCTTAAAGCGCTGATAGCTGCCCATGCCCGGTTTCATCATCTTGGCCAGCGGGCCGGCTTCGGTGTGTTCCGGCGCAATCTTCAGATATCCCCCCACATGATGCTCGGCCAGCTCCTTGATATAACGGGGATCTTGCACCGCCAAATCGTAACGCACCCCGGAAGCTATCAGGACTTTTTTGATGCCTGGCAGCCCCCGCGCGCGCCGGTACAGTTTAATGGTCGGTTCATGGTTGGTATCCATATGGGAACAGATTTCGGGATAAACGCAGGATGTGCGGCGGCAGGTCTGTTCCGCGCGGGGCGAGCGGCAGCGCAGCATATACATATTGGCGGTGGGGCCGCCCAAATCGGAGATCACGCCGGTAAAGCCCGGCACGGTGTCGCGGATTTCCTCGATCTCCCGCACGATGGAGGTTTCCGAACGGCTTTGGATAATGCGGCCTTCATGTTCGGTAATCGAGCAAAACGCGCAGCCGCCGTAGCAGCCGCGCATGATATTTACCGAAAAACGGATCATATCGTAGGCCGGGATCGGGGCGTGGCCATAGGCCGGATGCGGCACGCGCTGGAACGGCAGCGCAAATACCGCGTCCATCTCCGCGGTGAGCAGCGGTATGGCCGGCGGGTTGACCCATACATAACGGTCGCCGTGTTGTTGCAGCAGGGCCCGCGCGCAGCCCGGATTGGTTTCATGATGTAAAATGCGCGAAGCGTGTGCATACAGTACTTTGTCGTTTTTCACCTGCTCGAATGACGGCAGCAGCACATAGGTTTTTTCCCAGGGCTTGGGTTTCGGCGCCCGCACGCTTACCGGCCGGGGCGCGTTATCCGGCGCGGCGGCAGGATTGGCGCAGGGCAGATCTTCGCCGTAGGGATTGGGGATCGGCTCAATGCGTCCCGGCTGGTCCAGGCGGGTGGAGTCGACGCCCGCCCAGCCCGGCAACGCCCCTTTGCAAAGCACGGCGGTATTACGCACATCGAGGATGGCGCCGATCGGTTCGCCAGCCGCCAGGCGGTGAGCCACTTCCACCAGCGGACGTTCGCCGTTGCCGTAGATCAGCATATCGGCTTTGGCGTCCGCCAATACCGAACGGCGCACGGTATCCGACCAGTAGTCATAATGGGCGATACGCCGCAGGCTGGCCTCGATGCCGCCCAGCACGACGGGCGCGTCGCTGAAAGCCTCTTTGCAGCGCCGGGTGTAAACCAACGTGGCGCGATCGGGCCGTTTGCCCGCGATATTGCCGGGCGTATAGGCGTCGTCATGGCGCGGTTTGCGATCCGCCGTATAACGATTGATCATCGAGTCCATATTGCCCGCGGTCACGCCAAAAAACAGATTGGGTTTGCCCAGGCGCATAAAGTCCGATTTGCCGGACCAGTCCGGCTGGGCGATGATCCCCACGCGAAATCCCTGGGCCTCCAGCATCCGGCCTACGATGGCCATGCCGAAACTGGGATGATCGACATATGCGTCGCCGGTCACCACGATAATGTCGCAGCTGTCCCACCCCAGCAAGTCCATTTCGGCGCGGGACATGGGCAGGAAAGGGGCCGGGCCGAAGCATTCCGCCCAATACGGCGGATAAGAAAACAGCTTGCGCTCGGGCTGGAGCAGGCTTGAGGTCATGGCGATCGCTTTGGATGGCAAAATAAACGGCCGTAGATTTTACCGGGTCGGCGGGGCAAGGGTAGGGGAACTTGCGGGAAAAATGCGTTGGATCATAAAAATTACGGCGCGTCTAGCCGGTTAAACGCGCTGCGGCCGGGATACGCTAAACCGCCGTATCCCGGCCGGGGAGCGATTATTCGCCGACGCGTTTCACCTCGCCCACCAGCAGCAGATAGGAGAGGGCGCCCAGCAGCGCCACCACCGCGATATAAATCAGCGCCGGGGCAAAGCCGTAATACTGCGCCAGGTAGCCCACCACCAGCGGTACGGTAATACCGCCCAACCCGCCCACGAAATTAAATACCCCGCCGGTCAGGCCGATGAGCCGCACCGGGGCCAGCGATGACACCAACGACCAGGTAATGGACGCAAAACCATTGCCGAAAAAGGCCAGCGCCATCAGGATCATAATCCACAGGGGATCGTTGGTGTAATTGGCGCCCATAATGCAGGTGGAGAGCAGCAGGCCGAAAATTATCGGCGTTTTACGGGCAAAACCGAGGGATTTGCCGGCCCGCACCATGCGATCGGCGAAATAACCCGACAGCAGCACGCCGCAAAAGGCGGCCAGGAACGGCACGGTGGTCATGAAACCGGCGGTCAGCGCGCCGATATGTTTTTCCTGCGTCAGGTAGTTGGGAAACCAGGTCAGGAAAAACCATAGCGTGGAGGTGACGGCGAACTGGCCGAGATAAACCCCTACCAGCTTACGGTTAAATACCAGCTTCCAGTCGGCAATGGACATTGGCGTGCGGTTTTTCTTTTCCACCGGCGCATCGCCATCAATGATGCCGCCGCCCGCGGCGATATAGTCCAGTTCGGCGGAATTAATGCCGCGGCTTTTGCGCGGCGACTTATAAACTACGGCCCAAATCACCGACCACAGAATACCCGCCGCGCCGGTCAGGATAAATACCCAATGCCAGCTCAGCAATTCCTGAATCCAAATAAGCAGCGGGGTGAGGAATGCCAGGCCGACAAATTGCCCGGACGTGTAGAACCCTACCGCGGACGCGCGTTCACGTTCCGGAAACCAGCTGGTGACCATGCGGTTATTGGTGGGGAAAGCCGGCGCCTCAAACAGGCCGGTGATGGCGCGCAGCCCAAGCAGGCCGGCCAGGCCGTTGGTGAAACCCTGGCCGAGGGTGGCCACCGACCAGCCCAGGATAGCGATAAAATAGGTCAGTTTGGAGCCGACGCGATCGAGGAACCAGCCGCCCGGTATTTGACTTAAGGTATAGGTCCAGGCGAACGCCGAGAATATATAACCCATCTGGGCTTTATTAATGCCAAATTCTTGCTGAATATGGGCCGATGCTACCGCTAAATTAGCCCGATCCACATAACAAATAACCACGGTAATAAAAATCATCAATAGCGTAATATAACGCCTTTTGGTTGGACGTTGGGTAATCGCAGTATCCATTTCAATGGTCCTGTTTATATTATGTCTTAATGTAGGGAAATAGCGGCAAATACAGGCCGCCCTTAAATTTGACGTTTAAGGTAAGGAAAAAAATGGCTTAGGCCGACTAAGCCGAGGGAAATTGTAGCACCATAATTTTTGGTTGTACTACGATCTGGATCGCGCTTTAGAACATCCATTGTGAAAAAATTGTGATCGGAAAGCAGCAATAAAGTATGAAACCGGCGCCGCGGCGTGGAGCGTACCTGCCGTTGCGCCCGTCCTAGGAAATAAACGGCGAAAGGGCATCAGTCGAACCAGGTTGGTCCGTTTTCATTAATAATCCGCAGGCTGGTTTGGATTTCAACCGGCACGATGCGCGTCAGCGACAGCGGCGGCAACTGCGCGGGATCAAAAAAGCCGAGCTCCAGGGAGTCTTCACATAAACGCAGCTCCCCGCCTTGTTCAGCGCAGAGAAAAATCATTTTATAGACGTGAAAAGGATAGGGGGGATGGCCGTGCAGGTTACGATCCCAGACGCCCAGCAGCCGTTCGGTGGTGGCCTCCAGACCCGTTTCTTCCCTTATCTCGCGGCGGATGGCCTCTGAAGGCCGATCGCCGATATCGGCCCATCCGCCCGGCAGGCTCCATAAACCGTCATCCGCTTCGCGCACCAGCAATATTTTGCCCTGCCGCAGCACGATGGCCCGGGTATCCACCTTGGGCGTGGCGTAGCCCGCTTGCCCGGTAAAAGAGGCCGCCAATTGCGCGCGCAAGGCGCTCGACTGCCCCGCCATCAGCTGCGCGGCGATGTCCCGCAGGGCCTCGTAGCGTTCAATATCGTACCGGTCCCGGGTAAAGGTCAGGCCGGTCTGGGCCATGCCCTGGAGCTGCTGCACCAGCGAGAAAAAGCGGTCTTGCCGTTGTTGCCGAAACCAGGCGAGCAATTCCGCCACGCGGTTAAACATGAGATCCGGGTGAAGCGCCGCCACCGCCCGGCTATCCGCCTCGGGGGACCACAATGCGGCGGCGATACGCACGCCGGCTTCCCGGGAGGCGGTCACATCGCTGGGCGCATCGCCCACGTACAGCACATCCCGCGGGTCCAGCCCCCAGGCGCCGACAATTTCGCGGATGCGCAGCGCTTTTACCGAACCCTGGGGCGAACCGGTGGCGACGGTGGTGAAATAGGGGGCGAGATCGTAGCGCGCCAGCGTCAGTTCGGTGCTGCCGCTGCCTTTACCCGTGACCAGCGCCATGGGGATGCCGGCGCTACGCAGCTCGCCAAGCAGCTCGGTAATGCCGCTGAACACCCCGTCGGCATCCCCTATCAGGGTTTTGTAGGCGGCGAGATAGGCGCTAAGCCCTTGTTCATAATGGTCCGGCGCCAGTTGCATAATGGTGCCTTCTTCCGAAGGGCCGAAGGTCGCGATGATTTGCTCGTCTGAAAATTGTTTGCCGGACAGGGGTTCTATCGCCTGCCGGAAAGCCGCCACGCACAGCGAAAGCGTGTCCGTCAGCGTGCCGTCCATATCGAAAATAACGCCCTTGATATCCATGCCGCCGCCTCTTTGATTGATTATTTTTTCTGCCAGACCACGATAATGGCCGCGTTCAGTGAAAAAATCGAGAGGGTGATGCTGAGAAAGGGATGGGGCGGTCCGCTAACAGGGCAGCCGAAGACGCGCCGGACCTTTACGCCCAGCGCCCCGACGGCCGCGCTTTTTGCCGCAAATTAGTCGTGGCCAAGCGCGTCGAGCGCGACGGAAAAGAAATCCTCGCCGCCAAAATTGCCTGATTTGAGCGCTAACCCGAGCGGCTCTTCGATACCGCTCGTCACCAAGGCGGGCACGCCTTTACTGATTTCTTCGCCAATAATCAGGCTGGCCAAATTCAGCCCTTTCACCACCGCCCCGGAGGTCTCTCCCCCGCCCACGACGATGCGGCGAATACCTGATGCCACCAAACGAACCGCCAGCGCCGAGAAAAAATTCTCAATAGTACCGGCGACCTTTTCCCGCCCGTAGCGTTCCTGAAGTTCATTGACCAAATTATCAATGCTTGATGTATAGAGGAGCGGCGCCTTGCCGCTGTTCTCAACAATGAAGTTGACCAATTTATCCTGCGAAATCCGGTTATTCAGAATCGCTTCCACATCAATCTGACAGACGGGATGGTGTTTAGCGTGATATTGAATTTGTTTCAAGGTGGTGCGCGAGCAGCTACCCACCAGGATCGCCCCTTTGCCGGTGGCCTGCACCCGTACCGGTAATGACCCCTGCGCCACACCGCGCGAAATAAAATTATGCGGTAATCCCTGCGCAATGGCGGAACCACCGGTAATCAAGCGCTCATCCGCGCACGCCGCGCTGATAGTGACCAGATCCTCATTGGTAATGGCATCCACCACCACCAGGGAGGTTCCCTGCCTGGCGCGTTCTTCAAGCGCGGCATGGATCGCGGCTGCGCCTTGCTGCACCACTTGCCACGGAATAAACCCGGGCTGGCCTTGCGATTGCGCGGCTAACACGCGGCGTATATCCGGGTCCGTCATCGGCGTGAGAGGATGATGCTGCATGCCGGATTCGTTCAACAGGGTTTGGTAGACAAACAGATGTCCCTGGTAAAGCGTTCTGCCCATATCAGGAAAGGATGGGCATACCACCACGCCTTTGACGCCCAGCTTATCGGCTAACGCCTCCGCCACCGGCCCGATATTGCCTTGCGGCGTCGAATCAAACGTCGAGCAATATTTAAACAGGATTTGCCGGCACCCTTGCCGCAGCAGCCACTCACAGGCGGCCAGTGATTGCGCCACGGCGTCTTCGGCCGGCAGTGAACGGCTCTTTAACGCTACCACGCCGACATCGATATCATCCCCGGCGGGTTTGTCCGGGGTCTCAAGGAACAATGCCGTTTTTAAACCGCCTTCCCCTGCCAGGCCTTTCGCCAAAGTGATGCCTATATCACTCGCCCCGGTGAAATCATCGGCAATAACACCAATCAACATGCTGTAATTCCTTAGTTATTGCGCGGTAATCAGCGCCTTCATTTCCATTACGGCCGCCTGCGGCGCGGCCAGGACGGGGATGGGACTCACGGCGCCGACCGCTTCTAACGCACGGGACGTGGAGAAATGGGCCAACATAATGACATCGCAATCGGCAAGCTTGCCGGCATAGCGCGCCACGATTTCATTGTGGGTTTGCGCATCGCCCTGGCGTAAATGTTCCATTGCGCCTTCAGCGCATACGGTGGTCAGCGTGGCACGGCTGTTCATTTTCGCCGCCATCTCGCGGAACTCTTGCTCCATGCCGCCGATGGCGGGGGCGAAGGTCGCCAGCATGCCGATGCGTTGTCCGCACTTTATCGCTTGCGAAAACATCGCGTCATTCGGTTTTAATACCGGGATCGGCAACAGGGTATTCAGGTGTTCCAGCGCCTCGCCAAACGCCGAGCAGGTCGCCAGAATGCCGTCCGCGCCCATATCACTGGCATAGATGCCGAAGCGGACAAAACGCTCGAACAGCGGCTCCGATAACGTTTTCGATTTGGCCCGCTCCAGGGATAAACCTTCATCAAGCAGGTTTATGCCGGTCGCCTGCGGCCAAAGCGCGTTCATGGCCGCGTTGATCGGCTGCATGGCCACAGGCGTGGCATGCAATAATACGATGTTATGTGACATTTACGTCTCCCGACATGCCGATGTTAAAAACGACTTTGCAGTCCGAAACGGTGATATTCATCTTTGCTTTCCGGCGCGGTAACGATATCTATCAAGGCGTTGCCGGCAGACTTGTTTGGCGAATCGCTGAATACCGCAATCGAAAACGACGTTGATTTTTGCACTTCATCAGGCAGCGGTCCCACAATCTCGATGCCGGAAACCACCAGCAGTTCACTGATTTGCTGTACCGCGAGACTGGCCTCGCCGGTGATTAACTTCTCGGCGGTAAACCCTTGCGGTACGGGGGAGGCTTTGGCGTCCACTTCCGCTTCGATGCCTAATTTTTTCAACACGGTTTTAAAGTGGATTCCGCTGGCGCCGCCAATCGAATAGCATATCGAGCGCGCCTGAAGCAATGCCGTTTTAAGCTTCTCGGCGGTGGAAATATCCGGCTTTGGCTCGCCGGCTTTCACCGCCAAACCGATTTGCGATATCACCAGCGGCTTGCGGCTTGCCACGTCGACAATCCCGTCCTCGATTAATGAATCCATCGCCGAATCCGTCACGATAACCACATCGCAGGACAACCCGTTTTCGATGTTTTTCATCAGTACGGTGGTGGGCGTCCAGGTCGCGTCGACCTGGCCATGCTGTTGACGGTACTTCTCCAGCAGCGACGCATCGAAGGGCGAACGAACCACTAAAGCGCTGTGCAGCGTTATTGCCGGAACATGTTGCGTCATTTTCTACTCCTCATTCTTATTGTAGAACGTCTGTAATTTCAGAAACTCTGATAACTAGAAAACCAGCCATATCGTAAAGGGAACGGTCACCACGGCCACGATAGTACTAATCATAATCGCGCATGCGGCTTTTTCCGGGTGAACATCAAGGGCAGAGGCCACGGCGGCAATATTTGCGGCCAAGGGATTACAGGCCAGCATCACCATCACGACATATTCATAATGTTCCAGGTTGAACTGTTTGAAAATTAAAATAATTACCAGCGCATACACCCCTTGTTTCCAGATGATGGAGGCGAAGATAAATTTCCAATCCGGGATCAGCTTATCGAATTTGGCCAGGGACATACCGATGATCATCATACCCAGCGTACTGTAGCCGCCCACAAACCCATCGACGCCGCTTTTCAGGAAGTCGGGTAATTGAAAGCCATAGTATTTAAAGATTAACGCTAAGACTGCGGCATGCAGGGTCGGCATCTTTGCGACCATAATAAAGCTGTGTTTGGCCGAATAACGTCCGCGAGCCGTAATATAATAAGCCGCGGTAAATTCATAGATACTGGAAGCGACCTTGGCAAAAACCACGACGCTGATGGCTGCGGCCCCATCCGGCGTGCCGCCTAACAAACCGATGGCCAAGGGTAAAACGAAATATCCCACATTTCCTTGCCCGCCGGCCGCGCCAAACAGGTTGGCCCGGTTGTCTTTCCATAATAATTTACCTACGCCGTACGCCAGGGCCGCCGCGATACAGGAAACGACGTAAAATACGACGGAATACATGGCATAGCTGACGCTCGCTGGCGAGTTTAAAATCAACACAAAACAAACAATTGGAGAAAAAATATAAATAAGTAATTTCGAAATGTCTTGTGAGTTAATCTTGAATTTTTTAGATGCATACCAACCCAAGATTGATACTGCAATTAAATAAGCCACGCGCGGCATGATGTCGTAGGCAGTCATTTTTTATTCACCTATTTATACGTACAGAGGAAACAGATAAAGCTCGAAATAATTATTCTGGGGAGTTACCACTTGCTCCCAAATACGGCAAAAATTTCATTTATGTTATCTGTTGTAAGAGGACTAGAATTCTTACCGGATTTTAACCAAAGTTTTGCTGTTTCTTCCAACTCCTCCAGAATAAAGCTTGCTTGTGAAATAGTCTTTCCCCAGACAACCGGCCCAAGTTTTTCCAGCATGACGCCACGGACTTTTTCTGCAACGGCGCTTACTATCTTAACGACCTCCGGATCGCCGGGCCGATGATATTTAACCAAGGGGATTTTACCTACCTTCATTACCTGGTAAGGCGTAATGGGGGGAAGAATGGCTTCTTCAGACCACACGCCGGTTAATGTTAATAAGACCAGGTAGGTTGAATGCGTATGTAAAACACCGTTTACCTCATTATTATTGCTGTAGATTCCCTGATGCAGTAAAAGCGTTTTGGAGGGTTTGTCGCCATTAATCCAATTGCCTTTTTCATCGACTTTCGCAATGCGCGCTGGATCAATATTTCCCAGGCATGCATCCGTTGGCGTAATTAACCAACCGTCATTTAAACGAACGCTGATATTCCCAGATGAGCCAACCGTGTATCCACGGCGAAACAATCCTTCCCCAACGGAGCATATCTCTTCGCGCAAGGCGGTTTCATTTTTCATTACTAATATCTCTTTAGAAAATATCTAACAATGTCACTTTAGGCGACATTATTGCGCTTAACTCTTTTTTGCAGTCGTTAAAAAGAGAGTCGCTAATAATCTCATCCACTTTATCCAGGGAGCACACGTTGTAAAATCCGTACTTTCCATATTTACTGCTGTCCGATATTAATATCTTCCGATTCGAAACGGAAATCACTATTTGTTTTACCACCGCCTTGCCTTCATAGGGGGTAGAAATACCATGGCGAAGGTCCCAGGAACTGGTGCTGATGAATGATAAATCAATATTCATTCCCTTGATAAAATTAGCCGCGCTTAACCCAACGCAGGAGAAATTCTTTTTATCCACTTTGCCGCCCACATGAAACAAATCAATTGCGGGATTAGTCATTAGCAATTGCATAATGGAGAAATCATTGGTCACCACGGTCAGCCTGAAATTTGAGGGAATATTCCTGGCAATTTCAAACGTGGTGGTGCCGGCATCCAGATAAACGATACTGCCTTCGGCGATCCTTTGTACGGCAAACTTACCCAACTCTTTTTTGATCTTATGGTTCAGGTAGGATTTGTCTTGATAAGGCAATTCCTGATGCAAAAATTCGCTGAGCCTGATCCCCCCATTGACCCGGGAGACCTTGCCCTCGCTTTCCAAAGACTGCACGTCCCTGCGCACCGTCATATGGGAAACATTCATTAAGGAGGCTAAATCATTATATTGTGCGATCTGGTTTTCATGTATGTAGCGGTAAATGAATTCCTGACGCTCGTTGGCACTTAACCCCATTACGCTTTCCTGTGGTTTTGCGGGAACGCCCCGCTTCCCCGATTGATAACTAGTATACGCATACCATTTTCACAAAAAAAGTTCGATAATCACAAAATACGCTCTTTCCCTGCTGAGGCTAAAATGATTCAATATACTGATAATAATGATAAAAAATTGATATCGCATTTTAAACGCGCTTAACAAACCATTGTTAAAAAATCTGGTTTTCACATGGCATAGGGATCACGCGAAGAAATGAACCCGGCCGCCGCTTTGAACCTGACGCCGGCTCTCTGCCGCGCTTGGCGCGCGTCATCGGCGCCGGCAGGCCAAAAAAAACCACCTCGTTTAATGAGGTGGCCGGGTGGCCGCAGCCGCTGTCGGCGGCTGCGCGTTGCCGCGCTGGGCCGGCTTAGGCCGCCTGCGCCCGCAGCGATGCGATATCGATAACGAAGCGGTATTTTACGTCGTTTTTTTGCAAGCGTTCATAAGCCGCATTGACATCTTGTATATTCACCATCTCCACGTCGCTCACTATGCCGTGCTCGGCGCAGAAATCGATCATCTCCTGGGTTTCGGCCATGCCGCCGATGGCCGAGCCGGAGATATTCTTACGGCCCATAATCAGGCTGACGCCGGTGAGCGGGGGCTCAAGCTCGGTCAGTACGCCGACCAATACCATGGTTTGATCGCGTTTAAGCAGGGCGGCGTACGGGTTGAGATCGTGCGGAACGGGGATCGTATTGAGCAGGAAATCGAAGCTCGCCGCATGGGCCGCCATGGCCGCGGCATCGGTTGAGATCAGTATTTCATCGGCGCCGAGGCGGGAAGCGTCTTTGCCTTTAGCCGGCGAGGTGGTGATCATCACCACATGGGCCCCCAGCGCTTTGGCGAATTTTATGCCCATATGCCCCAGGCCGCCGAGGCCAATCACGCCGACCTTCTGGCCGGGGCCCACTTTCCAATGGCGCAGCGGCGAATAGGTGGTAATGCCCGCGCACAGCAGCGGCGCCACCGCTTTGATATCCAGGGTATCGGGCACCTTCACCACAAACCGCTCCTCAACGACGATTTGATCGGAATAGCCGCCAAACGTCAGCCGATCGCTGCCGCGCTCTTTGCCGTTATAGGTGACGGTGGGGCCTTCAACGCAATATTGCTCCAAATCGTCCTCGCAGGCCTCGCACTGGCGGCAGGAATCGACCATACAGCCGACGCCGGCGATATCGCCGACTTTCAATTTACGGACGTGGGCGCCGACTTTGACCACGCGACCGACGATTTCATGGCCGGGCACCATGGGATAGAGCGAATTGCTCCAATCGTTATGGGCCTGGTGAAGGTCCGAGTGACAAATACCACAGAACAGGATTTCGATCTGCACATCATGGTCACCGGGATCGCGGCGTTCAAAGTCGAACGGCACCAGCGGTGAATGGTCGTCGTGGACAGCATAGCCATGAGCTTTAATCATTGGATAACTCCTGATTGGATTTGAATGGAACCGGAACTGCACGATAGATAACAAGCGCCTTGGCAGGCGGGGCTGAACCCCGCCGGTCGACGCGCTTGTTTAGCGGGATAGGACAATGTAGCATGATGAAACCCCGGATCAATGCTGAATATCGGGATGAATTGATGAGATAAATTCACTAATTATGCAGCAGCCGAATCTCTCCCATTTAGCCATTTTTGCCGCCATCGCCCAGCACGGCAGCTTTCAGAAAGCGGCGGCCGAAACCGGGGTGTCGACCTCCGCCGCCAGTCATGCGATCCGCGGTTTGGAGGATCGGCTGGGGGTCAGCCTGTTCCACCGCACCACCCGCAGCGTCTCCCTGACCGAAGCCGGGCAACGCTTGCTGGAGCGCCTGCAGCCAGCGCTGCGCGATGTGGCGGGCGCCATCGAAGAGATGAATAATTTTCGCACCACCCCCACCGGCACCCTGCGGATCAATACCCCCCGCGTCGCCTCGCAGCTGCTGGTTGCGCCATTAATGCAGCGTTTTCTGATCGCCTATCCGGAAATCCACCTGGAAATCGTTGAGCAGGACGCCTTTGTGGATATCGTCGCCGCGGGTTTTGACGCGGGCATACGTTTCGAGGAGACGGTGCCGGAGGATATGGTGGGCGTACGCATCGGCGGGCCGCGCCGTTTCGCGGTGATCGGTTCGCCGGATTATTTCCAGCGCCGCGGCGTGCCGCAGCATCCCGGCGAACTCGCCCGCCATGAAGGCGTCCGCTACCGTTTTCCCAGCGGCCGGCTCTATAAATGGGAATTTGCCCAGGGCGACGTCAAGCTCGATATCGAGATCAAAGGGCGGCTGACGGTGGCGGACCAACAGCTGGCGATACGCGCGGCGATGGATGGCATCGGGCTGGCTTTTGTGCTGGAGGACATGGCGCAAGACGAAATCCGGCAGGGGCGGGTTGCGAGCGTGTTGGCGGACTGGTGTCCGGCCTTCACCGGATTTATGATCTATTACCCCCGGCAGCGGCAGATGCCCTCCGCCCTGCGGGCGTTTATCGATATGGCGCGCACGTAACAACCCGGGCCGGCGCGCGCGATACGCTATATTCAGTAATCAACCGCCAAGACGGGACGGCGCCGCCGCCGGGGAGAAAATATTGATGGATATTCAACCTTTCACCATTGCCGTGGAAGAATCGGCATTACGGGACTTACAGGATCGGCTCGCCCGGACCCGCTGGTTAACCGGCATAAACGATGCGGGCTGGAGCGAAGGCGCGGATCTGGGTTTTATGCGTCATCTGGCGGATTATTGGCAGCATAAATTCGATTGGCGGGTCCGGGAGGCCAGGCTCAATACCTTGCCGCAGTTTATCGCCAGGGTAGGGGATGAACGGATTCATTTTGTCCACCAGCCGGGCGCCGGCCCGGCCCCTTTGCCGCTGGTGCTGACCCACGGATGGCCAGGTTCGTTTGCCGAGATGGAAGCGATAATCCCCTTGCTCGCCGACCCGGGCGCACACGGAGGCGACCCGCGGGATGCGTTTAATGTGGTGGTTCCCTCCCTGCCCGGTTATGGTTTTTCAGCGGCGCCGCGGGCCAAGGGCACCGGACCGTTTGAAGTCGCCGGGCTATGGGCCGAATTAATGACGGGATTGGGTTATGAGCGCTTCGGCGCCCAGGGCGGGGATATCGGCGCGGGCGTATCAACCTGGCTGGCCGCACGCTACCCCGAACGGATCGCGGGGCTGCACCTTAATTTTATTCCCGGCTCCTACCGGCCTTATTTAGGCGCCGATCGCCCGCCGATCGGCGCGCAGGAGCAGGACTATCTGGATCGGGTGGCCCGCTGGAGCGACGAACAGGGAGCGTATGGCAAAGTGCATGGCACCAAACCGCAGAGTCTGGCCTTGGGGTTGAATGATTCCCCGGTGGGCCTGGCCGCGTGGATAACCGAAAAATTCCAGGCGTGGAGCGACTGCGGGGGTGACATCGAGCGGGCGGTTTCCCTGGATCAGTTGTTAACCGATATTTCTATTTATTGGTTTACTGGTTCCATCGGCTCATCCTTTCGCATGTATGTGGAGAGCCGCGCGCGGCCCATGCACTTCGCCCCTGAGCAGCGTATTCTGCCCCCGCTGGGCGTGGCGCATTTTCCCGCCGAGTTGCCGATGCCGCCGCGTTCCTGGGTAGAGCGCGGTTTTACCGTGCGGCGCTGGACCGAAATGCCCCGCGGCGGCCATTTCGCTGCGCTGGAATGCCCGGAGGAATTGGCACAGGAGATCCGGGCGTTTTTCCGGCCGCTGCGTTAAGACGAAAAAAAGCCGTTTAGCGCAGATGCTGTAACGTAATCTCAGCGCCCAGCGCCAGCAGCCCGAGGAAAAAGCAGCGCCGGAATAGCACGGGGCTGATTTTCGCCCGCAGGTAGCCGCCGATAAACATGCCGGCCAGCGCCGGAATGATGGCAAATAGCGATAAACCCAGCGAATGGACGGTGAGCAGATCGTGCTGCGCCAGGCTTGCCGCCAGGGCTACCGTCGAAACGGTAAACGACAGGCCCAGGGCCTGGATCAAATCATCCCGTTCCAGGGATAGCGCGGTGAGATACGGTACGGCGGGAATGACAAATACGCCGGTGGCGCCGGTGATTGCGCCGGTCAATAATCCCGCCGCCGGGCCAAGCCAGGGTTCGCTGCGCCCGCTAATCCGCCACTGCCGGTTCGCCAGGCCGATCGACGCGTAAACCATCAGCAAAATTCCCAGCAGCGGCGAGGTCCAGGCGGCGGATTCCCCCGCCATGATGCCCGTGCCGAACCAGGTGCCCAGGCAAACCGCCAATAGCATCGGCCACAGCCGGCGCAGTAAAGTGGTCACATGGGAACCGCTGAACAGTTGCCAGACATTAGTGACCAACGAAGGAACAATCAGCAGCGCCGCCGCCTGCGAAGGGGGCATCAGCGTACCGAGGATGCCCATCGCCACGGTGGGAAGGCCGAGGCCGATGACGCCTTTAACCGTACCCGCAATGAGAAAAGTGATGCCAATCAGCGAAATATAAAACATGATATCCATCATAACGACCATTTTCTCAAAATGAGGGAATCCCTATTTTTGCCGCGGCCGCGCCGGGCCACAATGGGTATATGGTTAACCCGGCCTTCGTCTATCGCGAAGGCTGATTTCCGGGAGTCGCCGCTATGCATTTTGACCTGATCGACCTGCGGTTATTGGTGTTGATTATCGAAACCGGCACCATCACCGCCGGGGCGGATAAAGCATGCCTTTCCCTTTCATCGGCCAGCGCCCGGATTGGCGGCCTGGAAAAAGCGGCCGGCGTCAGGCTGCTGGAGCGGGGGCGCCGCGGCGTAACGGCCACGCCGGCGGGCCGGGTGATGTATCAGCACGCCAAGCTGATTTTGCGGCAAATCGCCAGCTTAGCCGGAGAGTTAAACGAATTTACCCAAGGGTTGACCGGCTATATCCGTCTTTTGGCCAATACGGTGGCCATGGGCCAATTTTTACCCGGACCCCTATCCGGCTTTTTGCATCTTTATCCCGGCGTGGATATCGAGCTGGCTGAAATGCCCAGCGTCGCCATTACCCGAGCGGTGGCGCAAGGTCATGCTGAGCTCGGTATCGCCGCGGATCATGCCGATTTCACCGGTCTTGAAGTCCTGCCGTTTAAATCCGATCGTTTAGTGCTGGCGGTTCCCCGCGGCCATGCACTCGCGCGCCGTAAAAACCTGACCTTCAGCGAAGCGCTGGATTATGATTTTATCGGCCTGCCGACGGACAGCGCGTTGCAACAGCACCTTGCCGCCCATGCCGTCAGAGCGGGCAAACCCATGCGGCTGCGGGCCAGGGTGAGCGGCCTGGAAAATGTCTATCGCATGGTGACCCTCGGGGCGGGCATTGCGGTATTGCCCCTATCCCTGCTCGTAGCCGGACAGGATCACGGCGCAGGGGTGGTGATTCCATTACGGGAGGCCTGGACCGAGCGTCAATTAATGCTGACTTTGCGCCGCTATGATGATTTGTCCCCGCCGGCAAAACGGCTGGTTGATTTTCTTACCGCGGATTCATCATGATCCCGCGATCCGGCCGCCCGCGCAGCCAGGGAAAATGCCGGCCTTACGCATTTTTTACGCTTATTTTGCGGTTGCTTTGCGCCGCGGGTGCTGAATTATGCCGCCGGCTGGCCGATAACCGGTTAGGACTTCATACCAGGAGAAAATCGTGTCCAACACTATCACCTCAGCTATTTCTTCCGCGTCGTCAGGCGGCGGGAGCGATATTGCCGCGCAAATTAAAAATATCACCCAGCAGATTAACAAACTCATCAAGCAGTTAGGCTCGATAGCGCAATCCAGCCTTAGCGCCGATCAAAAGCAGCAACAGCAGCAATTGATTGAGAACCAAATCCAGATGCTGGAGGCGCAGATCAACCAGTTGCAACAGCAGCAGGCGCAAAATGTCCTCAACAAGCAGGAGGCCGCGGCTACCGCCGCCGCGCAAACCCAAACCACAGGCGTAAACGGCCAGTCGGATACGCATCAGGTGGATGTGTATATCTGACGGCGCGCGATAGGTAGTCACCCAACCGGGTCGGCAAAGCAGCGCCGGCCGTTTGGGTGGCCGCGGTTGCGCCAGAAAAAAACCAATCAGTTCAAAATTACTTGCCATCCTTGACGCGACGGTCTAACTTGAACCAAGCGGTTCGACAATATAACGCTTTTTCTCACGGCCAATTTATCTGCCAGATCCATAAGGGGAGCTACCATGAGTACATTAAATGCATCGGCTGCCGGTCAATTTACGCTTGGGGATATCCAGATTAACCGTTTGGGGTTTGGCGCCATGCGCATTACCGGCCAGGGGATTTGGGGAGAGCCGGCCGATCGCGACGGGGCGCTGACCACGCTGCGCCGCCTGCCGGAACTGGGGATTAATTTTATCGACACCGCCGACAGCTACGGCCCCGATGTCAGTGAAAACCTGATACGCGAGGCGCTGTACCCCTATGACGGCCTGCTCATCGCCACCAAGGGCGGCTTGACGCGCCACGGTCCGAATATCTGGCAGCCGGTGGGCCGTCCCGAGTATTTGCGCCAGGCGGTGCTGATGAGCCTGCGTAAACTTAATGTGGAACAGATCGGGTTATGGCAGCTGCATCGCGTCGATCCCAAGGTACCGGAAGACGAACAGTTTGACGCCATTGCGCAGATGCAAAAAGAGGGGTTGATCCGCCACGTCGGGCTGAGCGAAGTGAATGTGGCGCAAATCAAAACCGCCCAGCGCTTTTTCCCGGTAGTCTCGGTGCAAAACATGTTTAACCTGGTATCACGCGGCCACGAGGCCGTGCTGGATTATTGCACCGAACACAAAATCGGGTTTATTCCCTGGTTTCCGCTAGCCGCGGGCGAGTTGGCCAACCCGGGGTCGATACTTGATACCCTGGCGAAGGAAAAAGGCTTTACGCCCGGCCAGATCGCCCTGGCATGGATATTAAAACGCAGCCCGGTGATGTTGCCTATCCCCGGCACCAGCAACGTAAAACACCTGGAAGAGAACCTTGAGGCGACCCGGGTACAATTAACCGGCGCAGAGTTTCGCCTGTTGGATGATCTGGGCCGCAAACAGCAAGCCAAGGCCGCGCCTGGCGGCGAATAACCCATAAACGGCTATCAATATTTGCGCCCCAGGCGCGCCAAGGCGCCAGGGTTTCCCTGGTTAAGGGGCGCTAATGTGATATGCCGTTGATGTTGGCAAATAGGGTGTTGACATGCTGTTGGAAAGGGGTAGATTAAATACCAACGCAGGCGCAATCAGTAAACAAACGACATTGTTTTTGAAATAGAAATTATTTTTTAAATAATGCTAAGCCTGTGTTCCATAGAGTATGCGATAAAGGCTCTGAAGTGGTAAAATATTCGCGATTGTAATGTTGAGTTTGTGTGAAAAGCAGACGTCGCGAATGAAGTAAGGCACTGAAATACAGCTTTACCATCGCATCGGGGTTTGTAAGTTGATAGCGCGATAATGTAAGGCCTTGTAGTTTGTAGTGAATATTCGCGATTGTGGGCTATTGTAGATGAGTAACCAGCTAATTGAGAATTTCGCGAAGAAAGTACGGCCTTGTAACAAAAGTATATATCGCGATGGGGGATGTACTCAGTCGGTCGATTCGTTCCCTGACTGATTAACATAGCGAAGTGCCGGGATAATCCCGAGTTCTTAAATATATCATTTTGTAAATATACCGGAGGAATGTTCGTTATAGATACTCAATGTTTCCGTTATGACAAATGTACATCATGTGAAGTTTGCTATACTCACTGAAGTTATGAATGTTAAACCTTAAAACCGTAGCACCCTAAAAGCCCTGACCTCAACGTCAGGGCTTTTTTCATTGGCGCGTGGCGCAGGGGGCATGTGATTGACCTTGCCGGGATAAGGGTTGATAAAACCGGATAACGCCAACAATTGGAGATAGGAGGATTGCGCGGTCATGGGCACCATTTTCGGTGTAGCGGCCATAAAAGCATGCCAGTGCGCGTCGATGAGGCCGGTGGAAATATGCGTTGTGGTATTGCCCGTGACCAAAACGTTGGCGGGGCCGGACAGGGAATCGCCTTTGCCGTCGAAAATGCGTACATGCTGGAATAACACGGGCGGGCTGTTAACGACCGGGATGGCCGGCGCGGGGTCGAAGGACAGGTTATCCCCCTCGTCGGCCATGCCGGGTGGGCATAGCCCTCCGGCCGGCGGCGACCGCCCAGGCGAAGAGCAATAAGGTATCGCAAAGCTTAACCGGTAAGTTAACCTTGACTGATTTTTCTTTTATCAGGTAATTAAATTTATCTCAAACATCAGATATGGCAAAAGCCCAATAAAATAGCGGGCTTATAGTGTAAATGCTGCGAAGTCCCCGCGTGTTTTTTTATGGTTTTGGGTATTTCTCCGCGTGCCGATAAAAGACTGCGCACCGGGGTGATAATAGCGGCAAAATCAGCTTTACGCTAAATGGCCATTGTTTCAAGATGGTTGTCAATCCACCCTTCCCGATAACGAAAATAAGGATAGGTTATGTCAGAATCACAACAAGAGGCGCAGAAAAGCAGGATTGCCCTGGTCACCGGTGCCGGCAGCGGCATCGGCCGAGCAGTGGCCCTGGGATTGTTGCAGGACGGTTTTACCGTGGTCGTGGCGGGGCGCCGGCAGGAACCGCTGGACGCGCTCGTCGAGACGGCCCGGGCCGCGGGTCAGCAGGCCCTGGCGGTGGCGACCGATGTACGGGAACCGGCAAGCGTAGCGGCGCTTTTCGCCAGGATAACCCAGGAGTACGGACGGCTTGACGTGCTGTTTAACAACGCCGGCGTGAATGCTCCCGCTGTGCCGATGGACGAGCTGCCCGTGGAAACCTGGCTCAATGTTGTCGATACGAATATCACCGGCGTTTTCCTGTGCGCGCGGGCCGCGTTTGGCCTGATGCGCAAACAGGTCCCCCAGGGCGGCCGGATCATCAATAACGGTTCGATTTCCGCGCATACCCCCCGGCCATTTACGTCCCCTTATACGGCGAGTAAGCATGCCGTCTCGGGCATAACCAAAAGCATTGCGCTGGACGGCCGCGCATTTAATATCGTTTGCAGCCAGATTGATATCGGCAATGCGCTGACCGAGTTATCTCAACGGATGCAAAAAGGGGTGCTCCAGGCCGATGGCCATGTCGCGCCGGAGCCCATGGTCGATGTAAAATATATAGCGGATGCCGTACGCCATATGGCGTCATTGCCGTTGTCGACCAATATTCTCAGTATGATGGTCATGGCCAGCAATATGCCGTTTGTCGGCCGGGGATAACCCGCCGCCGGCCCCGGCTGGACGGGGCAATGATCCTCTCCCGCCAGCGAAAATTCCGCTACGCGTGAATGGATTCGCCAATCAAAAACCCCCGGAGGTCTTGATGGCGTTAGGGAGCCGTTCGTTGGCGACATTGTCCATCATGCTGCCGTATATCCCTCCGGCAACGCTCCCTATACATAATCCGGCGATAGTGGACGCGCCAATCCAGAGCCGTTCTTTTCGGATATGCAGGCCCATGATATTGCAGGCATTAACTAAGTTGTGCATGGCTAGCCCCGCGAATAACCCGCTCAGCGTCCCGCCGATGGCGCCGGCAAAGACGCCTGTATGCACAGAGCGATAAAGCAGATGTGGCGTGCCGCCTTCTTCATTTTCCGACACGCTGTTTATATTACGCGCCGAGGTTGAGATAATGTCGCTTGCTATTATTGCCGATCCCACGGCCACCGTTGCATATACCAAGGCTTTACCCAGTGAATGCGCTAGAACGGCCGGCGAGTTGGATATGCGCTCCAGCTCATTAGCCATCAAGCCGTGGCCATGGTTGCCGCCGATGGGATAACGAATCTCAGCGGAGTGGGCCTCCGGAACATAGAAATTGATCGCCGGGCTCACCGGATAATAACGTGAATTTGTTTCTTGCATAAGTCATCATCATTAAAAATAAAAGATTAATGTAATTGGAATATTATTCATGTTCCGTCAAAAAATTAATTTATATTAACCTGCCGCCAAGCACAACGTGAATTCGCATTATTGACTTGTTCGTTTACCCACAATTAATTGCAAGAAGAAAGTATTAATTTTTCGCCGCGCCAATGCGCAGGCTAATGCTAATTAACGATATATTTTTATCCTCGGCGGCAGGATATAAGCATGATTTTCCAGGCGGGCCGCTTGACGCCGGATCGGGCCCGGACGCGGGGGGCGCGCAGCGCGCTATTTTTCTGAAATCCGCCGGGCTGCGCACTAAAAAGTAGAATTGTGCGCCGCCGCTATATATAACTGAATGCTAAGGTTGGCAATAATTCGCATAACAGGGGGTGCCTATGTTAACGCTGCGACAGCTTCGCCATTTCATCGCGGTAGCCGAGGCCGGTTCCATTTCCGGCGCGGCCCAGGCGACCTTTGTCGCCCAGTCCTCGCTGACCCTGGCGGTGCAGCAGTTGGAAGAGGAACTGGTGGCGCCGCTGTTTGAACGCCACGCCAAAGGCATGACGCTGACCCACCAGGGGCACCAGTTCCTGCGTCAGGCCAACCTGATCCTGGCCACCGTCGAGAATGCTAAATTCAGCGTAAAACAAGGGATGGAACGCCTGAGCGGCAACCTGACGCTCGGCGTGACCAGCCTGGTCTCGGGTTATTTCCTGGTGGATATGCTGACCCGTTTCCGTGCGTGTTATCCCGCTGTCACCGTGCGCATTATCGAGGATGAACGCCGCTATATCGAACATCTGCTGGTCAACGGCGAGATTGATATCGGCGTGCTGATCTTAAGTAATCTGGAAGATCGCCATGCCCTGCAAACCGAAGTGCTGGTTAATTCCCCTTATCGCCTGTGGCTGCCGCCGCTGCACCCGTTGCTGGATCAGGAAGCCATTACCTTAAGCGACGTTGCCGCCTGTCCGCTGGTGCAGCTTAATGCCGATGAGATGGAGCGCCACGCCCGGCAAATATGGGCCGGGGCCGGCCTGCATCCCACGATAGTTATGCGCACCGCATCCACCGAAGCGGTGCGCAGCATGGTGGCCGCCGGCCTGGGCCTGTCCATCCAGCCGGATATGGCCTATCGCCCCTGGTCGCTGGAAGGCAGCATGATCGAGGCGCGGCAGCTTGCGGATCTTAATGAACACCTGAATATCGGTCTGGCCTGGCGGCGGGGCAATAGCCGGCCGGAGCTGGTTACGCCTTTTCTGGCGCTCGCGCGGGAAAAAACGCCGGTCCGCAAGCCATCGGTTTAGTCGAACGAGGCGTTCGTTATTTAGAATTTGTCGCTGGGCCACCGCTGGGGATAGTCTCGGTTAATCTGCTGTGTAGATAAGTTGTTAACTCCCGAGCCATCACCAGAGGGTTACGCCTTGACTGACTCCCTGTTAACCGACATCCCGTGGCTAAATTATATCAATGGCGCAACCGTCGCCGGCGAGGGCGCCGCGGAGAATATCATCAATCCCGCCACCGGCGAGATTATTCTGACCTTGCGTGAAGCCGGCGAAGAGCAAGTTACTGACGCGGTAGCCGCCGCCCATGGCGCATTTCGCCAGTGGTCGGCCACCACCCCGGCCCACCGGTCGGGCGTGCTGCTGGAGATCGCGGCGGTGATCGAACGGTACGGGCCTCGGTTGGCCGGGCTGGAAGCCCTGAACTGCGGCAAACCGCTGCACCAGGCGTTAAATGACGACATCAGCGCCGCCGCCGACGTGTTCCGCTTTTTTGCCGGCGCGGTACGCTGCCAGCAGGGGCAACTGGCCGGGGAATATACGCCGGGGCATACGTCTATGCTGCGCCGCGACCCTCTCGGCGTAGTGGCCTCCATTGCGCCGTGGAATTACCCGTTGATGATGGCCGCCTGGAAAATCGCCCCGGCGCTGGCGGCCGGCAATACCCTGGTATTCAAACCCTCCGAACATACCCCTTTGTCCATTCTGGCCCTGATGTCCCGGTTGGACGGCTTGCTGCCGGCCGGCGCGATCAATGTGATCTTCGGGCGGGGCGAAACCACCGGATCGGCGCTGATCAATCATCCGCTGGTGCGCATGATCTCGGTGACCGGCGATACCGTAACCGGGCAGAAGATCCTCCAGGCCGCGGTTAGCGGGATCAAGCGCACCCATCTGGAGCTGGGGGGCAACGCCCCGGTGATCGTTTGCGATGACGCGGATCTGGCCGAGGTGGTGGCGGGCATCCGCCGCTACGGTTACTACAATGCCGGCCAGGATTGCACCGCCGCCTGCCGGGTGTATGCCCAGGCCGGTATTTATGCGCGGCTGGTGGACGCCCTGGGGGAAGCGGTGGCCGGCCTGCGGTTTGCCCGGCCGGACGATGGGGAAAACGATCTTGGCCCGCTGATTTCCGCGCGCCAGCGCGACCGGGTGGCCAGTTTTATCGAACGCGCGCTGGAACAGCCGCATATTTCCCTGATCGCCGGCGGCAAGCCGCACGACGGCCCCGGGTTTTACTATCCGCCGACCCTGCTGGCCGGTTGCCGCCAGGACGATGAAATCATCAAAAAAGAGGTCTTCGGCCCGGTGGTGAGCGTGACCCGTTTCGAGGATATCGGGCAGGTACTGGAATGGGCCAACGCGTCCGAATACGGGCTGGCGTCGTCGGTCTGGACCCGGGACGTCGACCTGGCCTTTTATCTGGCATCGCAATTGCAATATGGCTGTACCTGGATCAATACCCATTTCACCCTGGTCAGCGAGATGCCGCACGGCGGCCTTAAAGGCTCGGGGTATGGCAAGGATCTCTCCGGCGAGGCGTTGCAGGAGTACAGCGTGGTGCGTCACATCATGGCCAAATTCAATACCCGTTTTCCCTTCCGGCCCCCCCGGTAATTCCTGGCGCCTTGGCGCCGCTCGGCGTAGCCCCGGGCCTTAAACGTATGACAGGAGACAGGCAATGAAGAAGTTAACGCAGGTAAGTGCTGTATGCTTTAGCGTGTTATGCGCCGCCGGCCTGGCCCGGGCTGCCGATCTTCCCAACCAGTTGGGCAAAAGCGAAGGGCAGGTGGATATTATCGCCTGGCCGGGGTATATCGAACGCGGCCAGACCGATAAACAATATGACTGGGTGTCAACCTTCGAGAAGGAATCCGGCTGCCAGGTCAATGTGAAGACCGCCGCCACTTCCGATGAAATGGTGAGCCTGATGGCCAAGGGCGGTTACGATCTGGTGACCGCCTCCGGGGATGCGTCGCTGCGCCTGATCGTGGGCAAACGGGTTCAGCCGATCAACACGGCGCTGATCCCCAATTGGCATTTGATTGATCCGCGGCTGATTAACGGGCCATGGTATAACGTCGACGGCAGAACCTACGGCACGCCCTACCAGTGGGGTCCCAACCTGCTGATGTATAACACCAAAGTTTTCACCACCGCGCCGGATAGCTGGTCGGTGGTATTCGAACCGCAAAACCTGCCGGACGGCAAAAGCAATAAAGGCCGGGTGCAAGCCTATGACGGGCCGATATATATCGCCGACGCGGCGCTCTACCTGAAAAGCGCCCGGCCGGAGCTCGGTATTAAAGATCCCTACCAGCTTGATGAAACCCAATACCAGGCGGTCCTGGCCCTGTTAAAACAGCAACATCCGTTGGTGCATCGCTACTGGCACGATACGTCCGTGCAAATGAGCGATTTTAAAAATGAAGGGGTGGTGGCGTCCGGCGCCTGGCCTTACCAGGCGAACGCGCTGGCGGGGGAAGGGCAGCCCATCGCCACGGTGATTCCCAAGGAGGGCGTGACCGGCTGGGCGGATACCACCATGCTGCATAGCGGCGCCGCGCATCCGAACTGCGCCTATCGCTGGATGAACTGGTCGCTGGAGCCGAAAGTCCAGGGGGATGTCGCCGCCTGGTTCGGATCGGTGCCCGCAGTGCCGGAAGGGTGCAAGGCCAGCACGTTGCTGGGGGGCAAGGGATGCGAAACCAACGGTTTCAGCCAGTTCGATAAAATCGCCTTCTGGAAAACGCCGACGGCGAAATGCGACAGCAGCAACGGCGGCCAGTGCGTCTCTTATAGCCGCTGGACCCAGGATTATATCGCCATGATGGGCGGCCGCTGACGCAAGGAGATAACCATGAGCAGCGCGGTGACTTTAGTCGACGTTTCACGCCGTTTTAACGGCGTACCCGCAGTGGACGGGGTGTCGCTGGATATTCCCGACGGGGAGTTTTTTTCCCTGCTGGGGCCGTCCGGGTCGGGCAAAAGCACCTGTCTGCGGCTGATCGCCGGCTTTGAGCGGCCCGACGGCGGCGCCTTATATCTGCACGGTGTGGATACGGTAAACCTGCCCCCGTACCAGCGGGACGTGAATACCGTATTCCAGGATTATGCGCTGTTTCCGCATATGTCGCTGCTGGATAACGTGGCGTATGGCCTGATGGTTAAAGGCGTGGGGCGAACCGAACGCCTGGCCCGGGCGCAGGCGGCGCTGCGGCGGGTGGAACTGGGCGACGTGCATAACCGCAAGCCGGCCCATCTGTCCGGCGGCCAGCGCCAGCGGGTGGCGCTGGCGCGCGCGCTGGTCAACGAACCGCGGGTGCTGTTGCTGGACGAACCCCTGGGCGCTTTGGATCTTAAACTGCGCGAACAAATGCAGGGGGAGTTGAAAACCCTGCAACGCCAGTTGGGCATTACCTTTGTTTTTGTTACCCACGATCAGGGGGAAGCGCTTTCCATGTCGGATCGGGTGGCGGTATTCAATCGCGGGCGCATCGAGCAGGTGGATACCCCGCGCCAGCTCTATTTGCATCCCCGAAGCCGCTTCGTAGCCAACTTTGTCGGCAGCGCCAATGTGATCGGCGGCGAACTGGCCCGCGAACTGACCGGCGAAAACGGCGTATTCGCCATTCGGCCGGAATTTGCCCGCCTGCTTACCGCCGGCCAGCCGGCGGCGGACGGCGAGGTATCCGTAAGCGGCGAACTGGGCAATGTGCTGTTTCAGGGCGCGAGCACCCGTTACGAACTGCTGCTGGCGGGCGGCGCCCGTTTTACCGTCTGCGCCACCAATCCGGTACGCCCGTCCGGCGACGAAGACTTGCCCCTGGGCCAGCGACTGACCGTCGCCTGGCCGCGTGCCGCCATGACCGCGTTGGCGGAGTAAGGAGAATGGTCATGAGCCTGCAGCCGCAACCACAGCCGCAAGCCAGCCGGCCGGAGCGCTCTTCCGCCGGACGCGGCCTGGCGACATTTTTTTACCGCCGGCCGACGCTGTTTTTGCTTTTGCTGCTGTTGCCGCCGCTGATGTGGTTCGGCATCGTCTATCTGGGGTCGCTGCTGAACCTGCTGTGGCAGGGGGCTTATACCTTTGACGACTTCACCATGACGGTATTGCCCGATCTGACCACCGCCAATCTCGCCGCGCTATTCAACCCCGCCAACTACGATATTATCCTGCGCACCCTGGCCATGGCGGCGGCGGTTACGCTGGCCAGCGCGCTGCTGGCGTTTCCCATCGCTTATTATATGGCGCGCTATACCTCCGGCCGGGGCAAGGCGTTTTTTTATATCGCGGTGATGATGCCGATGTGGGCCAGCTATATCGTCAAAGCCTATGCCTGGACCCTGCTGCTGGCCCATGACGGCGTGCTGCAATGGTTTTTGCAGCACCTGGGATTGCAATCGGCGCTACAAGCGGTGCTGGCCGTGCCGGGTATCGGCGGCAGTACGCTATCCACCTCCCATCTGGGGCGTTTTTTGGTGTTTGTCTATATCTGGCTGCCGTTTATGATTTTGCCGATCCAGGCTGCGCTGGAGCGCTTGCCCCCTTCGCTGATGATGGCGTCCGCCGATCTGGGCGCGCGTCCGGACCAGACGTTCCGGTATGTGGTGCTGCCGCTGGCGGTGCCGGGCATCGCCGCCGGTTCGATTTTTACCTTTTCGCTGACCATGGGCGATTTTATCGTGCCGCAGCTGGTGGGGCCGCCGGGCTATTTTATCGGCAGCATGGTCTATGCCCAGCAAGGGGCCATCGGCAATATGCCCATGGCGGCGGCCTTTACGCTGGTGCCCATCGTACTGATTGGTATTTACCTGACGCTGGCCAAACGCCTGGGGGCCTTCGATGCACTCTGACCGCGCGCCGCTGGCGCTGAAACTGGCCGCCTGGGGCGGACTGGTATTCCTGCATTTCCCGCTGCTGATTATCGCGGTGTATGCGTTTAATACCGAGGACGCGGCCTTTAGCTTTCCGCCCCGGGGTTTTACGCTGCACTGGTTCAGGCTGGCCGCCGGGCGTGCGGATATTCTCTCCGCCCTGTGGTTATCGCTGCAGGTGGCCTGCCTGGCCACCGCCATCGCCCTGATCTTGGGCACGCTGGCCGCCGCCGCCCTGTACCGGCGCGATTTCCTGGGCAAGCAGGCCATTACCATGATGATGATCCTGCCCATCGCCCTGCCGGGCATTATTACCGGTATTGCCCTACTGTCCGCGTTCAAGGCGCTGGACGTGGCGCCGGGGTTATTGACCATCGTGATCGGCCATGCCACTTTTTGCGTGGTGATAGTGTTTAATAACGTGATTGCCCGGCTGCGCCGGATCTCGCATAGCCAAATCGAGGCGTCGATGGATTTGGGCGCAGACGGGTGGCAAACCTTCCGTTATGTGGTGATGCCGGGGCTGGCGTCCGCCATGCTGGCCGGGGGGATGCTGGCATTTGCGCTGTCGTTTGACGAAATTATCGTGACCACCTTTACCGCGGGCCACGAACGCACGCTGCCGCTGTGGCTGTTGAATCAGCTGGGCCGGCCGCGCGACGTGCCCATTACCAATGTGGTTTCCCTGCTGGTCACGCTGGTGACCATGCTGCCGATCCTATGGGCCTATTACCTGACCCGGGGCGGCGAGGACGTGGCGGGCGGCGGTAAATAACCCGGCTGTATAACCGGCTATGACGTCGGCTGAAGGCCGGCATTATCAATAAGGAACAGACTATGCATGACCAATTATTGATTGATGGCAAGGCGGTGACCGGGGCGGGCAAACCGACGGCGGTGGTCAATCCGGCCACCGGGGAGACCCTGATTACCATCAATGAGGCCAGCCTCCAGCAAATCGACGCGGCGGTGCTGGCGGCGGATCTGGCGTTTGACAGCTGGGGGCAAACGACGCCCAAGACCCGCGCCGGCCTGTTGCTGCGGTTGGCCGATGCCATCGAACAGCACGGCGAGGCCCTGGCGCGGTTGGAGTCGTTGAATTGCGGCAAGCCCTATCACTGCGTCATCAATGATGAAATTCCGGCGGTGGCGGATGTGTTCCGGTTCTTCGCCGGCGCCAGCCGCTGCCTGTCCGGCAGCGCGGCCGGGGAATATCTGGAAGGGCATACGTCAATGATCCGCCGCGACCCGCTGGGGGTGATCGCCTCCATCGCTCCCTGGAATTATCCGCTGATGATGGCGGCCTGGAAGCTGGCGCCGGCGCTGGCCGCCGGTAACTGCGTGGTGTTCAAGCCAGCGGAACAGACGCCGCTGACCGCCCTTTACCTGGCGCAGCTGATGGCGGATATCTTTCCCCAGGGCGTGGTCAATGTGCTGTTCGGCACCGGCGGCGAGATGGGCGATGCCCTGACCGGCCATGAGCGCGTACGCATGGTCTCGCTGACCGGATCGATTGCCACCGGCGCGCATATTCTGGCCCATACCGCCGGCGGCGTTAAAAAGACCCATATGGAGCTGGGCGGTAAAGCGCCGGTGATTGTCTTTGATGACGCCGATATCGCCGAGGTAGTGGACGGGGTCAGGACCTTCGGTTTCTATAACGCGGGACAGGATTGCACCGCCGCCTGCCGGCTGTACGTGCAGCGCGGGGTGTATGACGAACTGGTCGAGTCCCTGGGGCGCAGCGTGGCCACCCTTAAAACCGGCGATCCGGCGGATGCGCAAACCGAACTGGGGCCGCTTATTACCGCCGCCCATTTGCAACGGGTGACCGGGTTTGTCGACCGCGCCAAGGCCTTGGGGCATATCCGGGTGATTACCGGCGGTTCGCCCATCGACGGCCCGGGGTTTTATTTCGCTCCCACCGTGCTGGCCGATGCGCGCCAGGAGGACGAAATCGTCCAGCAGGAGGTGTTCGGGCCGGTGGTGACCGTCACGGTATTCGACGACGAGGCGCAGGTCATCCGCTGGGCCAACGCTTCGCAGTACGGGCTGGCGTCATCGGTCTGGACGCGGGATATCGGCCGGGCGCACCGGGTCGCCGCCCGGTTGCAGTACGGCTGTACCTGGGTCAATACCCATTTTATGCTGGTCAGCGAAATGCCCCACGGCGGGCAAAAACTTTCCGGTTTCGGTAAAGACTTGTCGATGTACGGGCTGGAAGATTATACCGCGGTGCGTCATGTGATGATTCGCCATTGATTCCGTGTTATTAATTGCGCGCTTTTAAACCCATAATGGAGAATGATGGCAATAAATTTATTGCCATCATTCTCCATGTTTGCTATAAAAGTCTGCGTTAAAAAATTACCCACTCTTTATATATGATATATGCTGCTTTTTTTGCACTTATTTGATGCAGTAGCGATCAATAATGGTGCATGCTATCTTTAAAAATTATCCCGCTTTATTAATTTTCAGCACTTCGTCCCGCACAATCATATTATTACTGTTTTAATACTGCCGATAAAAATAAAAGTAACTTTTTATTCTGAAACGACATGCCTGGTTACAGTTGGCCCGGGGGCTGCATCAGTCAAAGGGATATCATATGATATCTCCCTCCAAGGAGCTCATTTTGACTCGTGCAACTGCAAACCTCACCCCGCTGGAATGTACCCGGCAAGCGCTGAAATGGATTGAAAAAGAGACGCTGACCCATGATGAAATGGTTAGCTTGAATAAAGAAGTTATCAATAATTTTAAAGAATATGTGAATCCTGGTTTTCTGGAATATCGGAAATCGGTCACGGTAGGCGGGGATTACGGAGCCGTAGAATGGCGGGCCGGCGGACTTAATACGCTGGTCGACACTCAGGGCAGGGAATATATCGATTGCCTGGGTGGTTTTGGTATTTTTAACGTAGGGCACCGTAATCCAAAAGTTATTTCCGCCGTCGAAAAACAGCTCGCCAAGCAGCCGCTGCACAGTCAGGAATTACTCGATCCGCTGCGCTCATTGCTCGCCAAGACCCTGGCGATGGTGACGCCGGGTAACCTCAAATACAGTTTCTTCAGCAACAGCGGCACCGAATCCGTCGAATGCGCCCTTAAGCTGGCTAAGGCTTACCAGTCGCCCCGCGGCAAATCCACCTTTATCGCCGCCGCCGGCGCGTTTCACGGTAAAACCCTCGGCGCCCTGGCCGCCACCGCCAAAGCCACTTTCCGTAGCCCGTTTATGCCCATGTTGCCGGGGTTCGAGCACGTGCCGTTTGGCGATATCGCGGCGATGCGCCAAAGGGTCTATCATTGCCGGGACACCGGCGCGGACGTGGCGGCCATCCTGCTTGAGCCTATCCAGGGGGAGGGCGGCGTGATTATTCCGCCGGTGGGTTACCTGAGCGCGGTGAGGGCATTATGCGACGAAGTGGGGGCGTTGCTGATCCTCGACGAAGTCCAGACCGGCATGGGGCGTACCGGCAAAATGTTCGCCTGTGAACACGAGGGCGTCCAGCCGGATATCCTGTGCCTGGCCAAAGCCCTGGGCGGCGGCGTGATGCCAATCGGCGCCACGGTGGCCACCGAAGAAGTGTTTTCGGTGCTGTTCGATAATCCTTTTTTACATACCACCACGTTTGGCGGCAATCCGCTGGCCTGCGCCGCGGCGCTGGCTACCTTCAACGTGCTGCTCTCCGAGGATTTGCCGGCGCAGGCCGCGCAAAAAGGCCAGATACTCTTGCAGGGTTTTGCCGGCCTGGCGGCGGCTTATCCCGAATTTATCGTTGAAGCGCGGGGCCGGGGGTTGATGCAGGCGCTGGAGTTCCGGCGCAATGATATCGGTTATGCCTTTTCCCAGGGCATGTTCCGCCATCAGGTGCTGGTGGCCGGTACCCTGAACAATGCCAAGACCGTACGTATTGAACCGCCGCTGACCATCACGCTGGATTATTGTCATCAGGTGCTGGCCGTCGCGGAACGGGTGATGGCCAAGATGCGCGGCAAAGAACCGGCCAGCTATAAGCTGCCGGCACAGGTGATTGCGGCGCCGGCGCGGTTAATCGCTTAGCGACAGGTAAGGGTTACGCCGATACGGGCAGCTATGGTTTTCATGGTGGCGGAACAATGGCTGTCCCGTATCAAATGCGATGAGCTGCCGGAAAATAGCAGATCGCCTGGTTGGACCCTACTGGAATCGGGATATGCCATTTCAAAGGCAGGGCATGAGTAATAAATCCTCCTTCCGTGGGAACCGTATATCCACCCTCGTCCTTGTTTTTATTGCGCGCCATGAGTTATCTTCCCTGCCTCCTTTTTTGCTGCTGCTATAACGTTGCTTTGTATCAAAACGCTTATCCTTAATGGGCGAAAATCTTCATCCAGAGCGTAGCGGGGATGACGTAGCGCGGGGGAAAACGAGGGCCGAAGGTCAAACCCGCGTTTGCCCAGGCCTCGCGTGGGGGCCTGGGCAAGGTTATATTACGGGGCAAATCGCGGGGTTGAAGGAACGACTATTTCAGCCGACGGGCATTACCTGGCGGCCCAACTGCTCATTAACCACTTCCGCCATGGCCAGATAAATGGCGCTGGCGCCGCAAAACAGCCCGACATAACCGCCGGTCACGATGATATCGTGGTTACCGGTGATGTTGCCGGCGGCCAGCAGCGCGAACAATGCGGTCAGGCTGCCGAAGACGATTTGCAGGCCGCGGCCGGCGTGCAGGGTGCCGAAAAACATAAACAGCGTAAAAATGCCCCATAACCCCAGGTAAACGCCCAGGAACACGGCGTCGCTGGCCTCGGCCAGCCCCATGCGGGGCAGCAGCAAAATGCCGACCAGGCTGAGCCAGAATGCGCCATAGGACGTAAACGCCGTCGTACCGAAGGTGTTGCCGTGTTTATACTCCATGATGCCGGCGATGATTTGCGCTATACCGCCGTAAAAAATACCCATACTGATAATAATCGAGGTCAGGGGAAAAAAACCGGCGTTATGCAGGTTTAGCAAGACGGTGGTCATCCCAAAACCCATTAATCCCAGCGGGCCGGGGTTCGCCAACTTGTTGGTATGCATATATCCTCAGCAGAAAAAGGCCAAATGAAGTGGATTGATTATCCAATAACTCCCCGGCGGCGGAGGTGAATTCCCCGCCCGATGATGAGCTGCGGCATCATAATGATCTTACCCGGCCGAAACAATGATATAGATTATTGCAACGCGGTATTTGATGGCTTTTTTCAGGCGTGCTGAAAAAAAGGTGCGCCGAAGCGCACCAGCGATCTGCCAAATATCAGCAGTATCGGGATAACGTCACCCCTTGCCTTTTACGCTGCTGATAAATGTTTGCCGCGCCGACGTCGATCCCAGCCGCTCCGCTTCGTTAAGCAGTTTTAGCGCCTTGTCGATATTACCGTCGTTCACCGCCTGTTTAATGGCCCGGTTAAAATAGCCTTCGGTTTCGTTCAGCATTGGCGCGGCCGGTGCGGCCGGTGCGGCCGATTCGACGGGCCGGGCCGCTGTGGCCGCCGGCGCGCTGTTGCCCACGATGACCGGCGTCGTGTCCTGCGGGAACAGTACCTGCCCTATGGTGATATTGCCGCTTTTTTGTTCCGCCACTACTTTTAGCCGGATGGTGCCGTCCTGGCTATGATGGGCAATGGGATCGGGAATAGCCGGCACCGCGTTGCCCACGCCCTCGGCAAAGGTTTTGGCCGGATTAGCCATCGTGGTGGTGGCCAGCAGATCCTGGCGGGTCGTGTAAATCAGCAGATAAATTTGTTGCTGGCCCAAGGCCGGAGTCAGCTTCATTTTGCCTTCCAGCCGATCGAGGGACATGATTCCGGGCTTTTCGTACGGGAAGTAGCCGCTGGGGTAGAACGCCGCGGGGCGCATTTTTTCGTCCAGCACCAGCACGTTCGGGGCATAGACCGATAGACCGTTGGCCAGGCTGCTCAGGGTGATTTCCAGCGAACCGCGGTTGGCCGGCAGGGATACGGCGGCCACCGGGCCGGTGATATCGCCCTGGAGGATGCGCGGCGACGCGCTGTTTAATACCAAATCCTGATTGACCGGCGGCATCAGCGGCTGCCAGGTCAGTTGGCGCAGGGTGGACATCGGGATTACCGGCGCCACGGAGACGTCCTGCGGCGTGATCAAGCTTTCCGCCTGCGAAGCCGCGGGCAGGATGGCGCTCAGTGCGGCCATCAGGCACAGGGAAAGTAATTTTATTTTCATTATTATCGCCTTATCAGCGTGATGAGCGGCGGGCAAGCGCCAGGCAAGTAGCTCATGCCCGCCAAGTACTTATCCGTTGCCTCCCGACCCGCGCGGGCAAGAGGCATCAGACTTTATTTCCACCAGGCTTCCATTTGCACGCCGAAGGACATTTCGTTGTCGTTGCCGCGGCTAAAGGTGGTCGTATTGTTATCCCGGTAAGCGATGCCGTTGGCATAGCCCGCGTCGTTGTTGCCGTAGCCCCATTTTTCATTCCACTTGGCATACGTGGCGAACAAACGGATAGCCGGACGGGCAAAAATGCTGTCGCCCGCCTGCCACTGCTGGGCCAGGGTGATTTTGTACTGATCGTTGCGATCGCTGGTGCGCTGGGATTTGACGTTGTCATAACCCACTTCCAGCAGGGTGCTCATGATTGGCGTCCATTTGTACATCGGGCGTACGCCCACGGTGTACCAGGTGGTGCCGTTATTATTGTCGCGGTCGATATCCTGGAACATACCGACATACATCATTGCCCACTTGTCGTTGAAGTCCAGGCCGCCATGGTCGAGCACGCGGATCATATGGCCGTCGTTATCCACGTAGGAGCCGTGCGGACGACCGGTATTGTCGGTGGTCATGGCGTCCGTCGCGTATTGCACGACAAATTTGTTAAAGCCGTTGCCGATACTTTGGGTGTGTTCCACCGTGGCCATCGCACCGTCTTTGGTTGCGCCGTCAGCCAGGCTAAAGTGATCCTGGACGTTGGCCCGGCCATAGTCGACGCCGAACTCCAGCTTGCCGCCGGGGTTGGTTTCCAACTCGGCGATACGCACGTCATAGATGTCGTTGATGGTCGGCACTTGATTGAGCTGGTTGTCGATATAGCCATACGAACCGCCGGCTTCGCTGTTGCGGGTGACCGCCAGCGACAGTTTGCCGAAGCCCAGATCGATGTTTTCCAAACCGGCGCCGGGACCGGAAACGTCCCAGTAGTAAAAGTCGATCATATGAACGTCGTGACGTTGATAGAATCGTTTACCGGCCCACAGCGTGGAGCCAGGCGCCCAGTCGATAATATTTTTACCCTGGACGTTCACTTCACGGAAGCTCGGTTCCAGCTGCTCGTCGTCATTGCGTTGCGAAACGGAATAGCCGACGTTGGTATCGAAATAGAAGCTGCGATCGCCATCGCGCCACAGCTCCTGGCCTAACTTAAGTTCGGCGTAGGTTTCGCACTCGTTACCGAGACGATACTTACTCGAAGCACCGGTGGCTTTGAAGCATTGCTGTTCACCGCCGCTACCGGTCCAGCCGATACCGGAACGGGCGTAACCGCCAAAATCCACCGCCATCGCCTGAGCGGAGACCGCACCGGCGAGGATAGCCACTGACAAAGGTAATATGCGTAGGTTAGTCATTATTTTCTCCAGATTATTATTGCCTGCGAGCAGGCAGACTCATACGCCCGGTTCCTGATGTAACCGACGGCAGGCGCTACCATCCTCTCGGAATAAATGGCAACGCTCGGGCGGCAGGCCGATAGCGAATATGGCACCCTCATTCACTAGCACCACGTCGTTCTGGCGATACACCAGATCGAGGCGAATGGAGGGAATTTGTATATGGATCAGGGTTTCATACCCCAGTTGCTCAACCACCTGGACTATGCCTTGCAGCAGCACGTCCGCAATGCTGCTCAGCAGCAAATGCTCCGGCCTGATGCCCAGCGACATATTGGCCCCGACCTCCACCCGGCTGCTGTCCACCGGCAGCCACACTTGCTGGCCGTTGGGCAATTCAACCTGTACCTGATCAATGGCGATGGCGGTCACTTTTACCGGCAGAAAATTCATCTTCGGCGAGCCGATAAACCCGGCCACGAAACGGTTGGCGGGGTAGTGATACAGTTCCAGCGGTTTGCCGGTTTGCGCCACGCTGCCGGCGTTAAGCACCACGATCGTATCCGCCAGCGTCATGGCCTCGGTTTGATCGTGGGTGACATAAATCATCGTGCGCCGCAGGCGTTTATGCAGGCGTGAAATCTCGATGCGCATCTGTACCCTGAGTGCGGCGTCGAGATTCGACAGCGGTTCATCCAGCAAAAACACCTGGGGTTCGGCCACCAGCGTCCGGCCGATGGCGACGCGCTGGCGCTGCCCCCCTGATAGCGCCTTGGGGCGGCGGCTCAGCAGATGGCCGAGCTGGAGAATGTCCGCCACCTGGTTTACCCGGCGATCGATTTCTTCCTTTTTGACCCCGGCGAGTTTCAGGCCGAAGGACATATTGCCCGCCACCGACAGGTGGGGATAAAGCGCATAGGACTGGAACACCATGCCCACTCCGCGCTCGGCGGGGGGGATATCATTCATCCGGCGGCCGTTGATATGCAGCTCTCCGGAGGTAATATCCTCAAGTCCGGCAATCATTCTCAGCAAGGTGGATTTGCCGCAGCCCGACGGCCCGACAAACACCACGAACTCTCCCTCGCCGATATCCAGGTTGATATCGCTGGAAATCACATTGTCACCGTAACTTTTGCAGACATTGCGCAGGGCCACGCTTGCCATATGCACTTCCTTTCCCACTATCTACGCCGCGTTGTCCGACGGCGGGTCGGCATCAAGTGTCGGCAAGTGTGAGTGAAATGCGGGGGACGTAAATCATCCGGTCCGTTTTTTTTCAAGGGGGAGGCGGCGGGAGGACGGGAAAACTTTTTTCGGGCGCCGTCAGGCGCCGTAACGCTAAAAGCGTGATGCCGGCGACAAATATGCAGCATGTTTTATGTGGTATGGACCGCAAATTCCCCCGGAGTGTTAAAGCGGTCACAGTCGGGCCGCCAGGGGCGTAGGGAGGGGGAGGATGAGGCCGCCGGCGCTTATGCGCACCATGTCCGTTGAAAAAGAAGGTCTGCTAACAGAAAGGATGGAATTATGCTTGCCATGAAATCCGCTATACGCATTCTGACACTTTCCGCCGTAATGTCGGCGATGATCTGCTCTTCGGCGTTTGCCAAAATCGAGGAAGGCCGGCTGCTTATCTGGATCAACGGCGATAAGAGTTATAACGGCCTGGCCGAGGTCGGCAAGCAATTCGAACAGGATACGGGCATCAAAGTCAGCGTCGAGCATCCCGATAAGCTGGAGGAAAAATATCCCCAGGTGGCGGCGACCGGCGACGGCCCGGATATTATTTTATGGGCGCACGACCGGTTTGGCGGTTATGCCCAGTCCGGCCTGCTGGCGCAAGTGACTCCGGATAAAGCCTTCCAGGAAAAGCTGTTCCCCTTTACCTGGGACGCGGTGCGTTATAACGGCAAGCTCATCGGTTATCCCATCGCGGTGGAATCCCTGTCGCTGATTTACAATAAAGACCTGATCGCCACCCCGCCGACCACCTGGGAAGAGATCCCGGCGCTGGATACCCGACTGCGCGCCAAAGGTAAAAGCGCCATTATGTGGAACCTGCAGGAACCCTATTTTACCTGGCCGATTATCGCCGCCGCCGGCGGTTATGCGTTTAAACCGGAGAACGGCGGGTACAGCGTCAAGGATGTGGGGGTCAATAACGCCGGCTCCGTGGCCGGGCTGCAATTTATCGTCGATTTGATCAAAAACAAGCATATCAGCGCCGATACCGACTATTCCGTTGCCGACGCCGCCTTTAATAAGGGGCAAACGGCCATGACCATCGACGGCCCCTGGGCGTGGGGCAATCTGGAAAAAAGCGGCGTTCACTATGGCGTAGCGTTGCTGCCCACCTTCCAGGGTAAAGCGTCGAAACCGTTTGTCGGGGTACTGAGCGCCGGCATTAACGCCGCCAGCCCCAATAAAGAACTGGCGAAAGAATTTTTGGAAAATTACCTGCTGACCAAAGACGGCCTGGATGCCATGAACAAAGACAAACCCCTGGGCGCGGTGGCGCTGAAAAGCTACCAGGCCGAGCTGGCCAAGGACCCGCGCATCGCCGCGACCATGGATAATGCCCAGCGCGGGGAGATCATGCCGAACATTCCGCAGATGAGCGCCTTTTGGTATGCCGAGCGCAGCGCGGTGGTTAATGCCATTAACGGTAAGCAAAGCGTCCAGCAGGCCCTGGATGGAGTAAAGGACCGGATTACCAAATAAACCCGTAACCATCGGGCGGCGAAGCGCCGCCCGATGCGTGCCGCGGCGGCGAATGGCGCGCCGGTGGCCACCGATGTACAGGAAAGGTTATGACAGTCATTGATCCCATCATACCGTCCCGCAAGCGAACCGGCTGGTGGCGAAAGCCGCCGGTGAAGTGGCTGGCCGTGGTTTTTTCCGCCCTGTCGATCGCCTGGCTGGTGATACCGATGTATGCCCAGGGCGAATATCTGTTCGCCATGATGACGGTGATCCTGGCCAGCGTGGGATTGACTATTTTCGCCAACGCCCGGGCCTATGCATGGCGCTATGTTTATCCGGGGCTGGCGGGGGTCGGGCTGTTCGTGCTGTTTCCGCTGATCTGTACCATCGCCATCGCGTTTACCAACTACAGCAGCACCCATCAATTGACGTTTGAACGCGCGTCGGCGGTGCTGCGCGAACAGCAGCTCTTATCGGGCAAACCCTATGCATTCGGCCTGTATGCGGCGGGGCCCGCCTGGCAACTGGTATTAACCGATCCCGGCAGCGGCGCGCTGCTGGTTTCATCCCCCGTGCGTCTCGACGGCGAGTCGGAACAAACCCTCCCGCTGATCGACACCGACGCCGCGCCGGCGGGGGACCGCGCCCTGCTGCGCGCCGTGACTCAGCATCGCCAGGCCTTGAGCCGCCTGACGCTGCAATTGCCGGACGGTCAACGGCTGCGTATGAGTTCCCTGCGGCAGTTTTCCAGCCTGGAGCCGCTCTATACGCCGGGCGGGCAAAACAGCCTGATCCATAGCCAGACCGGGGTGGTCTACCGGCCCAATCCCGCTACGGGGTTTTATCAAGGGATCGGCGCCGGCGGGCAGTTTACCGGCGACGTGCTCACCCCCGGTTTTACCGTTCCGGTGGGGTGGAAAAACTTCCTGCGGGTCGTACAGGATCGGGGAATTCAGCAACCGTTTTTATGGATTTTCATCTGGACGATCGCGTTTTCCCTGCTGACGGTGATCTTGACCGTGGCGATGGGCATGGTGCTGGCCTGCGTGGTGCAATGGGAGGCGCTGAAAGGCCGCGCCGTCTACCGCCTGCTGCTGATTTTGCCCTATGCCGTGCCGTCGTTTATCTCCATCCTGATTTTCAAGGGGCTGTTCAACCAGAGCTTCGGCGAAATCAACCTGATGCTGCATGCCCTGTTCGGGATTCAACCCGGCTGGTTCAATGACCCGGCGCTGGCCAGGCTGATGCTGGTGGTGGTCAATACCTGGCTGGGGTATCCCTATATGATGATCTTGTGCATGGGGCTGCTGAAATCCATCCCGGATGATTTATATGAGGCCTCGGCCATGGACGGGGCGGGGCCGCTGCAAAACTTTTTCTTTATCACTTTGCCGCTGCTGATAAAACCGCTCGCGCCGCTGATGATTGCCAGTTTCGCCTTTAATTTTAATAATTTCGTCCTGATCCAGTTGCTGACCAACGGCGGGCCGGATCGCCTCGGCACCACCACCCCGGCCGGTTATACCGACCTGCTGGTAAGTTATACCTATCGGATCGCGTTTGAAGGGGGCGGCGGGCAGGATTTTGGCCTGGCCGCCGCCATCGCCACCATTATTTTCTTGCTGGTGGGGGGGTTGGCGGTGCTTAACCTGAAAGCCATGCGCCTGAATACGGATTAAGGGGAACAACGATGGCCATGGTACAAGCCCGTTCGCGCTATCTGCGGTTAGTCCTGACGCATCTGCTGCTGCTGGGGCTTATCGCCATGATTATTTTTCCGCTGCTGATGGTGCTGGCCATTTCGCTGCGGGCGGGCAACTTCGCCACGGGCAGCCTGATCCCCGAGCATATCTCGCTGGACCATTGGCGGCTGGCGCTGGGGTTCAGCGTGCAACATCCCGACGGCAGCACCACGCCGCCGCCGTTCCCGGTGCTGTGGTGGTTATGGAATTCGGTGAAAGTGGCCGCAATTACCGCGGTGGGCATCGTTACCTTGTCCACCACCTGCGCCTACGCGTTTGCCCGCATGCGGTTTCGCGGTAAAAACAGCCTGCTCAACGGCATGCTGATTTTCCAGATGTTCCCGGCGGTGCTGTCGCTGGTGGCGCTGTATGCCCTGTTCGATCGCCTGGGGCAATACCTGCCGTTTATCGGCTTAAATACCCATAGCGGCGTGATTTTCGCTTATATGGGCGGTATTACGCTGCATGTCTGGACCATCAAAGGCTACTTCGAGACCATCGAAGGCTCCCTGGAGGAAGCCGCGGCCATCGACGGCGCCACGCCCTGGCAGGCGTTCCGCCTGATCTTGCTGCCGCTGTCGGTGCCGATCCTGGCGGTGGTGTTCGTGCTGTCGTTTATCGCGGCCATCACCGAGGTGCCGGTGGCGTCGCTGCTATTGCGCGATGTGGACAGCTACACCCTGGCGGTGGGGATGCAGCAGTACCTGAATCCGCAGAATTATCTATGGGGGGATTTCGCCGCCGCCGCGGTGCTTTCCGCCATTCCGATTACCCTACTGTTTTTGTTGGCCCAGCGCTGGCTGGTAAGCGGTCTTACCGCCGGGGGCCTGAAAGGTTGACGTCATTTTGGCTGTAATTGCGTATGTTCGGTGTTCGTGTCTGTGTCTAAGTCCCGCATTTTGGCGACCTCGTGTCGCCATTTTTTTTGCCCATCTTCCGCGTTAAGTACCGTCAGGTCCTCGCCAATCACCATGCAGCCGTGGCGCTGGCTTTCCAGCGCCAGGATCGCCAGCAGATCGTCCAGCGGATAATACACATACGCTCCCAGGGCGGCCGGATCGCCCCGCGGTATCCACCACAGGCGCAGCAGCGACATCACGTGATCGATGCGCAGCGCGCCGCAGCCGCGCATATTCGAACGCAGCAGATCGATAAACGGCTGATAGCCACGGGCGAACAGCACCTTGGGGTCCATGGGCGCCAGCCCCCAGTTTTGCCCCTGCGGCCCCAGAATATCCGGCGGCGCCCCCACCGAGGCTCCCAGGCAATACAAGCCGGGGTCGTTCCAGGTTTCGGCGCCGCCGTCGCTTTCGCCCACCGCCAAATCGCGGTATAAACCGATGGGCATGCCCATCTCGCGGCTGAGCGCGTAGCACTGCGTGAATTGCCGGTCGGCCAGCCACTGTAGCCAGAGATAAAATTCCACTTCCAGGGGATAACGCCGGCAAAACGCGCCCACCGCCGCGCCCTCGGCGATGCGGTAGTCTTGCGGCCACGCCTGCCAGCCCGAAAACGCGGGGTCCTGCGCCAGCAAATGCGCATGCAGCGCATCAAACACGCCCTGGCCGCGCAGGCTTTCACCGCCGCGCAGCCTGAAATCGTCAAAGTCCGCCCGCTGGCCGTCAGCCGGGGGGCGCAGCAAAAACTGCTGCCAGGCCAGGCGCAGCGCCGTCATCTTCAACCGCGCCACCCGGGGATAATCCACCTGGTCGGCGGCGCGCACCTCGGCAAGGGTTTGCCGCACGTCCGCTTGCCGCCGCCACCGCTGCGCCGCCGGGCTGTGCTGGAAATCCTCAATATCGTTCACATCGATATATAACGTATTCAGCCAGCGCCGCGACGACGGGCTGTAGGGACTGGCGTTGTCCGGCAGCGCCGGATAAAGCGCATGAATCGGATCAAGGCCGATAAAGGCGCCGCCGCGCCGCGCGACGTCCCGCACCATGGTTTTTAGATCGCCGGTATCGCCGATGCCCCAATTGGCGGCCGAACGCAGCGTATGGAGCTGGACGCAGGTTCCCCACAGCTTGCGCCCGGCGGTTAAAGCCGGCGGCTGATAATAGCGTTCCGGGGCGATAATCACCCGGCAGTGCCACGTATCCTTCCCCTGGGCGAGGAACAACAGATGGTAGCCGCACGGCAAAGCGGGCGGCAGCGCCAGCGCCTGGCCGGCATTTACCGCGCCGCGGTGGATTTCGCCCTGTTCGGTCATCAGGCGCCAGCGATACCCGCCTTGGCCCGCGGGCCGCAGGGCCGCCGGCTCATCCTGGCGACGCACGAATACCTCGGGCACCGGAGACGGCGGCGCCTCGGGCGATCCGGTCCGGTTTCCCATGACGGCCAACAGACGCCGCAGGATCTGCGGCTCAATGGTCTGCCGCTGGCCGCTGGCATTAATATATTCCGCGCCGATGCCGGCCCGGGCGGACAGTTGCTCCAAACAGGATGGTTCCATTCGCCCCTCCGGCGCCAGGTTGCGTGGTGCGCATCGCGGGCGCCGACCAGCCCCGCCCGCGTGCGGTTGATAGAGTTATC
Organism: Sodalis sp. RH21; assembly: GCF_047324175.1. Lineage (NCBI taxonomy): Bacteria > Pseudomonadati > Pseudomonadota > Gammaproteobacteria > Enterobacterales > Bruguierivoracaceae > Sodalis > Sodalis sp. RH21. The sequence goes on along the minus strand of NZ_CP178732.1, from coordinate 5,199,835 downwards.
CGCAACTATCATGACGTCGGCGTTTAGATTCCTCATCCTCCCGATGGCCAGTTAAATAGGGATGAGCGGCAAGGCGTAGTTAAAATTGTGACAGGGCGCAATTTAACAAAATGGGAAATGGATAACCTTGGGCAATAATTAGTTACATTATCATTACATTGGTTTGCATTAGTTTGCCCTTTGTTTCGCAGCATCAGGATAATAAGAAAATTCATGTTAATCCCATCGAAACTCAGACGGCCGGTGAAGCTGAATAACACCGTTATGCGTCAGCGCTTACTCGATCGTTTATCCGCGGCGGCCAATTATCGTCTGGCGTTGCTCACCAGTCCCGCCGGTTATGGCAAAACCACGCTGGTGGCGCAGTGGGCGGCGACCAGGCAGAATCTGGGGTGGTATTCACTGGATGAAAGCGATAACGAACCCGAGCGGTTCGCCAATTATTTTGTGGCGGCGATCCAGGAAGCGACGGGGGGGCATTGTCTGCGCAGCGAAGCCCTGGCGCAAAAACATCAATATGCCACCCTGGGGTCGCTGTTTGACCAATTGGCGATGGATTTATCCAACTGGGCCACGCCGGTATTCGTGGTCATTGATGATTTCCATCTGATTACCAACAATGTGATCCACGAGGCCATGCGCGGGCTGCTGCGTCACCAGCCGGAAAATCTCAAGCTGATTTTGCTCTCGCGCAACCTGCCGTCGCTGGGGATCGCCAATCTGCGGGTACGCGATCAATTGCTGGAAATCGGCAGCCAGCAATTAGCCTTTAACCATGAGGAGGCCAAGCAGTTTTTCGACTGCCGCCTCGGCATGACCATTGAATCCCAGGACAGCGATCGGTTGTGCGACGAGGTGGCGGGCTGGGCGACGGCGCTACAGCTGATTGTGCTCTCCTCCCGGCAGTCGGACACGCCGGCCAGTAAAACCGCCCGGCGGCTGTCCGGCATCAATGCCAGCCATTTATCCGATTATCTGGTGGATGAAGTGCTCGACCGGGTCGACGCCGCCACCCGCCGTTTTTTGCTGCGCTGCTCTTTGCTGCGCTCCATGAACGATGTGCTGATCGATCGTCTCACCGGCGAAGGCAACGGCCAGCAGCGCCTGGAGCGGACCGAGCATCAGGGGCTATTTATCCAGCGCATGGATGATACCGGCGAGTGGTTCCGCTTCCATCCGCTGTTCGCCAGCTTCCTGCGCCAGCGCTGCCAGTGGGAGCTGCCGGCGGAGTTACCCGAAATTCACCGCAGCGCCGCCGCGGGCTGGCTGGAATTGGGCTATCCGGCGGAAGCTATCCACCATGCGATGGCGGCCAACGATCTGAATCTGATATGCCAGATTCTGCTGGAGAATGGCTGGACGCTGTTTAATCACGGCGCACTGGCGCTGTTGGATCGATGCCTGAAACATGTGCCTTATGAGGTGCTGATCCTGCGCCCCAGGCTGGTGCTGCTCAAAGGCTGGCTGGCGCAAAGCCAGCACCGGTGCGGCGAAGTGGCGAACTTACTGGCCCACGATAAAGCGGAGATGGCCGCGCGCAAGCTGGATATTTCGCCCTGGCTGCTGGCGGAGTTCAATGCCCTGCTGGCCCAGGTGGCGATTAATACCGGCAAGCCCGATGAAGCGGAAACCCTGGCGGCCGAAGCGCTGCGGTTTTTGCCGCAATCCAATTACAACGGCCGCATCGTCGCCATGTCGGTGACCGGCGAAGTCGCGCACTGCAAGGGACGGCTGACCTATGCCTTGTCCATGATGCAGCAGACCGAGCAGATGGCGCGCCAGCGCGGCGTATGCCATTACGCCCTGTGGGCGTTATTGCAGCAAAGTGAAATCCTGATTGCGCAGGGATATTTGCAGGCCGCTTATGAGATTCAGGACAAAGCTTTTGAACTGGTGGGCGAACAGCATCTGGAACAACTGCCGATGCATGAGTTTTTGCTGCGTCTGCGCGCGCAATTGCTCTGGTCCTGGGCGCGTCTCGATGAAGCGGAACAGGCCGCCAATGCCGGCGTCAAGGTGCTGGCCAACGCCGAGCCGTCGCAGCAGTTGCAGTGCGTGGCCCTGCTGGCCAAAATCGCCCTGGCGCGCGGCGATTTCGACAACGCCCGCCGCCATTTGCACCGCTGCGAAAACCTGCTGGGCGGCGGGGAATACCATAGCGACTGGATTACCAATGCCGATAAGCCGCGGGTGATGTATTGGCAACTCACCGGCGATACCGCGGCCGCCGCGCACTGGCTGGATCAGACCGTGAAACCGGATAATGTGGATAACCATTTTTTGCAGGGGCAGTGGCGCAATATCGCCCGCGCCCAGATCCTGCTGGGGCAGTATGATGAAGCGGAAGTGGTGCTGGATGAATTAAATGATAATGCCCGGCAACTGCATCTGGTCAGCGACCTTAACCGCAATCTGTTGCTCAATAATCTGATCTATTGCCGAACCGGGCGTAAAAGCGATGCCCAGCGGGTATTGATCGAGGCGTTGTCGCTGGCCAACCGCACCGGTTTTATCAGCCACTTCGTGATTGAGGGCGAAACCATGGGCATCCAGCTGCGCCAATTGCTCCAGCTGGATGTGCTGCCGGAGCTGGAGCAGCAGCGCACCCGTCGTATTTTGCGCGATATCAACGCCCATCACCGGCATAAATTCGCCCATTTCGACGAAGATTTCGTGCGACAGCTGTTGCATCATCCCCAAGTGCCCGAGCTTATCCGCATCAGTCCCCTGACCCAGCGCGAATGGCAAGTGCTGGGCCTGATTTATTCCGGCTATAGCAATAACCAAATCGCCGGCGAACTGGACGTGGCGTCCACCACCATTAAAACCCATATCCGTAATCTGTATCAGAAACTGGGGGTGGGGCAGCGGCAGGAAGCGGTGCAGCAGGTGAAAAAAATGCTGGAAATGATTGGCTACGCGGTATGAAGCGCGCCGGGTAAGGGACGGGAAAACGGCCCGGCCGTTTTCCCGTTAAAGCGCTTGCAGGCGATCCCGCCCGCTATCCCCGCCCCACCGGGCGGGCGGCGGTTAAAAATGGGTATTCAGGCTAAGATAAAACGTTCTGCCCGGCTCGTTATAGGTAGCGGCGCCGGCGCCGTACATATAGGCGTTGGTGGCGGCGTTGCCGGTGGTCTGGGCATTGCCGGCGCGGAACTGGCGCTTATCAAACACATTATCGATGCCGAGCGTCAGGCTGGCATATTTAGTCATATCATAGGTACCGCTCAGGCCGACAACCGCATAAGGACTGACCTCGTTGGTTTCGCTGCCGGTGACCCGTTCGCCCTTGTAATTGTATTTTTTCGGTTTCTGGCGTCCATACCAGGAGAGAGTGGACTGCACCGAAAGATCCTGGCGCGCCTGCCAGCTCAGGGTCGAGTTAAGGGTGTATTCGGGAATAATCGACAGATAATCACCGGTCTCTTTATTCTTGCTTTCGAGCATATAGGTGAGGTTATTACTCCAGGTAATATTGGTGCTGACCGGAATATTCAGCGACCCTTCCAACCCTTGCACCACGGCCTTGGGCACGTTTTCCCAACGGTAAATATCGGAAGCGCCGTTAGTGGATACGCCGGTCGGTACATAACCCGCCTCGATTTTATCGCGGTAATCATTGCGGAAATAGGTTATCCCCGCCTGATAGCCGTCGCGTTTAAATTCCAGCCCGATCTCTTTGTTAATGCTGGTTTCCGCTTTCAGATCGTCATTACCCAAAAGATAGCATCCGCCGGTGCTGGCGGCGCAGCCCTGGCCGCGGCTATAGAGCAGGTAATTGGGGTTGGTCTGGAACAGGCTGGGCGCTTTATAGGCGCGGGCGATACCCATTTTCAGCGTGAAATCATCCCCCAGTCCCTGCGATAGATTCAGCGACGGGCTCCAATTGTCGCCGACAATGGAGTGATGGTCGAAGCGCAGGCCCGGCACCAGCATGGTACTGCCGGTCAGTTCCATATTATCTTCAGCGAACAGCGAGAAAATATCCGCCGAGGAGTAGGGGCTGCGCCCGGTGCTGGAAACGCCCGGAATGGGACCGCCCAGCAGGGTTTGGGTATTGGACGCGGGGTCCTTCATTTTCTGCTGGTTCCACTCGCTGCCGAAGGTGACGGTCTGATTGACCCCCAGTTCAAACGGTACGCTGAGTTCCGTATGTCCCAACAGGCTGTCCAGCTGGATGGTGGAGAAGTCATCGTTGGCGAAGATACCCTCGGTGCCGCCGGCCAGCCCTTCGTTCAGGCGGGTATTTTTAGTGCGTTCATATTGCACATAGTTTATGGTGCTGACGCCGCTGTCCCAGGTACCGCGATAGGTCATGGCATGGGTTTGGCGATAAATACGGTTGGTTTCATTGCCGTAATTATCCTGCACCAGCGCGCTGGTATTGGTATTTTGCGTGTCGCCGGCGTAAATGTTGCCCTGGCGGCTGTAAGTGGTTTCAAACTCCAGCGAGTGCATCGGCGCTAAATCCCAACGCAGCAGGGCATCGATATTTTTGTCCCTGACCCCTTCGCGCCCGGCCGGGATGGTATCGCTATAGGTGCCGGTGCGCAGGGACTGATGGCCGTCGTTGATATCCTGCGCGTCGGCCTGGGTTTTACTGTAGCCGCCGGTGAGGCGGAAACTGAACTGGTCGTTCAGCGGGCCGGCCAGGCTGAAATTGGTGCGTTTGGTGGACCCTTCATCGTCATGCTGCGGCATATTCAGGTAGGTGTTCCAAGAACCGTGCCACTGCTGGGTATCGCGTTTGGTGATAATATTCACCACGCCGCCCGCCGCTCCGTTACCGTAGCGCGCCGCGGCAGGGCCGCGAATCACTTCGACGCGTTCGATCATTTCCGGCGGCACCCAGGCGGTATCGCCGCGGGTGTCACGCTCGCCCCGCCACCCCTGGCGTACCGAGTTGCGGCTGCTGACCGGCCGGCCGTCGATCAGGATCAGGGTGTTTTCCGGTCCCATGCCGCGAATATCGATCTGGCGATTATTGCCGCGCTGTCCGCTGGTGGAGTTGCCGGTCAGATTGACGCCGGGCATGGTGCGGATGATTTCCGACAGATCCCGCGCCGGGGGGCGCTTTTTGATTTCATCGGCGCTGATGGTGGAAACCCCCGGGGCCTGCAAATTTTGCTGCGCGGCGGTAACCACGATGGTATCGTCGGCGTCGGTTTCTACGGGGGCGGCGGTTTCAGCGGAAGCACCGGTTTGGGCGGTGGTGGCGGCTATGGCGAATGCTGAAGTTCCCAAACCCAGACCGATAAGAGTCGCTAAGGAATAACGCGATAAGGTGGTGTTCATGAATTTCCCTGGAGAATTGCCAACCCTAAAACTGCGCTGTGTGTAATCCGTGCAGTATGGCCGGGCCGGACGATCTAAATAGTAATAACCATGGGCGATCCTGAAAACAGGTCGATGCCCGGCGACGGCGGCGCAATGTTAGCTTGCTATTAACTTATTGTTAAAAATAAGCTATTTTGCGCGGCCGGCTGCCATTTTGGCCGCTTTTTTGCCCCTGAAGGCGGTCCAGAAATGGTGCTTTTACACACTATTGCAAATAGAAATAATTATCAATAGTATTGCGTTTACGTTTTGTGTAAAAGTTCCCAACCGGTGAAAAAAATGACCCTTACAGACAGCGAGACAGGCAGCGATGATTGGTGGCGGGAAGTCGCACGCCGCGGTACGCCCTGGATTGGCGCCGGCGAGAACGACGGCTGCTGCCGGGTAACCTTTCTGTGGCGCGATCCGCAGGGCGATGAACTGACGTCTCCCATCCGCCGGGTATGGCTTAATATCACCGGTGTTACCGATCATCACCAAAACGCCGGCCCGCAGGGACTGTCGCGTCTTGCGGGTACCGATGTCTGGCACTGGACCACCGAGCTGAGCGCTACCTGGCGGGGCAGTTACTGTTTTATTCCCCGCACCGACGATTGCCCCTTCGGCGCCGGCAACGGACCCACCGCTATGGCGGAACGACGCAACGTATGGCGGGGGCTGCTGGCCGGGGCCCAGGCCGATGCGTTTAATCCCCTGCGGTCCTGGATGGGCGCGCGGGGCCATGCGGTTTCCGGCGCGCATCTGCCGCTGGCGCCGGCGCAGACGGCCTGGCGCGAATTCGACACCCAGGGCCCAATGGCGCCGCCGCCGCCCGCCGCGCTCGAACGCCGCCGCTGGCACAGCGACCGGTTGGGCAATAGCCGCGATATCTGGATATTTACCACCGGCCAGGGCGATCCTGCCCGCCGGCCGCTGGCCATTTTGCTTGACGGCCGGTTCTGGTCCACGCAAATGCCGGTTTGGGCGCCGCTGATGCAACTGACCGCCGGCGGGCAATTGCCGGAGGCGGTCTATTTATTGATTGATGCGGGCGATACCGCGCGGCGCGGGCGGGAATTGCCCGGTAATGCGCAATTCTGGCTGGCGGTGCAGGAGGAGCTATTGCCCCGGCTGGGGGAATGGGCGCCGTATCACTCCGACCCGGCGACCACGGTGGTGGCCGGGCAAAGTTTTGGCGGCCTGTCGGCCATGTATGCCGCGTTAAACTGGCCGGAGCGTTTTGGCTGCGTGCTAAGCCAGTCCGGCTCCTACTGGTGGCCGAACCGGGATCTGGCCGCGCCGGGCGAATCATGCCGCCTGCTGCGCCAGTTGGAAGACGGCCTGGGCGCGGGCGGGTCGCTGAAAATGTTTATCGAAGCCGGGCAGCGGGAGCCGCTGATCCGTCAGGTCAACGATCGCCTGGTGGCTATCCTTGGCCGGACGCGGCATCGCGTCACCTACCGCGTGGTGGACGGCGGCCATGACGCGCTGTGCTGGCGCGGCGGACTGCTGGACGGGCTGCGCGATCTCTGGGCGGGGTTATGATCGTCCCAGGGGGACGATAAGCGGCGTATGGGACACCGGATCGTCGATGATCAGGCAGCGCAGGCCGAACACTTCCTCCACCAGCTCGGCGGTGATAATATCCCCCGGCGCGCCCTGCGCCACAATGCGGCCGTCGCGCATGGCCACTAAATGGCTGGCATAACGGCAGGCATGATTAAGATCGTGCAGTACCACCACCAGCGTATGGCCGTGGTCGCGGTTTAATTGGCGCAGCAATTCCAGCAAATCGATTTGATGGGCGATATCAAGCCAGGTGGTCGGTTCGTCGAGCAGCAGCAGGGGCGTTTGCTGGGCCAGCACCATCGCTATCCATACCCGCTGGCGCTGTCCCCCCGATAATGTATCCACCGGCCGGTGCGCCAGTTCGCCGACGCCGGTGGCGGCCATGGCCTCCCTTACCGCCCGCTCATCCTGCTCGCGCCAGCGGCCGAACACGGATTGATGCGGATAACGCCCGCGCGCCACCAGATCGCCGACGGTAATATCCCCCGGCGCGCTGGAGCTTTGCGGCAATAGACCCAGCCTGCGCGCCACTTCCTTGGTGGCGTAACCGCCGATCTCCCGGCCGTCGAGCCATACCGTGCCGTCGGTGGGCCGCATCAGGCGGCTCAGGGTGCGCAGCAAGGTGGATTTGCCGCAGGCGTTGGGCCCGATAATCACCGTCAGCTCGCCGTCGGGAATGGTGATGGACAAGTCGCGGGCAATAATTTTTTTATCATAGGCCAGGGTAAGATGCTCGCCCCGCAGTCGGGCGGGGGGAAGGGAGTGAACGCTCATTTTTTTTGCGATTCCCGGATTAATAGACCTATCAGGTAGATACCGCCGATACTGACGGTAATCACCCCGACGGGCAGTTGATAAGGGATAAACAGGCGCTGCGCGGCCAGATCCGCCGCCAGCAGCAGCAGCGATCCGGTCAGGGCGGCCAGGGGGATTGCCTGCGCGCCGGTGCCGCCCAGCCTGCGTGAGATTTGCGGCGCCACCAGGGCGACAAACGATATCGGCCCCGCCGCGGCGGTGGCGGCGGCGGTCAGCGCCACGCCCGCCAGCATCAGGTACAGGCGCGATCGCTCCACCGTCACGCCGAGGGCGCAGGCGGTATCGTCGCCCATTTCCAGCAGGCGCATCCGGCGCGCCAATGCCAGCGCCAGCAGCAGCGCCGCCGTAATTACGCCGGCCGCCGGCAGGCTCTTCGCCCAGGTAATGCCGTTAAGCGAGCCGGCGCTCCATAACCCGGCGGTCAGCGCCGATTCCAGGGAGGCGCTTACCACCAGCCAGGTATTAAACGACATCAGCAGGGCGCGCACGGCGATACCGACGATAATCAGCCGGAAAGTTTGTACGCCGTTGCGCCAGGCCAGGAGATAGACCAGGGCGGCGGTAAGCAGTCCGCCGGCCATCGCGGCGCCCGAGATGGCCAGATAGCTGCTGTTGAACACCACTATGGCGATCAATACCCCGCTATAGGCGCCGATATTAAATCCTATCACGTCCGGGCTGCCCAGGGGGTTGCGCAGCAGGGACTGGAAAATCGCCCCGCTGGCGCCCAGGGCCGCCCCCAGCAGCAAGGCCACCGCCACGCGCGGTAATCGCCACTGCGTTACGATGGTCTGGATATTGCGCGGGGCCGCCCCGCGCAGGGCATCCACCACTTGCCCGGCGCTTAACGACAGCGAGCCGGTACCCAAGGCCCAAATCGCCAGCAGCACGCAGCCGGCCAGCAGCAGGGCGCCGGCAATCCAGGGACGGGCGTACCGGGTCATAAACGGGCCACCGCGCGGTGATAACGCACCAGCGCGATAAGCACCGGCGCACCGATAAATGCGGTCACTATCGACACCCGCAGCTCCCCCGGCACGATCAGCCGTCCGATAATATCGCTGCTTAACAGCAATACCGGCGTCAGTAGTAAGATCCAGGGCAGTAGTCTTTGATGGTCCGGACCCGCCAGCCGGCGCGCCACATGGGGCATCATCAGCCCGATGAAGGCGATAGGCCCCACCAGGGCGGTGGCCCCGCCGCACAATAGGGTAACGGCCGCCACCCCGAGCAATTGGGTCGTACCGACCCGCGATCCCAGGGCGGTGGCCAGATCGCTGCCCATGCCCAGATTGTTTAACGACCGGGCCAGGGACAGGGCCAGCAGGGCGCCCAGGACGATAAACGGCGCAACCGCCTTAATGGCCGCCATGCTGCGGATATCCAGGGTGCCGGTCTGCCAGAAACGCAACTGATCGTAGACCAGCGGATTAAGCAGCGAGATGCCGGAAGCCATGCCCTCCAGCACCGCGCCCAGCGCCACGCCCGCCAGGGTCAGGCGGATGGGGTTTAACCGTCCGCCCCCCGCCGCGCCGATAAGCGACACCAGCAGGGTGGCCAGCAGCGCGCCGGCAAAGGCAAACCAGAGATAATCATCCACCGCGCCGGCGCCGAAAAACGTGATCCCCACCACCACCGCGAAGGCCGCGCCGGCGTTCACCCCTAAAATACCGGGGTCGGCCAGCGGATTGCGGGTCAGGGTTTGCATCAGCGCGCCGGATAATCCCAGGGCGACCCCGGCCAACAGACCGGCGAGGGTGCGGGGCAGGCGGCCATGCAGCACGATAACGCAATCGGCGCTGACGCACTGGCCGCCCAGCGCGGCCAATACGGTATCGGCGGGTAGCGTTTTGGCGCCGATAAACAGACTGGCGACCATGACCAGCGCCAGCAGCAGACCAGCTAACAGTAATCCCGGGAGTTGGCGCGTCATAAAGAAAAACCACAAACAGATATGATAACGATTGTTGTTATCATTATTAATTAAAGGATTGGAGATTACCATGAATGGCGCGCTTTAGGCAGCGCGGCGGTATGCCGTTCCGCCAGCGACTGCGCCATGCTTGATATGCGTCAAAAAATCAGGGACGGGCAAACTGCTGTTCCAGGCGCGTCAACAGATTGCCGGCGCTGTAATAATCCAGCCGGAAGGTATCGCCGCCCAAAGCATAGACCCGCTGCTGCCGCACCGCCGGCAGATGGGCCAGAAAGGGGTTGGCCAGCAGGGCCCGGACATCGGCTTCGCCGCCGGCGAACAGCAGGAAGGTTTGCCCGTTCAGCCCGCTGGCCAGATTTTCGCCGCCGAGCTGGAGGATATCCTTGCGCTGGCCCATGCTGTGGCTTTCACCCAACGCGGCGGGGGGCGTGGCCAGGATAAAGCCCAGTTCTTGCAGCAATTGCCCTTGCGGGGACGCGGCGGTCCACAGGTTGGCCGCCTTGCCGTCTTGATGATAAACCAGCGCCGAGACCGGCTGTGGCGGCAACGCGAGCCGCGATTTTAACTGCTGTTCGCGCCGGTCGAATTGATCGATAACCTGCGCTGCCTCGGTTTCCCTGCCTGTGGCCTGGCCTAACTGCAGCGCCAGTTGCTGCCAGCTTTTATCGTCATAATTCACCACCAGCGTGGGCGCTATCGCCGCGAGGCGATCGTACAGGGGCAGGGCCGAATCGCCGCCGGTGGCGGCGATCACGATCAGATCGGGGTTCTCCCCGGCGATGGCTTCCGCGTCAGGCTCGCCGATATACAGCCGTTTTACCCCTTGCGCCCTGGCCACCTCGCCCCATTGCCGCAAAAACCCCTGGTCGTCTGCGACCCGGTTGTTGGGCGTGGTGGCGCCGCTGGCAATCACCGGCGCGCCGATGGCCAACAGGGTGCCGGTGACGGTAACGCTGGTGGAGACGATGCGCCGCGGCGGCTGTTCCAACGTCAGGCTGCCGCCGTTCAGGCTGGCGATTTGCCGCGGCCAGGTGGCCGTGGCGGCGTGGCTTAGCGCGCTGCAAAGCAGCAGCAGAACGGACAGGACGGGGAGGGACAGAACCGGAAACCTTACGGGATGGACGCGCATTACGGGTTATTCCTGAAGTGGACTTTAATCAATAATGAGTATCATTTTCATATCTCATCGGATAAAAGTCCACCGCAAATATCAGCTTACTCAGAACGGGCCAACGCCGGCCATACCGCCATCCAGGTGGCAATGATTCCATCGAGGTCTTCACGGGTGGCGCCTTCCCGCGCCTGCACCGACATGCCGTGCAGGGCGCACATCAGGCTTTTGGCCAGCGCCGGGGCATTGATGCGATCCGGCAGCTCGCCGCTCGCCTGGCGCCGCTGCAAAAAATCCACCAGCTGTTGTTCCTGGCGATGGTGCCGGGCGCGCAGCATATGCGCCACGTCATCGGATGATGATGACAGCGCGGCGGACGTACAGGTCAAAAAGCAGCCTGACGGCAGTTCGGTGTCGGTGAACATGGACGCGGCATCGCGGAGATACTCTTCCACTACCTCGGCGACCGGGCGCCCGGCATCGCTCAAGACGCATTTGCCGCGCTGGGCGAACAGGGCGGTATAACGCTCGACGGCGGCGCGGAACAGGCCTTCTTTATTGCCGAACTCGGTATAAAGCGTCGGCGCCTTGGCGCCGGTGCCCTTGACGAGATCGGACATTGACGTCGCTTCATAGCCATGGCGCCAGAATAAGACCAGCGCTTTATCCAGGGCGTCATTGCGGTCAAACTGTTTAGGACGCCCCGGCCCCTTTTTGACACACGCCTCACTCTGTGTGTCCATAAATTCCTCTCTTAGTGTTGTCGGATGATACCCATATAATTAACGATCATTAATTAAAATACAAGCACCGCGTGACAATACTGACGGCAAAGCCCCGTCCTGATCCCGATCTTTAGTGGAAAAATCAAAAAAAATAAACTTTAACATTTTATTTTTCAGTAGGTTGATTATTATATTAACGATCGATAATAAAAAACAGTTGATCGCTTCCAGCGTCAGGGTTAGTATTTAGTTATCGAACGTTAACAAATTAACGTCGCCAACAAAATCCTGATTAACCATCACCTGTTTAACGATAAGAGAGAACAGTATGAAAAACGTAAAATATGCCGCAGCCGCCATCGCCCTGAGCGCATTGTCCTTTGGTAGTTTTGCCGCCGACCTGGTCACTTCCGCGCCGGCCGGCCAGCAGCAGATCGGGGTGATTTCCGCCACCGGCGGCAGCAACCTCTCTTCCCTGGAAGGGCAGTTAGCCGCCAAAGCCGCCGAGTCAGGCGCCAAATCGTTCCAGATTACCTCCACCACCGGCCAGAACAACCTGCACGGCACCGCGGTAATCTATGAATAATCCGTTGAGAACGGGGCGGCCGGTTATCCCGGCCCCCCGTTTTCATTGGTTACCCGCCCGTTACTCCTCGAACGACCCCAAATAATCGCTCTTGCCTATCGCCAACCCCTGATTGCGCAAAATATCGTAAGCCGTGGTGACATGGAAAAACAGGTTGGGCAGCGCCAGCCGGAACAGGTAATCATAACCGCTGAACGTCCTGGCGGTGCCGCGCATGTTCATTACGATCGGCCGCACGCCGGCATGGGCGAACGGTTCACGGGGGAGTCCGTTAAGATAAGCGATGGTTTTCGCAATCCGTTCCTGCAATTGCGCGAAGGTGGTTTCGGTATCCGGAAAGCTGGGAATTTCGCCGCCGGACAACCGCGCCGCGCAGGATTTCGCCGCGTCGCTGGCGGATTGCACCTGCCTGGCCAGGCTGAACATATCCGGCGCCAGGCGGGCATTAACCAGCGCCGACTCGTCGATACCCTGCTCGGCGGCAAAGGCCGTCGCTTTATGCAGCAGCGCGGATAAATTATTCAGCGCCCGGATAAATACGGGGATCGAAGCTTGGTAAAAAGTGAGATCTTGTACCGGATTAGCCATGTTGGTTTTCTCATCGTTATATGATGTAGGGAAATCGGCCCGATTACCGGGCCGTCATCAAGGTAGGACGGGGTGCCCCGGCCGTCAACGTTTTTTAACGATCGCTATTGAATTCAGCGGGGCGACGGGACATCAGCCGCCGGCGGCCTTGGCCAGGCAACTTTGATGGCGCTGATCGACGCGGCGGGCAAACCAGGCGGTGGTAAGCGTGCGGGTAATTTTCGGGCTTTCCAGCGTAATGCCGGGCAGCATGGCCCTTGGCAGCGGCTGGCCGCGTCCTTGGTCCGCCAGGGCGAACACGCGCTGGTAAAGGTCGGTCTCCTCAAAATCCAGCCGCTCGCCTTTCTCCAGCGCGCGCCTGATGGCCGCCGCGCTGATATCCAGCCGTTTGCCCAGGGAAAGCACCGCCAGCTCCGTGGCGCCCGGCGTGGCGGAACCATAATTTATCAGGTCGCCGTCCAGGGCCAGCGGTTTGCCCGAGATCCGGCCGACGGCATTTTGAAAGGCGGCGTTGCGGCTGGCGTACCAGCCGGCATTGAAATCGGCAAAACGGAAGATCTGCCGGTCGTAATGGGCCGGGTAGCCCAGCAGGTGGGTGATACCGAAGTACAGACCGCCGCGGCGGCTGAACACCTCGCGGCGTATGGTGCCGTCGACGGGGTAGGGATAGCCTTTGGCATGGGCTTCGGCAAAGGCGATGCTTACCTGCATCGGCCCGCCGGTATGCACCGGGTTCAGGTTGCCGAACAGCCGTTGCCCCATCGGCACCATGCCGATAAAGTCGTCGAAAATAGCGCTCAGCTCTTTTTCGGAGCGCACGGCATCCAGGCGTTCGCTATAGCTTTTGCCGTTGGGGGACGGAATATGCAGCGCGGCGTGCACCACCATGGCCGGGATATGCACCTGGGCTGCGCGGCGGTCAATCTCGGCCCAGGCGATTTTGCCCAGCCCCGGTACCGGGGCGTCGGCCTGGAAGCCGGATTCCTGCCCGGCCACCGCCAATACGGAGCACAGGTTTTCGGTGGACGGGTCCAGGTCCTGCGCGGCAAACGCCGCATAGATATCCTTCGCCCAGCCGGCGCGATCGGCGGTGTTCGCCGGCAACAGCTTAACGATTTTCGCCCGTACGTCCTGCGGACTCGGCGCGGGGGCCTGCGCCTGCCGGTGCTGGGTGCCACAGCCGGCCAGCGTCAGCAGCAGCGCCAGGACGGCAAGGCGTCCTGCCTGGCGCTGCTGGGCCGCCGCGCCGCGGACGGCGGGTACTATGCGCTGTGGGCGCTGTGGGCGCTGTGGGCACTGTGGCAAAAAAACGAATGACATCGGGCCGGTTAATCCTGTTGGTGGTTGGGGTAAATAGCGGGGAAGACATGCTCCCCGCCGCGATTACCGGGGATGGCGCAAGGCGGCGCGGTAAGATACTCCGCGCCAGGATAACAGATAGTACAGCGCCCCGGCGGCGATCAGCGCGGGCAGCGTGGCGCCTATCTGCGCATAAACTTGCGCCATTAGCTGGTAAACGGCGATGCCGCAGCCCCAGGACAAAAACGCGCGCCAGGACAGCGCCGCGCCCGGCGCGAGATCCCGGCGCCGGCGGATCGCGAAATGCTCCACCAGCACCACGCCGAATAAAGGCGCAAACACCGAACCGATTAATAACAGGAAATTTTCATATTGCGACAGGGGCGCCCGCCAGGCGATCAGCGTACAGACCAAACCGATAATCAGCGTCAGCGGCTTGACCCGCAGCGGCAATAACAGCGCCGAGGACAAGGTCGCCGAATGGATGTCGGCGAAGGCGTTTTCATTTTCATCGATCAGGATCAGCAAGAGCGGAATGCCCAAGGCGGCGCCGGACAGGGCGACCAGCAGCGCATTGGCGTCGCCGTCGCCGGTATAGGCCAGCGCGTAGGCGCCGCCCAGGGCCATCATCCACAGCCCGCCCAGCAGATAGCCGCTCAGCGTGCCGAAAAAGCTTTGGCGGGCGCTTTTGCCGAACCGGGTATAATCCGCCACCAGCGGCAGCCAGGATAACGCCATGGAAATGACGATATCGCAACCCGCCGCAAACGGCAGCGAACCGTTGCCGGCGGTCGCGGCCAGCTTGGCTAAATCCGCATGCCGCCATAGCGACCAGCTTAACCAGGCGCAGGCAAACAGCAGCAGCCAGATGCCAAAGCGCCGCAATACCAGCCGGATAAACGCCAGCGGCCCGCCCAGGGCCAGTCCGGTGGCGCACAAGCCGAACACCCAGGTCCACAGCGCGGGATTGGCCCACATGCTCCCGCTGCCCAGGGCGCGCGCCGCCAGCAGGCTGGCCGCGTCGCGCATCATCACGATTTCAAACGCCCCCCAGCCGATAAGCTGCAATACATTGAGCACGGCGGGCACCGACGCGCCGGTGTTGCCCAGGCTGAAAGCCATGGTGGCCATGGCCGAGCGCCCGGTGTCATAACCAATCACTCCGGACAATGCCAGCAGGACGCTGCCCGCCAGCGAGCCGATCGCCACGGCATACAGCGATTCCAGCATGCCCAGGCCGGGAGCCAGCACGGCTCCGGCTTGCAGTACCGCCAGGCCGATGCCTAACGAAAACCATAGCGAGAACAGATCGCGCCATCCCAAAATGCGATCGCCAGCGGTGGTCACCCGACCCGGGGAGTAGGTATTGCTATTTTTCATGGGGTTATTTCATATAGCAGAGATACGCCACGATAGCATATCTGCGCAATGGTTCGCAGGCTAATCACGTCCGGCGGGCCGGCTGATAATCAGGCGCAGCGAGCCGTCAAAATAGGGCTGTCGGCGCAAATGCCCGTAGCGGGCGTCCCAACTGCCGTCAGCCAGATCGCGGCTTAAATCCCTGGCGAACCGATCGGCGATGGCGGGATCGGCAAAACTCCATGCGGAATTTGCCCGGCGCGCGCCCGGATCGAGCAGCCGCTCGGGCCGGCCGTAATACGCCTCGCTAAAACCATCGGTGCAGTTCAGGGGAATCGGCACCGGCAGCACCTAGAATATTATAAGAAATTCAATCTCACTATAATCTATGGTGTTAATATATTATGGCTAGTAACATTTTTGGCTTGAAGAATTGTTTTTAGCGTATGCCATTTTTGTTAAATAGATAACTCCACACTATATTTACCCTCTCTATTTAGTGATTTGACTAACAGCAATGAAGAGGGTCTATTCGACGAAAAATTTATTCCCGCGGCGCTTCCAGCGCCAACTGGGTCAGCCACAAGCGGGTATCGAATTCCAACTGATGATAGCGCGGCTCCATATGGCAGCACAGCTGGTAAAACGCCTTGTCGTGCTCTTTTTCCTTAAGATGCGCCAGTTCATGCACCACGATCATGCGCAGGAAATCCGCCGGAGCGGTTTTGAATACCGTGGCGATACGGATCTCCGCCTTGGCTTTCAGTTTGCCGCCCTGCACGCGGGACACCGCGGTATGCAGGCCCAGCGCATTTTTCAGCACATGGATTTTACTGTCCCAGGCCACCTTATTCACCGGGGCGGCATTGCGCAGATAGTGATTTTTTAAATCCAGCGTATATACGTACAGCGCCTTGTCGCTGGTGACAGCGTGCGCGGCGGGATAGCGTTTCGCCAGCACGTCGCCCAGGCGTTGTTCCGCGATAAGCGTGCGTACCTGCGCCAGCAGATGCTCGGGGTAGCCTTGCAAATAAATCAGTGGTGTCATAACAGCCCTATAGCGCGGCCATAAAACAAGCCGGAGAGCTTAATATTACCGGAAAAAGCCGAGGGTGGCCGCCCGTAGGGACATTTTTTATCGGGGCGGGGGCTTGTTCGCGCCGACGCCGGCGCTATCGGGACGGGGCGGACCGGGCCTGATGTCCCATACCGGCCCGCGGCACGGGTCAGGAATACCGCTGGTTCCCGCCCGTGCTGTTATGCCATGGCCCGCGGCGCATTAGGCCCGATGCCCCTCCGAGGCGGCCAGCTCGGCGGCCGAAGCTTGCCGCGCCTGATGCTCCTCGCGGAATTTCTGCCGATCCCAGGCTAAAAAGAACGGGTAGTAAATCACCATGGAGATCGCCAGGTTAACCACCTGGATCACCGTGCCGGAGATGTGGCCGCCGGTAGCCAGATAGCCGCTGATAAAGATGGGCGTGGTGAAGGGCAGCGCAATGCCCACCGGCGGCGTCACCAGCCCGGTCGCCATGGCGGTATAAGTGACGATGACCAGCACCACCGGGGTCAGGATAAACGGCAGGAAAAAATAGGGGTTCATGACCAGCGGAATGCCAAACACCATCGGCTCGCTGATATTAAACAAGCAGCCCGGCGCGGCGATTTTCCCCAGCTGTTTCATTTGCGCGCTGCGGCTGCGCAGCAGCATAAAAATCACCAGTCCCAGCAGTGCGCCGGTCCCGCCGGGGGCGATCCACAAATCATAGAATTGCTGGGTAATAATGTGCGGGATCGGTTGATTGGTTTGAAACGCGGTCAGGTTCTCCGACATATTGGACAGCCATACCGGCTGGATAAACACCAGGACGATGGCGTCGCCGTGCAAACCCAGGGTCCACAGCAGCCCGATCAGGATCACCGAGAAAATCATGCCCGGCAGCGTGCCGCCGATATGATGCATCGGGATACCGATAATCGTGGCGATCATGGTATTGATATCGCCGAACGGCGTGGCCTCCACGATCAGCCGCAGCGCCAGGATCACCGCCAATACGCAAAAGCCCGGAATCAACGCCAGAAACGATTTGGCCACCGCCGGCGGCACCCCTTCCGGCATGGTGATAACCATATTGCGGTTATGCACAAACCGGTAAATCTCGGTGGAAAGTATCGCCACCACGATGGCCACGAACAAGCCCTGGCTGCCGATAAAATTCATCGGCAGCACGCCTTTGACCATTTGTTCCGCCGCGCCCTGTACCGGAGTGAACAAGGTGTGCTGAGGAATGGTCATAATAAACGCCACTAGCGAGACGGCGCCGGTAGTGAGCGGGTCAAGGCCGCGGTATTTTTCCGCCAGCCGGTAGGCGATGCCAAAACTGGAGATAATGGCCATGATGTCGTATGTGGCTTTAACCGGATAAAGCAGTTTATCGCGCCAGGCATCGCCGAAAATCTCCCCCATAAAATGGGCATAACTGGGAATAGGCAAATAGGCAAAGATCAGGAAAAAAGAGCCGATTAACATAAACGGCATATTCAGGATAATACCGTCGCGTACCGATAATATATGTTTCTGGCCGGCGATTTTTAACGCTGTTGGCAATATATAACGTTCGAGAATACTATTTACACGAGACATAATCCCCCCTTCTCCGGCGGTTGCGGAGTGTAGCCTGATTGTTTTTATGGGCAGTGCCGGGCTATTTAATTAAATTGCGGCAAATAGCGCCGGTTCTGGCTTAACACCTCGGACAGCATCGTTTCCGCAATTGCGACATTGCCGATCAGCGGATTGACCACCAGCGCCAGGAGCGCGCTTTTGCGGCAACCGTGTACCGCGGCTTCAATGGTCAGGCGTTCGAAATCTTTTACCTGCTGCGTCAGGCCGTTCATGGCCGGCGGCAATGCCCCGAAACTCAACGGGTGGGCGCCCTGGGCGTCAACCACGCAATTGGTTTCGATTACCGCATCGTCGGGCAAACCCTGGATAGCGCCATTATTGCGGGTATTCACTACTAATATTTTGCCGGAATTATTATGAATGGCGCGGATCAGTTCGACGGCGACTTCCGAATAAAAGGCCCCGCCGCGCAGGCTGAGCTGTTCGGGCTTTTTATCCAGCTCGGGTTGGGCATACAGGGCAAACAGCTCCGCTTCGATCTTCATGACCTGTTCCGCCCGCGTGCCGCCCTCCCGCGCCGCGGCTATTTCCTCTTCCAGCATGGCGGCGGTCTGGTAAAAGTAGCGATGGTAAGGGCAGGGAATGGCGCCCAGGGCTTGCAAGAACGCCGGCGGCCAGGGCACATCTTTAATATTGTTCATGGTCAGCGTTTCGCCGTCGCTCAGCAAATCGATGACCCGGCGGGTGACATCCTGGCCGCGCAGCGTGACCTGATGCACCCATACCATATGATTGAGGCCGGCGAAACGCAGATCCACGTCAGCGCGCGGCGCCTTGAGCATATCGGCAATCATATGGTGCATGGATACCGGCACATTACACAGCCCGATGATTTTGGCCTTGCTATAGCGGGACACCGCCTCGGTTACGATGCCGGCCGGGTTGGTGAAATTAATAATCCACGCGTCGGGGGCCACCGCTTCCACGGTGCGCGCCACCTCAAGCATGACCGGGATGGTGCGCAGCGCTTTGGCGAAACCGCCGACGCCGGTGGTCTCCTGCCCGAGCAAATTAAAGGATAATCCCAGCCGTTCGTCCCCGGCCCGCGCGGCGAGCTGGCCGACCCGCAGCTGGGTCAGGACGAAGCTGGCGCCGCGGATCGCCTCTTCCAGGCTAAAATGCACCGATACCACGACCTGCTCCAACCCGTTGCGCTTAAGCATGCGCCGCGCCAGCGCCGCGATAATATTCACTTTTTCACGGCCCGATTCCACGTCCACCAGCGCCAGTTCGGTGAGCGCGACTTCATGGTGATAGTTAATCAATCCTTCAACCAGTTCCGGTGTATAGCTGCTGCCACCACCAATCACGGTTATTTTAGTCATGGTGTGCCCCTTGCGGTATTCGGCGATAAAGTTCTATCAGATCGGCGGCTAAATCCTGTACCAGCATGGCGTTCATCAAATGATCCTGCGCATGCATCAGAATTAAACTGCACGGTATTTTTCCACTGCCTTCATCTAAACTGATTAACTGCGTTTGTATTTTGTGCGCCAGGGATATGGCGGCCCTGGCCTCGGCCATTCCCGCCAGGGCGGCGCCGGTATCCCCGTGCCTGGCCTGCCGCAATGCGGTTAATAAACTACTTCTGGCGCTGCCGGCCTGGATCAATAACTCCATTACGCTGCTTTCCAGATCCATATTGCCCCCCGTTTGCCGCTGTTCAGGCATAGCTCACCCGGCGCGTGAAGCAAAACATTCACGCGTTGATTTAATTAAGAGGCGTCAGGAAATAAGGCTAAGCGCTTTATCCAATACTTTATCCCCACGCATGGTGCCGTAATCCAGCATATCGATTACCGCCACGGGTTTACCCAGCGGCGTGGCAATGGCGGATAACCGGGAATATTCATATTTCACCTGCGGGCCAAGCAGAATAATATCCGCCTGCGCCACCACTTGTTCAAATTCCGCCACCGGGATCGCCTGGATATCGATCTCCAATTCGCGTTTTTTAGCCTCGGCTTTCATTTTTTGCACCAGCATGCTGGTGGACATGCCGGCGGCGCAGCATAAAATAATCTTTTTCATTTTTTTGCTTCCCTATAACAGGCAATCCTCGCTTGGTATAAACATAAAACAGCAGCGATGACCGGTTGTAAATACCTTGGGCCCATAGCTTTTAATTATGGAAATAAAAAATCATTAAAAAACAGCAAGTTGAAAACATCTGTCAATGAAAATATTTTTCATCAATGTGATCATCATCGATTTTTATGAAAAATTCAAGATGTGCAATTTATTATAACATGTTGATTTAAAGTGATTTATAAATAAAGTCTTTTTTCATGACGCCCCATACGCCAAAATTGTGAGGGACCTATGAAAAATATTTTCACTGAGGTATCCTAAGGGCCAGGCCTTTAACCGGTACGCAAACTACGTTAATTTGATCGGGGCTGGCCGGTCGGCGCAAAAATGGGACATCTTGGTCATGGATATCGTTTATCAAATTCAGTTCAGGCAAAACCAATTTAATCGTCAGGAAGCCAGGGTCGCCAAAACCATCCTGGAGAATCCCACGTTCGCTTCCACCGCGACTATCGATCAATTGGCGGCCCGGGCCGGCGTGAGCAAGGAAATTGTCGGCAATTTCGCCAAATCCCTGGGTTGCGCGGATCTGAACGATTTTATTTATCGTATGCGTGAACAGCAGCCCCCGGCCGCGGCCGCCGAAATCCCGGTCGCGCCGCCGGTATTAGGCAATATGGACGTGGCGTTTGCCTCGGCCTCCGCCATTGGCAAGCTGCCGGGCGTCAGCGCCGCGGCCATCGGCCTGTTTGCCCGCTCGATTGGCGCTGAAGAAGATATTGGCGATATTATTTACCAAATCCGCGCGCAGCTTAATCAGCTTAGCCAGCAGGAAGCCAAAGTCGCCCAGGCGATCCTTGACGATGTGCCGTTCGCCTCGTCGGCCACTATTGAGCAATTGGCTGCGCAGGCCGGAGTCAGCCCCGCCACCATCACCCGCTTTGCCAAATCCATTGGCTGCGATGATATCCGCGATTTGCGCATGAAGCTGGCGCAGGCCAGCGCCGTCGGTTCACGTTATTTGCCCGCCGCGCCCCCCGTGCCGGACTCCATCCCTTTGCTGTGGCGCCAGACGGTGGCGGAGATCGAGCAGACTTTGCACCGGCACTTGCTGCAATTCGAAGCGCGGGCGTTTACCCGCGCCAGCGAAATTTTAAACCAGTCGCAGGGTATTTATCTGTTCAGCACCGGCAGCAGCGCCACGCTGCTGGCCAACGATTTGCAGCACCGGTTAATGCGCGCCGGTTATCCGGCGTTTGCTTACCATGACGCTGAAATGATGCGTATCACGGCGGCTAATTTGGGGCCGCGGCAGGCGGTGCTGGCGCTCTCCATGACCGGGGAAAACCCGGATCTGCTGGCCGCCGCCCGCATTGCCGGAGGGTACGGCGCCCCGGTTATCGCCATGGTTCCCGCGGCCAGCGCCCTGGCTACGCTGGCGGGGGTGGTTCTGCCGCTCAATACCGACAGCGTGGCGACTATTTCCCAATCGGGGGCGGCGCGTTACGGCCTGTTATTGACCCTCGATCTGCTGCTGACGCAGTTGGCCCTCCAGGCGCCGGAAGAACGAAAGGCCCAGCTCGAACGCGCGCGCCGGGCGCTGGACGATATGGCATAAGCCGGGGTTCCTCTCTTAATTCCTCTTCCCTCCATTGTGTGCGGCAGCTCACTTTCTGGCATTATTTGCCGGTTGGCCGTTTCATAATAAAACGTCGCCGGCGGCGCAATGTTTCATAATGGAACTTTTTCCGCCGCTATCACCCTGCAAGAATCTCCGCTTTATAGTAAGTACCCATAGCCTATTTCTTATCTCTCTGATGGCGGAGCAACGTATGAAAAAATTAATCAACAGCGTTGAAGCGGTACTGCACGAACAACTGCACGGCCTGGTGGAGGCCCATCCCGAACTGCGATTGCACGAGGAACCGCTGTTTGTGACCCGCAGCGCGGGTGCGGCGGCCGGCAAAGTGGCGTTAATGTCCGGCGGCGGCAGCGGCCATGAACCGATGCATTGCGGATATGTCGGCGAAGGCATGCTGGCCGGCGCCTGCCCCGGCGAAATTTTCACTTCCCCGACGCCGGATCAGATGTATGACTGCGGGCAGGCCATTGACGGCGGTCAGGGCGTACTTATGCTGATCAAGAACTATACCGGCGATATCCTGAATTTCGAGACGGCGGCGGAGTTGCTGCACGCCAGCGGAACGGCCGTCGCGACGCTGGTGATTGACGATGACGTGGCGGTGAAAGACAGCCTGTTTACCACCGGCCGGCGCGGGGTGGCCAATACCGTACTGATTGAAAAACTGCTCGGCGCCGCCGCCGCGCGCGGCGATTCGCTGGATGAATGCCGGGCGCTGGGGGAGCGCATCAATAATCAGGGGCACTCGCTGGGCATCGCCCTGGGCGCCTGCACCGTACCGGCCGCCGGCAAGCCGTCGTTTGCGCTGGCGGAAAACGAGATGGAGTTCGGCATCGGCATTCACGGCGAACCCGGTATCGAACGCCGTCCTTTCGGCTCGCTCAACGAGACGGTGGACAGCATGTTTACCACCCTGATCGAGCATGGTCATTATCAGCGCACCCTGCGCCACTGGGATCGGCTGGCGGGGGACTGGCAGGAGACGCGCCAGACCAAGCAGGCGCTGGCCAAAGGCGATCGGGTGATTGCGCTGGTGAACAATCTGGGGGCCACGCCGTTATCCGAACTGTATGGCGTCTGGCACCGCCTGGCGCAGTGCTGCGATGAGTTCGGCCTGACGATTGAACGCAAGCTTATCGGGTCCTACTGTACTTCGCTGGATATGCAGGGCATCTCCATCACCCTGCTCCAAGTCGACGATCCGCTGCTGGCATTATGGGACGCACCGGTTAATACCCCGGCCCTGCGTTGGGGCTGCTAATTCCTGGAGGAACGAATGGTTATCACCAAACAGCATATTGTCGGTTGGCTGGAGCAGTGCGCCGCGGTTTTTACCGCCCAGCGGGTGTTCCTGACCCAGCTGGATTCGGATATCGGCGACGGCGACCATGGCCTGAATATGAACCGCGGCTTTGATAAAGTGCTGGAGAAATTGCCGTCGGTGGCGGACAAGGATATCGGGTTTATTTTAAAGAATACCGGCATGACGCTGCTGTCGAGCGTGGGCGGGGCCAGCGGCCCGCTGCTGGGCACGTTCTTTATTCGCGCGGCGCAAAGCACCAATGCCAAGCAAAGCCTCGATTTGCCGGCGCTCTGCCTGATGCTGAAAGAGGGGGCGGAGGGCGTGGTGATGCGCGGCAAAGCGGAGCCGGGGGATAAAACCATGTGCGATGTCTGGCTGCCGGTGGTGGACGAATTGGAGCAGGCGCGGGATCAAGACCTGACGATCGTGGATGCGCTGCAACGGGGCGTGACCCGGGCGCAGCAGGCGCTGGCGGCCACGATTACCATGCAGGCGCGCAAAGGGCGGGCCAGTTATCTGGGCGAGCGCAGCATCGGCCATCAAGATCCCGGCGCCACCTCGGCCATGCTGATGATCGAGGCGCTTTACCAGGTGGCCAGCCGTGAATAAGCGCACGGCGGGATAGCGGGAGGAGATATGGTCAATATCGTGGTAGTGTCCCATAGCCTGCTGCTGGCGCAGGGCGTCGAGCAATTGGCCGGGCAAATGATGCAGGACGGGTGCCGGCTGGCCATCGCCGCCGGCGTGGACGACGCGGAGCATCCCATCGGCACCGATGCGATTAAGGTAATGGAAGCCATCGAATCGGTGGACGATCCTTCCGGCGTATTGGTGTTGATGGATCTGGGCAGCGCGCTGCTGAGCGCCGAAACGGCGCTGGATTTATTGGCGCCTGACGTGGCGCGGCGGGTGCGGTTATGCGCCGCGCCGCTGGTGGAAGGCGCCCTGGCCGCGGTGGTCGCCGCTTCCGCCGGCGGGGATTTAGCGCGGGTCAGGGCGGAAGCCCTGGGCGCATTGGCGGCCAAAATGGGCCAACTGGCCGGGCAGGACGATCCGGACGCGCCCGCCGCCGGGCCGTCGCCGCCGGCGATGCCCGCCGATAGCCAACGCGTCAGCTGGACCGTGCTTAATCCCAACGGCCTGCATGTGCGGCCGGCCGCCAAACTGGCGGGCGCGCTGGCGCCCTTCCAGGCGGATCTGCGGCTGGAGAAAGCCGGCCGCGGCGCCGATCCGCGCAGCTTGAACCAGTTGGCGGCGTTGCAAATCCGCCAGGGGGACACCATTAGCCTGCTGGCCAGCGGCCCCCAGGCGGCGCAGGCGCTTGAAGCGTTCAGCGACCTGGCGCGGCAGGGGTTTGGCGAGGCTATCGCCCCGCCATCCGGGCAGATCCTGACCGGCACGCCGGTCCCTCCGGGCAGCATTAGCGCGCCGGTGCTGCAACTGCGGCCGGTACGCCATCAGCCCCGTCCCGACCCCATCGGCCAGGGCCAGATCGCCGCGGAGATCGGCCGGATGCGGACGGCGATTGCGGCGGTTATCGGTGATTTGGGCCGGCTGGCGCAGCAGGCCGTGACGCTGATAGGAGAAGAGCAGGGGGCGATTTTCAGCGCCCATCAACTGCTGCTGGATGATGAGGATTTGCTACAGGCCGTGGAGCGGCGGATAAAGCAGGACTTGCTGGGGGCCGATGCGGCGCTGGCGCGGGAGCTCATGGCGATTGCGCGGGAGTATGGCGCCATGGAGGATCTCTATCTGCGCGCCCGGGAGCTGGATGTGCGCGATATCCTTAACCGCCTGCTGGGCTATTTAGCCGCTGAACCGCCGCCGCCGGCGCTGGCCGCCCCCGTGGCGAACCTTGGCGTACTGGTGATCGCCGGCGAGCTGTTTCCGTCGGAAATGATCGCCATGGATCGGCAGCGGGTGAAGGGCATTGGCCTGGAGCGCGGGGATATATTGTCCCATAGCGCCATTCTGGCGCGCGCGCTGGGGATTCCGATGGTGGTGGGGTTAAGCGGCTGCCTGGAGGCGACTCAAACCGGCCAGGCGGCAACTCTCGATCCCGCGGCCGGCACGCTTAGCCTGGCGCAGGTCACGGCATAACGCCGCCGGCGCGGGCCACGGGGGATGCCGGGTAAGCCATTATCCGGCGGCCTGGGAGTTCAGCCCCCATCCCCCTTGAATTGCCCAATCTCCAGATGATATTGCTTGATCTTGCGCCACAGCGTGGTGCGGCCGATGCCCAGCAGCGGCGCCATCTCGTTTAACTGTCCGTGGCAGACCCGCGCCGCGCGGATAATGGCCTGGCGCTCCAGATCCGCCAGCGAGAGCATGGGGGGCATATCCGGCATGTCCGGCTCCGCCAGCGTCCGTTCCTGTAAGAGATACTCCGGCAAATCGTTAAGACAAATGTGATTGTTGCGGCAGGTCATGGCGGCGCGCTCCACCGCGCTTTTCAGTTCCTGATCGTTCCCCGGCCAGGGATAGAGCCCGAACTGCTGCATCACTTCCGCCCCGATGCGGTAGCGGCACTGGAAATGCCGGCCCAGCGCCGCCAGGCACTCCTGTACCAGCAGCGGGATATCCTGCTGGCGCTGGCGCAGGGGCGGAATATGCAGTTCAAAAGATTGCAGGGTGTAAAACAGCTGGCGGCGAAAACGGTTTTGCTTGACCAGCAGGGGCAAATCGGCGCCGGTGGCGGCGATGATCCGCACGTTCACCGGAATCACCCGGTTGGAATTGACGCGCATCAGCATGCCGGTTTTGATAATTTGCAGCAGGGCGGACTGCATTTCCGGCGACAGGTACTCCACCTGTTCCAGATAGAGCGTGCCGCCGTTGGCCAGCTCGAATTTACTCGGCAGCCCGGATTCCCCTTCGCTGGCATCGCTGCCCAGAAACTCCCGCGCCATCAAATTCTGCGGCAGCGCCTGGCAATTGAGCGCGATATAGGGCCCGGCGGCGCGGTCGCTGGCATTATGAATCGCCTGGCCCAGGCGCTGCTTGCCCACCCCTTCTTCACCGTGCAATAACACCGGATGCCCGCCTTTGGCCGCCTGTTTGCCATAACGCACCAGCCGACGCATCTCCAGCGACGCCACCGGCATATCCTCGAACGTGTGGCTGACCCGGCCAAGCTGGTTATGCACCAGTTGCTGCAACAGTTCCTGGGGGTGGAGCAGGGCGATAAAACCGCACCGATCGCCGTCGGGGATGGGTTTTAGGGTCAGCAGCGCCGGAATAAAGCGCTGCCGGTGTTCAAACGTCACCTGGACGTGGCTTAGCGCGCTGCGGTTTTGCATGGCCTGGATAACCAGCGCCGGCAGGGTGAGCAGCGCCAGCACCGGTTTGCCGAGGCTTTCGGTTTCATCCAGCCCCAGCATGGCGGCCGCGCGGGAATTCAGGTATTGCAGGCAGCCGTGCTGGTCCCAGGCCAATACGCCGTCCTCCACCCCGTCCAGCAGGGCGTTAAGCGCGTTGAGATGGCGATTGGTTTCGCCCAGCAGACTATCGGCGTGCAGGTAATTGCCGACTTCGCGGGCCAGCACCAGCGCCAGCGACAAATCGCTGGCGGCCTTTTCCGCCAGCAGACTGCCCAGGACGATCACCGCCCGCTGGCGGCCGCTATTGTCGTATACCGGGGCGGCGCAAAAGTGCCAGGGGTGCAGCGCCCGTTTAAAATGCTGCCGGCCCGCGATTTGCACCGGATTGCCCGAGGCCATGGCCAGGGCGGGCGCGTTGGTGCCCATCAGGCCTTCGCTCCAGTAGCTGCCTTCCACTATGCCCAGCGCCGCCAATTGCGCGCGGGTGGATGCGTGGCCGCATAGCCACAGGGTGCAGCCGCTCTCGTCGAGGATCAGCAGTACGCAGGGGCGCGACTCCATGTATTCATAGGCATCTTCCAGCGCCGCCTGGCCCAGCACCAGCAAATCGTTTTTCCGCCGGCAAATGGACGCAAAGGTGGCGCCGGCCGCCCGGTGCGGCATGCGCCAGACGGCGGGCTGCATTACCGGGCGACAGCGCTGCCAGGAGTCTGCGATGGCCGGCGTGCCGCCGCCGTCCGGCGCTTGCGGCCGGCTATCGGCGCCGGCGGCGAGGGGGGCAATAGAGTTAACAACCACAATGTCATCTTCCCGGAGAATCCGCTACCAAGCCCGATAATAGCCCAGAATACCCCCCCGCTGTCTGTTAAGCGTCAGGCAAATATGGTTATGGGCGCCATGTTTTACATCCCGCGGCGGGGGGTTATATCATTTCGCCATAACAGGGTTTAATAAAGTAATAAAAAATAGTATCCTGCTGGAATAACCTGTCTCTATAAACTGTTATATAAAAAGTCGCGCCGACTGTTTATATCCCCCCGTCCGCTTACATGTTTAACTCCTTTTATTAATGCTATTTAAAAAATAATAACATGGCGCCGCCGGGCGTCAGGAGCAAATATATGAGCGATGATAAGTTATCCGACAACGAACGCTTAAAAAGCGAGAGCCGCTTGTTGCGCGGGACCTTGACGGAGGATTTAAGCGATCAACTGACCGGGGGATTTACCGGCGACAATTTTCAACTGATCCGTTTTCACGGTATGTACCAGCAGGACGACCGGGATATCCGCCAGGAGCGCCAGGACCAGAAACTGGAGCCGCTGCATACGGTCATGCTGCGCATCCGCCTGCCGGGGGGCATTATCACCCCCGGCCAATGGCAGGGACTGGATTCCTTCGCCAGCGAACATACCTTATACGGCAGCATCCGCATTACCAATCGCCAGACGGTGCAGTTTCACGGCGTGCTGAAGCGGGATATCAAACCGGTGCACCGGCTGTTGCAGCAGTTGGGCCTGGATTCCCGCGCCACCGCCGGCGACGTGAACCGCAACGTGCTCTGCACCGCCAATCCGGTGGAATCCATATTGCACCGGGATGCCTATGAATGGGCGAAAAAAATATCCGAGCACCTGCTGCCGCGCACCAATGCCTATGCCGAAGTCTGGCTGGATGGGGAAAAGGTGCGGCAGCCCGAGGATGAGCCGGTATTGGGCAACAGCTACCTGCCGCGCAAATTTAAAACCGCCGTGGTGATTCCACCGCAAAACGATGTGGATTTACATGCCAACGATCTGAGTTTTGTCGCCATTGAAGACGGCGGAAAGCTCATCGGCTTTAATGTCCTGGTCGGCGGCGGGCTGGCCATGACCCAGGGCGATACCAGCACGTATCCCCGCCTGGCCACCGAATTCGGGTTTATCGGCCTGGACGCCACGCTGGCGGTGGCCGAGGCGGTGGTGGCCACCCAGCGGGACTGGGGCAACCGCTCCAACCGCCGCAATGCCAAAACCAAATATACCCTGGAGCGGGTGGGCGTCGAGGTGTTTAAAGCGGAAGTGGAGCGCCGGTCCGGCCAGCATTTTGCGCCGCTGCGCCCCTATCGGTTCACCTCGCGCGGCGATCGCATCGGCTGGGTGGCCGGGGTGGAGGGCAAGTACCACCTCACGCTGTTTATTCCCAGCGGACGGCTGGTGGACCGGCCCGGCGCGCCGCTGAAAACCGGTATTGCCGCGATCGCCCGGATTCACCGGGGGGATTTTCGTTTAACGCCGAACCAGAATCTGGTTATCGCCGGCGTGGACGAGCAGCAAAAGCCGTTGATCGACGCCCTGGCGCGGCAATACGGCTTGATAGACGACCGGCTGAGCCCCCAGCGCAAAAGCGCCATGGCCTGCGTGTCTTTCCCCACTTGCCCGCTGGCGATGGCGGAGGCGGAGCGGGTGCTGCCGGATTTGGTCGCGCGCCTGGAGAGCATACTGGCCCGCCACGGCCTGGGCGAAGAGGCGATAATTTTTCGCGTCACCGGCTGTCCCAACGGGTGCGGTCGCGCTATGCTGGCGGAAATGGGGCTGGTCGGCCGCGGCCCCGGCCGTTACAGTCTGTATATCGGCGGTAATCTGGCGGGCACGCGTATCCCGCGGCTTTATCGGGACAATATCGACGTCGAGGCCATTATGGCCCAGGCCGATGCGCTTATCGGCCGCTGGGCCGCCGGGCGCGGCGACGGCGAGGCGTTCGGCGACTTCGCGGTGCGCGCGGGCATTATCAAACCGGTGATTAATTCAGCCAAGGATTTTTATCAGCATGACTAGTCCCGCAAAGGCGCCGTTAGCCATTATCCAGTTAGGGCAACCGCCGGCGGCGATTGTCGCGCGGCAAGGCCAGCAGCATAACTGGTTTATCCGGGCTTTGGCGCTGAACGCGCGGGACTACCGGCTGATCCGCCCCGATCTGGGCGATCCGCTACCCGAAGCCGGCACCGTCTCGGGAGCTATTCTCACCGGTTCCTGGGCCATGGTGACCGACCGGGCCGACTGGAGCGAGGGCGCGGCCGCCTGGGTGCGCACGGCATTTTCCCAAGAGCTGCCGCTGTTTGGCGTCTGTTATGGCCATCAGTTGATGGCCCACGCCCTGGGCGGCGAGGTGGGAGATAACCCGCGCGGATGGGAAGGGGGCCGGCAGGGCATCGATCTACTGCCCGACGGTTTAGCCGATCCCCTCTTGGCCGGACTGCCCGCCCGCTTCGGCGCCTGGCTCTCCCATCGCCAAACGGTGCTTTGTCCCCCGCCGCAGGCCAGGGTATTGGCCACTTCGCGCCTGGACGACTGCCAGATCCTGCGTTATGGCCCGCAGGCGTTTTCCGTACAATTTCACCCCGAATTCACCGCCGCCGTCATGGATGCCTGCCTGCGGGCCAGCGGCCGGACAGCGACGCCCGCCGGCCCCGGAGCGCGGCCGGATAACGATGCCGAATGGCCGCTGGCGCTATTGCGGCGGTTTTATCAGCAGCCATAATGAATATTCTGACGTTGTGTATAAAAGCAGAAACCATGCTTGAACGATTAAATATTAAAATAATATAATAAATATAGCAGATGGTTGAGCGCTCTTTTGCTTATTCCGCATCCTGCATACCGCGTAATTTGGCGATGCGGCAAAGCTGGTTTATTTCATCGGCGATGGCTCCGTTCTGGAGAATTGACAAAGGCGTTGTGGATTGTGGTAGATAATGATCCAGGGTATCAATCTTGCCAATAAAAAAACCGCATCTGCGTACGTCGCTTAAGTGGCCAAGAGAGGATAAAACTTCGCTGAACCCTTTTAGTAGCCCTTTTTCGCTGTTTGCGTCATTTTTAGCGAATTGGAACATGGGAAAAAGGTTATCTCCACCCAGTTAATGACTGCTCATGCCCGCCGCCGTCATCATCAGCCGGAACAAGGCGGCCACCACTCCCAGCGCCAGTACGCTGGCCGTCCAGAGCACCGCCAGCCAGAGCAGGCGCCGCCATAACGGTTTCATTTCCCTTTGCCGGGCGGTATTTTGCAAGGTCGCCATACTTATTCCCCCTCCTCCCGGGCGGCCCGGGACTGGCGATTAATGGTATCCCTCTTCGGGATTGATTTTTCCCCGGAACACAAAGTAGCTCCAGAAGGTATAGACCAGGATGATCGGGATAATCAGCAGGGCGCCCACCAGC
Source organism: Sodalis sp. RH21 (assembly GCF_047324175.1). NCBI lineage: Bacteria > Pseudomonadati > Pseudomonadota > Gammaproteobacteria > Enterobacterales > Bruguierivoracaceae > Sodalis > Sodalis sp. RH21. The sequence continues at coordinate 5,169,349 of NZ_CP178732.1, read as the reverse complement.
ATAAAACCCTGGCTTTGCGCCGGCGCCGACGCGGCGCGGATATCGATGGCGGGCGGAATGATATCCGGCCAGATGCTGATACCCAAACCGGTGAACCCAAGGAATACCAGCGCCAGGGTCAGCAGGAACGGCGCGCGATCGGCGCGGCGCCGCACCGACCGGTACAGCCACCCGCCGGCCAGTGCCACCAGCACCGGCACCGGCAGGAAATAAAACAGATTAGGCAGCGCGAACCAGCGCCGGGCAATCGCGGGGTGCGCCAGCGGCGTCCAGATACTAATGGCGGCGATCGCCAGCAGCAGCAGCGCCAGCAGCGGAACGGCCAGCCGGAACATGGCGAGCTGCAAACCGGCGCCGGTTTTCATAATCAGCCAGGTACAACCCAGCAGGGCGTAAGCCGCCGCCAGCCCCACGCCGCAAAACAGGCTGAACGGGGTTAGCCAGCCGAAGGCCGATCCGGCAAAGCTGCGTCCCGCCACCGGGAACCCGTTCAGGAACGCCCCTACCACCACGCCCTGGCAGAACGTGGCAATCACGGAGCCGGCGATGAAGGATTTATCCCAGAAGGGACGATGATGGGGCGTGGCCTTAAAGCGGAACTCAAAGGCCACGCCGCGAAAAATCAGCGCGAACAGCATCAGGGTCAGCGGGATGGCCAGGGCATCGATGATAACCGCGTAGGCCAGGGGGAACGCGCCGAACAGCGCCGCGCCGCCCAATACCAGCCAGGTTTCGTTGCCGTCCCATACCGGGGCGACGGTATTAATCATCATATCCCGCTGCCGCGGGTCCCGAATCATGGGAAACAAAATGCCGATGCCCAGATCAAAGCCGTCCATCACGATATACATCAGGGTGGCAAAGACAATAATGGCAAACCAGATTACCGGAAGATCGATGCCCATGTCAGTTCCTCTTGCCTGTGGGATTTAACGGCTCCTGCACCGCGGATAATGGGCGGGCCGGCGTGCGCGGCCGGCCGGGACCGCCCGGCGGCGGCGCTTGCCCCTCGCCCGGCTGCGGTCCCTGGCGCATCAGGCGCACCATATACAGATAACCCACGCCGAACACCGATGAATAAATCGCGATAAACGCCAGCAGGCTGATGCTCATATGCAAATCGCCGTGGGCGGATACCGCGTCGCGGGTCCGCAGCAGGCCGTAAACCACCCAAGGCTGCCGGCCGACCTCGGTGGTAAACCAGCCCGCCAGGATGGCAATCAGCCCCGTCGGGCCCATCAACAGGGCAAAACGCAAAAAAACGCGCGAGCGGTACAGCCGCTGCCGCCGGCGTAGCCACAGACTGGTTATCCCCAGCAAAATCATCAGCATGCCCAAGCCGGCCATCAGGCGGAACGACCAGAAAACAAGAGTGGAATTGGGCCGATCCCGTTTGGCAAAGTCCTTTAACGCCGGCACCTGCCGCTGCAAACTGTGGGTCAATATCAGGCTGCCCAGGTAGGGGAGCTCAAGGGCGTAGCGGGTGGTTTCCCCGGCCATGTCCGGCAGGCCGAACAGGATCAGCGGCGTGGCCTCGCCGGGGCGGTTTTCCCAGTGGCCCTCGATGGCGGCGATCTTGGCCGGCTGGTATTCCAGCGTATTCAGGCCGTGCATGTCTCCCAGCACCGCCTGGATCGGGGCGACTACCAGCAGCATCCACATCGCCATCGACAGCATTTTGCGAATGGCCGGGGTATCGTTATGGCGCAGCAGATGCCAGGCGGCGGCGGAACCGACAAACAGGGCGCTGGCCAAAAACGCGGCGGTGGACATATGCAGCAACCGGTAGGGGAAGGACGGGTTGAAAATCACCTGCACCCAGTCCAGCGGCACGACCTGGCCGTCTTGCACCGCATATCCCTGGGGCGTATGCATCCAGCTATTGGACGCCAGTATCCAGAAGGTGGACATCAGGGTGCCGAGCGCCACCATGCAGGTGGCGAAAAAATGCAGGCCGTTGCCCACCCGCCGCCAGCCGAACAGCATCACCCCGAGAAAGCCGGCTTCCAGAAAGAAGGCGGTCAGCACCTCATAAGTCAATAACGGCCCGGTGATACTGCCGGCGAACTGGGAAAAACCGCTCCAGTTGGTGCCGAATTGATATGCCATCACCAGTCCGGAAACCACCCCCATGCCGAAATTCACCGCAAAAACCTTGGACCAGAAATGATATAGATCGCGATAATCGTCATTGCGGGTTTTCAGCCACAGTCCCTCCAGCACCGCCAGAAAGCTGGCCAGGCCGATGGTGATGGCGGGAAAGATAATGTGGAAGGACACCGTAAAGGCGAACTGGATTCTGGCAAGGTGAAACGCGTCTAGCCCAAACATGGCATACCCCATACTGATTAATCCGAACAACCGGGTTCCGCTGCCCGCCAAGGGATTGGCGCGTTAACGCTGCGGGACGCCGTCGATCATAGAATGAAAAACTGGGGTATAACAGCTACAAAAATGATGATTTATGCTATAACAGTTGCTGTAAATAACGAGGCGCGGTGCCTGGGATGAATAAATACGAAACGCTGGTCGATCGGTTACGCGAGCAGATCGCGGCCAATATCTGGCAGGTGGGGGACAAGCTCCCCTCGCTGCGCGAGCAGGCGGTCTACTCGGGCATGAGCCTGATGACGGTGATGCACGCCTATCAAATACTGGAAAGCCAGGGATGGATCATCTCCCGCCCGCAGTCGGGCTATTACATTGCGCCGAAGGCCGAATTCCTCACCACCCCGGCCACCCACCAGCAGGTGCAGCCCGCCGAACAGGTGGATATCAACGCTTTTATCTTTGATGTGCTGCAGGCCAGCCGCGATCAATCCATCGTGCCCTTCGGCTCGGCTTTTCCCGATCCTTCGCTGTTCCCCCGCCAGCAGCTCGCCCGCTCGCTGACCACGGTGGCGCGCTCCATGACCCCGCTAAGCGCCGTGGATAATCTGCCGCCGGGCAACGAGGACCTGCGCAACACCATCGCCAAACGTTATGCCCTGCAAGGAATGCAAATTTCCCCCGAAGAAATAGTTATCACCGCCGGCGCCATGGAGTCGCTCAACCTAAGCCTGCAAGCGGTCACGGAGCCGGGGGACTGGGTGATCGTGGAAAACCCGGCCTTTTACGGCGCCCTGCAAGCGCTGGAACGGTTGAAACTAAAGGCGGTGGCCATTGCCACCCATCCGCAATTCGGCATCGATCTCGACGCGCTGGAAAACGCGCTGGCCGCTTACCCGGTCAAGGCCTGCTGGGTCATGACCAATAGCCACAATCCGCTGGGCTGTACGTTGTCCGATGAGAAAAAACGGCAACTGGTGGCCCTGTTGCAGCAGTACCGGGTGCATCTGATTGAGGATGACGTGTATAGCGAACTCTATTTCGGCGCCGATAAACCGCTGCCGGCCAAAGCCTATGACCGTTTGGGCATGGCCATGCACTGCTCGTCGTTTTCCAAAAATCTGGTGGCGGGCTTCCGGGTCGGCTGGGTGGCGGCGGGGGAAATGGCGGGCAAGATCCAGCGCTTGCAATTGATGACCACGTTGTCCACCAGCGCGCCGATGCAGCTGGCGTTGGCCAACTACCTGGCCACCCGCAGTTATGACCGCCATCTCCGGCGCCTGCGCCGCCTGCTCGAACAGCGCAAAAACAGCGCCTGGCAGTCGCTGCATGCCCATTTGCCCCCGGCGGCGCGCATCAACTACTCCCATAGCGGCTACTTTTTATGGATTGAGCTGCCGGCGCATATCAGCGCCACGGAGCTTTATCACCGGGCGCTGCGGCAAAAAATCAGCATTGCCCCCGGCAAGATGTTTTCCGCCGGCGGCCAGTATAATAATTATTTCCGCTTTAATACCTCATACGCCTGGGACGAGAGGTATGAGCGCGCCGTCATCGCCCTGACGGATATTATCAAACAGATGATGTAATGCGTCAGGCGCCGCGCCGGACGCAACCTCAGAAATCCTGCCCGTACAGGTCGCCGAGGCGCTGGTATTCATGGATTTCGGTGCGCTCGAAGGTCAGCGGCGTTACCGAGATATAACCGTCGTCATTGAGTTTAAGCTCGCTGTTTTCCGGCCGTTCCAGGCCGCCGTGGCGCACCCGTATCCAGAAATAGTCCTCGCCGTGGGGGTCCTTCGCGCTGGTGACCATGATGCCGTCCACATTGCCCATGCCCTGTTTGGTGACCCTGATGCCTTTAACGTCATCCGCCGCCATATCGGGGAAGTTAACGTTGAGACAGACCTGCTTATCCCAGCTGGCCTGCAATAAATGCTGTAGCGTCGGCACCAGAAAGCGCGTCGCGCTGTCCCAGTTTACCGGCTGGTCCGGGTCGCGGTTTTGGCTGAGCGCGATAGACGGCACGCCGGATAACATGCCGGTCATGGCCGCGCCCACCGTACCGGAGAGCAGCGTTTCAAATCCCAGGTTCGAGCCGTTATTCACGCCGGAGAGCACCAGATCGGGAGGCGTATCGCGCATGGCCTGGTGCACGGCATAAGCCACGCAGTCGGCGGGGGTGCCGTAGACGGCAAACCGCCGGGGGCCTTTATCGATCACCCGCACCGGCTCGCGCATGCTTAACGAATTGGCGACGCCGCTTTTATCCTGGGCGGGGGCGACGATCCATACTTCATTGGCGATTTCCTGGGCGGCCCGGGCCAGCAATTCCAGTCCGGGGGCGTCGATGCCGTCATCGTTGGTTAATAATACGCGATTCACTTTTTTCATAGTCAGGTTGTTCTCCATGTGGTAATGCCAAAATGAAACCATGAGCTTTGTTTATGCCACCGGTTGATAGTTCCATAATAAGGCATCCCCCAGGCTTGGGGGAGAAAAAATAGGCAATCGCCGGGAAGTTTCTACGCTTGCCGCACCCTAAGGTGCGGTAAGCGGATGAATGATTGATGGCGGAAAGATGACAAATGACGCGCCGCGGCTGCTCGCCGGCGGCGGCGGGTTTATTGCGGGAAATCCGTGGCGAACGACGCGTCGCGCCATGCCGCCAGATCTTGTTTGACGTGGGAAATTTTCTCATGGGCCAGGTTCCATGAGATCTCACCGGCAAACACATGCAGCGGCGGATGGTCCGCGGCGGCGATTTCGGCGATAAGCGCAGCCAGCCGGTCGGGATCGCCCGCCTGGCGGCCGGCCAACGTGCCCAGATGCAGATCCAGCGATGCCTGGGCCTCGGTATAATCGTCGATTTTCCGGTGCGCCACCGCCAGCGATCCGCCGGAGAGAAAATCGGTGCGCACCGGCCCCGGATAAATAAGGGTGGTGCGGATACCTAATTCTTTCACTTCGGCCGCCAGGGCTTCCGTCAGGCCCGAGAGAGCGAATTTGGTGGCCACATAACTGCCCCAGCCGGCATATCCGCCCTGGAAACCCACGATGGACGAAATATTAATGATATGCCCCGAGCGCTGGCGGCGCAGATGGGGCAGCGCGTGGCGCAGTACATTCAGCGGGGCGAAGAGATTCACCTCGACGTTCTGGCGCACCTCGGCATCGGATAACGCTTCCACCGCGCCGTGCAGGCCATAACCGGCATTATTGACCACCACGTCGATATTGCCGAACGTTTTGATCGCCAGGTCGATGGCGGCGCCGACGCTGGCTTCATCGGTCAGGTCGGCGGCCACCGGCAGGAATAACAGAAACTGATCGGCGGTGGGCGCCACCGCCGTTTCCAGCGCTGCCTTGCTGCGGGAGGTGGCGGCGACCCGTTCGCCCCGGGCCAGCAGCAGGCGGGTAAGCGCCAGTCCCAGACCTTTGGATGCGCCGGTGATAAACCAGGTTTTGGCTGAGTTGCCAGACATATACGACTCCTGTTCCCTTACCGGGAAAATTGCGTGTTGGGAAATTGCGGGTTGGGAAATCAATAAGGGCTGGCGGTGGGGCGTACCACCAGTTCGCTGACATCCACGCCGTCCGGCTGATCGATGGCATACGCAATGGCCTGGGCAATCGCGTCGGGTTGAATGGCGATGCGCCGAAAACCTTCCATCGCGCGCCGCGCCGTGTCATCGGTAATGGTGCCGGCGAGCTCCGATTCCACCACCCCAGGGCAAACCACGGTGACGCGGATATTATCGTGTTCCTGGCGCAGTCCGTCGGAGATGGCCCGGACCGCGAACTTGGTGGCGCAATACACCGCCGCCGTGGGGGACACGCTCAGCCCGCCGATGGATGACACATTAATCACCTGCCCGTGCCCCTGCCGTTTCATCTGCGGCAGCACCGCCGCGATGCCGTGCAGTACGCCGCGGATATTCACATCAATCATCCGGTTCCACTCGTCTACCTTCAGGGACTCCAGCGGGGAAAGCGGCATTACGCCCGCGTTATTGACTATCACATCGATATGGCCGCTGGCGGCCAGGGCCTGGTCGGCAAAGGCTTGCATCTCTTCCATGCTGGTCACGTCCAGCGCGCGGTATTCCACCGCGCCGCCCGCCGCCCGCAGCTCGTCGGCCAGTTCGGCGAGCCGGTCGGTGCGCCGCGCGCCGATAAACAGCCGGTGTCCCTGGCTGGCCAGCAAACGCGCAGTTGCTTCGCCGATACCGCTGCTGGCGCCGGTAATCAATACGGTTTTCGCTTTCTGTATCGCAGTCATAATGTGTGCCTTTATCAGGGATGGTCTGGGAAAGCCATGGTAAAACGCACGCGGCGATCGGCGAATATCCAGTCCTTTTTGTTTATTGCCTATTCCTATTTAATATGGATTTAACAGGAGATAATGGGGGGATTTTATGTTTTATTACTCTTCACGCCCCTTGCTACGCCATAGGTACCTTTGATGCCGCAGTTCCCAGTCATGTCCCGTTCCCAGCGTATGATCGACCTGCTGGGACAGTTGGCGCCCCATGAGGGTTACACCCGTTCCGCCCTGGACGGCGTGCGTTTTATGCGCGCCAACCATCCCCTGGGCCGCACGCAGGTGCTCTATGAGCCGGGCATCGTGATTGTGTGCCAGGGCCGCAAGCGCGGGTTTCTTGCCGACGAAGTGTATGTTTATGATGCCCAGCACTATCTGGTGCTGTCGGTGCCGCTGCCGTTTTCCACTGAAACCGAGGCCAGCGAGGAGGAGCCGATGCTGGCGGTATCCTTGAGCCTGGATATGCTGGCGGTGGCCGATCTGGTGCTCACCCTCGACCAGTCCGGCGTCGGCCCGACGGCGGCCCCGCTGGGGATCATCGCCACCCCGCTGGGCGACGACCTGGCCGACGCCACGCTGCGTCTGCTGCAATGCCTGGCTTCGCCGCTGGAGGCCGAGGTGCTCGGTCCGGCCATCGTGCGTGAAATCAGCTTCAGGGTCTTGATGGGGGAGCAGGGCGGGGCGATTCGCGCCGCCCTGACGCATCAGGGGCGGTTCGGCAAAGTCGCCAAGGCGCTGCGGCGCATCCACGCCGATTATGCCGGCACGCTGGATGTGGCCCGCCTGGCGGCGGAAGCGGGCATGAGCGTGCCGGCCTTCCATGTCCATTTCAAAGCGGTCACCCATACCTCGCCGATCCAATATATCAAGTCGACCCGCCTGCATCAGGCGCGGCTGCTGATGATTCGCGATAATCTGTCGGCGCAGGCCGCCTCGGCCAGCGTCGGTTATGAAAGTTCATCGCAATTCAACCGTGAGTTTAAACGGCTATTTGGCCGCACCCCGGGGGACGAAGCGCGGGATTTGAAACACGCCCTGGCGTTATTGCCCGCGCAGGACCGTTCGCAATTGGCGCTGGCCCATTAATCAGAGGCATTAAGGTGGAATGATTTGATATTATCCAATCATTTTATTGTTTTTATTAATTTTTTTCACCAAACCGTTGCGGTAGTATAGATTAATGAAATAGGAGGCCAACTATTTAGGAATTTTATTTCAATTTGTGATAAGCGTTAAAATTTCACCTATTGGTAACACAAAAAATGTGACCCGCCTCATTCAAATGACGGAAGGCGTATTTTCTAAAACGCCGTTCCATATATGATGAAGATATTGCTTCCCTCAACCTCCAAATACCAAAGCGACTGAATACCGCCCGTTTGACGTGTCCGGTCGTGTATATCTCTGTAATCCGTCGGGAGTCATAATAATGAAAATGAAAAGAGTTTTTATTGCCCTGTCGCTGGCCTGTGCCACCACTCTGGTTACGCTGCCCGCCCTGGCCCGGGTGCTGAAAGTGGCCGAGGTGCAGCCCGAGGGATATCCCACCGTGGTGGCATTGCAGCACATGGGCGAAAAATTAAAACAGGCCACCGACGGGCGGCTGGAGGTTAAAGTCTATTCCGGAGGCGTGCTGGGGGATGAAGAGCAGGCGTTGCAGCAGGTGCAAATCGGCGCGGTGGACATGATCCGCGTTTCGCTGGCGCCGATGACCACCATCGCCCCGGAAACCAGCGTGCTGACGCTGCCCTATATCTTCCGTGACGAAGACCATATGCACAAAGTGCTCGACGGCGCGATCGGGCAGGAAATCGCCGATAAGGTCAGCGCCGACCCGCGGGCCAAAATGGTTTTCCTCGGCTGGACCGATGCCGGCGTGCGCAATATGATCACCAAAAAACCGGTGGTTAAGCCGGAAGATTTAAAAGGCATGAAAATCCGCGTCCAGAATAGCCAGATTTCCCTGGCCACCCTGAAAGCCATGGGCTCCAATCCCGTGGCCATGGGCGTAAGCGAAGTGTTCAGCGCCATGCAAACCGGGGTGGTGGACGGTACCGAGAATAACCCGCCCACCTTTGTCGCCCACAACTATATTCCGGTTGCCAAATATTACACGCTGACCGGTCATTTTATTCAGCCGGAGATGATCCTTATTTCAAAAGTCGTGTGGGATAAATTATCTAAAGAGGATCAACAAACCCTGGCGAAATTGGGCAAAGAAGCGCAAATGGATGAACGCCAACTGTGGGCGCAATACAATCAGCAGTCGCTGGATAAAATGAAAGCCGCCAAAATTAACTTCCAAGATATCGATCATGATTATTTCGTCAAGGCGACCCAGCCGGTACGGGATCAGTTTGGTAAAGGGCATGAAGATTTAATGAAGCGCATAGCGGAAGTGAATTAGTCCCTAACTCCCGGCGGCGGTAAATCACTATTAACCGCCGCAGCCAACGTCGCAGGTGAATCCTTATGTTGCATTCTTATCCCAGATTAATGGACATGTTGTATTTTGCATGCCTGGCGATCGCCAGCATCTCGCTGATGATTATGGTCACGGTGATACCCATCGGCATTTTTGCCCGCTATCTGTTCGACAACGCCCTCTCCTGGCCGGAACCGGTGGCGATTGTCTGCATGATTATCTTTACGTTTATCGGCGCCGCGGTGGGGTATCGCGCCAATACGCATATTTCGGTCGCGGTGATGACCGACCGGTTATCGCCCGCCGGCCGGCGTTTTTGCGAATTGGCCTGCGACATCATAATGTGCGTGATTTGCCTGATCCTGGTTTGGTACAGCGCCAGCCTGTGCGCGGCGATGTGGGACCAGACCATGGCGTCATTACCTGACGTGAGCTACGGCGAAATGTATTTGCCGATCCCGGTGGGAATGCTTATTACGCTGCTGTTCGTGATTGAAAGAATGATGTGCGGCCCACAGGCACATCGCCCCCTGGTGATGCTGGGTAATTCCCACTAACGGTTGCGGAGCGGTTCAATGGATGCGTTAATTCTGATTGGCAGCCTGATGGTGCTCCTGGCCCTCGGCTTTCCCGTGGCGTTTGCGGTGGGATTAAGCGCTTTTATCGGCGCGTGGTGGATTGATTTACCGCTGGAGGCCATCGTAATTCAGTTGACCAACGGCATCAATAAATTCTCCCTGCTCACCATTCCTTTCTTTATCCTGGCCGGCGCCATTATGGCCGAGGGCGGCATTGCGCGGCGAATGGTCAATTTCGCCTATATCTTCGTGGGGTTTATCCGCGGCGGCCTGTCGCTGGTGAATATCGTGGCCTCGACCTTTTTTGGCGCGATTTCCGGTTCATCGCTGGCGGATACCGCCTCCATCGGTTCGGTGATGATCCCGCAGATGGAAGCGCAGGGCTACCCGCGGGATTTTGCCGCCGCGGTGACCGCCAGCGGTTCCGTGCAGGCGGTACTCACCCCGCCCAGCCATAACTCGGTCATCTACTCCCTGGCCACCGGCGGCACCGTCACTATCTCCGCCATGTTTATGGCGGGCATCTTTCCCGGTCTGCTGCTCGGGTTATGCCTGGTGATTATGTGTATCGGCTTTGCCAAAAAGCGCAATTATCCCAAAGGGGAAATGGTCCCGTTCCGCCAGGCGTTGAAAATATTTTTTGATGCCTTCTGGGGCCTGTTTACCATCGTGATCATTCTCGGCGGTATTCTGTCCGGCATTTTTACCGCCGCCGAATCGGCAGCCATTGCCTGCCTGTGGGCGTTTTTTGTCACCATGTTCATCTATCGGGAATTCCGCTGGCGCGACCTGCACCTGCTGCTGTTTCGCACCATTAAAACCGTCACTATCGTCATGGTGCTGATTGCCTTCGCCGCAGGCTTCGGCTCGGTCATGACGTTTATGCAGTTGCCGCAGACTATTACCGATTTTTTCCTGAGCATTTCCGATAATAAATACATCATCCTGATGTGCATTAATATCATGCTGCTGCTGGTGGGGTGCCTGATGGATATGGCGCCGCTGATTTTAATCCTCACGCCCGTGCTGCTGCCGGTCACCACCTCGATAGGCGTCGATCCGGTACACTTCGGCATGATTATGCTGGTTAATCTGGGCATCGGACTGATTACCCCGCCGGTGGGGACCGTGCTGTTTGTCGCCAGCGCGGTCAGCAAGCAAAAGATGGAGGCGGTGGTCAGAGCGATGCTGCCGTTCTACTGCGTGCTGTTTATCGTGCTGCTGATTATTACCTATGTGCCGATAATTTCGTTATGGCTGCCGGCCGTGACCGGGATTTATAACGGCTGAACCGCGGATAACACGCGGTAATAAAAAACGGGCCGGCGGCGAGAGACGCGCCGGCCCGTTTCGGCAATTCAGTCACCGCCCCGCGCCGGGGCGCATTATCCACAGCATGATTTAGCCAAACTTATTATTTATTCTCCCGATAGCTGAATTTTCAGCTTGCTTATCCACTTTTGCTTAGTTGCCGCTGAAATAACATAGAACAGATTGGTATTGGGCGGCCAATTAACCTTGGTGCTAGCTTTTATCATATTCAAAGACCCATACAACCATCCATAAAACCATAAAGAGCCGTCGCTAAATTTATCCGGTTACCCGCCAGGAGGAAATGATGTCTGACTACCGTTGTCGTTGCTGCTTAGATTGCCAAGAGCCTGTTGCAGGCGCTGTTTTCCACGACCAGGAATAAATTATGATTAACGGAGCAATCCATGAGTACAACCGTCACGACCTCGTTACCCCTGCTCGATCTTTCCCGGCTTGATCGCGGCCCGGCTGAAAGAACCGCTTTTCTGACCGATCTGCGCCACGCGGCGCGTGATATCGGCTTTTTCTACCTGACCGGCCATGGCGTGGACGCGCAGTTACTGGCCCAGGTTCAACTCTTGTCCCGTGAGTTTTTTGCGCTGCCCGAAGAGCAAAAGCAAGCGGTGGCCATGATTAATTCCCCCCATTTCCGCGGTTATAACCGCGCCGCGTCGGAGCTGACCCGCGGCCAGCCGGACTGGCGCGAGCAGTTTGACATCGGCGCGGAGCGGGCGGCGCTGGCGCCAACGGATCGCTCCCCCGGCTGGTCGCGCCTCCAGGGGCCCAACCAGTGGCCGGCACAGCTGCCGGCCCTGAAAACGGTATTATTACGCTGGCAAACGGCCATGACCGCCATGTCCCTGCGGCTGCTGCGGGCGTTTGCCGAAGCGCTCTCGCTGCCGGCCGACGCTTTCGATACCTTATATGGCGATAAGCCCAACGAACATATTAAATTAATCCGCTATCCCGGACGCAACCAAACCGGCAGCGCCCAGGGGGTCGGCGCCCATAAGGATTCCGGCTTCCTGAGCTTTTTGCTGCAAGACCGGCAAAAAGGGCTGCAGGTGGAGGTAGAAGAGGATCGGTGGGTGGACGCCGTACCGGTGCCCGGCACCTTTGTGGTGAATATCGGCGAGCTGCTGGAACTGGCCACTAACGGCTATCTGCGCGCCACGGTACATCGCGTGGTTTCTCCCCCGGATTCCCAGGACCGCCTGTCCATTGCCTTTTTCCTCGGCGCCAGGCTGGACGCGGTAGTCCCCCTTTATCAGCTATCCCCTGAACTGGCCGCCCAGGCCCGCGGCCCGGCCAGCGATCCGCTCAATCCCTTGCTGAGGGACGTGGGCTGGAATTACCTGAAAGGACGTTTACGGTCCCATCCCGATGTCGCCGAACGGTATTATCCCGACATCCTGCGCGCCAGTAGCGAACTTATCGTCTAATTTTATAAGGAATTAATTTTATGATAAAGCATGCCGTTATACGTCTGGCAGGGGCAGCTCTTGCCGTTTCCCTGGCTTTTCCCGCCCAGGCGGCCGGCCAGCTGCGCGTTGCCGCCGATCCGGTGCCCCACGCGGAAATCCTCAATTTTGTCAAAACGTTCGATCCCGGCTTGAAGCTGGAGGTGATCGAGCTGACCAGCGGGGTCAATGCCAACGAACTGTTGGCCCATGGCGATGTGGATGCGAATTATTTCCAGCATGTGCCTTATCTGCGCGATCAGGAAAAGACGCTGGGACAGAAATTTACCGTCGCGGCCACGGTGCATATCGAGCCGCTGGGCATTTACTCCTCCAAGCATAAAACGCTGGCGGAGGTACCGGACAACGCCACGGTGGCGGTGCCCAATAACGTGACCAACCTGAGCCGGGCGCTGTATCTGCTGCAAAGCAAGGGGCTGATTAAGCTCAAGGCGGGTTTTGACAATGCGGCGACGCATCAGGCGACGCCGCAGGATATCGCGGAAAACCCGAAACATATCAAAATACTGGAAATCGAGTCCCCGCAGATCCCGCGTTCCCTGGATGATGTGGATTTGGCGGTGATCAACGGCAACTACGCCCTGGAGGCCGGCCTGAGTCCGGCGCGCGATGCGCTGGGACTGGAGAGCGCCGACCATAACCCCTATGCCAACATCCTGGTCACCACGCCGAAGCTGGCCGACGATCCGCGCATCAAACAGCTGGCGCGCGACCTGGAATCGCCGCAGGTGGCCAAGTTTATCAAGGATAAATATGCCGGTTCGGTTATTCCGGTGGCGGATGCCAAATCATGATCGTCATAGAGCGTCTGGGCAAGATTTATCCCGGCAATGCGCGACCCGCGTTGCATGAGGTCTCCCTGACAATCGAAGACGGCGCGGTATATGGCATTCTGGGACGCAGCGGCGCCGGCAAAAGCACCCTGATTCGCTGCCTGAATCTGCTGGAGCGGCCAAGCTCCGGCAGGATTATCATCGACGATCGGGATATTACGCAACTGGATGCCCGGGAACTGCGCCGGCAGCGCCAGGGCACCGGCATGATATTCCAGCAGTTTAATCTGCTGCATGCGCGTACCGTGGCGTCCAATGTGGCGGTGCCGCTGGACATCGCCGGCGTGCCGCGGCGCGAGCGGGCGCAGCGGGTGGCTGAACTGCTGGACCTGGTGGGCCTGTCCGATAAGGCCGGGGCGTTTCCATCCCAGCTTTCCGGCGGCCAGAAGCAGCGGGTGGGCATTGCCCGCGCGCTGGCCGCCCGGCCCAGGTATTTATTGTGCGACGAGGCCACCAGCGCCCTGGACCCGGAAACCACCGCGTCGGTGCTGGCCCTGCTTAATGATATTCATCGTCAGTTAGCACTCACTATTGTGCTAATCACGCACGAACTCGACGTGGTGAAAGCAATTTGCGATAGCGCCGCGTTGCTGGAGCACGGCCGGGTGGTGGAGAGCGGGCGGCTGTCCGCCCTACTGAGAACGCCGTCTTCGCGCTTGCGCCAGGCATTGCTGCCGGATCGCGAGGCGGAGCAGGCATTTTTACGCCGTCATGGGGTGGAGGGCTCGCCGTTATGCATAGTCGCTTAATCGACGGCATCCTGGGGGCGGTGAACGGCGGCATGGGCTGGAGCGCGCTGTGGCCGCTGGTGTGGAACGCCACGCTGGAAACGCTGTATATGGTGGTGCTGGCCACGCTGTTTACCGTACTGATCGGCCTGCCTCTGGGCGTACTGCTGTTCGTCAGCCGGCAAGGCGGGATTGTGCCGCTGCCGCGCCTGCACGGGGCGCTGGGAACGGTGATTAATATCGGCCGTTCGCTGCCGTTTGTGGTGCTGCTGGTGGCGCTGATTCCTTTTACCCGGCTGATTATCGGCACTACCCTTGGCAGTACCGCGGCCATTGTCCCGATCACCATCGGCGCATTTCCATTTTTTGCCCGTATCGTGGAAACGGCCCTCGACGAAGTGGATAAAGGGCGCATTGAGGCCATCTTATCCATGGGCGGCTCCGCCCGCCACGTCATCACCAAGGTGTTGCTGCCGGAAGCGTTGCCCGCCCTGTTGGCCGGCATCACTCTTACGATGGTGATGCTAATCGGTTTTTCATCCATGGCGGGAGTGATTGGCGGCGGCGGCCTGGGCGATTTGGCTATACGTTATGGTTATCAGCGGTTTAATAATCAAGTGATGGTTGCCACGGTGGTCGTGCTGATTGTGCTGGTACAGGGGGTGCAGTCGCTGGGTAACCGGCTGGTGCGCTCGCTGGCGCACCGCCGTTGAAGATAGTGATTGCTTACTTACAAGGCCGTCAATCCCTGCGCCAAATCGTCTATTAAATCGCCCGCGTCCTCAATGCCTATGGACAGGCGCACCAACTGCGGCGTGATGCCGTTGGCCAGGCGCAGTTCCAGGGGAATGGATGCGTGGGTCATGGTGAACGGCTGGCTAACCAGGCTTTCCACCCCGCCCAGGCTTTCCGCCAGGGTAAACAGGTTCAGGCGCCGGATAAAGCGCCGGGCGCAATCGTCATCGCCGCCCTTCAACCGTATGGAAATCATGCCGCCCGCGCCCCGCATCTGCCGCTGCGCCAACGGGTACTGCGGATGACCGGGCAGGCCGGGATAATAGACCGCGGCAATCTGCGGCTGCGCGTCCAGCCATTCGGCAATGCGCTGCGCGCTTTCGCTATGGCGCTCGATACGCAGCGCCAGGGTGCGGATACCGCGCAGGGTCAAAAAACTGCTGAACGGGTCCAGCACGCCGCCAATGGCGTTTTGCAAATAAGCCAGCCGTTCCGCCAATTCGGTGTTAGCGCCCACTACTGCCAGACCCGCCACCACATCGGAGTGACCGTTGATATATTTGGTGGCTGAGTGCACTACGATATCAAAGCCCAGGGTCAGCGGCTGTTGCAAGATCGGCGATGCAAAGGTGTTGTCCGCCACGCTGATCACATTATGGCGCCGGGCGATAGCGGCGATTGCCGCCAGATCCGCCAGCTTCAGCAGGGGGTTGGTCGGGGTTTCCACCCAAATCATGCGCGTATCGGGTTCAATGGCCGCTTCCAGCGCGGCGAGATCCTGCGGTTTTACCCAGCTGATCCGCAGGCCGGCGGTGCGGCGGCGTACGTTTTCCAGCAGCCGGTAGGTGCCGCCGTAGACATCATCCACCGCCACCAGATGGCTGCCCTGATCGAGCAATTCCAGCACCGTGGAGCACGCGGCCAGGCCCGAGGCAAAAGCAAACCCCCGGGACCCCTGTTCCAACTGGGCGATGGACTCCTCCAGCGCGTGGCGGGTGGGGTTGCCGCTGCGCGAATACTCATAGCCGCTGTGTTCGCCAGGCGCGGTTTGCGCAAAGGTGGAGGTGGCATAAATGGGCGGCATCACCGCGCCGGTGGCGTCGGGGGTATAACCGCTGTGGACGGCGAGGGTGGCTATTTTCGTCATGATATTATCCTTATGAATGAATGCGGTTGCGCCAGGTATTAAGCACATCGGCGCGGGTAATCAGTCCCAGAAATTGTTCGCCGTCCATGACCACCGCCACGTGCCCTTGCCCGAAGGTCCGCAGCAGCGTCGCTTCGTCGGCTTCCTTGGGCAGGGTTATGACGTCGCGCGTCATGGCCGCATCCACCGGCAGGCCGAACCGTTCGGCATCGGCCCGGACCTGCGTCAGAATATCCCATTCATCGATCAGCCCCACCAGCCGGCCGTTATCCAGCACCGGCAACTGTGAGATATCGTACAGGCGCATTCGGGCATGGGCGGTGGCCAGGGTGTCGTCCGGCAGGGCGAATACCGTCGCCCCTTCGTCATGGCGAAAGGCGATAAAATCGCGCAGGTCGCCGGTGACCGGACGCTGTAGCAGTCCCTGCTGGCGCAGCCAGTCATCATTGAACATTTTGGACAGGTATTTATTACCGCTATCGCAGGCAAAAGTGGCCACCCGCTTGGGCGCGGTCTGCGCCCGGCAATAGCGCAGCGCCGCCGCCAGCAGGGTGCCGGTGGAGGACCCGGCCAGGATGCCTTCCCGGTGCAGCAGGCCGCGGGCGGTATCGAAGGCTTCGGCATCGGTAATCCGATAGGCCTGGCTCAACTCTTCCACGTGGCTGAGCGGCGGCACGAAATCCTCGCCGATACCCTCCACCAGCCAGCTGCCGGGTTCAGGCGTGGTGCCGTGTTCCACCAGATCGGCCAAAATCGACCCCGCCGGGTCGGCGAGGATAAACTCGGTTTTGGGCGACACTTCGTTAAAGAAGCGCCGCAGCCCGCCCAGAGTGCCTCCCGATCCGACGCCGACCACGATGGCGTCGATATCCCCCGCCATTTGCCGCCACAGTTCGGGGGCGGTGGTCTGGTAATGGGCCAGGGGATTGGCGGCATTATTAAACTGATCGATATACAGCGCGCCGGGGGTTTCCTGCGCCAGGCGGCGGGCGTAATCCTGGTAATAGGCCGGATGGCCTTTACCCACGTCGGAGCGGGTCAGCAAAACTTTCGCTCCCAGCGCCCGCAGGTGGAAAATTTTCTCGCGGCTCATTTTATCCGGCACCACCAAAATCAGCTGGTAGCCCTTTTGCGCGGCCACCAGCGCCAGCCCCAGCCCGGTATTGCCCGCCGTCGCCTCGATAATCGTCCCGCCGGGGGGCAGATCGCCCCGGCGTTCGGCCTGCTCAATCATCGACAGCGCCACGCGATCCTTGATGGAACCGCCGGGGTTTTGATTTTCCAATTTGATAAACAGGCGGCAAGGGCCGCTATCAAGCCGCGTCAGCTCCATCACGGGGGTATGGCCGATCAGGTCCAGTACGGAATCAGGTAATGGCATTGTTGCTCCCAAAAAAGCGGTCTTGGATGATTTTCGTGGATAATAGGACTGAATCATGGCCGCTTTTAAAGAACAAATAACTACTGCATATGCCTTTATGGAATATATTAATCTGTTTGGCCATCGGGATGTTCAGCCGTATAGCGGTAAGGAAAGACAAACCAAAATGCTCTCCGGCGCCGGCCGGGGTTTTGGCGCGGGCGGGAGAAAAATGGCGGGGAGAAGAAGGCCGGCTTAAGTGCGAAACCGGTAAAGCAAAGCTGAAAAATGTCTAAGCGCCGCGGGGATTAAAACAGCGCCAAAGCGCCGATACGTTCAATGGCTTCGGTCAAAAGACCTTCGTTGACGGTCAGGCTGATCCTGACGTAATCGCTGCCGCCCTGGCCAAACCCGATGCCCGGCGCCACCAATACCTGCGCCTGTTCCAGCAGCAGGCGGGTAAATGTCTGCGAATCATGCCCCGGGGGCACCCTCAGCCAGACGAAAAATGACCCCACGCACGGATTGGCGCGCCAGCCAATGCGCGCCAGGTGGTACATCAGCGTCGCCCGGCGCTGGCGATAAATCCGGTTTATGGCGTCGACCTCGTGGCGCGGCAGGGCCAGCGCGGTTTCGGCCGCATCCTGCACCGCGCCGTAGACGCTGCTATACGCATGGATATGGAACTGGTTAAAGGCGGCGATAATCGAGGCGTTGCCGACGGCGAAACCAAAACGCCAGCCGGCCATATTAAAGGTTTTCGACAGGGTATAAGTTTCCACCGCAAACGCTTTGGCCCCGGGGACTTGCAGCAGGCTAAGCGGCGGAGCGGCGCCGTCCCCCAGGGCCGCGTAGGCGAAATCGTGCAGCACCGCGAGGTGGTTATCCCGGGCGAACGCCAGCGTACGTTCGAAAAACGGCAGGGTGGCCAGGGCGCCGGTGGGATTATTGGGATAATTAAGCAGCAGCAGGCGCGCCTTAGCGGCCACGTCCGGCGGCACGCGGGCATAATCGGGCAGGAAACCGTCGCGCTCCTCCACCGGGATGGCGTGGAAATCGGCCTGCGCCAGCTGGGCCGCCGAACGATATACCGGGTAACACGGATCGGTGCCGATAATGGTTTCACCGGGATTGACGATAGCCTGGGGAATACCCATGACGCCAATATGCGAACCGTGGAATAACGCGACCTCGGTGTCGGCGTCAACCGCCACGTCGTACTGGCGCCGATAAAAGTCGGCTATGGCGCGCTTGGTGCTGTTTTTACCGAGAAAGGGCGGATAACCGTGGTTATCGGCATCCAGCGCCGCCGCACGCAGGCGCTGAATAATAGCATCGTGCGGCGGCTGGTCCGGGCTGCCCTTGGAGAGATCGATCAGCGGCCGCGCCGAACCGCCGGCCAGCAATGCCTGCTGTTCCAACTGGTTAAACAAATTTTCCGGCAGGGAAGTTACCCGCCGGGCGGGGGCGAAATCAGGCATAACGTTTCCTTGATCCTGGGTAAGCAGGGCGTATGACGCCCCGATGTCATATTATTCGCCTGCGGGGGGAACGATTCCCGATCCGCGGCAGGCGGAAAATTCTGGCCGGTCATACCATCAGGCATTATTTCAGCAATACCGAAGCGCCATTAGAAATAAAAAACATAACTCAGCAATAATAGCTATATCCGTACGGAAAATTCCCGTTTACTCCCTGGGTTTTTAATATTATTAATCCCTGGCGAATATCTTTCCCGGCATTGCAGGTTATAGCTTAAAAACAGCTAAGCTAACGCTAATTTCTTGGTTTACCCCTTATTGACATCATGTTTGAATAAGATCTTACCCGTCCCTGGACGGTGATGATAATACGCTTATCTGTCTGGCTGAACCGGGCGGGTTATTTTTTTGATTTAATTAATCGGGAATGTTTATGAAACTGCGTTTAACCGCCGGCCGGTTGGCCGCGTCTTCTCTGGCGGCGGTATTGGCCATGGCGTCGTTAAGCGTGAGCGCCGCCGGGCAAGATAAGACCTTGAAACTGGGTTTTAACCCCGGCCCCTATAAAGAGCAGTTCGAGAAAGGCGTCGCCCCTTATTTGCAACAAAAGGGCTACGCCATCGAGTATCGCGACTTCAGCGACGGCATCCAGGTGAATAACGCGGTCAATACCGGCGAAATCGACGCCAATATCATGCAGCATCCGGTGTACCTGAAATCGGTCAATGAGCGCCTCGGCATTGATAATATTGGCATTGTCCAGGTGCCTACCCCGCCGATGGGGCTTTATTCCAATAAGCATACCAATGCCAATCCCCCGGCGCCGGGCGCCGTGATTTCGGTTCCCAACCAGCCGTCCAATGAGTACCGCGCCGCGCTGCTGCTGCAAGATCTCGGCTGGATCAAAATCGCCCCCAATGTGGACCCCGCGACCTTCTCGCAGAAGAATATCAGCGATAACCCCTATAAAATCCAGTTCAAGGAAATGGATAACGCCCAGCAGGTGCGGGCGTTGCCGGATGTGGATTATGGCGCGATCCAGGGCAATTTCGCCGTCTCCAGCGGCATGAAGCTGTCCTCGGCGCTGCGCCTGGAAAATCCCACCCAAGGATTTATCAACGTGGTGACCGTGGCGGGTAAAAATAAAGACGCCCCGTTTGCCAAAGATATTATCGAGGGTTATCACTCGGCGGCATTCAAGCAATATATCCATGGCGACAGCCAGTATGCCGGCTATTTGCTGCCTGATTATTTGCAGTAAACCCCGGGAGCGCGTCGATTGAGAAACCATGATGATTGAATTGAACAACATCAGCAAAACCTTCGAGCGTAAAGGCATAAAAATAGAGGCGTTGCAGGGTATCAATCTGCGGGTGGAAAAAGGCGATATCTTCGGCATTATCGGTTATAGCGGCGCGGGTAAAAGCACGCTGCTCCGGCTGGTCAACGCGCTTGAGATCCCCACCACGGGGGAGGTGGTGATTAACGGCGCGGCGATCAATCGCTTCAGCCAGCAGCAGCTGCGGGCGATTAAAAAAGATATCGGTATGATTTTTCAGAATTTTAATTTGCTATTGTCCAAAACCGCATGGCAAAACGTGGCCATGCCGCTGGTGCTGCTGGGTAAGGATCGCGCTTTTGTCCGGGCGCGGGTGGCGGAGTTGCTGGCGTTCGTCGGCCTCGGCGACCGGGCGCACAGTTACCCCGATGAGCTGTCCGGCGGCCAGAAGCAACGGGTGGGCATTGCCCGCGCCCTGGCCACCAACCCGTCAATCCTGCTGTGCGACGAAGCCACCTCGGCGCTGGACCCGCAAACCACCGCCCAAATCCTGCTGCTGCTCAAACGCATCAACCGGGAATATAACATCACCATTTTGCTGATTACCCATGAGATGACGGTTATCCAGAAAATCTGCAATAAGGTCGCGGTTATGGAGCGGGGCGCCATTATCGAACAGGGCGCGGTGATTGACGTCTTCGGCCACCCCTCCCATCCCGCCACCGTGAATTTCGTCCGCACCGTGATCCAGGATCGGCTGCCGGACAGTATCCGCGATGAGCTGCGCCACGATACCCGCGGCAGGCGGCTGCGGCTGGAGTTTATCGGCCTGGCCGCCAACCGGCCGATTATTAATAACCTGATCAAACGGTTCGATGTCGAGGTGAATATTCTGTATGCCAGTATGTCCGAGGTCCAGGACGTGACGCTGGGATTTATGATGGTCCAGCTTAACGGCGAACCGGGGCAAATCGACGGCGCCGTGGCTTTCCTGGCGCAAGCCGGCGTGGATATCCAGGAGATCGATCTATGTTCGACACGGCAATAACCGCAGAGCAGTTCTTAATCGCCCTGCACGATACGCTGCTGATGGTCAGCATTTCCCTGGTCATCGGCTCGCTGATTGGCATTCCGCTGGGAATCTATCTGGTGGTGACCCGCCCCGGCGGATTAATTCACAACCGGGCGGCCTATGCCATTATCAATCCCATCGTGAATATCGTGCGTTCACTGCCGTTTATTATTTTGATGATTACCATCATTCCGTTTACCCGGCTTATCGTGCACACCACGATCGGTACGCCCGGCGCCATCGTGCCGCTGATTATTTTTATTGCTCCTTATATCGCCCGGCTGGTGGAAAACTCGCTGCTGGATGTCGACCCGGGCATCCTGGAAGCGGCCAAATCCATGGGCGCCACCCCGCTGCAGGCCATCTGGCACTTTCTGCTGCCCGAGGCGCTCTCGTCGCTGATCCTGGCGCTGACCACCGCCACCATCGGCCTGATCGGCGCCACCGCCATGGCGGGCACGGTCGGGGGCGGCGGCATCGGCGATCTGGCCATTACCTATGGCTATCAGCGCTTTGATACCTTCGCCACCGTTACCACCGCCCTGGTGCTGATCGCCATCGTCCAGCTGTTGCAGTCGCTGGGTAATTTTCTGGCCCGGCGCATCCGGCGGGAGTGATTCTCCCGCGCCGTTTTGCCTGCTGGACCGTTGTCCGCCAGGCTTTATTAATAAGGAAACCTATCATGGCTAATGTTGAAAGCTTTCAGTTGGATCATACCAAGGTAACCGCGCCTTACGTACGCCTGGCCGGTACGGAACGCAACGAGCAGGGCAGCATCGTGCAAAAATACGATCTGCGTTTTCTCCAGCCGAATCAGGACGCTTTACCCACCGCGGCGCTGCATACCCTGGAGCATCTGCTGGCCACCGGATTGCGCGACCAGTTAAAGGGGATTATCGATCTGTCGCCCATGGGCTGCCGCACCGGTTTTTATCTGATTATCTGGGATGAACATAACCCGGCGGAGATTGCCGCGGCCCTGACCGGGGTACTGGAGCAGGTGCTGGAGGCCGACACGGTGCCGGCGGTGTCGGCGCTGGAGTGCGGCAATTATCGCGATCATTCGCTGTTTTCCGCCAAGGAATACGCGCGCCTGGTGCTGACCGCCGGCATCAGCGACAATCCTTTCCGGACCTGACGCCATGCTTAACCTGGATTTCAGCGGTAAAACCGCGGTGATCACCGGCGGGCTCAACGGTATCGGCGAAGCTATCGGCGCCCTGTTCCTGGAGGCCGGCGCCAACGTGGTGATCGGCGATATTCTCTGTCCGCCCGGCGCCAGGGCGGTCGGCGCGCGCCTGGTGCATATCCGCACCGACGTCACCCGCCGGGGCCACGCCGAGGCGCTAATTGCCTGCGCGGTGGCCCATTTCGGCGCGGTGGATGTCCTGGTGAACAACAGCGGGGTGTCCGCCATGGGCCGTGTGGAATCGGTGACGGAAAGCGAATGGGACCGGGTGATGGCGGTGAATGCCAAAGGCGTCTACCTGATATCCCAGGCGGCGATAGGGCCCATGAAACGGCAAGGCGGCGGCCGGATTATCAACATCGCCTCCCAGGCCGGCAAAAACGGTTATCGCCTGATGGGGCAATATGTCGCGTCCAAACACGCGGTGCTGGGCCTGACCAAGGTGCTGGCCATTGAGCTGGCCCGGGATAATATTCTGGTTAACGCCGTGTGCCCCGGCATCGTCGAAACCGCGATGAAGCGGCGCGAGCGCGAAGAGGGCGCGCTGCTGCGCGGACTGGCGGCGGCGGATATTTTGGCGGAGGACTGCGCGCAAATTCCCCTGGGCCGTACGGCCCTGCCCGCCGACGTGGCCAACGTGGTGGTCTTCCTCGCCAGCCCGCTGGCGTCCTATATGACCGGCCAGGCGATCAACGTCACCGGCGGCATGACGATGCACTAATCCCGGGGCTTGGCCCCGGCGCCCCACTGCTGCCGCCACCCGGCGGTATAACTTCCCGCCGCCCGGTAAAAGATATTCCCCAGAACATTTTGTGATCCAGAGTACAAATTGAACACACACTTCCCATAGGGGATTTACACCCCTAAAAGGCCGGTGCTAGTATCTTGTTACGCATTATGCAACCGTGTTCTATAATATAGAACAAAAATAACGTGGCGCGGCAGCACGCAAGCCGGTGGTTATTTATCCAATGGTTGCTTATCCGGTGCGTAAAACATCACTCCTTCACACTTCGCGTTGTATCAAAATAAGGCCAATAGCATGACAGATATCAAGCAGTTAACCGGAATTATCCCCCCCGTATCCACTATTTTTACCCCGCAGGGCGAGTTGGACGAGGCGGGCATGGGGCTGGTTATTGATTTCCTGATTACCGCCGGCGTCAACGGGCTGTTTTTCCTGGGTACCGGGGGCGAGTTTTCCCAGATGTCCGCGGATGAACGCCGGCGGGTAGCGGAATTCGTCGTGGGGCGCGTGGCCGGCCGGGTGCCGGTATTGATCGGCACCGGCAGCACCAATACGCGCGAAGCCGTGGCGCTGAGCCAGCATGCGCAAGCCATAGGCGCCAGCGCCATCGTGGTGATTAACCCTTATTACTGGCAAATTACCGAAGCCAACGTCAGCCGCTATTATGCCGATATCGCCACCGCCGTGGATATTCCGGTGATTCTCTACAATTTCCCGCAGCTTACCGGCCAGGATTTGACCCCGGCCCTGGTAAAACGGCTGGCGGATGACCACGCTAATATTGTCGGCATCAAAGATACCATTGATTCCGTCGCCCATTTGCGCGAGATGATTCTAACGGTAAAAGAGGCGCATCCCGATTTCCGGGTATTCTGCGGTTTTGACGATCATCTGCTGAACACCCTGCTGCTGGGCGGCGACGGCGCCATTTCGGCCAGCGCCAACTTCGCGCCGCAATTATCCATCGGCATTTATCGCGCCGTGCGCGCCGGGGACTTAGGCGAAGCCGCCCGGTTAAATCAAGCGCTGCTGGGGCTGCCCGCGCTTTATAAAATCGACAGCCCGTTCGTAAATGTGGTGAAAGAGGCGATGCGGCTTTGCGGGCAGGATATTTCCACCTATGCGCTGCCGCCGACCCAACCATTGGATAACGCCAAAAAAGCCGCGGTGCGCCAGGTATTACAGCGTGCCGGGGTGATAAATAAAGCCTGATATGGCGCAAGACGGCTAATGGCGGCCGGCGCTATGTTATTTGAAACCCGGATTTATATGCTACCAGCAGGTGGGCAAACTTATGTCTCTAAACACGATTTTCACCGATACAGACGAGTCGATATACGCGATCCGGACCCATGCGCCGGGGCCGCAAGGCGCGCTGCCCCTGACGGCGCAAATGCTGATGGATTCCCCTAGCGGCAATATTTTCGGCCTGACGTTAAATGCCGGCATGGGGTGGGACCCCAATAAATTGCTGGGTACCGAAGTGCTGATATTAGGCACGCAGGGGGGCATCCGCGACCCCGACGGTTCGCCGGTGGCCCTGGGTTACCACACGGGCCATTGGGAAATCGGTTTGCAAATGCAGGCGGCCGCCCGGGAAATCAGCCGGCACGGCGGGGTGCCTTTCGCCGGTTATGTCAGCGATCCCTGCGACGGGCGCTCGCAGGGCACCACCGGCATGTTTGATTCCTTACCCTATCGCAACGATGCGGCCATGGTGTTCCGGCGCTTAATCCGCTCCTTGCCGACCCGCAAAGCGGTGATCGGGGTGGCGACGTGCGATAAAGGGCTGCCGGCCATGATGATTGCGCTGGCGTCAATGCACGATCTGCCGACCATTATCGTACCGGGCGGCGCTACGCTGCCCCCGACCCACGGCGAAGATGCGGGCAAGGTTCAGACGATCGGCGCCAGGTTCGCCAATCATGAACTCAGCCTGCAGGACGCTGCGGAACTGGGCTGCCGGGCCTGCGCTTCACCAGGCGGCGGCTGCCAGTTTTTAGGCACCGCGGGTACGTCCCAGGTGGTGGCCGAAGGCCTGGGGCTGGCGTTGCCCCACTCCGCCCTGGCGCCCTCCGGCCAGCCGGTATGGCATGAAATCGCCCGCCAGTCCGCCCGCGCCGCGCTGGTGCTCGGACGCAAAGGATTGACCACCAAGGATATCATTACCGATAAAGCCATCGAAAACGCCATGGTGATTCATGCGGCTTTCGGCGGTTCGACCAATCTGCTGCTGCATATCCCGGCCATTGCGCACGCCGCGGGCTGCAAGATTCCCACCGTGGATGACTGGGCGGAGCTGAATCGCCGGGTGCCGCGGCTGGTGAGCGTGCTGCCCAACGGCCCGGTATATCATCCCACCGTGCGGGCGTTTTTGGCCGGCGGCGTACCCGAAGTCATGCTGCACCTGCGCAAGCTGGGCTTATTGCATGAAGATGCGTTAACCGTTACCGGCGAAACGCTGGGCGCCAACCTGGATTGGTGGGAGGCGTCGCAACGCCGCACCCTGTTCCGGCAACGTCTGTTCGAGCTGGACGGCGTGGCGCCGGACGACGTGATTATGTCGCCGCAGCAGGCCAGGGAACGCGGCCTGACCTCCACCATTACGTTCCCCACCGGCAACATCGCCCCGGAAGGGGCGGTGATTAAATCCACCGCCATCGACCCCGCCGTGGTCGGCGCGGACGGCGTTTACCGCCATACCGGCAAGGCCAAGGTTTTTACCGCCGAAGCCGATGCCATTAAAGCCATCAAGCAGGGCGGCATCCAGGCCGGGGATATGATGGTGCTGATCGGCGGCGGCCCGTCGGGCACCGGCATGGAAGAAACCTACCAGCTCACTTCGGCCTTAAAACATCTTTCATACGGCAAATATGTCTCATTGTTGACCGATGCGCGGTTTTCCGGCGTATCCACCGGCGCCTGTATCGGCCATATCGGGCCGGAGGCGCTGGTCGGCGGGCCGATCGGCAAACTGCGCGACGGGGATATCATCGAAATGATCATCGATCGCGACCGGCTGGTAGGGTCGATCAATTTTATCGGCACGGAACATCACCCGCTGTCGCCGGCGGCGGGGGCGGAGGAACTAAAGGGGCGCGAACCGCATCCCGGCCTGCGCCCGCATCCCGAGCTGCCCGACGATACCCGCCTTTGGGCGGCATTGCAGGCGGTCAGCGGCGGGACTTGGCAAGGCTGCGTCTATGATGCGGATCGGATAATCAAAGTATTGGCGGCGGGGGAAAAAGCCTTGGCGGAACAGAAAATTATTTAATTAACCAATCATGCCTCTGTATTTATATAAATAAAGCGATTACGGGTGCATTGATATTTAATAACCACCCTTGAATCAGGGTGGTTATATTATCGCTGTGCCGAGTATGGCTTCAACCAATAATAACGCCAGCATGATGCCTACACATTGTGCTGCACAGTGCTGCGTCTATTTTTAAAAACACATGACGCAGTATAACCGGGAGTTATTTCATGCCATTATTTATTGTATCTCTGGGAATACTGGTACTGCTTATTTTAATTATGAAGTGCCGACTGAATACATTTGTTTCATTGATTATCGTTTCTTTTGGCGTCGCACTGGCTTTGGGCATACCGCTTAATAACGTGGTGAAATCCATTGAAGGCGGCCTGGGCGGTACTTTAGGCCATATCGCCCTGATTTTCGGTATCGGCGCCATGCTCGGCCGGCTGATTGCCGACGCGGGCGGGGCCCAGCGCATCGCCATTACGCTGATTGCCAAATTTGGCGAAAAAAATATCGAATGGGCGGTAGTGGTGGCGTCGTTTATTGTCGGCATCGCTCTGTTTTTTGAAGTGGGCTTGGTATTATTGATCCCCATTATATTTACCATCGCCAGGCAGCTTAAGGTGTCTATTTTACATCTGGGCATCCCCATGGCGTCGGCGCTGTTGGTCACCCACGGCTTTTTGCCGCCCCATCCGGGACCCACCATGATTGCCGGCGAATATGGCGCCGATATTGGCGCGGTATTGCTGTACGGCATTATTGTCGGTACGCCGACGGTGATCCTGGCCGGACCGTTGTATAATAAACTGGCGAAAAAGATCGTGCCGGAAGGCTTTAACAAAATCGGTAATATCGAGTCGCTGGGCGATACGAAACAGTTCGAACTGGATCAAACTCCGGGGTTTAAAATCAGCCTGCTGACCGCCATGCTACCGGTGATTTTAATGTCTTTCGCCACCATCGTGACCATGATCCAGCAGGAAACCGGCCTGGCGGACAATACGGCCCTGTCCGTTATCCGCTTGCTGGGCAATGCGTCGGTCGCCATGCTGATCTCGCTGCTGTTCGCCATTTACAGCATGGGGATCGCCAGGAATATCGGCATCAAGGCGCTGATGGCATCCTGCTCTTCGGCGGCCACCAGTATCGGCATGATGCTGCTGATTATCGGCGGCGGGGGCGCGTTTAAGCAAGTCCTGATCGACGGCGGCGTGGGGCAGTACGTGGCCGATCTGTTTGCCGGCACCGCCGCTTCGCCGATTATCCTGGCCTGGGTGGTGGCGGCCATCTTGCGTATTTCGCTCGGGTCGTCCACCGTGGCCGCCATCTCCACCGCCGGACTGGTGATCCCCGCCCTGGCGCACAGCAGCGCCAATCTGGCGCTGGTGACGTTGGCGACCGGGGCCGGCAGCGCCATAGCCTCGCATGTTAACGACGCGGGCTTTTGGATGATAAAAGAGTATTTCGGCCTGACGATGAAAGAGACCTTCGCCACCTGGACGGTGTTATCGACCATTGTTTCCGTGGCGGGATTAGGCTTTATCATGCTGTTGAGCCTGGTAATATAAATATCGACGGCTGAATAATGGGGGGAATTATTATTCAGCCGGTTGATGCGGGGGTTAATATCCCAATTGTTGCGACAGTTCCCGTCCGGCCTGGGTTAATAAGGTAATATATTGTGAAAATTCGGCTTCGCTGGTGCGGGCGACCAGCGTTGAAATACTGATGGCCGCAATAACCCGGCGCTCAACATTCCAAATGGGTACGGAAACACATTTTACGCCCTGTTCATTTTCCTGATTATCCAGGGCGTAACCCCGCGCCCGCACCTCATTTAATTCCGCCAGCAGCCGGGCTTCATCGGTAATCGAATTCGGGGTTTGCCGGGTATACTGGTAATTTTCCAAAAGCGCCTGGATCTCGCCGGCCGGCATAAAAGATAACAGCACTTTGCCTATGGCCGTGGAGTGCACCGGCAATCGGCGCCCGATGCGGGAATAGGAAATAACGGCCATTTTGCCTTCTACTTTATCGATATATACCCCTTCCTTGCCGTCCAGAATACCGAGATGGGTGGTTTGGCCGGTTTTTATCGACAGATCGAGCAGGAAACTTCTGGCTTTTTGCCGGATATCAATGGAATTAACCACCAGGTTGCCGCGCTCCACCAGTTTCATGCCCAGGCGATATTTGCCGTTTTCCGGATTCTGATCGATATAACCTTGAACCTGCAGCGTTTTAAGCAAGGAGTGCAGCGTGCTTTTATGCATGCCCATTTTGATGCTGATATCGGTAATTTTAAGTTCGGTGGCGTGTTCATCGAACAGGTCCAGAATACGCAGGGCACGTTCGACAGATTGAATGATAGGCATGGAGGACCGTTTGAAGAGTGATTTATCCGTATTATGCTGTGACGGTACTACTTCCGGTGCTGAAAATCAATGTTACCGCCCCGGGCGGCCAGGCGGCGGGAAAACCACCAGAATCAATAGCTAACGCGGCCGCGGCCAGGCAACCCGCGCCATCGCGGGTTTGCCCGCCCTGGCGCCCGCGCATCAGGCGTCCTGCGTCGCCAGCAGCCTGATGGCGGTATCCTCGTCGGTAACCAGTCCGTTAATCCAGCCGCCGTTCAGCACCGCCTGGATGGCGCGAAATTTCTCCTCGCCGCCGGCAAAGGCGATAACCGGTTTTTCAGGGCGCGCGGTTATGGTGACGCTGGTCAGGCGGTCGTCCATGGCGCTTGGCACCCGCTGGCCGTTTTCGCCGATAAAGTGGCCCACTATCTCCGCCACCACCCCGGCGTCGGTCAGGTGGTTGACTTCCTCGGTGGTAATAAAACCGTCGGTATGCAGCGGGCAGAGATAATTCATCTGGCCGATGCCGATAAAGGTGACGTCCGCCTGCGCCGCTTTATCCGTGACCATGCGATAAATGCGGTGATTGCACCATAATTCTTTATCCGTCGGATTGTCGGCGAATAACGGCGCAGGCAAAATAAAATATTTGCCTTGGGTTTTCTCCGCCATCCAGAGCGGCACATCGTAACGGGTACAGGAACCGTCCGAAGCTATGGCGCCGATCAGCGAAACGCAGCTGTGCTGGGGGCGGTCGATCTGCGGCAATTCGTTGATGGTGGCGCGCAGCGCCCGCCCTGAACCCACCGCAATCACCCGAGGCTGCTCCTGATCGATAAATTGCATCATCACCTCGGCACCCGCTACCGCAATCATGCGGTTGAGGCTGGCGCTATCCATGCCGCAGGAAGGCACGACCAGGCAAACCGACAGGTGAAAGCGCTGGGCCAGCAATTGTGACAGCGCCGTGCAGTCGGCCACCGGATGCACGATATTCACCCTGACCAGGCCATTCTCCGAAGCCAGCGCGACCAGCCGCTGCGCCGCCTGGCGTGATACCCCCAGCACGTCGGCGATTTCATGCTGCGTCTTGCCCGCAACGTAGTACATCCAGGCGGCCCGGGCTGCTTGATCTAATTTTCTATCGATTTTACTCATTGATCATACTCAACTTTTGGCAGTGATAAAACTATACCCATCATTCGTAGACGGCGTAAATCGATCATTTCTGATGTGTGAGCTAAAGCTCATTTAGTGGGCTATTATTCGATTAAGCTCTCTATCTAGGCAATTACTCATTTTGTGAGCTTATGCTCATCACCATTTCGCGAGGTAATATACATTATGGCAACAGTAGAACACTTTACCTGGATGCATATCGGTGCCGGTTCATTCCATCGCGCGCACCAAGCCTGGTATCTGCATCGCCTGCTGGTACAGGGCGATCAACGCTGGTCCATCGCCCTGGGCAATATTCGCGACGATGCCAATCAATTGCTGGATATCCTGGCGGCGCAAAAAGGGGAATACGCACTGGAAACCGTGACGCCGGCAGGGGAGCGCAGCTATGAAAAGATCACTTCCATTCGCAAAATCATCCCCTGGGACGAGCAACTGTCAGCGCTGGTTGAGCAAGGCGCGGCCGCGGATACGCGCGTGATTTCCTTTACCGTGACCGAAGGCGGGTATTACCTCGATACGCATTTTAAACTGGATCAGGCCAATCCGGAACTCCAGGCCGATCTGAAGGGCGGCGCCCGCACCATTTATGGCACGATCGCGCGGATTCTCGGTACCCGCCGCGCCCGTGACACCGGCGGCGTCACCCTGCTGAGCTGCGATAATGTGCGCCACAACGGCGAACGCTTCCATGAAGGGCTTACCGAATTCCTGACCCTGCGCGGCGAAACCGAGCTGCTGGCCTGGGTGAAAACCCATACCACCACGCCGAACACCATGGTCGATCGCATTACGCCGCGTCCGGCCGCCGATATCGCCGGCCGCGTCAAAGAAAAACTGGGCATGGACGACCGGGCGCCGGTCATGGGCGAATCCTTTATTCAATGGGTGGTGGAGGATAACTTTATCGCCGGGCGTCCCGCGCTGGAAGATGTCGACGTCGAGATGGTCGATTCGGTCGTGCCCTATGAAGAAGCGAAAATCCGCATCCTCAATGCCAGCCATAGCTGTATCGCCTGGGCCGGCACGCTGATCGGCCAATCCTATATCCACGAAAGCACCGGGACCGACGATATCCGCCAGATGGCCTATGACTATGTGACGCAGGATGTGATCCCCTCGCTGACCCCAAGCCCCCTGGATCTCGCCCAATACCGCGACGTCGTGCTGGAGAGATTTAGCAACCCCTACATTCGCGACACTAACCAGCGGGTGGCGGCCGATGGCTTTTCCAAGATCCCGGGCTTTATTACCCCGACCCTGATTGAATGCTACGGCCGCGGCCAGCAGCCCAAGGCCACCGCCGTATTGCCGGCCCTGTTTTTCATCTTTATGCGCCGCTGGCATAAAGGAGATCTGCCTTATGCCTATCAGGACGGCATTCTGGATGAGGCGGCCACCCACGCCATGTTCGCGTCGGCCGATCCCATCGCGCAGTATGCCCGCGATGCCAAGCTGTTCGGGCCATTGGCCGCCAAAGGGGAATTCGAGCAGTTGCTGCGCGAAACCATTACCCGGCTTGATGCCTGGGTGAAGGCGAATGCTCCGATGGCCGCCAGCCATTAATTCATCACATCTAACGTAGAGGGAGCGATTATGTATCTCGGTCTTGATTTAGGCACCTCGGAGATAAAAGTCGTCATTATTGATGACGCTGGAACCCTGGTCGCGAGCGAAGGCGAACCGCTGACCGTGCAACGTCCGCACCCGCAATGGTCGGAGCAGGACCCGGAACAGTGGTGGACGGCCACCAATCGGGCCATTGCCCGGCTACGCGCCCGGCACCAGGACCTATGGGCGGGCATTCGCAGCATCGGCCTGTCCGGCCAGATGCACGGCGCGGTATTGCTCGGCGCCGGCGACCAGGTTCTCCGTCCGGCCATCCTGTGGAACGACACCCGCAGCGCCCTTGAGTGCCAGGAACTGACCGATCGGGCGCCTGAACTGCACCGCATCGCCGGCAACCTGGCCATGCCCGGTTTTACCGCGCCCAAGCTGCTGTGGGTGGCTAAACACGAGCCGGCGGTTTTCGCCCAAATCCAGACCGTGCTGTTGCCGAAAGATTATCTGCGTTTGCTGATGAGCGGCGAAAAAGTATCGGACATGTCCGATGCGGCGGGCACCCTCTGGCTGGATGTCGCCAAACGGGACTGGTCGGATTCGCTGCTGCACGCCTGCGGCCTGAGCCGGGATCATATGCCGTCATTGGTGGAGGGCTCCGCGCCTTCCGCCACCCTGACGGCCGCCGTCGCCCGGGAGTGGGGGCTGTCTGAAAACGTGGTCATCGCCGGCGGCGGCGGTGATAACGCGGCCAGCGCGGTGGGGATCGGCGCGGTGAATACCGGCGATGCCTTTATTTCCCTGGGCACCTCCGGGGTGATTTTTGCCGTAAACGAAAGCTTCCGGCCCAATCCTCAGTCGGCGGTACATGCTTTTTGCCATGCCCTGCCGAACCGCTGGCACCAGATGAGCGTCATGCTCACCGCCGCCAGCGCCCTGCGCTGGCTGTGCCAGATATTGCGTACCGACGAACCCACCCTGTTGGCTGAAGTAGCCGCGCTGAGTATAGAAGAACAGCAGCGGGCGCCGATCTTCTTGCCTTATCTTTCCGGCGAGCGCACGCCCCATAACGATCCCATCGCCAGCGGGTCGTTCCACGGGCTGACGCACTCCACCGAGCGCGCCTCTTTGGCCTACGCGGTGCTGGAAGGGGTGGCGTTCGGCCTGGATGACGGACTGGAAGTGATGAAACAGGCCGGCAGCAGGATCGAACAATTTTCACTGATTGGCGGCGGCGCCCGTAGTCCCTGGTGGGCGCAGCTGATAGCCGATGTGGTCGACATCCCGGTGGTGACCCATAGGGACGGCGCGGCCGGCGGCGCCCTGGGCGCCGCGCGCCTGGGCTGGCTGGCGGTGGGCGGCAACGAGGCCGAGGTTTGCCGTAAACCGGCGATCCATACCCGTTTCACCGCCGGAACCGACCGGGCCGAACAGCTGCGCGGTCGTTTGGCCCGCTACCGGCTGTTTTACCGCCAACAGGTGGAGGCCAGGAAACTGGTGCTATAACCCATAACGTTTCCCGGCCCAAACGCGGTTGCCGCGGGTCGGGAAGCCTATAAGTACGGCGTTTTACCAGCGCAAATACCATAAGAAGTAGACGGTTTCGCCCTACCAACGTCTACCCCAACGCCATAAAAGAGAAGGAAGGATACAGATGAAAAAAGTATTAGTGAGTCTTCTGCTGGCTGTCGCATCGGTGGCGGTTTCCGCCCATGCCGAAGATAAAATCAAAGTTGGTTTTGCAAACCGGACCCTCAATGGTGCCTTTTTCAACGGCCTGACCGAGTATATGAAGATTCATGCCAAGGAACGCGGCTACGATCTGATTACCACCGATGCGCGTGGGGACTTAAATAAGCAGATCTCGGACGTTGAAGATATGATTTCCCAGGGCATTAATTATCTGGTGCTCAATCCGCAGGACCCCGAAGCCGGCATGCGGATTACGCAAATCGCCAAACGCGCGAATATTCCCACCGTTATTCTCGATAGCGATATTTCCCTCGATGCGCCGGTCATTACCCGCGTGCAGGCCAATAATGCCAAAAACAATATCGCCATCGGCGAATATGCGGTGGAGCAGTTCGGCAACAAACCGATGAATTGCGTCCTGATCAGCGGCAACCAGGGCAACCTGGTGGGCGAAGCGCGTCGTTCCAACTTTATCCGCGGCGTAATGGAAGCGCAGCTCCGCAAATATAACCAAACCAATCTGACCATTGTCAGCCAGGGGTGGGGCAACTGGGATCAACAGGGCGGTCTGAAGGCCATGGAAGATATCATCGTCGCCCAGGGCAACAAAATTAACTGCGTATATAGCGAAATGGATGACATGGCGCTCGGCGCGATACTGTCGCTAAAAGGGGCCAATAAGCTTCAGGATGTGAAAGTCTTTGCCCACGACGGTTATAAGAAAGGACTGGAAGCAGTAGAACGCGGCGACCTGCAGGCGACGGCGGCCAATAACCCCAATACCCTGACCAATACCGTATTGGATATTATCGCCAAATATCAGGCCGGCAGTAAAGACTTCCCTGATTACGTCTACACCCCGACCGTATTGATCACTAAAGATAACGTAAAACAAGTCTACGATCCTAAATCACTTTTCTAAAGTCTTCCCCCCCTTGTCAGCAAGGGGGGCTGAAAATGAGGTATTTTCATGGACCAGTATGCAGTCGTTATCGATAAGGTAAAAAAAAGTTTTGGCGGCGTCCATGCGCTAAAAAGCATTGATTTGAAAGTGAAGAAAGGCAGCATCCACGCCATCGTGGGAGAAAACGGCGCGGGTAAATCCACCCTGATGAAGATTCTGTCCGGCATTTATATTAAAGACAGCGGCACCATCTACATCAACGGTAAGGAGGTCCATTTCACTTCGCCAAAACAGAGCCGGGAAAATAATATCGGTATTATCTATCAGGAGCTGGCACTGGCCCCCGACCTCACCGTGGCGGAGAATATTTTTCTGGGCGACCTGGGCTTTGGCGGCCAGTTCGTCAATTGGAAAAAAATGAACCAGAAAGCCGGCCGGGTATTATCCAACCTCGGCTTTCATATTCCACCCACGGCGCGGCTCGGTACCCTGAGCGTCGCTTACCAGCAAATGGTCGAAATCGCCAAATCGCTGGCCCGGGACGTGAAAATATTGATCCTGGATGAACCGTCGGCGGTATTGTCGAACCGGGAAATCGATATTCTGTTCAGTCAGTTGAAGCTGCTTAAAGGCCAGGGGGTCACCATCCTCTATATTTCCCACCGGCTGGATGAAATATTTGCCATCGCCGATGCGATTACGGTGATCAAGGATGGTGAAACGGTTACCGACCTTGACCCCAAAACCTGCACGGAAGATGACATTATTTCCAGCATGGTGGGGCGTAAATTTGAAAACCTTTATCCGCCCAAAAATATTCCCCAGGAAGAAACGGTACTTGAGGTTTATGGCATGTCCACCAAGTCGCTGTTAAAAGATATCAGCATTACCGCCAAAAAAGGTGAAATCGTCGGTCTGGCGGGATTGGTGGGTTCCGGGCGTACGGAAATTTCCCGTTGCCTGTTTGGCCTGGATCGCATGACCGCCGGCAGGGTTGTTAAAAACGGCAAGGAAATCACTATTCGCCACCCGGCGGATGCCATGCGCCAGGGTATTGGCCTGGTGCCGGAAAGCCGCAAAGAGCAGGGCGCTATTTTATCCCGGCCTATCCGGGAGAATATGACGTTATCCAATTTAAAGCGCGTTTGTTACAGGTTCGGCATTATAAATTACCGCAGCGAAAGAGCGTTTAGCGAACTGTCGCGCAAACGCCTGGCGATTAAATTAGGTTCGGTGGAGGACCCTATTTCCAGCCTCAGCGGGGGCAACCAGCAAAAAGTGGTGATCGCCAAATGGCTGGCCACCGAATGTGATTTGCTCATCCTCGATGAACCCACCCGCGGCGTGGATGTGGGCGCCAAGGTGGAAATTTATAACGTCATTCATGAATTAGCCGAAAAGGGCTACGCCATTATTGTTATTTCTTCAGAAATGATCGAGGTGATTTCCTTATCTCATCGGGTTTATGTCATGAGCGAAGGCACCATAACCACGGAATTGCAGGGCGATCAAATTACCGAAGAGAACATCATGAGATTCGCCATACCTAAACGCGCTTTAGTGTAGCTGAGGAAAGATTATGGAAACGGTAAACAATCCCACGAAAACGACGGGCTTTGCCTTGCGGACCAAAGTACTGAAGTTTTTTGCCAACAACTCGACGTTACTGGTATTTTTTGTGATGTTGATTGTCGCCAATTTTTTATCCGATCGCTTTTATAGCCCGGAGAATATTACCAATGTATTAAGGCAGAGCGTTCCGCTCGGACTGGCGGCGATCGGCATGCTGTTCGTGATCCTGACCGGCGGCATCGATTTGTCGGTGGGGTCGATCATGGCGCTGGTCTCGGTGGCCGTGGCGCTGCTGATCCCTGAAATCGGGGTTATCCCGGCCATTATCGCCGGCGCCGGCATCGCCACGCTGGTGGGGGCAGCGGCCGGGTGCCTGGTGACGTTCTTTAATATCGCCCCGTTTATCGCCACGCTGGCCATGATGACCATCGCGCGCGGCGGGGCGCTGATTGCCGCCAAGGGCCAACCGATCTTTATCGACGACGTGTCGTATGTGAATTTCGGTACCGGCTACTTTTTAGGGCTGCCGCTGCCGGTCTATGTGTTTATCGCCTTTGCGATCCTGGCCCATTTTGTCTATCAATATACGGTATTCGGCCGGCTGGTGATTTCCATCGGTTCCAACGAAACCGCCACCCGTTTTGCGGGCGTCCGGGTCGACTGGTATAAATTCGCCGTGTATGCCCTGAGCGGATTGGCCTGCGGCCTGGCCGGCGTGCTGGCCTCCACCCGTACGGGCGTGGGGTCGCCGGTGATGTCCATCGGCTTCGAGCTGGATGTGATCGCGGCGGTGGTGGTGGGCGGCGCCAGCCTGGCCGGCGGCCGGGGCACGGTGGTTAATACCATTATCGGCGTGCTGATCCTGAGTATCATTTCCAACCTGATGAATTTGATGAATATCTCCGGCTATAACCAGCAGGTGGTTAAAGGCGCCATTATTATCATCGCCGTGATGCTGGAAAGCTTTAAATCCCGGGCGCGTGCCTGAGGACGCTAGCGGTCCGCGCTAGCTAAACCGGCCCCGGCGCGCGGGATTATCATGGCGCCGGCGCGCCGGTCAGCGGCTGGCACTGGCCGTAAAGCGCGCGAAAACGCGGATACTGGCCGGTGTAGTAATGATGGCTTTGCGCGTCTGACTCAATGATTTCGCCGAAACGCACAAACGCGCTCGCGCCGTTCCAGTCCGTGCTTAAACCGGTACCGATGGCGGCGGTCCAGGCGGCGCCCAGGCATGAACCGGGATGTCCCACCAGGCGCAGCAGCGGCACGCCGAGCACGTCGGCCACGATTTGCATCCATAAGCGGCTGGCCGACCCCCCGTCGGAAACGATGTAGCGCCGGGTGGGGTAACCGATATCATGCAGGGTGTCGATATGATGTTTAATGGCGTAGGCATAGGCTTCCAATAACGCGCGCCAGATGTGGCCGGCGTCATGGGACAAGGTCAGGCCGAACAACACGCCGCGCGCCGCCGGATCGTGCAGCGGGGTTTTTTCCCCCAGGAAGTAGGGCAGGCACAACACGCCCGCGGCGCCCGCGGGACGCTGCTGCGCCAGGCTATCAAGGTATTGATGCAGGGATAATCCGGCCTGCTCCGCCGCCGCCCGGTGCTGGCCGGCAAAGTTTTCCGCAAACCAGTTCAGGCCCGAGCCGCCGGTGGACATACAGCCGTTGGGCATATACATGCCGGGGATCAGGTGATAATCGAGGTACAGGCGCGCGTCCGGGTTTACCGTGGCGGCGGCGGTCAGAACATCCACCGAACCGCCGAATTTCAACAGCACGTCGCCCGGTTGAGTGACCCCGGCCCCCAGCGCGGACGCTATCATGTCCGCCGCCCCGCCAATAACCGGCGTGCCGGCCGCCAGACCGGTGAACCGCGCCGCCGCCGCGCTGACCCGGCCCAGGATTTCATGGGAGGGTACCAGGCGCGGCACGGCCCGGCGGGGCAGGTGGGCCACGGCTATCTGTTCGTCGTCGAGGCGATGGGTGGCGATATTGATAAAACCCGCTTCCAGCGCCCAGTTTTGCTCAACCGCCTTTTCGCCGGTCAGCCGCCAATTGATAAAATCATAGGAGCCGAACACCGTGGCGATGCGCGCGTGGATCTGCGGTTCGTGCCGTTCGATCCAGCGGATCTTGGCCCCGACCAATTGCTGGTTGATGCCGTTGCCGCTGCGTTTGATAAACGCCGTTTCATCCTGCTCGGCGCGGATTTCGGCGACCTGCTGGCCGCAGCGGCCGTCGCTTTGCTGGATACTCGGGCGCAAAACCTGCCCGCGGTCGTCAAGCAGCACCACGGCGGGCAGCATGCCGGTGACGCCGATACCGGCGATGGCATCGGCGCTGACGCCGCCGCTGGCCAACAGCTCGCGGCAAATCTCGCCGACGTTGTGCCACCACTGTTCGGGATCTTCCTCGGTCCAGCCCGGCTGCGGCGAGGACAACCGCACGGGACGTGAGACTATGCCCAGCACCCGATCCGGCAATTGAATCAACATGCCGATAGTGGAAGTGGTTCCTATATCAATACCCAGCAAGCAGTTCATGCGTTCTCCCGTCAATCGCCGCGGCGGCGTTGGTTAGCGCAGCCCTTCTACCACGTCCATGAAGCGTTTGACCCGATCGCCGTCAACCGCGTTCCAGGTATTGCCGTCAATTTTGAAATGCGTGCCGATGATCACGCCGCTGGCCAGGCTCAAGACGTCGCGCACGTTATCGATATTGGTGCCGGTATTGGCGAACACCGGTACGTCGGTCACCGCTTCGCACACCTTGCGCAGATGGGATTGGTCCGCCGCTTCCCCGGTAATCGGACCGGAGACCAGAATGGCGTCGGCCAGTGAAGAAAACACGGCGCTGCGCGCCCGCAGTTCTATCGGCCGGCTATCCAGCGAGTGGGCGAATTCGGCATTAATATTAAACAGCAGCTTCATATCGTCGCGGCCCAGGCTGTGCCGCAGGCGGGACGCGGCGGCGCAATCGGGCTGCCAGATACCCATATCCGAGGCGAAGACGCCGGTAAAGATTTCCCGCACGAAGCTGGCGCCGGTGACGGCGCCGATGGCCACGCTGGCCTTGGGGTCCCATAGGTAATTGACGCCGAACGGCACTTTCAGTACGGGCTTGACGGCCTGTACCACCGCCGACATGGCGGCCACGCCTTCCAATGCGGCGTTGAATACATAGGGCCGGTCGTTTTCATTGCCGAACATAATGGCATCCACGCCGCCGGCCTGCAATTTTTCCACGTCGGCCAATACGTCGCCTATCAGCTTATCAATGCCGCCATCGGCATCGTAAAGCGGAGAACCCGGCAATGCGCCGATATGCGCCATGGCGATAACGGCTTTTTTCTTAGTACCTAAAAATTCAAAAATCATAGGACGCTCCAGACGATGTAATTGGGAAGGCGTGCTTCACTTCCACCTATCAGCAGGCTTCGGGCAAAGGCGGGGCGATGACCACCTTAACTTTTGCCGCCTCCAGCGCCAGGGCGATGGCCGGCGGCGGCGAACTTTCGGTAATCAGCATGTCCACGCCCTGTAATGGGGCGATATTGACCAGGGACATGTGTTGGAATTTTGAGGAATCGCACAGCACCACCTTGAAACCCGAGCGGTTGAGATACAGCCGCTTCAGGTCGACATCCTCAAAAGAGTAATCGTAAATACCGCTACAGGTGATGCCGGACACCCCCACAAAGGCGATATCGAACCACAACTGTTCAAACTGGGCGATGGCGGCGGGGCCGCCTACGGCCATTTCATCGCCGCGCATATGTCCGCCCGCCAGGTAGATTTCCGGCGCGCCGCTACTCATGCGGTGGGCAATGCGTACGCTATTGGTGAATATTTTCATCCGATTGCGTTCCAGCAGCCTTTCCGCCACCAAAAACGTGGTGGTGCCCACGTCCAGCGCCACGGTGAGATAACCGCAGGCAATCTCCGCCGCGACCGCCGCAATGCGCGCCTTGGCTTCGCAGTTTTGTATCAGGCGCGTATCAAAGCTGGGTTCTTCGCGATCCATGGCCACCGGCGTGCTGTTTTCGGGCAATACCGCGCCGCCGTGGATGCGCACCAGCTTGCCTTCCGATTCCAGCTCCACCAGGTCGCGGCGGATGGTCATATCCGACACGTCCAGTTCGGCGGCGATGCTGCTTACCGACACGGAACCCTGCTGCACCAGGGTTTCAATGATATATAACTGCCGATCCTGTGCCAGAAGCTTGATACGCTCCGGCTTTTGCTCATATGCCGGTAGCTCGTCTCGATTTGCATTCATGCCGATGTCCATTTTAGCCGTGATGTTCGAATTGATGCGATATTCAAACATTTATTCAAACATAATACGGATTATTAAATTTATATCAAACAAATCGTAGATTGATTTGTTTTGATTTGTTTGTTTATTTGTTGTAGATAATAGTACATCACTTAAAGGAGCGCAAAATGACCAATGAGAACCCCAGCCCCTGTCAGTTTCCCGGCCTGGCGGGACAGTCCGCCGTCGTCACCGGCGGCGCCGCGGGCATCGGCCGGGCCATTGCCCGCGCGCTGATGGCCCAGGGCGTTCGCGTCGCCATCGGCGATATCAATGAAGTATTGGCTAAACGCACCGCGGAAGAACTGGGCGGCGATACTATCGGTTTTTATGTGGATGTCCGTTCCCGCCAGTCCGTGGCCGACGGATTCGCCCGGGTGAACGATGTCTTCGGCAGTTTTCAGATTTTGGCGGCCAACGCCGGGGTCTCAACCATGCAGCATGCGTTAAAACTCACCGATGAAGAGTGGGATTTTAATTTTGACGTCAACACCAGGGGAATTTTTCTTACCAACCAGATTGCCGCCCGCCAGTTCGTGGCCCAGGGGCAGGGCGTCATTGTCAATACCGCTTCGCTGGCGGCCAAGGTGGGCGCGCCGCTGCTGGCCCATTACTCCGCCAGTAAATTCGCCGTGCTGGGCTGGACTCAGGCCCTGGCGCGGGAATTGGCGGGCAAGGGCATCCGGGTCAATGCCGTATGTCCCGGGTTCGTCAAAACCGGCATGCAGTCCCGTGAGATAGAATGGGAAGCCGAGTTGCGCTCCATCACGTCCGAGCAGGTGATTGATGATTATATCCGTCAAACGCCCCTGGGACGCCTGGAGACCCCGGAAGATGTGGCCGACGTGGTGGTGTTTTTGTGTTCCGACGCCGCCCGGTTTATGACCGGCCAGGGAATAAACGTGACCGGGGGCGTATATACTGGTTGAATATCAAACAAAAAGTAACATTATAAATAATTTCGAACAGCGATCCTCAGGAGCGGATGAGGTAGATGATTTCTTTCAGCTTTCAGTATAAGCAACCGTTTGCCATTCTTTAACTGTGACAGCTTACCGTGACAGCTGACCGTGGCAGCGGAGGACATTTGCACCAGCATCGGGGGAAAAGCCTATGGCTTCGATCGAATTGCAAAATGTTTCGAAAATCTATCAAAGTAATCAATACAGCGTGCGGGATGTTAATTTAACCATCCATGATGGCGAATTCGTAATATTTCTCGGCCCGTCCGGTTGCGGGAAATCCACCACGCTGCGCATGATTGCCGGTTTGGAAAGTATTACGTCCGGCGAATTGCGCATTAACGGGCAAAACGTTAACCGGGTGGCCCCCCGGGACCGCAATATCGCGGTGGTATTTCAAAGCTATGCCCTATACCCGCATATGACCGTGGCGGAGAATATGGCCTTCGGCCTTAAAATGCGCGGCACCCCTACCGATATTATCCGGCAAAAAGTTGCCGAAACCGCCGCTATGCTCGGGCTGGACCAATTATTGCATCGCAAACCGGCCGCGCTATCGGGCGGCCAGCGCCAGCGGGTAGCGCTGGGACGCGCAATTGTCCGCGAACCCCAGGCCTTTTTACTGGATGAACCGCTATCCAACCTGGACGCGCAGCTGCGCGCCGAAATGCGCACCGAATTAATAAAACTTCACCGCCGGCTGGGTAAAACTATGATTTATGTGACCCATGATCAGGTTGAAGCCATGACTATGGGCGATCGTATATGCATTATGCGTGATGGTTATTTGGTGCAAAGCGGCAAGCCGCTGGAGGTTTATGCCAATCCGGCCAATATTTTCGTGGCGCGTTTTCTTTCCTCGCCGCCGATCAATTTACTGCCCTGCGTGGTGCGCGCCTGGGCCAACGGCGTATCATTGATGCTCACCGAGGGGTGCCGTATCCGGGTGTCGGATTATGCCCAGGCGGATTACCGCCGCTATGACGGCCAAACGGTGACCCTGGGTATCCGCCCGGAAGATTTTCACGCCCGCCAGCTCGATCCGAATTGGCAGCCTTTGCAATTTAAAGTGACCGCCGTGGAAGCGCTGGGGGCGGAAAATATCGTCACCGGCACCATTGACGATGTCCGGTTTGTCGTACGCCTCGACCGGCACACCTTGCCGGCGCCGGGCGATACCATTACTTTGTATATGGACCCCGATCCGCTGCATTTATTTGATAGCCATACCGGCGACGTTTTGCCGCGCCGGGCTTCGCCGCCGCTCGCCAGCTAATTACCGGGGGTCACGGTCATGCTACGCAAAATCGCACTGCATGTTGGACTGATTATCGCTTGTATCGTCGTGATCTTGCCGCCGCTTTGGGCGCTGCGCACCAGCCTGGTGCCCGAATCCATGGCTTATAGCACCGATATTTTCCCCGCCTGGTCTTGGGAGAATTATCGGGGACTTATCAGCAATAATAATTTTTTGACCCATTATGGCAACAGCCTGATTGTCTCGTTTGGTTCGGTTGTCCTGGCGATGCCGTTCGCCGCGGCCACCGGTTATGCGTTCGCCCGTTTCAAAACCGGCGGGCCGGCGGCGCGTTTTATTATGCTGGCGACGCAAATGCTGCCGGCGGTGGCGCTGGTGTTACCGGCCTTCGCGTTATTGCGCACCTTGGGCATGACTAACTCCCTGACGGGTTTAACGCTGGTGTACGCCGCGCTGAACCTCCCGTTTCTCACCTGGATTTTAATGGGGTTTTTTGAAGGTATTCCGGTCGATCTGGAATGGGCGGCCATGACCGACGGCGCCACGGCCTGGGGCGCTTTTCGCCATATCGTTCTGCCGGTTTCCCTGCCGGGTCTCGCCGCCGCCGCGGTGCTGGGTTTTATTCTTTCCTGGAACGAGTTTTTATTTGCCTTGGTCCT
Source organism: Sodalis sp. RH21 (assembly GCF_047324175.1). Classification (NCBI taxonomy): domain Bacteria; kingdom Pseudomonadati; phylum Pseudomonadota; class Gammaproteobacteria; order Enterobacterales; family Bruguierivoracaceae; genus Sodalis; species Sodalis sp. RH21. The sequence continues at coordinate 5,126,596 of NZ_CP178732.1, read as the reverse complement.
TAGCGGGCCGCAAACCGCCACTATTCCGGTGGCGTTGGCCGCGTTGCAAACCTCCAATGGCGTACAAATAGGTAAAGTCTCGGCCGGCGTGGTATTGGCCATTTTACCGTTGATTATCGCTTCACATTTTATCCAGCGTTATATAGTCAAAGGACTGACTTTCGGCAGCGTTAAGTAGTGGTGCCAGCGTATTTTTTCACTCGAAAAAACGTCTATCCAGACGAAACAGGAGACAGCCATGTTGCTAAAGAAAAAATTATTATGCTTATCAGGTTTGGTCATATTATCCGCCGCCATGGGGGCGCAAGCCAAAGAAGTGGTATTGCGCGCATTAATGGAAGATGTCCCGGAAACCCACATTATCGAACAAATGCTGCCGCAATTTGAAAAAGAAAGCGGAATAAAGGTTGAGTTTGAAAAAATCGGTTATGGCGATATGCATGATAAGCTGGTCTCCCAGCTGATTGCGCCGCAAAGTTATTACAATCTGCTGGAGGTGGATTTCCTGTGGGCCGGCGAGTTTCCCGCCGCTAATTGGCTGACCGATCTCACGCCAATGGTGAAACAGTCAAAATTCGATACACCGGCGTTTATACCTTCCACCGTTTCCCTACTTAATCACGATAAAGAAAAATTATATATACTGCCCATGTATAACTATTCCATGGGCCTGATTTACCGCACGGATATATTGGCGGACAAAACATTACAGAAACAATATCAAGCCGACATAAATAAACCCCTGGCCCTGCCGCAGACGTTGGCGGATTACGTGACGCTGGCCAAATATATTAAACAAAAGCAGGGCATTGCCGGCGCGGCCATGCAAGGGCAACGGGGCGACCCCAATAGCATGGAGTTCTCTAATTATCTGTTTGCCGCCGGCGGCGACTATCTGGACGAGAATAATAAAGTGGTGTTAAACAGCCCGGCGGGTAAGCAGGCCCTGACATTATATGTCGATGCCATCAAGAATGCCGCCCAGGCCGGGGCGCTATCCGCCACGCTCGACGATACCATGCGCCTGATGTGCAGCGGTAAGGCCTTTAGCATGATTACCTATTGGTGGATGCTGCCGCAGCTGGATAACGAGAAAGCATGCCCGGCGGTGGCCGGTAAGCTGGCGCTGGCCACGATGCCCGGCGGCCATGGTGAAAGCGGCGGCTGGGGCTGGGGTATTCCCAGCAACGTTTCGCCGGAGGAAAAACAGGCCGCCTGGACCTTTATCCAATGGGTGCAAAGTAAAAAAGTCGAAACCCAGCGGGCGCTTGAGGGGCATGCGCCGGTGCGCGCCGATGTGTATCAGGACCCTGAAGTTCTGGCTAAATTCCCTTACTACCAGACCGCGCAGCAGGTAGTGGCCAGCGGCAAATCCTTCCCGATCTTTACGTATTCCGCCCAGTATGAGGATGTGCTCGGCACCCAGCTTTCCCAGGTGGCCGGCGGCAACGGGAGTATCGATGGCGCCCTGGCGGAATCGGCCACGCAGCTTGAAAAGCTGATGAAAAAGTGATCAACGATGCTGACTAAAACTTCCGCAACCCCTGTGCGGCAACGTAAACCCGGCGTCGCCGGGTTTGATCGGTTTCGTTTAACCGGCTGGGCGTTCGCCTCGCCGGGCTTACTGGCGCTGGCCATCGTGCTGGGTTTCCCGGTGATTTACGCGGTGGTGCTGGCGTTCTCCTCATTTACCCTGATGCGGCCGGCGCTGGCGCCATTCGCCGGCATCGATAACTTTGTCGCCGTACTGAACGACGGGGCATTCTGGTCGGCCGCCTGGCTGACCATCAAATATTCCCTGATCACCGTCGCCGGGGAATTCGTGGTGGGGCTGGGTATCGCCCTGATGCTTAACCGGGTGGTCAGGACCCGGCCGCTCTATTTCGCATTATTGACTATCCCGATGGCCATGTCGCCGGTCTGCGTGGGACTTATCTGGCGCATGCTGCTGCAACCTAATCTCGGCATCATCAATCATCTGCTGGAATCCTGGGGCTGGCCGCGGGTGGACTGGCTGGGGAATCCCACCCTGGCGTTCTGGACCATGGCGTTTATCGATGTCTGGCAGCAAATGTCTTTTGTGATATTGATCCTGGCGGCCGGCCTGGCCGCGCTGCCCCGCGACCCCTACGAAGCCGCGGAAATGGACGGGGCGGGACGGCTGCAGCAATTTTGGTATATTACCCTGCCGATGCTGCGGCCGGTGGCGGCCATTGCCGTGGTTATCCAGCTTATCAATGAACTGCGTACCTATGATTTACCGTATGTCCTGACCCGCGGCGGTCCCGGCACCGCCACCGAAGTGCTGAGCTTTTTTGCTTACCGCCGGGCTTTTCTCGGGCTCTCCATCAATGAGGGATCGGCGGCCGCCCTGGCGCTATTGCTGATTGTGCTGGCCATGACGGTGGTGTTTTTCGCCATGCTGGAACGGCGCCGCTAGGCCGCGTTTCGCGCTGGTCATTGCCCGATATCACGCAGTTTTTTACCCGACATCAGGTTGTGCTCGATTTTTTCCAGCGTCATGTTTTTGGTTTCCGGCACCAGGATAAAAGTGATCGCCACAAAAGCGATATTCAGCGCACTGTATAACCAGAAGGTGGCGGCGGCGCCGATATGGTTCATCAAGGTCAGGAAGGTGGCGCCGATAATCATATTGGCGACCCAGTTGGTGGTGGTGGAGCAGGTGATGCCGAAGTCGCGGCTTTTCAGCGGCTGGATTTCCGAGCATAAAATCCAGACCACCGGCGCGGCGCTCATGGCGTAACCGGCAATACACATCATGGTCATCCCCACCGATAAATACGAAATCCCGGCGGAATGGTTGCCGCTATCGATGAGTTGCAGGCAAATCCCCAGCATCAACGTGCCGATGGCGATAACGCTAAAACCGATTTTCAGCGCGGGTTTCCGCCCGGCTTTATCCACCATGCCGATGGCGATAAAGGTGGCCAGCACAAAGGTCAGGCCCACGATCACCGTGGCCATCATTTGTTGATGGGTGGTGGTGAACCCCGCCAGGCCGAAGATTTTCGGGGCGTAATACATAATGATGTTCATCCCGGTAAACTGCTGCATGGCCTGTAATAACATGCCCAGATACACCGCGCGGCGCACATTGCTATTGGTTTTGAATAATCCCCAGCCGTTTTGCTTTAATTTCAGGCTTTCACGGATATCGTTCAGCTCCTGCCGCGCCTTTTCCGAGGTATCGCGCAACATGCGCAGCACCTGTTCCGCTTCGATATGCCGTCCTTTGGAAGCCAGCCAGCGCGGGCTGTTGGGCAGGAATAATACCGCCGCCAGCAGGATAATCGCCGGTATGCACAGCACGCCGAGCATGCCGCGCCAGTTGCCGCTGTAGCTAAAAGCGGTATCGGATAAAAACGCCAGCAGGATGCCCAGGGTCACCATTAATTGATACATGGCGATCAGTTTGCCGCGCATGGATTCGCTGGCCATTTCCGACAGATAGAGCGGCGCGGTGTAGGAGGCGATGCCGATGGCAAATCCCAGCAATACCCGGCACAGCAATAATATTTCCGGCGACTGGGCCATGGCCGATCCCAGCGAACCGAAGATAAACAGCACCGCGCCGATCATCAGGCTATATTTACGTCCCAGGCGGGAGGAGAACCAGCCGTTGGCCAGCGCGCCCAGGGCGGCGCCGAGCATCATGCTGCTGACGATCCATTCCTGGAGCCGGCTGCCCAGGGAAAAATGTTCGGTAATCAAGGGCAGCGCCCCGGCGATCACGCCGATATCCAACCCGAACAGCAAACCCGCCATGGCGGCGGCAAAAGAAATAAAAGCATTCATAAAACGCGCATTACCGGCGGCCTGCGGGCCGGTCGCGGCGACGGAAAATTTATATTCACCAGACAGTGACATGGTCGTCTCCAAACTGCTTGTTCATTGGCGATGTGCCGAATACGTCCCTACCATGGAACACATTGCTGGCTACCGTGAGACCCGGCTGGCTAAAGATATACACATTCCTGCTACTAAAACGGGTTTTGTGATATATGAATCACATTATTCAGCTATTTTATCCCTATTAAGTGGACTTTTATGCTGTATGGACGGTTGCCCTGCACTATCGCGGTTATTCCATCCGGTAGTCATGCGGTTGATAATCGGCCGCGCCGCGATGAGGTAGAATATGGCCTGCCGGGCAAGCTTTAAATGCCCCGGCCGAAGTGCTAGAGTGAATTAAATTGCAGGTATCCCCGTCAGCGGGCTGATTCAAAATCCGCGATTTTCCACATAAAAACATGGCGGTAGAGCAGTATGGACTTTAAAGACTATTATGCCGCATTGGGTGTCGATCCCTCTGCCGATGTGAAAACGATTAAAACCGCTTATCGACGCCTGGCGCGCAAATACCATCCCGATGTCAGCACCGAATCCAATGCCGAAAGCAAATTCAAAGAGATCGCCGAGGCCTACGAGGTGCTGAAGGATAGCGCGCGCCGGGCGGAATATGACGATTTGCGCAAATACGGCCAGGGCGGGCGCTTCGAAGCGCCGCCCGGCTGGCAGCCGAGCGGACGCGCCGGCGCCGAAGCCTCCGGCGGTTTCCAGCAGCGCGATTATTCCGATTTTTTTGAATCGGTGTTCGGCGGCCAGTCCTCGGGAGGCCAGCGCGCACGGGCCGCCAGGCGCGGCCAGGACGTGGAAATCGAGGTGCCGATTTTCCTGGAGGAAACCCTTGAGGAGCACCAGCGCACCATCAGCTACCAGCTGCCCGGCGCCGTCGAGCGCGGCCGCCAGGGGCCGCCGGTCAGCAAAACGCTGAAGGTGAAAGTGCCGGCCGGGGTCAGCGACGGCGATCGCATTCGCGTCAAAGGGCAGGGACCGGCCGGCAGCGGCGGCGGCGCCAATGGCGACCTGTATCTGGTCATTCGCATCGCGCCCCATCCGCTGTTCGATCTCGACGGCAACAACCTGCTGGTGACCTTGCCGCTGGCGCCGTGGGAGGCAGCGCTGGGCGCCAAAGTCACCGTGCCGACGCTTACCGGCAAGATTACCCTCACCGTCCCGCCTAATAGCCAGACCGGCCAGCAGTTGCGCATTAAAGGCAAGGGGTTGGTGAATAAGCAGGGCAGCGGCGATTTATATGCCCTTATCAAAGTGGTGATGCCGCAGCAGGCCGACGAACAGGCCCGCGAGCTGTGGGCGCAACTCGCCACGCATTGTGCATTTAATCCTCGTGCGGAATGGGAGTAATGGGTCATGACCGAAGTCAGGGTTACTCTGGAGATCACCGAAATTTGCCAGTCGGCCGCTATTTCCCGGGATGAGCTGTTTGAAGTCGTCGCGCTGGGCATCATCGCCCCGCGCGATAAGTCATCGGACGATTGGCGCTTCGAGCCCGCGGCGCTGTACGATCTGCAACGGGCGCAGCGCCTGCGGCAGGATCTGGAGATAGATTGGGCGGGCGTCGCCCTGGCGGTCAGCCTGCTTGATGAAATCAGGCGGCTTAAAACGGAAAATCGCCAACTGCTCCAGCGGCTGGATCGTTTTATCCTCAAATAGCGGGCGGGTTGCCCATCTTTTGCCAGGCGTCGATTACCCGCCGTCGATGCCGTTTTGCCCGCCGCAGCGTTTTCGCCATCGTCTCGGCCCGGCCATGCCCCGCGCATTGGCCGGGCTGCATATCCTCTTCCTCTTCCGTTGCAATGAACGTGTTAACCAAGCCGGTGTCATATCTGCGGCTGGCCGGCATTTTGGCCCACGGCGCCGCGCGCCAAACCGCATTTTAACGTACGGAGAGGGTGAATGAGAGCCTTGGTGATATGCCGGGATAATATCGGGGATACGCTGCTGACGACGCCGCTGATTCACGCATTGGCCACCCAGGGCCACTATCGGGTGGACGTCGTCGCCAACAGCTATAACGCCGCGGTGCTCGCGCTGAATCCGGATGTCGCCACGGTATTTATTTATAAAAAAATTCACCACCGCGCCGCGGGGGAATCCCGGCTGGCCGTGATTGCGCAGCGGCTGAAGGTTATGTGGCGCATCAGGCGCACGGACTATGACGTGGCCGTGATTGCCAAAAGCCGCTGGGATCGGCGGGTGTTGAAATGGGGCACGCTATCGGGCGCGCGCAGGGTTCTGGCCCTCGGAGACCAATCCCATCCGGCGATCACCGATTTGGTGACCCCTCCCGCCGGCGGGGAGCATTTGGTCAACCGTTTTCACCGCATGCTGGCCCCGCTGGGCATCCGCGGCGCCGCCGGCCCGTTAGTGTTGAATGCCGCGCCGGCGCAGGCCCTCGCCCTGTCCCGGCGTTACGGCATTGATGACCGGCTGCCCGCTATCGGCCTGCAAATCAGCGCCCGCCGGGTATTGCAGCGCTGGCCCGAGGCCGATTTCGTAGCCCTGGCTCGCACGATCGCGGCCGCGGGTCCTTGCCAGATTATCCTGCTGTGGTCGCCCGGAACCGCGGACAATCCCGCCCATCCCGGCGATGATGAACTGGCCGCCAGGATCATCGCCGCCTGTGATTTACCCAACCTCATACCTATCGCGACCCAATCGCTGGATGAACTGATAGCGGCCATGCAGCTTTGCGATCGCGTGGTGACCAGCGATGGTGGGGCCATGCATATCGCGGCGGGATTGGGAAAAGGAATAGTCGCGCTGTTCGGTGACAGCGATCCCGTGTGCTGGTCGCCATGGCGGGTGGAGCATAGGATATTGCATGCAGCGGATAATAACGTGGCGTCAATTACCCCGCCGCGGGTATATGAGGCATTGCTCCAGCTGGCGCCCGGTCTGACGCGGCGGGGTTAATCCGGCTGCGGCCAGCGACCGGCGGCGCCGGCGGTAATCAGCATGCCGACGGTCAGCGGCCTGGGCGCCGCGCCCGTGACGCCCGCACCGGTAAACCACCGCCACCGCCTAGCGATTTTTAACGATAGCTGGCTGGGAGGCTCGGGAAAATAGGCCAAATGGTCGTAGCCGCCGGCGTCCACCTGGAACAGCAAAAAGAAGTCATTCATCAGATAGTCGAATTCGTCCCAGGGCATATGCAGATCGTCACGCAGGGAAAATGTCAGTGAGAGCGGCGTTCGCCGTCCCCAGATACCCGGGTGGCGAAAGGGCGAAATAAAATCAAAAACCTGCTGTTGCAGATCGTGACGCCGTTGCCGGGCGTGGTGCGGCGCGGATCTCATGGCAACCATCATACGGCGCGCCTCAGGAGCGTTTGGCCCTGGCGCAACCCGTCGCGCACCGCGCCGAATACTTCATCCGGAGTGATGGCCGCCATGGGCAGCGGGCTGCGCGCCAGCTCCGGCGACAGGCTGGCGAGGGGTTTATAAAATACGTGGTGCAGCTGTTGATCCTGGTAAGGGCCGGTATATAACGGATTGGCGGTCACGAACAGGCTCACCGTCCTGACCTGCTGTGCTATGGCCAGATGCAGCGGCCCGGTATCGCCGGTAACCAGTATATCGAAGGTCATTATCGCCGCGGCCAGCTGTTTGAGCGTGGTCTGGCCGACCAGGGACACCACCCGGCGCTGGTGCGGTGCGGATACCTGCGCCATAAATTCATCAACCAGGGGCTGCTCGTTTTTGCCGCCGATCAGCACTACCTCGATCGCCGGTTCGGCGAGCATCAGTTTACCGCATAAAGCGGCAAAATTTTCCAGCGGCCAGCGCCTGCAATCACGGGAGGCGCCCATTTGAAAGCCGATACGGATTTTTGACGCATCCCTTGGTCCCGGTACGATGGTCACCGGAATGTGCATCCGCTTTTGCGTGTCATCGCAGCCTAATGACTTTAATAATTCAAGCTTACGCTGGACGGTATGCCCTTCAAAAGCGGATGAATAGGCGGTGAGCCAAGCGTCAAGGGCTACGCTTTCTTTACCATAATGGTCGCGATAAATATAGCGGCAATCCGCCAGGACGGCGCTCAGGATATCATAAGGGAAATAGGAGTGAAGAATCACCGCCATTTGCGGACGCAGGCGCCTTAACTTAAAAATAAAATATACAATATTATTAAACTTATTGTTCCAATACAAAATGTCATCAAATAACGCGCTGTCATGTACCAGGTCCCTGTTTTTCGGGCTGGAGACCAATATCAGGCGCGCCTTGGGGAACCGCGCTTTCAGCGCAATGATGGCGGGAGTATTAAGTATCAGATCGCCCAGGGCGGTGGTGGAATAGATGGCAATGCAATTAATAGCGTCCTTATTAAAATCATCCGCTCTGCCTTTGGTATAACCGCTAAAAAATGCATACCAGGTGAGAATTTTATTGATGATATTGATTTTATTTTTTTTCATAAGCGTTTTTTCCCAAGTGATAACCAGAATATTACCATGCCGGTATAAATAAATATGCGAATTTATCGGCAGGTTATCGTTAATTTCGTAAGAAGCCGTTTCGGTTAAAGTGCTAACTATACTTAATAAAACTTAACTATTTGCACGAGATATTTATTCAATTCATTATTGAACTTTTTATATAAACAGCAATAACAGATAAAGGTTAAATAAATGTTGATTATTTGTCGGGTATTTTCTGTTGTTGGCGGGTTCTGAACGAGTATATTGGCATAAAGAACGCTGCGGTAGGAAAAAATACCCTCGCTCAGCATTATTCGCTCCTCGGCGACCCCTCGTTGATCTCCATGCGCAGATGCCACTGCGTCACCCCTGCGCGGTCAGCGCGCAACCGGGTTGACGCCTATGATCCCGGGCTTAACAAAAAGTGTGATATAACCCCATTTTTTGGAGGTGCATCACACTTTTTATGTGATCTATCTCTAATTTCTTGCCTTTTTGGGCTGCTGGCAGGACTATCCCCACCGGTAATGTTACCGGTAACATTTTTTTATGCGCTGGTTGGGAATACCCGCTTACGGTGGAATATGATTGCCGCCCCCTTGGGGGAAGATGGTGCATAAAGTTTTATTATAACGGGAGTGATTAGTGAATAAATTGAGATTGAATGCACCATTGGAGGGTATGTCGCTTAATATCATCATGAGCGTAGCCTCGGTTGCCTTGCGCCGTGCCGTGGACGGGCAATTATGAGCACGCTGACATTGATTATTACCGCCATCGGCTCGGTGCTTATTTTACTGTTTCTGGTGATGAAAGCGCGGATGCACGCTTTTGTCGCGCTGCTGCTGGTTTCCGTCGGTACCGGCATTTTTTCGGGCATGCCATTGGAGAAAATCGCCGATACCATGCAGGCGGGCATGGGCGGCACCCTGGGTTTCCTGGCTATCGTGGTGGCGTTGGGGTCGATGTTTGGCAAGGTGCTGCACGAGACGGGCGCCCTGGACCAGATCGCCACTAAAATGGTGCGATGTTTTGGCGAAAGCCGCGCCTATATGGCGCTGGGTATCGTAGGGTTGGTCTGCGCTTTGCCGCTGTTTTTCGAGGTGGCGGTCATGCTATTGATCGGCGTGGTCTTCGCCGTGGCCCGCCGCACCGACGGCAATCTGGTTAAATTGTTGATACCGCTATTCGCGGGCGTTGCCGCGGCGGCGGCTTTTCTGTTGCCGGGGCCGACCCCGATGCTGCTGGCCTCCCAGATGCATGCGGACTTTGGTTGGATGATTGCCATCGGCCTGATGGCCGCCATCCCCAGCATGCTGCTGGCGGGTCCGGTTTACGGCAGTTTTATCAGTAAATATGTCACTATCCCGATGCCGCAGGATATCGCCGAACCCGATCTGAAAACCGGCAATCTGCCCTCGTTTGGTTTTAGCGTATCGCTGGTGTTATTCCCGCTGATCCTGGTGGGATTAAAAACCATTGGCGTGCGTTTTGTGGAGCAGGGCGGCGCGCTGTATCGCTGGATGGAGCTGGTGGGACATCCGTTTATCGCCATTTTGCTGGCCTGCCTGGTGGCGATTTATGGCTTGGCCTACCGCCAGGGCATGAGCAAAGATAAAGTGATGGATATCTGTTCGGCGGCGCTGCAACCGGCAGGTATCATCCTGCTGGTCACCGGCGCCGGCGGGGTGTTCAAGCAGGTCCTGGTGGACTCGGGCGTTGGCCCGGCGCTGGGCAATGCCCTGATTAGCACCGGCCTGCCCATCGCCGTGGCGTGTTTTGTGCTGGCCGCCGCCATCCGCATTATCCAGGGTTCCGCTACCGTTGCCTGCCTGACCACCGTGGGGCTGATTATGCCCGTGGTCGCCCCGCTGGGTTTTAGCGGCGCGCAGATGGCCGCGCTATCGGTATGTATTGGCGGCGGTTCGATTGTGTGCAGCCACGTTAACGATGCCGGTTTCTGGCTGTTTGGTAAACTTACCGGCGCCACGGAGCTGCAAACCCTGAAGACCTGGACGGTAATGGAAACCATTCTGGGCACCACCGGCGCGGTGGTGGGCATGATTGTTTTTACCGTCGTGTAGAGATCACTGTCGCGATGGGATGCGGTCGATGGACTATCGGGGCGGTGTTCAATCCACAAGCGATTTGAGGCGCCAGCAGAACCGCTGCTGGCGCCCGTCATACAGGTTAGAAGCGGTAACCGACGCCGGCGTTGAAGCCGTTAATGGGCGTGCGCTTGTGGTTGTCACCGAATTTGAGGGTCGATCCTTCATAACCAAAATCAATGGTAACGCTGTTAATCGGGTTGATCTGGATGCCGGCACCGTACATCGGTGTGTTACTGCTTAAATCGCGCTGGTGTTTTTGTTTTCTATCCCCAGAAAAAGGATATGTCGTAGAGTTGCCTCTAAATTTATTGACGTTTATGCCCGCCAGCCCATAGAGGCTTAAAAAATCGTTAAAGCGATAGGCGGGGCCAGCGGATAGCGAAAAGTTTCGGTCTCGATTATGCCATTTTTCGTATGGACGATTGCCGCCCGGATAATTTATTCTGCCATCAATGTTTTTTCCCATATAGGTTATCGACGTGATAAAACTCACCGGACTGTCCCACTCGTAGCGGTATTTGGCGTTGATCCCCTTTAACCATACGTCGTCAGCCTTGCTTTGCGCATAGCCCAGCGTAACGGTATGATCGCTGGCAGACGCATTCAGACTCATTCCCAGGGTAGCGCAGGCTACCAGCGATAATAATAACTTTCTCATTTTTCCCATCCTTCATTATTATACATATAGAATTAATGGCCTATAAAGCAAAATGCTTGTATCAACCCGGCGTATTCTAACGCAGGTATTAGAACGAAAGTTAAACCAAGTATTGCAAATAACGGGGATAACAACTTTTTTGCGATGAAATTCTCAAAAAAAATGAACTTTATAAAAATAAATAAACTGGTTTTTAAAACTTAATGATACTAGTTATTTTGAATTAAAATATTAATTTCCGGATTTAATACCATGTAATAAAGTACAGGTAATTCTATTGTATAAGATTTAATAGTCGCCAAGATGGGAAATCGGGGGAATTATGAACCGCTATTTTTTTTACGGTGTTCTACCTTGTTGTCCATTTTTAGTAGAGCGACGCGTGTCCTCCCTGAACCGATGGTTGCGCTCGCTGTCCCACATACGTCGGCAACCAGGATTGCTGGGCGTAAGGCGCGGGTTAACATTTTGCGGCTGTTGTGCTGTAGGCAAGTTTGGGGGCGCAGGCATGGCGCTATCACTATGTTTTAACCCGGCGGGACGCTGGTTATACCAAGATCCGCAGATCTTCGCTGCGGACAAAATCCGGCTGTATGCAAATAATGATATGACGGCAAGTTTTTCCAGGTTCATGATGAAGTCGATTCGCGGCTTAATATTTTCCTGAATGGAACCTACCATCCGGCGTTTAAATCATCAGGCAACAGGAAAATCGATTTGCCGGCATGGGGTCATGCACCTGGCGTGATATGGGCGATAAATAATCAAACCCCCCCTCGACAGTAGGGGCGGGATTTTTTATAATAGCCGTTAATTATATTCAATCACCGTGATTAGAGGTCAGAGAGGATGTCATGAACATTGAACAAAACGCATGTCTGAAGAAAGGCCGTGGGCGTCCCAAGCAGTTTGACCGCGACATCGCTTTGGACAAAGCGCTGGAAATGTTTTGGCGTCATGGCTATGAAGCCACCTCGATGGCCGACCTGGTGGATGCCACCGGCGCCAAGGCGCCGACGCTTTACGCCGAGTTCGGTAATAAAGAAGGCTTGTTCCGCGCGGCGGTCGAACGCTACGTCACCAAATTCGCCGAAAAGGGCAAAGCGCTGCTCACCCGTCCCGGCAGCACCGTAAGCGAAGCGATTGAAAGCTTTTTACGCGCGGCGGCGGTCATGTTTACCGATAAAACCCTGCCGTCGGGCTGTTTTATTATCTGCACCTCAGCGGCTCTGTCCGCTTCTTCCGAGGATGTGGCGCAGCTCCTGCGCACCCGCCATCATTTACAGGAAAATACGCTGCGCGAATTTTTGTCGGCCCGGCAGGCCAACGGCGAACTGCCGGCGCAAACCAATACCGCGGTGCTGGCGAAATATCTGGCCTGCACCCTGCAAGGGATGTCGGTTCAGGCCCGTGACGGCGCGACCCATGAGGATTTGGACTCGATTGTGTCCACCCTGATGGCGGTATGGCCGCAATTGTTGCGTATCGGGGCCGACCACCGGCTGACCGCCGTCGCCGAGGCCTGATACCCGGTCGCCGTCTGCGCCGACGCGGCGACATCGCGCAATTACACCGCCATCAGCGGCTGTGCCAGCGCCAGCATCTCCTGCCTGGCGCCGTGGCCAATCAGCATAAAATCATGGCCGTGCGCCGACCAATACACGACGTTCATGCCGCGGCGCACTTCGGTTTGCGCCCCCGGCGCCTCGCTGCCGCCGTTATGGGATTGGGTGATGCAGAACGCCAGCGGGCGCCCCTGGGCGTCCAGGTAGGCAATCTGGGCTATCGGCTGCCGATCGTAACTCAATAACCGGGCGTATTTCAGTTCGGCGCCCGGCAGATTGACCCGCCGGCGATTGAGTTCCAGCCCCAGCCTGGCGCCGATATTTTGCAGTTGCCGCTGCTGCCATTCCGGCGCGTCGGGCATATCGGCAAAGGTTTCCCCGGTATAGAGCGACATATACTGCGCCACCAGGTCGCGCCAGTTGCCCTCAGACGCCTCGCGTCCGGGCAGGCCAAGGGACAGCCGTCCGCCGACGGCGCCCACCGCCAGGCAGGCTATCGCCGCCGCGATAAGATTGCGCCGGCTGACGCCGCGCTCCGGGGCGGAGTGGACCGGCGCGGCGGCGGCCAGGTTATCCAGCCGCTGCTGTAACCGCGCCACCGGCGCCTGCGCCAGCATGCCGGCAAAGGCTGCGCCAAACGGCAGGCTGGCGCGATCCAAATGGGCCAACCGTCCGGCCAGGTCCGGATCATCGCTAAGCAGTTGCTCCACCTGGCCGCGCTGTTCGCCGCTCAGTTCATTATCCAGATAAGCCACCAATATTTCATCGGAGAGAGGTGGGGTCAGGCGTTGCTGCGTCATAAATTATCCCCCTCCCGCAGGGGCCGGGCTGACGAAATGGCGGTATCTTTCGCCAGCGTTTGCCTGGCGGTGGCCAACCGGCTCATGATGGTGCCAATCGGTACGGATAACGTCTGCGCCGCCTCCTGATAGGTAAATCCTTCCACATAAACCAGGAAAACCGCGTTACGCTGCGCTTCCGGCAGCCGGTTGACCCGCCCTATAATTTGATTGGCCCAAATAGCGTCAGCCGCGTCGCTATCGATTTCCGGCATGACATCGTCGATGGCGACAAAACCCTGGCCCTGGCGAATCATCCTGGAGCGGACTTCGTTAACCCAGATCGAGTGCAAAATAGTAAACAGCCAGCGATCCAGGGTGGTACCCGCGGCAAACTGCCCGGCGCGCTCCAGCGCCCGCACGCAGGTGGCCTGTACCAAATCATCGGCAACGTCGGGTTTACGGGACAATACCATGCCGTATCGCCAGAGGCGGGCCAGATAGCCCCCCAGTTCATTCCGGATATCCTGTGTTTCGATGATCGCGGTCTCCCACCCTGATTCACTACTTTGCCAGACGCTAACAATACCTCTTTCTTGATAAACACTGCTAGTAAAGCGACATTGATCGCCAGACGCCGCATATTAAGCTGTCCCTACCCGCACATTCGCCGCGGTGCTTCAGGATTCCGGATGTCCGGCGATAGCGTTGGCAAGATCGCGATATTCTTCACACCCGGTGCCGCACAGGGTTTTTATCGTGGCGAGCTGGGCTTTGGCCAGATCGGGCCGCCCTTTGATCATCCAGGCTTCGCCCAAATACTCCCGGACTTGGGCATACTTCGGATCGAGGGCGATGGATTTCTGATAATAACCGATGCCTTCGTCGGTGCGTCCCAGCTTACGGGTGGCGTAACCGCGATAGTTCCACGCCTGGGCGGTATCGGGTTGCTTAAGGGTATTCAACATGTCCAGCGCTTCGTCATAACGCCCGGCTTTGGCCAGGGAATAGGCATAGCGGGTGCGATCGCCGTCGGAGATCATACTGCCTTTATCCACCATGCAGCTTTTGGTGCGGGAATCGTAAATCTGCCCTTTGGGACAGGTCGGGGTGGTGGACGAATCATCTCCCATGGCATGGGTTACCCCCGATAACAGCATCAGGGAACCTCCCAGCAGTAACAGCGCGCGTTTTTTTAACACTGCGGCAGCATCATAATTGAACATGGCATTCACTCCGGTGGTTGCAGGTAAGAGGATCTTATCGGGTCGGCGGCATCATGCGTTTGAGGGTATCGTCACGCAATATATAGTGATGAAACAGCGCGGCGCAGGCATGCAGGCCGGCCAGGATGATAATGGTCCAGGCGGTGTAAAAATGCAGCATGCCGAAGGTGCGGCGCAGCAGCGGATCGACGCTGAAAATATCCGGCACGGGGAATAGGCCGAAAAACATAAAGGGTTCGCCCTGCGCCCAGCGAAACAGAAATCCAAGCGTGACCTGCATGATCAGCAGCAGATATAAGGCCCAATGAGCGAGCTTGGCGATAATATGCATAAAGGTTGACGCGTCGGCTGGGGGCAATTTGCGCCCGGAGGTCGCGCGCCAGATAAGACGAATGATAATAATGGCCGCCAGGGTAATGCCAAAAGAGATATGTAATGACTGTAAGCCCTTGCGCAGGGGCGTTCCCCGTTCGAGCTGCTCCCATATTTGGGAACTGGCAAACAGAAAAATGACAATCAGCGCCGTCGCCCAATGCAACAGTATGGTCAGTTTGTCATAGCGCCGGGGTAAAGGGTGTTCTGAAGTTAACGCATTGGCTGGCATGGTCGTACCCTGTATTCATGGTTGTGATACGGGGTAAACACATAACCGGATCGGTTTATTCGATATATTTGCAAAAAATATTTCGCATCAGGGAGAATCGTTGACGGCAGCGCCGCCGGCGTGGGTCCGGCCATCGGCTCAGGAACATGAACGGCAGGCCATCAGGCCTGCCGTTCATCGGTGCATCCATGGCGAATGCAGGGTTTAGCCGCGGTTGCCCTGATAAACCGCCAGGTTGGTATAGGCCGCGCCCAGCAATGGAATATCCAGGCCGGCCCGCTGGCCGATCGCCACCAAATCTCCCAGCACCTGCTCGGCCTCCACCTGATAGCCCTGCATCAAATCCCGATACATGGAGGAGGTCTGCGACGAATCTTTGGTGGTCAGCAAGGCGGTGGTATCGGCGATATATTGCTCGTTGCGGATATAACCCGCGGAAACGATCGTCGCCAGGATTTCACCGATCACTCCGCGGGCGAACCGATCGCCGCCGGGCGCCGACGCGACCTGGCCGATGTTGCCGCGCATCAGGCAGGTTATGGCGCCCAGGCTTGCCAGCAACAGCCATTTTTCCCACATATCGTTGATAATCGATGTGGATAGCCTGGCGTCGAAGCCCGCGCCGCTAAACAGACGATCGAGCGCCTGAATACGTTGTGAGACTGAACCGTCCAGTTCCCCATAGGCGAACTGGTGCAAGGCGCTCATTTGCACGATGCGTCCCTGTTCGTCCAGGGTGGCGGCGATTTTGCACAGGCCGCCTATTATCGCCTGCTTGCCGAAACGGGCGGTAAGCACCTCCAGGTGCTTCATGCCGTTGAGTATCGGCATAATTACGGTGTCTTTGCCGACGGCGGGGGTAATATCCTGCAGCGCCGACTCCAGGCCAAAGGCTTTAACCGTGAGAATAATCACGTCATAGGGCCCGGTGATCTCGTCGGCCTGCGTCAGCTGCGGCGCCAGGGTAAAATCACCGTCGGGAGTAATCAGGTGCATGCCTTCCCGGCGTAAAACCTCGGCGCGCTTGCCGCGCACTAAAAAGGTGACGTCACGGCCGGCCAGGGCCAGCTTGCCGCCAAAATATCCCCCGGTGGCGCCTGCGCCAACGACTAAGATACGCATGTTGTTTTTCCTTTGTGTTATCGATGAAACTAAACGAAGTATCAAGCCATCGATTATAAAATAGGTTTATATGGCGGCGCGAGTCAAGGGGATCGGCCGGCTGGCGGGGCGGACAAAAGGTGCGGTTGCGGTTCGCGCCGCGTTTTGCCCTGTGAACACGCGATATCAATAGAAAGTAAACGCCATTAATGTAATAACATATACTATGTATAACCTCCGGCCGAGTCACGCAATAATGGATCAGCAAGAAATGTGCTGGGAGTTAATTGTTGGCGCCATGTCCAGATGTAAATACATTCTGACTCTAAAAGGGAATTTTATGCATTCAGATTATAAACTGTATGGGGTTGTGGAAGGAGATAACTTTGCCGGAGATAAATAATGCGCATTATCCAGCTAACTGATTTGCATTTATTTGATAGCCATAATCTGGCATTGCATGGGCATACTACCCATGACGGGTTAAAACGAGTGATTGATTTTATAGTGTTTAATAATGGATTAGGTTGTGATGCCGTATTGGTGACCGGAGATATTTCGCAGGACGGTTCCTTGGCTTCTTATTACCTGGCATTACAGCAGCTGGAACGGATAGGTTTGCCTATCGTTTATATCCACGGTAACCATGATAACAAGCAGCATATGGATACGGTGTTCACTCGTTCCACACTGGTGCGTCCTATAATCGAACTGGCGTCTGACACCTGGCAATTGATTACCGTGGACACCGTCCAAGGCGGGGATGATAGCGGATGGGTAACATCGGAGGAAAAAAACAGGATTGAGCAGGAAATCATAAAGTATAAAGGTAAAAATATTGCATTAATTATGCACCACCATCCGGTACCGGTGGGTACACCGCTGGTGGATGATTGCATGCTGCGTAATGGCAGTGAAATAGTGGCGATATGCCATGCCCATGACAGGGTAAAAGCCCTGATTTGCGGCCATGCCCACAGGGATTATAGCCAAATGGCAAACCAATGTCTGATTGATGTTTGCCCCGCCACATGTTTTCAGTGGTTAAAAGGGACGAAAACTATCCGTGCCGAGGACAAGCAGGGATTTAAGCTATTGGCGTTTGCCGACAATTATGGGTCAACCGTCTGTTATGTGTAAACCTTCTGTTTATAAACATATGTCGCTAAAAAGCAGGTGCTTGATGGGATTACAATGAGTTGTAGCCATCGGACTTGCGTACAGATCTGGCCTTAACCAAGGAACTGGTGTGGCGGGAACACAAAGACGGACGGGTCCAAACTTTAATGTATCTGATGGCTACCCCATTTGTTCGTCGGTTGGGTATCACGCTTTTGGTGCGATATGTTAACAAACACTTTTTACGAATAATTTTTTTATGTTGGCCATGGCCATTTTTAATCAGCTGGCGTGGGCATTTAATTAACAAAACATTCCATATTATTTTGGGCCATTATTGTGCAATTCATTGCTTCATCTTGGTGCAGCGACGCTAAGGAATATTTCTTGGAATTATTTGGCAACATATATTGACATTCGGCGGGTTTAATTTTTATAGTAACCCTAACTTATCCGCAAGAACGCCAACGCTGTCGGCTTGTGGCTATGGCAATAGAGCCCTCGCAGAGTCCATGACTTTGCAGGGCTTTTTTTTTCTTTTTTTTCAGACAACGCCACAAGGGGTTATCATGTCCTCAATAAAAAGTAATTATGTTGCTATTGCGCTTGCGTCACTTTTTTCCATGGGAATAACTCATGCTGCCATCGCTGCGGATAAGCCAATAAAAATAGGTCTGCTGGAAGATGCTTCCGGTAATTTCGCTCTGCCGGTGATACCTAAAATCCATGCTACGGAATTGGCGGTTGAGGAAATTAATGCCAAAGGCGGAATAATGGGCCGCCCCATCGAACTGATTAAATATGATACGCAGTCAGATAATACCCGCTTTCAGCAAATGGCCCGCCGTTTAATTAATAATGATAAGGCCGACGTGATATTCGGCGCGTTTTCCAGCGCGTCGCGCGAAGCGATTCGCCCCATTATGGACCGCGCCAAGCAAATGTATTGGTATAATAATCAGTACGAAGGCGGCGTATGCGATACCAATGTGTTTGTTACCGGCGCCGTGCCGGAACAGCAATTCTCTACCCTGATTCCCTGGCTGATGGAAAAGTACGGCAAAAAAGTTTACACCATCGCCGCGGATTATAACTTCGGCCAGATCTCCGCCGAATGGGTGCGCAATATCGTCAAAGAAAACGGCGGCACCATGGTGGGCGAAGAATTTATTCCCCTGAGCGTGTCGCAGTTCGGCCAGACCATTCAGAATATTCAGAAAGCTAAACCGGATTTTGTCGTGACACTGTTGGTGGGCGCCAACCAGTCTTCTTATTACGAGCAAGCGGCGGCGGCCAAGCTGGACCTGCCGATGGGCAGCTCGGTGAATGTGGGCCAGGCCTACGAACACAAACGCTTTAAGGCGCCGGCGCTGAAAGATATGTATGTCACCGCCAACTATCTGGAAGAAGTGGATACTCCGGCGAGCAATGATTTCAAACAGCGCTTCCACGCCAAATACCCTAATGAGCCCTATATCAACCAGGAAGCGGCCAATGCCTATGATGCGGTTTATCTGTATAAGGCCGCCGTCGAACAGGCGAAAAGCACCGATATGGCCGCGGTGCGCAAAGCCCTGGAAAGCGGCGACATCTGTACCGACGGCCCGTCCGGCAAAGTCTGCATCGATCCGAAAAGCCATCACCTGAGCCACACCATTTATCTGGCCCATGTGAAAGAAGATCACTCCATAGAAATTCCCAAAGTATGGAATGACATCAAACCTTACTGGCTGGGGCAGGTCGGCTGCAACCTGCCGGTGAAACCCGATCATAACCAATATACCCCGTCCAATCCTCCCAAGGCATGACGCGTCCAGGGGGCCATGGCGGCCCCCATGGGAACCGGTGGTTAATGGCAGGGGAGTAGACCGGGATGTTAATAATTTCCGCATTATATTCAGTGATTTATCAATTTGGCGATAACTTTGCCTATCTGGTGCTGGCCGCATTGGGCCTGGCGGTGATTTTCGGCATGATGGGCGTGATTAACCTGGCCCACGGCGAATTTATTATGTGCGGGGCTTACGTCACCATCCTGATGAATAAAGCCGGGGTGGTGCTGCCGGTGGCCATGCTGCTGGGCACCCTGGCAGCGGCGTTTGCCGGCGGGGTAGTGGAGCGGCTGGTGGTGCGCCATCTGTATGGGCGGCTGCATGATTCGGTGGTGGCCACCTGGGCGATCAGCCTGATCGTGCAGCAGGGGATGCTGCTGATTGCCGGCCCGTCGCTGGAAGGGTTATCCACGCCGTTCGGGTCCTTTACGTTCGGCGAATACTCTTTTGCCACCTACCGGGCGCTGTTGCCGCTGTTCGCCATCGGCATCCTGCTGCTGCTGTACGGGGTATTTTTCCATACCAATTACGGCGTTTGCGCCCGGGCGACCATCCAGAATGCGCGCATGGCGTCCTGCCTGGGATTGGAAACCGATCGCATCTATACCCTGACCTTCGCGCTGGGCGCCGGCCTGGCCGGGCTGTGCGGGGCGCTGTACGCGCCCACGCTGACCGCGGTGCCCACCATGGGCAGCAGTTTTATCGTACAGGCGTTTGTCTCGGTGGTGGTGGGCGGCGCGAATGTACTGGTCGGCACCATTCCGGCGGCGATGGCGCTGGGCGCCATCCAAACCGGCCTTAATTCCTGGTACGGACAGTTGGCCGGCCAGATCGGCCTGCTGGTCACCGCCATGCTGGTGATTCGTATCTTACCCCAGGGCGTCGGCAGCCTGTTTACCCGTAATCGCTAGGAGCGGCATGGTGACTGTTATGCAAACAAATCGACCCGCGAGGCGCGGCGCGGCCGGCTGGCTTGCCGGCAAAGGCCCGGCGGGCGTGCTGGTAACCGCGGCCATGCTGCTATTGCCGCTGGTGGCCGACGACTCGACGGTGGGGGACCTGTCCTACTTCTTGTTGTGGACTTTCGGCGCCATCGGCCTGGCGGCCATGTGGGGGCACGGCGGCATATTGTCGTTCGGCCAAACCGCGTTTTTCGGCCTGGCGGGTTATACCTATGGCGTATTGACCATCAACTTCGGCGACGGGGCGCTATCGAGCTGGACCGGTCTGCTGATAGCCCTGGTTATGGCCGCCGCGGTTGCCGCCATATTGGGTTACCTGATGTTTTACGGCGGGGTCACCGGCATTTTCATCGGCATCGTGACGCTGTCGTTTACGCTGGTGATGGAAACCTTTATGTCGCAGACCGCCGGACCGCAGTGGACCATCGGCGGCGCGCGCCTGAACGGGTTCAACGGCATGTCGGGGATGCCGCCGCTATCGCTGCCGGGGTTCGGCGGCGAACCGCTGACCCTGGAGGGCAATGCTTTTTATTATCTGGTGGTACTGCTGCTGGCGCTGGCGTACTGGGGCGTGCGCCGGTTGTTGGGTTCCGGGTTCGGACTGACCCTGGCCTCGATTCGCGAAAATCCCCGGCGCGCCGAAATGCTGGGCATCGATATCCGCCGTTATCAGCTGCTGGTATTTATCCTGGGCGGCGTGCTGTCCGGGTTATCCGGCGCGCTCTATACGCTGTGGGGCGCCTATATCACCCCATCCTCCATGGGACTCACGGCGGCCGCCATGCCGGTTATCTGGGTGGCCACCGCCGGGCGTAAAAATATTTTCGGCACCATCGTAATTACCGCGGCCCTGGTATGGCTCTCCCAGTGGCTGGCGATTTACGGCAGCGAGTACGCAATGATCCTGCTGGGGGCCATTTTGCTGTTCGTGGTGCTGGCCGCGCCGCAAGGGCTGCTGCCCTGGCTGGGTGAACTGTTCGCCCGGCGGTGGCCGGCGCGCGCCGATAAGGAGGACCCGCGATGAATTCCCTGGCGACCGATGTGGCGCAACCGGTATTGGAAGCGCGCGGACTGAGCAAACGCTTCGGCGGCGCGCAGGTGATTAACGGCGTGGATATGGCCATTAATCAGGGCGAGGTGCGCTGCGTGATCGGGCCGAACGGGGCCGGCAAAAGCACCTTTTTTAAACTGCTGACCGGCGAGCATAGCCCCAGCGCGGGGGAAATTTATTTTTTGGGCCAGCGGCTGAACGCGTTAAAGCCCTTCCAGCGTATTCGCCGCGGCATGAGCATTAAATTCCAGATCCCCGGCATTTTTCCCGAACTGACGGTGGCGCAGCATTTGCAGCTGTCGCTCAGCCATCTGCGGGCGGCCGGGCGCGGGGCGGGGGACGGGATCGATATTTTGCTGGAGAAATTCCGGCTGACGGCGGAACGCCGCCAGCGGGCCGGCAATTTATCCCATGGTAAAAAACAGTGGCTGGAAATCGCCATGGCGGTATCGCTGCGCCCGACCCTGCTGATGCTTGATGAACCGGTGGCCGGATTATCCATTGAAGAGACCCAGCTCACCGGCGAATTGATTAAACAGATGCAGCGCGACGGCCTGACGCTGATGGTGGTGGAGCACGATATGACGTTTGTGCGGCAGATCGCCACGCGGGTCACCGTATTGCACGGCGGCCGGGTGTTCGCCGACGGCGAAGCGGCGCAGGTACTGGCCCGTGAAGATGTGGCGGATATCTATCTGGGGAAAGCGTCATGAACGAGATACTACTACAGGCCAGCGGCCTGAGCGGCGGTTACGGCGGCGGCCGGGTCTTAAACGGCGTGACGCTGCAATTGCATGCGGCCGAAGTGCTGGGACTTATCGGGCGCAACGGCGTGGGCAAAACCACCCTGATGCGGGCGCTGATTGGCCTGCTGCCCGTGGGGGAAGGCGGCCTGTTGCTGGCCGAAACCGATATTACCCGCGCCACGCCGCAGCGGCGCGCCCATCTGGGCATCGGCTACGTGCCCCAGGGACGCGAGGTGTTCGGCGGCCTGACGGTGGGTGAAAATCTCCAGGTGGGTATGCAGTTTTTACGTGAGAATCGCCGCGCGGCGCAGGATCAACTGCAACAGGTGCTTGAGTATTTCCCCATCCTGCGCCAGCGCCTGAAGCAAAAGGCCGGCACCATGAGCGGCGGCGAACAGCAGCAATTGGCCATCGCCCGCGCGCTGGTGGGCGCGCCCAGGGTCCTGCTGCTCGATGAGCCCTCCGAAGGGGTGCAGCCTTCCATCGTCCATATTATCGCCGACACGCTGGTGCGCATCGCGCGGGAACTGCGCGTGGCGGTGATCCTGGTGGAGCAGGATATCGCCATGGTGCAGCGCGCGGCCCACCGCTGCTGCGTGATGGATAAGGGCCGGATTATCGACACTCTGGACCACGCGCAGCTCTGTGACGACGCCCTGATGCGCCGCTACCTGGCCTTATAAACCCAGCCCTCCCAGAACGGGGGGATCTATGCCCTATGGAGATAACCTATGAACTGGCTTGACCAATCCATCATGACCAAACGCGGCGTCGGCGCCGGGCGCCAGCCGGTGACCCATCATTTGACCGAAGCGATGCAAAAGGAATTTCACTATACCATCGGGCCGTACTCGACGCCGGTGCTGACCATCGAACCGGGCGATCGGGTGATCGTGGATACCCGCGATGCGTTCGAAGGCGCGATTAACCACGAACATGATAAACCGAGCGAACTGCTGAATATGCCGTTCCTTAACCCGCAAAACGGACCGATCATGGTTACCGGCGCGGAAAAAGGCGATGTGCTGGCGGTTTATATTGAAAGCATGCTGCCCCGCGGCGACGATCCGCACGGCATCTGCGCCATGATCCCCCATTTCGGCGGATTGACCGGCACGGATCTGACCGCCATGCTTAACGATCCGCTGCCGGAAAAGGTCAAGCGCATCAAGCTCGACGACCAGCAGGTGTATTGGAGCGACCGCCATAC
This sequence comes from Sodalis sp. RH21, assembly GCF_047324175.1. Taxonomy (NCBI): domain Bacteria; kingdom Pseudomonadati; phylum Pseudomonadota; class Gammaproteobacteria; order Enterobacterales; family Bruguierivoracaceae; genus Sodalis; species Sodalis sp. RH21. The sequence continues at coordinate 5,103,324 of NZ_CP178732.1, read as the reverse complement.
CCTGCCGTATAAACCCCATATCGGCACCCTGAGCGTATCGCCCGAGATCGACTCGATCAACTCCCTGACCCCGGATAACCACGGCGGCAATATGGACGTGCCGGATATCGGTCCGGGCAGCATTACCTATCTGCCGGTACGCTCGCCCGGCGGCCGCCTGTTTATCGGCGACGCCCATGCCTGCCAGGGGGACGGCGAGCTGTGCGGCACCGCGGTGGAATACGCCTCCACCACCATTATCAAAGTCGATCTGATCAAACAATGGCAGATCTCCTGGCCGCGCATGGAGAATGCGGAGTCGATCATGAGTATCGGTAGCGCGCGGCCGCTGGAAGATGCCACCCGCATCGCCTACCGGGACTTGATCTACTGGCTGGTGGCCGATTATGGTTTCGATCAATGGGATGCGTATATGCTGCTGAGCCAGTGCGGCAAAGTGCGGCTGGGCAATATGGTCGATCCGAAGTACAGCGTCGGCGCCATGATCAATAAAACCCTGCTGGCGCTGTAGCCGGATGGCGTGGTATTCAAGGCGGCGCGCGTTGGCCGCCGCCGGTCTTCAGTCAAGATAAGCGGGTGAAAATGAGTTCAGCGGCACCTTTAACTATCGGCCTGCTTTTTTCCGCCAGCGGCGTGACCGCGTCGCTTGAGGCCTCGCAAATGCGCGGCGCGCGGCAGGCCATCGACGAGATCAATCAGTCCGGCGGCATCAACGGCCGCGAGCTGCGCGCGGTGCATTATGATCCGATGTCGGAAAATGCCCGCTTTCGCCAGTTGGCGGAAAAACTGATCGTCGAGCGCGGGATTAACGTTATTTTTGGCGGTTATACCTCCAGCAGCCGCAAGGCCATCCTGCCGATCGTCGAGAAATACCGGCGCCTGCTGTTCTATCCCCAGCAGTATGAAGGCTTCGAATTTTCGGAAAACATTATTTACGGCGGGGCGTCCCCCAACCAAAACAGCGTGCAGATGGCGGATTATCTTACCCGCCGTTTCGGGGCCCGGGTTTATATGATTGGCTCGCGCTATGTTTATCCCTATGAATGCAACCGCAATATGCAGGAGTTGATTCTGCAACACCACGATGGCGCGGTGATCGGCGAACGGTATTTGGATTTAAACGCGCCGTACGAGGCGTTTTTACCGATTATCGAGGATGTGAAAAAGAAGCAGCCGGATTTTATTTTCAGCACCATGATTGGCCAGACGGTGCCGTTTTTATATCGCGCCTATGCCGATGCGGGACTGGACCCGGCGCGTATGCCAATCGGCAGCCTGAATACGTCGGAAACCGAAATCGCCATGATGGGCGCGCAGTACGCCTGCGGCCATTATACGTCGGCGCCTTATTTCCAAAGCGTGAACACCCCTGAGAACCGCCAGGCGCTGGCGCATTTTCATGCGCATTTCGGCGCGGGGGTGTCAACGGATATGAACTGGGAGGCGGCCTATAGCCAGCTGCATTTATATGCCCGGGCGGTACGGGAGTGCGGCAGCGACGAGGTGCCCGCTTTGTTGCCCTGCCTGCGAGGATGTGAATACGATGCGCCGCAGGGGCGTATCCAGATCGACCCCCTGAACCAGCATACCGGGCTGTATCCGCGCATCGGCTGCGCCGACGGCCGCGGGCAGTTTGAAATTGTCTGGGAGTCGCGCAATCGGGTACGACCGGACCCCTATATGAGTAACCAGATAGAAGGCGACTGGGTCACCAAACTGACAAAACTGGAGCAGCCCGATGCACCCTGATGATTCCCGGACCAGTATTACCGCCCGGTTGCTCAGCCGGGGTATGCGGGTGGTAGTGCTGCATCCCCATGATGAAGATGGTAAGACCCTGACCGACCATTTGCGCCGCATGGGGCTGATGGTACGCGCTTTTTGGCCGATACCGGACGAGTCCCCGGCGGACGCGGATCTGATTTTTCTGGCGCTGCAACCCGATCGGCGGGAATCGGACGTGCCGTGGCTGGCGCAAAGCGCCATTCCCCTGGTGGCGGTGATTACCTACGAAAACCCGACGTTTATCGATCAGGCGCTGAAACTGGGCGCCAGGGCGACCATTAATACCCCAATCCGGGTATCGGGTTTGCTGTCGGCGATTATCTTTGCCCTGCATTTGAGCCAGCAGGCGCGGCAACTGACCGATCGGGTTGATCGGCTGGAGAAAAAGATCCTCGGCCTGCGCCAGGTGAGCGAGGCCAAGACGATCCTGATGCATATGCACGGGATCGGGGAGGAGCAAGCCTACGAAATCCTGCGCCAGCAGGCCATGGATAAGCGGATCACCATCGAAGATATTTCGCGCTCGCTTATCCAGGCCAACGATATTTTTTCCCTGACCTCGCCGGCCGCCAAGACCGGCGGTAAAAATAAAGAGGGTTGATCATGACATTATCGCCATTTCTGGCCGCGGCCATCCAGTTTGAACCTACCCTGTTCGCCAAAGAGCGCAATCTGGCCCGGTTGCTGGAATGGGTGGAGCAGGCGGCCCGGCGGGGCGCGCGCCTGATTACCACGCCCGAGATGGCCACTACCGGCTATTGCTGGTTTGATCGGGAGGAGATTGCGCCGCAGGTGGAGCCGGTGCCCGGACCCAGTACCGATCGTTTTGCCGAACTGGCCCGGCGCTATGATTGTTATATCGTGCTCGGCATGCCCGAGGTGGACCCGCGCACCGCGCTGTATTACAACAGCGCGGTGTTGATTGGGCCGCAGGGCGTGCTGGGGTGCCATCGCAAAAGCCATCCTTATATTTCGGAGCCGAAGTGGGCCGCGGCCGGCGATGTGGGCCACCAGGTATTTGATACCCCGGTCGGACGTATCGGCATCTTGGTATGCATGGATATCCATTATATAGAAACCGCGCGGCTGCTGGCCCTGGCCGGCGCGGATATTATTTGCCATGTCAGCAACTGGCTGGCGGAGCGCACCCCCGCGCCTTATTGGATTACCCGGGCGATGGAGAACGGCTGTTATTTGCTGGAGAGCAACCGCTGGGGGCTGGAACGCGGGGTACAGTTCAGCGGCGGCAGCTGCGTGATCGAGCCGGACGGCACCCTGGCCGCGGTGGTGGATGACGGGGACGGCATCGCTTTCGGCGAGATCGATCTGGCCCGCGCCCGGCGGCGTCTGGTGTTGCGGCAGCCGGTGTTCGCGCAGCGCCGCCCCGATCGTTATATGGCCTTGCTGAGCGATACGTTTTTATGGAATCCGCAGGATTTTTTCGGCCTGTATGGACACCGGCCGCTGCCGGCGGGCAAGACCAGCCGTATCAGCGTGGCGCAGTTCGCCTGCACCGATCGAGTGGCCGATAATTTGGCGGCGATTGCGGCGCTGGCCGCGCGGGCGGTTGAGCGGGACGGCAGCGAACTGGTGGTGTTTCCGGAACTGGCGCTCAGCGGGCGGGATAATCCCGCGGATAATGCCCTGGCTTTGGACGGACCGGAGATCGCCGCGCTGACCGCGCTGGCGATGGAGCTTGGGGTGTTTCTGGCGGTGGGGTTCGCCGAGCGCGGGAACGGCGCTATGCATAATGCGCTGGTGCTGACCGGGCCGGCGGGAGTGGTGGGGTGTTATCGCCAGATGCATGTGCCGCAGGAGTATCAGGGGTGGGCGACGCCCGGCGATGAATGGGCGGTATTCGATATCGCGCCGGGGCGCATCGGGCTGTTGCTGGGCAATGACGCTCTGTTGCCGGAGTCGGGGCGGGTGCTGGCGCTGATGGGATGCGATGCGATCGCCTGTTCCGCCGCGCTGGAGGGCGGATTTAGTTTTGGCCATGGGGGCAGCCGGGTCGCGCAGGGGTATCCGATTCCCACCGGGGCCGATCCGCTGCATTGGCATTTGTTCCGCACCCGCGCAGGGGAGAATAATGTGTATCTGGCGCTGGCCAACGGAGTGAGCGGGGATGGCGCCGCCGGCGGTTTAAGCGGCGTTTTCGTACCGGAGACGTTTGCGTTTCCGCGGGTGGAGCGGGTGTTATGGCGCGAGGCGGGTTTGGCGACGCTCACGATGGATACCGCGTCGCTGCCGGGCAGCCGTTATCCGACCAACGTGGTGCGGCGCAAGGATTTGGTGGCGATGCGGCTGCCGCATCATTACAAGCCGTTGATCGAGTGAATGGCTGGCTTTGCCCGGCGCAAGATTTCGCGCCAGCCCGGCGTCGCCGGGCTGGCGGCTTTATTTATCCCAGCAAGCTGCGCGCCTTGTCCAGCACGTTGCCCACGGTAAAGCCAAACAGTTCAAACAGCTGCTCCGCCGGGGCCGATTCGCCGAAGCGGGTCATGCCGACGACGGCGCCGTCAAGGCCCACATATTTATACCAGTAGTCGGCGATGCCCGCTTCCACCGCCAGCCGCGCGCTTACCGCCCTGGGCAATACCCCCTCGCGGTAGGCCGCGTCCTGCAAATCGAACACCTCCGGCGACGGCAGCGACACCACCCGCACCCGCCGGCCTTCGCCGCTCAGCTGCTGCCAGGCCGCCACCGCCAGCGCCACTTCCGAGCCGGTGGCGATAATCAGCAGCTCCGGCCGGCCGTCGCAGTCCTTGAGCACATACCCCCCGCGGGCCACGTCCGCCAATTGCTGCGGCGTGCGCTCCTGCTGCGCCAGGTTCTGGCGCGAGAATACCAGCGTGCTCGGCCCGGTAGCGTGCTCTATCGCCTGCTGCCAGGCCACCGCCGATTCCACCTGGTCGCACGGGCGCCAGGTGCGCATGTTCGGCGTCAGCCGCAGGCTGGCCAGTTGCTCCACCGGCTGGTGCGTCGGACCGTCTTCCCCCAGGCCGATGGAGTCGTGGGTATACACATAGATGGAGCGGATTTTCATCAGCGCCGCCATGCGCGCCGCGTTGCGCGCGTACTCCACGAACATCAGGAACGTGGCGGTATAGGGCACGAAGCCCCCGTGCACCGCAATGCCGTTGGCGATGGCGGTCATGCCGAACTCGCGCACCCCGTAATGGATATAGTTGCCCGCCGGATTATCCCCCAGCGACACCGAGCCGGCCCACTGCGTCAGGTTGCTCGGCGCCAGGTCGGCGGAGCCCCCCAGCAGCTCCGGCAGGGACGGGCCGAAGGCGTCCAGCGCGTTTTGCGACGCCTTGCGGCTGGCGATATTCGCCGGGTTGGCCTGCAACTGGTCGATATAGGCCTGGCTTTGCCGCCGCCAGTCCGCCGGCAGCCGGCCGGCGGTGCGGCGGGTAAATTCCGCCGCCAGGTCCGGGAACGCGGTTTCATAGGCCGCGAATTTCCGGCTCCAGGCCGCTTCGCGCTCGGCCCCGGCCCGTTTGGCGTCCCAGGCGTCATACACGTCCTGCGGGATGACGAACGGCGGTTCGTTCCAGCCCAGCTGTAGGCGGGTGGCGGCCACTTCCGCCTCGCCCAGCGGCGCGCCGTGCGCCTCGTGGGAGCCGGCTTTATGCGGCGAGCCAAAACCGATAATCGTTTTACACATCAGCAGCGACGGCCGGTCGGTCACCCGGCGCGCCTCTTCGATGGCCGCCTGGATAGCGGCGCTGTCGTGGCCGTCCACGTGGCGCACCACGTGCCAGCCGTAGGCTTCAAAGCGCCCGGCGGTGTCGTCGCTGAACCAGCCTTCCACGTGGCCGTCGATGGAGATGCCGTTATCATCGTAAAACGCCGTCAGCTTGCCCAGCTTCATGGTGCCGGCCAGGGAGCAGACTTCGTGGGAGATGCCTTCCATCATGCAGCCGTCGCCCATAAACACATAGGTATGGTGGTCGACAATCTCATGGCCGGGACGGTTGAACTGCGCCGCCAGGGTGCGCTCGGCGATAGCCATGCCCACCGCGTTGGCGATGCCCTGGCCCAGCGGGCCGGTGGTGGTTTCCACGCCGTCGGTATAGCCGTACTCCGGATGGCCCGGGGTTTTGGAATGCAGCTGGCGGAAGTTTTTCAGCTCGGCCATCGGCAGGTTATAGCCGGTGAGATGCAGCAGGCTGTAAAGCAGCATCGAGCCGTGGCCGTTGGACAGGACAAAGCGGTCGCGGTCGGCCCATTTCGGGTTGGCCGGATTATGGTTAAGGTAATCGCGCCACAGCACTTCGGCGATATCCGCCATGCCCATGGGGGCGCCGGGATGGCCGGATTTGGCTTTTTGCACTGCGTCCATGCTTAAGGCGCGGATGGCGTTCGCCAGCACTTTTCGGGAGGTCATAGCTGCTCCTATGGTGAAGCTATAATGAAATTGAATAAAAGTTAACCGATCCGCTTACAGCTTCGCCGCCAGCAGATCTTCCAATCCTTGCTGATCCACCGCGAACTGCCGGATGCCTTCGGCCAATTTATCCACCGCCATCGGGTCCTGGTTATGCTGCCAGCGGAACTCGGCTTCCGTCAGCGGGGTCGGCTGGTTGCGCGCCTGGACCGGGGGCGACAGCCGGCGGTCTACCGGTTGGTCGCCGGCTTGCAATTCATTGAGCAAATTAGGCGAGATGGTCAGGCGATCGCAGCCGGCCAACGCCAGGATCTGCTCGATGCGTCGGAAACTGGCGCCCATGATCGCGGTGTGATAGCGATGCAGCTTGTAGTAGTCGTAGATGCCGCGCACCGATTTTACCCCGGGGTCCTGCTCGGCCACATAGGGTTCCTGCGGCTGGCGCTGCTGGTACCAGTCATAGATACGGCCGACGAACGGGGATATCAGGTACACCCCCGCTTCGGCGCAGGCACGGGCCTGGGCAAAGGAGAACAGCAGGGTAAGGTTGCAGTTGATACCCTCGTTTTCCAGTTCCTGCGCCGCGCGTATACCTTCCCAGGTGGAGGCGAGCTTGATCAGGATGCGCGACTTGTCGATCCCGGCCTGGTGGTAAAGATTCACCAGCTTGCGCGCCTTGGCCACGCACATGCCGCGATCGAACGACAGGCGGGCGTCCACTTCGGTGGAAACCCGTCCCGGCACGCTTTTCAGGATCTCCACGCCGATATTCACCGCCAGCTTGTCGCAGGCGTTGATCAACTGCGTTTCCCGGCTGCCGCCCTGTAGGCGCGCATAGCCCAGCGCCTCGCTGAACAGGGGGGCGTATTGCGGCAGCTTGGCGGCTTTAAGAATCAACGAAGGATTGGTAGTGGCGTCCTGCGGGGAAAAGCGGGTAATGGATTCAATATCCCCGCTGTCGGCAACGACGACGGTAAACTGTTTTAACGCATCAAGTTGGTTCATCTCGCGTCTCTCTTTACAAGGAACTTGATAAGGAAAAAGGTGTGGGTAATACAAATGTTATGTAATTGAACATTTGTAATGATGCTACATGAAAAGAAAAAAATAAACTTGAGATAGATCTCGTTTTGGTTTTTTTGCGCGGGCGTCGATCCTGGCGGTACTGCCGCCGCGGCAGCGATGGCCGGGCGGCGCATGTGAAGCGGCGGGTTATTTAACCATATTGAGAATGGTGCGGGCATTAAGCGCGCTGGTGCAGATAATATCGATGGCGCCGGTGCGTAGCGCACCCAGAATAGCCATGGCTTTGGTTTTTTCGGCCGCGATGGCGATTACGCAGGGGATTTGCCGCAGTTCGTCGATGCTTAAGCCAATCACCCGATCGTTCATTACCGTATCCACGTGCTGCCCGTGGGCGTTGAAGAAGTCATAGCCGGCGATATCGCCGATAACGCCCTGGTGCAGACTGGCGTCGGCAATTTCCTGCGGCGTGAACCAGCCCAGTTTCACCATATAGCTGTTTTCATTCATATCGCCGATGCCCACCAGGGCGATATCCGCTTTGCGGGCGCGATCCAGCGTTTCTTTGATGGTGCCGTTTTGCATAAAGGCTTTTTTCAGCGCCCGGTCTTCCACATAGGCCGGCGCATACAGCGTTTCGCTGCTGCCGCCGAATTTCTTGGCCAGGCGGCGGCTGATATGGTCGGCGTTAATGGCGTCGCCGGGACGGTGGGTGCCGCCGATGCCGCAGATAAATTTGCACTGTTTTTCCGACACGATGCCCACATGATCGGCCACCGCCGCCACGTTGCGGCCTTGTCCCACCGCCAACACCATATTATCTTTTAAAACCGTGGTGAGATAATTGCACACCAGCGTGGCGATTTGCCTGCGCTGCTCGTCGTCGTCGTTATAATCCAGGGCAATCAGCGCCCGCTTGACGCCGAATTGCTCCATTAACTGCTGTTCTATGCGGGTACTGAACACCGGATGATAACGCACGGTGATTTCAACAATGCCTTCTTCTTTGGCGCGTTTTAACAAACGGCCGACCTTAATGCGCGAGATGCCGAATTTTTTGGCTATTTCTTCCTGGGTAATGCCTTCCTGGTAGTAGGCGACCGCAATTTCTGTAAGTAACTCATTATCGGTAGGAACCAATTGCCTTTCCATAACGGGACCTCTTTGGGGTACGTGGGTTCGCTATTCATAGCGACTCCGTTTCGGCGCGCTGGCATTTAGAGAAAGAGAGAGCATTTGTCGGGCGCCGATAACGTTAATGAGCATATGAACACTAACTGAAAGAAATAATCAACATGGCTGACACGATTCACTTATCAAATATTCTTGTTTTTAATCCAAATAGCGAGTTTTTGTGACCGGCTTCAATTTTTCTCCGGGGTTAATTATTTATATAAGTGAACAAAAGTAACATCGATGTTCTTTTGTTTGGATCGGCATCGATGTGTTGCGTATCAATGCGTGTTCATAAAACCAGGCTGTGATGTGCCATAGCGGTTCAGCCTTACGGAGAAACCATGTTACCTATAGCTATCGGTTGTGATGATGCTGCTACGGCATTAAAAGATATTTTGGTCGACTTTCTGCGTAAAAAAGGGTTAGCGGTGAAGGACTATAGCGATACGGGCGAGTTATATCCCGATATTGCGGTTCATCTGGCGGAGCAAATTGTCAACGGCGAGCATGAGCGCGGCATTTTATTATGCGGCACCGGTATCGGCATGTGTATTTCCGCAAATAAAGTGCCGGGTATCCGCGCCGCGCTTTGCCACGATAATTATTCCGCCGAGCGGGCGCGCAAAAGTAACAATGCGCAGATTATTACCCTGGGTGCCCGGGTCATTGGCGCCGAGCTGGCAAAAAGTATCGTTGCATCCTGGCTGGAATCGGAATTCGAAGCCGGCGGTTCGGGGCCTAAAGTCGATCGCATCAGTTATTACGAAAATAAATTTCTTGATGACGCCGGTAGCCGGTAATTAAACCGTTAACCGCAGGCATAACCGCAATTAGGCTAATTTTTAACGCTGTCGCGCTTTTAATCATACAAATTTGTTAATGTCTTGAATGATAAACGCGACACGCATATCCATGGATCACAATGGAGCAGGTAATGAGAAAACCAAAAAAATTACTAAATAACCCCATCGATGTTTGCCGTGAACAATTGGACGGCATGATTGCCGCCTGCGGCGGCGATTTGCGGAAAATCGAAGGGATCAGCGCCGTGGCGCGCCGGGGGCTGCGCGATGGCCAGGTGCTGGTACTGACCGGCGGCGGCAGCGGGCATGAACCGATGTTTTCCGGGTATGTGGGCGACGGACTGGCCGATGCCGCCGCGCTGGGGGATATTTTCGCCTCGCCGGCGCCGAATGTGATTATGGCGGCGGTAAAACACGCCAATCGCGGCCAGGGCGCGTTGTTTATTTACGGCAACTACGCGGGCGATAATATGAATTTCGATATTGCCGCCGAGCTGCTGGAGGAAGAGGGCATCCCTACGCGCACCGTGCGGGTCAATGATGATGTGGCCTCGGCTCCCCGCGATCGCCTGCACGACCGGCGCGGGGTGGCGGGGGATATGATGGTGCTGAAAATTGCCGGCGCGGCCGCACGCCACAGCCAGGACCTGGATGAAGTGTACCGGCTGGCGGAAAAAGCCAACCAGCATACCCGCACCATCGGCGTGGCGCTGTCCGCTTGCTCATTGCCGCAGACCGGGGCGTTTAATTTCGAGATCCCGGAAGATGAATTTGAACTGGGCATGGGTATCCACGGCGAAACCGGCGTGCGCCGCCAGAAAATGATTCCCGCCGACCAACTGGTCACCGAATTGGTGGATCGCCTGTGCGATGACCTGGGCCTGGAGGCCGGCGATGAAGTTTGCCTGGTGGTGAATAACCTGGGGGCGTCGACCTATACCGAACTGCTGATTGCCAACCGGAAAGTCCACCTGCTGCTGGGCGAGCGCGGCATTCGTATCCACGACACCCTGGTGGGCAGCTATTGCACCTCGCAAGAAATGTCCGGCTATTCAATCACCTTCTTCAAGCTGGATGACGAACTCAAACCGCTGTATGACGCGCCTTGCCATAGTTTTGCCTGGAGGAAATAATCATGAATACCACCGAAACGTCCCGCTTGCTGTGCTTCGTCGCCGATAAAATGATTGCCAGCGAACCGGAATTGACCCGCCTGGATATGGCGGTGGGCGATGGCGACCACGGTATCGGCATGCAGCGCGGCTTTACCGCCGTGCATGCGCTGTTAACCCAGGCGCCGGAAGAGGCCGATGATATCGGCGTGTTATTGACCCGCGTGGGCACCGAACTGATGTCCAGCATGGGCGGCGCTTCGGGGGCCATTTTCGGCACCATGTTCCGCGCCGGCGGTAAAAGCGTCGCCGGCGAAACCGAGTTGACCACGCCGGTGCTGACCCGTTTTCTGGTGAATGGGCTGGAAGCCGTGCGCAAACGCGGCGGGGCCAAACCCGGGGATAAAACCATGGTGGATGCGCTGGCGGCGGCGGTCGAGGCTTCGCAGCCGCTGGAATCCGAACCGCTGGGCGACGCGCTGCCGAAGATCGCGCAGGCGGCCAGCCGCGGCGCCGATGAGACTAAACAAATGGTGGCGGTCTTCGGCCGCGCGAAATCCCTGGGCGAGCGTTCCATAGGCCATCCCGATCCCGGCGCCATCTCCATGTATCTCATTCTTTCTTTTATGGCGGAAGGGATCAAACAACCTGAAGCGGTTGCCTTGTAATCGCCGCATGGGGGCAGCGTCCGCGGGCGCTGGCCCGGGACTGTAAGGAGTTATGCATGACGCAGCAGATGATAGTCGGCGTGAATACCGCCATGTTCGACGGTATCGACCTGGAGACCACCTTTCGTACCGTGCATGAGGCGGGTTTTACGGTGATTGAGCTGGCGTATAATCAAGGTTATGTGGGCAACCTCGATCCGGCGTTGTTCGGCAGCGAAAACGCCGCGCGGGTCAAGGAGCTGTTCGGGCGATATCAGTTACGCAGCATTGCGCTGGGCTGCACCATCAACCTGGCGGGGGCGGATGCGGTGGAGCAATTCAGGGCGCGTATCCGTTTTGCCCATGACATCGGCGCGACCTATCTGAATACCTGTACCGCCAAGCGGGAGGATTACGCGCGGCTGGTGCGTAATTTACGTATCCTGGCCCCCGAAGCCGCCGATCGCGGGTGCGTGATTTGCGTGGAGAACGGCGGCGATCCCAACTACGATGCGTTTGCCGTGGCGCGGGAAGGGCGGCAATTGCTGGAAGACGTGGGGCATGACGCCGTCGCATTTAATGTCGATCCGGGCAATATGGTTTCCCTGCGGCCGGATATGGCTGCCATCGATCAGGCGCTGGAGATGTTGGACGGCATGCGCCACTGCCATATCAAAGATGTACGGACGGTTAACGGCGAGTTCTTTTTCCCGGCCATCGGCCAGGGACAATTGGATTACCGGCCGCTGCTCCAGGCGCTGGCGCGGCGCAATATCCCGTGCAGCCTGGAGATTCCGCTGCGCATGCATCGCCAGGCCGACTCCTGGCCGCTGCGCGCCGATAGCCCGGTCCCGGTGGAACAAAGCCGCGAAGTCTTGCTGCAATCCAGGCAGGGACTGGCAGCGCTGCTGGGCCAGCCGATAGGCTAAAGCAGGGGACTTGCCGATTATCGCCATCCATGGCCGGGAACGCATAAATTTAATGCGCTCCCGGCATGGTCGATGGCGGTGATTGTGAGCCGATCGCGTGCGCTTTACGCGCCGATCACAACGTCGCCGCGATGGTATCGAGCAAACGCCGATAGGATTCGCCTTCCCAGGCGGCGCGGCCGACAAACAGGCCGTCGACATGATCCAAGGCCAGCAGCGTCAGGGCATTATCATGATTGACGCTGCCGCCGTAGAGTAACGGCACCCGATCGGCAATCTCCGCGCCGTAGCTTTCCGCCAGCGCGTGATACAACTGCCGGTGGATGGCCTGCGCTTCTTCCGGCGTGGCGGGCACCCCCTGTTCGCCGATGGCCCAAATGGGTTCATAGGCGATAATCACCCCGGCCACCTGCTCGGGCCGCAGCCCCGCCAGGGCGGCTTTCATCTGGCGGATCACCGTCTCTTTCGATACGCCCCAGCATTTTTCCTGCAAGCTATCGCCGATGCAAATCAGCGGCGTCAGACCGTGGCTGAGCGCGGCGGCGGCCTTGAGCCGCACCGTTTCGTTGGTTTCGCCAAAAAACTCCCGCCGTTCGGAGTGGCCCATCTCCACCAGCGTCGCGCCGGTATCCTTGACCATCAGCGGCGATATCTCGCCGGTAAAGGCGCCCCGGTCGGCAAAATGCATGTTCTGCACGCCGGTCAGACAATTGAGCCCGGCCCGCTGCAATGCCCGCGTCACCTCCCTGACCGCGGTGAACGGCGGGATCACGAAGGGTTGCAGCCGATCGGGCAGCGGTCCGCCCTTGGCCAGAATGGCGCAATAATCCAGGGCTTCCCCCAGGGTTTTATTCATTTTCCAACTGGTACCGATCAGGTACTTTTTCATGTCTGTGCTCCGCAATGTCTTATCCAATAGCGCCATCCGCCCGGCGCTTGCGCACTAGTCCGGCCGCTGCGCCGCGCTCATGGCCGCCTGCAAAAATTCCCGGCACTGCCGTTCGTTATCCCACAGGTCGTCCTGCGCGCCGGTGCGCATCTCGATGGCGATGGAAACCGCCCCGAGTTCCGCGGGGAAATCCAGCCGCAGGGCGGCGCGGATGATGCCCGCCGCCATATCGGGGGTCAGAAAACCCGGCGCGCCGAATTTCATATGATAATCGCCATAACCGCCGTCCCGCGGGTCGAGGATCGCATTGGCCAGATGCAACTGCGACAGCAGCGGCGCGGCCTGCTCCAGCGAGACTGATAAATCCTCCTGGTTGAGGGCGGCGTGGGCGCTATCCCACGCCAGATAAAGATTCGGACAATCGGGACGCAGCCGGGCCATCCACTCCACCGTCTCCGGGGTGGGGCCGATCAACTGGCATTTATGGGCAAAGCGATCCAGGGGCTCCACCTGCAATAGCATGCCGGGATAGCGGCGGGTCTGCTCGCCTATGCGCACCAGCGCTTCGGCAAACGCTTGCTTCGCCTCGTCGCGCAGGGCGTCGCCGGGGTCGCTGCCGCTGACCAGCGCAAGCTTGGTCGTACCGCATGACGCCGCGATGTGCACCAGCTCGCAGGCGCGGGCGATGGATTTTTCCCGCAAAGGTTTATCCAGGCTACTGAGATTTAAGTGGTCTTTTAATAGCTCAAAGGTCAGCCATTGGGTCACCGTTAATTTCTTGCGTTCGGCCAGGTCGAGAACCCGCCGGGCAATCTGCGCATCGTGAATAATGCCGGTTTCGAAACCCCGATAAAACTCAATGTCGCCGATGCGCTCGACAATGCGCGCCACGGCGTTTTCGTCGCTCATCAACGGGAAAAACAGCTCCGCGATATGGGCCGAGGGGAACAATTTATTGGCGATAGGCATGCTCTCTTCCTTGCTAAGCGGCGTTGGCCCGCGGTCGCGGTGCGCCGGGCCGGCCGCGATGGCGAGGGAGTATTTCATAAGTTCAGTTTGCAAACTTTTGTTCAGCCTATGAAATGAAAATTCCCTGTAAAAGTCTTTGAAGCCGGTCACAAAAATAATATTAACGCTTAAATAAGCGCGGGGAAATGGCGCGGAAAAACCGGCACAGAAATGATGCCTGGCCCATGGACAAAATAACCTTGGCGAAACCTGCCCGGCAGTTCTTTTATTAGGTCTGGCTTTGACGATTCAGCTTTTAATATATATTTTCCCCGGCCGGCGCGGCGTTTTTTCCGGCGTCAAAAAAATGTACATATGTTCATATAAATGACGTTGTTATTATAAAATGAACAGATGAAGAGCCAGGGAATATATGAATAGTCATTATTTTTAACAAATTTCGCATTGTTTATAGAGTTTTGTGAGTGAACTCAATTTTTTTAAGCCTTATTTAGATTTTAGTAGTAGACATAAGTTCTTATTGTGAACTTTTGTTCAGCGTAGATAAAGCGATTATTGCAAATGCTACGCTCATGCGGCTTACACACCCTGAGGTGACCCAGCATGTTTATCATTGCGACTTTTGGCGGATCGGTCCGCGACTTTCTGAAAGAGTGCTACGGAGAATCAATATGAACATCTCTGCTAAAAATCCGCCGGCCGCTGCCTCTGCTCCTGAGGCAACCAAACCGACCAATGTGCGGTGGCGTATTTTCGCCGTACTGTTTTTTCTGCTGGCCGTGAACTTGATGGACCGGATTACAATCTCCATCGGCATGCCGTACATCAAAGATGAATTTCATCTGTCGCCCACCATGCAGGGACTGATTCTCAGCAGCTTTTTCTGGTCTTATGCTTTACTGCAAATTCCCGGCGGCTGGGCGCTGGACCGCTTTGGCCCGCGTAAGGTAGTGACCTGCTCCACCGTGCTGTGGGGCGCGAGTCAAATCGGTTTGGCGCTGGCCACCGGCGGGTTGTCGCTGATCTTCGCCCGCATCGCCCTGGGCGTGGCCGAAACGCCGATTTCCCCTTCCGGCGCCAAAATGAGCTCCACCTGGCTGGCCCGCTCCGAGCGGGGACGCGGCGCGTCCATTATGGACTGCGGCAGTCCGCTGGGGGTGGCGGTCGGGGGGCTGATTATCGCCTACCTGATCGCGGTGCTCGATTCATGGCGGCTGGCGTTTATCGTCGCCGGCGTGTTCAGCCTATCCCTGGGACTTCTGGCCTGGTTCAAACTGCGCGATAAGCCCACCGATCATCCCGGCGTCAACCAGGCGGAGCTGGAGCTTATCAACGACGGTAAAATAGAAGCCAACACGGCGGAAGATAAATTGCCGCCGGTGAAAGGCATGGGCATCGATATGCAATCTCTGCTGGCCATTATGTTCGGCCGCGCCACCTGGGCGATGATCTATTTCGGCTTGCTGACCTGGGGCCCGAGTTATCTGGCCCAGGCGCGGGGGTTCGATCTGAAATCCATCGGCAACGCCACTTTTGTAATCTTTTTGATGGGCGCTTTCGGCTCGCTGAGCGCCGGTTTCCTGGTGGATTTTCTGGTTAAACGGGGCATTAAGCACGGCGTGGCGGTGAAAAGCCTGATTGCCATTTCCGGTTTGATTACGCTGGGCATATTTTTTGTCCTGCCGAACATCACCAGCCCGATTAATGCCGTCATCATGCTATCGATTGCCTCGTTCTTTCTGACCGGCGGCGGCGGTATCTATTGGAGCCTGCCGGCGCTGCTGGCGCATAAATCCCGCGTCGGCCTGGTGGGCGGCACCATGAATATGGCGGGCAGCGTGGGTGGCATCCTGGTCCCGATCCTGGTAGGCATTATCCTGCAAGTGACCGGCAGCTACGGCGGCGTGCTGACCTTCTTTACCCTTTGTTCCGCGCTCTATGTGCTGGGTACGCTGTTCGTGCGCTTTAATAAACCGGTAGCCGACGCGCCCCTGCCCCAGGGCGAAAGCCAACTGAATTAACCGGCAACGGGCGGCCGGGCGGCGAGATCGCCGGCGGCCGCCGCTTTGATAAGGATGACAATGATGCTTCGATTCGCTGCAAATTTAACCATGCTATATACCGAGTACCCGTTGTTCGAGCGCTTCGACCGCGCCGCCGCTGCGGGTTTTACCGCGGTGGAATTCTTTTTTCCCTACGGGGAACCGGCGGAAAAATACCTCGATGCGCTGAAGCGCAACCACCAGGAACTGGTGCTGTTTAATTTGCCGCTGGGGGATTGGGATGCCGGCGATCGCGGTTTTGCCGCCCAGCCCGGCCGGCGCGATGAATTCCGCACCGCCGTCGCCCAGGCGGTCGCCTATGGCAAAGCGCTGCGTCCGCCGCGCATCAATTGCCCGTCCGGCCCGGCAGCCCAAGGCCAGGCGCCTTATCCCACCCTGGTGGACAATATGACCTATGCCGCCAACGCGCTTAAGGACATCGGTATTCAGCTGGTGGTGGAACCCATTAACACCAACGATGTGCCGGGAGCGGTGATTTCATCGGTCCAGGCGGCGGTGGATCTGTTTGATCAAGTGGACAGCGATAACATCGCCGTGCAGTACGATGTCTATCACTCCGTCCGGGCGGGGGAAGATCCGTTTAAAATTATTCCGGCGTTTATCGACCGCATCGCGCATATCCAGATCTCGGACGTGCCGGGGCGCCACCAGATTGGCACCGGCGCCGTGGATTTTGAAAAACTGTTTACCTTGCTGGATAACTCCGGTTATGACGGCTGGGTCAGCCTGGAATATCATCCGCAGGGCGCTACCGACGCCAGCTTTAACCAACTGCGGCAAATGGGGCTGCTGCGCCGGGAATGAACGCCAATCCCGCGTTCGCGCAGGGCCGCGCCGTTATTATAGCCCCGGCGCTTTCCACATCGAGGTGGTCAGGCCGTGGTCCACCAGCGACAGTTGGCCGGCATAGACCTCCTGCCAGTCGGCCTTCATGCGCTGGTAGTGCTGGTGGTTAACCATATCCGGCTGGTACTCCCGCTGCCAGCGCACCAGCCGCTCGCCGGTTTCGGCCAGGCTGGAATAAATGCCGGCGCCGACCCCGGCGGCAATGGCGCAGCCCAGCGCGGTGGCTTCTTTGACTTCCGGCACCTTCACCGGTAGACCGGTGACATCACTGAGTATCTGGCACCATAACTTGCCTTTGGAACCGCCGCCGGCAAATACCAGCGCCGGGGTTTTTACCCCGGAAAAACGGGCGATCTGCTCCAGATTGCAGGCGGAGACTATGGCCGCGTTCTCTTCCAGGGCGCGAAACAGCGTCTGTTTATTGCAGCGATCGGGATCGATGGACAGGTTGATGAAAGAGGGCGCGGCGTGATACCAGGTCTTGAAATGCATGGCGTCGGAAAAAATCGGCATGACGCCGTGGGACCCTACCGGCACCCGGGCGGCCATATCTTCCAGCAGGCTATAGGTATCCACGCCCATGCGCTCGGCGATCAGCTTTTCCTCGCCGCAGAAAGCATCGCGGAACCAGCGCATGGTCAAGCCGGTAAAAAAACTGATGGATTCGGCCTGGGCCATGCCGGGGATCACGTGGGGGTTGACCCGGATATTCATATCCGGATCGGTAATGGGGGCGGGCAGGTTGACCACCTGCTGCCAGAACGTGCCGCCGAGCACCGCCGTTTGCCCCGCCCGCACAATGCCCAGCCCCAGGCTGCCGAGCTGCACATCGCCGCCGCCCATCACCACAGGCGTACCGGCGGCCAGGCCGCTGGCATGGGCGGCGGTGCGGGTGACCGCGCCCAGCACCGTGCCGGTTTCCCGCACCGGCGACAGGATATCGGCGCGTAAACCGGCGATTTCCAGCAAGCTGGGCTGCCAGTCCCGGTTGGCCAGGCTAAGCATGCCGGTGGTGCCGGCGTTCGACGGGTCCACCGCCAGTTCGCCGCTCAGCATATAGGCCAGCCAGTCGCTGATCATGGTCAGGGTCGCAGCGCGGCGATAGACATCCGGCCGGTGGTGGGCCAGCCACAGCAGGCGCGGCATGGCGCCCAGCGCCAGGGTCTGGCCGGAGCACTCGTAAACCTCGCGTTCGAACCCATAGTCATGCAATTCTTTGAGTTCGCTGACCTCGCGGCTGGCGCGGGCATCCACATTGGCGCAGGCCCAGATGGGCTTGCCGTGGCGATCGTAAAGCACGATGCCTTCGCGCATGGAGCAGGCGGCTACCGCGCGGATCGCTTCGGGCGGCAGCCCCGCGAGTTGCAGCGCCTGCCGAATGCAGCCGCAGGCCAGCAGCCAGTTTTTATCCAAATCGAAGTCCATGGAACCGGGAATGGCGGGATCGGACAGATGCTGCCATTCCGCCTGCCCGGTGGCGATCTGGTTGCCTTCGGTATCGAAAATCACCGCCCGGATACTGCCGGTGCCGGCATCCAGCGCCAGCAGATAGTCGCCGCCGGCGCGAGGCGGGGTGCGGGTAGGGGAACAGAGTGTGGCCATTGTTTTTATCTCTGTGTCAGTGGCGCCGAGGCGCGTTAGGGTCAGAGCAGCGCCAGCATCGCGCGCACCGTACTCTCTTCGGTAATCAAGGCGTTAATATGTTTTCCCGTCAGGGCGGCCAGGATCGCCTCGGCTTTTTCCGCGCCGCCCGCTACCCCGATCACCTGGGGAATGCTATCCAAATCCCGCAGCGACACGCCGATCAGCTCCTGGTGAATCGGCATCTCCCCGGCCAACTCGCCGTTGCGCTGCATAAAGTAGCCCAGGATATCCCCCACCGCGCCCTTGCGGCCGAACAGCAGTTGCTCGCCCTCGCTGATATAACCGGAACGCATAATGGTGGCCTCGCGTCTCTGGCTCAGCGATCCTATGCCCACCACCGCGATATCCGCGGCGCGGGCGGTCAATAACACATCCTGCACGCTGCGCTCCTGGCGAAAAATCTCAGCGACGCTGGCCGAGGAGGCGCGCAGGGGCGCCGGGATAATACTGACGCTACAGGCGGCATCCAGTTGGCCGATGCCGGTCATATAAGGGCCGACGCCGCCCGAAAGCGTCACCAGCCTGATCTGCTGCGAGGTGATAAACCCGCTCAAATGCTGGAGCGTGCTCATGGCGGTTTCGCCAAACCCCACCGCCAGCAGTTGCTGCGGCTGCAATTGCTTCATGATTTCCTGGGCCGCGCCGATGCCGATGCGCTGGTTGATATCCCGCTGCGCCAGCGCGGGCAGTACCCGCACATGCCGCAAATCAAACCGTTCCAGCAGCAGGTTCTCCAGCTCCAGGCAACCCTCGTAGGGCGAGTTGATCTGTACGCGGATTACTCCGGACTGCCTGCCCTTCTCCAGCAGGCGCGATACTTTCAGGCGGGTCAGCCCCAGCTGCTCGCCGATTTCTCCCTGGGTCATGCCGTCGTGGTAATAAAACCACGCAATACGCGCTAACAGTTCCGGTTCGGCCATGGTGCTGTCCGCTGGGTTGAAATGGTCGGAATTATTTTTAGTCATATAGAACACTTATTAAAATTTAAATCAATTGTTCAATTAAGAACAGGGGCAAATTGTGACGGACACGGCAAAAGCAAAATTGTCGTGTCCTCCGGCGCTACTTGAGTAATTGTAATGAGTGAAATGTGATCCATCTGGCGGTTTTATTATAACGCGCCTACTAGGATAATGAACAGTTTTGAAATTAAAATTCATTTGTTCATATTTGACCGAGGGCAATCTGATGGCACAACCCCCGATATCCGCCACGCCGTTGCTCAACGTACAAAACGTCTGCAAGCAGTATTCCGGCGTGGCGGTATTAAAAAATATCGAGTTTACCCTGATGCCCGGCCAGATCCATGCCTTGCTCGGCGGCAACGGCGCGGGCAAGTCGACGCTGATGAAAATTATCGCCGGCGTGGTCGCCCCCGACAGCGGCACGCTGCGCATCGCGGGCGAGACATGCGAGCGCCTGACCCCGGCCAGGGCGCACCACTACGGCATTTATCTGGTGCCCCAGGAGCCAATGCTGTTTCCCAATATGACGGTCAAGGAGAACATTCTATTTCGCCTGCCGCGCCACCAGGCCGACGGCAAAAAGCTGAGCGCGCTGCTCGACAGCCTGGGGTGCAGCCTGTCCCTGCAGGCGGCGGCCGGCACCCTGGAAGTCGCCGATCAGCAATTGGTGGAAATTCTGCGCGGGCTGATGCGCGACGCGCGCATTCTGATCCTGGACGAACCCACCGCCTCGCTGACTCCCGCGGAAACCCAGCGCCTGTTTCAACAGGTACGCGGGCTGGTAAAGCAGGGCGTTGGCGTGGTGTTTATTTCCCATAAATTACCCGAAGTGCATGCCCTGGCGGACTGGGTCAGCGTTATGCGCGATGGCGCCATCACCCTGAGCGGCGCCATCGGCCAATTCGACAGCGATGCGCTGATCCAGGCCATCGCCCCCCTGGCCGCCGCCGCCCTGCCCGCCGCGCAAAAAATGTGGCTTGAGCTGCCGGGCCAGCGCAAGACCGCCGATGCGCGCCGGCCGGTGCTGGAGGCGGAGCATCTGAGCGGCGAGGGGTTCAAGGATGTGTCGTTTAGCGTACACGCCGGCGAGATCGTGGGTCTGGCGGGCGTGGTGGGCGCGGGGCGTACCGAGCTGGCGGAAAGCCTGTATGGCCTGCGTCCGCTGCGCGGCGGGCGGCTGCGGCTCGAAGGCCGGGATATCGGCGGGCTGGCCCTGAACGCGCGGCTGGCCGCGGGGCTGGTTTATCTGCCCGAGGACCGCCAGGCATCCGGTTTATATCTGGATGCGCCGCTGTATTGGAATACCGGCGCGCTGGCCGCCGCCCGCAATGACTGGTGGTTATCGCCGCGGCGGGAAAAAGCCGCCCTGGAACGTTATCACCGGGCGCTGGGCATTAAATATGTGCATGCCGATCAGCTGGCGCGCACGCTCTCCGGCGGCAACCAGCAAAAGCTGCTGATTGCCAAATGCCTGGAAGCGCAGCCCCGGCTGCTGATCGTCGATGAGCCCACGCGCGGCGTCGACGTGTCGGCGCGGGCGGATATTTATCAATTACTGCGCGGCGTGGTGCAGCAAAACGTGGCGCTGCTGCTGATTTCCTCGGACCCGGAAGAGATTGCCCTGCTGGCGGATCGGGTGCTGGTGATGCACCAGGGGCAAATGAGCGCGCCGATGAGCCGGGGTTCGGTCAGCGTCGAACACATGATGCGTTTGGCTTTCGGCTCCCCCGCATCAGCGGAAGCCAACGCCTATGGCGGGCATATCGAGGATAGCGCCGATGCTTAAATTATTGCAAAACAACCGCGAACTTACCGCGCTGCTGGCCATCCTGGCGCTGTTTGTCCTGCTGGGCGCGCTGGATCGCAGCTATATCAGCCTGCAAACGCTGGCGATGATTTTCAGCAGCGCGCAGATCCTGATGCTGCTGGCCATGGGCGCGGCCCTGGTGATGCTGACGCGCAATATCGATGTATCGGTAGGGTCGACCACCGGCCTGTGCGCGGTATCGCTGGGGCTGTTGCTGAATGCCGGCTGGGGGCTGGCGCCGGCCATGCTGATGACGCTGGCGGTGGGGGCCGCGGCGGGATTGTTCAACGGGATACTGGTGGCGTGGCTGCGCATTCCGGCCATCGTCGCCACCCTCGGCACCCTGGGGCTTTACCGGGGATTGATGCTGCTGCTGACCGGGGGGAAATGGATTGAAGGGCTGCCCTCCGGCCTGAAAGCGTTATCCAGCCCGCTCTGGCTGGGAATTTCGCCCATTGGCTGGCTGATTATGCTGTTGCTGGGCGGCCTGTTCTGGTTATGCGGGCGCACCTCCTTCGGCCGCAGTTTTTACGCGGTGGGAGATAATTTACAGGGCGCGCGCCAGCTGGGCGTGCCGATCAATACCATCCGCATCACCGCTTTTATGGTCAACGGCATGATGGCGGCATTGGCCGGCATCGTGTTCGCTTCGCAAATCGGTTTCGTCCCCAATCAAACCGGCAGCGGGCTGGAAATGAAGGCCATTGCCGCCTGCGTGCTGGGCGGCATCAGCCTGCTCGGCGGGACGGGCACGGTGGCCGGCGCGGTGCTGGGGGCATATTTCCTGACGCAGATCGACAGCGTGCTGGTGTTGCTGCGGCTGCCCGCCTGGTGGAACGATTTTATCGCCGGCCTGGTGCTGCTCGGGGTGCTGATTTTTGACGGCCGTTTGCGCCGGGCGCTGGAGCAAAGCCGCCGCCGGCAAAAATATGCCCGCTTCATGCCGGCGTCCGGCGCGGGAAAAGGCAAAAAAAAACGGCCGGGCAACGCGCGCCGCGCGCCGCTCGCCGCGGATAAAAAAAGCGGGGTGGCCTGATGAACATCAAAGCGTACGGCTGGGAAGGCGCGCTGGTGCTATTGCTGGCGGCGGAGATTGCGCTGTTCGGGGTGGTTAATCCGCGCATGCTGGATATTAATATGCTGTTGTTCAGCACCAGCGATTTTATCGCCATCGGCATCGTCGCCCTGCCGCTGACCATGGTGATCGTCAGCGGCGGCATCGATATTTCTTTTGCTTCCACCGTCGGGCTATGCGCCATCGCGCTCGGCGTGCTGTTCCAAAGCGGCGTGCCCATGGCCGCGGCGATTCCGTTAACCCTGCTGCTCGGCCTGGCCTGCGGCTTGCTCAACGCCGGCCTGATCCTGTTTACCGGCGTCAATCCGCTGGTCATTACGCTGGGCACGCTCTATCTTTTCGGCGGCAGCGCCTTATTGCTGTCCGGCCTGGCGGGCGCCACCGGCTTTGAAGGCATCGGCGGTTTCCCCACCGCTTTTAGCGATTTCGCCAATCTGGCGCCGGGCGGGGTGCCGATGCCATTACTGGTGTTTTTAGTCACGCTGCTGGGATTCTGGCTGCTGACGCACCGCACCCGGCTCGGCCGCAATGTCTTTATGATTGGCCAAAATGCGCGGGTGGCGCGTTATAGCGCGGTGCCGGTGGGGCGTACGCTGTGCGCGGTCTATGGCCTGACCGGCCTGGCGTCGGCGGTGGCCGCCGTGCTGCTGGTGTCCTATTTCGGTTCCGCCCGTTCCGATCTGGGCGGCGCGCTGCTGATGCCGGCCATTACCGCGGCGGTGCTGGGCGGAGCCAATATTTACGGCGGTTCCGGCTCGATTCTCGGTACCGCCCTGGCCACCCTGCTGGTGGGGTTTTTGCAGCAGGGCCTGCAAATGGCGGGCGTGGGCAACCAGGTTTCCAGCGCCCTGTCCGGCGCGCTCCTGATCCTGGTGGTGATTGGCCGCTCCGCCAGCCTGCATTGGGACATCGTTACTACTTTCCTGACCCGTCGGCTGCGCCCGCGGGTTCCCCTATGAACTTCCCTAAGACCAATGGAGTACGGACCATGGATAAAATCATCTGGCGCAACCTGGTAATGGCGGGCGCGCTTTGTCTGGCGGGGGGGATCGCAACCGCCCAGGCCGCCGAGCGCATCGCTTTTATCCCCAAGCTGGTGGGCGTGGGCTTTTTTACCAGCGGCGGCAACGGCGCCCTGGCGGCGGGCAAGGAGCTGGGCATCGATGTGACCTATGACGGGCCGACCGAACCCAGCGTGTCCGGGCAGGTACAGTTAATCAATAACTTCGTCAACCAGGGGTATAACGCCATTATCGTGTCGGCGGTATCCCCCGACGGGCTGTGCCCTGCGCTCAAGCGCGCCATGCAGCGCGGGGTCAAGGTGCTGACCTGGGATTCCGATACCAAACCCGAGTGCCGGACCCTGTATATCGACCAGGGCACGCCGAAGCAATTGGGCGCGCTGCTGGTGGATATGGCGGCCAAACAGAATATCAAGGAGCAGGCCAAGGTGGCCTTTTTCTACTCCAGCCCCACGGTGACCGACCAGAACCAATGGGTCAAGGAGGCCAAAGCCAAAATCAGCGCCGAACATCCGGGCTGGAGTATCGTGACCACGCAATTTGGCTATAACGATGCCACCAAATCCCTGCAAACCGCCGAAGGCATCCTGAAAGCCTATCCGGATCTGGACGCCATTATCGCCCCCGACGCCAACGCGCTGCCCGCCGCCGCCCAGGCCGCGGAAAATCTCGGCCGCAAGAACGTGGCGATTGTCGGCTTCAGTACGCCAAACGTCATGCGCCCCTATGTCGAACGCGGCACGGTGAAAACCTTCGGCCTGTGGGACGTGGTGCAGCAGGGCAAAATCGCGGTGTACGTAGCCCATGAAATGCTGCAAAAAGGCGATCTGAAGGTGGGCGACAAATTGACCATCCCGCAGGTGGGCGAAGTGGAAGTCTCGCCGAACAGCGTGCAGGGATATGACTATGAAGCGAAGAATAACGGCATTGTCCTGCTGCCGCAGCGCGTGCAGTTCGACAAAGACAATATCGGTAAATATGACTTTTAATCATCCCACCGGGGAGGAATAATTATGGCTGATTTGGATGATATCAAAGATGGGAAAGATTTCGGCATCGGGGTGGCGCAGCAGAACGCGCCGTTTTTCCTCAAAGGCAGCGGCGCGCTGGACTGGGGGATGCAGTCGCGCCTGGCGCGGATTTTTAATCCCGCGTCCGGCCGTACGGTGATGCTGGCGTTCGATCACGGCTATTTCCAGGGGCCGACCACCGGGCTTGAGCGGATCGACTTGCATATCGCCCCCTTGTTCGCCCACACCGATGTGCTGATGTGCACGCGCGGCATTTTACGCAGCGTGGTATCGCCGGCGGTGAATAAACCCGTGGTGCTGCGGGCGTCCGGGGCCAACTCCATCCTGGGGGAACTGTCGAACGAAGCGGTGGCGGTGGCCATTGAGGATGCATTGCGCCTCAACGTGGCGGCCATGGCGGCGCAGGTTTATATCGGCAGCGAATATGAACACCAATCCATCAAAAATATTATCCAGCTGGTGGACCAGGGCACGCGCTACGGCATGCCCACCATGGCGGTCACCGGCGTCGGCAAGGACATGGTGCGCGACCAGCGCTATTTTTCCCTGGCGACGCGCATCGCCGCTGAAATCGGCGCGCAGATCATCAAGACCTATTATACCGACACCGGTTTTGAACGCGTGGCGGCCGGTTGTCCGGTGCCCATCGTGATCGCCGGCGGAAAGAAACTGCCCGAGCGCGACGCGCTGGAAATGTGCTATCGCGCCATCGACCAGGGGGCTTCCGGGGTGGATATGGGACGCAATATCTTCCAGTCCGCCGCGCCGGTGGCGATGCTTAAAGCGGTGCAGGCGGTGGTGCACCATGGCGAAAATGCCGAGCGCGCCTATGAGCTGTTCAAAAGCGAACAACACGCGAATAAAGGAGGGGAGTGATGCATGTGACGCTGGTGGAAATCAATGTCAAACCCGATAAGGTGCAGGAGTTCCTGGCGGTATTCCGTCAAAATCACCTGGGCTCGGTACAGGAACCGGGCAATTTGCGCTTTGACGTGTTGCAGGACGAGCAGTCGCCGAACCGCTTTTATATCTATGAGGCCTATCGCGACGAGCAGGCGGTGGCGGCGCATAAAAAAACCGCCCACTACCTGCGCTGTGTCGAACAGCTCGAACCGCTGATGACGGGGCCGCGTAAAAAGACCACGTTTATCGGCCTGCTGCCGGAGATGACCTGAAACGCGCCGCGCCCGCGCTTATGGCTGCCACTGGGATTCACCGCCGCTGAGTTTGCGATCGAGATAAAACGCCGCGCTGATTAACGCCAGGTGGGTCAATGCCTGGGGAGTATTGCCCAGCGGGTAGCCCTGCTGGTCGAACTCCTCGGCGTACAGACCGAGCGGGTTGGCGTAGCTGAGCAGTTTTTCAAATTCAAACTGCGCCTCCGCCAGGCGATCGGCGCGCGCCAGGCACTCCACATACCAAAACGAACAGGCGGCAAAGGCGCCTTCCTGGCCATATAACGGGTCGGAGGGCGTAACCTCGGCATTGTAGCGCCGCACCAGGCCGTCTTGCACCAGGGTGGTTTTGATGGCGTCGAGGGTGGCCAGCCAATCGGGGTCCGTGGCGCCGACAAACCGGAACAGCGGCATCAGCAGCATGGACGCATCCAGGTCGCTGCCGTGGCGGGTGGCGGTAAAATGGCCCAGTTCCGGGTTCCAGAAGTGGGCCCAGATATCGTCGCGGATGGCGTTGCGCGCTTCATCCCAGCGCGCGTAAGGCATGGATAGCGAGCGTTTGGCCCCCAGACGCAGCGCGCGGTCGATGGCCACCCAGCACATTAATCGTGAATGCAGGAAATGCTGCGGTTCGCCGCGCATCTCCCAGATACCCGCATCCGCCTGGTTCCAGCATTCGCACACATGATCGATCATTCTGCTGATATGCTCCCAACCCCGGTGTGAAATGGCTTCGCCATATTTATTGGCCAGGTATACGGCGTCCATCAGCTCGCCGTAAATATCCAATTGCAACTGCCGGTACGCCCCGTTGCCGATGCGTACCGGGGTGGACCCGGCGTACCCGGACAAATGCGGCAAGTCGGTTTCCTCCAGCTCGATCCCGCTGTCAAGGCGATACATCACCTGCAATTTATCCGGCTGGAACCGGCTGTTTTCGGTGCAGCGGCCCACCCATTTGACAAAAGCGCCGGCTTCATCGGTGTAACCCAAACGCATCAGGGCATAGACGCTGAACGAGGCGTCGCGTATCCAGGACGCGCGGTAATCCCAGTTGCGCTCCCCGCCCAGATGTTCCGGCAGGCCAAAGGTGGCCGCCGCGGCGATGGACCCATGCTGGTAAGACGTGAGCAGCTTGAGCGCCAGCGCCGAGCGGTTAACCATCTCCCGCCAGCGGCCTTTGTAATTACTGGTGGCGCACCAGCGGCGCCAGTACTTCAGCGTTTCGTCGAAACACGCCTGGGTATTGTCCAGATTGACCTGTTTATCCTGGGCGCCGCCGAAAATAAATTCAGCGCTTTCGCCGGCCTTCAGCACAAAGCTGGCCACGGCGCCGCCGCCGGAGGTATGCAGGGGGACGCTCGATACCAGGCGCAGGGTAGGTTGGCCCCGGGCGGTAAAATCCACCGCCCCACGGTTGAGGCGCGCCCGGGGCTTGGCGCGGGCATAGTCTTGTACCGGCGCGCAGCGCAGCGCGAATGTGGCTTCGCCATGCAACACTTCCAGGCGGCGGATAATGCGCGGCAGCCGATCGCCGGCGTCGCAAATCGGCATAAAATCGGTCACTTCCGCCAGGCCGGCGTGATCCAGCCAGCGGGTTTGCAGAATATTGCTGTCCGGCAGGTAGAGCTGCTGGCGGCGGGCATTGGGCCAATCGGGCGACAGGCTGAAAAGTCCGGCCTGGTCGGTATCGAGCAGGGCGCTGAATACCGAGGGGCTATCCAGTTCCGGCCAGCAGAAATAGTCGATGGTGCCATCCAGGGCGACCAACGCGCAAGTGCGCAGATCGCCGATAATACCGCGATCGCCGATGCTGCGCTTCACGTCGGTTTTCGGTAGTTCAGCCATGTTTCTGGTTTCCTGAAAAATAGGCGCATATGCCATTAATGGTGAAAATTGTCTTATTAACGTCTTCTTCACTATAGCCCAGCCCGGATTGTTCAGCGTTGTCGCTCGTCTATCCGTTCGCCGTCCGTTTGAATCGGGGGCTGCGTTAGCCGGGGGATATTGATATATTCGATGGTGCCCGGCGCTGGCAGGGGCAAGCGTTACGGGCGGTAAACCTTTTTGCCACGGAGATATCGGTATGACCCAGTTTATTAACGGCAATTGGTGCGGCGGGCAAGGGGAACATTTCACCAAATTCTGTCCGGTGACCGGCGCGCTATTATGGCAGGGCAACGAGGCGGACGCCGCTCAGGTCGAGGCGGCATGCCGCGCCGCGCGCGCCGCGTTCCCCGCCTGGGCCAGGCGCCCGCTGGCGGAGCGCCTGGAACTGCTGCAGCGCTTTGCGGGCTTGTTGGAACAGCATAAAACCGAGCTGGCCACCGCTATTGCCCGCGAGACCGGCAAACCCTGGTGGGAAAGCCAAACCGAAGTCCAGGCCATGATTAATAAAGTGGCGATTTCCCTCACGGCTTACCAGATCCGCACCGGGGAGGCTTCCGTGCCGCTGGGTGATGGCCATGCCAGCCTGCGCCATCGGCCCCACGGCGTGCTGGCGGTGTTCGGTCCTTATAATTTCCCCGGCCATCTGCCCAACGGCCATATTGTCCCGGCGCTGCTGGCCGGCAATACCGTGATATTCAAACCCAGCGAGCTGACCCCCATGACCGCCGAGCTGACGCTGCGCTATTGGCAGCAGGCGGGGCTGCCCGCCGGGGTGATCAACCTGGTGCAGGGCGGGCGGCGGACCGGCATGGCGCTGGCGTCATCCGATGAAACCGATGGTTTACTGTTTACCGGCAGCGCCCACACGGGCTACCAGCTGCATCGGCAATTGGCCGGCCGGCCGGAGAAAATGCTGGCGCTGGAAATGGGCGGCAATAACGCCTTGATCGTGGAACAGGCGGACGATGTGGACGCGGCGGTGAATGTAATTATCCATTCGGCTTTTATCTCCGCCGGCCAGCGCTGCACCTGCGCTCGCCGCTTGCTGGTCAGGCGCGGCCCGGCCGGGGATGCGCTGCTGCGCCGGCTGGCGGCCGTCAGCGCCGGCTTGCGCGTCGGTGCCTGGGATAGCCGGCCGCCGCCGTTTATGGGCGGCGTAATAAGTTTGCCGGCGGCGGCGAATTTGCTGGCGGCCCAACAAAAACTGCTGGCCGGCGGCGGCGAAGCCCTGCTGACCATGGCGCAACCCCGGGCCGACAGCAGCCTGCTGACGCCGGGCATTATCGATATTACCGCGGTCGGGGACGCGCCGGACGAAGAGTATTTCGGTCCATTATTAAGCGTTATCCGCTATGACGAATTCGACCAGGCCCTGGCCCTGGCCAACCGCACGCGTTTCGGGCTGGCGATAGGATTGATTTCGCCCCATCGCCGCCATTTCGACCAATTATTGCTGGAAGCCCGCGCCGGCATCGTGAATTGGAACAAACCGTTGACCGGCGCTGCGAGCAGCGCTCCCTTCGGCGGGATCGGCGCGTCCGGCAACCATCGTCCCAGCGCGTTTTATGCGGCGGATTATTGCGCCTGGCCGATGGCGTCACTGGAAAGCGAACGGTTAACCCTGCCGGAAACGCTGGCGCCCGGCTTGTCTTTCGCCGTCTGACCATCAATGCGGCCGCCCGGGGCGCCAGCACGGGATAATGAGTAATTAACGGGGATCGTCAATATGAGCAGCAGTGATTTTCTCCGCCAGACGCTGGCGGGCACTCTGCCGGAGCTCCGGCGGGGCGAGACCGCCGGACTGACCTGGCAATGGCTGGATAACGGCATTATGCAGTTGCTGCCGCGCCGGCCCGCCGCCGCCTCGGTGGTAGTGTCCGCCGGCGTGCACGGCAATGAAACCGCGCCGGTGGAACTGCTTGACGGCCTGCTGGCGGAACTGCTGGCGGGGCGGAGGGAACTGGCGGTGCGCCTGTTGGTGGTGCTGGGCAACCCCGGCGCGCTGCGGGCGGGCCGACGCTATTTGGTCAACGATCTGAACCGGATGTTTGGCCAGCGGGGCACCGAGGGTTTTATCGAGGGCGAGGAAACCGCCCGCAGCCGGCGGCTGCAAGCCAGCTTGCAGGACTTTTTTGGTTACAGCGGGTCCGGGCGCGACGGGCTGCCGCGCTGGCATGTGGATCTGCATACCGCCATCCGCGGTTCCCGCCATGTGCGTTTCGCCCTGCTGCCGTACCAACGCGAGCCTTATGCCCCGGCGCTGCTGGCCTGGCTGGCGGCCGCGGGTCTGGACGCCCTGGTGACCCACCGCGCCGCGGGTTCCACTTTCACCCATTTCAGCAGCGATCGGCTGCAGGCCGCCAGCGCCACCCTGGAACTGGGCAAAGCGCTGCCGTTTGGCGACAACGATCACAGCCAGTTCAGCGCGGCCCGCGAGGCGCTGGCGGCGTTGATCGGCGATAAGGCGTGGCCCGCGCGCCAGGGGCCGCCGATGCGGCGCTATCGGGTAAGCCAGCAAATCACCCGCAGCCAGGCGGATTTTGCCCTGTTGATCCCTCCCGATACGCTGAATTTTACCTGTTTCAACCAGGGCGAGCTTCTGGCGCGGGAAAACGGCCGTGAGTACCGGGTGCGGGAGCCGCGCGAGTGGGTGTTATTTCCCAATCCGGCGGTGGCGCTGGGGCTGCGCGCCGGCTTAATGCTGGTGGAGGAGCCGGAGCCGGAGCCGGCGGTCCCTGGCGGTGAGGACGCGCGGCATCATGGTTAAACCGCTGCGCACTGATACTTTATAGCGTGATGTTTACCGCTGACCGGCGGCTTTATCGCTGATATTATCGCTGCAATAATTACGTAGCTTGGCCGGTCGCGGCGGCTATTGGCGGAAAAACAAAAGGCAAGGATATGGATATCAGAACATGCATTTTGGCGGCGCTGTGCTTTTTATTATGCGCCTGCGCAACGTTACCGACGCGCGTTGCCCCGGCAGCCGCCGGGCAGACGGCGGCAACATCACGGTTAAAACCGTGCCTCCAGCCGGATGAGGTTAAGGAGCTGGACGATTATAAATCCAGTAAACAGGCCTATCTGGACGCGGGTATGGATGACGAAATGTCCGGCTATCTCGCCGCCACCGCCACGGCCATGACTCTGTGCATCTGGCACCATGAGTTCAATCAATTCCAGGGGCGAACCTGCTCATTGGCGCTGGATTTTACCAGCGGCCAGGCGGCAAAAAGCTTTTCCGGCGATCCGGCGCTCTGCGCCTTTATCAAAGAGAATATCAAGCCGGTCATTATCTCCCCGCCGCCGGCTTCCTACCTGCAACAGCATAAACGGTTCATCATTGATTTTATGCCCGGCTAAGGATCGGTCCGCGATCGTTCAGGCATTGCGGCGGATGAACTCCTGGCCGAGCCAGTCGATAAAAACCCGCACCCTTGGTGAAAGTTGGCGGTTGCGCGGATAAAGTACCGAAACCGGCACGGGCGGCGAGGGATAGTCCTCCAGCAGGGCCAGCAGATTGCCGCAGGCCAAATCAGCGGCAACGTGGTAGCGCGGCACCTGGATAATCCCCAGGCCGAGCCGAGCCGCCGCCACCAGGCTTTCCGCTCCGGTTACCGTGACCGTTGCCGGCAGCGTATGCCGATGGGAAACGCCGCCGACGATAAACTCCAGCGGCATTAGCGCGCCGGTGGCGGACGAGCGGAAGCCCACCATCCGATGCCCCTCCAGATCCGCCGGCGAAGCCGGCAGCCCAAAACGCGTAACGTACTGGGGGGAAGCGCAGGTGGCCTCTTCCAGCACGCCGATACGCCGCGCGACCATATCGCTGTCTTTGGGCCGGCCGACCCGCAGCACGCAATCTATCCCTTCACGCACCAGATCCACCAGCCGGTCGCCCTCGCTCATGAAAAATTCAATATCGGGATAACGCCTCAGGAAATCCGGCAGACCCGGCAGCAAAAAATGACGAGCCAGGGTGCCGTGCACATCGACCCGCAGCAACCCTTTTGGCAGGGCGCCGATAAAGGCGGTTTCTGCATCTTCCACCGCCGCCAGAATCAGCAGGCAGCGCTGGTAATAGGCCTCGCCGTCCAGCGTTGGATTCACATGCCGGGTGGTGCGGTGCAGCAGCCTGACCGTCAGCCGGGCTTCCAACTGCTTGATGGCATCGGTGGCGGTGGAGCGGGGGATAGCCAAATCCGCTGCCGCCTTGGTAAAGCTACGCTGTTCCACCACCCGCGTGAATACCCGCATTGCCTCGTATCTGTCCATCGTATTGTTAACCCTTTTCGGATAGTGATGTCGAATAATAGGGGATTATCCGGTACAAAAACAGGTCCATGATGTTTCTACCGGCCCACAACGGTGCGGGCCGCTTACCTTCAGGAGAAGAGCATGAATCAACAAACGCAGCAGGTCGCAATTATTACCGGGGCTTCACGGGGTATTGGCGCCGCCATCGCCAAGCGCCTGGCCTATGACGGCTACACCGTTATCGTCAACTATGCACGCCAGCAGGCTGAAGCGGATGAGTTGGTCAGCCAAATCGAGCGGGCGGGCGGGCGGGCGCTGGGCGCCCGGGGCGATGTCAGCGATCCGGCCACCTTTCCCATGCTCTTTGACCGGGCGGAAGAGGCGTTCGGCGGAGTGGATGTGCTGATCAATAACGCCGGCATCATGAACCTCAGCACCCTGGCGGATAGCGACGACGGACTATTTGACCGGCAGATCGCCATCAATCTGAAAGGCACTTTTAACGGCCTGCGCGAGGCGTCGCGGCGTTTGCGCAACGGCGGCAGCATCGTTAACTTCTCCACCAGCGTCGTCGGGCTGAAGCTGGAAACCTACGGCGTTTATGCCGCCACCAAAGCGGCGGTGGAAACCCTGACGGCCATCTTGGCCAAGGAGTTGCGCGGCCGTGGGATAAACGTTAACGCCGTTGCCCCCGGGCCCACAGGTACCGACTTGTTTTTAAAAGGTAAACCGCAGGAAGTTATCGATCGCATGGCCAAAATGGCGCCGCTGGAACGCCTGGGCACGCCGGAGGACATCGCCGCCGCGGTGGCTTTCCTGGTCGGTCAGGACGGTTCGTGGATTAACGGCCAGGTTTTGCGCGCCAACGGCGGCCTGATTTAACGCCGGATAACCGGCGTTTCCTTACCCCTATCGAGAGGCCATATCATGAAAAATATTATCATAGTAACCGGTGCGTCCAGCGGTTTCGGCGCATTGACCGCCCGGGAACTGGCGGACGCGGGGCATACGGTTTATGCGGGTATGAGGGAAACCGCGGGGCGCAACGCGCCGCAGGTGGCCGAAGCGCAGCGGTATGCCGCTGAACGCGGCGTCGATTTGCGTACGGTGGAGCTGGATGTCGCATCCGACGCGTCGGTGCAGGCCGGCATCGCGAGCATTATCGCCGATTGCGGACGGCTGGATGTGATTATCCATAATGCGGGCCATATGTCATTCGGTCCCGCCGAGGCCTTTACGCCGGAACAGTTTGCGCAATTATTTGATATCAATGTACTTAGCACCCAGCGGGTCAATCGCGCCGCTTTGCCGCAGTTGCGCAAACAGGGCAAAGGATTGCTGATATGGGTCTCATCAAGCAGCGCCCGCGGCGGTACTCCGCCTTATTTGTCTCCTTATTTCGCCGCCAAGGCCGCTATGGACTCCCTGGCCGTATCTTATGCCCCGGAACTGAGCCGCTGGGGAATCGAAACCACCATTATCGTTCCGGGCGCCTTTACCCGGGGTACTAACCATTTTGCGCACTCCGGCGCCCCGGCGGACCGAGTCCGGGCCGGAGAATATGATCAAGGACCGTATGCCGGCTTGCCGGAGCAAAGCCTACGGGGATTGTCGGCGCTGGAACCGGACGATGCCGATGTGGCCGAGGTGGCCCGGGCCATCGGGCGGGTTGTGGCTATGCCGTTTGGCAACCGGCCTTTTCGCGTGCATATCGACCCGTCGCGCGACGGATGCGAAGAGGTGAACGGCGTTGCCGATCGGGTTAGGGCCGAGCTGTTTCGCCGCATTGGCCTGGACGATTTACTAAAACTGCGCATCAATGACTGAGTTTGTCGCCCGGCGAGCCCGCCGGGCGACTGCCGCCGCATGGCCTGAGTGCTAACGCCTGGCCTGCGGCGCCGGGGATAATGACGCTTGCGTGGTTGCCAGCGGCGCAGAGAAAATCCACTTTGCCAAGTGATTGAAATCATCCACGGCAAGAATGATATCTAAAAAGCATTGTATAAAAAATTCATCGGCTTCAGATATCATGACCGTATATTCCCTTAATACGTTATTCAGTTTTTTTTCAGATTCATTGGAAAGATGATAAATTTCAATGAAATTATAAAAATTTATATCGCGAATAATCAGGCGGGCCAGGTCGATGAATATCGTCGGCAGAAATGCCATATTTCGCTTAATCCGCGTGTTATTAAGGGATTTGCGGATATCACGCAGTATGTCCACTATATTCGCCAGGCGCTGGTTTTTAGCATGCACCCGGGAAGATTTATTTTTCTTTGAAAACATGGTGGCAATTTGTTCTGGCGATAATGATGTTGTGTGATTAGCATTCCGGCGCGGTGAAAAATGACCATACCAGTGCGGCTGGCGTTGACGTATATCGTCCGTATCCAGATAGGGAGCCGTTCTGATCGGTATCCCCAGCTCGTCGGCCAAGGTTTGTCCCCGATAGTCCACGCCGTCAAAACCGGTGAAACAGCTGGTTATCTCAATGGCGGTGATAGTTGAAAACGCCGGAAAGTCCGGATTGGCAAAGATCAGCGCGCGCAGCGTATGGGCCAGCTCGCGGGTATAAAGTGGGTGGATATTGGCGCCAAGAACTTCCATTTTCAACACCAATACGCGATCGTCGTTGGGAGATTTTGCCAGCGACCAGGCATTATCGGTCAGCATTTTGGCGCGTTGCGCAAAGGTTATGTCCTCAATTACACGCTCTCCCGATGAGGAAACTTTGGCGATTCGCTCAACCGTTATGGTTTCGTCGATGACAGATTCGGTTGCCGTCGCCGTAGCGGGATGGCCGGCAACCAGCATATAGGGCGTGGTGGAGTTTCTGACAATCAGTTGATGATCCATAAATAGTCCCATTTCTTCGGCTACGACGATGGAGGGACCAGGCTTAAAGGATGGGCTAAGGAAATCATTGCCCAAGCCCGCAAAACGGCCATTACCCACGCAAATCATTAAATGGAACAAGTATTTTCCATCTGAGATGAAGGCAAGGAGAGACCCCGCTTTTAATTTAATCAATGATTCGCAACTGGTTATATTTAACTTGCCAGACATAAAATCCAGCAGAGCGGGTCCGTTGTATAATGATTTGGACATAAGATTAATCATTTCATCCGCTTGTGTGGCATTTATAATCTGAGCTTCTTGCAATACATCAAACGGCAAGGTCATATTCATCACGTCACTGGAGTGAATCTCATGCTGCGATCGTTGTTTGGCAATAATATGTCGGACCGCCGCCAATACCGTAGGAGGACGATGGTTGTCAAAAGGCGATGATTTCTCCTGTCCGTGATAAAAATATTTTATAATGGCCGTTTTATACCATAAAGGCTCTCTGACCAGAAAAGCATCTTTTATATATTTACCCGCATGGTCCGCTTCACGATAAGGAAAAACAAGGGCTTTTTTAATATCGGTGAAATCCTTGTATTTTATTAGGCTATAATCTTTTTTTATGCGGGTTTTGAGATAATGTATCCATTCAGATTCAATAAATACCTGCCTGTCTGAAAATAAATTTATTTGGACGGGACGCAAATATGAGATATCTATAATATAGCTTTGCTCCTTAATGCCGAGGAGTATGACAATATGATCATCAGGATGATGATCGTGCTCATCTCGCCACATACGAGCAATTCTATAGCTGACCTGGATATTATGGGGCTTAATGAAATCGTTTACAAAGGACCGTAGGTTTTCATCTAAGCTCTCTTCAATAAGCATGGAGAATATTGTGCGAAATTTTTTTTCATCCGTCAGGCAAGCAGCAAAATCTGCCAACATGGTGCTTAATTCACTCTCTTTTTCAAATAATTCAGTTAAGTGGGGAGTATAACGATCTAATATAAGTTCCAGATAATAACTATGTTCCCAATTATATTTTTTATAATTATTTTGGGCAAAAGTTAAACGGCGTAATGGTTCAAACATTATTGCGCTAAATTCAAAGTTTATTTCTTTTTTTCCACTATTTTCATTCAGCAGAGGGATAGTATCTATTTCAAAAAAATTCAAAGCATCCCAACTACCATTTTTATCTTTATCTATCGGTACAGCATAATTAAGGTTAACCAGCTCATACTGGTTGATAATACGCCAGCGAGAAATATTGTTATCCCAAATGACTTGATAAAAATTATCCGCAATCTTTATCAGCGTTCTCTCGGTGCTTAATCCTTTATCGATTATATAGGTCCCATCACTTTCAATAGTAAATGACTGATCGTTAATAGTATATTGCCAATAAATTAATTGAGTTTTCCTTTTTTCCAGGGTGTTTAACACAGAATTACTTATCCAGGAAATATCTGCCGACATGGTTTTGATTAACTTTTTTTGAAACTGGTTGTTTAGTGATCCCGGTATCGGCACCGGATTACAAAAGATTAAAAAACCTTGGGCCAGGCTCAGCGAGCTTTGTCTCGCTAGGCCTGGCAATTCCTTTAATAAGGCTTGTGAAACTCTTCTGTTTAAATATTTACTCGGTAATGAAGCCAGATCGGTTATCTCGGCCAATCCTTTGGCTACAGAACTTATCTTTCTGCCAGCACTAGTTGTGAATTCTCCAAATAAAAATGCCAGATCAAATATATCAAATATGACCTCTATAATTTCTATTTCATTATCTTCATCATACCAATATTTCCAGATGGTTTCGTAAAATGGAATTAGAAATAACAGCTGTTCCCACCACAATGTTATCCGCAGACTTTCCTTAAATTCCGATAATGCTTCACTTAATGTCTGGGCGTTCCAATAATCTATCACCTCAAGTAAAGACGATAAGGGATTATCCGATATGCCGGCAACCAAAAGGTATTCGGATCTTGCATTGCTGGCAATATTTTCTTCCGGCTTAACCAAGAAAAAATTTAGCGGCGATAGATTTGTTACGCTTTGGTTATAAGCAATATCAAAAATTTTCAATAAATCATCCGCTGTGACTGAAATTTGTTTTCTGTTTTGCCAATCTAATTGGTATTGTGTACCTTGACTTTCTTTTATGATATTCTTTATGATCATGTCATCTTCAGATAATGCCATTTCTTTGATCGCCGGAGCGCTGAGCAGGGACGATACCAGCACCCATTTTTGATGATATGTTTTAACTAGCGAAATAGTACCGAAATTATTTTGTGGTAAAAAAACATCGCTGGCAGGTGTAAGGGAGTTTTGCACGTAATTTCTTGAAAATATTTTAAAAGTATAAATTTCTTTAGGTGGATAAGTGAGTTCTAAAAAATCTAATGAAGAACGCTCAATCATTTTGTAGCTTAAATACCTGGCTTCATGGTTAAGTGTATATGCTTTATAATAAATAAACTGGTCGTAATATTCTTTAGGCGTAGTGAAGTTATCGGAGTGACGTAAATCGAAAATCGTTTGGAAATTTTTATCCTCTCGCCGCTGAAAATCAAAAACGGCTACTCTCTCGGCCTCCTGGAAGTTTTTTATGATATACAGCGCATCAAGGTCGGCGTACCGATAGGATTGTCTGCTGTGGTTTTCAAAGTACCAATAAATAGCAGCCCTGAGAAGAAGATCAATGTTCCCTTCCGCTATTTTCTGGTTATATCTAGATAACAGTTCCTTATGCGGCAAATGAATTTGCCGCCCAGGCAAAACCATTTTCATTGCCAAAATTTTTGCTTCTATCAAACGCTGCTCATTGGTACTAGCGGACAGAGTTATTTTTTCCTGCAAATGATGATGAGTAATAGCGATTAGCGTATTTTGTAATCTGATAATAAACTGTATCAGAAAAGTGCACTCTTTATTATAAATAATTTGCCTAACAACGCTATCACTCCATTGTTTATCAATCGGCTTTTTTTGCTCATTTGCTTCGCCCAGGTCCGTGGCGATCAATCTATCAAGAATGGCCAGGCATTTATTGTAAGGCCAGATATTGGCTTTTCGCCAGGGCAGAGCCTTTATTACATGGGCGTAATGAGTCCGGACAAAATCGATACATATTATCGCACGTTCTAAGTGCTGCTTGGGTTTGTTATCATTATTCATATAATCAAGCACTTGGTCGGATAGAAGTTTGGCTATATCATCTTCATTCAGCGCCCGCTCAGGCTGCTGAAAATTATGCCAAAATTCAGTAAATTCACCGGGGACGATATAAAAATTTCCTCGGGTGGTAAAACCATTATTCCTACTGTATTCAAATATATAATAAAAGAACCGTTTTACCAGTACCTGGGATATTCCATGCGGATTTTCATCCAGCATAGTTAGAAATAGTTCCCTATCATTAAAATACAATAATTTTTTAATTATGGGGATGCCATCATCATTTAAATTTTTATCATAAATTTTTTGGGCGTTCTCCATTAAAACGATAAGGGAATAAAACTCGGCGTCGGTGGCATTCATGGATTGACCGGTTTCGTTGATTTTTTGCCTGAAGTTTTGTTTGGCTTCTTCATAATTGATGCCATTTTTGTACTCTATAACACTGCGTAAGGTTTTAAAATTTATATCGTGTAGCGCTTTTATCATGTCGCCGCGAAATGAAATAAAAATATCTTCTATTTTTGTTTGATCGAAAAATATTTTTTCTAATCGTTTTTCAGATAGTGTTAATCCATGCCGAGATGCCAGACAATTCTCAAGGTTTTTTTCAATATGTCTTTTTATCATGATAATGTCGGCGCAGCGAATTCTATCCTGTAAATAACTTGCCTGATCAAATATTTCTGTAAGTTTGTTCTGCACAAAAGTATTCATTCCAGACATCCATTCCAGGGAATATATTTTCTCTTTCGCTATATTAATATATTCCCCACGCAGGGTTGCATATACTTGCCTGGCTCCGTGGAGAGGCAAATGCAGGTTGGTTTCGCAAATGTCCATGTCTTGCCGTTGGTGGACTCGTTCAGCGGCGTTCTGGTTTTGCCGGAAGGGAAGGTCCGTAACCTGGTCTACATCGCTGTCGCCGGTCCCGGCGGCGCCGGGCAGCAGAAAGGGCCGGCTCGCCGGTTGCCGATCCTGTCGATATTCACTGCGCGGCATGCCGGCGCTGGCCGGGTCCGGTGGCGCGGTTGACGCGTATACGCCAGGCAGGGTTATATGGCTACTCACGATGCCAACCAAGTGGCTCACCAGATTCAGCATGTATGCCATTAAGGACGGAGGAGGAGGCGAGACCAAGTCTTCGATATGATAAATATCGCCGTCTGATAGCAATGTGCGGTTATTGAATTGCGCAACATAGATATCGTGACCGCCGGGCAGCGTTATTTTTTTGCTTGGCACGTAATAGAGGCTATTTTGCCATTCCACCCGGATAATTTTTCCAGCCTGTGCCGTCGCCATGCTTTCCGGGTAACGTTTAAAAAGGTCTCGGCAGGTAAATAAATGATCAATGTTTATTTTTTCTTGGTTAAAGTGATTAATATCGGACTTTATTGCTAGGCCACGGCTAGCGTGACGGTTGATTCGCATGTTGATAACTTCATTGTTATAAATGGAAGTAATGTTTTTTGATAATATGCAATGATCTATATTATCGCTGGGAGAGTATTCTTGTAGGCTATATTTATTTTTTAAATTAATTTCATTCGGTACGTTGGTGTTATTCAATATGTCATCTCCACTAATTTATTTATTAATAAAGTCAAAACTGCCAGATAGGCGATAGTTCGCCAAAATAATGGAAAGGAAAGTGTGCAGTTATGAACAATTATTTAAACATCGTTGTAGAGAAGAAGCATCTGCTTGATTTGAAAAATCTATTTAACTTTTATTTATGCCGATAATAGCCGCCAGATCGCGGGTAGTTGAGACAGCAAATAGAGCGCCAGGCCGATAAATCCGCCCACCAGGGTACCGTTGATCCTGATAAATTGCAGATCCTTGCCGATATTTAACTCGATCTGCCGCGACATATCCCGCGCATCCCAACTTTTCACCGTATCGCTGATATGCTGGGTAAGAAACGCCGAGAAGTCCGGCGCCATTTTGCTGGCCGCTTGTTCCAGGTGTTGATTCAGCGAAGCGCGCAGGCCGGCATCCTGGGCCAGCGTTTGTCCCATCCAGCGCCCCGAGGCGGCCACTTTCCCATGCAATACCGAGTCCGGGCGGTCCAGGTCCTCTTTTAACCAGCGGCGCAAATCGCCCCATAATTCGCTGATATAGGTATTCAGCACATCGTCGTTTTTCAGGTAATGTTTGATTTCATCAGCCCTGCGCGCGGTGGAGGGATCGTGCTTAAGCCTGTCGATCAGTTTGTCCGCCAGCCGATCGAAACGCCGGCGCAATTCATGGCCGCGGTCTTTACCTATTTCATCCAGCAGCGAATTCACCGCATTGGCCACTGCCGTAGCGCTGTGTTCGCCCAGCCATTCGGTGGGCAGCATTTTCTCTTTAAGCGGATGTTCCCGCTTAAGCCATTGGATAATCTGTATGGAAATCAGCTCCCGGGTACCGGGCTTATTCAGCAGTTTAATCAGTTGGCGCAATGCCGCATCCAGCAAATCCTGATGTCGGCCATCTTTGGTCAAGCTGTCCAGGATAGTGCCGACGGACGCGGATAAATCAATTTTATCGATGACCGCATGCAGGGCGTTACGAATAAATCCCTGGATGCGGCGGTCATCGGTAAAATCAAGAAAGCCGCGCATCAATTGTAAAATATGGCCGCCCAGGCGGTCGGCGTTGTCGGGCGCGGTAAGCCAATTGGCAATCGTCAGCGCCGGATCGTGTTTGCGTATCAGCCCGGCGATGGATGACGTATCGAGGAATTTTTCCTGCACAAAGATTGCCAGATTATCGGCGATTTTATTCTTATTGCGGGGGATAATGGCGGTATGGGCGGCGATAAAAGGAATCGGCACCCGCCGGAACAAGGCGACAACGGCGAACCAGTCGGCCATGGCGCCGACCATGGCGGCCTCGGCTATGGCTTTGACTCCGTCGCGCCAGAATCCCTGCGGTAAAAACAGGGTCGCTACAAAAACCCCCGCCGCGCAGATTAGCAGCAGCAGGGCCAGGCGTTTGACTTTTTTCAGTTCCGCTTGTTTAGTCATTGGGTCAGCTAGCGCAGTATCGGCGCGATCAAGAGAAGTCTTAACGCGTTAGCCGGTAATTTGCCATACGATATCGCCCGCGGCGGAAAAATAAAATGGCTCATGATAACGACCTCATAGGTTATTAAAGGCTTTTATGATGAATGAATTGTAGTACAAAAAAACCATCCGTTTTGCGCTGGCAGCGATTTGAGCTCGGGGCTGCCACGGCGAGTTGCGCGGCGCTCGTCAGCCAGAAACAATCATTTTATAGTGGTACGCGGATCGGCATCATGTTTTATGGGAATCGGTGTATTATTTGTTGGATAATTAAGTTGTTGGATACTTAACTAGCGAGAGTGTCCCATTCAGACTAACCGGCGTAGCGGCCACGGCATCGTTGATTTTCGGAATAATTTACCCTATGCATAACCTTTTTCGGACTTTTTTGCACCGTTGCATATTGATGGTGTTTGTCATTGCGGCGGGGTTTGCACCCATTACCGCATCCGTTGCCGCCGATACCAAGCCGGCCGACGCGCCGGCGGCCCCCAAGCTGGTGGCAAGCGTTGAGTTGCCCAAGCTGCAAAAACAGCTCGACAGTATCAAACAGCGCGTTTCCGCCGCCACTAATGATAATCAACTGAGCGCGTTAAACGACGCCACGCTGCAACTGGCCGCCGATGCCGACGCGCTGGTGGCCGCCATCCAGCCGGATCGGGCGCAGGTCCAGGCGCAGCTGGATATCCTTGGCCCGCCGCCCGCCGAAGGGGCGATGCCTGAAACCGCCGTGGTCGCTCAGCAACGTAACGCCCTCAACAAAAGCAAGGCGCTAATCGACGGGCAGCTCGAACATGCCAAGGCCATCAGCGCCGGCGCCGTGAATTTGTCGGTGCAGATTGTCGATATTCGCCGAAATGCGCTGCGTACGCAGATGGCGCTGAACTCGGGCAGTATCCTGACGGCGAGCTTCTGGTCGCCGCTGTTCGATACCGCTCCTGAGGATACCCGGCGCCTGGATAACTTCGGCGAACAGCTCAAAGAGGCGTGGCTGGCCGCCTGGGAACCCGAGTGGCGCTTCGGTTCCGCCGCGCTGTTGATCATGGCGGTGGCGGTATGGGCGTTCGGTTCCCGCCTGCTGGACAGGCTGCTGGCATGGTTCAGCATCAATATCTTGCCGGAAGGACGCCTGCGGCGCAGCTTCCTGGCGTGCGCCAGCGCGCTGGTCACGGTGTTCAGCGTCGGGCTGGGGGCGCAGTTTATCTTGCTGCTGATTCTTCGTCATCCCGACGTATCGCAGCTGGTAATGGATTTTACCATTGAAATATTCAAGCTTACCCTGTTTTCGGCGCTGATAGCCGGGCTTGGGCGGGCGTTGTTATCTATCAAACGTCCCTCCTGGCGCCTGCCGATCATTGCCGACCCGGTGGCGCTGGCGATGCGCCCCCTGCCGCCGATGCTGGCCTCGTTCATCCTGATTTTCGGCGCGGTGGAGCAGATGAACAACCTGGTGGGCACCAGCGTGGCCACCACTATTTTCGGCAACGGCCTCTCGGCGCTGTTGGTGGCGCTGACCGCCGGCTACGGCCCGCTGCGCACCAACCGTACCCGGCGCAAACTCTTGGCCGAAGGCGGGCAGCCGGAAGGCCGCACCACGATTGCCGGGCTGATCAACCTGTGTATTACCATTACCGCCGTCGCCATCCTGCTGTCGCTGCTGATCGGCTATATCGCCCTGGCCCGGTTCCTGACCTACGAACTGGTGTGGGTGGGGATTGTCCTGTCCTGCCTGTACCTGTTGATCCATCTGGTGGTGGATCTGTCCGACAGCCTGTTTTCACCCGCCACCCTGGTCGGCCAGCGTATCAAGCACTCGCTCGGTCTTGACGACCGGCATTTGGGCCAGGCCTCGACGCTGCTCTCGGCCATCGGCAAAACGGTGCTGATCCTGCTGGCGGCGGTGGCGTTGCTGAACGGCACCTTTGGTTCCACCACCCCGCTGGCGCTGTTGAACAAGGCGATAGATATGTGGGGGGGCAAAGGGCTGGAGAAGCTGAATATCGTCCCGGCCCACGTGATGAATGCCCTGATTTTCCTGGCGATTGGCATCTATGTGCTGCGCTCGGCCAGGCGTTGGCTGGATAAGGATTTCCTGCCCAAGACCATGATGGAACCCGGCATGCGCGCCTCGCTGGTGATCTTGTTCAGCAATCTGGGATATGTCTTGATCACCCTGCTGACGCTGTCGACTCTGGGCATTCAGTGGAATAACCTGGCCTGGATCGTCAGCGCCCTGTCGGTGGGCATCGGTTTTGGCTTGCAGGAGATCGTGAAGAACTTTATTTCCGGCATTATATTGCTGATTGAGCGGCCGGTGAAAGTGGGCGATTTGATCACGATAAGCGGCGTCGAAGGAGATATCCGGCGCATCAACGTCCGGGCGACGGAGATTCAACTGGGCGACAGATCCACCGTCATCGTGCCTAATTCACAGTTTATTTCGCAGAATGTGCGCAACGCCACCATGGGCAATGCCCAAGGCGTGGCCACCATCGCCCTGACGTTCCCGCTGGATATCGATCCCGAACAGGTGCGCAACCTGCTGCTTGAAACCTATCGCGATAATGAGTTGATCCAGGAGACGCCCGCGCCTTCGGTTACCTTCAGCCAGCTTGGCCCCAGCGGTATCGTGCTTAGCGTGACGGGATTTGTCAGCACCCCCAGGATCGTGGCCGCCACCAAAAGCGATCTGCTGTTTGAAATGCTTAAGCGGATGCGCGCCGCCGGCATCGTGCTGTCCAGCCCGCAGAAAATGATCTTTGAAAACTCGCCGCCGGCGATAGCGCCGGGTCTGCTGGATAATACCGCGCAATAAGGCGGCGAGCCGACGGCCGCGAGCGTCAGGGGCCCCCGCCGTAGACTACCGGTTATCGGCGGGTAACGTATCCTGGCCCGCGCCCAGCGGGCGTTGCATCAATAAAGTATCGACCCAGCGGCCATGTTTAAACCCTACGGCGTATAGGGTGCCGATTAGCCTGAAACCGAGTTTTTCATGCAGGCGGATGGACGCGTGGTTTTCACTGTCGCCGATCACCGCCAGCATCTGGCGCCGGCCGTCGGCCTGGGCGCGGTTTATCGCTTCGGTCAGCAGCATGCAGCCCAGCCCGCGGCCGCCCATTTCCGGGTGGATATAGACCGAGTCTTCCACGGTAAAACGATAGGCATGGCGCGGGCGGTATAACCCCAGGTAGCAATAGCCGGCTACCCGGCCATCCAGCTTCGCCACCAGCCAGGGCAGACCGTGGGCCAGGACCGCGCTGCGTCGCCGGCACATTTCTTCAAGGCTTGGCGGTTCGGTTTCAAATGAGGCGATGCCGTGCAGGACATGCCAGGCATAGATGTCCTGCACGGCGGCCATATCCGCCTCGTTGGCGTCGGTCAGGGTGATGATGGGGGTGGACACGTTATTGGCCTATAAATGAAATCACGCGGACATTCAGGATAATGCAGAAATAAATCCTGGGGTAGTCCCGCCACGCCATTATCGTGATAAGAAAAACGTATGCCCGGCGAACCGCTGCGCCCATGGTTTATGGGCGCTTCTCGCGGCGGGCGGGGCACACGCAGCGTTGCGGGTGTTAATCCCGTTGCAGTTGATAGCGGTTATCGTAAACTCATTGAGGCTGTAACCGGTATTGGGGGGAATTATTAACGCCGCCCGATGTCGAAAATTTCGAACTCCGATGGAGCCACGTTGGAATATCATGTCCGACGTCCGGTGCCTCGCTACCCGGCGAACGGCTCCGCGCGGATACAATTTTGCCAGTCATAGGAACCTTTTGCGGCATGGAACGAAGATCATTTATTAAGGCGTCATTGGCGCTGGCCGCTTACTGCGGCACCCCTGCCATGGCCTCGTTGTTTATGCGCTCGGCCCTGGCCGCCGACACTGTTGCCGACGGCAGCGCGAGCGCTTTCGATTTCTCCACGCTGAAAACCATGGCCGCCAATCTGGCGGGGCAAGCCTTTGGCGGCCCACCGGCCGAATTGCCCAAGACCCTCGCCGAACTGACG
The DNA here is from genome assembly GCF_047324175.1 of Sodalis sp. RH21. NCBI lineage: Bacteria > Pseudomonadati > Pseudomonadota > Gammaproteobacteria > Enterobacterales > Bruguierivoracaceae > Sodalis > Sodalis sp. RH21. The sequence goes on along the minus strand of NZ_CP178732.1, from coordinate 5,058,705 downwards.
CCGCAGGCCTATAACGATATCCAGTACGATGCCAGCCATTCGCTTTGGCATGATGTGGACGGGCGGCAGCTGGATGTCCATCTGTTCCATGTGGGCATGGGGTTCAAACGGCGGGTACGCATGTACTCCGTCGATCCCGAAGCCCATACGGCGAAGGAAATCCATTTTCGGCCCGAATTGTTCAATTACCATAACGCCGGGGTGGATACCGCCCAATTGGAAGGGCGCGATAACCTGGGTTTTGCCGGGTTCAAGGTAAATAAAGCGCCGGAATTGACCCGGCGCGATGTGGTGTCCTTTCTCGGGGCCAGCTATTTTCGCGCGGTGGATGATACTTACCAGTATGGTCTGTCGGCCCGCGGGCTGGCCATCGACACCTTTACCGACCGGCGCGAGGAGTTTCCCGATTTCGTGGCGTTCTGGTTCGACAAGCCCAAGCCCGCCGATACGACGTTTACCCTGTACGCGCTGCTCGATAGCCCCAGCGCCACCGGCGCTTACCGGTTTGTCATTCATTGCGAAGCCGAACGGGTGGTGATGGATATCGAAAAACATATCCATGCGCGCACGGCGATTAAGCAGCTCGGGATCACGCCGATAACCAGCATGTTCAGCTGCGGCACCAATGAGCGGCGCACTTGCGACACTATCCATCCGCAAATCCACGACTCCGACCGCCTGGCCATGTGGCGCGGCAATGGCGAATGGGTATGCCGCCCGCTCAATAATCCGCAAAAGTTGCAGTTCAATGCCTTTGTCGATGAGAATCCCAAGGGGTTCGGCCTGCTGCAATTAGATCATGATTTTGATAATTATCAGGATGTGATCGGTTGGTACAATAAGCGTCCGAGTCTGTGGGTGGAGCCGACCGGCGCCTGGGGTAAGGGGTCGGTTAATTTGCTGGAAATTCCCACCACGGGCGAGACCCTGGATAATATTGTTTGCTTCTGGCAGCCCGCGGAGCCGATCCAGGCGGGGCAGGAGTATAGCTATAGCTACCGTCTTTATTGGAGCGGCGAACCGCCGGTCAGCAGTCCGCTGGCGCGGGTCAAAGCCACGCGTACCGGCATGGGCGGTTTCCCGGAAGGTTGGGCGCCGGGCGAGCATTATCCGGAGAAATGGGCGCGCCGCTTCGCCATCGATTTTGTCGGCGGCGAGATTAAGGCGGCCGCCCCCAAAGGGATCGAACCGGTGATTACGCCTTCCCACGGTAAGATCGATAATATTGAGATTTTGTTCGTCGAGCCGATGGATGGTTATCGTATCCTGTTTGACTGGACGCCGGATAGCGATTCGGTGGACCCGGTGGAGCTGCGGATGTTTTTGCGTACCCAGGGGCAGGTATTGAGCGAGACGTGGTTGTATCAGTATTTTCCGCCGCCGGCGGATAAGCGTAAATATATCGACGATCGGCAGATGAGCTGAAAGGCGCGGTCTCCCTTTAACTTGGCTCGCTGCGGGTTAGGGTGTTGGCGGGCCTGCCGCGCCCTGCGGCGCGGTCTCCCTTTAACAGGGTTCGCTGCGGGTCCAGGTGTTGGCGGGCCTGCCGCGCCCTGCGGCGCGGTCTCCCTTTAACAGGGTTCGCTGTGGGTTCGGACGTTGGCGGGCCTGCCGCGCCCTGCGGCACGTTCTCCCTTTAACAGGGTTCGCTGCGGGTCCAGGTGTTGGCGGGCCTGCCGCGCCCTACGGCGCGGTCTCCCTTTAACAGGGTTCGCTGTGGGTCCAGGTGTTGGCGGGCCTACCGCGCCAAGGGGTGCTCCGGCGGCCAGGAAAACCATGGCCGCTTCGACCCCTACGGCACGGTCTCCCTTTAACAGAGCTCGCTGCGGGTTCGGACGTTGGCGGGCCTGCCGCGCCCTGCGGCACGGTCTCCCTTTAACAGGGTTCGCTGCGGGTCCAGGTGTTGGCGGGCCTGCCGCGCCCTACGGCGCGGTCTCCCTTTAACGGGGTTCGCTGTGGGTCCAGGTGTTGGCGGGCCTGCCGCGCCCTACGGCGCGGTCTCCCTTTAACAGGGTTCGCTGTGGGTCCAGGTGTTGGCGGGCCTACCGCGCCAAGGGGTGCTCCGGCGGCCAGGAAAACCATGGCCGCTTCGACCCCTACGGCACGGTCTCCCTTTAACAGGGTTCGCTGCGGGTTCGGACGTTGGCGGGCCTGCCGCGCCCGACGGCGCGGTCTCCCTTTAACAGGGTTCGCTGCGGGTCCAGGTGTTGGCGGGCCTACCGCGCCAAGGGGTGCTCCGGCGGCCAGGAAAACCATGGCCGCTTCGACCCCTACGGCACGGTCTCCCTTTAACAGAGCTCGCTGCGGGTTCGGACGTTGGCGGGCCTGCCGCGTCCTGCGGCGCGGTCTCCCTTTAACAGGGTTCGCTGCGGGTCCAGGTGTTGGCGGGCCTGCCGCGCCCGACGGCGCGGTCTCCCTTTAACAGGGTTCGCTGCGGGTCCAGGTGTTGGCGGGCCTGCCGCGCCCTACGGCGCGGTCTCCCTTTAACGGGGTTCGCTGTGGGTCCAGGTGTTGGCGGGCCTGCCGCGCCCTACGGCGCGGTCTCCCTTTAACAGGGTTCGCTGTGGGTCCAGGTGTTGGCGGGCCTACCGCGCCAAGGGGTGCTCCGGCGGCCAGGAAAACCATGGCCGCTTCGACCCCTACGGCACGGTCTCCCTTTAACAGGGTTCGCTGCGGGTTCGGACGTTGGCGGGCCTGCCGCGCCCGACGGCGCGGTCTCCCTTTAACAGGGTTCGCTGCGGGTCCAGGTGTTGGCGGGCCTACCGCGCCAAGGGGTGCTCCGGCGGCCAGGAAAACCATGGCCGCTTCGACCCCTACGGCACGGTCTCCCTTTAACAGAGCTCGCTGCGGGTTCGGACGTTGGCGGGCCTGCCGCGTCCTGCGGCGCGGTCTCCCTTTAACAGGGTTCGCTGCGGGTCCAGGTGTTGGCGGGCCTGCCGCGCCCGACGGCGCGGTCTCCCTTTAACAGGGTTCGCTGCGGGTCCAGGTGTTGGCGGGCCTGCCGCGGCCGTTTAGCTGTGGGCGTTAAAATGGGGCAGTGAAGGGCCCCTCTGCACCAATTTGGTTCTTTCGCCGCGCTTTTGGCGCGCGCCTTATTGCGGCGTTGCCGGTAATGGCTTGATCCTCGTAAACAAAGGGTTAATTTCATCTGTGGCTAATTTCTGGCCCTTTAATTGCTTGGTCTTGTATATACATGTACATAATCAGCCATTTATTGCGGAGAGCCACTTGATGCGTCATAAAAAAACGTTCGCGAATTTTATGTTGGGGGGATTGGTCGCCACGGCCGTTTTGCTGGCGCTGCCTGCGCAGGCCAAGGAATGGACCAAGGTTACCATCGCCACCGAAGGTAGCTATGAGCCGTGGAATCTAACCCTGCCCGGCGGTAAGTTGAGTGGTTTTGAACCGGAGTTGATGGCGATTCTTTGTGAACGTATGCAGATGCAGTGCAAGCTGGTGGTGCAAAACTGGGACGGTATGATTGCCGGGCTGCAGGCGGGTAAATTCGACGTGTTGATGGATGCGATTGTGATTACCCCGGAACGGCGGCAGGTGATTGATTTTACCGTTCCTTATGCCGCTACCGCCGCCAGTTTCGTCTCGGTGGGGGGTAAGTTAATGCCCGAGGCCACCGGCGCAGGCGCCATTATCAAGTTGCCAAACGATCCCGCGGCCATCAACCCGGCCATCGCGGATTTGCGTACCGCGTTAAAGGGCAAGACCATCGGTATCGCCTCAGGCACGGTTTATACGCCGTTTATCGATCAATATTTCAAGGATATCGCCACCGTGCGGGAATATAACGCGTCGGCGGACGCCGTGCTCGACCTGCAGGCCGGGCGCATCGATGCGGTGTTTGATGATGTGACTTTCTTTACCTCCATTTTGTCCCGTCCGGAAAATAAAAATCTCGGGTTTAGCGGGCCCAAGCTCGGCGGCCCTATCTGGGGTGAAGGGGAGGCGCTGGGCATACGTAAACGCGATCCGGAATTAAAAGCCAAATTCGATGCGGCGATTAAAACCGCCCTGGCCGACGGCACGGTAAAAAAACTCAGCGAAAAATGGTTTAAAACCGACGTCACGCCGTAGTCCATGACGTATCGCTGCCCCCGCCGGATTATTGCGGCGCGGGGTATATCCTGACGGTTGCGAGCAGAGGCTGACATTATGCTGGAAGCACTGGGATTCGGTGAGCATGGCTGGGGCGGTATGTTGCTGCTGGCCGCCCTGACGACGGTTGCCCTGACCCTGGCCGCGCTGCTGGTGGGCGCGGCGTTCGGCGCGCTGGTGGCCGCCGCCAGGCTGTCCCGCCGGCGCGTATTGCGCTGGTTGGGCGAAGGGTATTCGGTGGTTTTCCGCGGGATTCCCGAGCTGTTGATTATTTATTTGTTCTATTTCGGCGGTTCCGGGCTGCTGACCTTAATCGGCCAGGCCTTTGGCGCGGATGGGTATATCGAGGTACCGGCGTTTCTGATCGGCGCCCTGGCCATCGGCATGATTTCCGGGTCTTATCAAGGGGAGGTGTACCGCGGGGCGGTGATGGCGATAGCGCCGGGCGAATTGGAGGCGGGTTATGCCATGGGCATGACCCGGACGGGAGTTTTACGCCGGATACTGTTTCCCCAGGTGCTGCGGTTTTCGCTGCCGGGGCTGGCGAATGTCTGGCAAATGAGCCTGAAGGATTCGGCGCTGGTATCGGTGACCGGCATCGTTGAACTGCTGCGCGCCAGCCAGGTGGCGGCGGGGTCCACGCGGCACTATTTCACATTTTATATTATTGGCGGCGCGTGTTATTTGGTTTTGACCGGCCTGTCCAATCACGTGTTCAATCGTGCGGAAAGGCGTCTGGGGCGCGCGGGGAAAACCCATTTTGCCGCCCGCTAACCCTTATCCCCGCCGGGAAATTCACTATGATTGATTTTGCGTTCCTCAGCGATACGATGCTTAAGCTATTGGCGGCGCTGCCCACCACCCTGGGCCTGTTTTTCAGCTCGTTAATCCTCGGCGGCCTGCTGTCGTTGCTGATTGTGTCCCTGCGCGTCAGTCAATATCCGGCGCTGAGCTATTTTGGCCGCGGTTATATGATGGTGTTCCGCGGTTCGCCGCTGCTGATCCAGATGTTCCTGATTTATTACGGGCTGGGGCAGTTTGAGGCGGTGCGCGCCAGTCTGTTCTGGCCGGTATTGCGCTCGCCTTATTTGTGCGCGGTGCTGGCGCTGGCGTTATGCACCGCCGGTTATACCGCCGAGATCATCCGCGGCGGTTTGCTGTCCATTCCCCACGGCCAGATTGAGGCGGGTATGGCCAACGGCATGTCGCGCTGGGTACTGCTGCGGCGCATTGTCGGCCCCATCGCGCTGCGCTATGCGCTGCCGGCCTATTCCACCGAGGCCATATTGCTGGTGAAATCCACCGCGCTCGCCAGCCTGGTCACCGTCTGGGATGTTACCGGGGTCGCCCAGCAGATTATCCAGCGTACTTACCGGACGATGGAGGTGTTTGTCTGCGCAGCGCTGATTTATCTGCTGCTCAACTTTATCCTGGTGCGCCTGTTTGCCGCCTGGGAGACCCGGCTTTCGCGGCATCTGCGGCCACGCCCGGCGCTGGCGCCCGCCACCGTTACGCCGTCCGCCTCCGGGCCCGGCGACGAAACCATGCTGAGGGATAAACAGTGATTAAACCGGCCCCCATTACCTTGTCGATGATCGGTATTCGCAAATCCTTTGGCGACCAGTTGGTATTAAAAGGCATTTCGCTGGATGCCCGGCAAGGAGACGTCATCTCGATATTGGGCGCCAGCGGTTCGGGCAAAAGTACGTTTTTGCGCTGCATTAATTTGCTGGAGACCCCGGACGAAGGCACGGTGGCCATCGGCGGTGAAACCATTGTCATGAAACGCCACCGCCTGGGCCATCAACTGCCGGCCGACCGCCGCCAGATCGACAAGATTCGCGCCCGGCTCGGCATGGTGTTCCAGAATTTTAATCTGTGGTCCCATTTGACGGTGCTGCAAAATGTGATTGAAGCCCCGCTCCATGTACTTAAGCGACCGCGCAGGGAGTGCGTGGCGCAAGGGGAGGCGCTATTGGCGAAGGTGGGTCTGTATGACCGGCGCGATTTTTATCCGTCGCAGCTCTCGGGCGGCCAGCAGCAGCGGGTGGCCATTGCCCGCGCGCTGGCCATGGACCCGGAAGTGATGCTGTTCGACGAACCCACTTCCGCCCTGGACCCGGAGCTGGTGGGCGAAGTGCTTAAAGTGATGCGCGCCCTGGCCGACGAGGGGCGCACCATGCTGGTGGTCACCCATGAAATGGGTTTTGCCCGCGGCGTTTCAAATCGGGTCGTGTTTATGCGCCAGGGTAATATCGAGGCCCAAGGCACGCCGGATGATCTGTTTAATCATCATTCATCCGATCGTTTCCGGCAGTTTATTTCCAGCCACCATCAGCGCGCGCAATAACAGGCGATCGGCGTTCAGGATTGCAGGGGAGTGGGTCATTATGTCTTTATCAAGGATTATCTGCGGCGACGGGCCGCTGGGCTGGCGGGATGTCAGCGCCGTCGCGCGGCGCGGCGCGCGGTTTTTGCTGTCCGATTCCGCCTGGGCGCGGATCGATAACGCCCGGGCCATCGTCGGGCGGGTGGTGGCCAGCGGCGAGCGGGCTTACGGCATCAATACCGGACTCGGGGCGCTGTGCAATGTGGCCCTGCGCGACGAGCAGCTCGGCGCCCTGTCGCGCAATACCCTGCTCAGCCATGCCTGCGGGGTGGGGCCGGCGCTGCGCGAGGACCAGACCCGCGCCATTATCTGCGCCGCCGTGGTCAACTTCAGCCAGGGGAAATCCGGTATCCAGCGCGGCGTGGTCCAGGGGTTGCTCGATCTGCTTAACCACCAGATTACGCCGCAGGTGCCGTCGCAGGGTTCGGTGGGTTATCTGACCCATATGGCGCATATCGGCCTGGCGCTGCTGGGCATCGGCGAGGTGGGCTATCGCGGCGGCATTTGCGCCGCCGCCGACGCGCTGGCGGCCGAAGGGTTAAAGCCGGTCCAGCTTGGCGCGAAGGACGGATTGTGCCTGGTGAACGGCACTCCTTGCATGACCGGTCTGAGCTGCCTGGCGCTGGATGATATCGTCCGCCTGGCGGACTGGGCCGACGTCATCGGCGCCATGAGTTTTGAAGCGCTGCGCGGCCAGGCCGACGCCTTCGACCCGGAAATTCTGGCGTTAAAACCCCACCCCGGCATGCAACTGGTGGGGCGGCATCTGCGCCTGATGATTAACGGCAGCAAAAATATCACCGCCAGCCGCGGTCTGCGCACCCAGGACGCGCTAAGCATCCGCTCGATACCGCAAATACACGGCGCCTGCCGCGACCAGATTGCCCATGCGCAGCGCCATATCGACATTGAATTGAATTCCGCCACCGATAATCCGCTGATTCTCGGGACGCCGGATAACTTTCGGGTGATATCCCAGGCCAATCCCCATGGGGAATCGGTGGCCATGGCCGCCGATCTGCTGGCGGTGGCCGCCGCTGAATTCGGCGGGGTGGCCGAACGGCGTATCGATCGTTTAGTGAATCCGCTGGTCAGCGGACTGCCGCCGTTTCTGGTCGGCGAACCGGGGGTCAATTCCGGCATGATGATCGCCCAGTACGTGGCGGCCGCCCTGACCGGCGAAAACCGGCAGTTGGCCCAGCCCGCGGTAGTGGATAATTTTGTCACTTCCGGCCTGCAGGAGGATCACCTGAGCATGGGGACCGGCGCGGCGCTGAAGCTGCACCGGTCGCTGGAGAACCTGACAAAAATCCTGGCCATTGAATATTTACTGGCGGCCCAGGCGCTGGAGTTTATCGGGCCGGACAACTGCGGCGACGGCACGCGGCGCGCCTGGGCGCTATTGCGCCAGGGCATACCGGCCTATACGGCCGATCGCTGGCTGGCGCCCGACATCAACGGCGCGGCGCGGTTATTGCAGCGGGACAATCCGCCGGCCGGGCTGCTGGGCGGGTAAAACCCTGCCGCCAGCGGGCGTTAACGCCGCGCGCGGAGGAGGGGCAGTTTCTTGATAAATCATGGTATTGATGTAAAAGCGACCGATTACAGGTAAGGTAGGGAAGACTTGTTTCCCCATAACCTTTTTATCGGAGAACGAACCATGATCGTTAAAGCCTTCACCCGCGCCGCCCTGCTGCTGCTCGCCGCGATGGTGATGCCTATGGCCCATGCGGCCGCCACGGCGCAAATCAAGACCCAGGCGCCTGGCTATTACCGGATGATGATCGGCACCGCCGAGGTCACCGCGCTATATGACGGCAGTTCCACCTTTCCCCTGACGCTATTTAAAAACGCCACGCCCGAGACCCTTGACCGTTATGTCGAGGAGATCAACGGCAATGCGCCCAAAGTGGTGAACGGCTCGGTTAATAGCTTCCTGATTAATACCGGCGAACATCTGATCCTGATTGATAGCGGCGGCGGCAAACTGCTTGGGCCGGGATTCGGCCAGGTTATGGCCAACCTCAAGGCCGCCGGCTATTCGCCGGAACAGGTGGATACCATATTGCTTACCCATATGCATGGGGATCATATCGGCGGCCTGGTTACCGCGGCCGGCCGGCCGGCTTATCCTAACGCCACCCTCTGGACGTCAAAAGCCGAGGCGGACTACTGGCTGTCAGCGGCCAATGCCGCCAAAGCGCCCAAGGCGCAGCAGGCCGGTTTCCAGCGCGCCAGGGATATCCTGACCCCGTTTAAAGACGCCGGTAAACTCAAGTTTTTCACCGCCGGCAAGGATCTGCTGCCCGGCGTGCAGCCTATAGCCTTGCCGGGACATACGCCCGGGCACACCGGTTTTGTGTTGGAACAGGGCGGGCAACGGATTCTATTCTGGGGTGATATCGTCCACTACTCCGCGCTACAGCTGGTCCATCCCGAGCTGGCGGTGGGTTTTGACGCCGATGGCGTACAGGCGGTCAAAACCCGCGACGCGCTGCTAAAACTCATGGCGCATCAGCAAACGCTAATCGCCGGCGCCCATATTACCTTTCCCGGTATCGGTTATGTGAGCGCCGACCAACGCCAGGGCTATCGCTGGACGCCGGTAGGCTACGGCGAGGTACGCTGATTGGCCGGCAATTGATTTTGCCTGCGCGGCGGCTGGCTACAAATCGGTCAGGGTATCGCCGCCGTCGAGGATAATGCGCAGGCGGCCGGCGTCGATGCGCAGGCGCAGATGACGGTAGGTTATCAGGTAATACAGTCCCACCAGCACGGCGGCAAAGCCCGACGCGGCGCCGATTCCCATGGCCTGGCGCGGGCCGTAATTATCCGCGGCCCAGCCGATAATCAGGGCGCCGATGGGGGTTCCGCCCAGGGATACGGCCAGAAAGATCGCCATGACGCGGCCCCGCATGGCGGGTTCGGTCGACAACTGCACCAGGCTGATGGCCGTGGTGGTCAAGGTCTGGGCCGTTATGCCGATGGCCACCAGCACGGCGCTGAACAGGATATAGTTGGGCATGATTGCGGCCAGCGCCAGGCCGAGGCTGAAAAGTAGCGTATTGGTGAACAGCAGGGGCACGCCGGTGGCGGTGCGTCTGGCGGCGAGCAGCGCGCCGACCACCGAGCCGCAGGCCATGATTGACGTCAATAGCCCGTATTGGCCGGCCCCGGCATGGAACACCTTCACCGCCATGGCGGAAATAAATATCGGGAAATTAAGGCCGAAGGTTCCCACCAAAAAAATCATCAACAAAATGGTTTTCAGTTGCGGATACTGCCAGACATAGCGAAACCCGCCGACCAGGCTTCCCGCCGCCCTGCCCCCGTAGCGGCGGGCATGTAATTCATCCAAACGCAGGAACTTCAGCGAGGCGATCACCGCCGCGAACGAGGCGGCGTTAATCAGGAATAACCAGCCGGAGCCCACGACGGCAATCAGCGCGCCGGCGGCGGCCGGGCCCACCATGCGCGCGGCGTTAAACGAGGTGGAGTTTAAGGCCACCGCGTTGGATAAATCGGCTTCGGCCACCAGCTCGCTGACAAATGTCTGGCGCGCGGGCGCGTCAAACGCCCCGACGCACCCAAGCAGCAAGGCAAAGACGTAGACGTGCCATAACTGGGCCAGGCCGGCCACGGTCAGGATGCCCAGTCCCAGGGCCAGCAGTCCCATGGCTCCCTGGGTGGCGATCAGCAGTTTACGGCGATCGAAATAGTCGGCCGCAAAGCCGGTCAGGGGCAACAGCAGCAGCTGTGGTCCAAATTGCAGCGCGGTAACCACGCCGACCGCGGTGGCATTATTGTGGGTCAATTGGGTCAATACCAGCCAGTCCTGGGCGGTGCGTTGCATCCAGGTGCCGATATTGGATACCAGCGACCCGCCGGCCCAGAGCCGGTAATTGTAATTGCCCAGGGAGCGAAACATCCCTTTGAGCATACCGCCCGCGGGATTCATCGGCGTATGCCCTTGGGCAGCCAGCCGGCAGCAAGGACAGTGTGCGGATCAAAAGCGATAGCGATCATGGCGTTCTCCTGCTGTGATATGAACCGGGGTACGCGGCGCGGGGCTACGGACTGACCAGGCGCTTGAGCAGTTCTACGGCATTGGCGATGTCCTGCTGCTCGGCCGGGGTGAATTGGCTGGCGATGGCGTGATATAACCAATCCTCGCGCGCCGCCAGATTGGCCGCAATCGTATCCCGGCAGGCGGCGGTGAGGGATAAGATGGTTCGGCGCCCGTCGGCCGGGTCGGCCGCGCCGCTCACCCATCCGGCCGCCAGCAAGGCGGATACGGTGGCGCCCATGGACTGCGGGCGCACCCCTTCGGTCTTGGCAAGGTCGGTTACCGTCGCGGGGCCTTCGCGGTATAAATGGCTCAGCACCGAGATCTGGGCCGCGGTCAGCCCCTTGGGATGGGTCTCTTCGCGCAGGCGCCGCTTTAAGCGGCCGAGCAGTACGCGCAGTTCCCCCGCCAGCAGCAAAGCGCCGGCGTTGGCAGGATTGTTTGATGGCTTATTATTGATCGTCATGAATGAAAACTAGCAGGTATGAAGGTAAACTACCAAGCTTGCCTTCATAAAAATTGCCTGTATCTGTTACCGCGGGTTACTAAACATCAATGGCGGGCCGGCTCAGCCTTGGCCGCCGTCAAGATACCGCCGCCCCTGGCCGTCGTGCGGCGGCGGGGTGCCCGCCGGCAGCTTGCCGAACCACCGGTAGCGATTACGGGCAATGCCGTTATAGATGCCGTCGCGCAGCGCCCGGGGGAAAAAACGCAGGATTTTCAGGGCGCGCCAGGGCCAGCCAAGCTGTCCCAGAGCTGCGATAAACGCCTGCGATCTTACCGAGACTTCGCCGTTGGCGATATAGGCGATGGTATTGAAGTTATCGGTGGGTAAACCCGCCCAGCGCAAAAGGTCCTGGCCCGCCGGCGATTGCGCCGTGGCCAGATGGATTTTTTTCGCGCGATCCGCGCGAATCAACACCCTAATCAATCGCTGGCATAACACGCATTCCCCGTCAAACAGCATTACGCGTTCGCCGGCCAGCAGATGGGGCGGCGGCGTGAGCCGTTCGTTGCGAATAACATAGAGAAGCGGTGCGCTGGACTTGGGTTTGACATTTTGCATGGTGCTTACCCCTTGCGGGTAAAAAATACCCTCTTGAATATCAGGTGTTTTCAGCATAAGCAATCATAGGGAAAATGTAGGGATCGAGGTCACACTGCTAACAACCGGGGCCCGCGTCGCAGGTAACACTTAGATACCTATGATTGGGGAATTTTCCGCCCATAATCCGTATTATTTCTAAAGGGGTGAATTAACGCGGCTAAAGACCCTGGAAAGGATAGTGCGACATTTCATTTTCGGAAGAACTATTCATTTTGGAGGAACTATGCGTTATAGCAAATTTGGTAATACCGGCCTATTCGTTTCGGAACTTTGCCTTGGCACCATGACGTTTGGCGGCGAGGGCGGAATGTGGGGACAAATCGGTAATTTACAGCAGGCGGAGGCGGAACGGCTGATGGGCCGCTCGCTGGAGGCGGGCATCAATTTCATCGATACCGCCAATGTCTATTCGGAAGGACGTTCGGAAATCATCACCGGCCAGGCGCTGAAGAACCTGAAGGTGCCCCGTGAAGATGTGGTGGTGGCCACCAAAGTGTTTGGCGCCAGCGGCACCCAGGGGGTCAATTCGTCCGGCCTGTCGCGATTCCATATCATGGAAGGCGTCAAGGCCAGCCTCAAGCGCCTGCAGCTCGATCATATCGACTTGTATCAAGTGCACGGGTTTGACCCCGCCACGCCCATCGAAGAAACCTTGTATGCCCTGGACAATCTGGTGCAGCACGGCCATGTGCGTTATATCGGGGTTTCCAACTGGGCCGCCTGGCAGATTATGAAGGCTTTGGGTATTTCACAGCGTTTGGGCCTGGCGCGGTTTGAATCCCTGCAAGCCTACTACACCATCGCCGGCCGCGATCTCGAACGGGAACTGGTGCCGCTGCTGCAAAGCGAAAATGTCGGCCTGCTTACCTGGAGTCCTTTGGCGGGCGGTTTGCTCAGCGGCAAGTATGGCCGTGACACCGAAACGGTTGAGGGTAGCCGCCGCACCACCTTCGATTTTCCGCCGGTGAATAAAGATCGCGCTTATGACTGCATTGATGTGATGCGTGAGATCGGTACGGCCAAAGGCGTCTCGGTGGCGCAGATAGCCCTGGCGTGGCTGCTGCACCAGCAGGTCGTGACCAGCGTGATTATCGGCGCGAAAAAAATCGAACAGCTGGACGATAATATTGCGGCTACCGGCATTTCTTTGTCGGGAGATGAGCTGGCCAGGTTGGATCAGGTCAGCGCGCTGCCGGCTGAATATCCTGGATGGATGCTTGAGCGCCAGGGTGAAAAACGCCAGCAGCGTTTGCGTGACGCCAACCAACAATAGCCTGCGTTTCCCTGTCCAATAAAGGCCGCTGCCCGGGCGATAGGCGAACATTATCGCCCGGGCGGTTATCTGATGCGCTCCATTTTATACATTCCCCTGTCAGCCCCGCCGGCCGTACGGCACGGCCGTTTTTATTTCCTTATTATGGTTTAATTATCGCCATGGCGCCAACCGGATTAATGAACGTCAGGAATTGACATTGTGGGTTTTAAAAAATATAAATAACGATGTCCGTAAATATAGAAGGTCTGCGTCTGGGTTTTAATTATATTAAAAATAATTACACTCAACAAAACAATCATTCTATAAGTATTAATTATTTTAAATTAATAGCATTGATTATTTCACCGTAAAATTATTTAATTCATCAATCTGAGATGGAGTCCGTCATGCCGCTATCCGTTGGAGCCTATAGGAAAAATATTGGAAATTACCAGAACGAAACCGATAATAAGTGGGAACAAAAAAATCAACGGCGGCTCATCAGTCTTATGGCCAGGTTTCCAGGCGATCCGGTTAAACGGGCCCGGGCGGAATTAATGCTGCAAAGCCTGTTATTTATTTCCAATATGGCAGGTGGCGATCCGGCGATTATATCGAAAAAAAACCTGCCGTCGCAAACCCTGTTGCCGCGGCGGAAAGAGAGCCCGCAGCCGATCGGGCTACCCACGCCGGTAACGGGTAACGGCATGCTTGCGCCGTTCGTTGCCGCCCGGCCGCCGGCGCGGCGACATGGGCATTTACCGCCGGTGCCGGTGCAACAGCATCAATCGTGGCCGGTTCCGGGCCGCGCTTCCCGCGCTGGACCTGCGCGACCCAAGAGGCACTTGGCCGAAGCGCAGCCCGGCGGGCAAACGCTGACCGGTGCGCGTTCCGGCCGTATTGTCCGGTTGTTGATAAAATATGGCCTGATTGACGAAAAGCGCATACCGGAGCAGCGCGAACTGCCTAAAGCCGGCCTGGTTAACCTGAGTATCGACTTTATCATGACCGTTCCCGATGGATTGGCGATTTTCGCCCGGGAATTAATCAAACCATCCGGGGAATACGGCTCCTATAAAGAAGAGATTATCAGCCATGAACGGCAATATCAGACCATCAATCATTGGCTGAGCTCGATGATATTTAACCAAGGGGTTGATGAATTAGTCATCAATGTGATGATGCAGTTACAAAACGGCGACGCGGCGCATAATGACAGCGATTATTCCCTTGAGGTTTTATACGCCAGGATCAACGCCGAGTTAAAATCGTGGGAACAAAGTGAAGATATTTCCCTTAAAATAAATACTCCCCTAAGTGAAACGGCAAAAAATTATATTTTTGATGAGCTGGTGTTTACCGCAATGCCAACCCTGCGTTTTCACGGCGACCGAAATGCCGCGGCGTATCTATCCATCGGGACGATTGATTGGGGGTATTTCCACGCGGGCCTGCTTTTTGCCAATAGCATCGGCATTAGCCGCCAGCAGCTATCCATACAAGAGCTGGCCGCCCTGGGGCATTCATTGGACGATATGCTCAGCGAGAGCGTGATCTCAACAGAATATATTGCATTTTTTGAGCTGGCCGCCAAGCTGCATTACATCAGGTTCAATAGGGAAACCGGGGCTGACGCTGGGCCGTATGATGTATTGCAGCAAGAAAAAAACCGTCAATATGCGCTGGAGGCATTTTTTGCCGCCAATGATAAAATCCAGGCCGCCAATAATCCTTTTCATCATTTGCAGGAGGCGCTGCAAGGTTATCGGACACGCCATAAACTGGCCGAGCAACAAGATATCCAGAACGCTGATATCAACGAGCTGTTTAACCGGCAAAACGCCAATATCGCTGAAAAATATGCGGTGGTGGACGAATTAATGATAATCGATGTTTTGCAGCGGGCGGACCCCGGCGAATTTAATTTTCTGCTCCATGCTGCGATAACGCGCATTTCCGCGGCGTTTTCAGCGTTTGACCACATTAAATATTATCGTTTTAGCCAGCATGTACCCCGATCGGGTTATACCATAGCATTATTGCCTAATGTCGATTTGCTGCTGGCGGTAAACGGGGATGAAAAAAGAATCTTTGCGCTGCAATCAAATAGCGACGGTTATGTTTTGGAACGCGTCGACCAAGATGAAGAACGTTATTACGCGCTGATGACCGACAGCGTGACATGCAAGAAAGATAAAGACTATAAATTTAAAATCTATGCCGACGGCCCGGAGGTACCGGTGTTAAAACATGCGGCGGATAAACTTGCCGTTCTGGTTGGCAAGCTGGTACAAAAACACCGGGAAGAAGTTTCGCGCCAATTGCACGACTATGGTTATGAAGAAACCGCAAGTGAGCAAGCCAAAAGAATTTTGCTCGGTCTTATCCCTCTTCATGATTGTATTATCGGCATTCAGGCCGGGCGCCGCGATGCGTTGATTCCCTGTTCATTCGATGCGTTTTCGTTCATGCCCGTAGCCGGCAAAGGTATTGCCCTCGGCGGCAGGATAGCGGAAATCGGCTTGGGCGGCGGCACGATGGCTTTTAAAGCCAGCCTGGGCGCCATCGCGGCCCGCCAATCGCTTAGAGCGGCGCTCAAGCTCGGCGGCCGACATCTCATGCGTTATGTCATATTGCCGGCGGCGCAAGAGCTCAATCGCGGTGCGCTCATCGAACTCGGCGTTGCCGCCCTAAGAACCCTGGACCCAGGTATAGAGCCGACGGCGATGCTGGGTACCAAAGCCATACGGCAAATAGTCCGGGTAGTGAAAACCATCGAAGCGCGGGTGCCGGTCTGGCAAAAAGTTTTGCCGCAGCTGGAAAGCCGCCTGTTGGATCGCGCCCCGGCGCCGCTGAGCGAAACCTATCCCATGGGGCGGCTGGCCGAGTTGGATAAAGATGTTCCCGTGTTCAAACTGCACGGGGATAGGTTTAAAGGCCAAGACATATACGTGCGCGTCAATTTGGAGACCCAGCAACTTTTCGGGAAAAAATATACGCTTTCCGCCGCTAACGTTTTACAACCGGTACCGCTGCCTTTCGCCAAAAAGTTAAGGAATTTGCAAACCGAGGGGCTTGGAGGCAGAGGCGCGGGCAAGGCCGGTAGGGCCATGGCCGCGCAGGGCGCCCGGCCGGCCTTGCCCGCGCCCTCAATCAGTTCCGCGCGCGTGCAGATATCCCCCAATCAACTGCTGGCATGGACGCGAAACCATCTCGGCGAGGCCCCTCTAAGCCTGCCGGAATTCCTGGGCAGAAATAACCTGGCCGAGAGCAACTGGCGCTATTATATTACCCCGGAAGGTGCGCTGACCTATAGCGGCAATCTGCTGCTGCAACAATCCGCGGAGCCGGTCTGGAGTTACTTATATGGCTTACCGCCTGAGCTGCAAATTGAAATCCTGCGCCCGCTGGACGCGCGTTCGTTGAACAATATGCTGCTCGCGTTGCCGGAAGGCGCATTTGAACATTCAAGATTGACCACTATGCGCAACCTGGCAATGAGGGAATTTGATATTTTAAAGAACTCGCATTATGCCTTGTGGGATGCCTGGCAACTCGGCGGGGAGGGAATGGAGCGTAGATCGATGGCGGTAGCAAAATTGAAGGCTTTTTACTCCCATTTTGAATCATCTCTAAATTTCAGCGTTCTGTCGCTTACGGAATTGCCGGTGCTGCCGGTGGGTATCACCCGGCTGAACGCCGCCAGCAATCGATTGCGGGTTCTTACCGGTTCTTTGCCGCATGAGTTAACGCATCTCAAGCTGAGTAATAACCAGCTGACGCTATTACCGGAAAATTTGCCTGATACTCTTATCGACTTGGAAGTCAGGCAAAATGCCCTGATCGGGCTGCCCGGCAAATTGCCGCAGAACTTAAAACGACTCGATGTAAGCGGCAATCAACTGACCGTTTTGGATAGCGCCCTGCCTAATAGCCTGGATCATCTGCTATTGGACCACAATCAGGTGACGCATTTTACAATGGCCCTGCCATCGTCGTTAACGTATTTAGAGGCCAATTTTAATCATCTGGCGGATTGGACCACGCCGTGGCCGCCCTCGTTAAAATATCTGTCGTTTGCTAACAACCATTTCAGAAATTTACCGGACAATCTGCCCAAGAGTTTAACTTATCTAGATGTTACTAATAATCAAATAAAAGAAATTGGAGCACCACTCCCCGTCAAGCTAAAAACGCTTAAAATTGGCGGGAATTTAATGAGCGATTTACCCGACAATCTGCCATCCCATATGACCCATATCTATGCCGATAATAATTTATTGTCTATTTTGCCAGATCATTTGCCCCATAAGCTCAGATTTCTCGGGGTTAATAAGAATTTATTGACGTATCTGCCTCCTTTGCCGGACTCGTTAAAAATTCTGGCGGCACAAGAAAATTATATCTATTCCTTCAATACGGGTCTGCCTCCCGGTATAGAATCAATTAATATCGCCAAAAATAATTTTAATCAACTTCCTGCCCATTTCCCGCGGACGCTAAACTACCTTGACGTGCGGGGTAATGATTTGCCTCATCGGCCGATCAATCTGCCGGCCGGGGTGAAATATATCCATGGCCCTATTGTATAGAACAAACCAGAGAATATGTAATGATATATCATAACGTATATTGTCGCCGCATCTTTTGGGTTACCCGTAGCAATATTTATCATTATCATTCCCATCCAGGTTCTATGTTCTACACTTGTCCCCTAGATACAGCACTCTATTTATGTCTGTCTTATCGCGTTGCGCCTGCTTTGCCGGAGGGTAGTTATGGATAATGGCTGGTAGCTCCAGAGGGTGGCTATGGCGATACATAGGCCATTTCGCCCCCCGGCAGCGCGGTCAATTTTTGTTTCAGTCCCCTTTTTTCCGGTAGCGCCCGCTTGACGGCGATCCGGAGTGTGCGGGGATTGGAAAAAACTGGAGAAAATCATGTCTATAGAAATTTTAGGTTATGCGGCGCAATCCGCCGATTCCAAGCTGGCTGAACATCATTTCGCCAGACGCGACCCGCGGGCCGACGATGTCGTGATCGATATCCTGTATTGCGGCGTGTGCCATTCCGATTTGCACCAAACCCGCAACGACTGGGGCGTAAGCGTTTTTCCCATGGTGCCCGGGCATGAGATCATCGGCAAAGTGACGCGCGTCGGGTCCGGGGTGAAGAAGTTTAAAGCCGGGGATCTGGTCGGCGTCGGGTGCCTGGTGGATTCGTGCCAGCACTGCGTGTCGTGCGAGCACGACCTGGAACAATATTGTAAGGAAGTCGCGACCCAGACCTACAATGACAAAGATCGCCATGATGGTTCGCCGACCTTTGGCGGTTATTCGGAAAAGATTGTCGTTTCCGAGAAGTTTGTGCTGCGGGTGCCGGAAAAGCTGGATATCAAGGCGGCCGCCCCGCTGCTGTGCGCCGGTATTACCACCTATTCACCGTTGCGCCATTGGAATGTGCAGCCCGGTAGCAAGGTGGCGGTGATTGGACTCGGCGGTTTGGGCCATATGGCATTGAAGCTGGCCAAGGGGATGGGGGCGGAGGTTACGCTGTTTACCCGTTCGGCGGGTAAAGAGGACGAGGCGCGCCGTCTGGGCGCGGATCATGTCGTATTGTCCACCGTGCCGGCACAGATGGAAGGCGCGGCCGGTCAGTTCGAGCTGATTATCGATACCGTGCCTTACGAGCATGATGTTAATCCTTATATGTCCACGCTGAATCTTGACGGCACCCTGGTGCTGGTGGGGTTGCTGGGGGCATTGGTGCCGCCGGTGCAGACCGGGCCGATGATTATGGGGCGCCAGTCCATCGCCGGTTCGTTGATCGGCGGGATCAAGGAAACCCAGGAAATGCTGGATTTTTGCGCCGAGAAGGGTATCGCGTGTGATGTGGAAATGATCGATATTCAGTATATCAATGAGGCGTACGAGCGCATGTTGAAAAGCGATGTGAAATATCGCTTTGTGATTGATATGGCGTCGCTGAAAAAAACGGCGTAAAAGTCGGTGCGCTGGCGCGCTTTCCCTTGAACACAAATGCAGCTCATTGCGGGTTCGGTGATGGCGGGTCTACCATGCCGTGGGGCGCTCGGGCAGCCTGAAAAAGGGCTGCTTCGGCCCCACTGGCATGCTCCCCCTTTAACAGGGTCCGCTGGCGGCTTGGGTGCTAGCGGGCTTAGCGCGCCAAGGGGCGTCGGACGGCCCGGGAAATGGCCGCCTCAACCCCTACGGCGCGCTTTCCCTTGAACACAAATGCAGCTCATTGCGGGTTCGGTGATGGCGGGTATATGCGCCGGGGAGGGTGTTATTGCCAGCCGCCGCCTAGGGCCAGGAATAGCATGACCTGGTCATCGGCCAGTTGGCCTTCCGATTGCGCCAGCGCGGCGTTGCTTGAAGCGAGGCCGCGTTCGGCGTCCAGTACATCCAGGTAGCCGATTTTGCCGCTGGCGTAGAGCCGGCGGGTTTTTCCGGCCACGTCTTGAGTCTCTTGCCCCGCGCTGGCCAGCGCCTGGTACCGATCCAATTCTCGGGCGTAGTTGTTCAGGGCGGTTTCCACTTCCCTGACCGCCGTAAGTACCGATCCATCAAAACGGGCCAGATCGGCTTTGGCGCCGGCCTGCGCCTGTTCGATGCGCGCCTGGACCGCGCCGGTGTTGGGGACGGTCCAGGAGATGAGCGGGCCGAGGCTCCAGCCGTAGGTGTCTTTTTGGCCGAGGCCGTTCATCAGCCCGGCGGAACTGCCGGATAAGCCGAGGGTTATTTTGGGGTAGAGATCCCCCATCGCGACGCCTATGCGGGCGGTGGCGGCGGCCAGTTGGCGTTCGTTTTGGCGGATGTCTGGCCGGCGGCGCAGCAGGGCGGTGCCATCGCCCATGGGGATGATCCGGGCGATATGCGGCGGCGTAACGCAATCGGCGATGTCGCGCGGGAAATCCTGCGCCAAGGCGCCGGTGAGGGTGGACAGGCGATAAAGCGCATTTTGCCGCTGGGCCTGGAGCGGCGGCACGGCGGCCTTAAGCTGTTCGAGCTGCGCGCGGGCGCGTACGGTGTCCAGTTCGCCGGTGCGGCCGGCTTGCAACAGGCGGTTGGTGAGTTCGACGGATTGTTGCTGTAGGTCGATGGAGCGGCGGGCGGTTTGCAGCCGCAGGCCGGTGGTGCAGATTTCCGCATAGGCGCGGGCGGTGTTGGCCGCCACGTTGATTTTCACCAAATCGAGGGCGGCCTGCGCGGCCTGGCTGTCGGCGTTGGCAGCCTCGATGGCCCGCTGGATCTGTCCGAATAAATCCAGCTGGTAAGAGAGACTCAAGCCGCTATCGTAGCGCCAGGCGTTATCCGGCACGTAATCGGGCTGTAGGGTCGAGAGTCCCGACGGGTGGCCGTAGTAGGGTTTGGCGTTGGCGTTCAGCGTCGGGTTTTGGGCGCTGCCGGCTTCTTTGAGCAGGGCCTGCTCGCGTTCCAGATTCGCTATGGCCACGCGTAAATCCGTATTGTGCGCCAGCGCCCGGCTCACCAGCGCGTCGAGTTTCGCATCCTGGTAGAGCCGCCACCAATGGTCGGGCAACGGCTGCGAACCGGCGGTGGGGGTTTGCTCCGCGCTGGTCAACGGCAGACTGGCCGCCCGGCCGAGCGTCGCCGAGGACGGCGGTCGGTAATCCGGTCCGACGGGGGTTAGCGAACAGGCGGTCAGTCCGGCCAGGGTAAGCAGCAGTATCCCGGTTCGCAGGCCGAGGCGCTGAGACAGCACGACGATAGCGGTGCGCAGCGACATGGTTATGGCTCCTGCCTGGCGGGTTTGGTTGCCACCAGGCCGGTGGCGGACGCCGTGACCTCGACGGTGACGGTTTGACCGGCCACCAGGCGTTGGTCCCGCGCCAGGACGCCGATTTTTACCCGCACCGGTACGCGCTGCGCCAGCCGCACCCAGTTAAAGGTGGGATTGACGCTTGGCAGGAGGTTATCGCCGGTCAACCGGTCGCGTTCGGCGATGCCCGCGGCAATGCTTTCCACCGTGCCGGTAAAGGGGCCGTTGCCGCCCATGGGAATCACCCTGACCGGGTCGCCAAGGTGGATGCGCGGCAGCTTGGTTTCCTCAAAGTAGCCTTCCACATAGAACGATCCGGTATCCACCAGCGCCAGTACCGGTTTGCCGGTGGTGGCATAGCTGCCCTGGCGCAGATCGAGGTTGGTCACCATGCCGTCCACCGGCGATCGCACCTGGGCCCGCTGTAGATTTAGCCGGGCGCTGTCCAGGGCCACTTCCGCCTGGGCCAGGCCGTTTTGCGCCTGGTCGAGCTGGGTGCGGGTGCGTTCGCGTTCCTCTTGGGGAATCAGCGTGCCCAACTGGGCGTTGCGTTTATCTTCGCGCTGGGCCTGGGCGATGGCGATACGCTGCGAGTTGAGCGCCACTTCCGCCTGGCGCACCGCCAGCTCGTAGCGGGTGCGGTCCACCACGAATAGCAGTTCGCCCGCCGCCACCCGCTGGTTGTCATGTATCGCCACATCGGTAACCAGCCCTGAAACATCCGGCGCGATGGCCACCACGTTGGCGCGCACCCGTCCGTCCCGCGTCCAGGGCGCCAGTTCATAGTGATCCCATAATTGCAATACCGCCCAAATGGCCGCCAGGGTTACCACCAAGGTCACCAGAATGCGAATGAGTTGTCGTGAGCGCAAAGCCAGGGTTTCAGATTTCATCGGAAGTTATCGCTGTAAAAGATAGGTGGCATGGGTAAGCCCATAAAGTAAAAGTAAATACACGGCGATATCGAACAGCGCCGGATGCCAGACCCACCGATAAAAACCGCCGAAGACCAGCAAACGCCGCACGGCCCAGAATAGCGCCAGGGCGGCCATCGCCAGCAACATCAGCCAGGGGATATAAAGGCCGTAAAAACTGGCTTCGCCAATCATGCTGTTTCTCCGGGGGCGGTCAGGGTGGCGGGGGCGTCGGGAAACAGGTTATGGCGCAGTCCCACCAGCGCGGTAATGGCGTTGCGCCATTGGGCGGTTTTTTCCGGCAGCGCCAGAATAGCGGTCAGCGCTGCGTCAATGGTGGTGAGCAATGATACCGGGGGCAGGTTTTCCGCGGCCTTGAACAGCGTGGCCAACTGGCTGAGCAGGACCTCAAACGCGATGTCCGGAAAGCCGCGGCGCACCTGTTGCAGCACGATAATATTGGTTCCCAGCCGTAAATCGCGCAGGCTTTCCCGGGCGATGCTGTTATGCCGGGCCACTTCGCCCTGGGCGATGCGCGTCACCAGCAGCCCGATGCGATCGACTATCCTGACGGCGAAGATTTGCAGGTGCTGCGCTTTGGCGCCGCTGGACATCAGCACCAGGTCGCGGCGGATGGCTTTGCGAATGCGCCGCGCGCTCCAGTCGGCGCCCACCGAGCGGAACAGCCGGGTCACCCGCGCCGCCATAAACGTGCCCAGGAGCTGGGCGGTGGTGGTATTGATAAAACTGGTGACATCCGCATGGGCGGTGTCGTGCAGCGACATGGTGCCCGCCACGCCGAACAGCAGCGGCATGGCGATCATAAACTTGGCCGGCCGCGCGCTGTAGCAGCCGAGGATCAGGAACAACGGCGCGCAGACCAGCGCCAGCATGCCGAAATCCTGCACCGCGGGCAGCAGGACCAGAATATAGAGGGCCGAAATCGGCGCCGACCAAAAAGTATATTTCAGAAACATATTGATGGCGGGCACCGGGTCGTCCATAAAGGCGAAAAAGCTGCAAAACACCGCCGCCATCATGGCCGCCGTCGCTCCGTCGGCCCAGCCGGTCTGGACCCAGAACAGGCAGCACAGGACAATGGCGATAAACGCCGCCAGCGACGAGAGCAGCGCCATGCCGATATCGCGGTGCAGTACGCGGTTGCCGACCGCGGCCCCGCGGCGCCGGGGCATGACGCCCGCGCGTAAACCGGTATTGATATCCTGGCGCAGGGTGATGCAGGATTGCCATTGGCGCATCAACTCTTCCAGATAGGTGACCAGGGAGATGCGCAGCGCACGGGTCCAGGGCGTCCCGTCGCCGCCGGTCGCCAGCGCTTGTACCGCTTGGCGCAGCGTCAGGCGCCAATCGTCGCCGTCGGCGGCCGGCAGCGTGATATCCGCCGCGGCATCGGGCAGCAGCGACGCGTTGGCCTCCAGCCATTGGTTGATATGCGACTGTACCGCCAGCACGTCCGGGCTCCAGCCCCCTTCGGCCTGGTACAGGGCCTGCAGGCGATCCTCCACCGCCGACAGCGTGGGAATCAGCTCCGCCACCCGGTCTTGCATGGTGCGGATGGCCGCCGTCGTCCAGGCCAGGTTGCTGGTATCAAAAGGAATATGGGTGGCCAGCAGGCGCAATTGGGTGATATCCACCGACAGTTTGAGGCGCACCGCCGACAGGGCGCCGTTGTCTTCAGCCGGCGCCGCGGGAGAGAAAATATCCGTCAGCCAGCGCCGGGTATCGGTCAGGGTTTTATCCAGCAGTCCCATCACGCTTGCCGACAGGCCGGCGGGCAGCACGATGCTATGGACCAGGGTGGCGCATAAAATCCCCAGGCTGATCTCCTCCACGCGCGTAATGGCGGTATTAAAAATCAGATCCGGGGTCTGCACGGAAGGAAAACCGATCAACGCCGCCGTATAGCCGGCCAGCATAAAAGCATAGGATCGCGGCGTGCGGTCCAACAAGGAGATAAACAGGCAGAAACTGACCCATAGCGCCATGGCCAGCGACAGCAATACGGGCGCGTTGGAGAGCGCCGGGATGATAAATACCGTGGCGGTGCTGCCGATAAACGTGCCGCACAGGCGATATACCGCTTTGGAGCGCACCATGCCCGCCAGGGGCTGGCTGACCACATATACGGTAAGCAGCGACCAAAAGGTGTTGGGCAGCCCGGCGCGGCTGGCCAGGTATAGGGCCAGCATCGCGGCGGCAAAGCTCTTCAGCGAGTAAATTACCTCGTTGCGGGTGAATAACTTCACCGTGGGCAGGGTGAGGGCCATTTACGCGTTAATCGCTACCGAGTCGGCATCAATGGCCGACGATCCATTAATCCCCAGCCGCCGTTCCAACAGGCTGAACGTGCGCAGGCAGGCGTCGATATCCGCCGGCGGCACGCCGTCGAACAGCGCGGCGCGAAAATCATTGAGCAGCGCTTCGATTTGCGTACGTATAGCGCTGCCCGCCGGGGTCAGAAACAGAATTTTCGCGCGTTTATCCACCGCGTCTTCCTGGCGCATAACCAGTTCCGCTTTGACCAATTGATTTAACGAGCGCACCAGCGACGGTCCTTCGATACCCAATTCTTCGGATAAACTGCCCGGGCGGATACCCTGCGGATGGCGGCCAATCAGCACCAGCGGCCAGGCCATGGCCGCCGACAGGCCCAGCGGGGCCACGATTTTATCCGCTTTGGCCCGATAGCCCCGTTGTAATAACCCCAATGCCACGGTAATGGCCATCAGGGCCTGGGTACGATTTTTTGCGATAGGCATCAAAGTTGCTAGCATGTAATTAGGTAGTTTGCTAACTATATTGAGAGCCAGGTCACGAGTCAATACCCTGCTGACATTGGTTTATAAATACAGGTTTATAAAAACAGCGCGGCGACCTCTTGCCAGCTGTCTACCCGGCGATAGCCGGTCTGGTGGATATTGTGCGGCGCGGTGAACAGGATGCCTTCGCCGACAAAATGGGTAAAATGACGGACATTGTCATCGATCAGGTAGTCGGCGTTAAGAATGCTTTTGTTGCCGCAAAACACAAAATTCATGGGGTTCATAAAGCCGAAGTGGGTTTTCAGCCATTGGAACTTGGCGCCGAACGAGGCGGGGAACTCCATGGCGGCGGTGGTGATAAACACCTGGTATTTGGCGGTAAGCTGACCGATTACCTCCTGCGAATGCGGCATAACATCCAAATCGCTGAAAAAATCCGGTTCACCGATCATGCGATTGATCTGCTCGCGCAGCGCGGGGCGCAATTGCTGGATGGTTTGCCCGGCCAAATCGCCCAGCACGATATTTTCGCCAAACTCGGCATTGAAATGGCGAATCATTTTGGTGTTGAAGTCAGCGATGACCTCGTCCATATCAACGGCTATCGTTTGCATCGTTTTTCTCCGGTTGCGCAGGGAATGGTTTCGCAGGCAATAAAGGTGGCCTAATCAACGCCCTTGCACTATATCAGGCATTTATGGGCGAGGCGTAGAGGATAATCATCGCCGGCCGGCGCTCGGGGCGGGGGGGGGGCTCACCCGGACCCTCAGGCAAAAGGGTGGGCGCGGGCGTCCCGCTCGTTTTTTTGAGAAAATTATAACATTTCTGCCTTATGCCCCTCCGGCCTGGTTTGGCCCGGGTTTAGCTTATTTAAAAAAATCATAAATCACCTTGATAACCGTATCCTGTTCTTCAAGGGACATATGATTGTGCAAGGGGATATGGAGCACGGAAAAGTAAATGAAGCTGCTCATGGGGAAGCTGATTTTATCCCGATGGAGCGGAGTATAATCATGCGCGTCCCCATGCCCCGGCGGGGTACAGTGAATATCGAATTCAACATTCATTATTTTGGCATAGCGTATCAGCTCGTCGCGTTTAGCCTCATTGACCCGGATCGGGAATAAATGCCAGGTGTTTCCCAGCCGCTCGATAGGCAGGATAATCCGGCCTTTCCGCTCCAGCAGCGTAAGCTGATTTATATAGCGATAAGCTAAAAAGGCGCGCTTAAGCGCATTCACTTCAAAAAACCCAAATTTCGCCAATATCGCCGAGGCCTGGATATTATCCATCCGGCTGTTAAAACCCCGGCCATGGGCTTTGACGTGTATTTCGCCTTCGACGATACCGTGATGAGAAAATTGCCTGGCCCGTTTGGCTATCTCCGTCGAATAGGTCAATAACGCGCCGGATTTGCCAAAACCGCCGATATTTTTAACCGGATTGAAACTCAACGCAACGGCGTCGCTGAAGCGCAAAATCTCGGGAATGCCGAAACATTGCGCCGCATCGATGATGACCCGCAGCTCGTGGCACTCCGCCTCGCGGGATATTTGCTGCATATTGCGTATGGAGCCATACAGGCACACCGCCAGCACGGCTTTGGTTTTATCCGTGGCGAGCCGGGCAATCTCCGTCGGGTTGATATTAAAACTCTCATCGATATTCGCATAGACCGGCTTCGCCCCTATGGAAAAAATGGCGTTTTCAGTAGCCGCAAAAGCGTTATGTGGAATAATGATTTCATCACCCGCTCCGACGCCGATGGCGGCCAGCGCTATTTTCAGCGCATCTGCCCCGCTGCTGGTGGCAATGCATGAGGTTGCCTGGTAATACTCCTCCAGCAGTTTTTCCAGCCGGATAATCGCATCGCCGCCGGCAAACTGCCCGGAATTGACCACCTCGGCCATCATGGCCAGACAGGCCGTCTGTTCGTTGACGGAATTAATTCTGGCTGAAGGCATAAAAGAGACATGGGGCGAATTATTATAAAGCGATTCGTTATTAATAAGTTCTAATAGCGATTCAAGTTTATTGGGTAAGTTATTATGATAAGTTCGGGCTATGCCCGATATTAATAACTCTGATGCATGATTGTTAATATCAATAATGTTAAGCATAAAGCTTATTCTTCCTTGTGTGTGGAAGTACAAGTTATGCCATCGGTGTGAAAAAAGCATCATTTAGTTAAAATTTTAACGTGATTTTCTTCACAAGATTACCACTTGAATTATAATAATAGTTTTTAGGAAATATAATAATATTATTACTTTTTTAATTTCTTGAATAAGCGTATTTGCGATAGCCGCGCCCCACGGGAATATCACCCCGTCAAACACGGCCATGTCCTGACCCGCGCCCTTGCCGCCAACCCCCCCGGCCGGTAGAATAACCCTACATTTTGTATTTCGCCGCCGCAGCGGCAAAGGGTCAACGTGGCCATACCGCACCAAGCGCCGCCCGGGCTGGATAGCCAGGATATATCGCTACTAAAACGCTTACATGCCGCTTCGCTGGTGGAAGGCACCACGCTGGTGGTTCTGGCGTGTATCGCCGTGCCGCTAAAACATCTTGGCGGTTTTCCGCAGGTCTCGTCGGTCATGGGACCGGTGCATGGCCTGGCCTTTTTGTTCTACGCCTGGATGGTTATCAATAGCGCCTCCGCGGGATTGTGGCGCAAGGCCCAGGTGATGCGGCTGTTGATCCTGGCGTTTATTCCTTTCGGCACCTTTTTCAATGTGGGTATGATCAAACGGCGTGAAGCCGGGCCGGGCGTCGCTAACGTACCGGTCAATGAGGAGCAGGTATAATGGGCTATATGTGGATCAAAGCGCTGCATTTGGTGGCCATCGCGGTTTGGATCGGCGGCATGTTTATGCTGGCGGTCGCCATGTCCGCATGGAAAACGATGCCGCAGGCCGAGATTTCCCCCGGCCTGCGGATCTTTAGCGCCATCCAGCGATGGAATCAAACGGTCACCCTGCCTGCCATGATATTGACCTGGATCTCCGGCGTGGCGCTGACCATGATGGGCAACTGGCCGCCGTCAATGGATCTGATCGTTAAATTCCTGTTTGTTCTCGCCCTGTCGGGGCTGCACGGTATCCAGTCGGGGTCGCTGCGGCGCAGCCTGGGGCAATCCCGGCCGGTGGCCCCGGGCATACTGCGTTATGCCGCCGGGTTTACCCTGCTGGCGCTGATCGTCTGCGTGCTGCTGGTGGTTATCAAACCGCTGGGCGACGTCTTTTAACCGGCTTTGAGCGCGGCGGCCACCGCCTGGGCCAACGGCTGCGTCGGGCGTCCGATCAGCTGGCTTAACTGCCGGGCGTCGTCAAACAGGCCGCCCTGCGACGCGCCGCTTTCGGAGTCGGAGAGCATCACCGCCAGGAAATCCGGCAGTCCGGCCTGGCTTAATAAGGCCTGGTATTCCGGCTGCGTCAGATTAACGTATTTGACGGCGGTGCCGGACTGCCGGGTAATTTCAGCCGCCAGCTCGGTCAGGGTATAGGCTTCGTCGCCGGCCAGTTCATAAATTTTGCCCGCCTGGTTTTCCTTTGACAGCACGGCCGCCGCCGCCGCCGCATAGTCGGTGCGGGACGCCGAGGCGATGCGTCCGTCGCCGGCGCAGCCCGCCAGCGCGTTATGGGCCAGGGCCGTGGGGATACCGGCGGTGTAATTCTCGTGATACCAGCCGTTACGCAACAATACGACCGGCAGGCCGGACTCGTCCAGCAGGTCTTCCGTCGCCAGATGCTCCTTGCTTAATCCCAGCGGGGACGTATCGGCATGCAGCAGGCTGGTGTAGGCCAGCAGCTTCACATGCGCCCGTTTGGCGGCGTCGATAACATTGCGATGCTGCTCTACGCGCGCGCCGACTGCGTTTGATGAAATCAGCAATAATTTTTCCGCGCCGCGCAAAGCGATATCCAGCGTAGCGGGCTGGCTGTAGTCGGCCTGGCGCACTTCTACGCCCAGCGCCGCGAGATCCCGCGCTTTTTCCGGGCTGCGCACGGCGGCGACCAGCTCCGAGGCCGGATGGGTTTTTAACAGCTCTGCAATTACGAGGCGGCCCAGCTGGCCGGTGGCACCGGTAATAACGATCATAAATATTCTCCTTGGGTATTCAGAAGGCCCATCATATCCTCTATACTTACTTTAAGTAAGTACTAACAAATAGGTAAGTATCTGAAACATAACCAAGTGCAGGATTCGTCCCTGGCCCAGCGCATGCAGCGCGGCGAATTGTTCAATATCGATTGCCCCTCCAGGGAGGTGCTCAAGCATATGACCAGCCGCTGGGGAGTGCTGGTGCTTATCGCCCTCGCCCAGGGCACGCTGCGCTTTAGCGAACTGCGGCGCAAAGTGGGCGGGATCAGCGAAAAAATGCTGGCGCAAACCCTGGCATGCCTGGAAGACGATGGGCTGGTGATCCGCCAATCCTTTCCGGTCAAGCCTCCCCATGTTGAATACAGCCTTAGCGAGCTGGGCACGGAGGTGGGGCCGATAGTGACGCAACTGACCGATTGGATTGAAACCCGCATGCCGCTTATCATGCGGACGCGCGAGCTCCGGCGGGCCGGTTAAAACGGAATCTCGCCATATTTTTCCCGGTAGTCCTTGGGCGTAATATCAAACCCTTTTTTAAATACCGAATAAAAATATTGCAGGGACGGATAGCCGCACATTTGCGAGACTTCATTAATGGTCAGGGAAGTCGAGGTCAGTAAATTGCGCGCGCTTTCGAGTTTCTCTTCGTGAATCACGTTGTGGATGGTTTTGCTGGTCTCGTCCTTGAAGCGTTTTTCCAGATTTGAGCGCGACATGCCGACCACGTCCAGCACCTGCTCCACCTTGATGCCTTTGCAGGCGTGATAGCGGATATAGTGCATCGCCTGTATTACCGCCGGATCGCGCAGCGAGCGGAAATCCGTGGAGCGGCGCTCCATGACCTTGAGGGGCGGAACCAATATCCGCTGTAGCGGCAGGCGGACTTTATTGAGCAACTGATGCAGCAATTTGGCGGCCTGGTAGCCCATCTGGCGGGTGCCCTGGGCCACCGATGATAACGCCACCCGCGAAAGGCAGCGGGCCAGCTCTTCGTTATCGATACCGATAATACACAGCTTTTCGGGCACGGCGATGTTGAGATGTTCACACACCTGGAGCAAATGGCGGGCGCGCGCGTCGGTTACCGCGATGATGCCGGTATGCGGCGGTAGCGATTGCAGCCAGTCGGCCAGCCGGTTCTGGGCGTGCTGCCAATTATCCAGCGCGGTTTCCACGCCCTGGTAGACAATCGGCTGGTAGTATTCGTCCGCCGTCAGCTTGCGAAATGCCTGCTCGCGTTCATGGGACCAGCGTTTGCCGCTGCTGGCCGGCAGTCCGTAGAAGGCAAAACGGTTCAGTCCCTTCTCTTTCAAATGCAAAAAGGCGCTGGCCACCAGCGCATGGTTATCGGTGGCGATATAATGCACCGGCGGATACTCTTCGCTGCGCTGGTAAGAGCCGCCGACGCCGACGATGGGCACTTTAACGTCGCTTAGCAATTGCTCCATTTCTTTATCGTCAAAATCGGCGATAACGCCGTCTCCCAGCCACTCGTCGATTTGATTAATCCGGCAGCGGAAATCGTCTTCGATAAAAATATCCCAATCACATTGCGATGCCTGTAAATATTCGCCCACCCCCTCGACAACCTGGCGGTCGTATACTTTATTGGCATTAAAAAATAGAGTTATACGATAACGTTTCTCAAACATAGAGGGGTTCTCACGGAATTCTGCCGAAGGCCAGCTTATACCTTTGGACCTGGAGAAAGAATTAGCGGGCTGTGCGCCGGCTAACAAATTCGCCATAAAACCCGGCCGGGAAAACGGGGCCATGACGGTCCCCGCATACCTGTATAACGGCGCGCGCCGCGGAGAGTTCCAGCCCGCCTCAGCGGCCCAGGTCCGCCACCTGGCGGTAGAATCGCTGGAACAAATGACGCTGTTCCCGGTAGGCCTCGTGCCGGGCTTTATCCGGCATATAACGGGCTTCCAGCGGCAGGGCGGGCAGCATCTCGGACCAGGCCACGCCCGGGTGGCAGCTGATTTGCGCCAGCCGCGCCGCCCCCAGCGCCGGCCCCACATCGCCGCCGGTGCGGTAGTCCAGGGGGTGTCCGCCGACATCGGCCAACAGTTGGCGCCAATAGGCGCTGCGCGCGCCGCCGCCGATAAGCGTAATGCTGTCGGGCCGCAGTCCGGTATCATGCAGGGCGTCCATGCCGTCCGCCAGGCCGAAGCTGACGCCTTCCACCACCGCCCGCGCCAATTCCGCCGGTCCGTGTTCATGGGTGAACCCCCAGAACGCCCCGGCCGCGGTAGGATTGTTATGAGGCGTGCGTTCGCCGGATAAATAGGGCAGGAAATACACCGGCGGGGTGTCGGCGCGGCACGCCGCGGCGGCGTCGAGCAGCGCCGGTACGCTGCCCAGCCCGGTCAGTCTTGCCGCCCAGTCCAGGCAGGACGCGGCGCTCAGCATCACGGACATCAGATGCCAAGTGCCGGGCAGCGCATGGCAAAAGCTGTGTACCGCCCGTTCGGGGTTGCTGAGAAAACCGTCGCTAACGGCAAAATAGACGCCGGAGGTGCCCAGCGACAGCATGGCCTGCCCCTGCCGATATAATCCTACGCCAATGGCGCCCGCCGCGTTATCGCCGCCGCCGGCCACCACCGGCACCGCCGGCAGGCCCCAGCGCGAGGCCAGATCGGGCAACAGCGTGCCGGTGGCCTGGTTGCCTTCGTACAGGCCGGGCATCTGCGCCCGGGATAAGCCGCAGGCGCCGAGCAATTCATCGCTCCAGTCCCGGCGGCCCACATCCAGCCACATCGTTCCGGCCGCATCGGACATATCGGTGGCGAAATCGCCGGTCATGCGCCAGCGCAGGTAATCCTTCGGCAGCAGCACTTTATCCACCCGGGCGAAGATCCCGGGTTCATGCTCGGCCACCCAGCGCAGCTTGGGCGCGGTAAAACCGGGCATCATCAGATTGCCGGTAATCTGCCGCGATCGGGGGACCTCCGCTTCCAGCGCCTGGCACTGCGGAAAGCTGCGCCCGTCATTCCACAGGATCGCCGGGCGCAATACCTGCTGACGGCGGTCCAGCAGGGTGGCGCCATGCATCTGGCCGGTCAGACCCAGCGCGCGCACCGCGCCCAGGCCATGCTGCGCGCCCAGCGCCAGCATGGCCCGGTCCGCGGCCTGCCACCAGTGCTCCGGGTCCTGCTCCGACCATAACGGCTGCGGCCGGGAGATCGGCAGCTGTTCCGTATGGCTGCCCAGGATATGTTGTTCCTCGTCCAACAGGAGGGCTTTGACCCCGGACGTCCCCAAATCAATGCCGATATACATAAGGTATCCCTTATCAAATCATGCCACGGCGCCATCGCGCCGGCTGGCGGGCGGCGACCCCTGCCCGCCGCTTCCGGTTTAGCGAAACAATACCTGATTGACAATATTTTCCAGCAGTTCCTGTTGTCCGCTTTGGTGCTCCGGCGCCAGCGCGTGTGTTTCGGTAAACTGCGCCAGTTCGGCCAGGGAGAGATTGCCCTGGAGTATGCGCTGCCCCAGATCGCCGTTCCAGCCGTTGTAACGGGCTTTGACCATGTGATCGAGCCGGCCGTCCTCAATCAATTTAGCGGCCACTTTAAGCGATAGCGCCATAACGTCCATGCCGCCGATATGCCCGTGGAACAGGTCGTATTTATCGGTGCTTTGCCGGCGCACCTTGGCATCGAAATTCAGCCCGCCGGTGGTGAATCCGCCGGCCTTGAGGATTTCATACATGATAAGCGCGTTTTCTTCCACGCTGTTGGGGAACTGATCGGTATCCCAGCCGGATTGCGGGTCGCCGCGGTTGGCATCCACCGAACCGAAAATCCCCAGGGCGATGGCGCTGGCGATTTCATGCTGGAACGTATGGCCGGCCAACGTGGCATGATTGGCTTCCAGATTGACGCGGATTTCCTTTTCCAGTCCAAACTGTTTAAGGAAGCCGTAGACGGTCGCCACGTCATAATCGTATTGGTGTTTGGTGGGCTCCTGGGGTTTGGGTTCGATCAGCAGCGCGCCCTGGAAGCCTATTTTATGTTTATGCTCCACCACCATATGCATAAAGCGGCCGATTTGTTCCCGTTCCTGGCGCAAATCGGTATTGAGCAGGGTTTCGTAGCCTTCGCGCCCGCCCCACATCACATAGTTTTCCCCGCCCAGCTTCAGGGTGGTTTCCATGGCGCTTTTAACCTGGGTGGCGGCCCAGGCAAACACTTCCGGATTCGGGTTGGTGGCGGCGCCGGCGCCGTAGCGCGGATGGCTAAAGCAGTTGGCCGTGCCCCAGAGTAATTTCGTCCCGGTTTGCTGCTGTTTTTGCGCCAGCAGCTCGGTCATGGCGGCCATATTATCGAGATACTGTTTGACGGTATCGCTTTGCGGTATCACGTCGGTGTCGTGGAAGCAATAATAAGGCGCCCCTAATTTACCGAAGAATTCAAAGGCCACCTCGGCTTTTAACCGCGCCTGGGCCTTGGCGTCACCCGTGCGCTGCCAGGGACGATCGAAGGCGTTGATGCCAAACATATCGGTACCGCCCCAGCAAAACGTATGCCAGTAGCAGACGGCCAAACGCAGATGATCTTCCATGCGTTTGCCGAGAATGATTTCATCCGGATTGTAATGGTGGAACGCCAGGGGATTGGTGCTTTGCGGACCTTCAAAACGGATTTTTTCGACTTGATCAAAAAATTGAGACATGTGGCTGGCTCCTTGGAAATACTGGGTCCGTTCTGAAGCGGACAGGATTTAATGCCGCTACCGGTAATGACGGCGGACATCAAATAATTAACTGTGACTGATTCTGGTAATAACCGGCGCCGCGATCAATTACGTTATTTCACATCGGTGTTCATGAAATTATTAATTGTGCGCGCGATCACGGGGAATGACTGAAAAAAACCTATCCGGTACGGGAAATGTTAAAGCTTTGGGCCCGGAACGGCGTCATGCCGTGAATAAAATAAGCGGCAGGTCACAGAACCCACATTTGAGTAAAATATCGTAATAGCGTTGTGAAAATTTGCAATTGCCCCTGATAATTTTCGCTACTAATACTATTGACGTTAAATACGCCGCGTCGCCGGGCGTCCTTTGTATCTTACTGTGTAAAGTTTTGATTCTTATCCCGTTGACGGCGAATTATATTGCCGAATATGTTCTTATAAAAGCAACATAAGGAATTAAAGATGAAACTGAAAACCCTACTGCTTTCAATCTGCGCGGTGCTGCTGATCGCCAGCCAGCCGGGCATGGCCAAACAAATAAAAATCGGCATGGCGGTTGACGACCTGCGTCTTGAACGCTGGCAAAAAGATCGCGATATCTTTGTCGACAAAGCGAAGTCCTTGGGTGCCGATGTGTTTGTGCAGTCCTCCAACGGCAATGAAGAAACGCAGATGTCGCAAATAGAAAATATGATTAATCGCGGCGTCGATGTGCTGGTGATTATTCCCTACAACGGGCAAGTCTTAAGCAATGTAATTGCTGAAGCCAAGCGGGAAGGGATCAAGGTTCTAGCCTATGACCGCATGATAAATAATGCGGACGTAGATTTTTATATCTCTTTTGATAATGAAAAAGTCGGCCAATTACAAGCGCAAAGCCTGGTTAAGCTGGTGCCGCAGGGTAATTATTTCCTGATGGGCGGCTCACCGGTGGATAATAACGCCAAAATGTTCCGCGCCGGGCAAATGACCGTGCTCAAGCCGCTGATTGATAGCGGTAAAATAAAAGTGGTCGGCGACCAATGGGCCGACGGGTGGTTACCGGAAAATGCCCTGAAAATTATGGAAAACGCCTTAACCGCCAATAACAATAAAATCGATGCGGTAGTGGCATCCAATGACGCCACCGCCGGCGGCGCCATTCAGGCCCTGGCCGCGCAAGGACTGGCGGGCAAAGTGTCCATCTCGGGCCAGGATGCTGATTTGGCCGCGATTAAACGTATTGTCCAGGGCACCCAGACCATGACGGTCTATAAACCCATTAAACAATTGGCCACCAGCGCCGCCGAGATCGCCGTGCAACTGGGCAAGGGGGAAAAACCGCAATCCAACGCCTTGCTTAACAACGGCCTGAAGGATGTTCCTTCTTATTTGCTGACGCCGATTTCCGTGGATAAAAGCAATATAGACAGCACCGTGATTGCCGATGGTTTCCATAAAAAATCCGATCTGAATTAATCCGCCTGAACGCCGGCTGTTATCTGTGACGTGAACTAAACCTGGCCGCCGGATAGGGCGGCCGGGTTGCGGAGGTTGAGTATCATGGCGTTAAATCTGTTGGAAATGAAAAACATCACCAAGCGGTTCGGCCAGGTGAAAGCGGTGGATAATGTCTCTTTGACCCTGGAAGCCGGTCAGGTGTTATCGTTATGCGGTGAAAACGGCTCTGGCAAATCCACCCTGATGAAAGTGCTGTCGGCGGTCTATCCGCACGGCACCTTCGACGGCGAAATCCTGTTTGGCGGCGAACCCCTGGTAGCCCATGGAGTGCGTGATACCGAACAAAAAGGCATTGCGATTATTCACCAGGAACTGGCGCTGGTGAAGCAAATGACGGTATTGGAAAATATTTTCCTCGGCGCCGAGTGGGCCAAATACGGCGTCATGGATTATGACAATATGTACCTGCGCTGCGTGCGCATGCTGGCGCAGGTAAAACTGAATATCGATCCCAATACCCGGGTGGGAGAACTGGGGCTGGGCCAGCAGCAACTGGTGGAGATCGCCAAGGCGCTGAACAAGCAGGTCCGGCTGCTGATCCTCGATGAGCCCACCGCTTCGCTTACCGAAAGCGAAACCGCGATCCTGCTCGATATCGTCGACGACCTGCGCAACCACGATATCGCCTGCATCTATATTTCCCATAAGCTCAATGAAGTGAAAGCCATTTCCGATGTGATCTGCGTGATCCGCGACGGTAAGCATATCGCCACGCGGCCGGCGCAAGGACTCGGCGAGGATGAGCTGATCACCATGATGGTCGGCCGCGAGCTGACCGAGCTCTATCCCCATGAGCCCCATGTGATTGGCGAGGAGATCCTGCGCGTCGAAGGCGTGAGCGCCTGGCATCCGGTTAATCAACATATCCGGCGGGTCAACAATGCCGGCTTTACTCTCCATAAAGGGGAAATTCTCGGCATTGCCGGGTTGGTGGGGTCGGGACGTACCGAACTGGTGCAATGTTTGTTCGGCAGCTATCCCGGCCGCTGGGAAGGACGTATCACCCTCAACGGCGAACCGGTTCGTTTCAATAATTGCCGGCAGGCGATGCGCAAGGGCATCGCCATGGTGCCGGAGGATCGCAAAAAAGACGGTATTGTGCCCGTCATGAGCGTCGGTTCCAATATTACCCTGGCGGCGCTTAATCAGTTTAGCGGCCCGTTCGGTATCGTGGACGAGGCCGGCGAGCATGCCGCCATCCGCGATGCCATCGAGCGGCTCAAGGTGAAAACGTCGTCGTCGGAACTGGCCATCGGCCGCCTTAGCGGCGGCAATCAGCAAAAGGCGATTTTGGCGAAATGCCTGTTGCTTAATCCCGCCATCCTTATTTTGGATGAGCCGACCCGCGGCATCGATATCGGGGCCAAACAGGAGATCTATCGTTTGATTAATCAACTGGTGCGGCAGGGAATCGCGGTGATCGTGGTGTCATCCGAGCTGCCGGAGGTGCTGGGTATCAGCGACCGGGTGCTGGCCATGCATCAAGGCGCCATTAAAGCCGATCTTATTAACCGCGACCTGACGCAGGAACAGGTGATGGAAGCGGCGCTCAGGAGTGACTCCAATGTCTAAAATCACGCGAACCGACGGCGCCACGGCGCCCGCCGCCGCCGGCGGTAAACTAAAATCCATGAATTTGCAGGTGTTTGTGATGCTGGCCGCGATTGTGGTCATCATGTTATTTTTCACGTTTACCACCGAAGGCTCTTATCTCAGCGCGCGCAATATTTCCAACTTGCTGCGGCAAACCGCCATTACCGGCATTCTGGCGGTAGGTATGGTTTTTGTGATTATTTCAGCGGAAATCGATCTGTCCGTGGGTTCCATGATGGGATTGCTGGGGGGCGCCGCGGCGATTTTCGATGTCTGGCTGGGATGGCCATTGCCGTTGACCATTGCCGTGACGCTGGTGCTGGGATTGTTGCTGGGCGCCTGGAACGGCTGGTGGGTGGCCTATCGCAAAGTGCCCTCGTTTATCGTCACCCTGGCCGGGATGCTGGCGTTTCGCGGCATTTTGATCGGGGTTACCAACGGTACCACGGTTTCGCCCACCTCGCCGGCGATGTCGCAGATCGGGCAAAGCTATCTGCCGGGCGGCGTGGGGTTCGGCATCGGTTTTATCAGCCTGCTGTTATTTATCGCATGGCAGTGGCGCCGGCGGGGCAACCGCCAGCGTCTTGGGCTGTCCGTGCCCTCCCGCACCGGCGATATGACCCGGCAGGCCATTACCGCCGTGGTGGTGCTGGGCGCGATATATCTGCTCAACGACTACCGGGGCGTGCCCACGCCGGTACTGGTTCTGGTGGCGCTGATGCTGGGCGGCCTGTTTATGGCGTCGCGTACCGCCTTTGGCCGCCGGGTTTACGCCATCGGCGGTAATATCGACGCCGCCCGCCTGTCCGGCGTAAATGTGGAGCGTACCAAGCTGGCGGTGTTCGCCATTAACGGCCTGATGGTAGCCATTGCCGGGCTGATCCTCAGCTCCCGCCTGGGCGCCGGCTCGCCCTCCGCCGGCAATATCGCCGAACTGGACGCCATTGCCGCCTGCGTCATCGGCGGCACTAGCCTGGCCGGCGGCGTCGGCAGCGTGGCCGGGGCGGTGATGGGGGCATTTATCATGGCGTCGCTGGATAACGGCATGAGCATGCTGGATGTGCCGACGTTCTGGCAATATATCGTCAAGGGCGCTATTTTGCTGCTGGCGGTATGGATGGATACGGCGACCAAAAAACGGGCGTGATTTCCCGCGGATGATGGGCCGCCTCAGGGCGGCTTTTTTATGCCATGGCGCTTTCAGGTTAAATAGCCGCAAGTTAAACGTAGTTTAAATAAGATTAATAAATAAACAGCGTACATTGACGGCTTTCTGTATAGATCTTTAAATTAAACGATAGATGGTTTTTTCTATAAATGAGAGGCATTTAATTCGCCTATAAATCCATTTTATCTGAAAAGGTTGGAGGTAATAATGAACTCGATATCGCCGGTTAATCATGGCGCTGCCAGTATCCGGGAACTTCAGGCCAAGCTCCAGGCGCTGCAAAATTCCTTTGCGCGCCAATTTCCTCTTGTGACTCTTAATGCTTTGAAATCAGCGGGGGAAGATAATAATTCCATACCGGAAATGATGGCATGGAACTGGTCCAAGGGGTTTGGCTCGGCATAATCGAGTCAATACCCCGGTCCGGCTCCGCTCCTGCGGGCCGCTCCCGGGTCTGGTTAGCGGCTGGCCGTATTTTATGCCTAAGGTGGTAATTATGTTTAAATTACCATCCTGGGCGGCATATATAAGCCGGGTTTTTTGAAACCATCGTTATAAAAAATAGTAATTATTCTTTGTGCAATTATTTGCTTTAATAAAATGATATTTATCATGTGGATATTTTGCGAATTATATGGCTTTAAAATAATTATTGATCATAGTGGCTTGTTGTTTTTCACCCTGAGATAACCCGCTGATGCCCCTGGACGCCTTTTTTAACGATATAAAATCCAATCCGCTGGCCGCGCTGCTGGCTATTGTCATTACCGCCCTGGGGTTGGTAACCACGCTGCTAATCGTATTACTGTTTATGGCCGATTATAATACCGACCGGTTTTATTCCGAACCCCAGCGGATGTATCGCATCGAAACGCGTTTTGTCTTGCCTAACGGCGATAATATCCGTTCGGCCCAGGTTCCCCTGCCGCTGATTGACGCATTGCAAAAAGACGCCCGCATTGACAGCGTGAGTTATGCCTTTCGCCTGCTGGCCGACGTCCGCAGCCAGGGCCGTCTCATGCCCAGGGTGGCGATATTCGCGGTGAGCCAGGACTTTCTCGCGCGCCTTAATCCCTACCGGCAGTCGCCCTCGCCGCTGGGGGCGAATGAAATATACATCACGCCGGCATTTAATCGCCAATATCTGGGTATGGCCTCGCCTAAAGGGCAGGCGGTCGATTTGGGCCGCCTGGGCCGCTTTATTATCAAGGATGTACTCGACCCGCGGCAGGACAGCAGCCTGGACCTGCCGGCGATGATTGCTTTTTCGCCGGGCAGGGTGGCGGGTTATCACGATAAGCGGGGGGACTGGTATGACACCCATCTGTACGCATTTATCCGCACGGCGTCCGCGGCGCCGTTCGATAACCGGTGGCTGGACAAGCTGGTGCGCAATTATGCGCCGCAGCTCCCCGGCGCGCCCTTCACCCCCGAACAATTTATCCACCTCAGCGCCAAGAATATTCTTGCCATCCATTACGACGGGGGATATGCCGACGAGGTCGCCTCCGTCATTTCCAAACCATTGCTGCACACCCTGTACGGGGCGGCGCTGTTTGTACTGTTAACCACGGTGGTGAATTTTTTCAATGTGAATGGCATCGTTAACTCGGCGAAGAAAAACAGCCTGCGCGTTAAACGTAGCCTGGGAGCGTCCAATGGGCAACTGCTGGCGGAGGCATCGTCAATTATTATCCCGCAGTTCCTGAGTATCTGCGCGCTGGCGCTGTTGATGCTGTGGGGGGTGGCGGCCGTACCGGGGTACCCCGGCACACTGCTGCTCGGCCAGGACGGCGGAGTGGTGGCCGCGGTATTCCTGGGGGTGGCGCTGGTGATTGGCTGTGCGGTGGCGGCGTCCCATCTGGCCTGCCTCTACTGGTTGGTATTATCCCCCCGGGCGGGGCGGGCGCATAACCGCCACGAAACCACCACCGCGTATTATATCAATCGTTTTACCCTGGTAATGCAGTTATTGATCTCCGGCATCATGGTTTATCTTTGGGCCGGCGTGATGACGCAAAGCCATTTTATTATGGACACCGATTTCGGCTACCGTAAAAAAAACCTGCTGACCTTCGAGGTCAGCGAGCAGCTTAATTCCACCGAAGCGCTACGCGGCCTGCAAAACCGGCTAAAAGAGACGGCGGGCAGCTCCAATATTGCCTTGGCCAGCTGGCGTCCGTTCGATATGTCGCGCAGCGTGCTGTCCATCCAGCATGCGCAGCAGCAGGCCAGGGATCGGTATGCGACCGTCAACGTCCTGTCCGCCGATCATAATTTCCCGCAGATCTGGGGGCTGGAAACCCTGGCGGGCAAGGAGAATGCCATCGCGGTGAGCAACGATCCGGGGGTTCGCCACGTTATCGTTACCCGGGCCTTTATGGGCCTGATGGGCCGGTCCTCCTATGACGACGTGCTCAATACGACATTTTATACCGAGGTCGACGGCGGCAAGCGCGCCCTGCGCGT
The DNA here is from genome assembly GCF_047324175.1 of Sodalis sp. RH21. Lineage (NCBI taxonomy): Bacteria > Pseudomonadati > Pseudomonadota > Gammaproteobacteria > Enterobacterales > Bruguierivoracaceae > Sodalis > Sodalis sp. RH21. The sequence goes on along the minus strand of NZ_CP178732.1, from coordinate 5,018,731 downwards.
ATTGCGCGTCGTCGATAACTTTTATCTGGGCGATCGGACAAAAATCCCGCAGCCCTTGATGATTTTTATTAATGACCGCATGGAGAAATACGCGGCGCTGACCTTTCCCGGCCAGCAGCAGCGGGAACGCATTGTCACCGCCCTCAAGGACTATGGCCTGGAGGATCAGCGTATGCGCACCGTGACCGAGCTTTACGCCGGACATTTCAAAAATAGCCTGCTGATGCTGGATATCATCCAGCTGTCCGTCTCGCTGTCGCTGTTCCTGATGTTGGTGAGCGCCATTATTATCGGGCTGTCAGAAGCGCGGCGGCTCAACGATACCCTTAAAATCATGGAGGCGGTGGGCGGTTCGGTCTATACCAGCATCGTTTTTTTCCTGCGGCAGAACGTTATCCCGCTGGTCGTGGCGCTGCTGGCGTCGTTTGGCCTGGGCTTGTGGCTATTGCGCCGCTGGCTGGGCCGGTATGACGTGGTGGCCGGCCTGACCTACACCTACGCTTGCTGCGCCCTGATTGCGTTGGCGCTGGTAGTGGTGGCGGTAATGGCCATGGCGCTGCTGGCCGGCGGCGGAAGGCGCGTCCCGTTTCGCGCCGGGCGCGGGTAGAGCCGATGGATGTCAACATCGACTCAAAACTGGCGGTGCATTTACGCGCCAAGTGGCTCACCTGGCTTGCCGCGGCGGTGTTTATCCTGCTGTGCGCGGTGATGTACCGGTTAGCCACTGCCGATAATTATCTGACCCTGCCTGTGGCCAGCGCGACGTTTCATACCGTTAGACGGGGGGTCTATACCGACACGCTGGTAACCCGCGCCATCGCCATCCCGAACGAGAGCGTTTTCGTCTCTTCCGAGCGCGGGGGCAAGGTGCTTGAAATTTACAAGGCATCGTCGGATTTTGTCAAAAAAGGCGAGGTTATCGCCCGGCTGTCAAATTATGATTTTGTCCTGCAAGTTACGTCGCGCATCGCCGACGCCACTGAGCAAATTAATAATTTGCGCAATATGCGCATGTTGTTGGAGCGCAACAGCCGCGACACCAAGGTGGAATTGCAGAAATCCCATTACAACCTGCTGAAGATCGGCAAAGAGATAAAGCGCAATAAAAAGCTCTATGAAAATGCGATTATTGAAAAAGCCAGATATGAAAACCTGCTGGACGAATTAACGCACTGGGAAAAGACCTACGCCATTTTGGCCGAACACGAAGCGCAGCAGGATAAAATTTTGCCCCAGCAGTTTATGGAGATCGATGAATCCGTCAAGCGCCTCGGCAAGTTGATGGACCTGATCAAGGGCGGGCTGGAGCAGTTGACCATTGTGTCGCCCATCGACGGCACGCTCTCGTCGCTGGATATTAAAATCGGCCAGCAAATCAAACCCGGCGAGAAGGTGACCATCGTCGATAACCCGCATTCTTACCATTTCGAAGCCGATTTCAGCGAATACTACCTCGATAAAATCAAACCCCAGGTGAGTGTGGTGGCGGAATCGGGGGGCATCGAGATCCCCTTGACCATCGAATCTGTCTCCTCGGTGGTGGATAACGGCAAATTCAAAGCCAAATTAACCTCGCCCCAGCCGAAGCAGCTGGCCTTGAAGCGCGGGCAATCCCTCGATCTGCGCGTTTCGCTGGATGCTGCCCGGGAGGCGCTGCTAGCCCCTTCGGAGGCGGTGTTTTTCCAGGACGGCCAGGCCTTGGTGTATGCCTATGACGAAATCGGTCGGCGGGCGGTAAAAACCCCGGTGCAAATCAAGCGCCAGGGCGCGGCGCAGTCAGAAATAACCAGTGGCCTTGCCGAAGGGCAGCAGGTGGTCGCTTTTGCGGATAATGACTATGAAAAACCCAATATCATCGAGTTTGAATAACATGATAACTCTGGAAAACGGCGGCAAGTCCTACACTACCAAAACCATCAGGACCCTGGTGCTCAACCAGGTGAATCTCACCGTCGAGCGGGGGGACTTCCTGTCAATCATGGGGCCTTCCGGATCTGGGAAATCCACGCTGCTAAACGTACTGGGCATGTTTGAATCGCTGGACCAGGGCAGTTTGGCGCTGGCGGGGGAAGCGGTGGCCTCTCTCAACTATGCGCAAAAAATAGCCTTAAGGCGCCAGGTTATCGGCTATATATTCCAATCGTTTAATCTGATTTCTCATATGTCGGTATTTGATAATGTCGAACTGCCGCTTAAATACCGCAGCGTACCTAAAAACGAGCGTAGGCAGCGGGTTGACCAAACGCTGGATACCTTCGGCCTGGCGCACCGCGCGGGCCACTATCCGGCGCAGCTCTCAGGCGGTCAGCAGCAGCGGGTGGCCATTGCCCGCGCCATGATTTCGCGCCCGCATCTGATCCTGGCCGATGAACCCACGGGTAATCTCGACAGCAAACATAGCCGTGACGTACTGGAACAATTGACCAGCATTAATTCGGCAGGGACGACGGTGGTGATGGTGACGCATTCACCCGAAGCGTCGAATTACGCCAACCGTATCGTAACTATGCGTGACGGTTATCTCACTTAATCCCCCGAGAGGATGACACATAATGAAAGGACTCATTCCCGTGACAAGTATCGATGGCAGCAGCATCGACGGCGTCAGCATGCAGGATCTACGGCAGTTGGCGTTTAATGATTACCGGCAGCTCAGCGCCAGCCTGATCGGCCGCATCCCCGCCGAAAATTTGCTCAACGAGGATGAAATAAAAACCTATCATCATGAACTGGCACAAGAGATCCTCGCTCCGCCCATCGACGCTGCCAGGCTGGTGGTGGTGGTTAAAGCGACCCGGCTGTGTAATTTAAGATGCACTTACTGCCATTCCTGGGCGGAAGGCCCCAACCAAACGCTGACATTTCGCAACCTGATCCGCTGCGTGCGCCGGCTTCTGGCGATTCCCAATATCACCCGTTTCGAATTTGTCTGGCACGGCGGCGAGGTCACCCTGCTCAAACCCGATTTTTTCAAAAAGCTGATCTGGCTACAGGAGCAATTCAAGCGGCCCGGGCAGCGTATTACCAATTCGATGCAGTCCAATGCGGTGAATATTTCTGACGAATGGCTGTTGTTTATCAAAGGAATAGGCATGAGTGTCGGCATTAGCCTGGACGGTATTCCCGGCGTCAATGATACGCGGCGGGTGGATTATCGCGGCCGGGGCACCTCCGAACGGGTAGCGCGCAGTATCGGGCGGCTGCGGCGCTACGAGATCGCCTATGGCGCATTGATAGTGGTGGACCGCGCGATATTCCACACCGATATCCGCAACATGTTCGACTATTTCATCAGCATAGAGCTTCGGGATATCGAATTTTTGAATATCGTACCGGATAACCGCACGCCGCCCGGCGGCGATATCGGCCCAAGTTATATCAGCTATGGCGAATTCATCACTTTTTTATCCGTCGCGTTCGTCATCTGGTGGCATGATTATCGCCACAGCCTGCGTATCCCGCTGTTTGCGGATTTTATCAAGGTACTGACCAAACCCGATACCCGTCTTTCCGCATGTTACTGGGCCGGCAACTGTTCACAGGAGGTGATAACGCTGGAGCCGAACGGTGATGTGTCTCCCTGCGACAAGTATGTCGGTGACGCCGGCGGCCGTTATGGGTCGCTCTTGAGTACCGATTTGGCCCAGTTGCTGGCGCGGTCGCGACATAATCGTCTGGCACTCGCGGAGGAAAAGGCGGCCGCGGAAAAAATGCGCGACTGCCCGTGGTTTGCCCTATGCCGGGGCGGATGTCCCCATGACCGGGTGATTAACCGCCGGCATGTGCCCGGTTACGACGATACCTGCTGCGGCACCGGGAAACTGTTGGGAATCATCAGGGACTGCCTTGCCAGCGAGGGGCGGCCGTCGTGAAACCGGCGGCCGCTGGGGCATTGGGCGCAAGCGCCTGCGGTTGCAAAAAAACCAAGGCTTGCCCCGTGCATATCGGGCGCGATTAGCCTTTCGCCGCCCGCCGACGTCGCGGCAGCGCCAATATTCCCCAGACCATGATACCGCCGATCAGCCCCCAGAACGCGCTGCCGACGCCCAGCAGCGTTATGCCGGAAGCGGTAATCAGGAACGTGACGATGGCGGCGTCCCGGTGGATTTCCGCCGCCAGGGCGCGGTGCAGGCTGCCGGCGATAGTGCTGAGCAGCGCCAGCCCGGCGATGGTATGGATAAACGCGGCGGGCAGGGCGCTGAACAACAGGCCGATAGAGCCGCCGAACATCCCGGCCAGCAGATAAAATACCCCGGCCGCCGCGGCCGCCATATATCGGCGCGCGGGATCGGGATGCGCTTCCGGGCTCATGCAAATTGCGGCGGTAATGGCGGCGATACACACCGAAAAACCGCCGAAAGGTGCTAAAATCAGCGCCACCAGCGCCGTCCAGGTCATCAGCGGCGAGGTGGGCACCACATATCCGGCCGCCTTGAGGGTGGCCACCCCGGGCGCGTTCTGCGAGGCCATGGTCACGATGAAAAAGGGTATCCCGACGCCCATCAGCGAGGACCAGGTAAAATGCGGCATGACAAACTGCGGCACGGCGAGGGTCAGGTGCTTGCCGGCCAGGGCGATATCCCCTTGCAGGCCCGCGCAGGCCAGCCCGGCGCATAAGGCCACCGGGATCGCATAGCGGGGCAGTAGGCGCCGGGCGATAAAAAACGCCAGGCACATTGCCGCCGCCAGGGAAAAATGACTTTGCAGCGAGACAAAGGCATCCAGGCCGAAGCGTAGCAATATGCCCGCCAGCATCGCCGCCGAAATCCCCTGCGGAATATGCTGCATCAGCCGCGAAAATATCCCCGTCACGCCGCACAGCAAAATCAGCCCCGAGGCGAAAATAAACACCCCTATCGCTTCGTTGACCGTGCTTCCCGGCAGGCTGGTGACCAAGAGCGCCGCGCCGGGCGTCGACCAGGCGGTGAGAATCGGGGTGCGGTAATAAAGCGACAATCCCAGCGAGGTAACCCCCATGGCCAGCCCCAGCGTGCTCAGCCAGCCGCCGATCTGCGCCAGACTGGCGCCCGCGGCCTGCGCCGCCTGGAAAACAATGGCCGCCGAGCTGGTATAACCGACCAGGACGGCGATAAATCCGGCGATAACCGCGGAAAACGACAAATCACGCAGCGCGGAACGGGACGCCATAAGCCTCACTCTCCTGGAGTTATTATACGTTATAACGCACGACAGGCGCCCTTAAGCGCCCGATACGTTACGTATACTACCGTGGAGCCGGTGCGGTTTCATCATCCGATTGATTATCCCGCCGGACGGGGTATGTCATTGGTCCGGGGAATAAGTAAAGCGATGAGCCCTGGCGGGGATTACTGCCGTAGTGGTTGCAGCGCCGGCGCTAACCGGCGCTGGCGCTGCCAGCTATCCAGGGTGGCCTGGGCCAGTTGCGCGATGCCCTGATAAAACGGATGATCCGCGCCCTGCGCCAGCAGCGTCAGGTAACGCCCCGACCAGGGCAGGATATGTTGCTCCAGCAGGTCGTCCAGCGGCGCCTCGTTATTTTCCGCCAGCCAGGCGGCCAGCATCAGCAGCAGGCCGATATGGTCTTCCGGTTCCCGGTCCTGCCGCTGCGGGGCGATTCCCTGTTGTCCCAGCCAGCGGCGCAGCGCCACGGTTGACTCGCCAAACACCACGCCTTCCCGATCCAGGTAAACCGAGCCCCACGGCGGGGCCGCCAGTGCGTGCGGGCCGATAAACAGACGCTGCCAGGTCTCTTCCAGGGCGTCAAACCAGGGGGCGGCCAGCCCCGTGCGGATTAACGCCGCGGCGGCATAGAGCTCCGGCACCGCCGGCCACTCCAGCTCCCAGTCGCTGCCGGCCAGGGCTTCCAGCAGCCCGGCATTGTGCGGCGACAGGGGCGGATAATAGAGCAATGCTCCCAGGGTCCGTCCGGTAAGCGCAATGGTCGCGTCGGTCATGACATCTCCGGTAAAATGGCGGCCCGCGGCGCGGATAAACCGCGCGGCGTCCCCCGGGTCAACTGGCTACCGCCATGCCCACGGTCATATGCAGGCCATAAAATATCGCCCGCCCGATCAGCTCGCCGCCGAGCACCAGCACCAACCCCAGCGCCAGGCCGGCCACCGGCGGCGTTTTGCCGCGCACCAGCGGCAGCAGCCAGCAGGCCAGCCCCAGGGACAGCAGCAGCACCCGGCCCGCCATCAGCAGTCCGTAATCCGGCACCAGCCCGGACGCCTGTTGCACCGAGCTGTGGATCGCCGCCAGCGCGGCGGCCTGCATCATAATGGCCGCTACGCTTATCATCACCGCCATCACGCTGACCCACGGCAGATAGCGCCAGCCCGGCCCGGAAATGCCGGCCACCCGCAACAGCAGGTAACCCAGCAGCGGACCGCCGATAAATACCGTTAAGACAAAGCCGAGCGGGGTATAAACATTATCCCAGGTCGGCACGGTATCTATCATATAGACCCGGCCCATGGCGTACAGAAACACCAGGCCGGACAACGCGGTCAGTGCGAGCCACAGTTTATCCAGCGCCCGCGGCAGGTAATTGAGCACCGCCAGCAGCCAGTAAATGCCGCCGAGCGCAAAAAACAGCGAACCGGCGGCGATTTCATTGCTGAGCGGCGACTCGCCCAGGCGATTAAGGGCGTTCATGGCGCGCAGGGGCGAGCCCAGGTGCAGCATCGAGGCGATAAACCCCAGCCCCATCAGCAGCCACAGGAAAAACATGGCGCGGTGCACCCGGCGGGTACTCTCCGCCGTCAGGCGGCCGGCCAACAGCACCGTGGCCATTACCAGATAACCGCCGATTACGCTTTGGCCCGCGACGGTAAAAAACATCAGCGGCCATTCATGCCATCCGTTACCCATTTCACACCTCCCTCGGATTGGCCAGGAAGCCGCTGGCATCGTCCACCGGCCTGCTGTTCGCGTTGGGTTTGATCACCAGGTTGGGCAGGGTGAACATGGGATCGGGCAGCGGGGCCACCGCCGCCAGATCGCCGTATTTATCCCGCAGATCGCCGATGGGCGCCAAATCCAGCGCGCGCAGCGGGCAGGATTCCACGCAGATGGGTTTTTGCCCCACCGCCACGCGCTCATGGCAGCCATCGCACTTGGTCATATGTCCTTTGGCTTCGTTAAATTGCGGCGCGCCGTAGGGGCAGGCCATATGGCAGTAGCGGCAGCCGATGCAGATGTCTTCATTAACCACCACAAATCCGTCTTCGCCTTTGTGCATCGCGCCGCTGGGGCACACTTTAACGCAGGCGGGGTCCTCGCAGTGGTTGCAGGCGATCGATAGATAATAGGCAAAAACATTTTGGTGATAAGCCCCGCCGTCCGCCTGCCAATTGCCGCCGGCATATTCATAAATGCGGCGGAAACTGACGTCCGGCCCCAGATTTTTGTAGTCCTTGCAGGCCAGCTCGCAGGTCTTGCAGCCGGTACAGCGGCTTGAATCGATATAAAAACCATATTGCGTACTCATCTACCGCTCCTACGCCTTTTCGATCTGAATCAGATTGGTATGCTGCGGATTGCCCTTGGCCAACGGCGACGGCCGCTGGGTGGTCAGGGTATTAATACAGCCGCCATGATCGATTTTGTCTCCCGCCATATCGGCCTGATGCCACGCGCCCTGACTGACGGCCGTAACGCCGGGCAGGATGCGCGGCGTCACTTTGGCGTCGATCCTGATCTCGCCCCGGTCGTTGAATACCCGCACTTTATCGCCGTTGCGAATGCCGCGGGTTTCGGCATCGAGAGGGTTAATCCACACTTCTTGCGGACAGGCGGCCTGCAGCACGTCGATATTGCCGTAGCTGGAATGGGTGCGCGCCTTATAGTGAAAACCGGCCATTTGCAGCGGAAAACGCGCACGCAGCGGATCGTCCCAACCCTCGAAGGTGGGGACATACCGGGGTAGCGGGCTGATGCTTTCATCCGCCCGGAGTTGCCAGGTGGCGGCAAGCTCTTCCAGCGCCGCCGAGTAGATTTCAATTTTACCGGAAGGGGTCTTCAGCGGATTGGCCGCCGGGTCCGCGCGGAATTTACGGTAGGCGACAAAGTGGCCGTCGGGGTCCTTGCGTTTATAAATCCCCTGGGCTTTCAACTGCTCGTAGGACGGCAGCAGGGGGTCCTTGGCCAGCATCTTGGCATATAAAAACTGTAGCCATTCGGACTGGGTGCGCCCTTCGGTAAATTTCTGCGCCACATCCGCACCGAGGCGCTGCGCGATATCGCTGGTGATCTGGTAAATCGAGCGGCGCTCGAATTTTGCCGTGGTGGCGGGCTGGCCGAAAATGAGATACCCCATATTGGCGGCGTAATCGTTGGGGACAATATCTTCCTGTTCGGTGGTCATCAAATCCGGCAACAGGATATCGGCGTATTTCGCCGATGAGGTCATAAAGTTTTCGATCACCACGATCATTTCGCAGTCCCGGTCTTTTTTCAGGACCTCGTGGGTGCGATTGATATCCGAATGCTGGTTGACCAGGGTATTGCCGGCGTAGTTCCAGATGAATTTAATCGGTACGTCCAGCCGGTCCTTGCCTTTTATCCCGTCTTTCAGCGCGGTCATTTCCCTGCCGCGGGAGATGGCGTCGGTCCACAAGAATACCGGGATCTGGGTTTTCACCGGATTGGTTAATACCGGCAGCCGTTCGATGGTAATGGTATAGGTGGACTCCCGGGCGCCGCTATTGCCGCCGTTGATGCCCACGTTGCCGGTCAGGATCGGCAACATGGCGATGGCGCGTGCGGTTTGCTCGCCGTTGGCCTGGCGCTGCGGTCCCCAGCCCTGGCAGATATACGCCGGTTTGGCGCTGCCGATTTCACGGGCCAGCTTGATGATCCGGTCGCGGGGAATACTGGTGATTCTCTCGGCCCACAGCGGGGTTTTGGCGGTGGCGTCGTCGCCCTGGCCAAGGATATAGGCTTTGTAATGACCGTTGGCCGGCGCGCCGGCCGGCAGGGTTTTTTCATCATAACCTACGCAGTAGGTATCCAGAAACGCCTGGTCCACCAGGTTTTCGGTGATCAACACCCAGGCGATAGCCGACACCAGCGCGGCATCGGTACCGGGACGAATCGGTATCCATTCATCCTCGCGCCCGGCGGCGGTATCGGTATAGCGCGGATCGATAACGATCATGCGCGCGGAAGAGCGTTCGCGCGCCTGTTCAAGATGGTAGGTGATGCCGGCGCCGCTCATGCGGGTTTCCGCCGGATTGTTGCCGAACATTACCACCAGTTTGGTATTGACGATATCCGAGGTGCTATTGCCGTCGTTGCTACCGTAGGTATAGGGCATTGCGGCGTTGATCTGGGCGGTGCTGTAGGTGCCGTACTGATTCAGGTAGCCGCCGTAGCAGTTCATCAGGCGCGTGATAAGCGACCCCGACGGTGACGAGCGGGCGAAATTGGCGCCGGTGACGCCGGAAGAGTAATTGATATATACCGCTTCGTTGCCGTAGTCCTTGACGATGCGCTTAAGGTTACCGGCGATGATGTCCAGGGCCTCGTCCCAACTGATGCGCTGGAATTTACCTTCCCCGCGTTCGCCTACCCGTTTCATCGGATATTTCAGGCGATCGGGATGGTTCATCCGGCGGCGGATCGACCGTCCGCGCAGGCAGGCCCGAACCTGGTGGTCGCCATATTCATCCTGGCCGGTATTATCCGTCTCCACCCAGTACACCTCATCGTCGCGCACATGCAAACGCAGGGCGCAGCGGCTGCCGCAGTTGACCGAACACATGCTCCAGACCAGCTTGTCGGCGGCGTTGGCCATGGGTTGCGCCGGCGACTCCCCGGCGAAAGCCGATCGGAACGGCAGATCCAGCGCCCGGCTGGCCAGCAGCAGGCCGCCGGCCGCCATGCCGCCTTTTACCAGATTGCGCCGGCTGATGCGCGGGCAGTCCGGCATGGTTAATGATTTGTTTTTCATCGGTCACCCATTTTATTGCTCACCATGGCTCGTCGCTACGCGCCGAATCTAATGAAACCTTATTATTACTGTGGTTATCAAAATACTTCCTGATAATGAATGAAAAACCACCAGCGAATATTGTCCCCGGACAAATTTGCCGTCATTAGCCGCGCGCCGCCTGGGCGGTTAACGTGCGTAAGCGCAAGAACGTGATGGCGGCTTCAAAATGGTGCTATCCGGAGAAGGAATTTATTAAAAATGTGATCAATTCGCTTTTTCAATAACTGTTACGCATATAAAGTTACGCGTAACAGTTTTTGAAAAAGAGGTTTTTGTGAAAAATTTGTTTAATCTTGAGGGCAAGCGCGCATTAATTACCGGCTCCGCCCAGGGCATAGGCTATCTTTTGGCCCGCGGCCTGGGGGAATCCGGCGCCAGTATCGTGATCAACGATATCACCCAGCAGCGCGCGGATCAGGCGGCGGATAGCCTGCGTCATCTGGATATTCAGGCGTCGGGTTATGGTTTTGACGTCACCTCCTCGGCGGAGATTAGCGCCGCGATTGAGAAAATCGAGGCGGAGCAGGGGCCAATTGATATCTTAATCAATAATGCCGGTATCCAGCGCCGCTATCCTTTTGTCGATTTCCCGGAAAGCGAGTGGGACAAAATTATCGACGTTAATCAAAAATCGGTATTTTTGGTTTCCCAGCAAGTGGCAAAAAGGATGATGGCGCGCCGTAGCGGCAAGATCATTAATATTTGCTCCATGCAAAGCGAACTTGGCCGCGAAACGATTACGCCTTATGCCGCATCCAAAGGCGCGGTGAAAATGCTGACGCGCGGCATGTGTGTTGAACTGGCGCCCTATGATATCCAGGTAAATGGTATTGCTCCGGGATATTTTGCCACCGACATGACCAAGGCCTTGGTTGATAATACGGAATTTTCAAATTGGTTATTTAAACGCACCCCCGCGGCGCGCTGGGGCAACCCTGAAGAACTTATTGGCGCGGCCGTTTATTTATCCGCGCCCGCGTCCAGTTTTGTAAATGGACATATTATATTTGTCGATGGCGGCATGCTGGCCGCGGTCTAATAAAAAATAATAACACAATCATTCCATTATGATGGCTGGCTGCTCCAGCCGTCGAAAAAATCATTATCTCAGAGTAGGGGACTGGCATCATGCAACAGAGAAAGTTGGCCGTTCGGCGCTGGTGGTATTTAATGCCGATAATATTTATTACCTATAGCTTGGCGTATCTCGATCGGGCGAATTTTGGCTTTGCCGCAGCGTCAGGCATACAAGAAGACCTCGGTATTACCAAGGGTGTCTCTTCGCTGATTGGCGCCCTGTTTTTCCTCGGCTACTTTTTTTTCCAGGTGCCGGGAGCGATATATGCGGTAAAACGCAGCGTAAGAAAGCTGATATTTTGCAGCTTGATTCTTTGGGGCGTTTGCGCGGCGGCCACCGGTTATGTCAGCAATATACCCATGTTATTGATCATCCGCTTTACCCTGGGCGTGGTCGAAGCCGCGGTGATGCCGGCGATGCTGATTTATATCAGCAACTGGTTTACCAAACAGGAGCGCTCGCGCGCCAATACGTTTCTCATTCTGGGCAATCCGGTTACCGTACTGTGGATGTCCATCGTTTCCGGCTATCTGATTAATGCCTTCGGCTGGCGCGAGATGTTTATTTTCGAAGGTATCCCCGCGGTTATCTGGGCGGTGTTCTGGTGGTTTCTGGTCAGGGATAAGCCTTCGCAGGTTAGCTGGCTGAGCGCGCAGGAAAAAGCCGATTTACAAGCGGTGATGGATCAGGAACAGCAAAATATCAAGCCGGTGCGTAATTACGGCGAAGCCCTGCGCTCCGGTAATGTCATTATGCTATGTTTGGTACATGCGTTATGGAGCATCGGCGTTTATGGGTTTATGATGTGGATGCCGTCTATTATCAAGTCAGCCGCTTCAGTGGATATCGTCGCCGTTGGCTGGCTATCGGCGCTGCCTTATTTGGCCGCTATTATTGCTATGCTTAGCGTATCGTGGTTATCGGACAAAATACAAAATCGCAAATTATTTATCTGGCCGTTATTATTAATCGCCTCCGCCACATTCTTTACCTCTTATATGATCGGTAACGAGCACTTCTGGTTTTCCTACGCCTTGTTAGTGGTGGCCGCGGCCTGTATGTATGCGCCTTATGGTCCGTTCTTCGCCATGATTCCAGAACTGCTGCCGAAGAATGTCGCGGGGGTTTCGATGGGCCTGATTAACAGCGTCGGGGCCTTGGGCGCGTTTGTCGGCGCCTGGCTGGTGGGGTATCTGAACGGCCTTACCGGCAACCCCAGCATTTCTTATAGTTTAATGGCCGCCGCGCTGCTCATGTCGGTGGTAATTATGATGAAAGTCCGCGTGGCGCCTAAAAACGCCGCGCCGAAGCCGCTGGGCAAACGTATCGCATCTTAAGTGCGGGTCAGCGGGCCGGCGCATTACGCGCCGGCCCGCGATCATAGGCACCTCCATCAAAGTTATGTATAATTGCGCATGCTTTAACGATGGGGATGAGAATGAAAGGCACCAGGATAACGCTACAGGACATTGCAACCTTAACCGGTGTGACAAAAATGACTATCAGCCGTTATCTGCGCGATCCCAATCAGGTTTCTCAAAAAAATCGGGAGCTTATCGGCAAAGCATTAGAGGGTATCAATTATATTCCTAACCGCGCGCCCGAGATTTTACTTAATTCAAGAAGTAAATGTATTGGCATTCTTATTCCTTCGTTTAAAAATCAAATATTTTCCGATGTATTGGCCGGTATTGAATCTGTCACCTCTGTCCATCATTACCAAACCATTATCGCCAATTATGACTATGACGCCGGTATCGAAGAAGAAAGAATTATCAATTTGTTATCTTATAATATCGACGCCATTATCTTGACCGGAAAACAGCATACCGATCGGACAAAACAATTTTTGCAGATGGCGAATATTCCTATTGCTGAATTAATGGATCTCACCGAAGAGTATTTGGATATCCAGGTTGGCTTTGATAATGAAAAAGCCGGCTATGATATGACCCAGGCCATATTGGAAAGCGGTAAGGAGAATATAATTTACATTGGCTCCATGGACGATCCCCGGGACGCCCGCCGCTATCTCGGCGTATGCAATGCGCTGCAAGAAGCGGGCAGAACCCCCATGCGGCTATTGCCGAAAAGCATTTCGTCCATCACGTTGGGCAGCCAGCTGTTTATCCGCGCGCAGCGGGAGTTTCCCGCGGTGGACGCCATTTTTTGCACTAATGATGATTTAGCGGTGGGAGCGTTGCTCGAATGCCAGTCCCAGGGCATTGACGTCCCGGCGCGGATGGCTATCGTGGGGTTCCATGGCCTGGATATCGGGCGGGCCAATGTGCAAAAACTGGCCAGCGTCATTACGCCGCGGTTTGATATCGGCAAGACGGCGGCGGAATTATTACTGAAAAGGCTCGCGGGCAAGCCGGGGGTTGAAAACGTTGATTTAAGTTACCAAATCTATTTCGGCCAGACCTTGTAACGCCGATCAACCCATAACGGGATAGCGGCTCCATGCCGCTGGCGCGGCCCGCCGGACGGCGCCTAAAATTAAACCTGCATCAAATCAACTCCTTATCTCCTTCTTATCTTATCTCCCCTTCACAAGCGTCAACATAAATGCCTATACTGTATAAAAATACAGTATCCGGAGAAGGTCGAAATGAAGTTATATCCCGCGTTGGAATGCCCCGCAGCGATCCCGTTGCCGCTGTTTGGCGATCGGGTGGCCGCCGGGTTTCCCAGCCCGGCCGCGGATTATGTGGAAAACCGCATTGACCTGAACGATATCTGCGTGCGCCATCCGGCCAGCACCTACTTTGTGCGGGCCACCGGCGAGTCGATGATCGAAGGCAATATCCACGAAGGGGACATCCTGGTGGTGGACTGCTCACTCAAACCCCGGCATCATGATATCGTCATTGCCTCCGTAGACGGCGCCTTCACCGTTAAGCGCCTGCAACTCCACCCCCTGATGCAGCTCTTGCCGATGAATCCGGCCTACGCGCCGATTGCGCTGGCGGATAATGATCAGGTGGAAGTGTTTGGCGTGGTGACATTCATTATTTATGCGGCGCGCTGACCATGTACGCCCTGGTGGATATCAACTCGTTTTACGCCTCCTGCGAGACGGTGTTCCGGCCCGAACTGCGCGACCGGCCGGTGGTGGTGCTGAGCAACAATGACGGCTGCGTGATCGCCCGTTCCGCCAGCGCCAAACTGCTCGGCATTAATATGGCCGAGCCTTATTTCAAGATTCGCCAGCAGCTGGCGCAGCATAAGGTGGCGGTATTCTCCAGCAACTACGGCCTGTATGCCGATATGTCGCACCGGGTAATGACTCTGCTGGAGGAAATGGCGCCGTCGGTTGAGATCTATAGCATCGATGAGGCGTTCCTCAACCTGACCGGCGTCAGCCACTGCATGGCGCTGGAGCAGTTTGGCCGCGACGTGCGCCAGCGGCTGCACCAATGCACCAAACTGACCGCCGGGGTGGGCATCGCCCCCAGCAAAACCCTGGCGAAACTGGCCAACCATGCGGCGAAGCAGTGGAGTAGAACCGGCGGCGTGGTGGATCTCTCATCGCCGCTGCGCCAGCGCAAATTAATGGCCCTGCTGCCGGTTGAGGAAGTCTGGGGCATCGGACGGCGGCTGGGTAAAGCGCTGCGCACCATGGGGATCGGTACGGCGTTGCAACTGGCGGATTCCCACCCGGCGTTTATCCGTAAAAATTTCAGCGTGGTGCTGGAGCGCACGGTGCGGGAATTGTGCGGCGAGCCTTGCCTGGAGGTGGAGGAAATGCCGGCGGTCAAGCAGCAGATCCTGTGCAGCCGCAGCTTTAGCTCCCGGATCGACCGTTATCAGGATATGCGCGAGGCCGTATGCAGTTATGCCGTGCGCGCGGCGGAGAAATTGCGCGGCGAAAATCAATATTGCAGGCAGGTGTCGGTATTTCTCAGAACCAGCCCGCACGCGGCGGGGGAGCGGTTTTACGGCAACCAGGCCACTCGGCTCATTCCGTTCCCCACCAATGATTCCCGGGATATCATCGCCCAGGCGATCCACTGCCTGGACGCCATTTGGCTGGAGGATCGGCGTTATATGAAAGCGGGCATCGTACTGGGGGATTTTTATCATCAGGGCGTGGCGCAGCTGAGCCTGTTCGATCCCTTTGCGCCCCGTTTGCACGGGGAAGCGCTGATGGCGACCCTGGATCGAATCAATCGCTCGGGGCGGGGCAAAATCTGGTTTGCCGGGCAGGGCATCCGCCAGGACTGGCAAATGAAACGCGAGATGCTGTCGCCGGCCTATACCACCCGGGTCAGCGACCTGCCGCGCGTAGCGGTATTGTGAACGCGGCGCTATGCGCCCAGATCATCCTGATGGGCCGTCACCCATTGGGCCAGGGCGCGTAGCGGCGCTTCCAGCGTTTTGCCCAGCGCCGTGACCTGGTACTCCACCCGTGGCGGGATCTCGGCGAAAACGGTGCGCCGCACCAATCCCTTATTTTCAAAGGCGCGCAGCTGGCGGGTCAGCTCTTTTTGCGTAATCGGATAGACCCCCCGCTGCAATTCCCCGAAGCGAACCGGGCCGTCCAGCACAATCAGCCGATATAAAATCGGAATGGCCCATTTGCCCGCCACCAGCCCGACAAACTGCAACATCGGGCAGGGGGCGGTAACCGGCGGCAGTGAATT
Source organism: Sodalis sp. RH21 (assembly GCF_047324175.1). Classification (NCBI taxonomy): domain Bacteria; kingdom Pseudomonadati; phylum Pseudomonadota; class Gammaproteobacteria; order Enterobacterales; family Bruguierivoracaceae; genus Sodalis; species Sodalis sp. RH21. Next base: position 5,003,028 of record NZ_CP178732.1, on the reverse strand, counting down.
AATTTTTTGTTGCGCAATCGCCTGCGGCATCATTGCATCCCTCCTGCTGCGTTAGTATCCATTTGGTACCTACTATCATTTTAATACCATCATCATAATAATGGCATTTTTCGCCCCGAATGGAAAATAGCGATGACCCGATTAACCGATAAATATGCTTTGATCACCGGCGGCTCCAGCGGCATTGGCCTGGAAACCGCCCGTCAGTTTTTGGCCGAGGGAGCCGCCGTGGCCATTACCGGGCGCAGCGAAAGCGCGCTGCGCGACGCCTCCCGGGACTTGGGCGGGCAAGTGGTCTGCCTGCCGGGCGATGCGGGGGATCTGGCGGACCAGGCCGCGCTGGCACGGCGGCTGTCCGACCTGTGGCCGCGCCTGGACATATTGCTGGTCAATGCCGCCGATGTCACCCATCGCCCGCTGGAAGCCTGGGATGAGGCGGGCTGGGATCGGCTGATGGCCACCAATCTCAAAGGGCCGTTTTTTCTGATCCAGGCCTTGTTGCCGCTGCTGCGCTCCCCCTCGTCGGTGATTTTGTGCGGGTCGGTCAGCGCCCATATCGGCTTGCCGCAAAGCGGCCCCTATGCCGCCAGCAAGGCCGCGCTGCTGTCGCTGGCCCGCACCCTGTCGGGGGAACTGCTGGGGCGGGGCATCCGGGTCAATAGTCTGAGTCCGGGCCCGACCCGCACGCCGGCGCTGGATAAGCTGGGTTTGAGCGGCGCGGCCCATGAGGCCCTGCTGGCGGAAATCAAGGCCCTGGTGCCGCTCGGCAGGCTGGGCACGCCGTTGGAATTGGCCAAAGCGGCGGTCTATCTCGCCTCGGACGAATCCGCCTTTACGGTCGGCAGCGAATTAATCGTTGATGGTGGGGTAAGCGCATTGTGATTTATTATCAAGGCGGATTTGTTATCATGGCGGCCTAACCGCACCTCCATGTCACGGCCAGGTACCTGCTTCGTATGTTGAATTTAAGAGAAATGACCGCCGGCGAGTATGATGGATACCGCCGCTTTTTTATTGAAGAATATGCTCGGGATCTGAGCGGCAACCACGGCTACGGCATCGAGAAAGGCCGGGTTAACGCCACCCGCAGCATTAACGGCTATTTGCCCCAGGGAGTCGATACCCCGGGCCACCAGCTGTATTGCATCGAGCTGGCCGGGGACGGCCGGGCCGCGGCCGTCATCGGCTATTTATGGGTTGGCTGGCAGGGGAATACGGCGTTTATCAGCGACTTTTGCATCCTGGACGCCTGGCGGCGCCGGGGATATGGCAAAGCCGCGCTGGCGTTGCTTGATAGCCGGCTCAGCGCCCGGGGCATTACCGAGCTGGGACTGCGGGTGGCGGCGGATAATCCCGGCGCCCGGGCGCTGTACGATCGCAGCGGCTTTCGGGTCACCGGGGTGAATATGGCCAAACGAATCGGCTAATTCCCGCCGGGCAGCAGGGTAAACGCCCCGCGCGCCAGGCATTCGCCGTTGATAAAAATCTCCACGGCATGCCTGCCGGGGTAGTGCGCCCGGGTGGTGAAATTACGGATGATTTGCGCCCGGGTAATCGCCAGGGTCGCCCCGGCAGCCAGGGTCAGGGTTTTCAGTTTAAACACCTTGACCGACGTGCCGCCGGATTTTTTAACGTAATGTACCGCATAGTCAATCACCAGCCGCTGGGGCAGGGAGGCGGTGGATCGCAGCTGAAACGCCAGCCGCACGCTATCCCCCAGCCGGATCGCCGCCGGGGTAACGCTGAAGTCCTCCACCCCGACCTGGGCGACGTGGCCGGCACCCACGATCCCCAGCGCGCGCCGATCCCCTTGCTTGATCAGCGTGCGCAGCGCATGGCGGGCGATCCAGGCGGTGGGCGGATGATCCAACGGCCAGCCCGCCAGCAGATCCATCACCCAGTCCGGATGATCCTTGGTGATATCATTAAGATGATTGGCCACCGATTTGCGCACATACAGGCTAGGGTCCCCGCGCAGCTGGTTGAGGATCGGCGCCGCCGGCGACGGGTCGGCGCGCAGGGCTTCCAGGCGAAACGACCAGGGCAGCCGCGGGCGGCTCCCTTCGCTGGCCAGCCGCCGGACATGTTCGTCCCCGTCCCGGGACCAGGTCTCCATGAGCGCCAGGCCGCGGGCAAGGTCCTGGCGCAGGAACGGCCGCACCGCAAACTCCGAAGAGCCGAACGGGGTAAAAAAACGCAGGGCGTCCATCGATAAATCGAAATCATCCAATCCATACATCGCCACATATTCCGGCAATACCAGGGTGACAAAGCGATTGTCCAGCCGCGGCGCCAGCCGCCGCAAAATCGCCAGCGCCTGCGGGTAATCCGCCGGCAGCCCCTCATGCAGGCATGCGCTTACCCGGCGCAGCCGCGCCATCAGCGACAGCGCTTCCAGCCCGTCGGCGGTGGCGGCCAGGAAGCGGCCGGTATCAAAGCCGTCGTGGACGGCGGCCGCCTGCGCGGCGATATGCCGCAGGCGGGCGTGATTAAAAATTTCTTTCAGCGCGGGGGCGCTCGGCTCGGACATAGGGCTCGTCTCTGGGGGATAGCGCTACAGGCTACGGCTTTTCAGCGCTAAAGAAAAGCCGGAGTTTGGTCGCGACGCGCTCCGGCCGGAGCAGGGGATGGGACGCGTCCCGGCAGGTTCGATCCGCGCCGGCGCCGGCGCGAATGCGTTACCCGCCGATCGCTGCGCTATTGGATGCCGAGCGCGTCGCGCATGGTATAAAACAGGTCGGTTTGATCGGTCAGGCCGACCACGTTGCCGGCATAAGGGCCGTAGGCCGCGATGCGCAGCTGGGTGCCGGTATGGCCCTGGGAGTCGGGGTCTTCCGAGTTGCCGTAGCTGATGGCCATGACCGCGCCGTCCTTGGTGGTCAGCGCCTGGGTCAAGCCGGGCGCCTTGGCGTCCGCTTCGATGATCTGGCTTGAATGGGCATGGTCGGCGGTCACGAGCACCAGCGTATTGCCGTCGGCGCGGGCGAACGCCAGGGCTTGTTGCACCGCCTCGTCCAGATCCACCGTTTCGCCGAACTGGCCGCACGGATTGGCCGCATGATCCTGCTTATCAATGGATGCCCCTTCCACCTGCAGGAAGAAGCCGTTCGGATGGGTTTTCAGCAGGTCGATGGCTTTTTGGGTCATCGCGGCCAGGGTGGGAATACTGGCGGTGTGCTTGGGATTATCGGTACAGGTTACCGGCGGCTGGTCGATATTGCCGTGGTAGGTTGCTTTGGGGCCGATCCAGCGTACCGGCATATTGCCTTCGGCGAACAGGCCGAGCACCGGCTGGTCCTGGTTGGCCGCAGTGATGCCGTTAAGGCCGTCCAGATCGCCGATCAACTGATAACCGCGCGCCTGCGCCTGTTCACGCAGCGTTTTGCCTTGCCATTGCCCGGCCTTGGCGGTTTCGCCGAAGGTCTTGGCGCCGCCGCCCAGGGTGACATCGGCGCGGGCGTCGAGCAGCTGTTCGGCAATGGACCCGCGTCCCTGGTTTTCCAGCGCCTGGGCGGGGCAGCTTTTGCTGGTGGCTTCCGGGCCGTAGCATTTGCGGGAACTGACGTGGGCCACCAGGGCCGCCGGGGTGGCGTCTTCCAGCTCGGCGGTAGAGACATTGCCGGTGGCTTTACCGGCCGCCTTGGCCAGTTCCAGAATGGTCATGTGATCCTTGCCGAACACATCCACCCCCAGCGCGCCGTTATAGGTTTTCACGCCGGTGGTCCAGGCGGTGGCTGAGGCCGCCGAGTCGGTCACATAAGCGGGTTTATGGCTGGTTTTATCCAGGGCGTAGTGGGTGTATTGGCCGGTCAGCGGCAGGGCGTCGATGCCTTTGAAAAACTGGCCCGCGCCCACCGCATAATTCCGGGCCGCGGTGATTTCCGAATCCCCCATGCCGTCGCCAATCAGCAAAATAACGTTTTTCGCCGGCTGATTGGTCAGGGCCGCTTTCAGCGCCTGCGTCTGATCGGATTGCAGGCGGCGGGCGCCCCCTGGCTGGGTTATATCGCCGCGGGCCGCGCGATCGAACGTGTCGCCGGACGCTGCGGATGCCGGTTGGGCCAATGCGCTGCTATCCGTTGCCAAGGCGCCGGTCAGCAGGGCGCCGGTCAGAACGAAAGAGCGTACCGAAGAACAAATATGCTGCATGGATAAAACTCCCGTAGCCAAGCGAATGAATGGGCATGTCTGAATATATCATTATGTAAGTTTACGTAACGCAGATGATGAATTTATGACAATAACCCATAAACAGCCCCGGCCGCCGCCCCGGCATTGGCGGAGTTGGGTCCCAGCAGCTACGATAATAAGCATACTTATTGTCAAAAAAACTATTCATTTTAGGCCAGCTCCGCGCTTCGCAACTTTAGGCAGAAGCGTTGGCCTTTGCTGTTTACTTTATCAGGGGTTCAATACCATGCTTCGGTCTGATTATCATGATAAGAAGGAGGCGCCGCGCATGTCGCAAGGGGAGCAGGGATTTTCCTTTAAGGTGCTCACCATTAATACCCACAAAGGTTTTGCCGCGTTTAACCGGCGTTTTATCCTGCCGGAGCTGCGCGAGGCGGTACGCACCGTCTCTCCGGATATCGTGTTTTTGCAGGAAGTGCTGGGCGCGCATGAAAAGCATTCGCTGCGTTTTGAGAACTGGCCGGTGGTGCCGCAATATGAATTTCTGGCCGATACCATCTGGGCCGATTTCGCCTATGGGCGCAATGCGGTCTATCCCGATGGGGATCACGGCAACGCGTTGCTTTCCAAGTTTCCCATTACCCGCCACGAGAATCTGGATGTCTCCATCGACGGCACCGAAAAGCGCGGCATGCTGCACTGCGTCCTGCAGGTGCCCGATCGTGATTTACAACTGCATATGATCTGCGTGCACCTCGGCTTAAAAGAGGAGCATCGCCATCGGCAAATGTTGCGCATGAGCAAGCATATCGCCGCGCTGCCCGCGGACGCGCCGTTGGTGGTGGCCGGCGATTTTAACGACTGGCGCCAGCGCGCCAACGGAATTCTCGGCCGCGAAGCCGGCCTGGTGGAAGTCTTTACCCAGGCCCGCGGCCGCCCGGCCCGCACCTTTCCCGCCCGTTTCCCCTTGCTGCGCCTCGATCGCATCTATGTCAAGAATGCCCGCATCAGCGAGCCGACCTCCCTGGCCAACCAGCCCTGGTCCCATTTATCCGATCATGCGCCCCTTGCCGTGGAGATCCATCTATGAATATGGAATGGCGGGACGGCAATCGCATCAAGCTGCTGGAAAACGGCGAAGAATTTTTCCCGGCGCTGTATGAGCGCATAGGTAAAGCGACCAAAGAAGTGCTGCTGGAAACCTTTATCCTGTTCGAGGATAAAGTGGGCAAGGCCCTGCAAAAAAACCTGATCGCCGCCGCCGAGCGCGGGGTGCGCGTGGAAGTCCTGGTGGACGGCTATGGCTCCGCTGATTTGTCCGACGAGTTCGTCAATGCCTTCACCGCCGCAGGCGTCCGTTTTCGGTATTACGATCCCCGGCCGGCCTTTATGGGGATGCGCACCAACCTGTTTCGCCGGCTGCATCGTAAAATCGTGGTGGTGGACGGGCTTATCGCCTTTATCGGCGGCATTAATTTTTCCGCCGAGCATCTGAGCGATTACGGCCCGGAAGCCAAGCAGGATTATGCGGTGGAACTGGAGGGACCGGTGGTGGAGGATATCCATCGGTTCACCCTGCAGGCGCTGTATAAAGAAGATCACCACCGCAACTGGTGGGGCCGCCGTTCCCGCCTGCCGGCGCATAACGCGCAGCCCGGCGACGCGCAGGCGCTGTTTGTCTATCGCGACAATGATGAACATGATACGGATATCGAACGCCACTATATCGATATGCTGCGCAGCGCCAGGCGGGAGGTGATTATCGCCAACGCCTATTTTTTCCCCGGCTACCGGCTGCTCAAAGAGATGCGTAATGCCGCGCGGCGCGGGGTTCGGGTTAAGCTTATCGTGCAGGGCGAACCGGATATGCCCATCGTTAAGGTGGGGGCGCGCATGTTATATAACTATCTGGTGCCGGAAGGCGTGCAGATTTATGAATATGTCCGCCGCCCGCTGCACGGCAAAGTCGCGGTTAAAGACGACGGCTGGTCCACCGTCGGGTCCAGCAATCTCGACCCGCTCAGCCTGTCCCTGAACCTGGAAGCCAATGTGGTTATCCATGACACCGCCTTCACCGGCCAGCTGCGCGCTAATCTCAATGGCCTGATTGAACGGGACTGCCAGTTGATTGACAAAACCATGGTGCCCAAACAGACCTACTGGCATTTGGCGAAAAGCGTGGTGGTATTCCATTTTTTGCGCCACTTCCCGGCGTGGATTGGCTGGCTGCCCGCCCATACGCCGAAATTGGCCCTGGTGGCGCCGCCGGTTCAGCCGGAGTTGGAAATGCAGGATCGCGCCGAACCTGAAAATGAAGGGGCCAAGCCATGACCCGGGATGCCGCGAACCGCAAAGCGCCGTCCGTGCCGGACCACGGTCCCGGCCGTAAAAAAAAACGGCTCTGGTCCGTCACTAAAAAAGTCCTGACCGGGCTGTTTTTTATCGGCGTTATTGTCTTGCTGGTGATTTACGCCCGCAAGGTGGATTGGGACGAGGTTGCCCAGGCTATCGAACATTATCGGCGCAATGCGATATTGATGGTGGTGGGCCTGGTGGTTTTCAGCTATTTGCTCTACGGCATTTACGATCTTATCGGCCGCGCTTATTGCGGCCATAAGCTGGCCAAAAAGCAGGTGCTGCTGGTGTCGTTTATCTGTTACGCGTTTACGCTTACCCTGAGCGCCTGGGTGGGCGGCATCGGCATGCGCTACCGGCTGTATTCCCGCCTGGGCCTGTCAAATAGCGCCATTACCCGCATCTTCAGCCTGAGCCTGGCCACCAACTGGCTGGGCTATATTTTGCTCGCCGGCATCGTTTGCGCGTTCGGGGTACTCAAGCTGCCGGCCAAATGGGATATCGGCGACGTGGCGATACGGTTAATCGGCATCGGCCTGCTGCTGTTTATCGCCGCCTATTTGTGGCTGTGCGCCTTTTCCAAACGCCGCCGCTGGACCATCAAAGGGCAGAAACTGGTGCTGCCGTCCCTGCGCATGGCCGGCGCGCAGCTGGTCGCCTCCTGCGCCAACTGGCTGGCCATGGCCGCCATCATCTATATCCTGCTCAATGACAAAGTTGACTTCCCGCTGGTGCTCGGCGTACTGCTGGTCAGCAGCATCGCCGGGGTGATCGTCCATATCCCCGCGGGGATCGGCGTGCTGGAGGCGGTATTCGTCGCCATGCTGAGCAGCGAACATTTGTCCCACGGCACCATCATCGCCGCCCTGCTGGCCTATCGGGCCATCTATTTTATCGCGCCGTTATTGCTGGCCATCGTGCTTTATCTGTGGCTGGAGAGCCGCGCCAAAGTCCTGCGGGAGAAAAACCAGCGGCGGGAAGCGGCCCACGCGGCGCAGGCGCCCGCTAACGGCGCAGCCAAGCCGTCCGCTGACGACGGCCGGTTGCCCGATTAACAAAAAAACCTGGCCCAGGGCGGGAGCGGCGGCGATTCGATGTTAAAAAGCGGGGTTGCATTCTCATAATTTGAAGCTGCCGTTGACCACCGTGACCGATTGGCCGGCAATCCAGGGCGCGCCCGCGGTAAAATAGACCTGTAAGCGGCCGCTGCGTTGCAGCGCGGTGCCCTGCCGAACGCGGTAGGATTGCGCGAACGAGGGATTGTCGGGAAAACCCTGGGCATGCAGCAGACGCGCCAGACAGGCGTTGGCACTGCCGGTAACCGGATCTTCCACCAGCGCGCCCAGCTCCACCACAAACGCCCTGACTTCATAATCCGCCTGGCCGTCCGCCGGATGCGGTCCGTAAATGGCCAGTCCGTTGGCTTCGCAGCGCCTTAATAATCGCTCCAGCGCGGCGCTGTCCGGAGTGATTTGCAAGCACGCCTGCGCGCTGTCGGCCCGCACCACCAGCCAGCGGATGCCCATGTCCACCACCACCGGCGGCGACCAGGTTACCCGGGTGGCGCCGCCCACCGCCGCGTTAAGCAGTGGAAAGTAACTTTCGTTGACCGTGAATATTTGCGCCTGCGGCGCCTGGAAGGCCAGTTGGCCGGCGCAGGAGAGGTCGATCTCCACCAGCCCGATGCCGCATTGCTGTATTAGCCGGGCGCGGGTCTTGGGTTTAAAACCGCTTTCCAGCAGGGCATGGGCGGTTCCCAGAGTCGGGTGGCCGGCAAAGGGCAACTCTCCCGACGGCGAAAAAATGCGGACGTGATAATCGGCCCCGGACAGGGAAGGGGGCAGGACAAAGGTGGTTTCGGATAAGTTGGTCCAGCGGGCCACCGCCAGCATCTGTTGATCGGATAAGCCGTCGGCGTCGAGAATTACCGCCAGCGGATTACCCAGCAGGGGGGTGTCGGTAAAGACATCAACCTGTTTAAAACCGCGCAACTCGGTCATAACGCGTCCTTTGAGCACAGTGAGGCGACAGTTTTCGATTTTGGCTTGATTGGGGGATAACTGCAAGTGGAGTGAAAGCGCTGATAACCGTGGATAAAAAAACCGCACTACCAAATGTCAGGAAGTAGCCTAACAGTTGACGTGCGGTTTTCAAACGCGCTTAAAATCTGATATTAGCGGCCCGGGCCGCCATAATGACCGCCGCCGCCGCCGCCGCCGTGGCCCCCACCGCCGCCGCCCCAAGGCGGTGGCCACAGACAGCCGCTCAGGGCGGCGCTAAGAACGATAATCCCGAGAAATACCATGATACGACGCATTGGCGTGCTCCATATATTAAGAATTGACTCACCTTTGAATCATTTACTTTATATAGGTCGGGGTCAACGCGGTTAACCGTAAAGATATTTATCGGAGATGTTTCTATTTGCGATTATTAATGGAAAAAGAAGATTTGGCGGAAAAAGGAATAATACAGGTCTCAATGAAAATAAGAAAAGACTTAATTACCGGTAATTTTATTTTTTTCCGGCGGGGTGAATTAGGATTATTCTTGCGGGAGGAAAAAAAGCGTTTGCGAAGAGAAAATACGCAAACGCTATTAAAAAGAGAAATAATCGACGGATTTTAAGCACTGGCCGGCTGGCGCCGGTAACGCATTATTCATAGACCACCGACGTACTGTGCATATTGTTTTGGCCCGAAACCGATGTCATCGGATAGGCGCGGGCGCCGTCCTTGGCAACTTTTTCGTTAGGGTTGCCCAGCCGTAACGGCATCTCGTGCCTGTCGCTGGCGGTGATTACCGCGGCCTGTTGCCCGTCATAAGCGCTGGCGTGGTTCATATCGGCGGCAAAACTACCGTAGGACAAAGCGCTTAGAGCCAGGGCGGCGATGGTAAGACTGAATATTTTCATGATGGCGACTCCCGGTGCCGTCAAGCACGTTCTCATTGGCGGCAATGTTTTATTAACAACTACTAAACAAATAATAGACCTGTTCATGAAAATGATCAATTTTTATTTAATGATCATTAATTTATAACTCATATGACTGAAATATATGAAAATTATCTTAATGCCACCAACAACGCCTGCATAGCATAACGCCAGGCGGGCGTCGTCCCGGCAACGTCGCCCGGCGGCGATTATTCATAGATTACCGCGGTGCCGTGCAGGTTATTCTGGCCGGAAGTCGAGGTAATAGTGAACGACTTGGCGCCGGCGGCCGCGGCTTTGGCGGATAATTGGCTTTCCAGCGAGGAAAGGTTGGTGCCGCCGGTGGCGCTGATTACGCCTACCTGCTGCTGTCCCGTCGGAGCGGAACTCACCAGGTCGGCGGCGAAACTGCCAAAAGAAACGGCGCCAAGGGCAATGGCGGCAAGAGCGTATTTTACGTTGTTGATGCGGTTCATAATAGGTTCTCTCTATAGGTTTTCTGGATTCGGTGGCGAACATTATTTGTTAACGTTCGATAACTAAATGCTAGCCATATCTGCGCCACGGATCAAGATAATATTTTAATGATCATTAATATATTTTTTATCTGCTTGTATAGTAAGAAAATTATTCTTGAAAGAAAGTGACGGCCGGCTGCGGCGGCAACCGAAACGGGGGGCAAATCCAGGTTTTGCAAGGGCATGGGGCAAAAATTTAACATTCTTTGTGGAATGTGACGAAATACCCTTGTAATTTTTGTAATGATCGTTAATTATATAGGATAGCGGAGATTTATAACCATACCTTGATAAAAATCTCCCGTTTATACCAGAACTGCGATAAGAGAGGATCACATGAGTACCGATCAAGTTGCGTCCATTCGGAAAGGACGCGGACGTCCGAAACAATTCGACCGCGACGATGCGCTGGATAAAGCCCTGCAACTTTTCTGGCGCCATGGCTACGAAGCCACCTCCCTGGCCGATTTAGTCGAGGCCACCGGGGCCAAGGCGCCCACCCTTTACGGTGAATTTGGCAATAAAGAAGGCTTATTCCGCGCGGCGGCCGAACGCTATATCACCAAATTCGCCGAACGGGGCAAGGCGCTGCTGGCCAATCCTGACTGCTCGGTAGCCCAGGCGGCCGAAGACTTTATGCGCGACACCGCGGCTATGTACACCGATAAGGATCTGCCGTCGGGCTGTTTTATTATCTGTACGTCGGCGGCGCTGTCCTCATCTTCCGATGAAGTGGCGAAAATGCTGCGTGCCCGGCATCATTTCCAGGAAAATATGCTGGCGGACTTTTTACGCACGCGCCAGAAAGCGGGAGATTTACCCGCGCAAACCCATATCCCGACCCTGGCGAAATACCTGACCTGTATCCTGCAGGGCATGTCGGTCCAGGCCCGCGACGGCGCCAGTCATGAAGAGTTGGACGGCATCGTCTCCACGCTGATGACCGTATGGCCGGAATTGGCGCGCATGGGCGCGGCGGTCGGTCAGAAAACCGGAACGACCGCCTGATGGCCGGCCGCTATTGGGTTCCCGTCGACCTGGGGTGATGGCGGCGGGATCGAGTGAAAATTGATTCTGCGCAGGGTGTTTTTGCCCCGGGCCGGTATTATAGCTTATCGAGGTCATGATTTCGTTAATTCGGGCAGGAGCCATGAACCCTTTGGTCGCCGATACTCACACTGCTATCCGTTTCCTGCTGGCCGCCCGGCAAAGCGAGGTGACGGCTTTGCGGCAATTACTGCAAACCTGTGAGCTGGTGGGCGCGGTCAGCCAACTGGTGCATATGCTGCAGCGCGAACGCGGGGCCACCAATATCTACCTCTGCTCGGATCGGCGCCTGTATGCCGACGCCATTGCGCTGCGGATCGCCGATGTGGCCAACGCCCAGCGCGACGTGCTGGCATTATTGGCGGCGCTTGAGCCGGGGCCCGCGGCGTTACCGGCGGAAAATCACAGGCTGGGCCGGGTGGCCGGCGTGTTATACGCGCTCGGTTCCCTGCCGGCGCTGCGCGACCAGGTGCGGCAGGCCGCCCTGGCGCCGGCCCAGGTTACGGCGGCTTTCAACGGTATTATCCGCACGCTGCTGGCGCTGGTGTTTACCGCGGCGGACACGGCGGCGGAGCCGGTTATTTCCCGCGCGCTGATCGCCATGTTTAGTTTTATGCAGGGCAAGGAGCTGGCGGGGCAGGAGCGGGCCGTCGGCGCGGCCGGGTTTGCCGCGCGCGAGTTCAGCGACGGGCAGCGGCGGCAGTTGCTGGATCTGATCGAGGGGCAGGAACGGTGCTTCGACACGTTCGCCGATTTCGCCGAGCCGCCGGACCTGCAGCGCTGGCGCGATCTGTGCGGGCAAGAGCCGGGCGATTTTGAACGGCTGCGGCGGATCGCCGGCACCGGTAAAGCGCTGGCGTCTCCCGAACCGGATCGCAGCCTTGACTGGTTTGCGGTTACCACCCGGCGCATCGACGGTATGAAGACCGTCGAGGACGGGCTGGCCGCCACCCTGATGCGGCTATGCCGGGCCAGCATCGCGGCGGCCGAAGGCCATCCCGGTGGCCAGCCCGGCGACGCGCTGCTGGAGGAACTGCTGGTGCGGCAAATCGGCGAACAGGCTGATTATACGGTATTTATGCCCGTTAACGGTCCGGAACACGCCGCAAAACAGCGATTAAGCAGCGACGGCCTTAGTCCGGAGCTGGGGCGCTCGGTAGTGGCCATGGTGCGCCAGCAGTCGCGCCGGCTGCAAAACCTGGCCGATGAGCTGGCGCAAATGCATGCCACGCTAAATGAGCGTCAACAGATCGATCGGGCCAAGGCCTTGCTGATCGCCCATCGAGGGCTCAGCGAAGACGAGGCGTACAAAACCTTGCGCCGCATGGCGATGAACCAGAATAAAAAATTGATCGAAGTCGCCGCCGCGCTGCTGGCGGTTGAAGAGGTATTAAAGCAGTAGCGATTAACCATACATAGCAAGACCTCGGGCTGGGCCAATGGCGGCGCGGCGCGGGTCACCGGATAAAGGCGTCCAAAAACATGCAGGAATTGCATGTTTTTGGACGCCTTTTTTTTATGCAAGGACTTAAGAGATGAGCAAACCCGTATTAGCAGTTGTCGGCCACGGCATGGTGGCCCACTATTTTCTGGAACAATTGGTCGAGCATCATTTGCACCGGCGCTACCGGATTGTCGTATTTGGCGCCGAGAGCCGGCCCGCTTACGACCGGGTGCATTTATCGGAATATTTTGCCGGCCGCAGCGCCGAATCGCTGTCGATGGTGGAAGACGGATTCTTTGCACGCCACGGCATCGAACTGCACGGCGCCAGTACCGTTACCGCCATCGATCGCCGGCGCAAATGCCTGACGGATAATCACGGCGCCACCCTTGGCTACGATCGGCTGGTGCTGGCCACCGGTTCCTACGCCTATGTCCCGCCGATCCCCGGCCATGACCGCCCGGGCTGCCTGGTATATCGCACCCTGGACGATCTGGACGCCATTGCCGCCCGGGCGCGCGATTCGCGCTCGGCGGCGGTGATCGGCGGCGGCCTGCTGGGATTGGAGGCCGCCAATGCGCTCAAGCATCTGGGCCTGGAGACCCACGTGGTGGAATTCGCCTCCCGGCTGATGGCGGTACAGCTTGACGACGGCGGCGCGGCGATGCTGCGCCAAAAAATCGAGGCGCTGGATGTCGTGGTGCACACCGCTAAAAACACCTTGGCGATCCTCGCCGGCGAGGACGGCGGCCTGCGCCTGGACTTTGCCGACGGTACCCATCTGGCTACGGATCTGGTGCTGTTTTCCGCCGGTATCCGCCCCAGGGATGAACTGGGCCGGGCCTGCGGCCTGCGGCTTGGCGCGCAGGGCGGGTTCGCCGTGGACGACCGCTGCGTGACTTCCGATGCCGATATTTACGCCATCGGCGAATGCGCCGCCTGGCGCGATCGGCTGTTCGGCCTGGTGGCCCCCGGTTATCAAATGGCGCGCACCCTGGCTTCCTGCCTGGCGGATCGGGACGCGGCCTTTACCGGCGCGGATTTAAGCACCAAGCTGAAGCTGCTTGGCGTCGAGGTGGCCTCCGTGGGGGATGCCCACGGCGCGACTCCCGGCAGCCAGAGCTACTCATGGACCGATGGTCCCGGGCAGGTGTATAAAAAAATCGTGGTCTCCGGCGATAAAAAACATTTACTGGGGGCGGTGCTGGTGGGCGATAGCGCCGATTACAGCACGTTGCAACAAATGGTGCTTAACGATATGGCTCCGCCGGACCGGCCGGAAAGCCTGATTCTGCCGGCCGGCGCCGGGGGCGCGCCGAAAGGGCCGGGGATCGCGGCCCTGCCGGACGGGGCGCAGATCTGCTCATGCCATAACGTCAGCAAAGGGGATATCCGCGCGGCGGTGGCGGCGGGAGCGGTCGACCTGGCGGCGGTCAAAGCCTGCACCAAGGCCGGTACCGGCTGCGGCGGCTGCGTGCCGCTGGTCAAGCAGGTGATGGAGTACGAGTTGTCGCAACTGGGCGTGGAGGTGAAGAAAGATGTCTGCGAGCATTTCGCCTACTCCCGCCAGGAGCTGTATCACCTGATTAGGGTGAATAATATCCGCACCTTTGAACAGTTGATTGCCCAACACGGCCACGGGCTGGGATGCGAGATCTGCAAGCCGCTGGCCGCTTCCCTGCTGGCGTCCTGCTGGAACGATTATGTGCTGCGGCCCGAGCATTTGCCGCTACAGGATACCAACGATCGGTTCTTAGCCAATATCCAGAAAGACGGCACCTATTCGGTGGTGCCGCGCATGCCCGCCGGGGAAGTCACCGCCGCGGGGCTTATCGCCATCGGCCAGGTGGCCGCGCGCTATAACCTCTATACCAAGGTCACCGGCGGACAGCGCATCGCCCTGTTCGGCGCCCGTATGGAGCAACTGCCGGTTATCTGGCGCGAGTTGGTGGACGCCGGCTTCGAAACCGGGCACGCCTATGGCAAATCCCTGCGCACCGTCAAATCCTGCGTCGGCTCGACCTGGTGCCGCTTTGGCGTGCAGGACTCCACCGGCCTGGCGGTCAGGCTGGAGAACCGCTACAAAGGGCTGCGTTCGCCGCATAAATTCAAAATGGGCGTTTCCGGCTGTACCCGTGAGTGCGCCGAAGCGCAGGGCAAGGATATCGGGGTGATTGCCACCGACAAGGGCTGGAATCTCTATGTGTGCGGCAACGGCGGCATGAAACCGCGCCACGCCGACCTGCTGGCCACCGATCTGGATGCCGATACGCTGATCGCCCTGGTCGACCGCCTGCTGATGTTTTATATCCGCACCGCCGATCGGCTGCAACGCACCAGCGCCTGGCTGGATAACCTGGAAGGCGGCCTTGAGTACCTGCGCCGGGTGATTATCGATGACCAACTGGGGATCTGCGCCGAGCTGGAGCGGGAAATGCAGTCGGTGGTGGCGAGTTATCAATGCGAATGGCATACCGCCCTGGCGGATAAAGACCGGCTGCCGCTGTTTCGCGCCTATCTCAACAGCGATCGGCCCGATGAAGCGGTGGTGATGGTGCCGCAGCGCCAGCAGGTGCGCCCGGCCACGGCCGCGGAAAAACCGCTGCCGGCGGCTTCCATGGTGCCGGCGGCGCAAACCGAAAGCTGGCTGCCGGTGTGCGATTTGGCGGCGATCCCGGCCAACGCGGGCATGGCCGCCAGGCTGGGGGAGCGGCAAATCGCGCTGTTCTATTTACCCGATAACGGCGGGCTACCTGATAACTGCGGGATACCCGGGCATGGCGGCCGGGTGTTTGCGTTATCCAACCTGGAGACGGGCAGCGGCGCCAACGTATTGGCCCGCGGGCTGGTGGGGGACGTGGCCGGCGAAGCGGTGGTGATTTCGCCGCTGTATAAAAAGCATTTCCGCCTGCGCGACGGGGTGTGCCTGGACGATGCCGGTCTGTCGGTGCCGGCCTGGCCGGTGGAAGTGCGCCAGGGCCGGGTCTGGGTCGCCACCAGCCCGCTGACGGCGCGGGAACCGGTGGCCGAACTCGATTAAAGCGCCCCCGGGGGATGGGCAACGCCCGGCCGCGGCGCTTAGCGGCCGTCGTTATGCCAGCCGCCGCCCAGGGCGACAATCAGCTGCACGCTGGCCGTCCATTGGGTGCTGCGCAGCGACAGCAGGTTTTGCTGCTGGGACAGGCTGGTGTTCTGGGTGGTGGCCACGTCCAGGTAATCAATCATCCCGGCCTGGTACTGGTTGAGGGTAACGCGGGCGGACTCCTGGGCGGACTCGGCGGCGCGCTGCTGCGCGGCGGTTTCCGCCTCCAGGGTGGACAGCTCGACCAGATAGTTTTCCACCTCCTGGAAGGCCTCAAGCACGCTCTGGCGGTAGCTGGCGACGCTGGCGTCGTAGCTGGCCCTGGCCTGCTCCACGCCGGCCTTGGTGGCGCCGAAGTCCAATAGCGTCCCGCTCAGCTCCGGTCCCAGCGACCATACCCGGTTCGGCATGGAGATCAGGTTATGCAGCACCGAACTCTGGAAGCCGCCGCTGGCGCTCAGGGTCAAATCCGGATAATAGGCCGCCTGGGCCACGCCCACGGCGGCATTGGCCGCGGCTACATTACGTTCCGCATAAGCGATATCGGGACGACGCTGCAATAATTGCGCGGGCAGTTCCACCGGGATTTGCGGCAAGGTGGCGATAAGCGGAGCGGGGGGCAGGCTGAACTGGGCCGGGGGCCGGCCAATCAGCACCGCCACGGCGTGCTCCAACTGGGCCCGCTGCCATTGCAGATCCAATGAGGAGGCCCTGGTGCTTTCCAACTGGGTTTGCGCCTGGGCCAGGGTGGCGCGCGATTCGCTCCCGACCCGGTATTTATTTTCAATGACATCGAGGTAGCGCTGATAGGCGTCAACGCTTTGCTGATATAACGCGATTTGCTGATCCATCACCCGCAGCTGAAAGTAAGCCTGCGCCAGTTCGGACTGGGCGCTGAGGGTAATATTGGCCAGCTCGGCCGCGCTGGCCTGGGCGCTGGCCTGGTTTTCCTCCAGGGTACGGCGCAGTTTTCCCCAAATATCCAGCTCCCAGCTAGCGCTGACCTGGGCTTCATGGGTATTGCCCACCGTACTGCGGTTGCCGCTGCGGGTGGTGTCCGCGGTGCCGGCAATGGTGGGATAAAGGTTAGAACGCGCGGCCGAGGTGAGCGCGCGCGCCTGACGGTACAGGGCTTCATATTGCGCCACGTTCTGGTTGGAGACTTTAACCTGGCTGAGCAACGCGGAGAGCGTGGGGTCCCGGTAGACGGCCCACCACTCCCCCTTGCCCAACTGGTCCTGCGGCATCGCCTGCGTCCAGCCTTTCGCCTGCTTAAACCCGGCCGGCACCACCGCGGTCGGGCGCTGGTAGTCCGGTCCCACCATACAGCCGGCAAGCGCCAGCGCCAGCGCCAGGGGGAGCAGCCTCAGGGTGAAATGTCTGGATATCATTATCATAAGTTCGCTGTGTATCAATTCGCTGTAAAAGTTAATAGGGATTAGCGGGTTTCTGGCCGCGCCGCGCCGGATTTGCCGTAACGCTGCCAGGCACTCCGGCTGGAGCGGCTCAGGCGATCGAGATACAGATAAACCACCGGGGTAGTGAACAGCGTCAGCAACTGGCTCAGCGCCAGTCCGCCGGCAATGGCCATTCCCAGCGGGCTGCGCAAATCCGCGTCGCCGCCGCTGCCCAGCGCCAGCGGCAGGGCGCCGAAAAACGCCGCCAGCGTGGTCATCATTATCGGGCGAAAGCGCATCAGGCAGGCTTGGGTAATGGCCTGCTGCGGGCTGAGTCCCTGCTTGCGCTCCGCCGCCAGCGCGAAATCGATCATCATAATGGCATTTTTCTTGACGATGCCGATTAACAGCAAAATGCCGATCAGGGCGATGACCGTAAGCTGGGTATCGGTGATAATCAGCAGCAACAGCGCGCCCAGCCCGGCGGACGGCAGGGTGGACAGAATGGTCAGCGGGTGGATATAACTTTCATAGAGCACCCCCAGCACGATATAGACCGCCGCCAGCGCCGCGAGTATCAGCCACGGCATGCTGGCGGTCAGGGAGGCGAAAGCCTTGGCGGTGCCCTGGAAGCCCGCCTGGATGGTGGTCGGCAAACCGATTTGCGCCATGGCGGTTTTAATCAGTTGCTGCGCCTGCTCAAGGGACACGCCGTCCGCCAGGTTAAAGGCCACGGTGCTGGTGGCGGATTGGCCCTGGTGCGCCACCGACAGGGACGCGTTGGCGCCGCTGAAGCTGGCAAAGGCGGCGATGGGGATCTGTTGGCCCGCCTCGTTTACCACCAGCAGATCGTTGAGGATCGCCGGATCGCCGGTGAAATCGTCGCTCAGGGTCATCACTACGTGATACTGATTCAGGGTCTTGTACCGGGTGGCGATTTGCCGCTGGCTAAAAGCGTTGTTGAGCAGGGTATCGAGCATCTTGACATTGACCCCCAGGCGGGTGGCTTTGTCGCGGTCGATATTAAGCATCACTTCCTGGCCGCCGGTTTGGGAATCAGCGTCCACGCCGGTCAGCTGCGGTATTTTTTCCAGCGCGGCTTTTACTTTCGGCGTCCAGATGCGCAGGGTATCCAAATCATCGGCCTGCAGGCTGTATTGATATAGCGCATTGGCGCTGCGCCCGCCGATATGCAGATCCTGGGCCGGCATTAAAAATAGCTGGATGCCTGGCTGGTTCAGCCCTTGGGCGGTCAGCCGGTTGGCCACCTGCGCCGCGTTGGCGTCGCGCTGCGAAAAGTCCTTCAGATGGACAAAAAAATTGGCGGTATTGCGCGAGCCGAACCCGCCGCTGCCCATGGAGGACAATACCCCGTCCACAGCCGGGTCCCGCTGGATCAGCCTGGAAAATTCTTCCACTTTGGGCTTCATCGCCTGGAACGATACGTTCTGGTCGGCGCGCAGCATGCCCATAAGCAGGCCGGTATCCTGGTTGGGAAAAAACCCCTTTTGCACCACGGTATACAGAAAAATATTGAGCATCACCGTCAGCAGCAGGCTGAACAGCGTTAGCCGCTGGTGCCGCATCACCCAGGCCAGCGCAATGGCATAACCGGCCAGCAGCCTGGCCAGGGCGCGTTCAATCAGCTCATAAAACCGGTTCGGCCTGCGGGTGACCGGCGCTTTGCGCCGCAGCAGCCGCGAACATAACATCGGCGTCAGGCTCAGGGAAACCAACATGGAAATCAGCAGCGAGACGGTCAGCGTCACCGCGAATTCGCGGAACAGGCGGCCGACAATGCTGCCCATCAGCAGGATGGGAATAAATACCGCCACCAACGACAGCGTCATGGCCAGCACCGTAAAGCTCACTTCCTGCGCGCCTTTGAGCGAGGCCCGCACCGGCCCCATGCCCTCTTCGATATACCGGGTGATATTCTCCAGCACCACAATGGCGTCGTCCACCACAAAGCCGGTACAGATAATCAGCGCCATCAGCGACAGGTTATCCAGGCTGTAGCCGAGCAGGTACATCACCGCGCAGGTGCCGATAATCGATACCGGCAACGCCAGGGCCGGGATAATCACCGCCTGCGCATTGCGCAGGAAAATAAACACCACGCCGATCACCAGGGCGATGGCGATCAGCAGCGTCTCTTCGGTATCGCGCAGCGAGGCGCGGATATTCGGCGATCGATCGACCACCATATGCAAACCGACATCGCCGGGCAGCGTGGCGGCCAGGGCCGGCAGGCGCGCCTTGATGGCGTCGATGGTCTCCAGCATATTGGCGCCCGCCTGGCGGGTGACGCCAATCATCACCGCCGGCGTCTGGTTGTAATAACCGACGTTATACTTATCTTCCACCGAATCGTAGACGGTGGCCACATCCCCGAGCCGCACGGCGGTGCCGTTTTGGTAGCTGACGATCAGCGCCCGGTAATCGCGCGCCAGATCCAGCTGGCCATTGCCGTCCACCACCCATGACTGCCGGTCCCCCTGTAATACGCCTTTGGGCAAATTGCTGGTGCTATTGGCCACGGCGCTGCGCACGGTATCCAGGGACAGGCCGAAATGGGTAATCATCTGCGGGCGCAGATCGATGCGCACCGCCGGCAGCGAGCTGCCCACCAGCGACACCTGGCCCACCCCGGTGACCTGGGCAATCTTTTGCTGGATCTCGCTGGACGCCAGGTCATAGAGCTGTCCGCTACTGCGGGTGGTGGAGGTTAGCGCCAGCATGACGATCGGCGCGTCGGACGGGTTGGCTTTGCGATAGGTGGGCAGCGACGGCATGCTGGAGGGCAGCAGGCTGCGCGCGGCGTTGATGGCGGCCTGCACGTCGCGCGCCGCGCCGTTGATATCCCGATCGAGATCAAACTGCAAAATCACGTTGGTGGAGCCTTGCGAACTGCTGGACGTCATTTCGCTGATGCCGGCGATTTGCCCCAGGGCGCGTTCCAGCGGCGTCGCCACCGTGGCGGCCATGGTTTCCGGGCTGGCGCCGGGCAGGCTGGCGCTGACCATAATCGTGGGAAAGTCCACCTGCGGCAGCGGCGCCACCGGCAGCAGCCGGTAGCCCAGGATGCCGAGCAGCAAAATCGCCAGCGTCAGCAGCAGCGTCGCCACCGGACGAAAAATAAACACCCGGGAGATATTCATCGGCGCTCCTGATTGCCGATCCGGCCCCACAGCCGCTGCCCGCGCTGCGACAGCCCGTCAAACCACAGGTAAATCACCGGCGTGGAAAACAGGGTTAATACCTGGCTGAAAATCAGTCCGCCGACGATCACCAACCCCAGCGGCCGGCGCAGCTCCGCGCCCGATCCGTGCGCCAGCATCAGCGGCAGCGCCCCGAGCAGGGCCGCCATGGTGGTCATCAGGATCGGCCGGAAGCGCAGCAGACAGGCCTGGTGGATCGCCTCGCGGGGCGTGAGATGCTGCCGGTGCTCCGCCTCCAGCGCAAAGTCGATCATCATAATGGCGTTCTTTTTAACGATCCCAATCAGCAGGATCACCCCGATCAGGGCAATCAGGCTGAACTCGGTATTGGCGAACAGCAGCGTCAGCAGGGCGCCCACCGCCGCCGACGGCAGGGTGGACAAAATGGTTACCGGGTGGATAAAACTCTCGTAAAGAATGCCCAGCACCACATACATGGTCAGCAGCGCCGCCAGGATCAGCCACAGGGTATTATCGGTGGAGTTCTGGAAAGCCGAGGTCTCGCCCTGATAGCGCAAGGTGATGCTGGCGGGCAATTGCAACTCGTCGGTGGCGCTTTGTATGGCCTTTTGCGCCTGTTCCAGCGAGTAGCCGGTGTGCAGGTTAAACGACAGGGTGACCGCCGGGAATTGGTTCAACCTGGCGTATAGCAGCGACCCGGTGCGCAGGTGGATGCGCGCTATGGAGGTGAGTTTTACCATGGCGCCGGCGGTAGCGGCGGCGGTAGCGGTGCTGGTGGTGCTGGTGGTGCCGGAGGTCGTGCTGGCGGCCGACGTGCCGCTGGTACTATCGTTCAGGTTGGCCGCCAGATAAATATCATCGAACGACGCCGGCGACTGCTGATACTTCGGCAGGACCTCAAGCACCACGCGGTACTGATTGGATTGGGTGAAAATGGTCGAAACCAGGCGCTGCCCGAAGGCGTTATATAACGCATTATCCACGTCAGCGGCGGTGATGCCGTAGCGCGCCGCAGCGTCGCGGTTCAACTCCACATACGCGACCTGCCCCTGGTCCTGCAGGTTGCTCACCACGTCGCTGAATTCCGGACGCTGTTGCAGCTTGGCCACCAATTTCGGCGTCCAGGCAACCAGATTTTCGCTATCCGCATCGTCGAGGGTGAACTGATACTGGCTGGGCGTCACCTGATCGTTGACGGTCAAATCCTGGGCGGATTGCATATAAAGTTCGATGCCGGCAACATTTTGCGTGGCCTGTTTCAACTGGGTAATAATCGCATCGGAACGCGCGTCGCGATCCGCGAACGGTTTCAGGTTGATTTGCAGCCGGCCGCTGTTAAGACTGGTATTATTGCCGTCGATGCCGATGGTGGATGAAACGCTCTCCACCGCCGGGTTTTTCAGGATGACATCCGCCAGGCGCTGCTGGCGTACGCCCATTTCACCGAACGAGACATCCTGCGAAGCCACGGTAATCCCCTGGATCAACCCCGTATCCTGGGGTGGGAAGAACCCCTTGGGCACCATTATGTACAGCAGCGCGGTCAGCGCCAGGGTCGCCAGGGCCACCAGCAGCATCAGGCGCTGGTGGTCGAGCACCACCGTCAGCCAGCGGTCATAGCCGGCTACCAGCCGGTCGAACAGCTGGCCGCCTTTGCGGTTGAAGCGGCTCTGTTTTTCCACCGGGATATGGCGCAGCAAATAGGCGCACAGCATCGGCGTCAGCGTCAGCGACACTATCATGGAAACCAGGATCGCCACCGCCAGGGTGATGGCGAATTCCCGGAACAGGCGTCCCACCACGTCGCCCATAAACAGCAGGGGGATCAGTACCGCTATCAGCGAAAAGGTCAGCGAGATAATGGTAAAGCCGATCTGCGCCGACCCGTTAAGGGCGGCCTGCATGGGGGTTTCACCGTTTTCCAGGCGGCGCGAGATATTCTCCACCACCACGATGGCGTCATCGATCACAAAACCGGTGGCCACCGTCAGCGCCATCAGCGACAGGTTGTTGAGGCTAAAGCCGGCCAGATACATAACGCCGAAGGTGCCGACCAGCGACAGCGGCACGGCGATGCTGGGGATAAGCGTCGCCGCCAGATTACGCAGGAACACAAAGGTGACCATCACCACCAGGGCAATGGACAGCAGCAGTTCAAACTGCACGTCGCTGATGGAAGAGCGGATGGTCTGGGTGCGATCCGATAAAATCTCCACCTTGACCCCGTCGGGCAGCGCGGCCTGGAGCGTGGGCAATTGGGCCTTGATATTATCCACCACCGAGATCACGTTGGCGCCGGGCTGGCGCTGCACGCTGATTACGATGGCCGGACGGCGGTTGGCCCAGGCGGACTGGAATACGTTTTCCTCCGCCTCGTCGATTTGCGCGATATCCCGCAGGCGCAGCGCGGCGCCGTTCTGGTAGGTCAGGATCAGATTGCCGTACTCCGCCGCCGTGCGCAGCTGATCGTTGGCATCGATGGTGATGGAATGGTGCTTGCCGTCGAACCCGCCTTTCGACCCGTTGACGTTGCTCTCGCCAATCAAGGTATTAACATCTTCCAGCGTGAGGTTGCGCGCCGCCAGGGCATGGGGGTCCATGCGCACCCGGATCGCCGGCTGGTGGCCGCCGGCCAGGGTCACCATGCCCACCCCGGAAATCTGCGACAGCTTCAGGGCGATGCGGGTATTGACCAAATCCTGCACCTTGATCAGCGGCAGGGTATCGGCGGTGGCGGCAAGCGTAATGACCGCCGTATCCGCCGGATTGACCTTTTTATAGGTGGGCGGGTTGGGCAAGTCGGTGGGCAGCAGGCTGTCGGCGGCGTTAATGGCCGCTTGCACCTCCTGCTCGGCCACGTCGAGGGAGAGGTCGAGCGTGAATTTCAGGGTAATAACCGACGCGCCGCCGGAGCTGGTGGAATACATTTGGCCCAGGCCCGCCATCTGCCCCAATTGGCGCTCCAGCGGGGCGGTGATGGACGAGGCCATTACGCTGGGGCTGGCGCCGGGATAAAGCGTCGTTACCTGGATGGTGGGGTAATCCACCTGCGGCAGGGCGGAAGTGGACAACATGCGATAGGCAAAAACACCGGCGATAAGCACGCCGATCATCAATAAAATCGTGGCCACGGGGCGCTGGATAAACAGACGGGAAGGATTCATTGTGCGGTCACGCTTTTGCTTTCCGTCGTATTCGCCGCCGCCGCATTCACCACCGAAACCTTGCTGCCGGTATTAAGGCGATCGATGCCCTCCGTCACCACGCGTTCTCCCGGGGCGACGCCGGACAAGACGGCCTGCATATCATCGCCAAACACCGGCCCGGATTTAACCGCCCGGCGGTCCACGGTGTTGTCCGCCTTGATGACATACACAAACTCCCCCTCGCTGCTCAGTTGCATGGCCTGGGCGGGGATCACCGTGGCCCCGGTCAGCGTGCCGGTTTGCAGCCGTATATTCACGAATTGGTTGGGATAAAGATGCTCATCGTTATTTGCAAAAATCGCCTTCAGCTTGATACTGCCGGTATCGCTGTCTATCTCATTGCTGATAAAATTCAGTTCGCCCTGGTCCAGCACCGTGGTGCCGTCCTGATCGATAGCCGTCGCCGGCAGGGATTGACCCTGGTGCAGCGTCTTCAATAACGTGGGGATATGGGCCTGCGGCAGGCTGAACGTGACCGCGATAGGCTGGGTCTGGGTGATGGTCACGATGCCGGTGGCATCGCTGCTATGCACCATATTGCCGGCGTCAACCAGCCGTAATCCCACCCGGCCGGCGACCGGCGCGGTGATGCGGGCATATTCCAGGTTGAGTTTCGCCGCGTCGATTTGCGCCCGATCGGCTTTAAGCGTGCCCAGGTACTGGCCCACCGTCGCGGTCTGGCTTTCTAAATCCTGGCGGGCCAGGGAATCCTGGGCGAACAGGGTTTTATACCGGGCCAGCGTAAGCTGCGCGCTTTTCAACAGCGCCTGGTTTTGCGCCAGTTCCCCCTGGTATTGCTCCAGGGTGGCCTGGTAGCTGCGCGGATCGATTTGCGCCAATAGCTGCCCTTGGGCGACTTTTTGCCCTTCGGCAAAATAAACCTGCATTAATTGCCCGTCCACCCGGCTGGTGACGGTTACGCTGGCGTTCGCCACTACGGTGCCCAGAGCGGAAAGATACACCGGCACATCCGCCTGTTTGGCGGTGCCGCTATGGACCGGGGTGGCAAGGCCCATGCCCATACCCATGCCCGGTTTGCCAGGGCCTGTGCCGGAAGGATGACGGAGGAAAAAAAACAACAGCACAGCAGCTATCAGTAACAGCGCCACGACAAGGAAGACGATATTACGCCATTTGATTTTTCGTTGTGGATGGGTTTTCATGCGATAGGGGCGGCCAATGGTGGGCTAAGGTTCATCATCGTACTAGGATAAAGTAATTTGCCCGTCGATATTGTAAAAGTTTCGTCAAAAACCGTTTCACTTCTGCGTGGAATTGCGCCGCCGGCTGGGTGGAAAACACCGGTACCGCAAGCGAAACCCGCCGCCGCTCGCCCTTTTCAGCCAGAAATAGCGATAGCAGTGGATTATTCGGTGCGTTTAAATAACAGTAAGCATGTTCTATTATATAATATACTCACTATCTATTTGAATATTATCTTCAAATTAGTATTTTGTAAATTAATGGCCTGAAATGTATATGCTTCCTATATAAAAATAAATCGCCATTGGTTAATGGGGGATTATTGCTGATATTTTAAAGGGTTAACCGCAGAGATGCGTATTTTTAAGCGACGATTAACTCTGGTGTGCATGTTTTGATAAGGTTAAAAATGTTAAAATAAATAATTAAGTTTGAATTTTCTTGCTTCCCGTTGGCGATTATCACGCTAAAATAGCGCCATAATGCATTTCCTGAAACAGGATTATGGATAACTTTACTCTTCTATTTGCCCGCTAATTTGACAGTCGCCCCGCTCACTATATAATCACCTCGAATTCGCATTTTATTGCCACTGCTATTATTGCGCTTCTGGACTGCATTAGAATAAATATATAAACATATTCATTAATTGAATGATAAATTTATTTTATCTCATTCCGAGAACGGCAGAGGCATAAGGTTAACTATTATTTTAATGTTTTTATGATCTGCGCGACAAACGGTATCGCCATATGCTTGTAAGCTGTATTCATGAAAGGGTTGTTATCCAGGAATAATATTGCCGAAACAGCGGGTGCGAAGGCAGAACGGCGGCCGCAGGGCGATAGTTCGTTGAAATAATTGCGAGATGATGATCATATAAAGCAATATTTTATAATCTTTTAAATAATAGCATTATTAATGATTGTAGTTCGTTTTATTAATTTTATGGTTAAGTCCATTGCAAGCGTGTGGTTATCGCTCTCAAACACAGTAATCGTTGAAAAAACGAGACGTATTGATGAAGCATACAGTGGTCATGCCATAGGCTCAATTTAGTGAAGGTATACATTTAAATTCTATTAATTTAATGGTAGGGGGCTAAATATGATTACGACATTCGATGAATCACCAGCTGAAAAATCCTTTCCAGCGCCTCTTCCTATTAAAGGAATAAGAAAAGAGGTGATCAACCATTTTAAAGTGCAGTATACGTTTGGTGATTTTATCCTTAACTCAACGCGTATTCTGTTTTACAAAGACCAGAAAATCAGTATCTCCCCCAAAGAACTCGGGGTGCTGATCCTGCTGCTGGAGTCCGCGGGCGAAGTGGTCACCAAAGATCGGCTCATCAACGAAGTCTGGTCCGGCGGCAATGTGGCCGAAGAGTCCCTTACGCGCTGTATCTATGTCCTGCGCCGCCTCCTGCAGGAAGGTAAACACAACCGGTTTATCGATACGGTTTATGGCAAAGGGTATCGTTTTACGCTGCCCGTAACCCGCATCACCCCAGCGGAAAAGGCCGCCACCGGCAGCGCCAACGCCATTGTCGCCGTACTGCCGTTTGACATGACCGGCCATTTGGATACGCTGGGCTTGCATGACTCCCTCGTGCAGGAAATGAGCGGATACGCATCGGCGGGGCTGCACGTCTTGCCCTCTTCGCTGACGTTGAGTTGCCGCTCGGTGCAGTCAACCCTGGAATTGCTGGAGAAAATCCGGCCGGATTATTACCTGACCGGTTATGAATTAAGCCTGGGAAACCAGCCGTCGTTGCGTATTGAATTAATCCGTACGCACGATCATTTTGTCATGCACCGCGAGGGTATTTCCCTTGACGCCGGACTGACTAATGACCGGGTGAAAAATCTTCTCAGGCCCCTTATCTTGCGCCATATCCCCGGCTTGAAAGCCGCCCGGGACGCAGCGGCCGGGCCGGTGCGTGAACCTTCCTGCGCAGCATGGCTGCGGGAAGGACGCAGCGCTTTCATGGCGTATACCCCCGACAGCCTGAACCAGGCGCTGGGATTATTCCAGCAGTGCCGCCAATCCATACCTGATGACATCACCCTGCTTTGCCATCTGGCGGAGTGCTATTTCGCCCTGGGTCAATTGGGGATGATGGAGCTAGACGGCGCATTGCAGGAATGCGGCGAGTTAGTGGACCAGGTGCTGGCTAAAGCGGCCGACCATCCGCTGGCGCTGGCGATGAGCGGGGTGCTGCACGGGCTGAACGGCGATTACGGCCAGGCCGCGGAAATGTTTCGCCAGGCGCTGGCGCTGTCCGCGGATAACCCTTCGGTTAATTATTATTATGCGTGGCATTTGTTTATTGTCGGGGAAATCACCCGCGCGCTGTATTTTGCCCGCCAGGTGGATCAAACATTACCCGGGGCCATCGCCACGCAGGTATTGATGATGTGGCTGGAATACTGCAACGGCAACCCATCCGCCGCGCTCGGCATCGCGGAACGGCAGCGCGGCGCGGCTATGTCCCATCCGGTGCTGTTAAGCATGAAAGCGGTGATTTTATGCGGCGAAGGCCAGCCGCGGCATGCGCTGGAACTCATCGGCCATCTTCGGCACGGCGGCGAGCGGGACGGTATCGTTTATTTCAACACTCTTTATACCCGTTTATTTTCCGAACCCGCCGGCGCGAATAGCGAACAGGTGACGCGAATAATGAAACAGTCAAAGCACCTGATGCCCTCGGCCTTGCTGCCGGTGATTTTGCGGTGCCAGGGGATGCGCGCCGCCAAAAAATGGTATGACCAGCTGTCCACCTCGTCTTCGACCTGTTTAATGCTCTGGCGTCACGATCCCCGGGTCAAGTCGCTGTATGGCGCGCAGGAGGGTGAATAAACCATCATGATGGTACGACATTTGGCCGTGTGGTTATTTGTGCTGCTGGCCACCACGCCGGCGTTGGCCAACTGCTGGTCGGACGCCGAACGGCATTTTGGAATCGAGGCCCGGTTGCTGCAGGCGATTGCGATCGCCGAGTCCAACATGAACCCCGCCGCGCTGGGCATCAATAAAGACGGCAGCCGGGATATCGGTCTTATGCAGATCAACAGTATCCATTTGCCCCGCCTGCAAAAACTCGGCATCGACGAAAAGCATCTGTACGAGGATAGCTGCGTTTCGATAATGGTCGGCGCCTCGGTGCTGGCGGATATGATGAAGCGGTATGGATATTCCTGGGAAGCGGTGGGCGCATATAATGCCGGCACGGCGGCCGGGCGCCAGAAAGTACGGATGAATTACGCCCGCCGCGTATGGCAACATTATCAGGTATTAACACCGGCGGCTAATAAGTGATCTTACTTATATGTGAAGTCATTTACTTAATGGTCTATTTCCCGCCAGCGTGAAAGAATATAAAAGCAGCCAAAACATTAGACCCTGAATCAGATTCCCATCATGATTTCTCAAAAACATAAAGGCATTATTATGAATGTAAAGTTAAATCAAAAGAGAGCGGGGCTAATTATGAACAAGGATAATATTGTTTTACCTAGCACTCTGCTCGTTGCAAACGCCAAACAGGATATTACCGATCCCAGATGCTGGCTGCTTGATGCCAGGGAGCAGGACTGCCTGATTCGCTTTCAGTCGGCGCAGGCAACCGCAAAATTAAATATAACGCAAGGCTGGCGCGGTATTTTAGTTATGAACCGGGTCAATCTGGAAGTGCTGGCCGGGCGGGTGAATCATCAGGAACTACCTTTATTTGCGCTGGTGAAACTTCAGGTATTCATCGATGAATCCCGCGGCTTGTCATTAAAATACGATCAGCAACAGCATTGGCAAAGCATAAAACTGAGCGACTATCCGCAAATAGCCACCTGTAGCGATGTTGAACGCTGGCTGCTATCGCAAACCCAGGCTCTTCCGGAGGAAATGGCCATGCTGGCCGCATTCCTGCGCCGCACCGAGTGGTATTGGTTAATCCGGTTTCTATTAAACGAGTCGGTAAATAGCGACAAGCTACATGAATTGGGCGAGCGTTATGGGTTGTCTTATTCCCATTTCCGCCGCTTATGCCGTAATGCGTTAGGTAATTCCGCCAAAAATGAATTACGGGGCTGGCGTATCGCGCGGGCTTTGCTGGATGTCGTCGAAGAAGGACAAAGCCTGACGGAGGCCGCCATGCGGCATGGTTATGCCTCCTCCTCGCATCTCTCGAATGATATTCGGGATGCATTCGGTGTTTCCCCCCGGGGATTATGGAACATGATCAATAAGAAATCGGAAAAATGAAATCTCATAAATTAATCAAAGGCAGTCTGCTCTGCTGGTGCCTGATGGGCAGCGCGCTGCCGGGTCTGATACACGCCAACCCCCTGGCCCCGGGAGCGGACGCCGGCGCCGAAGGATATATTGCCAATAAAGACGGCTTGAAAATATTTTTCGATGCCTTGTCATCCCGGCTGGGCAAACCCGCGATTGTCAGCAAACTCGCGGCGCGCAAACAAATCAGCGGCGAGTTTGATTTCAGTAACCCAGAGGCTCTGCTGGAAAAAATATCCCGGCAGTTAGGCTTAATCTGGTATTCGGATGGGCAGGCTATCTACGTTTATGACGCGGGTGAAATGCGCAATTCAGTGATGTCGCTGAATCATATTTCACTGAGTTCACTTGAGAGTTTTTTGCGGCAATCAAAATTGCACGACAAGCGTTATCCCCTGCGCGGCGATAATAACAGCGGCACATTTTATATTTCCGGGCCGCCGGTCTATGTGGATATGGTGTTGAACACCGCCAAGTTTATGGATGAACAGCCCGGCAATCAAGGCAGCGGTGAAAAAGCCGCGGTTATTCACCTGAGCAATACGTTCGTCGGCGATCGCACTTTCGAGCTGCGCGGCGAGCAAGTCACCATTCCCGGCATCGCCACGGTAATCGAACAATTATTGCGCGGCGCCGACAAAGGCGTGGCGCCCAATGTGCAGCGGCTGACGCCCGACGCCATGCCGGCGCCGCAGATGCCTGAATTCAATATCGAGAATATATCGGCCGCCGGGCCGCCGTTCCAGCCGAGGGCGAGCCTGGCCGAAGCGCTGCGCGCCGAGACGGCGGCCGGGCCTATCAGCGTCATTGCCAACCCTGATACCAACAGCCTGCTGGTAAAAGGCACCCCGAAACAGGTGCAGCTAGTCACCAATCTGGTCGCGGCGCTGGATACGTCAAAACGCCATGTCGAATTGTCGCTCTGGATCGTCGATGTGCAAAAAGAAGACCTGGAAAATATCGGCGTGAATTGGCAGGGATCGGTCAATATCGGCAGCCAGCTGGGCGTCAATTTTAACGGCGGGTCTTATTCCACCCTCGACGGGGCGCGGTTCGTCGCGTCCATCCACGCGCTATCGCAAAAAAACCGGGCGAATATCGTTTCCCGCCCGGTAGTCCTGACCCAGGAAAATGTGCCGGCCATCTTTGATAACAACCGCACGTTTTATACGCAGCTGATTGGCGAGCGCACCGTCGACCTGCAGCATGTCACTTATGGCACCATGGTCAGCGTCTTGCCGCGTTTTGCCGCCAACGGACAGATCGAAATGGTGCTCAATATCGAGGATGGCAACGAAATCCCGATGAACAACGAATCGGCCAACAGCGTTTTGCCGAAAGTCGGGCGTACCAAGATCAGCACCATTGCCCGGGTGCCGAAAGGCAAAAGCCTGTTAATCGGCGGCTATACCCGCGACGAAACCTCCGGTAAAACGGCCAAAATCCCGGTATTGGGCAGTATTCCCCTGGTCGGCGGAATGTTCAGTTATAAACAGGCCAGCCAGTCCAATATGGTGCGTATTTTCCTGATCCAGCCCCGTGAAATCACCGAGCCGATAGAGTCGGATGCCGGCGAGTTCGTACAGGAATTCATCAAAAATCGCGAGCCCGAGCTGTTGGCGGATTGGTCGCGCAACTATCTGGACAGTCAGAAATGGCGCTAAACATAAATAGTAACCTACCGGTCTATGCCACCCCCGGCCGATCGGAACGTCCCAATGCCCGCCAGCGTTCCGAGTCCGCCACGACCGGGACGGCGGCCGACGAAATAAAAGCGGACGAGACGCCGGCCGGGCGGGTGCAAAAATTTGTCCAGGCCAGCGACGAATTATCGGCCGCGGCGTCGCAGTTCAGCAATCGGCGCCAATACGAAAAGAAGGGCGATTCCCTGTCCGAGGGGTTCGAGCGTGTCCTTGATGAGGATACCGTGCCGAAAGCGAAATCATTGCTGAAGGTATCGGCGGCGGCGGATATTTCCATTGAAAACCTGCTGCGCCACGCCCGTTCGCTGTTTCCCGACGATAGCGATCTGGTGTTGGTGCTGCGCGAGCTGTTGCGCCAGCGTCAACTGAGCGAAAAAAGCAAAACGCTGCTCAAGGCCATGCTGCAACAGGTGGAGGAGCACGCCGGTCCGCGCGACCTGCAGGCCGGGATCAATTGCGGGTTAAAAGCCAGGCTCTTTGGCCAAAAATACCTGGAATTGAAACCGGCCCTGCTGCGCGGCAGCTATCGTCGGTTTCTGCAAAGCGAGCGGGACGGCATTGAAGATTATAAAGACTGGATTGCGGGTTACGGTTATCAATACCGCGGCGTGGTGCTGGATTTCATCGAGTCGGCGCTGCTGACGGATATTGACTCCCAGGACCCCAGCTGTTCCAGGATGGAATTTGGCGGATTAATCAACAAACTGGGCCAGTTAAAACGGCTGCGATCCGCGGATAGTTTATTCATTAAAAAATTATTATCCAATAAAGCAATCGCTGGTTTAAATAAGCCTGAGCAGGACTGGCTGATATTGCTGTTTTCACTATTGCGGCAGCCGGCGGCAATAGGCGGCCATCTCAATGCTTTATTAGGCGAAGACGTGTTGCTGGCATATCATCATGAGCGATCGGCTCTTCTGCAAACTATATATAGTGCATGTAAATTATTACCACATGAACTATTTGAAAACAGTGAATGTGTCTACCTGCTGCTAGGCGAGCTCGAAAGGCTGGCCGCTATCGCCTATAAGCATGAGCTGATTGAGAAAAGACGAGATCAATAACTTTCCACCTCCGCCTTGATAATGTAATGGAATAATGACGTGTTTAACAAATTTTTAGGTAATATTCATTCGCGCCCGGAGCTGCTGATATTGACATTGGTCATTATGATCATTGCAATGCTGATTATTCCATTGCCAACTTATTTAGTGGATTTTTTGATCGGCCTTAATATTGTCCTGGCCATATTGGTTTTTATGGGCGCCTTTTATATCGATCGCATCCTGAGCTTCTCCACCTTTCCTTCGGTGTTGCTGATCACCACGCTGTTCAGGCTGGCGCTGACGATCAGCACCAGCCGGCTGATCCTCAACGACGCCGACGCGGGTGAAATCATCGCCACCTTTGGTCAATTCGTCATTGGCGATAACCTGGTGGTGGGATTTGTCATCTTCGCCATCGTCACCGTAGTGCAGTTTATCGTCATTACCAAAGGGTCCGAGCGCGTGGCGGAAGTGGCGGCGCGTTTCTCCCTCGACGGCATGCCCGGCAAGCAAATGAGTATCGACGCCGATTTAAAAGGCGGCATGATTGACGCGGACGGCGCGCGCGAGCGGCGCAGCGTGCTGGAGCGCGAAAGCCAGCTGTACGGCTCATTTGACGGGGCGATGAAATTCATCAAAGGCGACGCCATTGCCAGCATTATCGTCACGTTCGTTAACTTTATCGGCGGTATCGCGGTGGGCATGAGCCAGCACCATATGGATCTGTCCGTCGCGCTGGCGACCTACACCATGCTGACCATCGGCGACGGCCTGGTGGGGCAGATTCCGGCACTGCTGATTTCCATCAGCGCCGGGCTGATTGTCACCAGGGTAAATGGCGACGGCGACAATATGGGCCGCACCATCATGCAGCAATTGCTCGGCAACCCATTTGTCCTGCTGATCACCGCTTTTCTGGCCCTGTCGATCGGCATGCTGCCGGGGTTCCCGCTGACGGTATTTATTTTGCTGGCGCTGTCGTTAAGCGGCCTGTTTTTTTTCCGGTACCGGAAGTCCCAAAAATCCCTGCCATCCCAGGACGGCGCGGCAACCCGCAACATGGATTTCGACGAAGGACTGTCGGCGCAAAACCTGGGGTTGGACAGCAAGATGGGCATTATCGGCGATCTCGACCGCACGGCGGCAGAAACCGTCGCCCTGATTTTATTAGTCTCGCGTGCCAATTATGCGCTATTGGAAAAAGAACAGCTGAATGAGCGGCTGCGCAGCCAGTTTTTTGTGGATTATGGCGTCAAGTTGCCGGAAATCATGCTGCGCGCCTCGGATAATGTCGACGAACAAACCCTGGCGGTATTGATCAACGAAATCCGGGCGGACGCCTTTACGATTCATTTTGATTTACTGCGGGTGGTCAATGGCTCGGATGAGATCCATCAGCTGGCGATGTCCGCCAGGGTCGAAAAAGACGCAATCTGGGTAGAACCGCAGGCCAGGGAGACGCTGGTGCCGCTGGGCTATCAGCTGCGCCCGGCGATTGATGAAATTTACCAGTGTTTTTCGGTGCTGCTGTCCCACCATGTCAATGAGTTTTTCGGCGTGCAGGAAACCAAGCACATGCTGGACATGATGGAAGATAAATATCCCGACCTGCTTAAGGAAGTGCTGCGCCATGCCACGGTGCAGCGCATTGCCGAAGTCTTGCAGCGCTTGTTAACCGAACGGATATCCACGCGTAATATGAAGCTGATCATGGAGTCATTGGCCCTGTGGGCTCCGCGGGAAAAAGATGTTATTACGCTGGTTGAACATGTGCGTAATGCCTTGGCGCGTTATATTTGCCATAAGTTCGCCGTCAATAATGAGCTTAGGGTGGTTATTATTTCGGCTGAAGTAGAGGAAATGATTCGAGGCGGTATCAGAAATACTTCCTCGGGCGCATTTCTTAACCTGGAACCGGCGGTTTCAGATGAATTAATGGATCTATTTACCGTAGGTTTAGAAAACATATTTATAGCGCATAAAGATATGGTGTTATTAACCTCGGTGGATGTGCGTCGTTTTATTAAAAAGCTGATTGAAACGCGTTTTCGCGACCTTGAAGTGATGTCTTTTGGTGAGTTGACCGAAGCCGTCAATGTTAATGTTATCAAAACTATTTAATTAACCTGGAGTAAAATACATGTATGTTGATATCGCCGCTTTAGTTCGTGAAGCCTTACTGGACAGTGGCTGTGATCCAAATTTGTTGGATAATTTTGATAGCCATTCAACTATTGCACTTGATTTTAATGATCTGCCAAGCATTTATATCAGCAGCCAGGAGGAAGATATTTGGTTATGGTCGCGCATTGCGGAATATAACGAGAATACGCTGGAACAGCGGGCCCCGGCATTACTGGGCGAGTTGATGCGCAGCGCCGAGTTTATTCGCGGCGAGCAGTTTTTACTGGCCAAAAATGAGGGTTACCTTGAGCTGAAGGCGCTGCTCAATCCCACTTGCCTGACCAGCGGACAAAATTTTGCGGTGGCGCTCAGCGGCTTCTTCGAGCGTCTGGAACGTTTTGTCGAGGTTATGCAGTAAATGACACATCACTTGCGGCTGCTGCGCCGGCAGGCTTTGCCCCTGCGCTTGACCGGTCCCATCATCGAGGCGGTCCTGCCCGGGGTGAAAGTGGGCGAAATTTGTGAAATTCGCCGCAGCTGGGCGTGCCGGGACGTTATTGCCCGCGCCCAGGTGCTGGGATTTCACCATGAGCGCACGGTATTAAGCCTCATCGGCCCCAGCCGGGGGCTATCCCGGGATGTGGTGCTGCACCCGACCGGCCAGCAGCTGGTGGTCAACGTCAGCGAGGACCTGCTGGGCACGGTGATCGACCCCACCGGGCGTATCGCCGAGCGGCTTATCCCGCCGGCCGCAAGTTGCCAACCGGAAATCCGCAATATCGATACCGATGCGCCCGCGTATTCCGAGCGTAGCGGCATTCGCCAACCCTTTATCACGGGCATCAGGGCCATTGACGGCCTGCTGACCTGCGGCATCGGGCAGCGGGTGGGCATTTTCGCTTCGGCCGGCTGCGGTAAAACCGTGCTGATGCATATGCTGATCGATCAGGCGGATGCGGATGTGTTCGTGATCGGCTTAATCGGCGAGCGCGGCCGCGAGGTCACCGAGTTCACCGAGGCGCTGCGCCGTTCGGGACGGCAGGGCCAATGTATTCTGGTTTACGCCACGTCGGATTACTCGTCGCTCGATCGCTGTAATGCCGCCATGG
Organism: Sodalis sp. RH21; assembly: GCF_047324175.1. Classification (NCBI taxonomy): domain Bacteria; kingdom Pseudomonadati; phylum Pseudomonadota; class Gammaproteobacteria; order Enterobacterales; family Bruguierivoracaceae; genus Sodalis; species Sodalis sp. RH21. The sequence continues at coordinate 4,968,253 of NZ_CP178732.1, read as the reverse complement.
TCGCGACCACCATAGCCGAGTATTTCCGCGATCGGGGTAAGCGGGTGGTGCTGTTTATGGACTCCATCACCCGCTATGCGCGGGCGCTGCGCGATGTGGCCCTGGCCCAGGGACAGGCCCCGGCGCGCAGGGGATACCCGGCATCGGTTTTTGACGCCATGCCGCGCATTCTTGAGCGTCCGGGCAATACCCGCCGCGGCAGCATCACCGCCTTTTATACCATTTTGCTGGAAAGCGACGATGAGCCGGACCCCATAGCCGACGAGATCCGCTCGATCCTCGACGGGCATATTTACCTGAGCCGCAAACTGGCGGCGCAAAACCACTATCCGGCGATAGATATCCTGCGCAGCATCAGCCGCGTGGCCGGACAAGTGACCCAGGAACATCATCAAAGCCTGGCGGGAGAAGTCCGCCGGCTGCTGGCCAAGCTTGAGGAGCTGCAAATATTTCTCGATCTGGGCGAATACCAAGCCGGCGAAAACGCGGAAAACGATCGCGCCATGAACAAGCGCCAGGCATTGCAGGATTTGCTGCGCCAGTCTCTGGAGGAACGCACGGATTTCAACGCCACGCTTCAGGTGATGTATGACGCTGTTTCATAAAATCAGCACCCTGGTGCGCCGGTGCGAGGTTAATAGCCAGCGGTGCGATCTGCGGTTGATCACCACTGAACGCCGCCGGCAAGAGGTCATGGCGGAGCAAGCCGCCTTGCAACAGCAGCGCGCCGGCCTGCGGCAATTGCTTGAATTGGAGCGGCCCCAGGGGCCGTTGGATCGAAGCGAGCTTTTTTTACGGCAACGCCGGCTGGCGGTATTGCGGCGCCGGATTCTGGAGCTGGGCCTGCAGGAAACCCGGTTAAACCAGCAATGCCTGGACCTGGGGCAGCAACTCCAGGCCATCGGGTCGGAGCGGCAGCGCTGGCAGCGCCAACAAGACAAATATCAATCATTGCTCAAGCGGAAAAAACAGACATTGCGGTTACTCCGGCTCCGCCAGGATGAAACCGAGATGCAGGAGATAATAACGTGGAAATCTTAAATCGATCGGCGGGTTATCCGGGCTATGGGGCGTCCGGCCACGCGCCGGCGGTGGATATCACCGCCCGGGCCGCCGAAAGCGCGGTCCATCAGCAGCGGATCGCCCGGTCTCAAACCGAAGGGGACGATGCCGCGGGCCGGCCGTCCAAGGGCGAAGGCAGCACCGGCAAACGAAAACGCGGCGAAATTGAAGATGGCGCGGGCTTGACGGTCCCGGGACTCCTGCCGCGGCAGGTTACGGATATTCCACAGGCGGGGAAACGGGCCAGGCGGGATCAACGCGGCGCCGGCTCGGTGGGCTGGACCCTCGATGGCCGCTTGGCGCAGTCGTTGAACACAGCGGCCAAGTCCGCCGGGAAACCGGCTCCGACGCCCCTGGCTTCCTTGGCGGCGCCGCATTCCCCGGCGCCTGCGCAGGAAACCTTTGACCGGTCCAAGGCAAAGCATGCCGCGCCGCCGCCCGCGAGCGAACCGGAACCGCGTGACACCGCCGGCGCGCCAACGCCGGTTGACCAAGGCGAACCGCCGGCGGCCGCGTATCCGGCCATGGCCCGGCCGCTTCCCGAATCGGCGCCGTCACGGCCCAAGGCCCCCGACTGGCTGGCCCAGGAGCCGCGCCAGGGCATCAATATGCCGGCGCCGCAGAGGTCGTCGACCGCACCGGGCAGCGGAAAAACCGCCACCTTTACCTTTAAGTCGGAGTACGCCTCCGGGGTAAACAGCGTGCAGATTTCCCTGGACGGGCAAAAAATCCTGATGCCATCCAACAAATTGACCCATGACAATCTGCTGGCCAACCGGCCCGAGGCCGACGGTTACAGGGTTATGCCCGCCTCCGATCAACAGCGTCAGCGGGGCCGGGATCGGGAAGAACCGCGGGAGGAGGATCAGTGAGTCATTTGCAATTGCGCGCACTGTCGCGGGCGGATATCGCCTGGCGGCAGGCGCTGGCGACTTGGCGCGCGCACGGGATCGCCGTCGGGCTGGACGCGCCCGCTGGCGGCCAGGGCCAAATGGCCATTAGCGCCGATAACGGCGCCTGGCGGGCAATTATCCATGCCAGGACCTGGCTGGCGTACCACGCCCCGGAACTTGCCGCCATGGCTGGGCATGCCTGCGACGATGGCAAAATCATGGCGTTGTTTAATGCCGTGGCCCAGCCGCTGACCTTTGAACATTACGCTTTGCCCTACCGGTCGCTGCGCGCGGAAGCCATGGTGGCTGCGCCGTCCGGCCCGGCGTCGCCCTTGCCCCGTTTATCCGCCCGTGAATGCCCGCTTTGGGTCACCGCATTAGACGATTGCGGGGTGCCGCCCCCGGCGTTGGCTCCGCTGCGCCTGGGGCACATACCGTTGGCGGTGAAATGGGTAATCGGCACCAGCCGGCTACCGGCCGGGCTGGCGGCCAGGCTCGCCGTGGGCGATGTGATGCTCATTACCCGCGCCGACCGGCAGGTTATATGCCAGGGCAAGATTATCGGCCAATTTTTTCAAAACGAAGAGATGATTATGATGGACGAACATTACGAAGAATATGACCTGCCTGAAGAAGACGAGCCGGGAAACCCGGGCCCGGCCGGCATGAGCGATGCGCTAAGCCCCGTGCCGCTAAAACTGGAATTTATTTTGCAACGGCGATATCTCGCCATCGGCGAAATACAACAACTGTTTGCCGGCAAGGTGCTTGAAATGGACCCGGCCAGCGAGAAAAAAATCGAGATCAGGGCCAATGGCGCCCTGCTGGCCCGCGGTGAATTAGTGCAATTGGAGGACCGCCTGGGAGTGGAAGTGATGGAACTCTATCAGGATATGCCCGATGACCAGTGACCTGGGGTTAATCGGCGTATTAACGTTTTTATCGTTATTGCCGTTTCTGATCGCGTCCGGAACCTGCTATATCAAGTTTTCCATTGTATTTGTCATGGTGCGAAACGCCCTGGGCCTACAGCAGGTACCCTCGAATACCACCCTCAACGGCGTTGCCTTGCTGCTGGCGCTATTTGTTATGGCGCCGGTGGCACGCGACGCCTATGCCTCGTTCCAGGAGCATCAGGTGGATATGGCCAGTTCGGATTCCGTGATTAATTTCATGGAGAACGGTCTGGACGGATATAAAAGCTACCTGCAAAAATATTCAGACCCGGAATTAGCCCGTTTTTTTGAGCGGGCCCAGTCGGCGCAGAACGCTGACGATCATAATGACGACGAATTATCGCCTCCGTCGATGCTGGCGCTGCTGCCGGCCTATGCGTTAAGCGAAATAAAAAACGCCTTTAAAATCGGGTTCTACTTATATCTGCCTTTTGTGGTGGTGGACCTGCTTATTTCGAGTATTTTGCTGGCGCTGGGAATGATGATGATGAGCCCGATAACGATCTCGGTACCGATCAAACTTATTCTTTTTGTCGTACTGGACGGCTGGACCTTACTTTCCCAAGGTTTGATTTTACAGTATATCGATTTGGCCACGTAGCCTTCAGGAAAATAGGGTAAAAAAATGAACGATGTGGTTTTTGCAGGTAATAAAGCTTTATACCTGGTGCTGCTATTATCCGCCGGTCCTATTTTGGTGGCCACGGTGGTAGGGCTGTTAGTGGGGCTATTTCAAACGGTGATGCAATTACAGGAACAGACATTACCCTTTGGCATAAAATTATTAAGCGTCACGCTTTGCCTGTTTATCCTGTCGGGTTGGTATGGAGAAACCTTGCTGGGATTCGGCCGCGAAGTGATTAGCATGGCGCTGAGCCGGCAATAACCTATGGATATCACGGCTTTTTCTGACCTGCCGCACTGGTTAGCCACTGGGGTGATGGGGTCGGCAAGAATTACGCCCGCCTTTTTTTTACTGCCGTTTTTTACCAGCGGCATTCTCAGCGCCACTATCCGTATGCCGGTAATCATGCTGATTGGCGCCTCGCTGTGGCCATACCCCATAAATGCGCTGCCTCTGGATGATATTAACGGGTATTTGCTTATCCTGTTCCAGGAGGTGTTTATCGGGCTGATATTGGGGATCTTATTTGCCATGCCTTTCTGGATTATGCACGGTATCGGCAGCTTTATCGATAACCAGCGCGGCGCCACCATCAGCAGCACGCTGGACCCCATGAGCGGAGTGGATACCTCCGAGCTGGCCAATTTATTCAACCTGTTTGCCGGCGCCCTGTTTTTGCTGGGGGGCGGGCTGACGCTGCTGCTGGAAACATTCAGGACCAGCTATCAGCTGTGCGAGCCCTTATCGACCTGTTCGCCGGCATTGGTCCCTACCTTCGGGCTGATAACGCAATTAATGAGTAAAGTCATTATCCTTGCCAGTCCGGTATTGGCTGCGCTGTTGCTTTCGGAGATTTTATTGGGACTGCTGTCGCGGTTTGCGCCGCAGATGAATGCATTTTCCATTTCGTTAACGGTAAAAAGCCTGGTGGCGTTTTTTATTATTATTCTCTATTTTTCACCCATATTACCTGAGGCGTTCAGGTCGTTATGGCTCAACCAGAATCAGCTCGGTACCTGGTTGACCATCGTGACTGAAAATCATTAATCACCGAATTTAATCTGCTATGTCAGGTTAAATATTATCGAATGACTTTATAACAACGGCGCCCAACAGCTGCGGGAAACGTATGTCAAACAAGACCGAAAAACCAACGGCGAAACGCCTGAAAGATGCCGCGCAAAAAGGGCAAACCTTCAAATGCCGTGATTTGATTATCGCCTGCATGCTGCTGTGCGGCGTTATCTGGTTGACGTCGATAAGTTCGTTAACCGAGCTGATGGTGGCCTATCGCCATCCGATCGCCGGCAATTTTGAATTAGATATCAAAGCCTACAGCACGGCTATTTTGCTGCTGGCGTTAAAACTGATTGTTCCGGTTTTGGTGGTCTGCGTACTGGCTTCGGCGTTACCTACCCTACTGCAAACCGGTTTTGTGATCGCCACCAAAGCCTTGAAAATCAATCTGAATGCCCTCAATCCGACGAAAGGCATAAAGAAAATATTTAGCCTGCGTACCATTAAAGATACTGTTAAATCCTTGCTCTATCTGCTGAGTTTCGCCTGCGCCATCGTTATCACCTGGCACAACCATAAGGTGCTGCTATTTTCCCAGGTGCACGGGGATACGGCGGCGATTGTGGACATCTGGAGCAAATTATTGCTTTCGCTGGTCCTGACCTGCCTGGCGTGCATCCTGCTGGTGTCATTACTGGATGCGATTGCCGATTATTTTCTGCATATCAAAGAGTTGAAGATGGATAAGCAGGAAGTGAAACGGGAAATGAAAGAACAGGACGGCAATCCGGAGGTTAAAGCAAAACGCCGGCAAATCCATATGGAAATTTTGTCGGAACAGACCAAAGCGGATATCAGGAACTCGCAGTTTATTATCGCTAACCCGACGCATATCGCCATTGGTATCTATTTCAATCCTGAAATCGTACCTGCGCCGTTTATCTCGGTATTGGAATGTAACCAGCGGGCATTGGCCGTGCGCACTTACGCCGAAAAAGTCGGCGTACCGGTTATTCGTGATATTTCCCTGGCCCGGAAAATTTATAAAACCCACCGTATCTATTCTTTTATTGGATTGGAAGAATTGGATGAAGTGTTGCGTTTAATGACGTGGCTACGGCAAGTAGAAAATGCCTGGCGCGATAATGAAGAGTCGCCTAAATCCGAGTAGGTTTATCGGTGAGCGATAGTTGAAAGTTTCAGTGCCTTCTTAATGATTTAATAACGTCACATCCTTGTCGATGGTGACATTTTCAGGAGTAAAATATGACTGTTAATGATAATGCCAATGTCAGTGAAGATCAGATTGCGGATATGCTGTGGAACGCGGTTAATAGTGGTACCACATTAAAAGATGTACACGATCTCTCTGATGAGATGATGGAAGGATTATATGCACATGCATATGCATTCTATAACAAAGGCCAATTGGACGAAGCCGCGACTTTTTTCCGTTTTTTGTGCATTTATGATTTTTATAATCCGGATTACTACATGGGGTTAGGCGCGGTATATCAATTGCAAAAGCAATTCCAAAAAGCCGCGGATATTTATGCGGTAGCGTTTGCCTTGGCGCAAAACGACTATCGGCCAGTATTTTTCAGCGGTCAATGCCAATTGTTGATGCAAAAGGCCAATAAAGCTAAACAGTGTTTCGAACTGGTCATCGAGCATAGCCAGGAAGAAGCCTTTCGCATCCGGGCCAAAGCCTACCTGGATACGATAAATCATTAGGAAAAGTTAAATGAATTTCTCTCAAAAAATGGAGAACGTATATGACGGATGCCATTAAACTCAGTATTGAATTAGGTTATACCAACCTCCCGGAAGAAATTGTCGATAAAAAAAATACGCCCGGTTCGGCGCTATTTGATAAGACGCATATTTCTCCGTCCAAAGCCCAGACTTTGTTTAAACAAGCGCAGGGCGCGGCACAAGAATTGCTGGCGGTATTAAGCGATAAAACCCCTCGCGGCGCGCCGGCGCCGTTGGGCAAAAACGGCGCCCCTGAATTGCCGTTGCCGAAGATATCCCTTGGCGCCGAGGGTAAGCTCGACAGTAACGCCAAATTTACCTATTTGCTGGGCCAGGCCATGGTGTTATTGGCGAATGTTTCCCTGCAGGAGCTGGCGAACCGCCTGGAAATTTCAGTGGCCAATAGCGCCGCGTTGCGGCACTCCAACACTGAGCTGGCCAAACAGTTCCAACAGGCGGTGACCGAGAGCCAGGCGGCATATGACAAGGCCCTTGGCGATATGGATGCGCTGCAACAGGCCAAGACGGCGCTGGAAACGCAGCGGCGGGTTTACCAGCAGGCAGGGGAAGCCCTGGGGCTGTTAAGCCCGGAAGATGAGGGCTATGTCCAGGCGCAACAGGCGCTGTCGGCGGCGGAAAACGAACTGAAAACCGCTGGTGAACACATGGCGAAGGCGCAAGCCAAAGCCGATGCGTCGTACCAGGTAGCCAACGATAAAGCGCAGGCGGTGGACGACTTGTACGGCAAAATGCAGCTGACCGGCAGCCAGCAAAGCCTGGCAACCAAAGAGCACGCCGAACAGGCCCTGGACGCCATGGCGCGGATGATGCTGTTAATCGGCATTTTTATTACGCTAGTGGATAAAAATAGCCAGCAAGCGCTGGAAAGCGATGCCGAGTTGTTCCAGCGTATCCAGGTGGCCGTCCAGCAGGATTTGAAAAACCAGGCGGATAAAGCCGCGGCGGAAATGCGTAAAGCCGACGAGCTTAATAAGGCGATGGGCTGCGTCGGCAAAATCCTCGGTGGTCTGATTACCGCCCTGAGCGTGATAGGGGCGGCGTTTTCCGGCGGCGCCAGCCTGGCGTTCGCCGCGGTGGGGCTGGCGCTGATGGTGGGCGATCAAATCGGCAAGGCCATTACCGGCGTGTCCTTCATGGAGAAAATTTTAAATCCCATCATGGAAAAGGTGATTCAACCCTTGGTGGAAGCGCTAAGTAAAGGCATTACCCAAATGCTGGAAAAAATGGGGGTGGATTCCACGACCGCCAATATGGTCGGTAATATCGTCGGGGCGCTGGTCGCCGTAGCGCTGATTATTGCCGTCGTTGTTGTCGGCAAGGCCGCCGCCAGTAAATTCGCGTCCTCGGCCTTAGGCAAAATGATCGGTGAAGCGATCAAAAAAATAGTGCCCGATGTATTGAAAAACCTGGCCAATAAATCCGGCATGGCGTTATCCGACGGTATGAAACGCCTGATGGATCGATTAGGGCTGAAGTCGGATACGGCAACGCTGCAAAAATATTCCAATAATCTTAATGCGGTAAACGTGGGCGCAACCGTGACTACTACGGGTGTACAGGGCGGATTGGGCGTGGCGCGCGGCGTGGCGGAAAAAAATGCCCAGGATATTCTGGCGGGTTTTACCTTATCGGCCAGCGTGCTGGATCAGATAAAGAAATTACTTGAAACCTTGTTGGATAATTTCAGCGAAAGCCAGAAAAACATACAGCAAAAATGGGCCGATTTATCAGAAATACAAATGAATGCGGCCGGTACCAACAACATGATTCTTAGAAATACATTTGCTTAAAAGGATAGCTATTATGACCACTTTGGTAATTCAACCGCAACACGCCATCTATAACAATCCAGCGGTGCAAGATGCCGTGCAGGACATAAAGCAGCGCCCGGCCGATACCAGCGGGGAATTGGCCAATCGCGCGGCGCAAATCAACCAGGGGGTTGCGGGCGTTGGCGCCGCCGATGCCCTGCGTATGCCGGATAAGTCCAGGGCGATGAGCGCCGGGCAGTTGGGGCAGGCGCTGGCGCAACGCGCCGGAGAAGGCGATCCGGTCGAGGATTTGGCCAAGCTGATTGCCGGCAAAACCGAGATGAAAAAATTCGAGGTGGGCAATTTGTCCACCAGTAATATCGCCGCTTTATTTGCCGTTATTTTGCAGGCGCTGCAATCAAATAAAACCGCCGATCGGCACAATCAGTCGGATATGGCGCTGGTTAAAGGGCAAATGGCCGATGGCGTGGCCAGCGCCATGAGGGCCTCCGGGCAGGCGGCGCTGAGCGGGGCAATCACCCAGGCGGCATTCAGCACCGCTATCGCCGGCGCGGGCGCCTCTTTGCAAGGCAAGGCGATTAAAAACGAGCGCTACGCCATCAACAATAATTTGAAACAGGTCCAGCAGGCCAAGACGGATCTGGCGATGAACAAACTCAACGGCGCCAAGGGTACCGCCGCATCGCCGGCGGTACCCGCCATGCCGCCGCGGCCGAAACTCGCCACTACCGACGGACGCAATTTCGCGGTTAAAGAGCATAGCCCGAACGTAACGTCGGCGCAAAACGCCCACATCAAACGCGAGACCGAAATCAAGGCGCAAACCAGGATCGATAAAGAAGAGAACGATTATAAAAACCTGATGGCCAAAGCCGAGGCAACCAAAATGAAGGGCGTGCTGATTTCGCAAATGGCCCATCCCACCACGGGCATCGTCGGCGGCAACACCCAGGTTATCCAGGCCAATGAGAACGCCCAGCAACATATGCTGCAGCAGGCGGGGCAGGTGGCCGACGGCCTGGCGGACACCAGCAATACCAATGCCCGCGATCATGAGAATTTACTGCAAACATTGCAGCAAAAATTAGCCGAGATTCAAAAAGGCCATTTGGATACGGCCAATATGATAGCCGGTAAATCGGTTTAATATTCAATAGCGCCGCCCACGATTGGCGGACGGCGCGGAGTGACCTGACCATGGAAAATCTGAATTTTACCGTTATGCGGCCCATGCCGGGCGCACCCGCGACGCCTGGCGCACCGCCCGTTGCCGGCGCGCCGGGACTGGGCGTTACTGCGCCCCCCTCGCCGGCGGCCGATAATCCGCAGCCGGCGGCAAACCATCTTATGCTGGCCGACGCCAAAGCGGAATGGGACCATTGCCGCATGGCCTTAGACCGCGCCTGCCGACAGGTCGCCGCCCACACCCGCGACGCGATCGGGCAGGTTACCGACCGCCAGCAGGCGCTGGCCGCCGCGCCCGCCCCTGCCGGCCAGGCCCCGCTGGAAACCACCGGGAGCGCCGGGGGCCGTCCCGCCCGGGCGTTTGCCTTTGACGGGGAACTCGCGGTAATCCGGCACGCGGCCAACGCCAAATTAAACGGGGCTATCGAGAGCGGGGCGCATTTGCCCGCGCCGCCGGATCTCTCCGGATTTATCAGCCCGCGGGCGGCCGGTCTCGCCGCCGGCGATGCCGCCACCTCGTTTGTCAGTAATGCCGAGCTTTGGCAACAAGTCGTGGACAGCATCGGCCTGATCGAAACGCAATACCTCAAAGTGTATGAGACGGTGGTGGAGCGCTATACCAACCTGTTCCGGGATTTCAGCGATTTCATGAGCGGCTTGACCCGCCATCTTAAAGTTACCACCGATGACAAAGGCAATCAGACCATGCAGTTTGATCGCGCGGTGCTAGATGAGATCCAGAAATTGATCGACCGGTACTCCGTGGGGGCCGCCGGTATCCTGTTTCCGGAATCCGGCGGCGTAACCAAAGCCCAAGCGGAAGAGTGGGCCAAAGAGCTGGGCATCGACGCCAAATGTGTCCAGCCCTACAACGGCGGTTATGTGGTCAGGATGGATCTTTCTCCGCTGGAGGCCATCAAAAAAGATTTAACCGATAGCGGCGTTAAACCCATGAACACCTTTCAGTATCAATCATGGCGCAGCGGCTTTGACGCCCAGGCGGACAAGTTCAAAACCACGCTGCAAACCTTGACCACCAAATACGGCAATGCCAACGCCATGTTCGATACCCTGGTAAAAGTCTTGAGTTCATCCATTACCTCAGGTGCCGATGCCCTTAAACAGATTATCGCCTCGTTTTAGCTGCCAGTGAGAGATTATTATGACCAATTCCATCAACATGACGTCAATCAGCCTGCCGCCGCAGCGCTTTAACCAGCTCTTGTTATCTGATAAACCGGCCTGGCCGAATCAGATAAGGCGGGTGGGCAATGGCCAGCCCCGCGTGATATCAGCGTCCGGTAAAAAAGGATCTCATGTTGATCGTTCCGCCGGCGCGTCAAAAAACCGGGCGGCACGGGCAGCGGGTCAAGATAGCCTGCTTTCGTCCGGCGGGGGCGCCTTTGATCATAGCGTGACCGGTATCGCCCCCGCGGACGCGGACCGCGGCGCGGGGCAATCCGGCGCTGAAAAAATCATCTCCCTCGACGATTTTAAAACGCAATTCAATCAGCAGGGCCTGGAACTGCTGTTTCGCGCCAATCCCAAATGCGGCGCCGAGCTGCGGCGGCTGTATAACGACCCGGATGGCAACAGTATCGCCCGCGAGTTCAGGTTGCCCAATATCGCGGCGGTCTATCAAATGGCTACGCTGGCGCATCCCGGCGAGCAGGTAAAGCAGGAACTGGATGGCATCATACGGGAACTGACCGATATGATGGTCAAGGATGGCCTGGGCAAAAAATCGATCTTCGGCAGCCCGCAGCCGGGCAAGGCGTCCGCCTGCCTTAAAGTCGGCGCCCTGGAAAATAAACTGGTGGGCGTACTGGCGAAAATGTACGGCGAGGGCAAGCTGAATGCCGGGAAAATATTATATGAAAAACATATTATTCCTTTTGCGATCAAATATGTAGAGCAAAAAATATCCGGCAAGCTGACCGATGAGTCAATGCGGGAGTTCAGCCAGTACTTTGACCGCCATGCCTATCAGAAAACCGAGAATATTTTTCAGGGTATGGAAGACAATATTTCGGTGGATATCCGGACGATCGCCGATTCGTTTAATGTGCAAATCACCAAGCTCCATTTCCTGCGCGAGCTGGCGGACGGGCTGGCTGAATCCCCGACCGGGCCGGCCGGCGTTCAGCGGCCCGATGGTCCGTCCCATGCCGCCGGCCCCGAACCGCTGCCGGAAGTTCCGCGGCCCGGGCCAGAAGCCGGGCGCACGGCGCGCGATGATCATCAGGCTCCCGGCGCTACCTACAATACCTATAATTATTACAACAATATTTATGCGCCGACGCAGGTCTTCGCGCCCACCAACCAGACCTTCGCGCCCACCAACCAGACCTTCGCGCCCACCAACCTGACCTTTGCGCCCACCAATCTGACCTTCGCGCCCACCAACCTGACCTTTGCTCCGGCCAATAATACCGCGGCCCATGGCGACCGCCAGGCCGGCGCGTTTCCCCGCCCCGGCGCCGCGCGCGCGCGTTCGGCGGATAATCTTGCCGGGCGGCCCGCCACGGCAGCGCAAGTTGAACCGCCATCCGCCGGCCAGGCGCAGGGCGTACGAGCCGGCGAGCCATTAACCGCCGCGCAGGCGGAGTCAGCCGCCGTAAATTCCTTGGGCGCCCTCGCGCGCGCCTACTCGTTGCCGCCCGAAAACGCCGCGTCGCGGCGTACGTTTATGCTGACGCCGCCGCGGGATACTTCCCCGACCGGGATTGGCGGCGCGCAAGTAATGCCGGCCGGAAAGGCCAGCGCCGGCCGGCGGCCGCTGCCGCAGGTGGCCCAACGCACCGCATCCGCCATCAGGCGGGATTACACCGTGACCCAGCCGGCCCCGGCCGCGGCGGTCATCGATTCGCGGCCGGCGGCTATCCCCGCCCCCCAGCGTTCGGTTCCGCTGGCGCAACCGCGGGCGGTCATCGGCGACCGGGCGGCTCCCCGCCATGACGCCGGGCCGGCCGTGCTGTCCAACCAGGGCAAACGGCTGGCGCAGCATCCGCGCAGCCAGGCGCCGGTTACCCATTTCGCGCCGCTGAATCAGCCCGCCGAGGACCCGCAAGTCCTGCGGGCCGGGCTCAGGAAAGTTGATGTCGCGGCGCGCAATCCGCGCCCTGGACAAGAAAATAACGATCCGCGCGGCCCGCACACCGCTCAGGATGCCGGCGGCCGGCAAAATCCGCGCCCCGGGCAAGAAAATAACGGTCCGCATGGCCCGCACGCCGCTCAGGACGCCGCCGGCCGGCGGCCGCTGCCGCAGGTGGCCCAACGCACCGCATCCGCCATCAGGCGGGATTACACCGTGACCCAGCCGGCCCCGGCCGCGGCGGTCATCGATTCGCGGCCGGCGGCTATCCCGGCTCCCCGGCGCGCGGCTCCGCTGGCGCAACCGCGGGCGGTCATCGGCGACCGGGCGGCTCCCCGCCATGACGCCGGGCCGGCCGTGCTGTCCAACCAGGGCAAACGGCTGGCGCAGCATCCGCGCAGCCAGGCGCCGGTTACCCATTTCGCGCCGCTGAATCAGCCCGCCGAGGACCCGCAAGTCCTGCGGGCCGGGCTCAGGAAAGTTGATGTCGCGGCGCGCAATCCGCGCCCTGGACAAGAAAATAACGATCCGCGCGGCCCGCACACCGCTCAGGATGCCGGCGGCCGGCAAAATCCGCGCCCCGGGCAAGAAAATAACGGTCCGCATGGCCCGCACGCCGCTCAGGACGCCGCCGGCCGGCGGCCGCTGCCGCAGGTGGCCCAACGCACCGCATCCGCCATCAGGCGGGATTACACCGTGACCCAGCCGGCCCCGGCCGCGGCGGTCATCGATTCGCGGCCGGCGGCTATCCCGGCTCCCCGGCGCGCGGCTCCGCTGGCGCAACCGCGGGCGGTCATCGGCGACCGGGCGGCTCCCAGCCATGACGCCGGGCCGGTCGTGCTGTCCAACCAGGGCAAGCGGCTGGCGCAGCATCCGCGCAGCCAGGCGCCGGTTACCCATTTCGCGCCGCTGAATCAGCCCGCCGAGGACCCGCAAGTCCTGCGGGCCGGGCTCAGGAAAGTTGATGTCGCGGCGCACAATCTGCGCCCTGGACAAGAAAATAACGATCCCCACGGCCCGCACGCCGCTCAGGACGCTGCCGTCCTGCAAAATCCGCGCCCCGGGCAAGAAGATCGCGATCCGCGCGGCCCGCACACCGCTCAGGATGCCGGCGGCCCGCAAAATCCGCGCCCCGGGCAAGAAAATAACGGTCCGCATGGCCCGCACGCCGCTCAGGACGCCGCCGGCCGGCGGCCGCTGCCGCAGCAGGTGGCCCAACGCACCGCATCCGCCATCAGGCGGGATTACACCGTGACCCAGCCGGCCCCGGCCGCAGCGGTCATCGATTCGCGGCCGGCGGCTATCCCGGCTCCCCGGCGCGCGGCTCCGCTGGCGCAACCGCGGGCGGTCATCGGCGACCGGGCGGCTCCCAGCCATGACGCCGGGCCGGTCGTGCTGTCCAACCAGGGCAAGCGGCTGGCGCAGCATCCGCGCAGCCAGCCGCCGGCCAGGAGCATAGCGCCGCTAAACCAGCCCGCGGAAGATTTAACCGGCGTACTGGCCGGACTAAAAAATAGCGGTTCGGCATTCAGGAAAAAATATGAATAACCCCCAGAGGACCGGCGATAATCCCCTGATCCAACAAAATCTGCACGCCATGCTGGCGTGCAGATTGGGCCGCCAGCAACATGAAATCGCCGATAGTTGCCATCTGGTCAATGAACTTTATGTGGATTCCCTCGATCTGGTGGAAATTGAAATCGGCGTTGCCGAGACTTTCGGCGTCGAACTTACGGAAAGTGACCTGCTATCAATGGAAACCGTCGGGGATCTCCGCGCCATTGTGTGTGAAAAAATAGGGCATGCGGAAAAATAGCGGTAAATAATCCGCCGGGAAAAATTTCCCGGCGTTATCTCCACGTAAAATTCAACTTATTATAGGAGTTTCTTATTTCATTGAGCTTGGTTAAGTATATTTATACTCAATATTTTTGCCGAACTGTGTAATAATGATTTTACGGGTGCGTTGACCCGCTGGCTGATGTTCAACCCATTATTGTTTATAATTTTTAATATTATTTACGTAATTATTTATTGTCCATTTGAAGAATAATTTATCAGATTTTCATCATGAAGTGTTATCTCGCGGCATATTATACTCTGTCCCATCATGATCCCTTTGAGTGCTAATAAAATTTCAACATGCATACTGAACAAGGTAAATACCTCAGCCCTAATGACGCGGACCCTGACGTCATTATCGTCAGGCTGCTTAATGGAAAATTAAAAGGGTGTGAATATCATATTTCCGCGGGAAACACGCTGTTTGTCGCGGCAAGCGATGCCGGTCCTGCGGCAGGGGATCAACCGCTTTCCTTTCCCGAAGACTCCATATTCATTCCCGTCGACGGCGCGGGATTTAATTTCGAAATCATCCGCGATCCCGCTGCTGGCGATAACCTCCTGCTGCGCGAACTTGCCGATAACGCGGTGCGGGAATTGCCGCTGGCCACCCAGGAAGCCGTAACGGTCGGAACGGTGGTCCTGGCGGTGCGGCGGGCGGGGGAAGCCTGGTCTGAGGCGATACTCAATTATCAGCCCGGTCCCGTGCCGCTTCCCGTCCCGCCGCCAGCACCCGGTCCAAGGCGCTGGAAGATAGCCGTCCTGGCCGGCCTGGGGGCCATCGCCCTGGTTTTGGGGCTCGTCCAGGTCAAATGGGATAACCAGCAGCGGGAAATCGAGGCCCTGGCCGGCCGGCTGGGCGACGAACCGGGGAAATACCAAATATTGCCGGGGCGCGATGGGTTGATGTATGTGCTGGCGGGTAGCGAACGCGATGCCGTCTGGGCCAGGCAGGCGCTGGTGCGGTGGAAATCCACCCGGCAGGTCAGGACGGCCAATCTCAGCGAAGAATCGCAGCGTATCTGGCGCTGGCTGGGGCAGCACCACCCTTTTTTAATGGCGCACCAGATCCGGCTCGATAACCCGGAGCTGCCGGTGTTGCTGCTAAGCCGCCAGCGCGGCCGGCTCAGCGAGCAGCAGCAGGCGGCGCTAAATGAACAACTCCTGGCGCAACTGCCCTATGCCCGGGAAATTGCATTCACCGAAATCGATGACGAAGCCGTGGCCGGCCAGGCCGAGGCGGGGATTAAAAAGCTGGCGCTGCCTTATACCCGGGTTGATCACCCCGATAGCGTCACTTTCGTGATTACCGGCGCGTTGAACGATGGCGAACTTCAGCGGGTGCGTTTTTTCCTTGAAGAGCATGAACGCCGCTGGAGCGGACACTATGTGCAGTTCGCCGTCGAAATGATGGATGATTGGCTTAAAGGCAAATCATTCAAATTTGGCCAGCATGGGTACGTGAAAATGACCCCCGGCCACTGGTATTTCCCTAAACCTTAATACATCACAGGAGTTTCCCATGGGTTCAATCACCGCAATATACGACAAATTGGTTCCTAGCGTAGAAAAAGCCAATATCGCCACCCAGGACGCGTTGGAAAAGGCCAGCAGCGATCCATCCAATCCGATGTATCTGGCGGAATACCAGGCAAAGCTGAATGAATATAATATCGTCCAGAGCCTGAGTTCCACCGCGATTAAAAAAATAGCCGATCTCGATTCTTTGATTTTGTCGAAGTTCTAACGGTAATTAAAGGAAAAATCATGACCATTGAACGCATTGCGGAAATCAGCGCCAGCCGTATCGCGGATATCAGGCAAGATCCCCGGGATATAGAGTCAATCAGCAGCATCGCCCAGCAAAGCATGGCGGCTACCGCCGTCAATGTCGCCAGGCAAAAACAGGACATTGCCGGTCTGCTCGCTTCACCTGATTTATCCCATCCCGCTACGCTTGGGAGGTTACAAACCGGCATGTTGACCTACAGCAACGCCGTCACTTTTATCGGCACCGGGATGCGTAAAATCGTAGGGGCCGTGGAAACGTTGCTGCGATCATGAGGAGGATCAAACCTTTACTGATTTCATCTTTATTGGCCCTGAGCCTGACGGCCTGTAAAGATGAAGCGCTGCTTAAAGGCCTGGATCAACACCAGGCCAACGAGGTTATCGCTACGCTGCAGCGCAATAACATCGATGCCGCCAAGGTTGATAAAGGCAAGACCGGCTACAGCGTCAGCGTTAACAAAGCCGATATTCCCGCTGCGGTGGATTTGCTGAAAATGCATGCTCTGCCCGCCCAGCCCCGCATGGAAATTGCGCAACTCTTTCCCAGCGACTCATTGGTTTCTTCGCCGCGCGCCGAAAAAGCCAGGCTCTATTCGGCTATTGAACAGCGCCTTGAGCAGTCGCTGCAAACCCTGGAGGGGGTGCTGTCCGCCCGGGTTCATGTCAGTTATGACATTGAGTCGGCGGAGGGCGGGCGGGCGCCTAAGCCAATGCATCTCTCCACCCTGGTCAATTACCAGAGCGATGCCGATCCGACGCTGATGATTGGCGATATCAAGCGGTTTTTAAAGAACAGCTTTAACCAGGTCGAATACGACAATATCTCCGTCGTACTCTCCCGGCCCGCCTCGTTGCAACAGCATGCCCCCGTCGATACCCGGACGCGGCAGGCGGGGCAACGCACCTGGCCGATAATGCTGGGCGGCGGCATGGCGTTATTGCTTACGCTGGCGGGCGGCGGGTGGTATCTGCGCAGGGCCAAATTATCGCGACCCGGGCGGGGGCTTGCCGATGCAAACCATCCCGCCCCTTGATGTCATTTTGTTTGACCCGCTGTCATGGATGCATCCGCGCCGCTTGCCGCTGGCCCCGCCATTAAGCGGCTGCGGGCCGCGGTCCATTATCAACGATATGGTTATCGCGGCGCAGTGCTGGTCGACCCAGCGTCCGGAGGTGCCCGAGCACGGCCTGGCCGCGCACTTTATCCGCCATTGGCACGCGTTGCCGCAGGTCGCATTACTGATGGCCTGCCAGCGGCACCGGGCGCTGCTGTCCAGGCAGGGACGGTTGCGTTTATTGCCGGGCTGGGCGCGGCAATTTGCCGAGCTGGCCATCGTCGAGTCCTCGGCCGGACCCGCTGTCCCGGTGATCATGCCGGATACTTTGCTAGCCTGGGGGAAAAGCGAACTACTGGCCTGCGGGCCGTGGTTGCCGCTGGCCATACAACAGCGCATTCCCCTGTTGTTTTCACCCGATATGGATCGGAGCGATGGCGCTGCACCCGCTGCGCCTCCCAGTCCATTACTGATAAAGCTGGCTTGCCAATATGCCAAGAGAAATCCCGCTATTCCAGATGCCGCCGAGTTCAGGCGGAGTTTTAATCAAGCGTAAACATTTACTGCGCCAGCGGCAGTCCATTGATTTAGTCAACGATGCGCGCCGGCAAGCCGGCCGACTGGTCAAAACGGCGCAGGAGCAGGCGGACGATATCCGCCAGAAAGCGTATCGGGAAGGGTACCAGGAAGGCTTATTGACCGCCGCCGCCGCGGTTGCCGATTACCTTGCGCAGGAGCAGCGGCTGGGTACGGCATTGCAGGGGCAACTCAATGAACATGCCCGCCAGTTATTGTCCGCCGCGCTCAATCATCCGGATATGCTGCTGGAACTGCTGGACGAATGGTTGGCGGCCCTGCCCGGGCGGGACACGTCCGACACGCTGTGCGTGCTGCTGCCCGCAGCGGCCCGCGAGTCCCATGCCCGTCTGCAACACAAAATCCAGGCGGTGTGGCCGGGCAAAAGCCGCATTGAATATCATCCGGAAAACCGCTTCGTCATGAAATATGGCGATCGGCTGGCGGAATTCGATGCCGGCGATTTCCAGGCGGCCGCGGTGCGTCGTCTGACCGCCATTCCCACATTGCCCGAACAATGCCGCCAGCTTACCGAATCCGCGCAGCGGCGGTTACACGAACTGTTTTTACACCATCATGTCCTGAATAAGCCGGGACAAGGAGACAACGAACGATGATAACTTCTCTTTTCCCCGCCCGCGGGTCGGCTTCAAGCCAGCCGGACACGTTCGATCATTTGGCGGCTTCCGGTAAATCAGCCGTGCCGCTGGACCAGCGGATAAAAGAGCTGGCCGCGCCATCCCCGGCCGCCAACGCGTCGCCGATTTCAAGTGATATGGATCGGGCTTTTTATGCCGGGTTATGGGCAATCAGTCCGCTGAATGCTAAAACGGTAAAAGAATACGTGGTGTCCTTTAATCAGCGTTATACGCCGGCGCCTTATCCAAGCTGTGAGGCGCAAATTTCCCTGTTCGAGGGAGTATTAACCCGGCTGGAGCAAGAAGGCGAGACGGGGGAAATATATAAGGCGGTAGACGAAACGCGTATTCGCGCCAATAATGCGTCGTCCGTTATGCAACAAATGCTCCGCGATATGTTAACCAAAACTAATGAGAATGCCCAGTGGAAAATAGAATGGTGATATTTTACTCTTTGCGGAAATAGATGGATAAATAGATAAAATAAATTGAGCGAAATATGAAAATAATAATCTTGATTACCTTGGCGTTGACGCTAGCCGGCTGTTCTCATTCGCCGGGGCCCGGGAGCAATAAAAAAAATAGTAATACGGCTTATCTGAGCCAGGTCGCCAATCCGGGTTGTCTGCCAACTGCCTCAATTAATAATACCCTGACACCGCCGGCATTATACCAGGGTATGGTAAGCTGCGTGAAAGCGAACAATTTTAACGACGGTATATTGCTATATGCCCTGGCGGGCACCTATTCCTATTTCGATGCGCTGCGGGTCAATTCCGATCCGGCCAGGCAGGCGCATTCGAGCATGCTCGGCGAGGCGTTGAAACTGGTCAGCCATGCGCAGCAACAGGCATTCTGGCAGGCCCTCAACGGCCGGTTAAGCAATAAACAGCAATTAGCCGCGCTGTGCCGCCAGGTGCAGGAGATCGGCAAGCCCGTTTACGCGCCCGGCTACCTGCTGTCCCAAACCGGCGGCAGCGCAACGGGTATGCCCTCTGCCGCCGGCGACTCTTTATTGTGGAAACAGGCCCTTAACGGCTATTTGCATTGCGCCACCGATATCGTGAGCATCCGCTAAGCGACCGGCATGGTTCGGCCGCCGCCGGGTTCGCCCGGCGCGGCCATCGCTGCGGAAAAAACCCTGCTTTTTATCTTTCTTTTGGTTTCTTTCATTAGAAGTGTGACTCGGCTCAATAAAATAATATCTTAGCACTTGTATGGTAGTAGACATTATCTTCGTTTTTTGCCTATATCCAGGACTTCAATCGTGCAATTATCAACTAAGACATTACCTCAGTTATCCGGCAAGGTCGTTACGCCGGCGTATTCCCGCGACCAGCTCAAAACCCGCATTGTCCATCTGGGTTTCGGTGCGTTTCATCGCGCCCATCAGGCGGTGTTTGCCGACATATTGGCCGCCGAACATGCCAGCGACTGGGGCTATTGCGAAGTCAACTTGATTGGCGGCGAGCAGCAAATTAACGCATTAAAACAACAGGATCTGCTGTATTCGGTTTGCGAAATGAATGCCGATAACTGGAACGGCCGGGTGGTCGGGGTGGTGCGCGAAGCGCTGCACAGCGCGCTGGACGGTATCGATCGCGTAATCGAGGCCATGGTGCAGCCGGATATCGCCATTGTATCGCTGACGGTTACCGAAAAAGGCTATTGCTATTTACCGTCCACCGCCTCTATCGATACCGATCATCCGCTTATCCAGCACGATCTGGAATTCCCCCATCAGCCGCAGTCGGCCCCGGGCGTAATTATCGAGGCCCTGCGCATCCGCCGGGAAAAAGGGCTGCCGGCATTTTCGGTAATGTCCTGCGATAATATGCCCGAAAACGGCCACGTTACGCGCAATGTGGTGATCGCCCTGGCGAAAAACCGCGATGCGGCGCTGGCCGACTGGATTGAGCATCATGTCAGTTTTCCGTCCACCATGGTGGATCGGATCGTACCGGCGATGACTCCCGCCAGCCTGGAAAAAATCAGCGGCGTGCTGGGCGGCATGGAAGATGCGGTCGGGATAGCGTGCGAGCCCTTCAGGCAATGGGTGATCGAGGACAACTTCGTTGCCGGCAGGCCGGCATGGGAAAAAGCCGGCGCCGAACTGGTGGCCAATGTCCTGCCCTATGAAGAGATGAAACTGCGGATGCTGAACGGCAGCCACTCCTTCCTGGCGTATTTGGGTTATCTGGCGGGATATCAGTATATCGATCGCTGCATGGAAGATGATAACTATGTAAGGGCCGCCCGGCGGCTGATGCTGGAAGAACAGGCGCCGACCCTGCATACGCCGGATGTTGATCTCGGCGCATATGCCGACTCCCTGTTGGCGCGTTATCGCAATACCGGCTTAAAACACCGCACCTGGCAAATCGCCATGGACGGCACGCTAAAATTGCCGCAGCGCATGCTGGATTCCATTCGGGTGCATTTGGAGCGCGGTACGGCCTATCCCCTGTTGGCCTTGGGGGTCGCCGGCTGGATGCGTTATGTCGGCGGGGTGGACGATAGCGGCGAGACGATTGATATCAGCGACCCGTTAAAAAACCGCCTGGCCGAGATTGTGCAAAATTCCGCCGAGGGCAGGGCGCGGGTGGAGGCGTTATTAAGTCTCAAGAGCGTGTTTGGCGACGATCTGCCGGGTAATACCGCCTTTGTAAACAGCGTGGCCGATGCCTATGGGTTAATACAAACCCATGGCGCCAAACAGGCGGTAAGCCTGGTGGCGGGCAACAACGCCAACGCATAAAGGCCGGCGGCGGGTCCCCACGGCGATAGCGCAGGTAAGCTATCGCCGTGGGGGCATGCCGGCGTTGAATCAGGCGCGGATTATCCTGGCCGGCGGGTAAAGCCGCCGGCAACCGCGCTAGTGTCGATTATGCGGCAGTCCATTGCAGAATTGCGTTGGGGGAACAGGTATTATATCTTCAAATGCATTGTTAATACCTCAGGATCACATACACCCGCATGGATACACTTTTTCAGTTCAATAATAACGAACCGGTCAACCAGCAAATTTATCGGCTGCTGCGCAAAGATATCGTTGAATGCACCATACCGCCTGGTAAGTTATTGTCTGAGAAGGAAATAGCGGCCAGGTTTGCGGTTTCTCGCCAACCGGTGCGGGAAGCCTTTATTAAGCTGGCGGAAGTGGGGCTGGTGCAAATCCTGCCGCAGCGCGGCACCTTCGTCATGAGAATTTCCGCTAAGCGGGTGGCGGATGCGCGTTTTATTCGCCAGGCGATGGAGTGCGCTATCGTGCGCCGCACCGCCCAGGATATTACCCCAGCCCATATTCAACTGCTGGAGCATAATTTGCATCGCCAGGAATTGGCGGCGCAAAATCAGCAAATGCGTGAATTTTTTACTCTTGATGACGATTTTCACCGCTTGCTGACCCAAGTCGCGGATTGCCCATTGGCCTGGGATATTATTGAATCAATCAAAGCCACGATGGATCGGGTGCGTTTTCTCAGCCTCGAACAGGTCTCGCCGCCGCAAAGCTTAATCAGCCAGCATTATAAAATTTTTAACGGCGTGAAAGCCCGTGACGCCGACGCCGCGGAACAGGCGATGCGCGAACATCTGCAGGAATTAATTTACTCCATCACGCCAATCGCCCAGCAAAATAGCGACTGGTTTGAGGATAAATAACGCAAGAACGATTATTTCTTCATTAATGATTTCAAGTTGGCAAAAGGATTATGGGTGGCGACGCCCATATCTTTTTGCGCATCCTCGCCGGCCACCACGGTAGAACCGTATTGATCCGCCTCGGTATATTTCGAATGCTCATGGTCATGGCAATACAGGCACAACATTTCCCAGTTGCTGCCGTCTTCCGGGTTATTGCTATGATCGTGGTCGATATGATGCACCGTCAGCTCGCGCAGGTTGGAGTAAACAAACTCCCGCGAACAACGGCCGCAGACCCAGGGAAACAGTTTCAGGGCTTTTTCACGGTAGCCGGTCTCAAGCCGGGCGTAATTTTTAGGGATAAATGCCATACGGAACCTGTGATGTCAGAAAAAAGGGCATAGGGTATATTAGCGCTAAAGTGGCGTCCGCCGCTATATTTTAACCCGCCCCGGTTAAAGCGTCCACGCCATGAGCCGGTCATAGCCGGCAACAGGGTCTATGCTTTAATAACCGCGCCCGCCGGCGCGGCGGCTGTTTGGCCCATGTTACGCAGCCCATGTTACGCAAAGGGAAGCTGAGACTCTTGGATATCAATCATTTCATCGCCGAGTATGGCTATTGGGCGCTGTTTATCGGCTGCCTGGCCGAAGGGGAAACGGTGACCCTGCTCGGCGGTCTGGCGGCCCACGAGGGGCTGCTGCGCTACTGGGCGGTGGTGGCGGTAGTCGCCCTGGGGGGGATTGCCGGCGACCAATTGCTCTATTTTATCGGCCGCAGCTACGGCACCGCGGTATTACGTCGTTTTAAACAGGCTCAACCCAATATCGAGCGGGCCAACCGGTTAATTTTGCGCCATCCGCGGGGGTTTGTGATCGGGGTGCGTTTTATGTATGGCTTTCGCCTGATTGGGCCGTTATTAATCGGCGCCAGCCGGCTCCCGCCGGCCAAATTTGTGCCGCTCAATATCCTGGGCGCGGTGGCGTGGGCGCTGATCTTCGTCACGCTGGGTTACCTGGGCGGCCAGGTTATCGCGCCATGGCTGGAAAAGGTCGACCATCACCTGAAGTTCGGCCTGCTGGCGGTGGCGGCGCTGGTCCTGGTGTGGCTGGTGCCGCGCGCCGTGCGTTATGTGCTGCGCCGGCGGCGGCGTTAAACCCGTTATGTGATTGCCGTCTCAACGCTCTATTCACATGCCCAAATAAAGCGTCTGAACCGGCGCACCGATTTGGGCTAATGACCGCAGCCGTGCCTGCGCCGGTGAGTTATGCTCGTTATCACGACTAAAATTTTTACCGAACGTTATTTTTTGACCCTATTTAAATTATCAATATTGGGCTATGAACTCTCCCGCCGCTATAACACAGGGGGAATAGGCATGGCTGATTTAAATAATTAAAATTATCAAGATATCCATATTTTTTATTGCATTAAATCACTTTTCCCCTAAAGAAAACAGCCCCGGTGCCGATAGTCATACCATGAGTTTCCATTTATTACACATCCTGTAATTAAAAATGGCGATATTGATATCCGCAGAGGTAAGGCGCTAGATTTAATGAATAAAATAAATAGCTTAAAGGTTTCCCACAAACTTTACGCCGGTTTTGGCGCAGTGCTGTTGCTGGTGGTGATAGCAACGTTCCTCAGCGTCCAGCGGTTTAAAGATATACGGGATATATATGAAAAAACCAACCTGATATATAATATCAATATTGATGTGTTTCAGGTTAAGGTTAATCGGGTCAAATACCTTTATAGTTCGGATGATGCGGTAAGAAAAGTGATGGCCGGTTTTATCGATCATGCCGGCATGCTTACCCGCGACGCGCAAAAATTAAAATGGGATAAAACATCCCAAGATAACATTAATAATATAGAACGTCATTTGGCTGATTTTCATAAAACCCTGGGCGAGATGGGCGGCTATGCCCAGGCAGGGGCGGCGCTTAAAATCCAATTAGACGATTTATATCGCCAGGACCCAAGCCAGACCTTCAGGACCGAACTCGCTGCTTTACCGGTTAATGTACCTGCTGATGTAGCGGCTGGTGTACCGATTAATCAGCCGGGCGATGATGGCTGGCAAGCTAAAACCAATCAGCTGATTTTATTATTTTCCGAACTCAAAAACGGTTCTTACCAACTGCGCCTGCAGGGGAACGACGATGCCCTGAAACTGCTGCAAACCCGGTTCGCCCAGGCGGAGAAAGCGTATCGGGATCTGCTGCCCGCGTTGACCCCGGAGCAAAGAATTCCGGTGGATAAGTTTTGGGGCGGCTTTATCCAATATAAGAACCTCAGCGAGGCGTATTATGCCAATTTCCAGCGGTTGGGCCAGGCGGAAAATGCCGTCAAGACGGCGGGGGATAAAAGCAGCGCCGCGGTAAAAACCATTATTGATATTATCAAGGTGAAAAATGACGAACTCGCCAACCAGTCATCAAACATTACCATTTTCATTGGCCTGATTGCCGTGATTCTCGGCGTGCTGGTATCGTGGTATATCACCCGGCAAATAACCATACCGGTATTGCAAAACCTGTCGTTGGCGGAGCGTATCGCCAATGGCGATCTCAGCGCGTCCATCGAGCCGGATCGCCATGATGAACTGGGGCAGCTCACCGCCGCCATGGGTAAAATGAATGGCAAGCTGCGCCGCATGATCGCGGATATCCGGGATTGCGTCGGCACAGTGACCTCGTCCGCGGACAAAATTGCCGCCGGCAATAACGATCTTTCCTCGCGCACCGAACAGCAGTCCGCCGCCGTGGTGGAAACCGCCGCCAGCATGGAAGAGTTGACCTCCACCGTGAAGAATAATGCCAATAATGCCCGGCATGCCAGCCAGATCGCCGCGCAAGCGTCCCTGGACGCCCATAAGGGCGGCGATGTGGTAAAGAATGTGGTGAAAACCATGGATGAAATTTCCGCCAGCTCCCGGAAAATCACCGATATCACCGCCGTCATCAATAGTATTGCTTTCCAAACCAATATCCTGGCGCTGAATGCCGCCGTGGAGGCCGCGCGGGCCGGCGAGCAGGGGCGTGGATTCGCGGTGGTGGCCGGAGAAGTGCGCCATTTGTCGCAGCGCAGCTCCGTGGCGGCGAAAGAGATTGAAGGCCTGATCGCCCAGACGGTGTCGCGGATTGCGGCGGGAACCAAATTGGTCGCCGATGCCGGCGGCACCATGGACCATATCGTGGCGTCGGTCGAACGGGTCAATAATATCATGGGCGAGATTTCATCGGCCTCGGAGGAGCAAAGCCGCGGCATCGAGCAGATAGCGCGCGCCGTCGGCGAACTGGATATCACCACGCAGCAAAACGCCACGCTGGTCACCGAATCGTCCGCGCAGGCCAATACCCTGGAAGCGCAAGCGGCGTTGCTGGCGACCATGGTGGCCAATTTCCGTTTGGCCTGAACCGGCTGACGCGGGGGCGCTACGGCCGGTATAAGGGGATATCTTCGCCGACAATATATTTATTGCGCAAGACGGATGAGATTTTGTCCATGGCCATCACGATAGCCACCATAATCAGGGTGATGAACATCACGACATCCCAGTTCCATAAGCGCATGTTCTCGGCGTATACCAGGCCGACCCCGCCCGCGCCGACAAAACCCAGCACCGCGGCGGAACGGGTATTGGACTCAATCTGATACAGGCTGAGCGCCAGGAAGGTCGGGAAGGATTGGGTAAAAATGGCGTACCGGTGCTTTTGGATATTATTGGCGCCCACCGCCGTCAGCCCGCGGCCGGGGGATTGATCCACCGCTTCATGTCCTTCGGCGTACAGCTTGCCCAGCAGGCCGATGTCCTGCACGATAATCGCCATCACGCCGGCCAGCGGACCCATGCCCAGCGCCCGTACGAACACCATGCCCCAGATGGCCATGTCGATGCCGCGGAAAATATCGAACATATGGCGGATGCCCGAGGCCACGGGGCGTAAAAACGGCGCCGCCATCACATTACGGGCCGCCAGGAACGAGAGCGGCAGCGCGATCGCCGACGCGGTGATGGTGCCCACCCAGACGATGGCCACGGTAATAAAAATCTGCTCCAGGTAGTAGGCGAAGGGCCAGGACGCGACATCGTGCCAAACCAGCATGCGCAGGAAATAGCGGCCTATTTGCTGGCTGCCGTTAACCAGCCGGGGCCAGGGCAGGCCGTAATTAAGGAAAAAAAACACGTAATACAGCACGACGACCGCGGCAATCAGCCCGACGCGGCGCAAATAGCGGTTTTGCCGGGCGAATATCTCGCCGTGCTGCTGCTTGATGTGTTGTATCGCCTGCGGAGATAACCTCTGGGTCAACATTATTTTTTACCCTCGACGACCCATTTACGCAGCTTGCCCGACAGATAATCCAGCAATGCCACCACCAGAATAATCAGCAAGAGCGTCATGCTGACCTGATCGTATTGATCGAGTTTGATATTGGTCATCAGCTCCTGGCCGATGCCGCCGGCGCCTACCAGCCCGAGAATGGTCGACAGGCGGAAATTGATTTCCAGCCGCATAAAGCTATAGGACAGGAAAATCGGTTTAACCTGCGGCCACAAACCGAAACGCATAGTTTGCAGCGTGCCCGCGCCGCAGGCGGTCAAACCGCGCACCGGCTTATTGGAGGCGCTTTCCAACGCTTCGTAAAACAGTTTGGTCAGGCTGCCGATGGTGTGCAGCGCCAGCGTCAGAAAACCGGGAAACGCGCCGATGCCGAACGCCATCACGAACATCACCGCCCATGCCAGCTCCGGCATGGTTCTGAGAAAAGCCACCAGGGTACGGATGGTGAAGCGCAGCGGCGCGGGGCTTTTGGTATTGCCCGCCGCCAGGAAGGCCAGGGCGCTTGCCGCCAGCACCGAGATTATCGTCGAAGCCAGCGCCAGCTGCACGGTGTCCCAAATCAGCGGCAATTGAATATGCAGGCGGTATCCCCAGTAGGGCAGCGAGCCCTGGGTATGGCCGTCGGCGAACAGGAGTTTCCAGTGCAGGACGGGAATAGTCTGTGCTAAATAATCAAGAAAATGCGGAATCGCGACCCATACCGCATAAAGATTGAATTCGGCAATATTGCCGGCACCGAGATATAACACCACCAACACCAGCGACCACAGCAGGGTGTCGCGTTTTTGTTTGCGGCGCACCTGATGGTAATAATGAGTGAAATCGGTATTCAAAATAAGCCACCGGTGTGACGCCGGCCGTGAACCGCCGGCCGGCGCGGGTTAATAAACATCACGGGTCGGTTAACGGTTGCCTTTGGTCAACTCGCGTTTCAGATCGATAATATCCTGGTATTCGCTCAGGGACGTATTTTCGATATGCTGCTTGCCGCCGACCGCTTTGATAAAGCAGCCGTGATCTTCTTTATCCAACTGTTTGATGGCGGCCACCAGCTTGGCTTTAAAGTCCGCCGGCAACGAGTTGCGCACTAAAATCGGGCCGTTGGGGATCAGCGGCGATTGCCAGATGATACGGATTTGTTTCATTAAATCGGGATGATCCGCACGGATCAACCGGCCGAAGGCGCCGGAGTTATAACCGCTATTATAATCGCCCACCATTGACGCCCAGGTTACCGCGCCTTCGAACTGGCCGTTGAGGACGCCGAGGATGTCCTGTTCATGGCCGCCCGAGAACGTGATGCTGGAAAAAAAGTTGTTGTATTTATTATCGATATTGCCGCCGAACTGTTTTTTGAACACATGGTCGGGGGTCAGGTAACCGGAAGTGGAATCCGGATCGGCGAAACCAAAAGACTTGCCTTTTAAATCTTCCAGTTTTTTATAAGGGCTGTCGGCTTTTACCACGACCACCGAATGATAGCCCCGCGACTGGTCGGCATCATCCACTACGATCCCGACCAAATCCACCGCCTTGGGGTTATTCAGGTAGACCGAGGCGTAGGATGAGGGCGACATGCTTAATACCATATCCACTTTATCGCCGAGAATGCCCTGAATGACGCCAGAATAATCGGAAGAATTACGCAGTTTGGTATCGACGTTTAACGTCTTATCCATGAACTCCTTCACACACATATTATCGCCAATTTGCTGCGTGGCGTTTTGTCCGCCTAATATGCCCAGATTAAGCTCTTTGGGTGCGTCTGCCGCATTACCGTTGCAAGATATTATCGCGCCGGCCAGCAGTGTTATCACGGAAAGTATTTTGTTCATTAGAATAGCCTTTGTGTGTGAATAGGAAAAAGAAATAAAACTCATGACGCCATGTTTTTCGTGCCGGTACGGCGTGCGTAAACCGGTCAATGAACCTGGGGGGCTTCCTCACCGTATAATGCCTGTAATATCGATTCATCCAGCATGTCGGGACGGCCGTCAAAAATGATTTTACCCTGGGAAATACCAATCACCCGGGTACAATATTGTTTTACTAATTCGACCGAATGCAGGTTAACCACCACGGCAATATCATTTTCCGCCACCTTTTGCAGGGCATCCATAATACGCCGGGTATTCTTGGGATCGAGGGAGGCCACCGGCTCATCAGCCAGCATGATTTTCGGGTTTTGCATCATGGCCCGGCAAATGGCCACCCGCTGCATTTGGCCGCCGGACAGGTTTTCCGCCCGTTGCAAAGCGTGGGGCAGCATATTCAGCCATTGCAATAATTCAATGGCCCTGGCGCGATCGCCGTCATCGAATACTTTAAAAAATGACTTAAACGTAGAGGTGTGGCTCAGGCGTCCCAGCAGGACGTTGGTAATGACATCCAGCCGCGGCACCAGGCAGAAATCCTGGAAAATCATGCCGCACTGCGCTCGCCATCGCCGCATCTGGCGCGCGGTCAGCCTGGCGATATCCAGCGTGGAACCATCCTCCTGATAATGCAGCATTTCACCGCCGGAACTCGGGATGGTGCCGTTTAGCATATGCAACAAGGTGGATTTACCGGCCCCGGACCGGCCGATAACCGCGACCAGTTCACCGGCGAAAAGATTAAAATTGATATTGGTCAGTACATTTTGCTGCGCTTTGAATTGCTTATTTAATCCTTTGACCGCCAATACTTGTTTTTGGCGGCCCGGCAGTGGTTCATGGTAATGGGCCTGCGCCAGTTTCAATATTGCCTGTGCCATAATTATGCTCCGGAATCGGGCTATCAACAGGATATGGGATGTATTAAGGGTTTAATTTATGACAACAGGATGATCGTTATATGATGGTCAGATGACGCCTGCGGCGCTTATTGGATGAATATGTAAAGGGCCTTTGGGCTATATTACCATCCGGTCGCCAGCATAGTGGCGCCGGCATTATTATTCATATTTACGTCACCTCGGATTAACGTAATTGTCATCTGGCCCCCGCACCATGATAAGCAATTTCATCACGGGATTTTTTATCATGGCCCCCATTATCCACCCCCTTTGTTCCGCCGGTGCTCGTCATGCCATGCCCCTTCGCGGAGTATTTTTTTATGCTTAACTTGTCTAGACATCCGACCAGTTACCCCACCCGCTATCAGGAAATCGCCGCGCTGCTGGAGCAAGAAGTGCGCGCCCGCTATCGCTGCGGTGATTATCTGCCCTCCGAACAGCAGCTGGCGCAGCGTTATCAGGTGAACCGCCATACCCTGCGCCGGGCGGTGGATCAACTGGTGGACCGCGGCTGGCTGCAACGCCGGCACGGCATCGGCATCCTGGTGCTGATGCGCCCCTATGACTATCCGCTGCATGCCCGCACCCACTTCAGCCAGAATCTGCTGGATCAGGGCAGCCATCCCACCAGCGAATTATTGCTGGCGGTGCTGCGTCCCTGCAGCGAAGCGGTGGCGAGCGCGCTGTCCTGCGACGCGGGAGATACCGTGATCCATTTACGCACCCTGCGCCGGGTCAACGGCGTACCGCTGAGCGTCATCGACCATTACCTGCCGGATCTGGGCTGGTGGCCCGCCCTGCAGCAGTTTCGCAATGGATCGCTGCACGACTTTATCAAAACCCGCCTTGACCAGGGGCTGGTTCGCCGGCAAACGCGTATCAGCGCCCGGCGTTCGCAAACCAAAGAAAGCCAACTGCTGGAAGTGGCCAACCAAATTCCCCTGCTATGCGTGCGTACGATTAACGCCTGCGCCGGCAGCGACCGGGTGGCGGAGTATTCCTACACCCTGTCGCGCGCCGATATGATCGAACTGACGATGGAGCACTGAATGTTTACCCAACAACAACGGCAATGCTGGATGGCGGTCTTGGCGGCCAGTCCCCCGCAGCAATTAAAGGCCCATTGGCAGGCCTTGGATCTGCGGGTGGATTTTCACCTGGTGCGGGCGCCGGAAATCGGGCTGACCCAGCTGCAGGCGCGCATGGGGGCGACCGGGCGGCGGTTTGTCCTGGGCGATATGACGGTCACCCGCGCGGTGATTCGTCTGACCAGCGGCGCCTATGGTTACAGTTATGTGGCCGGGCGCGATAAGGCGCACGCCGAACTGTGCGCCCTGGCCGATGCCCTGCTGCAACTGCCGGCGCACCATGAACAGTTGCAACAGCGGCTCATTGAGCCGCTGGCCGCCCTGCGCCGGGAACATCAGCAGGCGCGGGCGCGGGAAATCGCCGCCAGCCGGGTTGATTTCTTTACTCTGGTAAGGGGGGATAACTAATGGAGTTACTGGCGGGATTTACCCAGCCCATTCACCAATCCCAGCAGGCGTTTCGCCTGATCCTTAAAGCCCTGGGCGAACCGGGCGTGCGGGTCACGCTGGCGGACGTGCCGGGATGGGGCGCCATCGGGCCGGCGGCGACCAGCGTGCTGCTGACGCTGGCTGACGGCGCAACGCCGGTCTGGCTCAGCCCCGCGCTTGGGGAGCAAACGGTGATGGATAACCTGCGTTTCCATACCGGCGCGCCGGTGGCCGAACGCCTGGACGCGGCCGCGTTTGCCTTGTTCGATACGCTGCCCGGCGCCGCGCAGTTGGCGGCGCTGTCCAGCGGCAGCGAAACCTCCCCTGAGTTCAGCGCTACGGCGGTGGTGCAGGTCGCCAGCCTGAGCGAGGGCGCCGCGCTGTATCTGAGCGGCCCGGGTATTGAAACCCGCCGCCGGATAAGCCCGGTCCTGCCGGCGGCGGTGCGCAATTATCTGCTTAACCGGCCGCGGCGTTTTCCGCTCGGTATCGATTTTCTGCTGGTTTGCGGCGAGGGCCTGATGGCCGTGCCGCGCGCCACCCATGTGGAGGAATGCTGATGTACGTTGCGGTTAAAGGCGGGGAACAGGCTATCGATGCCGCCCATCAATTACAGAACCACCAGCGCCGCGGCGATGCGGCCCTGGCGGCGCTGGACTGCGGCCAAATCGAGCAACAGCTCGGTCTGGCGGTGGATCGGGTGATGACGGAAGGGGGGATTTACGATCGGCAATTGGCGTCGCTGGCGATTAAACAGGCCAGCGGCGATTTGGTCGAAGCCATTTTTTTGCTGCGGGCCTACCGCACGACGCTGCCGCGCCTGGCGGTCAGCGAGCCGCTGCGCACGGAAAATATGCGTCTTGAGCGCCGCATTTCGGCGGTCTATAAGGACCTGCCCGGCGGCCAGGTCTTGGGGCCCACCTATGACTATACCCACCGGCTGCTGGATTTCACCCTGCTGGCGGAAGGCGGCGACGCGCCCGCGGCGCCGCGGGCCGATGAACCGCTGCCGGAAACCTGCACCCACGTTTTCGACCTGATGGGGCGCCAGGGGCTGGCGCCCGCGGAGCGGGACGACGGCGCCCAGCCGGACGATATCACCCGCCATCCCCCCGCCTATCCCTGTTCCCGTTCGGCCCGCTTGCAACAGTTGGTGCGCGGCGATGAGGGATTCTTACTGGCGCTGAGTTATTCCGGCCAGCGCGGCTACGGCCGCACCCATCCGTTCGCCGGCGAAATCCGCTGCGGCTACCTGACGGTATCCATCGTGCCGGAAGAGCTGGGGTTTGCCATCGATATCGGCGAGATCCTGCTTACCGAGTGTGAAATGGTCAATGGTTTTGTCGATCCGCCGGAACAGCCGCCGCATTTTACCCGCGGTTATGGCCTGGTCTTCGGCCGCGCCGAACGCAAGGCGATGTCCATGTCGCTGGTGGATCGCGCTTTACAGGCTCCCGACTACGGCGAGCCGGTCGATAGCCCGTCCCAGGATGAGGAGTTTGTACTGGCGCACGCCGATAACGTGGAGGCGGCGGGCTTCGTCTCCCATCTGAAACTGCCGCACTACGTGGATTTCCAGGCCGAGCTGGAATTGCTCAACCGCCTGCGCCGGGAATTTACCACGCGTGCGGGCGCACCGGGGGAGAACCGGCATGAGTGAGATCTTGACCGGCTACAATCCGGGCTATCTGGATGAGCAAACCAAACGCATGATCCGCCGGGCGATTCTCAAAGCGGTGGCCATTCCCGGTTACCAGGTGCCGTTCGGCGGACGGGAAATGCCGATGCCTTACGGCTGGGGCACCGGCGGCGTGCAGCTGACCGCCAGTATTATCGGCAGCGACGATGTGCTGAAGGTCATCGACCAGGGCGCGGACGACACCACCAACGCGGTGTCCATTCGCCGTTTTTTCCAGCGGGTATCCGGCGTGGCCACCACCGTGCGCACCAGCCTGGCCACGCTTATCCAGACCCGGCACCGTATTCCGGAAACGCCGCTGGCCGCAGGCCAGATCCTGATTTACCAGGTGCCGATCCCCGAACCGCTGCGCTTTATCGAACCGCGGGAAACCGAAACCCGCAAAATGCACGCCCTGGAAGAGTACGGGGTGATGCAGGTGAAGCTGTATGAGGACATCGCCCGCTACGGCCATATCGCCACCACCTACGCCTATCCGGTGAAGGTCAACGATCGTTATGTGATGGACCCGTCGCCGATCCCCAAGTTCGACAATCCGAAAATGCATATGATGCCGGCGCTGCAACTGTTCGGCGCCGGGCGTGAAAAACGCATCTACGCGCTGCCGCCGTTTACCAAGGTGGCCAGCCTGGATTTCGACGATCACCCCTTCAGCGTACAGCAGTGGGACCAGCCCTGCGCGCTGTGCGGGTCCCGCCACAGCTATCTGGATGAAGTGGTACTCGACGATCTGGGCAACCGCATGTTTATTTGCTCCGACACCGACTTTTGCCAACAGCAACTGGAGCAGCATTCCCATCAGCAAGAGGCGCAGCAGCCATGACCTTTGTACCGCTTTCCTCCACGCCGCTTCTGTCGGTGGAGCATCTGACGCACCTCTACGCGCCGGGTAAGGGATTTAGCGACGTGTCGTTCCAGATCTATCCCGGCGAAGTCCTGGGCATCGTCGGCGAATCCGGCTCCGGCAAAACCACGCTGTTAAAATCGATTTCGGCGCGCCTGGCGCCGCAGGCGGGACGGATTATGTACCGGCCGGGCGAAGGCGCGGCGCGGGATCTCTACGCCATGGCCGAGAGCGATCGCCGCCGTTTGCTGCGCACCGAATGGGGCGTGGTGCACCAATATCCCCTGGACGGGCTGCGCCCCCGGGTATCAGCCGGCGGCAATATCGGCGAACGCCTGATGGCGATGGGCCAGCGCAACTATGGCGATATCCGCCGTCAAGCCGGCCGCTGGCTGGAAGATGTCGAGATTCCGGTCGCGCGGATTGATGATTTTCCCACCACGTTTTCCGGCGGGATGCAGCAACGGCTGCAAATAGCCCGCAATCTGGTGACTCATCCGCGCATGGTATTCATGGATGAACCCACCGGCGGGCTGGATGTTTCCGTGCAGGCGCGGCTGCTCGATCTGCTGCGCAATCTGGTGGTGGAAATGCAGTTGGCGGCGGTGATCGTGACCCACGATTTGGGCGTGGCGCGGCTGCTGGCCCATCGTTTATTGGTGATGAAGCAAGGCGTGGTGGTAGAAAGCGGCCTGACCGATCGGGTGCTGGACGATCCCCATCATCCCTATACCCAATTATTGGTTTCGTCGGTCCTCTCCTGAAGTGGGTGACATTACGCTATGGGCAACAAACAGATGAATACGCAATTACAGGTGGAGCATCTCAGCAAAACCTTCGTGTTACATAACCAGAACGGCGTACGCCTGCCGGTGCTGCATGACGCCAACCTGACCGTCGGGGGCGGGGAATGCGTGGTGCTGCATGGCCACTCCGGCAGCGGTAAATCCACGCTGCTGCGCTCGCTCTACGCGAATTATCTGCCCGACCAGGGGCAAATCCTGGTGCGGCATCAGGGGCAATGGCTGGATATCGTCCGGGCCGAAGCCCGTGAAATCCTGGCGGTGCGCCGTCATACCGTCGGCTGGGTCAGCCAGTTTTTGCGGGTTATCCCCCGGGTCAGCGCGCTGAACCTGGTGATGCAGCCGCTGCTGGAACTGGGCGTCGACGGCTTGCAATGCCGGGCGCGCGCCGAGGCGCTGCTGGAGCGGCTTAACGTGCCGCAGCGCTTGTGGCATCTGGCGCCGTCCACTTTTTCCGGCGGCGAGCAGCAGCGGGTGAATATCGCCCGCGGCTTTATCGTGGATTATCCGGTATTGCTGCTCGATGAACCTACCGCCTCCCTTGACGAGCGCAACAGCATGGCGGTGGTGGGGCTGATCGAGCAGGCCAAGCAGCGCGGCGCCGCGATTGTCGGCATCTTCCATGATGAAGAGGTGCGCCGGCGGGTCGCCGACCGGCTATATGATATGCAGCCGCCGCAGCCCGTGGAGAACCGCGCATGATCATTAATAATGTCCGCCTGGTATTGGCCGATGAAATCGTCGACGGTTCGCTGGAAGTGCGCGACGGCGCGATCCGGAACTTTGCCGCGGGCGCCAGCCGGCTGCCGCAGGCGCTGGACGGCGAGGGCGGCTGGCTGCTGCCCGGCTTAATCGAGCTGCATACCGACAATCTGGATAAATTTTTTACTCCCCGGCCGAATGTCGACTGGCCGGCCCATTCGGCCATGAGCAGCCATGACGCGTTAATGGTCGCCAACGGCATCACGACCGTACTGGACGCGGTGGCCATCGGCGATGTGCGCGACGGCGGCCACCGCGCGGGCACCTTGCAAAAAATGATCGATGCGATCATCGCTACCCGGCATTCGGGCATGACCCGCGCCGATCACCGGCTGCACCTGCGCTGCGAACTGCCCCATGACAGCACGCTGTCGCTGTTTGAGCAATTAATGGAAAAACCCGGGGTTTCCCTGGTGTCATTAATGGATCATTCACCGGGCCAGCGTCAGTTTGTCTCGCCGGTGAAATACCGGGAATATACCCAGGGCAAATACCATCTCACCGACCGGCAGATGGACGAGTATGAAGAACAGCAAATCGCCCTGTCGGCGCGCTGGGCCGCCCCGAATCGCGCGGCGATCGCCGCCCATTGCCGCCAGCGCGGCATTACCCTGGCCAGCCATGACGACGCCACCCTGGAGCATGTGCTGGAATCCCGCGATCTGGGCAGCGCCATCGCCGAGTTCCCCACCACCGAAGAGGCGGCGCTCGCTTCCCATCAACTGGGTTTGCAGGTGCTGATGGGCGCGCCGAATATCGTGCGCGGCGGATCTCACTCCGGCAATGTGGCGGCGCATCATCTGGCGACGCTTGGCGTGCTGGATATTCTGTCTTCCGACTATTACCCGGCCAGTCTGCTGGACGCGGCGTTTCGCATCGCGGCGGATGAGACCAATACCTTTAGCCTGCCGCAGGCGGTGATGTTGATGACCGGTAATCCGGCCCGGGCGCTGGGACTCGCCGATCGCGGCCAGATCGCCGAAGGCAAGCGCGCCGATTTGGTGCTGGCCCATCGCCATAACGGCCATGTTTATGTGAAAAATGTGTGGCGGCAAGGGCGGCAGGTATTTTGATGGGGCGCTTAATTTATCTGATGGGACCGTCCGGCTCGGGCAAGGACAGCCTGCTGGCGGCGCTGCAACGCCTGCCGGAACAACCGCTGACCGTGGCGCATCGCTATATTACCCGGGCGGCGGGCGCCGGCGGGGAAAATCACATCGAGCTGAGCGACGCCGTGTTTACCCACCGGCGCGAGCGGGGGCTGTTCGCCCTCGACTGGCAGGCGCATCAGCTGCGCTACGCGCTGGGTATTGAAATCGATCTCTGGCTGCTGCGCGGCGTGG
Source organism: Sodalis sp. RH21 (assembly GCF_047324175.1). Classification (NCBI taxonomy): domain Bacteria; kingdom Pseudomonadati; phylum Pseudomonadota; class Gammaproteobacteria; order Enterobacterales; family Bruguierivoracaceae; genus Sodalis; species Sodalis sp. RH21. Next base: position 4,932,227 of record NZ_CP178732.1, on the reverse strand, counting down.
ACGTGATTGTCAACGGTTCGCGCGCGCACCTGGCCCAGGCGCGGCGGCGGTATGGGGAACAACTGATGCCGTTATGCCTGGCCGTGGCGCCGGGGGTGCTTAACCAGCGGCTGCGCCAGCGCGGCAGGGAAACCGCCGGTGAAATCGAAGGGCGCCTGGCCCGCGCGCGGGAGTACCAACAAGACTTGCCCTTGGATTGTCTTATTCTCAACAACGACGGCCCGCTGGCCGATACGCTCAAAACGATGCTGGCCCTGTTGCCGCCGCCGGCAACCCTGCCCGCATCACACCCACGGGACTCCCAATCATGACCAACGCAGCGCAACCCAAAATCGGCAATAACGTGATCTTAAACCACACCCGTCTTGGCCAATACGTGCATTTGGCCGATGACGCCATTTTAGAAGAGGTCGACTTCGGCGATTATTCCTATACCGCCGGACATAACCAGATTTATTACGCCACCATCGGCAAATTCGTTTCCATCGCCACGTATGTGCGGGTCAATCCCGGCAATCACCCCACTTATCAGCGTATCGCCCAGCATCATTTTACCTACCGTGGTTCCGAATATGATCTGGGGGAGGATGACTTGGCGTTTTTCGACTGGCGGCGCGAGCAGCACGTGACCATCGGCCACGACGTCTGGATCGGCCATAACGCGGTGATTATGCCTGGAGTGACCATCGGCAACGGCGCGGCGATTGGCAGCGCGGCGGTGGTGACCAAGGATGTGGCGCCCTATACCATCGTCGCCGGGGTCGCGGCCAAACCCATCGGCCAGCGTTTTCCCGACGCGCTGATCGAACGAATCGAGCGCAGCCAATGGTGGCATTGGGATCATCGGACCCTGCAAGAACGTATGGGGGCATTTCGCGATATCGAAAGCTTTGCCGAACGCTATTTACCCTGATTGCGTCTTTCTCGGCGCGCGCGGGCCGGGCGGCAGCCGCGGGAAGCGCCGTGGCGGCGGGATCATCCCCGCCGTATCGGTTATTGAATACGAAAAAGTTTCATTGGCATAATATTCTGCCGGGTTTAATTAACGATCGCTTGGAAAGTGATATTCACTAGTTATATATAAAGAAATATCAGAAAACGCCGTTATTAGTTAGGCAGCGATCTCGCTGCTTAGTCTGTGGGTACCCTGATATGTTAAAAACAACTCAATCCCGCTTTATCGCTTTGATCAGCTTGTTTTTTATTGCGCTGGTCGCGGTCACCGTGGTGGTCATCCAAATCTCCGTCGCGCCCAAACTGAGACAGACCGAAAGCGCCATGGTCGCCAACCAGGTCGCCGATGTCGCCGTGGCGATCAACGATCGCCTGATCAAGGTGGAATCCCAAGTGCGCAGCATTACCCAGACCGTGGCGCAGATGGACAGCGACGCCATAGACCGGCTGTTGCCCGCCCTGGTGGATCAATATGGCGACAGCGCCGTCTTTGGCGGCGGCATCTGGCCGTTGCCGAACCAGCGCGATCCCGCCAAAGTGAAGTTCAGTACCTTTTTTGCCCGCGACAAGTCCAATCAATTGACGGTCAATACGTTCTGGAACAGCGCCGAGTCCGATAATTATTTCGATCAGTCATGGTATCTGGCCGCCTCCAAGGGCGAAAAAGGCCGGTGCGCATGGGCTCCGGCCTATTTTGATGATGCCAGCACCGAACCGCGCACCAACTGCGCCATGCCCATCTATAAGGGCGATAAGCAGTGGGGCGTCGCCACCATCGACATTACGCTGGGCTTTTTCAACCAGTTGGTGACGGCGATGGAAAACAAAGTGCACGGCACCATTTATATCGTTGAACAGGATGGGACCATCGTCGGCACCAGCCATGCCGGCAACGATAAATTGCCAAAACTGGCCTCCCTGGGCGAGCAGTCGCCGCTGGCGCTGCAAATCCGCAAAAGTCTCGATCGCATCAAAGACAGCCCGAGTTTGGTTACCGACTACGACCATGACGGCACGTCGCATACCTTATTTATGAGTAATATCACCGGGCCATGGTTTATCGCCACCGATATGCCCACCAGCCAGTTGCTGACCCGCACGCATGGCATTCTGGCCAGCCTGGGCATGGTGCAAATACCGCTGGTGCTGCTGCTGCTGGTCGTGTTGATCGCGGCGATTAAAATCTTTATGCGCCGGCTCGCGGCGCTGAATAAAAATATCAGCCAGCTTTCCGCCGGCGGCGCGGATTTAACCCAGCGCCTGCCGCAAAGCAGCAGCCCGGAATTCAATCAAATCAATCACAGCTTCAATGAATTTCTGCAATTTTTGCAAACCATCCTCCGGCAAGTGGGCGACAGCAGCCTGGCGATTGCGTCGGCGTCCCGCCAGATCGCCAGCGGTAATCTGGATTTATCCGCCCGCACCGAAGAGCAGGCCAGTTCCATAGAAGAAACCGCCGCGTCCATGGAGCAGCTGACCAGCACGGTGAAACAGAACACCAAAAACGCGGAAGGGGCGAATCATCTGGCGCGCGACGCCTCCGCGGTGGCCCGGAAAGGATCGGCGGTGGTCAAAAACGTGGTGGAGACCATGGGGTCCATTACCCGTTCCTCCCATAAAATCGTCGATATTATCAGCGTGATCGACGGCATCGCCTTCCAGACCAATATTCTGGCGCTGAACGCCGCGGTGGAAGCCGCGCGCGCCGGCGAACAGGGCAGGGGATTCGCGGTGGTGGCCTCCGAAGTGCGCAACCTGGCGCAGCGTTCGGCCACCTCGGCCAGGGAAATTAAAAAGCTGATCGAAGATTCGGTGGCCAATATCGCCACCGGCAGCCGGTTGGTATCCACGGCGGGAAACACCATGGATGAGGTCATGGCCGGCGTGAATAACGTGGCGACATTAATGAATGAGATCATGTCCTCCAGCCAGGAGCAAAGCCTCGGCATCGAACAGGTCAATGTGGCCATCGCCCAGTTGGATAACACCACGCAGCAAAACGCCGCGCTGGTGGAGCAGCTATCGGCCTCGGCCCAGGCGATGCAGGATCAGACCGTTCAGTTGGAAACCGTGGTGGCGGGATTTAAAATCTGACTGGCCTAACCTGCGGGGTGAACCATCGCGCGGTAAGTGTGCAAGCGCTTACCGCGATTTATTTAATCAAGACGGATCTTCGGCCATATACGTGGCTTCGCCAATTTCCACCCAACGTTTGACCGGTGCGCCGGTGGACCGCAAGAACCAGGCCTGCGCCAGGGCAATCGGCGCATCAATATCCCATTCGCCGTGTACCAGCAGCACCGGTACGCGGATATCCGCCGGGTCGTAAAACGGCTTGCCGGCCGATCGGTAGGCGCGGATATCCTCAATCGGGCCATTATTGGCCCGCAGCGACTGCCTGGCCCGCAGTTCGCCGTCAGGTTCCGTACCCACCGCTTTTTCCAGCCAACCGGCCGGCGGGTATCAGATTGCCCTAAGTAATATCCTGGGCGTGCTGTATTCGGTCTGGCGCGGGAATAACGGTAAGCCGTTCTTTAGAGTAATGTTAACCGTTATCAGGCCATCGGTGCAGATTTACGGGGTGATAATCATCGTATTATCGCTGTTGGCGATCGCGCTGGCGCTGGCCAATCGGCAGCGGATGCGGGTAAGCCGGCTCTCGTCATGCGCCACTAAATAATTTGTTAACTAGGCGAAAACGCTACTTCCCACCCGCCAGATCGATAAAGCTACCCGTGACATATGACGCCTCATCGGACAACAGCCGCGCTATTGCCTGGGCGACCTCCTCAGGCTGGTCGCCGCGTTTCATCGGCAAAGTATCTTTTACGCGATCGGTGCCTCCGGTTCCCTTTGGCTAAAACGAGCGCGATATTGCGCCGGTGTGGTGGCGTACTGGCGGCGAAAGTAGAGTCGGAAGTTGGCGGCGCTGCCGAAACCGGCTACCTCGGCGATGCGCATGATGGTCAGGCTGCTCTCTTCCAACAGGCCGCGCGCTTTACTCAGCCGTTCGGCCATCAGCCAACGCGCCGGGGTGGTGCCGGTGGCATCCTTGAAACGGCGTAGAAAAGTGCGGGTGCTCATGCCGGCGGACCGGGCCAGCGCGGCGATGGGTGCCTGGGCGGGCAGGTCCCGGCGCAGACGATCCAGCAGCGGTCCGAGCCTGGCGCTCTCGTAATGACTCGGCACCGCCCGTTCGACGAACTGCGCCTGGCCGCCGTCGCGATGCGGCGGGATTACTAGCCGGCGGGCCACCATGTTGGCCTTGGCCGCGCCGAAGTCGCGGCGAACCAAATGAAGGCACAGATCGATGCCGGCCGCGCTGCCGGCGGCGGTCAGTACCTGGCCGCTATCGATATACAGCACGTCGGCCGCTACGCTGATATCCGGGTAGCGCGCAGCCAGTATTTCGCTGTAGCGCCAATGGGTGGTGGCGCGGCCGCCCTGCAACAGTCCGGCCTGGGCGAGGATAAAGGCGCCGGAACAGATGGAGAGTATCCGCGCGCCGCGCGCATGGGCCGTTCGTAGCGCTACGATCAGGTTATCGGGGGCCGGCCGGTCGATGCTGGTCCAGCCGGGGATGATTATCGTGCCGGCCTGTGCCAGCAATTCCAGCCCCCCATCCACCAGGACGCGGATGCCGCCGGCCGCGCGCAGCTCGCCGGGATCGGCGCTGGCAACCGCAAACCGATACCAGTTATCGCCCATCTCCGGCCGGCGCAGGCCGAACACTTCAACGGCAATGCTGAATTCGAAAGTGCAAAGACCGTCGTAGGCCAGCGCGACGACGGAGAGATTATCGAGGGATGATTTTGGCATGATTCAGATGTTATATGGCATTGCTGCCATCTTCCAGCAAAAGGTGACGCCGGCTTACTATAAGACCTAACCCAGAGGAGAATAAAATGAGCTATGTATCTGAAATTAAATCTGCTTCGCCGCAAGACGCGCGCGCCTATTTTGCCAAGCGCCTGACGCTGGAAACCGACTGCGCCGATGTGCATGCCTCCATGGCGGCCGATGAGATGGATTTCGTGCTGTTGCAGGTGATCGGCCAGCCGGAAGCGTTCAAGCGGCGGCATATTCCCGGGGCGCTGCATCTGCCGCATCGGTATATTACCGAGCAGCGGATGGCGCAATGGCCGACGGATACGCTGTTTGTGGTGTATTGCGCCGGTCCGCACTGTAACGGCGCCGAGCGTGGGGCGTTGAAGCTGGCGGAACTCGGCCGGCCGGTCAAAGTGATGATCGGCGGCATCACGGGCTGGGAAGATGAGGGTTTTGCCTTCGCGAGCGGCGAATAGTCTCGGTTAACGAGCTGGCGACCCCGCCTCTTAACGCGGGAAACCAGCCTTCAGGCTGGTTTTTTATATGCGGTTTGGCTAGAGGTCGCTGCCCGGGCGCGAAGAAAGTCCATCTTCCCGCGCCGACCCGGACGTATCCAGTTGCGGCGCTCGTATTCTTATAGATATGGGTAAGGATGTACGGGCAAGGATGGCGTCGATTTCGTCTGCTCCGCTCAATACGGCGATTAAAGCCGGTTAATCATGTCAATTTCATCGGGACGTAAGGTCAGCACCGAGACGCCGGAGGCTGTGACCGCAACGGTATGTTCAAACTGTACGGAGAGCGACCCGTCTCTCGTCATCACGGCCCATCCGCCAGCCCCCGTTTTTACGCTGCGTCCGCCTTGATTCAGCATCGGTTCGATAGTGAAAACCATACCTTCACGCAGGACGAGGCCGGTTCCCCGCTTGCCATAATGCAAAATCTGCGGCTCCTCATGCATCTCGCGACCGATGCCATGACCACAAAATTCACGCACAATAGAATAACCGCCTCGCTTTGCATGACGTTCGATTGCCCAACCTATATCACCCAACTGCGCGCCTGGACGAACCGTCTGGATGCCTTTCCACAGCGCCTCATACGTAGTCCGTACCAGTCTTCGGGCACTCAGATCAACCTCGCCAACAAGATAGGTTTTACTGGAATCGGCAATATAACCGTTCTTTTCAAGCGTAATGTCGAAATTAACGATGTCGCCATCGCGCAGTACATCTGATTGGGATGGGACGCCGTGGCAGACCACATCATTTATGGAGGAGTTCAATACGAACCCATAGCCATATTGCCCCTTGCTGGCTGGCCGTGCCTGGAGGTTTTTAACAATAAATTGCTCTACGGCGTGGTCTATTTCCAAGGTCGACATACCGCGGAGCGGGATTTGGTCAAGCATTCCAAACACGCAGGCCAATAGTCGTCCTGATTCGGCCAGCAACGCCAGTTCCCGAGGTTGCTTGGTCATGACCCACTCACCGCCAGCGGCTCGGCAGAAACACCTGCACTACTCAACTCACGCTTCATGATCTCATTGAAACTAAGCGTAGGATTGGTCTCGCATAACATCCCTACCTTGATCCAGTAGGCGGCCTGAGCATTGATTGAACGTAATGATACATTGGTGGCTCTGCGTACCTGATCGTGCAAATCATCATCAATATTGACCAGACCCATAATTATCTCCGTATGTGATTCATATATGCATCATATGCGTTTCGTAATTAAAAACCAAGGTCAACGACAGATGCAGTCGGCTAAAAGAGGCCGGGTGCCGGCTGAGTTTCCACAGGTATTAAATAAGCCCCGGCAACGGGGCTGCGTTCAGCCGAGGGGCGAACCGGCGCCTGGCGAGAGGGTCTGGACCTCGACCCGCACGATCTGCGACATGTCGAAGCCGGCCATGTCCTGCGCGAAGCCTGGACTCGCCATGTAGGCACGGATAGCCTGTTCGGGGTCGGTGCCTTCAGCGAAGCGGAGCAGAGCCACCACTTCGCGGGCATTCTCCGCAACTGTGAAAAAGCCCTCGGTGGCGATACCCGATACGCCAAGGCTGGCGACGTGGGCGCGCCAGATCGCCAGGTAAGCGATGGCGGCGTTTTCGGACGCCAGAAAGTAACGGCGCAGGTGGTAAGTAGCCATTTGACGATCCTCTATGTGTCGATAGTCCCGGAAATGGAACACGCCATCCGGCGCGTCAGGATGCGGCGTGAAGATGTTTCCACACCGCGCCGTAAGTACCCAGCTCGCTGAAACCGCCATCGGCGGCGAGATCGACGCCGGTGATGAAGCCGGCGGCGTCGCTGGCGAGAAACAGGGCCACCTCCGCCATCTCCTCGGGCCGGCCCGCGCGGCCTAAGGGCGTCAGCTCAACCAACTCGCGAAATAGCGTACCGGCCGGGTCCATCATCGGCGTTGCTACTACGCCGGGATGGAGCGCGTTGACGCGGATGTTGGCGGGCGCAAGCTCGATCGCCGCCGATTTGGTCAGACCGCGCACTCCCCATTTGGACGTGGAATAGCCAGCGACCGGATGGCCCATGATGCCGGCGGTGGAGCCCAGGTTGACAATGCTGCCGCCGCTGCCGCGCTTCATCAGCGGCGCGCACGCCTGTATGCCAAGAAACTGCCCCGTCAGATTGACGTTCAGCATGAGATCCCATTCCTCCCGCGTCGTATCGGTGAGTGCGTGGCGAACGTTGGTGCCGGCGTTGTTAATGAGAATGTCGAGCCGGCCTGCCTGTGCCTCGATCTCGCCCACCACCCTCCGCCAAGCCCGGGCATCGGTAACGTCGAGACGGGCAAAGCTGGCGCCCGTACCGATCTCTGCGGCCAGTGCGCGGCCTTCCTCCTCCAGCACGTCGCACAGGAACACGCGCGCGCCTTCATGGACGAATAAGCGCGCCTCCGCCGCGCCTTGCCCGCGCGCGCCGCCCGTTATTAAAGCCACCTTGTGTTCAAGCCTGCCCATGTCATTGCTCCTTATTTTGCGTTATTCGCCCGATTTATCGGCGCAACCGCGCCGAGATGCCAAGGGATCACTATAATTGAGCAATTTTATTTGGATAATCTGCTTAATACTGCGAACATATCCAACCAGGAGTGTGAAATGGATCGATTAGAAAGCATGGCTGTGTTTGCCCGCGTGGCGGAAGCGGGCAGTTTTAGCGCGGCAGCCAGGATATGCGGGTTGTCCCCTACCATGGTTGCGAATCACGTTCAGGATTTGGAGCGCCGGCTCGGAACCAAGCTGATCCAGCGTACTACCCGCCGGCAAAGCCTGACGGAGGTGGGCCGGGCCTTCCTCGCCGACTGCCTGGACGTGCTTGCCCGCGTCGAAACCGCGGAGGATGCGGCGCGCGAGCGGCATAGCCGTCCCACCGGGCGCTTGCGGGTAAGTGCCGCCGTATCGTTCGGCACAACCGTCGTGACGCCGCTCGTTCGCGATTACCTCAGGCTCTACCCAGACGTGGAAGTTGACCTACGGCTAACCGATAGGGTCGTAGACCTGGCCGAGGAGGGCACGGAGGCCGCATTCCGATTCGGCGACCTGCCGGATAGCGGGCTGATTGCCCGCCCACTGCGCCCTTGTTATCGGCAGGTTTGCGCATCGCCCGACTATCTGGCGAAGCATGGCGTGCCGCTAACTCCAGCTGACTTGGCGCAACACCATTGCCTCCTGTTCCGCGATGGCGTTCCGCGCAATCGCTGGCAGTTCTCCGGCTTGCCGCCAGTCCCGGTGTCGGGCCGCTTCGTCGCCGATAATGGATCGGCCTTGCTGTCGGCGGTGCGAGATGGCTTAGGCGTGGCGCTGCTGGCGGATTTCGAAATAGCCGCTGACATTGCCGCGGGGCGTCTGGTCAGGCTGCTGGGCAATACCGCCACGCCGTCATGGCCACTGGCTCTCGTTCATTTGGCCGACCGGCGCATGACGGCCAAGCTGCGCCGGTTTGTCGACCTCGCGCTTCAACGGCTGGGGTGATCGGCCGCTGGACCTTCCGCCGCTGATATTGCTGCGATACGTTTTGCCCGCGCAAGACGTTTACCGACTCATTGAGGTGAGCGAATAATTGCCTGCGCGTTCGGCCAGCAGCCGGCGGGAACCAACAACGTTAGGACGGGATAGCGCAGGGGAGCCGTAGATATGGGTATCGAACCTTGTCCCAGCCGTTAAGCGGGTTTCTTTAATCCTTGTTTATCTTATCTTGCAGGCTATCGTACACATCCTCACGGCGATCGACGGTGATGACGGTGATAATGACGTGGACCTCGCCTTGATCATCCTGCTTAACTTGATAAACAAGTCGGTAACCATCTGCACGCAGTGTGAGTTTGTAGCAAAAATCTACGCCGGAGAGTTGGTTCTTGATCGAAGTTAGCGCTTCTTTGGATTCCGCGCGTTTTTTAAGCTGCTTTTTAAACTTTTCACGAACGTTGCCACCGAGCGCATCCCAATCCTTTTTTGCGGATTTTTTAAACTTAAGCTTGGTGTTGAATTCCTTTTCCGGCAATTATAAGTCCTCCCAACTGACCTCGATATCTTCCTCGTCGAGGCGGGAACGCACGACACGGGCCAACTGACGATCTTCAATGATTTCCAGCATTTTTTCGTACAGCGACGCGGGCACGCAATAGAATGCCGGTTTACTGTGATTCATAATCGCCACAGGGCGGCCATCGCCAGATTTAACGGTGGCTGTTGGATTTTTTTTCAGCTCGGAAATTGATGCCGAGCGATCGGCATAGATAGCAGTAGTCATAAATAAGACCTCAAAAAAGACCATATTTGAGGTCTTATTATAAACTCTGCCCTAGATTTGAGCAACCGCAAATGTAAGCGGGAATTAGTCAAGGGCCAGACGGCAAGAGCGTGCTCGGTTTGGCTTAAATCATGGTGCCGGACTCGGAATCAAATCCACGGCTAATACATTGTTTATTGGTTTGTATTACGGTGGCCGAACAGCCGCTTTTTCCGTTCAACGCCATCTGTTATGCCATTGTCCCGGTAGTGACCATGATCAAGTAATAGACTGGCGGGTATTCTATAATCGGAGTCGTTCACGATGGGGAATATGCCCTATGACAAGGGCTCCAGCGAGATCGCCCTGTTCGTCGATCCGTAATTCGTCATTTTCCGGCGCCGGCACGATCTCCTTCACCACTAAGGGTGAAAAGGATGAAGAAAAAACTGTGTGTGATCGGTCTGGCGGAGGTCGTCTGCGACGCCATGGGCGCGCGCTTGAGGTCGCTGATCGGTGAATACGCCGAGATCCTGTGCTGGTGCCTTGAGACCAGCGCAGATGCCCCGCCGCACGATTACGATCTATACCTCGCGACCTATCCCGGCACTTATGAATACGCCAGGCACGTTCTCCCGGCGGGCGCCACGATACTGCTGGCTGGCCGGTTCGTGAACCCGTCGAACTTCGACCAGCTTCTCGAACTGCCCAAGGGAACCCTTGTGCTGGCAGTCGACAACTCACGGGAGAGGGCGAACTATCTTATGCGGGAAATCGCCAGTTTCGGGGTCAATCATCTCAACATCATTCCGTATTATCCCGGCTGCCCCAAACCTGCGAACATGGACCAGGCGGTCGCCATCAGCGCTGGCAGAAAGAAAAGCGTTCCCGACAGCATGGGATTCATCGATCTCGGCGTGAGGGAAATCACCATCACGACCTATGCCGAAATCCTGCGGGCATTCTCCATTTCCGGCGACGTGCTCAACTCCATCGCCCATACCTATATGGATTCCGTGTTCGAGATGGCGCGGCGCAACAATAAACTCAGCACGCGCAGAAATACCATCATCAACAATATCGACGAGATCATCCTCGGCATTGACGAACAAGGCGTCATCATCTTCAAGAACCACGGCGCCGAAGGCCTGATCGCGAGCGTCGACAAGACCGGCGAACTGCGCTTCGAAGATGTCTTCACCGAATTGGAACGCCCCTTTTCGTACTATTACGATAACAGCAACGAGGAAATCGTCACCAAGATCAACCAGCAGTATTATGTTCTCCAGATCAGGCCGGTTGCCGAGCCGATCGGCGGAAATATCGGCGCGATTATCATCGTAAAACCGGTTAACCGGGTCCAGGAGCTGGAGAACAAGGTCAGGCGCAAGCTGAAGGGAACGGGACTCACGGCGAAATATTCCTTCACCAACATATTGGGTAAATCGCCGGCTATTCTCCAGGCGATTGAGATCGCCCGCAAATTTGCCGGCACCTCTCTGACCGTGCTGCTGGAGAGTGAGAGCGGAACGGGCAAGGAACTGTTTGCACAATCCATCCACCAGGCTTCCGCCTGTGCCAATGGCCCGTTCGTCGCCTTCAATTTTTCCGCGCTGCCCGAGAGCCTGGCTGAAAGCGAGTTGTTCGGATACGAGGAAGGCGCCTTCACCGGCGCGCGGCGCGGCGGTAAGCCCGGCCTGTTCGAACAGGCCCATAACGGAACGATCTTTCTGGACGAACTGGGAAACGCTTCGCTCGGCGTGCAGGCCCGGTTGCTCCGGGTGCTGGAGGAGCGGGAGGTGCGCCGCATCGGTGGCGAGCGGGTGCTGCCAATCTCCGTGCGCGTTATCGCCGCCACCAACGAAAGCCTCGGCGATATGATCCGCGCCAAGCAGTTTCGCAAGGATCTGTTTTACCGGATCTGCACCTGCCCCTTATACATTCCGCCGCTGCGTGAGCGCAAAGGCGATGTGCTGCTTCTGGCCAGGCATTTCGCCGAAACGCATCATTCCTATCACCTGAAATTCGATAAGGAACTGGAGGATTTCTGCAACGCCTACGACTGGCCGGGTAATGTGCGCGAACTGCAGAACATGGTTACCTATCTGTGCACGGTCGTGCCTCCGGGCCGCACCTGCGCCATCGCCGATCTTCCGCGCTATTTTCAATCGGCCAGCGACGCGTGCATAACGACGGGAAAGCCGCATGCTCCCCTCGCCGCCCTCCGCGAAGAACTCATGAAGAACGGCACGCTGGACGTCTGCAAAGAGATCTTAGCCCTCTATAGCGCGAAGATCCGAGGCCAGAACCTGGGGCGGGAGCCGGTGTTTAGCCTGCTGAAGAAAAACGACGACGGCATCACCTATCCCGCGCTGAGGCGCCATCTCGGCGTGCTGAAGCGCCACGGCATGCTGCGCGCCGGCTCAACTAAACAGGGCACTGAAATCACGCCTTTGGGCCGCGAATTTCTGGGCTATGTCAACGACGTAAAGATGTGAGCGACAGGCAAATGGGCCGGAGTACGGCCCGCCGGCGGCGCGGTTTGATTTGGATGGTTCAGGTCGGCCCAATATCCCAATAATTGCCAGAAAAATCTCTCACATTCTAATTTTCCCTGCTATTTCAATACGTTTTGAGTATGGCATGTCTCCTGCATAACGAGAGCATCAAGTAACCGCATCACACCTCACGGAGACTCCAGACATCATGACGTCAATTCAAAACAACCCTTTCGCCGCCATTCCGCCCGATATGGCCATGACACGGGACGCAGCGCGATTCGTCGAAACCGTCGCTTTCGACGATATGCCGGCGGAAGTACTGCGCATCGGCACCCGTTGCCTGCTCGACGGTCTTGCGCTGTACGTGGCCGGCTCCGACCATGAATGCGTAAACATCCTGGCCAAGATCGCAAAAGATACCGGCGGCAAGGGCGAAGCCTTGCTGCTCGGCGATCCCGGCGCCAAGGTGCCCGCGCCCATCGCGGCGCGCATCATGGGGACCGCCGGCCACGCGCACGACTGGGACGATTCCCAGGTCAGCCTCGATCCCGCTCACGTATATGGCCTGCTTACCCACCCGACCATACCTTCCCTCACCGGCGCCCTCGTCGCCGCGCAGTTACGCGGCGGCCTCTCCGGCAAGGATTTTATGCTGGCGTTTATGACCGGATTCGAAGTCGAGACGAAGATCGCGGAATGGATGCTGCCGCAGCACTACCGGCGCGGCTTCCATTCCAGCGGTACGGTCGGTACGTTCGGTGCATATGCGGCGGCGGCCAAGGTGCTTGGCCTGCAAGGCGACGCTCTGCGCTGGGGTTTCGGCATCGCCGCGAGCTTTGCCGCCGGTATCCGCGTTAATTTCGGTACCATGACCAAGCCGCTGCATGTCGGCCGTGCCTGTGAGAACGGCATTACCGCCGCCCTCCTCGCCGAAGCGGGTTATACCGCCGATCCCTCTGCGCTGGACGGGATCTGGGGGTTTTGCGCCGTGCTCGGCGGTGGCGTTTCGCGCGATAAGATCGCGCAAGGTTTTGGCCAGACCTGGAGCATCGACCGGCCGGGCGTAAGCATCAAGCCCTATCCCTGCGGCGTGCTGACCCACCCGTCCGCCGATTTGATGCTGAAGCTTATCAAGGACAATGACGTCAAGAGCGGCGAGGTTGAACGGATCGTGTTGCGTGCCGGCTCGAATATCCTGAACCCAATCCGCTACCCGATCGCGAAGAACCACCTGCAGGCCAAATTCTCCCTGCCGGCGATCCTGTCCATGATTGTGCTCAACGGCAAGGCCGGCAAGCGGGAATTCTCCGATGATTTTGTCGGCAGCGACGCCATGCAGGCCATGCAGCAACGTATCTCCTGCCTGTTCGATCCGGCCATTGAGGCTAAAGGCTTCAACAAGATGCGCTCAAGCATCGAGATCGTCCTCACTGATGGCCGCTCGATCCGGGGCGACGCCGACGAGCGCTACCGAGGCGGCCCCGACAATCCCATCACCGACGCCGAACTTGAAGTCAAGGTTTTCAGTTGCGCCGAAAATGTGCTCAGCGACGCCGCCGCCAAGCAGCTGATCGACCACGCCTGGAGGGTTCTGGACCTGAAGGACGCCACGATCCTGATGACGCTTCTGCACGAATAATTCAGCAATCCGGAGAGATGACCATGACGAACACTCAAAGTATTCCGGCAGGGCAAACGCCCACGAAAAATTTTCTCGCGATGTACTGGCCGCACCTGGCATGGGTCGGCACGTTCCTGGCCATATGGCTGATCCCAAGTCCAGAGGGCCTCGATCCCAAGGCCTGGCAGTTGTTCGCCATCTTCGTGGCGACAATCGTCGGTTTCATGACCAAACCCTATCCGATGGCCGTCATCGCCCTTACCGCCATCGCCGTGACGGGACTAACCCAGACGCTATCGCCGGCACAGACGCTGAGCGGCTTCAGCGATACGACGATCTGGCTTATTTGCAGCGCATTTTTTATTTCGCGGGCTTTCCTCAAGACCGGACTGGGCAACCGCATCGCCTATCTGTTCATGAGCAAGGTGGGTAAAACGCCCCTTGGCCTGGCCTACGCCACGACGTTGACCAATATCGTCCTGGCTCCCGTCATTCCTTCCAACACAGCGCGTCTCGGCGGCATCCTGTTCCCGCTGCAGTTGGCGATTTCCCTTGCCTACGACAGCGATCCGGCCAAAGGTACCGGCCGGCGCATCGGATCGTTCCTGATGTCCAACGCATTCCAGGGCAATCTGGTCATCTCGGCGATGTTCCTGACCGCCATGGCGTCCAACCCGCTGATGGTCGGTTTCGCCCGCGACGCCGGCGTGGATATCACCTGGGGTACCTGGGCCCTGGCGGGGGCCGTCCCCGGTTTCCTGTGCCTGGCCGTGCTGCCGCTGATCCTGATGGTGGTGTGGCCGCCCGAGATCAAGAAAAGCCCCGAGGCCGCGGCGCTCGCTAAAGAGAAGCTAACGGCGATGGGGAAGATTACGCGTAGCGAGTACATCATGCTCGGCGTGTTCGTCGGCTTGATCGGACTGTGGACCATCGGCGACATGCTTTTCAACGTCAACGCCACCATTGCCGCCCTCGTCGGCCTCGCCGTCCTGCTCTTGACCCGGGTACTGTCCTGGTCCGATCTGGCCGCGGAAAAGGGCGCCTGGAATACGCTCATCTGGTTTTCTGCTCTGGTCATGATGGCCAACTTCCTTAATAAACTCGGCCTCATTCCGTGGATGAGCGAGTTGCTGGCAGGCTACGTCGGCGGATTTAATTGGCACGCGGCTTTTATCCTATTGTGCGTGATCTATGTGCTTGCTCATTACTTCTTCGCCAGCGCGACGGCGCACGTGGCCTCCATGTATCCGGCATTCCTGGGCGTCATCCTGGCAGTTGGGACGCCGCCGGTGCTCGGTGTGCTGGGTTTGTGCTTCGCCAGTAATTTGATGGGCGGCATCACGCATTACGGACTGGGCTCCGGACCCATCTTCTACGACTCCGGTTATATCCCGCTGCGGCCCTTCTGGCTGCTCGGCCTGCTGTTCTGTGTCGTGTTCCTGACCATTTACCTGGGCATCGGCCCGATCTGGTGGCGGATGGTAGGCCTGATCTAATGGCGGCCTGCGCGTTAATACGATGATTTTCTTTTTTTTGATCCATACCTTTATAAGGAGTTCCAACATGAGCCAGTCCGCCACCTCGGACCTCAGCGTCAGCGAACGCTTTGCCCACAGCCTCGCCAAGGTCCGTTACGAAGATATTCCCGAAAAAACCCGCGGCATCATTCTCGATGATCTTATCGATTGTTTCGGCCTGATGATCTCCGGACGCCACGCCCTCTATGTGCGCCAGCTCATCGACAGTTGCGATCGGGACGGCGAATGCACCGCGCCGGGCCAGTCCAGGGCGCTTGATGCGGCGGGAGCGGCCATGGTGAACGGGGCCGCTATCCACGGCGAAGACTTCGACGATACCCTGGAAGGGTCCCCCCTCCATGTCGGATGCTTCACCGTCCCGGCTGTGCTGGCGGCTGCCGAGCGCTACAGTCTGAGCGGCAAGGACCTGATACTCGGCGTCGCCATTGGGATGGAAGCCGCCTGCCGGCTCAATGCCGTCGCGCCGGGCAAGATCCACGCGCAGGGCTTCCACCCCACCGCCGCAATCGGACCGTTCGGCGCCGCCGCCGGTGTCGCCGCCGCACTCGGCCTGAATCCACGGACCATGGCCAGCGCCTTCGGCGTCGCCGGCAGCCTCGCCTCGGGTATCATTGAATATCTGGCGGAAGGGGCGTGGACCAAGCGCCTGCATCCCGGCTGGGCTGCGCAGGCCGGCTATCGCGCCGTCCGCATCGCCCAGCAAGGTTTTCTCGCGCCGCGGCGGGTGTTCGAGGGCAAGCACAGCTTCTATCACGCGTTCGCGCCGACGGCGCAGCCCGCGTATGAGCACCTTACCCAAGGTGTGGGCGAGAACTGGCGGATCGATAATCTGACCTTCAAACCCTTTGCCAGCGGCACCATGACCCATCCTTATATGGATTGCATGATCCGTCTGGCGGCCGAGAACCACGATCCGGACGACATCGCCGATATCCTTTGCGAGACGAGCGACGGCTACGTCCATCGGCTGTGGGAGCCATTGGCGGAAAAGCATCAGCCCGGCAACGGCTATGCGGCCAAATTCAGCGTTCCTTGGTGCATGGCCATGGCCTATTTCGAGCAGGATGCGGGGCTGGCGCAATTCTCCGAGGAACTCGTCCACGATCCCAGGATCTTGCGGCTGGCCCAGAAGATCCGCTATGTCGTCGATCCGAACAACGAGTACCCGGCCAACTATACCGGCCACATCAAGGTCACCTTCCGTAGCGGCAAGGTGCGTGAAATCCGCCAGCCCTATATGCGCGGCAGTTCACGCGCCCCCCTGTCCCACGACGATCTGTTGCGCAAATTCCGCGGGAATATCATTTACGGCGGCTGGTCCCCCGCGATGGGAGAAAAGTTGCTGGATTTCCTGCTTGCAATGCCGGCCCACCGAGATCTCGCTGGATTGCGTATGTTCCGCTTATGAAACTCCACCCCGGGGGCAGGCCGGCCGGATCAAAGGTTACGGCCCGTTCCCTGTATAGGGAACGGGCCGTAATGTCTTCGACTACTCGGCGGTGATTGCCTTGCTGATTTCGCCACCAAGGAGTTCCGGCGGGATTTCCTGCGCCGCAACTGGCTTAGTTCATTTCGCTACTGGCGTCATCCTGGGATTTTCTCTCTCCGCCATCCTCGTTTTTAGTTTCCTGTTGTTCCTGCGTCATGAATTTCCCATGTTGCTCAAACCAGGCAAACTGTTCGGCGCCGTATGCCGACATTTTGGCACCGTTATGCCCGACGCCTTCCAATGTGGTGAACGCCCAATTGAAAGGAAGCTTATAGCGTTTGGCTTTCTGTTTGCCCGTCAGGAAATAAGATCTCGCACGTTCGAGCCGGTTCTCGCCCTGGGCCATGGCCGCGTAAGAACGCCGCAGCAACGGATGATAGGGATCGTTGTCCTTGCTGCCGACCGTAATCAACACGGGTAGGGCAAAATAGGCGGCCAATTGCTTTCGGCTAACGGCAACCGGCGCATTATCCAGGCCATAGGGCCAGGGATTTTCGACATCAGGCATTGTCCACCAGCCGGCCGCCGCGCACATTGCTGCTTTTATATTGCCATCGGGAGCAAAGGTCAACATACGGTGCTCAAACTGGCAACCGGCGCTGTTACCGAACAGATAGTATTGTTTCTGCTTGGTGATGCCTTGTTTTTGCATACTGGCGAACACATCGCTAATGACGGTAAACGCCCACTCCCCGCGAGGATTGGTTTTACCGGTCTTTGAATTCACCAGATTACCGAGGTTATATCCGTCATTCCCCGGATAATCTTCCTCGCCAAAACGGGGTGCAATAACAATTAATTTGTTTTTGGTGGCATTTTCCACCCATGAATCGCGGTATTTATCCGCGTCGCGGTTTAAACCGGCAAGTATAAATACCACCGGCGTCTGGGCATCGGCGCCAGGCGGTTGATAGCTGAACACTTCCATCTTTTTGTGTGTCTGCGGCACCACAAAGCCAAAACTTCCGCTTCCCTGTGGTAATGCTGCCGCGTGACTCAACCCGCAGGTTAATAATAATGCACTCAATATACTTAATTTGATTTTCATTTTATTCACCCTGAATAATGTTTAAAATTCGTAACGCAGACCGACAACCCACAAGTTATCCGGCGATTCATAATCGTCGCGCTCATCACGAATATAGGTTGTTGAAAGGTGGATATCCTTCTGTAGCTTATATTCTGCCTCTACCAACCACTGCTTACGATGGGCATAATCATCGTTTGCTTTTTCTATTAATTGCGAATAGCCACCGCGCAAGGCGATTTTTTTGGTGAACCAATATTCTGCCAAGGTATCCAGCGCATCAAACTTGCGTTCGACCGCATTGATCCGCTCATATTTCTGCCTGCCGACGGTCGCGCCCAAATAGGTTTTATCATAGTTAACACGAAGGCCGAGGCCCTCTTGTATGTAATGGGTATAATTACCCGACAAGGTTCTATTTTCCGGATTCTTGGTTAACTTCTGCCAAGCGACGACCGGTTTAATGGTTAAAGCTTTATCGAAGAGCGTGGTTTTAAAAGTATAACCGAGACTGCTCATATAACCATCTTCGACGGTACTGTCTCCCGCGCCGTTGCCCATCAGATAGGCGGTACGCAGATCAACGTTATGTCCCAAATATTCATACTGAATGGTACCGTCTTGGCGGTTCCACTGATAGGATGAATCGATACGGGTGCCGACCCAATTGGAATAGACGTTTGGCGTAAAATTCATATACCTATCGGTTATGCCCATCCATTGGTACATGGGGTTGCGCGTTCTGCCAACCATCACTCGACCGTATTCTGTAGTTTGCACGCCGGCATACGCATACCGTATTTTCCAGGTGTCGTCGGAAGTTTCGGTATCATTTGCTTGCGTGTTGACCTGCCATTCCATCTTGCCAATCGCGGTAAATGTATCATCGAGCTTTTGCTGTGCGTCAATGCCTAAACGTCCCGTGAGATTTGCCGCGGTGCTTTGATCGCTGGTCCATTCATTGCCGATTTTAGCTTCGATACGGCCATAAAGATTCAATTTGGTGCCGTCTTTATTATATACCGTTGCGGCCTCAGTAAATCCTGCCAGAAATAATGAGGTAAAGAAAACCGATAAAATTATATTTTTCATTGGGTCTTCCTTTGAGGTAATAAAATATAGTTACCCCTTGTAAGGGGGGGAATGTCTTGACTTAAAGGTTACTATCAATGTCAATTATTATTGATAATACGATCCTCGACGACTTAAATATCGTCAAAAAATTATACAAAATGAGCGATCAGATCAATAAAACACGGCAGCCGTTTTATTGCCGTATTTTGATTGAAAAGTCATACTCCCCGTGCTAGCAATGGATATATTGCACTCGAAATTTGGCAATTTGAAAGGGGAATAAAAAATTCCCATGCTGGATTTGTGAGCAATAATACATTATGGAAATTAATTAACATATCAAAGAAGGGGGATCACTAAATTCCAAGAATGGCGCTTCAGAACCGTGCGGACGGAAGATAAAGATTATAGCGCCGGTACGGCCAGGGTCAATCACGCCGAGTGTAATGGCTCCTGGATTAATGCTACCCAGCTGGCTGCAGCGCCGGGTCCGGTTGTCAAAGACTTTACTGTAATCGAAAAGATCCGGCGTAACGCCGCTTCCGTTATAGACGCGGTTTTTCACAATTATGATCGATTGCAGGAAGTGAGGTACTAACGTGAAGCTAAAAAACGCGGTATCCGGAAAACGGCGGATACCGCAGGCTGCTATTGCTCTCGCGCATGCCTGATAAGTCCAAACCTATCAGGCATAGTATGCTTTACATATCGATTGCCGTTCTGATATTGCAGGATCACATTTTTTCAGGAATACGCGCAATCACCTTTATTTCGAAATCGAACCCGGCAAGCCAGTTCACACCTACTGCTGTCCAGTTCGGGTAAGGAGATTGCGGAAATATGTCTCGCTTCACCGCCATGATTGTGTCGAACTGTTTTTCAGGATCGGTGTGGAATGTCGTCACGTCGATAATATCGTCAAGTGTACAGCCAGCGGCGGCGAGGATTGCCTTAAGATTTTCAAAAGCAAGCTTTACCTGGGCGTCAAATTCGGGTTCTGGCGAGCCATCGACACGGCTTCCAACCTGTCCGGATACGAACAATAAGTCGCCGGAGCGAATGGCGGCGGAGTATTGGTGTTTTTGGTACAACGCATGGCGGTTGGCGGGGAAAATCGGGTCACGCTGGATCATAGGATTGCCTTTTTTTAGGGGCCGGTTCGGCCGTTGCATGACATATGCGGTTAATCTCACATACGCAACGTATGTGAATAGTATTATACATACGCCCCGTATGTAAATTAAAATACGGCTCGTATATAAAATGGAGGAAGCATGGCAATGAAACGTCGAGCCGGAACCATGGAGGCGAACCGGGTAAAACTTATCTCAGCGGCGCGTAAAGCCTTTGCTGATAAAGGGTTTGCCGCAGCATCAATGGACGATCTGACCGCCAGCGTGGGGCTGACCCGGGGGGCGCTGTATCACAATTTTGGCGATAAAAAAGGGCTGCTGGCTGCTGTTGTCGCACAGATCGATGGCGAGATGGCCAAGAGAGCGCAAGAAATGGCGCAGTCTGCTGAGGATGACTGGGCCAGGCTGCTGGCGGAAGGGGTTGCCTATATTCAGATGGCGCTTGATCCAGAGGTGCAGCGTATCGTTCTGCTGGATGGGCCGGCGTTTCTGGGCGATCCCTCGCGGTGGCCAAGTCAGAATGCCTGTCTGGATGCGACCCGGAGCGCGGTGGCTGATATGGTGAATAAAGGTATTTTAAAGCCTGTGGATGTAGAGGCCGCGGCTCGTCTGCTAAACGGGGCCGCATTGAATGCCGCCCTCTGGGTCGCGGCGAGCGAAGAGCCGGTGATGACGTTGCCAAAAGCGATAGATGCTTTTCAGCTTCTGGTGAGCGGTCTGCTGGCGGGCAGGCCGTAGAATGCGTATCTCGGCGACGTGAAAGATTTCATTATTACCTGTTTGGCTATTCAACGTAATCATATGGCCCGAACCGTCTGTTAATTACTCGTCAAGTTATTGAAGATGATGTCCATTATTTTTGACCTGCTCCCTCTTGTAGGTTCAGCGCAGATTACCCCTTGAAAACAGGCTTTTTTACCGGTGAGGAATGGGCGCTCCTCCGGTACTACGGCAAAGACATCGGATTTACTTAGACAGCAAGAATCGGAGTTCTGAATAGCGGACGATGAGCAAAGAAGAGCAGAACAAGGCCATCGTTGGCCGCTGGTTCGCGGAATTCTGGGGCAAAGATGTCAATCTCGCGGTGATCGATGAGATCGCCGCGCCGGACATGCTGCTCAAATACTCACTGCGCGAACCTCGCCAGGGCCGCGAGGATATCAAGTTCCTCATGACCGACTTCCGTGCCGCATTCCCTGACCTCAACAACTAGGTACGGTCTTAGTTTTTTTTCACTGATCCTCCCGACTCCGACCATTCTAACCTCGTCAAACAGTATATTTCCCCGCTGCTGGCCGCCGTTCTTTGATAAGAAATGAATTGATAGTTACCCCGTGCTCTGCCAGCGTTTGTATGCGGTGTTGCTCTGGAATCGGCCGTGGTGGATGCGACCACGGAGATTAAAATGGCCCGGTGGCCGGCGGTACGCTGACTGGTATCAACTTCGTTGACAGCTATCGCCGTCGCCTTCCTGGTAACGAACAATTCAAGTAAGTTTGCGCGGGTATCAAGGTTGGCGCTTGAGTACTGCGCAAAGTAAATTCGTAGGAGGCACTGACCACCTGAATTCGAGAACGGTGCTGCGCGGTCTTTATTGTTTCCTGATGCAGGATGAGTCGCTTTAAGAGCACAAAGACGCTCAAATTCTGCAAACGGTTCGCCGGTTTCTGCTGCGTGTCGTAGTTTCGCGTCGAGCCAGCTTGCCCTCGAATACATGCAGATCGGCGGCAGGTGTTTTTTGCTGATGCCATTTAGCTTCAAGCAGATAAAACTCATCGTTAAATCGGAAGCTGCCGTCAATTTGCTCACCGGTATTGCGAAAAAAATTTGCGCGGGGCAAGCTTGAACAAATGGAATAACTCCCCAAGCCAAGTGATCCTACCCAGCAATAACGGACACAGCCCTAAAGTTGATGGAGATTCCCGCACCCGCCGAGATCGCCGGGGCCCTTGATCGCTATTTCTCGGGGGAACCGAAGGCACTGGACGTGCTGCGAACGGAGACCGCTGGTACGGAGTTGCAACGTCGGGTCTGGGGCGCATTGCGCCGTATCCCGACGGAGACAACCACAACCTACGGCAAGCTGGCCAAGGAACTGGGCTTTGACGGCCCGCGGGCGGCCATCGACGTGGGGGCGGCCAATGGCGCCAACCCCATTGCCATCATCGTACCGTGCGTCCCGGCGGGCCATCAAGTTGCTATCCAACCTCGACGAAGCGCGCCGTCCGCCAGATGCCGCGCCGATCGGGCGCCAGGCATACCTGCGTGGCGTTGGTCAATGGACGGTGCAAATGTTCCTGAATTATTGGTTGGAGCGATCCTGCACCCTGCCGATAAGTGACTTCGGCTTTCGGAAAGGCCACCGCCGTTTTAAGGGCCTGATGAATGCGCCGACGCCGCGCCAGATGCGTGAGATCCGCGAAGCATGGAGCCCTTGGCGCACAGTGGCGGCCTGGTATTTGTGGCGACGTCCCAGCCGATGAAATTCATTCGCAAGAATCAGAGTTCTTGCGAATGAAGTCCCGCCTATACTGGCGCTGTGATTAACCAATTCAGGATTACCGCCATGAAAACGACGACTGCTTACGACACGGATGATGCACGCTGGGAAGCGGTCCGGGCGCGGGATGCGGCCGCCGACGGACACTTCATTTATGCCGTGCGTACCACTGGCGTGTACTGCCATCCTAGTTCCACGGCGCGGCTACCGAAGCGCAAGAATGTGGAGTTCTTCGATTCGGTCGAGGCGGCTGAAGCGGCGGGCTATCGATCGAGCCGCCGCGCGCACGGCGACCAGACCAGTGCCGCGTCCGAGCGCGCCGCGCTGGTAGCGCGCGCCTGCCGGCTGATCGAAACGTCGGAGACGCCGCCCCAACTCGACGTCCTGGCCGCCGAGGTCGAGTTGAGTCCGTTTCATTTTCATCGTTTGTTCAAAGCTGAAACGGGCCTGACGCCCAAGGCCTATAGCTCGGCCTATCGCGCCCGCAAGCTGCGCGAGGAGTTGAGCGCCCCAAAAGCCTCTATCACCAGCGCCATCTATGACGCCGGCTTCAATTCCAACAGCCGCTTCTATGAAACCTCCGATCAACTATTGGGCATGCGTGCACGGGACTACCGGGCGGGCGGTGTAGGAGCGGTCATCCGTTTCGCGGTGGGGCAATGTTCGCTGGGCGCCATTCTGGTTGCGCAGAGTCAGCGCGGTATTTGCGCCATTCTGTTGGACAATGACCCGGACGCGCTGGTGCGCGGTCTACAGGACCAGTTTCCCAAGGCGCAACTTATTGGCTGTGACGGTGAGTTCGAGCAATTGGTGGCCCAGGTTGTGGGCTTCATCGAAGCGCCGGCAATCGGCCTGAATCTTCCTCTGGATGTGCAGGGCACGGCCTTCCAGGAGCGCGTCTGGCTGGCGCTGCGTGAAATTCCCCCGGGCACGACCGTGAGCTACACGCAGATCGCCGAGCGCATCGGGTCGCCCAAAGCGGTGCGCGCTGTCGCGCAAGCCTGCGGCGCGAACCACCTGGCCGTGGCTATTCCCTGCCACCGCGTCGTACGGCGCAATGGCGATCTTGCCGGCTACCGCTGGGGCGTGGATCGCAAGCGCGAGCTGCTGCGCCGCGAAGCCGAAGCTAAGAGCTGACGGAGAACCTTCCAATGACCGCACGCTACGCGAATATTGATCGATTGGATTGGGTTGGTATTTCCGCGCAACTGGACATCGAAGGCTACGCCGTGTTGCCCGGCTTGTTGCACCCGGATACGGCGCGCGAACTGGCGCGCCTAACCGAAACCATGAGCGCCGCACATCGCGTTCCACTAGCCTCGGCGGCCATATCCGGCGGAAGTGGTAGATTCCCGCCGGTGCAATCAGAAAGCCGGCCAGGTTCAGGCGCTATCCCATTTGAACCGGCTTGGTATTGCCCGTGGTGGCTACATGAAGCACCGCGTCTTTTTTCTGAACGAGGCTGCGGCTATAGGCCATGTGCTGTTTGCATGCCCAAAGAGTATGCAGCTTGGCAGAAAAACCAACCCGTCAAAATACCCGGCATCACCTGTGGATAGGCACCGAAGGCCAGGCGGGACTGTTTGCCGCCGAAGCGGTAGCGGGAATACCACAGGCGCGAACCGCTGGTTGATACCAGTAGATAACGTGCAGCTCATGATATCGTTCATATTCTCGATGCCAGCTTTTAAGAGCATTCTTCGTCGAGTAGTGCAACTGACGAACGGTAGCTTTGGTGCGCTTCCCGACTTTGATAAAGAGCCTAACCGCTCGGATGCGGTCTTCGTATGAGTACATGAACTACCTCCAAAGTAGTCCAAGTTTTGGTCCGCACCTCCGGTGGATCACTTTTGCACCGATGACGACAAAAAACGAGTTAAACCTTAAAATTCGAGCAAGATTGTGATTATCAACTCACCGCCATTTAATAAAGATTTTGATACGCGTCCCCATCAGGTTGCGGATGCTTTTATCGTTGTTTTTTCTGATGTAACAAGCTTAGCTATATTGTAATTGTAGAAGTGAGAATATTAAGCCAAAACAAGCAAGGCCAACCATAAGGCTCCCCATGAGAACAATAAGCATTTGCCAGCTACGCACGCCAACGCCCCCAGTTAATGAAATGTAACTAAAATGAAAGATAATTATGTATTTCAGTTCCAGCAGCACGGTTTTATATTGGCAGCCAAGCGAGAAATTAATGCGGAGCGTGCCCGTACACTGTATAGAACACAATAGACTAAATCTCAATCGCCACATCATCAGAAAAATAAGCTGGATAGGCGGAGCCGACTAGCGCGAGTGTGATTTACAGATAATAAAACTATGGTTGTAAAAACAGTATTGACATTATCGCAAGATGTATTAAATTTATATCTAACGCCAGCGCATTGAGCAGTAACGATTATATTGAGTTGGCGGTGAAGGTGAAGAAGAAGTAGTATTATGAAGTATGAAGTGGATAAAATTAAGGTATAATGCGATAAAGGCCATGAAGTATATTGTGTCACCATGTCGGTTAGGGTCGCTTTAATAAACCCGAGCGACGATGTTTTAAGGCCCAGTAGTTAATCTCTACAATCGCATGTTAGTTTAGTGCTGAAAACGCGATGAGTTAAGGCTTTATAGTTGTTAGAGTATTCGCGATGGGTGTAAAACGGTATTAGGTTATGTATATCGCGACAGAAGTAAAGCCACGTAACACAGAGTATATATCGCGAGGGGGGATGTACTGTACAGACTTAGCTAGGGTTATTCGAATAGGGCTAAGTGAACAATTACCTTTCAGTCAACAGATGGGAGGACATCGTAAGATATAGGTAGCTCATATATCCTGTGATACGCATGTACATCTATGAACGCAGTACCCATGGCAGTAAGTTGTTATAAAGTTGATTAATGTTAAATCTTAAGTTCGTAGTACCTTAAAAGCCCCGACTCTCCGAGTAGGGGCTTTTAACGTCTGTGAGGCTTAACACTTGCCCTGGCTGTTCGTCAAAAGGATGGCCATTCAGATCATAGGCTGTATCCTTCTGTCAATGCTTTGTAAGCGGGTGGCGAACTCACCCTACCGTTCGATATTGACCCGCTGATACTGACTCCGTGGCCCCATCATACTGATTTGGTGTATTAGCCCCCTGATGATCCATACACTTTGACCCGCCTAAAATAAGAGGTAGGCTTAGAACTATGTTTAAGACTGGTCAAAGCGAAATCATGGGTACTGTTCTTACTGAGCGCGAGCGACGTCGCCTGGACTGCCCCTGGGATCGTGGACATTCCTGGCCTATAGTTGGACTGCCCCTGGGATCGTGGACATTCCTGGCCTATAGTTTGAGCATAGGAGGAGCCCATGGGAACACAGCGTTTTACCCCAGAGTTTAAAGAAGAAGCCGTCCGCCAAATTGTTGAACGCGGCTACTCTGTCACCGACGTTTCCGCCCGCCTGGGCGTATCCCCCCACAGCCTGTATAAGTGGGTTAAAGCCATCAAGCCGGATAAAACCGAACAGCACGCCGCCGATCTGCTGGAAGCCAAAAGCGAGATCCTCAAGCTGCAGGCGCAGTTACGCCGCACGGAAGAAGAGCGCGATATCTTAAAAAAAGCCGCGCGGTACTTTGCAAAGGACCCCGATTAAAGTATCGCTTCATCAACGATCATCGACATGAGTATCGCGTTAAAACGATGTGCCGGGTATTGGGTGTGGCACGGGCAGGATTTTACGAGTGGCTGCACCGGCCGCTCTCAGCCCGGGCGATAGACAACCAGCGTTTGCTCGGTCTCATCCGCGATTCTTATGCAGTCAGCGGTGGGGTCTATGGCGCCCGGCGGGTATTTGACGACCTGCGGGAAATTGGCGAAACCTGCGGCCGGCATCGCGTGGCCCGGTTGATGAGTGCCAATAAAATCAAAGCGGTGCGTGGTTATAAAGCGCCGCGGCCCATCGCCGGCAGACCCTCGGTGGTCGCGCCGAACCGACTGGAGAGGGCTTTTACCGTGACGGCACCTAACCAGTATTGGGTGACGGATATCACCTATATTCGCACCTGCCAGGGCTGGCTTTATCTGGCGGTGGTTCTGGATCTGTTTGCGCGCAATGTGGTGGGCTGGTCGATGAAACCCAGCCTATCACGCGAACTGGCGCTGGATGCGCTGCTGATGGCGCTCTGGCGGCGTAAACCCGCCGGGCGCGTCCTGGTGCATTCGGATCAGGGCAGTCAATACGGTAGCGACGACTGGCGGCGTTTCTGCCTGGCCAATAATCTGGAGCCCAGCATGAGCCGGCGTGGAAATGGCTGGGATAATGCCGTGGCGGAGTCGTTTTTAGCAGCCTGAAAAAGGAGCGGATACGAAAGCGACTCTACAAGACTCGCGATCTGGCCCGCGCCGATATCTTCGATTATATTGAAGTGTTCTACAACCGTACCCGCCGGCACAGCCATCTGGGCGGGGTCAGTCCCGAGGCCTTTGAACGGGCCTCATCGTGAGGACAGGATATGTCCACGGTTTTGGGGGCAGTCCAATTGAGTTAGACCGGATATATTGTTTAATCATATCCTCTTCCATGTGGAGCGCCAAATGCCGGATTACTTTTTTTTCAAAAAGGGTAAGCAAACCGTTGTTCTGGAAAAATCAGACGCGGACGTAGCCTCTCAGCTTACTGAACAGGGTTATAAGAAACAATTCGAAGAGGTCAGCGCCACTGATAAAAAACACGCGCTTGCCCGCTTTGTTGATATCCGCAGGGAAAAGCGAATAGATCACCATAACTTCTTAGCAGGCGCTATAGCCATGCCCCTGATAGGCGTTCTGACGGCAGTTGCCGTTTTTCTTTTCCGGAAAAAGTAGCCAGAGCATGCCGTTTCCGATGGCCTTGGATTGACGGACAGCAGTGACATGAACCGTTGAGGCTAAGACTTGTACATCGCTGTGCGCCGTTCAGGCCGCTCATCGGTGCTTTGGGGTGAGATAAGCTGATGATTGTTTTAAGTCCGCATGGCTTAGGAAGGGGGGAAGGAATATAAAGATCGGAACCGGCTTCGCTCAAACCGGTAGTCCGCTTCACGCCCTCAGCAGCCTGTCAGGTCTAGTCATGCTCCGCTATTGGAAAGTTTTGGGTTGAGTGGCGGCTTAATCCAGATAGGGGTTAGCGGTTACGCTGCTGATTAAAACGTTTCATATTCTCGATGGACGCGGCGCGTTTTTGCCAGGCGGATAGGGTTTTGTTCGCCCAGTGCCGCCCAGTAGGCCCCTAAGCCTGACGCGGAGACACGAAACGTCGTTTCTGGAGGCATGGAATGACTATTTTATCTGAAACCATTTCAGCAAAAACCGTGCGGTTTGATAAGGCAACCATGTGGGTTGAACTGAGCGATGCCAGAATTTTGGGCATGCCTCTGGTCCCCCCGCTTGATGGATGTATCTGATGAAGACCGCAATAGCTTCGAACTCAGCAGGCATGGTATCCACTGGGACAATCTCGATGAGGATATTTCTGTTGAAGGTTTATTAGCCGGGCGCGGAGAGGTGACGCACCGCCCCCACACTGCAGCATGAAAGCAGGTTAAGAACCAACAAAGCGCCGGTAATCCCGGCGTTTTCCTCTCCTGATAATTGCATTAATTCCGCCGTATCCGATTCAGGGACAATAAATTTTTTCGTTCCCTGTTCCCTGAGAATAATGCTTATCCCTAATAATGTTTTTTCTTCAATTAGCAGAAAAAGTTCAGTGCTGTCCCTGTTCTAGCCGTCGCCAGAATATCCGTCTTTAATTAAGATTATTCAGGCGTAAATACTGATGGCACAACCTATTTCGCATTACAGGTCGCAAACTGACGCGGTTCACGCTGTCATTGCTGGCCGCCGGGTACGCTGACAGCGGCGCATTTCCTGCCGACCCGCTTTCCCGAGTACTCACCGTCCCCCGGGGAGTGACATTTACCAAAATCGGTCGCTGGAAGTGGTTCGCCATAAGCCGGTGATGAAAAAAGTTGACCTCAATGCCATGACAAACTCATTTCTCACCCTAATTGATATTCACTAACGATCCCCATAAACAATTTAAAACGGCCATGCCGTTATCGGCAGCCAAGATAATGGGGCCGAGATGAGGAGCATAGTTCAGCTCAAATTTTTATTAAGTAACCATTTGATAAACAATGGTTAAATAAAATTTTATCGGCCATTCTCCCACACAAATATCCCTTGTAGTTCATTGCCATTAACGGTATCTTTTAGCTGCGCCTGCAAACTCAGGTGCCGGGATTAGCCTCCTGCATAACTTCACTGACGACATAAAGCGCGTTTGCGCTTTTTTTATGTCGTGCGTTCTGCTACATCTCAATGGTGGGCCGGACGGGGGCGTCGCAAGACGCGCCGGTGTCAGTGAGGCCGGTAAGGCTAACTCCGTCCGGTTCCACCACCCGCGAGATTAGCCTCTCCGGTGGTGGGAATAGTTTGTTACTCACTGAGGGTGCCTTATGGCTACGATCCCCACTCAAACTCATGCGTTACTTTCCATCCCGTTCAATTCAACCACCGATTTCACCGTTCTGGCCGGCCATTGTGAAAACCTGGCCGACGCTTTGCTGCAAAGCGACGATCCGGCACAGCGCCAAAAGCTCTGCGCACGGCTTGACCTTTGCCTGGCGCAGTTGCGTCCCACGTTGGACGATGCCATTCCATCTCATCTGATTGAAAGCCTGACCGTGGATGACCGGCCCAGGACATCGCCTCGCTTTGAGCCCGATGCCGATCTGCTCTGCGGGTACGGACAGGCGCTGGCGCGGTTGTTGGCGGAGCGTGCGCTATCGCCGGAGATGGAGCCGGTTCTTGCCGGGCTGCTGTTTGATTTGTTGGTGTATTTCGCCGACGAACTGCGCGCGCCGCGCTGGATACGTACCGCAGACGGGGCAAAATTTATAGAGGAACTGGATATGGTTAAGGAAAACTGAATACCTTGAAAGCAAAAAACCAGCCGTCAGGCTGGTTTTTTTAAATCGTGATTTCTTTAATAAATGGTGCCCGGACTCGGGGTCATTCAGTTTTCTATTAAGTTGAATTCCATCATAAATTTTATTTCCGCCGGTTGTCAAGACCCGCAGATTGACCCGTATTTTTGCTTGTAGATCAAAAAGGTGTGACAACATTCGAAGGAAAGGGCCCGATTCGTTCCTTTGGTTCGATTCCCCATGTTTTCTATAAATCGTAATGACATCAGCGTTACGCATGCTGTATAATTTATCTCCAGAGAAAGACTCAGGAGGATGACACCATGCCAGCGACGAACAGCGTTTCTGTCAAACGCGAAACATTGAATTTACGCATCAAACCCGCTGAGCGCGATCTTATCGATCGTGCGGCGAAGGCTAAAGGAAAAAACCGTACTGACTTTGTGCTGGAGGCCGCGCACGCTGCCGCCGAGGAAGCGTTGATCGAGCAGCGCATCATTATGGCGGACCCGGAGGCCTATCAGGAATTTCTTGCCCGTCTGGATCAAGTTCCTGCATCCAACGCCGCGCTGCGTAAAACCATGCAAACACCTGCGCCGTGGGAACAGAAAAAGTGATTTTAGCCCCTGAGCCCCTTCACGCCGGGCATATTCTCTCCTCATTTTGCTGCGGCGTGGATTCTATGGACAACTGGCTAAAACAGCGGGCGATGAAAAATCAGCTTACCGGTGCATCCCGAACGTTCGTCTGCTGCGACGACTCAAAGGTGAAGGCGTATTACTCTTTGGCGTCGAGTGCAGTGATGACAACTGCCGCGCCTGGACGCTTTCGCCGCAATATGCCCGATCCGATCCCGGTTGTCGTGCTGGGCCGTTTGGCGGTAGATACATCATTGCACTGCCAGGGTGTAGGGCGGGCACTGGTAAGAGATGCGGGGCTACGGGTGATTCAGGTGGCGGAAACTATCGGTATTCGTGGAATGCTGGTTCATGCGCTATCTGATGAGGCAAGGGAGTTTTACCTGCGGGTAGGGTTTGAACCTTCGCCGATTGATCCGATGATGTTGATGGTGACGCTGGGGGACTTGGCGGGGAGCGTTTGATTTCTCCGGTGTAAAGCGATTTGTTCCTCGGTTTAGCAGGTTTTTTTTTATGGTTGGGTTGTCTCTTTTGTAAGGAAAACAATGATCCCAAATAGTAATTGGCTCGATTATGCGGGATGGCTACACTATAAGCAAGCCAGTGCCGAATGACAGGCTGAAACGAGTAGCCAAACGGCTGGCTAGGGGCATTAAAGCCCATAATCCAAGTATCAATACTTTGGTACGCATACTTTGATGCTCATTAGTTTCCGTAATAAGTGGTAACTCAGGGCTGATGTCATTTTTATCGATCGTCTCGCGATAAAACTCCTTTTCATTCAGTCAATTTAACGCTCTAGTACCGAATTGCTGTCGTAACCTGGAGGTAGATGTTTAAAATGGTCATTAGAACTAGGTTTTGATTTATATTGAAATTCCCTTAGTCCTTTAATATCCAATTTCGTCGTCAATACGCACGGGTTCTCGCCACCTTTAACATAGAGCATTGTTTTACTATCCGTTTTAGTTGGTCGAAGCACGCAAGAGCCACCATATTGTGAAGTGTTAGATTGTACTGTATAGCAATGGAGATCTCTCACTGCTGATTCAAGAATGTGCTGATAATAGTTGGTGTCTTTATTCCAGACACATGCAAATAGGAGATCTATTTCCGACCGGAATAACACTCGATGGGTAATATCAGAAAGCTCAAAGCAGTTGTAAGTAGCGAAAGACATACCTCGCCATGAAACCTTGTGATAAAAAGCATTCGGCTTAAATCCATTATTTCCCGGAATTAGTCTAATAGATTCGAGAAGATCTAGTTCTGATGGTGCATAGTGATTCTTAATTCGAGCAGTCATTACACAGGAATTATACTTATCAGAAATTTTAAACGGAAGTGCCTCAATAATAAGGTTGTATGCCACGTTATCAGAAACCCAGTGTTCCAACCCAAAAACCAAACCAATTTGATTCCTTCTTGAGAATGCCACCATGAAGGGAAGCCAGCTTACAGGAATAGCTACTTCAGGCATAACTAGCAGATCGGCTTTTTCAAGTAAAGCTGAATTTAAGATGCTATATAAATTTTCTTGACGTTCAAAACTGAGGTTAGGTTTGCAATCTTTTCGAACTGCAGAACTAATATTTCTCTCATCTACCTGAAGGTTAGCAATAGCTAAAGTGATTGTGGCTTTTGTATCATTACTATGCACATGTAAATGTGATTTTGTTATCCCTGCATCATTTACTTCTTCACTACTAAACGAGACTGGAAAATTATGGCCAAAAAAATTTTCTTTGTATTCATCAATTGTCTGAGACATCCAGTGGTTTAGGCCACGGTTGGGGCTCAGGTTTTTACTCAAATGAAATATTTGCCATTCATCGAAATGAATAAACCGAGGCGAGTATTTAATTTTATTCTTATCTATTTCAAAATGTGAATTGTTTACAAAGTCGGTTTCATTTGTTAAATCAGAATATTGGTCTGAATAATTTGCCAAAGGCCAGGCAACGAGATGGTGTCTAATGAGATTGGAAAATCTGAATTGCCATGAAAAAATGTGTAAATCCGAACCATAAATAATCAAATTACTGAGATCACGCTTTGCTGTATGGAATGCGCCCTCATTATTGCTGGTAAATATATCGTTCTCTTCTTGCACTTTTTTTATATCAAATAATCCGACGGTAATGCATAAGGAAAGTTTGCTATAAAGCACCATGTCTTCATGTAGTTTTTGGGTTAACATTGGAGAATGTCTTTTTGAGTTTGGCATAATGCTATCAATCTTAGAAATTTCTCCTTGTATATATTGATAGAAAAACGAAGCAAAGCTGTAGTTGCGAGTAATTACCGAATACTGATAAATTTTTTCCCATAGACGGAAAAACTGGAGCGCATTTTGTCCTTTAAAAAACTGTTTAATCTGAGGAAGTACTTGATTATTTTTGTCAAGTTTACAGAGTCTATGAGCAGTTATATGACTGGATAGATACTTCGCCAGCTCGGTCTCATTTTCTGCAAGTCCAACGATACTGCGCAACTTGTTGGCGGAGCCATCATAGAGCACATCATAAGCAAATTGGTCCATCTCTTTATTAATATGTTCGCTCGGTAAAAATTTAAACGCGCTGCTTCTTTCATCCAGTTCTTGCTTGAATACTTCAAGCCCTGCACGACTATGATCTTTATCGAAAAATTGTAATATTAGTTTATCCCTTTGAATCGGAAGTAAGTTGTCATCCACGTTAATTACGTATTCAGAATCTCCACTGGATGTTTTCAGAACATTATTGAGATACTGATCTACAAAAGATTTGATAGGGTCAGTAGCAGAAAAGATTGGGCGTTTGAAAACCATAATTATGTCATCTACGTAACGGCCATAGTAGGCTGGTCTTATACCATTTCCTATGATGTTATCGAATTCTGAGAGATACCAGTTTGCAATAATAGCTGAAGAGGCTAATCCTATAGGTAGACTTTTTTTATCTTTACACTTAATGTGTGTCTGCTTTATTTTGGAGGCAATTACACTTTGATAACGTGAATAAATATTTTCTAAAAACCGGTTAAGTTTGAGAGCCAGTGCCGCCTGAGTAACGTCATCCTTGTAATGAGATTTAATTTCGTCATCAATCTTCTCGAAGTTTAAATCTACATGATAAAAATAAGATTTTAAGTCAAGTGATAACAAGGCTACATCATCACCATTTTTTGCAATATCTGTTGCTACCTCAATCGCCTGATCTCGCCACCGATTGTATTGATCGATGTACCGCTTGAATATTTCTTGACCTTTTGCTCCATCAGTATCGGTTACATATTTTAACGAAGAAGGATGCATGCGATTACCATAGCAGTCCTTGCTCATTATATTTTCCAGTGCGGGTCCTGCGAAAAGACACCACAATATTTCAATTATATGAATTTCTACAGGAGCATTAATAAAATAATTTACCTTAGAAACCTGATATTTATCTGAATCGCGAACATTACTGATAAATAGACCATTGCTTTCGTTTTTTCCGTTTTGACCATAATTCTCCTTTCGCTCTACAAGCTTAGGTAGGAGATGATAACTAATACTTTTTAACCATGTTTTGAATTTTTTGCCTTCAACAGTGCGTTCCCCATTAATAATGTCTTTTATATCATTAAAAATATGGCTAAGGTTTTCGTTACTTACCTCAAACTCAGCAATGTCTTGCTTGAGAAAGAGATTAAGATTTTCATGATAGGCGTAGCTTTTTAGATATATATATGCATCTTTAACGTGAGTGATATCAAGCTTCATCTAATAACACCTTAGTTTGTTTGATGGTTTATTTTATCTATCAATTTTGTCTGAGCATATTTTCGACACCTGTGACAAAATCTGTGATGGCCGTTTGACTGTGCTCGCTGCCAGCGAGGTAAAAGTGTATACGAGTAGTCAGCGGGATGATAGACACTTCATAGTCCATGCTGGGAGGAAAACCCTCGCAGCGACGACCAACAGTTTTGTTTCCCGGTAATAAAGATTTCATAATCTAGCCATAACGGTATTTTGTACGGAAATTGACCGCACAATGTATCCTTTAGAAATTCAACATCTGAAGTATACCCGCAAGTCAGCTGGCGCTCGTGGGCAAACTTAGCCAATTTGTCAACGCTGTCCGGGTATCCAGTGGATTGATCCTAGGGGCAGTCCACAACGGCTCGGAAGTGTCTAGATTACCCGTGGTGATTCAGACTTCACATTTTGACCAGTTAGATTGCCCAACATTTGATCTAAGACAATGTGTTCTCTATCTTCCTTGTTGATAATAAAACATTAAGTAATCATAGCCTTGTAAAAAGGAGATTTATTGTATGATTTATAAAAAACCCGAAGTTCTGGCACAAAGTACCACACAAATGGCGCAATGCCGTCCAAATAGTAAACCTAGCGGAAGACCCTGTAATCCACCAGGACCTACTGGGCGTTAATTACTCATCGATAATCCTCATCTGTGCGGGAGGATCGGAAGTTTGATTTTTGGTAACTGATAGTAAGCCTCTGGTAATGAATCGTTCAAAGTTAAATCACAAGAGGCTTTTTCCTATGGATGATAGTAAAGCTTAAATTACATTGATGGAAGACAGCAGTACCATGTTTTTGAATTTCTAAGTGTTGAAAGAAGGAGTTAGCAAAGTTGCGTAAGAATTTGCATCTAGTTTTTCTAATTCTTGCAAAACAGAAAGATTTTCAAGTTATGGAAAGAGAACTTATGTCCAGACTACGCCCATATTATATCTAATATTTCGCCGAATTTCGGTCGTATGCCTTTAGTAGAAGATAATTTCTATTTACATATCTTGCAATTTTGCAGATAAGTTTTTTCTGGTTTACGTTTCGATTGTCTGGATTGATAAAGGTGTGGTTTATGCTACATCAAGCATCAGGGAAATGTAGCTAAAATACTTAATTAGTTACAGTTGTTATGAAAGTGCTGTCTTTAGGTGACTTAGATGCTTAAAGTGTTAAGTCTATCTCAAATCCTGGCTTTACGAGAGTACGTGACTAACAATTTACTCATGCTATGATATCAAACTATAAACACTCATCGCCTTATTGCTTAAGGTATACTACTATGTTTTTAAAGAAAAAAGCTAATGTCATATTCAGAAACTACGATTCCTTTGGGTATATTACGGATAATAGGAATTTTGGGTATAAAAAAATAAATGATAACAGAAACTACATTGGTGATAAGATCCTATCGGAAAGTGGAGCTGTTTTTTTTTCTGCTTTAGATAGAAAACCACAAACCCTTAATGATCTGGTAAACAAAATAAAAAAACAATTTTCAGATGTCGGCATTAGTACAATCCAGAATGACGCTGAAGAGTTCTATTCTAGACTTGAACGTGATGGATTTATTGTGTCAGGGGAAACGTTACAGGAGTGTGAACAAAACGATAAAAGGTTTTCGTATAAAAGTTTAGAGCCACAATTAATTGATAAATTTTCTTTCCCGCCTATTCTATATCCCGAAAAATCCACGCAAGATTTTTTAGAAGAACACTTCAACGGTAAACCTCAGCTTACAAACTTACATATAGAGATAACCAGTAAATGTAATGAAAGATGCATTCATTGTTATATCCCTCATGAGAATAAAATAAGCAATATTGATTCTAAATTATTTTATTCTATTCTAGAACAATGTAAAAAAATGAGGGTGTTGCATCTGACATTGAGTGGTGGCGAGCCAATGTTGCACAAGAATTTTTGTGATTTTTTAAGGAAATGTAGAGAATATGAATTTTCAGTAAACGTTCTTAGTAATTTAACATTACTTGATAATGAAATTCTAAATGAAATGAAAGCAAATCCTCTTCTGGGTGTTCAAGTCTCGTTGTACTCTATGAATCCCGCCATTCATGATGAAATAACCAAAAGGAAAGGGAGTTTTGAAAAAACAAAAAATGCAATTTTGAAACTGATTAAAAATAATATTCCTTTGCAAATAAGTTGTCCAATAATGCAACTAAACAAAAAAAATTATGGTGATGTTATAAAATGGGCTGAAAAATATAATGTTCATGCTGGTGCTGATTACGTCCTCATAGCAAGATATGATCATACAACAAATAACTTGAATTGTCGTCTTTCAGTTAATGAAGTAAAAGAGGTGATTAGCAGCAAAGTAACGAATAATGCAGAATATTTTAAAGAAATGAAATTGGAATCTGAAAATAAAAAAAATATTACACCAAGCGATTTTGTTTGCAGTGTTTGTAATTCTTCTCTTTGTATAGAAGATAATGGAAACGTATATCCGTGTGCTGGCTGGCAGGGTTATGTTGTGGGGAATGTGAAAGAAACTGCCTTGAGTGATATTTGGGATTATTCTGAAAAAATCCTATATTTAAGAGGTTTGCGCAAAAGTGACTTTCCTAAATGCCTTCAATGCGCTGATAAAGAGTTTTGCACCATGTGTATGGTTAGAAATGCAAATGAGAGTCCTCAGGGAGATCCGTTAACAGTCAATGAGTATTTTTGTGAAATCGCTAAGTTCAGTAAACAAATGATGCTTGAGCAAAAAGGAAAAATTACGATATAATGGCCTACTTCGAAATTTTGCCACACTCAGAACTGGAAATGCGGCATGACAAAACTATCCCTTTGACGGATCTGATGCCTGAATATAAGCCAATCGAATATCGCTCTTCAAAAACTATTGCGGGCTGTGTGAATATATATCCTCTTTTATGGCGATTGATAAAATGAATCTTTTATAGATGTTTTCCTAACCACCTAGTAACCCCTTCAACATCAAAAGCTCGTAATCCGTATCCCTCAGTAAGCAACACATCTGGTAGATCTTCGTCATATTTCTCAAGAAATTTTTCAGGAACACTTTCAGCAAGATGAAATTCTGATGGCAATCCAGCTCGAAGTATTTTGGCTAACACACGTTTAACTTCATCCACTGTAGTTTGTTCAACCTCAATGACACCAGCAAACGATCCGGTCTTGAAGCCAGAATTAAGCAGTAATGCCGACAATGTGTTTAGGATTTGATCCCCCAGCCAAAGAAGGATATAAACATGCTGCCCCTGCTGAATAAAAAATTCAGAAGATAAATTGTTGCTGTTAAAATAATGTAAACCTTCTTCAAACAAACTTATGGCTGAGGTATCGGCAAAGTCAACCTTATGTTCACCAACAGTGATTCTGTAATCGCCTTCCCGATAGATGGCTAACATTTCCTGTCGGACAACATCATGTATAGACATGCCCTCCCCACCAAATAAAGGCGGTTGTCCACCCTTTGTCGCTTCGACGTAAATGACCTTTTTGTCACTGTCGATGTCGGTCACTTTCCAGCGTCGTCCGCCAAAAATAATATGTTGTTCTGGTAGTAGTGGCGAATCAACAGGTATAGAGCCCAGCGTTTTGTTGCCAGCGACAATGCGAAACTCTTCCGGTGTACTGAATACGGCATAAAATGTGTATTTATTAACCAACCGTTCGCCTTCCATTCCAAGCACCAGCTCTCCGCTGGAAAGCTGAGATAAAAACTGACGTTCTCCCATATGTCGTAACAGTATTTTGAAATTATTTGAGCCGACTTTCTGAAACGGCCCATCCATGCATAGTTGCGACCAGAGTTGATCCGCGCGCACACCTCCCCACTGAGCAACTATCGCCAGGATTTGATGAAACAATGTGGAGTAATGTATTTGCCGGGTATCGGCAGGTTCAAACCATTTACTACCTATCAACAGTCTTATCATCGCCATTGATTGAACAAGTTGTAGTCGCAGTTGATCGACAATACCTGATGTGGGCGTCAGTTCATGTTCTGCGATCAACATCCGTAGCGCGGCGGGGGAGCCTCTTCTGCCAGATCGCCCCATGCGTTGGCGCAGGCTGGCAACGGAATGCGGAGGAGTTACCTGTATTACGGAATTGACTTTGCCGATGTCTATACCCAGCTCCAGCGTCATCGTACAAATGGCAGTGGTGGGAAGATTCCCCTTCTGGAGTCGCTGTTCTAGGATTTCGCGCAGATCTCTTGACAGCGATCCATGATGAGGAAAAAACTCATTAGGAACAATATTCGCTTCGCTGAGATCGCTGAGCGTGGCGGCGATGCTTTCGGTTCGTTTGCGACTATTAGCGAAAACCAGATGGGAATCGCCACGGCAAAGCCGAAAAATATCGTGACAGATCTGCAATTCAGCCGAAGGTAGTGGATCTTTACCTGTAGATGTCCGGGGTGCCAGGTAGCCTTTTACCTGCACTTTTAATGTAGTGTGGACCTGACTGTCGGTGATGATGTCGCAAGGTAGACGCTGATTCGGCCGCAAAGATAATGGTACTTTTTCCAGCTCACCCAGTGTCGCGCTTAGTGCTACTCTCGGAACCGGGTTGTTAACTCTTCCCAGTATATGATCGATCCGATTCAACAGTGAGAGAAGCTGCATACCTCGCTCGGAGCCGATAAAGGCATGGAATTCATCAATAACAATATAAGCCAGTGGAGCGAAAGCCTGCTTTAGCCAGCCGGAGGAACGGATCAGCATAGCTTCCAATGATTCCGGAGTGATGAGCAAAATACCGGAAGGGTTTTTCTTCGCTCTTAGTTTTTGACTCTGTGCAATGTC
Organism: Sodalis sp. RH21; assembly: GCF_047324175.1. Lineage (NCBI taxonomy): Bacteria > Pseudomonadati > Pseudomonadota > Gammaproteobacteria > Enterobacterales > Bruguierivoracaceae > Sodalis > Sodalis sp. RH21. Next base: position 4,893,631 of record NZ_CP178732.1, on the reverse strand, counting down.
ACCGTGCCAAGGTGTAACGGGCATCTCCAGTGCATCGCCAAGACTTTCCAGCCGTCGGTACTGATCGTTAATTAACGCTTTGAGTGGGCTGATGTACAGGATACCAAAACCGCCTTGAATATTCGCGATAGCGGAGCAGGCGGGCAGAAAAAATGCTTCCGTTTTACCAGCGGCGGTGGCGGCGCTGATCAACACATCCCGATCGCACGCTAGAATCGGCGGAATCGCTTTTTTTTGTAGCTCCCGTAGATCACTCCATCCTTGCCGGTATATCCACTTCTGTATGCGTGGGTCCAGCCGCTGATATTCACTTATCATAGCCTGAAATCTGCCAAACCATCTTCATCCGAGTTAATGCCTAAAACGATCTCATCCATATCGCTGGGTTTTTCTTCGGCGATAGCCACATCTGCAATAAGCTGCGACCAGTGGAGAGTTGGGTTTTGTTCCAGTACAGCTAGCATATCCAAAAAGGCTTTAATTGTATTTCTTGGCGTACGAAAATAAGCATCGCCGATAGTATCGCTACAATGGCGTAAAAATGCCGTCAGGGCTTCATCGGGAATAAGATATTTATCCTCCTCTCCGCCCGCGTATACATGACGCAGATTTTTCAGAAGAATGTAGAGCTCCTCTGGCGTCAGGCTGGCCAAATGCAGGCACGGCGATGAGTAATCAATAACTCCCGCGCGCTTTGCGAAACTGTTTTCCGCCAAGCGTGACTGGAGTGCTTCATAGCTGTATAACCCTTTACGTGGATCAAATAGGAACTCCGGAGTACCGCTGAGCAGAAAGCCGATATGTTCTGCCGTTCCTTGAAGGCAATCGTTCAAAATACGTAGTATTTGCTCATAATTCGCGACTCTGGCCTGCGTATTGGCAAGCTTGTAGAGGTTGACCATTTCATCCAGATTGACCAGTAGTCCCGTATATCCGGCTTGACGGACGAAAAGACTCATCAGCTTTAGCGAATCGTAGAAAGAAGCATCAGAAATAATGGTGCGTACGCCAAGATCGTTTCGGGCGTCGGTTTTCGTGGTGTATTCACCTCTCAGCCAGCGGATAGCATTAGATTTTAAAATCTCATTATCCTGTTCATAGCCCTGCCAGTAACACTCAATGGCTTTGGCGAAATCATAACCGCCAACCATGTCGGACAGTGCAGCGAGTTTTTGATGAATGATGATCGGAACCTGAGAATTCGTGCTTTCCGCCTCTTTTCTGGCCTCAGTGACAAAGCGCTCAACCACGCTCAATAACGCATTTCCATCAGGCTTGTTACGGGTGGATAAATTCTTCATCAATTCTGAGTAGAGGTTCCGCGCTTGCCCTCCTGATGCATGTATGCGTCGATCCGGAGATAAATCAGCGTTCACCGTGACAAGCTTTTTCTCTAGCGCTATTGAGCGAACTACGCTTAAAAAGAATGTCTTACCCGAACCATATTCTCCGATAATCAGGCGGAACCCGGCGCCGCCATCGGCGATACGTTCTATATCCTGCCAGAGCGCTTTTATCTCGTTTACCCGGCCAACCTGAATATGCTGAATTCCGATTTTAGGCGTAACGCCTGATTTCAGCGACTGAATAATAGCGTCTCGTTCTTTTAAACGAATGCGAATGCCAGACATGAATTATCCTTTGAGTTCTTGTGCAATTGCCAGGTCAACATAAATGTCATCGTCATCATCAAGAACTGGGGCATCAATCTGTTCGTAAGACCAGTCATTAATAGTTTCAATGGCACCGCTCACCATCAAGTTAAACCGTTGGCATAGCTCGGCGACTTCGTTTCTGGGCCATCGTTCTTTTACCAGCAAGTGTTGGTACAGCTGATTATGCGCTTCATCAAGGCCAGAAGCTGATTGCGCAGAAGTGACTACCTGAAGCATTTCTTCGGGTTCGTCCTCAACAAAAATTGTGCTCAGCAACTGATGAACATCTTTCGTGTCGGACTCATGGCGCGCAAGAACATGTTCATTGAGTGAAAATACATTATCTGTGCCTGATGCGGCCGGTGTGGCGGCTAGTGATGTTTTTTCTGCGGTTGACAGGTGATGGATATCGCTGGTTACGGCACTACTATTCATCCCAAGGCTGGCGTAAATTTTTTCCAGCTGCTTAATTTCAGCGGGATCAATTTTTCCATCAGCGCAGGCGACGGTTACGATGACATGACCGATAACAGATTTGTCGTTATCGGTGAGTTTCTCAATTCTGCCTCTCAGGCCAGCCATACTGGCTGGCGTATTAAGCCGCCATATGAGGTAGGCGTGTAATGAGCTTTTTTCCTCCGGTGACAACGCGCTGTTATGATCAATCGTTTTCTCCAGCGCTGCCTGTTCCGATGTATCAATACTTTTATCTGTTTGTGCGATCATAGCACCAAGTCGGAGTGCAACGGAAACCGAAATGAATTCTGCGGAGGGTGAGAAGAACTCGCCGTGCCCTCCGGCAAATAAAACAACATTACCGTCAGGTTCCGGTTTGAAGTGATGGTATCTCATATCCGGTGCTATTCCGTAACCCGCACGTTGTGCGAAATTCTGCATAAGCTCGGCCTCTTTTTTATTAAGCTTATCAGGAACCGGCATGCCTAGACGGGACCAGAAATCAGCGACAGTAGCAAGCCCGGAACTTTCCATAATTTTACCTTCGGCCCAGCTTTTAAACTCCGTAAACATCTGTCCTGCGCTTTCGGTGAGGATTTCATTGGGCAGTAACATAATGGCAGCAATGTCATTTCTTGATGTATCTTTTTTACCGAGGTAGCGGCTGTAAGCATCCAAATCGTTGGTGCAGGATTCTGCAATTTGCATCAATTTTTGTACAGGTGCTCTCAGAACGCTAGGATTAGGAAGATCGGGGAGTTCAATGCTGATCCCCCTGAGCGAATTGCTAGCCGGAGTGTAATCTAACTTGAGTCGGGTCTTGTTGGGCTTAATCACAAGACCCTCACCAAATTTTTTAGCATAACGTTGTTTAAATAGCGTAGCGAACTCCTCTGCACAGCGACGCGCCGGAGTTCGTAGCGTATATTCGGTATAATATTTCACCCACGCCAATGCCAACTCAGTCGGAACAGGTTTCTCCTGGGCGACAATCGTTGCCAAGCGATATTGAAATAGCAATGAGCTTCCTGAAGCAAAATATTCATTTTCATTTTCGATTAAAATTGTATTAGGCCGAAGAAGCGACATGGCTTCCATTAATTGAGTCGCGTAATGCTGGAATGAATTATTTTTTTGAAAAACACTTCGCAATCGTAAAACTTCTTCAAATAAGATTCTGAAATCATTATCGGAGATGTCTTTCTGTTTTCCATCAACCAGTGCCCGGCGTTCTAATCCATAAAAATAGATGAAAGCATAGCCGATAGGGCAGGTAGGATCGCTTCGGTCACTAGCTAGCCAGTCAAGGTAGGCACCACGACCGCATGGAGAGAGTGTCGAATAACTAGGCCAATACCCTAATGAATCATCTTCGTAATGTTTTGGGGCCGTTTGGACAGATAACGCATCGCTAACCAGCGAAGCATCGGAACCATCATTATAAAACTTATTGTATTTTGCCGATAAATTAGCTTTTATCTGTCCCCCAAAATAAAAATTACCACGATTGATAACGATATTTTGGATTTTTACATTTTCTCCGGGGTTTATCCATCGCGCAGGAGCTCTATTACGTTGGGTAGATAAATTTTTTTCTTGTCCGTGACTACCAAGAAATTCAACCGTTAAGCCGTTAACGAGACTGAAAGTTGCAAGCTTGTCATCGTCTAATGCTTGCATCTGCGATGACGAAGTATTAACGCTTTTGACTGATTTAACAGGGTGAGGTGTTGGGCTTACTGTAATTTTTGCAGCGCTGTTTTCACCGTACCGGCTAATTGAGCTAGTTTTTTTCTTTTTGAAAAAGAGAAGATAGATAACGATCAGCGCAGCAAAAAAAATCCAGAATCCCATTCTTACACCTTTAGTAGCTAATGACGCTTTCTCGCATGGTTCCGCAATCGGGAGCTGCGGTAAGGAAACCAGACGACTGATAACAAAATCATACCGTGATGCAGCAGGAGTACAAGCGAAAACCATAACAGATAAAGGGTCTAAACGAGGGGTGACCAACCCCCAACCCCATTTCACCGCTGCGGAACAAAGGGCGCTACGTTCTGGTATGCAGCGACAGCTTTTTTCTCCAGTGAGCTTTCCGTTTCTGTACCTGCTTCCGGCCAATCGTTTCCCAACACAACCCGTCCCGCAAGGGTAAATAGCACGCATTCTGCGCCCTTGCGGGCCGGAACGATGCCGGGAAAGCGAACCGTTAGGCGATACGAAGACGAAAATCACACCACTGACGGAGAAAAAACCATGTCTATTTCCTTGCATATCCAGACCAGCGCCCCTAACACCGCAACGGCGACCAGCGTATCCCCGCTGGAGCAGTCAGGCTCATCAAAAACGAAATGTTCAAAAACCAGAACCGATATTTATCAGACCGTCACCGACAGCATCATTACGGCACTGGAAGCCGGGGTTAAGCCGTGGGCGTGTCCGTGGCAGCGCGCGCCAGGCATGTCCGGGTTACCTACTAATTACGCAACCAATATTGCCTACAGCGGTATGAATATTATGTTGTTGTGGTGTAGTGCTTCAAAACAGGGATTCAATGATTCCCGCTGGATGACCTACAAACAGTCGAAGGTGGCAGGGGGACAGGTTCGTAAGGGCGAGCGCGGAACGACAGCAATTTTCTATACCACGCTGGAAAAGGAAAACGACGAAGGCGGGATCGAGTATATCCCGATGCTGAAAACGTTCACCGTGTTTAATGTTGAACAGATTGACGGCCTGCCCCTGGTGACTGAGCCGGGCAATTCAGCAGAGACGTTCGATGCGCTGCCACAGGCTGAAAACCTGTTCCGGAGCAGTGGCGCAAACATCATCGAGAAAGGACAAAACGCCTTTTTCAGACCGTCTACTGACGAGATTTATTTACCGGAACGACACCTTTTTCCCGAGGCTGCCGATTTTTATGCTACCGGTTTACATGAGCTGATTCACTGGAGCGGCGGCAAGTTGCGATTAAACCGAGAAATGAAAGGGAAGTTTGGCAGTGAGGATTCTGCATTTGAAGAGTTGTGCGCTGAGCTGGGAAGCGCGTTTCTAATGGCTGATTTAGGGATTGCCGGAGAGGTTCAGCATGAAAGCTATATCGCTTCATGGCTGAAGGCGTTGAAAAACGACAAACGCTATATTTTCAAAGCCGCCAGCGCGGCATCGAAAGCGCATCGTTATTTGATGGAGAAGGTTTGAACGGAAATAGGAAATAGAGGAAGACGCAAAGGAATGCGGCTTTAATCCTACATTCACATTCCGGATTATCGGTGCTTACTGTATTTTCTGGTGATGGGAGATATACCGCCCTTTTACTGAAAACCGTTTAAGGGCGTTTAAACACCCCAGAACATGAGATTGATAGCATTTTTGATTTCATCGGCACAATGGCTTACATCCGCGATAATTTCACCGATGACCTCAACGGAAACGCTTGATATTTCAGTTGTCATCAGTCGGTAATCTTCGCCGTCGATGCGGGGGAGCATTCATAATTCTGTGTCACGTTAAAAAATCACTACAACGTAATCACTTTATCGAGGCGACCCTCAAAATAAATCGCCAACTGGGACAATGTCAAATTCCAGCTCTGTATCGGCATTGTCCATTTTTCCTGTGCGTTCATTAACCCCAAATAAAGCAACTTCAACAGACTGTTTTCATTAGGGAATGCGCCTTTGGTTTTCGTCAGCTTTCTGAACTGACGGTGCACCGATTCAATTGCGTTTGTCGTGTATATCACCTTGCGGATCGTCGCCGGATACCGGAAGTAATGCGACAGATTATCCCATTTCCTTCGCCACGACTGGAGCACCACCGGGTACTGCTGACCCCATTTCGCCTCCAGCTCATCCAGCGCCGTTTCTGCCGCCTCCTTTGATACCGCCCGATACACCGGCTTCAGGTCAGCCATAAACGCCTTATGATGTTTTGATGCGACGTATTTTATCGAGTTACGGATCTGATGGATAACGCAGAGCTGGACTTCGGTATCCGGGTAAATGCTGTTTATCGCTTCCGGGAACCCCGTCAGGCCATCCACACAGGCAATCAGAATATCGTCCACGCCACGGTTTTGCAGATCGGTCAGCACCGATAGCCAGAAATTAGCGCCTTCATTTTCAGACAGATACAGGCCCAGGATCTCTTTTTTGCCTTCCAGATTCAGCGCGAGAACCGTGTAAACCGCTTTGCTTTGATAACGTCCGTCTTCGCGGATTTTATAGTGGATCGCATCCAGCCAGACGAAGGGGTATACCGCCTCCAGTGGGCGCTGTTGCCATTGTTTTAACTCAGGAATAACTTTATCGGTGACAGCACTAATCGTGGCGCTGGATACGCTAAAAGCGTATAAATCTTCGATTTCCTGGCTGATATCTTTGTAGCTCATGCCGAGTGCGAACATGCGGATGATCTTGCGTTCGATCTCATCGGACAGCGTGGTCTGATGCTTCTTCACCAGTTGAGGTTCAAAAGAGCCGTTACGGTCGCGGGGAGTGGCGAGTTCAAAAGCACCGGTTGGCGATTTAACTGTCTTTTTGGTCGAACCGTTTTTACGGTTAGCGGCAATATCCTGAGCGAGATGAGAATCCAGCTCAGCAGCCAGCGCTGCTTCCGTTAACTGTTTGATTAATGGAGTTAATATTCCATCTTTTCCCGTTAGGGCTTGGCCATCCTGAAGTGCTTTCAGGGCTTTATCAAAATCGAAGGGCTGGGACATGTATCATTCCTTTTTGTCGGTATTTTACTGGAATGACACAGAATTTCTAACACTCCCCGATGCGGATCAGGGGGAACAAGGTTTTATTCACTTTTTCAGACAGGTGATGCGATGCTATCAGCGGGATGACCATTCGCCGCCCTGGCGTATCGACAATATCACTTTGCACATCGACAAACATTTTGTAATGGCTGGCCCGCTTATACTGATAAACAGTAAATTGCATGATCACCAGTTCCTGTTTTCATCGGCGAAAGAGCCATTCTGGGCGATAAATCTGGCAACTTCCTCCATCCCTTCGTGGTTCTCTTTCTTCCATTGCTCAGCCTTTATGCGACGGGCTTCCTTGCCGATGACTTCATTCACCAGACCAGAAATATTGACGCCGGCAGCATTCAGAACCTGATAATTGTCTTTGTCCACGGTAACGCTGACTCTGTGTTTCATGGTCGTGCTCCTCTCCTGTGCATACTGTGAGTATATACCTTAAGTAATTACTCATCAATCAACCACGCGGCAGGCTTACCGTATGGGTAAACCTGCCAGCATAAAAAGCACTGGCTTAAGCGTAGCGATGCAGCTCCAGTTGGTGCAGTTCGTCGAGGGTATAGACATGAAAAACATGGTGGTGGCGTGCTTCCAGCGGGATATGCTGATGGTTAACGATGACGTGTTTTATGCTGTCGAACAGCAGTTCAATGGCGTGCTTTTTCTGCGGGTCCGGAACGATATAAAAAACGTACATCCAGTATTTATGGGTACGAGCCAGTAAGTGGCTGGCGATGATCGATTGGTAACGGGCTTTGGTTTTCAGACGGCGCTCAGTCTCAATGGCGATGACGGTTCCGCCGGGGAGGGTGATTACCCCGTCCGGACGGTGACTGACCTGATAACGGTTGTGGAAGGTCGTGCGATCACCGTTTACCCACCCGGAAGCGCCTTTTTTCTCCAGAATCAGCCGGGCCGCCTGGTTATCAAGATGATGTTCCAACGTCCAACCGGTAATTTTTGAAGGTTCGAACCGCGCCGGAAAAATAGCATCATCGTGTGTTAAAACGACGGCCAGTCCGTCACTGGTTATTCCCCACAATGAAATTTTCATGGTCCGTGATCCCAGCACATGCTTTTGAATTAACCCCATGCCCTCGACTTTTGACAATAGCGTATACAGTGATTTGTGATCCCTGAAGCCGAAAAGCAGCATCAGCGTTTTAAAATCGCTGTAGGTTTCTTCTTTCAGGAAATTTAACAGTCTCTTTATCCCCTAGGATCATCTATCCTGACACTAGGGGCATTCTTGCCACCCATTCAGCCGTATCGGGGTCCATGACAAAGATGTCTTCACCGGCAAGGATGCTTTGATAAAGCAATATCCCGGTGGCAACCCCTTTATCAGCACCGGTTGTGCCGATAATATCCGCGTGTTGCCTTTGCCAGTCTTTTAACGGGAGATACATCGGTTGTTTCTCCCTGTCCACCACGATAAAGATGCCCTTGCTCAGGTCGATATAATCCAGCGGATCATAATGCAGTGTTTCCGGCAGCAGTGATTTCACCGTGCGCACATCGGTGCGTAGGTGTGTAATTCCCGCTCAAGCGTTGACTTTTTGACGAGCCGTTTTTTTATTTTGTCCGGCTCGGGCGTTAATACCCGTGCAATAGAATAAGGAAAAGAAGGCCTGCAACGGTAAAGGCAATCAGCGCCGAGTCTTATAAAGTTGCCTTCGTATCCGCCCCTGTTCAGATTGCTACAAAACGACGTCTTCCTGAATTTATCCGTTTTAAGTCCACCGGCAGGGGTTAATGAGCGCCCATCCGTTTTCTGCGAGACGTATTACAGATTAGCGTTACACTCTGTTTATCCTGGTAAAATCTCTTGCGGCCCAACGTCGATAACGGTATCGTTAAGCCGCACCTGCAAAATCAGGTGCTGGGATTGGAACCCCGATTAACCTCACTGGCGACAAGACGCCTCCGCGTCTTTTTTTGTCGCGCGTTTAGCTGCACCAAAATTATGGTGGGCCGGGCGGGGGCATCGAAAGATGCGCCGGTGTCAGTGAGGCCGGTAGTTCCAACCCTGTTCGGTCCACCACCCTGAGATTGGAACCTCTGGTGGTGGGAATAGTTTGTTACTCACTGAGGGTGCCTTATGGCTACGATCCCCACTCAAACTCATGCGTTACTTTCCATCCCGTTCGATTCAACCACCGATTTCACCGTTCTGGCCGGCCATTGTGAAAACCTGGCCGACGCTTTGCTGCAAAGCGACGATCCGGCACAGCGCCAAAAGCTCTGCGCACGGCTTGACCTTTGCCTGGCGCAGTTGCGTCCCACGTTGGACGATGCCATTCCATCTCATCTGATTGAAAGCCTGACCGTGGATGACCGGCCCAGGACATCGCCTCGCTTTGAGCCCGATGCCGATTTGCTCTGCGGGTACGGACAGGCGCTGGCGCGGTTGTTGGCGGAGCGTATGCTATCACCGGAGATGGAGCCGGTTCTTGCCGGGCTGCTGTTTGATTTGGTGATGTATTTCGCCGACGAACTGCGCGCGCCGCGCTGGGTACGTACCGCAGACGGGGTAAAATTTATAGAGGAACTGGATATGGTTAAGGAAAACTGAATACCTTGAAAGCAAAAAACCAGCCGTCAGGCTGGTTTCTTTAAATCGTGATTTCTTTAATAAATGGTGCCCGGACTCGGAATCGAACCAAGGACACGGGGATTTTCAATCCCCTGCTCTACCGACTGAGCTATCCGGGCAACGCGCCGCATTAAACCGTATTGACCGCATTTCGTCAATGGATTTATCAAGGATTTATGCGTAATCCCTCTCAATCGCTGCCTTTTCAGGCAAAAACCGGGGCGGTATCAAGTTAACGCCCCATTTTTGCGACACATGGACAGGCGCAAAATATCCTCCGCCAGCCGGCGGGCCACGGAGACGTCCTGGAGCTGGTGTTTAACCAACAATTTGCTCAGGCAACCTTCCAGGATCAGCTCCATCTGCTGGGCTACCATGGTCGGGTCGTCGGCCTCCAACTGCACCAGCAGCTCGCGGGTATAGGCATAAGACGCCTGTTTTTGCCGTTCGGCCAACTGGTGTATCGGATGGTCGGTGGCGGGATAAAAACTACAGGCGGCGACAAACAGGCAGCCCGGGTAGCGCTGCAACCGCACCTGCTCGTCCAGCACCTGGTAGCGCGCCAGCAATTTCTGCTGCGGGTCCAGGGTCTCGTCCAGCAGCAACTGGCTGCGCCAGCTGTCCACCTGGTCGCCGTGATAGCGCAGGCAATCATACAGCAGCGCTTCGCGGTCCGGCCAAAATTGCTCAAGTTCCGTTTGCGGTATGGCCAGTTCCCCGGCAAGCATCTCCAGTGAGACGAGGGTGAAACCTTTTTGTTCCAAAAGGTTCAACGCATGATCAAGTACTTGTTCGCGTTGCACGTATGCCTCCTAAAGCTTGCGATAACCAGTCCCTAGTGTCGTTTACCGGGCGACTTTCTGCAAATGGCGCTGAAAATCATCGGCATTCATAAAGCCGGTTACCCGTGAATCAGGGATTTCCCGCCCCTGACGGTCGAAAAATAGAATCGTCGGCAGCCCCATCACCTGCAATTGGCTTAACAGCGCCTTCTGCTGCGGGGCGTTCGCCGTGACGTCCGCCTGCAATAAAGTCAGTTTACCCAGCGCCTGTTTCACCCCGTCGGCGGGGAACGTATATTTCTCAAACTCTTTGCAGGCGACGCACCAGTCGGCATATAAATCCAGCATCACCGGTTTATCGGGAGCGGCGGCCAGCGCGCGGCCAATATCCGCCACGCTGGCGACGCGGCTGAACGCCGGCGCGGTTGAGGCATTGCCCGGACCGGGGCCCGCCGCCGGCGTAAAAACCCAGTCCTGCAACGGCCGCGCCGCCACCAGCATCACCGCCAGCAGGGCGATTTGCACAATACGGCCGCCGCGATAGCGGCCATGCAGGCTTAACAGAAACGCCCAGCCAAAAAACGCCACCGCCAGCATGCTCCACAGCCGCAAGCCCCAGCTATCGCCCAGGATACGCTCCAGCAAGAACACCGGCAGCGCCAGGATCACGAACCCGAAGCCTTCCTTGACCTGTTTCATCCAGGGGCCGCTGCGCGGCAGCAGCCGGTGGCCGAATAGCGCCACCAGGATCAGCGGCAGCCCCATGCCAAGAGCATACAGATAAAGCGTAATGCCGCCCATGGCCAGATTACCGCGTTGGGCAATATAGAGCAAAATAGCGCTTAGCGGCGCGGTGGTGCACGGCGAGCAAAACAGTCCCGCCAGCGCGCCCATGGCCAGCACGCCAGGCAGCGAGCCGCCGCGCTGGCGGTTGCTCCATAATGCCAGCCGGGTCTGCAAGGCGGGCGGCAATTGCAGGGTGTAGGCCCCGAACATGGATAATGCCAGCAGGATAAACAGCACGGATAAACCGATCAAAATGGCCGGTTGCTGAAGTGCCGCCTGGAACTGCAGCCCGGCGGCGGCCACCGCCATGCCGAGCAGGGTATAGGTAATCGCCATACCCTGCACGTAGACCAGCGCCAGCGCCAGCACCCGCCCGGTACGCAGCGGCGGGGTATTATTGCCGAGGATAATACTGGATATCAGCGGGTACATCGGCAGTACGCAGGGGGTAAAGGCGATGCCGATACCGATAAGCAGCGCCCACAGCGGCGTAAAGGGCAGGGTAGCCGCCGGGGGCCGGGACGCGGTGATGGCGATGCCCGGCGCGGAAACCGGGCCGGCCGCGCTCACCGCCGTCAAGGGGACGACCCGGGTTTCCGGCGGATAACAAAAACCGGCTTCGGCGCAGCCTTGATAGGTGACCCGCAGCGTGGCGCCGTCCGCCGCCTGTTGCAGCGGCACATCCAGTTGCAGCGGGGCGCGGTATACCTGCGTATCGCCGAAAAATTCATCGTGATGGGCTTCCCCCGGCGGCAGCGTCAGGCTGCCGAGCGCGGCGTTAACCGGCTCAAGCTTGATTTGCTGGCGATAGAGGTAGTAGCCGGGGCGGATTTGCCAGCTAAGGCGCAACTGCGGCCCCCGCTGCTGGAAATCAAACTCGAACGCCCGATCCACCGGCACGAACGTGGCGGCGGAGGAATTGCCGAACAGCGCGGCATGGGCGGACGCCGGCGCGAGGCCCAGGCCCAGCCAGGCCAGCAATATTAATGTAATGAAGCGCTTAGCCATGATAAATAGTCTGGATCGCCACCCTGAACGGGTAATACCAGTAACTCCGGGGTTTGATAAGGGTGGTGTTGTTTGATGCACCGGATAAGATCCTGCTGATGCCGGACATGGCTTTTGATCAGCATCTGCACTTCATACTCCTGCTCAAGCTTGCCTTCCCAGATATACAGGGACGTGGCGCCCGGCAGCAGCGTGACGCACGCGGCCAGCTTTTCGCTTAATAATGTGCCCGCCAGCGCCTGGGCGGTGGCCTCGTCCGGGGCGGTGCACAGTACGACGATGGTGCCGTTTTCGGCGGTGCCGTTATCGGTAACGTCAGAATCAATAGCGCCGCTGTCGGCGGATGGGGACGTGCCTTTTCCTGCAGGGAATTTTGCTGCCATGACGACCTCGCGGTGTAACGCCGACCGGCAGTATAACCCGGGCGGCGCGCCGGCAACAGTAATGAAAAAACGTGGGGCGTCAGGATGGCCGGTGGGCGGGGGAACCGTGCCCACCGGCAAAGGGATAACTCATCACGGCAATATTACTTTTGCCCGTTTTCGTCCGTATAGCGCACGGCTTTATAGGTCGGATGCATCAGGTTCTCCAGCGAGAAAATATCATCCAGCTCCGCCGGGGTCAGCAGCCCGCGCTCCAATACGACCTCGCGTACGCTTTTACCGGTTTCAGCACAGATTTTACCGACGATATCGCCGTTATGATGGCCGATAAACGGGTTGAGATAGGTAATAATGCCGATGGAGTTAAACACATAGGCTTCGCACACCTCGCGATTGGCGGTGATGCCGTTAATGCATTTATCCAGCAGGTTATAACTGGCGTTGGTCAGGATATGTACCGATTCGAACATCGCCTGCCCAATCACCGGTTCCATCACGTTCAACTGAAGTTGGCCGGCTTCCGCCGCCATGGTGATGCAGGTGTCGTTGCCGATCACTTTAAAGCAGACCTGGTTGACCACTTCCGGGATCACCGGATTGACCTTGGCGGGCATGATTGATGACCCGGCCTGGAGCTGCGGCAAGTTGATTTCATTGAGGCCGGTGCGCGGACCGGAGGAGAGCAGCCGCAAATCGTTACAGATTTTCGATAACTTCACCGCCAGGCGTTTTAATGCGCTGTGTACCATGACATAGGCGCCGCAGTCCGACGTCGCCTCAATCAAATCTTCCGCCGGCAGCAGGGGCAGATTGGTAATCTCAGCCAGTTTTTGCACCGCCAGCACCTGATAACCGTCGGGGGTGTTGAGGCGGGTGCCGATGGCGGTGGCCCCCAGATTGACTTCCAACAGAAGTTCGGCGGTGCGCAGCAGGTTTTTGTTCTCTTCTTTCAGCAGCACGGTAAACGCGTGGAATTCCTGGCCCAGCGTCATCGGCACCGCATCCTGTAGCTGGGTACGGCCCATTTTCAGTACGGTGGCGAACTCCTGCGCCTTGCGTTCAAATCCTTCGCCCAGCTGGCTGACGGCCTCGACCAATTTGAGGATCGAAATATACACCGCGATACGAAAGCCGGTAGGATAAACGTCATTGGTCGACTGGCATTTATTGAGATGGTCGTTAGGATTAAGGAACTGATACTCCCCTTTCCGGTGGCCCATCAGCTCCAGGCCGATATTCGCCAGGACTTCATTGGTATTCATATTGACCGAGGTTCCCGCCCCGCCCTGGAACACATCGATAGGAAACTGGTCCAGGCAGCGGCCTTTGTCCAATACTTCGTCGCAGGCGGCGACGATGGTATCGGCTATGTCGTGCGGCAGGGTTCTTAGCTCTTTGTTGGCCAATGCCGCCGCTTTTTTCACCATTACCATACCGCGCACAAATTCCGGGATATCGCTGATTTTAGTGTTGCTGATATAGAAGTTTTCAATGGCGCGCAGGGTATGGATGCCGTAATAGGCGTCAAAGGGGACTTCACGTGTTCCCAACAGGTCTTCTTCTATACGAATCGTATTCGCCATGGGGTACTTCCTTAATGAGCGGTGTTTTTAACTGATAGTAAGGGATAATAGTATGAATATTTTATTATCCAGCTTGTTACACTGACAACGTACTTTTAAGCATCATTATATGCTGAGAAAAGATTTGCACTATTAACTTGATCACGGTTATGTAAATCGTTTTCTCGGAAGCGGGAATGGGCTGGCCCGCGCCGGCGACGGATGGGAATGCCGCCGGCGGGCCGGTGATGATGTAAAGTGCGGTAAATAAGGCGGGTTGAAATCGCCGCTTCAGGATACCATTACCATCAGAGCTATTGAAAAAATGCCGGCGCCGCAGCCGGCGGATTGTCGCCTTGGGCGTCCATCCGCCGGGGTTGCCACATCTGGTCCGGCTAAACCAAAGGAGAATTCGGTGCGTTGGATACCATTACTACTGATTTTTGTTGTCGCCTATATCGAGATAACCCTGTTTATCCAGGTGGCGCATATGATTGGCGTGCTTTTTACCATGCTGCTGATCGTCCTGACGTCTTTTATCGGGGTGTCGCTGGTCCGCGCCCAGGGCTTGAAAATCCTGACCCAGATGCAAATCAAAATGGCCAACGGCGAAAGCCCGGCCGCGGAGATGATCAAAAGCGTCTCCGTTTTGCTGGCGGGTTTCTTGCTGCTGCTGCCGGGTTTTTTCACCGATTTTCTCGGCTTGCTGCTGTTGCTGCCGCCGGTGCAGAATTCGCTGACCCTCAAGTTGCTGCCCTATCTGCGTTTTCAGCGTAGCGGCGGCGGTTTCGGCCCGCAGGATGCCGGCGGCGATACCTTCGAAGGCGAATTCAGGCGCAAGGATATTCCCCGCGACCGCATTGGCCATCGTCACGACGACGATAAATAGGCAAAATTTCCTACCCGGGTAACGGCTGGGTAACTTGTTGATATAATGGCTATTTTTTTCGATAAGTGCAAAATATAGCCATTCAGGCAAAAAAATTCTTTTTTTTCCCCTTGAAGCGTAACTGAACGCCCCCATCTTAATCACCACGAGGCAGGGCGTGAACGCATGCCCGGCATTCATCCCGAAACAGATACGGACTTTCTTAAGGAGAGCTTTCAATGAAAATTCGTCCATTACATGACCGCGTTATCGTCAAGCGCAAAGAAGTTGAATCAAAATCCGCTGGTGGCATTGTTCTGACCGGTTCCGCGGCGGGTAAATCCACCCGTGGCGAAGTGCTGGCAGTCGGCCATGGCCGCATCCTTGAAAATGGTGAAATCAAAGCACTGGATGTGAAAATCGGCGACATCGTGATTTTCAACGACGGTTATGGCGTGAAAGTAGAGAAGATCGATAACGAAGAAGTCCTGATCATGTCCGAAAGCGACATTCTGGCTATCGTTGAAGCGTAATTTGCGCGTAATCATCTGAACTGAACGAATTTAAGGGAAATTCAAATGGCAGCTAAAGACGTAAAATTCGGTAATGACGCTCGCATCAAAATGCTTCGCGGCGTAAACATTCTGGCAGACGCAGTTAAAGTTACCCTGGGCCCTAAAGGCCGTAACGTGGTGCTGGACAAATCCTTCGGCTCGCCTGTCATTACCAAAGACGGCGTGTCAGTGGCGCGTGAAATCGAACTGGAAGACAAGTTCGAAAACATGGGCGCGCAAATGCTCAAAGAAGTTGCCTCTAAAGCGAATGACGCTGCGGGCGACGGCACCACCACCGCTACCGTCCTGGCTCAATCCATCGTCAACGAAGGCCTGAAGGCGGTTGCCGCCGGCATGAACCCGATGGATCTGAAACGCGGTATCGACAAAGCGGTTATCGCCGCGGTTGAAGAACTGAAAAAACTGTCCGTACCTTGTTCCGATTCCAAAGCCATCGCCCAGGTAGGCACCATCTCCGCCAACTCCGACGAAACCGTTGGTAAGCTCATTGCCGAAGCCATGGGCAAAGTGGGCAAAGAAGGCGTAATCACCGTTGAAGAAGGCTCCGGCCTGCAAGACGAGCTGGACGTCGTCGAAGGCATGCAGTTCGATCGCGGCTACCTCTCCCCGTATTTCATCAACAAACCGGAAACCGGCACGATCGAACTCGAAAGCCCGTTTATCCTGTTGGCCGACAAGAAGATCTCCAATATCCGCGAAATGCTGCCGGTACTGGAAGCCGTGGCCAAAGCAGGCAAACCGCTGCTGATTATCGCTGAAGACGTTGAAGGCGAAGCGCTGGCTACCCTGGTGGTCAACACCATGCGCGGCATCGTTAAAGTTGCGGCCGTGAAAGCGCCGGGCTTCGGCGACCGTCGTAAAGCCATGCTGCAGGATATCGCCGTACTGACCGCCGGTACCGTGATTTCTGAAGAAATCGGCCTGGAACTGGAAAAAGCCACCCTGGAAGATATGGGTCAGGCTAAACGTGTGGTTATCACCAAGGATACCACCACCATCATCGACGGTATCGGTGATAAAGCCATCATCGAAAGCCGCGTTGCGCAGATCAATCAACAGCGTGACGACGCCACTTCCGATTATGACCGTGAAAAACTGCAGGAACGCGTTGCCAAACTGGCCGGCGGTGTTGCCGTGATCAAAGTTGGCGCCGCAACTGAAGTTGAAATGAAAGAGAAAAAAGCCCGCGTGGAAGATGCCCTGCATGCGACCCGTGCGGCCGTGGAAGAAGGCGTGGTTGCCGGCGGCGGCGTGGCGCTGATTCGCGTGGCGAACAGCATCACCGACCTGCGTGGCGATAACGAAGATCAAAACGTCGGTATCAAGATTGCCCGTCGCGCCATGGAAGCTCCGCTGCGCCAGATCGTGGCCAACGCCGGTGAAGAACCTTCCGTGATTGCCAACAACGTTAAAGCCAGCAACGGTAACATGGGCTATAACGCGGCGACCGAAGAGTACGGCAACATGATCGACATGGGTATCCTGGACCCGACCAAGGTAACCCGTTCCGCACTGCAATATGCGGCTTCAATCGCCAGCCTGATGATCACGACCGAATGTATGATCACCGACCTGCCGCGTGAAGACAAAGCCGATTTAGGCGGCGCCGGCGGCGGCATGGGCGGTATGGGCGGCATGGGCGGCATGATGTAATGCCCCTGTTGCGCCGATAGCGTTAAAAAAACCCCCGTTTACGGGGGTTTTTGTTTTTTTGGCAAAAAATTATCAACCGGCCCGTTTTTAAGGTATAAACAGGGGACGGTATGGGCGAGGTAAACAGCGGTTAATCCTCCGCTGACGGTTGCCCAATGGAAAGCACGGTGCACAGCAAAACTTTTGCCGGACATATCATAATTCGAGGAAAACGATGCAAATCAAATTTCTACTCTGTCTTTGTGCAGGCACTTTGTTATTAGCGGGATGCAGCAGTACTAATCAGTTGACCGCGGGCGGCCAGGCGGTGAAATTCACCGATACCCAGCCGGGCAGCGAGTGCCGGGCCATCGGCACCGTTATCGGCACGCAAAGCAATTGGCTATCCGGGCAGGGCGGCGAAGGCAGTTCCATGCGCGGCGCGGCTAACGATCTCAGGAATAAAGCGGCCGCCATGGGCGGCAACGTGATTTATGGCACTTCAAGCCCGGTTTCGGCGAAAGAAACCTATTTAGCCAGCTTCGTTCCGTTTGACAGTAAAATCCAGGGCCAAGTCTTCAAGTGCCCTTAGTCTGTCCGGCGCCGTTTCATCGTCCCGTCCATTGGGACGATGAAATCCGTCACCGCTGACGTAATCCCAAATCCAGCAGGGTCTTGCTGCGTTCCCCGCCGATTTCCCGCGCCAGCCGCGGAACCAGATACCCAGAGACTTTAGTCAACAGTTGCCCCATGATGGCCTGGGCTTCCCGGTCATCGACCATGAAGTGCGCGGCTCCCTGCACTTTATCCAAAACGTGCAAATAATAGGGCAGTATCCCGGCGCCGAACAGGGCTTCGCTTAATGCCGCCAGCGTATCGGCGTTATCGTTCACCCCGCGCAGCAGCACGCTTTGATTGAGCAATGTCACCTGCGCCAGGCGCAGCTGCGCCATACTTTCCCTTAGCGGCCGGTCAATTTCGTTGGCATGGTTGATATGGGTAACCAGCACCACGTTAAGCCGGCAGCTTGCCAGCCGCTGGCACAGCGCGTGGGTGATGCGCGCGGGGATCACCACCGGCAGCCGGGTATGAATGCGCAGGGTCTTGATATGGGGTATGGTTTCCAGCTGGCTGATTAAATCATCCAGCTCATGGTCTTTGGCCATCAGCGGATCGCCGCCGGACAAAATTATTTCGTTCAGTTCCGGATGGAGACGGATATACTCCACTGCTGCGGACCAGTTGGCTTTATTGCCCTGGTTATCCTGATAAGGGAAATGGCGCCTGAAACAATAGCGGCAATTGACCGCGCAGCCGCCTTTAACCAGGAGCAACGCGCGATTGCGGTACTTATGCAGCAGGCCCGGCACCACGCTTTGCTGTTCATCCAGCGGATCGGTGCTAAAGCCGGGCACCTGCTGGAACTCCTCGCGTAAAGTGAGGACTTGCCGCAGCAGGGGGTCCGCCGGATTACCCGGCTCCATGCGCGCCACGAACGCCTTTGGCACCCGTAACGGGAATAAGCGCCGCGCCTGCGCGCCGGCGCGCAGATCCGGATAGTCGCTGAGTTGTAATTGTTGCAGCAGTTCGACGGGATCGGTGATGACATCGGCAAGTTGACGCAACCAATCTTCTCTAGTTGGGGTGTTTCGGGTTACAATATCTGCCATTTTTTTGGCTTAATTACCAAGTTTATATTAAGAGGACCACCATGGCGTCTTATAGTACCAATGAATTCCGTTCCGGTCTCAAAATCATGCAGGACGGCGAGCCGTGCGCGATCATTGATAATGAGTTCGTAAAACCGGGCAAAGGACAGGCGTTCAACCGCGTCAGAATCCGCAAGCTGATTTCCGGCAAGGTACTGGAAAAAACGTTTAAATCCGGCGACTCCGTTGAAGCGGCCGATGTCATGGATATGAACCTGACTTACCTGTACAACGACGGTGAGTTTTGGCATTTTATGAATAACGAAACCTTTGAGCAACTGGCTGCCGATGTAAAAGCGGTGGGCGAAAACGCCAAATGGCTGGTAGAGCAGGCGGAGTGCGTGCTGACCCTGTGGAACGGCCAACCCATCGCCGTGACCCCGCCTAACTTTGTCGAGCTGGAAATCACCGACACCGACCCCGGCCTGAAAGGCGATACCGCCGGCACCGGCGGCAAACCCGCTACCCTCACCACCGGCGCGGTAGTCAAGGTTCCGCTGTTCGTGCAGATCGGTGAAGTGATTAAAGTGGACACCCGCTCGGGTGAATATGTTTCCCGTATAAAATAATGGTTAACCGGCAATAACGCTAACGCGCGATTGCCGGTCTTCGCGGAACGTAAGGAATACGGCGGTTAGGTTCTTCAACATGATAAAACTGATCGTTATCGCGCTGGTAATGACGGCGATCCTTAGCGGCTGCAATACCGCGCGCGGGTTTGGCGAGGATATTCAGCATCTGGGCGGCGCCATCAGCCGCGGTGCGAGCAAGTGACCCGCCGGCGCCCGATATGTAAATAGTCCTAAATGTGCTTTTATCGCCACTTTGCTGGTCTAAAACACCGATTGTTTACTATGCTTAAAGAGTAAGTTTTCTCAAGCAGTACTTTGTTGTTCTTGCATGGAATATCTTAACGGAATCCGCTTCCTGACGGTACCGGTGATTAACCGGCGCCGTCGCGGAAGAATGAATGATTGCCAAAGGGTGTTCCGCAGAAAGTATTATGCCGAAAGCTCTTTATTCAAAAGGAAAAAATCATGTTGAAGAAAAGTATCATTGCCCTTTTATCGGTAATCGTTTTATCGTCTCTGACCGCCTGTAATACCACCCGTGGCGCTGGCGAAGATATTTCGGCCGGCGGTCAAGCCGTACAGCGCGCCGCACAATAAGCTTAAGTCACTCGCTACGGCTATGCGCGGTAGCGTAGTAACGCCGGCGGTACCGCGCCGGTTGTCCCGCATTGCATCAAGCATAAGTTAAGTATTGTCATAGCCACAAGCTAAGGCAATACTGCTACGCGTAGGACGCCCTATCGCGTATCTTTATTCTTCCGGGGACGGCCCCAATAATTATTGAGGTCGTACTCCATGCCATGGTTAATTCTCGTTTTCGCCGGTCTGCTGGAAACCGTATGGGCCGTTGGGCTTAAATACACGGACGGGTTCACCCGCCTGTGGCCTTCGGTCATTACTGCGATTGCTATGCTCACCAGCATCATGCTGCTGGCGTTTGCCATGCGTTCACTGCCGGTGGGCACCGCCTATGCGGTCTGGAGCGGCATCGGCGCGGTGGGGACCGCGCTGGTGGGCATGGTATGGCTGGGCGAGCCCGCGCAGCCGCTGCGTATCGCCAGCCTGGCGCTGATCGTGGCCGGCATCGCGGGGTTAAAATTTTCCGCGCATTAATCTACATCAACGCCGGGATCAGGACTGGTTGACCCAGATAAGCTGGTCCACCGCAAAACCAAGGCGCGCCGCCTGTTCGAGCAGTTTGCCGCGCGCGGCTTCCGGCAATGTTTTGGTGCGGGCCAGAATCCAGAGATAATCGCGGTTAGGGCCCGATACCATGGCGTAGCCATAATCCGGGTCCAGCGCTATCACGTGATATCCGCCGTAAAACGGCCCAAAAAACGATACCTTCAGCGCGCCCACCCGCGGGGAGCCTAGGAAATAGGCTTTGCCGCTGCTTTGTTGCCAGCGCTGCTTAAGCGGCGAAAAGCCTTTATTGACCACGTTCACGCCGCCGTCATCCCGCAGGCTATATTGCGCCGTCACATGATCCAATCCCCGTTCAAAACGATGATCCAGCCGGGCTATTTCATACCAGGTGCCCAGATAGCGGTTTACGTCAAAATTATCCACCGCGGTTACGCCTGTCGGGGGACTGACGCTGCACGACAGCGACAGTAACGATGACAGCATCAGTGCGGTCGTTCTCCATATACGCATAGGAATTCCGTGAGTTAGCCTGGATGAACGTCAAGTGTAGCCGTAAACGCCGGGGACTGGCGCGCTGGCGCGAAGAATACGCGTTGGCGGGCATGGGCTGCCCGCCGGTGCCGGCACGGCGCTCAGAGCGTGACGATGCCGATTACGGTGACTACGCTCAGAATGGCCGCCAGGCCGTAAAACACCCAGTGGGATGCGGCGATATGGATTTTCAGGTCATGCATGGAGTGATGGATACGGTGCAGACCGCACCATAAAGGCAAAATAATCATCAGCAGCCAGAATATCCGCCCGACGAGGCTCTGGCTGAAAGCCAGAATGCGCTGATAGCTCAAGGCCTCCGGATACCAACCGAGCGGTAACAATATGCCCACCACGAAAATCATTACCGGTGCGACAATGGCGCACCACATGCCGCCGGCGCCGAACAGGCTCCAGAAAATCGGTTCGTCGGCGCGTTTAGGAATCGGGTTCATCATGGTTCTCCTGTTTTCCAGACGGGCAGGCCGGGCTATATCAGCCCCAGCGCCACGGTCAAAATGGCTACCGTCACGACCGCGGTCACGATCCATAAGCTAACGATAAACGGCAGCGGCCCCACTTTGGCGTTGTTATAGATCACCACGGTGGCTTTGGGCGCCAGTACGAACCAGGTGGCGGTATGCAGCACCGCGGCCAGCAGGGTAAGGAAATTGAGCGCCAGGACCACCGGGTTTTGCAAAAACGCCACAAAGGCCAGCCAGCCCGGCTCGCCGCTTTTCAGGGCAAACAGCCCATATATCAGTTCGATACTAAACCAGACCGCCGGTATGGCCGTCCCTTCGCGCAGCATATAAAAGCGGTAGAACCCCAGTTTTTGCCACCAGTTTGACGGCATGTCGCGTATATAGGGTTTACGTTTGGTTGTCATCACGATCATTGTTCCTTAGCGGGGTTTCAGCACCGCAATCATAAAATCTTTGGCGCTTTCGACTTTACTTTGCTGAATGGCCGCGGCCGGGTCCACATGCTTCGGACACACTTCGGAGCAGTACCCCACGAATGTGCAAGACCATACGCCGTTGTCGCCGTTTAACTGCGGCATCCGTTCTTCTTTGCCCCGATCCCGGCTATCGAGATTGTACCGGTGGGCCAGGGTAATCGCCGCCGGGCCGATAAATTCGGGGTTCAGGCCGAACTGCGGGCAGGCGGCGTAACACAGTCCGCAGTTAATGCAGCCCGCGAACTGGTGATATTTCTCCATTTGCGCCGGCGTCTGGCGGTTGGCGCCGTCCGCGGGTTGGCGATCGTTGCCGATAATCCAGGGTTTGATGGCGCTCAGGCTCTCGATAAAATGGGTCATATCCACCACTAGATCGCGCTCGATGGGGAAGTGGTTCAACGCCGCCACATTCATCCCGTCCGGGTAATCGCGTAAAAACGTTTGGCAGGCCAGCTTGGGCACCCGGTTGACCATCATGCCGCAGGAACCGCAAATAGCCATCCGGCACGACCAGCGGTAGGACAGGTCGGGCGCCAGGTTGTCCTTGATATAGCCCAGGGCGTCGAGCAGGGAGGTTTGCTGATCATAGGGCACGTCAAAGGTCACGCCGCGGGGCGCATCATCGTGTTCGGGGTTATAGCGCATGATGTTAAGCCTGAGCATCGCAGAGTCAGTCATGGGTGTGGCGCTCCTCGGTAGCCGGTTGCCGGGTATCCCCCGCACTGCCATAGACCCGCCGCGCCGCCCTCAGCCGCCACCGTGTGGCTGCGCATGGGATATACTTTGGAAATCAGGGCGATGTTAAGCGCGGGATCGGCTTGCGCCGCGGCAATGGCCGCGCGCAGGCCCGCGCCGACGATGATCACATCTGCTTGATAGGTTTGCACTGCTACCTCCAGAGATATTGATGCAATGGGTAAAACCAGGTCATATTGCGCCAGCTGTTCCCGGGAAGATCGCTGATATGCATCGGGTAAATAGCCGGCGGGCCAGGGGCTGTGGTTCATAGGGACCCTGTGGTTTACCAGGACGCAGTATAGCCATTAAGCCGCGGCGGAAAGTTGATATCCCTAGCCGTTTTGTATTCAGCCGGATAGATGGATGATTTAATCATTGGCCATGAACAAGGTTTGTTTGCCCGGCGGGATAAAGGTAGACTTCATCCCCTGTTTAAGCGGAGAAAACGTTATGAGCGAAATGGCAAGCTGGTTACCTAGCGCCCCCATCGCGAACCTATTAAAAAGGGCTGCCGTCATTACCCAGATCAGGCAGTTTTTTACCGATCGCGGGTTATTGGAGGTCGAAACCCCGGCCATGAGCCAGGCGACGGTAACCGATATCCATTTGTTCCCTTTCCAGACGCATTTTGTCGGGCCCGGCGCCGCGCAGGGTATCCCGTTGTTTTTAATGACCAGCCCGGAATATCATATGAAGCGCCTGCTGGCGGCGGGCAGCGGGCCGATTTTCCAGATAGGGCGCAGTTTTCGTAACGAAGAAGCCGGCCGTCACCATAATCCCGAATTCACCATGCTGGAGTGGTATCGCCCCCATTACGATATGTACCGCCTGATGAATGAAGTGGATGATTTGCTGCAACAGACGCTGGATTGCGACAGCGCCGAAACCGTTTCTTACCAGCAGGTGTTTATCCGCCATATCGGTATCGATCCGCTTTCGGCCGACAAAACGCAGCTGTGCGAAGCGGCGGCGAAATTGAATCTGTCCGGGGTGGCCAGCATGGAAGAAGATCGCGACACCTTGCTGCAATTGCTGTTCGCCATGGGCGTGGAACCGAATATCGGCCGCGATAAGCCGACTTTTGTTTATCATTTTCCCGCCACCCAGGCATCCCTGGCGGAGATCAGTACGGAAGATCACCGGGTGGCCGATCGTTTTGAAGCCTATTTCAAGGGTATCGAACTGGCCAATGGTTTTCGCGAACTGACCGACGCCACCGAACAGCGCCAGCGTTTTACCCAGGACAACCGCAAGCGCGCCGCGCTGAATTTGCCGCAGCAGCCCATCGATGAAAATCTGCTGGCGGCGCTGGAGCACGGCATCCCCGAGTGTTCCGGGGTGGCGCTGGGCGTGGATCGCCTGGTGATGCTGGCATTAAAAGCCGACAGTCTGGCGGACGTTATCGCCTTCCCGGTCGATCGCGCTTAAAGGGAACCGGATTTAAAGGTCGTGGTGCGCTTTGCGGTTTCCATGCGTACCTGGAACGGCGGGAACGGCATTTCCAGTCCATGCTCGCGATAGCCTTCCAGGATCAGTTGGTTGAGCTGGTGGCGCAGCGGCATGCGATGGCCCATTTCCGCCGCGTGCACCCGCAGGTCGAACAGCATAATCCCTTGCTGTAAATCCACCAGGTAGGCTTCCGGCGCCGGGTTTTCCAGCACCAGCGGGCAGCGCTTGGCCGCATTAAGCAAAATGTGGGTCACTTGCTCGCTGTTGGCGTCGGTCGGCGCCGGAATGGTCAAGACGATGCGGGTTACGGAGTCCGATAGCGACCAGTTCACGAACTGCTCGGTGATAAAGGCCTTGTTCGGCACGATAATTTCTTTGCGATCCCAATCGGTAATCGTGGTGGCCCGGGTATTGATGCGGGTGATATTGCCGGTAAGATCGCGGATGGTTACGGTATCGCCGATACGGATGGGTTTTTCGAATAAAATCATCAGGCCGGAGATAAAATTGGCGAAAATCTCCTGCAGGCCGAACCCCAGCCCGACGCCCAGGGCCGCCACCAGCCACTGCAGTTTTGCCCATTCGATGCCCAGCCACGAAAAGCCGATCAGGCCGCCAATCAGCATCAGCATATATTTGGTAATGGTGGTTATGGCGTAGCCGGTGCCCGGCGTCAATTCCAGATGCTGTAATAGCGCCAGCTCCAGCAGCGCCGGCAGGTTCCTCACCAGCTGCGTGGTGATGATCAGCACCATGACCGCGATCAGCACCGCGGCGAGGGTGATGGACTGGATGCTTTCCGGTCCCTGCGCCGAGGAACTGACATCCCACAGGTGAATATTTTCCAGAAAGCCGAAGGCCGAATGGATCTCCGACCATAACCAAATCACCGAGATAAACGCGATCAGCGTCAATATCGATCGCACCAGCCGCAGCGACTGGGCGCTGATGGTATCCAGATCGACAATCGGCTCATCCACTTCGGCGGCGGCTTCGCTCAGCTGGGAAGGGGATAAATCGTCCTCATGGCGCGCCCGATGGGCCAGGATCTCCGCCCGCCGCTGCTTGGCGCGCTCAAAGGCGATGCGCCGGCGCTGAATAAACATCCAGCGACGGATAATATGGTAAACCACCAGCAGGAAAAACCAGATGGCCACCGAGGTTTCCAGCCGGGCCAGCAGGGCCTGCGCGGTGGCCAGATGGCCCAGGCAGGCGGCTACCGCCGCCGCCAGCGGCGCGCACAGCAGCAGGTTCCACAAGGTGCGGTTGACCACGTTATCCCCGGACCCGGTTTTATCCAGATATAGCGGAATGCCGGCCCGCTTCAGGCTGCTGGTGACCAGGCTCAGGGCCGCGCACAGCAAGACAAAACACAGCCTGCCCAGCGTGCCGGAGAACTCGCGGTCGTTCAGGTTATCAAAGGTAATCAGCGCCATGATCAGCGGTACGATCAGGCCGATGGACAGGGTGTAATAACGCATCGCCCGCGCCACCCGGCGTACCGGCCAGCCCAGGTGTACGATAAACAGCCCCCTAGGATGGGCGAAGTGGGCGCTTACCATAAACAGCCATAATACCGGTACCGTGGCGGTAACGCCGTCGCCGATGGCCACCGCCACCGGATAGGGCCAGGCGTGCTGCAGGCCGTAGCCCAGGGCCGCCCACAGCACCGGCAGGGGCAGGGCGACCACGATCGACCAGAACACGGTGCGCAGGGTGAGATAGAAATAGTCCTGATTGACTTTACCGACCTTGCTGGCCGAACGATCCAAAAAGGCGTGGTAATGCCGGCGCGAGCTGATGCTGAACCCCACCAGCAGCAGGGCGCCAAACAGCGGGATCAGCGTCTCCTGGCTGGTTACCATCATGATCAGGGCGCTGCTGAGCTGGGTAAAGGTATCCAGGGAGATTAAGCGGCGCAGATCCTGGGCCAGATGGATCGGGAACGACAAGGCGAGCGGGCTGACGTCCGCCACCCAGAACAGATAGCGGTGGGCGGCCTCCTGGATCTCCGTCATCGCTTCCACCAGCTGGCTGTTGGCCACTTTTAATTTGGTCAGTTCCAGGATCTGGGTATCGTAACCGGATAATAGCGAATTGAGCAGATCGCGCTGGGTGCGCAACTGGGCGTCCATGATGCGGCTTTGCTCCGCCGTCAGCGGCGAACCGTCGTCCTGCTTGCTTTGGGCCAGTTGGGGCAGCTTGTCCATCAAATCTTCATAATGCAGGCGGCTGACCCGCAGCTGCGCCATATCGCTGTCCAATTGCTGGGGCTTGGGCAAGTCGGGCAAGCGCGACACCTGGGCGCGCAGGGTTTCGCCCAGCGCCGGAGAATCCCCCAGCCACTGGGCCTGTTCGCGCAGGGTGCTCAGCGCCTGCCTGACCTGCAGCGTCTGCGAAGCGGCCTGGCGCTGCTGGGAGGCAATCAGATCCATGCGCTGGGCCTGCTCGTTCAACGCCACCGACAGCTCGCGGTTTATCTGCAACTGGGCGCTGATAACGGACGGCAAATCGCCGCTTTGCTCGGCCAATTGTTCGGTGCGCTCCAGCACCCGCTCCGCTTCCTGTTGACGCAGGCTGTTAAGGCGGTTGCGCAACGCCTGCAAATCCATATCGACCCGATCGTGGCGCTTTTTCAGGTTATCCATACGCAGGCGCGACAGTTCCTGACGATTGTTGGCGCTGAGCTGCGCCAGCTCCAGCTCATTGACTTTAGCGCGCCGGGCGGCGGCTTCCGCCTGGAGCAGGGTGAGATTGGCCTGGCCCAGCGGCGCGGCGGAACCCGCGCTCAGCGATTGCAAACGCTGTTCAATTTCGCTTAACGCTTTGCGCGCTTCGGTCTGTTGCTGGGGCAATTGTCCCAGCGAATCGCTGATTTCCCGGGCGGATTCCTGCTCCTGCCGTAGCTGCCGCGCCAGTTCCAGCAGTTGGCTGCTGGTCTGGAGCACCAGTTGCTCAAGTTCGCTGACCGATAATTTGGCGCTGACTTCGCTGGTTTTGTCGCGCCCGCTTTCCTGGCCGTCGCGCAGCTCCTTGGTCAGTTTCGGGAAATTATCGATGGCGTTTTGATATTGGGCGGCGCGCTCGGCGGACGCTTTGCTTTCGGTAATGAAATTCAGCGCGCCCTGCAATGCTTCCGCGATTTCAGCCTGATTGGCCGCACCTTTATTGGCCTCGATCTGCTGCAGATCTTTTCTGATCTGGGCTTCATCGGGGGCGGTGGCGGCAAAAGAGGGGGCGGCGAGCAGCCACCCCAGCAGTACGATAATAATCAGGCGCAATCGGGTTCTCTCCGGTTGAACGGCGATGATTTATGGCAAAGGACTATCGGACCGGACGATCCCGTCGGCGAGGCGTTGGCCCACCCGGGTCGCGCCTGTGCTATGCAGATGATCGCCGAGCAACACGCTGTCGCGGGCGAACAGATTCACTACCGTAGAGCCGAGTTTAAAGCGGCCCATCTCCTGGCCTTTGAGAAACACCACCGCGCCGTCTTCGTCCGCCCGCGGGTACTGCCAGCGTTTGATAATGCCCGGGCGCGGGGGCGTGACCGTCCCTGACCAGGTGGTTTCAATGCTGCCCACAATGGTGGCGCCGACCAGGATTTGCGCCATCGGCCCAAAATCAGTGGCGAACATGCAAATCAGGCGTTCGTTGCGGGCAAACAGATTCGGGATGTTGGCGGCGGTCAGCGGGTTGACGGAAAACAGCTCCCCCGGCACATAGATCATCTCGCGCAATATCCCGTTACAGGGCATATGCACCCGGTGATAATCCCTGGGCGCGAGATACGTCGTGACAAACGCGCCGTCGCGAAACGCCTCAACCAAGCGCTCATTGCCGGCCAGCAAGGCTTCCAGGCTATAATTATGTCCCTTGGCCTGGAAAATCTGCTCGCCGTCTATGGGGCCGGATTGGGAAATAATGCCGTCCGCCGGCATCACCAGCACATTCGGATCGCTGTCGATGGGGCGCACGTCGTCGCGCAAGGGACGGGTAAAAAAGTCATTGAACGTGCGGTACGCCGCGATATCGGGCTGCTGCGCTTCCTGCATGTCCACCCGGTAGACGCGCACGAACAAATTGATTACCAGCCGGGTCAGCCAGCCCGCCTCCCGCTCGGCCCCCCAGCCAGCGAGTTGAGTCAGCCAACGCTTTGGCAATAGATGCTGCAATGCTATTTTGATGCGATCGAGCACGGAAACCTCATACCTTTATGGAAAATAAAAAAAATACCGGGGAAAAATTGTAGCGGTGGTCAGGATAAATGTCAGTGATCGGTTTCGGAAAATGATTTACGTGTTTTTACCTGCGACATGCTATCCAGAATCTGATGATAATTCTCAAAACGCACCTCGGAGATCAGCCCTTGCTCCACCGCGGCGCGAATGGCGCAGCCCGGATCCGTATCGTGGCGGCAGTCGCGGAATTTGCAGTGGCCGATATAATCCCTGAATTCGACAAAACCCTGGGTCACTTGTTCCGGCTCCAGATGCCATAAACCGAATTCGCGCACTCCGGGGGAGTCGATGAGCTGGCCGCCGCTCTTGAAGTGGTACATGCGCGCGGCGGTGGTGGTGTGCTGCCCCAGCCCCGAGTTATCGGAAACGGTATTGACCACGATCTGCGCCAGTTCCGGCGGTAGCAGCGCGTTGAGCAAACTGGATTTGCCGACGCCCGACTGCCCGGCGAAAATGCTGATGCGATCCGTCAGCGCCGTTTCCAGCAGGTCCATCCCTTCCCGGGTCTGGCTCGATACCATGATCACCCGATAGCCGATGTTGCTATATACTTCCATGGTTTTGTCCACCCAGGCCCGTTCTTTGGCCTCAAGCAGATCGATCTTGTTCAGTACGATCAGCGGTTCCACTTCCACGGTTTCGCAGGCCACCAGATACCGATCGATGATATTCACCGACAGCTCCGGCAAGATCGCCGAGACAATCACGATCTGGTTCATATTGGCGGCGATAGGTTTTACGCCGTCATAGAAATCAGGCCGGGTCAGCACCGACGTGCGCGGGTGAATCGCCTCGATGATCCCTTTGATCCCGGCGGACGCTTCGCTGCCGGGACGCCATACCACCCGGTCGCCGGTGACCACCGACGCCAGGGTGCGGCGCAGGTTGCAGCGGTGGATGGCGCCATCGGCCGCTTCCACGTCGGCATGCATGCCGAAGCGGCTGATGACCGTGCCATCCTGGGCCTGGCCCAATAGGGAATCGTCCCAATCGACGCCGCGATCGCTTTTGAGGCGACGCTGATGGTTGGCCTGGACGCGACGCTGCTGGCCTTTGGACAGTTTATTTTTACTCACCGTGCCTCACTTGTAGCTCATGAATCGCCCGCGGCGATGAAAACGTCTATGATACACAGTATTCTAACAGAAACGCCGTAAAACCCTTTGCAACGAGAAAATCATGCCGGTAAATGAGAACAACCTGATTTGGATCGATCTGGAAATGACCGGGCTGGACCCGGAACGCGACCGTATCATCGAAATCGCTTCCCTGGTCACGGACGCCAATTTGAATATCCTGGCCGAAGGGCCCGTATTGGCCATTCACCAGTCCCAGGCCCAAATGGATCTGATGGATGACTGGAATGTGCGCACCCATACCGCCAGCGGGCTGGTGGCACGGGTCAAGGCCAGCACCCTGACGGAAGATGACGCGGTGGCCCAGACGCTGGCGTTTTTGCAGCAATGGGTGCCCGCCGGCAAATCGCCGATTTGCGGCAACAGCATCGGCCAGGATCGCCGCTTTCTGTTCCGCTATATGCCGTCGCTGGAGTCTTATTTCCATTACCGTTATCTCGATGTCAGCACCCTCAAGGAACTGGCGCGCCGCTGGAAGCCGGAAATCCTGGAAGGGCTGACCAAGAAAGGTTCGCACCAGGCCCTTGACGATATCCGGGAGTCGGTGGCCGAGCTGGCTTACTACCGGGAGCATTTTATCCGTCTCTGAGCCGCCGATGCGGCGCCCGCCGCCGTGAAAGACGCCACATTGGTGTTTTTATCGGCAGTTGAGCGAAAAGCGGAAGTTTTTGCCCGCCGGGGGCTTGCAGCGGAAATGTTTTCTCGTATAATGCGCTCCCCGTACCGATGCAAAATTATGTGGTATGCATCGCGGAATATGCACAGGATTCTTGGTCTTGCTTACGTGGTCTTTCTTACTTGGTATAAGCGGGTAAAGATCCAGAATCGGTGCAACAAAGCAATACGGAACAAACAGCGCGGGAATAGCTCAGTGGTAGAGCACAACCTTGCCAAGGTTGGGGTCGCGAGTTCGAGCCTCGTTTCCCGCTCCAAACGTTCCGCACGGCAAGGCCGGGCCGAAATACGATTCGGCAGGCATAAGCGACAAGATACTAAAAAGCGGGAATAGCTCAGTGGTAGAGCACAACCTTGCCAAGGTTGGGGTCGCGAGTTCGAGCCTCGTTTCCCGCTCCAATTAGGCGTCATGGCTCTTTGTTTCCTGGCCGTGACCCATTGAAAAAGGGCCTTTTGGCCCTTTTTTATTTGTAGCTTGGCGCATCGATTTTACCCTTATCCAAGGCGATGAGTGAAAATGTCCCGCGTACTGCGCGGCGGGACAAAAAAGTTGGCTTAGCGCTTGCCCATGCAAGCGAACCAGTCCATAATAGTGTCCATTCCGGAGTTGGGTTGGTAAAAAGCCATTTTTAATCAAAGGGTTGGACGCAAAATCCTCACCCATTCCCACTGTGGATTCGCGTGTTGGCGCCATCGGCGCCGGTAGTGGCAGTACGGAAGTCAACCATCTTTAAAGCGGGAATAGCTCAGTGGTAGAGCACAACCTTGCCAAGGTTGGGGTCGCGAGTTCGAGCCTCGTTTCCCGCTCCAATGCAAATCAATTGAGTTAATAAATTATACATTCTCCGTGTGGCGGCCTGCCTGCCCTGCGCGCCCGCCAGAAATGTTTTAAACAGAGTTATCCACAGTTTGCCCCGGTAATGATATTTTTCTCTAATCATTGTTTAAATCAAGTCATGTTTATAACCAATTGATATTACGCAATAAAAATTTATTAAAAAACGTCGTGGCTGCCTCTTGTCTTTTTTGTGACAGTTGATTGCCAAAGGTTTTTTATTTTTATCCACAGCGCGGAAGTTTCAAATCGTTATGCTATATTTGGTTGGGCCCCGCTACGCATCACGTAACAATCCTTTCTCAATCGATCTTACCAGCCGCTTGTGCTGCGGGGACTGGACGCTTATCGCCAATGACTTACGCCGCTGCTCTTGCTGCGCAAGCGCCCAGGCGACATGCACGTCCAGCAGCGGGTTTTCCCCCAGGCGCGATCGCAGGCTAAGCACGATATTATCTTCATAAGGCGCGTTGCCCAGGGCCACCGCCACATTGCGCAGCCAGCGCAAATGGCCGATACGCCGTATGGCCGATCCTTCGGTCATTTGCAAAAACCGCGCTTCGCTCCAGCCGAACAGCGTAATCAATTCCGGCGCATGCAGCGCGGCCCGCGGGCTGAAATCCTGTTCGCCGGTTAATTGGGAAAAACGATTCCACGGGCAAATCAGCTGGCAGTCATCGCACCCGTAGATACGGTTGCCAATCAGCGGCCGCAGCGCCTCGGGAATTTCGCCCTCCAGCTCGATGGTAAGATAAGAGATACAACGGCGCGCATCCACCGTATAAGGCGCCACTATGGCCCCGGTGGGGCAGGTGGTCATACAGGCGACGCAGCGCCCGCACTCCTCCGGCTGCGGCTGGTCTACCGGCAGCGGCAAATTGATCAGCAATTCGCCCAGGAAAAACCAGGAACCCGCTTCGCGATTTAAAATAAGTGAGTGTTTACCTACCCAGCCGATCCCGGCCTTCGCCGCCAGTTGGCGTTCCATAATCGGGGCGGAATCGACGAACGGCCGAAAATGCGCTTCGTGGCACCAATCCTGGATTTTGTTGCCCAACAGCTTAAGACGGCGACGTAATACCTTGTGATAGTCGCGTCCCAGCGCATAACGACTAACATAACCCAGACGGGGATTTTTCAGCGTGCTGGCGAAAGCGGCGTTGGCGGGCAAATAATTCATCCTGGCGCTTATGACCCTAAGCGTACCGGGTAATAACTCCTGCGGACGGGCGCGCAGCATCCCGTGACGGGACATCCAGTCCATATCGCCATGATACTGTTTGTCCAGCCAGGCTTGCAGGGCGGGTTCATGCGCGGAAAGATCGGTATCGCAGATGCCGACTTGTTGAAAACCCAGCTCCCGCCCCCATTGCTTAATGAGCCGGGCTAATTCTATCAAATCAAAAGGGTATGACATGGCGAACCGTAACAAGAATACAGACCGGATAAGTTTACCACACTCCGTCTACGGCGCGGAGTGGCTGCGGGGCTGGGAGGGCCAGGCCGCGGCGCTGGCGGGGGTATCCCTGTACCAACTTATGGAGCGTGCCGGCGCCGGCGCCTTTCGCACGCTTTGCTGGCTTTACCCTTTTGCCCGCCATTACGTGATCCTGGCCGGCCAGGGCAATAATGGCGGCGATGCCTATGTGGTGGCGCGCCTGGCCGCGGCGGGGGGCAAAACGGTGACCTTGATCGAATGCCCGGGGCGCAGCCCGCTGCCGGAACAGGCGCAATCGGCGCGCCAGGCCTGGCTTGACGCCGGCGGTACCATCCAGGACGCCGATACGCCATGGCCGCAGCAGGTCGATGTGATCGTCGACGGGTTACTGGGCACCGGCCTGAAAGGTGCGCCCAGGGAATCATTCAGCGCGCTGATTGAAGCGGCCAATGCCCATGCGGCGCCGGTGCTGGCGCTGGATATCCCTTCGGGACTGAATGCCGAAACGGGAGCGGTGGCCGGCAGCGCTATCCGCGCGGCGCATACCCAGACCTTTATTGCGTTAAAACCGGGACTGGTAACCGGCAAGGCGCGCAGCGTCACCGGGCAGTTGCACTATGATGATTTGGGGCTCGGCCCGTGGCTGCAACAGCAAACGCCGGTAATGGAAAGATTCACCGCCGCGCAGCTTACCCGCTGGCTACAGCCCCGCGACCCCTGTTCCCATAAAGGCGATAACGGCCGGCTGCTGATTATCGGCGGCGATCTGGGCCTGTCGGGCGCCATTCGCATGACCGGCGAGGCGGCGCTGCGCACCGGGGCGGGCTTGGTGCGGGTGCTTACCCGCGGGGAGAATATCGCCTCATTGCTCACCGCCAGGCCGGAACTGATGGTCGAACCTTTAACCGATGATTCCCTGCGCCAGGGGCTGGAATGGGCGGATGTCGTTGTCATTGGTCCGGGCCTGGGTCAAACGGATTGGGGAAAAAATGCGCTGCGTATCGCAGAAAATTGCACTAAACCTATGTTATGGGATGCCGATGCGCTGAACCTGCTGGCAATCAATCCCCAGAAACGTCACAATCGCATCATTACTCCTCATCCGGGGGAAGCCGCCCGCTTACTGAACAGTAAAACCGGGGTGATTGAAAGTGACCGCTTACTCGCCGCTAAAAATATCATCAAACGCTATGGCGGCGTGGTGGTGCTCAAAGGCGCCGGCACGCTGTGCGCCGACGCCGACGGTCATATGGCCGTGGCCGACGTGGGGAACGCGGGCATGGCGTCGGGCGGCATGGGCGATCTGCTGTCGGGCATTATCGGCGGTTTGCTGGCGCAAAAACTGTCGCTGTACGACGCGGCCTGCGCTGGCTGCGTCATACACGGCGCTGCCGCCGATTGGCTGGCGGCGGAAAAAGGAACGCGGGGCATGGTGGCCACGGATTTGCTGCCCGCGTTATATCAATTTGTTAATCCTGAATTAATCGCATAGAAATCAGACATGGAAAAAAGCGTATTACCTTTGCCGGACGAAACGGCAACCATAGCCTTGGGCGCGGCACTGGCCGCCGTCTGCCAACAATCCTGTGTGATTTATCTTTATGGTGATTTAGGCGCCGGCAAGACGACGTTTTGCCGCGGTTTTTTACGCGCCCTCGGCTACCAGGGCAATGTGAAAAGTCCGACCTATACCCTGGTGGAACCCTATGAATTGACGCCAAGGACGGTCTATCATTTTGATCTTTACCGCCTGGTGGATGCCGAAGAGCTTGAATTCATGGGCGTGCGCGATTATTTCGATCGGGACGCGGTGTGCCTGGTGGAGTGGCCGCAGCAGGGGCAGGGCATTTTGCCTGATGCCGATATCGCTCTAACGCTCGATTATACGCCGTCCGCCCGGCAGGCGACGTTCGAATCCCGATCCGATCGCGGCGCGGCCATTCTGGCGCAGCTGGCATCACGGCGGGAAATCAATACATGATGCTGAAGATCAGGATGGTTTTGGCAATCGTTGTATGTTGTCTGGTAGGGCAGGTCGGCGCGGCAAATTTAACCGATGTCAATGTGACCAACGGCGCGGAGCGGTCGACCGTGACGCTGGGTTTTGGCCAACAGCCGGTATACGCTTTTTTTTCCTTGCGCAACCCGGACCGGGTGGTGGTGGATATCCGCCAGAGCAATGCCGCCCAGGGCCTGCCGCTGGATTTTAACGGCCAGAATATTATCAGGCGCATTCGCAGCAGCCAGCCCACCGATGCCCAGAGCGTGCGCCTGGTGTTCGAACTGACGCGCAAATCCCGGGTGCAGGCCGCCGTCTCGCAGGATAACGGGCGCTACGCCGTGGTGTTCACCCTGACCGCGCCGGCTGAGCCGGCACGCGTCGTCCCTGCGCCCAACCGTCGCGTGACCCGCGCCGGTGCAGCGTCAGCGGGCGATGGGGCGCCGTCCGGCGGCGCGCTGGTCGCCGACCGAAACCCGGCGGCGGCTCCGGTCGCGCGCGGCCCGCGCCGGCAGGTGGCCCAAAACGATCGCGTGGTGGTGGCCATTGATGCCGGCCATGGGGGGCAGGACCCCGGCGCCATCGGGCCGAACGGCCTGAAAGAAAAAAATGTCACCATTTCCATCGCGCGCAAATTGAAAGCGCTGCTGGATGCGGACCCGATGTTCCGTCCGGCGCTGACCCGCGACGGCGATTATTTTATTTCGGTAATGGGCCGCTCCGACGTGGCGCGCAAACAGGGCGCCAACGTCTTGGTCTCCATCCACGCCGACGCCGCGCCTAACCGCAGCGCCTCCGGCGCGTCGGTCTGGGTATTGTCCAACCGGCGCGCCAATAGTGAAATGGGTAACTGGCTGGAACAGCATGAGAAGCAGTCCGAGCTGCTGGGCGGTGCCGGGGATCTGCTGGCCAATAGCGCCGCCGATCCGTATCTCAGCCAGGCGGTGCTGGATTTGCAGTTTGGCCATTCGCAGCGGGTGGGGTACGACGTCGCCACGCGGGTGCTGCGCCAACTGCGCACCGTGGGTTCGTTGCATAAAGCCCGGCCAGAACATGCAAGCCTGGGCGTATTGCGTTCGCCGGATATCCCGTCGCTGCTGGTGGAAACCGGCTTTATCAGTAATACCACCGAAGAGCGGCTGTTGGGCAGCGGCGATTACCAGGATAAAATCGCCAAGGCAATTTACCTGGGTTTGCGCGCCTACTTTTCGTCGCATCCGCAGCAAAATAGCCCGACGATGGAAAACCGGCCGCAGGGCGTCAGTTCGGCGGTGGATGCCGGCGCCAGCGGGACGCAGGCGGTGTCGCAGGTTACCGCCGGGGTGGTGCCTGCCTCGGGGCCGGTGACGCGCCATGTGGTCGCGCGTGGTGAAACGCTGTCCGGGATCGCCGCCCGTTACGGCGTAAGCATGGCCGCGCTGCGCGAACTGAATAAATTAAAACGCGACGTCGTCTGGGTCGGCCAGCGGCTGAAAATCCCGGCGGGTTCGGTGCCGCAGCAATCGCAGGCTGGCCATGTGCGCAAGCATAAAGTAAAGGCGGGGGATTCTTTGACCGGGATCGCCGCCCAATACGGGGTGCGAAGTGATACCCTAAAGCGGGTTAATAAGCTTAAATCCGATAACGTGATGTTGGGCCAAACGTTGATTATTCCACCCGCATAATACAGAGGACATACGCCGCCATGCCTATTCAGGTCCTGCCGCCACAGCTTGCCAACCAAATCGCCGCCGGCGAGGTCGTCGAGCGGCCAGCGTCCGTGGTCAAGGAACTGGTGGAAAACAGCCTGGATGCCGGGGCCACCCGCATCGATATCGATATTGAAAAGGCCGGCTCCAGGCTTATCCGTATCCGCGATAACGGCTGCGGCATCGGAAAAGACGAACTGGCCCTGGCGCTGGCCCGCCACGCCACCAGCAAGATCGTGACCCTTGACGATCTGGAGGCGATCGTAAGCCTCGGCTTTCGCGGCGAAGCGCTGGCCAGTATCAGTTCGGTTTCGCGTCTGACCCTCACCTCCCGCACCGAAGCGCAAAGCGAAGCCTGGCAGGCTTATGCGGAAGGGCGGGATATGACCGTCACCATAAAACCGGCTGCGCACCCTGTGGGGTCGACGGTGGAGGTGCTGGACCTGTTTTATAATACGCCGGCGCGGCGTAAGTTTATGCGCACCGAAAAAACCGAGTTTGCGCACATCGACGAGGTGGTGAAGCGCATTGCGCTGGCCCGGTTCGATGTGACTTTTACCCTGCAGCACAACGGTAAACCCGTGCGCCAGTACCGCGCGGTCAGCGAGGAATCCCAGCATCTGCGGCGTTTGGGCGGCTTATGCGGCCCGGCGTTTGTGCAGCGGGCGCTGGCGGTCTCGTGGAATCATGGCGATCTCACCATTCGCGGCTGGGTGGCGGACCCCCGCGCCGGCGGAGAGCTGCCGGAAATGCAGTACTGTTATGTCAACCAGCGCATGATGCGCGATAAGCTGATTAATCACGCCATCCGCCAGGCTTACCAGGAACAATTGACCCAGGGCCAGCAGCCGGCGTTTGTGCTGTATCTTGACGTCGACCCCCACCAGGTTGACGTGAATGTGCACCCGGCCAAACACGAAGTGCGTTTCCACCAGGCGCGTTTGGTGCATGATTTTATTTATCAGGCGATTATCTCGGTGCTGCAACAAAGCGCCGACCCGGTGCTGCCGCTGGCCGATGAACCGGCCCCTGCGGTTCATTGGTCGCCGGAAAACCGTGCGGCGTCAGGGAAAAATTATTTCTCCGGCGCCGTGTCGCCCCCGCCTTCCGCGGCATTACCGGCCCAGGCCCCCGCGCCGATGTTTCCCGCCGGCGGGCGCGTTGCGTCCGCAGCAGGCGGCGAAATCCAGCGCGCCAAGGCGCGCGAGCCGGCGGCGCTTTATCCGCCGGGGAGCGGCTATCAAAAAAAGGAGGGCGAATTATATCGCCGCCTGGTTCAACCCGGCGCGCCGGCCGGCGCATCGCAACGAGTCGCCGCCGCCCGCCCGGCGGCGCCCGTGCAGGGGCAGTCCGACGATGCGCAGAGCTTTGGCCGGGTATT
Source organism: Sodalis sp. RH21 (assembly GCF_047324175.1). Lineage (NCBI taxonomy): Bacteria > Pseudomonadati > Pseudomonadota > Gammaproteobacteria > Enterobacterales > Bruguierivoracaceae > Sodalis > Sodalis sp. RH21. The sequence goes on along the minus strand of NZ_CP178732.1, from coordinate 4,856,058 downwards.
AACCATTTATCCCCCCTGTTATGCGCTGGTGGAGTTTCGCCAGCGGCTGGCGCTGATATCATTGCCGGTGGCGGAGCGCTGCCTCAAACGCCGGCAGCTGACGCCGGACGGCGAGGCCCTGCGGGCGCAGCCGCTGCTTATCCCGCTGCGGATGGTATTAAAAGAGCCGGAGGCGCAGGCTTACCGCCGGCATGAAGCAATATTGAGCGAAATGGGCATTCAACTGCAAGTGAGCCAACACCAGGCCACGATAAATGGCGTACCTTTACCATTACGCCAACAAAATTTACAAAACTTGATTCCCGACCTGTTAGGCTATCTGTCGGGAATTGAAGATGTTACCTCTGCCAGCGTCGCTGACTGGATTGCCCGCCGGTTAAACACGGAGCAGCGGGACTGGAGCCTTTCCCAGGCAATACAATTACTCGCCGAGGTAGAGCGGCTCTGTCCGCAGTGGGTGAAAAATCCTCCCGGGGAGCTATTGGTACTGCTTGATCTTGAGGCCGCCATCGAGGCCCTGAAACATGACTGAAATCCAGCAAAGACCCGATCGTCCGCCGGCCCTTTTTGTGATGGGGCCCACCGCCTCCGGTAAAACCGCGTTGGCCATGGCGTTGCGCCGGTATTTGCCGGTGGAGATCGTAAGCGTCGACTCGGCGCTGGTTTATCGTGGCATGGATATAGGCACCGCCAAACCGGCACCGGACGAACTGGCGCTGGCGCCGCATCGGCTGATTGATATCAAGGACCCGGCACAAGCCTATTCGGCAGCGGATTTTAGCCGAGATGCGCTGGCGGCGATGGCAGAAATCACCGCATCCGGGCGTATGCCGTTACTGGTAGGCGGTACGATGCTCTATTTCAAGGCGTTGCTGGAGGGATTATCCCCCTTGCCCCCGGCAAATCCTGAAGTACGTGAGCGTATCGCGCAGGAAGCGGGTATCTCTGGATGGGAGGCGATGCACCGGCGATTGCAAATAATAGATCCGGTAGCGGCGGCACGTATTCATCCTAATGATCCCCAGAGACTGTCCAGAGCACTGGAAGTTTTTTTCGTTTCAGGTAAAACTCTTACGGAACTGACAAAAACGGCTGGCGAAGTCTTACCTTACCGGGTTCATCAGTTTGCGATTGCGCCACCCAGCCGCGAATTGCTGCACCAGCGTATCGAACACCGTTTTCACCAGATGCTGGCGGCCGGTTTCGAAGAGGAAGCCAGGGCGCTTTTCCAGCGGGGGGATTTACACAAGGATCTCCCGTCCATCCGTTGTGTTGGATATCGCCAGATGTGGTCCTATTTGTCCGGCGAAATCGATTACGATGAAATGGTTTTCCGCGGGATTTGCGCTACCCGCCAGTTGGCCAAGCGGCAGATGACATGGTTGCGGGGTTGGCCATCGGTGCATTGGCTTGATAGTGAAGAGCCTCGCGCAGCCTTAGATAAGGTATTACAGGTTGTTAGTGCATAGGCCGGGTGATTGTGTACAATTGAAAAGTACTGAACGCATTTTTTTTTTACATCGTTAATTTTAGAACCACATGGTTCTTGTTACAAACTACAAGCACATAAGGAAAAGATAGAATGGCTAAGGGGCAATCTTTGCAAGATCCGTTCTTGAACGCATTGCGTCGGGAAAGGGTTCCGGTTTCTATTTATTTGGTGAATGGTATCAAATTACAGGGCCAGATTGAGTCATTTGACCAGTTTGTCATTTTGTTGAAGAACACGGTTAGTCAGATGGTTTATAAGCATGCCATTTCTACTGTAGTACCATCGCGCGCGGTGTCGCATCACAACAACAATCCGGCCAGTGGTGCAAGCAGCAGCAATTACCATCATGGAACCAATCCTGCGGCGCCTCAGCAGCCCCAGGAAAGCGATGACGTCGAATAAGGCGTATCCTACTTGACCATATCGCGGCGCTTTAGCGTGTTGCTGGCGCTAAAGCCCCGTTACAACTGCGGTTTATCCGTTTGAGAGGTTGTACGCTTGTTTGACCGTTACGATACCGGTGAGCAGGCCATACTGGTTCATATTTTTTTCTCGCAAGACAAAGACATGGAAGATCTGCAGGAGTTTGAATCGCTGGTATCTTCCGCCGGGGTGGACGCTTTGCACGTCATTACCGGGAGCCGCAAGGCACCTCATCCCAAATTTTATGTCGGCGAGGGAAAAGCTGAAGAGATCGCGGAGGCGGTTAAAACCAGTGGTGCGTCTGTCGTACTATTTGATCACGCATTGTCTCCGGCTCAGGAGCGAAACCTTGAGAGCCTGTGTCAATGTCGCGTCCTTGATCGAACCGGGCTGATTTTGGATATCTTCGCGCAGCGCGCACGTACCCATGAGGGTAAGTTACAGGTGGAGCTGGCCCAGTTGCGCCATCTCGCTACGCGGCTGGTGCGGGGATGGACCCACCTTGAACGGCAAAAAGGCGGCATAGGGTTGCGCGGGCCGGGTGAAACCCAGCTCGAAACCGACCGCCGGTTATTACGCAATCGCATTACCCTGATCCTTTCGCGTCTGGAACGGGTGGAAAAACAGCGCGAGCAGGGGCGCCGCGCCCGCAATCGCGCGGATGTGCCCACGGTGTCGCTGGTGGGCTACACCAACGCCGGCAAATCCACGCTGTTTAACCGCCTGACCGAGGCGGGGGTCTATGTCGCCGATCAGCTCTTCGCCACGCTTGATCCTACCCTCAGGCGTATCGAGGTCGCGGACGTCGGCGATACGGTGCTGGCCGATACGGTGGGATTTATCCGCCATTTGCCCCATGACCTGGTCGCCGCTTTTAAAGCGACGCTGCAAGAGACGCGCGAAGCGACGCTATTGATGCATATCGTTGATGCGTCGGATAACCGCAGCCAGGAAAACATCGCCGCGGTGGATACGGTACTGGCGGAAATCGAAGCGGATGAAATTCCGGTTTTATTAGTCATGAATAAAATCGATGTGCTGGATGATTTTGTGGCGCGAATCGATCGCGACGAGGAAAATTTACCGGTGCGGGTATGGCTGTCCGCCCAGACCGGTGAAGGAATTCCGTTGCTTTTTCAGGCGTTGACCGAGCGTCTGTCGGGCGAGATTGCTCAGCATGAGTTGCGCTTGCCCCCGCAGGCCGGACGTTTACGCAGCCGGTTTTACCAGCTTCAGGCAATTGAAAAAGAATGGATAGAAGACGACGGCAGCGTGGGACTGATCGTCAGGTTGCCCATCATCGACTGGCGCCGTCTTTGCAAGCAAGAAAATGAGTTGGCGGACTATCTTGTCTGACCGTCCTTTGGGAATTAAAGCCTGAAGAATACTAATTAAGTAAAATGGAGCTAAAACATGGCGTGGAATCAGCCCGGTAATAACGGACATGACCGCGACCCGTGGGGAAGCAGCAATAATAATAGCGGCAACTCTGGCGGAAATAATAATAAAGGCGGACGTGAACAAGGACCTCCCGATTTGGACGATATCTTCCGGAAACTCGGCAAGAAGCTGGGCGGGTTCGGCGGCGGCAATAAAAACCCGGATACTGCCGGCGGCGCCAAAGGCCCCACCCGCAGTGGCCGTTACGTCGGCCTTGCCGCGGTTGCGGTAGTGGTCATTTGGGCCGGCAGCGGTTTTTATACCATCAAGGAAGCCGAACGCGGCGTGGTGACCCGCTTTGGTAAGTTCGACCGTCTGGTGCAGCCGGGCCTGAACTGGAAACCCACCTTTGTCGATCACGTCATTCCCGTCAACGTCGAGTCGGTGCGCGAACTTGCGGCCGCCGGCGTGATGCTGACCGCCGACGAAAACGTGGTGCGGGTCGAAATGAACGTACAGTACCGGGTCACCGATCCCGAACGCTACCTGTTTAGCGTGACCAACGCGGACGACAGCCTGCGTCAGGCCACCGACAGCGCGCTGCGCGGCGTCATCGGCAAGTACACCATGGATAAAATCCTCACCGAAGGCCGTACCGTGGTCAGAAGCGATACGCAAAGGGTGCTGGAAGAAACCATCCGGCCTTACGACATGGGCATCACCCTGCTGGACGTGAACTTCCAGGCCGCCCGGCCGCCGGAAGAAGTAAAGGCCGCGTTTGACGATGCCATCGCCGCCCGTGAAAACGAGCAGCAATATATTCGCGAAGCCGAAGCCTATGCCAATGAAGTCCAGCCGCGGGCCAACGGCCAGGCGCAGCGTATTCTGGAGGAAGGCCGCGCCTACCGAACCCGCACCGTGCTGGAAGCCCAGGGTGAAGTGCAGCGTTTCGCCAAACTGCTGCCGGAATATAAAGCCGCGCCGGAAATTACCCGCGAACGTCTTTATATCGACTCGATGGAGCGTTTATTGAGCCATACCCGTAAAATCCTGGTCAACGACAAGAGCGGCAACAACCTGATGGTCTTGCCGTTGGATCAATTGTTGCGCAATCCGCCCGCGGCCGATACCGCCCGCAAGGATACCAGCGCCAATTCCCTGCTGCGCTTGCCCGCTGCGCCCAATGTTCCCCCGTCCACGGCGGAATCAAGCTCATCCGAGGCCGGCAGTTCCGGCTCCGTCATGGACCAGCGCCGAGCGAATGCCCAGCGTGACAGTACCACTCGCGTAGGGAGAGACTAATCATGCGTAAGCCTTTAATCCTTATAGTTGTCGTGGTGCTGGTGGTGCTGTATGCGTCACTGTTCGTGGTGCAGGAAGGCCAGCGCGGCATCGTCCTGCGCTTTGGCAAAGTATTGCGCGACAGCGAAAACAAACCGGAAATTTTCTCGCCCGGCCTGCACTTCAAGATTCCGTTTATCGAGACGGTAAAATCGCTGGATGCGCGCATCCAAACCATGGAAAACCAGGCTGACCGCTTTGTGACCATGGAGAAAAAAGATCTGATCGTCGATTCTTATATCAAATGGCGTATCAGCGACTTCAGCCGGTACTATCTGGCCACGGGCGGCGGCGATGTCTCCCAGGCCGAAGTGCTGCTGAAACGTAAATTCAGCGACCGTTTGCGTTCCGAGCTGGGCCGCCTGGACGTCAGGGGAATCGTCACCGATTCGCGCAACCGCCTGATGACCGACGTGCGCGAAGCGCTTAACAGCGGCACCGCCGGCGACGGCGATGTGGAAATCACCGCGGCGGATAATGCCATTGCGTCGGCCGCTGCGCGGGTAGAACGTGAAACCAAAGGCGCACAGCCGGCGGTGAACCCGAACAGCATGGCGGCGTTGGGTATCGAAGTGGTGGACGTGCGCATCAAGCAAATCAGCCTGCCGGCCGAAGTCTCCGATGCCATTTTCCAGCGGATGCGGGCCGAACGTGAAGCGGTAGCGCGTCGTCACCGTTCACAAGGCCAGGAAGAGGCGGAAAAACTGCGCGCGACGGCGGACTACGAGGTCACCCGTACGCTGGCCGAGGCGGAGCGTACGTCTCTGATCGTGCGCGGTGAAGCCGATGCCGAAACCGCCAGGCTGTTCGCCGACGCGTTTAGCCAGGATCCGGCGTTCTTCGCTTTTATCCGCAGCCTGCGCGCCTATGAAAACAGCTTTAGCAGCAACAACGACATCATGGTTCTCAGTCCGGACAGCGATTTCTTCCGCTTTATGAAATCGCCGGCAGCAGCCATTCCGGCCGCGCGTCCCTGATTAGTTTTGCATCTGTTCGCCAAAGGCCCGTTTACGCGGGCCTTTTTTTTCAGAGGTCATGATGAATCCTACTATCTGGATGGCCCTCGGGCTGGTTTTGGTGCTTGAAGGCCTGGGTCCCATGCTATTTCCTACCGTCTGGCGCAAAATGATCGGCACCATGGCGCTGCTGCCCGATAAGTTATTGCGGCGTTTCGGCGGCGGTTTAGTGGTGGCCGGCGGTGTAATCTACTATATGTTGCGCAGCAGAATGGGAGGATGATCGCACAGATAAAAAACAGTCGCGGCTGGGGTTAAAAATTACTGAAAGCAGCGGACTGAGATGTTAGAATCCTTTTTTAAGCAACCTGGTGAATTGAGAGATGGGTAAGAACGTTGTCGTACTGGGCACCCAATGGGGTGACGAAGGTAAAGGCAAGGTCGTGGACCTGCTGACCGAACGGGCCAAATATGTAGTCCGCTATCAAGGCGGGCACAACGCCGGTCATACTTTAGTTATCAACGGTGAAAAAACCGTACTTCATTTGATCCCCTCTGGTATTTTGCGTAAAAACGTAACCAGCATTATCGCCAACGGTGTGGTGTTAGCACCGGATGCGCTAATGAAAGAAATGGGCGAACTCGAAGCACGCGGCATTCCGGTACGCGAACGTTTATTGATTTCCGAAGCTTGCCCCCTGATCCTCTCCTATCACGTTGCCCTGGATATGGCGCGTGAAAAGGCCCGTGGCGACAAAGCCATCGGCACCACCGGGCGTGGTATCGGCCCCGCGTATGAAGACAAAGTCGCGCGTCGCGGCCTGCGCGTCGGCGATCTCTTTAATAAAGAAACCTTCGCCGTTAAACTCAAAGAAATCGTCGACTATCATAATTTCCAGTTGGTGAATTATTATAAAGTCGAAGCGGTCGATTATCAGACGATCCTTGACGATGTGCTGGCTATTGCCGATGTCATCACCGGCATGGTGGTGGATGTGTCCGAGCTGCTGGATACCGCCCGTAAAAACGGCGAGTTCATCATGTTCGAAGGCGCGCAGGGCACCTTGCTTGATATAGACCACGGCACTTATCCCTATGTAACCTCTTCCAACACCACCGCGGGCGGCGTTGCCACCGGTTCCGGTATCGGGCCGCGTTATGTAGATTATGTCCTGGGCATCGTTAAAGCCTATTCCACCCGGGTCGGCGCCGGTCCGTTCCCTACCGAGCTGTTTGATGACGTAGGCGAGTACCTGTCCATCAAGGGCAACGAATTTGGCGCCACCACCGGCCGCCGCCGCCGTACCGGCTGGCTGGATGCGGTTGCGGTCCGTCGCGCCGTGCAAATCAACTCCCTTTCCGGTTTCTGCATGACCAAGCTGGACGTGCTGGACGGTCTGAAGGAAGTCAAAATTTGCATCGCCTATCGCATGCCCGACGGCCGTGAAGTCAAAACCACGCCTTTGGCCGCCGAAGGCTGGGAAGGCATCGTCCCCGTGTACGAAACCCTGCCGGGCTGGAGCGAATCCACGTTCGGCGTGAAGGCGTTCGACAAGCTTCCCGATGCCGCGCAGCGTTATATCCACCGCGTTGAGGAAGTCACCAGCGTACCGGTCGACATCATCTCTACCGGCCCGGATCGTACTGAAACCATGATTTTACGTGACCCTTTTGACGCATAACGGCCGCAAAGCCGTAAAACGCTAAAAATGTAACAAACCGGGCAATGCCCGGTTTGTCTTTTATTTTCAAAGAGTTATCCTTTCTGAACCCCCAGTCTCCTTACCAGCCGACGACAAGTTTTATAGCCTGTTTGGTTCCTAAAGGTTACTCTTATTACATCTGTTTTCCTGTAATCCGCTGCTTTGCCATCATATCCACATGTTATGAGTGCAGATGCGCGGTCAACAGGGCTTACACCCTGATCAATGAATGCTGGTCTAATGTAGTGCGAATATAAAGCGGAGCGTTGTCACATTACCCTGCCTGCCGTTGGGAACAGCTGTTGCAGCAGGGCCTTTGACATTTTTCCCCTATCATCGATAACCCATAATGGTGAGATTTTAGGGCGGGGAATCCGCCGCGCTACACATTATTGCTTGTTGAATGACATCGGCACAGCAACCCGTTTTAGGCAATGGAGGTAGCGCATGTCACAAGATCCCTTTCTCGAACGAGAGGCCGAGAAATACGAATTTCCCATCCCCAGCCGGGAGTTTATTCTGGCTCACCTGGCTAAACGGGAAACCCCGGTCAGCCGCGAAGAGCTGGCGCAGGATTTAGATATTACCGGTGAAGACCAGGTCGAAGGCCTGCGTCGCCGGCTACGCGCCATGGAGCGCGACGGCCAGTTGATTTTCACCCGCAGGCAGTGTTACGCCTTGCCGGAACGTTTGGATTTGCTGCGCGGCACGGTGATTGGCCACCGCGACGGCTTTGGTTTTTTACGGGTTGAAGGCAGCAAGGACGATTTTTACCTCTCCGCCGAACAAATGAAAATGGCCATCCACGGCGATGTGGTGATGGCGCAGCCTATGGGCGCGGATCGTAAAGGCCGGCGCGAAGCGCGAATTGTTCGGGTACTGGTTCCTAAAATCAGTCAGATTGTCGGTCGTTACTTTACCGATGCCGGCAGTGCTTTTGTGGTGCCGGACGACAGTCGGCTCAGTTTCGATATCCTTATTCCGCCGGAAGCCACCAGCGGCGCCCGCATGGGGTTCGTGGTGGTAGTGGAACTGACCCAACGTCCGACGCGCCGCACCAAAGCCATCGGTAAAGTGGTGGAAGTGCTGGGTGATAATATGGGTACCAGCATGGCGGTGGATATTGCCGTACGCACCCACGACATCCCTTATACCTGGCCGCCGGAAGTGGAAAGCCAGGTGGCGAGCCTGAAAGAGGAAGTGCCCGAAGCGGCAAAACGCGGCCGGGTGGATCTCAAAAGCCTGCCGCTGGTGACCATCGACGGCGAAGACGCGCGCGATTTCGATGATGCCGTATGCTGCGAGAAGAAACGCGGCGGCGGCTGGCGCCTGTGGGTGGCCATTGCCGACGTCAGTTATTATGTACGTCCCAATACGCCGCTGGATAACGAGGCCCGCAGCCGCGGAACGTCGGTTTATTTCCCGTCGCAGGTTATCCCGATGCTGCCGGAGGTGCTCTCCAACGGCCTGTGTTCGCTTAATCCGCAGGTTGACCGGCTGTGCATGGTTTGCGAAATGACCATTTCGGCGCAGGGACGGCTCTCTTCGTATAAATTCTACGAAGCGGTCATGAATTCCCATGCCCGTCTCACCTATAACAAGGTGTGGCAGATATTGCAGGGCGATCGCGACCTGCGCGAGCAATACCATCCGCTGGTCAAGGGGCTGCAAACGCTGCATGAAATGTATCAAACCCTTGAGCAGGCCAGGGTTCAGCGCGGCGGCATTTCCTTTGAGACCGACGAAGCCAAGTTCATTTTCAACGCAGAACGCCGCATCGACCGTATTGAACCGGTGAAACGCAACGACGCGCATAAATTGATTGAAGAGTGCATGATCCTGGCCAATATCGCCGCGGCGCGGTTCGTGGAGAAAAACAACGAACCGGCGCTGTACCGGGTGCACGATCGTCCGAGCAACGATCACATCACCGCCCTGCGCACCGTGCTGGGCGAATTGGGCCTGACCCTGGGCGGCGGGATCAAACCCGAGCCGAAGGATTATGCCGATATGATGACCATCGTCTCGGCCCGGCCGGATCACGAGATGCTGCAAACCATGCTGTTGCGCTCGATGAAACAGGCCATCTATGACCCGGAAAACCGCGGCCATTTTGGTTTGGCCTTACAGGCTTATGCGCATTTCACCTCGCCGATACGCCGTTATCCGGATTTGTCGCTGCATCGGGCCATCAAGTATCTGCTGGCCAAGCAGGAAGGGGAGGCCACCGGCCGTTCCACCCCTACCGGCGGCTGGCACGCCGAAATGGCGGAAATGCTGCAATTGGGCCAGCAAAGCTCCATGAGCGAGCGCCGGGCCGATGAAGCGACCCGCGATGTCGCGGATTGGTTGAAATGCGACTTCATGCAGGATCACGTCGGCGAAGTCTTTAGCGGCATCATCGCCAGCGTTACCGGCTTTGGCTTTTTTGTCCGCCTCAACGATCTGTTTATCGATGGGCTGGTCCATGTTTCGACCCTGGATAATGACTACTACCGTTATGACAATATCGGCCAGCGCCTGATTGGCGAATCGGGCGGGCGCGTCTATCGTTTGGGCGACGTGGTGGAAATCAAAGTCGAAGCGGTGCATATGGACGAGCGTAAAATCGACTTTTCCCTGGTGTCCAGCCGCCGCCAGCCGCGCGGCGCGGGCAAGACCGAACGGGGACGGACTCAGCAGGCGGCCCGCGGCGCGGGCGCTAATGCCGGCGGCGCCAATGGCGACGGAAAACCCCGGCGCCGGCGCTCGGGCAAAAAACCGGCTAATTTTGAACCGGACAGCGCGTTTCGCCAGCAAGACGGCCAGGGTGCCGGCGCCAAAAAAGCGCCGGCCAAGGCCGGAGCCAGGACAACCGATGCGGCTGCCGGCGCCGATAATGCCCCGAAAAAAGCCGCGACCGGCAAACCCCGGCGCAGCAGAAAAAAAACCGGTACGGAAAGTAAACCGGGCCAATAGCGGCCGGGATAGAGTAGCGCCGGAGATCATCCGCGACCGATAACCTATGGGCCAGCGTGGCCCATATAGCGATAAAAGATAAACATGAGCGAAATCATTTACGGCATCCATGCCGTCAAAGCATTACTGGACCGCGATCCGCAGCGTATTCTAGAGGTTTATATTGCCAAAGGCCGCGACGATCGGCGTTTGCATGACGTGGTGGTCGAGCTGGAAGCCGCCGGCATCGTTATCCAGGTGGCGAACCGCCAATGGCTGGATGAGACCTCGGAAGGGGCGGTTCACCAGGGCATAGTGGCGCGGATACAAGAGGGACGCCAACTGCAGGAGAACGACCTGGCGGCCTTGCTGGAACAGCATGCCGCGCCTTTCCTGCTGGTGCTCGACGGGGTCACCGATCCCCACAACCTCGGGGCTTGCCTGCGCAGCGCCGACGCGGCGGGCGTCCACGCGGTTATCGTGCCGCGCGATCGTTCGGCGCAGTTGACCCCTATCGCAAAGAAAGTCGCCAGCGGCGCAGCGGAAACCGTACCGCTAATCCGGGTCACCAATTTGGCCCGCACCCTGCGGTTGTTGCAAGAACATAATGTCTGGATCGTCGGCACCGCCGGCGAAGCGGATCATCACCTCTACCAGAGCAAGCTGACCGGCCCGCTGGCGCTGGTAATGGGCGCCGAAGGCGAAGGCATGCGCCGTCTGACCCGCGAACATTGCGACGAGCTGATCAGCATCCCGATGGCGGGCTCCGTGTCGTCGCTGAATGTCTCAGTAGCGGCGGGCGTATGCCTGTTCGAGGCGGTACGCCAGCGGCAGCCGGCCTGACTTAGTTAGTCCCGGCGCGGCGATTCCACCGGCGTGGAATCGCCGCCTCAACGATATAAAACCGCCTCTGCTCGCCACACTCCCGGCATAATGGTTTCAGCCAACATAATAATCTGGTAATACTTAGCCTGGCGGGCATTCGCCTGGTCGATAATCGCCCGTTCGGCGTCCATCGGGCTGCCGCGCTCATTTACGCTAACCCGGCCGAGTTGGGTCAAGGAGCCGGTCTGGTTGCGGCTGATTTCCTGGGCCCGGTCGGTGGGCGGCGGCGGAGCGGCAGGGGTGCCGGCCAGCGTGCTGCAACCGGCCAGCAGCACGCTGGCGATAAACATGAACACGATACGTAATTTCATAGGCTTAGAGTTCCACGAGTGACTAATAAAAGTATACATCAGCGCTTCAACACCGAGCGGTAAAGGGCAAAGGACTTTTATCTGGGGGTAAAATGGTCGAAATGCATCAGGAGTGTATCGACGGTATCGACGTTATACATGCGGTACCCGCGGGGAAACACCGCCAGCCGTTACCGACGATTTTCTTTTATCATGGATACACCTCGTCAAAAGAGGTGTACAGCTATTTTGGCTATGCCCTGGCGAAAGCCGGTTTTCGCGTTATCTTACCGGATGCGGCGATGCACGGCGCCCGCTTTGACGGCGATGAGCACCGCCGCCTGGGTCACTTCTGGGACATCCTGCGCAGCAATATCGACGAACTGCCCGGCTTGAAAGATCATTACCTGCGCCAGGGGGCGATCGAGGGCGATCGCCTGGGAGTTTGCGGCGCTTCCCTGGGCGGCATGACGGCGCTGGGCGCCATGGCCCGCTATGACTGGCTGCGCGCGGTGGCGGATTTTATGGGGGCCGGCGATTATACGTCGCTGGCGAAGACCCTGTTCCCGCCGGTGGCGCTGACTTCATCCGTGCGGCAAAAGGAATTTGAGCGCCGCACGGCGTCCCTGGCGGATTATGAGGTGTATCACCAGCTCGATAAACTCGCCAATCGCCCGCTGCTCATCTGGCACGGGGAAGCCGACCCATTGGTACCGGCGGGCGAGAGCACGCGCCTGTACCGGGCGCTGGACGCGCGTGAGGGGGGACATCAGGCCACCTTGCTGACCGAGCCGGGCATCGGGCATAAAATCACGGTATCGGCGCTGGCCGCCGGCGTGGCGTTTTTTCAGCAACATCTTTAATCATTGCGGCCTGGGATTCCGCCAAGCCACGCTTCGATAAGCTCCCGGATGGCGGCCGGGCAAGGGGATGCGGGGTCAGGTAGAAATAAAAAAGCCCCACAAGGGGGCTGAAAACAAGGCGACTACTTTTTTCTTGGTTGTTCCCTGGTGTTGGAGATACGGAGAATTATTTTGAGTCAACGGCTTGGCCGACGCCGACCCTGATTAGATAATAAACAGTATATGCCAGCGGGCGGGAGCGGGAAATAACACTTTATTGATTGTGTTAATCAGTTTTTTTGAACAAAAAGCATGCATTTTGAATAGTTTTTTTGCTAATTAATAGATATTCGATGTTCCCTTACCTTACCGCCGGTTTTCCCCAGTATCAACCCTTGTATTCCTCGCCCCATAAATGTAAGATTGCGCGTCATTTTTCAGCCGCACAATTATCACGTTCCTTGCTTCCATGGGCCGCGGTTGACCCTGACAGGAGGCTGAATAATCCGTAAGGAGCAATTCTGTATGCGTCATTACGAAATCGTTTTTATGGTTCATCCTGACCAAAGCGAACAGGTTGCCGGCATGATTGAGCGCTACACGGGTGTTATCACCAATGCGCAGGGCATCATTCATCGTCTGGAAGACTGGGGCCGCCGTCAACTGGCTTATCCGATCAATAAACTGCACAAAGCCCACTATGTCCTGTTGAACGTAGAAGCCTCGCAGGAAGTGATCGACGAGCTGGAAACAAACTTCCGCTTCAACGACGCCGTTATCCGCAGCATGATCATGCGCGTTAAGCATGCGGTCACCGAAGCTTCCCCGATGGTTAAAGCGAAAGATGAACGCCGCGATCGTCGTGAAGACTTCGCCACCGAAGCCAACGATGACAATGATGCTGGGGATTCTGAAGAGTAATCGCTGATGGCGGCGAACCGGCTGATGCTGTCAGGCACCGTGTGCAAGGCACCCATTCGTAAGGTCAGTCCGTCAGGTATTCCTCACTGCCAGTTTGTGCTTGAGCACCGCTCGCAGCAACAGGAAGCCGGTTTTTCACGACAAGCATGGTGCCGTATGCCCGTGGTGGTTAGTGGAAAACAGTCACAAGAGATGACTCGCAGTATAACGGTCGGCACGCAGCTCACCATCCAAGGTTTCATTTGTAGCCATCAAGGGCGCAATGGGCTGAGCAAAATGGTTCTGCATGCCGAGCAGATTGAATTGATAGATTCTGGAGACTAGCCATATGGCACGTTATTTCCGTCGTCGCAAATTCTGCCGTTTCACCGCGGAAGGCGTTATTGAGATCGACTATAAAGACATCGCTACGCTGAAAAACTACATCACCGAAAGCGGTAAAATTGTCCCGAGCCGTATTACCGGTACTCGTGCCAAATACCAACGCCAGCTGGCCCGTGCGATCAAACGCGCGCGCTATCTGTCTCTGTTGCCGTACACTGATCGTCATCAGTAATCGGTCACTGTCCAATACGACTTTGAGAGGATAAGGTAATGCAAGTTATTCTGCTTGATAAAGTTGCCAACCTGGGTAGCTTAGGCGAACAAGTTAACGTTAAAGCGGGCTATGCCCGTAACTTCCTGGTACCGCAAGGTAAAGCCGTTCCGGCCACCAAGAAAAACGTTGAATATTTCGAAGAGCGCCGCGCTGAGCTGGAAGCCAAATTGGCTGACGTCCAGGCCGCTGCTCATGCCCGTGCTGATAAAATCACTGAACTGGGTAGCGTTACCATCGCGTCTAAAGCAGGCGACGAAGGCAAACTGTTCGGTTCTATCGGTACGCGTGACATCGCCGACGCCATCACCGCTGCCGGCGTTAACGTCGCCAAAAGCGAAGTGCGTCTGCCTAATGGTGTGCTGCGCACCATCGGCGATCACGACATCAACATCCAGGTTCACAACGAAGTTTTTGCCACCCTGAATGTTATCGTGGTAGCTGAAGCCTAATTGAACGACTGAAGTCGCAAGACTGACGTCAACGATTATGCTCTTGGTAAAACGCCGGCTTTATGCCGGCGTCAGACTGCTGACAAACATGCGCATAAGCTCGAAGTGGGCATGATGGGTAAGAAGAGTAAAGCGTAGCGCGCCAGGGATGGCGCGCCCGAGCCTACAGGGAGGTATTTACGGCGTCTTTACGATCTGCCCATCATGCCCGCAAATATGGCTTTGTCATCAAGCTCACGCCGGCTTTATGCCGGCGTTTTGCTGTCTGGCGATCCCCGCGCCAGGCCGTTCGGAGTGGTTGGTTAACGCCGTAGGTAGCTGCCGTCGGGTTGCCTGACGAAACGTATCTTGCCGGACCCGCCGGTTTCAATTTCCAGCGCCGTCACCACGCCCTGGGCATTCTGCTGGATCTCAACCTGCTGGCCCGCCTGTAAATTGCTCAGCGGCTTATCTTCGCCCTCGATTTGGGCCATCGCAAACACATCCCCCACCGGCAAATTATGCTCGCGGAACAGCTGCGCCAGCGTTTGCCCGTCGACAATCCGGTAACGATGCAATTGGCCGTTAGCGGCCGGGGCCGGCGCGGCAGAGGTGGCCGCGGGATTATCGACCAGCTCGGCCTGCAAAACCGGGCCCTGTGCTGCGCGATCGCCCGTGGGGGGCGCTACCGGGGTAGCGGGGGAGTAGGGCCACAGAATAGCCAGCAGGATAACCAGTGCGGCAACCAGCACCCAACGCCGGTGGGGCAGCGGCAATGCCCCCATCCAGCCGAAGTCATCGGGCAGGTGCCAAATTCTTTTCAGCAGCGTCAGCATCGGCCGGCCCGCTGATTCGGAATCATCATCGGGCCGCGGGCGTAAAGGCCACTTCCATTTGAATCCGCCAAGTCCCAAAAAGGAAAAACGTGGGATTTTGTTTTTCCCGGGCGAAATTCTGCCCATGATAACCTCTCTTGCAATGGTTTACCTGTAACCCGGGGAAGTATAGAGCGGCACACGGTGAACCTCCATGCTTAATTGAGTCTGACCGATCGGCTGGCGCGCGGCGCGGTACTCATATTCATCATTGAGGATTTTACCCTAAAGGCCTGCGCTGTTATGCTGCGCCTTTCGCTTTTTATCAATTCAAGGAAAAAATATGAGCGCACCATCTTTAGACAGCGTTGAAGCCCAGGCCAGTTACGGCATCGGTTTGCAAGTGGGACAGCAGCTTCAGGAATCGGGGCTGGAAGGCTTGCTGCCCGAAGCCCTGCTGGCGGGCCTGAGCGATGCGCTGGCGGGCAATTCCCCGGCGGTACCGGTCGATGCCATCCATCGCGCCCTGCGCATTATCCACGAGCGCGCGGATGCGGTACGCCTCGATCGCCAGAAACATCTGGCGGTGGCCGGGCAGGAATTCCTTGATGCCAACGCCAAGGAAGACGGTGTGCGGGTGACCGAGTCCGGCCTGCAATTCAAGGTATTGACGCAAGGTGAAGGCGCCATCCCTTCGCGGCAGGATCGGGTGAGCGTGCATTATACCGGCCGTTTGCTTGACGGCACCGTATTCGACAGTTCGGTGCAGCGCGGCCAGCCGGCGGAATTCCCGGTCAACGGCGTGATCCCCGGCTGGATTGAAGCCCTGACCCTGATGCCGGTCGGTTCCAAGTGGGAGCTTTATATTCCCCATGGCCTCGCTTACGGCGAACGCGGCGCCGGCGCATCCATTCCGCCGTTTAGTGCGCTAATATTTGAAGTGGAGCTATTGGACATTCTTTAATGTCGCTTTAATTACCGCTGGGGGCGACCAGACCGCGCCCCAGCGGTTAACGCATTAATCTGGATGCAGATTGTTGAGCACGCCCCCAACGAGTCTGATTGCTATGACATACAATCCGAGGTGCGAAATGATTGAACCTATTTGCCGTTTGGCGCGCGATGCGGGTGCCGCCATTATGCAGGTCTACGCCGGCGATCGTCCGCTCGAATTGACCCATAAGACCGACGATTCTCCTCTGACCGCCGCTGATTTAGCCGCTCATAATGTGATTGCCGCCGGATTGCGGGCGCTGACGCCCGATATTCCCATCCTCTCCGAGGAGGATACGCCGTCGTGGGAGGTCCGCCGCGGCTGGACGCGCTACTGGCTGGTCGATCCCCTGGACGGCACCAAGGAATTCCTGCGCCGCAACGGCGAATTCACGGTCAATATCGCGTTAATCGAAGACGGCCAGCCGGTTATGGGCGTGGTCTATGCGCCCGCCACCGATGTGTTATATGCCGCCGACGCGGGCAACGCGTGGAAAGTCACGCCGGACGGCAAACGGCTGGAGATCCATTGCAAGGAAGCCAGGCCGCCGCTGGTGGTGGTCAGCCGCTCTCACAGCGACGATAGCGAATTACAGGATTACCTGGCGCAATTGGGTGAACATCAGACCGTCACCATCGGCTCTTCGCTGAAATTTTGCCTGGTGGCGGAAGGCAGCGCTCAGCTCTACCCCCGTTTCGGACCGACCAGCGTGTGGGATACCGCCGCCGGCCATGCCGTGGCCGCCGCCGCGGGAGCCCTGGTCAATGATTGGACCGGCCGCACCCTGGATTACCATCCGCGGGAATCCTTTCTCAATCCCGGGTTCCGGGTTTCGCTGTTCTGAGCGGTTTAAGACGCGCCGCCTGGCACCAGGCGGCGCAATAGATCCGTCACTTCCTGTATCTCTTTGAGCGACAATGCCCCCTCCTTGACATAGCGCACCCGTCCCCGGGCATCCAGCACAATGATTGCCGAACCCTTGGGCAGCAAGTGCCATGCCTGGCGCACATTGCCGTGGGTATCGAGGATGAATTGCGACTGGACCGCCATCTTTTTATTATTCTCGACCCAATTATGGGCAAAGGAACCGCTGCCGAATAATGCGTCGTTTTCATTAACGATTGTCGTCGTTTGGTAATATTTACCGGGTAAGTTAGCGCTCTTGATGGACTCGATCATCGCGGCGTTCATCTCGCTGGCGGAAGACCGGGCGGCGATATGCTGTATCAGGTGGATTTTTCCCTTCAACTGCGAGCTATCCCAGAATTGATAGCTAAACCGATCTTGTTGGTAAAGCAGTTCGCCCTGCTCGGCGATCGCCACCTTGGGCAGCGGTTTACCGATCGTCAGGGTGTGGGCGGACAGATGCAGGGGCAGGATTAATGCCAGGAGAACCAGGGGCAGCGGGCAGCGCATGAGAAAACTCCTTTGGGCGGATGGGTCCGCAAAGCGGTTTCGGCCCGTGGCAAGCGGCCGAAACCGCCATATTGGAACCGATAGCACAAAAACGGCATGCGGACAGCATTTTTAGCATAACGCTTTTAGCATAAAAGTACTGCCCTTAGTGCTAGGCTTTTATAGCGTTCTGTCAAATTATGTAAAAACAGCGCAGAGTCCCGTAATTGCGTGAACTTAAGCACAAATGCTAGCTCTTATTAAATGTTAGTGTTGGGCCTCATGCTGGTGAACAACTTGTTACGGCATGAGGATATTAATCACGGGAGTAAAGTAAAAAAATGAGAATCTTCCATCGCTATAACGCTATCAAGGTAGCAACCTATGTTAAGACCTTATTCCGCGGCAGAATCTATATCAAAGGGTTCGGCGCATTCGAATTCGATAAAGGCAAAATCCTGTTGCCCAAGGTCCGCGATAAACAGCATTTCCATGTCATGTCGGAAGTTAACCGGCAGGTGATGAGGCTCCAGTTGGACATCGCCTGACCCGCCAGGGTCAAACCATGCCATGCCGGCGCGGCAGCCAGCTCGCTGGACAGCTCGATGCCAGCCCCCAAGCCAGATGAGCGGGGCGTGCCGTTAGCCGGTAACACGGGATCACCTGAAGTCACCGAAAGATACGCAGATGTTTCAGGCCCTGGATGGGCGGATAGCGCTAAGCGTCATGCCGCCATCCACACCCGCCGGGGCCTGCCTGAACCACTACCAATCAATCCGCGTTGGCGCGCTGTTCAGGCGACGTTGGAGCTATCCGTGGTTTTCGCCAGGACCAACGTAGATTTCTCTTCGATACGGGTCACCAGCAACTGATCGATTTTATAGCTATCGATATCCACCACTTCAAATTTATACCCGCCATAGCGCACGAAATCCGTCCGTTTGGGGATCTTGCGCAGCATGAACATCATAAAACCGCCGATGGTTTCATAATTGCCCGCCTGCGGGAATTCATCGATGTGCAACACCCGCATCACGTCGTCAATGGGGGTGCCGCCTTCGATCAGCCACGAGTTTTCGTCGCGCGTCACGATTTGTTCTTCCAGGCCCTGCCCCACCAAATCCCCCATCAGGGTGGTCATAACATCGTTCAGGGTAATGATGCCCACCACCAGCGCGTATTCATTGAGGATTACCGCAAAATCCTCACCGGCGGTTTTGAAGCTTTCCAACGCTTCGGACAGCGTCAGGGTATCGGGCACGATCAGGGCCGAACGAATCTGGACGCCGCTATTCAACGCCAGGCTCTGGTTGCCCAGCACGCGGTTCAGCAAATCCTTGGAATCCACGTAGCCGACGATATGATCGATATTGGCGTCGCAAACCAGAAACTTCGAGTGAGGATGCGTTGAGATTTTCTCTTTTATACTGGCTTCGGTTTCGCGCAAATCAAAAAAGATAATACTTTCGCGCGAAGTCATGGATGACGGCACCGTGCGGGATTCCAGCTCGAACACATTTTCAATCAGCTCGTGTTCCTGCTTGCGCAGCACGCCGGCCAGGGCTCCGGCTTCCACCACCGCGTAAATATCGTCGGAGGTGATGTCGTCCTTGCGCACCATCGGCAGTTTCAGTAACCGGAAGATAACGTTGGCCAGGCCGTTAAACAGCCACACCAGCGGGCGGAACACTAACAAACAGAAGCGCATCGGGTTGATGATCCGTACGGCGCAAGCCTCCGGTGAAATCATACCGATGCGTTTCGGGGTTAAGTCGGCGAACAGGATAAACAGGCTGGTGACCAGCGTGAAAGAACAAATAAAACTAATCTGATCGGCCATTTCTGGCGACATAAAGCGCACGAGAATGGCGGCGAAAGAGGGCGAGAATGCCGCGTCGCCCACGATACCGCCGAGGATGGCCACCGCGTTGAGCCCGATTTGGATGACGGTGAAAAAAATACCGGGCGTTTCCTGAAGCTTCAGCACGCGCTTGGCATTGATATTGCCGTCGTCGGCCATAAGTTTCAGTTTGATCTTGCGCGAAGCGGCGAGAGAAATTTCCGATACGGAAAAAAAAGCGCTCACCGCAATCAATAGCAGGATAAGCAGAATACTGTTTAGCATAGTTTGACCACTTCGGGCTGACGTTATGCCAGCGCGCCTTTGAAGGGCAATGTATTGTGAAAAGATAACCGATTACGTACTTATACCGGGGGTATTGACCGTTCGCCCGACGGTGCGAACAGTATAGCAGCAGCCCCATCGGGGCTGCTAATGATTACGCTTGCGGCGGCAGGCAAACGCCTATTCCACCCAGGTTACAGTAACCCTGCGGGTTTTTGTACAGGTATTGCTGGTGCTCATCCTCGGCATAATAGAACGGGGTGGCCGGTTCGATAGCGGTGGTAATCTCACGGCGGTCCCCGGCCTGGGCCATGGCCTGCTGGAAACGCAGCTTGCTGGCCAGCGCTTCTTGCTCCTGCTCCGGGGTCAGCACGAAAATGGCCGAACGGTATTGCGAACCGATATCGCCGCCCTGGCGCATGCCCTGGGCCGGATCGTGATTTTCCCAGAAATATTGCAGCAATTCAGTATAGGCGATCACCGCCGGGTCAAAGACGACGCGCACCGCCTCCGCATGGCCGGTCCGGCCGGTACAGACTTCGCGATAGGTGGGATTGGGCGTGTAGCCGCCGACGAAGCCGGCCGCGGTGCTGTAAACGCCGGGCACCTGCCAGAATAATCTCTCCACGCCCCAATAACACCCCATGGCGAACAGCGCTTCTTCCATGCCATCCGGGATATTGGTCATGGAATGGCCGTTGACGCTGTGGAGGGTGGCCACCGGCATTGGCGTCAGGCGACCGGGTAAGGCATCACTCTGTGATACCAGCTGGGTTTTATCAAAATTTTGCGCCACGG
Source organism: Sodalis sp. RH21 (assembly GCF_047324175.1). Classification (NCBI taxonomy): domain Bacteria; kingdom Pseudomonadati; phylum Pseudomonadota; class Gammaproteobacteria; order Enterobacterales; family Bruguierivoracaceae; genus Sodalis; species Sodalis sp. RH21. Next base: position 4,835,735 of record NZ_CP178732.1, on the reverse strand, counting down.
TAGGCTCCTGTATGGACGGTTTATCAAAATAATGGGCTATTACCTGTTGTTTTACACTTTTTCTTTACAGACAATAAACACCGATATTACGTTAAGATGTAAGCTTAAGGCTGTATTTTAGGGTAAAAGGATGAAAAACAACCCCTAAGCCGGTGAATAATTGGAATGATGGCGAATGTGCGCGTAAGGAATTCATTCTCAGGAAAGTCAACTCAGGAGCCTGCGTGCCGAAAAATCGCTTGTTATGTCTGCTGTGCATGCTGCTTGCCACCCCCTGGTCCTATGCCGCCAACGTACGTTTGCAGGTTGAAGGCCTACAGGGGGAACTGCAACGCAATGTCCGGGCGCGCCTGTCGACCATCGGCGCGGATGAAATTACCGCCGACGCGCGTTTTCAGGCGCGGGTGGACGGCGTCGTGCGCGAAGGGCTGCGCGCGCTGGGCTATTATTCCCCGGAGATTAATTTCGAATTCCGCCCCGCGGTGAACGGCGGGCGCGCGGTGCTGGTGGCCCGGGTTTCCCCGGGCGAGCCGGTCAAGATTGCCGGCGTTAATATCAGCTTGCGCGGCGACGCGCGCCAGGATCGCGATTATCAACGCCTGGTGCAACGCAGCCGGCCGGCTATCGGCAGCGTGCTCAACCACGGGGATTATACCGGTCTTATTAACGGATTGACGGGTCTGGCCGTGCGCAATGGCTATTTCGATGCGGATTTTCCGCAGCGGCAACTCGGCGTATCGCCCGATCGCCATGAAGCGTTCTGGGATGTTATTTTCGACAGCGGCCAGCGTTACCGCTTTGGCAAAGTGCGTTTTCACGGCGCGCAAATCCGCGAAGATTTTTTGCAAAATATTCCCACTATCCGCGAGGGCGACGAGTACAGCGCCAGCTCGCTGGTAGAACTCAATCGCCAGCTTGCCGCCACCAACTGGTTTAACTCCGTGGTGGTGTCCCCGGATTTTACGCATGCCAAGACGGACAAAACCCTGCCGCTGGATGCGGTGGTCACGCCGCGCACCAGGAATATCATCGAAACAGGGGTCGGATTCGCCTCGGACATCGGGCCGCGGGTCAAAACCACCTGGAACCGCCCCTGGCTTAATTCCAGCGGCCATAGCCTGCAAACCAACCTGAGCCTTTCCGCGCCCGAGCAGGCGCTGGATTTCAATTATAAAATCCCGCTGCAAAAAAGCCCGCTTGAACAATATTATGTGTTGCAAAGCGGGTTTAAACGCGAAGATCTCAACGATACCAAGTCCGATTCAACCACCCTGAACGTGGCGCGTTTCTGGGATTTTTCCAGCGGCTGGCAGCGTTCGGTTAATTTACGCTGGAGCCTGGATCACTTTACCCAGGCCAACGTCACCGATACCACCATGCTGCTGTATCCCGGTTTCACCATTAACCGCACCCGGCAGCGGGGCGGGCTGATGCCCACCTGGGGGGACTCCCAGCGCTACTCGTTCGACCTTTCCGACACTACCTGGGGATCGGACGTCGACTTCTTTATTATCCAGGCGCAAAACGTCTGGGTCCGCACCCTGGCGGATAAACACCGGTTTGTGGCGCGTTACAATCTGGGCTGGATTGAAACCAACGATTTTGAACGGGTGCCGCCTTCGCTGCGTTTTTTCGCCGGCGGCGACCGTAGCATCCGCGGCTACCGGTTTCGCGCCATATCGCCGCGCGACGAGGACGGCAAGCTGACCGGCGCCTCAAAGCTGGCCACCGGGTCGCTGGAGTATCAATACAATGTGACCGGCAGATGGTGGGGGGCGACGTTTATCGATACGGGCCAGGCGGTAAATGATTTCCGGCAAACCAACTTGAAAACCGGCGCCGGGGTCGGGGTGCGCTGGCAGTCGCCGGTGGGGCCGATCAAGCTGGACGTCGCCGCACCCATCGGCGATCCCGATGAGCATGGACTGCAATTTTACATAGGGTTAGGGACAGAACTATGAGCCTTGCAAAAAAAATCGGCCTGGGCGTATTGATCATTGTGCTGCTACTGCTGGGAGCGCTGGCGTATTTACTCGGCACCACCAGCGGCCTGCATTTGGCGATCAACAGCGCGGCCCGCTGGGTGCCGGGGCTGGAAATCGCCGGCGTCACCGGCGGCTGGCGCGATTTAACCCTCAAGGGCATCCGTTATCAAATGCCGGGCGTAACGGTAAATGCCGGGCAATTCCACCTGGCGATGGATTTCTCCTGCCTGCGCCACAGCGAATTATGCCTCGATACCATCGACCTGCGTGATGTGGATGTCCAGGTTAAGACCGCGGCGCTGGCGCCGGGGCAGGCCGCGCCGGCGTCCCAGGACGCAAGCGGCGCGATCGCCACCCCCTATCCGCTGATCCTGCGCAGCCTGCGGTTGAATAACGTACAGCTGCATATCGACGATACCGTTATCGCCCTCAATGAGTTCCATACCGGTATGGATTTTCGCGGCAATAATCTGATTATCGCTCCCACCGATATCAACGGCCTGCTGGTGGCCTTACCCAAAGCCGTCGAGGTGCTCGCCGATAAGGCCGTGGAGACCGTCGCCCAAACCGACGAGCAGCGGCAGGCGGCCGCCCGCGCCGAGGCGCAGAAAGCCGCGGCGCTTAAGCCGCCGCCGTTGGCCGAGACGTTAAACGCGCTGTTCGCCCATCCCGTGCTGCCCGATTTGCCCGATGTGCATCTGCCGGTGAATATCCAACTGCGGGCGCTGCGGGGGCAGAACCTGCGCTTGACCGGCGATACCGATATCCTGGTGAACCAGTTCATCATGCAGGGGCAAACCGTCGATCGGGAGGTTACCCTTGAGCGGCTGCGCATCGATGCCGTGCAGGGGGCGCTGAATGCCAGCGGACGGGCGCAGCTAAGCGGGCAATGGCCGGTGGATTTAACCGTTAACGCCATTCTGAATGTCGATCCGATCAAAGGCGAGAAGATCAAACTCAATGTCGGCGGCGGCTTGCGCGACCAGCTCACGGCGGCGCTTAATTTCTCCGGCCCGGTAAAAGCGCAGTTTAACGCCAAGACCCGGCTGGCGGACGCCGGACTGCCGCTGAACGTGGCGCTCGCCAGCCCCGGTTTTCAGTGGCCGCTAAGCGGGGACGCGCAATATCGCCTGCGTAATCTGGCGGTAAACGTCGACGGCAAGGCGGTGGATTACACCCTCGCCATGCATGGGGCCCTCAGCGGCGAGGGCCTGCCGCCGGCGGATCTGGCGCTGGACGGTAAAGGCAATCCCACTCAGTTTACCCTCTCGCGCCTGCGGGTGACGGCGCTCGAAGGCGTGAGCGATCTCAGCGCGGTAGTGGACTGGAGCGATGCGGTAAGCTGGCGCAGCGAACTGACGCTGGCTGGCATCAATACCGCCCGGCAATGGCCGGACTGGCCGGCCAAGCTGGCCGGGAAAATAGTTACCCGGGGCAGCATGCACGGCGGCAGCTGGCAGCTCAGCGTCCCGGAGCTGACCCTGGACGGCAATGTCAGGCAAAATCAGGTCACCGCCCGCGGTTCCCTGAGCGGCAACGCCGCCGGCCAATGGCATATTCCCGATCTGCGCCTGGCGCTGGGACGCAATAGCCTGGATATCAAAGGCGACCTGAATGAGCGGCTGGCCCTGGACGCGGTGATTGACGCGCCGAACCTGAATGGCACGCTGCCGGGCCTGGCCGGGACCGCCCGCGGCACGCTTAATGTCCGCGGCGATAGAAATAGCCCGCAGGTGCGTATGAATCTCACCGCCGCCGATTTGCGCTGGCAGTCGTTAACCATCCGCCGGGTTGCCCTGAACGGCAACCTGAGCGCCAGCGATATCGTGCGCGGCGATCTGGATTTACGCGTCGACCGGCTCCAGCAGGATGATTTCGTGGTGCGCCAACTGACCCTGGCGGCCACCGGGGACGAACGCCGGCATCAGCTGCGCTTAAATCTCCAGGGCGACCCGGTGGCGGGCAGCCTGGTGCTAAACGGCGGTTACGATCGGCAACAGCGGCGCTGGCGCGGCGCCCTGAGCCAGACCCGCTTTAGCAGCCCGGTGGGCGAATGGCGGCTAAGCCGCGATATGGCGCTGGATTACCAGCAAAGCGCCCAGCGGATAACCATCGGACCGCACTGCTGGTTAAACCCCGACGCCCAAATTTGCGTGCCCACCGCCATTGACGCCGGCGCCAGCGGCCAGGCCACGCTGGCGCTCAACCGTTTCGATCTGGCCATGGTCAAACCCTACCTGCCGGAGCAGACCGCGCTGGGCGGCGTCTTCACCGGCCGGGCGGATATCAGCTGGCAGCCGGGGGGCGGGTTGCCGCGGGCCAGGATTACGCTGTCGGGCAAGGGCGTGAAGGCGGTGCAGCAAGTTCAGGGCAACGCGTTGCCCATCGCGTTTGAAACGCTGAATCTGACCGCCGGTCTGGATCATGACCGCGCCAGTCTGGACTGGCAGGTGGGCATTGCCGGCAACGGGCAGTTCAACGGCCAGATCCAGGTGGGCGATCCCCTGGGGCGGCGGACGCTGTCGGGCACCATGAACATCACCCGGCTGTCCCTTGGCATCGTTAATCCCGTTTTGTCGCGCGGTGAAAGCGCCGCCGGCATGCTGAATGCCAACCTGCGCATCGGCGGCAGCGTCGCCCAGCCGCAGCTGTTCGGGCAATTGAATCTCGAACGCGTGTTGATCCGCGGCAATTGGATGCCGTTTGCCATGGCCGAGAGCCGCCTGGCGATGAGCTTCGCCGGCACCAGTTCGCAAATGCAGGGGACGATTCAAACCACCCACGGGCAGATCAATTTAACCGGCAACGCCGATTGGAGCCAGATCAGCGCCTGGCGCGCCAGGATCGCGGCGCAGGGCACACGCGTCAGAATTACCGTGCCGCCCATGGTGCGCATGGACGTGTCTCCCGACATTGTTTTGGAAGCTGCGCCGCAGCTATTCACCTTGAACGGTAAGGTTGATATTCCCTGGGCGCGGATTGTGGTAAAAGAGTTGCCTCCGAGCGCGGTTGGCGTCTCCCCCGATGAGGTGATCCTTGACGATCGCCTACAGCCGGTGGAGCGGACAAAAGTATCGACCACCATCAACAGCAATTTGATCATCCATGTGGGCGACGATGTCCGGCTGGATGCATTCGGCCTCAAGGCGCGGTTGCAAGGGGATCTGAAAATGGTCCAGGATAAGCAGGGGCTGGGCCTGAACGGTCAAATCAATATCCCTTACGGGCGTTTCAGCGCCTATGGGCAGGATTTAATCATCCGGCGCGGACAGCTGATGTTTGCCGGCCCCCCGGATCAGCCGTTGCTGAATATCGAAGCCATCCGCAACCCTGATTCCACCGCGGACGGCGTAACGGCCGGGGTGCGGGTTACCGGCATGGCCGACCAGCCCAAGCTTGAGGTCTTCTCCGATCCGGTGAAATCGCAGCAGGAAGCGCTGTCATATCTGCTGCGGGGCCAGGGGCTCAATACCCCGGGCGCCGACAGCAGCGCGATGACATCGATGTTAATCGGCATGGGGGTTGCGCAAAGCGGGCAACTTGTGGGTAAAATCGGCGCGGCATTCGGTGTGAGTGATTTAACACTCGACACCCAGGGCGTTGGCGACGACTCCCAGGTAGTGGTCAGCGGGTATCTCACATCCGGTTTGCAAGTGAAATATGGTGTCGGTATTTTTGATTCATTGGCAACGTTAACGTTACGTTACCGTTTAATGCCTAGACTTTATCTGGAAGCCGTGTCTGGTCTTAACCAGGCATTAGACTTGCTCTATCAGTTTGAGTTTTAACGATGCGAATAATTGTCTACGGTAGTCTGCGACGCAATCAGGGCAACAGTCACTGGATGACGAACGGCCAATGGCTGGGAGATCATGAGATCTCGGGTTTTGAATTGTACGATCTCGGCCATTACCCAGCGGTAGTCCCTGGCGAGGGGACGGTATATTGTGAAGTCTATCGCATTGATTCCTCGACCTTGGCCGAGCTGGATGCCTTGCGTACAAAAAGCGGTGAATATAAACGGGCATTGATTGCGACGCCTTATGGCAGCGCCTGGATGTATGTCTATCAACGCCCGGTGGAGGGATTGCGGCAGCTTAAGGGCGGCGACTGGGCCAAGCGGGACGACGAGCCCTGATTGGCGCCGCGCCGGGCGACACGCTCCACGAAGGAGAGGTGTCGCCCGGCGCGGGCCACATTCAACACATAATGCAAGGCCGGGTTAACGCATTGTTCCGGCGATGATTATTTTTTAGCGCGTTCGAACGAGGCAATGATTTCCGCTTTTGCGGCTTCGGCATTTTCCCAGCCAGCCACTTTCACCCATTTACCCTGTTCCAAATCTTTATAGTGTTCAAAGAAATGCGTGATTTGTGCCCGCAGTAGCGGCGAAAGATCTTCCACGTCTTTCACATGATCATATTCTTTGGTCAACTTGGTGTGGGGAACCGCCACCAGCTTGGCGTCTTCACCGGCTTCGTCGGTCATTTTGAGCACGCCCACCGGACGGCAGCGAATCACGGAACCGGGTTGCAGCGGGTAAGGCGTGGGCACCAGCACATCCACCGGATCGCCATCCAGGGACAGGGTATGGTTGATATAACCATAATTACACGGGTAGAACATGGCGGTGGACATGAAACGATCGACAAACAGCGAGCCGGAGTCCTTATCAATTTCATATTTGATAGGCGAAGCGTTGGCGGGGATTTCGATCACAACATAAATATCCTCGGGAAGATCTTTACCTGCCGGTACCTGATTCAAACTCATGTCAATTTCCTTAATCGTGCTTAATAGAGTGGCGTGACGCCTATTATAACCAAATTTTACGTTAGTTCACCGCTGATTCACCAACCCCGGTCATTTTAGCTTTTGCCCAAGCCTTGTGAGATATTTCACATAATCCGCTTATAACCGCCAAATCGATAAAGTAAAACCTGCCGCGTCCGATAACCGATGCAGGGCGGAGTGTACGGCCTCTGCCGGGTGATTTGTCTTCATCAACATCTGAAAAAGCAGGGGCAGGAACAATGTTCAAAAATATGAGCGTCAAGGTCGGGTTGCTCACCTGGCTGGTACTGATGACAATAATTTTATTTATTGTCAGCGGCATTAGTCTCTATACCATCCGGCAAAGTTCACATTCTCTGCAAGCCACTAACCAAATCCAGGGAGAAGAGCTGGGTTCGCTCAGTCGCGCTTATAATGCGTCGCTGCGTGCGCGCACCGAGGCGTCGCTGGCGGTCAGGCAGTTTGAAACCGGCCTGATTAACGAAGCCCAGACCTCCACCAATAACGCCAAAGCGCTGGCCAAACAGGCCGACGACGCCATGGCGGCATTTATGGCGGTGGGGTCGATCACCTCCGAGGGGGCGAAACGCGCCCAACAGCTGAATATGGTTTATCAGCGCTATAACGACCAGGGCGTTAAAGCGGTGCTTAAAGCCTTGAGCAACGCTGATATCGATGCCTATTACCAAGTGCTGGAAACTCATTTAACCCCGCTGAGCAACGAGATGGATCAACAGCTCGCCGGTTTTCAGCAATTCGCGTCGCAGGCCGGGCAGGATATCCAGCTCGCCGCGGCTGATAGTGCCCGTTTGCAGTTGACGCTGGTCATTATCGCCTGTGTGCTGAGCCTGGCGCTGGCGACCACGGCCTGGCTGATGATGCGATATTTTATTCTGCGGCCGCTGGATACCGCGATCGTGCATTTGGAACATATCGCCGCCGGCGATTTGTATCATCCGGTGGCGGTGAACCGCAACAACGAGCTGGGGCGCCTGAACCGGGCGTTGGCATTGATGCAACAATCCCTGGCGGATGCGGTCAGCGAAGTGCGGCAGGCCGGGGGGCAAATCGATGCGGGTACGCGGGAATTGGCGTCCGGCAATGTGAATCTGTCCCAGCGTACCGAGGCGTCCGCCGCCGCCCTTGAGCAGACCGCGGCCAGTATGGAGCAACTGACCCAAACGGTAAAACTTAATGCCGAGCATGCCCGCCAGGCCCATGAATTAGCCAAGACGGTATCCGATACCGCCGATAAAGGCAGCGAAGTCGTGTGCTACGTGATTGAGAAAATGCAGGCCATTACCTCCAGTTCGCGGCGTATCGCCGATATCCTCGGCGTGATTGACGGCATTGCTTTTCAGACCAATATTCTGGCGCTCAATGCGGCGGTGGAGGCGGCGCGCGCCGGCGAGCAGGGACGCGGGTTCGCGGTAGTGGCGGGGGAGGTGCGCAATTTGGCTCATCGCAGCGCCGAGGCGGCCAAAGAAATTAAGGGGTTGATTAAAGAGTCCCAGGGGCGGGTTAACGAAGGGTCGGAAATGGCGCATACCGCCGGGGAGACCATGGACGAGATTTCTGAAGAAGTGATGCGCGTGACCCGTTTGATGCGTGAGATTTCCAATGCCACCGATGAGCAAAGCCGCGGGATCGAGCAAATTTCCCTGGCGGTGTCGCAGATGGATGCGGTAGCGCAGCAGAATGCGTCGCTGGTGGAGGAGTCAACCGCCGCTACGCGTTCGCTGCAGGCGCAGTCGGAGCAGTTGGCGGCCAGCATGGCGTTATTTCAGTTGGAAGCGGGTGAGATTGGGGCGGAGGAAACAGAGAAGGCCGCGGCCTGAGGTGGAGGGCGCCATCGGGAGATGGCGCGCTTTCCCTTTGACCGGTTCGTTGTCAGCGCCGACGCTCGCGGGCTTACCGTGCCAAGGGGCGTTCGGACGGCCAGGAGATGGCCGCCTCAACCCCTACGGCGCGCTTTCCCTTTAACCGGCACGTTGTCAGCGCCGGCGCTCGCGGGCTTGGCGGGCCAAGGGGTATTTATGGTTAGTTGTTGTCCGGGTATTCGCGCATAAAGCGTTCGGCGTCGTTAACCATTGATTCCGTGCCTACAAAAAACGGCGAGCGCTGGTGCAGTTTTTCCGGCTGGATGTCGAGGATGCGGTTGGCGCCGTCGCTGGCTTTGCCGCCCGCTTGTTCGGCCAGGAATGCCATAGGGTTGCATTCGTAAAGCAGGCGCAGTTTGCCCTGCGGGTGCGTGGCGGTGCTGGGGTAAAGGTAGATGCCGCCTTTGAGCAGGTTGCGGTGGAAGTCCGATACCAACGAGCCGATATAGCGCGAGGTATAGGGGCGGTGGGTGGCTTCATCCATTTCCTGGCAATATTTAATGTATTTTTTAACGCCGGTGGGAAACTTGATGTAGTTGCCTTCGTTAATTGAATACATATTGCCCGTGGCCGGGAAGCGCACGCTTTCGTGGGACAGGCAGAATACCCCGATGGAGGGATCGTAAGTGAAGGCGTGGACGCCGCAGCCGGTGGTGTAGACCAGCATGGTGGAAGAGCCATACACCACATATCCCGCCGCGACCTGTTTATTGCCGGGCTGCAGAAAATCCGCTTCCGTAACCGGCGTGCCTACGGGGGTGATACGGCGGTAAATGGAGAAAATGGTGCCGACGGATACGTTGACGTCGATATTGGAAGAGCCGTCCAGCGGGTCCATCAGCACCACATATTTGCCGCTGGTGGAACGATCGCCGTCAAAAATCACGATCTCGTCTTCTTCTTCAGACGCAATCCCCGCCACTTGTCCACGGGCTTTCAGCGCCGCTTTTAGCTTTTCATTGGCGAACAGGTCTAGTTTCATCTGGACTTCGCCCTGGATATTGGACACGCCGCTGGTGCCCAGGATATCCACTAAACCCGCGGTATTGATATCGCGATGTATGATCTTCGCACCTAATTTTATCGCGGAGAGCAACGCGGTAAGCTCACCGGTAGCGTGTGGAAATTCGTGCTGCTTCTCAACGATAAATTCGCCTAACGTTTTCATAACACTTTCCCTGAATCGAAATAAGACACTGTAGCCATGGATGAAAAGCGGTATTATCGGTTATTCATTTAACCTGCCTGAACCCATAATAACCCCTAACTCGTATCGCTAACCGAAAATCACTGACCCGTTACCGCTTACCAAAACCACTGGCCCATATACTCCTGGCCGGTTTACCACTAACGTCTGCATAGGAAGTTTAGCTTAAACGAATGCGGGTACATCATCAAATCCGTTTATATCGTCCGGCCGCAGCGGTAGAATGGGCCGCAGATCGTTGTTAAAAAAATGGAAAAATTATGCGCATACATATTCTCGGTATCTGTGGCACGTTTATGGGCGGGTTAGCGGTGCTGGCCCGTTCACTGGGACACGATGTCACCGGGTCTGATGATAATGTCTACCCTCCCATGAGCACCCTGCTGCAAGATCAGGGCATCCAGCTTATCCAGGGCTACGATCCGGCCCAGCTTTCGCCGGAACCGGAATTGGTTATTATCGGCAACGCGATGAGCCGCGGTAATCCATGCGTGGAAGCCGTGCTTGAGCGGGGAATACGTTATGTATCCGGCCCGCAGTGGTTGCACGATCGGGTGCTGCAACAGCGCTGGGTGATCGCCGTCGCCGGCACCCACGGCAAAACCACCACCGCCGGCATGGTTACCTGGATACTGGAAGTCTGCGGCTATCAGCCGGGGTTCGTGATCGGCGGCGTACCGGGGAACTTCACGGTGTCGGCCCGGTTGGGCGACAGCGATTTTTTTGTGGTGGAAGCGGATGAATACGATTGCGCGTTTTTTGATAAACGTTCCAAGTTCGTTCATTACTGCCCGCGCACCCTGATTTTGAATAATCTTGAATTCGATCATGCGGATATTTTTGACGATCTGAAGGCCATCCAGAAGCAGTTTCATCATTTGGTCAGGCTGGTGCCGGGTAAAGGCAAAATTATTCTGCCTGATAACGATCCGCATCTAAAGCAGGTCATGGCGATGGGCTGCTGGAGCGAGCAAGAGTATGTCGGCGAAGAGGGCAGCTGGCGCGCGAAAAAAATTGCGGCGGATTCCAGCGCGTTCCAGGTGTTTTTGCAAGGTGAATGCGTCGGCGAAGTCCATTGGGATATCGTCGGCGAACATAACATGCATAACGCGCTGATGGCCATTGCCGCCGCCCGGCATGTGGGGGTGCAGCCGGCTGACGCCTGCCAGGCGCTGGGGTCCTTTATTAATGCCCGCCGTCGTCTGGAGCTAAAGGGCACCGCGAACGGCGTCAAGCTCTATGATGATTTCGCCCATCATCCCACGGCTATCCTCGCCACGCTGGCCGCGCTGCGCAGCAAGGTTGGCGGAACCGCGCGTATTTTGGCCGTACTTGAACCCCGTTCAAACACCATGAAAATGGGCCTGAACAAAAATGAACTCGCGCCTTCCCTGGGGCGGGCCGACGAAGTCTTTTTATTCCAGCCGCAGCATATTCCCTGGCAGGTGAGCGAAGTCGCCGAGGCCTGCGTACAGCCCGCTCACTGGAGCGCGGACGTGGATACGCTGGTGGATATGATCGTTAAAAGATCGCAGCCCGGGGATTATATCCTGGTCATGAGCAACGGCGGATTCGGCGGTATTCACGGTAAACTGCTGGCCCAGCTGAATCTCAAAGCGGGACTGGCGGTATCACCGCCGTAGAGCAGGCAAAAATTGGCCTGTGCCCGGTTTCCCGTATAGGCCGGCTTGAAGCTAAAAGCCTATATAGGGTAAGAAATTAGGGCGGGTTTGAGCTGCCTTCGTCATGGGTGATGGTGGTGGGCTTGTCTGCGCCGTCAGGTCGGTTTTGCCGGCGAAGCCGTGGCGGTGGTTGCCCCCTTCTTGAATCCCCGATCTCCGGCCATGAACGCCTCTAGCATGTGCGGGATCGGCGTCGCCGCATCGGCTGCTTCGCCGTAGGTCTGCGCGTGCGGCGCGGCGTTGCGCTCGGCTTAGGCTGGGTATCTTCCCTTTGTTTTCTATTTGAAAAAGAAGTATTTGAAAAAGAAGTGCTTGAAAAAGAAGCCCTCAATCAAACGGTATTCTCGTTCGCCAGCAAGTTTTCCTCTGCGACGTCAATTTTCCTTCAAGAAGTTGGCGACTCAGCCCTGTGCGGTTGGACGAATAACAATGCTGCCAACATCCACTTCAGGGGGTTGCTCTAGTGCAAAGAGGATGCCCCGCGCGATCGCGTCAGGTGAGATCGCAATACCGCCAAGGCGCTCGTCAATCAGCTTCTTCGTGGTTTTGTCCGTGATGCTGTCACCGAAATTCGTGGCGATCACTCCCGGAGAGATTTCGGTCACGCGAAGATTGGGGCCTGCCTCCTGCCTCAGCACCTCGGTCGCCGTGCGCACCGCGTTTTTAGTGGCGGCATAGACGCCCATTGTCGGGACGATCTGGATGCCAGCCGTTGAAACGACGTTAACCACATGCCCGCTTCCCTGTTGCGCAAACACCGGCAGGGCAGCAGCGATGCCGTAAAGCGTGCCGCGCAAGTTAACGTCTATCATCAGATCCCAGTCCTCGACACGCAGTGCATCAAAACGGGAGATCGGCCCAACCCCGGCGTTGTTAACCATGACGTCGAGCTTGCCGCCTCGCTCGACCGCCAATGCGACAAGCTCTTCAAGCGCGCCCCGGTGACGTACATCGGTTGTCTTAAATACGGCTTTGCCGCCCGCGGAAGTAATTTCGCCCGCAACGGCCTGAAGCGCTGATTCGTTGCGAGAACCCAGCACCACGAACGCACCGCGCTCTGCAAGTAACTTCGCCGTCGCACGACCAATCCCGCTGCTTGCCCCCGTGATCGCGACTACTTTGCCTCTGATACTCATGACTTCTTTCCTTTGCAAAATAACTTTTGAAAATGATATGCGACGGATTCAAGATAATCTATGCTGTACTGTCTATGAAATTGTCGCGATCGTCTAAAACTGTGCTCGACCCGCTGTCAGATGTCCTTGATGTTCTCGGAGCAAGGGTGACCAGACGCACTCGACTGGAAGCTGCGGGACGGTGGGCGCTCGAATTTCCTGCCGTCGACCGGCTCAAGTTCGTCGCTTTGCTGCGCGGGAGCCAGTGGATGCTGCTTCCAGGACGCGCACCACAGCTTTTGAATAAAGGGGACATATGCTTGCTCGGACGCACTGCATATGCGGTAGCCAGCGACCCGGACGTAGCGCCAATTGACGGTCAAACCGTTTTCGGTTCCGGCTGCGACGTAGCGTGCATCGGCGGAGACGATACGATTGGAATCGGAGGAACGGTCACGTTCGCGGCCTCAAACGCAGATTTCCTACTCGAACGGATGCCGGATTTCATGATCGTTCCCCGATCTTCGTCCGCATCTGAAGCGATCGCAACGATCCTCGCACTCGTGAATAACGAGATAGAACGAGATATGATGGGAAGCGAGATCGTGAGCGCCCGTCTTGCCGACGTGCTGGTAGTGGAGGCGATCAGGGCTTACGCCGGTGATGTCGGACAAATCGAAATGGGATGGCTCGGCGCTATTTCAGATCCCCGGCTTGGCAGGGCGCTTCGCGCAATTCATGAAGATGTCGCGCAACCGTGGACGGTGGCTCGGCTTGCTGGTGTGGCCGGCATGTCCCGCGCTGCCTTCTCCGCGGAGTTCACTCGCCGACTAGGACAGCCGCCGCTTGCATACTTGCGAGCGTGGCGTCTTACCCTCGCTCGTGCGGCGTTGATGCAAGGTGGTACGACTATCGCTCGCATAGCGAACAAGGTCGGCTATACGTCACAAAGCGCGTTTTCCCACGCCTTTCGACGTGCCTTTGGTTCTCCTCCGAAAGCTAATGTCCAATCGTGACAAACTGCATAACCAATCGTTATTGGCGTTCGAGTCGCTGCGCCAAATTGGCCACCCCGTCTGTCCAGACGCCAGGAAACACTATTTCCACGAATAATGGCAGTTATCGACTGCCCTGGCCGCTGCTCGATTGCCGGTTTCCAGAAGCCAAATGGGAGTCAAACGATCGGAAGCGGATCGAGTTTCGGAAAGCACCGGCATATGTTGGATGATCTTAACTGATTGATAAATATGGTGTAGATGACTTGGCGCAATCCGGCAAAGCGCCGGGCTGGAGTCAAGGTGAAAAAAAACCCCCGCAAGCGGGGGTAAAAATCGTCGGATAGGACGACGAGAGGGAATCAATAGCTCGCGTCTGGGGTTATTGCTGGACACAGGAATAACTGAGGGCGACGACGGCATTGATTTTTAATGTTGAACAATATTGCTGTGTTGCTGGTGCTGAATCAGCCGGAACGACACTATCAGCGACACCCGCGGTCAGAGGAGCTATCCCGGCTATGGAAACCGCGGGAGCGTCGTTAAGGTAAATTGGTTATACAGCTTGGGTCTCTATTTACAGAACAGAGCGCCTTATTTATAGAGCTCAGCGGTCGCATGCCACGTATCGTTTTCACGCGCTTCGGTAATCCGGTAAGCGGTCGCGCCTTTAGCGTCGGCCGCCTGGTTCAGCGCCTGATGGATATCGGACGGCGCGCCGCCAATACCGCTAACGCTCACGGTACCGAAAGCGTGCAAATCATTCGCTTGTTCTAGCGAAATCGAATCGGCGGCAAATGCGCCAAATGACAGGGCCGATATTACGGTCATCAATGAAGCCGCAGTAGAAATTCTCATTTTTCTCACCTCTATTTTCTTCACGTTTGATAGAACACATGACGCACAACGTGATGGGCATCACGAAACTAAGTATACACTAGTAACGTGAGGTATTAATAGTTTACTCATAATTTATTATGAAACTTTAACATGCAACACTATATTAATATAAGCAAATGCTATTAAAACCGGATGAAAAATAGGCGACTAATGTTAATTAATTGTAATTTCAAGCAGATAGCCGGATGTAGCCAAACGTGCTGAATTGTCTCTTTCCGCCAGTGGAATAGCCCGGAGGGGAGGGTAACAAGTGGATATATGACAGGTTGGGGCGGGAATAACAGCATAATACGTAGGGTTAAACGATGGCAAAAACGGGATAATCGGCGTTAAAACCGGCGCCTTGATTCATTTTTGTTATAAAGCACCGGTAAGAAGGTTCAAAGCTCCTGGTCAAACAGAATAAGTATGGCCTCGTGGAGCTGCTTAACGCTAAACCCTTTGGCCGGGGTGGTAAAAATGGTGTCATCGCCGGCGATGGTCCCCAATATGCCTTCGGATTTACCCAGTGAATCCAACAAACGGGCAATCAGCTGCGCGGCGCCCGGGCTGGTATGAATCACTATCACCGCATCATTATGATCTACGTCCAAAACTAAATTTTTCAGGGGACTGCTGGTGGTGGGCACGCCCAATTCGGCGGGCAGGCAGTAGACCATTTCCATTTTGGCGTTGCGGGTGCGCACCGCGCCGAATTTAGTTAACATCCGCGAGACTTTCGACTGATTGATATTTTCAAATCCCTGTTCTTGCAATGCAAAAACGATCTCGCCTTGAGAACTGAATTTCTCTTCTTTCAGCAACGCCTTAAAAGCTTTAACCAGTTCTTCTTGTTTTATGTTATTACGCATTTTTTACCAAACCAGTAGCCATAAACATAGTTGTAATTATGCATAAAATTGCATTTTTATGCAATAAAAATGCCCGGCCAAGGGCGTTGATCGCCGTGATAGCCGGCAAAACGGCTAGGATAACAATATCTATTCATTTCCTTTTTGACCTGGCTCCCAGATTATTGCTGTGGAAAAAGTAAAGTAATTGTTATGAAAATGATGTTGTTTTGACACTAATTCCCGGTGTAATGTGATTAATAGCCAACGGCAACAAACGGCAGCGGCAGCGTATTTTATGGACGGCGGAAAGTTAATGCGCCAATTCTCAAATTTGCGATCGCTGATTTGTTTTTACCCGTTTATGTCTCTATGATCATAACCAGATGATTTGACGGCATTTAATTTTTCCTATAATAATAAGGAGATTAGAATGAAAGTCGCAGTTCTCGGTGCAGCCGGCGGCATTGGCCAGGCTCTTGCCCTGTTACTCAAAACCCAACTTCCATCCGGATCAGAACTTTCTCTTTACGATATCGCACCGGTTACTCCTGGCGTCGCTGTCGACCTCAGCCATATTCCTACGGCGGTAAAAATCAAAGGCTTTAGCGGCGAAGATGCCACCCCCGCCCTGGAAGGCGCGGATATCGTCCTCATTTCCGCCGGCGTGGCGCGCAAACCGGGCATGGACCGTTCGGATCTATTTAATGTCAACGCCGGCATTGTGCGCAACCTGGTGAACCAGGTGGCTAAAGCCAGTCCCGGTGCCCTGATCGGCATCATTACCAACCCGGTGAACACCACCGTGGCCATTGCCGCCGAGGCGCTGAAAAAAGCCGGCGTCTATGATAAACGCAAGCTGTTTGGCGTCACCACCCTGGATATCATCCGTTCCAACACCTTTGTGGCTGAACTGAAAGGATTGCGGCCGCAGGATGTTGAAGTGCCCGTGATCGGCGGCCATTCCGGCGTTACCATATTACCTCTGCTTTCCCAGGTCAAAGGCATCAGCTTCACCGAACAGGAAGTCGCCGATTTGACCAAACGCATTCAGAACGCCGGCACCGAGGTGGTGGAAGCCAAAGCCGGCGGCGGGTCCGCTACCTTATCCATGGGCCAGGCCGCGGCGCGGTTCGGACTGTCGCTGGTTCGCGCCTTGCAGGGTGAACAAGGCGTGGTGGAATGCGCTTATGTGGAAGGCGATGGGGAGTACACCCGTTTCTTTGCCCAGCCGCTGCTACTGGGCAAAGACGGCTTGGCGGAACGCAAACCTATCGGCACCCTGAGCGCTTTTGAACAGCAGGCCCTGGAGCATATGCAGGATGTGCTGAAGAGCGACATCGAATTGGGTGTGAAATTCATCAACCAATAGGCCCTTCGTTTCCCGCTCCTTCAAGGGCGGGAAACGCGCTTTTTCCCCGGTTATTTCCCTTTCCACCCCCTTTTTTTCCTCGATCGCCGGCCGGCATCTCCGGTGGAAAACGGCAAAAATCCTGGCGCGTCAATAATTAATGTAAGTAATTATTCTATTGATAAATAATGATTATTTAGCGTTATAGGATAAAAATCAATGGCGATCTCATTTTTAAATCGCTGGTGGCGCTCCTGCCTTTTTTTGTGTTGTAATTGGCGTTACGACAAGCTGTAATTGCTATAGAGTATGGGTGTATTAACAACGGAACCGCGCGGTAGCGCAACCGGGAAGACTTTATGGTTGATGTCTCTATGGTTGTACGCAGCCGCGCAATGGTAATAACGCGAGGTTATTACCATGACAAGGAGGGTAAATGGCTGCAAAAAAGGAATGGATAGCAACACACGAGCTGATTGGCGTTGGCGGGTTACCCAAAACGCGTCAAGGCCTTAATCGCCGCGCCCGCGAAGAGGGGTGGCATAAAAGGCGGCGTGTGGGCGCGCGCGGCAAGGCGGTTGAATACGCCTGGCAAAGCCTGCCGGAAGCCGTTAAACGGACGCTCTCACTGCGTTCCTGCACTGCGGACTACGTGTTATCGACGCAAGAACCGTCTTCTACCTGGATCGAAATTCACAGGCAGCTTTCCAGTGCTGAACGCGACTTTGTGGTGGCGTTCGTGTTACGCGAAGGCGTATTAAACCTGCTAAAACGCCTGGATTATCCCGATGAGCTCCTGACGGAGTTCGATCGGGAGTAGAGGGTTATACCGCAGCAGGAGGATCTTCTGCGGCGGGTTTAGCCGGGGCACGTTTACGTATCAGGCTTTTCCTGTCGAGTAGCTGCTTGGTGTCGGGGTCGATATAGCGGCTGGGCCATATCTTCGAGGGGTGGATTCCCAGCGTATCGGCAATCAACCATTCGCCTTTGGGCCAGGGCCGTGTCAGGGCGTTCGACAGCGTTGACGAACTCAAACCTGCTGCTCGCGATACTGCCGCGAGTGTGGTACCGCGTTTGCGCATTGAAGCAACAATATCCGCCGGGTGCCAATCATCTGTGTGTTGAATCATGACTCAATCCTTTGCAATAAGCCGGAGGTAAGTTAATGCCAGAACTAACATATGTGAATAACCCGTTATAAATGCAACTTTTGGATGGAAAATATATATCATTAATTTTCCAAATATGTGTCGATTATTTTCCATATAAAGTTGATTTTTGTTAAGGCCATCCCTATTCGGAATGCAAAAGATATGAAAAAAGACTGGTTTAGAACCAGCGAGCTCATGGGTATAGCTAAACTTCCCACCACGCGCCAGGGCATCACCGCGCGGGCGCGCCGTGAAAAATGGGTCAGCAGACCGGTGATCGGGGTCCAGGGTAAAGGCCTTGAGTTCGCCAGGGAGAGTTTACCGCAAGCTGTCCAACGGGAATTAACCCGCCTGGCAATGCGCGACGAGCCGGCCGAGCCCTATCTGGCCAATGCCGCCGGGCGCGGAGAGCCGGAAAAAGACCCATTGGCGGCCTGGATCGCCATCTACCAGCAATTCCAGCCGGAAGAGCTGGACGATGTCATCAGTTTTGTCTTGAGGGAAGGCATTGCGGCGTTTTTGACGCGCCTGGGAATCTTGCCCAGGCGGTGAGCCGACGGCGGGAAACGGCGGCGGATATTTCCAAAAAAACGATTTTCCTAAAACTGACGCTGCACCGCCAAATGCGCCAGGCTTTCCAGCGCCTGCCGATAAGGGGTCGGCTCCAGGCAGGCCAGGCAGGCGATCGCTTTGTCCGCCTCCGCTTCCGCCCGCTGGCGGGTATATTCCAGGGAACCGCATTGCCGCATGGTTTCCAGCACCGATTCCAGCAAATGCCGGCCGTTGCCCTGAACGATGGCTTCGCGAATCATCGCCGCCTGGTCGGCGTTGCCGTTGCGCATGGCGTGCAGCAGCGGCAGGGTCGGTTTGCCTTCGTTGAGATCGTCGCCGGTATTTTTACCCAGGGTTTTGCCGTCTGCCCCATAATCGAGCAAGTCGTCGATCAGTTGGAACGCGGTGCCGAGGTAGCGGCCATAATCCCGCAGGGCGGCTTCCTGCTCGGGGGTGGCGTCGGCCAGGATGGACGAAGACTGCGCCGCGGCCTCGAACAAACGGGCCGTCTTGCTGTAAATCACCCGCATATAGCTGTCGATGCTGATATCCGGATCGTTGCAGTTCATAAGCTGCAACACTTCGCCTTCGGCAATCACGTTCACCGCTTCGGACATCAAGGCCAGCACGCGCAGCGATTCCAGGGCGGTCATCATCTGGAAAGCGCGGGTATAAATAAAGTCGCCCACCAGGACGCTGGCCGCATTGCCGAACGCCGCATTCGCCGTGGCCTTGCCACGACGCATATCCGACTCGTCCACCACATCGTCATGCAATAAGGTGGCGGTGTGGATAAACTCGATCAGGGCCGCCACGGTGACATGCTTGTTGCCCTCGTAATGCAGGGCGCGGGCAGCCAGCACGGCGATCATCGGCCGGATGCGCTTGCCCCCGCCGCTGATGATGTAATGGCCGAGCTGATTGATCAGCACGACTTCGGAGTTTAATTGCTCAAGTATGATGGCGTTGACGTTCGCCATATCCTGCGCTGTGAGTACTGTAATTTGATCAAGGTTCATTATTTTCTTTTGGCTTTATTTTTACCGTTAAATAGTAACGCTGCTCATGAGGCCAGATGGCAGAAACTGTGTTACTGATTGTACTTGAAAAATGATAGAGATAAATGCCGATGAAGAAACTGCCCCTTTTTCGCATCCTGTATGTATTCTGCACTTGTCATAGGGCGCTTTTTTGCGTAGAATTCGCGCCCTATTGTGAATATTTATAGCGCACTGTGGACGATTATAGGTTGAGTGCGCGGAAAGCGGAGTTTTTTATGTACGCGGTTTTCCAAAGTGGTGGTAAACAACACCGGGTCAGCGAAGGTCAGACTGTTCGCCTTGAAAAGCTTGACATTGCAACGGGTGAAACCGTTGAGTTCGACCAGGTAATGATGATTGCCAACGGTGACGACATTCAGATCGGCGTTCCTTTCGTCAATGGCGGAAAGATTCAAGCTGAAGTAGTTGCTCATGGTCGCGGCGATAAGGTGACGATTGTTAAATTCCGTCGCCGTAAGCACTATCGTAAGCAACAAGGCCATCGTCAGTGGTTCACTGACGTGAAAATTACCGGTATCGGCGCCTAACAGGGGAGCACACTCATGGCACACAAAAAGGCTGGCGGCTCGACTCGTAACGGTCGCGACTCAGAAAGTAAACGCCTTGGCGTTAAACGCTTCGGCGGCGAAGCTGTTTTAGCCGGCAGCATCATTGTTCGTCAGCGTGGAACCAAATTCCATCCTGGCACCAACGTTGGTTGCGGTAAAGACCACACTCTGTTCGCTTTGACTACTGGCAAAATCCAGTTTCAAGTTAAAGGACCGAAAAACCGTAAATTTGTCAGCATCATTGCTGAATAAATTTTCTGTTCTCCGATAGCAGAGTTAAGAGTTAAGCCCCGCAATTCGTTGCGGGGCTTTTTATTTTCTTTCCAAGTTACCTTTCTTTCCAGGTAAGTTTCGCGTCCGACACTCATGAAGACAAATCAGCAGGCGGGACAGCAGGCGGGAATGGGCATTGCGCTGGCGCTTACCACCGCCATGTGCTGGGGCGCCCTGCCCATCGCCATGAAGCAGGTGCTGACCGATATGGAGCCGTATACCGTGGTATGGTACCGGTTCATCATCGCGGGCATCGGCCTGGCGGTTATCCTGGCGCCGCGCGGCCAGCTACCGCCGCTGAAACTGTTTTTCCGCTGGCGCTGGCTGGTATTGTTGCTGATTGCCACCGCCGGACTGTTGGGGAACTTTATTTTCTTCAGTTCGTCCCTGCAATACCTCAGCCCGACCGCTTCCCAGGTCATAGGCCAGCTGTCGCCGGTGGGCATGATGTTCGCCAGCGTATTTATCTTGAAAGAGCGCATGCGCGTGACCCAGGTTATCGGGGCGGCGCTGTTGGTTACGGGGCTGGTGATGTTTTTCAACACCAGCCTGATTGAAATATTTACCCGGCTTACCGACTATACGCTCGGGGTGATCCTCGGCGTTTGCGCGGCGGCGGTCTGGGTGTGCTACGGCGTGGCGCAAAAAGTCTTGCTGCGCCGGCTGGCTTCGCAACAGATTCTGTTCTTGTTGTATGTTTTGTGTACAATAGCGTTAACCGCCGTGGCGAAACCCATGGTGATTATGCAACTGAGCGGCTGGCAGGTTGCGTGCCTGTTGTTCTGCGGCGCCAACACCCTGATCGGTTACGGCGCGCTGGCGGAAGCCATGGCCCGCTGGCAAGCGGCGCAGGTCAGCGCCATTGTCACGCTGACGCCTTTGTTCACCTTACTTTTTTCGGATTTGCTGTCACTCGTCTGGCCGGCTTACTTCGCTGCCCCGGCGCTGAATATCGTCGGTTATGTGGGCGCGTTTGTAGTGGTGGCGGGTGCGATGTTTTCCGCGGCGGGCCATCGATTGTGGCCCGGGCGGGCAAAAACGGGACCGGCATTGCCCATTAAGCCGCCCGGCAAATGAATTACGGAGAGTTTCCATGAAGTTTGTAGATGAGGCCGCCATTGTGGTGGCCGCGGGTGACGGCGGCAATGGCTGCGTCAGTTTCCGGCGGGAAAAATATATTCCTAACGGCGGTCCTGACGGCGGCGACGGCGGCGACGGCGGCGATGTCTATTTGCTGGCGGACAGAAACCTTAATACCCTGATTGATTACCGCTTTGAAAAATCCTTCCGCGCCGAGCGCGGACAGAATGGACAAAGCCGGGATTGCACCGGTAAACGCGGCAAGGACATCACGATTAAAGTCCCGGTCGGCACGCGCATCCTCGACAAGGATACCGGTGAGACCATGGGCGACATGACCCGCCATGAGCAGCGCCTGATGGTGGCGAAGGGCGGTTTCCACGGCCTGGGCAATGCGCGCTTCAAATCTTCCATCAACCGCGCCCCCCGGCAGAAGACCGACGGCACCAAAGGCGAAATCCGCGAAATACAGCTTGAGCTGTTGCTGCTGGCCGATGTCGGCATGCTGGGTTTGCCCAATGCCGGTAAATCGACCTTTATCCGCGCCGTGTCCGCCGCCAAACCTAAGGTGGCCGATTATCCCTTCACCACCCTGGTGCCGAGCCTGGGCGTGGTGCGTATGGACAACGAGCAAAGCTTTGTCATCGCCGATATTCCCGGGCTGATCGAGGGCGCGTCCGAAGGTTTGGGGCTGGGCATCCGGTTCCTCAAACATCTGGAACGCTGCCGGGTGCTGCTGCACCTGATCGATCTGGCGCCGATTGATGAATCGGACCCGATCGAAAACGCCAAGGTCATCGTCAGGGAACTTGAACGCTACAGCGAAAAACTGGCGGCCAAGCCGCGCTGGCTGGTATTCAACAAACTTGACCTGCTGGAGCCCGAAGAAGCGGACCGCCGCGCCAAAGCCATTGCCGCGGCATTAGGCTGGGAAGAACAGTTCTACGTCATTTCCGCCGCGAGCCAAAAGGGCGTCAAGGCGCTGTGCTGGGACGTGATGGCCTTTATCAACAGTCATCCCAACGAGCAGCCGGCTGAAGAAGCGGTGCCTGAAAAAGTCGAGTTTATGTGGGATGACTATCATCGCGAGCAGTTGGAGAAAAACGAAATCGAGGCGGAAGACGATGGCCTCGACGACGATGATTGGGACGATGACGATGAAGAAGGCGTAGAGATTATCTATCACCGCTAGCTCATCGCCCTAACGCTAATGCAGCCCACCGCCGCCGGCGGGGGGCTTTTTTATGAGTCCAAAAGCAATCGAACTAAGGCCACGGTGGTGGCGACAAATATCGCCAGAATATGCCAGGTTTCCGGCGTCGGTCCTTGGATAACGGGAAGAACCATATCAGTACCGCAATCAAAATACCAACGGCGCCTTTAATTATATTATTCACAGCGCACTTTGCTTGCGCCGGAATCGGCAAATTAATCTGATTACTTTTCACTTTTATTTCTACCGCCATGCCGGCAGGAATAATAATCATAGAAAATAAGCGTGAGTAATTAACGTAAAGCCGCTGAAAACGTTGGCGATGGAACGCCTTCATCATTTAAAACCGTAGATATTAAATCGATGGCTTGCGCCATGTTATAGTTTGCGGCATGGCGCCGCGGCCAGGGTTTTGTCTGGCGTTGATGATCAATTCCTTTCTTTATGATTATCCTGTTGATTTTTTAGCTGCGGACAGTATCGAAATATTACATAACCAGCGATTTAGGCATATGAACGGCGCACAGAAGCCTATGGCAACTGACAGATGCTAAGTGTGTGCGATGGCGGTTAAAGATAATAGGGGATTTAGCTGCGGATAATAAAATTAAACACCGGTTCTGATTGATTTTATTTAAGAGAGCAAATGAGCCAGTTGTGAAAAAACAGACGTAATAGATATATCAAACTAACATTGTGGCAACCCGGTCATTATTATTTCAGCCGGCTGGCGCTGGCGATATATTCTATTAATGCATGCCGCGCAATTCCCTGACAATAGCGCCGACTCGCCTTGATTATGCGCCGGGCCAGGGGGAATTGCGGCCCCGGACCGGCGGATGATCTCCGTCCGGCCCGGGGCGCCTGCATTAGTTGTTTTGATAAATATCTTTATATAACCGGCTCTCAAAACGCACCAGGGGGATTCTGCGCGCCTTTTGATCCTGCGGCGGTACGGCATAACCCGAAAGATACTGGACAAACGCCATCCGTTGCCCGCTCGCGGTGGTGATGAAGCCGGCCAGATTATAGACCCCCTGCAATGAACCGGTTTTCGCCGACACCTTGCCGTCCACGCCCGCTTCATGCAACCCGGCGCGGTACATCAGGGTGCCGTCATAGCCCGCCAGGGGCAGCATGGAGATAAAGTCCAGGGTCTGGTCGTGCTGGCCGATATATTGCAGCACTTGCATCATGGTGGCCGGCGAAATCAGGTCGTGGCGGGATAAGCCGGAGCCGTCGACGATAATGGTATTGCCCAGATCGATACCGGCCTGCTGGCGCAGGATTTGCCGTACCGCGTCCGATCCGGCCCGCCAGGTGCCCGGCACTTTAAAGCGCTCGTGGCCGATGGTGCGAAAAACGGTATCGGCAATCATATTATCGGATTTTTTCAGCATCAGCCTGAGCAAGTCATGCAGGGGCGCGGAAAAGGTCTGGGCCAGGATTTGCCCCGGGGCGCTAGGCGTCGTCTCCCGCCGCAGGACGCCCCCGACCTCGATATCCGCCTGCTTCAGCTCGCTTTTTAAAATAGCGCCCGCATAGCTGGCGCCGTCCTGGATGGCGAACGCCAGCGGCAAGGGCTCGGCGCGCTGCATCATGCAGCCGGTCAGGGTAAAGCGGTTCAGTTCCCCTGGCACCACGTCCAGCTCGCAATATTGCGCGTCGGGGGAGCCTTTGGCCAAGGTGCGCACCTGGCTGAACATTTGTACGGGATAGTATGAGGCGACGCGAATAAAAGCATTGTCGCCGGGTTTTGGCGCGCTATAGAGCGAGACGGAAAAACAGTTGCGATCGACAATCGCCGCTCCCGGCGGCGCGCTGAAGCACTGGGTCAGATCGTTCCACGGCCAGCCCGGGGCTTTGTCGTGGCTGGCGAACACCGAGGTGTCGATCACCAGATCTCCGGCGATCTGCTTTACCCCCTGCTTGCGCAGTTCCGCCACCATATTGCGCAACTGCTGGCGCCCCAGGGTCGGGTCGCCGCCAAAGCGGGCCACCAGATTGCCTTGCAGCACGCCGTTGCTGATCTGGGCGCCGCTTTCAAAGGTGGTGCTGAACCGATAGGCCGGGCCTAATTGCAGCAGCGCCGCCAGCGCGGTAATCACTTTTTGCGTACTCGCCGGCAGTGCCATCTGTTGGCTGTGATAATCTATCACCGGCTCGGTGGCGCCGATTTTTTGCGCGATAAGCGCCAGATTAGCGCCATCGGGCAATAATTCCGTATAATTTTCAACCGGCGCCCCGTGGGCAGTTAGCATGAAAACACCGGTCAATCCTGAGAGTAGTCGTGAAAAACGCATAATTTTGGGCAACGGCAAGATAACGTGCCGTCATACTACGGTGCAAACAGGGTTAAAGTAAACGATGACCCATCGGGAACTCTGGGTTAAAATACGTATCAAAATGCAAATCGAGACTGTCCTGGAAAGGTACTCCAGGTGCGGTTTTTTTTGCTTTTCGCTTAGGTGGTAGCGGAAACAGTCACGCCGTGGCTAGTTTAATTAACGTCAGGACGGCGAATATTTTAGCAGGATGAATTTTTTTAGAGGTATTGCCATGACTCCAATTCCGATGACTTTGCGTGGTGCTGATAAACTGCGGGAAGAGCTAGAGTTTTTGAAAAGCGTCCGTCGCCCCGAAATTATCAAAGCCATTGCCGAGGCCCGTGCTCACGGCGATCTGAAAGAAAATGCGGAATACCATGCCGCACGCGATCAACAGGGGTTTTGTGAAGGCCGCATCCAGGAAATCGAAGCGAAATTATCCAATGCCCAGGTTATCGACGTCACCAAGATGTCGGCCAATGGCCGGGTAATTTTTGGTTCGACGGTGACTATCCAGAATCTCGATACCGAAGATGAGCTGACTTACCGTATCGTCGGCGACGACGAGGCGGATTTTAAACAAAACCTGATTTCCATTAATTCTCCCATGGCGCGCGGCCTGGTGGGGAAGGAGTCCGGTGATATCGCGCTAATTCGCACGCCCGGCGGCGATGTCGAATATGAAATCCTGGACATCCAATATCTTTGATTGGCTCATAGATATTGTGATGATGGTTTGTAAAGAAAGGAAAAAGGCCGTAAGTGGCCTTTTCCTGCATTAAGGAACGTGGCACCTTTTCATCAGAAAAGCGATTGTCAGCGCGGTAAAGTAATATTCGGCTGTGTGGCGGGGCGATATAACACCAGCACGCCGCCGATCAATTGTATGTTGTTGGCGCCCGTTTCACGCACGATGGCATCGGCGATAAGCGTCTTGGTTTCGCGCTCTTCAGCGGCAATCTTCACTTTGATCAGCTCATGATGCTCCAGGGCCAGCTCGATTTCCGCCAGCACGCCTTCCGTCAGGCCGTTGTTGCCCAGCATAACAACCGGTTTCAACGGGTGGGCCAGGCTTTTCAGGTGCTGTTTTTGCTTATTATTAAGATTCATTTGTCTTTTTTGCTTACGTTGGGATTGAAAACGGTACATTCTACCGCCATCTCATGGTTATCACCAAATCGGTCGTGATTGTATCTGGCGCACGAGTGCCCGAATCCCATCACTAATGCACTCTTTCAGGATAGTTGGAAAACAAGATGACCACCAAAAAGCGTTCTGGCAGCTCCAGTCGTTGGCTACAGGAACACTTTAGCGATAAATATGTTCTCGAGGCACAAAAAAAGGGGCTGCGTTCCCGTGCCTGGTTTAAACTTGAAGAAATACAGCAGGGCGACAAACTGTTCAAGCCGGACATGGCGGTGGTGGATCTCGGCGCGGCGCCGGGCGGCTGGTCGCAGTATGTAGCCACGCAAATCGGAAAGAAAGGGCGTATCATCGCTTGTGATATTCTGCCCATGGACCCCATCGTGGGCGTTGATTTCCTGCAAGGCGATTTTCGCGATCCGCTGGTATTACAGGCATTGCTGGAAAGGGTAGGCGAAGCAAAAGTACAGGTGGTCATGTCCGATATGGCCCCCAATATGAGTGGTACGCCGGCCGTTGATATTCCCAAAGCCATGTATTTGGTGGAGTTGGCCTTGGAGATGTGCCGGGATGTGCTGGCACCTGGCGGCAGTTTTCTGGTTAAAGTCTTTCAGGGAGAAGGTTTTGATGAATACCTACGGGAAATTCGCTCCCTATTTACGAAGGTAAAGATTCGTAAGCCAGACGCTTCGCGCGCTCGTTCGCGGGAAGTGTACATTGTGGCGACAGGGCGCAAATTATAGTACCCTACGCTAATTGTTAACACCGTTGTAATATGAGGTTAATCCCTTGAGTGACATGGCGAAAAACCTGATTCTCTGGTTGGTCATCGCAGTTGTGCTGATGTCTGTATTTCAGAGCTTCGGGCCCAGCGAGTCCAATAGCCGTAAGGTGGATTACTCTACCTTTATGTCTGAATTGAATCAGGATCAGATTCGGGAAGCACGTATTAACGGACGTGAAATTAACGTTACCAAGAAAGACAGTAACCGCTACACCACGTTTATCCCGGTCAACGATCCCAGATTATTGGATTCTCTGCTGACCCGGAACGTTAAAGTCGTCGGCGAACCGCCGGAAGAACCAAGCCTGCTGGCTTCGATCTTTATTTCCTGGTTCCCGATGCTGTTGCTGATAGGCGTCTGGATCTTCTTTATGCGGCAAATGCAGGGCGGCGGCGGCAAGGGGGCAATGTCCTTCGGCAAAAGCAAAGCCCGCATGCTCACTGAAGATCAGATTAAAACCACCTTTGCCGACGTCGCGGGCTGCGACGAAGCAAAAGAGGAAGTCAGCGAACTGGTCGATTACCTGCGCGAGCCGAGCCGTTTCCAGAAGCTGGGCGGTAAAATTCCCAAAGGCGTGCTGATGGTCGGGCCGCCCGGGACCGGTAAAACCCTGCTGGCGAAAGCCATTGCCGGGGAAGCCAAAGTACCGTTCTTTACCATTTCAGGTTCTGATTTCGTGGAAATGTTCGTGGGTGTCGGCGCATCACGCGTGCGCGACATGTTTGAACAGGCCAAGAAAGCCGCGCCCTGCATTATCTTTATCGATGAAATCGATGCCGTGGGGCGCCAGCGCGGAGCAGGCCTGGGCGGCGGTCATGACGAACGCGAACAGACCCTGAACCAGATGCTGGTGGAAATGGATGGTTTTGAAGGTAACGAAGGCATTATCGTTATCGCCGCGACCAACCGTCCGGACGTACTGGACCCCGCTCTGCTGCGTCCAGGCCGTTTTGACCGCCAGGTCGTGGTTGGCTTGCCGGACGTACGCGGCCGTGAGCAAATTCTGAAAGTGCATATGCGCCGGGTGCCGTTGTCGACCGATATGGACCCGTCGGTAATCGCGCGCGGCACCCCTGGTTTCTCCGGTGCGGATTTGGCCAACCTGGTCAATGAAGCCGCATTGTTCGCCGCCCGCGGCAGCAAGCGTGTCGTCTCCATGGTGGAATTCGAAAAAGCCAAGGACAAAATCATGATGGGTGCCGAGCGCCGTTCCATGGTAATGACCGAAGCGCAAAAAGAATCCACCGCGTATCACGAAGCGGGCCACGCGATTATCGGCCGCCTGGTGCCGGAGCACGATCCTGTGCATAAAGTGACGATTATTCCGCGCGGTCGCGCGCTGGGCGTGACGTTCTTCCTGCCGGAAGGCGATGCCATCAGCGCCAGCCGCCAGAAGCTGGAAAGCCAGATCTCTACGCTGTACGGCGGCCGGCTGGCCGAAGAGATCATCTACGGCGTGCAAAAAGTATCGACCGGCGCATCGAACGATATCAAGGTGGCCACTTCCATTGCACGTAACATGGTTACGCAATGGGGCTTCTCCGAGAAATTGGGGCCGCTGCTGTACGCCGAGGAAGAAGGCGAAGTGTTCCTGGGCCGTTCGGTGGCTAAAGCCAAGCATATGTCCGACGAGACGGCGCGCATTATCGACCAGGAAGTCAAATCCCTGATTGAGCGCAATTACGCCCGGGCGCGTACCCTGCTGATGGAAAATATGGATATCCTGCATTCGATGAAAGATGCATTGATGAAGTATGAAACCATCGACGCGCCGCAGATTGATGATTTGATGGGTCGTAAAACCGTGCGTCCGCCTGCCGGCTGGGATGACTCGCCGAGCAATCATTCCTCCGATAACGGCGGTACGCCAAAAGCGCCGACCCCGGTGGATGAACCCAATACCCCGACCGGCAATACCATGTCGGAGCAGTTCGGCAATAACTAAGCGCCGGCGCGGCGGGGTGGATTTGACTGCCTTTCCCGATGCGCTCTGCGTATAATAAAGCCCCGGCTTCATTGCCGGGGCTTTTTTTTTACCGGCCGTTATTATTTACCGTTCAGTAGGGACCATCACGCCATGCAACTCCAGAGTAAGCAGCGCACCCTCGACCTGGGCTCGCCCCAGGTGATGGGCATCCTTAACGTCACGCCGGATTCTTTCTCGGACGGGGGTAAATACCGTCGTCTGGATGCGGCGCTGGCCCATGCCGAGGCTATGATCAACGCCGGCGCCACGCTTATCGATATCGGCGGCGAGTCCACGCGTCCCGGCGCGGCCGCGGTCAGCGACGCCGAGGAAGCCGAACGCGTGCTGCCGGTGGTCAGCGCCCTGGCGCAGCGCCTGGATGCGTTCATCTCGGTGGATACGTCCCGGGCATTGGTGATGCGTGAAAGCGCGCTGGCGGGCGCCCATCTGATCAATGATATCCGCGCGTTGACCGAGCCCGGGGCGCTGGCCGCCGCCCGCGACAGCGGTTTACCGGTATGCCTGATGCATATGCAGGGGGAACCCCGGTCAATGCAGCAAGCGCCGCATTATGTCGATGTGCTGGCCGAAGTGGAGCAATACTTGAGCGAGCGCATCGCCTGCTGCGAAGCGGCCGGTATCGACAAAAAACGCCTGTTGATCGATCCGGGCTTCGGTTTTGGCAAGAACTTGGCGCATAATTACCGCCTTCTGGCCCGGCTGGGGGATTTTCAGCGTTTCGGCTTGCCGATCCTGGTGGGCATGTCGCGCAAATCCATGATCGGGCAACTGATATCCGCCCCGCCCGAGCAGCGCATCATTGGCAGCGTGGCCTGCGCGGTCATTGCCGCCATGCAGGGCGCGCACATTATTCGTGTCCATGATGTCAGCGCCACCGTTGAGGCGATGAGCATCGTTAAAGCGACTCTTTCAGCGAAGGAATCACTATTTATATGAGTAATCATAAATACTTCGGCACCGACGGCATCCGCGGTAAAGTCGGCGACAGCCCCATTACGCCCGATTTCGTTCTGAAGCTGGGCTGGGCGGCCGGCAAGGTCCTGGCCCGCCACGGCTCGCGTAAAATCATCATCGGCAAGGACACGCGTATTTCCGGTTATATGCTGGAGTCGGCCCTGGAGGCGGGCCTGGCGGCAGCGGGACTGTCCGCGGCGTTCACCGGCCCGATGCCTACCCCGGCCATTGCCTATCTGACCAGGACGTTCCGCGCCGAGGCGGGGATCGTCATTTCCGCCTCGCATAATCCCTACTACGATAACGGCATCAAGTTTTTCTCCATCGATGGCACCAAGCTGCCCGACGCGGTGGAAGAAGCCATCGAGGCGGAGCTGGAAAAAACCATTACCTGCGTTGAATCCGCGGAATTAGGCAAAGCCAGCCGCATCGTCGACGCCGCCGGCCGATACATCGAATTTTGCAAAGGCACCTTTCCCAGCAATAGTAGCCTGAAAGGGCTGAAAATCGTGGTGGATTGCGCCAATGGCGCCACCTACCATATCGCCCCCAGCGTATTGCGCGAACTGGGCGCCGGCGTGGTGGCGATCGGCTGCCAGCCGGATGGCATGAATATCAACGAGGAGTGCGGAGCCACCGACGTGCGGCAGCTTCAGCGGCGCGTATTGGAAGAAAAGGCCGATCTCGGCATTGCCTATGACGGCGACGGCGATCGGGTGATCATGGTCGACCACCAGGGCAACCGGGTCGACGGCGACCAGATTCTCTATATCATCGCGCGGGAAAAACTGCGCCAGGGCCAGTTGAGCGGCGGCGTGGTCGGTACCCTGATGAGCAACATGGGGCTGGAGCTGGCGCTGAAACAGCTGGGCATCCCGTTCGTGCGCGCCAAAGTGGGCGACCGCTACGTACTGGAAAAAATGCAGGAGAAAGGCTGGCGCATCGGGGCGGAAAACTCCGGCCACGTCATTTTGCTGGATAAAACCACCACCGGCGACGGCATCATCGCCGGCCTGCAGGTTTTGTCCGCCATGGTGGGCAACCATATGTCCCTGCACGATCTGTGCAGCGGCATGCGTCTGCTGCCGCAAAT
Source organism: Sodalis sp. RH21 (assembly GCF_047324175.1). Lineage (NCBI taxonomy): Bacteria > Pseudomonadati > Pseudomonadota > Gammaproteobacteria > Enterobacterales > Bruguierivoracaceae > Sodalis > Sodalis sp. RH21. The sequence goes on along the minus strand of NZ_CP178732.1, from coordinate 4,804,829 downwards.
CCTGGTTAACGTGCGTTTTGCCGGCAACGGCGACCCGCTGGAATCGGACCGGGTGAAACGGGCGCTGGCGGAAGTGGAAACCGCTCTGGCGGGCAAGGGCCGGGTGCTGCTGCGTAAATCCGGCACCGAGCCGCTGATCCGCGTAATGGTGGAAGGCGAAGATGCCGATCGGGTGGGGCGCCTGGCGCATTTGATCGCCGAAGCGGTAAAAGCCGCCGGCTGAACCCGGGCGGGGGCCCATCCCCGCCAACCGGCTGACGTTTTTTTCCGCAATCAGTTCGCCAGGCGCAATTTGCCCTTGCGTGCGAACAATGCTTTAGTTAGTATTCACACCCGCTTCAGTCGGAGTTTGTCATAGCCGAATTGGGGCTATAGCCTAACACGCGGTTTTACCCGCAAGGATACTGAAAAGATTATGTACGAAGCTCTGTTAGTCATATTCCTGTTGATAGCTGTCGGGCTGGTTGCGCTGATTATGCTGCAACAAGGTAAAGGTGCTGATATGGGGGCCTCTTTCGGTGCAGGCGCTTCAGCGACCCTGTTCGGTTCGAGCGGTTCCGGTAACTTCATGACCCGTGTGACGGCCGTGCTCGCAACGCTGTTTTTTATCCTCAGTCTGGTTTTGGGCAACCTCAGCGGCAGCCACAGCCAGAAGGGCAGCGAGTGGGATAATTTAAATCAGGCTCCGCAAGCGCAAAAAGCACCAGTTGAAGCGCCGGCCAAGCCGAATAACGATATCCCCCAGTAATCTAATACCCAGTAATCTATTAATAGTAGTCAAATAATACGATATAAGCAGTGCCGGGGTGGTGGAATTGGTAGACACGCTACCTTGAGGTGGTAGTGCCCGATTGGGCTTACGGGTTCAAGTCCCGTCCTCGGTACCAACGTATCGTTATTATGTATCGCTATTATGTATAGTTATTATGTATGGTTATTACGTATGGTTATTACAACCAAAGTGTAAAAGCAAAGCTACAGTCAAAAGGCGTAAACCATACGCCTTTTTGTTTTTCGGCCGCCAGGCGCCTTTCTTGTCCCATCCTTCCTGATAAACGTTCATCGTCTCGTTCTTCTCGGCAATAAGCGATTTTTAAAATTCTTGATAACGTTTAATTGCGATAGTGATTGCCGCCGTCGGTTCCACCGGAAAAACGGGAGCGTTAATCCCCTGATTCCGCGTCCGCGTGCTGACGCACCGTGCTACGTTATGCGAATTCGGAGAATCACCATGAACATCAATCAGGCCACCCGTCCTTTGAAATCCCGCCCGTCGCCCGCGCCGCCCGCGGCGACCGCCCCGCCTGGACAGACGCCTTTCGGCGCCCGGTTTCAGCGGGGACTTTCGGCCATTGGCAACACGGTCTTCAAGCCTTTTGCCTATATTAAAACCCGGGTCGTCGCGGTAAATGCCGGCTTGCATCGGCTGTTAGCCGGGTTGCGCAAGGCCAAACCAACCCGATCCAACGCGGCGCGGCGGGTAAACAAAGATCCCAACGCCGTGTTGAAAGAGATGCTGACCAACCCTGCGGACCGGGCCATCCAGCCTAAATATCTATTGAGTTCCTTGACCAATGATGGTTATGCGGACGTTAACGGCAAAGCCATCGTCGCGTATCTGAAACAAAACCCCACCAGCCCGTTATTTTCGTCGGACAATATTCGCATCGTTGGGGATAAGATCGTGTTTATCACCCCGTTGCCGATCCCGGGAGTCGCGCAGGCCGTGACCGAACTGGCCATCGATACCCGGGATAGCAAAAACGGCGAGTTCCGCGGGGTGTTTGCCCTGAATGTGCTGGGCGATGCGTCATTGTCCTTCAGCCACCTGGCGGATTTGTGCGAGCAAATGAGCAATAATCCCGATCGCAACTTTGCGCAAATGCGCCTGGCTTATCTGGTCGCCGGGCAAATGGACGATCCTTCCGCGCGGGTATTGCTGGATATGGGCTACGATGGCGCCATCCGCCAACTGGTCGCATTTAATGAAACCACCCGGAGCTACGAGCCGAAGTTTAACTATGCCGCGCTATTCCAACCAACCACCTGGCCGCGCGGGAAGCCCGACGAAACGGCCGCACGCACGTCACTGCCCGCGTCGGTAACCACCGGGGCAAAACTTTCCGTACGGGCCCTGCGCGCCCGGTTTGAACGGCAGGGCGGGGTCATGGGGGCGGCGCCCGACCGGCGCCGTGGCTGATCGCGGGCCAGGCCAGGGCAGCGCGGGAAAAGATGCTTGCCCAGGGTGGGGAGTTATGGAATACTCTCCTCCCTCGAACGGGCCTGGCGCAGTATTATCAACTGCCGCGGGCGTAGGGCTGCATTATTAGCTGCTATGCTGTATAGCATGGCCCTGGCGAACGAGTTTTTTACCGCTCGGCCAGTGACGCAGATCAAACGGTTTATCCGTTAAAATAACGTGTTAATTGTTTTACCTCCGCCACGCTCTGGTGCCAAGCATAATGATAACTTGCTTTTTTGCGGTTATTGGCGTAATATTCGCAACGTTTTCAGACGCGGGGTGGAGCAGCCTGGTAGCTCGTCGGGCTCATAACCCGAAGGTCGTCGGTTCAAATCCGGCCCCCGCAACCACTTTCCCTTAGAGTTCTTTTTCAAATATACTGCTAGTACGCGTTATAATGTATTTATCGCAGCGGCGTTTGAAAAAAGATTCTGTGGAATGTTGTAAAGCCGCTTGGTGGCTTACAGGGTCCCAGTCACAAAAAGCCCCGAATTTTCGGGGTTTTTTGTTATTAAACTACAGAAATACTGGGCTTTTTAGCCCTTTTTTTATGTCTTGGGGGTGGGCTTGGCCACATTAGAACAAAAATTGACTGAGATGATTGCCGCGCCGGTGGAAGCCTTGGGCTACGAACTGGTGGGTATTGAATTCATCCGGGGTCGCCAGTCAACGCTACGCATCTATATTGACAGTGAGGATGGCATCACCGTCGATGATTGCGCTGATGTCAGCCACCAGGTCAGCGCGGTGATGGATGTCGAAGACCCTATTACCGTGGCTTACAGCCTTGAGGTCTCTTCGCCGGGTCTCGATCGCCCGTTATTTTCCGCCGCGCAATATACGCAGTTTATCGGTGAAGAAGTCAGCGTGGTTTTGCGCATAGCGACGCAAAATCGTCGAAAATGGCAAGGAATCATTAAAACGGTTGACGGCGAAATGATCACGGTGACGGTGGAAGGAAAAGATGAAGTGTTCGCTTTGAGCAACATCCAGAAAGCGAACCTGGTACCCCACTTTTAACGTTTTAATGAGGCAACTAGGATGAATAAAGAAATTCTGGCTGTTGTTGAAGCAGTTTCCAATGAAAAAGCGGTTCCTCGTGAGAAAATTTTCGAAGCGCTGGAAACTGCCCTGGCTACGGCAACAAAGAAAAAATACGAGCAAGAAATCGAGGTTCGTGTCAATATCGATCGTAAAACCGGCGATTTCGAGACCTTCCGCCGCTGGGTGATCGTCAACGAAGTGACGCAGCCAACCCGAGAAATCACGTTTGATGCGGCGCAGTTCGAAGATCCCAGCTCCGTATTGGGCGGGTATATCGAAGACGAAATCGAATCGGTGGTGTTTGACCGCATTACGACCCAAACCGCTAAGCAGGTTATCGTTCAGAAAGTTCGCGAAGCAGAACGCGCCATGGTAGTGGACCAATTCCGCCAGCATGAAGGCGAGATCGTCACCGGCGTGGTGAAAAAAGTTAACCGCGATAATATCAGCCTTGATTTGGGTAGCAATGCCGAGGCGGTCATCGGCCGTGAAGACATGCTGCCGCGCGAAAACTTCCGTCCCGGCGACCGTATCCGCGGCGTTCTCTATTCAGTCCGCCCGGAAGCTCGCGGCGCACAGCTGTTTGTCAGCCGTTCCCGCCCTGAGATGCTGATCGAATTATTCCGTATTGAAGTGCCGGAAATCGGCGAAGAAGTCATTGAGATTAAAGCCGCTGCCCGCGATCCGGGTTCACGGGCCAAGATTGCCGTGAAGACCAACGACAAGCGCATCGACCCGGTCGGTGCCTGCGTCGGGATGCGCGGCGCGCGTGTCCAGGCGGTATCCAGCGAACTGGGCGGCGAACGTATCGATATCATCCTTTGGGATGACAATCCGGCCCAGTTCGTGATTAATGCCATGGCGCCGGCCGACGTTGCGTCCATCGTGGTCGACGAAGACAAGCACACCATGGATATCGCGGTCGAATCCGGTAACCTGGCGCAGGCCATCGGGCGCAACGGCCAGAACGTCCGTCTGGCTTCACAGCTTAGCGGCTGGGAGCTGAACGTGATGACCGTTGAGGATCTGCAAGAAAAACATCAGGCCGAAGCACACGCCGCCATCGATATCTTCACCAAACATCTGGACATTGATGAAGAGTTCGCCACGGTGCTGGTTGAAGAAGGCTTCTCCTCATTGGAAGAACTCGCGTATGTCCCAATGAAAGAGTTGCTGCAAATCGAAGGGCTTGATGAAGAAATGGTAGAAGCGTTGCGTGAACGGGCTAAAAATGCCCTGACCACGCTCGCCCTGGCGCAGGAAGAGAATCGCGGCGGGGGCAAGCCGGCTGAAGACCTGTTAAGTCTGCCGGAGCTTGAGCACGACATGGCGTTCAAGCTGGCGGCGCGCGGTGTTTGTACGCTGGAAGATCTTGCCGAACAGGGTGTCGACGACCTGTCAGATATTGAAGGGCTGAGTAGCGAAAAAGCCGGTGAGTTAATCATGGCCGCTCGCAATATCTGTTGGTTTGGCGACAACGCGTAATAAACTGTAGCAGGAAAGGAACAGCATGACAGATGTAACCGTAAAATCGCTCGCCGCAGAAATTCAGACCCCGGTCGATCGCCTGGTACAGCAGTTTGCTGATGCTGGTATCGACAAGACCGAGGCCGATTCTGTGACCCAGCATGAGAAACAAACGTTATTGGCGCACCTCAACCGTGAACGGGGCAGCGCGCCGAATAAACTGACATTACAGCGTAAAACCCGTAGTACCTTGAATATTCCGAGCACCGGCGGTAAAAGTAAATCGGTGCAAATAGAAGTCCGCAAGAAACGTACGTATGTGCAACGCGATTCTCAGACTGCCGAGCAGGCTGAAGCGGAAGAGCTGGCGAAACGTGAAGCGGAAGAACTGGCACTTCGTGAAGCTGAAGAGCGTGCTGCGCATGAAGCCGCTGAAAAAGCCCAACGCGAAGCCGAAGAAAAAGCAAAACGTGCGGCCGACGATAAAGCCAAACGTGAGGCCGCTGAACAAGCGAAGCGCGTGGCAGCGGAAAGTGAAAAATTGACCAACCAGCAGACCAATCATATGACCAAGTCACCACAGGCGGCTGAAAAAGCTCGCCGTGAAGCCGAGGCCGCTGAGCTTAGACGTAAAGCGGAAGAGGAAACGCGTCGCAAGGTTGAAGAAAGCGCTCGCCTCGCCGTCGAAGAAGCCAAGCGGATGGCGGAAGAGAATGGCGGTACTTGGGTTGCCACGCCGGAGCCGACCGAAGAGGATGCCAGTGATTACCACGTCACGACGTCTCACCATGCCCGCGAAGCGGAAGATGAAAACGACCGTAAGGTCGAGGGCGAGCGTCGCGCCCGCACTCGTGGCGGCAAGGCCACCAAGAAAAAAACCAGCCGGTTGTCCGAATCCAAGGCTGACCGCGAAGAAGCGCGCGCCGTGGGCCGCGGCGGCAAAGGCAAACGCAAGCCCAGCACCTTGCAGCAGAGCTTCAACAAGCCCGCTCAAATCGTTAACCGCGATGTGGTGATTGGCGAAACCGTGACCGTGGCCGAACTGGCCAACAAAATGGCGGTCAAGGGTTCCCAGGTCATCAAGGCTATGATGAAACTTGGCGCCATGGCCACCATCAATCAGGTCATCGATCAGGAAACGGCGCAGCTGGTAGCGGAAGAAATGGGTCATAAAGTGATCCTGCGCCGCGAAAACGAGCTCGAAGAGCTGGTGATGAGCGACCGTGACGTTGATGCGGCGGCCGAGCCGCGCGCTCCGGTCGTGACCATCATGGGCCACGTCGACCACGGTAAAACCTCGCTGCTCGATTATATCCGCTCCACGAAAGTGGCGGCCGGCGAAGCCGGTGGTATCACCCAGCATATCGGTGCTTACCATGTGGAAACCGAAAACGGCATGATCACTTTCCTGGATACTCCCGGACATGCGGCGTTTACCGCCATGCGTGCCCGAGGCGCCCAGGCGACGGATATCGTGGTGCTGGTCGTGGCAGCCGATGACGGCGTGATGCCGCAGACCATCGAAGCCATTCAGCATGCCAAGGCCGCGAAAGTGCCGGTCGTGGTGGCGGTGAATAAAATCGACAAACCGGAAGCCGATCCGGATCGCGTTAAAAATGAATTGACCCAGTACGGCGTCATCCCTGAAGAATGGGGCGGCGAAAGCCAGTTCGTCAATGTGTCGGCCAAATCAGGCGTGGGCATCGATGAACTGCTGGACGCGATACTGCTGCAGGCCGAAGTGCTGGAACTCAAAGCCATCCGTAACGGCATGGCGAGCGGCGCGGTGATCGAATCGTTCCTGGATAAAGGCCGCGGTCCCGTGGCTACCGTCCTGGTGCGTGAAGGTACGCTTAATAAAGGCGATATCGTGCTGTGCGGCTTCGAATACGGCCGTGTGCGCGCCATGCGCGACGAACTGGGCCGTGAAGTCTCTTCCGCCGGTCCGTCTATTCCTGTGGAAATTCTCGGCCTGTCCGGCGTACCCGCCGCGGGTGATGAAGCGACCGTCGTGCGCGACGAGAAAAAAGCCCGGGAAGTGGCGTTGTATCGTCAGGGCAAGTTCCGCGAAGTCAAACTGGCGCGTCAGCAGAAGTCCAAGCTGGAGAATATGTTCGCCAATATGACCGAAGGCGAAGTCTCCGAATTGAACATCGTGCTGAAAGCCGACGTCCAGGGCTCCACGGAAGCGATTTGCGATGCGCTGGAAGGGTTGTCCACCCCTGAAGTCAAGGTCAAGATCGTCGGCTCCGGCGTCGGTGGTATCACCGAAACCGATGCGACCCTGGCCGCGGCGTCAAGCGCCATCATCCTCGGCTTTAACGTCCGCGCCGATGCATCCGCCCGCCGGGTGGTTGAGTCGGAAAGCCTGGATCTGCGTTACTACTCGGTAATCTATGACCTGATTGACGAAGTCAAACAGGCCATGAGCGGCATGCTGGCTCCGGAATATCGTCAGGAAATCATCGGCCTGGCCGAGGTGCGTGATGTGTTCCGTTCGCCGAAGTTTGGCGCCATCGCCGGTTGTATGGTGACGGAAGGTATGGTGAAACGTCACAACCGCATCCGCGTACTGCGCGACAACGTTGTAATCTATGAAGGCGAGCTGGAATCCCTGCGCCGCTTTAAAGATGACGTCAACGAAGTGCGCAACGGCATGGAATGTGGTGTCGGCGTCAAGAACTACAACGACGTCCGTCCGGGCGATGTGATTGAATGTTTCGAAACCATCGAGATTCAACGCACCATCGCTTAACCGGCACCAGCCATACCGCATATCTGAAAGGGGGCATTATGCCCCCTGTTTTGTCTGGAGAAATCATAATGGCAAAAGAATACAGCCGCACCCAGCGCGTCTCCCAGGAGATGCAAAAAGAAATTGCCATCATCCTGCAACGCGAAATCAAAGATCCCCGCGTAGGCATGGCTACCGTATCCGCGGTGGAAGTCTCGCGCGATCTGGCTTATGCCAAAGTTTTTGTTACCTTCCTCAATGATAACGAACCGCAGCAAATCAAAATCGGCATTACCGCTTTGCAGGACGCGTCCGGTTTTATCCGCAGCCTGCTGGGCAAAGCGATGCGTTTGCGCGTGGTGCCTGAACTGACCTTCGCCTACGATAACTCGCTGGTAGAAGGCATGCGCATGTCCAACCTGGTCAGCCAGGTGGTGCAGCATGACCGCGCGCGCCGCAGCGAATCCGAACCCGACGAGGGCGAAGAGGGCAAGGAAGACTGATGGGCCGTCCAAGTCGCCGCGGCCGTGATATCGACGGTATCGTATTATTGGATAAGCCGCTGGGCCTTTCATCCAACGATCTGCTGCAAAAAGTCAAACGGCTGTTCCATGCCAACAAGGCCGGGCATACCGGCGCGCTGGACCCGCTGGCCACCGGCATGCTGCCCATTTGCCTGGGTGAAGCCACCAAGTTTTCCCAGCATCTGCTGGATGCGGATAAACGCTACCGGGTGGTTGCCCGCCTGGGCCAGCGCACCGACACCTCGGACGCCGAGGGGGCGATTATCAGCGAACGTCCGGTCAATATCGGGCAGGCGCAGCTGGACCAGGCCCTGGACGGCTTTCGCGGGGAAACGCAGCAGGTTCCTTCCATGTATTCGGCGCTGAAACACCAGGGCAAACCGCTGTATGAATATGCGCGGCAGGGGATCGATGTCCCGCGGCCCTCGCGCCTGATAAATGTCTATTCGCTGGATCTGATCCAATGGGATTTGCACAGCGTAGAGCTGGAAATTCACTGCTCCAAAGGCACCTATATCCGCACCATCGTTGACGACCTGGGCGAAATCCTCGGCTGCGGCGCCCATGTCGGCGCGCTGCGCCGCCTGGCGGTGGCCGATTATCCGGCCGCGCGCATGGTGACGCTGGAGCAGTTGCAGGTCCTGACCGCCGCCGAACCCACGGCGCCGGATACCCTGGCCGCGCTGGACCGCCTGCTGCTGCCCATGGACAGCGCGGTGGGCAATCTGCCGGAAGTGAACCTGCCGGCGGCCGTTGCGGGTTTTGTCCGTCTGGGCCAATCGGTGGCGGTAAGCGACGCGCCGCCGCAGGGCCTGGTGCGGCTTACCGAGGGCGGGGAGCGGCGCTTTTTCGGCGTCGGCGAAATGACGGAAATCGGCCGCGTCGCCCCGCGTCGCCTGGTGGCTGAACCGCGCGTCTGATTCAGCTTGTACCTTGCGATCGACGTGCGCTAAGAGTAGAATAGCGCGGCTTATGAATGGGGTTGCTGAATTAGAGATCGGCGCCTGTGTATTTCACAATAAATCTGGAGTGTTATAATGTCTCTAAGTGTTGAAGCGAAAGCAAAAATCGTTACTGATTTCGGCCGTGATGCCAACGATAGCGGTTCCACCGAAGTGCAGGTTGCTCTTTTAACCGCTCAAATCAGCCATTTGCAAGGCCATTTTGCGGAACATAAGAAAGACCATCATAGCCGTCGTGGTCTGCTGCGCATGGTTTCACAGCGTCGTAAGCTGCTTGACTACCTGAAAGGTAAAGATGTCGCACGTTACACCGGCCTGATCGAGCGCCTGGGCCTGCGTCGTTAAGCCAGACAGTTTCGGTAGAAAGGGGCCTTATGTGGCCCCTTTCTTCTAGGGAGCAATAGCCATTCAAGATAATGGGTTGTTGCTTAAGTGGATTCTTCAATTGCTGAGATTCGCGCGGCTAATGAGAGGCTTTATCCGGGGGATAAGGATTGTCATTAGTCGCGAGGATGCGATGAGAAGATGGGTTAGTCATCGGTGAGTTTGTCAGATTAAGCTCACCTTGAAAAAGGATATCATTTTGCTAAATCCGATCGTGCGTAAGTTTCAATACGGCCAACATACGGTAACGCTGGAAACCGGTATGATGGCTCGCCAGGCGACCGCTGCCGTTATGGTAAGCATGGACGACACCGCGGTATTCGTAACCGTGGTCGGCGCCAAGCAGGCCAAGCCGGGCCAAAGCTTCTTCCCGTTGACGGTTAACTACCAGGAACGTACTTACGCCGCCGGGCGTTTCCCTGGTGGGTTCTTCCGTCGCGAAGGACGTCCCAGCGAAGGCGAAACCCTGATTTCCCGTCTGATCGACCGTCCTATCCGTCCTCTGTTCCCCGATGGCTTCCTGAATGAAATCCAGGTTATCGCCACCGTGGTTTCGGTAAATCCGCAGGTCAGCCCGGATATCGTGGCGATGATCGGGGCTTCCGCCGCCCTGAGCCTGTCCGGCATCCCGTTCAGCGGCCCGATTGGCGCGGCCCGCGTCGGTTATATCAATAACCGGTACGTGCTGAACCCGACCATGGCCGAACTGGCTGAAAGCCGTTTGGACCTGGTGGTCGCCGGTACCGCCAACGCCGTGCTGATGGTGGAATCCGAAGCGCAGCTGTTAAGCGAAGATGAAATGCTGGGCGCGGTGGTATTCGGCCACGATCAACAGCAAATCGTTATCGACAATATCAATGCCCTGGTTGCAGAAGCCGGCAAACCGAAATGGGAATGGCACGCCCCTGAAGTCAACGCCGCGCTGCAAACCCGCGTGGCCGAACTGGCGGAAGGTCGTCTGGGTGATGCTTACCATATCACCGAGAAGCTGGAACGCTACGCCCAGGTCAATAGCATCAAATCCGACGTCGTTGCCGCGCTGCTGGCGCAGGACGAGACGCTGGACGAAGGCGATATCAAAGAACTGCTGGCCAGCCTTGAGAAGACCGTGGTTCGCAGCCGCGTACTGCGCGGCGAACCGCGTATCGACGGCCGCGAAAAAGACATGATCCGCGGCCTGGACATCCGTACCGGCGTGCTGCCGCGTACCCATGGTTCCGCGCTGTTCACCCGCGGCGAAACCCAGGCGCTGGTTACCGCCACCCTCGGCACCGAGCGCGACGCGCAAAATATTGATGAATTGACCGGTGAGCGTACCGACCGTTTCCTGCTACACTATAACTTCCCTCCTTATTGCGTTGGTGAAACCGGCATGGTCGGCTCACCCAAGCGTCGTGAAATCGGCCATGGCCGTTTGGCGAAACGCGGTGTGCTGGCGGTAATGCCAAAAGCCAATGAGTTCCCGTACACCGTGCGTGTGGTATCGGAAATCACTGAATCCAATGGTTCTTCATCCATGGCCTCCGTGTGCGGCGCCTCCTTGGCGCTGATGGATGCCGGGGTGCCGATCAAGGCCGCCGTCGCCGGTATCGCCATGGGTCTGGTAAAAGAAGGTGATAACTTTGTCGTGTTGTCCGATATTCTGGGTGATGAAGATCATCTGGGCGACATGGACTTTAAAGTGGCCGGTAGCCGTGAAGGCGTCACCGCGCTGCAAATGGATATTAAAATCGAAGGCATCACCCGCGAAATCATGCAGGTAGCGTTAAATCAGGCCAAGGGCGCGCGTTTGCATATCCTGGGTGTGATGGAACAGGCTATCAGCAGCCCGCGCGGCGATATCTCCCAGTTCGCGCCGCGTATCCATACCATCAAGATCAATCCCGACAAGATCAAGGACGTGATTGGTAAAGGCGGCTCGGTTATCCGTGCGTTGACCGAAGAAACCGGCACCACTATCGAAATCGAAGATGACGGTACGGTGAAGGTTGCGGCGACCGACGGCGAAAAAGCGCGCCATGCCATTCGTCGTATCGAAGAGATTACCGCTGAAATTGAAGTGGGCCGGATCTATAATGGTAAAGTGACCCGCATCGTTGATTTTGGCGCATTCGTGGCCATCGGCGGCGGCAAGGAAGGTTTGGTGCATATCTCGCAGATCGCCGACAAGCGTGTGGAGAAAGTATCCGACTACCTGCAAATGGGTCAGGAAGTACCGGTTAAAGTGCTGGAAGTCGATCGTCAGGGACGTGTGCGCCTGAGTATCAAGGAAGCTACCGCTCCTGGTCAGGATGCAGTGGTTCCGGAAGTAGAATAATCAGCATAATAATAGAATTAGAGTAGAATAAATAACTGTTAGCGCATTTTACAGCCCCTTACCGGGTAAGGGGCTGTTCGTATCACAAGGGCGGGACGCCTTGTGTTAAGCCGATGGGGGACAGGACGTTCATCCAATGTTTTTCTTCGGGAGTGGGAAATGAGGCCTTACTTGCGCTGGTGGTTCGTTGCGATGGCGTTTATGCTGGCAGGATGCAGCAACATTGATTGGCGTAAAGATGACGTTTTAGCTGTTCCATTGCAGCCGACGTTACAACAGGAAGTCATCCTGGCGCGCATGGAACAAATCCTGGCGAGCCGGGCACTAACCGATGATGAGCGAGCACAGCTATTATATGAGCGCGGAGTGCTGTATGATAGCCTAGGGTTAAGAGCGTTAGCGCGTAATGATTTTTCACAAGCGCTGGCTATCCGCCCTGATATGCCTGAGGTATTTAACTATCTCGGCATTTACTTAACGCAGGCAGGCAATTTTGATGCTGCCTATGAAGCGTTTGATTCTGTACTAGAGCTTGATCCAACTTACAACTACGCGTATTTAAACCGTGGCATTGCCTTGTATTATGGAGGCCGCTACCGTTTGGCGCAGGATGATCTGCAGGCGTTTTATCGCGACGACCCAAATGATCCTTTCCGTTCGTTATGGCTTTACCTGGTTGAGAAGCAAATCGATACCAACAAAGCCAAAGATGCGCTGGTTCAGCGTTATCAAAAAGCGAACAGAGGCCAATGGGGATGGAATATTGTCGAGTTCTACCTGGGGGACATCAGTGAAACTACGCTGATGGAGCGCCTTAAGGCGGACGCAACGGATAACACTTCGCTCGCCGAGCATCTCAGTGAAACTGACTTCTATTTAGGTAAGCATTACCTAAGTCTGGGGGACAAGAACTCCGCTTCGGCGCTGTTCAAACTGACGGTCGCTAACAACGTACATAACTTTGTTGAGCACCGCTATGCATTGTTGGAATTGGCGCTCTTAGGCCAAGGGCAAGACGACCTATCAGAATCGGACCAGCAATAGCTGACGAACTAAACAACTCAGCCCGTTACTCTTTTTTATCACCTGCAAGGGTGAGGGCTTGTTTGTTCGTTTTAAATCCAATTTGAGCCGGTTCACACTTTTGATGAAAATGAATGAAAGTTTTCACGACGAGGTATGTAGACTGGCCGCCATTATGATATGAGGCACGTGTACATGTCTGAAGTTGAAACCTCTTTTGCTGATTTGGGACTTTCCGCTCCCATCCTGAATGCCCTGACCGATCTGGGCTATGAAAAACCATCACCTATCCAGTTAGAATGTATTCCGCAACTGCTGGCGGGCCGTGACGTACTGGGTATGGCGCAAACCGGGAGCGGCAAGACCGCTGCGTTTGCTCTTCCTTTATTACATAATATCGATGCGGAGCTGGCCGCGCCCCAGGTGCTGGTTCTGGCGCCGACCCGCGAGTTGGCCGTACAGGTGGCGGAAGCCATTTCCGATTTTGCCAAGCATATGAAAGGCATCAACGTGGTGGCGCTTTACGGCGGCCAGCGTTATGACGTCCAGCTGCGCGCCCTGCGCCAGGGACCCCAGGTTGTCGTTGGCACCCCGGGCCGTTTGCTTGACCATTTGAAACGCGGCACCCTCGACCTGTCCAAATTAAGCGGATTGGTGCTGGATGAAGCCGATGAAATGCTGCGCATGGGCTTTATCGAAGACGTTGAAACCATCATGGCGCAGATCCCGGCCAAGCACCAAACCGCGCTGTTCTCGGCTACCATGCCGGAAGCTATTCGCCGGATTACGCGTCGTTTCATGAACGACCCGCAGGAAGTACGGATTCAGTCCAGCGTTACCACGCGTCCCGACATCAGCCAGAGCTACTGGACCGTGCAGGGCATGCGCAAGAACGAAGCGCTGGTCCGGTTCCTGGAAGCGGAAGACTTCGACGCCGCCATCATCTTCGTGCGCACCAAAAATGCCACGCTGGAAGTGGCCGAAGCGCTGGAGCACAGCGGCTACAACAGCGCCGCCCTGAACGGCGACATGAACCAGGCGCTGCGCGAGCAAACCCTGGATCGCCTGAAAGACGGCCGCCTGGATATTCTGATCGCCACCGATGTCGCCGCCCGCGGCCTGGATGTTGATCGCATCAGCCTGGTAGTGAATTACGATATCCCGATGGATTCCGAATCCTACGTGCACCGTATCGGCCGTACCGGCCGTGCTGGCCGCGCCGGTCGCGCGCTGCTGTTTGTGGAAAACCGCGAACGCCGCCTGCTGCGTAATATCGAACGCATCATGAAGCTGGCCATTCCGGAAGTGGAAATCCCGACCGGTGAAGTGCTGAGCCAACGCCGCCTGGCGAAATTTGCCGCCAAGGTGCAGGCTCAATTGGAAAGCAGCGATCTGGACATGTATCGTGCGCTGCTGGCCAAGCTGCAACCGCTGGAAGAGATGGATATGGAAACGCTGGCCGCGGCTTTGCTGAAAATGGCCCAGGGCGAACGTCCGCTGATCCTGCCGCCCGATCCGGTGATCAACCGTCGTCCGCGCAGCGAATTCCGCGATCGCGACGATCGTCGCAGCGAAGGTTCCGACCGTAGCGGCGCAGATCGCGGCGGCGAACGTCCGGCTCGTCGCGAACGTCGTGACGTCGGCGAAATGGATCTGTATCGCATCGAAGTGGGTCGTGATGATGGGGTTGAAGTGCGTCATATCGTCGGCGCTATTGCCAACGAAGGCGACATCAGCAGCCGCTATATCGGCAATATCAAGCTGTTCGCATCGCATTCCACCATCGAGCTGCCTAAAGGTATGCCGGGCGATATGCTGTCGCATTTTACCCGTACGCGTATCCTGAACAAGCCGATGAACATGCAGTTCGTGGGTGAAGCAGTGGCCGCGCCGCGCGGTGAACGCCGTGGCGGCGGTGCTGGCGCCGGCGCTCCCCGCGGTGCGTTTGGCGGCGAACGCCGCGAAGGCGGCAATGGTGCTCCGGGCCGTCGCAGCTTCAGCGATCGCCGTGAAGGCGGCGCCCCTGCCGAGCGCCGTTTCAGCGGCAGCCGTGACGGTCAACGCGGGCCGCGTCGCGAAGGCGATGCCGCCGCCGCGCCGACCACTCGTCGCCGTGATGCCTAAGCGTTAACGCGCTAATAAAAAACCCGCCAATCGGCGGGTTTTTTTATGGGTGCCGATCGGGTCAGAACGTGAGTTCGTCGCGTACGCCGATGGCCAGCTCAAATGAGCGCAGCCGGGCTTGATGATCGAAAATCTGCCCGTTGATCATCAGCTCATCCGTACCGGTCTGCTCGATCACCGCCTGCAGACCCGCGCGAACCTGATCCCGGTCGCCCACCACCGACATGCGCAGCGCCTGCTCGACGCCGTACTGCTCGCCGGCCGACCATAGCGCTTCGATATCTTCCACCGGCGCCGGCAGCGGGCCGGGACGCCCGCGGCGCAGATTAATAAACTGCTGCTGCATCGACGTAAACAGGAACCGCGCATCCCGTTCGCTATCGGCGGCCACCACGTTAATACAGACCATGGCGTAGGGGTGTTCCAAATACGCGGACGGCTTAAATTGCTGGCGGTAAATATCCAATGCCTGCCAAAGCATATCCGGCGCAAAATGCGAGGCGAACGAGAACGGCAGGCCCAGCGCCGCCGCCAGCTGGGCGCTGTACAGGCTGGAGCCTAACAGCCATATCGGCACATGTAGCCCCTGGCCCGGCACCGCCTGTACCGGCTGGCCCGGCTGTACGTCATCGAAATAAGCCAGCAGTTCCTGTACGTCCCGGGGGAAATTATCCACTTCGCCGCCGAGGTGGCGGCGCAGGGCGATCATCGTGCGTTGATCGGTACCCGGCGCCCGCCCCAGGCCGAGATCGATACGTCCGGGATAGAGGGTTTCCAGGGTGCCGAACTGCTCGGCAATCACCAGCGGCGCGTGATTGGGCAACATGACGCCGCCGGACCCCAGGCGCAGGGTCTGGGTGCCGCCGGCAATATAACCGAGTAATACCGACGTGGCGGCGCTGGCGATGCCGGTCATATTATGGTGCTCCGCCAGCCAGTAACGATGGTAGCCCCAGGTTTCCGCATGGCGCGCTAAATCCAGCGAGGACTCGAAGGCGCGGCGCGGCGTCGCGCCCTGGGGGACCGGGGATAGATCGAGGACCGAGAAAGGAATAGGGCCTGGTTTTGACATAATGGGTATGCTCGCAGTCAGTCGTTACCGATACTTATTGTCGGCTAATGATAACTATGAGTATTAACCAAAAGGGTGATTTCTGATACTGCTTATGTTTTTAGGGGTATCGCTTAAGGGGAGACCTTAGGAACAAACAACCCGCCGAACCGGCGGGCTAGCAAACTGGCTTCTGCGTGACGGCGCGGCCTGGGCGGTTAATCCACCAGTTCCAGGCCGGGGATGCGGCGCCAATAGCCATTACAGTCCATCTGGCGGGTAAGAGGCAGTGGCTGCTCTCCGTACTGATTCGCCCGGAACCGATCCAGCATGGCGACGGTATCCGGCCCTTGGGGCGACAGGCGCACCACATCCACCAGCCCCTGCATGGAGGTTTGCTCGTTGATCAAATTATAGCAATAGCCGCTTTGGGTCTGGATGCCGTTGAGCACGAAGACCTTTTGCTGCTCCTGCGACAGCACCTCCCGTCCCTGTGGATACTGGCTACAGCAGGTTTCGCATTCATCTTTCGGCCGGTTTTCCGACCGGGCGGTGAAACATCGGGCGGAATAGGCCAGCGGTAAATGGCCATAGCTGAATAACTCAACCTCGAATTGCCCGCGAAAACCCAGCTCTGCGCACTGGTCGAGAGTATTGCCCAGCCATTCACGGGACAGTTCCACCGGCATGCACCAGCGCACCATGCCCTGGCGGTGCAGGATACGCAGGGTATAAGCGTTATAGCAATTCAACGCCGGGCCGGCGACAAACGGCAGCCGATATTCCGCCGCCAGTTGCACGATGCCGATATCATTGGCTTCCAGCAAAAAGTCGCCGTTATCCAGATAGCGTTTGAGTTCGGTCAGTTCCGAGGGTGCCTGAATCAGCGCCAGCGTCGATATCACCACCTGCTTGCCCGACTGCGCCACCTGTTTGGCCAGGTCCAGCCAGTCGGCGGTTTTCAAGGCGCGGCGCTTGCTGCAAATGGTCTCGCCCAGATAAACGATATCGGCGCTGCTCGCGCGCGCCAACTGGTAAAACGCCTCGATATCCGGTTTTGACCAGTAATAGAGCACCGGGCCTAATGCATATTTCATAGCGGATCTCCTGTTACTGCCAGCGGCGGTGGTACGCGCCCAGGGTGGTCTGGGTACCCTCGGACACCGCGCCGAGCGCTTCGGTCCAGGCAGGCTGCGGCACAAAGGCCTGGGGGTCGTTCTTACAGCTGTCGATGGCCTGGCGCCAGACTTTGGTTACCTGGCTGACATAGGCGGGGCTGCGTTGCCGGCCCTCGATCTTTACCGACGCAATCTTGGCGGCGTATAGCTCCGGCAGCAGGGATAAAGTATTTAGGCTGGTGGGCTCTTCCAGGGTATGGTAACGCTGTCCGTTCACGTAATAACGGCCCTTGCACAGGGTAGGGTAACCGGCATTTTCATCCGGCTGATACCGGTCGATCAGCACATCGTTCAGGCGTGATTCCATGCCGTCCTCGGTTTGTTGCCAGCGGACGAACCGCGCCGGCGAACAGGCCCCGACGGTGTTGGGCGATTCCCCGGTCAGGTAAGATGAAAGATAACAGCGGCCTTCGGCCATAATGCACAGGCTGCCGAACGCAAACACTTCCAGGGGCACCGGGCTGACCAAGGCCAGCTGTTTGACCTGATGCATCGACAGTACGCGCGGCAGGACCACCCGCGCCACGTCGAAGTTGCGCTGGTAGAATCGGATCGCCGCCTCGTTGGTGGCCGATGCCTGCACCGATACATGGCGCTCGATCTGCGGATAGTGCAGCGCCGCGTATTCCAGCATGGCGGGATCGGCCAGGATCAGCGCGTCGGCGCCGGCCTGGGCCGCCATATCCACGGCCCGCTGCCACCGGGCGTAGCCGTCGGGGTGGGCAAAGGTATTGATGGCGATATGCAATTTGCGCTGATGGCGGTGTACATATTCCTGCGCTTCCTGCAGGCGCTTATCGGTAAAGTTCAGGCCGGCGAAATGGCGGGCGTTGGTGTCGTCCTTCAGGCCGATATAGACCGCGTCGGCGCCATTATCGATCGCCGCTTTGAGGGCCGGCAGGTTACCGGCGGGACATAGCAACTCCATAAAGCTCCAGATAGTTGTCTTGGCCACGGCGCGCGGAGCGTCAGGCTGGGGGAATGAATGAGCAACAGGTCGTTTTAGCAA
Organism: Sodalis sp. RH21; assembly: GCF_047324175.1. NCBI lineage: Bacteria > Pseudomonadati > Pseudomonadota > Gammaproteobacteria > Enterobacterales > Bruguierivoracaceae > Sodalis > Sodalis sp. RH21. The sequence goes on along the minus strand of NZ_CP178732.1, from coordinate 4,786,770 downwards.
CAAATGGTTAACGGTAATCACCGCAATTCTAAATAAGGTTGGCCGGGATAATTTTGATTTGAGGCAGCTTATGGGGTTATGGCAGCATTAAAAGCCGCAATAAACGCCATTAATTAGCTAATCTTTGTTTGAAAATAATTGATATAGACACCGACCAGTTTTTATCACTGTGGCAAAATAGGCGCAGATTCTTTAAGAGGAGTAGAAACAGTGTTGGATAAACTACGAGCACGGTTGGTGCGCCGGGGGCCGTCGCTGTTGCGCTTGCCAATTAAATTCACCCCGTTTGCGCTACAGCGCCAATTGCTGGAACAAGTGCTGCGCTGGCAGTTCCGCGAAGCACTGGCCGAAGGCGATCTGGCCTTTCTGGCGGGGCGCTGGCTGAAGATCGAGGTCAGCGATTTAGGGTTGCAATGGTATATGACCCTTGAAGCCGATCGGTTAGTCGTCAGCCAGGAGGCGAAGGCCGATGTGAGCTTCACCGGCAACGCCAACGATCTGATCTTGATTGCCGCGCGCAAAGAAGATCCCGATACCCTGTTTTTTCAACGCCGCCTGCGGATCGAAGGCGATACCGAACTTGGCCTGTATGTGAAAAACCTGATGGATTCCATCGACTTGGATACCATGCCCGCCTTGCTGCGCACGGCGCTGCTGCAAATGGCCGGGTTTATCGAGGCGGGTTTAAAAGAGGGCGCGGATGCAAAGGGCATCCGCGTATCCCAGCCTTGTTAATCCGCGTAGAAATTCCGGTAGACGCGCCGGGGATCGATAGCCTGCTGCGCCGCGCATTCGGACGTGATATCGAAGCGGATTTGGTACATCGGCTGCGGGAAGACGGCCTGCTCACGCTCGGTATCGTCGCCACCGACGATGAGGGCGGCGTAATCGGTTATGCCGCCTTTAGCCCGGTCTGGATCGACGGCGAGGATTGTCAATGGGTCGGACTGGCGCCGCTGGCGGTGGACGCGGCCTATCGCCGCCAGGGCATTGCCCAGCAGTTGATCTATGAAGGCCTGGATACGCTCAATGAATTTAGCTATCGCGCGGTGGTGGTCTTAGGCGAACCCGGTTATTACTCGCGTTGCGGATTTACCCCGGCCGCGCGCTCGCGGCTGCATTGCCGCTGGCCGGGCGCCGAAGCCGCTTTCCAACTGTTCACGCTGGCGGAAGACGCCCTGGAAGGCGTCAGCGGCCAGGTGGAATTTGCCGAGCCCTTTAATCAAGCCGCGCTTTGAGGCGCCGCTGGCGGGCGGGGCCCGGCTGTAAACTGGGCCATATGCCTTCCAATGATTGCGCCTGACTGGCGACCAGCAGCTCTTTTTGAGTGCGCGTCAATTGCTTGATGCGGTATTCCCATTGCAACGCATTGCCACGGTCGCCCGCCGGGCAGTGAAACGCCAGCGTCAGCGGTCCTTTACCCCGCAGGGCCTTGGCCCCGCAGCCCCGCTGATGCTGTTCCAGGCGCCGGCTCACATCGGTGGTGACGCCGGTATAAAGCGCGCCGCTGCCGGTGCGTATCAGGTAGAGATACCAGCTAGTGGTCATGGCTAGTTGTCATGGATTGATGCCCTGGTCCGGCGAAAGGGTAAGCGCCAAATAGTTCGGTGGGTATTGTACCCTATTTTGCCCGGGCGGCGGCAAGGGGGACGGATTTGGGTCCACGGTCGCGGGCGGTGTGAAAACGGGCCGGCATTGGCGAAAAATGTCGGTCAGGGCGGCTGGAAAAGATTGGACAATTTATCGACAAGCGCTATATGCTGCTTATAACCATATAAGGACAAAGGACTTATTGTGACGACGGACACTTCCCTCAAAGCCATCACCGCTTATTTAAAAAAGCAGCACGTATTGTCGATGTGCGTCGGCGATGCGGACTCGCTGTGGTGCGCCAACTTTTTTTATGTTTTTAATGAATCGTCGATGGCGTTTTATTTTCTCACCGATCACACCACCCGCCATGGCACTTTGTTGGCTGAACACCAGCACGTGGCCGGTACCGTCAGCGACCAGACCATTACCATCAGTCTGATTAAAGGGGTGCAGTACAGCGGTGAGGTGAGCCTGCTGGCCGGCGATGAAGCCCAGGTGGCGAAACGGCTGTACACTTCCCGGTTTCCGCTGGCCAAACTCTCGGTTTCGCCTATCTGGAGCCTGCGGCTGGACGAGGTCAAACTGACCAACAACAAATTGGGTTTTGGCACCAAGCTAAAATGGCTGCGGGAAGAAGCAAACAGGCCCGCAGATGAGGCGGGCCTGGCGGTGGCTCAGGGAAAATAACGGCTATTTTTTATTCAAAATGCGCAGGGATTCGCGATTAAAAGCGGGCAAGTCATCGGGCGTACGGCTGGTCACCAGCACGTCGTTATCGACCACCACCTCTTTATCAAAGAAATCGGCCCCGGCGTTTTTCAGGTCCACCACCACCGGTTTGACGGTAGTCATTTTTTTACCGCGCACCGCATCGGCGCTGATTAGCAACTGCGGGCCATGACAGATAGCGAAAATCGGCTTGCCGCTTAAGGCAAAGGCCCGGGTAAAATCAACGAAACGATCGTCGCCGCGCAGTGAATCCGGCGAATGGCCGCCGGGCAGCAAGAGGGCGTCGAACTCATCCACGCTAACATCATCGATAGATTTATCGATGGTTACCTTGGCCTCGCCGCGTTTGCCGGTTACGGTATTGCCCGCTTTTTTTTCAATGGTGACAACCTGATGGCCCGCCTGCTGATAGGTTTGCGCCGGCGAGGTGAATTCGGAGTCTTCAAATTCATCGGTGATTAAGACCGCGATTTTCTTGCTCATCATATTCTCCTATTGATGAATAACGAACTGCACTAAGCCTAGTGTGGGATCGCCAAGGTATCAAGGCAGAAAAGGCAGATAAATCCCCCACCGGTTGATTTCACGATCGGGATAAGGCAGGAAAATTAAATGAATAAAACCGCAAATTAAATCAACTTTATATTCATTTATTATTAGGATAATACTGAGGCTTTTTTTAGCAAAATATAACATTAACCTAATGTGGCAAAATAAATAAGCCGCAGGTCATATTGAACCCGCATCCATCGTTATACTATTTTGTCCTAATGGTTAGTATGCCAAGCTGTTCCGGCTATTTGATGGCAATTTCAACCGAGTTTCTTCCGCGGCTTTTGGCCAGATAAAGGGCGCTGTCGGCGGCGGAAAGGGATGCTTCGATATCGCTGTCGGACATAATAGCGATGCCGGCGCTAAGGGTCACCGTGGTGGAAACCTTATCGTTAAACATATGGGGAATTTTCAGGTCCAATACCGCCTGCCTGACATTTTCGGCGCTGGCCAGGGCGTAAATTTCATCGACATCAATGAGCAATACTAAAAACTCTTCCCCGCCGTAGCGCACTACGATATCCCGGGAGCGCACCGCGTCGCGAATAGCCACCGCCACGGCGACCAGCGCATTGTCGCCCATGGTGTGCCCATAATTGTCGTTGTAAGCCTTGAAATGGTCGATATCCAGCAGCAGGATATAATGATTGGTGGAAGCGCCGCCGCCCAGATTGGCCAGCTTATTTTGCAGGCCGCGGCGGTTAAAAAGTCCGGTAAGCGGGTCGATCATACTGAGATCGCTGAACTTTTCCCGCTCCTCGCTTAGCCGGTTGAACAGCTCGGAAGTAAAGGCTTCGCTGCGTTTTTGCATCAGAATATGCAGCGAAAGGCTTATCAGCGGCAGGGCGATAGTGAAGAGCAAGGCCAGTATATGGCTAAACTGATCCAGGGCCAGCACCGTCAGAGCCGGCGGCAGGCTATGCAAACAAAATGCGATGAAATAATCCGCCAGGGAAATGGCGCTAATGAAGAAAACCATCATCAGGCTAAAGAGCAGAAAATTGTTATCATAAGGTTGAAGTTGCGTAAAACGCAAAGCAATATGCCAAGACCACAGTAAACCGATAATAAATGCAAAAATATTCAGTAGATATGGATAGTTGCGCAGTTTGGAATTACTTAATAATAAAGTAATACCACTGAAAATCGCCACCAGCATGGACGGAAGTGTCGGCGAATGGGTATTGTTTATTGCTGTGGTGACATAAAATATTGAGAAAGCTATATTGAGAAACAGGAATAATAGCAACGATAAACGAAGCTTACTCTTGCGGAGTTCGTCATAGTTGGTTGTATTTATCATGTCTTAACTTTTGAGCCCCGGCTGTTCAATATGGTACTAACAGACGACACGAATCCTGAAAAATAAGTTTGTTGGTAATTTAGTATCGTTATTATAGGGTGATGAAGTACAGTCCATAAGAATAATTTAACAGTTTTATGGATGAATGTCACTCGCCCGTGGGCCGCGGCGCCAAAAGAGGACAAATAGAAGGTAAGGGGAGGGGGAAGAAGCATAAAAACGCGGTTGCGCCATTATGAGAGGTGTAAATGAATATGGTGCGAAGGGAGGGACTTGAACCCTCACGTCCGTAAGGACACTAACACCTGAAGCTAGCGCGTCTACCAATTCCGCCACCATCGCACAGGGTTATTCATTTAACACATTTCATATGGCGTTGTTCACTACATGAGCATCCCTGATCTGCGATACCCCATGCGCGCAATAAACAACTTTTTCAACATAGCATAGGAGCAAAGCCCAACCGATTGGTGCGAAGGGAGGGACTTGAACCCTCACGTCCGTTAAGACACTAACACCTGAAGCTAGCGCGTCTACCAATTCCGCCACCATCGCTACACGTCGGATTGACTTTTTAATGCTATGTTTTCACACCCGCTTTTCAACGGGTTTTACAGCTATGTGGTTGTGTTTGGTGCGAAGGGAGGGACTTGAACCCTCACGTCCGTAAGGACACTAACACCTGAAGCTAGCGCGTCTACCAATTCCGCCACCATCGCATGCCACTGACCGGGCTTATTAGCCCTGTCACCACGGAGGCGAATTCTAGAGGTTTTAGCGTCAAGGTCAATAATTATTTAAACCCGAGCGGTTTTTTTGCCTAAAAAATGCGATGCGCCGCAAGGGCCTGCGGCGCAATGGTCGCTGACAGGCTCCGGCTCAGGCGCGTTTACCTGACTTTATCCTTGCCGCGGGAAACGGTATAGATTGCCTGGTACACCTTGAAACGGCCGGTTTGCGCCAGCACGGCATGATTGCCGAATACGGTATCGAGCAGCGCCGCATAAGGTAAAAAGGCGTTCGCCACGATCCGCAATTGCCCGCCGATGCGCAGATGGGCCTGGGCGCCGCGGATCAGGTTTTCGGCCGCCTGCAGGTTGGTATGCATGCCGTCGTGGAACGGCGGGTTGGAAATAATAATGTCAAACCGCCCGGGCAGCGCCGAGTAGACGTCGCTGACCACCACGTCGCCGGTAAGCTGGTTGGCATCCAGGGTGGCCTGGCTGGCGGCCAGCGCGGGGGCATGGACATCGGCCAGCGTGAGCTTGAGGCCGGGGGAGCGCTTGGCCAGCACTGCCGCCAATACGCCGGTACCGCAGCCAATGTCCGCCACCGCGCCGCTGAGCGGTTTATCAAAAGTGGACAGCAGCAGCTGGCTGCCGCTATCCAACCCATCGCGGCTGAATACGCCCGGCAGGGTTTTCACGGTAATGCCGTCCAACTGATATTCATTCCAGTAGGACCGGGGATCAAACTGCGGCGCGGTTTCCAACCGGCCGTGATACAGGCCGCAGCGGCGGGCGCTGTCGATTTTATTGAGCGGGCAATAAGGCGCGAGCATTTGCTCGGCGCTGCGTACGCCGCTGCGGTTTTCGCCCACCACGAAAATTTCGCTGCCGATGGGCAGCAGCGACAGTAAATTCTCCAGTTGGAACTGGGCTTCCGGCTTATTTTTCGGCCAGAAATAGAGTAAAGTATCGCATTCGCGGACAAAATCGGCGTCGGCCACCAGGCCGTATTGCACGGACTGTTCGTCCATTTTGTCGCGCAGCGCCAGACAGTGGTGATACCAGGCGGTGTGGACGCGCACGCTTTGGGCTTCGAACTCGGCGGGCAACAGGTCCTGCACATCACCGGCGAACAATACCCGCTTATCCAAAAAAACATCGTCGTGACGAAGTATGACTTCACTGGCTGGTGTTAAAACTGACATGCGACAAAGGCTCCTCATTAATCCGAGCGGGGAGTATAGTGCTTTATTGCCCGATGTTCGATGGATTTGGTCGCATTGGTGGATTTGCGGACCGCCCAATGGGTAAAATGACGCGATTAACCGCGGCGCGCAAAATCGCCGCGCGCAACACCAACCGCTGACAGGATAAGTATGACTTTACGACGCGACTGGCAACTACGACAACTGGGCATTACCCAGTGGACGCTGCGTCGCCCCGGGGCGCTGTTGGGCGAGGTCGCGGTCGTTCTGCCTCCGGAAACCCGGCTGGTGCTGATCGCCAGCCCCTTGCCCCCCGGCAACCACCCCTTGCTGGACGATGTGGCGCGCAGCCTCGATTTGACCCCGCAAGCGTTATATCAACTTACGCCTGAACAGGTCGCGATGCTGCCGGAAGATACCCGCTGCCACTGCTGGTGGCTGGGCGTCGCGGCGACGCGCTCGCTGTCCGGCATTTCACTCTCTACGCCGCCGCTGGCCGAGCTGCTTGCTAACGCCGCGGCCAAGCGCGATCTTTGGCAGCAAATTTGTCATCATGAATCAGATTTCTTCCCTGACGGTCTCTGACCTGACCGCCGCCTGGCATATAGAACAGGCCAGCCATGCGTTTCCGTGGACGGCGAAAACCTTCGCCACCAACCAGGGCGAGCGCTATTTGAACCTCAAGCTCATCGCCGACGGCGCCATGGCGGCTTTCGCCATCACCCAAACCGTGCTGGACGAGGCGACGCTGTTCGATATCGCGGTGCATCCGGATTTTCAGCGGCGCGGGCTGGGGCGCCAACTGCTTGAGCATCTCATCGCCGAACTTGAAACCCGCGGCATACTTACCCTGTGGCTGGAAGTGCGCCAATCAAACTTGCCCGCCATCGCGTTATATCAATCCCTCGGCTTTAACGATGTCTCGGTGCGGCGCGATTATTATCCCGCCGCCGTGGGGCGCGAAGACGCTATTATCATGGCGTTGCCCCTTGGCTGACCCCGTTATCTGCGCACTATCAATGCTTTCTTTCTGCATGTAGAATCTAGCACCAGCGATTCAGCCTTTACTGATTATGTACCCATCGAGAAACAGAAGATGAAGAATGCCTCCATCGCCGCAGAAGTCGCGGCCCGGCGCACTTTTGCGATCATTTCGCACCCCGACGCCGGTAAAACCACCATTACCGAAAAAGTGCTGTTGTTCGGGCACGCCATTCTTACCGCCGGAACCGTGAAAGGGCGGGGGTCCAGCCACCACGCCAAATCCGACTGGATGGAAATGGAAAAACAGCGTGGTATTTCCATTACCACCTCGGTAATGCAGTTTCCTTATCGGGATGCCCTGATAAACCTGCTTGATACCCCCGGGCATGAAGATTTCTCGGAAGATACCTATCGCACCTTAACGGCGGTGGACTGCTGCCTGATGGTGATCGACTCCGCGAAAGGGGTCGAAGATCGTACCCGTAAGCTGATGGAAGTCACCCGTCTGCGCGATACGCCGATCCTGACCTTTATGAACAAGGTCGACCGCGATATCCGCGATCCGACGGAACTGCTCGACGAAGTGGAGCATGAGCTGCGCATCGCCTGCGCTCCCATCACCTGGCCCATTGGGTGCGGCAAGCTGTTTAAAGGCGTATACCATCTGTATAAAGATGAAACTTATCTCTACCAGACCGGTAAAGGCCACACCATCCAGGAAGTGCGCACCGTCAAAGGGTTGCAAAATCCGGATCTGGACCGGGCCATCGGCGAAGATCTGGCGGCGCAACTGCGCGAAGAGCTGGAATTGGTGCAGGGCGCCTCCCATGAATTCGAAGAGCAGGCTTTCCTGCGCGGTGAATTGACCCCGGTATTTTTCGGCACCGCCCTGGGCAACTTCGGCGTCGATCATATGCTCGACGGACTGGTCGCCTGGGCGCCGCCGCCGATGCCGCGCAAGACCAATACCCGCGTCGTGAAGGCCGATGAAGAGAAGTTCACGGGCTTTGTATTTAAAATCCAGGCCAACATGGACCCCAAGCACCGCGACCGCGTGGCGTTTATGCGCGTGGTGTCCGGACGCTATGAAACCGGCATGAAGCTGCATCAGGTAAGAACCGGTAAAGATGTGCTTATCGCCGATGCCTTGACCTTCATGGCAGGCGATCGCTCGCATATCGAAGAAGCCTATCCCGGCGATATCATCGGGCTGCATAACCACGGCACCATCCAGATCGGCGACACCTTTACCCAGGGCGAAGAGATGAAGTTCACCGGTATTCCGAACTTCGCCCCGGAAATGTTCCGGCGTATCCGCCTGCGCGACCCGCTTAAACAAAAGCAATTACTCAAAGGGTTGGTCCAGCTATCGGAGGAGGGGGCGGTGCAGGTATTCCGTCCTATCACCAATAACGATCTGATTGTGGGCGCGGTCGGGGTATTGCAGTTTGAAGTGGTGGTGGCCAGGCTTAAAAGCGAATACAACGTCGAAGCCTTGTATGAGTCGATTAATGTTTCCACCGCCCGCTGGGTAGAATGCCAGGATGTGAAAAAACTTGAGGAATTCAAGCGCAAAAACGAGCTGAACCTGGCTTTGGACGGCGGTGATAACCTGACGTATATCGCGCCGAGCATGGTGAACCTGAATTTGACCCAGGAACGCTATCCGGACGTGAGTTTCCATAAAACCCGCGAACATTAATGCCCACCGGGAGTGAATCCCGGCAGGCGGCCCGCTGGCAACTTTTATTCTTTCGCCTGGCTTTACCGGTATTTCCGCCGGTAAAACCAGGGCCGCCATCGGGTGGTTTCCCGTGTAATCAGGCCTGCGGGCCTATCGCTGCGTACTACACCCCTCCTACAGAAATGTCCTAAATCCTTGCTTATTCATCGGATTTGGCGTTTTTTTACCGGTAAACCATGCAATTTGTTATTTCTGGTCTATAGTTAAATTGTCTCTGACGAAACGGTTAAATAAGCTAATAAAACCGTCAAAATCAGCGTGATAACCTGCTTAACATGGAATGAGTATATTTTTTCTCCTTCCAGTGGAAATATCCTTTGAGGATTTTTCAGTACCGGCGGTTTTCCTGACGGTTAATCGCAGCGCGACGCGTTGCTGACTCCAGGCTGCACAGTCTGATTTTTTTAGATGCTTGCCGGGACGTATCCGACAGCAGTTAGACAGGTCACATTTGTGGCAATAACACCCTGATTCGGGTGGACGGTAAAAAGGAAACATCCATGAATAAGATCAAGATGACACAAACGCTTACGGCATTGGTATTGGGTACTATCCTGGCAGGCACCACCGCCATGGCTAACGACACTATCAAGACCGAGGCCAACAGCACCGGCGCGAAAATCGATAATTCGATGAAAACCGCGTCAAACTACATGGGCGACAGTGCCGTCACAGCAAAAGTGAAAAGTGCGCTGGTGGGCGACAAGTCCGTCAATAGTAACGATATTTCGGTAGTGACCAATAACGGTGTAGTTACCCTGAGCGGTTTTGTCGCCAGCCAGACCCAGGCGGAACGCGCCGTAGCCGCTACCAAAACCGTGGAAGGCGTTACGTCGGTCAGCGACAAGCTGCACGTAAAAGGAACCAACAAGGCTTCGGTGAAAACCTACGCCAGCGATACGGCCATTACCAGCGAAGTGAAAGCTAAACTCCTGGCCGATAGTCTGGTTCCGTCCCGTACGGTGAAAGTTGAAACCACCGGCGGCGTAGTACAGCTTAGCGGCACCGTAAAAAGCGCCAACGAAGCGGCCCGTGCTGAAAACGTGACTAAAGCGGTCGACGGTGTGAAAAGCGTTAAAAACGACCTTAAATACTAATCAAGATGTTTCGGAGTGAATGGCCCCCGGGGCGATTCACTCCGATTATTGTGCACGGCAAATAATAGTATTAAACCGGTTCGATAGGAGGCTGTTTATTCCTTCCTCCGGTAACACGAGAATTGTATTTTCATCATTTGGGTAAGGAGAAGCTTATGTTTCGTTGGGGCATTATTTTTCTGGTTATTGCCTTAATAGCGGCAGCGTTAGGGTTTGGTGGTTTGGCCGGTACGGCTGCATGGGCCGCCAAAATCGTATTCGTCGTTGGTATCATTCTGTTCCTGATCAGCCTGTTTACCGGCCGTCGCGGCAGGTAGCCGGCAGCGGCGGGATATTCCTGCAGCGTTATTGCGCTAACATTATTTCTGTAATGTTATTGCGGTAATGTAGTGACCAAGTAGGTTGCTTTCCGGAGGGGATATGAATAGCGACGTCGTTTTTGGCAAATTCAAGCAGTGGAAAAGCCAGATGTGGTTATTATGGGCGGAGTGGTTTGATGACGACTGCGCCTGGGTTGCGGGAAGCAACCACTACCTTTCCGGGGTAATGCAGGAAGATTACGGCAAATCAGTACCCGTGGTCGCCGCGCCGGAGGCCGGAACCAAGGACGCCGTGAAACCCCCTATGCAGAAGCCGGATAAATTGCATTGATGCGTTTTATCCGGAATATTAGGTTTATTTCTTTATTCCCACCCCGCACCTCCTGCCGTTTTTTTTCCTGCTCGCCGCCTAAATGCGTCAATTCATCATTGGACGATTCACGCCTGAACCGTATATTGATGACTAGGACGGGACACGGTTGGCGCCACCTGGGATAAATACCATGACCACGCCGGTTTTTATCGATACGCACTGCCATTTTGATTTTCCGCCGTTTAGCGGCGCCGAGGCCGACAGCATTCGCCGCGCGGCCCAAGCGGGCGTGCGGCGTATTATCGTGCCGGCGGTGGAGGCGGGGCGTTTTGCGGGCGTACTGGCCCTGGCCGATGGCCATCCGGCGCTGTATGCCGCATTGGGCATGCATCCCATTGCCATCGCCCAGCATGACGAGGCCGGCCTGGCGCTGCTGGAACAGTATTTACGACAACCTCATCCGCGGCTGGTGGCCATCGGCGAAATCGGCCTGGATAACTACATGGCCGACCCGCAGATGGAGCGGCAAACGGCGCTGCTGGACGCCCAACTGCAACTGGCCGCGCGTTATGACTTGCCGGTGATTTTGCATTCGCGGCGCACCCACGATCGGCTGGCGATGATGCTGCGCCAGCGCCGGCTGCCGCGCGCCGGCGTGGTACATGGATTCGCCGGTAGTTACGAGCAGGCGGAGGCCTTCATTAAATTGGGGTTTTATATCGGCGTCGGCGGCACCATCACCTATGAGCGCGCCAATAAAACCCGCCAGGTGATGGCCCGCCTGCCGCTGGAGCGGCTATTGCTGGAAACCGACGCGCCGGATATGCCCGTGTCCGGTTACCAGGGCCAACCCAATCGACCGGAACGCGTGTTGCTGACTTTTCAGGCGTTATGCGAATTGCGCGCCGAGCCGCCGGAGCAGATTGCCGATATAATCTACCGTAATAGCCTCGATCTCTTTGGCCTGGCTCGCCAATAGCGGGATTATTGCGCAGATAATCGGGATCGTACGCATAATTCTCGATGCTCAGGCAGCTTATTTGCCCCAAGTGTGAAAAAATAGACTCAGCGCGTAAGGCAGGGCGGTTGTTACCCTGCGTCTTTGATACAGGCTTATGCGGTGAGAAGGATCTCTGACGCCCGGATGGCTGTATGGTTCCGGGTCTTTCTTCATGGAACCAAGTCCGCTCGCCAACGATACGGCGCGTTACCGCTTTGTCCGTAACGCCCCTTTTGCATCTTCGGTTTACGTTGACCAGACCGAAAAGTTGGAGAGTATTATGATTGATTTAACCGTTGCGGCCCGGCGCGCGCTGAGCCTGATGGATCTTACCACCCTCAACGACGACGACACCGACGACCGGGTAATACACCTGTGCCGCCAGGCGAAAAGTCCGGCCGGCAATACCGCCGCCATTTGCATCTATCCCCGCTTTATCCCCGTTGCCCGCAAGGCCCTGCAACGGCAGGATACGCCGGATATCCGTATTGCCACGGTCACCAATTTCCCCCATGGCGGCGACGATGCCGACATCGCGCTGGCGCAAACCCGTGCGGCCATCGCCTACGGCGCGGACGAAGTGGATGTGGTTTTGCCCTACCGGGCGCTGATGGCCGGCAATGAACAGCTGGGGTTCGATATGGTCAGCGCCTGCAAAGCGCTGTGCGCCTCCAGCGGGGTATTGCTCAAGGTGATATTGGAAACCGGCGAGCTGCGCCGTCCGGAGCTGATTCGCCTGGCTGCGGAAATCGCCATCGACGCCGGCGCGGATTTCATTAAAACCTCCACCGGCAAGGTGCCGGTCAATGCTACGCTGGCAAGCGTGGAAATCATGCTCTCGGTCATCCGCGATAAGGGCGTCGGGACGCAGGTGGGCGTGAAGCCGGCCGGCGGCGTGCGCACAGCGGCGGAAGCCGCGTCCTATCTGGAGCTGGCGGATCGCATCATGGGGCCGGACTGGGCCGACGCCCGCCATTTCCGGTTCGGCGCTTCAAGCCTGCTGACCAGCCTGCTTACCGTATTGGGCCAGGATGCGCATGAAACGGGCAACGGTTATTGATCCTTTCGCCGTCTGAAATAGGAGTCCGTAGGGATTATTCCCGTTCTGCGGGCCTGGCCCGCTTTTTGGTATGCAGGGGGTTACCTTGTTCCTGGCACAAGAAATCATTCGTAAAAAACGCGACGGAGGATCGTTGAGTGAAGACGAAATCCGCTTTTTTATTAACGGAGTGCGCGATAATACCGTCTCCGAAGGGCAAATCGCCGCCCTGGCGATGACCATCTTTTTCCATGATATGGATATGGCCGAACGCGTGGCGCTGACGTTGGCGATGCGCGATTCCGGCCATGTGCTGAACTGGAAAAACAGCGATTTGGGCGGCCCGGTGGTGGATAAACACTCCACCGGCGGCGTGGGCGATGTCACCTCGCTGATGCTCGGTCCGATGATCGCCGCCTGTGGCGGTTATGTGCCGATGGTTTCAGGCCGCGGGCTGGGCCATACCGGCGGCACGCTGGATAAACTGGAAGCCATTCCCGGGCTGAATATCTTTCCCGACGATCGTACCTTTCGCACCATGATCAAGGAGGTAGGCGTGGCGATTATCGGCCAGACCAACTCCCTGGCGCCGGCGGATAAGCGTTTTTACGCCACCCGCGATATCACCGCCACGGTGGATTCCATCGCGCTGATTACCGCGTCGATACTGGCCAAGAAACTGGCAGAGGGATTGGACACGCTGGTGATGGATGTAAAGGTCGGTTCGGGCGCGTTCATGCCGGACTTCGAACAGTCCGAGGCGCTGGCCAAGGCCATCGTCGGCGTCGCCAACGGCGCGGGATGCAAAACCACGGCATTGCTGACCGATATGAACCAGGTCCTGGCCTCCAGCGCGGGCAATGCGCTGGAGGTGCGCGAGGCGGTGCGTTTTCTTACCGGCGAGCAGCGTAATCCGCGCCTGTTCGAGGTGACGATGGCGTTATGCTGCGAAATGCTGGTGACGTCCGGCCTGGCGGCCAACGACAGCCTGGCGCTGGCCCGGCTGCAACAGGTATTGGATAACGGCGAAGCGGCGGAGCGTTTTGGCCGCATGGTCGCCGCCCAGGGCGGACCGAACGACTTTGTCGATCGCTACGATCGCTATTTGCCGATGGCGACCCTGAGCAAGCCGGTGTTTGCCGCCGGGTCCGGGTATATCGATACCATGGACACCCGCGCACTGGGGATGGCGGTGGTGGCCATGGGCGGCGGGCGGCGGCGCGTCAGCGACGCCATTGACTACAGCGTGGGGTTGACCGATATGGTGCGTCTGGGCGACGCCGTGCAGCCCGGACAGCCCCTGGCCATTATTCACGCCGCCAGCGAAGAGAGCTGGATGCAGGCCGCGGAGGCGGTGCGCGGCGCAATAACGATTGCGGCGCAGGCGCCGCAGGCGCTGCCGGTGATTTACCGCCGCATTGAGGCCGGCCTGTAAGTCTGGTATAAACCGCGGCGTTCCGGTCGCCGGACCACGGGGAAACCCGTGCCGGCCGACACGATTATCCATGATGCGGCCCGGGGGCAACCACCCCGCGGGCCGGGTCGCTCAGCAGGAGAACACAATGAAACGTACCTACATTATGGTACTCGACTCTTTTGGTATCGGCGCCGCCGGCGACGCGGAAAAATTCGGCGACAGCGGCTCGGACACCCTGGGTCATATTGCGCAGCGATGCGCGCAAGGGGAGGCTGAACAGGGCCGCAGCGGCCCGCTGCATTTGCCCAACCTGTCGCGCCTGGGCCTTGGGCTGGCGGGCGAAGAATCCACCGGCCGGTTTGCGCCGGGCCTGGATAAGCAGGCCGATATTATCGGCGCCTACGCCTATGCCAGCGAAATCTCCTCCGGCAAAGACACCCCGTCGGGACATTGGGAAATAGCCGGGGTGCCGGTGATGTTTGATTGGGGATATTTCCCGGACCAGGAAAACAGTTTTCCGCAGGAACTGCTGGACCAGTTGGTCAAACACGCCGAATTGCCCGGCTATCTCGGCAACTGCCATTCGTCGGGTACGGTGATCCTTGACCAGCTCGGAGAGGAGCATATGCGCACGGGCAAGCCGATTTTTTATACTTCGGCCGATTCGGTATTCCAAATCGCCTGCCATGAAGAGACCTTCGGCTTGCAGCGGCTCTATGATTTGTGCGAGCTAGCCCGCGAGCTGCTCACCGACGGCGGCTATAATATCGGCCGGGTGATCGCCCGGCCGTTTATCGGCGATAAAGCCGGCCACTTCCAGCGCACCGGCAACCGCCACGACCTGGCGGTCGAACCCCCATCGGCCACCGTCTTGCAAAAACTGGTGGAAGAGCAGGGCGGCCAGGTGGTTTCGGTGGGCAAGATTTCCGATATATACGCCGGGGTGGGCATCACGAAAAAAATCAAAGCCACCGGCCTGGACGCTTTGTTCGACGCCACCATTCGCGAGATGGATCAGGCGGGTGATAAGACTATCGTATTTACCAACTTTGTCGATTTTGATTCATCCTATGGCCACCGCCGCGACGTCGCCGGCTATGCGGCCGCGCTGGAGCTGTTCGATCGCCGCTTGCCGGAATTGCTCGAACGCGTCACCGGCGAGGATATGCTGATCCTGACGGCGGATCATGGCTGCGACCCCACCTGGCGGGGCACCGATCATACCCGCGAGCATATCCCGGTGCTGATTTACGGCCCCAAGGTTAAAGCGGGATCTTACGGGCATCGCGAGACTTTCGCGGATATTGGCCAGACCGTGGCGCGTTATTTCGGGTTATCTCCCATGGACTATGGCAAAGCCATAGTGTGATTGGGATTTCTCCCGGCGTTTTACCCCGCCCCGGTAAGGGGCGGGCAACAAAAATCCATTATTTATCACAAGGAAAAATACCATGGCGACGCCCCATATCAATGCCGAACGAGGCGATTTTGCGGATGTGGTACTGATGCCCGGCGATCCGCTGCGGGCGCAGCACATCGCCAATACCTTCCTGACCCGGCCGCGCGAAGTGAATAATGTCCGCGGCATGCTGGGCTACACCGGCGGCTATAAAGGCCGGGATATTTCAGTAATGGGCCACGGCATGGGCATACCCTCCTGCTCGATTTACACCAAGGAGCTGATTACCGAGTTCGATGTGAAACAGATTATTCGCGTCGGGTCCTGCGGGGCGGTGCGCGCCGATGTCCATGTGCGCGACGTGGTGATCGGCATGGGCGCCTGCACCGATTCCAAAGTCAACCGCATGCGCTTCAAAGATCACGACTACGCGGCCATCGCCGATTATGGCATGCTGCGCCACGCGGTGGATGCGGCCAGGGCGGCGGGAGTGAATGTCCGGGTCGGCAATTTATTTTCCGCGGATCTGTTTTATACCCCCGACCCGGATATGTTTAACGTGATGGAAAAATACGGCATCCTCGGTGTGGAAATGGAAGCCGCCGGGATTTATGGCGTGGCGGCGGAGTTCGGCGCCAGGGCCTTGGCCATCTGTACCGTTTCCGACCATATCCGCAGCGGCGAAGCCCTGAGCGCGGCCGACCGCCAGACCACCTTTAACGAGATGATAGAAATCGCGCTGGAGTCGGTGCTGCGCGGGGACGCGGACTGAACCGTCGTCATTGAAAAAAACGGGCGCGGGATGCCGGCGGGTATTGCGCCCGCGCTTATTTCTCCGGGGGGACGGTCGGCGCGGAGGCGGGCGTCTCGTCTTCGTCCCCTTTGCGTTCGGCCAGCGGCGTGCTGGCGGTGAGCAGATAGGGGGACTGCTGCCAGCGGCTGCGGCGGTTTTGCAGCAGGGTGCGGGCCAGGATAATGCCGATGGCCAATGCCAGCAGGATCATCAGGCGCAGCAGGTTGGTGGTGTTATCCACCTGTTTGGCTTCGGTCTCCAAAACATGTGTGTCGAGGGTCAGGCGCACAAAACCGCTGGGGCCGTCTTTATCGGTAATCGTCTGCACCAACTGGTGGTTAAAATAGCTGCCGGCGCGCTGGCGCTCGATGGCCAGGCGGTCGCGGACGCTGATATTTTCCCCCGCCCTGGCAATCAGGTTGCCGTCCATGCCGTATACGCTGGCGTCCAGGATGCGGCTGCCCTGCGTAAGCTTATCCAGCACGGCCTGGATTGGCGCGGCGTTGTCATCGTTTTCCGCCATTAACGGCGCCAGTTGGCCCGCGAGCTGGCGGATTAAGGTATCGGCCAGCTCATCCACCTGCGCCGAGCGGGCCATTTGATGGCTCAGGCTGAACCAGGATGCGCCCTGCATCAGAAATACCAGCAGCGTCACGCAGATCAGAACGATGGCGGTGCGATGTAAGCGAAACGAGACTCTGGCCCGTACCATGGGATTCCTTTACTATTTTGGACGCTTTATGTTGCCAGAAGCGCCGACGATAGGATAGCTTGATGCGCGTTGTTTTATCATGACCACTCTTTACGCCTACAGGAGCGATTGATGTCCAATAGTCTGACATACCGCGATCTCCCCGCGGGGATCTCCCAGTGGCCCGGTTTGCCGCTGTCGTTAAGCGGCGATGAAGTGATGCCGCTGGATTACCGCGCGGGTCACACCGGTTGGCTGCTGTATGGCAAATCCCTGGATAAACCTACCCTGGCCCGCTTCCAGCGCGGCCTGGAGACGGCGTTGGTGATCGTCGCCGCCTGGCATATCGAAGATTACCAGGTGGTCAGGCTGGCCGGCCCGTTAACCGCCCTGGCGACGCAGCTGGCCCACGATCTGGGCCTGGACGTGGCGCCCTTTGGCAAAACGCCCCATCTGCGCGCGCCCGGCCTGCTGATCATGGACATGGATTCTACCGCAATCCAGATTGAGTGTATTGATGAAATCGCCAAACTGGCGGGGGTGGGCGCGCAGGTTGCCGCGGTTACCGAACGCGCCATGCGCGGCGAGCTGGATTTCGCCGCCAGCCTGCGCCACCGGGTGGGCACCCTTAAGGGCGCCGACGCGGAGATCCTGCGCCAGGTCCGTGACGGCTTGCCCCTGATGCCTGGCCTGACCGGCCTGGTCGCCAAATTGCAAAGCCTGGGCTGGCATATCGCCATTGCTTCAGGCGGGTTTACGTATTTTGCCGAGTATCTGCGCGATCGGCTGCGGCTGGTTTCGGTTGCCGCCAATGAGTTGGGTATTCGCGACGGTAAGCTGACCGGCGAGGTGATCGGGCCGATTGTCGATGCCGCCTATAAGGCCCGGGAATTGAACGCGCTGGCGGAGCGGCTGGCGATACCCTTGCACCAGACGGTAGCCATCGGCGACGGTGCCAACGACTTATTGATGCTACAATCGGCAGGTCTGGGCATTGCCTACCATGCCAAGCCCAAGGTGAATGAACAGAGTAAAGTCATTATCCGCCACGCGGACTTACTGGGCGTGTTATGCATCCTGAGCGGCAATCTGAAAAACGAAGATCGCTAGGCGCGCGGCCGGATAGCGCAGCGGGCTACCGGTTTAGACGTTGGGGCATAGCGCACGGGATGTATGAACGGTACTGTGCCCCGGCGGCGCAGGCAATGGTAATTCAGCAGCGCGATTAATTTCCGAGGTGTATGTGGCTAAAGCGGCGAAACGGGCGTTTGTCTGTAATGAATGTGGCGCGGAGTATCCCCGCTGGCAGGGGCAGTGCAGCGCCTGCGAGGCTTGGAATACCATTACCGAAGTGCGCGTGGCGTCGTCGTCGCCCGCGGCGGCCCGCAACGATCGTTTTAGCGGCTACTCAGGCGAGGCCGGCGTCAGCCGGGTGCGCAAATTAGCGGATATCAGCCCCGAAGAGCTGCCGCGTTTTTCCACCGGTTTTAAAGAGTTCGACCGCGTACTGGGCGGCGGCGTCGTGCCGGGCAGCGCCATTTTGATTGGCGGCAGTCCCGGCGCCGGCAAAAGCACCCTGCTGCTGCAAACGCTGTGCAAGCTGTCCGAGCAAATGAATACCCTCTATGTCACCGGGGAGGAGTCATTGCAGCAGGTGGCCATGCGCGCCCACCGGCTGGCGTTGCCCACCGGCGGCCTGAATATGCTGTCGGAAACCAGCATCGAGCAAATTTGCCTGATTGCGTCCCAGGAAAAACCGCGCCTGATGGTAATTGATTCCATCCAGGTGATGCATATGGCGGATATCCAGTCTTCGCCCGGCAGCGTGGCGCAGGTGCGTGAAACCGCCGCTTACCTGACGCGCTTCGCCAAAACCCAGGGCGTGGCGATATTAATGGTCGGCCACGTCACCAAGGACGGCTCTTTGGCCGGCCCCAAGGTACTGGAACACTGCATCGACTGTTCAATCATGCTCGATGGCGATGCGGATTCCCGTTTCCGCACCCTGCGCAGCCATAAAAACCGCTTCGGCGCGGTGAATGAGCTGGGGGTGTTCGCCATGACCGAACAGGGTTTGCGGGAAGTCAGCAATCCTTCGGCGATATTTCTTAGCCGGGGCGAGGAGATGACCCCCGGCAGCAGCGTCATGGTGGTATGGGAGGGAACACGTCCCCTACTGGTTGAAATCCAGGCGCTGGTGGACCATTCGATGCTGGCCAACCCCCGGCGGGTCGCGGTGGGCCTGGAGCAAAACCGGCTGGCCATCCTGCTGGCGGTGCTGCACCGCCACGGCGGCCTGCAAATGGCTGACCAGGATGTCTTCGTCAACGTGGTGGGCGGGGTCAAGGTGACCGAGACCAGCGCCGATCTGGCGCTAATGCTGGCCATGGTGTCGAGCCTGCGCGATCGTCCGCTGCCCCGGGATCTGGTGGTGTTCGGCGAAGTGGGGCTGGCCGGCGAGATCCGCCCGGTGCCCAGCGGCCAGGAGCGGATTGCCGAAGCCGCCAAGCATGGCTTTCGCCGCGCCATAGTGCCGTTTGCCAACGTGCCGAAAAAAGCCCAGGACAATATGCAGATCTTCGGCGTGAAAAAGCTGGCGGATGCGCTGGATATTCTGGCCGAGCTGGAATAACCGGGGGTAGTGGCCGGCACGTTATGCCATGTTATTGATTAAGCCAGCAGAGGTAAGCCAATGTCGTCATTCAATTATTTGAAGAGTGCGATAAAACAACAAGGATGTACGTTACAGCAGGTCGCTGAGGCTTGCGGTATGACCAAGGGTTATCTCAGCCAGTTGCTTAACGCTAAAATCAAGAGCCCCAGCGCGCAGAAGCTGGAGGCTATCCACCGCTTTCTCGGCCTGGAGTTTCCACGGCGGCAAAAGAAAGTCGGCGTGATTTTCGGTAAATTCTATCCGTTGCATACCGGGCATATCTATCTTATCCAGCGCGCCTGCAGCCAGGTGGATGAGCTGCACGTTATCCTCGGCTACGACGAACCGCGCGATCGCCAGCTGTTTGAGAACAGCGCCATGTCGCAGCAGCCGACGGTGAGCGACCGGCTGCGCTGGCTGCTGCAAACCTTTAAATACCAGAAGAATATCCATATCCATTCCTTTAACGAGCAGGGCATGGAACCTTATCCCCACGGTTGGGATGTCTGGAGCCGCGGCATTCAGTCTTTCATGAATGAGAAAGGGATAGAGCCGGGGTTTATTTACACCAGCGAAACGCAGGATGCCGCGAGCTATCGCGAGCATTTGGGCATTGAAACCGTTTTGATTGATCCCAATCGGTCATTTATGTCCATCAGCGGCGAGCAGATCCGCCAGGACCCGTTTCGTTATTGGGAATATATTCCCACCGAGGTTAAGCCGTTTTTCGTGCGTACCGTGGCGCTTATCGGCGGGGAATCCAGCGGCAAGTCCACCATGGTCAATAAGCTGGCGAATATTTTTAATACCACCAGCGCCTGGGAATACGGGCGGGAATATGTGTTCTCCCATTTGGGCGGCGACGAAATGGCGCTGCAGTATTCGGATTATGACAAGATAGCGCTGGGGCAGGCGCAGTATATTGATTTTGCGGTAAAATATGCCAATAAAGTGGCTTTTATCGATACTGATTTTGTGACCAGCCAGGCGTTTTGCAAACGCTACCACGGCCGGGAACACCCTTTCGTGCAGGCCATGATCGATGAGTATCGCTTTGATTTGGTTATTTTATTGAAGAATAATACGCCGTGGGTGGCGGACGGGTTGCGCAGTTTGGGCAATCCGGCGGATCGCGACGGTTTCCAGCAGATGCTGGAGGATTTGCTCGATAGCAATCATATTCCTTTTGTGCGGATTGATGTGCCCGATTACGATCGGCGTTTTCTGCAATGCGTCGAGTTGGTGGGGAATTTGCTGGGGCAGCGGTAGCGTAGGTTTGTCCCCTTTTGGCATGGCCCGCGGTGAGCGGTGATGGCGGGCGGAGCGCCCCAGGGGACGCTCCGCAGCTCGGTGGCTTCAGGACATTTTTTTGTATTTGATGCGATGGGGTTGCAGCGCTTCCGCTCCCAGGGTGCGTTTTTTCCATTCTTCGTATTCGGTGAAGTTGCCTTCGAAGAATTCGATTTTGCCTTCATCCTGGTAGTCGATGATATGGGTGGCGATGCGGTCGAGGAACCAGCGGTCATGGGAGATGACCATGGCGCAGCCCGGGAATTCCAGCAGGGCGTTTTCCAGCGCGCGCAGGGTTTCCACGTCCAGGTCGTTGGTCGGTTCATCGAGCAGCAGCATATTGCCGCCTACCTGCAATAGCTTGGCCAGATGGAGCCGGCCGCGTTCGCCGCCGGACAGTTCCCCAACGCGTTTGCCCTGGTCCACGCCCTTGAAATTGAACCGGCCCACATAGGCGCGGCTGGGCATTTCAAAGTTGCCGATGCGCATGATGTCCTGCCCGCCCGAGACTTCTTCCCATACGGTCTTGCTGTTGTCCATGCTGTCGCGGAATTGATCCACCGAGGCCAGCTGTACGGTATCGCCCAGGGTGACGCTGCCGCTGTCCGGCTGTTCTTTGCCTGACAGGATGCGGAACAGGGTGGACTTACCGGCGCCGTTGGGGCCGATAATGCCGACAATCGCCCCTTTGGGGATGGAGAAGGACAGTTTGTCGATCAGCAGGCGATCGCCATAGGATTTGCTGAGGTTTTCCACTTCCAGGACTTTGTCGCCCAAGCGTGGTCCCGGCGGAATAAACAGTTCGCTGGTTTCATTGCGCTTCTGGTATTCCACATTATTAAGTTCTTCAAAACGGGCGAGGCGGGCTTTGCCTTTTGATTGGCGGCCTTTGGGATTTTGCCGTACCCATTCCAGTTCTTTCTCGATGGATTTGCGCCGGGCCGTTTCTGACGAAGCTTCCTGCGCCAGGCGCTGATCTTTCTGCTCCAGCCAGGAGGAGTAGTTGCCTTCCCAGGGAATGCCTTCGCCGCGGTCCAGTTCCAGTATCCAGCCGGCGACGTTGTCGAGGAAGTAGCGGTCATGGGTAATGGCGACCACGGTGCCTTCGTAATCCAATAGGAACCGTTCCAGCCAGGCGACCGATTCCGCATCCAGATGGTTGGTCGGTTCGTCAAGCAGCAGCATGTCCGGTTTTTCCAGCAGCAGGCGGCAAATCGCCACGCGGCGCCGTTCCCCGCCGGACAGGGTGGCGATTTTGGCATCCCACGGCGGCAGGCGCAGCGCGTCTGCCGCGCGTTCGAGCTGGTTGTCCAGGTTGTGCCCGTCGTGAGCCTGGATAATGGCTTCCAGTTCCCCCTGCTCTTTGGCCAGTTTGTCGAAATCCGCGTCCGGCTCCGCGTAGGCGGCATATACCGCATCCAGGCGGGTCAGGGCTTGCTTGACGTCGCCCACCGCTTCTTCAATGGCTTCCCGTACGGTTTGTTGCAAGTCCAGCTGCGGTTCCTGCGACAGATAGCCGATTTTGATGCCGGCCTGCGGCCGCGCCTCGCCTTCGATTTCGGTATCGATGCCCGCCATGATGCGCAGCAGGGTGGATTTACCGGCGCCGTTGAGGCCCAGCACGCCGATCTTGGCGCCGGGGAAGAAACTAAGTGAAATATCTTTTAAAATATGGCGTTTCGGCGGAACGATTTTGCCGACGCGATGCATGGTATAGACGTATTGAGCCACGTTGCTATAAGCCTCTTGTATTGGGTGTCGTGTATGTCCCGTGCCGGTATGGCGCGTCTAAGGGACATCTATGGGGCATTTTCGCCATATTCGGTTAGCAGTGCGGGTAGTGCATGGCTAAGCGCAAGGCTGTGCGCAAGACTATTTTAGCCGGTTTCAACGGGCAATCCCACCAATCCCGCCGGCGGTTGGCCTGGCACGATATTAGCCCCTTCCTCCGGGCCGCACCATACCGGCGTTTGTAAACGCCGTGCGGCGCGCGGGGCTGCTGATAGGAGCAATTGGGCCACATGCCCGGCGCCGATGTCAACGCCGGGGGGCGGTTTTCATTCCGCCAGCACGGCGCTGGCTTGGGGACGGCGGCGGCGGGAGAAGAAAAACGCCGTAACGCCCAGGGAAAGCAGGCTTACCAGTCCCGGAATA
Organism: Sodalis sp. RH21; assembly: GCF_047324175.1. Taxonomy (NCBI): domain Bacteria; kingdom Pseudomonadati; phylum Pseudomonadota; class Gammaproteobacteria; order Enterobacterales; family Bruguierivoracaceae; genus Sodalis; species Sodalis sp. RH21. The sequence continues at coordinate 4,763,766 of NZ_CP178732.1, read as the reverse complement.
ATCACGATGGACCGGCGATAGGCCAGCCTGACGGTATGTTCGCCCGCGCCCAGCCTGACGCCGACCAGGCCGTTGTCCAGCCGGACGGTGTCGGTGGGTTTGCCATCCACCAGCAGGTAATAACCGGAATACATAATATAGGGCAGCGTCGCCACCTGTTCGCCATCGGCCCGGATCTGCAACTCAGGATACCCGTTGACGAAGCGGGTGCTGACGATGGGGGCCTGTTTATTAACGAAAAAGGCGAAGTCATTCTTTTCCAGGTGGCGGAAATTCACCGGCCGGATATTACTGTTATTAAGATAGTCATCATATAACGAGCTGGTATCCAACTGCAGAAAACGGTGGGTAACCGCTTTTTTTACCGGCAGGTACATACCGGCGATACTTAACAATACCACGGCGAATACCAGCGCGCGCTTGCGCGGCAGTTGGTCGGCCAGCATGCCGGACGTATACAGGGCCACAATCGCCGTGGCGCAGGACAGCAGCCGCCAGGGGAATTGCATCAATTTTAAAATGGGCACGCTGTCCGGTATTAAATTCCAGGGAATAAAATGGGTGGTGGCAAAGATAAAAACCAGCGCCACGATGATCATTTTCTTGGCGTACGGGGAACGGCCGTATTTGAGATAAAACAGCGCTAAGATCAATTGTATTACGCCAACGGACAGGAACATGCCCGGGTTGGACACCCCGTAAGTCGAAGGCAGCGACAACAGCGTTTCGATTAAGCCGCTGCTGAATTTTAGCAGGTCTTCGTACTTAAGCAGTTTTCCGCTGGTGGCGAATATATCCGAGTAGTGCATATGGTATAACAGCGGCACCCAGTAGAACGCGCTGAGCGAGAGAACAAACAGCGCGGAGATAATAAAGAAACGCACATTATCTTTGCTAAGCAATGCCTTAAAGTTAATGATAAAAAATAAGATAAAAAATATCGCGGTGACAATAAGGCTCGGAATATTGGATAAAAAGATCATCAGCGCGGAAAAAGGGATCAGCCATCGGTCTTCCCGATCGCTGATAAGCGAACTGCATCCGCGCAGAAATAATGGCATAACGGCCATGGCCAGGCATTCGCCCAGGGCGAATCTGATATAAATGTCGGTTAAAAAATAGCCGGAGCTGATAAAAAGGAACGCGCACAGGTAACCGGCAGGGACTGAATTATGCTCGCGCCTGGCGGCATAGAAGCTGGCGGCGAACGCAATCACCATAATAATGAAAAACACGGTTTTCATTTGAATGATAATATCGGGACTGTTGAAAGTGAGCGCGCTGGCGATTAAAAATAATAGCGATGTCAGCGGTGGGTAAAAAAGTTGCCAGGAATACCCAAACTGCCCTTTTGACCAATAATCGAACAGGGGCGGGTATTGGTTATTCGCCAGTTCGTTATTTAATGAAATCATCCGCTGGAAATGAGCAACCCAATCATGTCCGGTCCACATGCCGTTAGTTGACAGGGTTAAAAACAGTATAGAAAAAATCAGGAGGCTAAAAAAAATAAATAATAGATTATTTTTTACTTTCAATTTAATTCACCTTACGGCAAAGGCTTGACATGGACATGAAACATGCTGGTTTTAAGAGCGGATGTAGTTGATGTTGCGCCAATGCCGTAAAATAGTATGGCGTTTACCATAGATCGATAGAAAGGAGCATGGCTCTCTTTCCCATGACTGACATCACCATTTTTAACGAACGCGATCGGCATTTCCAGATACTCGTTAACGTAACGTTGGTTTTTTGCCGCTGTTCCGCCTGGCCTTAATGCGTAAGGCCACGGCAGGGAGGGTATTGTGCGGTTCTAGCAGATTAGGGTAGCGCAGTACCTGAAAACGGTATAGCGGATTAAACGGCGATCGGGGTATAAAAATCAACATTGTGATCCAGCGCGCGCCGGATGTTGGTCGGCGCCATGGCTATGGCCGTTATTGCCGCTGCGGTTGCGCGGTATTGGACGCTTAGTGCTAAAAAATGGTTAACGACGAAAATAAAGACGATAGTTGCACCTGCCGCTGGCATAGACCGGGCGGCTTAGCTAGCATGGTGACAGCACCCCGCTACCATAAGGCTGCGGCCGGATTGGTCATAAGCCCGTTATGGGGCGGACAATCAAGAGATTACGCTGAGGATAGAGTGGATATGGTCAAGGTGGACAAATGGCAAAACGTGGGCGCGGCGCTATATCTGGGGCTGGGTCTGATCGCCGTGAGCGGTTTTGCGCGCGCGGATTCAATCGACGCGCAGCGCCAACGCTACCAGCAGGTGAAATTGGCCTGGGACAGCAACCAAATGGATGTGGTGGCGCAGCTGATGCCGACCCTGACCGATTACCCTCTTTATCCTTATCTGCAATACCGGGCATTATCGCAAGATCTCTCCCAGGCGGGTATGGAGCAGATCAGGGCCTTTATCGACGCCAATCCCACGCTGCCGCCGGCGCGCTCCCTGGCATCACGCTATGTCAATGAACTGGCCCAGCGCCAGGACTGGCAAAGCCTGCTGGTTTTCAGCCCGCAGCCGCCGAAACCGGTGTCCGCGCGCTGTAATTTTTATTATGCCAAATGGGCCACGGGGCAACAGCAGGCGGCCTGGGACGGCGCCAAGGAAATCTGGCTCAATGGGCACTCGCTGCCCGAAAGTTGCAATAAACTGTTCGGCGTCTGGGCCGAAGCCGGGCAGCGCGGACCGCTGGCCATTCTCGAACGGATGCGCCTGGCGATGAAGGAGGGCAATACCTCTCTGGTTAACACGTTGTCCAAGCAGCTGCCCATCGAATATCAGACCATGGGCAGCGCGCTGGCGGCTTTGCAGGATAATCCGGCCACCCTTGAGGGCTTTGCCCGCAGCGTGGGCCCGACCGATTTGACCCGCCAGGCGACCATTATTTCTTTTGCGCGGCTGGCGCGCGATGACGTTGAAAACGCCCGCGCCATGCTGCCGACCCTGGTGCGTTTGCAAAAAATGAACGACAGCGAACGGCTGGATCTGGAAGAGAGCGTGGCCTGGCGTTTAATGGGCACCGATGCCACCGCCGAACAAGCGGCATGGCGCGATAACGTGATTTTGCGCGGCCATTCCACCTCGTTGCTGGAGCGACGCATCCGCATGTCGCTGGGGCAGGGGGACAAGCAGGGGGTGATCGCCTGGCTGGACCGCCTGCCGGAGGACGCCAGCCAGAAGGAAGAGTGGCGCTATTGGCGTGCGGCGCTGCTAATCGATCGGGGCCGCAAGAGCGAAGGCGAGGCGATCCTGCGCACTCTTATGCAGGACCGGGGATTTTATCCGATGGTAGCGGCGCAAAAGCTGAACGTCAATTATGTGATTAACGTGGCGCGCGCCGTGGAGCCGACGCCGGATCTTATCAAGCGGCCGGAGATAGCCCGGGTGCGGGAGTTGATGTATTGGAATATGGATAATCTGGCCCGCAGCGAATGGAGCGCGCTGATCGCCAGTCTCGGCCGGCCGCAGCAAGAGGGCCTGGCGCGTTACGCTTTTGAGCAGCAGTGGCCGGATATGAGCGTACAGGCGACCATTAGCGGCAAGTTATGGGATCATCTGGAAGAGCGTTTCCCCCTAGCCTGGCACAATGAATTTCGCCGCGCCACCGAGGATAAAGGGATAAGCCAAAGTTATGCCATGGCGATCGCCCGCCAGGAGAGCGCCTGGAATCCCAAAGCGCAGTCGCCGGTGGGCGCCGCGGGACTGATGCAATTGATGCCGGCCACGGCAAAACATACCGCCGAAATGTTCAATATCAGCAGCTATATGAACACCGGCCAGCTCCTTGACCCGCAAACCAATATCGATTTGGGCACCGCCTATCTGGAATATGTTTACCAGATGTTTGGCCGCAACCGGATTTTATCCAGCGTAGCCTATAACGCCGGACCGGGGCGCGTTACCACTTGGCTTGGCAATAGCGCGGGGCGCATCGACGCGGTGGCTTTTATTGAAAGCATCCCGTTTTCGGAAACGCGCGGCTACGTGAAGAATGTGCTGGCCTATGACGTATTTTACCGCTATTTCCTGCGCCAGCCGGCGAAAGTGCTGACCGATGCCGAGTGGCAACGGAGCTACTGAAATAGCGGAAAATAGGATAGACTGCTGTACTAGTCAATAGGTATGGCGATCTATCATGAATGACGATATCACCCCGGACACCGGCGGGTCAGAACGGTCCGAGCAAGAGTGGCGGCACTTTGCCGCGCTATTGGGGCAAGCCTTTACCGACGGGCTGCACGTGCCCTTATTGCAATTAATGCTCACCGCCGATGAGCGGGAAGCGATAGGCACCCGCATCCGCATCATCCGGGCCTTGCTGGGCGGCGAGGTGAGCCAGCGCGAGCTGAAAAACACGCTCGGCACGGGCATTGCGACCATTACCCGTGGGTCCAACAGCCTCAAGGCCGCCCCGCCGGAACTCAAGGCCTGGCTGGAACGGAATTTATCCCGGTTGCCGGATTAATTGGCGTGGCCGCGGGCGGTCTGGTAGATGGCGTTGTTAAAGGGCACCAGGGCCAATAACAATGCCTGGTGATAGACGCTGCTGCGGGTGAGCCTGCCGGCGGTGAACACCCCTATGGCCCCGCCCCGGCGTTTAATATCCATTATTCCGGTTAATCGAGCCATTTCCTGCCCTAATTCCCTACCTTCAATGATTCCCTGTAATATACTTTCTGGTAATATTAAACTGGCAGAGCGTGATTCGCCGCGCAAATGAGTATTTTCGATAACCATCCAGGCAAAGGTCATATTATCTTCGATTCCCGCCTCCACGCCGACCCAGAAATCCGCCTCGGGACAAACCTGACGCGCGGCCATAACCCGGTTGCGCGCGCCGCTGCGGGTTTCGACATTACCCATCGGTTGCGACGGCACGCCGCTGTCGACGTCTATTCCTTCGACACGGCAGCTGTCGTGCCCGTAGGTATCGTTAAACGCCAGGGTAATAGCATCGATTTTAGCCGGGTTGGTGGTAGCAGCAACGACATAATACATATTGTTTTTATCACTCCAGTCATTTTCACGCAGTATAACGGAAAAAAACCATGTTACAGGTCTATCTTGTTCGCCATGGCGAAACAGAATGGAATGCCTTGCGCCGTATTCAAGGGCAGTCCGACAGTGCGTTAACCGCCAAGGGGCAACGCCAGGCACAGCAAGTCGCTGAACGCGTCAAATCAATGGGAATCACCCATATTATCAGCAGCGACCTAGGCCGTACACGCCATACCGCCGATATTATCGCCCGGGCTTGCCGCTGCGAGGTCATCGCCGACCCGCGGCTGCGCGAACTTGATATGGGGATATTGGAAATGCGCGATATCGACACCTTGACCGAGGAAGAAGAGGGCTGGCGCAAGCAACTGGTGGACGGCACCGCGGGCGGGCGCATTCCAGACGGCGAATCGATGACCGAACTGTCCGAGCGGATGCTGGCGGCCCTGAACGACTGCCGGGAATTACCGGTCGGCAGCGTCCCCCTGCTGGTCAGCCACGGCATGGCCTTGGGTTGTTTGATTAGTACCGTCCTGGGCCTGCCGCCCTACGCCGAGCGCCGTTTGCGGTTGCGCAACTGCTCGTTGTCGCGAATGGATTTTCAGCAAAGCCCATGGCTGGCGCCGGGCTGGGTAGTGGAAACCGCGGGCGATATCTCGCATCTGGATATGCCCGCTCTGGATGAAATCCAGCGTTAACGCCGAACCGGTATCAGATACTCGCAGCGAATACTATGGGGCTCCGGCGCGTCGGGCGCCTTTTCCTGCGGATAAAAACGCTCGATATCGTGTCCCTGGCGGCGGGTCAGTTTTAGCGTAGGCAGGCAGGTACCGTACAGCGACAAAATAAAGTTTTGCAACCCGTCGGACGGTCCGTCATAGATAAACTGCGCGTAATCTCCCCCCGCCAGTTCGATAGGCTGGCCGTTGTGTACGTTCTCGGGTACGTCCTGGGGTTCGATGGCGGTCGTATAAAGAATTTCCTGCTCGTCATCCTTTTCCTGGCTGGGCCGGGAATCGTTCAAACCGTAAAGCACCGGCGGAATGGTTTTCGCTTCGCCCAGGTAGTGCCGCCAGAACTGGATGCGCAACTCGCTGCGAAACGTGCTGATTTGCTCCAGGGTGCAAGAGTAGCTTTGGGTCATGCCCACCAGGCGGAGCGCCGGCAGCTTGATAAATTCCGGCTGCGGCATACTCCATTTCTCCAACCGGATCGGCGGGCGTATGCCGGTGGAATCCCACTCTTCCGACCGGCGATATAATGCCGGGGTCTGGATAAACTGTTTTTTAAACGCGCGGGTAAAAGTTTGCTGCGAGTCGAAACGATATTGCAGGGCGATATCCAGGATCGGCCTGCTGGTAAGACGTAATGCAACGGCCGCTTTGGATAACCTGCGGGCCCTGATATACGCACCGATGGCATGACCTGTTACCTCTTTGAACATCCGCTGCAAGTGCCATTTAGAGTAGCCTGCCTTTGCAGCGACATTATCCAGGGATAACGGCTGGTCCAGATGTCCTTCTAACCAGCTTAACAGATCACGAATTATACCGGCTTGATCCATAGATCATCCTCAAAAAGCGGTTGGGCACAATGAAGTAAAAGTTGAGGCATGATAGCAATATTTTTGCTGTTAGACCGTCAAAGATTTATTAGCTTATTAATACCTGCCATGATAGCAGTATTTCATCATTGGTAGTGACCCCCGATCGCGAACCGCCGGGGCCATCGCCAACCGAATATTCCTATAGTTGAAAAAGAAGCCCATGTTAATGAAAAAAATAGTGTTTTCCGCGCTGGCGCTGTGCCTGCTGGCCTCCGGCGCCGCCCGGTCCGAAGAGGTCGGTTCGGTGGATACGGTGTTCAAACTCTTTGGTCCCGATCATAAAATCGTCGTGGAAGCGTTTGACGATCCGGATGTGCAAAATGTCACCTGTTACCTGAGCCGGGCAAAGACCGGAGGCATCAAGGGCGGACTTGGCCTGGCCGAAGATACGTCGGATGCGGCAATTTCGTGTCAACAGGTAGGGCCGATTACGCTAACGGATAAAATCAAGAACGGCAAACAAACCGGGAGCGTGGTGTTTCAAAAGCGGACATCGCTGGTATTCAAACGGCTGCAGGTGGTGCGTTTTTATGATGAAAAGCGCAACGCGCTGATCTATCTGTCTTATTCGGATCGGGTCGTTGAGGGGTCGCCGAAAAATGCGCTGAGCGCGGTACCGATTATTCCCTGGACCACGCAGCGTCAATGATGGAGAGCAGCCGTTGGGACCGCCGGGCGGCAATCAATACCGCCGCCTTGGGCCCAATGGCAAACGCTCGCCTGGGTGAGTCTGGCCTGGCGCCTGCTTTACTCTTCCAGGTCGCCGCAGAAACGATAACCTTCGCCATGAATGGTGGCGATGATTTCCGGCGTATCGGGAGTGGATTCAAAATGTTTGCGGATCCGGCGGATAGTGACGTCGACGGTGCGGTCGTGCGCCTTGAGCTCGCGCCCGGTCATTTTTTTCAGCAGTTCCGCCCGCGACTGTATTTTGCCGGGATTTTCGCAGAAATGCAGCATGGCGCGAAACTCGCTGCGCGGCAATTTGTAATGATCGCCGGTGGGGCTGAGCAATGAACGGCTGTTGATATCCAGCTCCCAGCCGTTGAATTTATAGCTTTCCACCAGTTTGCGTTCTTCACTGCCGCCGCCGAGGTTCATGGTGCGGGACAGCAAGTTGCGTGCGCGGATGGTTAATTCGCGCGGATTAAAAGGCTTGGTAATATAGTCGTCGGCGCCGATTTCCAGACCGAGTATTTTGTCCACTTCGTTATCGCGGCCAGTCAAAAACATCAGCGCAACGCTTGCGTGTTCACGTAATTCGCGGGCCAGCAGTAACCCGTTTTTACCCGGCAGGTTGATATCCATTATGACCAGGTTGATGTCGTTTTCCGATAAAATCTGATGCATTTCTGCGCCGTCGGTGGCTTCATGAACCATATAACCCTCGGCTTCGAAAATGCTTTTGAGGGTGTTGCGGGTAACTGACTCGTCTTCAACGATAAGAATGTGCGGGGTCTGCATGTTTGCTACCTAAAATTACCAACAAAATTGAAAGAGGAAGTACAAAAGCCGCGGTTATCTGCAACATTGCCTGGGAACGGATGTGAAATCCCCAATGCTATGAGGCTAAAGTACATAAACGTGCTCCAGGCGATTCACTACGGATAACCATGGCACCGCTAACCTGATTCTGGGGCGCTTTTTCTTAAGCTCAAATGCCATATAGCTTACCCTTATTAACAACACTATAACAGCGCGAAACGAATTTGCCACTCAAGAAAATTTCATTTTGCTGACATATATCAAATTAACTGCCATGGCGAGGGTGATTAATGGAAAAACCCTTATATACCAGCGCATTTGACAGCATTTGATCCCTATCTATGAACGATTCAGCTTATGGCGCGCGCCGTAAAACACCCGGCCAATTGATGTTAATATATCTGGTGCCCTTAGTCGCGTTAACCGAGAACCGCCATGCAGCTACATATTATTCTTGTCTCACCGGCGCGGCCGGAAAATGTCGGCGCCGCGGCCCGCGCCATGAAAACCATGGGGTTCGCCTCGCTGCGCATTGTCGATAGCCAGGCGCATCTGGACCCCGCCGCCGCCAGGGTAGCCCATGGCGCCACGGAAATCCTCAGCGGCGCCGCGCATTTTACCACGTTAGCCGCGGCGTTAGCGGATGTGGATTTTACGGTGGCGACCACCGCCCGCCACCGGGCCCGGTTCCACTATTACTGCTCGGCGGAGCAGCTGTTGCCGCAGTTGCGGGAGAAACAGCGCTGGATTAAGCAAGGGGCGCTGGTATTTGGCCGGGAGGATAGCGGTCTGACCAATGAAGAAATGGCCCTGGCCGATATCCTTACCGGCGTGCCGATGCAGGGGACTTACCCTTCGTTGAACCTGGGGCAGGCGGTGATGGTTTACTGTTACCAGTTGGCGGCGCTCAATCAGCTATCGGCGCCGGCGCATCCGCCCGCATCCGCCGGCCAGCTGGATGCGCTGCGCCAGCGCTTTGATCGGTTATTGGCGCAAATCAACGTCAGCGACGACCAAAAATTAACCGATTGGCTGCACCAGCGGCTGGGTCTGGCCACGCAGCGGGACACCGCCATGCTGCATACCCTGGTGCAGGATATCGAAAAAGCGCTGACAGCAAATAATAGCGGTAAATTTTAGCCTATCGGCGTGAAATGCTGGCAAAATGAGTTTTTCACCCGTACTTATCGGGTATTAATCACTTTTTCCCAGTGAAAATAGGGCGCTCCGACCGGTATGAAAAACAGCCAAAAACAAAATATCATTGACTTTTGGCCATAATTGCTTTAACCAGTAAGTCATTAAAAAATAATATAGATTATTTACTACATGCGTTTCATCAGCCTGACCACCATTATTATTACCTTCACCGATACCACAAGTAGCGGTGCGGGCTGACGCATACAGGATAAACAAAAAAAAGCCCGCACCTAAACAGTGCGGGCTTTTTTTTAAGCTTAAAACCAGGAGATGAAAAAAATGCGAGTACTGAAATTCGGTGGTACCTCGGTTGCCAATGCAGAACGCTTTATGCGCGTCGCCGATATCATTGAAAGTAATACGGGGCAGGGACAGGTAGCCACGGTGCTTTCCGCACCCGCAAAAATCACCAATCATTTGGTTGCCATGATTGAGAAAACCCTCGGTGGGCAGGATATCCAGCCCACCATGAACGATGCGGAGCGTATTTTCTCGGAGTTGCTGCAAGGACTGGCGCAGGCGCAGCCCGGATTCGATTACGCGGGGTTGCGCAAGCTGGTGGATCAGGAATTCGCCCAGCTCAAGCAATTACTGCACGGTATCACCCTGTTGAAACAATGCCCCGACAGCATCAACGCCGCGATTATTTGCCGGGGCGAGAAACTCTCCATCGCCATCATGGAAGCGGTATTCGTGGCCCGCGGTTTTGCCGTCACGGTAATCAATCCGGTGGAAAAACTGCTGGCGCAGGGCCATTACCTGGAATCCACCGTGGATATCGTCGAGTCCACCCGCCGGATCAATGATGCCGCCATCGCGCCGGACCATATCATATTGATGGCGGGATTCACCGCCGGCAATGACAAGGGCGAGCTGGTGGTGCTGGGACGCAACGGCTCGGATTATTCCGCGGCGGTGCTGGCCGCATGCCTGCGCGCCGACTGCTGCGAGATCTGGACCGACGTGGACGGCGTCTATACCTGCGATCCCCGGCAAGTGCCCGACGCGCGGCTGCTGAAATCCATGTCCTACCAGGAGGCGATGGAGCTGTCTTATTTCGGCGCCAAAGTCCTGCATCCGCGCACCATCGCCCCGATTGCCCAATTTCAGATCCCCTGCCTGATAAAAAATACCGAAAATCCGCAGGCTCCCGGCACGCTGATCGGCCAAAGCGAACCCGACGGAGCTAATCCGGTCAAGGGCATCACCCATTTAAATAATATGGCGATGATCAATGTCTCCGGCCCCGGCATGAAGGGCATGATCGGTATGGCGGCCCGCGTGTTCGCCGCCATGTCGCGCGCCGGCAGTTCGGTAGTGTTGATTACCCAGTCCTCGTCGGAGTACAGCATCAGTTTTTGCGTGCCGCAGCATGAGCTGAACGGCGCCCGCAAAGCCCTGGAAGATGAATTCTACCTGGAATTGAAAGACGGCTTGCTCGAACCGCTGGATATTATCACCACATTGGCGATCATCTCGGTGGTCGGCGACGGCATGCGCACCCAGCGCGGTCTGTCGGCCAAGCTGTTCGCGGCGCTGGCCCGGGCCAATATCAATATTATCGCCATCGCCCAGGGATCGTCCGAACGGTCGATCTCGGTGGTGGTGGATAACGACGCCACCACCACCGGGGTTCGCGTCGCGCACCAGATGCTGTTTAATACCGATCAAGTGATCGAGGTGTTTATTATCGGCGCCGGCGGGGTCGGCGGGGCGTTGCTGGAGCAAATCCGCCGCCAGCATCATTGGCTGAAAGATAAACATATTGATTTACGGGTGTGCGGCATTGCCAATTCCCGCGCGTTATTGACCAATGTACACGGCATTTCGCTGGAAACCTGGCAGCAGGAACTGGCGCAGGCCAAGGAAGGGTTTAATCTCGGCCGCCTGATCAGGCTGGTGAAAGAGTATCACCTGCTTAACCCGGTGATCGTGGATTGCACCAGCAGTTCGGCCATTGCCGACCAGTATGCGGATTTCCTGGGCGATGGCTTCCACGTGGTGACGCCCAACAAAAAGGCCAATACCGCGTCGATGCATTACTATCAGCAAATGCGCAGCGCCGCTGCCGGTTCGCGCCGCAAGTTCCTGTATGACACCAACGTCGGCGCCGGATTGCCGGTCATCGAAAATTTGCAGAATCTGTTAAACGCCGGCGATGAACTGCTGCGCTTTTCCGGTATTCTTTCCGGGTCGCTGTCGTTTATTTTCGGCAAGCTGGACGAAGGCATGTCGCTGTCGGCGGCCACGCTGGCGGCGAAGGGGCTGGGTTATACGGAACCCGATCCCCGCGATGACTTGTCAGGCATGGACGTTGCGCGTAAGTTGTTGATTCTGGCGCGTGAAGCTGGATATCAGCTGGAGTTGGACGATATCGCGGTCGAGCCGGTATTGCCCGCGGGTTTTGATGCCGCGGGGGATGTGGCATCGTTCCTGGCGCGCTTGCCGTCCATTGACGATACGTTTGCGGCCAAGGTGGCGGCGGCCCGCGACGCGGGCCAGGTGCTGCGTTATGTCGCCGGCATCGAGGCCGGTAAATGCCAGGTGAGAATCGCGGCGGTGGACGGCAACGATCCGCTTTATAAAGTAAAAGACGGCGAGAATGCGCTGGCCTTTTACACGCGGTATTATCAGCCGCTGCCGCTGGTGTTGCGCGGCTACGGCGCGGGTAATGATGTGACTGCCGCGGGCGTATTCGCGGATCTTCTGCGTACGCTGTCATGGAAGTTGGGAGTCTAAAATGGTTAAGGTCTATGCGCCTGCGTCGATAGGTAATGTTAGCGTCGGTTTCGATGTCCTGGGCGCGGCGGTTTCGCCGGTTGATGGAACACTATTGGGGGATTGCGTCACGGTAACGGCCGCGGCGCAATTCAGTCTGGACATAAACGGCCGTTTCGCCGGCAAGCTGCCGACGGACCCCGCGCAAAATATTGTTTACCAGTGCTGGGAGCGTTTTTGCCAGGCGGTGGATAAAACCATCCCGGTGGCCATGCGGCTGGAGAAAAATATGCCTATCGGTTCCGGCCTCGGTTCCAGCGCCTGTTCGGTGGTGGCCGCGCTGGTGGCCATGAATGCCCATTGCGATTATCCATTGGATGAAAACCAGATGCTCAGGCTGATGGGCGAGATGGAAGGGCGTATTTCGGGCAGTGTCCACTACGATAACGTGGCGCCTTGCTTTCTTGGCGGCATCCAGCTGATGCTGGAAGAAAATAGTATTATCAGCCAGCAGGTGCCCGGCTTTAGCGAGTGGCTGTGGGTCATGGCCTATCCGGGAATCAAAGTCTCCACCGCCGAGGCGCGGGCCATTTTGCCCGCCCAGTACCGCCGGCAGGATTGTATCAGCCATGGGCGTTTCCTGGCGGGCTTTATCCATGCCAGCCATACCCAGCAGCCGGCGCTGGCGGCAAAACTGATGAAAGATGTGATTGCCGAGCCGTACCGCACCAAGCTGTTGCCGGGGTTTATCGAGGCCCGCCGGGCCGCGGCCGATATCGGCGCCCTGGCCTGCGGCATTTCCGGTTCCGGCCCAACGCTGTTTGCGGTGTGCGATCGGGAAGATACCGCGCAGCGCCTGGCCGCCTGGCTAACGCAGCACTACCTGCAAAACGATGAAGGTTTTGTTCATATCTGTCGCCTGGATACTACCGGCGCGCGAGTGATGGGATAACGTATGAAATTGTATAATATTAAGGATCATAACGAGCAGGTCAGTTTCGCCCAGGCGATTAAGCAGGGACTGGGCCGCCAGCAGGGGCTGTTTTTCCCCCTGGAGCTGCCCGAGTTCGCCTCTACGGAAATCGACGCCTTGCTGGATCTCGATCTGGTGACCCGCAGCGCGCGTATTCTGTCGGCTTACATCGGTGATGAGCTGCCGCTGGAGACTATCTACCGGCGGGTAAAAGCCGCTTTTGAGTTTCCGGCTCCCGTCGCCGCCGTGAGTGAGGATATTTCGGTGCTGGAACTGTTTCACGGCCCGACCCTGGCGTTTAAGGATTTCGGCGGCCGGTTCATGGCGCAAATGCTGACCGAAGTGGCCAAAGGCCAGCCGGTGACCATCCTGACCGCGACCTCCGGCGATACCGGCGCCGCGGTGGCCCACGCTTTTTACGGTCTGGAAAACGTGCGGGTGGTGATCCTTTATCCGCGCGGAAAAATCAGTCCCCTGCAGGAAAAACTGTTCTGCACCCTGGGCGGCAATATCCATACCGTGGCCATCGAGGGGGACTTCGATGCGTGCCAGTCCCTGGTCAAACACGCCTTTGATGATGAAGATCTGAAACGCGGCCTGGGGCTGAACTCCGCCAACTCGATCAATATCAGCCGCCTGCTGGCGCAAATTTGCTATTACTTCGAAGCGGTGGCCCAGTTGTCGCAGGAGCAACGCAATCAGCTGGTGGTGTCGGTACCCAGCGGCAATTTCGGCGATTTGACCGCCGGGCTGCTGGCCAAGTCCCTGGGCTTGCCGATTAAGCGTTTTATCGCCGCCACCAATGCCAACGATACCGTGCCGCGGTTCCTGTCCGGCGGGAAATGGCTGCCCAACCCCACCGTGGCCACCCTGTCCAACGCCATGGATGTCAGCCAGCCCAATAACTGGCCGCGGGTGGAAGAGCTGTTCCGGCGCAAGAACTGGCGGCTGGACACCCTGGCCTATGGCTGCGTGGATGACAATACCACCCGCGAAACCATGCGTGAACTGGCCGGACTGGGTTACATTTCCGAGCCGCACGCCGCGATCGCGTATCGCCTGTTGCGCGATCAGCTGCAGCCCGGCGAGTTCGGCCTGTTCCTGGGCACCGCCCACCCGGCCAAGTTCAAGGAAACCGTGGACGAGGTGTTGGGACAATCCTTGCCGCTGCCGAAGGCGCTGGCCCTCAGGGCTTCCCTGCCGCTGCTGTCGAGCACATTGCCCGCCGATTTCCCGCAGTTGCGCAAGCTGTTGATGGATTTACCGCAATAATCGCACGCCCGGCGAAGCGGTTTCGCCGGGTCAGCTCACTTCTCCGGGCGGGTAAATACCCACTGCGCGTCATTGGAACGCTGCGCATCGTAGGCGTAGCCGCCGTCATTGAATTCCCGTAACTGCTCGGGCCGCTCCAGGCGCTGGGTGATAATAAAGCGGCTCATCATGCCGCGCGCTTTTTTGGCGTTAAAGCTGATAATTTTAAATTGGCCGTTTTTTTCATCCAGAAACACCGGCTTAATCACCCGGCCCGTCAATTTATCCACCTTGATCGCTTTGAAATACTCTTCCGAGGCCAGATTGATCAGCACGTCGTCCCCCTGAGCGGCCAGCGCCTCATTGAGTTTTTGGGTCAGCGTCTCGCCCCAGAAATGATATAAATCGCCGCCCGCCGGGTTCGCCAGCCTGATCCCCATTTCCAGGCGATAGGGCTGCATCAGATCCAGCGGCCGCAGTATGCCGTACAGGCCAGACAGCATGCGCAGATGGCGTTGCGCAAAATCGAAATCAGCCTCGCTGAAGGACTGCGCCGCCAGACCGGTATAAACGTCGCCTTTAAAGGCCAATATGGCCTGCCGGGCGTTGTCCGGGGTGAAATCCGCCCGCCATGACTGAAAGCGCGCCGCGTTCAAATCCGCCAGCTTATCGCTTATTCCCATCAGGCCTGATAGCTGCGCCGGGGTCAGTTTACGACAGATCTTCATCAGTTTTTCCGACCGGGCCAGCAGCTCCGGCTGGGTATAACGGCGGGTCGCCAGCGGGCTTTTATAATCCAGCGTTTTGGCTGGGGATATAGCGATAAGCATAAATAGCGGTTCCTGTCTGGTTATGGATGCGGGGCGTTGCGCGTTGCGGGACGATCCCATTGTCCGGGCGGCAATTGTGCCGCAATGGCGGGAAAATTGGCGGCATAAAATGTCGGCAGCTTACCGACGGTGCGCTGGCTATTGTAATCGTGGGATAGCATCAGCGCGATACGCGACAGCAGCAGCAAGGCAATCAAATTGGTGAGGGTCATCAGCCCCATCGCGAAATTGGCCAGACGCCACAATACCGGCACCTCGGTCAGGCAGCCAAACATGACCATGCCCAGCACCAGGAGCCGGAAAACCAGCGTTCGCCGTCCGGGGCGGCCGTTGAAAAAGCGCAGGCTGTTTTCCGCATAAGCGTAATTGCCGATGATTGACGTGAAGGCGAAAATAAACAGCGCGATCACCATAAACGGCGTGCCCCACGCGCCGACCGCCGACGTCAGGGCCTGCTGGATCATGGCGATCCCCTGGGTATTATCGGCGGCTCCCTGTTCCAACACGCCCGAGGCCAGAATAATGGCCGCGGTGGCGCTGCATATGACGATGGTATCAATAAATACCGCCAGCATCTGGATATATCCCTGCGACGCAGGATGGGGCGGCCATGGAGTAGCCGCCGCGGCGATATTGGGCGCCGATCCCATCCCGGCCTCGTTGGAGAACAGCCCGCGCTGCACCCCCTGGAATATTGCCTGCGAAACGCCGTAACCCAGCGCTCCCGACGCGGCCTGCCGCAGCCCGAACGCACTGTCCATGACCAGCGAGGCCACCGCCCCCAGGCGATCGATATGCGACAGCACCACCCATACCGCCAGCAGCACATAAAACAGCGCCATCAGCGGCACCAGCCATTGCGACAGCCGGGCGATAAAACGGATGCCGCCGAAAATGACCAGGCCGCTCAGCGCCACCAGGCCGAGGCCCGTCTGATATGGCTCAATACCGTAGGCTCCTTGCAGCGACTGGGCGATGGCGTTGGCCTGAACCGCATTAAACACGCCGCCGTAGCCGATCAGCAGGAAACAGGAGAACAGGATGCCCATCCAGCGCAGCCCCAGGCCATTTTCCATATACCAGGCGGGGCCGCCGCAATACCGGCCATCGGCGTCGCGCACCTTATATAACTGCGCCAGGGTGCTTTCGGCAAAGGCGGTGGCCATGCCGATAAAGGCGGCCAGCCACATCCAGAATATGGCCCCTGGCCCGCCCACCACCAATGCCAGGGCGACCCCGGACATATTGCCGCAGCCGATGCGCGCCGCCAGCGAGGTGCATAACGCCTGGAAAGGGGAGATGCCGGCGCTGTTGCCCCGGCCAGAGCCTTTTAAAATGGAAAACATATGGCGAAAATGGCGAATTTGAATAAAACCGGAACGGCAGGTGAACCAAACACCGGTGCCTATCAGCAGGTAAATCAATACCGAGTTCCATAACAAATCGTCGATAAATACAAATAGTTCAGCCATTTCTTTCCCTAATTCCCTGTTGGCCGTCGCTAATTACAGCGGCATGGCGTTTTCCCGACATATTATCCTGTAATGGCGGTATGATATGCTGTTCGATCCGGCGGGCAAATCCGCTGGCGGCCCGCTTGCACCCGACCATGTGCGTGGTATTATCGAAAAAGGCAGTGCAACGCCATAGGATATGCACACCCTTCACAACGAGATATTCCATCATGACAGATAAACTAAGTGCCCTACGCAAGATGACCTCCGTTGTCGCCGATACCGGTGATATCACCGCCATTAAACTGTATCAGCCACAGGATGCAACCACCAACCCCTCATTGATCCTGAATGCGGCGCAGATTCCCGAATATCGCCAATATATCGACCAGGCTGTTAGCTGGGCGCGCGACCAAAGCCGCGACGCCCATGAGCAGGTGAAATACGCCACCGACAAGCTGGCGGTGAACATCGGCCTGGAGATCCTCAAATTAGTGCCCGGCCGCGTTTCCACCGAAGTGGACGCCCGCCTTTCCTATGACACCGAAGCCAGCGTGTCCAAAGCCAAAAGCCTGATTAAACTCTATAACGATGCGGGTATCGGCAACGATCGCATCCTGATCAAACTGGCTTCCACCTGGCAAGGCATCCGTGCCGCCGAACAATTAGAAAAAGCCGGCATCAATTGCAACCTGACCCTGTTATTCTCGTTCGCCCAGGCCCGCGCCTGCGCCGAAGCGGGCGCCTATCTGATTTCCCCTTTCGTCGGGCGCATCCTCGACTGGCATAAGGCCAACGGCGACCAAAAAGAATTCGCGCCCCAGCAAGATCCGGGCGTGATTTCCGTGACGGAAATTTACCGGTACTATAAAGAGCACGGTTACGAAACCGTGGTCATGGGCGCCAGTTTCCGCAATACCGGCGAGATCGTCGAGCTTGCCGGCTGCGATCGCCTGACCATCGCGCCGCCGCTGCTGAAGGAATTGGCCGCAACCGAAGGTACCCTTGAGCGTAAACTTTCCTATACAGGTAGCATCAAGGCCCGTCCGGAAAAGATGACCGAGGCCGAATTCCTGTGGCAGCATAACCACGATCCGATGGCGGTGGATAAACTGGCGGAAGGCATTCGCAAGTTCGCCGCCGATCAGGAAAAACTGGAAGCGATGATTAAAGAGCTGCTCTAAGCGGGCATCTTTATCGCGCAGCCGGTAGCTGGCATGCGGCGCACCCGCCCGGGCCGGCCGCCGGCAAACTTGAGCGGCCCGTTAACCGGGCCGTTTTTTGTTGGACGTCCGGGCTTTTCCCGATGAAGGTGAATTCGGTGAAAATGCCGCCCACATACCGCCTACCCGGAGATGCAACATGAATATTTGCCGTATTGGTCTGGTATCCATTTCAGATCGCGCCGCTAACGGCGTGTATCAGGATCGGGGCATCCCTGCGCTGGAGGATTGGCTGGCTCATGCGCTGATAACCCCGTTCGCGCTTGAAACCCGCCTGGTGCCCGATGAACAGCCGCTGATTGAACAGACCCTGCGGGATCTGGTGGATGAAACGGGCTGCCACCTGGTATTGACCACCGGCGGCACCGGCCCCGCTCGCCGGGATGTCACCCCGGACGCGACCCTGGCCGTAGGGGATCGGGAAATGCCCGGTTTTGGCGAGCAGATGCGCCAGATCAGCCTGCACTTTGTCCCTACCGCCATACTTTCACGCCAGACGGCGGTGATCCGCAAACAGGCGCTGATACTTAACCTGCCGGGCCAGCCCCGGGCGATTAAAGAAACCCTGGAAGGGGTGAGAGACGCGCAGGGCAACGCGGTGGTTACCGGCATTTTTGCCAGCATCCCATATTGCGTCCAACTGCTGGAAGGGCCTTATATGGACACCAATCCCGCCATTATCGTGGCTTTCCGGCCCAAAAACGCCAGCCGCCCGGTGGAAAACGGCGCCGCGTAGGCCGCGGCGATAACGCCGCGCGCGACGGCGCGCGGCCGTCGGGACGTTGTGAAAATTTGTTTCCACCCAGTACGTTTATCTTTACAATGTATGATATATTTTTTTCTTATCCCCCCTGGCTCAACGCAAATGAATATGCATGTCGATCACCAACGTCGCTTAAACCGACAGGATTATAAAACGCTGTCGCTGGCGGCCCTGGGCGGCGCGCTGGAATTTTACGATTTTATTATCTTCGTTTTTTTCGCCGCGACGATCGGCAAACTGTTTTTCCCGCCGGATTTACCCGATTGGCTGCGTCAAATGCAAACCTTCGGTATTTTTGCCGCCGGCTATCTGGCGCGGCCGTTGGGCGGGATTATCATGGCGCATTTCGGCGACAAGGTCGGCCGTAAAAAAATGTTCAGCCTGTCTATCTTTCTGATGGCGCTGCCCACCTTGCTGATGGGCATGTTGCCGATTTATGACACCCTGGGCATCGCCGCGCCGTTATTATTACTGCTGTTGCGGATTTTACAGGGAGCGGCCATCGGCGGCGAAGTGCCGGGAGCCTGGGTATTCGTGGCCGAACATGTGCCCCAGCGGCGTATCGGTTTCGCCTGCGGTACCTTAACCGCCGGCCTGACCATCGGTATTCTGCTGGGGTCGTTTATCGCCACCTTGCTCAATACCTTTATGACCCCCCAGGGCATAGACCAGGGAGGATGGCGGATACCGTTCTTTCTTGGCGGCCTGTTTGGCTTGGTGGCCATGTACCTGCGGCGCTGGCTACGGGAAACGCCGGTATTTATCGAGATGCAAAGCCGCCAGGCGCTGGCGCAAGAGCTGCCGCTGAAATCGGTGGTCACCAACCATAAAACCGCGGTGGCGATTTCCATGCTGCTGACCTGGCTGCTGTCCGCCGGGATTGTGGTGGTGATCCTGATGGCGCCATTGTGGCTGCAACAGCAGCTGGGCGTATCCCCCTCGCTGGCCCTGCGGGCCAACTGCGTGGCCATCATCGCGCTTGCCGTCGGCTGCATCATCACCGGCGCCGTCATCGACCGCTATGGCGCGGGCAAAACCTTTATTATCGGTTGTACGCTGCTCGGCATCTTCAGTTGGCTGTTTTACCATACCGGCGCCCATCATCCGGCGCAGTTGTTTATGACTTATGCCCTGGCCGGTTTGAGCGTCGGCGTGGTGGGCGGGGTTCCCTACGTTATGGTGCATGCGTTTCCCGCCGCGGTGCGTTTTAGCGGGATTTCATTTTCCTATAACGTCGCTTATGCCATTTTCGGCGGACTGACGCCGATTGCCGTTACCATGCTGATGCGGGTCACGCCCATGGCGCCGTCCTGGTATGTGATGGGGCTCGCCGCCATGGGCGTGGTGCTCGGTATTTGCCTGCCTTGCGGGCTGCGGCGTAAATTACCGCAGGCCGATCGGATCAATTCAGCCGCCTGACCGGTTTTTTCATCGCCCGGGCGAATTTTTTTCGCGCGGGCGATTTTCTGCCATCCGATGGAATGTTAGCGCGATCTTTTATTAAATTCATTTAAATTCAATGAAATAAATTGAATTGTGATGCTTTTTCTCTTTCGCCGACGCGGGCGAGCATGAAAATCCCGCTTTTTTTTTCCTCCCTCCCCTTGATGCGCGGCGCCGCGGCCCCATCTTATTTGCAACCAACGTTGTTTAACCTGCAAATAAAACGGTGCCGATAGCTTGAAAAAAGAGTTATCCGGCCACATATCAGGTCTACGACCACAATGAATTTATGACTTTTTAGTGGAGATGTTTAGATGGGTAAAATTATTGGTATCGACTTGGGTACGACCAACTCTTGTATCGCAATTATTGAAGGCTCCAAACCTCGGGTGCTGGAAAACAGCGAAGGCGATCGTACTACCCCTTCCATTATTGCTTACACGCAGGACGGTGAAATTCTGGTTGGCCAGCCAGCTAAACGTCAGTCCGTTACTAATCCGCAGAACACGTTGTTCGCGATCAAGCGTTTGATCGGACGTCGTTTTCAGGATGAAGAAGTTCAGCGTGACACCAACATCATGCCGTACAAAATTATCGCTTCCGATAACGGCGATGCCTGGCTGGATGTAAAAGGCCAGAAAATGGCGCCCCCGCAGGTTTCTGCCGAAATTTTGAAAAAAATGAAAAAAACGGCGGAAGACTACCTGGGCGAACCGGTCACCGAAGCGGTTATCACCGTACCGGCCTACTTTAACGATGCCCAGCGCCAGGCCACCAAAGACGCCGGCCGTATCGCAGGCCTGGAAGTCAAACGTATCATTAACGAACCGACCGCCGCGGCGCTGGCCTATGGCCTGGATAAAGAAACCGGCAACCGCACCATCGCGGTTTACGACCTTGGCGGCGGCACCTTCGATATTTCCATCATCGAAATCGACGATGTGGATGGCGAAAAAACCTTCGAAGTGCTGGCCACCAATGGCGACACTCATTTGGGCGGCGAAGATTTCGATAGCCGTCTGATCAACTACCTGGTTGATGAATTCAAGAAAGACCAGGGCATCGACCTGCGCAACGACCCGCTGGCCATGCAGCGTCTGAAAGAGTCCGCTGAAAAAGCCAAGATCGAGCTGTCTTCAGCCCAGCAGACCGATGTGAATCTGCCGTACATCACGGCGGACGCCACCGGCCCGAAACATATGAATATCAGAGTGACCCGCGCCAAACTGGAATCGCTGGTTGAAGACCTGGTGAAACGCACCATGGACCCGCTGAAAATGGCGCTGAAAGACGCCGGACTGTCGGTAGGGGAAATCAAGGACGTGATCCTGGTCGGCGGGCAAACCCGTATGCCGCTGGTGCAAAAGACCGTAACCGACTTTTTCGGTAAAGAACCGCGCAAAGACGTTAACCCCGATGAAGCCGTGGCTATCGGCGCCGCCGTACAGGGCGGGGTATTGGCCGGCGATGTGAAGGACGTGCTGCTGCTGGACGTCAGCCCGCTGTCCCTGGGTATCGAAACCATGGGCGGGGTGATGACCACGCTGATTAGCAAGAATACCACCGTCCCCACCAAGCATAGCCAGGTGTTTTCCACCGCGGAAGACAACCAGTCCGCAGTGACCATCCATGTGCTGCAGGGCGAACGTAAACGCGCCGCGGATAATAAATCTCTCGGCCAGTTCAACCTGGACGGTATTTCCCCGGCCATGCGCGGCACGCCGCAAATCGAAGTGACCTTCGATATCGACGCCGATGGCATCCTGCATGTTTCCGCTAAAGATAAGAACAGCGGACGCGAGCAGAAAATCACCATCAAGGCCTCGTCCGGCTTGACCGAAGATGAAATCCAGAAAATGGTGCGGGAAGCCGAAGCCAACGCGGAAGCGGATCGCAAGTTTGAAGAGCTGGTGCAGACCCGCAACCAGGCCGATCATCAGGTGCACAGCACCCGTAAACAGCTGGAAGAAGCCGGCGACAAGCTGCCCGCCGACGATAAAAAGGCGATTGAAACCGCGCTGAGCGCCCTGGAAACCGCCCTGAAGGGCGAAGACAAGGCCGATATCGAAGCGAAGATGCAGGCGCTGATCCAAGTATCCGGCAAATTGCTTGAAGTGGCCCAGCAGCAGGCGGCCCAGGCCGGCGCTGCCGAAGCGGGCGCTGAAGCCGCCGCCGAAGGCAAGAAAGATGACGACGTGGTCGACGCCGAATTTGAAGAAGTTAAAGATAAAAAATAATCGCCCTGATAGGGCACAGCGGCGATAAATAATATCGTGGTTGGCAACAGGCACGGGCGTCGGGGAAACCTTACGCCCGTGTAAGCATGTTGAGGGCAGGAAGAGACAATGGCGAAAACAGACTATTACGAGATTTTAGGCCTTTCCCGGGATGCGGAAGAGCGTGAAATCAAAAAGGCCTATAAACGCCTGGCGATGAAATTCCACCCGGATCGTAACCCAGGGAATGCCGAAGCCGAAGCAAAATTCAAAGAAGCAAAAGAAGCCTATGAGATTCTGACCGACCCGCAAAAACGCGCCGCGTATGACCAGTATGGCCACGCCGCTTTCGAACAGGGCGGCATGGGCGGGGGTTATGGCGGCGGCGCCGCCGGCGGGGCGGATTTCACCGATATTTTCGGCGATGTATTCGGCGATATCTTTGGCGGCGGCCGACGCCAGCGCGCCAGCCGCGGTTCGGATTTGCGCTACAACATGGAGCTTACCCTTGAGGAAGCGGTGCGCGGCGTAACCAAGGAGATCCGCATTCCGGCCCTGGAAGAGTGCGACGTCTGCCACGGCAGCGGCGCTAAACCGGGCACGTCGCCCATTACCTGTCCCACCTGCCACGGCTCCGGCCAGGTGCAGATGCGCCAGGGCTTTTTTGCGGTGCAGCAAGCCTGTCCCACCTGCCAGGGACACGGTAAAATCATCAAAGAACCCTGTCATAAATGTCATGGACACGGTCGGGTAGAGAAATCCAAAACCCTGTCGGTGAAGATTCCCGCCGGCGTGGATACCGGCGATCGCATCCGCCTGTCGGGCGAAGGCGAAGCGGGGGAGCAAGGTGCGCCGGCCGGCGATCTTTACGTTCAGGTTCAGGTGCGCCAGCATCCCATTTTTGAACGCGAAGAGAACAACCTGTTTTGCGAAGTGCCGATTAATTTCGCCATGGCGGCCCTGGGCGGTGAAATCGAAGTCCCTACCCTGGACGGCCGGGTCAAACTGAAGGTGCCCGCCGAAACGCAAACCGGCAAGCTATTCCGTATGCGCGGCAAAGGCGTTAAATCCGTGCGCGGCGGCAGTCAGGGCGACCTGCTGTGCCGGGTGGTGGTGGAAACCCCGGTCAAGCTTAACGAAAAGCAAAAACAGCTGCTGCGCGAACTGGAAGAAAGTTTTGGCGGACCGAGCGGCGAACAAAATAGCCCGCGGTCAAAAAGTTTTCTGGACGGCGTGAAGAAATTTTTTGACGATCTGACGCGCTGATTACCGCGTTTCGATCGGTATTACGAATCCCCGGCCGGCTGGCCGGGGATTTTTTTGCTTAAAATTTCGCTCCGCCAATCAGTAGTGAGAATGAGATCACGGTTTTACGTTCTGGAAGCGGGCTAACATTTGGGTAATCGATTACCTCAATAAGTGCGTATGAAAAAACAAATAGCAATTCGCGATGTGGCATTAGCAGCGGGAGTCTCCACCGCCACGGTGTCGCGCTATCTGAATGGCAAATTCCAATCCATGGGCGAAAATACGCGGCTGCGCATTGAAAAAGTCATTAAGTCGATGGATTATAAGCCCAATGATGTGGCGCGCAGTCTGCGCAGCACTAAAAGCAATACCATCGCGGTTATCTTGTCCGATATCCTCAACCCCTATTCCATTGCCATTTTACAAGGCATCGAAGAAGCTTGCGCCGAGTTTGGCTATACCATTTTTGTGTGTAATTCCAAAGAGTCCCCGTTAAAAGAAAGTGAATTCGTCGAGATGATGATGGCCAAGCGGGTGGACGGCTTTGTGATTAATACCACCGGCGGCAACGATGAACTCATTGTTAATCTCGCTGCCGAAATCCCGGTGGTGCTGGTCGGGCGGAAAATCAGCAAGAACGGCAAAACGGTAAATTCGGTCTCCATTGATAACTTTCAAGGCGTTGCGCTAGCGGTCGACCATCTATTGGAAAAAAGATGTAATTCTTTGATATTGCTGAGCCCGCCCACCAATCGCATCAGCCCCAGGATAGAACGCGTCGGGGCGTTTCTCGCGCTGACCAGTCAAGCCAATCTGGATAATATTAAAAGCGACGTCCATATTATCGAAAAAATACAAATAGATCGGGTAGCCGAGGTTCTTAGCGATATTTTTGAGAAGAAAAATAGCGCCGATAGCTTGGGGATTATTGCGACCAACGGCATCTTGTCGCTGGCGGTGCTCAAGGCCGTAAAACAGTTAAATCGCACTATTCCCGCTGATTTCCTTTTTATCGGCTTCGACGACACCGAATGGTCATCCGTGACGAACCCCAGCCTGACGGTAATTTCACAGCCTACCTATCAAATAGGCGCTTTTGCGGCCAAAAAGCTGATAACCAGTCTTTTGCAAAATAATGAAAATATCGACCTGGAGTCACTGGAATTACCCGTTCAGCTCATTGCCAGAGATTCGACGATCAATTAATTTTTTTAAAAAATAAGGTAATCGATTACCTTAATTAGGAGCCACTTATGCGTATACAAGAAATCAAGACCCATGTCGTGGTACAAAAATTGGAGACTCAGTTCGGTATGTCCCAGTGGTTATGGAACAGCCGGGCGGGTTGCTTGGTGGAAATCATAACCGACGGGGGCATTATCGGCTGGGGGGAATGTTTTGGTCCTGCCCGGGCTAATGCTGCTCTGATTAACGAATTGTTCGCGCCATTATTAACCGGCCAAGATCCGATGCAACGCGCGCGCATATGGGAAAATTTATACAATCGTACCCGCGAGTTTGGCCGCAAAGGGATCGCCATTTCAGCTCTGTCGGGTATCGATATCGCGTTATGGGACATTTTCGGCAAGGCGTTGGGACAGCCCATTGCCAAATTATTAGGCGGAGCCGCCGATGAGCCCATCAAGGCCTATGCCTCCTCCTTTTATTACTCGGACGACGCGCGGTATTCTTTGGAACAAGACGCCGAAGTCTCTATGCAGCAGGGGTTTCAGGCATACAAAATGAAAGTCGGCGGTAAAACGCCGCGTCAGGACGCCGCGCGGGTGGCTGAAGTGCGGCGGCTAATCGGGCCGGATGCCAGCCTGGCGATAGACTCCAACCGCGCCTATACCGTGCGTGAAGCCATTCAATTTGGTCATTCTGTTGAAGAACATAATATAGCGTGGTTTGAAGAGCCGGTGCTACCCGATGATTTTCAGGGATATCAAGAAGTCAGAAGCGCATTAAACATGCGCATCGCCGGCGGTGAATCGGAATTTACCCGCTTTGGATTCAGACCATTGCTTGAGCAGCGCTGTGTGGATATCGTGCAACCCGATGTCGCCGCCTGCGGCGGGTTGAGCGAAGCGTTAAATGTAGCCATGCTGGCAAGCGCCCACGGCGTCGACTGTTACCCCCATTTGTGGGGATCGGCTATTTCCTTGGCCGCCACGCTGCATCTGATTTCCGCTATCCCGCTGGCGGTCCCCTCTTGTGTTAAAGAACGACCCTTGCTTGAACTGGACCGGGCACCCAATGTTTTCCGGGAGCAATTATCCGATTTAGTCATCGGGCCGTTTATTCCGGTACCCAATCAGCCTGGTCTTGGAATAGAAATTGATCGGGATCTGATCCGGCATTATGAACAAAATTAAGGCTGATATTAATACCCTGCGCGCAGCAAACTCCAACGTAGAATGGAAAATAATATGGATAATTCAAAATGGTATCGTATAGGCGTTACTTTAATGATCGGGGTTTTTATCGCCTATCTCGATCGTTCAAACCTTTCCATCGCTTTGCCCGGTATGGAAGCGGATCTTGGCTTTTCCGGCGCGACCACCAAGTCCCTGGCATTAACGGGCTTTCTAATCGGTTATGCGCTATCTAATTTTTTTGGCGGTTTTTTCACATACAAACTTAATCCTAAGACCACGATTGTCAGCATGGTATTTATCTGGTCTCTGGCCACGGTGGCCACGGCGTGGGTGACCTCGCCAACCCTGCTGATCGTGTTTCGTATCATTCTCGGCATTACCGAAGGTATTTATTGGCCGCAGCAATTTCGTTTTGCCCGTGCCTGGTTCACTAAAGATGAAATTACCCGGGGCACCAACTTAATCCAATTTTATGGTCAATTTCTCGCGCTTGGCCTGGGCTTTCTCATCCTGACGCCGATTTATGACGTTTTAGGCTGGAAGTGGTTATTCTATATAACCGGCGGGCTGGGCATATTTCTCGTGGTGCCGTTATTTTTAGTTTTTCTTAAATCCGCGCCGGATGGCCAGGAAGGGGCATCAGTCAAAGAACAGCAGCCGACCGGGAAAATTACCTTCCAGTCTCTGGGTGGCTATCCTTTCCTATTGTTGATTTTCAGCTATTTTGCCAACGGCATGCTGTTCTGGGGCATCACGCTGTTTATTCCCATGCTGGTGCATTCGCTGGGCTTTACCGGCATGTGGCAGGGTTTTGCCAGTTCGTTACCCTATTTATTGGCGGTAGTGTTTGCTATTCCGATGTCTATCCTGAGCGATCGCACGCAAAAGAGAGGGTTGATAGCGGCATCGGGACTACTGGTTGCCGGCATATTGCTCACCGTATTGCCGATTATTGCCGATCCCGTGGTGAAAATGGCATTGATTACTTTTGCCATCGCCTATTTCACCAGCAGTTATACCACCAACATCTGGTCGATTATCACCACCAGCGTGAAGCCTGAAGCGGTAGGTCCGGCGGCGGGGGTCATTAACGGTATCGGGGCGGGCTGCGGCGGCACGACAGCAGGTTTCGTGGTGGCGATCTTATTGAAAAATACCGGTTCCTATCTGCCGGGATTTTTTATTATCGGCGCGGTAGCCATCCTGGGCGGACTGGCGGTATTACTGTATAGCCGCATCCATAAACAGAATTACCAGCTATAGCCTGCCCGTATCAAGAGCTCAACAAGCTCCGCCGCCCCAGGGGCGGCGTTGGCCTATCCGGCCGGAAATCCTCCATATCTTTCAACCATTCGGCGACCAATGGTGCCGGATGGTTCCGGTTTTGATTTACCTGCGCGCGAACATCCCGCACAATAAATTTATCTTCAGCATTAAAAGGATGTACCGTGCCCGGTTTTATTAAACGCTGGTTGAACCACGAGGCCTCAGGGGGCGTTTTACTCATTTTAGCCGCCATGGCGGCGCTGATTATGGCCAATACGCCCGCGCAGGCGTTTTATAACGCGCTGGTGTTTTTTCCCCAGGACGCCGCGGCCGTTCACTCTTCGCATTTCACTTTGCTGGTTTTAATTAATGACGCCCTGATGGCCGTTTTCTTTTTGATGATTGGCCTGGACGTAAAGCGCGAATTAATGGAAGGGGCGCTGGCCAGCCGCAGCCAGGCGGCGTTTCCTGCCATCGCCGCGCTCGGCGGCATGATAGCCCCGGCGATCATCTTTACGTTATTGAATTGGCGCGAACCGGCGCATCACTCTGGCTGGGCCATCCCCACGGCCACGGATATCGCCTTTGCGGTCGGGGTCATGGCGCTGCTGGGTAAACGGGTGCCGGCCAGCCTTAAAGCGTTTTTACTGGCGCTGGCCATTATTGATGACTTGGGGGCGATCGCGATCATCGCCCTGTTTTATAACCACGATCTCTCGTTGGCCGCGTTAGCCGGCGCCGGGGTGGCCATCCTGGCGCTGGCGCTGATGAACCGCCGCAATGTCAGGCATATCGGCTGGTACCTGCTGGTGGGGGCGCTGCTGTGGGGGGCCATTTTGCTGTCCGGCATCCATGCCACCCTGGCGGGGGTAATCCTCGGCGGCCTGATTCCATTGCGGTTGCCGCCGACCGGGGCTATGCCGGCCGCCCGGCAGCGGGGATACTCCCCGTCCCTGGCGCTGGAGCATAAGATCCAGCCGTGGGTGGTGTATCTGATTTTGCCGCTGTTCGCGTTCGCCAACGCCGGGGTGGCCCTGCACGGATTAACGCCGGCCAGCCTGTTTTCCATCCTGCCGGCCGGCATTGCGGTGGGCCTGGTGCTTGGCAAGCCGCTGGGCATTCTGACGTTTTGTTTCTTGTCCATGAAACTGGGCCTGGCCCGGCTGCCGGATGGGGTCAGTTTCAGGCAAATCGCCGCCGCCGCGGTACTGTGCGGCATCGGTTTTACCATGTCGATATTTATTGCCGGCCTGGCGTTTGGCGGGGCGGGGTCGGACCCGCACATGATCGTCCTGGCCAAGCTGGGCATCCTTACCGGGTCCGTGGTGGCGGCGATTTGGGGATATGGGCTGCTGCGCCTGGCGCTGCCGTTACCCCTGACCGCCGGCCGCAGCGACGAAAGATAGGCACAAAAAAACCGGCCGGGGCCGGTTTTTTTACAAATCACAACGAAAGCAGGTGTTACTGCATTGCGTTGATACGCGCGGTCAGATTAGATTTATGACGCGCTGCTTTGTTTTTGTGGATCAAACCTTTACTGGCCTGACGGTCCACAATGGGTTGCATGGCAGAAAAAGCATTCTGCGCTGCATCTTTATCACCTGCATCGATAGCCGCGTATACCTTCTTGATAAAGGTACGCATCATGGAGCGACGGCTGGCATTGTGCTGACGACGCTTCTCAGACTGTACGGCGCGTTTCTTAGCTGATTTGATATTAGCCAAGGTCCAACTCCCAAACATGTTCTATGAGACAATTCAAAGGCCGAGGAATATGCCCTTTCGGCCTTCTTTTGTCAATGGATTTGTGCAAATAAGCGCCGCTTGACTACGCAACGCCTGTTACAATGTGATGGCGCAGGATTCTACCAGTTTCAGCCCGGGGAATACAGCCTTTGAGATGAAAAAAGCGATTATCTGCAATAAAGAAATGATTTAGCGCCGCGGCGCCCGTAACGGGTGGAGAGGAATACACCGCATGGAGCAGAATAACCTGCGAAAAAAACCTGACCGGACGAAATAAGCATGGCTTTCACCGCCGTTACTGTCAAAGATTGGATTAGCGGGTTAACCTTATCCGCTGTACAAGGTATAATCCGCCGATTTCCACTGTCTTGAGCCTGCTATGAAGCTTATTCGCGGTTTACATAACCTTCAGGCGCGTCACCACGGGTGCGTGCTCACTATTGGCAATTTTGATGGTTTTCATCGTGGGCACCAGGCGTTGATTGCACAATTGCAGACCGAAGGCCGCAAACGCGGCCTGCCGGTAATGGTGATGATTTTTGAACCCCAGCCGCAGGAACATTTTGCCGGCCGGGACGCTCCGGCGCGCTTGACCCGCCTGCGGGATAAAGTGAAGTACCTGGCCGAAGCCGGGATTGACGTAGTATTGTGCATAACCTTCGATGCGCGGTTTGCCGCCATTGGCGCCGAGACTTTTGTTTCCGAGCTGCTGGTGAAAAAACTGGGCGTGCGGTTTCTTTGCGTGGGCGATGATTTTCGCTTCGGCGCGCGGCGCGAAGGGGATTTCGCTTTTTTGCAGCAGATGGGCACCGCGGCGGGTTTCGAGGTGATGAGCACCGCCACCTACACCGAAGGCGGCAGGCGCATCAGCAGCACGGCGGTGCGCGAGGCGCTGGCCGGCGATCGGCTGGTGGTCGCCGAAATGCTGCTGGGGCACCCTTACCGCATCTCCGGGCGCGTGGAGCACGGCGACGAGCTGGGCCGCACCCTTGGGTTCCCCACTGCCAACGTATCGCTCAAGGGCCGCCCCGCGCCGATTAACGGCGTATATGCGGTGGACGTGTACGGGCTGGGTCCCCAGACTTTCGCCGGCGTGGCCAATATCGGCACCCGGCCGACGGTGGCGGGGCTGCGCCAGCGGCTGGAAGTGCATTTGCTGGATGTGGCGATGGATCTTTACGGTCGTCATATAGAAGTCGTGATACGCGCGAAATTGCGCAATGAGCAACGGTTTGCCTCCCTTGATGAGTTGAAGCGGCAAATCGCGAATGATGTGGTGGCCGGCCGGGAGTTCTTCAGGTTGACGGCGCCCCTTTAAACTCTCTCACCGAAAACGGAACCGAGAATCGAATGAGTGATTACAAAAATACCCTGAATTTACCTGACACAGGGTTCCCGATGCGTGGCGATCTCGCCAAGCGCGAGCCTGGCATGCTGCAAAACTGGTATGAACAGGACCTGTACGGGCTGATTCGTAACGCTAAAAAAGGCAAAAAAACCTTTATTCTGCACGATGGCCCTCCGTACGCCAACGGCAGTATTCATATCGGTCACTCGGTTAACAAAATTCTTAAAGATATTATTATCAAGTCCAAGGGTTTGATGGGCTACGACTCTCCTTATGTCCCGGGCTGGGATTGCCACGGCCTGCCCATCGAGCTGAAAGTGGAACAGCTGATCGGCAAGCCCGGCGAAAAGGTTAGCGCCGCCGAATTCCGCGCCGCCTGCCGTAAATATGCCGCAGAACAAGTGGCCGGGCAGAAAAAAGATTTCATTCGCCTTGGCGTCCTGGGCGAATGGGAAAAGCCCTATCTGACCATGGATTTCGCCACCGAGGCCAATATTATCCGGTCGCTCGGCAAGGTGATCGGCAATGGCCATTTGCATAAAGGCGCCAAGCCGGTGCACTGGTGTATCGACTGCCGTTCAGCGCTGGCGGAAGCGGAAGTGGAGTATTATGATCGCACCTCCCCCTCCATCGACGTGGCTTTTCAGGCGGTTGACCCGGCAGGCGTCGCGGCGAAATTCGGCGTGACCGATGTCGCCGGCCCGGTGGCCCTGGTGATCTGGACCACCACGCCTTGGACCCTGCCCGCCAACCGGGCGATTTCGGTCCATCCGGACTTCGAATATCAGCTGGTGGCGGTAAACGGGCAAAACTGGATACTGGCCGCTGAGCTGGTGGCCAGCGTCATGCAGCGCGCGGGTGTCGCGCAATGGAATGTGCTGGGCAGTTGCAAGGGCAGCGCGCTGGAACTGCTGCGCTTTCAACATCCGTTCATGGGGTTTGACGTGCCGGCGATTCTTGGCCAG
Source organism: Sodalis sp. RH21 (assembly GCF_047324175.1). Taxonomy (NCBI): domain Bacteria; kingdom Pseudomonadati; phylum Pseudomonadota; class Gammaproteobacteria; order Enterobacterales; family Bruguierivoracaceae; genus Sodalis; species Sodalis sp. RH21. The sequence continues at coordinate 4,732,643 of NZ_CP178732.1, read as the reverse complement.
CACGTCACGCTTGAGGCCGGCACCGGCGCGGTACACACCGCCCCCGGCCACGGTCCGGATGACTACGTGATCGGCCAGCAGTACGGTTTGGAAGTGGCCAACCCGGTAGGTCCGGACGGCTGCTATCTGCCGGGCACCTTTCCCGCCCTGGACGGCATGCAGGTCTTTAAAGCCAACGATGTGGTGGTGGAACTGCTGCGCGAGCGCGGCGCCCTGGTGCATGTGGAAAAATTGCTGCACAGCTATCCGCACTGCTGGCGCCATAAAACGCCGATCATTTTTCGCGCCACGCCGCAGTGGTTTGTCAGCATGGATCAGCACGGCCTGCGCGCGCGCTCGCTGGAAGAAATTAAAGAAGTGCAGTGGATACCGGGCTGGGGCCAGGCGCGCATCGAAAACATGGTGGCCAACCGTCCCGACTGGTGTATCTCCCGCCAGCGCACCTGGGGCGTGCCGATGTCGCTGTTCGTGCATAAAGACACCGAAGAGCTTCATCCGCGCACGCTGGAATTGATGGAAGAAGTGGCCAAGCGGGTGGAACAAGACGGCATCCAGGCCTGGTGGGATTTGAATCCCGCCGACTTGCTGGGCGCGGAGGCGGAAAATTATACCAAGGTGCCTGATACCCTGGACGTCTGGTTCGATTCGGGTTCAACGCATTCATCGGTAGTGGCGGTGCGTCCCGAATTCGCCGGCCACGGGCCGGATATGTATCTGGAAGGCTCCGATCAGCATCGCGGTTGGTTTATGTCCTCGCTGATGATCTCGACGGCGATGAAAGGCGAGGCCCCTTACCGCCAGGTACTGACCCATGGTTTCACCGTCGACGGACAGGGGCGTAAAATGTCCAAATCCATCGGCAACGTGGTCAGCCCGCAGCAGGTTATCGACAAGCTGGGCGCGGATATCCTGCGCCTATGGGTGGCATCCACCGATTATACCGGTGAAATGGCGGTATCCGATGAAATCCTCAAGCGCTCCGCCGACGCGTATCGCCGCATCCGCAATACCGCGCGTTTCCTGCTGGCCAACCTGAAAGGCTTCGATCCGGCCCTGCACTGCGTGCGGCCGGAAGATATGGTGGTGCTGGATCGCTGGGCCGTGGGCCGGGCGCAGGCGGCGCAGGTGGAAATCATCGCCGCTTACGACAGCTACGATTTCCATAATGTCGTGCAGCGCATGATGCAGTTCTGCTCGATTGAAATGGGCTCGTTTTACCTGGATATCATCAAGGATCGCCAGTACACCACCCAGGCGGACAGTATCGCCCGCCGCAGCTGCCAGACCGCGTTGTATTATATCGTCGAGGCCCTGGTGCGCTGGATGGCGCCGATCATGTCATTCACCGCGGATGAAATCTGGGGCTTTATGCCCGGCGCCCGCGGACAGTTCGTGTTTACCGAAGAGTGGTATGACGGCCTGTTCGGACTGGACGCCGATGAAACCATGAACGACGCTTATTGGGAGACGGTGCTGAAAGTGCGCAGCGAAGTCAATAAGGTGCTGGAGCAGGCCCGCGCGGATAAGCTGATCGGCGGCTCTCTTGAAGCGCGGGTGACCTTGTATGCCGACGACGCGCTGGCGCCCGTCCTGAATGCGCTGGGCGATGAGCTGTATTTCGCCTTGCTGACCTCGCGCGCGGCGGTGGCCCGGTACGATGCTGCCGGGGACGACGCCCAGCAGAGCGAAGGTCTTAAAGGTCTGAAAATCGCGCTGGTGAAGGCCGAAGGATCGAAATGTCCGCGCTGTTGGCATTTCGAGACCGATATCGGCGGCGACGCCGCGCATCCTGAAATTTGTGGTCGCTGTGTCACTAACGTGGCCGGCGCGGGCGAAGAGCGTAAGTTTGTCTGATGAATAGATCACTGAGCACCACCGGACTGCGCTGGCTGTGGCTGGCGCTGATTGTCCTGATTATCGATCTGGGCAGCAAACAATGGGTCATGCAGCATTTCATGCTGCATGAAACGGTCGCCATCATGCCGTTCATTAATTTTTTCTACGCCCACAACAACGGCGCGGCGTTTAGCTTCCTGGCCGATAAAGACGGCTGGCAGCGCTGGATGTTTGCGGTTATCGCCCTGGTGATCGCCGTGGCGCTGATGGTCATGATGTACCGCTCGGATCATCGCCAGCGTCTGACCAACTGCGCTTATGCGCTGATTATCGGCGGCGCGCTAGGCAATCTGTTCGATCGGCTGGTCCACGGCGTGGTCATCGACTTCATAGATTTTTATGTGGGCGATTGGCATTTTCCCACCTTTAACGTGGCGGACTCCGCGATCTGCATCGGCGCGTTTTTGATCGTGTTGGAAGGGCTGATACGCCCGGCCGACAAAACCGCCAAGCAGAAAGGTTAAGCGCCATGACCGAACAGGTGCAATCCGACAGCGCGGTGCTGGTGCATTTCGATCTTAAGCTCGAAGACGGCACCCTCGCCGAGTCAACCCGGCGCGACAATAAGCCGGCATTGTTCCGCCTGGGCGACGATAGTTTATCGGCGCCGCTGGAGCAGGCGTTGCTCGGCCTGCGGGTGGGTGATAAAAAATCATTTTCCCTGGCGCCGGAAGCGGCGTTCGGTCCGTCGAATCCCGATTTGATTCAGTTCTTTTCCCGCCGCGATTTCAGTGAAACCGGCGTGCCGGAGGTGGGTACCATCATGCTGTTCACCGCCGTCAGCGGCAACGAAATGCCGGGGCTTATCCGCGACGTGGCCGAGGAATCCATTACGGTGGATTTCAACCATCCCCTGGCCGGCCGCACGGTGTATTTTGATATCGACGTTCTGGCAATCAATCCGCAGCAGGAGGATAAAAATGCGCATCTTACTGGCTAACCCACGGGGTTTTTGCGCCGGTGTCGATCGGGCCATCAGCATTGTCGAACGCGCGCTGGAAATTTATGGCGCACCGATTTATGTGCGCCATGAAGTTGTGCATAACCGCTATGTGGTGGATTCCCTGCGCGCCAGCGGCGCCATCTTTATCGAACAAATCGATGATGTGCCCGACGGATCTATTTTAATTTTCTCCGCCCACGGCGTATCGCAGGCGGTGCGGGCCGAGGCGAAAAACCGCGATTTAACGGTATTCGACGCCACCTGCCCGCTGGTCACCAAGGTGCATATGGAAGTGGCGCGCGCCAGCCGTAAGGGTACCGAGGCCATCTTGATCGGTCATACGGGGCACCCGGAAGTGGAGGGCACCATGGGGCAGTACAATAATCCCGCGGGGGGAATGTACCTGGTGGAATCGCCGGCGGATGTCTGGCAACTGCGGGTTAAAAATGAAAATAATCTGTGCTTCATGACCCAGACGACGCTATCGGTGGACGACACCTCCGAGGTTATCGATGCGCTGCGCGAACGTTTCCCGCAAATTATCGGTCCGCGTAAGGACGATATTTGCTATGCCACCACCAACCGCCAGGAGGCGGTGCGCGAGCTGGCTGCCGATGCGGACGTGGTGCTGGTGGTCGGGTCGAAAAACTCGTCCAACTCCAACCGGCTGGCGGAACTGGCGCAGCGGGTGGGCAAACCCGCTTACCTGATTGATAGCGCGGCGGACATCCAGGAAAGCTGGCTGCAGGGGATCGGCACCATCGGGGTCACCGCCGGGGCTTCCGCGCCGGATATCCTGGTACAGGCGGTGATTGGCCGTTTGCAGGCCCTGGGCGGCCAGGGCGCGGAGGAGCTTATCGGACGCGAGGAAAATATTGTGTTCGAGGTGCCGAAAGAGTTGCGGGTGAACGTGAGGATGGTGGAGTAAGCGCGGGTTCGCCTGCGGCGCGGTGTTTTACTCCGTCCATTATCAAATAGGTTTTCTTGCCGGTGATACGCATGGGGCTTGGGGGCGTATAGAGTAGGGTTACCCCGCGATTTGCTGCCAGGTACGATCCCGCTCTTCGAAAACCAATTTTTCCATTGATTGATTAATTTCCGCGTCGGCGAGCATGCGCATGAGAAGGCCGATATGGCTTTCTTCATCGCAGGACTCGGTGTACAGCGCCCGCAGCGCCACATCGGCGGTTCGCGGGAGGCTGCTTTGGCCTTTTTCCCAGCGGGCCAGGGTTTGTACGTCAACGCCCATCAATTCGGCCAGCGCTTTTTGCGACATGTTCATTTCGATGCGCAGGAAGCGGATTTCTTCGGCATCGAGCGGGCTGCGGCGGTTGACCAGGGTCTTGGCGATAAGATGATGCAGGCCGCCGGCGTCTTCGATGCTGGTATAGGTTTCGCCTTCGAGGATTTGGCTGTTATAGCCGTTGGTCAGCCAGACCGTGGTCAAGCCACTTTCCGTATAGTGATACATGATTTGCACCTCGTTAATTAACCATTACCGTAATCACAAACGCCGATGGATCTGTTTCAAACCGCTTAAGCACCACCACGACTTCAATCAACTCCCCGGCCGCCATGCCCTGCAAATTGCACTTCCAGTCCCCGGCGGGGGTTCGATGCGGGAGCTCGGTAAACCTGCTTCTGACATGGCCCAGCACGTTTAAGATTTGCCTGAGTGTGACTCGCCGTTCAAGCATGCGTTGTTTCGCATGCGCGCTAAGCAGTATCCGTCCCGTATGGTTGCTTGCCAGGTTATTGATGATTTTCCGGGCGGAACCTTGGCTAAGGGGAAACTCCTTAACCGTCAAAGGTGTTTTAAAGTCCATTTTATCACCTATCAATTTGACAGCTGTCATTTTGATAGGTCTCTCCGAAAAAAGCAACCTCTTTTACAGTACCGCGCTGTGGCGGACGCCCGGCGAAGTCGTGCCGGTTATTCCCCCGGGCTGGATTATTCCAGCCTGAACCGGTGCTCCGGCGCGCCGGTGGCGCGGGTTTCCACATGCAGCAAGGCGCCGTCGATTTCACCGGGCGAATCGAGGTTTTTGCTGGCGCTGGTGATGAATAGTTCATTGCGTGCTGGACCGCCGAAGGCGCAGCAGCTGGGCTGGCGCACCGGCAACGGTAAATTTTCGAGCAAGGTGAGACCACCATCGCCGATAGCGTAGCGGCTCGCGCAGGCGTGACCGAAGCGCGCATTAATGAGCTCCCCGGCCGAGGTCAACGCCGAGCCGTCGGGCGTCAGGCCATCGGCGTCGAACACCCGCAGGCGATGGGGGTTTATGGCGGCGGCGTCGCTGGCATAAAACCTTTTTTCTGCGCTGTCGGCAAACCATACGGTATCGCCATACCATGCCAGGGTATTGGGAATGGTCGCATTGCCCATCATTTTGCGCGGCCCGGCGTCGCCGGCGGCATAACGATACCAGCCGCCGATAGGGCGCTGTTCCGCCAGGTCCATGGTGCTGAACCACAGCGACCCGTCGGGGGCGATGGCGGTCTCGTTGGGTCGGGTTCCGGCGGCGTCGGCGGGGTAGGGGCACACCCTCTCAAGGGCGGCGCTATCCCCGCCATACTGATAAAGCTGGATGCCTTGCTGCGCCACCACCAGAAACAGTTCCTCCCGTTCGGTCAGCAGTACCCCGCTGAACAGGCAATCCAACCGGCGCTGCTCGATATGCCGCCGACCGGGCCAGTAACGCAACAGGCGATGCCGCAGGATATCAACCCACAGCAGCGATTGGCTGCGGCTGCACCAGACCGGCGTTTCCCCCAGGGCCGCGCGGTAATCCCCTATGGCGTGGACCGGGGAAGTAAAAAAATGATTCATCCTGACTCCGCTGACGCGATTATCGGCTGTAGGGTTTGAGTATAGCCTGTCCGCATGGACGGTTAGCGCCGAAAGTTAAATGCATGCAGATGAATAAACATTCATTTTCCCTGCCGGGTCAATCAGCCGCGCCGGGTAAATTGCCGTTACTGATATCAACCCGCCTGCGCCCTATAATTCTAATTTCCGGGCAAATCTGCTGGCGGCAATCCGGGGCGGCGGTTACCCTGAACTGAGTTTATCAGACCAACTATCAGAGAGTATGTATGAGCATAACACCAATCCGCATCGCCATCGCCGGCGCGGGGGGCCGCATGGGCCGTCAATTAATCCAGGCGGTGCAGCAGTCGGGGCAGGCCTGTCTGGGCGCGGCGCTGGAACGCGCCGGTTCAAGCCTTATCGGCGCGGATGCCGGTGAGCTGGCCGGCATCGGGACCACCGGTATCCTGGTCAGCGACAGCCTGGAAGCCATAAAAGACGATTTTGATATCTTCATCGATTTCACCCGTCCGGAAGGCACCCTGGCGCATCTGGCTTTTTGCCAGGAACTGGGCAAGGGAATGATTATCGGCACTACCGGCTTTGATGAGGCGCAAAAAGCCAGGATTCAACAGGCTGCCCAGCTCATAGGCATTGTTTTCGCCGCTAATTTCAGCGTTGGCGTCAATGTAATGCTTAGGCTGCTGGAAAAGACGGCCGAGGTGATGGGCGACTATTGCGACATCGAAATTATCGAAGCCCATCACCGGCATAAAGTAGATGCGCCTTCGGGAACGGCCCTGGCCATGGGCGAGGCTATCGCCGGGGCGTTGGGACGCGACCTGAAAGATTGCGCCGTCTATAGCCGCGAAGGCCATACCGGCGAACGCAAGCCCCATACCATCGGCTTCGCCTCCGTGCGAGCCGGGGATATCGTAGGCGAACATACCGCCATGTTCGCGGATGTCGGCGAGCGGGTAGAGATTTCCCATAAAGCGTCAAGCCGCATGACATTTGCCAACGGCGCGGTTCGGGCGGCGGTTTGGCTTAAAGGCCGTGAATCAGGGCTTTTTGATATGGGAAATGTGCTGGGTTTAGCAAATTTATAAAGTACCGAACCATCGTGATGTGGTAATTTCAATCTTAACGTTTTGATTGGGGGGTAATTATTTTATTGCCCCTGCGTTTTTTTGGTAAAATAAGCGTTTTGATGGAATAGTTTTTCCAGACGATGATAAATGGCCATTTTCTCATCCAAACGGCATCAATATGGCTCTTTATTCCGGTCATGGTGGTTTTGGACACTCCGTTTTTCATTTTTAACAATAATCCTACCAGGCAACCGATTACCCGGGCCATAAATTACCGCCTTTTGCGGCCCTCATCGCGGGAAAATGGCTTAAATGCTATTATTTGGCAAAAAATATCACCCTGGGGTGGACAAGCGGCCGCCTCATCATTAAAATGCGCCCAATTTGCCGAAAATCTACCTTGAAGGTGTTTTTTGCATTGATTAAGATCGCTAAATCTGAATTAATATGCAAATACAATGACTGAATATTCCTTGGAGGGTGTTTTGATAAAGTCAGCGCTATTGGTTCTGGAAGACGGAACCCAATTCCACGGTCGGGCCATCGGGGCGGAGGGAACGGCAGTGGGGGAAGTGGTCTTCAATACATCGATGACCGGTTATCAAGAAATCCTCACCGATCCCTCCTATTCCCGCCAAATCGTCACTCTCACTTATCCCCATATCGGCAATGTCGGCACCAACGAAGCAGACGCAGAATCATCCCGCATCCAGGCCCAGGGGCTGGTCATTCGCGATTTACCCCTTATCGCCAGCAACTTTCGCAGCACCGGGACGTTGTCCGACTATCTCAAACACAATAACGTCGTCGGCATCGCCGATATCGATACCCGCAAGCTGACCCGCCTGCTGCGGGAAAAAGGCGCGCAAAACGGCTGCATCATCGCCGGCGACGCGCCGGATGCCGCGCTGGCCCTGCAAAAAGCGCGCGAATTCCCCGGCCTTAAGGGCATGGACCTGGCCAAGGAAGTCAGCACCGCCGAGCAATACGGCTGGACCCAGGGCAGCTGGCAGCTGGGCGCGGGCCTGCCCGTCCCGGCGGCCGCGCACACGCTGCCCTATCACGTGGTGGCCTACGATTTCGGCATCAAACGCAACATCATGCGCATGCTGGTGGATCGCGGCTGCCGGCTGACGGTCGTGCCGGCGCAGACGCCCGCCGACGTGGTATTGGCCATGGACCCCGACGGCATCTTCCTGGCAAACGGCCCCGGCGACCCGGAACCGTGCGATTATGCCATCGCCGCCATTCAATCCTTTTTGCAAACCGAAACGCCGATATTCGGCATTTGCCTGGGGCACCAACTGCTGGCCCTGGCCAGCGGGGCCAAAACCATCAAAATGAAATTCGGCCACCACGGCGGCAACCATCCGGTAAAAGATCTGGATGCCGGCCGGGTGATGATTACCGCCCAGAACCATGGCTTCGCGGTGGACGAAACCACGCTGCCCGCCAATTTGCGCGTAACGCACACCTCATTGTTTGACGGCACGCTGCAAGGCCTGCACCGTACCGACAAACCGGCGTTCTGTTTCCAGGGCCATCCTGAAGCCAGTCCCGGCCCCCATGATGCCGGACCGCTGTTCGACCATTTTATCGAGTTGATCCAGACTTATCGTTCTCAGGCCAAATAATCAGGAGCAAAGCAATGCCAAAACGTACAGATATAAGCAGTATCCTGATCCTGGGCGCCGGTCCGATCGTCATCGGTCAGGCCTGTGAATTCGATTACTCCGGCGCGCAGGCGTGCAAGGCCCTGCGCGAGGAGGGTTACCGGGTGGTGCTGGTAAACTCCAACCCCGCCACCATCATGACCGATCCGGATATGGCTGACGCCACTTATATCGAACCCATCCATTGGGAAGTGGTGCGCAAAATCATCGAAAAAGAGCGGCCCGACGCCATCCTGCCCACCATGGGCGGGCAGACGGCGCTGAACTGCGCGCTGGAACTGGAGCGCGAAGGGGTGCTGGCCGAATTCGGCGTCACCATGATCGGCGCCACCGCCGATGCGATCGACAAAGCGGAAGACCGGCAGCGTTTTGACAAGGCGATGAAAAAAATCGGTCTGGAGACCGCCCGCTCCGGCTTTGCCCATAATATGGAAGAAGCGCTGGCCGTGGCGGCGGACGTGGGGTTCCCCTGCATTATCCGCCCGTCGTTTACCATGGGCGGCTCGGGCGGCGGCATTGCCTATAATCGGGAAGAATTCGAAGAGATCTGCGAGCGCGGCCTCGATCTTTCCCCCACCACCGAGCTGCTGATCGATGAGTCGCTGATCGGTTGGAAAGAGTATGAAATGGAGGTGGTGCGCGATAAAAACGATAACTGCATCATCGTTTGCTCCATTGAAAATATCGATGCCATGGGTATCCATACCGGCGACTCCATTACCGTGGCGCCGGCGCAAACCCTGACCGACAAAGAATATCAAATCATGCGTAACGCCTCGATGGCGGTGCTGCGTGAAATCGGCGTGGAAACCGGCGGCTCCAATGTGCAATTTTCGGTTAACCCGAAAAACGGCCGGCTGATCATCATTGAAATGAATCCGCGGGTGTCCCGTTCTTCGGCCCTGGCGTCCAAGGCCACGGGGTTCCCCATCGCCAAGGTGGCCGCCAAGCTGGCGGTGGGCTATACCCTCGACGAACTGATGAACGATATCACCGGCGGGCGTACGCCGGCATCGTTTGAGCCGTCCATCGATTATGTGGTCACTAAAATACCGCGCTTTAACTTCGAGAAATTCGCCGGCGCCAACGATCGCCTGACCACCCAGATGAAATCCGTGGGTGAAGTGATGGCCATCGGCCGCACGCAGCAGGAGTCGCTGCAAAAAGCCCTGCGCGGGCTGGAAGTGGGCGTGACCGGTTTTGACCCGAAGGTCAGCCAGGACGATCCGGAAGCGCTGACCAAGATTCGCCGCGAACTGAAAGACGCCGGCTGCGACCGCATCTGGTATATCGCCGATGCGTTCCGCGCCGGGCTCTCCGTGGACGGCGTGTTTAATCTGACCAATATCGATCGCTGGTTCCTGGTGCAAATCGAAGAGCTGGTCACGTTGGAAAATGTGGTGGCGGAGCGGGGCGTGAGCTCCCTGGATGCGGATTTTTTGCGCCAGCTCAAACGCAAGGGCTTTGCCGACGCCCGCCTGGCAACCCTCGCCGGCGTATCGGAAGGGGAAATCCGCAAGCTGCGCGAAGAGTATAACCTCCACCCGGTCTATAAGCGGGTGGATACCTGCGCCGCGGAGTTCGCCACCGACACCGCGTATATGTACTCCACCTACGATGATGAGTGCGAGTCCAACCCGACCCGGGATCGTGAAAAAATCATGGTGCTGGGCGGCGGACCCAACCGTATCGGCCAGGGAATAGAATTCGACTACTGCTGCGTGCACGCTTCGCTGGCGCTGCGGGAAGACGGGTACGAAACCATTATGGTCAACTGCAACCCGGAAACGGTATCCACCGATTACGACACCTCCGACCGGCTTTATTTTGAACCGGTGACGCTGGAAGACGTGCTGGAAATCGTACGTATCGAGCAGCCCAAGGGCGTTATCGTGCAGTACGGCGGCCAGACCCCGCTGAAGCTGGCGCGCGAACTGGAAGCGGCGGGCGTGCCGATTATCGGCACCAGCCCCGACTCCATCGACCGCGCCGAAGACCGCGAGCGCTTCCAGCAGGCGGTAGAGCGCCTGGGGCTGAAGCAGCCGGCCAACGCCACGGTGACCACCATCGACCAGGCGGTGGAGAAAGCCGCCACTATCGGTTATCCGCTGGTGGTGCGTCCTTCCTACGTACTGGGCGGGCGGGCCATGGAAATCGTCAATGACGACGTGGACCTGCTGCGCTACTTCCAGACCGCGGTCAGCGTGTCCAACGACGCGCCGGTGCTGCTCGACCGCTTCCTGGACGATGCGGTGGAAGTGGATGTGGACGCCATTTGCGATGGCGAACAGGTATTGATTGGCGGCATCATGGAACATATCGAGCAGGCGGGCGTGCACTCCGGCGACTCGGCCTGTTCGCTGCCGGCCTATACCCTGAGCCAGGAAATACAGGATGTGATGCGCCGGCAGGTGGAAAAGCTGGCGTTTGAACTGCGGGTGCGCGGCCTGATGAACGTGCAGTTCGCGGTGAAGGCCAACGAAGTCTATCTGATTGAGGTCAACCCGCGCGCCGCGCGTACGGTGCCGTTTGTTTCCAAGGCCACCGGCGTGCCCCTGGCGAAAGTAGCGGCCAGGGTCATGGTCGGGCAATCCCTGGCTGCGCAAGGGGTTACCAAAGAGGTGATCCCGCCTTATTACTCGGTGAAGGAAGTCGTGCTGCCGTTTAATAAATTCCAGGGCGTGGACCCGATTCTCGGGCCGGAAATGCGCTCCACCGGTGAAGTGATGGGCGTCGGCCGCACCTTTGCCGAAGCCTTTGCCAAGGCCATGCTGGGCAGCCAGTCCAATATGAAGAAATCCGGCCGGGCGCTGTTATCGGTGCGCCGGGGGGATAAAGGCCGGGTCGTGGATCTGGCGGTCAAATTACTCAAGCAGGGGTTTGAGCTGGACGCCACCCACGGCACCGCGGTGGTGTTGGGCGAAGCGGGCATCAACCCGAGGCTGGTCAATAAGGTGCATGAAGGGCGCCCGCATATCCAGGATCGGATTAAAAACGGCGAATACAGCTATATCGTCAATACCACCGCCGGCCGGCAGGCCATCGCGGACTCCAAGCTGATTCGCCGCAGCGCGCTGCAATATAAAGTGCATTACGACACCACCATGAACGGGGGATTCGCCACCGCCATGTCGCTGAGTTCCGACCCCACCGAACGGGTAATCTCAGTGCAGGAAATGCATCAGCTATTAACCGGGCTGTAGCCCTCTCCGGCCGGGTCGCCGCGGGTAACCCCGCTGCGCCCCGGGTCATCAGCCCAGCGCCACTTTGATTCCCAGGGCAATCAGCACCCCGCCCAGCAGCTTATCCACCAACTTTTGCGTTTTGGCCAGTCCGCGACGCACCGGCCCGCTTTGGATCAGCACCACCAGCAGCGGCCACCAGACAACCGCCAGCAGCCAGATAATACCGGCGTACCAGAGCTTCTCGCCAAACCCCGACTGGATTTGCAACACCTGGGTGAACACCGCCAGGAAAAATAGCGTCGCCTTGGGGTTGAGTAAATTATTCAAATAACCCTGCAGGAAGGCTTTTTTCAGGCTCACCTGTTGCCGCGCGATATTACCGAGCGCCATTTTACCCGCGCCGCGGGACAGCAGTGCCTGTCCGCCGATCCAGATAAGATAGCCCGCGCCGGCGTATTTAAGAATATTAAACAGCCAGGGGGTAGTGGTGATCACCACCGCCAGTCCGGCTACGCAGTAAGACATATGAGTTGCCACGCCGCATACTACGCCCAGCGAAGTCATCATGGCGGCTTTGCGCCGGTAGCGGGCGGCGTTTTTTATCACCAAAAAGAAATCCGGCCCGGGGGAAATCATGCCCAGCGTGGCGATGGAGGCAACAAATAGCGAGGTTTCAAGCATAACCACTCTCATTAATCTGACGGATAGCCCTGCATAATAACCCCGGCGGGATGAATATACACGCTACCGGGATTCATCATCTCATGTAGTCAAACCCGAGCGTAACCCACCGGCGGGACTATTTGTGAGCCAGGCCAATTATGGCTTGCCGCGCTTTTTGTTACGTGTTAAGAAATCAACGTCTATTAATGGTGGGAGTATTGGTGAGCGGTATGGGCAAGGTGCGGGCCGATGGGTAGGGCTATTTCGCAGGATCAACAGCGGGTCATTACCCGGTTATGTATCGAGTGCGCGCTGTTATTGCTACAGCATGGCGCGGAAAGCATGCTGGTGGAACAATTATCGTCGCGTCTGGGCCGCGCTTTGGGCGTGGAGCGCGTTGAAAGCTCCATTTCGGCCAACGCCGTGGTGCTTACCACCATTATCGATGATTTTTGCCTGACCTCCACCCGTAAAAATAATGACCGCGGCATCAATATGCACGTGGTGACCCAGGTGCAGCATATCGTCATTATGACCGAGCACAAGTTGCTGGATGTGAATGATGTGGCCAAACGCCTGGCCAACATCAAGCCGCTGCGTTATCCGCGCTGGCTGATGGTGGCCATCGTGGGGTTATCCTGCGGGTGTTTCAGCCGGCTGAACGGCGGCGGCTGGGATGCGTTTGTGATTACGCTTTTCGCCAGCGGCTTGGCCATGTATGTGCGCCAAGTACTGACCTCGCGGCAGATGAACCCATTAATCAATTTTTGTATCACCGCTTTTGTCGCCACCTCGGCGTCGGGGCTATTGATGCGGCTGCCGGCGTTCTCGGGCGCGTCGCTGGTGGCTATGCCGGCCAGCGTGCTGTTGCTGGTGCCCGGTTTCCCATTGATTAACGCGGTGGCGGATATGTTCAAGGGACATGTGAATACCGGCCTGGCGCGCTGGGCCATGGCCAGCCTGCTGACGCTGTCGATTTGTATCGGCATTGTCCTGGCGATGGCGGTGTGGGATTTTCGGGGTTGGTCATGAGTCTGCTGCTGGCGTTATTGGAAGATATGCTGTTGGCCGCGGTGCCGGCGCTGGGTTTTGCCATGGTATTTAATGTACCGGTCAAAGCGTTGCGCTACTGTGCCTTGCTGGGGGCCATCGGCCACGGTTCGCGCATGCTGCTGATCCATTATGGGATGAATATCGAATGGGCTTCGCTGCTGGCGTCGATATTGATTGGCGTGATCGGCATACATTGGTCGCGCTGGCTGTTGGCGCACCCCAAAGTGTTTACCGTCGCGGCCGTGATCCCCATGTTCCCAGGCATTTCGGCCTATAGCGCGATGGTGGCGGCGGTGGAAATCTCCCATTTGGGATACAGCGAAAGGCTGATGTCGATTCTCGTCACGCAATTCCTGAAAGCCGGTTTTATCGTCGGCGCGTTGTCCATCGGCCTGTCGCTGCCCGGATTGTGGCTTTATCGCAAGCGTCCCGGCGTCTGACCTCCGGTCAGTGTGCTAGGCGCTTTCTTATTTTGTGATGGGCGTCGCCGACCGCTATCGACGGGTGCGGGCAGTTTCCGTATAGTGGCAGCAATTTTAAAGCCTTCAAGAGTCTATATGATTATTAGTCTGATTGCCGCGCTGGCCGTTGATCGCGTGATTGGCCTTGAGAATGCCATGCCATGGCATCTGCCCGCCGACCTGGCATGGTTTAAACGCAATACTCTGAATAAGCCCGTCATCATGGGACGCCGAACCTATGAGTCACTCGGCCAGCCTTTGCCCGGACGGCAGAATATCGTGCTGAGCCGCCATCCGGGCAATGACGATCGGGTGATCTGGGCGAGCACGCCGGCCGAGGCGCTGGCAAGCGCCGGCGAGGTGGAAGAACTGATGATCATTGGCGGCGGCGCGGTATATCAGGAGTTTTTGCCCCGCGCAGGCCGGCTTTACCTGACCCATATCGATGCGGAAATCGACGGCGATACCTTTTTCCCGGATTACGAACCGGATCAATGGCAGTCGACCTTTAGCGAATTCCACGATGCGGACGAAAAAAACAGCCATAGCTTCTGTTTCGAAATTCTCGATCGCCGTTAACGGCCAGGGCGCGCGTGCCGCGCGCCCGTTTTTTTGGTCCCGCTTTGCGCCGCGTAATTTATTGCCCGCTATCCCCGCCCAGCGTCCAGTCTTGTTGCAGCCCGCCAAGCAGCGCCAGCATCTCGTCGGTAATAAGCCGATGGTTTGCGGTATCGGCGAAAATAGCGCCAAGCGCCGGCTGGTCAATATTGCCATATTGCTGAAATGCCAGGCCGCAGATCGGGGTGGTTAATATTTTATGCGCTAATTGCCGGTGGCGGGTATCAACGGCGGGGAGCTGGCTTAATTTATACAAATCGGTGGTCAGCGTCCTTAAGAAATTATGTTTTTCTTCCTTGTCCTGCAGGTTACGTTCTGCGTTAAGATATTCAATGACCTCAAGGTTAATGGGCGATTTAAGGTTATTGATATAATCGATTAATGGCGTTAGCGTGCTTAGCGCGCTGCACTGTTTCAGAATTTCCCGGTTAATCATTGTCATATCGAGCGTGGCCGGGCCAGTCGGGGGTTGTGGATATTTATTGCTAATATTATTAGTTAGCTTATCTTCACAGCTGCGTACCCGTTTAAACGCATTGACAACGCGGGACGTCATCTGGCCGGAAAATGAAAGCACAGGCTGTATTTGTTTTACATCACCTAGCGCAGTAATAGGCATCAAACATATCCTTTTGTGAGAAGTTATTATAATTTAATTGTGCTTCATTATATTAAATAGCTTTACACATGGACGGCTAGTCAATATTCTGAGGGGATTAATATAAGATATATTCCTGCGGCCCGCACCCGTGTAAGGATACTTATTATGCCATCTATTGCCTTACCGGCTTGGGCGATATTGCCCCGCCGAAGCGTATAACGCCGCGGCGGGGTGAACAGACACAACGGGGAATTAACGAGGAGCGCGCGGTTGCGCCGCGGTCAGTTCATGACCTCAATCCCGCTTTCATCTTTGCGATTGGAGGGTTGACGGAAATAGCGTTTATCTTCCCAACGCAGCATGGTCAATTCGCCGCCCCAGCAGCAGCCGGTATCCAGGGCATAAATGCCTTCCGGCGTGCCTTTCCCTTCCAGCGAAGCCCAGTGGCCGAAAACAATACTGTAGTCTTGCGCCACCGGACCCGGGATTAAAAACCAGGGGCGCAGCGGGGCAGGAGCGCTGCCCGGCGCATCTTTGCTGATCATATCCAGCTGGCCGTTGGGGAAGCAGTAGCGCATGCGGGTTAACGCATTGGTGCTAAAGCGCAGCCTGGCCAGGCCGCTCAGCTCCGGCGACCAATTATTGGGCATATCGCCATACATGGCGTCAAGCAATAGGGGGTAGCTGTCGCTGGACAGCATGGCTTCAACTTCCCGGGCGCAGACCCGGGCGGCATCGATATCCCACTGCGGGGTAATACCCGCATGGGCCATGACCAGCCGTTTCTCTTCGTCAACCTGCAGCATCGGCTGGCGGCGCAGCCAATTGATCAACTGGTCGGCATCGGGCGCTTCCAGTAACTGGGTGATGCGATCTTTCGGCTTATTGTGGCTGATGCCGGCGTATACCGCCAGCAGGTGCAAATCATGATTGCCCAGCACCAAACGCACGCAATCCCCCAGTTCGCGCACAAAACGCAGGACTTCAAGGGAGGCCGGCCCACGGGCGACCAAATCGCCGGTAAGCCAAAGGATATCCACCGCGGGGTTGAAGTCCGCTTGCGACAATAGCGAGGTAAGCTCGTCGTAGCAGCCGTGGATATCTCCGATCAAATATGTCGACATAATTTAATGTATAAGAGTTGGAATCGCTAAGCGAAAGACGGGAATGGCAATTCGGAACGACTGCCCCTGATGATCCAGCATTTCGTAGTGGCCTTCCATCGTGCCAAGTGGCGTTTCAAGAATGGCCCCGCTGGTATATTGAAACTCGTTGCCGGGCAGGATAAGCGGCTGTTCACCCACTACGCCTTCCCCCTGCACCTGGGTTTCCTTGCCGTTGGCATTGGTTATCAGCCAATAACGTCCGACCAGCTGCACGTTATGTCGCCCGAGATTACGCACGGTAATAGTATAAGCAAAGACATAGCGCTCCTGTTCCGGGAAGGATTGCGTCTCGACATACATACTTTGGACCTGCACACAAACACGAGGCGAATTAATCATTACAGCTGCTCCTGTTAATCCTGTTGCGAAGGATGCTCCGCCAGCCAGTTCGCCAAATGGCAATATTGGGCCACGGAGATGTTCTCGGCGCGCATAATCGGATCGATACCCAGATCTTTGAGCTGTTCCACCGTAAACAGATTGCCCAGGCTATTGCGCACGGTTTTTCTGCGCTGATTAAACGCCTGGCTGGTAATGCGCGCCAAAACCCCCAGGTCGCTGACCGGGTAAGGCAGTTCGGCGTACGGTACCAGACGAACCACCGCCGAGTCCACTTTCGGCGCGGGCCGAAAGGAGGTGGGCGGCACCTCCAGCACGGGGATGATCTGGCAGTAATACTGCGCCATCACGCTCAGGCGGCCGTAAGCCTTGCTGTCCGGCCCCGCCACCAGCCGATTGACCACCTCTTTTTGCAACATAAAATGCATATCGCGAATGGCCTGAGTATAGCTGAAAAGGTGAAACATCAGCGGCGTGGAAATATTATAGGGCAGGTTGCCGAACACCCGCAGCGGCTGGCCCAGTTGCCGCGACATCGCGGCAAAATCCACCGTCATGGCATCTTGCTGCAAAATGGTCAGCTTCGATTGCAGGAAGGGATGCGTCGCCAGGCGCGCGGCCAAATCACGGTCCAGTTCAATCACCGTCATACGATCGATACGCTCGGCAACCGGTTCGGTCAAGGCGCCGAGGCCGGGGCCGATCTCGACTATCGCCTGATCCGGCAGCGGATGAATAGCCGAAACAATCGAGTCGATAATATTATCGTCGTGTAGAAAATTCTGACCAAAACGTTTGCGGGCCAGATGGCCCTGATGCACAAGTTTACTCATTACAATTATTTATCATTTTTATGGCGAGATTCGGCGCCGTTTGGATACTGTCAGCCTCCGCCGGTCCGTTACCGACCGGTTCAGGCGCGGTGGCGCGATCGACAGAGGAACGAAAAAACTAAACCCGCGACCCGAGCCTTACTCCGGGAGTACCATACGCCATCAATCGCGCCCCATCCTGGTTGCAGGGGAGGGGCGCCAGGGTTGCTTATTGGGCATCCTGGGCGCTGTCGCCCATGATCTTGACGTAGGCGGCGGCGCGCTGTTCTTGCATCCAGGTTTGCGACTCTTCGGCGAACTTGCGATTGAACAGCAGGCGGTAAGCCTGATCTTTTTTGGTGGCGTCGGTGCGATCGACCTGGCGGGTATCAAGCAACTGGATCAGATGCCAGCCAAAGGAAGAGTGCACCGGCTGGCTGATTTCGCCTTTTTTCAGGCGCATAAGCGCGTCCTGGAACGACGGGTCGTAAGCGTCGGGCGAAGCCCAGCCGAGATCGCCGCCCTGGTTGGCGGAGCCGGGATCTTGCGATAGCTGCTTGGCGGCGGCGGCAAAATCGGTCTTGCCGCTTTTGATCTGCGCCAATACCTCATTGAGCTTGGCTTCGGCCTGCTGATCGGTCATGACCACCGACGGACGCAGCAGGATATGCCGGGCGTGCACCTCGGTAACGGAGACTTTCTGGTCGCCGCCGCGGATATCATTAACCTTGAGGATATGGAACCCTACGCCGGAGCGGATCGGGCCGACAATCGCCCCTTTGGGCGCGCCCTGCAACCGTTCAGCGAAGATGGTCGGCAACTCTTCAAGCTTGCCCCAGCCCATTTGGCCGCCCTTCAATGCCTGCGGATCGGCCGAGTAGCTGATGGCCAGCTTGCCGAAATCGGCGCCTTTTTTCAGTTGCTCCACCAGCGAGGCGGCCGTGGCTTCCGCTTTATCCACCTGTTCCTGGCTTGGGTTTTCCTGCAGGGGGATCAGGATATGGCTTAGGTTGAATTGCGCGCCGTTGCCGGTTTGGGCCGCGATTTGCTGGGCCAGGGAATCCACTTCCTGCGGCAGGATGGTTACCCGGCGGCGCACTTCGCCATTACGCACTTCCGCAATCAGCATTTCCTTGCGGATCTGTTTGCGATAGGTATCGTAGGTAATGCCATCATAGGCCAGACGGCTACGCAACTGATCCAGGGTCATATGGTTCTGCGCGGCAATATTGGTGATGGATTGCGTCAGCTGCTCGTCCGTCACGGTGACGTTATTGCGCTGGGCGATAGCCAGAATAATATTATCCATAATCAAACGTTCAAGTATCTGGTGGCGCAGCGTCGCGTCGTCGGGTACCTGCTGTTTTGCATCTTGGGCATTGCGCTTAACTGATTGCAACAGCCCGTTCACGTCACTTTCGAGCACGACGCTGTTATCAACCACGGCGGCAACCTTATCCACCACCTGCGGCGCTGCGAACGCGGAACCGGCGCACATCGCCATGCAGAGAATAAGCGTTCTCCAGTTTTTCATAACTTTTCCATTTATATCAGCCGCCTTCGCGGATTCAAGTTTAACGTTCGCTGGTGTGAAACAGCCTTAAAACGCCCGTTGGTAAGGCAGGATGCCGGAACCCAGCATCTTGTCCGTACCGAGGCCGTAGTCGCTGCTCAGACCGCGCAGTTGTATGTTGAACGACACGGCATTGTCGTATTTACTGGTGTTGTTGTCATAGTTCCAATTGGTGATTTTCCGATCGTAACCCACGGTGGCCGCCCAGCAGCAGGTATTGTACTGCACCCCGATCAACTGTTCGGCGGGTTGGCTCGCCTTGGTATCATAATAATACGCGCCGACGATCGACCAGCGATCGGCGATAGGCCAGCTGGCGATGGTGCCGATCTGGGAAATACCCTGCTGATAGCCGGGATGCGAGATGTTCGGCAGCATCGCCTGAATATATTCCGGACTGGCGAAACGATAGTTCAACTGCACCATCCGGTTATCGTCGCGTCGGTATTCCAATACGGCATCGCCCAGCGCCACCTTGTCCAGGCGGGTATCATACTGCACGCCGCCGCGCACGCCCCACTGATTATCGATCTTCCAGTAGCTGTCGCCGGCCCAGACCACGCTGCCGGTTTCGGCGTCTTTATCTAGGCTGCTGTCCGTCGCGCCGGTGCGCGGACGGCTGAAGTAGTAGATTTGACCCAATGAAGCGTTAAAACGTTCAATCAGCGCATCATCATAAAACCGGGTGGTGACGCCGCCCGCCAACTGGTTGGCGGAGGCGATGCGATCCAGGCCGCTGTAGCTGCGATCGCGGAACAGGCCGGAATAATCCGTTTGCAGCAGCGTGGAGTCATAACTGCGGATATCGTTTTGATCGCGATAAGGCACGTACAGGTATTGCAGCCGCGGTTCCAGCGTTTGGGTATAGTCTTGCAGCCACTCGGTATTGCGCTCAAAAATCATCTTGCCGTCGGTTTTAAACTGCGGCATCACGCGATCGACCGTGCCTTTTAACTGGGAGCTGGGATGCTGCTCATTGTAATTGTCGAGATTATCCTGCTGGTAATGGGTGGCCATTACCTTGGTTTCGGTATTCAGGCTGCCCCAGCGGTTGGCCAGCGGCAGGCTGATGGTCGGCTCCAGATGCAGCCGGGTGGCCTCGGGATTGTCGTCATTGACGTTGGTGAACTTGACGGCCTGGCCGTAGATGCGGGTATCGAACGGACCGACATCGTTCTGGTAATAGGTGACGTCCAGCTGCGGCGACGCGCGGTAGACGTCGTTATTGCTCTGGCTGGAAAACACCTGGAACTGCTTGTTGGCCAGGGTAACGTCCCAGTTGGTATCGGAATAACCGACGCTGAACTTCTGGGTGGCGTAGCCGTCGGTGGTGGAGCCATACTGCGAGGTCAGATCGGTGAAGTAATAGGGATCGCTGACCCGCGTGTAGTCGACGTTAAAGCGCCAAACGTCATCCATCACGCCGTTGTGGCGCCAGTACAACATCCAGCGATCGGTATTGCTGTCCTTGGGATAGATGCTGCCGGCGTCCTTGGCGTACTGGGAATCGCTGGGCAGCCAGTCGAACTGCACCAGACCCATGCCGGGGGTGGTGAGGTAGCGGAATTCGCTTTGCAACTGGGTGCCGCGCTTGCTCATATAATGCGGCGTCAGGGTGGCGTCATAGTTGGGCGCCAGGTTCAGGTAATAGGGTATTGATGTTTCAAAGCCGCTTTTGGTGCCGTATTTCGCATTGGGGATCAAAAAACCCGAACGGCGCTTATCGCCCACCGGCAGTTGCAGGTAGGGGCTGTAAAATACCGGCACCTTGCCGATTTTAAAGCGGGCGTTGTAGATCTCGGCCACCTGCTCTTCGCGGTCGTGAATCACCTCGGAGCCCTGCACGCTCCAGCTGTCATCGCCGGGCAGGCAGGAAGTGAAGGTGCCGTTTTCCAATACCGTGTAGCGGTTGTTGCCGCGCATTTTCATGGTATCGGCGTCGCCGCGTCCCTGGCGTCCCACCATCTGGTAGTCGCCCTGGTAGACGTCGGTATCCTTGGTATTCAGGTTCGACCAGGCTTTGGGGCCGTTTAATTTAATCTGGTTATCGTTGTAATGCACGTCGCCGGTGGCCGTGACGGTGCGTACCGGCTCGCTCTGGTCCGCCTGTTGCTGGTCCAGCTCCACCTGCTTGGCGTTCAGGGTACTGTTGCCCTGCTCGATATCCACATTGCCGGTAAACACAGCTTTATCGGGGTAGTTGGCCGCAGCCTGATCCGCCTGTATATGCACCGGGAGTTGATTCGGTTCGCCGCTCACCAGCGGTTTGGTATAGGCGGGCACGCCCAGCATGCATTGATCGGCGAAATCCGCCAGCGCATGCTGACTATAAAGCGCGGACCAGATCAGGCTGGCCAGCAATGTAGGGAAACGTTTCTTCATATGCTTTTAGGGTGTTCCGTCATCTTGGGCTTCATGCCGTCAAACGGTCAGAGACTATCTCACTCACCGGAGTTGCGCCAGTGTTAAATCCCGCCGTTTATCCGCGCACCGTTAGGCACAGCGATAAATGACAGGTATGATAAAGCAAATTTGCAGCGACGGCATGATGAATTGAGGAGTATATGCGGTATTGGGGTAAGGTGTTGGGCGTTATTCTGGGTTTTGTCTCAGGAGCCGGCTTTTGGGGCGTGGTTTTAGGCTTTTTGATCGGCCATATGGTGGATAAGGCGCGGGTCGCCCGCGTGGGCGGCGGCTACTTTTCCGATCAGCAAACCAGGCAGAATGTTTTTTTCCGCACCACCTTCCAGGTCATGGGGCATCTTACTAAATCAAAAGGGCGGGTCACCGAGGCGGATATCCAAAACGCCAACCTGATGATGGAGAGGCTGCGCCTTGACGGCTCTGCGCGCACGGCGGCGCAGCAGGCGTTTCGGGAAGGGAAGGAACCGCAGTTTCCGCTGCGCGGCGCGCTGCGCGAGTTTCGCCAGGTGTGTTTCGGCCGCTTCGATTTAATTAGGATGTTTCTGGAAATTCAGATCCAGGCGGCGTTTGCCGACGGATCGTTGCATCCCAACGAGCGGCAGGTGCTGTATGTGATTGCCGAGGAACTGGGTATTTCGCGGATGCAGTTCGATCAGTTCCTCAGCATGATGGAAGGCGGGCAGCAGTTCGGCGGCCAGGGCGGCGATCGGGAGTATTCCCGGGGCGGGTACCAGCCCGGCGGCGATCGCGGTCCGACCCTGGAGGATGCCTGCAAGGTATTGGGCGTCAACAGCACCGACGAGGCCACCACCATTAAGCGCGCCTATCGTAAGCTGATGAGCGAGCACCATCCGGATAAGCTGGTGGCCAAAGGATTGCCGCCGGAAATGATGGAGATGGCCAAGCAGAAAACCCAGGCCATCCAGGCCGCGTACGATTTGATTAAGCGCGAAAAGGGGTTTCACTGACCCGCGGCCCGGGTCTTGAACCGCGCCATGGGCCTATTGCAGGGCGCGGTTCAGAAGTCCGCTTCGCAGCGAAAATGAATCGGCGAGTGAAACGCCGGATGGGTTATCGCCAGCTCCTGCGCATGCAGCAGCAGGCGGCCGGACATGGCCAGGGCCTCCGGCGTCGCGTAAAAACTGTCCCCGAGGATGGGGTGTCCCAGCGCCTGCATGTGCACCCGCAATTGATGCGAGCGTCCGGTTATGGGCGTCAGCAACATCCTGGCGGTGAAATCATCGTCGTAGGATAATACCCGGTATCCGGTTTGCGCCGCCTTGCCGGTTTCAAAACATACCTTCTGCTTGGGCCGGTTCGGCCAGTCGCAAATCAACGGCAAGTCAATCAATCCCTCTTCCTGGGCGGGATGCCCCCACACCCTGGCAATATAGTATTTGCGCGGTTCCCGATCGCGGAATTGACGTTTTAATTCCCGCTCCGCCGCCTTGGTCATCGCCACGACAATCACGCCGCTGGTGGCCATATCCAGCCGGTGGACGGACTGGGCCTGCGGGAATTGCGCCTGTATGCGGGACATGACGCTATCATTGTGTTCCGGCGCCCGGCCGGGGACCGACAGCAAACCGCTGGGCTTGTTCACCACCATGATATGCGCATCCTGATACAGGATATGCAGCCAGGGCTCACGGGGGGGATTATAGGGTTCCATACTGCTCCGGTTTACCCCGGGGGGATGTCCCGGGATATATGGCACTGATTAATGAAAAAGCTTACTGATGCGTAACCACGATCAGACGAATGGCATCCAGCCGCCAGTTGGCCTGATCCAGATGCTCCAGCACCCGCTCGCGGTTGGAGGCCAGCGTTTCCAGTTCGTCTTCGCGGATCGCCGGATTGACCGCTTTTAGCGCTTCCAGGCGATTGAGCTCGGTACTCAGGCTTTCATCCGCCAGCTGCCGGGCATCCTCAATCAGGCGCTCTGCCTGTCTGGCCACCAGGGTTTCGCCGTTTTGCAGCAGTTTATGCACTTCCGGCTGTACCGCGCTGACCAATTTGCCGGCGGTATGGCGTTTCACCGCGTTCAACTGGCGGTTAAATTGCTCGAACTCCACCTGGCCGGCCAGATCGTTGCCGTTTTGATCGAGCAGCAAACGCACGGGGGTGGCCGGCAAAAAACGGCTAAGCTGCAATTTTTTCGGCGCCGGCGCCTCGACCACGTAAATCAGTTCCACCAGCAGGGTCCCCGCCGGCAGCGCTTTGTTTCTCAGCAGTGATACCGCGCTGGTGCCGCTGTCTCCGGAGAGTACCAGATCCAGCCCATTGCGGATGATAGGGTGCTCCCAACTGATAAATTGCGTGTCTTCCCGCGCCAGCGCCTGTTCGCGGTTAAAGGTAATGGTACAGCCTTCTTCCGGCAGGCCGGGAAAATCCGGTACCAGCATATGATCGGATGGGGTGAGAACGATCAGGCTGTCGCTGCGATCCGCCTGGTTGATACCGACGATATCAAACAAATTCAGGGCGAAATTCACCAACTGCGGATCGCTGTCCTGCCCGGCGATGGCGTCGGCCAGCGCCTGCGCCTGCTCGCCGCCGTTGGAATGCTGTTCCAGCAGGCGGTCGCGGCCTTGCTCCAGCTGCAATTTCAAGCGGTCGTGCTGCTGGCGGCTGGCGTGGATAAAGTCGTCCAATCCCTCAAGCTTGGCCGGATCGCCAAGATAACCGATGAGGTGTTGAAAATACTCATCATAGAGCGCGCGGCCGGTGGGGCAGGTGTGCTCAAAGGCGTCCAGCCCTTCGTGGTACCAGCGGATCAGCACGGATTGGGCCGTTTGCTCCAGGTAAGGCACAAAAATCTGGATATCGTGGTTCTGGCCGATGCGGTCCAGCCGGCCGATGCGCTGCTCCAGCAGATCCGGATTAAACGGCAGATCGAACATCACCATGCGGCTGGCGAACTGGAAATTGCGTCCTTCGGAACCAATCTCCGAGCACAGCAGCACCTGCGCGCCGTCATCGCCGGAAGCGAAATACGCGGCGGCCCGATCGCGATCCAGCAGCGACAGCCCTTCATGGAACACCGCGGCGCGGATGCCTTCGCGTTCGCGTAATACCTGCTCCAGCTGTAGGGCGGTGTCGGCGTGCGCGCAGATCACCAGCACTTTGTCCTGGCGGTTTTGCAGCAGGAAATCCAACAGCCATTCGACGCGGGGATCAAAATTCCACCAGGTGGCGTTCTGGCCTTCGAATTGCTGGTAAATTTGCTCGGGGTAGAGCATGTTGCGCGCCCGTTCGTCCAGCGTTTGCTTGCCGCCCATGATGCCGGCCACCTTGATGGCGGTCTGGTACTGGGCCGGCAGCGGCAGCTTGATCTGATGCAAAATGCGCTGGGGAAACCCTTTTACGCCCTGGCGGGTATTGCGAAACAATACCCGGCTGGTGCCGTGGCGGTCCATGAGCATGGCAATCAGCTCGCGGCGGGCGGCCAGCGCGCGCGCATCCTGGCCATTGGCCACCGACAGCAGGGGTTCGATATTTTGCTCGCCGATCATGTCGGCCAGCAGATTTTTGGCTGCCGGTTCCAGCGCCTTGCCGGTGAGCAGCAGCGTCACCGCGTCGGCCACCGGCCGGTAACGCTGCTGTTCCGCCACAAACGCCTGATAGTCATGGAAACGATCGGGGTCGAGCAGCCGCAGGCGGGCGAAGTGGCTTTGCATCCCGAGCTGTTCGGGCGTGGCGGTCAGCAGCAGGATACCGGGAATGCTGCGCGCCAGCTGTTCAATCACCTGGTATTCGCGGCTGGGGGTATCCTCGCTCCAGGACAGATGATGGGCTTCGTCCACCACCATCAAATCAAAGTCGGCGTCGGCCAGCTTCTCCAGACGTTCGTGATTACGCCGCACAAAATCCAGCGAGCACAGCACCAGTTGTTCCGTTTCAAACGGATTGTCGCCATCTTGCAGGGCTTCGGCGTAGCGTTCGTCGTCAAACAGAGAAAACAGCAGGTTGAACCGGCGCATCATCTCCACCAGCCATTGGTGCATCAATGATTCCGGCACGATGATTAACACCCGCTCGGCGCGGCCGGTGAGCAGTTGCTGATGGATGATCATGCCGGCTTCGATGGTTTTGCCCAGGCCCACTTCGTCCGCCAGCAATACCCGCGGCGCATAGCGCTGCCCGACTTCGGAGGCGATATGCAACTGATGCGGGATCAGGTTGGCGCGTATGCCGCGCAGCCCGTTCCACGCCTGGCGGAATTGCTCGCTGTGGAATTTACGCGCCCGGTAGCGCAGGGCGAACCGATCCATGCGGTCGATCTGGCCGGCAAACAGGCGATCCTGGGGTTTGCTGAAGGTCAGTTTGCTGTCAAGCAGCACCTCGCGCAACGACGTGTCGGCCTCGCCGTTATCCAGGCGGGTGCCGATATAGGTAAGCAAACCATCGTCTTCTTGTACCGACTCCACGCTGAGCTGCCAGCCTTCATGGCTGGTGACGATGTCGCCGGGATTGAAAATCACCCGGGTGATGGGGGCATCCGCGCGGGCATAGAGACGGTTTTCACCGATGGCGGAAAATAACAAGGTGATCATGCGGGCATCCTGCGCGACCACAGTTCCCAATCCCAATTCACTTTCCGTATCGCTGATCCAGCGTTGACCTAGGGTAAAAGGCATAAATTCTCGGCTCGGTGTTATGTTAGGCAAAATTATATTAGGCAAAATATACCGGCAATAGCGCGGCTCGCCGTGGCAGGCATTGGCTCGATGCCGCGGCGGAAAAATCGGTAAGAGTTAATATTGCGATCTGGAAGGGCGCTATGTTAATAGATGAGGGTGGCTTCGTCACCTACCAATCCATGTCTTTGCGTCAAAACAGTCCCATCTGCCCCGAGACCAAAGTGGTAAAGTCATCCTGCAGGAAGGGCAGAATGGCATCCGCCACCGGCTGGAGCTGTTTGGCCAGATAATGATCGTAGTCGGGCCTGGTATGGGCAATCTCCAGGGGTTCCGGGCCATGGGCGGTGATGATGTAGCTGATCCAGCCGCCGTTCTGGTACTGCTGCTGCCGGCCCTGTTGCAGATTAAACTCGTCGGCAATCCTGGCCGCGCGGGCTTGCGGCGGCACGTTGCGCTGATATTCGCTCAGCTTGCGCCGCAGGCGCTTGCGATAGACCAGCAAATGATCCAGCTCGCCCGCCAGGGTACGGCGCACATAGTCCAGGATAAAATCCTGATAAGGCTGGCGGCGGAAGATCAGTTCATAAAGCTGTTGCTGGAATTGCTGCGCGAGCGGCGTCCAGTCGCTGCGCACCGTTTCCAGCCCTTTGAACACCATGATATCGCCCTGGTCGCCTTGCGCCAGGCCGGCATAGCGTTTTTTGCTGCCCATTTCGGCGCCGCGGATGGTAGGCATCAAAAAGCGGATAAAATGGGTTTCGTATTCCAGTTCCAGCGCGCTGTTTAACCCCAGGACGTCTTGCAGATGGGTGCGCCACCATTGATTGATTTCATCTACCAGCCGCCGGCCGATAGCATCCGCGGCGTTGCGATCGTGAGGCCGTTTCAGCCAGACGAACGTGGAATCGGTATCGCCATAAATCACCGGATAGCCCCGGGCCTCTATCAGTTCGCGGGTTTGATGCATAATCGCGTGGCCGCGCATGGTGATGGACGAGGCCAGGCGGGCATCGAAAAAACGGCAGCCGGGCGCGCCCAACACCCCGTAAAACGCGTTCATAATGATTTTTAACGCCTGGGATAACGGCTGGTTGCGCTGGCGTTTTGCGCGTTCGCGCCCCTGCCAGAGCTCTTGCACGATCTGCGGCAGGCAGTGATGGGTTCTGGAAAAGCGCGCATCGATAAAGCCGTCGACGGTCTGGGCGGGATCGGGCTCGGCCATGCCTTCAATCAACCCCACCGGGTCGATAAGAAAAGTGCGGATAATGGACGGGTAAAGGCTTTTATAATCCAGCACCAGCACCGAATCATACAGGCCGGGCCGGGAGTCCATCACATAGCCGCCGGGGCTGGCCTGCACCGGCACGTCGCCCAGGTTGGGGGCCACGAAACCGGCGCGATGCATGCGCGGCACATACAGCCAGGTGAAGGCGGCCACCGAGCCGCCGCTGCGATCCGCCGCCAGGCCGGTGACCGTGGCCCGCTCCAGCAAAAACGCCAGCAGCTGGGTATGCTCGAAAATGCGCGTAACCAGTTCACAATCCTTGATATTATAGCGGGCCAGCGCGGGGCGATCTTCCCGATACAAGCGGTCGATTTCGTCCATGCGCTGATAGGGCGTGGAAATATCTTTCCCTTCGCCAAGCAGGGTCTGCGCCACATTTTCCAGGCTAAACGACGAGAATTGCCAGAACGCGGATTTCAGCGCGTCAATGCCGTCGATAATCAGCCTGCCGGCGGCGCTGGCAAAAAAATGCCCGGCTTTGACCCCGTGCTCGCGCCATTCCAATACCCCGCCGCCGCGGCCCAGCAGCAGCGGCACATTATAACGCTCGGCGTGTTTTTGCAGGATGCGCAGGTCGAATTGCACGACATTCCAGCCGATGATGGCATCGGGATCGTGCGCGGCGAACCATTGGTTCAGGCGCTGGATAAGCAGCGCGCGGGTAGGCACATACTCCAGCATGTCGTCTGCCGCCGCGCCGCCGGTAGCCGGCGCCTCGCCCAGCATAAAGACCCGCCGCTGGCCGCAGCCGTGCAGCCCGATGCAATACAGCTCGCCGAAACGGGTGGTCTCGATATCCAATGACACCAGTTTCAGCGTCGGCCGATAAGCCGTATCGGGTTTCAGGCGCGCGCCGCTAAGCGCGCCGCCGGGCCGCTGGTGGCCGGTAAACCATACCGGGGCGGTGATAAACCGCTCCATCAAATAACGCTCGGGCGGCCGGATATCCGCTTCATAAAGGGGGATGTCCACGTCTTTGAGGGCCTTTTCCAGACGGCTCAGATCGCGGTAATGCCGGCAATATAAGCCCGCCACCGGGCGACGGTGAAAATCGCGCAGCTCCAGCGGGCGCAGGCGGCAGTCTTTGATATCCCGTAATAAAGGCTGGACCCGCGCCACGTGCTCCTGCGGAATAAATGCCACGGCGGGCTGGGGCGGCAGGCTGATTTTCTGCGCGCCAGCCTCGGTAGCCAGCCAGAAGTCGATGATGATGCCGTCGGGGGTGTCCCGCCAGTGGCGGGTCAGGACAAAACCCTGGCGGGGAGCTGTGGGGTCTGACATAGCGTCTGCGTACCCGAGTAAAGTGAAAAACGGCCGGCCTCAACCTTTAACTGCGTTTAGCTGCGCGTATGCGCGGGCGTGAAAATGCACCCTAAAGCCGCCGGGACATCTGTGGACTGGCGGCCCGTTGCCGGGCCGTCAGCAGAAAACCCAATAAGTATGATTATTTATACAGTGTTTGTCCAGCGGACCATGTTAGCGGTTTCTCGTGGATCTGACGCTCCCGCACATCATGGCCCGGGCGGCGGCGTCAAAGCGCCATTGATATTATAACTGGTAAATGGCCTGGGCCAGATCCGGCTGGGTGCCGACGATCGCCGAATCGCCGCCGGTTAAATATGTTCCGGTTTGCGTCAATATGCTCCTTGCACGCCGTGGGGATAACGCTATGCCGTACGCTTTGGCGATGCCGGAAAGACTGGCAACCGCCCCGGCCACGATGGGATTCGCCGATGAGGTGCCGCTATATGAACGGGTATAGGACGCATTTTCCCGATTGAGCAGGTTGGCATTGACGCCGAACATCGTGGTGGTAACTACATTCCAGCCCCAGCTACAGCTGTCGACCCGCGAGCCGTAGCTGCTGTAAACCGCCCGCCTGGCGATTGCAGGATCGGCCGCGCCCACGATAATGGCGCCGGAATCCCGGAAGGTCCTGTCGAATTTTCTGGCAAATGCCGCATGGTCGAGATCGACATTGCCATTGCCGGCAGCTTGGATTACGTGTATCCCTTTGGCCGTAAATGCGCTGATGCCGTCAAACCAGTCTTGCTGCGATTCCATGGGGATATAACATGATGGTCCCTGGCAGCCGGTAATCGACCCGCCGGTTATTTGAATACCAATTTGTATTACGTCGCCAGGATAAAGGTAATTATAAAGGCTTAACAAGTCCGACATGGGACTATCGGAATACCCCACTTTGGCGCGCGGCGCAATGCCCCTGATGCCGAACCCGACGTCGCGGGCGGCCATGACGCCCACTGACATGGTATCATGGGAGTCAATATCCACCGCCCCCGCCACCAGCACCCGTTCCGGGGGCAGATTGACATGGGCGGTGCTCCAGGCGCCGATTTCATGGGAAATAATAGTTATGCCATTGCCGCGGTAACCATCGAAGGTGGCCAAGGCGCTGATCCCTATCCCGCCTAATTGAAAACCGGGGGGTTTGTACGCGGATGAAAAAGTATAATATTGCAAGGGCGTAAAATCTGGAATGGGCTCATCGGCTTTAATTACGCGTGGTTGCCTTACGCTATTTTCCTCAAGGCTCAGGACATCAGCTCCATGATATGGCAATGCCGCTGAAGCCGGTTGCGCGCTGGGATAGACTATTTCAATCCATTCCCACTGCGCGATAAAATTCAGCATCTGGTTAATCAAATTGACTGGGGTGGCCGGTTGGAGATTAATCCTGAAATAGCGATCAAAACCATGACTGTCAATGATATTTTGCGGCAGCCGGTCCGGATTATCGTGTCGGGTATCAAACAAGGGCGCTACACCCGATACGGGGAATTTACGCCGCATTTCCTGGCCGATTTGGCCGGCTTGAGCAAGATAATTGGCCGAAGAACGATGCGGGATTAATTTAAACACAATATAAAGATAATTAACCGAGGGTTCAGCGTAAAAATCAATGGTATGTTTTTCATTGGTTGGCATCATGGTATTCTCCTGGCAGAGCTATGGTTTAACGAATAACGACTCTATTTTTTTAGAAAACAGGGTGGGGTGAAAACCATCGGCAGCGATGGACTTGCCACGGCCCTTCAGAAAAAATGGACCTTTGCTAAATCTCCATACAATTGTTGGGTTGACGATGGAGCCATATGCCCGGACAATCCGCTTTCTTCGATTAACACGAGCGGGTTATGGACGCCTTTTTAGAATACTGGGTAACCCAATCGCTGGCTTTCTCCCTTATTGCCGTTGCGCTGGTGGCGTTTTTGGAGTCGTTGGCTTTTGTCGGATTGTTATTGCCCGGCACGGTAATGATGGCTACTTTGGGTGCTTTGATTGGCAGCGGAACCATGGGGTTTTACCCCGCCTGGGCCGCCGGAGTGGTCGGTTGTTTTGTCGGCGATTGGACATCATATTTCATCGGCCACGGTTTTAAAAAACCCTTGAAAAGATGGTCCTTCCTGAAAAAACATCGCGCCTTGCTGAATAAAACCGAGCATGCCTTGCATCAGCACAGCATGTTAACGGTTCTGATTGGCCGGTTTGTCGGTCCGACTCGTCCCCTGGTGCCGCTGGCGGCCGGAATGCTGGATTTGCCGCCGCTGAAATTCGCCCTGCCCAATGTTATCGGCTGCCTGGCCTGGCCGCCGGTATATTTTTTGCCCGGCATTCTGGCCGGCGTGGCGATTAATATCCCTGACGGCGAACATACCGGTGAATTCCGCTGGCTGTTGCTGACGGCGGCTTTATTATTTTGGCTAGCCCTGTGGCTAGCGTGGCGCTGGCAACGAATGGGTAAGCGCTCTCCCGATCGCCTGGTACGCTGGTTACCCGTCGCGCGGCTGCGCTGGCTGGCGCCGCTGATGGCGGTGGCGGTGATCGCCGCACTGACGGCGGTGCTCCATCACCCCCTGATGCCTGTTTATGCGGGCCAGTTTTGGAAAGTTTTACGTTTTTGACCCATCAGGTTGTGCAAACATGGCATAGATTGCCTTGCTCAGGTCTGGCTGGGTGCCCATCAGCGCCGAGTTGTTTTGCGCCAATACCGTCCCGGTGCCGGTTAATAGCTCTCTCAACCGCTGTGGCGAGAGCGCCGCATTGTAGGCGGCGGCGATGCTCGACAGACATGCCGCCGCCCCGGCGATAATGGGATTTGCGGCATTAATGCCGGAAAAATCATTGATATACCAGGCATTGGTTTGATTAAACAAGGTGGCATGGCCGTATGACGTGGTGGCAACAAACGCGCCCCAGCTTGAGCTATCAACCCGTGAGCCGAAATTGCTGAGCGGCGTTTTAAGTCCGGTGCGGGGATCAAGCGCGCCGACCATAATGGCGCCCGAATCCCGTCGGCCGCGATCGTATTTCCCTTTGAGTACGGGGTGGTCGAGGTTGAACGCGCCGTGCCCGGCAGCCTCGATAACATGAATGCCCTTGTCGGTCAGTGCCGAAATTATGTCAAACCAGGCCGCTTCAAATTCCACAGGCAGAGAACACGGTTTCTCCCCCTGGGCCATTAATATCCCATGGTGCTGCATGCCGATTTGAATCACATCACCCGCGTTGAGACGGTGGTAGAGGTTATAAAGGTGTTGCACCCCCGGGCTGGAATAACCCATCTTGGCATTGGGAACAATGCCTAATATGCCATACCCTAAATTCAGGCCCGCCATGATGCCTACCGCTGAGGTATTATGGCTGCCAATGATTATCTCGCCTTCAACCAGTGCCCGTTCATGAGGTAAATTAATATGTTCGTTAAACCAGGCATCAGGCTCATTTGAAATTATCGTCACGTTTTCGCCTTTACCCCCCTCATAGGCCGAACCGGCAATGCCGTCTATTCCCCCAAGCTTAAAATTTTCAAAAAAGTGCTTTGCCGGCCAGAGATAATGCTGGATGGGTCGAAAGCTGGTCAACGGCGACGCCGCTTTATCGCCGGTCATTTCGGATGGGGATAACGTCTCATGGCTTATCATATTGGTCTGATTATCCGCGTGCAACGATATCGGTTCGGCGGAGGGGTAGACTATATCAACGGTATTAACCTGTGCTATGGCCAGCAAAATGTCATTGATATAATTTTCTGAATTGACATTATCATTAAAAAAATTAACGACAAAATACCGGTCTAAGCCATACTTCAGCATGGATTGCCTGGCTTCCTCATTTTTTAGACTTAAAGTGGTATCAAATAATGGCTTAACACCCATGGTTTCGTAAGCGGGCTTTAAATTATTCTCAATATTTTGTGCTTCCGACAGATAATTTGAGCTGTTGGTCTTTTTTAATTGAAAAACAATATTGATGTATTTAACGCCACGCTGCGCATAAAAATCGATCTTTTTATTACCTTTGATATTCATACAATAAATTCTCCATTCGGGGGTAACATGCAAGAATGATAACGGATGGTTGACGTGGCTTGTACACATGGTTTATTGCTTGATGCGGCTAATCATTAAATTATTTTCGGCTTTTAAAAGAGCAAATTATTAAATATTTTAATTAATATTGAGGTTGAATTTGCCAAAAAAAGCAGAACCAGCGCTATAGGAATATTCCTGGCAAAGAAATAAAACATAGCGTGGTCTGCGAGCTAGGTACGTATTATTGTATGATTTTTGTTATTCAATTTTTTGCTTAAGCAGATTTTTTTAAGCAAGGCTTCCCTGGTGATGAGCACGAAACGTCAGAAAAATTAATAATATAATTGTCAGGCCATGCCGTAAATTGTAAATTTTTTAGGCATTCAGTGTGCCCTCTTAAGCGGCATAATAAAGTATCCTTATCACATAAACGTGATATTACTCATGAATGTTGTTTTTCGCCATTTGACTTAAGTAATTTACGATGCGTAATGCCATCTTCTGGCTCAAGGGATACAT
Source organism: Sodalis sp. RH21 (assembly GCF_047324175.1). Classification (NCBI taxonomy): domain Bacteria; kingdom Pseudomonadati; phylum Pseudomonadota; class Gammaproteobacteria; order Enterobacterales; family Bruguierivoracaceae; genus Sodalis; species Sodalis sp. RH21. Next base: position 4,699,553 of record NZ_CP178732.1, on the reverse strand, counting down.
TCTTGAACCGATTCATTATTCCATATTAGGCCAGTTTAATATATATCAAAAATTGGCATGCCGCGATATTGCCCTTTAAAAATGGGCATTGCCGCTGCGGAGATCTATTTTACCTGCGTGATACCCAATATCCCCGCTTCAGGGGCTTCACCGCTAACCAGCCGCCGGGTGGGGCCATCGTAATAAATCCGGCCATCCACCACCAGCAGGGTGCGTGGCGCTATGCGTACGGCGTCGTCCAAATTATGGGAAACCATCATCAGGGTCAATCCCCGTTGCCGGCACACTTCTTGTACCCGCAGCAGCATGTCGTTGCGCAGCGCCGGGTCCAGCGCGGAAAACGGTTCATCCAGCAACAAGATGGGCTGGTCCCGCACCAGGCAGCGCGCCAGCGCCGCCCGCTGGCGCTGGCCGCCGGAGAGCTGTCCCGGCAGCCGGGGTAGAAATTCCTCAAGCCCCACCTGTTCGGCCACCTGCTGCAAGGTGGCGCGCTGGGCAGGGGACAGTTTCAGGCCGGGATGCAGACCCAGTCCGATATTTTCCGCGACCGTAAGATGGGCGAACAGGTTATTTTCCTGAAACAGCATCGACACCGGCCGCCGGGCGGGCGGCGTGGCGCTATGGTCAACGCCATTTAAGCTTATGCGGCCGCTATGCACCGGCAAAAAACCGGCGATCAGGCTTAGCAGGGTGCTCTTGCCCGCGCCGCTGGGGCCGAGGATAGCCACCCTTTCTCCCGCCGCCACATCCAGCTCAAAGCGCATGGGCAGGTGCTGGTAGAGGTAGGTTACTTTATCCAGTTTTATCATGGGGGCCCGATAGTTTTTCGATAAGCGTAAACAATACAAAACACAGCAGCAGCAAAAACAGGGCGGTCACCGCCCCGTCCTGGCTGCGGTAGGCGCCGATTTGTTGATAAAGATACAGCGGCAGCGTGCGGAAATGCTCATTGCCAAATAACGCCACCACGCCAAAATCACCCACCGACAACACGCTGGCGAATGCCATGGCGCGGCCGATAGGCAAGCGCAGCGCCCGCCACTCCACCAGGCGTAAACGCGACGGCCCCCGTATATCCAGCGACAGGCAGAGGCGATTATAACGCTCCGCCACATCCAGCATCGGTGTTTCCAATATTTTAAGGGCATAGGGTATCGCCATCAGCGCATTGGTCACGATCACTAAAGCATAGGGGGATTGCGGCAGGCCGACGCTATTACTGACCAGTAAAAAAAAACCGGTGGCCAGCACGATGCCCGGCATCGCCAGGATCAGCATGCCGCTGACTTCGATGATTTGCGCCGCCCACAGCCGCTGGCGAAGCCGCAGCTCGCGGCTGCTCCACAACAGCATAAGGGCGATCGCCACGCACAGCAGTCCGGCGCCGACGGCGATGCGCAGCGATATCAGCAGGGCCGACCATAAGGCTTCCTGGGCCAGCACCCGGGCCAGCCCCTGATTGATACCGCCGGCCAGCACCGCCAGCAGGGGCGGCACCAATAACAGCAGCGCCATACCGATGACCACGACGTCCGTGCATTGACGCAGCCGGTTATCATCGGGATTGCGCCATTGGGCAAAATGGCTGGCGCCCACGGGAAATGCCTTGGTCAGACGCTGGCTGAACAACACCAGTCCCAGGCAACAGATCATCTGCACCAGCGCCAGAATGGCGGCGCGTCCGGGATCATAGTCATAACTCAGCGCCTGGTAGATGGCCAGGGCAATGGTGGTGGCCCGCGGGCCGCCGCCTAATGACAGCACGGTGGCGAAGCTGGCGAAGCACAGCATAAAAATCAGCGCCGCCGCGGGCAGCAGCTGTCGGCGTAAATAGGGCCACTCCAGCACCCGGAAAAAAGCCCAGCCGCTGATATCCAACTGGGCGGCTAATTGACGCTGTTCCACCGGAATGCCGTCCAGCGCTTGTAACAGCAAACGGGTAGCCAGGGGCAAGTTAAAAAAAACGTGGGCCAGCAGGATGCCCTGCAAGCCGTAGGGCGAGAAATGGTAGGGGATATGCAGCCAGGCGCAAAGCCAGGCCAGCCAGCCCTGGCGGCCATAAACGCTGAGGATGCCGAATACGGCGACCAGCACCGGCAGCACCAGCGTCATGGCGCAAAAACGCAGCAGCAGCGCGCGCCCCGGAAAGCGCCGGCGAAATAACGCCCGCGCCAAAAAGATCGCCGGGATTACCGATAGCAGCGCCGATAACAGCGCCTGCCAGAAGGTAAAGCGCAAGATATGCCACAGATAACTATCGGACCACCAGGCCCGCCAGTATTGCTGCGGCGCATTGAGCCAGAGCGCGCCGACGGCGGCCAGGGCGATGGCCGCCAATGCCAGCGCCGCCAACAGCCCGGGCCATAACCAGCGTGGAATCATTGGCTAACGGCGCGTAACCAGCTCTGGACCCAGTCACCGCGTTTCGCCGCGACCTGGTCAGGGGGGAAGGCCAGCGTTTTGGACGGTAACCGATCAAATCCGGCCGGCAGCGGGGTGTTGATTACCGGATACATCCAGTTGCCGGTGGGGATGGTCTGCTGGAACGCGGGGGTGACGATGAAACGCATGAATTGCTGGGCCAGTTCGGGGTTTTTACTGGCGGCCAGCTGTCCGGCCACTTCCACCTGGAGATAGTGCCCTTCGCTGAAGGCGGCGGCCGCGTAATTATCTTTCTTCTCTTCCACAATGTGATAGGCCGGCGATGTGGTGTAGCTCAGCACCATATCCGCTTCCCCTTTCAGGAACAGGCCGTACGCTTCGCTCCAGCCCTTGGGTACCGTAACGGTTTTCTTGGCCAGTTTTTGCCAGGCCTGGGGCGCATCGTCGCCATAGACCTTTTGTACCCACAGCAATAGGCCCAATCCGGGAGTGCTGGTGCGCGGATCTTCATAAAGGATTTTCAGCGCAGCGGGGCCGTCTATCAGCTCGTGCAGGCTTTTCGGCGGGTTTTTCAGCTTGTTTTTATCATACACAAACGCGAAGTAACCGTAGTCATAAGGCAGGAAAGTAGCGTCTTGCCAACCGTCAGGCAAGGTAAGCTTGGCGGTATCCACGTTATGGGGCGCGAACAGCTTGGTATCCGCGGCGGCTTTGAGCAAGTTATTATCCAGGCCCAGTACCACGTCCGCGCCGCTGTTTTTGCCTTCGATGCGCAGTCGGTTAAGCAGCGCCACGCCGTCTTCCTGCACCACGAATTTCAGCTCGCAGCCGCACTCTTTTTCAAAAGCGGTTTTGATTGCCGGGCCGGGGCCCCATTCGGAGGCGAAAGAATCATAGGTATAAACCGTCAATACGGGTTTCGCCAGCGCCGGGGCGGCGGCAATTAATAACAGGCAGGGTAACCATTTTTTTAACACTTTGCGCTCCTGAAAAAAAAGGCGGCAAAGGTTTTTGAGGCGCTAAGGCACACTCTCAAATCCCTTCGCCGGTATTAACCGGATCAGGTTCGACGGGTATACTCTCAGCTTGCCTTCCATGCGTCGCCGCGCCGGAAGTATCGCACCCCGTTGAGAACAATTTTGATTGTAATGGTTTTATGGCTTTCTGACCATGGTTACCCTTTTGCCGGCAGGGAGAATGGCCGGGCGCTCAATTGTCAGGCGGCGCAAACCACGCGGATTTAAAATCAAACCAGCCCAGGGTGTTCATGCGGATACCGCGCATGCTGCGCTGGCCCTGCAGGATCAGCCAATGGTGGAATAGCGGGTGCAGATGATAGCCGGTGACCAGCGTGCGGCACCATTCCGCCAGCGACAGCCGTTTTTGCCGCCATTCAAGCAGCTCCGGTTGTATATCGGCCTGCAGGCAATGATGCATCAGCGGTAATTCGTAAAAGGTGGCGAACAGCGAATAATCGAGCGGCAAATAAAAATTGGCGCTGCCCAGCCACATATCGCTCTCGCCATCGCCATCGTGCCACGTGTTATAATCCACGGTATTGACCACCAGTTCGATTTCCAGGCGCGCGAGCACTTCGCCGAGCGCGCGGCATAAATCATCGAATTCCCTATGGGCATGGTAGACCGTCAGGGTGATCCGGTCTAAACCCGCCGGCTTGGGGCATGGGCTGGCCACCCGGGCGTGATGCCAGCGCGGCAGGATGCCGTATGCCGGCGACCAGTAATGCTGATAGGACGGCCCGGCCTGGGTGAGCATGGAGATGGGATCGATATTTTCGCTTAACCAGCGGCGTATTTCGGCGTTTTGCATCAGCGGCGAGCGCTGGTCGTACAACAGGAAATAGCAGCCCTCTTCCAGCCGCGTTTCCAGGGGGTCATGGCCGCTATTATCCCCCTGGAGCTGCACCCCCGAATAGCTGATTTCGGCGCTGAGATCGGGCAAAATCCAGATATTCACTTCATCGATCAGCGCGCGATAGCCAAAATAGTCATCAAAGGCCCCGATCTTCAGCAGGCTTTGCCGGTTGTCTATTACCGCATACGGCCCGGTGCCGATGGGGCGATGGGCAAACTCCGGCAGCGTCGGCCACTCCTGCGGCAAAATCATCGCCGGCACGCTGCCCAGCAGCCAGGGCAGCCAGTCATCCTGCGCGGATAAGGTAATATCGATCGTGTTGGCGGTGGGGGAGCGTACGCCGGCGATATGCCGGAATAACGCATGCTCTTGCAGACGCCGCAGCGAAAGACACACGTCCTCGCAGGTCAGCTCCCGACCATGATGAAAGTGAATGGCCGGGCGCAGGTAAAAGCGCCAGTGCAACGGCGATATTAACTGCCAATGATGGGCCAGATCCGGTTCCAGTTCCCCGTTTTCCTCATTTATCCGGGTCAGGCCGCTGAAAATCTGCCGGACTATATGGTTTTCCGAACGCCGCAGGGGAGTGCCGGGCAGCAGATTCAGCAGCGGCCGGTAATACAGTACCCGCAAAATATGCTTGCCCTGACGAAAACTGCGGCCCAAATGGGAAAGCAACATCTGGCGTACCGCCTCTTTGTCGCCCACCAACTGGACCAATTGATCGATGCGATCCTGCTCCAGCAGGTCTTCCGCCCGCTGCTGCTGCAAGGCCAGGCCGGTATACATGAAGGTCAGGTGGGAGCGTTTGCCCCTGCCGGCGACGGATTGCCACTCCAGCCAGCCCCGTTCCTGCATGGTTTTCAGCAGCGATCGGACATGGCGGCGGGAACAACTGAGGGTATGCGCCAGTTCTTCAAGCGTGGTGTCCTGCGGCTGCCCCTGGCAACTTTGCCACAGGCGGATGAACTGCTGTTGTAGGCGCGGCGAAGCCATAAAAGAGGAAGTCTCCCGGCAAAGTCATCTGTTTTTCTTCCGGTATAATAAGCCGATACTGGTTTTATCGAAAGGGCAGGCTGGAGGGAGAACGATGAAAACCGCCGTTTTGCGTCAATTTTACCAGCGCTACCTGGCCGCTATCGGCAATGGGAGCGGCACCAGCCGCGGGCAGGCCGTGAACGCGCGGCGGATGGCCCTGTTATTGCAGGTCACCCAGTGGCAGATTGCCGCCTTGTCCGATGAAGAATACCAGCACTGGACGTAGCGCGGCTGATACGGCGTTTGGCGTCCATGGTATGAAGCAACGATAAGGATGTCGCTGCTGTGATAAACGTAAATTCTGAGTAATGGTGCTATTCACCTGCCGGAGGGCCTGGCTCCCCGGCTTTTTTTATGGCGATAGCCGCAACCCCCACCCCGGATCAATCATAAAAAAGCACGGTTTGCACCGTGCCTTTATTAATTACCCGGAGCGCCCCCGCTTTTGGGAACCGCCCCGTTCGCTTAATGCAAAAACGCCGGCTGGCTCGCTTCATAATCCGCAATCGCACGATCGTGCTGCAACGTCAGGCCTATGCTATCCAGGCCGTTAACCATGCAGTGCTTGCGAAAGGCATCGATCTCGAACGGATAGGTCTTATCGCCGGCGATCACCTGCTGGCGTTCCAAGTCGACCGTGAACGTCGCGCCTTCATGGGCGGCCACCAGCGCGAACAGTTCATCCACCTGCGCCGCCGGCAGGGCAATGGGCAGCAATTGGCTGTTAAAGCTATTGCCATAAAAAATATCGGCGAAGCTGGGGGCGATGACGACCTGGAAACCGTAATCGGCCAGCGCCCAGGGCGCATGTTCGCGCGACGACCCGCAGCCGAAGTTTTCCCGCGCCAGTAAAATGCTGGCGCCGCGGTAGCGCGGCTGGTTCAGCACAAAATCGGGGTTGGGCCGCTGGCCGGCATTGTCGAGAAAACGCCAATCGTTAAATAAGTGCTGGCCGAAACCGGTCCGGGTGACTTTTTGCAGGAACTGCTTGGGGATGATGGCGTCGGTATCCACATTCGCGGCGTCCAACGGCGCCACCAGCCCGGTATGTTGCGTAAATTTTGCCATGATGCTTTTCCCTTAATTCAAGTCGCGAATATCGGCAAAACGACCGGTTACCGCCGCCGCCGCCGCCATGGCCGGGCTGACCAGATGCGTCCGGCCGCCGCGGCCCTGTCGGCCTTCAAAGTTACGATTGCTGGTGGAGGCGCAACGTTCGCCGGGATTCAGGCGGTCGTTATTCATCGCCAGGCACATGGAACAGCCAGGTAAGCGCCATTCAAAACCGGCTTCCAAAAAGATCTTGTCCAGGCCTTCCGCCTCCGCCTGGGCTTTAACCGGGCCGGAACCCGGCACCACGATGGCCTGTACGCCGGTGGCGACCCGCCGGCCTTTGGCGATCGCCGCCGCCGCGCGCAGATCTTCAATACGGGAATTGGTGCAAGAGCCGATGAAGACTTTATCGATGGCGACATCGGTCAGGCGGATGCCCGGCTGCAAATCCATATAGGCCAGCGCCTTGGCCGCCGATGTGCGCTCCGCCGGATCGCTGAAGGAGTCGGGGGAGGGAATTATCTGGTTAATGGCGATGACCTGGCCGGGGTTGGTGCCCCAGGTCACCTGCGGCGCGATATCTTCGGCAGGCAGGGTAACCACCTTGTCGAATACGGCGTCGTCGTCGGATTTCAGGGTGTTCCAATAGGCGATGGCTTCCAGCCAGTTATCGCTTTTGGGCGCGAACTGGCGGCCCTGCAAATAGGCATAAGTCGTGTCGTCAGGGGCTACCAGACCGGCTTTGGCGCCCATCTCGATCGCCATGTTGCATAAGGTCATGCGGCCTTCCATGCTCAGGGACGTTACCGCCGCGCCGCAAAACTCCACCACATGGCCGGTGCCGCCGGCGGAGCCGATTTTACCGATCACCGCCAGCACGATATCTTTGGCGGTAATGCCGGCGGCGGCGTTGCCGGTGACTTCCACTTTCATGGTTTTGGCCCGGCCCTGTTTCAGGGTCTGGGTGGCCAGCACATGCTCCACTTCCGAGGTGCCGATGCCAAAAGCCAGCGCGCCGAAAGCGCCGTGCGTGGCGGTATGCGAGTCGCCGCAAACGATGGTCATGCCCGGCAGGGTCATGCCCTGCTCGGGACCAATCACGTGGACGATGCCCTGATAAGGATGGTTCAGGTCATACAGCTGGATGCCGAACTCCGCGCAGTTTTTGATCAGCTCCTGCATCTGGATGCGCGCCATTTCTCCGCTGGCGTTAATGTCCCGGGTTTGGGTGGAGACATTATGATCCATGGTGGCGAAGGTTTTCGATGGCTGGCGCACCGGCCGCCCCATGGCGCGCAGGCCGTCAAATGCCTGGGGAGAGGTGACTTCATGCACCAGGTGTCGATCAATGTATAACAGCGGCGTTTCATCGGTTGCCTCTACGACAACGTGCGCATCATATAATTTTTGATATAACGACTTGCCCATACTATTTATGCCCCTTGAGTAATATAACCGGCGATGATGGTACCCATTTCATCGGTACCAATCGCCTTACCGTCGCCCGCCAAATCGGCGGTACGGTAGCCGGCTTCCAGCGCATGGTTCACCGCCTGCTCCACGGCGGCGGCGGCGGCGTCCAATCTCAGGCTGTAGCGCAGCAACAGGGCGGTGGACAGGATCTGGGCCACCGGGTTGGCCAGGTTTTTGCCGGCGATATCCGGCGCGGAGCCGCCCGCGGGTTCATACAGGCCAAAACCCTGTTCGTTCAGGCTGGCGGAAGGCAGCATGCCCATGGAGCCGGTAATCATGGCGCATTCGTCGGACAGGATATCCCCGAACAAATTAGAACACAGCAGCACATCGAACTGCGCCGGGTCTTTGATTAACTGCATGGTGGCGTTGTCGATATATAAGTGCGACAGCGCCACATCCGGGTAATCCTGGGCGATTTCATTGACGATTTCGCGCCACAGGATCGAACTTTGCAGCACGTTGGCTTTATCAATGGAGGTGACGGCGCCGCGGCGTTTGCGGGCGGATTCAAAGGCGATGCGGGCGATACGCTCGATTTCGAAACGGTGATACACCTCGGTGTCGAACGCGCGCTCATGCATGCCGCTGCCTTCGCGTCCCTTGGGCTGGCCGAAATAAATGCCGCCGGTTAATTCGCGTACGCACAAAATATCAAAACCGCGCGCGGCGATATCGGCGCGCAGGGGACAAAAATCCTCCAGGCCGGGATAGAGCCGCGCGGGACGCAGGTTGCTAAACAGTTTGAAATGTTTGCGCAGCGGCAATAAGGCGCCGCGTTCAGGCTGTTCCGCCGGCGGCAAATGTTCCCATTTCGGGCCGCCCACCGAGCCGAATAAAATGGCATCGGCCTGCTCGCAGCCGGCGACGGTGGCCGCGGGCAGCGGATGGCCATGCTTGTCGATGGCCGCGCCGCCGACATCGTATTCGCTGGTGCTGATGCGCTGTGAAAAACGTTCGCGCACGGCGGCTAATATTTTATAGGCTTGCGCCATGACTTCGGGGCCGATGCCGTCGCCCGGCAGTACCGCTATATGATATGTCTTGCTCATGTTCACACCGTTTCCTGATAATCCCGTTTATTGTTTTGTCCCTGCAGGCGTTGCAATTCAATTTCAACTTGCTGCGCCCGCCAGATATTGTTCATGACATGCACCATCGCCTTGGCGGAAGATTCGATGATATCGGTGTCCAAACCGACGCCGTGGAAGCGGCGGCCGTGATATTCCACCACGATATCCACCTGGCCCAAGGCGTCGCGCCCCTGGCCTTTCGCGGTTAATTGATATTTTTGCAGGGTGATGGGGTAGTCGGTAATGCGATTCAGGGCCTGGTAGACCGCATCCACCGGGCCGTTGCCGGTGGCGGCTTCGGATTTGATTTCCCCGCCGCAGGCCAATTTCACCGATGCGGTGGCCATATCGCCGGAACCCGACTGGACGCTGAAAAAATCCAGGCGGAAATGTTCGGACTCTTCCTGCTGTTTGCTGATAAACGCCAGCGCTTCCAGATCGTAATCAAACACCTGGCCTTTTTTATCCGCCAGCTTAACGAAGGCCGCGTAGAGTTCGTCCAGGTTGTAATCCTGCTCCTGATAGCCCATTTCCTGCATGCGATGCTTCACCGCCGCGCGTCCGGACCGGGACGTCAGGTTCAACTGCACTTCTTTCAGGCCGATGGTTTCCGGGGTCATGATTTCGTAATTCTGGCGGTTTTTCAGCACGCCGTCCTGATGGATGCCGGAAGAGTGGGCAAAGGCATTGGAACCGACGATGGCTTTGTTGGCCGGAATGGGCATGTTGCACAATTGGCTGACGATCTGGCTGGTGCGGTAGATTTCCTGATGATTGATATTGGTATGCACGCCCATGATGTCGGCGCGTACCTTAATCGCCATGATCACTTCTTCCAGCGCGGTGTTGCCGGCGCGTTCGCCGATACCGTTCAGCGTGCCTTCCACCTGCCGGGCGCCCGCCTGGACCGCGGCGATGGAGTTGCCGACCGCCATGCCCAAATCGTCGTGGCAGTGCACCGAGATAACGGCTTTATCGATATTGGGTACGCGCTCGTACAGCGACGTAATGATGCCGCTGAACTGCAAGGGGGTGGTATAGCCGACGGTGTCAGGGATATTAATGGTGCTGGCGCCGGCGTTAATCGCCGCCTCCACGATGCGGCACAGGTTATCGATAGGGGTCCGGCCGGCGTCTTCACAGGAGAACTCCACGTCGTCGGTATAATTGCGCGCGCGTTTTACCGACTGCACCGCCATTTCCATGACCTGATCAAAACTGCGTTTGAGCTTGGATTCGATATGCAGGGTAGAGGTGGCCAGGAATACGTGGATGCGAAACGCTTCGGCCACCCGCAGGGCTTCGGCGGCCACGTCGATATCTTTTTCCACACAGCGCGCCAGGCCGCAGACCCGGCTGTTTTTAATCTGGCGGGCGATGGTCTGCACCGATTCAAAATCGCCGGGGGAAGACACCGGGAAACCCACTTCCATCACATCGATGCCCATTCTTTCCAGAGCCAGGGCAATTTGCAATTTCTCTTTCACGCTCAGACTGGCTTGCAAAGCCTGTTCGCCATCGCGGAGAGTTGTGTCAAAAATGATAACTTGTTGGCTCATGGTTAAAATCCTATTCCTATTATCTGGCGCGCATTGCGGGCATAAAAAAACCCGCGCAGTGCGCGGGTTTTTTTATCTGGGACGTCCGAGTCAGTTCTGAACCCCGTGTACCAGCATACCGCGCAGCGAAGGTGCGAGTAGTAGTAGGCCTAGTAGACGGGTAGAAATGAACATAATAACGTGGCGTCCCGGATCATGAATTAGTGAATGTATTTATAGGTACAGGATTCATGCGGACATGTCAACATTTCATATAAAATGCTTATTGCCCCGTGGATTTATCTATTTTACGGCAGTAATGTTAACGTGCTGTAATTAGCCGCCAAAGCAGTTAACCCGTGGCGGGGTGGTGTGCAAAGCAGTCTTTTATAGCGATTATCCGGGGTTTGCCAGTGTAAAAATTATCGCCGCGTCGGGCGTGCTTATTTTTGCTATTTGCCTGCCCCATCATCTGGCGTTATCGTTACCGGTCATAAATTAATAACAAAAAATAATGCAGGGCAGTTTTTCTCTTCCCTATATCGTCAAACGGCAGCCGCGGTTCCGCTGCCGGAGAACCTATGTAAGCCTGGAGGCAAACCCATGGAGATGTTGTCAGGAGCCGAGATGGTAGTCCGGTCGTTAATCGATCAGGGCGTGAAGCATATATTCGGTTATCCCGGTGGGGCCGTATTGGATATTTATGATGCGCTGCATACGGTGGGCGGCATCGAGCATATTTTGGTGCGCCATGAGCAGGGCGCGGTGCATATGGCCGACGGCTATGCGCGCGCCACCGGCAAAGTGGGCGTGGTGCTGGTCACTTCCGGCCCCGGCGCGACCAATGCGGTAACCGGCATCGCCACCGCCTATATGGATTCCATCCCGCTGGTGGTGATCTCGGGCCAGGTAGCCAGCTCGCTGATTGGTTTCGATGCCTTTCAGGAGTGCGATATGGTGGGGATTTCCCGCCCGGTGGTAAAACACAGCTTTTTGGTGAAAAAGACCGAAGATATCCCGGGGATACTGAAAAAAGCGTTTTATTTAGCCTCCACCGGCCGCCCCGGTCCGGTGGTGATCGATGTGCCGAAAGATATCGTCAACCCGGCCAATAAATTTCCCTATATGTACCCGGATTCGGTATCCCTGCGCTCCTACAATCCCACGGTACAAGGCCATAAAGGGCAGATCCGGCGCGCATTGCAAACCCTGCTGGCCGCCGAGCGCCCGGTGCTGTATGTCGGCGGCGGGGCCATAACCGCCGGTTGCCATCGCGAATTGCGCCAACTGGCTGAAAAACTCAATCTGCCGGTGGTCAGTTCGTTAATGGGCCTGGGCAGTTTCCCCGGTTCGCATCGCCAGAGTCTCGGCATGTTGGGCATGCACGGCACCTATGAAGCGAATATGGCCATGCATGGGGCCGATGTGATTTTTGCCGTGGGAGTGCGCTTTGACGATCGCACCACCAACAATTTGCTGAAGTATTGCCCTGGCGCCACGGTATTGCATATCGACATCGACCCCGCGTCGATCTCCAAAACCGTGACGGCGGATGTGCCCATCGTCGGCGACGCGCGCCAGGTGCTGTTCCAACTGCTGGAGCAGCTTGAGCAGGGCGATACCCAACAGCCCTTCGATGCGCTGCGCGACTGGTGGCAGAATATCGAGCAATGGCGCGCCCGCCATTGCCTGGCCTATGACCATGCCAGCGGCAAAATAAAACCGCAGGAAGTGATCGAGACGCTGTACCGCCTTACCGACGGCAAGGCCTATGTCACTTCGGACGTGGGGCAGCATCAGATGTTCGCCGCGCTCTATTATCCGTTCGATGAACCCCGCCATTGGATCAATTCAGGCGGGTTGGGCACCATGGGCTTCGGCCTGCCGGCCGCGCTGGGTGTGAAACTGGCGCTGCCGGACGAGACGGTGATCTGCATTACCGGCGACGGCAGCATCCAGATGAATATCCAGGAGCTTTCCACCGCGCTGCAATACGGCTTGCCGGTGGTGGTGGTCAGCCTGAACAACCGCTATCTGGGCATGGTGAAGCAGTGGCAGGATATGATTTATTCCGGCCGACATTCCCAATCCTATATGGAATCGCTGCCTGACTTCGTCAAACTGGCGGAGGCCTACGGCCACGTGGGCATTTCCATACAGACCCCGGACGAACTGGAAAGCAAGCTGTCCCAGGCGCTGGCGCAGAAGAACCGGCTGGTGTTCGTGGATGTGATGGTTGATGGCACGGAACATGTCTACCCCATGCAAATCCGCGGTGGCGGCATGGACGAAATGTGGTTAAGCAAAACGGAGAGGACCTGATCATGCGCCGGATTTTATCAGTGTTGTTGGAAAACGAATCGGGCGCGTTATCGCGGGTTATCGGCCTGTTTGCGCAACGCGGCTATAATATCGAAAGCCTTACCGTGGCGCCCACCGACGATCCCACCCTCTCGCGCATGACCATCCAGACCATGGGCGACGCCAAGGTGCTGGAGCAGATTGAGAAACAACTGCATAAACTGGTGGATGTGCTGCGCGTCAGCGAACTTGGCCAGGGCCAGGGCTCGCACGTGGAACGGGAAATCATGCTGGTTAAAGTACAGGCCAGCGGCTCCGCGCGCGAAGAAGTGAAACGCTGCGCGGATATTTTTCGCGGGCAGATCGTCGACGTCAGCCCTTCGCTGTATACCGTCCAGTTGGCGGGCGCCAGCGATAAGCTGGACGCCTTTTTGGCGACTATCCGGGAAGTGGGGGATATCGTCGAAGTGGCCCGCTCCGGTATCGTCGGCCTGGCCCGGGGCGATAAAGTCATGCGCTGACGGTCTGCCTGGCCCGCGGCGGCGTGCGGGTCAGCTGGGTTCAGCCATGTTCTCCAACCGCGGCGCTTCAGCGCCGCGTTTTCGTGGTTTACCCCGATTTCATGCCGCAATTTCCCTCAACTCCGGTAATTGTAACGTTTCAGCAAAATCCTCCCCGGTATTTACTTCTTAGCGTTTTGTGCTGATAGTTGTAGCATAGCGAGATACCCCGATGAGACTATGGATATCTCGGGCAATTGTTAAATCTTTCAGCGCCAAGGAGTCTATGTGAAACTGGATGAAATCGCGCGCCTGGCCGGCGTTTCGCGCACTACCGCCAGTTATGTGATCAATGGTAAGGCGAAACAATACCGCGTAAGCGATAAAACCGTGGAAAAAGTGATGGCGGTGGTCCGGGAGCATAACTACCATCCTAACGCGGTGGCCGCCGGGCTTAGGGCAGGGAGAACCCGATCCATTGGCCTGGTAATACCGGATCTGGAAAATACCAGCTATACCCGGATCGCCAACTATTTGGAGCGCCAGGCCCGCCAGCGCGGTTATCAACTGTTGATCGCCTGTTCCGAGGATCAGCCGGACAATGAGATGCGCTGCATCGAGCATCTGCTGCAACGGCAGGTCGATGCGATCATTGTTTCCACCGCGCTCCCGCCCGAGCACCCTTTTTACCAGCGCTGGGCCACCGATCCCTTTCCCATTATCGCGCTGGACCGCGCCCTCGACCCCGACCATTTTATCAGCGTGGTGGGCGCGGATCAGGATGATGCGGAAATGCTGTCGCGCGAACTGCGCCATTTTACCGGCAAATCGGTCCTGTATCTTGGCGCATTGCCCGAACTGTCGGTCAGTTTCCTGCGCGAGCAAGGCTTCCGGCAAGGTTGGGGCGACGATCCGCGCCAGCCGGATTTCCTCTATGCCAATAGCTATGAACGCTCCTCGTCGGCGGCGCTGTTCAGCCAGTATCTGGAAAGCCACCCGATGCCGCAGGCCATTTTCACCACATCGTTCTCGCTACTGCAAGGCGTGATGGACGTGACGCTCAAACGCAGCGGCCGCCTGCCGGCGGATTTGGCGATCGCCACTTTCGGCGATAATGAACTGCTGGATTTTTTGGAGTGTCCGGTGCTGGCGGTGGCACAGCGCCACCGTGAAGTGGCAGAGCGGGTATTGGAACTGGTGCTGGCAAGCCTGGACGAGCCCCACAGGCCGAAACCGGGGCTGACACGTATCAGGCGTAGCCTGTTTCGCCGCGGTTCGCTTAGCCGGGCCTGAGGGCCCTGAATGGCAGAGGCCCGGTGGGCGTATTCACCACCGGGCCTGTGTCCTTTCATTTAGCGCCGATACTGCAATGCTAGTTAACGTAGCCCGCCACGTGGAACAACCGGCGGCAATACTCCAGGAAGTAGCCGTACACCACGCCCAGGATCATCGAACCAATCGCATTGGATGTCACCGCGGTAATGATTTGATGCCCATCCGCGCCAACCGCCAGCAGGATAAACACATAAACCGGGGACTGGAAGCTGACATACGCCAGCAAGTCGGCGATATTGCGCGTCCAGAATTGATCCGGCCCGCGGCGGCGCGCCAGGCGCAGCACCGCGTCGCGATACAGGCCGAACGGCCAGGCGATGGCGATATTCACCGGTACCGCCAGCAGGCGCGAAGATAAGGACTGTTGCAGGGTCATGCCGGACATGAAAATCTCGATCGCCATCCCCGCGATAAAACAATATACCACCAATGCAAATGTGTCAGCCGCGGCCATGCGTAAACGGGACGAGCGCGAAAACATAACGGGTAACTCCATCAGAACGGTACAGGGTAAAAATGCTTAGGTGATGCAATTAATGCATACTGCATAGTGTTTTATGACGCATATTATATGGTGCATAGAGTACATCACTGCCTGTTAGGAGTTAACTAGCGAATAGTTTTTATTTTAAAGATGTATTCAGCGCGTTGTGCTTAAAAAATTATCTACGGCCGCTGGTTGGGCTATTTCATAGGGTTGAAACGATTAATTCATTAAAAATCAATAAATTGATTTAGGATGAGATAAAAAACGCTGGCCGCCGTCACGGCGATGCTTATGGAGGATGAAATGATAATTCAGCTATTACCCTGCTTTTAGTAATGACTAGGAATATTCCGGATTGGCTAATTACGCTGGACATTCGCATTTTTAATTGCAGAGAAAATCGCCAGTTGCATCGGTAAATAAAAGCGGAGGTAAATTTTATTACCCGCCACGATGATTATATTTCAGCGGCAATGTTGATTTGCGTTATGGCGGGCCGTTTAAAAAAAACTCGTGCAGGAACAAAACCTCCGCCGATCGCGCGCACATGGCGATTGAGAGCCGCACGGCACTAGGCGTATAATCATGTATGCAACGCGCGCGGCCTCTTTCCGAAGCCGGTTTCGGCTAATATCAAAAATTTGCTAAATTTTAATCAAAACACCACATTTATGAATATCATGATGTTATTTGTATACTTTTTTATCCATCTACAACTTATTCCCCCCCGAGTTTCTTAATCCATGCGCAAATAATCCCATTCTTCCTCGTTAGTTGCTTGACAATGTTTTAATACCATTCGTACACTCTTTTGCGTGGGAATAAGTGGGGTTTAGTGGTGAAAAGGGTTTTTCGGGGGTAAATCGACCTATGTTCCGTGGGGCTACGTTGGTAAATCTCGACAGCAAAGGCAGGCTTGCCGTGCCGACCCGCTACAGGGAAAAGCTGATCGAGGAAACGGAAGGGTTAATGGTCTGTACCATTGACCTCCACCAATCATGCCTGTTGCTTTACCCATTGCCTGAATGGGAAATCATCGAACAGAAACTGTCCCGTCTGTCTAGCATGAATCCTGCTGAACGCCGCGTTCAGCGCCTGTTATTGGGCCATGCCAGCGAATGTCAGATGGATGGCGCCGGCCGGCTACTGATCGCGCAGACCTTACGGCTCCACGCCGGACTTACCAAAGAAGTGATGCTGGTTGGACAATTCAATAAATTTGAGTTGTGGGATGAACAGACCTGGTATCAACAAGTCAAGGACGATATAGACGCTGAATTGTCGGCACAGGAACCACTGTCTGTGCGACTACAAGACTTGTCACTATAGCTATGGCAGAAACTTATCAACATACCACCGTCTTGCTGGACGAAGCGGTAAACGGCCTGAACCTGCGCCCCAATGGCACTTACATTGACGGCACGTTTGGGCGCGGTGGTCATTCACGTCTCATTCTGTCTCAATTGGGGGCGGAGGGACGGCTGCTGGCTATTGATCGCGATCCACAAGCCATTGAAGCCGCACGGGCGATCGACGATCCCCGTTTCAGCATCATCCACGGCCCGTTTTCCGCCATGGCGGAGTATATGGACGAGCGCGAGCTCAACGGCCGTATCGACGGCATCCTGCTGGATTTGGGCGTCTCATCGCCGCAGCTCGACGATCCGGAACGCGGATTTTCTTTTATGCGCGACGGCCCGCTGGATATGCGCATGGATACCACCCGCGGCCTGTCCGCGGCCGAATGGCTGGCCAAGGCGGATGCCGACGATATTGCCTGGGTGTTGAAGACCTTTGGCGAAGAACGGTTCGCCAAGCGCATCGCCCAGGCCATCGTGGAAAAAAACCAGCAGGCGCCGATGACCCGCACCCATGAATTGGCCGAGCTTATCGTCAACGCC
The DNA here is from genome assembly GCF_047324175.1 of Sodalis sp. RH21. Classification (NCBI taxonomy): domain Bacteria; kingdom Pseudomonadati; phylum Pseudomonadota; class Gammaproteobacteria; order Enterobacterales; family Bruguierivoracaceae; genus Sodalis; species Sodalis sp. RH21. The sequence continues at coordinate 4,682,597 of NZ_CP178732.1, read as the reverse complement.
AGCCCGTTTCGCGAGAAGCACAAGCATCCGGCCACCCGCAGTTTTCAGGCGATCCGGATTTATATCAATAGCGAGCTCGAAGAGCTGGAGCGCGCCCTCGACGGCGCGCTGGGCGTGCTGGCACCCGGCGGCCGCCTGTCGGTGATCAGCTTTCACTCGCTGGAAGACCGGCTGGTCAAACGTTTTATCCGCGACCATAGCCGCGGCCCCCGGGTGCCGGCGCGCATGCCGCTCACCGAAGCGCAAATCGCCGAGCAGGGCGGCAAGGCCCAGCTTAAACCGGTGGGGAAAATGCAGCCCTCCGAAGACGAGGTGGCGGAAAACCCTCGCGCCCGCAGTTCGGTTTTACGTTTTGCCGAGAAGCTGCCGCTATGATGGGCAACGAACGCCACGGACTGGTCGGCGTGATCGGCGGCGACCTGCTGCGCAAAGGCAAGATACCGGTGATTTTGCTGATCGCCGTGCTGGTGTCGGCGATTCTGGTGGTGACGACCACGCATGAAACGCGGCGCCTGACCGCCCAGCGCGAGCAACTGGTATTAGAACGCGATGCGCTTGATATCGAATGGCGCAACCTGATCCTGGAAGAAAATGCGCTCGGCGATCACAGCCGCGTAGAGCGCTTCGCTACCGAAAAATTAATGATGCAACACGTCGATCCTTCACAGGAAAATATTGTGGTTCAACCTTAACGCCAACGGAAAACATAAAAATTAGATGAAAGCCGCGCGAGCGATAAAATTGAAACGCTATGTAGATCAGGCCAGCTTTGTCAGCTGGCGTTTTGCGTTGTTGTGCGGCTGTATTTTACTGGCGTTGCTGGGCCTGGTATTCCGGGTCGGTTATCTGCAGGTGATTAATCCGGACATGCTGGTGCGCGAAGGGGATATGCGCTCGCTGCGCGTGCAGGAAGTGCCTACCGCGCGCGGCATGATAAGCGACAGGGCTGGCCGCCCGCTGGCGGTCAGCGTGCCGGTAAATGCCGTCTGGGCCGACCCGAAAGAGCTTAACGAGCACGGCGGCATCTCCGTGGACAGCCGCTGGAAAGCGTTGTCCGACGCATTGTCCATCCCCCTCGATCAGTTATCCACGCGCATCAATGCCAATCCCAAAGGACGTTTTGTTTATCTGGCGCGCCAGGTGAATCCGGCGATTGGCGATTACATCCATAAGCTTAAGCTGCCGGGCATCTATCTGCGCCAGGAATCCAGGCGCTACTATCCCGCCGGCCAGGTTACCTCCCATCTTATCGGCGTGACCGATATCGACAGCAAGGGGGTCGAAGGGGTGGAAAAAAGCTTTGACCGCTGGCTTACCGGCCAGCCCGGCGAGCGGACGGTGCGCAAGGACCGCTTCGGGCGGGTGATCGAAGATATCTCCACCGTGGACAGCCAGGCGGCGCATAACCTGGTGCTGAGCATTGACGAACGGCTGCAGGCGCTGGTTTATCGCGAACTGAACAATGCGGTGGCGTTTAATAAAGCGGAGTCCGGCACCGCCGTACTGGTGGATGTGAATACCGGCGAAGTGCTGGCCATGGCCAACAGTCCCTCCTACAACCCGAACAACAAGCTGGGCATCACCAAAGATGTGATGCGCAACCGCGCCATTACCGATATTTTCGAACCGGGTTCCACCGTGAAGCCGATGGTGGTCATGACCGCGCTGCAGCGCGGCGTGATTAAAGAAAATAGCGTGCTCAACACCGTGCCTTATTATATTAACGGCCATGAAATCAAAGACGTGGCCCGCTATTCCGAGCTGACCCTCACCGGGGTTTTGCAAAAATCGAGTAACGTCGGCGTATCCAAGCTGGCGTTAGCGATGCCCTCCTCGGCGCTGGTAGATACTTACTCGCGTTTCGGTTTGGGTAAAGCGACCAATTTGGGGTTGGTCGGAGAAAGCAGTGGCTTATTTCCCCATAAACAACGGTGGTCTGACATAGAGAGGGCCACCTTCTCTTTCGGCTACGGGCTAATGGTAACGCCGTTACAGTTAGCGCGTGTCTATGCAACGGTGGGCAGCCTGGGCATTCTGCGCCCGCTGTCGATAACCAAAGTCGACCCGCCGGTGGCGGGCGAGCGCGTATTCCCAGAACCGCTGGTGCGCACCGTGGTGCATATGATGGAAAGCGTCGCGCTGCCCGGCGGCGGCGGCACCAAGGCGGCCATCAAAGGTTATCGTATCGCCATTAAAACGGGCACGGCCAAAAAAGTCGGGCCCGACGGCCAATATATCAACAAATACATCGCCTATACCGCCGGCGTCGCGCCGGCCAGCCAGCCCCGGTTTGCCCTGGTCGTGGTCATCAACGACCCGCAGGCCGGCAAGTATTACGGCGGTGCGGTTTCAGCACCGGTGTTTGGCGCCATTATGGGCGGCGTATTGCGCACAATGAACGTGGAACCGGATGCACTTCCCACCGGAGATAACAATGACATGGCTATTAAATTAAAAGAGGGATCAGGTGACCGATCTTAATTTGCGCGAATTGCTCGCTCCCTGGGTGCCTTCGGCGCCGGAGCTGAGACTTCGGGACATGACGCTTGACAGCCGCACCGCGGCCGCCGGCGATCTGTTCGTGGCTATCGCCGGCCATAAAGCAGACGGGCGCAGCTATATTCCCCAGGCTATTGCGCAAGGTGTGGCCGCCGTGGTGGCCGAAGCGGACGGCGAGGCGCGGGACGGCGAGCTGCGCGAACTGCACGGCGTCCCGGTAATTTATCTTAGCGGGCTTAATCAGCGCCTGTCGGCCCTGGCCGGCCGTTTTTACCATCAGCCCTCCCAGGCGCTGCGGCTGGTTGGCGTGACCGGCACCAACGGCAAGACCACCACGGCCCATCTGCTGGCGCAGTGGACGCAGTTGCTGGGCGAAACCAGCGCCGTGATGGGTACCGTGGGCAACGGCCTGTTCGGCCAAATCATCGCGGCGGAGAATACCACCGGCTCGGCCATCGATATCCAGCAGATGCTGCATCACTTGCAGGGCCAGGGGGCGACGTTCGCCGCCATGGAAGTCTCGTCCCACGGCCTGGTGCAGCATCGGGTGGCTGATTTGCATTTCGCCGCCGCCGCCTTCACCAACCTGAGCCGCGATCACCTCGATTACCACGGAGACATGGCGCATTACGAAGCCGCGAAGTGGCAATTATTCGCCGATGACAAGGTCGGACAGCGCATTATCAACGCCGATGACGCGGTGGGCCAGCGCTGGCTGGCCCGGTTGCCGGACGCGGTGGCGGTGGCCATGAACGGCCGCCTGCCGCAACCCCGGCCCGCCCGCTGGCTGCTGGCCGGCGACGTGCAATATCATAATACCGGCGTGGATATCCATTTCGATTCCAGCTGGGGCCCGGGGCGGATTAAAAGCCGCCTGATCGGCGAGTTCAACGTCAGCAATCTCTTGCTGGCCCTCGGCACGCTGCTGGCGCTGGACTATCCTCTGGAAACCCTGACGCGGACCGCCGGCATGCTGCAATCGGTATGCGGGCGCATGGAAGTTTTCCATGCGCCCGGCAAGCCTACCGTCGTGGTGGATTATGCCCATACGCCGGATGCGCTGGAAAAAGCGCTGGCGGCGGCGCGTCTGCACTGCCATGGCAAACTGTGGTGCGTGTTCGGCTGCGGCGGCGATCGGGATAAAGGCAAGCGCCCGCTGATGGGCGGCATTGCCGAGCAGTACGCCGACCGGGTGGTGATTACCGATGACAATCCGCGCGGCGAAGCGCCGATGGCGATTATTGATGATATCCTGGCGGGTTTGCTGAATGCGGGCGGGGCCACGGTCATCCCGGGCCGGGCCGAAGCGGTCACCAGCGCGATTATGCAGGCCGGGGAACAGGATGTGGTGCTGGTGGCCGGTAAAGGCCATGAGGATTACCAACTGATCGGCCAGCGGCGGCTGGATTACTCCGATCGCACTACCGTGGCGCGCTTGCTGGGGGCCATCGCATGATTAGCGTATCCCTGCGCGACCTCGCTCCGCTGCTCAACGCCGAATTCATCGGCGCGCGCACCGCCCTTGATACCACCGTGGGCGCCGTGTCCACCGATTCGCGCGCCATCGGCGAAGCCTGCCTGTTCATCGCGCTGATCGGGGAGAACTTCGACGCCCATGATTTCGCCCATCGGGCGGTGAGCGCGGGCGCCGCGGCGCTATTGGTAAGTAAGCGCTTACCGGTGGATGCGCCGCAGCTGCTGGTGGCCGATACCCGCCGCGCCCTGGGGCTGCTCGCCGCCTGGGTGCGCCTACAGGTGCCCGCCAGGGTAGTGGCGCTCACCGGCTCCTCGGGTAAAACCTCGGTCAAGGAAATGACCGCCGCCATTCTGCGCCAGTGCGGTCAGGTGCTGTATACCGACGGTAACTTTAATAATGATATCGGCGTGCCGCTCACGCTGTTGAGACTGACGCCCGCGGATGATTTCGCGGTTATCGAGCTCGGCGCCAATCATATCGGCGAGATTGCCTATACGACCGATCTCGTGCGCCCGGAAGCGGCGCTGGTCAACAATCTCTCCGCCGCCCATCTGGCCGGGTTCGGTTCGCTGAGCGGCGTGGCCCAGGCCAAAGGCGAGATTTTCGGCAGCCTGCCGCCGCACGGCCGCGCCATTATCAATGCCGATAGCCACGACTGGCCCCACTGGCAAACCCTGTTGCAACATAAAGACGTGTGGCGTTTCTCGCCGCAGCAAGGCGCCGCGGTGGATTTTTATGCCAGCGATATCGCCTCATCCCATGCCGGGGTGGATTTCACCCTGCATTCGCCGCTGGGCGCATGCCAGGTGCGACTGCCGCTGCCGGGGCGCCACAATGTGGCCAACGCCCTGGCGGCCAGCGCACTGGCGCTGGCGGTGGGCGCCACCCTTGAGGCGGTCAGCCGCGGTCTGTCCCGGTTAACCGCCGTGCCGGGGCGCCTGTTCCCCATCACCCTGGGCGAGGGCAAGTTATTATTGGACGACAGCTATAACGCCAATGTCGGTTCGATGACCGCCGCCGCGCAGGTGCTGGCCGAGATGCCCGGCTACCGGGTGATGGCGGTGGGCGATATGGCGGAACTGGGGGATGAGGAGGTGCAGTGCCACCGCCAGGTAGGCGATGCCATTCGTATGGCGGGCATCGATAAAGTATTAAGCGTCGGGACGCTGAGCCGGTTTATCGGCGAGGCCAGCGGCCGGGGCGAACATTTTCAGGATCAGGCGTCGCTGACTTCCCGTCTGACGCAGTTACTGTCTGAGCATGCGGTAATTACCCTATTAGTCAAAGGTTCACATAGTTCCGCGATGGAGCAGGTAGTACATGCGTTACAGGAGAAAGCAACATGTTAGTCTGGCTGGCCGAACATTTGGTCCAATTTTATTCGGGCTTTAACGTCTTTTCATATTTGACGTTCCGCGCCATTGTCAGTCTGTTGACTGCATTATTTATCTCGTTATGGATGGGGCCGCACATGATCGCCTGGTTGCAGAAATTGCAAATCGGCCAGGTGGTGCGCAGCGACGGGCCGGAGTCCCATTTCAGCAAACGCGGCACCCCCACCATGGGCGGGCTGATGATCCTCACATCCATTACGATTTCGGTACTGATGTGGGCCTATCCGTCCAACCCGTATGTCTGGTGCGTGCTGTTCGTATTGCTGGGATACGGCGTGGTGGGGTTTATCGATGACTACCGCAAGGTGGTGCGCAAGGATACCAAGGGACTGATTGCCCGTTGGAAGTATTTCTGGCAGTCGGTGATTGCGCTGGCGGTGGCGTTCACCATGTACACGGTGGGCAAGGGCACGCCCGCCACCCAACTGGTGGTGCCGTTTTTCAAAGACATCATGCCGCAACTGGGCTTGCTATACGTGTTGCTGGCCTATTTTGTTATCGTCGGCACCAGCAACGCGGTCAACCTGACCGACGGGCTGGACGGCCTGGCGATAATGCCGACGGTGTTCGTCGCCGCCGGGCTGGCGCTGGTGGCCTGGGCCACCGGTAATATGAATTTCGCCAATTATCTGCATATTCCCTATATCCGCTTCGCGGGGGAACTGGTGATTGTCTGTACCGCCATCGTCGGCGCCGGATTGGGGTTTCTCTGGTTCAACACTTATCCGGCGCAGGTTTTTATGGGGGATGTCGGTTCCCTGGCCCTGGGCGGCGCGCTTGGCACTATTGCCGTCCTGCTGCGCCAGGAGTTCCTGCTGGTGATCATGGGCGGGGTATTTGTCATGGAAACCATGTCGGTCATTTTGCAGGTGGGTTCGTTTAAACTGCGCGGCCAGCGGATTTTCCGCATGGCGCCGATTCATCATCATTACGAACTGAAAGGCTGGCCGGAACCGCGCGTGATCGTGCGCTTTTGGATAATTTCGCTAATGCTGGTCCTGATTGGACTGGCGACGCTTAAGGTACGGTAATCATGACGGATTATCAGGGTAAAAAAGTCGTCATTATCGGGTTGGGCTTAACCGGCCTCTCCTGCGTGGATTTTTTTATCAGCCGGGGCGTTACGCCGCGCATGATGGACACCCGTTTTAACCCGCCCGGCCTGGATAAGCTTGCCGCCAATGTGGAACGCCACCTGGGCGGCCTGAATGAAGATTGGCTGTTGGACGCGGATCTGATCGTGGCCAGCCCCGGCGTGGCGCTGGCCCATCCGGCGCTGAGCGCCGCCGCGGATGCCGGCGTGGAAATCGTCGGCGATATCGAATTGTTTTGCCGGGAAGCCCGTGCGCCTATCGTGGCCATCACCGGGTCCAACGGTAAAAGCACCGTAACCATGCTGGTGGGCGAGATGGCCAAAAGCGCCGGTTGGCAGGTCGGCGTGGGCGGCAATATCGGCTGGCCGGCGCTGATGCTGCTTGAGCAGCCCTGCCAGCTCTACGTGCTGGAACTGTCGAGCTTCCAACTGGAAACCACGTCCAGCCTGCGGGCGGATGCCGCCACGATCCTGAATGTCACAGAGGATCATATGAATCGCTACCCGCTGGGGATGCAGCAGTATCGCGCCGCCAAGTTGCGGGTTTATGAACAGGCGCGGGTATGCGTAATCAACGCCGATGACGTCCTGACCCTGCCGGTACGGGGCCGCGATGCGCGCTGCTTCAGTTTTGGCGTCGATGCGGGCGACTACCGCCTTGATGTGCGCCAAAACCGCCAATGGCTGACCGTTAACGGCGAAAACGTATTGGCCGCCGATGAAATGCACCTCACCGGCCGTCATAACTATACCAATGCCCTGGCGGCGTTGGCGCTGGCCGACGCGGCGTCCGTGCCGCGCGATGCCAGCCTGCGGGCGCTGAAAACCTTTACCGGTTTGGCCCATCGCTTCCAGCTGGCCCATGAACAGCGGGGCGTGCGCTGGATTAATGATTCCAAAGCCACCAACGTCGGCAGCACCGAAGCGGCGCTGAACGGCTTGGCGGTGGCGGGCACCTTGCATCTGCTGCTGGGCGGCGACGGCAAAGGGGCGGATTTCGGTCCCCTGCTGCCGTTGCTGCAAGGCGAGCGGCTCCGGCTGTACTGCTTTGGCCGCGACGGCGAACAGCTTGCCATGCTGCGCCCGGAAATTTCCGTACTGACCGAGACGATGGAACAAGCCATGCGGCTGATTGCGCAACAGGTACAGGCGGGGGATATGGTGTTGCTGTCGCCCGCCTGCGCCAGCCTCGATCAGTTCCGCAGTTTCGAACATCGCGGCGACGAGTTCGTTCGCCTGGCTAAGGAGTTGGGCTGATGCGTATGCCGGGGCTGAGCCATTTTGGCGGACTGAAAGATTGGATCATGGGCGTGCGCGACGTCGAAGCGCCCACCAATGTGCTTTACGACCGCACCCTGCTTTGGCTGACCCTGGGTCTGGCATGTCTGGGTTTTGTTATGGTGACCTCCGCGTCGATGCCTATCGGCCAGCGGTTGTCGGACGACCCGTTTTATTTCGCCAAACGCGATGCGTTTTATCTCGCGCTGGCGTTCGGCCTGTCGTTGGTGACCCTGCGCATTCCGATGGAGGTCTGGCAGCGCTACAGCTCGACCATGCTGCTGATCACCATGGTCATGTTGCTGGTGGTGCTGGTGGTGGGGAGTTCGGTAAACGGCGCTTCGCGCTGGATAGCCCTTGGCCCGCTGCGTATCCAGCCGGCGGAGTTATCCAAGCTGTCGCTGTTTTGCTATCTGGCCAGCTACCTGGTGCGCAAGGTCGAAGAGGTGCGCACCAACTTCTGGGGTTTTTGTAAACCCATGGGCGTGATGGTGGTGCTGGCGGTGCTGCTGCTGGCTCAGCCGGATTTGGGGACGGTGGTGGTGCTGTTCGTGACTACCCTGGCCATGCTGTTTTTGGCCGGCGCCAAGCTGTGGCAGTTTTTGTCGATTATCGGCTCGGGCATTTTCGCCGTGGTGCTGCTGGTTATCGCCGAACCCTACCGCATGCGGCGCGTAACTTCGTTTTGGGACCCCTGGCAGGACCCGTTCGGCAGCGGTTATCAGTTGACTCAGTCGCTGATGGCCTTTGGCCGCGGCGAATTCTGGGGCCAGGGCCTGGGTAATTCGGTGCAGAAACTGGAATATCTGCCGGAAGCGCATACTGACTTCATCTTCGCTATTTTAGGTGAAGAACTCGGGTATTTCGGTGTGGTTTTGGCTTTGTTGATGGTATTCTTCGTCGCTTTTCGCGCCATGTCCATCGGTCGTAAAGCGCTGGAGATCGATCAGCGGTTTTCGGGTTTTCTGGCCTGCGCCATCGGTATCTGGTTCAGTTTCCAGGCATTGGTGAACGTCGGCGCGGCGGCGGGCATGCTGCCCACCAAAGGGTTGACCCTGCCGTTGATCAGTTATGGTGGTTCCAGTTTGTTGATTATGTCCACGGCAATCGTATTGTTATTGCGTATTGATTATGAAACGCGCCTGACCAAGGCCCAGGCATTTGTCCGGGGGCCGAGATGAGCGAAAAATCCAGGCGGTTGATGGTGATGGCGGGCGGTACCGGGGGACACGTATTCCCCGGGCTGGCCGTGGCTCATCATCTGATGGCGCAGGGCTGGCAGGTGCGCTGGCTGGGCACCGCCGATCGGATGGAAGCCGATTTGGTGCCGAAAAACGGCATCGAGATTGATTTTATCCGCATCTCCGGCCTGCGCGGCAAAGGGCTGCGCGCGCAACTGAGCGCGCCGGTGCGCATCTGGCGCGCGGTGCGCCAGGCCAAAGCCATTATGCGCGCCTTCCAGCCGGACGTGGTGCTGGGCATGGGCGGTTATGTTTCCGGCCCCGGCGGCCTGGCGGCCTGGCTGTGCGGCGTGCCGATCGTGCTGCACGAGCAAAACGGCATCGCCGGCCTGACCAACCGCTGGTTAGCGAAGATTGCCAAAAAAGTATTGCAGGCATTCCCCGGCGCGTTTGCGCACGCCGATGTGGTGGGCAACCCGGTACGTACCGATGTGCTGGCGCTGGCGCTGCCGGCGGAACGCCTGGCGAATCGCCAGGGGCCGATACGGGTGCTGGTTATCGGCGGCAGCCAGGGCGCGCGCATTCTTAACCAGACCATGCCCGACGTCGCCGCGCGGCTGGGAGAGCGCATTACCCTATGGCATCAGGTGGGCAAGGGGGCGCTGGCGGATGTCACTCGCGCCTACGGCGAAGTGGGGCAGGGCGGTCATAAAATCACCGAATTTATCGATGACATGGCGGCGGCCTACGCATGGGCCGATGTGGTGGTTTGCCGCTCCGGCGCCCTGACGGTCAGTGAAATCGCCGCCGCCGGACTGCCGGCGATCTTTGTGCCTTTCCAGCATAAAGACCGGCAGCAGTATTGGAATGCGCGGCCGCTGGAGCTGGCGGGCGCGGCAAAAATTATCGAACAACCGCAGTTCTCGGCGGCGAGCGTGAGCGATACGCTGGCCGGCTGGGATCGGGCGACGCTGCTGGCGATGGCGCTAAACGCCAGGAAAGCGGCGATTCCGGACGCGACGGAGCGGGTAGCGCGGGAAGTGGCGGCGGCGGCGCAAGCCTGAACGGGCCGGGCCGCCATGATAACGACATTTACCGGGCGGACCCGTGGTTCTCCCGGCTGAGAAATCAAATTAATTAAGTGGTTAAAACGTGAATACACAACAACTGGCTAAACTGCGAACTTTTGTGCCCGAGATGCGACGCGTCAGGCAAATCCACTTTGTCGGCATCGGCGGTGCCGGCATGGGCGGTATCGCGGAAGTGCTGGCGAACGAAGGCTACCAAATCAGCGGCTCTGATTTAGCGCCGAATGCGGTGACGCAACAATTGACCGAGCTGGGCGCGAAGATTTTCTTTAATCATCGCCCGGAAAATATCAGCGAGGCCAGCGTAGTGGTCGTTTCCAGCGCCATTGCCGGTGATAACCCGGAAATCGTGGCGGCCAAAGAGGCCAGGATACCGGTGATTCAACGGGCGGAAATGTTGGCGGAGCTGATGCGTTTTCGCCACGGCATCGCCATTGCCGGTACGCACGGCAAAACCACCACCACCGCCATGGTGGCCAGTATTTACGCCCAGGCGGGGCTGGACCCGACTTTTGTCAACGGCGGGCTGGTGAAAGCGGCGGGAGTCCATGCGCGCCTGGGGTGCAGCCGCTATCTGATCGCCGAGGCGGATGAGAGCGACGCGTCGTTCCTCCATTTGCAGCCGATGGTGGCGATTATCACCAATATCGAAGCCGACCATATGGATACCTACCAGGGCGATTTCGAGCTGTTGAAGCAGACGTTTATTACGTTTTTGCATAACTTGCCGTTTTACGGCCGCGCGGTGATGTGTACCGACGACCCGGTGATTCGCGAATTGCTGCCCAAGGTGGGGCGCCATATCACTACTTACGGTTTTAGCGCGGATGCGGATGTGCGTATCGCCGATTATCGCCAGCAGGGCGCCCAGGGGCGCTTTAACGTGTACCGGCAGGATAAAGCGGTACTGGCGGTGGAATTAAACGCGCCGGGCCGCCACAACGCCCTGAATGCCGCGGCGGCGATAGCGGTGGCCACTGAAGAAGGCATCGATGACGACAATATTTTGCAGGCGCTGCTGCAATTCCAGGGGACCGGCCGCCGTTTTGATTTCCTCGGCAATTATCCCCTGGATAATGTGAACGGCAAGCAGGGCGAAGTGATGCTGGTGGATGATTATGGCCATCATCCCACCGAAGTGGACGCCACGATTAAGGCGGCGCGGGCCGGCTGGCCGGATAAACGGCTGGTGATGGTGTTCCAGCCCCACCGCTTTACCCGTACGCGGGATTTGTATGAAGATTTCGCCAACGTGCTGTCCGGCGTCGATGTACTGCTGATGCTTGATGTGTATTCCGCCGGCGAGCCGCCGATTCCGGGCGCCGACAGCCGCTCGCTGTGCCGCACGATTCGCGGACGCGGCAAAATCGACCCGATTATGGTGCCGGACATGGAATCACTGCCGGAAATGCTGGCGCTGGCGCTGCAGGATAACGATCTGGTCCTGATGCAGGGAGCCGGAACCGTAGGCAAGATTGCCCGTAACCTGGCTGATGCCCATTTGCAGCCTTGATCTTTAGCGAGGAACGATATGCCTGAAAAAGTAACGTTTCGTCAATCCATCGTCGCGGGCGACTGACTATGTCCCAGGCGGCGATAAACATACGCAACCGCGAGGCGGAACATTCCGCCTCCGGGCGCAGCAATGGCAGCCAGCTGGCCGGCCTGGTCTTCCTGATGATGGTGCTCGGCACCATCGTCTGGGGCGGCTGGATGGTGGTCGGCTGGATGAAGGATGCGCATCGCCTGCCGTTGTCCCAACTGGTCGTGACCGGATCGCGTTACTACACCACCAACGACGATATCCGCCAGGCCATTTTGGCCCTGGGCCCGCCGGGAACCTTTATGACGCAGGATGTGAATGTCATTCAGCAGCAAATCGAGCGGCTGCCGTGGATTAAACAGGCCAGCGTGCGCAAGCAGTGGCCGGATGAATTAAAGATCTATCTGGTGGAGTACGTGCCGGTGGCCAGGTGGAATGATTTGCATATGCTCGACGCCAGCGGGAAATCCTTCAGCGTTCCCGCCGGGCGCATCGGCAACAAGGCCATGCCGTTGCTGTATGGGCCGGAAGGCAGCGAGCAGGATGTGCTGGCGGGGTATCGCACCATGAACGAGGTGATGGTAGCCAATAAGTTTCAATTGAAAATGGTGAGCATGAGCGCGCGGCACTCCTGGCAACTGACGTTGCAGGACGATACCCGGCTGGAACTGGGCCGGGACGACCGGGCCCGGCGTTTACAGCGTTTTATCGGGATTTATCCGGTTCTACTCCAGCAGGCCCGGACCGATAATAAGCGTATAAATTACGTGGATTTACGCTATGACGCCGGCGTCGCCGTAGGGTGGTCACCGGCATTTATCGATCAGCAAAATAGTATTTCGCAACAGAACCAGGCACAGGCTAAACAATAATGATCAAGTCGACGGACAGAAAACTGGTAGTTGGACTGGAGATCGGTACGGCAAAGGTCGCCGCATTGGTAGGGGAAATTCTGCCCGATGGCATGGTCAATATTATCGGGGTGGGCAGTTGCCCGTCCCGGGGTATGGATAAAGGTGGCGTCAACGATCTCGAATCGGTGGTGAAATGCGTGCAGCGCGCCATCGATCAGGCCGAATTAATGGCGGATTGCCAGATATCTTCGGTATACCTGGCATTATCCGGTAAGCATATAAGCTGCCAAAACGAAATAGGGATGGTTCCTATTTCAGAAGAAGAGGTTACGCAGGAAGATGTGGAGAATGTGGTGCATACGGCGAAATCCGTGCGTGTACGTGATGAGCACCGCATACTGCATGTAATACCCCAGGATTATGCAATTGATTATCAAGAGGGTATTAAAAACCCGGTCGGTTTATCCGGCGTGCGCATGCAGGCCAAGGTTCATCTGATTACCTGCCATAATGATATGGCGAAGAACATTGTTAAAGCCGTTGAGCGCTGCGGCTTGAAAGTCGACCAGCTGATTTTCGCCGGACTGGCTTCAAGCTACGCGGTGCTCACCGAAGATGAACGCGAACTCGGCGTTTGCGTGGTGGATATCGGCGGCGGCACCATGGACATCGCGGTTTATACCGCCGGCGCGCTGCGGCATACCAAGGTTATCCCGTACGCCGGCAACGTGGTGACCAGCGATATCGCTTATGCCTTTGGCACTCCGCCCACCGATGCGGAAGCGATTAAAGTACGCTACGGCTGCGCGCTGGGCACGGCGGTCAGCAAAGACGAGACAGTGGAAGTGCCGAGCGTCGGCGGACGTCCGCCGCGCAGCTTACAGCGCCAAACCCTGGCCGAGGTTATCGAGCCGCGCTACACCGAATTGCTGAACCTGGTGAATGACGAGATCCTGCAATTGCAGGAGCAGCTTCGCCAGCAAGGGGTAAAACATCATTTGGCCGCGGGTATCGTATTGACCGGCGGCGCATCGCAAATTGACGGCCTGGCGGCCTGCGCCCAGCGGGTGTTCCATACGCAGGTGCGTATCGGGCAACCGCTGAATATTACCGGTCTGACGGATTATGCGCAGGCACCGTACTATTCTACCGCTGTCGGGTTATTGCACTACGGTAAAGAATCTCATTTGAGCGGTGAGATTGAAGTTGAAAAACGTACCTCGGTAAGCAACTGGGTTAAGCGTATCAGTAGCTGGCTGAGGAAAGAATTTTAATTGTTTACTTGCGGGGCCATGCTGTGCAGGCGGCTGGCTCCGATGCGACAGGCACAAAACGGAGAGAAACTATGTTTGAACCTATGGAATTAACCAACGACGCGGTGATTAAAGTCATCGGCGTCGGCGGCGGCGGCGGCAACGCCGTCGAGCACATGGTGCGCGAACGCATCGAAGGCGTGGAGTTTTTCGCGGTCAATACCGATGCCCAGGCATTACGGAAAACCGCGGTCGGCCAGACCATCCAGATTGGCGGCGGTATCACCAAAGGGCTGGGAGCCGGTGCTAACCCGGAAGTCGGGCGCAACTCCGCTGAAGAGGACCGCGAAGCGCTGCGGGCGGCGCTGGAAGGCGCGGATATGGTGTTTATCGCGGCCGGCATGGGCGGCGGCACAGGTACCGGCGCGGCGCCGGTAGTGGCGGAAGTGGCCAAGGAACTGGGTATCCTGACCGTGGCCGTGGTCACCAAACCCTTCAATTTCGAAGGCAAAAAACGCATGGCGTTTGCCGAACAGGGAATTGCCGAGCTGTCCAAGCATGTGGATTCGCTTATCACCATCCCCAACGACAAACTGCTGAAAGTATTGGGCCGCGGGATTTCGCTGCTTGACGCTTTTGGCGCGGCCAATGACGTATTGAAAGGCGCCGTGCAGGGCATCGCCGAGCTGATTACCCGTCCGGGCCTGATGAACGTCGACTTCGCCGACGTGCGCACCGTAATGTCCGAAATGGGCTATGCCATGATGGGTTCGGGCGTGGCCTGTGGTGAAGACCGTGCCGAGGAAGCGGCCGAAATGGCGATCTCCAGCCCGTTGCTGGAAGATATCGATTTGTCGGGCGCGCGCGGCGTACTGGTCAATATCACCGCCGGTTTCGACCTGCGTTTGGATGAGTTCGAAACCGTGGGTAACACCATCCGGGCATTTGCGTCGGATAATGCCACCGTGGTGATCGGCACCTCCCTCGATCCGGACATGAACGACGAACTGCGCGTCACGGTTGTCGCTACCGGTATCGGTATGGACAAGCGTCCGGAGATCACGCTGGTGACCAACAAGCAGAATAGCCAGCCGGTGATGGACAATCGCTATCAGCAGCACAATCACGGCATGTCGCCGATTCAGCAAGAGCAAAAAATTGCTGCCAAGGCGGTTAACGAACAAAATGCCCAGGCCGGCAAGGAACCTGACTATCTGGATATACCGGCATTTCTGCGCAAGCAGGCCGATTAAATCTGACGATATTGGGGATCTCCGCTCTTTGTGCTAAACTAGCCCACCGACTTCACCTTATAATGTGTCGGTGGTATGGATAACATTGCGAGATAAACTGATGATCAAACAGCGGACACTAAAACGTATTGTGCAGGCCACCGGCGTGGGTTTACATACCGGTAAAAAGGTCAAGCTGACCTTGCGCCCTGCATCGGCTAATACCGGGGTCATCTATCGCCGTACGGATTTAAATCCTCCGGTGGACTTCCCGGCGGATGCCAAATCGGTGCGAGATACCATGCTTTGCACGTGTCTGGTCAATGAGCATGATGTTCGTATTTCCACCGTCGAACATCTTAATGCCGCATTGGCGGGTTTGGGCATCGATAACATCATCGTTGAAGTCAATGCGCCTGAAATCCCGATTATGGACGGCAGCGCCAGTCCCTTCGTGTACCTGTTGATGGACGCCGGAATCGAGGAGCTTAACTGCGCCAAGAAATTCCTGCGGGTCAAAGACACGGTGCGCGTGGAAGATGGGGATAAATGGGCCGAATTGTCGCCGTTTAACGGTTTCAAGCTCGATTTTACCATTGACTTCAAACATCCTGCGATTGATGCAAGCTCGCAACGTTATCGCCTGAATTTCTCCGCCGAGTCGTTTGTCCGGCAGATCAGCCGCGCGCGCACCTTCGGGTTCATGCGCGATATCGAATACCTCCAGTCCCGCGGCCTGTGCCTGGGCGGCAGTTTCGATTGCGCCATCGTCGTTGACGATTATAAAGTGCTGAACGAAGACGGCTTGCGTTTCGAAGATGAATTCGTCCGCCACAAAATGCTGGATGGTATCGGCGATTTGTATATGTGCGGCCATAACATCATCGGTTCGTTCACGGCGTACAAACCCGGTCATGCATTAAATAACAAGCTATTGCAGACCGTGTTGGCGCGCCAGGAAGCGTGGGAAATGGTAACCTTCGAAGACGAAGCCGAAATGCCGCTGGCATTCGCCGCACCTTCGTTCGTTATCGCCTGACGGCAGCGGGTTGATATAACCCGGCTATAGTATTACCCCTACCCGCGGCGGGTGGGGTTGGCACCTTCTCCGGCCAGCCCCGCCAACCGTTCGAGCAGCTTTTGCAGCTTTTCGGGACTGCGGGCGGCCAGGTGGCGGATCGCCTCGGCGCTTTGCGGGCTTAACCTGCGTTTTTGCACTTCCTCTCCCTGGTTTTTTTCCTGCGCCTGCGCGCTATTTTGCGTAATCAAATGCCCTTTTGTAGCAAGTGTTGGGTTAATCCTGATGTCGATCGACGACAATGATGGTAGAATCTGCGCTCGTAACGCGGATAATAACCGCGATTGTTCATAGCGTAACCTCATCATCCAACTGGCATTGGCGGTTTCAAGCACCAGCACGCCCTGCCTGAAATTGGCTACGCGGCACCATGGTTTCATCGGCGCCGGCAGCAGACCGGCCACTGCCTGGTTCAGTTTAAGCAGCGCAACGGCGCGCTGCTGGATCTGCTTTAACGTATGGCGTTCAGGCGTCGCGATAACAGTAAACAGGATATCAATGGATTGTGGACGACTGTCGCGCATAAAAACTCCGGCGGAATACATTAAGTAATGGGTATTTTAAATCGTTGGCGACAATTTGGCAGACGTTATTTCTGGCCGCATCTCCTGTTGGGGATGGTTGCGGCGGGTTTTGGCGTGCCATATATGCTCAACAGCGGGCAGGAACAAGCACATCTCGCCAATACCCTGCCGAGCCTGAGCCGGCAAAATGCCTTCAATGCCGGCTTCGATCGCCTGGCCTTGCTCAAAAACGCCCAGCGCCGCCCTTCATTCACGGTGGATTACTGGCATCAGCACGCCATCCGCACCGTTATCCGCCATTTGTCCATCGCCTGGGTGCCGCAGCATATCAGCCCGCAGTCGGCGGTGGCGGAAATCGCCGCGCCGCTCAAAGCCCAGCACCAGGTTTTATTAAGCACCCTGAATGCGCTGCTGACCCGCGAGTCGAAACCCCCCGTCGTCATTCGCCTTATCGCCCAGGCGCATTACCAACCCTTGGCCGATCATCGTACAGGAATTCGCCTGACGCAGGTACAGGGAATTCGCGCCGGACCCGCCCATATCAGCTAACCGTGATCCACGGAATTTTTTATACCCCTTACGCATTTATTGGCCGCTGCCTGTTAATCAGACCTGGCCGTGACGAGATTTGAATAATTATGTTATCTAAACTGCTTACAAAAGTTTTTGGAAGTCGCAACGACCGCACCCTGCGGCGCATGAGCAAGACCGTAGAAATCATCAACCGGATGGAACCGGATATGGAGAAGCTGACCGACGCCGAGCTGGCCGCGAAAACCATCGAGTTTCGCGCCCGTTTGGAGAAAGGCGAATCCGTCGACAGCTTATTGCCCGAATCCTTTGCCGTGGTGCGTGAAGCCAGCAAACGGGTCTTCGGCATGCGTCACTTCGATGTCCAGCTGCAGGGCGGCATGGTGCTTAACGACCGCTGCATCGCTGAAATGCGCACCGGCGAAGGTAAAACCCTGACCGCCACCCTGCCGGCCTACCTGAACGCCCTGAGCGGCAAAGGCGTGCACGTGGTCACCGTCAATGATTACCTGGCGCAGCGCGATGCCGAAAACAACCGTCCGCTGTTCGAGTTCCTCGGCCTGACCGTCGGCATCAATTTGCCGAATATGCCGGCGCCGGCCAAACGTGCCGCCTACGCTGCCGACATTACCTACGGCACCAACAACGAATACGGGTTCGATTACCTGCGCGACAATATGGCCTTCAGCCCCGAAGACCGCGTGCAGCGCAAGCTGCACTACGCGCTGGTGGATGAGGTCGACTCCATCCTGATCGATGAAGCCCGTACGCCGCTGATTATTTCAGGGCCGGCGGAAGACAGCTCCGAAATGTATATGCGGGTGGATAAGCTGATCCCGCATCTGATCCGCCAAGATAAAGAAGACTCCGATTCGTTCCAGGGGGAAGGCCATTTCTCGGTGGACGAAAAATCCCGCCAGGTCAACCTGACCGAACGCGGCCTGGTGCTGATTGAAGAACTGATGGTCCAGGCCGGCATCATGGAGGAGGGCGAGTCGCTTTATTCCCCGGCCAATATCATGCTGATGCATCATGTGACCGCCGCGCTGCGCGCCCACGTGCTGTTCGCCCGCGACGTGGATTATATCGTCAAAGACGGCGAGGTGATTATCGTCGATGAGCATACCGGGCGCAGCATGCCGGGTCGCCGCTGGTCCGACGGTTTGCACCAGGCGGTGGAAGCCAAGGAAAACGTCGCCATCCAGAACGAAAACCAGACCCTGGCATCCATCACCTTCCAGAATTACTTCCGCCTGTATGAAAAGCTGGCCGGGATGACCGGGACCGCCGATACCGAAGCGTTTGAATTCAGCTCGATCTACAAGCTGGACACCATCGTGGTGCCCACCAACCGTCCTATGATCCGCAAAGATTTGCCGGATCTGGTCTATATGACCGAAAAAGAGAAGATCGACGCGATCATCGAAGATATCAAGACCTGTTCAGCCAAAGGCCAGCCGGTGCTGGTGGGTACCATCTCCATTGAAAAATCCGAGGTGGTATCGCACGAGTTGGAAAAGGCCGGCATCGAACATAAAGTCCTGAACGCCAAATTCCACGCCATGGAAGCGGATATCGTGGCCCAGGCCGGGTCGCCGGGCGCCGTCACCATCGCCACCAATATGGCCGGCCGCGGGACGGATATCGTGCTCGGCGGCAGCTGGCAGGCGGAAATCTCCCATCTGGAAGATCCTACGGAAGACGATATTACCGCCCTCAAGGCCGCATGGCAGATTCGCCATGATGCGGTGCTGGCCTCCGGCGGGCTGCATATCATCGGCACCGAACGTCATGAATCGCGCCGTATCGATAACCAGCTGCGCGGGCGTTCGGGTCGTCAGGGGGATGCCGGGTCTTCTCGCTTCTACCTGTCGATGGAAGATGCCTTGATGCGCATCTTCGCCTCTGACCGCGTGACCGGCATGATGCGCAAACTGGGCATGAAGCCGGGCGAAGCCATCGAGCATCCGTGGGTGACCAAGGCCATCGCCAACGCACAGCGTAAAGTTGAAAGCCGCAACTTCGATATCCGCAAACAGTTGCTGGAATACGATGACGTCGCCAACGACCAGCGCCGGGCCATCTACAGCCAGCGTAATGAATTGCTGGATGTCGCGGATATCAGTGAAACCATTATCAGCATCCGCGAAGACGTACTGAAAACCGTGCTTGATAACCATATTCCGCCGCAGTCGCTGGAGGAAATGTGGGACGTGCCGGGGCTGGAAAGACGCCTGAAAGACGACTTCGATCTGGATATGCCGATTGCCGAATGGCTGGACCAAGAACCGGGTCTGCATGAAGAAACCCTGCGCGAGCGCATCCTGGAAAAAACGCTGGAGCAATATCAGCGCAAAGAGGAAGTGGTCGGCGTCGAGATGATGCGCAGCTTTGAAAAAGGCGTGATGCTGCAAACCCTCGATTCGCTATGGAAAGAACATCTGGCGGCCATGGACTACCTGCGCCAGGGTATCCATCTGCGCGGTTATGCCCAAAAAGATCCGAAGCAGGAGTACAAACGCGAATCTTTCGCCATGTTTGCCGCCATGCTGGAATCGCTGAAGTATGAAGTGATCAGCACCCTGAGCAAGGTACAGGTGCGGATGCCGGAAGAAGTCGAGGCGTTGGAGCAACAGCGCCGCGAAGAAGCCGAGCGCCTGGCGCTGCAGCAGCAGTTGAGCCACCAGGCCGAACCGGTGTTAAACGATGTGCCGGCCCTGGCGAATCAGCCGGTGCACGAAGGGCGCAAAGTAGGGCGTAACGACCCGTGCCCGTGTGGCTCCGGCAAAAAATACAAACAATGCCACGGCAAATTGCAGCAATAAGATAGGGCCGGCTCCGGTTCGGGAGCCGCCAGGAAATGCTTTTATAATTGCAGCAACAAGATAGGGCCGGTTCCCGAGGAGGGCGCCGCCCGGCAATGCCTTTATTTTCGGAGTACCTGTGACAATGACGATACGCACAATTGCCGTAGGCATTATCCGTAATGCGCAGCAGCAGATTTTTATCGCCCAGCGGCCGGCGGAATCCCATATGGGCGGTTTCTGGGAGTTTCCCGGCGGCAAAATGGAAGAGGGCGAAACCCCTGAGCAGGCGCTAAAACGGGAATTGCTGGAAGAAACCGGTATCCAGGTGGAGCGGGCCGAACTGCTGTCCACCAGCCAGCACCAGTTCGCCGATCGGCAAATGGCTTTCTATTTTTTCCTGGTTGAGCGGTGGCAGGGGACGCCGTACGGTAAAGAGGGCCAGCCGGTGCGCTGGTGTCCGCAGGCGGAACTGAAAGCCGATGAGTTTCCGCCGGCCAATGCGGCTATCATCCGCCAACTGGCCGCCAGTCTTTAATCCCCGCCGCACCCGGGCCGCGGGGCATTATCGCCCTAACGCTGGTCTTCGCTCCAGTCATCGCTGTCGGTGATTTGCCTATCGCTGGGGATCGCTTTCTTTTCATCGGCCCACTCGCCCAGATCGATTAACTGGCAGCGTTTACTGCAAAATGGCCGGAATTGGCTTTGCGGACCCCACTCCACGTCCGTACCGCAGGTCGGACAATTGACTACCATGACATCATTACTCATTTAGCACTCCAACAGCTTAACGATACGATCTTAGCTCAACACCAGGCGGTCAACAGCAGGCCAGTTCAAAGGGCAGGCGGTTCGGAATAACGCCTTTTTCGCTGTCCATGGATAAAAATCGAATGGCATAGCGGGTTTTATGGCCGGATACCTGCGGATAGAGCTGATACAGCAAAGGTATGCGCATGCGCAGCAAATCCGCGTCTTCGGCGTTGTCCTGGAAAAAACCGTTCAGGCTGATAAGGCTTTTAAACGGTTCGGAATGACGCACCAGCTCCAGCGCCATGGTTAATGCGCTATGCAATGGGTCCAGGGTTTTCAGCCAGACCGCCGTCTGATGGTCCCGCTGTTCCTGGGGCAGGTGCAGCCAAAGATGCAGGCCGGGCAAATCAAAGCTGCAGCAGCCGCCGGGAATCGACAACCGCTGGCGTACCGAACCGATTAACCGATCCTCGCGCAGCGCCTGTCCCAGGCGCGGTGCGGCCATTAATACCGCGCCGCAGTTTTTGAGTTCGCTGCGCAGGGTGCGCACGCGCTCGCTATCCACGCCCGGCACGCCGTCCCACTGCAGCATTTTTTGCTGCTGCCGGTCCAGTTCCTTGAGCATTTCAGTTCGGACATCGCCGCGCTCAAGCACATCCAGCAGATCGGAAAGGGTACGGAAAAAGGGTAATGCGCTTGAGATGTCAGTCAACGTCGGATAGTTATACAGTTGTTGCAGTAAAAATTCCAGGCGCAGCCAGGTGCGCATTTTTTCATTTAAAGGATGCTCAAAAAGCACCGATGTCGAGTAAACGTCACTCATTATAATTAATCCTGTCGGGTTGCTGATGCCGCAAGCTGAAGATATCGGCGGTGCAGCCTAGCCACACTGGCCGTAATCTCTTCGGGACGCCCACTATTATCTATAATATCATCGGCGCAGGCCAGACGCTGTTCGCGGGTGGCCTGCGCGGCAAGAATATTCTCAATTTGACCGCGGCTGATGCCGTCGCGGCGCAAAGTACGGGCGATTTGGATTTCTCGATCCACATCCACCACCAGTACCCGGTTTGCCTGGGATTGCAAATGGTTTTCAATCAGCAGCGGCACGACCCATAAGACGTAATCGCCGTCGGCGCGGTCTATTTGTTGCCGGGTTTCACGCTGGATCAAGGGATGGAGCAAACCGTTGAGCCACGCCTTGTCCCCCGGCGAGCTGAAAATGCGCTGGCGCAGCCGGGCGCGGTCCAGCGTCCCGTCGGGCAGCAGGATGTCGTCGCCAAAACGGGCATGAATGGCCCGCAGCGCGTCGCCGCCCGGCTCGACGACCTGACGGGCGATGACATCGGCGTCGACAATCGTGGCACCCAGTTCGGCGAAGGCGTTGGCCACGGTACTTTTGCCACTGCCAATCCCCCCTGTTAATGCAACAATATAACGCATAGAGTGTGCGGTCTCCCTCTCTGCCCGTTCGCAGATAAATTGGTACGATTGTAGCGTAAATCCGGGCATTTTCGCAGTCTTGCCGTAAGAATAATCCGGCGTATGATACCGTTACTGGAATTGGCATTCTCGTACCCGAACTTTACCAGCGACTCGTCGCCATTGACCAGGAATAGCCCTGATGCGTATTGAAGAAGATATTAAATTAGGTTTCAAAGACGTTCTTATCCGCCCTAAGCGTTCAACGCTCAAAAGCCGCTCCGACGTTGAGTTGCAGCGCGAGATCACCTTTAAACATCCGGGTTGTACCTGGGCGGGCGTACCCATCATCGCCGCCAATATGGATACCGTCGGGACGTTCCGCATGGCCGAGGCGCTGGCCGCGTTTGATGTGCTGACCGCGGTGCATAAACATTATACCGTTGAGCAATGGCGCGATTTTGTTGCGCGTGTCCCGGATTCCATTTTACGCCACGTTATGGTCTCCACCGGCACGTCGGAAACCGACTTCGTAAAAATGAAGCAGATCCTGGCCCTGTCGCCGCTATTGACGTTTATTTGTATCGATGTCGCCAACGGCTACTCCGAACATTTTGTCAATTTCGTGCAAAAAGCCCGCGAGGCTTGCCCGGATAAAGTGATTTGCGCCGGCAATGTGGTGACCGGCGAGATGGTGGAAGAGCTGATTCTTTCCGGCGCCGATATCGTTAAAGTGGGGATCGGCCCCGGTTCGGTATGCACTACCCGCGTCAAGACCGGCGTCGGTTATCCGCAGCTGTCCGCGGTGATTGAATGCGCCGATGCCGCCCACGGCCTAAGCGGCCAGATCGTCAGCGACGGCGGCTGTTCGGTGCCCGGCGACGTGGCCAAGGCCTTCGGCGGCGGGGCGGATTTTGTGATGCTCGGCGGCATGCTGGCCGGCCACGATGAATGCGAAGGCACCGTGATAGAAGAGAACGGCGAGAAATTCATGCTGTTTTACGGCATGAGCTCCGAGTCCGCCATGAAACGCCATGTGGGCGGCGTCGCGCAATACCGCGCGGCGGAAGGCAAAACCGTCAAACTCCCGCTGCGCGGGCCGGTGGAAAACTCCATCCGCGATATCCTCGGCGGCTTGCGTTCCGCCTGCACCTACGTTGGGGCTTCCCGCTTAAAAGAGCTGACCAAGCGCACCACCTTTATCCGGGTGGCCGAGCAGGAAAACCAGGTGTTTACCCAGCTGTAACTCCATTGGGCCGGGGCCAATCCCGGCCGTCTGGCCCTCGCTTGACCTAAATCCGACCCATTACCTCGCCCAGTTGCAGCAGCGGCAAATAAAGCACCAGCACCAGCCCGCACACCGCGCCGCCTACAATCAGCAACAGCAGCGGTTCGACCAACTGCCCCAGCGCATCGGTAAGCTGGTGCGTACGCTGTTCATGGAGCCGGGCCAACTGGTGGAACACCTCATCCAGGGTGCCGGCAAACTCGCCGGTTTTGATTAACTGGTGGCAATGGGGCGGGAAAAGCCGGTGGCGGTAAAAAGCCTGATGCAGGGCGTAACCTTGTTGAATGTGCTGGTGCAGTTGCCACACCGCCTGCCGGTAGCCGGCATGGCCGACGGTATGCGCGGCCGCTGCCAGGCCGCTGTCCAGGGGCACTCCCGCCGGATGGGTCATGGCCAGGGTTTGGAATAGCAGGTATATATTGTGATGGCGAATCAGCGCGCCCAGGCCCGGCAGATATAACAGCCCCATCTGGATATGGCGCCGCCAGCGGGGATGATAATGGCATGCCCGCCGGTATGCCCCATACAGCATGGCGGCGGCCACCCCACCCGCGAGCCCATAACCGCCGGCATGCTCCGCCAGCATCAGCAGGCCGCGGGTCGATGCCGGCAGCGGCGCGCCGAGGCCGGCATACAGCCGGGCGAATTCCGGCAATACCCAGATAAGCATCAGCCCCACCACCGCCGTCGCCGTCAGGCAGATAACGGCCGGATAACGCAATGCCGCCGCCACTCTTTTTTTTAGCCGCTCCCGCCCGATCTCGTGTTCCGCCAGCGAGCGGCAGCAGCAATCCAACCGGCCGGTAAGTTCCCCGAGGGCCGTCATGGCGCAGTACAGCGGCGGGAAAACCTGAGGGAAATCGGCCAGGGCTTGCGACAGGGTCTGGCCCTGTTCGATCTTGGCGCCGAGCAGGCGCAGCAGGCAGCGCCAGCCGGTGCGCGGGTGATCCTGCGCCAGCAGATGCAGGCTCTCCCTGAGCGGCAATCCCGCGCCGAGCAGCGAGGCCAACTGCGACGTCATGGCGGCCAGATGCTGTTTACGCCAATAACCGGCCCCCAGATAGCCGGCGATGCGCACGCGGAACGGCTGCACCTGCTGCCCAATCAATTGCCGGCGGATCGCGACCTTGCCTGCCCCCAGCATATGTCCTGAGCAAAAAGCTCCGTCGGAAGAAAGCCCCCGCCAGGCATATAACCACAGACCGCTCATACGGGCTCCCCCAGCACGCGGGCAAGTTCTTCAAGGGTGGTGACCCCTTGCTCCACCAGCGCCAGACCTGAACGCCATAAACCCTCCGCCGCGTGCGGCCGGGTACCGGTGGCGGCCATCAATAATGTTGGCGACCGGCCGGGCAGCAAATGGAACAGGCCATGCCGTCCCGCATAGCCGTGATGGCATTGTTCACACCCCCCGGCGCGCCAGTGCCGGCGCAGGGATAAACCGGCCGGCAAATGCGGCGCGCCCCCCGGACCGACCTCGGCGCGGGCCTCGGTACCGGTCCCAAAATCCTGCGCCGCCCGGCGGCAGGCCCCGCAAAGCCTGCGCACCAGGCGCTGCGCCATCACCAGCAGCAGGACCGGCCGCACCTGCCCGGCGCTGACCCCGAGATGATGGAAGCGCTGCCAGACGTCGCCGGCGCAGAACGTATGCAGGGTCGCCAGCACCAGGTGACCGGTCTGGGCGGCATGGATGGCGATGGCGGCGGTGTCCCGATCGCGGATCTCCCCCACCATGATGACATCGGGGTCCTGGCGGAGCAGGGCGCGCAGCAATACGGGAAAATCCAGCCTGGCCTTCGGGTTCACCTGGCACTGGGTAATGCCCGGCAAGGGGATTTCCACCGGGTCTTCCACGCTGCAAATATTGAGCCGCTCGCGGCGCAGGGCATTGAGGGCGGCGTAAAGCGTCATGGTTTTGCCGCTGCCGGTCGGCCCGGACAATATTATTAAGCCCTGGGGCTGGCGCAACAGGCGTAAAAATGGCTGTCTGACGGCCGGGGGCATGCCCAGCCGTTCCAGGCACAGCCCTTCCAGGGAGCCCCGCAGCAGGCGCAGCACAATTTTTTCTCCCCGCAGGGTGGGCAGCGTGGAGAGCCGAAATGAGCAGGCGTTCTCCGGCGGACCGAAGGCGAACTGCCCGTCCTGCGGGAGGCGCCGCTCGGCGATATCCAGCCGGGCCATGATTTTCAGGCCAACCAGCAGCCGCGCGGCCAGGGCTGATGGGCAAGCCGCGCTTTCATGCAGCACGCCGTCGATGCGCATGCGGATACGGTAATCAGCCGACTCCGTGGGTTCGATATGGATATCGGAAGCCTGGCGCTCGATCCCCTGGTTAAGCAATCCGCCGATATACTCATCCAGCCCCCCCGCGTTATCCATGTTATCAATGGCGGCCATCATGGTTCTCCCTGCGCTTCATCAAAACGAAACAGCGCCTGGCAGGGTTCCAGCAGATGCCCGGCATCCCCGGCGGCGTGGCAGCGGCGGTTCCAGGCCAGTCCTGCGGTGTGACGCCTGGGCGCCAGGGTCAGGGTCAATCCCGCTAACGCTTCCCTGCCGCTCAGGCTAATGACGCCTTCGCGCACCTCCACCCGATCCACATAGCGGGACGACAGGCCGTCGGGAATGCCTGACTGACCCGCGCGGCATTCCGTAAGCCCGCCGTGTTGCAGCGCACACAGTTCCACCGCCGACTTATAGGGCGCGAGCATATGCAGCATGTCCGTCATGGCGGCGCGATCCAAATAACGCTGGTAGCCGGGTATGCCGATAGCGCTCAGCGTCGCGATAATAGCGATGACCACCATTAGCTCCACCAATGTAAATCCCTGTTGATTGCTCATTGTCCTGGCGATCCTTGGCCGTTATCACCAGGGGGAGGATAGCGGAGCCGCAGCGGGGCGGCCAGGGCCCATCGGCGGATGGGGAACGGCAATCGCAAAAAAACGCGCTGTGTGACCATCGGTTTAGGAATCTTGCGCGTTAAACCGCAAAATAAAGCCCAAGGAGGTAACAAAAAGGCCTTCGGTCATTACCGAAGGCCTGATACGGTGCAATCGCCCATTGCGGGGAAGACGGCAAGCGGGTTATTGAAACCGCATGGAGAGATCGAGCGCGCGGATGTGTTTGGTCAGCGCGCCGACGGAGATAAAATCCACGCCCGTGCCGGCAAATTCAGGCAGCGTTTCAAGGGTGACATTGCCGGAAACTTCCAGCAGGGCGCGGCCCTGGGTGGCGGCCACGGCCCGCTGCATATCGGGCAGGGAGAAGTTATCGAGCATAATGATATCGGCGCCCGCGTCCAGCGCCTGGCGCAGTTCATCCAGGCTCTCCACTTCTACTTCCACGGGGACATCGGCGCGCAGGGCCACGGCGTTTGCCACCGCGTTGGCGATGGAACCGGCGGCGATGATATGGTTCTCTTTAATCAGGAACGCATCGGCCAGGCCCAGGCGATGATTGCCGCCGCCGCCGCACAGTACCGCGTATTTAAGGGCGGTACGCAGGCCTGGCAGGGTTTTGCGGGTGTCCAGGAGCTGGGTGCGGGTGCCGGCCAGCAGGTCGACATACCGCTTGACCTCGGTGGCCACGCCGGACAGCGTCTGCACGAAGTTCAGCGCGGTACGCTCGCCGGTCAGCAGGATATGCGCCGGCCCGCTCAAAGCGCACAGCGGCTGGTTGACGCGCACCGACTCGCCATCCTTGACCTGCCAGTCCACCGCGATCTGTCCGCCCAATTGGCTGAACACCTCCTCCAGCCAGCGCTGACCGCAGAATACACCGTTTTCGCGGGTGATAATCGTCGCTTGCGCTTGGCGATCCTGCGCGAGCAGCCGGGCGGTAATATCCGCCTGCGGATCGGTTACGCCGCCCAGATCTTCGCGCAGCGCCTGGGTCACGGATAGCGGGATATCATGCTGAATACGTTCGAGCAATTCGGCCCGGCGGCGTTCGGTGTCATAACGACGTGTCGGCATCAAAAACTCCGAAATAGCGAATAAAGAGTACAGGAGAAACATGCTACCCTGTTGCTGGGATAAGTGCCACCGTCGAACCATGGGAGGTTAAACATGCACTTGGAAAATGGCTGGATATCAGGGGTTAAACGCGTTCCTTCCCCCCACTGCGATACCCGTCCCGACCACGAAGCGCCTTCGCTGCTGGTCGTGCATAATATCAGCCTGCCGCCGGGCCGGTTCGGCGGCCCTTATATCGACCGGCTGTTTACCGGCACCCTCAATCCTGACGATCACCCTTTTTTCCAGCAGATATACCAACTGCGGGTTTCCGCCCATTGCCTGATCCGGCGCGACGGTGAAATTGTGCAATACGTGCCTTTTGACCAGCGCGCCTGGCACGCCGGCGTATCGGCATTCGCCGGGCGCGAGCGCTGCAATGACTTTTCCATTGGCGTAGAGCTGGAAGGCACGGATAATCTACCTTTCACCGATACGCAATATTGCCGCCTGGCCGCGCTGACCCTGTTGTTGATGCAGCATTTCCCCATTACGCCGGCGCGCATAACCGGCCACAGCGATATTGCTCCCGGCCGTAAAACCGATCCCGGTCCGGCGTTTATGTGGCATCATTACCGACAGCTGATTTCACGCCGCGCAGACCGCGACAACAGGGAGAACCCGGGTTCATGACGCTTTTCACCTTATTATTGGTATTGGCTTGGGAACGCCTGTTCAAGTACGGCGAGCATTGGCAGTTGGATCATCACCTTGAGCGGGTATTCAATCGGGTCCGCCATGCTTCCCTGGCCCTGACCATTTTGATGACCCTGTGCTGGATGATCGCCGTGGCGTTATGCCTGCGGCTGGCGGCGAACTGGTTTTTCGGCGTGCCGCTGCTGCTGCTGTGGGTGGTCATTTCGCTGCTGTGCATCGGCGCGGGCGGAGTGCGCAAACATTACCGGGCTTACCTGACAGCCGCGGGGCGCAATGATAGCCATGCCTGCGACGCCATGAGCGAAGAGCTGGCCCTGATTCACGGCCTGCCGGTGGATTGCGATAAAGAAGAACGCCTGCGGGAACTGCAAAACGCCCTGCTGTGGATTAATTTCCGTTTTTACCTGGCGCCGTTGTTCTGGCTGGTGGCGGGCGGACCTTATGGGCCGGTGGCCCTGGCCGGTTATGCGTTCCTGCGCGCGCTGCAAACCTGGATGGCCCGCCGCTCCACGCCGCTCAAACGGGCGCAGTCGGGTATCGATATGCTGCTGCACTGGCTGGATTGGATTCCGGTGCGCCTGGCTGGCGTGGCCTACGCATTGCTGGGGCACGGCGAAAAAGCGCTGCCCGCCTGGTTTGCCTCGCTGGCGGATCTGCATACCGGGCAATATCAGGTGCTGACCCGGCTGGCGCAATTTTCCCTGGCGAGGGAACCCCACCTGGACGAGGTCCATACGCCGCGGGCCGCCGTGACGCTGGCAAAGAAAATCACCATGGTTATCGTCGTGGTCACCGCCCTGCTGACCATCTACGGCGCGCTGGTCTAGCGCGCCGTTTGCCGGGGTTTGCGCAGGCGCCGCTTTAATGCTGCCGCGCGCCCAGGCCGCCCTGGCTTTTTTGCTTGAAGTAAAAACCGATGCCCAACAGGCAAAGCCAGACGGGAATCAGGTACACGCAAATCTCCATTCCCGGCGTCATCAGCATAACCACCAGGATGGCGGCCATAAACAGCAGGCAGAGATAATTGCCGAACGGATACCATAACGCTTTGAACTTGGTCACTTTGCCCTGGCGGGACAGGGTGCGGCGAAATTTCAAATGCGCCAGGCTTATCATGCCCCAGTTGATGACCAACGCGGAGACGACCAGCGACATCAGCAGGCCGAAGGCCTTGCCCGGCATCAAATAGTTGATCAATACGCAGATGGCGGTGGCCAATGCCGAAACGCCGATGGCCATGACCGGTACGCCGCGCCCGTCGACCTTTGACAACGCCTTGGGACCGTTGCCCTGGCGCGCCAGGCCGTACAGCATGCGGCTGTTGCTGTATACGCAGCTGTTATACACCGACAGCGCCGCGGTCAACACCACGAGATTGAGGATCGTGGCTACCCAGTCACTGTTAAGCGCATGGAAAATCAGTACAAACGGACTGCCGCCTTCCACCACCTTGCCCCAGGGGTACAAGGACAGCAGAATAGTCAACGAGCCGATATAAAACAGCAGGATGCGATAAATAACCTGGTTGGTGGCTTTAGGAATGCTGTATTCGGGATTATCGGCTTCCGCCGCGGTAATGCCCACCAGTTCCAGGCCGCCGAACGAAAACATAATCACCGCCATCGCCATGACCAGGCCGCCGACGCCGTTAGGGAAGAATCCGCCCTGCGCCCACAGATTGGACACGCTGGCTTCCGGTCCGCCGTGGCCGCTGACCAATAGCCAGGCGCCGAAAATGATCATGGCGATAATGGCCACCACTTTGATAATGGCAAACCAAAATTCCATCTCGCCGTACACTTTGACATTGGCCAGATTAATCGCGTTGATCACCACGAAAAATACCGCCGCCGAAATCCAGGTAGGCAGGTCCGGCCACCAATAGTGCATGTAAATGCCGACGGCGGACAGCTCGGCCATGGCAACTAAAACATACAGTACCCAATAATTCCAGCCCGACGCAAAGCCGGCGAAATTACCCCAGTACTTATAGGCAAAATGGCTGAATGACCCGGCAACCGGCTCTTCAACCACCATTTCACCCAATTGGCGCATGATCAGGAAGGCGATGAAACCGCCAATGGCATATCCCAGAATAACCGACGGTCCCGCCATTTGAATCGTTTGCGCAATGCCCAGAAAAAGCCCGGTCCCAATTGCTCCCCCCAAAGCGATGAGCTGAATATGACGATTTTTCAGCCCGCGTTTCAGCGTCTCTCCGCGCTGTTTACCTTCCATCTTGAAATCCTCTGTCGTTGCGGCCAGCGGTTAACCGCAGCATCGCTTGCGGTTTGTAAGCCCTGCATTACATTTAATGTACGTTATTTTTTACGCGAGCCTACTAGCGAAATGTGTTCGCGGGCTGTTGTCGGCACAAGAATAGTGTTATGCAAAAAAGTTTGCACCTGATTTATCGGGTAACCGGCAGAAATTCAAAAACAGCATGATCTGGCTCACTTAAGCGGGCGGCAGAACGGCGGGGTATTTTGTAACTATAATGTTAAAAAAACATTCAACATGGATAGTTATGCAATGTTTGGCTATTTTATGCAGTTAATTTTTTGCTCAAACGGTTCAGCCAAAAGATCGTGACGTTGCAATAAGGTTAAATTTGTCATTATGCATTTTCAGTGGATGGTGCTGGATGGTTATCGAAATGCAGCACAAGCATAGTGCAATTGTTTAAATGTGCTGCCTTTTATGATTTAGGTCAAAGCCATCATGGACAGAAGGTGAATACTTTGTTACTTTAGCGTCACGTTTATGAAATTGGTATTACCAATTGACTCCGCGCAATTCGCACAGATGATTATAAATGGCCTATAGTAAAATCCGCCAAGCAAAACTCTCGGATGTTATCGAGCAGCAACTGGAGTATTTGATCCTCGAAGGGACATTGCGTCCCGGCGAAAAGCTGCCCCCGGAGCGCGAACTCGCAAAACAGTTTGACGTTTCCCGGCCGTCCCTGCGTGAAGCCATCCAGCGCCTGGAAGCGAAAGGTTTGCTTCTGCGTCGCCAGGGCGGCGGAACATTTGTGGAAAGCAATCTTTGGCAGAGCTTCAGCGACCCGCTGGCTGAATTGCTGGCCGAACACCCTGAATCGCAATACGATCTGCTGGAAACCCGCCATGCCCTCGAAGGTATCGCCGCGTATTACGCCGCCCTGCGCGGCACGGAAGAGGATATCGACCGCATACGCGATTGCCATCAGATTATCCAGCAGGCCCAGGAAAACGGCGATCTCGACGCCGAGGCCGACGCCGTGATGCAGTATCAAATCGCTGTCACCGAAGCCGCCCATAATGCGGTTTTATTGCATTTGGTGCGCTGCATGGGGCCGATGCTGGAGAAAAACGTACGGCAGAATTTTGAATTGCTCTACTCGCGCCGGGAAATGCTGGCGCAGGTGAGCAGCCACCGCGCTGGAATTTTTGCGGCGATAGTGGCTCGCGAGCCGGAAAAGGCCCGCGAGGCGTCACATCGCCATCTGGCGTTTATTGAGGAAATCTTGCTGGACCTCAGTCGGGAACATAGTCGGCGTGAACGATCGCTGCGCCGGCTCCAGCAACGCAAAGACTAAGTGCCCGGCGACGGGCGCTGAAAACGGCAACGAAAGCAATGAGCCTGTCTTCGTGTGTTCTAACGCGCAAGCGGAAACGAGCGCAGGAAGACAGGCTCCAACTAAACCAATTAATAGCGATAGATAAGGAACACCACCATGTCAGAACGTTTATACAATGACGTGGATCCGATCGAAACACGCGACTGGCTACAGGCGATCGAATCGGTTATCCGTGAAGAGGGTATTGAACGCGCGCAGTTCCTGATTGATCAGGTACTCGACGGCGCGCGTAAAGGCGGCGTCAGCATTGCTGCCGGCGCTTCGGGCCGTAATTATATCAATAGCATCCCGGTTGAAGACGAGCCTGAATACCCCGGTAATCTGGAACTGGAACGCCGCATCCGCTCGGCCATTCGCTGGAATGCGGTGATGGCGGTGCTTCATGCCTCGAAGAAGGACATGGATTTGGGGGGCCACATGGCATCCTTCCAGTCTTCAGCGACGATTTATGAAGTTTGCTTCAACCATTTCTTCCGCGCCCGTAGCGATCAGGACGGTGGTGACCTGGTCTACTTCCAGGGCCATATCTCCCCGGGCATTTACGCCCGCGCCTTCGTGGAAGGCCGCCTGACCGAAGATCAGATGAACAACTTCCGCCAGGAAGTGCATGGCAAGGGCCTGCCTTCCTATCCGCATCCGAAGCTGTTGCCTGAATTCTGGCAGTTCCCCACCGTGTCCATGGGACTGGGGCCAATCAGCGCCATTTATCAGGCCAAGTTCCTGAAATACCTGAACCACCGCGGCCTGAAAAACACCACCGCGCAGACCGTGTATGCGTTCCTGGGCGACGGCGAGATGGATGAGCCGGAATCCAAAGGCGCGATTACCATCGCGACCCGTGAAAAACTCGATAACCTGGTCTTCATCATCAACTGCAACCTGCAGCGCCTGGACGGCCCGGTCACCGGCAACGGCAAGATCATCAACGAGCTGGAAGGCATTTTTGGCGGCGCCGGCTGGGAAGTGATCAAAGTTATCTGGGGCAGCCGCTGGGACGAACTGCTGCGTAAAGATACCAGCGGAAAGCTGATCCAGTTGATGAACGAAACCGTCGATGGCGATTACCAGACCTTTAAATCCAAGAACGGCGCTTATGTCCGCGAGCACTTCTTCGGCAAATATCCGGAAACCGCCGCGCTGGTAAAAGATATGAGCGACGACGAAGTCTGGGCCTTGAACCGTGGCGGCCACGATCCGAAGAAAGTATTCGCCGCGCTGCAAAAAGCGCAGAAAACCACGGGCAAACCGGTGGTGATACTGGCTCACACCATCAAAGGCTACGGCATGGGCGAGACGGCGGAAGGCATGAATATCGCCCACCAGGTCAAGAAGATGAATATGGACGGGGTGCGTTATTTCCGCGATCGTTTCAATTTGTCGCCGGTGGTTTCCGACGAGAGTATCGAACAGCTGCCGTACATCACCTTCAAGGAAGGTTCGGAAGAGCACACCTACCTGCATGAACGCCGCAAGGCGCTTAACGGTTATCTGCCGACCCGCCTGAAAAACTTCACCAAGCCGCTGGAACTGCCGACCCTGCAGGATTTCGGCGCGCTGTTGGAAGAGCAGAAGAAAGAGATCTCCACTACCATCGCGTTTGTGCGCGTGCTGAACGTGATGTTGAAGAACCCGTCGATCAAAGATCGCCTGGTGCCGATCATCGCCGACGAAGCGCGTACTTTCGGTATGGAAGGCCTGTTCCGCCAGATCGGTATATACAGCCCGAACGGCCAGCAATATACGCCGCAGGACCGCGAACAAGTGGCTTACTATCGCGAAGACGAGAAAGGGCAGATCCTGCAGGAAGGCATCAACGAACTGGGCGCGGCCTCATCCTGGCTGGCGGCGGCGACGTCATACAGCACCAATGACCTGCCGATGATCCCGTTTTATATCTACTACTCCATGTTCGGTTTCCAGCGCATCGGCGATTTGTGCTGGGCGGCGGGCGACCAGCAGGCGCGCGGATTCCTGATCGGCGGCACCTCCGGGCGCACCACCCTCAATGGCGAAGGCTTGCAGCATGAAGACGGCCACAGCCATATCCAGTCCCTGACCATCCCGAACTGTATCTCCTACGATCCGGCATATGCCTACGAAGTCGCGGTCATCATGCATGACGGCCTGACCCGTATGTACGGCGAAGCGCAGGAAAATGTCTATTATTACCTGACCACGCTGAACGAAAACTACCATATGCCGGCGATGCCGGAAGGCGCGGAAGAGGGAATCCGCAAGGGTATCTACCGGCTGGAAACCCTAGAAGGCAGCAAAGGCAAGGTTCAACTGCTGGGCTCCGGCGCCATCCTGCGTCATGTCCGCGAAGCCGCCGAAATCCTGGCCAAGGATTACGGCGTCGGTTCCGACGTCTATAGCGTGACGTCCTTCACCGAACTGGCGCGCGATGGCCAGGATTGCGAACGCTGGAATATGCTGCACCCGGGCGAAACGCCGCGCGTGCCGTATGTCGCCCAGATCCTGAGCGACGCGCCGGCGGTGGCGTCCACCGACTATATGAAACTGTTTGCCGAACAAATCCGCAACTTCATTCCTGCCAGCGAATTCCGTGTTCTGGGCACCGATGGATTCGGTCGTTCCGACAGCCGCGAAAACCTGCGTCATCATTTTGAAGTGGATGCGTCCTATGTAGTTGTGGCTGCGCTGGGCGAACTGGCCAAACGTGGCGATATCGGCACCGACGTGGTAGCGCAAGCCATCACCAAGTTCGGCATCGATGCGGATAAAGTCAACCCGCGCTTGGCATAAGAGGTAGAGAAATCAATGGCTATTGAAATTAACGTACCGGATATTGGTACCGATGAAGTTGAAGTCACCGAAGTGCTGGTCAAGGCCGGTGATAAAGTTGAAGCCGAACAGTCGCTGATCACCGTTGAAGGTGACAAGGCGTCCATGGAAGTCCCCTCGCCGCAGGCGGGGGTTATCAAAGAGCTGAAAGTGGCCGTGGGCGATAAAGTGACCACCGGCAAGCTGATCATGACCTTTGAGGATGCAGGCGGCGCGGCGGATAAAGCTCCTGAACCGGCCCAGGCCCCAAGCGACGCCAAACCCGAGGCCAAACCCCAGGGCGGGGCCGCGGAAAGTAAAAACGTCGAAGTGCCGGATATCGGCGGCGACGAAGTGGAAGTCACCGAAGTGATGGTGAAAGTCGGCGACACCGTGGCCGCTGAACAATCGCTTATCACCGTCGAGGGCGATAAAGCTTCGATGGAAGTGCCGGCGCCGTTTGCCGGCAAAGTCAAAGAGATCAAAATCAGTACCGGCGATAAAGTCAGCACCGGCTCCCTGATTATGGTGTTCGAAGTGGAAGGCGCCGGCGGCGACAGCGCGGCGCCTGCGCCTGCGCAGGAAAGCAAGCCTGCCGCGCCGGCCCAGGCCGGCGGCGCTTCCGGCGGCACGAAAGAAGTGAATGTCCCGGATATCGGCGGCGACGAAGTGGAAGTCACCGAAGTGATGGTGAAAGTCGGCGATAAGGTCAGCGCGGAACAGTCGCTGATTACCGTCGAGGGCGATAAAGCCTCGATGGAAGTTCCGGCGCCATTTGCCGGTACCGTAAAAGAAATCAAAATCAGCACCGGCGATAAAGTCAGCACCGGCTCCCTGATCATGGTATTTGAAGTGGAAGGCGCGGCCCCGGCTCCAACTGCCGGGAAGACCGAAACCGCTGCCGCAGCGGCGCCGGCGCCGGCATCCCAGGCCAATAAAAACGCCGCCGCCCAGACCACGACCGCGACTAAAGGCGAATTCGCTGAAAATGACGCTTATGTGCATGCCACGCCGGTGATCCGTCGCCTGGCGCGGGAGTTCGGCGTCAACCTGGCCAAAGTGAAGGGGACCGGACGTAAAGGCCGAATTCTGCGCGAAGATATCCAGTCTTACGTCAAGGATGCGGTTAAACGCGCGGAAGCCGCCCCTGCGGCCGCCGCCGGCGGTTCATTGCCGGGCCTGCTGCCGTGGCCGAAGGTGGACTTCAGCAAGTTTGGCGATACCGAAGAAGTGGAACTGGGCCGTATCCAGAAAATTTCCGGCGCCAACCTGCATCGTAACTGGGTCATGATCCCCCATGTCACCCAGTTCGATGAAACGGATATCACTGAAGTCGAAGCTTTCCGCAAGCAGCAGAATGCCGAAGCCGAGAAGAGAAAGCTGGATGTGAAGATCACCCCGCTGGTGTTCATCATGAAAGCCGTGGCCAAGGCGCTCGAAGAGCTGCCGCGTTTCAACAGCTCATTGTCCGAAGATGGCCAGAAGTTGACGCTGAAGAAATACATCAATATCGGCGTGGCGGTGGATACCCCCAATGGCCTGGTGGTTCCGGTATTCCGCGACGTGAACAAGAAGGGCATTGTCGAGCTTTCCCGCGAGCTGGGTGAAATTTCCAAAAAAGCCCGCGACGGCAAGCTGACCTCTTCGGACATGCAGGGCGGATGTTTCACGATTTCCAGCCTGGGCGGTATCGGCGGCACGGCGTTCACGCCAATCGTCAACGCGCCGGAAGTCGCTATTCTTGGCGTTTCCAAGTCGGCGATGAAGCCGGTCTGGAATGGTAAAGAATTTACCCCGCGGCTGATGTTGCCTCTGTCCCTGTCTTACGATCACCGGGTGATTGACGGTGCGGCGGGTGCCCGCTTTATCAGTTTCATCAACAACGTGATGTCCGATATCCGTCGTCTGGTGATGTAAGCCCGAGGCCGGCCTTCGCGGCCGGCCTGATTGTTTCATGTGACGCTGCCGGGCAGGTTGGTGATGTCCGGCAGGGCAAACAGGTCGCGCGTCGTCCGAACGAGCTTTGCAGATTATTAACATTTCTGTAAACTGGTTTTGACGGAGGCGTCCCGGTGGTGTCGGAGCGTTATGCCCTTAATTCGCCAGAAAATTAACGCCTTACCCGCCGGATAAACAACTAAGAGGTCATGATGAGTACTGAAATCAAAACCCAGGTCGTGGTACTTGGGGCGGGTCCGGGAGGATATTCCGCCGCCTTCCGTTGTGCCGATTTAGGTCTGGAGACCGTGCTGGTCGAGCGTTACGCTACCCTGGGCGGCGTCTGCCTGAACGTGGGTTGTATTCCTTCCAAGGCGTTGTTGCACGTCGCCAAGGTCATTGAAGAAGCAAAAGCATTAAGCGAAAACGGCATCACTTTCGGCGAACCCAAGACCGATATCGATAAAGTACGCACCTGGAAAGAACGGGTGGTTAATCAGCTGACCGGCGGCCTGACCGGCATGGCCAAAGCGCGTAAAGTGAATGTGGTGCACGGGGTCGGTAAATTTACCGGCGCCAACACGCTGGTAGTGGAAGGCGAAAAAGGCACTACCACCATCAATTTTGACAATGCGATTATCGCCGCCGGGTCGCGTCCGATCCAGCTGCCGTTTATTCCCCATGACGATCCGCGCGTATGGGATTCCACCGACGCATTGGCGCTGAGGACGGTGCCGGAACGTCTGCTGGTCATGGGCGGCGGGATCATCGGCCTGGAAATGGCCACCGTTTATTATGCGCTGGGTTCCAAGATCGATGTAGTGGAAATGTTCGATCAGGTGATTCCGGTGGCGGATAAAGATATCGTCAAGGTTTACACCAAACGTATCAGCAAGCAGTTCAACCTGATGCTGGAAACCAAGGTGACCACGGTGGAAGCGCGGGAAGACGGCGTTTATGTCACCATGGAAGGTAAAAAAGCCCCGGGCGAGCCGCAGCGTTATGACGCGGTGCTGGTGGCCATCGGCCGCGTGCCGAACGGCAAGCTGCTGGACGCCGGCAAGGCCGGCGTGGAAGTGGACGAGCGCGGGTTTATCCGGGTGGATAAACAGCTGCGTACCAATGTGCCGCATATTTATGCCATCGGCGATATCGTCGGGCAGCCGATGCTGGCGCACAAAGGTACCCATGAAGGGCACGTGGCGGCAGAAGTCATCGCCGGCAAAAAGCATTACTTCGATCCCAAGGTGATCCCGTCCATCGCGTATACCGAGCCGGAAGTCGCCTGGGTCGGCGTGACCGAGAAAGAAGCGAAGGAAAAGGGCATCAGCTACGAAGTCGCCACGTTCCCTTGGGCGGCCTCCGGCCGTGCTATCGCGTCCGATTGCCAGGATGGCATCACCAAGCTGATTTTCGATAAAGAGACTCATCGGGTGATCGGCGGCGCGGTGGTCGGCGTGAACGGCGGCGAACTGCTGGGCGAGATCGGTTTGGCCATCGAGATGGGTTGTGATGCCGAGGATATCGCGCTGACGATTCATGCGCACCCGACTCTGCATGAATCGGTGGGGCTGGCGGCGGAAGTTTACGAAGGCAGCATTACTGATTTGCCGAATGCGAAGGCTAAGAAAAAGAAATGATTTTTTTGGTTTTGGCGTGATGAATCAACGGCTCCCTCGGGAGCCGTTTTGTTTTGGGGCGGATCGGGTGAACGCGGGCTTACCGCGCCAAGGGGCGCGTTTATTTTTGCGCTGGCCGCTGGCCGGCAAATGATGTTAATTTGAAGGGCGCGGGTCGGTGCTAACGCCTTAACGTTTCAGCGAAAAATTTATGTTGCTTAGATGTAAACAAATTAACAGGGCAGTCAAATTCTGATAAACTTATTGCCCGAAACCGGGTGATGAAAAATGTCCTTTGCCAGAACGAGCTCCCCGGTTACGGAAAACAGCTAGGCATTATTCCCGGCATTATTGATATCGGTCTTGCGTGATTTCAGTAATTACAGTGATGTCAGTAACATCGATGGCGACTGTTGAAGGCGGTTATCGATAGCAGGTGATGCGAGCAATGACTTATAAAAGCGAGGAGAACGTCGTGCTAGAAGACTATCGTAAGCACGTGGCCGAGCGTGCTGCCCAGGGGATCGTTCCTAAGCCTCTCGATGCCGCGCAAATGGCGGCGCTGGTTACACTGTTGAAAAATCCGCCGAGCGGCGAAGAAACTTTTTTACTTGATCTATTAATCAACCGGGTGCCGCCCGGGGTGGATGAAGCGGCTTATGTGAAGGCCGGTTTTTTGGCCGCCATCGCCAAGAGCGAGGCGTTTTCCCCGTTGTTGACTCCCGAACGCGCTATTGAACTGCTGGGCACCATGCAGGGCGGTTATAATATCCAGCCGCTGGTGGATGCGCTGGACGACGAAAAACTTGCGCCCATCGCCGCCGCCGCATTGAAATCCATGTTGCTGATGTTTGATAGTTTTTATGATGTGGAAGCCAAGGCCAAGGCCGGTAATCCGCACGCCCTGGCGGTTATGCATGCCTGGGCCGATGCCGAATGGTTCCTGTCGCGCCCGCCGCTGGCGGAAAAAATCACCGTCACCGTGTTTAAAGTCACCGGTGAAACCAATACCGATGATTTGTCGCCGGCCCCCGATGCATGGTCCCGCCCCGATATTCCGCTGCATGCCCTGGCGATGTTGAAAAACGCCCGTGAAGGCATCGACCCCGATCGGCCGGGGAGCGTCGGTCCCATCAGGCAGATTGAACAACTGAATCAAAAAGGGTTCCCGCTGGCTTATGTGGGGGACGTGGTGGGTACCGGTTCTTCGCGCAAATCCGCCACCAACTCCGTATTGTGGTATATGGGGGACGATCTCCCTTATGTGCCTAATAAGCGGGGCGGCGGGGTGGTGCTGGGCAGTAAAATAGCGCCGATTTTCTTTAATACGATGGAAGATTCCGGCGCGTTGCCCATTGAAGTCGACGTGTCCGAGCTGGATATGGGCGATGTGATTGATATCTACCCGTTCAAGGGGGAGATTCGGCATCACGAGACCAATCAATTGCTGGCCAGTTTTGCGCTTAATACCGAGGTATTGGTGGATGAAGTGCGCGCCGGCGGCCGTATTCCCCTGATTATCGGCCGCGGGTTAACCTCCCGGGCCCGCGAGTCCCTGGGGTTGCCGCCCAGCGAAATATTCCGCCATGCCCGCGCGGTGGTGGCCAGCGACAAGGGCTTTACCCTGGCGCAAAAAATGGTGGGCCGCGCCTGCGGCGTGGACGGTATCCGTCCCGGCCAGTATTGCGAACCCAAAATGACGTCGGTAGGTTCCCAGGATACCACCGGTCCCATGACCCGCGACGAACTCAAAGATTTGGCTTGCCTCGGTTTTTCCGCCGATCTGGTGATGCAGTCGTTTTGCCATACCGCGGCCTATCCCAAGCCGGTCGACGTGCAAACCCACCATACGCTGCCGGACTTCATCATGAACCGCGGCGGCGTGTCCCTGCGTCCGGGGGACGGGATTATCCATTCGTGGCTGAACCGCATGCTATTGCCCGATACGGTGGGTACCGGCGGCGATTCCCATACCCGTTTCCCGATCGGTATTTCTTTCCCGGCCGGCTCTGGCCTGGTAGCTTTCGCCGCGGCGACGGGCGTCATGCCGCTGGATATGCCTGAATCGGTGCTGGTGCGTTTTAAAGGCGAGATGCAGCCGGGTATCACCTTGCGCGATCTGGTGCATGCCATCCCCTATTATGCTATCCGGCAGGGGCTGCTGACGGTGGAGAAGAAAGGCAAAAAGAACATCTTCTCCGGCCGCATCCTGGAAATCGAAGGATTGCCGGAACTCAAGGTAGAGCAGGCGTTTGAACTGGCCGACGCCTCGGCCGAGCGTTCGGCGGCCGGTTGTACCATCAAGCTGGATCAGGCGCCGATCGTCGAGTACCTCAGCTCCAATATCGTGCTGCTGAAGTGGATGATCACCGAGGGTTATGGCGATCGCCGCACCCTGGAGCGCCGCATCAAGGGCATGGAGAGCTGGCTGGCCGAGCCCCGCTTGCTGGTGGCCGACGCGGATGCGGAATATGCCGCCGTCATCGATATTGACCTGGCGCAGATCAAAGAGCCCATTTTATGCGCGCCGAACGACCCGGATGATGCCAGACTGCTGTCTGACGTGGCCGGCAATAAAATCGACGAAGTGTTTATCGGCTCCTGCATGACCAATATCGGCCATTTCCGCGCGGCGGGCAAGCTGCTGGATCAGCACAAAGGCCAGTTGCCGACCCGTCTTTGGGTGGCGCCGCCGACCAAAATGGACGCGGCCCAGCTGACGGAAGAAGGGTATTACAGCATTTTCGGCAAGAGCGGGGCGCGGGTCGAAATCCCCGGCTGTTCGCTGTGCATGGGCAACCAGGCGCGGGTAGCGGACGGCGCGACGGTGGTGTCCACCTCCACCCGCAACTTCCCCAACCGGTTGGGCAACGGCGCCGATGTCTATCTGGCCTCGGCGGAGCTGGCTGCCGTGACTTCGCTGCTGGGACGCTTGCCTACCGTTGAGGAGTATTTGCAGGCGGTCGCGCTGGTGGATAATACGGCAGTTGATACTTACCGCTATCTGAACTTCGACCGCTTGCATGAATATACCGATAAAGCGGATGAGGTGATATTCCAAACCGCGGTGTGATGGGCGTTGACGGTTATTGCGTCCAGCGTAGCGGTTAGCTTATCTTCAGCGTTATAACGGACGGTCGGCAGGGAAACCCGCCGACCGTTTTTTTTCGCCCCTGCCTGTCCACGCCCGAATAATTAATTAAATGCCGGATAATATTATCCCTTGCAACGCTAAATACATGCTCAGTTATTTAATGATAAGGACTGCGTTGAAAATATAAATAAAATAACCTGCCTTGTCGTTGCTCTATGGTTATAGCAGCAGGACGTACCTTGGCTATGCCATAAGCGGCAAGAAATGCCGATTATAATATTCATCAAGCGCGAGTGAAAATATTGTCGGCGCTGAGTTGATTGAGTTTTTTTATCAAGAGGAACTATTATGACACTGGGATTATATCCTTGTATACCTGCTGGGTCGCAGAATTGTTCGCTGATATCATTATCGGGTCAAAACGGTAGTATGATTAATGCATTAACCAGGACGGCAAATTATTCCACCGATCAATTCAATGTGGCTACTGCCGTCAAGCTTAATTTGCCGGCCAATATTACGCAAGAAATCGCCCGCCATGAAGCCGAAGATCGCCGCGATAGAACGCCTATTAACGATGAACTGATTTATGCCGGGCAGTATGCGAATAAAAGAATAACCAGGAATATCGCGGTTGCAACGAATGTTTACGATTTGCCGGATTTGCATTTCGCCGCCAGCACGGGTAATACCGAATTAGCTGAAAAATCCCTGGCCAGTAGCGTTAATATCGAACAAAAATTCCAGCGATTCCCTTATGTTGGCATGACGCCATTGCTGGTTGCCGTCACAGAAGGCCACAACCCGCTTATCGCGCTACTGCTTCGATATGGGGCCAATCCCGAAGCGGTGGACGGGAACGGCAGAACGGTACTTATGGCGGCGCTGAATTTTGAACGCACCGATATTGCAGGCATTAAAATGCTACTGGGTAAAATAGTCAGGCTGAATACCCAGGATTTTGACGGCAATACCGCACTGATGTACGCCGCGCGGCTTTGCCGGTTTGATATGTTTATAACCATAGTGGCCAAAGGGGCCGACCGCAAAATGCTCAACCATCAGGGCCGGTCGGTATTCATGGTCGCGGCCTGTGCCGGTAATACCGAGCTGGTCGCCTATCTGCTCAGAAACGGGGTGGATATTAACCAGACGGATAGCAACAACTGGACGGCACTGCAATATGCGCAGTCGTTAAACAACCGGCCGATGATCGCGTTATTGCAGGCGCATCAGTCCACCACCGTGACTAATGCCACGGGCACGCCCAGGGCCGCCGCGCCGGCAACTGTTCCCACGTCCCCCCCGATAAAAGAAGATATCAGCGTCCGGTGGTGGCGCGCCGTGCAAACCGCTAATCTCTATTTGATGGACATCCTGCTTACCGTCGGCATCGATATCAATATCCGCGATCGCCAGGGACGTACTGCATTAATATTGGCGGCGCAGAGCGGGACGCTGGCTGCGGTAGTCGAACTGCGCAGGCGGGGGGCGCTACTGGACCTCACCGATAATGACGGAAAAACGGCGCTATTTTATGCCCGGCTGCTGGGGCATACGCAACTGGCCGCCGTGCTGCAACCGCCGGCGGCGCATTCCGGTGCGTCGAGCATGATGGCGCTGTTTCCCCCCAGGATCACGCTCCCGGAGTGGGGACATCTTTGTCGGCGGGTTTATCAACAGACCGGACGGCTGCTGTCCCATTATCTGACCCTTAATCCGCTACATTTTTTTCATAAGAAATAATGTTTGGGCGGCAAAATAGCGTTGAACGAAATGTAATACCTTATTATCGTCAATCGGGTCATTAACCCGCCGAGGCGCGCATAATTGGTCGCGCCTTGTACAGGCTGGCGGTTAAAACCCAACATAGCTAACGATCTTCACGCGATAAACGGGTAAAATCAGAGGCACGGGGCGGTGTTTTAACCGCATTTTGTTGCACACGGGCCGACCACTATGGATTATGAACTTTTACGCGATATCACCGGGCAGGTTAAAGTCACCTTTTCCATGGGCCATGAAGCTATCGGCCATTGGATTAATGAGGAAGTCAAAGGCGATCTGATTTTGCTTGATCAAGTGGAAGCCCAAATCCGCCGATTAGCCGGTGGCCAGGATAGCTGGCAGCATGTTGGCCATGAATATACGCTCTGGACCGACGGCGAGGAGGTCATAGTCCGCGCGAACGATCTCTCCTTTGTCACCGATGAACTGGAGGAAGGGCTGAATTATTATGACGAAGAGAGCCTGTCGCTGTGCGGTTCCGACGATTTTCTCCAGGCCATGAAGCAATATCGTGAATTCTTGCGGCAAAAGTAATTCCAGCGTTGCTGGCAGCGTCTTCCACTAATCGATTTTAATTTATTATTAATATTTTAATTTTCGACTAAAAGAGTTCTTGGCAAAAAACCGCCATGCCGCTTGATGTTATTTTTTACGAAGACATGGCATAGTGTGCTAAATAATCTTTTTTTGCGAGTCGTGAATATGTATCCAGCAGCGTTGACGGGTTCCCATGAAATATCGCCTGCCGCGCGGTCGAACGTTCATTCCGGAACTCGGGATATAAGCCGAAATACGGTTATCGCGCACACTTGCTGGTTCCATCGGTGTATAGCGTGCCGCAACCAACCTTCCCACACCTGGTCTACTCAAACGGCGGCGGCTGACTCGCCGATATTCTGCGCAATAACCGGCCGTCAGCCAACGTTGCCGCCGCGCCATGGGCAGGAAAGAAATCATGCGTTTACCCCGGTCAATTTACATCGGGCCGCCGCTGATAAAACGCTGAAATCCCTGGTGGGGGATGGCAAAGAGACGGCGGGTAACGCGGCCTGGATATACGCTATCAAGAGCGATAGCGAGAGCGCCGCGAGTTTGCTGCTGGATAATGGGGCCGATATCAACGCCGCCGACGCCCGCGGTGTGACGGCATTAATGTATGCCGCCCAGCGTGGCTATGAGCACATCGTCACTACGCTGGTTGGCAGGGATGCGGCAATTAACGCCGCGGATTGTTGTGGACAAACCGCCCTGATGCAGGCGGCGAGGGGCGGATACCCCGAGATCCTGCGTGCTCTCATAAACGGGTGTGCCGTTATCGATGCTGCGGATTTATTGGGCCGAACGGCG
Organism: Sodalis sp. RH21; assembly: GCF_047324175.1. NCBI lineage: Bacteria > Pseudomonadati > Pseudomonadota > Gammaproteobacteria > Enterobacterales > Bruguierivoracaceae > Sodalis > Sodalis sp. RH21. Next base: position 4,638,440 of record NZ_CP178732.1, on the reverse strand, counting down.
TTAATGCACGCGGTGCAGGCCAACCAGATTGCCGCCGTCAAATTGTTGCTGGAATACGGCGCCAATCCGTTGACCCGCGACCTTTCGGGCTCGACAACGCTGATGTTTGCGGTCTGCTGCGGCGCGATCGAGCTGGTCCGCTTGTTGATTAATAAAAAAGTCGCCATACATCTCGCGGACAGCTGCGGCAATACGGCGATAATCCTGGCCGCCAACCGCGGGCGCCAGGATATTGTCAGCCTACTGCTTGACAGCGCTGCCGAAAACGCCCTGTATGCGAGGCTGCTTGCCACGCAAGGCGTTCGGCCTTAGCCGCCGCGGCTAAACCACCGGCAGGTTTCGGCCGTAGTAGATTTCACGCATTTCCTTATATAGCAAATCGGTGATTTCTTTGCGCTCGGTGGCGCTTAAGTCTTCCGGTTTGGCATTAAACAGATAATGTTTAAGATCGAAATCTTTCAGCATCATTTTGGTATGAAATATATTCTCCTGATAGATATTTACATCCATCATGTGATAAAGCGATTTCATATCCTTGGACAGGAAATTCTGGATGGAGTTGATTTCGTGATCGATATAATGCTTGATGCCGTTGATGTCCCGCGTAAAGCCTCTGACCCGATAGTCCATGGTGACGATATCGGACTCCAACTGGTGAATCAGATAATTCAGCGCTTTCAGCGGCGAAATGACGCCACAGGTCGACACCTCGATATCCGCGCGAAACGTACACAGGCCGCCTTCTGGATGGCTTTCCGGATAGGTATGCACGCAAATATGGCTCTTATCCAGGTGGGCCACTACCGACTCAGGCAACGGGCCGGGATGCTCGGACTTGTCGATGCTGGAAGGATCGATCGGGTCTTCGCTGACTAAAATCGTGACGCTGGCGCCCTGGGGCTCGTAATCCTGGCGCGCGACGTGCAAAATATTGGCGCCAATCATTGCACAGGTGTCGCTCAGAATCTCGGTGAGGCGATTGGCGTTATATTGTTCGTCGATGTAAGCGATGTAGCCATCACGATCGTCCGCCGTTTTGGCATAACAAATATCGTAAATACAAAAACCCAGGCTTTTGGTTAGATTATTAAAGCCGTGTAGCTTTAGCTTCTGCAATTGAGTTCACCCCCTTATTGATGCCGTCTCAGCTGGACGCCGATATGGCATTCAGTAAATATTGCGGCAGGGCAAAACTGCCGTTATGGATGGCCGGATTATAATAACGACAATCCAGGCCGGCCGCGTCGACGCGCGCTTGCAGCGTCGCGTCGCCGAGTTGGCGCAGGGTCGGGTCCTGGCTGGCCCAGGCAAAGGTCATGATGCCGCCGTAATAGGTGGGTATCGCCGCCTGGTAAAAGCTGACATCGGCAAAATAATGGCTCAGTTTCCGATGGCTGTTCACCGCTTCGTCCTGCTGTAAAAAACACACGCCGTTCTGCGCGACAAAAATACCGCCCGCGTTCAGGCAGCGCGCGCAGCCCTGATAAAAATCGGATGTGAACAGGCTCGACCCCGGACCGATGGGATCGGTGCAGTCGGAAATGATCGCGTCGAACGTTTCCCCGGTGTCGCTGACAAAATTCACACCGTCATCAATCACCAACCGAAAGCGCGGATCGTCAAAGGACCCGGCGTTATGCCGCGGCAAATATTGGCGGCAGAAAGTGATCACGCCGGCGTCGATTTCCACCATGACGATCTCCTCTACGCCGGGATGGCGGCTGACCTCGCGCAGCATCCCGCCGTCGCCGCCGCCGATAATCAGCACTTTTTTGGCGTTGCCGTGGGCGATAAGCGGCACGTGGGCCATCATTTCATGATAGATGAATTCATCGCGTTCGGTGGTTTGCACCACGCCGTCCAGCGCCATGACGCGGCCGAAGGCGGCGTTTTCAAAAATAACCAGGTCCTGATGGGCGGTTTTTTCCCGGTACAGGATGTTATCCACGTTAAAATACTGGCCGAAATGATCGTGCAGGGTCTCATTCCAGGTTTCCGTAGGTGTTATTTTGTCTGGCATGTCGGGCTGATCCTCGGCGAAAACCGCCATGAGAAAACGGCGCAACATAATAGCGAAATCCGCGCCGGGTTGCACGGATGAATTTCACACTAACAGGGCCGACAACGTGTTATTTAGCGTAGGCGAGCAAACTGAGAGAATTGGTGGCCAGGCTTTCGCATTTCTTGGGGGTGGGGATCGCAATGCCGCTGAGATCGCGATAACTGTCCTCGCCCAAGGCGCGCATGTCATAGCTGGCGTAATTACTGAGATCCCAGCGATTTTGCTGGGCGAAGATCAAAATGGCGCGCCGGATTTGCTCATTGGGCATGTCCGTATAGCCGCAGTTATTTTTCAAAAAGACGAACACGGCGGTCAAATCGGCCATATCTTCGGCTTCGGGTTCGGATAAGGCTTGCGAGGCGGTCGAGAAACCCAGCAACCCCAGCAACAGCATCACCAATGCGGTGTGTTTCATGTTAAAACCTGAATCAGTAATTATAGTTTGACGTTATCATATTTAATGATTTTCGCCCTGGGTTTTATTCGCCGCCGCTGCCGATTCCGGCCAACTGTAACGGTAAAATAAATTATGGAACAGGTTGGCCCGATTGTCCCGTCCGGCGTTAATAAATCGCTTCCGGCGGGATTGATGCCGGGTCCGGGTCCGGACAGATCGCATGACCTTGGCGGTTATGCTAAAATTCGCCTCTTTTCTACATCCTTTGATGCGACCTTGTTATGAAACACACCGTGGAAGTGATGATTTCCGCCCCGGAAATCGCGACCCGCGTCGCGCAGCTTGGCCAGGATATCAGCCGGCATTACCGCGATAGCGGTAGTGAAATGGTTTTGGTAGGGCTGCTGCGCGGCTCATTTATGTTTATGGCCGACCTGTGCCGCGCCGTGACGGTACCCCATGAAGTGGATTTCATGACCGCCTCCAGCTATGGCAGCGGCATGAGCAGCACGCGCGACGTTAAGATTTTAAAAGATCTCGATGAAGATATCCGCGGCAAGGATGTGCTGATCGTGGAGGATATCATCGATTCCGGCAATACCCTGAGCAAAGTGCGCGAAATCCTGCAACTGCGCCAGCCTAAATCACTGGCCATTTGCACGCTGCTCGATAAGCCCGATCGCCGCGAAGTCCAGGTGCCGGTGGAGTGGGTAGGATTCGCCATCGCCGATGAGTTCGTGGTGGGTTATGGCATCGATTACGCGCAGCGCTACCGGCATTTGCCCTATGTGGGCAAAGTGGTCAAGCTGGACTAGCCGCTTGCCTAAACCCCATGCCGGAGGCAAAAGCCCCCGGCGGCGGGGCTGATTAGCTACCGTGTTGCTGCAGCAGCGTGGCGATGCCCTGGCGGTAACGCTGCTCCAGGGTTTCGCGGCTGGTGGCCGACACATCCAGGTTGCGCAGCAAACCATCGTGGATACTGTAGACCCAGCCGTGCAGGGTGACTTTCTGGCCGCGTTTCCAGGCCGAGCGCATAATGGTGGAATGCCCCAGGTTGTAGACCTGCTCGATGACGTTGATTTCGCATAATGTATTGATGCGTTCTTCGGGATGAAGCTCGCCCAGCAGTGAGCTATGCTTGTACCACAAATCACGGATATGCAGCAGCCAGTTATCGATCAGGCCCAGTTCGGGATTATCGATGGCCGCCTGCACGCCGCCGCAGCCATAATGGCCGCAGATGATAATATGCTCGACTTCCAGCACGTCCACGGCGTATTGCACCACCGATAAGCAATTGAGATCGGTGTGAATCACCAGATTAGCGACATTGCGATGTACAAACAGCTCGCCCGGCTCCAGGCCGGTGAGTTTTTCCGCCGGCACACGACTATCGGAACAGCCGATCCACAGGAAGCGCGGCTTTTGCGCCAGCGCCAGCCGTTCGAAAAAACCCGGGTCTTCTTCTTTGAGATGTTTTGACCAGGTTTGGTTGTTGCTCATAAGGCTTGTGATGTCTTTCATTGTGGTTTTTAGCCCGTAACGACCTATTGCGATGCGTTAATATAGGCCAACCAGGCTTTTTTTAAAACAGTTCGTCACTTACATCAAGAATAAGGTAACCCGTTACATATGACATATGCATTGGAGTTGGAGAAGTTGACCAAGACCTACGCAGGAGGCGTACAGGCGCTAAAAGGGATCGATCTGAATGTGGAAGCCGGGGATTTTTACGCGCTGCTGGGCCCTAACGGAGCAGGTAAATCCACCACCATAGGCATCATCAGTGCGCTAGTGAATAAAACATCCGGCAAGGCCCGGGTATTTGGCTACGATATCGACAAAGATATCGTAAATGCCAAACGGCAACTGGGCCTGGTGCCGCAAGAGTTTAATTTTAATCCGTTTGAAACCGTCGAACAGATTGTGGTGCACCAGGCCGGGTATTACGGCGTGGAGCATAAGATCGCGCAACAACGTGCGGAAAAATATCTCAAGCAACTGGATTTATGGACCAAGCGCGGCGAACGCGCGCGCATGTTATCCGGCGGGATGAAACGCCGGCTGATGATTGCCCGCGCGCTGATGCATGAACCCAAACTGTTAATTCTTGATGAACCCACCGCCGGGGTGGATATCGAACTGCGCCGCTCCATGTGGGGTTTTCTACGCGATTTGAACAGCAGCGGCACGACGATTATCCTCACCACCCATTATTTGGAAGAAGCGGAAATGCTGTGCCGCAATATCGGCATTATCCAAAATGGCGAGCTGGTGGAAAACACCTCGATGCGCCTGCTGTTGTCCAAATTGAAATCCGAAACGTTTATTTTGGATTTGGCGGTCAAAAGCCCGCTGCCAAAATTGCAGGGTTATCGCAGTCTGTTGCTTGATACCAGCACCCTCGAAGTTGAAGTGATGCGCGAACAGGGACTGAATAGTTTGTTCAGCCAACTGAGCGCCCAGGGAGTACAAGTGCTGAGCATGCGCAATAAGGCCAACCGGCTGGAAGAATTATTTGTCACCCTGGTCAAAGACGATCGGGCCAGCAAGAGGGATCACCTATGATGCGGCTATATTGGGTTGCCTTAAAAAGTATCTGGCGTAAAGAGATCAACCGCTTTGGCCGGATCTGGATTCAAACCTTGGTGCCGCCGGTGATCACCATGGCGCTGTATTTTATTATTTTCGGCAATCTTATCGGTTCGCGCATCGGTGAAATGCATGGTTTTTCTTATATGCAATTTATCGTGCCGGGATTGATCATGATGGCGGTGATTACCAATGCCTATACCAATGTCGCCTCATCGTTTTTCAGCGCCAAGTTCCAGCGTAATATCGAAGAACTGCTGGTGGCGCCGGTGCCGACCCATGTGATCATCGCCGGTTATGTCGGCGGCGGGGTGGCGCGGGGGATTTGCGTCGGCATCCTGGTCACCGCGATTTCGCTGTTTTTCGTGCCGTTCCATGTGCATTCATGGTGGGTGGTAACCGTCACCCTGGTGCTGACCGCGGTGCTGTTTTCCCTGGCCGGGCTGCTTAACGCGGTATTCGCCAAAAGTTTTGACGATATCAGCCTGATCCCGACGTTTGTCCTGACGCCGCTAACCTATCTGGGCGGGGTGTTTTACTCGCTGACGCTGTTGCCGCCCATTTGGCAGGCGGTGTCCAAGCTTAATCCGATCGTGTATATGATCAGCGGTTTTCGTTTTGGGTTCCTGGGGATCAGCGATGTGCCGCTGGTGTTTACCTTGTCGGTGCTGCTGGTATTCATCGCGGTATTTTATGCGCTGTGCTGGTATTTGATCCAGCGTGGCAGCGGTCTGCGTACCTAGCTACCAAGCCGGCGGCCATTCCCATGGATAGGGGCGGCGGCCGGCCCGGCAGGGGATGCCGGCGTTTAGGCTATCTGCACCGGCACGGCCTTGGCGGTGCGTTTCAATAGGTTGTCGCCCTCGAAGTAAGCCACTTTGGGCTGATGGCGTTGCGCCTCTTCGTCCGGCATTTGCACATAGGCGCAGATAATCAGCAAGTCGCCGACGCAGGCGCAGCGGGCCGCCGCGCCGTTAACCGAGATAATGCGCGAACCGCGTTCGGCGGCGATGGCATAGGTGGAAAAGCGTTGCCCGTTATCGACGTTGTAAATATCAATGGCTTCATATTCCAGAATGCCCGCGGCATCGAGAAAATCCTGATCGATGGCGCAGGAACCCTCGTAATGCAGATCTGCCTGGGTAACATGGACCCGATGCAGCTTACCTCTTAACATAGTACGTAGCATAACGTTAAACCTTTGACCCTTTCCCCACGGGGAGCCGAGAATAGAATAAACCCTGCCGACCGCCCCCGTTACAGGGTTAGATCGACCTGTGCGTTATCAATTAACCGCGCTTTGCCCAGCCAGGCGGAAACCAGTACCACCGCCCTGGTGCTATCGACGTTCAGCGGTTGCAGGGTATAGGCATCGCGGATGTCCAGCGCGTCGGGTTTCAGCCCGCCCTGCGCCAGGTCTTCCGCCGCCTGCTCCAGCAGGGTCTCGATATGCCGCTCTCCGCTCTTGAGCCGGGTTATTACCTGTTCAAGCACCTGATGCAGCCGCGGCGCCAGTTGCCGTTCTTGCGCGGTAAGATAACCGTTGCGCGAGCTCAGCGCCAACCCGTCGCCGGCCCGGACCGTGGGCACGCCGATAATTTCGATATCGTATCCCATATCCGCCACCATCTGGCGAATCAGCGACAGCTGCTGGTAATCCTTCTGGCCAAAACAGGCGAGGTCCGGCTGCACCAGATTGAATAGTTTACTGACAATGGTCGCCACGCCCCGGAAATGGCCGGGGCGGATGGCCCCCTCCAGAATACCGGAAAAACGCGGGACATCCACATAGGTCTGATCGGCAAGCCCCTGGGGATAAATCACCTCCGCCGCCGGAGCAAACACCGTATCCACGCCGCGGCGCGTGAGTTTTTCACAATCTTCCTGCAGGCTGTGCGGATAAGCGGCTAAATCCTCCGGCCGATCGAACTGCATCGGATTGACAAAAATACTCACGATAACAATATCGGCGCGGGCGCGGGCCTCGTCCACCAGGGACATATGGCCGTCATGCAGATTACCCATGGTGGGCACCAATGCGATACGTTTACCGTCCTGCCGCCACTGCTTAACGGTTTGCCGCAATATCGGCGGAGTTTCGATAATCAACACGCCATCTCTCCTGTTTATTACTGGAAGCTATGCTCCGGGGCGGGGAACCGGCCCTGTTCGACGTCGTCGATGTACAAGCGCACGGCGGCGCGAACATCTCCCCCCTGGGCCAGAAAGTTCTTGACGAATTTCGGGGTACCCTGGCCGGTGATGCCCAGCGCATCCTGCATGACCAGTATTTGCCCATCGGTAACATTACCGGCGCCGATGCCGATGGTCGGGATGGCCAATGCTTCGGTGACGCGCTGCGCCAAAGAGACCGGCACGCACTCCAGCACCAGCAGCTGCGCGCCGGCGCGTTCGAGGGCCAGGGCATCCTGCAGCAGCCGCTCAGCGCTCTCATCATCGCGGCCCTGTACTTTGTAACCGCCGAAAATATTCACCGACTGCGGCGTCAAACCCAGATGACCGCAGACCGGCACCGCCCGTTCGGTCAAGCCCCGCACGGTTTCCGCCAGCCAACTGCCGCCCTCCAGCTTCACCATATTGGCGCCGGCACGCATCAGGGCGGCGGCGCTCTCGTAGGCCTGGATAGGGGTGGCATAGGTCATAAACGGCAGGTCGGCGAGCAGCAGGCACTGCGGCGCCCCGCGGCGCACGCTGCGGGTATGGTAGGCAATCTCATCCAGCGTGACCGGCAGCGTGGACCCGTGGCCCTGCATGGTCATGCCCAGCGAGTCCCCTACCAGCATCACCTGCATGCCTTCCTGTTCAAACAGGCGGGCAAAGCTGGCGTCATAGGCGGTAATCGAGGCGAACTTGCGTTGCTGCTGTTTCCAGGCGCGCAACTGGGAAATAGTGGTCATTTTCATCACAACCTCGGTCTTGGCGGTCATTTTCTCGTGGCCTGGCGGCCCAGCGTCGCATTGTACCCTGGACGTAGCGCCAGCGATGTCATGCCATTGTCACGTAATGGCGCATTATTCTAATGGAAGCGGGAGGAGGGGGATAGCTTTGTATGCATAAAACGTGCTGCGGGCAGGGCGTAATAAAGGGCGATTACCAGCGGCGCGGCCGCTGCTGCCCGTCCCATAAGGTCATGCCGTTGCGCGGCACCCGGCGCAGCCGTTCGGCCAGGGCTTCGCCGTCGGGGAAAACCAGATCGGGCGCCAGTTCGGCCAGGGGATAAAGCATGAATTCGCGGTTCTTCATATCGTAGTGGGGCACGGTGAGCCGCTCGGTGTGTAGCGTCAGGTCGCCAAACAGCAGGATATCAAGATCCAGGGTGCGCGGTCCCCAGCGGTTGGCCTTGCGCACCCGGCCCTGCCGGCGTTCGATATCCTGGGTGCCATCGAGCAGTTGTTCGGGCGGCAGCTCGGTCTCCAGGGCGGCGACCGCATTGAGGTAATCCGGCTGGTCCTGCGGCCCCAGCGGACGGCTGCGGTAATAGGATGAACAGGCGATCAGGCGGGTCCGGGGCAGGCGGCCCAGGGCGCTTAACGCGGCGTCCACCTGATTAAGCGGTTGCTCAAGGTTGCTGCCGATGGCCAGCCAGACTTGCGTCATGCTTTACGCCGGATCGCGGTGGGGCGTACGGCGGCGCGGACGGCGCGGACGCGCCGGAGCATCGTCGCCCAGGGTCGTCAGCAGGTTTTTTTGCCGCGGCGGCGCGGCCACCTGGAATTCGCCCCACCACTGGGTCAGGCGCTGCAATTCGGCGTTGTTTTCCACTTCGGCGCGCAGCGCCAGCAGATCGTAGGCCGCGCGGAATTTGGGATGTTCCATCAGCTTAAAGGCGCGTTTGCCCTGCCGGCGGGACAGGCGCAGCTGGAGCTGCCAGATATCGCGCATCAGCGTGGTGAGGCGTTTAGGGATGGCCAGCGAGCGGCACTGCTCGTCGAGGATATCATTCAGCGCCAGCGAAAATGCGTCAAAGTAGGTCAGCCCGCCTTCCTGCGCCAGCTTTTGCGCCTGTTCCAGCAGCGGGTACCAGAGCATGGCGGAGAACAGGAATGCCGGATTGACCCGCATGTCGTCATGGATGCGCCGATCGGTGTTTTTCAGCACCTGGGTAACCATGCGTTCCATATAACTATCACCTTCCGGGGTGAAGTTACGGCTAATCAGCGGGAACATCGGTTGGAACAGCTGGTATTCGCACAGCAGGCGATAAGTGGGTTCGCCATAACCGGCCTGCAGCAGCTTCAGGGATTCTTCAAACAGGCGCGCGGCGGGGATATCGTGCAGCAGCGACGCCAGGCGGGGAATAGGTTCGGCGGTGGCCGCCTCGACGCTCATATTCATTTTGGCGGCGAAACGCACCGCCCGCAGCATGCGCACCGGGTCTTCCCGGTAACGGGTCTCGGGGTCGCCAATCAGGCGAATGATGCCGTCTTGTAAATCGCGCATGCCGCCGGTGTAATCGCGCACGGTAAAATCGGCTACGCTGTAATACAGGCTGTTAATCGTAAAGTCGCGGCGCTGGGCGTCTTCTTCGATGGAACCGAAGATATTGTCGCGCAGCAGCATGCCGTTTTGCCCTTGCAGGGCCGCTACCGGAGCCGGGGCCTGCACCGCCGATCCGGCGTCGTTATCGTCCGCGACCTGGGTAAGATGATGGCCGCGGAAAGTCGCCACCTCAATGATTTCCGGCCCGAACATCACGTGGGCCAGGCGAAAGCGTCGGCCCACCAGGCGGCAGTTGCGGAACAGCTTGCGCATCTGCTCGGGGGTGGCATTGGTGGTGATATCAAAATCCTTTGGCTTTCTACCCAGCAGCAGGTCGCGTACGCCGCCGCCGACCAGATAGGCTTCGTATCCCGCTTTATTCAAACGGTAAAGCACCTTCAGTGCATTCTCACTGATCTCCTTGCGGGAGATTGAGTGCTGGTCGCGCGGGATAATCGTCAAAGGGCGTCTATCCTCTGGTGCCGTTTCCGCGACTTCACGGTTCAACACCTTACGGCAGAAGTTGGCTACTCGGGTAAAAATAGTACACCTCAATAGTTACAAATAAACAGGAGCAACTAAAAACAGCGGCTATTTATAGCTCGCCGCTCACCCCGCATCTTTTGAGAATGGAGGAGTATGTGTCGTGCTCGATGGCAAAATCGGTATGGAAGCCAGGGACCAATGCGTAATGGCCCAGTCTAACATACTCTCAAGGGTCAAATCCCGCCACCCTTGCGCTAGCGGTTGATTTAAAAAAACTAACGCCTCGGCAAGCGCCGGGCGGGGATCGCCCCATGGCAACTCCGGCGCATGGTTCTGCTTGGATAATTTGGTGCCCGCCGGGGTTAACGCCAGCGGTAAATGCATATATCCCGGTTCTTTATAACCCAATTGCCGGTAGAGTGCCAACTGGCGAACGGTCGGCTCGATTAAATCCGCGCCGCGCACCACTTCCGTCACGCCGAGCGCCGCGTCGTCCACCACGACCGCCAGGTTATAGGCGAACAGCCCGTCGCGGCGGCGGATAGTAAAATCTTCCCGCGCCAGCGCCGGGTCGGCATGAATGTCGCCGCGCAGGCGATCGTGAAAATGCAGTACCGGCCGGGTCTGGCGCAGGCGCAGGGCGGCGCCCTGCGCCTGCAGTCCGCGCTGGCGGCAATGGCCGTCGTAGCGGCCGCCGATTTCCTGTATCCGGCTGCGGGTGCAGTCGCAATAATAACTGAGCCCGCGGCGGGCCAGATCCGCCAGGACATCCTGGTAGGCCTGGTGGCGCCGGGACTGGTAGATTACCGGACCATCCCAGTGCAGACCGTAATGGGTTAATTGATGCAGTATAACATCGGCGGCGCCGGGCACTTCGCGCGGGGGATCGAGATCTTCAATGCGCACGTGCCAGTACCCGCGCGATGCGCGGGCCTGGAGATAGCTTCCCAGCGCGGCGACCAGGGAGCCAAAATGTAGGGCGCCCGAAGGCGAGGGGGCGAAACGCCCCATATAAGCGCTGTGTGCAGGCATAAATCAGGAAAGGCGAATCCGTACGGATACCGCGATGCCAACGCTCTGTTCCATGAGCGGCATCGCGGCGATCCGGATTGATTTTTACCCGGCCATCTGCTTTTCGCGGATTTCAGCCAGGGTCTTGCAATCAATGCATAAATCGGCGGTCGGCCGCGCTTCCAGGCGGCGAATACCGATCTCTACGCCGCATGAGTCGCAGTAGCCAAAATCTTTGTCTTCCACTTTCTTCAGCGTTTTTTCGATCTTCTTGATTAATTTTCGTTCCCGGTCGCGGTTACGCAGTTCGAGGCTGAATTCCTCTTCCTGCGCGGCGCGGTCCACCGGGTCAGGGAAGTTGGCCGCTTCGTCCTGCATATGAGAAACGGTACGACCCACTTCGTCCCTGAGCTGATTGCGCCATGCATCCAGGATGCGGCGGAAATGCAGCAACTGGGCTGCGTTCATATACTCTTCGCCCGGCTTCTGCTGGTACGGTTCCACCCCGGCGATGGCGAGAATGCTCAAGGAGGATGTCTTACGGTCTTGCCCTTCTTGCATGTTGCTTCTCCTTCATAACACGCACTATCGATCCCCAACGTGGGGAAAAAACAGGCCGCTATAAATAACAGATGGCGTTACGCTTGGCAATTATTCCTGACGCCCACTTGACAAGAGTGTGAAGAAAGGCGTATTCAGCGAGCGGTTAAACCGAGGAAAAACGGGCTATTTTACCCATTATCCAAAAAAACCGCCTACGAAATTAATAACGGCAAAGAACTCTGTAGCCTAATACCGCCAGGTGATAATTGCGCGCCATAACAAAGTATTTCCACGCCACTGCGCTGCGCCTGCAATACCAAATCAGCATAATGGGGATCAATGTGCCGGGCGGGTGCCACCCGGGTGATGCCGGAATGCAACACCGCAAAAAATAACACGGCACGCTGGCCCATTTCCGCCATTGCTTGTAATTCTCGTAAATGTTTTTGTCCGCGTAACGTTACCGCATCAGGAAAATAACCTGATTCCTGTTGCAGCAATGTGACGGATTTCACCTCAATATAGCAGTTGGCACGATTTTCCGCTGCTAATAACCAATCTATACGACTATTTTCTGCGCCATAGCGCACTTCCGCCTTCAGAGTCTCATAACCGGCCAGTTCGGGAATGGCGCCAGCCAGCAGCGCCTCGCCTACCAAGCCATTGGCGCGCAGCGTATTTACGCCTATCCATTGACCATGGGCGGTCTCGGTTAGTTCCCAACTATGGGGATAACGGCGCTTGCGGTTATCCGACGTCGAGTACCATACCGTATCGCCCGGCACGGCGCAGCCGGTCATGGCGCCGGTATTGGCGCAATGGATGGTCAATTCCTCGCCCCCCGGCGTAATCACATCCGCCAGAAACCGCTTATAGCGCTGGATCAGGCGGGCGGATTTTAATGCAGGGCTGAATTCCATAATTATCCCGGTCAAAGCCCTTCAGGGCGTGCGGCCAGCGGCCAACTGTCCAGTAGCATATAACGCGTACGGCCATTGTCAAACCGCGAGGCATACAGGCCGAAACGATCGACCGCCATATCCCACCCGGGCGTGCCCGGCGGCAGCGCGACCGCTTTATACGCCTGGCGCAGCAGCGTGACATGCGGATGAAAGGGCAGCGGGCTTTGGTAGCAGCCGTTGCGGGCCGCCTGCGAGCGCAGCCACTGCGCTAGCTGCAACAGCCCGCGCGGCGCGCGGCGCATGCCGAGCCATACCACCCCCGCACCCGGCCACTGTCCGCAATCGTCGAAGGTGAGGGTAAAGGCCTTTTGTTGCAATCGGGTGGCAGCGCTGCGAAAAGCCTGCTCTTTATTGGCGCTGACGTCGCCCAGGAACGCCAGGGTCAGATGCAAATTGTCCGCCGCCACCGGCCGGCCGGCTTCCACGGGAAACTGCCCGGCGCGCCAGTCCACCACCCGCCGGCGGAGGGCCTCGGGTAACGTTACGGCGAAAAACAGACGGCGGGTAACGGTCATGGGGCGTCCTAACTGAGTATTATATTGGCCAAAAATCGCGGCCGGCATTAACCGATGCTACAATGCCCGCCCCAGAATGTTAACCTTTTACGGAGATGTCGTGGCGTCATTACCGGTCAGTGCCGTAGTCGATGAGTTGCTTACCGCGTTGCAAAGCGCTCCGCAGATACTGCTGCACGCGCCCACCGGCGCCGGCAAATCCACCTGGCTGCCGCTGGAGATCCTGCGGCGCGGCGGCCTGCCGGGGCGGGTGCTGATGCTCGAACCGCGCCGCCTGGCCACCAAAAACGTCGCGCTGCGCCTGGCCCAGCAACTGGGAGAGGCGCCTGGCCAGACCGTGGGTTACCGTATGCGCGCCGAAAGTTGCTGCGGCCCCGGTACGCGGCTGGAGGTGGTGACCGAGGGCATACTGACGCGCATGTTGCAGCAGGACCCGGAACTGTCCGGCGTCTCGTTGGTGATCCTTGACGAGTTCCACGAACGCAGCCTGCAGGCGGACCTGGCGCTGGCGCTGCTGCTGGATGTCCAGCAGGGGCTGCGCGAGGATTTACGGGTGCTGATCATGTCGGCGACCCTCGACGATCGCCGCCTGATGACGCTGCTGCCCCATGCCCCCGTAATCCACTCGGTCGGCCGCAGTTTCCCGGTGGAGCGCGCCTATCATCCGCTGCCTGCCCAGGGCCGCATTGAGCCGGCCATCGCCGCCGCGGTCTCCCGGATGTTGTCGTCCCATCCCGGTTCATTGCTGCTGTTTTTACCCGGCGTCGGCGAAATCCGCCGGGTATTGGCCTTGCTCGGCGCCCGGGTGGGGGACGATGTGGATCTGTGCCCGCTGTATGGCGCCTTGTCCCTGGACGAGCAGCAGCGGGCCATCAGGCCTGCGGCGGACGGCCGGCGTAAAGTGGTGCTGGCCACCAATATCGCCGAAACCAGCCTGACCATCGAAGGCATCCGGCTGGTGGTGGACAGCGGGCTGGAGCGGGTAAGCGAATTTGACGCCCGCAGCGGCCTGAGCCGGCTGAAAACCCAGCGCATCAGCCAGGCGTCCATGGTGCAGCGCGCCGGCCGCGCGGGGCGGCTGACCCCGGGCGTCTGCTGGCATTTATTTAGCCAGGCCCAGGCCGAGCGCGCGCCGGAACACGGCCAGCCGGAAATCATGCAAAGCGATCTAAGCGGTTTATGTCTCGAATTGTTGCTGTGGGGTTGTAACGATGCGCAGCAGCTTTGCTGGCTCGACCCGCCGTCCGGGCCACTGCTGGCCGCCGCCCGCGGGACCTTGCTCCAGCTGGACGCCATTGATAAGTCGGGCCGCTTGACGTCCGCCGGACGCGCCATGGGCCGCCTGGGCTGCGATCCGCGTCTGGCGGCCATGCTGTGCCATGCGCGGGATAACGATCGCGGCTTGGCCACCGCGGCGTTGTTGGCGGCCATCCTGGAAGAGCCGCCGCGCACGGGTTCGCCCGACTTGCGCGATCACCTGGCGCACCCGTTGCCCCACTGGCTGCGCCGCGCCAGGCAGTTGGCTAAACGGCTCTCTCCCCGCTGGGACGCGCCCGACGGCGCCCTGGCGCCCGCGCTGCTGGCCTGGGGATTCCGGGATCGCATCGCCCGCCGGCGCGACGCCGCCGGCCGCTACCAATTGGCCAATGGCCTGGGCGCCGCGCTGCCCCCCGAGGAGGCGTTATCCGCCGCCGAATGGCTGATCGCGCCGGGCCTGATGCAGTTGGCCAACAGCCCGGACGCCAGCATTCGCCTGGCGCTGCCGCTGGATATCGCGGCGCTGGCCGCCGACTATCCCCATTGGCTGACCGTCACCACCGCCATGCGCTGGGATGAGGGCAAGGGCGCCCTGCGGGTACTTAAACGTGAACAACTGGGACAGTTGGTGCTGCGCGAGCAACCGCAGGCCAAACCGTCGGCCGAACTGATGCAGCAGGCGCTGATAGGTTGGATCGGCGAGCAGGGCCTGACGGTGCTGAACTGGGATGCCGCGTCTCAGCAACTGCGTCAACGGCTGCTATGCGCCCGCGACTGGCTGCCGGAAGTCGATTGGCCGGCGGTGGACGACGCCGCGCTGCTGGCGACGTTGCCGCTGTGGCTACAGCCTTCTCTGCAAGGGGTGCATGATGTGCGCGCCCTGCGCCAGGTCAATCTGGAAGACGCCCTGCTGCGGCTGTTGGACTGGTCGCTGCGCCAACGACTGGATAGTGCGCTGCCCAGCCACTACACTGTGCCCACCGGCAGCCGCCTGCCGGTGCGTTATCAGCACGGCGAACCGCCGGTGCTGGCGGTCAGGATGCAGGAAATGTTCGGCGAGCAGCGTAGCCCCATGCTGGCGGAAGGCCGCGTCGCCCTGGTGCTGGAGCTGTTGTCGCCCGCCCGGCATCCGTTGCAGATTACCCGCGATCTGGCGGCATTTTGGCAGGGCGCCTACCGCGAGGTGCAAAAAGAGATGAAAGGGCGTTACCCCAAGCACGTTTGGCCGGATAATCCGGCCCAGGCGGTACCGACCCGGCGTACCAAGAAGTATCAGCAGCAATGATTTCAGAGGTTTCCTCTTCCGCATAGTTTGGCTGAGGGACAAAGTGGGCGGGGAATCCGTCGGTAGTATGGAGAATGACAACGATGTCTGGGGATGATCGCGAACCTATTGGACGTCATGGAAGACCGTCTGGCCGTAAAGTGACCAATAAACCGCCGGTACGACGTCACCGGAATGACGACTACGATGAATATGACGATCGGGATGATGCCGAAGACCAAGAGGAAACGCCAATGCCGCCGCGTAAAGGAAAATCACGCCCGCCCAAGAAAAAGCGGCGCCTGCTGGGATTATTGATCAAAATTTTCATCGTCTTGGTGATTTTGCTGGTGATCTACGGCGTTTATCTCGACGCGCAGGTACGTAGCCGCATCGACGGCAAAGTATGGCAATTGCCGGCGGCGGTCTATGGCCGCATGGTCAACCTTGAGCCGGGGATGCCCTATAACAAAAGCGAAATGGTCAATTTGCTCGAAGGCATGCAATATCGCCAGGTGACCAAGATCACCCGGCCGGGCGAATTTACCGTGCGGGCCAATAGCATCGATATGCTGCGCCGGCCGTTTGATTTCCCCGACGGCAAAGAAGGGCAGATCCACGCCGTGCTGACGTTCGATCGCGATAAGCTGGTGCAGATTGAAAACCAGGAGACCCAGCGCAATTTCGGCTTTTTCCGCCTCGATCCCCGGCTAATCACCATGCTGCAATCCCCTAACGGCGAGCAGCGGCTGTTTGTGCCGCGCGCCGGGTTCCCCGATTTATTGGTGGACACCCTGATCGCCACCGAGGATCGCCATTTTTATCAGCATGACGGCATCAGCATCAGCTCCATCGGCCGCGCATTCCTGGCCAATATCACCGCCGGACGCGCGGTGCAGGGAGGCAGCACCCTGACCCAGCAGTTGGTGAAAAACCTGTTTTTGACCAACGAACGCTCTTTGTGGCGCAAGATCAATGAAGCCTATATGGCCCTGATCCTCGATTACCGCTACAGCAAGGATCGCATCCTTGAGCTCTATTTGAACGAGGTCTACCTCGGGCAGAGCGGCAGCGAGCAAATCCGCGGTTTCCCCTTGGCCAGCCTCTACTATTTCGGCCGGCCGGTGGATGAGCTGAGCCTGGATCAGCAGGCCATGCTGGTGGGCATGGTGAAGGGAGCATCGCTGTATAACCCGTGGCGCAACCCGCAACTGGCGCTGGAACGCCGCAACCTGGTGCTGAAACTCCTGCAGAACCAGCAGGTTATAGACGCCGATCTTTATAATATGCTAAGCGCCCGGCCGCTGGGCGTACAGCCTCGCGGCGGGGTGATTACCCCCCAACCGGCCTTTATGCAGATGGTGCGCCAGGAACTGCAGCAAAAACTGGGGGATAAAATTAACGATCTCTCAGGGGTGAAAATCTACACCACCCTCGATCCGATCTCGCAGGATGCGGCGGAAAAAGCGGTGGAGGACGGCGTTCCCGCCCTGCGCGCCGGACGCGGAGTCAGCGATCTGGAAGCCGCGATGGTGGTCGTGGACCGTTTCAGCGGCGAAATCCGCGCCATGGTCGGCGGCTCCCAGCCGCAATTCGCCGGCTTTAACCGGGCCATGCAGGCGCGCCGCCCGGTGGGTTCCCTGGCCAAAC
This sequence comes from Sodalis sp. RH21, assembly GCF_047324175.1. Classification (NCBI taxonomy): domain Bacteria; kingdom Pseudomonadati; phylum Pseudomonadota; class Gammaproteobacteria; order Enterobacterales; family Bruguierivoracaceae; genus Sodalis; species Sodalis sp. RH21. Next base: position 4,621,201 of record NZ_CP178732.1, on the reverse strand, counting down.
CCGCCACCTACCTGACCGCCCTGAGCCAGCCGGATAAATATCGCCTTAATACCTGGATTGCCGATGAGCCCATTTCGCTCAAACAGCCCAACGGCAGCCTCTGGGCGCCGAAAAACTATGACCGCCAGTTCCGCGGCAAAGTGATGCTGGTGGACGCGCTGGCCAACTCCCTCAACGTGCCCACCGTTAACCTGGGCCTGTCGGTGGGCCTGCCGGATATCAGCAACACGCTGCAAAAACTGGGCATTCCCAAAGAGGTGATTAACCCGGTGCCGGCCATGCTGCTCGGGGCCATCAGCCTCACGCCCATGGAAGTGGCGCAGGAGTACCAGTCCATCGCCGGCGGCGGCAACCGCGCCCCGCTTTCTTCGGTGCGCTCGGTAATGAGCGAAGACGGTAAAGTGCTTTACCAAAGCTTCCCGCAGGCGGAACGGGTCGTGCCGGCACAGGCGGCCTACCTCACGCTCTACGGCATGCAGCAAGTCGTGGCGCGCGGCACCTCCCGTTCCCTGGCGGTGAAATTCCCCAATTTCCACCTGGCGGGTAAAACCGGCACCACCAACGACCTGCGGGACAGCTGGTTTGCCGGCGTGGACGGCAAAGAAGTCACCATCAGCTGGGTAGGGCGCGATAACAACGGTCCGGCCAAACTGACCGGGGCCAACGGCGCGTTGACCCTCTATCGCCGCTACCTGGAAAACCAGCCGCCGCTAGCGCTCAACGTCATCCCGCCGGAAGGCATCAATCAGATGTCCATTGATTATGCCGGCAATTTCGTCTGCAACAGCGACAGCAACATGCGCGTCATACCGGTCTGGACCGACAGTCCCGAATCGTTATGCCAGGCCAGCCAGCCGATACAGCAACAGCCGGCGGATCAAGGCGCCGAACAGCAGCAGCCGGCCCAGCAGCCGCCGCAGGAAAGCAGCGACGGCGTCGCGGGGTGGATTAAAGACATGTTCGGCAAATAAAAACGTCGCGCGCTAACCCCGCCGACACCGGCCCGCAGCGAGCCTGTTAAAGGGAGACCGTGCCGGAGCGCCCCTTGGCGCGGTATGCTCGCCATCACCCGGTCTCACAGCGAGCCCTGTCAAAGGGGGAGCATGCCGATGGGGTCGAAGCGGGCATGGTTTTCCTGCCCGCCCGAGCGCCCCACGGCATGGTAGACCCGCCGACACCGAACCCGCAGCGGGCCCTGTTAAAGGGGGAGCATGCCGATGGGGCCGAAGCGGGCATGGTTTTCCTGCCCGCCCGAGCGCCCCACGGCATGGTAGACCCGCCGACACCGGCCCCGCAGCGGGCCCTGTCAAAGGGGGATCATGCCGATGGGGCCGAAGCGGGCATGGTTTTCCTGCCCGCCCGAGCGCCCCACGGCATGGTAGACCCGCCAACACCGGCCCCGCAGCGAACCTGTCAAAGGGGGAACATGCCGATGGGGTCGAAGCGGGCATGGTTTTCCTGGCCGCCGGAACGCCCCTTGGCGCGGTATGCTCGCCATCACCCGGTCTCACAGCGGGTCCTGTCAAAGGGGGAGCATGCCGATGGGGTCGAAGCGGGCATGGTTTTCCTGCCCGCCCGAGCGCCCCACGGCATGGTAGACCCGCCGACACCGGCCCCGCAGCAGGCCCTGTTAAAGGGGGAGCATGCCGATGGGGTCGAAGCGGGCATGGTTTTCCTGCCCGCCCGAGCGCCCCACGGCATGGTAGACCCGCCAACACCCGGACCCGCAGCGAACCAGTCAAAGGGGGAACATGCCGAGGGGGTTTTTATCGATCGCGGTCCTAACCACGAATTCCCCTTGCAGTGGCCGTTCCCTTCCGCCTATCATTGCTTCTTTGAATAATTATCATTTGCTTTCATTGGGCTTATGCAACAGACCGCGACACCTCCAGCCACAACTGCGGCGACCACCGCCGCCACAGCGCCCAACGCCACCTTCGCTTTGGAAGACGTGAGCTTTTCGGTCCCGGGACGGGTACTGCTCCAACCCCTCTCCTTTACCTTCCCCCAGGGCAAAGTCTGCGGCCTGATTGGCCATAATGGTTCGGGCAAATCCACCCTGCTGAAAATCCTGGGACGCCATCATGAGGCCAGCGGCGGCGTGGCGCGGCTTAACGGCAAACCGCTGGCGGACTGGGAAAGCAAAGCCTATGCCCGGCAAGTGGCCTACCTGCCGCAACAACTGCCGGCGGCGGAAGGCATGACGGTGCGCGAACTGGTCGCCCTGGGACGTTACCCCTGGCACGGCGCGCTGGGCCGTTTTGGCAGCGCCGATCGCCAGCATGTGGATGAAGCCATCGAACTGGTGGGACTGCAACCCTTTGCCCAGCGGCTGGTGGACAGCCTCTCCGGCGGCGAGCGCCAGCGCGCCTGGCTGGCCATGACCGTGGCGCAGGACAGCCGCTGCCTGCTGCTCGATGAACCCACCTCGGCCCTGGACATCGCCCATCAGGTTGAAGTGCTGGCGCTGATTAAACGCATGAGCCGCCAGCGCGGCCTGACGGTTATCGCCGTACTGCATGATATCAATATGGCGGCGCGCTATTGCGACTCCCTGGCCGCGCTGCGCAACGGCGCCATTATCGCCCAGGGATCGCCGCAGGAACTTATGCGCGGCGAAGTGCTGGAAAAAATCTACGGCATTCCCATGGGTATCCTGCCCCATCCGAGTGGCGGCGCACCGGTGAGCTTTGTGATTTGATGCGTCGTCTGAATTCAGGTACGGACCTGCAACGGCGACGCTTACTGGCGGCCCTGTTATTATCGCCGTTATTTTACGGCCACATGGCCCGTGCCGGGGCGCCGGGCGGTAGCCGACGCATCATCGCCCTGGAATGGCTGCCGGTGGAACTGCTCTACGCGCTGGGCGTCACGCCGCTGGGCGTCGCCGGTACCGTTGATTACCGTTTATGGGTGCAGGAACCGGTACTGCCGGCGCATATCATTGATGTGGGCCAGCGCACCGAACCCAACCTGGAGTTCATCACCGAGCTCAGGCCGGATCTCATTCTCTACTCCCAGGGCTACGGCCCGAGCCCGGGACAACTGAACGCCATCGCCCCCGCCATGGGCTTTAAATTTACCGATGACAGCCGCCAGCCTTTGACCGTGACCTGCGCCGGACTCACCGACCTGGCCGAGCGCCTGGGCATACCGGCTGCGGCCCAGGCTCATCTGGCGGCGTTCGATCGGGAACTGGCCGCCGCCAAAGAGGCGCTGGCCTCCTACCGGCGGCAACCGCTGCTGATATTTTCCCTGATGGATGAGAACCATGCCCTGATTATCGGTAAAAGCAGCATCTTCGGACAGGTGATGGACCGGTTGGATATCGCCAATGCCTGGGAGGGGGAAACCAATTTCTGGGGCACCGCGGTGGTGGGCATCGAACGCCTGGCGATGCTGCCCGCGGCGCGGGCGATTTGCCTTAATCACGGCGACGGCGCCACGATCGCGCGGGTATCCGCTACCCCGCTGTGGCAGGCTATCCCTTTCGTACGGGCGCACCGCTGGCAAACGGTGCCGGCCATCTGGATTTACGGCGCCACCCTGTCCGCCCTGCGTTTTTGCCGCATGCTGCGGCAGGTGGAACCCCAATGGTGACGGCCCGCCTCCTTACGTACCGGCAACTCCTCCTTTGCGCCCCAATGGCGTGCTACCGGCCGGATATCTGTTTATGAACCCGCGTAAAATCGTCTTGCCCGCCGTGCTGCTGGGCGCCCTGGCGCTGGCCGCTCTGGCGCTCAGTTTATATAACGTCCGCCAGGTACTGCCGGTGGATTTATGGTCCGGGGCGCTGCGCCGCCCGGACGCGCTGGATATCCGCCAAATCATTTTTTACTATGGCACCCTGCCGCGGCTGGCGATTTCGCTGCTGGTCGGCGCCGGCCTGGCCTTGGCCGGGGTGCTATTCCAACAAGTATTGCGTAATCCCCTGGCAGAACCCTCGACGCTCGGTGTATCCAGCGGCGCCCAATTGGGGGTGACTGCCGCCACCCTGTGGCTGCTGCCGGGCGGGGAAATAACCCAGCAGTTGGCGGCGATGGCCGGTGCGCTGGTCATCGGCGTGCTGGTGTTCGGGATAGCCTGGGGCAAACGCATGTCGCCGGTCACCCTGATCCTGGCGGGATTGGTGCTGAGCCTCTATTGCAGCGCGGTAAATAATCTGGTGGCGCTGTTTCATTATCAGCAATTGGAAAACCTGTTTTTATGGAGCAGCGGGGCGCTGAACCAGCATGATTGGCACGGCGTGCGCTTCCTGCTGCCGCGCCTGGGCGTCTCGCTGCTGCTGGCCCTGCTGTTGATCCGGCCCATGACCCTGCTGGGGGTGGACGACGGGGTGGCGCGTAATCTGGGGCTCGGGCTTTCCGCGGCGCGGCTGGCGGCGCTGGGTCTGGCGATTTTCCTGAGCGCCCAACTGGTCAGCGCGGTGGGCATCGTCGGATTTATCGGCCTGTTCGGGCCGTTGCTGGCAAAACTGCTCGGCGCTCGGCGATTGCTGCACCGCCTGTTGCTGGCTCCGGCGATCGGCGCTTTGCTGCTGTGGTTCACCGATCAGGTCATGGTCTGGCTGGCCCAGGTGTGGCGGGACGTCCCCACCGGCGCGGCGACCGCGCTGATTGGCGCCCCGGTCCTGCTTTGGCTGCTGCCGCGCCTGCGCCATACCGCGGCGCCGCTGGTGGATGACAATCAACGTCCGCCCCGCACGGCGAGCGCTTATCCGGCGCTTTGGCGCGGGGCGGGGCTGCTGATATTGCTGGCCGGCATGGTTATCAGCCTGATGCTGGGCCGTAATAGCCACGGCTGGTCCTGGGCCGGGGGCGACGACCTGCTGCGCCTGTTGCCCTGGCGCTGGCCGCGCATGCTGGCGGCATTAAGCGCCGGGATGATGCTGGCCGCCGCCGGCACCCTGATCCAAAAACTGACCGCCAACCCCATGGGCAGTCCCGAAGTGCTGGGGATCAGCGCCGGTGCCGCCTCCGCCGTGGTGCTGGCGATGTTTATGGTACCGGGCGACGCCGCTATCTGGCTGTTGCCGGCGGGCAGCCTGGGGGCCGCGCTGACGCTGGCGATCATTATGCTGGTGGCCGGCCGGCGGCATTTTTCCCCTCAGCGTATGCTGCTGGCGGGCATCGCCCTGGGCACCGCCTTTACCACTCTGATTACGTTGCTGCTGATTAGCGGCGACCCCCGCCTGGGCGGATTGCTGGCCTGGATATCCGGCTCCACCTACGGCGTGCGGGCATCCCAGGCCATCGCCAGCGCCGTTACCGCGCTGGTGATGCTGATGTTGATCCCGCTGTGCCGCCGCTGGCTGGCGGTATTGCCGCTGGGAGGCGTGACCGCCCGCGGACTGGGCCTGCCGCTGCTGCGGGCGCGCCTGGTTCTTTTGCTGCTGGCGGCGATACTCACCGCCGGGGCGACCCTGACCGTCGGCCCGCTGAGTTTCGTCGGACTGATGGCGCCGCATATGGCGCGGATGCTGGGACTGCGTAAAGCCATACCGCAAACCATCGCGGCCGCCCTGATCGGCGGCGCGTTAATGCTGTTTGCCGACTGGTGCGGCAGGATGGTGATGTTCCCCAACCAAATCCCCGCGGGGTTGCTGGCAACCTTTATCGGCGCACCGTATTTTATCTTTTTGCTGCGCCGGCAGGGACGCTGAGGCGCGGCCGGATTTAGTGCGACGACACAAAAAGGGAAGGGGATGACGGCGGCACGGCAAAATTCGCCTGCATGCGTTTCACCTCCTCGGTGGGGCTGCGTCCGAACAACCGCTTAAATTCGCGGCTGAACTGCGATGCGCTTTCATAACCCACGGCCAGGGACGCCGTCGCCGCGGTCATATGATTGCGCGCCATAAGCAGGCGCGCCTGATGCAGACGCGTTGATTTAAGGTACTGCATGGGCGAGGTTTGAGTCACCGCTTTGAAATGACTGAAGAATGTCGGTAGGCTCATGCCCGCTTCCCCAGCCAGTTGCTCCACGTCCAGCTCCGTAGCATAGGCGGCGTGGATGCGGCGGATGGCTTTGGCGATTTTGCCGAACTGCCCCCGCATCGTCAGCGCCGAGCGCATCGCGCCGCCCTGTTCCCCGGTCAATACCCGAAAATAAAGTTCACGCACCAGCGCCGGACCCAGAATTTCGGCCTCCAGCGGCCGGCCGATCGCTTCCAGCAGGCGCAGTACGGACTCGCTGAACGAGCGATCCATCCGCGTCGATATCATCCCCATGGGCACGGCTTCGCAGCCGCCGTCCCGCCGATCGATCTCTAACAGCAGATCGGCGGCGACGGTAAAATCAAGATGCATATAAATCGCCAGCAGCGGTTCCTGCTCGCTGGCATCGGTTTCCATGGTAAAGGGGACCGGCACCGAAACCGCGAGATAGTGCTGCTCATCGTACAGATAAAGCCGCTGGCCGAACCAGCCGCGTTTGCGGCCCTGGCAAACAATCACTATACCCGGATCGTACAGTACCGGGGTGCGGCTAAGCGGGCGATTGGACCGCAGCAACCGGACACCCGGCAGCGCCGTGAGGTTGTACCCTTCCCGAGGCGCCAGCGCGGTCAGCAGCGACACAATGCGCCGCTGGGCCGCGCCGGTATCCTTATCGCCATTCTCCACGTGCTTGATCCCCATTCAGAGTATTCGGCATTGATTATGCCATAAAGAGTCAGCCGGGATAACACAGTCATAGAATCAGGCAAGATATTCAGAGTAACCGATATCCGCATTCAGCCGCCGCGGGGCTACCATCCCTGTGCCTGCTTATTCTCAAGCCGGTACGCCGCTACGGGCGTTAATCCACACAATCACTGATTCAACGAGGCAATCTTATGTCTGCAATAAAAACCTTGCTTATAACCGGCGCGAGCAGCGGATTTGGCCGCGCGCTGGCCATCGCTGCCCTGGCCGGCGGCTACCGGGTGGTGGGCACCGTGCGCAGCGAAGCGGCGCGGCGGGAGCTGGAAGCGCTACATCCGGTCAACGCCTTTGGCCGCATTCTGGACGTGACCGACTTCGATCGTATCCTGCCCGCGGTACGGGAAATCGAGTCGGCGCTGGGACCGATCGACGTGCTGGTGAATAATGCCGGCTATGGGCACGAGGGCGTTTTTGAAGAGTCGACCCTGGATGAGATGCGCCGCCAGTTCGATGTCAATGTCTTCGGGGCGGTGGCCGTAACCCAGGCCATCTTGCCCTTTATGCGCGAGCGGCGGCGCGGACATATTATCAATATTACGTCGATGGGCGGGTTTATCACCATGCCCGGCATTGCGTTCTATTGCGGCAGTAAGTTTGCGCTGGAGGGCATATCCGAAGTGCTGGGCAAGGAACTCAAGCCGTTTGGTATCGCCGTGACCGCCGTCGCGCCGGGATCGTTTCGTACCGATTGGGCGGGACGTTCGATGGTGCGTTCACCCAGAAGCATTGCGGATTACGATAGCCTGTTTGATCCGATCAGAAAGGGCCGGGAAGAAAAAAACGGCAGGCAGCTTGGCGATCCCGATCGAGCCGCCAGGGCGATCTTGACCATTATCGGCCACGCGCAGCCGCCGGCCCATCTGCTGCTGGGCAGCGATGCGCTGGCGCTGGTGCGTAATAAGCTCGCGGACTGCGCGCTGGAAATCGACGCCTGGGAAGACCTTACGCGCTCCACCGACGGCCAGGGATAAGGGCATCCTGGCCTGAACGCCCGGCGCGGGTACGGCTACAGTTTGGCGAAGCTGCGGCGGGCGGCGTCGACGGTGCGTTGGATATCCTCGTCGCTATGGGCCAGGGACATAAACCCGGCTTCAAACGCCGACGGCGCCAGATAGACGCCCTCCGCCAGCATCATATGGAAGAAGCGTTTGAACCGCTCCACGTCGCAGGCCATCACGTCCTGGTAGCTGGTGACGGCGGGCGCATCGGTAAAGAAAATGCCGAACATGCCGCCCACATGGTTCACTACCAGTGGGATGCCTTCATCCCGCGCGGCATTAAGCAGCCCATCGGCCAGGCGATCGGTCAGGTCGGAGAGCGTGGCGTAAATGCCGGGACGGGAGATTTCCGTCAGGCAGGCGAAACCGGCGGCCATGGCGATGGGGTTGCCCGACAACGTACCGGCCTGATAGACCGGTCCGGTGGGCGCCAGCGCCTGCATGACCTCGCGCCGGCCCCCGAAGGCGCCCACCGGCATGCCGCCGCCGATGATTTTACCCAGGCAGGTCAAATCCGGCACCACGCCGTAATAGGCCTGGGCGCCGGCCAGCGCCACCCGGAAACCGGTCATCACTTCGTCGATAATCAACAGCGCGCCGAACTCATCGCATAAGGCGCGCAGTCCGGGCAGGAACTCGGGCAGCGGCGGCACGCAGTTCATATTGCCGGCCACCGGTTCGACGATAATACAGGCGATTTCCCGGGGATAAAGCGCAAACATCTGGCGCACCGAATCCAGATCGTTAAACGTGCAGGTCAGGGTATGTTTGGCGAAATCCGCCGGCACGCCCGGCGAGCTGGGCTGGCCGAGGGTCAGCGCGCCGCTGCCGGCCTTGACCAGTAGACCGTCGGCATGGCCGTGGTAGCACCCCTCGAACTTGATGATTTTATCGCGCCCGGTATATCCCCGCGCCAGGCGTATGGCGCTCATGGTGGCTTCGGTGCCGGAGTTCACCATGCGCACCATATCCATGCTCGGCACCAGCTCCGTGACCAGGGCGGCCATGTTGACTTCTATGGCGGTGGGCGCGCCGAAGCTCAGGCCGCGCCCGACGGCTTCCAGCACCGCGTCGCGCACCGCCGGGTGATTATGGCCCAGCACCATCGGTCCCCAGGACCCGACATAATCGATATAGGCTTTTCCGTCCACATCGTACAACCAGGCGCCGTCCGCCCGCGCGATAAACAGCGGCGTACCGCCGACGCCGTTAAAGGCGCGCACCGGAGAATTCACCCCACCGGGGATCAGTTGCTGCGCCTGGGCGTACAGACTTTCGGATTGACTCATGAACCGGCTCCTGAATGGCAAATAAAAAGCGTTACTCGCCATAGTGTAATAAACTGACCGGCAATAAGACATCTTTGTCGAGCGTTACGGACGTAACTTTTATTCCATGCGTTACCCTGCGTGGGAAAGCACGCAGCGGTAAACAAAATATCCTGAACGCGCAATACTTGAACGTTATTGCCAGGTAGCGGATAATGACATTTCACATTAGGTTGTTGTGCCTTCAGCCTGATGAACTTGGTTGGGAGTAGATAAATGAGCGAAACGGCGGCACTGCCTTTACAGTTTACCGATTCAGCGGCAAAAAAAGTGAAACACCTGATTTCGGATGAAGAAAACCCGAACCTGAAATTGCGGGTTTATATCACCGGCGGCGGCTGTAGCGGCTTCCAGTATGGTTTTACCTTCGATGATAAAATCAACGAAGACGATTTGACCATCGAAAAACAGGGCGTGGCGCTGGTGGTGGACCCCATGAGCCTGCAATACCTGATCGGCGGTTCGGTGGATTATACCGAAGGGCTGGAGGGTTCGCGTTTTATCGTCACCAATCCAAATGCCAAGACCACCTGCGGTTGCGGATCGTCATTTAGCATCTGACGGGCGGCGTTGATGGTTAGGGTACCGGTACGGCTTGCCGCGCCGGTATTTTTTTGCCCGCGGTTTGACGCGGGCGCCAATCAGGGCTTGTTATCCAGCTCGAAGGTGGGCAGTTTTAAATGCCAGCGGATCGCCGCCAGACGGATGGCGAGGGTAATCGCCATGCCCAATATCGACGCGTGCTGCGCGCTGACATGGAACGTATGAAAGGCCGTGGTATGGACGATGCCGCCGATGATGCAGGCGGTGGCGTAAACCTCGGTACGCAGGATCATCGGGATTTCCCGCGCCAGCACGTCGCGGATAATGCCTCCGCCCACGCCGGTAATCACCCCCATGCAGACGGCGATCAGCGGGCCGGTGCCGCTGGCGAAGGCTTTATTCACCCCGATGCCGACAAATACCGCCAGACCGATGGCATCCAGTACCGGTAGTATCCATTTTGGTAGTTGCCGCGGCTGCCTGATGGTCAGTATGGCGACAAAACAGGTCACCATCGCCACCACCAGATCCGTCGGGTCCTTGACCCAGAATACCGGACCGTTATTTAACGCCATATCCCGGATGGTTCCGCCGCCCACGGCGGTCACCACGCCCAGCACCAGCACGCCGAACGGGTCCATGCGCAGTTTTCCTGCCAACAGCACCCCGGAGACGGCGAATACCGCCGTGCCGAGGACATCGAGAAAGCCCAGCATCATTGTGCTCCAGTCGTGGGGGCGGAGGCCAATTGTTGGCAAAGTTGTTGTGCCGCCAGCAGGATTCTCGGCCCGCCGCGGTTAAACCAATCTTCGTTCAGCGCAATAACCGGCACGGTCAGCTGCGGCCGCCAAAAGGCTTGGGTGACGGGAATGCGCGCCTTATCGCCGGCAATCACGATTAGCTGCGGTCGGCGGGCCAATACCTGCTCGCGGCCGATTTGCGGCCAGGGCACCGGACTGTCGGCAAAGATATTGCGCGCCCCGCACAGGGACAAAATCTGGCTTTGCAGCGTCTGTTTACCGGCGGTAAACAATGGCTGGGCGCCGAATTGCAAAAACACCCGCGTGGCGGGATTGCCGGCATAACGCTGTTTCAGGTCCGCCACCTGTCGGCGCAGCGCGCGGGCCGCCTGGCGGGCCTGTTCGGGATGCGGGCTGTAGCCGGCCAGGTTATCCAGCGCGCGGGCCATATCTTCCACGCTGAGCGGGTCGATATAGATAATGGGGATGCCGAAGGCCGCCAGTTGATCCAACTGGCGCTGCGGGTTGCCCCCGCGCCAGGCCAGGATCAGGTCCGGCTTGAGCGCCAGTACCCGTTCGACATTGATGCCCTGCCATGAGGCGACCTGCTCCAGCCGTTTGGCGGCGGGGGGATAATCCGACCAGGCGCTGGCGGCCACCAGCACATCGCCCATGCCCGCCGCATAAGCCAGTTCGGTGGTATGCGGCGCCAGGCTTATCACCCGCTGCGCCGCTGCGGCGGGCAGCGCGGCCAGCAGCATCAGCAGGGCCGCCGGCAGCCAGGTTCCCGGGCTTAGCGCCAGGCCGGCCAAGATGGCGCGCAGCGCCGCCAGACGGACGCGCAACGTAACCGGGAAACCACGGCGCCGGACATAACCACTACGCGGGCATGCCGGACGCGGGGAGATTGAACGCAGCGCCGTTCGCCGGGATGCCGGCATTAGCTCGCCTGTGCCAGGGTTTGCAGCATGGCTGCCACCAGGCGGCTGGATTGTTTGGCCGCCACCGCCAGAAACTCATCGAAACTCAGGTGCGAGGCTTGATCCGCTACATCGGAAATGGCGCGCACCACGACAAACGGCACGGCGAACAGATGGCATACATGGGCAATGGCCGTGGCTTCCATTTCCACCGCAATCGCCATGGGGAAGGTAGTGCGGATATGGTTTAGCGGGGCGGCGCCGTTGATAAACGCATCGCCGCTTACCACCAGGCCGCGCACCGCATGCTGATCCAGCCGGGCTATGCATTTTTCCGCCAGGGCGATCAGCGCCTCGGCAGCCGGAAAAGCCGCCGGACATTGCGCCATTTGTCCCGGCTCGTAGCCGAAGGCGGTGACATCCACATCGTGGTAACGCACTTCGGTGGAGACGACGATATCCCCGACGTTAAGCGTGGGCGCCAGACCGCCGGCCGAACCGGTATTGATCACCAGGTCGGGATGGAAATGATCCAATAAGAGCGTCGTGCCGAGCGCGGCGGAAACCTTGCCGATCCCGGATTTCACCAGCGCCACGTCGACCCCGTGCAGCCGGCCGCTGTAAATTTCGCATCCCGCCTGTTGCCAGGTGGTGCGGTTTTCGATCTGATCGCGCAGCAGGGCCACTTCTTGTTCCATCGCGCCGATAATGCCTACTCTCATCGTGTTGCCCTTTTGGTAAGTAAGGAGTTGATAAATAAAACTCAATAATAACGTGGCGGCTTGCCAGGGCTGCTATTCTAGCATGCCTGGCGACAGGAAATAATTACCGCTACGGTTGCATTTAACGCCGGGTATGGGTATCACGGTAGCTAAGGAAATAAATCGGGGGGATCATGATGTCCGCAATCGACTTTAGCAAGAAACTCAGTTTTCAGCGCCCATTCAGTTCTCCCATTGCCGCATCGGATGAATATAGCGTCATTCGCCAGTTTGAAAGCGATCGCGGACGTATTATCAACTCCGCCGCTATCCGCCGGTTGCAGCAAAAGACCCAGGTATTTCCCTTGGAGCGTAACGCCGCGGTACGCTCGCGCCTGACCCATTCCCTGGAAGTCCAGCAGGTGGGCCGGCATATCGTAAAAGAAATTTTTCATCAATTGAAACGCGAACAACGCATTGCGCCGCTGGGGCTGGAGCAATTGGAAGCGCCCTGCGAAAGCATCGTGGAAATGGCCTGCCTGATGCATGATATCGGCAATCCGCCGTTCGGCCATTTCGGCGAGGCGGCGATCAACGACTGGTTCGGCCAGCGCCTGGATATCGCGGGCCTGGGCAATGAGGCCCAGGGCAACGACCGCTGCCGGGTGGAGGTGTTGCAACTGCGCGCCGGCCAGGATGACGATAATGCTCTGCGCAGCCGGATACGCCTCGATCTGTGCCATTTTGAAGGCAATGCCCAGGCGATCCGCATGGTACATAGCCTGCTTAAGCTCAATCTGACTTATGCCCAGGTGGGCTGTATTCTGAAATATACCCGTCCGGCCTACTGGCGGGGCGAGGTTCCGGCGCAGTTCAGCTACCTGATGAAAAAACCGGGTTATTATCTGGCTGAGGAAGAGTATGTCAAAACATTGCGCGCGCAGTTATCGTTGGGCGAATTCCATCGCTTTCCGCTGACCTATATTATGGAAGCCGCCGATGACATCTCTTATTGCATTGCCGATCTGGAAGATGCGGTGGAGAAAAAGATCTTTACCGTCGAGCAGCTTTATAACTATCTGCATGAAGAATGGGGGCCGGTGGAAAAAGGCGATTTGTTCCAGCAAGTGGTCGTGCAGGTATTTGATAAGATAAAGCGTAGTCAGGGGTTGCGCAGCGGCGACCAGTTCTTTATGTATTTGCGGGTCAATACCGTGGCCTGCCTGGTGCCCCATGCGGCGCAGCGTTTTTTAGATAATATCTCGCCGATATTCGACGGCTATTTTAATCAGGCGCTGCTGGAAGACTCCAGTCCGGCTTACCGATTGCTGAAAATATTTAAAGCGGTCGCTTTTAAACATGTGTTCAATCATCCCGAAGTCGAGCAACTTGAATTGCAGGGCTATCGGGTGATAAGCGGCCTGCTGGAGATTTACAACCCTTTGCTGGAGATGCCTTTGCCGGCATTTCAAGAGCTGGTGGCGAAGGATTATCACCGGGATTATATGATTCCCACCCGCCTGTTCCATAAACTGTCCACCAAGCATCGCCTGGCATATGGTGAAGCGGTAGCGCAATTAAGCCACTATCCGCAGCGCCAGCAGCCGATGATGGAATTTTATTATCGGGCGCGTTTAATTCAGGACTATATTAGTGGTATGACCGATCTTTATGCGTGGGATGAATACCGGCGGTTAATGGCCGCGGAGTAAACCGGCCAGGAAATAGGGTGGATTTTTGTAAACTGGCCCAATATTTATTTACCATTGTGACTTTTTTGGCACTGAACTTCGGGTTATTTCATTAATCTCACGGATATGACCACAGCAATGGGTCTGCATAATTACCTGATACTCATAGTCGAGACAACACTAGATGAAAAAAACGAATTTGGTCCTGAGTGCGCTGGCGTTAAGTTTGGGGCTGGCGCTGAGTCCCGTGTCCTCCTTCGCGGCGGAAACCGCCTCGACCAACCAGCAACTCCCGAGTCTGGCCCCCATGCTGGAGAAGGTGATGCCGTCGGTGGTCAGTATTAGTGTTGAAGGCAGCGCCCCGGTCAGTTCGGCGCGGGTGCCGGAGCAATTCCAGCAATTTTTCGGCGAAGATTCGCCGCTGTGCCAGGATGGTTCGCCTTTCCAGGCGTCCCCCCTATGCCAGGGCGGCGGCGGTGAAGGCGACGGCAATACCCCGCCGGCTAAAGAGAAATTCATGGCGCTGGGCGCCGGGGTGATTATCGATGCCGGGAAAGGTTATGTGGTAACTAATAATCATGTGGTGAATGACGCGACCAAAATCCAGATTCAGCTGTACGATGGCCGCCGGTTCGATGCCAAAATCATCGGCAAAGATCCCCGCTCGGATTTGGCGCTGGTGCAGTTGATTGATTTTAAAAATCTGACCGCGATTAAAATGGCCGATTCGGAACAGCTGAGGGTAGGGGATTATACCGTGGCCATCGGCAATCCGTACGGGCTGGGGGAAACGGCTACGTCGGGCATTGTTTCCGCGTTGGGCCGCAGCGGGCTGAATACTGAAAATTACGAGAACTTTATCCAGACCGATGCCGCCATCAACCGCGGGAATTCCGGCGGGGCGCTGGTTAACCTGAACGGCGAGCTGATAGGCATCAATACCGCGATTCTGGCGCCGGACGGGGGCAATATCGGTATCGGTTTTGCCATTCCCAGCAATATGGTGAAAAACCTGACCGCGCAGATGGTGGAATATGGCCAGGTAAGGCGCGGCGAGATCGGCATTTTGGGTGCCGAGTTGAATCCCGAACTGGCGAAGGCGATGAATGTCGATGCCCAGCGCGGCGCATTTGTCAGCCAGGTGTTGCCTAAGTCGGCCGCGGCTAAGGCCGGGGTCAAGGCCGGCGATATTATCGCGACGATGAATGGTAAGGCGATCGGTAGTTTTGCCGCGTTCCGGGCCGATATCAGTTCGCTGCCGGTCGGTACGAAGGTTTCACTGGGCTTGCTGCGCGATGGCAAACCCCTGAATGTGGTGGTGACCCTGGAGCAAAGTACGCAATCGCAGGTGGATTCAGGGTTTGTGTTTACCGGCATTGAAGGGGCGGATTTGAGTAATACCCAAAATGGCGATCAGAAAGGCGTCAAGGTGGATAATGTCAAGGCCGGCAGTACCGCGGCGAAAGTTGGCCTGAAGAAGGGCGATATTATCCTGGGGGTCAATCAGCAGCCGGTGCAGAATTTGGGCGAGTTGCGTAAGATTTTGGATACCAAACCGCCGGTATTGGCGTTAAATGTGCAGCGCGGCGATACGACGATTTATTTGCTGGCGCAGTAAGAGCCGCCGCCCGCTGCGGGGCCGGTGCCGGCGGGTCTACCATGCCGTGGGGCGCTCGGGCGGGCAGGAAAACCATGCCCGCTTCGGCCCCATCGGCATGCTCCCCCTTTAACAGGGCCTGCTGCGGGTCCGGTGCCGGCGGGTCTACCATGCCGTGGGGCGCTCGGGCGGGCAGGAAAACCATGCCCGCTTCGGCCCCATCGGCACGGTCCCCCTTTAACAGGCTCGCTGCGGGTTGGGTGATAGCGGGTCTACCATGCCGTGGGACGCTCGGGCGGGCAGGAAAACCATGCCCGCTTCGGCCCCATCGGCATGCTCCCCCTTTAACAGGGCCTGCTGCGGGTCCGGTGCCGGCGGGTCTACCATGCCGTGGGGCGCTCGGGCGGGCAGGAAAACCATGCCCGCTTCGGCCCCATCGGCACGGTCCCCCTTTAACAGGGCCTGCTGCGGGTCCGGTGCCGGCGGGTCTACCATGCCGTGGGGCGCTCGGGCGGGCAGGAAAACCATGCCCGCTTCGGCCCCATCGGCACGGTCCCCCTTTAACAGGCTCGCTGCGGGTTGGGTGATAGCGGGTCTGCCATGCCGTGGGACGCTCGGGCGGGCAGGAAAATCATGCCCGCTTCGGCCCCATCGGCATGTTCCCCCTTTAACAGGCTCGCTGCGGGTTGGGTGATAGCGGGTCTACCATGCCGTGGGGCGCTCGGGCGGGCAGGAAAATCATGCCCGCTTCGGCCCCATCGGCATGCTCCCCCTTTAACAGGCTCGCTGCGGGTTGGGGCTTGAGTTGCGTGCCTGTGGCGATACGTTTTTTCGCGATCAGAATGTGATATCCCCCACAAAATTAGTGAGTAAGACTCTCCTTTATGCGTTTGCACAATGTATGAGCGTCGGCGCGCGTATACAATAGGGCAAAGGGCTTAACGGGATGGGGGACAGGATGGCTACATATCATCTTGATGCGAAACTGGCACAAGAAATTGTGGCAAGAACAATGCAAATTATCGACAGTAATATCAACGTGATGGATGCCCGGGGCCGGATTATCGGCAGTGGCGACGAAGAACGTGTCGGTGAATTGCATGAGGGAGCGTTACTGGCATTGTCCCAGGCCAGGGTAGTGGATATCGACGACGGGGTGGCACGGCATCTGCATGGGGTGCGTCCCGGGATTAATCTGCCGCTCAAAATCGATGGCAATATTGTCGGCGTTATTGGTTTGACCGGCAATCCCAGCCAGCTAAGGCAATACGGTGAACTGGTCTGCATGACGGCGGAAATGATGCTGGAGCAGGCGCGTTTACTGCACATGCTGGCGCAGGACAGCCGGCTGCGCGAGGAACTGGTGCTTAATTTGATCCGCGCCGAGGAAGTCACTCCGGCGCTGATTGAATGGGCGCAGCGCTTGGGGATTGATATCAACCAGCCCCGGGTGGCCGCGGTAGTGGAAGTGGACAGCGGCCAGTTTGGCGTGGACAGCGCCATGGCGGAATTGCAGCAGTTGCAGACCCTGTTGACCACGCCGGAGCGGGATAACCTGATCGCGATTGTTTCGCTTACGGAAATGGTGGTGTTGAAACCGGCATTAAACAGCCACGGCCGCTGGGATGCGGAAGAACATCGCCGCCGGGTGGATACGCTATTCTCGCGCATGACCGAAAGCAGTCGTTTGCGGGTCCGTATCGCCCTGGGCAACTATTTCCCCGGCGCCGGCGGCATCGCGCGGTCGTGGCGCACCGCCCGCACCACCATGGCGGTGGGCAAGCAGCGGTTGCCTGAACAACGCCGTTATTTTTATCCCGACCTGATGCTGCCGGTACTGCTCGACAGCCTGCGCGGCGGCTGGCAGGCCAGTGAACTGGTGCGTCCGCTGGCCAAACTCAAGGCGATGGATAATAACGGCCTGCTGCGCCGCACGTTAATCGCCTGGTTTCGCCATAACGTCCAGCCGACGCCAACGTCCAAAGCGCTGTTTATACACCGCAACACGCTGGAGTACCGCCTGAACCGCATCTCGGAAATGACCGGCCTGGATCTGGCCAACTTCGACGACCGCCTGCTGCTCTACATTGCCCTGCAACTGGATGACGAAGCCTAAGTCCCGCTATCACCGGTCCCACAGCGAGCCTGTTAAAGGGGGACCATGCCGTAGGGGTCGAAGCGGCCATGGTTTTCCTGGCCGCCGGAGCGCCCCACGGCATGGTAGACCCGCCGGCACCAAACCCGCAGCGAGCCTGTTAAAGGGGGCGCGCCCCGCGCTCCCGTAACCCCCTCTCACCTCACCAGCGCCGGCCGCTTGCGATCGAACGTCCAGCCCGGGATCAAATACTGCATCGCCGCCGCATCATTGCGCGCACCCGAAGGCATCTTCTTATAAAGATCGTGCTGCTTCTCAAGCAGCGCCATATCGATCTCCACCCCCAGCCCCGGCTTATCCGTCAACGCCACGGCGCCGTTAATGATTTGCAGCGGTTCCTTGGTCAAATGCTCCCCTTCCTGCCAAATCCAATGCGTATCCAACGCGGTCGGCTTGCCCGGCGCCGCGGCGCCCACCTGCACAAACATCGCCAGCGAAATATCAAAATGATTATTGGAATGGCAACCCCAGGTCAAACCCCACTCATCGCACAGCTGGGCCACGCGGATCGCGCCCTGCAACGTCCAGAAATGCGGATCGGCCAAAGGAATATCGATCGAATTAAGCTGTACCGCATGATTGAGCTCACGCCAATTGGTAGCGATCATATTGGTCGCTACCGGCAGACCGGTGGCGCGCTTGAACTCCGCCATCACCTCACGCCCGGAAAAACCCTGCTCGGCGCCGCACGGGTCCTCGGCATAAGCCAAAATGCCCCGCATATTTTTACACAGGCTGATAGCTTCCCGCAGCGACCAGGCACCGTTGGGGTCGATGGTAATGCGCGCATCCGGAAAACGTTTGGCCAGCGCGGTCACCGACTCGATCTCGGTTTCACCGGCCAGCACGCCGCCCTTAAGCTTAAAATCCTTGAACCCATAGCGGTCCTGGGCGGCTTCCGCCTGGCGCACCAGCGTCTCGGTCGTCATGGCCGCCTCGCGCCGCAGGCGATACCACTCATGGGACGCCGTTGCCGGCGTGGCCTCATAAGGCAAATCGGTCAGGTTCTTATCACCGACATAAAACAAATAACCCAGCACCGGTACGCTATCGCGCTGCTTGCCCGGCCCCAGCAGTTCCGCCACCGGCACGCCGAGGTGCTGGCCCAGCAAATCCAGCAGCGCGGCTTCCAGCGCGGCCACCGCGTTAACCCGCAGCTCAAAGGTCCAGGCGCCTTTGCCGAACGAGTCGAAGTCATCCGTCACATGTCCTTGGTGTACGTCATGCACAATGCGGTTAAGCGTCGCCAGCGGCTGGCCAATCACCCGCTGGCGCGCGTCGAGCAGCGTAGTAAGAATCACCTCGCCGCCGGGGGCTTCACCTACGCCGGTACGTCCGGCGTTATCGGTCAGAATTACGATATTGCGGGTAAAATAGGCTCCGTGGGCGCCGCCGATATTCAGCAACATACTGTCATGGCCCGCCACCGGAATGACCTGCATCGCCGTCACTATGGGTGCGCCGGAAAAATCGCCGTTATCCATTATTTTCTCCTGTCGTAGCTAATAGTGGTTGCTCTACGCATCAGCATGCCTAAGATAATCGGCGTCTTGCGGGCCGCCGACCGTGAATTTTCTTTATAGCGCAATAGCGCAAAGAACCGGAAAACACGCCGCCGCAACCGGCGCACAGCCATGAGCGCGTATTTGCCATGAGATGATGGTAGCGCTGTCATTTTTCGGCCGGAAACATTACGGGGCCGCTATCGAGAAAGGAAGTATAAGTTTTGCAGGGGAGCTGCACATTGTGCTAATGACTTAATGGAAAAAAATAATACGTCAGGTTTTCAGGCAAAAGAACAGGGTGCTGTGATCGCTATCGCTAAACATAAAAAAGGCCGGGACTACCGGCCAAAGTTCTACAAGTGTCAAAGGTAATTAAGTGGCAATCAGGTCACCGGCGCCGGGTTGAATACGGACAGCGCATTATGGATACCCCATTGATCGGACCAGGTTTTCTTACGGCCGCTGGCGATATCCAGGATCAGTTCAAACAATTGCCAGCCCACGTCTTCAATGGTCGCTCTGCCGGTGGCGATGGACCCGGCGCTGATATCCATCAAATCAAACCAGCGATCGGCCAGCGCGTCGCGCGTCGCCATCTTGATCACCGGCACGGCAACCAAACCGTAGGGGGTACCGCGGCCGGTGGTAAATACCTGTACGGTAATGCCCGAGGCCATCTGTTGGGTACCGCAAATAAAATCACTGGCGGGGGTGGCGGCGAAAATCAGTCCCTTTTTCGTCGGACGCTGGCCGGGGGATAGCACTTCCACAATGGCGCTGGTGCCCGATTTTGCAATAGATCCGAGCGATTTTTCCACGATATTGGCCAAACCGCCTTTTTTATTGCCCGGGGTGGTATTGGCGCTGCGATCGCTTTTGCCATCGTCAAGGTAGTTATCATACCAGGCCATTTCCTCCAGCATCCGGCGTCCGACCTGCTCGTCAGCCGCCCGCGGCGTCAGCAGATGGATAGCGTCGCGTACTTCGGTGACTTCGGAAAACATGACCGTGGCGCCGCAGCGCACCAGCAGGTCCGAGGCAAAACCCACCGCCGGATTGGCGGTAACGCCGGAGAACGCGTCGCTGCCGCCGCACTGCGTACCCACCACCAGATCGGATACCGGACAGGTTTGGCGCTGGCGGGAATTCAGACGTTGCAGATGATCTTCCGCCACCCGCAGAATATCATCCACCATGGACTTGAAGCCCACGTGTTTCTCGTCCTGTAAACGGGTGATGCTCACTCCCGGTCGTTCCACCGCGATGGGAATTTGATCCTCGGTACCGGCCAGCAGGCGTTCGGGCGGCAACTTTTCGCAGCCCAGGCCGATCACCATGATTTCGCCGCCGAAATTAGGATTAAGGGCGATATTATGGATGGTGCGAATCGGCACCACCGCGGCGGGCGCATTAATGGCCACGCCGCAGCCGTACAGATGACTGAGTCCGACCACGCCGTCGACATTCGGGTATTTTGGCAACAGATCGCGTTCAATCAGTTTAACCACGTATTCAACCACGCCGGCCACGCATTGCACGCTGGTGGTAATGCCCAGCAGGTTTTTGGTACCGACGCTGCCGTCGGCATTGCGATACCCTTCAAAAGTATACCCTTCCAGCGGCGGCAGCGTCGGCGGGACCTTGGTGGCCAGCGGCAGGGTTTCCAGCGCCGGGGCCTTCGGCATCTCGACCAGCGATTCATCGATCCAACTGCCCAGTTTGATATCCCGCATGGCATAACCAATAACTTCGCCATATCTTATGATATCGCCGCCGGCGGGGATATCGCGCAAGGCGACCTTGTGCCCTTGCGGGACATGCTCAATTAACGTCAGGCCGTCTGAAAATTGGGTGCCGGCCGGTAAACCATTATTATTCACGATAATAGCGACATTATCGTCGACGTGAACTTTGATATACAATGCTTTTTCCGCATTGGTCATTATTGTTGATGACATAAACGTCTCCGCAAATACTAATCAGTTTTTATAACCCCGAATGAACAGACTAGTGGTGATAACAATACGGGTGATGAGGATATTATATGCGGAATATCCGGACTACTCATTGTGCAAATGACTGATTTTGGCGTTTTATAACGCATGATTACTAGGCGTATGGCATACATACTGTGATAGCAATCACCCTTCATCCGCCAAGGCCGCCACCGTAGGCAAGATAACGTGACGACCGTCGTGCTTTCACGTGTCTTTGACTAAATAAATGATGATATAACCCCTAATTATTGTGCTTATGCACAGTGTCATTTTAGGCGATGGTTTTTATACTAAGCGTGCCACTGTAATAGAACACAAGCCGGATAGCCGGTGAAATAAAAAGACTCTTGCGAGATTACTATTAACTTAAGATAACGGTGCGCAGCGCAAAAATAGTGTAGCGATATTTTTTGCATTGCCAGTAGCCTATCGTCTGATTAGAGCATATTCAATGAGCACATTACCTCTGAGAACCACTAGAACCAAAACACATGTTCGTTATGTTATTTTATTGATTATATTTTTGGTCACTGCGGTTAATTATGCCGACCGGGCTACTCTCTCCATCGCCGGTAGCAACGTCGCCAAAGATCTGGGCCTGGATGCCGGCCAAATGGGGCAAATATTTGCCGCGTTCGGCTGGGCCTACCTGATAATGCAGATCCCCGGCGGCTGGCTGCTGGACCGCTTCGGGTCCAAGCGTGTTTATACCTATAGCCTGTTTTTCTGGTCATTATTTACCCTGCTGCAAGGTTTTGTCGGCTGGTTCCCGTTGGCCTACGGCGCGATGACGCTATTTATCCTGCGGTTTATGCTGGGTTTTTCCGAGGCGCCTTCCTTCCCGGCCAACGCCCGCATCGTGGCCGCCTGGTTCCCCGCCATTGAACGCGGTACCGCATCGGCGATTTTTAACTCGGCGCAGTATTTCGCCCTGGCTATATTTTCACCCATCCTGGGCTGGTTGACCTTTACCTGGGGATGGGAACATGTCTTCACCGTCATGGGCGTGCTGGGTTTCATCATGACGTTGGTATGGATTAAATACATTCAAAACCCGAATAAACACCCAGGCGTTTCGCAGCAGGAACTGGATTATATCTCCGCCGGCGGCGCCATGGTCGATATGGATGCGCCCAAAGACGGCAAAAAAGACGGACCGAAATGGGATTACGTGAAGCAGATGCTGACCAACCGCATGATGCTTGGCGTTTTCTTCGGCCAGTATTTTATCAACAGTATTACCTGGTTCTTCCTGACCTGGTTTCCGATCTACCTGGTGCAGGATAAAGGCATGTCGATCCTGAAAGTGGGCCTGATTGCCTCAATCCCGGCGCTGTTCGGTTTCGCCGGCGGCGTGCTGGGCGGCGTGGTGTCCGACATCCTTATCAAGCGCGGCCATTCGCTGACCGTGGCGCGTAAAATACCGATCGTGTTGGGCATGTTGCTGGCCACCAGCATTATCCTGTGTAACTACACCAACAATACGATCATCGTGGTGGCGCTGATGGCGCTGGCATTCTTCGGTAAAGGCTTTGGCGCCCTGGGCTGGCCGGTGATTGCCGATACCGCGCCGAAAGAAGTTATCGGCCTGTGCGGCGGCATCTTCAACGTGTTCGGCAACGTCGCCTCCATCGTGACGCCGCTGGCTATCGGCTATATGGTCAAGGAATTACATTCATTTAACGCCGCACTGATTTTTGTCGGCTGCTCCGCCCTGGCGGCGATGCTGTGCTACCTGGTGGTGGTCGGCGAAATCAAGCGGCTGGTGCTGGTGAAATCCTAATCTCGTCGGGCCTGGCGGTATGGGCCCGCTAACGTTTCGTTTCTTTGCATAGAGGTAAATTATGAATACTCCACTACTGCCAAACCGTTTCCGTCAGAGCCTGCTGCAAGGAGAGACCCAGATCGGCTGCTGGTGCGCCTTGGCTAACCCGATCACTACGGAAGTGCTGGGCCTGGCGGGATTCGACTGGCTGGTACTGGACGGCGAACATGCGCCCAATGATGTCACCACCTTTGTTCCGCAGTTGATGGCCCTCAAAGGCAGCCATAGCGCGCCGGTGGTCCGTCCGCCGACCAATGAACCGATCATCATCAAGCGTCTGCTGGATATTGGTTTTTATAATTTCCTGATCCCGTTTGTGGAAACGGAGGAGCAGGCGCTGCGCGCGGTCTCCTTTACCCGTTATCCGCCTGCGGGCATTCGCGGTGTTTCGGTTTCCCAACGTAGCAACAACTACGGCACGGTGCCGGATTATTTCGGCACGATTAACGAAAACATCACGATACTGGTGCAAATCGAAAGCCAGGAGGGCGTCGACAATATCGACGCCATCGCGGCCGTCGACGGCGTGGACGGCATTTTTGTCGGCCCGGGCGATCTTTCCGCCGCCCTGGGATATCTGGGACAGCCTAACCACCCGGAAGTGCAACGCGTTATCCAGCATATATTTGCCCGCGCCAAAGCCGCCGGCAAGCCAAGCGGTATTCTGGCGCCGGCGGAAGTCGACGCGCGCCGCTACCTGGAGTGGGGCGCGACCTTCGTAGCGGTCGGCAGCGATTTAGGGGTATTCCGCGGCGGCACCCAGGCATTATGCGACAAATTTAAAAAATAACTGAACCGGCGCGCCCGGCGCGCCTCACACCTAAATAAAGCGTTTAGAGGTAATGGTAATGAAAATTGGATTTATTGGCTTAGGCATTATGGGAAAACCAATGAGCAAAAACCTGCTCAAAGCGGGCTACTCATTAGTGGTACTGGATCGCAATACCGAGGCGGTAGCCGACGTTGTCGCGGCCGGCGCCACCGCTGCCGATACGGCGAAATCCCTGGCTGAACAAGTCGACGTAATCATCACCATGTTGCCTAACTCCCCCCACGTTAAAGAAGTGGTACTGGGAGAAAACGGCGTGGTTGAAGGCGCGAAAGCCGGCACCGTGGTCATCGACATGAGCTCCATTGCCCCATTGGCCAGCCGTGAAATCGCCGCCGCCCTGGCGGAAAAAAATATCGCCATGCTCGATGCCCCGGTTAGCGGCGGCGAACCAAAGGCGATTGACGGCACGTTGTCGGTCATGGTCGGCGGCGATAAGGCCCTGTTCGACAAGCACTATGACTTACTGAAAACCATGGCGGGTTCCGTGGTGCATACCGGTGATATCGGCGCGGGTAACGTCACCAAGCTGGCTAACCAGGTTATCGTGGCGCTGAATATTGCCGCCATGTCCGAAGCGCTGGTGCTGGCCACTAAAGCTGGCGTCGATCCCGATCTGGTTTTCCAGGCTATCCGCGGCGGATTGGCCGGCAGCACCGTACTCGAAGCCAAGGCGCCGATGGTATTGGATCGCAACTTCAAGCCGGGTTTCCGCATCGATTTGCATATAAAAGATCTGGCCAATGCGCTGGATACGTCCCACGGCGTAGGCGCGCAACTGCCATTGACCGCGGTGGTAATGGAAATGATGCAGGCGCTTAAGCAAGACGGGCTGGGTAACTCGGACCATAGTGCGATTGCCTGCTATTATGAAAAATTAGCCAAAGTTGAAGTTAAACGGCAGTAAGTGGTCGGGCGCCGGTCCGGCGCCCCATCAGGCGGCGAAATAACCATTTCGCCGGCTTCAGCTCAACAGGCGCAGGTAGTCTATGAAAATAGTAATCGCACCGGATTCTTACAAAGAAAGCTTATCTGCTTTGGAAGTCGCAACGCAGATCGAACAGGGATTTCGTGAAGTGTTTCCCGATGCCCATTACGTTAAATTGCCGGTAGCGGACGGCGGCGAGGGCACCGTGGAAGCGATGGTGGCGGCCACGCACGGTGAAATCGTCAACGTCCGGGTCACCGGGCCGCTGGGTGCCCAGGTCGATGCTTTCTTCGGTTTGTCCGGCGATAAGCAAACCGCGTTTATTGAAATGGCCGCCGCCAGCGGGCTGGAAATCGTGCGCGCCTGCGATCGCAATCCGCTGCTCACCACCTCTTTTGGCACCGGCGAACTTATCCGCTCGGCCCTGGACCACGGCGTTAAGCACTGCATTATCGGCATCGGCGGCAGCGCCACCAACGACGGCGGTTCCGGCATGGTGCAGGCATTGGGCGGTGGGCTGCTGGACGACCAGGGCCGGCAAATCGGCTACGGCGGCGGCGAACTGGATAAACTGGCGCGCATTGATATCACCCAGCTTGACCCGCGGATCAAGGACTGCCGTTTCGAGGTGGCCTGCGATGTCACCAATCCCTTGACCGGGGACGAAGGCGCCACGGCGATTTTCGGCCCGCAGAAAGGGGCTACCCCCGCGATGATCAAGCGATTGGATGCTTCCCTCAAGCACTACGCGGCGATCATCAAGCGCGATCTGGATAAAGACGTCGAACATATCCCTGGCGCCGGCGCCGCCGGCGGCATGGGCGCGGGTTTGCAAGCCTTTTGCGGCGCGGAACTGCGCAAGGGGATTGAAATCGTGACCGAGGCGCTGGGATTGGATGCCATCGTCCGGGATGCCACCCTGGTGATTACCGGGGAAGGGCGCATCGATAGCCAGACCATTCACGGGAAAGTCCCGATTGGCGTGGCGAAGGTGGCCAAACGCTATAACAAACCGGTTATCGGTATCGCCGGCAGCCTGACCGAAGACGTCGGCGTGGTTCATCAGCACGGCCTGGATGCGGTATTCAGCGTGTTATATGAAATTTGTACCTTGGACGAGGCGCTGGGCAATGCCGCGCGCAATGTCCGTTTGACGGCCCGGAATATCGCCGCCACCATCAAACTTGCCCAACAGCTGCGCTAAGCGCGGTAGACCGACGCCCTGCGCGCGCTCTTTTCGCCCAGGCTAAGGCTATACACCAGGCCGTTCCCCGGGAGCGGCCTTTCCCGGTTCCGGGCGTGATGGCCTAGACGGTGATAAAAGGTTCCGAAGCCAGCGTCACGTTTTCAATCTCATCCAGCATCTCCAGCCATTCCGGCTCCAGGGCCGCCACCGGCGCCCCCGCGCGCAGCTGGCGTTCAATATCGGCGCAGAGCTGCTGGAGCCGCGGTACGCCGCTATAGCTGCAACTGCCGTGCAATTTATGGATCAGCGCGCCGATATCTTTATCCTGCGCGCCGTTCACAATGGCGGCCACCCGCTGTTTTACCTCGGGCAGAAAACCAATCAGCATGCATAGCAGATCCTGCGCCAGATCTGGCTTGTTGGCGGCCTGGCGCAGCGCCAGTTGCCAATCCAGCGTGCTACCGGCGGCCTGGCAGCCGGCCGGCGCCGGCGGCGTGGACTGAACGTTCGCCGGCGCGGCGGTGGAGTAGCGCGCCAGCAATTGTTGCAGCATCGTTTCGTCAATGGGCTTGGCCAGGCAATCATCCATGCCCGCCGCCAGCAGTTTCTCCCGCTCGTTGCCCAAGGTATGGGCGGTAACCGCCACGATCGGGGTATGTTGATGGCGCGGCAGTTGCCGCAGAAGCTCAAGCGCGCGCAATCCGTCGATTTCCGGCATCTGGATATCCATCAGAATAATGTCCAGGGCATGCTGGCCGGCATAGGCCAACGCTTCGCGGGCGTTGGCGCACAAAATGGTCTGTCCCACCTGTTCTTGCAGCAGCGCGCCGATTAATTTGAGATTGGCCGGATTGTCGTCCACCGCCATGACGGTAAGCGGCAGGCGCGGCGCATCGGAGGGGGTGGGCGGCAGGGGAGCCGGCACCCGCGTCTCCCGGCGCAGCAAGGACAAGAAGCGGGTGGCGGAAACCGGCTTGGCCACGCAGGCATAAGCCCCCATCCGTTTGATTTGCTCCGCTTCCACCATCGTCTGGCTGGGCAAGGCTAAAATAACGCAGCCGGAGAATTTGGCGGCTTCCGCCAGTTCGCGCTTGATATCCACCAGGGAAATCCGCTGGGTGACGGGTTTCCCGATCAATAACAGATCAAAACGTTGCGCCGGCAATTGCGCCAGGGCGGGGCTAAAGCTGATGGCGAGCGGCGTCGCCGCCAGCATATTCAGCGTGGCCTGGGCGGCGGCGGGGTTGGCTTCGACAAACGCCAGGCGCTTATCGCGCAGATGTTCATAATCCTGCGGGCCGTCTCCGGTGCCGCCGCCGAGCTGTAGCGGGATATGAAACCAGAATGAGGAGCCGCGGTTCACCTGGCTATGGAAACTAATATCGCCGCCCATCTCTTTGATGAGCTTTTGGGTAATCACCAGACCCAGCCCGGTGCCCCCGTGGCGGCGGGTAATGCTGGCATCCGCCTGGCGAAATGCCTGAAACAGCTGCGACTGCTGGCGCTCGGCGATGCCGATGCCGGTATCATGAATCTGCATTTCCAATTCCATTTGGTGATGATCGCCGCCGCGCTTTTCAATCCGGATATCGATATTGCCCTGCTCGGTAAATTTAATGGCGTTGCCCAGCAGGTTGGTCATCACCTGCTGCAGGCGCAGCGGATCGCCGATGACCCGATCGGGCACGTCCTGCTGGACATCCAGGGTAATCTCCAGCCCTTTTTCATGGGCGGTCTGCGCCAGCAGCACGATGACATCGTCCAGGGTGGCGCGCAGCGCAAACGGAATGGCTTCCAGTATCAGCTTGCCCGCTTCCAGTTTGGAAAAATCCAGCACATCGTTAATGATGCTCAGCAGGTTATTGCCCGAGCGCTCGATGGTTTGCAGATAATCGCGCTGGGTAGGGGATAAAGGCGTTTTCAAGGTTTGGCGGGTAAAGCCGATCACGCCGTTAAGCGGGGTGCGCAGTTCATGGGACATATTGGCCAGAAATTCGGATTTGATCCGCACCGCTTCCTGGGCGCGCTTTTTGGCCAAATCCAGCTCGACGTTTTGGATTTCCATCTGCTCCAGGGTTTCGCGCAGATCCGAGGTGGCCTGATCGATATTTTGCTGCATCTCCTCATGATAGGCGGCCAGGGACATGGCCATGGAGTTAATGCCGTTTTTCAGCATATCCAGCTCGCCCAGCATATAACCTTCCACCCGGCTGTCGAGCTGGCCGCGGCGGATGCGATCGACGGTGCTGACCATATTGCGGATGGGGCCGGTCACGTCGCGCATCAGGCGATAGGCGAACAGCATGGCGATACACAGGCACAGCAGCAACAGCAACGTGGAGACGAACGCTTCTTTGTATTGCTGGAGCCGCACCGAATCCAAATCCAGTTCGATGGTGATGTAGCCTAAGGGGGTGATGGGGGGGCCCGCCTGGTTTTCCGCGTCGGGCAAATCATTCTCGGAAATAATCGGCGTACGCATGATCAGCGAGCCGCCCCGGCGCGCCAGGGTCAATTCCTGGGGTAGCGGGCTGCCCGCCGGCAATTGCAATTGATTAATGTTCTGATGGTAGTTGGACGTCACGAACAGCTTATTGTCGGCATCAAACACGCTGATCGACCGCACGATGTCGGAATGATGGCGATGTAGCAGGTTGACCAGGTGGCGCACCGACTCCCGGTTATGGAAGGTCATGCCGTAAACGCCGGACACCGCCAGCGGCTCGATAATGCTCGCCCCGGCGTCCACCAGCTGATTTTGCAATTCGTTATAGCGGTGCACCACAAAAAATGCGCTAAGCAGCAATCCGATCAATAACGTCGGCGCCAATATCAGTATCATCATCCTTGCGCGCAAGCTGTATTTGGTCATAGCGTTCCAATATGGGAGAATGACGGACCGGATCTCCTGGAAACCCGTTGCAAACAATTATGGCGCAATTCTACTCTGCAAACCGTCGCGTGGCGACACGGCAAACCCTTAACGTGACCTGCCATGACCTGGATGGTTTCGGCCAGGGCGTGGCGCGCCATGATGGCAAGACCCTGTTTATTCCAGATCTGCTGCCGGGGGAGCGGGCGGAAGTGCGCATCACCGAGGACAAACGCCAGTTCAGCCGGGGCCGGGTGACCAAAAGATTCAACGACAGCCCGCAGCGGGTAACGCCGCGCTGCCCGCACTTCGGGGTATGCGGCGGCTGCCAGGAGCAGCATATCAGCCAGGAGTTGCAGCAGCACAGCAAGGCCGCCGCGTTGCAAAAATTATTGATCCGCGAGACCGGCGCGGCGATAACCGGGGTCGGCATCGTGGGCGGCGCGGCCTACGGCTACCGGCGCCGCGCGCGCCTGGCGCTGGATTACCGGCAAAAAAACCGCCGGCTGGCCATGGGCTATCGCCAGGCCAAGTCCAGCGATGTGGTGGATATCGCCTGCTGCCCCATCCTGCGCTCGGCGCTGGAACAACTGCTGGCGCCGTTAAAAGCGTGTCTGGCGGGACTGGCGGCGGTCAAGCGCCTGGGGCACGTGGAACTGGTGCTGGCGGATAACGGGCCGCTGGTGGTGCTGCGCCACCTGGATGCCCTCAGCGGTGCGGATCGCCGGCGGCTGGCGGATTTCGCCGAGCGGCAGGATGCCATGCTGTGGCTGGCTCCCGACAGCGATTCCCTGGAGTGCCTGCGCGGCGAACCGCCGGTTTACCATATTGACGATTTACGTCTACAGTTCAGCCCAAGAGACTTTATTCAGGTCAACGATGAGGTCAACCGGCACATGGTCGCGCTGGCCCTGGAGTGGCTGGAGCCCCAGGCCGGCGAGCGGGTGCTTGATTTGTTTTGCGGCATGGGGAATTTTACCCTGCCGCTGGCCAAACGCTGCGCCGGGGTAATCGGCGTGGAAGGGGTTGTGGCACTGGTGGCGAATGGGCAATATAATGCACAGCAGAATTTACTGGATAACGCGCTCTTCTTTCATGAAAATCTGGAAGAGGATGTGACGACACAACCCTGGGCCAACCAGGGGTTTGATAAAATATTGCTTGATCCGGCACGAGCCGGGGCCCAGGGCGTCATGTCACGGATTGCCGCCTGGTCGCCACGGCGTATCGTCTATGTGTCTTGTAACCCCACAACGCTGGCGCGGGATAGCCAGGCGTTGGTGTCGTCGGGCTATACCCTGGCGCGCGTGGCTATGCTGGATATGTTTCCGCATAGCGGACATCTTGAGTCGATGACGTTGTTTCTGAAAGATACCGGCGTCAGTGCAAAGTAGGGAGTGGATATGGTTGCGGTAAGAAGTGCGCATTTGAATACAGCGGGAGAGTTTGTCCCGGAAGACTGGATTGCCAGTCTGGGTCTTTCTAACCCGCAGTCAAGTGAGCGGCTGGCCGAAACCTGGCGTTACTGCGAGCAGCGATGCAAGAACCATCCCGACGCGGCGCTGCTGTTATGGCGCGGCATCGAGATGGTCGAAATCCTGTCCATGCTCAGCATGGACAGCGACAGCCTGTGCGCGGCGCTGCTGTTTCCCCTGGCCGACGGCGAGGTGGTGGCGGAAGCGGTGCTGGAGGAGGAGTTCGGCAAAAAAATCGTCGATCTGGTGCACGGCGTGCGCGATATGGACGCCATCCGCCAGCTGAAAGCCACCCATAACGACACCATGGCGCCGGAACAGGTGGATAACGTGCGGCGCATGCTGCTGGCCATCGTCGAGGACTTCCGCTGCGTGGTCATCAAGCTGGCGGAGCGTATCGCCCACCTGCGTGAACTCAAGGACGCCCCGGAGGACGAACGGGTGCTGGCGGCCAAAGAGAGCTCCAATATCTACGCTCCGCTGGCCAACCGCCTGGGTATCGGCCAGTTGAAATGGGAGCTGGAGGATTTTTGCTTCCGCTATCTTCATCCCGATGAATACAAGCGCATCGCCCAGTTGCTGCACGAGCGGCGCATCGACCGCGAGCAGTATATCGAGGATTTCGTCGCCTCCCTGCGCGATGCGATGAAAGAAGAAGGCATCAAAGCCGATATCTACGGCCGGCCGAAGCATATCTACAGCATCTGGCGCAAAATGCAGAAAAAAACGCTGGAATTCGACGAACTGTTCGACGTGCGCGCGGTGCGGGTGGTGGTGGAGCGTTTGCAGGATTGTTATGCCGCCCTCGGCATCGTGCATACCCATTTCCGCCATCTGCCCGACGAGTTCGACGATTATGTCGCCAATCCCAAGCCCAACGGTTATCAATCCATCCACACCGTGGTGCTGGGACCGCGCGGCAAAACGCTGGAAATCCAGATTCGCACCCGGCAAATGCATGAAGACGCCGAGCTGGGCGTGGCGGCGCATTGGAAATACAAAGAAGGCACGCCTTCCACCGGCGTGCGTTCCGGTTATGAAGAGCGCATCGCCTGGCTGCGCAAGCTGCTGGCCTGGCAGGAAGAGATGGCGGACTCCGGCGAGATCCTCGACGAGGTGCGCAGCCAGGTCTTCGACGACCGGGTTTATGTGTTCACCCCGAAAGGCGACGTGATCGACCTGCCGGCCGGTTCGACGCCGCTGGATTTCGCTTACCATATCCATAGCGACGTCGGCCACCGCTGCATCGGCGCCAAAATCAGCGGGCGCATCGTGCCCTTTACCTATCAGCTGCGCATGGGAGATCAGGTTGAGATCATCACCCAGAAACAACCCAACCCCAGCCGCGACTGGCTCAACCCCAACCTGGGATACGTCACCACCAGCCGGGGGCGCTCCAAGATCCACAACTGGTTCCGCAAGCAGGACCGGGATAAAAACATTATCGCCGGCCGCCAACTGCTGGACGATGAGCTGGAACATTTGGGCCTGAGCATCAAGGAAGCCGAAAAACTGCTGCTGCCGCGCTATAACGTCAACTCCCTGGACGAGCTGCTGGCGTCCATCGGCGGCGGCGACGTGCGCATCAACCAGATGATTAACTTCCTGCAGGGCAAGCTGAATAAACCCAGCGCCGAAGAGCAGGATCGCGAGGCGCTCAAGCAGCTGACGCAAAAACCGCCGGCGGTGCCGCGCTCCAAAGACAACGGCCGGGTGGTGGTGGAAGGCGTGGGCAACCTGATGCATCATATCGCCCGCTGCTGCCAGCCCATTCCCGGCGACGAAATCATCGGTTTTATCACCCGCGGGCGCGGCATCTCCATTCACCGGGCCGACTGCGAACAATTGGCCGACTTGCAGGCCAATGCCCCGGAACGCATTGTCGATGCGGTGTGGGGGGAAAGCTATTCCAGCGGCTATTCGCTGGTGGTCAGGGTAGTGGCCAACGATCGCAGCGGGCTGCTGCGCGATATCACCACCATCCTGGCCAACGAAAAAGTCAACGTGCTGGGCGTCGCCAGCCGCAGCGACATTAAACAACAACTGGCCACCATCGATATGGATATAGAAATTTATAATCTGCAGGTTCTGGGCCGGGTATTGTCCAAATTGAATCAATTGCCGGACGTCATCGACGCACGCCGGCTGCATGGAGAATAACATGGCTGCATCCCCCGTAACCCCGGGCGCCCAGGCACGCCTGCTGGCCATCATGACCCGCCTGCGCGACCCGCAGACCGGCTGTCCGTGGGACCGGCGGCAGACGTTCGACACCATCGTCCCTTACACCCTGGAAGAGACCTACGAGGTGCTGGACGCCATCGCCAGGCGCGATTATGACGACTTGAAAAGCGAACTGGGCGATCTGCTGTTCCAGGTGGTGTTTTACGCCGAGATGGCGCGCGAGCAGGGGTTGTTTGATTTCGAAGACGTATGCGACGCCATCAGCGATAAGCTGGTGCGCCGCCATCCGCATATCTTCGGCCAGGACGCCGGCCATGACGGCATAGCGCCGCCCGGCCAGTGGGAAACCCTCAAGGCCCGGGAACGGGCGGAAAAGGCCCGCCTTTCCCCGCTCGATGATATTCCCGAGGCGCTGCCGGCGTTGATGAAGGCGCAAAAAATCCAGCAGCGCTGCGCCACGGTGGGGTTTGACTGGACCACCCTCGGGCCGGTGGTGGACAAAGTCTACGAGGAGATTGACGAGGTGATGCACGAAGCCCGCCAGGCGGTGGTGGATGAGGACAAGCTGGAGGAAGAGCTGGGCGATCTGCTGTTCGCCACCGTCAACCTGACCCGCCACCTCGGCAAAAAAGCGGAAACCGCCCTGCAAAAAGCCAACCGCAAATTCGAGCGCCGTTTTCGCGCGGTGGAAGAGATTATTCTGGCCGGCGGGCAGAGCCTTCACCAGGCTACGCTTGAGGAGATGGAAGCCGCGTGGCAGCAGATAAAACAGCGGGAAACCGCCGGATAAGCCATTGTTTGCCGCTGTGTTGACGCCAGCGATGTTTTTTCTGCCAACCTCTTGTTAATCAAACTATTATCCCGGCCGGGACAGGAGCATGTTCCGGCGCGGGGGCCGTGGGGCCCGAATCACATTTAGCAAAACGAACGTTTGTGGCGGATTCCCGCTTAAGGTATACTATTTTCCCGTCTTGGTTATTCCGTCTTTACACCCAAAATCTCAGGTTCAGCATGACAACTAATTATATTTTTGTAACCGGCGGGGTCGTATCCTCATTGGGTAAAGGTATTGCCGCAGCCTCGCTGGCGGCTATTCTCGAAGCCCGCGGACTCAACGTTACCATCATGAAACTGGACCCATACATCAATGTGGACCCGGGTACCATGAGTCCAACCCAACATGGTGAAGTTTTTGTGACCGAAGACGGGGCAGAGACCGATCTGGACCTGGGTCATTACGAACGTTTTATCCGCACCAAAATGTCGCGGCGCAATAACTTCACCACCGGGCGCATCTACTCGGATGTGCTGCGCAAGGAACGCCGCGGCGACTACCTGGGCGCCACTATCCAGGTGATCCCCCATATTACCAATGCCATCAAGGAACGCATCCTTGAGGGCGGCGAAGGCCATGACGTGGTGCTGGTGGAAATCGGCGGCACCGTGGGCGATATCGAGGCCATGCCGTTCCTGGAGGCCATTCGCCAGATGGCGGTGGACGTGGGCCGCGAACACACCATTTACATGCACCTGACCCTGGTGCCCTATATGGCCGCTTCCGGCGAGGTGAAAACCAAACCCACCCAGCATTCGGTCAAGGAACTGCTGTCCATCGGCATCCAGCCGGACGTGTTGATTTGCCGCTCCGATCGCTCGGTGCCCACCAACGAACGGGCAAAAATTGCTTTATTCTGCAATGTGCCGGAAAAAGCGGTCATTTCCCTTAAAGACGTTGATTCCATTTATAAAATCCCGGCCCTCTTGAAATCACAGGGCCTGGACGATTATATTTGTAAACGATTCAGCTTGAACTGTCCCGAGGCGGATCTGTCTGAGTGGGAGCAGGTGGTTTACCAGGAAGCCAATCCGGGCGGCGAAGTCACCATCGGCATGGTCGGCAAATATGTCGAACTGCCGGACGCGTACAAATCGGTGATTGAGGCGCTCAAGCACGCCGGGCTGAAAAATCGCCTGACGGTGAACATCAAGCTTATCGATTCCCAGGATGTCGAAACCCGCGGCGTGGAGATCCTGAAAAATCTCGATGCCATCCTGATCCCCGGCGGTTTTGGTTACCGGGGCGTGGAAGGCAAGATCCTGACCGCGCAATACGCGCGTGAAAACAAGATTCCTTACCTGGGCATTTGCCTGGGCTTGCAGGTGGCGCTGATTGAGTTCGCCCGGCACGTGGCGGGCATGGACAATGCCAACTCCACCGAATTTGTGCCAGACTGTAAGTACCCGGTGGTCGCATTGATCACCGAATGGCGTGACGAAAACGGCAGCGTCGAACAGCGCACCGAACAAAGCGATTTAGGCGGCACCATGCGCCTGGGCAGCCAGGCCTGCCAGTTGTCCGAAGGCAGCCTGGTGCGCGCTATGTACGGCGACTCCACCATTGTCGAGCGCCATCGCCATCGTTATGAAGTCAATAACATGCTGTTGAAACCGATTGAAGCCGCCGGCCTGCGCATCGCCGGGTTGTCGGGTGATAACAAGCTGGTCGAGATTATTGAATATCCCGATCATCCGTGGTTCGTGGCTTGCCAGTTCCACCCTGAATTTACTTCGACGCCGCGCGACGGCCACCCGCTGTTTACCGGCTTCGTCAAAGCGGCTGGCGAGTACCAAAAGCGTCAGATGAAATAAAAATGATACGGCGAGCGGCGCGCGGTCTTTCGCGACGGCGCGTGGTTCGTCAGGAATTTTGTTTTAACTTGTACTGAGGAAATACTAATGTCCAAAATTGTTAAAGTCATCGGCCGTGAAATCATCGACTCACGCGGCAATCCGACTGTTGAAGCAGAAGTACATCTGGAAGGTGGTTTTGTTGGTTTGGCCGCCGCACCATCAGGCGCTTCCACCGGCTCCCGTGAAG
Source organism: Sodalis sp. RH21 (assembly GCF_047324175.1). NCBI lineage: Bacteria > Pseudomonadati > Pseudomonadota > Gammaproteobacteria > Enterobacterales > Bruguierivoracaceae > Sodalis > Sodalis sp. RH21. Next base: position 4,586,145 of record NZ_CP178732.1, on the reverse strand, counting down.
CGCTGGAACTGCGTGACGGTGACAAATCCCGTTTCCTGGGCAAAGGCGTCACCAAAGCGGTTGCCGCGGTAAACGGCCCGATCGCCGAAGCGGTATTGGGCAAAGATGCGAAAGATCAGGCCAATATCGACAAGATCATGATCGATCTCGACGGTACTGAAAACAAATCCAAGTTCGGCGCCAACGCCATCCTGGCCGTGTCCCTGGCAGCCGCTAAAGCCGCCGCCGCGTCCAAAGGCATGCCGCTGTACGAACATATCGCTGAACTGAACGGCACCGCCGGCAAGTTCTCCATGCCGTTGCCGATGATGAACATCATCAACGGCGGCGAACATGCCGATAACAACGTCGACATCCAGGAATTCATGATCCAGCCGGTTGGCGCTAAAACCGTCAAAGAAGCTATCCGCATGGGTTCTGAAGTGTTCCATAACCTGGCTAAAGTATTAAAAGCCAAGGGCCTGAACACCGCTGTTGGCGACGAAGGCGGCTACGCGCCGAACCTGGAATCCAACTCCGCCGCCCTGGCCGCCATCAAGGAAGCCGTGGAAAAAGCCGGTTATGTGCTGGGTAAAGACATCACCCTGGCGATGGACTGCGCCGCGTCTGAATTCTACAGCAAAGAAACCGGTAAATATGAACTCAAAGGCGAAGGCAAATCTTTCACCTCTGAAGAGTTCACGCATTACCTGGAAGGCCTGACCAAAACCTATCCGATCGTCTCCATCGAAGATGGCCTGGACGAATCCGACTGGGACGGTTTTGCTTACCAGACCAAAGTGCTGGGCGACAAAATCCAGCTGGTGGGCGATGACCTGTTCGTCACCAATACCAAGATCCTGAAGGAAGGTATTGATAAAGGTATTGCCAACTCCATCCTGATCAAATTCAACCAGATCGGTTCATTGACCGAAACCCTGGCTGCGATCAAAATGGCGAAAGATGCCGGTTATACCACCATCATCTCTCACCGTTCCGGCGAAACCGAAGATGCGACCATTGCCGATCTGGCCGTGGGTACCGCAGCAGGCCAAATCAAGACCGGTTCCATGAGCCGTTCCGACCGCGTTGCCAAATACAACCAGCTGATTCGTATCGAAGAAGCCCTGGGTTCACGGGCACCGTTCAACGGCCTGAAAGAAGTTAAAGGCCAGGCGTAACCGCCGACGCTTCGTCCGCGGCATGATAAAACGGCCGCGGACCACGTGATCCCAAGCCCCATCGTTGCGATGGGGCTTTTTTTTATCTGCGGGGATAACGGCGCGGCCTGTTATTTATCGGGTTGATTTGGCACCTATCGTCTAATCTGTAATAATCAGCGCCCTAATTTGTAGTGACACTTATCGAGAACAACATGCAGTACCCGCTTAACGAACTGTTTCAAACCCTTCAGGGTGAAGGTTATTTCACCGGCGTACCGGCGATATTTATCCGCCTGCAAGGCTGTCCGGTCGGCTGTAGCTGGTGCGACACCAAACATACCTGGGAAACGGACCCGCTTAAGGAAGTTCCGCTGGGGGATATTCCGCTAAAAATTGCCGATAGCGACCAATGGGCGAACGTCACCCCGGAGGAGATGCTGGAGATGATTACCACCCAGGGTTATACCGCGCGCCACGTGGTGATTACCGGCGGCGAACCCTGCGTGCACGATCTGTATGCCTTGACGCAAATCCTGGAGCAGCAGGGGTTCAGTTGCCAGATTGAGACCAGCGGCACCCAGGAAGTGCGCTGCACCAGCCAGACGTGGGTCACGGTCTCGCCGAAGGTGGGGATGCGCGGCGGCATGGAAATTTTGCCCCAGGCGCTACAGCGGGCGGATGAAATCAAACACCCGGTGGCGCGTCAGCGGGATATCGAGCATCTCGATGAACTGCTGGCCACCCTTGAGGACGACAAGCCGCGCATTATCGCCTTGCAGCCCATCAGCCAGCAGGAAGCCGCCACCAAACTGTGTATCGAAACGTGTATCGCCCGCAACTGGCGCCTGTCCATGCAGACGCATAAATACCTGAATATCGCCTGACGCGGGCGAGTTATGCTTCGCCGCGGTAAATGCAGCCCGCGGTACAAGTCTCCTTGACCACGATGGCGCTGAGCAACGGCAGGCCGGGTTTCAGTTCCCGCCAGATCCACTGGGCCAGCACTTCGCTGGTGGGGTTTTCCAACCCGGGAATATCGTTAAGATAATAGTGGTCCAGCCGATCGAGAATCGGGCTGAACAGCGCCTTTAATTGGGCAAAATCAATCACCCAGCCGGTGAACGGGTCCACCTCGCCGGTAATCTCCACCCGCACCATAAACGAGTGGCCGTGCAAACGGCCGCACTTGTGTCCGGCTGGGACGTGCGGCAAACGATGCGCCGCCTCAAAGGTAAAATCTTTAAATAACGTGGTTACCACTATAGGGCCTCTGGTTACAACAAACGCTGCATGGTACCGAAATGCCGCCGATGATTCTATGGTATATCTGACGGGAAGCGATAATTACGGGTCTCATTAATGAAAAGCGGACAAAAAAAACCGGATAAATATAGTTGGCGGCGGCCATGGTCGCAATGCTCATCTCCGCGTTGTCCGCCAGCGCGCCCCGGGGCGGCGCTGCGCATATGGCTGTTATCGGTTTGGCTGTTGGCGCTGCCCGCGGTAGCCGGCGCCCCGCGCGCCGGTAATGATTGCTTGTCCCTGGCCGCCGAAAACGGGGCCATGCCGGTGTATATTTACCGCCCGCAGCCGGATGCGCGGGATCTGCCGGTGGTGATGGTCTTGCATGGCGTAAAGCGCAATGCGCGCCAGGCGCGGGATCAATGGATCGCCGCCGCCAATCGTTATCATTTTATGATTATCGCGCCGGAGTTCTCCAATAGCGCATACCCCGGCGCGCGTGGGTATATGCTGGGCAATACGCGCGCCGGCGCGCCTGGACAGCGGGGGGCGCCGCGTCCCGTGGCGCAGTGGTCTTATGCCCGCATCGGCCAGCTGTTTAGCCGATTGCAGCGCGCGGGCGTTACCCGGCGTACGGATTATTTGCTTTACGGCCACAGCGCCGGCTGCCAGTTTGTCCATCGCCAGTTAATGGCGCTGCCGGATGCCCGCGTCAAGGCGGCGGTCTGCGCGTCGGCCGGATGGTGGACGCCGCCGGACCCGCGGCAGGACTGGCCCTACGGTTTGGCCGCGGCGCCGTTTACCCTGGACCATGAACAAGCGGCGCGGTTTTTCGCCCGGCCGACGCTTATCATGGTCGGCGGCCAGGATACCCGCACCACGCACACCGCCATGCGTCAAACGCCGCAGGCCGAGGCCCAGGGCGCCACCCGGCTGGCGCGGGCGCAGTGGTATTTCCAGCGGGTACGGCGGTTGGCAAAACAGCTGCCGAAACCACTACCACAACAGCCGCCTACGCCATTTAACTGGCAGTTTGCCGTGGTGGACGGCGCCGGCCACCAAAGCCCGCTGCTTATCGATCGGGCCGCCGAATTCCTTAACCAGTTTAATCGATAAGTTTAACCGATATAACTCTTTAGGCCTTTTAGTTATTTATTATTGCCATCACATCTTTTATTGATTGCTTCACACTGAGTAACCTTACAAACTCTAATAATCCCATAATAAATGCCCGGCCATACTGGTACGCACAAGGAAATTCGAACAGCAATGACGACTCAGGTCCCTCCCACATCTTTGCTCCCGCTCAATCCGGAACAATTAGCCCGTCTGCAAGCCGCCACCGGTGATTTTTCACCGCTGCAAATGGCCTGGGTATCCGGTTATTTTTGGGGGCAAGTCAATCAGTCCGCAACGGCGGCAGGGGCTTCCCCCGCGCCGCTACGCGCCGAATCACCCACCATTACGCTGATTTCCGCTTCCCAGACCGGTAATGCCCGCCGGTTGGCCGAGCAGCTGCGCGATGATTTAATCGCCGCCAAACTGGATGTCGCCCTGGTGAACGCCGGCGAATACAAGTTCAAGCAAATCGCGCAGGAAAAGCTGCTGCTGGTCATCGCTTCTACCCAGGGCGAGGGCGATCCGCCGGAAGAAGCCGTGGCGCTGTATAAATATCTCTTCTCGAAAAAAGCGCCCCAACTGCCCAATACCCAATTCGCGGTATTTGGCCTGGGTGATACCTCGTATGAGCACTTTGCCAAGATAGGCAAGGATTTCGACCAGCGCCTCGCCGAGCTGGGCGCGCAGCGGTTATTTGACCGGGTCGACGCCGACGTGGAGTATCAGCCCCTGGCCGAAGCCTGGCGCCGGGATATCGTGGCGTTGCTGAAGGCCCGGGTGCCGCAGGAGAGCGCCGCGCAGCAGCAGCAAACCGTCAGCGGTACGGTAAACGAGGTGGATTCCACCCCCTACACCAAAGAACAGCCGCTGTTGGCTACGCTTGCGGCGACGCAGAAAATCACCGGCCGCCGGTCCGAAAAAGACGTCCGGCACCTTGAAATCGACCTGGGGGATTCCGGGCTGCGCTACCAGCCCGGCGACGCGCTGGGCGTGTGGTATGAAAACGATCCGGCGCTGGTGGACGAACTGCTGGGCCTGCTGTGGCTCGAAGGCGACCAGGCGGTCACCGTGGAAGGCCAGACCCTTCCTTTGGCCGAAGCATTGATCAAACACTATGAGCTCACCCAGAACACCACGGTGATCGTCGAAAAATATGCGGCCACGGCCCGGGATGAAGCCCTGCTGGCGCTGACGGCGGACAAGGAACAGCTGCAACGCTACGCCCAGTCCACGCCGATCGTGGATATGGTGCGCCAGGCGCCGGTCGAGCTGGGAGCGGATCAATTATTGGCCCTGCTGCGCCCGCTTGCGCCGCGCCTGTACTCCATCGCTTCGGCGCAGGCGGAGGTGGGCGACGAAGTCCATATCACCGTCGGCGTGGTGCGTTATGAGGTCGATGGGCGCGCACGCACCGGCGGCGCCACCGGCTACCTGGCCGACCGGCTGCAGGAAGACGACGGCGTGCGCATCTTTATTGAGCACAATAATAATTTCCGTTTACCGGCCAGCCCCGACGCGCCGGTGATTATGATTGGCCCGGGCACCGGCATCGCGCCGTTTCGCGCGTTTATGCAACAGCGCGAGGCGGACGGCGCCACCGGCAAAAATTGGCTGTTTTTCGGTAATCCGCACTTTACCGACGATTTCCTGTATCAAGTAGAATGGCAACGTTATAAAAAAGAGGGTCTGCTGAGCGCGATCGATTTAGCCTGGTCGCGGGATCAGCCCCAGAAAATCTATGTCCAGGACCGGCTGCGCGAAAAGGGCGCCGAGGTCTGGCGCTGGATTGAACAAGGGGCGCATATCTATGTCTGCGGCGACGCCAACCATATGGCGAAAGATGTTGAGCAGGCCCTGCTGGAACTGGTAGCCGAGCACGGCGGCATGGATATCGAGCAGGCCGATGAATTTTTAAGTGAGCTGCGCATTGAGCGCCGTTATCAGCGGGACGTCTACTGATGAGTGAAAAACAACCCAATCCCCCTTTATCCGATAATGAACGCCTGAAAGGGGCAAGCAATTTCCTGCGCGGCACCATCGAGGCGGATCTGCACGATCGCCTGACCGGCGGGTTTAATGGCGACAATTTCCAGCTGATCCGTTTTCACGGCATGTACCAGCAGGACGATCGCGATCTGCGCGCCGAGCGCGCGGAGCAAAAACTGGAGCCGCTGATTAATATGATGCTGCGCTGCCGCCTGCCGGGGGGAATCATCACGCCCGCGCAGTGGCTCGGCATCGACGAATTCGCCGCCGCGCATACCCTGTACGGCAGCATTCGCCTCACCAGCCGCCAGACTTTCCAGTTTCACGGCGTACTGAAACCCGATCTTAAGCAAATGCATCAAATGCTGCACCGCCTAGGGCTGGACTCCATCGCCACGGCGGGGGATGTCAACCGCAACGTGCTGTGCAGCGCCAACCCGGTGGAGTCGGTGTTGCACCAGCAGGCCTATGAATGGGCGAAAAAAATCTCCGAGCACCTGCTGCCCAAAACCCGCGCTTACGCCGAGATTTGGCTGGACGGCGAAAAGCGCGAAACCACCGACCAGGAGCCGATCCTCGGGCCGACCTACCTGCCGCGCAAGTTTAAAACCACGGTAGTGGTGCCGCCGCTCAACGATGTGGATTTGCATGCCAACGATCTGAACTTCGTCGCCATCAGCGACAACGGCCAACTGGTCGGTTTCAACGTGCTGGTGGGCGGCGGACTGGCGATGACCCATGGGGACAACTCCACCTATCCGCGCACGGCCAGCGAGTTCGGTTATATCCCCGCCGAGCATACCCTGGCTTTCGCCGAGGCGGTGGTGGGCACCCAGCGCGACTGGGGCAATCGCTCCAATCGTAAAAACGCCAAGACCAAATATACCCTGGAGCGGGTCGGGGTGCCGGCGTTTAAAGCGGAAGTGGAAAAACGCACCGGCATCAAGTTCGAGCCGATCCGCCCCTATGAATTCACCGAACGCGGCGACCGCTTCGGCTGGGTGAAGGGTATCGAAAATCGCTGGCATTTAACGCTGTTTATTGAAAACGGCCGCATCCTGGATTATCCGGATCGCCCCTTGAAAACCGGTATGGCTGAAATCGCCCGCATCCATAAAGGGGATTTTCGCCTCACCGCCAATCAAAACCTGATTATCGCGGGCGTATCCGCGCGCGATAAAGCCAAAATCGAAGCGCTGGCGCGCCAGTACGGCCTGATTAACGATGATGTCAGCGTACAGCGCAAGGCGTCCATGGCCTGCGTGGCGTTTCCCACCTGCCCGCTGGCGATGGCGGAAGCCGAGCGCTTTTTACCGCAGTTTGTCACCAAGGTGGAGGGCATCATGGCCGCTCACGGCCTGGGCGACGACGAAATCATCCTGCGGGTGACCGGCTGCCCGAACGGTTGCGGCCGCTCGATGCTGGCGGAAATCGGCATGGTCGGCAAGGCCATCGGGCGCTATAACCTGTATTTGGGCGGCGATCGCGCCGGCGAGCGCATTCCGCGCATGTATCGGGAAAATATCACCGAAGACCAAATCCTGGCGATTATCGATGAGACCACCGGCCGCTGGGCCGCAGAGCGTCATCCGCGGGAACCCTTCGGCGATTTCGTGATACGTGCCGGCATCGTTAAGCCGGTGGTTAATTCCGCGCAAGACTTTTACGCTTAACCCGGACACTGAACCCGAGGGGACCTATGAGCAGTTTAAACCTGGCCGAACTGAACGCGCTGCCGAAAGCGGAACAAACCGCGGCGCTGGCGGACATCAATAGTCATCTGGAAACACTGACCGCGGAGCAGCGGGTGGGCTGGGCGCTGGATAATTTGCCCGGTGAAGTGGTGTTGTCCTCCAGCTTCGGCATCCAGGCGGCGCTGTGCCTGCATCTGGTCACCCGCCAGCGTCCCGATATCCCGGTGATCCTAACCGACACCGGGTATCTGTTCCCGGAAACCTACCGGTTTATCGATGAACTGACCGAGAAGCTGGGGCTTAATCTCCAGGTATTTCGCGCCGAGCTTTCGCCCGCGTGGCAGGAAGCCCGCTACGGCAAATTGTGGGAGCAGGGCGTCGAAGGGATCGAAACGTATAACCAAATCAACAAAGTCGAACCGATGAACCGGGCATTGGCCGCGCTCAAGGCGCAAAGCTGGCTGGCCGGCCTGCGCCGCGAGCAATCCGGCAGCCGGGCCCAGTTGCCGGTGCTGGCGATCCAGCGCGGCGTATTTAAGCTGCTGCCGGTTATCGATTGGGATAACCGCCAGGTGTATCAATACCTGAAGGCTAATGATCTGGGTTACCACCCGCTGTGGGAACAGGGTTATCTGTCGGTGGGGGATACCCATACCACCCGCAAATGGGAACCGGGCATGAGCGAAGAGGAAACGCGCTTTTTCGGCCTCAAGCGCGAGTGCGGGTTGCACGAGGGCTGAGGCCGCGCTGCCGGATAGCGGTTGTTATCCGGCGGTGTCCGGCGAAGTATGATCGACCAACAGTACGTCGATGCCTTTATTGATAAAAATATCCAATAATGCCGGTGGGATATTGTCGTCGGTAATGATTTTATCCACCCGGTCCAGGCCGATGATTTTATGCAGGCTGGCCCGGTAAAATTTAGACGAGTCGGTCACCACGATAATTTTTTTAGCGGCATCGCACATGCAGCGGTTTAACCTGGCCTCATCTTCATGATGGGTCGTCACCCCCATCATAGGGTCTAATCCGTCTACCCCCAGAAACAACATATCAAAGTGATAGTTCTGCAAAGACGTTTCCGCCTGGGTACCAAAAAAGGACAAAGAATGGCGTCTGAGGCGACCACCGGTAACCAATAAATCCACGCTGGTGGCATCCACCAGCGCGTCCGCCACGTTCATGCCGTTGGTCATGACAATCACATCCTCATGGGCGTGTAAATGGCGCGCGATTTCGTAGGTCGTGGTGCCTGAGTCAAGAATAATGCTGCTGCCGGGAGTAATCAGCGATGCGGCAAGCTGGCCGATGCGCTCTTTAATGGTGGAGTGTTCGGTGCGTTTTGTCGCGATGGAGCGTTCCGCTTCAAGCTGCGGGGCGGTGCTCAGCATGGCGCCGCCGTATGCGCGGGTGGCGACGCCCTGTTTTTCCAGAAACGACAGATCGTTGCGGATGGTGACGGTAGAGACATCGAAATCAGACGCCAAAACATTTACCTGCACGCTGCCCTGGGCCTTGAGCTGATTGACGATCCGTTCGCGCCGCGCGCTGGTGGTAAGCGTTTTATTGCTAAGACTCATATCAAGACATCTCTCATGCTGCTGTTCCTGCCTTTAACATTCCAGGATAAACCCAAGGGCAGATGCGCTTTCATTCCCTTACGACTATCCTCCAAATTCCATTGTACCCGCCCGATTATGCCCATGTCGACTATAAAAACGCCCATGGCCAACTCGCCTCGCGCGCGTCCCGGCCACGCATAAAACCGGCGACCCGCGATTTCCGGCCAACCCAGGATAAAACCCTCTCTTCTTTCACTTCCTTGTTTTATGATCTTTATCACATCGATGAATCTTTCCTTTTGTTTTCTTATGATCCTAATGTAAGCTAAAAACATCCAAAGGAAAGAAAAGAAAAGGTTGAGAGATGAAAGAGCTTAGTTTGACGCTGAATGCGTTAATCGCTAACCACAAGCAGGGCCAGCATACCGGTATCTATGCTATCTGTTCCGCGCACCCGCTGGTGCTGGAAGCCGCGCTGCTACATGCCCGATCCGAGGGCAGCCTGTTGCTGATTGAAGCGACGTCCAATCAGGTGGATCAATATGGCGGTTATACCGGCATGACGCCCGCCGATTTCTACGGCGCCATCATGACTCAGGCCAAGGCGGCAGGCTTTGATGAAAAAATGCTGATTTTGGGCGGCGATCACCTGGGGCCCAACCGTTGGCAAGGGCTGCCGGCCGCGGAAGCCATGGAAAAAGCGGAGGTGCTGATCGCCTCTTATGTTGCCGCGGGATTTAAGAAAATACATCTTGATTGCAGCATGTCCTGCCAGGGCGACCCCGTTCCGCTAAGCGACGAGATAGTCGCCGAACGTTCGGCCAGACTGGCAAAAATCGCTGAACAGGTATGTTTCGACACTTTTGGCTGTCATGACATCCTGTATATCATCGGCACCGAAGTGCCGGTGCCGGGCGGCGCCCAGGAAAACCTGCATCATATTGAGGTCACCTCGCCTGCGGCGGCGACCTGTACTATCAGCGCCCACCGCCGCGCATTTGAACAGGCCGGCCTGGAACAAATATGGCATCGGGTCATCGGCCTGGTGGTTCAGCCGGGGGTGGAGTTCGACCATACCCAGGTCATCGATTATCAGCCTGAACATGCCCATGCGTTAAGCCATTTGCTCGATGAACACCCCAACCTGGTGTATGAAGCCCATTCCACGGATTACCAACGGCCGCAGGCCTACCGGCAACTGGTGCGCGACCATTTCGCCATTCTCAAAGTCGGGCCGGCGTTAACCTTCGCTTTCAGGGAGGCGGTGTTTGCCCTGGAATGCATCGAACGGGAAATCATCAGCCGGGATCGCAGCGAACTGCGCGCCACCCTGGAAGCGGTAATGCAGGCGCAACCGGAATATTGGATTCATCATTACCATGGCAGCGAGGATGAGCAAAGATTATCCCGCATTTACAGCTACTCGGACCGGATTCGCTATTACTGGCCCCACGAACGCGTCCAGGACAGCTATCGCAAATTAATCCGTAACCTGGATAACGCCGTTATTCCCGAACCCTTATTAAATCAATATCTCCCTGAGCAATATGCGCGGGTAAGAAACGGCGAGTTAGAACTCAAACCTAAAAATATCATTATCGATAAAATTACCGACGTCATAAAAGCATATTCATCAGCATGTCACTAATCATTAATAGGCTGGCAGAAACAATGAACACTTCTTCGATGGAAAAAGATAGGCTCGCATTCGCTACCGCACAAGAGATCGTGCAGCAGCCGGAAACCTGGCGCAAAACCCTGGATATTATTAAACAACGGCAACAGCGCATTGATGCATTTTTACAACCATTATTATCCCAACGCGAACTGCGGATTATTTTCACCGGCGCGGGTACCTCGGCGTTTATCGGTAAGGCGCTGGTGCCTGGACTGGCCGGGCAAGTCGGTGCGCGCATGGAAGCTATCCCGACCACCGATTTGGTCAGTAATCCCCTGGAATTCTTTTTACCGGCGATCCCTACGTTGCTGGTTTCTTTCGGCCGATCCGGCAATAGCCCTGAAAGCGTGGCCGCTATTGAATTGGCGAACCAACGGGTCAAGAACTGCTTTCATCTGATCATTACCTGCAATGAAGCGGGACAGTTACATAAACGCTTTGAGCACGGCGTCAATACCCTGTCGCTGCTGATGCCGCCGGAAACGCACGACCGCGGTTTTGCCATGACCAGCAGTATAACGAATATGATGCTGGCCAGCCTGGCCATATTTGCCCCGGAACAGTTTAACCAGACCTCCTTCCTGCCTATTATTGAAAATAGCCGGATCATTATTGAGCGCTATCTAAAACAAACCACCCCGCTATTTGGCGATGAAGGGTTTACGCGCGTGGTCTATCTGGGCAGTGGGGGGCTGCAGGGCATTGCGCAGGAATCCGCCTTGAAAATGCTGGAACTCACCGCCGGGAAAATCGCGACCTTTTATGATTCCCCAACCGGTTTTCGCCATGGGCCAAAATCCATCGTCGACGGCAATACCCTGGTGGTGGTGTTGATTTCCAATGCCGCCTACACCCGTCAATACGATCTGGATTTAGTCGCTGAATTAAGAAATGATCAAGTGGCGCGCCGGGTTATCGCTCTCGCCGATAGCCATGCCGCGGAAATAATCAACGGCGAGCATATATATTTGCCGCAGACAACCGGCATGGACGATTTACATATTGGTTTTTGCTATTTGGTTTATGCCCAGATATTTGCCTATCTCACCTCGTTTAATTCAGGCGGTTCGCCAGACAATCCTTCGCCAACCGGGGTAGTTAATCGGGTCGTCGAGGGCGTCATTATCCATAAGCTGGCAGACTAGCAGCGATCGGCATACCGGTCTTCAAGCTCGGTATAAATAACTTAGTAAATAATTTACTCAAAAAGAGAAAAATTATGCGAATCATCTCTACAAAATATTTATTAGCCAGAGCCAAACAAGAAAAATTTGCTATTCCGGCTTTTAATATACATAACGCTGAAACTATCCAGGCGGTGCTGGAAGCCTGCCACGAGCGCCAATCACCGGTTATTCTTGCCGGCACGCCCAGCACCTTCAGGCATATTGCATTCCAGGATATCTATGCCATCTGCCAATCCTTTGCCGGCACCTTTGATATTCCTATCGCGCTGCATTTGGATCACCATGAAGATATCGGCGATATCCGGCAAAAAGTGTTTGCCGGCGCGCGCAGCGCCATGATAGATGCCAGCCATTTAGCTTTTGCGGAAAATATCGCGCTGGTCAAACGCGTGGTCTCTTTTTGCCATAAGTATGACTGTAGCGTTGAAGCGGAGCTGGGTAGATTAGGCGGCATAGAAGATGATAAAAACGTCAGCGACATGCACGCTTTCCTTACCGATCCAGACGAAGCGGTGGAATTTGCCAGCCGGACCGGTATCGATAGCCTGGCTATCGCCATCGGCACGGCGCACGGACTCTATAAACAGACGCCCAAAATAGATTTTGACCGACTGGAAACCATCAGCAACCGGGTTGATGTGCCGATTGTGCTCCACGGCGGAAGCGACGTGCCGGATGATTATATCATTCGCGCCGTCGGGCTTGGCATTTGCAAAGTTAATGTCGGCACCGAATTAAAAATAGCCTTTGCCAACGCTGTAAAAAAATACTTCACCGCAAATCCGCAGGCGAACGATCCGCGTTATTACATGCGCGTCGGCATGGACGCCATGAAAGAGGTGGTTTATAGCAAAATACGCTTGTGTGGCTCGGCAGGAAAATTAGACATCGGGAGTGAATCATGATTTTTCTGGGGGTCGACGGCGGAGGAACCAAAACGGCCTTCGTCTTGATAAATTCTGCGGGAGAGGTCCTGGCGCAACACGAAACCTCTACCTGTTACTACCTGAATGTCGGGCTTGAAAACAGCAAGGATATTATCGCCAACGGCATTATGGAAGTGTGCCGCCGGGCGGATATCGCGCCCGCCGTCATTGATTATTCTTTTTTCGGCCTGCCGGCCTATGGCGAAGTCTCGGCGGATGTCCCGGCCCTCGACCAGATGCCGGCGCCGCTGTTGAGCGCGGACAAATACCGGTGCGATAACGATATGATCTGCGGCTGGGCGGCCAGCCTGGGGTGTCGTGATGGCATCAATATCGTCTCCGGCACCGGCTCCATCGCCTATGGCGAACATCAAGCCAAAAGCTCGCGCTGCGGCGGATGGGGCGAATTGTTCAGCGACGAGGGCAGCGCGTACTGGATTGGCTGCAATGCGCTGAACCTGTTCTCAAAAATGTCGGACCATCGGCTCAAGATGGATATTCTGTACGATATGATCAAGAGTAAATATCACATCGATATCGATTTGGATATTAACGATCTGGTCTTTCATAAATGGCATGGGGACCGCGGGAAAATTGCCTCAGTGGCTAAAATCGCCTATGAAGCGGCGGTAGAAGGAGACAAAGAAAGCTATAAACTTTTCTGCACCGCCGCGAAAGAATTGGCCATGATGGTAGATTCAGTACGCAAAACACTGGAATATGCCCCGGATGAAACCACCCTGGTTTCTTTTACCGGCGGCGTGTTTAATTGCGGCGATATTATCCTGGACCCTTTTGTCCACGAACTTGCACAATTAAGCGGTACTTACCGGGTATGCCAGCCTAAATATCACCCTTCCATAGGTGCCGCTATCTATGCCGCAAAAATAAGCGGTAACCCCATTGATGATGCTGTTCTCAGTAAACTAAAAATTGGAGAATAAAATGAAAAGCAAATCCTGGATTATCTATACCCTCATGGTGGTATTGACCTGGGGCGTCTGGGGCGGCATTAGCGCCTATCCAACCCAAAAATACAGTTTTCCCGATCAGTGGATCTATATTATATGGTCAATCACCATGCTTATCCCATGCTACTTTACGCTAAAGGGTAAAAAGATCGATTTTTCCGCCAAGGCGATAATGTATGGACTGGCCATAGGCTTTACCGGCGCCGGCGGTCAATTATTACTGTTCAAAACGCTGGGCATGGGTGCTCCTGCTTATCTGGTATTCCCTATTATCTCTATTTCTCCTGCTATTACCGTGATTATGTCCCTGGTCATCCTTAAGGAACGGATCAACTTCCTGGGAACCGTTGGCATATTCTTAGCGCTGCTCTCCATTATCGCCTTTAGTATCAGCCAGGGAGACGGTACAAAAATCAGCGGATCGCTATGGCTGGTTTTCTCGATTATTATTTGCCTGGCCTGGGGACTGCAGGCTTTCTTTATGAAGCGCGCGTCGAACCATCAGGTTGAGGATAGCTCGATATTTTTCTATATGACGCTGACCGGCATCGTCCTGGCCCCCATTGCGTATGTGATGATCCCCGACAAGAGTATCAGTTATCCGGCCGCGGCCTACACCATCACCGCCGCCACCCAGGTGCTGAATGCCGTCGGCGCGCTGTTCCTGGTCATGGCGCTGTCCAGAGGTAAAGCCATTATCGTAGCCCCTTGCACCAATGCCTTGGCGCCCGTGCTGACGGCGGTTATTTCCCTGGTGCTCTACCAGACCCTGCCGTCGACCTATGCCTTGATCGGTATTATTCTTGCGATTACCGGTTCGACCATCATGGTTTATTCCGAGGAAAAAGCCAGTAACGCGGCGGTACAGCCGACGCTTTAACGCGGTAAGCAATAGTAAATGCCAATAGATTTTTATTCTCTGACGAAAGTGTTGAAATAGTTAATTCCGGAATAAATATATTTGGGACGGCTAATTATTGTAATGGCTGGCCGCCTGCGTTCATTTTTAATTAAATAGGTTTCAATTATACAGGCTTAATAATACAAGTTTTTATACCTGCCGAATATCAATATTCCCGGCGAGCGGGAGTATGATTAATTGAAATTAATATTCTATTTAATCAGGAACGGATGGTGAGTCGTTACTCCCTACGGCGGGGGGCGGAATAACGGGGCCGGCGCCCGTCCCGTTATCCTACCCGGCGGGCGCCGGTACGGCTGGCCTACCGGCGCATATACTCCCGGCATAGCGTAGCCGCCGGTTCAGCGGGTTTTACCGGCCTGGGTTAGCCCTTGCAGCAATGGCCACAGCAGCTTCATGCTGTCCCTGGCGCGCTTGCCGATTTGGCCGGTCAGGTGGCTGTCCAGAAACATCAGGTTATCGCGCTGGCCCTGGTAACGTACCGTGCCCTGGGGGAAGTTGCGGCTGGTCTTGCGCTGGCGGCAACTGCCGTCGGCGGTGCCCGACCCCATATCCAGTACCGCAAAGCCCGCCTTGGCGAAAGGCAGCGCGGCGGTGGGGCAGGCGGCGGCGGTTTTAATGCCGGCGCTGATAATCAGCGGTATGCCGGACTGGCGCGCCTGGTTACCCAAGGTTTTCACCAGTCCCAGCACGCGGGCGTCGCCGCTGTCCGGGCTGTAATTCACCCGCAGCTTATCGCCGGCCACCAGGCTGTCGAGATTAATCACCAGCAGCGTATTGCGCTTTTCCTGCGCCGACATGCGCTGGACATAATCATCCACCCCGAAGGTTTCGGGTTCCCCGGCGCTCAGCGCCACGAAACGCACGCCCACCGCCAGCCTCCCCTGGCCCAGTTGCTGGGCCAGGCCGAGCATGACCCCGACGCCGGAAGCATTATCATCCACGCCTTGCAGCGTCAGCCCGCCCAGATTGTTATTCAGGTCTTTATCGCTGCGCGGCATAAAGGTATCGGAGTGGGCCACAATCAATATTTCGCCGGGCGTGCTGCCTGCCCTGGCGGCAATCACCGACGTGGCGGTGATTTTGCGCCAGTCGCCTTTGCCTTCGCTGCCGTGGAACAGGTAACGGGTATTAAATCCCCGCAGATCGCTTTGAAATCCCAACTGGGTGAAGCGGTGCCGCAGGTAATCGGCGGCCATCAGCTCCGCCGGGCTGCCCGCCATGCGGCCGGGGAAATAGGTGGCGATATAGCGGATTTGTTCTTCTGCATAATGGCTGGGAGTGTAAGCGACGGCGGGCGCGGACGCCGCCAGCAGGCAACTGAAGCACAGCGTTAAACGGGCGCGCCTGGAGCGACCGAGGTGAAGCATAAACCGATATCCTTGTAAACGGGAAGCGGGCGTTTTGCGCCGCTAAACTCAGCGCTATAGTATGGTACCCCCCGCGTGGCAACACAATTTGTACCATGCGCGGCCGGGGAATAACCGCACGATTCGTTGCGCGTTTTTTTACTCGACTCGGTGTCAATCACGTCGTTATTCCATTAAAGCAATTGTAATTCCAATTAACTATTTCATAGAACCTAATCGCAAGACGTATAGTCACATTATTGCTAAGCAAAATCATTAAAGGTTGCTGTGGATTATTTACCGCTATTTGCCGATCTCAGGCAGCGTCCGGTCCTGGTGGTCGGCGGGGGCGAGGTCGCCGCGCGTAAGATCGCCTTGCTCCAGCGCGCCGGCGCCCACGTCAGGGTGGCGGCGCGCCGTCTCTCGCCCGATCTGGAACAACAGGCGCAATCCGCCGGTATCGCGTGGTTGGGCGAGGAATTCACCGCCGGGATGCTAGACGGCGTATTCCTGGTAATCGCCGCCACCGACGATCCCGTGCTCAACGCCGCAGTGTATGCCGCGGCCGACCGGCGCCAGATTTTGGCCAATGTGGTGGACGACCAGCCCAAATGTTCATTTATCTTCCCCTCCATCGTCGATCGCTCCCCCATTGTGGTGGCTATCTCTTCCGGCGGCAAAGCGCCGGTGTTGGCGCGCATGTTGCGGGAAAAACTGGAATCCCTGCTGCCGGCCTTTATCGGCCCGATGGCGGATATCTGCGGCGCCTGGCGCGATAAGGTGAAACAGCAGGTACCGTCCATGAGCGGGCGCCGTCGTTTCTGGGAGCGGGCGCTTAACGGCCGCTTCGCCGCCCTGATGTCGCAGGGGCAAACCGACGCCGCCAAGGACGTGTTGCAACAGGAACTGACCGCGCCGGCCGAACAGGGCGGCGAGGTGGCGCTGGTGGGGGCCGGTCCGGGGGATGCCGGACTGCTGACGCTGCGCGCGCTGCAATTAATGCAGCAGGCCGACGTGGTGCTGTATGACTATTTGGTCAGCGACGAGGTGCTGGAGCTGGTCAGGCGCGACGCGGAGCGGATTTGCGTGGGTAAACGCGCCGGGGATTTCTGTATGCCCCAGGAGGAGATTAACCAGCGGCTGATCGAGCATGCGCGGCAGGGCAAACGGGTGGTGCGGCTCAAAGGCGGCGATCCGTTTATCTTCGGCCGCGGCGGCGAAGAGCTGCAGGCGGTGAACGCCGCCGGTATCCCTTTCCAGGTGGTGCCGGGCGTGACCGCCGCCGCAGGGGCGACGGCCTATGCCGGCATTCCGCTGACCCATCGCGACCATGCGCAAAGCGTAACCTTTATTACCGGCCATGCGCGGCGCGGCGGCGGCGACCTGGATTGGCCGGCGCTGGCGGCGGGCCGCCAGACCCTGGCTATTTATATGGGCGTGTTGAAAGCCGCGGAAATCAGCCGGCAGTTGATCCTGCACGGGCGCTCGCCGCAGACGCCGGTGGCGGTCATCGGCCGCGGCACCCGGCCGGATCAACAGGTCTTCACCGGTACCCTGGAACATTTGGACACCCTGGCGCAACAGGCGCCGACCCCGGCTTTGCTGGTTATTGGCGAAGTTGTCACCCTTCATGATGAAATTGCCTGGTTCGGACCACAGCATGATGCGGCGGCGCAAAAGCGCGCGCCGTTGGTCAATCTGGCTTAAGGACGTAATAATGGATCAACAACGACTCACCCATTTACGGCAGTTGGAGGCGGAAAGCATCCATATCATCCGTGAAGTCGCGGCCGAATTCGCCAATCCGGTGATGATGTACTCCATCGGTAAAGATTCCTCGGTGATGCTGCATCTGGCCCGCAAGGCGTTTTTCCCGGGCACGCTGCCGTTCCCGCTGCTGCATGTGGATACCGGCTGGAAATTTCGCGAAATGTACCAATTCCGCGATCGCACCGCCAAGGCCTACGGCTTTGAGCTGCTGGTGCACCGCAACCCGGACGGCGTGGCGATGGGGATTAATCCGTTTATCCACGGCAGCGCCAAGCATACCGATATCATGAAAACCGAAGGCCTCAAGCAGGCGCTGAACAAGTACGGTTTTGACGCCGCGTTCGGCGGCGCCCGGCGCGACGAGGAAAAATCCCGCGCCAAGGAACGCATTTATTCATTCCGCGATCGTTTTCACCGCTGGGACCCGAAAAACCAGCGGCCGGAGCTGTGGCACAACTATAACGGCCAGATCAATAAAGGCGAAAGCATCCGGGTCTTCCCCTTGTCCAACTGGACCGAACTGGATATCTGGCAATATATCTATCTGGAAAATATCGAAATTGTGCCGCTTTACCTGGCCAAGCCGCGCCCGGTGCTGGAGCGTGACGGCATGCTGCTGATGGTTGATGACGACCGCATCGACCTGCAACCCGGCGAAGTGATCGCCCAGCGCATGGTGCGTTTTCGCACCCTCGGCTGCTGGCCCCTGACCGGCGCGGTGGAGTCCACGGCGCAAACCCTGCCGGAGATTATCGAAGAAATGCTGGTGTCCACCACCAGCGAACGGCAGGGCAGGGTTATCGACCGCGATCAGTCCGGATCGATGGAAATGAAAAAGCGTCAGGGTTACTTTTAAGGAGCGATCGTTATGAACTCGACTATAGCTAAACAGATCGCCGAGCAGGGCGGGGTAGAAGCATACCTGCATGCGCAACAGTATAAAACCCTGCTGCGGTTTCTCACCTGCGGCAGCGTGGATGATGGCAAAAGCACCCTGATTGGCCGGCTGCTGCACGACACCCGCCAGATCTACGAAGATCAGCTGACCACGCTGCACTCCGATAGCAAACGCCTGGGCACCCAGGGAGAGAAGCTGGATCTGGCTTTACTGGTGGACGGGCTGCAGGCCGAGCGCGAACAGGGCATCACCATTGATGTGGCCTACCGCTATTTTTCCACGGAAAAGCGCAAGTTTATCATTGCCGATACCCCCGGGCATGAGCAATATACCCGCAATATGGCCACCGGCGCCTCCACCTGCGATTTGGCGATTCTGCTTATCGACGCGCGCAAAGGCGTGCTGGATCAAACCCGCCGCCACAGCTTTATCAGTACGCTGCTGGGGATTCGCCACCTGGTGGTGGCGGTAAACAAGATGGATCTGGTGGACTACGACCAGACCGTCTATGAACAGTTTAAACAAGATTATTTGCATTTTGCCGAAGAGTTGCCCGTCGATCTGAGCATCACGTTTGTGCCGATTTCGGCCCTGGACGGCGACAACGTCGTGACCCCCAGCGCGGCAATGCCCTGGTATAACGGCCCGACCCTGCTCGATGTGCTGGAAACCGTGGAAGTCATTCGCCTCAACGAACAGCAGCCGATGCGTTTCCCGGTGCAATATGTCAACCGGCCCAACCTGGATTTCCGCGGTTACGCCGGCACCATGGCGGCAGGGGTGCTGCGGGTGGGGCAACAGATTAAAGTGCTGCCTTCCGGCGTCACCTCCTCCATCGCCCGCATTGTCACCTTCGACGGCGATCTGACCGAGGCCTGGGCCGGCGAGGCGATTACCCTGGTATTGGCGGACGAAATCGATATCAGCCGCGGCGATCTGGTGGTTGACGCCGGCGAAACGCTGCAACCGGTGCGCAACGCCCTGGTGGACGTGGTCTGGATGACCGAACGGCCGCTGGTGGCCGGCCAGAGCTTTGATATTAAAATCGCCGGTAAGAAAACCCGCGCCCGAATCGAAAATATTCAATACCAGGTGGAAATCAACAGCCTGACCCAGCGGGTGGCGGATAGCCTGCCGCTCAACGGTATCGGCCTGGTGGAGATGGCGTTCGACGAGCCCATGATCCTGGATAAATACCCCCATAACGCCGTCACCGGCGGCATGATCTTTATCGATCGGCTGAGCAATGTCACCGTCGGCGCCGGCATGGTGCGCGAACCCCTGGCGGAGGTATTTCAGGAACCGCAGGCGCACAGCGACCTGGAACTGGAGCTTAATGCGCTGGTTCGCCGCCACTTTCCGCACTGGGGCGCCCGCGATTTGCTGGGAGGAAAATAACCATGTCCGGTCCGCTGCACGTTTCGCCGGACGAAAATGTCGTCTGGCACGACCATCCCGTGGCCCGGGAGGAACGCGAGCGCCTGCATGGCCATCAGGGTACGGTACTGTGGTTCACCGGCCTGTCCGGGTCGGGTAAATCCACCCTGGCGGGCGCCCTTGAGCAGGCGCTGCATCAGTTGGGGGTCAGCACCTACCTGCTCGACGGCGACAATGTGCGCCACGGCCTGTGCCGCGATTTGGGCTTTAACGATGCGGACCGGCGGGAAAATATCCGGCGGGTGGGCGAGGTGGCCCGCCTGATGGTGGATGCGGGACTGGTGGTGCTGACCGCGTTTATCTCGCCGCACCGCTCGGAGCGCGCCATGGTGCGCGATCTGCTCCCCGCCGGGCGCTTTATCGAAATCTACGTGGATACGCCCCTGGCCATTTGCGAAGCCCGCGATCCCAAAGGTTTGTATAAAAAAGCCCGCGCCGGCGAACTGCGCGATTTCACCGGCATCGACTCGGTTTACGAGGCGCCGGAGCGGCCGGATATTCATCTGGATGGCCAACAATTGGTAACACATTTGACCCGCCATTTATTAGACGTGCTGCGCAGTCGCGTTATTATCGGTTCCTGAGAAGCCAAATCGGCGGCGCGCTCCGGCGCGGCGCCGTATCATGAGCCCAGGATGCGAGATTAATGCTGAATGTCACCCAATCAAAGCGCGTTATGCCGGTAAAACTGACCAAAGCCCCGGGTGTCGAACGCGGCGCGGAAGAACCGGCCTATGGCTTTTGGGGGGCGATGGCGGGTTTTATCTTCTACTGGCTGGCTTTTGCCGTTCCCATTCTGCTCTATGGCGCCAATGCATTATTCTTCCTGCTCTACACTTGGCCGTTCTTTCTGGCGTTAATACCGGTGTCGGTATTGATCGGCCTGATTTTCAGCGTGCTGCTGGCCGGGCGTCTGTTATTGATGATCCTGTGCATCGGCGTATCGGTTTTCTGCCTCTTCTGGTTAGTTTTCGCACAGCTTACGGGGTGGTAAATTTCGCCGCGGGAGTTACCTGCGGTAACAAACCGTAAAAAAGCATCAACAATCAGCGCAATAAAGCAGCTTTCAAGGGTTTTACCCCTTCATTTTGTCACCCGGTGTGGAGTCCTGCCATAAGTTATGGGATGATTGGGCAGTCTTTCAGGGGGCGGGGATGGGAAAACTTACGCTGCTACTATTGGTTCTGCTTGGCTGGCTGCAATATTCTTTATGGCTGGGTAAAAATGGCGTACACGATTTAGTCCGGGTAGAGGATGACGTGTCGGTCCAGCAGGCCGGTAATGCGAAGCTTAAAGCGCGCAACGATCAGTTATTTGCAGAAATCGATGATCTAAACGATGGGCAAGAAGCCATCGAGGAACGATCTCGCAACGAGCTCGGCATGATTAAGCCGGGAGAGAGTTTCTATCGCCTGGTGCCGGACCAGTCTAAACGCCGGTCGGCGGCGCCTGCCGCGCAAGAAAATCAATAATGGCCTTTTTAACGGGGGCTTTCCCCGACGTCATCGCTATTTTGCCGGCCGCCGGCATCGGCAGCCGCATGCAGCGGGATTGCCCTAAACAATATCTCACCATCGGGGATAAAACCCTGCTTGAGCACGCCATCGCGGCGCTGCTGCGCCAGCCGTGCGTGCGCCGGGTGATTGTGGCCATCAGCGCCGGGGATCGTTATTTCGATACGTTGGCCATTGCCGGCGATAGCCGGATAAGCCGGGTAATCGGCGGTCGGGAACGGGCCGATTCCGTCTTGGCCGGCCTGAAGCAAGCGCGGTCGCACGCACAGGACGGCGATTGGGTGCTGGTGCACGACGCCGCCCGCCCTTGCCTGCATCAGGACGATTTAACCCGCCTGCTGGCTATCACCGCCCATACCGCCATCGGCGGCATCCTGGCGACGCCGGTCAGGGATACCATGAAGCGCGCCCGCGCCGTCGCGCCGGATCATGCGCCAGAGGCCATTACCGGCGAAACGGCCATTGATCATACGGTGGATCGCCAAAATCTGTGGCATGCCCTGACCCCGCAACTGTTCCCCCTGTCCCTGCTGGAAGCCTGCCTGACCCGCGCGCTCAGCGAGGGAGCCCGGATCACCGATGAAGCCTCGGCGCTGGAGTATTGCGGCTACCAGCCTTTGCTGGTGGCCGGCCGCGGGGATAACATCAAAGTCACGCGGCCGGAAGATTTAGCCCTGGCGCGGTTTTACTTTACCCAATTGCAACAAGAATCCCTGGCGTAGCGTTGTCGCGGCGCTTAAGCAACGTACTTAAGCGCCGCGGTTGATTAACGCGTTTATTCGCGCATCTATGCATTACCACGCGCGCCCATATCACAAGGAGAACCGAAAATGCGTATCGGTCATGGTTTTGATGTTCATAAATTCGGCGGGCCGGGCCCGTTGATTATCGGCGGCGTGCGTATACCTTACGCGCAGGGCCTGCTGGCTCATTCCGACGGCGATGTGGCGCTGCATGCCGCGACGGATGCCCTGCTTGGCGCCGCCGCGCTCGGGGATATCGGTAAATTATTCCCGGATACCGATGCCGCCTATAAAAATGCCGACAGCCGCGGATTGTTGCGCGAAGCCTGGCGCCGCATCCAGGCGAAAGGCTACCGTTTGGGCAATATCGATATCACCATTATTGCCCAGGCGCCGAAAATGGCCCCGCATATCCCGCAAATGCGCGTCCATCTGGCGGAAGACCTGCAATGCCATATGGACGATGTCAATGTCAAGGCGACCACCACCGAACAGCTGGGTTTCACCGGACGTGGCGAAGGCATCGCCTGTGAGGCGGTGGTGTTGCTGCTAAAAGCGCAATGATAAATCCCCTCAATCACCAAGAGCTGTTCTGGCTGCACGGTAAACCCGCGGCCAGCGGTATCATCAAGGCGCGGCCCGAGGATTTCCTGGTCATGGAAGATCTGGGATTTATACCCGACGGCGAGGGTGAGCATGTGCTGGTACGGCTGCGGAAAAGCGGCTGCAACACGGTGTTCGTCGCCGAAGCGCTGGCGAAATTCGCCGCCATCCCGGCCCGCGCCGTGAGCTACGCCGGGCTAAAAGACCGCCATGCGGTCACCGAGCAGTGGTTTTGCCTGCATTTGCCAGGCAAAGACGCGCCGGATTTCACCGCGTTTCACTTGGAAGGCTGCGAGGTTATCCAGGTTACCCGGCATCTGCGCAAACTGCGCATCGGCACCCTGAAGGGCAATGCGTTTACCCTGGTCCTGCGCGAAATCAGCGATCGCGCGGCGGTGGAACAGCGTCTGGAGAGTATCGTCCGCGACGGGGTGCCAAACTATTTCGGCAGCCAGCGCTTCGGCCATCACGGCAATAATATCGATCGGGCGCTGCGCTGGGCGCGGGATGAAATCAAGGTGAAAGAGCGCAGCAAACGCAGCTTTTATCTCTCCGCCGCCCGCAGCGCGCTGTTTAACCTGGTCGTCAGCGAACGGCTGCGGCGCCTGGGCCGCTGGCAGGTGCTGGCCGGGGATGCGCTGCAACTTACCGGCCGGGGCAGCTGGTTTATCGCCACGCAGGACGATATGCCCACGCTGCCGGAGCGCGTGGCCCAAGGCGAACTGAGCCTGACCGCGCCTTTGCCCGGGGACGGATTGCCCGGCAGCGCCGGGGAGGCGCTGGCGTTTGAGCAGGAATGCCTGGCCGGCCAACCGGAGCTGCTGGCATTATTGGCCCGCGAGCGGGTAGAACCGGCCCGCCGGGCTATACTGCTGAAACCGGCCGACATGCGCTGGTCGTGGCAGGATGATAGCGTGCTGACGCTGTCCTTTGCCCTGCCCGCGGGCTGTTTCGCCACCAGCGTAGTGCGGGAACTGCTCGACGCGGCGGCTGATATCGCATTATAGGGCCGGGTAACCGCGCACGGCGTGAATTTTGTTTATCAGTAGGGATTGCAGGCTTCACCGCCGTGGCGTTTCATGCCATTATTGCTTTTATTTGCCGCCCGTAAATCCGGACATTCGTTTGGGGTGACGGGGCGGTCTTTGCCCAATGGGTGGGCGGCGCGTTTAAAAACTACTCATAATTAATAAAGCTAATAACGATATGCGCATACTGCTGAGTAATGATGATGGAATCCATGCGCCCGGCATCCAGTTGCTGGCGGACGCCATGCGTCGTTTTGCCGACGTACAGGTGGTTGCGCCCGATCGCAACCGCAGCGGATCGTCAAATTCATTGACCCTGGATGTCCCGCTGCGCACCATTAAACAAAGCAACGGGGATATCGCCGTACAGTCCGGCACCCCCACCGACTGCGTGTATCTCGGAGTGAATGCCCTGATGCGCCCCGGTCCCGATATCGTGGTATCCGGCGTTAACGCCGGCGCCAATCTGGGCGATGATGTCATCTATTCCGGCACGGTGGCCGCCGCCATGGAGGGGCGTCACCTGGGATTGCCCGCGCTGGCCATCTCCCTTAACGGCACCCGGCACTACGACACCGCCGTGACCGTCGCGTGCCGGCTGATTCGCGCGCTGACCAGCGAGCCGCTGCGGACCGGTAAAATACTTAATATCAACGTGCCCGATGTGCCCCTGTCGGCCATCAAGGGGATCAGGGTAACCCGCTGCGGCAGCCGCCATCCGGCGAATCAGGCTATCCGGCAGCTGGACCCGCGCGGGCATGAAATGTTCTGGATCGGACCGCCGGGAGAAACGTTCGACAACGGCCCCGATACCGATTTTGCCGCTATCGAACAAGGGTACGTCTCCATTACGCCGCTACAGGTGGATTTAACCGCTTATTCCGCCCAATCGGTGCTCACGTCTTGGCTGGAAAATGCGGAGGTCAGCGGCAAATGGTAAACCGGCGCACACAGGCATTATTGGACCAACTCCGCCAACAGGGGATTCAGGACGAGCGGCTGCTACAGGCCATCGAATCGGTACCGCGCGAGCGCTTTATCGACGAAGCCTTTGAGCATAAGGCCTATGATAATACCGCGTTGCCCATCGGTTCCGGCCAGACCATCTCGCAGCCTTATATCGTTGCCCGCATGACCGAGCTGCTGCGCCTTAAACCCACTTCCCGCGTATTGGAAATCGGCACCGGCTCGGGTTATCAGACCGCCATTCTGGCGCACCTGGTGCAGCATGTCTGTTCGGTCGAACGGATCAAAAAACTCCAGTGGCAGGCCAAGCGCCGCCTGAAACAGCTTGATTTGCATAATGTATCCACCCGCCATGGCGACGGCTGGCTCGGCTGGCCTTCCCGCGGGCCTTTTGACGCCATTATCGTCACCGCCGCGCCGCCGGAAATCCCATCCGCGTTAATGGCCCAGCTCGACGAGGGCGGCATCATGGTCTTGCCGGTGGGGGAGGATACCCAGGATTTGACCACCGTCCGGCGCCAGGGAGGCGAATTCATGGTGGAAACCGTCGAGGCCGTACGTTTTGTCCCCCTGATTCGTGGGGAACTGGCATAATCCGCCGCCTATTTTCCCTTTCTTCCTGCTTCCTTAGCGCCCCACGCGGCGGTTTAAATTTCTATACAACTGTTTTATGGCGCCTTCCGGTGGATGTTGCTAGCATTAACTGCATAAAATTAAACTTTCGGAAATAGCTGAAAATACTCTCATTCATGAAGTAATGAGAGAAAATAGGATGTATAACGATAATGTCTGGCATGTTTGGAATGATGATTGGCTTTGCTGCCATAGGGGAGAGATGAGCATGGGAAGCCCAAAGCGCTATTGGCGCCGCCTTGCGGTATGTTCGATGGCCAGTATATGGTTGGCGGGATGCGCCAGTGACGATACTTCAGCACCAATCAGTAGCGTGGGCGGCGATAACAACGGCGGCATGACGAGCCCCACCCCGGTACAGAGACCGAAATTACAGCCGCCGGCGCAATCACAGGCGCTGGCGCAGCGGCCGCAACTACAATCACAACCACAGTCACAACCGGTGCAACAACCGGCATTGCAACCACAGACCGGCGCGGCTGGAAACATCAGTCCGGTTAACCGATCGCCCCAGGGCACGATTGTTTATAATCGAAGTTATACCACTATTCCAAAAGGTTCCTATGGCGGATCTACCTATCAGGTCAAACCTGGTGATACATTGTTCTATATTGCCTGGATTACCGGAAATGATTACCGTGATTTGGCAAAAAGGAATAATATTCCGGAACCTTATGGGTTGAACGTTGGTCAGACATTACAGGTAAGTAACGGAACGGCACCTCTCACCGGCAGCAGTACGCCGCCGGCAAGCGGCGGCGGAATGTTGGCCGGGAGCGCAAGCAATCCGGTCAGCGCGGGCGCCAGTGTCGCAGCCAACTCGCCTGAGAATACGAAAATGCTGAGCTCGGGTATTGATTCTCAAGCAAACAATGAGTATTCTGAAGATTCAGGTAAACAGAATGTAGGGAAAATGTTGCCATCAAATGGCGGCAAAATGTTACCCACATCGGGTGCAGTTGTTGCGACAACCGCGCCTGTTACCGCCCCCAGCTCAACGTCAAGCAGTACAGCGTCTGGCAACACTGCGATAACCGGTTGGCGCTGGCCAGCGGACGGGAAGATAATCGATAACTTTTCTGCATCAGAAGGCGGAAACAAAGGGATCGATATTTCCGGTTCACGCGGTCAAGCCATCCTGGCAACTGCCGGCGGACGAGTTGTCTACGCAGGCAACGCGCTGCGAGGGTACGGAAATCTGATAATCATCAAACATAATGATGATTACCTGAGTGCATATGCCCATAACGATACGATGCTGGTCCGGGAACAACAAGAAGTAACTGCCGGACAGAAAATCGCTACCATGGGTAGCACAGGGACCAGCTCGGTTAGACTGCATTTTGAAATTCGTTACAAGGGGAAATCCGTAAACCCGCTGCGTTATCTTCCGCAGCGATAAATTGGTCGGAATATTTAGCTATTCTGTCCTGGGATCACGGGTAGGAGCCATTTATGAGCCAAAATACGCTGAAAGTTAACGAGTCACATGAAGATGCCGAGTTCGATGAGAACGGAGTTGAAATATTTGACGAGAAAGCGTTGATCGACGAGCCCGCTGACAATGATTTAGCGGAAGAAGAGTTGTTATCCCAGGCGGCGAGCCAACGCGTCCTGGATGCCACGCAGCTTTACTTGGGTGAGATTGGATACTCCCCGCTGCTCACCGCAGAAGAAGAAGTTTATTTTGCAAGACGTGCACTTCGGGGTGATGTTGCCTCACGACGTCGTATGATTGAAAGCAACCTGCGGCTGGTGGTAAAAATCGCCCGCCGTTACGGCAACCGCGGACTGGCGTTACTGGATTTGATCGAGGAAGGTAACCTCGGGCTTATCCGGGCGGTGGAAAAATTCGACCCTGAAAGAGGGTTCCGTTTCTCTACTTACGCCACCTGGTGGATTCGCCAGACCATTGAACGGGCAATCATGAACCAAACCCGTACCATTCGTCTGCCTATCCATATCGTAAAAGAGCTTAACGTTTATTTACGTACCGCCAGAGAGTTGTCCCACAAGTTGGATCATGAACCAAGCGCGGAAGAAATTGCCGAACAGCTTGATAAACCGGTCGATGACGTCAGCCGCATGCTGCGTCTTAACGAGCGCATTACTTCGGTGGACACCCCGCTGGGCGGTGACTCCGAAAAAGCCTTGTTAGATATTTTATCCGACGAGAAAGAAAGCGGGCCTGAAGACACCACCCAAGACGATGATATGAAGCAAAGTATCGTTAAGTGGCTGTTCGAACTCAACGCCAAGCAGCGTGAAGTGCTGGCCCGTCGTTTCGGTTTGTTAGGTTATGAAGCCGCCACGCTTGAAGATGTCGGTCGTGAAATCGGTTTGACCCGCGAACGCGTTCGTCAAATCCAGGTTGAAGGCCTGCGTCGTCTACGCGAAATCCTGCAGGGGCAGGGGCTGAATCTGGAGGCTTTGTTTCGGGAGTAATGCCTCCTGAAAACCAGAGACGGCAGATATTGCGAAAAGGCAGGTCTTTCGCCATTCTCCGGATTCATTAGCCAATAAAAAACGGTGGGGTTGATTCCCCGCCGTTTTTTTATGCCTGCGATTCCAGATGCCGGTTACACCATGGCCTTCAGGCGATACAGCCACTCCAATGCCTGGCGCGGCGACAGTGAATCCGGGTCCAATCCTTCCAGGGCCGCCACGGCCGGCGCGGTCTCTTCCTGCGGCGGTTGCAGGAGCGAAAGCTGCGAACCTTCCACGGTGCTGCCGGTGGCGCTGTTGGATAAGGTCTCCAGCTCCTTGAGCTTTTGCCGCGCCCGCTTGATCACCTCGCGCGGCACCCCCGCCAGCGCCGCTACCGACAGGCCGTAGCTTTTACTGGCCGCGCCGTCCTGTACGGTATGCATAAAGGCGATGGTCTCGCCCTGTTCCAGCGCGTCCAGATGGACATTCAGCACTCCTTCCATTTTTTCCGGCAGCGTGGTCAGCTCGAAATAGTGGGTGGCGAACAGCGTCATGGCTTTAATCCGGCCGGCCAGGCATTCGGCACAGGCCCAGGCCAGCGATAAACCGTCATAGGTCGATGTGCCGCGGCCGATTTCGTCCATCAGCACCAGGCTTTGCGGGGTGGCGTTATGTAAAATATTGGCCGTTTCGGTCATCTCCACCATAAATGTCGAGCGGCCGGACGCGAGATCGTCCGCCGCGCCCACGCGGGTAAAGATGCGATCTACCGGACCTATCACCGCCTGCGCGGCCGGCACGAAACTACCGATATACGCCATCAGCACAATCAGGGCGTTTTGGCGCATGTAGGTGCTTTTCCCGCCCATATTCGGGCCGGTGATAATCAGCATCCGCCGCTGCGCGGAGAGCGACAGCGGATTGGCGATAAACGGCTCGCTTAATACGCGTTCCACTACCGGATGGCGCCCGGCGGTAATTTTAATGCCCGGTTGTTCGGAAAGGGTGGGGCAAACATAATTCAGGGTTTCGGCCCGCTCCGCCAGGTTGCTAAGTACGTCCAGTTCCGACAACGCCGCCGCGCACTGCTGTAATGGCGCCAGGTGGGGCAACAGCAGATCGAACAACTGGTCGTAGAGGGCTTTTTCCAGCGCCAGCGCTTTCCCTTTCGAAGTCAGCACCTTGTCTTCATATTCTTTTAGCTCGGGAATAATATAGCGTTCGGCATTTTTCAGCGTTTGGCGGCGCACATAGTGAATCGGCGCCTGGTGGCTTTGCCCGCGGCTCAATTGGATATAATAACCGTGCACGGCGTTAAACCCGACCTTAAGGGTATCAAGCCCGGTCCGTTCGCGTTCGCGGATTTCCAGGCGATCCAGATAGTCGGTGGCGCCGTCGGCCAGCGCCCGCCATTCGTCAAGTTCCGCATTATAGCCGGGCGCGATGACGCCCCCGTCGCGCACCAGCACCGGCGGCGCCTCGACCACCGCGCGTTCAAGCAGTACCCGCAGTTCATCAAATAGCCCGACCTGCGCCAGCAAATGCCGGATATGTTCGGTGGGCTGCGTGGACAGGACCTGGTGGATGGCCGGCAATTGCTGGAACGCGTGGCGCATGCGCGCCAAATCCCGCGGACGGGCCGAGCGCAGCGCCAGCCTGGCCAGCACGCGCTCCAAATCCCCTACCTGATGCAGCAGCGGCTGTAATTCGGCGCAGGGCTCCTGCAGGCTCTTGATGGCCTGCTGGCGATGGGTGAGGGCGGCGAGATCCCGGGTGGGCATATGCAGCCAGCGTTTAAGCATCCGGCTGCCCATCGCCGTAACGCTATGATCCAGGATTTCCGCCAGCGTATTGTCAAAACCGCCGCTCAGGTTTTGGGTCAGTTCCAGGTTACGCCGGGTGGCGGCATCCATCACGATGCCGTCCTGCTCCCGCTCCAGGGTAATGGCGCGGATATGGGGCAAGGAAGTACGCTGGGTATCCTTGACGTATTGCAGCAGACAGCCGGCGGCCCGCAGGGCGGCGCCGGCACGCTCGATGCCGAACCCGTTCAAGTCGCGGGTGCCGAACTGCAAGTTGAGCTGCTGGCGGGCGGTGGCCAGTTCAAATTCCCAAATCGGACGACGGCGCAGCCCGCGGCGATGCTCGATCAGCCCCATGTCCTGCAAGGTTTCGGGAAACAGCAGTTCGGCGGGATTGGTACGCTGCAGCTCGGCGGCCATGGCTTCGGCATCGGCCGGTTCACAGACCAGGAAACGCCCGGAGCTGATATCCAGGGTGGCGTAACCGAAGCCCTGCGGCTCCTGCCACACGGCGGCCAGCAGGTTATCCTGCCGTTCATTGAGCAGCGCTTCGTCGCTCAGGGTGCCCGGCGTAACGATGCGCACCACGCGCCGTTCCACCGGCCCTTTGGCGGCGGCCGGATCGCCGATTTGCTCGCAAATGGCCACCGACTCGCCCAACTGCACCAGCTTGGCCAGATAAGTCTCCACCGCATGATAAGGCACGCCGGCCATCGGAATCGGTTCACCGGCGGACTGCCCGCGTTTGGTCAGGGAAATATCCATTAGCTGCGACGCGCGTTTGGCGTCGTCATAAAACATCTCATAGAAATCGCCCATCCGGTAGAACAGCAGGATATCCGGATGCTGCGCCTTCAGGCGCAGGTACTGCTGCATCATGGGGGTGTGGCTATCTAAAATATCGGTATCATTCATTCGCTTAATCTTGGTAATCCATTGAATTTTATGAAAGGCGACCAGGTTGTCCGCTACGTTGCCCGCTGACGAAATCAACCCGTTTTCTACCGCTATACTAGCTTAGGGGCCGCCAAACTAACACCGGTAAAAACGAATACTGCCGGCCGGCTTCACGCTGCCGGCGCAAGGGGCAATGATTGATATCGTGGCTGGCGCAACGGGCGCGAAAACGGGTTCACATGTCCAGAACGATAATGCCGAGGCGGCTCATCAACCCTTCAACCTGATGGCTATCAAGCTTTACCCCATCCAGATCCTGGCTGCGTATATCCAGTTCCCCCAGCTCGGAGCCGGTTAAATCACAGTGCCTGAAGGAGGCGGAGCGCCAGTCGAAGGCCTGAAATTCACCGCCGGAAAGGTCGGAACCGTCAAAAGTCGCGCCGGTGATATGGGCGCCGCTCCAGCGATTTTCCCATAGCTCGCATTTTTCCAGGATAACCTTGGAGAAATTGGCATAACTGAGGTTGCTTTTCGTGATGTAGGCGCTGCAAAACCAGGTGCGGGTGGTAATCATATTCATAAAGCTGGCGCCCCTGAAATCAGCGCCCTGCGCGCGGCACTCGCTGATTTCAATTCCCAGCCCGTTGGCGTGGCGAAAATCGGCCATCGACAGATCGCAGCGCTTGAAGCTGGCGTCCTTGAGCTGGGCGCGGCTGAAATTACACCCTTTCTGGTTCTCGCCGTCCCAGAAATGACAGTCGGTAAAACGCGTGTCGCATAGATCGGCGCCGGAGAAATCGCAATCCATAAAACGCAGCCCGACCAGCTCCGCGCCGGTGAATTCGCCACGCTGAATTTTTTCATTTTTCCTGATAATGGTATCCATGCCGTTTACCCGTTGAATGATTTGCGTCAGGAATCTTATCATCCTATTTACGGGCACGGGGCAAATAATGGATACTCCCGCTGAGCGCGCCATGATATCGCCACGCGTCCGGCAATCGCCATTGTACAAGTGGCGGACCCGCTTATGCTTAACCGGCGCATCGTTGAGCGCAATCTGAAGTCATTACGGGCCAGAGGCCGGCTGGCCCGAGCCGGGGCGACCAAAAGCGGATATTGGCGGGTGATTTAATCGGATCGCAAACCGCCGCCGATACGTTATCATACCCGTTGCAACCCGCGCCTTGTCGGCGTGATGATCGTGACTATCTGAGGTTCTTACCCGTGTTGGAAAATATCGGCATCATCAATCTCTGGACGTATCTGGCGGGCCTGGTCTTTATTATTCTTCTGCCCGGCCCCAATTCCCTGTTTGTGCTAAAAACCGGCGCTTCCCACGGCGTAAGAGCGGGTTATAAAGCCGCGCTCGGAGTATTTATCGGCGACGCCACCCTGATATTCCTGGCGTATCTCGGTGTGGCATCGCTGATTAGAACTTCGCCGCTGCTGTTCGCGTTCGTGCGTTACCTGGGAGCCTTCTACCTGCTGTATCTGGGCGTCAAAATCCTGCACGCCAATTTTATCAGTAAGCGCAGCGCCGGCCCGCAGCAGGCCGCGCAGGCGAAAAACGTCTTCAGGAAATCCCTTACGCTAAGCCTGACCAACCCGAAGGCGATTTTGTTTTATGTGTCGTTTTTCGTCCAGTTCATTAATTTCAACTATCCGCATACCTGGCTGTCCTACACCGTCCTGGCCGTTATGCTGGAAGCGTTGAGTTTCAGCTACCTGACGGTACTGATTTTCGGCGGCGCGGCGATGGCGGGGTTTTTCCGGCGCAGGCATACCCTGGCCAAAGTGGGCAATGGAATGGTCGGCCTGTTCTTTATGGGTTTTGCCGCCAGGCTCGCCACCCTCTCCTCTTGATCGCGCGGCGCCATGGCGCACCCGCGCAGGTAGCTTAGGGCGCGTAACCGCTCCTGCCGGCAGAGCGCTATCTTAACGACCCACAAAACGATAAAATAGCCGCCTACAGTATTTTATTATTTGATTTTATTGGTTTTTATAAATCTCTTGAGGTTTTATCATGCAACAATTGCCAAATTGCCCCAACTGCCATTCGGAATTTACCTGGCAGGATGGTACCCAATTGAACTGCCCGGAATGCGGCCACGTATGGCCGCTGGAAGGCGAGGCGCAGCTTGAGGACGAGGGGCTGGTAGTGCGGGACGCGAATGGCAATTTACTGGCGGACGGCGACGCCGTGACGGTCATCAAGGATTTGAAAGTGAAGGGCAGTTCCACGCCGCTGAAAATAGGCACTAAAGTTAAAAGCATTCGCCTCGTGGCAGGGGATCATAATATCGACTGCTTTATAGACGGTTTTGGCGCCATGAAACTTAAATCCGAGTTTGTGAAAAAAATTAACTGATGCGATTTCTCGTCCGGCAGCTTGAGCAAACCGTGCTGCCGCTGTCGGGAATTTGGGATCAAGATCATATTCCTGTTTTTTCGCGACAGACAATGCCTTACCATAGCGTTCTCTTTTTCTTGCATGGCTATATGGATATCCGATGCGTCACTTGGCTGCCCTCCTGCCTCTGCTCACGTTGCTCGCTGCTTGCAGCAATAAGCCAGTCCCCCCGGCCGAAACCCCCCACGGCAATCCCTTCAAAGGCGGTTTCCTGCTGGCGCCGGGCAATGCCGGTTCCCTGCCGAACGGCGACTTTGCGTCTAATCCGAATGCGGTCCGGTTTGTTGATAAAATGGTGCGGGAACACGGTTTTGACCGCCAGCAGTTGCATGATGTCCTGGCCCAGACGCAAAGGCTGGACTGGGTGTTGCGCCTGATGGACCGGCAGGCGCCCTCGTCCCTGCCGCCGTCAGGCCCCAACGGTGCGTGGTTACGTTATCGCAGTAAGTTCATCACGCCGGACAATGTGCAAAACGGCGTCGCTTTCTGGAATCAATATAACGATGCGCTGCAACGCGCCTGGCGGGAATATGGTGTTCCGCCGGAGATTATTGTCGGCATCATCGGGGTCGAGACCCGCTGGGGCAGGGTGATGGGCAAGACCCGCATCATCGATGCGTTGGCGACCCTGGCCTTCGATTATCCGCGCCGCGCCGATTATTTTACGGGCGAGCTGGAAACTTTTCTGCTAATGGCCCGCAGCGAAGGGGATGACCCGCTGGCTTTGCGCGGGTCTTATGCCGGCGCCATGGGGTATGGCCAGTTTATGCCCTCATCGTTCAAAAGCTATGCGGTGGATTTTGATGGCGACGGGCATATCAATCTATGGGATCCGGTGGATGCCATCGGCAGCGTCGCCAATTACTTCAAAGCCCACGGCTGGACCAAAGACGGCGCGGTGGCGGTGCCGGCCAGCGGCCAGGCGCCCTTTATGGAATATGGCTTCAATAGCCATTACCCGCTCTCCGCCCTAAGCGCGGCGGGGCTGGCGCCGCAGGGAGCTCTGGGTAATTACCAGGAGGCGGGCCTGCTGCGCCTTGATATTGGCAGTGGGTATCAATACTGGTACGCCTTGCCCAATTTTTATACCATCACCCGTTATAATCACAGCATTCATTACGCCATGGCGGTATGGCAGTTGGGAACGGCGGTTGGCAGGGCGCGGCAGGGGAACTGAGCGACTATGTAATTTGATAAGGAAGGGCGGTAGGTGTTCTTGCCGCCGTTTGGTGATGTAAATATACCAGCCCAGCCTGTCTATTCTTTCCTAATTATCTATTATTACAGCATTTTTATAACCCGATAACCGAAAAGAAAATAGGTTATTTCCGGTTAATTGTTATTAAATAAATGACAACGTATCCGCTGCTCGCCATTACACCCGTCGCCGTTCATGGCGATGGCAGGACGTAGCGATAGGGAATGCTTACATTCGTCATGATATAAGGGATTGAATTTTTTATGCCGCCGTTATATTTACCGAACTCGGGTTCATGTCCCGATATTTACCGCAAAATAAATAGTACTCCCCTGGCCGATAGCCTCCATTTTCTTAATGAAAGCCGATCTTCACAGCGCTTGGGACAAGAGCTGGATGAAGCTCGGCAAATTGAAAACATGGACGTTTTAATTGAACCGCTGATAAACAGTTCAGAAACCCTTTGCCGAAACCTGGATGGATTAAACAGCGATTTACTGTCCACCCTCTTGCCCGGGGATCTGCACACGGCGGAAAATATGCTGGCGAATATGGAAAAACTGCTGCATCACGGCGGGGAAACCTCGTTAACCACCCGTCCAGGCACAGCCGAACACCAGCTTGTCATGCACCTGGGCTACGCGTTGCGCCAGCATCCCGCGGCCGGTTTTTTGGAACGCGGCAGGATAATGGCCGATTTTATCGGCGCCGTTATAAGTAACGATTATACCCTGATGGCCGGCAATACGGCGCGCAGAATGGCGAATGTCATCTCCGTGGCCACGCGTACCGGCACCATCGTGGCCCTGACCACTTTATTGCGGCAGCTGATTGGTTTTAGCGTGGAAAATAACTTTCGCGCCTATGACGCCGCCTCATCCCTATCGCCCCGGGTCGTCGCGGCAATCGCCTCGATGCTTATCGGGCCTGGCCTGAATCTGGCCGGCGCTATCCGCGATGAAAGAAATGGCGCAGCCACTGCTTCCTCCCGGGCTTCCCGGATTGCGATGGGATTGCTAAGCGCCGGTGGGTTAATGCTTGCCATCGGCTATCGGCCCTCAACGGCAATGGGGCCGTTAATGGGATCTTTTTGCGTACAAACCGCGGCCTATACGCTGAGCCGGGATCTGATTCAGCTATTTTTCCCGCTGCATGATAACGGCGGATTTAATACCACCGGCCTGATTTTTTCCAGCCTGTTTTACGGCCTGGCCCAATGGGGACTAGGCGAACTCATGGAATATTTCGCACCGCAATCGGGGGCGGGATACGCCATGGCGCAGGCGGACAGGGCCGAGGAACAAATGACGAATTGGGCCTATGCCGCCAGCATTACCGCCGCGGCGATAAAACCGAATCTGATGCACGATCTGCTGCGTAGCGCCCTTAATTCGCTGGCTGAAATTTTCGACGATCTACAGCGGCCAGCGCTGATGCGCTTTTTTGCCGGCCCCCAGGAGGCGGCGGCGGTTCGGGCCGAAGCGGTCAATCTCGCCGGTCAGGCGCCGCCGGCGGATGGCGTGCGTATCGGCATGGATCGGCCGCGCATCGGCACCGGGTCTTGGCCAACCGCCGCGC
The DNA here is from genome assembly GCF_047324175.1 of Sodalis sp. RH21. Lineage (NCBI taxonomy): Bacteria > Pseudomonadati > Pseudomonadota > Gammaproteobacteria > Enterobacterales > Bruguierivoracaceae > Sodalis > Sodalis sp. RH21. Next base: position 4,550,460 of record NZ_CP178732.1, on the reverse strand, counting down.
AGGTTGCCGATCAATTCCTTACCGTCAACGCTATGCGAACCTCGATGTTTGAAGCCATAGTGAGTACGGCGCTAACGGTGGCAGCGGCGCTCGACGACACGAGATTAGCCAAAGAAGACCGGGCTTTGGTGGTGAATTCGGTGATCGCCGGGCTGGTCATCATCGGTTACCCGGGGTTTATCGGGGCTAATCTTTCAAAAGCGCCGTGCCCAAAAGAGCAAAACTAATACGATACCGATCATATGCCATGGGATTGAACCAACCGCCGACGGGTATCCCATGGTATTAATCGGCTCATTTTCCTACAGGGCCGCTAATGTTTCCCGTCAAATCCGCTACCGCCGTCACGCTAAATTTAATGTGCGGTTACAGCGCGTTTTTTTGCTTAACCCCGATCCCCTTAATAGCACCCATTGTCCCTTCGCCGGGACTGAACCGATTGAAAACGCTGGACAGTTGCGTCATATTAACTTATGGAGCGCCGACACAAAGCGTTAACTCCCCGCCTTGGCTGATTTATCGGATCTATTTCAGGCGAGCCAGGAAGCTCTTAATCCCAACACTATGATATTAAAGAATTTAACGTCTGTTGAAAATTTTATCATTTGATTAATTTTATTCATCTTTTTTTTTATGGTAATGATCTGATGGTACGTTTAAGGTAACCCTATGAGCCCGTATCCTCAGTTTATGAATAAGCGGCAATAGTTGGCGCTATCTGTCATGCATATGCCCGTTAAATGGAATCAGATAAGCTGGTGCCGATCGCAATCGGGACCAATGCTGACATATGCTAGAATAAGTTTAATCATGAGAAGTTATCGGCTGGCCGCAGCATATGTGGTTTATTCTCACTTTGCTTAAGTATTAACCGTAACATAAATTCGCTGAAAGTATTGAGCAAATAATTACGGAAATAAAGTGATTTAACCCCCTGAAATTATTGGTTTGTCAGTAATGTGACAAACTATCTCGGCCATGTTTTTCACAGTAAACCGGGGTGTGGCATGGATGGAGCTTTGATTTTCTGTAAAGATGCGATTTTAAGATTTCGTTCCGATTATGATAATTTAACGGCCGTCCCTTTGTTGGCTGTCCAGGCATGTTTAGACATTGATGACCATTTATTCCTCCTACAATACTTTAGGCACCATGTAATCATTGAAGAAGGAACCACCTTATCGCATATATTCTTGGCGATTGAGCCTTGGGCGAAAGTATTAGGTGTCTATCTGGATATGAATGTGGTGGCATATATTGATGAAATCAGGAAACCGTCCCAGGCGCAGTCGTTATTTGACTGGATCGGCATTCAAAAAGTGACATCGGTACACCGGGCCTATCTGCATCAGCATATAAAACCGGGGGAAAATTTTGACATGTACTTCAATCGTGAGCGAACGCCGACCCGGCGTTTTGATATTGAAGTCGTCTGCACCGCCAACGGCTATAAAAATGAAGATAAAGAACACTATAGTATCAGTGGGGATATTCATGCCATCAAAAATGTGCCGGTAGTAGCCAGCGACCGCCAGATCTTAGTCAGTTATGGTTATGAAAAAAGCAATTTAATGAATGATGATTATAGCGGAGTCTCCGTCAAAAATAAGATCAGCTATATACAAGGGGAAGTGGTCTTTTTATTTTATGAAGTATTGGAAGCGATTTTTAAGGATGGGTTATTCTACAGTTCGCCCCAAGCCGCCAATGATAACCTCGAAACGATCAAAGAGATGGTTGGGTTGATCGACAATGATGGAAACGATAAACCTGAAGCGCCGGGTCCCGAATATTCGGAAAATACTCAGAATGTGAAAAAAGATAAAAAAACCAGTTTTGATATAACTGAAAGGGCATATGACCCTATTCTAGAACATATGCAGGCTGAACAAGAATCCTGGCAGTTTATTAAATCCCACTGTGATTCAAATAGCGAACTGCCCATCAGGATCGGCCATGTTGCAGAAGCCAAGGTCCCTGAATACCGTTTTTCCAATTTCATTATTAATGAAAATGAGTAAGCTTCCTAACCTACGGGAACGCCGGTATTCCATAAATGCCATGGTTGCCGGACGTTGGCGTTCCCCGCAGGGTGCTAACGGCGGCATGCCAAAAGATGACGCCGGTTAAGGCGCCATGGAGTCGCCTCTACGGGAAATGATTACTCATAACGGCGAAAATACGTTTCCAGTTTGACCTGCAGTTTACTGAGCACGGTACTAAACATGAGGTAGATAACGGCCGCTTCAATATAAAGAATCAGCGGCTCATAGGTTACGGAAACGATACGCTGCGCGGCCAGGAACATTTCCGGGACGGTGATTACCGCCGCGAGCGACGTATCTTTGATCAACGAAATAAACGAGTTGGCCAAGGGCGGCAGCGATACGAATACCGACTGGGGTAAAATCACGCGCTGCATGGCCTGGTTGCTGCTCATGCCAATGGCATAGGCCGCTTCCCACTGTACTTTGGGTACCGACAAAATCGCACCGCGAATAATTTCCGAACTATAAGCGCCGACGCTCATAATAAAGCCAATCAGCGCGGCCGGAAATGCATCAAGCGTAATGCCGATGCTGGGCAGGCCGTAAAAAATGAGGAACAGCTGTACCAGCAACGGGGTACCACGAATCACCCAGACATAAAAATCAGCGATTCCCTTCAGCGGTTGCGGACCGTATAGCCGAACCAATGCGAGCACAAAACCCACTGCCAACCCGCCGATAAAGGAGAGTATCGCCAGCGGGATAGTGAACATAAGTCCGGCGGAAAACAACCGCCAAAAGGAGTCCAACATTAGTTGTAGCCAGGCTGGCATCTGCTAGAACTCCTTACCTGGAAACATTATTTAGACACATCCTGACCAAAATAGCGGATAGAAATAGTCTTGTACGTACCGTCGGCCTTCACTTCATCCAGCGCGGTGTTTAAGGCTTTCACCAATTCGGGTTGATCTTTACGAATCAGAATGCCGGACGGCGCATTGGCATCTTGGGAAGCCGCGATTTTCAGCGGTGCGTTCGGTTTTTGTTTCTTGAAATCCAGGAATGACAAATTGTCATTCAGCGTAGCGACCGCGCGGCGGCTCAGCACCAGTTCCAGCGACTGGTTAAAGCCGTCGGTGGGCACCAGGTCGGCACCATATTTTGTCGCAATCTGCGAGTAGTTGCTGGTCAGGCTTTGCGCCGCTTTCTGGCCCTTCAAATCTTCAAAAGACTTGATGGTGGTATTATCATCGCGGGTAATCAGCACGACCTTGGAATCGATATACGGTTTGGAAAAATCATATTTGGCCTGCCGTTCGGGAGTAATCCCCACTTGGTTTATCACCGCGTCATAGCGTTTGGCGTCGAGGCCGGCGATCAGCCCGTCCCAGCGGCCTTCGATAAATTTGGCTTTAACGCCAAGCTTGGCGGCGACGGCGCGGCCAAGGTCGACATCGAATCCCACCAGTTTGTCGGCTGAGTCATGAAATGTATAAGGCGAGTAGGTGCCTTCGGTGCCAAAGGTAATGGTGCCAGCGGCTTTAATGGCGGCCAGTCCGTCTTCCGCCTGCGCCTGAACGGCTGAAACCAGCAGAGAGCCTGCTAAAAATGCTAATGTGATTTTTTTCATCGTTATTCCTGAGAGAGCAAGGTTGAGAAACGCTATGCGCGCGTCCTTGGTATGTCGGGGAATCCTAATCCACTTTAAAATTTCCAATAAATGACATTAAGTAATTAGAAAGTACATAAAATTATAACAGATAGTAAAATAAGAACTTTAGTGCATCAATAGTTGGGTTACAAGGGAAAAATCCGGCGTACTAAATCATTCGCGGAACTGGCTATAATATAGAGATAATCGGTGTTAAAAATGGAAGCCGCCGCGCAAAATCACCAGCAAGCGGCCGCCAAGAAGGCGGAATTCCGCTCTTTTGACCGCCTTCTCATCAGGATGGGAGTATCATGAACGACAGCGATTTGTCCCAGCTAAGCGCCCGCCTTGGGGCTGCGCTTAAACAACAAGGCAGTTTCATTACCTGCGCCGAATCCTGCACCGGCGGCTGGGTCGCCAAGACCATTACCGACATTTCCGGCAGCGCGGGCTGGTTTGACCGGGGATTTGTGACCTATGGCAATCAGGCCAAATCCGATATGGTGGGCGTCAAAACCAGTACCCTGGAGCGGCACGGCGCGGTAAGCGACCCGGTGGTGCAGGAAATGGCCCAGGGCGCCCTGCTGGCGGCATCGGCCGATTACGCGGTGGCCATTAGCGGAATCGCGGGGCCGGATGGGGGGACGGTGGAAAAACCGGTCGGAACGGTGTGGTTTGGTTTCGCCAGCAAGCACCAGGCCCCGTTTTCCCAGCTTATGCATTTCGAGGGGGGGAGGGATGATGTCCGGCGTCAGGCGGTACATTTTGCCCTAAACACCCTGCTGGACACATTTCTCTAAAAATGTACTTGATACTGTATGATTGTACAGTATAATTAGCGGCAGTATCGGCATAGAAGTTTGGCGAAAAGAGGGTAGCGATGTCGCTCCCTGCTTGATAGGAGTTGAAATGGCTATTGATGAGAATAAACAAAAGGCGTTAGCAGCAGCGTTAAGCCAGATTGAAAAGCAATTTGGCAAGGGCTCTATCATGCGCCTGGGTGAAGATCGCTCAATGGATGTTGAAACGATCTCCACGGGTTCTCTTTCCCTGGATATTGCGTTGGGTGCCGGTGGCCTGCCCATGGGGCGCATCGTGGAAATCTATGGGCCCGAGTCTTCCGGTAAAACCACCCTGACCCTGCAAGTGATTGCTTCCGCACAGCGTGAAGGCAAAACCTGCGCCTTTATAGATGCCGAACATGCCCTTGATCCGATTTATGCCAAAAAACTTGGCGTGGATATCGATAACCTGCTGTGCTCGCAGCCGGATACCGGCGAGCAGGCCCTGGAAATCTGCGATGCTTTAACCCGCTCCGGCGCGGTTGACGTCATCATCGTCGACTCCGTGGCGGCATTGACCCCCAAGGCGGAAATCGAAGGGGAAATCGGCGACTCCCATATGGGGTTGGCGGCGCGGATGATGAGCCAGGCCATGCGTAAGCTGGCGGGCAACCTTAAGAATGCGAATACCCTGCTTATCTTCATCAACCAGATACGTATGAAAATTGGCGTGATGTTCGGCAACCCCGAAACCACCACCGGTGGCAACGCCCTTAAGTTCTACGCATCGGTACGTCTTGATATTCGCCGCATCGGCTCCGTCAAGGAAGGCGAAGTGGTGGTAGGCAGCGAGACGCGCGTTAAAGTGGTGAAGAATAAAGTGGCTGCGCCCTTTAAACAGGCTGAATTCCAAATACTGTATGGCGAAGGCATCAATATTCGCGGCGAACTGGTCGATCTGGGCGTTAAACACAAGCTTATCGAGAAAGCCGGCGCCTGGTACAGCTACAACGGCGAAAAAATCGGCCAGGGCAAGGCTAATGCCTGCGTATTCCTGAAGGAACGCCCTGAAATCGCCGCTGAGCTGGACAAAAAACTGCGTGATATGCTGTTAAACAGCCCCGAAACCACCAGTTTTGCCGGTGAAAGCGATGGCATAGATGAAAGCGCGGCCAGCGAGAGCAGTGAAGAAGCATAACATCGCCCTGACCCGCGGCCGGCCGGGAGCAGGTAGCCTGTGAGCACGCTTCTCGATCGCGCTTTACACCTACTTTCGCTGCGGGATCATAGTGAAGCGGAGCTGCGTCGCAAATTGGCGACGCCGCCCCTCACCCGCCGACGCTTTAATCAACGGCCCGCCAGTGGTGAGCCGGGCGCCCCCGAAATAACTGAAGCCGATATAGAGAACGCTATCGACTACTGTTTGCAAAACGACTGGCTGGATGATGCCCGTTTCGCCCTGCGCTATGTTAATAGCCGCAGTAAAAAAGGATATGGTGAGCAAAAAATTCGCATGGAATTGCTCCAGAAGGGCATAGACAGGGAGATTATCGACAACGCCTTCTCCGAGGCTGAAATCGATCGGTCTGCGCAGGCCCAGGCCGTCGCCTGGAAAAAGTTCGGACAACCTCTGCCGCCCGATCGGGAAGCAAGGGCCAAAGTGCAGCGTTATCTCCTTTCCCGCGGTTTTTCCTACGATGAAATTCGATCAATTTATATAAATTTTTAAATTGATGGCCCGTGGGATTTTACTTCGCATCAAAGAAAATTTATCTTATTCCCACTTTTGAGTTCGTGAACGCTACTGTAGCGCCCCAATACTGCGCTATTCTGTTTTCGATTCGTTCGTTTAGCTTGATTCCGGGACAACTATGAGCAAGAGCACCGCTGAGATCCGTCAAGCGTTTCTCGATTTTTTCCATAGCAAAGGCCACCAGGTAGTCGCAAGTAGCTCCCTGGTGCCAGATAACGATCCGACATTGCTGTTTACCAATGCCGGCATGAACCAATTCAAAGACGTTTTCCTTGGGGTGGATAAACGCCAGTATCACCGCGCCACGACTTCCCAGCGGTGCGTGCGCGCCGGCGGCAAGCACAACGATTTGGAAAATGTCGGCTACACGGCCCGTCATCACACATTTTTTGAAATGCTGGGTAACTTCAGCTTTGGCGATTACTTCAAACATGATGCCATCAATTTCGCGTGGGAGTTATTAACCGGCGAGCAATGGTTCAACCTGCCGAAAGAGAAACTCTGGGTTACCGTTTACGCCACCGATGACGAAGCCTATAACATCTGGGCGGACGAGGTAGGCGTGCCCCACGAACGCATCATCCGCATTGGCGATAATAAAGGCGGCGCCTACGCTTCGGATAACTTCTGGCAAATGGGCGATACCGGCCCCTGCGGCCCCTGTTCGGAAATTTTCTACGATCATGGCGATCATATCTGGGGCGGCCCGCCGGGAAGCGCGGAAGAAGATGGCGATCGGTACATTGAAATCTGGAACCTGGTGTTTATGCAGTTCAACCGCCAGTCCGACGGTACCATGCTGCCGCTGCCTAAACCCTCCGTCGATACCGGCATGGGCCTGGAGCGTATTGCGGCGGTGTTGCAGCACGTTAACTCAAACTACGACATCGATCTGTTCCATACGCTCATCGCCGAAGTGGCAAAAGTTACCGGCAGCAGCGATCTGGCGAGCAAATCCCTGCGCGTCATCGCCGATCATATCCGTTCCTGCGCGTTCCTCATTTCCGATGGGGTCGTGCCGTCCAATGAAGGCCGCGGGTACGTCTTGCGCCGCATTATCCGCCGCGCCGTGCGCCACGGTAATATGCTGGGGGCGAAAGAATCTTTCTTCTACAAGCTGGTGGCGCCGCTGATTGACGTCATGGGCTCCGCCGCGACCGAACTCAAACAGCAGCAGTCACGGGTAGAACAGGTATTGCAAACCGAGGAGGAGCAGTTCGCCCGCACGCTGGAACGCGGCCTGGCCCTGCTGGATGAAGAACTCGGCAAATTGCAGGGGGATACCCTGGATGGCGAAACCGCTTTCCGCCTGTATGATACCTATGGTTTCCCGCTGGATCTCACCGCCGATGTTTGCCGCGAACGGCAATTAAAAGTGGATGAAGAGGGTTTCGAGCGAGCCATGGACCAACAGCGCCGCCGGGCCCGCGAATCCAGCGGCTTTGGCGCTGATTACAACAGCATGCTGCGGGTTGATAAAGCCACCCGGTTCTTCGGTTACGACGAGACGCAGCATCAGGGCGCGGTCGTCGCGCTGTTTCGCAACGGTGAGTCCGTGCAATCCATCGAGTCGGGCGACAACGCCGTAGTGGTCCTGGACGAAACGCCTTTTTATGGCGAATCCGGCGGCCAGGTCGGCGACCAGGGCGAGCTGAGGGCAACGCTGGGCCTGTTCACGGTCAGCGATACGCAAAAATATGGCCAGGCTTTTGGCCACGTGGGTCAGTTGACCTATGGTGAGCTCAAGGTCGGCGATCGGGTGACCGCTGCCGTCGACCAGGCGCGGCGCGCCCGCATCCGGCTGAACCATTCCGCGACCCATTTGCTGCATGCCGCGCTGCGCCAGGTGCTGGGCGGGCACGTGGCGCAGAAAGGTTCGCTGGTGAACGACGAGTATTTGCGTTTTGACTTCTCCCATGGCGAAGCGATGAAACCGCAGCAGATACGCGCGGTAGAGGATATCGTCAACCAGCAGATCCGCCGCAATTTACCTATCGACACCGAGATTATGGATTTGGAAGCGGCGCGGGGCACCGGCGCCATGGCGCTGTTCGGCGAGAAATATGACGCCAAGGTGCGGGTATTGCGGATGGGGGATTTCTCCACCGAACTGTGCGGCGGCACCCATGCCAGCCGCACCGGCGATATCGGCCTGTTCCGTATTATTTCCGAATCCGGCACCGCTGCCGGCGTGCGCCGTATCGAAGCCGTAACCGGCGAAGGGGCGCTGGCGAGCCTGCACCAGCAAAGCGATTTGGTCCATGACATCGCGCAGCTGGTCAAAGGGGATAACCAGAGCCTGGCGGATAAAGTCAAAGCCCTGCTGGATCGCGCCCGCCAGTTGGAAAAAGAGCTGCAGCAGCTCAAAAGCCAGCAGGCCGCGCAGGAAAGCTCGGCGCTTACCGGCAGCGTGAAGGTGATTCACGGCGTGAAGGTGCTGGTCAGCCAACTGGAGAACGTCGAGCCCAAAATGCTGCGTACCATGGTGGACGATCTGAAAAATCAGTTGGGATCGGCCGTTATAGTCCTTGCCACCGTTGCCGATAATAAAGTCAGCCTGATTGCCGGCGTGACCAAAGATCTCACCGATCGGGTCAAGGCCGGCGATCTTATCAGCCAACTGGCCCAGCAGGTGGGCGGCAAGGGTGGTGGACGGCCGGATATGGCCCAGGCGGGGGGTAGCGACGTACAGGCTTTGCCGGCGGCCCTGGCCGGCGTGGAGGCCTTGCTGACGACAAAATTCTTGGCGGGATAAGAATACGTTATTATAAACGCCATGGCTTTCTGTTAAGTTATGGCGTTTGGATTCATATTATTCCCAACATCAAAAGTTAGGCGCGAAGCTGGTCATATCGACTAAACTTATACCTGATGTTGAAAGTCGTCAGCCTGCTGGCATTTTATGTCGCTAACATGACTTACGTTTTCACGGTATATGATGGATAATGGCGGGAAACTGAGAGACCCGACTCTTTTAATCTTTCAAGGAGCAAAGAATGCTTATTCTGACTCGTCGAGTTGGTGAGACCCTCATGATTGGCGATGAGGTAACGGTTACGGTTTTAGGAGTCAAGGGCAACCAGGTACGCATCGGTGTCAATGCTCCTAAAGAAGTATCTGTTCACCGTGAAGAAATATACCAGCGCATCCAGGCTGAAAAGTCGCAACAGAATCCTTTCTAAATCTTTTAGGCGCCTTGCGATAGCGGGGCGCAGCTCCTCCCACGCTTAAATCATTTATTTTCCCCTGATTATTTATTGAATGTATGTTTTCACATTGCACGTATTTTGGCGGGTGCTGAAACGAATGAGCGCTATTGTGCTGTCAATCTGGTCAAGTTGCATGGCTTTTGTGCAAACGCGCGCCTGACGGGAAAAATTGTTTGACTTATCAGGCCGGGAAAGTAATATGTGCGCCACGCAGTGCCGATGAGCTTTAACATCGGCGCGTAGGTGAGGTGGCCGAGAGGCTGAAGGCGCTCCCCTGCTAAGGGAGTATACGGTCAAAAGCTGTATCGAGGGTTCGAATCCCTCCCTCACCGCCATTAATAATGCATCCATAGCTCAGCTGGATAGAGTACTCGGCTACGAACCGAGCGGTCGGAGGTTCGAATCCTCCTGGATGCACCATTAACTGATCTGTTAGCATGGTCAGCAAGCAGTTAGTTCAGTGTAGTCAAAACGATGCATCCATAGCTCAGCTGGATAGAGTACTCGGCTACGAACCGAGCGGTCGGAGGTTCGAATCCTCCTGGATGCACCATCTTCGTATCGCCAGATATCTGTATTACCGCATAAAATTTGCATCCATAGCTCAGCTGGATAGAGTACTCGGCTACGAACCGAGCGGTCGGAGGTTCGAATCCTCCTGGATGCACCATGCGTCTTGCCGCCTGATTACCCCCGCGTTTTACCCTCAAGAAGTTGCCCCAAAAAGTTGCCCTTGAAAATAACCCCTTAATTTATAAGATTTCCATTTGCGCTGCGGAATATCTCAATTTGCCGGCCCCCGACAGAAAAAGCGACAATTTTATGACTTTGCGTTACAGTAAAGCCTTATTTTTAGCATCAGGACGCGACGATGTACGATCAATACGAAGGGCTGATCTTCGATATGGATGGCACACTACTCGATACGGAGCCAACCCACCGTAAAGCCTGGCATCAGGTGCTTGAGAAATACGGCATGCAATACGATGCGGCGGCCATGATATCGTTAAACGGGTCGCCCACCTGGCGCATCGCCAAGACGATTATCGACAGCCATCAGTCCGCCATGGACCCTCACTTGCTGGCAATTGAAAAAACCGCGGCGGCGCAGCTCATGCTGCTCGACAACGTCTTGCCATTACCGCTGATTGACGTGGTCAAAGCCTATCATGGCAAGCGGCCGATGGCGGTGGGTACCGGCAGCGAACACCGCATGGCGGTAGTATTGCTTGAGCATCTGGGGCTATTGCATTACTTCGACGCCATCGTCGGCGCCGACGATGTGACCCGGCATAAACCCTATCCGGATACATTCCTGCGCTGCGCTGAGCTGATAGGCGTGGCGCCGGAAAAATGCGTGGTGTTCGAAGATGCGGATTTTGGCATCCAGGCTGCCCGGTCGGCGTCGATGGCGGTGGTTGATGTGCGCATACCCGGCCGATAGCCAGTTATGATCTCTTTATAGTTGGGAAAAGCATTACCATTAAGGCGTATCGACCCGGTTAACCTCGCCGGGGATAACCTGATGATGAATGCGTTAATGATAATGATAAATAGCCATAAACGAGTAGTTTCAATTATGCTTACCCAATACAAAATTAACCGCGGGAGGTCAATTTGATCCCGGACGTATCAGAAGCGCTCACTTGGCTGGAAGCCAATCCCCATGCGCTAAAGGGGATACGGCGAGGTGTGGAACGAGAAACCCTGCGTATTGCCGCCAATGGCCACCTGGCGCAGACCCCGCACCCGGAATTACTGGGCGCGGCGTTGACGCATAAGTGGATCACGACGGATTTTGCCGAGGCGCTGCTCGAATTCATTACGCCGGTGGATGAAGACATCGATCATTTGCTGGCGCTATTGCGGGATATCCATCGCCATGTGGCGCGTCATCTTGGGGACGAGCGTATGTGGCCCATGAGCATGCCTTGTTTTATCAATAACACGCACCCCATTGAACTGGCGCAATATGGCTCATCCAATATAGGGCGATTTAAGACCTTATATCGGGAAGGGCTAAAAAACCGCTACAGCGCATTGATGCAGGTTATCTCGGGCGTACATTATAATTTTTCGCTGCCGATGGCGTTCTGGCAGGCGCGGTTGGGCGTAACCGATGAAGCCAGCGGCAAAGAGGCCATTTCCGACGGCTACTTGCGCCTGATCCGCAATTATTACCGCTTTGGCTGGATCATCCCTTATTTATTCGGCGTTTCCCCGGCGGTTTGCTCGTCGTTCCTTGAAGGCCGCGCCACCGACCTGCCGTTTGAAAAAGCCAAGTCCGGCATGCTGTATCTGCCGTTTGCCACGGCCTTGCGCCTGAGCGACCTGGGATACACCAATAAATCGCAAAGCCAGCTCGGCATTACCTTCAACCGCCTTGAGGATTATATTACCGGACTCAAGCAGGCCATCAAAACGCCTTCCGCCGACTACCAGCGTATCGGACTGGAGCGAGACGGCAAGCGTTTGCAGGTCAACACCAACGTCTTGCAGATTGAAAACGAGCTGTACGCGCCGGTTCGCCCCAAGCGCGTGACCTTTAAAGGCGAATCGCCATCCGATGCGTTAAAACGCGGCGGCATCGAATATATCGAAGTGCGGTCCTTGGATATCAACCCCTTCTCGCCGATTGGCATCGATGAGCAGCAGGCGCGTTTTCTGGACCTTTTTCTGATTTGGTGCGCGCTTGCGCAGGCGCCGGAAATGAGCGCCCAGGAGGTGTTGTGTACCCGCACCAACTGGAATAAGGTGATTCTGGAAGGCCGTAAACCGGGCTTGACCCTTGGGGTTGACTGCGGTTCGCAACAGCAGCCCCTGGCCGAGGTCGGCAAGGCGCTATTTCGCGATTTGCGTCGCGTGGCGGTTATTCTTGATGGCAATAATCACAATCAGCAATATCAGCAGGCCTGCGATGCGCTGGTGGCGAGTTTTGACGATCCGGAACTGACCTTTTCCGCACGGATTTTGCAGGCGATGAAGCAGCATGGCATTGCCGGGCTGGGGTTGATTTTAGCCAACCAATACCATCAAACGCTGTGTGATGAACCTTTTGAAGTATTGAATGAAGATCTTTTTGCGGCGGAACAGGAGCGTTCCTGGAAACGGCAGCGTGAAATTGAAGCAGCGGATACGTTGAGCTTCGAACAGTTTTTAGCGCAGCATAACGCCGGCTGAAAAAAAGAAAAGGCCACAGAAACTGTGGCCAAATAAACATCTCTGAATACAGGGATGATGATAACAAATGCGCGTCTTTCAATAATTCAGACTCGCGGCAAGGAAAAAAGTTTCCTTAAAACGGTAAAAAAAAATAATCTTTTTAGAGGAGGTGACGATATGCCACTGTTGGATAGCTTTACCGTAGACCACACCCGCATGGCAGCGCCTGCGGTACGTGTTGCGAAAACCATGAAAACTCCCCATGGCGATACCATCACCGTCTTTGATTTACGTTTTTGCCGACCTAATCTGGAAGTGATGCCTGAACGGGGCATTCACACTCTGGAACATTTGTTCGCCGGTTTTATGCGTAATCATCTTAATGGTGACGGTGTTGAAATCGTGGATATTTCACCCATGGGTTGCCGTACCGGTTTTTACATGAGCCTTATCGGTGCGCCGGATGAGGTTCGCGTAGCCAACGCCTGGAAGGGTGCAATGGCCGATGTGCTGAAAGTCACTGACCAGAACAAAATCCCGGAGTTGAATGAATATCAATGCGGCACGTACCACATGCATTCCCTACCGGAAGCGCAGGAAATCGCCCAGCATATTCTCGATCATGATATCCGGGTAAACCACAACGATGAGCTGGCCCTGCCCAAAGAAAAATTGGCCGAGCTGCATATCTGAGTTGATGCCAGGCCCGCCGTGCCGGGAGTCTGTAAAGTCCAAGCCCTCCATCGGAGGGCTTTTTTATGGGCAATCACCGGGGGCGCGAAGGTCTTCAGGTTTCGTCCAGGCCCGCTTTAAAGGCCTTTAGCGGGGTGATGCGGACCTGTTTAATCATATTATCCTGCACCGCCATGATTTCGATCTGGTAGCTGTCGATCTGAGTCTGGGTGCCTACCGGCGGGATATCCTGCAGCGCTTCGAGCAGCATGCCGTTGATGGTGCGCGCCTCGGCTTCCGGCAGCGTCCAGTTAAACGCTTTGTTCAGTTCACGAATATTCGCGCCGCCTTCGATCAGCACCGACCCATCGCTTTGCGGAATCACTTCTTCCGCCAGGGTGGGGGACATCGAGGTGGTAAAATCACCGACAATCTCTTCCAGGATATCTTCAACCGTCACCAGCCCCTGGATATCGCCATATTCATCGACAATCAGCCCCACTTTTTCTTTATTGCGCTGGAATTTCACCAATTGGATATTTAACGGGGTGCCTTCGGGGATGTAATAAATTTCATCGGCGGCGCGCAGCAGGTTTTCTTTGGTGAATTCCTGCCGCTCGGTCATCAGGCGATAAGCCTCGCGCACCCGCAGCATGCCGATGGCGTCGTCGAGGTTATCGCGGTATAGCACGATGCGGCCGTGGGGGGAGTGCGTGAGCTGGCGGATGATATTGCGCCACTCGTCGTTGACATTGATGCCGACGATCTCGTTGCGCGGCACCATGATATCGCCCACGCTGACTTTTTCCAAATCCAGCACCGAAATCAGCATATCCTGATTGCGGCGCGAGATCAGGGAGCGGGACTCGTTGACGATGGAGCGCAGTTCGTCTTTGCTGAGGGCGTCATTCAGGCTTGACGGCACTTTGATCCCCATAATCCGCATCAGGATACGGGTAATGATATTGAGCAGCCAAACCAGGGGCATCATGATTTTTTGCAGCGGCGCCAGCAGCAGGCTGCTGGGCAAGGCGATATGTTCGGGATAGAGAGCCGCCACCGTTTTGGGCAGCACTTCGGCAAACAGCAGGATGACAAACGTCAGCACCCCGGTGGATATCGCCACGCCAATATCGCCATACAGGCGCATCCCGACAATCGTCGCCAAGGCCGAGGCCAGGATATTTACCAGGTTATTGCCGATCAGCACCAGGCTCAACAGGCGGTCGGTGCGGCGCAGCAGCTTTTCTACCCGTCTGGCGGCGCGGTTGCCCTGTTTGGCCAGATGGCGCAGGCGATAACGATTAAGCGTCATCATGCCGGTTTCTGACGCGGAAAAATAGGCCGACACCAGTACCATAATCACTAAAATAATTATCAGCGTACTGGTTGAAACATGTTCCAACGTGGGGATTCCTTTTTAGGCGTTAAGCCTGGCGAAAATGCGTTTCGCCAGGAAGGCCGGCGGCCTGCGGGTCAGCCCGTCGCGATATTTTGCCAAATGCGGCTGCCGAAATAGGCCAATGTAAGCAGCAGCACGCCGACCAGGCTCAGCCAAACCACACGGCGACCGCGCCAGCCTTCACGATAATGACCCCATAATAAAACAATATAGACGAGCCAGGCGATGATGGAGAGCACCGCTTTATGCAGATTTTCACCGCTAAACATATTCTGCATATACAGCAAGCCGGTGCATAAAGTGAGCGTGAGTAATATAACGCCCACCTGCGTGATATGGAACATCTTACGCTCGATGCCCATCAGCGGCGGCATATCGGCACTGAAGGTCAGCCGTTTGGTCTTGAGCATATGATCGAGCCAGGCCAGTTGGAAAGCATAAAGCGTGGCGATAATCAGCACCGAATAGGAGAACAGCGCCAGGCCGATATGCACCAGCAGCCCCGGCGTGGTTTCAAGGTGGGTGATGAATTCCCCGGGGATGATCGTGGAGGCCGCCAGATGGATCATGGCGAAAATATAGATGACGGGCAGCAGGAACCAGCCCCGGTTCAGGGTGGCGACCGAGGTCATCACAATGCCGATCACCAGGCTCACCAGCGACCCGATATTCAGCAGGCTCAGGTTTTGCCCGGCGTGTACATCGAAAATACGCAGATACAGGGCGCAGCCATGGCATACCAGCGCCACTACGGCGGCGAGTAACGCCAGGCGCCGGTAAGCGCTGTTCCTGCGCAAAATGCCGGGCAAAATCAGGCCGAGACTTAATGCGTAGGCAATAAAAGCCAGAAGGGCAATCCAGGACATATCGCTAATGGGCTTTGGCTAAGAAGAATGAGGCGATCAGTATAGCGTCAGCGGCGTCCCGCTCCAACCGTTCTCGTTGTTGGGGCAGCGATCTCCCGCTGCTTCGTGTTATACTACCCGGCAATAATGTCGCACAAGCGGCCGGACTCCAGGTTGAGCAGGTTGAGTAGAAAACGATGTTTGAAAATTTATCCGACAGATTATCGCGCTCGTTGCGCAATATCAGCGGCCGGGGCCGCCTGACAGAAGAGAACATTAAAGAAACCCTGCGCGAAGTGCGCATGGCGTTGCTCGAAGCCGACGTGGCGTTGCCCGTGGTGCGCGATTTTATTAATCGTGTAAAAGAGAGCGCGGTCGGCCAGGAAGTGAATAAAAGCCTTACCCCCGGCCAAGAGTTCGTCAAAATCGTGCGTACCGAACTGGTCAACGCGATGGGCGAGGAAAACAATGAGCTGAACCTGGCGGCCCAGCCGCCGGCGGTGGTATTGATGGCGGGCCTGCAAGGGGCCGGTAAAACCACCAGCGTCGCCAAGCTGGGCAAATACCTGCGCGAAAAGCACAAGAAAAAAGTGCTGGTGGTATCGGCCGACGTATACCGCCCCGCGGCGATCAAACAGCTGGAAACCCTGGCGGAAACCGTCGGCGTGGATTTTTTCCCCTCCGACGCCGCGCAAAAGCCCCTGGATATCGTCAGCCAGGCTTTGCAGCAGGCCAAGCTGAAGTTTTACGACGTGCTGCTGGTGGATACCGCCGGCCGCCTGCATGTCGATGCCGCCATGATGGACGAAATCAAACAGATCCATGCGGCCATCAGGCCGGTGGAAACCCTGTTTGTGGTGGACGCCATGACCGGGCAGGACGCCGCCAACACCGCCAAGGCCTTTAACGAGGCCCTGCCGCTCACCGGCGTGGTCCTGACCAAGGTCGACGGCGACGCGCGCGGCGGTGCGGCGCTGTCCATCCGCCAGATCACCGGCAAACCCATTAAATTCATGGGCGTGGGTGAAAAAACCGACGCTCTGGAGCCGTTCTACCCCGACCGTATCGCCGGGCGTATTCTGGGCATGGGCGATGTGCTTTCCTTGATCGAGGATATCGAAAGCAAGGTCGACCGCGCGCAGGCCGAAAAACTGGCCAATAAACTGAAAAAAGGCGACGGTTTCGACTTAACCGATTTCCTCGATCAGCTAAAACAGATGCGCAGCATGGGCGGCATGGCCAGCATGATGAGCAAGCTGCCCGGCGCCGGCCAACTGCCCGCCAATGTAAAATCGCAAATGGACGACAGCGTTCTGGTCCGCATGGAAGCCATCATTAATTCCATGACGCACAAGGAACGCGCCCAGCCCGAAATTATCAAGGGCTCCCGCAAACGCCGCATTGCCACCGGCTGCGGTTTACAGGTTCAGGACGTTAACCGCATGCTGAAACAATTCGACGACATGCAGCGCATGATGAAGAAGATGAAAAAGGGCGGAATGGCGAAAATGATGCGCAGCATGAAAGGTATGATGCCGCCCGGTTTCCCGGGGCGTTAACTATCGATTGCTTTTTGCTCCAAAACGAGTAATATTTTGGGGCTTTTTGTATGGCAACTGGGCCCCGTTCCTCGATGGGGCCCGGTTGTTTTATTAACTAAAGAGGATGTTATGGTAACAATTCGTTTGGCACGTGGCGGCGCAAAAAAACGCCCGTTTTATCAAATCGTCGTGACTGACAGCCGCAATGCGCGTGATGGTCGCTTTATTGAACGTATTGGCTTTTTCAACCCGATCGCTTCCGGTCAGGCTGAAGGCCTGCGTTTGGACTTGGATCGTATCGAGCATTGGGTCAGCCAGGGCGCAACCGTTTCAGAACGCGTTTCTGGATTGATTAAAGACGCTAAGAAAGCGGCTTAATGGATCTTGGTGGTAGCGATGAGCAAACAAATCCGTACCGCAATTCCCACTAACCCCATTGTAGTGGGTAAAATGGGATCGACGTATGGCATTCGCGGTTGGCTCAGAGTGTTTTCATCCACTGAAGAGTCCGAAAGCATTTTTGAATACCAGCCCTGGTTTATTAAACGGGCGGGTGAGTGGCAGCTTATCGAGCTGGAAGGCTGGAAGCGCCATAGCCAGGATTTGATCATTAAGGTCAAAGGCATGGAAGATCGGGAGGCCGCGGCTCTGCTGACGAACTGTGAAATCGTCGTGGACTCAACGCAGCTGCCGGCTCTTGACGCGGGTGATTATTACTGGAAAGACCTTACGGGTTGCCAGGTCGTAACCACCGCGGGTTATCAGCTCGGCGCAGTCATCGATATGATGGAAACCGGCTCCAACGATGTCATGGTGGTAAAAGCCAACCTGAAGGATGCCTTCGGTATTCAGGAACGTTTGATCCCGTTCCTAGACGGACAGGTTATCAAAAATGTCGATCTCAACGCTCATGTCATCGAGGTTGAATGGGACCCGAATTTTTGACCCCGGATGTAAAGCAGCTATTGGGTGGAACTGCGGTATGTGGATTGGTGTAATCAGCCTGTTTCCCGAAATGTTCCGCGCAATTACTGATTACGGGGTAACCGGCCGGGCAGTGAAAAACGGCCTGCTGGAAATGCAGTGCTGGAGTCCGCGTGATTTCACACACGATCGGCATCGCACCGTGGACGAACGCCCTTATGGCGGCGGACCGGGGATGCTGATGATGGTGCAGCCCTTGCGGGATGCCATTCACGAGGCGAAAAACACGGCAGGCGAAGGGGCGAAGGTTATTTATCTCTCCCCTCAGGGACGTAAGCTCGATCAGCAAGGTGTGAGCGAGCTGGCCGCCAATCGGAAGATTATTCTGGTATGCGGTCGTTATGAAGGTATAGATGAGCGCCTGATAGCCACCGAAATTGATGAAGAATGGTCAATCGGCGATTATGTGCTCAGCGGTGGTGAATTGGCGGCCATGGCGCTGATTGATTCCGTTTCCCGGTTTATACCGGGGGTGCTGGGTCATGAAGCCTCGGCGGCGGAAGACTCTTTCGCCGAAGGCTTGCTGGACTGCCCGCATTATACCCGTCCCGAGGTGTTGGCAGGCATGGAGGTTCCGCCGGTTTTGCTGTCGGGCAATCATGCTGAGATCCGCCGCTGGCGCTTGAAACAGTCGCTGGGCCGTACTTGGCTTAGAAGACCTGAACTTCTGGAAAGCCTAGCTCTGACTGACGAGCAAGCAAAGTTGCTGACTGAGTTCCAACGGGAATATCAGCCAAAGCAATAAAACTATTAAGGGCATCAGGGTTAACGCTCTGACTGGCCTGAACACTCAGTTTACCTAGGGTAAGAGACCTATTATGAGCAACATTATTAAACAGATTGAAGAAGAGCAGATGAAGCAGGACGTGCCTGCATTCCGTCCGGGTGATTCCGTGGAAGTGAAGGTATGGGTCGTTGAAGGCAGTAAAAAACGTCTGCAGGCATTCGAGGGCGTGGTTATCGCTATTCGTAACCGCGGTCTGCATTCTGCATTCACTGTTCGCAAAATTTCCAATGGCGAAGGTGTTGAGCGTGTATTCCAGACGCATTCACCGGTAATTGACAGCATTGCTGTTAAACGTCGTGGTGCCGTTCGTCAGGCGAAATTGTATTACCTGCGTGAACGTACTGGTAAGTCTGCCCGTATCAAAGAGCGTCTTAACGCCTAGTACGCTTTCGCAACATCCGAAAGCTTTTAGTTATCAGAGGGTCGGCCGGTTGGCTGACCCTTTTTTTATTTGGCGCGGCCCGGCGGATTAAGGCTGCGCCGCATCGATACCCTGCTGCCATTGCTGTTTAAGCGATTCCGCGTTGGCCGTTCCGTCGCAGCTGGCGGGGAAATTAACGCCTTTTATACCCAAGTCGCGTACCGTCGCGGCCTGGCATAATTTTTCCTGGCCGGCCAGGTATCCTTGCAGATAGGCATCCCGATCGATTTGCGGG
Source organism: Sodalis sp. RH21 (assembly GCF_047324175.1). Classification (NCBI taxonomy): domain Bacteria; kingdom Pseudomonadati; phylum Pseudomonadota; class Gammaproteobacteria; order Enterobacterales; family Bruguierivoracaceae; genus Sodalis; species Sodalis sp. RH21. Next base: position 4,531,028 of record NZ_CP178732.1, on the reverse strand, counting down.
TTGCCGAACCACTCCGCCAGGGTATCGTTATCGCGGACGATTTTGCCCGCCAGGGCATCATGATATCCCACCTGATACCACTGGGAGGGCGCGTGGCCGGTGTTCGGCGGGGCCATGGATGAGCTACAGCCACCGAGCAGCAATAATAGGGCACAGAAGGCACGAGTTTTCATTAGTATCCGGTCTTCAGCAGCAGAGCATTAAGTTTATCATAGGGATGGGTAATGCCAGACGCAAACTGAAGCGTCATGCCGCTGCGGGAAGTTAACGGCACCGGATGGGCACAGCGCCGGAGTCAAATTAAGTGTACATTTAAGTTTACGAAAATAGTATTGAATACTCAAATCCGCACCCGCAATAAATACTGTTATGACCTGTCCGTGACTCTTGGAAACAGTTTTTTATGCCGTTTAAGGACGAATATATGGCGTTTTTGAGCGAGTTTTATGCTGCTGTCCGCGTTTATTTGTCTGCCCGTTGGTAAGGGCAATGGTAGTAATAAAATATTTACACCTATGGATTGAAAACTTTACGACACATGGTATGGTATACCCATAAGCCAGCGGTCCAGGGGATTTACCCGACCCGCGGCCATCCCACTCTTTTTCAGGATACGCACCATGCAGAAAGACGCGCTCAATAATGTTCATATTATCGATGAACAGGTCATGATTACGCCGGAAGAATTAAAACGGCAATTTCCTTTAACCGATCGGGAACAGCAGGCTATCGCCTCGTCGCGCCAAACCATCGCCGATATCATCCATGGGCGCGATCCGCGTTTGCTGGTGGTTTGCGGTCCGTGTTCCATCCATGACCTGGATTCCGCCCTGGATTATGCCCGGCGGCTAACGGCGCTGTCGGCGGAGTTGGGCGATCAACTCTACATCGTTATGCGCGTCTATTTCGAAAAGCCCCGCACTACGGTGGGCTGGAAAGGGTTGATCAACGACCCCTACATGGATGGTTCGTTTGATGTGGAGGCCGGGCTGAAAATCGCCCGCGGCCTGCTGCTGGAACTGGTACGCCTGGGACTGCCCCTGGCCACCGAAGCGCTGGACCCCAATAGCCCGCAATATTTAGGCGATTTGTTCAGCTGGTCGGCCATTGGCGCCCGCACCACCGAATCCCAGACCCACCGGGAAATGGCCTCGGGCCTCTCCATGCCGGTCGGGTTTAAAAACGGCACCGACGGCAGCCTGGCCACCGCGATCAACGCCATGCGCGCCGCCGCCATGTCCCACCGGTTTATGGGCATTAACCAGGCGGGGCAGGTTTCTTTGCTGCAAACCCGCGGCAACCCTGACGGCCATGTGATTTTGCGCGGCGGCAAGCAGCCGAATTATCATGCCGCGGACATCGCGGATTGCGAGCAGCAAATGGCCAAAGCGGGGCTGAACGCGGCGCTGATGATCGATTGCAGCCACGGTAACTCCAATAAAGATTACCGTCGCCAGACCGAAGTGGCGCAATCGGCGCTGGAGCAGATTAAAGCGGGCAACCGTTCCATCATCGGACTGATGCTTGAAAGCCATATCAATGAAGGCAATCAATCATCCGATGGGCCGCGCGGCGACATGCGTTATGGCGTTTCGGTGACGGATGCCTGTATCAACTGGCCAACTACCGATACACTGTTACGACAACTGCATCATGAACTGCGCGATGTCCTTACGCGACGGCTGTCGGGAGAATAAGAAAGTATGGTAGCGGAGCTAAACGCATTACGGGATCAGATCGATGAGGTGGATAAAGCGTTGCTGGGTTTGCTGGCCAGGCGCCTGCATCTGGTAGCCGAGGTAGGGGAAGTAAAGAGCCGTTATGGGTTACCTATCTACGCCCCGGATCGCGAAACGGCCATGCTGGCGTCGCGCCGCCACGAAGCTCAGGCCCAGGGAGTTCCGCCGGACCTGATTGAAGATGTGTTAAGACGGGTGATGCGCGAGTCTTACTCCAGCGAAAATGACAAAGGGTTTAAAACGCTTTGCCCGCAGCTACGGCCGGTGGTGATAATCGGCGGTCGGGGCCAGATGGGCGGACTGTTCGCAAAAATGCTCACGTTGTCCGGTTACCAGGTGAAGATCCTGGAGCAGGAGGATTGGCCCCGGGCGCCGGATCTGCTGGCGGATGCGGGCATGGTGATTGTCAGCGTGCCGATCCACGTCACCGTGGAGGTTATCGAGCGCCTGCCGCCGCTCCCGGCCGATTGCATCTTGCTGGATCTGGCGTCGATAAAAAATGCGCCGCTGCAAGCGATGCTGGCCGCCCATAACGGGCCGGTGCTGGGTCTGCATCCCATGTTCGGACCGGATAGCGGCAGCTTGGCCAAGCAGGTGGTGGTGTATTGCGACGGGCGCCAGCCGGAAGCCTATCAGTGGTTGCTGGAGCAAATCCAGGTCTGGGGCGCGCGCCTGCACCGCAGCAGCGCGGTGGAGCACGATCAGAATATGGCGTTTATCCAGGCGCTGCGCCATTTCGCCACGTTTGCCTATGGGCTGCATCTGGCGGAAGAAAACGTCCAGTTGGAGCAGTTGCTGGCGCTGTCATCCCCTATCTACCGGCTGGAATTGGCGATGATCGGCCGGCTGTTTGCGCAAGATCCGCAGCTGTACGCGGATATCATCATGTCGTCAGAGAGCAACCTGGCCTTGATTAAACGCTATTACCAGCGCTTTGGCGAGGCTATCACCCTGCTTGAGCAGGGGGACAAACAGGCGTTTATCGATCGGTTTAAAAAAATCGAGCAGTGGTTCGGCAGTTATGCCGAGAGCTTCCTGGTGGAAAGCCGGATGTTGCTGCGCCAGGCCAACGATATCCGTAAATAACAGCGCCGCGGGCGTTGCTGCCATACCGCCAGGCGTATTTACTTCCTGGCGGTACGTTTTACTTTCCTGATGCGCCGGCGCTTATTGCGGTTCGACCGGCACTACGTTTTCCGATGGATAGCAGCCCAGCACTTTTAGTGAACGGGTAATGGCCTGTAACTCCACCAGGGCCTTTTGCATCGCCGTGCCCCGCAGGTTAGCCTGCACATCGATATAAAACATCTCTTCGCGCGGATTGCCATGAATGGGCCGCGATTCCAGCCGGGTCATCACGATGCCGTGATCGCGCAGCACCAAAAGCGCCTCCACCAGGGCGCCCGATTGCTGGCCGGTGGCCATGATCAGGGTGGTTTTGGCCGGCACCTGCTCGGACACGTCAATCGCCTTGCGCGCCAGCACGATAAAGCGGGTGAAATTTTGCTGTTGGTTGGCCAGGTTTTGCTCCAGTACCTGCAAACCGTAAAGCGCGCCGCCCGGGCCGCTGCCGAGCGCCGCCGCGTGCGGGGAGCGCAGCGCAGCCACTTTTTCCATGGCTGCGGCGGTGCTTTCGCAGTATTCAATCTTCCATTGCGGATAACGGTTGATAAACTGGCTGCATTGCTGGAACGGCTGCGGATGGCTATAAACCACCTCGATTTGGTCGAGGCTGGTGTCGCCGGCCACCAGTACGCAATGATCGATGGGATTGGTCAATTCACCCACCAGCGAGAGATTGGTGTGCTGCAGCAGGTCATAGACGTCGTTGATGGACCCTGAACTGCTATTTTCAATGGGCAGCACGCCGTAATCGGCCTGTCCGGTCTCCACTAACTGGATAATGTCCGGGAACTTCTGGCAGCCGCACTCCACGGTCTGGTCAAAATAACGCGCTCCGTATTGCCTGGCGGCTAAATGGGAATAGGACCCCTTTGGCCCGAGAAAAGCGATACGGGCCGAACGCTCCAGGTTCTGGTTGAGATCCGCCTGCAACAATGCCTGCTGGGTCAGCACGGAATCTTCAATAATCAGCTGAAACAGCCGGGTGACATAAAAACCGTCCAGATGCAGTTTTTTGCCTTCGGTCACCAGATGTTCCAGCAAATCCCGCTCGCGGGCTTTATCGCGGATGGGGCGATGGGTATTCAATTTGCTGCGTGCGACGTCCAGCGCCAGCTCGCGCCGTTCCGCCAGCAGCGCCAGGAGTTTGATATCCAGCGCGCTGATGCGCTCGCGCAGCGCTAATAATGGGTTGTCATTCATGTTGTTGTCACCTGTCAAACTGTCATAAAAAAAGCCTCCTGTGGTCAGGAGGCTTTTTTGTTCGTCTTCGTATTCTTTCTCATAGGACGACCGGCCTCCAGTTCAGGGGAAGGTAAAAAAGAAGGCGAAGAAAAACGGGTTGATATGCATGGCGTCAGCTTTATGGACTATGGGAGGGTTACAGTAACCGCTGGCTTTTCATTCTGTCAATATAAAACGCGCCGGGAGGGCGCGTTATGCTTGATTGGCAATAAATGAGCCGGTCTCGCGGGGGAGGGTCGCCCCAAAGACGCGCGCTGTAGGCTACCGCTATTCTTCTACGGCCAGATTGATGGACGTCTTGACGCATTCGGCGGCGCGGCGCGCTTCGCCTTTATGCTGAACTTTATTGAGCTGGCGCTCCAATTTTGCGATCAGCTCGTTAATGGCAACGTACATATCCTGGTTGCTGGCGCTGGCGACCAATTGTCCGTTAGGGGTGTTGAGGGTGGCATCGGCCACGAATCCCTGCGGTTGCTTTGAGAGGATTATATGAGGGTTTATCAGCTGGGTCTGCCATTTGGCAAGCTTGGCCAGACGCTCTTCGGCATGTTGACGAATGGCTGGAGTAATCTCCATTTGTTTACTGGTAATATTGATAATCATATCACTACCTCTCTTTTCGTCTACGTGGCTTAAGCATACCCCCCAATGACCGAAAAAGTGTGATTTATATCACTTTTTTTTCGGCGTTGCGGGGGCGATCACAGGTTTTGTGACCCTCGCGCCGGAAAGGGCGGGAGGGTCTTGAGTGTTGCCATTGAATGGGGCATTATTGACTGGATAACCAAATTGGATACCGGCCGGATAATGGCGACGCATCGCTGCCGGCCGCGGTTTTCCGTTCACGATCCGCCCCCGCTTCCTTCCCTTCCGCCGTGATTTACCCAACCTGGGCACAGGGGCAACCGCTGTTTGTTATCGCCGGCAAAACATGGGCAAAAAAAACGGTAGCCGAAGCTACCGTTGCGTTGATGGGACGGCGGCGGATCAGGCCGGATTGACGTTGATAATTTTCGCCACTTTGTCGGCCTGGCCCTGCAACTGCATTTGCTGATAGGCATTTTGCATCAGCGGCAGCGCGTCACGGGTCGCCTGCGCATCCGGGAAGTCGCGCAGCATCTGTTCAACCCGGTTGACTACGGCCACATAGGCGCCGCGTTTGGTGTAAAACTGCACAACCGCCAGCTCGTATTTGGCCAGGCGATCCTTCAGATAAACCAGACGTTTGCCGGCATCCGTGGCATACTGGCTGTTCGGGTACCCGCGAACCAGTTGCGTAAAATCACGGAAGGCCGCGCGGGCGTGTTCGGGGTCGCGGTCGGAACGATCCACGCCGAAGAACCCCTGCAATGCGCTGTCATCCAGCGCCATATCGGTAAGACCACGCATATAGAGGACATAATCCACGTTTGGATGCGTCGGATTCAGGCGCAGGAAACGGTCGATCGAGGCTTGGGCTAAGGTCAAATCCGCCGATTTATAGTAGGCATAAATCAAATCAAGCTGAACCTGCTGCGCATAGGGACCGAATGGATAGCGGTTATCCAGGGCTTCCAGTTCTTTGATGGCTCCCTTATAGTTGCCGTCCTGCAATTTCAACTGGGCGGACGCATAAATCTCAGAGGGCGGATTATCGGGAACGGCATCCTTGGAACTGGAGCAACCGACCAGCATCAGGCTCAATGTGGCTGCTGCCACCAGATATTTCATACGCATCATGACGTTTTGCTTATCCTCAGAGTGTTATTCCGGGAGACTGTCCGTTAAGTTCCCGAATGAGACCAGCTACAATAGCATATTATTCTAAACGGCATTGCCGTGAAAACCCAACGATAACGAAGAAGCTGCATATGGCACAACAACAACTCCTCACCGGAACGGTGAATGAATCACAACTTGGGCAACGATTAGATCAGGCTTTGGCCGAAATGTTCCCTGAATATTCACGATCGCGCATAAAAGTCTGGATACTCGACAGCAGGGTACGGGTCAACGGACAGGTCACCCCCACGCCGAAAGAAAAGGTCCTGGGCGGCGAGAGCATTGAAATTGATTCGATTATTGAAGAAGATACCCGCTGGGCCGCGCAAGATATCGCTTTGAATATCGTTTATGAAGACGACGATATCCTGGTGTTGAATAAACCCCGCGATCTGGTGGTGCATCCGGGCGCCGGCAATGCCGACGGCACTATTCTCAACGCGTTGCTGCATTATTATCCGGCCATTGCGGACGTGCCCCGGGCCGGTATCGTCCACCGCCTGGACAAGGACACCACCGGCCTGATGGTGGTCGCCAAGACCGTACCGGCGCAAACCCGGCTGGTTGAATCGCTGCAGGCGCGGGAAATCACCCGTGAATATGAAGCGGTCGCCATCGGCAATATGACCGCCGGCGGCACCGTGGAACAGCCGATTTCACGCCACCCCACCAAGCGCACCCATATGGCGGTGCACCCGATGGGCAAACCCGCGGTGACCCACTACCGGATCATGGAGCATTTTCGCGCCCATACCCGGCTGCGCCTGCGCCTGGAGACCGGCCGTACCCACCAGATCCGGGTACATATGTCCCATATCAACCATCCGCTGGTGGGCGACCCGCTCTACGGCGGCCGTCCGCGTCCGCCCAAAGGCGCGTCGGACGCGTTTGTCGAATTGTTGCGCGGTTTCGATCGCCAGGCCCTGCACGCCACCATGCTGCGGCTGTATCATCCTATTACCTCGATCGAAATGGAGTGGCACGCGCCGTTGCCGCAGGATATGGTGGATTTAATCGCCGCGATGAAAGCGGATACCGAAATGTTCAACGATCAAATGGACTAGCCGTGGGACATCTATTGGTTCCCGACTGGCCCGCGCCGGCTAACGTGCGGGCTTGCTCCACCACCCGCGGGGGCGGCGTAAGCCGGCAACCCTATGCGTCGCTGAACCTGGGCGATCATGTCGGGGACAGTCCGGACGCGGTGGCGCAAAACCGCCGGTGCCTGGCCGCCATGGCGGGACTGCCCGCCGCGCCGCGTTGGCTGGAGCAGGTGCACGGCACGGATGTCATCACCCTGGACGGCCCCCTTGACGGCGCGTTGGCGGCGCCATGCCGGGCCGACGCGGTATACACCCGCCTGCCCGGACAGGTATGCGCGGTGATGACCGCCGATTGTCTGCCGGTGCTTTTGTGCGACCAGGATGGCCGGGAAGTGGCTGCGGCCCACGCCGGCTGGCGCGGATTGAACGCCGGCATCCTGGAACAGACGCTGGCGCGCTTTGAGGCCGATCCCGCTGCGCTGATGGCATGGCTGGGGCCGGCGATAGGCCCGCGGGCGTTTGAAGTCGGTCCGGAGGTCAAAGCGGCGTTTGTCGCCCACGACCCCCAGGCGTCGGGCGCTTTTATCGCCCACGGGGATAAATATTTCGCCGATATTTATCAGTTGGCCCGGCTGCGGCTGCGCGCCGCCGGAGTCTGGCGCATCTATGGCGCGGACCATTGCACCGTGACGCAATCAGCATCATTTTTCTCATATCGGCGCGATGGAGTCACCGGACGTATGGCAAGTTTGGTCTGGCTGATATAATCTCTTTCACCAAGACGGTCCATGGCGGATGACGGGTGTCTCCCAACTATATTGGCGAAATATCCTTGAATTTTAAATAAACGACCTTATTTAATCTCCAGTAGCAATTTTGACCAATATGGGAGGAGTTATGCGCTTGGATCGTCTTACCAATAAATTCCAGCTTGCCCTCGCCGATGCCCAGTCCCTTGCACTCGGGCGCGACAATCAATTCATCGAACCATTACATGTTATGCAGGCCTTGCTCAATCAGGAAGGCGGCACCGTACGTCCATTGTTGCAATCCGCCGGCATTAATCCCGGATCGCTGCGCACCCTTATCGAACAGGCTATCGAGCGCCTGCCGCAGGTGGAAGGCACCGGCGGCGACGTCCAGCCTTCCGCGGATTTAGTCAGGGTATTGAATCTGTGCGATAAGCTGGCGCAAAAACGCGCGGACAGCTTTATTTCATCAGAACTGTTTGTGGTGGCGGCGCTGGAATCGCGCGGCACCCTGGCCGACCTGCTGAAATCAGCCGGCGCCACAGCGGAAAAAATCACCCAGGCCATTGAACAAATGCGAGGCGGGGATCACGTGAACGATCAAGGCGCCGAGGACCAACGGCAGGCATTGAAAAAATACACCATCGATCTGACCGAGCGGGCGGAGCAAGGCAAACTTGATCCGGTCATCGGCCGTGATGAAGAAATTCGCCGTACCATCCAGGTGCTGCAGCGCCGCACCAAGAACAACCCGGTGCTGATTGGCGAGCCCGGGGTGGGTAAAACCGCCATTGTCGAAGGTTTGGCGCAGCGCATCATTAACGGCGAGGTGCCCGAAGGCATGAAAAACAGCCGGGTACTGTCGTTGGATATGGGGTCGCTGGTGGCCGGCGCGAAATATCGCGGGGAGTTCGAGGAACGCCTCAAAGGGGTGTTGAGCGATTTGTCCAAGCAGGAAGGCCATATCATCCTGTTCATCGATGAATTGCACACCATGGTCGGGGCGGGTAAAGCCGATGGGGCCATGGATGCCGGCAATATGCTCAAGCCCGCCCTGGCGCGCGGCGAACTGCATTGCGTGGGCGCCACCACGCTGAACGAATACCGGCAATATATCGAAAAGGACGCGGCGCTGGAGCGTCGTTTCCAAAAGGTATTTGTCGCCGAGCCGAGCGTGGAGGATACCATCGCCATCCTGCGCGGCCTGAAAGAGCGTTATGAACTGCATCACCATGTGCAGATTACCGACCCGGCCATCGTGGCCGCGGCGACCTTGTCCCACCGGTATATTTCCGACCGGCAATTGCCTGACAAGGCCATCGACCTGATTGATGAAGCGGCTTCCAGCATCCGTATCCAAATCGATTCCAAGCCGGAAGCGCTGGATCGGCTCGAACGCCGTATCATCCAGCTTAAGCTGGAGCAGCAGGCGTTAAAGAAAGAGTCCGATGACGCCAGTATCAAACGCCTGGATATGCTTAACGCCGAGCTGTCCCAAAAGGAACGGGAATATTCCGAGCTGGAAGAAGAGTGGAAAGCCGAAAAGGCCTCGCTCTCCGGCACGCAAAACCTGAAGGCCGAACTGGAACAGGCGAAGTTGTCCATCGAGCAGGCGCGGCGCGTAGGGGATTTGGCGCGCATGTCCGAATTACAGTACGGCAAGATCCCAGAGCTGGAGAAACAGCTGGCGGCGGCGTCCCAGGCGGAAGGCAAAACCATGCGCCTGCTGCGTAACCGCGTCACCGATACCGAGATCGCCGAAGTTTTGGCGCGCTGGACCGGTATCCCGGTATCGCGCATGCTGGAAAGCGAACGGGATAAACTGGTGCGCATGGAGCAGGAACTGCACCAGCGGGTCATCGGCCAGAACGAAGCGGTGGAGGCGGTATCCAACGCCATCAGGCGCAGCCGCGCCGGTTTGGCGGACCCCAACCGGCCCATCGGTTCCTTTATGTTCCTAGGCCCGACCGGCGTGGGTAAAACCGAACTGTGCAAAGCGCTGGCCACCTTTTTGTTTAACAGCGATGACGCCATGGTGCGTATCGATATGTCCGAGTTCATGGAAAAACATTCCGTTTCGCGGTTAGTGGGCGCGCCTCCGGGATATGTCGGTTATGAAGAAGGGGGCTACCTGACGGAAGCGGTGCGCCGGCGCCCTTATTCGGTGATCTTGCTGGATGAAATAGAAAAAGCGCATCCGGATGTGTTCAACATCCTGCTGCAAGTATTGGATGACGGGCGCTTGACCGACGGGCAGGGGCGGACGGTGGATTTTCGCAACACCGTGGTGATCATGACGTCCAACCTGGGTTCCGATGTTATCCAGGAACGCTTTGGCCAGATGAACTACCAGGAAATGAAGGATATGGTGCTGGGTGTGGTCAGCCATCATTTCCGTCCGGAGTTTATTAACCGCGTGGACGAAGTGGTGGTATTCCATCCGCTGGGTCGGGAGCATATTGCCGAGATTGCGCAAATCCAGCTGCAGCGGCTGTACAAACGCCTGGAAGATCGCGGCTACACCATGACGCTGAGTCCGCAGGCGCTTGAGTTGCTCAGCGAAGCCGGATTTGATCCGGTATACGGCGCGCGGCCGCTGAAACGGGCGATCCAGCAGGAGATCGAAAACCCGCTGTCGCAGCAGATGCTGGCCGGAACGCTGGTTCCCGGCGTGCCTATCCGGCTGGAAGTGAAGGACGGCCATATCGTGGCGACCCAATAACTCGCTATCGTGCTGCGGGGCCAGCGTTTCTGATAGTCCCGGTTATGCAGATATCAGCCCCGCCGTTAATCGGCGGGGCTTTTTTATGCCCTGGCCTTCGTTTTCAGGAGGAAAAAGCGCCGTTTGGCGTAATATTGAGCAATCAGCCGTTTTTTTCAAATTAAGCCTTGTCAGGCCCGAGAAAGTCCCTATAATGCGCCTCCACTGACCGGGAACAAACGCTAACGCGACGCCGGGTCGGCAAGGGAAAAGCGCTCCGCCGCACCACGGGCCGGAGCAAATAAAAGCTTGACTCTTCAGCGGGAAAACGTAATATACGCAACCCGCGCCAGGTGAGTTTTACATCACGCTGGCCATGCTCTTTAACAATTTATCAGACAATCTGTGTGGGCACTCACAAGACGGTATCGAAACACAACAATACCAAGTCTTGAAGAGTGACATACGGTAATTCAAAAGATTAACAGTATGACAATCTTTGAGCATCAAGCTTTTAATTGAAGAGTTTGATCATGGCTCAGATTGAACGCTGGCGGCAGGCCTAACACATGCAAGTCGAGCGGCAGCGGAAAGTAGCTTGCTACTTTGCCGGCGAGCGGCGGACGGGTGAGTAATGTCTGGGGATCTGCCTGATGGTGGGGGATAACTACTGGAAACGGTAGCTAATACCGCATAACGTCGCAAGACCAAAGTGGGGGACCTTCGGGCCTCACGCCATCGGATGAACCCAGATGGGATTAGCTAGTAGGTGAGGTAATGGCTCACCTAGGCGACGATCCCTAGCTGGTCTGAGAGGATGACCAGCCACACTGGAACTGAGACACGGTCCAGACTCCTACGGGAGGCAGCAGTGGGGAATATTGCACAATGGGGGAAACCCTGATGCAGCCATGCCGCGTGTGTGAAGAAGGCCTTCGGGTTGTAAAGCACTTTCAGCGAGGAGGAAGGGGTAGGGGTTAATAGCGCTTATCATTGACGTTACTCGCAGAAGAAGCACCGGCTAACTCCGTGCCAGCAGCCGCGGTAATACGGAGGGTGCGAGCGTTAATCGGAATTACTGGGCGTAAAGCGTACGCAGGCGGTCTGTTAAGTCAGATGTGAAATCCCCGGGCTTAACCCGGGAACTGCATTTGAAACTGGCAGGCTAGAGTCTCGTAGAGGGGGGTAGAATTCCAGGTGTAGCGGTGAAATGCGTAGAGATCTGGAGGAATACCGGTGGCGAAGGCGGCCCCCTGGACGAAGACTGACGCTCAGGTACGAAAGCGTGGGGAGCAAACAGGATTAGATACCCTGGTAGTCCACGCTGTAAACGATGTCGATTTGAAGGTTGTGGCCTTGAGCCGTGGCTTTCGGAGCTAACGCGTTAAATCGACCGCCTGGGGAGTACGGCCGCAAGGTTAAAACTCAAATGAATTGACGGGGGCCCGCACAAGCGGTGGAGCATGTGGTTTAATTCGATGCAACGCGAAGAACCTTACCTACTCTTGACATCCAGAGAAGTTTGCAGAGATGCGAATGTGCCTTCGGGAGCTCTGAGACAGGTGCTGCATGGCTGTCGTCAGCTCGTGTTGTGAAATGTTGGGTTAAGTCCCGCAACGAGCGCAACCCTTATCCTTTGTTGCCAGCACGTAATGGTGGGAACTCAAAGGAGACTGCCGGTGACAAACCGGAGGAAGGTGGGGATGACGTCAAGTCATCATGGCCCTTACGAGTAGGGCTACACACGTGCTACAATGGCGCATACAAAGAGAAGCGAACTCGCGAGAGCCAGCGGACCTCACAAAGTGCGTCGTAGTCCGGATTGGAGTCTGCAACTCGACTCCATGAAGTCGGAATCGCTAGTAATCGTGGATCAGAATGCCACGGTGAATACGTTCCCGGGCCTTGTACACACCGCCCGTCACACCATGGGAGTGGGTTGCAAAAGAAGTAGGTAGCTTAACCTTCGGGAGGGCGCTTACCACTTTGTGATTCATGACTGGGGTGAAGTCGTAACAAGGTAACCGTAGGGGAACCTGCGGTTGGATCACCTCCTTACCGAAAGATACCTCATTGTGACGTGTCCACACAGATTGTCTGATAACTGTATTGAGCAACAGAACGTATGGTTTTGTACGTGAGGCGTCGCCTGACAGTAGGAGAGCAACGCGATGCGTTGTTCGGCTAGAAAAGGGTCGCTGATGTGCGCCGTAAGTGTAAGGTGTGGCCTGCAATAGGTGAGCAACGCGATGCGTTGTTCAGCTAGAAAAGGGTCGCTTACTTTCATTAATGAAAGTTTCGCCTTACACGGAAAAGCAACGCGGTGCGTTGCATGCATTTTCCGTGTCCCCTTCGTCTAGTGGCCTAGGACACTGCCCTTTCACGGCGGTAACAGGGGTTCGAACCCCCTAGGGGACGCCAAACCGCCTTACGAACTGTCACCCAGACCATTACTCATTGTCTGATCATTTCAGAGCACATTTACGCGTGAAAACGTGCGAGTATGCTGCGAAATACTGCTCTTTAACAATCCGGAACAAGCTGAAAATTTGAAATACCATGCTGAGCAAAATCAGTATGCGAGTCTCTCAAATAAGCAAATCCAAGTTGTTGCCGTGTCGATGGCAACATCTGATACTTTCTCTGTCGCCAAGGTGCGGTTTTTTGACCACGCTGAGGCTAGACGGTGCGAGCGATTACAGGGCAAGGCGCCCGGCACGGAGAAACCGCAGTGGACTGTCTGTCCATGAGGATTTCGAGTACCGGGGCAACGCCGCCATGAAGTCGCGCAGCCCGTCGGACAGAAAAGACAGACATCTTAGGGTTGTGAGGTTAAGTGACTAAGCGTACACGGTGGATGCCTAGGCAGTCAGAGGCGATGAAGGACGTGCTAATCCGCGAAATGCGCCGGTGAGCTGATATGAAGCGCTATCAGCCGGCGATGTCCGAATGGGGAAACCCAGTGCAATTCGTTGCACTATCGTTACGTGAATCCATAGCGTATCGAGGCGAACCGAGGGAACTGAAACATCTCAGTACCTCGAGGAAAAGAAATCAACCGAGATTCCCCCAGTAGCGGCGAGCGAACGGGGAACAGCCCAGAGTCACCATCAGCTTTTGCATCAGGAGAACGGTCTGGAAAGTCCGGCAACACAGGGTGATAGCCCCGTATCCGAAGGTGCAATGGCTGTGAGCTCGATGAGTAGGGCGGGACACGTGATATCCTGTCTGAAGATGGGGGGACCATCCTCCAAGGCTAAATACTCCTGACTGACCGATAGTGAACCAGTACCGTGAGGGAAAGGCGAAAAGAACCCCGGCGAGGGGAGTGAAACAGAACCTGAAACCGTGTACGTACAAGCAGTGGGAGCCTTGATTCGTCAGGGTGACTGCGTACCTTTTGTATAATGGGTCAGCGACTTATATTCTGTAGCAAGGTTAACCGTTTAGGGGAGCCGTAGGGAAACCGAGTCTTAACTGGGCGTCAAGTTGCAGGGTATAGACCCGAAACCCGGTGATCTAGCCATGGGCAGGTTGAAGGTTGGGTAACACTAACTGGAGGACCGAACCGACTAATGTTGAAAAATTAGCGGATGACTTGTGGCTGGGGGTGAAAGGCCAATCAAACCGGGAGATAGCTGGTTCTCCCCGAAAGCTATTTAGGTAGCGCCTCGTGAATTCATCTTCGGGGGTAGAGCACTGTTTCGGCTAGGGGTCCACCCCGGATTACCAACCCGATGCAAACTGCGAATACCGAAGAATGTTATCACGGGAGACACACGGCGGGTGCTAACGTCCGTCGTGAAGAGGGAAACAACCCAGACCGCCAGCTAAGGTCCCAAAGTCATGGTTAAGTGGGAAACGATGTGGGAAGGCATAGACAGCCAGGATGTTGGCTTAGAAGCAGCCATCATTTAAAGAAAGCGTAATAGCTCACTGGTCGAGTCGGCCTGCGCGGAAGATGTAACGGGGCTAAACCATGCACCGAAGCTGCGGCAGCGATACCTTCGGGTATTGTTGGGTAGGGGAGCGTTCTGTAAGCCTGCGAAGGTGGCCTGTGAGGGCTGCTGGAGGTATCAGAAGTGCGAATGCTGACATAAGTAACGATAAAGCGGGTGAAAAGCCCGCTCGCCGGAAGACCAAGGGTTCCTGTTCAACGTTAATCGGAGCAGGGTGAGTCGACCCCTAAGGCGAGGCCGAAAGGCGTAGTCGATGGGAAACAGGTTAATATTCCTGTACTGGGTGTGACTGCGAAGGGGGGACGGAGAAAGCTAGGTTCGCCGGGCGACGGTTGTCCCGGTTCAAGCGTGAAGGTGGAAAGAGCAGGTAAATCCGCTCTTTTATTCAACACTGAGGCGTGACGACGAGCCACTACGGTGGTGAAGGAATTGATGCTACGCTTCCAGGAAAAGCCTCTAAGCTCCAGGTCACATCGAATCGTACCCCAAACCGACACAGGTGGTCAGGTAGAGAATACCAAGGCGCTTGAGAGAACTCGGGTGAAGGAACTAGGCAAAATGGTGCCGTAACTTCGGGAGAAGGCACGCTGGCATTAGGTGGAGGGACGTGCTCCCCGAGCCGAAGCCAGTCGCAGATACCAGCTGGCTGCAACTGTTTATTAAAAACACAGCACTGTGCAAACACGAAAGTGGACGTATACGGTGTGACGCCTGCCCGGTGCCGGAAGGTTAATTGATGGGGTTAAGCGCAAGCTGAAGCTCTTGATCGAAGCCCCGGTAAACGGCGGCCGTAACTATAACGGTCCTAAGGTAGCGAAATTCCTTGTCGGGTAAGTTCCGACCTGCACGAATGGCGTAATGATGGCCAGGCTGTCTCCACCCGAGACTCAGTGAAATTGAACTCGCTGTGAAGATGCAGTGTACCCGCGGCAAGACGGAAAGACCCCGTGAACCTTTACTATAGCTTGACACTGAACATTGAGCCTTGATGTGTAGGATAGGTGGGAGGCTTTGAAGTGTGGACGCCAGTCTGCATGGAGCCAACCTTGAAATACCACCCTTTAATGTTTGATGTTCTAACTCCGGCCCGTGATCCGGGTCGAGGACAGTGTCTGGTGGGTAGTTTGACTGGGGCGGTCTCCTCCTAAAGAGTAACGGAGGAGCACGAAGGTTAGCTAATCACGGTCGGACATCGTGAGGTTAGTGCAAAGGCATAAGCTAGCTTGACTGTGAGAGTGACGGCTCGAGCAGGTGCGAAAGCAGGTCTTAGTGATCCGGTGGTTCTGAATGGAAGGGCCATCGCTCAACGGATAAAAGGTACTCCGGGGATAACAGGCTGATACCGCCCAAGAGTTCATATCGACGGCGGTGTTTGGCACCTCGATGTCGGCTCATCACATCCTGGGGCTGAAGTAGGTCCCAAGGGTATGGCTGTTCGCCATTTAAAGTGGTACGCGAGCTGGGTTTAGAACGTCGTGAGACAGTTCGGTCCCTATCTGCCGTGGGCGTTGGAAGATTGAGAGGGGCTGCTCCTAGTACGAGAGGACCGGAGTGGACGCACCACTGGTGTTCGGGTTGTCATGCCAATGGCATTGCCCGGTAGCTACGTGCGGAAAAGATAACCGCTGAAAGCATCTAAGCGGGAAACTTGCCTCGAGATGAGTCTTCCCTGTGGCTTTAAGTCACCTGAAGGGACGTTAAAGACGATGACGTTGATAGGTCGGGTGTGTAAGCGCAGCGATGCGTTGAGCTAACCGATACTAATGACCCGTGAGGCTTAACCTTACAACACCTAAGATGTTTAGAGAGACGAAAGAATTTTCAGCTTGTAACGGAAGATATAACCAGCAGCCGGTCGAAACACGGACGGGCTGTCAACAACGCGGAGCGTTGGCCTTGCACAGGGGAAATGACAAAATTGCCGGGAGCAATTTTGTACAGCGCACAGCGCTGGCCCGCAGGGCGAGTCTCAGGATGAGACGAGAAATTTGCCTGGCGGCACTAGCGCGGTGGTCCCACCTGACCCCATGCCGAACTCAGCAGTGAAACGCCGTAGCGCCGATGGTAGTGTGGGGTCTCCCCATGCGAGAGTAGGGAACTGCCAGGCATCCATTTAGACCCAGTGTCCTAAAAGACGCTGGTTAACATCTAAAACGGTAGTGATATGCGTTGACCCCGCAAATATCAGGTTTTAGATGTAGTACCAAATTAGTGGTGCGGTAGTTCAGTCGGTTAGAATACCGGCCTGTCACGCCGGGGGTCGCGGGTTCGAGTCCCGTCCGCACCGCCACTGTAAAAGAGAAAAACCCCAAACATCCGTTTGGGTTTTTTTTTGTCATTTAATAATCCATTTCCACCGGGGAAGGATAATTTTGTAGTTTAGGGGCGCCGCCCAAAGCGGTATTGATAATAACCTGATACCGCGTCTTATCCATGCCACCGACCATTTGATCCATTTCGCTGAAGGCAAAACGCAGCGTGGGATGATATGCCCAAGGTGCCAGACCCTTTAATCGATAATAATAAGAGACGGCTACCATCCCATCGTTAATCGCCTCAATATGATTGATGCGGCCGATCTCCATGCGGCCATAACACAAATCGCCGTTGCCGCCATACCACTGCTCGCCCGTCTTGCTTAATTGATAAACCGCCTGCCGCCCGTTTTGCGAACGCCGGGCCAACCCTGCATCGACTAAAGCGTGCAGGCGCCCCGCCAGCCATGGGGCTTCGCCGCTGCGGCTGACCACCGGCCACTGCGTTTCCCCCAGGCAATAGGGCGGCTCGGCATCAAGGAAGTCCTGTATCAGGCGGCGATACTCCGCCGGGGCAGCGGTAGCGCAAGCCGGGGCCGGCAGTAGCAGTAGGGGTAAAAGCGCAAGAAGGGGCAACTTCATCGCGGCAGGCTCATATTGTCGATTTCCACAAATGCCCGATCTACCGATTGGTAATGCCGCGAGCTGGTAAAAGTATGGCGGAGCTGCCAGCCGTAGAGCGGCACGCCGGGATCGTCGCGAGTCTCTTCAAGTTGATAAACATCGAATAAAACGGGTTGCGGATCGGTAAGATCCTCGCCGGTTTTATGTGCGCCAATCAAATAATAATGTACGCCGTCCCGGTAGAGCCGGTAGCCATGTATGCGCAGGGCGGAGGCTGATAACCGATAATCAAACCAGATAAAACCCTCGCCGCCGGCTACCGGCACGACGCTATAGCCACCATCAGGTTTGGCGATGAAAAAGCTGATGCCGCTGCTGGGGTGGGACGTATTATTATCAAACTGGGCCAGCATAATATAATCCGCTCGGCCGTCATGGTTAAGATCGAGCAGATTGGGACCCGGTTTTAGAGGTACCGGACTCAGGCTTGCGGCTTGCGGGCAGGCGGAAAACAATAATAAACCCAGCAGGTAATTAACTCTCATGGTCATTCCTTACCAGCCGGATGCCGGTATCCGGCGTAAAAAACCCCGGCGTATGGATATCGCAGCTTGCCAGGGAGCTAACCGGCGTCAGAAAACTGCCGCCGCAGAAATAGTACATCGGCTGGCCGCCGTCAACGGCATAACTGTCCTGCAGCCACTCGGATACATTACCGTTCATATCAAATAGTCCCAGCGCATTGGGCCGTTTGGTTGCCACCGGAGCGGTGCCGAATTCATGGGTGTAATCGTACGTGAACCAGGCGACATCTTCCGCGTTATGACCGCCCGCGTACCGATCGCCATATCGCCCTTGCGCCAAGGCCGGTTTACCGCCCCGGGCCGCAACCTGCCATTGCGCCAGAGTCGGTAACCGATAGCCATCGGCCGTATCGCTTATATGTACGGCCACGGGAAGGTCATCATCGGGCACCGCGGTGATGATATTACCGGCGGGGGTAAGATAAACGGCGCTGCGCTGGGTCATGGCGCTGCAGGCATTGGCAAATACGATGGCATCCCACCAGCTCACATTGGTCACCGGATGACGTCCGTCATCGGCGCCAGTCGGCCGGCAATCTTCATAAATCGCGCCATTGCAGCCGTTGCCGAATCGATAATCGTGTTTTTGGGCCCAGTCGAAAACCCGCTGATAAAAATTATAGGTAACCGGGGTTTGCTGCATATAAAAAGCAGCCAGGCGGGTATTGGCGCGCTGCGTAAAATCATGTGGGCCAAACACATCGCCAATATAATAATCCCCGCCCTCGACCCGGATCTCGGCGGGTGTTGGGATGGCGCCGGCCGGCACCGCGGAAAACAACAGAAACACGCCCAGCAGATTTCCCTTCACTATCATTCATCCAGTTCAATTTCGATATCGGTTAGCGGGCGGGAGCAGCAGGCAAGAATATAACCCGCAGTGATATCAGCGCGCGAAATGCCGCCTGAATGCCTCATATCCACCTGCCCGCTGCATAAGCGGAGTTTGCATAGGCCGCAATGGCCCGCAGCACAGCCATATTTCAGTTTTTTCCCGGCAAGATGCGCCGAGGTCAGTATGGAATCATGTTCCGACAGGCCAAAAGCTGATGAGTGATGACGGATTTTGCATTGCCAGATCACTATTTAGATCTCCTAAAAAAACGGCGCGATAATTCCTGTTTAACCAGGCGGTTTTCCGTCTTAAAGGTAGGCGTCGCGATTGCGTTTTCCTCGATGCGGCGCAGCAGATAGGGCAGCGCCAGATGAATAGGTCCATAAGGCAGGTATTTGCAGACCCGCAGGCGGGCATGCAGCAATTTATAGGTAATGTGATCGCCAAAGCCGTATAATTGCCCGATCCAGACGGTATGATGGCGCAAGAGCGGGTGATTGATGATGCGATCGATACTCTCCTCGTTGTGGGTGGCAAAAAAAGGCGTGATACGATCGAGGCGTTGGACAATATAATCGATGGTTTCATGATAACAGCTGTCGGTCTGCCATTTTTCCGCAAAGCAAGGTTGGTACCCGCCGTGGCGACGTTCCTCTTCAAGATAAGCGCCGCGCACCACTTTAAGTCCTAAATGAAAACCATAATTACAGGCCTGCTGGTAACAATAACGCAGAAAATCCATCTGGTCGCGCAGGTAGCATTGCAATGTCAACGTAATCAGCGGTCGGTGGCGGTTATAAAACGGCATCATTGCCAGGACCAAACGGCTGGCCGCCGGCTGAAACCATGACTGTTCGGCATCCACCATGATATTGACGTTGCGACTGCTGGCCCGATCGAATATACGGCGATAACGCGACACAATTTTTCTCCATTGTATTTGCTGTTCTGCATTTAGCGGCTGACGCTGTGTCATGCGCGTATAGAGTTCGATGTTGCCAAAAGTAGAGGGTTTAATAATAACAAACGGCAAATTTTCGGCCCTAGCCGCCATATCTATGAGCTGAAACGTATTTTTCAGGGCTAGATTAAAGTGCGCCGTATTATTTTCGCCCTCGGCCGCATAATCAATGGCGCAGCAGACACCGTCCTGCGCCAGGCGGGACGCGGCGAGATCAACCTCCGCCAAGGATTGCCCGCCCAAATAAATACCATGAATTAATTTTAGCAGCCATGCAGGGCGGCATGCAAGATACCTTTTTAATATCCGTAATGAAAAGGTGCGCGTTATTGAGTGAGTTAATAAATTAGTGGTGATGTATTTAAATATTAGCGTACTAGTATTATATCTTGAATATATTTCACCGGTATTTATTTTCATGTTATCTCCACGCAGCCGGTATTCAAGTATACCGGCAATAGTCATTAAAGCGTGGCGGTTTGCCCACGGTATAGATGGCGGATAATATTATCGTCATTAAATTCTTCCCGTTCATGAATCACCCGGCGGTTATCCATGATCAGCAGATCGCCTTGCTGCCAGTAATGTTTGAAATAGTAACGAGGCTGTTTAAAAAAGGCGGTTAATTCCGCAAAAAAACGCGCGGTTTCCCACTCGTTATACCCTACGATACGGCTTTCCCAACTGGCCGGATTGCTCTCATCAAAAGGAAAATAGATCAGCATTTTGCGTACCCAGCCCAAATCAGTGAAAACTGGCACCCTGAACCAATCCGCTGGCGACACATCCACGTAATAACCGCGCTCAAGCACTCTGACTTCAAACGTTTCTTCCTCCAGTACGCGCAGCAGGTGACCGGGCATCTCTCTGCAGGCCAGAACATGATCGCAAATCGTAGTGGCGCCACGAAATTTCATATTGCGGATCTGCGCCGCATACAGAAACACTTGATCAACCTGGGTCAGAAGCAAACCGCCATCGGCATGCAGCGGCAATTGCCCGCGGCCGGTAACGATTTTATTTTTCTCTCCCTCCAGTTTCAGGGTGTCGCGATAGCCAAACCCGACGCCGCCTTTTTCGTCGGTATACTCGACAATCGTGCCGAACGCCGAATAGATATCGCGAAAGCGGTCTGCATCCAGCGACAGGTTTTTAACCAGCACAAAACCCTGGCGCATCAGCAAATTTTTGATGCTGCCGGTACTGGCTGCCAGAAAGTCGCCAGCGGTGATGCCAGCGCCGAAACCGGTTGGCATAATGGGGTGATGGCATAGCTGTGGTTTCATCATATTGACTCCTGTTAATAGTTTTCGCCCAGCACCTTTTTGAAGTGCCGTTGCGCGTCACGAGCGGCAAACGCCTTTTTATGCACTGCCTTGGACTCATCTCTGGAATGGTTCAGCGCCATGATAAAAGGTGCATTGACGGCGCGTTTGGTACTGGAGAAGGCGGATACCGGATAGCCGGCCAGCTGGCTGGCCTGGGCGAGAGCTGAACTGACAAGGTCTTTGCGGTCGGTAATCTGATTGACCAGGCGCAAATCCAGGCACCGTTGAGCATCCAACTCATCGCATTGGTAAATAATGTCGCGCATGGCGCTAAAACCGTGGGTAAAACGCAAAATTGCCGCGCCTACCGAGCAACCGATGCCGTGTTTTAATTCCGGCATCGCCAAACAAGCCTCCCGGGCCATAACCCTGCGGTCGAACATCATGGCGAATTGGAAGCCCATGCCAATGGCGTATCCATCCATGGCGGCGACGGTGGGCTTATCGACGTTGAGTACCGCCTGGTAAAGCGCGATGACGCGATCGATCCATTGCTCCACGGCCGCATCGCTATTCAGGTTTTTTACCTCGTTAAAGTCTCCGCCGGCGGAAAACGATCGATTATCGCCGCCATACACCACCACGGCATTTACGGCATCGTCTTGCGACGCGGCGGCGAGGGCGCGCCTTACCGCCGTTTCCAGCGCTTCATTAAAAGCATTATGTGTATTATGATGATTTAAGGTGATCAGCCGTACCGTACCGATATTCTCTTCCAGGACCATGATTAAACTCCTTTAAACAGAGCGGCCACGCGAGCGGGCGTCATATCGTCGACGGTCAGGTTGCCGGTAAGAAATGTCCGGTACATGGCATAAGCGGCCCGGGTCTTGGCTCGATAATCACCGATCTCCGAGCCGAGCATATTGGCGAACGCGCGGTTCAGCGATGAACCCTCATGAATACCGATCTTGCGGCGCCAGACAATTTCCGGCGGCAGGCTGTGCAATTGATCGGCATATTCCCGCAGGATGACTTTTACTTCGTTATCGCGGATTTTAAAGTGGGGATCGAGGGCGTGGCAGAGGGTAATAAGATTGGTGCGCCAAAAGGGATGGTAGATTTCCAATCCGTAGTGGCGGGCGCCGCCGCTTGAGAATTCGCCGGTCCAGCGCGTACGGTAAACCTGAGCCGCCAGCAACCGGTTGGGCTGTTCATAATGCTTGCCCGGCTGCAATATGCCGCCGAATAAGATATCCGACCCATAACCTGTCAGCATGCATTTCACCTCATGCTGCGCCAGCCGGTAAACGTTAAACAGGCCGGACTGGATTTCAGCGGAAAGGCCATCAAAAATTTCGTTATGGTAAATGGCTTCGGCGATACCGCGTATCACTTCCTGTCCGGAAAGGATATGCACCCGGTGTTCGGTTTTCAGCGTATCGGCCACCTGCTGCGAGAATTCAAATTCATTACTGTACCCAGTGCCGATAGAATAGGTTTTAATCCGGTGAAAATGCCGTTTTGCCAAGGCGGTTATCAAGCTGGAATCCAATCCGCCCGAGAGCGGAATGCCGGCGGTGCCGTACCGTGGACCTAATGACGCCAGCGGCGTATTCAGGTAGCAGTCAATTAGCGCGAGCAATGGGTCACGCGCCAGCTTCAGCGGTTCATTGCTAGCTGGGGCCACCATTATGCGACTTTCACAGCAGGCGTAATCCTGGGTATCATAAGTCAGGTAATTAAGGGTGCCCGGCTTGAGACGGCGGGCATTATGGATGGGCAGATAACTATCGGGATAATGGTTGTCGCGGCAAACGGCGTCAGCCGGATAAAAATCAAAAGCATCTTCGCCTTTCACTGCCCCGACAAATTTCAGGCGATCGGTTATCCATATGCCGCCATTATCTACTCTGTAGATCGGCCTGAATCCATGCGGGTCAGTTATAATAGTCAAAAAACCGTCCTGGCTCTCGATAATAAAACAGAAGTCGCCTTCCGCCAGCGCCAACGCGGCGTCGCCAAATCTTTCTTGCAGCAGATAAAGACACGTTGCATTATTCATGGCATAGGCCTGCCCCTCGAAATGGCCGGCTAAAGAGGTTAAAAAATCGCGATTATGAATATTGCCAATAAGATAAGCTGTGCCCGTAGCAAATTGATGAGTATAGAATGATGTATTTCCCCCAATAAATAAAAGTCCGCTGCGCAGGTTTTTCACCAGGCCGCAATATTTGCTCTGGATAATATCTATTGGCATGTCGCTATTACCCTGAATAATGCAAAAACCATCGGTTGTCATTTTTCACCTCGTAAAATAATCATAAAACTATTTTCCCGCTTCGCACATTGACAATGTAGGTATAATTTTCTTTAAAAAATACTGCGCTAAAGTGCAGTTTTTATGTTAGTAAGCTAGTTTACATTCGGCGAATAAATGCTTTTATTTCAGTAATTAAATATAATGTGAAAAGTTCTTTAGTTGATAAATGAAAATGATGATGGACAAAGATCTATAAATTACCCGGGAATGAAAGCGTCATAACGGATAAATATTAGATTCGTCCGGTCGACGCGCGGTTCCCCCGGGGACCGGCGCCCCCCAGCATTCCCCGCGGATGTTTGGCACGACCGCAGGCCCGCTGGGGGCGGCTTTTATGTTACACTCTCTTATGCCGGCCTGGCGTTTTTAGGTTAGCATTGAAGTTGTCGATCAAACATCTTATAAAAGATCGTAGTGGTACCAATGCCAGTGGAAAAAAAACAGCTATTCACATGACACAAGATTTTCCACCGGCGTCAAAGTAACAGTTAACAAGGCGGTAACCGTGCCAAAAAAAACATATTCAGTCAGGTATGTTGCGGGACAGCCAGTTGAGCGTATTTTTCCACCACTTGCCTTCAGTCGCGCCGATCAGGCGCTGCCGCCCGGCGAACCGTTGCCGGGATCGCAGCAATTGCGGGTGATGGTATGGAATATTTTCAAACAGCAACGCGCTGATTGGCTCTCTGTGCTGCAAGGGTTCGGAAAGGATGCCCAACTGGTATTATTGCAGGAAGCCCAAACCACCCCGGAACTGGTGAGGTTTGCCACATCCCATTATCTGGCGACCGATCAGGTGCCGGCGCTGATTTTCCCCCAGCACCCGTCGGGTGTCATGACGCTCTCCGCGGCGCACCCGGTTTATTGCTGCCCGCTGCGCGAGCGCGAGCCGCTGCTGCGTTTGGCCAAGTCCGCCCTGGTGACGGTTTATCCTTTGCATGACGGCCAGTTGATGATGGTGGTAAACATCCATGCGGTCAACTTCAGCCTGGGCGTCGATGTTTATAGCAAGCAGCTCGGGCCGATCGGCGAGCAGATATTAAATCATCAAGGACCGGTGATTATGGCGGGGGATTTTAATGCCTGGAGCCGGCAACGCATTATGGCCTTGTACCGTTTTGCCGATCGCATGACCCTGCAGGAAGTGAAATTCCTTGATGACCAGCGCCGCCGTGCTTTTGGCCGCCCGCTGGATTTTGTCTTTTATCGCGGGCTTAACGTGACCGAAGCA
Source organism: Sodalis sp. RH21 (assembly GCF_047324175.1). NCBI lineage: Bacteria > Pseudomonadati > Pseudomonadota > Gammaproteobacteria > Enterobacterales > Bruguierivoracaceae > Sodalis > Sodalis sp. RH21. The sequence continues at coordinate 4,506,628 of NZ_CP178732.1, read as the reverse complement.
TCGGTATTAGTGACCCAGGCGTCAGATCATAACCCCTTGCTGGTGGAGTTCGAGCCTCAGCCGCGCACTGATACGTTGGTCCCCGAGCCGCAGATCGTGGGCATCACTCCCCGCAAATAAGCCGCATGCCGTGAATTGCAGGCAAAAAAAAACAAGCACCGGGTGCTTGTTTTTTTTGCCTGGAAAACGCTCAGGAATCCGATGCCTTGCCGTTTACGAACAGCGTCAGCTTGATGCCTGGCTGCAAGTTCCTGGCGTTGTCCAGCGCGCCGTTCCAGCGCATAACGTCGCGAATGTCGACATTATGCCGTTTGGCGATGCTGGCCAGGGAATCACCTTTACGTACCTGGTAGGTGATGCTGCTGTTGCTGATGCCGTTATTGGCCACCTGCAGCGACTGCCCAATCTTCAGGTTATTGCCCGAACGCAAATTGTTCCATTTCATCAGGTCGCTGGTCTTGAGGTTCAGACGTTTGGCGATGCTCGAAAGCGTATCGCCGGAACGCACCTGATATTTAGCGCCGCCCGCTGCCGTATCCGCCAACTGGGTTGACTGCACGGCGGCAATATCACCCTCGGCCAAAGAGTCCCGTAGCTGTGAAGCGTGGGATTTAGGCAGCATGATATAGTGCGGGCCATTTGGTGCGGTTACGTTACGTTTATAGCCGGTGTTATAGCTTTTCAACTTAGTTAACGATAACCCCGCCATTTCCGCCGCCTGGGTCAAGCCAATCTGCTGACCCACTTCCACCCGCGCCAACGCATGGTCGTTATTGCTTTTCGGCAACACAACCCCGTATTGTTTGCTATTCTTAATAATATTACTAAGCGCTAGCATTTTCGGGATGTAAATCGTCGTTTCACGGGGCAGCGACAACGCCCAAAAGTCAGTGGATAATCCCTTGGCTTTGTTGGACTTTATCGCTTGCATGATTCGCCCTTCGCCGCTGTTATAAGCCGCGATGGTTAACAGCCAATCGCCGTCAAACATACGATTAAGACGCTGCATCATGTCAAGCGCAGCGGTGGTGGATGCGACGACGTCACGACGGCCGTCATACCATTGGTTTTGCTTTAAACCATAGTTCCTACCTGTTGTCGGCACAATCTGCCAAAGGCCAGCCGCGTTGGAGGCTGATGTTGCCTTGGGATCAAAAGCGCTCTCCACTATGGGTAGCAGTACCAGTTCCATCGGCATTTTGCGTTGCTTTATCTGCTCGACAATCCAGTACATGTACGGCTCTGCCCGTAATGTTACATCGTGGAGATAGCTCTTGTTGTGTAAATAACGCTTTTTCTGTTCGCGGATCCGGGCGTTTTCCGGTATCTGCATCTTCAGCTCGTCGCTAATGAAGTTCCACAAATCGGGTTGCGCGGGGCTTGAATCATCAAGCCACCGCGCCGAGGTCGCTCGGCCGTCTGTGTACTTTCCTGCTTCACCTTGACCTGCCGAAGAAACACTCTGTGCATGCTGTTCGGGTGGAGAATCGTCCGGCCTGGACGACTGGCAACCCACGAGCAAGACCGAGGCGATTAAGATCGCATGAGTCTTCATCTGTATGTCAATAGTTGCTTAAAAGACAGGCAATAATACTTTGAACATTCCTACATTACAACTAAAACCTTTAGAAATGATCCTTCTTCTCCCGTAATAAGGCGAAAATGCGCCATTCCTCGTCCAACGCATGATGTGGGTCTAATTTGTTTTGTAAATCAACGTCATGGCAGCGTAAGAAAAGGTTAATTTTACGCTCTAAATGTAGCGTTGTGGGCAGGCTGGCTTGGTTTTTTGCCCGTAACTGCTTAATTTTACGTTCATAAGCGACGATCTCGGGGTCTTGGGGCAAAATCGCTCTGGCAAAGGCCAAATTGGCTAAAGTATACTCATGGGCGGCACAAATGAGCGTATCGGGTGGAAGCTGATTAACCTTTTGAAAAGACTCATACATTTGCTTCGGCGTTCCTTCAAACAGCCGGCCGCAGCCCGCGGAAAACACCGTGTCGCCGCAAAATAGATAGGGCGCGCTATAAAAACCCACATGACCGAGGGTATGGCCGGGAAAAGCCAGCACGGAAAAGGCCATATCCAGTACCCGGACGGTGTCTCCTTCCCCGACGATGTGCCCGGCGCCCTTGCCGGCGGTTTCCCTGGGGCCGTAGACCGGCACGTCAAAACGGGCCAGCAAGGCGGGGACGCCGCCCACATGATCGTGATGATGATGGGTTAATAAAATGGCCTTAAGGGTCAAGTGGCGCTCCGCCAGCGCGGCGAACACCGGATCGGCTTCACCGGGATCGACGATGATGCATTCCTGCTGGTCGTTTTGCAAAAGCCAAATGTAATTGTCCTGGAATGCGGGAATACTGATAAGATTCATTGTTCACCTCTGTTAATTTATTTTATGGCACTAAGAAGATAGTCAAACATGAAACCAGCGCAAATCACCCAGCCTATCATCGCGCCAACCTCATGGGACGACCTCCCATACGGAGAGAACTATCGCCGGGCGTTGGAAGCCAGCCTGCTCCCTTGGTGGCCTAAATTATTCGGGTTTCATTTGCTTAAGATCGGCGCGCTCAGCGCGGGAATCGACACGCAAAGCTGTGCCGTTTCGCACCAGGTCAATGTCGGCATCAAAGGGGACGACCTGCACGTGATCGCCGACCCTTTTCAATTGCCGTTCGCCAATAAGTCCACGGATGCCTGCCTGCTGGCGCATACCCTGTCGTATACCTCCGATCCGCATCGCCTGCTGCGGGAGGTGGACCGGGTGCTGATTGACGACGGTTGGCTGATTATCACCACCTTCAATCCGGTAAGTTTGCTGGGACTGGGCAAATTATGCCCGATTGTCCAGCGTCGGCAGCCTTATCGCAGCCGGATGTATACCCAGATGCGCTTACTGGACTGGCTGAGCATCCTTAACTTCGAAGTCTTGCACCGCTCGCGTTTTCAAGTACTGCCCTGGCGCCGCCGCGGCGGACGCCTGCTGAGCGAGCATTTGCCCGCCATTGGCTGTCTGAGCGTAATCGTGGCGCGCAAACGCACCTTCCCGCTCACGCTTAATCCGTTAAAAAGCAAAACGCTCAAGGCTTCCGTGCGGCGAACCGTAGGGGCCGCCAGCCGTGACAGCTGGCGGGACCGTTACTTCTCCGGCTGGTAGCCGATATCCTCAAACGCCGGGTTACACGCCGCGCTGCGCGCCAACTCATCGCAGCGCTCGTTTTCCGGATGGCCGGCATGACCTTTAACCCAGTCCCAGCGCAAGACATGGGTTTGGATGGCTAAATCCAGCCGCTGCCACAGGTCCACATTTTTAACCGGTTTTTTTTCCGCCGTTTTCCAGCCGCGTTTTTTCCAGTTATGAATCCATTGCGTAATGCCCTGGCGCACATATTGGCTATCGGTGCTGATCACCACTTCGCAGGGGTCTTTGAGCGCTTCCAGCGCTACGATCGCCGCCATCAGCTCCATGCGGTTGTTGGTGGTGAGCCGGTAACCGGCGCTAAAAATTTTTTCATGCTGCTTATAACGCAGGATGGCACCGTAACCGCCCGGGCCGGGATTGCCCAGGCAAGATCCATCGGTGAAAATTTCTACCTGTTTCTGCATCTCTGGTAGACTACCTTCATGTGAAAAAAAACAAGTCTGACATAAATGAACGCTACGGGCACTGGAATTACGCGACAGATTGTTCTGGATACTGAAACCACCGGTATGAACAAACTGGGGGTTCATTACGAAGGCCACAAGATTATCGAAATCGGCGCGGTGGAGGTGGTTAACCGCCGGCTCACCGGGCGGCACTTCCACGTTTACCTGAAACCGGATCGGCTGATCGACCCCGAAGCCTACAATATCCACGGTATCAGCGATGAATTCCTGGCGGATAAACCCACCTTCGAGCAGGTGGCCGACGAATTCCTCGAATTTATCCGCGGCGGCGAACTGGTGATTCATAACGCGCCGTTCGATATCGGCTTTATGGATTATGAGTTCGGCAAACTCAACCGGGGCATCGGTAAAACCGACACGTTTTGTAAAGTCACCGACAGCCTGCTGATGGCGCGCAAGCTGTTTCCCGGCAAGCGCAACAGCCTGGATGCGCTGTGCGATCGCTATTTGATCGATAATACCAAACGTACCCTGCACGGCGCGCTGCTTGACTCCGAAATTCTGGCGGAAGTCTATCTGGCCATGACCGGCGGCCAGACATCCATGCGTTTTTCCATGGAAGGTGAAAGCGGCCGGCGCAATGCGGACGGCGGCGAGAATATCCAGCGGGTCCAGCGCGCCCAGACGCAGCTAAAGGTGATCTACGCCAGCGATGAAGAAATGGCGGCCCATGAACACCGTCTCGATCTGGTGAAGAAGAAGGGCGGCAGCTGCTTATGGCGGCCGGAAAGCGAAGCGCAATCCCAATAAAATCATTTGCTCCGGCTGATAAAACAACGTTATGCCGAAATTATCGCCAAACGAGATGCCCGCGCGTGAAAAGCATTGACGCGGCACGGTGCTAACCGTACTATTCGCCTCGCTTTCCCGACAAAGCACATGTGCGGTGTGGTAGTTCAGTCGGTTAGAATACCGGCCTGTCACGCCGGGGGTCGCGGGTTCGAGTCCCGTCCACACCGCCAATAAATTCCCAATGGGCTGCTGCGATTTCGCTGCGGCCCATGTTGTTTTTAATCGCGCTGTTTTTTGCCGGCCGGTTCACGATCTGGGATCTTACCCCGATGCTGTTCCGTTTTACCGGCCTATCTCGATGATGTTTAGACACAATTTTCCGGCGCAAACCGCTTTCCCTTCATAATCCCGGCCGCATAGCCTATATTTTATAACGCTAAACTCCCATGCGGATCTAAACCAGGACCAATCACATGTCGCACCTGCCAGTCCCGGACGTTCATCACGCCCCCGCCATATCCCATCATGCCTGCAGTGACCCGGACAAAACGCCGGCCGTTCCCGCGCTGGCGGAACCCGCCCGCCTCATCACCCTGGCGTTAATCGTCATTTTAACCGGTATCGGCGCGGGCCTGGGCGGCATGCTGCTGGCCCTGTTGCTGCATGCCGTACAGCATCTGGCCTATGGTTATAGTCTGCGCAATATTATCAGTCCGGAAACTTTTCTGATGGGCGTGAGCGCGGCGCCGGGACAGCGACGGGTAATGATTCTTACCCTGTGCGGATTGGTGGCGGGGATGGGCTGGTGGACCCTGTATCGTTTCGGCCGGCCGCTGGTCAGCATTAAGCGGGCGATTGCCGCGGATGCGCCGCTGATGCCCCCCGGCAGTACCTTGGCCCATGTGCTGTTACAAATTATTACGGTCGCGCTGGGTTCTCCGCTGGGGCGGGAGGTGGCGCCGCGGGAACTGGGGTCCATGCTGGGCGGATGGTTATCCCACTATGCCCGGCTGCCGCTGGACCAGCGCCGGCTGATTGTCGCCTGCGGCGCGGGCGCCGGTTTGGCGGCGGTCTATAATGTGCCGCTGGGCGGGGCGGTATTCGTGCTGGAAGTCCTGCTGGCCGCCTTCAACTGGCGGGCGGCCATGATGGCCCTGACCGCTTGCGCCATTGCCGCGTCCGTGGCCTGGCTTGGACTGGGAGCGGAATCCCAATATGTGGTTGCTCATTTTCCCGTGAGCGCCAGCCTGATGACGTGGTCGTTAGTCACCGGTCCGCTATTTGGCCTCGCGGCCCACGGTTTCGTCAAATTGACCGCGGCGGCGCGGCGGGATGCGGCCCGCGGCTGGCGGCTGCCGGTATTCGCATTGATCAATTTTGTGATTATCGGCTGCCTGGCGGTCTGGCTGCCGCAACTGCTCGGTAATGGCAAGGGACCGGCGCAGCTGGGTTTTAGCAGCGTCCTGACAATAGGCATGGCGGGGCTATTGCTGGTGCTTAAGGTTGCCATTACCGCCGCCACCCTGCGTGCCGGGGCCGAGGGCGGCCTGTTGACGCCCGGCTTGTCCAATGGGGCGCTGTTGGCGGTGGTGCTGGGGGGATTATGGAGCTTGATCTGGCCCGGCGTGCCGATGGGGGCTTTTGCCATTATCGGCGCCGCCGCGTTTTTGGCTACTTCGATGAATATGCCGCTTACCGCGATTATCCTGGTTACCGAATTTACCCGCATTGATCATGACTTTCTGGTGCCGATGGCTCTGGCGGTGGTGGGGGCAATGTGCGCCAGCAGGCTATGCGCCCGTTGGCCACGATGGAGAAAAGGGGAAAGACCCGCCGATCGGCCTGCCTGAGCCGGCAGGTTGATGGCGCATTAACCGGCGTATTGGGCGATGCCGTTGCCAAATGACCAGTTTTCTTTCTTAACTTCGATCAGATTGATAAACACATCCTCAAGCGAAACGCCCAGCGCTTCATGCAGGCCGCTGGCGATGCTTTTGTAGAGCGCCTTTTTCTGCTCGGTGCTGCGGCCTTCATTAAGGGTGATCTGAACGATTACCAGCTTATCGGTGCGATTGATGCCCAGATAACCGGCATCATAAATAAAGTGATCGCCATCATGCTCGTTGAGGATCTGGAAATTGTCATGTTCGGGCACGTTAATGGCGCTTTTCAGCGATTGATACACCACCCTGCCGATGCGCTTAATGTAGGTGGGGTCGGGATTTTTCTTAATGTCGATACGGACCAAGGGCATAATATACTCCATAAAAAAGGCGGCATAGCCTGCCATCGGGATATCGATGGCTAATAGTCAGCAATAGTAGATTATGACCAAACTCCATGCAACCGCCGCCGCGCGGGTATCCCCGCGTTTTTCCGCGCGCGGGGATACCTTGTCGCCATGGCTTACTCTTTAGGGGCCGCCGCCACACCGACATATCGCATACCAGGACTGGCGACCCGATCGTGGCGGGCCAGATAACGATAGCAACCGCCGCCCAGAAGCACGCCGATAAACCAGCTGAAATTCGCCACCGGATGCATGCCCGGCGTGAAACTGATCGCCAGGCCGATGGCAACCGCCGGCGCCAATGCCATCACCGCCTTGGGATTAAAACCGTTGCGATACCAATAACGGCCGGACGCCGTGGCGTTGAACAGGTCGTCCACCGAAATTTCGCCGCGCTTGATCAGATAAAAATCCGCTACCAGAATGCCGAATAACGGGCCGATAAACGCGCCCAGCACGTCCAGGGTGTAATGAATCAGCTCCGGGGATTGGAACAGATTCCAGGGCGTAAGCAATACCGACCCCACCGCGGCAATCATCCCCCCGGTGCGAAAGCTGATTTTCTGCGGGGAACAATTGGAAAAATCAAAGGCCGGGGAAACAAAGTTCGCCACGATATTGATACCGATGGTGGCGATAATCATGGTTAGCAGGCCCAAGGCCACCGCCACGCTGCTGCCGACGCGGCTGACGGTTTCGATGGGATCGGTGATCATCTGGCCGAACAGGCTTTGCGTGCCGGAAACGATGACCACGGTGACAATGGAAAACAGTAAAAAATTAAAGGGTAGTCCCCAGCGGTTGCCCCGGCGAATCTCGCCCATGGTTTTACCGTAGCGGGAAAAATCACCGAAGTTCAGCAGCGGACCGGAGAAATATGAGACCACCAGCGCCACCGCGGTCAGCATTTGCCAGGCCTGCTCGCCGCTGGACAGCGTTTTACTGCTCAGGGTAAAAGAAATATTGCTCAAGCCGGTTTGGTAGAGTATCCAGCCCGCCAGCGCCAGCATCACCACGTAAACCGCCGGACCGGCGAAGTCGATGAAACGCTTGATGGCCGACATGCCGTGCCAAAAAACCATCGCCTGTAAAAACCACATCAGGCCAAAACAGATCCAGCCCAGCCCCGACAGGCCCAGCCAATGGCTTTGGGTCATGGGCCGCAATGCCGGGAAGAATTTCAGCAATACCAGCATCAGGGCATTGGCCGCCAGGAATGTCTGGATACCATACCAGGCGAAGGCGATCAGGCCGCGTATCACCGCCGGGATATTGGCGCCGAACACCCCGAACGCCTGCCGGCAAATCACCGCGTAGGGCACGCCGGCCATCTGGCTCGGCTTGGCCACCAGGTTGGCGCAAATTTGCACGATGCAGATCCCCACCAGCAGGCATAATAGTACCTGCCAGCTCGCCAGGCCAAGGGTGAAGAAACTGGCGGCAACCACATAACCGCCCATGCTGTGCACATCCGACATCCAAAATGAAAAAATATTGTACCAGCTCCAGGTTTGCTGCTTGGTAGGCGCGAGATCCTCATTGGTGAGCTTGGGGCTATAGTGGCTATGATCGACAGCCGCGCTGTTCGGGGACGGATATTTTGGGGACAGATGATTACCGTTTGGCATGGAACGTGCTCCTCTTAAACACCAACCCATAGGTAGACGATGAAAATCGTGGTCAAGGGAGGATTTGCAGGATTCAGGCCAAGAGTCAAAAATCGTGTATACAAAATATTTATATTACGTATACGATAAAATCTAAAAACGTATACAGGAGCGGGCTATGACCAGTTGGTACGGGCTGAAAAACACTATTTTTTCGCCAGATAAAGACGATGCGATCTATCACGCCATAGTGAAAGCCATTGTGGAACATCAGCTGTTGCCCGGCAGTAAATTACCGGAAGAGGCCCTGGCCGCCGTATTCGGCATCAGCCGGACCGGGATTCGCAAAGTGTTGCAACGCCTTGCCGTGGTGCAGTTAATTACCTTAACGCCCAAGCGTGGTGCCCAGGTGGCGATGCCGGGGGTGGATGAGGCCCGCGACGTGCTCAGCACCCGCTGCCTGCTGGAGTGCGCTAATTTGCCCCGGGTGGTGGACGCATGCGAAGCAACCCATATCACCGCCCTTGAAAGCCTGTTGGCCGACGAACAACAGGCCCATGACGAACGCGACGGCGCCACGGCCATTCGCCTCTCGGCGCTGTTTCATGTGCAGCTTCAGGCCATTGCGGGCAACGAAGTGCTGACGCAAATGGTCTCGCAGCTCACATTGCGCTCATCGCTGGTGATTGCCGCTTACGGCACGCCCTGGCAGCAGGGTTGCCGCTGTCACGATCATAGCGCGCTGGTGGCGCTGTTAAGACAGCGCCGCACCGCCGATCTGGCCCGCCAGATGGAGCGGCATTTCGCGGATATTTTGGCCAATTTACGCTTTGAGCGCAGCGGCGAAACCACGCCGGATTTCGCCCGGCTGTTCGGCTTGGCGGTGAAGGAGTAAAACCATGGCGTCATGTTGTATACAATTGATTAATCCCAATACCAGCCGCGCCATGACCGATCGTATCCATTGGGCGGCACGCAAGGTCGCCGCCCCCGGCACAGAGATTATGGCGGTCTGCCCGGGCGAGGGGGTGCCCTCGGTGGAAGGCCATTTTGACGAAGCGGTCGCCGCCCTGGGCGTGTTGCAATTAGTTAAGCAGGGGCGCGAGCAGGGCGTCAGCGGGCATGTGATCGCCTGCTTTGGCGACCCGGGGCTGCTGGCGGCCAGGGAATTGGCCAGCGCGCCGGTGGTGGGCATCGCCGAGGCGGCAATGCATATGGCCACTCTGGTGGCCACCCGCTTTTCGGTGGTGACCACCTTGCCCCGCACCCTGATTATTGCGCGCCATCTGCTGCACAGTTACGGCTTTGAGCGAAACTGCGCCCGGCTGCGCGCCATTGACCTGCCGGTGCTGGCCCTGGAGGACGGTTCGGGCCTTGCGCGGGAGAAGGTGCGTGAACAGTGTCTGCTGGCCCGGCGGGACGACGGCATCGGCGCCATTGTCCTGGGCTGCGCCGGCATGGCGGATTTAGCCCTTGAGCTCACTGCGGAGCTGCAATTACCGGTGATCGACGGCGTTAGCGCGGCCATCAAATTAATTGAATCGCTGCACGGCATGGGGCTGGCCACCAGCAAGCATGGCGATCTTAATTTTCCCCTGCCAAAAGAACTAACCGGGCCTTTTAACGGACTAAACTAAAATAGCAGCTCTCTAAAAGGAACTGAATATGAGTGAAGCGACCGAAAAGAAAAGCTTTTCTTTCAATAACAAAAATTATCCGCGCGACCTGATTGGTTATGCCGGTAAGCCTCCTCATGCCGCGTGGCCGGATAACGCCCGGATTGCGGTGCAATTTGTCCTCAATTACGAAGAAGGCTCGGAAAGCAACGTATTGCACGGCGACGCGGGTTCCGAACAGTTCCTATCCGATATTATCGGCGCGGCCAGTTATCCGGAACGCCATATGTCGATGGATTCCTTATATGAATATGGTTCCCGTGCGGGTTTCTGGCGTATTCATCAGGAATTCCAGCGCCGGGGCTTGTCCTTGACCATTTTCGGCGTGGCGATGGCCCTGGCGCGCAATCCCCAAGTGGTGGAAGCGATCAAACAGGCGCGGTACGACGTGGTCAGCCACGGCTGGCGCTGGCTGCATTACCAGGGTATGGATGCCAAAACCGAACGCCAGCATATGCACCAGGCGGTGGAAGTATTAACCGAACTGTTCGGCAATACGCCGCAGGGATGGTATACCGGGCGTGACAGCCCCAATACCCGCCGGCTGGTGGTCGAGCACGGCGGATTTTTGTATGACAGCGATTATTACGGCGACGATTTGCCCTTCTGGACCCGGGTGTCCTGTACGGACGGATCGGTAAAACCGCATTTGATTGTGCCCTATACGCTGGAGGCCAATGATATGCGGTTCGCCTCGCCCCAGGGTTTTAACAGCGGCGATCAGTTTTATACCTACCTTAAAGACAGTTTCGATGTGCTGTATGCCGAGGGGGAAACCGCGCCCAAGATGATGTCGGTGGGGATGCACTGCCGGATTCTGGGGCGGCCGGGACGTTTTCGCGCGCTACAGCGTTTCCTGGACTATGTGCAGCAGCATGAGCGGGTATGGATTTGCCGCCGCCAGGATATCGCCGAGCACTGGATTGCCCATCAACCCTATCAGGCCGTCCCCCCCGAACAGGATAAACACGTTTAGCTCCCGGCGGCGGGGCTTAGTTCATCAGGCTGACATGGGCCGCGACAATTCGCCAGCCGCAGGCCAGTTTCACCCAGGTTTGCGTTTGGCGGCCGGTTTTATCGCTGTCGGCACGGGTGAACTCCGTACTGGCCACCGCCAGATCGTCGCCATAGGTGGTGATTACCGTGTTTTGCAATATGCGGTCAAGGCCCGCCGACGGTCTTGTCGCCCTGAATGCCTGGATCGCTTCGATACCGTAGAGATTTTCGCCGGCGCCGTAGCGGATGGTACGCGGATCGTGCCAAAACAGCTCATCGAGCACGGCGACGTCGTTGGTGATTAACGCTTGCTCATAGCGGTAAAAAGCGGCGTTAACTTCCGCCAAAATGGCGGGACGATCGATAAATTCACTTTTCATGCTGCGTTTACTCTTGCTGTGGTCACTATGACAATGCCGCGTCGCTCCAGCGCCCGGCCGGTTAGAGTAGCACTGCCGGACGTTGCCGGCGTCATTATGTTTTCGCGCTCAGCCAGAATCAGAATCCCGCGGCGCTGCCGTTGCTGCGCGGATCGAACGCGCCTTCCAGCATGCCGTTGATATGGCGTATCACCGCGCCCGCGTGGCCGACGGATTCGCTATAGTCCGGCAGCATCTCCACCCGGTGTCCCAAAGCGCGCAGGGCGGCCACGGTAGCAGCGGAAAAACGGCTCTCCAGCTTCAGGGTATCGGTGGCCTGTCCCCAGGTGCGGCCGAGCAGCCAGCGGGGCGCACTGATGGCGTGCTGCAGCGGCATGCCTTGCATCACATGGCGGATAAACACCGCCGCCTGGGTTTGCGGCTGGCCGTCTCCCCCCATGGAGCCATATACCATGGTGCGGCCGTCGTACAGCCGCGCCGCCGCGGGATTAAGGGTATGAAAGGGATATTTGCCCGGTTCAAGCGCCCGGAGATGCTGCGGGTCCAGGCTGAAAGATGCGCCGCGGTTTTGCCACAGGATGCCGCTTGCGGGCAGCACCACGCCGCTACCGAATTCGTGATAAATACTTTGAATAAAAGAGACGGCGACCCCGCTGCTGTCAACGGCGCCCATCCATACCGTATCCCCCGGCGCCAGCTCGCTGCCCCACGGCGCCGCCCGGGCGCAATCGATACGGCCGGCCAGATCGGCGAGCACCTCCGGCGCCAGCAGGGCCTGCGCATCGATAGTCATATGGCCGGGATCGGTTATCAGCTCATCGCGCAGCGCAAACGCCAGCTTGGTCGCTTCGACAATCCGGTGGATGGTCTGGCTTTCCGGCTGTCCGCTCATGGCGAGGCGATCCGTAAGTCCCAGTATCATCAGCGATACCAGCCCCTGGGTCGGGGGCGCCAGATTATAAATCTCCCCCTGCTCGTGCAGCAGGCGCAGGGGCGTGCGCCGCTGGGCGCGATAGGCCGCCAGATCGGCGCCGGTTACCGGCATGCCGAGGCGGTCCATATCTTTGGCCATGGCGGCGGCCACGGTGCCGCGATAGAAACTGTCCAGCCCCTCCAGGGTCAGGGTGGTCAGGGTGGCGGCCAATTGCGGCTGGGTAAACCGGCTGCCGGCGGCGGGCACATTTCCGCCGGGCAAAAACAGCGGCGCAAAGCCTTTAAGCTCCGCGAGTTCGGCGAACTTGGCCCGGGATGCCTGTTCCTGGGATAACGACAGCGGCATGCCGTCGGCGGCGTAGCGTATCGCATCCGCCAGCAGGCGCGACAGCGGCAGCGGCCGGGCGCCCATCTCCCGCGCAATGCCCAGGGCTTCCTGCCAGCCGCCCACGGTGCCCGCCACCGTTAAGGCGGATTTGACGCCGCGGTGGGGAATGCGGGTTTCCCCCTGGTAAAAGCCGGTAGTGGCCAATTCGCCCGCCGGGCCGCTGGCGTCAATGGCGATAGGATCGCCATGGGGCGGCACGATCAGCCAAAATCCGTCGCCGCCGAGTCCGTTCATATGGGGGTAGACCACCGCGATGGTCGCCGCGGCGGCCACCATGGCTTCAATGGCGCTCCCGCCTTCGCGCAGAATGGCCAGCGCGCTTTCGCTGGCCAGATGGTGCGGAGTCACCGCCATACCCATGGGGGCCATATTGCTGTTGATCATGCTGATGCTTCCTTTATCCCCGTAGGCCATGGTAATTATTAAGCAAGAGGCGTTCCAACCTGCGGCCGCGCGCGGGCATGCCCGCCGAACGGCAAGTTATGCTAGGGTAGAATGCAATACAGGGCCATCGGGAAAGGACGATTATGCAGTTTAACGAGCGGCTGCGCGCCGGCTATGAGCAGCTTTCGCCGCAGGAGCAGCGGGTAGCCGGGTTTATTTTTGACCATTATGACGATATGACCAGCTATAACAGCGCGGAGCTGGCGCGGCTGAGCGGCGTGTCCAAGGCGACCGTCAGCCGCCTGTTCAAGCGGCTGGGTTATGCCAGCTATCGCCAGGTGCGCGAGGAACTGCGCACCCTGCGCCAAAGCGGAATGCCGCTGGCCGACAGCCGTGACGCGGTGCAGGGCAATACCCTGCTGGCGCGCCATTATAAACAGGAGATGGCCAACCTGGCGCACTGGGCGGCGCGCCAGGATGCGGAAGAATTCGCGGCGGTGATCCAGGGGATGCAACATGCCCGCAGACTGTGCCTGGTGGGCTTGCGCAATAGCTACCCGGTGGCCATGCACCTGCGCCAGCAGCTTGTGCAGATCCGCGGGCAGGTCAGCTTGTTGCCGCAGCCGGGCCAGACGCTGTCCGAAGATATTGTCGATCTTGATGCGGGAGATATGGTTATCGTGGTGGCTTTTCGCCGGCGCCCCCGGCAAATCCGTCCGCTGCTGGCGCAACTGCAAAACCGCCAGGTGCCGGTATTGCTGATTAGCGAACCCCAGGCGCGCGCGTTAATTCCCCTGGCCCGCTGGCATTTCGCCGTCCCCCTGGACAGCGTGTCCGCCTTTGATTCCTACTCCTCGGCCATGAGTTTGGTGAATCTTATCAGCAATGCTCTGCTGCATGACGCGCTGGCGGCCGGCCGGCTGCGAATCCACCAAATCGCCGGGCTGTATGGCGAACTGGATGAACTGGAGCCGCGGGATTGACGGCGCCGATGGGAACCGCGCCACTGATTGCCCCGATTTATCCCCCCGGCTGCCGGATTGCGCCCTAAAAAGGTGCTTTATCCCTCAATTGGTGCGGCCAAGTCTTCTGGACGGTCCTCAATTCCCCCGGGCGCTACTTGGATATTATTTGCACGCTATCCGCCTGCATTCCCTGAAAACCCGGTTTGCGCGCCGCCGCGCCGGGTTTGTCAAACGCGCGGGCGAGATGGCACAGTAGTTGCAAATTTAGTTGCAGATGACATAAATAAGAACCGATAGTTTCATTACGCTTACCTGACTGCCTCAAGGCAGGGCAAAAGGATACACCAGTGACTATGGCAAATTTCGATCAAATCAATCCCCCGCACCGCCTGCTGATGGGACCGGGGCCGATAAACGCCGATCCCCGGGTGCTGCGGGCGATGGCCAGCCAACTGCTTGGCCAGTACGATCCGGCGATGACCGATTATATGAACGAGGTGATGGCGCTGTACCGGGCGCTGTTTCGCACCGAAAACCGCTGGACGCTGCTGGTGGACGGCACCTCGCGCGCCGGTATCGAAGCGGTGTTGGTCTCGGCGATCCGTCCCGGCGATAAAGTGCTGGTGCCGGTGTTTGGCCGCTTCGGCCATCTGCTGTGCGAGATTGCCCGGCGCTGCCGCGCGGACGTGCACAGCATCGAAGCGCCCTGGGGGGAAGTGTTCAGTCCCGAGGCGATCGAGGACGCCATCAAACGGGTGCGCCCGCGCGTGCTGTTAACCGTGCAGGGCGATACGTCCACCACTATGCTGCAACCGCTGGAACAGCTGGGGGACATTTGCCGACGGTACGATGTACTGTTTTACAGCGACGCCACCGCTTCGTTTGGCGGTAATCCGCTGGAAACCGACGCCTGGGGGCTGGATGCGGTGTCCGCCGGCCTGCAAAAATGCCTCGGCGGCCCCTCCGGCAGCGCGCCGGTGACGCTCAGTCCGCGTTGTGAAGCGTCCATCCGCCGTCGCGCCTGTGTGGAAGCCGGCATCCGCACCGCCGAGCATCGGCAAGGCGAGGACGAGATGATTTACTCAAATTATTTTGATCTGGGCATGATCATGGATTACTGGGGACCGGAGCGGCTCAATCACCATACCGAAGCCACCAGCATGCTGTTTGCCGCCCGTGAATGCGCCCGCCTGTTGCTGGCGGAGGGGATCGACGCGGCCATTGCCCGCCATAAGCTGCACGGCGGGGCGATGCTGGCCGGCATTCGCGGCATGGGGCTGGAGGTGTTCGGGGATATGCGGCATAAAATGAATAATGTGCTGGGCGTAGTGATTCCGCCGGGCATCGCCGGCGAGCAGGTACGCCAGATGATGCTCAATGATTTCGCCATCGAAATCGGCACGTCGTTTGGGCCGCTGCACGGCAAAATCTGGCGTATCGGCACCATGGGTTATAACGCCCGCAAAGACTGCGTGATGCAAACCCTCGGCGCCCTGGAAGGCGTATTGCACCGGCTCGGATTCGTCAGCCCGCAGGGCGCCGGACTCCAGGCGGCCTGGGATAGCTATGGGGCGCAGGCGTGATGGGGGCGCATCGGCGGCCGCAGGCGGAGATGCCGGCGGAATTGGCCGATGACGCCGCCCGGCGGGTGATGCTGCGCTGCGATATATTGGCCGGAATTACCGAAACCCCGGGCCAGTTGACCCGGCGTTATCTGTCGCCGCAGCATGTGCAAGCCAATCTTCAGGTGGCCGATTGGCTGCGCGCGGCGGGTATGCGGGTGTGGCAGGATAGCGTCGGCAATATTTGCGGGCGTTATGAAGGTTTGCAACCCGATCTGCCGGCCATTTTGCTGGGCTCGCATCTGGATACGGTGCGTAATGCCGGGCGTTATGACGGCATGCTGGGGGTGCTGGCGGCCATTGAAGTGGTGCAATTTTTGCACAGCCGGCAATTGCGCCTGTCCAGGGCGATTGAAATCATCGGTTTTGCCGACGAAGAGGGCGCGCGTTTCGGCATCGCCCTGCTGGGTAGCCGCGGCATTACCGGTACCTGGCCCGCCGATTGGCTGGGGCGGGAAGATGCGGACGGTATCAGCGTGGCCCAGGCCCTGCGCCAGGCGGGACTAGACCCGCTGCGCATCGGCCGGGCTAAACGCGATCCCCGTGCCTTCAGCGCTTATCTGGAACTGCATATTGAACAGGGACCCTGTCTGGAGCAGGCGGGGCTGGCCCTGGGCGTGGTATCGGCCATCAACGGCGCCCGCCGGCTGAACTGCCGGTTCAGCGGGGTCGCCGGGCACGCCGGCACGGTGCCCATGGCGCTGCGCCGGGACGCGCTGACCACCGCGGCGCGCTGGATCGCGGAGATTGACGATTTCGCCGCCGCCCACGGGCCGCAGTGGGTGGCGACGGTGGGCATGTTGCAGTGCCTGCCGGGGGCGGTGAACGTGATCCCGGGCGACGTGACATTGACGCTTGATGTGCGCGGCCCGGCCAATGCCGGGCTGGACGCGCTGCTGGCGGCGTTACTGGATCGCGCCGGGACCATCGCCCACGCGCGCGGGCTGACGTTTACGGCGGAACAGTTCTACCGCATCGACGCCACTCCTTGCGACGCCGTTTTACAGGCGCGGCTCGGCGACAGCGTATGCCGGGTCCAGTCCGTTAGCCCGGCTTTGCCCAGCGGCGCCGGCCATGATGCCATCGCGGTGGCGGAATGTTGGCCGGTGGGCATGCTGTTTGTACGCTGCGAGCGCGGCATCAGCCATCATCCGGATGAATCGGTCCTGGCGGCGGATGTGGCGCTGGCGATCCGCGCCTATGCCGATGCGGTGATATCCCTAACGTAGTAGGGCGAAAGGAGGATTGATCGTGACGCTTGATGATTTTAATCTGGCCCCTCGGCAGGCCGTCAGCGACATGCTGCTGGCCTGCGCGGCAATCCCCGCCTGGGCCGACGCCATTATCGCGGCCCGGCCGTTTGCCGGCAGGGATCGGCTGATCGCGCTGGCCGGGGATCTGGCCTTGGGCTGGCGGCCGGAGCAGGTAGCCGGGGCGCTGGTCCATCATCCGCGCATCGGCGAACGGCCCGGCGGCGGCGATGTTCAATCCCGCCATTCCCGCCGCGAGCAGGCGGCGGTGGACCCGGCCGACGCAACGCTTGCCGCTGAGCTGCTGGCCGGCAATCGCCGCTATGAACAGCGCTTCGGCCAGATGTTCCTGGTGCGCGCCGCCGGACGCAGCGGGCACGAAATCCTGGCCCTTCTGCAACGGCGCCTGACGCACAGCCGGGCGCAGGAGCAGCGGGAAACCGCCCTGCAACTAAGGGAAATAGCCCTGTTACGTTTACAAGAAGGGATATCACAATGAGCAAAGTTACCACCCATATACTGGATACCTCGCGCGGTATCCCGGCGGCCAACGTCAAAATCAAGCTGGAGATCGAACGCTACGGAATGTGGGAGAAAATCAGCGAGGGGTACACGGATGACGACGGCCGGCTGCGCACCTTGACCCCGCAGGGGCTCATGCCGGGCCGTTATCGTATGAACGCCGCCGTCGGCGCCTGGTTTGCGCGCCAGGGGATTTCATCGCTCTATTGCGCCACCATAGTGGATTTTTTTATGCGCGAAACCGATACGGATTTACATTTGCCGCTGCTGATAAGCCCCTATGGCTGGTCCACCTATCGGGGCAGTTGAGCGCATCCGGTATCAACCCGCGCGCCGCCGGCCGGACGCGCCGTGCTACTCGCCCAGGCTGAACGTATCGGCATCCATCCAGGCGGGGAATGCTTCGCGATACTGGCGCAGCGCGTCCAGCGATAATTCGGCCTCCAGGCATACCGCCGCGCCCGGGGCGCCTTGGGCCAGCACCTTGCCCTGCGGGTCGATAATCATGCTGTCGCCGCTGTATTGGTGCTCGTTGCCGTCGCTGCCGACGCGGTTACAGCCCGCCACGTACGCCTGGTTCTCAATGGCTCGCGCCGCCAGCAGGGTTTGCCAGTGATATGCGCGCGGGGCCGGCCAGTTGGCCACAAACAGCGCTAAATCGTAATCCTGCCGGTTGCGCGACCATAGCGGGAAACGCAAGTCGTAACACACCTGCGGCAAAATACGCCAACCGCGCCACTCCACCACCAGCCGCCGTTGGCCCGCCTGATAATATTGATGCTCATTCGCCATGCGAAACAGGTGGCGCTTGTCATACACATGCACCCGGCCCTGCGGTTCCACCAGCAAAAAGCGGTTTACCGCGCCGTCAGGCGTGCCGATGGCGGCGCTGCCGCCAATCAAGGCGTCGGCGGTGTCGGCCCATTGCCGCATCCATTCCACCACCCGGCCCTGGGGCAGGGCGTTGCCCGCCGCCTCCATGGCGAAACCGGTGGTGAACATTTCCGGCAAAATAATCACATCGCGGCCGCTGGCGGCGGCCAGCAGGCCGTCGAAATGCGCCAGATTGGCTTCGCCGTCCATCCAGGCCAGCGGTTGCTGCAACAGGCTGATTTTTAAAGTCGACATAAACGCTCCGCGGCGGCATCAAGGGTGGCGTCCTGCTTGGCAAAGCAGAGCCGGATCAGTTTGTGCGGGAAAGGATCGGCGCAAAACACCGACAGGGGAATCGCCGCCACGCCGATATTGATGGTCAACCACTGGCTGAAGGCGACGTCATCCAGATCGGAAACCGCGCTGTAATCGGCCAGCAGGAAATAGGTACCCGCGCAGGGCAGCAATTCCAGGCGGCTGGGCGCCAGGGCCTGCACCAGATGATCCCGGCGATCGCGATAGAAATCCGGCAACTGCCGCCAGTGCTGCGGTTCGGCGCGCAGCATATCGGCCAGCGCCAGCTGGGACGGGGTATTCACCGCGAACGTCAGGTATTGATGCACCTTGCGCACCTCGGCGCTCAGCGCCGCCGGCGCCACGCAGTAGCCCACTTTCCAGCCGGTCATATGATAGGTCTTGCCAAACGACGAGACGGCGATGGACCGCTGGCGCAGCTGCGGATGCGCCAGCACGCTGGCATGGCCCGCCGCGTCAAAGCAGATATGCTCATACACTTCGTCGCTCAGTACATAGATTTCCCGTCCGGCGATGGCCTGCCACAGCTGTTCAAAATCCGCGGCATGCCAGACGGTGGCGGACGGATTGTGCGGCGTATTGAGGATCACCAGCCGGGTACGGTCGTTGAGCTGGGCGCGAAACGCCGCCCAATCCACGCTGAAGGCCGGCGGTTGCAGCGCGATGCGGCGGTTGACGCCGCCGGCCAGGGTTACCGCCGGAGCATAACTGTCATAGCTGGGATCAAAACTGATCACCTCGTCGCCGGCGCGCACCAGGGCGCTGATGGCGGCAAACAGGGCTTCGGTGGCGCCGGCGGTCACCGTGACCTCCAAATCCTGATCCGGCCGCCAGCCATAAATAAGCTCGGTTTTATCGGCAATCGCCGCGCGCAGAGGCGCCGCGCCGGTCATGGGGGCATACTGATTGGCGCCCTGGTCCACATGATGCGCCAGCCGCGCTTTCAGGTAGTCGGGGCCGTCAAAGTCGGGAAATCCCTGCGACAGGTTGATGGCCTGATGCTGCTGCGCCAGCGCGCTCATTTGGGTAAAAATGGTGGTGCCCAACGACGGGAGCTTGCTTTCAGGAACGTACGTCTTGCTGCTCATGGCTAATTACCACTCTCAAAAGCCGGTTTTTAAGCCAATATAACACGCTCAGCGTAATTAACAATCGGGACGTTTAGATGGGTAAACGGCTAAAGTTAGTGGGTTTTGCGGTTCTGAAATAAACCGGTATGGCATGGGCCAAGCGTCGCCAAGCCAAAGGCTGGATTCAAGCGGAAGCGACGGCCCGCGCCAATGTCAATCGCAGCACGATTTCCAAAATGCAAACCGTCAGCGCCAGGAGTCCGCTGGAAAAAAAGCGGCAAGAATGATAAGTCGCTGTTAACAGGCTTATGTGACGCTGTTAATGTTAAGCGTAACAATGCAATGTAACAAAAAAACCATGTGATTAGCATCACATATTTAATTTAAGTAAACCCGTTTAATGCATCTACGCCACGTGATAAAAGAGTAGAGCCGAATAAAAGGTGTCGCGCGGGCTGTATAAGGGCACCGACAACCAGGATAAATGTTATGCGTAACCATCGGGTGAGTTTACAGGATATTGCCACGCTCTCTGGTGTGACGAAAATGACTGTCAGCCGCTATTTACGCAATCCCAGACAGGTCAGTTCAGAAACGCGCAGCAAAATACACGAGGTCATGCAGGCTATTGAGTACAATATCGACGCTAGCGAAAGTACGTTGCCGCAGCAGAAAACCCGCACGATAGGTTTGTTGATTCCAACATTTAAAAGCGCCGTGTTTTCCGACATTCTCAAAGGGCTTGGGCATGTGATGCAGCATAGCTGCTTCAAACTGACCATCTCGGAGTATCACTCCAGTCTGGATGAAGAAGAAAAACAAATAATATCGATGTTATCCAGTGATATCGAAGGGATCATTTTAAGCGAAAGCAGCCATTCTTTAAAGGCGATGTGCTATTTACAGGCGACCCGATTACCTATAGTAGAAATGATGGATAGCACCAGCCCCAGGATAGATTGCGCGATTGGTTTTGATAATAAGCGGGCGGCATTTGAAATGGTCAACGCGATGATTTCCGCCGGGAAACGCAATATCTGTTATATCAGTACCTATTGCGATTATCGTGATCAACTGCGTTTTAGCGGATATCAGGATGCCGTTGTTGCCCATGGCTTGGCCAGTCACAGAATGACCCCGGATAGAATGTCGTCATCGCTACTGGGTGCTGAACTATGTCAGCAGGCATTAATGGCCAATCCCCGTACCGATGGTTTTTTCTGTATTAACGATGATCTGGCGGTAGGCGTATTATTTGAGTGTCTCAAACGAGGATATCGTATCCCTCAGGATATGGCGGTAGCAGGATTTCATGGTCTGGATATCGGCAAAGCGGTGACGCCATTATTGGCCAGCGTGATCACGCCGCGCTGGGAAATGGGTCGGCTTGCGGGTGAAATGATCACCAGTAAAATAAAAAATATCGAAACAGAAACTTGCCTCGACGTCGGATTTAACATTTTTCTCGGCGAAACAGTTTAATATTTCCGTTAAAAAATCCAGCGGTTTTTTATTACTGTGACCGCCTGCGTCTATATAAAAAATTGCAATGAAATAAAGAGTAATTTAGTTCTGCGTGACCAGAGTTGTGTTATGCGTAACAAGGTAGTGTAACAATAATTCAGCGTGATATATGTCACGTTTTTTATACTGCTTACATTGTTTACTGTCAGAAATTAATTATGGAAGACGTTATGAAAATCATTTCTGAAGCCTGTGTAGTTTTCGGTATTAAAAGCCTTGGCATCACTCCCCAGGAAATAGAGTATCAGGGGCAGGGGACTTTGATAAAAATAACCCGTGGCGGTATATGCGGCTCGGATTTACATTATTATCAACACGGCAAGGTAGGGGCGTATGCGGTTAAGGCTCCTATGATTCTTGGTCATGAAGTTATCGGTGAAGTTATCGCCTCAGATGACCCGACGCTGGGAAAAGGCCGCACCGTAGCCATTAATCCCAGCAAACCTTGCCACGTTTGTAAATATTGTCTTGGCGGCGATGAAAATCAATGCGTAAAAATGAAGTTTTTTGGCAGTGCTATGTATTTTCCGCATATTGATGGGGGATTTACCCAGTATAAAATCGTCGACAGCGCGCAGTGCATTCCATTCGATCCTATCGTAGACGGCCGCATTATGGTTTTTGCCGAACCGCTGGCCGTGGCCATCCATGCGGTTAATCAAGCGGGCGATATTACTGGCAAACGGGTATTTATTTCCGGCGTCGGACCCATCGGCAGCCTGGTGGTCGCGGTGGCGAAAGCTAAAGGGGCCGCGGAAATCGTCACCGCCGATCCCAGCGAACGCTGCCGGCAGCTGTCGCTTACCTTGGGGGCAGATAAATCATTTGCCGCCGATGCGCTGGAATGGACGGATTACCAGGCGGATAAAGGCTTTTTTGATATCGCGTTCGAGGCATCCGGGCACCCGTCCTCGCAGGGGCGTTGCCTGGACGTTACCCGCGCCAAAGGCACCATCGTGCTGGTGGGCATGGGTGGGGCCATCCCTGAATTTCCCCTGATGACGGTTATTGCCAAGGAACTGCACTTAACCGGCACCTTCCGGTTTACCGGGGAATTCCGTACGGCGGTGGAATGGCTGGAACAGCATATCATCGACCCGCTGCCCCTGTTGTCCGCTGAATATGCGCAACCGGATTTTATTCAGGCCATGGAGTTCGCCGGCAATAAAGCCGTCGCGTCCAAAGTCCAGATTGTTTTTTAACCCGTCACCGCACGGCCCATTATGTAAGGATTTATGCATGACAAACTTATTTTCCCTGACCCATCGAAAGGTCCTGATTACCGGTTCCGCCCAGGGCATTGGGTTTTTACTGGCGAAAGGACTGGGAGGACAGGGCGCTGAAATCATCATTAATGATATCACCGCCGATCGCACTGAAGCGGCGGTGGAGGCGCTCGGTCAACAAGGAATAATCGCCTACAGCGCGCCGTTTAACGTCACGTCGGCTGATCAGGTCCGGCAGGCGGTAGCGGATATAGAGCAGCGTATCGGCGCCATTGATGTACTGATCAACAACGCCGGGATCCAGCGTCGCCACCCGTTTTTGGACTTTCCCGAACAGGACTGGGACGCGGTGATTAATGTGAATCAAAAGTCGGTGTTCCTGGTATCCCAAGCCGTGGCTCGGCATATGGTTAAGCGTAATGCGGGCAAAATCATCAATATCTGTTCCATGCAAAGCGAGCTGGGGCGGGATACGATTACCCCTTACGCCGCGTCGAAGGGGGCGGTGAAAATGCTGACTAGGGGCATGTGCGTGGAACTGGCCAGGTATAATATCCAAATTAACGGTATCGCTCCGGGATATTTCAAGACCGAAATGACCCGTGCCCTGGTAGAGGATCAGGAATTTAGCCAATGGTTATGTAAACGCACGCCGGCGGCCCGTTGGGGCGATCCGGAAGAGCTAATCGGTTCGGCGATCTTTTTATCATCCAGAGCGTCTGACTTCGTTAATGGTCATTTACTGTTTGTCGATGGCGGCATGTTGGTGGCGGTGTAAACCCCTGCGTGGAACGCGGGTAGCTGCACGCTGTCCCGGATTTATTTAATAAGCTATCGCGCAAGGAGCAAGCAATGCGTAATCATCGGGTAAGCCTGCGGGATATCGCGGCTCTTTCCGGCGTGACCAAAATGACCGTTAGCCGTTATTTGCGTGAACCCAGTAGCGTAAGCCTCGGCACCCGGGAAAAAATAGCCAGGGTGCTGGAAGATATCCATTATGTGCCGAGTCGTTCAGCGAATATGATGCTGAATGCAAAAAGCAGTGCGATCGGTATATTGATTCCTTCATTTCAAAACCAAGTATTTGCCGATATTTTGGCGGGCATGGAATCGGTTACCGGTCAATATGGCTTTCAATTACTGATATCGGAATATAACTATTCTTCGGTGTCAGAAGAGAAGCAAATTCTTAACCTGATGTCGTATGATGTGGAAGGGCTGGTGTTATGTGAAAAATCCCATACGTCCCGCGCGCGCGGATTTTTAACCGCCGCCAATATTCCTATTGTGGAAATTATGGATACATTAGAGCCGCAAATCGATATTGAAATCGGCTTTAATAACCGTGTGGCTGCTTATGAAATGGTCACGACCATGATTGGTCGTGGAAAAAGAGTAATTTATTACTTCAGTTCACGGGACGATCAGCGCGATAACCAACGTTATGCCGGTTATCAGCAGGCGATGGCAAAGCACGGGTTAGACGTTTATCGGCTGACGCCGAATAAGATATCCTCATTTTCACTCGGTGCCCTGATGCTGCAGCAGGCGTTAAAAGAAAAGGTTCCACCGGATGGCATATTTTGCACCAATGATGATATTGCCGTTGGCGTGCTTTTTGAGTGTCTACGCAATAATATTTCCGTGCCCGACACGATTTCCATCGCCGGATTTCACGGGCTTGATATCGGCAAGGCGGTAACGCCTATGCTGGCAAGCGTCAACACGCCGCGTTTTGCCATCGGTAAACTCTCAGCGGAAATGCTGATAAATAAAATAAACTCACGGCCGGTAACTCGCACCATTGACGTTGGTTTTGATATTTTCCAGGGAGAGACAATCTAGTTATTAAATTAAAACGACATTATTAACCTTCATTTATAAAGAGAGAACCATGAATAATGACCCTATAAACGTATTGGTCATCCAGCCGCTTATGGATGAAGTTACGCAGCGCTTAACCAAGCGATTTAAGTGTGGTTTTTTATACGCGGAAAAAAATATCGACACGTATTTACACACCGTTGGCCAGAACGTTCGCGCGGTGGCCACCCGCGGCGACGTTGGTCTGGATGCCTCGATTATGGCCAGATTGCCCAATCTGGAAATTATTGCGGTGTTTGGCGTGGGAACCGATGCTATTGATTTAGCCGAGGCCAGGCGACGGAATATTATTGTTACCATCACATCGGATATTTTAACCGACGATGTAGCCGATTTGGCTATGGGACTGGTACTTGCCACTTCAAGACAAATTGTGTTCCAAGACACGTTTGCCCGCTCGGGACAGTGGTCGTTATCCGCCCCCCTGCTGGGCCATAAAGTCAGCGGCAAAAAGCTGGGCATCCTGGGTTTGGGGAAAATAGGATCGGCCATTGCTCGCCGCGCCAGGGCGTTTGATATGCAGGTGGGCTACTGCGACCGATCTAGCACCGTCCACGCTGATTACCAGCGTTTTGACAATATCCACGCCTTGGCCGATTTTAGCGATTTCCTGGTGCTGTCCCTGCCAGGCGGTGGCGCCAACTCAGGTACGATCGATAAACGTGTGTTTGAATCGCTCGGTGCAGACGGCACCCTGATTAATATCGCGCGCGGTTCGCTGGTTAATGAAAACGATCTGGTTGACGCATTGCGCAACGGCACCCTGCGCGGCGCGGGCCTGGACGTGTACGAACGCGAACCGCATATTCCAGAGGCTCTGTTCGCCATGGACAATGTGGTGATAACACCGCATATCGCCAGCGGCACTATAGAGACACGCCAGGCGATGGCGGATAACGTATTCGATAATCTCGATAGTTATTTTACCCGCAACGTGGCGTTAACGCCGGTTAACTGAATCAGGTGACTTTATGTCTATATTATTGCGCAGCGCTAATCCCGTTGAGGTGAAAGATGAATAACATCGTTCCACAACCCCATTGGTTCCACCGTATCACCCGTCCGCAATGGAAAGCATTTTGGGCCGCCTGGATGGGTTATATGCTCGATGGATTTGATTTTGTCATTATCACCCTGGTGCTGACCGAAATTATGGTGGAATTCCAGGTGTCCACCATCGAAGCTGCGGGCCTGGTGTCGGCGGCGTTTATCCTGCGCTGGTTCGGTGGCTTGGCATTAGGGGCAATGGGTGATAAATGGGGTCGAAAAAGCGCCATGGTGACCAGTATCATTATGTTCGCCGGTGGTACGCTGGCCTGCGGCTTGGCGCCCAATTATACCTGGATGTTCATCGCCCGGGTGGTGGTAGGCGTAGGGATGGCCGGTGAATACGGCACCAGTTCGGCCTATGTGATCGAAACCTGGCCGAAGGATATGCGCAATAAGGCCAGCGCCTTTCTCAACTCCGGTTTTTCGGCCGGGGCCATTCTCTCGGTACTCGCCTACAGTTTGGTGGTGCCGCTGTGGGGCTGGCGGGTATTATTTTATCTGGGCATTATTCCCATCGTTTATGCGTTGTGGCTGAGGCGCGCCATCCCGGAAGCCGAAGAGTGGGCGAAGAATCGGGACAAAACCACCGCGCCGGTAGTGACCATGATCGACGTATTGTATCGCGGCCCGCATAAATCCACCCGTTTGATGAACATCATTATGTCCCTGGTAGCCGCCGCCGCGCTCTATCTCTGCTTTGATCACGGCACCACTCCAGCGCTGGTGGCACTGCTCGGGGTTATTACCGCCATCATTTTCATCTCGTTCCTGGTGCAAAGCGGCGGCAAACGGTGGCCCACCAGTCTGATGCTTACCGTCATGATCCTGTGCGTATTTTTATACGGCTGGCCCATCCACGCCCTGCTGCCCACCTATTTAAAAACCGAACTCCACTTTGCGCCGGAAATTGTCGCGCTGGTGTTTTCTTTCAGCCGTTTCGGCATGGGGCTGGGCTGCTGCGTCGCCGGTATCGCCGGGGATCGGTTTGGTACCCGCAAAACCTATGTGCTTAGCCTGCTGGTTGCCCAAATATTGGTTATCCCGCTATTTGCCCTGACCGGTTCGAGCGTCTGGCTGTTATGCATTCTGATCTTTTTGCAGCAGATGTTTAGCCAGGGCGTCGGCGGATTATTAGCCAAAATGATCAGCGGCTATTTTGATACCGATCAGCGTGCGGCCAACCTGGGGTTTATTTATAACATCGGGTCCTTGGGTGGGGCGCTGGCGCCGGTCCTGGGCGCCACCATTGCCAAAAATTTCAGTCTCGGCGCCGCGCTTGGCGGCTTGTCTTTCACCTTAACTTTTGTGGTGATCCTGCTGATTGGCTTCGACATGCCTTCACGGGTACAGCGCTGGTTAAAACCGGAAGCATTGCGTTATTACGACGCGGTAGACGGCACCCGTTTAAGCGGCGCCTTTACCCGTAAAACCACCTCAGAGCAAATTTCCGTTGCCGAAAAATTTGAGCAACAACATTAAACATCAGTGGAGGAATAAACATGACGATAGGCAATAGAGTATTTTTGCAACGCCCCATGGACGCGGTTCAATATCTGTCGGCGTTTCGGCAATTACCCGCCGCGGTGGTGGCCGACTGCATGAGCCGTTTACCCGCCTTGTCCTGTGACATCAGGCTGTGGAGCGCACCCACTAAACCGGTCATGTGCGGCATTGCCCTGACGGTGAAAGGACGCTCCGGCGATAATTTGATGTTGCATAAGGCCTTGGATATGGCGGGGAAGGATGATGTGATTATTCTTTCGAACGAAGGCGATCGCAGCCAGTCGCTGATGGGCGAAGTCCTGACCACATACGCTCGTTTCCGCGGCATCGAGGGGCTGGTGCTGGATGCCCCCATCCGCGATATCGACGGTATCTCCAAAATGGATTATCACATGTACGCCACCGGGCACACTCCCGGCGGACCCTTCAAGGACGGCCCCGGGGAAATTAACGTGCCGATCGCCTGCGGCAAGATCCATGTCTGCCCCGGAGATATCGTTCTGGGCGACGCCGACGGCGTAATTATCATCCCGCGCCAGGATGCGCAGCGCATATTGCAGGAATCACGGGCGTATTTAAAAGTCGATATGCGCAATTTCGAACTGGCTAAAACCGGTTCGTTATCTCGGGGGTGGATCGATCAAACGCTGGCGGATAAAAACGTCGAAATTATTGAAGGCAGTTATCAATAACACAGCTGCGGGCGAACCTGGCGGCAAATGCGCTGCCGCCAGGTTTGGCACGCCAGCCTCCTGGCGGTGGTATTTTCGAGCGGAGCAGCCGGAAGCGTGGCTCAGTTTCGGGATGCGCCCGTGTCGCGGTGAATTTGACCGGTTTATCGCAAAACCGCGACTTTCATGTGGTAACGCAAAGGGGAAGGGCTAACTTCGCTTCTCGCGCTTTCCCCATTCCGGTAAACTGGTGGCTGGAATCATCAATGAATTAGCCAGCATATACCGAGGGACTCATGTATCAGGACTTGATTCGCAGTGAACTCAACGAAGCCGCAACCACGCTTGCCAACTTTCTCAGCGACGATCGCCAACTACAGGCCGTCGAAGACGCCGCCAGGCTTATCGCCAACTCCTTCAAGGCCGGGGGCAAAGTCCTTTCCTGCGGCAACGGCGGATCGCATTGCGACGCCATGCATTTCGCCGAGGAGCTGACCGGCCGTTATCGCGACGACCGTCCGGCCTATCCGGGCATCGCCATTTCCGATCCCAGCCATCTGTCGTGCGTGAGCAACGATTATGGCTACAATTTCGTATTTTCCCGTTATATCGAGGCCATCGGCAATAAAGGCGACGTACTGCTCGGCATTTCCACGTCCGGCAATTCGGCCAATATAATCCGTGCTATTGAAGCGGCGCGCGCCAAGGGCATGCACGTTATCGTCCTGACCGGCAAAGACGGCGGCAAAATGGCCGGCACCTCCGATGTTGAAATTTGCGTGCCGCATTTCGGTTATGCCGACCGGATCCAGGAAATCCATATCAAGGTGATCCATATCCTGATCCAGCTGATTGAAAAAGAGATGGCGGCGGCTTAGCTACGGCATCGAGACGTAATGGTAAAGGAGAGGGGTCATGTGCGAACTACTCGGGATGAGCGCTAATGTACCGACGGACATTTGCTTCAGTTTTACCGGGTTAGTGCAACGTGGGGGTCGTACCGGGCCGCACAAGGACGGGTGGGGCATCACGTTTTATGAAGGCCTGGGCTGCCGGACCTTCAAAGACCCGCTGCCAAGCTTTAACTCGCCTATCGCCCGGCTGGTGCAGGATTATCCCATTAAATCCTGCGCCGTGGTGTCGCATATCCGCCAGGCCAACCGCGGCGAGGTGTCTCTGGAAAACACCCATCCGTTCACCCGCGAATTATGGGGACGCCACTGGACCTTTGCGCATAACGGCCAGCTCAGCGGGTTCCGGCGGTTAAAAACCGGCACGTACCGACCGGTGGGGCAGACCGACAGCGAATATGCCTTTTGTTGGCTGCTGGCGCGCCTGGCGGAGCGTTATCCGCGCCGGCCCGCCAACTGGCCGGCGGTGTTCCGGTATATAGCCGAATTGGCGGACGAGCTGCGGCAAAAGGGCATATTCAATATGCTCTTGTCCGACGGCTGTTTTGTCATGGGGTATTGTTCGACGGATTTATACTGGATTACCCGGCGGGCGCCGTTTGGGAAGGCGACGCTGATCGATCAGGATGTAGAGATCGATTTCCAGCGGCAAACCACGCCCAATGATGTGGTGACGGTCATCGCCACGCAGCCGCTGACCGGTAATGAAACCTGGCACAAGGTCGCGCCAGGGGAGAGCGTGCTATTTCGGCTGGGCGAGCGCGAATTGTGATACCAACGGCGCGCCGCTGCGCAATTGCAGCGGCGCGCTGACGGTATACTGCCCATTGACCACGGCCACCGCCGGCGGCTGGTGGTACTGGGCGAAATAGGCATAGCCCGGTTCCAGGGAGCGCCAGAACGGATAATCGGTTGAATTGCGGTGGCGCTGTAAGTTCGACTCGGTCATGCGGAACGGGAAAATATTGATTTTCACTTCGGCCTGGCCGTTAAGCAGCGCCGCTTCCACATAACGATAAATTTCGGCGATATAACTGTCGGTCATGGCGTAACAGCCAATTGAGCGGCAGTCGCCGTGGATCATCAGCATCGCGCCGGAATAACCGCGGGATTGATCGTAGGCATTCGGAAAGCCGATATTAATCGCCCGATAGTAATGGCTGTTCGGATTCAGATTACGGTTGGTAATGGCGTAAAACCCTTCAGGGCTTTTAAAATCGCCTTCGCGGCGTTTAGGGCCCAGGCCGCCGGAAAAATTACAAATGCGATAGCTATCCAACATACGGTATTCATTACCGACTTTGGCGTAGAGTTCCAGCGTCCGTTCTTCTTTAAATATTTGAATAAAAACCGGCGAGCCGATTAACTGCGACTTTAATTCTTTAGATAATTGCGGCTGCTCACTGGCATAACTAACGGACGTTAATGCCGGTATACAAAACAACATCGCAAACAACAGTGCGATTTTGCCCATTATTAATCCTGCGTAGTCAAAATAATCAAGATGCCGGGCAACGGACGCCGGCGGCAGACCCTTAAAAACGTCAAGTAAAACAAATAAAACAGCGACAAGATAGCACTGCCTACACATTTATCAAGATACGTTTTGTATAAATTAATTGGATTACTGTATACTTATACAGTCAAAGGGGGAGGTGGATGCGTAAAATCATACATGTGGATATGGATTGCTTTTTCGCGGCGGTGGAAATGCGCGATAATCCAGCGTTACGCGATATCCCCCTGGCCATCGGCGCCAGCGCGGACCGGCGCGGGGTAATCAGCACCGCCAATTACCCTGCGCGGGTATACGGGGTGCATAGCGCCATGTCCACCGCCATGGCGCTGAAGCTCTGCCCGCACCTGACTTTGCTTCCCGGGCGCATGGCCGCCTATAAAGAAGCGTCGGAGCATATCCGGCGTATTTTCGGCCGTTATACCCCGCTGATTGAACCCTTGTCTTTGGACGAAGCCTATCTGGATGTTACCGACAGCGGCTGTTGCAGCGGGTCGGCGACCCTGATGGCCCAGGCCATCCGCCAGGATATAGCGGATGAACTGGAACTTACCGCCTCGGCCGGGGTGGCTCCGGTGAAGTTTCTGGCCAAAATCGCCTCGGATCTCAATAAACCCAACGGCCAGTTTGTCATTACCCCCGAGCAGGTGCCGGCGTTTTTGGCCCAGCTCCCCCTGGGCAAAATCCCGGGGGTGGGCAAGGTGACCGCTAAAAAACTCTCCGAGATGGGGCTTGTCACCTGCGCCGACGTGCAGCGCTACGACCTGGCGGCGCTACTTAAGCGATTTGGCAAATTCGGCCGGGTGCTGTGGGAACGGTCTCAGGGAATCGATGAGCGTGAAATCTCATCGGAGCGCCTGCGCAAGTCGGTGGGGGTCGAGCGCACGCTGGCGGAAGATATTGCCGATTGGGCGGACTGCGCGGCGATTATCGAGCAGCTTTACCCCGAGCTGGAGCGCCGTCTGGCCCGGGTCAGGCCGGATCTGCATATTGCCCGGCAAGGAATCAAGCTCAAGTTTGCGGATTTCCAGCAAACCACCCAGGAACATGTCTGGCCGCGCTTGAACAAGCAGGATCTGATACATATCGCACGCCAGGCGTGGGATCAGCGGCGCGGCGATCGCGGGGTAAGGTTGGTGGGGCTGCACGTGACGCTGCTGGACCCGCAAATCGAGCGGCAACTGATGCTCAATTGGGAAGAAGATATGCTGCACCGGCCTCTTCCCTGAGGCGCGGCGCGTGGGATAAAGACCTATCGGTTCTTTTCGGGAATGGCTTTAAGCAAGGCGGTCAGCAGGGTCCAGTATTGACCGACGCTTTTGATATGCACCTGCTCGTCCGGGGAATGGGGGCCGGTGATGGTGGGCCCGATGGACACCATATCCATCTGCGGGTACGGTTTTTTAAATAAACCGCACTCCAGCCCGGCGTGGATCACCTGGATGTTCGGCGTCTTATTGAACAGCTTCTGGTAGGTTTCGCGCACCAGATGCATCACCGGCGAGTTGGCGTCCGGTTTCCAGCCCGGATAGCTGCCCTTGGCGGCGGTTTCCGCTCCGGCCAGCCGGCCCAGCGCGGTCAGGGTGCCGACCACTTCGTCTTTGCCGCTGTCGATCAGCGAACGAATCAGACAGCGGATATGCGCCTGCCCGGCCTCCATGGAAACCACGCCCACATTCAGGGAGGTTTCCACCACGCCTTTCACATCGTCGCTCATGCGGATTACGCCGTTGGGCATGGCATTGAGCAGGGCGATAAGCCGATCGCCGCAGGATTTGGTCAGCGCCTGCGCGTCCGACGCCGCGTCTTCAACCGCAATGGCCAGCTTCTTTTCCACCGCCGCCAGTTCGCCGGCGATGGTGGCGAGATAGGCTTGCGCCAGCTGGTTCAGGCTTTCGGTATTTTCCTGCGGCAGGGCCAGGGTGGCGAAGGCTTCGCGGGGAATCGCGTTGCGCAGCGTACCGCCGCTCAGATCGAGCAGGCGGATATCCAGCGCCTGGGCATGTTGGAACAGGAAACGGGCCAGCAGCTTATTGGCATTGCCCAGACCCAAGTGAATATCCCCGCCGGAATGGCCGCCTTTGAGCCCTTTAATGGTCAGTTTCACGACCTGGTAACCCGCCGGCACCGCTTCGCGCTCCAGGGGCAGCACGGTTTTAAAATCCACCCCGCCGGCGCAGCCCATATAAATCTCGCCTTCTTCCTCGGAGTCGGTGTTGATCAGGATATCCGCCTGCAGCCAGCCGGGCTGCAGGCCAAAGGCGCCGGCCATGCCGGTTTCTTCGGTCATGGTCAACAGCACTTCCAGCGGGCCGTGCTGTACGCCGTCATCCGCCAGCACCGCCAGCGCGGACGCCATGCCGATGCCGTTATCCGCGCCCAGGGTGGTGCCGCGCGCCTTGACCCAATCGCCATCAATATAAGGCTGGATCGGATCGCGGGTAAAATCATGAATGGTATCGCTGTTCTTCTGCGGCACCATATCCAGATGCGCTTGCAGCACCACCGGCCGGCGTTTTTCATAACCCGGCGTTGCGGGTTTACGCAGCAGGATATTGCCTGCCTCATCGCGCTCCCCATGCAACCCTTTTTCCTGCGCCCAGCGAAGAATATGGCTGGCCAGGGCTTCTTCATGATATGAGGGATGCGGTATGGAGCAGATTTTGGCAAAAATTTGCCATAATGGCTGAGGCGAAAGTTGAGTCAGTTCAGACACGATAAAAACTCCTGTTACAACGTAAGACCCGGCCTGGTCGTCATTAACGGCGCATAGCCGGTCGGATGGTTACCCAAGACTGAAGAAAGAATACCACTTTACCTTCAACAATGGTGAAAGTGAGCGGAAAAAGGGCGGTAGCGCTGGTATTTCCCTGGTTGCATCTTTATAATCTCGCGCAACCTTTTTTCCCTGTACTTTTAAGCCGACCCAATCCGGCTGGGACAGCATTTATGAGCGAAAAATACGTCGTAACCTGGGATATGTTGCAAATTCAGGCGCGCAAACTGGCCGAACGGCTACTGCCAGCATCCCAATGGAAAGGCATCATCGCGGTCAGCCGCGGCGGCCTGGTGCCCGGCTCGCTGCTGGCGCGTGAACTGAATATCCGCCATGTGGATACGGTTTGCATCTCCAGCTACGATCATAACAACCAGCGTGAACTGACCGTGCTTAAACGCGCTGAAGGCGATGGCGAAGGGTTTATCGTTATTGACGATCTGGTGGATACCGGCGGCACCGCCAAAGCGATCCGCGATATGTATCCCAAGGCACATTTTGTCACTATTTTCGCCAAGCCCGCTGGCCGGCCGCTGGTTGACGACTATATGGTCGATATCCCTCAGGATACCTGGATTGAACAACCCTGGGACATGGGCGTGGTGTTTATTCCGCCGCTGGTGGGCAAATAACGCCGGGCCGGACGTTCGTTTTCCGCACCCGTAACGCTGTTACCAACGCCCGGCCGCCGTCGGGCGTTTGTCTTTTTACCGCTTAATGAGTAACCTTGCTAATATTATGCCGGCTTCATGGGAATCCGGCGTTGCGGAGGCGATGGTTCAATGAGCGGTAACAATCTGAGCGAAGTACTATTTAAACCCTCATTCAAACTGCAGGAAACCTCGACCCTGGTCACCCGGCCGCGCCATGCCGGCGGACAGGCGCCCATACTCGCCGCCCTGGACGGCACCAATCCCGGTAACTGGTATCGCATGATCAACCGGTTGCTGTGGATTTGGCGCGGCATTGATCCGTGGGAGATCGAGGAAGTCCTGGCCCGCATCGCCGCCAGCAAATCCGAACGCACCGATGATCGCTTGCTGGATACCGTGATCGGCTATCGCCCCGGTAATTGGATATACGAATGGTCCCATCAGGGCATGGCGTGGCAGCAGCGCGGCATGGATGAAACCGATCCGGCGGCGGCGGGCCGCTACTGGCTGCAGGCGGCCAACTTCTACAGCATTGCCGCTTACCCCCATTTATGCGGCGATACGCTGGCGGAACAGGCGCAAACCCTGGCCAACCGGGCCTGGGAAGAGGCCGCGGGGCACCTGAGCTATGAGCTCAAGGCGTTAACCTTCCCCGTCAGCGGCGGCGGCAAAGTCACCGGTTTCCTGCACCTGCCGCAAAAAGACGGCGGACCGTTCCCCACCGTGCTGGTCTGCGGCGGCCTGGATATGCTGCAAAATGACACTTATCGCCTGTTCCACGACTATTTTGCCCCGGCGGGCATGGCGATGCTGACCATCGACATGCCGTCCATCGGCTTTTCGTCGAAATGGACGCTGACGCAGGATTCCAGTTTCCTCCATCAACAGGTGCTTAAAGGACTGGCGGATATTCCCTGGATCGATGCGCGGCGCGTCACGGCGTTCGGTTTTCGCTTTGGCGCCAATATCGCCGTACGGCTGGCCTACCTGGAGTCGCAGCGCCTGCGCGGCGTCGCCTGCCTCGGGCCGGTGGTGCATGGGCTGCTCACCGACGGCGCCCGGCAGGATCGGGCGCCGGATATGTATATGGACGTGCTCGCCAGCCGCATCGGCATGGCCCATGCCTCGGACGCGGCGTTGAAGACCGAGCTGAACCGCTATTCGCTGAAAACCCAGGGATTGCTGGGCCGCCGCTGCCCGACGCCGATGCTGGCCGGTTATTGGGATAACGATCCTTTCAGCCCCAAACAGGACGCGGCGCTGATCGCCTCGTCATCCCTGGCGGGCAAACTCCTGCAGGTCAAACCGGCGCCGGTTTACCAGAATTTTCAGCGGGCTTTAAGTGAAATTTGTGATTGGCTGAAAAATATTTAATAATTGAAGATTAATTTATTCAATTAGTTTGCTAAACAAAGAAGTCTATTTCCCCCATTGAAGTTTTTTTGAGGTTATCAGCATGGCGTTAGTAAGTGGACACCCTAAAAGCAGACTGATGAAAGGATTTACCGCGCTCGGCCCTTATATCCGCGAGGGACAATGCAGCGACAATCATTTTTTCTTTGATTGCCTGGCGGTATGCATCAATATGCAGCCATCGCCGGAACTTCGCGAATTCTGGGGCTGGTGGATCGATCTCGAAGCCGAGGAGACCCGCTATACCTACGCTTACCATATAGGCATGTTCGATAAGGCCGGCCGCTGGAACGAACAAAAAATCAGCGACAAAGCCGTGCTGGAAAAACTGGAAAGCTCGCTGCGCGCTTTTTTTGTCCGTCTCGACGCCTATATCGTCTCGCTGGAGATGACGCTGGAACCGGCGGCGACCTTCAAAGACGAGCCGTTTATCCTGACGACCCGATAATACGCATACCTGCTTTTTAACTCATTTCGCGTTATGCTGGCAGGCATAGCGCTTTTTCTTTTTATAAAGACCAGGCACGATTTTTTTAACCTTATTTACGGTAGAAACCTTATGGATGGCAGCCAGACATTGGTTGTGAAATTGGGCACCAGCGTACTGACCGGCGGTTCCCGGCGGCTTAACCGTGCCCATATCGTCGAATTGGTGCGCCAATGCGCGCAGCTGCACACCGCCGGGCACCGGATCGTGATCGTCACGTCCGGGGCCATTGCCGCGGGGCGCGAACATCTTGGATATCCCGAATTACCGGCTACCATCGCCTCAAAACAGCTCCTGGCCGCCGTAGGGCAAAGCAGTCTGATCCAGCTTTGGGAACAGCTGTTTTCCATTTATGGCATTCATATCGGCCAAATGCTGCTGACCCGGGCCGACATGGAAGATCGCGAACGTTTCCTTAACGCCCGCGATACGCTGCGCGCGCTGCTCGATAACCGGATCGTACCGGTGATCAACGAAAATGACGCTGTGGCCACCGCCGAAATCAAAGTGGGCGATAACGACAATCTTTCGGCGCTGGTGGCGATCCTGGCGGACGCGGATAAATTACTGCTATTGACCGACCAGGCCGGCCTGTATACCGCCGATCCCCGCACCAATCCCGGCGCGCAGCTGATTCCCGAAGTCTCTACCATCAATGATGCGCTGCGGGCCATCGCCGGCGACAGCGTTTCCGGGCTGGGCACCGGCGGCATGGCCACCAAAATCCAGGCCGCCGACGTGGGCATCCGGGCGGGGGTCGACGTGGTCATCGCCGCGGGCAACCGTCCCGGAGTGATTGGCGATATGATGGCGGATCTGCCGGTGGGCACCCGCTTCCATGCCCAGGAAATGCCTCTTGAAACCCGCAAGCGCTGGCTGTTCGGGCCGCCGCCCGCCGGGGATATCACCGTGGATGACGGCGCGCTGCGGGCCATCAAAGAGCGGGGCAGCTCGCTGTTGCCCAAGGGCATCCGTTCGGTGGCCGGCGACTTCTCCCGCGGGGTGGTGGTACGTATCCGCGGCCTGGACGGCAAGGACATCGCCCACGGCGTCAGCCGCTACAATAGCGACGCGCTGCGTATGATTGCCGGGCAACACTCCCAGCAGATCGGCGATATCCTCGGCTATGAATACGGCCCGGTGGCGATCCATCGCGACGACATGATTATTTATTAAGGAGTAGCTTATGCTGGAGCAAATGGGTAAAGCCGCCAAAGCGGCATCCTGGCAGCTTGCGGTGCTGAGCGGCGCCGAGAAAGATCGGGCATTGCTGGCGATCGCCGATAGCCTGGAAACCCACGCCGAAGTGATCCTGGCGGCCAACGCGCTGGATATGGCGGACGCGCGCCACAACGGCCTGAGCGAAGCCTTGCTCGATCGCCTGCTGCTCACCCCGGCGCGGCTGTCCGCCATTGCCGCCGACGTGCGCCAGGTGTGCCGCCTGACCGACCCGGTTGGCCAGACTATCGACGGCCGGATGCTGGATAACGGCCTGCAGTTGGAGCGTCGCCGGGTGCCCCTGGGCGTGGTGGGCGTGATCTATGAAGCCCGCCCCAACGTGACGGTAGACGTGGCGGCCCTGTGCCTGAAAACCGGCAATGCGGTGATCCTGCGCGGCGGTAAAGAAACCCATCGCACCAACGGCGCCACCGTCAAGGTGATCCAGCAGGCGCTGGTCGCCTGCGGCCTGCCGGCAAGCGCGGTGCAGGCCATCGATAATCCCGATCGCGCCCTGGTCAATGAGCTGCTGCGCCTGGATCGCTATGTGGATATGCTGATCCCGCGCGGCGGAGCGGGGCTGCACAAACTGTGCCGCGAAAACTCCACCATTCCGGTGATTACCGGCGGCATCGGCGTATGCCACATCTATGCCGACGAAACCATCGACTTCGCCGCGGCGCTCAAGGTAATTGAAAACGCGAAAATCCAGCGCCCCAGCGCCTGCAACTCCCTGGAGACCCTGCTGGTGCATGAGGCCATCGCCCCGGCCTTCCTGCCCCGGTTAAGCGGGCATATGCAGCCCCTGGGCGTCACCCTGCACGCCGACGATATCGCCAGGCCTTACCTGGCCGACGGTCCGGCCGCATGCGTGCCGGTGGATGAAGCCAATTACCATGATGAATGGCTCTCCCTCGATCTGAACGTCAAGGTGGTCGGCGGTTTTGACCAGGCGGTGGAACATATCCGCCAGTACGGCACCCAGCATTCCGACGCCATCCTGACCCAGTCGCTGGTAAACGCGCAGCGCTTTGTGCGCGAAGTGGATTCCTCGGCGGTGTATGTCAACGCCAGCACCCGCTTCACCGACGGCGGCCAGTTCGGCCTGGGCGCGGAAGTGGCGGTCAGCACCCAGAAACTGCACGCCCGCGGCCCCATGGGCCTGGAAGCCCTGACCACCTACAAGTGGATCGGCTACGGCGATAATCTGGTGCGCGGCTGATCGCTTGCCCGGATGCGGAATTGCGCATCCGGGCCGGTTCGTTATTCCGATCCATCCTCATCATCACTGAAATTCTCCCGATGGCGTTGAATAAACTCCAGCGCATCGCCTGAGGATGGGCTTTCGCCCGCTCAAATCATGCGTAAAAAAATTCAGCTTTGACTATAGGACAAGGTGGGGGAATTAAGCGGCAGGCCGTTATTTGCCATTGAAGGGGCAGGGGAGGGCGGGAAAGCGGCGATAATCTGTCCAGCGGTTGATCCGCAGCACTGATTTGCTGTTTTTATCAGCATACAAACGCCCGGCTATTGACTCTTTACCCGCTTTTGCATAACGTGTGACCCCGAGATTCACCCCGCATGACACACCCTTATCATGCCGATATAGCTCAGTTGGTAGAGCAGCGCATTCGTAATGCGAAGGTCGTAGGTTCGACTCCTATTATCGGCACCATCTTTTCTCATAAAATCACTAAGTTACTATTGCAGTATTTTGCTTTGTTCAACGCTAAAGTGCATTTTTGTGTTTTTATGAAAAGTCTGTTCATCGCTCAAAGTTGCTCGAGAGCATAGCTGCAGTCGGTTATGTGCCAGGAGGGGACGTCAGCCACAGATATCGATAAAGTCAGTGGAGAGTCCCTGGATGGCAACCCAAATATCAAACGTCTTTAACAGGAACGTCAGATACCCCAGAGACTACCTTGAAAAATTTGTCCCCCAGTCTCGCATTGTCAGCAAAATTGGCTCTAGAGAATGCCCCAGTTCGGTGAGCGAATACTCAACGCGTGGAGGAACCTCTGCGTAGATCTGGCGATGGATAATGCCATCAGCCTCCAGTTCTCGAAGCTGCAACGTCATCATTCTTGGTGTCGCGGATGGAGTCCTCCTACAGAGCTCATTAAATCTGAGCATACCTTCAAGCAGGTGAAACAGTATGACTGGTTTCCATACGCCACCAATTACTGAAAGCGTCACTTCAACCGCACAGCCGGTACGCTGTGGCTTTCGTATCCTGCTTTTTGAGCCTTCAATACTATCATTCATGATACTACATACCTTTTTTGTACGTACTTATTAAATAGTCATTGTCCTGTTAGGCTGGGTTTTTTACAAGGAGACATGATATGAAAACTTACGTTCTTACAGGCAACGCATCACCCGCTCTCAAACTCTGCAATCAGCCAGCGCCACTAGCAGGGCCAGGTGACGTGGTGGTGGATGTGAAGGCCGCTTCGCTCAATTACCGGGATTTGCTGGTTGCAGAACAAACGCAGGGAGATATCCCTCTATCAGACGGTGCAGGCATTATCAGCGCAGTGGGGGCTGATGTTGTGCATTTCAAACCAGGCGACCGTGTCGTCATTGGCTTTATGCCTGGCTGGGTTGAGGGTGATTTTTCTGCAGAAAAAAAAGCCTGTTCGTTGGGGGGACCAGGCGTAAATGGCGTCCTGGCCGAGCAAGTTACCGTTGCGGCTTCAGGTGTGACCCGCATACCGGATAGTTTGTCATTTGAAGAAGCCGCAACACTTCCCTGTGCAGGCGTGACTGCATGGTCCGCGTTATTTGAACGTCGGCCATTACAACCGGGTGAAACGGTGCTGTTACTTGGGACCGGCGGCGTATCCATTTTTGCGCTGCAACTGGCGAAGCTGGCTGGCGCTCGCGTAGTAATTACATCCAGTTCAGATGAGAAGTTGAAGCGTGCGCGGGAACTCGGTGCCGACTTCACAATCAATTACCGCAACACTCCGGAATGGGCAGATGAAGTTATTAAACTCACTGGCGGCATTGGTGCAGACCTGACCGTTGATGTTACGGGGCCTGCAACCTTAAACGCCTCCCTGAAAGCTACCCGCTCCGGCGGACGCATATCGCTGATGGGAGTGTTGAGTGGTTTTAGTGGGCCAATTGACACCGCTGCTATTCTCGAAAAACGTATCACGCTGCAGGGTATCTATGTAGGGCCTGTTTCCACTCTTAGCGCACTGGCGCGGACGCCGATTAAGCCCTACATCGATAAAGTTTTTTCATTTGAAGATGCAGAGTTGGCCTATAAGAGCCTTAGAGAAAAGAATCACTTCGGTAAGCTGGTGATTCGCATGTAAAAAATCATCTTGCTGCCCGAGCCCCTTAATTGCAACGTCTTGCGGTTCGGCGAAGATTAGGGGCTTTTTTATATGGCTAAGGGCGTTTGAATAACTATCTAAACATCCGCTGCTCGCTCATAACAGCCCCAGGTCGTTTCCGTGGGCAGGTTAGTACCAGAAGCGGATACTACAAACCTATTAACATTGCAGTGCGTTAACAGCGCGTACAACAAAAAGCAATTCTCCCCTTCCGCCAGTACTAATACCCCACGCTGGTGATCTGTTTTAAAATCAACCTGATCGAGAGTGTCACTGAAACTCAGCGTTCACGTGTCCAGATGGTTCTTACCCGCAGCGAGTGATAACCCGCCCTCACATCAAAGCTGCTCTGACCCGCGAATATTCCACTTTGTTCCTGCACCAAGTCGTAGTTGCTGGTCATTTTGTCTCGACTGGCGTTCAGACAGGCGGAGGCTGTTCTGGCCCCGAAGGTGTATGAGTGGACGTAATTATCCGGTTTATACTAATTGCATAATTATAGACCCCGGGCGGGCCGTTAAGGCTGCGCCCGACTGGGGAGTGACTGATTGCAAATTAATTGCTAGAATACCGATTCATTTATCTATTCATTAATCTATTCATTGAGTGGTGTAACACTATGCCTATTCGTTCCGACAGGATACGCCTGCTGCTCAGCCAAGGGCCCATGACATCTCGGCAACTAATTGAAATATTAGGAGTTAGCCAGCCAACAGTTTCCCGAGCATTGAGAGCTCTTGGTGATGATGTCGTTCGAATCGGAGCGGGTCCACATATTCAACATGCCCTACGAGATGCCCATCGAGGATTCAGATGCGCGCCCATTTACCGCATCACCGATGAAGGGCATGTTAAACATCTTGGCAAGCTCATTCCGGTTCGTCCGGACGGATTTGTTATGGTGCAGACCGACAACGTGAGTCTCCATAGCGACGGGCTGCCGTGGTGGCTGTTTGATATGCGACCACAGGGGTATCTCGGGCGAGCCTACGCATCAACGTACGCCGCCGAGCTCGGCTTGGAAGCGAATCCAGATCAATGGGCAGACGCGGATGTAGTCAGAGCGTTGCTCACACATGGCCATGATGCCATCGGCAACCTGCTGATAGGGGAGAAGGCACGGAACCATTTCTTGGAGATGCCAGAACCCACCCCAGTTGAGCCCGCCACAGCGTACCCCGCACTGGCGCTGGCGGTTGGCGCTGGCGAGGTACCAGGGTCATCTGCAGGAGGTGAGCAACCGAAATTCTGCACCTATACAGAACGTGGCCATGTGTTAGTGAAATTCTCTGCTCCGGACGATAACCCGATCAGCGAACGCTGGCGTGACCTCCTGTTGGCCGAACACCTGGCGCTGAGGGTGCTTGGCGTGGAGACAGCGGTGTTTGATTTTGGTGGCCAGCGATTCCTCGAGATCCCCCGATTCGACCGCGTTGGCCAACTGGGTCGTATCGGCGTCTTTTCACTGCGGGCACTTGATGCGGAGTTTGTCGGCAATGCCAGAGCCTCTTGGCCGGTTCTGGTCAATAAACTTGTTACGGAGGGACATGTCCATCCTGAGGCCATCATCGGTACAGCTCGACTTTGGGCATTCGGGATGCTGATCGGCAATACCGACATGCACGCCGGCAACCTGTCGTTCATCAGTAACCATGGCCGACCATATCACCTCGCACCGGCATACGACATTCTGCCCATGGGGTTCGCCCCCAGAACGGGTGGCGCAATCTCAAACGAACTTAGACCGGCGTCACTGCCGGAAGTGATCAACCCGGATACCTGGCGGGAAGCACTGGACTTGGCTGAGAACTTCCTTGTCATAGCCAGCAGTTGCGACCGCTTCTCCGCTAATTTCGCCCCATGCATTGAGGCATTACATCGCCACCTTGATGGGGCCAGATCACGTATCGCCCGCCTAGGATAAAAAGCGGATTTAACTTTACTGACCCTCTATTTTTTCAGGCTAATATAATCCAAAGCGTGCGGGTATATAAACGTTGTAGCTTCAGGTAATACGTAAGTTTCTCCATCAGCAAGGCGGCATATCTGAGCTGATAGCCTTAATCATAATGTACTCGAACGGTGCCTTGATGTGCTGTTTGCTGCCGATGTAGGTGCCTTGTATCAGTCCATTATCGAGCAAATGGTGGGGTGCTTGGGGTTCACGAGTTCGGCCGTACTGAATCGTCACGAGTTTAACAGACACCTCAGAGTTCACTTGAGATGACTCAGAGGTGTCGATGAAATGTAAGATTAACTTCCGCTTCACGCCCTGAGACATTCGACAAGCTTTTTATGGCTTCAGTAAGGGCGAGTGTCGCGCTTCGAGTGCCAGCAAATATTTCGCTTCGTCGTAGCGGGTTCTGGTCTTCCAGCAGCGGTAAATGATCCTTATCCATTTGAATGCCAGAGCACGAATCGCTGATTGATGAGATTTTCCTTTTTCTCGCTGTCCCTGATAATACAGCCTGGCCCAGTATGATGAGTTAACCGTTTTCGCCGTCCATTCCACGAACGTCTGTCGAACGAACTTGGCACATTGCCATCGCCAGTGAACCCAGGATTTCTGGCCACTTCGTTCTGTTACCGGTGCTATACCTGCGTAGTTTTGAATTTCTTCTGCGCTATTAAAACGGTCACGGTTATCGCCAAGTGCAGCAAGCATACGCGGGCCCATGCACGGCCCCATACCCGGAAGTGATTTAAACAACCCTGCATCTGGCAATGTGTCAAACAGCGTTTCGATTCGTTCATCATAGGTTTTGATGATTTCACTCAAAACTTTAATTTGTGTCGCCAGTGCTGTTGCCATCAAGGCATTAGCCTCTATAACACTCGGGTCTGTAGTTAATGGGATCGCATTATCAATACTCGCAACACGTAGCTCGGTAAGGGCCATTGCGCGGCCACCTTTGGCATTAAGGAAGTTGCGAATAGTGTCGCGCCTCGCGCGTTTCAGTTGTTGCAGACTGGGCCATCGTATAAGCAGTTCACACAACAGCAAGCTACCCCGGTGTGAGAACCATTCCAGAAGTTGAGGATAATATTGTTTAAGGGTGTTGATTAACCTGTTCACAAAACGGCGTTTGTCTTCAATCAGTTGTCGACGCTGTTCAACCAGCTGTTGAAGTAATCGAATATCCGCATTGTCGGGTTCAATGGCTTTGATCTTTTTGGGATAACGTAACATCAGCTCCAACGCCAGTTCTGCATCCTGCGGGTCGTCTTTTGCCCCACTGGGCCAGAAGGTCTGTCTGTAGCGAGCAAGTGATAACGCATGAACAGGAAAAACAGTGATAAATGGGTATTTTTGTAGTGCGGACACCACTGGGCCTTTTTTGAGTTCAACAGCGACTGCAATCTTACCTTTCACTTTTTTGTGCAACGCTTTCAGCCAGGTATCAAGT
Organism: Sodalis sp. RH21; assembly: GCF_047324175.1. Lineage (NCBI taxonomy): Bacteria > Pseudomonadati > Pseudomonadota > Gammaproteobacteria > Enterobacterales > Bruguierivoracaceae > Sodalis > Sodalis sp. RH21. The sequence continues at coordinate 4,463,363 of NZ_CP178732.1, read as the reverse complement.
GCTTCCGGCGTATGTTCAATGACATGAAAGACACGTTCACCATTGTTAAACTGAACACAGACATCGTGTTTTTTATCTGCCCAGTCCAGACCAACATGTGCAGCAAATTGATTAGTCGCAGTCATCACCAACTCCTTCTCATCGGGGATTGGTATGCATTCCACGCTCTTCGAAAGAAATATAGCCAGCAGTTATCTGCATGCCCTGAGTATTCGTTAGCGAACGTGGAGCACCTACTGGCTCGAAAGAAAAGCGGCGATCATCACGTGATTCTCGCTCAATATTCGTAGCCAGTAAGCGCATACCCTGAATCACTTAAAAGTGTAATTCTCAGGGTGCGAATGACTATATTTCGCTCTTAGCCGCCAGTAAACTATCAGCTAGCGCCGGAGTACCTGAAGCGACCAGTATTACTTTTCAAGGAATTCAAAGCATGGCCAGTTGGTAATCCCTGCGAAAAACCGGGGTACCTAGTATTTTAAGCGGGTCAAAGTGTATGGATCATCAAGGAGCAAATACACATTGTGCGAAGATTGATTTAAATGGAATTTTGAGTGGCCGTAAGAATGAGCTACATTATCCAAAGATGCCGACATGTGCTTAAAGCGTGGCCGGCTTTTACTCAACTATTATGAAAGCGTGTATTTATCGTTATTACACTTCACTTTAGTGATATCCATTGCGCTTGACGACAGGCCGGTAATATGAAAGTCTCGACCGAAGTCGGGACGATTGTTTAGTCTCCAGAACCTCAAAAGGCATATATTAACTATAAAAATGGGCATTCAAAATCCATTGATTACAACTTCACCCGAATAATATTCTTTAAAAAAATTTTCTTCGGGCCTAAAAATAAGTTTTTTAAAATTATATATTTTAATTTTATTGTTCTCGATTGTAATTAACGATTGGCCAATAAACTCCAAGCTTATTCCTTCTGAAAAAACAATATTAAACCCAACGGCATTGTTATCAATAGATTTGATGACATATTGATTATCAAATGGTCGTCCATAAGGCCCATCCGGTAGAAAGAAATAAAAAGAATCCTTATTCTTACTCCAATTTATTATTTCATTTTCGATTGTCATTTTTTTATAATCCATTCATTTTTTACTGTTGGCAGATAGACTTGTTTTCCGCCGCCATGAAGTGTTGCATGTAAGCCTTCTGATCCCGTTTGACCGGCGGCATAACCTTCGTAATATACTGTACCGGTAGGTACTTTCATGACTGATTGATTCTCAAAAGTGTTACCCCATTCGGGCAGCACAGCACTATCTAGCTGAGACTGTAGGGGGCCTTTCGATGGTTCTAATGTCCAATAACGACCGTTTACCTTTGCTGACCCACCATGATCTCGGTAAAAGTATATGTCTTTATTAGCAGTTTTTTCAAGGTAAGTTCCACTCCTAAAAGTCGATGCGGGAGATTTTAAATCATTTGGATTGCCCAATGGGCCCATCTGATGAGGTCCATACGAACTAATAGTAGTGTCATGTATTGCACTATTTACATACCCTAAAGGCTTAGGGGCTGCTTTAACTGGGATATTTTTGACGGCTCCTGCTGCAGCCCCTGCGTTAATTGCCACTTTCCCGACTTTAGCCGCGCCTACTCCGGCCAATCCAAGTGAGGCAACATCGGTTACCAGCTTGCCTCCTTCGACCCCAGCCTCAAAATATCCAGCAAGCTCGCCTCTTTCTTGAGCTGCAACCATATTGTCGATATGGGCTACCCACTTATCCTTGATAGCCTCGGATACATTACCCAGCACATTTCCACTTGTGGCTAAAGCCTTAAGAGCTGCGGCAGTTTCAAGAGGGTGTTTACCCATTTCAACTATTCCGCGCACTACGTCATGCAGTTCAGCAGGAACGCCTGCGGCCATCCCTCCGGCAAAAGCAAGTGCCTGGCTGGCTTCAATAGCGGTCCATTTTACATTTGTACCTACTTGACTCGCCAATGTATCACTGGCGACTTTCTCTTGTGATTTTTGTGATTGCTGTGTGATGCTTAAAAAGCTTAATTTTGACGCCAACGCAACACGCGCAGCAATTTGTTTCACCTCATCGAGTTGGATATTTCTAGCTTGAATTATTTCTTTTATAAATTTATACTCTTGGATCGATGCATTAATTTGTCCTTTTTTATAATCTAATTCAAGATTACGTTGATTATTCCATTCTTTTTCCAACAATTGCTTGGAACTCGTAGGCAATGCCATAGATAAAGTTCTATTAATATTAGCATCGTAATGCGCATTTATTAATGGTGGGTGTGTATTACGCATTTTAATTCTATCATCTGCTTGCTGCAACCATGATTCTGCTTTATTTTTAAGAGAGTCGATTGAACTTATGACGGAATCATAATTATTTTCAGAAGATATAAGCAGCTCGGCATTTTTTTTTGCGTCCGCTAATGATATTTTATAAGAATTCATTCTATCTAGTGCTTCATTTTCTCTTCTTAACTCATTTCCAGTGTGAGTTAGTTCGGATTCAGCGATTTGCTTTATTATACGTCCTTCAGTGATATTATAATTTCTATCGGTTAATGTATGAGCTATTATGTTATATTCATTTTGCGCTATTTTTATATCATGATGTTTGTCGTTAATTTGTATTTGGCGCAGTCCATTCCAGTGAGCTTCAAGATGTATACGTGTCGCGTGATCGAGTATAGGATTAATGTTTTTTATTTGATGATCGAAATGCGAATGGATCATGGGGAAGTGGCTATCGAGTCCACTTATCCAATTTTGGGTCTCTCGCATCATCTCTTCTGCGCGGGATTTTAAACGTTCTGCAAGTTCGATGGTTTTATTAGCGTAATTTAATTTGGCTTCAGAACAGCGATTTCGGTCTTCTTTGCTCTTGTTAGCATTATTATATTTAGATATTGTTTGATTATGCTCATTTTTTATGCAAGCAATTTCATCCTTCATTTCTTGCATAAAGTTATCTATTTTTTGCCGCCGATCCTGACTTATCCCTGCTCGCAGTTGTCTGTCTTGAGCGTGATGATGCTGGGTTTCCTGTTGATGTTTTTGCTCCAATGCCAATGATGTAGCGCGCTGTCGAGCTTCTTCCGCCTGGCGATGTTGCTCCGCAACCAGCCTGTTGTGCTCTTCATTACGCCTGGCTATTTCTTCTTGCAGACGACATTGTTCTGCCATGAGATTGTTCTGCGCTTCAGCTATTTTGGCCATTTCCTGCTGGAGCTGCCGTTCATGTTCTTGCTTTTGTTGTTCTGCTAATTTATTTGCTCTCTCCCAAGCTTTTGCTGCACCTGTCTGAGCTGCCGCAATGCGCATGGATGCCATGGTTTTTGCCATTTGGCCTTTGAAATTTGCCTGTGTGTTTTGTATGCTTCTTGCTATTGCCGCATCTGAATGTTGTCGTTGTTTGGTGAATGAAAGTTGTAATTTATTCTGGAGGTCTAGCTGTAGGTTTCTATTTCTCTCACTTTCAACTTTCATATGATTCAGGGTAAATTGCTGGCCTTCTATCAACCTCCTTACCTGCTGTTGCTGTGCATCCAGCCTGGCCGATTCGGCAGCAGTAGCTTTTAAGCTTGCAAATTGGGCCTCGGTAATCATTCTTTGCGTATGTGCAGCTTGTTCTTGAGCACCTGTATGAATAGGTACTACATTATCTGGATATAATGTATTATTGGTTTGAGCACTATCGGTAGGGTTGTTATAAACACCACATAATATACTACTAAATCCTTTAGACTTATCAAAAGGTATATTTATGCAATCTTCTGTTGTTGCAGGGGGATTGGCATAAACAGTTAGAGTTTCGTCCATGATATTTCCTGGTTTAATCTGTTAATTATTAATTTAAAATATTAATGGCATTTCATAGAGTTGAAATGCGTCATGCAAACGAGATAAATTAACCACAGAAAATATCACGGAATGTTAAATGAAATTGAGATAATAAAATAAGCAATTGGCAATATAATATGATTAGCTGACTAATAATATAAGGTGTGGCGGTATTGGGCGGCGGCTGTAATTAATGAGGTATGACTAGTTCATGTTTTTAATGGGTTGGCTACGGTACCGGGTTATCGATGCGCTTGATAATCGACTCATTGTCGTTGTGACTATTTCCCACAGCTTTGCCCACAGGATGAAATGCAAAATCATCCGCAGGGATGGCGCCGTCATGCGCCAGCTCCTCAGTTCCTACAGGCGTTGTATCTGGCGATAACCATCTGAGCGAGGCTTCTCGCTTCTTTGGCCTAGGCGGGTTGGTATCCCCCCATGACCGGCCGATAGATTCGCCATCCTGGGCGCCCACAAACTCGACGTCAGGCTTAAGGAATTCGAGGAATTTCTCTCTGGTATCGATCCGGGCAAATCGGCCGCACATGATGGTCGTCTTAGTTGTAAGGGGGATCATAAGTATAGGAGGGAATTTAAGATGGGACGATGTTGGGGCAGGTAACGGGTCGCAGGGAAGCACAACCATTTACATCTTCCAGCATCTTGGGACGTGTGAGCGCGGCAGAATGCGGTAAGTTAATGATTAATTAGCTGAAACTTAGAATTCGTAATGCGAAGATCATAGGTTCGACTCCTATTATTGGCACCATCTTTTCTCATAAAATCATTAAGTTACTGTTGCAGTATTTTGCTTTGTTCAACACTAAAGTGCATTTTTGTGTTTTGTAGGTGTGGCAAAATTGTGGCAAAGCTGATTTGTCAGCAATGCATCAGCACGCTCAACATGTCACTGCATTGCAAGTTTGACGAATTGACCCCAGCGGATAAAGAATTTGGTTTCACACCAGACTGGCTTATGAAAAGTCTGTTCATCGCTCAAAGTTACTCGAGAGCATAGCTGCAGTCGGTTATGTGCCAGATATAGTCATTTGCCCCCTGAGAGTTACACTTTTAAGTAATTCAGTGTATGCGCTTACTAATTACGAATATCGTGCCAAAGCGAACGTTATCATGCATTAATTAGATTTAGCAGAGGATCACAACAACCCAATATTTTCAGCGAGTTATATTTGAGCACATGGGGGGGGAATTACTACAATGATTTGCTAATCAACAGCCTTTTACTCAAAATGCACGAGGTACCGCATAATCATTAAAACCTATCGAGTATATTCAATTACTAGGCAATGCTAGATATTAATATCATTAATGCTAATTTCTCACTCTACACTATAGAGCAGTAGTTAGTAACCTCCTTCGGTGATAAAGTTTTTTAAAAGTCATCAATTGGAGAAGTATTTTATGTGTAATGACAAATGAAAGAGTACTGTTGTACCAGAAATTAATATACCGAACTCAATGCGATATGTCTTTGATCAGCTAAAAAACCTTTATGGCATAAGAGAATTGTCTGCAAGATTGATTTACTGCAACTAGGCCGCTGCTCATTTGCTTGGAACCAAATCACCCGAGGATATTATAGGTAAGTATGATTGTGAAATTGATAATGATCTTATCGCAGTAGATGGCGTAGTAGATTGATTTGACAATCAATACAAGAGAGTTATAAACACTCAGGAACAATTTTCAACGTTAGCGCTACATCCTCATGCGGTTGACTACCTATATATTTTTAAAAAATGCCTTTCTATAATGATGATCATGAATGCGTTGGAATGTTTGGATACAATGTCGAGCTAACAGTTTATTCGTTGAATGATTATATTAAAGGGCATATGCCAGGATCATTACTGATGAATAAACCGGATGATATATTCACAAAGAGGGAGTGCGAACTTGTGTTTTATCGCGTTCAAGGCTTGAAATCGAAAGAAGCCGCTGCAAGATTAAATCTTTCATTACACACATTTAATAATTATATGCAGAGGATATATACAAAAGCTTGCGTAACGAAAATGGGTGAGTTCAGGGAGTATTGCGAAAAACTTAATTATCATCGTTATCTTCCTAAGAGGTTTTTAACGAGGGAATCCATTAATCGTTGTCGTGGCGTTCCTGCGCCTCTCGCTTTTCCGTTGTTCCAAGAAATTCCCTAATCTGTTTTCCGCCGGGTAGCCAGCAGTTTGCGTACCAGACGTTACCTCGGCGAAAAATGGACATGGCTTATCCTTTCGTGCATTCCCCACGCTCGCCGCACCGTATTGATCGGAATGTTGAGTGCGGCAAGGCCATGCACATCCTCTGCCTACCTCCTGATTGCATATTGGCAAAATGTTGATCTTGTGTTACAAAAAATGTTTGAAATCTCTTGGTTGAGTCATTGTTTGTAACATTTAAAGCGAGGAAAGAAAGATGAGAACAGTGTTTTTGGGAATGGTAACGGCAGCCGCTCTGGTACTGACCGCCTGTTCAAGTGGTATAACGGGCGGTGAGGATAAATACAGTACCTCTTACGTGCAATCGCATATTACCGAAGGTAAAACGACGCAGGCTCAGGTTCAAAGCCTGTATGGCGTACCTGACGATAATGAAAAGTCGTCTCACGGCACAACGTGGGTCTATCACAAAAATGGTAATTTGAGTGATGTTTCCAGCCTTGCAGGCTATATACCAGGCGCAAGCGCCGTATCAAGCGCGTTAGGTATGGCCAATACAGCTTCCTCCGCTTCCAGCAGTGCAAGCAAAGTGGCGGGCAAGACTAGTGGCGATACCGAAATCCACGGTAATCGTCTGTATATCACTTTCAATAATCAAAATGTTGTTGATTTCTGGAGCTTGAACTAAGCGCGATGCCCGGGTTTACCGCCCTACGATGATGGTTAGCAACGCTGTGAAGCGTAGCGATGCCATCATATGCTGAAGGGAGCTAGCTTCCTGTTTCCAAATTGATCCAATGGGCAATTTCCTGATAAGGAACGAATATGGTTTGATTCCTTTCAGGATGCGTTGCGGTAAAGACTCCCACGACTTTACCGTTATCGGCGTAAACCGGACCGCCGCTCATTCCCTGTATGCCGCCAGCGTTACTGAGCGCGATGAAACAGCTTTGCCGCGGTTTGTCCCACCAGCCGAATGTGGCCACTGCACCCGAGGATGACGTGGGCTCGGCCGTATAAGCGTTATAGCCGAACATGCTGATATGTTCCCCCTTGGTGGCCGGGGCCATTTTGGGTATGGGCTTGCCATGATTGTCCTGGTAGATAAGCGCCACGTCACACAAAGGATTGTAGGCTTTCACTTTTACCATCATCACCCTGGCGACATGGCCGGCGGTCAGACTGTAATTTTCCGTTACCGGGAAACTGGAGCCCACGGCACCGGCCAAAATCGGGATGCCGATAAAATGAAAATCCGCTTTCTTCTCTGCTTGCTGGTCAACATGGTACTGCCCCACCGCGCTACAGGCACCAAGCATTAGGCCTATTACTACGATCATCAGATACTTAGGCATAATCAAAACCCTTAATCAAAACGAATGCGTGACCGGCTGATAACTCATCCTTACTTGACGTTTATCTTGGTTACCGGAGAGCGAAAACAGACGGTGGTAGAGGTCATCCAGACTCGGTGGGTATAGTAGGGTGGTACAAAAGAGGTCTTCGCCGCCGGATGTTTGCGGGCATTGCGAGCGCTCATAGTGGTTTAAACACGAGAGAGGCAATGCCGCTATTGGCCCGGCCTCGTTAAATATAGTCAAAGGAATGCTTGCTGCCAAAACAATTTGATTATAATTTGACCTAATCATTGAGCGTCGGCGGGGGCAATCCGACAAGCAGTCGCCGGATTTAGCCGTCACTGGCCATATGATGTAATAGCGGATTTCAAGCATAAAAAAACCCGCGAAAGCGGGTCGTCAAGATAACGAAATGATACAAGGGTTGTCCGTACCAAGGGAATTTCTCCCCTGCAGGCATTTATAAATTTAGCCGTTGTTTAGTAAAACTAAACATAATTTATTAAGAAATTTAGAAAAAATTTAAAAAAAACCAAAGCATTGCCGCCGGCCGTGGATATCGGGCCGGCGACAATCCTGGGGCGGATTTATGCGCTTTTGCCAAGAGCGTCGATAACCGCCCGGGCAATGGTTTCGGTGGCAGGGGCATTATGCATGCCCCGGGCGGTGACCCGCTCAATGGCCTGCATAATATCCGCCGCCGCCGCCGGTTCGCCCAGGTGTTCCAACAGCAAGGCGCCGGACCAAATGGCGGCGATGGGGTTGGCGATGCCCTGGCCGGCAATGTCCGGCGCAGATCCATGCACCGGTTCAAACATCGACGGCGAGTCGCCGTCGGGATTGAGGTTCGCCGAAGCGGCGAATCCCAGCCCTCCCTGGATAGCGGCGCCCAGATCGGTGAGGATATCGCCGAACAGATTGGACGCGACGACCACGTCCAGGCTGTCGGGCTGCATAACGAAACGGGCGGCCATGGCATCGATATGATAGCGGGTAACGGCGACATCGGGATATTGCGCCGCAATCTCGTGGGTGATTTCATCCCACATCACCATGGTATATTTCTGGGCATTGGACTTGGTGACCGAGGCCAGTATTTTGCGGCGGCGGCGGGCCTGTTCAAAGCCAAAGCGCAGGATGCGCTCCACACTATGACGGGTGAAAACCGAGGTTTCCACCGCCACTTCCTGCGGCGTACCCTGATGCAATCGGCCGCCGGCGCCGCTGTATTCGCCTTCGGTATTCTCGCGGATGCACAGAATGTCAAAATCGCCCCGGCGCAGCGGCCCCTCAACGCCGGCCAGCAACCGGTGCGGCCGGACATTGGCATACAGATCGAAACCTTTGCGGATTGGCAGCAAGAGGCCGTGCAGCGAGACATTATCGGCCACTTGCTCCGGCCAGCCCACCGCGCCGAGCAGGATGGCATCAAAGGCGCGCAGCGTCTCGATGCCGTCTTCCGGCATCATTCGCCCATGTTGCAAATAATACTCGCAGGACCAGGGGAACCACTCTCCCCGCAGGCTGAAACCGTGATCGTCGGCGGCATGCTGCAGCACCCGCCAGGCCACGTCGGTCACCTCTACCCCGATGCCGTCGCCGGGGATGATCGCCACGCGGTATTGTTTCATGTTTTCTCCTCTTGCTTACTCTTCCAGGCCGCCGATACAGGTATATTTGCCGATCTGATAATTTGCAGCCCCCAATAACCGTCTTCGCATCCCAATGTCCGGTTACCGCCCGTATCCAGGATCAGTACACCCATTTCCAGGCTGAAACCGGCGATAAGCCCAACGTAAATTGCCGGCCTGGACATAAAAACGGTTGGTGCAACCGCGTCCGGCGTGGTGCCCGGCAGGGCGCCATTACCGAGAGCGGTTGCCTGCAGCCTACCTCTGTTATCGGTATCGCGCCATTGTCCGTTAATATAATTTTGCTGCCGCTAACAATCTTGCCAGCCAGCAACAGCCTTTCCCTCAAAATGGACCCGGTGCCCAGATGGCTGCGGGCGGAGGTATCCCGCCGGACATCGCGTTTCAGGCGGCAACTACGCGGATTATCTCCTCCCGTCGTCCCTGGGAATATTATTATGTGATACAGATCCTTTATTTTTGCCGTTTCGATCGGAATCGGAAAAAAAATTTCCCTTTTTAAGGTTTTTTTATGAGCCTTACGTGATAAACATTCATTCTCATTTAATACTATACATTCCGAGGTAAGACTTGATGAATAAAAATGAAAGACAAAAAGCGATTCGAGTTAAACTGGTGAGAGATAAAAATGTCTATGTTGGCGACTTAGCGAAAGAACTAAGTGTGACGACGCGCACGATTCGCAATGATTTAAAAGAATTAAGCACCCATGCCATTTGTGTGCTATTCCACGGTGGAGCGAAGTTAGTAGAAATAGCCGATGAATCAATGTTTGAAAAATCCGTCATCAATACTATTTTGAAAGGGCTTGGTGAAAATAGCTCTGATTTTTCTGTTGCTACCCAGCAAAAAGAGAGACTTCTCGACGGAGGAATTTATATTTTAGGTTCCTTTAATGTCGATATTGTTTCTGAAACTATGATGTTACCTCAGATAGGACAAACGATTCGATCCTCATCCACCAATTTTTATGCTGGGGGTAAAGGCACCAACCAGGCAGTGGCGGCAGCGAAAATAAACAATAATGTTCATCTGGCGATAAAACTAGGCATGGATGAATTTTCAGAAAAAGCAAGGAAATATATAACAAATACCGAAGTCTCATCATTTACTATTTTCGAAAACGAAATAGCCTCTACGGGCATTGCAATTGTGTGGGTTTCTAGTACCACCGGCGATAACATGATCAGTATCGACCTCGGCGCCAACGAAACGTTCACTCAAGAAGATATTCTGTTTGATTTAGAGATCATCCAGAACTGTAAAGTTTTTTTGACTCAGCTAGAGAATAATTTCCCTATTACACGGTTTGCGATTATGCAAGCTAAATCATTTCAGGCATTGGTTGTGGTAAACCCTGCGCCCTATGTATCAGAAGTAAAAGAGATATTGCATTTAATTGATATTATTACACCCAATAAGGTTGAAGCGGAAGCCTTGTCGGGCATGGCAATCACTGATATCAACTCAGCAAAATCAGCGGCTCGGCGTATTCATGACCATGGCGCCAAGTGTGTCATCATAACGCTGGGAAATCAGGGCTGTGTATTATTTGATGGCGACAGCTTTACCCACGTTCCCGCGTATAAATCTGCGGTTATTGATACCAGCGGCGCTGGTGATGCTTTTACCGGGGCGCTGGCCGGGTGTATTGCCAATGGAAAAAAATTGATAGATTCCGTGCAATATGCTTCCGCTTTCGCCTCTTTGAAAGTCGAGCGGAAAGGCGCCTCGAATATGCCGAATAGCGCACTGGTTTATCATCGCATGCAGCAGTAATAACTATTGCTTATCTTTATGATGTGAAGGTTTTTTTTATACCCGAAAGCTTGAAGGCGACTTCAAGTATACAGGGTATAGGGTCGACATAGTTGTGGCGACCACAACGCTGTTGTCTTTATCGTTACTCTCCCGAAAGGATAATTTCATGAAGAACCAACCATTTTATCAAGTCATCAGCGCCGCTGCGGTTCTGGCGCTTTCCGCTGTTATTGCTTTGCCCGTTTCCGCCGCCGACGCCCAGAACAACAAACCCAAAATCGCCTTGGTTATGAAATCACTGGCGAATGAGTTTTTCTTGACGATGGAAACAGGTGCTAAGGATTACCAGAAAAAAAATGCTGATAAATTTGATCTGATTTCAAATGGTATTAAGAATGAAACCGATACGGCTAATCAGATCCAAATTGTTGAGCAGATGATTGTATCAAAAGCGGATGCCATTATTATTGCTCCTTCAGATTCTAAGGCCCTGGTTCCCGTGGTTAAAAAAGCCGTGGATGCGGGAATTATTGTCATCAATATTGATAATAAATTTGATGCCGCAGTGTTGAAAGATAAAGGGCTGAATGTTCCTTTTGTTGGCCCGGATAACCGTAAAGGCGCAAAAGATATTGGTGACTATTTGGCTAAGCATCTGAAGAAAGGGGATGAAGTGGGTATTATCGAGGGTATCCCAACATCTACTAATTCCCAGCAACGCACGCAAGGTTATCAGGATGCCATGGCGCAGGGTGGAATGAAAGTCGTATCGGTCCAGTCCGGACAATGGGAAATTAATAATGCAAATGCCATCGCTGCGGCGATGCTGAGCGAGTACCCCAATATTAAGGCCTTATTGGCGGATAACGATAATATGGCGCTGGGTGCCGTTTCCGCAGTTCGTGCCGCGGGGAAAAAAGGCCAGGTCCAAGTCGTGGGCTATGACAATATCGAAGCAATCAAACCGATGCTGGCTGATGGCCGGGTTTTAGCAACCGCCGATCAGTTCGCGTCGCAACAGGCGGTTTTTGGTATTGATGCCGCGTTGGCGGCCTTGAAAAATAAGACAAAACAAAGCGAATTGGCCAGTAGTGTAGAAACGCCGGTAAAACTGGTTATTAAGCAATAATGGTTTAATGCAATTAATAATGAGCCAATTCAAAGGTTGGGATAGCCCCTAAGAACTTGACGTTGCCGCGGTGTTGGCTGCAACGTCAAGCCTGAAGGCAGGCGCCTGTGCCACAATGTTTTCGATTCGACGGTTAATTAATTTATGCTGCCATTACCGGATAAAAACCCAGATAAAATGACACATTATCATGAAATTCTATCAATAACGGGTATTGGTAAAACCTATAGCGAACCGGTGTTGACGGATATTAATCTGAAATTATACCCCGGAAAAGTGCTGGCCCTGACCGGTGAAAATGGCGCCGGAAAAAGTACCTTATCAAAAATTATTGGCGGCTTGGTAATGCCCACCGTGGGAAGTATGGTGTATCAGGGCCGGCCCTATGCACCGGCCAACCGGAAAGAGGCGGAAAAAAAAGGCGTGCGCATGGTAATGCAGGAACTGAATCTGCTCCCCACGCTTTCCGTAGCGGAAAATCTATTTATCGATCAATTGCCTCATCGCGCGGGGTGGATTAACCGTAAGCGCCTGCGCGCAATGGCTCAGCCGGTAATGGCTATGGTGGGCTTGCAAATGATTGATCCTGATACGCTGGTGGGCGAGTTGGGCATGGGTCATCAGCAAATGATTGAGATCGCCCGTAACTTGATAGGCGAGAGCCGCATTCTTATTTTAGACGAACCAACGGCGATGCTAACCAGCCGCGAGGTCGAATTATTGTTTAGCCAAATTCAGCTATTTAAACAGCAGGGCGTTTCGCTCATCTATATTTCTCATCGCTTGGACGAACTGGCGATGATTGCCGACGATGTTACCGTTTTGCGCGATGGCCACTTGGTATGTACCGACGATATTAAACGCTACAGCAGTGACCAACTGGTGTCACTGATGGTGGGCCGCGATCTGGAAAGTACCTTTGATTTAAGCAGCCGCCAGCAGGGCAAACCAATATTAACAGTAGAAAATTTCAAGCGGGGAAAAATCATTAAAGATGTCTCTTTTACCCTGCATCGCGGCGAAGTCCTAGGTATTAGCGGGTTGGTGGGCTCAGGGCGTACAGAATTATTGCGCGCCATTTTTGGTGCCGATCGTGCGGACAGCGGGCATTTATCCGTTGGCGATCCGCTCCAGCCCGTCACCATTCGATCTCCCGCCGATGCGATTGCGCACCGAATTGCGCTGGTCACTGAAGATCGCAAAGGTGAAGGGTTATTATTGCCGCAATCCGTTGCCGCCAATATTTCCCTGGGAAACCGCAATAAAATAAGCCGTTTCTCAATAATAAATTCGCGATATGAACAACGGTTGGCGCAAAAACAGATCAAAAGCCTGGGGATTCGCACCAGCGGCAGCGGACAGTCCGTCGAGAGTTTGTCCGGCGGTAACCAACAGAAAGTTCTGATTAGCCGCTGGCTGCAGCGCAACTGTGACGTCATTTTATTTGATGAGCCCACTCGCGGAATTGATGTGGGGGCCAAAAGGGATATTTATTTACTGCTTAACGAACTGACGCAAAATGGCAAAGGCCTGATTGTCGTTTCCAGCGATCTGCGGGAATTAATGTTAATTTGCGATCGCATTGCCGTACTTTCCGCAGGGAAACTGGTGGACATATTTACGCGTGGCTCATGGACTCAGGACCAACTGTTGGCTGCGGCATTTTCTGGCTACCAACAAACAGAAACGGTTACCGAAACGCAGGCGGGTACGGGAAAACAACATTATGAATAACACGTCATTATCTAATCATACCGGGCCGGATAAGATGAACCAACGGCCGGTGGCCAATCAATCATCGCGTTCTTCATGGCGCGGTCTGAGCAGCTACCTGGGATTAATCGGCGCACTCCTCGGGATGATTGTGCTGTTTTCCTTTCTCAGCGACCATTTTTTGAGCATGAATACCTTTAGCACCATCGCCAATCAGATCCCGGATTTGATGGTGATGTCGGTGGGGATGACGTTTGTTTTGATCATCGCGGGTATCGATCTTTCCGTTGGCTCATTACTGGCTTTAGCCGCCGCCGTCGTCAGCGTCACTTTTTTGAACCTGCATTGGAATCCCTGGATGGCGGCGCTATCGGGGGTGGTGCTGGCGACGTTGGTGGGTTCGCTTACCGGATTTGTCACGGTCTTCTGGCGTATCCCGTCTTTTATTGTGTCGTTGGGCATGCTGGAAATGGCGCGCGGGGCCGCTTATCAGTTAACGGATTCCCGGACGGCCTATGTAGGGTCAATCTTTGATTATTTGGCCGATCCGATCATTTTGGGGATCTCACCTTCTTTTGTCATCGCCGCCGTGGTGATTTTACTCGGGCACTTGATATTAACCCGGACCATTTTTGGCCGCCACCTTATTGGTATTGGCACCAATGAAGAAGCCGTGCGCTTGTCGGGGATTAATCCCGGCCCTTATAAAATCGCGGTATTTGCTTTGATGGGGGGACTATCCGGCCTGGCGTCGCTATTCCAGATTGCCCGCTTGGAGGCGGCAGATCCTAACGGCGGCGTTGGCATGGAATTACAGGTGATTGCCGCCGTCGTGATTGGCGGCACCAGCCTGATGGGAGGACGTGGTTCGGTAATTTGCACTTTCCTCGGGGCCTTGATTATTTCTGTATTGGCGGCGGGCCTGGCCCAAATTGGGGCCAGTGAGCCGACGAAACGCGTTATTACCGGCGCGGTAATTATTGTGGCCGTCGTATTGGATACTTATCGCAGCCAACGGCAGAAAAAATAATCTCTACTCTAGCCTTCACCATTTATTCAGGATATTGAGATGTTCAAAAAAAATATTGTTGTGCTGGGCAGCGTTAATCAAGACCATATCATTCGCTCGCATCATCTTCCTTGCCCGGGGGAAACGGTGGTCGGCCACCAGCATATCCTGGTTAACGGCGGCAAGGGCGCCAATCAGGCGGTTGCCGCCGCGCGGTTAGGGTCACAGGTGACCTTTGCCACCTGTGTGGGTGATGATCCTTTTGCGCATAGCGCAATAGCTGCGTTTAAGGCTGATGGCATAAATATTGATTCTATTGAAGTCTGCAAGAATGAAAATACGGGTATCGCCTTTATTTTAGTAGATGATAATGGCCAGAATTGTATTGCGATTTGCGCCAATGCCAATGCAAGGCTCACAAAAGCCGTGGTGGATCGGCATGCGGAAAAAATTAAACACGCGGACTTTTTACTCTTACAATTAGAGACGCCCATGGCGGGAATCGAGCAGGCTATCTTGCTGGCCCGGCAACAAAATGGATATGTCATACTCAATCCTGCGCCAGCACAGCCCTTGACCGATCGTCTGCTCTCGCAAATAGATCTGATCACCCCTAATGAGTCCGAGGCCGAAATCTTAACCGGCATTAAAGTGGTTGATGAAATAACCGCCGGTCAGGCGGCACGCTATTTTGTACAAAAAGGCGTGAAGAGCGTAATCATAACATTGGGGAGCCGGGGAGCTTATCTTTATCAAGATAATCAGGGCAGGTTGATCCCGGGATATCGGGTTAAAGCGGCGGATACCACCGCTGCCGGCGATACGTTTAATGGCGCATTGGTCGTCGCGTTAAGCGAAGGAGAAACGCTGGAGCAAGCGATCCTGTTTGCTCATAAAGCCAGCGCTATCTCGGTGACCAGGCTCGGGGCGCAAACGTCAATTCCCTATCGTCAAGAACTGGCGACCTTTGATTTTAACCCGGAGATATAAAAACCGGTGGTGACTCAAACGTCAACGCAGGGTATCAGTACGTATAGTTAAATTACGCTTAATAACGTTTCAGCTGCCAGGCTTGCTGCCTTGTTTTCAGCCGAGTTGCGGAGCCTACATGCGTTTTTGTGCGCTGTTCCTGTCTTCCAAACGAGGTGGATACCGCCATGCGCGGCATATTGGCAATCCCGGCATCTGAGAGCGGCCGATGTTGAATAGAAAATAGCTTATCCGGTTGCGTGCACGTCATGGGCGAACCCGCAACCGGCGGATAGCATCAGCCCGGAGGCGACACCGCAAAGCGCTTTCATGGCAGATGGCTGTTTAATAAAGTGCGTAGCGCTGGTTCGCTTGCGCGGAATTACGCCTGTTTGGCGCGGGAGGCGAACCATCGATCGAAACCGATTTTGCCCAACAGCGGGGAATTGTCCGATACTAGCGTGGTTTCCTGGACGATCGCGCCGAAATACGGCACTGATGATGATGCTTCAACCGTACGGCCATCACCTGTGGCCGACAGATATCTCTGTAGCAACTCGCCCATGCGAAACCGATCGGGACCTGCGATTTCGATGGTGCCATTACGTGCAGGCCCCACCGCTACCTCGGCCATAATGTCGGCGACGTCGTCAGCGGCAATTGGCTGAATGAGCGTGTCGGGCACGGTTATGCTGCCGCCGGCTTGCCCCGAATCGGCGATGGCGCCAAGAAATTCCAGGAACTGCGTGGCCTGGACAATCGTATAAGGGAGGCGCGAGGTTTTAATTAGTGCCTCCTGGACGAGCTTGGCCCGGAAATAGCCGCTCCCTTGCAAACATTCCGTGCCTACCACCGAGAGCGCGACATAATGCTTCACGCCCTGCGTTTTGGCCGCGCGCAGCAGATTACTAGTGGACGATTGGAAAAATTCGAGCACGGCGGCATCGTCAAATGATGGGGAGTTCGATAAATCCACAAGAACATCCGCTCCCTCGACGGTTTGCGCCAACCCTTCCCCGGTGACGGAATTGACGCCGCCGCGCGGAGAGGCGGCAATAACGTCATGTCCCGCGCGGCGCAGATGTTCGGCCGTCCTGGAACCGATAAGGCCGGTGCCGCCATTGATTACGATTTTCATCATTGCTCCTTTACGCCCCGTGAGGGGCGTTCTCGTTTGGGGGTGATCGGTTAGCCGAAGCTCTGGCCTCAGTTCAAACCGGCTTTGTCGAGTCCGAATGCTTTGTCGGCCGAGCCCGGTACGGTTCGGAACGCCACGCCGGCGCGGTTCCAGGCATTGATCGACATGATGGCGAAGGTCAAATCGGAGATTTCTTTCTCGGAAAATTGGCCGTGGACGCGTTCATAAAGTTCGTCCGGGACATCACCGGACAGCTTCGTAAGCGCTTCGGTCCACGCCAGTGCCGCGCGTTCGCGAGGCGCGAACAGCGGGGATTCGCGCCAAATCGCGACATGGTGTAAGCGCAGAGCGGACTCGCCGCGGATGGTTGCCTGTTTCACATGCATATCGAGGCAGAAGGCGCAGCCATTGATCTGCGACGTGCGGATCTCGATCAAATCGACAATCCCCGCTTCAATCACGCCGTTTCTGACGGCGGCCGAGAAATCGAGCAGCTTTTTGTACTGCTCCGGTGATAGCTGTGCATAGTTGAGACGTTGGGTCATAATAGATTCTCCGGTTATTAAGGATGCTTTATATCCTTAAGGATATACAATATCCTTAATTAAATGTTTGTAAAGCCGCTCCGTATCCCGGCAGCGGCATATGGTTTATAACGAAAAGTATGGAGCGCCCCCGATGGATATTGTGTCCGCCTTACGTAGCTTCCTGCGCGTAGCAGAAACCGGCTCGTTTTCAGCCGCCGCCGCTGACCTGCGCGTCACCCAGCCCGCCGTCTCCCGGCAGGTATCGGCGCTTGAGGGCCATTTGCAGGCGCGGCTATTACATCGAACGACCAGCGGCCTGTCGCTAACGGCAGAGGGCGAACGGACCCTCCCTTTGGCGCTAAGAGTGCTGGAAGCCGTCGACGACCTCAGCGACACGGCCTGTCTGGGCAGCGCCATCGCAGCGGGAAAGGTGCGCCTGAGCGTGCCGGGACCTTTGGGGATTTATCTTGGTAAACAGCTCGCCCCGTTTTTGTCCGCTCATCCCGAGGTGGCTATTGAGCTGATTGTGCGGGAAAACCCATCGGACTTGGTCGAGAAGGCCATCGATCTTGAGGTGCGTCTTGGGCCGGTGATGGAAAACGGATTAATCTGCCGGCATATTGGGTGGACGACGGCGTTTCTTGTCGCGGCGCCGTCCTATTTATCCAGGCGATCGCCGCCTGCCGTACCGGTGGATGTTCGGCAACATGACTGCATCTACTACAGCCGCGGCGACGAGGGGGTGAGCTGGTGCTTTTCAGACGGTTCGGCAGATGAGACCGTGCGCCTCGTCCCGCGGCTGATTTCCAATAATACGGTAGCGGTGCACCACGCGGCGCTCTCGGGCGTGGGGCTGGCGATACTGTCCCATATCGTTGCCGGACCCGATATAGCAGCGGGCCGGCTTATCCCCGTGATGCCGGACTATCCTCCGGCGCGGTTGCCTATTCATATCGTCTATCCAACCCGCCGCCATATCCCGCTGCGCGTGAAAGCCGTGCTCGATTTTGTTATGGAATCAGTGCGCGCCGATCCCGCGATGTCCCTTTCCCATGGGGGCGGGGATCGCGGAGCGCCGATCATATGAATGGGCCGTTTTGGGCCGGCAGGGTCAACCCGCCCGCTCCATAAGCCAGCTCATGCTGCGTCCAAGCAGATCGTCGGGGAGCTCCGCGGACAAGGTCTGCGCGAGCGCGGACAGGCTGACGCTGGCCAGGGAATTCCGCCAGGCTGTATCTGCTTCCCACATAATGCGGGCTATTGGGCACGGCTTGCCATCGCAGTTGCCGTTTTGTTTGCAGGGATTATTGTCCCGGATTTCATTGCATACGAAAGTCCGCCGTTTGCCCTCCACGGCTTCAACGATATCAAGAAAAGTGATTTGAGCCGGGGCCTTGGCCAGCCTATAGCCCCCGTTCGGGCCAAGGGTTGTATCGACCAGACCGGCCTGGGACAGGCTTTGCAGCGCTTTTGACAAATATTCTTTCGGGAGACCGTGAAACTCAGCGAGCGTCTTTGTGGACAGATAGCGTCCCGCGGGCAAACCTGCGAGGATGGCGCAGCAATGCAGGGCCCATTCGACCTGGCTCTTTAAGATCATCGATTTATCCGTTGCGGCAGAGTAGTTACGGATAAATATTATCCTAATTAGGCGTTTTGTAAACCCGCGCCTCTTAGCCGGCCTGAAGGTCCGGTTGCATGCTTATATTTACTCAGGGCCGGGACACTGACGGCGCGCATCAGTGTCCCGCGGTCATTATCGGTCTGGCGAGAACTCATTTCGCCCAGATGTTGTCATATTTATAGCCGGTTAAATCTTCCATGATGTGTTTGGTTTCGGCATCCACCGCCTGCTTGCTGCCATGGTTCTTTAAGCGTTCGACTTCAATGACTAAAATCCCGTGCGTCCGCTTATTGAGCCTGAACGACAAGGCGGTAAGCAATGCCAGCACCAATAGCACGCCGGTCCCCAAAAATAACAGCGAGGCAATGGTGGAAATAGCTTCAGGCGATTGAATTTTACTGCCGGTGATAAAACCCCCTTGCTGTAAAATCACGCCCACGGTAAAAGTGGCGATGGCAACGGAAGTTTTGCGGGTGAAGGTCATTACCGCGGCAAAGAGTCCTTCACGTCTTTTCCTGGTGATGGCTTCATCAATGTCCGGGATGAAAGGGAAAACATTCCAGGGAGTGAATTCCAGGACGCAGCGCCCAATCTGATAAATTCCCGCAATGATAAACAGCAGCATAATTTTCGATTGCGGATTGTAGACGTAAACGGCAAACAAACATCCCAGGCAGATTAGCATTACGGAATAGGCAAACACATACAACCGGGAAGGGCCGTATTTAATCATTGCCAACCCGGCCAGCAGCGTCACCGGTAAGCCGATAATACTTAGCGACAGCAAACTGGCCGCCACGGAGGAGGGGATGCTCAGGCAATAGACGCAGAAGAATACAAAAACGGTGTTATAGATATCTTTAGCCGTAAACGACAGTAAATAGATGGCTAAATGTTTTCTGAATGCTTTAACCTTTAAAGTTGAACCATATTCCAGCCACAAATTGCCAAAACGCCGTAGCTGCTGCGCAAAAGTGCGTTTCTGAATGGCCTCCGAGGCTTCCAGTTCCTCTTTCATCGCCTCGGTAAGCTCGCGTTCCCAGGTAACTTTATACGAGATAAACACGCAAACGGCGAATAGGATGGCAAAAAACAAACCGTTAACAAAATAAGCGGACGCGTTGTTTTCACCGAAATGGCTAATCAACAGGCCGGGGATAAAGGTAGCCAGGAATGTCCCGACCGCCGATAAAAACATACGGCAGGTGGATAGTTTGGTGCGTTGGTTGAAATCCTTGGTCATTTCCGACGGTAATGTTTCCCAGGGTATCAGCACCATGGCGGCGATTACTTCAAACAGCAGATAAACCGTGAGATAAAACCAATAGTTCATACCATTTAGCCACAGCAGGGTATAAATCAGCATTAACGGTGAACCAATCAACAGGAAAAAACGGCGTCTGCCAAATTTTTTGCCGAAATAATTTTTATAGAAATGATCGGTAAAGCTTCCCATAAATAAGCTGATTATGGCATCAACTACCCGGGCAAAAGCCACAATCGATGCCGCCTCGATAGGGGATAAACCGACAAAGGTGGTATAGAAAAATAATAGCCAGGCGCCGATAACCGTAAAGGCCCCGCCCCCCATGATATCCGTCAACCCATAGCCGATGCCAATGGGTATGGTAACCTTTCTAGACATTCAGTTAAGCCTCTTTTTTGCAAAATATATGCAATATAAAATAGTGATATAAATAGTTTTTTTGATAAATCCGATACCACAGGAAATTAATTTCCGAGCCAGACTTTGCGATGATTATTATTTTTGCATTATCGTAGTTACGCTCGTTAAGCGTGACAGTTTCAAAAAAGTTAATTATAAGTAAAAGATGAAATAACCGTTGATCAAATACATTTGCAAGGTGTAGCTATCTCAAATTACTTTGCCGGACGTATTGAACAGCGTTTGAGGTTAAAATTTAAAATAACCCTTAGCATTTTTATAACATATATTTTCAATAAGCCGGGTCAGCAAGGCGTTATCATTGGGTATTTCACCCTCTGTAACCCATTGGCCGATCAGATTACATAAAATGCGGCGAAAATATTCATGCCGCGTATAAGAAATAAAACTGCGTGAATCCGTCAGCATTCCCACGAAATTCATCAGCAAACCGTGATCGGCCAGCGTGGTTAATTGGCGGATCATGCCGCGTTTGGTATCATTGAACCACCATCCCGATCCCAGCTGCATCGGTGATTTTACCATTCCCGCCGCCTGGAAATTCGCCAGGGATGAGGCTACTACGTCGTTATGGGCGGGGTCCAGATTATAGAAAATCATTTTAGGCAGGGCATTATTACGCGCCATCGCATCAAGCAATCCATTAATGTTGCCGGCGATATCCGTTTGATCGCAGATGGAGTCGTAACCTACATTCGCCCCCAACAGCTCGAACATCGCCGTATTATTATTGCGGGCTGCGCCGAAATGAATTTGCATCGCCCAATCACGCTTGGCATAAGAGGCCGCTAACGCCAGTAATACCGCCGATTTATAGCGCACATCTTCGTCGTGACATAACCGTAATCCCTGGCGTTTTTTGGCAAATAAAGCCTCTTGCTCGTTGTCATCCGACGGCATGAATTCCAGTTTGGTTAAGCCATGATCCGATAACCGCCCGCCTTGTTGATGAAAATACCCTACCCGTTCATCCAGTGCGCTCAGGAAGTCTTTAAAATTCGCGATTGTCGTTTGATTCAATTGTTCCAGCCGGCGAATAAACTGAATAAAGGCCTCGCCCTGGCCATCAAGCGCATCATCCGGCCTGAAGGTCGGCAGTACCTGGATGGCAAAGGATTTATCGGCGCGCAAAATTTTATGATATTCCAGAGAGTCGGTGGGTGAGTCGGTAGTACAAATGGTTTCCACATGGGATTTTTGGATAAGCCCTCGCGGGGTAAATCCGGGCTGGGAAAGTAAGTCGTTACATTGCTGCCAAACGCCTTTCCAGTTCTGGCTATTTAACGTTTTCGTTATGCCAAAATAGAATTTCAATTCCAGATGAGTCCAGTGATACAGCGGATTACCGATACATGACTCGACCGTTTCCGCCCATGCCTGAAATTTTTCTATCGATGCGGCACTGCCGGTGATTTTTTCTTCCGGAACGCCGTTGGCACGCATCGCGCGCCATTTATAATGATCGCCGGCCAGCCACAGCTCGGTAATATCAGTAAAGGGCTTGTTTTCTGCAATAACTTTGGGATCAAGATGACAGTGATAATCAATAATGGATTGCCGCTCGGCCACGTCATGATAGATTTTACGTGCGATTTCATTAGTTAAAATAAAATCTTTCCCGATAAATTCCATTTTTTCCCCGTTATGAAATAAATTTACGCGCAGGCTGGCGCCAGCCCGTTAGAACCAGGATGTTCAAGGGGCATTACGGTAATTTTCACATAAGTAATCCTGGTTGCCCCAGTGGTGTTAATGCCTTCTACATTGACTACCATACAAGAGTATTAATGACCGGAAGTTGAATCACTTCACATTTATGCAGTTTTTTATGGCGGGTGCGCGGGGACGAAAACAGCCTTAAACAACAGCCTGTACCCTGCAAGGCCACGCGCCGGCGCGGTAAACCCTTCAACGTTCCGTTTCGGCGGCCAGGATGGCTTGGCGCCGTTGCAGCAAATAAACCGGCAACATAAAGCTCGCCAGGGCGACGGCGCCAAGGCCCACGCCGGCCGCCAGCAAAGCGCGATCGCTGAAATTGTCCATCCACAGCCCGCCCGACAGCGCGCCGCCGCCGATGCCGACATTAAAGGCCATAACATACAGCGCCGAGGCGGCCTCGCCCTGGCCCGGCGCCAGTTCAATGACCCAGCTTTGCAATCCGACGATCAGCATAGCGATGGCGGCTCCCCAGACGGCCATCACTACCCAGGCGATACCAGGCAGCGGGGCCGCCCACAGCATCAGCATCTGGCTGAGAACAATACCGGCGGCGGAAAGCATGGCCAGCCGCATGGGATGCCGTCCCAGCCAGCCCGCCATAATCGTGCCCGCCGCCCCGGCCAGGCCAAACGCCAATAACGCCAGCGGCAAATGGACGGCCGAGACCCGCAGCGTGTCGATCAGCAACGGCGTGATATAGGTATAACCGTTAAAATGGGCGGTAATAATCAAAAAAGTGACCAGCGCCGCGGCATACAGCGGCCGGTTGCGCCGGGGAAAAGCGGGCCCGCCGCCGCTGGCGGCATCCACCGGCATGGCCGGCAGCCAAAAGCAGCCCATAATGAAAATTATCATCCCCAGGGCGCCGAATAAGGCAAATCCCTGCTGCCAATCGAAGATTTGTCCCAGCGCGGTAGACAGCGGCACGCCGCCGACGATGGAAAGGGAAATGCCGGAAAACACCCAGGCGGTCGCCCGGGCCGGCGGCATCCGCGGCGCAATTTTTACCGCATAGGATGCCAGGATCGCCCAGAATACGCCGTGTCCGAGCGCCGCCACGATCCGCAGAAGCATCAGCAGCCAATAGGCGTGAGTCATCAGGGCCAAACCGTTACATAAGGTCATGATGGCCAGCAGGGTGAGAAACAGGGTGCGGCGATTGATCCGGCGCGTCAGTAGCGTAATGGGAATCACGGTCAGGGTAATGATCCAGGCGTAACCCGTCACCAGCGCGCCGACCGCGGCATGGCTAACATCAAGATCGCCGGCGATGCGCGGCAGCAGTCCGATGGGCAGGTATTCGGTGGTTTGCGAGACAAACGCCCCCAGCATCAATACCAGTAAAGCACGTATCATCTTGTTGTTATCCTTGGAAATCACCGGCGCGGCGGCCGGCCAAATACCCGTTCACAATAATCGGTTATGCATTAAATAAAAATAACGTATTATTCATTTCTCTAGTGACATTTATGTCATGAGTGGAGGGATATGGAGCATTTGGGCGGACTCGAACTGTTTGTAAATGTGGTGCGCTCGCGCAGCTTTGTCGAGGCGGCGCGGCTGAGCGGCGTGTCGCCTTCAGCGGTGAGTAAAGGTATTGCCCGCCTGGAAGCGCGGCTTAATGTCCGGTTATTGAATCGCAGCACGCGCAGCGTGACCCTGAGCGCGGAAGGCGCCCGTTTTTATGAACATTGCCTGACCATTTTGCGCACCATTGAAGAGGCGGAAAATGAGCTGATCCAGGGCAGAGAACTTCCCCGCGGTAAACTTAAAGTGAGCCTGCCGGAAGAGAGCATGGTGTTATCCCGGATCGCCGATTTTGCGCTTGCCTTTCCGGATATCGAACTGGAGCTGGACTTCACCGATCGCATGGTGGATGTGATTGGCGAGGGATTCGACGTAGTGGTGCGCAGCGGCGCCATCGGCGATTCCCGGCTGGTAGCGAAAAAACTCACGGTGTTCGGTTCCCGGGTGGTTGCCAGCGCGGACTATCTGGCTAAAACCGGGGCGCCCGCCAGACCCATGGACCTATTGCAGCATGCCCGCCTGCATTATCGCTTTCCCAATACGGGTAAATTGGAATATTGGCAATTGCGGGAACTGGAACCGGCGCCGGCTTACCCGCTACCGGTCGCCATGGTGTGCAATAATATCCAGGGCCGGCTGACTTTCGCCAAACACGGCCTGGGCCTGGCATGGCTACCGGATTATGTCGCGCTGCCGGCGCTGGAAGACGGGTCGTTGCAAAGCGTGCTGGATGACTATGCCGTGCGTGCGGAGCCATTGTGGTTGCTTTGGCCGTCAGGGCCCTATTTGCCGTTAAAAACGCGCGCCTTTATTGATTATCTTTCGGCGTGTTTTCCCGGGCAGCGCTGAAATTACCCTTCCGAGGCCGATTTGCCTAATCAACTATCGGCCGTCCCTGGCGTCGGGATATGCCCCATATAAAGCCGGGCGGGTTAGGAGAACCCGACCACGGCATGGGGGATATAAGGCGCTTCCAACCGCGCTATCTCTTCGGCGCTCAGCACCAGATCGCAGGCGGCGATCGCATCGTCCAGGTGACCAATGCGCGAGGCTCCGACGATCGGCGCGGTGACCACCCGTTTGGCCAGCACCCAGGCCAGCGCCACCTGCGCGCGGGGAACGCCGCGAGCCGCCGCCACCGCCGCCACCGCCTCAACGACTTTTCGATCCGCATCCGCGGTATGCTCATAAAGCGTCTGGCCGAAGCGATCGGTTTGCGCGCGTTTGCTCGTTTCGTCCCAGGGCCGGGTCAGACGGCCGCGCGCCAGCGGACTCCATGGGATCACGCCGATCCCTTCGGCTTCGCACAACGGCAGCATTTCGCGTTCTTCTTCGCGATACAGCAGGTTGACGTAATTCTGCATGGTGGAGAACCGCGTCCAGCCATGGGCTTTGGCGGCGTGGAGCATGGAAGCGAACTGCCACGCATACATGGAGGACGCGCCGATATAGCGCGCCTTGCCCGCCTTAACGACGTCATGCAGCGCCTCTAAGGTTTCTTCGATGGGCACCTCGCGGTCAAAGCGGTGAATCTGGTAAAGATCGACGTAATCGGTGCCGAGCCGGCGCAGGGAGTTGTCGATCTCCTGCATAATCGCCTTGCGGCTGAGGCCGGCGCCGTTGGGACCCGCATGCATGCGGCCATTAACCTTGGTGGCGATGACCACCTCGTCGCGGCGGGTATATTCCTTCAGCGCCCGCCCGACGATTTCTTCCGAGGTGCCGTCCGAATAGACATTGGCGGTATCGAAGAAGTTGATGCCGGCTTCCACCGCACGGCGGATGATCGGCCGGCTTTGTTGTTCATCAAGGGTCCATTCATGATTGCCGCGATCGGGCACGCCGAAGGTCATACAGCCGAGACACAACCGCGACACATCCAGGCCGGTTCGGCCGAGTTTGATATAATCCATGATGCTCTCCTGAAAGATTACCCCCCTGGGGATTGCCAAACAGAATAGGCGTTCCGGCCAACAGCGACAATCCGCTATTGTTGTGAAAATATTTCCCGCCGCGGCGGCGCAATCGCGCGCTGCCGGCCAGCCCTTAGCTTTTTTTCACCTATCTAGCGCTAAAAATGTTGGTTCAGCAAAGGTGAATCCCTATGTTTTACTTTTTTGGTATAGCGGTTTACTCATAGCGACGCGCACTTTATTTAAGCACCACTAACCTGTCGGCACCCTCTACGGCCGCATTAACAATATCGAGCTTTATTTCCCAGGAAAAACCATGAAATCAACGATTAAATTGTCTCTTGCCGGGATGGTAAGTTCCGCTTTATTGCTAAGCGCGGCGCTGGCGTTACCCGCCTCGGCGCAAAGTTTGCTGGATAAAGCCAACACCCAGTCTCCGCTGATAGCCGGCATCGCCAACGAGCAGCCCTATGGCTATATCGGGCCTGACGGTAAGGCCACCGGCGCGAATATCGAGGTATTGCGCGCGGTGTTGAAACCCCTGGGCATCACCCAGGTGGAAACCCCCATTGTGGATTTCGGCGCGCTGGTGCCGGGGCTGGCGGCCAAACGTTTTGATGTGATCGGCGCCGGCTTGTTTATTAATCACGCCCGCTGCCAGGTAATCGGTTTTTCCAATCCGGTCACGCGCTCCGGCGGAGCGTTTATCGTCAAGCGGGGCAATCCGCTTAAGTTGCATAGTTTAAAAGACGTCGCGGCGAATAAGCAGGCCCGCCTGGGCACCCAGAATGGGACCAACCAAATCCAGGAAGCCAAGGATAGCGGTATCGCCACCGGCAACGTAGTGCTGTTTGATAAAGATACCGAAGCCCTGTCGGCGCTGAAAGCCAACCGTATCGATGCCGTCTATTTCCCGGATGCTGAAATTATCAGCCTGCTGAAAAAAGAACCCGACCCGTCGGTGGAGCGCGCGCTGCCGTTCCAGCAAATTCCCGACGCCAATGGCCAGCCGGGCTATAACTACCATGCGTTTGGCTTGCCGCGTAACGATCCGGAATTTATCAAAGCATTCAATGAGCAATTGGCGAAGCTGCGCGCCTCGGGCGAACTGCTGAACATATTGCAAAAATATGGTTATACCGCCAATGAGCTGCCGCCGGAAAATATCCAGGCCAGCCAGCTTTGCGCCGCACATAGTTAATCCCGACAGGCAGGCATTCCCATGATTAAACACACCGCGGGACAGCAGGGTAAAATCAGCTGGGGGTGGTTATCGTTCAGCCATCCGACCCTGGACGCCCTGCAATTGCCCTGGTTCGATATCGTCGCGCCGGAGCCTGGCCCGGCGCTGGCCATTATCGCAGGCATGCATCCCAATGAAGTCGCGGCGATGGAAGCCGCCCTGCGGCTGAAAACTTACTTTGGCCAGACCCTGGAGCGCGGGTCGGTGGCTATTTTGCCGATTTTGAATATGCCGGGTCTGTATAGCCATGCGGAGTTCGTCTGCCCGGTGGATAATAAAAATATGAATTTCCTGGCGCCGGGCGATCCGCAGGGCAGCTTTAGCGAAGTGCTGGTTGACCGGGTGCTGAACGGGTGGGCAAAAGATGCGACGGTGGTGATCGATCTGCACGGCGGCGACCTGCGCGAAGTGGTGGCTAAATTCGTGATGTGCCAACTGACGGGGGAGCCGGAATTCGACGCGGTGACCCGCGCGCTGGCGCACCAGTTCGATGCGGACGCCATTGTCGAATTTGCCGCGGACCAGACCAATAACCGCGGCCGGGCCACCAATGAACTGCCGTGGCTGGGCCGCCATGCGGTGATGGCGGAGGGGGGAGCCAACGGTATCCTGGATGAAGAAAACACGCTGTTTCATGTTAACGGCGTCGCCAATATCGCCCGGCATCTGGGTCTGACCCGCGATGCGCCGGCGCCCCGCGTGCGGCGTAACCAGGTAGTGAGCAATTTTTTCAAAGTGGAAGCGCCGGCGAGCGGGCGCTTATATCTGGACGTGGCCGCCGGCGAGACCGTCAGCGGCGGGCAACGGCTGGGTGCGGTTCATGACCTGTTCGGCGCTTGGCTGGCGGATATCATCGCGCCCTCTTCCGGTTTGATTCTGATGATTGTAAATCACAATATCACGTCCCGGGGCGAGTGGTTGATTAGCCTCGCCCCCGTGACGCAATGAGCTGCCCGGCATCGCCGGGACTAATTGGGGCCAGCGGGACTTATGAATACTGATAATCTGGGCTTCATCGTCCATGAACTGGCCAAGGGCATCGGCGTTACGCTGCAAATCACTTTTCTGTCGGCGGCGCTGGCGTTGGCGCTGGCCTTTATCGTCGCGCTGCTGCGGCTATCGCCGCTGCGCCCGGTCAGCGCCGCCGCGCGCGTCTATATCGAGTTTTTACGCGGCACCTCGGCGCTGGTCCAACTGTTTTATTTGTTTTTTATTTTGCCGCTGTTCGGTATATCGCTTAGCCCGATGACCACCGCCGTGATAGGGCTGGGCCTTAACTTTTCGTCCTTCGGCGCGGAAATTGTGCGCACCGCGCTGGTTAACGTCAGCCAGGGACAGCGGGACGCGCTGCGCGCCCTCGATTTTCCGCCCGCCGTTGCCCTGCGGCGGATTATCCTGCCCCAGGCTCTGCCTTTTATGCTGCCGCCGCTGGGTAACCTGCTGGTGGAACTGCTTAAATCCACGTCCCTGGTCTCCATGATTACCCTGAGCGATCTGACATTTTCCGGGGCGACGCTGATTACTACCCTGGGGCATCAAACCCTGATCTGGAGCATCGTGCTGGCGGCTTATTTTATTTTGTCATGGCCGCTGACGCTGGCGGTGCGGCGCTATGAACGTCATCACACCCGCCATCGCGGATTGCAGGAGTAAACATGTCGTTTGATTGGATGTTTGCCTGGTCGATCCTGCCCGAGTTGCTGGCCGGTTTAGGCGTAACCCTGGAAGTCGTGGTGGCGGGGTTCTGCTGTGCGGTGCTGATCGGGGGCGCCGCGGCGATCGCCCGTCAATGTCCCTTTAGCGCGCCGCGCTTGCTGAGCCGGGCGTATATCGCATTTTTTCGCCAGACGCCGTTATTGGTCCAGCTCTATTTCCTGTTTTTCGCCCTGCCGCTAAGCGGTCTGGCGCTGCCGGCCATCGCTACCGGGGTCCTGGGGCTGGGTTTATATTATGGCGCCTATATCGCCGAGGCGTTTCGCGGCGCGATTAATGATGTGCCCAAAGGCCAGTGGGAAGCGGCGCGGGCGCTGGATTTTTCGCCGCCCGCGCTCTGGCGGCGCATTATTCTGCCCCAGGCCATGAAGCCGATGGTGCCGGTATTGGGCAACTACCTGATCGGCATGTTTAAAGAGACGCCGCTGCTGGCGGTCATTACTATCCCCGAGCTGTTCCAGGCGGCAAAACAGATCGCCGGCGTAACCTATCGTTACAACGAACCTTATACTTTGATGGCCGTGCTGTTCCTGGCCATCAGTTTGCCCACTTCGTTTTTATTTAATTATCTGGAAAGAAGACGCTCCCATGGCTGAATCAATCATCCCCGCACCGCAGGCCGCGCTTATTACCCTGGACCAGGTGGTGAAAGATTATGGCGATACCCGGGTGCTGGACCATCTGAACCTGGTCATTCCCCAAGGGCAGAAGGTGGCGCTGATCGGTCCCAGCGGTTCCGGTAAATCCACCATCCTGCGTTTGATTAAGGGGCTGGAAGCGGTAACCCAGGGTACGGTGGCCATCGACGGCGTGGTGGTGGGCGCCGGGCGCGATCGCCGCTGGTTTTCCCGCGCGCCGGTACGCCATCAGGTGGGCATGGTGTTCCAGCATTTTAATTTATTTCCCCATCTGACGGTTGAACAAAACCTGACCGAGGCGCCCCTACGGGTGTTGAAGGTGAGCAAGGACGAGGCGCGGGAGCGCGCGCAGCATTATCTGCGCATCGTGGGATTGGCGCATAAAGCGCAAGCCTGGCCCGCCACCTTGTCCGGCGGCCAACAGCAGCGGGTGGCCATTGCGCGGGCGCTGGCCATGCGGCCCCGCATAATGTTATTCGATGAAGTGACTTCCGCCCTCGATCCGGAACTGGTAAGCGAGGTGCTCAGCGTGATTCGCGATATCGCCCATGAACAAAATATGACGATGCTGCTGGTGACCCATGAAATGTCATTTGCCCGCGACGTGGCGGATAGGGTGATTTTTATGGAAAAAGGCAACATTATCGATGACGGTACGCCGGAACAGGTGCTGGTCGATCCGCGCAATCCGCGTACCCGGCAATTCCTCAATATCCTTACCGAACGGTAAAATCCATAATCTCGCCCTGCCATGTACCGCCCCCTGCCCGCAGGGGGAAGGGGCGGGTTCGCTCAGGCCAGATAACCGCCATCCACGGTCAGGGCCGAGCCGGTGATAAACGCGGCTTCCGGGCTGGCGAGATAAGCCACCAGGCCGGCGATTTCCGCGTCTTTGCCCATGCGGCCAAGGGCCATCATGGCGCGCAATCTGGCGCGGATATCTTCTCCCTGATTCATATCGGTTTCGGTCGGGCCGGGTTGGATCACATTGATGGTGATGCCTTTTTTACCTAAATCCCAGGCCAGGCCGCGGGTCAGCGCGGCGATGGCGCCTTTGGTCATTGAATAGACCGAGGAACCGGGAAATGCGGTACGTTCGGCGGTGACGCTGCCGGTAGTGATAATCCGCCCGCCTGGGCCCATATGGGGAATGGCCGCCTGCACGGCGACAAACGTCGCGCGGACATTCACGTCCAGCATGCGATTGAAATCACTTATCGCATAATCATCCACTGCTCCCTGAATCATGATGCCGGCATTATTGACCAAAATATCCAGACGGCCGAACTGCGCCACCGTCAGCGTCACCGCATCTTGCACCGCCCGGACCTCGCCGCTGTCGGCGGCAATGGCCAGGGCTGCGCCCCCTTGGCTCTCTATTTCCGCCGCCAGTTCATGGGCTTTACCGGCTGACGCGGCATAAGTAAAGGCTACCTTGGCGCCTTCCGCCGCCAAACGGCGCACGATGGCCGCGCCGATCCCGCGGGAACCTCCGGTGATCAATGCCACTTTATCAGTTAGGGTATTCTTCATGTTATCACCTGTTATTTTGGATTAATTAATCCAAAATAACCCCTATTTAGGCTTTTGGCAATGGCTTATGGATCAGCGCAGGCTGCGCATGCTGATGCTGATGATATTACGTAACTCCGCCGGTGAAGCCCCCGCGCGGGCGGATAATTTAATGCCTGCCAGCAACGAGAGCATATAACGGGCAATATCCCGGCTGTCGAGGTCGGCCGTGATTTCGCCGGCCTGTTTGGCCGCGGCGGCGGCGTTTTCAATCGCCGCCGCCAGCACTTGGCCGCTGGCATCGTTAAGGGCGTTGATTTCTTCGTCCGTGCGGCCGAATTCGCAGATCGAACTGATGCCCATACAGCTTGCCGGGTCGCTGCCCACGCTGATGGCAAAGGCGGTTAACATCTCTTCCAATCCCTGTCTGGGCGAGGCTGATTTTGCCAGGACCTGGATTAACCCCGCGACGTTTTCCCCGTTGTAACGGCGTAACGCCTCCAGGAATAGCTGACGTTTGTTGCCGAAGGTGTCGTACATACTTTGCCGGCTGATCCCCATGGCGCTAAGCAGATCCTCGGTGGCGGTACCAGCGTAGGATTGCTGGCGAAACAGCCCGATGGCTTTATGGAGCGCCCGATCGCGGTCAAAGAGTTTAGGTCTGGCCATAATGAATGCGTTGTTTTGGATTTTTTAGTCTTGAATGGGGATAGAATGATGCCGTAAGTTGCAGCTGTCAAGGCGTCGGCGCCAGGCAAGCCATGGCGACGACCGATATGGGGCCGGCCAGAGGGAATGGGGTTATGGGCAGGTATAGGTGATCCACCGATCCTGCGGCGCATTGATAATGCTGAACTGGTTGTCGGATACCCGCTGGGCCAAGAAACCTTCCTCGGTCACCGCGGCGGGGATATATTTCATCCGGTCCGTCGAAAATAACCTCCCGCTGTCCAGTTTCTTGTCGGGCGTGGCTACCGTAAATGAGGTGAATTTATCGATTATCAACGCCTGGGTGGTGCCGATGGGCTGGCCGGACAGGCTGCGTATTTTACCCTGGCACTCCTTGCCGTGATACCCGGAGGAGCAGGCCGTTAACGCTACCAGCGCGCCAGCCGATAGCACCGTTTGTAATAGGTTCATGATCTTCGCCGATCCTTAAGGCCCCTAAGTCGCCCATCAACTCTGCGCCGTTTCGCTAATTATAGCTCGGTAACCGTTTGGCGACGGTAAAATCCCGACCGGCCTATTGCGGGTATGGCACAAGGAAAAAAATAAAACCCTTATCTATTATGACCCACCTCGCGTTCGCGTTTAGGTCGGTCAGGGTATTTTTTGGCGTGGTGCTTTTTGCCGTGATGGCGATAATGATGGGCAGTTTTAGGATGGTATTCATCGCCGCCCTTGGCGTAAGTTACTGCCGCGATGGGTAATGATAACGCAATAAAAAATAAATATATTATGATTTTTTTCATGATGCGGCTCTTGGAGGGTATGAGATAGGAATAAGTATAAGTATAAGTTACCGCCGTTCCGGCATAGAGTTTTGTTTTACGGCCGCCGCTATTATAATCGCGTATCGCTAAACCAGATTCCCCGGCGGACAATACCTATGATCGGCTCATCACAGTTTTTCCCCTTTGCCGCTATTGCATTGGGGTTGGTGCTTATTCCCGGCCCCAATATGCTTTATCTGGTGTCGCGGTCCATCTGCCAGGGGCGGAAGGCGGGATTTGCTGAATCCCAGAGCCGCGGTGCCCTATCTTTCCTTGCTACCGCAATTTATCCAGCCTGCGCGGGGTAATGTGTTCGGCCAGTCGATGGCGAGCATGGCGGTTAACGGGTGCCTGATCGTGCTGGCCGGCTCGATTGCGGGTTTTCTCTCGGGGCGCCCGCTATGGCGGCGCGTACAGCGCTGGCTGATGGCTACGGTCCTGGCCGGCCTGGCGGTAAGAATGCTGTTTGACGGCCGTAAATAAACCCGACGCGCTGTCAACCGCGTCTTTTGCCCCGCTTAAGCATGCATTAGCCGCTCATAATAATGGGCTATTCGAGTGTGGTAATGATTGGTTTTATAGTCCGGTCCGTTATATACCCTGGCGAATTGTTCCCAATGATGGTCGCGTAACGCCGACAGCAGCGACGGAGAGGATTTTATAAAACAGGTAAACCCGGACATTTGGCCTTCGAGGGTATTCATCGCCTGCGTAAACGGCTCTATATCGGCAAATCCCGCTTTGGCATAATTATCCCCCATGATCTGGAACGCCCCCCATGATGCCGAACGTAACGCCGCCGCTCTATCCAGCGACATGGCTTTGTGCAGTTTGGGGTATTGTTCGCTGTATTTGCCATAGGCGCCGCGCGCCTCGCTGGAAATATCGCCGTGCATGGCATATTTCCCCTGGGTCAGCTTATGGAAATAGTGTCTTTCGAATAGAATTACCGGCCGGCCCTGCTCATCAAACGGCCCCCTGGCCGAGGTTTCAATCATGGCCACGGCTTTGATGGCGGCAATATCACAGCCCAGGCATTGCGCTGCGTTCAGGTAATGCGGTTCGCTGAAATGCTGGACCGTATGGTTGGCATGGGACGAGGGTGATGATGTCCCGGGCATTGCCAGGCCGGATAAATGACGCAGGGTAATGCCGGCCGGCGATATTATCCCATCGGGATGCCGGAGCCGGACCACGCTGGCCTGGTACTCTTTTATTCTGGCGATGGTGCCTTTGCCGGCAATACCGTCGACGGCCAAAGGCGCGGCGCAATTGCTGACCGCGGTTATTGCGTTGAGCCGGTTTTGGATGGTACACACATCATGACGATGGTTTGGTTGTCCGATGCCTACCGCTGCGTCGATTCTCATCATTTTTAATCCCTTGATAAATGACCCGGCGCCCTGATGGCGCCCGCTGTATATCCGGTTAAGCGGTTATGACCCGCGATCCCGGCCCGAGCCATGAAGTTATGTTTTATTTATCCGAGGGGCAGCATCGGCGTACCAGATATGGAATGCTCTTGGCAATTTATGCCGCAGGCCCTTCAATTGTGCGTGGGGCTACGCAAAAAACCTTTGGCGAGGGAACCTTATGCCCTTTCAGTCCCCTAACAATGAAAGGGCATATGGCCTATACTTTTGTTACCCGAGGGCAGGGGCCCGTCATGGCATCTGGCTGATTTATAGCGCTATAATCCGGAGCCGGAACCCTTTAGGAATAAACATGCATAATGGTATTTATGGATTGGCGGTGTTGATTTTACTCACCGGCTTTGCGGCCCATGCCGAAAGCGGTGAAAAAACCTGTCCTGCCGCGGGCAAACGGATTAACGACAGCAATAATCTCATCATGCTTAGCGGTACCGCCAAGGGAAACATCCGCATGGTAGTGGGCGGCATGGTAGGCAAGGATCTGGATGAGCAGGCGCGCTCAAGCATCAGGTTTGATGTCTGCGGCGTATTGGACGAAGAAGCCTACGATTACCACAAAACGGAAAACGGCCTCACCCTGAATATGTCCAACCATATCGTAAGGGCCGACGGCGGCTGGGATTCCGTTTACGATATCGCTATTATCGTCAATCGCAACGGCCAGCAGCGCCTGGTTAACCACAAACAGGGCAAGACGCGTTTTTTCCTGGGGAAAAACGGGGTGATCACCTCCGCGACGGATGCCTTCACCATCGATGGCGAGCCCGGCTTTACCACCACCATCTACAGCTATGATAAGCAATTGCGCCTGGTTCAAGGTACGGCGCGGGGATCGGATCCGCTAAGCAACGATCTTGTTGATTATGCTTACGATAAGAATGGATTTTTCTCCTCATCTACCTCTTCCAATGGCAAGACCACTTACCAATATGATGCGCAGGGCCGGGAAAAAGGGTCTTATTCCATTTCACGCACCGCGATAAGCCAGAATTCCAAGCGTGAGGAGTGCCAAAGGAATGACGCGGTGGGCAACTGTATCTTAAGTTATGGCCGCGAAACGGAAATTTTACCGAAAGCCATTATCCACCGCCACCGGAGTACCGCCACGCAATATCAATATTGGCCGTGATATATTATCCTCCGGCGCGCGGGGTTTGCTTGCCAGGGAAAAGAGGGTAAATTTATCTTATCACTCACATAAAACAAGGTTATGCCCATGCCGTCGATCCACGGACATGAAGTGCTGCAAATGATGCTGGCCACCGGGGAATCATTTACCACCGGCTCGCTAACCGCCGGCATTAAAGCGAAGTTCGGCGCCGATGCCAGGTTTCATACCTGTTCCGCCGTCGATTTAACCGCCGAACAACTGGTGCAATTTCTAGCTGAGCGCGGGAAATTCGTGGCGCGCGCCGAGGGTTTTACCACCAGCGAAAGTAAAATTTGCCGGCATTAATCCCGGTGTCTGCACCCGCGCCGGTTGGCGTTGTTTAACGCCGACCGGTCCGGTGGCCGTGACCCGGCAATGAGCGTGACGACGAGGTTTATCAATGTTTTATCTCTCTTCTGCTTTCTCTCCCGTCTAAAAGCCTGCGCCATTTCCGGGATCGTGCGGCTGTTTTCGTCTGGCCGGCTTCGGTATTGGTATTAGCGGGCTTATCATGCCAAGGGGCAAGCGCGCGGCCAGAGAAATGGCGCCTTAACCCTTGCGGTATGCATTCCCTTTGACCAGGCCTGGAGCAATTTTTAGGCATGGGGATAAATTAAATGAGTTATCAATAGGTTGATTAATATATTAACGATTGATAATAAAATATGTTGATCGGCTGCCGAAAGAGGATTAGTATTTAGTTATCGACCGTTAATAAATTAACGGCACAGACAACGATTTCACTAACCTTATTTGGGAACACCTATCATGAAAAACGTAAAAACCGCTATCGCCGCTTTGATCCTGGGCTCCGTGTCATTTGGTTCTTTTGCCGCCCAGATGGTGGATTCCGCACCGGCCAATCAGCAAAAAGTGGGCGTGATTAATGCCACCGGCGGGGCCAGCCTGTCATCTTTGGAAAGCGAGTTAGCCGCCAAGGCCGCGCGGTCCGGGGCCAAGTCGTTCCAGATTACCTCTACTTCAGGCCAGAATAACCTGCACGGTACCGCGGTAATTTATCAGTAATCGTCCGCTGGCGGGGAGAGGGGTAATCCGGACTCCCACGCCAGGATATGAGTGTCAAGGGCGCCGGCGTCGAGGGTAAACCTCCGCCGGCGTTTTTTTATATTTGCCCGCTGAGCGCATGCGCGTCGGATGGCCATCGCTCTGGAACCAGCGCCAGTCTTGCGCGGACCGGTGGTTATTATCGTTTCTTCATCTCCTTTATGCCAGTTTTTGGACTTCTGTCTGGCCAGGTTCCAGCGTTTGGCCCTCGCCGTTTTGCGGCGCCATGAACGGCACGGGTTTTCCTGTGTGCTTGTCTATTAGCAAGGAGTGGCGTTCCCCGCGTTCAAACAGGTGGCGCTCTCCCCATTGCCGAAGGGCCACCACGATGGGAAACAGGCTTTCGCCTTTCGCGGTTAGCACGTACTCCTGGTAGGCGGTGCCGTCCGATGCCGGCCGGGTCGCCAGGATGTCCGCAGCCA
The DNA here is from genome assembly GCF_047324175.1 of Sodalis sp. RH21. Taxonomy (NCBI): domain Bacteria; kingdom Pseudomonadati; phylum Pseudomonadota; class Gammaproteobacteria; order Enterobacterales; family Bruguierivoracaceae; genus Sodalis; species Sodalis sp. RH21. Next base: position 4,426,950 of record NZ_CP178732.1, on the reverse strand, counting down.
CCAGCCGGTGCAGGCGATCGGAAAGAATGTTGCGCGCTACGCCCAGGCTGCGTTGGAAATCGCCGAAGCGGCGCATGCCATCGAAGGCATCGCGCACGATGAGCAGCGACCAGCGATCGCCGATGACATCGGCGCAGCGCGCCACCGGGCAGGTTTCGCTGGATAAAGTTGTGCGGCGCGGCATGTTATCCTCTTTTGGGTTGGAATTCCTGGGCTTCGGGTTGCATTTTAAAACCAGACTACCTATGATTCAATCAGTTTTGTTTTGAAACTGGATTGCAAAGGTTGGTGGTTATGGTCGGTTCCCGTATTTCGTCCGCAGCGCCCATGCCGCAGGCCCTGGTGCTGCTGTTCGCTGCTGCCAGTGGTTTGTGCGTTGCCAATGTTTATTACGCGCAGCCGCTGCTGGACGCGCTGGCGCTGGATTTCAATATCAGCCATGCCGCCGTCGGCGGGATAGTGACCGCCACGCAGGCCGGATGCGCGTTGGCTTTGCTGCTGCTGGTGCCGCTGGGGGATCGCGTGGATCGCCGTCGTCTTATGATCGCGCAGTTGCTGGCGCTCGTGGCCGCGTTGGGTCTTGTGGGGCTGGCGCAATCCACGACGGTATTGTTGGCCGGCATGCTCGGGGTCGGCCTGCTGGGTACGGCAATGACGCAGGGTCTGATTGCCTATGCGGCCAGCGCTGCCGCGCCCGAGGAGCGGGGCGGAGTGGTGGGGGCGGCGCAGGGCGGCGTGTTTATCGGCTTGTTGCTGGCACGGGTGTTTGCCGGCGGGGTCAGCGATCTGGCGGGTTGGCGCGGAGTCTATTTCTGCGCCGCCGCAATGATGCTGGCGCTGGCGCTACCGATGTGGCGACGGCTACCGGCCTTACCCATCCCATCCGATGCCCCAAGCTATCCGCGTTTGATCGTATCGATGTTTGCATTGCTGCGCGAGGAACGGGTGTTGCTGATTCGCGGCGTGCTTGCGCTGCTGATGTTCGCTGCTTTCAATATCTTTTGGAGTGCATTGGCGCTGCCCCTCAGCGCGCCGCCTTATGGGTTTTCGCATACCGTCATCGGCGCTTTCGGGCTGGCCGGCGTAGCGGGCGCCCTGGCCGCCGCGCGTGCCGGGAAGTGGGCGGATCGGGGGTACGGTCAACGAGCGAGCGCCGTTGCGCTCGTGTTGCTGGTGCTGGCTTGGTGGCCATTGTCGTTGATGGGGTCGTCGCTCTGGGCTTTGCTTGCCGGCATCGTACTGCTCGATCTCGGCGGACAGGCGCTGCATGTGACCAACCAAAGTATGATTTTCCGCACCAGGCCGGAAGCACACAGCCGGCTGGTGGGTATTTATATGCTGTTTTATGCGATCGGCAGCGGGCTGGGGGCGATGGCCACGACAGCAACTTATGCGTATGCCGGTTGGTCGGGCGTGTGTTTTCTAGGCGCCGCGGTCAGTTTATCGGCCTTGGGGTTTTGGCTTGCGACCCTGAGGTTGATGGCGCCAGCCGCTTCATCGAATACGATGGCATAAGAGGTGCAGCGGAATGAAATGGGTTGGCTGGCTACGGGGATCGGGTTTTTTTGCCTGCAAAAAAAAAGCTGCCGAAGCAGCTTTCCAGAGATCTTAATGCTTAATACATTGCGCCCGGCGGCACGTCTTTTACGGTATTAACATAAGACAGCAGGATTTTTTTCAGCAGTTTACGGAATTTCATATGCATTTCCCCAATCAGGTTGCCCGGTATAGTGTTTGCGCTTGATGTAACAATATTATGACTTGCATCACAAAAATGCAACTATATGTGATTAACATCACATAAAAAAGAGCATTTTTTTAACTATCGGGCAAAAGCTCGAATCTAGTCATGCATTATCTTAGCGGGGGGCTTTCCCTTTAACAAAATCCGCGACGGTTAAGATTAAATTTCAATATTTATCAATTAGATGCGTAATATATTAACGATTGATAATAAAATATGTTGATCGGCTGCCGAAAGAGGATTAGTATTTAGTTATCGACCGTTAAGAAATTAACGGCACAAACAACAATTTTACTAACCTTATTTGGGAACACCTATCATGAAAAACGTTAAAACCGCTATCGCCGCTTTAATCCTGGGCTCCGTGTCTTTTGGTACTTTTGCCGCCCAGCTGGTGGATTCCGCACCGGCTAATCAGCAAAAAGTGGGCGTGATTAATGCCACCGGCGGGGCCAGCCTGTCATCTTTGGAAAACGAGTTAGCCGCCAAGGCCGCGCAGTCCGGCGCCAAGTCGTTCCAGATTACCTCTACTTCAGGCCAGAATAACCTGCACGGTACCGCGGTAATTTATCAGTAATCGCCTGCCGGCGGAGGAGCGGGGTAACCCGGGCTCCCACGCCAGGGTATGAAAGATAAGACGCCGGCGTTGGGGGCAAACCTCCGCCGGCGTTTTTTATGGCTTAAAACAGCGGGACGGCTTTGTCGTTGTCATCCACCGCGACAAAATTAAACCTCCCATGCACCACTTCTTCCCGTCCTTCTTCGTACATGTTTTCCAGGAAAATCGAGACATCCACGGCGATGCTGGTGGTGCCGACGCGGCCGACTGTACCCACCAATTCAATAATGGTTCCCGAGGGAATGGGACGGGTGAAGCTGATTTTTTCCGTAGACACCGTTACCAGGCGTTTACGGCAAAAACGGGTGGCGGTGATAAAGGAAACTTCGTCCATCCAGGCCAGGGCGGTGCCCCCAAAGAGCGTGGAGTGGTGATTGATGGTGGTGGGAAACACCACTTTGGCGACCGTAGTGACGGAGCGGGCTATTTTTTGCTGTATTTCCGCATTTAACACATCTTGCATAGCAATGCCTTTACATCTTTTTAACAAAAAACGTGAGGAGATTATGCCTCATCCGTCGCGGACAGCACAGCGGGCCGACTATAAATTTATCCGGGATGGCGTAAAATCCCGTATTTCAGGGGGTATGGTCGGCTTTGCCAACGCGCCGGAAGTCATGGCGGGAGGCGCGGGGTATCCGCCCGCCGATAAAAGCTTCCGCCGCCTGGCGGGAGAAGGGGATCACGGGACGACGGGCTTGATATCCTTCAGGACGAACATCCCGATAAACGCCCCGGCCGGCGCGACGCCGCTTAAATAATACTGTTTATTACGCCGCCGTCCGCGCGCAGGGCGGCGCCGGTGGTGGCGGAAGCCTGCGGCGAGCAGGTATAGATCACCAGGTTGGCGATCTCTTCGGGGGTGGCCAAGCGCTGGAGAATCGAGGTGGAACGCTGTTGGCGCACAAAATTCGCCCCGGCTTGTTCAATGCTGATGCCGGCCTCGGCCGCGGAATCCTTTAGCATCTCCCTGACGCCGTCGGAAAGCGTCGGACCCGGTAATACGGAATTCACCGTCACCCGGCTGCCGGCGGCAAGTCTGGCCAGCCCGCCCGCCACGGCCAACTGCGCGGTTTTGGTCATGCCGTAGTGAATCATGTCCGGCGGAATATTCAGCGCCGACTCGGAAGAGATAAAAACGATACGTCCCCAGTCGCGATCGAGCATGCCTTGCAAATAAAAGCGTGACAGGCGAATACCGGACATGACGTTGGTTTGGAAATAATGTTCCCATTCGTCATCGGCAATCTCAAAAAAGGGTTTCTGGCCGTAGATACCGGCGTTATTCACCAAAATATCCGCGCTAGCCACCGCGCCGGCGATCCGGGCGACGCCCGCCGCATCGGACAAATCCGCCGCCACGCCCCGCGCGCTGGCCTGCGGCAACGCCCGTTTTATCTGGCCCAGGGCTTTGTCCACCGTATCCTGGCTGCGGCCGTTGATTACCACCGACGCGCCGGCGCGCGCCAGTCCCATAGCGATGGCCAAGCCAATACCGCCGGTGGATGCGGTAACGATGGCGGTTTTACCAGTGAGATCGATATGCATGGCATTCTCCTAAAAACAAGATGATAAAGGGAGCCCCTGCCGGGACATCGTGTATCACAGCTTAGCCTGGCCGGTAACGCGCGTCGAATTCATGCGTTTAGCTGGCGTTTTTCAGCATTCTATTGCTATTTTTATTCGTTGGCGCCCGAAACGGCCTGATGAATACTGGGGGGATAAAACCGCCCGGGAAAACGTTATGCCTTCGTCCGAAAAAAGTACCGCCTCATATTTGCATGACGGGCAGCGCGTCCGCATCAGGCAATGGTCTCAATCCCCGTATTGGCGGCTGGAACTACCCACCTGGGGGCTGATAGCGATCGTGTATGCCGGCTGGTTCGGCACCGTTAGCCAATGGAACGTATTGGGGCCGTGGATCGGCACGCCGCTGCTGATTTGGCTTACCACGTGGTATATGTCCTTGCAGCATGAATTAATTCACGGCCATCCCACCCGATGGCCGCGGGTGAACCAGCTGTTCGGCCTGCTGCCGCTGGCGGTATGGTATCCTTATGGCCTCTATCGCGATTCCCACCTGCGCCATCACCGGAACGAGCATTTAACCGATCCGCGGGAAGATCCCGAAGGGTATTATTTCAGCGCGGACCAGTGGAGGGGGTTTTCGCCATGGCTGCGCAGGGTAATTCAATTTCGCAATACCCTGGTCGGCCGCGTGCTGATGGGACCGGCGCTGGATATCTATGCCGCGCTGCGTGGGGGGGCTGCGGCGATGCTTAGCGGCGATGGCCGCGCCGGCGCCATGTGGGTGGTCCATGCCGCGCTGCTGACCGTTTTGCTGGGATGGATGTCCGGCACCGCGCTGGGAGTCGGTTATTTCCTGCTGGCCGTGAGTTATCCGGCGCTTGGCCTGACCAAAATCCGTTCGTTTATGGAACATCGGGCCGCCGACGATCCCCAGGCCCGATCCGTGATTAATGAAGCGGCCTGGCCGTGGCGCTTGTTGTTTTTGAATCTGAATTATCATTTGGTCCATCACGATTTGCCCGCCGTACCGTGGTATGGTTTACGTCAAGTTTATCTGGCCGATCGCACGGCTTACCAACAGCGCACCCGGGGTTTTGTGGTACAGGGCTATGCCGAATGGCTGGGGGCGTTCGCTTTTACTCCGGCCGAGATTGAAATCCATCCCCTGTCGCTGGCCGAAAAAGGGCTAATTAAGGAATCTGGACCTGTTCATGACGATCTCACTGCCAATGTACGGTATCAATCGCCATAAGGTGGACAATCTTTGGGGGCGTTTACGGGAACAACTGCGTCGCCGCGGGCTGGAAAACCTGCCCGGGGTGCTATGCTGGCCTGACCCGCTGCTGCCCCACTGGCGGGACCCGCGGCTATTGCTCAGCCAAACCTGCGGTTATCCGCTGGTTACGGCACTGCCCGATGTGCAGGTGGTGGGCCGTTTCCATTATGATGCGCCGGGCTGCGGCGGCGGCAATTATCGCAGCCTGCTGATAGTGCGCGCCAGCGACCCGCGCGCGACCCTGGCCGACTTCAGGCAGGGCATAACCGCCTGCAATAGCCCTGATTCCCATTCCGGATACAACGTCCTGCGCTTTATGGTGGCCCCGCTGTCCGGCCATGGGCGCTTTTTCAAGCAAGTATTGTTCACCGGCGCCCATGTCCAGTCGCTGGACGCGGTGCGCGGCGGACTGGCGGATATTACGGCGGTGGATTGCGTCACTTTTGCCCTGCTGCGACGCGCCCGGCCGCTGGCGGTCAAGGGACTGCGCGTGCTGGCGGAGTCCCCCGCGGCGCCCGGTCTGCCGCTGATTACCGCCGCCGCGACCCCGCCCGATGTGGTGGCTTTGCTGCGCGCCGCGCTGGCCGGGCTGGTCGCCGCGCCTGATGGCCGCCGGGAGTGCGCGGCGGTGCTGATCAAGGGATTTAGCGCGGCCACCCGCGAGGACTACCGGGCGATCCTGCATATGCGGCGGGAGGCGGAACGGCTTGGCGTGACGGCGCTTTAAACGCTGCCGTCCAGGCGAACTCCCTGGCAAGGGAATAACGGCGCACGCAATAGTGATGGAAAGCAATAGCGGTAGAGTAATCAAGGGAAACGCGGGAAAGCCGGTTGGAAAAAGTAATACGGGGAGGGGGAGGATGCCCCGAACGCGAAGTTCGAGGCGTAAAGTCTAGCTCATTGCTACATGAAACCGACGCAAGTATGAACCTAAATAGTGAACCCGTAAACAAGAAAACCGACAGTTTTGCCACCCCACTGACGGTATGCTCACCATTTGCGCATAAATGCGCGGGGCATCACCCATAATCGCGGGGCCGGAGCCGGCCCGGGGGTAAAAAAAGCCCGCACAGAGGGGCGGGCAAGGACTTCACAGCAAAACAAAAGGGCTCATTTTATGAATGAGATTGGATTGCGCCAACCTGCGCATCGCATTCGATCTAATCATAGCCAATGGAAATCAATAGTTGTACAACCGCGCCTGCGATAGATCTTCCTGTAATAACTAAATAATAAGGTTAACCCCGGCCGGGCGATTGCGCCTGATTATCCACGGGCGGGCCCCGGCGCGAAACTGCCTGAACGTCCAGTCCGGAGCCGGGAGCGGCGGGGTTAGCCGCATATCCCCGGCAACCAAAGCATTTCCCTGTCTATACTCTTAACGGTACCCACCTATCCGGTTCCGGCAAAACGCCCCGGGCCGCTGCGCAAAAAAAGATAAGGAGCAAGGTGCGACTGTTAGCCTGGCTGTTGATTACAGTGCTTGTTGTGGTGGTCCTGGCCCCGCGGATACGGCCCCTGCTGCCGCCCGGCTACGACCCTTTGGCGCCGCTGGCGGTCACCGATCCACCCACCTTTATTACCCGTTTCAAGCTTAAGGGACTGGCCGCCGACAATACGGCGTGCCTGGCCGCGCTGGAACGGGCCAGCGCGGCCGGCCATATCTCCTTTATTGCGCTCAAGGATACCACCGGCGCCTGTCCGCTCCTTTCCCCGGTGCGGGTGCAACGCTTCGGGCCGGTGGCGCTGAGCTCCAGTTTTCTCGCCAGCTGCCCGCTGGCGCTGAGCAGCGCCATGTTCGTCGCCCAGGCGGCCTCGCCCCTGGCCGGGGAAATGCTGGGCTCGCCTTTAGCTCGGATTGATCATCTTGGCAGCTATGCCTGTCGTAACATCTATCACCGCGCCGAGGGCCGGCTGAGCGAACACGCCAGCGCCGACGCGCTGGATGTCGCCGGTTTTGTACTGAAAAACGGTCGGCGCATCCCGGTCCAACAGCAATGGCGGCGCCAGGATGAGGCCGGCGGCTATTTACATGAGGCCTTCGGTCGGAGCTGCGCTTTTTTCGGCAACTCGCTGGGTCCTGAATATAACGCCGCCCACGCCAACCATTTTCATTTCGGGATGCGCGGTTTCGGCGTGTGCCGGTGAACCCGCCGCCGCGGGGTGATTCAGCGGCCGCCGGCCGCGGCGAATAAAGCGCCGCGGGAGATTGTAGACGTTGTGCAAAAGGAGCATTCTGGCAGAGCGCGCCGGCATCAATAGATTCATCTTTGCCGGATAGCCTGGGATTGCATTAATAATACTTTTATTACATAGGCCCCGCCGCCATAGGCCGTCGGGGAGTGTTTCACAGCAGGTTTTGTCCTGTAGGGCATTTAAGGTAATTGTATGGTCCGTAAAACTCCCATAGAGCGATATCGCAACATCGGCATCAGTGCGCATATAGATGCCGGAAAGACCACCACCACTGAACGTATTCTGTTTTATACCGGTGTCAGCCATAAAATCGGCGAAGTGCACGATGGTGCCGCCACGATGGACTGGATGGAACAGGAACAGGAGCGTGGGATTACCATTACCTCAGCCGCTACGACAACCTTCTGGAAAGGGATGGCCGGCAATTATCCGGAACATCATATTAATATCATCGACACCCCCGGCCATGTGGATTTTACCATTGAAGTGGAGCGGTCGATGCGGGTGCTCGACGGCGCCGTCATGGTTTATGACTCGGTGGGCGGCGTGCAGCCGCAGTCGGAAACGGTGTGGCGGCAGGCGAATAAATATAAAGTCCCGCGCATCGCGTTCGTCAATAAGATGGATCGCACCGGCGCGGATTTTTTCCGGGTGCAAACGCAAATCGCCAAGCGCCTGAAGGGCGTGGCGGTGCCTATCCAGATTCCGGTGGGCGCGGAAGAGGGATTCCGGGGCGTGGTCGATCTGATCAAGATGAAAATTATTCTCTGGGACGATGCCACCCAGGGCGTCAAGTTCACCTATGAAGACATCCCCGCGGAACTATTGGCCCTGGCGCAGGAGTGGCGCGGCCATATGATCGAAGCGGCGGCCGAGGCCAGCGAAGAACTGCTGAATAAATATCTCAACGGCGAAACCCTGAGCGAAGACGAGATCAAAGGCGCGATCCGCAAGCGTACCATCGCCAATGAAATCGTGCCGATGCTATGCGGCAGCGCCTTTAAAAATAAAGGCGTGCAGGCGTTGCTGGATGCGGTGGTGGACTATCTGCCGTCCCCCATCGACGTGCCGGCGATCGTCGGACACGACGAAGACGATAAAGAAGCTGAGCGGCATCCCAGCGATAAAGAACCGTTTTCAGCCCTGGCCTTTAAGATTATGACCGACCCGTTCGTCGGCCAGCTGATCTTTTTCCGCGTCTATTCCGGGGTGATTTCCACCGGCGATTCCGTTTATAACCCGGTCAAGGGCAAGAAAGAGCGCCTGGGCCGGATATTGCAAATGCACGCCAATGAACGTAAAGACATCAAAGAAGTGCATGCCGGCGATATCGCGGCGACGGTGGGCATGAAAGAAGTCACCACCGGCGATACCCTGTGCGATCCCGAACATCCGATTATCCTGGAACGCATGGTATTCCCCGATCCGGTTATTTCGCAGGCCATCGAACCCAAGACCAAGGTCGACCAGGAAAAAATGGGTATCGCCCTCAACCGCTTAATGCAGGAAGATCCGTCATTCCGGGTTAACACCGACGACGATTCCGGCCAGACCATTATTTCCGGCATGGGCGAACTGCATTTGGAAATTCTGATGGAGCGGATGCGGCGCGAGTTCGGCGTAGCGGTATCGGTGGGTAAACCACAGGTGGCGTACCGTGAAACCATTAAAAAGACCGTGGAAGAAGTGGAAGGCAAGTTTGTTAAGCAAACGGGCGGCCGCGGGCAGTATGGTCACGTGGTGCTGAAGCTGGAACCGCAGCCGGCGGGCAAGGGTTACGAGTTTGTCGATGCCATCAAGGGCGGCGTGGTGCCGCGCGAGTATATTTCATCCATCGATAAGGGCATCCAGGATACGCTGACCGCCGGTGTGCTGGGTGGTTATCCGGTGGTGGACGTGAAGGCGACGCTGTTCTTTGGTTCCTACCATGAGGTGGATTCCAATGAAAATGCGTTCCGCATGGCGGCATCGATGGCGTTTAAGGAAGGGATGCGCCAGGCGAATCCTATTCTGATGGAGCCGATGATGGCGGTGGAAGTGGAAACGCCGGAAGATTTCATGGGCAACGTGATGGGCGATTTGTCCTCGCGGCGCGGCATGGTGCAGGGAATGGAAGATATCCTCGGCAGCAAGCTGATTCGCGCCGAAGTGCCGCTGGCGGAAATGTTTGGTTATTCCACCACGCTGCGTTCGATGTCGCAGGGGCGCGCCACCTATACCATGGAATTTAAGCACTATGCGGAAGCGCCGAAAGCGGTTGCCGAACAGGTGATTAAAAACCGCGGCAAATAAGCCGTTCGTTACGCCATAGTTCGACCCCTCAAGCCCTGGCCATCCGGCCGGGGCTTGTTTATGCTACGAGCGGGCCGGCAACGCCGTTATTGCCGCGCGCACCATCTTGATGAGGTAGCCGGCCAGGGCCTGCAAGGGGATAATTCACCGGAGCAACAGCTTTTCCTGTTTTCTGAAATCCGACGGGGAAACCCCGGTAGCCTTGCGAAAGTCGCGTGAAAAATGCAGGGGATCGTTATAGCCCACCTGCTGGGCAATGGTGGCGATGTTTTCACCGGTGTCCACCAGCAGTCTTTTGCTCTGGGACAAGCGATAATTTTTCAGCCATTTCATGGGCGATTGATGAAACGTCATGTTAAAAAGCGTGAACAGCTGGGATTTACTGACCTGACAGTACCGCATAAAACGGGGAATATCCCATTCGTCGTTGTAATGGCTTTGGATATGAAAAATCAGCTTATGCAGGCTGCGATGAATATTATTTGGCTTGGTTTTTATTTCATCATTGCGGCTTTCGATCATCATAAAAATCAGCTTCGCCAATAGAATGTCGCATTGGATATCGGCAATCAGCGTGCTTTCTTGCATCTGCGCAAACAGCGCCGCAAAAATCTCCGCGAGGTCGCGATCTTTTTTCACCTGAAAAACCGGTTTGTCGGTAATATTGAGAAAATTCATTACATTATTTAATTTATCGCCGTCCACTCTTATCCACTGAATTTCCCAAGGGTTATCACGATCCGGATAATGCTCATGCGGTAGACGAACGGGCAGCCAGACCAGTTCGCCCGCATTGACCTTAAACTTATTGGCTTGAATACCGATCCAGCCGCTGCCCCGCAGGCAGAAAATGAATTCATGGCCGGCAACCGAATCCCGTTTAATGAAAAAATCGGGAGAGGTAATAATATGGCCGGCGCGCAGGATGCGGTAGTTTATCAGCGTGGCGAAATCGCTGGATTCGCGGTAATAGCTGGATAGGGTTTTGGCGTTTCTTTTTATTTCCATATTTTCTCCGGATTTGCCCCTCCGTTATACTATTGTTTTATTTTAAATCTTAAGCTCATTTTCCCATTTTATGATTGCCGTCACGATTCACTTGACTGTGAACTTTTATCCATGTTGCATGGAATTTTTGCTATCACGCATCCACTCCTATTCTCCCTAAACTACCCCCAGACACATTATCCAATCACGTCGTCATCACGACGACACCAACCTGCAGGGGAGATGTAAATGATTGATTTCAACGATCCGCGTCAGATTGCCAAAGCCATCCAGTTCACTAATGTCAATTCTGACCTGACTCGTGAGGAACTGTTAAAACACCTGCAACTTTGTATGGAATATCAGTTTGATGCGGCAATGATTGCGCCATGCTGGGTTGCGCTGGCCAAGGATGTGCTCAGGGGGAGCGGCGTACGGGTCGCCACGACGGTTAATTTTCCCCAGGCCAATGATACCACCGCGATGAAAGTGGCCGCCGTGCGGGAACTGGGTAAAGAAGGCGCTGATGAGTTCGATTTCCCGCCGAATCCGGGTTTTTTACTGGGCGGCATGGAGGATGCCTATTTTAACGAGCTGAAGGCAGTGGTGTCGATCGCCCACGATCTGGGCATGAAAGTGAAAGCCATGCTGGAATTCGGTTTTATCACTGATGAGGCCCTGAAGATCAAAGCCACCCGCTATGCCTGTGAGGCCGGTATCGATTGGGTTAAACAGTCCAGCGGCTGGGGCAAGGGAGGATGCGCGGCTACCGTCGAAGATGTACGGTTGCTCAAAGCCAATATCCAGGCGCCTTGCCGCGTCAAGGTTTCCGGTAAGGTGAATACGCTGGAAAAAATGAAAGCGATGTTTGAAGCGGGAGCTGAATTGGTTGGCACCAGCTCGGGCCCCGAACTGGTTAAGCACCAGGCTGGCGATATTTCCGGTTACTAATGCCCACGATCGGTGTCCGCTTGACGACACCGATCGTGGGTTCCCGGCAAACCCGATATGGAGCTGAGAGATGAGTATATTTATTCTGGGCAGTTACGCAAAAGCCCTGGTAATGACTACCGAGCGGATACCCGTGGCGGGCGAAACGCTGATCGGCCAGGACTTCCGCCAGACCTGGGGCGGCAAAGGCTCCGACATGGCGGTGCAGGCGGCTCGTTTGGGCGCGTGCGTCCGCTATGCGGGCGTGGTGGGGGACGATACCTTCGGCAATGAATTTATTCAGTTAATGCGGCAAGAAGGGGTCAATATCGACGCGCTGACCGTCACCGGCGAGCAGCCCACCGGTGCGGGGCTGATCGTAAAAGATCGGCTGGCGCGCAACATTATCGTGGTGGACATGGGGGCCAATAAGCTCTTCACGCCGGAGCTGGTCGATGCGGCGCGCCCTGGCCTGGAGACGTGCCGGGTCGCCCTGGCGCAACTTGAAATTCCCCTTGAGACCGCGCTGTATGGGCTGCGCCTGGCCCATGCGCTGGGCAAGGCGACGATTCTTAATCCCGCCCCGGCCCGGGACCTGCGCGGTTGCGATTTGAGCGCCATAGATTATCTCACCCCCAATGAAACGGAAGCCCGGGTTGCCCTGGGCTTGGCCCCTGACGACCCGCGCAGTAACCGCGAGATCGCCGATCTGCTACTCAACACCGGCTGCCGGCGGGTGGTGATGACGCTGGGCGATGCGGGTTCGGCGGTCTATACCCGCACGGAAACCCTGGAAATCGCCCCCTGCCGGATCGAGGTGGTGGACAGCAATGGCGCCGGCGACAGTTTTAACGCCGCGCTGGCCGTCGCCATTGCCGAAGGGCTCCCGCTCGGGGGCGCGCTGCGGTTTGCGAACGCCACGGCGGCATTATGCTGTACCGCCTGGGAAACCGTACCTTCCTATGCCGTTCGCCGCGACGTTGACGCGTTCCTTAATGCATAAAATAAAGGAGTAGCCATCATGAGAACCAACCGCATCCTCCACCCCCGGCTGGCGGCCGCCCTGGCCACGTTGGGGCATACGGATATCGTACTGGTAACCGATGCCGGTTTTCCTATACCGCCGCAGGCTAACCGCATCGATCTGGGATTGTGGCCCGGCACCGTGGATGTCCGGGATATATTACGCGTACTGCGCCATGAAATATTTATCGAGGATATCCGTTTCGCTCCGGAGGTGAGGGACTGTCATCCGCAGCTCTATCGCGACCTGCAAGACATCTGGACCGGGTCGGGGACCGCTTTCAGCGCCGCCAGCCACGAAGAGTTATGCGAGGTCGTGGCGCCGCGGGCGAAAGTTATTATCCGTTCCGGCTCTTTCGAACCCTGGGCTAATTTTGCGCTGGTGGCCAGTACCGATCCGTTCGCCTGGTTTACCGAGGCTTCCGGGGTTATTCCGCTGCCGGCCTATTCGGTCCGCAGACGCCGGATCACGGATAGCGCCGTACCGGAGCTGAAATAACCATCCGTATCCGCCTGGGTAAACAGACTAAGGGAGGTACCATGGAATCGTTAACATCACGGCTTGAGCGGGCAACATTGGCAGAGTTACCGCAAAAGCGGGATTTTCACATCGGCATTATCGGCGCCGGATTTATTGTGGAACACTGCCATTTAGCCGCCTATAAAAAAGCGGGATTCACCCCGTACGGGATAACGTCGCTCGATATAACAAACAGCCGGCGCCTGGCCGGCGAATTCGGTATAACCAAAGTGTACGATTCCTGGCGGGAAATGGTCAGCGATCCAAATATCGAGATTATAGATATTGCCGTACCGCCCCATATCCAGCTGGAAATTGTCAGGTATATTTGCGCCCAAAGCACCGGGAATAACCACATAAAGGGCATTTTATGCCAGAAGCCGCTGGCCATGTCCCTGAAGGAAGGGCGGGAAATCGTCGCGCTTGGCCAACGGAGCGGCATACCCATAGCGGTGAATTCCAATATGCGCTATGACCAGTCCATGCGCGCGCTGAAATATATTCTGGATAAGAACCTTATCGGCACGCCGGTTATTGCCAGTATTGATATGCGGGCTATTCCCGACTGGCAAAAGTTTTTGCAGGAATACAGAAAACTGGAACTGTATGCCATGGCGATCCATCATATCGATATATTCAGATATCTGTTTGGCGATCCGGAAAAAATTACCGCCGTGTGCAGGACCGATCCGCGTACGCCCTTCGAACATACCGACGGCATCGTCCAGTATACCTTCCAATATCGGAACGGGTTTATGGCCACCAGCCTCGATGACGTATGGGCATGGCCGGGGGAACCCTGCGCCAAACGCAATTATATCAACTGGCGGGTGGAAGGAACCGAAGGGCTGGCCGAGGGCGACTTTGGCTGGCATCGGCGGGCCCCTGAATTTTGCGGTAGCACCTTGCGGCTGGGCGCCCGCCAATATCCGGACGATTGGGTGGTTCCGCAATGGCGCACCCAGTGGTTTCCGGATGCGTTTATCGGCACGATGGCGAGCCTGATGTGCGCCATTGAACAAAATACATCACCGGCCATCAGCGCGGAGGATAATTTATTAACGCTGGCGTGCATCGAGGCCTGCTATGCGTCCATACAGTCAGAAAGAACGGTTTATCTTAACGATATCTTGCTGGAGGAAAAATAAATGATAAATGTGGGCATCTTCACCGGCTATTACCCCTACACTCTGAGCGAAACGATTAAAAAAATAAAAGATGCTGGCATGCAATGCGTACAGCTCGATCTTGAATTCACCGATATCGATCTCGCACGGGGTCATATCACTACAGAGAAAGCCAACCATGTGCGTGACGCATTCAGAAAGGCCAACCTACCCATTGTCGCCATTTCCGCATATACCAACCTGGTACATCCGGACCCGGTAAAGAGAGCGGAAAATATCAACGCGGTAAAAGAAATTCTGGCTCATGCCAGGGATTTCGGCACGCCGTACGTGGTCAGTGAAACCGGCACCTATAACACCGACAGTGACTGGTTATATGATCCCAAAAATAGTACCGAAGAAGCGTATCAAGAGTTTAAACATATTGCCGTCGAATTGGCCGCTTATGCCTATGAGCATGGCGCCGTATTTCTGGTGGAAAACTATGTGAATAATATTATTGGCTCGGTCGAGCAGGTTGCCAGGCTGATCCACGATATCGATCACCCCGGGCTGGGACTGGCTCTCGATCCCACCAATTATTTCGATGAAGCCAATATCCGGCTTATCGACCAGACGTTGCATAACATTTTTAATGTACTGGACGGCAAGGTTAAAATCGCGCACGCCAAAGATTGCAAGGAAGCCGTTTCGGTGGCGGAGAAATTCGGCGGCGGGGCGGCGGAGCACAACAGCTTCAGGGGCGCCGGCGCGGTGGAACTGCCCGCGGCGGGACTGGGCGCATTAAACTATGAGTTGTACCTGCGCCTGTTGGCCAAAAACCATCCTAATATTCCGCTGATTATCGAGCATGTCGATGAGGTGGATATCCCGCGCGCGAAACGCTATGTGGATGATGCGTTATTGTCCGTGGGGGTCTGAGGGGCGCAACCTCGGGATTGAGCGCTGGGCGGTAAGTGTTTCCCCGGTATCGCACCGGGGAAAACCCGCCCGGCCAGCGGCTGGGCGTGAAGCCTACGGCCGGCTGGCGGCCCGATCAGACAAAGCTGTCGTCGTCGCCGAAGTCATCATCGCCGCCGAAGTTGTCATCGTTGCCGAAGGTGTCGTTGTTGGCCAAATCGTTGCCGTTGTCATCAAGAAAGCGGCTGCCGGGCACATCGTTAAAGGTATCGAGGTTGTCGCTGGAGAAATCCTGATTGGTCAGCGGGTCCGCGGCCGCATCCAGCGGCTGCTCGATAACATTCACTATCTCTTCCGGCTGGGTGTTGTGAAACATGCCGGTCAGCATGTTGCCCAGCACCACCCCACCTGCCACGCCGGCGGCGGTTTGCAGCGCGCCGGCTAAAAAGCCGCCGCCGCGGGGCTGCGCCGGCGGTTGGCCATAACCCTGGGCATAGCCGTTATAGCCAGGCGGCGGCGTGGGTTGGCCGCCATATCCGCCCGCCGGCGGCTGTTGCTGCTGGTTATTCCAGGCCGGAGCCGGCTGCGGGCGGCTGGCTTTGGCTCCGCCGCCGAACAGATTGCTGAGAAAACCGCCGCCGCTGGGCGCCGGCGCATTTTTCAGGGCGGTGACCTCGGCTTCCAATTGCTGCACCTGCTGGTGCAGCCGTTTAAGGGCGGCCTCCTGGATCAGGATCGATTGCGCCATATAATAAGGCGCGGCGGGCTGCTGGCGGACAAATTCCTTGATTTGCCGATCCGCGCCGGCGTCGCGCGGCCCGGATTGCTGCTCCGCCTGCTTCAGGCGCTGGAACAGACCCTCGATAACACGTTGCTCTTCTGATTGCATAGCGATGACCTTTTGACCTGTAACGTGCACAGCTGATTACCTTTAAATCTAGCCTGGTTATGGCTATTGAGAAAGGCGCCGTGCGTAAAGGTTTGCAGAAAACTGTTACCATTCAACACCGGGCGTCCCTTGGGTTGATTAAATTTTATTTGATATAACTCAACTTTATTTGTATTGCGCGGCGCTACCCTGACAGCGGAAGTCCTGATGACGACCTTGAAAAGTACGGATTTATCATAACGGTTGGAGGAATATATGATTCAGGTATATGACAGGAATCGCAACACAATCATCCCCGGTCAGCAAGTCATGATCGCCGCGACCGGCGAACTATCCGTGGCGCAGGCCATTCACGCCGGGGGTCTGGCCGCAGACAAGGCTGAGCGCGCGCGGTGCGTCGAGCTGAAAAACAAAGCCGAGCGTTTTGTTCCTTATGAACTGATTCGCCTGGCATAACGTTTGCCGCCGGGAGCCGACGCTCCCGGGATATATGCTATATTTGGCGTCACGCTCCTTTATCCGTATCCGAGAGACAGCGCCAATGGCAGAATTCAACCGCCCTCAACTTGAACTCCCCCAACGGGCCGATAAACTCCTGCTGCACTCCTGCTGCGCACCCTGTTCCGGCGAAGTAATGGAAGCCCTCAGCGCGTCCGGAATCGACTACACCATTTTTTTTTATAATCCCAATATCCATCCCCAGCGGGAATATCTGATCCGTAAAAACGAAAATATCCGGTTTGCCGAACAGCACGGGGTGCCGTTTATCGATGCCGATTACGATACCGACCGCTGGTTCGCGCGGGCCAAAGGCATGGAGCGGGAGCCTGAACGCGGGATACGCTGCACCATGTGTTTTGACATGCGTTTCGAGCGTACCGCGCTTTACGCCCATGAGCATGGGTTTAGCGTGATATCCAGCTCGCTGGGCATATCGCGCTGGAAAAATATGCAGCAAATCAATAATTGCGGCCAGCGCGCGGCGGCGCAGTATCCCGGCATGGCGTACTGGGACTATAACTGGCGCAAGCAGGGCGGGGCGTCGCGCATGATCGATATCAGCAAACGCGAGCAGTTTTACCAGCAGGAGTATTGCGGGTGTATTTATTCTTTGCGCGATAGCAATAAACACCGGCAAGCGCAGGGCCGGGATATTATCCGTATCGGGCTTGCTTTTTACGGCCAGGAGAAAACGCCTGGCGAACCGGGCGACATTGAACCGGTTTGAAAAAATAATACGTTTCTTAGAGTAACGACCGCTGCGTTAATATTAACGCAGTGTTAAATGTGTTAATACACGAATGACGGTTGACATTGACTGTTAATAATTGTCTACTTTGCGTAACCGCATAACGGCAATTTTCCGCACTTTTCCCTGCGCCAAAAACCAATATAGGCCGTTCATACCCGATTGGCGGCATTTCATTCCCGATTAATGGTAACTCATTCCTTATTTGAACTTCCTTATCTGTCTCTCCCCTATAGTAAAGCCAGTTAACCCGCTTTACGGGCATCGATTCCACAAGAATTGTCATGCGAGGCAGATAATGAAAACGCAAAGTTATAATCATACCCGGTGGCTCACGCTGTTTGGCACTATCGTGACTCAATTCGCGTTGGGTTCGGTATATACCTGGAGTCTGTTCAACGGCCCGCTGGCGGATAAATTGCACCAGCCGATCAGCCAGGTGGCGTTTTCCTTTGGCCTGTTGAGCCTGGCGCTGGCGGTGGCATCATCGGTGGCCGGCAAATTCCAGGACCGTTTTGGCGTACGCCGGGTCACTCTTGGCGCCGGCGTCCTGCTGGGCGCGGGCTTTTGCCTGACCGCCTACTCGGGCAGCCTGATCATGCTGTGGGTCTGCGCGGGGCTGCTGGTGGGCTTTGCCGACGGTATCGGCTATCTGATGACCTTATCCAACTGCGTGAAATGGTTCCCGGAACGCAAAGGGGCGATCTCCGCCTGCGCCATCGGGGCCTACGGCCTGGGTAGCCTGGGTTTTAAATATATCAATAGCCAACTGCTGGCGCATTACAGCCTGGAAACCACCTTCAAGTTATGGGGATTGATTGCCATGCTGATGGTGATCGCCGGCGGCATGTTAATGAAAGAGGCGCCGGTGCGCGCCGCGAAGCAGACCCTCGCGTCCCATGATTTCTCCCTGGCGCAATGTGTCAGGAACCCTCAATATTGGCTGCTGGCGACGATGTTTTTAACCGCCTGCATGAGCGGTTTGTATGTTATCGGCGTGGCGAAGGATATCGGCGAAAGCCTGGTGCATTTAACCCCGGCGGTGGCGGCCAATGCCGTGACCATTATTGCGGTGGCGAATCTCGCCGGACGGCTGGTGCTGGGCGTGCTGTCCGACCGGATATCGAGAATCAGGGTCATTTCGCTGGCGCAGATCGTTTCGCTGATCGGTATGACATCGCTGCTGTTCGCGCATCTTAATCCGGTACTGTTTTTTATGTCCATTGCCTGCGTTGCCTTTAGCTTCGGCGGCACCATTACGGTTTATCCTTCCCTGGTGAGCGATTTTTTCGGACTGAATAATCTGACCAAGAACTACGGGGTGATTTATCTCGGGTTTGGTATCGGCAGTATTATCGGTTCCATTGTGGCTTCGCTGTTTGGCGGCTTTATCGTCACCTTTCAATTAATTCTGGTACTGCTGGCGATATCCCTGGTTATCTCGTTAACCCTGCGCCGGCCCGGTGAAAAAGGGCATTTGGCACTGCAATCTGCGCTGAAATAATCGATGAAATAGCCGCATTAGCCCCCCATTACCCATGCCGTCCCCGCGCTTTGCCCGGGGGCGGTGTTTTTTCCCGCCATGGCTTCCATTTCCAGATGAATATCGATTACCGCATAATATCAAGGGATAAACGATAAGCTTTTTTTGAAAGTATTGCCGACCCGATAACGCTCTAATCCTTAAATAACGCTTGTGGTGGTAAAATTACGTCAAATACAGCTTGTGTTAAATAACATTTGCAGCAGACAAAATTTGCGTCAAATGAAAATAGTGCCGCTTTATATTATGTAACGTTAACACCAGTCATTATTTTGCAAGCCATAACTATAAGGGACAGCTATGACAAAACTTAAGCGCGCCTTACATATTAACCTCAGCGCCTGGCGCAAAAATATCATCACACCTTTTTTTTTCCGTCCTTTCAGGTCCGGGGCCAAATTCATCACCCGGGTCAGAACCGCGGATCTCAGGCAATGCAATGAACGGCACGATGTGTCGAATCTGGGCAAAATCATCAAAAAAATCGTGACCTGGTTTCGCGAGCTGTTTAATAACGAATAACCCGCGTTACCCCGGTCGGCGCTTCCTTTGCCGCCCGTATCAGGCCGTCCTTCACACCCCGCGATTAGCTGCTAGGCTTAACCATAGTACTTCAAACTGTATGGTCTTATAACAAGAAGGAGCATATCGTGGCCTATAAAGAAGTGATGTCGTTAGCCGCATTGGCGGAATTAGCACCCAAAAAAGTCAGTGTAAATGACACCGATATCCTGCTCATCAGAAAAGGGGAACAGGTTTTCGCCCTGGAGGCGACCTGCCCTCATTCGGGTGCTCCGCTGGAGAAAGGCGCGCTATGCGAGGGTAAACTCGTCTGCCCCTGGCATAAATCGGTTTTTACCATTGAAGACGGAGCAGAAGGCCAACTGCGCGAGCCGCCCTCCCTGCGATCGTTAAAACGCTTCCCCCTTAAAATAGAGCAGGGGACGATTTGGATTGATCCCAAGGCCATTGATGACGCCACTCCCCTCGACGAGCCGGATAAGCGCGACGCGCTGGTGGTGCTGGGTTCAGGCGCGGGCGGCAGCGCCGCGATCAAGGCTTTGCGCGAAAAAGGTTATACCGGGCGATTGATCGTGATAGAACGCGAAAAACAGGCGCCCTACGATCGCACCACATTATCAAAATTCGTCCCTCAAGGGGATATGGACATCAATGAAGTTCCGTCCCTGCTGGACGACGATTTTTATCAGCAGCAAAAAATCGAGCGTATCACCGGCAATGTGGAAGAGCTCAACGCCGGCAAGCATCAACTGCGGCTTGAAGACGGCAAAGTGGTTACCTACCGGCGGCTCTTGCTGGCAAGCGGCGCAATCCCCCAGCGGCCGGATTTGCCGGGCAAGGCGCTGTTCGGCGTTCAGGTGCTGCGCAGTTGGGAACAGGCCGCTACCCTTGTGGAAAGCGTCGGGAAAAAGCGGCATTTGGTGATTGTCGGCAACAGCTTTATCGGTATGGAAGTGGCCGCGGCGTTTCGTAAGCAAGACATTGATATTACGGTTATCGCCAAAAATGCGCTGCCGTTCCAAAAGCAGTTCGGCGATGAACTGGCGGCCTTTTTCCGCCGCCGCCACGAGCAAAAAGGCGTGAAGTTTATCGAAGGCGAGCCGGCATCTTTTGCCGGGGAGCGCCAGGTGGAGGCGGTGGTACTGAAAGACGGCCGCCGTATCCCGGCGGATCTGGTTCTGCTGGCCACCGGCGTAGCGCCGGCCACCGGCTTTATCCACGATCTGCCGCTTAATAAAGACGGCAGCCTGAGCGTGGATGCCTCCATGTCGGTCGGCCAGGACATTTTTGCTATCGGCGATATCGCCACGTTCCCCCTCAAGGACCAGCCTACCCGGATTGAGCACTGGCGCGTCGCGCAGCAGCATGGCCGTATCGCCGCCGCGGCCATGGCCGGTCTGGACGAAGCTTATGACTCCGTGCCGTTTTTCTGGACCCAGCAATATGGCGTGCGGTACGAATATCTGGGCCATGCGGAAAAATGGGACAAGATCGATCTTATCGGTTCGCCGGACAAAGATGATTTTATCGCGCTCTTCGGCCTGGAGGGCGAGTTGGTGGCGGTGGTGGGCACCGGGCGCATGCGCACCACCGGCACGCTGCTGATTAAAATGAAACCCGCGCTGACGGTAGCCGAGGCGAAACGCATTGTCGACGAAGTGGTCGAGCCGCCGAAAGAGTAAATAGCCCGCCTGCGCCATGATGCTCCCCTTACCGCGCCCTTATCTGAAAGCGCGGTATTTTTTTGTCGCGGTAGGGACAACCCTACAAAAATAGGGTATTTAATGATCCATCCATTAACGCTGCGTTACCACCCGCGCAGAGTCAATGATATGATGCTCGGCCGGATTAAACAGCCGTTATTCGTCAGTCTGCCGCCGGCCCGCAGGGGCGGGGCGGGGATAATGTTTTATTTGTTGCTTCTGGTAAACAAAAGGATATGTAGTTAATGACACAGCCCATTTTTATGGTTGGTGCAAGGGGATGCGGCAAAACTACGGTTGGCCAGGCATTGGCGTTGGCGTTGGGGTACGAATTTACCGATACCGATCACATGCTGCTGCGCTCCACCGGGCAAAGCGTGGCGCAAATTGTGGAGAGTGTCGGCTGGCCTGGCTTTCGGGCGATGGAGACCGACATTCTTAAAGCGGTGACCAGCGGACAGCATGTGATCGCCACCGGCGGCGGCATCGTGCTGGCCGAGCAAAACCGCCAGTTCATGCGCGCCGGCGGTACGGTTATCTACCTGCACGCGCCTGCCGAGGTGCTGGCGCGGCGTCTGGAGGCCTTTCCCGAAGAGGATCAACGCCCCAGCCTGACCGGGCGGCCTATCGCCGACGAAATCGCGGAAATCTTGCTGGCCCGTGAGGCCCTTTACCGGGAAGTCGCGCATTATGTGCTGGATGCCACCGCGGCGCCGCAGGAGGTGGTGGCGTCGATTTTGCAGCAGCTACAGCCGCGCGGGCAGCGCCATCGCTGCGCGCCGTAAGGCGCAACCCGGCGCAGTGGCCTATACTTACCCGACCAAATCATCAAAAAGGAAGTGATTATGGCGAGTAATCCCCCCTATCCCCGCGAAGCGCATATTGTTAAAAAAGAAAAAGGCCTGCCCGGTAAAACCAAGACGGTCTATGAGCTACGGGCAGATCACCCCAAGCCGGATACGCTTATCAGCGAACACGATTCCGAGCAGGAAGCGCTGGATGCCAAGCAGCGCTACCAGGGTGAAGATAAAACCTGATATACATCGGACTATACATGGACGGGACCGCCAGCGGCGGCCCGGCGCGGTCGTGCCCGCCTTGGCGATATGACGGCATGCTTCATGGCTCGCGCCGTGGGGTTTACCGAACGGATGGGCGCCAGGCGGGAGTATTTCTGCCGCCGGACCGGCATTTTTCAGCAATAAGGCGTGACAATTCAATGATTCGCCTTTTACTATGAATGACTGAAAATATTATCTTAAGGAATAGATCCATGCTGAACGTAAATGAGTATTTTGCCGGGAAAGTGAAGTCCATCGGTTTTGATTCTTCCAGCATCGGTCGCGCCAGCGTCGGGGTGATGGAAGCCGGCGAATACACATTCACCACGGCGCAGCCCGAAGAGATGACCGTGCTTAACGGCGCATTGCGGGTGCTATTACCGGGTTCCCATGATTGGCAGGTCTTTATGCCCGGCGAAGTGTTTTTTGTTCCGGCGCAGAGCGAATTTTTCCTGCAGGTAGCGGAAGCCAGCGCCTATTTATGTAAATACCTCAGTAAATAATTCCCGGCGGAGGGCGCACCCCCATGCCCTCCGCCGCCGCCGTCAGCGCTGGGCTTCGCCGCCCAGTGCCGCTACCAGTTGTTCGATTAACCCCGCCAGTTCGGCGGTCATCAGGATAAAATCGGCGTCAAAGCGCTGGGCGAAATCTTCACGATCGATATCGTCATTTTGCTCCCGCAGCGTATCGGCGAATTTCAGCCGCTTCAGCGTCCCGTCGTCCGCCAGAATAAATTGTATCCGCTCCTGCCAATCCAGCGCTAATTTGGTCACCACTTTGCCGGCCTCGATATGCGCGGCAATTTCGTCGCTGGCGAGATCCTGTTTTTTGCAGCGGATAATGCCGCCGTCTTCCAATAATGCCTTGAGCTCGGCCTCGTCCTGCACCACAAAACCGGCCGGCGGCTCGCCGCCGCGTACCCACTGCGTGAGGGTCAGCTCAATAGGGTTTTCCAGCGTTAGCGGGACAACGGGCAGCGAGCCGAGGGATTTGCGTAATAACGCCAGGGCGTCCTCCGCTTTTTTGGCGCTGGCGGCATCGACAATCACCAGTCCCCGGGTCTTATCCAGCCAAATAAACGTCTGGCTGAAACGGCTGAACGCCCGTGGCATCAGGCTGAATAACACTTCTTCTTTCAGCGCGTCTTTTTCCGTCTTACGTAATTTGCGGCTTTGGTCGCTTTCAAGCTTTTCAATTTTGCCTTGCAACTCCTGTTTGACCACCGACGAAGGCAGCATCTTTTCTTCTTTACGCACGCAAATCATAATGTGATCGTTGATGGCATGGGTCAACGCATCGCTTTTGTCCCCCAGGGGCGAAACCCAGCCCGACTTCGCCATATCCTGGCTGCCGCAGGGGGTGAAGGCGGCACCCGCCAACTGTTTTTCCATCTCTTCCGCCGACAGCTCGATATCGCGGTTCAAGCGGTAAATCATAATATTCTTAAACCAAAACATAATGTTACATCCCTGACCGGGCACGCCTGCTAGCGTGCGGGTTGATCATACGCAGCGCGCATGATAGCGCATACCGACGGTAAAATCGGTAAGGATTTTTCCTGTTTTGGTATTAATTTAGTTTAAATATAATTAATTTATTATTTAATTTATATTAAATAACGTTTATCTATATTCTTGAAATAACAAAAACCTAAACTAACTTAATTAAGTAGCCTATTGCTACAGGAGTGGATAATTCGGAGGAAATATATGGAAACGCGCACTATAAATACCAAGCCAAAATTAATTTCCTGGGGCGCTATTATCGGTGGGGTTATTACCGTTTTGGCATTATCTATATTACTTTCAGTATTAGGTACGGGATTAGGTTTTACCATGGTGGCCCCCTATGCCGATCAACCCGCTCAGGGTATGGGCACGGCCATCAGCATCTGGTCGTTTATTTCGGTGCTCATCAGCCTGGCCGTTGGGGGACTGGCGGCCGGCCGCCTGGCCGGGGCCGCGGGAGTCAGCCACGGCTTCCTGGTCTGGGCGACATCGCTGATTATCGCCATTATTATCAGCGGCATGCTGCTCGGCGGCGCCCTGCGGGCAGCGGGCAATATCATTGGTTCCATTGCCTCCGCCACCGGCAGCGCGGCATCCGGCATGGCATCCGCCTTATCGGGGCAGGGGGACGACATAAAACAACTGCTCAATACCTCGCTGGGACAAATGGGACAAGACGTGGGGCTCCCGCCGGACCAAACCCCGCAAAATATCCTGGCCGCCCTGCAAAACAGCCAGGTGGCCGCCCTGCGCCCGGATTACCTCGCCAACGAAATGGCGGCCACCCGGGATGATATACGGCAATCAATCAGCGCGGCCATGAAACAACCCGATGCCCTGGACGACGAATTGGATCGCCTGACCGATAAACTCAAACAACGCACCGACAAAATATCCGCCGGCATCAAACGCGACGACGTACATCTGGCCCTGTCGCGCAATACCAATATGACGCCGGAAGAAGTTAACCAGGCCACCGACACCGTCATCGGCAACAAACGGCAGATGGCGGCACAGGTCAAACAACGCCTGGAAGCCCTGGAGCAAAATATCGACCACGCCAAAGCCGAAATACGGCAAATGAAAGACCAGGCCAAACAAAAAGCGGACGCCGCCGCCAAAACCATCGCCTCCTCGGCGCTATGGTCATTCTTCGCGCTCCTCCTCGGCGCAGTGGTCAGCGCCCTCTGCGGCCTCGCGGGCGTCAGAGCCGCCCACCGCTACCGCTGGGAATAACCGCACGCACCGCCACCACCCGGACCCGGAGCGCCCCATGGCATGGCAGACCCGCCATCACCCGGACCCGCAGCGAGCTTGTTAAAGGGGAAGCATGCCGATGGGGCCGAAGCGGGCATGGTTTTCCTGCCCGCCCGAGCGCCCCACGGCATGACAGACCCGCCATCACCCGAACCCGCAGCGGACCCTGTTAAAGGGGGAGCATGCCGATGGGGCCGAAGCGGGCATGGTTTTCCTGCCCGCCGGAGCGCCCCACGGCATGGCAGACCCGCCATCACCCGGACCCGCAGCGAGCTTGTTAAAGGGGGAGCATGCCGATGGGGCCGAAGCGGGCATGGTTTTCCTGCCCGCCCGAGCGCCCCACGGCATGACAGACCCGCCAACATCGAACCCGCAGCGGGCCCTGTTAAAGGGGGAGCATGCCGATGGGGCCGAAGCGGGCATGGTTTTCCTGCCCGCCGGAGCGCCCCACGGCATGGCAGACCCGCCAACATCGAACCCGCAGCGGGCCCTGTTAAAGGGGGAGCATGCCGATGGGGCCGAAGCGGGCATGGTTTTCCTGCCCGCCGGAGCGCCCCACGGCATGGCAGACCCGCCAACATCGAACCCGCAGCGGGCCCTGTTAAAGGGGGAGCATGCCGATGGGGCCGAAGCGGCCATTCCCCGACCCCGCGGCCGGTCTCAGCCGGCCGTCCCCCCCTGCACCGCAAACCTCGCGTCCAGCCGGCTCAACCCCAGCCCATTCACCTTCTTCACCTTAATCTGCACCGGAATTCGCTCCTTCATCGCATCCACATGACTTATCACCCCGATCGTCTTGCCGGTAGCGTTAAGCGAATCAAGCGCATCCAGCGCAATATCCAGCGTCTGCGCATCCAGCGTACCGAAACCCTCATCCAAAAACAGCGAATCGATCCGGGTCTTATGACTCACCAAATCCGACAACGCCAGCGCCAGCGCCAGGCTAACCAAAAAACTCTCCCCGCCCGACAAAGTGCGCGTATCGCGCACCGCATCCGCCTGCCAGGTATCCACCACCTCCAGTTCCAGCTCCGCCGCGGACTTACGCTGCAACTGATAGCGGCCGTGCAACCGGGAAAGCTGCTGATTGGCCAAATAAATCAAATGATCCAGCGTCAGACCCTGGGCGAACTTACGGAATTTATCCCCCTCCCTGGACCCGATAAGTTCATTGAGATAACTCCAGTCCGCATAACGTTCCTCGCTCGCGGTTATCTCCCGCAACAGCGACTGCTGCTCATGCTGGCGCCGCTGATGGCTGGCGAGCTGCTGCTCAATATTGCCCTGCAACCGCGCCAGATCCCATAATTGCGCCTCGATCGCCGCCAACTGCTGCTCCACGGCGGGTAAAGCCTCATCCCCAAGGGTGGCGGGACGATCCGCGCGGCCTTGCTGCAACGCCAGCTCCGCCTGCTGCAACACCGCCTGCGCATGCTGCTGGCGCTCATTGAGCCTATCGCGCAACTCGCGCAGCGCATCCCGTTCCGCCGGCGGCAACAAGGCCGCCTGCAATTCATGCCGATCGGCAAAGGGACTTTGACTCAGCGCCTCTTGCAGGGCGACGGTCGCCAGTTCCGCTTGCCGGGCGAACGCCACCAACTGCCGCTGCTGCTCGTCGATGGCCCCGGCCAGCAAATGTAATTGCTCTTGCGCCTGCTGTAGCCGCTGCTCGGCCGCTTGACGCTCGCGCTCCACTTCCTCCGCCCGCGCCCGCAGTTCCGCCCCCAGCTGCGCCACGCTATGATCGCCGGCCAACTGGCGGCGGATTTCCCTGGCCCGCTCAAGCGCGGCGGCGGTTTCGCCGTGCTGCAATTCCACCGCGGCCAATTGCCGCGCCAGTTCCGCCAACGTCTCCTGATGATTGGTCATCTCGCCGCTCAGGGCGGTAAGGCTATGGCTAAGCTCCTGCTCCTGCCGGCTATGGTCTTGCCACAACTGCCACTCCTGTTGGCGTTCGGCCAGCCAGGCGTCCACCGCGTCATCGGCGGGCATCGCCAAGCCAAGCAGGGCCAGGGCCTGGCCGCGCCGCGCCGCCAGTTCGGCCACCTCGGCCTGCCGGGTAGACAGACGCGCGCGCGCCTCTTGCAGCAACCGGGCCGTGGTTTCGCGCTGCTGGGCATTGAGCGCCAATTGGGAATCGGCCTGCTGCGCCTTAGCGCTGGCGTCGGTAAACATATCCCGGGCCGCCTGCCAGCGCCGGGCGGTCCGTTGCCGAACCTCCAACTGCCGGCCCAGGGCCTGTTCGCGCGCCTCATGCTGCGCCAGCCATTGGTCAACCGCCGCCGCATCCCCGGCGGGCAGGCTGATTGCCAGTTCGGCGCAAACCTGCCGCCACCGCTCTTCCAGGCTGTCTTGTTCCTGCTGCAGGCGCGCCTGCTCTTCCTGGGCCTGGCGCTGAAGATTTTGCAGAATATCGCAACGGGTTTGCGCCGCTACCACCTCGGCGTTGATCTGGTCCAACTCCCGCCGCAGCACCAGCCGGCGCTGGTCGGTTTTTTCCGGCTGTAAGGCCTGGTATTCACTGACGCCGGGATGTTCGGTGGCTCCGCACAACGGACATGCTTTACCGGGTTGCAACTGGCTACGCTGCTGATCCAGGGACGCGATATGCAGCTCCAGGCCATAGCGGGCGCTTACTTCTTCCAGCAGGGCGGATTTATCCGCCTGATTACGGCGCAGCCCGGCCAGACCGTCGGCAATGTCGGCGCATTGCCGTTGCGAGCGGCTAAAACGCTGCTGGTTGGCCGCCAATTCGCCGGCGACGCGTTCGATCTGCGGCCGCAGGGATGCGAGCTGGGCGCGCCCCGGGCGCTGCTGCTGGTTTTGCTGCCATTCGGCGTGCAACCGGGCTTCGGGGCATAGTTCCTCTTGGTTTTGCCGCTCCCGCTCCAGCCCCTCAAGCTCCGATTTCGACGCGCCAACCTGCTGCCGGCACAGGGCCGACGCGTCAAGCGCGGCCTGCCGCTCCGCCTCCAGGCTTTGCAGGGCCTGCGCCAATGCCGCTGCCTGCCGGGTCAGTTCGTCGATCTCGCGCCGTTCGCGCCGCCGGTGAACCACGTTTTCCCGCCACAGCGGCAAGTGCTCGCCCCATTGCCGACAGGCGGCATGGCGGCGTAAAAACTCAGCGGTTAACTCGGCCTGCCGCCCGGTATGCTGCCATTGTCCCCGGGTCTGCGCCAGCGCGGTTTGGCGCTTTTCCCGCTGGGCGATCAATAATGCGCGCTGCTGCCGCTGCTGGGTTGCCGTCTGTTCCAGACCGGCAATTTTTTGATCCAGCGGGACGATCTGTTCATCGATGATCTGCTGCTGTCGCCGCTGCGCTTCGCCCTGCTTGCGCCAGGTTTCGCGCGCCGCGGCCAGGGCGGCTTGCAGCGGTTGCAGCGCCTGCCGCAACTGATTTTGCTCGGTAACCGCCCGGACGATGTCCTGCTGTTGCCGGTCGTGGGCCTGGGCGCTCTCCCGCAGCCGATCAAGCCGCGGCCGCAAAGCCTCGGCCGGTTCCGCGCGCGCCAGGCGGGTGAGGGCGTCCCGCGCTTCAGCGACGGCGGCGACGGCGGCCTGCGCCTGCGCCTGGGCTTCCGCCAGGGCCTCGGTCTGCTGCCGGTGCCCGGTCAGCCAGGAGCGATGCCGCTGTAGCCGCGATTGCTCGCCGTTGAGGCGGGTTTGCTCCGCCCGCAGGCGCTCCAGTTCGCCATTAAGCGCCAGCAACTGGGGTTCGGTCAGCAGCTCGATGGCGGCGGCGCGGGCCTGTAGCGCCTCCAGTTCGGCTTTTACCGTTTTATGGCGGTCAAAAATCTCGGCGGAAATACGCCCATAGATATCCGTGCCGGTAAGCTCTTCGAGCAGTTCGGCGCGTTTTTTGGCATCGGCATTCAGAAACGCGGCAAAATCTCCCTGCGCCAGCAGCACGGATTTAGTAAAACGTTCAAAATCCAGCCCGGTGAGTTCGGCGGTCAAGCGCAGCTTATTGCTGATTTTATCCGCCAGGATCGCGCCGTCGCCCATGCGCGCCAGTTCCACCTTGATATCCTGCAGCTTGCCGCCGGGGCTGTTTTTAGCGCGCCGCTGGCTCCAGAACGCGCGATAACCGACGCCCTTGACCTCGAATTCCACTTCGGCCAGGGCCTCCGCGGTATGGCGGGTCATCAAATCCTGCCCCGGCGTGCGCTCCAGCCGCGGGGTGCGGTGATATAACGCCAGGCAAATGGCGTCCAGCAGGGTGGTTTTGCCGGCGCCGGTGGGGCCGGTAATGGCAAACAGGCTGCTGCGATCGAACGGGGCGGCGGTGAAATCGATTTTCCATTCGCCCCGTAAGGCATTGATATTTTTCAGGCGCAGCGTCAGAATTTTCACAGCACGTCTCCTTGGGCGCCCGGGCCTTGCTGCACCTCCGCCGCCACCCGATCGTAGAGCAGGCGGATGCGGCCCAGGGTGTCCGGGTCCTGCTGCGCCGCGAGCGCGAGCCGGCGCTCGAACACTTCGCCGACGCTCAGCTCGTTCAGCGTTTCCCGGTGCTGGTGCGCCAGGGCCTGCAACCGCTGTTCGCGGTTGCGGCGCAGCAATACGATTTCCACCGGCAGGCCGGCCGCTATTTGCTGAATGCGCAGCTGGATGTCATTGAGATAGGCATCGGTCACCACTTCGATATCCAGCCACACCGGCGTTGCTTCCTGGCGATCGGCAAAGGCCAGCAACTGGGCTTCGATCTCCGCCAGCGACCCTTTTATCAGGCGCAGAGCCTGGGTTTCAGGGATTTGCAACGGCACGACCCGCGCCACATTGGCGTCGTCAAAACTCACCAGATTAACCTGCTTGGGCTGGCCGGTTTCATCGAAACTCAGGGCAATGGGGGAACCGCAATAACGGATATGCTCTTGATTACCGATACGCTGCGGCCGGTGAATATGGCCCAGGGCGATATAATCCGCCGGGGGGAACAGCTGGGCGGGAAACGCATCCAGGCTGCCGATATAAATATCGCGCACCGAATCCGTGGTGCTGGCGCCGACCGTGGTCAGATGCCCGGTGGCGATAATGGGCAACTCGCCGGGCTGGCCGGCGCGCAGATCCAACGCCTGGGCGTACAGCGCCGCGTAGTGCGCGGTAATGGCATCCATCAGCGCCCGCTGTTTGTCGTCCCCCGATTGCCCGGAGCGGCTCACCAGCATATCGCGCGGCCGTAAAAACGGGATGGCGCACAGAATGGCCCCCGGCTTTCCGCTACGCTCCTTGAGAATAAACACCGGCGGTTCGGCGATATCATCGCGGCCGACGCCGGCGATCACCCGGGTATGCATGCAGGCCAGCAGCGATCGGGACTCATTGAGGGTGGCCACCGCATCATGATTGCCGGCCAGCACGATCAGTTCGCAGCCGGTGGGCTGGAGCGCCACCACGAAACGGTTGAACAGTTCGCGGGCATAACTGGGCGGGGTGCCGGTATCAAAAATATCGCCGGCCACGATAATGGCATCGACCTGATGTTCATCCGCCCGAGCCACCAGCCAGTCGAGAAACGCCTGATGTTCACTGGCCCGGCTCTTGGTAAAAAACGACTGGCCCAAATGCCAGTCAGAGGTATGGATAATCCGCATGAGGCTCCAGCGTGGGTGCGAAAGTGAGGGCGAGAGTATAAACCTTCCCCCAGGACGATGCCGTCGTAAAGATAATATTCGGGAAGTTATACCGAAAAAAAGCGCGCCCCACTATGCTTGTAGCAGGAAGCGCTGATTTTAATAAATCTGTCATAAAAGTGACGCATAATGCCCGGGCACGATAACCGCAGAGATTAATGGCAGGAAAATAATGGCAAGACGCATATTAGTCGTGGAAGATGAAGCGCCGATTCGGGAAATGGTCTGCTTTGTACTTGAACAAAATGGTTTTCAGCCGATCGAGGCCGAGGATTACGGTGCTGCGGTCACCCTTATGGCGGAGCCTTATCCGGATCTGGTATTACTGGACTGGATGTTGCCAGGCGGCTCGGGGATTCAATTTATCAAACATATGAAACGCGAAGTCCTGACCCGCGATATTCCGGTCATGATGCTGACCGCGCGGGGTGAAGAGGAAGATCGGGTCCGGGGCCTGGAGGTCGGGGCGGACGATTATATCACCAAACCTTTCTCCCCCAAGGAACTGCTGGCCAGGATCAAGGCGGTGATGCGCCGTATTTCCCCCATGGCGGTGGAAGATAAAATCGAAGTGCAGGGCTTAAGCCTGGACCCGTCCTCGCACCGGGTGACGTCCAATGAGCTGGCGCTGGATATGGGGCCTACCGAATTTAAATTGCTGCACTTTTTCATGACCCATCCGGAACGGGTATACAGCCGCGAGCAATTGCTCAACCACGTATGGGGCACTAATGTATATGTGGAAGACCGGACGGTGGATGTGCATATCCGCCGCCTGCGTAAAGCGCTGGAAACCGGCGGGCACGATCGGATGGTGCAAACGGTGCGCGGCACCGGCTATCGCTTTTCGGCCCGCTATTAACGCGCCAACCAAGGAGAACGCCCGGTGCTAGAACGTTTATCCTGGCGAAAACTGTTGCTCGAAGTGGTGCTGTTTTGCCTGCCGGCCCTGCTGCTGTCGCTGTTCGTCGGCCATGCGGGCTGGCTATTGGCGGCGGCGCTGCTGGCCGCGCTATTACGCAACTATTATTATCAACTGCGCCTGTCGCAGTGGCTATGGGTGGATCTGCGCCGCACGCCGCCGGTGGGGCGGGGCAGTTGGGAACCGCTGTTTTATGGCCTGCACCAGATGCAGCAGCGCCATCGCCGCCGCCGGCGCGAGCTGGCGACCTTATTCAAGCGTTTTCGCAGCGGTGCCGAAACCTTGCCGGATGCCTTGGTGATGCTGACCGCCGACGGACATATTTTCTGGTGCAACGGCCTGGCGCAGCAATTGCTGGGGTTCCGCTGGCCGGAAGATAACGGCCAGCATATTCTCAATTTGCTGCGCTATCCCGAATTCAATGAATATATCCAGGCCCAGTCATTCAAGCGGCCGCTGACCCTGTTGCTGAATAATCAGCGCTATGTGGAATTCCGCGTCATGCCCTATACCGACGATCAGCTGCTGATGGTGATCCGCGACGTGACGCAAATGCGCCAATTGGAAGGGGCCAGGCGTAACTTTTTTGCCAATGCCAGCCATGAGCTGCGTACGCCGTTAACGGTGCTGCAAGGATATCTGGAAATGATGACCGACCAGACGATGGATAAAGCCATCCGCGCCAAGGCCATTCACACCATGCAGGATCAGACCCAGCGCATGGAGCGCCTGGTAAAACAATTATTAGTGCTATCCCGTATCGAGGCCGCCCCCCAGGGCGAGGTGAATGAACGGATTGATATTCCCGCCATCCTCAAGCGCTTGCAGCAAAGCGCGGCGGGGCTAAGCCAGGAGCGGCACGATATCGTGTTTCGCATTAATGAACAGTTGCAGGTCCGGGGCAATGAAGAGCAGTTGCGCAGCGCCATGTCGAACCTGATTTATAATGCGGTGATCCACACCCCTCCCGGCACCCGGATTGAAGTTTGCTGGCAGCGCACCGCCGCCGGGGCGCAATTCCAGGTGAGCGATAACGGACCGGGGATCGCTCCCGAACATTTGCCGCGCCTGACCGAACGTTTTTACCGCGTCGATAAAGCCCGTTCGCGCCAGACCGGCGGCAGCGGGCTGGGACTGGCCATCGTTAAACATGCGCTCAGCAACCATGACGCGCGGCTGGATGTGATCAGCGAACCGGGGGCCGGCACCCGGTTTGTGTTCACGCTGCCCAACCGGATGATCGTGTCCGCTTCCCAGGCGGAAAATTCCCTGCCCGCTTTGCCGCCGGTGAAGCGATGATGCTCGGGGGGACCGTCAAGATCGGGTGCTGCCTGCTCTGCCTGCTGCTGGCCCTGCCGGTCGTGGCGCGGCCGCCGTCGGTGCTCGCGGGCAACCTGACCAGCAGCGGTTCCGATACCCTGGCGAATATGATGACCCTATGGGCCGCGGATTTCACCGGGGACCATCCGGAGGTCCGTGTTCAGATCCAGGCGGCCGGGTCGGCCACGGCGGCCACGGCGCTGGCTTCGGGCACCGCGCAGATCGGGCCGATGAGCCGCGTGATGACCGCGCCGGAAATCGCCGCGTTCCGGCGCCATTACGGCTATGAGCCCCTGGCGGTGCCGGTGGCCCTGGACGCGCTGGTGATCGTGGTCAATCAGGACAATCCCCTGCCGTTTATCACGCTGCGCCAGCTGGACGCCGTTTTTTCCACTACCCGTAACTGCGGTGAAACCCGCGCGGTGAAAAACTGGGGCGGACTTGGCCTGGAGGGGGACTGGCGCGGTATGACCCTGGTGCGCTATGGCCGCAACTCGGCGTCGGGGACCTATGGCTTTTTCCGGCAACGGGTATTGTGCGCCGGGGATATGCTGCCGTCGGTGAATGAATTGCCCGGTTCCGCGTCCGTGGCGCAGGCGGTCGCCGCCGCGGCCAATGCCATCGGCTACGCCAGCATGGGGTTTCACGCCACCGGCGTGCGCATCGTGCCGTTGACGGACGAGCAGGGGCGACGGGTGGCGCCGGACGAAACGACGCTGCGCAATGGCGAGTACCCACTTATGCGCTATCTATACCTCTATATAAACAAAGCGCCGGATAAACCGCTGGAACCGGTCACCGCCGCCTTCATGGATCAAATCCTGTCGCCGGCGGGTCAGCGCCGGGCCCGGCAGGGGGGTTATCAGCCCTTGCCGGAACCGGTCAGAATCCAGGCGCGCCGGGATATGGGACTGGAGTGAACGTGAATTATTTTCAATTGGCGTGAAATTTCTTCTCCTCCGTGCGCCGGCCGCCCGTGTTATGATGGCTTTGCCGTTTATAGCCGTCTGGATGTCCGTGAGTAACGCTTGGCAACTATTTACCTGCTAAATTACTTGATAGCTATGTTATTAGCCCCCGTCCCGATGCTGATATAAACCCAGCGTTTACTTATTTTTGGGCACGCTTTTATTTACGCCCTCCTGCCGGAGCCATAACATGCCAAATGAACTGCAACGAACCCTGCCCCCGTTTCGCGCCGACGTGGTCGGCAGCCTGCTCAGGCCCGAAGCCATCAAACTGGCCCGCCGGCAGTTACAGCAAGGGGATATTACCGCCGCACAGCTGCGCGCCGTGGAAGATCGCGAAATCACCCGGGTCGTGGCGCTTCAGCGCGAGCTGGGTTTGCAAGTGGTCACTGACGGCGAATTCCGCCGGGCCTGGTGGCACTTTGATTTTTTCGAGGGCCTGGAAGGGGTGGAAGGCTATGATGTCGATCGCGGCATCCAGTTCTCCGGCGTGCAGACCAAGGCGCGCAGTATTAAAGTCACCGGCAAGGTTGCTTTTAACCATCATCCGATGCTGGAGGATTTTCGTTTCCTGCAAAGCGTGGCCGGCGACGCGGTGGCCAAAATGACCATCCCCAGCCCGAGCGTGATGCATTTTCGCGGCGGGCGCGGCGCCATCGACGCCAAGGTTTATCCCGACTTGGCCGACTATTTCGCCGATTTGGCGCAGGCATGGCACGACGCGATCCACGCCTTCTACGACGCCGGCTGCCGTTATCTCCAGCTTGATGACACCGTATGGGCCTATCTGTGCTCGACGCAACAGCAGCAGCAAATCCGCGAACGCGGCGAAGATCCCGAGCAATTGGCGCGCATTTACGCGGACGTGCTGAATAAAGCGCTGGCCGGCAAACCGGACGATCTGGTGGTCGGCCTGCATGTCTGCCGGGGCAATTTCCGCTCCACCTGGATTTCCGAAGGCGGCTATGAGCCGGTGGCGCCGATATTGTTCGGCCAGGTTAACTTGGATGCCTTTTTCCTGGAATATGATACCGATCGCGCCGGCGGCTTTGAGCCGCTGCGTTTTATCCGGCCGGGCCGCCAGCAGGCGGTGCTGGGGCTGATTACTTCGAAAAGCGGCGAATTGGAAGACCCCGAGGCGGTACTGGCCCGCCTGCGGGAAGCGACGAAATATATCGCGCTGGAGCAAATCTGCCTCAGCCCGCAGTGCGGTTTCGCCTCCACGGAAGAAGGCAACAAGCTCAGCGAAGCCCAGCAATGGGATAAACTTCGCCTGGTGCTGGACGTGTCGCGCCGCGCCTGGTAATCCCGCAAGGGGCAAACCGATTTGCCCCTGTCAGCCATCCTGTTCTATTATGAGTGGATTAAGGTTTAATCCGTCCGTCTTCAGCCATCTTGCAATGCTTATTCCAGAAGTGCTGAAAGTATCCACTGCTTTTAGCGCTTTTTTGTGAGCGTTCACTCTGCATTGGCATTCAACTATTGCCATGGGACGCGTTAAACGTTTAAATTGCGCCGGTTATTGCATTATTCATGCTGTTTTCCTCGCGGAATAAGCGCGTCAACCCGGGTAACACCCCCTTTACGCAGCAATCCGCCGGGAATTCATGTTGCCGCCGTTGCCGGCTGTGGTTATGAAAACAGGCGATAACGGGCATAAATGACGTGATAGTCATAGGTTTTACTTATCCTTGGTTTCCAGACAGGCATTGCACTATCCCATGAGTCAGCGTTTAAGCGTCAACGATATACTTGCACTCGGTTTTATGACCTTCGCCCTGTTTGTCGGCGCGGGCAATATCATTTTTCCTCCCATGGTGGGGTTGCAGGCCGGTCCCTATGTCTGGTGGGCGGCGGCCGGGTTCCTGATTACCGCCGTCGGCCTGCCGGTCGTGACGGTCATCGCCCTGGCGCGGGTGGGCGGCGGTATTGACGCCCTCAGTTCGCCCATCGGCAAAAAAGCCGGGCTGATGCTGGCCGTGGTCTGTTATCTGGCGGTGGGGCCGCTGTTTGCCACCCCCCGCACCGCCACCGTATCCTTCGAGGTGGGCCTGGCGCCGTTTATCGGCCAGGGCGACCTGCCGCTGCTGTTCCAGGGCGGCTTGCCGCTGTTCCTTTACAGCCTGGTCTACTTCGCCCTGGTGATCGGCATCTCCCTGTATCCCGGGCGCCTGCTCGATACCGTCGGGCATGTCCTGGCGCCGCTGAAGATTGCCGCCCTGGCCATCCTGGGCGTGGCCGCGCTGCTCTGGCCGGCCGGCAGCCCGATTCCGGCCACCGATGCCTATGCCCATATGCCGTTCTCCAGCGGGTTCGTCAATGGCTACCTCACCATGGATACCCTGGGGGCCATGGTCTTCGGCATCGTCATCGTCAACGCCGCCCGCTCGCGCGGGGTAACCAGCGCCGCGCTGCTGACCCGGTATACCGTATTGGCGGGGCTGATCGCCGGCGTAGGGCTAACGGCGGTCTATATCACCTTATTCAAATTGGGATCGGGCAGCAGTATCTTGCTGCCCCAGGCGCAAAACGGCGCCGAAATCCTGCATGCCTACGTGCAATACACTTTCGGCTCGGGGGGCAGCGCGTTTCTGGCCATCCTGATCTTCGTGGCCTGCATGGTAACGGCGGTGGGATTGACCTGCGCCTGCGCCGAATTTTTCAGCGCCCATTTGCCGTTTTCCTACCGGACGCTGGTATTTGTTCTCGGGCTGTTTTCCATGCTGGTTTCCAACCTGGGGCTAAGCCATCTCATCCAGTTCTCGATTCCGGTGCTGACGGCAATCTATCCGCCTTGCATCGTCCTGATTCTGCTGAGTTTTACGCTACGCTTATGGCAGAGCGGCACCCGCGTCATCGCGCCGGCCATGCTGATAAGCCTGCTGTTTGGCAGCGTGGACGCCGTCAAATCGTCGTCGTTCCAGTACTTATTGCCCGAGTGGATACAGCACCTGCCGCTATCGACCCAGGGGCTGGCCTGGCTGCCGCCTACGCTTCTAATCGGCGTAGCCTGCGCAATCTATGATAAATTCGGCGCGCATCATAACGTTATCGTCCGGTCGTGATGGTTAACAATTTTATTAACCATGAGGGCGGCCTCATGGTTATTTTTGGCTGAAAAAATACAGGGTACACGGGTCATGCAGCAACAACCCTCCACACTAAAACGGGGTCTTACTACCCGGCATATTCGT
The DNA here is from genome assembly GCF_047324175.1 of Sodalis sp. RH21. NCBI lineage: Bacteria > Pseudomonadati > Pseudomonadota > Gammaproteobacteria > Enterobacterales > Bruguierivoracaceae > Sodalis > Sodalis sp. RH21. The sequence continues at coordinate 4,390,037 of NZ_CP178732.1, read as the reverse complement.
TTTATGGCTTTAGGCTCCGCTATCGGCACCGGGCTGTTTTATGGGTCCGCGGACGCCATTCAAATGGCGGGTCCAAGCGTATTGCTGGCTTATCTGATTGGCGGCGTGGTGGCGTATATCATCATGCGCGCCCTGGGCGAAATGTCCGTCCACAGCCCCAATGCCGGCTCATTCTCGCGTTATGCCCAGGATAATCTCGGCCCGCTGGCGGGCTATATCACCGGCTGGACCTACTGCTTTGAAATCCTGATCGTGGCGATAGCGGATGTCACCGCCTTCGGCATCTACATGGGCGTCTGGTTTCCCCTGGTGCCGCATTGGGTATGGGTGCTTAGCGTCGTCCTGATCATCGGCGCCATCAACCTGCTTAACGTCAAAGCCTTCGGCGAGCTGGAGTTCTGGTTTTCGTTTTTCAAGGTTGCCACCATCATCATCATGATCCTGGCCGGGCTGGGCATCATTATCTGGGGCATCGGCAACGGCGGCCAGGCCACCGGCATCCACAATCTCTGGTCCAACGGCGGATTCTTCAGCCACGGGGTCATGGGCATGATCCTCTCGCTGCAAATGGTCATGTTCGCCTACGGCGGTATTGAAATCATCGGCATCACCGCCGGGGAAGCCAGCGAGCCGGAAAAATCCATCCCCAAGGCCATCAATTCCGTGCCCTGGCGCATCCTGGTGTTTTATGTCGGCACCCTGTTTGTCATCATGTCCATTTATCCCTGGGATCAGGTGGGCACCGAAGGCAGCCCCTTCGTGCTGACCTTCCAGAAACTGGGCATCCACACCGCCGCCGGCATCCTTAATTTCGTGGTGCTTACCGCATCATTATCCGCGATCAACAGCGATGTGTTCGGGGTAGGGCGCATGCTGCACGGCATGGCCGGGCAGGGGCACGCGCCGCAGATGTTCGCGCGGGTATCGCGCCACGGCATTCCCTGGGTCACCGTCCTGGTGATGATGCTGGCGCTGCTGCTGGCGGTCTATCTCAATTACATCATGCCGGAGAATATTTTCCTGGTTATCGCCTCCCTGGCCACCTTTGCCACGGTCTGGGTCTGGATTATGATCCTCTGCTCCCAAATCGCCTTCAGGCGCAAACTCACCGCCGACCAGGTCGACGCGCTGGTATTCCCCATGCCCGGCGGCGCGCTCGCCTCGGCGATCGGCGTGGTATTCCTACTCTTTATCATCGGCCTGATCGGCTACTTCCCGGTCACGCGCATCTCGCTCTACGTCGGCGCCGTATGGGTAATACTCCTCCTGCTGGGCTACGGCATCATGCAACGCCATAAAACCCGCCGCCTCGCGGCCAGCACCCACCGCTGAGCTTGCAGCAAATCCCGTTCAAGGGAAAGCGCGCCGTAGGGGTTGAGGCGGCCATTTCCTGGCCGTCCGATGCCCGTTGGCGCGTTAAGCCCGCAATCACCGGCGCTTGCAGCGAGTCCCGTTCAAGGGAAAGCGCGCCGTAGGGGTTGAGGCGGCCATTTCCTGGCCGTCCGATGCCCGTTGGCGCGTTAAGCCCGCAATCACCGGTGCTTGCAGCGAGTCCCGTTCAAGGGAAAGCGCGCCGTAGGGGGGTTAAGCCCGCGGTCGCCCCACCGGCAGCGAACGGTGACCTTCACCCACAAAAAAGCCGCCGGTTTCCCGGCGGCTCTACTTTACAGGCTATACAGGTCATGTCCGGACGGAGAACCCGGACACCACTAACCCGCCATTACAGCAGGCTAACGTTCTCAGACAGATATTTAGCCACGCCTTCAGGCGAAGCCACCATACCTTCCTGGCCTTTTTCCCATTGAGCCGGGCACACTTCACCGTGCTCTTCATGGAACTGCAACGCATCAACCATACGCAGCATTTCGTCAACATTACGACCCAGCGGCAAATCGTTGACAACCTGATGGCGAACTACGCCTTCCTTGTCAATTAAGAACGAAGCGCGCAGCGCAACGCCGGCTTCAGGATGCCCGATACCGTAAGCCTGGATGATTTCATGCTTGATATCAGCAACCATCGGGTACTGGACTTTACCGATGCCGCCTTTCTCAACCGGCGTATCGCGCCATGCGTTATGCACGAACTCGGAGTCAAAAGAAACGCCGATAACTTCCACGCCGCGTTTTTGAAACTCGGCATAACGCTTGTCAAAAGCAATCAGCTCGGACGGACATACAAAGGTGAAATCCATCGGCCAGAAGAAAATGACCGCCGGTTTGCCTTCGATGTGGCTTTTAAGGTTGAAATTTTCGACGATTTTACCGTTGCCCAATACGGCGGCGGCGGTAAAGTCTGGTGCTTGACGAGTTACCAGTACCATGTGTACTCCTGTAAAAAGCAGTTAGCTTAGTTGTTAAGTGAGAGTCTAAAACGAGAGCCAGTATAAGGTCTCATCGCCGGTCATAACAGCCCATGCCGCCAATCGGTGAGATAGTTTTTGCCTATCAAACGACTGGCTTTTTGAATTTAATATAACAAAATAACCTTTTTTGAAAAAAGGGCAAGCCGGACGAAGGAAATTGTATGAGTTTTATTCATCCGCCATACGGCAGCCGATAGGCGCCGGAAACGGCCACCTGCATCATGGACGGATATAGCCGCCAGAAAATCTCTTCCAGGGCGGGATAATGCTGCTCAATCTCGGGGAAAATGCCGCTTAGCGCCACCAGCCGCGGCCGATGGCTCGCCATGCCGTTTAACACCCGGTCCAGAAACGGCAGCTCGGCATAACGCTCCAGCCAGCGTTCGCGCCAGAGATAATGATTTAACGACTGGAATGCCGGCGGGGTCCCGGGCAGGGCGGGCGTAATCATCCGCTCGGCGCCCTGGATAAATTGCCGCAGCGGCAGTTCCGGTTCGATACGCAGCCAATGGCGCGCCAGAAAATGATCCCATACCACATCCAGCGCAATCGGCGCCACGCGGCGATAATCGCTGCTGAATAAGTATCTGGCGGCCTTTACTTCCGGGTGGGCGTCGGTAATGACATCGATACGGCGATGCATGCGGATGCCTGCGGCCACCGCCGGCGGAAACTGGCCGTCGGGATTACCGCGGACGAAGTCCGCCATGAGATTGCCCAATAATGAGCTGCGGGCCAGGGTGGCGAGATGGATATGGGCAAGAAAATTCATGCCCAGAGTATAGAATAAAAGCAGGGGGAATTGCTTATTTCTTGCAGGTCGTCCCGCATAGCCCTAGACTAAGCCGCCTGTTTTTTGTCTAAAGTGAACCGTAATGCGTGTGGCCGATTTCTCATTTGAACTCCCTGAAACCCTGATTGCCCATTATCCCCAGCCGGAGCGCAGCGCCTGCCGCTTGCTGGCGCTGGACGGGCCTTCGGGCGAGATGGCCCATGGCGTATTCACCGACCTGCTGGATAAATTGCAGCCCGGCGATCTTCTGGTGTTCAACAATACCCGCGTTATCCCGGCGCGCCTGTTCGGCCGCAAGGCCAGCGGCGGCAAAATCGAGGTGCTGGTAGAGCGGGTGCTGGACGATCACCGCGTCCTGGCCCATGTGCGCGCCTCCAAGGCGCCCAAACCGGGCACCGCGCTGCTGCTGGGGGATGACGAGTCCATCCGCGCCACCATGCTTGCGCGCCATGACGCCCTGTTCGAACTGCGCTTCGATGAGGAACGCGATGTCCTGACGCTGCTCAATGCGGCGGGCCATATCCCGCTGCCGCCCTATATCGACCGTCCGGATGAAGCGGCGGATCGCGAATTGTACCAGACCGTCTACAGCGAGCGCCCCGGGGCGGTTGCCGCCCCCACCGCCGGCCTGCATTTCGATACCCCGCTGCTCGACGCGCTGCGCGCCAAAGGCGTCGAAATGGCATTTGTCACGCTGCACGTGGGTGCGGGCACTTTCCAGCCGGTGCGGGTGGATTCCCTGGAAGATCACGTTATGCATTCGGAATACGCGGAAGTCCCGCAGACGGTGGTCGACGCGGTGCTGGCCTGTAAACGGCGCGGCAACCGGGTCGTCGCCGTGGGCACCACGTCGGTGCGTTCTCTGGAAAGCGCCGCCCAGGCGGCCGGCGACGGGGAATTGGCGCCGTTTTTTGGCGACACCGAGATCTTTATTTATCCCGGCTACCGCTTTCGCCTCATCGACGTGCTGGTCACCAATTTCCATTTACCGGAGTCAACTTTGATTATGTTGGTATCCGCATTCGCCGGTTACCGTCATACTATGGCCGCCTATCGCGAAGCGGTTGCGCGGCAATATCGCTTTTTCAGCTACGGCGACGCCATGTTTATCACCCATAATCCCGCGGCCGGCCTAGAAGCGATTGGGAATAATTAATCTGCCTGGCGGGGTTTCCGCCGGGCTATCTTGCCGGGGCGATGGCCGCGGTAATTATTACATCGGACTGTTTATCCGGTGTCGGAGGTTGAGTGAAGTACCAATTAATAAAAACTGACGGCCTGGCGCGCCGCGGGCGCCTGGAATTCGAGCGCGGCGTGGTGGAAACCCCGGCGTTTATGCCCGTAGGCACTTACGGCACGGTAAAAGGCATGACGCCGGAAGAAGTGGCCGAGACCGGCGCGCAAATCCTGCTGGGCAACACTTTCCACCTGTGGCTGCGTCCGGGGCAGGAGATCATGAAACTGCACGGGGATCTGCACGATTTCATGCAGTGGCACGGGCCGATTCTTACCGATTCCGGCGGCTTCCAGGTGTTCAGCCTCGGCGATATCCGTAAAATCACCGAAGAGGGCGTGCACTTTCGCAACCCGATCAACGGCGACGCGATTTTCCTCAGCCCGGAAAAGTCGATGGAAATTCAACATGATCTCGGTTCGGATATCGTCATGATCTTTGACGAATGCACTCCCTTTCCCGCCGAGCACGACTACGCGAAAAAGTCGATGGAAATGTCGCTGCGCTGGGCGGCCCGCAGCCGGGCGCGTTTTGATGAACTGGACAATCCCAACGCGCTGTTCGGCATCATACAGGGCGGCATTTACGAAGATTTACGAGATGTATCGGTAAAAAGACTGGTAGAGATAGGCTTTGATGGTTACGCTGTGGGCGGCCTGGCGGTAGGTGAGCCGAAAGCGGACATGCATCGCATCCTGGAACATGTCTGCCCGCAAATCCCGGCGGATAAGCCGCGGTATTTGATGGGGGTCGGCAAACCCGAGGATTTGGTGGAGGGCGTGCGCCGCGGCATTGATATGTTCGATTGCGTCATGCCGACCCGCAATGCGCGCAACGGCCATTTATTCGTGACCGGCGGTGTGGTTAAAATCCGCAACGCGAGCCATAAAAGCGATATATCGACGCTCGATGAGCACTGTGATTGCTACACCTGTCGCAATTATAGCCGCGCATACTTGCATCATCTCGACCGTTGCAACGAAATACTTGGTGCCCGTCTGAATACCATCCACAATCTGCGTTATTATCAGCGTCTGATGGCGGGTTTACGCCAGGCTATCGATGAGGGTAAATTAGGGCACTTTGTTGAAGAGTTTTATGGTCGGAGGGGGCAACCCGTTCCGCCTTTAGTCGTTGAGTTAAATAACAATGAGGGAATTTAAATGAGCTTTTTCAGTTCTGACGCCGCCGCAGCAGCCACCGGCCCGTCCCAGGGAAGTCCTTACTCTCTGGTGATCATGCTGGTGGTATTTGGTTTGATTTTTTACTTCATGATCCTGCGCCCGCAGCAAAAACGCGGCAAAGATCATAAAAAACTCATGGACTCCATCGGCAAGGGCGATGAAGTGCTGACCACCGGCGGCCTGGTCGGACGCGTCACCAAAGTCGCGGATACCGGCTATATTGCGATCGCGCTCAACGATACCAATGAAGTGGTCATCAAGCGTGACTTCGTGGCCGCTGTTCTGCCGAAAGGTACGATGAAAGCGCTGTAATAATCGATTTTCCCGAAGGGAACTGCCGTGTTAAACCGTTATCCTTTATGGAAGTACATCATGCTTATCCTGGCGCTACTCGTCGGGTTGCTATATGCGCTTCCAAACCTATATGGTGAGGATCCGGCCGTACAAATCACTGGCGCGCGGGGTGCCGCCGCCAGTGAGACGACGCTGGTTCAGATCCAAAATGTATTAAAAGAACAAAACATCACCAGTAAGTCTATTGCATTGGAAAATGGCGCAATCCTGGCGCGTTTCGCCAACCCGGACGTGCAGCTGCGCGCCCGCGAGGCGTTATTGACCGCGCTCGGCGAAAATTACGTCGTTGCGCTCAACCTGGCCCCGGCCACCCCGCCGTGGTTAGCGGTACTGGGCGCCGAACCGATGAAACTGGGCCTGGATTTGCGCGGTGGCGTGCACTTCCTGATGGAAGTGGACATGGACACCGCCCTGGGTAAACTCCAGGAGCAGACCATGGATACCTTGCGCACCGATCTGCGCGATAAAGGCATTCCTTACGCTACCGTCCGTAAAACCGACAACAACGGCACCGAAGTCGGTTTCCGCGACTCGGCTTCCCGCGACGAGGCGATCTCTTACCTGACCCCGCGTCATCGCGACCTGGTGCTCAGCACCGTCGGCGAAACCGGCCTGCGCGCCGTCATGGCGGACACCCGGCTGCGCGAGGCCAGGGAATACGCGGTGCAGCAGAACATCACCATCCTGCGTAACCGCGTCAACCAACTGGGCGTGGCCGAACCGCTGGTCCAGCGCCAGGGCGCCGATCGCATCGTAGTTGAACTGCCGGGTATCCAGGACACCGCGCGCGCCAAGGAAATCCTGGGCGCCACCGCCACCCTGGAGTTCCGCCTGGTCAACAGCACGGTCGATCGCACCGCCGCCGCCAGCGGCCGCGTGCCGGGTGATTCAGAAGTGAAATCCACCCGCGAAGGTCAACCGGTCGTACTTTACAAACGGGTGATCCTCACCGGCGACCATATTACCGACTCCACCTCCAGCGCCGATGAATACAATCGTCCGCAGGTGAATATTTCGCTGGACAGCACCGGCGGCACCAATATGTCCAATTTCACCAAGGATAATATCGGCAAGCCAATGGCCACGCTGTTCGTGGAATACAAGGATAGCGGCAGGAAGGATGCCAACGGCCGATCGATCCTGGTGAAACAGGAAGAGGTCATCAACGTTGCCACCATCCAATCCCGACTGGGCAACAGCTTCCGCATCACCGGGATCGACAATCCCAATGAAGCCCGCCAGCTGTCGCTGCTGCTGCGCGCCGGGGCGCTGATTGCGCCGATCCAGATCGTGGAAGAGCGCACCATCGGCCCAACTCTTGGGATGCAGAATATTACCCAGGGTTTGCAGGCTTGCCTGTGGGGCCTGGTGGCGTCCATCGTGTTTATGGTGGTGTGGTATCGCAAGTTCGGCCTGATCGCCACCACCGCGCTTATCGCCAACCTGATCATGATCGTGGGCATCATGTCCCTGCTGCCGGGGGCGACGCTGACCATGCCGGGTATCGCCGGCATCGTCTTGACCCTGGCAGTGGCGGTGGACGCCAACGTGCTGATCAATGAGCGCATCAAGGAAGAGCTCAAGAACGGGCGCACCATCCAGCAGGCAATCCATGAAGGTTATCGCGGCGCATTCTCCAGTATCGTTGACGCCAACGTTACCACGTTGATTACCGCCATTATCCTGTATGCGGTCGGCACCGGTTCCATCAAGGGCTTTGCCATCACCACCGCGATTGGGGTCGCCACCTCAATGTTTACGGCGATTGTCGGCACGCGTGCCATCGTTAACCTGCTTTACGGCGGTAAACGTATCAACAAGCTGTCAATTTAGGAGTGGGTCGTGGCTCAGCAACAGCAACATAGTGTTGAAGATTTGAATTACGGCCGTAGAGTCTATGACTTTATGCGCTGGGACAACGTGGCGTTCAGTATTTCGATCACGCTGTTAATTATCTCCATCGCCATCATGGCGGTGCGGGGTTTTAACTGGGGCCTGGATTTCACCGGCGGTACGGTGATTGAACTGAGCCTGGAAAAAGCCGTCGATCTGGACGCCATGCGCGATTCGCTGGAGAAAGCCGGTTTCAAGGAACCGCTGATCCAGAACTTCGGCAGCAGCCGTGATGTCATGGTGCGCATGCCGCCGGTTCAGGATGGCGCGGGTCAGGAACTGGGCAATAAAGTGGTAGGGGTGATTAACCAGACCTTTGAGCAAAACGCGTCGGTCAAACGGATTGAATTCGTGGGGCCGAGTGTCGGCAACGATCTGGCGCAGGCCGGCGGCATGGCGCTGCTGGTGGCGTTGATCTCCATCCTGATCTACGTGGGCATCCGTTTTGAATGGCGCCTGGCGCTAGGGGCGGTGTTGGCGCTGGCCCATGACGTGGTGATCACCATGGGGATCTTGTCGCTGTTCCATGTGGAAATCGACCTGACCATTATCGCCTCCCTGATGTCGGTCATCGGCTACTCGCTCAATGACAGCATCGTGGTCTCGGACCGTATCCGTGAAAACTTCCGCAAGATCCGCCGCGGCAGCTCTTATGAAATTATCAATGTGTCCCTGACCCAGACCCTGAGCCGTACCATCATGACCTCGGCCACCACGCTGATGGTGGTGCTGATGCTGTTTATCTTTGGCGGCCCGATTCTGGAAGGCTTCTCGCTGACCATGTTGATCGGTGTGACCATCGGTACGGTATCCTCCATCTATGTCGCCTCGGCCCTGGCCCTGAAACTGGGTATGAAACGCGAACATATGATGCAGCAAAAAGTGGAAAAAGAGGGCGCCGACCAGCCTTCGATTTTGCCATAACCAACGTTATCGCTATCCGGCCAGCCAATTAAAAACGCCGGGTTAGCATAACGCCGTTCACTTAAGATGTGTTGAGTGAACGGCATACGGGGTTTTTGAGATACCAACGGTCCGTTCTTTGGGCCGTTTTCTTTCCCCCGGCAGGATAAACTGCTGCATATTCTCCCGTATTTTTCCCCGTTTCGCCGGATTCGGCCCAGGTTCGTATATCATCCCTCCAGGGTGGCGGCATGAAAAAGCCCCGTCAAAAAATGATGGGGCTATTGTCATACGCCTGCCGGATCGTCCAACCGATCATTTTGCTTAACCGATCGGTGTTAGGCTGCGCCGGCTTTTTATCTCAAATCTGATTATCCCAGGCCGCAAGTTGATGGGCCTTCAACATTTCGGCTACCGCCGGGGGCACGACGTTGCGGAACTTACCCGTATCGGCAGGGACGATTTCGATCATGCGATCGATCATCTCCTGCGCGTCGAGATGGCCCAAAGGCGATGCCAGCGCCTCGTCGAACTGCGCTCGCAAATCAGCGCGGCGCGTTATGTTTTTCTCGTCGTCAAGCCAGCGGAATGCCGTATCGGCCATGGTCTCGTTAAAGCCGGTATAAAAAGCGCCGGGATTGATGGTCTGGACCTTGATGCCATAACCGGCCAATTCTTGCTGCATTGCTTCGGCAATCGATTCAAGAGCATGTTTGGTTGAGGCGTAAACGCCCCAATTGGCCGGAGAGAATAGTCCGCTCATCGACGAGGTGAAAACAACCTTCGCCTGTTTTTTCTGCGCGATCCATTTTCTGACGAAGCCCTGCGTCAATGCGAGCGGGAGAAAAACGTTGACCTCGTAGTTGCGGCGAACAAGATCGAGTGGAATCTCGAACACCGGGCCGCCCTCGCCCATACCGGCATTATTCCAGAGAACGTCGATATCCTGGCTTTGGGCATAAGCCATGTCGTACGAATCGAATAGGTCGAGCTTCTCGACCCGCAAGTTGGCGAGGCCGAGCGCATCGGCTTTCTCACGCAGCGGCGTGACCTGGGGCGAACATTGCACGGTGGCAATGACATTGTGGCCGCAACGCGCAAGGCCGATTGCGGCCGCCTCGCCGAACCCGGAACCTGCGCCGGTGATAAGGATAGTCTTGAGCATGGTAAATCCCTCCTGAAAATAGGAAACAAAATAGCGTCTGCTGGTTGCCTAAATCAACGCGGCGGGTGCGGGAGCGGGACGATACAAATGGCGGCCGGCACCCTCGCTTCTTCCGCCGTCAAGCCTTATGGCCGTCTTGCGCCAATGATGAAAGAAATATGCCTATCAATTCGGCGATATCCCGGGGGGATTCAAGGGGCGACAGATGCCCGGTTCCAGGGAGCACGTGCATATCGGCATGTGGAATGCGCATGAGCAATTCGATCTCAAGCGTAGAGACGCTATCGACCCGATCCAGTTCGCCCGCTATTACCAGCGTGGGTACCGTAATCGCACTCATCTCCTCTGAAATATCTTCCTGGCTGGTGTAGCGCGGCCATGCGATTTTTGCCGCCGCGCCGCCGCGCAGGCTGTCCTCGATGACCTGCTTTCGCTGTTCTTTGGTCAGCGGCTTCGCTGTTAGTACCTGGTCGATTGTTGCCTCAACGGACGCCGTAGACCGATAGGCGCTTTCCATCTCTTCACGTATGGTGGAAGGCAACCCCAGCGGCGTCGGAGGAGAGGGAGCGACCAATACCAGTCCGGCTAATCCCGCGGGCCTGCGCGACGCAAGGAACTGGGCTATTTTGCCACCCATGGAATGCCCGATCAGCACGAATGTTGATAAGCCGCGCTCCGCAATTACGCGCTGGACATCTCCCGCAAAGTCTGCCAGCGCATACCCCTTATCGGGTGCGTCCGACGCCCCCCAACCGCGAAGATCCAGGGCTAATGTGTGGCAGGCAAAGGGGAGCGCATTGATAACGTAATCCCATGTTCTGGATGAGCCGCCCCAATAGTGCAGAAATATCAGTGAGGGGGCGCCTTCGCCCCGTTCTTCGATGTGGATGTGAACGTTCCTGCATAAAGCGTTCATTTTATTTTCTCCGGTTGCAAGATTAAGGCGGAGTATTGCGGCGCATTAAGCGGTCCTCATTGCTGACTCGGCATTCATCGTCACAGCCATGGCGTCAGCGGAGCGCAAAAGATGGCCCCCACCGCTTGAATGGGGTATCGTGTAATATTCAATGCTGAAATCCACCAATATCCAACATTTGTCATTTTAAGAAACTAACATATGTCTGATTATGATTCAAGCCTCTCCAAGGGAAAACATACTCGCCGCCCCGTCCAGGAGCGTTCGCTGGAACGTATGACCCGGGTTATCGAGGCGGCTGAGCGCATGCTCGAAGAACTTGGTCCTGAAAAGACTTCGATTCCAGCGCTTGCAGCAATTTCGGCGGTGCCGCGGGCCAGCATCTACCCGTTCTTTCCAGACAAATACGCGCTATTTGCACACATCGCCCAGATCCATATGCTGCGCCTCAGCGAGGCTATTGCCAGTTCAGGCGCCGCGCGGACTCGTACGTTACACAACTGGGTGCGTATCGTACTGGATACATGCGTGGATTATTACAATGCGCATCCAGCGGCGGGCGTGCTTCTACTAAACGGTTCGTTCAGCGACGTCGACCGCGCCGCCCATGCTTCCAAGAACACATCTATCGGACAATTGCTACGGGACGCGGCTGCGCGTTTTGGCGAACTTCCGGCGTTGCCGGTGTCGCCGGATGTAGCGACCATGGCGGTAGAAATCGGTTTTGCCTGCCTGAAGTTCGGTTACGCGCAAGACGGCCGCATTGATACCGCGGTACGGAATGAGGCCTTCCGGGCGATCATGGCCTACCTGGACCATTGGCGGGAAGGCCGTAAGTCAATATAAAACCAGGTGTGTGCCAACAAACATGATGGCAGATTCCGATCGTGGGATTTCGTCCGTTTACATGGCCGGCGGGACTGGTGGCATGTGATGAAGCAGGCGATTACCGCGGCAGCGGTTTAACCGCATCGGGCGCCGCCGGGGTTTCGGGGGTGTTCCTGATAAAATCATGCAGGCGGACGAACCCCACCTGTTCCGGCGCCAGGCCGCTCAGGCGCAGCTCGATGGCGGCTTCCGGCTTGGGCAGCAGGGACGCCGGGACGGTAATCGGCTGGCTCAGGGTATCGGCGGTCAGCGGCTTGCCCGACGTGGTATCCACCTGGCCCCAGTCGACCACCGCATGGAACGGCGCCAGCGTGGAGCTATCGGCGGTGCGGATATGCAATACCGCCCGCGATCCGTTGGCCTCGGCCTCGACCGTGCCCAGGGACACCAGGAGTTTGCCGATATCGGTTTCGATCGGCGCGCCGGTCTGGGCCGCCGGATAGAGATAAACCCCGCCGGTGGATTGTTCGTTCAGGGCGTTTTGCTGCATCAAGGCCGAAACCTGATCGTTTAGGTATTGCAGCCGCTGGTTAAGCTGGCTGACTTCACTCTTCAACGCGGGAATTTTGGGGTTCGATTGTTGCGCACATCCAGAAAGCACCAGCAGCGCGGCGATAGCGTAAAATGAACGATAACCGGTTGTCATAGCAACAGTTTCCTTTTTCTGTCAGTTAACTACAGCTTAGCCCGGAACGTGCCGGATGTCATGGAATGAAACGGCGACAATAGGACTTGTCCGTCTTATCCGCCGGGCATGCCTCTTTGTTGTCGGCCCGGTTCGCGCTAAACTACCGTATCCGTTTGAGCCATCCAGGACGCCTTATGCATTGCCCATTTTGTTCCGCAGTCGATACCAAGGTTATTGATTCCCGCCTGGTGGGCGAGGGGTCGCAGGTCCGGCGCCGGCGCCAGTGCCTGGTGTGCAATGAACGCTTTACCACCTTTGAGGTGGCGGAGCTGGTGTTGCCCAGGGTCATTAAGAGCAATGATATCCGCGAACCTTTTAACGAGGATAAACTGCGCGGCGGCTTTTTAAAGGCGCTGGAAAAAAGGCCGGTGAATTCCGATGACGTCGAGATGGCCATCAATCACATAAAATCGCAGCTGCGGGCTACCGGCGAGCGGGAAGTTCCCAGTAAAATGGTCGGCAATCTGGTCATGGACGCATTGAAAAAGCTCGATAAAGTGGCTTATATCCGTTTTGCCTCGGTCTACCGCAGCTTTGAGGATGTACGTGAATTCGGCGAAGAGATTGCCCGCCTTCAGGACTAAGGAATACCGTTATGCAGCCCGATGAATTGTATATGGCCCGCGCGCTGGAGCTGGCCCGGCGCGGCAGGTTCACCACCGCGCCCAATCCCAACGTGGGATGCGTCATCGCGCGCGCGGGGCGGATTGTCGGGGAAGGTTACCATCAGCGCGCGGGCGAGCCCCATGCCGAAGTACATGCCCTGCGCATGGCGGGCGAGAACGCACGCGGCGCCACCGCATATGTGACCCTCGAACCTTGCAGCCACTTCGGCCGCACTCCCCCGTGCTGCGATGCGCTGATCGCCGCGGGGGTGGCGCGGGTGGTGGTGGCGATGCAGGACCCCAATCCCGAGGTGTCCGGGCGGGGAATGTACCGTTTGCGGCAGGCTGGCGCGGTGGTGGAGCACGGCCTGATGGCGGGCGAGGCCGAAGCGCTGAACCCGGGCTTCCTCAAACGCATGCGTACCGGCTTTCCCTTTGTGCAACTGAAGCTGGCCGCCTCCCTGGACGGGCGCACCGCCATGGCCTCCGGCGAAAGCCAGTGGATCACTTCGCCCCAGGCCAGGCAGGATGTCCAGGCATTCCGCGCTCAAAGCGGCGCCATTTTGTCCACCAGCGCCACCGTCCTGGCCGATAATCCCGCCCTGACGGTGCGCTGGGACGACCTGCCGGAGCATATCCGCGCGGCGTACCCGCGAGAATCGGTGCGCCAGCCGGTACGGGTGATTATCGATAGCCGAAATCGCGTCGCTCCCGAACACCGGCTTATCGCCCAAAACGGCCAGACCTGGCTCGCCCGCCTGCGGCCCGACGATCGGCGCTGGCCGCAAAATGTGGAGCAATTAACGCTGCTTTCCCGGGAAAATACCGCTGAACCCGGCGGTCAACCGAGGATTGATCTGGTGGCGTTAATGATGCAACTGGCCCGGCGCCAGGTGAACAGCCTATGGGTGGAAGCCGGCGCCGCGCTTGCCGGCGCGCTGCTTAACGCCGGGGTGGTGGACGAACTGATCGTTTATCTGGCGCCCAAGCTACTCGGTAACGACGCCCGGGGGCTGTGCATGCTGCCGGGGCTGGAAAAACTGGCCCAGGCGCCGGAGTTTTCGATTACCGATCTGCGCCAGGTCGGCCCGGATATCCGCCTGCGGCTGAAACCTCGTTACCCGCAGTAATTGGCCCGAGCAGCGGGCTAAAGAATATGTTAGAATCCGCCCCCTCGTGGGGCAATTACCGCCATTTGCCAATTGAAGGAAAGCCATGAACGTTATTGAAGGTGCTGTTGCCACTCCGGATGCCCGTATAGCGATTGCGATTGCGCGCTTTAACCACTTCATCAACGACAGCCTGCTTTCAGGCGCGATTGATGCCCTAAAGCGTGTCGGCCAGGTCAAGGACGAGAACATCACCGTGGTGTGGGTTCCCGGGGCCTATGAGCTGCCGCTGGCGACCCGCGCATTGGCGAACAGTAAAAAATTCGATGCCGTGGTGGCGCTGGGTACGGTAATCCGTGGCGGCACCGCGCATTTTGAATATGTTGCCGGCGAATGCAGTTCCGGTTTGTCAAGCGTGGCCATGAGCAGTGAACTGCCCGTCGCCTTCGGCGTGCTGACGACGGAAAGCATTGAGCAGGCGATAGAACGTGCCGGCACCAAAGCCGGTAACAAAGGTGCGGAAGCCGCGTTGACCGCACTGGAAATGATTAACGTACTGAAAGCTATCAAAGCGTAAGTAAAGGGGAAATTCGTGAAACCTGCTGCTCGTCGCCGTGCCCGTGAATGTGTCGTTCAGGCGCTTTACTCATGGCAGTTATCTCATAACGATATCGATGATATTGAAGTCCAGTTCCTGGCGGAGCAGGATGTCAAAGACGTTGATATCGCTTATTTTCGCGAGCTGTATAAAGGTACGGCGACGCATGCAGCGGAGCTGGATCAGCTTATGGCACCCTACCTTTCACGTCAGCTTGACGAGCTGGGGCATGTGGAAAGGGCGATTTTGCGCCTGGCTTTGTATGAGCTCAGCAAACGCCTGGATGTGCCCTACAAAGTGGCGATCAATGAAGCCATCGAGCTAGCCAAAACCTTTGGCGCCGAAGAGAGCCATAAGTTCGTCAACGGCGTGCTGGATAAAGCGGCCCCGCACATCCGTCCCAACAGAAAGTAACGTTTTTCCGGCCGGGTTTCCGGCCGTAGCCCTTTGCTGCGATTCCATATACAACAACATTTGGATTGGTTATGGCCTGTGGCGAATTTGACCTTATTACCCGCTATTTCAACCGGGTGCGCAGCGCGCGCCGGGACGTAGTAGTGGGTATCGGCGATGATTGTGCGCTGCTATCGGTTGATGAAAAACGCCTGATAGCGGTGAGTACCGATACCCTGGTATCGGGAATCCACTTTCTGCCTGATATCTCCCCTGCCGATTTAGGCTATAAATCCCTGGCGGTAAATCTCAGCGACCTGGCAGCCATGGGCGCGGACCCCGCCTGGCTATCGCTGGCCCTGACGTTGCCGACCGTGGATGAATCCTGGCTGGCGGCCTATAGCGACAGTCTGTTCGAGCAACTGGATTATTACGGTATGCAGCTGATCGGCGGCGATACCACCCGCGGTCCCCTGAGCCTGACGCTCACCATCCACGGGCTGATCCCGGCCGGACGCGCGTTGACCCGATCCGGCGCCCGCATCGGCGACTGGATTTATGTCACCGGTACCTTGGGCGACAGCGCCGCGGGGCTGGCTATCTTGCAAAACCGGCTCGCCGTGGACGTTGCGGCGGACCGGCAATACCTGCTGGGGCGCCACTTACGCCCGCAGCCGCGCATTTTGCAAGGCCAGGCGCTGCGCGATCTGGCCAGTTCGGCCATCGATCTCTCCGATGGCGTGATTTCCGACCTGGGTCATATTCTTGACAGCAGCGAGTGCGGCGCGCGCCTGCATTTGGAAGACCTGCCTTATTCCACCGCCCTGCGCCGCCACGCGACGCCGGAACAGGCGCTGCGCTGGGCATTAAGCGGCGGGGAAGATTATGAGCTTTGCTTCACCGTGCCGGAAATTAATCGCGGCGCGCTGGACGTGGCGCTGGGCCATGCGGGGGCGGATTTCACCTGTATCGGCCAAATCGGGCCGCGTAGCGAAGGTTTGCAACTGCTGCTGGATAATCAGCCGGTAACCCCGGACTGGCAGGGTTTTGATCATTTTAGCCAAGGGTAAGCTTATGACCATGGACATGGCTCTCGCCAAAGGGCGGGTAAGACTCAGTAATCCCTGGCATCTGCTGGCCACCGGGTTCGGCAGCGGCATGTTTCCCTGGATGCCCGGCACCGCCGGTTCGCTGGCGGCCATTCCCCTATGGTGCCTGCTGATCCAGCTTCCCTGGCAGCTCTATTCGCTGGGCGTGATGTTAAGCATCTGCCTGGGGGTATATGCCTGCCACCAGACCGCCAAGGATATGCGGGTGCACGATCACGGCTGCATCGTCTGGGACGAATTCGCAGGCATGTGGATTACGCTGATGGCCCTGCCGGTCAACGACTGGCGCTGGGTGCTGGCGGGGTTTGTGCTGTTCCGGGTGCTGGATATCTGGAAACCCTGGCCGATACGCTGGTTTGATCGCGAAGTGCATGGCGGCATGGGCATCATGATCGATGATATCATTGCCGGCATTATCGCCGCCGGCATGATCTATTGGGTAGGCCATCACTGGCCGTTATTCTAAGCCCGCCCGGGCCGGGGTTATTTAAAACCCGCCGGGTAGTGCGGGGTATAGGCGGTTTCCAGTTCGGCGAGATCCTGCGCATCAAGCGTGATGTCCACGGCCGCCGCCAGATCGTCCAGTTGTTCGGCGCGCGACGCGCCGATAATGGGTGCGGTTACCGCCGGTTTGCTCAATACCCATGCCAGGGCCACCTGCGCCCGCGAGAGCCCCAGGTTATCGGCAATCACCGATACCCGTTCGGCTATGCGGCCGTCGGCCTCATAGCTGCTATCGTAAAGCGCTTTGCTGACCTCATCGGAGGCCTCGCGCGCGGTGGTTTCACCCCAGGGCCGCGTCAGCCTGCCGCGCGCCAGCGGGCTCCAGGGCAATACCGCAATATTTTCCGCCAGGCATAGCGGGTGCATTTCACGCTCTTCTTCACGCTGGATCAGATTGTATTGATCCTGCATGCTGACGAAGCGTGTCCATCCGTGTAAATCCGCCGTATAGAGCGCCCGGGCGAATTGCCATGCATACATTGACGATGCGCCGATATAGCGCGCCTTGCCGGATTTCACCACATCGTGCAGCGCTTCGAGCGTCTCTTCCAGAGGCGTATCGTAATCCCAGCGGTGGATTTGCAGCAGATCGACATAATCGGTGCCCAGGCGGGTCAGGCTGTCGTCGATGGATTGCATGATATTGGCGCGCGACAGGCCGCCGCTCAGATTGCTCATGGGGAAAAAGACTTTGGTGGCCAGCACGATCTGGTCGCGCTGAACAAAGTCTTTTAACGCCCGGCCGACGATCTCTTCACTGCTGCCGTCGGAATAGCTGTTGGCGGTATCGAAAAAATTGATGCCTAAATCCAATGCCTGCTGGATAAGCGGCCTGGAACTCTCTTCGGGCAAGGTCCAGGCGTGTTTGCCCCGGGTCGGTTCGCCAAAAGTCATACAACCCAAACACAGGCGGGATACCCGAAGATTGGTTTGGCCAAGCGTGGTAAACTGCATATTCTTCTCCTCAATGATTTATCCGCTTTTTTTTGACTCATTACATGGAATGTTGCCCGTTGATTAAGGATGATTATGCAACTTAACCTCAACCCTTTACCACAATAAACGCTTCAGGTAACTGAGCGGCGAGAAATTATGTCCAAATCGAACAAACTGACCACTTTCATCCTGGTATTCATGGTACTGGGCATCATCATGGGTGCCCTGGTACACCAGTTTGCCTCGGTGGAAAACGCTCGCGAATATGCCGATACCATCGCATTATTCACCGATATTTTCCTGCGCCTGATTAAAATGGTCATCGCCCCGCTGGTATTTACCACCCTGACGGTGGGTATCATGAATATGGGCGATACCTCGGCCATCGGCGCCCTGGGCGGCAAGGCATTCATCTGGTTTATCTCCTCTTCCGCGGTATCCATTTTACTGGGGCTGGCGGTGGTCAGCATCATGCAGCCCGGCGCCGGGCTGAACCTGCAAATCCCGGCCCAGGCCGTGGACACCGGCTTGGCCGCCAGCGGCATGTCCTTCAAAACGTTTATCGCCCATACTTTTCCCACCAGCATCGTTGATGCCATGGGGCATAATGAAATCCTGCAAATCGTGGTGTTTTCGCTGTTTTTCGGCATCGCCGGCGCGTCGCTGGGGGAAAAATTCAACAAACCGCTGGCGGACGGCCTGAATGTGGTCTCCCACATCATGCTCAAAGTTACCGGTTATGTCATGTATATGGCGCCGATCGCTATTTTCGCCGCGGTATCATCGGTTATCGCCAACGAAGGGCTGGGCATCCTCAAAAGCTACGCCTCGTTTATCGGCGGTTATTATCTGGCGATTGTGCTGTGCTGCATCCTGATGATCGCCTTTTGTTATCTGGTGCTTAAATCCGCCACCTTCCGCCTGTTAAGCCTGCTTAAAGAGCCGGTACTGCTGGCGTTTACCACCAGCAGTTCGGAAGCCGCCTATCCCAAGACGCTGGAGCAACTGCGCCGCTTCGGGTGCCCGAACAATATCGCGTCGTTTGTTTTGCCGCTTGGTTACTCCTTTAATCTGGTTGGTTCGATGATCTACTGTTCCTTCGCCGCCATGTTTATCGCCCAGGCTTATAACATCACGCTGACCGGGTCTGAAATCGCCATGCTGATGCTGACCCTGATGCTGGCGTCCAAGGGCATTGCCGGCGTCCCGCGCTCCGCCCTGGTGGTATTGGCGGCCACTATCCCCAGTTTCAATATTCCGGTGGCGGGCATTTTGCTGCTGATGGGTATCGACCATGTGCTGGATATGGGGCGCTCAGGCATCAATGTGTTGGGTAACGGCATTGCCACCGCCATGCTGTCGCGGCCCGACGTGGAGCAGGTTGCCGAGGCGCAATTACAGGGCAATCATTAAACGCTTTATTCCCCCATGCGTAAAAGCCAGACCCGCCCGGGCGGCGGGTCTGCCGGCTTTAATTAAATGCGCTAATGCTTTATTCGGTTTTTTATCCTGTTAGTTTAATTAAATTACATAAATAAAATAATTATTATTTTAATTAAAATATCTATATTATGATAATAACAATTCCGACAATTATTAAAAATAACAAACACGCTAATAAATTAAAATAATTAATATATGCGAGCATGTTTTATTATTTAGCATTGGCTTGTTAGCCGTGTTTATTATGCTTTTTATTTTATCGCCAGGTATTTTAACCCCGGAGGTGATCTTTATGCGGTTAATTAACGTTAAGGAAAATTATGCAGGGATTATTTGCCGCGGGCTGCCGTGGCTGCTGGGCATCGCCTTGTCAGGGACCGCCTTCGCCCGGGACGGCGCGCCGGCGGCGGCCGATGCCAGGGCCGCCGCCGGCGATACCGGCTGGTTCAGCCATTGGGGTAGCGCCAGGGCGCAGTTCAACGTCGATGAGGATATTCATCTGGACGACCGCTCCATCGATCTGCTGGTGCCCGTATACGACAGCGGCCAAACGCTGTTTATCACCCAGTTGAGCGGCCGCCGCCGCGCGAGCCGGGATACTTATAATATCGTGGCCGGCGTGCGCACATTGGTGAATAATTGGATGTTTGGCCTCAATACTTTTTTTGATGATGATGTCACCGGCGGCAACCGGCGTTCAGGGGTGGGTGGCGAAATAGGGACCCATTATTTGAAATTGTCGGCCAATCTCTATTTGCGCAGCGGGGACTGGCATCCGTCCCGTGATTTTGCCAATAACGCGGAGCGTCCGGCCAATGGTTATGATATCCGGGCCGAGGCTTACTTGCCGGCCTATCCGCAATTGGGAGTCAGGCTGATTTTTGAACAATATATGGCCGACAATGTGGCGTTGTTTGGCAAAGAAAACCGGTTGGATAATCTGCGCGCGGCCACCGGCGGCCTGACATATACCCCGATCCCCTTGCTGACCTTCGGGGTCGATCATCGCAAGGGCAGCGCCAGAAACAGCGATAGTCATATCGGGATACGGTTTACCTACCGCCTGGGCGAAACGTGGCAATATCAAATCGATCCGTCGGCGGTGGATTCGGCGCGCAGGCTACCGGTCAGCCGCTTCGATCCGGTGGAGCGCAACGGCAACGTCTTGCTGGATTACCAGCATTAGGCAAGCGCTAGGCCGCAGTTGGCCGCACTGGGGGGCGGGGCGTTCGGCAGGTCCCTTACGCCAGCCAGCGCTCGATTTGTCTCAGGATGCCCGCGCTGTCCAGGCCCACGTCGGCGCGGATTTCCGCTTGGGACCCCTGGGGGATAAAGCGATCGGGCAGGCCGATATTCAATACCGGGATCATCAGGCGTTTATGCATGAGGAATTCGTTCACCCCGCTGCCGGCGCCGCCCATGACGGCATTTTCTTCCAGCGTCACCAGGACTTCATGGCTGGCGGCCAACTCCGCCAGCAACGCCTCGTCCAGGGGTTTGACAAAACGCATATCCACCAGCGTAGCGTTCAGCCGCTGCGCCACGATGGCCGCTTCGGACAATAGGGTGCCGAAGTTGAGAATGGCGATTTTTTCTCCCTGGCGGCGGATCGTTCCTTTGCCGATCGGCAGGGACGCCAGCGGCAAAAAGGCCGCGCCGGTCCCGCTGCCGCGCGGATAGCGCACCGCCGACGGCCCGCGGTCATAATGGTAACCGGTATGCAGCATCTGCCGGCACTCGTTCTCATCGCTGGGAACCATAATCACCATATTGGGGATACAGCGCAGATAGGATAAATCAAACGCCCCCTGATGGGTCGGCCCGTCGGCGCCCACGATGCCGCAGCGATCGATGGCGAACATTACCGGCAGATTCTGGATGGCCACATCATGGATCAATTGGTCGTAAGCGCGCTGCAAAAACGTGGAATAAATCGCCACCACCGGTTTGTAGCCACCAATCGCCAGACCGGCGGCGAAGGTCACCGCATGCTGTTCGGCTATCGCCGCATCGAAATATTGGCCGGGATAGCGGCGGGAAAACGCCACCATGCCGGAACCTTCACGCATCGCCGGCGTGATGGCCATCAATTTGGCGTCGCCGGCCGCCGTTTCGCATAGCCAATTGCCGAAAATTTCGGAATAGGTCGGCAAACCGCCGGCGCTTTTCGGCAAAGTGCCGATGGCCGGATCGAATTTAGGCACGGCGTGCCAGCCGATGGGATCTTGTTCCGCCGGGGCGTAGCCTTTCCCTTTTTTGGTCATGATATGCAGGAACTGCGGGCCTTTCATGGCGCGCATATTTTTCAGGGTATGCACCAGCCCCAGCACGTCATGCCCGTCCACCGGACCGATATAATTAAAACCCAGTTCCTCGAACAGCGTGCCCGGCACCACCATGCCTTTGATATGTTCTTCGGTGCGCTTGACCAGTTCCTTAATGGGAGGAATGCCGGACAGCACCCGCTTACCCCCTTCGCGCAGGGTGGAGTAAAGCTTACCGGAAAGGATTTGCGCCAGATGGTTATTGAGCGCGCCGACGTTTTCGGAAATCGACATTTCATTGTCGTTGAGAATCACCAGCAGATCCGATTTGATGTCCCCGGCATGGTTCATGGCTTCAAACGCCATGCCGGCGGTGATCGCGCCGTCGCCAATCACGCAGACCGTGCGCCGGCCCAGGCCTTCATGCTCCGCGGCCACCGCCATGCCCAGCCCGGCGCTGATGGAGGTGGAGGAGTGGCCGACCGACAGCACGTCATATTCACTCTCGTTGCGCCACGGGAAAGGGTGCAGCCCGTTTTTTTGACGAATGGTGCCGATACGCTCGCGGCGCCCGGTCAGGATCTTGTGCGGATAAGCCTGATGACCCACGTCCCACACCACCCGATCGAACGGGGTGTTGTAGACATAGTGCAGGGCGACGGTGAGCTCCACGGTACCCAGCCCCGACGCGAAATGGCCGCTGGATCGGCTGACGCTGTCTAGCAGAAATTGCCTCAGTTCATCGCAAAGCTTGAGTAAACTCTCCTTGGGCAGCAGACGCAGTTCCGCCGGAATTTCAGCTAATGCCAGTGTCGGGTACTTGGTTAAGTCAAGGCTCATTGATTACTCATATCCGAGGTGAAAAAAAGCGCATTCTGTTACTTATCGCGTTCAATGATAAACCGCGCCAACGCTATCAAAGTAGACGTATCATAGCCCAGGGCCGCGACATTCTCTAAGGATGCTAATGATTCCTGGAACAGATCCTGCGCTTTGGCCCGCGCGTTATCAAGCCCCAGCAGCGCCGGATAGGTGCTTTTACCCAGTTGTTGATCGGCGCCCTGGCGCTTGCCCAGCGTCGCGGTGTCGCCCACCACATCGAGAATGTCGTCTTGCACCTGAAACGCCAGGCCGATGGCGGCGGCATATCGATCCAGATAAGGCAGCGCCCGGTGTCCCGGCTCGCCGGCGGCCAGAGCGCCCAATTTCACCGCCGCGCGGATGAGGGCGCCGGTTTTGTGGCGATGGATGGTCTCAAGTTCCGGCAGGCTTACCGGACGTTCCTCCGCCGCCAGATCCAGCGCCTGGCCGAGGCACATGCCGCCCGCGCCGCTGGCCTGGGCCAGCGCCGAGACCATCAGCAGCCGGTCTCGCGCCGCCACCGAAGGCATCGGCGTGTCCGCCAGAATGGAGAATGCCAGGGTTTGCAGCGCATCGCCGGCCAGGATGGCGGTGGTTTCGCCGAATTTAATATGGCAGGTCGGCTGACCGCGCCGCAGATCGTCATTATCCATCGCCGGCAAATCGTCATGGATCAGCGAATAGGCGTGGATGCACTCTACCGCCGCCGCCGGGGCGTCCAGGACGTCGGGGGGCAGGCCGAACAACTCTCCGGTGCGGTAGACCAGGAACGGACGCAGGCGTTTGCCGCCCAACAGCGCCCCATGGCGCATGGCTTGCACCAGCGGTTCCCGGTTGCTCAGCGGGGCGAAAAAACGATCCAGCGCCCGGTCGACCCGCTCATGGCTAGCCAGGAGTTGCAGCGCAAAGTCCATAGTTTATTCCGCGTCCGGCGTGAAGGGCGTCAGCGGCGCGGCGGCGTCGTCATTGAGCAAGATCTGCACGCGCTGCTCGGCCTGCTGCAAGGTCTGCTGGCCCTGGCGCGCCAACTGCACGCCGTGCTCGAATTCGTTGAGGGCGTCTTCCAGCGGGAGTTCCCCCGATTCCAGGCGGGTGACGATAAGTTCCAATTCTTTCAGCGCAGTTTCAAAACTGGCGGGTTGTTCTGCTTTTTTTGGCATAAATTTTTCAACTATGGTGAGCCGGGCATAACAAAACCAACAACGTTAGCCCAGAGTGCGGCGATAAGCAAATAGGGCCTCATTCCCGCGGCGGAAAGTGTTATACTTCGCGCCTCGAATGCTATGGGCAATACCCGGGCCGCGGCGCCGATATTACCTATAACATATTATATGACGTGTTCCGCTACGTTGCCCTTTTCTGATCACATAACGACAATCGCCATGAAGTTTATCATCAAACTGTTTCCGGAAATCACTATAAAGAGTCAATCCGTCAGATTGCGCTTTATTAAAATCCTCACCACCAATATTCGCAACATCTTAAAACATCATGATGAATCGCTGGCGGTCGTGCGTCACTGGGATCATATCATCGTACGGTCGAAAAACGAGAGCCTGCGGCCGGTCATATGCGATGCCTTAACCCGTATTCCCGGCATCCATCATGTCCTGGCGGTAGAAGATCACTCTTACGCGGATATGCATGACATCTATGAACAAACGCTGGCCCTCAATCACGATCGCCTGGTGGGTAAAACCTTTTGCGTACGGGTTAAACGCCGCGGCATCCATGATTTTACGTCGCAGGACGTGGAGCGTTATGTCGGCGGCGGCCTGAACCAGAATGTGGCGGGCACCCGCGTCCAGCTCAACCATCCGCAAGAAACGGTGCATTTGGAAATCGAAGACGATCGCCTGCTGCTGATTACCGATCGCTTTGAAGGCATCGGCGGGTTCCCCATCGGCACACAGGAAGATGTGCTATCGCTGATTTCCGGCGGTTTCGACTCCGGCGTTTCCAGCTATATGCTGATGCGCCGCGGCTGCCGGGTGCATTACTGCTTCTTTAATCTTGGCGGCGCGGCGCATGAAATCGGCGTCAGGCAGGTGGCTCATCATTTATGGAGCCGTTTCGGCAGCTCCCACCGGGTGCGTTTTATCGCCATTGATTTTGCCGCGGTGGTGGGTGAAATCCTGGAAAAAGTGGATGACGGCCAGATGGGCGTGGTGCTCAAGCGCATGATGGTGCGCGCGGCTTCGCAGATGGCGGAGCGCTTCGGCATCCAGGCGCTGGTGACCGGCGAGGCGCTCGGACAGGTATCCAGCCAGACCCTGACTAATTTGCGCCTGATTGACAATGTTTCCGATACCCTGATTTTGCGGCCGCTGATCTCCCACGATAAAGAGCAGATCATCAATATGGCCCGCGCGATCGGCACCGAGGAATTTGCCAAAACCATGCCGGAATACTGCGGCGTGATCTCTAAAAGCCCCACCGTCAAAGCCGTTAAACACCGGATCGAAAAGGAAGAAACGCAGTTTGACTTTGCCGTGCTGGAAACCGCGGTAGCCGACGCGCAAAGCATCGATATTCGCGAAATCATCGAGCAGACCCGCCAGGACGTGGTGGAAGTGGAAACCGCCGCGCAGGTGGGCGACGACGAGGTCGTGCTGGATATCCGTTCGGTGGATGAACAGGAAAGCCAGCCGCTGCTGATGGATAATATCGCCGTACAAGCGCTGCCGTTTTACAAACTTGGCACCCAATTCGGCTCCCTTGACCAGAGTAAGTCTTATCTGCTCTATTGCGACCGGGGCGTAATGAGCCGGCTACAGGCGCTGTACCTGCGTGAACAGGGTTTCCTTAACGTTAAAGTATACCGTCCTTAACTACCTGTACTGCGCCGCGGCCGCGCCCTTTATCCGCGGCCGCGGCGGGCCGTTGCGTTATTTCCCGGCGCGAATCAGGCTTGGCGCCGGTAATCATCGATACCTTCCGGCAACACCAACTGCGCCGCCACCTCCGCCGCTTGTTCATTGCCCGCCAGGATCGCGATAATTTTCAGGGCAAAATCCATCGCCGTCGCCGGCCCCTGGCTGGTAACCAAATTGGCCTCGGCGTCGTAAACCACGCGTTCATTGCGCCATGCCCCGGCGGGAATACGATCTTTTAACGCCGGAAAACCGGTCATCGCGGCGCCGGGGAACAAATCGTGGTGCGCCAATACCACCGCCGGCGCCGCGCAAATCGCCGCCGTCAGTTTGCCCTGCTGCTGCTGGCGGCGCACGCAGGATATCAGCAGGGGGCTGTCGCGCAGCCCCTCGGCGCCTTTGATGCCCCCCGGCAGCACGATCACATCAAACGGCCGATCGGCCAGCGCCGATAACGGCAGGTCCGCCAGCAAACGCACCCCGCGCGAACAGCGCACCTCCAGGGTGCCTACCGGGTCGATGCTGGCGCTGGTTACCCGGAAACCGGCCCGCGCCAGCAAATCCATGACGGTAACCGCTTCGGTTTCTTCACTCCCAGTCGCCAGACATACCAGGGCTGAGACGCTCATAATGGTCTTCCTTCTGTTTGATCAATTCATAGAGGCGCTGATTTTCCGGCACGTTCAGGCCGTGCGCCCGCGCCCGCCGCAATAAATAGCCGTTGATATAATCGATTTCCGTATGGCGCTGGGCGCGAATATCCTGCAGCATCGAGGAGGTGTTGCCCGCGGTGCTTTTGATCGTTTGCCCTACGTAAAACAGCAGGCTTTCATAAGAGGTATGATAACCTTCTCGATCCATTACCATCGCCACTTCCCGGCACAACGCCTCGATTTCTTCGCTGTATTGTTCAATTTCGCCGTTACGGCATCCATACGCCGCCGTCAGCGGATTAATCACGCAATTAGACGCCAGTTTGATCCAGCAGGGCGCGGCGATATTGTTGTGCCAGGCGACATCGGGCAGCGCGTCGTGCAGCACCTCCGCCAAATAGCTGATGGATTGCGCATTGGCCGAGAGCGGGCCGATACGCGTCGTGCCGTCATAGACATGGATGATGCTGCCGCTATCGCTGCGGTAGGCCGCATGGGTGGTAATGCCTTGCAATAGCGGCTGGGTCAGGGCGGGCAGTTCCTCGCGGGTGCCCAGCCCGTTATGCAGCAATAAAATGGCGCAATCTGGCTTGAGCTGCGGCAGCAAGGTGCGGATCGCCCCGGATACTTGCCAGGCTTTCAGGGTTACCAGCAGCAAATCGCAGTTTGCCAGTTGAGCAGTATTATTGGCGGGGAGCTGATAACGCATTTCTTCCCCCAGCGGAGATACCACATCGACATTGCAGAAGGGTTGCGGCACGCGCAGCCATCCCTGGAGCGTATGCCCCTGACGATACAGCCCCGCCAGCCAAAGTTGGCCAATGGCGCCACAACCCAGAACGGTAATATTCATGTTCCCTGACCTTTGCTTAGATTACGCCAACCACCGGCTACTGCATTCCGATTGATATTGATTATAGACATTATCGCTGCCCTGTAAGGGTCGTATCGAGCCTATCGGGGCCGTCCCCGCCCCGCGCACAGTATTTTGTATCTGGCAAACCAAGCAGGTATGATGCTTACCGAAGAATGGCAGCCGGAGAAACATTATGCCCTCATTTGATATCGTTTCAGAAATAGATATGCAGGAAGTTCGTAATGCGGTGGAAAACGCCAGCCGCGAGTTAACCACGCGCTGGGATTTTCGTAACGTTCCCGCAAGCTTTGAGCTGAATGAAAAAGATCAAACCATCACCGCCACCAGCGAATCCGATTTCCAGGTACAGCAGCTGGTGGAAATTTTGCGCGAAAAACTGGCAAAGCGCGGCATAGAGGGCGGCGCCATCGAATTACCCGATGAACTGGGCCGCAGCGGCAAAACCTATAGCGTTGAAGCAAAACTCAAGCAGGGCATCGAAACTACGCTGGCCAAGAAGCTGGTGAAATTAATCAAGGACAGCAAACTGAAAGTGCAGGTGCAAATCCAGGGCGAGCAGGTGCGCGTCACCGGTAAATCCCGCGACGATCTGCAGGGCGCGATGGCTCTGGTCAAGGGCGGCGAATTGGGGCAGCCGTTCCAGTTTACTAACTTCCGCGATTAACCCTGCCGGTGGGCTTGCCGGGCAGCGGTTCGAATAAGCGCATCACTACCAATAATAAACCGGAGATAAACAAAAAGGTTTTTGTTGCTCCGGTTTTCATTCCTTAATTTTTCATTGCGGTTTGGTTTAATATATAGGTGCTAGCGTATTTATTTCCCTGGCAAGAAATAAGCGCGCTGGCATGGAACATTCACCTCTTAACGAACTAAATGCAACCGGATACAATAACACCAGCGGCCTCAGGCTATTAAATGATCTGCTGCGCGGGAAATATGTGCCGCATGGGCAGTGGCGCAAGGTCGTCTTCCGCGCTAAATATGCCGTCCGCACTTTAATCTATCCTGTGCAGACCTTGAACGTGCTGGCCAATATCGCCGCCGACCCGCTATGGCAGAAGGCGTTCAGCGTGCAGACCACTTTGGCGGAAAAAGTCCACAAACCCTATCTTTACCTGGGATTGCCCGCGTCACAACGCTGCGCGACGTTGCTCAGCCATTATAATTTTGTTGAAAATATTGCCAACAGCGCAGTACGCAACGCTTTTCTCAGCCAGACCGGGGACGTGGTGGCGGCCTTCAGCGGCAAGGAAGGCGAAATGTTCACCCTGCGCCTGGGATCGCTCGGAAAATCCGAGCGCGAAGGCGAGGCCACCCTGTTTTTCGACATGGACGACATCCGTCTGGCGGCGTTGACGTTCAGCGTAACCAGCCGCCCCGCGGGCCGCGCCCTGGTCATAGGCGGTCTGCAGGGCGCCCATCGCGATACGCCGCATGAAACCATTAAATTGGCGACCAAGGCATGCTACGGTTTGTTTCCCAAGCGTATGCTTATTGAATGCCTGCAGCTGATGGCCGGGCAGTGGGGAATTAAGCGTATTTTAGCGGTGAACGATCGATCTCATATATTTCGCAGCCTGCGTTATCGCCATCGTAAAAGAACGGTGTTTCTCGCCAGCTATAATGAATTCTGGGACTCGATAAGCGCCACGCCATACTCCAGTTCTTTGTATGATGTTCCGCTAAGCTTACCAAGAAAAGGTATTGAAGACATCGCCAGCAAAAAACGCTCGGAATACCGAAAACGCTATCTGCTGCTGGACGACCTGGCACGGCAACTAAGCGCTTTAATATAAATACTTAGCGCCGCCAGCCAATAGCGACGCTACCCGCGCCCTGTCCCGAAGCGCTAATGTAGGGTACTGGTGTTGGGTGCGGATGCAGGGTGTTGATCTGCAATCTGTTGATCTGCAGGCTGTTGATCTGCAAACTGTTGATCTGCAAGCTGTTGATCTAGAGTGCTGACCCAGGTCGGCGTCCGCAGCAGGGACGGGCGCCAAACCCTCCATAGCGGCCTCCGGTGGCAGGGCGCCAGTATCCTCAAATAAATCCCCAGCTATTATATAAATTCCAATAATAATTATTATATATTTATAATGCATCACTGCTAGCGATGATTTTCTTGATAAAACCAATCCTAAAATTATTTATTTTTTATGCTTAAGCTGCGTCATAAAAATAATATTTCATTAATGTGATTTGCACTTTTTCTTCTTGTATGTTTTTTAGTAAGTAATATTTAAATAAACACCATTTAATGGGGCGGCATAATGAACTCAACGGCGGCTGAAAATACTATTTACCATGATATCTATTCATCTCTATCCTCTGCACAAGAAAAACGCGAAGCCGATAATTTATTCGCTGCGCTTAAGTCCATTCAGCATGGTGGTAATACGCCGGTATTGCGTCCATTAATGCTGGGCAAAAATACCCCGAAAAATATCATGCTGAAATTACTGTATGCCATGGGACAGCTGCCCGACGCCGCGTCGGGGCTCTATGCGGCAGGGCCGGGCGGAGCCTCTGTCTCCGCCCTCGCCGGGTCGGCAATGCCCATCGGCGCCCGGTCCGCCATCCTGCCGGCAACATCGGCGACCGTCAGCCCGGCCATGCCCGAACCGCTTTTATTGCCAGACGGCCCTCCTCGTTCCCGAATCAGGAGGGGTACCGCGGATATCAGCGATTTATATTTGCCTTCCCGGGCGTTGGCTGAACGTAATCTCGGTGGTTTTTTGCAACTTCATGGACAGACTACCCGGCAACCAGCAGGGGATAGCAATGCGTTAATTAATGGCGCTATCGATTTTATCCGGCAGCACCCCCATGGCTTGTCAACGGTCGCCAGGCGGATACTGAAACATTCAGGTTATTTTGGCGCCAAAACCGGTGAGGACATGACGGCGGACCGCCAACGCAAAACCGTTAACCGGTGGATCGGCGCCGAGTTAAGCCAGCATGGTATTTGCGGGGTCCTGGCTGAGGCATTTATCGCTTATAGCCGGAATATCACCGCTAAGCCCATCGAAATAAGCAGGGCGGCGGGACATTTTCGTTTAATGCTCTTGGCTCGCATAACCGACCATGGCCTGGAAAGCGGCCAACCGCCTGCCGGAAACGCCGGATTAAGCCCGGACGCCATTAACTATATTAATGCTAATCTTATTTTACCGGTCATGCCGTTATTCACCTTTGAGGAGCGGCATCCCCTGCTGCAAGAATATGCCATTGGCACTCTCGAATGGGGATACTTGCATGCCGGCGCGGCGTTTAGCCTGGCCGCAGGTCTGGAAACCAATGAGCCGTCCGCAGCCTATCTGCTCCAGATGGGCATTTTTTTTGAGTCATTGCTGCGTGAAAATATATTGGACTCCGAGTGGAATCAAGTGTTTATGATACCGGCCATATTCCACCATATTAGAACCCGTTTCGCTGGCGGCCAGGCGGTGGAGGTTGACGATATTATTCATTCCGGGGGCATCAGGCCATTGATACTGGAAAAATATTTTCTAGATTGCGATAAATTAAATGCTAAAGCCGATCCCTTTCGTTTTTATTCCATTGCGCTGCATAATTATAAAAACCGCACCCAGCTGGCGGAAGAGATTCTGGGGTCAGTCTGTAATATAACGGATCGGGTGCGGCTTCCACTTTTAATTAATCAATACAAAGAAGCGATCGGCGAAGTCCCATGCACGGTTCTCGACATTCCCGATGCCGCCAAGCACCTGAGATTGCCTGACCTTGATCGGATATATATGGCGCGGATACATGAGTTGGCCAGCGCGTTCGCGGCGGTGGACGACGTTATGATTAATGCGGCATTTAACGCAATCGGCCCCGATGATTATGCCTATCTCAATGCAGCGGAATTGATCAGCATGAACGCGAGTTTTACGCATCGGGTATTATCGAACATGCCCTGGGGTTATTTGGAGTGTTCGGCGTATCATCGGTTCATTATCAAAGACCACGTGGAGATCATTGCGGCGAAGAAAGATCGCGCAGAGCGGATATATGCGTTGCTTATACAGGGAGAGCAGTATGTCCTGCAGCGCATAGATCGAGATGTAGGGCGGTATTATTCCTTAATTAAAAATTTTGACGCCTCGCTGGCCGCAGACGGCAACATGCGTCTGATACTGACAACCAGCGGCCGCGGGACGTTAAAAGGCCAAGGCCGGCCGGTGGGGACGGCCGCGCACCGGCTGAGCCAGCGGCATAAGGCCTTGGTAATCAAAAACCTGTATCATAGCGGCTTCGAAGCCACTCTGGCGGAAAAAGTGACCGGCTTCCTGCGATCCCTGATTCCCTTTCATGACTGCATTAAGTCTTCACTGGCCGGCGAGCGGGAAGAAGCCATTGTAGCCTGCGCCTTTGATGCCGTTGGTATTCTGCCTTTATTACACATGGGCCTCGGGTTGGCCGGCCGGGCCGCCATGAACTTCGGTAAGGGGGGAAGGATGGCGCTGCATCACGTCATGAGCAGTTTCGCCGGCCGGCAAAGCATCAGGGAGGCGGGACTGGCCGGTATCAACGATTTAGCCAACTATGCCATGCTGCCTACCAAAGCCTTGCTTAACCGCGCAACCCTGACCAGCTTGGGAATCAATATTGTTCAGCTATTTGATCCCGGTCTGGCGCTGCCGGGACGATTAGGGCTGGCTGCCGTTAAACGGGTGGCGGACGCGGTCAGGGCCATGAAGAAGCAAGGTGAGTTTATGCAAAAAATACTGCCCCGGCTTGAAAGCGCGCTGACGGTCCGGCAAGTAACGGCGGCAAGTTTTCGTTACGAAACGGCTATCTTGCCGGGCACCCGGCTTCGTCTTCCGGTCACCCGCCTGGCGGGCGATAAGTATCATGGCAAAGACGTCTATCTGCGCATTAATCAACAAACCGGCGACGTCTTTGGCATAAAGTACACCCTTTCGGCCGGCCAGACGCTAGAACGGATTCCCGCGCCTTTCGCCGACAGGCTGCATAATCTGCTGACCCAGGGGTTAAGCGGCCGGGGCGCCCCGGCCCAGGGCCGGGCATGGTTGGCGTCAACGCCGGCGAGGGATACGCCTCGCCACGTACATAGCAAACGAGTGAGGTTATATACTCGGCCGGACCCGGCGCCTGCGCCGGCTGAAAGCCGCTCGCTGGCCGATGTCAAAGATCGGGCGCAATGGCGGACGTACTGGCGGCAGAACAAATACCTGGAAAATAATTTCCATATTGAGACATATGGCGATCGCGGCAGCGAAACGCTTTTATTCCCCGAGCACCGTATTCGGGTAAGCCAGGAGGCGATTGACGCCAGCGACTACGAACGGGCGTTTGCCCGTTTGTCTCCCGCGGAGAAAGAGGCGGTACGTACCTGGACGTTGATCGAAGATGATTCGCGCGGGTATAGCGATGGCTCCCTTAATCTTGCCGTGCTGGGTAAGTTACCGATTAACGTAGAGATTAACCAGAAACTCAGCAGCGGCGAGCCGTTTACCGCGCCAGAGCATGCGGTATTCACCGGACTTACCAATGCGCTGCGCGGCCCGATCCCCAGGCAACAGGGGGAGTACCTGCGTATTGCCATATACCGTACACGCCACGCTATTCCCTGGGGCAGCGGTATCAACGTGGGTGATATCGTCACCAATGCGCCGCAGTTTATGAGCGTGTCGGCCGATGATGGTTTTATCCGCCTGTTTGCGGAACAAACGGCGGAGGATGGCCCCTTTGGCGAACCGGGGCTCAAGGCGATGATTATCTATAAAATCGTCACTGCCAAACGGTGCATGCCGTTGCTGCCCCTGGCGGCCAGCGCCGTGATCCATGAAATTGAATATCTCTATCCTCCCCATACCTATTTCCGGGTTAAGGGCATGAGCCTGATGCGGGCGGAATCGGAATTCATCTATCCCCAGGTCAGGATTGGCGTAGTGCTGGAGGAGCTGGACGAATTGCCCGCGCAAGCGAAGAATTTATTTTCAGGCGCCGCCAGCATCAATATTGAAACGCCGCGGCCATTGCCATAACGGCCAAACCGTTATGGCGCGGAGATGTCATAGCGCATCCACTAAACGTTCCAGCTCATGGCGGCTGGTGCGTTTAGTATCAATCTTGACGTAGGCGCTTTGCTCTTCGGGCACGACGACCACCTCGGTAACGCCCGGCTGCGCCTTTAGCCGCTGCTCAAGGCCGCCGTCATTGACCGCCAGCGCCGAAAGGGTGAGGCGCAGGCTGCTGACATAAGGCGGTTCTTGCAGGCTGAGACTCACCGCCCACCATACCAGCGCCACCGCGGCGCCGAATGTAAATACCAGCCACCCGCCGTCCCATTGATATAACAGGCCGCCCAGGCTGCCGCCCGCGGCGACACCCAGGAATTGGCTGGTGGAGTAAACGCCCATGGCGGTACCTTTATACCCGGCCGGCGCCACCTTGCTGATCAAGGACGGCAGAATAGCCTCCATCACATTAAACGCCAGGAAAAACAGCTGTAGCCCGGCAAATAGGGCCCACAGATGCTGGCCGGCGCTGAGCAACACGATTTCCGCCAGTATCAGCACGCTGATGCAGCCCATGAATACCCGCTTCATACGCCGCTTGACCTCGGCATAAATGATAAAGGGCACCACCGCGGCAAAAGAAACCAGCATGGTGGCCAAATAGACTTTCCAATGATCGGCGGGGGCCAGGCCCGCTTGCGCCATCATCGGCGGCAGGGCGACGAAACTGGACATCAATAAAGCATGCAGGCAAAAAATGCCGAAATTCAGCCTGAGCAATTGGCCGTTGGCCAAGACGTTGGCAAAGCTGCCCTTAACGATGCCGGACTCGCGGTTAAGTACGTGGGAGTCGGCGGCCGGCACCACCAGCAGGGTGATGACGATGCCCCCCAGCGCCAGTATGGCGATCCCCCAAAACAGCGCATGCAGCCCCAGGGCATGGGTAATAATGGGGCCAAGCACCATGGCGATGGCGAAGGTGACGCCGAAGCTCACGCCGATAAACGCCATGGCTTTGGTGCGATTCTGTTCGCGGGTCAAATCCGATAGTAGCGCCATCACCGCGGCGGCAATCGCTCCCGAACCCTGCAGGGCGCGTCCCAGGATCACGCCCCAAATCGAATCGGTGAGAGCGGCAATCGCGCTGCCGAGGGCAAAAACCAGCAACCCGCCGACAATCAGCGGCTTACGGCCGACGCGATCGGAGATCAAACCAAACGGCAGTTGGAAAATGGCCTGCGCCAGGCCGTAAATCCCAATCGCCAGGCCGATTAACGCTTCGCTTGCTCCCTGCAATGCCATGCCGTAGGTGGTCAACACCGGCAATACCATAAACATGCCCAGCATCCGCAGCGAGAACACGGTACCCAAACCCCAGGTAGCGCGCAACTCGATCCCGGTCATTTTATTATCGTTCATTGATACCTCGACAGATTTACCGCGGCTATTTTAATTCCATAATCGGCCGTCGGTAAACGAAACGTCCTTTAGCAGATGTAACAGGTTACCGGTGGGCTGGGCGGCGATATGACGGCATCTATCATTGCAACGGCGGCGGGGGAGGGGGCTGACAGCGCCGGAGCGATGTCAGCCGAAGATCGTAGCGGTGTTATCACCAGACATATGACAATAAGCTATTGCTGGCTGGAACCATAAAATCCACGGACATCATGACGCTTAGCGACGTTATGGCGACGATGGAGAACAAAAACAGCTTACGCGCCCACACCTTGTCGTCATTGGCGGATTTATAACCCTGCAATGCCATGCCCAGCCACCAAACGCTCACCGCGGCCGCGACGATAAAATATTTATACCCCGCGTAACCGCCCAGCGTCAGCATTAGCGTGGCCACCATAAACCCGATGATATATAAGGTAATATGGTGTTTGGTCACCGAAATGCCGCGTTTTACCGGCAATACCGGAATGGACGCCGCCTGGTAATCCTTGAAGCGGTAAATCGCAATGGCATAAGAATGGGGCATTTGCCACAGGCTGAAAATCAGCAGCAGGATCAAGGCGCCCATATCGAACTGATTGCTGACGGCGCAATACCCGATGACCGGCGGCGCGGCGCCGGAAAGACTGCCGATCAGCGTACCGTAGACCGATTTGCGCTTCATATACAGGCTATACACGCCCACATATACGATAAAACCAATCACCGCCAGCCACATGGCCAGCGGATTCGCCGCCCGATAGAGCAATACAAAACCGACAATACCCAGCACCGTTGCGTAAACCAGGGTAACTTTCGGCGAGATGAGTCCTTTCACCAGGACCCGGTTCTTGGTCCTTTCCATTTTTTTATCGATGTCACGGTCAATGAAGTTGTTAAAGACACAACCCGAAGCGACCACCAGCGAGACACCGACCAGGGTGGCGAGAAACAGGGCATGATCTATCTGGCCTTTGGAGGCCAGTAGAAATCCGCCGATCACAGAAATCAAATTACCAAAAATAATTCCTGGTTTGGTTACTTGCAGGTATTGCTTAATCATCAGGGGCACGCTCTTTTAATGGCTCATCAAGTTGTAGTTGAGATGCCACATAACCCATAAGGAACCCACAACCAGGATAGCGATGATTAATGCGGCAAAAGCCAGCGCCACTACATTCCACCGCTGTTCGGAAGTTGAGTCCAGATGGAGGAAATAAATCAGGTGAACCATAATCTGGACTATGGCGCAGAGTGCCAGGACCACAATCAGCGTGGTTTTGCTCGCCGATCCGTTCATCACCATGACAAAGGGGATCACCGTCAGGATAATCGACAGTACAAAACCGGTTAAATAGGATTTCAGGCTGCCGTGGCTGGCGCCGCCTTGTCCCGTCGTTGCATGACTCATTAAATGGCCCCCATCAGATAAACCACGGTGAATACGCAGATCCAGATCACGTCAAGGAAATGCCAGAACAGGCTCAGGCACATCAACCGCGTCTGGTTGGTGGCGGTCAGCCCACGCCGGGAAACCTGCGTTATCATGACCAATATCCAAATCAGGCCGGAGGTGACGTGGATACCGTGCGTGGCGACCAAGGCAAAGAAGCCGGACAGGAACGCGCTGCGATCCGGGCCGAAACCTTCGCCGATCAAATGATGGAACTCATAAAGCTCCATGGCGATAAAGCCCAGTCCGAACAGGAAGGTCATCCCCAGCCAGACGGTGACCCGGCTCTTGTCGCCCCGGTTCATGGCCAGGATCGCCATGCCGTAGGTGATGCTGCTGAATAACAGGAAGAAGGTTTCCACCAGCACAAACGGCAGATCGAAAATATCCTTACCCGATGGGCCGCCCGCGGTGCCGTTAACCAGCACGGCATAGGTCGCAAACAGCGTGGCGAATAAAATACAGTCGCTCATCAGGTAGATCCAGAAGCCGAATACCTTGATGGACCCGGCGTCGTGGTGCCCATGCGCGGCATGGGCATTTACGTGATCGTGATTATGTAGAGTCTCAGTTGACATTGTTCAGGCCCGCTTCGCTAATTTCTTTGAAATGACGGTTCTCGATGCGTTCCACTTCAGCGACGGGCACGTAGTAATCCACGTCTTCATTGAAGCTATGCACAATCCAGGTGACGATCATGCCGGCGAAGCCGATAATCGCCAGCCACCAGATATACCAGATCATCGCAAAACCGAAGACCAGGCTAAATGCCGCGATAACTACGCCCGCGCCGGTATTTTTCGGCATATGGATCGGTTCGTAGACCTTGGGCTGCACGTAGGCGGTGCCGTCTTCCTTCATCTGCCAGAAGGCGTCCCGGTGCTCGTTTACCGGCGGAATTACCGCGAAGTTGTAGAACGGCGGCGGTGAGGACGTTGCCCATTCCAGCGTACGGCCGCCCCATGGGTCGCCGGTCAAATCGCGGTTCTGATCCCGTTGCAGCACGCTCAGCACCACCTGGATCAACTGGCACAAAATGCCCAGGGCGATTAGCGCCGCCCCGAAGGCCGCCACCATCAGCAACGCATGGAATTGCGGATCGATCTGCTGGCTCAGGCGTCGGGTCATGCCCATAAAGCCCAGGACATACAGCGGCATAAAGGCAAAGTAGAAACCGATAATCCAGAACCAGAACGCGCGTTTACCCCATTTTTCATTGAGGGTGTAGCCGAAGGCTTTTGGCCACCAGTAGGTCATGCCGGCAAAGCAGCCGAATACCACGCCGCCGATAATCACGTTATGGAAATGGGCGATCAGGAACAGGCTGTTATGCAAGACGAAGTCGGCGCCGGGCACCGCCAGCAGCACGCCGGTCATCCCGCCGATGGAGAAGGTGATGATAAAACCGACGGTCCACAGCATGGCGGAGTTAAAGACGATCCGCCCCTGGTACATGGTGAACAGCCAGTTGAATATTTTCACCCCGGTGGGAATGGCGATAATCATCGTCATCAAGCCGAAGAACGCGTTGACGTTGGCCCCGGACCCCATGGTGAAGAAGTGGTGCAGCCAGACGCAGAACGACAGGATGGTGATGGCGATAGTCGCCCATACCAGCGACGTATAGCCGAACAGCCGCTTCTTCGAGAAGGTGGCCACCACCTCCGAAAACACGCCGAACGCCGGCAGGACCAGGATATACACTTCAGGATGGCCCCAGGCCCAGAACAGGTTGACATACATCATCATGTTGCCACCCATATCATTGGTAAAGAAATGGGTGCCGATGTAGCGATCCAGTGTCTGCAACAGGATGGTGACGGTCAAAATCGGGAAGGCGGCGATAATCAGCACGTTGGTGCACAATGCGGTCCAGACGAACACCGGCATTTTCATCATCGGCATGTCCGGCGCGCGCATCCGCAGGATGGTCGCGAAGAAGTTAACGCCGGTCAGCGTGGTGCCCAGCCCCGATATTTGCAGGCTCCATATCCAATAATCCACCCCTACGCCGGGGCTGTACTCCGTCCCCGCCAAGGGCGGATACGCCACCCAGCCGGTCTGGGCGAATTCACCCACGCCCAGGGATACGTTGACTAAGATCACCCCGACAAAAAAGAACCAGAAGCTCAGCGAGTTCAGGAACGGGAAGGCGACGTCGCGGGCGCCGATTTGCAGCGGCACCGCCAGGTTCATCAGGCCGACCACGAACGGCGTGGCCATGAAGATAATCATGATGACGCCGTGGGCGGTCACCACCTGATCGTAATGGTGCGGCGGCAGGAACCCCGCCTCGCCGGCGGAGGCCAGCGCCTGCTGCGAGCGCATCATGATGGCGTCGGCGAAGCCGCGCAGCAGCATGACAAACGCCACGATCATATACATCACGCCGATTTTTTTATGATCGACCGTCGTGAACCATTCACTCCACAAATACTGCCACTTGCCGAAATAGGTTATGGCGCCGACCAGCGCCGCGCCGATAACGATAATGGCGGCGACGGTGATCATGATGATCGGTTCGTGGTACGGAACCGAATCCAGCGTTAATCTTCCAAACATGCTATTTATTCCTCGGTTCCTGCGTGAGAGTGCTCACTCATGCTCATGTCCATTCCCTCTTTCTGGGTCATGTCCATGCTCTTCCCCTTGCCCATGAATTTGCCAATCACCTCATTGTACAAATCAGGTTTAACGCTGGAGAAAAATTCAACCGGATTATATTCACTGGGCGCCGCCAACTGTTCATAGGCATCCATGGTGGTGAGGGTCTCCGGTGAAGCCTTGACCTTCTGGACCCAATCGTCAAAGCCCTGCCGATCCGGCGTGGCGATGGCCTTGAATTTCATCCCCGAGAAGCCGCGGCCGCTGAAGCTGGCGGAAAAACCGTCATAGGTGCCGGGTTCATTGGCGATGAGATGCAAGGTGGTATTCATTCCCGCCATGGCGTAAATCTGCCCCCCCAGCCGGGGAATAAAGAAGGAGTTCATTACCGAGTTGGACGTGATCTGGAACCGGATCGGCACATCCTTGGGGATGGCTATCTGGTTGACGGTGGCGATGCCCTGTTCCGGATAAATAAACAACCACTTCCAGTCCATCGCGACCACCTGGATGGTTATCGTCTTGGCTTCGGAGGCGATCGGCTTGTTCGGGTCCAGCGCGTGGGTTGATTTCCAGGTAAGGATCGCCAGGAAAATAATGATCAGGATCGGTACGGTCCAGACCACCAGTTCCACTTTGCTCGAATGGGACCAGTTGGGGCTGTACGTTGCCTGGGTATTGGATTCGCGATATTTGATGGCAAAGACAACCGCCATCACGATTGCAGGCACAACCACTAATAGCATCAGCCCAAGGGCGGTCAGTATAAGTGAACGTTGCTCCAGTCCAATCTGTCCTTTTGGATTCATTAACGCCATATCGCAACCGCTCAAAAGAGCCGTGGCGCAAACCAATGACAGAATCCCTAAAGTTTTATTGTATTTCCTGAGTCTCATCTAACGACCTCAATAAAAAAGGGCTCTAATGTCGTTTCTTGTGTGTGGGCATTTTACGGGAAGGTTGCAGTACTGTAAACACGCTTAAGGTTTTGTCAGAAACATGTTTCGGGTTTTGGCAAATGAAATCTTAAGCTGGCTAAACTATAACAAAACATGAATATGCACAAAGGCTTAGAGTCAAAAAAAACCTTTTGCGGTTTTATCGGCATGATAAAGAATAACGCTGCGTTTTTAGCATCATTGCATTAACAAGACGATAGCATTTTTCGACAAATAAGCTACAAGTTAGTCAATATGTCCGGTCAAAAATAATCAATCCGCTTAATTGTCACCCTGATGGCATAAAAACCGTATCGCATCCCGAAACAAAAAAAATAGGTTACGTATACCTTTTGGCGAGCTTTTTAATCGGCCGCCCGGGACCGTTGCAGGGCTAAAAAATCAAACCAGCATCCGGTAAGTATACTCAACGCCAGAACGATGGCACCGCTTTCCCATAATAAATCCGTGGCGGGCGTTACCGGCATCCAGCCAAGGGCCTGAAGCACCAGCAGGATCAGCCCCGCACCGAGTAATGCCGCGCCGGCGGCCAGCAGGCGCAGCGCCCAGCGATAGGGGACGGCGAAGCTGTCGCGGCGCAAAAATGCGCCGGTTTCCTGGGTGAAGCGTAGCGTATCGCGGCACAATACCAGCAAGATAAGCCCGGGAAAAGCGGCCACGATGGAAAATACGTAAAACCAGGCCCAGCCGTGCAGCTCGACAAACCAGCCGGCGACGGGCCCGACGTAGACGCGGCCGATGGCTGACAGGGCGGAAAGCAGGGCAAACTGGGTGGCGGAAAAGGATTTATTGCACAAGGTCATCAGCAGGGCCACGAAGGCCGCCGTTCCCATGCCGCCGCACAGGTTTTCCACAAAAATCGCCGCGCCCATGGTCAGTAAATGCTTATCTGTCACCGCCAGCACCCAATAGCCGGCATTGGATACCGCCTGCAATAATCCGAACAGCATCAGGGCGCGAAACAGCGACAGGCGCTGCATCAGCAA
The DNA here is from genome assembly GCF_047324175.1 of Sodalis sp. RH21. Classification (NCBI taxonomy): domain Bacteria; kingdom Pseudomonadati; phylum Pseudomonadota; class Gammaproteobacteria; order Enterobacterales; family Bruguierivoracaceae; genus Sodalis; species Sodalis sp. RH21. The sequence continues at coordinate 4,349,997 of NZ_CP178732.1, read as the reverse complement.
GCCGCCCATAAGGGTACCGACAATCGTGGCGATCAGTCCCAGCGATTTATTGACTACCCCCACCTCGCCGGCGGCAAAACCGACGCCGCGGATCAGGAACGTCGTGCTCAGGCTGCCGGCAAACGCATCCCCGAGTTTATAACAGACGATCAGCATCAGGATCAGCCAGGCGTTGTTGCGGCCGAAGAAATCCCGCAGCGGTTCGACTATCGCCTGTTCGAGCGTGCGCGGCGCCGGTATGGCGTCGTCCGGCTCGGGGGCGATGAATGCCACCACCACGCCGACCAGCATCAGGCCGGCCATCAGCCAATAAGTGACCTGCCACCCCAGTAACCGGTCGGCCAGCCACAGGGCCAGCCCGCCGGATACCAGCATCGCGATGCGATAGCCCAGGACCGAAACCGCGGCGCCGGTGCCGCGCTCCTGCGCCGGCAGCAGATCGGTTTTGTAGGCATCGAACGCAATGTCCTGGGATGCGGAGCAAAAGGCCACCCATACCGCCAGCAGCGCCAGCGCGACCAGGTCGCGAGACGGGTCGCGGGCGCCCATGGCGATCAGGCCCGCGATCAGCAGCAATTGGGTAATGATCAGCCAGCCGCGCCGCCGGCCAAACAGCGGCGGAGTATAGCGATCCATAACCGGGGACCAGAGGAATTTAAAGACATACGCCTGCCCTACCAATGAAAAGAAGCCGATGGTTTTCAAATCCACGTTGGCCACCGTCATCCACGCCTGGAGCGTACCCGAGGTCAGGGCCAGGGGCAGCCCCGACGCGAACCCCAGGCACAATAAAATCAGCGATCGCGGCTGGGTGAGGGTGGCGAGGCTTAGCGAGTGATTAGGCATTGGCTACTTTTCATTATATAGACCGGCATCTGCCCGCCGCGAAGCGGGCAGATGAATGAAACAGATTATTTGGCGTTTTCTTTGATAAAGGTGCTGATGCTGGTGTCTTGCGCCATGTCGCTGATGACGTCGCCTAACACGCTGTTAACCGCGTTGGTGATTTTTTGGTTGCTGGCGGTAAACGCGCCCTGGACATTATAGACCGATTGATAATGCTTGATCTGCTTATTGCCGTTGCGGGCCTGGGCGATGATGGAAATATCGGCGCTGGTGGTGATGTTATAGCGCACATTGCCCTGCGATACATCGGCAAACAGCTTGTTGACGATAATCTGCAAATCGACATTGCCGTTGGGCCCGACCATATAACCGCGGGCGGTCATCTGTTTTTCCAACACCTCTTGTAACAGAAAACGCAGATCGCGCGAGGGGGTAAGCACCACCAGCTGGCCGTCGCGGTTCACTTTGGCCAGCGCCTGATCCGGACGTTGATCGGCGCCGTTGATGCTGACGGTGGCGCCCATAATCGAAGGGTCCTGCTGCGGCAGCTCAATCTTCGGCGTCACTTCCAGCGTATTGCTGTTACCGGCACAGCCGGCAAGCAGCAGCGCGGCCAACAGGGGGAATACTATTTTTTTCAGCATAATCGCCTTCTCAATCATTAAGATGCACGGGGGTGAAATAGATTGGTCACATCATAACATCGCCGTTCGCCGGGGGAAGATCATAATCGCGTTAAATCATGCAACGCGGGGTTGCAGATGCCGCCGCCGGCGCACGGCGTAAAATGTCTCTTTTACAATTTGATAACTTCATATAATGTCAAAGCTGAAGTTTCGGCTTTTTAAGACAAAAATTTATGGCAATAGTGCTATGGCTAAATAAAAAGTCAGCTAAAGTTTAACAGTAGACAGCGCGCAGCCTACGCAGTAAGGAGAAAACCATGTTTCGCGAGCAAATTGAAGCAAAAATAAGGGCCGCGTTTGATCCGGTTTATCTGGAAGTCGTGGACGAAAGTTACCGGCATAACGTGCCGGCCGGATCGGAAAGTCATTTTAAGGTGGTGCTGGTCAGCGAAAGTTTCACCGGTGAACGCATCCTGAACCGCCATCGTTCCCTTTACGCCGTACTGGCGGAAGAATTGGCCGGGCCGGTGCATGCCCTGGCGCTGCACGCCTATACGCTCAAGGAATGGGCCAGCCTGCAAGATGCCGTGCCGGCTTCGCCGCCTTGTCGCGGCGCCGGGCTGATTGCCTGAGCGGGGTAGCCGCCGACGCGATGTTGCCAGCAAATTAACGGCCATAAGGCCGTTTTTTTTGTTTTTTGTGCGCCGTCACGCTCTGTGCGCGGCAATTTACGCGCTGTTCTCGACTCATAAACTCTATGCCGCTATAATGCCGCGTCTTATATTTCCGGAATGTATTCGGGATGCTTCTGACGACGACGGGGAACAGGTTTCTGTTCATTCAGACCTCCCGGTTCTCAGAGGCCATTTTCATGTCAGTGGACCTGGATGACCGCTTCTTTGAAAACGGCTTCTGGAGTTGACCGAGCACTGTGATTTTTTGAGGTAACAAGATGCAAGTTTCTGTTGAGACCACTGAAGGCCTGGGGCGCCGCGTAACCATTACCGTTGCCGCCGATACCATTGAGCAAGCGGTAAAAAGCGAACTGGTGAATGTCGCCAAGAAAGTTCGCATCGATGGCTTCCGTAAAGGGAAAGTCCCTATGAACGTCGTGGCGCAGCGCTATGGCGCTTCCGTACGCCAGGATGTACTGGGCGATATCATGCAGCGCAATTTCGTCGATGCCATCATCCAGGAAAAAATCAATCCGGTCGGCGCGCCTGACTACGTGCCCGGCGAGTACAAAAACGGCGAAGATTTCACTTACCACGTAGAATTCGAAGTCTACCCGGAAGTGGAACTGAAGGGCCTGGATACCATCGAAGTCGAAAAACCCGTGGTTGAGGTTAATGACGCCGATGTCGATCAGATGCTGGAAACCCTGCGTAAACAACAGGCCGACTGGAAAGAAACCGATCGCGCCGCCACGGCGGAAGATCGCGTGACCGTTGATTTCATCGGCACCATCGACGGTGAAGAATTCGACGGCGGCAAAGCCGACGATTTCGTTCTGGCTATGGGCCAGGGCCGCATGATCCCGGGTTTTGAAGAGGGCGTTATCGGCCACAAAGCCGGCGAATCCTTTGATATCGATGTCAACTTCCCGGAAGATTACCACGCGGAAAACCTGAAAGGGAAAGCGGCGAAATTCGCCATCGTCCTGAAGAAAGTCGAAGAGCGCGAACTGCCTGAACTGACCGAAGAGTTCATTAAACGCTTTGGCGTGGCCGACGGCTCCGTTAGCGGCCTGCGCGCCGAAGTGCGCAAAAACATGGAACGCGAACTGAAGAACGCCGTGCGCAATCGTGTCAAGAACCAGGTTATCGACGGTTTGATCGGCGCCAATGAAATCGACGTTCCCGCCAAGCTGATCGACGGCGAAATCGACGTTCTGCGCCGTCAGGCGGCACAGCGTTTTGGCGGCAATGAAAAGCAAGCGCTGGAACTGCCGCGCGAGCTGTTCGAAGAGCAGGCCAAACGCCGCGTTCGCGTCGGATTGCTGTTGGGCGAAGTGATCCAGACCAACGAACTGAAAGCGGACGATTCACGGGTCAAAACCCTGATCGAAGAGATGGCGTCCGCCTATGAAGATCCGACCGAAGTGGTGGAGTTTTACGCAAAAAATCAGGAAATGATGAATAATATGCGTAACGTCGCTTTGGAAGAACAGGCGGTTGAAGCCCTGCTGGCCAACGCTAAAGTCGTTGAGAAGCCGACTACGTTCACCGAGTTGATGAACCAACCGAACGCGGCCTGATAAATCTGCCCACCGGGCTTGCCCCGGACTGAGCGGTATGTTTATCATTAAAAGCCCGTCATCATCTGATGGCGGGCTTTTTTTGTTCGATTGTGCCTCTATGGGAAAAGTATCGGCAATTAACGCTATATTTAAACAGGGCACAATGCTAAAAGTGAGGCAGGGCAACGCAGCGTTAGCCTATCTATTAATCTAACCCGTAAAAGAAAATGCGGCAGACGCTTGAAAAGGGACGCAATGCCCCCCAACTAGTAAGCAGAAAGGATTATATAGCCTGATTAATGTAACGTTGCTGGCTGAATACATCCGCCCGAGCAGAAAGGCGACCCGACAGCTTGAGCATGGCGATTGTGCATCATCTCAAGTAGAATCGGAAAATAACGGCGCCGAGTGAATTTTATCTAGGAGATGATATGTCATACAGTGGCGATAAAGAACAACAGGCACCCCATATGGCCTTGGTGCCGATGGTGGTTGAGCAGACTTCACGCGGAGAGCGTTCTTACGACATCTTTTCGCGCCTGCTGAAAGAGCGGATCATCTTCATGACCGGCCAGGTTGAAGATCATATGGCGAATCTGATCGTGGCGCAGATGCTATTCCTGGAAGCGGAAAATCCAGAAAAAGATATCTACCTTTATATCAATTCCCCAGGCGGCGTGATCACCGCCGGCATGTCCATTTATGACACCATGCAGTTTATCAAGCCTGATGTCAGCACCTTTTGCATGGGGCAGGCCGCCTCCATGGGCGCATTTTTGCTGACCGCGGGCGCCAAGGGCAAGCGTTTTTGCATGCCGAATTCACGGGTGATGATTCACCAGCCGCTGGGCGGGTTCCAGGGCCAGGCCACCGATATAGAAATTCATGCCAAAGAGATTCTTAAAGTCAAAGCGCGCATGAATGAACTGATGGCCAAACATACCGGCCGCTCGCTTGAATCAATAGAGAAAGACACGGAACGCGATCGGTTCCTCTCCGCCGAAGAGGCGGTAGACTACGGATTAGTGGATTCCATATTAAGCAAGCGCGATTTGACGGCGTAATTCTGAATACCGATAGACTATAGTTACAGTAGCAAGTCATTCGAGTAGACTAATGCCATTCAAAGCGCCGGTTATACGTTAAGCAGTCGCGTTGCCGCCGTGGTTGGCCTGCGGGACAAAGACTAGAGAAAGAGGTTTACTGATGACAGATAAGCGCAAAGACGGTTCAGGAAAGCTGCTGTATTGCTCTTTCTGCGGTAAAAGCCAGCATGAGGTGCGCAAGCTGATCGCAGGGCCGTCAGTGTATATCTGCGACGAATGTGTCGACTTATGCAATGACATTATTCGCGAAGAGATCAAGGAAGTGGCCCCGCATCGCGAACGCAGCGCGTTGCCGACGCCCCATGAAATTCGCCATCACCTGGACGACTATGTCATCGGCCAGGAAAAAGCGAAAAAAGTGTTGGCCGTGGCCGTGTATAACCACTACAAACGTTTACGCAACGGCGATACCACTAACGGTATCGAACTGGGCAAGAGCAATATCCTGCTGATCGGACCGACCGGCAGCGGTAAAACCCTGCTGGCGGAAACGCTCGCGCGTTTCCTGGATGTGCCGTTTACCATGGCGGATGCCACCACGCTCACCGAAGCGGGTTATGTCGGCGAGGACGTGGAAAACATTATCCAGAAGCTGCTGCAAAAATGCGATTATGATGTGCAAAAAGCGCAGCGCGGCATTGTCTACATCGATGAAATCGACAAGATTTCCCGTAAGTCCGACAATCCTTCCATCACCCGCGACGTCTCCGGCGAAGGCGTACAGCAGGCGCTGCTCAAGCTGATTGAAGGGACGATTGCCGCCGTGCCGCCCCAGGGCGGACGTAAGCATCCCCAGCAGGAATTCCTGCAGGTCGACACCTCCAAGATCCTCTTTATCTGCGGCGGCGCGTTTGCCGGCCTGGATAAGGTGATTGAGCAGCGTGTCGATACCGGCCGGGGCATTGGGTTTAGCGCTACCGTCAAAGGCAGCGCGGCCAAGGCCAGCGAAGGACAGTTGCTGTCGAAGGTGGAGCCGGAAGATTTGATTAAATTCGGCCTGATTCCTGAATTTATCGGCCGCCTGCCGGTGCTCGCCACCCTCAATGAGCTAAGCGAAGACGCGCTGATCCAGATCCTTAAAGAGCCGAAGAACGCCTTGACCAAGCAGTACCAGGCGTTATTCAACCTTGAAGGGGTCGAGCTGGAATTCCGCGACGAAGCGCTGACGGCTATTGCCAAAAAGGCCATGGCCCGTAAAACCGGCGCGCGCGGGCTGCGCTCCATTGTCGAAGGCGCCTTGCTGGAAACAATGTATGAACTGCCCTCGCAGGACAGCGTTGAAAAAGTGGTTATCGACGAAGCGGTTATCGAAGGCCAGTCGGAACCCCTGTTGATTTACGGCAAGCATGAGACCCAGCAGGCATCCGGTGAATAATTCAGCGGACTACTGATGGGCCGTCAGGCGAACAAGTAAAAAAGTGGGGGATTTTATCCCCCATTTGTTTTTCCGATATCCAGGCTGTTGAATGTAAGTGATTCGCCCCCATATACTCAATTACCTATTTGTTGAAACTGGCAACGGCCGAGTTTTGCGAATCCCCTAAACCTGGCGGAAGCTAAACTAAGAGAGAGCTCTATGAATGCTGAGCGTTCCGAACGCATAGAAATCCCCGTATTGCCTCTGCGCGATGTGGTGGTCTATCCGCATATGGTCATCCCCCTGTTTGTTGGACGGGAGAAGTCGATTCGGTGCCTTGAAGCAGCCATGGATAGCGACAAAAAAATCATGCTGGTGGCGCAGAAAGAAGCCTCGACGGATGAACCGGGTATCAACGATCTTTTTTCAGTCGGGACCGTCTCTTCGATTCTCCAGATGCTGAAATTGCCTGACGGTACGGTAAAAGTACTGGTCGAGGGTTTACAGCGCGCCCGTATCACCACTTTGTCGGATAGCGGCGAACACTTTGCCGCCCAGGCTGAATATTTTGACACCCCCGAAATCGACGAGCGCGAACAGGAAGTCCTGGTGCGCACCGCGATTAACCAATTCGAAGGGTATATCAAGCTTAATAAAAAAATCCCGCCCGAAGTGCTGACGTCGTTAAACAGTATTGATGACGCCGCGCGTCTGGCCGATACCATTGCCGCCCATATGCCGCTGAAATTAAGCGACAAGCAGTCGGTGCTGGAAATGGCGGACGTCACCGAGCGGTTGGAATATCTGATGGCGATGATGGAATCGGAAATCGATTTGTTGCAGGTCGAAAAACGTATCCGTAACCGCGTCAAAAAACAGATGGAAAAAAGCCAGCGCGAGTACTATTTGAATGAGCAAATGAAAGCCATTCAGAAAGAGCTGGGCGAAATGGACGATGCGCCGGATGAAAACGAAGCGCTCAAGCGCAAGATAGAAGCGGCGAAGATGCCAAAAGAGGCGCGGGAAAAAACCGAAGCCGAATTGCAGAAGCTGAAAATGATGTCGCCGATGTCCGCGGAAGCCACCGTGGTGCGCGGTTATATCGATTGGATGCTGTCGGTGCCCTGGCATGCCCGCACCAAGGTGAAAAAAGACCTGGTGAAGGCGCAGGAAGTGCTGGATAAAGATCATTATGGCCTGGAACGGGTCAAGGATCGCATTCTTGAGTATCTGGCGGTGCAAAGCCGGGTCAGCAAAATCAAAGGGCCGATCCTGTGCCTGGTAGGGCCGCCGGGGGTGGGTAAAACCTCGCTGGGCCAGTCCATCGCCAAGGCGACCGGGCGCGAGTATGTGCGCATGGCGCTGGGCGGGGTGCGCGATGAAGCGGAAATCCGCGGTCACCGCCGTACCTATATCGGCTCCATGCCGGGTAAGCTTATCCAGAAAATGTCCAAGGTCGGGGTGAAAAATCCGCTTTTCCTGCTCGATGAAATCGACAAAATGTCTTCGGACATGCGCGGCGATCCGGCTTCAGCGCTGCTGGAAGTGCTGGACCCCGAGCAGAACGTGGCGTTTAACGACCATTACCTGGAAGTGGATTACGATCTGTCCGACGTGATGTTTGTGGCCACGTCCAACTCGATGAATATCCCGGCGCCGCTGCTCGACCGTATGGAAGTGATCCGCCTGTCCGGATACACCGAGGACGAAAAGCTTAATATCGCCCGCGAGCATCTGCTGCAAAAACAAATCGACCGCAACGCGCTCAAGAGCGGCGAGGTGACCATCGAGGACAGCGCGCTGGTCGGCATTATCCGTTATTACACCCGCGAAGCCGGCGTGCGTAATCTGGAACGTGAAATTTCCAAGATATGCCGCAAGGCGGTGAAGACGCTGCTGATGGATAAAACCGTCAAGCATATCCGCATCGACGGCGACAACCTCAAGGATTACCTTGGCGTCCAGCGCTTCGACTACGGGCGCGCGGAAGGCGAAAACCGGGTTGGGCAGGTTACCGGCCTGGCCTGGACCGAAGTGGGCGGCGAACTGCTGACCATCGAAACCGCCTGCGTACCGGGTAAAGGCAAATTGACCTATACCGGCTCCCTGGGGGAAGTCATGCAGGAGTCCATCCAGGCGGCATTGACCGTAGTGCGCGCCCGGGCGGATAAATTGGGGATTAATCCCGACTTTTACGAGAAACGGGATATTCATGTCCACGTGCCGGAAGGGGCTACGCCGAAAGACGGGCCAAGCGCCGGTATCGCCATGTGCACCGCGCTGGTTTCCTGTCTTACGGGCAACCCGGTCAGGGCCAATGTCGCCATGACCGGCGAAATTACCCTGCGCGGCCTGGTACTGCCGATTGGCGGCCTGAAGGAAAAACTTCTGGCGGCTCACCGCGGGGGTATCAAGACGGTATTGATCCCTTACGAAAACAAGCGGGACCTGGAAGATATGCCGGCCAATGTGATCAACGATATGGAGATCCATCCGGTTCAGCGCATCGATGAAGTGTTGACGCTGGCCTTGCAGAACTCGCCTTTTGGGATGGAGATTGCCACCGCCGCGGCAAAATAGGCGCTTTAAGTAACATATACCGGTAAAAAACGGGCTGACAGGTGAAATCCCACTTGCCAGCCTTTTTTTGTACCGTTAAGTTAGGTAGCTGTCGGGCTTGGTCGGCATTCGGCTGAGGCTTGCCAGGACATAATAGGCTTGATATAACAGCTGCGCTGTCGCGTTTAAGGAAAATTCCGTCGCGACGAGAGAATTCTAGAGGGGATGAAAGAGTGAATAAGTCACAACTGATCGACAAAATTGCCGCAGGTGCTGATATTTCCAAAGCGGCTGCCGGACGTGCATTGGATGCCATTATTGGTTCCGTAACCGAAACGCTGCAGCAGGGAGATGATGTTGCGCTGGTAGGTTTTGGCACCTTTACGGTACGCGCGCGTTCAGCCCGCACCGGTCGTAACCCGCAAACGGGCAAAGAAATCAGTATCCCGGCTGCCAAAGTACCTGGCTTTCGCGCTGGCAAAGGGTTGAAAGACGCTGTCAACTGATGGTTGCACCGCTGTTTTTCGCGTCAAACCGTACCCAATGGATTTCGAGTTGCAGGAAGGCGGCAAGAGAATGAATCCCGCTGATCTTACATGAGTAAGCGATTCGGGTGAAAGAGCGCCGCCAACGCATCTGTAACTTGAAAGATGACGGGTATATTACCTGACGCAGGGGAACGGGTAGGGTAGAATACAAGGCGCATCTTTTTGATGTGCCTTTTTTGTTTTATTTTTTCCCTGACGGATGTCGATTCGCGCTGTCAGAGGAATAGCTTTAGCGCGCAGCAGCTCTCGGAGCTACGGCATGAAGGCGGGATCTTACTGCCGGCGCAAGGTTTCATTCATATTACAGCGGAGTGTTGTCACACTATGATGGACAATTTACGCGCGGCCGCCAATCACGTCGTGCTCAAAATTATTCTAGCAATTGTCGCCATTTCATTCGTGCTGACCGGAGTTGGCAACTACCTGATAGGCGGCGGCGGGGATTATGCCGCCAAGGTCAACGGGCAGGTCATCAGCCGCGCCCAGCTGGAACAGGCGGTGCAAAACGAACGCAGCCGCCAGCAGGAGTCGCTGGGGGACAGTTTCTCGGCTCTGGCCGCCAACGAAGGCTATATGCTCCAGATGCGCCGCCAGGTGCTGTCGCAGCTGATTGATGAAACCTTGCTGGACCAATACGCGCAAACCCTGGGACTGGCCGTCAGCGATGAGCAAATCAAAGATGCGATCTTTGCCATCCCGGCGTTCAGGACCAACAACAATTTCGACAACGACAAATACCGCTCTATTATTAACAGCATGGGCCTGACCACGGATCAATATGCGCAGCTGATGCGCAAGCAATTGCTTACCCAGCAGTTGATCCAGGGCCTTGGCGGCACCGGCTTCCTGCTGCCGGACGAGACCAACCGCTTGCTGTCGCTGGCTATCCAGGAACGCCAGGCGCGCCTGGCCACCCTGGATATCGATTCCCTGCTGGCCAAACAGACCGCCTCGGACGAAGAGATCCAGAACAGCTACAACCAGAACAAAAACAGCTACGTCCTGCCCGAGTCCTTCAAAGTCGCCTACATCGCCATGGATGCCGCTTCAATGCAGGCCAGCACCACGGTGAGCGAACAGGAAATCCAGGCGTACTACGACCAGCATAAAGACCAATTCTCCAAGCCGGCCCGCAAGCGCTACAGCATTATCCAAAGCAAAACCGAAGCCGATGCCAAAGCCATCCTGACGCAGTTGCAGCAGGGCGGCGATTTCGCCGCGCTGGCCAAGCAGCATTCCACCGACGTGATTTCCGCTAAAACCGGCGGCGATATCGGCTGGATGGAAGCGGACTCGACGGTTGACGAGCTAAAGCAGGCCAACCTGAACGACAAAGGACAGCTGTCCGGCGTCATCACCTCCTCCGTGGGGTATTTGATCGCGCGCCTGACCGATATCCAACCCGAACAGGTGAAACCCCTGGCCGAGGTGCATGCCGGGGTCGCCGCCAAAGTGAAGCAGGAAAAGGCCATTGATGCCTATTATGCCTTGCAGCAGAAAGTCAGCGACGCCGCCAGCAACGATAACGAGTCTCTCGCCTCGGCGGAGACGGCGGCGGGGGTCAAAGCGGTGCAATCCGACTGGTTTACCCGCGACAATGTGCCGGATGCGCTGAATTTCGACCCGGTCAAACAAGTGTTGTTCGGCGGTTCGCTGCTGGGCAGCAATGGCGCGCCCGGCAACAACTCCGATGTGATCACCGTCGACGGCGATCGGGCGTTTATTCTGCGCCTGGCCGATCATAAACCGGAAAGCATCAAGCCGCTTGACGCGGTGCGCGGGCAGGTGGAGCAGCAGGTCAAACGTCAGAAAGCTATCCAGCAGGCCCGCATGGACGCGGAAAAAATTCTGGTGGCGCTCAAGCAGGGCAAGGGCGACGAGGCCATGAAGGCCGCCAACCTGTCCTTCGGCGCGGCGCAGACCTATGACTCTACCCGCCAAAACGATCCGTTGACCCAGACCATCTTTACCTTGCCGCAGCCGCAGCCGAACCAGTCTTCTTACGGTACGTCGTCAGATGATAAAGGCAATATCGTGCTGGTGGCGCTGGATCGGGTGGAGCCGCGTAAACTTGACGACCAGCAGCGTAGCCAAGTGGTCAGCCAGCTTAGCCAGGGCATGACCGGCGTCACCTTCGACGCTCTGCTCAATAATTTACGTACCGAAGCCAAGATCAAGATGGGCACCGGTGCACAAATGCAATGACGCTCATAAAAAAAATCAGCGTTATGTAATATCAAAAGGCCGCCTATGCGGCCTTTTGCATAATCATCCATCCTTCGTTGTTCCTGCCCTCCCGCTGGGGCATGCTATCCGGCGTACCTGCAAGCATGCCTGTTTGCAGTCCGTACCCACTGGAGGAACCACCATGAAAATGCAAAGGATGCTATCGATAAGACTGGCCCTGTTAATCGGATTAATTGCGCTGTCCGGCGGCGCCTGTAGCGCGGGAGAGAAAACGCCGGACGAGGAGCCGCTGGCCATCAGTGTTCCCGCGCCGGATCGCGAATTGACGCCGCAGGCGCTTAAGGGCGGGGAAGACGGGGGGCAGGCGTTACCGGATGAATCCGCCCAAACGCCAGGGCGCCATCCCGCCGACCAGCAGGCAAAGACCGATACCGCCGCGCCGCTACAGGATAATGCCGATGCCGTCGCCGAGGATGAAATCAAGACCGATGCCGAGGTAAAAGATGACGCCACGGCCACGGCATCGGCGGTCGATCGCCGGGATCAGGCCACGCAAACCGACGACTTCGATCGTGACAAGGTGAATATCAATACCGCGTCGGCGGAAGATTTGGTTGAGGGGTTAAAAGGCATCGGGCCCAAAAAAGCCCAGGCTATCGTGGATTACCGCAACCAGCACGGCCCATTTAACAAAATCGAACAGCTAACCGAGGTCAAAGGCATTGGACCGGCGACCCTGGCGCGAAATAAAAACGCCATCGAACTTTAAGGCCGCAGCGCACCCGGCGGAGCTGCCGCCGGAATGGCAAACGAATGGCTTATGAGATCGCGGATGCATGGGTAATGTGCATCCGGTATTTATGACTATGGACGCCGGGGCCAAACGGCGAGTCAGTCGAATATTAAATTTTTGTGACAGTCTGGACTTCCGGGGATAACTTTCCTAAGTTAGTGGCACATCTATCAGTAGGAAAGCACGATGACTGAGACAGCTAATTTAACGATTAAATTACCTCTTGAGCTAAAAGAAAGATTAAAATCCTTAGCCGCGAGTAATAGCGTTTCCATGAGTGCGGAAATTAGCGCCAGGCTTGCGCAAAGCCTCGACGGGGATTCGAAAGAGGGCACCACGGCGTCAAAACGCAAAGAGCATGCGGCCGCCGATGTGGATAATCAACATACCGAAGAGATTACGGAACTGCCGTTCACCACGGGCGAAGTTAAAAAACTGCGAGCCTTGCTTAGCGGCGCCAATAAGAAAAAATCCAAGAAAAAATAGCTCGTCCGCCATTTTACCCGTTTCATCCGCTGCAACATACATGAAGTAGACTCACGATCAGAGGGGGAAATACCACACCCTCTGACCCGAAGATACCTGCCCGTCACGCCAGCGCGGTTTTTGCTTTCATCTGCGTCATAATGCTTTCTGGATGCTGCCGATAGGCCGCCAGCCCCTTGGCCCGCAAATGGCATGCCGCGCATTCGCCGCAGCCGTCTCCCTGGATGCCGTTGTAACAGGTCAGGGTTTCGTTACGCACTAAATCCAGTTGATGATAATAATCGGCGAGGGCCCAGGTTTCAGCCTTGTCAAGCCACATCAGGGGCGTGGCGAAATGGATGTCGCGCGCCATGCCCAGCGTAATGGCCTGGTTCAGCGCCTTGACAAACTCGTCGCGACAATCGGGATAACCGGAAAAATCCGTTTCGCATACGCCGGTAATCACCGTGGCGGCGCCGACCTGATAGGCATAAATAGCCGCCAGGGTTAAAAACAGGATGTTGCGTCCGGGCACAAAGGTGCTGGGCAAGGCGGCGCCAGAATCCGCGCCGGCGCCCTCGTCATAATGGGGCACGGGAATATTGTCCCGCGTCAGGCTGCTTACCGCCAGGTCGTTTAGCAAGCGGGCGTCGATCACTTTATGGGCGCGGGCGCCTAATTTACCCGCCAGGGTGCGGGCGATATCGATTTCGGCGCGATGCCGCTGGCCGTAATCAAACGTGACGCAATGCACTTCGTCATATTGGCTTAAGGCCTGGATCAGACAGGTGGTGGAATCCTGTCCGCCGCTAAACACCACTACCGCTCGTTTCATATCAATACTCATCACATCGGAACCGAAAACCTTATGGTACTGTCTTCTCACGGGGCGGCATAGTACAGAATGGCGCGGATGGCTCTTCTTCGCGTCCATGGCCGGCGCGCGCCGGGGTATTCGCCCGATGGCGGCCGGGACCCGCTAACCGCGTTCCATGCCGCTACAATGCGTTTAGCCGCTGCGACCAGGGGGCGATATCGCCGATATGCTCCTTAACCCACTGCGGGCGGTAGTAAGTGTCCTGGTAGCGTTCGCCGCCATCGCATAACAGCGTGACAATGGCGCCGCCGCGCCCCTCTGCGCGCATTTCCAGCGCCAGTTGCAGCGCGCCCCACATATTGGTGCCGGTCGAGGCGCCCACCTTACGGCCCAGAATCGGTTCCAGCCAATAAAGCGTGGCAATACTGGCGGCGTCGGGCACCGGGATCATCCGATCGATGACCTCGGCAATAAAAGAGGGCTCCACCCGCGGGCGGCCGATGCCCTCGATACGGCTGGCGCATTGGCCGGTGAGCGCGCGGTCCCGCTGGTAAAAATAGTCGGTGAACACCGAATTCTCCGGATCGACCACCACCAGCCGGGTGTCATGGCCCTGATAGCGAATATAACGCCCCAGGGTGGCTGAAGTGCCGCCGGTACCGGCGCTCATGACGATATAATCGGGTTCGGCGACGGGTTCGTTGGCCATCTGGCGGAAAATGCTCTCGGCGATATTGTTATTGCCGCGCCAGTCGGTGGCCCGTTCGGCATAGGTAAACTGGTCCATATAATGGCCGCCGGACTCTCTGGCCAGCATTTTCGCCTCATCGTATATCAGCCCGCTATGGGCGACAAAGTGGCAACGGCCGCCATAAAAAGCGATTTGCTCAATTTTGCGTTTGGCGGTGCACTCCGGCATCACGGCGATAAACGGCAGTCCCAGCAACCGGGCAAAATAGGCTTCCGAAACCGCCGTGCTGCCGGACGACGCTTCGATAATCGGCGTATCCTGTTTGATCCAGCCGTTGCACAGGCCGTATAAAAACAGCGAGCGCGCCAGGCGATGTTTAAGACTGCCCGAGGGATGAGTGCTTTCATCTTTCAGGTAGAAATAGATGCCGGGGAACGCCGGCAGTTGCAACCGGATCAAATGCGTATCGGCGGAGCGCTGAAAATCCGCCTGTATTTCGCTGATTGCCTGTTTAACCCATGCCGCGGTCATGATGATTACCCCTGATGATAAGAGTCTGTAGCATAGCGGGGGCGGCGGAAAAAAAGTTTGCCTTTTACGCGGGATTCGCGTGTTATAAGAGAAATATTTTCTCCAAAAGCGGCTTATGTTAGATAAAACCGACCGAAAACTCTTGTCCCTGTTGCAACAGGACTGCACCTTATCGCTGCAAACGCTGGCGGAAGCGGTCAACCTGACCTCCACTCCGTGCTGGAAACGGCTCAAGCGGCTGGAAGAGGACGGGGTGGTGCGCGCCAAGGTGGCGCTGCTGGACAATGAAAAGCTGGGCCTTGGCCTGACCGCTTTCGTACAGATAAAAACGCAGCAGCATAACAGCGACTGGTATCATGCTTTTGTGGCCCAGGTTAAAGGGATGCCTGAAGTGCTGGCCTTTTACCGCATGGCCGGCGAGTATGATTATCTGATGCAGGTGGTGGTCGCCGACATGAAAAGCTACGATAATTTTTACAAGCGCCTGGTCAACGGCGGCCCCGGCTTGATCGATGTCACCTCCAGTTTTGCGATGGAGCAAATCAAAAATACGACGGTATTGCCGTTATAATGACTCTTTCCCTTCGGTGGGGATGATTGAATTCGTTTGGAATAACACTGCGTGAGATTATTTGCACAACTGAGTTGGTACTTTCGCCGCGAATGGCGACGTTACCTGGGGTCGGTCTTTTTATTGATCATCATTGCCTTACTGCAACTGATTCCGCCTAAGCTGGTTGGGGTTATCGTGGACGGCGTGACCACCCACCGGGCGTCCCACCGCATGATTATGCTATGGCTGGGCGTCATGGCGCTGACCGCCCTGGTAGTCTACCTGCTACGCTACGTCTGGCGCGTACTACTGTTCGGCGCATCCTATAAATTGGCCGTGGAGCTGCGCGCGCGTTTTTACCGTTTGCTCAGCGGCCAACTGCCGGGTTTTTATCTGCGCCACCGTACCGGGGATTTAATGGCCCGCGCCACCAACGACGTGGACCGGGTGGTCTTCGCCGCCGGGGAAGGGGTGCTGACGCTGGTGGATTCGCTGGTGATGGGGCTGTCGGTGCTGATCGTGATGAGCGTGCAGATCAGTTGGCAGTTAACCCTGCTGTCGCTGTTGCCGATGCCCGTTATGGCGCTGGTGGTGAAATATAACGGCGACGAGCTGCACCGGCGCTTCAAAACCGCCCAGGCGGCCTTTTCATCCCTCAATAACCAGACGCAGGAAAGCCTGACCGGCATCCGGATGATCAAAGCCTTCGGCCTGGAGGATTACCAGTCGGACCGCTTTATCCGGGTGGCCGCCGATGCCGGGGCGAAAAATATGCGGGTGGCGCGCATCGACGCCCGTTTCGACCCCACTATCTACCTGACCGTCGGTTTTTCCAACTTGCTGGCCATCGGCGGCGGCAGCTGGATGGTAAAGGAAGGGATCTTGACCCTTGGCCAATTAACCAGCTTTATCATGTATCTGGGCCTGATGATTTGGCCCATGCTGGCGCTGGCCTGGATGTTTAACATCGTTGAGCGGGGCAGCGCCGCCTATAGCCGCATACGGCAGACCCTGGCGGAGGCGCCGGAGGTCAAGGACGGCGGGCAAACTCTGCCCGCAGGGCGCGGCACCCTGGAGGTGGCGGTGGAGAGCTTCACTTACCCGCAGGCGAGCGCGCCCACGCTGCATGATATCCGGCTGACGCTGGCCCCGGGCCAGGTGCTCGGCATCTGCGGGCCTACCGGGGCGGGTAAAAGCACGCTGTTATCCTTGATCCAGCGCCATTTTGACGTGACGCGCGGCGCGATACATTTCCACGGCCTGCCGTTGACCGAGATCGCGCTGGATAATTGGCACAGCCGCCTGGCGGTGGTCAGCCAGACGCCGTTTCTGTTTTCCGACACGGTGGCGCGCAATATCGCCCTTGGCCGACCGGACGCCACCGCGGCGCAAATTGAACGGGCGGCGGAGCTGGCCTGCGTTCATGATGATATCCTGCGCCTGCCGCAAGGCTATGAAACCGAAGTGGGCGAGCGGGGGGTAATGCTCTCCGGCGGGCAGAAGCAACGGTTGTCCATCGCCCGCGCCCTGCTGCTGGAAGCGGAAATCCTGGTGCTGGACGATGCCCTGTCCGCCGTAGACGGGCGCACCGAACATACTATTTTGCATAACCTGCGCCGCTGGGGCGAAGGGCGCACCCTGATTATTACCGCCCACCGGCTATCGGCGCTGACGGCGGCCGACGAGATCCTGGTGCTGCGCCGCGGCACCCTGAGCCAGCGGGGCCCGCACCAGGACCTATTGTCGGAGCCAGGCTGGTATCGGGATATGTACCGCTATCAGCAACTGGAGGCGGCGTTGACCGCCGACCCGGATGAACCGGAGGCGGCCGATGCGTAATTGGCAAAATCTGTGGCCGACCTTAAAACGCTTGCTGGCCTATAGCCTGCCTTATCGCCGTCCCCTCTCCCTGGCGGTGCTGATGCTGTGGGTGGCGGCCGGCGCGGAAGTGGCGGGCCCCGTGGTTATCAGCTATTTCATCGACCGCGTCCTGCCGCTGAAGACTTTTCCGCCGCTGCTGGTCGGCGGGCTGGCGCTGGCCTATATCGCCCTGCAATTGGTGTCCGCCGCCCTGCGCTATTATCAGGCGTTATTATTTAACCGCACGGCCCTGGACGTGGTGCAGCAGGTGCGCACCGAGGTTATGGACGCCTCGCTGCGCCAGCCCCTCAGCGCCTTTGATACCCAACCGGTGGGGCAGCTTATTTCCCGCGTCACCAACGATACCGAGGTGGTTAAAGATCTCTACGTCACGGTGATGGCGACGGTATTGCGCTGTATCGCCCTGGTGGGCGCCATGCTGGTCGCCATGTTTATGCTCGACTGGCGCATGGCCTGCATTTCGCTGGTCATTTTCCCGGTGGTGGCCCTGGTGATGACCCTGTACCAGCGTTACAGCACTCCGATAGTCCGCCGTCTGCGGGCGTACCTGGCGGATATCAACAACGGCTTTAATGAAGCGATCGGCGGCATGGGCGTGATTCAGCAATTCCGGCAGCAGGCGCGTTTTGGCGCTCGGCTGGCGGATGCCAGCCATGCCCATTATCTGGCCCGCATGCAAACGCTGCGCCTGGAAGGCTTCTTGCTGCGCCCCTTGCTCAGCCTGCTGTCGGCGCTGGTGTTGTGTGGTCTGCTGATGCTGTTTGGCTTTAGTCCGGCCGGGACCGTCGGCGTCGGGGTGCTCTATGCTTTCATCAACTACCTGGGCCGCTTGAATGAACCGCTTATCGAGCTCACCACGCAGCAGTCGATGCTGCAACAGGCGGTGGTGGCGGGAGAACGTATCTTTGAGCTGATGGACGGCGACAGGCAGCGCTATGGCGATGATGAACAGCCCTTGAGCGGCGGGCGCATCGATATCCGGCGCCTGACGTTCGCATACCGCCAGGGCGCGCCGGTGCTGCGTGATATTTCCCTGTCCGTGGCTTCGCGCAGCTTTGTCGCGCTGGTGGGGCATACCGGCAGCGGCAAAAGCACACTGGCCAATCTGATGATGGGCTACTATCCCATAACGCAGGGCGAGCTATTGCTGGACGGGCGGCCGATCGCCAGCCTGTCGCACCGGGTACTCAGACAGGGGGTGGCTATCGTCCAGCAGGACCCGGTGGTGATGGCGGATACGGTATTTACCAATATCACCCTGGGACGGGATATCAGCGAGGCCCAGGCCTGGCGCGCCCTTGAACAGGTGCAGTTGGCGGAGCTGGTGCGCGCGCTGCCCGGGGGGATCTACGCCGAACTCGGGGAACAGGGCAATACCCTGTCGGTCGGCCAAAAGCAGCTATTGGCCATGGCGCGGGTGCTGGTGCTGACCCCGGAGATTTTAATCCTCGACGAAGCCACGGCCAATATCGACTCCGGGACGGAACAAGCCATCCAGCGGGCGCTGGCGGCCATCCGCCGCCAAACTACCCTGGTGGTCATCGCCCATCGCTTATCCACTATCGTCGATGCGGATGAAATTCTGGTTTTGCACCGGGGCCAGGCCGTGGAACGGGGCTCCCACGAGGCGTTGCTGCAACAGCAAGGCCGGTATTTCCAAATGTACCGATTACAGCAGGTCGGCCGCGCGCTGAATGCCGACTCGGCGCTGGCCGAGGCGCCGCCCGCGTAATCCCCCGCGGCTATCGTCAAACAGGCCGTTCGCGGCCTGTCCGGCTCTTTGCCGCTGCGCTCGCGCACCGGGATTGCGCATGCGCGGCGTGCACGACTCCCCAAACGCACCTTAATATGGCATGACGCTCCTTTTTGGTGCGTTACCACTGCCTCTTTTAACCCGCCGCTTTCCGCCTTTTTTGACCAAAGCCGGTGCTTGCTCCATTGGCAGGCGTCTAACGGTAAATTTCTATTTCAAAACATTTATGGCACATGCTTTGCTTTACTCTGGCGTAGTGGTCGCGAGTTCGGATCCAAATTCTTGAGGGGGAACATATGAAGCTGGTAACCGTGGTGATTAAACCATTTAAATTGGAAGACGTGCGAGAAGCACTTTCTGCTGTGGGAATTCAAGGGCTGACGGTCACCGAGGTGAAAGGGTTTGGACGGCAAAAAGGCCATGCCGAGCTTTATCGCGGTGCTGAATATAGCGTGAATTTTTTGCCAAAAGTAAAAATTGATATTGCCATTGCCGACGACCAGCTCGATGAAGTTATCGACGTGATTAGTAAAGCGGCTTACACCGGTAAAATCGGGGACGGCAAGATTTTTGTTGCAGAGTTACAACGGGTCATTCGTATTCGTACCGGTGAAACCGACGAAGCAGCACTTTAACGACACACGCGCGAATTTTGTGGATAGGGATGAATGAAAATGAAGAAACTTGTCTCATTAACCGGCGTCGGCGCAGTAGCAGCATTGTTGCCGACATGGGCCATGGCCGCAGCGCCCGTTGCTGATAAGGCCGACAATGCCTTTATGATGATTAGCACCGCCCTGGTGTTGTTCATGACCTTGCCGGGCATTGCTTTATTTTACGGCGGCCTGCTGCGCGCTAAAAACGTACTGTCGATGCTGACGCAGGTTGCGGTAACTTTCGCCATGGTCTGCGTGTTGTGGCTGATTTACGGGTATTCCCTGGCCTTCAGCGAAGGTAATCCCTTTTTTGGCGGTTTCGGCTGGACGATGCTTAAAAATATCGAACTCACCGCGTTGACCGGTACGTTCTATCAATTGATCCACGTGGCGTTCCAGTGCTCGTTCGCCTGTATCACCGTCGGACTTATCGTCGGCGCTCTGGCTGAACGTATCCGCTTCTCGGCGGTGCTGATTTTTGTTCTGGTTTGGCTGACCTTTTCCTATCTGCCCATGGCGCATATGGTGTGGGCGGGCGGTTACCTGGCCGCTCAGGGCGCGTTGGACTTCGCCGGCGGTACCGTGGTGCATATCAATGCCGCCAGTGCAGGCCTGGTCGGGGCATATATGCTGGGTAAACGCTCCGGCTTCGGCAAAGAAGCGTTCAAACCGCATAATCTGCCGATGGTCTTCACCGGTACCGCGATTCTGTATGTGGGCTGGTTCGGCTTTAACGCCGGTTCCGCCAGCGCCGCCAACGAAATCGCCGCCCTGGCGTTCCTCAATACCGTGATGGCTACCGCCGGCGCGATCCTGTCATGGGTCTTCGTTGAATGGATGCTGCGCGGCAAACCTTCATTGCTGGGCGCCTGTTCCGGCTGTATCGCCGGTCTGGTTGCCATTACCCCGGCCGCGGGTACCGTAGGTGTCGGCGGTGCGCTGGTGATTGGCCTGGTAGGCGGCGTAGCCGGTCTGTGGGGGGTGGTGGCCCTGAAGAAATGGCTGCGGGTGGATGACGTCTGCGACGTATTCGGCGTGCACGGCGTGTGCGGTATCGTAGGCTGTCTGCTGACCGGGGTGTTCACTTCCGCTTCCCTTGGCGGCGTGGGCTACGCGCAGGGCGTTACCATGGGCCATCAGCTCTGGGTTCAGCTCTACAGCGTGATCGTCTGTCTGATATGGTCCGGCGTAGTGGCCTTTATCGGCTTCAAGATTGCCGATATGGTGGTGGGTCTGCGGGTTTCGGAAGAACAGGAACGCGAAGGTCTGGACGTCAACAGCCATGGCGAAAATGCCTATAACGAATAATCATCCGGTTGCCGCCGGGCAGTGATGGCGGCGGCGACGAATGATCGCGATAGTCAAAAACGGGGGCGAGCCATCGCCCCCGTTTTTTGTCGGTTTATCCCGCCAGATGGCGGATCACCCCTTCCTGCGCCGTCGACGCGATCAACACGCCGTCGCGGCGATAAATTTGTCCGCGGACAAAACCCCGCGCGCCGGAAGCGGAGGGGCTTTCAATGGCGTATAACAGCCAATCGTCGAAGCGGAACGGCCGATGGAACCACATGGAGTGGTCGATGGTGGCTATCTGTATGTCCGGTTCCAGGAACCCCTTGCCATGGGGCTGTAGCGCAGTCGGCAGGAAATTGAAATCCGACGCATAGCCCAGCAAATATTGATGGGTCTCGGCATCGTCGGGAAGGTCGCCCGCCGCCCGCAGCCAGACATAACGCTGTGGTTTTTCAACGCCGCCCTGGAACGGGTTGTGAAAAATCACCGGCCGCATCTCGATGGGGCGTTCCCTGGTTAATTTTTCCCGCAGCGCCGGCGGCAAACCGGCGGCCAGCCGACGGGCAAAATCCTGTTCCGCGGGAAGTCCTTCAGGGGGCGGCACCTGGGGCATGGCGTTTTGATGCTCAAACCCGTGTTCGGGGGCTTGGAACGAGGCGGTAAGATAAAATATCGGCTGTCCGTGCTGCACGGCGCTAACGTGGCGCGCGCTGAAGCTTTTGCCGTCGCGCAGCGTGGCTACCTGATAAACAATCGGCCGGCTGACCTCGCCGGGCCGCAGGAAATAGCTATGGAAAGAGTGGACATGCCGCTCTGCCGGTACGGTCTGCCTGGCGGCAAATAACGCCTGGGCCACCACCTGGCCGCCGAACACCCGCGGTAATCCCAAGTCTTCGCTTTGGCCACGAAACAGGCCATCCTCGATTTTTTCCAATTGCAGGAGTTTTAACAGCAGATCGAGTTGCTGGCTCATGAAACGGCTCCATTAAACACATCGCCCCGGCGGGGAGTATAGGACGGCAGTCGGTCCGCCGATAATATAACCCAGTATATTCCCGTTTGGCCGCGGCCAGGCAAAAACCTGTGCGGCGCGTATAACCGACAGGAAAATATCAGAATACTGTGCCATGCTTAAAATATTAGGTGGTTTAACCACTACGAATTCACCGCCGCTGATGAGTGGTGAAATGATGAGCTGATAATAAGAAGGAGAGGTTAATCATGAAACTCTGGCAAGTAATAGGTGGCGTCGCGATATCGGTTACGCTGGCCGGCTGTGCGGATAAGAGCCAACCAGTGGCTACCCCGGCGTTTAAAACACCGGGCACCGCGGAGCAATCGGCCAGCATCAGACAACCGGCGGTAACCGGTACGGTATGGATCAGACAGCGTGTCGCTCTGCCCCCCGATGCGGTGCTGACCGTAACCCTGTCGGATGCCTCTATCAGCGATACGCCGTCCACCGTTATTTCACAGCGGGTGGTGCGCACCGAGGGCAAGCAGGCGCCGTTTAGCTTCGTATTGCCGTTTAACCCGGCGCAGATCCAGCCAAATGCGCGGATTCTGCTGAGTGCGGCCATCACCGTTGACGGGCGCTTAATGTTCATCACCGAACAGGTGAAGATGGTGGTTACCAACGGCGGCACCAAACAAGACCTGACGCTGGTGCCGGTGGAAGCGGTGGCTATGCCCACCAGTCCCGCGGCCACGTCGACCGTACCGCTGAGCTCGCCTACCCAGGTGACGCCGTCAAGCAGCGTTCCGGCGCCTAACCAGCTGTAATGTAATTAGCCATGCCATACTTACGTTTACGCTCCCCCCGGGGAGCGTTTTTCGTTGCCGTGCGCTATAGCCGCCAGCGGTAGCGGGCGAGTTCGGTTTGACCCTGATTATCCACCTCGATCCCCTCGGCTTCCAGCGCCGTTTTTTGCCGCACGAATCCATCGCCGGGTAACGAAATCCTGCCTTGGCGGTTAACCACCCGGTGCCAAGGCAATCGGCTGCCTTGCGGCAACCGGCTCAGGATGCCGCCCACCTGCCGGGCGGCGCGGGGCGAACCGGCCAGACGCGCGACTTCGCCATAGGTGGTGACGTGACCATAAGGAATGGCGTCAATGATTTGAAATACCCGCTGACGGAAGGTATCGATGGGTTCATTCATAAAGTCACAAGCCGGGCGAAATAAAAGATCGGACCCATATTGGCATAGGTTTTTACCTCACGAAAGCGATAAGGCAGCGGCCACGGCGCTGATTGCCCAAGAAACCAGCGCTTGATTCGTATCGGCTTGCAATTGGCGGGGCCATCATTGATAATGCCCCGCGCTCGGTAGAAACGAGCCGTCAATGGAGGCCCCGTCGGTGCTCCCGCAACACTAACTTGTGAACTCGGTCAGGTCCGGAAGGAAGCAGCCGTAGCAGGCGACGTGTGTGCCGGGATGTTGCTGGCGGGGCCTCCACCCATTTGTGCTGCCATTTTGTGCTGCCATTGTTCCTTGTTATTCCCCCACCATCAACATCCCGGCATTATTCTCCAAAGCCCAACGCCGCCGGGGTAATCGCCGCTGGCCGCCAAGGCGAGATAACGCCTTCCGATGGTTGCTTCATTAGAATTTTTCATGTTTTGGGTCTGGGTAATAACAGTCCTACTGGCTGCTGAGGAATGCAAAACGGGATGACGCCCGGGTCGCGGGACACAACCCGCGTAGGATGCCCGGCATCTTAGTGATTATTACCCGCCAGGCGGTAAGCTTAAAAATAAATCCCCGCTAAAAATTAACCGTGGGATACTCTTTATGGGAAGGCTCCCAAGAAAATAAAGCACTGGCTAATCGGCAATAATCCGTGATTGATGCTAAGGCATATTTATTCGTGTCTCATTTCAAACGTTTGCCAATCGGGAACTGACCGTAAGCAGAAAGTACGGATTGACATCAGATAAGCAAAAATATTTGCGACGAAACACGGATATACGAGTAGATAAGAAGTGTTTAAGATGCTTGCATGAACATATATATTTATTAATGTTAATATTAAGTATCACATAATGGCTGTTAACGAACATACTTCCAGACCGAAACCGGGACTTTATCGTAGAGTTTATCCATAGTCAGTTCCGCCAGTCGATGATCGGCAGCAGAATTGAATATCTCCAGCTCATCGTCTGAGAGTTCATATTTGTTTTTTTCTATCACGCGCTCAAGCGTCTCTAGGGTCCTGCATTTACGTAACCGCATTAAATAATCAATTTTGTTCATAATGGCCTTTGATGTTTAGTCGTATGTTAAAATATCATTTACTATTTCAGGATATACAGACCTCAGTCTCTGAGAATGTTCCGAATAAACGGGATCGGCTTTTACGCCACCTTTGTACATCCTGATTATTGATGCCGTAGCTGCTAAATAGGGTAAAGGTATCATCTAAGAAGGTTTCTACATGGTCGGTCAGATCGCTTTCATTATGATGTTTAAGCTTAAAAATGACCACATAAGATGCAATATGGTCGATTAATTCGTTCATCTGTAGATTTATCGCGGAAGCCGGATCATTAACCCATCCATGGTAACTATCACCTAGACTGACGATACCTTCATCGTAGAGGTTGCCACAAAGGTATTTGAGCTGAGCAATATCATGTCGTTTGGGTGAATACTCGTCCATATCAGCCCTCCTAACGCTAAACAAATCGCCATAGCCTATAAATCGGCATTGCAGGAAGAAACACAAAATCCATATCATCCCCAAGCCCAATTTAAAGATAGAATATTTTATGCAGTTTGGCACTATCAGCTTACATTAACTTACAGTCATACCCTATTGCAATTCCACTAACACTAATTGCAAAACTGATGAAGTTGAGTCCGACTCGTTCTGTACGGTAAGTCAATGCGGATGTTAGAAAACAGCTATTCTGTCAACAATTTATTATAAATTTGGGTCGCACTGCGCCGTATAGTACCGATAGTTGGGGGCGAAGAAAAGACTCATTTCAACATCTTTAACCTTTATTATATTTATTTTTACCATTTCCTGCTGCAATACACATCCTTTATTCTCATAAAATTATGACAATCCGTTGCTGACATGCTGATAAACTGGCATTTTCTTAACATACCCTTATCATACCCGCACCGGCCGAATTACGCCACCAGGCAATGTTATCAGATAACAAACACGATGGCGGTTGATTTTCACCCCATTATTGCCCAAGCCAAATAGGCTATACCCCCAGTAAATTTACCCGTGAACCGCCTCCCCAAAACCGGCCGGATAAACGGCATCCAGCAAAAAGGGCCCCCAGTGGAGACCCTTTGCTTAACATACCTTACATCGGCTCAACCAACGGCCTATCTTTTCTTCTTTCCGCCCTGGACCGCCTTAAAGCGCGGATTCGATTTGCAGATAACGTATACGCGGCCGCGACGGCGCACCACCTTACAATCCGGATGACGTGTCTTGGCGGCACGCAATGAGCTTAAAACCTTCATAACGCCGACACCTCTTTATGCGGATTCTTTATTGAAAAAACGGCCAAAGCGCTGGTTAAAGCGGGCGGTGCTGCCTTCTTTATCCACAATCCTCTGCTTGCCGGTATAATACGGATGGGATGACGAAGAAACTTCCACGGTAATATACGGGAATGTAGTCCCTTCATACTCCACGGTGCGATCGGTCTTGATCGTCGACCCAACTTTAAAATACGCATCGGCGCTGGTGTCATGGAACACCACGGTCCGATACTCTGGATGAATTCCAGGTTTCATACGCCACCTCAATTGTTATGTTATATCATATCTATTATGCGCTATAATCCCCCCCTGTCAACCCCTTGACGCCGTATGCCCGCAAGCACCGAACCTGCGGCAAGCCGTGTTCAAGGGAGAGCGTGCCGTAGGGGTTGAAGCGGCCATGGTTTTCCTGGCCGCCGGAACGCCCCTTGGCGCGCCAGGCCCGCAAGCACCGAACCTGCGCAAGCCGTGTTCAAGGGAGAGCGTGCCGTAGGGGTTGAAGCGGCCATGGTTTTCCTGGCCGCCGGAACGCCCCTTGGCGCGCTAGGCCCGCAAGCACCGAACCTGAGGCAAGCCGTGTTCAAGGGAGAGCGTGCCGTAGGGGTTGAAGCGGCCATGGTTTTCCTGGCCGCCGGAACGCCCCTTGGCGCGCCAGGCCCGCAAGCACCGAACCTGCGCAAGCCGTGTTCAAGGGAGAGCGTGCCGTAGGGGTTGAAGCGGCCATGGTTTTCCTGGCCGCCGGAACGCCCCTTGGCGCGTTAGGCCCGCAAGCACCGAACCTGCGGCAAGCCGTGTTCAAGGGAGAGCGTGCCGTAGGGGTTGAAGCGGCCATGGTTTTCCTGGCCGCCGGAACGCCCCTTGGCGCGCCAGGCCCGCAAGCACCGAACCTGCGGCAGGCCGTGTTCAAGGGAGAGCGTGCCGTAGGGGTTGAAGCGGCCATGGGCACGCTAGGCCCGCAATCACTCAAGCGGCAGCGATCCCGGTTAAAAACCAGGCCAATACGAGCCCATAAAAAAAGGCCGCTTTCGCGGCCCTCATTCATCTCACTTCCCGCATCACCGATGCGGAACCTCATCCACCGGATGTCCATGCTCCAACTCTTCTTCGCTTCTCCCGCCAAAGCGGCGGCGCACCACCACAAAGAACACCGGAACAAAGAATATGGCCAGCAGGGTAGCGGTAATCATACCGCCCACCACCCCGGTACCCACGGCGTTCTGCGAACCCGAACCCGCGCCGGTGCTGATCGCCAATGGCAACACGCCCAGGATAAAGGCCAAGGAGGTCATCAATATCGGCCGCAATCGCATACGCACCGCATCGAGGGTAGCTTCCACCAACCCCTTGCCCTCCTTGTCCATCAGGTCCTTGGCAAACTCCACGATCAAAATGGCGTTTTTCGCCGACAGCCCGATAGTGGTCAGCAGCCCCACCTGGAAGTAAACGTCGTTATTCATACTGCGCAGCGTAGCGGCCAACAGCGCGCCAACCACCCCCAGCGGCACGACCAGCATAACCGCGAAGGGAATCGACCAGCTCTCATACAACGCCGCCAGACACAAGAACACCACGATCAGCGAAATCGCATAAAGCGCGGGCGCCTGGTTGCCGGACAACCGTTCCTGATAAGACATCCCGGTCCAGTCGAAACCGATACCCGCCGGCAGCTTGGTCACCAGCTCTTCCATCAGCGCCATCGCCTCGCCGGTACTCTTACCCGGCGTGGCTTCACCCTGAATTTCCATCGAAGGCAGGCCGTTATAACGTTCCAGACGCGGCGAACCATATTGCCAGTGGGCGCTGGACACGGCGGATAACGGCACCATTTGCCCGTTGGTTCCGCGCACATACCAGCCGGAAATATCCTGCGGCAACATGCGGTACTCGGCGTCCCCCTGCACATAAACCTTTTTGGTACGCCCTCGGTCGGTGAAGTCATTAACATAGCTGCCCCCCAACGCCGCGCTCAGGGTGGTATTGATATCACTCAGCGAAACGCCCAAGGCTTCGGCTTTTTCGTGGTCCACATCAAGCTTGTACTGCGGCGTATCTTCCAACCCGTTCGGGCGCACCCCGATCAACGTATCGGCATGCTGGGCAACCATGCCCAACAGTTGGTTACGCGCTTCGGTGAGCTTTTCATGCCCCAGGTTGTTTTCATCGATTAATTCGAAGTCAAACCCGGTAGCGGTACCCAGCTCCACGATAGCGGGCAGGTTAAACGCCAGGGCGATACCGTCCTTGATCTGGGACAAGGCCCCATTGGCGCGGGCGGTAATCGCCGGGACTTTATTTTCTTCCCCTTTACGCTCATCCCAGCTCTTAAGGCTGACAAACGCCAGGCCCGCATTTTGCCCGCGGCCGGAAAAGCCAAAGCCGTTAACGGTGAACACCGAGACGACATTATCCTTTTCGTTCTTCAGGTAATAATCGGTAACCTGATCAAGGATTTTCTGGGTTCGCTCCTGGGTGGCGCCGGCAGGCAATTGCACCATGTTCAGGAACACCCCCTGATCCTCCGACGGCAGGAAAGAAGAGGGCAGGCGGATAAACAGCAGCGCCATGCCGACCACGATCAGCAGATAGATGATCAGGTAACGGCCGGTGCTGTTAAGAATATGGCCGATGCTGTCGGTATAATGATTGGTGCTTTGATCGAACTTTTTGTTAAACCAGCCGAAAAAGCCCTTGGTGGTGCCGTGCTCGCCTTTCTTGACCGGTTTGAGCATGGTGGCGCACAGCGCCGGCGTCAGGATCATGGCCACCAGCACCGACAGCACCATGGCGGACACGATGGTTATCGAGAACTGGCGGTAGATGGCGCCGGTGGAGCCGCCGAAGAAGGCCATCGGCACGAATACCGCCGACAGCACCAGCGCTATCCCCACCAACGCGCCCTGGATCTGCCCCATCGATTTACGCGTGGCTTCCTTGGGGCTAAGCCCTTCTTCCGCCATAACGCGCTCGACGTTTTCCACCACCACGATGGCGTCATCCACCAACAGCCCGATCGCCAGCACCATCGCGAACATCGTCAGGGTATTAATCGTAAACCCGAAGGTATTCAAAATGGCGAAGGTACCCAGCAATACCACGGGCACCGCGATGGTCGGGATCAAGGTGGCGCGGAAGTTCTGCAAGAACAGATACATTACCAGGAACACCAGGATGATGGCTTCCACCAGGGTTTTCACCACTTCCTGGATGGAGATTTTCACAAACGGCGTCGTATCGTAGGGATAAACGACTTTTAGCCCGGCTGGGAAATTCTGCTGCAACTTCGCCAGTTCCGCCTTGACCCCCGCGGCGGTATCAAGGGCATTGGCGCCGGTGGCCAGCTTAATCCCTAAACCTGCCGATGGCTGGCCGTTGAAGCGGGCGATAATGTCATAGTTTTCACCGGCCAGTTCCACTTTGGCCACGTCCTTGAGGCGCACCTGCGAACCATCGGTATTGACCTTCAGGAGGATCTTGGAAAATTCCTCCGCGTTGGTCAAGCGGCTTTGCACAATGATCGAGGCATTCAACTGCTGGCCTTTGATCGAAGGCGCGCCGCCCAATTGACCGGCGGCAATCTGGTTATTTTGCACCGTCAACGCGCTGACCACATCCACCGGCGTAAGCTGGAAGTTGTTCAGTTTATTGGGGTCCATCCAGACGCGCATGGCATATTGGGAACCGAACAGCTGAACTTCGCCCACCCCTTCGATACGGCTTACCGGGTCCTTGATTTTGGACCCGACATAGTCGGCGATATCCTGCTGGGTCATGTTTTTATCATCGCTGATAAACCCGGCTACCATCAGGAAGCTGGCGCTCGACTTCTGCACCTGCACCCCTTGGTTTTGCACCGCCTGCGGCAGCAGGGGCATGGCCAATTGCAGTTTATTCTGTACCTGCACCTGGGCGATATCCGCGTCGGTGCCGGAGTCAAACGTCAGGGTGATGGTGGCGGTACCCGATGAATCACTAGCCGATGACATATACAGCAGATGATCGATACCGTTCATGTTCTGTTCGACTATCTGGGTTACGCTATCTTGCAGGGTCGTCGCGTCGGCGCCCGGATAAGTCGCGGTAATCCTGATGGTCGGCGGCGCGATGGCCGGATACTGCTCGATGGGCAGCTTCAGAATCGACAGCAAGCCCCCAAGCATAATAATGATGGCAATCACCCATGCGAAAATGGGGCGATCGATAAAAAACTTGGCCATATCGTTTACCCGTTCCTATTATGACTTTTTGGCATTATCAGGCTGCGGTTGTTCCGGTTGTTTCTGCTCGTCGGCCATTTCTTTCGCCGTGACCTGAACGCCCGGTTTCACTTTTTGCAGACCACTGACAATCACGCGATCGCCTTCCTGTAAACCTGCCGTGACCAGCCATTTATCGCCAATCGCCTGTTTAGCCGTCAGTTGACGCACGGCGACTTTATTATCCGGCCCTACGATCATCGCGGTTGCTTCGCCGCGCGGATTACGGGTAATACCCTGCTGCGGTACCAGCAGCGCACTATCATTTACCCCTTCTTCCAGGCGGGCGCGCACAAACATACCCGGCAGCAAACTATGATCCGGATTAGGGAACACGGCGCGCAGGGTAATAGAACCGGTAGTTTCATCGACGGTGACGTCGGAGAATTCCAGCGTGCCGGTCTGTTTATATTCGCTGCCGTCTTCCGTCAGCAACCGTACCGTGGCCTTGCCGTCTTTTTGCTTCATGGCGCCGCTGTCGAGCTCCTGCTTCAGACGTAAGAAGTCGTTACTGGATTGCGTTACGTCCACATACAGCGGGTCCAACTGTTGAACGGTGGCCATGGCGGTGGTTTGCCCATTGGTCACCAAGGCGCCTTCGGTATAAGCCGATTTGCCAATCCGGCCGCCGATCGGCGACGTCACGCGGGTGTAGGCCAGGTTTATCCGGGCGCTTTCAAGCGTTGCCTTGGCCGCTACCACCGCCGCGTCGCTCTGCTGCATGTTGGCCACCGCCGTGTCATAGTCCTGCTTGCTGACAAAGTTGGTGGCAATCAGTTTCTTATAACGATTGACGGTGACGCGATTAATATTCGCAGTGGCCTGCGCCTGGGCTAAACTGCCGTTGGCGCTGTCATAGGCGGCTTTATAGGTCGCGGGATCGATTTGATAAAGCGACATGCCGGCCTGGACATCGCTACCTTCGACAAAATTACGCTTCAAGATAATGCCATTGACCTGGGGGCGGACTTCGGCAATACGAAAAGCGGCGGTGCGACCGGGTAGATCGGTTGTGACATTCAATGATTGTTTTTTTACCGTCACTACACTAACTTCCGGTGCCTGTTGCTGATTTCCTGCCTGTTTAGCGTCTTTATTGTCACATCCAACGAGAATAAAGGTGCCTGAAAGCATCAGAACGGCTGCCAGAGGCAAAATCCCTCTGTTTTTGTTCATAGATAAACCTCAAGAGTCCGATTTGAAAAAATTGATCAATTGATCACAAGCCTACAAACCCATTGCTGCGTAACAATTAGCCTTATGCTATGGTACATACATTCGTGAATGTATGTAAATCTAAAGACTCCCCAAAACGGCGCTATGGCACGAAAAACCAAACAGCAGGCTCAGGAAACCCGTCAGCATATTCTGGACGCAGCGGTCCAGGAATTTTCCATGCGGGGTGTTTCCGCCACATCGCTCACCGATATCGCTACGGTGGCGGGAGTAACGCGTGGAGCTATTTATTGGCATTTCAAGAATAAAGTCGAGTTATTTAATGAGATCTGGTTCGCCGCAGAATCCAAAGTGCATACGTTCGAGTTAGAGTATCAAGCAAAATTTCCCGACGATCCACTACATGTCTTAACCGAGACGCTGATTTACATTCTGGAATCCACCGTTTCCAATACCGAATGGCGCTCGCTGATGGAAATTATCTTTCACAAGTGCGAATTCGTCGGTGAAATGGAATTATTCCAGGAAGTACGCAAAGGATTATATGCCGAATGCTATGAACGTATAGAGGAAACGCTCGCTCGCTGCATTCAGTGCGGGCAACTGCCGGCCGACCTGCATTGCCGCCGCGCCGCCATCCTGCTGCGCGCCTATATGACCGGGCTGATGGAAAACTGGCTGTTCGTGCCCGGCACCTTTGATCTGGAGGGCGGCTCCCGTATCCTGATTGCCGCCTTTATCGATATGCTGCGCCTTAGCCCCAACCTGCGCCATGCCCCGGCGGCCGGGTAATATTCCCCGCGCTGACCGCGCCGCGCCCGTCAGGGATTGGCCTGGCGCTCGCGGACTTTGGTTAAATAGTCTTTTTTGACGATCTCCAGCGCCGCCAGCACCAATTCGGGTGCCATTTCATTACTTTCCAGCAGCATAATCAAATCGACCGCCAGTTTCACTTCAGGGGATTCATCTTCCAGCGCCACCGGCCTCTCCTGAATGCGCTGCCGCGCGTGATAAAACAAAAAGTATAAATGAGATCGTTTAGCGGCAAAATAGTGAGCTTGTAATCTTATGACTGCCGCTCCTTGCGATGCAGCCCGCTGTTGGCCTCCAGACTATGCATCCAGGCCGTTTTCCCGCCGCTCGATCTGGCGTTCGAGGCGGGCCAGGGCCTGGCGGCAGCGCGCCAACCGTCCTTCCAGGGCGGCGATTTCCTGCTGCAACTGCTGCTGGCGCGCGCTATCGCCGGTATTGGCCCGCAGGCTGTCCCGATCGCGAATCATGGTGAGCAGGCGCCGCTCATAATCCTGATGCTCGTTCAGTTTAGTATAATAGTCCACCGCCGGCGTCTTTTGCGGCTGCTGCCGGCGTAAATCCTGGGTCGCCAGCTCCCGCGCCAGCGCGGTCATCTGGTCGATCAGCCGCTGGGCCAGCCAGGCCACCCGATCGGTGTGGCCGCCATCGGCGGCCAGGGACAGGCGCTGCAATGTCTCGCGGCTTTCGGCCAGATAGTCCTCCAGCCGGGTGCCGCGGCTTTGGAACAATTGATGATCAAAACGTGATTGCGCGACGCTGGTATGCTCGCCTGCGTCGATGCGGGCGGCTAAAGCGCTGAACTGATCGCCTAAAGTGGTGAGAAGCCTGGATGAATGCACGCCGTTTACCCAATCCCAATAATATAACAAGCAGAATAAGCAATCATACCGCGCCGGCAGCGGCCGCGCATAGCGCTGCGATCCCGGCCGCGTCCCGGTGGAGGCAAATGTATCCTTTTTTGCCGGGCGCCGCTAAAAAGAAAGCCATGGGTGTGATCGTCACGACGTTTATGCGCGGATGACGACGGCAGGTGAAAAAAGTATGATTGCGGGGTATGGTAAAAGGAATGCCGGCATGGCCGCGTCAACCACGCCAGCTATTTACCCGCGGTTGATATTACGCAACAAAACGGTGAATGGTGATGTCCCGGTGGTTGCATTTTTTCGCCAGTTTGCATAAATTTGAGCGCTTTCGTCCCCGGCCGGTCCTGCCAGTCCATGACAGAAGGTGATAAACCGCTATCGCCCAGGATAAAGCGTCCGTGCGGATTATAATTTCCAAGTTTCAGGCGCATATACTATGACCGCTATGGCCCAACAGCTAGAACTTATCAAAAACAGTATCAAGACCATTCCCGATTACCCTAAACCGGGCATCTTTTTTCGGGATATCACCAGCTTGTTGGAAAATCCCCAGGCCTTCGCCGCCACCATCGAGCTGCTGGTCAACCACTACCGCGGGGAGGGCCTGACCAAAGTGGTTGGCACCGAAGCGCGCGGTTTTCTATTCGGCGCGCCCGTGGCCCTCGCCCTGGGGCTGGGATTCGTCCCGGTGCGTAAGCCCGGCAAGCTGCCCCGCGCGGTATTAAGCGAAAGCTACGAGCTGGAATACGGCGTCGATCGGCTGGAGATTCATCAGGACGCCATCAACCCCGGCGACCGGGTGCTGGTCATTGACGATCTGCTGGCTACGGGCGGCACCATCGAAGCGACGATCAAATTGATCCGGCGGCTGGGGGGCGAGGTCAAAGATGCGGCGTTTGTCATCAACCTCGCCGATCTCGGCGGTGAAGAGCGGCTTGAGCGCCTGGCCGTCAACAGCTACAGCCTGGTGGGTTTCCCCGGCCACTAAGTACATCAGCCTCGCGCTCCGGTGCGCGGCTGTGTTAGCATGGCCCTCTGTCCACTGACTTTTTTCGCGACCCATGAGCTATCAGGTTCTTGCCCGTAAATGGCGTCCGCAGACGTTTTCAGATGTAGTAGGTCAGGAACATGTTCTGACGGCGCTGACCAATGGCCTTTCGCTTGGCAGGATACACCACGCCTATCTTTTCTCAGGCACTCGCGGCGTCGGTAAAACCACCATCGCCCGGTTGCTTGCCAAAGGGCTGAATTGCGAAACCGGTATTACCGCCAGCCCCTGCGGCCAGTGCGCCAACTGCCGTGAAATCGAGCAGGGCAGGTTTGTCGATCTGATCGAAATCGACGCCGCGTCGCGCACCAAGGTGGAAGATACCCGGGATCTGCTGGACAATGTGCAATATGCGCCGGCGCGCGGCCGTTTCAAGGTCTACCTGATCGATGAAGTGCATATGCTTTCGCGCCACAGCTTCAACGCCCTGTTAAAGACGCTTGAAGAGCCGCCGTCCCATGTTAAATTCCTGCTGGCCACCACCGATCCGCAAAAACTGCCGGTAACCATTTTATCCCGCTGCCTGCAATTTCACCTCAAAGCCCTGGATGTCGGGCAAATCCGCGGCCAGCTTGAGCATATTCTCCAGGCCGAACGGATCGACAGCGAGCCGCGCGCCCTGCAGCTGCTGGCGCGCGCCGCCGACGGCAGCCTGCGCGATGCGCTGAGTCTGACCGACCAGGCGATCGCCATGGGTATGGGGCAGGTCACCACCCTGACGGTGGGAGACATGCTGGGCACGTTGAACACCGAACAGCCCCTGGCAATGATTGAAGCCCTGGTGGCCGCGGACGGCAATGCCATGATGGACCAATTGGCCCAGTGCGCCTCCCGGGGCGTGGACTGGGAAACGCTGCTGGTGGATATGCTGACGCTATTGCACCGTATCGCCATGGGGCAGTTGCTGCCCGACGCGCTGGCGGAAGAAGAAGACGCCGCTATCGCCCCGCGTTTGCGGGAGCTGGCGCGGCTGATTCCCCCGGCCGATTTGCAGTTGTATTATCAAACCCTGCTGGTGGGCCGCAAGGAGCTGCCGTTTGCCCCCGATCGGCGCATGGGCGTGGAAATGACCCTGCTGCGCGCCCTGGCTTTCCATCCCCGGATGACGGATGCCGCGCCGTCCGCGGCACCACCCCAGCCCGCCGGCGCCGCGGAAAAAAAAACGGCTGATTCCGCCGCTGCCGCGGATGCGATAGCAAACCCGCCGGCCGCTCCGGCGGACAATGCCCGCCGGCAGGGACTGCAAAACGGCTCCGCGCCGGCGGATGCGCGTCGCGCCGCGCGCGCCCATGACGCGGCGGCCCCTGTCCGCCAGCCGGGGCCGGACCATGGCGCCGCGCCGTCGGATATGCGGCAAGCCGCGCCTCCCCATGACGCGACGGCCCCTGTCCGCCAGCCGGGGCCGGACCATGGCGCCGCGCCGCCGGATATGCGGCAAGCCGCGCCTCCCCATGACGCGGCGGACTATGCCCGCCACCTGGATACGGACTATGGCGCCATGACGGAAGAGGATGCGCGGCAATTTGCGCCGCGCCGTGACGTGACGGACCCTGTCCGCCAGCCGGCGCCGCAACCTTCTACGGCACCGGCCGATAGCGGGCCAGCGGCGGCCGAGGCGACGACATTGCCCGACAGCACCGCGCAGCTATTGCAGGCGCGCACCGCGCTTTTGCAGCGGCAGGAGCGCCAAAAACCAAAAAAGGGTGATCCGGTCTCCGCGCCGGATCGCCAGAGACCGGCCAACAGCGCGCTGGAACGCCTGGCTTCGGTGAGCGAGCAGGCCCAGCAACGCCAGATTGCCGGTAATAAGACATCGGCGGCGGCTAAAGCGGTTAAACCGGAAGCCTATCGCTGGAAAGCCAGCCTGGCGCCCGAGGCCCCAACCGAGCCGGTGGCGACGCCAAAAGCCCTGCGCACGGCGCTGGAGCATGAAAAAACCCCGGAACTGGCCGCCCGCCTGGCTGCGGAATCCATCGTGCGCGATCCCTGGGCGGCGCTGGTGGATCGGTTAAAGATCCCCAAGCTGGTGCAACAACTGGCCCTGAATGCGTTCAGGGAAGATCTGGCGCCCGGTAAAGTCTGTTTGCACCTGCGCAGCGCGCAGCAGCATTTGAATTCTCCCGCCTCCCAGGCCACATTATCTGAGGCGCTCGGCGCAGAACTCGGCGCGCCGGTTGAATTAACCGTGGTGACAGATGATAATCCGGCGATACGCACGCCGCTGGAATGGCGGCAGGCTATTTATGAAGAAAAATTGATGCAGGCGCGTCAGGCGATTATTGCAGATAATAATATCCAGACGCTCCGGCGTTTCTTTGACGCCGAATTGGATGAAGATAGCATCCGTCCTGTTTAACCGCCGCTCGGCAGGCCCGGTTTGCCCGGTGCGGTTCGACGCTAATGACGCTAATAGAGAGAGAAAACTATGTTTGGTAAAGGCGGTATGGGCAACCTGATGAAGCAGGCCCAGCAGATGCAGGAAAAAATGCAGCAGATGCAAGAAGAGATCGCCCAGTTGGAAGTGACCGGTCAATCCGGTGCGGGCCTGGTCAAGGTGACGATTAACGGCGCGCACAATTGCCGCCGGGTTGAGGTCGATCCCAGCCTGTTGGACGATGACAAAGACATGCTCGAAGATCTGATTGCCGCGGCGTTTAACGATGCGGCCCGCCGCATTGCGGAAACCCAGAAGGAAAAAATGGCCTCTGTCTCCAGCGGCATGCAGCTTCCTCCTGGTTTTAAAATGCCGTTCTGATGCAAACCAGTCCATTGCTTGAAGCGCTGACCGAAGCGCTGCGGTGTTTACCCGGCGTGGGGCCCAAGTCGGCCCAGCGCATGGTATTCCAACTGCTGCAACGGGATCGCAGCGGCGGCATGCGCCTGGCCCAGGCTCTGACCCGCGCCATGTCGGAAATCGGCCACTGCGCCGATTGCCGCACGTTCACCGAGCAGGAGATCTGCACCATCTGCGCCAACCCGCGGCGCGCGCAGACCCGGCAAATCTGCGTGGTGGAAAGCCCGGCGGATATCCACGCCATCGAGCAAACCGGGCAGTTCGCCGGACGCTACTTCGTGCTGATGGGCCACCTTTCCCCCCTTGACGGCATCGGCCCGGATGATATCGGCCTGGACAGGTTGCAGGAGCGGCTGGCCGGCGAAGATATCGCCGAAGTCATTCTGGCCACCAATCCCACGGTGGAAGGCGACGCGACGGCCAACTACATAGCCGAAATGTGCGGCCACTACGACGTGCTGGCCACCCGCATCGCGCACGGAGTACCGGTGGGCGGAGAACTGGAGATGGTTGACGGCACCACGCTGTCCCATTCGCTGGCGGGGCGCCACCCCATCAAGTTTTAAACCGGCGGCCGCTCGCGCCGCCTTTTCCCCCGGCTTTTTTATCCGTAATGCTTGAAATTCGCTTCGCACATCCCCATCTGTTGTTCAGCGCAGTATCTAAACCCGCCTGATTGATAGCTATTTGGATTGAGGTAAGTATAAGTATGAAAGGACAAGAAACTCGCGGATTCCAATCTGAAGTAAAACAATTGCTTCAGCTGATGATCCACTCACTTTATTCCAATAAAGAAATTTTTATACGCGAACTGATTTCCAACGCCTCGGATGCGGCGGATAAATTACGTTTTCGCGCCTTATCCCAACCGGATCTCTATGAGGGAGACGGTGAATTACGCGTGCGCCTGTCCTGTGATAAAGCCAATCGCACCCTGACCCTGAGCGATAACGGCATCGGCATGAGCCGCGAAGAAGTCATCGACAACCTCGGCACCATCGCCAAATCCGGCACCAAGGCCTTCCTGGAGTCCATGGGATCGGATCAGGTCAAGGACAGCCAGCTTATCGGCCAGTTCGGCGTGGGGTTCTATTCCGCGTTTATCGTTGCCGATAAAGTCACGGTGCGCACCCGCGCCGCCGGCGCCCCGGCGGATGAAGGGGTATTTTGGGAATCCGCCGGCGAAGGGGACTACACCATTGCCGATATCAACAAACCTGAACGCGGCACCGAAATCACCCTGCACATGCGTGAAGGCGAAGACGAATTCCTCGATGATTGGCGCTTGCGCAGCGTAATCAGCAAATATTCCGATCATATCGCCCTGCCGGTGGAAATCGAAACCCGCGGCAAGGCTGACGCCGAAACCGACGGCGACCAGGCCGATGATGCCGATGATAAAGAAAGCGCCGAGACCATTACCTGGGAAAAAATCAATAAAGCCCAGGCCCTGTGGACCCGCAGCAAAGGCGAAATCACCGATGAGGAGTACAAGGAGTTTTATAAACACCTCTCCCATGACTTCGGCGATCCCCTGATCTGGAGCCACAACCGCGTCGAAGGTAAACAGGAATATACCAGCCTGCTATACATCCCCGGCAAGGCGCCCTGGGATATGTGGAACCGCGATCATAAGCATGGGCTCAAACTCTATGTCCAGCGCGTCTTTATCATGGACGACGCCGAGCAGTTCATGCCCAATTACCTGCGTTTCGTCAAGGGCCTGATCGACTCCAACGATTTACCGCTGAACGTCTCGCGTGAAATCCTGCAAGACAACCGCGTAACCCAGAACCTGAAAAGCGCGCTGACCAAACGCGTGCTGCAAATGCTGGACAAGCTCTCCAAGGATGATGCCGAGAAATATCAGCAGTTCTGGCAAGAGTTCGGCCTGGTGCTCAAAGAGGGGCCGGGGGAAGATACCGCCAACGGCGAAAGCATCGCCAAACTGCTGCGCTTCGCCTCGACGCATACCGACAGTTCGGCGCAGACCGTTTCGCTGCAGGACTATCTCGGCCGCATGGTGGAAGGCCAGGAAAAGATTTACTACATCACCGCCGACAGCTATGCCGCGGCCAAGAGCAGCCCTCATCTGGAACTGCTGCGCAAGAAAGGTATCGAAGTCCTGCTGCTTTCCGATCGCATCGACGAATGGATGATGAGCTACCTGACCGAATTCGAAGGCAAACCCTTCCAGTCAGTCAGTAAAACGGACGCCGCCCTCGACAAACTGGCCGATGAAGAAACCGCCGAGGAGCAGAAAGACGCTGAAAAAGCCCTTGAACCCTTTGTGGCGCGCGTAAAAACCTTCCTGGGCGACCGGGTCAAAGAGGTGCGCCTGACCCATCGCCTGACCGATACCCCGGCCATCGTGACCACCGACGCCAACGACATGACCACCCAGATGGCCAAGCTGTTCGCCTCGGCCGGCCAGGCCGCGCCGGAAATCAAATATATCTTTGAACTCAATCCGGACCATGCCCTGGTTAAACGCGCCGCCGATATCAATGAAGAAAGCCATTTCAACGAATGGATTGAACTGCTGCTCGATCAGGCCCTGCTGGCCGAACGCGGCACCCTCGACGATCCGAACCAGTTTATCCGCCGCATGAACCAACTGTTAAGCGAATAAACCGGTTATGCCGGCCGGGTATTAACGGCCGGCCACAGTAATCAACCCGGGCCGATCCGGCCTGGGTTGATTCTGAAAGCGCCGCTAAACCGCCTCTCCTTGCGCCCATCCCTTGAGGAATGACTCCTACTAGTGGTAAGGTTTAGCGTTTTCTACATTTTTTTACATTTGATCTAAGCAAGGGGATTTACGCAATGCGTATCATTCTGCTGGGCGCTCCGGGCGCTGGTAAGGGCACTCAGGCACAATTTATTATGGAAAAGTACGGCATTCCGCAGATTTCCACCGGCGACATGCTGCGCGCCGCGGTGAAAGCGCAATCCGAACTGGGTAAAAAAGCCAAAGAAATCA
The DNA here is from genome assembly GCF_047324175.1 of Sodalis sp. RH21. NCBI lineage: Bacteria > Pseudomonadati > Pseudomonadota > Gammaproteobacteria > Enterobacterales > Bruguierivoracaceae > Sodalis > Sodalis sp. RH21. The sequence goes on along the minus strand of NZ_CP178732.1, from coordinate 4,310,656 downwards.
TGGATGCCGGCAAATTGGTGACCGATGAACTGGTTATCGCCCTGGTGAAAGAACGCATCAAACAGGAAGACTGCCGCAACGGGTTCCTGCTCGACGGTTTCCCGCGCACCATTCCCCAGGCCGACGCCATGAAAGATGCCGGCATCAAAGTGGATTACGTTCTGGAATTCGCGGTGCCGGACGAGCTGATTATCGATCGCATCGTCGGCCGCCGCGTTCACGCCCCGTCAGGGCGCGTCTACCACGTCAAATTCAATCCGCCGAAACACGAAGGCAAGGATGATGTCACCGGCGAGCCGCTCACTACCCGTAAAGACGATCAGGAAGAAACCGTGCGCAAACGCCTGGTGGAATACCATCAGCAAACCGCGCCGCTGATTGGCTACTACCAGAAAGAAGCCGACGCCGGCAACACCCAATATCGCAAAATCGACGGCACCCAAAAAGTCTCCGCCATCAGCGAAGAACTGGCCAAAATCCTCGGTTAATCACCTCGCAGCGAACCCTGTTAAAGGGGGAGCATGCCAATGAGGTCGAAGCGGGCATGGTTTTCCTGCCCGCCCGAGCGCCTCATGGCATGGTAGGCCCGCCAACCTGAACTCGCAGCGTGCCTGTTAAAGGGGGAGCATGCCATCCACCTATCGGAATGATTTGCCTTCCCCCTGCGGTTAACGATCCCCCCCGGCCACTTTTCGGCTACACTAGCTTATCGATAACCGTCGATTAATCCCTTTTAAATACAGGGAATTGCGAATTGAACCCGATACGAAAGGACAGCGCAATGAGACAGGAAAAATATGGCGTGCTGATGGTCAACCTGGGAACCCCGGAAGCCCCGACCTCCCAGGCGGTAAAACGTTACCTGGCCGAATTTCTCAGCGACCGGCGCGTCGTCGACACCCCGCGCATTCTCTGGTGGCCGCTGCTGCGCGGCGTGATCCTCCCGCTCCGCTCCCCGCGCGTAGCCAAACTCTACCAAAGCGTCTGGATAGACGAAGGATCGCCGCTGATGGTCTTCAGCAAACGCCAACACGCGGCGCTCTCGGCCGCGCTGCCCGAAGCGCAGGTGGAACTGGCCATGAGCTACGGCTCGCCCGCCCTGGCGCCCGCCGTCGAACGCCTGCTGGCCGCAGGCATCACTAAACTGGTCATCCTGCCGCTCTACCCGCAATATTCCAGCTCCACCAGCGCCTCCATCTGGGATGCGGTAGCCCGCGCCCTGGCCGACCGGCGCAGCCTGCCGTCCGTCAGCTTTATCCGCGACTACGCCGAACACCCGGCCTATATCGCGGCGCTGGCGGATAGCATTAAACGCTCCTTTGCCCAACACGGCGAACCGGATCGGCTGGTGATTTCATTCCACGGTATTCCCCAGCGCTACGCACGCGAAGGGGACGATTACCCGCTGCGCTGCGAAGACACCCGCCGCGCGCTGGTGGCGGCCCTCGACTTTCCCCCGGAAAAGGTCATGATGACCTTTCAATCGCGTTTTGGCCGCGACCCCTGGCTAACGCCGTTCACCGATATGACGCTGAAAGGCTTGCCGTCCCAGGGAATCAAACACATTCAGGTTATTTGCCCCGGCTTTGCGGCGGACTGCCTGGAAACGCTGGAAGAGATCCAGGTGCAAAACTGTGAAATCTTCACCCATGCCGGCGGCGAAACCTTCCACTATATTCCCGCGCTAAATGCCGAACCCGCCCATATCGAACTCTTTCGCCGGTTAGTCAGCGAACAGTTTAACTGAGCACTCAATAGGGTATCTTGGCCGCATCGAGCTGGAGCAGGGCAATCATGCTGGTGGCGATCTCACGTTCTCCCATCACCACCTGCGTGGCGCCGCGTTCGGTAATATAGGTCACCTCGTCGTCATAATGCGCGCGCACGATGATGCGTAAATCCGGCCGTTTTTCCCGCGCCAGCGCCACGATTTCCCCGGCTTCAAAGCCGTTGGGAATGGTCAGCAACATCCAGCGGGCGCAGTCCAGGCGCGCCAGCGCCAAAATCTCCGCTTTGGCGGCATTGCCCAGCACCACGTTCACTCCCTGGCTGCGCAGCGCATCCACCCGCGCCCGGTTATTTTCAATCACCACCATCGGCATCCCTTCCGCCGTCAATTTGTCGCCAATCAGGCTGCCCACCCGGCCGTAACCCACCAGCAGGACATGGTGGCAGACCTCAAGGGGCAACTGCGCTTCCTCTCCGGGCTGCCCATCGCTTTGTTTCTCGTCATCGCTGTCATGGTGCGCCAGATAGCGCTCCAGCAGCGCGAACATCAGCGGATTGACCATAATGGACAATATCGCCCCGGCCAGCACCAGATTCTGCCCCTGCTGGGACAGCATTCCCTGGGAAATACCAAGACCGGCCAGAATAAAGGCGAACTCGCCGATTTGCGCCAGGCTGACGGAAATGGTCAGGGCGGTACGGCTGGAATGGCCGAATAATTTGACCAACGCAAACGCCGCCACCGATTTACCCAACAAAATAATGGCCAGCGTGGCCAGCACCGCCAGCGGTTCATGAATCAGAATCATGGGATCGAACAGCATGCCCACCGAGACAAAAAACAGCACGGCAAAAGCATCCCGCAGCGGCAGCGTATCGTGGGCGGCCCGGTGGCTCAGTTCGGACTCATTAAGCACCACCCCGGCAAAAAACGCCCCCAGGGCGAACGACACGCCGAACAACTCCACCGCGCCGAAGGCAATGCCCAGCGCCATGGCCAGCACCGAGAGCGTGAACAGCTCCCGCGAGCCGGTGCTGGCGCTTTTGGCCAGGACCCACGGCACCAGGCGGCGTCCCACCACAATCATCAGCGTAATAAAGGCCACCACTTTGCCGATGGTCAGGGCGAGGTCGAGCCATAGCTGCTGGATATTATCGGTTTCATTGCTCAACAGTTTGCCGTAAGCCGGCAAAAGCACCAACGTCAGCACCATCACCAGGTCTTCGACAATCAGCCAGCCGATGGCGATTTGGCCGCGCCGGCTGTCAATCAGCTGTCGCTCTTCCAGCGCCCGCAGCAGTACCACGGTACTGGCGGTGGAGAGGCACAGGCCGAATACCAGCCCGTTGACCAGCGTCCAGTTCATGGCGATCGAAAAGGACATGCCCAGCAGGGTGGCCACGGCGATTTGGGCTATTGCGCCGGGGATGGCGATGGACTTTACCGCCATTAAATCCTTGAGCGAAAAATGCAGGCCGACGCCGAACATCAGCAAAATCACGCCCAGTTCGGCCAGTTCCGGAGCCAGCGAGGTATCAGCGACAAAACCAGGGGTATGGGGACCGACCAATACGCCGGCCGCGAGGTAACCCACCAGGGGGGAAATACGAAAACGATTAGCCAGGAAGCCTAACAGAAAAGCCAGGACCAGGCCTCCAACAATAGTATTGATGAGCGGTGTGGCATGGTGCATTCCGTCTCCTTGGGCAAGGGGCGTTAGAAACAAAAATTTACATATTGAGTTTATGGTATCGGGCGGGCTTTTGTGTAGAGATTTATGGTAAAGAGCCAAAAAAAAGGCTTTTGCGGTAAAAAAGCGCCAGACCTGCGTTTCATCCGGCTTTAATCTGGCTGCCCATGAGGGCAGGGGGTTAGCGTTTCCCCGCGTGACAGTTTCGCGGGGAAACCGTTAACGATTTTGCCCGGTATCCGGCAGAAAAGCGGTGAGAATGCCCAGCAACGGCAGGAAAGCGCAGATTTGATAGACAAATTCGATGCTGGTCAAATCGGCGATATACCCCAGCACCGCCGCTCCCAGGCCGCCCATGCCGAAGGCGAAACCGAAAAACAGCCCCGAGACCATGCCTATCCTGCCCGGCAGCAGTTCTTGGGCGTAGACCAGAATCGCTGAAAACGCCGACGCGATAATCACGCCGATAATCACGGTCAGCACGCCGGTGAGGGCCAGCGAAGCATGGGGCAGCAGCAGGGTAAATGGCGTTACGCCGAGAATCGATCCCCAAATCACGTACTTGCGGCCGATGCGATCGCCCAGCGGCCCGCCGATCACCGTACCGACCGCCACCGCGAACAAAAAAGCGAACAGGTGCAGCTGCGCCGACTGTACCGACAGGCCGAATTTATGGATTAAATAAAAGGTGTAATAACTACTGATGCTGGTGAGATAGAAATATTTGGAGAAGATCAGCACCAGCAAGATTACGATGGCCCAGGCGACCCTGCGGGCCGGCAGCGCGGACGCCCCTTGCCGGGCCGGCCGGCGCGGGGCGGGCGCGGCGATCGCGCCGCGATACCATTTGCCCACCTGCAGCAAAATAATCGTCGCCAGCAGCGCCGCCAGGGATAGCCAGGCGATATGCCCTTTGCCATAAGGCGCAATCAGCAAGGCGGCCAGCAGCGGCCCCAGCGACGCGCCGAAATTGCCGCCGACCTGGAACAGCGACTGCGCCAGCCCGTGCCGCCCGCCGGACGCCATGCGCGCGACGCGGGATGATTCCGGGTGAAATACCGACGAACCGGTGCCGACCAGCGCCGCCGCGATCAATACCATGGGGAAACTGGTCGCCATCGCCATCAGTAAAATACCGCACAGGGTAAAACCCATGCCGATGGGCAAAGAGTATGGCTGCGGGTATTTATCGGTGTAGCTGCCTATCAGCGGCTGCAGCAGGGAGGCGGTAATCTGGTAAGTCAGGGTAATCAGGCCGACCTGGGTAAAGCTGAGCGAGAAGGTCGCCTGCAATAGCGGATAAATCGCCAGGATCAGCGATTGAATCATATCGTTTAACATATGGGCCACGCTGATGGCGGCCAGGATCGGAAACAGGGTGCGCTGGACGCCCGCGCCGGATTTCAGCGTATCGGGGGTGCGTAAGGTCATAGGGCCGTCACCGCCGGTGCATGCTCATCGCGTTTGGCGATATCGGCGAAGGTCGCCGACAGCACCCGCTGCAAATCTCCGGGGCTGAGCTCGATGTCCAGCCCGCGCTTGCCGCCGGAAACATAAATGGTGGCAAAGCGCTGCGCCGGCAGATCGATCACCGTCGGCAGGCGTTTTTTCTGGCCCAGGGGACTAATGCCGCCCAGCAGATAGCCGGTGGTTTTTTGCGCCAGCGCCGGATCGGCCATTTCGGCTTTTTTAGCCCCCAGCGCTTTGGCGACTTTTTTCAGGTCAAGTTGCAACGCCACCGGCGTAACCGCCACCGCCAGCTGCCTGGCCTCGCCGTTAAGCGACACCAGTAGGGTTTTGTAAACCTGGGCGGCATCCAACCCGAGCTTGCTGACCGCTTCCTCGCCGAAATGGGTTTCATCGCTATCGTGGTGATAAGAATGAAGGGTAAAGGCGATATGGTTTTTTTCCAATAACTTAACCGCAGGCGTCATGACATCGTCCTGAGTGAGGGATATAGCGAAAACCTAAATGATACAGCAGGGTAGCGTACCGGCGCCGGGGGGTAAATAACCGCTGGCTAAAAAGCGCGATCATTTCTGTAATAGCGAGGGCAAGTTTTGCTCGCCATACAGATGCAGGGCGCCTACCGCCACGACATAGCCTCCGGCGGGTAAATCCTCCAGCAGGGTTTTCCAGCGCTGGTTGCGCTCGGTCATCAGGTATTGATACAACTCGCCGCTGAACGTCGAGGGGAAGGCCTTGGCCATATTCACCGGCTTGCTGTTGAGCCACCAGCCGATCATGGTTTGCAGGAGCCGCGCATTGGTATGCCAATGACGCAGCGTGTCTTGCAGCAGGGCATTGCCCTGATCCGGCAGTTGCAGCAATAGCTCCAACTGTTCTTGCGGACCTTCCAGTTCGATTACCGGCTTGTTCATGTCCCTGGCCGCCTGGATCAACTGATAATCAATGCCATAGGCGGTGCGCAGCCCCAGGCGTTCCGCCTGGCGGGCCTGTAACATCAAGGCGATATGCCAGGCCGGCAACAGGGCCAGTCCGGCTTCGTCCAGGCCATACTCCGCGCACAGGCCGCTCAGTATCTCATGCTGGAGCGGGGAAAGGCGTTCCGACAGCGGCACGGTCACCGGCCCGGTATCGGTTAACGGCGGGGCGGCGGTAATATCCGCTTCCACAATCAGCGCCGTCGCCTGTTGCAAACGGGACAACAGGCTGGCGGGCAGCGGCGCCATATCCCGGGTGCCCATATGGATACTGCCCACCAGATGTAATTGGCGGCGGTCCGGCAAATTAACATCCATGCCCGGCCAGGCATAAGCTGCGGGGGCGATTAACCCCAGCATGATGGCCGCACGCCGTAATAAATTCCTCATTCCCCATTGCTCCCGTCCCGTGATGGGCGTTTAAGATACGTCTGCGGCCAGTGTATGACGTTAGGCTTTGGGCTTAAAGCGTATCAGGCGATTGGCGTTGCTGACCACGGTAATCGACGATAGCGCCATCGCCGCCCCCGCGACCACCGGGCTGAGCAGCGTACCGGTAAAGGGATATAAAATACCGGCGGCGATGGGAATGCCCAGCACATTGTATATAAACGCCCCGAGCAGGTTCTGTTTCATATTGCGCAGCGTGGCGTTGGCGATTTCCAGCGCGTCCGCCACTCCGTGCAGACTATGGCGCATCAGGGTGATGGCGGCGGTTTCAATGGCCACATCGCTGCCGCCGCCCATGGCGATGCCCACCTGCGCCTGCGCCAGCGCGGGGGCGTCGTTAATGCCGTCGCCGATCATCGCCACCCGATGGCCCTGTTGCTGCAATTCCAGGATGGCCTGCGCTTTACCGTCCGGCAATACGCCGGCAATCACCCGGTCGATACCGGCTTCTTGCGCTACCGCGTTGGCGGTGGCGGCGTTATCCCCGGTCAGCATTATCAAGGTATAGCCCTGGCGATGTAGCCGGGCCAGGGCCGCGCTGCTATCGCCGCGCAGCGGATCGCGAATGGCGAACAGCGCCGCCGCTTTGCCGTCCAGCGCCAGCAATACCGGCGTGGCCCCCTGTTCCGCCCAGAATGTCACGCGTTCGCCAAGCGCCCCGGCCTCTATCCGCTGCTGCGCCAGCAAGGCGCTATTGCCGAGCAAGGCCCGGGTGGTTGCGCCGGCGGTTGCGCCGATATCGCCGCTGACCCCCAGCCCGCGCAGGGTGCGAAACGAGCTGACCGCATCCAGCGCCGCGCCGCCGGCGTGTTGCACGATGGCATGGGCCAGAGGATGATTGGAGCCTTGCTCCAGCGCGGCGGCGATGGCCGTGACCCGGGCTTCGTCAAAGCCGGGGGCCGGCTCTACCGCCACCACCCGCGGATGCCCTTCGGTCAGGGTGCCGGTCTTGTCGAAAACCAGGGTATCGAGGGTAGTGGCGTGTTGCAGCGCATCGGCATCGCGCACCAGTACGCCAAATTCCGCCGCCCGTCCGACGCCGGCGATAATGGACATGGGGGTGGCCAGCCCCAAGGCGCAGGGACAGGCGATAATCAGCACGGTAGTGGCGATCACCAGGGTATAAACGATCTGCGGCTGCGGGCCGACCAGATACCAGATGGCCGCGCTGATCAGGGCGATGGCCACCACGGTGGGCACAAATACCGCGGAGATGCGATCCGCCAGCTGGCCGATGGCCGGTTTGCTGCTTTGGGCCTGGCGCACCAAACGGATAATGCGCGCCAGGGTGGTCTGGCTACCGATGGCATCGGCGCGAAACAGCACGGTGCCGTCCTGCACCACGGTGCCGGCATGCACCTTATCGCCAATGGATTTTTGGCGGGCCGCCGGTTCGCCGGTCAGCATGGATTCGTCCAGCCAGACCTCGCCCCCGGTAATCTCGCCGTCTACCGGCACGCGGTCGCCGGTGGCGAGCCGCAGGGTCATGCCAAGTTGTACTTCGGCCAGCGGCAAGGTGCGTTCGCCGGCGTCATCCACAATTCTCGCCATGGGCGGCGTCAGGTCCAGCAGGCGCTCAAGGGCCTGCGATGAGCGCTGGCGGGCGCGTTGTTCCAGCGCATGGCCCAGATTAATCAGGCCGATGATCATGGCGCTGGCTTCGAAGTAGAGATGCCGGGCCATCATCGGGAAGACATCCGGCCACAGCGCGACGCTGATGGAATACAGCCATGCGGCGCCGGTGCCCAGCGCCACCAGGGTATCCATGGTGGCGCTGCCGGTGCGCAGGCTGCGCCAGGCGCTGCGATAAAAGTGGCCGCCGGCAATCACCATGACCGCAAGCGTAATTAAACCGATTGCCAGCCACAGCGGGCGACTTGCGGGCGTCAGCGTCATGCTGCCGCCGAAAATCCCCCAGGCCATCAACGGCACGCCGAGCGCGAGCGCCAGCGCCGATTGCCAGCTAAAACGGGCCATCGCCTGCCGTGCGGTTTGCTGTTGACGCTCGCGGCGCAGGGTATCATCCTGAATCAGCTCCGCGCCGTAGCCCGCGCGCTCGACGGCCGCAATCAGCGCCGCGCCGTCCGGCGCGCCCATCACCAGGGCGCTGCGTTCCGCCAGATTGACCCGCGCCTGCTCGACCCCGGGTACTTGCTGCAACGCGCGTTCGACCCTGGAGACGCAGCTGGCGCAGCTCATGCCGTTAATTAACAAATGGATATCGTTACTTGCCGGAATTGTTGCCGGAATTAAGGTCGCCGCTGCCGGTGAGTCCGGCGCTGAATTGTTGCCCGTCAGCGGCTCAGTTTTTGGGTGAACGGCGCCTCCATCCAGGGTCGCCTGGTAGCCGGCCTGTTCCACGGCGGCGATCAGCGCCTGCGGGTCGGCCGCGCCATAAACGCTGGCATGATCCAACTCGACCTCCACGGCGTTAACGCCGGGCACCGCCGCCAGCGCTTTGCGGGTGGCGGCCACGCAGTGGCCGCAGCTCAAGCCGGACAATGCCAGCTCCGTGTCGGCGGCCCCGGCCGGGGCGGCGTCATAACCGGCCTGCTTGATGCTGGCGATGAGTTCTGGCGCGGCCGCGCGGCCGGTCACCGTGGCATACTTCAGCGCCACCTGGGCATTATCCACGTCATCCCTGGATTCCAGGGTGTCTTTGACCCGTTTAATGCAGTGTTCGCAGGATAATCCCTGCAATGCGAGTACAATTGTCTGCGACATACACGACTCCTTTTAACCCATGGCGGTTCTCCAAACGGATTGACGAACACCGGGGAAAACCTGTGTAATAGAGCTTAAACCTTGCCGCAAGGGGAAGGTCAAGGGGGAAATATGAATATCAGCGATGTGGCGAAAAAAACCGGTTTAACCAGTAAGGCAATTCGCTTTTATGAAGAAAAGGGGCTGGTCACGCTGCCGGTCCGCCGGGATAACGGCTATCGCAGTTACAACGCCCGGCATCTGGAAGAATTGACGCTGCTGCGCCAGGCGCGGCTGGTGGGGTTTAACCTGGATGAGTGCCGCGAGCTGGTGGCGCTGTTTAATAATCCCCTGCGTCACAGCGCCGATGTCAAAACCCGCACCCTGCAAAAAGTTAAAGACATCGAGCATCATATTGACGAGCTCAAGGCCATGCGCCGGCAATTACTGCAATTGGCTGAGAGTTGCCCCGGCGATGACAGCGCCGATTGCCCGATTATCAATAACCTGGCCGGATGCTGCGCCGTTGGCGGACATCAGGGCTGATCCGATCGGGGCCGCACCCGCAGGGTGATGCCCTCCACGGCGATAACCTCCACCTCGGCGCCCATGGCCAGGTCCTGGTCACAACGCGCGCGCCAGGTACTGTCGCCGATGCGCACCCGCCCCAGGCCGTTAACCAGCGGTTCGCTCAAGGTAGTGCGGGTGCCGACCAGTTGTTCACCGCGCCGGTTTAGCAGCGACGGCGGGCGGCTGGCGTTGCGGGAACGCAGCCAGTACCACCAGGCCAGGGCTGCAAAGATGGTCAGCACGGCGAACATGACACCCTGCCACTCCCAGCCGGTGGGCGCCACCCAGGCCACCAGCCCGACCAGCACCGCGGCGATGCCGCTCCATAATAAATATCCGCTGGCTCCCAGCATTTCGGCGGCCAGCAGCAGGCAGCCGAGAGAGATCCAGAACCAGTGGGGGTGGGTTAGGAGGGCGGAGATCATGGCTATTTATCCTCGCTCATGGCTATTTATCCTCGCTCATGGCTGTTCATTTCGCTCATGGCTATTTGCCGCGGCTCTGTTTGCCGTCGCCGAGCAGTTCGGCGATCCCGCCGATGGCGCCCATCAGGTTGCTGGCCTCCAGCGGCATCATGATCACCTTGCTGTTATTGGCCGAGGCGATCTGTTTTAGCGCATCGGTATATTTCTGGGCGACAAAATAGTTTATGGCCTGGATATTCCCTGACGCGATGGCGTCGGAGACCATTTGGGTGGCGCGGGCTTCCGCCTCGGCCGCGCGTTCCCGGGCTTCCGCCTGCAGGAAGGCCGCTTGCCGCTCGCCTTCGGCATTGAGGATTTGCGACTGTTTCTCGCCTTCCGCCCGCAGAATCGCCGCCTGGCGTATGCCTTCCGCTTCCAGGATATTAGCGCGCTTGGTTCGCTCCGCCCTCATCTGGGCGTTCATCGCCGCGATCATTTCCGCGGGCGGGCGCACATCGCGGATTTCGATACGGGTCACCTTGATGCCCCACGGACTGGTGGCCTCGTCGACGATATGCAGCAGGCGGGTATTGATGCCGTCGCGCTGGGACAGCATCTCGTCGAGCTCCATGGAACCGAGCACGGTACGGATGTTGGTCATGGTCAGGTTGAGGATGGCCTGTTCCAGATTGCTGACCTCATAGGCCGCGCGCGCGGGATCGACCACCTGGATAAAGCAGACGGCATCAATGGTGACATTGGCGTTGTCCTTGGAAATGATTTCCTGCGAGGGGATATCCAGCACCTGCTCCATCATATTGATTTTGCGCCCGATGCGGTCCATAAACGGCACCACCAGATTCAGGCCGGGCTTTAAGGTCAGGGTATAGCGGCCAAACCGTTCCACCGTCCAGTGGTATCCCTGCGGGACGATTTTTATCCCCGCCCAGACGACAATCAGGGCCAAAATAATAATGACGGGAATTACCGTCAGCATAGGTGAAATCTCCATGATGAAATCTCCATTTCGTGAGAGAGGCGACGAACACAACTTCCCGGTATCCATGTGACATCGGGTCCACACCGCGGGTAGCATGACAGAACATTTTCAACGCTGGCTTAATAGTACGCTTTTGCCGCGACGCTTACGCGCAACGAAGGGAAATTCAGTGACGCAGGTAGGGTTTTAAACCGTCCCCGCGCGCTTCCCCGCCGAGCGCTTTTCCCGCCATGGCCCTGCCGGCACAGCCTTGCCGGAATAATCGGGCGGGAGGGGGCCCCGCCCGGAGACGTTTTTAACGGTGAGGGATGATCAGTAGAGCAGCGAGTAAAGCTGGCGGCGATATTTGGCGGCCAGCGCATCGCCGGTGCCCAGGGCCGACAGAATATCCATAAGCGTCTTGCGGGCATCGCCGCCGGCGGCGGCGAGATCTTTGCGCAAATGGCCGAGCAGTAGTTCCAGCGCCTCTTCATTGCGTCCCACCTGGTGCAGTTGCAGCGCCAATTGCACCGCCAGTCCGGCGTCGTCCGGGTTCTGCTGCACTTGCTGCTGCAATTGCTTGATTTCGGGCGTATCCGCCGCCTGTTTCAGCAGTTCGATCTTGGCCATCAATCCCTGGTAACGGGTATCTTTATCTTGCAGCGGCACGACCGACAGCACCGCTTCGGCATCCTCGGTACGGTTAAGCTGGATATAGGTTTCGGCCAGCAGCAGCCCGGCTTCGGTGGCTTTATTACTTAACTGCCAGGCCTCTTTGAGCAGCGGCAGGGCCTCGGCATGCTGGCCCTGCTGCATCAGCGCGGCCGCCTCGTTCATTTTCAGTTCGGCGGGATCGGGCAGGGCCTTGAGCAGCAGATCGCGGATGGCCTCTTCCGGCTGCGGTCCCTGAAAACCGTCCAGCGGCTGCCCGTCTTTGAACAGGTAGACGGTGGGGATGGAGCGCAGGCCGAACTGGGCGGCCAACTGCTGCTGGGCGTCGCAATCCACCTTCGCCAGTACAAACTGGCCGGCGAATTCCTGCGCCAGTTTATCGATAATCGGCGTCAGCTGCTGGCAGTGCTGGCTGCGGTCCGACCAAAAATAGAACAGCACCGGCTGCGACATGGACAACTCCAGCGTCTGCTGCAGGTTTGATTCATCAATATCAATAATGGTGGCTTGAGCTAACATGAAATTCTCTCTCATCCGTTTTAGCAATATATTGGGGCATCTTTCCCCGCCTCAATGGCTGCCGCGTAAAATCATATCCAGACAACGACCGGGCAACAGGCGGCGCAATAATGATAAAGCGCGGGCGACCAGGGTCACCGGATAACGCAATCGGGGTCGTGGATGCTCTAAAGCATGGCGTAGTTTGGGCAGTATCGCCTCCGGCGGCAACGTAAATCGTTTGGCGATACCGGGATTGGTCACCGGCTTGTCCGCCTGGGACAAATCGACGTTGCTGGTAAAGGAGGTTGAAATCGGCCCGGGTTCAATCAGACTGACACACAGGCCGGTGCCGTGCAACTCCATGCGCAAGGTATCCGACCAGGCTTCCAGCGCATATTTGCTGGCGGCATAGGCGCCGCGGTCCGGGGTGCACACCAGGCCCATAATCGAACTGGTCTGGACGATCCGCCCTTCGCCGTGGGGCAGCATGGCGGGCAGCAGCAACCGGGTCAGCTGATGGGTGCCGAACAGATTGCTGGCAAACTGTTTTTCCAACTGTTGCCGGGTAAGGCTGGCCAGCGGGCCGTACATGCCATAGCCGGCATTGTTGAACAAACCGTACAGGCGATTGCCGGTCAGGGCGATAATGCGCGCGGCGGCGTCGTCGACGCTGGCGGCATCGTCCAAATCCAGCTCCAGCGCCTCGAAGCCTTCGCCTGCCAGCCGGGCCACGTCCGCCGGTTTGCGGCAGGTCGCCAATACCCGATAGCCGCGCTGACGCAAATCCTGCGCCGCCACCCGGCCGATGCCGCTGGAGCAGCCGGTGATCACCACGGTCCTTTGCATAACTTTACCCATTTTGCGCGTCAGCGGACGGCGTTTCATGTTTAAGTAAGGGAAGCAGCCGATCCGACATCCACTGCGCGATAAAAGGCTGTGCGTCGGCATTGGGATGGATGGCGTCGTCCTGCATCCACTGCGGTTTCAAATAAACCTGTTCCATAAAAAAGGGCAGCAGCGGCACTCCATATTGTTGCGCCAGCGCCGGATAGATGGCGCTGAACGACTGGGTATAGCGCCGCCCGTAGTTGGACGGCAGCATGATTTGCATCAGCAGGGGCTGCGCGCCCGCCTGTTTCACCTGGGTGATGGCCTGCGCCAAATCACGGGCGATGGCCGGCGGCGGGAAACCGCGCAGGCCGTCATTGCCCCCCAGTTCGATCACCACCCAGCGGGGCTTATGCAGCTTCAGCAGCCCCGGCAGGCGCGCCAGCCCCTGGGTGGCGGTGTCGCCGCTGATACTGCCGTTTACCACGGTGATATCATCCCGTTGCCATTGATCGTTGAGCAGGGACGGCCAGGCCCGCTCCGCCGGCATGCGGTAACCGGCACTGAGACTATCACCTAAAATCAATAAGGTATCTGCGGCGATTGCACGTACACTGAATAATCCTAATAGCAAAAGGAAAAGGAAATGCCAGCGGAAAACGTTGTTGAAGTTCATCATCTTAATAAACACGTCGGCCAAGGAGAAAACCAGATCTCCATCCTTACCGGAGTTGAGCTGCTTGTCAAACCCGCACAGACAATTGCCCTGATTGGCGAATCGGGTTCCGGCAAATCGACGCTGCTAGGGATTTTGGCCGGCCTGGACGACGGCAGCGCCGGGGATGTCCGGCTACTGGGACAATCGCTGGCGGCGCTGGATGAAGAGGGCCGGGCGGCGCTGCGCGCCAAAAGTATCGGTTTCGTCTTTCAATCCTTTATGCTGGTACCTACCTTGACCGCCCTGGAAAATGTGCAATTACCCGCCTTGTTGCGCGGTGAAAGCGAACGCCAGAGCCGCGGCCAGGCGCTGGAATTGCTCGATAAACTCGGCCTGTCCCAGCGGTTGAATCATCTGCCGGCCCAGCTCTCCGGCGGCGAGCAACAGCGCGTCGCCCTGGCCCGCGCCTTCAGCGGCCGTCCCCGGATATTGTTTGCCGATGAGCCCACCGGCAATCTGGATCGTAAAACCGGCGATCGCATCGCCGATTTGCTGTTTTCGCTAAACCGGGATTTTGCCACTACCCTGATTCTGGTCACGCACGATACCCAACTGGCGGCGCGCTGCGAACGGCGGCTGCGGCTACAGGACGGCCGACTGGTGGAGGTGGCATGATCGCACGATGGTTCTGGCGTGAATGGCGTTCGCCGTCACTGCTGATTGTCTGGCTGGCGCTGACGCTGTCGGTGGCCTGCGTACTGGCTCTGGGCAATATCAGCGATCGGATGCAAAAGGGATTGGGGCAGCAAAGCCGCGAATTCCTGGCCGCCGACCGGGTATTGCGTGCGGCGCGTCCGGTGGACGAAGCCTGGCTGCAACGGGCGCAAACCGCGGGATTGACCCTGAGCCGCCAAATCAACTTTATGACCATGACCTTTGCCGGCGATAACGCGCAACTGGCCGATGTCAAAGCCGCGGATGAGCGTTATCCCCTGTATGGGACGCTGGTGACCCGTCCGGCCAATCTGCGCTCGGCGCCCGGCACCGTACTGGTTGCTCCCCGCCTGCTGGCCCTGCTCGGGCTGAAAGTGGGCGACCCGCTGGAAGTGGGGGACGCCACGCTGCGCATCACCGGCGAGGTGGTGCAGCAACCGGACAGCGGCTTTAATCCATTCCAGACCGCCCCGGCCATTATTATCAATGTGGCCGATGTGGCCAAAACCGGCGCGGTGCAGCCCGGCGGGCGGGTTACCTGGCGCTATCTGTTTGCCGGCAACGATGGCCAATTACAGGACTTTGAACGCTACCTCACCCCGCAATTAAAAGCCGATCAGCGCTGGTACAGCATGGATGACTCCAGCGGCGCGCTCAATTCCACCATGGAGCGCGCGCACTATTTCCTGGTGCTGTCGGCGCTGCTGACATTATTGCTGTCGGTCGCGGCGGTGGCTGTGGCCATGGGACATTATTGCCGCAGCCGCAGCGATTTGGTGGCCGTGCTGAAAACCCTGGGCGCCGGGCGCCGGTCCCTGATGAAGCTGGTGATCGGGCAATGGCTGTCATTGCTGGTCTTCGCCTCGGTGTGCGGCAGCATAATCGGCCTGCTGTTTGAATCTATCCTGATGCGCATGCTGGCGCCGGTGCTGCCCGCGGCGCTGCCCCCTGCCGGAGGGTGGCCATGGCTATGGTCCATCGGCTCCCTGGTGGCGATTTCCCTGCTGGTGGGGCTGCGCCCCTATCGCCAACTGCTGGCGACCCAGCCCCTGCGGGTACTGCGGCGCGATGCGGCCCGCACCGTCTGGCCGCTGCGTTTCTATTTGCCGGTGGTGCTGATTATCGTTCTGGCGTTATTGGCGGCGGCGGTGGGAGCCAATGCCCTGCTGTGGTCGCTGGTGGGCGGCATGGCGATCCTGGCGTTGCTGCTGGCGGGGGTGGGGTGGGGCGCGCTGTGGGCGCTGCGCCGCCTGGTGGTAAGCCGGCTGACGCTGCGGCTGGCCATTAACCGCCTGCTGCGCCAGCCCTGGATCACCATGAGCCAACTGGCGGCGTTCTCCTTGTCCTTTATGCTATTGGCGTTATTGCTGGTGATGCGCGGAGATCTGCTGGATCGCTGGCAACAGCAGTTGCCGCCGGAGAGTCCAAACTACTTTTTACTGAATATGACCACCGAACAGGTGCCGCAGGTCAGGGATTTTCTGCGGCAAAAAGCGGTGGAGCCGGGGATCTTCTATCCGATTATCCGCGCCCGCCTGACCGAAATTAATCAGCAAAAGGCTACCGACCTGATTCATGAGAACGACCCGGGCGGCAGAACGGTTAACCGCGAGCTGAACCTGACGTGGCTGCAAGACAAACCCGATCATAACGAGCTGGTGGCGGGCACCTGGCCGCCGAAGGCCGGCGAGGTTTCCATGGAACAGCAGGTGGCCGATCAACTTCATTTGACGCTGGGCGATACCCTGGCGTTTACCGGCGATACCCAATCCTTCAGCGCCAGGGTAACCAGCCTGCGCAAAGTGGACTGGGAAAGCCTGCGGCCCAATTTTTTCTTTATTTTCCCGCCGGGCGCGCTGGACGGACAGCCGCAAACCTGGCTGACCAGCTTTCGCTATCAGGGCGACGGCAAGGCGCTGACGGAATTAACCCGCCAGTTTCCTACGCTGAGTTTATTGGACATCGGCGCGATACTCGGCCAAATCGGCCGGATATTGCAGCAGGTAAGCCGCGCGCTGGAAATCATGGTGATCCTGGTCTTGCTGTGCGGCACGCTATTGCTGGTGGCCCAGGTACAGGTGGGGATGCGCCAGCGCCAGCAGGAGTTAGTGGTGTACCGGACGCTGGGCGCCGGCAGCCGGCTATTGCGCGCCACATTGTGGAGCGAATTCGCCCTGCTGGGTTTGGTGTCGGGCGTGGTGGCTACGGTGGGCGCCGAGGTAGCGCTGGCCCTGCTGCAGAAGCGGGTATTCGATTTCCCCTGGCAGCCGGATTATATGCTGTGGTGGCTGTTGCCCCTGGGCAGCATGCTGCTGCTGTCGCTGCTCGGCACCGCGCTCGGCGCCCGGCTGATCGGGGCGAAAGGGGGATATCGGCAATATCAGGGCTGACCATTCACAAAAAAGGATCATTGGCGTAACAAAAATATTCAGGAGAGAGACATCCCGGTTGACAGTTACCGGCCGTCTACTGCACAGTAACGGCCGGGCGTCATGCTAAAATACGCAACGGCGCGCCGGCCCAAGCCCGGCTATGCGACCCTTCGGCAGACCGGTCTGCCCAATTGAAGCACCTGGAAGTGTTTCCCGGAAATTCCGCGTTTCCGCTTATGCTCCCGGCTGGTGCCAACGGCGAACGCAACGCATCGGCACTCTTCATGATAGTTGCAATCGCTATGATATAGAGGAGTTAACGCAATAAATGTCCACAACGTCAAAGATCATCTATACGCTTACTGATGAAGCGCCGGCTCTGGCCACCTACTCCCTGCTGCCGATCATCCGGGCGTTTACCCAATCCCTGGGTATCGCCGTGGAAACGCGCGATATCTCGCTGGCCGGCCGCATCCTCGCCAACTTTCCCGAGTACCTTAACGAAGACCAAAAAATCGCCGATCACCTGGCCGAGCTGGGGCAACTGGCCGTGACCCCCGAAGCCAATATTATCAAACTGCCCAATATCAGCGCCTCCTTGCCGCAGTTAAAAGCGGCTATCAAGGAGCTGCAAAGCCAGGGTTATCCGGTGCCGGATTATGTGGACGAGCCGCAAACCGACGCTGAAAAAGAAGCCAACGGCCGCTACGATAAAATCAAGGGCAGCGCGGTAAACCCGGTGCTGCGCGAAGGCAACTCCGATCGCCGCGCGCCGCTGTCGGTGAAAAACTATGCCCGTAAACATCCGCACCGCATGGGGGCCTGGCCCGCCGATTCCAAATCCCACGTGGCCCATATGAGCAGCGGTGATTTCTACGGTAGCGAAAAATCCGCCCTGATCGCCGCCGACGGCAACGTGAAAATCGAACTGGTGGCCAAAGACGGCGGCAGCCAGGTGCTGAAAGCCAAAACCACGGTCAAAGCCGGTGAAATCATCGACGCGTCGGTGATGAGCAAAAAGGCGCTGCGCAGCTTTATCGCCGACCAAATCGAAGATGCCAAGCGTCAAGGCGTGCTGATGTCGGTGCATTTGAAAGCCACCATGATGAAAATTTCCGATCCCATTATTTTTGGCCAGTTCGTCGCCGAATATTATCAGGACGTCTTGACCCGCTACGCCGATGTGCTCAACCCCCTGGGCGTCGACGTTAATAATGGTATTGGCGATCTGTATGCCAAAATCAAGACGCTGCCCGCCGCACAGCAGGCCGAAATCGAAAACGCCATCCAGGAGCTGTACAAGGTTCGCCCGCAGCTGGCGATGGTGAATTCCGACAAGGGCATCACCAACCTGCACGTGCCGAGCGATGTGATTGTCGACGCTTCGATGCCCGCCATGATCCGCGACTCCGGCAAAATGTGGGGCGCCGACGGCCAGCTGCATGATACTAAAGCCATCATCCCCGATCGCTGCTACGCCGGGGTGTACCAGGTAGTGATCGACGACTGTAAACAGCATGGCGCCTACGACCCCACCACCATGGGCAGCGTCTCTAACGTCGGCCTGATGGCGCAGAAGGCGGAAGAGTACGGCTCCCATGACAAAACCTTCCAGATCCCGGCGGACGGGGTGGTCAAGGTTACCGATGACAGCGGCAAGGTGCTACTGGAACAGGCGGTGGAAGCCGGCGATATCTGGCGCATGTGCCAGGCCAAGGACGCGCCGATCCAGGATTGGGTGAAGCTGGCGGTCAACCGCGCCCGCGAATCCAATACCCCGGCCATTTTCTGGCTGGACCCGGGTCGCGCCCATGACGCGCAAATGATCGTCAAGGTGCAGCGTTACCTGAAAGATCACGATCTCAGCGGGCTGGATATCCGCATTATGTCGCCGGAGGAAGCCACCCGTTTCTCCATCGATCGCATCCGCGCCGGCCAGGACACGATTTCCGTCACCGGCAACGTACTGCGCGACTACCTGACCGACCTGTTCCCGATCATGGAGCTGGGCACCAGCGCCAAAATGCTTTCCATCGTGCCGCTGATGAGCGGCGGCGGCCTGTTTGAAACCGGCGCCGGCGGCTCCGCGCCGAAACATGTGCAGCAGTTCCTGCAGGAAAATCATCTGCGCTGGGATTCCCTGGGCGAGTTTCTGGCGCTGGCGGCTTCGCTGGATCACGTGGGCACTTCCCGCGCCAACGCCAAGGCGAAAATCCTGGCGAAGACGCTCGATCGGGCCAACGGCAAGTTCCTGGATACCAACAAGTCGCCGTCGCGCAAAACCGGCGAACTGGATAACCGCGGCAGCCATTTTTATCTGGCGCTTTATTGGGCGCAGGCGCTGGCCGCACAGGACGAAGATACCGCCCTGCGCGATCAGTTCGCCCCGCTGGCCCGTCTCCTGGCCGACAATGAAGATAAAATCGTGAGCGAATTGAATCAGGTACAGGGCAAACCGGTGGATATCGGCGGATATTTCCATCCGAACCCCGAGCTGGCCAGCCAGGCCATGCGTCCGAGCGCGACGCTGAACAGCGCGCTTAAAGGCGCGATGATTTAAGCCCGGCGGCAGGTATTGCCAGTAATAAAAATCCCGGACCGTGGTCCGGGATTTTTTTCAGCCGGCAGGGGGCGTTTAGCCCAATTCGGCGAGTTTTTGCCGCGCCCAGCGCAGGCCGGGCTGATAATCCGCCGGCAATAGCGATGCCAGATACAGCAAACTGTGGCTGAGGTACTGGCTGTCCGGGTGATTGAGATTCAAATGGCCCACCTTGCGGCCCGGACGCACCTCTTTCTCATACCAATGCAGGTGTACCAGCGGGTCCGCCAGCCAATCGGTACTAAGGTCGGTGCCGATCAGGTTCACCATAACCGACGGCGTACTCACGTCCGGTTCCGGCAGGGGCAGGTCCAGAATGGCCCGCAGGTGCAGTTCGAACTGGCTGACCGATGCGCCGTTTTGCGTCCAGTGGCCGCTGTTGTGCACCCTGGGCGCCAGCTCGTTAATCAGCAGGTCATCCCCCACGATAAAACACTCCATCGCCATGACGCCGACATATTTCAGCTCATGCATAATCGACGACAGCATGCTTTCCGCCCGGCGCTGCAAGACGCCGTCCGGCTGCGGCAGCGCCACGCTGGCGCGCAGAATGCCGTCCTGGTGCAGATTATGGGTCAGGGGATAAAACACCATATTACCGCCGTAGGCGCGGGCGCCGATCAGCGAGACTTCGCCGGAGAATGCGATCCCCTTTTCCACGATACAGCTGCCGTAGCATTCCTGGGGTAAAGCCGCTTCCTCGCCCGGGGTGAGCCGCCATTGGCCGCGGCCGTCATAGCCGCCGACGCGGCGTTTGACGACGGCTAAATCGTCAAACGAGGCGAACACCTGCGGCCACTGCGCCGCCGCGCTCAGTTCTTCCCAGGGCGCGGTGGCCAGCCGTAACTCATCCAACAGCTGTTTTTGCGTCAACCGGTCGGCCAGGCGCGGGAAGATATCACGGTTCACAAACGCCTTATGGCTGGCCAGTTCGCGGGTGAGGGGCGTTTGCGGCCAGCGCTCGATTTCCGCGGTGATCACGCTTTGCGCCACGGGCACCGACTCGGGATCGGCATCCAATCCCACCGGAAATACCGCGATACCCAGCGGTTCGCCCGCCTGGCGCAGCATCCGGCCCAACTGGCCATTCCCTAGAATACAAACCGGTTTCATGCGTCCTCCCGCGGGTCGGGATGCGCCAGCACGTCATCGGTTTGCGCCAGGCGCCAGGCAGCCAGTCGCTGGCTTAAGCCGCTGTCATGCAGCGCCAGGATCTGCGCCGCCAGCAGGGCGGCATTCGCCGCGCCGGCTTTGCCAATCGCCAGGGTGCCCACCGGCACTCCCCGGGGCATCTGGACGATGGAATAGAGGCTATCGACGCCGCTCAGCGCCGCGCTTTGCACCGGCACGCCGAGCACCGGCACCAGCGTTTTCGCCGCCAGCATCCCCGGTAAATGGGCCGCGCCGCCCGCGCCGGCGATAATCACCTCGTAACCCGCCGCCGCCGCCTGTTCGGCAAAGCTGAATAATTTATCCGGCGTGCGATGAGCCGAGACGATTTCCGCATGGAAGGCGACTTGCAGCGTGTCGAGAATATCAGCGGCAAATTGCATCGTGGCCCAGTCGCTTTTGGACCCCATGACGATGGCGATTTTTGCCGGGGCAAGATTGGATTGCATGCGCGTAGTTGCTCCTGTGGTGTTAACCAACGACAACCCTACCACGCCGGGATGCCGCCTGGGTACCGGGTGACGCCGGATGACGGTACAAGGGAAAGAGGGCGTAGAGCATAGCATGTGAAACGGGAGAGGAAAACGGTTGCGTAGCCTGGGCGGCATAAATCCGGCGCGACAAAAATGAGTCAGGCGGATAGCGTAGCGCCGGGAATGATCAAAAAGGGAATTCAACCAGTTCGATACTGTCGGGGGTCACTTTAATCATCGATCCCTGTTGATGCCAGGCGCCCAATACCGCGCGGTGGGCCTTGCCGTCGGGGAGGGCGATGGTATGGATTGCCGGACGATGGGTATGGCCGTGAATCATCCATTTCACGCCATGGCGCTGTAACGCCGCTATCACCGCTTGGGGATTAACATCCATAATAACCGCGGATTTGGCGCGATTGGCCCGCTGGCTGCCCGTGCGCATCCGTTCGGCGATGCGCAATCTTCTTTTCAGCGGCAGCAGCAGGAACAAGCGCTGCAGCCAGCGCTGATTGACCCGCCGCCGATAACGCTGGTAGGCCCGATCGTCGGTGCACAGGGTATCGCCATGCAAAACAAGAATGGGGCGATCGTATAAAGTGAGCAACTGCTCCTGGGGTAATAACGTCATGCCGCTGGCGCCGGCAAAACGCTTGCCGATGAGGAAGTCACGATTGCCATGGATAAAAAAGCAGGGCACCCCTTTGCGGGTGAGCTGCCTTAGCGCCGCGGCTATCTCGGCATGCAGCGACGACGGATCGTCATCGCCGATCCACAGTTCAAACAGGTCGCCCAGAATATAAAGCGCGTCGGCGTGAACCGCCTGCCGCTGCAAAAAATGCAGAAAACCGGCGGTAATCGCCGGTTCTTGCTGGCTCAGATGAAGATCCGCAATAAACAAGGTTGCCATGGCAACGATTATTCGTCGACGGTCACGCCGGTGATGATGACGTCTTCTTTTGGCACATCCTGATGCGGGCCGCTGTTGCCGGTGGCCACGCTTTTGATTTTGTCCACGACGTCAAGGCCGTCGGTCACTTCCGCGAATACGCAGTAGCCCCAGCCGCTGGCATCCTGTGAACGGAAGTTCAGGAAGTCGTTGTCGACCAGGTTGATAAAGAACTGCGCCGTGGCGGAGTGCGGATCGTTGGTACGGGCCATCGCCAGGGTGCCGCGGGTATTTTTTAAACCATTATTGGCTTCGTTCTTCACCGTCGCGCGGGTTTTTTTCTGGGTCATGCCGGGTTCGAAACCGCCGCCCTGGATCATAAAACCATTAATCACGCGATGGAAAATGGTATTATCATAAAAACCTTCACGGCAATAAGTCAGGAAGTTTTCAACGGTTAACGGCGCTTTGTCAGCAAAAGTCTTGATGACGATATCGCCGTGGTTGGTATGAAGAGTGACCATAAATAGTTGTCCTACGAGTCGGGAAATGAGTTGCTCACAATGAGTGATCAAGCAGACTGAATTTATAACATAAGTCCGGAGCAGAGTCAGCATTCACCGCAGCTTATGCCTATTACCGTCATTGTAACCGGCGGTTTGGTTGCGCGGGGCTCTTTTTACGAACTATTTCGTAAGCATTTTAAATCCCGGCGCCCTGGTCTTGCATTACCGTCCCCGTCGGGGTTCAATACGCTGTTGGAAAATAAGCTGTCTAAACTTGCCGGTATACGCACACGTAACCCCGCTAAACCATGGAATGAATTTCGATGCTGAAGATTTATAATACCCTGACACGACAAAAAGAGGATTTTAAGCCTATCCATGCCGGTAAGGTCGGTATTTACGTGTGTGGCGTCACCGTCTATGACCTGTGTCATATCGGCCACGGCCGGACTTTCGTCGCTTTTGATGTCGTTACCCGCTATCTGCGTTTCAAGGGTTACGAGGTGAATTATGTGCGCAATATTACCGATATTGACGACAAAATCATTAATCGCGCCGCTAAAAACCATGAAAGCATCCATCAGCTCACCGAGCGCATGATAAACGAAATGCATCAGGATTTCGATGCCCTGAATATTTTGCGCCCCGACGAAGAACCGCGCGCCACCCACTACATGGACGACATCGTGGCGATGGTGGAGACGCTGCTGCAAAAAGGGCATGCCTACGTGGCCGCCGACGGCGATATTTTGTTTGCCGTTGATAGCGACCCGACCTATGGCGTACTTTCCCGCCAGGACCTGGACCAGCTTCAAGCCGGCGCACGGGTGGACGTGGGCGATGTTAAACGCAATCCCATGGATTTCGTGCTGTGGAAAATGTCCAAGGAGGGCGAACCCAGCTGGCCGTCCCCCTGGGGCGAAGGGCGCCCGGGCTGGCATATCGAATGTTCGGCCATGAACTGCAAGCAGTTGGGCAGCCATTTTGACATCCACGGCGGGGGATCGGACCTGATGTTTCCCCATCACGAAAACGAAATCGCCCAATCGAGCTGCGCCCACGACGGTCCCTATGTCAATTATTGGATGCATTCGGGCATGGTGATGGTCGATCGGGAAAAAATGTCCAAGTCCCTGGATAACTTTTTTACCGTGCGCGATGTGCTGAAGTATTACGATGCGGAAACGGTGCGCTATTTCCTGATGTCCGGCCATTACAGCAGCCAACTGAACTACAGCGAGGATAACCTCAAACAGGCCCGGTCCTCCCTGGAGCGCCTGTATATCGCGCTGCGCGGCACCGACCCGCTCACCCCGCCGGCGGGCGGCGAAGCGTTCGTGGCCCAGTTCACCGCCGCCATGGACGATGATTTCAATACTCCCGAGGCCTATTCGGTGCTGTTTGATATGGCCCGCGAAGTGAATCGCCTGAAGGTTGAAAACCCGTCGGCGGCCATCGGCCTGGCCGCGGCGCTGCGCGATCTGGCTAATGTATTGGGGCTTTTGGCGCAAGACCCGGAACAATTCCTGCAGCACGGCGCGCAGGTGAATGTTGACGAGACCGCCCGGATAGAAGCCTTGATCAAGCAACGCAACGACGCGCGCCGCAATAAAGAGTGGAAACTGGCGGATGAAGCGCGCGATAAGCTTAACGAGCTGGGCATCGTGCTGGAGGACAGCGCCGAAGGCACCATTTGGCGGCGCGGTTAAGGCAGCCAATACCGCCAGCTTTGCCGGCGGCTAAAACAGGCAGGGCGCGGTATTATCCGCGCCCTGCCTGTTTTGCGCCATCGCGACACCCGGCCAACGGGGCCCGGCGCCGGCCGTGGCTTATTCGACGACTTTCACCGTCTGGCCTAAAAATTCCACCTGCTGGTCGGCGATGATTTTGCACCGCTTGCGGGTTTCCATTACGCCGTTTACCTTGACCTGCTGACCATAAATCGCGGTTTTTGCCGCCGCGCCGCTGTGACACCAACCCTGAATTTTCAGTAAATCGCACAGTTCAATGTACGGATGGCCATCAAGAGAAAAAGTTTCCATCGTATTCCGCCGTTAAGATGCTATATCGTGAAAGTCTTCACATGCCTGCAAAGTGTTTTGAATCAACGTGGCGACCGTCATCGGACCGACGCCGCCGGGTACCGGGGTAATGTAGGAGGCGCGCTGGGAGGCCACTTCAAAGTTAACGTCGCCCACGACTTTGCCGCTGGGCAGGCGATTAATGCCGACATCCAGCACTACCGCACCCGGTTTAATCCATTCGCCGGGAATAAATCCCGGTTTACCGACCGCCACCACCAGCAGATCGGCATATTCAATATGACGCTGTAAATCTTTGGTAAACCGGTGGGTCACGGTGACGGTGCAACCGGCCAGCAGCAACTCCATGCTCATCGGCCGCCCGACGATATTCGAGGCGCCCACCACCACGGCATTCACGCCGAACGTCTCTATCTGATAACGTTCGAGCAGGGTAATAATGCCGCGCGGCGTACAGGGCCGCAGCAACGGTGCGCGCTGGCACAGCCGGCCGACGTTATACGGATGGAAACCGTCGACGTCTTTATCCGGGGCGATGCGCTCCAGCACGTTAATGTTATCCATGCCCGCCGGCAGCGGCAGTTGAACCAGAATGCCGTCGATTCGCCGGTCGGCATTCAGGTTATCGATCAGTTCCAGCAGTTCGGCCTCGGTGATCGTACCGGGCAAATGATATGACTGGGACAGAAAACCCACATCCTCACAGGCCTTGCGTTTATTGGCCACATAGATTTGCGATGCAGGATCTTCCCCCACCAGCACCACGGCCAGGCCGGGCGCGCGTTTTCCGTTGCTTAAGCGTTGTTGAACCCGCAGCGCCACTTCATCCCTGACCTGCTGGGCAATTGTTTTACCATCAATAAGTTTAGCAACCATCAGAATCGGCAATCCATCATTGTAATAGTGCTGAGATGGGGGGTATTTTGGCAGAAGCGCGGCCCGCTGTCAGGCACTGAATGAAATCCTTTTGTTCAGCTTGCAGCCACTCGGGTGAAAAGCCATTGACTCGACCCGCCCGCTCCGTATAATCCAAACCGCATCAACCGGCAACACCGCCGCCGTGCGCCCTTAGCTCAGTCGGATAGAGCAACGGCCTTCTAAGCCGTAGGTCACTGGTTCGAATCCAGTAGGGCGTACCATTAAAATCAAAAAGTTAGACGCATCTTTGCGCGATTTGTATAAATTACAGGTGTCTTAACGGGTGCTGTTAGGGTTGTTTGAGTTTATCCAATCATCGTAAATATTTTCCGGCCAGCCCAGGAATGTTCCGTTCTTACTTTTTTGCGGCAATGGAAACTCCTTTCTGATCGCCCATATGCGCCAAAGCGTCGGGTGGCTCTTACCGGTAAGCCTGCGCATCTCTTCTAAACCTATATATCCAATCGCCATCCCCCACTTCCATGTCATTACAGCTCATGCAGTACTTCATTCGGCCCGCTTCAGTCAGCACATACCCCTCGATCATTGTAATGCCCAGCGGCCCTGACAGTTTGATCTTCATTATGCCGGAAGATCTCTAAAAGTAACTGGCTCTGTTATACGGGATACTTACAGAGCTGGATACGTTCGCGAGCACCTGGGATGACAAATATCCTCAGATCAGCAAAAGCTGGAGAGCCCACTGGGAAAATATCAATACCTTCTTTGGTTATCCGCCCGATATCCGCAAAGCGATTTACACCATTAACGCGATAGAATCGCTAAACAGCGTGATCCGTCAGGCGATTAAAAAGCGCAAAGTGTTCCCAACGGACGACTCGGTACGTAAAGTGATTTACCTTGCGATCCTATCGGCATCGAAAAAAGGAGCATGCCGATCCAAAACTGGCAACTGGCGATGAGTCGTTTTATTATTGAGTTCGGTGACCGGTTGAACGGTCACATTTAATAGGGTGGCAATTACACAGAATTATGTATAGGGTCAAGGCTTCTTGAAGCCAGGTTTGCCGTTTTTTGCCCGCCATTGTTTTACTTCGCTAAGAATTCCATCAATCCCATTTCCTTGCTCAGCATTTGGATAATAAATCAGGTCAGAGCCAAGCGGATGTTCTGTAATTTTCTCAAAATGATCTATCAACTTATCAATATAAATTTCTAAAGCAACGCCGGAGAGCTTGGATTCTTTAAGATGAAACTCATTCAAAAAGTTTCTAAACTCTTCTTCAGTGTAATCTTCATATTTTTCCAAAAAATTCATTTCAAGGCTGCCCATTATTGGAGTGTGTTTCTATATGCCTTTTAGGCGTAAGAATATTTAAGTTATCAACATTATATACTTCACCACTTTTACCGATTTGTTCAATATGATGAAGTTCAAACTTTCTTCTTTTTCCAACTTGCTCAGCTTTGATTGACAATGGCGCAGCTCCTCTTTCTATAGCATCAACATTGAATTCTGAAAATTGACTAACTAAGTCGGGGTTCTTGCCGATCTCAAGCCAAAAAGCTTTTCTAAAAGCACCAAACGAATTAAATCGTTTATCTCTCAATTTATCTGCAATTTGCTCTGGAATAGGCGCGCCCTGTTCAGTCGCGGCATCGGCCAGCCAATTAGCCCCAACCTTTTGCCCTTGGCCCGTCACCGTCCCCGGCACATATACTGGCTTATAGCCGCCATCAAGGGGTGGCACGACAATGAGGTCGTTAAAATCTGTTTCACTAAGATCGGGGTAAGTTGTTACCGTCGGCAGTTGCACCGGTTGTGATTGATTTCCGGTATCGGCTATGGCTTTAGGGCCACTACTCGGCGTTGCCAGTCCCCCCAGTCCTTCGGCGCCGGGGACACGATCGGGCGTGACTAAGATTGTCCTGGCGGGGTAATCATCCGTGGTCGGTACCGTGCATTTAAATACGCCTTTGCCTACTGGTATCCCCTCAAGTAAACGGATTTCCGTAGGCATTTCGGTCTTGTACAATTCAACGTGCATGGCGCCATTAATATTCGCAAGGCGGCCGCGGGTATTTGAGCGCGCCAGCGCCTCTCCCTGGGCGTAAAGTCCAAAAATGTCTGCAGAAGTTAAATCAAGATCGCCAATTTGCAGTGTTTGCCTGAAATCTTTTCCGCCAGGGACCCTATCGCTGCCTACGCCGACCGGTTTGGAATAGAAAAGGGTGGCGCCAGCCAACGCCATAGGACCGACGCTCAGAAAGGCAATACGGTTTAATTCGGCTAATGCCGTCGAGCCTTTTATCAGCCCTGCCGCCGGTGCCAGTGTGGCGGTTCCTGCTATAGCTAGCGCTTGGCTGGATAATGTCACGCCCTGGGCAGCTACCGGTTTAACATTGGCTCCCACTTCGCAATCCGCTGTATCACAAGCGGAAATTCCTTTTTCCATCAGGCTTTGTTGTGTGGCGCTCAAAAAGCCAAGGTGATTAGCTGGTGAATTAACTTCAGGTAATTTTTTGTTAGAATATGTAATGCCTTGGTTAATAATACTAATATGATGTTTTATTTTATCTAATTCAATTTTTGAACGACTAATGATAATGTTTTTATTATTCAACTCAATATTTCTAAGATCATTCCACCGCTTATTTGCATCATGAAATGTAATCTTATCGTTTGATGGCGTATTGATAAACAAGACTGCAGTATGTTCCAGGGATGTGCCGGCAGGTAGGTGTTGTGATAATGCCTCTCGGCGAGTGGCTAAGGGTATTAATATCCATCGGGTGGTTTTTTAATGTCATCACTTAAAAATAATTTTTATCTTTCAAAAAGATAAAAGATAGATCGATAACGTATCAAAATAATGGCAGAGAAAACGAGAGGAAGACAGGGGCGCTGTAAACGCCCCTGGATGTTATTTGCGACCCAGAATAAAACCGAGCAGGAGCCCGATAGTACCAATAGCCGCAAGTCCGATAAGCGGATACTCACGGACCTGATCACGGACGCCCGTAGCCGCATCGTTTAAGGCCTCGGTGACTTTGGCCGTGGCCTGTTTTGCCGCGCCCTTCACTTGTTGTTCTGGAGAATCGACAGCTTCGCCGAATTTTTTCTGGGCAGCGCCAGCCAACCCTTCGGCTTTATTCTTAGCGTTATCAGCAACATCATTCAGGGTTTCATTATTTGGTTTTGTAAAATCAGTCATAACTATTCCTCTTTTTATTATCCACAAGAATAAGGATAGTTAAGTTTCGCTAATAGACATAGTCGCCGCGCAAATTTTTAAGAATAATGGCGTACCGTACCCCTCAGCCCTAGTCCTTGGCGGATATCTTGGCCTGTATTTATTAACAATGCATTTATCCCTCTAGTGAAAGGTGCTTTTTTAGGTAGTCCGAGTACAAAAAAGCCCGCGATAAGGCGGGCCTGGAACGGGATTAATAAAATACGAGATAGATAGCGAGCACTTCAAGCAGCCAGAAAACACCGCTAATGACAAAAACGCCGATCCATGCGGTTCGTTTGCCGATCTCCATGATAAGTCCAAAGCTGTATATATGCGATTACTGCAAGCTTCAGGAAAAATAACTTCCCGATCGATTATATCGCCTAGTTACAAATTAGCTTTTTACTAGCATGGCGTTGCCTCGGGCGTTAGCGTGGAATGTATGGGTTGAACGGACAATAATATGCCCCCTAAGGTGGAGATTTGTGTGGCGATATTTTATCAGGCTAATCGTAACTTATTGATATTTTATTGTTATGTCTTGTAAAGAGATATGTTGTCAGGGTGGGGCAACCCACGGGATGACGGGTTAATAAGCACCCTGAATGATGAGGTCAATGCAAAACACTTTTCGATTTGTGAGGGTGCTTTGTTTTCGACACTCACCTTATATTTATTTGGACAGGCCGTAAAAGATCCCGTTTGTGGGAGCGCTGCTTATCTCATCGCCGAAGGAGCCGCTTATGCTAGAACGTGCAGCCGCATTTCAGTCTTGCTGGCCAATGTCCATTTTTCGCAGACCCGCACGGTCACGCATGTGCTTTGGGCGATGTTTGGCTTATTGCCCGCGGGTACACCTCCCATATGGCCGGTTCCGCCAGCGTCATATGGAAATGCCATTGCGGTAATACGCGAAGCAGCAGCCCGTCGTTTTCCGCCTGCCAAGTCGGCAGCATGGCACACCTTGTCTTTCCAGTGCGGCATGCGGCCCTTGGTAGGACGGGCTTCAAATTATAACGAGGCGACCCGCCAGACCGTATTACCCACATCATCGGCGATAATCAATGCCCCCTGGTTATCCTGCGCCAGGCCAACCGGGGCGCCATAGAGCTGTTTTTCATCTTTTGAAACGAAACCGCTGACCACGCTTTCAGGCTTGCCAACCGGCTTACCGCCGCTAAAGGCGACAAAAGAGACCCGATAGCCGCTTAGCGGCGAACGATTCCAACTGCCGTGCTCGCTGATAAATACCCCGCCCTGATACTTCTGCGGCAGCAGATGGCCGGTATAGAACAGCATCCCCAGCGGCGCGACGTGAGATCCCAGGGCATAATCCGGTTTGATAGCTTTCGCCACCAGATCCGGACGCTGCGGCATCGCGCGGCGATCGAGATGCTGGCCAAAGTAGCTATAGGGCCAGCCATAAAATCCGCCTTCCTGAACGGCGGTGAGGTAATCCGGCACCAGATCCGCACCGATTTCATCGCGTTCGTTGGCAATCGCCCACAGTTTGCCGGTGCGCGGCTCCCACTGCAGGCCGGTCGGGTTGCGTATTCCGCTGGCATAAATGCGGCTGGCGCCGGTGGCGGTATCCACCTCCAGCACGTTGGCCCGCCGGTACTCCACATCCAGGCCGTTTTCGGTAATATTACTGTTCGAACCCACGCCGACATAGAGCTTTTTCCCGTCCGGGCTGGCCAGCAGGGCTTTGGTCCAGTGGTGGTTGATGGTACTGGGCAGGTCAGCCAATTCTACGCCGGGCGCGGTGATGCGGGTGTCTCCCGTTTGGTAGGGGTAACGCATAATATTATCGGTATTAGCGACATAGAGATTGCCATCAATTAACTGCACGCCAAAAGGCGAATGCAGATTTTCCAGGAATAGATGTTTTTCCCAGCCGCCGCCGTCGCTGGTTTTACGTAAGAGCGTGATGCGATTGCCTCCTTTGCCCCCTTTGCCTGATTTGCTTTTCACCATGCCGGCGAAAAGTTGCTTCGGCGTAGTGACGGGTTCGGTTCCCGGCCCGTTACTTTCCACCACCAGAATATCGTCATTGGGCAGCACATAAACCTGGCGCGGATGTAAAAAACCATCGGCTACCTTTTCTATTTTTAATCCGGCCGCCGCGACAGGCAGTGCATCATTTTTCCAGCCGACGCCGGAAGGCACCTGCATGGGCGGCAGCAAAAAATCTTGTGCTTTCGGCAGCACCGGATTAGGACCAACCTGCCGATCGGGGTCGAACTTGGCTTTTTCATCACAACCGCTTATAACCATAGAGACGGCGAATGCCAAAGACACGGCTAAATAATGTTTTTTCATAATAATCACCGTCAGATGGTCCTTTGGCGCAGGGCCAGAATAATAGTCGCTATGCCGAGACAGGCCACGGTAATAATGGAAAACGTGACGTTTTGCGGGGCAACGGCGTACGCATCGCGGCTATGTACAAATGAGTTAATAATGGCTGCGACAATAGCGACCAGATTCAACCAGAAATGGATTTTTACCGCGGACAGTTGGGGCCAGGCAACGCCAATCCATACCTGCACCAAATTAATCAACCGGGGAATAACGGCAAAAAAGAGTCCCAGCACAATGAGCCAGCTGGCGCTTTTCTGCCACATTACATTCGTGCTGTACACATAGATAATATCGAATACCAGCGCGGCGACAAAAAAACCGTAGGGTATTGGATTGAGCAATTCATAAAGCGCCACCGCAATAGCGGAATGGCGTCGCGTAACGGTGGTATTCATCAGGGCGGTTCCTCGGAAAAACGTGATGGTTAACTGTAAGCATCGTGCAGCGACGGCTTTATTGCCAGTCCGGGGTGGCGGAAAAAGGGGGAGGGGGCAGTCGGCGATAAAAAAGCACGCCCAAGGTAGGAGCTCAGACGTGATTTGGCGGTGTAGCGCTCTC
The DNA here is from genome assembly GCF_047324175.1 of Sodalis sp. RH21. Taxonomy (NCBI): domain Bacteria; kingdom Pseudomonadati; phylum Pseudomonadota; class Gammaproteobacteria; order Enterobacterales; family Bruguierivoracaceae; genus Sodalis; species Sodalis sp. RH21. The sequence continues at coordinate 4,279,226 of NZ_CP178732.1, read as the reverse complement.
AGAGCCAACTTTAAGCGCTGAAATCAGTATAGTTGTTATTAGCGATGTAACAAGCGGGGCGTACTAAAGACCGCAGGGGAACAATCAGTGCTTGCGGCCGTTTCGTAAAAATTTTTATGTTAAGTTAACAGGAGGAATTTATAGCTTATTAATGGCTCCGAAGGGAATATGTACCGAGGGCAATATCGATGCGGAAGATTCCAGATGCGCCGTTTGATCGTCGAAAAAAATATGTGGTTTCATTATTTCCAGGACTTTTCTTTTTTCCACACCCCCCATGAAAAAAGCTTCGTTCACCATGATCCCCCATTCGCGCATAGTGTTTATAACGCGTTTATGGGACGGCGCATTGCGGGCGGTGACGATGGAAATACGAAGAATACGTCTATAGGTAGCATCTTTTTCAAACATGGCGAGCTCCATCTTTTGGATATTCGAGATGCGATCTAAAAAGCTTTTCAGTGGCCCAGGATTGTGAGCGATATTGACATGTGATGTTTCAAATGTATGAAAAGCCGACAGTTTACGCGTTTGTTGAAAAATAGCCTCGGACTCGTCATCGGCGAGGACGCCGTCAAAGTCAATGGCAATACGTAATTCGTGATCGTCCACATCATCAAAAATATGCCCATGCAATATTTGCCCAGCAGGGTAGCTGGCGTTGACGGCCTGGGTGACGTCGGCTTTATTTGCCGACAAAAACAACTCAATATCAAAGGCCGGTATGAATTTATGCGGCGACCTTCCCTGTAAAAAAACGGCCCTGGTAATCCCCAGCTTATAATTTTCTATAGAGTTCATCACTCTTAATCCCGTATCAGGGTCATTTCTCGATAGCAAAATCACTTCAACCGGTGGGTTTTCAGGATCGATTTTGTTTAAGGTTAATAATCTTCTGATAAATGGAAACGCAACGCCCTTGCCCAAAGGATTATCCTGATTTTTCATCTGAAATTGACGATACGCTTCTTCACCCTGCGTACGAAAAATCTCATCCGCTTCATCAAGATCGAATAGGGCGCTTGAGGCTAATCCGATGACGAGGCGTTTCGATAGATCATAGGGCATTTTGTCTCCTTAGTTGGCACACATGGAAAGCGTATAGGTTACCCTTTATATCACTGAAACGTTAAAGACCCATGGGATTTGGGCGACATCGGCGTCCTGTTCCGACGGCCACAAAAAAATGCCCGCAAACGGTCATGCGGGCAAGTAAATCAAACATTGACTGGCTTCCTAGGAAGAAGCCGCATAAACGATAACAAAATTGAAGTTAAGGAAGTGTCTGGGAATCGTACGGAGTTGCTACAAAAACTTGCGGAGTAAAGCGATAGGGATCGAAAGGAACATCACGGCAGTCCGGGCCGGCGCATGTCGCGGCAGACGCAGCAAGCAGACGCGACCAACTATGGCGGCGAAATCGTCAGACACCCCATGGGAATAGCGATCCGCGCATTGCCAGAACCACCAGTTCGGCGACGATCACTGCGGACAAAATCCAGAGCAGGTATTTTCTTTTCGGCATTGGGGTTGCTCAGCGCGCGGCTGTTATAACGTCAATACCAAACGTGCATCCAGCAAATGGCGGCAGCCAATACGAAAAAGGCCCCAAAGCAAAGCATGGTTACCTGGGAATAGGTTAACTCGCCCGTTTCACATGTCATCTTGATGCCCCTGTAAGTTTATGTATTGCTAGAAAATTGGTTATAGTCTTTTTTTATCACGATGTATGTCGCTTTGCTCGCACATTTTGTGCTGCATTAGCAGAACTCATTGTTTATTGTCAACAAAACATTTCAGAAAACGGACTAGATTAACTCTTTCTGAGCGTGTGGAGTCATTATCATGTTTGCCAAAAGCCTGTTTTTACCGGGCATCGCGGTCTTAAGCGTTTGTTTTGCCGGCACAACGTGCGCCCAAACGCAAATAATCTCCGATGAGCAAGTGCGCCAGCAAATTATTAATGATTCAATCGCCTCGTATCCGGGTAACTGTCCGTGCCCTTATAACTCCGCACGCAATGGCGGTAATTGCGGCAAACGCAGCGCCTGGAGCCGGGCAGGGGGCCATGCTCCCATTTGTTATAAAAATGAAGTGACTAAAAATATGGTTGCCAACTGGCGGAACGGCCATGGATAATTACGTCAACTCAATATAATCACGAGGCTCAGGGCATAGGCATGATAATAAAAACCCTGCATCAGGGCGATGCTCGATGGGAAATGCCGGTGATAATAGGGTTAGGAGCCATTTATATGTCTTTTTAGCATAATAACTCTTTTCCTAAATAACGTTTGTAAACGAAGGGATGTTTATATTGAACTGCAAAATCAATCGGTTAGATTGGGCAGCGTCCGGTTGTTTTTTTATCTTCATGTCTAAATATTTCCATGCCAACTTCAAGCGGTAACTTGTGCTTGATTTAATTAAAAAACTTACCATTCCCAAATTGTTAATAAACAATCCCATAAAATACCCATGCAGGAAAATATATTTAATTCATGCGGTTGCAAATGTTTTTGTGTTTCTTTGCCGAAAAAATGTATTATTTGCGCTTTTTAAAATCCTTGTCTAACATTAATTTCATTGATGATTAAGCGCATTTAAGTAGTCATCAATATGCAGTCAAGGCTGTTAAGATTATTGTTGCTGATAATTAATAATGCTTAACAGCTTGATTATATTATCTGAAATTGGAGGTTTACATGGCTGAACATCGTGGCGGTTCCGGCAACTTCGCCGAAGATAAGCAAAAAGCATCCGAAGCAGGTAAAAAGGGCGGCCAGCACAGCGGCAGCGGCAGTAATTTTAAGAACGATCCTGAAAAAGCCTCTGAAGCGGGCAAGAAAGGCGGCCAGCATCGCGGTGGTCGCAGTTCTTAATTGATACTGATGTAATAAGAAACGATCATTACCTGAAAAAAACGTTACGTTGTTAAATATGAGTACCTTATTTATACATTTATTAAGTTATCTTAATAACTTAATAAATATATTATCCTAAATTGAGAGGTTAACATGGCTGAACATCGTGGTGGTACAGGTAACTTCGCTGAAGATAAACAAAAAGCGTCTGAAGCGGGTAAAAAGGGCGGCCAACAGCATAGCGGCGGCAACTTTAAAAACGATCCCGGAAAAGCCTCCGAAGCAGGCAAAAAAGGTGGCGAACATAGCCACGGCGGCGGTCGCCATTCATAATCCTTATTAGGTAATTACGGTTCCCAGTCGCTGGGGCCGGATTGCCGAAGATGGCTACTTAATCCGCGTAATAATGTTGCAGGTTAACAGGCGGTGGGGTAGTCTTCGCGCTCCCAACCTTAGGATTGGGGGCGCGTTATCGGGTTATTATCATTATATTTTATAGCATACACGTACCTTCCAGCGCGTCACCCGCCCCATTCCCTTTGCAGCGGCTAAAACGGAGCCGTGTCACAGACCTCTGCGGCCGTATTGTGCTAAAGTAGTATTCTAGGATCATCCGGACATTCGCAATCTATTAAATTAAACGACATTATAATGACCCCGCCGTATACTTATGGGATACAACCGTGGCAGCAGCTGCGAATTACTTTGGGTAAAATTTATTTTTAAGCCAATATGAAAAGTTCCAGCCAACATGCATTAAAAAGCTTAAGCTGTTTTACGGCGGTGACTTTCTATTCCACCAGCCATATTTGCGGCTATGAATGCTTTTTGCACGATCGGGTTGTCGGTTTTTTTTATTTTTTATCGCTGATCGCTAAACCATTATTCTTTATTATTATTGGTTATATGGATGAAGAACGTGGGATGACCAAAAGGTATGTATTGCTAAAAATAAAATCGGTGGTATTGATTGTGGTATTTTGGAATGTATTATTTTTCTTTATGGATTCTACTCTATTCAAACGAGGTTATCTGTTACAGAATGAAATATTGCTGAGCATTGCAATAATTTATCTATTTCAACCCGTTATCGGCAGGCTGTTGCAGTCCCTCTCCGTTACGCTTATCGCGGCGTGCGGTTTAATCGTTTTTGCCGCATTGCTTCAACGGTCAGCCAGCGTGCAAACCTATTTCTACCCACTTCCGCTATCAGGCTATTTCGACGTCATGCTGCTGGTTTCATTCTATCTGGCGGGGAGGATGCTGGGCAGCGCTAAAGGACAGCGGTTGACCAAAATGAATACCGTAGCGCTAGTCGCCAGGGTGGGTCTGGTTCCAGCGGCATTATTGCTGATCATGCTAGAGCGCTATACAACGTCTTTTATGGGGGGGGATTCCGCGCCCTGGCTAGTCGCGGAAAAAATGATTATTACGCTGCTCTGCCTGTCGCTATTTATCATTTTCGATAATCTGACCATCCAAAGACGTTTTATTATCAACACCGTTGCATTTATCAGCCCCACCATGGTGGGGGTCTATATTGTGCATTACAGCGTGTTTTATCTGATCTCCTCCGCCTACGACCTCAATAATGTCACGCTGGGGTTTACCCTGCTGCTGGCGGTGTTTATGGTCTCGGTTATCTTATCCCGCTTGCTGTTGCTTAATAAATATACCTCCCAACTGATTTCTTTGTAAGAGGGTTATCTTTTCACCCATTCCCGCAGCCGCTGGATATGCAGATAGAGCGCGGGGATCAAGATGATACCGACGGCGGTGGCCATCAGCATGCCGCCAAATACCGTTACCCCGATAATGCGGCGGCTCATTGCGCCGGCGCCGGTGGCCAAGACCAGCGGCATTACTCCCAGGATAAATGAAATTGCCGTCATCATGACGGCGCGAAAGCGTTGCTTGGCGCCGTCCTGTGCGGCATCCTCGATACTGGCGCCTTCCTCCCTCCGGGCTTTGGAGAATTCAACGATCAATATGGCATTCTTGGCCGCCAGTCCCATCAGTAGCACCAGGCCGATTTGCGCATAGACATCGTTGGCGAACCCCATCAGGTGTAAGCCAGCCACGGCCCCCGCGATAGCAAAAACAACGGATAACATGACCACCAGGGGAATGCTCCAGCTTTCATACTGCGCCACCAGAAATAAATAGGCGAATAGCAGGGCGGCGGCATAGATCATCAGCGCCTGACCGCCGGCCTGCTGTTCCTGCCAGGACATTCCGCTCCATGCATAGCCATATCCCGCGGGAAGCTGTCGCGCCATGATCCTCTCCATCGCCTGCATCGCTTCACCTGAACTTACCCCTTCCGCCGCCGAACCGCTGACCGATACCGCGGGAAATTGATTAAAGTTGGCAATAAACGGCGCACCTATCGTCGGCGTCAATTGCACCAGGTTGGACAGCCGGACTAATGCGCCGCCATCGCTGCGCACGTTAATTTGCCCGACTTGTTCCTGACGCTGGCGAAAATTCATATCATTTTGCAGTTGGACGTTAAACATACGGTTATTGCGGGTGAAATCGCCGACGTTAATCCCCCCCATGGAGGTTTGCAGCGTTGAGAAAATCCGGCTGACCGGTACATGAAGCAGGGCCGCGCGATCGCGGTCTATACTCAGGCCGACTTCCGGTACCGCTGCGCTAAAGGTGGTGAATACCCGGGTCAAGAGCGGGTCCTGGTTAGCCGCCACGATTACGGCGCCCGCGACTTGCGACAGCGCCTGGGATGATTGCCCGTCCAGCGCCTGGATACGCAGATCGAAGCCCGAAGCATTGCCCAGGCCGCTGATGGCCGGCGGGTTGAAGGCGATAATCATGGCCGCCGGAATGGCGGCCAACTGTGATTGGACATCCGCCAGCACCTGGTCGACCTGCTGGCGTTCGCCCCAGGGTTTAAGCAGTACAAACGCAAACGCGGTATTCGCTGAACTCCCTCCGCTGAGCAAACTATGGCCGGTTACCTTAATAACGTCCGCAACGGCGGGGTTGGCGCTAATCACCTGATAGGCCCGATCCACCACCCGCTGGGTGCGGGCCAGCGAAGCGCCGTCCGGTAACTGCACATTGACAAAGAAGTAGCCCTGATCTTCATTGGGCAGGAACGAGGTGGATAGATGGCTATAACCCAGCCATGTTAGGGCGCCTACCGCCAGCAGCGCCACGATGCTCGTGATCGCCCGCTTGCCGGTGAGATAGGTTAGCCTGACATAGCCGTTCCTAATGCGGTCCAGCCCGCGATTAAACCCGCCGAATACCCCGGTAGTGGGCAAGTCGCGCCGTTTAAGCAATACGGCGCACAGGGCCGGTGCCAGGGTGAGGGCATTGATACTGGACAAGATCACCGCCGCGGACAACGTGATGGCGAATTGCCGGTACAGTTCGCCGGTGATGCCCGGCAGGATGGCGATTGGCACAAATACCGCCATCAGTACCAGCGTTGTGGCCACAATCGGCCCGGCGATTTGGGTCATCGCCCGGGCGGTGGCCGCCGGCGGCGTCAACGTTTCATCCTGCGACATCAACCGTTCCACGTTCTCCACCACGACAATGGCGTCATCCACCACTACCGTCAGCGCCAGGATGATGGCGAACAGGCTGAGAGTATTGGCGGAGTAACCGAATATGAACAGTACGGCAAAAGTGCCGAGCAGGGATACCGGGATCGTGAGCGCCACGATAAAGGTGGCCCGCAGGCTTTGCAAAAACAGATATACCACTACCAGCACGACGATCAGCGTGAGTACCAGCGAGAAAACGATTTCATCCAGCGTGGCGGTTACCGCGGCGGTGGAGTCATATTTAATTTCGTAAGTCATGTCCTGCGGGAAATCCAGGGCCTGCCGCGCCATTTCCGCCCTTACCGCCCGGGCCACGTTCAGCGCATTGGAACCCGGGGTGGGATAGACCCCCATAAAGGCCGTATCGGTGAGGTTAAGCGAGGCATTGACCTGATAATTCTGCGCGCCGAGATCGACCCGCGCCACCTCGCCCAGGCGCACCATGCCGCCCTGCGAATTGGTGCGGATGATGGCCTGGGCAAATTGCCGTGGGTCTTGCAGCCGTCCCTGGCCGCTGATGGTCAGAGTGCGCTGCTGGCCCGGCGGGGTGGGCGACGCGCCGATCTGGCCGGCCGCGGCCTGGATATTCTGCTGGCGCAGCGCCTGGATAATGTCATCCACGCTGACATTAAGCGACTCCATGCGCTGGGGATCGAGCCAGACGCGCATACTATAATCGCGCGCCCCGAATATTTGCACATCGCCCACGCCGTCGATACGGGCGATGGCGTCGCGTATGCGCAGGCTGGCATAATTGCTGATAAACAGATTGCTGTGGGTGCGGTCGGGCGAAAAAACATTGACGCCGAGTAAGATATTTGACGACCGTTTGCGCACCGAAACGCCGTTATTATTGACCTCGGCCGGTAGCTGGGCGCTGACCTGCGAAATACGGTTTTGCACCTCGACCGCGGCCATATCGGGATCGGTGCCGCTGGCAAAGGTGATATTGAGCTGATAAGCACCGCTGTTGGTGCTGTTGGATTCCATATACAGCATGTGGCTGACGCCGTTCACCTGGGCTTCGATGGGCGACGCCACCGCCTCGGCCACGTCCCTGGCGCTGGCGCCCGGGTATATGGCGCTCACCGAGACCACCGGCGGCGCGATAGCGGGAAATTGCTCCACCGGTATGACTTTCAGGGCGGTAAGGCCGATGAGGGTGGTGACCACGGCAATGACAATGGCGAACTTAGGGCGCCTGATAAAAAAATGCAGCATCCGCGCACCCCTTATTCTATGGTCTGGTTAAGAGGAGCGGCCAGCGTCACGCTAACTTCCATGCCCGACTGTACGCGTTGTAGTCCTTCGACGATGACCCGATCCCCGGGCGTTAAGCCCGCTTTGATTTGATACTCTTGGTCAAACTGATTACCCGCGATCACCCGGCGCACTTCCACCCGATTGGCTTTATCGATTAATAAAACAAAAAAACCGTCCCGATCCTGTTGCAAGGCGGCGATAGGCGCCATGACAACCGGCTCGACCTGTCCCGAAACCAATGAGACGTTAACGACCCCTCCCGGCAACAGCAAATGGCGGGCATTGGGAAACCGCGCCCGCACCGTTATGGTCCCCGTCTGGCTGTCCACCTGGTTATCCACTGATTCAAACACGCCCGCCTCGGGGTATTCCTGCCCGTTGGCCAAACGCAAATGCGGGGTATAACCCTGGGCGGACAGATCCTCGGCGTCGCCGGTCAACCGGTAAGCGGCGGTAATGTAATCCCGCTCGTTGATGGCGATGGCCACCCGGATCGGGTCAAGCTGCACGATATGCGCCAGCGGCCCGCTCGCGGGATTGACCAGGCTGCCGGTATTGATATTGCTATGGCCGATGCGTCCGCCAATCGGCGCAACGATACGGGTGAAACCGAGCTGTAGTTCCTGCATGCGCAAATTGGCCTGCGCCTGGGCCAGGGCGGCATTATTGGTGTCCCGCTGGGCCACGGCGGCATCCACATCCGCGCGGCTGACGGAGCGCTGCTCCCCGAGACGCTGGATGCGGGTCAGATTGGTCTGCGCCAGGCGCGCGTTGGCGTTGGCGCTGTCGACCTGCGCCTGGGCCTGGGCCACCAGGGCTTGATGCAGCGCCGGTTCAATCTCGAATAACAGATCGCCGGCTTTCACCAACTGCCCGTCGGCAAATTCACGCCGGGCAATAAACCCCTCCGTGCGCGTCGTGACATCCACCGCCTGGATTGCCTCGATGCGGCCCAAATAATCCAGGGCGCGCTGCGGTGTCCGCTGCTCGATAATCGCGGCGGTAACGGCCGGAAGCGGTGCAGCCGATACGGACCAGGGAAAAATAGCCGAGGCCAGCAATACCGCCGCATTCAGGATCACTGTAATCTGGTTATTGGTAATCATGATCAGACCCATTAATTATTAATATCATTGTGGCAAGCGATCGAGGCGCAACCGCCCTAAGCCTGTAGGGTGTAAGTGTTGATTTATAGGATGACCAAAAATTAACTCGAGATGGATTTTGCTATGACTCACCCCCGCCAAAATGTAATGCATAAATTAATAAGATAATTTAATTGGAATTAAATAAACCGCTGCATTTATTTCAGTAATTTCCATTATATCTCCGGATAGCCGGGCGCTAAGCAGCGCCCGATAATATTCCCATTATGGTTAAGATTAATTGTCTATTTTGGCGTCGATCCGTTTTAACATATAGGGATAAAACGGATTGGATGACAGACGCATTAAAGAATCCAGGCCGACAACCAATACCGCGCGTTCCCCTCGCGCGGCAAATGCGCCCAGGCTGATGCCATATTGATCCCGGGGCTGCGGATACCGTCCGTACAGCGAGTCGCTCATCGGGAAGGGCAGCGCGACGTGCGACAAAGAAAAAATATCGGCCGGATAATCGATACCCAGCAGTTCGGTGGTCTCTTCGGTCTGGCCCGCAAGCGTGGTGCGGGCCAGAGTGGCCAGATTATCCGGCGCCACGTTGGTCACGATAGTCGTGGTGTAGCGCCGCGGCGCGGGGGGCAATAATCGCGACAGCGCGGTATAAGACGAGGTGCGCAGCAGCGGGCCGAAACTTTCGGCCTGATTTAAATCGAACAACACCACTTCGCTGCCGTTGGCGGGCAGGTGTTCGTACAGGGCGGTAATGACCGCCCTGGTGCTGACGGTGGAGTCCATGACGGATTGAAAGGTTAATATCGGCGGCAATTCATCCAGTTTGTGATTGCTGGAATAGGCGGCGATTTGCTGTTGCAGCGCGCGGGTAAGCTCGTAGGATTGCCGTCCGCCGTTCACCGGGAACGAGTTGTATTTAAACGGATTGAACTCGGGCACGATGCCCAGCCAGGCCGCCTTGGCAAACGCCGGGAACAGGGCCGGCCAGCCGGCAATGCCGGCGAAACGCGCAAAACTGGTGACCCCTATCATGGGGGAAATCAAAATGATCCGCGCGGGTTTCGCCAGTTGCGGATCGTTTAGCGCATCCAGGGTGTATTTCATCGCCAGGGCGCCGCCGTTGGAAAAGCCTACGATATGCAGCGGCAAATCTTCGCCGCTGCGCCGCTTGGCTTCACGCACCGCCAAACGGGTGGCGGCCAGCCAATCTTGCCATTTCACATCGGTCAGCGCCCCGGGCACCGTGCCATGGGCCGGCAGGCGGATACCGATGGCCACATAGCCGTGCCGAGTATAATTTTCGGCGATATGCCGCAGGCTGTATGGGGTATCGGTCAGGCCGTGCAGCAGAACCACCGCGCCTTTCGGTTTCCCCTGCGGCATTAAAATATACGAGCGGTTCCAGTTGGTGGCGAACTTATCAGGGTAGATGGGACTACCGGAAAAATACCGGTTCAATTGGGTTTGCTGCGGCGCCTCCAGTTTATCGGTAACGTTCTCGCGCACCGCTTTGAACAGCGCATCCTCATTGGCCAGATAGGTGGTCCAGTTGGCTTTATCGATGCCATCCGCGCGCATATCTTTGGGAACGTAGGTATGCCACAGTTGGAGATCCGGACCGCGCTGCGTTTCAAACACCCTGAGGGCAAAAGCGGCCACGGCGCAAATCACCGCCACCCAAATAATACGCACTAGCCATTTGCGGATGGTTCTGAAGAACATAGGCTTGACCCCATAATAAACGGCGTTCCATGGATAATAAACCCGGCTTTTTATCGGCTAGACCGCCGCCTGTCAGCGCGGCGAAACGGTGACCCTGCCGCCGCCGGAGGCAATGGCTACCCGTTGGCCGACGTGGAATTGGCTGGTGCCAAGCGCCTGCGCGACGATAATCGTGCTGCCGTCGTCCCGGCGGATCTCCAACTCCACTCCGGGACTGCGATTGGCTGCGCTTTGAATACCCTGGCCGGCCGCTGCGCCGCCCACGGCGCCCGCGGCGGTTGCCAGGCTGCGGCCGGAACCGCCGCCCACGGTATTACCCAAAAATCCCCCGAGCACCGTACCGCCGAGGGTGCCGGCGACGTTTTCACCGGTACCGCCCTGAATCGTTATGGGGCGCACGGAAATCAGCGTGCCGTAGGTTACGGTATGCACCTGACGGGCCTGGGCAGCGGTAAACGTATCGCCGGATGAGGTTCGGTTATTCGCGCAGCCGCTTAATAGCGCCATTGCCATGGCAATGACAATAGTTATTCTGATCATCACGGACCTCTGTTATTTATGGTGTTGTCATCATCCGGCCATGTGGTAGCGGTGGCCTGGCACAGTTAATCGCAAACGTTATACCCGGGTGTATATTTACATTAGATATTATTATTAATGAGACAATATTATTTTAAGATGATAACTTCCCGCGGTTTCAATAACTTTAATTAATGTTTTAGCCGATCTTGATCAAATTAATTACGCCTGGCTCAAAAAATGCTTATTACAGTAGCGGGAAATATTGGTCATAATAAACTGGCAATATGCTATAAACCAATATCATTACTTTTGACAAAAAAATCAAGTGCCGAAAGATATAATAATTAAATTATCATTTTCACTCATTTGCTGCCGCGCTGCGACGATCGTTCTTGCCGGCCGTGGGATGATAATTTAGAATCGATCGTTATGAAAACACCAAAATCCATGAGCGCCAAGCCCCGCGGCCGGCCCCGCTCCTTCGACCGCGACGCCGTATTGGACCGCGCCATGCGTTTATTTTGGCTGCGCGGATACGACACCACATCTATGGCGGAACTGCTTAAGGTCATGAACGTCACCACTCCCAGCGTGTATAGCGCCTTTGGTGATAAAGAGCATTTGTTCCTGGAGGCGATTGAGCGTTATAAGTCCGGTCCCGCCGGCTATCAGGCCGAGGCGTTTAAGGAAAAGACCGCCAGGGGGGCGGTGGAACGCCTGCTTCGGGAGGCGGTGTGCGCCATGGTTGATACGACTACGCCTCCTGGCTGCATGTTGGCCCTGTCGGCGATAAATTGCTCCGCCGGGTCGGAGCCCGTCCAGCAGATCGTCATCGCGGCCCGTCAGGAAACGGAGCGCGCGCTGCGCCGGCGAATCGAGCGGGGCATTAACGAAGGGGATGTGCCCGCCGGCACCGATGCCGCTGCGTTGGCCAGTTTTTTCACCACGTTCCTCTACGGCATGTCGATAAAAGCGCAGGAGGGGGTAACGCTGGCCGAGGCGCAGGCCATAGCGGCCAGCGCCCTGCGGGCATGGCCGGATAGCTAAATCTGCGCTTCTCCGCCGTCCACAAACAATTCGGCGCCGTTGACGAAACTGGCCGCATCCGACGCCAGGAAGACCGCCGCCCTGCCTATTTCATCAGGGTTGCCTACCCGGCCGAGGGGGATTTTTGCCGCAAAGCCATCCAGCAAGGCCTGTTGTTGGTCGGGCGCCGCCAATCCGACTAAACCGGGCGTTTTCACCGGCCCCGGGCTTAATACGTTTACCCGGATATCCTGCCCCTCAAGGTCCTGAATCCAGCTGCGGGCGAAATTGCGCACCGCGGCCTTGGTGGCGCTATAAACGCTGAAGTGTTTACCGCCGACGGCCGAGGTGGTTGAACCGGTAATAATCACGGAAGATCCCTTCGACAATAGCGGCAGCGCTTTTTGCACGGTAAATAGCACGCCTTTGACATTGGTATCGAAAGTGCGATCGAAATGTTCTTCGGTAATGGCGCCAAGCGCGGCCAATTCTCCGCCGCCGGCGTTGGCGACCACGATATCCAAATGGCCTTTTTGGGCTTTTATCGCGGCAAACAGCGCATCCAGGGCGCTAAGTCTGGATACATCTGCCTGGATGCCCGCCGCCTGGTCGCCGAGCTCGGCCAAGGCTTCGTCCAACTGCTTTTGCCGGCGCGCGGTGATAAACACAAAGGCCCCTTCGTTAATAAACTGCCTGGCGATGCCTAAGCCGATGCCGGTACTGCCGCCCGTGACCAACGCGATTTTATCTTGCAGAGCTTTACTCATAATTTCACCTTATGTCTTTAATGAGGATAGACGCCGGATTTTTGCGTCTCGATTGAGCATAAATAAATTTCATAATTAACGTTATGAAATTAACGAGGGCGACGCGGGGCGTCAAGACATTTCATACTAATCGTTATGAAATTATGCGAAGGAAGGCCGGCGATGGGAAACTATGCTAATGACCCGACCCCAGACCAGCGCCTGGCGGTCAGGTCGGGGATATCAGCTTTTAATCTCTTTGGTCACCCAACCTGCAATTTGCTGATAGGGCACAAACATGGTCTGGTTACGCTTTGGATGCGTGGCGGTAAATACGCCGACAATCGCTCCATCATGGCCATACACCGGACCGCCGCTCATGCCCGGAACGCCGCCCGCATCGCTGAGGCCTACCAGGCAACTGGTACCCGGTTTATCCCACCAGCCAAATTCCTTTAACACCCCGGTGGAGGATGTCGGCATGGCGGTGTACGCGTTGTAGCCATACAGGCTGAGTTTATCCCCTTTGTCCGCGGTCTCCAGTTTAGGGAGCTTACGGCCGGTATTATCGTGATAAATAATGGCGACATCACACAGCGGGTTGTAGGCCTTGACCCGCACCATCATCATTTTCGCCACATGTCCGGCGGTAAGGCTATATTTAGCGGTGAGGGGGAAACTCGATCCGATCGCACCGGCCAGCACGGGAATGCCGACAAAATGGAAATCCGCTTTCGATTCTGCCGTTTGATCAACTTTGTAATGGCCGACACCGGTACAAGCAGATAAAAACAAAGGGAATAGAGTAAACAAAAAGTTAATTTTCATTGTTGCCGCTTTATCTAATGCCATACAAGAAATTGATCGGTTATTTGATCAAGCCCGGCTAATACGTCATGCCAGTAAGGTTAACGGCCGATGATGAGATTTCTTTAGCAAAAGAAAATGCTTTATTTTTGCCCGCGATAAAAAAGAGCTAACAGGAATGTCTAAGATTGATTGCTTAACTAAAATTATTAATTATATATCTTCACTTAACCTAAATTATTCATGCGGCAGACGGCTGTTTCCTTTACTTTAAGTCTGTGAACGCTTGCTGCACTAGGCTTTCAGCGCGTTTTCCGGTGCCAGGGATTAATCTATGCTATTGAAACTAAATAATTTATAAGATGAGATTTTACTCAGGTGTTAACATTTAACAATCAGTGAATAAATAAAGAAAACAAAGGATGATGAATCCTGTTTTTCATCAACTGGCAACTTAAGTAAAATTAAATGGCGCCCATGGTATTTGACGAGGGAAACCGTATTAGCGCAAACGCTGTGGCGGGCATCAAATTTAATGGGCAAAAGAACAATAATGGCCTGCTTGTACAATTTTATAACAAATTATCAATAATAAAAACACATTCCCGGCTAATCCTGACGTTATGCTTCCACGCCGGTTCTAACCGTGGACATAAAGCACCAAACCGCGCATCGCCAGGAAAATGGGTTAATGATTAATAGAAAGGTATTGATTACCGATCCGACAGGTGATTTTTATTTTTAAAATTTCCAATAAGAATATGCTATTCCATGAAAATCTACGGCCATGGGTTTTTATTAACAGCCTGTCGGTACGATTATTTATTTTCCTAAATCGACCTTTATGGATAATCGCCGGTTATTCACCGGGAATGAGCCGCGCTGATTCATAAGATGCCGCTTCCATCGCGGGGAGCCTGGCGGGTGTCGACTGAAGATTTTTTATTTGTATATACAAATAAAAGAACTTATTTTTCTATAGCCATGCTTTTTCGCACCGCCGCTGAAATCTGGTGATATGGTCTTTTTTTTCAGGTATATCGGGGCGTTTAGGCTGTCTCGCCCCGCGACTTCTGGCTGGGGGGCTGTGCCGTCTCCGATTTTTCCAGGGGGCGCTGCCATCGCAAAAACTTATATTGTATATACATGTCTTGACGTTAAAATTTGCTGCACTTATAGTCATATCGCAGGCTCATATCCTTAGCAATGTAAACGCGGTCGCTTTCCATAACCGTATATTCTTAATGTGGATCGGGAATAAAATTGTGAAACCAAGCCAACAGCGAGCGTTATTAACTACGTTATTAACCACAGTATGCGGCGGCCTATTGTTTGTAAGCGATGCCTCGGCCGCGCCGGCAAAAGATCCCATTAAGGCGCCGGAGGAAATACAGGCTAAAGGCAAACTGACTTTTTGCTCCGATTTGGAAAACCCGCCGGCGGAAGGGATGGCCAGCGACGGCAAGACGCCGGTGGGCGCCGCGGTGGATATCATGAAAGCGCTGGGCGACGAGATGGGGGTGAAAAGCCAGATCGATAACTATCAGTTTTCCGGCATTTTCGCCGCGCTGGATACCGGTAAGTGCGATCTGATCATCGCCAGCCTCGGCAATACTCCTGAGCGCGCGCAGCGTTATTGGATGGTGGACTACTGGCGCGTCAATACCGCCCTGCTGGTGCCCAAAGGCAATCCCCTGCATCTGGCGAGCTATGAAGACCTTTCCGGGCGCAGCGTCGCCGCGCTGCTGGGCAGCCGCAACGCGGGCTTGATCAAGCAGATCAGCGATAAATTAGTCAGCGAAAATAAAAAACCCATCGAGCAGGTACTCTTGGGCACCAATGTCGCGGCTTTCCAGAATCTGGGCCTGAAACGGGTCGACGCCTTCGCCAGCGATTCACTGGTCATCAATTATTATCTGTCAAAAGGACGCAGCCGGTTTGAACTGGTGGGGGTGCCCGTACCGCCGAAAACCTGGTCGATCGCGATTACCAAAGCCAATGTTGCGCTCAAAGATGCCGTACAGGCCTCCATCGATCGGATGAATAGCGACGGCCAAATGGCGGCAATCACCAAAAAGTGGGGTATTGAAGACGGCGTGGGACTTTGCAGCTCTGCGCATTCTTGCGAGTAGGGCCGATGTCACACCCGGCGTTTGAAGGAGGCGGCGATGCTATCCCATATACAGCTGCAGTTTGATACCGCGTTTTTCCTGGATTTTGTGTTCCACCCGCAGGCGTCGCTGTTGCAAGGTCTGGCGCTCACCGTGGTGGCCGCCATCCTGTCGCAGCTTATCGGCACCATCATCGGCGTTCTCCTGGCGGTGGCGGGCCTGAGCCGTTTCTGGGGCCTGCGGGCCGTCAATCAGATTTATATCTGGTTTTTCCGCGGGACGCCGGTACTGGTGCAATTGGTGCTGATTTATTTCGGGTTGCCCTATCTGCTGGGCTTTGATTTGTTTCCGGCCGCGATGCCGCTGGGGCCGTTTGCCGTGGCGGGGGCTGTGGTGGCGGGCATCGCCACGTTCGGACTGCACGAAGCGGCTTATATGAGCGAGATTACCCGCGCCGGCATCGCGTCCGTGGATCACGGCCAGAGCGAGGCGGCCAAAGCCCTTGGCATGACGCCCGGCCTGTCGATGCGCCGGATTATTTTGCCGCAGACCGTCGGGGTCATCGTTCCGGCCCTGGGCAATCAATTTAACAACATGCTTAAGACCACGGCGCTGCTCAGCATCATCGGCGTTTCGGAAATGTTTCGCGTCGCCGAGCAAATCCAGGCCGCGACGTTCCTGACATTTGAGGTTTATCTCGGCGTTTCGGTCTACTACCTGTTGCTGACCGGTACCTGGACGGCGATCCAAATGTCCCTTGAAGCCTGGCTGGCCCGGCGCTCGCAGCTGAAAAAAGCGAAGCGCGCCGCGGTGTTAACCCGCGATCACATGTCGGTGTTCAATGAAAACCTTTAATACTCCCGCGACGCAAAATCCGCGTCCCGCGGTGGAATGCGCGGAAATCGTCAAGTCATACGGCGATTCCATCGTACTGCGCAATGTTTCGCTGACGGTGCGGCCCGGCGAGGCGCTGGTGGTTGTCGGGCCATCCGGCTCGGGAAAAACCACGCTTATCCGCTGCATTAACCATCTGGAGAAGATCCAGTCCGGCAAAATCCTGGTGGACGGGCAATTAATCGGCTATCGCCCCAGGGGCGATCGGCTCGTCGAAGATAGCGAAAAAAACATTGCCCGGCAGCGCAGGAATATCGGCATGGTTTTCCAGCGCTTCAATCTGTTCGGCCATCTGTCGGTACTGCAAAACGTCATGGAAGCGCCGGTACAAGTGCTGCGCATCGATAAAAACAGCGCCCGCAGGCAAGCGCTGCAACTGCTGGAACGGGTCGGCTTATCCGACAAAGTGGATCACTACCCGGCGCAATTGTCCGGCGGACAGCAGCAGCGCGTGGCCATTGCCCGCGCCTTGGCGATGAATCCCACAGTGATGTTATTCGACGAGCCGACCAGCGCGCTGGACCCGGAAATGGTGGGGGAGGTGCTGGCGGTCATGCGGGATCTGGCCTTGCAGGGCATGACGATGATCGTGGTGACCCATGAAATGGAGTTCGCCCGGCAGGTCGCGGATCGCGTGGTGGTTATGGATCGGGGCGAAATCATTGAACAAGGAGCGCCGTCGGAGATTTTCGGCGCGCCCCGCCACCCGAGGACCCGGACTTTTTTGTCGAAGGTTTTGCATAAGGTTTAACGGTTTATTCAGCCGGTAGTCGACGGCATCACTCGAAGTAATATTAACACTGGAGTAATTTTAGATGGGACGTTTAATTGATATCAGTTGGCCGGCTCTTGGCGTTACGGTGGTCGCCGAGCTGAATGACGAGCGCAACCCTGAGCTGTGCGAAGAATTCTGGCAGCATCTGCCGTTCAAGGTATTGCAAGCCCATCCGGTGGTCTCCGGCGCATCGATGTATGCCTGGACCCCGGTGGTCAGCAGCGCGCCGGTACATCATCGCGAACTGATCACCGATTGTCCGGTGGGGCGCCTGCGCTATTCTCAATCCACCGGCAACAAAATGTCGGTACAATACGGCGTTGGGCTTGAGCCGCTGGCTCAGCCGGTATTGGGCCAGGTATTGCCGGAATATTGCGCTTTATTGCCCGATGTGGGCAAAGCGGTATGGAATAATCTGTTTTGGCAAAAGGATCAGATATTTGTTGAAGTGTCGCCCCATGATAAAAGCGCCCATCCCGGCGTACCGGTAACAGCCGCCGGCATTTCGCCGGTTGCCAAGATTTTCCTGGACGAAGCCGAACGCATTCAACTGGTGGAGCCGGAGGATCTGAAAGACATCCGTTTGGGCCGGGTGGAGTCCACCGGGACTTATGGGCAATACTATACCGCATGGGATTTTGCCAACGGCATGGTGCGTGACTATATAATGTACACTATCTATCCGTTGCTCAAACTGTCCAATACGCTATCGGTGAAGGACTTCAGCGCCACCCTTAATGAATTCGACGTGCCTTATTCAAGCTACCTGGGCATCAGCGGCATGTATCAATTGGACGCGTTCGCGGGCCTGCTGCGCGAAGCGGTGGCGCAGGCGGAAACCAAAGCGGAAATCCAGGAACTCCTTGTGGCCTTTTTGAAATACGGCAACCGCCTTTGCGCATGGTCTTATCACTACTTTCCCTGGTACCTGGGCATGTTCTACAACCGGCAACTGGGCGGCCAGGAGTTTCCGGGACGCTGGAATCCCGACAAGGTATAAGATACCGCGGACGTTTTCCCGGTCAAACCACCCCCCCCACCGCCGATTCCTGGCGGTGTTTTTTTATGGCCGTTTGGACGGCGTTTGGCCAGATCCCGCTATGGTGTTCTTTTCACGTAATGGATGAGCGGATGAAAAGGATTCTTTTGGCAGGCAAATGTTTAGCCATGGTTGCGATGTTGACCTGCTGCACGTCTAATAAGCCGAATAAGCCCAAATATATCGATCGCGGCGATTACCGCGTGGATAGCGCCATCTCTTCCCGCAACCAGAATGAAAGGGTGCGTTTCCTGGTCATGCATTACACCGCGGTCAATGATGCGGAGTCGCTGAAATTACTGACCACGGGCGCGGGCAGTGCCCATTACCTGGTGCCCGGCTTGCCTGACGCCAGCGACGGCAAGCCGGTGGTGCTGCAATTGGTGCCGGAGGACAAGCGGGCCTGGCATGCGGGGGTGAGTCAGTGGAACGGGCGGGGCAACCTGAATGATACTTCTATCGGTATCGAGATCGTCAACACGGGATTTACCGAAGATGAGACGGGCAAAACCTGGTATGACTTCCATCCCCGCCAAATCGAACTGGTCGCCAGGCTGGCCAAGGACGTGATCCGGCGTTACCAGATCAGCCCCGACAATGTCGTCGCCCACAGCGATATCGCGCCGCAGAGGAAATACGACCCCGGTCCGTTGTTTCCATGGGCGCAGCTCGCGCAGCGCGGCGTTGGCGCCTGGCCCGATAAAACCACCGTGGACAAGTACCTGGCGGGCAGGGCGCCTGACAGCCCGGTGCCGGTAGCGCCGCTCCAGGCCGCGCTGGCCGCCTATGGCTACACGATCCCCCAAACGGGACAGCCGGATGAAGAAACCGTCCGGACGATCGGCGCGTTCCAAATGCATTACCGCCCGGCGGATTATCGCGGCGCGGCGGATGCCGAAACCGAGGCCATCGCCCTGGCGCTGGTGGAAAAATACCGCGGTTAGAAGGGGTTAGCCGCACCGCGCGCCCTGCACGGCCGCATGTGAGAGACGTTCAACTGAGGGCCATCCAAGCCTTGGGCGCCAGCAAACCAGCGGGTACCGCCGGCCTGCTGGCGTAATTCTGCGCGATACTTGCACAATCACTCACACAAACGGCATGCAATCAGGTAAAATAAGAAATCGTTTCAGGCGAAAAATGAAAATGCGGAGGTATACCTGTCATGAATTCGAGTAATCAGCACCTAACCGAAACCAGCAGTAATCCGATAACCACGACGTTATCAGGCGTAATAACCAAATCCCCAAGCCGTATCAAAGGCCATACCGGCCGGCCGATGGTTAAAGCCACCATCCTGGCAGAAAGCGACAAGCGCAGCTCATATCCGCTCACAGTGGTCGGGTTCGATATCATGGCGCTGGAATTGATGGCGCACCTGCGCGGTGAGCGAGTGACCATCACTGGACGGATGGAATGGAACGGCGGCTATTCGATCGTCGCCGATCAAATTATCGCGGTTTAGTTTACTGAACCAAGCCGGGGTTTCCCCCTGTTTAGCCAGAAAACCTAGTCTCGCGACCAGCCCGCTACACAAGATCGGTAAAAGTTCTGTTGACCGTACTGCGTTAGGTTTTTCTGCAGCTCCCTTCAGGCTTCCACCCTAGAAATGTTATAATCCGCCACGCGAAAGAAGCCGTCAGTCCGCGTTCGCCACGGAGTATCCGCTGCTACGCAATAATAAACGTATCTTGGATATCAATGATTTGCACGGCTTCGTTTCGGTTTGCTTAGTACACATGCGCTGGTTTGTGAAGTTAAGAGGATGAAAAATAATTATGAAAAAAATCCTTGCTATAACATTCTCACTATGTGTAAATAGCGTCATCGGTTTGTAGTACAGACCTATTTATGAATGTCATTTTAGTAAAGTTGTTCCGGCAAATGGTATATCAAAATATCGTTTCTCCGAGGAATTTCCTTCTCTAGTGCTCCCATAAGTAAATCCTGACAAGCAGACCACAATCGCCTTATGGCGGCCCTATTAAAAGGAAACAACAATGTCTAACAAAATGACTGGTTCAGTAAAATGGTTTGATGCTGGTAAAGGTTTTGGTTTTATCACCCCTGCTGACGGCAGCAAAGATGTGTTCGTTCACTTCTCTGCAATCCAGAGCAATGATTTCAAAACCCTGGACGAAGGCCAACAGGTCGAGTTCAACATCGAACAAGGCCAGAAAGGCCCGTCTGCAACTAACGTTGTAGCGCTGTAATTTATTACAGACAGGCCCAGGTAAAGTGCTTGCGATAGCGATGATGGCTCAGGCCGGAGCAGCCAAGTTACTCTAACCGGACCGAAAAAATTATAAACCTCGACTCTGTCGGGGTTTTTTTTTGCCTTGTATTTCATCGGCAACTACCGACCCGGCTCCGGGGCCGGCATTAGCTCGGGAAAGAGGTGCGGACCGCCAATATGCTTTTAACAATCTCAGGCTTTTAATGCTAAAATTCCGCTTCGACTTTATAAGGATATGGGTATGATAAAAAATATTGTCACGGGTCTGGCGGTGATTACCCTGGTCGGATGCGCCGGTTATGCCGACTATTCCGCAGTGGCGCAAACGCCGGCCCCTGCGGATGTGGCCGGGGTATGGATGAGCGACGGGCCGCAAAAACGGCTGACCAGCCCGGAAGCGATTGCCAGTCTTATTGTTAATCGGGCCGGGGATACGCTGGACTGCCGCCAGTGGCAGAGCACCATCGCGCGGCGCGGCAAGCTGACCTGGCGCGGCGAGCAGCTTTATAACGTCAACGTTAAAAACGAATATAGGGATATCACCGTGGCCAATGGCGTCATGTCCTATGACGGCATGAAGCTGCGCCGGGTGGCTAAGCCCACGGTTGAGTGCCAGGCCCAGGTGGTGTATGCCAACGGTGATTATGTGTTTGCCGATGGGGGCAGCATGCAGCCGCCGGCCGTTAAATCCCATAAAAAAGCCAGCGGCGTGCAAAGAAAAGATAAGAAAAATTAATCGCGCCGCCAGGCCTTTGGCATCCTGATCCCGACCAGCGCGTCGGGACGGTTATTTTTCCGCAATCGGTTCTTTAAGAATGAAACCATAGCTGAATGCGCCGACCAGCAGCAATACCGCGCCGGAAAGAAAAACATAGGTGAAATTGCCGGTAACATCCAGGATGAGCCCCGCCACCACCGGCGCCAGCGCGGCACCGATAAATCCGCCGAAGTTCTGGATCGAACCCAGCGATCCTACCGAGCCGTTGGGCGCCACGTCGGTTGCCAGCGTCCAGATAGCCCCCGAAGGAAGCTGGGCGGCAAAATAACCAATGGCCAACAGCAAGATGCACAGCGGCGTACTTGTAATAAACGGCACCGGCGCGACGGCGCAGGCGGCAATCACCGCTCCGCCGACGATGGGTATCTTACGTGCGGTAATGGCTTTCATACCGTTGCGGATCAGCCGATCCGACAGCCAACCGCCGATCAGTACGCCGAAAATGCCGACAAAAAACGGTATCGCCGCCACCCAGCCGGTGGTCATCAGGCTCATATGGCGATCGTGCTCCAGATAACGCGGCAACCAGGTAAGATAAACCCATACGGTGAAATAGATACCGAAACAGCCGATGACCATTCCCCAGGTGGATCGCTCGCGAAACAGCGATCCCCAACTGCGGGTAGGGGTAGCCATGCCGGCGGCGGCATCGACGGGGAGTTCCTTGATCTCTTGCAGTTCATGGGCGTCCGGGTCGCGGTAAAGTTTCAGCCAACATGCCAGGATCAGCAGCCCCAGCGCGCCGATTACCACAAACATGCCGCGCCATCCCAGGGTGAGCATCAGGATGGTTAACAACGGCGGCGCAATGGCGTTGGCGATTTGTGAGCCGGTATTAAATATCGACGTCGGCAGGCCGCGCTCTTCTTTGGCGAACCAGGCGTTGGTGACTTTAATCCCGGAAGTAAAAAAGGGCGATTCCGTTACCCCTAATAGCATCCGTAGGGCATAAAATACGCCGAACCCATTGACCAGCGAGCATAATATAGTGACCAGGGACCAGCCGCCCGCGGCAAAAGAAAATAGCTTTTTCGGGCCATATTTATCCACCAAATAACCGGCGGGTAGATTGGCCAGCGCATAAGGCCATAAAAAAGCCGAGAGCAGCAGCCCCATTTGCAGGGACGATAAACCAAATTCCCCGGCAATGGTGGAATTAGCAACGCTGAGGTTGGCGCGATCCAGATAATTGGTAATGGCGGCCAGCAAAATAACAATAACCAGATACCAGCGTAATCTCGATCCGGCTATTTTTCGGGGTGCGGTTTTACTGGCTCCGGGGTGTAGGGCCGTAGACGTCGTGATTCTTCTCATATCAAATTACCTCTAATCATGGGCATGACTATGGGAGAAGTACATTATAATTTTTTTAATCAGGTGAAATGTCGATAAAATACAGCGGATTAAAATCCGCTTTCACCCTGAAGCTGCTCTAGCTTATTTCTCAGGATGGTTATTTCATCCGCGGGCAAATCCAATTGCGGCGCCCGCATAACCCCGGCGTCTATACCGCGATATTTCAATCCTTCTTTGAAATAGGACATATTGCTGCCGTTACGTAACAATTCACAAAATTTATTGGCGATTCTTTGCGCCCGGCGCGCCGCGATAATATCTCCCTGGACAAAAGCGTTATAGACCGCCAGGAAAGGTTCGGGATAAACGCACGACACTCCGGATACCACGCCGTCACAACCCATGGCCAATGCCGGCAAGAATAAACGGTCCGCCCCGACGACCACCGAAAATTGGCTGTCATTAATGGCCAGATAGTTATTCACCATTAAATAGTCCGGGAAGCTGTATTTAATTCCTACAACATTCGGGCATTGCTCGGCAATTTGCTGCGCCAGCTCAGCGGATAAATTGTTGGCCGCACATTGAGGAATATTATATAAATAGACCGGAAAGTCATCCGGGACCGCGCGGGCGACGTTAATGAAATAGGTCGCCAGTTCGCGATCGTTGGCGCCAAAAAACGCCGGCGTAACTACGCCGATACCGTCGGCGCCGGCATCATAGGCATGCCGGGCCAGCGCGAGGGTTTCCGCCTGGGACATCGCCCCAACGTGGATATACGCGGTGGCGCGGCCGTTATTGCGCGAAATCACCGTTTCGGCGACCCGCTTGCGTTCCTGCTCGCTTAACCGGAGCATCTCGCCGGTGGTGCCCAAGGGATACAGGCAGTGCACGCCTTTGGTCACCAGAAACTCGGTTAATTGTCCCACGGATTCATAATTAACCGAGCCGTCCTGATTAAACGGCGTCACCATCGCGGTGGTAATACCCTGAAGTTTTTTCATCATATGCCTCGTTAGCTGTTAGGTGTTTTATCAGTGGGAAATCCTGGCCAAAACCGGTGCGGCATGCCGGGATAATCATTGCCGCGAGGCGCTTAGCCCGCGCGGACGAACTCATCGAGCACGTGAAACAGAATCACCGCCACGGCCCCCCCAGGATCGGGGATGCCCAGGCTCTTTTCGACAAAGCAGGCGGCTTTGCCCTGTTGCGGCACCATGGCGCGGGTCGCTTCCAGCCCCGCCTGAGCGGCCAGGTAGGCGGCATTGACCCCATCGCTCAGCGGGGACTGCCGGGCTACCGACAGATGCAGCGCCTGCGAGGCGGGCAGTAAAACGTCCAGCACCGTTTTGTCCCCAGGCCGCGCTTTGCCGCGTTCGGCGATGCCTTGGGTAAAAGCGGTAAAAAACAGCGCCAGCGCCGGGCCATCCAACCGGGCGGTATCAGCGGGCAGCGCTTTGCCGCCGCGCATAAAACCCGTCGCCATAAGCGTACCCATGGTGGATGGGGCGGCCTTGGCCATGGCGATCCCGCATTGGATCAGCAGTTTTTCAATTCCCGCGCCGACGGTGGGTTCCACCTGGGCGGCGGCGGCAAACGCCTTTTGCATGGTAATGCCCAGGTCGCCGTCGCCAACCTGTTGATCCAGATTAATTAACGCTTCCCGCTGGCGGCTCAGTTCGGCATACCAGGCGGCGATTAATTGCCGGCAATCGGCCGGGGATAAATACATTTTCATCTTGGGTCCTTGCGTTCATGGCGCCAATGGGAGCTGAGTAAAGAAGGGGGTATGAGCCGGTTGTGCCAAATAACCCGCTAATTCATCATCCAGTTTGCACACCGATAATGAAAAACCGGTCATCTCCATGGCGGTGGCGTATTCGCCGCAATAAACATGAAATACCGGAATCCGGCGTTCCGCCAGGAGCTGGTGGACGCGGCTGTAGAGAATATAGAGTTCATCTTGCGGGGTGGCGCCTAGCCCGTTGAGTAACACCGCCGCCCGGTCTCCCGGCTGGAAAGTCAGTTCGTCCAATAACATCGGCAGAATACGATCGATGATGCGATCGGCGCTGTCCCGGGACTGGGTCAGAATGCCGGGTTCGCCGTGAATCCCCATCCCGATTTCCATTTCGTCCTCGGCGACCGAAAAAGCCGGGCTGCCTACCTCGGGAATGATGCAAGGGGATAATGCCACGCCCAGCGTTTTGGTCGCCGCGCCGGCCAGGTGCGCCAGCCGCTCCACTTCGTGCAGCGGCAACCCGCGCGCCGCGGCGGCGCCGGCGATTTTATACATAAAAAATATACCGGCGACGCCGCGACGTTTGGACTGGCGTTCCAGCGGGGCCGAGCCCACATCATCGGCGCCGACGACTTTGGCGGTCTGGATATCCTCGAAATCAGCCAGTTCGGCCGCCATATCGAAATTCAAAATATCGCCGCTGTAATTGCCGAACAGATAAAGCACGCCGGCCCCCTGATCCACTGCTTTGGTGACATTGAGAATTTGCTCCGCCGAGGGCGATTGAAAGACGTCGCCGACCGCGCAGCCGTCCAGCAGGCCGTCGCCCACATAGCCGAGGAATAATGGCAAATGGCCCGAGCCGCCCCCGGTGACCAGCCCGACTTTGCCCGGTTTGACCGCTTGGGCGGTAACCAGGCAATGCAAGTCATCATTAACATAAGTAAGCTGCCGCGGGTGGGCATAATAAATACCGGCCAGCATTTCCAGGACATAGTCGGCAGGCGCATTAATAAATTTTTTCATGGGCTTATCACCTCGGCACCCCGAACCTGCGTCAGGGAATTAAAAATATTAAGAAGACGTGTTGAACGGGATAATGGTAGCGCCGCTAAAAGCTGTAAACTAAAATTTTACTAAAAAAATAGTATGGATTTTAATTTGTGAGAAGAATCACACGCCCTACATTTTTATAAAAAATTAGCCAAGTTTTGCGTCACATTTTTTTATATTTGTGATGTTATTACCGTAAGGCAAAAAATAAGGGGTCGCCATGGCGAAGTTAAAGGATATCGCGCGTCGCGCCGGAGTATCGCTAAGTGCGGTTTCGATCGCCCTGAACGGCAAGCGCGGCCTGGGCATAGCGACCCGTGAACGGATACTGCAAATTGCCCATGAGCTTGACTATCGCTCCTGCGCCGCGCGCAAAGAGCATTTTCGGGGGGTGATTCGTTTTTTGAAAATTGCCCTGCACGGCAATACGGTCAATGAAGCCCATAGTCTTTTTATCAGCGGCTATATCGACGGAATGATTGAACAAGCCGGCAAAGGTAATTTTTCCCTGGAAGTGGTGGCGTATGAGGGAATAAGCGTGCCGGAGGTGGTTGAAAAGCAACGCTATGCCAAACCGGTGGCGGGATTGATTATTTTAGGCACCGAATTTGAGCAAGGAGATTTTACTGCGCTTAAATACCTGAATGTCCCTTTTGTCATTATTGATAATATAAATGATTTTTTACCCTACGATTTTGTCAATATGAATAATCGCAGCGCGGTATATAAAGTCCTGAACTGTTTTCAGCGCACCGGCTTAACGGATATCGGTTTGATTACCAGCGATGCCCATACGCCGAATTTCGCCCAGCGCACCGCGGCCTTTCATGAACTGGTCGGCCAGGTGGGGCTGCGGTTCGACCCCCGGCATACGCTGAGCGTCAATTCGACCTTCGAAGCCGCCTACCAGGCCATGAAACGCTATCTGACGGCGGGCAATTCATTGGCGCAGGGTTATTTCTGCGTCAACGATATCATTGCCTGCGGCTGCATCAAGGCCCTCAAGGAACATGGGCTGCGGGTGCCGGAAGATATCTCGATGATCGGTTTTGACGACTTGCCGATTTCGGCGGTAATGGACCCTCCGCTGACCACCATCCAGGTGTTTAATAAAAAAATCGGCGCCGCGGCCATGGATTTATTGCAGCATCGCCTGGAAACGGGACGCAGCCAGTTTCATACCAATATCCTGATTTGCGGCGCGTTGGTTAAACGCCAAAGCGTCAGGGAAATAAACCCGGCCCGGCCCGCTCACCCGCGCATAACCCTGGACGGCTCGCCCGCGCGCTAACCGCTGGCCGAGCTGAAAGGACCGTGTATAGCGTGGTGCGCAACGAATGTTTCAGTGCGCCCCCGGGGTGCAAGCGCGGCGGTCAACCGCAGATTCCCCATGCCAGGGAGTGGTAATCTCAATTAAAACAGCTGGTTATAATGATGGCACTTTCCTTGCTTAGGTTAATGGCACAGAGAAAGGGGCAGCGACTGTCTCCGGAGAGAGGCCATTATTATGAAAGCGATCATTATTGGCGCAGGAATGGGCGGCGCTTGCGCCGGCATTGCCCTGAAAAATTTTGGTTATGGCACTGAAATTTATGAAGCGGTATCAATGATAAAACCGGTGGGCGCGGCCATATCCCTGTGGCCCAACGGGGTCAAGTGCCTCAATTTCCTGGGGTTACAGGACCAAATCAAGGCGCTGGGCGGCGATATGGCCGCGATGGCTTACCATGATTATCAATCCGCGGAGGTCCTGACCCGGTTTGCCATGCGCCCGCTGGTGGACCGGGTGGGCGAATTCCCTTATCCGGTCGCCCGCGCCGAGCTGCAAGCCATGCTGCTGGAGGCCTTTGGCCAGGAGCGGGTCCATCTGAATAAGCGCCTGACGCATATCGAAGATAGCGGCAACGGCGTAACGGCATGGTTTGACGACGGCAGCAAGGCGACCGGCGATCTGCTGGTGGGCGCGGACGGCACCCATTCGGTGGTCAGGCGCCATGTGCTGGGGCACGACGTGGAAAGACGCTATGCGGGCTATGTAAACTGGAACGGCCTGGTTAACGCCGATGAGACTCTTGCCCCCCGCAACCAGTGGACCACTTTTGTCGGCGAAGGCAAGCGGGTGTCGCTGATGCCGGTGGCCGGCGGGCGGTTTTACTTTTTTTTCGATGTGCCGCTGCCCAAAGGGCTGGTGCAACACCGCGAGCGGGCGCGGGATGATTTACGCCGCTATTTTGCCGGCTGGTGCCTCCCGGTGCAGCGCCTGATCGAGAGTATCGATCCGCACGCCACCAATCGGGTGGAAATCCATGATATCGACCCATTCATGACGTTTATGCGCGGCAGGGTAGTGCTTATCGGGGACGCGGCCCACAGCACCACGCCGGATATCGGGCAAGGGGGCTGCGCCGCCATGGAGGACGCGGTGGTGCTGGCGCTGAGCCTGCGAACGCACTCCCTGGGCACGGAAGATGCTTTGCGCCGCTACCAGGAAAGCCGCGCCGAGCGGGTAAAATCACTGGTATTGAAGGCCCGTAAACGCTGCGATATCACCCATGGCAAAGATCCGGCGGCCACCAGGCAATGGTACCAAAGCCTGAAAACCGAAACCGGCGAGCATATCCTCGACGGCCTGGCCGAAACGATTCTGGGCGGGCCGCTCTAAACGCGGGAATTACGCTCCGGCGGCGTTTGCGCCGGAGCGGTGGCCAGGCAAAACCCGCGCGGCCAAACGTAAGATTAGCGGTATGAACAATGAAGAAATATGTCCGGCCTATACGAAACTACATATAATTTAATCGTTATTTTTAGGCTACTCCCGATACGTATATGTTACGATATCCCCATACCGCCGGTCTGATTTTTCAGTAACGTCAGCCTCTTTTATCTACCTTTATTGGCGCACATTTCCGATAACCCAGATAACCAGACGCTTGATGAAGCGGGCCTGCTTTTCATGACAATGCCGTGCGCTATTTAATTACGCCGCCGCCAGTGTGAAGAAAAGGATGATTACATCTTTTACCTGACGAATGCGGATGCGTAGTGTCATATAACAGACGAACCGGGAGACGGGCGCTTTTATGCCGCTCTTCCAATAATATTATGAAGAATAGATGAAATGGCCCACCCTCAAAAATTTTCCCTTAAGTTGTTACATCCGCGTTATTGGCTTACCTGGTTTGGGCTGGGTGTGCTGTTCCTGCTAGTCCAGTTGCCTTATCCGGTCTTGTATCTTCTCGGGGGATGGCTTGGACGCCTGTCCATGCCGTTTCTTAAACGCCGCGCCGCCATTACCCGCCGCAACCTGGAACTGTGTTTTCCTAATATGGATAAGGATAAGCTGGAGCGGACGATTATCGGCAATTTCACTTCCGCCGGCATGGGCCTGATGGAAACGGGCATGGCCTGGTTCTGGCCCGATAAGCGGGTTAAACGCTGGTTTGATGTGTACGGCTTACAAAATTTGCAGCGGGCGAATGAGCATAATCAGGGCGTCATGGTCATCGGCATCCATTTTATGTCCCTTGAATTGGGCGGCCGCGTTATGGGGCTGTGCCAGCCGATGATGGCGATGTACCGGCCGCATAACAACAAGGCGATGGAGCTGGTGCAAACCTGGGGCCGGATGCGCTCCAATAAAGCCATGCTGGATCGCAAGGATTTGCGCAGCATGATCCAGGTATTAAAACAGGGCGAAACGGTCTGGTTTGCCCCGGATCAGGATTATGGCCCCAGCGGCAGCATCTTTGCCCCGTTCTTTGCGGTTAACCAGGCGGCCACTACGCGCGGCACGTATACCCTGGCGCGGCTCGCTAAACCCAAACTGGTGCCGGTGGTGCTGATTCGTAAAAAAAATGGCCAGGGCTACCGCCTGCTGATCCAGCCGCAGCTGGATGATTACCCCCTGGATAATGAAATGGCCGCCACCTGCTATATGAATAAAGTGGTCGAACAGGAAATTATGCGTGCGCCGGATCAATATCTTTGGATGCACCGCCGCTTCAAGACCCGCCCCTCGGGCGAACTCTCCCTGTATATTTAGCCGCCGTTTACGTCCCTGGCTGGCGCATATTGACTCATTATCGCGGGAAATAGGGCTATTTACGGGCCCTGCTCGCCCAATCGCCAAAATGAATATTTTTTATACTACACCCTTGATTTTATCGTTTAGGAAATCATGGGAAATGGACATGGCGCGATATCAGGCGTGGATGTTGGTGTACGTATTGAGCGGGTTTTTTTGGCTTGCTCTGGGCTATATTATTTTTCGGTTATTTTAATGTTAATTTTTGTCAAAGAAATGCCGATGCGAGTGCCAATACTGTTGCCATAAAGCTGCAATTTACTAAATGAATGTGCGCTGCCCGGCATGGCTTGCTTTTTAGGAATAATCTTAAGATAATAGAAAGCGCCAATGTAAGCTTTATGCTCAGTCGGTATAATTATCCATGGCTTAATTTGTCATACAAAGCTATTGAAAAGCATCACTATTTTATTTCACTTCGCACGCTGCGGCGGGGGATGGCGATCGGCCAGGCCGGGTATCTTAAATTTTGTTACTAATATTACAAAAAATTACCAGTACACCTTCTGTCCTGATTCGCTACACTAGCAGCCTTTCTTTACTCGCTGGTTTAAAAACCCAAACATCATTTTATAGGTAAATTATGTTACGCAATGGTCGCTCTCGGGCAGTATGGCTTCTGACTATCCTGGGAATGTCCCTGGCTAGTTTCTCGACTTTTGCTGATACCGATATTTTTACCGCGTTAGACGATCCTTCTACCGCGAAAAAAAGTTTCGATGGCAATGTCCAAGCCGGTTATAACGCGCAGTCAGGCAATTCCACCAGCTCCGCGCTGGCGGCCAGCAGCACCATGACCTGGTTCCAGCCGACCAATGCCTACAGTATCTGGGGCGAAGCGGTGAACAACTCCACCGACAATGAACGGTCGTCTGAGAAATACCAGGCGGGCGCTCGTGCGCGTCATAATATGGATGCCGATAACTTCCTGTTCACCCAGGGCAGCTGGCTGAGCGACCGTTACAATGGCTATCGTTCACGGGATACGCTGACCGCCGGTTATGGCCGTCAGGTCCTGAACGGGCCGATTACCCATCTGCGTCTGGAAGCGGGTCCTGGCGTCAGGCACGATGAGTTCCAGGGCGGCGGCAACCAGACCAAGGCCCTGGCCTATGGCGCAGCCTCCTACTCATACCAGTTGACCGACAATGCCCAGTTCATCCAGGGTGTTTCGGTTTTGGGTAATGAAGATATCACGGTCAACTCCGAGACCGGGCTTAATGTCTCCATTAACAGTCACTTCGCCTTGAAAGTGACTTATGACGTGACCTATAACAGCAGCACGCCGGACAGTGCGCCGAAGCATACCGATACCAAAACCGCGGTTTCGCTGGTCTACGGTCTCTGATAGGCGCGCGGCTTTAGGTTAAAATGTTATTTTGGTATTTTTTGTCACGTATTAGCGATCTTAAGCTGGACAAAGGGCTTGCCAATTGCTGTACTAGTACCCGACACAGAGTTTGTGTCTATCATTTATTTAAAGGTAAGTTTGATGTCTAAGATTAAAGGTAACGTTAAGTGGTTCAATGAATCTAAAGGATTCGGTTTCATTACTCCTGAAGATGGCAGCAAAGACGTATTCGTACATTTCTCCGCCATTCAGAGTAATGGTTTCAAAACGCTGGCCGAAGGCCAACGTGTGGAATTTGAAATCACTAACGGCGCCAAAGGCCCTTCGGCTGCTGACGTTACAGCTATCTAAAATAGCCAGATTCCTGAAAAACCCGCTTAATGCGGGTTTTTTTATGCCTGAATCGCGCCGATGACGCTCATAGGGGAACCGGCGGGCCGAACATATTGACCAGCGCCATGGCCAGCAGCGTCATGGCCAGCGAGCCGACCAGGTTCAACAGAATATTGACCCCCGCCCACATTAATTGCCCGCCGATCATCAGCGACACGACTTCGGCCGAGAACGTTGAAAAGGTAGTCAATCCGCCGCAAAAGCCGGTGGTGATAAACACCTTCCACACCGGATCGATCTGCGTGGTCCGGATAAACAACGCCATGCACAGGCCGATAATAAATGCGCCGATCAAATTGACCGCCAGCGTGCCGGCCGGGAACGGCAGTCCGTTACCATTAAACTTCAGGCTAATCAACCAGCGCAGCACGCTGCCGAGTCCGCCGCCGATAAACACGGCTGAGAAAAGGGTAAACATAAAGACCTTTCATTGGATTTGGGGAGTGGGAAACTCAGAGAAGCGAACATGAAGCCACGTTCCCCTCGCCAAGCAGGTAAACGTAGACATCATCAGCCATAACGGCGGTTAAAGGAGGAATGCCATCTCCTGTGAGGATTATACATGACTTTGGCCGGCTGCACAGTACCCTCATGCCGCGGAGCCCTCATGCTGGCAGGCCAGCATGAGGGCATCGGCCACCAGACCCACCCGATCGGCCGTGAGCAGGGAAGTGGAGACCCGGATAAACCGGCTGTCGCCAAGACTGTGGCGTTTGCCCGGCGTAACCGCGATCCCATGGGCCGCCAGCGTCACCAGGGCATACTGCTCCGACATCACCGGTAGCCATATGCTCAGCCCATCCCTGTCGGGCAAGATCATTCCCCGCTGCGCCAATGCTTGCACCAGCGCGCGTCGGCGTGCCGCATAACAGTCTTTGGCGGCGGTAATCACCTCCTGCGTGGCGCCGTCTTCAATCATCCAGGCTACCGCTTCTTGCAAAATCCGGCTGGTCCAGCTGGCGCCAAAGTTACGTACGGATTGTATGCGGCGGATAATATCATGGGAGCCGGAAATCACCGCCAGCCGCAAGTCGGGTCCGTAGGCTTTGGAAAACGACCTGATATGCACCGTGCGATCCGGCAATGCCCGGCCCAGGCTGTAAACCGGATGGCGCGAAAGTTCGCCGATGCCGTCATCTTCA
The DNA here is from genome assembly GCF_047324175.1 of Sodalis sp. RH21. Lineage (NCBI taxonomy): Bacteria > Pseudomonadati > Pseudomonadota > Gammaproteobacteria > Enterobacterales > Bruguierivoracaceae > Sodalis > Sodalis sp. RH21. Next base: position 4,246,693 of record NZ_CP178732.1, on the reverse strand, counting down.
ATCACCAGCGTCGCCGCCGCCGCGAGCCTGGCGGTCATAGCATCGGCTCTTTGCCGGGTGACGGTATGGCCGGTGGTGGAATGGGTACGCGGCTGGTAGATAAAGGCCACCGGCTGGCGTCTGAGCGCGGCCTCCAGGCCCGCCAGACCCGGTCCGGCTTCGTCGCAGGGCACGGCAATGATCTCCGCCCCGAGATTATCCAGCATATCCAGTAACCGCGTGGCGGTCGGATCTTCGATGGCCACCGGCGCTCCTGGCATTATCAGCGTTTGCAACGTTTGGTACATGGCGTCGAACCCGCCGTCGGCCGCCAGGAACGCCTCGGCGGCGTAGGGCCAGCGCGGCTGGACGACCCCTTGTAACCGCTGGCTGATGGGTTCGCGCCGGTAGCTGTTTACATTGGCCGCCAGGGCGCCTTGCGTCAGCGCCTGTTGCAGATTGGGCAAATACGCCACGTCGGGGGCGGCCAGCGTCAAGTCGGCAATAATATTGCCGCCGAAGTTGCCTATGGCCTCAAACCTGGCCGGACGCGGGGTCACGATATTGGCGCAGACCCATACCCCGTTTCGCCCCGTGCCGGCGATAACCTTTTGCCGGCGCAACTGCCCCCACGCCGCGGATACCGTGGCCGGACTGACGTCGAGGGCCGACGCCAGGTCCCGCACCGCCGGCAACCGGCAGCCGACGGGAATGGCGCCGCTGCTGATTAATGTGGCCGTGCCCAGGGCAATGCCTTTAATGGTGCGATCGTGAATACGCACGGCCAGCCAGTCGGACGATAAAATGTGATCCATAAGAATAAACTTTGTACAGTAACAAAGTTGTCATTGTACATTGAACAAAGTGGTTTTAGTATCGAAATTAACCAATCATGGCCGTTTTGGTCTAAAACTGTTAATGACCGGTAAAATTTTTGCCGGCAATGGAGAACAACGTGGCGCTTACTATCAGGCTGGCGGTCCGGGACTGGGATTATTTCACCCCCCTGGCGCTGGGCGATCTGAAACCGCAGGGATTTTCTTTGACCATCGACCGCGTGGGCACGCTGGTGGATAACCTGGCCACCCATGCCGACTACGACGCGGGCGAAGTTTCTTTTAGCCGTTACGCGCAGGCGGTCGCCAGGGGGGATAATTCACTGCTGGCGATACCTCATTTCCTGATGCGCGGTTTTCGGCAGCGCTGCATCATTACCACCAAAGGCAGTCCCCTGACGTCATTGGGACAACTGCGCGGCAAGCGTATCGGCTTGACCGGCTGGCAGGACTCCGGCAATACCTGGACCCGCACCCTGCTGCGCCGCGAAGGGGTGGGGATTAGCGATGCCACCTGGTGGGTCGGCCGGCTTACCGAAGATCATCCGGTCGTGGATCGCCTGGCGGGGTTTGGCCGCCCGGGGCATATCGAAGCCGCGCCGGGCGAACGGCCGCTGCTGGCGCTGCTGCGCGAAGGCGCGCTGGATGCGGTATTCACGCCCTTTATGCCCAGCGGCTTTTTTGCCCCGGAGTCCGATTTGCGCCAGCTACAAGTTGATTTTCGCCAGGCGGAACTCGATTACTTTAACCAGGTGGGGTATATCCCGGGCATTCATGTGCTGGGGATAAAACCGGCGCTGGCGGCGGCCCATCCCGGACTGGCGCAGGCATTAAGCGATATTATCGGCCAGTCGGCCCGGATGTGGCATGACAAACGGGTAAAATACGCCGATACCACGCCCTGGCTGATGGATGATTTAGCTCGCACCGCGCGGGATCTGCCCGCTGGCTGGAACGATAATGGCTTTGACGCCAATTACCAAATGGCGGCGGATTTCGCCGGCGAACTTTTTGAGCAAGGGTTGACCCCGCGGCGCCTTGAGCCGGCGGAATTATTTCCCAACCCGTTACCCTAATCAGCAGGAGAATCGATTATGAAAGTCGCTTTAGGACAATTTGCCGTAGATCGGGTGTGGGAAAATAATTTACAAACCTGCCTGGGTCTGATGGATCGCGCCCAAACGGGCGGAGCCGATTTGCTGGTTCTGCCCGAAGGTATCCTGGCCAGGGATATCGCCGACCCCGATCTGACCCTCAAATCGGCCCAGCCGCTGGACGGCCCTTTTGTCAGCGGACTATGCGCCGCCAGCCGGGGATCGTCCCTCACCACGATGCTGAGCGTCCATACGCCGACCGGCGACGGGCATGCATTCAATGTACTGATCGCGATCCGCAACGGCGAAATTATCGCCCGCTATCGCAAGCTGCATCTTTACGATGCGTTTGCCGTACAGGAGTCGACCAATGTCACTCCGGGCACCGAGGTGCCGCCGCTGGTGGACGTGGCGGGCATGAAGGTGGGGCTGATGACCTGCTATGACGTCCGCTTCCCCGAGCTGGCCCGCCGGCTGGCGCTGGACGGCGCCCAGGTGCTGGTGCTGCCGGCCGCCTGGGTCAAAGGGCCGCTTAAAGAAATGCACTGGCAGGTATTGGTGACGGCGCGCGCGCTGGAAAATACCTGCTATATGGTGGCGGTCGGTGAGTGCGGGGAACGCAATATCGGCAATAGCCTGGTAGTGGACCCATTGGGCGTCGCTATCGCCCATGCCGCCGAAGCGCCGGCGCTGGTGTTCGCCGACCTGGACCCCGAGCGGGTCTCCCATGCGCGGCGCGTGCTGCCGGTGCTGGAAAATCGCCGTTTCGCCACGCCGCAGCTGCGCGGGCGTTAAGCCGCGAACCGCCTTATGGGCGGCCTACTCACATAGGGGAATGTAATGAAATATATGAAAAAAATACTGGGCGCCATGCTCTGTCTGGCATTGTCGGGCACGGCGCTGGCGGCTGATGCGCTGCCGGCGCAGACCCTGGATAGCGCGCTGCATGCCAAACTGCCCCCGGATATTCAGCAATCCGGCCGGATTATTTCGGTCAATAACGGCTCGTTTCCCCCGTATGAAATCGCCACCAGTACCCATTCGCTGGAGGGCGCCAGCGCCGACCTGGCCGATGCCCTGGCCCAACTGCTGGGCGTGAAGGTCGAACATGCTTCGGTGAGCGGACTATCCGGCGTGCTGAGCGGGATTAATTCCGGGCGCTATCAGATGGCCCTCGGACCGATCGGCGATTTTCCCGATCGCGAACAAAAAAATGATTTTATCGATTTTGTGCAAGAGTTTGTGGTATTCGCGGTGCCAAAGGGCAATCCGCTCGGCATACAAAGCCTTGATGATACCTGCGGCAAGCGTATCGCGGTCATGGCGGCCGGTTCGGCGGAGCAGGTGATCCGCAAACAGTCCGCCGCCTGTGTCTCCGCGGGCAAGCCCGCCGTCACCGTGGCCTCGTTCACCGATCAGCCCACCTCCGTGCTGGCGGTGCGTTCCGGCCGGGTGGATGCCTTTTTCTCTTCCCAGGCCCCCTTGACCTATTTTGTCGCGCAAACCAACGGCCAGTTGGAGTTAACCGGTCTGGGTAAAGCCAATGGCTTTGGCGATTTGTTCCAGGGATCGGTGGTGCCGAAAGACTCGCCGTTGGGCGCGGTCGTGCTGGAAGCCTACCAGAAACTGTTTGATAACGGCACCTATGCCGCCATCATGAAAAAATGGCATCTGGAAGGCAATATGATTAAAGCGCCGGGGCGTAACCTGGCCAGCGCCGGAGGTGCCAAACCATGACCACCCGCTCGCCTGATTCATCGTTGACCTCCGCCACCGATCGGCAGCGCGACGTGCGTTATGCGCGGGCGCCGGGCCGCTTGGGACACAGGCTGCTATGGGTGGTGGTATTACTTCTCGCCGCCAATGTGCTGTGGATTATCGGTAATAATAAAAACTTTGAATGGGGCGTGGTCGCGCAGTGGTTCACCGAAGCGTCGGTTATCCGGGGCCTGGGCGTCACTTTGGGCCTGACGGTGATCTCCATGGTGCTGGGCGTGATGCTGGGGCTGTTGCTGGCGGTGGCGCGGTTGTCCGATCATCGGTTGCTGCGCGGGCTGGCGGGGCTGTATATTTGGTTTTTCCGCGGAACGCCGCTGCTGGTGCAGTTAATCTTCTGGTATAACCTGTCGACGCTGTTTCCCCACGTTACCCTCGGCCTGCCATTTGTCGGGCCGGTATACGCCAGCTGGAACACCAACGATCTGATCACGCCGCTGACCGCAGCCATCGCCGGCCTGGCGCTGAACGAGGCGGCGTATATGGCGGAAATTATTCGCGCCGGGTTATTGTCGGTGGACGCCGGCCAGGTGGAAACCACCCAGGCGTTCGGCATGAGCCGCGGCCGGGCCTTGCGGCGCATTATTATTCCCCAGGCCATGCGTTCGATTATTCCCCCCACCGGCAATCAGCTGATCAGCATGATCAAAGCGACGTCGCTGGTGAGCGTCATCGCCATGGGCGATTTACTGTATTCGGTGCAATCCGTCTATAACCGCACCTTTGAAGTGGTGCCGATGCTGATGGTGGCGGTGATTTGGTATTTAATCATTACCTCGGTGCTGAACGTGGCGCAGTCGGGGATTGAACGCTATTACGCGCGCGGCACCCGGCGCAGCGAAACCGTTAGCCGCCGCCGTTCTCCCCCGGCGGATAACGGCGCCCGGCAGCTCGCCGCAGGAGAAAAAATATGATGCAGTCGACATCGGCGCCGCTGGTATGCGCGCGGGACGTGCATAAAAGCTACGGTGATAACGAGGTGCTCAAGGGCATTAATATGGAGGTTCATCCGGGCGAAGTGGTGGTTATTCTCGGGCCTTCAGGTTCTGGCAAATCCACCTTCCTGCGCTGCATCAATCATCTGGAGGATATGAATCAAGGCTCGATTATCGTCGGCGATCACCAGGTGGGCTATCAGCTGAAAAAAGGCGTGCTGCATAAACTTTCCCCGCGGGCCATCGCGCGCCAGCGGCAGGAAATCGGCATGGTATTCCAGCAATTTAATCTTTATCCCCATATGACCGTATTGCAAAATATCATCGAGGCGCCCATCGGCGTGCATAAGCAAAGCCGCCAGGAAGCGGTGCGCTACGCGCGCGAGTTACTGCAAACGGTGGGATTAAGCGAAAAGGCAGATGCTTATCCGCGCCATCTGTCCGGCGGCCAGCAGCAGCGGGTAGCCATCGCCAGGGCCTTGGCCATCCGCCCGCGGCTAATGCTCTTTGATGAACCGACCTCGGCGCTGGACCCGGAACTGGTGGGCGAGGTGTTGGGCACCATGCGCAATCTGGCGGATCGGGGGTTGACGATGATCGTGGTGACCCATGAAATCGGTTTTGCCCGCGAAGCGGCCGACCGGGTGATTTTTATGGATCAGGGCGTGGTGGTGGAGCAGGGCGTCCCGGAAGAAGTCCTGGTGAATCCGCAGCATCCGCGCACCCGGGCTTTTTTAAGCCGTTTTTTATGATAAAACCGGCGAATGTCCTTTTTTGCCGGACCGGCAGGTGAATCTGTTACAGATATCTCTTGTAATGCAGGGGCAATAGCGGTAAAAAGCGGTTAACATTAATAATCGCTGTTTTTATCAGCAAGCGTTAATCAAGAAGGTGAGTATGGAAGGTCTAAGCATTACCAAACTGTTAGTAATCGGCGCCTTGATTGTGCTGCTGTTCGGTACCAATAAATTGCGCAGCCTGGGCGGCGATCTGGGTGCGGCAATCAAAGGCTTTAAAAAGGCCATGAACAGCGACGACGCCGCCGCGCAGAAAACCCAGCCTGACGAAGCGGTAGCGCCGCAGGTTACGGAACGTAAAGAGTAAGTCACGCCCTGAACGGCGGTTTATCTTAGCGGGTTAATCCAGCTAAATAAAAAGGATGGCATCGCGCCCATCCTTTTTTTTGCTGCGTTGAGGAAAACAGGTAACCAAATGTGTCGGCGGTTATTTTACCTCAATGCCTTTCGCCTGCAGATCGGCATGGTAGGACGAGCGTACAAACGGACCGCATGCCGCGTGGGTAAAGCCCATAGCCAGCGCTTCCGCTTTCATCTCATCGAATTCCTGCGGACTCACGTAGCGCTTCACCGCCAGATGATGGCGGCTGGGCTGCAAATACTGCCCCAGGGTCAGCATGGTCACGCCGTGGCGGCGCAGGTCGCGCATCACGTCGACGATTTCAGCATTGGTTTCGCCCAGGCCCACCATCAGGCCGGATTTGGTCGGCAGCTCGGGGTGGGCTTCTTTAAAGCGCTCCAGCAGTTTCAACGACCAGGCATAGTCGGCGCCGGGGCGAACCTGGCGGTATAATCGCGGCACATTTTCCAGATTATGGTTAAACACATCCGGCGGCGCGGCGTTGATGATTTCCAGCGCGCGATCCATGCGGCCGCGAAAGTCCGGCACCAGCGTTTCAATTTTGATGGTGGGGTTTTTCGCGCGGATAGCGCTGACGCAGTCGGCAAAATGCTGTGCGCCGCCGTCGCGCAGATCGTCGCGATCCACCGAGGTGATGACCACATAGCGCAGCCCCATATCCGCAATGGTCTGGCCCAGTTTCTCCGGCTCATTGGCATCGGGAGCGGTAGGGCGGCCGTGCGCCACGTCGCAGAACGGGCAGCGGCGGGTACAGATCGCCCCGAGAATCATAAAGGTGGCGGTGCCGTGGTTAAAGCATTCGGACAGATTCGGGCAGGAGGCTTCTTCGCAGACCGAGTGCAGGCCGTTTTTGCGCATGGCGGCCTTGATCCCCTGAATACGCGTGGAATCCGACGGCAATTTGATCTTCATCCATTCCGGTTTGCGCAGTAATTCCTGCCGCTCCACCACCACGGTTTTGATCGGGATTAAGGCCATTTTATCGGCATCGCGGTATTTTACGCCGCGTTCCATCTGTATCGGTTTACTCATAAGCTTGCTGGTCCCGTCCCGAATTTGACAGTATGAATTTAAACACATTCACTCTGTTACGTGATTGTTCAAATATATTTGATAAAACATCACAAATTATAACATGGTTAGCCGGCGGCTTTCAGCCCAAAAAAGCGATTATTGCTAAATGCGCGCCGGCCGATGCTGCGCGATTAAGCCGCATCGGCGCGCCGCCGGCAACGCTTGCAATCACCGCGGAGCGTCGGCGGCCTGGCGTCCGGCGTCTTCCGCCTGGTTGCCAACATAGTCAGCCGCGTTCCAGGGCACCGCCTGGGCGGGCGGATCGCCGAGCAAAGCGAGCAGCGCCGCGGTGAGCACCGGCGCCACATCATCCAGGCGGGTGCCGGGCGCGAGGTCCGACACCTGGGTCATGCGCAGGCCGGCGTAACCGCAGGGGTTGATACGCAGGAACGGCGAGAGATCCATATCGATATTCAACGCCAGGCCGTGGAACGAGCAGCCCTTGCGGATGCGCAGTCCCAGCGAGCAAATCTTGTCGTCGCCCACGTAGACGCCCGGCGCGTCGGCGCGGGCGCGGGCGTCGATGCCGAAACGGGCCAGGGTGGCCACCACCGTATCTTCCAGCAGGGTGACCAATTGCCTGACGCCGAGTTTGCGGCGTTTCAGGTTAAGCAGGACATACACGATCTGCTGACCGGGGCCGTGAAAGGTGACCTGGCCGCCGCGATCGCTTTGGATCACCGGGATGGCGCCCGGCATCAGGATATGTTCGGCTTTGCCCGCCTGGCCCTGGGTAAATACCTGGGGGTGCTGCACCAGCCAGATTTCGTCCGGGGTGGCGCCATCCCGGCGGTCGGTGAATACATGCATGGCCCGCGACACCGTTTCATAGGGTAGCAGCCCAAGCTGGCGAATATTGATGATATCCTGCGACACGTGCGGCTCCTGGTTTACATCACCATGCGGACCAAATCGAGATTACCCAATTCTTCATACAGCGCTTCGACCTGCTCGATATGCGTGGCGGTAATGGTAATGGACACCGCCTGGTAGTTGCCTTTGCTGCTGGGTTTAACCTGCGGCGTGTAATCGCCCGGGGCGTGGCGCTGTATGACCTCGACCACCTGATCGACCAGTTGCGGATGGGCGATGCCCATCACTTTATAGGTGAACGAGCAGGGGAATTCGAGCAGTTCATTCAGTTTGGTTTTCATTAGCGCTCCGGGGGCTGAAAACATCACTCCCGCCTGGGCGGGAGTGATGGGGGATGACAGTATTATAGGGGGGCGGGTTTACCCCTGACAAGCGCGGCGGGAATTAAGCGAACCAATGATGGAACATCAGTTTGATATAATCGACGATCCGGCTGAAAATATTGCCTTCCTGCACTTCGCTCAATACCACCAGCGGGTGCTGATCGATAGTCTTGCCGTCCAGCTGGAAGTTGATGGTGCCCACCTGCTGGCCCTTGGCCAACGGCGCGCGCAATTCTTTATTGACCAGGGTATAGCTGGCTTTCAAATCCTTCATGCGGCCGCGGGGAATGGTCAGGTAAGCGTCGGTATCGACGCCCAGCTTGACGTTGTCGGTATCGCCGAACCATACCGGCTCGGAGGCGAATTCCTTGCCGGCTTTCAGCGGCGCCACGGTTTCAAAGAAACGGAAACCCCAGGTCAGCAATTTACGGGTTTCGTTTTCACGTCCCTTGGGCGAATGGCCGCCCATGACCGCCGAAATCAGGCGCATCTGGCCTTCGGTAGCCGAGGCCACCAGGTTAAAACCGGCGGAATCGGTATGGCCGGTTTTGATGCCGTCCACGTTCAGGTTGGTATCCCACAATAAGCCGTTGCGGTTCATCTGCCGGATATTATTGAAGGTGAATTCCCGCTCTTTATAGGTGGCGTATTCGGCCGGCACATCGCGAATCAGCGCCTTGCCTATCATGGCCATATCGCGGGCGGAGCTGAACTGGCCCGGCGCGTCGAGCCCGTGCACGGTCTCGAAATGGGTATTGGGCAGGCCCAGCGCCTTGACGTAATTGTTCATCAGGCCGACAAAGGCGTCCTGGCTGCCGGCGACATAATCCGCCATGGCGACGCAGGCGTCATTGCCCGACTGGAGGATAATGCCGCGGTTAAGTTCCGAAACCGGCACGCGATCGCCTGGTTTGAGAAACATCAGCGACGACCCTTTAAACACCGGATTGCCGGTCGCCCAGGCGTCTTTATTCACGGTGATGATATCGGTAGGGGTGATTTTACCGGATTTGATGGCCTGGCCGATGACATAACTGGTCATCATTTTGGTCAGGCTTGCCGGATCGCGGCGCGCGTCGGCATTTTGTTCCGCCAGCACTTTGCCGGAATTATAGTCAATCAGGATATAGGTTTCGGCATCTATTTGCGGCACGCCGGGAATCATGGTCTTCAGATTCACATCGTCGGCATGGCTATAAGACAGGGGAATCAGCGCAATAAGGGTGCTTAAGGCTAAGCGCTTGAATAAAAGATGGCTCATTACTTTATTCATGTCAGGACAACAGCATCCGTGGGAGTAAGTTAAAATCGTGCCACACTATAGCAGAAGTAAAAAAGGCCGGCATCAGGCAATCCGTCTCCTGACGGGGGATAACCTTTTAAGAATGTTTCTGCCGGCCGCCGTGGCGATTGACGTTAATCGGTCGCGGTGGTGATAAACGATTGCTGCTGCGCTTCGCTGGTTAACCGCTGTTGCAGCGCGCCGGCCTGCTGTTTGGAACTGAACGGCCCCAGTTGCACCCGGAACATGGCGCCGTTGGCGGTCACCTTGCCGGGTACGCCGAAGCGCTGGCTCAGGCTTTTTTGCCAGGTCATCGCCCGCTGCCGATCGCCCAATGCGCCCACCTGCACCACATAATGTCCGGACGCCGGCGCTGCCGACGCTGCCGGCGCAGCGGCCTGCGACGAGGCGCGGGTGCTGACGATCGGCCCTGGCTGCGCTACCACCGGCGGCGCGGGCTGCGATACTGCCGGCGCAGACGGTTGCGATACCACCGCGGCCGGCTCATCGGATTCAATCACGCCGGCCGGCAGGGCGGAAGGGGTGCCGAGAAAGCCGCCGCTCCGGCTCTGAGCGCCGTCGTTGTCGGTTGGCGCGGGGGCGGCGGACTCGTCGTCGGCCGCCGGCTGGCCATTTTGATCCGGGTCGGCCACGGGACGCACCGGCGCACTATCCGGCACCGACGCGGGCTGCAGCACCGGCGTGCCCATGTCGCTGCTGCCCAGGGTGGGCCGGGGCGGCAGCGCGTAATTCTGCTTGGCCACCACCGTACCGATGGTGCCGGGACCGGACAGCGTACCGTCCGGCGCGACCTGGATAAAGTCGACCCGCACCTTGCTGTTGTTGGAGGTATTGAGCCGATCGGCGGCCGCCCGCGACAGGTCGATAATGCGCCCCGGGACATACGGGCCGCGGTCATTGACCCTCACCACCAGTTGGCGGCCGTTGCTGAGATTGGTGACGCGCACGTAGCTAGGCAGCGGCAGCGTCGGATGCGCGGCGGTCAGGGCTTCGGCGTCAAACTGCTCGCCGGTGGCGGTTTGGTTGCCGCTGGCCTCGGCGCCATAAGAGCTGGCCAGCCCGGTTTCACTGAAATTCTGCGGGTTTTTAACAATACGGTAGGTTTTGCCATTGACCTCATAGTCCTGGCTGGTAGCCGGGTTATAGGGCTCGTAGCGCGGTTCGACGCCGCTGATTTCCACTACCGGCCCGTTGTAGGCCGCCGGCGCCGCGGTCTGCTCCGGCGCGTTTTCCGTGGTGCTACATGCCGTGAGCAATAACCCAATCACGCCGATCCAGTGCCATTCCTTACGCATTGCTCACCTCTATAAATTTTTAGACAACATTTTCCGATGAGTATGTATCGACATGACGATACCAAACCCGGCCATCAGCACGATTAATGCCGAGCCGCCGTAGCTGACCAAGGGCAGCGGGACGCCGACCACCGGTAAGATACCACTTACCATGCCGATATTCACGAAGACGTAAACGAACAAAATCAGCATTAAACCGCCCGCCATGACCCGGCCGAAGGTGGTTTGCGCCTTGGCGGCGATCACCAGGCCGCGCATGATTACGCACAGGTATAGCCCTAAGAGCACCAGAACGCCAATCAGACCCAGCTCCTCGCCCAGGACGGCGAAGATAAAGTCGGTATGCCGCTCCGGCAAGAACTCCAGCTGCGACTGGGTGCCGTGCAGCCAGCCTTTGCCGCTCAGCCCGCCGGAACCGATGGCGATTTTTGACTGGATGATGTGGTAGCCGGCGCCGAGCGGGTCGGTTTCCGGATCGAGCAGCATCATCACGCGATCCCGCTGGTAATCATGCATCAGGAAGAACCACAGGATCGGGATAAACGCCGCCACCAGCAGCGCGGCCACGCCAATGAGCTTCCAGCTCATGCCGGACAGGAACAGGACGAACAGGCCGGAGGCGGCAATCAGAATGGCGGTGCCCAAATCGGGCTGGGCCGCCACCAGCAGGGTGGGCAGGAAAATCAGCACCAGGGCGATGGCGGTATTTTTCAGCGACGGCGGGCAGCTGTCGCGGTTGATAAAGCGCGCCACCATCAACGGCACCGCGATTTTGGCGATCTCCGACGGCTGGAAGCGCACGAACCCCAGATCCAGCCAGCGTTGCGCCCCCTTGCTGATCTGGCCGAAAGCATCCACCGCCACCAGCAGGATAACGCTGATAATATACAGATAGGGCGCCCAGGCCTCGTAGACCCGGGGGGGCACCTGGGCCAGCACCAGCATCACCAGCAGCCCCATGAAAATCTGGCCGATTTTACGTTCCATCATGCCGACATCCTGTCCGCTGGCGCTCCACATCACCATGGCGCTATAAGCCAGCAGGAGCGTGATCAGAAAAAGAAAGGGCACGTCGATATGGAGCTTGTTCCAGAACGCGCCGTTTTGCTGGTTATCGGTCATGATTGTTTAATCACCCTCAACGCCGGGCGGAGCAGGCTGCTCGGCCGGTAAATCGGTTGTATTGTCGCCCAGCATAATATGGTCCAGAATCTGGCGGGTTATGGTGCCCACCGCCGGGCCGATACCGCCATTTTCCAGGATCACCACCACCACTACCGTGGGTTTGTCATAGGGGGCGAACGCCGTCATCAATTTGTGATCGCGCAGACGCTCGGCAATCTTGTGCGCATTATAGACTTCATTGGCCTTCAGGCCATAGACCTGGGCGGTACCGGATTTGGCCGCCACCTTATACGGGGCGTCGGCAAAGCTTTTGCGCGCGGTGCCGTTGGGCCGGTTGGCTACGCCATACATGCCGTCCTTGGCGATTTCCCAATAACCGGAATGCGGGTCGCCGATCTGGGTGTGTTCCGGTTGACGATAGGGCACCAGCTGGCCGTTTTCCCGGGTACTGTAGAGCAAGTGCGGGATACGCACCGACCCGTCGTTTATCAGCGACATCAGCGCCTTGGACATTTGCACCGGCGTGGCCGTCCAGTAGCCCTGGCCGATGCCCACCGGAATGGTATCGCCGAGGTACCAGGGTTTTTTAAAGCGCTTGAGTTTCCATTCACGGGTCGGCATCACGCCGGAGCGTTCTTCGGAAAGATCGATGCCGGTATAGGAACCGTAACCAAATTTGGACATCCATTCCGAGAGTCTGTCGATACCCAGGTCGTAAGCCACCTGATAAAAATAGGTATCCGCCGATTCTTCCAGCGCCTTGGTGACATTAAGCCGGCCGTGGCCCCATTTTTTCCAGTCGCGGTAACGTTTTTCCGTGCCGGGCAGTTGCCACCAGCCGGGATCGAACAAAGAATAGTTGCGCGTGATGGTGCCCTGGGTCAGGGCCGACACCGCGATATACGGTTTGACCGTGGAAGCCGGCGGGTAAACGCCCTGGGTGGCGCGATTGATCAACGGCCGGTCTTCGTCTTGCAGCAGGTTGCGGTAATCCTTGCTGGAGATGCCGTCGACAAACAGATTGGGATCGTAGCTGGGATTGGACACCAGCGCACGGATGCCGCCGTCGCGCGGATCGCTGACCACCACCGCCGCCCGGCTGCCCGCCAGCAGCTTCTCGATATAGGTTTGCAGGTGCAGATCCAGCGTCAGGTAGATGTCTTTCCCGGCCTGGGGCGGCTGCTCGTGCAACTGGCGGATCACCCGGCCACGGTTGTTGACTTCCACTTCTTCATAGCCGGTCTTGCCGTGCAGGGTATCTTCGTAAAAACGCTCGATGCCGAGTTTGCCGATATCATTGGTGGCGGCATAGTTGGCGAGAATGCCGTCTTTATCCAGCCGCTCCACGTCTTTATCGTTGATTTTGGAAACATAGCCGATGACATGGGTCAGCGCCGAGCCGTAGGGATAGTAACGCCGCTGATAGCCTTTGACCTCCACGCCCGGGAAATTGAACTGATTGACCGCAAAACGCGCCTGCTGCACCTCGGTCAGGCCGACCTTGAGCGGCAGCGAGGTAAAACGGTGCGAACGGATGCGTTCTTTTTTGAAGTTGGCGATATCATCGTCGGTCAGATCGACTATCGGGCGCAGAGCGTCGATGGTTCCTTGCAGGTCATCGATTTTTTCAGGCATCAGCTCCAACTGGTAAATGGTGCGGTTCAGCGCCAGCGGGATGCCGTTGCGGTCATAAATAATGCCGCGGCTGGGCGCGATGGGCACCAGCTTGATGCGGTTTTCGTTGGATCGCGTGCGGTAGTCTTCAAAACGGGTGATTTGCAGGTGATATAGATTGGCGATCAGCACCCCGCTAAGGGCCAGGATACCGAGAAATGCCACCAGCGCCCGGCGAACAAACAGTGCCGACTCAGCTGAATAGTCGCGAAAGGGGTTATGATCTATTTTCATTCCGCGGGATTATTTCACTCTGTACATCTTCACCGGCTTATTCCCGGTGATATGGATGGTTGGTGGTAATGCTCCAGGCACGATACAGGCTCTCCGCGACTAACACCCGAACTAAAGGATGAGGCAAGGTTAAGGGCGATAACGACCAGCTTTGCTCCGCGGCCGCTTTGCACGCCGGAGCCAGCCCCTCCGGACCGCCGATCAGCAGGCTGACGTCACGGCCGTCCTGTTTCCAGCGTTCCAACTGCTGCGCCAGCGCCGGGGTTTCCCACGGGGTGCCGGGAATATCCAGCGTCACGATGCGGTTTCCCTTGCCTACCGCCGACAGCATCAGTTCGCCTTCTTTTTCCAAAATGCGCGGGATATCCGCGTTCTTGCCCCGCTTGCCGGCCGGGATTTCCTGTAATTCCAGCGGCATATCTTTTGGAAAACGGCGCAGGTAATCGGTAAAGCCGGTTTGCACCCAATCCGGCATGCGGGTGCCCACCGCTATCAGCTGGAGTCTCACCGGTTAACTCCAGAGTTTTTCCAACTCATAGAGCTGGCGGCTTTCCGCCTGCATCACGTGCACGATGACATCGCCCAGATCGACGACGATCCAGTCGGCGACTTTCTCGCCTTCGACGCCCAGGGGCATCAGGCCGGCAGTGCGGGATTCCTGTACGACGTGATCGGCAATGGACATGACATGACGGCTGGAGGTGCCGGTGCAGATAATCATGCAGTCGGTAATGCTGGATTTGCCCCGCACGTCAATGGAAATAATATCCTGGCCTTTCAAGTCATCAATTTTATCAATAACGAAATCTTTGAGCGTGTTACCTTGCAAAGGTTCCCCCTTCGGTGTGCTTTGCATGCGCAGTCTGGTGGGACAGCGCAAATATATGTGGGTTGGCGGACTGAATGACTGGCCAATACGGCAATGGGCAACGCATCAGGCGCTGGCCCCAGCCGGCGAAATAAGCCGCGCAGTATAGCATGGGCGGCACACTAGCGATATAAACCCTGTTCGTCAATATAACGTTGCACGGACGGCGATATCATATCGTCGCAACGCTTGCCGGCGTGGCGGCGTTCCCGGATCAATGAGGCTGAAATAGCCATCTGCGGCGTCGGCGCCAAATAGATGAGCCCGGCCGGCTGGCGGTGCAATTGCCGGATATCGCTGGTCAGCCGCGCCTCCAGCCACGCTTGCAGGGCCGGGGTAGACATAGTAGCGCCATATCCCGGTCTGGCGCAAACCAGCAGATGGCACGTATCCAGCAGTTCCAGACCCCGGTGCCATTGCGGCAGGGTCAGCAGGGAGTCCTGGCCGATGATAAACCCCAGCGGCGCGTCCTCTCCGCGTTCGCGGCGCAGCGTTTCAAAGGTTTCCACCGTCCAGGAGGGATTGTCGCGCCGCAGCTCCCGGTCATCGATATCAAACAGATTGCCGCCCGCGTCGGCGATGGCCAACTGCACCATGGTGAGGCGCTGCAGCGGGCTGGCTTCCGGCTGCGGACGGTGGGGGGGGACGTTATTGGGCAGCAGGGTAACCCGTTGCAACCCCACCATTTTGGCCAGCGCGACCGCCGGTTTGATATGACCGTAATGAATGGGATCGAAAGTGCCGCCGAACAGCGCGGCCAGGGTGCCGGGAAACGGGGCGGCAGTAGTGGGTTCAGACATACGGCTGGGTCTCGGGCAGGTTTTTACCACATAACAATAGCGACAAGGCATCAAGGTCGGTCCAGACCGGATAGCCATAGTCCTGCTTAAGCGCGATTTCCAGGCGGGTCATTTGCGCTACCGCATGATGCAGCTGGCGCGGGGAGAGGCGCTGCAAGGCCTGGGTGAGCAGCGGCCGGCGGTTCTGCCACACTTTATGCTGATCGAACAGGCCGCGCAGCGGCGCCTGCTGCATTTGCCGCTGCAGCGTGAGCAGCAGCAACACTTCTCTTTGCAGGGTGCGCAGCAAAATCACCGGTTCGCTGGCTTCCTGGCGCAGCTGTCGCAGGATATGCCCGGCCCGCTTGCTTTTGGCGGCCAGCAGCGCGTCGACCCAGTGGAATGGCGTAAAGTGCGCGGCATCGTTTACCGCGGTTTCCACCCGCGGCAGGGTCAGGCTGCCGTCGGGATAAACCAGGGACAGCCGTTCCAATGCCTGGGACAGGGCCAGCAGGTTGCCTTCATAGCAATAGCACAGCAGCTGATTGGCCGCGTCGTCCAGGGTCAGTTTCATGGCTTTGGCGCGGGCGGCCACCCAGCGGGGCAATTGCGCCTGCTCGGGAGTGGCGCAGGTGACCAGCACCGCATCGCGGCCCAGGGCTTTGAACCAGGCGCTGTTCTCCTGGCCCCGGGTAAGTTTGGCGCCGCGCAGAATCAAGAGCAAATCCGGATGGAGCAGGGTCGACAGCAAGGATAATTTTTCGCCGATAGGGGCGCTGGCGCCATTTTCCGGCAGGATTAATTGCAGGGTCTGTCGGCTGGCGAACAGGCTCATCGCCTGGCACAGGCTGAAAATTTCATCCCAGTCGGTGGTAGCGTCCAGGGTAATGCTGAAATGTTCGCTGAAGTGCTGCGATTCCGCCTGGCGGCGGATCGCATCCTGGCTCTCCTGCAATAACAGGGGATCGTTGCCGAACAATAAATAGCAGGCGCGCAGGGATTCCTGCAGCTGCGCGCCCAATTGCTCGGGGTAAAGCCTGATCATTGCACTTCCTGTGCCGCCAGGGATTTTTGCAATTTCGCATCGACGGCGCCGTTGGCCTGCTCGGCGGCATGGACCGCCAGCAGTTTGCGTACCAGCTGCTGCGCGGCCTGCTGCCGCAATTCCTGGCGAATGATATCGCTTTCGTTGTCTTTGGCGAGCGCGGTGAGCGGGTTGTCAAAGAACGAGCGGAACACGGTGATATTGATGGGGAACAAATCCTTGCCCGGCGTCAGCACTTGCGCCTGGACGTTCAACACCAGCTGGTATTCCGCGGTTTTACCATCCTGGAACACCGACACCGTGGACTGCCCTTCGTTGGACCCGGTAATGCGCAGCGACGGCAGGCGTTTGCTGCGCGGATCGCTGTCTTTGACAACGGTTACATCGCTGAGCCGCAGCTGTTCGCGCACCGAGCGGGTCAGCGGCCCGTACGGATCGTAGCTGTTAAGGGTTAAGGTCTTTAATTCATTTGGCACTTTCGTGGTGCCGCGCAGATGAAAACCGCAGCCCGCGGTGACCAGCACCGCGAACCCCAGCAACAACGCTATAGTACGATGTCGCACAACGCCTCCTTGTCTTAACCTACTACCAGGTTAAGCAATTTGCCCGGTACGTAAATGACTTTACGTACCGTGACCCCTTCAAGATGTTTCGCCACCAGGTGTTCCTGAGCGGCACGTTCGCGCACCAACGCCTCGTCGGCGTCGGCTGGCACGGTTATTCTGCCGCGCAGTTTACCATTGACCTGGATTACCACCAGCTTGGCATCTTCCACCATGGCCGCTTCGTCGGCAACCGGCCAGGCCGCGTTGTCGATATCCCCGGCGCCGCCCAGTTCCCGCCACAGCGCGAAGCTGGCGTGGGGAGTGAACGGATAGAGCAAACGCACCACGACCAGCAGCGCTTCTTGCAGCAGGGCGCGACCCTGCGCCGTTTCCTGCGGCACCCGCGCCAGCTTGTTCATCAGCTCCATTATCGCGGCAATGGCGGTATTGAAGGTTTGGCGCCGGCCGATATCGTCGGTGACCTTGGCGATGGTTTTGTGCAAATCGCGGCGCAGGGTTTTTTGCTCCTCGGTCAGCGCGGCGACGTCCAGCGCCTGCGCCGGACCCTGGGCGGTATGATCGTAAACCAGCTTCCAGACGCGTTTGAGGAAGCGGTTGGCCCCTTCAACGCCGGATTCCTGCCACTCCAGGGTCATTTCCGCCGGTGAAGCGAACATCATAAACAGCCTGACGGTATCGGCGCCGTATTTTTCCACCATGATTTGGGGATCGATGCCGTTGTTTTTCGATTTGGACATCTTGCTCATGCCGGCATAAATCAGCGCATGGCCGTCCTGGTCGGTGGCTTTGATGATGCGGCCTTTTTCGTCGCGCTCCACGTCCACGTCCACCGGCGAGACCCAAATCTGTTCGCCGCCGCTGCCCTGGTAATAAAACGCATCCGCCAGCACCATGCCCTGGCACAGCAGGCGCTTGGCCGGCTCGTCGGACGTAACCAGTCCGGCGTCGCGCAGCAGCTTGTGGTAGAAGCGGAAATACATCAGATGCATGATCGCATGTTCGATGCCGCCGACATATTGATCCACCGGCAGCCAATAATTGGCTGCGGCGGGGTCCAGCATGCCCTGGTCATAGTGCGGGCAAGTATAGCGCGCGTAATACCAGGATGATTCCATAAAGGTATCGAACGTATCGGTTTCGCGCAGCGCAGGCCGGCCGTCAACCGTGGTCTTGGCCCACTCGGGGTCGGCTTTGATCGGGCTGGTGATGCCGTCCATCACCACGTCTTCGGGCAGCAGCACCGGCAGTTGATCGTCCGGTGTGGGGATGACGGTGCCGTCTTCCAGGGTGACCATCGGAATAGGCGCGCCCCAGTAGCGCTGGCGCGAAACGCCCCAGTCGCGCAGGCGATAGTTGACCTTGCGCTCGCCGACGCCCGCCGCCACCAGCTTATCGGCGATGGCGTTGAAGCCGGCGAGGTGATCCAAGCCGTCAAATTCGCCGGAATTGAACAGCACGCCTTTTTCGGTCATGGCCTGCGCGCTCAAATCCGGCGGCGCGCCGTCGGCGGACAGGATCACCGGTTTAATGGCCAAACCGTATTTGGTGGCGAATTCCCAGTCGCGCTGATCGTGTCCGGGTACCGCCATGACCGCGCCGGTACCGTACTCCATCAGTACGAAATTGGCGACCCAAATCGGCACCGGTTCGCCGGTTAACGGATGGATGGCCGACAGGCCGGTATCCATGCCGTTTTTCTCCATGGTCGCCATTTCGGCTTCGGCCACCTTGGTATTGCGGCACTCGGCGACGAAGTCGGCCAGGGCCGGGTTGCCGGCGGCGGCTTGCAGGGACAGCGGATGGCCGGCGGCGACGGCGACATAGGTCACGCCCATAAACGTATCGGGGCGGGTGGTATATACCGACAGGGTTTCTTCGCTCTGCGCCACTTTGAATTGGATTTCCACCCCTTCGGAGCGGCCGATCCAGTTGCGCTGCATGGTCTTGACCTGTTCAGGCCAGCTTTCCAGCTTATCCAGACCATAAAGCAGTTGATCGGCGTAGGCGGTGATCTTCACAAACCACTGCGGAATTTCTTTACGCTCGACCTTGGTGCCGCAGCGCCAGCAGCCGCCGTCGATCACCTGCTCATTGGCCAGCACCGTCTGGTCGTGGGGGCACCAGTTCACCGCCGAGGTCTTTTTATAGACCAGGCCTTTTTCGTATAACCGGGCAAAGAACCATTGCTCCCAGCGATAATACTCCGGCCGGCAGGTAGTGACCTCGCGATCCCAGTCATATCCGAAGCCCAGCAATTTAAGCTGGGTCTTCATATAATCGATATTGGCGTACGTCCAGGGGGCCGGGGCGGTGTGGTTTTTTACCGCGGCGCCTTCCGCCGGCAGGCCAAAGGCATCCCAACCGATGGGCTGCAATACGTTTTTGCCCAGCATGCGCTGGTAGCGGGAGATGACGTCGCCGATGGTGTAGTTGCGCACATGGCCCATATGCAGGCGACCGGAGGGGTAGGGCAGCATGGAAAGGCAGTAGTATTTTTCCTTGCCGGCATCCTCGGCGACTTTAAACGTTTGGTGATCATGCCAGTGAAGCTGGACGTGGGATTCTATCTCTTCCGGGCGATATTGCTCTTGCATGGCAGCCAGTGGTCCTATAGTGAAATACAGCTACGCTCGCATAGCGACGCGATCCCGCGGTTCCGAGAGCGCAGCTCCGAGCGATTATAACTAAGATCCGCATAGCATAGCTGATAAGCAACAGTGGCAACAACACCCGGCGCCGCCCGGAAGCGTATTTCTGCCACAATCGCCTGGATTAGGACGATTTATGCCCCTGCGCCGTGCTTTATACCGAATGATATTACCGTTATAGACTAAAATTATCAGCATGATACCCATCAAGCCTCGCCGGGAAGATCATTTCGGTCGCGCTGGCGGAGCACAGGAGAAGATAATGGACAAGGTTGCTCAATATTACCGCGAATTACTGGCCTCCCTAAGCCAACAGCTGGAGCAGGGCGAAAGGGATATCGATTTGCTGGTGGACGATGCGCGGCAACGTTTGCTGGCAACCGGCGATTTGACCCCCGCCGAGGTGGACAATGTGACCCGGGCGGTGCGCCGCGATCTGGAGGAGTTCGCCCGCAGCTATGACGAAAGCCGGGAGCCCGATACCGACAGCGTGTTTACCCGGGTCATTAAAGAGAGCCTGTGGCAGGAACTCGCCGATATCACCGATAAAACCCAGCTGGAATGGCAGGAAGTTTTCAAGGACGTGAATCACCACGGGGTTTATACCAGCGGCGAAGTGGTGGGGTTGGGTAATCTGGTGTGCGAACGCTGCCATCATACCTTGGCGTTCTACACGCCGGAAACCCTGCCTCTATGCCCGGAGTGCGGCTTCGATCAGTTCCAGCGCCGGCCGTTTTAAGCCGGGCCGCCAGCCGGCAGCATGCCGGGCGGCAGGATCAACCCGCCGTCCGGCTGCCCGTCAATGCAGAATTTTTGCCAGAAAATCCCGGGCGCGATCGGTTTGCGGATGCTGGAAGAACGCTTCTTTATGGGTATCTTCCACGATCTTGCCCTCATCCATAAAAATCACCCGGTTGGCCACTTTACGGGCAAAGCCCATTTCATGGGTCACCACCATCATGGTCATGCCTTCCTGGGCCAGTTCCACCATGACGTCCAGCACTTCGTTAATCATTTCCGGGTCCAGGGCCGAAGTCGGTTCGTCAAACAGCATCGCCACGGGGTCCATGCACAGGGCGCGGGCGATGGCCACGCGTTGCTGCTGGCCGCCGGAGAGCTGGCCCGGATATTTATTGGCCTGGGCGGAAAGACCCACCCGCTCCAGCAGTTTCAGGCCTTTTTCGCGGGAAGCATCTTTGTCGCGCTTAAGGACTTTAACCTGCGCCAGGGTCAGGTTGTCGATAATCGACAAATGGGGGAACAGCTCGAAATGCTGGAACACCATGCCCACTTTGGCCCGCAGCTGGGCCAGATTGGTGCGTTTGTCGTTGACGGCGATGTCATTGACAATGATCTGCCCCCGCTGGATCGGCTCAAGTCCGTTGACGGTTTTGATGAGGGTGGATTTACCCGATCCGGACGGACCGCAGACCACCACGACCTCACCGGTATTGACTTCGGTTGAGCAATCGTTCAGAACCTGAAAATGACCATACCATTTTGAAATATTTTTCAGGGAAATCATCAAACCGTCCTTTTTTTCAAGTAATTCACCAGCAGGGAAGCGCTGAGACTGATAACAAAATAAACCGCACCGGCAAACAGAATCATTTCCACCTGCGTGCCGTCGCGCTCTCCCACCGATGACGCGGTACGGAAAAAATCCGCCAGGCTCAACACATACACCAGCGAGGTATCCTGGAACAATACGATGCCCTGGGTCAGCAGCAGCGGCACCATGGCGCGGAAGGCCTGCGGCAGCACCACCAGTTGCATGGATTGCCACGGGGTCATGCCCAACGCCAGCGCGGCGGAAGCCTGGCCGCGGGAAATGCTGATAATCCCGGCGCGGATAATCTCGGAGTAATAGGCGGCTTCAAACAATGAAAAAGCCACCATGGCCGAAATTAAGCGGATATCGGTCTTAGGCGAGATCCCCAGGACTTTTTGCAAAAAGCTGGGCACCACCAGATAGAACCACAGCAGCACCATCAGCAGCGGCACCGAGCGGAATAAATTAACGTACAGTTTGGCAAACCAGCTGATGGGCCGCAGCGGCGACAGGCGCATCACCGCCAGCAGGGTTCCCCAGATAATACCGAAGAACACGGCGGTAAAGGTGATTTTCAGCGTAATGGCCATGCCTTGCAGCATATAGGGCAAGCTGGGCACCACCGTACTCCAGTCAAATTGGTACATCATTTACCTCCTATATGACCGGGCAAACGTACTTTTCGCTCAACCAAATGCATGAAGAACATGATTACGGCGTTAATGATCAGATAACCCACGGTGATCGCGGTAAAGGATTCATACGCATGGGCGGAGTAATCCAGCAGTTTACCGGCCTGCGCGGCCATATCCACCAGTCCGATGGTTGACGCCACCGCGGAGTTCTTCACCAGGTTAAGCATTTCCGACGTCATCGGCGGCACAATCACGCGATAGGCATTGGGCAATAAGACATAGCGGTAGGTCTGGGCGAGCGTCAGCCCCATCGCCAGACCGGCGGCCTGTTGCCCCGACGGCAGCGATTGAATACCCGTGCGCACCTGCTCGCAAACGCGGGCGGCGGTAAACAACCCCAGGCATACCATGGATGAAACGAAAAATTGGATATTGGGGTCCAATTCCGACTTAAACCACATGCCGATACTCACCGGCAATAGCTCGGGCACCACCAGATACCAAATAAAAAATTGAACAATCAAAGGTACGTTACGGAATAATTCGACATAACAGGTACCTAAAGCGGAAAGGAAACGATTTGGAACGGTACGCAGGATGCCAAACAGCGAACCGACCAGCAACGCGATAATCCAGGCGCATAAGGAAACGGCGATGGTGACTTTGAAACCCGCCCAAAGCCAACCGAGATAGGTGGTGTTGCCAAATGGGGCGGCTTCAAAAAAAATGCCCCAGTTCCAATCTATTGACATAAAAAACTCCGGTAAAAAAGGGTAGCATCGCTACCCTGAAGATTGATGAAGACCTTGATTTTCCGTACTGCGGGGAACGACCGCTGTACGTCTGCCTGTCCTGGCCTCCGGCAATCGAGAGGGCGGGGAGTCACCCGCCCTTTATTGTCGTTATTAATTTACGGCTTTGTCGTTAGGGGCTTTGAACAACTGCTTGACGTCGTCGGACATGTCGAAATTCATATTCAGGTTTTTCGGCGGAATCGGTTGTTTAAACCAGGTGTCATACCATTTGGCCGCCTGGCCAGAGGTCTGGATGGAAATAATGGTGTCATCCACCAGCTTTTTGAACTGCGGATCGTCTTTACGCATCATGCAGCCATAGGCTTCTTTTGACTGCGGGGTGCCGACGATATCCCATTGATCCGGATTTTTCGATTTGGCGCGTTCGCCGGCCAGCAGCGCATCGTCCAGCATAAAGGCGACGGCGCGTCCGGTTTCCAGGGTGCGGAATGAATCGCCGTGATCTTTGGTGGAGATAATGCGCATATTCATATGTTTTTCGTCGTTCAGCTTATTGAGCAATACCTCGGAGGTAGTGCCTGCGGTGACCACGACGGTCTTACCGGCCAAATCGGCGAAATCTTTAATATCGCTGCCTTTTTTAACTGCGATACGGGTACCGATGACAAACAGGGTATTGGAGAAATCCACCTGTTTCTGGCGCTCAAGGTTATTGGTGGTGGAACCACATTCAATATCGTAAGTGCCGTTTTGCAACAGCGGAATGCGGTTTTGCGAAGAAATGGGTAAATACTTCACCTGGAGGTTCGGCGCATCGATTTTTTTCTTAACCGCATCGACGATGGCTTCGGAATAAGCCTGGGAGTAACCCACTACTTTTTGCTGGTTATCGTAATACGAAAAAGGAACCGAGGATTCCCGGTGACCAACCACGATCACGCCGTTATCTTTGATTTTCTTCAGGGTGCCGGTCAGGTCTTCCGCATGGGCCATGCTGCCGGCCATACCGAGAACCAATAAAGATAAAGCCAATTTGCGCATTTGCATCTTCCAACTCCTTTGCTGTCACTGCGGCGCTCAAGGGATAAGCGCGCCGCAATTATGAGTATCACGTTAAGCTTTGTATCCAGCCTAAAGCGTAAAATCAAAACGGATCACCGTTAAAAAATAGCCGAATGTAAATAATTTGAAATGAAAAAGTTTGCGTTTTGTGAGACCAAACGCACCAATAAATGGCGCCTACAGCGGCAACGCACAATTTAAGTGCATATAGCGCACCATGGCGGCGCACGCGGCGCATAAATAGCTCAGCAAAAAACAGTTTTTTACGGCATTCGCAACGTTATACAGCAAAATCCATGCCAGACAAATAATTTGCCCGCAAATAGAGCAGGCTGCTATTTACACTTTTTCGGCCGCGGCCGCGGATAGCGCGACATGGGCTTTAAAGATCTCCAACGCGCCGGGTATCAGGGCGGAGTCGGCATGCTTATCGCTATTCCACAGATCGGCAAAACCGATCGCCCGCCCGCAGTGGATAAACACCTCATCCACGCGGATAACGATAACGCTCTTGGCCGGCCGATCGTCTTGGGCAAACCGGCGGCACAACGCCGGATCGACCGAAATCTGCGCCCGCCCGTTCACCCGGAACGCCTCCTTCCAGCCCGGAATCAAAAACAGCATACCGACAAAGGGGTTTTGCAAAATATTTCCCAACCCGTCCAACCGGTTATTACCGGAACGATCCGGCAGCAATAGCGTTTTATCGTCTTCCACATGCACAAAACCCGGCTCGCCGCCCTTGGGCGAACAATCAATCCCCGCTGCGCCTAACGTACCGAAAATCATAAACGGCGACAGCGCGATTAACCGCCGCGCATACATATCAAGACAATCGATTTGTTTTTGCACCACCGCTTTATTGGGCTGGGCATAATGCTCGCGCAACTGGGCGGCATCGGTCAAAAGATAATGGGAATCGAGATTCATACAGGGCTCATTGTGGTCAACATGTCACGGGGTTGTTACAAGTGGCAAGATAACAGCAATGAAAATGATTAACAATAATTAGGAGACTCAGCACCCGCCGACACCCAACCCGCAGCGGGCCCTGTTAAAGGGGGAGCATGCCGATGGGGCCGAAGCGGGCATGGTTTTCCTGCCCGCCGGAACGCCCCACGGCATGGTAGACCCGCTATCACCCAACCCGCAGCGAGCCTGCTAAAGGGGGAGCATGCCGATGGGGTCGAAGCGGGCATGGTTTTCCTGCCCGCCGGAGCGCCCCACGGCATGGTAGACCCGCCGACACCGAACCCGCAGCGGGCCCTGCTAAAGGGGGGGCATGCCGATGGGGCCGAAGCGGGCATGGTTTCCCTGCCCGCCGGAGCGCCCCTTGGCGCGGTATGCCCGCTATCACCGAACCCGCAGCGAGCCCTGTTAAAGGGGGAGCATGCCGATGGGGCCGAAGCGGGCATGGTTTTCCTGCCCGCCGGAGCGCCCCACGGCATGGTAGACCCGCTATCACCCAACCCGCAGCGAGCCTGCTAAAGGGGGAGCATGCCGCAAACTCCCAAGCGCCCCTAGCGGCGCGCCCGCCGCCCAAACACCATCCCCCCAAACCCCAGCAACAGCGTAATCCCCCACAGCGGCCAATCGCCAAACCGGGCGTATGGCGTCAACCCCGTCGTCGGCGTCACCCGCGCGCTCAACACATCGCGGGTAAACTGCGGCAATATGGCGTCAATCGCGCCGTCCGCGCCAATCACCGCCGTAATACCGTTATTGGTGCTGCGCAACAGCGGCCGCCCCAGCTCCACCGACCGCATCCGCGCCATCTGGAAATGCTGCCACGGACCAATCGAGTGGCCGAACCAGGCATCATTGGAAATGGTCAGCAGAAAATCGGTATCCGGACGGAAATTATCCCGCACCTGCGAACCCAAGATAATCTCGTAGCAAATGGCCGCGGTCAGCTTCATCCCGGCCACGCTTAGCTGCGGCTGCACATAATTACCGCGGCTAAACGACGACATCGGCAGATTAAACAGCGGCGCCAGCGGACGCAGCAACGTCTCCATCGGCACAAATTCGCCAAACGGCACCAAATGATGCTTGGCATAGCGATTCAGGGTCGGGTAGCGATAAGGCGTCGGTTCCCCCAGCACCACAATACTATTAAAATAGGTATAACTCTGGGCCGAACGCCGCGCGTCGATAATGCCGGTAATCAGGCTGGTATGCCGCTCGCGCAGCAACTGGTCCAGCTCGCTGAGAAACGGCGTCTGGTCGGATTCGTCATCGGGTATGGCCGATTCCGGCCAGATAATCATCTGGGCCTTGCCCAGCGCGGCGCGGCTATGGCT
Source organism: Sodalis sp. RH21 (assembly GCF_047324175.1). Classification (NCBI taxonomy): domain Bacteria; kingdom Pseudomonadati; phylum Pseudomonadota; class Gammaproteobacteria; order Enterobacterales; family Bruguierivoracaceae; genus Sodalis; species Sodalis sp. RH21. Next base: position 4,220,801 of record NZ_CP178732.1, on the reverse strand, counting down.
CAGGTACACATCCAGCGTCGGCCGCACCTGGTCGGCTTCCCATTTCAGCGACTGCGCGATATTGCCCTGCACCATGGCCACGTTAATGGCCCGCGCGTCCTGGGGCGTATACCAGTGCACCCCGCGCAGCGGCCAGGGCAACAGCAGCAAAACCAGCGCGCAGGCGCCGGCTAATGCACTGCGCAGCGCCACCGCCGCCACCGCCAGCCCGCTGATGGCCATCAGCGCGAAGGTAATGCTCTCCACGCCGAACAGCGGCGCCAGCCCCTTAAGCGGCCCGTCGATCTGGGTATAACCGAATTGCAACCAGGGCAAACCGGTCATGACCCACCCGCGCAGGAACTCGGTGATTTGCCATAATACCGGCGCGCCCAACGCCAGTCGCCACACGGTGGTCCGCGGCCACAGGCGCGCCAGCAGACCGCTGAAAAGCATGGGATACAGCGCCAGGTAGGCGGCCAGCAAAATCACCAGACCGACGTTAATCGGGCCGGGCAGGCCGCCGAACTGCGCGATGCTGACATAAATCCAGTTCATGCCGGTGCCGAACAGCCCGAAACCCCATATAAAGCCAAGCCAGGCGGACTGGCGCACCGTGCGGTTCAGGGTGACCGCCAGCAGGCCCATCAGGGAAATGATGGCCGCCGGCCAAAAATCATAAGGTGAAAACGCCAGGGTACCGCAGGCACCGGTCAATAACGCCAGCAGTGCCCGTATCCACTGGCGTTCAGGTCGCAATGCGCTCGCCATGTAAAGTTTATTCTTCCATTATCGGTTGGGGGGAGTCGTCGGGGATTTTAACATGCACCTGGATGATACGCCGACTGTCGGCCATGGCGACTTTAAAAATATAACCATCTATTTCAATGGTTTCGCCCCGGGCCGGTAGATGGCCGAATGCCTGCATCACCAGGCCGCCGATGGTGTCCACCTCGTCATCGCTAAAATGCGTGCCGAAGGCGTCGTTGAAATCTTCAATGGGCGTCAGCGCGCGAATGGTGAAGGTATGGCGGTTGAGCTGGCGGATATCCCGATCTTCCTCATCATCGTATTCATCTTCGATTTCGCCGACGATCAGCTCCAGAATATCCTCGATGGTAACCAGTCCGGATACGCCGCCGAACTCATCGATGACGATGGCCATATGGTAGCGCTGGGAGCGGAACTCCTTCAGCATCCGATCGACCCGCTTGCTTTCCGGGACGACTACGGCGAGGCGCAACACTTTATCCATACTGAACGGCTGGGAGTTGCTGAGCATGAACGGCAGCAGATCCTTGGCCATCAAAATCCCTTCGATATGATCCTTATCTTCGCTTATCACCGGGAAACGGGAATGGGCGGATTCGATAATCACATCCAGGCACTCTTCCAGGGATTGGTTGTTTTTCAGGGTCACAATTTGCGAACGGGGGATCATGATATCCCGCACGCGCTGCTCGGCGATATCCATTACGCCTTCGAGCATATCGCGGGTGTCGGGATCAATCAGCTCGTTTTGTTCGGAATCGCGGATAAGCTCCAGCAAATCATTCCGATTCTTGGGTTCTCCGTGAAATAGCTGATTAAGGATAAGGGTAAAAAAGCCCTTCTTGGGACTGGGGCTGTCGTTGCTTTGCGAATGGTCGTCGCTCATGGCGTTTTGTTAGTTTCACTCGTAGTGGGTAGTGGCTAGTATTCACCGATCCCCTGCGGGGGATCGGCATCGTTAATCAATCGTCTTTTTCAGCCAGGTAAGGGTCCGGATAACCTAATGATTGCATGATCTCGGCTTCCAGCGCTTCCATCTCTTCGGCTTCGTCGTCCAGGATATGATCATACCCTAGCAGATGAAGACAGCCATGAACAACCATATGCGCCCAGTGCGCCTCCAGGGCCACCGCCTGCTCGGCGGCTTCCCGTTCCACCACCTGCCGGCAAATCACCAAATCGCCCAGCAGGGGCAGTTCCACCTGCGGCGGGGCTTCAAAGGGAAACGACAGCACGTTGGTGGATTTATCCTTGCCGCGATAGGTCAGGTTCAGCTCGTGACTCTCGGCTTCATCCACCAGGCGGATGGTCACCTCGGCCTCGGGCTGGAACTGCGGCAATACCCCTTCCAGCCAGCGGGTAAAGGCCGCTTCGTCCGGCAGTCCCGCCGGGTCCGAGCAGGCCAGTTGCAAATCAAGGATGATGCCGCTCATTTTGACGGCTCCCCTTGATTATCAGCCGGCGGCAATGGGGTCTGGCCGCTGTAATGGGCCTGCGCTTCGCGCTTGCGCAGTTCCCCCAGCGCGTCTTTGCGCTTCTGGTCGGCGGCTTCCCAGGCTTCATAAGCCACCACGATGCGGGCCACCACCGGATGGCGCACCACATCCTCGCTATGGAAGAAGTTAAAGCTGATTTCCTCAACGTCGGCCAGGACTTCGATGGCGTGACGCAGGCCGGATTTCGCATTGCGCGGCAGGTCGATTTGGGTAATATCGCCGGTAATGACCGCTTTGGAGTTAAAACCAATGCGCGTCAGGAACATTTTCATCTGCTCGATGGTGGTGTTCTGGCTTTCATCCAGGATGATAAACGCGTCGTTCAGGGTGCGGCCGCGCATATAGGCCAGGGGCGCCACTTCTATCACGTTGCGCTCGATAAGCTTTTCCACCCGCTCGAAACCCAGCATTTCGAACAGCGCGTCATATAACGGGCGCAGGTAGGGGTCCACCTTCTGGCTCAGATCGCCGGGCAGGAACCCCAGCTTTTCGCCGGCTTCCACCGCCGGGCGGGTCAGCATGATGCGGCGTATTTCCTGGCGCTCCAGCGCATCCACCGCCGCGGCCACCGCCAGGTAGGTTTTGCCGGTACCGGCCGGGCCGACGCCGAAGGTGATATCGTGATCGAGTATATGGGCGATATATTGCGCCTGGTTAGGCGTGCGGGGTTTGATCACTCCCCGCTTAGTCTGGATATTCACCGCTTTGCCAAAATCCGGCACGCTTTCGGCGGTCTGTTCCAGCACCCGGCTCTCTTTAATCGCCAGATGGATTTTTTCCGGCTCGATATCGGAAGTCACGCCGCGCACCGGCGCCGTATCCACATACAGCGAGCGCAGGATTTTGGCGGCGGCTTCGACGCACAGCGGCTTGCCGACCAGTTTAAAAGCGTTGTCACGACGATTGATTTCAATGCCCAACCGGCGCTCAAGTTGTTTGATATTGTCATCAAACGGCCCACAGAGACTCATTAAGCGGATATTGTCTGCGGGCTCCAGCATGATTTCTTTAGTGTCGACGTTCAAACTGTTCCTCTGGGCCATCAAGGCCATGTTAGGGAATGGTGCTTATTTCAGCGCCTGGCGGCCGCGAGACCGCGGTTCCAGCTTCATAAATGAAGTAAACCGCCGCCAGCGTCAAGAGCGCAGGTCGCTAAATTGATATTGGGGCACGATAAGTGAAAAGCAACCGGGGATAGCGTGACGAAGGGCGGCGGGGGAGGCCGCCCTGTTCCGGGCCGGGGGGCGATCACGGCTGGTAGGTTCCCACGCCGATGTCATTCTCCTTGCGGGTGCGGGCAATCACCGAGGCCGGGCTTTCGTTGACGCGCAGGCCCATTTGATCTTCCGTGCGTATCACCACGCCGCGCAGGGAGTTGGGATTGACATCAACGATCTCGACGTCGACAAACTTGCCGATCATATCCGGCGTGCCTTCGAAATTCACCACGCGGTTGTTTTCAGTGCGGCCCGCCAGCTCCATCACGCTCTTGCGCGAGGTGCCTTCCACCAGGATGCGCTGTACGGTGCCTTGCATCCGCCGGCTGAATTGCATCGCCTGCTGGATGATGCGCTCTTGCAGGATATGCAGCCGCTGCTTTTTCTCTTCTTCGCTCACGTCGTCGACCATATCGGCCGCCGGGGTGCCGGGCCGGGCGGAGTAGATAAAACTATAGCTGGTGTCGAAATTCACTTCGGCGATCAGCTTCATGGTCTGTTCGAAATCAGCCTGGGTTTCGCCGGGGAAACCGATGATGAAATCGGAACTGACTTGAATGCCGGGACGGGCTTTGTGCAATTTGCGGATAATGGATTTGTATTCCAGGGCGGTATGGGCGCGCTTCATCATGGTCAGAATGCGATCCGAGCCGCTTTGCACCGGCAGGTGCACGAAGCTGACCAATTCCGGCGTATCCCGATACACCTCGATGATATCGTCGGTGAATTCGATGGGATGGCTGGTGGTAAAACGCACGCGATCGATGCCGTCGATGGCCGCCACCAGGCGCAGCAGTTCCGCGAAGGTACAAATGTCCCCTTCGTAGCTGGCGCCCCGGTAGGCGTTGACGTTCTGGCCCAGCAGGTTGACCTCGCGCACGCCCTGCGCCGCCAACTGGGCGATTTCAAACAGGATATCGTCGCAGGGGCGGCTGACTTCTTCGCCGCGGGTATAAGGCACCACGCAGAAAGAGCAGTATTTATTGCAGCCTTCCATGATGGACACAAAGGCGGAAGGGCCGTCGGCGCGCGGCTCCGGCAGCCGGTCGAATTTTTCGATTTCCGGGAAGCTGATATCCACCACCGGGCTGCGGTTGCCGCGCACCCGGTTGATCATTTCCGGCAGGCGGTGCAGGGTCTGGGGGCCGAACACGATATCCACATAATGGGCGCGTTCGCGGATATGCGCGCCTTCCTGGGAGGCCACGCAGCCGCCGACGCCGATAATCAAATCCGGATTGGCTTCTTTCAGCGCCCGCCAGCGGCCCAATTGATGGAACACCTTTTCCTGCGCCTTTTCGCGAATGGAGCAGGTATTAAGCAGCAGTACGTCCGCTTCTTCGGCGTTATCCGTCAATTGATAGCCATGGGTGCTATCCAGTAAGTCGGCCATCTTGGATGAATCGTACTCGTTCATCTGACAGCCCCAGGTTTTGATATGCAGTTTTTTTGTCATCGGCTTGCCATTACTCGGTGCAGGGAAAAAGCCCTTGGGCTCATGCAGGGCGCGTATTGTAATCCTTTGGCGTTGTTGTGACCAGTGCGCCGCGCATCGGGTGTTCTTTCATAATGAAAAATTGCGTTACACTAAGCAAATGTTTATCACTCACAAGCCTGGCCGATATGGATACAAACCAAATGTCGTTTGATGTGGTGGTTGCGGGCGGCGGCATGGTGGGCGCCGCCGCGGCGCTGTTGCTGGCCCAGGGCGGCCTGCGGGTCATGGTGCTGGAGCGCGCCCGGCCGGCGGACATCCCCGCTGGCGGCCCTCCCGATCTACGGGTATCGGCTATCAGCTGCGCCTCGGTGGAACTGCTGCGCGAAGTGGGGGCCTGGGACCGGCTGGACGCACATTTTTGCGCGCCCTATCGCCGCCTGGAAACCTGGGAGTGGCAGCAATCCCTGGTCTCCTTCGACGCCGCGTCGCTGCATTTGCCGCAACTGGGCTTTATGGTGGAGAACCGCCGGCTGCAACAGGCGCTGTGGCGGGGGTTTGCCGCCTGCGGCGACCGCCTGACGCTGCGCTGTCCGGCCACCCTGGCGGATATGCGCTATGACGGCGGCAGCTGGCGGCTGGAACTGGACAACGGCGACATTATCGACACGCGCCTGTTGATCGGCGCCGACGGGGCCCAATCCCAGGTGCGGCAGCGGGCGGGTATCGGCACCGGCGGCTGGCAATACCGGCAATCCTGCCTGCTGATCGCGGTGGAATGCGCCGATGGCCAGCGGGATGTCACCTGGCAGGAGTTTACCCCCGACGGGCCGAGGGCTTTTTTACCGCTGTACGATCATTGGGCTTCGCTGGTGTGGTATGACAGCGCGGCGCGTATCCGCCAATTGCAGGCGCTGGCGCCGCCCGCCCTGGAACGCGAAGTGCTGGCGCATTTCCCCGCCCGTCTCGGGGCGGTGAAGGTGCATGGAGCGGGGGCTTTCCCGCTGGTGCGCAGCCACGCCCGTGAATATGTCCGGCCCGGTCTGGCGCTGATCGGCGACGCGGCGCACACCATCAACCCGCTGGCGGGGCAGGGCGTGAACCTGGGCTTCCGGGATGCCGAGGCGCTGGCGTCGGTGGTGCTTGGCGCCCGCGATCATCAGGAACCGTGGGACGAACTGCGGATATTAAAGCGCTACCAGTATCGTCGTTATGCCGACAATCTGCTGATGCAAAGCGGCATGGACCTGTTTTACGCCGCGTTCAGCAATAATCTGCCGCCGGTGCGTCTGGCGCGCAATCTGGCCCTGATCCTGGCCCAGCGCGCCGGTACGTTGAAAACCCGGGCGCTGAAATATGCCCTGGGGTTATGACCGGCGCCGCATCCGCGATTACATGGCCAGGATTTTTTCTTTCTGCGCGCTGAATTCCTGATCGTTGAGTATTCCGCGCTCTTTGAGGGCGGCCAGTTTTTCCAACTGGACAATCACGTCGTGCGGCGACTGGGCGCTAAAGGTCCGGGCCGGCGCCGGCGCTTTGCTCAGATTGTCGCGGGCCTCGTTCACCATCGTGGTAAATGGCGCGACGGCGCCCTTCATTATATTCTCGATGGTATAGTCCTGGCCGCCGGCGCTCAGGGTGATGCTGCCGGTCATCATGCGGGTGCGTCCGCTCACCGACACAATGCTGGCCAGATCGAGCGTCAGCTGTTTCAGGCCGTGCACCATACCTTTATCCAGAAAGATAATACGATAGTTGGTCAGGGTGATAAGCCACGTGTTGCCGCCCATCAAGCCGGACGCCACGGCCAGGGGAATCTCATCGTCGGCCAGCATGGCCGGCAGGTGATAAAATTCTTTTTTGGTGCCGAAGGGCATATCCCCCACCAGCTTCGCCAGACGCTTGTATTCTATCTTTAACTCTTCGCTATTTGCTGTTTTAAAGTTAATCATCGTTGATTCCCAATGAATAATTGTCAATTTATCAATTGATGTGCCTGAATTTACCTCATATGCGACACAATCAAAGGCCGGAACAGCTCCCTGAAACATGGTCATTTAACCGGCTAAGCGCCCCGGATAACGGGTAATGATCTCTTTGTCGCAAGCAGCATGCCCTTTCCCGATCCAAACCGCGGGGAATTGTGCCCCTAGCAATATGCCCGCTACCATGATCTGGGAGTGCTCATGTCGCTTTTAGTTGCAGTAAAAGTGAATAAAAGTTGAATTTATCTTGTGGCGGCCGCCGGCCAACCGATGACGGCCGGAAGCAAGCGCGGCGAGAGTTAAGAGGGATTAATGGATAAAAAGAAAACGGGGCGATGTCTTTCGACAATCGCCCCGCTTACCGCTGCTTGCGCAGTCTTTATATGGCTGGGGTACCAGGATTCGAACCTGGGGTGGCGGAATCAGAATCCGCTGCCTTACCGCTTGGCGATACCCCAAAAATGTGGTGGCTACGACGGGAATCGAACCTGTGACCCCAGCATTATGAGTGCTGTGCTCTAACCAGCTGAGCTACGTAGCCGAATTATACTTAAAAATTCGGGACTTACAATACTTTTTAAAAACTTTTTCCGACTTTTTTGGCTGGGATACCAGGATTCGAACCTGGGGGTGGCGGGATCAAAACCCGCTGCCTTACCGCTTGGCTATATCCCAATTTCCCAACGTCGTGCAACCGCGTAATTCGTCGTTTCGTTAACCTTGATTCAGTTAACGGCGCTGCCGCCGTGAAACGAATGGCTGGGGTACCAGGATTCGAACCTGGGAGTGGCGGGATCAAAACCCGCTGCCTTACCGCTTGGCTATACCCCATCCGCTGCGTAACCGAATAATGGTGCGGGAGGCGAGACTTGAACTCGCACACCTTGCGGCGCCAGAACCTAAATCTGGTGCGTCTACCAATTTCGCCACTCCCGCAAAGTATGGTGGCTACGACGGGATTCGAACCTGTGACCCCAGCATTATGAGTGCTGTGCTCTAACCAGCTGAGCTACGTAGCCGTCTTTCTTCCGCGTGACCTTCATTCGGCGTTGCGGGGCGCATTATGCGTAGTTGCGCAAATCCAGTCAACTCCTTTTTTTGGGAATCAGGCTTTGCGCATGCTGTTTGTCTGGGTTATGACCAACCTGATGATAAAAGCGGCATAAAGGCGATTTTATCCCGTTTAACCATAAAAAAACGGGCCCCGCAGGCCCGTTGATTTTGCAGTGAAACCGGTTTGCCCCACCGGGCCTTAGGCTTTAGTAGGCGGACTGATGCACGCCCACGGCGCGGCCCGAGGGATCGTCCATGTTTTTGAACGATTCGTCCCATTCAATGGCCTTGGCCGAGGAACAGGCCACGGACGGGCCGCCGGGCACGCATTCCGCCGCGCTGGGCAGCGGGAACAGCTCTTCAAAGATCTGGCGGTAGAAATATGCCTCTTTGGAGTTCGGCGTGTTGTACGGGAAGCGGAAATGCGCGTTGGCCAACTGCTGGTCGGTAATCTGTTCGCCGGCCACCACTTTCAGCGTATCGATCCAGCTATACCCCACGCCGTCCGAGAACTGCTCTTTCTGCCGCCAGGCGATACTTTCCGGCAGGTAGGATGCAAAACATTCGCGCAGCACATGTTTTTCAATTTTACCGTTGCCGCACATTTTGTCCTGCGGGTTAATACGCATCGCCACGTCGAGGAAGTTTTTATCCAGGAACGGCACGCGGGCTTCCACGCCCCAGGCGGACATGGCTTTATTGGCGCGCGCGCAGTCATACATATGCAGCGCCTGCAGTTTGCGCACCAGTTCCTCATGGAACTCTTTGGCATTCGGCGCTTTATGGAAGTACAGGTAGCCGCCGAACACTTCATCGGCCCCTTCGCCGGACAGCACCATTTTGATGCCCATCGCCTTGATTTTACGCGACATCAAATACATCGGCGTCGAGGCGCGAATCGTGGTCACATCGTAGGTTTCAATGTGATAAATCACATCGCGGATGGCGTCCAGCCCTTCCTGCACGGTGAAATGCACTTCGTGATGCACGGTGCCCAGATGGGTGGCCACTTCTTTGGCCGCGCGCAGATCCGGCGAGCCTTCCAGGCCAACGGCGAAGGAGTGCAGCTGCGGCCACCAGGCCTCGCTGCGCGCGCCGTCTTCCACCCGGCGGGCGGCATATTTTTTGGTAATGGCGGAGATCACCGATGAATCCAGACCGCCGGAAAGCAGCACGCCGTAAGGCACGTCGGACATCAGGTGGCTCTTGACCGATTCTTCCAGCGCGTCGCGCAGCGCCGCTTTGTCGGTGACGTTGTCTTTGACGTTGTCATAAGAGAACCAGTCGCGGGAATAATATTCGCGGATCTCGCCGTCCTGGCTCCAGAGGTAGCTTCCAGGGGGAAATTCCTTGATGCTGCGGCAAATAGGCACTAAAGCCTTCATTTCCGAAGCGACATACATGGTGCCGTTCTCGTCATAGCCCATATATAACGGAATGATGCCCATATGGTCGCGGCCAACCAGGTAGGCGTCTTTTTCCGTGTCATAAAGAATAAACGCGAACATGCCGCGCAGTTCGTCCAGGAACGCCGGGCCCTTTTCCTGGTATAACGCCAAAATGACTTCACAGTCGGAGCCGGTCTGAAACGCATAACGATCGCCCAATTCCTGGCGCAGCGCCTGGTGGTTGTAGATTTCGCCGTTTACCGCCAGCACATGGGTGTGGGCGGCGTTATATAACGGCTGGGCGCCGGTATTCACGTCCACGATGGACAGGCGCTCATGGGCCAGTATGGCTTTGTCGCTGGCGAACACCCCGGACCAGTCGGGGCCGCGGTGGCGCATCAGGCGCGACATTTCCAGCGCGGTTTTACGCAGTTCGGACGGATCGGATTTGAGATCCAGTACTCCAAAAATTGAACACATTATTTTCTTCCTTACGCCTTGCTTAGGGCTGGTGCTCTATGGTGGCTTCAAGAGTAACCATCGGGTGTTGACATCGATTTAGCACTAAAATGGCACCAATATTCAATATCAATCAATAAAAAAAGCGTAGCCGCTGGTGATAATTCATTTTTATGGCGTGAAAAATGGGAATTCATCAATAAAACGGACGAGGCGGCGGGTTAATTTATGTATTCGTGAATGGGTAAAACGCGCCACCGGTGCTCATCGCCCCGCATCCGCGCACCATTTGAGCGCGGGGGCGGCGTGGGAAAACAACTAAAACGGCACTAAACGGTACTATCAGGCCGTTTCCAGCAGGCGCTGCAACAATACGCCGTTAAGCATGGCGCGTTTCACCAGGGCAAAGGCGCCGATGGCCGAACCATGGTTAAGCGTCGATATCACCACCGGCAGATTCTGGCGAAAACCGTTGAGCACCTGGTTATCGATGCAGCGCTGTATCGCGGGCAGCAGTATCTTGTGCGCCTCGATAATCTCGCCGGCCAGCACCACCTTCTGCGGATTAAACAGGTTAATGGCGATGGCCACCGCTTTGCCCAAATGATGGCCCACATGCTCGATCACTTCGCAGGCCAGGGTATCGCCGCGGTTGGCGGCTTTGCAGATAGCGTCGATTTTGCAATTATCCAATGACAGCCTGCTCGGGTAGCCCTGGCCGAGCAAATGGCGGACCCGTTGCTCGATGGCGCCGTTGGCGGCGATGGTCTCCAGGCAGCCAAAATTGCCGCAGTGGCAGCGTTCGCCCAGGGGATCGACCTGGATATGGCCGATTTCCCCCACATTTCCGTTGCTGCCGAGGAAAATCTGGCCGTTAACGATGATCCCGGCCCCGGTGCCGCGGTGGATGCGAACCAAAATGGCATCGTCGCAGTCCCTGGTTGCACCAAAATAGTGCTCGGCCAGGGCCAGACTGCGGATGTCATGACCCACGAAGGCGGTGAGATGAAACCGTTTTTGCAGATTCTCCACCAGCGGCCAATGATTGACGCTGATATGCGGCATATAGCGCACCACCCCGGAATAGGGGTCTACCAGGCCGGGCAGTATGACGGATATGGCGATTAATTCCCGGCTTTTGCGCTGGATCAGTTCGAGAAAGCGGGTGATGGCGTCAAATAGCGCCTCTTCCAGCGCCGCCTGGGTGGTTTGCGGCAGCGGGGTGAACTCTTCATGCAGCGCTTTGCCGGTGAGATCGTAGAGGGTGATGGTGGTATCGTGGCGGCCGAGCCGTACGCCGATGGCCTGGAACGAACGGGTTTCGGTCACAATGGAAATAGCCCGCCGGCCGCCGGTGGACGCCTGCTGATCCACTTCGCGGATCAGCCCGCGCTCCAGCATCTGGCGGGTAATTTTAGTGATGCTGGCGGGGGCCAGCTGGCTGAGTTCGGCGATCTGGATGCGCGATATCGGCCCGGATTGATCGATCAGGCGGTAGACCGCCGCGCTATTCAACTGCTTGACAAGGTCAACGTTTCCTATCGGGGCCTGTCCGCCTGGGATCATCGGTGTATTACTCGCTCATCTAAAGAACTTCGTCGCCATTAACGATAGTTTTGGTTATCCGGTAATCGCGGGTAAAAGCGGTCAGGTTTGCCACCTTGCCAACCTGCAGGGTACCCAACTGATTTTCCACGCCCAGGGCCTGCGCCGGATAAAGGGTTGCCATGCGCAGCGCTTCGTCCAGCGCGATGCCGGCGTGCTCGACGCTATTGCGAACCGCTTCGATCATGGTCAGCGCCGAACCGCTCAGGGTGCCGTGTTCATCCACGCACAGGCCGTCACGATAGTATATTGTTTTACCGGCAAAAATGAAGCTATCAATCGGCGGCTCGGCGCCGGCGGGCGCGGTAGCGTCGGTGACCAGTATCAGTTTATCGCCTTTGATGCGTTTGGCGTTGCGGATATTGGCATAGTTAACGTGCAGCCCGTCGGCGATCGCGCCGCAATACAGCGTCGGCGTATCAAAAATGGCGCCGATCAGCCCCGGTTCGCGGCCAACCAGCGGCGGCATGGCGTTGAACAGATGGGTGGCGATACTGATACCGGCGGCAAAACCCGCTTTCGCCTCATCGTAGGTCGCGTTGGAATGCCCGGCGGATACCCGGATGCCCGCGGCCACCAGGCGGCGGATTATCGCGGCGTCGACCATTTCCGGCGCCAGCGTCAGTTTGGCGATCACATCGGCGTTTTCGCACAGGAAATCCACCATGGCCGGGTCGGGCCGGCGCATCAGGGCCGGATCGTGCGTGCCTTTTTTGATGGGGTTGAGGTAAGGACCCTCCAAATGCAAGCCCAGCGCCTGGTGGGCGTGCTGCGCCAGAAAAGCGCGCATCACCTCGATCGCGCGCCGCATAAATTCATCGGTGCTGGTGATCAGGGTCGGCAAAAAGCTGGTGCAGCCGGCTTTGACATTGGCGCGCTGCATGATTTCCAATGTTTCCACCGACAGCGCGTCGAGAGAGTCATTGAACTGCACGCCGCCGCATCCGTTAAGCTGCAGGTCGATAAATCCCGGCGCCAGGATCGCGCCGGCGAGGTCGCGTTGTTCCACGTCTGCGGGCAGCGACGCCACCGGACAGATATCGGCGATCGCACCATCGGCCACGGTCAGCGCATGGTTGTCAAGTATCTGATAACCGGTGAAAATCCGGCCATTGATTAATGCATACATCGTTTGCTCCCGGTTATCGGTTACACTTTTTTCGCGTTTGGCGCTTCGGCCGCTTCCAGTTCGCGGAAATATTTTACCGTTTTAATCTTCAATTCCAGCGTGGACGGCTCATCGCAAACCATGATCGCCTTAGCATGGAGCTGCAGACAACTTATTGTCCACATATGATTCACGTTGCCTTCAACCGCGGCCTGTAGCGCCAGGGCTTTATTGTGGCCAATGACCAGAATCATGACTTCTTCCGCATCCAGCAGGGTGCCGACGCCGACGGTCAGGGCGAAACGCGGAACCTGTTCGATATCGTTATCAAAAAAGCGCGAGTTGGCGCGGCGGGTTTCCTGGGTCAGGGTTTTGATGCGGGTACGGGACGCCAGGGAAGACGCCGGTTCGTTGAAGGCGATATGCCCGTCGTTGCCCACGCCGCCCATAAACAGGTGGATTTTGCCGTAAGAGCGGATTTTCTCTTCATAACGGCGGCATTCGGCGTCGATATCCGGCGCGTTGCCGTTTAACAGGTTAATGTTTTCTTTAGGAATATTAACATGATCGAAGAAATTGTGGTGCATAAATGACGAGTAGCTTTCCGGATGCTCGGTTGGCAGGCCGACATATTCATCCATGTTGAAGGTGACGACGTTTTCGAAGCTGATCTGGCCCGCTTTATGCATCTGGATAAGATATTTGTAGGCTTCCATCGGCGTGCTGCCGGTCGGCAGTCCCAGGATAAACGGACGTTCCTTGGTCGGTTTGAACGCGTTAATGCGCTCGACGATATGGCTGGCTGCCCATTTGCCGACATCAGCGGCGGTTTCTAAAGGGATAAGTCTCATTATTGGCCTCTTTTTAAGGTAAAAGCAGTTGCCCGGAACGGTGAAGGAAGTATAGCGTTAGCGCGAGCAGCATAAAACAGCGCGGCTATGACTCTTTGACCTGACGGGAAAAGTATAAGTTGATTTTTCGTAGTGCAAAATAAGTTTGACATGAATCGTAGAATAAGTCACAAATTCTACCGGTTCAAGGTGATTCTAATCACATAATACCGGTAATTAATTTGCGAAGAAAATTAAACTTAATACACTGCGTATGACAGTTCGTCAGGCGCGGTTTTGAAGCAGGCATTGGGTTGGGCGCCTCACATTGTGGGTCGGTCGATAAGATCAATAGGGGAATCAAGGTGAATATACTCAGTTATCTTCAGAAAATAGGCCGCGCATTGATGGTGCCGGTGGCAACGTTGCCAGCCGCCGCCATCCTGATGGGCGTCGGTTATTGGATTGACCCGGTGGGTTGGGGGGGCAGCAGCGCGTGGGCGGCCTTCTTTATCAAAGCCGGATCGGCCATTATCGAAAATATGTCGGTGCTGTTCGCGGTCGGCGTCGCTTACGGTATGTCAAAGGATAAAGACGGCGCGGCGGCATTGTCCGGCCTGGTCGGTTTTTTGGTGGTCACCACGCTGTGCGCTCCCGCCGCCGTGTCGATGATCCAGCATATCCCGCTGGCCGATGTGCCCGCGGCTTTTGGCAAAATCAATAATCAGTTCGTCGGCATCCTGGTAGGGATTATTTCCGCCGAGCTGTACAACCGCTTCAGCCATGTGGAACTGCCCAAGGCGCTGTCGTTCTTCAGCGGCCGGCGCCTGGTGCCAATCCTGGTCTCCTTCGTGATGATCCTGGTGGCATTTATCCTGATGTACGTTTGGCCGCTGGTGTTCAGCGCCCTGGTGTCGTTTGGCGAACATATCCAGCGCCTGGGTTCGGTGGGCGCCGGCATCTATGCCTTCTTCAATCGCCTGCTGATTCCGGTCGGTCTGCATCATGCCCTGAACTCGGTGTTCTGGTTCGATGTCGCCGGCATCAATGATATTCCTAAATTCTTTGGCGGCCAGCAGTCGATTGATGCGGGTACCGCCATCGTCGGGATCACGGGCCGCTATCAGGCCGGCTTCTTCCCGATCATGATGTTCGGCCTGCCCGGCGCCGCCCTGGCGATTTATCAATGCGCCCGTCCGGAAAACAGAAGCAAGGTCGCCGGTATTATGCTGGCCGGTGCGTTTGCCGCCTTCTTTACCGGTATTACCGAGCCGCTGGAATTCTCCTTTATGTTCGTGGCGCCGGTCTTGTATCTGCTGCATGCGATATTGACCGGTCTGTCGGTATTCATCTCCGCCCAGATGCATTGGATGGCCGGTTTCGGCTTTAGCGCCGGCCTGGTGGATATGGTGCTCTCCTCGCGCAATCCCCTGGCGGTGCGCTGGTATATGCTGATTCCGCAGGGGCTGGTGTTCTTTGTTATCTATTATCTGGTCTTCCGTTTCACCATCAAACGTTTCAACCTGCTAACCCCGGGACGCGAACTGGCCGTGGCCGGTGACGAATCCGACGGTTACGATGTGGATGTCGAGCCGGTGGCCACCACTAAAAGCGGTGAAACCGAGGCTTTGGCCCGTCGTTATATCAGCGCCATTGGCGGTTCCGATAATTTGACCGGCATAGATGCCTGTATTACCCGCCTGCGTCTGAATGTGAAAGATTCCGCCCTGGTGAACGAATCGCTGGCCAAAAATCTGGGCGCCCAGGGCGTCATCCGCCTGAATAAAGAGAGCGTGCAGGTGATTGTCGGCACCCGTGCCGAAATTATCGCCGGCGCCATGCGCACGGTGCTGGCCAGCGGTCCGATAGCCGCGGCGAAATCGGTCGCCCGCAACGTTGCGCCGGTGCAGCCAGCGGTCGCTCCCGAAGCGCCGCGGCCGGCATCGCGGCCGGTGGTGGTCAGCCTGGTATCGCCGATCAGCGGCGAAATCGTGCCGCTGGATCAGGTGCCTGATGAAGCGTTCGCCTCCAAAGCGGTAGGCGAAGGCGTGGCCATCCGGCCTACCGGCAAACTGGTACTGTCGCCGGCCAACGGTACGCTGGTTAAAGTCTTCGGCACCCATCACGCTTTTTGCCTGGAAACCGACTCCGGCGCCGAGGTGATCGTGCATATCGGCATCGATACCGTCGGGCTGCAAGGCCAGGGCTTTACCTTACTGGCGGAAGAGGGCAGCAAGGTGACCCAGGGACAGCCGATTCTGGAGCTGGATCTGGACTACCTCGGCGCCAACGCCCGTTCATTGATAAGCCCGGTGGTGATTGCCAATATGGATCAGTTCGGCGCCATAGCGGCCGTGGCCAGCGGTGTGGTTATCGCGGGTGAAACGCCGCTGCTGGATATCACCGCTAAATAACCGCATGTGGTTATAGCCGGCGTTCAATATCTAGTTGTAGTTGTATTGTTGGTTCCGGCGCGCCTGGCGCGCCGGAACCTTCCCGCTCCGTTGTTCCATCCCGATGAATCCCTTTCCGGTTATCCTCCGGCGTTATCGCGCCTATGGTAATATAATGTCAAACCATCGCCTTATCGGCTAGCCATGGCCAACGGCGGCGCTCGCGCCGGGATAAGATTTTCTGCAACTAACGGTTGTGTCGAAACGTGGCTTGTTGGAACATATGGGCGATAAATGTCGTGCTTTCGCGTAGAGGAATATCAATATGAGTGAGGCAGAAGCCCGCCCAACGAACTTTATTCGTCAAATTATTGACGAAGATTTGGCATCGGGTAAGCACCATTCGGTGCATACCCGTTTTCCGCCGGAGCCTAACGGCTATTTGCATATCGGTCATGCAAAGTCCATTTGCCTGAATTTCGGCATCGCCCAGGATTACCAGGGACAGTGCAACCTGCGTTTTGATGATACCAATCCGGCGAAAGAAGATATCGAATTCGTTGATTCGATCAAGCAGGACGTCAAGTGGCTGGGGTTCGAGTGGAGCGGCGATATTCATTATTCATCGGATTATTTTGACCAGTTGCATGACTACGCCGTGGAGCTGATCAAAAAAGGGCTGGCCTATGTGGACGAGCTGTCCCCCGACGCTATTCGCGAATATCGCGGCAACCTGACTTCGCCGGGCAGAAACAGCCCGTTCCGCGATCGTCCGGTGGAAGACAACCTGGCACTGTTCGCCATCATGCGCAACGGTGGGTTTGCCGAAGGTTCGGCCTGCCTGCGCGCCAAAATCGATATGGCGTCCTCCTTTATGGTAATGCGCGACCCGGTGCTGTACCGCATCAAGTTCGCCGAACACCACCAGACCGGCACCAAATGGTGCATCTATCCGATGTATGATTTTACCCACTGCATCTCCGATGCCCTGGAAGGGATTACCCATTCGCTGTGCACCCTGGAGTTCCAGGATAACCGCCGCTTATATGATTGGGTGCTGGATAACATCAGTATTGGCTGCCACCCGCGCCAATATGAGTTTTCGCGTCTGAATCTTGAATACGCCATTATGTCCAAGCGCAAGCTGACCCAGTTGGTGGCGGAAAATATTGTCGAGGGATGGGATGACCCGCGCATGCCGACTATTTCCGGCCTGCGCCGCCGTGGATATACCGCCGCCTCGATCCGCGAATTCTGCCGTCGCATCGGCGTGACCAAGCAGGATAACAACGTGGAAATCGCCGCTCTGGAAGCCTGTATCCGCGAAGATTTGAACGAAAGCGCCCCGCGCGCCATGGCGGTTATCGACCCGGTCAAGGTGATTATCGAAAATCTGCCCGTCGGGCACGAAGAGACCGTGACCATGCCAACCCATCCCAATAAACCGGAAATGGGTCATCGCCAGGTGGCGTTTGGCCGCGAGATTTATATCGATCGGGCGGATTTTCGCGAGGAAGCCAATAAGCAGTACAAGCGGCTGGTGCTGGGCAAAGAAGTACGGCTGCGCAATGCCTATGTGATCAAGGCCGAACGCGTGCAAAAAGATGAAGAGGGTGAAATCACCGCTTTGTATTGCACTTATGATCCGGACACGTTAAGTAAAGATCCGGCGGATGGGCGCAAGGTGAAAGGGGTTATCCATTGGGTATCGGCTACCCGCGGCGTCGCCGCGGAGTTCCGCTTATACGATCGTTTGTTCAGCGAGGCGAATCCCGCCGCGGCGGAAGATTTTCTGTCGGCGCTTAATCCGGAATCGCTGGTGATCAAGCAAGGTATCGTGGAGGCAAGCGTGCTGGACGCCCAGATCGGCCATCCGTTCCAATTTGAACGCGAAGGTTACTTCTGCGCCGACACCCGCTACTTCAGCCGGGAAAAACCGGTGTTTAACCGCACCGTCGGCCTGCGGGACACCTGGACCAAAACCGCCGTCTGAGGACGCCGCCGCGAATTGATATCAACGCTGCTTCGGCAGCGTTTTTTTTATGCCTGGCCACTGGGAACGTGGCTACGGTGGAAACGCCCGGGTTATTCCTTCACGCCGTTAAGCATATCGCTATGGTCGTGCAGGGTTTCGTCTTCACGGCAGTTGCCGACTTCACAATGTCCGTAAAGATATAAACTGTGGTTGGTAAGTTTGATATTGTGTTTTTTGGCGATATCGCGCTGGCGCGCTTCGATAAATTCATCGCGAAACTCAATCACTTTGCCGCAATCCAGGCAGATCAGATGATCGTGATGATACTGCTGGGTCAGTTCAAAAACCGATTTGCCGCCTTCGAAATTATGGCGGGTGACGATGCCGGCATCGTCAAACTGGTTCAGTACCCGGTACACGGTGGCTAAACCGATCTCCTCGCCCATATCGATCAGTTTTTTGTAGAGATCCTCCGCACTGACGTGATGGCATTCCGGATCTTGCAACACTTCCAGAATCTTCAGTCTGGGAAGGGTGACTTTCAGGCCGGCCTTCTTCA
The DNA here is from genome assembly GCF_047324175.1 of Sodalis sp. RH21. NCBI lineage: Bacteria > Pseudomonadati > Pseudomonadota > Gammaproteobacteria > Enterobacterales > Bruguierivoracaceae > Sodalis > Sodalis sp. RH21. Next base: position 4,202,548 of record NZ_CP178732.1, on the reverse strand, counting down.
ATGCAATATTATTGTCAGTCATGCGGGTATAGTCCTGTTACTTTGAAAATCTGATTGTAGGCAAATGTAGCCTATAACATCGGTCGGCCCGAAAAATGTGACGCCGTCTCATTATAGGACTGCCTGTCCAAAATGAAAACCGCACCCTGTTAACAACTATAGCCCTTTTCGTAGGGCACATTCTGCAACATTTTGACCAAAAGGGTGAAACCGCTGCGCTATTGTACCGCTTTGTGGCTAAAAGTTAAAAACTTGTATCTATTAATTCGACAGGAATAACTTATCGGCAAGGCCGACGGGCCGCCATAACGGCTGACGGCCCGTGGTGGTTGCCGGGGCAGCCGGTGAATCAGCCCAGGTTCAGCTCGGCGCTGATCTGTTTTACCCAGCCGTCGACCCGAGCATTGGTCAGTTCAGGTTGGCGATCTTCATCGATGGCCAGGCCGATGAAATGATTGTCGTCGGCCAGCCCTTTCGAGGCTTCGAAATGGTAACCGGCGGTAGGCCAATGGCCGATAATGGTCGCGCCGTTCGGTTCGATGATATCGCGGATGGTGCCCATGGCGTCACAAAAATATTCCGCGTAATCCTCCTGGTCGCCACAGCCGAACAGGGCCACGGTTTTGCCAGTGAAATCAATCTCTTCCAGGGTAGGGAAAAAGTCATCCCAATCACATTGCGCTTCGCCATAATACCACGTCGGGATACCCAGTAGCAGAGTATTGAACTGCGCCAGGTCTTCTTTACTGCTTTTGGCAATGTCATGAACTTCGGCAACATCCGCGCCAAGTTGCTTTTGGATCATTTTGGCAATATTTTCGGTATTGCCGGTATCACTGCCAAAAAAAATGCCTACAGTTGCCATGAATTTGAAAACCTCTTAAATATTAAGGATATGTTCTGCAATCGGTTCGTTCGGGTTCTGGGGCAATAATAGCAGACCATAACAGCGGGAGAAACTCGTTCCGCCGGGGTTTTGTCTCAAATTCAGACTCCCCGCGGCCGCAAGCCTTGAATCAGCCGGCGGCGTAAGGGTGCTATGGGGTCATTGCCCCCCCTTGGCCGCATTTTGCTGCCGCTCCAGCTCGGCCAGTAAAATCAATTCTATCAGTTCGCTGCGCGACAGATTTTGCCGCTCCGCCAGTTCGTTTAACGCGTCCACCGCCTGGGCGTTGATTTTCAGTTCCACCCGGCGCAGGCCGCGCACTTTATCCCGGCGCAGCTGGTTGCGCTTATTGATGCGCAACTGCTCATCCCTGGATAGGGGGTTGGTCTTCGGGCGCCCTGGACGTCGTTCATCGATAAATAAATCCAGGGTGGTGCGGTCCGTTTGTTCTTTTGCCATAGGTCATGAAGGGATTGTGCATCGGAAAGCGGGCGGGCAACCGCCCTGACGGTGCCGATGCTGGCTTCGCCATCAGGGTGTCTCGCCCGTAACGTTACTTTTCCGGACGTCGTGGCGCCGGAAAACATAGCGCGCCATGTTACCCCACCCCGGCATTAAACGACAATATTAAACTCAAGGTTAATCAGGCCGTTTCGGCAACGATGCCAGAAAACGCGCGACGGCGCGCACGGTGGCTTCGGGTTTTTCCGCGTGGACCCAATGCCCGGCGCCGGCGATGGCATGGCCGCGCGCCTGCGGGAATTGCCGCTGGATGTCCTGCCGGTAGCGGTCATCCAGATAGGGGGATTTTTCGCCGCGGATAAATAATACCGGACCGGGCCAGGGAGCGGATTCCTGCCAGGCGATCAGCGCCGGATAGCTGTTCCACAGGGCTTCGACGTTGAATTGCCATCCCTCAGGACGCAGGGATTTCAGTAAAAACTGAATCGTCCCCTGGTCGGCGATATCCTCGCGCATCAGCGCCGCCGCCTCGGTGCGCTGGGTGATGCCCGCCGCGCTTACCCGCCGCAGCGCGGCAAATACGCCGTCGTGATGGCGGGTAGGGTAGCTGACCGGAGCCATATCAATCACCACCAGCCCGGCGATCCGCCCGGGAATCAGGGCGGTCAGCATCATGGCGACCTTGCCGCCCATGGAATGGCCGATAACGATGCACCGTTCTATTTGCAGCTCATCCAAAAGTGCCAGCACATCGCCGGCCATGGCGGCGTAACCGGCGTCGCTATCATGGGGTGAAAGACCGTGGTTGCGCAAATCGATTTGCAGGGTGGCATGCTGCTCTTGCAGCGGACGGGCCAGCACGCCGAGGTTATCCAGGCTGCCGAACAGGCCGTGCAGCAAAACCACCGGCAGCGCATCGCCGGGCTGTCGGGCCGGTTGCAGACGATAGTGTAATTTCATCGTGATCCTTATGGCGGCGCGGTTTATTGGCCTTTTTAGCAATTGATCATAAAGTTATTTTGCGGCGCATACGGATCTGGTCCGCGCGCAATAGGGTTAGCCTAGCATGAGTTTTCCGCGCCCGCGCCGCAAAAAATGGCGGCGCGCCTGCCGGCCCGGACGGGGGATTATCCGACTTTTTGGTTAAGCCCGATACTAGCGCTATTCGCAGGGACGGTTTAGCTTGTATAATCCTGTTGATTGATTTATGAGAAGAAAACCCCGGATAAAGATGAAAACAATTGAAGTCGACGAAGACCTTTACCGCTATATCGCCGGTCACACCCAACATATCGGCGAAAGCGCCTCGGATATTTTACGCCGCATGCTGAAATTCGACGCGCAGGCCGGCGCAACCCCCCGCAGCGCGCCGCCGGCCGAGGTGCAGGCCAAGCCGGAGGTTCCCGCGCCGGCCCGCGATCGGGTGCGCGCCATGCGCGAGCTGCTGCTTTCGGACAGCTATGCCGAACAGCGCAAGGCGGTTGACCGCTTTATGCTGGTGCTGACCACCCTTTACCAGATCTCCCCGGCGCAGTTCGCCGAGGCGGCCGATATCCTCCATGGGCGCACCCGTACCTATTTTGCCGCCGATGAACAGACACTTTTGCAAAATGGCAGCCATACTAAACCTAAACAGGTACCGGAAACGCCCTATTGGGTCATAACGAATACCAACACCGGACGTAAACGCGGCATGGTGGAACACATTATGCTGGCCATGCAGTTCCCGGTGGAACTGACGGATAAAGTTTGCGGCACCATTTAATTAATAGCAGCCAAGGGAGAAGCACCGATGGCTAATAGCCCCCGCGCCGGGCAACCCGCCCGGCAAAGCGATTTGATTAACGTCGCGCAGTTAACCTCGCAGTATTATGTTTTGCGTCCGGAAACGGGCAATACCGCCCATGCGGTGAAATTCGGGACGTCCGGTCATCGCGGCAGCGCGGGCCGTCACAGTTTCAACGAAGCCCATATCCTGGCCATCAGCCAGGCGATCGCCGAAGAACGCCGCAACCAGGGCATCACCGGGCCGTGCTACGTGGGTAAAGATACCCATGCGCTGTCGGAACCGGCGTTTATTTCCGTGCTGGAAGTGCTCAGCGCCAACGGCGTGGAAGTGATTGTCCAGCAGGACAACGGTTTTACCCCCACCCCGGCGGTGTCGAACGCCATCCTGACCCACAATCGCGCCGGCGGTCCCCAGGCGGACGGCATCGTAATCACCCCATCCCATAATCCGCCGGAAGACGGCGGGATTAAATATAATCCGCCTAACGGCGGGCCGGCGGATACCAATCTGACCAAGGTGATTGAAGAGCGCGCCAATGCCCTGCTGGCCGAGGATTTGCGCGGCGTGCGGCGCCAGACGCTGGATGCGGCCTGGCAGAGCGGCCATATCCATGCGCAGGATCTGGTGCAGGCTTACGTGGAGGGGCTGGCCGACGTGGTGGATATGGCGGCGATCCAAAAAGCCGGCCTGAAGCTGGGCGTCGATCCCCTCGGCGGTTCCGGTATCGCCTACTGGCAGCGTATCGCCCAGCACTATCAGCTGGACTTGACGCTGGTGAATGAAGAGATCGACCAGACGTTCCGCTTTATGCATCTTGACCATGACGGCATTATCCGCATGGATTGTTCGTCCCAATGGGCGATGGCCGGCTTGCTGGCGCTGCGCGACAAGTTTGATCTGGCCTTGGCCAACGATCCGGATTACGACCGCCACGGCATCGTTACGCCGGCGGGGTTGATGAATCCCAACCATTTCCTGGCGGTGGCCATCAACTACCTGTTCCAGCATCGCCCGCAGTGGGGCGCGGATGTGGCGGTAGGCAAAACGCTGGTATCCAGCGCGATGATCGACCGCGTGGTGGCCGATCTCGGCCGCAAGCTGGTGGAAGTGCCGGTGGGCTTCAAGTGGTTTGTCGACGGACTGTTTGACGGCAGCCTGGGTTTTGGCGGCGAAGAGAGCGCCGGGGCCTCGTTCCTGCGTTTTGACGGCCGTCCGTGGTCCACCGACAAGGATGGCATTATCATGTGCCTGCTGGCGGCGGAAATTACCGCGGTCACCGGTAAAAATCCGCAGCAGCATTATGATGAGCTGGCGCAGCGTTTTGGCGCCCCCAGCTATAACCGCATCCAGGCTCCGGCCACCCATGCGCAAAAGGCTATCCTGAGCAAACTGTCGCCGGAAAAAGTCAGCGCCAGCACCCTGGCCGGCGATCCGATCACCGCGCGCCTGACCGAAGCGCCCGGTAACGGCGCATCCATCGGCGGGCTGAAAGTCATGACCAAGAACGGCTGGTTCGCGGCGCGGCCCTCCGGTACCGAAGAGGCCTACAAAATTTATTGCGAAAGCTTCCTCGGCGCCGAACACCGCGAGCAAATTGAAAAAGAAGCGGTGGAAATTGTCAGCGAAGTGCTGGCTGGCGCCAAGTAACCTCCCGTTTTGCCGCCTTTGGCCCGGCCGTCCCGTAAGGGGCGGTCGGGTTTATTGTTTTAGCTTCCCCAACGTTTTATCTCCTCGCTTGCATCGCCTGCTTCTCTGTTAATTTAGATATATCTTTTATTGCAATTTTTGGGGACCCCGGGTAACTTAGATATATCTAAATAACGAGGAGGCAGTATGCACTTTCATCGACATCATCCTTATTGCTCCCGCGGCGAAGGCGGCGAAGGGGGGCGGGGCGAACGCCATGGACACCGCGGCGAAGCACGCCGGCCGCACGACGGCGAGCATAAACTGCGCCGGCTGTTTGAGCATGGCGATCTGCGCATCGTATTGCTGGCGCTGGTGGCGCGTAAACCCAGCCATGGTTATGAGTTGATCAAGGAAATAGAGCAGGCGTCATCAGGCCTGTACGCCCCGAGTCCCGGCGTGATTTATCCCACCCTCAGCCTGCTGGTGGATCAGGACTTTATCAGCGCGGAAAGCCCGGACGGGCAAAGCCGTAAAAATTACCATATCACCCCAGAGGGGCTGGCGGAGCTGGCAAAACATCAACCGGCGATTAACGTGATTTTCGCACGGCTCGCGCAGGCGGGCAAACGGGGGGAAGGCAGCCTGATACCGGGCATATCCGAAAGCATGCGCCAGTTAAAAGGGCTGCTGCGCGGCAATATGCTGCGCGCCGATCTGATGCCGGAGCAGGTGGAACGCATTAACGCCGCCCTGCTGGCCGCCGTTAAAACCATTGAAACCGAACTGCGGGCGCCCGGCGCCGGGGAGCAAAACTGATGGCGGGTTATCGTTATCGTATTACCGTGGAGCCGCTGGCGGATAAGAACGGCCAGCCGCTGGAAAAACCGTCACTGTCATTTGAAATCGACAATCACGACGAGATACTCGGCATTGTCGAACGGCTGCAGGGGAGGGAAGATCTGGCGTTCGGCGCGGGAAAAAGCGCCGCTTTCGCCGTCGGACTCAAACTCTTCTCCGAGGTAATGATGGAATATCGCAAACATCCCCTGTTCGCCCCGCTGCGGGACCCCTTTCGCGCCTTTATGCTGGCATTAAAAAAAGGCCCGGGCGACCAGGCCTAACCCAGCGCCACCATCAGTGCGCCGGCGACGATCAGCGCCACCCCGAAGCCGGCCACCAGCGAAACTTTTTCGCCAAACAAAATCACCGCCATCACCACCGCGAACACCACGCTCAGCTTATCGATGGGCGCTACCTGGGACACCTTGCCGAATTTGATGGCCATAAAATAAAACAGCCATGATAACGCCCCCGCCACGCCGCTTAATATGATAAAACCCAGGGCCTTTTTATCGGCCAGGATTTCGCTGACCAGGTTCATTTTGTCCTGGACCAGCACCACGCCCACCAGAAATACCGCCATCACCACCGAACGGATGGCGGTGGCGCTGTTGGCATCCAGATGCTGTAAACCGATTTTACCGAAGATCGCCACCAACGAAGCGGTCAGGGCGGAAAGCAGGGCGTAAATTAACCAAGTGCTCATCATCATATCCAGTGCAAAGAAAACGGCAAGGCGGCTAAACGGCGGAACCTTTCTCCGTTGGCGGCCGGGTCAAGGATGCGGACTTAAGGCATAAAACGATAGCCGATCCCGGTTTCGGTAAGCAAGTGGCTGGGCTGGGCCGGATCGGTTTCCAGTTTCTGGCGCAAATGCCCCATATAGATCCGCAGATAATGGTTGTGCTCCACGGCGTTGGGTCCCCAGACTTCGCGCAGCAGATGACGCTGGGTCAATACTTTGCCCTGGTGGGCCAGCAGCGTCGCCAGCAGGCGGAATTCGATGGGCGTCAAATGCAGTAATTGCCCGTCCCGGGTGACCTGGCGGTTGACCAAATCTACGCTCACCGAGGAGAAGGACACCGTGGCCGCTTTCTCCTCGCCGCGCAGCGGGCGGCGCAGGGCGACCCGTACCCGCGCCAGCAGCTCGCCGATGCCGAAAGGCTTGGTCAGGTAATCATCGGCGCCGGCATCCAGGGCGTCGATCTTATCCTGCTCGTCGCTTCTGGCCGACAGCACCACGACGCCGATGGCGCTCCAGCGGCGCAGATCGCGAATAAAATCCACGCCGTTGCCGTCCGGCAGGCCGAGATCGAGCACGATCAAATCCGGTTTGCGGGTGGCGGTTTCGATCAGCCCGCGGGCCATGTTTTCCGCGTCGAATACCCGGTAGCCTTCGCGCTCCAACGCCTGGCGGACAAAGCGGCGTATGGCGTCTTCGTCTTCGATAATCAGGATATTGGCTGTCATGGTGCTCACGTTTCCTCCGGTGGCGCCATCTCGGGCGGCGCGGTCAAGGGCAGGGTAAAATGGAAACACGCCCCGCCGGCGGGGGCATTATCCGCCCAAATCCGGCCGCGGTGAATCTCTATGATAGCCCGGCAGATGGCCAGGCCCAGGCCTACGCCGGCGATGGATGATTCCGGCCGGCCGCGGGCGAATTTAGTAAAAATGGTTTTTTCCGCGCCGGGCGCGATCCCCGGCCCCGTATCCGCCACCGTCACCTCCAGCCAGCCGGGCCGGGTTCGGGCGCGCAGGACAATATCGGCCTCGGGGCCGGCATATTTTACCGCGTTTTCCAGCAAATTGATCAATACCCGCTCCAGCAAGATGCCGTCGCACTCCACCAGCAGCGCCGGGTCGGGCAAATCGACCCGCACCCGGTGCGGGCCGATGGACGCCCGCATCAGCCGCAGGGCGCTGCCGAATATCTCTTCCAGGGACTGCCAGGAAGGATGAACGGCGACGCCGCCGGACTGCAGGCGCGCCATATCCAGCAGATTATTAACCAGGCGGGTGGTGTCCAGCGCCTGCCGGCGAATATCATCGGCCTGGCCGGCGTGGGGCGATGCCGCGGCGGCCAGATCCAAGGCCAGGATCTCCGCCTGCCCGGACAGTACGGTGAGCGGCGTGCGTAAATCATGGGACAGGGCCGACAAGAGCGCGTTGCGCAGCCGCTCCCCTTCGGCGGCCAGGCGCGCCTGCTCGGCGCGATCGGCCAGCGCGAAACGCTCCAGCGCGCCGGCGGTCAATACCGTACAGGTTTCCAGCAGCCGCCGCTGTTCGGGCATCAGCAGATCGCGCGCGGATCGGGGCTGAATGGCCAGTACGCCGAACCGGCGCCGATCCACTTGCAGCGGATAAAGCCGGTAAGCCAGGTCCGGCAGGGTATCGGTACCCAGGCCGGCGGGTATGGCGCGATCGAAGCTCCAGCGGATAATCGCCGGGTCCACGGGCAGGCCGCCGTCCGCCGCCGCCGGCGTCATATCAACAATATCATCGTTTCTCTGCAGGTATAACCGGGTTTTGGCCGTGAACGCATCATCGATAAAATGCAGCGCGGTGGCGGCAATCTCCTGCTGCGTCATGGCCTGGCTCAGCGCTTTCGACATGGCGTACAACCGCCGCGCCCGCTGCTCGCGCAGCCGGGCCACGTGGGCCTGATAACGCACGCCGGCCGTCAGGTTTCCCACCGTAAGTCCGACAATCAGCATGACGGCGAAGGTGACCAGATACTCTAAATCGCCGACCGCCAGCGAGCCGCGCGGCTGGACAAAAAACACATCGAAGCTGGCCACGTTGATAATAGCCGATAGGACCGAGGGCCAGCGGCCATAAAACAGCGCCACCAGCATCACCGCGAGCAAGTAGACCATAATCAGGTTGGCCGGCTCGATCGGGGGCAGCAGCCATTGCGCCGGCAGGGTAATCAGCGCGCAAAACGCTATGGCGGCCAGGCAGCCGCGCAGCTGTTGCCGCCAAGGCACCGCTACCCGATCGGTAAGACTTTCCCCGCCAGGTCGCTGTGGTTTCCGTACGCCCATCGGCACTCCTGATTGTTTCCCCGTGCCCTTATCCATACTACGCCGGGGATAAAAGTGCAAAGATTGCGGGGCGCGGTGTAAAAAACAGATATAAGTGACGATTTTAGCAGCAAAAAAGCGCACTCTCTGGCAAATTACCCTACCGCGGCCGAGGGCGGTTCCCCGCTGATTTACCGGTGCGACTTTTGTTAAAAGCCGCCGGCCGGTCCGGCTATAATCGTCTACGCTTTGCTTAGGAAGTCACTCTCAGGGGGCGAAGCATGAACAATAAAATTCCCGTCGGCATCAGCGCCTGCCTAATGGGTGAGCAAGTCCGTTTCGACGGCGGCCATCGCCGTTTTGCCTTTGCCATGGAGGATCTGGCGCCCTTTGTGCGCTTCGAACCCATTTGTCCCGAGATGGCCATCGGTTTGCCGACGCCCCGCCCGGCGCTGCGGCTGGTCAAAGATGAACAGGGGCACATCGCCATGCGCACCGGCAAGGGTCCGGACGACACCGATCTAACCCCGGCGATGCAGGCCTTTTCAACTGCGCGCTGCCGGCAATTGGACCATTTGTCCGGCTATATCGTCTGCGCCAAATCCCCCAGCTGCGGCATGGAACGGGTGCGGGTCTACGATCGCGGCGGGTCGCAAAAAAACGGCGCCGGGTTGTTCACCCGCGAACTGATGCGGCGACTGCCCTGGCTGCCGGTTGAAGAGGACGGGCGGCTGCACGACCCGCGGTTACGGGAAAATTTTGTCGCCCGGGTATACACGCTGTTCGAGTTTAACCAGTTGCTGCAACAGCCCTTGACCCGGGGCGGCTTGATGGCTTTTCACAGCCGTTATAAATTGCTGTTGCTGGCCCATTCCCAGCCGGAGTATCGCCTGCTGGGGCCGTTCGTCGCGGCCATGGACCGGTGGGAATCGCTGGAACTGTTTGCCCTGGAGTACCGCAACCGGCTGATGGCGATGTTATCCAACACGGCCACGCGGCCCAACCATACCAATGTTCTGATGCACGCGCAGGGGTATTTTCGCCGTCACCTGACGCCCAAACAGCGTCAGGAATTAGCGTTGCTGATTGACAGCTACCGGCAGGGATTGCAGCCCTTGCTCGCCCCTATCACGCTGTTAAAACATTATATGGCCGAATATCCCGACGCCTGGCTGGCGCAGCAACGCTACTTCGAGCCTTACCCGGAAGCCCTGCGGCTGCGTTACGGTCATTAAGATCAAGGAAGAAACATGAAAACCCATCTCGTCTGGCTGCGCGCGGATTTGCGCGTTCATGATAACCCGGCGCTCTATGCCGCCTGCCAGGATCGCGCCGCCCGCGTGCTGGTGGTCTATATCGCCACGCCTGGGCAATGGCATCAGCACGGCATGTCCCCGCGCCAGGCCGCATTTATCCTCGCCAATCTCGCGGCGGTACGGCAGGCCTTGGCCGCGCGGGGCATTCCCATGCATTACCACCAATGCGACGATTTCCAGGCGTCGGTGGCCTGGCTGGTGGATTTCTGCCGGCGGCAGGCGGTCGATGCGCTGTTTTATAACTACCAGTATGAATTCAACGAGCACCAGCGCGATGCGGAGCTGGAACGCCGGCTGGACCCCGCCGTCGTCTGCCAGGGATTTGACGACGGCGTGTTGCTGCCACCGGGCGGCGTGCATACCGGCGACGGCGCCATGTATAAAGTTTTCACGCCGTTTCGCAACGCGTTTGTGCGCAAGCTGATCGAGGTCGATCCACAGTGCGTGCCCGCCCCGTCGCCCCGGGAGATTTCCGGGCCCGTGGCGCTTTGCGAACTGGCGCCGTTTGATTATCCCTGCCAGGCGCCCGCTGGCGACTATCCCCCCGGCGAGGACGCCGCGCTTTCCAGGCTGCGCACCTTTTGCCATCAGCAGATGCAGGATTACCGTAAAGCGCGCGATATCCCCGCGCTGGACGCCACCAGCCGGCTTTCGGCCTATCTGGCCGTGGGGGTGATTTCTGCGCGGCAGTGCTATAACCGGCTGCGTCAAGCCTATCCGCAGGTGCTGGACCATTCCGACAGCGGCGCCTTTACCTGGCTAAATGAATTGATCTGGCGCGATTTTTATCGTCATCTGATCGTCAGTTATCCCGCGTTGTGCAAACATCAGCCGTTTATCTTGTGGACGCGTGGCGTGGCATGGCGGCAAGACGGCGCCCGGCTGGCCGCCTGGCAGCAGGGCAAAACCGGTTACCCCATTGTTGACGCCGCCATGCGCCAAATGAACCACAGCGGCTGGATGCACAACCGGTTGCGTATGATTACCGCCAGTTTCCTGGTAAAGGATCTGCTTATCGACTGGCGCGAAGGAGAACGCTATTTTATGGCGCAGCTGATTGACGGCGACTTTGCCGCCAATAACGGCGGCTGGCAGTGGGCCGCGTCCACCGGTACCGACGCCGCGCCTTATTTCCGTATTTTTAATCCCGCCACCCAGGGGCGGCGATTTGACGAACGGGGCGAGTTTATCCGCCGCTGGCTGCCGGAACTGGCCGCGGTGCCGGATCGGTATGTGCATGAGCCGCATCTCTGGCCGGCGAGACAGCAAGCCGGGCTGGATTATCCGCTGCCCATCGTTGATCATGGCACGGCGCGCCAGGCAACCCTGGCGGCGTATAAAACCGCCAAAGCCCAGGGGCCGGCTCCAGGCCAGCGGTCATCGTCCCGGCCGTCATCGTAAAAGCCAGGTTGGCCGAAGACATCTCATTTATAAGGCACAATCATTATGCGCAATATTGAACTTGAACAGCTCATCAATGAGCTGCTGAATACGACCGCATTTCAGGACTACGCCCCCAATGGATTACAGGTGGAGGGGCGCGGGGACGTCAGGCGCATCGTTACCGGGGTGACCGCCTGCCAGGCGCTGCTGGACGCCGCGGTTGCCCACGGCGCCGACGCGGTGCTGGCGCATCATGGCTATTTTTGGAAAAACGAGTCGCCGGTGGTCACCGGCATGAAGCAGCGCCGGCTGAAGACCCTGTTAAACAACGATATCAATCTTTATGCCTGGCACCTGCCCCTGGATGCCCATCCCACCCTGGGAAACAATGCCCAGTTGGCCGCCGTGCTGGATATCACGGTTAAAGGCCAGCTGGACCCGCTGTTGCCGTGGGGGGAATTGTCGCCCGCCGTCAGCCCGCAGGAGCTGCAGCGCCGGCTGGAAATGCGCCTGGAACGGGAGGTGCTGCACTGCGGCGACAATGCCCCGGCGCAAATTTCGCGCCTGGCCTGGTGCAGCGGCGGCGGACAGGGGTTTATCGAACAGGCGGCGCGCGCCGGGGTCGACGCGTTTATCACCGGCGAGGTCTCGGAGCAAACCATCCATATCGCGCGGGAAATGGGGCTGCATTTTTATGCGGCGGGGCATCACGCCACCGAACGCGGGGGCATTAAAGCCCTGGGGGAATGGCTGGCCCGCCACCATGGACTGGACGTGACGTTTATTGATATCGCCAACCCCGCTTAACCGGCGGGCTATTACATTTTGCCCTAAAACGCATTACATTACCTGCATATACATTACCGGTTAACCGGAACTGTTTCCCTGGAGGTCTGATTGCAACGGGCTCGATGTTACCTATTGGGCGAAAGCGCGGTCGTGCTTGAGCTGGAACCCCCCATTACCCTGGATAGCCAGCGCCGTATTTGGGGGCTTGCCGCCCGGATGGCGCACCATGAAGAAGTGCGCGAGGCCATTCCGGGCATGAATAATCTTACCTTGCTGCTGGTGAATCCCCAGCGCTCGGCCCTGGATGCCATCGAACGCCTGCAGCGCTGGTGGGAAGAGAGCGAGGCCATGATCCCCGAATCCCGGGATATTGATATCCCCGTGGTCTACGGCGGCGAGCACGGTCCCGATTTATCCTGGGTGGCCGAACACGCCGGCATGTCCGAGCGGCAACTGGTGGCGTGCCATTCCGGCGCCGCCTATATTGTTTATTTTCTCGGTTTTCAACCGGGGTTTCCTTATCTGGGCGGCTTGCCGGAGAGTATCGCCGCGCCGCGCCGCGATGAGCCGCGCCTGAGCGTGCCTGCCGGTTCGGTTGGCATCGGCGGCAAGCAAACCGGTATTTATCCGCTGGCGACGCCGGGGGGCTGGCAGATTATCGGCCGCACTCCGCGCACCATGTTCGATCCGCGCGCCAACCCGCCGACGCTGCTGCTGCCCGGTGATAACGTGCGCTTTGTACCGCAACCGGAGGGCATATGTTAAAAGTGCTGCATGCGGGCATGATGACCGCCGTCCAGGATGGGGGCCGCGGCGGCTTTCGCAATCTGGGCGTGAGCCAGGGCGGGGTATTGGATTTGCCGGCGATGAAAATGGCCAATTTGCTGGTGGCCAATCCCATGGATGCCGCCGTGCTGGAAATTACCCTCGGCCAGTTCAGCGCGCAAGTGACTTCCGCCGGCTGGCTGGCGCTCACCGGCGCCGATTGCCATGCGCAACTGGACGGCAAACCGCTGTGGACCGGCTGGCGTTTCCCGGTACGCCCCGGCCAGGTGGTGAAGCTGGCGACGCCGAAACACGGTATGCGCAGTTACCTGGCGGTCTCCGGCGGATTTGACGTGCCCAAGGTGCTTAACTCCCGCAGTACGGATCTCAAAGCGGGTTTTGGCGGTTACCAGGGGCGCAAGATCCAGGACGGCGACGTGCTGCGCGCGGGTAAATCCCTGGCGCTGCCCCGCCGGCAAATCGGTATCCGGCAGTTATTATTCGGTAACCGCGTGCGCGCCCTGCCCGGTCCTGAATACCGCGAGTTCACCGCCGACTCCCAGGAAGCCTTCTGGCGCTCAAGCTGGCAGCTCAGCCCGCAGAGCAACCGCATGGGCTATCGTTTGCAAGGATGGGCGCTCAAACGTAATACCGAGCGCGAATTATTTTCCCACGGCCTGTTGCCCGGCGTGGTGCAGGTGCCCCATGGCGGCCAGCCGATTGTCCTGATGGCGGACGCCCAGACCACCGGCGGTTACCCCCGCATCGCCTGCGTGATTGCCGCCGATCTGTTTCATCTGGCGCAAATCCGCCTGGGCGAGCCCATCCATTTCGTGCAGTGTACGCTGGAAGAAGCCCATGCGGCCTGGCTTGAGCAAACCCGCTATTTCGACCAGATCGCCTGGCAGCTCAAAGAGGATGTGCAAACGCAAACGGCCGGGTAGCCCAAAGGGGGTGGAGCAAGCGGGGGGATTGCATGGAGTCAAATGCCGATTTGGGCGAAGCTGCGTCAATGGCCAAGCCCTGCTGCAACGGGTCAGTTCGGCCAATATCGCCGGTGGGTATCAAGCGGGGGAACGCCTAACGGTGCGGGTGGATACCCTGTGTCCGCATGGCGACGGCGTCTATGCGCTGGCGTTCGCCCGCCGCATCCGCACCGCGTTACCGGATCGCCGCCGGCTGAGACCGGCATATTCCCCTGTTATCCTGCGCCCCATAAAAAACGCCGCGTTATTAAGCGGCGTTCTTAGGCAAACCGGCACGGCCGCGGGGTTACTTAATCTGCGAAGTAAACTCGCGTTTGTCATAACCGGTGTAGAGCTGGCGCGGACGGGCGATTTTTACCCCGTCGTCATGCATCTCTTTCCAATGGGCAATCCAGCCGACGGTACGCGCCATGGCGAAAATGACGGTAAACATGGTGGAAGGAATTCCCATGGCCTTGAGAATGATGCCCGAATAGAAATCCACATTCGGATACAGTTTCTTCTCGATAAAGTACGGGTCGTGCAGGGCGATATGCTCCAATTCCATGGCCACCGCCAGCAGGTCGTCGGATAGCTTCAGCTCTTTCAATACTTCATGGCAGGTCTCGCGCATCACGGTAGCGCGCGGATCGTAGTTTTTGTAAACCCGATGACCAAAGCCCATCAGACGGAAAGAATCGTTTTTATCCTTGGCGCGCTCGATAAAGGCCGGAATATGCTCCACGCTGGAAATTTCTTCCAGCATGCGCAGGGTGGCTTCATTGGCTCCGCCGTGCGCCGGTCCCCACAGCGAGGCGATGCCCGCCGCGATACAGGCAAACGGATTGGCGCCCGAAGAACCGGCGGTACGCACGGTGGACGTGGAGGCGTTTTGCTCGTGATCGGCATGCAGAATCAAAATCCGGTCCATGGCGCGTTCCAGGACGGGGTTGACCACATACTCTTCGCACGGGGTTGAAAACATCATATGCAGGAAGTTGCCGGCATAAGAGAGATCGTTGCGCGGATAAACGAAAGGCTGGCCGATGGAATATTTGTAACACATCGCGGCCACGGTGGGCATCTTGGACAATAAACGGAACGCCGCGATCTCGCGATGGCGCTCGACGTTGACGTCGAGGGAATCGTGATAAAACGCCGCCAGCGCGCCGGTCACGCCGCACAATACCGCCATCGGATGGGAGTCGCGCCGAAAGCCGTTGAACAGGCGGGTGATTTGCTCATGCACCATGGTATGGCGGGTCACGATATGCGTGAATTCATCATACTGTTCCTGCGTCGGCGATTCGCCGTTCAGCAGGATATAGCAGACTTCGAGAAAGTTGGAGTGTAGTGCCAATTGATCAATAGGAAAACCACGGTGCAGCAAAATGCCTTCGTCACCGTCGATATAGGTAATTTTGGATTCGCAGGATGCGGTCGAGGTAAATCCTGGGTCGAAGGTAAAGTAACCCTTGCCGCCCAGCTTACGGATATCGATTTCCTTTGCGCCCAGCGTTCCGGTCAATACATCGAGTTCTATGGGTGCTTCACCGGGTAGGTTCAGCGTCGCTTTACTGTCAGCCATTATAATCTCCTTAGCGCTTATATGATAAATCTCCCACCATAGGTTACCGGCATGCCTGCGGGACCTTGCGCTTTTTTGTCAGCCCATCGCTCCGGCTTAACGTTATGCAGGGTACAGAGCTTAAGGATGATGCAAGTTATTCCCGTTCAGGATGAAAAAACGGCGATCCTCGGTTGTTAAAGATTTACTGATATTAATTTTAGCTATTTATAAAGTCACCCTGACCGCGAAGATCAGGACGCACTTCACACTGTTGCATAATCTTTGACGCGGCGGTAGTTCTCTGTGCCAATACTTACATGGGTTATAGCATATCGGCGTTGCCATTTGTAATGGAATTGTTGCTTTTTTGTCAATACGGTTATATAGATTTAGGGTAAATGTAAAATTCGTGACCCAGGTCACTAAACGGTCCAAATGTTACCAAACAAATTGTAGGGGAATTGTAATCATAATGTGAAAGCCATATACTTCTCAAAGGTCTCCGGAAGTCCCTGTAGTAGGAGCACCCAGCGTTATTCAACGCGTCATTTAGGCACAAGGGATTTGTTTATTGAGCACATGACGTGTCATGGTTACCCATTAACGCTGTCTGATCCAGCCAGGACCGGAGGAAGGAAAAATAATAATAGCTGTGTGGGCAAAACCGTGAAAAAACAAAGGCCTGTCAACTTGGATTTGCAAACGATCCAGTTTCCCGTTACTGCAATAGCTTCTATTCTTCATCGCGTCAGCGGTGTCATCATGTTCGTGGCCATCGGTATTCTGCTCTGGATACTGGGTTTATCTCTTTCCTCCGCCGAAGGCTTCGCGCAGGCTGCCGCCATAATGGACGGCTTCATCGTTAAATTCATTATGTGGGGCATTTTGACCGCGCTGGCCTATCACGCCGTGGGCGGAATCCGGCATATGCTGATGGATTTCGGCTATCTGGACGAGACGTTGGCCGTAGGGAAATTAACGGCAAATGTTACATTTGTGATCACTATAGTGCTGTCAATTCTGGCGGGAGTACTCGTATGGTAAGCAACGCTTCGGCACTGGGACGTAACGGAGTTCATGAGTGGTTATTGGTACGAGCTTCCGCCATCGTAATCTGCCTGTTCATCATCTATATCCTGGGATTTATCCTGTTCGCGGATGCGATCACCTATGATGTCTGGCGCGGTTTTTTCGCTTTACCCATGACGAAAGTCTTTACCCTGCTTACGCTGTTTTCCATCCTGGTGCACACCTGGATCGGCATGTGGCAGGTACTAACGGATTACATCAAACCGCTGGCGCTGCGCCTGTTGCTACAACTGGCTATCGTTATCGTCCTGTTGGTGTATTTACTTTATGGAACTGTCGTGGTGTGGGGTGCGTAAATGAATTTGCCGATAAGAGAATTTGACGCGGTAGTCGTCGGAGCAGGCGGGGCCGGAATGCGCGCCGCGCTGCAAATTTCACAAATGGGCCTGTCCTGCGCCCTGGTTTCCAAAGTTTTCCCCACCCGTTCCCATACGGTATCCGCCCAGGGCGGCATTACCGTGGCTCTGGGCAATACCCATGAGGACGACTGGCAGTGGCATATGTACGACACCGTCAAAGGTTCCGATTATATCGGCGACCAGGATGCCATCGAATACATGTGCAAAACCGGCCCGGAAGCGGTGCTGGAGCTGGAACACATGGGACTGCCGTTTTCCCGTCTGGATGACGGACGTATCTACCAGCGCCCGTTCGGCGGACAATCGCGCAATTACGGCGGCGAGCAGGCCGCGCGTACCGCCGCCGCCGCCGACCGTACCGGCCATGCGTTGCTGCATACCCTTTACCAGCAGAATCTTAAAAACCATACCACCATCTTCTCTGAGTGGTATGCGCTCGACCTGGTGAAAAACCAGGACGGAGCGTTCGTCGGCTGTACCGCGCTGTGTATTGAAACCGGCGAAGTGGTCTACTTCAAGGCCAAGGCGACCATCCTGGCCACCGGCGGCGCCGGGCGTATTTACCAGTCCACCACCAATGCCCATATCAATACCGGCGACGGCATCGGCATGGCGCTGCGCGCCGGCGTGCCGGTGCAGGATATGGAGATGTGGCAGTTCCACCCCACCGGTATCGCCGGCGCCGGGGTGCTGGTCACCGAAGGCTGTCGCGGCGAAGGCGGGTATCTGCTCAATAAAGACGGCGAACGCTTTATGGAACGCTACGCGCCCAACGCCAAGGATCTGGCCGGCCGCGACGTGGTCGCCCGTTCCATTATGATTGAAATCCGCGAAGGGCGCGGCTGCGACGGGCCGCTGGGGCCGCACGTCAAGCTCAAGCTCGATCACCTGGGCAAAGAAGTCCTGGAATCCAGGCTGCCGGGCATCCTGGAATTGTCCCGCACCTTCGCCCATGTCGATCCGGTGAAGGAACCCATCCCGGTTATTCCCACCTGCCATTACATGATGGGCGGCATTCCCACCAAAGTCACCGGCCAGGCGGTAACCGTTGACGCCCAGGGCAATGACGTCGTCATTCCGGGCCTGTTCGCGGTGGGCGAAATCGCCTGCGTATCGGTACACGGCGCCAACCGCCTCGGCGGCAATTCGCTGCTGGATTTGGTGGTGTTCGGCCGTTCGGCGGGGATGCATTTACAGGAGTCTCTTACCGAGCAGGGGCCGTTCCGCGAGGCCAGCGATGAAGAGATCAACACCTCCCTGGCGCGCTATAACCGCTGGAATAACAACCGTACCGGCGAAGACCCGGTGGCGATCCGCAAAGCGCTGCAAGCCTGCATGCAGAACAACTTCTCGGTGTTCCGTGAAGGCGACGCTATGGCCAAGGGCCTGGAGGAATTGAAAACGATTCGCGAGCGCCTGCACAATGCGCGCCTGGATGATACGTCCACCGAATTCAATACCCAGCGGGTCGAGTGCCTGGAGTTGGATAATCTGATGGAAACGGCCTATTCCACCGCGGTGGCCGCCAATTACCGCACCGAGAGCCGCGGCGCGCACAGCCGCTTCGATTTCCCGGATCGTGATGACGCCAACTGGCTGTGCCATAGCCTGTATCTGCCCGAGAGCGACAGCATGACCCGCCGGGAAGTGAATATGCAACCGACATTGCGCCCGGCGTTCCCGCCGAAAGTGCGTACCTACTAAGGGCTGGGGGCTTAAAGTAATGAACGTTGAATTTTCGGTTTATCGCTATAATCCTGATATTGATGAAAAACCGCGTATGCAGGAGTATCAGCTGGAAGTGGGCGAAGGCCACGACATGATGCTGCTTGATGCGTTAATCCTGTTGAAAGAACAAGACCCGACGCTGGCGTTTCGCCGCTCCTGCCGGGAAGGGGTTTGCGGCTCCGACGGCGTGAACATGAACGGTAAAAACGGCCTGGCCTGCATCACCCCTCTATCCGCCTTGCGTAAAGGCCACAATAAAATCGTCATCCGGCCATTGCCCGGGTTGCCGGTGGTGCGTGATTTGGTGGTGGACATGGGGCAGTTCTATGCCCAGTATGAAAAGATCAAGCCTTACCTATTGAATAACGGCAGGAATCCGCCGGCGCGCGAGCATTTGCAAAGCCCGCAGGAACGGGAAAAACTGGACGGGCTGTATGAATGTATCCTGTGCGCCTGCTGTTCCACCTCTTGCCCGTCGTTTTGGTGGAATCCGGACAAATTCATCGGTCCGGCCGGCCTGCTGGCGTCCTACCGTTTCCTGATCGACAGCCGCGATACGGAAAGGGAAAGCCGCCTGGACGATCTCAACGATGCTTTCAGCGTATTCCGCTGCCACAGCATTATGAATTGTGTCAGCGTATGTCCTAAAGGGCTTAATCCGACCAAGGCCATTGGCCATATTAAAAGTATGCTGGTGCAGCATAGTGCCTGAATGAGTGCCTGAATGAGTGCCTGAATGAGTGCCTGAATCAGCGCCAAGCCCAGTGCTCAAGACAGTGCGGCAAAAGGCGCCGGCGAAGGTGCCAGGTTAAGCGCCCGTAAGAGCCCGCCGTGACGCGGCGGCGGGTTATCGCCAGGGGTGTTCCAGGGACGATAAAGAGTATAAACGGCCACGGAGTGGCCGGCGCCAGGCGCGTTTGCATGGCGATTGTAGTACGTATGTAGTCTGCATGCAGTACGCATGTAGTATGCATATAGGAAGCCTTTGAAAGCCGGTTATCGGTTCCATAGCGAAACCAGCCGTTTTTCAAAGGTTCCTTCGGTTCGGTTATTTACGCCGACTGTGGGTAGGTAATTCACCGGTTGAACCGCTTATATGTTTCGACAAACATGTTAACCACGGCGAAAACTGAAGCTAAACAGCTTAAGGGATCATAATGCAGAACGGCGCAATGAAGGCCTGGCTGGATTCCTCCTATCTGGCGGGGGCGAACCAGTCCTACATAGAGCAGCTCTATGAAGATTTTTTAACGGATCCTGACTCTGTTGACGATAGCTGGAGTACGATTTTTAAACAGCTACCCACCGCGGGAGTCAGCCCCGATCAACTCCACTCCAAAACGCGGGACTATTTCCGGCGTCTGGCCAAAGACGCTACGCGTTATACGTCTTCGGTCAACGACCCGGACAATGATTCCAAGCAGGTTAAAGTCCTGCAATTGATTAATGCGTTCCGTTTCCGCGGCCATCAGCATGCCAATCTCGATCCGCTCGGCCTGTGGAAGCAGGAAACCGTGCCTGATTTAAACCCGGCGTTTCATAATCTCACCGAGGCGGATTTTCAGGAAACCTTCAACGTGGGTTCTTTCGCCATCGGCAAAGAGACCATGAAGCTGGCGGATTTATATGAAGCGCTGAAACAGACCTACTGCGGGTCCATCGGCGCCGAATATATGCATATTACCAATACCGAAGAGAAACGCTGGATTCAGCAGCATATCGAATCGGTGGTGGGTCAGCCCAGTTTCAGCGCCGACGAAAAGAAACGTTTTCTCAGCGAACTGACGGCGGCTGAAGGGATCGAACGCTACCTGGGAGCCAAATTCCCAGGAGCCAAGCGCTTCTCCCTCGAAGGCGGCGATGCGCTGATCCCGATGCTCAAAGAGATGATTCGTTATGCCGGGAAAAACGGTACCCGCGAAGTGGTGCTCGGCATGGCGCACCGCGGCCGCCTGAACGTCCTGATCAATGTGCTTGGCAAGCAGCCGCAGGATTTATTCGACGAATTCGCCGGCAAGCATAAAGAGCATCTGGGCACCGGCGACGTTAAATATCATCAGGGCTTCTCCTCAGATGTGGAAACGGAAGGCGGCATCGTGCATCTGGCGCTGGCGTTTAACCCGTCCCATCTGGAAATCGTCAGCCCGGTAGTGGGCGGATCGGTGCGAGCGCGCATCGACCGGCTTGATGAGCCGAGCAGCCGGATGGTGTTGCCCATCACCCTGCACGGCGATGCGGCCATCAGCGGCCAGGGCGTGGTGCAGGAAACCCTGAACATGTCCAAGGCGCGCGGCTACGATGTCGGCGGCACGGTGCGCATCGTGGTGAACAACCAGGTGGGCTTTACCACCTCCAACCCCCACGACGCCCGCTCCACGCAATATTGCACCGACATCGCCAAGATGGTCCAGGCGCCGATTTTCCATGTGAACGCCGACGACCCCGAAGCGGTGGCGTTTGTCACCCGCGTGGCGCTGGATTTCCGTAATACCTTCAAGCGCGACGTCATGATCGATCTGGTGTGCTATCGCCGCCACGGCCATAACGAAGCGGATGAGCCCAGCGCCACCCAGCCGCTGATGTATCACAAGATCAAAAAACATCCGACGCCGCGCAAAATCTATGCCGACCGCCTGGAGCGCGATCGCGTCGCCAATCTGGAAGACGCCACGGAAATGGTGAACCTGTACCGCGACGCCCTGGATCGCGGCGAGTGCGTGGTGAAAGAGTGGCGGCCGATGAATATGCACTCCTTCACCTGGTCGCGGTTCCTCAATCATGACTGGGACGAAGCCTATCCCAGCGAAGTGGACCCCAAGCGTCTGCAAGAGCTGGCCCGGCGTATCAGCGAAGTGCCGGAAGGCGTGGAAATGCAGCCGCGCGTGGCGAAGATCTACAACGATCGCGCCCTGATGGCCGCCGGCACCAAGCCGTTTGATTGGGGCGGGGCCGAGACCCTGGCGTACGCCACGCTGGTGGATGAGGGAATACCGATTCGCCTGTCCGGCGAAGATACCGCCCGCGGCACGTTCTTCCATCGCCACGCGGTGGTGCATAACCAGAAAAACGGCTCTACGTATACGCCGCTGGCCCATGTACATAATGCCCAGGGCACGTTCCGGGTATGGGATTCCGTGTTGTCCGAAGAGGCGGTGCTGGCGTTTGAGTACGGCTACGCCACCGCCGAGCCGCGCACCCTGGTGATTTGGGAAGCGCAGTTTGGCGATTTCGCCAACGGCGCGCAGGTGGTTATCGATCAGTTCATCAGCTCCGGCGAACAGAAGTGGGGCCGGATGTGCGGGCTGGTGATGTTGCTGCCCCATGGCTACGAAGGGCAGGGGCCGGAGCACTCCTCGGCCCGCCTGGAGCGCTATCTGCAATTGTGCGCCGAGCAGAATATGCAGGTTTGCGTTCCGTCCACCCCGGCGCAGGTGTACCACATGCTGCGGCGCCAGGCGCTGCGTAATATGCGCCGCCCGCTGATCGTCATGTCGCCTAAATCGCTGCTGCGTCATCCCATGGCCATCTCGTCCCTGGAAGATATGGCCCACGGCAGCTTCCTGCCCGCCATCGGCGAAGTCGATGAGCTCGACCCCAAGGGCGTGAAGCGCGTAGTGATGTGTTCTGGTAAAGTTTACTATGATTTATTAGACCAACGCCGCAAAAACGGTCAACAGGATGTGGCCATCGTGCGTATCGAACAGCTTTATCCGTTCCCGCACCAGGCGGTACAGGATGTCCTCAAGCCCTTCTCCCGCGTGCAAGACTTTGTCTGGTGCCAGGAGGAGCCGCTGAACCAGGGTGCGTGGTACTCAAGCCAGCATCATTTCCAGGAAGTTATCGCTCGTGGAGCATCGCTACGTTACGCGGGACGCCCCGCTTCCGCCTCGCCGGCGGTAGGGTATTTGTCCGTGCACCAGGCACAACAAAAAAATCTGGTCAATGACGCGCTGAACGTTAATTAAATATAAGGATAGATAATGAGTAGCGTAGATATTCTGGTTCCTGATCTCCCTGAATCGGTTGCCGATGCGACCGTTGCCACTTGGCATAAAAAGCCCGGCGATAGCGTCCAGCGCGACGAAGTGCTGGTTGAAATAGAAACCGATAAAGTGGTGCTGGAAGTGCCGGCGCCCGAAGCCGGGGTGCTCGAAGCCTTGCTGGAAGATGAAGGGGCCACCGTCACTTCGCGCCAGGTATTGGGGCGCCTGCGTCAGGGCGACAGCAGCGGCCAGGAAACCTCGGAAAAATCGCAAAGCAAGGAATCCACCCCGGCGCAGCGCTACACCGCCGGTCTGGAGGAAGAAAATAATGAAGCGCTCAGCCCGGCCATTCGCCGCCTGATTGCCGAACACGACCTGAAGGCCGAAGAGATTAAAGGCAGCGGCGTAGGCGGGCGGATCACCCGCGAAGATGTGGAGAAACATCTGGCCCGCAAACCTGAAACCGCCGCTCCGGCGGCAGCGCCGGCGCCCGCGGCTTCGGCTGCCGCCCCCTCGGACGTTCCGGCGCTGGGCAACCGCAGCGAAAAACGCGTGCCGATGACCCGGTTGCGCAAACGCGTCGCCGAACGCCTGCTGGAAGCTAAAAACAGCACCGCCATGTTGACGACCTTTAATGAAGTCAATATGAAACCGATCATGGACCTGCGCAAGCAGTACGGCGACGGATTCGAAAAGCGCCACGGTATTCGCCTCGGGTTTATGTCGTTTTATATTAAGGCGGTAGTGGAGGCGCTTAAACGCTTCCCGGAAGTCAACGCCTCTATCGATGGCGAAGATGTGGTGTATCACAACTATTTCGATATCAGCATTGCCGTTTCCACGCCCCGCGGCCTGGTGACGCCGGTGCTGCGCGATGTGGATGCCCTGGGCATGAGCGACATCGAAAAGACCATCAAAGAATTGGCGGTCAAGGGACGTGACGGCAAACTGAAAGTGGAAGAACTCACCGGCGGCAACTTTACCATTACCAACGGCGGCGTGTTCGGTTCCCTGATGTCCACGCCTATTATCAATCCGCCGCAAAGCGCGATCCTCGGCATGCATGCCATCAAGGATCGCCCGATGGCGATTGACGGCCAGGTGGTTATCCTGCCGATGATGTATCTGGCGCTGTCGTACGATCATCGCCTGATTGACGGCAAGGAGTCCGTAAGCTTCCTGGTGACCGTGAAAGAGATGCTGGAAGACCCGACCCGCCTGTTGCTTGACGTATAGCTCCTGATGGATACGGCCCGGCGCCGTATCCGGAACCCTTTAATGGTGGCTTTAGCATGCTGCCGTCGACACTCCAGACGAAGATGGAAAGAACATCATGAACTTACATGAATATCAGGCAAAACAGTTATTTGCTCGGTATGGTCTGCCTGCCCCCACGGGCTTTGCATGCACCACGCCACGGGAAGCGGAAGAGTCCGCCTCCAAGATCGGAGCCGGCCCCTGGGTGGTGAAATGCCAGGTCCATGCGGGCGGCCGCGGCAAGTCCGGCGGCGTGAAGGTCGTCAACAGCAAAGAAGAGATTCGCGCCTTTGCCGAGAATTGGCTGGGTAAACGTCTGGTCACCTATCAGACGGACGCCCAGGGTCAGCCGGTGCACCAGATTCTGGTGGAAGCCGCAACCGATATCGATAAAGAGCTTTATCTCGGGGCGGTGGTGGATCGCGGTTCACGGCGGGTGGTATTCATGGCGTCCACCGAGGGCGGCGTGGAAATCGAGAAGGTGGCCGAAGAGACTCCGCATCTGATCCATAAGGTGTCCCTCGATCCGTTGACCGGCCCGCAGCCGTTCCAGGGACGCGAGCTGGCCTTTAAGCTGGGGCTGTCCGGTAAACAGGTCGGGCAGTTCACCAAGATTTTCATGGGATTGGCCACGCTGTTCCTGGAGCGGGATCTGGCGCTGGTGGAGATCAATCCGCTGGTGATCACCAAGGAAGGCAATCTGGTCTGCCTGGACGGCAAGCTGAGCGCCGACGGCAATGCCCTGTTCCGGCAGCCGGAGCTGCGCGAAATGCGCGATAAGAGCCAGGAAGACGCCCGCGAGGCCCAGGCGGCGCAGTGGGAACTGAACTATGTGGCTCTGGACGGCAATATCGGCTGTATGGTTAACGGCGCCGGTTTGGCCATGGGCACCATGGATATCGTGAAGCTGCACGGCGGTTCGCCGGCCAACTTCCTTGACGTGGGCGGCGGCGCGACCAAAGAGCGCGTGACCGAGGCGTTCAAGATTATTTTGTCCGATGAGAATGTTAAAGCGGTATTGGTGAACATTTTCGGCGGTATCGTGCGCTGCGATTTGATTGCCGAAGGTATTATCGGCGCGGTGGAAGAAGTGGGCGTCAGCGTGCCGGTGGTGGTGCGTCTTGAAGGCAATAACGCCGAGCTGGGCGCCAAGACGCTGGCCGATAGCGGTCTGAATATCATTGCCGCCACCAGTTTGACCGACGCGGCTCAACAAGCGGTAGCCGCGGTGGAGGGGAAATAATGTCCATTTTAATCGATAAAAATACCAAAGTGATTTGCCAGGGATTTACCGGCAGCCAGGGGAGTTTCCATTCAGAGCAGGCGCTGGCCTACGGGACGAAGATGGTCGGCGGGGTGACGCCGGGTAAAGGCGGCACCGAGCATTTGGGACTGCCGGTATTTAATACCGTGCGCGAAGCCGTGGAGAAAACCGGCGCCACGGCGTCGGTGATTTATGTTCCCGCGCCGTTTTGCAAAGATTCCATTCTGGAAGCCATCGACGCCGGCATCGAGCTGATTATCTGTATTACCGAAGGTATTCCGACTTTGGATATGCTGGTGGTGAAGGCGAAGCTGGAGCAGAGCAGTTCCAGGATGATCGGTCCTAACTGTCCGGGGGTGATTACCCCCGGCGAGTGCAAGATCGGGATTATGCCGGGCCATATCCATAAGCCGGGGCGCGTGGGGATTGTGTCGCGTTCGGGTACGCTGACCTATGAAGCGGTGAAGCAGACGACGGATACCGGTCTGGGGCAGTCCAGCTGCGTGGGGATCGGCGGCGATCCGATTCCGGGGTCGAATTTTATCGATATTCTGAAGTTGTTCGAGCAAGATCCGCAGACCGAGGCGATTGTGATGATCGGGGAGATCGGCGGCAGCGCGGAAGAAGAGGCCGCGGCGTATATCAAGGATCATGTGACCAAGCCGGTGGTGGGGTATATCGCCGGCGTTACGGCGCCGAAAGGTAAGCGTATGGGGCACGCCGGGGCGATTATCGCCGGCGGCAAGGGGACGGCGGATGAGAAGTTTGCCGCTCTGGAGGCCGCGGGGGTGAAGACCGTGCGCAGTTTGGCGGATATCGGCGAGGCGCTGAAGACGCTGCTGAAGTAGGTGTTGTTGCGTGGGCTCGTTGCTGATTCCGGCGATAGCGGGCCTAGCATGCCAAGGGGCGTTCGGACGGCCAGGAGATGGCCGCCTCAACCCCTAAGGCATGCTCTCCCTTTAACATGTCTCGATGCTGGCTTTGGTGATTGCGGGCCTAGCATGCCAAGGGGTGTTCGGACGGCCAGGAGATGGCCGCCTCAACCGCTACGGCATGCTCTCCCTTTAACATGTCTCGATGCTGGGGTGATTGCGGGCCTAGCATGCCAAGGGGCGTTCGGACGGCCAGGAGATGGCCGCCTCAACCCCTACGGCATGCTCTCCCTTTAACATGTCTCGATGCTGGCTTTGGTGATTGCGGGCCTAGCATGCCAAGGGGCGTTCGGACGGCCAGGAGATGGCCGCCTCAACCGCTACGGCATGCTCTCCCTTTAACATGTCTCGATGCTGGGGTGATTGCGGGCCTAGCATGCCGAGGCATCACCGCTACGGCATGCCCTCCTTTTAACATGTCGCGATGCTGATTCTGGTGATAGCGGGCCTAGCATGCCAAGGGGCGTTCGGACGGCCAGGAGATGGCCGCCTCAACCCCTACGGCATGCTCTCCCTTTAACATGTCTCGATGCTGATTCTGGTGATAGCGGGCCTAGCATGCCAAGGGGCGTTCGGACGGCCAGGAGATGGCCGCCTCAACCCCTACGGCATGCCCTCCTTTTAACATGTCGCGATGCTGATTCTGGCGATAGCGGGCCTAGCATGCCGAGGCATCACCGCTACGGCATGCTCTCCCTTTAACATGTCTCGATGCTGGCTTTGGTGATTGCGGGCCTAGCATGCCGAGGCATTACCGCTACGGCATGCTTTCCCTTTAACAGAGCTAGGATTCTGCGTCTGTTTGCTGGCGTACTGTTCGTTTGAGGTGGTTCCCGGATGGGGAGGAGGTGGCGGGGCGTGCGTTTTTATTAATGCTTGATCCACATTTATTTCAAATAAAAACCATAATTGTAAGCGGGCGCTCGGATTATCGGTGGCGGTGATAAAATAATTGCGCTGTAACAAATTAAAAATACTTTCAGCGGGTGTTTTTCTTTTAAGATAATTTAGCGATCTTATTAATTACACTTTTTTAACATCAAGCCTTTTTTGAAATAAATAAATAATATTTTTTAACATGGCGTGATAAAAATTGCGCTAAATCAATGATTATTTGTAGCGTTTTATGTTCAAATTAGCGTAACTTGCGCTAGCGCAATTTTATGATTAATGCATGTTACGGGCTGTTTTGATCGAGATGTCATTTCACTACCGGCGTCACGAAAAAAGGTATTTATCCTGAGTAAGTTGAGGGGTACTATGTGAACTGTTTTATTCAGATAGTGCTGTTTCATTAAAATCCGCCTTCGATTTTCCGCGTCAGCGCCCTGGCGTTGGTGGTTTGCGGTGCGGCCGAAGGCCAGGAACAATTATAAACTCTTTATTATTCACCGCGGGTTGTTGCGTAGCTTCGTGACATCGAAGCGCCAGATTACCGCACGTGGGAGCCATCTCGCGAGGAGCAAGGAGTCAACATGTTTGATGTCGTCGAACTGTCACGGTTACAGTTTGCCCTAACTGCGATGTACCATTTTCTGTTTGTTCCATTAACCCTGGGACTGGCTTTTTTATTAGCCATCATGGAAACGGTGTACGTTCTTTCCGGCAAGCAAGTTTATAAAGATATGACTAAATTCTGGGGCAAGTTGTTTGGTATAAACTTTGCCCTGGGCGTGGCCACCGGTCTGACCATGGAGTTCCAGTTCGGGACCAACTGGTCTTATTTCTCTCATTACGTCGGCGACATTTTCGGTGCCCCCCTGGCCATCGAAGGATTAATGGCTTTCTTTTTGGAGTCTACCTTTGTCGGCCTGTTTTTCTTCGGGTGGGATCGCCTGAGTAAAACGCAGCATTTGACGGTAACCTGGATGGTGGCCTTAGGCTCCAACCTCTCCGCGCTGTGGATATTGGTGGCCAATGGCTGGATGCAAAACCCCATCGCGTCGGATTTCAATTATGAAACCATGCGCATGGAAATGGTGAGCTTCGCCGATCTGGTGCTTAACCCGGTTGCCCAGGTGAAATTCGTGCATACCGTGGCCGCGGGTTACTGTACCGGCGCGATGTTTGTGCTCGGCATCAGTTCTTATTATCTGCTTAAGGGGCGGGATATCGCGTTTGCCCGGCGTTCGTATGCCATTGCGGCGGCGTTCGGCATGGCGGCGGTGTTATCCGTTATCGTGCTGGGCGATGAATCCGGTTATGAAATGGGCGACGTGCAGAAGACCAAGCTGGCGGCGATAGAAGCGGAGTGGGATACGCAGCCGGCCCCGGCTTCGTTTACCCTGTTTGGCATTCCCAACCAGGCGACGCAGCGCAATAATTTCTCCATTCAGATTCCTTTTGCCCTCGGTATCATCGCGACCCGTTCGACGGATCGCCAGGTGACCGGCATTAAGGATTTGATGACCCAGCACCAGATTCGTATCCGCAACGGCATGAAAGCCTATGAATTGTTGCAGCAGTTGCGCAGCGGCCATGCCGATGCGGCGGTGCGCAGCCAGTTCAACGAGGTCAAGCAGGATTTGGGTTACGGGCTGCTGTTGAAGCGTTATACCGAGGACGTGCCGAACGCCACGGAAGACCAGATTCAGCGCGCCACCAATGATTCCATCCCGCGCGTGGCGCCGCTGTACTTCTCTTTCCGCATCATGGTGCTTGGCGGCGTGCTGATGCTGATTATCATCACCCTGTCGTTCTGGAGCGTGGTGCGTAACCGCATCGGGCAGAAACGCTGGCTGCACCGCGCGGCGCTGTACGGCATTCCCATTCCCTGGATTGCGATTGAAGCCGGGTGGTTCGTGGCGGAGTATGGCCGCCAACCCTGGGCCATCGGTGAAATCTTGCCTACGGCGGTGGCCAATTCTTCGCTGACCGCGGGGGATATCCTGTTCTCCATGGGCTTAATCTGCGGGCTTTATACCCTGTTCCTGGTGGCGGAAATGTATTTGATGTTCAAATACGCGCGCCTGGGGCCGAGCAGCCTGAAAACCGGCCGTTATCATTTTGAACAGCCGACGCTCGCCATGCAGAAAGCACATTAACAGGAGACTGAGCCATGTTTGATTACGAAGTGTTACGCTTGATCTGGTGGGTGTTGATCGGGGTCCTGCTGATAGGTTTTGCGGTTACCGATGGTTTTGATATGGGGGTCGGCATGCTGGTGCGCATTCTCGGGCGCACCGATACCGAGCGCCGCGTGATGATCAACACCATCGCCCCTCATTGGGAAGGTAACCAGGTGTGGCTGGTAACCGCGGGGGGCGCCCTGTTCGCCGCCTGGCCGATGGTGTATGCCGCCGCGTTCTCCGGCTTTTATATCGCCATGATCCTGGTGCTGGCATCGCTGTTTTTCCGTCCGGTGGGTTTTGATTATCGGTCTAAAATCGAAGATCCGCGCTGGCGCGGCATGTGGGACTGGGGCATTTTTATCGGCAGCTTCGTGCCGCCGGTAGTGATTGGCGTCGCCTTCGGCAATTTATTGCAAGGCGTGCCATTCCATGTGGATGAATACCTGCGGCTGTTTTATACCGGTACGTTTTTCCAATTGCTGAACCCGTTCGGGTTGCTGGCCGGTATTGTCAGCCTGTCCATGTTTTTATCCATGGGCGGCACGTATCTGCAAATGCGCACCAGCGGCGATTTGCTGGTGCGGGTGCGTACCGTGACGCAAATCAGCAGCCTGGTTACCCTGGTGACCTTCCTGCTGGGCGGCATTTGGGTGGTTAACGGTATCGACGGCTTTACCATTACCTCGGTTATCGATATGAATGCCGTATCCAACCCGCTGAATAAAACGGTGGCGCATCAGGCCGGCGCCTGGCTGGCTAACTATCACAGCTATCCGGCGATCTGGGCCATTCCCGCCTTGGGCGTGGTGTTGCCGCTGTTGACCATCCTTTGTTCACGGCTTGGCAAAGGCGCCTGGGCATTTGTCTTCTCTTCGCTGACCGTCGCCTGCGTCATCCTGACGGCGGGGATCACGCTGTTCCCGTTCATCATGCCGTCCACGACGATGCCCGAGGCCAGCCTGACCGTGTGGGATGCGACGTCGAGCCTGCTGACCTTGAAAGTCATGACTATCGTTGCCGTGATTTTTGTGCCGATTGTGTTGCTCTATACCATTTGGTGTTATTACAAGATGTATGGCCGCATCACCAAAGAGCACATTGAACAAAACTCGCATTCGCTGTACTGATTAAGGAGCTGGAAAATGTGGTATTTTGCCTGGATTCTCGGAACGCTTCTTGCCTGTGCCTTTGGGATTATTACCGCCCTGGCGCTGGAACATCATGAAGACAGCAGAATAGACGGTCAAAGCGTTGAGAATGACCTGAAGTGATTGCGTCATTAACCGATAGGCTCTATCGCCTCACCGACAAGGGCCCGCTGCGGGCCCTTTCGCTGGTGATGGCGCTGGTGCTCGCCGGGTGCGTGTTCTGGATGCCGGCGCGTTTCGCCTCGGCCACCAGTTCGCTGTCCGCCTGGCATAACCTGCTGATCGTCTGGGCCGTGTGCGCGGGGGTGATTCACGGGGTCGGTTTCCATCCGCGCCGTTGGGGTTGGCGGTTGTTCTTCCTGCCGCTGGCGGCGATGATACTGCTGGCGATTGCCTTGATCTATTCCTTCCAATAGCCGGCGGGTTGATCCGCCTGGCGGGCATTAATCAGGCATTTATTCTGTTAGCATGCTATTTCGATAGCATGCTTTTCATTAGCACTCCGGTAGGTTCATTAACATGCCGCGGGTTTTTTACCGTGATCGACCGCGTATTGTCATAATTATTTTCATTCACTACCGGTAATTCATTTCAAACGCGGCAGGTCTTGCGTATAGTAAGCACCGTTGTTTTGCGTTGCTGGGATGTACAGTGAGTAATACGTTATTCCGATGGCCGGTACGAGTCTATTATGAAGATACAGACGCCGGGGGTGTGGTTTTTCACGCACGCTATGTGGTTTTTTATGAAAGAGCACGTACCGAAATGCTGCGCCAGCATAACTTCCATCAGCAAGCCTTGCTAAGCGAGAACATCGCTTTTGTGGTAAGGCGCATCACGGTGGACTATCTCGCCTCAGCGCGTCTGGACGATTTGCTGCAAGTAGAAAGTGAAATCGTTTCAATGCGCGGTGCCTCTCTGACTTTTGCGCAACGCATCCTGAACGCTGAAGGGCAACTTCTCAGCCAGGCGGATGTTTTGATAGCCTGTATTGATCCACACCAAATGAAGCCTATCGCGCTTCCTAAGTCTATTGTCGCGGAGTTCAAGCAGTGACTGACATGAACATTTTTGATCTGTTCCTGAAAGCTAGCTTTCTGGTTAAACTGATCATGTTGATTTTGATGTGCTTTTCCATTGCATCCTGGGCGATTATCATCCAGCGCACCCGTATTTTAAACACGGCCACCCGCGAGGCGGAAGCCTTTGAGGATAAATTCTGGTCCGGTATTGAACTGTCCCGCCTGTATCAGGAAAGCCAGACCCGCCGGGACACCCTGACGGGGTCCGAGCAGATTTTCTATTCCGGTTTTAAAGAGTTCGCCCGGTTGCACCGCGCCAACAGCCATGCGCCGGAAGCGGTGGTGGAAGGCGCTTCGCGCGCCATGCGCATTTCCATGAACCGCGAGCTGGAAGCGCTTGAAACGCATATCCCTTTTCTGGGAACCGTGGGTTCCATCAGTCCATATATCGGCCTGTTCGGGACGGTATGGGGTATCATGCATGCCTTCATCGGGCTGGGCGCGGTAAAGCAGGCGACCCTGCAAATGGTGGCCCCCGGTATCGCCGAAGCGCTGATCGCCACCGCCATCGGCCTGTTTGCCGCCATCCCCGCGGTTATGGCTTATAACCGGCTGAGCCAGCGGGTGAACAAGCTGGACCAGAATTACGACAACTTTACCGAAGAGTTCATCGCCATCCTGCATCGCCAGGCCTTCGCCAGCGATAGCGCTAAGTAAGAAGGAGGGGAGAACATGGCCCGGAGACGTGGTCGAAATCAAATTAAGTCAGAGATTAA
This sequence comes from Sodalis sp. RH21, assembly GCF_047324175.1. Lineage (NCBI taxonomy): Bacteria > Pseudomonadati > Pseudomonadota > Gammaproteobacteria > Enterobacterales > Bruguierivoracaceae > Sodalis > Sodalis sp. RH21. The sequence continues at coordinate 4,170,502 of NZ_CP178732.1, read as the reverse complement.
CATCGTTCCCTTGCTCGACGTTTTACTGGTACTGGTGTTAATTTTCATGGCGACGGCGCCCATCATTACCCAGAGCGTCGAGGTGGACCTGCCTGACGCGACCGATTCGAAGGCGGTCAGTACCGATGATAATCCGCCCGTGATCGTTGAAGTGTCGGGTGTGGGCCAGTACAGTCTGGTGGTGGATCATAACCGTATGGAACAGTTGCCGTCAGAGCAGGTGGTCGCCGAGGCGCGCACGCGCATTACGGCCAATCCTAAAACGATATTTCTGATCGGCGGCGCGAAAGATGTGCCCTATGATGAGATTATCAAGGCGCTGAATTTGCTGCATCAGGCCGGCGTCAAGTCGGTGGGCCTGATGACGCAGCCTATTTAATGGCATGCTGATTATGCGCGCTCTATCTGGCAAACCTGTTTTTGGGAATCGATTGTGGTAAAGGCAACCGAACAGAACGACAAGCTCAAACGTGCCATTATTATTTCGATTGTTCTGCATATTCTCCTGGTCGGCTTGCTGGTCTGGAGTTCTTACACGCAGAATCTCGAATCGAGTGGCGGCGGAGGCGGCGGCTCGTCCATCGACGCTGTAATGGTCGATCCCGGTGCCGTGGTACAGCAATATAATCGTCAACAGCAGCAGCAGACGGACGCCCAGCGTGCATCGCAGCTGCGTGAAAAGCAGGCGCAGCAGCAGGCGGAAGAGCTACAGCAAAAGCAGGCCGCCGAGCAGCAGCGCCTGAAAGAACTGGAAAAAGATCGGCTGGCGGCGCAGGAAGCGGCGCAGCAGCAAAAAGAACAGCAAAAAGCGCAGCAGGCCGAGCAGCAGAAAGAAGCCGCGGAAGCCGCGAAGCAGGCGGCTGAGCAAAAGCAGCAGGCCGAAGCCGCCACTGCCCAGGCCAAGGAACAGCAGAAACAGGCTGAAGCCGCCGCGGCAACCGCCAAGGCCGAAGCCGCGCAGCAGGCCAAAGCCGCCGCCGAAGCGAAAAAACAGGCCGAAGCCGAGGCCAGCAAACAGGCCGCCGCCGCGGCCGCGGCTAAAAAACAGGCGGATGCCGCGGCCCAGGCTCAGGCCCAGGCCAAAGCGGACCAGGCGGCCAAGGCTAAAGCGGTAGAAGACGCCAAGAAAGAAGCCGCGGCGCAAGCGGCCAGCGCTAAAGCCGAGGCCGCCAAGGCCGCCGCGGCCGAAAAAGCCGAAGCCGCCAAAGCCGAAGCGGCTAAAGAAAAAGCCGCCGCCGCCGCCCAGGCTAAAGCCGATCAGGCCGCCGAAGCCAAGGCCGCCGCGGCCGCTGAAGCCAAAGCCGCTGCGGCGGCAGCCAAAAAAGCCGCCGGGGATGCGAAAAAAGCCGCGGCCGCCGCAGCCGCCAAGCAGTCCAGCGAAGTGGATGATTTGCTCGGCGGATTAACCGATTCGAAAAACGCGCCTAAGGCCGGCGGCGGGCCAAGCGGAGCCAGTAAACCTAAAGGTACCGGCACCAGCAAGGAGAGCGGGGCGTCGGGAGCGGATATCAATAGCTATGGACAACAGGTGAAAGCGGCGATCATGCAGCACTTTTATAGCGATCCCGCGTTTAACGGCAAAACCTGCGTGTTAAGAATGAAACTGGCACCGGACGGCATGTTGATTTCGGTGGCGGAAGAGGGCGGTGATGAAGCCCTTTGTAAAGCGGCGGTTTCAGCGGCTAAGCTGGCGAAAATACCTAAACCGCCCAGCCAGGCGGTCTATGAAGTCTTTAAAAACGCGCCAATTGATTTTAAACCGCAATAAATGGTAAAGAAGTCAAAATTTAACGGTAGATGTTTAAGATTTAGACTATGTTGTCTACTTGTGATTTATGGTTTTGTTTAAGTGGTTTAGTTAAAATTCTGCTAATTTATCGGGGCGTATCGCCTCGGTATGGGAGATGAAATGAAGCAGGCATTTCGAGTAGCGCTAGGTATATTACTATTATGGGCATCCGTGCTGCATGCGGAAGTGCGAATTGAGATCACGCAGGGGGTAGATTCGGCTCGTCCGATTGGCGTGGTCCCGTTTAAATGGGCAGGTCCGGGCGCGGCGCCGGCAGAGGTTGGCGGTATCGTGGCGGCGGATTTACGCAACAGCGGTAAATTCAATCCTCTCGACGTTTCGCGGCTGCCCCAGCAGCCGACCACCGCGGCCGAAGTCACGCCGGCGGCATGGACCGCGCTGGGCATCGACGCAGTGGTGATTGGGCAGGTTCAGCCCAGCGCCGACGGCGGTTATGTGGTTTCCTACCAATTGGTGGACACCTCCGGCAATCCGGGCTCTATCCTGGCGCAGAACCAATTTAAAGTGACCAAGCAGTGGTTGCGCTATGCCGCGCATACCGCCAGCGACGAAACCTTTGAAAAATTGACCGGGATCAAGGGCGCGTTCCGCACCCGCATAGCTTATGTGGTGCAAACCAATGGCGGGCAGTATCCTTATGAGGTCCGCGTAGCGGATTACGACGGGTTCAATCAGTTTGTGGTCCATCGTTCGCCTCAGCCGCTGATGTCTCCGGCCTGGTCTCCTGACGGCAGCAAACTGGCCTACGTGACCTTTGAAAGCGGCCGTTCCGCCCTGGTGGTGCAAACCCTGGCCACCAGCAGCATCCGGCAGATTGCCAGCTTCCCGCAGCATAACGGCGCGCCGGCATTCTCTCCCGACGGTTCTAAACTGGCGTTCGCCCTGTCGAAGTCCGGCAGCTTGAATCTGTATGTCATGAATTTGGGCTCCGGCCAGATCACGCAGGTGACCAACGGTCGCAGCAATAACACGGAACCCACCTGGTTCCCAGATAGCCAGACGCTGGCTTATACCTCGGATCAGGGCGGTCGTCCGCAAGTCTACAAAATTGGAATTAATGGCGGTAGTCCGCAGCGCCTGACCTGGGAAGGTTCCCAGAATCAGGATGCGGACGTGAGCGCGGACGGGAAATTCCTGGTCATGGTCAGCAGCAACGGCGGCGCTCAACATATCGCAAAACAAGATCTGGCAACGGGAGCCGTGCAAGTATTATCGGCCACGTTCCTGGATGAGACGCCAAGCATCGCGCCCAATGGCACCATGGTTATCTACAGCTCTACACAAGGGATGGGGTCCGTGCTACAACTGGTTTCGATTGATGGGCGTTTCAAAGCGCGTCTTCCGGCGACTGATGGACAGGTCAAATTTCCTGCCTGGTCTCCGTATCTGTGATGCATGTGTAAATATGTATGGCAAACTATAAAAGGAAAATGAGATGCAACTGAACAAAGTGCTAAAAGGGCTGATGTTGGCTGTGCCGGTACTGGCTATCGCCGCGTGTAGTTCCCACAAAAGCGCGAACAATGGTGCTGATTCGGCCATGGGCGCTGGCACTAATGGTATGGACAGTGCCAATAGCGGCAATGCGTCCTCCGAAGAACAGGCTCGTCTGCAGATGCAAGAGCTGCAAAGGAACAATATCGTCTACTTTGATCTTGATAAGTACGACATCCGTTCTGATTTTGCTCAAATGCTGGACGCGCATGCTAACTTCCTGCGCAGCAATCCGTCTTATAAAGTGACCATTGAAGGTCATGCGGATGAACGCGGTACGCCGGAATACAACATCGCCCTGGGCGAACGTCGCGCCAGCGCCGTGAAGATGTATCTTCAGGGTAAAGGCGTAACTGCCGATCAGATCTCTATCGTATCTTACGGTAAAGAAAAACCGGCCGTACTGGGACATGACGAATCGGCTTACGCCAAGAACCGTCGTGCCGTACTGGTATACTAAGAGAATTGCATGAGCGGTAACTTCAGACATTATTTGCTAAGTCTGTCGTTGCTGGTTGGCGTAGCGGCCCCCTGGGCCGCTACCGCCCAAGCGCCAATCAGTAATGTAGGCTCAGGCTCGGTGGAAGACCGGGTCACTCAACTTGAGCGTATCTCCAATGCTCACGGCCAGCTATTAACCCAACTTCAGCAACAGCTTTCCGACTCCCAGCGCGATATCGATTCTTTACGGGGTCAAATCCAGGAAAATCAGTATCAACTCTCGCAGGTGGTTGAACGCCAGAAACAAATCTACCAGCAAATGGACAGCCTGAGCAGCGGCAAAGGCGGCCAGGATGCGGCTTCAACGGGCGCTGGCGCCGACAATGCCAGTCCTGCACCCAATGGTGATGCTCCCCAAGCGGCGGCGGCTCCGTCGGTCGGCGCCAGCACGGGTGATGCCAATACCGATTACAACGCGGCGGTAGCCCTGGTACTGGAGAAAAAACAGTACGATGAGGGTATCACGGCATTTCAGAACTTTATAAAACGCTATCCTGATTCAACCTACCAGCCGAATGCGAATTACTGGCTCGGTCAGTTGAATTACAACAAGGGTAAAAAAGACGACGCGGCTTACTATTTTGCCCTGGTCGTCAAAAATTATCCGAAATCGCCGAAAAGCTCCGAAGCACTGTTTAAAGTTGGGGTAATCATGCAGGAAAAAGGCCAAACCGACAAAGCTAAGGCCGTTTACCAGCAGGTGATCAAACTTTATCCAAATACCGATTCTGCCAAACAAGCGCAAAAACGATTGGCCAGTCTTTAAACCATTTGGGTCTAAACGAGGTTTAATTCGCCGGATTTAGGCCTGAGTGCTCGAAGATCAAGCAGTTGAACGCTATTGTGGGAAATTTAGGTTGCGCAGAATAATTTAGTTAGTAATATATGCCGCCGTTGCCAAGGGAAAGCGTTTTACCCGCGGTAACAGCAAAATTACGGATATCGGGGTCGTTAGCTCAGTTGGTAGAGCAGTTGACTTTTAATCAATTGGTCGCAGGTTCGAATCCTGCACGACCCACCAATTATCCGCTACAAACGCAGTATCCCCTGTTATGGGTCGTTAGCTCAGTTGGTAGAGCAGTTGACTTTTAATCAATTGGTCGCAGGTTCGAATCCTGCACGACCCACCACTTTCAAAGATATTCATCCTTTAACATTCTAATACAAAACTCACAGAAATCGCTTGTCGTGCCGGATTTGAACCTGCGCAGGTTCGAGTCGAGCTTTGCGAGACAGCGTTGCCGTACGGCAACGACCCGCAGGGCGAGGCCAACGGCCGAGTCATCCTGCACGACCCACCACTTTCAAAGATATTCATCCTTTAACATTCTAATACAAAACTCACGGAAACCGCTTGTCGTGCCGGATTTGAACCTGCTTAAAATTCGATCGGCATCTCTTTATCGCACTTATCGAGTAGTACCGCGGGCCAAAATCATCTAAAGTTTCGCCCTGATTCATCCCTTATTGCTGTCAACCCGCCCAAAAGTAATCCCAGCTAAACAAAAAAACGTAAAATAACAAAAATAAGGCGACTTTTCCCTTAAAATTGATTATTTTGTTTAGTATATAAAACAAGCAGGCCGCAAAGACTACCCGGCTCTCCAGCACGTAGCCCAAGCGCGGAACCCAGGTGACGGAACAACCGTTACTGAACTAAAGTGAAGAGACTAGCTATGAGCGAACTCCTGGACGTCAATGCGGCGATTTACCCTTTTCCTCCCAAGCCCCGCGCCCTGGGTGCGGATGAAAAGCAGTTTTACCATGAAAAAATCAAACGCCTGCTAAAACAGCGCAACGCGGTCATGGTCGCCCACTACTACACCGACCCGGAAATCCAGGCCCTGGCCGAAGCCACCGGCGGCTGCGTCGCCGACTCCCTGGAAATGGCCCGCTTCGGCAGCACCCACCCCGCAACCACCTTATTGGTCGCCGGCGTACGGTTCATGGGCGAAACCGCAAAAATCCTCAGTCCCGAAAAAACCGTACTGATGCCTACCCTCAAAGCGGAATGCTCCCTCGATCTCGGTTGCCCGGTAGATGAATTCAGCGCCTTCTGCGATGCCCACCCGGATCGTACCGTGGTGGTGTATGCCAATACTTCGGCGGCGGTCAAAGCCCGCGCGGACTGGGTCGTAACCTCCAGCATCGCCGTCGAACTCATCGAGCACCTTGACAGCCTAGGCGAAAAAATCATCTGGGCGCCGGATCGCCACCTGGGACGCTATGTCCAACAGCAAACCGGCGCGGACATCCTGTGCTGGCAAAGCGCCTGCATCGTTCATGACGAATTCAAAACCCAGGCGCTCCTGCGCATGAAACGGCTCTACCCCCACGCGGCGATCCTGGTCCATCCCGAATCCCCGCAGGCCATCGTCGATCTGGCCGATGCGGTGGGCTCCACCAGCCAACTAATCCAGGCGGCCAGAACCCTGCCCCAGCAGCAAATGATTGTCGCCACCGATCGCGGCATCTTCTATAAAATGCAGCAGGCCTGCCCCGACAAAACCCTGCTTGAAGCGCCCACCGCCGGAGAAGGCGCCACCTGCCGCAGCTGCGCCCACTGCCCTTGGATGGCCATGAACGGCCTTAAAGCGGTCGCTGACGGCCTCGAACACGGCGGACAGACCCACGAGGTGCTGGTTGCCGATGAACTCCGCCACAAGGCCCTTATCCCCCTGAACCGCATGCTGGCCTTTGCCGCCGAACTCAAACTCCGCGTCACCGGCAACGCCTGACCCCGCGCCCACCCGGCGGCGCGGCAAGCCCGCGATCCGCCGGGTCCCAACGAGCGGTACTCGACCAGCCCCACCTTCAATGATGATGATGCGCGTGCGCCAGTTCGCTACTGCCCTCGGTAATACCGCAATCATCCTGCGGACACTGCTGATACTCCATCTGCACCGTCACATGACCGATCTGATAATGATCCAATAAATAATCCTGGATCTGGTGCAGCAGCGCATCATGGTCATAAGGCGGCACCACCTGCGCATGCAGCGTCATCACCGGCCTCTCCCCTATCAGCCAAATATGCACATGATGCACATTACGCACTTCGGGAATATTCAGCGACAACTCGCGCTTCAATTTATCGATATCGATCTGGCTGGGCGTCCCCTCCAGCAATTCATGCAAACTCTCGCGCAACAACCGCCAGCCGCTGCGCAGCACCAGGCAAGACACCAAAATCGATAAAATCGGATCGATTGGCATCCAGCCGGTCATCATAATTACCACCGCCGCCGCGATGGCGCCCACCGACCCCAGCAAATCCCCCAGCACATGCAGCGCCGCGGCCCGCAAATTAATATTTTTCTCGCCTTCGCCGCCGTGCAACAGCCAGAAAGAAAGCAAATTGGCCACCAACCCGGCGACGGCAATCACCATCATCGTCCAACCCTGGATAGGATGCGGCTGATAAAAACGGCGAATCGCCTCCCACACAATCAGCAGGGTAATCACCAACAAGGCCAGGGCATTCAAAAAGGCCGCCAGGGTCGTCAGCCGCAGATAACCGAAGGTGTGCCGGCTATTGGGTTTGCGCTGCGCGAAACGCACCGCCATCAGCGCCATCAGCAACGCGGCCGCATCGGTCAGCATATGGCCCGCATCGGCCAGCAAGGCCAGCGAACCCGACATTACGCCGCCGACCACTTCCACCGCCATAAATACGGCCGTCACCACAAATGCCGCCATCAGGCGCTTGTTATTGCTATTTTCCGTCGCGCCATGCGCATGGGCAGGTGTCGATGCCATAAAATATCCCGTCATTGATTGAATCAATCTGCCTCGATAATACCGGAGAAAGGGGGCGGTTGCCGTAGGAATTTATCGGGGTATTATAGAGCAGGCGCCGCGGCAACCGGCGCATGAGGACAATTAGCCGCCGGTCCTATAAAAAAAGAAATCAGGCCGAAGCCTGATTATCATGGTTAGCCTAAATGTGTTTAAGCCGTCGCTTTAAAAAACGTGGTGCAACTTGCAGCGATTAAACTGATGTATGAATATATGCCCGCAATGGCACTCATACACCTAAATATTAATTCGTGGTACCGTCGGTTTTAGTAGCTTCGGTATTGGTGGTGCCAGTACCGGTTTCCACTTTGGAATTGGTATCAGGGCAGCGTCCATCTTTACACATGGTATTTTTATGGACTTCGGATGCGTTCAGATCGGCTTTTTCATCGGTGCTGCCGGTCTTGGACGTATCGGTACCGCCAGTGTTGATTTGGCTGTTGCTTACGCCATTAGGCGCAGCATTTTCTTTGGAACCGGCGCTGCCAGATTGATTTTCCTGGCCGTTATTGGAATCATTGGCCGCAGCGGAGTTGCTGGCCGCTAAAGCCGCACCGCTGCCAAAGGTCATAACTGCGGTAATAAAAAGCATTGCCATTTTCTTGGTAGTGTTGGTTTGCATATTATTATCCCTCTTTCGTGCCAGGGGTGGATATCAAGCCCGCATTTATACATTTTCAGCGAACGTAAAACCTCTGTAAGGCCCGTGGGATGGCCTCGCAAGGAAGTGTTATGACAATTAATTTAGGAAGATAACTTCCCGATATCTTTGCCTTAACATTGTTTAAGCATAGTCAATAATCGGCAGTTATCAAATTTGCAGCTGATTTAAGCGTCAAAGCTTGAAAAGTACATTTACAGCGTGATTTTAGCCGGCTAGATTAAACGGCGCATTTCATGGCGTTACAGACATATTTTATTGACCTTCCAGATTAGCGCAGCAGCGTGGAGAGAAAACAGACCGACTATGAATTACCTCAACGACGATTTAAGAATTAAAGACATCAAAGAGCTGCTGCCGCCAGTGGCATTGCTGGAGAAATTCCCGGCCACCGACCGCGCCGCCAGGACGGTCTCGGCCGCGCGCTCCGCCATCCACAAAATCCTCAAGGGCAGCGACGATCGCCTGCTGGTGGTGATCGGGCCCTGCTCCATCCATGATACCGAAGCGGCAAAAGAGTACGCCGCGCGCTTGCTGGAGCTACGTAACCAGTGGCAGGGCGAACTGGAAATCGTCATGCGGGTTTATTTTGAAAAACCGCGCACCACGGTAGGTTGGAAAGGGCTGATCAACGATCCGTTGATGGATAACAGCTTCCAGATCAACGAAGGCCTGCGCATCGCCCGCAAACTCCTGCTGGAGATCAACGATACCGGTTTGCCGGCGGCCGGGGAGTTCCTTGATATGATCACCCCGCAATATGTCGCCGATCTCATGAGCTGGGGGGCCATCGGCGCCCGGACCACGGAATCGCAGGTGCATCGCGAACTGGCGTCGGGGCTCTCTTGCCCGGTCGGCTTTAAAAACGGTACCGATGGTACGATCAAGGTCGCCATCGACGCCATCAATGCCGCGGGCGCACCCCATTGCTTCCTGTCGGTGACCAAATGGGGCCATTCCGCCATTGTGAACACCAGCGGTAATGGCGATTGCCATATTATCCTGCGCGGCGGCCGGGAGCCCAACTACAGCGCCCACCACGTTAATGCGGTAAAAGTGGGGTTAGCCAAAGCCAACCTGCCGGCCCAGGTGATGATCGATTTCAGCCATGCCAACAGCAGCAAGCAATTTAAAAAGCAGATGGACGTCGCCCAGGACGTTTGCACGCAATTGGCCAGCGGTGAAACGGGCATTATCGGCGTTATGGTGGAAAGCCATCTGGTGGAAGGCAGCCAGAGCCTGGAAAGCGGCGCGGCGCTGGTGTACGGCAAAAGTATTACCGATGCCTGCATAGGCTGGGAAGATACCGAAACCCTGTTAAGCCAACTGGCGCAGGCGGTGCGCGCCCGACGTAGCCTTAGTCCGCAGGCCGTCGTTCCGGCGTGATGAAACCCGCCTGTCCGAAGACGCGGTGTGATTAGCTGGGACGGATGGGCGGATAAAGCGGGGCAGGCATGGGAACGAGATTGCCCCGCCCGGTCAGGCGGCGGGGCGAACGGGCTTACTTCGCTTTACCCTGGTTGGCTACCGCAGCGGCCTTGGCGGCGATTTCTTCCGCGTTACCCAGATAGTAATGCTTGGTCGGTTTCATATTTTCATCGAACTCATATACCAGCGGCACGCCGGTAGGGATGTTCAGTTCAAGGATTTCGTCTTCGCTCATATTATCGAGGAATTTAACCAATGCCCGGATGGAGTTGCCGTGGGCGGCGATAATGACGCGCTCGCCTTTTTTCATGCGCGGTAAAATAGTCTCATTCCAGTAAGGAGTGACGCGTTCGATGGTCAGCGCCAGGCTTTCGGTGGTCGGCAATTCTTCGGCGGTCAGGCTGGCATAACGCGCGTCATGGCCGGGAAAACGTTCGTCATCGCGAGTCAGTTCCGGCGGGGTCACGGCAAAACCGCGGCGCCACTGCTTAACCTGTTCGTCACCGTATTTTTCAGCGGTTTCGGCTTTATTCAAACCCTGCAGCGCGCCGTAGTGGCGCTCGTTCAGGCGCCAGGATTTTTCCACCGGCAGCCAGGCTTGATCCAACTCATCCAGGATATTCCACAAGGTATGGATAGCGCGTTTTAAAACGGAGGTGTAAGCAAAGTCAAAGATAAAGCCTTCTTCTTTCAGCTGCTTTCCCGCTTGCTTCGCTTCAGTACGGCCTTTGTCGGACAGATCGACGTCCGTCCAGCCGGTGAAACGATTTTCATTGTTCCACTGGCTTTCACCGTGTCGTACCAGAACCAGTTTCGTTACAGCCATCGCTTGACTCCTTAAAGTCTAAAGATTTTTATGAAAACTATTATCATTATATTGCCTGGCCGGGCAGGGCGGCAACCGCATAAGGTCAAACAGTGCGAAATAAATGGTTTTGCACAATATTTTATAGCGCGATTAGCTGGTAACGGGTTTGTGAATGATAGGTTTCCCCGGGCTGCAACCAGCAATCAGGCTGCGGCCATTCGGGATGATTCGGGCTATCCGGCAAAAACTCGCTTTCCAGCGCCACGCCGCTGTAATTCTGATAATCCCCGCCCTGGCGCGCCGGCGTGCCGGCCAGGAAATTACCGGTATACAACTGCAGGGCCGGGGCGGTGGTGAACACTTTCAGCAAGACCTGTCCGTCCGCCGACCACAGCTGCGCGGCGGGACTGTCGCCGTTCTGGCAGGCCGGATAGAGCAGGAACGCGTGATCGTATCCCTTCATGCGCTGTTGATCGCGATCGCCCAGAAAATCCTTGGCGATGGTTTTCGGCTGGCGGAAATCCATGCCGGTATTTTCCACGTCCGCCAGCGGCGCGCAGGGGATGCCTTCGCTATCCACCGGCAAATATTGCGCGGCGTAAAGTTGCAGGGTTTGCTTGCGCACGTCGCTATTGGCCCCGTCCAGATGAAAATAGGCGTGATTGGTCAAATTGACCGGACAAGACCGGTCCACCGTGGCGGTATAGTCGATGACCACCTGCTGGTCTTCGGTCACCGTATAACCGACTTCGGCCACCAGATTGCCGGGAAAACCCTGATCGCCGTCGGCGGAATGCAGCCGGAAGCGCGCCGTGGTCAGCGTATGTTCAATGCATTCCCAGCGCCGGGCGTTAAAACCCTCGGGGCCGCCGTGCAGCTGATGGGCGCCCTGATTGGCGCTGAGCGCCCAGGTCTGGCCGGCGCGGGACAGCGCAGAATTGGCGATGCGGTTGGCGTAGCGGCCTACCGTGGCGCCCAAATAGGCGTCCTGGGTAGGATATTCCGCCGGCGAGGGGCAGCCCAGCAGCACCTCGCGCTTGTTGCCGGAAGCCAGGGGAAACTGGCAGGACAGCCAGGTGGCGCCCCAGTCCATCAGGGTAATTTGCATACCCTGTTCGGTTCCCAGGGTCACGCACTGGAAGGGCTTGCCGTCGGGGGCAATACCGGATTCATACTCTTTTAGCATATCGCTGTTCCTTCTGACGCGTGACACACATAGAACGTCTCTTTAATGCCGGTTTGCTGGTGATACCGGCTGGCCACCGCCGCGCGCACCGCATCCACCCGATCGGTCGGCATCAGGGCCACCACGCAGCCGCCGAAACCGCCGCCGGTCATACGCACGCCGCCGTCATCGCCGATGGCTTCTTTCACAATCTCCACCAGCGTATCAATCGGCGGGACGGTGATCTCAAAATCATCACGCATCGAAGCGTGGGACTCGGCCATCAGAATGCCCATCCGGGTTAAATCGCCCGCCGCCAGGGCGTCGGCCGCGGCCAGCGTCCGGGCGTTTTCGGTCAGCACGTGGCGTACGCGTTTGGCGACCACCGGATCAAGGTCCTTTTCCACCGCTTTGAACTGGCTAAGCTCCACATCCCGCAGCTTGTCGGCGGTAAAAAAGCGCGCGCCGGTTTCGCACTGTTCGCGCCGGGCGTTATACTCGCTATCCACCAGTCCGCGTTTAACGTTGGAGTTGATAATCACCACCGCCACGTTATCCGGCATGGGTACCGCGCGTGTGCCCAACGTCCGGCAGTCGATTAATAAGGCATGGTTATCTTTGCCCAAGGCGGAAATCAGCTGATCCATAATACCGCAGTTACAGCCGACAAACTGATTTTCGGCTTCCTGGCCATTCAGCGCCAGGGCCACATTGTCCAGGGACAAGTGATAAAGGGTTTGAATCGCCTTGCCCACCGCGACTTCCAGCGACGCCGACGAGCTTAAGCCCGCGCCTTGGGGAACATTGCCGCTCAGCACCAAATCGGCGCCGCCGAAACCCGGATCGCGCTGTTGCAGATGCTTTACCACTCCGCGCACATAGTTAGACCATTGCTGGGTTTCATGAGACAAAATTGGCTCATCCAGCGAAAAAATATCTTGCTCGCCGTCACAATCCACGGCAATCACCCGGATTTGGCGATCGTCGCGCTTGGCGCAGCTGACCACCGTTTCATAATCTATGGCGCAGGGCAGCACAAAACCATCATTATAGTCGGTATGCTCGCCAATCAGGTTGACGCGTCCGGGGGCTTTCACGGTCAGGGCCGCATCGTAACCAAAAGATTGGCGAAATACAGATTCAGTCTTGTTTTTCAAGCTGGCAGGGTTACTGGTCATAGTGACGCTCCGGATTCCCGAAAGTGAATATCGCTAACCGCGCGCAGGCGGTCGCTGGCTTGTTCAGCGGTCAGATCGCGCTGGGTTTCCGCCAGCATTTCATAACCGACCATAAATTTTCGCACCGTGGCCGAACGCAGCAGCGGCGGATAGAAATGGGCATGCAGCTGCCAATGGCTATTATCCCGATCGATAAACGGCGCGCCGTGCCACCCCATGGAATAAGGGAAAGAGCAGTTAAACAGATTGTCATAACGGCTGGTAAGCTTTTTGATCGCCACGGCCAGATCGGCGCTTTGGGCTGCATTGAGATTGTCCAGGCGCAGCACATGGGCTTTGGGCAGCAGCAGCGTTTCAAACGGCCAGGCCGCCCAATAGGGCACCACCGCCAGCCAATGTTCCGTTTCCACCACCGTGCGGCCGCCGTCGGCCAATTCCAGGCGCAGATAATCCATCAGCAGCGGCGCATCATGCTCTTGCAGATACTCCCGCTGTAAACGATCTTCCCGCTCGGCCTCATTGGGCAAAAAGCTATTGGCCCAGATTTGGCCATGGGGATGGGGATTGGAGCAGCCCATGGCCGCGCCTTTATTCTCAAACACCTGCACCCAGGGGTAGGTTTTACCCAAATCGGCGCTTTGCTCCCGCCAGGTTTTGACAATGGCTTCCAATGCCGGCAGGGACAGTTCCGGCAAGGTTTTGCTGTGATCCGGGGAAAAACAGATCACCCGGCTGGTGCCGCGCGCGCTTTCACAGCGCATTAATGGATTGGCGCTTGGCGTGGCGTCCGGGGTGTCCGTCATCAGGGCGGCAAAATCGTTGGTAAAAACGTACGTGGTTTGGTAATCGGGATTCTTGTCGCCGGAGACCCGGGTATTGCCGGGACAAAGAAAACAAGCCGGATCGTGTTTGGGCAACGTCAGGGCCGAAGGCGTCTCCTGCTGGCCCTGCCATGGGCGCTTGGCGCGGTGGGGCGATACCAAAACCCACTGTCCGCTTAGCGGATTGTACCGGCGATGGGGATGATCGACGGGATTGAACTGCTGCATACTTTCTCCTTAATCCGGATAACCGTTCGGGTGCCGGGACTGCCAGCGCCAGGTGTCGTTGGCCATATCTTCCAGGGAACGACTTACGCGCCAATGCAAATCGCGGGCGGCTTTTTCCGGCGCGGCCCAATAGGCGGCCAAATCGCCATCGCGGCGCGGGGCAAAATGGTAAGGAACCGGTTTACCACAAGCCCGGCTAAAGGCTTCAACGACCTCCAGCACGCTATGGCCGACGCCGGCCCCCAGATTATAAATATGGGTACCGGCTTTATTGCGCAGCGCCTTGAGCGCCGCGACATGGCCGTCGGCCAAATCCATTACATGAATATAGTCCCGTACGCCGGTGCCGTCAGGTGTGGGAAAATCATTACCGAAGATCGCCAGGGAAGGCCTGCGGCCCACCGCCACCTGGGCAATAAACGGCATCAGGTTATTAGGGACGCCCTGCGGGTCTTCCCCCATATCGCCGGAGGGGTGGGCGCCCACCGGATTAAAATAGCGCAATAGCGTAATGCTCCAGTCCGGCTCGGCATGCTGTAGATCTTGTAAGATCTGCTCGACCATCAGCTTGCTGCGCCCATAGGGGCTGGAAGGTTGGCCGGTAGGCAAGCTTTCATCATAGGGGATCACGGGCTGATCGCCGTAAACCGTGGCGGAGGAACTGAATATCAGGTTCTTCACCCGCGCGTCGCGCATGGCTTCTATCAGGGTCAGGGTGCCGTAAACATTATTATCATAATATTCAACCGGGTTACGCACTGATTCACCCACCGCTTTAAGACCGGCGAAGTGGATTACGGCATCAATGGTATGCTCGGCGAATAGCTTGGCCAATAAGCTTTTATCGCGGATATCTCCTTGATGGAATACCGGCCGGTTATGCTCTCCGGCGTTGCCCAGACGGGCGATGGTCTCCACCACGCTGGCTTTACTATTACTGAGGTTATCCAAAATAATCGTGCTGTAACCGGCAGCGCAAAGTTGCACGCAGGTATGACTGCCGATGTAACCGCTACCACCCGTGATCAATATGGACATATAGGTCTCCTATGTCATTCCTTGGCATTAAATTATCATGATTTAAGGTTAAAAAAAGTGATCCTATCGATAAAAATGAAATCGATTACACTTGATTTTAGCGTATTTCCGCCGCGCTGTGCCAGGCTAAGCGCGGGCAAACCGGCAAAATAGGAGGGGAATGGATCGGGAGAGTATGGGCACGCTTTATGGTAACGCTCTCATTACCGGCGAGCCAGCCCCGGCCGGTCGGGGCCTGCCGCTATATTATCCGTTGACCAGGGCGAGATTTAGCCGGCGGCAGTGGTGGCCTGCGCCAAATTATCGATTTGGTAACGATAAACCTTGCCCTGTGGAACAAAGGTCAGCCGATGGGTAATACATTCCGGCGCATCCTCGGCGTGGTGGGAGACAAACAACAACTGCGTATCCCCTTGGCCAATCAGTACGTCAATCCAGCGCCGCACCAATTGCCGGTTAAGAGGGTCCAGGCCCTGCAGCGGCTCATCAAGGATCAACAGCGCCGGATGCTTGACCAGGGCGCGGGCAATCAGCGTCAGGCGCTGCTGGCCCCAGGATAAGCTGTGGAATGGCGCCTCCGCCGCCTCCGCCAGCCCTAACAGTTGCAACCATTGCCGGGTGAGCAGCTGCTGGCGCTCCGATACCGCCTGATAGATGCCGATGGAATCAAAAAAACCGGATAAAATAACGCTGCGCGCGCTGGCGCTGACCCGATAATCCAGGTGCAGGCTGCTGCTGACGTACCCGATATGGCGTTTAATATCCCAGATGGTTTCGCCGCTGCCGCGGCGGCGGCCAAACAGGGTGAGATCGTTGCTGTAGCCCTGGGGATGATCGCCGGTGACCAGGCTGAGCAAGGTTGATTTGCCCGCGCCGTTAGGGCCGACGATTTGCCAATGCTGGCCCGGCAGTACCTCCCAGTCGAGCCGGTGCAAAATGGGGCGATCCTGGTAGGACACCTCGCCGCTGCGCAGGGTAATCAGCGGCTGCCCGGCCGGCAGCGCATCTTTTTGCCCCGGCACCTCGGTATCGGGCAGGCTGACGCCGTCCAGGGACTCCGCCAGCGCCAGCTGGGCCACCAGGGCTTCGGCCAGCAGGGCGGCCCGCTCGCCGGTACGGGTCAGCGTGCAGTCCACCAATATGCCGACGTTATCAATATATTCGGGAATATCGTCAAACCGGTTGAGTACCAGCACCAGGGCCATGGACTGGCCCGCCAATCCGCGCAGCATGGCGGCAAGCTGTGCGCGGGAAGCCACGTCCAGCCCGTCAAAAGGTTCATCGAGGATCAATAAATCGGGCCTGGCCATCAGCGCCTGGCACAGCAGGGTTTTACGGGTCTCGCCGGTGGACAGGTATTTGAACCTGCGCTCCAGCAGGTGCGTGATGCCGAACTGCTCCGCCAGCCTTTGGCAAAACGCCGGGTCATCATGATCTTGCTGGATAATCTCGCCGGTGGTGCGCCCGGTATCGTCCTCGCCCGCGCTCAGCAAATCGGTATTGTTGCGTTGCCACTCTTGCGCCACCAGTTTTTGCAGCTGTTCGAGAGAAAGGCGGGCCACGCGCTGGAAATCGCTTTGGCGCCGGCCGTCCAGCAGCGCCAGCTCGTCGGACAGCGCCATGGCCAGCGCCGACTTGCCGCTTCCGTTCGAACCGACGAAAGCCCAGCATTCGCCGCCGTGCAGTTCCAACGCTTCAATGCTGAGCCTGCGGGTATCGCTTAAGCGAAACGAACCTTGCGAAATTTGCAATGACGACATCAATTATTCCTTTCTATGCAACGGATACGTCAGCATCATTATTTTACCGGCGTATGTCAATGCGCAAAACCGTCTTCAGCATAGCGTGGCGATGATCACCTGGTCGGCGTTAAAATATGCTGTGGCCGCGGCCCCGACCGATAAATTTAGTTCGGCTGCCGCGGCTTTGGTCAGGGTGGCGCACAGTTCTTCCCCGCCCGTGAGTTTGAGCAGCACCTCGACGTTTTCTTCACCCGTCTGCAGATGGCTCACCGTGCCGGGCAGGACATTATCAGCCGGCGCCGCGGCGCCGTGCCCGGCGCGGATCGACACCCAGGGCGCTTTTATCAGCGCCAGCACTTCCTTGCCCGGGGATAACAGCAAGCGATCGGCGCTTTGCTGCGTCAGCGCCACCGCCAAACGCGTACGGCCGTCCGCCAGCAGGATATCCACATGCTGCTGCACCTGCTGATGGCTGCGCGTCAGGACGGTGCCGAAAAATTGATTGCGGGCGCTGGTTTGCAGCGAAAAGCGCGAAATCGCCGCCAGCAGGCTGTCCAGCGGCAAGCCGTCGTCCTGCAATACGTCAAAGGCTTTTTGCTGGATTTGCCCCAGCAAATCGTAAAGCTGCAACAGCCGTTCGGCATAGTGGGTCAGCGTGGCGCCGCCGCCTCCTTTGCCGCCGGTGGCGCGTTCCACCAGGGTCTGCTCCGCCAGTTCGTTCATGGCGCTGATGGCGTCCCAGGCGCTTTTATAACTGATGCCGGCTAATTTCGCCCCCTGGCTGATGGAGCCGGTGTGTTTGATTTGTTTGAGCAAGGCGATGCGCCTGGGATCGGCAAAAAGGCGTTGCTGGAGTTTCATGGTTAAGAGGATTTCGGCCTGCATGCCGGTCTGCCTTATGTAGAGGTCCAGTTGAAGACTGTGGTTAGTACATTATTCGTGGCGCTGGCTTACCGCAAATTGTCACCGATCTTGGCGCCATGGGCAAATGGCCAGGCACCATGAGTGCGCTTTCTGCGAGGTATAACATAAAAAGCTTAAGTGGCAGTGCGATAAACTGGTATAAAGAGGAATAAGAATAGCAAAATCCATACAGCTGCGGCATTACACGAGGTGAAGATGTTAGAATTACTGGAAAGTCTGGTTATGGTCGTGCTGATGGTGCCCATCGTGATGGCGGTCATCCTGGGGCTGATTTACGGCTTGGGCGAGTTGTTTAACGTAATTTCGAAAATCGGCAAGCCTAAACAGCGACGCGATCGGGAACATGACGACAAACCCGGCCTGGACGCGCGTTAAACGCTAAAGCTGTTTGGGATCTCTTCTCTATCCCGGTTTACACCCGGCGGTACGCCACCTCGCCGGGCGTAAACCAACTATTATGCCACCCGGGGCCCGCCGCCATGCCGCCTGACCAACCGCCGACCGTTTGACGGCGGTAACGCTATTTTCCTTCTTAATCCATGAGCGCGCCCCCTGTTCGCCAAATTTTGTTTGCTAAATTTTGTTTGCTAAATAGAGCAGGGTAATCACCTACGACATCACGTTATCGCCCTGTGAAAGGGTGGCGGCGATAAACCCGGGGGCGGCCCATCGTATTATCCTGCTGGATCGCGGGCGCAATGTTTTATTATATGAAGGCCTAATAAGTTTTTGGCGGGTAAGCACCCGTTTCGTTTAACCATTATTGATGCGTGGCGTGTGGAGAATGATAGTATCTTATTAAAATAAGTGGTTAATGATAAAAATGTATCATTTGAATATATTAATTAGAAATTAACAATTCGCAATAATAGGTGTTATTGAGTTATTTAATATTATTTATCATTGAGGATCACCATGAACGCCAGTCAAAATATCGGTTCCCGGCTTTTTTATGCGAGCGTGACCGCCCCGGAGCAATCGTTGGCGCGAGGCACCCAGCCCGTGGCGAAAGAAATCAGGATCTACCACGGCAGCCGATCGTTTCGCGGGGCCACCATCTGGGTGCATCAGGATGTGTTGCAGGGCAGTGCGGGCGGCCGCGATATCGTTTGTTTTTCCGCGGAAAATAAAAATGATGCAAATAAAATTAAAAGTCTGTTAACCGGGATGATGGGCCTGGCCGCCGGTATCGCCCGTTCCCCGGACGGCCAGCGATATATGGTGCAAAATAGCGGTGAGATTTTTAGTATCCACACCGATGATCGCAATAATATTATCTCCAGCGCCATTGAGCACTCCTCATGGGGCGTGCCGTACATGCCCCTGAATCTGGCAAATCATAGGTTAATGGAGGACCGCAAACGCTCCGCCGAAGCGCACTTATGCGCTTATTTGGCCCGGCAACCCGCTGTCTCGTGATGACAGGGGGGGGGCAACCGTATTGTAGGCATCATGTACAACGGGTGGGGGAAAAGGAGCGCGCTTATACAAATTTTTGCATATATTCCATTGAGGAATTGTTGAATATTACGCCCTGGCAAACCAGCGCGAAAAATTATAAAATCGCCAAAATAATTTTTAACGGTTATGCCAAGGGCAACGTATCCTGAACCGTGCCCAACCAATAAATTATTATCAGTTATTCATTATCATTAAATTAATTACCTCTTTATTTATTCGAGGCCAGCCTCGGGGATACATGCCATGAGTCAACGGACATTGGTCGGCGCCTTACCCTCTTTTAATCAGATAAAAGAGATGCTGCTCGCTCAATTAAATCATGCGCACGCTGATGAAGCCGCGCCGACCTTTAATGTTAGCCACCAGGTCAATTACGATAAGGTATATGATGAACGCATTGCGGGTTTATTCACCAGCTATGCCGAATTATACGCCACCCTGCGGGATAACGATGCCGATGCCGTAAAAAACGCGCTAACCCGGGCCAAGATACGCACCCTGGCCGTGACCAGCTTTTTTACCGCCCTGGAAGATGACGTCATCGCCCTGCTGTCCCGGTATGACTCAACCTCACCCGGGGCGGCAGCGCGCCTTTGTTCCCATGACCAGCCGGCTTGATCGCGGCGGGGGGCGCTATTATGCAAAACTTTAAACGCCGCTTTAATCATGGGCTTTACTTGCACTCCTTCGACTAATACTCTGTTGACGTTAGAATGACGTATCAGCGACCAAAGAGGATGTGATGGAACAACCGGTAAACGGCAAAAAACGGCTGGCGGTACTGTTTGGTGGACAATCCACCGAACATGAAGTCTCGTTGCGGTCATCAATTAACGTTATCAATGCAGTCGATCGGCAGAAATACGATCTGACCCTGATTGGCGTTGACAAGCAGGGCCGCTGGACCCTGTGCAATGAGGCCGACTACCTGATCAACCCCGACGATCCGGCGCGGATCAAGCTTGCGCCCTGCGCAAATTATCTTGCTGTCGTTCCAGGTCAGGCTGTTGCCGGGCAGAATTCCGCGCAGCTTATCGATATCGCAAGCGGCAAAACGCTCCCGCACGTGGATGTGGCTTTTTCCGTGCTGCACGGCGCGGCGGGGGAGGACGGCTCGGTGCAGGGATTGTTGCGGGTATTGGGCATTCCTTATGCCAGTCCCGACGTGCTTGGCTCGTCCGTCTGTATGGACAAGGACATGACCAAGCGGGTGCTGCGCGATGCCGGACTGCCGGTCACCCCATCGGTTACGCTGCATCGGGCGGACGTTGCCGGAGCGGATTATGATGCCATCGTGGCCGAACTGGGCCTGCCGCTGTTTATCAAACCCGCCAGCCAGGGATCGTCAGTGGGGGTCAGCAAGGTAATGGATGAGGCCGGTTTCCGGCAGGCGCTGGCGCTGGCTTTCGCCTTCGACCACAAAGTGCTGATTGAAACCAGCATTGAAGGGCGTGAAATAGAGACGGCGGTATTGGGCAACGACGATCCTTCCGTCAGCGTTTGCGGCGAGATACTGGCCAATGACGAATTTTACGCTTACGACACCAAATACCTGAATGACGGACAGGCGGGGCTGGTGATACCCGCGCAGCTGGACGCGTCGTTAAGCGACGAGATCCGCCTGATTGCCAAGGCCGCCTTCCGCGTGCTCGGTTGCGCGGTTATGGCGCGGGTGGATTTTTTCCTGACCAGGCAAGGCGAACCCATCATTAATGAAGTCAATACCATCCCCGGCTTCACGTCCATCAGCATGTATCCCAAATTATGGGAAGCCAGCGGCCTGAGCTATCCGCAACTGGTGGATAAACTGATTACCCTGGCCCTCGATCGCGCCCGCGACGCGGCGGATATCAAGACCGACCGCTAATTGCGCGCCTCCCCGCGGCGTTTCGTCATAACGGGCGCCGCGGTTCCTTCCGCTTTTCCCTTTTCTGATGTCTCCAACCTCCCTCCTGCGGCCGTATTGTCTCGCGCCCCAAAGGTTTGCACCAGAAACTATTAGTTACACCCTACAATAACTAATGACAAAGATGATCGCGCGTTATATTATTTTTTGCATAACGATCATCACAGGTGAACTATGAAAACGCAAACTTTCAAATGGATAGCAGGGGCGGTTTTGACCGCCGGATTAAGCTTTCAGGCGTTGGCGGCACCGGCGGCGGATAAAGTGACGGTGTTTGCCGCCGCCTCGCTGACCAATGCGTTACAGGATATTGCCAAAAATTATCAGCAGGATCATAAAGTCGAGATTGTCTCTTCTTTCGCCTCATCATCCACCCTGGCGCGGCAAATTGAGCAGGGCGCCCCGGCCAATATGTTTATCTCCGCCGACCAGCAATGGATGGATTACGTACAGAATAAACAGCAAATCATCAACGATACCCGCTATACCTTGCTGGGTAACGAGCTGGTGCTGGTGGCGCCCAAAGACAGCGCCCAGCAAACATTCAAAATTGATAAACAGACCAACTGGACGGCATTGCTCAATGGCCACAAACTGGCGGTAGGCGACCCGGATCACGTGCCGGCGGGAATCTACGCTAAAGAAGCGCTGCAAAACCTGGGCGCCTGGGATACGGTGTCGCCGGTTATGGCCAGGGCGAGCGATGTGCGCGGCGCGCTGGCGCTGGTTGAGCGTCAAGAAGCACCGCTGGGCATCGTTTACGGTTCCGATGCCATTGCCAGCAAAGGAGTGAAAGTCGTGGCGACCTTCCCGGAAGACAGCCATAAACCCGTGGAATATCCCATGGCGCTGATCAAAGACAACGCCACACCGGCGACCAAAGCCTTTTACGACTATTTGAAAACCCCGGCCGCATCCAAGGTATTTAAGCAGTATGGCTTCACCCCAAGATAATGCTGCTTAGCGAGTACGAATGGCAGGCGGTCGCCCTCAGCCTGAAAGTCTCGATGCTGGCGGTCGCCTGCAGTTTACCTTTCGGTATCCTGATGGCGTGGATATTGGTACGCTGCCGTTTCCCCGGTAAATCGCTGCTGGACGGTATTGTGCATCTGCCGTTGGTGCTGCCGCCGGTGGTCATCGGCTATTTATTACTGATTGCCATGGGCCGGCGCGGATTTATCGGTTCCTGGCTATACGAACTCACCGGTTTCAGCTTTAGTTTCAGTTGGCGCGGCGCGGCGCTGGCTTCGGCGGTGGTCGCCTTTCCGTTAATGGTGCGGGCCATCCGCATGTCCCTTGAGGCCATCGACCTGCGGCTGGAACAGGCGGCGCGTACCTTGGGCGCCGGCCCGTGGCGGGTATTTTTTACCATTACGCTGCCGCTGTCCTTTCCCGGCATCGTCGTGGGCACCGTGCTGGCATTTGCGCGTTCGTTGGGGGAGTTCGGTGCCACCATCACCTTTGTTTCCAATATTCCCGGCGAAACCCGCACTATTCCCCTGGCCATGTATACGCTGATTGAAACCCCCGGCGCCGAGTCGGCGGCGGCGCGTTTGTGCGTGCTGGCCATCATATTGTCGCTGGCGTCGCTGTTGATCGCCGATTGGCTGGCTAACTGGGGCCGCAAGAGGTTGGGGGGCTGATGCTACAAATCGATATCAGCCAGCGGCTGGGGGACCTGGCGCTGGAAGTGGCCGCCGATGTGCCCGCCAACGGCATCACCGCGATTTTCGGCGTTTCGGGCGCGGGGAAAACGTCGCTGATTAATGCCATTGTCGGGCTGACCCGACCGCAGCGAGGCCATATTATCCTCAACGGACGCACGCTGTTCGACACCGCGCGGCGCATTTGCCTGCCGCCGGAAAAGCGGCGGGTGGGGTATGTTTTTCAGGACGGCCGCCTGTTTCCCCATTACCGCGTGCGCGGCAATTTGTTTTACGGCATGGCGCCCTCCATGCGGCCGCAATTCGATACGATTATTTCCCTGCTGGGGATCGGGCATTTGCTGGGCCGTTTTCCGATGACGCTGTCCGGGGGCGAAAAGCAGCGCGTGGCCATCGGGCGCGCCTTGCTGAGCGCGCCGGAAATCCTGTTGATGGACGAGCCGCTGGCTTCGCTGGATTTGCTGCGCAAGCGCGAGCTGCTGCCATATCTGGAGCGGCTGGCTAAAGAAGTGGAGATTCCCATTTTATATGTCAGCCACAGTATGGAAGAGATATTGCAGCTGGCCGAGCGGGTATTGATCCTGGATAACGGCAAGATGATCGCGTTTGGCCAATTGGAAGAAGTGTGGGCCAGCAGCGCGCTGCGGCCATGGCTGCCGCGCGAAGAGCAAAGCAGCGTACTGGGGGTCGTGGTCGGCGAACAGCATCCGGATTACGCCATGACCGCCTTGCTGCTCGGCGGGCAGCGCCTGTGGGTCAGCCGGGTGTCATTGCCCGCGGGTACGCCGCTGCGCATCCGCGTCGCCGCGACCGATATTTCGCTGGTGCTATCGCCGCCCGAGCGCAGCAGTATCCGCAATATTTTGCCCGCCACCGTACGCGAATGCCTGGCGGTGGGGGATCAAATAGAAGTACGGCTGGATATCGACGGTCATGTTTTATGGGCGCGGGTCAGCCCCTGGGCCCGTGATGAACTGGGGCTGGCGGCGGGTTTAGCGCTGTTCGCGCAAATCAAAAGCGTATCGATCAACGCCTGAATCCCGTCTCGCCGGGGAACCCGCCGCTGGCTTATCCCAGCACCCGCTGATAAATAAAGTCGGCGATGGCCGGGGTTTCGTTATCGCCGATCGTGACGTCGGCCCGGGCTTTGATGGCGTCATCGCTGTTACCCATCGCCACGCCCAGCCCCGCGGCTTCCAGCATGCTCAGGTCGTTAAAATTATCGCCAAACGCAATCACCTGATCCATGGACATCCCTTCCGACTCGACCCACTGCTGTAGCAGCTTGCCTTTGCTGTTGCCGGCCTGGGCGATATCCACCTGATCGTGCCAGGACCATTCACAGGCCAGGCCCATTTCCCGCTCCACCGTTTCGGCGAAGGCGCGCAGCTTTACCGTGTCGGGATAAGATGTGGCGAATTTCCAGATGGAATCGGCCCGCTCCGCCGCGCCGGCCAGGCTGTCCACCTGCACCAGATTCGGACGCTGCGCCTCGGGCAGGGTCTGCGCCCAGGCCAGCGAACGGATTACGTGATCGCTGGGCTGTTCATAGATCATGGCGTCATCCACATAAATCAGGCCATGGATATCAAACTCTTTCAGCAATGCCAGCACGCGTTTGGCCTGCTGTTTCTCCAGCGGGTTGGCGGTGATCACTTTTTTAGCCTGGTAGTTATAGAGATAAGTGCCGTTGCAGCAAATGGCGGGCGTATCGATATTCAACGCCTGGTAAAACGGATGGATCGCCACGTGATGGCGGCCGGTGACCACCATCACTTTCAGGCCTGCCGCCCGGGCATCATTTAGCGCCGTCAGCGATTGCGGCAGAATTTTCTTTTGTCGATCCAGCAGGGTACCGTCCAGATCCAGGGCTATTACGCGATAGGTCATAGTTATCTCATTTTGCGGATTAAAAAAGTCATAACAGATGGTACACCGTAAGCGGGATGGCGAAAACCGCGAAAAATGTCGTGGATAACAAACAACAACAGTGAGATGCTAACCCAATGCTCTATTTTTTACCTATTATGAATGCCAAAGGCGCTAATGCAATAAGGAGTCTCAATGAAGCAGATCGTCTATGTTGCCAGTCCCGAAAGTCAGCAGCTACATGTCTGGCAAATGGATAATGAGGGTCTGTTGACCCTGCTGCAGGTGGTGGAAACTCCTGGGCAGGGGCAGCCTATAGCTATCAGTCCGGCTAAAACCCATTTGTATCTGGGGGTGCGCCCGGACTTCGGCGTCGTCAGCTACCGAATCGATGAACAGGGCCGGTTGGCCGAGGCGGGCATGGCGCCGCTGCCCGGCAGCCCGACTCATTTGTCCACCGATCGCCAGGGCCGTTTTCTTTTTTGCGCCTCTTATAGTAAAAGCTGCGTCAGCGTCAGTCCGATAGACGAACAAGGCATTGCCGGCGCGCCGATCCAGGTATTGGAGGAATTGATCAATTGTCATTCCGCCAATGTTGACCCCACCAATCAGGTGTTGTGGGTGCCTTGTTTGAAAGAGGATCGCATCCGGCTCTACGATTTGGCGAGCGACGGCCATTTGCAGCCATGCCGGCCCGAAGCGGTGGATACGGTTACCGGCGCCGGCCCGCGCCATATGGTATTCCATCCCCATCATTCTTATGCCTATTGCCTTAATGAGCTGAATAGCACGGTTAATGTTTATGCGGTGGATGCCGGTGGCGCGCCGCGCATTATCCAGACATTGGATATGATGCCGCAGGGCTTTAGCGATACCCGCTGGGCGGCGGATATTCATATCACGCCGGATGGACGCTATTTGTATAGCTGCGATCGCACCGCCAGCGTGATTACCCGTTTTTCGGTGTCGGAAGACGGCAGCGTTCTCAGCGTGCTGGGGTATCAGCCGACCGAGACCCAGCCGCGCGGGTTTAATATTGATGCCCAGGGGCGTTTTTTGGTGGCCGCGGGGCAAAAATCCCAGCATGTGGAGGTTTATCGCATCGAGGAAGAAACGGGGGATTTGCGTCCGCTGGCCCGCTACCCGGTAGGACAGGGGCCGATGTGGGTGGCGATACTGGAGCTTTGACCGGCATGGCCTGCCTTAACCCGGCTCGCCGTGAGCACAGCGAGCGCGGGTATCAGTTATAAGTGACGGTGAGCGTGGCTTTGCCCAGGGAGTGGAAGTGGACGTTAAATCCCACTACCGCGCCGCTGGCGTTTTCGTCCACGTCGATGGATGCCACATCGAGGGCGTGCACCGTAAATTGATAGCGGTGAGTATCGCCCTGGGGCGGGGCGGCGCCGCCGTAGCCCGCTTTGCCGAAGTCGGTGCGGGTTTGCACCGCACCGGCGGGCAGGCCGCCCAGCCCGGAGCCGGCGCCTTGGGGCAGGGAGCGGGTGTCCGCGGGGAGGTTGGCGACCAGCCAGTGCCACCAGCCGGAGCCGGTGGGGGCGTCGGGATCGTAAACCGTGATAACAAAGCTTTTGGTGCCCGCAGGCGCGTCATCCCAGGCCAGGTGGGGAGAGATGTTGTCCCCATGGTAGCCCATGCCGTTAAATACGTGCCGTTCGGGCATTTTTTCGCCGTCTTGCAGATCGTTGCTATGTAAAGAAAAAGCCATCAGCGCCTCCTAAGCAATAATTAAGTATCAGCAATTGAGCAATTTTAAGACATTTTGCGCGGTGACCGCCGAGGAACCCGGGTTCTGGCCGGTGATCAGGTGGCCATCGATGATCGATAGCGATTGCCAATCATCGACCTTTTCATAGTTACCCCCCAGGCGTTTTAATTCATCTTCCACCAAAAAAGGCACGACGGCTGTGAGCTGTACGGCTTCTTCTTCGCTATTGCTAAAGCCGGTAACCCGTTTCCCCGCCACCAGCGGCGTGCCGTCGGGTTTCTTGGCGTGGCGCAGCACGCCAGGGGCATGGCAGACCGCGCCCACCGGCTTGCCGGCGGCGAAGGTTTGTTCTATCAGGGCGATGGAACGGGGGTCTTCCGCCAGATCCCAGAGCGGGCCATGGCCGCCGGGATAAAATACCGCATCGAAATCATCGGCTTTCAGCGTCTCAAGCTTAACGGTATTGGCCAGGGCCTGTTGGGCCGCGCGGTCGGTGCGAAAGCGTTCGGTATCCTGGGTTTGCGCGTCGGCATCGTCGCTTTTGGGGTCCAGCGGCGGTTGCCCGCCCTTGGGGGATGCCAGCGTGATCTCCAGGCCCGCATCATGAAAAATATAATAAGGCGCCACCAGCTCTTCGAGCCAAAAGCCCGTTGGTTTGCCGGTATCGCCTAATTTATCGTGCGAGGTTAACACCATTGCAATTTTCATCGATTAACTCCGTAGTCGAGACGAATTGTGGTTGATTCAGAGAGTATCGTTGCCGACCCGTATTACCAGCTTGCCGAAGTTTTTACCTTCCAGCAGGCCGATAAAAGCCTGCGGCGCCTGCTCCAGCCCATCAACGATATCTTCGCGCATTTGTACTTTGCCTGCGTTAACCCAAGGCCCCATCGCCTGAACGAATTCATCGAAGCGGTGCGCATAATCCAGGCTGATAATATAGCCCTGCATGCGGATACGTTTACGCAGCAGCAGGCTTTGCAACAGGGGCAAACGATCTTTGCCCTCGGGCAAATCCTGCATATTGTAATTGGCAATCAGGCCGCACAGCGGGATTCGGGCGGAGGTATTGAGCAGGGGGAGCACCGCGTCGAATACCGCGCCGCCCACATTTTCAAAATAAATATCGATGCCGTCGGGACAGGCCTGGGCCAGCCGTTCGGCGAAATCGGGGGCGCGGCGATCGATGCAGACATCAAAGCCCAGGGTTTCCACCGCGTAGCGGCATTTGTCCTTGCCGCCGGCGACGCCCACGGTGCGGCAGCCTTTCAGTTTGGCTACCTGGCCCACCACCGAACCGACCGCGCCGCTGGCGGCCGCGACCACCAGCGTCTCTCCGGCTTTTGGCTGGCCGATATCCATTAACCCCATGTAGGCGGTGAAGCCGGGCATGCCCAGGATGCCCAGGGCCCATGAAGGATGCGCCAGGGCGTCGTCCCGCAGTTTGGTAATATCCTTGCCGTCGGCCACGGCGTAGTCTTGCCAACCGCCGTAGTTAAGCACCCAGTCCCCGGGCTGGTAATCGGGGTGGCGGCTGGCCACTACGCGCGATACCGTGCCGGCGCCCATCACCGCATCGAGTTCCACCGGCGCGGAATAGGATTCCGCATCGTTCATCCTGCCGCGCATATAGGGGTCGAGGGAGAGGTAGACGGTACGTAACAGGACCTGCCGATCGCCCGGCTCGGGCAGGTCGGTGGTTTCTAAACGAAAATTGTCCGGCACCGGCGCGCCGGTGGGGCGGGAAGCGAGCACAATGCGGCGGTTGGTCAGGTTATTTTGGTTCATCTGTTTTTCCTATGCTCCTGTTGTCATAACAAGCCACGTATTGATCTCAACTGTTGATCATAGCCCATGGCAGGCAACATGACCGGTCAGGGAACAAAGTGCCCGGGATTATCCAGCGATGCGGCCAGGGTAGCCATCAGCAAGGTCAATTGTGATGATTGAATAATATAAGGCGGCATTAAATAAATTAAGCGGCCAAATGGGCGAATCCATACGCCGCGGTCGACAAAAAAGCGCTGCAGCGCCGCCATATTCACCGGCAGGCGGGTTTCGATTACGCCGATGGCCCCTAATACCCGGACATCGGCCACCTGCGGATGATCCCGCAGCGGCAGCAGTCCCCGGCGTAATTGGCGTTCAAGCGCCGCGACCTGTCCCCGCCAATCCCCCGGTTCCAGCAGCGTCAGGCTGGCGTTGGCGGCGGCGCAGGCCAGGGGATTGGCCATAAAGGTCGGACCGTGCATAAAACAACCGGCTTCGCCGTTGCTGATGGTGTCGGCTACGTCGCGGGTGGTCAGGGTGGCCGATAAGGTCATGTAACCGCCGGTCAAAGCTTTGCCCAGGCACATGATATCCGGGGAAATCTCCGCGTGTTCGCAGGCGAACAGTTTGCCGGTGCGGCCAAAGCCGGTGGCGATTTCATCGGCGATGAGCAGGAGATGATAGCGATCGCACAGTTCGCGTACCCGCCGCAGATAGGTGGAATGATAAAACCGCATGCCGCCGGCGCCCTGCACGATGGGCTCCAGTATGACCGCCGCCAGCCGGTGGCCGTCGGATGCCAGCCGGGCGGCCAGTTCGTCTATATCCTCTTCGCGCCATTCTTCGTCAAAACGGCAGCCGGGCGCCGCGACGAATTCATGTTCCGGCAGATAGCCCTGGTATAGCCGGTGCATGGAGTTTTGCGGGTCGCACACCGACATCGCCCCGAAAGTATCGCCGTGATATCCGTGGCGCAGCGTCAGCAACTTTCGGCGGTTTTCCCCGCGCGCCTGCCAGTATTGCAGGGCCATTTTTATCGCCACTTCCACCGCCACCGACCCGGAATCCGCCAGGAACACGCACTCCAGCGGCGCGGGGGTCATGGCGACCAGCCGCCGACACAGCGCAACGGCCGGCGGGTGGGTTACGCCGCCAAACATCACGTGGGACATGGCCTGCAACTGGTCGCTCACCGCCTGGTTAATTGCCGGATGGTTGTAGCCGTGAATGGCGGCCCACCAGGAGGACATACCGTCCACCAGACGGCGGCCGTCGTCCAGATGCAGTTCGCAGCCCGCGGCGGCCACCACCGGGTAGCAGGGCAAGGGCCGGGTCATGGAGGTATAGGGATGCCAGATATGGCGCTGGTCGAAGGCAAGATCCTCAGGGGTCATGGCGTAGATGTAAACCTTAGTTAACAATATTTGGTTGACAGTATAACGGCTTGAATTACACTGGCGAAACTATTTTAAACCCCATATGCGAGAGGGTCATCTCATGCAAGTTAATCCGCGCTGGACGCTGCAACAGGCACAGGCCCTGTTTGCCAAACCCTTTATGGATTTGCTGTTCGAAGCGCAGTCCGTGCACCGCCGGCATTTCGATCCCAATCAAATCCAGGTCAGCACGCTGCTGTCCATAAAAACCGGCGCCTGTCCCGAAGATTGCAAATATTGCCCGCAAAGCGCCCGCTATAATACCGGTTTGGCCACCGAGCAATTACTTCAAGTGGAGCAGGTGCTGACCTCGGCGCAGCAGGCCAAGGCGGCGGGCTCGACCCGCTTTTGCATGGGCGCGGCCTGGAAAAATCCCCGCGATCGCGATATGCCGTACCTGGAGCAGATGGTGCAGGGAGTGAAAGCCATGGGCATGGAAACCTGCATGACCCTGGGCATGCTCAGCGCCTCGCAGGCAGAGCGGCTGGCGGCGGCCGGGCTGGATTTTTACAACCATAATCTGGATACCTCGCCGGAATTTTACGGTTCGATCATTACCACCCGCACCTACCAGGACCGCCTGGATACGCTGGATAAAGTGCGGGGGGCGGGCATCAAGGTCTGTTCGGGCGGGATTGTCGGCCTGGGTGAAACCATCGCCGATCGCGCCGGCCTGCTGGTGCAGCTGGCTAACCTGCCGGAGCCGCCCGAGAGCGTGCCGATTAATATGCTGGTTAAAGTCAAAGGCACCCCGCTGGCGGAAAATGACGATGTGGATGCATTTGATTTTATCCGCACCATCGCCGTGGCGCGCATTATGATGCCCCGTTCCCACGTCCGCTTGTCGGCGGGGCGCGAGCAGATGAGCGAACAGACCCAGGCCATGTGTTTTCTGGCGGGCGCCAATTCCATTTTTTACGGCTGCAAGCTGTTGACCACCCCCAATCCCAACGAAGATAAAGATCTGGCGCTGTTCCGCAAACTCGGCCTCAATGCGCAGGCGCACCGGACCGACGCCGGGGACCAGGTTCGCGAGCAGCAGTTGGCCGGACAGTTGCTGGCGGCCGATACCCCGCAATTTTATAATGCGGCGCGCTGATGGGCTGGACGGAAACAATCGACCGCGGCCTGCAATCCCGGCGGCAGGCGGATGCCTACCGGCAACGGCGGGCCATTATCGATGGCAACCACCGTCTCCTGGAATATCAGGGACGGCGGTATGTGAATTTCTCCAGTAACGATTATCTGGGCTTGGCCCGCGATCCGCGGCTGATCGCCGCCTGGCGGCGGGGGGCGGCGCGCTATGGGGTCGGCAGCGGCGGGTCCGGGCATGTCACCGGCTACGGCGCGGAGCATGAGGCGCTGGAGCGCCGGCTGGCCGGCTGGCTGGGCTACGACCGGGCGCTATTGTTTACCTCCGGTTATGCCGCTAATCAGGGGGTTATCGGCGCGCTGACCGGGACGGGGGATCGCATTTTGGCGGATCGGCTCAGCCACGCCTCGTTGCTGGAGGCTGCCGTCCAGTCGCCGGCTCACCTGCGCCGGTTTGCCCATAACGACGCCGCCGCGCTGGCCCGGCTGGCCCGGCTGGCCCGGCCGGACGCGGCGGGCAACCTGCTGGCGGTGACCGAAGGCGTGTTCAGCATGGATGGGGACAGCGCGCCGCTGCCGGCCATCGGGCGCGTGATAAGCGACGCCGGCGGATGGCTGCTGGTGGACGATGCCCACGGTTTCGGCGTTGTCGGCGAGCAGGGCCGGGGCAGCGCCTGGGCGCAGGGCATCCATCCGGAACTGCTGGTGGTGACGTTTGGCAAGGCGGCCGGCGTCGGCGGCGCGGCGGTGCTTTGCGCGGCGCCGGTGGCTGAATACCTGGTGCAGTTCGCCCGCCATCTGATCTACAGCACCGCCTTGCCGCCGGCCCAGGTCGCCGCCATCGACGCGGCCTTGAGCGCCATTATCCAGGGCGATGGGCTGCGTGCGCGGCTTGGGGATAATATCGCCCGCTTTCGCGCCGGCGCCGCCGATCTCGGTTACCCGCTTGGCCAGTCGGCCACCGCCATCCAGCCGCTGCTGGTGGGGGACAATGCCCTGGCGCTGCGGCTGACCGAGCGCCTGCGCGAGCGGGGCTGCTGGCTGACGGCCATCCGCCCGCCCACGGTACCGCCGGGAAGCGCGCGGTTGCGTATCACCCTGACCGCCGCGCATCAACGCGCCGATATCGATCGTTTGCTGGAGGCGCTGGATAATGCTCGCCGAACCGCATAAACAGGGGATCGCCCGCAGCTTTGGCCGCGCGGCCCCGGACTACGACCGGCACGCCGGGCTACAGCGCGCCAGCGGCGATCGCTTAATGGCGCTGGCGGGGCCGCGGCAGGGCATCTGCGTGCTGGATGCGGGCTGCGGCACCGGCTGGTTCGGCCGGCGCTGGCAGGCGGCCGGCAACCGCGTCGTGGCGTTGGATCTCTCGCCGGCCATGCTGGCCGAGGCGCGCCGGCAAGGTTCGGCGTCCGCCTATCTGGCGGGGGATATCGAACATTTGCCGCTGGCGGATGAATCGGTGGATCTCTGCTTTTCCAATCTGGCGGTGCAGTGGTGCGACGATTTGCCCCGCGCCCTGGCGGAGCTTTACCGCGTCACCCGCCCCGGCGGCCTGATTGCCCTCTCTACGCTCGCCGACGGTTCGCTGACGGAGTTGCGGCATGCCTGGTCAATGGTGGACCAGGGGGTGCATTTAAACCGCTTCCTGACGCCGCAGGCGATTGGTTCGGCCTTTGCCCCGTATCGTCACCGCCTGGCGGCCGAGCGCCATACCTTGCATTATCCGCATTTATCGGCCTTGCTCCATGGGCTTAAAGGCGTCGGCGCCGGCTATCTGCGTGACGGGCGCGCCCCGGGACTGACCGGCCGGCAATGTTTGCAGCGCCTGGACGCGGCGTGGCGGCGGCAGGCGGCGGGGCTGCCGCTCAGTTATCAATTGATCTATGGCCTGATCTATCGTGATTAGCGCCATCCAGAGCTAATGTGAAACTATCATTATGATGCATAAACGTTTTTTTATTACCGGCACCGATACCGATATCGGCAAGACCCTGGCAACCTGCGCGTTATTGCAGGCGGCGAACCGCGCGGGACTGAGCGCCGTCGGTTATAAGCCGGTCGCCGCCGGCTGCGAGTTGACCGACGAGGGGCCGCGCAATGACGACGCGCTGGCTTTACGCGCCAATAGCAGCGTTAGGGTAACTTACCGGCAGGTCAATCCGCTGGCGTTTTGCGAGCCGACCTCGCCGCATCTCGCCAGCCGTGACGAAGGCCGTCCCATCGACCCGCAGGTGCTGTCGCGCGGCCTGCGCGAGCTGGAGACGCTGGCGCAGTGGGTGTTGGTTGAAGGGGCCGGGGGATGGTTTACGCCGCTTGGCGACAGCCTGACCTTCGATCGGTGGGTGGCCGCCGAGCGCCTGCCGGTGATTCTGGTGGTCGGCATGAAGCTGGGCTGCATTAACCATGCTTTGTTAACCGCGCTGGCGATCCGCCAGGCCGGCTTGCCTTTTGCGGGCTGGATCGCCAACGATTTATCCCCCGCGCCGCACCGGCGCGCGGATTATCTCGCCACGCTGCGCCAGCGCCTGGACGCGCCCTTGCTGGGGGAAATTCCCTGGCTCAAGGAGCCGGCGGGGGCGGACCTGGCGCAGTACATCAACCTTGCGCCCCTGGTTAACCGCCCATCAGCGGGAAACAGTCGGGAACCTGGTGGACAAGCGGAAGAAAATTAATAGGCAAGAAAACAGCAAGAAAGGGAAATACGGGGCGTTAAAGCAAACTGAACGCCCTGGATGGGGAAGAAAAGCGCGTAATGGGATGAATCGGCCATAATCCAGTAGTATTCCCGTCGGTGGTTTTTATACCGCCAGATAGGTTTGGATAAGGCTTTCATCCAATTGATCCAGCGTGCCCTGAGCGACATTGCATCCGCCTTCCAGCAAACAAAACCGATCGCCGACGGCGGGAGTAAAGGGTAATTGCTGTTCCACCACCAATAGCGTAAGACCGAACTCCCGCTGCAGACGATGGATATTATGGCCGATCTCCGCCACCACGGAGGGCTGGAAACCGCCGGTGGGTTCATCGAGAATCAATAATTCCGGTTCCAGCACCAGCGCCCGGGCGATGGCCAATTGCTGCTGCCCGCTTTCCGTTAAATCCCCGGCGCGCTGATGGCGCATGCTATGCAATACCGGGAACAAGTCATAGACCATGGCCGGTACCTGTCTTGATTTATTGCGGCCCGCCAGCAGGGCCACCCGCAGGTTTTCGTCCACGCTGAGCTGCGAGAACACCTGCCGGCCTTGCGGAACGTAGCCGATGCCCAGCGCGGCGCGCTGCTCCACCGGATGCTGGAGTAAATTCAGCTCCGCCTCGCCGTGCAGCTGCCAGGTCATGGTGCCGCTGCTGATGGGCAAATGGCCCATAATGCAGTTGATTAAGGTGGTTTTGCCTACGCCGTTACGTCCCAATACGTAAGTGCAGTGGCCGTGGGGCAACTCCATGCTCACGTCCCGCAAAATATGCTTTGGTCCATAAAACTGGTTCACCGCATGCAAACGTAACATAAGATTCCTTCCTCCCTCTTGATGCATCATTTCAATATAATGATTGGCGAAGCGACAAGGGGGCGGACGGCTAAACCGCGTTACGCCGGAATAATGTCCCCCATGCTTTTTTCGTGCCCTGAGCCTACCTTCCAGCAACTATCTAGCAACAATCAGGCCAATATTGGCCGCCGGCCGCCGAGTTGATCGGATGAACTGCCGCCCCCCGCCGGCTGCAGCATAATGCCTTGTGCGCAGGGGTTATTTTCCAAACAAACGGCGGATATTTGCACAGATGCGGTGCCGTCGGAAAACTTGGTGGTGCAACGGCGCAAATGGCCGGTTAATCGGCACTAAAGCGGTGCGACGGCTGCGTTTTTCAGGTCAAAGGGGCGCCGATTCCAGCGCAAAATGGTTAGTCGTTTTAAGCATAAAAAAAAGCCGGCATACGATGAAAAATAGCTAAAAAACTACCGTTTTGTCATCTGCGCGTCACGATTGTCAGCTTTGCGGAACTCAAGCGGTAAGCGGCGCGGTAACACTTATCCACTATTCCTGTGGATAACCGTGTGCATTAGGTTTAGAAAAGCGTGTCTAAACCATGGCGGGCGCGGCTTGCTGAAGATTTGCCTGTATTCTCCACGTTTTTTTTAATTGTTATAAATACAATCGGTTAATTAAAATCAAGCGAATTTGTATGGCCAAGGTCAGCACTGTGTCAATTTGCGTCAATCATTTGCCTGACATTAATTTTTTAATGATTTGTAATAAAATCGGTTGCCGCATGATCCCGCCGGATCGTTTTTACCCCCCCAAGTGGTGATACCGCACTTGCGCCCATGGCCGGATAGGGTATTATATTACTGGTTTTGTATCCAGTGCCGCGCGACTGGCGAAATAACCGCTCAGTCCCCATACTTGGTAGCAAATGAGTATACAAATGCGTTGTTCCTAATTCGGTAAACCATCCCGTCCGCCATCTTCTCCATACGTTGCCCAGAGGTAGCCCAGTAAATGAGTAAAGCCTTTAACCTGCAATCGAGCTTCAAACCGTCCGGGGATCAACCGGAGGCTATTCGTCATCTTGAAGAGGGATTACTGGATGGCCTGGCCCATCAAACGCTGCTGGGCGTAACCGGGTCGGGTAAAACCTTTACCGTGGCCAACGTTATTGCCGATCTTAACCGGCCCACCATGATCCTGGCGCCGAACAAGACGCTGGCGGCCCAGCTGTATGGCGAGATGAAAGCCTTTTTCCCGGACAACGCGGTGGAATATTTTGTCTCCTATTATGACTATTATCAGCCTGAAGCGTATGTGCCCAGCTCGGACACCTTTATCGAAAAGGACGCCTCGGTAAACGAGCACATCGAGCAGATGCGCCTGTCCGCCACCAAGGCCATGCTTGAACGGCGCGATGTGATCGTGGTGGCTTCGGTCTCCGCCATCTATGGCCTGGGCGACCCCGATGCTTACCTGAAGATGATGCTGCATCTGACGCGCGGCATGATCATCGATCAACGCGCGATTTTACGCCGGCTGTCCGAACTGCAATACACCCGCAACGATCAGGCGTTCCAGCGCGGCACTTTCCGGGTGCGCGGCGAAGTCATTGACATTTTTCCGGCGGAGTCCGATGAAATCGCCCTGCGCGTGGAGCTGTTCGACGAGGAGGTGGAGCGGCTGTCGCTGTTTGATCCGCTCACCGGTCAAGTGGATCAGGTGGTGCCGCGTTACACCATCTATCCAAAAACCCACTACGTCACGCCGCGCGAACGCCTGATACAGGCGATGGAAGATATCAAAGTCGAGCTGGCGGACCGCCGCAGGAATTTGCTGGAAAACAGCAAGCTCGTGGAAGAGCAGCGCCTGTCGCAGCGCACCCAGTTCGATCTGGAGATGATGAACGAGCTGGGCTATTGCTCGGGTATCGAAAACTATTCACGCTACCTGTCGGGACGCGGCCCGGGCGAGCCGCCGCCGACCCTGTTCGACTATTTGCCCGCCGACGGCCTGCTGATTGTCGACGAATCCCATGTCACCATTCCGCAAATCGGCGGCATGTATCGCGGCGACCGCGCGCGCAAGGAAACGCTGGTGGAATATGGTTTCCGCCTGCCTTCCGCGCTGGATAACCGGCCGATGAAGTTCGAGGAGTTCGCCGCCGTGGCGCCGCAGACCATTTATGTCTCGGCCACCCCGGGCAAATATGAGCTGGAAATGTGCGGCGGGGAAGTGGTCGATCAATTGGTCCGGCCGACCGGCTTGCTCGATCCGCTGATTGAGGTGCGCCCGGTTACCACCCAGGTGGACGATCTGCTGTCGGAAATCCGCAAGCGGGTATTAATCAACGAACGGGTATTGGTCACCACCCTGACCAAACGCATGGCGGAAGATTTAACCGAATATCTTGAGGAGCACGGCGAGCGGGTGCGCTATCTGCATTCCGATATCGAAACCGTGGAGCGCGTAGAGATTATCCGCGATTTGCGCCTGGGGGAATTTGACGTGCTGGTGGGCATTAACCTGCTGCGCGAAGGTCTGGATATGCCGGAAGTGTCGCTGGTGGCTATCCTCGATGCCGATAAAGAGGGTTTCCTGCGATCCGAACGCTCGCTGATCCAGACCATCGGCCGCGCGGCGCGCAACCTGAACGGCAAGGCCATCCTGTACGGCGACAAGATCACGCCGTCCATGGCCCGCGCTATCGACGAGACCGAACGGCGGCGCGTCAAGCAGCATGCCTACAACCTCGAACACGGCATCATTCCGCAGGCGCTGAATAAATCGGTGGCGGATATCATGGAACTGGGGCAGTCGCCGGCCCATGCCAAACAGAAAAAACGCAAAGCGATGGAAGCCGCGGCCCACTATGGCAACCTGACGCCCAAAGCGCTGGATAAAAAAATCAGCGAGCTCGAAGCGAAAATGCAGGCGCACGCGCAAAATCTGGAATTTGAGCAAGCGGCCAGCGTGCGTGACGAAATCCACGCGCTGCGCGAGCATTTTATCGCCGTCTCCTGAGACGATGGGGCCGCTGGCCTGACCCAGCGCTAACCCAGAGATTGCAGCGCGCGATCGAGCGCGGCCCGCAGCAGCAAACGATCGTGATGGTGGGGCACATCGGCGGCGGCCAGCGGCTGTTGAATGATAATCCTGTCCGTTATGCCGTCGGCGCGGATCGCCGGCCCGATAACCAGCGCGTCGATCATTTTTTGCCGCCCGATGGCCTGTTCCATCATGGCCAGTTTTTGCCCCAGGCCGAGGTTGGCCGCCGCCTGGCTCAGCTCCCGGCCGAGGTTGTCGATATAGACGATGGGCGCCTGGGTGCGGCGCAGGGCCTGGGCCAAATCCCGCAGCAGCAGCAGCGGCATCAGGCTGGTGAGAAAACTGCCGGGGCCTATCAGGATAAGATCCGCCGCGGCGATGGCCTGCAGGGCTTCGCGCGTGGCGGGTACCTCTGGGCTGAGTTGCAGACTTGCCGGGATCGCGGTCAGCTCATCCACCGCCACTTCGCCGTAAATGGTTTCGCCGCCGGTCGTGACCGCCTGCAAGTCCACCGGCTGTTCGGACATCGGGATCAGCAGGGCGTCCACTTTCAGCATGTTGCGGATCAGGTTGATCGCTTCCAGCGGCCGCACGCTGAGATTATCCAGGGCCTTGAGCATCAGGTTGCCTAAATTATGGCCGGCCAGTTCGCCCTGTCCGCCAAAGCGGTATTCGAACATGGCC
Organism: Sodalis sp. RH21; assembly: GCF_047324175.1. Taxonomy (NCBI): domain Bacteria; kingdom Pseudomonadati; phylum Pseudomonadota; class Gammaproteobacteria; order Enterobacterales; family Bruguierivoracaceae; genus Sodalis; species Sodalis sp. RH21. The sequence goes on along the minus strand of NZ_CP178732.1, from coordinate 4,132,759 downwards.
GCCGCGATGCTGGGCTCCGAAATCAGCTGGTTGAGGCAATTGCGGGTATCTCCCCAGGCGATGCCGCCCTCCGACTGGCGTATCCGGCCGGTGGAGCCCCCGTTATCGGTGGTGGTGACAATGCCGGTCAGGCGTGAACCCAGCGAGGAGAGCGCGGACATTACCCGTCCCAGACCGTGTCCGCCTCCCAGCGCTACTACCCGATCCAAATCGGCCAATGTACGATTGCGCATAATTCTCCTGGTAACCTATTTCTTTCCTGATTCCGCTTAAAATAGCCGATCCGGCGCCAAATGCGAAATCACGGGCTGTAATTCGCGTATTGGCTCGCAATCTGATGATTATTGCGGATAAATGCGCGGCTGACGGGCCATTCAATCCCCGTCATAAATACGCTATATATATGTTTATATAGCGAAATTTATCCGTCTGGTCATGGCATGGTATGACGATTAGGATTAGAATAATTTTCAATCAGGGTTCCACCGTGCCGGTTAGCGATTCGCGCGGGGGGAATCAAACTCCTAGCCTCTACGCCTAAGTGGCTCTTTTATTGAGCGATATGGCGTCTTGGCCGTGGCGAAAGCCACCAGGGTGCACGATAGAAATGTCCGCATCTCCCGTATTTGGAAAGGTGTTTAACTGTGCCACAGCTTATCGACGCATTTGCGCGCAAATTTTACTATTTGCGCCTGTCCGTTACGGACGTCTGCAACTTTCGTTGCACCTATTGTCTGCCCGACGGCTACCGGCCTAACGGCACAACCAATAAAAGTTTCCTGTCGCTGGATGAAATCCGGCGCGTCACCCATGCCTTTGCCGAACTCGGCACTGAAAAAGTGCGCCTGACCGGCGGCGAGCCTTCCCTGCGCCGTGATTTTTGCGAGATTATCGCCGCGGTGCGTTCGCATGCGTCAATCCATACCCTGGCGGTGACCACCAACGGTTACCGGCTGGAGCGGGATATCGCCAATTGGCGCGATGCCGGGCTGACCGCGCTCAACGTCAGCGTCGACAGCCTCGATGCGCGGCAATTCCAGCTGATTACCGGCCAGGATAAGTTTCGCCAGGTCATGGCCGGCATCGACGCCGCTTTCGCGGCGGGATTCAGCAAGGTTAAAGTGAACACCGTACTGATGCGCAATGTTAACGATATCCATTTGGACAGCTTCCTGGCCTGGATTAAAACCCGTCCCATTCAACTGCGCTTCATCGAGCTTATGGAAACCGGCGACGGCGGCGACTTATTCCGCACCCGCCATGTTTCGGGTGAAACCATCCGCCGGCGGCTGGAGCCCATGGGCTGGGAATTGCAGCCGCGCGGGCGCAGCGACGGCCCCGCCCTGGTTTTTCGCCATCCGGATTACCGGGGTGAAATCGGCCTGATCATGCCTTATGCCAAGGATTTCTGCGCCAGTTGCAACCGGCTGCGGGTCTCGGCCACCGGCAATCTGCATTTATGCCTGTTTGGCGAAGACGGTATTCCGCTGCGCGATCTGCTGGGCGAGGATGCGGCGCTGGAAAGCCTGAAAGCGCGTATTTCCGGCGGCCTGCAGCTTAAAAAACAAACCCATTTCCTGCATCAGGGCAATACCGGCAGTACGCGTAATTTGTCGTTTATCGGCGGTTGACGGCCGGCAAGGAGAGAAACATGTCATCCCTTACACATATCAATGCCGGCGGCGAAGCCCATATGGTGGATGTTTCCGCCAAGCGGGAGACGCTGCGCGAAGCCAGGGCAGAAGCCTTTGTCACCATGGCCCCGGCGACCCTGGCCATGATCCTCGACGGGCAGCATCATAAAGGCGATGTCTTCGCCACCGCCCGGATTGCCGGCATCCAGGCCGCCAAACGCACCTGGGAGCTGATTCCGCTGTGCCATCCGCTGGCCCTGAGCAAGGTTGAAGTGCATCTCGAAGCCCAGAGCGATCACAGCCGGGTACGCATCGAAACCCTATGCCGCCTGACCGGGAAAACCGGCGTGGAGATGGAAGCCTTGACCGCCGCCTCGGTGGCGGCGCTGACCATCTACGACATGTGCAAAGCGGTGCAAAAAGACATGGTGATCGGCCCGGTGCGCCTGTTGGCGAAAAGCGGCGGGAAATCCGGCGACTTTAACGTGGAGGCGTTATGATTACCATACTGTTTTTTGCCCAGGTCCGGGAACTGGTCGGCATCGAGCGTCTGACGCTGGAAGCGGCGTATGACGACGTCGAATCCCTGCGCGCGTCCCTGGCCGAGCGGGGCGGGCGCTGGTCGCTGGCCCTGGAGCCGGGCAAGTTATTATCGGCGGTGAACCAGGTGCTGGTCGGACGCGATCATCCGCTGGCCGCCGGCGATGAAGTCGCGTTTTTCCCGCCGGTTACCGGGGGCTGATATGGAAAATACCCGTATTTATGTCGGGCCGCAGCCGTTTGACATGGCCGGCGAATACGCCTGGCTGGCCGCCTGCGATGACGACGGGGCGGTGGTGACCTTTACCGGCAAGGTGCGCAACCACAACCTGGGGGACGATGTCAGCACCCTGACGCTGGAGCATTATCCCGGCATGACCGAAAAGGCGCTGGCAGAGATTGTCGGGCAGGCGCGGGCGCGCTGGCCGCTGCAGCGCGTAACGGTGATCCACCGGGTAGGGGAGCTGCGCGCCGGCGAGCAGATCGTCCTGGTAGGGGTCAGCGGCGCCCACCGCGGCGCGGCGTTCAACGCCGCCGAATTTATCATGGACTATCTCAAAACCCGCGCGCCGTTCTGGAAGCGCGAAGCCACGGCGCAGGGCAGCCGCTGGGTGGATGCGCGCGAAAGCGACAGGCAGGCCGCGCAGCGCTGGCAGGCGCCCTGATTTCCCGGATCGCCGCCGCGATTTTTGCACCGCTCCCTTGATTCGGGGCCGATTTTTTGTGGTATGCTGTGTATCAGGTGGGCCGGATTTGCGGCCTTTGTTCCCCGTTTACCATAAAGGTGACATTCATGGATCGATTCCCCCGTTCTCAGGGTTCGCGTTCCCAAGGTTCGATCGTTGAGCGTGCCGATGCCGGTATCCAGCCATTTATGGCCCAGGTATACGGCTGGATGACGTGCGGATTATTATTGACCGCCTTTGTCTCCTGGTTTGCCGCGCGTACGCCTGCGGTGCTGAACCTGGTGTTCTCCAGCCAGATAACGTTCTTCGGGCTGATCATCGCCCAGCTGGCCCTGGTGTTTGTGATTTCCGGCATGGTCAACCGCCTGAGCGGCACGGTGGCCACCGCGCTGTTTATGCTGTACTCCGCCCTCACCGGGCTGACGCTGGCCAGCATATTTATCGTTTACACTTCTTCGTCCATCGCCGGCACTTTTGTCGTCGCCGGCGGTATGTTCGGGGCGATGACCATTTACGGTTACACCACCAAACGCGACCTGAGCAGCTTCGGCAACCTGCTGTTCATGGCGCTGATCGGCATCGTGCTGGCGTCGGTGGTCAATATCTGGCTGAAAAGCACCGCGCTGATGTGGGCCGTGACTTATATCGGCGTAGTGGTGTTTGTGGGCCTGACCGCCTATGACACCCAGAAACTGAAAAATATGGGTTCCCAGCTCTCCATTGACGATCGCGATAGCTACCGTAAATACTCCATCGTCGGCGCGCTGACCCTGTACCTGGACTTCATCAACCTGTTCCTGATGCTGCTGCGGATCTTCGGCAACCGTCGCTAACGGCCGCCGGCCGTGTCAACCGACTACCGGATAGGGTCAGGCCAACGCCTGGCCCTTTTTATTTCCGCCCACCCCGATAAAGGAGATTACGCATGGATTTATCGCTACGGCTTGCCGACTATCCGCGCCTGGATTTAATCGGGCCGCCCACTGCCCTTGAGCATCTGCCCCGGTTGTCCGATTACCTGGGCCACGAGATTTACATCAAGCGCGATGACGCCACCGCGCTGGCCATGGGCGGCAATAAATTGCGCAAATTGGAATTCCTGGCCGCCGATGCGCTGCGCCAGGGGGCCGACACCCTGGTGACCGCCGGGGCGATACAGTCCAATCATGTCAGGCAAACGGCGGCGGTGGCGGCCAAACTGGGCCTGCGCTGCGTCGCGCTGCTGGAAAACCCCATCAATACCGACGCGGAAAACTACCTGACCAACGGTAATCGGCTGCTGCTCGATCTGTTTGATGCCGAAGTGGTCATGTGCGCCGCCCTCGATAACCCCGACCAGCAGTTGGCCGAGCTGGCCGAACGCCTGGAAGCGCAGGGGTTTCGCCCTTATGTTGTGCCGGTCGGCGGTTCCAATGCCCTGGGTGCGCTGGGGTATGTCGGCTGCGCGCTGGAAATCGCCCATCAATGCGCGGGCCAGATATCGTTGGGCAGCGTCGTCACCGCTTCCGGCAGCGCCGGCACCCACGCCGGGCTGGCGATCGGCCTGCAACTGCTGATGCCCGCGACGCAATTGATCGGCGTCACGGTGTCCCGCGCCGCGGCGCGGCAGCGGCCCAAAGTGGCGGCGATACAGCAGGATCTGGCCCGGGCGCTGGCGGTGGAATCGCCGCTGGCGGAGATTACCCTGTGGGATGATTATTTCGCTCCGGGCTACGGCTTGCCGAATGAAGAAGGGCGGGCGGCCATTAAATTGCTGGCCCGGCTGGAAGGCATTTTGCTCGATCCGGTTTATACCGGCAAAGCCATGGCCGGCCTTATCGACGGCATCGAACAGCAGCGTTTTGGCCGCGAGCCGATCCTGTTCGTGCACACCGGCGGCGCGCCCGCGCTGTTTGCCTACCATCCCGGCGTGTAAACCGGCGTTTGGTGGATGCGTCCGGCGTGGCGGCATGGTAATCTGCGCAACCATGAGCGTCACCTTATAAGCGCCTCCCCGGCGCCGCAGTCCCGGCCCCGGTGGCCAGGGTCCGGCGAGCCGCCGCGGGGAGATATGATCGGGAGCGATGATGAGCAGTGCTAACGGCAGTACCGGCAGCAGTACCATTGAAATAAAACAACTGGTCAAATCCTTTAATGGCCAGCGGGTGCTCAACGGTATCGATCTCTCGGTGAATACCGGCGACGTGCTGGCGATTGTCGGCCCCAGCGGGTCGGGTAAAACCACCTTGCTGCGCAGTATCAACCTGCTGGAGGAGCCGGACAGCGGCACTATCCAGGTAGGATCGATCATCATCGACGGCGCCCGGCCGCTGAGCGCGCAGAAACGGCAGGTGAGGGAGCTGCGCCAGCAGGTGGGTTTTGTGTTCCAGAGTTTTAATTTATTTCCGCATCGCACGGTGCTGGAAAATATTATCGAAGGGCCGGTGATCGTCAAAGGCGAGCCGCGCGCGGAAGCTATCGAGCGCGCCCGGGCGCTGTTGGCCAAAGTAGGGCTGAGCGGCAAAGAGGATGCCTACCCCAAGCGCCTGTCCGGCGGCCAGCAGCAGCGGGTGGCGATTGCCCGCGCGCTGGCCATGCGCCCGGAGGTGATTTTGTTCGACGAACCGACCTCGGCGCTCGATCCGGAACTGGTGGGCGAGGTGCTGAGCACCATCCGCGCCCTGGCGGAAGAAAAACGCACCATGGTGATTGTCACCCATGAGATGAGTTTTGCCCGCGATGTGGCCGATCGGGCCATTTTTATGGATAACGGCGTCATTACCGAGCAGGGCGCGGCCCGGGAACTGTTCGCCCACCCCCAGCATGAGCGTACCAAACAGTTTCTGGATAAATTTCTTAACGCCGGGTAAGTATTGGACTTTTAAGCATTTTTGCTGCTGGTGATGGGCTTTGGGATATCGGTTGAACACGCGGGTTACAGTTTTTTACCCGATACCCATCCCATTTTGTCTGTAATTTTGCTACAATCCCTCCAATAGATTTTGTCCGTTCACCATGGTGAGGCTTGCCCTCCCATCTGATTATCCCCCTGAACGCAGATTGAACAGGCGACATCGGGGCGGATCTGGAGTTTTTCATTATTATGTCATTTGATTCACTTGGCCTAAGTGCTGAGATTTTGCGTGCGTTATCCGAGAAGGGCTACGACGAGCCGACTCCTGTACAATCACAAGCTATTCCGTTTGTATTGCAGGGCCGCGATATCATGGCCAGCGCACAGACCGGCACCGGCAAAACCGCCGCGTTTACCTTGCCGATACTTCAATTATTGACCCAGGAGCCGTTGGTTAAGGGCCGCCGTCCCGTGCGTGCGCTGATCCTGACCCCGACCCGCGAACTGGCGGCGCAGATTGGCGAAAACGTGGTGGAATACAGCACCCATCTTTCCATTCGTTCGCTGGTCGTGTTCGGCGGCGTCAGCATCAACCCGCAGATGATGAAGCTGCGCGGCGGCGTGGACGTTTTGGTCGCCACTCCAGGCCGTTTGCTGGATTTGGCGCAGCAGCGCGCCGTCGATTTGTCGAGCGTTGAAATCCTGGTGCTGGATGAAGCCGACCGCATGCTGGACATGGGCTTTATTCACGATATTCGTCGCGTGATGAAATTGTTGCCGGCCAAAAAACAGAGCCTGATGTTCTCGGCCACGTTCTCCGATGAAATCAAGGTGCTGGCCAATACCCTGCTGAACAATCCGGCGTCGGTTTCCGTGGCGCGCAGCAACGTCGCCGCCGAACAGATTGAACAGTGCGTACATCTGGTGGATAAGAAACGCAAGCGCGAGCTGCTGTCTTATATGATTGGCCAGAATGACTGGCGCCAGGTGCTGGTATTTACCCGTACCAAGCACGGGGCCAACCATTTGGCCGAACTGCTTAACAAAGACGGCATTACCTCGGCGGCGATCCATGGCAACAAAAGCCAGGGTGCGCGTACCCGTGCCCTAGCCGACTTTAAGCAAGGCAAAATCCGGGTGCTGGTGGCGACCGATATCGCCGCCCGCGGTCTGGATATCGATCTGCTGCCGCACGTGGTTAACTACGAGCTGCCGCAGATTGCCGAAGACTACGTGCACCGCATCGGCCGTACCGGCCGCGCCGCCGCCACCGGCGAGGCGCTGTCGCTGGTCTGCGTGGATGAACTGGGCCTGCTGCGCGATATCGAACGCCTGCTGAAACGGCCGATCCCGCGTATGGCGCTGCCGGGTTACGATCCGGACCCGACGATTAAAGCCGAACCGCTGCAAACCGGTCGCGGCAGCCGCTCCAGCGGCCCGTCCCGCGGGGCCCCATCCCGTGGCGGCGCGTCCTCGGGCAATAGTTCGCGCGGTGGTGCGTCTGCCGGCAACAGCTCCCGTGACGGCGGTTCGCGCGACGGTCGTCCGCCGCAGCGCCGCCGCGACGGCGAAAGCGCCTCGCAGCCAGGCCGCGGCGGTGCTCCGCGCCGCTCCTCAGGCGCTTCCGCTTATGCGGGCGCCGGTTCGCGCGATAGCCGCAACCCCAAGAAATAATCCCGTCATTCCCTGACGGTACCGGCAGGCGTTGCCTGCCGGCCAGAATTAACCGCCCGTGCCCGACGCGGCGGTTTTTTTATGCCCGGCTAACGGCATCCGCCGGGATAAGCATTGATTTTCCCGTCGCCGATCCCCTACTATTGCGCGATCTTTATTACCGGATACCGTATGCGCGTTTTATTGGCCCCGATGGAAGGCGTTCTCGATTCGCTGGTGCGGGAATTGCTGTGCGACATTAACGATTACGATCTCTGCATCACCGAATTTCTGCGGGTGGTGGACATGCTGCTGCCGGTAAAATCTTTCTATCGCCTGTGCCCCGAACTGCATCACGCCAGCCTTACCCCCGCCGGCACCCCGGTTCGGATACAGCTATTGGGCCAATCTCCCGAGTGGCTGGCGGAAAACGCTTTTCGCGCGGTGCAGCTTGGTTCCTGGGGGGTAGATCTTAACTGCGGCTGTCCGTCCAAAACCGTCAACGGCAGCGGCGGCGGGGCCACGCTGCTTAAAGATCCGGAATTAATCTACCGCGGGGCCAAGGCCATGCGCGCCGCGGTGCCGGCCCATTTGCCGGTCACGGTAAAAATCAGGCTGGGCTGGGACTCGTCCGGGCGCAGCCTGGAAATCGCCGACGCGGTGGAGCAGGCGGGGGCCACGGAGCTGGCGGTGCATGGGCGCACCAAGGAAGACGGGTATAAAGCCGAGTGCATCGACTGGCCGGCGATTGCGGTAATCCGCCGGCGGCTGGCCATCCCGGTGATCGCCAACGGCGAAATCATGGACCGGCAAAGCGCCCTTGATTGCCTGGCGGCCACCGGCTGCGACGCCCTGATGCTGGGACGCGGCGCCCTGAGCCTGCCTAACCTGAGCCGGGTGATCAAATACAATGAACCGCCCATGCCCTGGCCGGCGGCGGTGGAACTGCTGCAAAAATACGTCCGGCTGGAAAAGCAGGGCGACACCGGTCTGTACCATGTGGCCCGGATTAAACAGTGGCTCGGGTTCTTGCGCAAAGAATATGAACCGGCCGCAGCGCTGTTTAGTGAAATCCGCACGCTCAAAACCTCCGCCGAGATTGCGCGGGTGATTTGCCGCTGACCGCTTTTTGCCCCTTCGCGCAACTTTCCGATAATTCTGTTTTAGCCGCCGCCCGCCGTCCGGCGAATATCCCCGCGGCGCGGATAGTGCAATCGACGTTTCCCCACTCAAAATTCTAACCTTTTGCTATGGTTAATACAGGTGACGGGCGCGTTGCTTCTCGCCGCGCTCCGGCCAATGAGGCTGACCCTGAATAAACGTCGCCCGATCATCTTATCTCAGGAGCTTTTATGCTGCGTCGCATCTTTTCGTTTACCGCTGTTACCGGCCTGGTGGTCGCGCTGTTCGGGTTGGCGTTTCTGGGGCTGGGCAGTTGGCTGATGGCGCTGGGCGGCACCCCCTATTACCTGGTGGCCGGGGTCGGGCTGGCCGCCGCCGGCGTGCTGATCGCCGCGCGTATGGCCATCGGCTGGTGGCTCTATCTGCTGACCTTTATCGCCACCCTGGTATGGGCGCTGTACGAAGTCGGGCTGGACGGGTGGCAATTAATGCCGCGCCTGCTGGTGCCGGCGCTGCTCGGGGCGTGGTGTTGCCTGCCGTTTATCACCCGGCGGCTGTTCCCGCGCCGCGGCGCGCGGCGCTTGGCCTCGGGGGCGGGCATCATCTATCTGGCGGCGATTGCCGGTATTTTTTGGACCGGCAGCCATATTACCGCTACCCGCTTTGTGCATAACGCCCCCATACCCGCCGCGTCGTCCGCGCCGGGCGCGCAAAACGATCCGACCCGCAATCAATGGCGCTATTACGGCCGCACCGCCGCGGGAGAACGCTATTCTCCCCTGGCGCAGCTGACGCCCGCGAATGTCGACCGGCTCCAGCCCGCCTGGGAGTACCATACCGGCGATCTGCCGCGTGAAGGAGAGGATAAAGCCGGCCGCGAGTTTAATTTTGAAGTCACGCCCATTAAAGTGCGCAACCGGCTCTATCTGTGCACCCCCCACCGGCGCGTGATCGCCCTCAATGCCACTACCGGCAAGCAAGTCTGGACTTTTGATCCCCATACCGATACCACCGCCAATGAATATCTGGCCTGCCGCGGCGTTGCGTATTATGAGGCGCCGCCGGCCGCTGCCGCGCAGGTCGCCTGCGCCCGCCGCATCATTACCACCGCCGGTAATGCGCAAATGATGGCGCTGGATGCGGATACCGGCCGTCCCTGCGAAGATTTCGGCGAACACGGTTTTGTCAGCCTGACCGATAAAATGGGCGAGGTGCCGCCCGGTTTTCATTTTATTACCTCGCAGCCGCTGGTGGTCAACGACCGCGTGGTGCTGGGGGGCTGGATCTATGACAACCAGGCCCGCGGGGAACCGTCCGGGGTGGTGCGCGCCTACGACCCGATCACGGGCAAGCTGGCCTGGGCCTGGGATATGGGCAAGCCGGACCCGGCCGCGCCGCTCAAGCCCGGCGAAACCTATACGCGCGGCACCCCTAACGGCTGGGGCACCTATACCGCCGATCCCGCTCTGGGCCTGATTTATATCCCGCTGGGCAATGCCACGCCGGATTATTACGGCGCGGCCCGCCGGCCGTTTGACAACACCTATTCCAGCGCGCTGGTGGCGCTGGATATCGAAACCGGGCGGGAGCGCTGGCATTTCCAGACCGTGCACCATGATGTATGGGACTTTGATTTGCCCATCGGCCCGACCCTGATCGATTTGCCGGCGCCGGACGGCGGGGTACGACATGCGCTGGTGCAAACCACGAAAATGGGACAGCTGTTTTTGCTCGATCGCCAAACCGGCAAACCGCTGGCGCAGGTGATCGAGAAGCCGGTGCCGCAGCAACCTTCGCTGCCCGGCGACCGGTTGTCGCCGACCCAGCCCGCGTCGGTGGGCATGCCCAGCCTGACGCCCCCCAATCTCACCGAACGGGATATGTGGGGCGCCACACCCATCGATCAATTATGGTGCCGCATCCAATATCACCGCTTTATTTACCATGGGCAATTTACCCCGCCGGCCCTGGGCACTACCATTGCCTATCCGGCCTTCGACGGCGTAATGGATTGGTATGGCGCGTCCGTCGATCCCGCCCGCGGACTGCTGATCGCCAATACCAGCTATATTCCGTTTACGGTGAAAACCATGCCGCAAGGCGACGCCATCCAGGACGGCCTGATGAAACCCTGGGCGGGCTGGGGCAGCCAGCAACCTTATCCCAAGCCGAAAGACTTTTCCGTCGGCCCGCAGTACGGCACGCCGTACGCGGCGGTGGTAAAACCCTGGCTCACGCCGCTGGGCGCGCCTTGCAGCGCGCCGCCCTGGGGGAAACTGGTGGCTATCGACCTGCAAACCCGCAAAATCGCCTGGGAGCGGCCGGTGGGCACCACCCGGGATATGAATATTTTCAATACCCATACCAACGTCCCGCTGCCCACCGGTATCTTTATGATCGGCGGCAATATTATCACCGCCGGCGGCGTGGTGTTCATGGGCGCGACCGCCGATAATTATCTGCGCGCCTTTGATGAGGCCAGCGGCAAGCAGCTGTGGCAGGCGCGCCTGCCGGCGGGCGGGCAGGCCACCCCCATGACCTATCTGGGGGAAAACGGCCGGCAGTATGTGGTGATTGCGGCCGGGGGCCACGGCGGGTTACGCACCGTGCCGGGGGACGCCGTCGTGGCGTATGCGCTGCCCAAGGACGCGCTGTAACCGATTCGGGCCGGCCCCGTCCCCATGGCGAGGGGGCCGGGGCCGGCCCAAATCGGCGGACCGCGCCTTGTGTTTTTGGGCGGCAGGTTCTATTTTTATCCACATCCTCTCCCCCGATCCGCGTTTTGCCGGGAGTTCGCCAGCCATCGGGGTTCTCTGCCCGAGCTTACAAGGCCCGTTACGCACATGCATTTGCTTCACCCCGTTAAACATTATTTAACCGCCAGGCCGAGATTGTTATTGGCCACAGGCGCCGGGATGGTCTGTTATTGGCTGCTGCCCGCGCATTTTCAGGTAGTGCTGCGCCTGATGATTAGCTGGAATGCCCTGGCGTGGCTATATCTGGGTTTCCTTTGGTGGGAAATGCTGCGCGCCGAACCGGAGGATATCCGTACCATCGCGCTGCGCCAGGACGAAAGCGCCAGCACCGTGCTGGCGCTGGTGACGCTGACCTGCCTGGTCAGCGTACTGGTGATCTTGCTGGAATTGAGCACGGTAAAACACCTGACGGGGTCGGATAAAGCCTGGCATTTAATCCTGACCGGGGCGACCCTGGTGGTTTCCTGGTCGTTGCTGCCCACCGCCTTTGCCATGCATTATGCCCATTTGTTTTACCGCACCCGGGATGCGCAGGAACAACCGCTGGTGTTTCCCTGCGATCTGGCCAAGCCCCATTACTGGGATTTTCTCTACTTCTCATTCACCATCGCGGTGGCGTCGCAGACCGCCGACGTCGCCACCGGCACCATGGATGTACGCAAAGTGGCGCTGCTGCAATCGGTCATCTCGTTTGTGTTTAATTTGGCCATTCTCGGCCTGTCGGTTAACGTCGGCGCCAGTTTGTTAAGCTAGGCCGCGAACTTATTTCTATCATCTTCCTGACTTAAAACTGTAAAGCGTGGCCTTTAGGATAAAGGCCACTTGAAGTCGCTGTGCAGATGTCACTTATGTTAAAACGATTATTTCCATATTTGCTGCTGGCACCTACTCTGATCTTTTTAGCCGGTTTCACCTATTTCCCTTTGCTGCGCTCGCTGATCGACAGCTTTTATGATTCCCGGCTTTCCACCGATCGTCCGCCCTTTGTCGGGCTGGATAATTTTACCCGCCTGTTCGCGGATCGGGTGTTCTGGCTCTCGGTGGGCAATAACCTGATTTATATCCTGATAACGGTAGTGCCCGGCATCATGCTGGCGCTGCTGCTGGCGGTATGGCTGGCAGAAAACACCCGGCTCAACCGCTGGCTGCGCGCGGCGTTTTTTTTCCCGACCATTATTCCCCTGGTAAGCGCCGCGACGCTTTGGACATTTATATTCATTCCCGATTTGGGCCTGCTGGATTATTACCTGGCCAAAATCGCCGGTCCCATGGGGATTAACTATCTTGGCATGGGCCAGAGCGCGCTGTTTGCCCTGGCGCTGGTGGGGATTTGGAAATTCGCCGGCTATTATATGCTGTTTTTCCTGGCCGCCCTGCAGGGATTGCCTGCCTCGCCGCGCGAAGCGGCGTTAATGGAAGGCGCATCTCGCCGCCAGATTTTTTGGTACATCACATTGCCGCTGCTCAGGCCTACCCTGAATTTTGTAATTATCATCGCGCTGGTGTACTCCATCACCCAAATCGACCACGTGGCGATCATGACCCAGGGCGGCCCAAACCACGCCAGTTCGGTAGTGTTGTATTACATCCAGGATCTGGCCAACAACAGCCATGATTTTGGCAAAGCGTCGGCCGCCACATTTTTCACCATGATCGCGCTGTTTGTTATTTCCATCGCCAATTTACGCACCCTGGAAAAGGGAGCGCATTATGAACGTTAACGGCGGGACCAAGCGATCCTTTCCCCTACGCACCCTGATGCTATTGCTGATTTGCGCCGCCTTTTTATGGCTGACCCCGTTAATCTGGATGTTTTCCGCGGCCATTAGCCCCGACAGCTTTTCACCGTCCATGGCGTCCCTGCTGCCACGCTTGCCCCTGACGCTCGATACCTTGCGCCAGGCTTGGGACAGCGCCGACTGGCTGCGCCTGTACGCCAATACGCTGATCTTCGCCCTCGGCACCTTTGCGGTACAACTGGTGACTATCACCACCGCCGGCTATGTCTTCGCCTATCATGACTTCCGCGGCAAAACCGCGCTGTTTTACCTGCTGCTGATCCAACTGATGATCATGCCGGTGATGCTGATGGTGCCCAATATGATGACTTTGCACCAGTTGGGCCTGCTCAACACGCTGACCGGTACCATGATGCCGTACTTCGCCTCGGCGTTCGGGGTGTTTTTGATGCGCCAGGCTTTCCTTAATATTCCGCGCGAACTGGAAGACGCGGCGTTGATGGAGGGGTGTCGCTGGTGGCAGGTGGTGCTGCATGTCCTTTTGCCGATGACCCGTCCGGCGCTGACTGCCTTCGCCGCCGTCACCATTACCTATCATTGGAACGAATTTCTTTGGCCGCTGATGGTGCTTAACGACCCGGATAAACAGGTGCTTACCGTCGGACTGGCGTCCTTTGCCATGGGGGCCGAATCCGGCGGGCAGTGGGGCATTATCAGCGCCGGATCGCTGATGGTCTGCCTGCCGCTGATGGTGGCGTTTATTTTATGCCAAAAACAATTTCTCAGCGGTTTTGGTTTTTCAGGAATTAAATAAGGGGATATGTATGTTTCTTGCCCAACTTTCCGATCTTCATTTTCGCAGCCAGGGAACCAGGCTATATGACTTTATCGACGTCAACGGCATTAACGCGGAGATCGTCAATCGGGTGAACGCCCTGGCGGAACGTCCGGATGCGGTGATTATTACCGGCGATATAGTCAACTGCGGCCGGCCGGGCGAATACCGCTTGGCGCGCCGCATTCTCAGCCAGCTCAATTACCCGCTGTATATGATTCCCGGCAACCATGACAGCAAGGCCTATTTTCTGGATGCCTTCAGCGACCTGTGTCCGCTGCTGGGACATGACCCGGAAAATATGGCCTATGCGGTGGATGATTTTCCGGTGCGGCTGCTGTTTATCGACAGTTCCATCGACGGGGCGTCCAAAGGGCGCCTGAGCGACAATACGCTGGCATGGCTTGAGAAGATACTCTCCCGGGATAACAAAGAGAGTTATGTCTTTATGCATCATCCCCCCGTGCCGTTCGGATCGGCGCAGATGGACCCCATCGCCTGCGAAAACGGGAAGTCGCTGCTGGAGCTTATCGATCGTTTCCCGCAGTTGACCCGGGTATTTTGCGGCCATGTACATCGCATGATCGCCACTCAATACCGGCAGGCGCTGATCTGCTCCGCCCCGGCCACCGTCCATCAGGTGCCTTATCTGCATACCGATACGCGGCCGCTATATAGCCTGGAGCCAGGCGCCATGATGATGCATAACCTGGTACCGGGCGTCGGCCTGGTTACCAGCTATCATTCGCTGGCGCAATTTGCCGGACCTTGGCTATACGACCCGCAAATCAGTTGTCCCGGAGACGATTTCTGATGCCGGAAATTGAGATTTGCGGCGTGGGCAAACGTTTTGGCGATGCCCACGTTCTGCGAGATATTACGTTGTCGATCCGCTCGGGCGAATTTCTGGTGCTGGTGGGGCCATCGGGTTGTGGCAAAAGTACATTGCTGCGGTTGCTGGCGGGTCTGGATCGGGCCAACGAAGGGCGAATTCTGCTGGATGGTATCGATATCAGCGATAGCGCGCCCAGGGAGCGCAACTTCTCGCTGATTTTTCAGAATTACGCTTTGTTTCCCCATATGACGGTAAGGAATAACATCCTGTTCGGCATGAAAATGCGCGGCGAACCAAAAGGGGATTACCCGCAGCGGATAAAAAACGTGGCGGATTTGCTGCAGTTGCAGGCGCTGCTGGACCGCAAACCCGCGCAACTGTCCGGCGGCCAGCGCCAGCGGGTGGCCATGGCGCGGGCCATTGTGCGCAAACCAGCGCTGTTCCTGATGGATGAGCCGTTATCCAATCTGGACGCCAAGCTGCGCGGCGAGGTGCGCGACGGCATCATGGCTTTGCATAACACCCTGAAAACCAGCACCGTCTATGTAACCCACGATCAAATAGAGGCCATGACCATGGCGGATCGCATCGCCGTGCTCGATGGGGGGCGGCTGCAACAAATAGGCACGCCCGAAGATTTGTACCGCCATCCGGCCAATCTGTTCGTCGCCGGTTTTATCGGCACCCCGGCCATGAATATCCTGCGGTTGCCCTGGCGCGCGAATCAGGCATGGCTGGGTGGGCAATCGGTTGCCCAGCTGTCTGGCTATCACCGGGACGCGGTGTTTTTCGGCATCCGCCCCGAACACCTCTCGCAGACTCCCGCCGAAGAATCTCCAAGTCTGGCTGGCAGGGTGGTACGCCGTGAATTGCACGGCGCGGAATATTTGATCGCTCTTGATACGCCCTACGGCCCGCTGCATTACCGGCGTGAAAACCGCGGCGCCATTCCGGTTATCGGGCAGGATTTAACACTCTATTTTTCGCCTCGGGACCGATATCTGTTTTCGGTCGACACCCATGAAAATCTTTTAGAGGAAAGTAAATGAAACTGTGCGGATGGATGCTGATGCTCACCGGTGTGCTGGCCAGCGGTGGCGCGGCGGCGAAAGAAACCATTGATTTCATGTTCCCGGCGCCGGTGGATGGAAAATTGACCGCCGAGATGACCCGCATTATCAAACAATACAATCAGTCGCAGGATCGGGTGGAAGTGCGGGGCATTTTTACCGGCAGCTATGATACCACCAAGGTAAAAGCCGAGTCGGCGGCCAAAGCGGGTTCTCCCCCCGCGCTGGCGATTATGTCGGCTAATTATACCGTTGATCTGGTACTGAAAAATGAAATCCTGCCGATGGACGAGCTGTTTAAATTCGCCCCGGACAAGCAGTCGGCGAGCGACTTCCTGCACCAGAATTTTTTCCCGGCGGTGCAGCAAAACGCCCAGGTAATGGGCCGGACCTATGCTATTCCGTTCCATAACTCCACGCCGATTCTGTATTACAACCAAGAGATGTTCGACCGGGCGGGCATCAAAGCGCCGCCGCGCAATTGGGATGAATTGGTCGCCATCGCCAAAAAACTGACCGACAAAACGAAAGGGCAGTGGGGCATCATGATCCCCTCCACCAACGATGACTATGGCGGCTGGATGCTGTCATCGCTGACTCACGCCAACGGCGGTAGTTTCACCAATGATATTTATCCGGGCGAGGTCTATTACAACAGCGCGAGCACTCGCGGCGCGCTGCAATTCTGGCAAAATCTGGTCTATCGCGACGAAGTCATGCCCGCCGGCGTATTGAATTCCAAGCAGATCAGCGCCGCTTTTTTCTCCGGCAAGCTGGGTATGGCGCTGCTCAGCACCGGCGCGCTGGGCTTTATGCGCGAAAATACCCGGGATTTCACCCTGCAGGTGGCGATGTTGCCGGCTAAAGAGCGCCAGGCGGTGATTATCGGCGGCGCCAGCCTGGTAAGCTTCAAAGGTATCAGCGACGCGCAAAAGCAGGCGGCCTATGATTTTATGGCCTATCTGGTCAGCCCCGATGTTAACGGCGCGTGGAGTCGTTTTACCGGCTACTTCGCTCCGCGCATGGCCGCATATGATACGCCGGCCATGAAAACATATCTTGCCCAGGAACCGCGCGCGGCGGTGGCAATGGAGCAATTGCGGTACGCGCACCCCTGGTATGCGGCCTATGAAACCGTGGCGGTGCGCCAGGCCATTGAGAACCAGCTGGCTTCGCTGCTGACCGATAAATCGCGCAAAGTGGAGGATGCGGCCCGGGATGCCCAGGCCGAGGCGGATAAAATCATGCAGCCCTATGTCGATCGGACCGCGCTCAAATTGCCCTGACGGAGACGGCGGCCCCAGCAGGATGCGGCCGGCCGCCTGCCCGTGCCGGCAATATGATTACCGTCGGCGAAGCGGGGTATCCGCTTAAGGCCACGCACGGTCGATGCGCAGGCGCAGCCGTTGCAGGCTGCGGCCGAAGAACGCTCCGTCGTTAAGCCCGCGGGCCAGGGTAAGGGCGCCCTGAATACCGGCTACCGTTTCTTCGGCCAATGCCGCCGCCGTACGGCCGTCGATACCGCCGCGCACGCAGGTTTGCCGCAGCGCGGCGATCCAGCGCGTGAAATAGGCGTTAATCGCCGGGGCGAAGCGATCGCGGGTGTCGTCCAGGGCAAAAGCGCCCAGCAGGCAAATGCGCTGGCCGGACCGGAAATAATCATCCACCGCCCGCCACATAACCTCGATGGCTTCCCGGGGCGCCCCCAGCTCCAGCGGCTGGAATATATGCACCGCGAACCAGCCATCCACATTGGCGAGCACCGTTGCCGCCATCTCGTTTTTTCCCGCCGGGAAAAAATGATAAAGGCTGCCTTTACCCAGACCGGTGCGCCCGGTAATACGGCTTAACGATGTTCCTGCAAAGCCGCACTCCCGGAAAATTTCGGCAATTTGGGTAATCAGCAGCGTTTTATCAGTGTCCTGGTTTTTCACGGTGGACGTTCTCTTTACAAGCCAAAATCTGAAAGACCGGGATGGTCGTTGGGGCGGCGGCCCAGCGGCCAATGAAATTTACGATCGCTCTCGGCGATGGGCAAGTCGTTAATACAGGCAAAACGGCGGGCCATCAAACCCTCGGCGTCAAATTCCCAGTTTTCGTTGCCATAAGAGCGGAACCAACTGCCGCTGTCATCATGCCATTCATAAGCGAAACGCACCGCGATGCGGGCATCGGTAAAGGCCCATAACTCCTTAATCAGCCGGTACTCCAGTTCGGTCGTCCATTTACGGCGCAAAAACGCGACGACTTCTTCCCGCCCGGTCACGATTTCGGCCCGGTTGCGCCATTGGGTATCGGGCGTGTATACCAGGGATACGCGCTGCGGGTCGCGGCTGTTCCAGCCGTCTTCCGCCAGGCGCACTTTGGCGATGGCGGTTTCAAGGGTAAAGGGGGGAATCGGCGTTGCCATGATAAATGCCTCTTGGTTAGGGACCGGCGTCCCGGATAAAAAAACTGTACCAATTGGTACAATTCCTGGCAAGCATTAATTCCGCCGTGGTCGGCAAGTAGCCTAAGGGCGAAAGGCAGGGCGATGGCGTAAAGGGCGGATCGCGGCGATTGGCACGGGCGTTGCGCCCGGCGCGGCGCGATCCCGCGCGATCAGGTAATTTGCCAATCGGGCGGGGTATGGGATATGACGAACATCATGACTTCTTTTAAGTCGGACCAGGCTTCGCGCCAGGAAATTTCAAATGACAGGGTAATGCCCAGCAGGCCGGTAACAAACCAGCAGGCCATGCTGATTCCCACGCCGCTAAAAATAAACGCCAGGGCATTACGGCTATGGTTGCGGCAAATTACATTCAATGTGCTGGCGAAAAACATCATCACCGCGCTAAGCAATTCCCAGCGCATCAGAACAAAGCCCGCAGTAAGCGTACCCATATCGACCATCCCCGTTTTGTAAGATGGTGTAATTTTCTCCTGTTTTGTTGCATTGTGCTACAAAAATATGTGACGCAGATCTACTTTATATGCAGATTTGGGCAAATGCCTATGATCCTGCCCGCGTATTCACAGGCAGCGGCGGGTTAACGGTTCCTGCCGGGCCGAACACGTTATAAGTGGGCAAGTTAATATTCTGGTAAGGCTCCCAGCCGCCGCCCAGGGCTTTATACAGCGCCACCAGATCGGTGCTGGTTTGCACCCGCGCCGCGGCGGCCTGTTGCCGCGCCTGCGCCAACTGGCGCTGGGCATCCAGCACGTTGATAAATGAGCTCAGCCCCTGGCGATAGCTTTCGCTGGCCAGGTCGAAAGCGCTTTGCAGCGATGCGGCGGTTTGTTCCAGCCCGTCGACCCGTTGCTGATCGGTGCGATAGCTGACCAGCGCGTTTTCAACATCCTGCAGGGCGGTCAGCACCGTCTGCCGGTAAGCCAGCGCATCATTGGCCTGTTGCACCCGAGCCAGCCGCACATTGGATACCAGGCGTCCGCCCTGGAAAATGGGCAGCGATATCTGGGGGCCGTAGCTATAAAAATGGCTGCTCCAGTGGGTAAGGTAATCCGCGTCGTTATTACGCATGCCGAACTGGCCGGTCAGGGAGAGATCCGGGAACAGCTGAGCCACCGAAACGCCGATATTGGCGGTGGACGCATGCAGCGTCGCTTCCGCCTGGCGCACATCGGGACGGCGGCGGGCCAGGGTCGAGGGGATGCCCACCGGCACCGCCGCGGGAATGGCGGGCAGGGGTTTCGGCGCCGCCAGCTCGCCGTCCAGCGCGCCTGGGGCCTGGCCCAGTAATACCGCCAGGCCGTTCATCGCCTGGCGCTGCTGCGCCTGGTACTGCGGCAATTGGGCGCGCAGAGACCCGAGCTGGGCATTGGCGTTTTCCACATCGTACTGCGGGGCCAATCCGTGCTGCTGCCGGCTGCGGGTAAGTTCCAGCGACTGCTGCGCCACGTCGATTTGCATTTGCAGGGTGGCGGCGACGCTTTGGGCGCCGCGCAGTTGCAGATAGGCGCGCGCCACTTCGGCTTCCAGCGACACCAGCGCATCATTGCGGTTTTCCACCGCGGCCTGGGTTTGCGCCCGGGAAGACTCCACCGAACGCCGCACCCGGCCCCATAAGTCAATTTCCCACGAGGCGTCAAAGCTACCCTGGTACAGGTCCACGGGGCGGGTCAGGCTATCGAGGCGGGATGCCAGCGCCGGACTGAGATTTTCGGCGCCGGCGCGGATGCCGGTGGAATCCAGCTCGCCCGCCAGGCCCAACTGTTCGCGGGTATAGCTGGCGGACGCGTTTACCGACGGTAGGCCGGCCGCCCCCGCCTGCACGGTTTGTTCGCGGGCGCCGGCGATACGCAAAACCGCCTGCTGCAACGAAATATTGCCCGCTATCGCCCGATCGATCAAACCATCGAGCTGGGGGTCTTTAAAATTGCGCCACCAGGCGGGATCGGGCTGCGTTCCCAGCGTGACCGACGCGACGCGGCTTTTACTTCCGGCGTCGAGGCTATTGAAGACGGCGGGGGTCTCGGGGCGGGGCGTCTGGTAATCCGGTCCCACCGAGCAGGCGCTCAAGGCGGCCGATAACAGGCTAAAGCCAAACGCCCGCGCCCAGGGGGTGCGCCGCTTCCGGGCGGCCAGATAACGAGACGGCATATCAGTGTGCTCCCGCATCGCCTTCGCTCTTGATGGGCGACAGCAATAAACAAAAAGGAATAAGAATCAGCGCCACGACCGCGCAGAGGGAAAATACGTCGATATAGGCCAAAATACGCGCCTGGATAATCATTTGCTGATACATCTGGCCGGTGGCCAACTGCACCGGATCGCCTATTTGGTGGGAGAAATCCCGGATCGCCGCCGCCGCCCGGGCGACTGCCTGCTGAAATTGCTCATTAAGCGGGGACATATTATGCACCATGGTGGCGCTGTGGACCTGGGAACGCTCGGTGATGGCCGCGGTGGAGAGAGAAATGCCAATCGACCCCGCCACATTGCGGAACATGGTAAACAGCGCCGAGGCGTCAGCGTTCAGACGGGGAGCCAGCGTGACATAGGCAATGGTCGTGAGCGGTACAAACAGGAACCCCAGCCCGATGGACTGCGCGCTGCGCATCATCACCAGGGTGCTGAAATCCACATTGGGCACCAGGTGGCGGGAATAAATAAACGACAGCATCAGCAGGAGAAAGCCAAATCCCACCAGCCAGCGGGTTTGTACTACCGGCATCAGTTTTAACACCAGCGGAATCGACAGCACGATCAGGATCGCCCCCGGCGAAAGCACCAGGCCGGACAGGGTAGCGGTGTACCCCAGCTCCTGCTGCGCCAATTGCGGCATCACTACCGAGCTGCCGTACAAAATCATGGCCATGCCCGCCATCAGCAGGCTGGCCACCGCGAAGTTGCGATCCTTCAGGCAGCGTAAATCCACCACCGGTTTTTTGGTATACAGCAGCCAGTATATAGCGCCGACGATCCCCACCGCCGCCAGCACCGCGAACAGCCGGATAAAATCGGACGAGAACCAGTCATCATCCTCGCCCCGATCCAGCATGACCTGCAAACAGCCCAGCCCCAGGGCGATCAGGCCGATACCGGTAAAATCGATACTGAGTTTTTTGCCTTTGACCTTGCGTTCCCAGGGCGGATCTTCCAGCAACTGGGTAATGGCCAGCAGGGTCAGCACGCCGATGGGGATATTAATCAGAAATACCCACCGCCAGCTGTAATTATCGGTAATCCAGCCGCCCAAGGTCGGGCCGACCACCGGCGCCACGATAATGGCGATGGACGACAGGCCAAACGCCTTGCCGCGATCCTCGGCTTTAAAATAGTCCAGCAGCACCGACTGCTGCACCGGCTGCAGGCCGCCGCCGAAAAAGCCCTGCAAGACGCGAAACAGGATCATTTGCCATAACTCTGTGGCGATGCCGCACAGGAAAGAGCAGACGGTAAACATGAAGATGCACAGCAAGAAGTATTGCTTGCGGCCGAACACCCGGCTCAAGAACGCGGATATGGGTAATACGATGCCGTTGGCCACCAGATAGGAGGTCAATACCCAGGTGGATTCGTCGTAGCTTGAAGATAGCGTCCCGGCAACGTGGGGCAGGGCGACGTTGACGATGGTGGTATCCAGGATTTCCATAAATACCGCCAGCGTCACCACGATCGCCACCGCCCAGGGGTTGCCGGCCGGCCGCCAGTCGCGCGCGCCGCTCATTCCAGCAGTACCGTCGGAGCCACGGATAATCCCAGCGGCATGGGGATATTGGGGTCGAGGCCGCTATCGATGACAATTTTCACCGGCACCCGCTGGACAATCTTCACAAAATTGCCGGTGGCGTTTTCCGCCGGGAAGGCGGAGAAGCGGGACCCGGAACCCTGCTGCACGCTATCCACGTGCCCGTGCAGTTTCATATCGGGATAAGCATCGACGGTAATATCCACCTGATTGCCGGGGCGCATCCGTTCCAGCTGCGATTCCTTGAAATTCGCGGTTATCCATATTTGCGGCGAGACCACGGAAAACAGCGCGCCGCCCGCCTGCACCAACATGCCGGGCTGCACATTGCGCCGGGTGATATAACCGTCGTACGGCGCGCGAACCTGGGTATAAGAGAGGTTGAGATCGGCGGCCTCCAACTGGGCCTGCGCCTGTCCGACCTGCTGTTGGCGCGCTTCGACATTGGCCTCGGCCTGTTTGACCTGCAGGCCGACCTGTGCGGCGACCTCTACCTGGGCGCGGGCATTGGCGGCGTCGGCGCGGGCGGCCCGCAGCTGGGCGCTGGCGCTGTCGATATTTTGCTGGGAAGTGGCGCGGGGATCGACGCCGCGCTGGCGGCGATAATCCGCTTCGGCGTTTTGCAGGTTAGCATCGGCCCGGGCCTGCTGGGCCTGGGCCTGGGCCAGCTGCGCGGGATATTGCACCTTGGCGAGGGCGAGCTGTACCTGGGCCTGGTGCAGTTGTGCCTGGGCCAGCCCCAGTTGCGCCTGGGCCTGATCGCGCTGGGCCTGATAATCGCGGGCATCGATCTGGATCAGCAAGTCCCCTTTATGCACGCGCTGGTTATCTTTGACCGCCAATGCCGTGACGTAACCGGAGACTTTCGGCGCTATCGTGACCGCGTCGCCTTCGGTAAACGCATCGTCGGTGGTTTCCTGGTTGCGGGTGGTCAGCCAGAAATAGAGCCCGACCACGATTAAGATCAGCACCACGGCGCCTAAGATGATCAGCGGTTTTTTACCCGGACGTTTGCGCGGTTCGTCATCCTCGTCATCGTGCTCGTCATCCTGCCGTTCGTCATCGCTATCGCTTTGGTCGGCGTGGTGGCTATCATCCTGTTGGTCGCGCCGGGGTGACGTATCGCCGTTGCGATCCCGCTTATTATCGCCGGCCCCGGAATGCCGCTTTGGCAATGCGTCTTCAGATTGGTGGTTATTATTGCTGTCCATAGGCCTCATCAAGATATCGGCAGCGCTGCGCTGCGCCGGTAGGAGAAAGGTGCCGTTTTTGTGATTAAACCGAATTATAGCAAAGCCAAAAAATGCTGAAGCGAAATGCGAAAAATCTCAAGCGCATAGCTGATTTTTTGCGCGCGAGATGGCGCGGGACAAGGGCGGGCAAAATAGTTAAAATTTGTGTCTGCGGGCGTAACAGCCAACCGAAAAAGGCACGAGCGACGCGGTGCCGGCTTACCGCTTTATTAGGATTTTACTGGGAAAGTAGTTAATGATTAAAATCTTGGTTTACATTAAAAGCTGCTGGTAAAACGTCTATTGGGCTTAATTTTGCGCGCTTGCTCTTATTTGTGTGATAAATTTATTGCTTTTGTGCGCCAAGTGGCAGATATTAACCCGGTCTAGGGTTATTTATTTTTAATAAAAAATAAAATATACCGACATGAGTCGGCTATTGTTTAATCTCGCATTTTTCTCGGCTGGTTAAATGGGTATATTTTAATCGGATGACCTAATCGAACGATTAGATTCTTCATGATGAATGCTTCTGGATTTTTTGTGTTTTAAAACGAAAAATTATTTGAATACCCGCTATTTGATTTACCCAGGATAAGCGTCGGCGCTAGCCGGTTAAGTGGAAACCGTTAAGATATTTTTGTGGCATATAATAGCTTATCAATACCAGGGCCATGGGTCTTCGTATTATGTTTTTATTGTCGGCTAACCGAAAATACGCCGCCTGCCGGATAAAGTGAATAATGATTAATCCCAGCACGCCGGCTCTTGCCCACGAGAACCCGGCCAATGAAAGCCGGCTTGCCGGGGCGCCATCCTTCCTGCCCATCCAGGCTGATGTCCGGCGAGTGGTTATTTTGACCTATCCGGGCTGTTTCCTCGGCGAGACGATTAAGCTCCTGGAGTTATTGATGGCCATCAATGATTTCGCCGTCCGGCGCGGCGAGCATAAAATCCATTTCGCCATACAATTTTATTCCCTGGCCGGTGGCCGGGTACCTTCGCCATCAAGCCGGTTAATTCATATGGAAACCCTGACGGTGCGCGGTCCGATACCGGTGGAAACCGACCTGGTCATCATCGCCCACGGCACCCGCGCGTCGGCGGCCGATCCGAGCGATTTATTATCCCATTGGCTGCGGGCGGTTTGCCCCGGCGCCAAACAAATCGTGGCGCTGGGCTCAGGGGTGCTGCGCATGGCGGCGGCCGGATTATTGGATAATCGCCGGGCCACCACCCACTCCCTGCTGGCGCCGTATCTGGCCGCCCATTATCCGCGGGTCATCGTCAATGCGCTCCCTGCGCTGCAAATCGACGGCAATATCCTGACCACCAGCGAAAATATCAACCTGCGCCAGCTGGCGCAGCTGCTGCTCAATGGTCCGCTGCCGCTTACCCGCCCCCTGGCCGCGCCCGGCGGAGCGATGGCGATAGAAGATAGCATGCCGGTTATCGCCAGGATTTTTACCCGTAGCGATTCCATCGCCCAGCGGATTACTATCTGGTGGCTCCGGCATCTCGAAGAAGATATCAGCATGGATTGCTCGGCGCTGTATTTATCCATGAGCGAACGCAGCTTCCGCCGGCATTTTAAACTGGAGGTCGGTTACTCTCCTTATCTGTTTTTATTGCTGCTGCGCCTGGAACTGGCGCGCCAGGCATTGCTGGACAGCGATTTGCCCATCGATAAAATCGCCCGCCGCGGCGGGCTGCACGACGGCCAGCAATTGGCGCGCATGTTCCGGAAGTTTATTGGGGTTTCACCCAACCATTACCGCGCAAAATGCGAAGGCGGACAAGCATGGCCCACCGATCCCGCCTATGCCGCTTTGTTTGACGGCCACGCCATTCCCCCGTGGCTGCGGGAATTACAATGCACCGCCGCGACGCACGACCCGGCGGAGGCATAAACCGCCCCGATAATGGGGCTGCTGCATCTAAATCAATTAAACCGCCCGCCTTATTCCGTTAACTTCCCGTTTTCCTATGAGATGCGTTCATTTCATTAAGCGTATTTAATCTTTTTATCGGTTAAAAACGCCATAGTATAAAATAACCATAAGAGCCCGTTATTTTTAAAATAAAAAATGCGGACCCCCGATCGGTCTTGTTGTTATTGGCCGCTAATGCCGTCATTTAGTCCGGATTTGCAGCGGTATAAACCCCTGCTTATTTCAGGCGCGAGCTATTATTTTACTGAGAAATGGCCGAATCAATGGGCCAAATCCATTCATCTCGTTATTCGCGTTTTTCAAGGAAATATTATGTCCAGCCAACGTCTTTTTAAAGTCGGTGCTATGTCGCTGCTTTGCCTCGGTTCCTTTGCCGCTTCGCAGGCCAACGCGGCCGGTACGGCCACCACCAGTATCGCGGTTACGGCTACGGTTGAATCAGCCTGCACCATCAGTACCACCCCGCTGGCCTTTACCGCCTTTACCGGTACCGCCGTCGTAAATGGCGAAGCAACATTGTCCGTAATCTGCTCCAATGCCGCGGATTATACGATTGGGCTTGGCGCCGGCAGCGGTACCGTAGCACAGCGCGTCATGACCGGCCCTGCCGGCGCGACGCTGAACTACGGCTTGTACCAGGAAGATACCCATACCACCCCCTGGGGCGATACGGCGGGAACGACCCTGGCGGGAACCGGTAACGGCGCCCAGCAGGATATTACCGTCTACGGCCAAATCGCCGCCAACCAGCTAACCTCGTCGGTCGGTGATTATACCGATACCGTCGCCGTTACTATCACTTACTAACACAAGATCAGCCACTATGCCCCGTTATCGTAAACTAATCCGGGCGCTTATGCTGGCAGGCCTGTGGGTCATCGGACCCCAGGTCTTCGCGCAGGCACTGTCCATCGTGCCGATCCGCCAGAATCTGTCCTCCGAGCATCGTTCAGCCAGCTTTAGCCTGACCAATAATTCCGATGTCGCCACCGCGATCCAGATCCGCGGTTACAGCTGGGTCCAGCAGGGCAACAGCGACAATTTTATCGCCACCGGCAAACTTTCCGTCAGTCCGCCGTTTGCCACCATACCTCCCGGGAAGACCCAGACGGTACGGTTACTACTGCGCGAGCCGGCGGCCCAGGGCGAAGAAGCCTATCGCATCATTTTCGATCAAATACCCGATCGGGACGCTAAAACGGTCCAATTGGCCCTGCGCTTCTCCGTACCGGTGTTTTCGCTCAGCGGCCAGCCGGCCCGTGCGGATATCCAATGGCGCATTGAACGGCGCGGTGACGGTTTGACGCTGGTGGCGCTCAACCGGGGATTGAACCACAGCATGCTGGCCAAGCTTAGCGCCACCACCGCCAGCGGTGTGCAACTTAAGCTCAATGGCCCGGCGATGCCTTATCTTCTGGCCGGTAACACCCGCACCTGGCACATTGACGATCCCCGCCATGTGTTAACCACGGGGGCCCGGGTCCATGTGCAAAATCTCGGTCCCCAGGATAAGTCTGATCAATGGGTCAGTGTCGGCCCGGTTAATTGAATGATCTCCGGCTATCTTGCTGCGCGCTAACCCTGACGCTACTATGGCCGGCGGCGGGGCTTGGCGCCGGGACGGCGCCGGATGAACGGCAAAGCCTGCTGCTCAACGTGGTGGTTAACAACCTTAACCACAACAATATCCAGGAAATCACCGAGCAGGGGGGGGCGCTATTGTTCAGCCGCGGCCAGCTTACCGCGGCGGGGCTGGTCCTGACCGAGCCCGTTGCCGCTACCGGCGATGGATTGATTGCCGTCAACAGCATTAAAGGCTGGACCTCGCGGCTGGATGAAAACAGCCAGACCCTGTATCTGCAGGTGCCGGTCAGCAACCAAATCGCCCAGCAGCTTGGCGTCGAACCCGTCCCGGACGCGGATAGTTTTCCGCATAGCGATCGGGGGGCGGTACTTAATTACGATGCGCAGATTACCGACTATGACGGCCGGGACAGCAGCAGCGTACTGGGCGATCTGCGCTTGTTCGGCGATAGCGGCGTACTGACCAACCGGGCGGTGCAAACCCATAACGCTTATCTCGACCAGACGGTACGTCTGGACAGCACCTATAGCACGTCTGACGTCAATGCCATGCGCACCTGGAACGCCGGGGATTACATTAACGGCGGCCTGGCCTGGACCCGGCCCATTCGCATGGCCGGGATACAGACCACCACCAATTTCGGCCTGCGGCCGGATTTGGTGACCTTTCCCCGGCCGGGCATCAGCGGCGAAGTAGCGGTCCCCTCCTCGGTGGATATTTACGTCAACGGCCTGCATCAGATGACCCAGAAGGTCGATGCCGGACCGTTTGATATCGCCGCGCTGCCGATCACCACCGGCGGCGGCGATGTGTCCATGGTGGTAAAAGACGCCAACGGCCGCCAGACGACCCGGACGCTGCCGTTTTACGCCAGCGATACGCTGCTGCGCAACGGCCTGGATTCCCTGGCGCTGGAAGCCGGCACGGTACGCCGCCGCTACGCCAGCAGTTCCGCCGATTATGCCGGCAGCGCGGTGTCGGCCAGCTACCGGCGCGGCGTGCTGGACCGGCTGACGCTGGAATCCCATCTGGAGGCGAGCGAAAAGGTCGCCATGGGCGGCGTCGGCGCTAATGTCCTGGTCAGCGATCTCGGGGTATTATCCGGTTCGCTGGCCGCCAGCCGCTATGGCCAAGAGCAGGGCGGACAATTTGGGCTGGGCTTTACCCATACCATGCAGGCGCTAAGCTACGGTTTCAGCGTGTTGAAAGCCGACGACCACTTTGCCGATATCGCCTCCGCCTACGGGGATAACAGCCCCGGCACCACGATGCGCGCCAGTATCGGTTTCCCGGTAGCGCCCGGCAACGGTTCGTTCGGGGTGGTCTATGCCCGTAGATTAGTGAATTACTATAATAGCTTTAATTATGAATCGCAGAGCATCGCCACTTCCACCCTCTCTGGCACCTATTCCACGCCGCTGCCTTTTTTGTCGTCATTCGCTTCCCTCACTCTGCTACATGAATTTGATTACGATAAAGGCAATAGCCTGTATGTGGGCATTTCCATTCCCATTGGCCACGGGACGATGGTCAGCGCCAGCTCCAGCGTGAGCAAGGGCGACAGTTATCAGACTCTGCAAGCGCAACGTTCGGCGGTGCAGCGCGGCGATATCGGCTGGAAACTGGCGGAGCAACACGGCGCCCTGAACCGGCAAAACGCCGGGCTGGAATATAAGGCCGACTGGGGACTAATCGGAACCGAAGTCGAACAGCAAAGCGGCGGCCATGCGGTACGCGCCAGTGCGCGCGGCTCGCTGGCCGCCATGGACGGCCATGTATTCGCCGCCAACACCATCCAGGATAGTTTTGCCCTGGTGGATACCGATGGCTTGCCCGGCATCACCGTTATGCAGGAAAACCGGCCGCTGGGTAAAACCGACAGCCGGGGCCTGTTGTTTATCGAAAACCTGCGCGCTTACGAAAGTAACCGCGTATCTATTAATCCCAATGATGTTCCCATGGATGTCGAACTGACCAACGCCGCGCTGGACGTGCGTCCGCGCGATCGTTCCGGCGTGCTCGTCAAATTCCCGATCCACCGTACCCATGGCGCCACATTGCGGCTGGTGGACGCCCGGCAACGGCCCATACCGCTGGGTAGCGTAGCGACGCTGCTGGGCAACGGGGCGCAGGCCGTGGTCGGCTACGACGGCATGACTTTTTTCGAAAATCTGGCGGAGCATAACCAACTGAAAGTGGAAACCTCGGGCCAGCCCGCCTGCACCCTGAGTTTCGCTTATCAACCCAAAGCCGGCAGCCTGCCGGAAATCGGCCCATTAACCTGCCTCACCGGAGCCTGATCATGTCGTTAAAACCTATTGCTTATTTTGCCTGCGCGTTATTATGGGGGCTATTTTCCACCCAGGCGTCGGCCTATGACTGTTCCATCAGCGCCACGCCCCTGAATTTTGGCGCCATCCAAGGCATTGCCGGCATGGTTCAGCGCAGCACCGCCACTATTACCGTGGTGTGCAGCGGCGGCGCCAGCGCGGCCAACGTCAGCTATCGCATTCTTATCGACGGCCCGGCGGCGCAGGCCCCGCGCCAGATATCCAGCGGCAGCCACAGCGCCAGCTATCAGCTTTACACCTCGGGAGACTACCAGCAAGTGTGGGGCAACGGCGGCGGCGGAGTGATTACCGACTCCTATAGCCTGGAGGCTAACGCCGCGGTAACACGTACTTACACCGTTTACGCCAAAATGACGCCATCGCGCAACGATCCGCCCGGCAGCTATATCGCCAATGCCATGGTGCAATTGATATATTAACCGGCCGGCTCGGCCTGGAAATGCCCTATCGTCGCCAGCGCGCCGTTCGTGACGATGATGAGAAAAGCGGTCTTCGCCGCCCAGGCATAATTCGTGGTGTGCCTAGTACATATCCCACGGTTGTCGTATTAGGATATAGTGCTTAAAGCAAAATCCGCGGTTCAATATTGCGGATTTCTTATTCGTTTTGACTTTTCAGTTCCATTAGCCGCTATTGTTTTACTATTCGCGCCATTCATAAATAGATTAACCCTGACGAAATGACCTGCTAAAAGAGCTGATCCTTGAACATATTTGTCAATAAATGCACGGTATTTTTTAGTGACAAAAAAATTCAGGCTTTAAGCGATTTTCGTTTTTGGATAATCGGATATACTATGGCGTCATCAACTGCGGTTCTGCAGTATTTTTCAGGTAATGGATAATGTTATCTTTTTTTCGTTTCGCTTGTTTTGGCGTAGCTCTTTTTGCGCTCAGTAATGTGATGATTTACGATGCCAGCGCCGCCCTTAACGCGGAGCCGGCCCCCTTGGCCTCGCCGTTGGTGATCGCCTCTGGCAGCGCCATTGTGTTTGATATGGCCGACAACCATCTGCTTTATTCCGCCAACGCGGATAAAGTGGTGCCCATCGCCTCGCTGTCAAAATTAATGACCGCCATCGTGGTGTTGGATGCCCGGCAGTCAATGGACGAAATTATTTCGGTTGATATTCACCAGACGGAAGAATTAAAAGGGGTATTTTCACGGGTGCGGGTGGGCAGCGAAATCAGCCGGCGCAATATGCTGCTGCTGGCGCTGATGTCGTCGGAAAATCGCGCGGCCGCCAGCCTGGCACACCATTATCCCGGCGGTTATCCGGCGTTTATCGCCGCCATGAACGCCAAAGCGGTGTCGCTGGGCATGCTGCATACCCATTACGTGGAACCCACCGGTTTATCGGTTAATAATGTTTCCACCGCGCGCGATTTATCTAAATTGCTGATTGCCAGCCAACAATATCCGTTGCTTACCGAACTGAGCACCACCCATGAAACCATGGCGACCTTCAGCAACCCGCCTTATACGCTGCCGTTTCGCAATACCAACCATCTGGTCTATCGCCCTGACTGG
Organism: Sodalis sp. RH21; assembly: GCF_047324175.1. NCBI lineage: Bacteria > Pseudomonadati > Pseudomonadota > Gammaproteobacteria > Enterobacterales > Bruguierivoracaceae > Sodalis > Sodalis sp. RH21. The sequence continues at coordinate 4,102,212 of NZ_CP178732.1, read as the reverse complement.
GCCATCCAACTGACCAAAACCGGCTTTACCAATCAGGCCGGCCATTGCCTGGTGATGCGCACCATGATTAATCATCGCCCGGTAGGGCTGGTGGTATTGGACGCCTACGGTAAATATACCCATTTCGCCGACGCCAGCCGGATTCGCAACTGGCTGGAAACCGGCCGCGCCACGGCGCTGCCGCTGGCGGCCAGCCAAAAACCGGTCGCCCTGCGCTCGGTGCGCTCGGCGTATAAACCCGCGGCCCATCGCTCCGGCGTGACGGCGGCCAAAAAATCAAAAAACCGCCCGGTGAGCCAGACGGCATATAAAAAGGCCAAAGGCGCCCAGGCGGTACAGACCGCGGCGACCAAGGCCAAAGGCGCCAAGCCCGTCAAAACGGCCAAGGCCAAAGCCACCAAGCCCGGCCAGACGGTTTATAAAAAAACCAAAACCCCCAAATCCGGCCAGACGGCAAAAAACGGTTCCGGCGACTCGCTTAAGCAAGTTGACTAGTCCGCCGCCGCTGCGGCCTGGCTTATTGCGCCCGGCTGCGGAAATCCTCGATTATCTCGCCCTGCGCCAGGCTTTCGTCTTCATGGGACGCTTCGCGCCACTCCTCGGCTAACGCATCGCGGTACCACTCCTCCATCGCCGGCTGCGCCAGCATTCTGTGGTACCAGGCGCGTGAGACGTCGGAAAGCGGCAGACCGTAGGTCTGGATGCGAAACACCACCGGCGCAAAAAAAGCATCCACGGCGCTAAACGCCGGGCCGGCCAGGAACGGACCGCCAAAACTGGCCAGGCCTTGCTGCCATAATTCATCCAGACGGGCCAGATCCTCCAGCAGCGCCGGGGGCAGGGCGGATAAGCGCACCCGCACGCCGCAGTTCATCGGGCACAGATTACGCAGGGTAGTAAAACCGGCGTGCATTTCCGCCGCGGCGCAGCGCGCCCAGGCCCTGGCATGATAATGTTCGGGCCATACACCGGCATGGGTATCCGCCAGATATTCGGTTATGGCCAGCGAGTCCCATACCACGGCGGCGCCGTCGTTCAGCGTCGGTACGCGTCCTGAAGGCGAGAAATGCTGGAATAGATCGTGATTATTGCCGGACTGAAACGGATGCAAGGCTTCGGCAAACGGGATGGCCAGGGTTTTCATTAATACCCAGGGACGTAACGACCAGGAGGAGTAATTTTTGTTGGCGATATGCAACTGATACACGATATGGGCTCCGTTATAGTGTACTTGGCAACATCCGTTGCGATGATCCCAACCGCGCGCTTATTTCTGGACCACGGGCCGGCATGGGGTCAGGGTAATTTTGAACCGCGGCACCCGTTGGCCGGGAACCGTATCTGACTCGACAAAACCCTCTTCCCTGGCCCCCATGCGCTGGTAGAATCCGGCGGAAAGCGGATCGCAATCAATTAATAACCGTTGGGCCCCGGCCCGGTGGGCCGCTTTAATCGACCAGCCAAACAGCGCCTTGCCGATGCCGGTCTTAAGATTGGCGGGCGCGACGAACAGGCGCTCCAGAAAGGCGATTTCATTATCAAACATTAATTGGGCCACGCCCAGCAGGGCGTTATCCCCTTCGGCGACGCAAATTTGCGAGTTTTCCATATCCGAAGGATGAAAAGCCCGGCTCGCGCGGCAACCGGGCATCAGCGCGGCGTCATAACCCCAGAATGCCTTCGACTGCAAACTGAGCTCCGTAAGTTTGGCCAACTCATCGATACGGGCCGCCCTGAGCTGATGCATCAGCGGCGCCCCGCATGGCTGTGATAAATCCGTAGAATCAGCTCGGTGGCGCGGCGGGCATCGCGAGCTTCGGCCAGCGGCGTGGCGCCTTGGGATACGGCCCGCTCGAAATCGACGATGACCGCTTCATGGCGTGACGTATCGGTAATGGTCGGGCTGCTGGCGCCGGCATCGGGGGCGGGGGGAACCTGTGCGGCCGGATTGTCGATGCCCGCGATCTGCCAGTCGCTGATACAGTCGTTTAGCAGGGTAAAAGTGCCTTTTTCGCAGCTGACTTCCAGCCGGGGCGGGTGGCCGGGGCGGGCGCAGGTCGAGGCGACGATGGTGCCGATCATGCCGTCGGCGTGGCGCAGCACCACGGCGCCGTGATCTTCCGCCTCGATATCATGGGCGAAGGTATCCAGTTCACCCTGTACCCGCTCGGGCATGCCGAAGAGCCAGATATAATTATCGATATTATGGCTGGCCTGCTGCATAAATACGCCGCCGCCGTCGACGGCGTAACCGCCGCGGTAGCCGGCGCTGGCATAATAAGCCGCGTCGCGCCAAAAGCGGCAACTGAGGTCGGCCGAGTAGATCCGGCCCAGCGCATGCTGCTCCAGCAGGGCTTTGACGGCCAGGTTATCCGGATTGGTGCGGCGCTGGTAGCTTACCGCCAGCGTCACATGATGTTCATCCGCGGCGGCTATCATGTCATCCATGGCGGTTTGGCTGATATCCAGCGGTTTTTCCACCAGGATATGTTTGCCCAGGCGCGCGGCCTCGATGGCGCTCTCATGATGCAGGGCGTTGGGAGTGGTGACGATAACGGCATCAAACGGCCGATCCACCGCCGCCAGCGTCGGCCAGGACGGCAAGGTATTAATGAGGGTTCCCGGCGTTTTGCCGCGGGAAACAAACCCGACCGTTTCACAGGCCGGCAATGCTTGCAGCGCCCTGAGATAGGTGTGGCTGATGTTACCTGTACCAACGATGACATATTTCATAAAAGAGTCGGTGCCTTGTAGAAAAAGAAGAACCGATCATCCCTGAAGAATCATGATACCCGGCGGCAAGCGCGCTGGGTCCGCTGTCGGCTGGCTGGCTGACGACGCTAAATACAATCGTCAGCTCCTGTATAGGCCGATCATGACTTGTAACACTGCAAAGCAGTATTGCAAAGGTAACCGCGCTTGCCAAGCCCCCAATGAGAGCTGCGGGGATTTTGCGCTAAAAAGGCTGCCCTGTCAGGGTTTCTTCTGGGCGGCGCACTGTTCGCACCAGTGTTTAAGCCGGGTGGTTTTACCGATTCCCGGGTTAAAACTGTTGGTGGGGTCGGTTTGCCGGTAAAACGCCGCCAACTGGGGCTTGGCTTCATAAAGATGGCCGACATTGTGCTCTGCCGGGTATTCGGCGCCGCGGGCGTTGAGCAGCGCCAGCATTTGCAGTTTCAGTTCATGGCTATCGACGCCTTTGCGCACGATATAATCCTGATGAAAGACATGGCACATAAAATGGCCGTAATAAAGTTTGGCCACGATTTGAGCGTCGATTTCCGGCGGCAGCGTCTCGAACCATTGGGTTTCATTACGGGGCAGGGCGATATCGAGCGCCAGGATATCTTCTACTTTATCGCTATGCACCGCGTGATAGCGCACCGCGGCCCCCGCGGCGGCGAAGCGGTGCAAAAAGGCTTTATTGCCCTCATCCCCGGTGCAAAGAAAATATTCCCCCGCCGCCCGGGCAAAATAGTCCTGCAAATACGCCTCGGCTTCCGCGATGCCGTCGCCGGACATTTTCAGCAGCAGATGGTGTTCGTACCGGTCGCGATACTCTTTCATCCGCTGCGGCAGATGGTGCGGCCACAGGCGGCTCAAGCCCTGCATTACGCGGTCGCTCAGTTGGGACGGCAACCACGGCCAGGCGTTGAGCGTGGCGTCTATGCGGCCTTTGAGCTGGAACAGCAGTGGCATCCGGTCGGTTCCGAGGCGGTTAATCATGATAAAGGTATCTTTGCCGTAGGTTTCGCTGATGTCGTAGCAGTCGCGATGCATATACTCGCCGGCCACCGGCAGATTGCTGAAGCCGGATAAAATATCGCGCCGCAGCCGCGTCAGGACCTGGGGATCGTTGGTGCCGATATAAAACACCTGCTGGCGTTGCTCGGCGGGGAAGGTATCCAGGCGCACCGCGAACACCGCCAGCTTGCCGGCGCTGCCCGCGGCCTCGAACAGGCGGCGCCGATCGGCATTAAAACGCGACGGGGTATCGGCCTCCACGTCGCGCACCCGCTGCGCATACTCATGATCGGAACACGCGCGGTCGGCAGCGTGGATGTCGGCCCGGGAATATTGCTGGTTCTCCAGGCGGGTAAGAATCTGTTCCGGCGTGGCGCCCAAATCGATGCCCAAATGATTGACCAGCCGCAACCGGCCGTCCCGATCCACCTGGGCATACAGGGCCATTTCGGTATAAGCCGGGCCGCGTTTAACCAGGGAGCCGCCGGAATTATTACAAATGCCGCCGATAACCGAGGCCCCAAGGCAGGATGAACCGATAACCGAGTGCGGTTCCCGATGCAGCGGCTTAAGGGCTTTTTCCAGTGAGTATAAGGTGCTGCCGGCCAGGGCCACCACCTGGCGCCCTTCATCCAGCAGTTGAACGCCGTCCAGCCGCCGGGTGCTGATGATGACCACTTCACGGTCGTAATCCGCGCCGTTGGGCGTGGACCCTTCGGTCAGGCCGGTATTGGCCGCTTGCATAATAATGATTTTATCGGCGGCCACGCAGGCGGCGAGCACGCGCCACAGGGATAATAATGAATCAGGCAAGACCACCGCCAGCGCCGGTCCGCTGCCGGAGCGGAATCCTTTGCGATAGCGCTGGGTTTGCCGTTCGCGGGTCAACACCGCGCCCCGTCCGGCAATGGCAATCAGCTGTTCGATAAACGCATGTGATAAATATGGAGAGTCATCTGGCATAACGATATCCCTTTTGCTGCGGGTTGGACTGACGCTTTTACAACTTTGGATAGTGACTTAACAAGATACTCCAGCAAACAACCCGGTGGGAATTTTACTTAAATAACGCTATAAAATAGCAGTTCGTTTCCCGTTCGGAGAAAAAAATAACATGAACGAAATGCAAAAAGCCGCCGCCGGCTTGCTCTACGACGCCAATTATGATGAAGAGCTGATAGCCCAGCGCGCCCAGGCAAAATATCAGCTTTATCTGTATAACCGGCTGGACCCGCGCAACGGAGACGAACGCCAGGAATTAATTAAAAAATTGCTCGGTAAAACCGGCGCGACATTTTGGTTTGAGCCGCCATTTTATTGCGATTATGGTTATAACATCGACATCGGCGAAAACTTCTATGCCAATATGAATCTGGTTATTTTGGATGGCGCCAAGGTGAAGATCGGCGATAACGCTTTTATTGCCCCCAATGTCGGTATATATACCGCCGGCCACCCGCTGGATGCCGGACGGCGTAATCAGGGATTGGAATATGCCCTGCCGGTGACCATCGGCAATAATGTCTGGATTGGCGGCGGGGTCTCTATTTTGCCCGGCGTCACCATTGGCGATAATAGCGTGATCGGCGCGGGCAGCGTGGTTAACCGCGATATTCCGGCCTATGTGCTGGCGGCGGGCAATCCCTGCAGGGTGATACGCGCCATCACCGATGAAGACCAAAAGAAGTATCGATAATAGCAGCTATAGCAGGTTCTTCGGCCGGGACGGCCGATTGTTTCAGCAATTATGCGGAAACACATGCTTTCAATAATTTAACCATACCCTTTCGACTCTGTGATGGTCTACACTGAGCTCTGCGTTGCCCTATGGCATATTATTCCGAACGTCCCATGGCCGGGCTGTCGGTCCGGTCCGCTTTCGCGCGTGTGAGAACAACGATATGAAATGGCTGTACGCATTTAGCCTGTTAGCAGCATTAACGCTTAATCCCGCCCTGGCGGACAACAACACCCAACTTCCTTCTCCTGATTTGCCCCGTGATGCTTACGTCAGCGCACTGCTGCAAAAACTCACCCTAGAGGAAAAAATCGGCCAGCTGCGGCTTATCAGCGTCGGGCCGGAAAATCCCAAGGAAGCGATTCGGGAAATGATCAAAAACGGCCAGGTGGGCGCGATATTCAATACCGTTACCCGCCATGATATCCGCATCATGCAAGATCAGGCCATGCAGTTGCCCCGGCTGAAAATACCGCTGTTTTTCGCCTACGACATCGTCCACGGCCAACGCACCGTTTTCCCCATCAGCCTGGGCCTGGCCTCCAGCTGGAACCTCGACGCGGTAGCCACCAGCGGGCGCATCGCCGCCTATGAAGGCAGCGAAGACGGCTTGAACATGACCTGGGCGCCCATGGTGGATATCACCCGCGATCCCCGCTGGGGTCGGGTATCCGAAGGGCTGGGGGAAGATACCTTCCTCACGTCTGAAATCGGCCGCGTGCTGGTGCAATCGATCCAGGGCAAAAATCCCGGCGATCGCCATGCGCTGATGACCTCGGTGAAACACTTCGCCCTTTATGGCGCGGTGGAAGGGGGCCGTGATTACAATACGGTGGATATGAGTCCGCAGCGCATGTTCCAGGACTATATGCCGCCGTACAAAGCGGCCCTGGATGCCGGCAGCGGCGGCGTGATGGTGGCGCTTAACTCCGTCAACGGCACCCCGGCCACCGCCGACGCCTGGCTGTTGAAGGATATTTTGCGCAAGCAATGGCACTTTTCGGGCATCACCATTAGCGACCACGGCGCAATTAAAGAATTGATTAAACACGGCGTGGCCAGCACCCCGAAAGAAGCGGTGAAAATTGCGCTTAACTCCGGCATCAATATGAGCATGAGCGACGAATTCTTTATTCGCTACCTGCCGGAACTGGTGAAAAGCGGCGACGTCAGCGAACAGGAAATCGACGATGCCGTGCGCCACGTCCTGAATGTAAAATACGATATGGGGCTATTCCGCGATGCCTATAGCCACCTTGGGCCGGTGGGCAGCGATCCGCAGGACACCAATGCCGAAAGCCGCCTGCACCGCGACGCGGCGCGCCAGGTGGCGCGGCAATGCCTGGTACTGCTGAAAAACCGCCTGCACACCCTGCCGCTGAAAAAACAGGGCGCCATCGCCGTGGTCGGTCCGCTGGCGGACAGCCAGCGGGACATCATGGGCAGTTGGTCGGCCGCCGGCCGCCCCGAACAGTCCGTCACCCTGCTGCAAGGCATGCGCAACGCCGTGGGCGACAAAGCGACCATCTTGTACGCCAAGGGCGCCAACATCACCAATCACCAGGATATGGTGGCTTACCTGAATTCATACGAACAGGCGGTGAAAATCGACCCGCGCCCCGCGCAGGAGATGATTGACGAAGCGGTCAAAGCCGCCCGCCAGGCGGATGTGATCGTGGCTGCGGTGGGGGAATCCCAGGGCATGGCCCACGAAGCCTCCAGCCGTACCAATATCACTATCCCGGACAGCCAGCGCCAACTGATTGACGCCCTGAAGGCCACCGGCAAACCGCTGGTCCTGGTATTGATGAACGGCCGCCCGCTGGCGCTGGTGCGCGAAGATCAGCAGGCGGACGCCATGCTGGAAACCTGGTTCAGCGGCACCGAAGGCGGCAATGCCATCGCCGACGTGCTGTTCGGCGACTACAACCCCGCCGGCAAACTGCCCATCTCCTTCCCGCGCTCGGTAGGCCAAATTCCCATTTATTATAATCACTTGCCCACGGGGCGTCCGTACTTGGCGGACCAGCCCAATAAATACACCTCCCACTATTACGATGAAGCCAACGGCGCGCTTTATCCCTTTGGTTTTGGCCTGAGCTACACCACCTTCAGCGTATCGGACGTGGCGTTATCCAGCCCCACCATGCCCCGCAACGGGTCCCTTACCATCAGCGCCACCCTGACCAACACCGGCGATCGCGACGGCGGCACCGTGGCCCAGCTCTACGTCCATGATGTCGCGGCCTCCATCAGCCGCCCGGTCAAAGAACTCAAGGGCTTCCAAAACGTATTCCTCAAAGCCGGCGAATCCAAACGCGTCACCTTCACCCTTAATGCCGACGCGCTCAAATTCTACAATCAGCAAATGGTCAACGCCGCCGAACCCGGCGACTTTGACGTCATGGTCGGCCTCGACTCCGCCCGCCTCCAAACCGCCCGCTTCACCCTGCAATAACCGCCGCCCGCCGCGCCGAACCCGCAGCGGGCCCTGTTAAAGGGAGACCGTGCCGTAGGGGTCGACGCGGCCATGGTTTTCCTGGCCGCCGGAGCGCCCCTTGGCGCGGTATGCCCGCCAACACCGAACCCGCAGCGGGCCCGGTTAAAGGGAGACCGTGCCGTAGGGGCCGAAGCGGCCATGGTTTTCCTGGCCGCCGGAGCGCCCCTTGGGGCGGTATGCCCGTTATCACCGAACCCGCAGCGGGCCCTGTTAAAGGGAGACCGTGCCGTAGGGGTCGACGCGGCCATGGTTTTCCTGGCCGCCGGAGCGCCCCTTGGCGCGGTATGCCCGCCAACACCGAACCCGCAGCGGGCCCTGTTAAAGGGAGACCGTGCCGTAGGGGTCGAAGCGGCCATGGTTTTCCTGGCCGCCGGAGCGCCCCTTGGCGCGGTATGCCCGCCAACACCGAACCGGCAGCGAGCCCTGTTAAAGGGAGACCGTGCCGTAGGGGCCGAAGCGGGCATGGTTTTCCTGCCCGCCGGAGCGCCCCTTGGGGCGGTATGCCCGCCAACACCGAACCCGCAGCGGGCCCTGTTAAAGGGAGACCGTGCCGTAGGGGTCGACGCGGCCATGGTTTTCCTGGCCGCCGGAGCGCCCCTTGGCGCGGTATGCCCGCCAACACCGAACCCGCAGCGGGCCCTGTTAAAGGGAGACCGTGCCGTAGGGGCCGAAGCGGCCATGGTTTTCCTGGCCGCCGGAGCGCCCCTTGGGGCGGTATGCCCGCCAACACCGAACCGGCAGCGAGCCCTGTTAAAGGGAGACTGTGCCGTAGGGGTCGAAGCGGCCATGGTTTTCCTGGCCGCCGGAGCGCCCCTTGGGGCGGTATGCCCGCCAACACCGAACCGGCAGCGAACCCTGTTAAAGGGAGACCGTGCCGTAGGGGTCGAAGCGGCCATGGTTTTCCTGGCCGCCGGAGCGCCCCTTGGGGCGGTATGCCCGCCAACACCGAACCGGCAGCGAGCCCTGTTAAAGGGAGACCGTGCCGTAGGGGTCGACGCGGCCATGGTTTTCCTGGCCGCCGGAGCGCCCCACGGCAGGCTAAACCCGCCAACACCGAACCCGCAGCTAGCACGACCCGCTCCTTGCCGCCCCCGGCCCCCCCTCAGACATGTTTTATTGCAAAAATAGCCCTTATCCCACACCAATAACTCTTTATTGCACAGATTTTCCCCGCTACAACCGATAAAATCACCTAAACCAAGACTCAGCAAGGCGACGCTATGGCATTTACCGAAGTAGTGCTGGTTAACGAACACGATCGGCCGGTCGGCCAAATGGAAAAACTCCGGGCGCATCGCGAAGGGCTACTCCATCGCGCCATTACCGTATACCTCTTCAACCCGCAGGGAGAACTCCTGCTCCAGCAACGCGCCCAAACCAAATACCACTGCGGCGCGCTATGGAGCAACACCTGCTGCGGCCATCCGCTCCCTCTTGAAGACACCCAGGCGGCGGCCCGACGACGGCTCTACGAAGAAATGGGACTGCGCTGCGCCCTCACGCCGGTTTTCGATCTGCAATACAGGCTGCCCCTCGCCAACGGACTGATCGAACACGAATTTGACCACGTATTTTTCGGCATCACCAGCCAGCCGCCCACGCTCAATCCCGACGAAGCCATGGCCTTCCGCTATCAGTCGCTCCCCCAAATCCAGCAAGACATTCTCCTGAACCCGGCGCTCTACACGCCCTGGTTTTTACTGACGATGGCCGCCGTTCCCGGCTATTACACCGAATTTATGCGCCTAAAGCGCGCCGGTTAAGCCCGGCGCCCGGTCTCCGCCCAGCACCGGCCGACAGATTGCCCGAAACAATCAGCGGTAACGCAGCGGCGCCGCCTTCACGCTTTCGGTTCTAACATATGCATTCTTTTTTCAATAAATAATTATCTATTTGAACTATCATTTCAGTAACATATTCACCATTACGCCGTTGTGGATACCTTACCAATAACCTTCGAGGGGAAAAGATTCATGGCCAATTTCTTTCATCATGGACGAGCGCTGTGCCTTGCCGCAGCTATGCTGGGTATGACGGCCGGCGTCCAGGCAGCGGACTCGTCCGTGCGGGTGGGTTCAAAAATCGATACCGAAGGTTCCCTGCTGGGCAACATTATCGTCCAGGTACTGGACTCCCACGGCGTTAAAACCGTCAATAAATCACAATTGGGCACCACCCAGGTGCTGCGCGGCGCCATCACCTCCGGCGAGATTGATATCTATCCGGAATACACCGGCAACGGCGCGTTCTTTTTCAGCGACGAAAAAGACCCGGCCTGGAAAGATGTCAATGCTGGATACCAGAAGGTCAAAAAACTCGATTACGATAAAAACCACATCGTCTGGCTCGACCCCGCCCCGGCCAACAACACCTGGACCATCGCCGTTCGCCAGGATCTGGCCAAGGGCCAGCATCTGACCTCGTTAGCCGACCTGAGCCGTTACCTGAAATCGGGCGGCAAGTTTAAGCTGGCCGCGTCGGCGGAATTTATCGAGCGTCCCGATGCGCTGCCCGCCTTTGAAAAAACCTATGGTTTCAAACTTCAGCAGGATCAATTGCTGTCCCTGGCCGGCGGCGATACCGCGGTAACCCTGAAAGCCGCAGCCGAGCAAACCTCCGGCGTCAATGCCGCCATGGCGTACGGCACCGACGGTCCGGTGGCCGCGCTGGGATTGCAAACCCTTACCGACCCGAGCGGCGTGCAGCCGATCTATGCGCCGTCCCCCATTATCCGCGAGTCGGTATTAAAACAGCATCCGGAAATCGCACAGTGGCTCAAGCCGGTGTTTGCTTCCCTGGATACCCAGACGCTGCAAAAACTTAATGCCAGCATCGCGGTGGAAGGACAAAACGCGAAAAAAGTCGCGGCGGATTACCTCAAGCAAAAAGGCTTTGTGAAATCGTAACGCGCCTGGCCCAGGGGAGAGTGATGCAAAGAGCAATGCAGATTGGTTAAAAACCGCGTACTGCTGACACTGACGGGATTACTGGTTTTTGCCGGGCTGGTCCTGCCGTTTGTGAATTATGCGCCGAACCGCCTGATGTCCGGCCAGGGGATCGGCCTGGCCGGACTCTTGGGCGGGCTGCGCATACTGATCCTGCTGCCGGCCGCGGCGGCGCTGGCGTTGTGTTTTATCACACCCTCCCGGCCGGTGCGCCTGGCGGTCATGCTGCTGGCCGAAGTGCTGCTGGTATGCCTGGCGGCCCTGGCCGGCGACGCTGCCGACCATCTCGCCGAACAGGGCGGGGGGCTGGTGCGGACCTCTTTTGGCAGCGGATTCTGGCTGATGGGCGCCTTATGCTTGCTGATTGCCGCCGACGCCATTGGGCGCGCATTGGCCAGCCAGACGCTGCGCGTACTGGCCAATGCGCAAATCTGGCTGCCGCTGGTGGCGCTGGTGGCCGCCGGCCGCCTGGACCAGTTGTCGCTGTTCAAGGAATACGCCAACCGTCAGGACGTTTTCCAGCAGGCGCTCGGCGAGCATCTCATCCTATTGTTCGGCACCCTGGTGCCGGCCATTATTATCGGCATTCCGCTGGGTTTACTGTGCCATCATTCCGCGCGCTGGCGTCCGGCGCTGTTTTCCACGCTCAATGTCATCCAGACCATCCCCGCCATTGCGCTGTTCGGCCTGCTGATTGCCCCGCTCAGCGGCTTGGCCACCGCCTGGCCGTGGCTGCGCGACATCGGCATCGGCGGCATCGGCCTGGCGCCGGCGCTGATCGCCTTGGTGCTATATGCGCTATTGCCCCTGGTGCGCAGCGTGAATGCCGGCTTACAGCAGGTGCCCGCCGACGTGATTGAAACCGCGCTCGGCATGGGCATGACCCGCGGACAAATATTTCGGCGGATTCAAGTGCCGCTGGCGCTGCCGGTGATTCTTTCCGGCATCCGGATCATTGCCGTGCAAACCGTCGGCATGGGCATGATCGCCGCGCTGATTGGCGCCGGCGGCTTTGGCGCACTGATGTTCCAGGGGCTGCTCAGCAGCGCGCTGGAACTGGTATTGCTCGGGGTGATTCCGGCCATTGCCTTGGCGGTGCTGGTGGATACGCTGTTTAAACTGATTATTTCATTCCTTGAAACGGTGCGCCAATGATCCAATTCCAGCAGGTAAGCAAGTATTTTCATGGCAAACCGGCGGTGGAAAACCTGAATCTGAATATTGCCGCCGGTGAGTTTACCGTGTTGATCGGCACCTCCGGTTCGGGCAAATCCACCACCCTGAAAATGATCAATCGCCTGATTGAACACGACCAGGGCAAAATCCTGTTTGCCGGCGATGAAATCCACAGCTTCAAACCGCAGGAACTGCGCCGGCGCATGGGGTATGCCATTCAGTCCATCGGTTTGTTCCCCCATTGGACGGTGGAGCAAAATATCGCCACCGTGCCGCAACTGCTGAAATGGCCGCGGGCGAAAATCCGCGATCGGGTAACGGAACTGCTGGAACTGCTGCATCTGGATGCGCGGCAATTCCGCGGCCGGTATCCCCACCAGCTTTCCGGCGGCCAGCAACAGCGCGTGGGCGTGGCGCGCGCCCTGGCCGCCGACCCGGAAGTACTGCTGATGGATGAACCCTTCGGCGCCCTCGACCCGGTCACCCGGGGAGCGTTGCAAACGGAAATCGCCCGCATTCATCAATTGTCCGGGCGCACCGTGGTGCTGGTCACCCATGATATCGATGAGGCGCTGGCGCTGGCACAGCACATTGTGCTGCTCGATCAGGGGCAGGTGATCCAGCAGGGGTCGCCGCGCCATTTGCTGACGCAGCCTGCCAATGCGTTTGTGCGCAATTTTTTCGGCCGCAGCGATATCGGCATCAAATTGCTGGCGCTGGGCGCCGCCGGCACCCATGCCCGCCCCGGGGAACGTTTGGCCGGCCAACCGATACCCGCGGCGATGACCCTGCGCGAGGCCCTGTCGGAATTCGTCTCCCGCCAAACCGAGTTATTGCCGGTGGTTGACGCGCAGGGCGCCTCCGTCGGCGTGCTGCATTTCAAGGATTTGATCAAGCCGGCGCGGGAGGACGTCTAGAATGCTGCGCCGCATAGCCACCGACCCATTGTTATGGTGCCTGCTGCTGTTATTGGCGCTGATGTTCGGCATGACGCGGCTGGACGGGTTGTTCTCCATGCTGTTTCCCACTCTCGATCGCCCGGTCTATCTGCAGGACAGCTTTGCATCGCTGGCCTGGGCGCATGTGCAACTGGTGCTGATTTCCAGCGTTATCGCCGTGGCCATCGGCGTAGGCGCGGGAATCGGCGTTACGCGGCGGGCGGGCAAGGAGTTCCGTTCGCTGGTGGAAACGCTGGTGGCGGTAGGACAGACCTTCCCGCCTGTGGCGGTGCTGGCGGTGGCGGTGCCGGTGATGGGTTTCAGCGAACAGCCGGCGATTATCGCCCTGGTGCTCTATGGCCTGCTGCCGATAGTCCAGGGCACCATTACCGGCATTGAAACGGTGGCGGAATCCATCCTGGAAACCGCCACCGGGGCGGGCATGAGCCGCTGGCAAATACTGACCCGGGTGGAGCTGCCGCTGGCGGCCCCGGTGATTATTACCGGTATCCGCACCTCGGTTATTATCAATATCGGCACCGCCGCCATCGCCTCGACCGTCGGCGCCAAAACCCTGGGTTCGCCGATTATCATCGGGTTAAGCGGTTTTAATACGGCCTATATTTTGCAGGGGGCGATATTGGTGGCGCTGCTGGCCGTGATCAGCGATATGCTGTTCGAACGCTGGCTGCGCTGTTTTCATCGCGCGTGAGCGCGGCGGCCTCAACTGTGGACGATAACGATATAACCCGCCAACATGACCCCGCCCACGGCGCCCAGCGCACATAAGGAAATAAGGCCGAAAACGCCTGCTTTGACCAGATTCATAGGATTCCTTGATAAACCAGAGATAGCTTATTATAAGAGCAATCATCCGTGATACAAGCGCCTCCGGCCGCCAATGCCTGAAGATATATACAGCTACGGGCTGACGCCGCGGCCGGTCTGTGGGACAATAACCCTCCCTGCATTAATAAAAAAGTTGCTGAATGTCGCTGTCCGTTGCCACCAAGGCGCAAATCCATGATTGGTATAAAGCGCTGCAAAAACATATCCCGGATTTTATATCCCGCATGCCGCAGCGCCAGATGATTGCCGAAGTGGCCAAGGCGCTGTCCGGCGACATTGAACGCCACCTGGTCATCGAGGCGCCTACCGGGGTGGGCAAAACCCTCGCCTACTTGATTCCCGGCATCGCCATCAGCCGCGCCGAAGAAAAACCGCTGGTGGTCAGTACCGCCAACGTGGCCCTGCAAGATCAAATTTTCAGCAAAGACTTACCGCTGCTGAAAAAACTGATCCCGGATTTAACATTTACCGCCGCGTTTGGCCGCCGGCGTTATGTCTGCCCGCGCAATCTGGCGGCCATGTCCGCCGATGCGGTATTCCAGGGCGACCTGAAACTGTTTCTCGATGACGAGCCGGCGCCCGCCGACGGCAAGGAAAAAACGCTGTGCGGCAAGTTGCAGCAGGATCTGCAGCGTTTTTCCTGGGATGGCCTGCGCGACCATTACCCCAAATCGGTCAGCGACGGATTATGGGGCAAACTCAGCACGGACAAGGCCAACTGCCTGGGGCGCAATTGCCATTATTTCCGGGAGTGCCCGTTTTTTATTGCCCGCAAGGAAATCGAAAGCGCCGACGTGGTGGTCGCCAACCATGCGCTGGTGATGGCGGCGCTGGACAGCGAATCGGTGCTGCCCAATCCCAAGCATATGCTGCTGGTGCTGGACGAAGGGCATCATTTGCCCGACGTGGCGCGCGACGCGCTGGAGATGGCCGGCGAAATTACCGTCGGGTTCATCACTCACCAGCTGGAACTGTTTATGCGCCAGACCGAACAAATCCTGGCGCAGTTTAAACCGGCCAGGCCGCCATTGCTCAGCGGCGGGGAACGGCTAAAAAACCACTGCGCCGAAATTCTGGAATTGGTGCAACAGTTCGAGCGGCAGGCGGTGTCGTTTTTGCCCAAGGATCGCGTGGTGGCGGAGTTTCGTTTTGAGATGGGTCAATTGCCCGCCGCCATGGGCGAAATGGCCGCGCGGTTATATAAGCTCACCGACGCGCTGCGCATGCTGACGGAATTCCTGCTTAACGATCTGAGCGAAAAAACCGGCAAACAGGATATCGTCCGGCTGCACCAGGCGCTGTTGCAAACCAGCCGCACCTTGGGCTATTGGGAAGCCACCAGCCGGTTATGGAAACTGGCGGCGCAGGAAAAAGCCTCCAATGCCCCGATTTCCAAGTGGCTGAATCGCGAAATGAGCGATACCGGCGCGCATATTTTCCTGCACTGCGTCGGTATCCGCGTCAGCGACCAGCTGGAAAAACTGTTATGGTCGAAAATCCCCCATGCGGTGGTGACCTCGGCGACTCTGCGCTCCCTTAACAGCTTCGCCCGGCTACAGGAGCTGTCGGGCTTGCAGGAACGGGCGGGGGATCGTTTTGTGACGCTGGGGTCGCCTTTTGACCACCGCAGGCAGGGCAAGCTGGTGATCCCGCAGATGCGCAACGAGCCGGTCATGGCGCTGGAAGCGGAACATCTGGCCGAAATGGCCCGTTTCTTTCGCGCCCAACTGGCCGCCGGGGCCCATCGCGGCATCCTGGTCCTGTTTGCCAGCCATCGCGCCATGCAGGCGTTTCTGGCCCATGTTACCGACCTGCGTCTACAACTATTGGTCCAGGGGGATCAACCGCGCTACCGCCTGATAGAAGAGCATCGCCGGCGGGTCGACCAGGGCAAAACCAGCGTATTGATGGGGCTGCAATCCTTTGCGGAGGGATTGGATCTGAAAGGGGAACTGCTTACCCAGGTACATATCCATAAAATTGCGTTTCCGCCTATCGACAGCCCGGTGATCCTGACCGAAGGCGAGTGGCTCAAAAGCCAAAAGCGCCATCCGTTTGAAGTGCAAAGCCTGCCAAGCGCGTCGTTTAACCTGATCCAGCAGGTAGGGCGGTTGATCCGCAGCCATGAATGTACCGGCGAGATTGTGATTTATGATCGGCGGTTATTAACCAAATCCTACGGCGCCCGCCTGCTGGCGGCGCTGCCGGTATTTCCCATCGAGCAGCCGGCCATGCCGGAGGATACGCCGTCTCCCGCGGCCGTGCCGCCTGCCGCGCACTGACCCTATTTCCGCCGCCGGGCAGCGGGCCGCCATCCTGTGCGGCGCGCATGGTCAGGCCGCGCTTTCATTGGACAAGCGCTGCTCGATGACCCGCTCAGCGGTCCGTATCGCCTGCGCAACCTGGCCGGGAGCGGCGAACAGGGTTTCATAAACCTGATGGCTTATGTGCGATATCAACTGCGCATCGTGGATGCCCTGGGTCGCCAAAAAGTTCCTGGTCATATGGCTAATGGACGTCTGGGCGCCGCCGGCCAGATTCTTGACATGCGCATAGCGGGCCAATACGCCCATATCGTCAAGGGTCTGGATGATAATTTCTCGCCGGGGCGACGCGGGAAATAACAACGCCTTGCCATTATTATCCAACGCGGCGCCGGCGTGGTCGATAAGTCGGTTAATTTGCGCCGGAATATAAACTTCAAACTCTTGTGATTGCCACGCTATCTTATCTTTCAACTGTTTCATCGGGCCGGAATTCAATTCCGCGATTATCAGTTTAACCGCCTGGGTAATAAATTTCTCCCTGGTGATGGGACGATCGGTTAATAACTCCAGCGGCGTGTAGGCGCCCCGTGCGCCACCGGTATCCGGTTTCTCCGCCGCCGTTTGACTGGCGCCGAGATCGTATGATTTACAATTAAAACCGGTGAAAGCCCGGATGAAATTCATGATGACGCCGCCATGCGCAGGGGCGCCGCAGTCCTGGTTGGCCAAGGCATCCCCGGCGCCGCCCTGTTCGCCTGTTTCAATCGCGTTATCCTCATCGGGACGAACGCCGGTATTTCTGAAGGCTTTGATTGAACAGCTTCTAATATTGATCAGCTTCTTAACCAATGAGGTTAATATTGCGGCCCTGGATATCACCTGGCCAGACGTCCAATTGGTTATCTTGGTGAATAGGAAATAATTGATCCCGGATGAATGCATGGAATTTCCTTATTGAAATAGAGTGTAATACTTGGTGTCGATTTTTTAAAAGCCATTTTTTATAGCATATATTAACGGGTATCACGAGATGTTCAGCCGGCAATAAGCGTTATTTACAAGTCCGGGTAAATCAGCGAATAACATAAACACGCGTAATAACCATTGAAATTATCCCTGCGGTTAAACGCCGACCCGCTAAAAGGGACGGCGCTGCGCCCGGGCGCGATGGACGACGGTCGCGCCCGGCCGGGCCGGCCGCCGCCTCGGGACATAAAGGTTATGGTACAAGACTTTATTAGCGTATTAATGAAAGGTATGGTGGTAGTAAAATCAGGGCGACGTCCAGACACATTCATTGATGGCGGAAAACGATCGGTTATGGATTACAGCAAAATTATCAAAGAAGTCGGGCGCGGCAAAAATCATGCCCGCGATCTGGATCGGCAGACATCCAGCCAACTCTACCGCGCTATCCTGGCGGGAGAGGTGCCTGAGCTGGAGCTGGGCGGGTTACTGATCGCCTTTCGGATCAAAGGAGAGGCGCAGGGGGAAATGCTTGGCTTTTATGAAGCCATGCAGGAACAGGTCATGGCGCTGCAGGCGCCGGTTAATATGCCGCCGCCCATCGTGATCCCCAGCTATAACGGCGCGCGCAAGCAGGCCAATCTTACGCCGCTGCTGGCGCTGATGCTGACGCGCCTGGGGTTCCCGGTCGTAGTGCACGGGGTGACCGAAGATCCTGGACGGGTCACCAGCGCGGAAATACTTCACGAACTCGGCATCGCGCCGCGTACCTCTCCCCTTGAGGCGCAAAGCGCGCTGGTGCTGGGCCAGGAACCGGTATTTATTCCGGTGTCCGCTTTATGCCCGGCGCTGGATAAGCAATTAAAGCTGCGCTGGCGCATGGGGGTGCGCAATAGCGCCCATACGCTGGCCAAACTGGCCACGCCGTTCCATCATCATGTGCATTGGCGTTTATCCAGCGTATCCCATCCGGAATATATTAATCGCGTCGCCACGTTTTTTAATGCCATCAATAGCAGCGGCTTGCTGATGAATGGCACCGAGGGCGAGACCTATGCCAATCCGCAGCGCATGACTAAAATTTATACCATGCACCAGGGGGAACAGCGGTTGGTGCTCGACCCGCTGCAATATCCGCTACCGCCGCTGGAGAGTTTACCCGCCGGGCGCGATGCGGTGACTACCGCCCGCTGGACCGAAGCCTGCCTGCGCGGCGAATTTCCTTTGCCGGAGGCTATCAGATTGCAATTGGCCTGCATTATCGCCGCCGCGGGACAGGCGCCGTCCTTTGACCAGGCATTAACGCATATCGATGCGGTCATGGCCCGGGCCTGATCGCCCTGGCTCTCGGACTTTGACGCGCCAAAGGCATTTCGCAGCACATTTCGCAGCACGCTTTGCCGCACATCCCGCCGCCGCGGGGCAGATAATTTCGATGGAGACGATCCCTTATGCAAACAGCAGTAGAGTATTTTAACGCCTTGAACCGCGACTATCTGGCGGTGCATCAAACCAAAGAAGATTTGTTCTGGCAAAACTATATGGCCATTGGCGGCGCCGGCGTGTCCGAGCGTTTCGCCAGCGCGGAACAGGCCTACAAGCGGTTTATCGCCGACCCCGCGCGCCCGGCGCAGATCCGCGGCCATATCGCCGCCCTGGCAAGCGCGCCGCCAAACCGCCAGCGCGACGACACCCTGCATGGTCTGCGGGGCTGGGCGCGTTTTTTTGACTGCAACGTAATTGAAGATCCCAAGGCCCAGGCCCTGATGGATGAAATTATCGAGGCGGAAAACGATCTGTACGTGCGGCGCAAAACCCTTACGCTGACTCATATTAACGACCGGGGCGAGCGGGTGCCGGCCACGCTGGGCGAGTTGCTGACCAACCAGGCCAATAACGCCAATGAGTCCTGGCGCCAAAGTTCGCAGCTGGCGCTGCGCGAGCTGGAACAATGGCTGCTGCTGCATGGGCTGCCGACGCTGGTCCGGCTGCGCAATCGTTTTGCCCGCCAAATGGGCTATCGTAACTATTTTGATTACAAAGTGAATAAAACCGAGCAGATGACGCCGGAACAGCTATTCGCCATTTTGGATCGCTTTGAAGAGCAGACGCGTGAAAGCAATCTGCGCAGCCTGGATCAACTGGCGGCGGATAAGGGACGGGATGCCCTGAAACCGTGGAATATCCGCTACGCCACCGCCGGCGACGTGACCCGGCAGATGGACCCGTATCTGCCGTTTGCCGACTCGCTGGAACGCTGGGTCAACAGTTTCAAACGGCTGCATATCGGGTTTAACGGCGCGCGGATGCAGCTCGATCTGCTGGTACGCAAAGATAAATATGAGAATGGATTTATGCACGGGCCGGTGCCCCCCTTCTGGCAACAGGGGGAATGGATACCGGCGCGCATTAATTTCACCAGCCTGGCTAAACCCGATCAGGTGGGCAGCGGCATCAGCGGCATCAATACGCTGTTTCATGAAGGGGGACATGCGGCGCATTTTGCCAATATCCGCCAGAATGCCCCCTGTTTTTCGCAGGAGTTTCCGCCCACCTCCATGGCCTATGCCGAAACGCAGTCGATGTTTTGCGATAGCCTGCTGGATGACGCCGACTGGTTAAAACGTTATGCGTTAAACGGCAACGGCGAGCCGCCTCCCGATGCGCTTATCCAGGCATCCATTGCCGCGCGCCAGCCCATGCGCGCCTTCAACGAGCGGCATATTTTGCTGGTTCCCTATTTTGAATGGGCGCTTTATCAATGGGCGGATGAACAACTGACGCCGGAGGCTATCACGGCGCTGGCGAGGGAAACCGAACTGCGCATCCTTGGCGTCGAAGGCAGCCCCCGGCCGACGATCGCCATTCCCCATTTATTATCGCAGGAATCGGCCTGTTCTTATCAGGGTTATCTATTGGCATTGATGGCGGTGGAACAAACCCGGCACTTCTTCCTGGATCGCGACGGCTACCTTACCGATAACCCCGCCATCGGACCGGATTTGGCCGCCCATTACTGGTTGCCCGGCAATAGCGTTACCCACGACGATACGCTCCGTAGCCTGACCGGTGAAGGCTTTAACCCGGCTTATCTGGCCGCGGCCTGCAATCAAACCGTGGATCAGGCCTGGCAGCAGGCGCAGCACAGCATTGCGCAGGGAATGTCGCGGCCGCAGCCGCCGGCGGATTTTGATCTTAACGCGCGCATCACCATTATTGACGGCGACCGGGTTTTGGCATCCAACGAGCAGGGGGATGAGTCGATGTGCCGGCAGTTCGCCGCGTTTATTCGCCGGGATTATCAATAAACTCAGGGACAGCGCTGCGTTAGCGCCGATTTAACGCGGTTTAGTCTTTATGGTATACCGGGCTGTAGCCTTCTACCGCCTGGTTTTTGCCTGGGGAAAATACCTGGCGCGGACATTTGCCGGCGGTAGTGGCGGTGTTTTTGCTTAAACAAGCGCTATCGATGCGCGGGTCATGGGGCATGTCCGGCAGCCGATATACCGGCGCTGCGTTAGCGGCGGCGCTGAGCAGGAGCATTAGGGTCGTCAAATAGATGTGTTTCATAATAATCACGCTGTAAATAGTATCATATCGGATGCTTATAATACGCTTGTTATGAACAAATTACAGCAGTGATTATTGACCAAAAATGTCATATTTTTTGCAGGATTAAATGTCTCCGCCCCGTTACTTTCCGCTGCGATCGTCCGGACGGATCAAATCAAAACGCTGTTCATCGGAAATGCCGTAATACGCGCTGGGGCCGCCGGCGCGCAGAATGGGCTGAGCGGCGGCGGTTTGATAAACGCCGTGCTCGTCGAACAAAGATGTAGCGATATGCACGGCCACTACTTCTCCCAGCACCAGCCAACTATCAATGCGCGCGCCGTCCGCGGCCTGCAATTGGATGCACTGGGTCAATTTGCATTCAAAATTAACCGGGCTTTCCGCTACCCGATGGGCCGCCACGCGCGTGCCTTTAACGGGGGTCAGGCCGGCAAAGCTGAACTCATCCTGCCCGGCGGGCAGCGAGGCGGAGCAGTTATTCATGGCTTCGGCCAGCGGGCGGGTCGCCAGGTTCCAGACAAACTCCCCGGTGGCGCTGATATTGGCCACGCTGTCTTTCCAGCCGACGCTGCAAAAACCAATAATCGGCGGATGATAATTAAAGCAGTTAAAAAAGCTATAAGGGGCCAGGTTGCGCTGCCCCGCGGCGTTAACCGAGGCAATCCAGCCGATAGGCCGCGGCCCGATAATCGCGTTTAACGGATCGTGGGGCAGTCCATGCCCAAGGCGCGGTTCGTAATAATGGGTAGCCGGTGAACTCATGGTTTTCTCCAAAGGTTGGGCGGCTAGCGCAGTTGGCTATCTTTACTGCCGCGGCGGTTGTAACCGGCATGGGCCTGGCGTTTTTTATCCTGCTCGCTTTGGCATTGAATGCACAATTGCACCCCGGGCAGCGCCATGCGCCGGGCCTCGGCAATCGGCTCGCCGCATTCACGGCAATATTCGGCGCTTTCGCCTTGCGACAGTTCGTGGCGCGCACGCTGCACCGCATCATTGATGGTGGAATCTATTTGGTCTTGTACCGCGCCATCCGGCGCCCATCCGCTTGCCATGGATAACCCCCAGTTGATCGCAACGCAAAGGATTAAAAAAGGCCGGCAGCTTGCGCTGTCAGCCTTTCCAATTCAATTTTAGCGTGCTTTTCGCCAGCATTCGGTCACCAGCAATCAGTCACCAATACCGGCGACCATGGATAACCCGGTCCGGGTTATCCAGCGGCATTATTCAATATTGGACTCGATAAACCACAAGAATTTATCCAGGTCGCGCGAGGCGGCGGTGAAGATATCAGCGGTATCCTCGTCGTCTTCGGCTTCGCTGATGGCTTTACGGGTGTCATTCGCCACCACGCCGTAACGATCGGCCAGCGCCTTCAGGTGATCCTGCACGCTATGGATATTGGTCGGATAGCTGGTCAGCGGGGTTTTATCATTGGTCACCTGGACGGTGCCCAACGCTACGCCGCCTAATTGGACCACGCGTTCCGCGATGGTATCCTGATGATCCAGGATGATGGCGCGAAAGCCGTCCAGCATTTCATGTACGGCGATAAAGTTGGCGCCGCGCATGTTCCAGTGGGCCTGTTTGGTAATCAGCGCCAAATCGACGAATTCGACCACCATACGATTAAGCAGCGCGATACTGGAAGTCTTTACCTCTTCTTCCAGATTGTTGCGAGTATAAATAAGTTCGGAAGATTTCGTTTTAACCAGTTTAGCGGTACTCATCATTAATCATCCTCTTAATTGATCATTATTAATTTCGTTCAGGCATAAAGTATAGCAGCGTTTGGCACTTCTGCATCCTATCACTCATATAGCTGCTGCCTTTCAATACGTCCCAATCCCATTAAACAGCATACCCAGTATAGATAAAAGGCACTAACCACCGCTTGATTTCCGAGAAAATAAAGAGAATACAAATGGTTTTCATTTAATCTAATGCCCTAATACAACATTATAGCAAAAACTCTGGCCGCGTACACTTTCACCCGGCGGTAAAGCGCAAAAAAACGGCAAAAACGTCGCCGGAAATTGCCATGCCCGCGCCTGTTGATTTCGGCGCGGATGAGATTGTTCATAGGGTTCATTCAGGTAAATTTGCGCTGCCAAATAAGTCGGTAAACCAGGCGGTGATGAATCGATGCATATTGCGTTCCAGTCCGCCATTATTTGCTAAATAAATCCTAAACGGGGTTGTAATCGATCTGCGTAATGAAATTCCGTCCGATATTTGAGAAAAAAAATCGGCGATATCGGCCAAAGTGGTCTATTTTTTACTCATTCGGTTCGGAATTATCTGGATATGTTGTAAGGATACGTAAAGATGGAAAATAGGAGATATAGCCAAAACATAAGTAAAATGAATGGGATAGAAGTATCTGAAAACTTATGTTACACGATACGTTTACTTGGACAACATTTATTAAGCAGAGTTTCGTGCTACTTTTTGTTATATTTTCATGGTTAGGACGTAAATTCACATTTGAGGTGGTTATGAACAAAATTGCATGTCTTTCAGCGTTAGCTTGTGTATTGGCAGTGGCGGCTGGTTCCGCAACGGCAGGTGAAAGCACCGTTACCGCGGGCTATGCCCAAGGCGATATGCAGGGCGTCATCAATAAAGCATCCGGGTTCAACTTAAAATACCGTTACGAAATGGACGGCAGCGAACCTTGGAGCATGATTAGCTCTTTCACCTATCTGGAAAAAAACCAGTCTGAAAAAGGCTTTTACCAGAAAGGCCAATACTATGGCGTGACTGCCGGTCCTGCTTACCGCATCAACGATTGGGCCAGCGTTTATGGCGTGGTCGGCTTGGGCGCGGGTAAAACTACTGATAACGCGCAGCGCGGCGGCGACAACAACGGTTTTAGCGATGTTGGCGTAGCTTACGGCGCAGGCTTGCAGTTCAATCCTATGGAAAACGTCGCCCTTGACGTTTCCTACGAACAAAGCCGTATCCGCAGTGTTGACGTTGGTACCTGGATTGCCGGTGTTGGTTACCGCTTCTAAGTACTCTTATAAGGCCGGGGCGCTTCGCCCGCAGACCCTATGATAATTGGCATGGTTGAGAAAATCGACCATGCTTTTTAGTTTTATGCCGCTATACCCTTAAGCACAAATTCTAGCGTTTTCCTCAAGTATATTCAATTTGTTTCATGTACCGACTCTGGTGAATTTTTTATGACAGTTGATCCAACTCCTGCCGTGCTTTCAATTATTTAAGCGTCATGACAGCGATTGCCGATCTCGCCTTTATCTCCGTTTCCACTCCATTCATATTACCCCTGTCGCGATAATGAAAGAAAATATTGACGTTCATATCATTATCCGGACGAATACTATTTATTATCAAAGCAGATAAATAGTCAGGGCGGATTATGCCGCGCTTATTTTACCGTTATGCGCTAGCGCAGCGCTTTATTAATATTACGGCGTATCAACGCACCGGGATATGCGGCCTGGTTTTTATCCTTTACGACGGCAGATTACTGAAACGCTGCGTTATGGCGTCCGGCGTACCTTGCGTGGCCGCGGCGGGTACCGGTACCGGGGCGGGGCTTTCGACGCTAATTGCTTTGGTTGCATACAGAGGGAGCAATTTTGCAGCGGAGTGTGGCATAATGTGGGTAATGTCACGTTTTTAATTGAAGAGTGCCTCTTTTGCTAATCTGTAACAACATCACCATGCAATTCGGTAGCAAACCGCTATTCGAAAATATTTCCGTTAAGTTTGGCGGCGGCAACCGCTACGGCTTGATCGGCGCCAACGGCTGCGGCAAATCGACCCTGATGAAAATCCTCGGCGACGATTTGGTGCCCAGCGCCGGCCATGTAGCCCTGGACCCCAACGAGCGTTTGGGTAAACTGCGCCAGGATCAGTTCGCCTTTGAACAGTATACGGTGCTTGATACCGTTATTATGGGCCACGCCGAGCTGTGGGCCGTAAAAGAAGAGCGCGACGGCATCTATGCCATGGCCGATATGACTGAACAGCAGGGCTACCGCGTGGCCGATTTGGAAGTGCTGTATGGCGAAATGGACGGTTATACCGCGGAAGCCCGCGCCGGCGAGTTGCTGCTGGGCGTCGGCATTCCGCTGGAACAGCATTACGGCCCGATGAGCGAAGTGGCGCCAGGCTGGAAACTGCGCGTCTTGCTGGCCCAGGCGCTGTTTGCCAATCCGGATATCCTGCTGCTGGATGAACCGACCAATAACCTGGACATCAATACCATCCGCTGGCTGGAACAGGTGCTGAACGATCGTAATAGCACCATGATCATTATTTCCCATGACCGGCATTTCCTGAATATGGTGTGCACCCATATGGCGGATCTGGATTATGGCGAGCTGCGGGTGTATCCGGGGAATTACGATGATTATATGTCCGCATCCACCCAGGCACGCGAACAACTGATGTCCGGCAATGCCAAGAAAAAGGCGCAAATCGCCGAGCTGCAATCCTTTGTCAGCCGTTTTAGCGCCAATGCGTCCAAGTCCCGCCAGGCGACTTCCCGCGCCCGCCAGATCGAAAAGATTACCCTCGATGAGGTGAAGGTCTCCAGCCGCCAGAATCCGTTTATCCGCTTCGACCAGAATAAGAAATTATTCCGCAACGCGCTGGAAGTTACGCAACTGACCCAGGGGTACGCAGGCCAGCCGGTGCTGTTAAATAAAATGAATCTGATGCTGGAAGTGGGCGAGAAGATGGCGATATTAGGCCCCAACGGTATTGGTAAAACCACGCTGCTAAAAACGCTGGTGGGCGAGCTGGCGCCGGCGGGCGGGGAAATCAAATGGTCCGAGAATACCAGTATTGGGTATTATGCCCAGGATCATGCCAGTGAGTTTACCGAGAATATTACGGTGTTCGACTGGATGAGCCAGTGGAAGCAGCCCAGCGATGATGAGCAGGCGGTGCGCAGTATTCTTGGCCGTTTGCTGTTTAGCCAGGATGATATCAATAAGCAGGTGGGCGTGTTATCCGGTGGTGAACAAGGGCGGATGATGTTTGGTAAGCTGATGATGCAAAAGCCGAATATTTTGCTGATGGATGAGCCTACCAACCATTTGGATATGGAGTCCATCGAGTCGCTGAATTCGGCGCTGGAGTTGTATCAGGGGACGTTGATTTTTGTGTCCCACGACCGCGAGTTCGTGAGTTCCCTGGCCACGCGTATTTTGGAGTTGACGCCGGAAAGGGCGATCGATTTCAGCGGCAATTATGAGGACTATCTGCGTAGTCAGGGCGTTAATTGACTTATCGGCCCGCTTTCCCTTTAGTGTGCCTCCGCCGCGCCGCATACATCGCAGTGGGGATCGCGCCGCAGGGTCATTTCACGAAATTGCAGGGTCATGGCGTCATAAATGACGAGCCGGCCGGGGGTTGTACTGCCGAAGGCGGTTAAGAGTTTGATGGTTTCCATGGCCTGGAGCGAGCCGATGATGCCCACCAGGGGGGCCATGACGCCGGATTCGGCGCAGGTGAGGCTGTCGTCGCCGAACAGGCGGCTGAGGCAGCGGTAGCAGGGTTCGCCGTCCCGGTAGGTGAAAACGCTGATTTGGCCTTCCATGCGGATGGCCGCGCCGGATACCAGCGGGACTTTATGGGCGAAGCACAGGCGGTTGAGCTGTTCGCGCGTGGCCACGTTGTCGGTGCAGTCCACTACCGCGCCGGCTTGCGCCACCCGTGCGCCGAGCGCGTCGTCGTCGAGGGCGGCGTTCAGCGGAGTGATGTCTACATGGGGGTTGACCGCTGACAGGGCCTCGGCGGCGGAGTCGACTTTGGCCATGCCGATGCGCCGGTCGGTATGTAAAATTTGCCGTTGCAGGTTGGATAGCGCGACGGTGTCGAAATCCAGCAAGGTAAGGTGGCCGACGCCGGCTGCGGCCAGGTATAAGGCCGCAGCGCAGCCCAGGCCGCCGGCGCCAACGATCAGCACCCGGGCGTTCTTGAGTTTTTCCTGGCCGTCGAAATCAAAGCCGCGCAGTATGATTTGACGGTTGTAGCGCAGCATTTCCTCATGACTCAGTTCGTCCGCCATGGCCGGCCCTCAGGATATCAACAGGTGGTTAAAGGGTTCGATGGTCACCCATTCACCGGCGGCCACCGGTCCGCGATCCGCTTCCAATACGATAAAACAGTTGGCCGCGCTAAATGAGCTGAATACGTGTGAGCCCTGCGGGCCGGTGCTGCTGACCTCGATCTCCCCCTGCGGGTTGCTGCGGAAGACGCCGCGCTGGAAGTCCATGCGGTCGGGGGATTTTTTCAGCGCGGTGAGCGCCCTGGCGCGCTGGCGCGGGGGTAAATGCCAATCGGTGCGGCCGGTGAGGCGGGCGATCAGGGGCTGGACCAACTGATAAAAGGTGACCGCCGCCGATACCGGGTTACCCGGCAGGCCGCAGAACCAGGCGCGGTCGAGTTGGCCAAAGGCAAAAGGCTTGCCCGGTTTAATCGCCAGCCGCCAGAAGCTGATTTCGCCCAGTTCTTCCAGGATGGTTTTGGTGTAATCAGCTTCGCCGACCGATACGCCGCCGCTGGTAATCACCAGGTCCGCACTGCCGGCCTGGCGGAAGGCGTCGCGCAGCGCCTGGGCGTCATCGGCGATAATGCCTAAGTCGATCACTTCGCAGCCCAGCCGTTGCAGCATCAGGCGTACGGTAAACCGGTTGGTATCATGGATTTGCCCGGCGGCCAGAGGGGCGCCTATGGGCCGTAGTTCATCGCCGGTGGAGAACAGCGCCACCCGCAGGCGCCGCACCACGTGGATTTGAGCGATGCCCAGGGATGCCAGCAGCGGCAGTTCCGCCACGCCCAGCGCCCGGCCGGCCGGCAGGACCTGGGCGCCCTGGCGGATATCGTCGCCGATGCGCCGGATATTTTGTCCCGCTTTAACCGGGGCGGTAAAGCGCACCCCGCCTTCGGCCAGTTCCGCCTGCTCTTGCATAATCACCGCCTCCGCCGCGGAAGGAACCGGCGCGCCGGTCATGATGCGCAGCGCAGCGCCCTGCGGCCAGTCGCCGTTAAACGGCAGTCCGGCAAAGGCCTTGCCGGCCACCGGCAGCGGCCGGGCAGAGCCCAGGTCCGCCAGGCGCACCGCGTAACCGTCCATGGCGGAGTTATCAAAGGGGGGAACGTTGACCGGCGAGACCACCGGCGCGGCGGTGACACGCCCGGCAGCGGCGGTCAAATCAAGGATTTCATGTTCGCTCAGCGGGCTGACCCGACCGAGCATTTTATCTAATGCCTGGGCCAGGGTAAGCAGGGGGGAACGCAACGCAGCCATCTCAAACTCCTGTTGAAGATCGGCCGCGGAATCGGTGGCCGGCGCCGCCATAATACCACGGTTATCCCACCAGAAAATGCGCCCCGGGGATCTGTGCCGCTTTTGGTTAAGCTTTGCCATGTTTTGGCTAAAGAAATGCCATTATCGCTTCTGCAATCAATAGAGTGCATTTCCTCTTTACAGCGGGGGAAAGGCTTAATATAGTCAAAAATGATAATAATATTATGCCACACTCATTTAAGTAATAACTCAGGAGTGTCCGGGTCTTTCGCTGGCACAACGGCAGACCTCCATCCTTTGATCGGTTATCAGCAGGGTATTTGATTACATGAGCAAACCAGTCATAGTCATCCATGGCGGTGCCGGCGCTATAACGCGCCATGCCATGGGTGCGGAACAAGAGCGGCGGTATCATCACGCTCTCGCCGGGGTGGTCGAGTCCGGCCAGGCGATTCTGGCGGCGGGCGGCAGCGCCCTGGACGCGGTGACCGAAGCGGTGCGACAGCTGGAAGAATGCCCTTTGTTTAACGCCGGGAAAGGCGCGGTATTTACCCATCAGGGCAGCCACGAACTGGATGCCAGCATTATGGATGGCCATACCCGCGACGCCGGCGCCGTGTGCGGCGTCGCGCATATTCGCAATCCCATCCTGGCCGCGCGCGCGGTGCTCGAACATAGCCCGCACGTCATGTTTACCGGCGCGGGAGCGGAAGCTTTTGCCGCCAGCCGGGGCCTGGAGCGGGTGGAACCGGGTTTTTTTTCCACCGAGGAACGGTATGCCCAGCTGCGGCGCGCCCAGGCCGCCGACGCCGGCGCGATATTGGATCACGATGCGCCCGCGGCGGGCGCCCCCCTTGATGCGGATCGCAAATTTGGTACCGTGGGCGCGGTGGCCTGCGATAGTGCCGGCCATTTGGCGGCGGCCACCTCCACCGGCGGCATGACCAATAAACAAGCCGGACGGGTGGGGGATTCACCTATTATCGGCGCCGGCTGTTATGCCGATGACGCCACCGCCGCGGTGTCCTGCACCGGCAGCGGCGAAGTGTTTATCCGCGCCGTCGCCGCCTACGATGTCAGCGCGCTGATGGCTTACGGCGGTCTGCCGCTGGCGGATGCGGCGCAGCGGGTTATCTTTGAAAAAATCACGGCCCTCGGCGGCTCGGGCGGGTTAATCGCCGTGGATACGGAGGGTAATGTGGCCCTGCCGTTTAACAGCGAAGGAATGTACCGGGGCATCGGTTATGTGGGCGGGCCCGTCGAGACAAGGATTTACCGCTGATGGCCGGCGCGGCATCGGCGCGGCCGGCGGCGGAAATCGCCGCGGCCCGGGAACGGGGCGTGGGAGCGGAGCAGTCCGCCGCCCCTGGCTTGCCCGAGGGGCAGGTGCTGGCGGTACGCGATCTGAAAGTCCATTTTACCCATGAAGGCCAGCGCATCGAGGCGGTAAAAAATATCTCTTTCGAGATCAATCGCGGAGAGACCCTGGCGATTGTCGGCGAATCCGGCTCCGGCAAGTCGGTTACCGCGCTGTCGGTGATGCGGCTGGTGGAATTGGGCGGCGGCAAGGTGGACAGCGGCAGCATGCTGTTTCGCCGGCGCAACGGCCGGTTGGTGGATTTGACCACCGCCGGCCAATCCACCTTGCGCGGCCTGCGCGGGGCGGATATGGCGATGATTTTCCAGGAGCCGATGACCTCGCTCAATCCGGTATTTCCGGTCGGGGAGCAAATTGCGGAATCCATTCGCCTGCACCAGGGCAAGGATCATCGCAGCGCGCGGCAAGAAGCGCTGCGGATGCTGGATTTGGTGCGCATCCCCACGGCCAAAAGCATGCTGGACCGCTATCCGCACCAATTGTCCGGCGGTATGCGCCAGCGGGTGATGATCGCCATGGCGTTATCGTGCAAACCGGCGCTGCTGATCGCCGACGAACCCACCACCGCGCTGGATGTCACCATCCAGGCGCAAATTCTGCAACTGATCCGCACCCTGCAGCGCGAAATGCATATGGGCGTGATGTTTATCACCCATGATATGGGCGTGGTGGCGGAAATGGCCGACCGGGTGATGGTGATGTACCGGGGCGATGACGTGGAGTCGGCGCCGGTGGAACAGCTCTTCGCCCGGCCGCTGCACGGCTATACCCGGGCCCTGCTGGCGGCGGTGCCGAAACTCGGCTCCATGGCCGACAGCGATTTCCCCGCCAAGTTTCCGCTATTGAAACCGGGGCAGCTCGGCGGCGCGGACCCGGCGCCCGCCCCGGTGGAGCGGGCCCTGCCGCAAGATACGGTGCCGCCCGGCGCCCAACCCGTTTTGCAGGTAAAAGATCTGGTCACCGGTTTTGATATCCGCGGCGGCATCCTCAACCGCGTCCAACGGCGGGTGCATGCGGTGGAAAAGGTCAGTTTCTCGCTCTATCCCGGCGAGACCCTGGCCCTGGTGGGCGAGTCCGGCTGCGGCAAATCCACCACCGGGCGCTCGTTACTGCGCCTGGTGGAGAGCCAGAGCGGCGATATTATATTTAATGGCCAATCGATCACCGCCATGCAGGGCAATGAATTGCAGCGCCTGCGCCGGGATATCCAGTTTATTTTCCAGGACCCCTATGCTTCACTCGACCCCAGGCTGACCGTGGGGTATTCCATTATGGAACCCTTGCTGGTGCATGGCGTAGCGCAAGGTAAGGCCGCCCAGCAGCGGGTAGACGCCCTGCTGGAACGGGTAGGCCTGCTGCCCGAGCATGCGCAGCGATATCCCCATGAATTTTCCGGCGGCCAGCGTCAGCGGATTTGCATCGCGCGGGCGCTGGCCTTAAATCCTAAAGTGGTGATTGCCGACGAGTCGGTATCGGCGCTGGATGTCTCCATCCAGGCGCAGATTGTCAATTTGATGCTGGATTTGCAGCGGGAATTCGGCATCGCCTTTTTATTTATTTCCCATGATATGGCGGTAGTGGAACGGGTGAGCCACCGGGTGGCGGTGATGTATCTGGGGCAAATCGTGGAGATAGGCCCCAGGCGCCAGGTGTTTGATCATCCCCAGCACGCCTATACCCGCAAATTAATGTCGGCGGTGCCGGTGCCCGATCCCGCGCGCCGCCGTCCCGAACATGCTTTACTGGTAGATGAGATCCCCAGCCCCGTGCGGGCGCTGGGGGATGAACCCATTGTTGCGCCGTTGGTAAAGGTCGGTGAAGGGCACTATGTCGCCCGTCATCCGATCGGCGGCGCGTATTGAATGACAGGGATTTTCATGGAGAGGGTAACGTTATGATTGCACAAAATACTCAACGCCGCTGGCTGATCGCCACCGCGGTGATGGGCGCGCTGGTATCGGTACCGGCCTGGGCCGCCAAAGACGCGGTCATCGCGGTCGGGTCCAATTTCACCAGCCTCGACCCCTATGACGCCAACGATACGTTGTCCCAGGCGGTGGCCAAGTCGTTTTACCAGGGGCTATTCGGCTTCGATAAAGATATGAAGCAGGTGAACGTGCTGGCGGAAAGCTACCAGCCCAGCGCCGACGGGCTGACTTACACCATCAAGCTGCGTTCGGGGATCAAGTTCCAGGACGGCACCGACTTTAACGCCGAGGCGGTCAAGGTCAACCTGGACCGCGCCAGCAATCCCGAGAACCATCTCAAACGCTACAACCTGTTTAAAATGATCGATAAAACCGAGGTGATCGATCCGACGACGGTTAAAATCACCCTGAAAACGCCGTTCTCGCCGTTTATCAATAACCTGTCCCATCCGGCGGCGGCCATGATTTCGCCGGCGGCGCTGCAAAAATACGGCAAGGAAATCGGTTTCCATCCGGTGGGCACCGGCCCGTACGAATTCGAAGTCTGGAACCAGACCGATTTCGTTAAAGTAAAACGCTTTGACGGCTACTGGCAAAAAGACGCCGCCAAGCTTGATAGCATTACCTGGCGGCCGGTGGTGGACAATAATACCCGCGCGGCGATGCTGCAAACCGGCGAAGCCAATTTCGCGTTCCCGGTGCCTTACGAGCAGGCCGCGGTATTGGGCAAGAACAGCAAGCTGGAGCTGGTGTCCGCGCCGTCCATTTTGCAGCGCTATATCAGCCTCAATGTAACCCAAAAGCCGTTTGATAATGTGAAAGTGCGCCAGGCGATCAACTATGCCATTAACAAAGACGCGCTGATCAAGGTGGCTTATGCCGGTTATGCGGTCCCCGCCGAGGGCCCGTTGCCCGCCGGGATCGATTACGCGGTGAAATATAAACCCTGGCCTTACGATCCGGCCAAAGCGCGCGAACTGCTGAAGGAAGCGGGTTATCCCAACGGCTTTACCACCACCTTGTGGTCGTCGCACAATACCAGCACCTTCCAGAAAGCGCTGCAATTTACCCAGCAGCAACTGGCGCAGGTGGGGATTAAAACCACCGTCACCGCCATGGATGCCGGCCAGCGCGCCGCGCAGGTGGAAGCCAAGGGCGTAAATGAAACCGGCGTACGCATGTTCTATACCGGCTGGTCCGCGTCCACCGGCGAAGCCGATTGGGCCTTGACGCCGCTGTTCGCCAGCCAGTCCGCGCCGCCGGCCATTTTCAACACCGCCTATTACAACAACCCGCAGGTGGATAAAGACTTGACCGACGCGTTGAAAACTACCGACCGGGCCGAAAAAACCCGTTTGTATAAAGATGCGCAGGATAAAATCTGGGCCGACGCGCCGTGGGTGTTCCTGCTCACCGAGAAGCTGCTTTACGCGCACAGCAAGAACCTGACCGGTTTTTATGTGATGCCCGACAGCTCCTTTGATTTTACCCATGCCGATATGAAATAAACCGGCGCCGATGCTGAATTATTTTATCAATCGGTTACTGGGCCTGATTCCTACGCTGCTGATTGTCGCGGTGTTGGTATTCCTGTTTGTCCATCTGTTGCCGGGCGACCCGGCCAGGTTGGCGGCCGGGCCGAACGCCGACGCTTCGGTAGTGGCGCTGGTGCGTCAGGATTTGGGCCTGGATAAACCGTTGCCCGAACAGTTTTTGCATTTTATCGGTAATGCGGCGCGGGGCGATTTCGGTACGTCATTGGTCTCGAAACGGCCGGTGAGCACCGAATTGAGCTCGCGGTTTATGCCTACCTTCTGGCTGACCATCGCCAGTATGCTGTGGGCGGTGATTTTCGGCATGGCCCTGGGCATCGTGTCGGCGGTCTGGCGCAATCGCTGGCCCGATCGAATCGGCATGACGCTGGCGGTTTCGGGTATCTCCTTCCCGGCCTTTGCCCTGGGTATGCTGCTCATGCAGATTTTTTCGGTCAACCTGGGCTGGTTGCCCACCGTGGGGGCGGATACCCCCCAGCACTATATTTTACCGTCCATAACCTTGGGCGCGGCGGTAGCGTCGATTATGGCGCGTTTTACCCGCGCCTCGTTCGTCGAGGTCATGCAGGAAGATTATATGCGCACCGCCCGGGCGAAAGGGGTGGGCGAATTTTGGGTGATCGTCAAACATGGACTGCGTAACGCCATGATCCCGGTGGTAACCATGATGGGGCTACAGTTCGGTTTTTTGCTGGGCGGGTCGATCGTGGTGGAAGAAGTATTTAACTGGCCGGGGCTGGGGCGTTTGTTGGTGGATTCGGTGGAAATGCGCGATTACCCGGTGATCCAGGCCGAGGTGCTGCTGTTTTCGCTGGAGTTTATCGTGATTAATTTACTGGTGGACATGCTATATGCGGCAATTAATCCGTCTATCCGGTATCAGTAAGGACCTGGGATGAAATTCTGGCGACGAGAGGCCGCACTCAAGGCGATGCCGGTGATAACTCCCCAGCGCGTTCGCACCCCCTGGAGCGAATTTTGGCGGCGTTTCAAACGGCAGCCGCTGGCCCTGGCGGCCGGGATCTTTGTGCTGGTGCTGGTGATTGCCGCCATCTTCGCTCCCTGGCTGGCGCCGTTCGACGCGGAGAATTTTTTCGATTACGACCGGCTTAACGAGGGGCCGTCGGCGATGCATTGGCTGGGGGTGGATTCACTGGGGCGCGATATTTTCAGCCGTATCCTGATGGGCACCCGCATTTCGCTGGCGGCCGGCTTCTTTTCGGTGCTGTTGGGTATGGCCATCGGCACCGTGCTGGGGCTGGTGGCCGGTTATTATGAAGGCTGGTGGGACCGGCTGATTATGCGCGTGTGCGACGTGCTGTTTGCGTTTCCGGGCATCTTGCTGGCCATCGCGGTGGTGGCCATTATGGGCAGCGGCATGTCGAATGTGATTATCGCCGTGGCGATTTTCAGTATTCCGGCCTTCGCCCGCCTGGTGCGCGGCAATACGCTGGTGCTCAAACACCAGACGTTTATCGAATCCGCGCGCAGCATCGGCGCGTCCGATCGCACTATCTTGCTGCGCCATATCCTGCCGGGCACGCTGTCGTCCATCGTGGTGTATTTTACCATGCGTATCGGTACCTCGATTATTACCGCCGCCAGCCTGTCGTTCCTTGGTCTTGGCGCCCAACCGCCCACCCCTGAATGGGGAGCGATGCTTAACGAAGCGCGGGCGGATATGGTCACTGCGCCCCATATCGCCATTTTCCCCAGCCTGGCGATATTTTTGACCGTGCTGGCGTTTAATTTGCTCGGGGACGGATTGAGGGATGCGCTGGACCCGAAGCTGAAGAGTTGAGGGAAAACTGCGGTTACCCGTCTTTGCAGGGTGATCCAGCGCCTAAACCGGCTGTGGCTGGCCTGCTTTATGCACCGCAGATTTTGCCAGCGGGCGGAACAGGGACCCATGCAGAAATAAAAAACTGGCCGGATACGCTATTACCCGGCCAGAAAAACAGGCCTAACTGCTCCCAGACTCTCCTGCTCCGGGTTGCCCGGTCAACTGCGGCAATGCCTCTTGTTCGGACGATAGCGCCCGAGTGGGCAAACCCGTGGGCTCGGTCAGTTCATCCGAAACCGTTTCTTCCTTTGGCGCATCCCGTTCGGCTATTTGTTCTGCCTCAAGCTGCTCCAACAATGCCGGATCGAATGCCGCCGCATTTTGTGGCCCCCAATCCTTGATGGTCACCACGCCATAACCGCTATTCGCAGGGGCAAACCACATAACGCGTTCTGAAGATAAATTAGCCCCCGACGCGGTTCTTAAGGGGACAACATCCGAAAGATCGTCATCCAAAAAATAAAAAGCGCGTTCAATGCCGATGGTGCAGCTAGTAGTTGCAATATTAAACGCTTGATTATTTTGGCAATTCCACACAGTGGACGGCTCTCTGGTGGTTTCTATTGTATAACGGTTAAAGGCGGTGAGGTTATAGGGACCTAATAGTTTTTGTATTCCGACATCGTGTTGCAGCCATACGGTTCGGGAGCCTAATACAATGGGATAAGTAACGGTAAAATTAATATTCTGCGAAGAGGAAATCGATGTATTGGCTTCTAAATATACGCTCACGGTCAACGTGCCCGGCGTGTTGGTGGTGATATAGATTGAAACATAACCTGTTGCATTGGTGATAATGGTAGACGGGTAGGTCGCTGGACCAGAGACATAAACCAAAAGAGGCTGACCTGCTATACCCTGGCCGGTATTGGCATTGACCAACCTTGCCTGAATCACATTGGCATGTTGACCATCGGCGGAATTGTTATTGCTGATGATGCTGGTAGTAAGTTGATAAGCCACAGGCACCGCGACGAAATTTAAATCGGTAAACGTTATAACCGTAGCGTCGAGACTCACCTTCGCTTGAACTAATACGCTGCCGACAGCGCCACTGCGGACGGTCAACTGATATTGACCGTTCGCATTAGTCGCGCCGTA
The DNA here is from genome assembly GCF_047324175.1 of Sodalis sp. RH21. Lineage (NCBI taxonomy): Bacteria > Pseudomonadati > Pseudomonadota > Gammaproteobacteria > Enterobacterales > Bruguierivoracaceae > Sodalis > Sodalis sp. RH21. Next base: position 4,066,425 of record NZ_CP178732.1, on the reverse strand, counting down.
AGCAGCGCCGAGGGTGCCGCCGCCGAGGGCTTCAAATAGCAAATATACATTGCTGACCGACGCTCCGGTAGGGCTGGATAGGGTATAAAGGATGATATTGTAATTTACATTATTCGCTTGGCTATTATTTACAATTATTGTCGGGGTAAGGAGGTAATCAGCTGTTGTCTGACTTTGGGATACATTAAAATTAACTCGGGGCGATTCACTCATATTTTGCACCTTGTCGGTTACAGAATAATAAACACTTTTGGTGCCTAAGGTGGAAATATTCCTAGGGATCATAAATAACTTCGGTAAGTCGGATACGTTTATTACCAGGTAGGTTTCAACTAAGATGCCATTAAAATATAACTTGATGGTGTCATTTAGTGAAACATTCCCGTATGTAGGAATTTGTACAATAATGCCGTTGTCAGCGGAGATTTGGTTAGTAGTGATAATACCATTAACCAACTGGGGTAAAATTGGGAGTAGCAAGGCCATGTTGACTCCTTACGCTGGGAAAAACGTTTGTTCCGTACTCCTTGGTACGGAACATTTATTGATCGGTTATGAATATCAAGGTAATTTTATGACGTACGGGAATAGAAGCAATGGCTATTTTTACCGTATAGATTGCCAAAAAAAATCATTCGTTAATTTCCGGAGTAATGTTTTGATATTATATTTGCCGCGACAACAGGTTATCGCGTGTACTCTATGCTCGGGAGAAATAGGCTGTGGAATAATTTAATGATATTTTTTATAAAAATCCACTACCTGTTGCCTGAGTTAAATCGTCGTTTTGTAGCCGGATAACGATAAACAGATCACCCGAATTGTCGGCCACGCTCGTCACTAGCCGTGGCCTCCGATGCTGATATCGTGGCGCGAGGTCTAATCAGCCATTACTTTCCATCCCAGGCGTCAACTTTGCCTTCGCGGATCTTCACTTTCTGTTCATCCGAGGCCGGCCAGTAATCTTTTGCCATCCCGCCTTCCCAATCGCCATAGCTGGGGTTGGGCAGCACGATATATTTGCGGCCGAATTCTTCCTGGTGGCGGTTTACAAAATCCCGGCGTTCGGTATTGAGTTTATGATAGGGCTCGCCGCTGAAATCATTCAGGTTGTCCCCTACATACACCACGATATCATAGCCCTGTTGTTCCACCTGGCCAAAGCGCGCGGTTTTATTACTGCTGCCGCCGATGGGTTTAAGCAGCACCGTTTGCGGGCTGACATCGGCAAATCCCAGCGCTTTCAGATTATCCACCGTGGCGGTAAAATCGGCCTGGTCGCGGTTGGAGACATAAAAAATCCGCCCGCCGTGGTCAATGACATAATGGGAGAACTCAACCGCGCCCGGCAGCGCCCTGGCCTCGCGGGCCTGGGTCCATTTGCTCCAGGTGGCGTCGGTAAAAGGCTGGCCGTGTTTGATTTGCCAGCCCGCATAGGCGGTGTTGTCGATCATGGTTTCATCCAAATCCACCACCACCGCTTTTTTCAGTCCCGCTTTGGCCCGGGCCTGGATAAACGCGGTTTCCGCGGTATTAAACGCCTGGTAGGATAAGGCGCTGATTTCGCCTGATTGCTGCATCCAGTTAACGGCAAATACCGTTTGTTCGGTGAGCTTTTGTTGCGCGGTTTCTGGCGCTGCGGCTTGCTGATGCGGGGCGCAGCCGCTGAGCAACAGACCTAATGTGAGGCCGAGCGCGGGGCTTAACCGGTGCAAAACCGGGGCGCGTTTGGATATCTGCATTCTCACTCCTTATTATTTGCCATAAAATCGGGCGCTTACCTGGGCCGGCGGAACCAATATTATGGCCAGGTATTGTTTGAATTTTTAATTAGTTATTGGCAAATTAATAACATGCAATTTGTTAATGTTAAAACTAATTTAGCATCCGCCAGGCTTTTGACTTTGTCAGTTAATGTAAATCCGGCGGCGATTCGTCGCATAACCGCTGGGTCATTTCTACGCTTAAAAGGGATTCGTTAAGGGAGATAACCAGATGCGTTGGATAATACCTCTGCTGTTGGCGGGTATTTATGGCCTATCCGGCGGACCGGCAGCGGCGGCTGAAGCGAAAGTGACCCAACTGCTGACCGGTATGGATCATCCGTGGTCGCTGGCGTTCCTGCCGCAGGAGGACGGCATGCTGATAACGGAGCGTCCAGGGCGGCTGCGTTATTGGCGGCCAGGGCAGCCTTTGTCCGCGCCGGTGAGCGGGGTGCCGGCGGTCTATGCCCACGGCCAGGGCGGATTGTTTGATGTGGTGCTGGCCCCGGGCTTCAGCCAATCGCGGCGTGTCTATCTCAGCTACGCCGAGCAGGGCAAAGATGAAGCGGGAACGGCGGTGGGATACGGCCGCTTGTCGCAGGACAATACGCACCTGGCGGATTTCAAGGTGATTTTCCGCCAGCAGCCTAAATTATCCAGCGGCGAGCACTTCGGCGGACGGCTGGCGTTTGATCCCCAGGGCTTTTTATATATCAGCCTGGGCGAAAACAATCGGCGCCCCACCGCGCAGGACCTGACCAAACACCAGGGCAAAATTATCCGTCTGACCGCCGAAGGCGAGATCCCGCCGGATAACCCCTTTGTGCATAATGAAAACGCCCGGCCGGAAATATGGTCGCTGGGACATCGCAATCCGCAGGGTCTGGCGTTAAACCCCTGGAGCGGCGCCATTTGGGAGAACGAGCATGGCCCCATGGGCGGGGACGAGGTGAATATTATCGCCAAGGGCGCTAATTTTGGTTGGCCGATTGCTACCTATGGTATTAATTATTCCGGGCTGAAAATTCCGGAGGCGCAGGGCGGCGAGGTGGCGGGCACGGTAAAGCCGGTGTGGTATTGGCAAAAATCACCGGCGATCAGCGGCATGGCGTTTTATAATGCCGGGCGTTTCCCGCAATGGCAGCATTCGTTATTTATCGGGGCTTTGAAGCAGAAGGCCTTGCTTAGGCTGACCCTGGAAGGCGATCGGGTGGTGGCCGAGCAGCGTTTGCTCGAAGATCGCGGTGAACGGATACGGGATGTGCGGGTAGGACCGGATGGTTTTTTGTACGTGCTTACCGATGAGCGTAACGGAAAATTGCTTAAAGTAGGATTGGAGTAACCCGCGGCCGGTACGGCGCGCAGGGTGTTCCGGCACCCTGCGCGGGCATAGTCAACTCAAGGGGAGCATCACCCGGGTCTGAAAGCCGGAACGCGCGGAAATGGCGTTATACCAGGTCTGTAGCCCGGTACGCGGTTTACGCGGGATATCGAGGGTAAACCAGTTATAGGCCAGGCAGCCCATGGGAATATCCCCGATGCCAAATTCATCCCCGGAAAAATAGGGGTGTTTATGCAAGGCGGTCTCGGCGATATCAAATAATTCTTCACATCTTTTGATGCCGTTTTCTATTAGCTGTTTATTGCGTTTCGCCGGCGGCGTCCTGATGAGATTGATATACACCGGTTGCAGGGCCGGCGCCAGGCTGGATAATGTCCAGTCCATCCATTTTTCCGACATGGCGCGTACCGACGCATCGGCCAGCAGCCAGACGTCCTGGCCGAATTTGGCGGCCATGTACCGCACGATGGTATTGGATTCCCATAACACCAGATCGTTCTCGTCATCCTGCATGCAGGGCACCAAACCGTTGGGATTAAGGGCCAGGAAAAGGGGATCTTTCGTTTTACCGTATTCCCCTCCGGCGGGTATAGCGTTGAAAACCAATTCAAGCTCGGCGGCGCACCATAAGACTTTTTTCACATTTACTGAATTTTCACGACCCCAGATTGTAAGCATCGCACCTTCTCCGCATTAATTTTTATTAAAAACAGCCGGGTAATCATTAATCATCAGTACGCACTATAACCAGACGTTATGCCTAAAACGGAAACCGGCAAACCTATTATGCCGTGCCGCCGCGTCAATAGCATTACTTCCATATGGTGATGCGCGACATGCGTTATGGCCTGTTTTACCGGCCGCTTTCATCGAGGTTAAATGAATTATAACCTGAAAAATCAGTTCGTTTTCTAGTGATTATTTTCCCAGATCGGTTAAAACGATATTTTCTTTCAAAAGAAATGGCTCCGCCAACAATACGCTATACGACGGTGATAATTATGATTTAATCATGGGTTTGACGACCATCGCCCATTTTATCTAATCAGGACACTCACCGTTATGATGCTTAACACCACCCTGCGCGCAGCGCTTTCCATCGGACTGCTGGCCCTGGGGCTGCAACTGGCCCACGCCAACAGCGACCCAAAAACCATCGTTTTCGGCGTGGCCCCGGGGCCTTATGGGGATATGGTCAAGCAGGCCATCAAGCCGGAATTGGTCAAAAAAGGGTATAAAGTCGACGTGCGGGAGTTCAGCGATTACGTACAGCCGAATATGGCGCTGGCCAACGGCAGTATCGATGCCAATCTGTTTCAACATACTCTTTATCTCGAAAAATTCGCCGCGGACAAAAACCTCAAGGTGGCAAAGCTGATTACGGTACCGACCGCCAGCATGGGGTTTTACTCCCATAAAATCACGGCCATCAATCAGCTCAAGAAAGGCGATATCATCACGCTTTCCAATGATCCCACCAATTTGGCGCGCGGGCTGCGTTTTCTGGAAAAACTGGGCCTGATTAAAATCAAGGCCGATATCGACCCCACCAAAGCCTCTGAACGGGATATCGCCGTCAATCCGCGCGGCCTGGTATTCAAGCCGCTGGAAGCCGCCCAGTTGCCCCGCACCCTGGATAGCGCCACCGGCGCGCTGGTCAACGGCAACTTTGCTTTTGCCGCCGGGATGAAGCTGTCCAGCGCGCTGGCATTGGAAACGCTGGATGAAAATCTAAAAAATGTCATTGCGGTACGCAGTGACGATATGGATAAGCCGTTTGTCAAGGATATCAAGGCCGCCGTGCAATCCCCCGCTTATGCCGCGGCGATCAATCAACCCGACTCGGTGTTCAGCCAATTCCAGAAACCGCAATGGATGCAGGCCGCCGCGCCGGCCAAGCCCTAGCATTTTCCCCGCCGGCCCTCCTGGCCGGCGACATTGGTTCCGCTTAAGACGTAAGCTTGGAGTATGCGGATAATGATTCGGTTAAACCATATCAGCGTTGAGTTCCCCAGGGGAAAACAACCGAGCGCCCGTGCGGTGGATGATGTCAGCCTGCATATCAAACGAGGCGAAGTCTACGGTATAGTCGGGGCCAGCGGGGCCGGCAAAAGCACTCTGCTGCGCACGATCAATTTGCTCCAGCGGCCCAGTCGCGGGGAGGTTATCGTCAATGGCGTCAATGTCAGCTCGCTGACCGGCGGCGCGCTGCGCCATCAACGCCAGAAAATCGGCATGATTTTCCAGCATTTCAACTTAATGCATACCCGTACCGTGGCGGCGAATGTCGCCTTCAGCCTGCGCGCGGCGGGCAAATCTTCCGCAGATATCGCACGGCGGGTGCCCGAAATTTTGGATCTGGTGGGGCTGGCGGATAAGGCGGCCGCTTATCCCGCGCAGCTGAGCGGCGGACAGAAGCAACGCGTCGGCATCGCCCGGGCCATCGCCAACCAGCCGGAAGTGCTGCTGTGCGACGAGCCCACCTCGGCATTGGATCTGGAGACCTCGGCAGCCATTTTGGCATTGCTTAAGGAAATCAACCTCCGCCTGGGCATCACCATTGTGCTGATTTCCCATGAAATGACGGTAATTAAAAGCATCTGCGACCGGGTGGCGGTAATGACCGGCGGCAACATGGTGGAGGAAGGGGAGGTGTTTGATATTTTTGCCGCCCCGCAGCATGAATTCACCCGCCAGTTGGTGTCGCATACCTTCAATTTGGAATTGCCGCCGCGGCTGATGCAGGATTTACAGGGCACCTTGTTGAAAATCCTGTTTGTCGGCGCCTCCGCCGAACAGCCGGTGCTATCGGATGTCGCTACCCGCTATGGCGTATCGGTGAATATCCTGCACGGCAAAATCGAATATATCGGCCAGCGGGCGCTGGGGATTTTGGTGGCGTTGCTGGCCCACCCGCGCGATCCGGGGCAGTTGGCCGCGGCGGTGGCCTATATCCAGGAAAATACGGCGCGCGTGGAGGTGCTGCATGGCTGATTTATGGCTCGATTTGCTGGCCGCGTTCGGCGAAACGTTCCAAATGGTGGGCATCGCCACGCTATTTTCCATTATCGGCGGGTTGCCCCTGGGGTTTTTGATCTTTGTCACCGACCGCCATCTATTCTGGCAAAACCGCGCCCTTTATCTTATCGGCACGGTGCTGGTGAACATTATCCGATCCATTCCGTTTGTGATCCTGCTGGTACTATTGCTACCGCTGACCCAGCTGTTACTGGGCAATACCATCGGCCCTATCGCCGCATCGGTACCGCTGTCGGTGGCGGCCATTGCCTTTTATGCCCGCCTGGTAGACGGCGCGCTGCGCGAAGTCGATCCCGGCATTATTGAAGCGGCCGAGGCGTTTGGCGCCAGTCCGCTGCGCATTATCACGACGGTATTATTGCCGGAAGCGGCGTCGGGATTACTGCGGGGATTGACGATTACCCTGGTCAGCCTGATCGGGTATTCCGCCATGGCGGGCATTGTCGGCGGCGGCGGGGTGGGCGATTTGGCCATTCGCTTTGGTTACTATCGTTATGAAACCAAAGTGATGATTATTACCGTGGTGGCATTGGTGATTTTAGTGCAAATCGTGCAGGTCCTGGGCGATTGGCTGGCGCAGCGGGCGGACCGGCGCAGTAAACGCTAAGGCCCGCCGGCCGGCTCCTGGCGGGGCGCCGGCCGGCGCCATGAAAATAAAAGTATAAAAAAAGCTGAAAATTTGCCTTCAATGCGGCAAAGTGACTTCGTTTCGAATAAACTCAGCTTGTTGGAACATGATTCAGACATCTTGAACGCATTTTTCAGGATGCTATGCTCAATCCTCTACCGTGAGTAACGCGGTAACCATTTTTGAATGGATACTCTGGCCACGTCATGAAGAATTTCGCTTTACCACAAAAAATTACTGCGCTGAGCTTTGGCGCCCTGTTAGTCCTTAGCATCCCCCTTGCCCGGGCGGAAACGGCGCCCGGCGCTCCGGAAGTGAACGCCAAGGCGTTTATTCTCATGGATTACCAGAGCGGCAAAGTGCTGGCGGAATCCAATGCCGATCTGCGTCTCGACCCTGCCAGCCTGACTAAAATCATGTCCAGCTACGTGATTGGCCAGGCGCTCAAGGCCAAAAAATTCACCGAGCAGGATAAAGTCACTATCGGCAAGGACGCCTGGGCCACCGGTAACCCCGTGCTGCGCGGTTCGTCGTTGATGTTTCTGAAACCTGGCGAGCAGGTGACGGTTGCCGATCTGAATAATGGCGTGGTGATCCAGTCCGGTAATGATGCCAGTATCGCCCTGGCGGACTATGTGGCGGGCAGCCAGGATGCGTTTGTCAGCTTGATGAACAAATATGCGGAGGGTATGGGGCTGAAAAATACCCATTTCCTTACGGTCCACGGCCTGGACGCCGAAGGACAGTACAGCACCGCGCGCGATATGGCGATCCTTAGCCAGGCGCTGATCCGCGATGTGCCGGATGAATATGCGCTGCATAAGCAAAAAGAGTTTACTTACAACAAAATCAAACAGCTCAACCGCAACCGCCTGTTGTGGAGCGGCAATTTGAACGTTGACGGCATCAAGACGGGTTATACCGACGGTGCCGGCCATAATCTGGTGGCGTCGGCCACGGACAACGGCATGCGGCTGATTTCGGTGGTGCTCGGCGCCCCGACCGACGGCGTGCGCTTTCGGGAAAGCGAAAAAATCCTGACCTGGGGATTTCGTTTTTTTGAAACGGTGACGCCCATCACCGCCGCTAAGCCCTTTACCCGCCAGCGGGTCTGGTTCGGCGATCGCAGCGAGGTGGATCTTGGCGTGGCCCAGGACGCCTCCATTACGTTGCCCCGGGGCCAGATGAAAAATCTGAAAGCGTCTTTCACGCTCGCGTCGCCGCATCTTGAAGCGCCGCTGGCCCGCCATCAGGTCGTCGGGACGATTGATTTCCTGATGGACGGCAAGGTGATTGAACAGCGGCCGCTGGTGGTGCTGGATGAGGTGCAGCGAGGCGGATTCTTCCGCAACATCTGGGATTGGATACTGCAAACCATTCACGGCTGGTTTGGTAAATAACTGCTTGCCGTCATTCATCCTTGCGTACGCTTTCCCGCCCTAGCCAAATGCCTCCCGTCGGGAGGCATTTGGCTTTTTATCCCAGCATTTTGTAAATAATGGCCGCCAGCGCCATCCATCCGATGACCCACACAAAAACGTTGCTGGCCGCGCCGCGGTAGCGCGCCATGGCCGGCACGTTATTAATGGCGTAGATGGGCAGCAGGAACAGCAGTATGGCGACAACGGGGCCGCCCAGGATTTCTATAATGCCCAGTATACTGGGATTAAGCGTTGCCACCAGCCAGGTGGAGACCAGCATAAATATGCCCGTCAGCCGGTTTAATGCCGTCGCGTTAATGGTTCTACCGCGCTTGCGCAGCGACTGGACCAGCAGGCCGGCAAACCCTTCTCTGGCGCCCAGGTAATGGCCAAGGAAAGATTTGGTAATGGCCACAAAGGCGATCGTCGGCGCGATGAAGCCGATCAAGGGGCTGCTGAAGTGGTTGGCCAGAAATGACAGGATAGTGATGTTCTGCGCCTTGGCGTCAGCCAGGTTCGCGGCCGATAGGCTCAGGACGCAGCTGAAGACGAAAAACATGACCGTCAGCACCATCAATATATTGCTGAAAAGCAGAATGCGCGAACATTTTTTTTCCGCGTTATGGCCGTATTCCTCACGTTTTGACATGGCGAAGGCAGAGATAATCGGTGAATGGTTAAATGAAAATACCAGCACCGGTATGACCAGCCACAGGGTATTTAGCCAGCCGCTATTTCCCGTGACTTCGCGCGTCACGGGCTGCTGGAAAATATCGGTGCTCCAGTGCGGAATTAAAAATAGCGCCAGGAAGATCAGGGTCGCGGCGAAAGGAAATACCAGAATGCTCATGACCCTGACGATCAGATCTTTCCCCAGCCGTATAATGCCCAGCAGGCCGAGAATCAGAATCAGCGCCAATACCGCGCGCGGCGGGGCGGTTTGATGAAGTTGGTAGGTAATAAAGCTGTCGACGGTATTGGTGAGCGCTACGCCATATACCAGTAATATGGGATAAATGGCGAAGAAATAAAGTAAGGTTATTATACTGCCGGCGCGGGGGCCGAAATGCAGTTCCACCACATCGGTAATATTTTTACAGTCAGGATTACCGGATAAAACCAGGCGACACAAAGCCCGGTGGGCGTAAAACGTCATGGGAAACGCGATAACGGCCATGATAAGCAAGGGCAGCAGCCCGCCCATACCCGCGTTGATGGGCAAGAAAAGCACGCCCGCGCCGATGGCGGTGCCATAAAGTCCCAGCATCCATACCGAGTCCGATTGACGCCAGGGTTGCAGGATTGCCCGCTCATCCAGGGTAATCGGGGTTGCTTGCGTCGTATCCATCATATCTCCAAAAAAACTAAACGGAATGCATACAAAAACGGCTATATTCGCTTAAATTCCCGTTGCGTTTATTCATTACCAGAAAAGAATAAACGTTATGAATTAGCAGTAGATCATATATCGCCGATAACTGGCGGCCATAATATAGCCTTTGCCTAAAAGATTCATGTGCTAATTTGGCATTTTTTGATCTGGGTCTCTGATTCAAGCGCGGAGGATATTCTTTTCATTCGGCAAACCTACGGCTATTTCACGCTAATGATTCAAAATAGTTCATTAGCGTTAATGTTAATTTAAGGCATAATGTTATGGATATATTAGAGTTATTATCTTATCCATGTTTAGCCATGGGTAATATCGTAACTCGCAGGCTATAAAAACAATAATCGTTTGGAAATTATTAAAATAATGGTATCTAAATAGGGTAACTAATAGCTCAATAATAAAATTAAATATATTATATTACCCATTTAATTTATCTAATCAATATTAGACCAACACAGCGGTTTTACGTCGTCAGGCTGCGTGCCGAATCGGCTGATGGACGGGGCGGGTTTTCCTGCGCGGCGCGGTTTGCATGGGCAATAGCCTACGCGCGCTACGGCCGGGCATAATCCGGGCACGCGGGTTCGGGCAGGCCAAAAAGGGATGATGCTGGTATGGGGCGGCGATGGGGAACGGACAATAAAAAACCCGAAAGTCTTGAACCTAATAGGCGGGACGATCGGGCTCCTCAATTTGGGGACATCAAAGAAAAGCAGTGGCATTAAATCAGACTCTAAGGATTAGGGAAAGTTCTGGATTGCGCTAAAAATTTTTATACATCGATCGCCATACCGCCGTGCGGATTCGGCGCCAGGGGACGTTTTACACTCGTTATCCCTATGCGGGCGGGGCGCCGGGTCCGTGGCGATCGGCTCGCCCCAGGCCGGCGACGGGGCGGTGTGCGTAGCAAACCTGGTTAGAGCGGCTTAATCAATGACTCTGCCTTATGTAATCAACGGCGGCCAATGTCAGTCATAATGAGAAAAAACTGATTTTTTAATTGCCTCTCTGCTGATTTGCAATTTAAATGGCCTGTTTTTTCCGGGTGAAAATTTTTTACGCCGCTAATGCCATTAGTGGGAAAAATAAAAAAAAACGCTAAAAACCCTGTTGAATGACCATGTTGAGTCGGTTTTAACGTTATTATCCATTTTCGGCGCCGTGATTATTAACCCATAATTAATAACAAAAATTCATCCATGTTTAACAAGTCAGCCACGTTAATATTCACGGATGATAACTTTATTGCTACTAGCAACTATTTGATAATTATAAGTTTGTCGGGTATATTTATCAGCATTCAATAGTGGTTTTATTCAATCTTGGCAGTGTGAAACAGCGCCAGGGATATCAGCTTCATTTGATTTTGGCCCATACGAGCGTTGCCGAAAATAGAGTCGATAAAAATAGCGCATTTCCGGCCGAGCTTTTTTTGTTAATGCCGATGATATCTTATGATTGCCTATTAGTGGCCTAAATATAGGGTAATTATAGGTTTTTTACTATGACGTTTTATCACGGTGCAATTATGGGAGGCGATAATGACGGTTTACCGACGCGGAGCGGGAATCATAAGTAGCGCTGTACTATTTGCGGTAGTGTTTGCCAGTCAGGAAAGCGGCTTTGCGGTAATGAACGCTCAAAATCATGGCGCTTCTCTGGGACTGCTGTTATTTCTTGTGCCCGGGGTCGTCGGCGGTTTGTTGTCCCAAGCCAATAAAATAGTTTTTCCGGTGCTGGGCGCTCTGCTTGCCTCGCCGTTATGCCTGGTGCTGTTTTCCGTAGCCCGCAGCGAGCCCCCCAGCCTATGGTATCAAATGACCTATTTATTAAGCGCGGTGTTTTGGTGCGCATGCGGTGCTCTGGGCTGGTATTTTATCGGCGTCATGTTCAAGCGGCCGGCGCACTGAAACATCGGCGAAAAGGGGAAGGGAGGCTTGGAACCGGGGGGGAGATAACCGGGCCAGCCGTGGCTGACCCGCGACGCAGGAATTATTGCTGGTACAAGCTCAGATTTTCCTGGGCATAAGCCTCAAAATCCGTACAGCCGCCGATATGCACCTGATCGACAAAAATCTGCGGCACGGTTTCGACGGGTTTGCCGACGGTTTTCGACAAATCAGCCTTGGATATGCCTTCCGCATGGATATCCACATAACGGTAAGAAAAGTCGTCCCGTTCCGCGGTCAGTTTTTCAGCCAGCTCTTTAGCGCGCACACAATAAGGACAGCCTGGACGTCCGAAAATGACAGCAAACATATACACTCCTTAACCTATGAAATGACAATCGAAACGAATCAATGGACTCTGTTACGCTTCTTGTTGCCTTTTACTATGCCTGTGACTTGCGTCAAAAAAAAGCAGAAATTACCTTTCAGTCCAATGCCCCTGGCCTATCTTGACCCGCCGCGGGGCAATACGTTCTTGCAACCCCCTAAACTTTGCTCGATCCCAAGCGGCGGCCGGATTATCATGGCTGCGATCATAACGACCAATCAGGATAAGGCGTGAAAATAGCTATTCTATCCCGGGACGGTTCACTTTTTTCATGCAAGCGACTACGGGACGCCGCTGAAACCCGCCGCCATAGCGTGGATATCATCGATCCGCTGTCTTGTTACATGAATATCAACTGTGACTCGCCCTCGATTCATTATCGGGGTAAGCGGCTGGCCCACTATGATGCGGTTATTCCACGCATTGGTACCGCCATTACGTTTTATGGCACCACGGTGCTGCGCCAGTTTGAAATGCTGGGCAGTTACCCGCTGAACGATTCCGTCGCCATCACCCGCGCCAGGGATAAACTGCATTCGCTGCAACTATTGGCCAGGGAAGGGATTGATTTGCCGGTAACGGGATTTGCCGATTCGCCTGATGACACCAATGACTTGATTACCATGGTGGGCGGGGCGCCGCTGGTGGTAAAACTGGTGGAAGGCACCCAGGGCATCGGCGTGGTGCTGGCGGAAACCGCGCAGGCCGCCAAAAGCGTGATCGACGCGTTTCGCGGGTTAAAAGCCCAATTCCTGGTGCAGGAATATATCCACGAGGCCAAAGGCTGCGATATTCGCTGCCTGGTGATTGGCAATCGCGTGGTGGCCGCGATTGAACGCCAGGCCCAGCCCGGCGATTTTCGCTCCAATCTGCATCGGGGAGGCTCGGCGCGCAAAATCACCATCACCGCCCAGGAGCGGGCGGTGGCCATCAAAGCGACGGCTACCCTCGGGCTGCACGTCGCCGGAGTGGATATTTTACGCGCGCAGCGTGGCCCGCTGGTCATGGAGGTTAACGCATCGCCGGGGCTGGAAGGGATCGAAACCGCCACGGGGATTGATATAGCCGGTTTGATGATTACCTATATTGAGCAAAACACATTACATAAAATTTCCTAAGCGCAGCGCGCCACCGGCGATTAGCCGGATAAATCGTTTTTTAACCGCGAGGATGCTCAAAAGGATTACATTTTCAGACTTTATCCGATGGGTAGAGCATTGGTAAGACCTTCCCGCGGCGGCTGGCCGGCTATCCATTACAAATCAACATGATGTTATTGCCTTTAGTCTCGCGGCGCGGGGGCAGTGGCACCTACGGCCTATCGAGGACAGGCAATAGGTGATAATTTACAGCGTTTGTCCATGGCGTCGTTCGTTATTATTCCGTAAGCTATGCCCCGTTTCACATTTGACATTAGAGGTTGGCCTTTATGGATTCACTTGTTGTCCCGGATCTGGACATCCTTAGACGCTGGTTGGAAAAACTCAGTCTTTCATTCTTTGAGTGTGACTCCTGCCAGGCGTTGCATCTGCCGCATATGCAAAATTTTGACGGCATTTTTGATGCGAAAATCGATCTGGTTGACAACGTCATCCTGTTTTCCGCCCTGGCGGAAGTGCGTCCCACCGCACTGATTGCATTGGTGGGGGACTTGAGCCAGATCAATGCCAGTTCGCTGACCGTGAAGGCGTTTATAGATATCCAGGATGATAATTTACCCAAGCTGGTGGCCTGCCAGGCGCTGAGCATCGAGGTAGGGGTTACCTTCGGCCAGTTCAAGCATTTTATGCAGCAGTCGGAAGAACAGCTATCCATGCTGATTCTGGAAGCCCGCGCCAATGATTTGCTGTTTATTGACGAGGAGCCGCACGCCGAACCAAAACATATCTTGCCCGTGATCCACTAATGCGGCGCCACCGCGTATGGCGGCGTCCGCCCATTCCCTCCCTATGCCCTCTTTTATGCTGTCATTTTGCATGTTCGAGCGGAGATCCTGTGTCTTTTACGCACTGAATACCAGATTTGATAGACATTTAGTGAATAAATAATCGATTAAAGCCATTTTTTTTTCCGATCGCTGGCGTAGCACTTGCGCTGCGGTTATGCTTGCGTTGCTGTGCTTTATTCATGCATTGCATATCGTTAGCGATATGCATAAATATTTTTTATTGACTGGGATTTGGAGGAAGCAACGGATGTTCACCCAACGTAAAAACTGGCTGTCGGGTGTAGTCGCCGGCTTGCTAATGGCCGCGTCCGTCTCCGCCATCGGCGCGGAGCAAAAAACGCTGCATGTCTATAACTGGTCGGATTATATCGCACCCAATACGGTGCCGGATTTTGAAAAACAAACCGGCATCAAAGTCGTCTACGATGTGTTTGATTCCAATGAAGTATTGGAAGGCAAGCTCATGGCCGGCAGTACCGGTTTTGACGTAGTGGTGCCTTCAGCCAGTTTCCTTGAGCGCCAATTGGCCGCCGGGGTATTCCAGCCGCTGGATAAAAGCAAGCTGCCCAATTATAAAAATCTCGACCCGGAACTGCTGAAACTTATCAGCCAGCACGATCCCGACAATAAATACGCCATTCCTTATATGTGGGCCACCACCGGGATTGCGTATAACGTTGATAAAGTCAAAGCGATATTGGGCAACGACGCCCCGGTCAATAGCTGGGATTTGGTGTTGAAACCGGAAAATCTGGCCAAGCTGAAAAGCTGCGGCGTTTCTTTCCTTGACGCGCCGGCGGAAATCTTCGCCACCGTGCTCAATTACCTGGGGAAAGATCCCAACAGCGCCAATGCCGACGATTATACCGGGCCGGCGACCGATCTGCTGTTGAAACTGCGCCCCAGCATCCGTTACTTCCATTCCTCGCAATATATTAACGATTTGGCCAACGGCGATATCTGCGTGGCCATCGGCTGGGCCGGCGACGTCATGCAGGCGGCCAATCGCGCCAAGGAAGCCAAAAACGGCGTGAATATCGCCTACAGTATCCCGAAAGAGGGCGCCCTGGCGTTTTTCGACGTGCTGGCCATTCCCGCCGATGCCAAAAACCTCGACGAGGCCTATCAGTTTATCAATTATCTGATGGACCCGCAGGTCATCGCCCAGGTGAGTAACCAGATCTTCTACGCCAACGGCAATAAGGCCGCCACGCCGCTGGTCAGCGAAGAGGTGCGCAACAACCCCGGTATTTATCCGCCGGCCGATGTCCGCGCCAAAATGTTTACCCTTAAAGTCCAGCCGCCGAAAATCGACCGGGTGATCACCCGTGCCTGGACCAAAGTAAAAAGCGGCAAATAACATTCCAGACAGGTTAAACTTATCCTAACCGGCAGGCGGTTTTATACCGCCTGTTATGCTATTTCAGCGACGGCGGTTGCGGCAGCGCCGCTGCTTTTGTTCCGGAGAGTGATGTTAGTGAACGATGCAACACCCCGCCCACAGCCTAAAAGCCAGAAAATGGTTACGCCATTGCTGGAGATCCGCAATTTGACCAAATCGTTCGACGGCCAATCGGCGGTCGATGATGTCAGCCTGACGATCTATAAAGGGGAAATGTTCGCGCTGCTGGGCGCGTCCGGCTGCGGCAAATCCACGCTGCTGCGCATGCTGGCGGGGTTTGAACAGCCGACCCATGGCCAAATCGTGCTCGATGGCCAGGATTTATCCCATATGCCGCCGTACCAGCGGCCGATCAATATGATGTTCCAGTCCTATGCGCTGTTCCCCCATATGACGGTGGAGCAAAATATCGCCTTTGGCTTAAAGCAGGATAAGTTGCCGCGCGCCGAGATTAAACAGCGCGTGGAAGAGATGCTGGCCATGGTGCATATGCAGGAATTCGCGGCCCGCAAACCCCATCAGCTGTCCGGCGGCCAGCGCCAGCGGGTGGCGCTGGCGCGCAGCCTGGCCAAACGGCCCAAGCTGCTATTGCTCGATGAACCCATGGGGGCGCTGGATAAAAAGCTGCGTGATCGTATGCAGCTTGAAGTGGTGGATATTCTCGAACGAGTGGGCGTCACCTGTGTGATGGTTACCCACGATCAGGAAGAGGCCATGACCATGGCCGGGCGTATCGCCATCATGAATCGCGGTAAATTTGTGCAAATCGGCGAACCGGAAGAGATCTATGAACACCCCAACAGCCGGTTCAGCGCCGAGTTTATCGGCTCGGTGAATATCTTCGACGGTTTGCTCAAAGAGCGCCAGGACGATGCGCTGATTATTCAAAGCCCCAGCCTGGTGCATCCGCTCCAGGTGAACTCCGATGTGTCGGTGGTGGACGGCGTGCCGGTGCATGTGGCGCTGCGCCCGGAAAAAATCATGTTATGCGATGACGTCCCCCCCGATGGTTATAACTTTGCCGTCGGCGAAGTGGTGAATATCGCTTATCTCGGCGACCTGTCCATTTACCATGTGCTGCTGCAAAGCGGCCAGACTATCAGCGCGCAGTTGCAAAATGCGCATCGTTATCGTAAAGGTTCGCCCACCTGGGGGGATGAAGTGCGTCTCTGCTGGGATGCGGACAGTTGCGTCGTGTTGACGGTTTAGGGCGGAGGACGACCATGTCTGTAGTGGATGAAAAAATGCCCCCCGAGCCCGTGGCCGACCGGGTGAAAACCCCGCGTTGGCTGACCCGGCTGCAAATGCGCCACGGCCGCAAGGCGGTGATTTTCCTGCCGTACCTGTGGCTGCTGCTGCTGTTTATGCTGCCGTTCCTGATTGTGTTTAAAATCAGCCTGGCGGAGATGGCCCGGGCGATCCCGCCTTATACCGATCTGGTGAGCTGGATGGATGGCAAGCTGGATATTTCGCTTAATCTGGCCAACTTTTCGCAATTGCTCGACGATCCGCTGTATATCGAGGCCTATTTGCAGTCATTGCAGGTGGCGGCGGTGTCGACGTTTTTCTGCCTGCTGATCGGTTACCCCATGGCCTGGGCGGTGGCGCACAGTAAACCTTCGACCCGCAATATCCTGCTACTGCTGGTAATCTTGCCGTCGTGGACGTCGTTTCTGATTCGCGTCTATGCCTGGATGGGCATTTTGAAAAATAACGGCGTATTGAATAATTTTTTAATGTGGCTGGGGGTTATCGATCGGCCGCTGGTAATTCTGCATACCAACCTGGCGGTGTATATCGGCGTGGTCTATGCCTATTTGCCGTTTATGATCCTGCCGATTTACACCGCGCTGACCCGCTTGGATTATTCGCTGGTGGAAGCGTCGCTGGATCTGGGCGCGCGGCCGCTCAAGACCTTTTTCAAGGTGATAATGCCCCTCACCAAGGGGGGCATTATCGCCGGTTCGATGCTGGTGTTTATCCCGGCGGTGGGGGAGTACGTGATTCCCGAACTGCTCGGCGGCCCGGACAGCATTATGATTGGCCGGATTTTATGGCAGGAATTCTTTAATAATCGCGATTGGCCGGTGGCCTCGGCGGTGGCGGTGATTATGCTATTGCTGCTGATCGTGCCGATTATGTGGTTTCACAAACATCAGAATAAAACCCTGGGGGATCGGGCATGAACACATTACCGGTAGTGCGCTCTCCCTGGCGGATCGCGATCCTGGTATCGGGATTCACCTTTTTATATGCGCCGATGCTGATGCTGGTGATTTATTCGTTCAACAGTTCAAAGCTGGTGACGGTTTGGGCCGGCTGGTCGACCCGCTGGTACGGCGTATTGATTCACGACGATGCCATGCTCAGCGCCGTATCATTGAGCCTGACCCTGGCGGCGGCGACCGCGACCATGGCGGTGATCCTCGGTACGCTGGCGGCGGTGGTGATTGTGCGGTTTGGCCGTTTTCGCGGTTCGGACGGTTTTGCGTTTATGCTTACCGCGCCGCTGGTGATGCCCGATGTGATCACCGGCCTGTCGCTGCTGCTGCTGTTCGTGGCCATGGGGCATGCTATCGGCTGGCCCGCGGAACGGGGCATGTTTACCATTTGGCTGGCGCACGTGACGTTCTGTACGGCCTATGTGGCGGTCGTGGTGAATTCGCGGCTGCGCGAGCTGGATGAATCCATAGAAGAGGCGGCGCTGGATCTCGGCGCCACGCCGATCAAAGTGTTTTTTATCATCACGCTGCCGATGATTGCGCCGGCGATTGTCTCCGGCTGGCTGCTGGCGTTTACCCTGTCGCTGGATGATTTGGTGATTGCCAGTTTTGTCGCCGGCCCGGGCGCCACCACCTTGCCGATGCTGGTGTTCTCAAGCGTCAGAATGGGCGTTAATCCGGAAATCAACGCCCTGGCCACCATTATTCTTGGCGTGGTGGGGATGATCGGACTGATTGCCTGGTGGTTTATGGCCCGCGCGGAAAAACAGCGCCAAAGGGATCGACAGCGCGCCGCACGTGGCTGATTCTCCCGGGAGCTGCTAGTCTTACTCCTTAGGTTAGTACGGCGTTCAGGCAGGGAGAGAGACAATGTCGGAAATACTCAGGAGCAGCCGCAGCATGGTCAGGGAGCGCGTACCGCTTGACGCACCGGTGGCGGTAATGATTGCCGGTACGGCCATTATCGCCACCCGCTGCGTGGGCGTGCTGATGTTGACCAATAATCTGGGCGTGGCCGGGTTGCAAAGCTTTATCGACACCAGCAGCCGATCGTGGGATTTAACCGTGTTGTTCCTGGCCAGCCTGGCGATACTGTTTATCGAGCTGCGCTGCGGTTTTGCGGTGATGCGCGGTTATTCCTGGGCGCGCTGGTGCTACGCCGGCTGCCAGCTGCTCGGGGCCGGTTATCTGTTTCTGGCTACCTGGAATGGCTTTTATCCAGAGATGTTCGCCTTGTCCGGCGACAGCGCCGGCGAGATTATCAGCCAAGTGCTGCTGCACAAATCCCCCGATATGGTGGTGTTGGCGCTGTTATTTTTTCCTCTCGCCAGCCGGCGGTTTTTTATGCGCGGCCGATGATTTCCACCCGCCACCGATGGTACAATGCGCGCCCGTTTAGCTGGCCTTGATACTTATGCATTGCGAATTATTTAGCGCGGATCGCTGCCGCTCCTGCGAATGGCTGGATAAGCCTTATCCGCAACAACTGGTGGATAAACAGGCCGCTATCGCCGCCTTGCTGTCCGCCAGTCCCGTGGGGCGCTGGCTTGCGCCGGTCGCTTGCGCCCAGGCGGCTTTTCGCAATAAAGCCAAGATGGTCGTGAGCGGCAGCGTCGAACGCCCGATCCTTGGCATCATGGCCCGCGACGGCGAGCCGGTGGATTTATGCGGCTGCCCGCTTTACCCCGCCGGCTTCGCGCCGGTATTTGCCCAGCTTAAAACGTTTATCGCCCGCGCCGGCCTGACGCCTTACCACGTGGCGCGGCGGCGGGGCGAGTTAAAATTCCTGTTGCTGACCGCCAGCGAATACGACGGCGCCATGATGCTGCGCTTCGTCCTGCGTTCCGAAACCAAGCTGGCGCAGCTGCGCGCCGCGCTGCCCTGGCTGCAGATGCAGCTTCCCCAGCTCAAAGTCATATCGGTAAATATCCAGCCGGTGCCGATGGCGATCCTGGAAGGGGAAACGGAAATCATTCTGACCGGGCAAAGCGCCCTGGAAGAACGGCTCAATGACGTGCCGCTGTTTATCCGTCCGCGCGGTTTTTTCCAAACCAATCCCGCCGTAGCCGCCCGGCTGTATGCCACCGCCCGGGACTGGGTGGGCGCTCTGCCTATCGCCAGCCTGTGGGATCTGTTTTGCGGGGTGGGGGGGTTTGGTTTGCATTGCGCCAGCGGCGATATCCGGCTGACCGGCATTGAAATCAGCGCCGAGGCCATCGCCAGCGCGCGGCAGTCGGCACAGCTGCTGGGGTTGCGCCACGTGGCGTTTCAGGCGCTGGATTCCACCGATTTCGCGCAGCAGCGTACGGAGGTGCCGGATCTGGTGCTGGTGAATCCGCCGCGTCGCGGGATCGGCCAGGCGCTATGCGACTATCTCAATGAGATGGCGCCGCCCTATATCCTGTATTCGAGCTGCCAGGGAGAGAGCCTGGCCAGGGATTTGCTGGCCCTGCCGCGCTATGGCATCGTCAAGGCGCAGCTATTTGATATGTTCCCGCACACCGCCCACTATGAAACGCTGGTGCTGCTTCAACGCGGCGGCGCCGCCGCTTAAGCGCGACCCGTTAATTGCGGCGTTCGAAGCGCAGCGCCCGGGACTCCACCAGCCGCATCAGCAGGGTCAAGACGCCGTTGACGCACAGGTAGATAATGCCGGCGGCGCCAAACACCATGACATCGTAGGTCCTGCCGTACAGCAACTGCCCGTGGCCCATAATATCCATCAGGGTGATGGTGTAGGCGAGCGACGTGCTTTTAAATACCAGCACTACTTCATTGGAATAAGACGACAGGGCGCGTTTAATGGCGAACGGCATCAATATGCGCAGCGATTGCAATTTGGACATGCCCAGGGCGGCGCAGGCCTGCCACTGGCCGGACGGGATGGCGCGCATGGCCCCGGTAAACAACAGGGTGCTATAGGCGGCGCTGTTAAGGGCCAGGGCCACCATGGCGCATAACCAAGGCTGCGACACCAGTTGCCATAACCAGGGAATGGCGCGCAGGCCGGCAAATTGTCCCGGCCCGTAATAAATCAAAAAGATCTGGACCAGCAGCGGGGTGCCGGTGAACAGCGTGATGTAAATTTTGATTATCGGCGTCAGAATGGGCGTCTTCAGGCTGATGATCAGGGTAAACAGCAGCGCCAGCAGCAGCGCGATAACGATGGCGCTCAGCGTCAGCGTCAGGCTGGTGGGCAAGCCTTGCATTAATTGCGGCAGGTAGGCCAGCATCACGATGCCCTCGTTTCAAAGCGGGTCGAACGACGCTCGAACGCGCGCAGAATAACCTGGCTGAGCAGGGTGATCGCCAGATAAACCGCCGCCGCAATCAAATACCAGGTAAACGGCTGCTGGGTAAAACTGACGATACTCTTGGTTTGCAGCATCAAATCGTTAACGCTAATCAGCGACACCAGGGCGGTGTCCTTCAACAGCACCAACCACTGGTTACCCAGGCCTGGCAAAGCATGACGCCACATCTGCGGCATAATCAGCCGGAAAAAAATGGCGCTTTTTTTCAATCCCAACGCCTGCCCGGATTCCCATTGGCCCTGGGGAATGGCCTTCAGGGCGCCGCGCAGGGTTTGCGAGGCGTAGGCGGCGTACAGCAATGCCAGGGCAATCACGCCGCACACAAACGGGCTGAGGTTGATATTATCGGTGGGCAGCCGTACCGGAATGTGCAGCAGATACAGATTCAGCGTAAAGCCGTCCGCCAGCGATACCAGCAACTGCGAGGCGCCAAAATAGATGAACAGCACCACCAGAATTTCCGGCAGGCCGCGCAGCAGCATAACCACGCCGGTGCCCAGCAGGCCCAGCCATTTCCAGCGGGCGGATTCCCAGGCGGCGAAACACATCGCCAGGATAAGCCCGACCACCAGCGCGCAAAGCGCCAGCCCGACGGTGGTGCCGGCGGCGCTGGCTATTGGTTGAAGTTCAGTCATGTACGGGGATTACTGCTTGAACCATTTCTGGTAAATAGTCTGGTAAGTACCGTCTTGTTTCACTTTATCCAGGGCGGCATTGAATTTATCCACCTGCGCGGTATTGTTCAGCCGCATAGCGATGCCCAGGCCGGTGCCGAAATAGGCCTTATCGGTGATTTTATCCCCGACGGTTGCCAGATCGGCATCCTTTTTCAGCCATTCATTCACCACCGCGCTGTCACCGAATACGGCATCCAAACGGCCGTTTTTCAGATCCAGGATGGCGTTCTGGTAGCTGTCATAAGGAACCGCGGTGATTTCCGGATGTTTGTCCATCAGGAATTTTTGGTGCGTGGTGCCATTTTGCATGCCGACGCGTTTATCTTTCAGCGCCGCTAAATCGGCAAATTTGTCTTTTTGCGCGATAAAAATGGCGGAGTTTTCATAATAGGGCTGGGTGAACGCGACCTGCTGCAAGCGTTCCGGGGTGATATCCATGCCGGAAATCACCGCGTCGAAACGACGGAATTTCAGGCTGGGAATCAAGCTGTCAAAGGCCTGGTTGGTAAAAGTGCACTGCGCCTGCATCTCTTTGCATAACGCGTTGGCCAAATCGATATCGAAGCCTTGGATTTTATTATTGGCATCGACGAATTCGAACGGAGGGTAAGAGGCTTCGGTAGCGAAACGAATGGTTTCGGCTGCGCCGGCTGAAGCCGCAACCCCGGCCAGCACTGCGGCAATAATTAATTTTTTCATTTTTTTTCCAAAAAATTTAATGCGACAAGTAGTGAGCAAACGCCTCGGTGCGGGGCTGGGCGAAATGCGTGGCATCGCCCTGTTCCACAATGTGGCCGTTTTCCATATACACAATGCGACTGGCAGTCTTACGCGCTACCTCAACTTCATGCGTCACAATCACTTGGGTAATACCGGTTTGCGCCAGTTCACGAATAATACTGACGATTTGCGCGGTGATTTCCGGGTCCAGCGCCGCGGTTGGTTCGTCGAACAGCAGCACCTGCGGTTCCATCATCAGGGCGCGGGCTATGGCTACCCGTTGCTGCTGTCCGCCGGACAAATGCAACGGAAAACGATCGGCAAAATCGGTCAGGCGCAAACGCTCCAGCAGTTTATCCGCACGGGCGTTGGCCTGGGAACGGGACAAGGCCAGCACCCGGCACGGCGCCTCGATCAAATTCTGGCGTACGGTTAAATGCGGCCACAGATTATATTGCTGGAATACCATGCCGACATTTTGCCGCAGCTCCCGGATGGCTTTCTCGCCCGGGGTCTGTTTAAAGTCAAAGTGATTGCCCGCAATCGCCAATTGACCGGCGCGGGGCATCTCCAACAGGTTGAGCACCCGCAGTAGCGAACTTTTGCCCGCGCCGCTGGGGCCGAGCAATACCAGCGTTTCTCCCGCCGGGCAGTCAAGGGTGATATCAAATAGCGCTTGATAAGCACCATAAAAACAGTCGATGCGGTTTAGTTGAATACTCATGCGAAGAAACTGAATAGCCATTGAGGCGGCAGATGTTAACGTCGACAGCCGGTCGATGCAATCTGTCGTGATTAAAATTTACATTTAGGAGGGTAATAATATCACGAACAGCACAAAACGTCATTCCCCGGCGTTTTGCCATGCGTCCGTGCTCCATAATCCGGCTTACCCGCTATGTTGCCCATATTGGCCAACCCCCGCCAAGGGGCCTGGCTCAGGCAAGCCCCCTTGGCTCCAATCGCGCGCGTTTACGCACGGCGACGCCACAGGCCATGGGCGCGTAATGCCCGCCGGACCGATGCCGGCGGGGATTATCTCACTTCCAGGGTTTGGCGCAGGGTCCCCGCCGGGGCATGGGAGAATGCGCCCAGATAGCGCACGTCATCCAGCACCCAGCAGGTGCCTTCGCGCACCATCAGCACCTCGTCCTGCCATTGCACCGTCTGGCCGCCGCCGGCCTGGGCGCGGGACAGATCCACGCGTAGCGGGATGTTTTTGGCGTCGGTATTCAAAATGCGCGAAGCGCTATGCACCCTGGCGGCGGTGGGGCCGTCGGCCTGGCTGCTGAAGATATCCCCGGCCGGCAGTTTCGCCAATTTATCCCGGCCCTGGCGATCGACGGCCAGCGCCTGGTAAAGCCGTTCGCTGAGATAGGGACGATATTGCGTCAATTGCCCGGCGTCAGGTTTGCCCTGGGCATGCCGATCGATTCGCAGATCGTAGAATTTCTGGGCAACCGCATCCGGGCCGCCGCCAACGCAAGGGCCGTTGCGCGTGCCGGTATCTTTAAACGCCGGATCGACGGATGTGGTGCAGGCAGTAAGCGCCAGCGCCAGCGGCAGGAGGACAAAAAGCGTTTTTTTCATTGTTTACCTTTATGATTTTATTTTAGCGGTGAGTCACACCCCTAGAGTATAGTTAAAAATCAGGGAGTTGTGCGGCGGCGGCACATATGGCTAAAGCGCGGTTCAGGGACGGGCGGGCGGCGGCGTACGCCGGGCCGGAAGACGGTACGCCAGCGCGCGGTTGCTACTGCCGCGCGCCCGGGCTGCCCGGCCCGGATATAAGCCATCGTTCAAAACGAGCACGACTGGGATTTGCGGCCGCGGGGCGGCCTGACCGGCGCGGCGCCGGGGTTATTGACCTCGCCGAGTGATTTGCGGCCGCGGGGCGGCCTGACCGGCGCGGCGTCGGGGTTATTGACCTTGCCGAGTGATTTGCGGCCGCGGGGCGGCCTGGCGGGTATCGCATCCCCATCGGAATGCTGCCGGGGCGATATGTCCGCATCTCCCGGCTGGTCGAGCAACTGCTGCTTAACGGCCTGCAAATAGTCATAGGTATGACGGCGAATCGCCTCCGGCGAGAGCTGGTCTTTAAACATAAACCGATACGCCCAGTCGCTCACCGCCGACAGATGCGGATAGTCTATACGCCGATCCCGTTGGCACAAATAACCAAAAGCCGTTTGGTAAATACTCGGATTGGCCAATTGTTCGGGATGGGCTACCGGGCCAAATAAATTGCCGATGTAGGGTTGCGAGGCGATGAGCGCATCTATTAATTCCCGCTTGCCGGGCATATTTTTTACCAAGGATTCTTTTGCCTGGCAATATAGGTTGATAATGTCTGGTTCCTGGAGTAATTGATCGACGCCCTGATTCATTAATTTGCCGATATAGGTAATGATTTCTTGGTAGGCCCATATTTCCCGGAGCTGCCTATCTTCGGGCAGGCGGTCAACTAAAAGTTTCAGCACGGCTAAAGCATCATATACGACCTCGCTAATCAGATTTTCTGCCTGCGGGTTGCCTGTCGGCTCGATTTGAGTCATTGCCGCGCCGCCGCCCTGCGCGAATCGAGGCGTTTTCGGCCCGACAGGGCTATGCGTGCCGGTCGGCGCTGCATTGTCCTTGCCGCTTTTGGTATAAAGCAGGTGATGTGGGGGGTGCCATGCCGATAACCATCCGCCAATAATATTGCCCACCGTTTTGCATTGTTTGACCAAGCGGGTCATGACGTTTTTTATCGAGGCGCCGACGACCTCGATAGCGGGCATGGATATAAACGATAACGGCGCTTTATTAATCTTCTTTGGCGCAGAATCAATATTATTGCGGTTTTTTTCGCCATCGCTAATCAGGCTGTCAATAGTATTTTTCGCGCTGCTTAGTTTTGCCGAAAAAGCGCATTGCGATTCAACCTGTACCGCCGTTGATGGGGTGGCGGCCATATTTATAAAACAATAGGGAACTGTCAGTCCAATTACTGGCATGATGAATTTGCCTGATAACTATAAAAAGATATTATCATGTAACTTTATTAAGCAAAGCTTCAACGAGATTTGATCAAACGAAGCAAGATGAGTATTAATTAGGCAAATAACAAACCTTTGCCGCCAAGCGGTTAAATCTTCAACGCCAAAGTCCGGCATTGTGCGGCGGGCGGGTTATAGGCACAATGGGCAGCCATAAGGGTCAGTCATTACTGATGGTAATAATAGCGGGTCGGATGGAACCATGAACTGCCTCAGGCGAGTTTCTCGAACGACAGGCGTTGCGGCAATCGCCGAATATTGGCTTATCGGACTGCTTATTCTAGCCTCGGCGGGCTGCCGGCAGTCCGTTATCGCGCCGCAAACGGCAACGGCCTACCGGATTGACGGCTCCCGCCAGGCTATTGGCGCCGATGAACGGGTACAGGTTTTGGTGATTCATTATACCGCCGAGGATTTTGCCGGTTCGCTTTCCACGCTCACCGCCGAGCAGGTGAGCGCGCATTACCTGATCCCGGCGGTAACGCGGGATAACCACGGCATGCCCACCGCGCTGCGCCTGGTGGATGAATCCCGCCGCGCCTGGCACGCCGGCGAAAGCTATTGGCGCGGGCGCGACCATCTCAACGATACCTCGATCGGCATTGAAATCGAAAACGGCGGATACCGCCGCACGCTGACCGGCTATCGCGCCGCTCCCTATCCGCCCGACCAGATAGCGCTGACGATCGCGCTGAGCCGGGACATTATACGGCGTTACCATATTGCCCCGGGCAATGTGGTAGGCCATAGCGATATTGCCTGGCGGCGTAAACAGGACCCCGGCCCGCTGTTTCCCTGGCGGCAGCTGGCGGCGGCCGGCGTGGGCATCTGGCCCTCACAGCAGCGGGTAAGCTATTACCTGGGACGGCGGGACCCGAAAGCGCCGGTGGCGATGGGTGGCATCATAGATCGGCTGGGCCGCTACGGCTATGACGTTTCGATGCAGTTGCCCGCGCAGTGGCGGCAAAAGGCGGTGGCGGCGTTCCAGATGCATTTCAGACCGGGGGATTTCCGCGGCCTGCCGGACGCGGAAACCGAGGCCATACTTGATGCGTTATTGGAAATAGACGCCGGTCAGGGGGGCGCCCGTTAACTCGGACTGATGTTGCAAAAATTCACGCCAGCAGCGCACGACCTTCTCCAGATCGCCGCGACTGACGTTGAGGTGGGTCGCCAGCCGGGTCACCGCGCCGGACGCAATGATAATATCATTCTGCCGCATCCAGGGGCCCAGCTTGGCGGCCAGTTCCACCGGCTGGCGGACAAACAGCATATTGGTTTGCGCCCCCGGCGCTGCGATCTCCACGCCCAGGGCGGACAATTGCTGCTCCAGCCAGGCGGCATTGTCATGATCTTCGCGCAGCCGCTGCACGTTATGTTCCAGCGCATACCGTCCCGCCGCCGCCAAAATGCCTGATTGACGCATCCCGCCGCCGACCATTTTGCGCCAGCGTTTGGCCTGCCGGATATACTCTTCGCTGCCGCACAGCAGCGACCCCACCGGCGCCCCCAGCCCTTTCGACAGGCAGATGGTCAAGGTATCGCAGTATTGGGTAATCTCGCTGAGCGGAATATCCAGGGCCACCGCCGCGTTGAATATCCGGGCGCCGTCGATATGCAGCGCCAGGCCGCGCTCGCGGCTAAATTGCCAGGCCTGGCGCAGATATTCCTGCGGCAGCACTTTGCCGTTATGGGTATTTTCCAGGCTTAACAGCCGGGTGCGGGCGAAATGAAAATCGTCCGGTTTTATGGCGGCGGCCACCTTATCCAGGGGGAGGGTGCCGTCGGCATCCGCTTCAATCGGCTGGGGCTGGATGCTGCCGAGCACCGCCGCGCCGCCGGCCTCGAAGCGGTAGTTATGCGCCTGCTGGCCGACGATATATTCTTCGCCGCGCTGGCAGTGGGTCAGCAGTCCCACCAGGTTGGCCTGGGTGCCGCTGGGGAAAAACAGCGCCGCTGGTTTGGCGCTGAGACGGGCGCCGTCGGCTTCCAGCGCCGCCACGGTCGGATCATCGCCATATACATCGTCGCCAACCTCGGCCTGCGCCATTAATCGCCGCATTTCGCCGCTTGGCAGGGTAACGGTATCACTGCGTAAATCTATCATGCCTACTCCATTACGTTATTTGTCCGGCTACCGCCCATGACGATACCGCCCGGCCGGGATCTCGCCATCGATCCCCTGGGCGATATCACGCTTTAACGCAGCCAGTTGGTTTTTGCCAATTCTACCACTTCATCGCCGCGCCCGTTAATAATGGCGCGCAGCATATACAGACTGAATCCTTTGGCTTGTTCAAATTTAATTTGCGGCGGCATGGCCAGCTCTTCTTTCGCCGTAATGACGTCCACCACCACCGGTCCGTCGGTGGCGAAGGCCTCTTCCAGCGCGGCGTTGAGATCGGCGGATTTTTCCACGCGAATCCCTTTGATGCCGGCGGCTTGGGCTATCGCGGCGAAATCCGGGTTTTTGAGTTCGGTCCCGTCGGTCAGATAGCCGCCTGCCTTCATTTCCATCGCCACGAAGCCCAATACGCTGTTATTAAAAATGACAATCTTAACCGGCAATTTCATCTGCGCCATGGACAGGAAATCGCCCATCAGCATGGCAAAACCGCCGTCGCCGCATAACGCCACTACCTGGCGATCGGGGTAGGCCGCCTGGGCGCCCAGGGCCTGCGGCATGGCGTTGGCCATGGAACCATGGTTGAACGAGCCGATCAGGCGGCGTTTGCCATTCATTTCCAGATAGCGGGCCGCCCATACGGTCGGGGTGCCTACATCACAGGTAAAAATGGCGTCCGGCGCGGCCAGGCGGCTAATCTGCTGGGCCACATACTGCGGATGAATGGGTTTGTTGGGGCTCGGCTGCGCCAGGGCGTCGAGATCGCGGCGCGTCTCATGATAATGTTCCAGCGCCTGGTCGAGATGATGACGGCCGGTTTTTTCTTTCAGGCGCGGCAGCAGCACCGCCAGGGTGGATTTAATATCGCCCACCAGCGCCATGTTAACCGGGCAATGGGCGCCCAGACTGCCCGGATCGATATCGATTTGGACGATTTTGGCATCGGTGGGATAAAATGCGCGATAGGGAAAGCGGGTGCCCAACAGCACCAGCGTGTCGGCGTTCATCATGGCGTGGTAGCCGGAAGAGAAACCGATCAGGCCGGTCATGCCCACATCATAGGGGTTATCCCATTCCAGATGCTCCTTGCCGCGCAGGGCATGCACCACCGGCGCTTTGAGCAGCCCGGCCAGCTGCACCACTTCGTCATGGGCCTGGGCGCAGCCGCAGCCGCACATCAGGGTAATATTTTCCGCCTGGTTGAGAACGTCGGCCAGTTTTTCCAGTTCCGTTACCGAGGGAATGACCAGGGGTGGCTGCGGCGTATACCATACCGGTTGGGCGTCAACCGGTGCCGGTTTCAGCGCCACGTCGCCGGGCAATACGATAACCGAGACGCCGCGGTTAAGAATGGCCTTGCGCATGGCAATGCCCAGCACCTGGGGCAATTGTTCCGGATTGGATACCAGCTCGCAGTAGTGGCTGCACTCGCGAAACAGTTCTTCCGGGTGGGTTTCCTGAAAATAACCGCTGCCGATTTCACTGGAGGGGATATGGGCGGCGATGGCCAGCACAGGCACCCGATTGCGATGGCAGTCATATAATCCATTGATCAAATGCAGGTTGCCGGGACCGCAGGAGCCGGCGCATACCGCCAGCTGGCCGGTGACGTGGGCCTCCGCGCCGGCGGCAAACGCGGCCACCTCTTCGTGGCGGGTACCCATCCATTTAATGGTGCCCATACGGTTGAGGCTGTCGCTTAATCCGTTAAGCGAGTCGCCGGTGACGCCCCAGATACGCTTGACGCCGGCCTGCTCCAGGGTCCTGGCAACCATTGATGCAACGGTTTGTTTCATCGCTTTCCCCTTAAAATTGGCTAAACCATGGCAAAAAATTTCCATGCCGGTAAAGCTTAGTCCTTTTAAATCGGGATGGGCAGTATGAAAAAAGTCAATCACCCAGGATTAGCCGGGGATCGCCCGGCCGGTTTTTAACCATTCCGCTGGATCAGGCGGAGAACAAGGCGATCAGGATCGGGGCCAGCAGGCTCAGCAAAAAGCCATGGACGATGGCGGCCGGCACGACCTCCAGCCCGCCGCTGCGCTGCAATACCGGTAAAGTGAAATCCATCGAGGTGGCGCCGCACAGGCCAAGGGCCAAGCTGCGGCTGCGGCGCATCAGCCCTGGAATCAGCATTATCGCCAGCAGTTCGCGCACCAGATCGTTAAAAAATGCCGCGCTGCCTATTACCGGGCCAAAGGCGTCGCTCATCAGCACTCCCGACAGGGAATACCAGCCGAAGGCCGAGGCCATGGCCAGGCCGGTTTGCAGGGGCAAACCCAGTATTACCGCCGCTAGCGCGCCGCCCAGCATGGCGCTGGCGGCCACGACGAGCGCGATAATGGTGCCGCGCCGGTTCAGCAGAATTTGCCGCAGCGTCATGCCGCCGTTGCGCAGCTGGATGCCCACCAGCAGCAATAAGACAATCAGGGCAAATTCGCTGGCCCGGGACGCTACGCTCAGCCAGTGCCACTGCGTCAGGCCGATAAGAAAACCCGCAATCACCACCAGGAAAAGCTGCAGGGAATCCATGGCCATGCGCAGCCTGGACGGCGGGGTCTCCTGACGGTTGGCGCCGCGCCAGGGAGACCGTTTTCCCAGCCACCACAGCGCCAGGGCGTTAACAGACAATATGCACACGGCGCTGACGCCGGCATACCAGGCAATCAATAATAGGTTAGTGGCTAGATTATCCAGAAACGCCAGGCTTATCCCCATAAAAAACAGGATGATGTAGACCATGGCGCTTAGCAAGCGATTCAAGGCGCGCAGGAGAGGCTTGCCCAGGCGGGGCAACATGTAACCTGCGATCAGCGGAATAAGAATAAGTAAGAGGCTGGAATACATAACGCGGGTCACATCCTTTTGCGCGGCGGGAAGAAAAAAGCAGCCTTAAGCTAACGAAAACCGGGATCGCTGTAAAGCAGGCATATTAATCTCTTTTTTCCAGCCGGGCGCTTGGCTTATGCCCGTGATGTCCCGCCCGCACCGGTGGTGTGGGGGAAAAAAGCGTTGATTTGCGCGGCGAGCCGATCCAGCAGTTCATAACGGCGCCGGTATTCGGCGCGTTTCTTGCTGGGCAGCGTTTCCAGCCCCTTGCGCGTAATGGCCAGGGGTAAACGGAAATATCCCTCCCCGTGGGGCTGGGCCTGCATAGACAACCAGAAATTGTCATAATCCGCATGCAGGAAGCCTTTCTTTTTATAAAAATACCGCCACTCCTGGTACATATGGGTGCGGTTCCCCACCGCTAAAATTTGCCGTGCGCCCAGGTTTGTCGCCAGCAGGGTTACGGCTTCGAGCACCAGCCGCTTGGGAAACAGGCCGTGGCAGGATTTGGTGGCGAGGTGGATGGCCTCGTGGGGCACCTGCCGCTGCGCGCCCTGCAGGCCGCCGATAAACAGGGTCGTGCCTTGTTCCGGCGTGATGACAAAGGTCATTTCCGCCAGCATCACGCCCCGTTCGTCGGTAATAAGAACGGTGGCTTCGCCTTCACGATTGAGATTGTCAAGGGAGCCGAGGCGCAGGTAGAACTGCTGGCCGTTTTTGCCCTCCAGCGTGGCAAGGACGATACCGCTGCGGGTCAGGTGCCCGTTGAGCAATGGGCGGGGCAAATGCTGCTGGATATAGTCGTAGTGGTAAACCAGGGCGGCCAGCTGCTGCTTGTGGTTCATGTTCGACGCCAGGTAAGGGCGATGCAGCTTGCAGGGCAATCCCGGCTGCGATTGCAGTATTTCCGGCAATATGGGACAGCAGGCCAGATACCTCAGCCAGGGTACCGAATATGCGGCGGTCCACAAATGGCGGAACAGAAACTTGCCGCGATAGAAACGGTGGCGCCAGGCCATGCCCGGCACCAGCTTGCCGCGGAACAGAGCCAGGGCCAATTGCCAACCGGTTAATAAACGTGGTTTTTCCAGACTGGATACAAGCTGTGACATGGGGATATGCCCTGGTTTTCATGGAAATAGCTATTTCACCAAAACATGTCTAAACCGGGCATCAATGTGGTTGCCGGTGGGGGATGAGATTACATGGTGTTTAATGTTTGTTTATATTTTGCCGGGGGGAGGGAAATGGTGAACCAGATAGTAATTGCAACCATCATAATTATACTTGCGTCTTAAAAGAAAAATGTTATACCTTGAGTATGCAGGGACGAGCGGCAGAAAAAAATGCCAGCGATTCACTGGCATTTCATTAGGCATCTTAGGCATTAATCGCGAGGCGCGTTATCAGGCAACAGTCTCGGTTTCAACAGGCACAATCAGACTCGCGTGGTTCCCCTTGGGACCTTGATGAACATCGAATCTGACCACTTGCCCGGCTTTGAGCGTTCGATAACCGTCCATCTGGATTGTTGAGTAATGCGCAAATATATCCTCGCCGCCGCTTTCAGGACAGATAAACCCAAAACCTTTGGCGTTATTGAACCATTTAACTTTACCCGTCTCCATGTTTCTACATCCCTCGCAACCGAATCTTATACGTGATGAGGATTGTTGAACGTTGTAAGCCTGATTGGTCAAAACCGCCGCGGCTTACGCAAGTACACTCTAGAGGATAGGAACGATAGGTCAAGAGGATGCTGGGGGAGTTGGCTGATGACATTACTAAACTTTGAAGCAGGTAACGCTATTGACGCTTTTTTGGCAAAATCTCAATACAACAGCTGCGTTCAAAATCCTATTGTTGTCATAGGTTATAGCAAACAGCGGTTTTGAATATCTGATGTTAGACTGATAACCATGATGGGGTTGCGTCGTGATAATGGTTCGGTGGACGCAACGTTATATCAAGTAAGAGAAACATATCGACGGAAAGACGATGGGTAACACAAGTGAAAGGCCGGGCGAGCAAAATTTTGCCGAGGACCTGTTGAAAGATGCGGTAAAACCCCCATCAATGTATAAAGTGATACTTATCAATGACGATTACACGCCGATGGAATTTGTTATTGACGTACTGCAAAAGTTCTTTTCTTATGATGTTGAACGTGCAACGCAACTGATGCTTACGGTGCATTATCATGGCAAGGCTATCTGCGGTGTTTACACCGCCGAAGTCGCAGAAACCAAAGCCGCTCATGTTAATCGCTATGCCCGGGAAAATGAGCATCCGTTGCTTTGTACGCTGGAAAAGGCCTGAAAAGGCAATCAATTTGGGGAGGTGCCAATGCTCAATCAAGAACTGGAACTCAGTTTAAATATGGCTTTCGCCAGAGCGCGTGAGCACCGGCATGAGTTTATGACCGTTGAACATCTGCTGCTGGCATTGCTCAGCAACCCTTCCGCGCGGGAAGCGCTGGAAGCGTGCACGGTCGATCTGGTGGCGTTGCGCCAGGAACTCGAAGCATTTATCGAACAAACCACACCAACCTTACCGACCAGTGACGAAGAGCGGGACACACAGCCTACGCTTAGTTTCCAGCGCGTATTACAGCGCGCGGTGTTCCATGTGCAATCCTCCGGTCGCAGCGAAGTGTCGGGCGCCAATGTCCTGGTCGCTATTTTCAGCGAACAGGAATCGCAGGCGGCCTACCTGCTGCGCAAGCATGACGTCAGCCGACTGGATATAGTGAATTTCATCTCCCACGGCACTCGTAAAGATGAAACGCAGGCACCGGGACCGGAAAACCCGGTCAATGAAGAGCAGGCAGGCGGGGAGGAGCGTATGGAAAACTTCACTACAAATCTCAACCAACTCGCCCGGGTGGGTGGCATAGATCCCCTGATCGGCCGCGAGCGCGAGCTTGAACGGGCCATCCAGGTACTGTGCCGCCGGCGTAAAAACAATCCGCTGCTGGTGGGCGAATCCGGCGTGGGCAAGACGGCGATCGCCGAAGGCCTGGCCTGGCGTATCGTGCAGGGCGATGTGCCAGAAGTCATTGCCGAATGCACCATCTACTCTTTGGATATCGGGTCGTTGCTGGCGGGTACCAAATACCGCGGCGACTTCGAGAAGCGTTTCAAAGCGTTGCTGAAACAATTGGAATCGGACAAGAACAGCATTCTGTTTATCGACGAGATCCACACCATTATCGGTGCGGGCGCCGCCTCCGGCGGACAGGTCGATGCGGCGAATCTGATCAAGCCGCTGCTCTCCAGCGGCAAGATCCGGGTCATGGGTTCCACGACGTATCAGGAATTCAGTAATATTTTCGAAAAAGATCGCGCCTTGGCGCGCCGTTTCCAGAAAATCGATATTACCGAACCCACGGTGGAAGAAACCGTGCAGATACTGACCGGCCTGAAACCCAAATACGAAGCCCATCATGATGTGCGTTATACCGCCAAGGCGGTGCGCGCCGCGGTGGAACTGGCGGTTAAATACATCAACGATCGCCATTTGCCGGACAAGGCCATCGACGTTATCGATGAAGCGGGCGCCCGCAGCCGGTTGATGCCGGTGAGCAAACGCAAGAAAACCGTTAATGTGGCCGATATCGAATCGGTGGTGGCGCGCATCGCCCGCATTCCGGAAAAAACCGTCTCCGCCAGCGACCGCGATGTGCTGAAGAATTTGAGCGAACGCCTTAAGATGCTGGTGTTCGGCCAGGATAAAGCCATCGAGGCGCTGACCGAAGCGATCAAAATGAGCCGGGCCGGGCTGGGCCAGGATCATAAGCCGGTGGGGTCTTTCCTGTTCGCGGGTCCGACGGGGGTGGGTAAAACCGAGGTGACCGTACAGCTGGCCAAGGCGCTGGATATTGAATTATTGCGCTTTGATATGTCGGAATATATGGAACGCCACACCGTCAGCCGCTTGATCGGCGCGCCTCCGGGATATGTGGGCTACGACCAGGGCGGCCTGTTGACCGACGCGGTGCTCAAGCACCCACACGCGGTATTGCTGCTCGATGAAATCGAGAAGGCGCATCCGGATGTCTTTAACCTGCTGCTGCAGGTGATGGACAACGGCACCCTGACCGATAACAACGGCCGCAAGGCGGACTTCCGCAACGTGATCGTGGTGATGACCACCAACGCCGGGGTGCAGGAAACGCAGCGCCAGTCCATCGGTATGATTCAGCAGGATAACAGTACGGACGCCATGGGCGAGATCAAGAAGATCTTCACCCCTGAGTTCCGCAACCGCCTGGATAATGTGATTTGGTTTAATCACTTATCGCCGGAAATCATTCAGTTGGTGGTAGATAAGTTTATCGTTGAGCTGCAAGCGCAGCTGGATGCGAAGGGCGTCTCGCTGGAAGTCAGCGACGAAGCGCGCGACTGGCTGTCCGCCAAGGGCTACGACAAAGCCATGGGCGCACGGCCAATGGCCAGGGTGATGCAGGAAAACCTGAAAAAACCGCTGGCCAACGAACTGCTGTTCGGTTCTTTGGTTGACGGCGGGTCGGTGTCGGTCGAGCTCAATAAAGATAAAAAAGAACTTAGCTACCATTTCCTCAGCGCGCAAAAACGCAAAGCGGAAGGCGTGGTTCACTAACACCGGCCTGGGTGATGAAATACAGGTGAAATAGCGGGTATAGTAAAAAGGCGATGCTTGGCATCGCCTTTTTTATTATCGGTAATAATGTATTCAGCTATTAACCAGGTACGTTAATCACGGTACACCGCAAAAGCGGGAATGCATTATGCCGGGCCGTATTCCGGCGCCGGCATCCGATCTTTCAGACAGCGGGTTGGCGATATCAACGCCCGCGGGCGGATATCAGCGAAGGAAGCCTATCAGCGGCTACGGAAGACAATGCGGCCTTTGCTCAGGTCGTACGGGGTCAGCTCAACAGTGACTTTGTCGCCCGTCAGGATGCGGATATAGTTTTTACGCATTTTACCGGAGATATGAGCGGTTACCACATGCCCGTTTTCCAATTCCACACGGAACATGGTGTTAGGCAATGTATCCAGTACCGTGCCTTGCATTTCAATATTGTCTTCTTTGGCCATCGAATCCTCTAGGTTTAAATACCATAGTTTTTTACCGGCAAGATAATGCCGAAAAACCCTCATTATGTAAAGAAGTGATGAAGAACGCCGCTTCAGTCACAGGGAGTAATGTCGCTGTTTAAGGTGACGGCAGAGAGGGTTTGCGGTTGCCAGCAATCAGGTGCCAGCGTTAAGGATTGTAACTGACTCAGCAGCGCCAGATAGTCGCGTCGTGGTATTTCCCTTGCGCCTAACGAGGCCGTGTGTGAGTTCAATACCTGACAGTCTACCAGTTTTCCGCCCTGTTGCCTAAAGAAACGGCAAAAAGTCAGCAGCGCGACCTTGGAGGCATTATCCCTCCGGCTGAACATGGATTCCCCGCAAAACAGGGCGCCCTGCGCTACTCCGTACATGCCGCCCACCAGGTCGTCGCCGTCCCAAACTTCCACTGAATGCGCCTGGCCCAGCCGGTGCAGCCGGTTGTATGCCTGCGCCACGTCCGGGCCGATCCAGGTGCCTTCCTGGCCCCGTTCGGCGCAGGCGGCCACCACCGCTCCGAACGCCTGGTTGAGCGAGATACGGTAGGGGCAATGTTTAACAAACCGCTTCAGGCTGCGGCTGAGATGAAACTCGTGCGGATAAAGTACCGCCCGTGGGTCCGGCGACCACCACAGAATGGCATCACCGGGCGAGTACCAGGGGAAAATGCCCAGTTGATAGGCCATCAGCAGCCGCTCGGGAGACAAATCGCCGCCGAAAGCCAACAATCCGTTAGGCTCATGGAGCGCGGACGTCGGCGCGGGAAAGCGCAGCGAATCCGGCGACAGCCTGTAGAGTCTCATGGAGCTTCTCGTCATATCACCTTGGCTCGTTAGCTAATGGGATCATTATACGCCCACCGGGCAATGATAGCGGAAGTAGCGTCCCCGCGCCGCCATCAGCATGCGATGGCTACCCTGCTCGTCGATTCCGCCTTGTTCCATAACCAATATGCGATCCATCCGCTCCAGGCCCTGAAGCCGGTGGGTGACGAGAATGACGGTTTTATCTTCGCCCAATCGAAGCAGTAGATCCAGGATCTGCCGCTCCGTGGCGGCGTCGAGGCCTTCCGTGGGTTCATCCAGCAGCAGCAGCGGCGCGTCGTGGAGCAGGGCGCGGGCGATGCCGATCCGCCGCTGCTCGCCACCGGAGAGCTGGCGTCCGCCTTCGCCCAGCCAGGCGTCCAGGCCGTCTTTTTGCAGCAGTTTTTCCAACTCCAATTGTACCAGCATGGTCTTCAGCCGCGCATCGTCCGCCTCCGGGGCGCCCAGCAGCAGATTATCGCGCAGCGTGGCGCTGAATATATGCACCCGCTGGGGCACCACGCTTATCATCGATCGCAGCGCGGGTTCGCTCCACCGGGGCAGCGGGTAGCCGTTCAGGCGAATCTCCCCGTGGTCGATATCCCAGGCGCGGGTCAGTAATTGCAGCAGGGTGGATTTACCGCTGCCGGTATGGCCCAGTATGGCCACATGTTCTCCCGCGCCGATATGGAACGACAGGCCGCCGATCGCCGGCTGCGGCTGGCCGGGATAGGTGAAGCGTATATGGTCTGCCTCAAGCACGGCACGGCCGGCGGGCTGCGGGCCGTCCGGTGGAAACGTCACCGCCGGTTCCCGGTTGATTATATCGGCTATCCGCCCGGCGGAGGCGATAACCTGGCCCAGGTGCTGGAAGGCCCCGGCCACCGGCCCCAGCGCTTCAAAGGCCGCCAGGGCGGTAAACACGAACAGCGCGATCAAGGCGCCGGGCCGGCTGTCCCCGCCGATGCCGCCGGCGGCCAGCCATAAAATCAGCGTGACCGACAGTCCGGTAATCAATATCAGCAATCCTTGCGCCTCGGCGGCCAGGTTGGCTTGCTGCTGCTGACGCCGCTGCCAGCGCCGTTCGGTGTCATCCAACCGCCGGCGATAGCGTCCGGCGGCGCCGTAGACCGATAATTCCGCATTGCCCTGCAGCCAGGTGGCCAGGTGCAGGCGGTAGCTCGCACGCAGGCGGGTCAGGTCTTGTCCCAGCGGTTTACCGGCGCGATAGAACAGCGGGGGCAGGAGCAGCGATACCGCCAGCATAATTCCCCCGAGCGTCAGGGCCAGGGAGACGTCAAGCCAGGATAACCCTAAGGTGACCACCAGGATCACGACCAAGGCGCTCAGCAGCGGCGACAGCACCCTTAAATAGAGATGATCGAGGGTATCCACATCCGCCACCAGGCGGTTGAGCAGCTCGGCCTGGCGAAAATGGGCGATTGCCCCGGGCGAGAGGGGCAGGATCTTTTCAAAAGCGTAGATGCGCAGATGTTGCAATACGCGGAAAGTGGCGTCATGGCTGACCACCCGCTCCGCCCAGCGGCCGGCGGTGCGGGTAATGGCCGCGCCGCGTACGCCGGCGGCGGGCAGCAGATAGTTAAAGCTATATAGTCCCGCGGCGCCCGCCAGGGCGGAACCGGCCAGGAACCAGCCGGAAAGGCTCAGCAGGCCGATGCTGGCCAACAGCGTGACGATGGCCAGCAGCATGCCCAGGAGGATCTGGCCCATATGGCGGCGGTAGAGGGCGAGGAAGGGTAATAATACGCGCATGGTCAGAGCTCTCCGCGACGGTTGGCGATCAGGTCGGCAAAGGGGCCGGGGAGGGCGGCTAATTGCTCATAGCGCCCCCGTTGCAGGATTTGGCCGTTCCCCATCACCCAGATAGCGTCGAAATCGCGGATGTCCGCCAGTTGATGAGTGACCAATACCGTGGTCTGCCGGCGCGATGCGTCGTCCAGCGCCCGCATGACCAAACGTTCGCTGTGGGCATCCAGGCTGGCGGTCGGCTCATCGAGGAGCATCAGCGCCGGGGAATGCAGCAGCGCGCGCGCCAGGGCGACCCGCTGCGCCTGGCCCACCGACAGCTGGGCGGCATTATCGCCGAGCGGGGTTTCCAGCCCCTGGGGCAGCAGCGGTAGAAATTCGTCGACATAGGCGCGCCGTACGGCCAGTTGCAGCGCCTCGTCGCCGGCGTCCGGCCGTCCCAGCAAAATATTATCGCGCAGGCTCGGCGCCGGCAAAAAAGGATTTTGGCCCACCCAGCCAAGTTGCTGGCGCCAATGCTGCGGCGCCAATTCGCGTAATTCGTGGCCGTTGATTTTCAGCGAGCCCGCATAAGGTAAAAAACCGAGCAATACGTTGAGCAACGAGCTTTTACCCGCGCCGCTTTGGCCCACGATGGCCACCCGCAGACCGGCGTCCAGGGTAAAATCCAGCGGTCCGGCAAGCTGGGCGCCGTCGGGCGCCAGAATAATCAACTGCTCGGCGCTGAGGGTAATGGGGCCGAAGGCGGGGGCCATTTGTCCGCCGCCCTGCGACCCGGAATCATTTTCCAGGAAGCCGACCAGCGATTCCGCCGCGCCTACCGCCTGCGCCTTGGCATGATAGAAGGCGCCCAGATCGCGCAGCGGCTGGAAAAACTCCGGCGCCAATATCAAGACCAGGAAGCCGGCGAACAGCGTCACGCCGGTGCCGTAGCTGCCGAAATTCAGCTCTCCCAGGTAAGAGAACCCAAAATAGACCGCCACCACCGCGATGGAGATGGAGGCAAAAAATTCCAACACGCCGGAAGAAAGAAACGCCAGGCGCAGCACTTCCATGGTACGCAGACGGAAATCGTTGGTTGAGCGGCGGATGTGCTCGGTTTCCGCCTGCGCCCGGTTAAACAGCCGCAGGGTATCGAGACCGCGCAGCCGATCGAGGAAATAGCCCGACAGGCGCGCCAGCGCCAGGAAATTGCGCCGGTTTGCGTCGGCGGCGCCCATGCCCACCAGCGCCATGAATAGCGGGATCAGCGGCGCGGTGCATAATAAAATCAGCCCCGCCATCCAGTTCACCGGGAAAACCACGATCAAAATCAGCAGCGGCACCAGCCCGGCCAGATACATTTGCGGCAGATAGCGCGCGTAGTAGTCCTGCATATCCTCGATCTGTTCAAGCAGCAGGCTGCTCCAACTGCCGGCGGGTTTGCCCTGGACCCAGGCCGGGCCAAGCCGCTCCAGCCGATCCAATACCTGGCTGCGTATCTCCCGGCGCAGCATTTGCCCGGCGATAAACCCCGCGCGCTCGCGCAGCCATCCCACCAGCGCCCGGGCGGTAAACAGCGCCGCCATGGCGATAAACCAGTCCGCCAGCTCGGCGCGCGGCCGGTGGTCGACAATCAGCGCCTGCAGCAGGTGGGCCAGCACCCAGGCCTGGGCGACTATCACCAGGCCGCTCGCCAGGCCCAGCAGTAAAGAGAGGCGCAGCCAGCGCTTAACCAGCGCGCTTTGGGATTTGAGCCAGCGGACGAGTACCTGTTGTCGGTTTTTATTCATTGCGGACGGTTTCAGCCAGTGTGTGGTATGCGTAAGGCGAAAATCCCACTCCGGGACGCGAAAGGCCGGAATAACACGTGGCTAGCCCGGCGTGGCGACATATTACCCTGTTGCGGCGGAGGTGAAAATAATCAGCGGGCAATTAAGGCGTAACGGGAGATGAAAACGGCGGCCGGCTGCGCCGCGCTGGCTTGGGATGATATGACGCGCGATCGCCGAAGGGCGTATTCCTACGCCCCGGGACAATATTCTACCGATCGTTCACCGGCGCCAAACCGTCCAGGTAACGTTCCGCATCCAGCGCCGCCATGCAGCCGGTACCGGCCGAAGTGATGGCCTGCCGATAGATGTGATCCATCACGTCGCCCGCGGCGAATACGCCGGGGATGCTGGTCTGGGTGGCGTTGCCGTGAATGCCAGACTGTACGCGGATATAGCCGTTTTCCAATTCCAGCTGGCCGCCAAAAATGGCGGTATTGGGGCTATGGCCGATGGCGATAAATACGCCGGCCACCGCCAGCGGCTCTATTTCACCATTCACGACGCTTTTCAGCCGTACGCCGGTTACGCCCATCTCGTCGCCCACGACGTCTTCCAGCGTACGTCCGGTATGCAGCACGATATTGCCGGTGTTTACCTTGTCCATCAGCCGGTCGATGAGGATCTTTTCCGATCGGAAAATTTCGCGGCGGTGAATCAAATGCACCTCGGCGGCGATATTGGACAGATAGAGCGCTTCTTCCACCGCGGTATTGCCGCCGCCCACGACCGCGACTTTTTGATTGCGGTAAAAGAACCCGTCGCAGGTGGCGCAGGCGGAAACGCCTTTGCCCTTAAACGCTTCTTCCGACGGCAGGCCGAGATAGCGCGCCGATGCGCCGGTGGCGATAATCAGCGCATCGCAGGTGAATTCCCCGGTATCGCCGAACAGGCGAAACGGACGATTCTGCAAATCCACCCGATTGATATGATCGAAAATGATTTCGGTATTGAACTTGGCGGCGTGGGCGTACATGCGCTCCATGAGCAAGGGACCGGTCAGCCCTTCGGGGTCGCCCGGCCAGTTTTCTACCTCGGTGGTGGTGGTCAGCTGGCCGCCTTGTTCCATGCCGGTTATCAGCACGGGATGCAGATTGGCCCGGGCCGCGTAAACCGCAGCGGTGTAGCCCGCCGGCCCAGACCCCAGGATAAGTAATTTACTGTGTTTCACCGTAGACATGTTTTCCTCGTTTTTACCGCAGTTTTTTACCGCATGGAAACTAACGCTGATCGATTGTAAGAAAATTACCAGACTATGGGCAGGATGCAAAAAGTTGTTAACGATTTTTATCATCGCTGCGCTCTATCGATCGGGTGATTTTACCATTAAATAGGACATAATCGGGGTAAAAAAAGCGCTTAAGCCCCTGACAACATGCCGTCACCGGATTTAATCGGCATGTTGTTCTGATTTTTATCGTTTTACTTTGACAATCCGCTGCGCTTTTGCGAAAACATCAGGGTAAGAAGAAATTATTCGATGGGTTTGGACAGGCAGTATGCAAGGCAGTTGACAGAGACGGCCCTAAAATAAAACAGACAACGGGTCTTTAAGCAAACCCTGATACATTGAAGTCGGCAGGGGTGTGGCAAGTACAGGGAAGGAATCATGAGAGACAAATAATAATGGTAGACAATAAAAAACGCCCGGGAAAGGATCTCGACCGCATTGACCGTAACATCCTTAACGAGCTGCAAAAGGATGGACGGATATCCAACGTCGAACTTTCAAAACGGGTTGGTTTATCCCCGACTCCTTGTCTGGAACGCGTACGTCGCCTTGAGCGCCAGGGTTTCATTCAGGGGTACACCGCTTTACTTAATCCACATTATCTGGATGCGTCTTTACTGGTATTCGTTGAGATTACCCTGAATCGGGGCGCGCCCGATGTGTTTGAGCAATTCAATACCGCCGTGCAGAAGCTGGAAGAGATTCAAGAATGTCATCTGGTGTCGGGGGATTTTGACTATCTGCTGAAAACGCGGGTGCCCGATATGTCGGCCTATCGTAAACTGCTTGGCGAAACGCTATTGCGCCTGCCGGGAGTAAACGATACCCGCACTTATGTGGTGATGGAAGAAGTGAAACAGAGTAATCGGCTGGTGATTAAGACACGTTAAGTTATAACTAAGTCACAACACAGGTGCAAAATTCGCGTTTTATGGTTACACTCCTGTGCATTCATACAGTTTCAGCGCCGGTCAGCCGGCGCTGTCACTAAAGCAATTATAGCGGTTTTGAGAACCCTGGAGAGCCTTTCTTGAGCCAGGAATATACTGAAGATAAAGACGTTGCACTAAAAAAACTCAGCAGCAGCCGGCGGATACTCGAGGCTGTTCTGATTGTCATGGCTATTTTTGCCCTCTATTTAATGATTTCCCTGGTTAGTTTCAACCCCTCGGATCCCAGTTGGTCGCAAACCGCCTGGCACGGGCCTATCCATAATCTGGGCGGCGGCGTCGGCGCGTGGTTTGCCGATACGCTGTTTTTCACCTTCGGCGTGCTCGCCTATGCGCTGCCGCCGATTATGCTGATCTTCTGCTGGACGTCGTTCCGCCAGCGGGAAGAGCAGGAGTATGTGGATTATTTCGCCCTGTCGCTGCGCCTGATTGGCACCTTGGCGCTGATCCTCACTTCCTGCGGCCTGGCGGCGCTGAATATCGACGATCTGTATTATTTCGCTTCCGGCGGCGTGATCGGCAGTTTGCTCGGCAACGCCATGCTGCCCTGGTTTAACGGCATCGGCGCCACCCTGACCCTGCTTTGCGTGTGGGCGTCGGGCCTGACGCTGTTCACCGGCTGGTCCTGGCTCACCATCGCCGAAAGAATCGGCGGCGTGGTCATGGGCTGCCTGACGTTTATGTCAAACCGTTCGCGGCGCGGCGAGCAGGACTATGACGAGCGGTATGACGACGATGAATACCTGGATGACGCGCAGGACGCCGCCGACGCCGAGGAAAACCGGCAGAATGCGGTAGTGGATCTTGACGATCCGCTATTGGCGACCCCGGGCGCGGCGGCAGGCAAGACGCAGCCCGCGGCCCCGGCGCTGAGTGCGCCCGCCGCTATCGGCGCGGTGGCCGGCCCGGCCGCGACGACGGCCCATCCCGACGTGGCGGTCCATGGCGGCGAAGCGCTGGCGGACAGTTTGGCTAATACCCGCGCTGATAATATTGCGCAGTCCCAGCCGGTCGCGGTTACGCCGGCCGCCGCCAGTCCGGCCCCGATGGGCGCTTATGCCGAGCAGCAGCAGGCGCGCGCCCCGGCGCCGTCGGTGGCCGAAGCTATTCCGCAATATCGCTTTGAACTGCCGGAGCAGCATGCCGTTCCCGCCGCGCATACCGATGCCATCGAAGATGACGACGGCCCGCGCATGGGCAACTGGCAGTTGGACGCCGACGAAACCCATACCCCGTATGACTTTACCGTGGCGCAGCGTAACAGCGGCCATGTGTCCGGCGCGGCCGCCCGTGACGCGGCGGCGCTGACCTTTATGCCGGCGTTCAGCGCCACCAGCGACGATAATCCCCAGGTTAAACAGGGCATCGGCCCTGAACTGCCGCGCCCCAACCCGGTGCGCATTCCCACTCGGCGGGAACTGGCGTCGTTTGGGATTAAGGTGCCGTCGCACCGCACCAACGACCAGCCGCACGGCCGGCCCGGGGACGAGCGGCTTGATGCCGCCGAACCGCAGGCGGATGACGATGAACTGGCCCAGCAGGCGGCGCTGCAACGGGAATTTTTACAACAGCAGGAGCAGCGCTACGGCGAGGCGGGCAGCGATGCCGAAGACGAAGAGGCCTGGGAGCAGCAGCGCCTGGCCGACGAATTCCAACGCCAGCAGGATATGCGCTACGTAGCCGAGAATGGGCGGGCGGCGCCTGCTCCCGCGGCTTCGCCGGTTTCTCCCCTGGCCGGCATCGATACCCATTCGGCGTTTAACTTTTCGCCGCTGGCGGATCTGGTGGACGATACGCCGGCAGAACCGCTGTTTACCCCGCTGGCGCCGGGCGAACCAGGCCGGGCCGCTGGCCATGGCGCCGCCGATACTCCCAGCGGCGCGCATTCCGTTGCGCACTCGCTGCCGCCGGATGAGGATGAGGATTCCTTGCCCGGGTACGCCGCCATGGCGCCCCAGGCGCCAATGGCCCGGCCGGCGGCTCCCGCGCCGGCGATGGACAGTTTGATCCATCCCTTCTTAATGCGGAACGAGCAGCCGTTGCACAAGCCCACCACGCCGCTGCCCACGCTGGATTTATTAACCTCGCCGCCGGTGGAGGATGAGCCGGTGGATATGTTCGCCCTGGAGCAAACCGCGCGGCTGATTGAAGCGCGCCTGGCGGATTACCGGGTAAAAGCCGAAGTGGTCGGTATTTTCCCCGGGCCGGTTATCACCCGCTTCGAGCTGGATTTAGCGCCGGGCGTGAAAGCGGCTCGCATTTCCAACCTGTCGCGGGATTTGGCCCGTTCCCTGTCGGCGGTGGCGGTGCGGGTGGTGGAAGTCATTCCCGGTAAACCTTATGTGGGCCTGGAATTGCCCAATAAGCGCCGCCAGACGGTTTATCTGCGGGAAGTATTGGATTGCGACAAATTCCGCGAGACCGTCTCGCCCCTGGCCATCGTGCTGGGTAAAGATATCGCGGGCCAGCCGGTGATTGCCGATCTGGCTAAAATGCCCCATCTGCTGGTGGCGGGTACCACCGGGTCGGGTAAATCGGTGGGGGTCAACGCCATGATCCTCAGCATGTTGTATAAAGCGACGCCGGAAGAAGTGCGCTTTATCATGATCGACCCGAAAATGCTGGAGCTGTCGGTCTATGAAGGCATTCCCCATTTGCTGACCGAAGTGGTCACCGATATGAAGGATGCCGCCAATGCCCTGCGCTGGTGTGTCGGCGAGATGGAGCGCCGCTACAAGCTGATGTCGGCG
This sequence comes from Sodalis sp. RH21, assembly GCF_047324175.1. Lineage (NCBI taxonomy): Bacteria > Pseudomonadati > Pseudomonadota > Gammaproteobacteria > Enterobacterales > Bruguierivoracaceae > Sodalis > Sodalis sp. RH21. Next base: position 4,021,876 of record NZ_CP178732.1, on the reverse strand, counting down.
CTGGGGGTGCGTAACCTGGCGGGCTATAACGAACGTATCGAACAGGCCGTCGCCATGGGCCGTCCGGTGCCGGACCCGTTCTGGAAGCCGGGGGACGGCATGGCCGATGCGCCGCCGATGCTGGAAAAACTGCCTTATATCGTGGTGCTGGTGGACGAGTTCGCCGACCTGATGATGGCGGTGGGCAAAAAGGTGGAAGAGCTGATCGCCCGCCTGGCGCAAAAAGCCCGTGCGGCGGGTATCCACCTCGTGCTGGCGACCCAGCGGCCGTCGGTGGATGTGATTACCGGCTTGATTAAAGCCAATATCCCCACCCGCATCGCCTTTACCGTGTCCAGTAAAATTGATTCGCGCACCATCCTTGATCAATCGGGGGCGGAATCGCTGCTGGGCATGGGGGATATGCTTTACCTGGCCCCCAACTCCTCGATACCGGTGCGCGTGCACGGGGCGTTTGTGCGCGATCAGGAAGTGCACGCCGTGGTCAGCGACTGGAAAGCCCGCGGCCGTCCGCAGTATATCGACAGCATTACCAGCGCCGGTGAAGACGGCGAGCCGGGCGGCGGGGGCATCGACAGCGACGAAGAGCTCGATCCGTTATTCGATCAGGCGGTGCAGTTCGTGGTGGATAAACGTCGCGCTTCCATCTCGGGGGTGCAGCGCCAATTCCGCATCGGCTACAATCGCGCAGCCAGGATCATCGAACAAATGGAAGTGCAGGGTATCGTCAGTTCGCAGGGCCATAACGGCAACCGCGAAGTGCTGGCGCCGCCCTCGCAGGAATAAACCTCCGTAGCGCCTGCATGGGGCCGCCCGCGGCGGCCCCAACGCAAAGATGCGTAAAGCGGGCCGTTTTCAGAGGAATAGCCTATGTCAACGGCTCGCGCTTCTATAAAATCAAGCCTATCGGGGCCACGTCCGTTTACGAATCATACGGGCGACTTGCCACTCATGTTCTAAGGGATGTTTATAATGAAAAAAAGGTTAATTGCGGCCTGCCTGTTCAGCGCCGTCGCCGTCGCCGCCGCGCCGGCATTTGCCGACGATGCCGGCGCATTGCAAAGCCGCCTGAACCAGGTTAACAGTTTCCATGCGAGTTTCACCCAGACGGTGACCAGCGCCGACGGCGGAGCGGTCCAGGAAGGGCAAGGCGAGCTGTGGGTTAAACGCCCCAATCTGTTCAACTGGCATATGACCACGCCCGATGAGAGCCTGCTGATTTCCGATGGTAAAACCCTATGGTTCTACAACCCCTTCGTGGAACAGGCGACCGCCACCTGGCTGAAAAATGCGACCGGCAACACGCCGTTTATGCTGATTACCCGCAATAGTCCCGACGACTGGCGGCAGTATAACGTTAAACAAACTAACGATCGGTTTGAGCTGACGCCAAAAACCCCCAGCGGTAATCTAAAGCAGTTTACCATCAACGTCAGTACCAGCGGCACCATCAACAGCTTCACCGCGGTCGAGCAGGACGGGCAGCGCAGCGCCTATCAGCTGAAAAGCCAGAATAACGGCCAGATAGATGCCGCTAAATTCCGCTTTACGCCGCCCAAGGGCGTGACGCTGGACGACCAGCGCCAATGAGGTAAAAATGAGCAATCTGTCGCTTGATTTTTCCCACAACGAATTCCAGCCGCTGGCCGCGCGTATGCGGCCGGCGACGTTGGAACAGTATGTCGGCCAGCAGCATCTGCTGGCCCCCGGCAAGCCGCTGCCGCGCGCCATCACCAACGGGCAGCTGCACTCCATGATTTTATGGGGGCCGCCGGGCACGGGAAAAACCACGCTGGCGGAGCTGATTGCCCGTTATGGCAATGCCGACGTCGAGCGTATCTCCGCGGTCACCTCCGGTATCAAGGAGATCCGCGAAGCGATAGAGCGCGCCCGCCACAATCGCGATGCCGGCCGCCGCACCATTTTGTTTGTGGACGAAGTGCACCGGTTCAACAAAAGCCAGCAGGACGCTTTTTTGCCCCATGTGGAAGAGGGGACGATTACCTTAATCGGCGCCACCACCGAAAACCCGTCGTTTGAACTTAATTCCGCGCTGTTGTCCCGCGCCAAAGTCTATTTGCTCAAAGCGCTGACCGCCGACGATATCGAACAGGTGCTGACCCAGGCCATGACCGATAAAGAGCGCGGCTATGGCGGCCAGAATATCGTGCTGCCCGACGATACCCGCCGGTTGCTGGCGGAGTGGGTGAACGGCGATGCCAGGCGGGCGCTCAACAGCCTGGAAATGATGGCGGACATGGCGGAGACCGATGCGCAGGGCGACCGGGTGCTGACGCCGCAGCTGCTTAATGAGATTTCCGGCGAACGCAGCGCGCGTTTTGATAATAAAGGCGACCGGTACTATGACCTGATCTCCGCGCTGCACAAGTCGGTGCGCGGGTCCGCACCCGATGCGGCGTTGTATTGGTATGCGCGCATTATTACCGCCGGCGGCGATCCGCTTTATGTCGCGCGCCGCCTGCTGGCCATCGCTTCCGAGGATGTTGGCAATGCCGATCCGCGCGGGATGCAGGTGGCGCTGGCCGCCTGGGATTGTTTTACCCGCGTCGGCCCGGCCGAAGGGGAACGGGCCATCGCCCAGGCGATTGTTTACCTGGCCTGCGCGCCGAAAAGCAACGCGGTCTATACCGCCTTCAAGGCGGCCATGCACGACGCCCGCGAACAGGCCGATTATGATGTGCCGGAACATCTGCGCAACGCCCCCACCAAGCTGATGAAAGAGATGGGGCTGGGTGCGGAATACCGTTATGCCCACGACGAACCCAATGCCTACGCCGCCGGCGAGGACTATTTTCCGCCGCAAATGGCCCGTACCCGTTACTACTATCCGACCACGCGCGGACTGGAGGGGAAAATCGGGGAAAAGCTTGCCTGGCTTAGCGCGCAGGATCAAAATAGCCCAACAAAACGCTACCGATAAATAGGCCGTTGCGGTAAGGTTAGCGGTAGAAAACCAGTAGTCGCGACAGTCATGAGCAAGGCTCTGGCGGCGTCGCGAAGTCATAAACATCAATCTGATAACAATAAGCACAGGACTAGCATGCTCGATCCCAATCTACTGCGCAATGAGCTAGACGCAGTTGCCGAGAAACTGGCTCGCAGAAATTTTAAGCTGGATGTCGATACTCTGCGCAAACATGAAGAACGCCGCAAAGTATTGCAAGTGGAAACCGAAACCTTGCAGGCCGAGCGCAACTCCCGATCCAAACTGATTGGGGCGGCGAAGGCGCGGGGCGAAGACATCGAGCCGCTGCGCCTGGAAGTGAATCGTTTGGGTGAGCGCCTGGATGCGGCTAAATCCGAGCTGGATATTCTGCAAACCGCTATCCGCGATATAGCCCTGTCGCTGCCCAATATCCCCGACGATCGCGTGCCGACCGGCAAAGATGAAAACGACAACGAAGAAATCAGCCGTTGGGGCGAGCCTCGGCAGTACGATTTTGAAGTGCGCGATCATGTCTCCCTGGGCGAGTTGTCCGGCGGGCTGGATTTCGCCGCGGCGGTCAAGCTGACCGGGGCGCGTTTCGTGGTGATGAAAGGGCAAATCGCCCGCCTGCATCGCGCACTGACGCAGTTTATGCTGGATCTGCATACCGAGCAGCACGGCTACCAGGAAAATTATGTTCCGTATCTGGTGAATCACGCATCGCTGTACGGTACCGGCCAGTTGCCGAAGTTCGCCGAGGACCTGTTCCATACCCAGCCCCTGAGCGAAGAGGCCGATACCAGCGCTTATGCCCTGATCCCGACGGCGGAGGTGCCGCTGACCAATCTGGTGCGCGACGAGATCCTCGACGAAGACGTATTGCCCCTGAAGATGACCGCCCATACGCCGTGTTTCCGCTCGGAAGCGGGCTCTTACGGCCGCGATACCCGCGGGCTGATCCGTATGCACCAATTTGACAAAGTGGAGCTGGTGCAGATCGTCAAGCCGGAAGATTCCATGCGTACGCTGGAAGAATTGACCGGCCATGCGGAGAAAGTGCTGCAATTGCTGAACCTGCCTTATCGCAAGATCCTGCTGTGCACCGGGGATATGGGGTTCGGCTCATGCAAGACCTACGATCTGGAAGTCTGGCTGCCGGCGCAAAACACCTACCGGGAAATTTCGTCCTGCTCCAATATCGGCGATTTCCAGGCGCGGCGCATGCAGGCGCGCTATCGCAGCAAAGACGACAAAAAGCCCCGTCTGGTGCATACCCTTAACGGCTCCGGCCTGGCGGTAGGCCGCACGCTGGTGGCGGTGATGGAAAACTACCAGTTGGCCGACGGGCGCATTGAAATTCCCGCGGTGCTGGTGCCGTATATGAAGGGCCTGACGCATATCGGGTAATTGCTGCCTGTACCGTACGCGCTCCAAATCATGCACTGCAATATAAAAGGCGCCGCCAGGCGCTTTTTTTATGCCTTCTACGGCCGCCGGCGGCCGTAACCCCCTGACCCCCAGCAAAAAATGCTGGCGCATCTTTAGGCTAATTGACTTTTAGTACGGGAGTGGCATGATGCGCTCAATTCCTGCGCGTTGAGTCCGGTTTCCATATCATGTCTGTCTATTCCCGCCCGGTGGTGATGCTGCTCACGGGGCTTTTGTCGTTGACGATTTCCATCGCGGTTTTGAATACGCTGGTGCCCCTGTGGCTGTCCCATGAGGCTTTGCCGACCTGGCAAATCGGGCTGGTGGGGTCATCCTATTTTACCGGCAATCTGGTGGGTACCCTGCTGGCGGGCGCGCTGATCAAACGCGTGGGATTCAATCGCAGCTATCATTATGCCTGCATCCTGTTTGCCGCCGCCACCCTGGGGCTGGGATTGTCCGTAGGTTTTGATACCTGGGTGGTTTTCCGGTTTGCGGCCGGGGTGGCGTGCGCGCTGATTTGGGTCGTGGTGGAAAGCGCCCTGATGCGCAGCGGTACCGTGCATACGCGCGGGCAGCTGCTGGCCGCCTATATGATGATTTATTATATGGGGACGGTGATTGGACAATTGCTGCTGAGCGGCGTGCCCACGGCCCTGCTGTCGGTATTGCCCTGGGCTACCACGCTGATGATCGCGGCGGTGTTGCCGCTGTTGTTCAATCGTATCGATGCGCAGGGTACCGAAGCGCCCAGGATCGCCGTGTGGCCGATGCTGCGGCGGCGTAATGCGCGGCTGGGGATCAATGGATGCATTATCTCCGGGGTGGTGCTGGGGTCGCTGTACGGCCTGTTGCCGCTGTATTTGTCGCATCTTGGCCTGAGCGACGGCAAGGTGGGGTATTGGATGGCGCTGCTGGTGAGCGCGGGCATCATCGGCCAATGGCCGATCGGGCGTTTGGCCGATCGTTACGGCCGGCTGATGGTGTTGCGGGTGCAGATTTTTATGGTGATTGTCGGCAGTTTGTCGATGCTTAGCCACGCTGCCATGGCGCCGGCGCTGTTTGTGCTGGGGTGTTCTGGGTTTACCCTGTACCCGGTGGCCATGTCGTGGGCCTGCGAGAAGGTGAGCGCGGATGAGTTGGTGGCGATGAATCAGGCGTTGTTGCTGAGTTATACGGTGGGTAGCCTGTTGGGGCCGAGTATGACGGCGATGTTGATGGAGCGTTATTCCGATCCCGTGCTATTTGTCATGATTGCTGCGGTGGCGGTGGTGTATTTGGCGATGCTGCTGCGTAAGCCGGATCACCACCAGACGCCGGTGGCCACTGCCTGACAGGGGCCCCCTCCCTTTGACACAAATACCATGCCCGGGGACCTGGACGGCCAGGAAATGGCCGCCTCGACCCCTAGGGCATGCTCTCCTTTACTACATCGCTCCGCGGGTTGTGGCGGTGGCGTGCATACCATGCCGGGGTGCCGGCGGTTAGCTGCTTTGGGGCAGTTCGCTGAGGTTGAGCACGGCGCTGTCTTGTTCGTCGCGGCGTTCGAAGCGCCAGCAACGGGTGTGATAGCGGGCCACGCTGTTGCGGTGGGCTACGCTGACCACCGTTACGCCCGGTAGGGTTTCCGTCAGCAGGCGGTACATCAACTGCTCGTTTTCATCATCCAGGGCGCTGGTGGCCTCATCCAGGAATAAGATATCCGGTTTGATCAATAACGCCCTGGCGAATGCCAGGCGCTGTTGTTCGCCGGGCGATAGCCAGTGGCTCCAGTTGGCCTGTTGGTGCAGCATGGGTTGTAAATGCCCCAAATGGCAGAGTTCGAGCATGGCCAGCATTTGCGGTTCGCTGAAGTGGTCCGGCGCTTCCGGGTAGCACAGGGCTTCCCTCAGGTTGCCGATGGGAATATAGCTGCGCTGGGGCAAGAACAGTATTTTTTTATGCGCCTGTAGGCCGATGTCGCCGGAGCCGAAAGGCCAGATGCCGGCAATGGCCCGCAGCATGGTGGATTTGCCGCAGCCCGAAGGGCCGACGATAAGTACCCGTTCGCCGGCGGGGATGGATTGGGTAACCGGTAGGAATAGCGTGCGCCCCGACGGAATGGTAAGGGTCAGTTCATGTAGCGATAGGGCATCATCAGTGGTTTCCTGGCGGGTAATGGCCGTTTTTTTGCTGCTGTGGCGTTCTACCGCGGCGTTGAAGCCGGCCAGGCGGTTGATGCAGGCTTTCCAATTGGCCAGTTGGTTAAAGGCGTCGATAAACCAGGATAACGCCCCCTGTATTTCGCCAAAGGCCGAGGAAATTTGCATCAGCGTGCCGAGTTGGATGGCGCCGGAAAAGTAGCGCGGCGCGGCGACAAGTATCGGGAAGATAATCGCAAATTGGCCGTAAAAATTGCTGGCCACGTTTAGGCGGCGGCTGACGCGCATTATCGACCACCAGTTGGCGCGGATGGATTCGAATCTACCGTCCAGCTGTTTTGCTTCGCGCGGTTCGCCCTGATACAGCGCAATCGCGTCGCTGTTCTCGCGAATGCGGATCAGGCCGAAACGGAAATTAGCCTCGAATTTTTCCTGTTCAAAGCCCAGGCGCACCAGCGGCCGGCCTACGAACCAAATCAGCAGCGAACCCAGGCCGGCATAGAGTATGGCAAACCATACCATATAACCGGGTATGGTAAACTGATGCCCGCTCAGGGTGAAGGAGAGGGGACCGCTGACCGACCAGAGGATGGAGATAAAAGAAACAAAGGTGACTACGCTTGAGAGTAACCCCAGGGTAAGGGACAGGGTGCCGCTGGTGAGCGCATTAAGATCTTCGGCGATACGCTGATCCGGGTTATCGACTGTTTGCTGTTGTTCGGTATGGTAATAAACGTGGTGGTGCAGCCATTTATCCATATATTGCCGGGTCATCCAGCGCCGCCAGTACATTTGCAGGCCCTGGGTGAGGTAAATTTTATAGATGGAGATCAGGATAAATAGCAGCGCCAGCCAGGTAAATTTAATCAGCTGGCTTTTAAACACCGCAAAATTTTTATTCTGCAAGGCGTCATAGAATACCCGGTTCCATTCGTTAAACAGCACGCTGATATATACGGTGGACAATGACAGGATAACGATCACTGCCAGCATTCCCCAGGCGCGCCATTTTTCCTCTGAAAGCCAAAAAGGCTTTATTAACTGCCATATTTCGTGCCAGTGCGCGGCTTTAATGGGGGTTTGTTTCATAGGTTGCGTATCATGCCAATTATCATTAGTTCAAACATATCATAATACGTCAAAGCCTAAAAAGGCTGGCAAAAATAACCGGATAGATTGGTAAGTAAACGTGTAACAATTCGGGCGGTTACCGATCAATCAGCGGGTAAAAGGGCGATCGATACGCCGGGCCGGACCCGGCGCATTGCCGGCGCGTCGGCCGTCAGAAAAGGGAGCATGTTGACGGGCGCCCGGGACCTGCACTGGGGCAAGCGGTCCCGGGCGATAGGGAGGGGTTAATACATGACTTTGTGGCCGTAGCCGGCCAGAATATCTTTTACGCGGTCCATGGTCTCCGTGGTCGGCGGTTTGACGCCGTCGAGTTTGTACTCTTCGCCCATGGCGATCCATTTATGCTTGCCCAGTTCATGGTAGGGCAACAGCTCGATTTTTTCGATATTGGCCATGTCCTTGGTGAACTCGCCCAGCATATGCACGGATTTGTCATCGTCCGACCAGCCTGGCACCACGACATAGCGGATCCAGGTGCGCTTGTTGATCTTGGCCAGATAACGGGCGAAATCCAGGGTACGGTGGTTGGACACGCCCACCAGGTTTTGGTGGATATCGTCGTTCATTTCTTTGAGATCGAGCATCACCAGATCGGTGACTTCCAATAACTCATCGATTACCGGGTCATAACGGCGCACATAACCGTTGGTATCCAGGCAGGTGGTAATTCCCTCGGCATGGCAGGCGCGGAACCAGTCGCGCACGAACTCGGCCTGTAAAATGGCTTCGCCGCCGGAGGCGGTTACGCCGCCGCCGGAGGCATTCATGAAGTGCCGGTAGGTGACGACCTCTTTCATGATCTCCTCAACGGAGATCTCTTTGCCTGCGTGGGTGTCCCAGGTATCCCGGTTGTGGCAATACAGGCAGCGCATCAGGCAGCCCTGGAAAAAAATGATAAAACGAATGCCTGGGCCGTCGACGGTACCGCAGGATTCAAACGAATGGATGCGACCAAGTACTGACATTGCGGGGTTTTCTCCATTTTATGCGGGGAATTTGTTTTGGCTGCCGGCCATAAAACATAGCTTTCAGCCAAAGCAAACTGTCCGGAGCAGGCCACAAGCCTGGCGAAGATGATGATTAAAAAGGCCCCACTTTCGTGGAGCCTTTATTTTACGCCTTTTCAGACGGTGTGGGAAATTACATTGACGCGGTGAAGGTACGGGTAATAACGTCCTTCTGCTGTTCTTTGGTCAACGAGTTGAAGCGTACGGCATAACCGGAAACACGAATGGTCAGGTTAGGGTAGTCTTCAGGATGTTCCATGGCCTGCACCAGCATTTCACGGTTCATCACGTTGACGTTCAGATGCTGACCGCCTTCGACGCCGGCTTCATGATGGAAATAACCATCCATCAGACCAGCCAGGTTGGCTTTACGTACATCTTCATCTTTACCCAGTGCTTTAGGTACGATAGAGAAGGTGTAAGAAATACCGTCTTTCGCATAAGCAAACGGCAGTTTGGCAACCGAGGTCAACGAGGCCACCGCGCCTTTCTGGTCACGACCGTGCATCGGGTTGGCACCAGGTCCGAACGGCGCGCCTGAACGACGGCCATCAGGGGTGTTACCGGTTTTCTTGCCGTAAACCACGTTGGACGTGATGGTCAGGATCGACTGGGTTGGTACGGCGTTGCGATAGGTCGGCAGTTTCTGAATTTTCTTCATGAAACGTTCCACCAGGTCACAAGCGATGTCATCGACGCGCGAGTCGTTGTTACCGAACTGCGGGTATTCGCCTTCGATATCAAAGTCAATCGCCATGCCGTCGGCATCGCGGATAGGCTTAACTTTGGCATACTTGATGGCGGACAGGGAATCGGCGGCGACGGACAAGCCGGCGATACCGCAGGCCATGGTGCGGTAGACGTCACGGTCATGCAGCGCCATCAGCGAAGCTTCGTAGCTGTATTTGTCATGCATATAATGGATGACGTTCAGCGCGGTGACATACTGTTTGGCCAGCCAGTCCATGAAATGATCCATGCTCTTAAGCACGATATCATAATCAAGTACCGCATCTTTGATCGGTTCGGTTTTCGGGCCGACCTGGATTTTGGCTTTTTCATCCATGCCGCCGTTGATTGCGTACAGGACCATTTTGGCCAGGTTCGCACGGGCGCCGAAGAACTGCATTTGTTTACCGACAACCATTGGGCTTACGCAACACGCAATCGCGTAATCATCATTGTTGAAATCGGGACGCATCAGGTCATCGTTTTCATACTGTACGGAAGACGTGTCGATAGAAACTTTAGCGGTGAATTTCTTCCAGCTAATCGGCAGTTTTTCCGACCACAGGATGGTCATGTTTGGTTCAGGCGCCGGTCCCATGGTGTACAGGGTGTTCAGGAAACGGAAGCTGTTTTTGGAAACCAGCGTACGTCCGTCAACGCCCATGCCGCCCAGGGATTCAGTTGCCCAAATCGGGTCGCCGGAGAACAATTCATCATATTCAGGGGTACGCAGGAAACGGACCATACGCAATTTCATGACCAGATGGTCAATCAATTCCTGAGCTTGTTCTTCAGTGATTTTGCCTGCTTTCAGATCGCGTTCGATATAGATATCAAGGAACGTCGACGTACGGCCAAACGACATAGCGGCGCCGTTCTGGGATTTAACCGCGGCCAGATAACCGAAATAAGTCCATTGAACAGCTTCCTGCGCGGTAGTAGCCGGGCCGGAGATGTCGCAACCGTATTTGGCGGCCATTTCCTTGATTTGTGCCAGGGCACGATGCTGGTCGGCAATTTCTTCACGCAGACGGATAGTTGCTTCCAGATCTTCGCCGTTTTCCAATTTGCTTTGCAAAGAGGTAAACTGGGCGAATTTATCTTTCATCAGATAATCGATGCCGTACAGCGCAACGCGGCGATAGTCACCAATGATGCGGCCACGGCCGTAAGCATCGGGCAAGCCGGTCAGGGCGCCGGTTTTACGGCATTTAAGGATGTCCGGAGTATAAACATCGAATACGCCCTGGTTATGGGTTTTGCGATATTCGGTAAAGATTTTTTTAACTTCCGGGTCCAGCTCGCGGTCATAGGCTTTGCAAGAGCTTTCAACCATCTTGATGCCGCCAAACGGGATAAGCGCGCGTTTCAACGGGGCATCGGTTTGCAAACCAACGATTTTTTCCAGGCCTTTATCGATATAGCCGGCGTCATGAGAAGTAACGGTGGCGACAACGTCCGTATCAAAATCAACCGGCGCATGGGTGCGGTTTTCGGTTTTGATGCCTTCCATCACTTTGCCCCACAGGGTAGTGGTGGCAGCAGTAGCGCCCGCCAGGAAGGCTTCGTTGCCTTCATAAGGGGTATAGTTTTTCTGGATAAAGTCGCGAACGTTGACTTCAGTCTGCCAGTCGCCTTTGCTAAAACCTTCCCAGGCAGTGGCTAATTTTGTGTTCAGATCGGTCATTGTATACCTACCTTCTAATGTGGATTTCTTCAAACCCGGCTTTACGGGGGGTACCTGGCAAATTAATGCTGGTTCCCACCGCGCAGATAAATCATCCAATATGTCAATCCTACCAGTAAACCCCCACCGATAATGTTGCCAATTGTCACTGGTATCAGGTTATCGATGATAAAGTTGCCAACGGTAAGATGTGAAAATTGTTCTGGAACCATCCCAATCGCTTGCCAGAATTCCGGCGCGGCAAAATCTTTAATGACAATGCCCAATGGGATCATAAACATGTTGGCGATGCTATGCTCAAAACCACTGGCAACGAACATCGCGACCGGAAAGATCATGGCGAACATTTTATCGGTCAGGCTGCGGCCGGAGTAACTCATCCATACCGCCATGCAGACCAGCAGGTTAGCCAGGATACCCAAACATACCGCTTCAACAAAAGTATGGTGCATTTTGTGATCGGCGGTCTGTAAAACATTCAGGCCCCATGCGCCGTTTGCCACCATGTGCTCCCCTGAGAACCAGATCAGGGCGACAAACAGCAGCGCGCCCACCAGGTTGCCAAAGTAAACATTAATCCAATTGCGCAGCAACTGCCCCCAAGTGATACGCCCGCTGGCCTTGGCGACGATAATCAGCACCGTGGAGGTAAAGAGATCGGCGCCGCAGACCACCACCAGCATCAACCCCAGCGAAAAGCAAATCCCGCCGATAAGCTTGGTGATGCCGTAGGGCATGGTGCCGGCACCGGTGGTTGCCGTAATATAAAAAGCGAAGGCTATGGAAATAAAAACGCCTGCGGTAATGGCCAGAAAAAACGTTTTGGATGGTTGCTTGGTTGCTTTGTAGACTCCCGCCTCTTCAGCAACGCCGGCCATGGCATCCGGTAATTTCAGGTCAAAAGGATTATCAGCCTTCACACATACACTCTTCGTTGGATTAATTAACGCCCTAATTCTAACAAACGAGTATAGAGCAAAAATTGATATAGATCATAATGGCCCAAACTTAATAGGCTTGCAATAGGCGAAAAAGGCGGGCGGTTAATTATAACTAATTGAAAATTATAGTGAAAATAAATTTTAATTATTACATAAAGATTTGAAGACCACATTTTTTGTACATTTTGGCCCGTTATGCAATAACCAGGAATGTGGCGGTATTGTTTCAGTTTCTTGAATTATTTTGCTGCGTATTACTTTTTTGAAACAATAAACCAAAATACGAAACTTCTATCCGGGCATTATTTTTCCTGCCGGTCCGAATAGCGCTATTAGCGGTATTGCGCCCTAAAGCCTTAATTAGAGTAGGGTTATTGCGCCACCCTGCAGGTGTAGCGCGGCGTTTTACCATCCGCAGGCAAAATGGGACCAGGGGCCAGCGGCCCGGCAACAGCGGGCATTTTAGCACGGCCGCCCGGTCCTGTCCCGGCGTTACGCTTTAGCCTGCCAATAGCGCCGTTTAGCCGCCTGCAGCTTTTCATAGGCGGCGAGCAGCGCGCGATGAGCGGGCAGGGCATGCAGGTCGTTGTCGATGTTAAATAAACCCTCGAAACAATTTTCGCCCCTGAGGGCGGCCGACGCGCGCTCCAGGGCGGCTTTGCCGTACATGCGTTCAAAAGCGGCGTGATATTGCTGCGGGTCGCGATCCGGCTCCTGGGTCAATAGCAGCAGGGTATGCAGGCAGCGGTAAAAGTTTTCCCGCTGATCGGAAAACACCGAGGCGTTAAAATCCCGGGTCCATTCGGCCCACATCAGCGCCTGCTCAAGATCGCCGCCGGCCAGGGCCAGCATGACTTTGAGTTCGCCTACCCGCAGGGTATACCAGCCGTTATCTTTACCGGTCGCCATGCCCAGCAATTCCCGGACGCGGGTAAAGTCGTCCAGCCCTTCGTCATCGAGCTGTTCGATTAATGCCAGATAACGCTCCGGGGGCCAGTGGCTGTCCGGCAAGCTGGTCAGGGTGTCGCGCCAGTGGATGGCCATGGCGTTATTGGCCAGCAGCAAATCCTCCACCGGATAGATATCCGACATGCCAGGCACCAAAATACGGCAGGCATACACCTCCAGATGTTCATAATCCGCAATATAGACTTCCATGCCCTGCCGCTTGAAAATAGCCATCAGCGTGGCGAACTCATCGCCGGTGCTGCCGCTGAAATCCCAATCCGCGAAGGTATAATCGGCGTCGTGCTTGAATAAGTCCCAGGAGATCAAACCGCTGGAGTCGATGAAATGCGTCTCCAGGTTGGTCTGCTCCGCCACTTCTTCATCATCGAAGGTGGGCGGCGTGAACACATCCAGATCTTTGAGGCTGCGGCCTTGCAGCAGTTCCGTTACCGTACGTTCCAGCGCCACGCCGAAATCCGGATGGGCGCCGAAAGAGGCGAAGCAGGTGCCGTTGGCCGGATTAAACAGCACCACGCAGATCACCGGGTACACCCCGCCCAATGAAGCATCGTAGGCAAAAATGGGAAACCCTTCCGCTTCCAGGCTGTTAATCGCTTCCACTACCCCGGGATAGCGGGACATGACGGCCGGCGGAATCATCGGCAGGCTGATGGATTCGGCGATGATGCGGTTTTTGATATGGCGCTCGAAGACCTCCGACAGGGCCTGTACCCGGGCCTCGTTGGCGGTATTGCCCGCCGACATGCCGTTGGAGACATAGAGGTTGCCGACGATATTCATCGGGATATAAACCGTCTGCCCGTCGGACTGGCGGCTAAAGGGCAGGGCGCAGATTCCCCGCTCGGCGTTGCTTGATTGCATGTCGACGAGGGCGCGGGCGGTCAGCTCCCGGTCCGGATCGTAAAATGCGCGCAGGCGTTCGTCGAGTATGCCGGCGGGCAGTTGGTCATCCGCGGGCAGGGGAAACCATTTTTCATCGGGATAATGCACAAACTCGCCGTGGGCGATGCCGTGGCCGAGATAAAAATCGGCAAAAAAGTAGTTAGTGGATAGGCGCTCGAAATACTCGCCCAACGCCGAGGCCAGCGCGGCTTTTTTGCTGGCGCCTTTACCATTGGTGAAGCACAGCGGGCAGTCGCGGTCGCGGATATGCACCGACCAGACATGGGGAACCGGATTGAGCCAGGAGGCCTCTTCGATATTAAAGCCCAGCTCGCCGAGCCGCTGGTAGAAGCGGGCGATGGAATCCTCCAGGGCGGCGTCTTTGCCGGGAATAAATGTTTGTGACATGCAGGCTCTCTTTATTATTGTCTTGAAAGGCCCATAATACGGTGTTTTCTCAGCGGGCTCCATGTATTCTCCTTATCGCGCCCGGGGACGCCGACAATTTTCCCGCCGGTCGCGCCGGTTCGCCGCCGCGCGCGGACGGGCGGCGAAATAGCATAAGATAATCAATAACCATTGCGGCACCCCGATGCGAGTGATAAAAACGATAGAACAGGTATTCACGAATTTTTTGGCCAAGTGGTGAGGGAAATGAATCAGGTATTTAATTTTAGCGCCGGTCCGGCGATGATCCCGGTGGAAGTATTACGCCGTGCGGAACAGGAATTGCGTAACTGGCATGGCTTGGGGATGTCGGTGATGGAGATAAGCCATCGCAGCAAAGAATTTATCGAGATGGCCAAGGAGTCCGAGCAGGATCTGCGCGATCTTTTGCAAATACCTGATAATTACAAAGTCTTGTTCAGCCACGGCGGCGCCCGCGCGCAGTTCGCCGCGGTGCCGTTAAACCTGCTGGGCGACGGCGTCAGCGCCGACTATATCGACGGCGGTTATTGGGCGCACAGCGCGGTTGACGAAGCGCGCAAATATTGCGATCCGCGGGTTATCGACGTGAAAACCCGGATAAATGGCCTGCGCGCCATTAAACCCATGAGCGAATGGGCCCTGTCCGCCGACAGCGCGTATGTTCATTATTGCCCTAATGAAACCATCGATGGCCTGGCCATCGACGAAACCCCTGATTTCGGCGATAAAGTGGTGGTGGCGGATTACTCTTCGACCATAATGTCGCGTCCGCTGGATGTCAGCCGTTTTGGCGTGATCTATGCCGGGGCGCAGAAAAATATCGGCCCGGCCGGCCTGACGCTGGTGATCGTGCGCGAAGATTTGCTGGGCAAGGCGCGCCGTGAACTGCCCTCGGTACTCGATTATCAGGTGCTGGCGGAAAACGACTCCATGTTCAATACACCGCCGACCTTTGCCTGGTATCTGTCCGGCCTGGTGTTTAAATGGCTGAAGGAGCAGGGCGGCCTGGTGGAAATCGACAAACGCAACCAGGTGAAGGCGCAGACGCTGTATCAGTATATCGACCAGAGCGGGTTTTACCGTAATGATGTCGCCCCAGGCAACCGTTCGCGTATGAACGTGCCGTTTTTATTGGCGGACGCCGCGCTGGATAAGCTCTTCCTGGAGGAATCATTGGCGGCGGGGCTGCATGCACTGAAAGGCCATCGGGTGGTGGGCGGTATGCGCGCGTCGCTCTATAACGCCATGCCGCTGGCCGGCGTCGACGCGCTGGTGGACTTTATGACCGGTTTCGCCAAGCGCCACGGCTGATGTCCGCTAGCGCCGCATAGACATAAAGATATCGTGTTGTACCTTCCTAGCGGCGACCCGGGCGTAGCGCCGGGCCGCCGCTGCTATATTTGCTGGAGAATGCGTTTTACATGCTGGAATCCCTGACCCTACAACCCATTGCCCATATCGACGGCACCATTAATCTTCCCGGCTCGAAAAGCGTATCGAACCGGGCGCTGCTGCTGGCGGCGCTGGCCGAAGGCACCACCCGCCTGACCAATCTGCTCGACAGCGACGACGTGCGCCATATGCTCGACGCCCTCGGCGCGCTGGGGGTAACTTATCACCTGAGCGCCGATCGCCGGCAGTGCGAAATAATCGGGTTGGGGCATGCCCTGACCGCGCGGGTTCCCCTCTCGCTGTTTCTGGGCAACGCGGGCACCGCCATGCGTCCGCTGGCCGCCGCCTTGTGCCTGGGCCGGCACGACGTAACGCTGACAGGCGAACCGCGCATGAAAGAGCGTCCCATCGGCCATTTGGTGGATGCGCTGCGCCAGGGCGGGGCGGAGATTGAGTATCTGGAGCAGGAAAATTATCCCCCGCTGCGCCTGCGCGGCGGTTTTCGCGGCGGCGATATCACCGTTGACGGCAGCGTATCCAGCCAGTTCCTGACCGCGCTGCTGATGACCGCGCCCCTGGCCGGGGAAGATACCGCGATCCGCATTAAAGGCGAGCTGGTTTCCAAGCCTTATATCGATATTACCCTGGCGCTCATGAATACCTTCGGCATTCAGGTGCGCAATGACGACTACCAGAGTTTTCATGTGCGGGGCCGGCAGACTTATCGCTCGCCGGGCCATTATCTGGTGGAGGGCGATGCGTCGTCGGCCTCCTATTTTCTGGCGGCGGCGGCCATCCGGGGCGGCACCATCCGCGTCACGGGGATCGGTAAGAACAGCGTGCAGGGCGATATCAGGTTCGCCGACGTGCTTGAACGCATGGGCGCCATAATCCGCTGGGGCGATGATTTTATCGAATGTACCCGCGGCGAGCTGCGCGCCATTGATATGGATATGAACCATATCCCCGACGCCGCCATGACCATCGCCACCACCGCGCTGTTTGCCCGCGGCACCACCACGTTGCGTAATATCTTTAACTGGCGGGTCAAGGAAACCGACCGGCTGGCGGCCATGGCCACCGAGCTGCGCAAAGTAGGCGCCGAAGTGGACGAAGGGGAGGACTATATTACTATTACCCCGCCGGCGGCCTTGACGTACGCGGAAATCGGCACCTATAACGACCACCGCATGGCCATGTGCTTTTCCCTGGTGGCCTTGTCCGATACGCCGGTGACCATCCTCGATCCCGAATGCACCAACAAGACCTTTCCCGATTATTTCCGGCAGTTGGCCGCGGTCAGCACCTTGAAATAACCCAGCCGCGGATCATCGTCCCGGCCCGCCGCAAATGATTTGCCGCCGGGCCGGGCAAAAAGGGCGGCGGCGGGCTACACTGTCGCTATCAGCCCGGAGATATCTTAATTTACGTTCCAGACGCCTATTCCTGACACCTTAGGGTAACCTTTGTGGCACATGATGCGTATAATGCCCCCACGGTAATTTTATTTTAATGGAACTGAAGTTCGCCGCTGAGAGGAGAAGATCATGACAGCAGTAGTCCCGGTGATCACCATCGATGGACCGAGCGGTGCGGGGAAAGGAACGCTGTGTAAAGCATTGGCGGAAGCATTGGGATGGCATTTGCTCGATTCGGGCGCCATCTATCGCGTTTTGGCGCTGGCGGCCCTGCATCACCAGGTGGATATCGACGCCGAAGAGGCCCTGGTGCCGCTGGCGGCGCATCTTGACGTCCGCTTCAAAGTCCAGGCGGGCGAGCTGGAAATCATCCTGGAAGGCGAGGATGTGAGTAACGAAATCCGCAATGAGACCGTGGGCAACACCGCGTCCAAAATCGCGGCTTTCCCGCGGGTGCGCGAAGCGCTGCTGCGCCGGCAACGCGCGTTTCGCGAGGCCCCAGGCCTGATTGCCGACGGGCGCGACATGGGCACCGTGGTGTTCGTCGAGGCGCCGGTGAAGATTTTTCTCGACGCGTCATCGGAAGAAAGAGCCCACCGCCGTATGCGGCAGTTGCAGGAAAAGGGCTTTAGTGTTAACTTTGAACGCCTTTTATCCGAGATAAAAGAAAGGGACGAACGCGACAGAAGTCGCCCGGTGGCGCCGCTGGTTCCCGCACCAGATGCTCTGGTACTGGATTCCACCCGCATGACTATCGATGAAGTGATAGCCCAGGCGCTGGCACACTCGAAACGTATTCTGGCGTTATCGTAGCTTTAGAAACAACTACCCCGTTGCAAGGATTGGCAATGAGGCGTGTAAAACAACCCCATCGAGCAGGATGCCGGATGGACGTTAATCAAAAACACCTGAAGATTATCAAACTATGACAGAATCTTTTGCTCAACTCTTTGAAGAATCCCTGAAAGAAATCGAAACCCGTCCCGGTTCCATTGTGCGTGGTACCGTAGTTTCCATTGATAAAGACGTAGTTCTGGTTGACGCCGGACTGAAATCTGAATCCGCCATTCCTATCGAGCAGTTTAAAAATGCTCAGGGCGAACTGGAAATCCAGGTCGGCGACCAGGTTGACGTCGCGCTCGACGCGGTGGAAGACGGTTTCGGTGAGACCTTGCTGTCTCGCGAAAAAGCCAAGCGCCATGAAGCCTGGCTGATGCTGGAAAAAGCCTACGAAGAAGCCGCGACCGTTACCGGCATCATCAACGGCAAAGTGAAGGGCGGTTTCACCGTCGAACTGAACGGCATTCGTGCGTTCCTGCCGGGTTCGCTGGTTGACGTGCGTCCGGTACGCGATACCCTGCATCTGGAAGGCAAAGAGCTTGAGTTTAAAGTTATCAAGCTGGACCAGAAACGTAACAACGTTGTGGTTTCCCGTCGTGCGGTGATTGAATCCGAAAATAGCGCGGAACGCGATCAACTGCTGGAAAACCTGCAGGAAGGCATGGAAGTCAAGGGTATCGTTAAAAACCTTACCGACTATGGCGCGTTTGTCGATCTGGGCGGCGTAGATGGCTTGCTGCATATCACCGATATGGCCTGGAAGCGCGTTAAGCATCCGAGCGAAATCGTGAATGTAGGTGATGAAATCACCGTTAAGGTCCTGAAATTCGATCGTGAACGCACCCGTGTCTCCCTGGGCTTGAAACAGCTGGGCGAAGATCCTTGGGTCGCTATCGCGAAACGTTATCCGGAAGGCACCCGCCTCACCGGTCGCGTGACCAATCTGACCGATTACGGCTGCTTCGTTGAAATCGAAGAAGGCGTTGAAGGCCTGGTTCACGTTTCAGAAATGGATTGGACCAATAAGAACATCCATCCGTCCAAGGTTGTCAACGTTGGCGACGTGGTAGAAGTCATGGTTCTGGATATCGACGAAGAACGCCGTCGCATCTCCCTGGGCCTGAAACAATGCAAGTCCAACCCATGGCAGCAGTTCGCTGAAACCCATAACAAGGGTGACCGCGTTGAAGGCAAGATCAAGTCAATCACTGACTTTGGTATCTTCATCGGCCTGGAAGGCGGCATCGACGGTCTGGTTCATCTGTCCGACATCTCCTGGAATGTCGCCGGCGAAGAAGCCGTGCGTGAATACAAGAAAGGCGACGAAATCGCGGCCGTGGTTCTGCAGGTTGACGCAGAGCGCGAACGTATTTCCCTGGGCGTGAAACAACTGGCTGAAGATCCGTTTAATAACTACCTGTCTTTGAATAAGAAAGGCACGATAGTTACCGGTAAAGTCACTGCAGTTGACGCTAAAGGTGCTACAGTTGAATTAGCTGGCGGCGTTGAAGGCTATCTGCGTGCTTCCGAAGCCTCGCGTGACCGCATTGAAGACGCGACCCTGGTTCTGAACGTGGGCGACGACGTTGAAGCTAAATTCACCGGCGTTGATCGTAAAAACCGCGTTGTCAGCCTGTCCGTACGTGCGAAGGACGAAGCTGATGAGAAAGATGCTATCGCTACTGTGAACAGCACCAACAAGCAGGAAGATACCAGCAACTTCTCCAGCGCAATGGCTGAAGCGTTCAAGGCAGCTAAAGGCGAATAATAATGGGGGAGCGGTGTCGCCACCGCTCCTGGACGGTAGCTAAGCTTGTCGTATGCTTTCTTGACTAAGGGCATACGAACTTGGAGGAACTATGACCAAGTCTGAACTTATTGAAAGACTTGCTGGCCAGCACGCTCATATCCCGGCGAAAGTCGTGGAAGATGCCGTGAAAGAGATGCTCGAACATATGGCGACCACACTCGCCAGCGGTGAGCGCATCGAAATCCGTGGTTTCGGCAGTTTTTCGCTTCACTACCGTGCACCGCGTGTCGGACGCAACCCTAAAACCGGGGATAAAGTTGAATTGGAAGGCAAATATGTGCCCCATTTCAAACCCGGCAAAGAGCTGCGCGACCGCGCCAATATTTATGGTGCGTAACGCCGCGTTTGATTAAACGTGCCGCCGTTATTCATCGACGCAAACAAAAAAGACGCCCGTGGGCGTCTTTTTTTTTTGGCTTGTCGGCTCAGATGGCAAATTCCAGATGCTTGCCGCCGGGGAGGTCCACCCCTAAGCGCAGGGTGCCGCCCATTGATTCGATATAGCGTTTAAGCGTGGAGATTTTAAGTTCGTTGCCCCGTTGCTCGATGGCCGCGACGGATGACTGGGCGATACCCAGTTTTTTAGCCACTTCCGTCTGCGACAGATGCAATGCCTCGCGGATTTCATACAGGCGCGTTTCGAGCAGCATTGCCGCCGCTTTTTCTTCGATTCGTTGCCGGTTTTCAGGCGTTTCTTTGGCCAGGAGTTCTGTTAGCGTCGCCATTATATGTTCTCCAGTTTTTTAGATGGTTGGCAAATTCTGCGTCAGCAGTTTTGATCATGTGCTTATAAAAGCGTTTTTCATCTTTTCCCCGTTTATCGCCGGCGCAAAATAGGACGGCGCGGCGTTTAGGGTCAAAAGCGAAGAAAGCGCGCACCGGATGCCCATGGTGCTGGATGAGCAACTCTTTCATATTGCAATAGCGCGAGCCATATCGCGTATCCACATAAGGGCGCGCCAATGCGGGTCCCCTGTGACGCGCAGCAGAAGCATTGCCGCCAGCACGTCTTGGCGCAGCAGGTCATTTTGCCCGGCCAGCCATAACGCAAATACGTCGGTGGTGATAACGGTCCACATCCTTGTTTTCCTTATAGACCGTAGTCTATAGATTTGATTTTATCGATTCCCGTCTATAAATACAATGTCACAAACTTCTTTGCCTGACTTCTCCCTCGCCCTGCGCGCATTGCCGCAAAATAATCTGTAAACCAGCAAGCAGCAGTAAAGATTTACATATCGCTTCGCATTCCCATCAGCTGCTGATAGCGCAATGCGGTCCCGCAGGTAAAAATCAGCCACCACGCTTAATACGAGAAATTGCCGATGGCGCCTGCCGGAGTGCATTGCTAATGCCGCTGTCCGCGAGTCACCTCGCCCTGGCGGCGATTATGGGTATTTTACCGTTAACCTGGCTGCCCGAGTTGCCGGATGTCCCGTGGTTGTATGGCGTGGTCGCCGGCGCCGGGTTGCTGCTGTTTACGCGCACTCCGGCATGCCGGCTGGCCGCGGTAGCCTTGGCCGCCTTTGCCTGGGGCTGCTGGTGCGCCGCGCAATTGTTGCAGCAAACCGCGTTGCTGTCCCAGCCCAGGTTGTCCGTCCAGGCGCAAATCGTCGGGATTAATCATCCCGACAACCCGCGGTCCGGCGCGGCGATAAAACTTACCCACGCCGGGGGTAAACGCCTGTTTCCGCCGATCTATGCCTCGGTCACCTGGGCTCGTTTACCGCAGCGCTGGTGCGCCGGGCAGCGGTGGCGGATGATCCTGAAGCTGCGCCCGCAGCACAGCCGGCTGAACGAGGGGGGATTCGACAGTCAGCGTTGGGCGGTGGCCAATCACCAGCCGCTGGTCGGGCGGGTAATTAAAGCCAAAGTCGTCGATGAACGCTGCGGGCTGCGCCAGCGGCTTATCGACCGCAGCGTCCGGCAGTTCAGCGGGCTGCGCTGGCCGTCCATCCTGATGGCGCTGGGATTTGGTGAAAGCAAAACGATGCCCGAGGACACCCGCCTGCTGTTACAGCAAACCGGCACCGCCCATTTAATGGCTATCTCGGGCCTGCATATTTCGCTGGCAGCGCTGTTCGGCTGGCTGGTGGCGCGCGGCGGACAATTTTTCCTGCCCATGGCATGGGTCACGCCGGCCGTGCCGCTGTTTATCAGCTGGCTGAGCGCCGCCGGTTACGTCTGGATTTCCGGAGTGAATTTCCCGGCGATCCGCGCGTTGCTGGCATTGAGCCTGTGGATCGCGCTGCGCATCCGCGGCGTGCATTGCAGCCCCTGGCAGGTCTGGTTATGGTGCGTCGCCCTGATTCTGGTTACCGACCCGCTCAGCGTGCTGTCCAGCAGCCTGTGGCTTTCCTGCCTGGCCGTGGCGTCGCTGCTTTTCTGGTTCCAGTGGGCGCCGCTGCCGGCGCGGTTCCAATCCGGGCTGGCCTGGGCGTGGCTGCGCTGGCTGCATTTGCAATCCGGCATGACGCTATTGCTGCTGCCGCTGCAATGGGGGCTATTCCACGGCGCCAATGCATTATCATTGCCGGCCAATCTCTGGGCGGTACCGCTGGTTTCCTTCATCACCACGCCGCTGATTCTCGCCGCCATGTGCCTGTTTATGCTGCCGCCCGTCAGCCGGATGCTGTGGTATCTGGCCGACCGGTCCCTGACGCTGGTGTTTAAACCGCTGCCGCCGCTGCGGCAAGGCTGGTTTGAACTCACCGATACCGGCATCGCCTGGAGCATCGTCGGCTGGCTGGCGGTAATCGCCTGGCGTTTTGGCTGGTGGCGCACCTACCGGTGGAATATGGTGGCCATTGGCGTAATGCTGCTGTCGCAGCGGGAAAAAAACGACGGCCCGCGCTGGCGGCTCGATATGCTGGATGTCGGCCATGGGCTGGCGGTGGTCGTTGAAAAAAGCGGCAAAGCGCTGCTCTACGACACCGGCGCGGGTTGGGAAGGCGGCGATATCGGGAAAGCGGAGATAGCGCCTTATCTGAAATGGCGCGGCCTGGCGCCCGAAGCCATGATGCTCAGCCACAGCCACCAGGATCACATCGGCGGTTTGGCCACGCTGAAAAAAATCTATCCGGGCATCCCGGTATCGAGCTCCTATCGGCAGCGCGGGCATCTGCCCTGTCTGCAAGGACAGCGCTGGCGCTGGCAGGGGCTGCAATTTAGCGTGCTGTGGCCGCCCGCCCAGGTTGATAAGGCCGGTAATGACGATTCGTGCGTGGTTAAAATCGATGACGGCAGGTTCAGCGTATTATTAACCGGCGATATCGAAGGGCCGAGCGAACGGGCGTTGCTTAAGTCTTCGCGCCGTCTGCTGCAGGCCGATATCCTGCAGGTGCCCCATCATGGCAGCAAGACCTCATCCACCCGGTCGTTTCTCACCGCGGTGCGGCCCAAAGCGGCGCTGGCCTCGGCGGCGCGTTTTAGCCCCTGGCGATTGCCGGCGCCAACAATAATGGCGCGTTATCGGCAACAGGGCATCCCCTGGCACGATACCGCCCATTCAGGACAGGTCAGTATCCATTTTTATGACCATAATTGGGTAATAAAAGGGTATCGGGAGCAAATTATGCCGCGATGGTATCACCAGCGGTTTGGCGTCCAAGCCGATAATGAGTAGAATGGTCGGCTATTTAGACTACGCGCTGGTTAACTGAATGCTCAATGATAAAGATCTCTCCACCTGGCAGACGTTCCGTCGCCTATGGCCGATGATCTCTCCTTTTAAAACGGGCCTGATCGTGGCGTCTATCGCGCTGATTCTCAACGCCGCCAGCGATACCCTGATGCTGTCGCTGCTTAAACCGCTGCTTGACGATGGTTTTGGCAAAAGCAATAACAGCATCCTGGTGTGGATGCCCCTGGCCGTGATCGGCCTGATGGTGGTGCGCGGCATTACCAGCTTTATTTCCAGCTATTGCGTCTCATGGGTATCCGGCAAAGTCGTGATGCAAATGCGCCGGCGCCTGTTCAGCCATATGATGGGCATGCCGGTGTCGTTTTTTGATCAGCAGTCCACCGGCACGCTATTGTCGCGTATCACCTATGATTCCGAACAGGTGGCCTCGTCGTCATCCGGCGCGCTGATTACCGTGATCCGCGAAAGCGCGTCGATCATCGGCCTGTTTATCATGATGTTTTATTACAGCTGGCAGCTTTCGCTGATCCTGGTGGTTATCGCGCCTATTGTTTCCATCGCCATCCGTCAGGTCTCGAAGCGCTTTCGTAATATCAGCAAAAATATGCAAAACACCATGGGTCAGGTGACCACCAGCGCCGAACAGATGCTGAAAGGCCACAAGGAAGTGCTGATTTTTGGCGGACAGAAAGTGGAGAACGACCGTTTTAACCATGTCAGCAACCGTATGCGCCAGCAGGGCATGAAAATGGTCTCCGCCTCGTCGGTATCCGATCCGGTCATCCAGTTTATCGCTTCCCTGGCGCTGGCCTTTGTGCTGTATGCCGCCAGTTTTCCGAGCGTAATGCAAAACCTGACCGCCGGCACCATCACCGTGGTGTTCTCTTCCATGATTGCCCTCATGCGTCCGCTGAAATCGCTGACCAACGTCAACGCGCAATTTCAGCGCGGAATGGCGGCGTGCCAGACTTTATTCGCCATTTTGGATATGGATAAAGAAAAAGACGAGGGGACGCTGGTGGTGGAGCGCGCCGAAGGGAATGTCGAATTCCGCGACGTCACCTTTTTTTACCCGGGCAAAGACACCCCGTCCCTGCGTGATATCAATATCGTTATTCCGGCCGGCAAAACGGTAGCGCTGGTGGGACGATCGGGCTCGGGCAAATCCACTATCGCCAATCTTCTGACGCGCTTTTACGATGTGCAGCAGGGCGCGGTATTGCTGGATGGCCACGACCTGCGCGAATATACGCTCGCTTCTTTGCGGGATCAGGTGGCGCTGGTATCGCAAAATGTGCATCTGTTTAACGACACCATCGCCAATAATATCGCTTATGCCCGCAAAGACCGCTTTTCACGGGAGGAGATCGAGAATGCCGCCCGCATGGCTTACGCCATGGACTTTATCGAAAAAATGGACCAGGGGCTGGATACGGTGATCGGGGAGAATGGCGTACTGCTCTCCGGCGGGCAGCGCCAGCGCATCGCCATTGCGCGGGCGCTGCTGCGCGATTGTCCGATTCTGATTCTCGATGAGGCCACGTCGGCCCTGGATACCGAATCGGAACGCGCCATTCAAAAAGCCCTGGACGCGTTGCAAAAAAACCGCACCTCGCTGGTGATTGCCCACCGGTTGTCGACCATCGAAAAAGCCGATGAAATCGTGGTCGTCGAGGACGGGCGCATCGTTGAGCGCGGGCCGCACGATATTCTGCTGGCGCAAAAGGGCGCCTACGCCCAACTGCACCGGTTACAATTCGGCAATGATTGATAAAATCTGGTTCGGCGGTTCGCGGTGGTACCGGTTGCTGCTGCCGCTTTCCTGGCTATATGGCCTGATAAGCGGCCTGATAAAGCTGAGCTATCGTCTGGGGTGGCGCAAAATCCATCGTTTTGCGGTGCCGGTGGTGGTGGTCGGCAACTTGACCGTGGGCGGCAATGGCAAAACGCCGGTGGTACTGTGGCTGGTTGAACGTTTGCAGCAGCGGGGCTGGCGGGTGGGGGTCGTCTCCCGCGGCTACGGCGGGCGGTCCGCTCACTATCCGCTGGTGCTCGACGAGGATACCACCACGCTCCAGGCGGGCGATGAACCGGTATTGATTTTTCAGCGCACCGGCGCGCCCGTGGCGGTATCGCCGTGCCGCGCCGAAGCGGTGGCGGCGCTGTTAAAGCAGCATGCGCTGGATGTGATTATCACCGATGACGGCCTGCAGCACTATGCCTTGGGACGTGAGATTGAATGGGTGGTGGTTGACGGCGTCAGGCGTTTTGGCAACGGCTGGTGGCTGCCCGCCGGGCCGATGCGTGAACGGGCGGGGCGGCTGCGAAGCGTCACCGCCGCGATCGTCAATGGCGGTCAGGCGCGCCCGGGGGAAATCGCGATGCAACTGCAACCCGGCGCCGCGGTGAATTTACTTACCGGTGAAACCCGCGCCGCGAATCAATTGCCCGGGGTGGTCGCCATGGCGGGCATCGGGCATCCGCCGCGCTTTTTCGCCACCCTGCGGGCCATGGGCGTGAGCGCCGGGCGCACCATACCGTTCGCCGATCATCAGGCCTATCGGCCCGAACAGCTGGCGCCCCTGGCTTCGCCGGACCAGACGCTATTGATGACGGAGAAAGATGCGGTAAAATGCCGCGCTTTCGCCCAGCCCAACTGGTGGTATCTACCGGTGAACGCGCAACTGCCGGCGCAGGATATACCCGGTCTGCTGGCGCCCATCGAGCAGGCGATCCGCCGCTTTAAGCGCCAGGCGCAGGACCATCAGCGGTGACGGCGCGCCGGAAAGCGCAGCTCAAAAAAACAATCGGCCCGGACATCAATGATGGCCAGGCCGAGAGAGCGATGATTTTTTTGCTTAGCGGCTATAATTAGCAAACAAAGCAATGATTTTATTTACTGTTTTCATGGCAGGCTGTCTCTTAAATATTAAAAGTGTGATGTAGCTCACAAAAAATATTACGCCGTTCCTTTTGCCAGATCAATACTATTTTGCAAAAATGTTAATGAGTGTCGTTTTCTCCGTGCCCTGCGTTGCACCCCGTCACCGTAACCATTCCCGCCTGGCGCCGCATTATGCTATCCTTTGGCCCATTAACGCATCGCAGGGTGTGTATGCTGGAGGAATCATGGATCACCGCTTATTGGAAATCGTTGCCTGCCCGGTCTGTAACGGCAAATTGTATTTTAATAAAGAGAAACAGGAACTCATCTGCAAATCGGACGCCCTGGCGTATCCGGTGCGCGATGGCATCCCGGTGTTGCTGGAGAGCGAGGCGCGGGCCTTGACATTAGACGAGACAAATCAATGAGTTTCGTGGCTATTATCCCCGCGCGGTTCGCCTCCAGCCGTTTGCCAGGCAAACCGCTGGCGGATATTAACGGCAAGCCCATGGTGGTGCATGTCATGGAGCGGGCGCAGGAATCCGGCGCGGATCGGGTGATCGTCGCCACCGATCACGCCGGCGTGGTGGACGCGGTGCGCCAGGCGGGGGGCGAGGTCTGTATGACCCGCCCCGATCATCATTCCGGCACCGAACGTCTGGCTGAAGTGATCGACCGCTATCAATTCGGCGACGACCAGATCGTGGTGAATGTCCAGGGCGACGAGCCGCTGATTCCCCCGGTGATTATCCGCCAGGTGGCGGATAATCTGGCCGGCTGCCAGGCCGGCATGGCTACCCTGGCGGTGCCCATCGCCACCGCCGAAGAAGCCTTTAACCCCAATGCGGTCAAAGTGGTGATGGACGCGCAGGGTTTTGCGCTCTATTTTTCCCGCGCTGCAATTCCCTGGGATCGGGAGCGTTTCAGCCAGTCCCGTGAGTCCATCGGCGATACCTTTCTACGGCATATCGGTATTTATGCCTACCGGGCCGGATTTATTCGCCGCTACGTCGGCTGGCAGCCCAGCCGGCTTGAACAAATTGAAATGCTGGAGCAACTGCGGGTGCTCTGGTATGGCGAAAAAATTCATGTCGCCGTGGCGCGTGAAGTCCCTGGCATCGGCGTCGACACCCAGGAAGAGCTGCAGCGCGTGCGTGAACTGATGCGGCAAATGCGCTGATTTTTCGCGCGCGCCGTTTTCTCGGGAAAGCTTGATCTGAAACGAAGAATTTTGTTGGCGAAGCCAGCATGATGGCGGGTGTTTTATCAACCCGCCCGCTTATTCACCTTAAGGTCTGGTCTGTCATGGAACTGTTGAAAGCCGAGTTAAGCGCAGTATTGGGTGAATCCCTGAGCCGCCTGGAGCGGATCAGCGAACAGCCTTACGCGCATCTTTATGCTATGTACGATAAGGAAGGAAACCCGCTTTCATTGCTGGCGAAGAGTTATATTTGCCAGGGCATCGCCCAGCAGGAAGCCTACAAGCTGTCCATGCTGGCCCGGGAAGGAGAAGTCAGGCTGCCGACGGTCTATGGCCTGGTGATGACGCAGCAGGCGCCCTATAAAGAGCTGTTGTTGATGGAGCGGCTGCGCGGCGTATCGGCGGAAGCGCCTACCCGCACCCCGCAGCGCTGGGTATTGCTCAAAGATCAAATCGTCGAGAGCATGCTGGCCTGGCACCGTATCGACAGCCATGGCTATGTGGGCACGGTGGATAGCACCCAGGAAAACACCTGGCCGAAATGGTACGCGCAGCGTATCGAAGTGATATGGTCCACCCTGCTGAAAGTGTCCGCGCCGCTGCTGACCTATGAAGATCGCAACCTGCTGTTTCGCACCCGCCAGAGCCTGGATCGGCTATTTGCCGATTATCAGGAAAATTGCGTCCTGGTCCACGGCAACCTGACGCTGCGCAGCATGCTCAAAGATCCGCGTACCGACCAGCTATTGGCCATGCTTAACCCCGGCACCATGCTGTGGGCGCCCCGCGAATATGATTTGTTCCGCCTGAGCGAAGACGGCATGGCCAAAGAACTGCTATATCATTACCTGAGCAAGGCTCCGGTGGCGGAGGCGTTTCTCTACCGGCGCTGGATCTATGGCATCTGGGAAGCGGCGGCGCGCTATATCCATACCGGATTACTGGATCGCGCACCCTTCGAGCTGGCCGGACGCGAACTCCAGCCCTGGCTTGAATAGCCCGGCGTTCAGTTTTTTTCGCCGGCGCCGGTTGCCGCATCCCGGCCGGTAAGCCACTGCCACGCCCGGCCCAGGGTTTCATACCAGGCGCGGTCGGCATGTCCCAGCCACAGCGGCGACGGGATAACCTTCTCCCAAATATTCAACGGGCTGGATATCGCCAGCTGATTGGCCGGTGCGGGCACCGGCGATAATCCCGCGGCTTGGAAAAAGCCCATGGCGCGCGGCAAATGATTGGCCGAGGTCACCAATAAAAACGGCGCCTTGCCCACCAGCGCGCCGACGCTGGCCGCTTCCTGCCGGGTATCCCGCGGCTGGTCCAGCACGATAATATCCCCCGCCGGCACGCCAAGGCTTTGGGCTACCCGCGACGCCGTTTCCGCGCTGCTTACCGGATTATGCCCCGCCGCGGCGCCGGTAAACACCAGTTTTGCCCCGGGATGGCTGCGATAAAGCCGGATACCCTCGGCTACCCGCGGTAAGCTGTTATTAATCAGATTGGAACTCGGTGCCCATTGCGGATTAAACGTATATCCCCCTCCCAGCACGACGACGTAGGCGATGCCCGGCTGTTGGCCCCGGTAGGTGGGATAGGCCGACTCCAGCGGCGACAGCAGCCGGTCAGCCACCGGTTGCAGGCTTAATAGCAGCAAACAGAGCCAACTAAAGGTCACCAGTCCCTTGCCGGCGCGTTGCCAGCGGGTCAGCCAAAGCAGCAGCAGACCGGCCCCCGTCAGTAAAATCAGCAGCGGCAGCGGTAATAACAGGCCGCCGACGATTTTTTTAAGGGTAAAAAGCATCAAAAAACGCTCCGATTGGATGAAATATAGTCAACCAGGCGCAATCCGGCGCCAGAAGGATTCATTCTAAGCCAGCCTGTGACAAAATAGTCGGTTCACGGCAGGTTTTTGGCAAAAACGCCGTGTCCCGTCCGTTATGCCCGGAGCATCGATTATGCAGGACCGCAATTTTGACGATATTGCCGACAAGTTCGCGCGCAATATTTATGGCACGACCAAAGGGCAAATTCGTCAGGCGGTGGTATGGCAAGATCTCCAAGGGCTATTAAACCGCCTGCCCGACCGCCCGCTGTATATTCTCGACGCCGGCGGCGGGGAAGGGCGCATGGCATGCCAACTGGCGGCGTTGGGCCATCGGTTATTGTTATGCGATCTCTCGGCAGGCATGATTGAGCGGGCGCGGCAAGTGGCGCAGGAACAATCTGTGAGCGCCAACATGCAATTTGTACAGTGCGCGGCGCAGGACATCGCCCCCCATTTGGAAAGGCCGGCCGATCTGATATTGTTGCATGCGGTGCTGGAATGGGTGGCCGACCCCCGTGAATTGTTGCAGAGACTGCATGATTGCCTGGCGCCGGGTGGCGCTCTGTCGTTAATGTTTTACAATAAGCACGGGCTGGTCATGCGCAATATGATCCTGGGCAATATCAACATTGTGGCGGCCGGGATGCCCAAGCGTAAAAAACGCTCGCTGGTGCCGGATCACCCCTGCGATCCAGCGCAGGTTTACGGCTGGCTGACCGATATGGGCATGGCGCTGGGCGGCAAAAGCGGCGTGCGCGTATTCCATGACTACCTGCAAAATAAACGGCAGCAACAGGATGATTTTCCGGCCTTGCTGGCAATGGAGCAGCGCTATTGCCGGCAGGAACCCTTTATCGGCATGGGGCGCTATATCCACGTCATGGCGCATAAAACCTCCCTGAAGGATGAATTATGAGTGAATTTTCCCAGACTGTACCGGAACTGGTCGCCTGGGCCCGGAAAAATGACTTCTCATTATCCTTGCCCACCGAGCGGCTGGCGTTTGTGCTGGCCATCGCCACGCTCAATAGCGAGCGCATGGACGGCGAAATGAGCGAGGGCGAGCTGGTGGACGCGTTCCGCCACGTCAGCAAAGGGTTTGAACAGACCCATGAGACGGTTGCGGTGCGCGCCAATAACGCCATTAATGACCTGGTGCGGCAGCGGTTGTTGAATCGCTTCGTCAGCGAACTGGCGGACGGCAATGCCATTTACCGCCTGACGCCCCTTGGCATCGGTATCAGCGATTACTATATACGCCAGCGTGAATTTTCCACGCTGCGCCTGTCGGTGCAGCTTTCCATCGTCGCCCAGGAGTTGCAGCGGGCGGCGGAAGCGGCGGAAGAAGACGGCGACGAATTCCACTGGCACCGCAATGTCTTCGCCCCGCTGAAATATTCGGTGGCGGAAATTTTCGACAGTATCGACATGACCCAGCGCATCATGGACGAGCAGCAGCAGTCGGTAAAAGACGATATCGCGGCCTTGCTCAACCAGGATTGGCGCGCGGCCATCGCCAGCTGCGAATTATTGTTGTCGGAAACGTCGGGCACCCTGCGCGAGCTCCAGGACACCCTGGAAGCGGCGGGGGATAAATTGCAGGCCAACCTGCTGCGCATCCAGGATGCGACGCTCGGCCATCAGCAACTCACGTTTATCGATAAGCTGGTGTTCGATTTGCAAAACAAGCTGGACCGGATTACCAGCTGGGGCCAGCAGGCGATAGATTTGTGGATAGGGTACGATCGCCACGTGCATCGCTTTATCCGTACCGCCATCGATATGGATAAAAACCGGGTATTTGCCCAGCGCCTGCGCCAGTCGGTGCAGCACTATTTCGATCACCCCTGGGCGCTGACCTACGCCAATGCCGATCGCCTGCTGGACATGCGCGACGAAGAGCTGGCCCTGCGCAGCGAAGAAGTGACCGGCGAGCTGCCGCCGGATATGGAATATGAAGAATTCAACGAGGTGCGCGAGCAGCTGGCGGCCATGATCGAAGAGGCGCTGGCCCGCTATAAGCAGCAGCAATTGCCCCTCGACCTCGGCCAGGTGCTGCGTGATTATCTGGCCCGCTTTCCGCGCGCGCGGCAGTTCGACGTTGCGCGTATTCTAGTCGACCAGGCCGTGCGCTTAGGCGTGGCCGGGTCGGATTTTTCCGGATTACCGCCGTCATGGCAGGCAATCAACGATTACGGTGCTAAGGTACAGGCCCATGTCATCGATAAGTATTGAAGAAACCATGCCGGTAAAGCTGGCGAAAGCGCTGTCCAATCCGATTTTCCCGGCCCTGGACAGCGCGCTGCGCTCCGGGCGCCATATCGGCGCCGAAGAACTGGATAACCATGCCTTCCTGATGGACTTCCAGGACGAGCTGGAAGGCTTTTACCGGCGCTACAACGTGGAACTGGTGCGCGCGCCGGAGGGCTTTTTTTATCTGCGTCCCCGGTCCACCACGCTTATTCCGCGCTCGGTGCTGTCGGAGCTGGATATGATGGTGGGCAAGATCCTCTGCTACCTCTATTTAAGCCCCGAACGGCTGGCCCATGAAGGCATTTTTACCCAGCAGGAGCTGTACGACGAGTTGCTCGGCCTGGCGGATGAAAACAAACTGCTTAAACTGGTCAACCAACGCTCCACCGGCTCCGATTTGGACCGGCAAAAGCTGCAGGAAAAAGTCAGAACCTCGCTTAACCGCCTGCGCCGGCTGGGCATGGTGTGGTTTATGGGCAACGACACCGCCAAATTCCGCATTACCGAAGCGGTATTCCGTTTCGGCGCCGATGTACGCGGCGGCGACGATCAGCGCGAAGCGCAGCTGCGCATGATCCGCGATGGCGAGGCGATGCCGATAGAACAGGCCTTATCGCTTAATGACGAGCAGGATGACGACAATGGCAATCTTAATGACGGATCGTCGGACAGCGCCGAGGATGAACTTGCATGATTGAACGTGGTAAATTTCGCTCATTGACCCTGGTTAACTGGAACGGTTTTTTTGCCCGTACCTTTGATTTGGATGGGTTGGTCACCACCTTGTCCGGCGGTAACGGGGCCGGGAAATCAACTACCATGGCGGCCTTTATTACCGCCCTGATTCCGGATTTAACCCTGCTGCATTTTCGTAATACCACCGAAGCCGGCGCCACCAGCGGTTCCCGCGACAAGGGGCTGCACGGCAAACTGCGCGCCGGCGTCTGCTACGCCGCCCTGGACGTGGTGAACTCCCGCCATCAGCGGGTGCTGGTCGGGGTGCGGCTACAGCAAATCGCCGGGCGCGATCGCAAGGTGGATATCAAACCCTTTATGATCCAGGGCCTGCCCACGGCGATGCAGCCCACGGAAATCCTCACCCAGGTGGTGGGCGATCGCCAGGCGCGGGTGTTAAGCCTGCAGGAGCTGAAGGAGCGGGTGGAGGAAATCGAAGGAGTACAGTTCAAGGTCTTCAACTCCATTACCGACTATCACTCCCTGATGTTCGATTTAGGCGTCATTCCCCGGCGCCTGCGCTCCGCGGCCGATCGCAGCAAATACTATCGCCTGATCGAGGCCTCGCTGTACGGCGGCATCTCCAGCGCCATTACCCGTTCCCTGCGCGATTACCTGCTGCCGGAAAACGGCGGCGTGCGCAAGGCGTTTCAGGATATGGAAGCGGCGCTGCGTGAAAACCGCATGACCCTTGAAGCCATACGGGTCACCCAGTCGGATCGCGATCTGTTCAAGCATCTGATTTCCGAAGCGACGTCGTATGTGGCGGCGGACTATATGCGCCACGCCAACGAACGGCGCATCCATCTGGATCGCGCATTGATGCTGCGCAGGGATTTGCTCGGCAGCCGCAAACAGCTGGCGGTGGAACAGTATCGCCACGTGGATATGGCGCGCGAATTGGGGGAAACCATCGCCGCCGAATCGGATCTGGAAACCGATTATCAAGCCGCCAGCGATCATTTAAACCTGGTGCAAACCGCCATGCGCCAGCAGGAAAAAATCAGCCGCTATCGCGACGATATCGACGAACTGACCTTCCGTCTGGAAGAGCAAAACGAAGTGGTGGCCGAAGCCAGCGAAATCCATCAGGACAACGAGGCGCGTGCCGAAGCCGCCGAGCTGGAAGTGGATGAACTGAAAAGCCAACTGGCCGATTACCAGCAGGCGCTGGACGTGCAGCAAACGCGCGCCATCCAATATCAGCAGGCACTGCAGGCGCTGGAGCGCGCCCGCGAATTGTGCGCCCTGCCGGAACTGAGCGCCGTCGGCGCCGAACAGGAGCTGGCGGTATTCCAGGCGCAAGAACGGGAAGTGACCGACGTATTGCTGGGGCTGGAGCAAAAATTAAGCGTCGCCCAGGCCGCGCACAGCCAATTCGAACAGGCCTACGGGCTGGTGACCAAGATAGCCGGGCACGTGAGCCGCAGCGATGCCTGGGCAACCGCCCGCGATCTGCTGCGCGATGCGGCGTCGCAGCAGCATCAGGCCGACCGGCTACAGGCTTTGCGCAGCCAGCTGAATGAACTGGAGCAGCGCCTGCGCGAGCAGCAGGAGGCCCAGCGTCTGCTGGCGGAGTTTGGTAAACGCATCGGCACCGACTATCAGCCGGACGAGTTGGAAGCGGCGCGGCAGGAGCTGGAAGCCCGGGTGGAAACCCTGTCGGTGATGGTCTCCGAGGCCGGCGAACGCCGCATGGGACTGCGCCAGGAACTGGATCAGATCCTCCAGCGGCTGCAACTGCTGACGCAGCGCGCGCCGGCCTGGCTGGCGGCGCAGGATGCGCTGACCTCCCTGTGCGAGCAAAGCGGCGAGCAGTTGGAAAGCGGCTCGCAGGTGACCGAAGCGATGCAGCAATTGTTGGAGCGCGAGCGCGAGACCACCGTCGAGCGCGATGAAGTCGCCGGCGTCAAACGCGGTCTGGAAGATCAGATCGAGCGGCTCAGCCATCCGGGGGGCAGCGAAGATTTGCGGCTGGCCGCGCTGGCGGAGCGTTTTGGCGGCGTGCTGCTGTCGGAAATTTACGACGATGTCACCTTTGATGACGCGCCGTATTTCTCCGCGCTGTACGGGCCGTCGCGCCATGCCATCGTGGTGCCGGATTTATCGCGGATTCGCGACCAGCTCGACGGGCTGGACGAATGTCCCGACGACCTGTATTTGATCGAGGGCGATCCGCAATCCTTCGACGACAGCGTATTCGGCATCGAAGAGCTGGAAAGGGCGGTGCTGGTCAAGGTGGCCGATCGCCAGTGGCGTTATTCCCGTTTTCCCGCGGTGCCGCTGTTCGGCCGCGCGGCGCGGGAAAACCGCCTGGAAAACCTCAACGCCGAGCGCGATGCGCTGGCGGAGCGTTATGCCACCCTGTCGTTTGACGTACAGAAAATACAGCGGCTGCATCAGGCCTTCGGCCGTTTTGTCGGCGCGCATCTGGCCGTGGCCTTTGAGGACGATCCCGAAGCGGAAATCCGCCGGTTAACCGCCCGGCGCGGCGAGCTCGAACGCCAGCTGAGCGAGTACGAAGGACAAACCCAGCAGCAGCGCCAGCAGTATGAACAGGCGCGGGACGGGCTGGGCCTGCTCAACCGGTTAATCCCGCGCGTTACCCTGCTGGGCGACGATACGCTGGCGGATCGGCTGGAAACCGTGCAGGCGGACTGGGAAGAAGCCCAGGATGCGGTGCGCTATTTGCAGCAGCATCGCGGCGCCCTGGACCAGTTGGAACCCCTGGTGTCGATACTGCAAAGCGATCCCGAGCGGCATGAGCAATTGCAGGCCGATTACCAGCAGGCCCAGCAGGCCCAGCGCCAGGCCAAGCAGCAGGCTTTCGCCCTTACCGAAGTGATCCAGCGCCGCGCCCATTTCGGCTATTCCGACTCCGCCGGTATGCTGACGGAAAGCTCCGATCTTAACGATAAGTTGCGGCAACGGCTGGAGCAGGCGGAAACCGAGCGCAGCCGCGCCCGCGACGCATTGCGCCAGCATCAGGCGCAGTTGACCCAGCTTAACCAGGTACTGGCCTCGCTGAAAAGCGCCTATGACGCCAAGCGCGACATGTACCAGGAACTGACGCAGGAGCTGCAGGATATCGGCGTGCAGGCCGACGCCAGCGCCGAGGCCCGTGCCAAGGAGCGCCGGGACCAATTGCATTCGGCCCTGAGCCAGAACCGGACGCGCCGCAATCAGCTTGAGAAACAGCTGACGTTCTGCGAAACGGAAATGGACGCCTTGCAGAAAAAACTAAACAAGCTGGAGCGGGAATATCACCAGATGCGCGAGCAGGTGGTGACCGCCAAGGCCGGATGGTGCGCCGTGATGCGCCTGGTGCGCGATAACGGCGTCGAGCGCCGCCTGCACCGCCGGGAGCTGGCTTATCTGGAAGCGGACGATCTGCGTTCCATGTCCGATAAAGCCTTGGGGGCGCTGCGCCTGGCGGTGGCGGATAATGAACATTTACGCGACGTATTGCGCCTGTCGGAAGATCCCAAACGGCCGGAGCGTAAAATTCAATTTTTTATCGCCGTCTATCAGCATCTGCGCGAGCGTATCCGCCAGGATATTATCCGCACCGACGATCCGGTGGATGCCATCGAACAAATGGAAATCGAGCTCAGCCGGCTGACCGAGGAATTGACCGCCCGTGAACAGAAACTGGCCATCAGCTCGCGCAGCGTGGCGAATATCATCCGTAAAACCATCCAGCGCGAGCAGAACCGCATCCGCATGCTTAACCAGGGGCTGCAAACCGTCAGCTTCGGCCAGGTGAAAAGCGTGCGGCTAAACGTGAATGTGCGCGAGGCCCACGCCACTTTGCTCGACGTGCTGGGCGAACAGCAGGAACAGCATCAGGATCTGTTTAGCAGCAACCGCCTGACCTTCTCCGAAGCCCTGGCGAAATTATACCAGCGGTTGAATCCGCATATCGATATGGGACAACGCACTCCCCAGACCATCGGCGAAGAGCTGCTCGACTACCGCAACTACCTGGAGATGGAAGTGGAGGTCAACCGCGGCGCGGACGGCTGGCTGAGGGCGGAGAGCGGGGCGCTGTCCACCGGCGAAGCCATCGGTACCGGCATGTCGATTCTGGTGATGGTGGTGCAAAGCTGGGAAGAAGAATCCAGCCGGCTGCGCGGCAAGGATATTTCTCCCTGCCGCCTGCTGTTCCTCGATGAGGCGGCGCGCCTTGACGCCAAATCCATCGCCACGCTGTTCGAGTTGTGCGACCGGCTGCAAATGCAACTGATTATCGCCGCGCCGGAAAACATCAGTCCGGAAAAGGGCACGACCTACAAACTGGTACGCAAAGTGTTTAATAACCAGGAGCACGTGCACGTGGTGGGACTGCGCGGTTTCGGCGCCGAACTGCCCCCGGTGCCGGCACCCGTCGCCACGCCGGAAGCCACGTAAAGTCGTTATTGCCGGCGGTGCCGGTTGGTCAACGGATAGAAGCCGTCCCCCAGGGGCGGTTTTTTTTGCGTGCGGCCCGCACCCATTAAAATGATTACACATTAAGCTCATTCGGGCAGCGCAGAGTTGGCGTTCTGCTTATATACTAGGGTAAAGTTATGTGTAAAGAATAAGACGATAATAATTAACAATTCTGTATACAGGGGACAAGGGATGTTACTGACCAATTCTGTGTTATGGCGACGTACGGTCATCGGCTGCCTGCTGGCATCGACCCTGATTCCGCTGATTGCCGCCCGGGCCCAGGTGGCCACGGCCCCGATACTGCCCGATACCAAAACGCTGGGGCATAGCCGCGCCGCGCTATCGACGGTATTGCCCGCCGGAATCAAACCCTATTACGCCGGCGAATTGGCGGCGCTGTATGCCGCCCGGCATAACCAGCCGCTGTGGCAGGACCGCGCCGCCGTCCAGCAGTTCCAGCAGCAATTGGCCGAGCTGGCGCTGTCCGGCGTGCAGCCGCAGTTTATTACCTGGACCCAGTGGCTGACCAATCCCGATATCAGCGCCATGGCGCGGGATATTATTTTGTCCGATGCCATGCTCGGCTATTTGCAATTCGTTGCCGGCGTCGAGCAAAACGGCGAGACCTGGCTATATGGCAACCAAACTTATCGCCTGGCGCCGCCGCCCGCGCTGGCGGTCGAACATTGGCAGCATGCGGTGAACGACGGCAGCATATTGCGTTTCGTCGCCGGTCTGGCCCCGCAGCATCCCCAGTATCCCAAAATGCACCAGGCCCTGAAAACCATGCTGACGGACACCCATCCCTGGCCGCAGCTCAATGGGAAAGATAGCTTGAAGCCGGGGCAGCTCAGCGACGATATTCCGGCATTGCGGGAAATATTGCGCCGCAGCGGCATGCTTACCCCGGGGCCGGCGGCGCCGTTGCCCACCGCCGATAATGCCCCCGCGGACGCGCGCACGCCGCCGCCGGTTACCGACGTCCGGCAATCCGTCGTGGTCAGCCCGGCCGCCGACTCGCTTAACCCTTCCGCCTCGACGTCCGACCCCGCCGTGGTAGCCACGGTTGATCCCCAGGACAAAATGTTCACGGCGGATCTGGTGGATGCGGTCAAACGTTTCCAGAATTGGCAAGGACTGACCGCTGACGGCGTTATCGGCCGCCAAACCAGGGATTGGCTTAACGTGTCGCCGCAAACCCGCGTCACCCTGCTGGCATTGAATATCCAGCGCCTGCGTTTGCTTAATAACCGCATCAACACCGGCATCCAGGTGAATATCCCCAACTTCTCCCTGGTTTACTATCATCAGGGCACCGAAGTGCTGTCATCGCGGGTGATCGTGGGGCGCCCGAGCCGCAAAACGCCGTTGATGCGCAGCGCGCTCAGCAGCGTGGTGCTTAACCCGCCGTGGAATGTCCCGACGTCCCTGGTCCGCCAGGACATCGTGCCCAAGGCCATGCGCGATCCGGGTTATCTCCAGCGTAACGGGTTCACCGTCTTATCGGGCTGGAGCAACGACGCCGAGGCCATCGACCCCGCTACCCTTGATTGGGGCATGATCTCGCCGTCGCACTTTCCGTTCCGCCTGCGCCAGGCGCCGGGGGTCAACAATGCCCTGGGACGTTATAAATTCAATATGCCCAGCTCGGATGCCATCTACCTGCACGATACGCCCAACCACAATCTGTTCCTGAGCGATATGCGGGCCCTGAGTTCCGGCTGCGTGCGCGTGAACAAAGCGTCCGATCTGGCCAATATGCTGCTCCAGGATGCAGGCTGGGGCGATACCCGGGTCAGCGCTACGCTCAAACAGGGCAATACCACCTATGTGCCGATCCGCCACCAAATCCCGGTTAACCTGTTTTATCTGACCGCCTGGGTGGCGGATGACGGTAAACCGCAATTTCGTACAGATATTTACAATTATGATTCCACCATCAAAATCGGGGCGAAAAGCCTACCCAATGCGGAACGGCTACTACAATAAATCGCTGAAGGAATGAGAATTATTTGCGGCCGGGTCAATTCTGACCCGGCTGGTTAAAATGTGAGCCTTTGCATACCTTGACAATGCGCGGGTTGACTGCGCTAATAACTGCGGTTATGGTTCCCGACGGTGCGCTTATGTGCAATTCGTTTGTTCCCTTATGCCGATTGGTTATTACCCATGGATCATATAAATCATCACCGCCGCAAAATGTTGGCGTTAAGCTGCGCAACCTTAGGTTTGGCCATGTTGCCCGCGACCTCGTTCGCGACGCTTTCCACGCCCCGGCCCCGTATTCTTTCCCTGAATAATCTTAATACCGGGGAAACGTTAAAAGCCGAATTCTTCAATGGTAAAGGGTATAATTCGGAAGAGCTGTCCCGGCTGAACCATTTTTTCCGCGATTACCGCGCCAACAAAGTGACGAGTATCGATCCGCGTTTGTTTGATCATATATATCGTTTGCAAATGATGTTGGATACCAATAAACCGGTGCAGCTGATCTCGGGCTACCGTTCGCGGGACACCAATAATGAGCTGCGCGCGCACAGTTCGGGCGTGGCCAAGCACAGTTACCATACGCTGGGCAAAGCGATGGATTTTCATATTGAAGGCCTGCAGCTGAGCAACATCCGCAAAGCGGCGCTGAAGTTGCGTATGGGCGGGGTGGGTTATTATCCCAGCAGTAATTTCGTTCATATTGATACCGGTCCGGTGAGAACCTGGTAAAAGCGCGTTTGTCGCCATGCCCCGGGATATCGCGCCGGGCCCGGGCGGACAATCACCTTTTACGTCAGATTTTAACGGAGCGTTATGAAATACCATATTATCCCGGTTACCGATTTCAGCCAAAACTGTACGTTGGTATGGTGCGATAAAACCGGCGAAGCCGCGTTGGTCGATCCCGGTGGTGAAGCGGCCAGGCTGATAAGCGAGGTCGCGCAGCGTCCCGTAACGATAAAGCAAATCTTGCTGACCCATGGCCATCTGGACCATGTCGGCGCCGCCGCCGAGCTGGCCGCCCATTACGGGGTGCCGATCGTCGGCCCTCATCAGGAAGACGCGTTTTTACTGGCGGGGCTGCCGGAACAAAGCCGCATGTTCGGCCTGGAAGACTGCCAGCCCTTTACGCCGGATCGCTGGCTGGCGGAAGGTGACGAGGTGTCGGTAGGCGAAGAACGTTTCGAAGTATTGCACTGTCCCGGCCATACCCCCGGGCATATCGTGTTTTATAACCAGGATGCCCACATTATTCTAATGGGCGACGTGCTGTTTTACGGCGGGGTCGGCCGCAGCGACTTTCCGCGCGGCAACCACCAGGATTTAATCAGCTCCATTCGCACCAAGCTGCTGCCCCTGGGCGACGATATCGCTTTTATTCCCGGCCATGGCCCGATGTCCACTCTCGGCCACGAGCGGCAAACCAACCCCTTCCTCAGATAACGCCGCATCTATAAATCAAAAAAAAACCGCCTTTTGGGCGGTTTTTGCATGGAGCGTTGTACGTGTTTACAGTACCGCGACGATAGCCTCGCACAGCTGCGCCATATTATCGGTGGTCATGCCCGCGACGTTGACCCGGCCGGAGTTAACGGCATACACCCCGAACTCGCCGCGTAGCCGTAAGACCTGCTCTTTGGTCAGGCCGCTGAACGAGAACATGCCGTTTTGCGCTTTGATGAAACTGAAATCCTGCTGTGCGCCTTTTTCTTTGAGCGTGGCGACGAACAGTTGGCGCATGCGCTGGATACGCTGGCGCATTTCGGTCAGTTCCTGCTCCCACAGCGCCCGCAGCGCCTCGTTGTCCAGAATAGTGGCTACGATGGCGGCGCCGTGGGCCGGCGGGTTGGAGTAGTTGGCGCGAATGCAGGATTTCAGCTGGCTGAAGATATTGTCCGCCGCCTGCGCGTCCGCCGCGACCAGGGTACAGGCGCCGACGCGCTCGTTGTACAGCCCGAAGTTTTTAGAATAGGAACTGGCGATAATCATTTCCGCATGATTTTCAGTAAAGATGCGCAAACCCTGGGCATCTTCTTCCAGACCATGGGCAAACCCCTGATAGGCGAAATCGAACAGCGGCAGCCAGCCTTTGCTGTGCGACAGTTCGGCCAGGGTGCGCCATTGCTCCGGCGTCGGGTCGATGCCGGTAGGATTGTGGCAGCAGCCGTGGAACAACACGACGTCGCCGGCTTCGGCCTGCTGCAGGCTATCAAGCATGCCGTCGAAGTCCAGCGTATGCTTAACCGCGTCGTAATAAGCATAATCAGCGGTTTCCAGGCCCACGGCGGCAAAGATGTTTTTATGGTTCGGCCAGGTGGGATTGCTGATCCACACGCGTTTGGTGGCGGTATTCTTGGCCAGGAAATCCGCGGCCACGCGTAAACCGCCGGTACCGCCCGGGGTCTGCGCGGTACGGGCGCGTTTGGAGGCGATTAGCGCGCTGTCAGCGCCGAATAATAGCTTTTGCGTGCACAGGGAGAAGGCCGGCAGGCCGTCGATGCCGAGATAATTTTTGGTGGTTTCGTTTTCCAGCAATAGCTGCTCGGCTTTTTTTACGCTGGTCAGCACCGGCGTCTGGCCGGTTTCATCTTTATAGACGCCAATGCCCAAATTGATTTTATTCTGGCGGTCATCGGCACGAAAGATTTCAAGTAAACCAAGGATAGGATCGGCGGCGGCTAAGGGAATATGTTCAAACATGTTAAGGGATTCCAGGGGGTAACTAACGGTGAGCACAGAGTAGTATCAGGTTACCGCCAGACGATAGCTTTGCCAACAGTTTGCAAGAAAAAACGCTGGGGAGGGTGGGGATATTACTATGGCTAATAATGATGCATAAAAAAGGCAGGGTGGAAACCCTGCCATTCGTATTTATATTTACGGGCTATACTTACAGCATAGTCACTCCGTAAAAACAGCGGTATTGACTTAGAACTGGTAAACCAGACCCAGGGCAACGGTGTCGCCAGAGGAAATACCGAGTTCGTTGTTATCATCAAGACGGTTGATGATGTAGTCAACATAGGTAGACATGTTTTTGTTGAAGTAGTAAGTCGCGCCGATTTCGTAGTATTTGATCAGGTCAGCATCGCCGATACCTTCGATATCCTTGCCTTTCGACTGGCCGTAAGCGATGGACGGACGCAGACCGAAATCGAACTGATACTGGGCGACTAACAGAATGTCTTGGGTTTTGTTGGCGAAGCCAGCTACGTCACCCACGGTTCCGGGAATAACGCCGCCGGGGACGGTGATGCGGGTAGCGTTACGGGTTTCACCGTAGGTCGCTGCCAGGTACACGTTGTTAGCGTCATATTTCAGAGAGGTCGCCCATTGCTCAGCGCGATCGCCCTGGCCAACCGGCACGGCGTTCTGAGTATTGGTACGGTCGCCTGAAGCGTATGCGCCGACGATGCCTACGCCGATAGGTGATACATAAGAAACTGAACCGCCGTAACCGTCGCCATTGGCGCGGCCGTAATCGCTACGATCGTTCTTGCCCTGATATTGCAGAGCGAAGTCCAGGCCGTCGGCCAGGCCGAAGAAGTTGGTGTTGCGATAAGTCGCCACGCCGGTAGTACGGCCGACGAAGAAGTTATCGGTGTACGCGGTATCGCCACCGAACTCCGGCAGCATATCGGTCCAGCCCAATGCGTCATACACTACGCCGTAGTTACGGCCGTAATCGAATGAACCGTAGTCGGCGAATTTCAAGCCGGCAAAGCCGAGACGGGTTTTATTGCCGTCAACATGGTCCGTGCCGCCTTCGGTATTGTTAGCGTTGAACTGATATTCCCACTGGCCGTAACCGGTCAGTTGATCGTTGATCTGGGTTTCGCCTTTAAAGCCAAGACGGGCATAAGACTGATCGCCGTCGCCGCCGAAGCCGCCGTCGCTATCGCTGGAGAAGTAGTGCAGACCGACAGCTTTACCGTACAGGTCCAGTTTATTACCGTCTTTATTATAGACTTCGGCAGCATTGGCCGCGCCTGCAGCCAATAAGGCCGGAATTACCACTGCAAGAAGATTGCGCTTCATCATTATTACTACCCTCATTGGTGTTATTCGGACACCTGCCACTGCCGCTAATATTTCTTTATGAAACATTATTGAGAGTTTGGTGTCTTCCTGTGTCTGCACGCAGTGTTCCATTCGTGGACCTGTTAATCCACACCGAAAATGCTACAAAGGTCGCAATAATGTTTCAGTGAGAAACGGAGTGTTGCAAAATGTAAATTTTACGGAACTTTGTGAGAGAACTCAAAGTTTGAAAAGATAAAGGCCAGCATAGCTGGCCTTTAGAAGTTATATATATGTTTTTCTTATATTTTAAGAAGAAAATCAGAAATTGGCGCTGCGAGGGCTGCGCGGGAACGGGATTACGTCACGGATATTTTGCATTCCTGTGACATAAACGATCAAACGTTCGAAACCCAGCCCAAAACCAGAATGCGGCACCGTGCCGTAGCGGCGCAAATCGCGATACCACCAATAATCTTCTTTATTCAAGCCCATTTCCGCCAGGCGCTGATCCAGGCGGTCCAGACGCTCTTCGCGCTGTGAACCCCCGATGATTTCGCCGATGCCCGGCGCCAGGACATCCATGGCGGCGACGGTTTTGCCATCGTCATTCATGCGCATATAGAAGGCTTTGATGTCTTTCGGATAGTTTTTCACCACCACCGGCGCCTTGAAATGTTTCTCCGCCAGGTAGCGCTCGTGTTCGGAAGAAAGATCGATCCCCCATGACACCGGATTCTCGAACTTCTGGCCGGACGCCAGCAAAATCTCCACCGCCTCGGTGTAATCCACCTGGGCAAAATCTGATGATACGAATTGCTCCAGGCGGGTAATGGCTTCTTTATCCACCCGTTCGGCAAAAAACTTCATATCGTCCGCGCGTTCGGTTAATACGGCCTGGAAAACATATTTCAGCAACGCTTCCGCCAGCCCGGCCACATCGTCGAGATTGGCGAACGCCACTTCCGGCTCCACCATCCAGAATTCGGCCAAATGGCGGCTGGTATTGGAGTTTTCGGCGCGGAAGGTCGGGCCGAAGGTGTAAACCTTGGACAGGGCGCAGGCGTAGGTTTCGGCGTTCAACTGGCCGGAAACGGTCAGGAAGGCCTCTTTGCCGAAGAAATCCTGTTCAAAATCCACCTTGCCCTGGGGGGTGCGCGGCAGGTTTTCGATATCCAGGGTGGACACCCGGAACATTTCGCCCGCGCCCTCGGCGTCCGAGGCGGTAATCAGCGGGGTGGACACCCAGAAAAAACCGCGCTCATGCATAAACCGGTGGATCGCCTGGGCCAGGGTATGACGCACGCGGGCCACGGCGCCGATCATATTGGTGCGCGGACGCAGGTGCGCCACTTCACGCAAATATTCCACGCTGTGCCGTTTCGCGGCCATCGGATAGGTATCCGGATCGTCCACCCAGCCCAGCACTTCCACCGTTTGCGCCTGGATTTCATAACGCTGGCCGCCGCCCAGGGATTCGGTTACCCGCCCCGTCACCGCCACCGAGCAACCGGTGGTCAGGTGCAACACGTCAGTTTTATAATTGGGCAGAGTATTATTTATGACAGCCTGTAATGGATCAAAGCAGGAGCCGTCATAGACGGCGAGAAAGGAGATGCCGGCTTTAGAATCTCTCCGGGTACGCACCCAACCATGTACAGTGACTTCACTGTCAGCGGGTATGCGCCCTTGCAGTACGTCGACTACAGGCACTACGCTCATAGATTACTCTCTTAACTCATTGTGATGTGGGGTTGGACATTATCGCCGATGCGAAAGCTGTAATATGTTACTTGGCAGACAGAAGGACACAAGCGAAAATCGTCATTTTAATGAGAGATTTCATCGCCAGGGTCAAAAAGAGGGTAGTCAGGGAGCA
This sequence comes from Sodalis sp. RH21, assembly GCF_047324175.1. Classification (NCBI taxonomy): domain Bacteria; kingdom Pseudomonadati; phylum Pseudomonadota; class Gammaproteobacteria; order Enterobacterales; family Bruguierivoracaceae; genus Sodalis; species Sodalis sp. RH21. The sequence continues at coordinate 3,977,265 of NZ_CP178732.1, read as the reverse complement.
TTTTGCGCCGGAAGGGTTTCCGGCGCGGTAGGTAAATTGCGTCCGGCCGGCGCGCAAAACGGTCGCGGGTCAGCTGGCTTTCCTGACCAGGGGCACATCAAAGGCTTTGCGCAGCGCCAGGATGAAGTCTTTGTCCTGGCACATGCTTTTACCGGGACTGTCCGAGAGTTTGGCGACCGGCCTGCCGTTGCATTCCACCAGTTTGATCACGATATTGAGCGGCTTTACGCCCGGAATATCGCAGGTGAGCTTGGTGCCGATGCCGAACACCAGGTTGACCCGCTGCCAGAAGTGGCGGTACAACGCCAGGGCCTGGCCGAAATCCAGGCTATCGGAAAACACCAGGGTTTTGGTCATGGGATCGATACCCAGCTTCTGGTAATGGGCGATAGCCTTCTCACCCCATTCCACCGGATCGCCGGAGTCATGGCGCAGCCCCTGATAGCGCTGCGCGAACCCCAGGTCGAAATCCCGTAAAAAGGCATCCATGGTAATGCAGTCGGTTAAGGCGATGCCCAATTGATCGGGATATTCATCCAGCCAGGCCCGCAAGGCGGCCCGCTGGCTATTGGCCAGCGTGGGGCTGATCTGCTGGTGGGCCTGGAACCATTCATGGGCCTGGGTGCCCACCGGCGTCAGCGCCAGCCGCCGCGCCAAATCATAATTGCTGGTGCCGATCAGATAAGGAAAGTCGCGCTGAAGCTCGGCGACCACATCTGACTGCACCTGCCGCGAGAAGCGCCGGCGGGTGCCGAAATCCATTAACTTAAAACGCGAAATATCCACGTCCTGGCTGAGATCGTGGAAGCGGCGCAGCTTTTGCCTCAGTTGGGCCAGGGCCATCTCGCGCACATTAAACGGCGAGCGCCGCCGGTGAATCACTTCGCTTATCACCGCCAGCAGCGGGACTTCCCACAGGATCACTTCCCGCCAGGGGCCGGTAATGCGGATGTCCAATTTGCCATTATGGTTGCGCACCTTGACCTGGCGGGGATCAAACCGAAAGGTTCGCAGCCACGCCAAATAATCTTGATGAAAAAACGGCAGGCCGGCAAGAAAAGTAAGCTCCTCGTCGCGCAGCGCCAAATTTTGCATCAGATCGATTTGCGCGCTGATATCGCTGGCGTATTCTCCCAACAGGTCGTCGCCCCGGCAGCGGAATTCGGCGGTGACGGTAACATCGTAATATCGATGAAAGACCGCCTGTTGCATGTGCAGTTTATAGGCGTCGGTGTCAAGTAGCGACGTTAAAATCGGGTCAGTGGCTAAATTCATGGTGCGTTACAGCATCCTCTTGCGACACATAAATACAGTCGGATAAATGGCAAATCGACTGAAGTGTACCCGGCTTATTCTGTAAGTGTAGTCATATCAAATCATAAATGGCGTTCTAACGTCGAGGCTTAAACGTGCCGTTCCCGGGTAAATAATCGCCATCGCGGCCGACAATCGCATAAATAAAGACCGATTAATCCCGAGCGTTCCGCTTTTGATGGGCCTCTTGGCTTAACAATGGCAACATTGCCTTAACAGGAATAGTATTATCACAAAGAAATCAATTACGATGCCAAAAGGTTAATTATGACTCAACAGCCGCTAGTGAAATACCGCCATGATTATCGTGCGCCGGATTATACCATCACCGATATCAGCCTGGAATTTGATCTTGACGCCGAAACCACCACGGTAACGGCGGTCAGTAAAGTCGTAAGGCGTGGCCAACCGGGGGCGCCTTTGCTGTTAAACGGCGAAGACCTGGAGCTGCTCAGTCTAAGCATTGACGGCCAGCAGTGGTCCCATTACCGCCAGGAAGAGGCTGGCCTGGTGATTGAACAGTTGCCGGGCGCCTTTACCTTAACCATCGTTAATGTCATTCATCCCAATCAAAATTCCGCCCTGGAAGGATTGTATCTGTCCGGCAACGCGCTGTGCACCCAGTGCGAGGCGGAAGGCTTTAGACATATCACTTTTTATCTGGATCGGCCCGATGTGCTGGCGCGCTTTACCACCCGCATCGTTGCCGATCGGGACCGTTATCCTTTCCTGCTGTCCAATGGCAACCGCATCGACTCGGGCGAGATGGGCGACGGCCGCCATTGGGTGGTGTGGCAGGACCCGTTCCCGAAACCCTGTTATTTGTTCGCCCTGGTGGCCGGCGATTTCGATGTGCTGCGCGATAGTTTCACTACGCGCTCCGGCCGGCAGGTGGCGCTGGAGCTGTTTGTCGATCGCGGTAATCTCGATCGCGCCGACTGGGCCATGATCTCGCTCAAGCAATCCATGCGCTGGGATGAAACCCGTTTTGGCCTGGAGTACGATCTGGATATTTTCATGATCGTCGCCGTCGATTTCTTTAATATGGGCGCCATGGAAAACAAAGGGCTGAACGTTTTCAATTCGAAATACGTGCTGGCCAAGGCTGAAACCGCCACCGATGCCGATTATTTGAATATCGAACGGGTTATCGGTCACGAATACTTCCATAATTGGACCGGTAATCGCATTACCTGCCGGGACTGGTTTCAACTGAGCCTCAAAGAAGGCCTGACGGTGTTCCGCGATCAGGAATTCAGCGCCGATCTGGGTTCGCGTCCGGTAAACCGCATCAGCAATGTGCGCGTGATGCGCGGTTCGCAGTTCGCCGAGGACGCCAGCCCGATGGCGCATCCGATCCGCCCCGATAAAGTCATCGAGATGAACAATTTCTACACCGTGACGGTGTATGAAAAAGGCGCCGAAGTGATCCGTATGCTGCATACGCTGCTGGGCGAAGATAAATTCCAGGCGGGCATGCGGCTTTATGTGGAGCGCCATGACGGCAGCGCCGCGACCTGCGACGATTTCGTCGACGCCATGGAGCAGGCGTCAGGCATCGACCTGACCCAATTCCGCCGCTGGTACAGCCAGTCCGGCACGCCGGTCCTGGCGGTGCGCGATGATTACAATCCCGAGCTGCGCCAATATCAGCTGCATGTCAGCCAGTCAACGCCGCCGACCGCCGACCAGGCCGAAAAGCTGCCGTTGCATATTCCGCTCGATATTGAACTTTATGATGTGGATGGCCGGGTCATTCCCCTGCGGCGCGATGGCCAGGCGGTGGCGAATGTGTTGAATATTACCGACGGGGTGCAGACGTTTATTTTCGATGAGGTGCCTTCGCTGCCGGTTCCGTCATTGCTGCGCGGTTTCTCCGCGCCGGTTAAGCTGGATTATCCGTATAGCGATCAGCAACTGACCCTGTTGATGCGTTTTGCCACCGATGAGTTTTCACGCTGGGATGCCGCGCAGAGTTTGTTGTCTATTTATATCCGGCTGAGCGTGGCGCGCTTTAGCCAGGGCCAGCCGCTGACGCTGCCGCTGCATGTGGCCGATGCGTTCCGCGGTATTTTGCTCGATCCGCGGCTGGACCCGGCGCTGGCGGCGCAAATTCTGACGCTGCCCGGCGAGAATGAGATGGCCGAATTGTTTGGTGTTATCGACCCGACGGCTATCCATGGGGTGCATGAGGCGTTGATCCGTTGTCTGGCCGTGGAGCTTGAGGATGAACTGCTGGCGGTGTATCTGGCGAATAAAACCGCCGGGTACCGCGTGGAGCATGCGGATATCGGCAAGCGCGCCCTGCGGAATATTTGCCTGTTTTATCTGGCGTTTGGCGATCATGACCGGGCGGTCAGGTTGACCACCGCGCAGTATCACGCGGCGGATAATATGACCGATGCGCTGGCGGCGATGACAGCCGCCGTGGCGGCGCAGTTGCCGTGCCAGGCGACGCTGTTGTCGGAGTTCGATGAGCGCTGGCATCATGATGGTCTGGTGATGGATAAGTGGTTTACTCTGCAAGCCACCAGTCCGGCGGAGGATGCGCTTAATCAGGTTAAGCTGTTGCTGAACCATCGTTCTTTCAGTTTGAATAATCCCAATCGGATCCGGGCGTTGATCGGCGCGTTTGCTTCGGGTAATCCGGCGGCGTTCCATGCGCCCGATGGCAGTGGTTATCGGTTCTTGGCGGAGATTTTGATTGAGCTTAATACGCGTAATCCGCAGGTGGCGGCGAGGTTGATTGAGCCGCTGATCCGGTTGCGGCGGTATGATGAGCCGCGCCAGGTGTTGATGCGCGAGGCGCTGGGGCGGTTGCAGGCGTTGCCGAATTTGTCGGGCGATTTGTATGAGAAGATTGCCAAGGCGCTGGGGCAGCAGTAGCAGTAAGGAAGGCATGGCGCGCTTTCCCTTGAACAGGGCTTGCTGCCGGCTTGGGTGATAGCGGGTCTACCATGCCGCGGGGCGCTCGGGCAGCCTGAAAAAGGGCTGCTTCGGCCCCACTGGCATGCTCCCCCTTTAACAGGGCTTGCTGCCGGCTTGGGTGATGGCGGGCTTAGCGCGCCAAGGGGCGTCGGACGGCCAGGGAAATGGCCGCCTCAACCCCTACGGCGCGCTTTCCCTTTAACAGGGCTTGCTGCCGGCTTGGGTGATAGCGGGTCTACCATGCCGTGGGGCGCTCGGGCAGGCTGAAAAAGGGCTGCTTCGGCCCCAATGGCATGCTCCCCTTGAACAGGGCTTGCTGCCGGCTTGGGTGATGGCGGGCTTAGCGTGCCAAGGGGCGTCGGACGGCCAGGGAAATGGCCGCCTCAACCCCTACGGCGCGCTTTCCCTTGAACAGGGCTTGCGGCTGGCTTGGGTGATGGCGGGTCTACCATGCCGTGGGGCGCTCGGGCAGCCTGAAAAAGGGCTGCTTCGGCCCCACTGGCATGCTCCCCTTTAACAGGGCTCGTAGCGGGTTCGGTGATGGCGGGCTTGCCGCGAGCGCTTTATTTGATCTGGCGCGATCAATCGCGCTTTTTTTTCGGCTTTGATTTCTTTTCACCGATTGATACCCGATAATACCGCCCCGGTTGTCCACGGGATATCAGGAGACGATATGTTTTATCCCCTCATTAAACAGGCCCTGTTTCAGCTCGACCCGGAACGCGCGCACGAACTCACCTTTCAGCAGCTTGGCCGTATTAGCGGAACGCCATTGGAGTTTCTGGTACGCCAGTCGGTGCCGGCCAAGCCGGTTAATTGTATGGGGATAACGTTTAAAAACCCGCTGGGTCTGGCGGCCGGCCTGGATAAGGACGGTGATTGTATCGATGCCCTGGGCGCGATGGGTTTTGGTTTTATCGAGGTTGGTACGGTGACGCCCCGGCCCCAGCCCGGCAACGATAAACCGCGTCTGTTCCGCCTGGTGGCGGCGCAGGGGTTGATTAACCGGATGGGATTTAATAATAAAGGCGTTGATTATCTGGTTGAAAACGTTAAGAAATCCCATTTCGGCGGCGTGTTGGGCATTAATATCGGCAAAAATAAGGCCACGCCGGTAGAGCAGGGCAAGGATGATTATCTGACGTGTATGGCGAAGATATATCCGTATGCGGGATATATAGCGATAAACATTTCGTCACCCAATACCCCCGGCTTGCGTACGCTGCAATTCGGCGAGGCCCTCGACGATCTTCTGCTGGCGATTAAAAATAAGCAGGCCGAGCTGCAAGCCTATCATCATAAATATGTTCCGGTGGCGGTTAAAATAGCCCCCGACCTGACCGATGATGAGTTGGCGCAGGTTGCCGATAGTTTGGTGCGCCATAATATCGACGGGGTGATCGCCACTAACACCACCATCCAAAGAGATTTGGTGCAGGGTATCGCCCATAGTAACGAGACCGGCGGATTGAGCGGCCGTCCCTTACAGTCCCGCAGCACGGAAGTGATTCGACGCTTGTCCCGTGAATTAAACGGCAAATTGCCGATAATCGGCGTGGGCGGCATCGATTCACTGGTGGCGGCGCGGGAAAAAATGGCGGCCGGCGCTGCGCTGATTCAAATATATTCCGGCTTCATTTATCACGGTCCCCAGCTGATTAAAGATATTGTTACTCATATTTGAAGGTTTTTAGCCAATTAACGGGCCAAAGGGGTTTATTTATCCATTAGGCTCGTTTATCTTTTATCCGTTTGCTGTTAATTTATCCTTAGATTTATTTTCTGGTAGTAATAGATAGAGTGTTTACCGGATATTTCCCAAGCGATAGCGACGTGATGAAAGGATTAAAGATGAAAATCACTCCCGGGGATAATTGGCGTTGGTTTTTTGATGCTGAGCACGATCGGATGATGCTGGATCTCGCTGATGGCATGATATTCCGCTCGCGCTTCGGCGCGAAAGCGTTGACGCCCGATGCATTCAGCGAAACGGTGTTCTGCGTGGATGATGCCGCACTGTATTATACCTTCGCCGATAAGTGCCGCGTCTTGCCGTTAAAGGAAGAGCAACGGGCGGAGCTGATTCTCAACGCCCTGGTGGCGCTGCGTTTTCTTAAACCGCTGATGCCCAAGAGCTGGCATTTCCAGCCGCAGCGCACGCCGCTGAATTGGCATCCGGTTTTGGGCGATGATGTGCTGGTGCGCCTGAACGACAACGGCGAATATGCGCGTCTGCTGGTGGCGGAGGCGGGCGATAACGCCAGTCTGTGCGTGCTGGCCCAGGCGCAGCTGACCCTGGCGGCGCGCAAACTCGTGCTCGGCGATGCCATCAAAATCATGCATGACCGTTTGTTGCCTTACCCGCAGCAGGATGAAATGGTGTACGCCGCGGCGGTGTAAATCGCCGGCGGCGGGGTGTTTGCTTCCCCCGGTCCGGGTCAATCGGATGCTGCCCGCGTTGCTTCATTCCAGGCGGATATCGCCGGCGGGGATACAGCTACAGGTCAGTACCAGCCCCGGTTGTGCGACCGCGCTGGCTTTCAGGGGCGTGACCTCGCCCGCCAGCAGCTTGACCTTGCAGGTGCCGCAGATGCCCGCGCGGCATGAATAGGGGATACGGATTCCCTGCTGCTCCAATTGCTCCAGTAAAATCTGCTGGTTGTTGCCGCTGAACGCCTGTCCCTGATAGTCAATGGTTACCCGCTGTTCGCCGGCTTGCGGCACGGGTAATGTTTCGGTTACCTCGCCGCGGCCATAACGCCGCGGTTCCCGCAGCGCCAGTACCTCGACTTTATCGCCGACCCGGATAATGCCGCCGGTGCGGGCGATCAGGTTTTGCCCGAAGTCCACGTCCCCATTTTCAGCGGTCCGATATCCCTGGAGCGTACGCAGCGGTTCCGTTGCGGGATGCTTGCGGCCTTGCTCCACGCTGACGGTGGTCAGCACGCAGCGGCTGCAAGGCTTGACCAGCTCGAATTCGACGGCGCCGATGCGGATAAGCCGCCAGCGATCTTCTTCAAACGCGGCGGTGCCGCTCACGACCAGATTCGGCCGGAACTGGGCCAGCTTAATACCGGCGGGGCAGCGTTTTTGCACATCGAGAAACGAAGCCTCGCCGATGAGCAGGAAGGGATATCCGTCGGCGAATGACAGCGGTATTTCCGGCAGGGATTTCACCCGCCGGGTGGTGCGTTCGCCGGTCCAGCGCAGCTGCACCGGGCGATCAAAATAACCGCTTAACCAGTTATTGATGGCCTCGGGAGCCGTATACGCGGTAAAATGATTGCCCCATACTTCTGTAGGGTGGCCGTCGGCGGCAAAATCGGCGAACCGCACCGTGGCGCTTTGGCCATCGGGCGCGCCCAGGTGCAGGCCGTTTTGTATCATTACCGGGGTGAACAGGACCATTTGCGGGTATTGGCGCGCGGTGATAAAGGTCCCGTCCGTTTCGGTAATCATGAATACCCGGTCGAACGCCAGTCCTGCGGCATCGACCAACGCATGGGAAACCTGCAAGCCGCGCATTGATTTCACCGGATGAATATATAACCGCGCCAGACTCACCATTTTGCCTCCCTGCCGGATATTTCTCTTGGGCCAACTTTATGACAATGGCCCGCGATTAGCTATAATGCGCAACGATTTTCTTTTTTGATGATAAGTGACCCGATGAATGCACTGTTTGCCAGTACGGCACAAGGTTTGGAAGAGCTGTTAAAAAGCGAGCTGGAAGCACTGGGTGCCCTCGACTGTAAAATAGCGTTGGGCGGGGTGCATTTCCAGGGAGACGACCGGCTGCTTTATCAGAGCCTTCTCTGGAGCCGCCTGGCCTCGCGCATTTTACTGCCGCTTAACGACTTCGATGTTTTGAGCGACGATGACCTCTACCAGGGGGTTCAGGCCATCGACTGGCCGGCGATCTTCCCGGTGGATAAAAGTTTCGCGGTGCATTTCAGCGGCACCAACGACGCTATCCGCAATAGCCAGTACGGCACCCTGCGCGTTAAAGACGCCATCGTCGACAGTTTTACCCATGCCCTGCAGCAGCGGCCCGACGTGGCCAAACAGCAGCCGGATATCCGGGTGCAGGTATTTTTGCATCGCGATCGCGCCATCGTTTCCCTGGATCTCAGCGGCGGCGGCTTGCACCAGCGCGGCTATCGCGACGGGGCGGGCCAGGCGCCCCTCAAGGAGAATCTGGCTGCCGCCATCGTGCAGCGCTCGGGGTGGCAGGCGGGCACGCCGCTGCTCGACCCCATGTGCGGTTCCGGCACATTACTGATTGAAGCGGCGCTGATGGCGGCGGATCGGGCCCCCGGCCTGCTGCGCCGGCAGTGGGGTTTCCTGGCCTGGCGCGGGCATAACGAACCCTTGTGGCAGGACGTGCTAGGCGCCGCCCGCGAGCGCGCCCGCCTGGGCCTGGGCCAGACCTCCGCGCTTTTTTTCGGGTCGGACAACGATGCGCGGGTATTGGAAAAAGCGCGGGCCAACGCCCACCACGCCGGCGTCGCCGGGTTGATCGCGTTTACGGTCGATGACGTGGCCAATTTAACCAATCCATTGCCCGATGGTCCGCGCGGCACCGTGGTCAGCAATCCTCCCTACGGCGAGCGCCTGGAGAGCGAACCGGCGCTGATCGCGCTGTATAACCAACTGGGCCGCATTATGAAAAGCCAGTTCGGCGGCTGGCGGCTGTCGCTGTTCAGCGCCTCGCCGGTATTGCTGAGCGCGTTGCAACTGCGGGCCGAGCGCTCGTTTAAAGCCAAGAACGGCCCGCTGGACTGCGAACAGAAAAACTATCTGCTGGCGGATGTGCCCAATGTCGTGCCGTCCTCCGCGGGCGTGGCGCCGGATTTCGCCAACCGGCTGCGCAAGAATATCCGCGGCCTGGAGAAGTGGGCCGCCAAGCAGCATCTGGATTGCTATCGCCTCTATGACGCCGACTTGCCGGAATATAATGTGGCTATCGACCGCTACGGTTCATGGGTGGTGATCCAGGAGTACGTGGCGCCCAAAACCATCGAGCCGGAGAAGGCGCGCCAGCGGCTGTACGACGCTATCGCCGCCACGCTCGCGGTACTCGGCATTCCCCCCAGCCAACTGGTGGTGAAGGCCAGGGAACGCCAGAAAGGCAAAAACCAGTATGAGAAGCTGGCGCAAAAGGGCGAGTTTTTGCTGGTGGATGAGTATGACGCCAAATTATGGGTGAATCTCACCGACTATCTGGATACCGGTTTATTTCTCGATCATCGCATCGCCCGTAAAATGCTGGGCGAGATGAGCCGCGGCAAAGATTTCCTCAATTTGTTTGCGTATACCGGCAGCGCCAGCGTGCACGCCGGCATCGGCGGGGCGCGCACCACCACGTCGGTGGATATGTCGCGCACATATCTGGAATGGGCGGAGAAAAATCTGCGCAGCAACGGGCTGGTGGGCAAGCAGCACCGCCTGATCCAGGCGGATTGCCTGTCCTGGCTTGAACTGTCGGATGAAACCTTCGATCTGATTTTTATCGATCCGCCGACATTCTCCAATTCAAAACGCATGTCGGAGAGCTTCGACGTGCAGCGGGATCACCTGCTGTTAATGAAGGATCTGAAAAGATTGCTGCGTGCGGGCGGTACCATTATGTTTTCCAACAATAAACGCGGTTTCCAATTGGATACCGAAGGATTACAGGCCCTGGGCCTGAAGGCGGAGTCCATCACCGAGCGTACCCGCTCCCAGGATTTCGCCCGTAATCGCCATATTCACAATAGCTGGCTGATAAGCCATGCAGATCAGGATCAATAAACGCCATGTCATTAATCAGTCTTTCCGGCGCCTGGCTATCGTTCAGCGATGCGCCGCTGCTGGACAATACCGAGCTTCACATTGAACGTAACGAACGTGTCTGCCTGGTAGGGCGTAACGGGGCGGGTAAATCCACCCTGATGAAGATCCTCAGCCGCGAAGTGCCCCTGGACGACGGACAGCTCATTTTCGAACAGGATGTGATTGTCGCCCGTTTGCAGCAGGACCCGCCGCGCAACGTCAGCGGCAGCGTCTATGACTTTGTCGCCGAAGGGGTGCAGGCGCAGGCCGAAACGCTTAAGGCCTACCATGCGGTATCGCATCTGGTGGAAGAAGATCCCAGCGACAAAAACCTGATGGAAATGGGCCGCCTGCAGGAGATTCTCGACCATCAAAATCTGTGGCACCTGGAAAAACGCATTCACGAAGTGCTCGAACAGCTGGGCCTGACCGCCAATACCGAGTTATCGGCCCTGTCGGGGGGATGGCTGCGTAAAGCCGCGCTGGGCCGCGCCCTGGTATGTGAACCGCAGATCCTGCTGCTTGATGAACCGACCAACCATCTGGATATCGAAACCATCGACTGGCTGGAAACCTTTTTGAAGAGTTTCGCCGGCAGCATTATTTTTATTTCCCATGACCGTTCCTTTATCCGCAATATGGCGACGCGCATCGTCGATCTGGATCGCGGCAAATTGGTCTCATGGCCGGGCAACTACGACAAGTACCTGGAAGGCAAAGAAGAAGAACTCCGGGTCCAGGAGCTGCAAAACGCCGAATTCGATCGCAAACTGGCGCAGGAAGAAGTATGGATACGCCAGGGCATCAAAGCCCGCCGCACCCGTAATGAAGGCCGCGTGCGGGCGTTAAAAGCCCTGCGCCAGGAACGGACGGAACGCCGCGAAGTGATTGGCAGCGCGAAAATGCAGGTCGAGGAAGCCACCCGATCCGGCAAGATTGTCTTTGAAATGGAAGATGTCAGCTACCGCATCGCAGACAAGATATTGGTGCGCAACTTCAGCGCCCAGGTGCAGCGCGGCGACAAGATTGCCCTGATCGGCCCCAATGGCTGCGGCAAGACCACCCTGTTGAAACTGATGCTCGGCCAACTTGCGCCGGACAGCGGGCGCGTTCATTGCGGCACCAAATTGGAAGTGGCCTATTTCGACCAGCATCGCGCCGAACTCGATCCCGAGCGTACCGTCATGGACAATCTGGCGGAAGGCAAGCAGGAAGTCATGGTTAACGGCCGTTCCCGCCATGTGCTGGGATATCTGCAGGATTTCCTGTTCCACCCCAAACGCGCCATGACCCCGGTGAAAGCGCTGTCGGGCGGGGAACGCAACCGGCTGCTGCTGGCCAAGCTGTTTTTAAACCCCAGCAACTTATTGATTCTCGATGAACCGACCAACGATCTCGATGTCGAGACCCTGGAATTGCTGGAAGAAATGATTGACAGCTATCAGGGCACGGTACTGCTGGTCAGCCATGACCGGCAGTTTGTCGACAACTCGGTCACCGAGTGCTGGATATTTGAAGGCGACGGCCAGATCAGCAGTTTTGTCGGCGGCTATTTTGATGCGCAAAACCAGCGCCGGAACATGCGCGCGCTGCGCTCCACCGCGCCGGCGCAGCCCGCGGCCGAAAAAAATAGCGTTGCCAGAGTGCAAAAAACGCTTAATGCTAAGCAAGGCGGCAAATTAAGCTATAACCTGCAACGCGAGTTGGAGATGCTGCCGCAGCAAATCGAACGCCTGGAACAAGAAATAAACGCATTACAGGCGCAGATGGCGGATGCGGATTTTTTCAGCCAGTCCCATGAAAAGACCCAGTCGGTCATCGCCGCTATGGCCACCGCCGAGCTGGAGCTGGAGCAGGCTTTTGCCCGCTGGGAAGAACTGGAAGCGCAAAAAAACGGTCCAAAAGAGTAGCCGATCGCCAGGGCCGGCCGGGGCGTTTGCCGGGCGTGATGGCCGGCGCCACGGCATGCGCATTCACCCGCATGATGACGGGCTATATCGACGGGCAAATTGCCTGACCATAAGGATAAAAGCATGTGTTCTCCGGCTCATCAAACTAGAAACGTGCTTTGCCCCCATTGCGATTTGCTGGTGGCCTTGCCGCCGCTCGCCTCCGGACAGAAAGGGGTGTGCCCGCGCTGCAAGAATACCCTGATCAGCCGCTGGTCCAATCCCCGTACCCAGCCGGTCACGTTTGCCATCAGCGCGCTCATCATGCTGGTGTTGGCCAATCTGTTTCCCTTCGTCAATATGAAGGTGTCCGGTATCGGGCGCGAGATTACCTTGCCGCAAATACCCGGCATCATGGTGGACGATCACTTTTCGATTCTTGCCAGCCTGTTTTTGCTGTTTGTGCAATTCATCCCCGCCCTATGCATGATCGCCATTATCCTGCTGTGTTTCGAGATCCCCATGCCGTTTCGCCTGCGGGCCTTTATGGCCAAGGCGCTGTTTGCGCTGCGCGCCTGGGGCATGGCGGAAATTTTCCTGGCCGGGGTGCTGGTGAGTTTTGTCAAGCTTATGGCCTATGGCGATATCGGCGTAGGGATCAGCTTCCTGCCGTTTTGCCTGTTTTGCCTGCTGCAGCAGCGGGCGTTCCAATGCATTGACCAGCGCTGGTTATGGGACAATATCATGCCGGTCGTCTCGCCGGTCACCGCCATGCGGGTCGGCGCCAGCGGCTTGTCCCAGGGAATACGCGCCTGTAGCTGCTGTACCCTGATTCTGCCGGCCGGCCAGCGCGTCTGCCCGCGCTGCCATACCAGCGAGCGTGCCAGACGGCACAATAGCCTGCAGTGGACCATGGCCCTGCTGATCACGTCCATCATCCTGTATATCCCGGCCAATATTTTGCCGATCATGATAACCGAGGGGCTGGGCAGCAAACTTAATTCAACTATTATCGCCGGGGTGATCCTGCTGTGGGATGACGGTTCCTATCCGGTGGCCATGGTGATTTTTATCGCCAGCATCATGGTGCCGACCCTGAAAATGATCGCGCTGGCCTGGTTATGCTGGGACGCCGGGAGCGGGCGGGGCACCGATCGCGATCGCATGCATTTTATCTATGAAATTGTCGAATTCGTCGGCCGCTGGTCGATGATTGACGTCTTTGTGATCGCGGTGCTTTCCGGCCTGGTCAGGATGGGACAACTCATGAGCATTACGCCGGGCATCGGCGCAGTGCTGTTTGCCATGGTGGTTATCATTACAATGTTTGCCGCGCAAATGTTCGACCCGCGTCTTATTTGGGATCGGGCGGAGAAAATAATGCAAAAGGAGTCTACCGTTGACGGAAAATAAGTATGACGTCGCCCAGGTCGAGAAAATCAAACGCTGGTCTCCGGTCTGGATTATACCCATAGTCACGGTCCTGATCGGGGCGTGGATTCTCTATTATCATTTCAGCCACCAGGGCAAGGTCATTACGTTGACCACCACCAGCGCGGAAGGTATAGAAGCCGGTAAAACCGCCATCAAAAGCCGCAGCGTCGATGTGGGGCTGGTGGAAAGCGTGGTACTGAGCGATAACCTGCAGCAAGTGGAAATCAAAGCGCGCATCAATAACGGCATGGAAAAACTACTGCGCCAGGATTCGGCATTCTGGGTGGTAAAGCCGCAAATCGGCCGGGAAGGCATCTCGGGGTTGGGTACGTTGTTATCGGGGGCCTATATCCAGCTGCAACCCGGCGCCAAAGAGCAGGACGCCAGTGATTTTACCCTGCTGGATGCGCCGCCGCTGGCGTCGCCGGACGCTAAAGGCATCCGCGTCGAGCTTGATAGCGAACGGTCCGGACAGTTGAACGCCGGTGACCCGGTATTGTTCCGCGGCTTCAGGGTCGGTACGGTGCAAATCAGTCGTTTCGATCCGCAAAGCCGCAAAATGCGGTATCAGCTGTTTATCAGCGCGCCCTATGACAGCCTGGTCACCACCAACGTCCGCTTCTGGAAGGACAGCGGGGTGGCTTTCGACATGTCGGCGCAGGGAATGCGGGTGGAAATGGGGTCGCTGACCACGCTGTTTAGCGGCGGTGTCAGTTTTGATGTCCCGACCGGCTGGGATTTGGGCGAGCATGCCAAGGAGCACCAGACATACCAGTTGTTCGATAACAAGAGCGATATCGCCGACTCGCTGTATACCGTGCACAAAGATTACCTGCTGCTGTTCAATGATTCGATTCGCGGACTGCAGCCTGGCGCGCCGGTCGAGTTCCGGGGCGTTCGCCTGGGTACCGTGGCCCAGGTGCCGTTCATTTCCACCGCCACCCAGCAGTCGATAACCGACGATTATCAGGTGCCGGTATTGATCCGCATTGAACCCGACCGGTTTATCGGCAAACTGCGGGCTAGCTTCGATATTAATCAGCTGATTAAAGAGGCCGAGGATCGCGGACTGCGCGCCACGTTGAAAAACGCCAATCTGCTGACCGGCTCGCTGTTTGTCGATTTGGATTTTTATCCGCAGGCCAAACCCTGGGAAGGGATGAAAAGCGTCAGCGGTTATACGGTGTTGCCCACCACCAGCGGCGGCCTGGCGCAAATTCAGCAAAAGCTGATGCTGACGTTGGATAAGATCAATAACCTGCCGCTCAATCCGATGATTAATGAAGCCACCAGCACCCTGGCCCAAAGCCAGAACACGCTGCGCGAACTGCAAAAAACCCTCAAGTCGGTCAATCAGATTACCGAAAGCCAGTCGATGCAGCAACTGCCGCAGGATATGCAGCGCACCTTGCGCGAGCTGAACAGCAGCATGAAGGGCTTCCAGCCCGGCTCAGCGGCTTACAATAAGATGGTGGACAATATGCAGCGGCTCGATCAGGTGTTGCGCGAACTCCAGCCGGTACTGCGGACGCTGAATAATAAGAGCAATGCGTTGGTCTTCGAGGCCGATAACGGTAACGATCCAAAGCCTAAGAGGGCCAAATAATGAATAAAGGGATACTGCTGGCGCTGGTCATGTTGCTGGGCGCCTGTAGCAGCAACGACAATAAACATTATTATCAACTGCCGGTGGCGGCCGACGGCAGCAGCGTATCGCCGCCGCCTTCGTCGACCGCCGCGCGCCATATCTGGGTTTCGCGCGTCAATGTATCGGATTTTCTGGCGGGCAGCGGCGTGGTCTACCAGTCCAGCGACGTACGCTATATTACGGCCAGTAATAACCTGTGGGCCAGTCCGCTGGAACAACAGTTGCGGCAAACCATGGTCGCCAACCTGAGCAATGCGCTGCCGGGAACCCTGGTCTCCGCCAGCCCGGTGCAGGGGGAGCAAGATACCCTGGAAATCAATATTACCGGCTTCCACGGCCGGTATGACGGCCGGGCGGTGATTCAGGGGGAATGGCTGTTTACCCATAAAGAGCAGGTCACCCGCGCGCCGTTTGCCCTGACGCTCAAGCAGGAAGAAGATGGCTATGACGCCTTGGTCAGAACCCTGGCTCAGGGGTGGCAGCAGGTGGGCCAAACCGCGGCCAGGCAAATTTCCTTACAGCGTTAATAACTAAACGTTCTAAAAAAGGACGGCGTTTGGCCCGGTATTTTTCTGTGGCGGGGCAATCGCTGGTTTATGAGCAAATTCAGCGGATTATGCGGGGAACCGCTGGGGCTGTTTTGGCCAGAATAGGGGTATTATGCGTTTTTGATATGACGCTTTTGTGAATTGGTGCATTGATCTTTTGCCTCTTTATCGTTAAAGATAAAGAGTAATTGCAGCAATGCGATTACCGTTTTCTTTCCACCAAATAAGATGAGGGAAACACGGCATGAAGAGACAAAAACGAGATCGCCTTGAACGTGCACATTCGCGCGGCTATCAAGCGGGATTATCCGGACGCTCAAGCGAGATATGTCCTTTTCAGTCCTTAGATGCACGGTCTCACTGGTTGGGAGGTTGGCGAAAGGCCATGGAGGACAGGTCGGTTACCTTGTAATCATCCTGTCAGCAAAGGGATTGACCTCCGCTTTCGCGGAGGTTTCATTATCCGGCCGTTAGAAGACGCCGGTATCTTTAAAAAGTCCTACTTTCAGGTCGCTGGCGGTATAAATAACCTGGCCGTCGCACAGCATTTCACCGTCTGCCAGGCCCATCACCAACCGGCGGTTAACCACGCGGCGAAAATTAATGCGGTAGGTGACTAATTTGGCGCTGGGCAACACCTGGCCGGTAAATTTCACTTCCCCGACCCCTAATGCGCGTCCTTTGCCTTCACCACCCAGCCAGCCGAGATAAAACCCGACCAGCTGCCACATGGCGTCCAGCCCCAGGCAGCCGGGCATGACCGGGTCGCCGATAAAATGGCAGCCGAAGAACCACATATCCGGATTGATATCCAACTCGGCTTCAACGTAACCTTTATTATGGCTACCCCCGTCTTCGGTCATTTTAACGACCCGATCCATCATCAGCATATTGCCGGCGGGAAGCGGCGGGCCTTCTTTACCGAACAACTCACCGCGGCTACAGGCAAGCAAATCTTCTTTAGAATAAGAGTCGCGTTTATCTACCATGTTATCTAAACCTTTATCAATGAATCTCGCACATTAACTGACATACATATCCCCGGACCTTCGCTCAGCTCTGGTTGAACCAATTGAGCCAGCGAAATCCCCAGGGTAAACGCAGGCGTTCGTGCTGATTAATATAAGCGATGCGCTCGCGTATCGAAGCAATCAGATTGGGTTTCTGCTCGTGATCGTATGGTATCCCGGTCAGCAATTCCAACGCTTCATCAATGGTCTCCACCGGCCAGATATGGAACTGCTCTTCCCGTACCGCCTCCACCAGCTCTTCGTGCAAGCATAAATGGCGTACATTGGCGGTAGGGATGATCACACCATGTGAACCGTCAAGCCCACGGCTCTGGCATAAGGCAAAGAACCCCTCGATTTTTTCATTCACCCCGCCAATCGGCTGAACCCGGCCGAATTGATCCACCGAACCGGTGACGGCGATGTGCTGTCCCAGCGGCTTGCCGGACAGGGCGCTGATTAAGGCGCTCAATTCCGCCAGCGAGGCGCTGTCCCCATCCACTTCGCCATAGGATTGTTCAAATACCAGCGAAGCGGAGAAGGGCAGCTGTTGATCCAGCTCCAGCGAGGCCATAAGGAAAGCCTGCATGATCATCATGCCTTTGGCATGGATATTCCCGCCAAGTTCCGCTTTGCGTTCAACATCATTGATTTCCCCGTCGCCCAGATGCACCACGCAGCTGATACGCGAAGGTTCGCCAAATGGCAGCGGATGCCCCGGAAAGTCCAGCACCGACAGCGCATTGACCTGCCCGACCATCGCTCCTTCGGTTTCCACCATGATCTGGCCTTCGGATATCTCATCTTGCATACGCTCGGTAAGATAGCTTTCGCGCCAGATGCGGGTGCGATTGCTGTTGTACAGCGCTTCGTCGTTAATGACGCCCTGCTCGCTGTACAGCGCGGCCTCTTTGATGCGGCGGGTCAGCCATTGCGGGCACAGGGGCAGCTGGTATTGGTCGCCGCTGTAGCGTACCGCCTGGCGAATCATCTCCGGCCAGGCCTCGGCGGTCAGCGGCGGCAAACCCTGGCCGTGCAGCAGGCTGTTGACATAGGCGCACCAGTTTTGCATTTCCTCCGGCGACAGGAGTTTTAAATCCGATTCAAATTCGCCGTATAACGCCAGCTTGGTCAGATCCGGTTCAAGATCGTTTAAATCGGCCAGCGACTCGCGATCGCCGATAATCACCAGGCGCAGATCCAGCGGCATCGGCGGAATCGATACCGGGAGCGGGCGCGTTTCGTCCAACGCCAGCCAGTCGAAACGCTGCTGCATAATCATTTGCTTAAGGCGCAGCCACATCAGCGGCTGGCTGACCAGCGCCTTGGCGCCCAGGACCAGCACGCCGCCATTGGCTTCGTGAATCTTGCCGGGCTGTAAATCAATGACGTCCCGGTAGCATCTGACGCAGCCAAACAGCTGCTCGTTCTCGATCCACGGCTGAAACAGGCACGTAGCCCGGCTGGCGAAATTATCATCGCGCTTGGCTGCCGGCTGGATGCTGACGCCATTACCCGTAATGATATACCGGCTGCCGACTAACTTGTCGGTGTCAGGCAGCAACCGTTTGACCGTCTCGGTGATTAACTGGAAATATTCCTCATCTTCCTGCGCGGTGATCAGCATAAAGCGGCTGGGCGACCGGGAGTGGCAAAATTGAGTCAGGCCATCCATCAAACGAGGCTGCAACAGATCCATAGGTGCAGGCATTGGCTGGTAGGGTTGGGCAAACACCGCATCAAAAGGCGAAAGCTCGGGAATTAAATATTTCCATTCTAATTGTTTAATGGTCAAGGTAGTAGGTAACGTCGCTAAACAGGGAAACGTAGATTATACAAGAATTTCCCTCCCCGAGTCTCACGCATCTTACGTTGTGTGAATATTCCCGGTACCTCCCCGTTTCAATTGATTAAAAACTAACCGTTATAATACTAGTGCTAGGGATTTTAGGCCAGAAACTGCTATTATCAGGCTAACGTTACACGGTCACGGGTGAACGCATCATGAAATATCAGCAGTTGGAAAATCTCGAAACCGGATGGAAATGGACTTATCTGGTAAAAAAACATCGTGAAGGTGAACGGATCACCCGCTTTGAAGAGGACAGCGCCGCGGAAGAGGCCGTTGCCGCGCTGCTGCTTTATGAACACCAGCCTGAAAATATCACCCAATGGATCTTGGACAATATGAATCCGGCGCTGGAAAATCGCATGAAGCAGACGATCCGCGCCAGGCGTAAACGGCATTTTAACGCCGAGCATCAGCATACCCGCAAAAAATCCATCGATCTTGAATATCTGGTTTGGCAGCGATTAGCGGCATTGGCGCAGCGCCGGGGCAATACCTTGTCGGAAACCATCGTCAATCTTCTGGAGGATGCGGAGCGCAAAGAGAAATACGCGACGCAAATGTCATCGCTGAAACAGGATTTAAAAGCCATTCTGGGTGAAGAGAGTTAAGCGCGGAGCGGGCAACCGCGGTGTGCCGGGTAAACGGCAGGCATTAAAAAACCCCGCGATGCGGGGTTTTTACTTAAAGAGCGACAACTTAAGCCTGCGGCTGAGTTACCACTTCTTTGATACCTTTCACTTCGATCTCTACGCGACGATCCGGTGCCAGGCAGCTGATTAAAGCAGCACGGCCTTTCACGCTATCGCAAGTATTGCCAGTGACCGGGTTAGATTCACCCATGCCGCGTGCAGAAATCTTGTCGGAAGGGATGCCCTTGGACACCAGGTAGCTCACTACGCTCTGCGCACGAGCCTGAGACAGCTTCTGGTTGTATTCGTTTGAGCCGATGCGATCGGTAAAGCCCAGAACGACAACAGAACCGTCTTTAGGATCCATGGAGCTCAACTGGGAGTACAGTTGATCCAGAGCCTGCTGGCCTTCAGGTTTCAACTGTGACTTGTTGAAGTTGAACAGCACGTCGGAACGCAGGGTGAAACGTTTGGTCTGAACAACCGGAGCCGGAGCTGCGGCAGGTGCCGGAGCAGGTGCTGCTACGTCGTCCTGGCCGAAACGGTAAGAAACGCCTACGCTGACCAGGGCATTATCAGGACGGGTACCAACGGTGCCGGCATCGCCGATGTTGCTGGTCCACTGATATTCCAGACGGGTCGCCCAGTTTTTGGTAACGGCGTATTCAAGACCACCGGCTGCCAAAGGAGAAACGCCGGTGTCATTGTCGTTCCGACGACCGCCAGCCCCGTTGTTGTATGCCGCTTTGGAATCAGCACGCCATACCATACCACCCAGACGGGTATAGATGTCCAGGTCGTCAGTCAGCGGGTAGCTCAGTTTAGTGGTCAACTGAATGCCTTGCGCCTTAAATGCACCGTTGTCCACGCTGCCTTTATACGCCATGCGGCCCAGCCAATCGTAACCCAGTTCAAACCCTAAGTACGGGTTAGCCTGGTAACCAACAAAGGCACCAGCACCGATTTGATCGTTGCGGGTAGGGCCATTGCCGATACGGTTGTCGTAACCGTTACCGTAAAACCCTGTGTCATGATACTGGGACCAGCCCAGTTTGCCACCCGTATACCAGGTGTTGTCCTTCGGAGCGGCTTGCGTTACGGTTGTGAAAGCCGCCAGTGCCACTGCAAGTGCGATAGCTGTCTTTTTCATTTTTTGCGCCTCGTTATCATCCAAATAGGCAATGAGCTCTTAAAGCTAATTTAAATATTCCATTGCCAGTGTCCATGCTCTGCGTTTGTACATCGCCCTCAAAAGGCGTTATAGAGCAGCCCTGGCGAATTAAAGTCTACAACGAAGTGGGAAACTTACAAGTAAGATGTAGTAAGCCGCTAATAAAAAACAGCGTTTCGTGTAGATTTTATTGAACTAAACGGTGGCAAAGTTGTAGTAACGCTGCAGGATGAAGGTAGCGGGGAACCGCGTATCTACTGGATTGTCCCCGTTTCCAGGCGGTTCCGGCAGGGGTTTTGATACCCCTATTGAGATTAATCTTAAATTTACTTAATGATACAAAGTAGAATGAATCTTTAGACCCGAAAACTGTCCAGATTTGCGGCAAACCTCATTTTGCGGGTACATGATGAACCCGTACGTGCCTCCATGCTGTGCCGCTTCCCGCAGGCGGATCTTGTCGTCGGCCGTCAATTCTTGCGGAAACCACCCTAAAATAACGCTGTAATTTCCCGTCAGCAACGCTTTTTCCATCGCCGCTACGCTGTCGTATGCGCTGGGCTGGCGCAGTTGCACCATTTTTTCCAGCGGCAGGCCCGATTGTTCCAGCCAGGGGCGGCTCAGTTTGCGTGATGGCGTCAGCCATAACAGCCAGCGCGACTGCGTGCCCAACAAACGCAGCAGCGGCAATAAAATATGCCCGACCACCGACTGGTCTTCATCATAAACCACTTCACTGATAATACCCTGGCCCAGGGACTGGGTCCTGGAACGCTCCGCGTTGTCCGCCGCGCCGTCGGACGAGGTTGGCTGCAACGCAGAAGATGTGGCATGAGCATAAGTGTGCATTTTGAGTCCGCCCCTAGATAACTGTATAAAAACACAGTATCCGGGATTGGCGTGAAAATCAACCAAAAATTCAATCGTCCTCGCAGAATTGCCACTTTATGGCGCGTGGGCCGAGATTAAGTTGAAAATCCGGCGGAAAATACCGTATTTTTATTGGCTGCCAAGGACTTGGCATTCGTCGTAAATAACAAGGAACCGTTGATGGAATCGCCACATAATCACATAATTTCACAGGTAAAAACCATATTCTCCCCCCTGGGCGTCATCACCACCCGCTCGCAGTTCGGCGGCTATAGCGTGGCCGCCAATAAAATCATGTTTGGCCTGATCCTGGACGATGAACTTTATCTGCGCGGTACGCGGCAAAGCGAACCGGTGTTCCTCGCCCAGGCGATGAGCAAGCTGATTTATACCAAGCGGGGCATTCCGGTTTCATTGAATTATTATCATGTGGACGAGCGGCTGTGGGCAGCGGGCGAAACGCTGCTGGCGCTGGCCCGCCACTCCCTGGATGAAGCCAGGCACCATATCAGCGTTAAAGCGGCCTGCCCGCGGTTGAAGGATTTGCCCAATATAGGGCAGGCCATTGAACGGCTGTTGTGGAAAGCGGGGATTCAGGACGTCGCTGCGCTGCGTAACCATGGCGCCAAAAGCAGCTACCTGAAATTACGCGCCATTAAGCAGGATTTAAGCATCAAGGTGCTGTTCGCGCTGGAGGGGGCGCTATCGGGCAGGCATTTGGCCGCCTTGTCACAGGGCCAGCGCAGCGAACTGCTGGCCTGGTTCGAACGCCTGTCCTGCCGTTAGCCCGGCGGGTCGCCGTTTCTGCGGTCATGCGTACCTGAGGCCATGGAACGGTCCTGACGATACGGGGGAAATCCAGGCACCGCCCTGCCGCGGCCGCGTGGCAGGGCGCCCCGCTTAAAATTGTTTTTCAATCTCCTGCTTGCGCGCAATCAGTTCGGGCAGCAGTTCCAGCAGCAGGCCTATTTGCTGCAATACCAGTTGCTCCCTGGCTTCCGGGTCCGGCAGCACTCCCTGGATACGGTCAATAAGCTGCTCGCGCTCCTGTTCCACCCGCAGGGCGAATTGTTCCTGGTATTGCAGGGCGTCATCGATATAACAGGCGGCGTCGTCCAGCACTTTGAGCAGGGCCGGGTCGGCCATCCGTTCGCGATGCGCGCCCAGGGTGGATATATAGCTCAGGAAGGTGTGGTTAAGGCATAACAGGCGAAATGCCGATTCCAGCAGTTCGCTGCGCGTTCTGGGTTCCGCCGACATATTGGATACCACCGATGCCAGCTCCGCATCGCGGTTATGCGCGTCGCGGCGGGCGACCCGGTAATCAAGCCGGTTGTCCTTACCCTGATGGTATTGCACCAAGATGGCGTCCAGATAACGGCAGTTTGCCGTCAGGCTGTTATTCATCACCACCGGCAGCCGGCGGAAACGCCAGTCAGGCCAGATAAAGCTGACCGCCGCCCAGGCAATGGCGCAGCCGACAAAAGTATCGAATACGCGCGGCAGGGCGACGTCGAAACCTTCGCCCAGCAAATTGAAACACAGCATCACCAGCAGGGTGATAAACATGGTCGCCTGGGCATACTGGACGTTGCGGAAGGCGAAAAACAGCGTGCCGCTGAGCACGATCAAAATCATCTGCCCTTCGATGGAAGGAACAAAATACAGGATCGGCAGGCCCAGCAAAATGCCCGCCAGCGTACCGATAATCCGCAAGGCCAGCCGGCGGCGCGTCGCCTGGTAGTTGGGTTGGCAGACAAATAGGCTGGTCAATAATATCCAGTAGCCATAGCGCAGCCCGCTTAGCTGGATAAATGCATAACCGACGCACAGCACCAGCGACATGCGCACGGCGTGGCGGAACAGGGCAGATTCGGGACTGAGGTTGCGGCTGATGCGCAGGCGGATATCGCTCCATCCCGTCAGCTTGTCGTCGGCCAGGTTGTTTTCCTCCGGGCTGTTGCGGGCGATAGCCTGTTCCGATTCGATGGTGGCCAGCTGCGCGTCGATGGCGCGCAGATTATTTAACAAATGTTTGAGCGCTTTGACCTGGGCCGGGACGGGCACCCGCTCGATGGCGGCGGCCAGATGGCTGAACGCGCGCTCGAAATGGCCGTCATGCTCATATTTCTGATGCAGCAAGATAGATTGCGATAACGCATGGCAGGCGCGGGCCTGCATGGCCAGCAGCCGTTGAAAACGAAACAGCACGTCGCTATAGCGCAGCTGCTCGCGCAGTTGCTGATACTGTACGTGGGACGAACTGGCCCGCTCATGGATATCCTGCGCCACGAAATAGTAATGCAGGGTACGGCGGGTGCCGCGCTGGCCTCGATCGCCGCGCAGACGGGTCAGCAGCGACGCCTTGGTTTGGTTAAGCGCCTGCACCAGGTTGCCGTTGGCCATCGCCACCTGGATCAGGGCGCTGTCGTCGGCATCTTCGGTATCCGGATCGAACAGATTGGCTTTGGCGTCGAGATAGAGCGCCAGGCTGGCATAACAGCGGGCCAGGTTATCCTGCAACGGCCGGATGGGAAATAGCAGGTGGCCCAGCAGGGTCAGGACGTTATACCAAATGGCGCCGGCCAGCAGCAGCGCCGGCTGCAGATACCAGGTCTGGTACATCGCGGCGCCCAGCATGGTATAGACGGCAATCAGCAGCGCGCCGAAAGCGATGGTGGCGTAGCGCTGGCCCAGCGCGCCGAGCAAAATAAAGCCGCAGGTGGAACCGGCCAGGCCGATGCCGAATAGCCAGGGATAAGGAAACAACAGCTCGATGGAGACCGCGGCGATAAAAAAACTGACCAGCGTAATCACCAGGTTGCGTAACCGGCCGCTCAGCCGGTCGTCGAGATCCGCCAGCGCCGCGGCGACCACGCCCAATGTCAGCGGAATGGTGAGCGTCGGCAGGCCCAGCCACCAGGGGAGCGCCGCCGCTCCGCCCAGCGAAATGAAAATCCGCAGGTTATAGCGGCTGCGGCTGCTAAACGCGAAACGGCGAAATCCGGGTGCGAAAGTCGGCACACAATTTCCTTAATCAGGGATTTAACGATAAAAACGCCGATCCGGGTGGGCGCGCAGCTGATCGGCGAGTTCGACCGGGACCACACGGCGTCCTACCGGCCATAGGGCGATGACCGCCAGCTTAAAATTGGCGATGCCCGGCAAAATCCCGATAATAGTGATACATTGAGCGATGCCGGTGACAATATGTGACAGGCACAGCCACCAGCCGAATAGCAGCAACCACAGCACGTTGAGCACCGTACCGGCCGATGACGTCACCGCGTTACGATTTTCAGGATAGAGCTCATGCACATGCACGGCGGTGTTGCCGAAGGGCAGCAGGGCGAGTTTGGTTATCTCCCAGCAGGAACGGGTATACGGCCAGCTGAAAATCAGCACAATGCTGAGCAAGGTGGCCAGCAGCCAGGCCAGCGTCGTAAAGAAGCCGCCCAGGATAAAATTCACGATATTAAGTAATGTACGCATAATTCCCTAAGTGTGATGCCAAAGTGTAAAAGTTAACGCTATTTCCTTTAAAGGATATCGGCTAGTCTACCCTGAATTCCAGGCTGGAGCAGAACAAGTTAAAATGGGTACACTACGTCCTGACGCATAAACGACACGGAATCCCTGCATATCTTATGGAACTGAAATCGACCTCGTTTGGCAAGCATCTTGCGCAGCATCCTTACAACCGGGTGCGGCTGTTGCACGCCGGCGTCGAGGTCAGCGGCGATAAGCACCAATACCTTATTCCATTTAATCAAATCATCGCCATTCATTGTAAGCGCGGAATTGTCTGGGGTGAACTGGAGTTTGTTCTGCCGCAGGACAAGGTGGTGCGCCTGCACGGTACCGAATGGCAGGAAACCCAGCGGTTCCATCATTTTTTGCAAAAATCCTGGCAAGAGTGGAGCCGGGAAATGAGCGCTATTTGCGCCACGGTACTGAGCCAGCAGGTAACGGCGGTTGAACAGATGACCTCCCGCGACGGCTGGTTTCAACTGAGCGAACTGGCGGCGTTGCAAGAGAGTATTCGCGAAGCTTTCGGCGCCCTGCCGCTGCCGTTGTCGCGCCTGGAAGAGTTTGACGCCTGCCGGGACCCGTACCGACGCTGCCTGCAATGGCTGGAGCAGGGGCCGGCGCTGGTGGCTGACCGCAATCAGCGTTGGAGCGACCAGATGCTGGAACAGCATCAGGACTTTTTCAATTCCATTGAAAGCACCCCGCTGAACCCGGCGCAGAGCCGTGCGGTAATTAACGGCGAGAAGGCCCTGCTGGTGCTGGCCGGGGCCGGCAGCGGCAAAACATCGGTGCTGGTGGCCCGCGCCGGCTGGTTATTGCGCCGCCGGGAAGCCGCGCCGGAGCAAATTCTTATGCTGGCCTTCGGCCGCCAGGCGGCGGAAGAAATGGACGAACGCATCCGCGCGCGTTTGCAGGTGACGGGCATCAAGGCCTGGACATTCCACGCCCTGGCGCTGTTCATTATTCGCCAGGGCAGTAAAAAAGCGCCGACGATCAGCAACCTTGAAACCGATAGCCGGGCGCGGCGCGAGCTGCTGATCAAACATTGGCGCGAACAATGCGCGCAAAAAAAAGTCCAGGCCAAAGGCTGGCGCCAATGGATTACCGATGAGCTGGCTTGGGACGTTCCCGAAGGCGATTACTGGCAGGACGATCGCCTGGCGCAGCGCCTGGCGGCCCGCATCGAGCGCTGGGTCGGCCTGGTGCGCATGCATGGCGGCAGCCAGGCGCAAATGATTGAACAGGCGCCGGAAGACGTGCGCGAACTGTTTACCAAACGCATCCGCCTGTTATCGCCGCTGTTAAAGGCCTGGAAACAAGCCTTAAAAGACGAGGGCGCGGTGGATTTTTCAGGTCTTATCCACCAGGCGGTGGATATTTTGCAAAAAGGCCGGTTTATCAGTCCGTGGAAACATATCCTGGTTGATGAATACCAGGATATCTCCCCCCAGCGCGCCCGGCTTTTGGACGCGCTGCATCAACAAAATCGCCGCGCCTCCCTGTTTGCCGTGGGTGATGATTGGCAGGCCATTTACCGTTTCAGCGGCGCGGAGTTATCCCTTACCACATCGTTTAATGACCGTTTTGGCCCGGGCGCCCAATGCGCGCTGGATACCACCTATCGTTTTAACCAGCGTATCGGCGAAATCGCCAACGCGTTTATCCAGCAAAATCCTCATCAGCTCAACAAGCCGCTCAATAGCCTGGTCAAAGGCAACAAAAAATCGGTTTTGATCCTGCCGGACGATGCGCTGGACGCACTGCTGGATAAACTCAGCGGTTTTGCGCGCCCGGATGAGCGGATACTGGTGCTGGCCCGCTATCATTATTTGCGCCCGTTGCTGCTGGATAAGGCGGCCACCCGCTGGCCAACCCTGAATATCGATTTTATGACCATGCATGGCAGCAAGGGGCAGCAGGCGGATTACGTGATTATCATCGGCATGTCGGCGGGCAAGGACGGATTTCCGGCCCCGGCGCGCGAATCGGTTATTGAACAGGTATTGTTGCCGCAGCCGGAGAATTTTCCCGACGCCGAAGAGCGCCGCTTGCTGTATGTCGCCCTGACGCGGGCAAAACAGCAGGTATGGTTATTGCAGAATGACGATAATCCGTCGGTATTTATCGATGCGCTGGCGCGCCTGGGCGTGCCGCAGGCCAAAAAGCCTTAAGCGCGGGCGGGAGGGGACCCCGCCCGCCGTCGTTTATTGCAACCGCTCTGACAGATAGCGCTGATAGTCGGGGATTTCAATGGTGATTTCGCCGCTGAACAACGACGAGGCGATTAACAAATCTGCGGTCGAGCGGTTGGTGGCCACCGGGATATTCCATACGGTCGCCAATCGCAGCAGCGCCTTGACGTCCGGGTCGTGCGGGACGGCATTGAGCGGGTCCCAGAAAAAGATCAGTACGTCGATTTTACCTTCTGAAATCAGCGCGCCCACCTGCTGATCGCCCCCCATCGGACCGCTGAGCATGCTGTGAACCGGCAGGCCGGTATTGCGTTGCACCAGATTACCCGTGGTGCCGGTGGCATAAAGAATATGCTCCGCCAGCAGATCTTTATTATTTTCGACCCAATTCAGCAACGATTGCTTGCAGTGATCGTGGGCAACCAGGGCAATATGTTTGCGTACTGCGATGGTACGGGTAATTGACTCCATTTCCTTTTCCTTGAATAAAATAGCCTATCTATAGACTACTGAAACTCCGTTTCACTGCAAAGCGCTAAACCGGTATCCAGCAAAATAAGTCGGTTTTACGGTTTACTTTCAGGCGGCTGCTGGCGGTGCTGCTGCGCCCATTGGATAAAATGATCGCGCGTAGCGTTATCGGCCTGTAAAAACCAAAACCTGAGCATTTGTTCGATCTGGCCGACGCCGGCTTTGCCCGGCAGAGCGGCGGCCGTCGCCGTTTGATCGGCCATGCCGGCCTGGCCGGGGTTATAACCGCCCAGCGCCGCCATGACCGCGGATTCATCGGCACTTAATTGCGTGAACGTCGCATCGATGACGGCGCCGTTTTGATCCACCAGGACAATGGCCGGACGGCGGCTGAACGCTTCACGTTCGCCCGGAGTGTTTAACGCGGGCAGCCTGAAACTCAGCTGGCGGGCATTATGGGTGTGGAATAGGGCGACCATCAGCGGCAGAGGATTGGCCGGGGGTCGCGTCTGGGATTTATCGCGCGCTTTGCCGACGGCGAAGACCAACTGATGGTGCCCTTTTTCCAACTCCAGGCTATCCGCTCCCCGCAGCAGCGTACCGCCCAGGGGCTTGCCATCAACCACCACCAGTTCTATCTCGTCCGGCAGCCGCAGGGTTGTCGCCAGCGCCGGAAGGCCGATAACCAGACTTATCCCGATCACTGCGGCGTGCAGGATATTCATTATCGCTCCTCGTCAACGCGCTAAACGCCATACCAAATAAATAGGCAGAATATAATAAGTGTATTGTAGTATTTAGTCACACTTATTTTTATTTTGACATCATTTGCCGGGGGCCGTTTCGCCTGCTTTTTTCCGCAGTGGTATACACTTAACGCTATTAACCCAACCGGAGACACGTCATGACCGATACTGACATTGCCGACATCCTTACCTCAGTGAAAACCATCGCATTGGTGGGCGCCAGTGATAATCCCTCCCGCGCCAGCCACGGAGTGATGGCGTATTTGCTCCAGCAAGGATATCAGGTGTTCCCGGTCAACCCGACTTTGGCGGGCGAAGAGATCCTGGGACAGAAAGTTTATGGCAGCCTGGCGGAGGTTCCGGTGAAGATCGATATGGTGGATATATTCCGGCGCTCGGAAGCGGTCTATGACCTGACGCAGGAAGCCATAGCGATTGATGCCAAGGTGATATGGATGCAATTGGGCGTGATTAATGAACAGGCGGCGGTGCTGGCGAAAAACATCGGGATGCAGGTGGTCATGGATCGCTGCCCGAAAATTGAAATCCCGCGCTTGGGACTGGAGAAATAAACGCTACGACAGGTATGGGCACGGCGCCGGCGCGCCGTGAACGGCTAACCCGCGGGGCATCGCTGCCCGCCGGGTTTTATGCGATCAGTTGCGCAGGCGCGGCGCCTGAAGCTGCAGGCGAATTGATTCCGCCAGTTCGTCCAGGGTCGGTTGTTCAGGATGGACCGGGGTCGCTTCGTAACCCAACTGTATTTCAGCCAGATAGGTATGCACCGGTTTACCTTCGTCATCTTCCATTACGACATGGTACCATGGCGCGGCGCGCAGCTTGTCGTCAGCGGCGATTTCATCCACTGACGGCTTTTCCAAAGAGTATTCAGGATCGACATCGATAACCACGCCTAAATAGCCCAAAAGTTTATGGCGAACCTGCTGGCCAATCCCAAATTTGCTGGCAATCATAACTCTACCCCCGCGATGTAGTACCATGAGCACCCTTCGAGTACCCCTACTGATTACGCCCAGCAGCAGCACCAAACCGGCACTCAGCGGCGCCGGCGGCGCCTTAATACTGCCTTGTGTTAAATATGGGGGATAAATGGGCAATATCAAGGGGGGCCGCGGCGAATTAAATCACCCGGCAGGCGAAGCCTTTCAAATACAGCCCTTCCGGATAGGGCGCCATTACCGGATGATCCGCTGCCTGGCGGAACTGCTCGATAAACTGCACATCCCGGTGGGCATCAAGCGCGGCGTCGGCGATAATTTTCTGAAACAAATCGGTGGTCATCAGGCCGGAGCAGGAGAAGGTCATTAAAATCCCTTCCGGCGCCAATAGCTGCATCGCCAGCATATTGATATCTTTATAACCGCGGCAAGCGCTGGCCAACTGATTTTTATTTTCCACAAATTTGGGCGGGTCCATGATGATCATATCGAACTGCCGGCCCTGTTCGCGGTATTTGCGCAGCAACTGGAACACATCTTCACGCACGAATTCGGCTTTAGCGAGATCCAGCCCGTTCAGTTCAATATTACTTTTGGCAATATCCAGCACATGCTGGGAGGTATCGACGCTTTGTACCTGGCTACAGCCGCCGATTAACACCGACACGGAAAACGCGCCGGTATAGGAGAAACAGTTCAGTACCCGGCGTCCGGCGGCATATTTGCGCGCGGCCAGGCGGCTGTCGCGCTGATCGAGATAAAAGCCGGTTTTATGCCCCTGGGTGATGTCCACCTGGATAGCCATGTCATGCTCGCGGATGCTGAGCAGTTCCGGCGGCGTTTCGCCCACAATCACGCCGCTGGCGAGTTCCAGTCCCTCTTTTTTCCGTACCGCTACATCGGAGCGGTCATAGATGGAGCAAGAGGGGTAGCGCTGTTGCAGCGCCAATGTCAGCGCGGCCCGGTGGTATTCCGCCCCGGCCGACAGCAATTGCAGTACCAGAAAACGGCCGTAACGGTCAATGGTGATGCCGGGCAGTCCGTCGGACTCGCCGGCGATCAGCCGGTAAGCATCCAGCCCGTCTCTGGCGGCCAGCACATCCCGTAAGCGCTGGGCGGTGGTCAGGCGGCGCACAAAAAAATCGACATCAATGTCTTCATCGGCCTGAAAGGACCAGACGCGTGCGCGGATTTGCGAGGAGGGGGAATACGCGGCCCGCGCCAGCCAATTACCTTTGTCATCGCAAATATCGATGGTTTCGCCGGATTGCGGTTTACCTTCAAGACGCTGCACCGCGCCGGAGAAAATCCAGGGGTGTCGGCGGAGCAAGGATTTTTCGCGGCCTTTTGCAAGGAAGAGACGTTTTGTCATCATGAATTATACTAAACCAGAGAGAAAGAGCGCCATTCTGCGAATAAGCGCAGGCAAATGCAAATATTAGCCAACGAAGGAGTAAAAGATGTCTAAGGTATGCACCGCCGTTTATGTCTATGGCGTGGTCCAGGGCGTAGGCTTTCGCTACTCGACCCAGCATCAGGCCAAACGATTGGCGTTGACCGGCTATACGCGCAACCTGGATGACGGCGGCGTCGAGGTGGTGGCCTGCGGCGAACCGGAACAGGTAGATGAATTGCTGGCGTGGTTAAAACAGGGCGGTCCGCGGGCCGCCCATATTGAGCGGGTCCTGACCGAACCGAAAAGCGTTAAGGAATTTGACGGGTTCGAGATTCGACACTGAGTCAGATACAGTTCACCGGTTTGGGCAGCCCGGCGATTTTTGTCGCCTGCTTAGCCGGGCCTTTAGGAAATAAGCGATACAGATAGCGGCTGTTGCCTTTATCTTCGCCATATTTTTGCCCCATGGCTTTGACCAACATGCGGATTGCCGGCGAAGTATTGTATTGCAGGTAAAAATCCCGCACGAAATGAACGACCTGCCAGTGGGCCTCGGTTAACTCGATGCCTTCGGATCGCGCAATCGCGGCGGCCAGGGCTTCGTGCCATTGCGCGCTGTCTTTCAGGTAACCCTGCGCGTCGGTTTCTATCTCTACGCCGTTATATTCCATCCGCTCCCCCGCAAGCCCTGCGTTCAGTTAGCCGGGCGCTGTCGCCAAACCGGCTATGTTAGCAAATTTACCGCACATTGAAAAAATAAAACCCCGCTTAACGCGGGGCCTGGGGTACGCGGGAAGGGATAATCAGTTGCTGCGCATTACGCCAAGGATGCTGAGCAGGCTAACGAAAATATTGTACAGAGAAACATACAGTCCCACCGTGGCGCGAATATAGTTGGTTTCACCGCCGTTAATGATATTGCTGGTTTCCCATAAAATAGCGCCCGAAGAGAACAGGATAAACAGCACGCTTATCGCCAGGGAGAGCGCCGGGATATGCAGGAACAGATTGGCTATCACCGCCACCACCAGCACCACGAATCCCGCCATCATCATGCCCGACAGGAACGACATATCCCGGCGGGTGGTCAATACGTAGGCGGAGCACGCGAAGAACACCAGGGCAGTGCCCCCAAGGGCCAGCATAATCATTTCACCGGCACCTGACGCCAGCAGCATGCCCAGCAGGGGGCCGAGGGCATATCCCAGGAAACCGGTGAAGGCGAAGGCCGCCAGGATGCCCGCCGGGCTATTGGCCAGCCGATAGGTCAAAAACATTAAACCGTAGAAGCCCGCCAGCATCAGCAGCAGTCCGGGTGCGGGTAAATGCAGGACGGTACTGGCGGTTGCCGTCAGCGCGGAGAACCCCAACGTCAACGACAGCAGGAAATAAGTATTACGCAACACCTTATGGGTGCTTAATAACGAACGCTCACGGGAGGATGCCGCGACCAAACGATCCATGGGATTGCCTCTTATTGGTGATGTGATCGAGAATATTTCACCGTTAGATTAATGGGTCGGCCGCGCCGGGCAAAACCGTTTTACCCTTCTTTACGCGTGCAGGCGCTCTGGCACCGGCTTACCCTTCTTTACGCGTGCAGGCGCTCTGGCACCGGCAGATGCATGAAAAATGGCCGTTTTCGGCCGGTCAGCGTTGCCTGACCGCCACTAAACCCATGCTATCGATGAAATTTCAAGCGATTAGAACAAAACGCTCTTTACAACAGAAAGGACTCTGTTTATAGTTCGCCTCGTTGCGGAGGAGTGGCCGAGTGGTTGAAGGCACCGGTCTTGAAAACCGGCGACGCGCAAGCGTTCTAGAGTTCGAATCTCTACTC
The DNA here is from genome assembly GCF_047324175.1 of Sodalis sp. RH21. Classification (NCBI taxonomy): domain Bacteria; kingdom Pseudomonadati; phylum Pseudomonadota; class Gammaproteobacteria; order Enterobacterales; family Bruguierivoracaceae; genus Sodalis; species Sodalis sp. RH21. The sequence continues at coordinate 3,945,023 of NZ_CP178732.1, read as the reverse complement.
CTCCGCCATCTTCCCTTGACGTTTATCCCCACGCAAAAAGCCTGTTTTTCCTGAATGAATTCCCATCACGGCGCCCTATCTTTTCACCATCATCATTACGCAGCACTGTGCAAATGCCTTAAGGCGACCAGCACCATTCGGCGCGGCGGTGCGTCTTAATGGTGCAAGGCAAGCGGCCGCGCACGGCCGGCAATGAATCCTGCCGGAGATAGTCGACGGGACAAAGAGTAGGGAAGAAGCCATAACTTATTCTTATTTAACCGTAAAATCCTACTTTTATCATTTTAACCGCAGTAAAATTATTTTCTGGTCTGCTTCTTGCATTTATTTTCTTCATTAGCAACGGTGAAGCTGCGACGGAGGCAGAAATGAATTTAAGACGACTCAAATATTTTGTGAAAATCGTCGATATCGGTAGCCTGACACAGGCGGCGGAAGTTCTGCATATTGCGCAACCGGCACTAAGCCAGCAGGTTGCCACTCTGGAAAGTGAATTAGACCAAAAACTGCTTGTCAGGACGAAACGGGGAGTTACCCCCACCGAAGCGGGTAAAATCCTCTATTCCCACGCCCGGGCAATTCTACAGCAGTGTGAAATAGCGCAGAAGGCCGTGGGTAGCGTCGATCAAACCTTGAATGGCCAGGTCTCCATCGGACTGGCGCCGGGGACATCTTCCTGCCCGCTGATTATGCCTTTATTACAGTCCGTGCGGGATCAATACCCTCAGTTAACCGTCTATTTGCACGAAAATAGTTCTACGGTGCTTAACGAAAAGGTGAGCAGCGGCCATTTGGATTTAGCGGTGCATTATGATCCTGCGATTTATGCCGGGATTAATAGCTTATCGCTGCTAAAAGAGGATCTTTATCTGGTGGGAACGCAGGATAACCCCGGAAAAAATATAGAATTAAGCGACGTCGCCAGCCGGCAATTATTCCTGCCCTGCGATTTTTCGGCTATTCGCAAGCGCGTGGACGAAGCGTTTTCCCTGCGGCGCCTGAGCGCCAAGATTATCGGCGAAATCGATTCTATCGCCACCTTGACCGCGGCGGTAGCCAGCGGCATGGGCGCGGCGGTGCTGCCGGAGTCGACCGCCACGGCCGTGGTTCGGTCGGCTAATGCCTGGATGTCGCGTATTATCAGTCCTGGCTTGCCGCTGCCCTTGACCTTGAATATGTCGTCGCGATTACCGTTGTCGCCCTCTGCGACGGTGGTTAAAAATCTGCTGACATCCTTGGCGAGCTCCGCGCGTCCCGCGCAGGAAAAACAGGCGTTGCTTTTGGCCAGCTAGCCTGTTTGATGTTGTGCGACCCGTCCCTAAAAAACGGCTGCCCTTCTCAGGCAGCCGTTTTTTTTATGTTTTAATGAAGGGAAAACCATTGATAATTCTATAACATTCACTTGATATAAATTAAGCTTCTCAATTATTATGCTGTCTAAAATTAGGCTGGGTTATGGCGCTGATAAGCCTGTCAGGCATACGTTTTCACTCCTAGGAGCCACAATGAACAGCTTACTATCTCAATTGTTGATAACACTTGCCCAGAAAGAAGCGGCAGAAAAAGAACTGCACGCCATGGTTGAATCATTGGAAATATTAGTTGCAGCGCTGATTTCATCGCTTGGCCGAGAAAAAACCGATGAAATCGTCGGCACCGTGGAAAAGGCGCTGGATGAAATGCGCGCACGTACGGATATTACCTATCGTTCGGATATAGAGCTCCTCAGCAGTAATATTGACCGCATCACTGCCGTAGCCAAACGGCGGTAAAAAATGCGAAACAGAAGTATATATAGCCGGCGTAAACGGCGGTTATCGTCGCCGACAAGTTAATTAAAGGCTTCTTTCATTTGCCCCATCCGCACAAGAAGGAGGCCTGGCTTTCGCCCAGCCTACGTTTTACTTGCATAGGTACAGGGTAAGGTAATACGCATTAAGATAAGGCGGTTGGTTGGGTTACTTATCATTACCCGATTTTATCATCACCTCGCGCCGCATGGCGGCCGTTATATTTTTCACTACATAAGTGACTGACCAGCGCTAACGACAATCGTCAAGCACGGTGGACCAGAGTTACATATAAAACATGGGACAGAGGGGATGAAAAGGCATTTTCGACTAAGTTAAGCGCTATTTGTAGAGAGATATTATTAATTTTTTTTTACACGAGCATTCTTGGGCTTGTTGAATATACTTTTTAAATAACTGATAATTATTTTGCTTCATAAGTTCGCAATGGTTTTTCATTAGTAGGCCAATGATTATGAAAACACTAGGGTTTATCCTCGAAAATACGCTCGAAGAGATCTGTGCCGGTAGAAAGCTGTTTACCCCCGATGGCGGCACGCAAGAGGCGTTGGACAAGTTTCAACTGATAGCAAAAGCGATCAGTTACGCGGACAGTGAAGGGCTTGTGGAACAATGTCAGTTTGGCATAGGTGATTTTACCGACAGGTTAATTTTTTCGCGGGTGTTGGTGACGGGAGGGGTCACGGAGCTGGGTTTTGAGTTTTTGCGTGGCCGAACCGGCAATCGTCAGCAAAAGGTCGGCTAGCTGTCCACTAACTGTCCAGGCGATAAGCCATGGCGCGAAAACTTACCCACGCGTTTGCCAGGTTCGCCATTATATTACGTCCGGTGCCGCTGCTCCTTGGTTAATGCCGCGCTTTCGCCGCGCATATCGTCGCCAGGCGGGCAGCTCGGCGGAGGTGGTCAGTTGAATGGCCAATCCCTTTAGCGGACATATTGCCATACCGTGGGGGGAACCTTATCGTAAAGCTTCCCCATGGTGAGTTCGGCCAAACGGTGATCCGCCGCGCCGTAAAATTCCACCAATTCGCTATCCGAAAGTCTCTGCGGCATATGTTCCACCACTTTTTCCAGCGTCTCAACCGTGCTGCATCGCCGCAATCTCATTAAAAAATCGACTTTATCCATAGACATGCATTCATCCGTTATAAGTGATGATAATTATAAAAACAGTCGTTATGATTGCCTTGTTATCACCCGGATCAAATTTTTCCGCCACGGCCGGATGGAATAATAAAACAGGTAGTGGCACAATATGCAGGTGGCGATCCATTGATTTGATACAGATTTATCTTCGCGCAGAGGTCACTTAATAAAATAGTTTTCATTCCAGGTAAGTAAAAAACCAGCATAAATGGGGAAGATGCGGGGCAAGCCATTTGCCTGTATTTGTTTACATACCTGTCCGATAGTGAAGATAGCATATCATCATGTCGCGCTGTTTGAACCGCTTTGCCGGTTAAATGTTCATTTTGCGAGGGCTGCTGAAAATTTTAGATAGGTGAATATCAGTGATACAACAGTGTAAAACGCTAAAAAGTATCAAATCTACCTATTCAGCCTAATAACCAATAACAGAGATTGATTATAAGGCTATTTTATTAGCGTTCTATTTTGTAAGACTACCGGCAGCGCGCTGGCGCCCACCGCCGGTGTACGGGTTAGAATGCCGCCTTATTGTTTTGCGACAACGATTAATTTTTGGTTTACAAACTCCTTAATGCCCAGATCCGATAATTCCCGGCCATAACCCGAGCGTTTGACACCCCCGAATGGCAATTCTGCCGCCGTACCGGTGGGAGAATTGATATAAACCATACCGGTTTCAATGCGCGATGCCATGGTTTTAGCGCGTTGTATGTCTTGGGTGAATATGGCTCCGCCCAAGCCATAATGGGAGTCATTGGCAAGCTTAACGGCTTCGTCATCATCCTTGACCACATAGACTTGCGCCACAGGCCCAAAGAATTCTTCAAAATAGGCCGGATTGTCGCGCTGGATTTGCGTGAGGATGGTCGGTTGGTAAAAATTACCGCTGCGTTCTACGGGTTTGCCGCCGCAGACCACCTTGGCGCCGTGCTCTTTCGCCTTATTCACTTGGGCAGTCAGTCCCTCCAGCGCCTCTTTGGATGAGAGCGGTCCTAATTCAGTGGTCTCATCCAGGGGATCGCCAATTTTAACTGCGGTAAAAGCCGCGGCAAGCCGGTCGATAAAGCCGCTGGCAATTTTTTCATGCACGATAAAGCGTTTTGAGGCGGTACAAACTTGCCCGGCATTATCGAGCCGGCCGCTAACGGCATTTTTCACCGTGAAATCCAACGGGCTGTCTTCCAGCACAATAAACACATCATTACCGCCAAGCTCCAGGGTGGATTTTTTAACATTTTTGCCCGCCGCTGCCGCAACGCTGGCCCCGGCTTTTTCAGAACCGGTCAGTGCGACGCCCTGGATACGTTCATCGTCTATCAGGCGTGCTACCTGTCCGGAACTGATAAATAGATTCGTGTATGCCCCAGGGGGCGCGCCGGCTTCATTAACGAGCTGTTCGAACCGCTCGGCGCAATGGGGAACGATACTGGCATGCTTCATTAAAATGGGATTGCCCGCGGCCAGATTAGGCGCCACCACGCGCATTAATTGATAGTAAGGGAAGTTCCATGGTTCAACCGCCATCAGCACGCCGATGGGATGATTTTCCACCCAGGCGTCTCCCAGTTCGGAGGGATAAGGAACGGGGGCCAAAAAACGCTCGGCATTTTCCGCGTAGTAACGGGCGATTTGCGCCGACAGCTTGACCTCGCTGCGGCTTTGCCCTATCAATTTACCCATTTCAGTGCTGGCAATATGCGCTAATTCTTCGGCATGGGCATCAATACTATCCGCTAAACGTTTTAACATCTGTACCCGCGGAGCAATGGCGCCTTTCGACCAGTCGGATTTATAGAGCTGATGAGCGCGTGATAATGCCCGATCGGCAAAGGCGTCATCATGTTGCGAATATTCTTGTATCAGTTCATTAGTTGCTGGATTAATCGATTTATAAGCCATAAAACAGCTCCTTATAATAAAATAAGATGTACGGAAAGTGTATATAGCGCTGGGCAAGAAGGTTTAGAAAGCCAAAAGGTGCCCGAGAAAACTGGAGTATTGCGCTAGCGCGGTATTAGACGTTTTTACGCTCAACGGTTTCTTCGCCCCAAAAAAGTTTATCTTTGGAGGTCTTGGCAAAAGCTATTTCCAGCGCTTCATCGCTGCCGTCTTCCCACAGTTTTTGGGCAAGAGCTTCATCATTATTCGCCACTTCGAAAATGGCTTCGGCAATTTCAATGGATGTCTCGCGGATCTTTGCCCATGATTGGATATCATCTGCCATGGTGTCTCCTTAATCATTCAGGGGGGAACGGTGGTAAGCGGTGTGCGGCTACACCCGCATATCAGGTAGTCACCATCATAAGTATAGAGGAAGATCGGTATTTTGCTCTGGCGCGGCCCGGAGCGCCAGACCCGCGGCGCCGGCGGTGGGCCGGCGACCGCGTTCAAACCACGGTGGACGCTACTCACGCCTTCATTTTAAGGGTAATCCCCGCCACATATTCTCCCTGGTAGCGGGCGATATCCAATTCTTGGTCCGAAGGCTGGCGAGAACCATCGCCACCCGCCAGCGTTGATGCGCCGTAAGGGGTGCCGCCCCTGACTTGCGTGATGTCAAACAGCTGCTTTGCCCCATAGCCGATGGGCACTAATATAAAACCATGATGGGCCAAGGTGGTCCAGGTAGACGTAATGGTATGCTCCTGGCCGCCGCCGGTGCCCGTGGAGGTAAATACGCTGCCAATTTTACCGTAAAGGGCACCGGAAGCCCATAAAGCGCCCGTTTGGTCGAGGAAAGTACGCATTTGCCCGCTCATATTGCCAAAGCGGGTTGGCGTGCCAAAAATGATCGCATCGTAATCGGCCAGCTCATGAGGTTTTGCTTGCTCAACCGCGGGGAAGGATTTTCCGCCCGCCTGGGCAAACAAATCCGCCGGCATAGTCTCAGGCACCCGTTTAAGCGTGACCTCGGCTCCGCTGACTTTACGCGCGCCTTCCGCTACGGCTTCGGCCATGGTGGCGATATGGCCATACATGGAGTAATAAAGGACCAGGATTTTTGCCATATAAGCGCTTCCTTCTAAGTTAAGTGACGAATAATAAGGCCTCATCGCGTGGTGCCTGGCAATGAGAATGATGTCTTTAACCATAATAGGTTACCCGGACTATGCAAATGAATAATGCAAATACGGTAGCCGCTCTGAGATAGGACTATTCTTAAGTGTGGTCGAGGGAAAGAGCTGAATTGCTAATATATATTACTGAGGCGCTTTTTTTTATAATATTTTTTTTGTAGTTTTAGGTATTTGTTTCAAACAGATAACCCGCAGGGTAAATTTTAACGCATTGTATTGGGTTCGTATTTTGTTTCTGAATATTAATATTTCACTTCGCTGCCGTGGGATTGGCTATACTAATAATCACAGCGTCGGAATGTAGTATTTTTTAATACGGGCGCTGTTGAGGAGGTAATGATGCAGCATTATATATTATCTCCAAAAGCATTATGATGTCTTAATCCAAACTCGGAGGTTAACAATGACCGAACATCGTGGCGGTTCAGGTAACTTTGCTGAAGATCGTGAAAGAGCATCAGAAGCAGGTAAAAAAGGTGGTCAGCACAGCGGGGGGAATTTTAAAAATGACCCGCAAAGAGCATCCAGCGCGGGTGCGAAGGGCGGCCGCAGCAGTAGCAGCGGCCGTAAAAGTTCTTCGTAGTACGTTGCTGTTTCCGCTGGAACAAGCGGCATTGTGGCCGGCAGGACGGGTAGTAGACGGCTGGATCGGTCGCCGCAAGGCGTAATGATAATTCACCCTGATATTAAAGAGTGAAATCAGGTAGTGCAATTAGCAGTAGTAGTGCAATTAGCAGTAATAGCAGTATGACAAGCAGTTCGTCAGTAGTTAAAGCAGTACCAGCAGATGTACAGCAGTATAATAGTTGATAGATATAGATGTTGTAGGGTACGTAGTGAGTCGCAAGATTATCGTGACTCATATACTGTTGTGATTCAATGGTAATATAAGCAACATAAGTGCCAATAAGCTTAAGCCTGCAATCCGCATACTTAAGCGCGGGTGAACTCAGTCAATCATTGCGCCTACCACCAAGCCGCCGGTATCCCCGGCGGCTTTTTCATAGCTGAACGCGCGCGCCGGCCACCCTGTTTAGCGGCGGCGCTGAATCGAACCGTTTTCGCTACAGCCCGCGATCTACCGCGGCCCTTACCTGGGCGAGATCCCTAACATAACGCACCTTAATAACGCACCGGCCTTACGCGGGCAGATAGCTCACCGAATGCTCGGGGCTTTCGCTTTGGGCATCGATTACTACGCTCCATAATCCGCTATAAGGTACGCCGAGATAGGCCGAGGCGCGATCGCTAACGCCAAGGATATCCCCAAAGCCCAGCGTCGAATGATTGGTGGACGGTTGGTTTTCGCAAAGCAGGTGGATATTGCATTTTTCAGAACAGTGGACCACTACGGTGTCACCACCAAATAATTTTAGCCGGGTGCGAATGATGGACATGGAACGAACTCCCCAATCTCAATGATAAATTTTCTTTGCCTGACAGTATTTGCGTGAAGGCCATCACTGACAGGTCAAAAGAACCGCTGTTGTTATAAAATCATTGAGTGGCTTTAAAATTTATGACTTTAATCAAATTTTATTGAGTTTAACAAAAATAGTTGAATGTCCGACCGAAGCTACCGCGTTTTTGGCGGCAAATAGGATCTTTAATCTCTTGAATTAACAGTAATCACGATTAATCGCTATGCCGCTTAAGATAATCAGCCAGTAAATCATTAAACACTTCGCTATTGCTGACGCTCATTGCATGACCGCCGTAGGTCATCTCTATCAGTTCCGCGCACGGCAGGGCCGCCGCCAAAAGCCGGGAACAAGGCCAGGGCACCAGCATATCGTCGCGGCTACTTATCACCAAAACCGGCGTTATCAATGCAGCAAGCCGGTGGGTAAAATCTGCCGCCATCAGCGCGGACAGCCGGCGCTGTAAATTAGCGCTGCCCTGAAAATGCCGGACTTGTTGTTCATGCTCCTGTCGCAATTGCCCATCACGCGCCGATAACCAGTCCGCCGGATACAGGAAAAAAGGCTGGGCGCGGATATAGGCTGCTCCGCCACCGTTGCGCAGGAGTTCCATGCGCAGCTCGAAGCACCTGCGGGTATGGGCATCCAGCTTCAGCCATCCGTTCACGACGATTAAACGTTCGAGACGAGCGGGGTAGGCCAACGCCAGCTCCAGGCCAATCATTCCTCCCAGCGCGTGGCCAATAAAAAAACAGCGCCCGATCGCTAATTTATCCAACAGTTTGACGACATCTTCAGCCATATCGCGCAGTGAGTACCCTTCGGGTAATACCGTCTGACTCATGCCGGTACCCGCCTGATCGTAGATGATGACCTGGAATGATGCGGCCAGCATCGCTAACTGCGGCCGCCAAAAAGCCCCATGGCCACCCAAACCTGCCGACAGGAGAATAACTGGCGCTTTGGGGTCTTGCCTGCCGATTATTTCATAGTGCATCTGCATCCGTTACCGCTCCTGGCGTATTTACGCGCCAATACCCAGATGCGCGATCGAGGCAATCTCAATTTTTGCATCCGGTTTTACCAATCCGCATTGAATGCAAAATCGCGCCGGTTTATCGCCGGGGAAATAGCTAGCGTAGACTTCATTGATGGCGGCGTAGTCTGCCCAGTCGGTTATGAAAATTGAATTAAAGGTAACGTCCGACATCGTGCCGCCGGCGGTTTCAATCACGCTTTTGATGGTTTCCAGCACATGGCGTGCCTGGGCGGCGGCATCACCGACGTATACGACATTATTATTTTTATCTAACGGCAGCGTTCCGGAAACATAGACTACGCCGTCGGCCAGGGTTCCCGGAACGTAGGGCGCTAAAGGCATACCGGTGCCGGCCGGGATGATGACGGTTTTTGGCATAAATGATGACCTCGATTAGGCGATTAACTTCTGCGGGACGGCGTTTCAGGCGCGCCGTTCGGCAGGCTCGGCGACAAAATCCACCGCCTGGCAAAACGTCTCCACATTGGAAACCCAGCCGAAAAACGTTTCGATATTATAAAGCGCCGCCTGCTGCGCAAAAGCCGGGCCGGCCTGGTGGGTAGCATCTTCGAGCACCACTCCGAAATACTCAAGAAAGAAACCGTCGCGCAGCGTCGATTCCACGCAGACATTAGTCGCGATACCGGTAAAAATTAAATGTCGAATACCGCGCGAGCGCAGAATGCTGTCGAGCGGGGTATTAAAAAAGCCGCTATAACGGGGTTTGGGCAAGATGATATCTTCCGCGCGAGGTTGTAATGCATCCACTAAATCATAATCCCAACCCCCTTTCGCCAGCAATTTGCCCATTAACTCCGGGCGGGCGCGCATGGTTTTTAACGCATTGGATTTATGCCAATTTGGCGAGCCGGGGCCGCCGGCTTCCACATATTGCTCATCCCAGCCGTTCTGGAAATAGATGACCTGGATGCCGGCCGCATGGGCGGCGGCGACCGCCCTCTGGATATTGGTAATGACCGGGGCGGTTGCCGAGACATCAAACCCCGCCAAATCCAAATATCCTCCCGGCGTGGCGTACGCATTTTGCATATCCACCACAATTAATGCCGAGCTATCAGCGGTAAACGAAATCGCTTCGGGACGGGCGGCCAATGTTAATGGGGTTTTGCCAGCTTTATATTCATTGCGCGAAAAATCATTTGAAAAATTCATGCGACCTCCTGTGAACCGTGCGCTTGCGGATGAATGATGTCGGCGCGACACGCCATTAACGGCTGGATAAAACGGCCAAAATTTTCAATCCCCGACAGGAAGTCATCAAACGTCAGCAATACGCCCTCAGTACCGGAAACGCCGGCTACCTCATCAAGCATGCGCGCCACATTGGCAAACGAGCCAACCAGCGTACCCATATTGATATTCACCGCCGATGTGGGGTCCGCCATTTGCCTAACGTTGGTATCCGGTCCGGAACGCGTGTCCTTCGCGCTTTGTTCGGTAAGCCAGGCCAATGCCTCCCGATCCGCGCCCGCTTTATAATGTTCCCATTTGGCTCGCGCCTGCTCGTCGGTTTCATCCGCAATTACCATAAACAGTACATAAGAGGAGACATTACGGCCTGCGCTTGCGGCGGCTTGTTTCATTCGTTGCACGGTGGGCGCAAAAGCGGCCGGCGTATTGACGCCTTTGCCAAAACAAAAGTTGTAATCGGCATATTTCGCCGAGAAAGCCATACCGGCGTCGCTCTGCCCGGCGCAGATCACCGTCATAGGCGTCTGTGGCTGCGGACTTACGCGGCAATCATTCATCTGGAAAAATTCCCCTTTGAAATCGGAACGGCCCGTACCCCATAAATCCCGCAGCACCTGCACATATTCCGCGAGGTAATCATAACGACGGCCAAAATAGTCATCGCCGGGCCATAATCCCATCTGCTCGTATTCCGGTTTCTGCCAGCCCGTCACCACGTTGATGCCAAAACGCCCATCTGAAATAGAATCTATGGTGACCGCCATGCGCGCTACGATAGCGGGCGGCAGGGTCAAGGTTGCCGCAGTGGCATAAATTTTTATTTTGGACGTTACTGCCGCCAGTCCGGCCATCAGGGTGAATGATTCCAGGTTATGATCCCAAAATTCCGTTTTACCGCCAAAACCGCGCAGTTTAATCATCGAGAGCGCAAAATCGAAACCATAAAATTCAGCTTTAAGCACTATGGCCTTGTTTAAGTCAAATGTTGGCTTGTATTGGGGAGCATGGCTTGATATCAGCCATCCGTTGTTACCGATGGGAATAAAAACGCCTATCTTCATCTCACACCTCAGCATTATCGGACTGGGTTATCGTGACTGTACGCCAATAACATCAGCACTGCGCATCCATCAGCGCTTAAGAAAGCTACGGCAAAAGCTATTGCTAAATCTAATGCAAAGGTGATGCCAGCTTATTTTTATCCATTATTATCAAATAATTATAAAGTTAGGTATGTTGAGGATTGCCGAATTGATTAAAAAGCCAGCTTCCTGTAAAAGGAATGTGCACGGTAAGCAGGCAAGATATCGGCCCCAATGAACCAAAGATGCCCGTAAAATCCACCCTCTTGCGAGCTGCGCCGGGGGAGGCGCTATGATGCCGCCGTTCAATATTATGCAGGTCTTATCAGCGGCAATAAGCCGTTATCGGCGGCGTTAGCGTTTTAAGTAATTTCATGAGCGATGGCTAAAGCGATGGCTAAAAAGAAGTAATGCTGACAGGATAAAATAGCGCTTTAGAAGCCGCGGGTGTCCGCGCCGGGTGTCTGTATGCCATTTTAGTACACCGACATCGGCATTGATGAACCGCCGTTGATTAACGATATTATCACTGATAATAAAAACCTATTTAGCATCAATTCTCATCCTCAGCCGTCAAATCAAATATAAAAGCATATCACACCGAAATATAGGTTCTGTTTAAGGTTGGAAAATTAATGGTGCTTTGATTATGCTGCGGTTGAAGAAAAATCAGGTAAATATAGAAATCTATTATTTACATGAAAAAAGTGAGTCCTGGAAATATTAATGAATATATTACAGTTTATTTTATTTAAAAAAAGTGGTTCGTTAAGCCTGGATGGAAAACTTCATATTATCCCGGAAAATCATATCGTTGTGGCAGATGAAAATGCGATTCTGATTAAAAAAAATCAGGATGACTTCGTTTTTATAACATGTTACCCCATTAATCTATTACCTTTACATCAGGATCTTATTTCACAGGCAGCCGCTCTGTCTTGTGCGGAACCTTTTAAAAAAGATATATATAAATCACTACCAATAGACAACTGCGTTATTGAGAGCACCGAAAAATTAATGACGATGGAAAAAAGCTTACCTATTTGCTTCTTATACCTTTACTGCCTGGGTGTCGATAAAAATTATTTTGCCAGTCTTTTATGCCAATTCATTGGCGTGAATATCAACAATACGCTTTTGGAATTTTTTGAACAAAATTATATAAACCAATGGGCAGTTTCCCGGTATGCACAGGAACTAGGCATTTCTACGCATAAATTGAATGTGATTTTTTTTCAAAAATATGGCATGCCCGTTAAGCAATGGTTGATGGAAAAACGCCTGAAAAGGGGGGGAGAGCTACTGCTGACCACCCCTATGCGGGTCGCTGATATTGCCCTGGCGTGTGGTTTTTGCAACCATGCGCATTTTACCGCCTTATTCCGCCGGCGTTTTCAGATCTGCCCCTCGCTATTTCGCGCTGCGGCTAAAAGAACCTAAGCCTTTGATAGCCCGGCAAACTGCCTATTATGTAATCATCCTTGTTAATGAGCCGTTAAGGGTGGTTATAATTCGAACAAATAGAAAACCCCCAGCCCGGCAGGTAATATTTTTTGTTATAAAACCGCATGAAGGGTTTGACAGGAAGGGCTGACTAGAGAATAATGCACGGCGTTGGGTCGTTAGCTCAGTTGGTAGAGCAGTTGACTCTTAATCAATTGGTCGCAGGTTCGAACCCTGCACGACCCACCAACAACCCCCTCAACGCCGTATTTCTTATTGCCTTTTCCTGTTATGCAAACCTCTAATAATGTCCGATGGCGACAGCATTTTTTCGTCAAAAAATAATGGTTGCTGTTTGCTCAGCTTGATTTTTAAATCATCCATGCTGCCGCGTGTAATGTATTCAATATTTCCTTTCAAACATAATTATTTATTATAAATGTAATGCCCGTTGCTGATTATTTGGCCTATGTGGCAGGGCATTTTCTATTTTTCCTGGCGTCATGATTGAGCGAATAAACGTCTCCATTGTGATAAACGTATGGCCGCAATGTATATTAGTACACTGGCTATATCTTTCCTTGGTCTCGATTGATAGCTGACGGCTTGAGCGGGTATGGGCCGACAGGCCGCAAAGGGGACATTTCATCATAATGGGATCTCTTACCGGGTTGAGCTGATTAAAATAAAACAATTATTCACATGAATCGTCGCGGCTCTATCCCACACACGGCGGTTTTAATTTTATCGGCGACTACCCCGGCGCGGCTAACAAGGATATTAGCCTGTTCCAGTAGACCGCCGAGTAACGCCGTCAGGCTTTCATCCATGCGCATCAGGTTTAGCGTAAATTCAGTACGTCGTGTCGCGCCGTCGGCAAAAAAACAGAGTGCGGGTTTCGTTATAGCCGGTGACCACATATATGCCGTATATCCTGCGGCGCCCTCGATCAGCGGCCAAGCTTTGCCCTTGGCCGCCATAGTTTCCGGGGCCAGGAGCGCTAGCCGACCACCGGTCAGCCCGGGCAACAGCACGCCGGAAAGGGTGGCGTGGTCATTGCCCGGGCCGAGAAACTGCGCCGCCGGCGGCTATTGGTCGGCCAGCGGTATTCTACCGACCGGTTCAGGTTTTGATCAGGGACGGTGCCCAGAGTGAACACAAACAGCCCCAGGGCCCAGGCGCTGATATACCCAAACGCATACAGCTGCGGGCAAATGGAGGCAAGGGCGGTGGCGACTTCCAGATTATCCGATTTGAGTGATGATGCAGGATTATCTTTCCCATGGCATGCCACCAAGGTTTGCGCAATGATGGCGCAATACAAATGAGTCAGGATATAAATTTCAAATGCCAAATTAAACGACATTTTCAAAGAATATACATTTTTCCCGAACTGGATTTTCAAGCAATGTTTTAAATATCAGTCGCTTATCCATTTTTCCAAAAACTTATTTTCATTAGTGAATGCGGTGCTGCTATTGAAGTCGAAAAGTATTTTATTTCTGTTATTTTCAGAAAGAAAAATACTTATTGCATCTAGTACGCATAGGAAAGTGATCAATAGAAACATACAAGAAATGAATAGCATCCCTGTTATCATAGGCATGTATTCTAAAATTTTTCCGTTAATGAATAAACTGTGAATAAAGGCGGCCTCTTGTGCCAATTTGATAAGTAAATACACGGAGGCACTGTAAAATAGAGAGGCTAATATAATATTAATTATTATTTTTTTAATTTTTTTTTTTGTCGTTGAGAATGGCGTGGTGTATGTTCCATGAAGAGTATTGTTGATGATTTTTAAATGAAAAACATTGATTCTTTTATTAACCGCAACATAACGCCGTATCGCTTGACGAGGCATCGGGTGTAGTAGTAGCGCTTTAATGTCATCGAAGGTAATGTGAATGCATTTATATCTTTTAAAAAATAGATTTTCAACTAAATAAATGGAAGGGTTTTGAACCTTAAATTCCTTAATCAATTCAATATCAATCTGATCTTTGTCTTTAACGGTGCTATGCCTATAAATCAAGAAAGCAATGATTTGCCCAATTAAGGTTAATATGGCCGTCCATATTCTCATATCCATGCTTTGATCCCCTCGTATTCTTGTTATCAGCTATCAAAATATTTCATAAAATTATATGGCGAGTCAACCCATTGAAGGCTTTAAATCTTTTTCCAGCCTTAGACCGGCGATATCAAAATATTCCTGACTCATTTCTATCCCGATAAACTGATAACCTTGGCGCAACGCTGCCACTCCGGTTGAAGCGCCGCCATAAGCGGGTCGAGTATAATACCGCCCGGACTTACCGGTTTAACCAACTGCTCCATCAGTTCTATCGGCTTTCCTGTCATATGCGGTTTTTTCGGGGGGCTACCCGCTTTTGCATCAGTCACGGCCAGGGGCCTCATGCCGGCATTTGGGCAGGGTCCCGACGTTGCCCCACACCACATATTCATATTGATGGCGAAAATAGCCGGTATGCGGCGCACGGCTGGAGGCAGTTTTATCCCATGGCACCACGCCGCGCCAGATAACCCCCCGGCCGGTAAAACGTCCGTGAGGGTAGGGAGTCGTCGCCAGTCACTAAAGACCATGGCATAACCTCCCGGTTTGACCAGCCTGCGGGAGGTCGGCGCCACCTTGTGTTTCGCCACCTCTGTCAGGATAGTTCCCCGTTTCGAGAATCTGTATGGGGGTGATGGAGCCTGATATGAAATGTTATTCACTGGAACGTAAAACCGCCGCATCGGCAAAATTACTACCGCCTTACAATATGAGGGTCTCCTCCTTGACCCAACCGGAAGCGATTTCTGACGCAACCCTGCGTAATTAGCGTAATCAGGCCAGAGTGGAGGGGAAACCGGTGCCCGGAGCCAATAAAATCACCGGCCTTTGGTCGAGCTAAAAGACCTTAAAATACGTCCCGTTATAGCCGTCAGCCGGCTTCGTCGATCTGGAAGAAGCCCGGCACCGGGTGGAGCGCTTTAGTCGATGGTATAACAGCACCGGCATAGCGCCATCGGTTTTGCGTCGCCGGAACAACGCAACAAGGAGTGTTGGCATACAGCCAAAACCAGGGATGAGCGCATGATGTATGGCGGGCGCGAAAATGGAATAAAATATGATGGATACTCATTTCGGTGCTATATTGTTAGTAGATACCACAACAACTGCTCTTTGAATAAGCAAAATGAATTAATTCAAAATTTAGTCACAATACGATGTGCTATTATGCAAGTTGATTAGTTAATAATTAAGAGGCAATATTTGATGTTAATATTATAATTGGAATGATAGTGCATTAAAAAACGGTAGGTCAATAGCAATATGACTACAAAAAATACTTAAATTTTGTGCTGCTCGACATTTAAACGAAATCATTAAAAATGACTGGTGATATATTTATTGCCATACCGTCTAATGGCGGGTTTCATTTTTGATTATTTATATTAATGCGATGACTCTTTAAAACCATTCTGGGATATTTATTTCATGACTCCTCATTTTTCTTCGCATGATGTCGTTGATGATCATGTCAGCATCGTTATGGCCAGCCTTACTCCCCTGGCGACTGTTTACCTGATGCGGGCCAATCGAGGCTGTGTCAGAGCCGGGATCAAGCGGGATGACATGCTGGTGGTGGACGGGTCGGTATCGCCGGTTGACGGCAATATTATAGTCGTCCAGGCGGCTGAGGGGCTTACCCTGCAAAGATTGAGCCTGTTTCCCCACCACCAATTCCATCGGTTGGAAGCTATTTATCAGGTATTACCACAGGCTGATGCTGGGAACGGCGCGGAAAAAGGCATCAATTGCCTTGGCGTGGTGATGTATGCCTTTAATGCTTCCGGGGCCACAGTCTAAAGTGAGCGCTGTTTTTATTTGAATTCTCACTTGGTTATTTGGACATTGTTATTCCTTAACCATAGAGAACCAGCCTTCGCCGCTCGGTGCAGGGCGACGCGATAATGCTGGGTCTGGCTGGCACTGAATATAGATGTAAATCAATTTTTACCGTTACTAAACATCAATTGCAGGATTCTTCACAGTCTGTTTTTGTTGATAACCTTTAGCGCAATAAATGGTGAAACATGCAACAATAGCGACGGACGCCGCGGGCTAAATAATGTCAAAATGCAAGCAAAGCGCAAATGGCTGTCCCGGAATGCTCACTGCTATCCAACTGGCTACCAATCGGGCCTGATGTCCTCTTTTCAGGCCAATTTTGTTGCTTTCCCGCGCCAATATGCCGGATAAAAAACCGCACGGCAAAAAAATGCAGCCATAAGAATTTATTATAGTTATGGCAATACAGCTATCTAATGCTTATGCCATGTAATTTACTTCATTCCCGGAAAAGATGTCTTGCATCCCGACGAACGGAATCTTATACTCGATTTGTTACCACACCATTTTGATATAAAAATTCTTTTTTAAATATAAATTTATTATAAAGAATTTCTTATATATTATATATAAAAGTATGGTTGTGCCATGGCTATAAATAGGGTACAAGATCTCTTCTCTGACAAATAAGTTATCATATGGCTAATCATAACAGTCGTATTATTAATGATAAATCACTTGCTGCCGAAGGTATTACCTCTAAAGTCGATCGTTGGCGCTCAGGCGTTAACGCGGCTTTGCTTGAATCTACTTTTTCACATTCCCAAGCGGAACAACTTCGGTGGACCGTCGAGGCCCATCATTTTGATGTTTTTATCTGCGGCCGCCTGCAATCCACCGCACAGAGCATGATCAATTTTCCGCATAAATATGAAAACTTAAACGATCATTTTATCCTGATGGTAGTGGTCGAGGGGGGCATTGAGGGCAAAGCGGGGCATTTAGACATAACGCTCTCTCCCGGCGACATCATCATTCTCGATGTCCTGCAACCAATAAAGATGAAGTTCATTGAAAGCCGGCAAGTCCGCTATATTGATGTGCTCTACATGGCCATTCCCCGCGCATTGTTGTCAGAGGTGGATAACAGTTGCCAATTGCATGGCAAAATCATCTACCAAAAGGATTTCCTGAGCCGGATGATCGCATCCAACATGGCTTCTTTAATGAGTCACAGCGCCAATTTTAGCGATAGTGACGTTAACAAAGTGGCGCGGCCCATCATTGATTTTGTTATTTCGGCGATACGATCTTCCCACGCGCCGATACAACCCATCATGATGGATACCAAACTGCATATTATTACGCGGATATGTGATTTTATTCAGGAAAACCTGCGGGTGCCGGCCTTGGGCGCTGATTTGATTTGCCAGAAATTCGGCCTGTCGCGCTCATCGCTTTACCGCCTGTTTGAACCTTTTGGCGGAATCATTGCCCATATTCGTAAAAAACGCGTCATCGCTGCGACCAGAATGCTGCTTAAACCGCTTTACCAGCAATGGAAAGTCGCTGAAATCGCTTATTATTGGCAATTCGAACCGGCCACGTTTAACCGGCTGTTTGTATCCGCTTATGGCATCACCCCTAATCAGGCCCGTAAAGAACACCATGAGCTATGGGCCCTGGAAAATATGAATGAGTCGCAAGTCGTATGGCTGAGATCATTATGATTTTGCGTTAGAGAAGAGGGTTCATTCTCTATTTTAACGCGATGTAAAATTTCGATGACATATTCATTACATATCGCGTCCCAGCGAGAGATGTCGGCGATCTGACAATAATTCAAAGATGCTAAGGCTTATAATAACAAGCCAGTGCAATGGACATCAGCAAAGGGGGGTTCAAGCGCATAAAAG
This sequence comes from Sodalis sp. RH21, assembly GCF_047324175.1. Lineage (NCBI taxonomy): Bacteria > Pseudomonadati > Pseudomonadota > Gammaproteobacteria > Enterobacterales > Bruguierivoracaceae > Sodalis > Sodalis sp. RH21. Next base: position 3,927,014 of record NZ_CP178732.1, on the reverse strand, counting down.
GGAGCCATGGGTATGGCTCCCTTTTATTTTTTAACCATGTTTCAATATGTTAGAATACAGGCGCGTTTGTCGTTATGGTTTGGCTGCTGAACCGCATGAGCAGGTTATCAAACTACTACAGGTGCAAGCACCGACATCCTGCGGGCTTCCTTGCGGTACGGGGGCTGATGAACGCTGCGGTTCAACACAACCGCTAAGCAGCGATCCTGCGAGTGCAATAAACACTAAAAAAAACACTTTACTCATATAATGGACTCCTGCCGTTTTTTTTATTATAGCGTGTTTTTAAATGCATTAAGTATGATTTTAACTGTAAAAACAATATGAAAAAGCGATTACTGGTGAGATGAATCGCCGGTTTTAACCATACCAGCGCCGCCAAAACAAGACCAATAGCCAGGCTGCAACAGACCAGCAAATTACCGAACTCAGTAAAGCATAAGATAGGCGTAGTGGGCCAATAAAAAAATAAAGCGACACCAGATATACCAGGTACGGAATGGCCGCCCATATGCCAAATAGGATGGTCGTACGAAGCGCTTCCACGCCTCGTTCACTGCCGACGATATAATGTGCGATCAGGGCAAAAGTTGGGAAGAGCGGGAGCAGGCCGACAAGATAATAGTTACGCGTTTTCGACAGCAAACCGATCAAAAGCACAACGGCGGCACCCAATAACGCTTTCAGTAGCAGGTTCATCAAATGGTTAACGAGTCGGGAAATAAGAGAGGGGAGTGTACCATGGTTAAAGCGGGTGTTCATTTATCCTTTGGCCATACCGTGGCGTGATGCCGGGCACGGCATCACGCCACGGTATGCGCCCGCGATTTTATTGCTTATAGGCAAATTTGATCTGCTTGATGGTGTTGCTGAAAACGTCGGCCTGCGAGGTATCATCCAGTTCCGTGATGTATTTTTCCATCTTGATTATGACCTTGCCGGCATCGGCCTGGCCCATGGCTTTTAAAATCAGCGTCACCATGGCCTTCATGCAGTTGAGTTCCTGTGCCAGAACTTCTGCGCTATTGTCGGTGGAAAATTCAACCTTACCCATTGGGTCTCCTCGTTGTTCAATGTTGTTTTAGCCGACCGGCCGTTGCGATATGGCCGCGGCGGCTTGTTTTCGTGATGGATTATAACAGATTTTGTTTCGGATATTTAACGAAACCAAGCCTGCTTTAAGCGAAGCGGTAAAAGCATCGATGTGTGACCTTGCAGTATAATTCGATAATTCGCGACGCGACGCGTTAGGGCGGCAATGAAAACATGAATGGGAATATACATTTGCATGCTTAAGGCGTAAAATTGGAAGTAATAAGTAATTAATATTTGTTGTTGAATATTTTTTTATAAAAAATGATTAATGATAATGCGATTTATAATTCAATTAGTAGATTAACTATTTGTTTTTTAAGTCTTTTGCTCGGCGGTGAGTCGGCTGCTTTTTAAACGGAATCCAGCTTGGTTCATGGGCGCCGCTCCCGACTTTGCGGTCAGCGCAAACGAAGAGCAACGAGTCAAACGAATGTGACGAAATTCTCTTGCGATAGGTTAGGCTATCTGTCTAAAATGAGTATCTCAGCCAGAGCCGCTGAATTTGTATAGTATCAGTGGGCATCTATATTTTTTATTTACTTAAAAAAGCCGTAATATTAAGTCATAAATATTTGATTCACATTACATCACTCCCTCTTTTTGGAGATTTTCTCTTTGATAAGCGTTTTTCTTGTTGATGACCACGAATTGGTGCGTGCAGGGATACGGCGCATTCTAGAAGATATCAAAGGTTTTAAAGTCGTTGGAGAGGCGCAGTGTGGCGAAGATGCGGTAAAATGGTGCCGTAGCAATTGTGTCAACGTGGTGCTGATGGATATGAATATGCCGGGCATTGGCGGTCTTGAGGCTACCCGCAAAATCATACGGTTTTCCCCTGACATCAAAGTTATCATGCTAACCATTTACACTGAGAATCCATTACCTGCTAAAGTAATGCAGGCCGGGGCCTCGGGGTACCTGAGCAAAGCGGCTGCGCCGCAAGAGGTGATCTGCGCTATCCGCTCTGTCAACGCGGGCAAACGCTACATCGCCTCAGATATCGCGCAGCAAATGGCCTTGAGCCAGCTTGAGCCCCAAAACGAGACACCCTTTGAATGTTTGTCTCAGCGCGAACTGCAAATTATGCTGATGATTACCAAAGGGCAAAAGGTGAATGAAATTTCTGAACAACTCAATCTGAGTCCCAAAACGGTCAACAGTTACCGTTACCGGATGTTTAGTAAACTTAACATCAGCGGCGACGTTGAGTTAACTCACTTAGCCATTCGTCATGGGTTGTTCAATGCGGAGACTTTATTAAGCAGTGACTGATCGTTTCAATCCAACGGAATTCCTGAAAACCGTAACCAGCCAGCCCGGCGTGTATCGCATGTACGACGCATCGGAAACGGTTATCTACGTCGGCAAAGCAAAAGACCTGAAAAAGCGTCTGGCGAGTTACTTTCGCCTACAGGTTTCCAGTCGTAAAACCGAAGCGCTGGTAAAAAACATCGCTCAGATCGATGTAACCATCACCCATACCGAGACCGAGGCGCTGCTGCTGGAACACAACTATATCAAGTTGTTCCAGCCGCGTTACAATGTCCTGCTAAGGGATGATAAATCCTATCCGCTCATTTTCCTCAGCAGCGATACGCATCCCCGTCTTGGCATGCATCGCGGCGCCAAACATGCTAAAGGCGAATATTTCGGTCCCTTTCCTAATGGGTATGCGGTCCGGGAAACCCTGGCGTTGCTGCAAAAACTGTTTCCGATTCGCCAATGCGAAGATAGCGTTTATCGCAATCGCTCCCGTCCTTGCCTGCAATATCAAATAGGGCGCTGCCTGGGGCCCTGCGTCAAGGGGCTGGTCAGTGACGAAGCCTACCAGCACCAGGTTGATTACGTCCGTTTGTTTTTATCTGGTAAAGATCAGCAGGTGCTTAACCAACTGGTCGAGCGCATGGAATTAGCCAGCCGGGCGCTGAACTTTGAAGATGCGGCGCGCGCGCGCGATCAGATACAGGCGGTGCGGCGGGTCACCGAAAAACAATTCGTGTCGGGCGATCATGAAGATCTTGATGTTATCGGCGTAGCGTACGATGCCGGCATGGCCTGTGTGCATGTGTTGTTCATCAGGCAGGGCAAAGTATTGGGCAGCCGCAGTTATTTTCCTAAAGTGCCGCTGGGAACGGAGCTGGCGGAAGTGGTGCAGACGTTTGTCGGCCAGTTCTATTTGCAAGGCAGCCAGATGCGGACGTTGCCGGGGGAAATATTGCTCGATTTTTCCTTGCCGGAAAAAGAGTTGTTATCGGAATCCCTAAGCGAACTGGCGGGCCGGAAGGTGCAGATACAGGCGCATCCACGCGGCGACCGCGCGCGCTACCTGAAATTGGCCAGAACCAACGCCGCGACGGCATTAATCACCAAATTATCGCAGCAATCCACGATTCGCCAGCGCCTCGCCGCGCTCGCCGAATTGCTGGGCCTGCCGGCGATTAATCGCATGGAGTGTTTTGATATCAGCCATACCATGGGCGAGCAAACCATAGCTTCTTGCGTGGTGTTTGACGCCAACGGGCCGGTACGGGCCGAGTATCGCCGATTTAATATCGCTGGTATTACGCCGGGTGATGATTATGCGGCCATGACCCAGGTGCTGCAGCGTCGTTATGGTAAAGCGCTGGAGGAGGCCAAGATTCCCGACGTGGTGATCATTGACGGCGGAAAAGGCCAGTTGGGAATGGCAATTGACGTTTTTTCGCAGTTGGATGTGGAGTGGGACAAGTCGCGGGTCATATTGCTGGGCGTGGCCAAAGGCACCGATCGCAAGGCCGGTTTGGAAACGCTGTTTTTCAAAGCACATGGGGAGGGGATATCCTTGCCGCCGGATTCTCCCGCACTGCACGTAATCCAGCATATTCGCGACGATTCCCATAATCATGCCATCACGGGGCATCGAAATAAGCGTGCAAAGGTAAAAAATACCAGCGCATTGGAATTAATTGAAGGGGTAGGCCCTAAACGTCGTCAAACCCTGTTAAAATACATGGGCGGTTTGCAGCCTTTACGGAACGCAAGTCTTGAGGAGATTGCACAGGTGCCGGGTATTTCAAAAGCATTGGCAGAAAAGATCTTTAATGCGTTGAAACACTAACGGCAATGTAGCAACATACTCGTTATTTCCACTCTGGCCAGATAGTTAACGTAGCGTTATGCAATTGAATATACCGACTTGGCTTACGTTGTTGCGTGTCGTAATGATACCGTTTTTCGTCCTGGCTTTTTATCTGCCTTTCTATTGGGCGCCGCTGGCATGTGCTTTAATCTTCATCCTCGCGGCGGTGACCGATTGGTTTGATGGCTTTCTCGCCCGGCGCTGGAAGCAAACCACGCGATTTGGCGCTTTCCTTGATCCCGTGGCGGATAAGGTCATGGTTGCCATCGCGCTGGTGCTGGTGGCCGAACACTTCCATTCCTGGTGGATAACCTTGCCCGCCGCCACGATGATTGCCCGTGAAATCATTATCTCGGCCCTGCGTGAATGGATGGCTGAGATCGGCAAACGCAGCAGCGTCGCCGTGTCCTGGATTGGTAAGGTTAAAACCACCGCTCAGATGCTGGCGCTGGTGGCGCTGTTATGGCGGCCCGATCAGATTGTTTCAGGTATCGGCATCGCTGCGCTGTATATTGCCGCCGTGCTGACTTTCTGGTCAATGTTCCAGTATTTGAACGCCGCTCGCCACGATTTGTTCGAACGGTGATCGAAGCGCCGTAAAAATCAACAAACGAGCGCACTGGCATGATAATTCTATTGACTAGCCACGTCAGGTCAGTAGAATGCAACGCATCGAAAGCAACGACCGATTGCCGAAGATAATTGTAAAAACAAAGCAGTAATAACAAGCAAGTAGAATCAGTAGTTTCATCGATGCGGGAATAGCTCAGTGGTAGAGCACAACCTTGCCAAGGTTGGGGTCGCGAGTTCGAGCCTCGTTTCCCGCTCCAGATGTGCAACGAAGCCTTCTTGGGGCATTTAAGGGCGCGTTGGCAGAGTGGCCATGCAGCGGATTGCAAATCCGCCCACCTCGGTTCGACTCCGGGACGCGCCTCCAGTTTTAAAAATTTCGACGCCCGGGTGGTGGAATCGGTAGACACAAGGGATTTAAAATCCCTCGGCTTTATGGCTGTACGGGTTCAAGTCCCGTCCCGGGTACCACACCAGAATTCGTAATAAAAACAAAGTAGTATGAGCAAGTTGATACCGCCGATAGGCGGTTTTTTTATGCCCAAAAATCCTCTTTCATAATATGTTTTCATAATATTATTTATGTTTTACTGATCTCCGACCGCTGGGACGATCGCAATTTTCCTATCATATCGCGCTGTTTGAGCCACGTTTTTATGGCCTGAAATCTGCTGTTTTTCCGATAGGGAACCATGCAAATCAGAGATACCCTTAGCCTTCAGATCATGAAAAGTGAAATTAAAATCGAGGTCTGGAAAGGCTGTTTTTGCGTCTTGCTTGGCTTTGAGCCAGCGGCTGTTGAAACCGTCCCTTGTATAGCGCGCGCCGGATGGCTGGTGGATGACATATAAGCTACTCATCCCCGGGTTGAGTTGTAATGAATTGGCACCGGCAATGACAGATTTTAGGCGCGGCCCCCAAGCCTTGATCTGCGAAACGCCGGTCTTGCTTTGCTGGATCAGTATTCCTTCTTCAATCAACTGCCCTTTTTTCATATCTAAAATATCAGCCTGCCGTGCGCAGCAAAGATATGCCAATTCCATCGCGATTCTCACTACGGGAGGGGAGACTCTATAAAGGGCATCGTATTCTTTATCGGTTATGTACCTGGTCCGGGCTATTTCTTTGAATTGTTTAACACCCTTACACGGGTTTCCCTTCACCATCCCCCGTTCATATCCCCACCGGAAGACCCTGGAGATAAATGCTTTTTCACGGTTCGCTTGCGTGCGGCTTTTCACGCCGCGCTTATCCATGTATTTGCGGATGTGCTCAGGCTTGATGCTGTCCGGAGGCATAGATCCAAACACTGATAAGACCTTAAGCGCATATTTCCGATAATCTCTTTGCGTTTCAGTGGCTAATTCACAAAAGTCACCCGATGTAAAAAAGCGCGCAACGAGTCCATCGAAAACACTTTCGTCCTTTTGGTCATTGATGAGTGACTCATACGCCGCCCAGACTTGCGCCGGCGTAGACTCAAAGCCGCATAACCTGATCGTGCCGCCTAATCTCGGTTTAAATTCATATGCCGATCTGCCCCTGCATGTTCGCGGGGGCATCCAATTATCTGCTGGGTTGCTTCTTTTTCTTCCCATCAGTCAAGGGCTCCGAAATTTGGCTCTACGCTTGAATCACCAATCGGCCTACCACGAAATGCAAGCGGATCGTTGAAATGCCGCCAGGTGGTACGGGGCCTTCCATCGCGGCGTGTGATGAAGAAAATACCAGCATCGCGCAATATCTCACACTGCTTTGCCGGGAATTTGTAGCCTGTGAGACGTTCGATATCGTCGTCGCTAATGATGTCATGATCATTTTCTGCCATGGACATATCTCCCATCATGCATTATTCAATGAGCGATTTGGATTTCCCAAGACGAAAACCCGCCTGGTAAAACCATCATGATCTGTCCTGCTCGACCGATCGCTTAGCCGGCGCCGGGCGCATTTATCTCGCGTGCATTCCCGACATGACCGACCAGTAACGTAGCGAAGGCGGCCATGGCCAGGCTTTATACATTCTGCACCGAGATAAAATTTATCGCCGGCCGCCGCCGCGGCTGCATAGTCTGTTTTCAGATTGGCGTAGTCAATTGACATCCTTCCTCCCCGTGCAGCACCGCAAAAATAATGGATTCCACATTTATCTTCATAAGGTTGACTGTAGGGCCATCCATTCCTTCGTAAAGCCAATTGATAACAGCCATGGCAGCCCGTTCCGCCCGCAGCTCCATATTCACTGGCGTAGGTATGGCCACGAGCATGGCGCGTGCCTGCCAGACGTGCCAGAAGATTTCTATCAAAGCATGTTCGTCCGCCACGCTGGTGTGCCCGCTATGGTCCGGGCTGTAATCGCTGGCTAACCACTGTTCGAATGCCTGACGTTCATTAGACGCGGCCGACGGATGTACAAGACAAGGCCAGCGCAGTGATCCGTCGCCAGAAGGACATGTGCATTTCGCCAGTTTAAACATTGGCCACCGCATGGCTGTTGAGTTGATAGGCTATGGACATCTGTTCGGCATCGTTCATCGCGTCATGCAATGCATGGTGTTTGGTAACGGCAAAACAAGGCTGGTGGTCTTTCAGGTATCCCCTGAGCCCATGCGTCATTGCGTCAATATAGGTGCGAACGTCGCGTTTACCGTTATATTTCCACGGGCACTCTATTCCATACATACGATATGCATGCTCAAGGATCGATCCGTCAAAATCGGTTCCCCGAAAGAAAATGCGTGCTTCGCGGTGCTGAGATATCCAGCCGCTTAGATTCAACAGCTGGCTGCCAAGGCTTTGCCGTTCTCCAGCCAGCGCTTCGTGCGCGTCCTCGGCCTGGTTGCGCCACCATTGCTGGGTTTGGAGGCTGACCGATCGGCACATCATCAACTGATCAAACGTATCGACCAGGCCATAAAAAGCATGCGGGGAATAAACTGCCAGTTCCGGATCACGGGCAACCTGCAAAATATTGTTTTGCGCCTCACTGGTATTGGTCACATCAAAGGCAAAAGCGCCGATCGATAGGATCACTGCCGAGGGTTCTAAATCCAAATCTTCGGTATCGATAACGATGGTATTTATCATTGCGAAATATCCTAGCTCCGGAATTAAGGTTGAGCGAAACCCTTGCCGAAAGGCAATAATTAATGGAAATTTGTTATATTAATGCCCCGGGCGGGGCATCAATATAAGCGGAAAAATTACGCTTTAAATTCACCAATAAAAGTTTCGACAGTGGTGTCGGTAAACTGGCCCACGAGCAGATCGCGGAACTCAACGGCAATCTGCTCCATCACCGCTTCCAATTGTACAATGCGCAGAACCAGGACCGGGACATCGCCGCCAGTGAGAATGCTGTAGCGCAGGCGGATACGACGCTCGCCAAGTCCTTCGAACGGTACGCATTTAAACTCGAACGCCGCCGGCATAATGGCCTTGCTTTTCGCTTCCACGCTTTCCATTAGAGAACGCTTACCGCTAAAATCATTGTCTTCATGATCCTGGCTGCTGGTGGATTCAATGGTGATCTGCCGAATCCCGGCGACCGCCTTTTTGATATCCAGCACTTCGCCATCAGCAGTGAATGCCAATAGATATTCGCTCCAATCTTCCAGCCACTCGGCCAGTTCTTTCTGGCGGTTTTTCTGACCGTCAATATTCAGCAGGGAAATAAACGGGGCAGTTTTTTTCAATTTCAGTGCTGCCGTGTTATCAGCGTGGCCGGGTTTGTCCAGTGTGCCAAGGTTGAAAACGGTCACCGCGCGCATATCATCGCCATCAATAAAGCAACGCACGCCTTCGCCGGCAAAGCCTATGCAATAACGGGTAAAATCGGGAATGCTGGCCGTTTCCAGTTTGCCCCGGAAGCGATAGCGACCTGTTCCTAGGCTTTCCAGATTTTTGATCTGCATACTTTCGGGTAGAGCCAACGCCGGGCAATCTGCGGTATCCAGCGTTTTTTGCAGTTCCTGCGCCAGGACCATATCCCGGATCTCTTTGATGGCGGTTGAATCGACTTGCTGCGTCATAGGTTACTCTCTCAATTTAAGATGCTGATGGTTAGTTACTGCGCGCGGAGCTTGCCGTCAGGATCGCCCTTCATGCTGAAAAGCTGTCCCTGATCTTCCTGCATAATCGTGAGCTTGCCGCCGCGGCCGACATACATTGGGGTTTCGGTGCTATCTTCCTCGGAAGCTTTACCGCGCGGCGTGGGGGACACATATTTAAGTTTGTGAACAATCATTACGCGTTTTTCCTCCATGGAATTACTCATGCGGGAAAAATCCAGCTCAACAACCACTTTACCTTTGCCGCCATTATTCAGTACGCCCAGCGCGGCGGTATTCAGGGCGGCGGCGATCTTATTTTCTAATACACCCCCGTCCAGATCGGAGATAAACTCCTTTACATCAGTCATACGGTCTTCAGACATGGCCTAAGCCCTCGTTGATAGCGGCGCTGCACAGCCGCGGTTGATACTCCACACACATAGGGCAGGGCGATATCCCTTGCCTATGCAGGCGGAAAAAGGGCGGCATACGTCAACCAGAACATTATCTTCACCCCTTATGAGTTGAAGAATCGACGCGGCCGCCAAGGACTACACAGCAATAAAACATCACCTCCAACAGTGATAGGTTTGTGGTGGCCGGAGCTGATCCCGACCAGCAGGGTTGAATTGCCTCAAGCCTGCACATTCACCACAATCAAAAAGAGCGAACTTCCCACTTTATGGCGCCATCATTGGGATTGATGTATCTAGGCCGGAAATTTAGCCTTGCGCCAGTCGGATACGGTTTTGCACGCCCGCGCTCTTTGATTGTGGTGGTCCGTTAACGGGGACCGGGCGGCGGTCTACTTCCCGCCGTCACTGCCATCGAGAGTGCCTGCAGCTCACTGACCAGATAACGCCCTGGATCAACTGGCGGTTGTGGCGGCCACCCTTTCAGATGGCAGTGATGGCGTTTCCCTCCAGTCCCCATCCTGACTGTTACCCTGCGTACTATTGGTACCGGGCGTTAATCACCACAACGGTAAGAGCACTGCAGGTTAATCACGAACGCCCCCGAACATGCCAACCTGCGTTAATGCTCTTGCCTGTTGTGAGCCTGGATACTTCTCCACCTCAGGCGGCAGTGGATCCTGCTATTCCCCAACAACAAGGATTAGGTTAATCTGGATATCCCCAACAACATGAAGGAGTTGCTTTTATGTCTAAAGCAAACAGAGAAGACGGCTACGAGGAAAAACATTTGCCTTTAAAGCAAAGGCCTCCGGCGCCGCCTAAACCAAAAGAAGACGACGACTGAGGTTAAATATGACTCGTGATGATCTCGAATTTGATGTGTACTATTCATTTTTTATCGAAAAGATGAATTGCCGACTACTCACGAGAATCGATAAATTTATTACTCTACTGCTGATCGTCCTAGGTTTTTCTGTTTTCGCACCTTATAGCAATTTATTCATTTTCGGTATCGGTGTTGCCTTCCTATCCGTAATTCAACTGGTTTATCAGTTTGGTCAAGAAGCCGGTCTATCAAAAGAACAAATGCGGCAATACAAGCGCTTACTCATTGAAATGAGTGACATGTCAGATGGAGAGCTTAGAAGCCGGTATTTGAAAATTCAGGATGCGGACAGCAACCCATGGCAAACATTGGAAGAATCGGCACATTTAAGGGCATCAATAGCTATGGGAAGGGAATGCAAAGACACCCTATCTTTTCCCCATAACCTTGTAGCCTGGCTTGCCGGTGATCTTCCATCTCACAAGGAAAAAAAAGATGGCTAAACCTCCTGCTGGTGGACACATACCGCCAAGGCCTAGACCGCCAGCCCCACCTAAAACCAAGCGTTAAGTCTATAGCCTCCACTACAGTATTTATTTGCTGTAGGCTAGGATATCCAGATTGTTAAAGAGCGAAGCGTCCATCAGGGCGCTTTTTACTATCAGAAGATCATCCGTGTTACCGATGGGCCCGTGTAACGGGGGCAAAGGTCACATCAGCTCCCAGGGCACATTGCAGGTAACGGCGAAGGCCAGAATCCCGATCAAGGTTGCCCACCACTTCCATCCGAGCTTTGCCAGATCTTTCATAACTTGTCCTGAGCTTGGTTCCGAATGATTAAAATCTAAAATAATTTAGTTTAAACGTCAAGCATAAAACTAAACATATTTAGTTTATTAATTATTTGTCCGCTGACGGCGGACGAAGGTAGGGATTAACGACGTCTGAAACGACGGTGTTCGACCATAACACCTATGATCGAGATGGATTCTGTTTGAGAGCTTTTAGTGGGAAAATCTGGATTCAGAGGGACCAATTCAAAGATTTCATCGCCTGTGGCGTCTATGCCACGCGACCGATATTTCTTGAAGGTTGCCTCGTGAGAACCATTTTTTGCGACAACATAATCACCGGGTATAGGACCTATCTCGGGATCGACAATGATGATGTCACCCTCGGTAAACTCTGGTTCCATTGACCGGCCCTTCAGACGCAACGCAAACGAGCTGGGAGATAATTTCTGGTCAGTAAGTATATAATCAACGTTCCCTTCGAGGCTGCGGGCATCGCTCTCCGCACTCCAAGCCACAGCCTGCACGAAACTTATGATGGGTATGCTGGTGGTACCTAAAGATGCGGGCATAACGTTTGATTCCTCATTTTTGCCATAGAGGAGATACTCTTCGCTAACCCCGAAATACCTTGCTAAATTTGTCAGCGATTTCCCGCCTGGCTCATTCAGATCCCTTTCCCAATATCCTATTGTGACGTCGCTAACGCCCAAGGCTTTACCCACCTGTGATTGGGTAAGTTTACGATCCTTCCTAAGCGTCTTTACACGCTGTCCTAGAGTAACCACAGATTAGCCCTCAAAATAAAACCTAAATAATCTTAGTTTTTATTGACCAAAATTAAATTAGCTAATAATATCTAAATTCTTTTAGGATGGAGGCGTTATGACTACTACCGATTTGGAAAAGTATTTCGGTGACCCGCTAAAAATTGCTGCATTTTTCGGCGTTTCCCCTGAAGCATTTTACCAATGGAGAAAACGACCGGGCCAATTGATACCCAAAGGCAGGGCCACCGAAGCTGCATATCGCACCAAAGGGGCACTTATCTATAACCCCTCGTTGTATGCAAAGAATACAGATTTAAAAGGCCAGAACTAACTACCAAAGGAAAATCAACATGGTAGACATCAAAGAAACCGTCAAAGCAATGTGTAAAGCCTATCCCGGTGGTCGTTCTGCTATGGCTGGTGCCCTGGGCATGACCATCACCCAATTTAACAACAACCTGTACGAGAAAAACGGTTGCCGCTTTTTTGAAAACCACGAACTAGAGGCAATGGAGGATATATCCGGCACTTCGCTGGTGGCGGAATATTACGCCCGGCGCCGCGGTGGGATGTTCGTAGACGTGCCGAAGTTTGAAGAATTGGATCAGGTAGAGCTGTTTCAAAAAAGCATCAGGACCGCCGCCGAACGTGGCCGGGTTGACATGATCATCCAGTTGGCACTTACCGATGGGGTAATCGATGAGGATGAAGCGGCAGAAATTGAAGTTCACCATGCCAAACACCTGGCAGCGCGCGAAGAGGAGATCAGGGCAATTCTGGCGCTGTTTGGCAAGAAGAAAGGATCGCGCAAATGACCAAACCAGAAAAGTTGACGCCCCGAGTGTGCAGCCCAGGGCGTCGGCGCGGAGAAAACAAAGTGTGGAGTTATCAACGCATGAACAGTTTACCGGTAAACGCTGGTGGCAGGCAATTCCGCTGCCGACCTTTCGTTAATTCCGACCGGGATCAGCCCTTTGCGTATGACTGCATCTTAAATCAGCCCGGCCAACCCGCCAACTACCAGCCGGTAACGGAACGGGTAGATCTGGAAACCGCCTGGCGAGAATTCAACGAGCAAGGGGAGGTCATGGCATGGCTGACCATCGTGTCGATCTGGATCGCATTTACAAGGACAGGTATGGGATTCGCATCCATGTTATCGGCTGGGACCCAGATAAGAGCCGCGTCATTTTCATGCGAGATGGATATGCCTATGAATGCGCGCTGCCGGTTAAAGAATTCAAGAAGAAATTCACGAGGTTGGTATGAGCAGGATATTTGAAATTGTTCAGGCTATGTCGGGCCAGAAGAACAGCATCACGATCCCTGTCCCGTACATAGATTTTTTTGCCGATGACCAGCAGCCCCACGCTTTGGGCGCAATTCTCAACCAACTGGTGTTCTGGTCGGGTAAATCTGATCTGAACGATGGTTGGTTTTACAAAGAGCACGCGGAGCTCGCCAGCGAAATTCATGGCGTCAGTTCGGATCAGGTACATCGCCTAGTTAAAAAAGTCTGTAGGTGGCTACCTGGCGTAGTGGAAATAGCGCAGCGCAAGGTAAACGGCACCAAAAAAACGCATTACCGTATCGATGGTGACGCTTTAATAGCTAAAATATTCCCGGATTTACTGGGTTCCGCAGAATCGCGGAACGGGAAACGCGAAGTCGCGGAACCCATTCCGCAGAATCGCGGAACCCATTCCGCAGAATCGCGGAACCCTAACCGCGAAGTCGCGGAACCTATTCTTTATACAGATCACTACACAGATCCTAACTTACAGATTATTAAAACCCTCTCGTCGGAGAATTCTGGCGAATCCCCCGACGCGCAATCGAATAACAATTTTTTGTCTTTGCACCCTGACGCTGCGACCTACAACGCAACATCACGGAAATGGGGAACGCAGAAGGATGTGGACTGTGCCGCCTGGCTGTTTGAAAAAATCAAATCTCTGTATGAAAGCATCGAAGCCAAATCGCCAAAACAGCCCAACTGGACTGACTGGGCAAATGAAGTTCGCTTGATGAGGGAAATCGATGGCCATTCCCACCGTGAAATCTGCGAAAAATATGTGAGTGTTTTAGCCGACTCTTTTTGGCGAAAAAATATCTTAAGTCCAAGCAAGCTACGTGAGAAGTGGGACGAATTAACCCTGCGCCTTGTATCCCCTGAAAAAACGACAAATGCCGAAATTGATAATGCCGAACGCGAAGCTGCCTATAAGCGTTATTTCAAACTCACCCTGGATAACAAGTCAAAAAGCTCAGTTGAAACCGCCGCACGAAAAGAGGCCGACGGCGCCAGTGTAAAAGCCATGCGGGCCGACTTCGCAAAGACCACATGGAACAAAATCTGGGCCGAGTGCAGCCAACGCCTGAGTGGGGGTAAAGCAGCATGAAAATAATTATTCCAGTAGACGAGTTTGAACGCGCGGAAATTAACGCCGGCATCCGCAGCCTGATCCGCGCCGGTTATCTGAGAGAGAAAGAAGGATCACAGTTTAGCCGGGTTATGCATGCCGCAGCCGGTCCCGCGTGGCGCACCTTGCGTGACTTGGAACTGCTGGTGCTGCAAATGTACGGCGTGGCAGACACACAGCCCGCAATCAGCGCCAGGCTGCGCGAGGTTAAACCAGAAATCCATGGTTTGAGGAAAGAACGCCTGCCCATCAAAGATGTGGAGAGCGGCAAGATAGTCCACTTCTACCGGCTGGTGGCGGCAAAACAGGAGACCGCAGCATGACGCGCCTTGAAATAGAAACCGCCCGGGCCAAACGGTTGGAAGCGGCCCGCCTATGGCGCCGTGCCGCCCGCCAATGGTTAGTAGTGCTTGATATAACGCCTCATACCCAAGAGAGGCAGCGCGATATCCTGGCTGCACGACGCGCGCATTGCATCACTTACGGTAATTTCTTCTGTGGTGACTATTCAGGAATTAGAGAAGCAAAGCTGGTGGATCATACCGACATGGGGGTGGTTGTATGAAATATGGATCAGTTTGCAGCGGCATAGAGGCGGCGACCCTGGCGTGGAAACCACTAGGTTGGTCTCCGGCGTGGTTCAGCGAAATAGAGCCTTTCCCCGGTGCTGTTCTTGCCCACCACTACCCGGCTGTAAATAATCTTGGCGACATGACCACTATCGCCGCCCAGGTGGAATCCGGAGAGGTTGAAGCCCCCGATGTGGTGGTGGGTGGCACACCCTGTCAGGCATTTTCTGTAGCGGGACTGCGCGCCGGCCTTGAAGACGCCCGCGGCCAATTAACTCTTTCATACGTGGAATTAGCGAATGCAATCGACAAAAAACGCCGGGAACGCGGTGAAAAAGCAGCAATCTTCGTCTGGGAAAACGTCCCCGGAGTGCTCAGCAGCAAAGACAACGCCTTCGGATGCTTTCTGGCTGGACTTGCCGGAGAAAGCGAGGAACTTCAGCCGCCAGGGGGAAAATGGTCGGACGCTGGTTGTGTGTATGGCCCCCAAAGAACAATCGCGTGGATCATCAAGGATGCCCAATATTTCGAAGTGGCCCAACGACGCTGCCGTGTGTTCGTTGTCGCAAGTGCTCGAAAGGACATCGATACCGCAGAAATACTTTTTGAGTTCGAAGGCGTGCGCCGGGATACTCCGCCGAGCCGAGAAACGGGGCAGACAGTTACCGGAACTATTAGCAGTCGCACTACGGCGGGTGGCGGACTTGGAACAGACTTTGATTGCGACGGAGGATTGATCCCCGTTTCAGCGCTCACCGCAAATGGCGTTGGGACATGTGGCGCGGATGACAATCAGGCGCTGGCAGGACATTTGATTGCTGGAACATTACAGGCGTCGGGCAAAGCGGCCGGCAGCGCTACCCAGCAGGATGCAGAAAGTGGGTTGCTGGTGCCTGTTGCTTTCGGTGGCGGCAATACATCAGGCGAGATTGATGTTGCTGCGTGCCTTACAACCCATGGGCAGCATCTTGATTTTGACGTAGACACTTTCGCCCTGGCATTTCCTGAGCGTATGAGTGGTACCCAAGCAGCGACGACAGAAAACCTTTCGCCGGCGATTATGTCCCGAAACCCAACCGCGATCGCCTTCGCTGAAAACAATCGCTCTGAAATCAGGCTACAGAATGGCGATGGACAAATCGCTGGACCGTTGTCTACCGGAGGGGGTAAACCCGGGCAGAGTTATCCAGCGGTGGCCACCAGCGAACCTTTCACATTGGCCATCCGTGGACGTGATGACGGTTCAACCGTAGAGGTTCGTAATGATGGTACCGCTAATGCTTTGCTGACGCCGAACGGTGGCCGGGCCGGTATGGGGGTGGGGGCGATTGGCTGGGGTATGTGTGTGCGCCGTTTAACGCCACGTGAGTGTGAGCGCCTGCAGGGTATGCCGGATGACTACACAAATGTCCCCTGGCGTGGAAAGGTTGCCGACCTTTGTCCCGATGGCCCACGCTACCGCGCAATTGGCAACAGCATGGCTGTGCCGGTGATGCGATGGATTGGCCAGCGCATAGCTGCTGCAGTTGCCGAGGTCGCGCCGGCACCGCCGGGTATTTTCCAAGTTGTTAGTTTCTCAGGCGGACGTTCTTCTGCCTATCTCGTTCATCTCATGGAGCTGCGCCGCATTGCTGGCGAAGATGTACGTTATGTCTTTATGGACACCGGCGCAGAGCATCCGAAAACATATGAGTTTATTAAAAACATCGTCAATCATTGGAAAATTGACCTGATTTGTTTACGCGTGGTCATTAATCCCGAATTAGGCCAGGCCAATGGCTACAAGCTTATTTCAGTGGATGAAATTGGGTATGACTTGCAGGTTTGGCGCGATATATGCGCCAAGTACGGGACACCCTATATTCACGGCGCGTTCTGCACCCGCACCATGAAAATTGAGCCATTCGATCGCTATTGCAAAGAAAATTTTGCCGATGGGTTCCATAAATGGATTGGCATCCGGGCGGATGAGCCCCGGCGCTTGAAACCCCATGAGGGCATCAGTTACCTGGCGGATATAAGCGACTTCGATAAAAAGGATGTGCTTGATTGGTGGAAGAAGAAACCTTTCGACCTCGATTTGCCGGAACATTTGGGTAATTGCGTTTTCTGCATCAAAAAAGGCATCAATAAAGTTGCCCTGGCCACGCGTGATGAACCCCAAATGGCTGTTGATTTTATTGATGTGATAACCAGCGATAGCGTGCGTGTTGTCGATCGGCGTCAGCAAGAAAATAAAATCATGTACCGGAACAATAACTCACTTGAGTCGATTATCGCGATGTACTCAGAACACAGCCGGGAGGAAATTGCAGCTACGATCAAGGGTGCTGGTGGCTATGACAGTGGCTCCTGTACTGAATCTTGCGAGGCATTTTCTTGCGAGATCGGGACAGATCAAGAGGTTATGGAGGGAAAAACGGCAATTCAAATTGCGCCCATCAATCAATATATTCAAAAGCTGATCCAACTGCGGGACGCGCCTACCCATAAACTGAAAGAAATAGGCGACCAATGGCGTACTCCCGATCGGCTGTTCTGGGGCATTAACGCCATGTTTGGGCCGCTAGTGCTGGATCTGTTTGCCGATAAGAGCAATGCAAAATGCGAGGCGTTTTACTCCGCCGAGGATAACGCTCTAACGCAGGATTGGTCATCCCGCCTGGTGGAACTCAATGGGGCCGCGTTTGCTAACCCGCCATACTCCCGTGCCAGCCAGCACGAAGGGCAATATATCACTGGTATGCGCCACATCATGGCCTACGCAGCGGAAATGCGGGAAAGGGGCGGCCGATATGTTTTTCTCATAAAGGCGGCAACGTCTGAGGTCTGGTGGCCAGAACGGGCCGATCACATTTCGTTTATCCGTGGTCGTGTTGGTTTCGATGTCCCTGCCTGGTACAGGCCAGCCGACAAAAGCCAAGAGCCATCGAGCGCCTTTTTTGCTGGCGCGGTCGCTGTGTTTGATAAATCGTGGAGTGGCCCGGCGATGGGGTACGTCAGCCGTGATCAATTAGAGTCGCATGGTGAAGCGTTCTTGGCTCAGATTCGGCGTGAAGTGGCACGCATAAGCGGGGTGGCTGCATGATTTTAACTTTGCCATTCCCACCCAGCGTAAACAGCTACTGGCGCGCTCCGAATCAGGGGGCGCTAGCTGGCCGGCATCTAATCAGCGTGAACGGACGCCGGTACCGAACAGATGTTCTGGCGTCGGTGCTAGAACAACTGCGACGGATGCCCGTAGCATTGTGCCATGATCTGTCTATCGAACTGGTGCTATACCCGCCGAACCGCGCGCGCCGGGATCTGGATAATTGTTTCAAAGCGCTATTCGACGCGCTGACGCATGCCGGCATCTGGCAGGACGATAGCCAGGTTAAGCAGCTTTCGGCGCGCTGGGGAGAAGTCACCATTGGTGGCAAAGCCGAGATAACGATCAGGGAGATGACAGCATGAGGGCATTGTTAACTCCCTGCCTGCAGCGCGAGCTGGGCCTGGTAATGTTCCGCCCCGGGCGAGAGTTGTTACCGATGTTCACTGCCGGCCGGGTACTGATCAGCAATGAGCCGGATTTTATGAAAGGTTTGCCTGCTGGTGGGATGGCCGACACCAGCCAGGCGCTAGCAGATGATCCAGCGCTCTTAGAGTTTTTCACTGACGCCCGGGTAATTGCCGCGGCGGGCGGGGTGGGTTCTCTTGAATCATGGCTCATGGTGCGAGCGGATACCTGCCAGTGGCCCACGGCCGATTATCACAACCCCAACATGACATTGCAGCGGTACGGTGTTGGATCGGTGCGGCTGTGCTGGCACCACGACGGGATTTTACGGCAAATGACATCGCCGCGACTGGAGGAAATTGCCAACCGCAACCTAGCGGAGTGGATACTGGATAAGGCCCGGATCGCGTTTATGTTTCCTGAACATCACCAGATAACCATGCCTGAACTGTGCTGGTGGGCTGTATTGAATGAGGTCATTCAGGCTATGCCTGAAGGGCCAGCGCGTCGTGTACTCAAATGGCCGGCCCCAGAAGCCATAATGCCAGTGATGAAGGAGGCCGATATCCAGCCGTCAGTACCGGCCACTAGCGTGCTGGAGGAAAAAGCAAAACAGGTGTTGGCCTTAAAGATAGATCCGGAATCGCCTGAGTCGCTGATGTTGCGGCCAAAACGCCGGCGTTGGGTGAATGAACAATACACTCGCTGGGTAAAATCCCAGCCGTGCGAGGGATGCGGAAACCCGTCGGACGATCCGCACCACATCATCGGCTATGGACAGGGTGGGATGGGAACGAAAGCGCATGACCTCTTCGTGATACCGCTGTGCAGGCGCTGCCACGACGAGCTACATAGGGATATGCGGACATTTGAACATGGGCACGATAGCCAACCGGCAATGCTGCTGCGTGTTTTGGATAAAGCTCTGGCTATAGGCATCATTGCCACCGGCAGAAAATAAGACTGTGGAGAAAACAATGCGTGATATTCAACTGGTGTTAGAGCGGTGGGGCGTCTGGGCGGCCAGTGGCGAGAACAGCGAGGTTGACTGGTCGCCCATAGCTGGTGGCTTTAAGGGATTATTCCCTTCTGAGGGTAAATCCAGGCTATCGTGCTGTGATAATGACGGCATGATTATTGACACGGCGGTGGGCATGCTTGGTAAGGTTAACCGGGTGGATGAAATGGAGTTAATCGGACTCCATTACATGTACAACGCCTCAAAGTCTTGCATTGCCCGCTGGCGTAAGTGCTCAGAGGGTAAAATCCGGCAGGAAATCATGATTGCCGAAACATTCATTGATGCCTGCATTATCATGACTGGTGCCCACCTGGAGATGGATGAATGGACGGGAAAATAAAAAGTGCGAAAGTTGCTTAAAAGAGTATTCGTTACGAATTTTAGCTATTATCATGCTAAGAGTGGTTACTCAGTCACGTAGCTTATACAATCTCAAGACTTCGCTTCGGCGGGGCTCTTTTGTCTTACATCACGGAAATATTTCTCAATAGGTGATAATTTTGCTGATCCGAAATGATGCAAATTGGGAAAGCAGTATGAATATTACCTATGAAGATATTTGCAAACAGCGACAAAATCTTGATGAGAAGCGCCAAGAAAGAAAGGCTAAACTGCAAAGAGATGCTGGTGTTTTGCTGGCTTCTTATCAAAATTCCCTCAGCCTAGAAAAACCTTTTTGGGTTGACTCTAGGGGGCAAGAGCGACCTATAGTGTCAACTGTATATTTGAATGAAAAAAATTTATTTGAACAACAGTCATTTGCAGCGCTAAGGCTAGATGAAAATAATCGCATAACTTTCTGCATTAGCACCGTTGTACACCCAGGTCCTAACCGAGGCGATTATTATCTCGTTACTGTGGCGATGTGGTATGAGGAAGGAATATTGCGGGTAGTTCTAAATGAGGGTGAAAGCGATATTGCGGTTACCAATCCCGAAAAAGAAGACAGTTTTTTAGAAGTAAATAATGTAATTAAACTACTCATCATGAGTAGCTTCATAGATCCTCGCTTGGACTAAAATAACTATTATTTTTGCAAGGCTGCCAAATCGGCGGCCTTTTTTTATTTCAGTCCGTAGCGCAGTTGGTAGCGTAGGAGCCTTGGATGCTTCGGGTCGCAGGTTCGAATCCTGCCGGACTGACCACTTTCGTCTCCCTGCTAAATTTGACGTACAAACCCTCATCCGCGCGCCTACGGCAGCGGAGACGAACCCCTATTAACTCAAAGCGCCAACCGCCAATACCGGGAGGTGGGAAATGTATCGCATGGATCAACGTTCAGATATAGCGACCCACGGCGGGGCGCTGCTTGCAATTCTATCCAGTGCATTAGGCATGACAACACTTGAGCTTTTTTACCTTGTCATCGCCATTATCGGTGCTGTGATTTCGCTGCTTGGATACCTCGACAAACGAAAGAATTTGGCCTTGGGCAGAAAGCTGGCTGAAGAGAGCGATATGGCCAATAGGAAAATTGCCCAGGACAGACTGGCATTCGATCGCGAGAGAACAAAGGCCATCATCACATTCCTGAAAGACTCTCCCGATCACGATGTCCGCCAGGCGCGGGAAGTGGTCCAGAAGGTCAATGAAGTTTTGAAAGACACGGAGCTTGAATAATGGCGATGTCGTCTGGACTGAAAAAGAAAATCATCACGGCCATACCAGCCGGCGCCCTGGCTATTGCGATGGCGATGCTGGGCGGTGGCGGTGATAGCCTGGAGGGGCGAGTTTATACCCCTTATCAGGATGTCGTTGGTGTCTGGACTGTCTGTGATGGTCACACCGGCCCCGACATCATCAAGGGCAAGCGGTACACGGACAAAGAGTGCGATACGCTGCTGGAGAAGGATTTAGCCCCAGCAAAAAAAACTGTGGATTCAGCTGTGAAGGTGCCGATCAAAGAAACTACCCGTGCTGCCCTGTACTCATTCGTTTACAACTGCGGAGCTACGGCGTTCCGCAACTCTTCGTTATTGCGCAAACTGAATGCCGGTGACCGTGCTGGCGCCTGTGCAGATTTACGTAAGTGGATATATGCCGGCGGAAAAGCCTGGCGCGGGCTGATGAACAGGCGCGAGGTTGAAACCGAGGTCTGTACCTGGGGTGGCGTATGAGCTGGTTCAAAGCTAAATGGAAGCTGATCTCCGTCGTTACCCTGGTGCTGATTATTGCCGCGCTAGCCGCGGCTATAAAGATTCAAGCGTCAGCCAAGGCTCTGCTGGAAAAAGACAATGCCACGCTGATAAGCGAGCGAGACCAAGCGCAATCTATCTTCAAGAACTATCAAGCCGCCATTCTGCTGTTCAACGATATTGCCAAGGCAACCCAAGATGAAAAAGAGCAAGCCAAACGTGATAGCGAGACCCGGATTGTGTACATCCGCGAGGCGCTCAAGGGTGATGCCTGCGCCGCTCAGCCTGTCCCTGATGCTGCTATTAAGCAGTTGCGTGACCACGCAAATAAAGTACGTGCCGGCTAAACCAGCACCAATACCGGCTGAACTCACTGAGGATTGCCCGGCGCCGGCAGTGCCTGATCCTATGACATATGGTGACAGCCTTGTGCTGAATGAGCAGCTTTATACCGTTGTGGAGAACTGCAACAAGGACAAGGCGGCTATTCGCAAGATTGAGCAGGAACGGCAAAAATAGTCACCGCAAGAGCTCCTACCTTTCAAAGATGCTCTGACGGTGGTTGCAATCATTTGTGCAGTGAAATATCGAAAAAGTAGAATGGATGTATTATCATGATAATGATTCTCATTAACGGGATGTGATCATGATTAAACCATTATTTATCATAGCCATTCTACTTGTTACTGCTTGTTCGACGCCAAATAGTAATCCAATAGCACCGAAGCAATTGGTAAAGTCTGCCCCTGCTTACCCAGCTTACGCAGCTGCTAATCGAATCGATGGGTATGTTGACATCGAGTATGATATTGGACCTGACGGAAAAGTAAGTGAATTGAGGTTGATTGACTCAAAACCACAGTATTTATTTGATGATACTGTGGTAATTGCAGTATCCAAGTGGCGTTTTGAGACGGGCAAACCTTATCACAACCTGAAAAAAAGATTTAAGTTTCACGTGACTGAAAAAATTTAAGTCCTTAAGTCTCAAAAGATGACCGCTTACGGGCGGTTTTTTATTGCCATCACAAAAGCCATTACAGAGCTCCTACACGTGGACGCACTGTAATGACAATGGAAAAATATATTACTTGGTAGCGACGCTAGACTTAAATTTTGGCAATCATTAATTACAAATGATGTATCTTGGTTTTTATTTCTGAAAAATTTGGCAAATGAGGCTAATAATAGTGGAGATTTCGGCCGTCCTCGTTAACCACTGAGTAAAACCAATTCTCTTTAGCGCCCGTTCCTTCTTTTCCATTGGAGATTTAAGTATTGGTGCTAACTCTTGGAAAGCTCTTTGTAATTCACAATCAGGAGTTTCAGGTTTTAATCCTGCGGCGATCAAAGCATCCCTCTCTCCTTGAATAAATATTCCGTAACGACCGTTATTATTAGTTGTATTATTTGTGATGGTGATGTCTCTTTTTTGTGAACCAATATGGATGCCATCTACACCATTATTTGAAGCGTTGTTATTATCAATTATTAATGTCATTTTCTTACCTTTTTTATAAGATCGTACTCTTTTCGTGATTAGAGTTTGAAGAGTCTTGATAAATGTAACATCTCATCGATTTAAACGTAACATAAGTGGAACTGGGAAAATATTGATTTACATCACAAAAAATACATTACAGAGCGCCTATACGTGGACGCTCGATAATGCGCAAGCAAAGCCATCTTCAACTCCTTTCAGCCCGCCCTGGGCATGGCTGCTGGTGGCTTTTTATATTTCAAGGTCCAATTGAAAACGGCTTGCCTCAACGGCAGCATGAAAAACTGAAGGCATATATTGATCTAATAAAAACACATCCATTACGATATAAGAGTATGGGTATCCCCTGTCTTTTAATGATATTGTTTCATCGTCATACAAATTAAAAGGAAACGATGAGCATGAAGAAAATGATTATCCCTTTGATTTTTCTCGCTGTATCTGGATGTGCAACTGTAGGTAACGATATTTCTTCAACCGAAGTGCAAAAGATTCAGAAAGGTGTGACTACAGAGCAATCACTTATCAGTATGTTTGGCCAGCCCTCCGCTACTACAATAGACTCGGAAGGGAACAAGATTCTCCTATGGAGCTATGGCCACGCTGTAGCTTTTGGCCCGGCCGTTGGTAAGTCGCTTTCGGTTAAATTAAATCATGATGGCGTTGTCGAAAGTTATTCGTCAGCTCTGCCAAACCCGCAGCCAGTGAAGATGTATCAATAGTTAATTTTGTATATTCATATGCCAGATTGTAAGCCATTATTTCCATAAATATCAAACGATAATAAGAATCATGTGCAAAATGAAGGGTATATGCATACAAATGATAATCATTATCATTTTGGTGGGTCCTCCCGAGGGGGGAACCTGCCACGGGGCGTCGGACTCGCGGAAAACGGCTAGTTTTCATGATCTAGGGTCATCATCATCATCTGTGTAGGTTATTGATTTTTAGTAACCTGTTTTATAAAGATGTCGAATTGTACAAATTCTGTTCATCATCATGGGCCAGCTATGGACCAAGAACTCGCGTCATTCAAACTTAACATTAACCAACTGGCTGGCATCACTGGGGTGCATCGTCAAACGGTCGCCACGCGCTTAAAAAATGTCGCTCCAGCGGTTGGCAGTAATACCAAACTCAAGCTGTATGCGGTTACCGATATTCTTGCTGAATTGATGATACCTACGATTTCAGCCGACCTTAGCGAAATGGACCCTCCGAACCGCCTCGCGCATTGGAAAGCTGAAAATGAGCGGATCAAATTTGAACAGGATACCGGGCAACTGATCCCAGCGGCGGATGTCGCGCGGGAATTCTCTTTGATGGCAAAAGCGGTTGTTCAGGTCCTTGAGACGCTACCTGATGTGCTAGAGCGTGATTACGCATTAACAGCGGCGGCAGTCGTCAGGGTCCAAACGATCATAGACGACCTGCGCGATCAAATAGCATTGCGGGTTATAGAAACCAACGCAGAGGAGGGTAGGTCTGTGCCTGAGGAGGATTGATGGCAAAACGGGCATCAGCACGGGGCATTCGTGGCGATGTGGCCGGCATTTATCGCGCCCCAAAAAGGATGCTGGTAGCCGATGCGGTCAATCAATATATGCGCGTACCGGTAGGGGCTGGTAACTCAGTTCCTTGGGACCCATCACTGACACCTTATATCGTGGAGCCGATGAACTGCCTGGCATCACGTGAATATGATGCTGTTGTTTTTGTCGGCCCTTCACGAACGGGTAAAACGATTGGTTTGATCGATGGATGGGTGGTTTACAACGTTGTTTGTGATCCTTCCGACATGCTGATCGTTCAGATGACTGAAGAGAAGGCACGCGAGCATTCTAAAAAGCGTCTCGACCGAACATTCCGTTGTAGCCCGGAAGTCGCACAAAGGCTGAGCCCGCGTCGTAATGACAATAACGTCCATGACAAGACATTTCGTGCCGGAAATTATCTAAAGATTGGCTGGCCATCGATCAATATCATGTCGTCATCCGACTATAAGTGTGTCGCGCTCACCGATTATGACCGTTTTCCCGAAGACATTGACGGGGAGGGTGATGGCTTTTCCCTTGCTTCGAAGAGGACCACCACGTTTATGTCATCCGGCATGACGCTGGTGGAGAGCTCTCCAGGACGGGATATTCGCGACACTAAATGGCGGCGTCGTTCCCCACATGAAGCTCCGCCGACTACTGGCATTTTGTCGCTTTACAACCGCGGTGACCGCAGGCGCTGGTATTGGCCTTGCCCGCATTGCGGGGAATGGTTTCAGCCAGAAATGGATGCCATGACCGGTTACCGGGATTTTCCTGATCTGGTGAAATCTAGTGAGGCCGCACATATTTCATGCCCATCCTGCGCCGGCAAAATAACTGCCGAGATGAAGCGGGAGCTAAATATAAAAGGTGTCTGGCTGCGCGAGGATCAGCGCAGTAACCAGGATGGTAATATCATTGGTGAAGGCCGGAGATCGCGTATTGCCTCTTTTTGGATGGAAGGACCCGCAGCTGCTTACCAGACTTGGACACAGCTGATTTATAAACTGCTGGCCGCTGAACAGGACTACGAGGCAACTGGAAGCGAGGAAACACTTAAAGCTGTCATCAATACAGACTGGGGGCGGCCTTACCTTTCAAGAGCAAGCTTGGTGCAGCGGCACGGTGAAATTCTCCAGGAACGGTCAGATCGCGTGCAAAAACGAGCGGTACCAGAAAATGTCCAGTTCCTGGTGGCGACTGTGGATGTGCAAGGTGGGCGCAATCGTCGATTTGTGGTTCAAATTGTCGGTTATGGTGCCCAGGGAGAGCGCTGGGTCGTTGACCGTTACAACATTCGGTATTCGGCGCGCCCGGGCCCAGACGATGAGGCATTACCTATTGATCCTGCCAGTTACCCCGAAGACTGGGACTTACTTCGCACTGATGTACTGGAAAAAACTTGGGCATTAGATGGTGACACCATTCATCGAATGGGATTACACGCGATGGCAGTGGATTCCGGTGGTGAAGATGGCGTGACAGATAATGCGTATAAATTTTGGCGCCGCTGCCGGCGCGATGGACTGAAACGTAAAGTATTCTTGTTTAAAGGCGCCAGTCAGAACTCAAACAAACTGATAACCCAGACCTGGCCGGATAATACCGGCCGCTCAAACCGCCGCGCGAAAGCTGCCGGTGATGTCCCGCTGTATCAACTTCAAACAGACCAATTAAAAGACATGGTGGACAACGCCATCTGGCGTGAAACACCCGGACCTAACTATGTCCATTTTCCCGAATGGCTGGGTAGCTGGTTTTATGACGAACTCACATATGAGGAAAGGGGACCGGACGGGAAGTGGAAAAAACCAGGGAAAGGTGCAAACGAAGCCTTTGACCTGATGGTGTATGCACATGCGTTGGTGATTTTATTAGGTTACGACAAAATCCGATGGCCGGACTGCCCCGAATGGGCATGTCGTGAAACCCATATAACTGATACTGAATTCTCTCCCCTGGTTGTGGCTCGCGTAAAAGCGTCCCAGCCCCGTAAAAAAATAGTTAAACAGAAATCCGAACCGGAAAACCCCGTTGATTCGCCGTGGGCACCGGTTAACTCATCAGGAGGCTGGGTATGAATCAAGGCGATATTGAGGCGATGATCCAGCGTTATCTGGAGGCGGAGCAGGCTGTCTTGCTGGGTAAATCCATCGTTTTTAACGGGCAGCAGATGACCATGGAAAATCTAAGCGCGATCATTACGGGTCGTAAAGAGTGGGAACGCCGTCTGGGGATTTTGAAAAATGTCCAGGCCATGCGCTCACCATGGAAATTGGCGAGGTTTCCCTGATGAGCCTGACTGATAACGTTATTGGTTTTTTTTCGCCCGGTTGGCAGGCCGCAAGAATGCGTTCTCGGCTTATGATCCATGCCTATGAGGCGGTAATACCCACGCGGACGCATAAAGCAAAGCGCGAGAACAGGAATGCAAACCAACTGAGTCAGTTTGGTGGTCGCTCATTGCGTGAGCAGGCTCGCTGGCTTGATGCTAATCATGACATTGTGATCGGGATTCTCGACAAACTGGAAGAACGTGTCGTGGGGGCAAAAGGGATTATCGTAGAGCCGCAACCACTGTTAAAAAACGGGAAGATAGCTGAAAAATTGGCTGCACAGATCCGTACGTTGTGGGGAGAGTGGTCTGTAAATCCGGACGTCACCGGCCAGTTTACCCGGCCTGTTCTGGAAAGATTAATGGCCAGGACGTGGATACGGGATGGAGAAGTGTTCGCACAATTAGTAAAAGGAAGCGCCACGGGTTTAGAGCCGGTCGCCGGCGTCCCATTCTGGCTCGAAGCGCTTGAACCCGATTTTGTCCCGATTGAAAAAACCGATCAGTCACAAAATCTCCTCCAGGGCGTGTATCTAAATACATGGGGCCGGCCTACTAAATATCTGGTCTATAAGCAATTACCGGTAATAGGCATGCTTATGGGGGATACCAAGGATATCTCGGCAGAAAATATGCTGCACCTTAAACTGACCCGGCGTCTGCACCAGGTCAGAGGCAATTCGTTATTTGCCGGCGTATTGATGCGACTAAGTGCGCTGAAAGATTATGAAGATTCGGAATTAACGGCGGCACGCATTGCTGCCGCTCTTGGGATGTACATCAAAAAAGGCGATGGGCAGTCCTACCCAGACGATCAATCACCAGCTGACCGCGAGCTCAATATCCAGCCCGGGATAATAATGGATGACCTTCAGCCGGGTGAAGACATCGGGATGATCAAGTCAGACCGACCCAATCCTAATCTTGAAAATTTCCGTAACGGTCAATTACGCGCTGTAGCTGCCGGTACCCGAGGAAGTTTCTCCAGCATTGCCAGATATTATGACGGTACCTACAGTGCTCAGCGTCAGGAGTTAGTTGAAGCCAATGAAGGATACCTAATCCTTCAGGATGCTTTTATAGCCGCGGTAAGTCGCCCGGTTTACCGGACCTGGCTGCAAATGGCAATCACGGCAGGCAAGATCAAACTGCCACAAGGCATTGATATGGACAGTCTCTTTAATGCGGTTTATTCCGGGCCTGTGATGCCATGGATCGACCCTGTCAAAGAGGCGACTTCGTGGAAAATTTTGCTCCGAGGTGGCGCAGCTACCGAGAGCGATTGGGTTAGGGCCCGGGGAGCTAATCCGGATGACGTGAAACGGCGCCGCGCCGCGGAAATTGAACAAAACCGTAAGCTGGGGCTTGTGTTTGACACCGATCCAGCCAATGACAAAGGAGGCAGCAATGCCACAGCAAAAGCCGCAGGTGCGCAACAGCGCGCAGCGGGCCCCGGTTAATCCCACCGGCTCATGGTTCCGGATTCAAGCCACTGATGACCAGTCCGCACATATTTTTATTTACGACGAAATAGGATATTGGGGAATAGGTGCTCGTCAGTTTATCAGTGATCTTGAAGCGTTGGGGCCGGTATCCCAAATTCATTTACATATCAATTCACCTGGTGGCGATGTCTTTGAAGGGATCGCCATTTTTAATGCCCTTAAGCATCATGGTGCCGCAATCATGGTTCATATCGAGGGGATTGCAGCATCCATGGCTTCGTATATCGCTATGGTTGGTGACCCTGTGATCATGCCCGAAAACACCATGATGATGATCCATAAACCCTGGGGGGTAGCGGGCGGGGATGCAAACGATATGCGGGATTACGCCGATTTACTGGACAAGGTAGAGAACAACTTGATCCCTGCGTATGCGCATAAAACCGGTAAATCACCCGAAGAAATCGCCACCATGTTGTCCGATGAAACCTGGATGTCTGGCGCGGAATGTGTGGAACTGGGTTTTGCCGATCAAGTCGCACCGTCCATGCAGGCTATGGCCTGTATTCATTCGAAACGTATTGAGGAGTTTGAAAAAATGCCGCAAAGCATGCGCAACCTGATTAAGCCGCCAAAAGCGACCGATAAGCCAGCAGGACGGTCCCCCACGACCCCGGAAAATACACTTGACGAAACAACCATCCGTGCTCAGGTAGTCGCCGAGCAAAAGGCTCGCGTGGATGGGATTAAAAATTTGTTTGCCATGTTCGGCGGCAAGCATACTGGCCTGCAAGCCGAATGCATTGCAGACGTAGAATGCTCGGTTGATATGGCCAAAGACCAATTACTCGATCTTCTCGGTAAGGAATCCACGCCAACCAACAAGAATAACCAAAATCTGCATATCAATGCCGGCAATGGTAATTTTGTAGGTGACGGTATTCGCCAGGCATTGATGGCACGAGCTGGCTTTGAAGAACGTCAGAAAGAAAATGTCTTCAACGGCATGACTCTGCGCGAATATGCCCGGATGTCACTGACCGAACGAGGCATCAGCGTGGCCGACTACAACGTAGTTCAAATGGTCGGGCTGGCTTTCTCTCACAGCACATCTGATTTCGGCAATATTTTGTTGGATGTTGCTCATAAAGCCATTTTGCAGGGGTGGGAAGAAGCCGAAGAGACCTTCTCAATTTGGACCAAAAAAGGCCAGCTTTCTGACTTTAAAACCGCCCATCGCGTCGGTCTCGGTGGTTTCCCATCTCTGCGTAAGGTACGAGAAGGCGCGGAGTACAAATATGTCACCACTTCCGACCATGGCGAACCGATCGCACTGGCCACTTACGGGGAGATTTTCTCTATTACCCGCCAGGCTATTATCAACGATGATCTTAATCTGCTAACGGATGTGCCCATGAAAATGGGGCGGGCGGCAAAAGCGACTATCGGTGATTTAGTTTATGCGGTGCTAACTGATAACCCCCAATTGTCCGATGGGAAAAATCTTTTCAGCGCCGATCATAAAAATACGTCAACCGGCGCCATTAGTGTAAACAGCTTGGATAATGCTCGGTTGCTGATGCGCAAACAAAAAGCGCCAGGTACGAATCGCGCGCTGAATATTCGACCAGCATTTATGCTGGTTCCCGTCGCACTGGAAACCCAGGCCAACCAGACAATTAAGTCGGCCAGCGTGAAAGGGGCTGATGTAAATGCCGGGATCGTAAACCCCATCCAAAACTTTGCCCAGGTGGTTGCGGAAGCTCGTTTGGATGACCAAAGCGCTACCGCATGGTATCTGGCTGCAGCAGCAGGGTCTGACACCATAGAAGTTGCCTATCTAAACGGCGTCGATGAGCCCTACATTGATCAGCAGGAAGGTTTCACTACCGATGGTATTGCCACAAAGGTGCGCATAGATGCCGGAGTTGCCCCCCTAGATTACCGCGGTTTGGTCAAATCGACCGGAGCGTAACCCCTCATCTAAAACTTCGTGGCCCGTAAGGGTTTTTTTTATATCAAAAACCAGGCTTCTTGGGAGGCCTGTGGAGAACATCATGGCAAAAAATTACGTTCAGGATGGCAAGACTATAACCATAACCGCTCTATCGGATATCGCCAGCGGTGATGTGGTCGTGGTTGGCGGTATTGTGGCGGTGGCCATTACTGATATTGCCGAGGGTGAGACTGGAGACGGTTTTGCCGAAGGCGTTTTCAAGCTACCTAAATTGACTGCCGACGTTATAGCCACCGGTTCGCGAGTGCATTTTAAGGATGACGTGCTCCAGCTGGATGCGACTGACGCTATCGCTGCCGGTGTCGCTTGGGAGACGGCCGGCGCGGGCGTAACGTCGATCGCCGTAAAAATTAATGGCTAATGCCTTTGAGTTGATGGCGGCCAGGATGGATGCCATTACCCGGGAGCGTTTCGGTAAATTGGTGGTGATAAACAACGAGGATTATATCGCTGTTGAAAGCCATTTTATTACTGAACTCGGTCCGTTGGCAGGGGATGGTATATCGTTGGTGGTGTTTGATGCAGATTATCAGCCCCATCGAAACGACACCGTAGTTTTTAATGGGGGCAGTTATATCGTTACCCGCCATCAGCCCTTCAACGGAAAACCACAAATCTGGATTGAGGGGGCTGACGTTGACAATTAAAGGTCTTGATCAGGTAATTAATAGCCTGAACAACATTAGCAAAACAGCGGTGCCGCGGGCGACCGCACAATCCATCAACCGTATCGCAGGCCGCGCCATTAGTCGCAGCGCGTCCCGCGTATCAAAGGAAACCCGGGTAAAACGTAAACTCGTTAACCAGCGGGCGCGTCTCAAACGTGCGAGCCCCCGCCGTACTCTGGCGACAATCAGGGTAAATCGTGGCGACCTGCCGGCTATCAAGCTGGGTCCGGTACGTATGCAATTATCACGGCGTAAGCGTGACCAGAGCGGAACAGGAAGCGTTCTTCGAGTGGGTAATTTCTCATTTCCCGGAGCGTTCGTGCAGCAATTGAACAATGGGCGCTGGCATGTTCTGCGTCGTACGGCGAAAGCCCGTTATCCGATCGAGGTGGTAAAAATCCCTTTAGCCATTCCGCTGACGCTGGCATTCAAGGAAGAATTGCCAAAATTGATGGAGTCGGACATGCCGAAGGAAATGATTGCCTCTCTGAAAAACCAGATAAGGCTGTTAATAAAATGAAGCATCCGCTTATACGTGCCGCGGTACTGGGCAAGCTCAGGCAGTCTGTAACCCTGCCAAAAGTGACTTGGTATGACGGGCGCCCCGGATTTATTTCACCCGAAGATCTGCCCGCAGTGGCTGTGTATCTTACTGACGCAAAGGCAACCGGTGAATCTATTGATGAAGAGGAGTGGCGCGCTGTACTCCATATCGAAGTCTTTCTTAAGGCTACGGCCACCGATAGCGAGCTGGATAAATGGATGGAGCAGCGGATTTACCCAGCGATGGAAGATGTGCCGGTGCTAGCTGAATTGCTCGAAACCATAAGCGTTGAGGGCTATGACTATCAGCGCGACGACGAATCAACAACATGGGGATCTGCCGATCTCCAATATTCCCTGAACTATATTATGTGAGGACATTATGGCGACTCCAACCCCTCTTACCCCGGTTAAGGGTGCTGGTACCACTCTGTGGATTTACGGTGGTAGCGGCGATCCTTATGCTGACCCACTCATCGATATTGACTGGACCCGCCTGGCGAAAATAAAGGATTTAACCCCTGGCGAATTGACGGCGGATTCCTATGATGATTCGTATATAGATGACGACGACGCTGATTGGGACTCCTCTGCACAGGGCGTAAAATCAGCAGGTGAAGCTAGCGCTACTTTGGCTTGGAAACCAGGTGAGGAAGGCCAGAAAGACCTGCTTGGCTGGTTCATGGATGGTGCGGAAAAAACCTATAAAATTAAATATCCCAACGGAACTGTTGATGTCTTTACCGGCTGGATAAGCAGCCTTGGCAAAACTATTGCGCGTAACGATGTTATTACCCGTAGCGTGAAAATTACCAATAAAGGCAAGCCTTCTCTGGCTGAGACCAACGAGTCAACCACCTGAACATTTGGCAGTGATCCTCCTTCCGCCGTACCGTAATGTTTTTCAATGACGGATCTTCCCGCCATATCGGAGTCCATTAATGAATTCTTGTAAAAGCGACACTCTGACATTGGGTGCGACCTCCTTCACCCTTTATGAACTATCTGCCCTAAATCGTCTTGAATACTTGGAATATGTTTTTCAAGAGCAAAGTCAGTTGCCTCCGGACGATGCGAAGGAAAATGAGAAATTTAAGGCATTTGTGGGACTCAATATCCGTGACTGCGCCTGGATAGTCGCTCTTTCCCTGAGCCAAGCGGAAGGCGAATCTCGTAGCGTCAAGGACATCTCCCATGATCTTCTCCGCAATCATCCCGTGCCGATTCTCAGTGCGGCTGCCGGGAAAGTGCGCGAACTCTCCGACATGATACCGGCCGTTGATGCGTTAAAAGAGTCCGCTGCGGAAGAAGCGCCTCAGGAGGTGGAACCCCCCTCTTTGGAAAAGTCTTAAACAGTTCCCGCCGCTTCGCGATGCGGTTGGCGAGGGAGTTTGGGCGCCCTGATTGGCGCTTGATGCTCTCTGAAATGTCGTCGCGAGAATGGCGGGAGTGGGGCGAATTTTATCAGGAAAACTATTTTATGGATGATCTGATCGACTCGCATTTTGCCCACCTAAGCTACTTGGCCGTTTCCTTGTTCGTTGACCCCAAAGATCATGGCATTTCGCCGGCAGATTTCAGCCTGTTGGGCGCAGCACGGGAAAATGAGGAAATTTCCGATGATCAAATGATGGCGATAGTTGAAAGCATACCCGGAGGAGTCCGCTATGTCCCAGCAAGTGGGTGATCTGGTTGTCAATATTGATGGTAATAGTGCCAAATTCAATGAAGAAGTCGCCAGACTCAAGACCCAGCTCTCTGGGCTGGGAAAAGCAGCGAATGACAGCGGTGATCAGGTTTCACGGGCTTTTGCCCGACAAGAATTAGCCGCTAAGCGCGCAGGCATTTCCATTGGGCAATATCGTGCCGCCATGCGTATGCTGCCCGCGCAGTTTACGGATATTGCCACACAACTTGCCGGCGGCCAGAGTCCGTGGCTTATACTGCTCCAGCAAGGTGGGCAGATTAAAGACTCTTTTGGTGGCTTGCGTCCCACTTTCGCCAGCCTGTTAGGTGCCATAAATCCGGTTACGGCAGGCGTTGTCGCCCTAGCCGCTGCTGCTGGTGCGCTTGGTTATGCCTTCTACACTGGGCAATCGACTCTTGCTGATTATACCAAGGCGTTGGAGCTAACCGGCAACAAAGCCGGACAGACCGCAAACAATCTGTTGTTCATCACTGAAACGGTCGAGCAGTCCGGAGCATCATTCACCTCTACGCGTTCCGCGGTTAACGCTTTAGCCAGTGCCGGCGCGGATCTTGGTAAAAATTATCAGGCGGTCGCTGTTTCCATTGCCAGCCTTTCCGATACCACCGGTGTGAAGGTTGATAAGCTCGCAGACATTTTCGGTAAAATCACGTCTGACCCCGAATCGGGACTCAAGGCCATGGCCAATCAGTATGGACATGTCTCTTCCGCTCAACTGGATTATGTTCGTTCGCTTCAGGAAGCCGGGAAATATACAGACGCTTTGAATTATGCCAATGGTGTGGCCGCCAGTGGTTTCCGGGAGATGGCTGATAGTATCCAACAGAACATGGGAACACTGGCGCGAGCAGCCAATTCCGTGGGCAATGCCTTTACCTGGATGTGGAACAAGTTGCTGGATATAGGGCGCCAGGAATCGCTACAGCAGCAACTTGCCGATGCAACCGGCCGGCTTTATGAACTTGACACGGCGCTGCGTGGTAATGCCCAGGGACAGCAGCGTCTTGGTATGGAAATGGCGCGTGATCAAGCTCGCCAGATGGTCAGCACGTTAACGGACCAACTGCATACCGAACAGCGTAAGACCGAGGAAAAACAGCGCCAAGCGACTCTTGAACAAAGTTCGCTGTTAAATCAGCAACACTTCCAAGGATTGGCGGATGCTGGATTAACAAAAGATCAGCAGCGCACCCAGGAATACCAGCGGCTGAATCAGTACATCGAGGAGAGAAAACGACTCAACCAAGCATTGAGCAATGAAGAAATTGCTCAGATAAAAAAAGGAATAGAAGAACGGTATAAGGACCCAAAAGAAAAAAAAACGAAGGGTATTACCGTCTCAGTCGGGGATCGCTATTCTGACCAGACCAGCGCAGAAACTCTTTCGCTGATGGCGCAGTTGAAAGTCCTCCAGGAGCATAAAGGCCTGAATGATACCATCAGTCAAAAGCGAAAGGATCTTTGGGCACTTCAGTCTAAGTATACTGTCATTGAAGAAGCGGCCCAGACGCGTGCCCTGAGCAAAGAGGAACAGTCTCTACTTGCCAACAAGGAAAAGGTACTGGCTCAGGCAGAGATAAACGCGAAACTGGGGGATCAGATCGCGGCTCAGGAGCGCCTGAATAAGCTGCAGGACACGTCTCAAAAATATGTCACTCAATTGCGCGAAAAAACGGGCTCGCTGGTGGATGGCGCTGGTTTAAGTAATCGTGAAGCCCAGCGCATGAATGAACGGGCCCAGTTACGTCAAGGATGGCAAAATCAAGGTGGCAACCTTTCCGATAAAGGCTTTCAAGATGAACTAAAAGCATTGGAAGGGTATTACTCCGCTCAGGATCAGTTGCGAAATAACTGGCTTTCTGGAGTGAAAACGTCATGGCAAAATTATGCCGATATGGCGACCGATTATAACCAGATTGCAGCGAATTCAACTTCGTCAATTATTCAGGAATCGACAAGCTCTCTTTCATCTGCCCTGTATGGGCTTGCGACGTCATCTGAAGGTGTTGGCGATGCACTGAACAATATGGTGATGGGATTTGGTCAAACAGTCATTCAGACCTTGACCCAGATGGGCGCTCAGTGGCTTGTGTATCAGGCCATTCAGCTCCTCGTAGGAAGAACCGGGCAGGCAGCAACTGTTGGCCCGTTGACATCGAATGCCCAAGCTACAGCTCTACAGGCTCAACTGGCGGCATTTGCTTCGACTGCTGCTATACCGATTGTTGGGCCAGCCTTAGCACCTGGCGCAATGGCCTCCGCTGCGGCAATAACGGAACCGCTGGTCGCCGCGATATCTGCGTCGGCACTCGCAGGCATGGCCCATGATGGTATTGATTCTGTGCCGGAGTCCGGTACATGGCTTTTGCAGAAAGGGGAAAGAGTAACGACCGCCAATACTTCAGCAAAACTGGACGCTACCTTGGACGCAGTAAGTAAGCAGCGGGCGGCGAATTCCTCTTCCGCCCATGTAGTATTTCAAAATTCTTTTACCGGCAAACCGGATGACACCACACTCGCGGCTATTGAGCAAAGCCAACGAGCTTCAGAAAAGCGCATTAAGAAATACATGGCATCACAGGTTATTAATCCTACCGATGATTATGGAAAAGCAATGAGAACTGTTTATCCCCGCAGGAGAATAACATAATGGACGATATAAACTATCCCCATGATTATCTCCCCTTACCTGTTACGGATGGTTATGGTTTTGAACCCGTAGCTGAACAAGTTCTACGCTCCCAATTATCATCCGGCAGAGCAAGGCAACGGCAAATTTATATCTCGGTACCCAGCCAGGTCCAGGTTAAATGGATGTTTAAAAAACCGGGCCAAGCTCAGTTATTTGAAGCCTGGTACAAGTTTCGCGTTAAGGGGGCCGCATGGTTCCAAATGCGCTTGCTAACACCACTTGGCGTTGATTCTTATCAATGCCGGTTTACGGGGATGTATCAAGGGCCAACTTTGCTACTTCCTCGGCGGTGGCAATGCACGGCAACGCTTGAACTGTGGCAGAGGCCTGTCATTGATGAGGAATTGTTGGATTTCCCTGACATTGTGGTGAACCAGGATATTTTGGATTTATCCATCAACAGGGAGTGGCCGAAATCGTGACGGCACTTAACCGACTTTATGCCAGTAGCGGCAGCGAGATATTGATCGAGACCATCCAGATAACTGTGGGGGGAAACGCTTACTGGCTGACCCGTGGTTGGGATAACATCTCGGTTATTCTTGAGGACGGTCAGGCGGCAACGTTTGAAGGCTGTGCGATTGATGTTGCGTTACCGGCGCGTAACGCCGATGGTACGCAGGATCTTAAATTTGCAATCAGCAATGTGGACGGGAAAGTTTCAACGGCAATTCGTAATGCTTTGGATAACCTTAAAGGTGCCACGCTGACTTATCGCCGCTACATCTCCACCGACCTGTTGGCTCCTGCGGCCAGGCCTTTCACCTTAGATATCAAGTCTGGCTACTGGACTGCTACGGAAGTTCAGATCACCGCCGGTTACATGAATGTTCTTGATACGGCATGGCCACGTTATCGCTATACACTTCCCGCATTCCCGGGGCTGAGGTATATATCATAATCGCGCAATTTTATTTTTATAAATAATTTAATAAATAATAATCGAAGGGAGTTATATGAGCCGTGATGATAAAATTGCTAACCTTGAATATGAAATTACATCTCTACGATATGAAATAGGAGTGATTAAAAAAATTATAGTTCCCAATTTGCCTGACTGGGCAAAACATGCGAAGCATCTCGCGGATGAAGCAGGTTTGAAACCTTCTCCTTATGGAGAAGGTTATGATCTGTGTAGAATGCTGGACTTGCTTGATCAGCTTAATATTTTATCGGATAAGAGGAAGTAACTGTTCAGCGATTTCTTCGATGGTATTTGTTAATGTATTCATTGCTAATTTATCTGCTAAAGTTGGACTAAATTTCATTACCTCAGACTTCGATATTTCATGCCATATTGGGAGGATTCTCTTTGTACCTTCTATTTCACCGGCAACAAGTCCGTTTAGCTCATATTCAGTCCATGGTTTTTGCACAAAAGATTTAGAGAGAACCACGATACCGAAACGGGAATTGGCGAGACCCTTATCGATTGATTTTCTTAGGCTGTCACCCCATTTAAGTGAGAACTCGTCGTACCAAACTTTGATGCCAATCGCAATAAGTTGCTCTGCGAATGGCCTAACAAAAGAATCCTTGTCCTCACTGGCATGTGAAATAAAAACATCGTACTGAAGAGGGATGCCATCATCAGCGAATGTATCAACGTTATTAGATTTGGTTAGTGCGATCTGTTGTTGCAAAGCACGTGTCTGTGATGCCAAATCGCGAGTAAGTTTTAGCTGAAATGCAGTTTGTTCTTTTTCGCGCTTTTTTTGCGCAATTTCCTGTTTTTTGCGTTCAGTTTCTTCATCTCGTGCTAATTGAGATTCGTATCTATGGAGATCAGATGTTTTTGAGGCCATTTTCTGAGAAATATCAGCTTTTTTTGTATTGCATTTCGCAATGTCGCCATTATGTCGAGCAATCTCAGAAAGTTTTGCACTGAGTGCACTAGCAGAGGTTGATTTCGTGATGCTCCTCTGCAACTGGTTGATCTTAGAGAGAAGTTGGGCTTCTTTTTTACTTTCATCCGCCGCCTTCTTCTGAAGGTCTGCTATCTCTTTTTGGATGCGGACGATCGTTGAACGATTTGAGCTTATTGACATTATTTACACCGTTTTAGGTTATGCCTGAAGGTTAGCTGAAGATACACCGTTGCAATAGTGACAAGAATCCTGATGATTAGCCAGTATGCAAAATTAGGCTTTGGGAAATCTCATCACAATTTTAATAATTGAAAGTTTATTTAGCACAATACAATCCGGTTATATGGACTTTTATTATATCGAGATAAAAATGCATGACATCGATAAGTACCGTTCTGTCATCTGGCAAAAAGGTGGACGCGTTTTTCCCAAATTCGACTGTTTTGGCATCATAAATGAAATTCGCCGTGACCTCGGGTTACCGGTGTGGCCTGAATTTGCTGGGGTCACAAAAGATGATGGTGGACTCGACCGGGAAGCCCGTCGGCTCATGAAGACCCTGCAGCGCTGTGAGCCCTGTCAAGGCGCGGGCGTGGCGTGCTATTCCGGGAGCATGGTCACGCATGTGGCCATTATTGTTTCCATCCAAGGGGAATTTTGTGCAGCGGAGTGCAACCCGAAAACCAATGTAACGTTCCTGCCTCTGGCGCGGTTTATGCGTCATTTTCCCCGAGTGGAGTTCTGGCAATGACTATCAGGATCTACCCCTCACGATTACCAGGCGAACCGCTGGAAACACACGAACATGGATGCATGACCTTGCATCAATGGTTCATGAAAAATGTCACTGATTATAAAAATGATATGCGCCATCCGATTGCCGTTGAAGTAAATGGTCGCAGTGTACCGGCCAATGATTGGCCGTTGCGCCAGATATCACCTGGTGATGATATTCGCATTTATCCGGTTCCATATGGCATTGAATTGGGGATCGCGGGCTGGATTGCCGTGGCGGTAGCCGCGGTATCTGTCGCATACTCGCTTTTTATGATGTCCAACCTCGGGGCTGGTGGGTATTCATCTCCTGGATCGGGCTCATCGCTGGAGCTAAATCCTGCTAAAGCTAACCAGGCGAAACTTGGCGACCCGATTCGTGAAGTGTTCGGGAAGCGGCGTATCTGGCCAGATTATCTGGTTTCACCGGTGGGTCGTTTCGATCCCAACGACCCGGAAAAATTTACCATGCACCTGTTTGTTTCCCTGGGAGTGGGGCGATTTTCGTTTTCGAACGGTGATGTTCGCGTAGGGGATACTCCTATCGGCTCTTTGGATGCTGATTTCAACTATGTCACTTATACGCCAGGCGCAAATGTAGCTGGCGATGAAAGAACGGAAAATTGGTATCTCTCAACCGAAGTGGGCGGCACCACCAGTGGCATTGGGTTGGATATGGGGACAACGGCTCCGGAAACAGACGATATCCTGGCCGATGGGGTGAATGTAAATGGATCGTCCGTGTCGTTTGTGGGCGTGACGGCTGATGACGACGATTCCAGTGATAATGATGATAATGCCCTGCCCGAAAGTTGGGTGGTTGGTTCGACCCTCGTACTGATTATTCCTGATTCATACGCTGTTACCACGGGGGGGTTATATAGCATCATCACCGGCAACAATCTGGCGGAGATCGTGCCATATGTCGGAATGCCGATCACGCTGACCTACAACAGCATTAACTACAACTTGTTTATCGCAAGCTACACCCCGCACAGCGAAACTACTGACGAAGTCACTGGCGAAACCACTATAGTCACGGCAAGCATCACCCTTGCCTATAACAATGCCGCCGGCGCAGCGTTCTCTGGCATCCCTGATGGAATCCAGCGTCTCGCTATCAGTCATGTTGGCAGCGAGTATAAAATCCTCACCATTGATGGCACTACTATCACTGTGGTACGGCTCCTCAGCGGTGAAGAGGAGAATACCTGGCCCGGATTTGCCAACCGTTCCGTGCTTGATTTTACCGCTACGGGGATCAACGACAGCGATACCTGGTTAGGTCCATTCCTTGTCTGTCCAGAGAACGAGACTACTGATTGCTTTGAATTGAATTTTTCGTTTCCTTCGGGAATTTGTGGCTTCAACAGTAAAGGCAGTAAAAAATCCCGTACTGTGAAGATTGAGCTGCAATTTCGGGTGTATGGTTCCGGCGCAGGGTGGACATCAAAATCGATTAGTTACGAAAATAAATCCATTAATGGGTTAGGTTACACCGAACGAATTACTCTGACTGAGCCGGCACTCGCAGAGGTCCGGGTACGACGCACCAATGAACAAGGGGAAGACAACAGCCGCGATAATGCCTATTGGCAGGCGTTGAGATCAAGGCTGTCCTCCCGGCCGGCGTCTTATACCGATATCACGACAATGGCGGTGAGCGTCGTGACAGGGGGGAAACTGGCAGCACAATCCGACAGGCGTATCAATGTGGTGGCCACTCGTGATTATGACACCGGCACCGCGAGAACCATCAGTGGGGCGTTATACCACGTCCTCCTATCTTTGGGATTTACTCCAGCGCAGATTGATATTGCCAGCATCGATTCGTTGGAAACGAATTATTGGACACCGAGAGAAGAGTATTTCGATTTTTCAGCAGACGGTGACAGCACGTCAGCGCTCGATATCCTTCAAAAAATTACTAATGCCGGCATGGGATATTTTCTGTTAAGTGATGGCCTGGCGTCCGCCGGCAGAGAAGGGGTGAAAAATTGGACTGGGATTATCAGCCCGCAAGAAACTACGGAAGCTTTGCAGACGGCTTTCAGCGCCCCGTCTCAAGATGACTATGATGGTGTGAACGTCACTTATATTAATGGCACCACCTGGGCAGAAGAAACGGTTCAATGCCGAATGCCGGATAATCCGACGCCTTCGAAAATTGAGGACTACACATTGGACGGTGTTCTCGATCCGGATCGTGCTTATCGCATCGGTATGCGTCGGCTATTGAAGTATCAGCGACAGCGCTTGACCCACACTACTACTACCGAGTTAGATGCGTTGTGTTATCAGTATGGGGACCGGTTGGTGCTGACTGACGACATACCCGGTAATATGACAATTTCCAGTCTCATTACCGGCATTTCCACTTCAGGCGGAGTGACCACATTTACGGTATCGGAGCCACTTGATTGGACGTTCAGTAATCCCCGGGTGCTTATAAGATATCAGGATGGTTCTGCGTCACCTCTACTGGTAGCGACCCAATTCGGCGAATATCAGCTACGTGTGCCACATGCTGCTGATTTCGACAGCATCATCTTAGACGACCCCTATATTGAGCCGCCCCGCTTAATTTTCTGTTCATCTAGCCGAGTGGGTTATGACGCCATTATTTCTGAGATAGCGCCCAGTTCTGATGGTACCTGTCAGGTGAAAGCCGGTGAATACAGTTCGGCCTTCTACGACTATGACGACGCCCTTTATCCCGGCGATGTGAGTTAAGCCATACACAACAAAATAACCCGCTTCGGCGGGTTTTCTTATTTATGAGGCCAGCATGACGACCTATAACACCAAAAACCCACTGGGTTCTTCGGCTGTCAAAGATCTATTCGACAATGCGGAAAATACGGATCACTTTAGCAATAATCGCCAGGTGAGAAATTTTCCTGACCGTTTTGGTGTACCACGCAAAACCTATCACGGCATGGAGAAAGAACATGACGAACAGATGTCTGGCCAGGAAACCCGCTTCCAGTCTTTTCTGAACAGCTCCGGTTATGTTTTCCTTGGCGATTATGAAGAAGGGCCGTTCCAGTTCAGCGCACGTAACCAGTACATCCGTTACGACAACCAGTATTACCGCCTGAACGCCAGCACCAATGTCGGGTTTACCACCACTGGGACTACTGCGGGAACCTGGGCGAGCGATGTCACGCACTTTGTGCTGATGGATGGCGATACACTTCGCCAAAACCTCGGTTCAAGCGAAGGTGCTAAATTGGTTGGCTATGGGAGTTTGAGTGTATTTGACGCTATCTATCGCCTTAGAAGTTTACTTGATACCGGAACAACTATTGGGTACCTGGGCTACAATCCGGTGGCAGATGCTACAATATGGAACAATCGATTATCTGACAATGATGTTTTATTGCCTGGTGGGTTAGCTATTGCACGTAGTACACATGGAATACGTCGTAATGCTACAGGCTTTTCGGTTCGTATTAACCAAGGTGCAAACGGCTATAATACACAGGTTGCAGGGGTATCGGATTCAATAGGATTACGAGCATATGGTTCAGTAGATGATGTGGCCGCTTTTTTTGAGGGATATACCGAAGCATATGCAGTGGGTGAAATAGTAAACTCGGTAACATCTTATTCCGCTAACAGTGTCGTAGCTGATATTGATTTTTCTTTGCTTAAAGTTGGCATGATTCTGGCGACCATGCATTCTTCATCATTTTGGGGAATGGTGACAGGCTGGAATGCATCAACAAAAACGATAAGTGTCGATAAGTGGTCCTCTGATGGTAGTACGGCTGGAGTACCTGTCGGGACGACAGGTATGTATATAAATTTTAAATCAAAGACTTTCGCTCTTAATGGTAATGTTGTGATTGATCTCAATTCTAAAGCTAATCATGCTTCTGGTTTTGAATTAGGCATGGTTAATAATAAACTCACTAGCCCCACAGATTTTAATGGATTTGACAGCGTATCATTGGGAAATAATAGGGGCACAGTGGCTTTTTTAGCAAGAAATTCAAAAATTGGTAATAAATGGCAAAATGGATTTAGATCTACTGGTGCAGAAGTGGCAAGTTTTTTTGCCGCCGGGGATAATGGTGTCAATACACCAAGAGGTTACGTTAACTCTGGTTGTGAGCAGGGTTTTGTTTCTTATGGTGGCACAGTTGCTTATCACAGCGTTGTAAGAAATGGCAGTATAACCGGAGGACTAAGGCGTTTTATTGATGGTATTGGAAGGGTAGGTTTACAGCCAGAATTAACAACCGTAATCGGCGCAAATGCGACTATGAATAATGGATTTTATTTGTTCATCATCGCAACTGTAAATAACATAACGGTGTCTGTTCCAGCTCAAATCGATAAAGTTGACGGCCAGACATACCGCATTAAAAAACCTTATACTGGTGGGGCCGTTACTCTTAATAGTGTCGATGGAGATTATTTAATCTATCAATCTGTTACCCCGTCTGCTTCAGTCGTTTTACAAAACGTTGGGACGTATGTAATTACATGGGTATCCTCTTTAAATTTATGGGTGGTTGCATGATAAAAGACATTACAGAAGGTTTGCTTGAAGGCGAAAAAGCCTTTCAAGATGATGGCATTGTTTATTTAACAATAACGGGTGATGATGGACTCTTTCATGAGGGGCGATCTGAAATAGTTACATTGCTAGCAGATTCAATAATCGAAGCTAGAAAATTAGCAAAAAATGAAGATGGGGCCGCATATAATGACTTTTAAACGAGAACTTGAGTTAGAGCTGGAGTTAGTAAAAACACAAATCACAGTAATTAATTTACAATGTTCCCATCTTGAAAGAGACTACAAAGAGGCATGTTTTAGGGCAGAGAAGTTACAAAGAAAAATAGAAAAAATTACTTCTTGCAACGAGTCAAGGGAAACGACAAAAAA
Organism: Sodalis sp. RH21; assembly: GCF_047324175.1. Lineage (NCBI taxonomy): Bacteria > Pseudomonadati > Pseudomonadota > Gammaproteobacteria > Enterobacterales > Bruguierivoracaceae > Sodalis > Sodalis sp. RH21. Next base: position 3,883,738 of record NZ_CP178732.1, on the reverse strand, counting down.
CAATAAATGAAGTAAAGTTGTTGCTAATTCCATTAGAAAGATAAAAATCACATTTATCAATAATTTATTTTGGTGGGTGAGATAACTCCTTTATATTTCACGCCAAAATTTTGTGATGCAGCATTTAAATCAGGCACTTAATCCAGAATAAACAGGTCTATATAATGGGAGTGCCTGGTGATAATGCATGATTTATGGTTGTATAGTCCTCATATCCTCTAGAGATAAAGAAAATTAAATTTTACAACCACATTGTAGATATCACGCAATATCACTCTCCGTTTCTTTTTTCCCAGTTAAACATACACATAGAACCATAATTACGGACGCATAACCACTAACGAGATAAGGATTGAAAAAACCAATCATCATCCAGCATAGGAAAGCTATTAATGATGGTATGTTTCCTTTTTTTACAAACGTGCCAGATTTGGCAATAGAGAACTGAGAAAAATAAAGCAATGCGATAAAAATAGTTTGCAAAAAACCAAAACGGAAGAGGAAACCAAGGTATTGGACCTCGTAAGAAAATTCGGCATCACGTGGCCCAGGGCATTGACGAGAATAATCACCCAGCCCTCCATATCCGAGTAATGGTCTATTCTCAAATGCCTTATAAAGACAATCTATTTGAATTGACCTAGTTTGATCGGAAACATCGTTTGCATCAGAAGAGAAGCGCAAAGATATAGCTTCATTAATGCTTTCCATATTTGACAGGTAACCAAATATAACAATGGACAAAATGACCAAAACACTTAATATACCATTAAGTGAAACTTTCCTAATGCTATAAACTCTGATAGCCAACCCTATAAAAAGTAAAAGTATCATGTACCTAGAAAAAGATATTAATACGCTTATTATCAATATATAGGTGAGAATTAATTTTAATTTATTCCCAATAAAATCAAAACTATCATATTTGCATATCATGAAAAATAAAGCAAAACACACTATATAGTCATTTGCTAGCTGGAATCTACTAAATGTATCTGTGATAGGGAAAAGCATTGGTTTTATACCGTAGCTTTGATAAATAAAATCAGAAACAACATATATGGATAATAAACCGACTACAGACATTGCCGTAATTATTATTTTTATAGTAGAGTAAAAAACGCATGAGTAGACTATAGTCTTTATTACAGAATTCTTTGGTATAATATTTTCTGTTATTGCTATAAGCAATATTGCGGCAGACAAAAAATAAGTGATAAACAACATGCCCTCAGCAGTTGCGTATCCTTTTGAGATAGAAGAATTTGTTGCAGTTATGTAATTTATTATTACAAAAATTAAGCTTATTGCGAAAGTTGCAATAAGGAGCAAACTTTTTTTATTCAATCGCCCAATGGACAATATGCTTATGAGCATACATGCTATAAGCATAGCCATTGATAATATTTTGATGTTTAACCCTCCAATGGTTCCGGATGGTAAAAATACAATAAGGAATATAAATATTTTTATAGAAAGTTTAGTTATTGAATTGAGATTTATCCGTTTAAAATTCATCTTTATATATACTCGATTAACTTGTCAATATGGTGGAGGCCCATATCTTCTTGGTTAGGTTGTGACGTAGTAGCCATTTTCTCTGCCAAATCGCCATAACCCAGCATATTCCACTGGCTTGGAGACAAATGTAACAGCCATAGGCGTTTTGACCCAGCAATTCGAGAGTAGGCCGTTCAAGGTAATGGTGGGTTTTCTCGGCAAAAGGCATGATCCTCTATATCCACAAAATCAAACATCTTCAATAATTACAGTTATAAAAATATAGGAAACCTTACAAGAGCATACATTGAACCGCTTTGCTATACCAGAGCAAATCTGTTACTCATATGAACTAATCTACCTAACAGACGGCGGACTTGATGAAAACAGTAAAAAAGTTGATAGTAATCTCTCTTTGTGCTATTGGAGCAAACGCTTATGCCCAAGAGGCACCTATAGGGACAATGGGGCGTATTTCTAATCATGCCCCTGAAGATACATTTACATCAGGCCTATATGCATCAAAGGACACATACGGTATGAGGGCTAGCGCAATAGCCCTAGCAGTTAGGGCTAACCCTGATAAGCCATTTGATTATCCTGTGAATGGTTTTGCGTGGACTAAATCGTTATCCGGATATAGCAACAGGGACTCGGTTGGGCTTTATGCAGACAATACCTCTAGTCCGTTTAGGAGTTGGGAGATAATAAACAAGGCGAATTACACGCCCACATCTTTCTCTTCACCTCAGATAGACACTTCAAAAATTCGGCCAGGAATGCTGATTGATACTGATCACGAACCAAAATGGTCTGCGTTTGTTGTTGCAGTAAGGGCAGGAAAGGTTATCACTGATGGATGGGTAAACAATAAAACAAGAAAAATGGGTACCCCCTCAAATGGGGTAGGGCTGAAAATAAATCCGACTTCAAAGATATGGGCTGCAAATTTTAATAATTTCTACGCGGAAAATGGTCGAGCAAAATCAGGTGTTATTCAAGAAAATGGAATAATAAATAATGCCGTTGAAAATCCAAATGAGATAAACGGTATTGATACAACAATACTTCCCGCCTCAAAGCATGGTGGAACTGCGGCCTTTTTGGCTCGGTCGGCTACGTCAGGTTACAAGCAACAGTGGAGCTTAGGCTTTGCCTCGCAGGGAGCCAAAGAAGCAAATTTTTATAGCTATAATGGCTCAAAAACTAATGAAACAGAAGCTGGTTTTATGGATAATTCGGCTGCAAAAGTGGGGATGGTTTTTTCTGGGAAGAATAAAAATAGCTCTGTAGAATTTTACTCATCAGGCAGACTGGTTACCAAGATCTCGCCAGATGGTCAAGTAGAACGGATTTCTTATAAGACGAAAATAATAAAAGAGTCTGGCCAACTCAGTGATATGTATGCAAGATATATCATAAAGGCTAGTTCTGATGTGGACCTCAAGTTACCAAGCCAGAAAAAACTAAATGATGGCTATACATTAGAGGTTGATAACTTCACAGGAAATAAAATTGCATTTTCTGGTGATGCCAAAATAAATGTGGCAAATGGAATAGGAAGAAAAATGACAGCCACCCTAGTTGATGGAGAGTGGCAAGTTTTTTGATTAAAAAATACGGCCGTAATTAATAGATAATGAAAGGATGTAGACAGCCACACAACCAAATATAACAAGCAGTGCCAAGTCATAAGGAAATGACTTTGGCGCATGTTCCTTAAAAAAAGTAAACATTTTTACTTTAAAAAAATTGCCAGATATGTTCTTTAGCATAAAAGACACCACAAAATATCTTCTTCAAGAGTCTCACATGTTACACGAATACTATCGAATTTCTAGCAAAATTTTACGAAGCGAAAAAAATTCCATTATTCACTGTAATTTGCCAAGAGAGACTCGATACGGGCTACATTCAGTTGATTGATATCGCCGGCATGGATGAACCAGGTGTGAATATTTTTGGCGTGGTGATGTATTGCGTGAACGATATGAGGGCTGGGGAGTGGGATGACAATCCGGTGATGTGATGGTTAAGAAATTCGTAATATCAAACAATTAATGGCTGTAAGTCACTGTTTCTTTGATGATTATATTTTGATTGTTATTATGAATAATGTGATTAAGTTATTGATAGATAAAGTTACCAAGCACGATTTAAAATCCCTCGGCTTTATGGCTGTACGGGTTCAAGTCCCGTCCCGGGTACCACACCAGAATTCGTAATAAAAACAAAGTAGTATGAGCAAGTTGATACCGCCGATAGGCGGTTTTTTTATGCCTGGAATTTGCTGCCGAGACCAGAAAATTTTTATATCCTGACTACGTTATTCATCCAGGTGATTATTTTACTAAGAATATTAGCTACATACACTGATTTTGCTTTAATGGCACGTCCGCATGCGATGCGGGGAGGACCGTATTTAGTGATATTCAAACCACTTTTACTTTTCTAGGCCTGCCGCCCAATTTACCATTCGCCTTTGAAGCGGCGCTTTTTTTCTCGGAGGTTGCTGAACCGCCTTTGCGGCCAAGCTCGCGCGCCAGCCATTTGCTGGTTCCGGTATAGCCATCCATTATCGCAGGGATATACACATCGCCGTCGATGGCGGGGAAATAGAGTCCGTTGCCCAATGGAGTAATTTCTATTTCTTCTAGCTCAGCTGCGCTAGCAGTGCCTAATCCCGGCACGATGGCCGGCGGTATTGCCAGCTCGATGCCGGATGCTAATGACACGATGACACGATGACACGATGACACGATGACACGATGACACGTTGCGATTTTGTATCGTAGCGGGCCGCAATAGCCCGCAACGGGCTATTTATTGTTTCCTGGCCGCGCTGTACGGCCGCATCGATCTGTGTTTTAGTTGCCATGGATTTGCCCCCATGCTGCCTGTAGTTATGGAAGTTGTTTGAGACGCGCCTTTTCGATCTCCGCGAGTTCCTTAGGTTTTACGCCAATCATTTCTTCCCGCTCAACGCTATCTTGCAGCAAACAAAACTACCTGGCCGTTGGTTCCTATAACATGAACATGCGGTGGTAAATGATCCATTGTGTAAATAATCATCCGCCATCATGATTTGTAACCGGCTGATTTTACGTAACTCGTTGATTTCAAAATTATGCTGAGGATTTTTAAAATCCCTCGGCTTTATGGCTGTACGGATTCAAGTAACATCCCTGTGCAAACCAAGAATTCGTAATAAAAACAGAGTAGTATGAGCAAGCTGATGCAGTCGTGAGATGGTTGGTTATGCCTATTTTCCCGTTACTGTACCCGCTAAAATCCTATCTCTGGGGCAATGGCCTGCACCCAAAAACAGTCCCTATCGAGTTTATCAATAAGCGCGATACAGCAGGACTGCATCTGTGCATCATTACCTGTGTGGCCATAAGCGTGGGCAGGCTGTGGTTGAGTAGCTGTCGTCAGGCAGTTGCAACCAGCCGGCGCAGCTGTGAGATATCAACTTTTTTCTGTGCCACCCAAAGGCTGTAATTGTCTTGAAGATTGAGCCAGAATTTCGCCGAACTACCAAGCGCCGCCGAAAGTTTCAGGGCCATTTCTGGAGAAACCGCAGAATGACCGCTGACCAGCCGTTGTGCGGTGGAGGGGGCCACATGCAATGCGCGTGAGAACTTTCGAATGCCGATATTGAGATCGTCCAGGGTTTCTGCAATGATTTCACCTGGAGGCGGTGGATTAAACATAGTCATCAGTGATAATCCTCATAGTTAACGATACAGGCGTTGCCATCCATAAATTCAAACGTGATGCGCCAATTGCCCGTTACGGTTATTGCCCATTGGCCTCACCTGTCCCCGGTAAGCGTGTGAAGGCAATATCCCGGCCGGTCAATATCCTTGATGTCTTCCGCCGCATCGATAACCGCCAGACGTAGGCGGAGTTTACCGGACTGCTTCGCGTCGATACCTGCGGTCGACCCCTTCTCGAAAAACAGGCGCAATAGCAGACGTTGCAACAAAACTACGCCGGCCTTGCCATAGAATAGGCATCGTTACGCCGAGAGTATCAGCAGATGCGCCGGCCGTTCGTCGTCGCCAATAATGTGCCTTATACCAACGTTTGGACATTCCCGCCCGTTCATTCATACCCGGCAAGCATCCATGCTAAGAGGCCGGGCAATAGCTTCTACCAGGGCTACGTTTTAAAGCATTAGCTGTTCCGGTCTGCAACCATACAGCGCCGCCATCTTTTCACGGTTTTTTTTCTGTGGCTTTGAGTCCACGGATTCCCACTGCGACACGGCGGACTGGGCGGCGCCGAGTTTTTCGGCAACATCGTATTGTGACAATCCTGAATGGATACGCCACGCGGCCGGCAGGCTGACGTTTTGATCGACCATGATGGCCACTACTTCACCAGGAACGGTTTCATCGTCGTGTCTATCGGAGTGGTAAGGAATATCTTCCCAGCCGTAATAATGTAGGGATAATGTCATAATCTGCCCCAACCCTTAGAGATTGCGGAATTATTATTCCTGATGTCTTATTTTATTCCTTATTTTTTGTATGGGTTGATCTATGAAAATCAAGCATGCTATGCTGATAAGGACGGAAATAATGTATCCCATGATGAAAATATCCCATCCTCTAAGGTAATTAGGCATTCCGATTATATGCCACCCGATATAGCCAGCAATATAGTGTATTAAAAACATAGGGTACGAAAGATCCCCAAGAATTTTGCATACCTTTTTAAAATAATCGGATGGTTTGGAATTATGCAGAATCATGATTGAAAATAATGCAATGACGTTGTTTGTGTAAAAATAAAGTGATCTATAAAAATCAGCAGAGCCTAGGGATAGCCACCAGTTAAAAAGAAACAAGAAAATAATTGCTGCTAATGATAAAAATTGTTTGTTCATTGAAAATGATAGTGAATATTTTTTTTCTATTCTTTTTGATAAGAAGCATCCAATGGCACCAACACTAAACGGCAACATGGCTGACATAAAAGGGTAATAAATATACCCAGCGTTTAATGCACTACTATTCAGATAAATATGAAATAGTGCTGCAAGGAAAAAGCTTATTATCGCGGTATAGATGTTTCTTCCGGTAAATATAAACAAAATAAAATAACAAACTATTTCAACTGCTATTGACCAAGTTGATGGGATGAGCCTTAGCCGAGGCTCTTCAGAATATAATAAATTTGGAATCGCGAGGACGGATTGATCGCTAAGAAAAGCCCATGGGAAGATAAATATATTACCTAATATGTCGAAAGGTTGCTGGCTACCGCTCCATGATGAATGGAAAACTGATGATGTCACTCCTGATATTGGTATTATGGCAAGCACTAAAGAAAGAAAAGTGAAAGAGTAATATGCCGGATATAATCTTAAAAATCTATTTAAAGAAAATTTCTTTAACCTGAATTTATAGATATCATTCAAAATAAGAGTTATTAAGTAGCCACTTATTACATAGAAAAAATTAACAGATAACTGGCCTATATTGGGTATCTTAGCAGATAAATGAAATGAAATAACGCAACTCGCCAAAAAAAATCGCAAAATTCCGAGCATTTTATATACTCATGTTGTTTTTAAAAAGAGTGATAGCATAGTCCTGCGAAAATAAATACTTAATCAACAATTTCATTTTTTAAGTTAGATTGCGCAAAAAAAAACAAATGTTTGGTAAATCCACTGTGTTGCCAAGCATCAATGTGTTGCTGTTTTTCGCTAAGGGAATAACGTTTCATCATGATTCATCTCACACCGATTTTATGGAGTGAGATCAGAGTGCTGGAATGGTATTTCGTGAGCAAGGCGAGACGCCCGGACGCTTACTAAAGGATAAGGGGAGCGAGTAGCGCCAAAAAAAATGGGGCCAGAGAAGCCCCTAAAGATGGTTCACAGCAAAAGAAATGAATGGAACTAAATGGAAACATGATTATCATCGCACAGCGTTACTTAACTGTATCTTAACTGGTAGATCTTTTAGTCACGACGGTGGAGGTATCCGGCAATCTGTATGGGTCGAATGACGGAGTATTGGGGAAAATAATGTGTATTTAATGGAAACACGGTCGTAAGCGCGGCTTGCAGCCTGTTGATTACATAGCCGGAGCAGGACCGGGGTTGATGGCATCCCGGGGGCGCGGTGATATGTGGAACAAGGGCTTTAGAATTAGGAAGGACGGGATGAGGGCAGGTAAACGAACAGCATGCCCTGGCTGACGTCAGGGCTAATATTGACCGCTGCCGAACTTAATCAGCTACCAGCCATTCGTCGGCCTCCTCGAACATTTCTTCCAGCAGGCGATTGAGTATCGCCTTTTCCTGTTTATTGGCATCGGTATTAATACCGTTGGCTTGCATGGCTTTAACCTTGACCTCGGCCGCTGGAAAAACCCGATGCACCCGCTTGGTCAGTTCGGCTTCGATGATATGTCCCGCGTTCTCTAGCCCCGCCACGTTCCGTTTATCATAAATGAGTTCAACACGCATAGTTTTCCTTTACGCAAGCAAATTCTTCGGCGGCGCCGGTTGCAAAATTTATGGCAATTATCGCATCGCCGCAATCAAGCGTTGGCGATTTGGCCATGTTTCTGGCTTATCGCTGACACTGTCGTTTTATACAGCCTTTCCCGGTTTAAATGCAACCTTTCTTCGCGGGGTAACCGAAAAATCGTCAACGGAGGGAGTATGCCCCAATACAGAACATCTCGTGGATGATATGGTCATGCGCAACGGATGCTGGTAATGATCCCTTGTTCATTGGTAAAAAAATTCACTCTTTGGGGGTTAAAATCCATCGTTACCGCCTGGCCGGGCTTGATTAAGCGGATGGGCACGGAAAAACGCATGCTATCAAGTATGCTGCCGGGTTTGCCTATCATAGGGTTATAACTCGCTGCCTGGCAGGTATCCTTTGCGGGATGGGGTTGTATGGCGGATGGTTGCCTGGGGCGGTCGGCGTTGCGACCGCTGCACGCCGTCAGGGCAAGGGCCGTAACCAGGCTAAGCGTCAATGTCTTGCTGCGCATAATATCTCCTCGGGTTATTCGATGGGTAAGTATATCGATGTTTTTATTGGTAATTTTTTACCTTTTACCTTCAACTATTAGCCTTAAACGGCAATAACGGAACGGCTATTTTGCGTTTAATTTTACCATAGGGCCAGGCTAGGAGGGGGATGGTCTCATCACCGGCATTTTACACGGGGTGCATCATGGATTGCATTGATTGGTAAAAACATTATGCCCATGGGGGCAAACGTCGGTGTTGGCAGGAATGATTTTAAATAACGAACCAGCGACCCCGCTACAGCCCGTAATCAACAGCAGGCTTAATGACAGGGAAAGGATAATCAATTTCATCGATACTCCGATACGGCGACTCATGATCAAATCATAGCACTCTTCAGGACACTCCTTATCGGCTAAGCGACTATTTGCGGGCAAAACACCAGTGGCGGGCAAAACACCTGAATGCGGGGCATGATAAGCGAAAGGGATACTGGTGCGCTGAGGGTGTGCGCGTAACGCCGTCATGCCATGTTGTTGTCCGCTAATGCCGTATTATAGTAAGCCAGCAATACTGACCGGTCATCAGTGGACTTAAGCCGTTATCAGGACGTTGATAAAAAACATCAGAGGTAAAAGAAGTCCCATTGGAAAATAGCAGGTAATTAATTAACAAATTACCAATACATTTTAAACAATACGCCGCCAAAAATTACACCGCCTAATACCAACAACCAACAAACTCTCAGCAATATCTGGTCGGTTCTTTGTACTGTATCCATTATCTGCTCCTCTATATAAACGTGATATCTGTCACTATTTTATGAGCAACTGCAGGAGTAAATGGTGATGCATGTCACATTTAAATATTTCATCATACAATAGCAGTTTACCCTATGCCGATTAGCCTGGATGTAAAAAAACGGGCTCGACAGCCCGTACGCCAAAAGAGGAGTTTTGGAACGAAAGCAATACAAAGGAATGCAATGCGATCATTACATAGAAGGGATAAACCGAGATTCAATGAACTGAATGGGTAGTCATCACCCCTGTTTTGCCAAAAGCGTAGAAAATGCCATTACAAGGGCCGGACTATTGCCTGCTATTGTGATATATCCCTATTTCCAGGTTAACCCGATGAAAGGCGCAGCGGGGTAACGGGTGTTCTGTCGTTGGGGGAATTAACAGCCCTGGCGGGCTGTTAATGTTGCGGCTCATTAGAAAAAATCTACCTTGCCGCCAGCGAGGTGATACAGCGAACCAATGATTTTTATTTTGCCATCGGATTCAAGTTTATGAAGGATATCGCTTTTGCGTAATTCCTCAATCGTCAGATTTACGTTGGTTTTTGCGACCGCATCGACAAAGTCACCGTTGCTGCCGACTCTTTCCCCGGCGTACTCGGTTTTATCAATGGCGGGTCTGATTTTGCTTAATAACCCTGTTAAATGACCTAGTTCGACATTATCAATAGCGCCTTTAACCGCACCGCATGCGGTGTGGCCCATCACCAATATCACCTTCGCCCCGGCTGCGGCGCAGGCGAATTCAAGGCTGCCAATAATATCATCATTGGCGATATTGCCGGCAATCCTGCTGTTAAACGCTTCGCCGATCCCGGTGTCGAGCAATATTTCCGCCGGGGCGCGGGAATCAATGCAACTCAGTATCACCGCCGACGGAAATTGGCCGGCCTGACTGGAACGTTTTTGCGCCAGATAATCATGTTGATGGCTTTTACCCGTGCGAAAGCGGAGATTTCCTTGTTTTAAATCTTCAATAATCTGATCCGGGGTCATCTTATCCCGTTCTTCCCTGCTGAGCGCAGCGGCATAAGTGAGGGCGGGAGTGCTCGCGCCGATAACGCCGGCAATGCCCAATACGGAAAGTCCGGCAGCGCGTTTCAATAATGTGCGTCGTGCTGGTTCAGGTGATTTCAGCATAGTTTTTTGCATCATTAACTCCTAGAACATAGATAATCCCAACGATTCACCGTTGTGAGTGGCATTTTAAAAAGTATATGGCCGGGTGCGTTTTTATATCGACGCCGATAAATAATAGCCCATGGGATGTGACAATAACGTGATAAAGATTGTTATTTTGCCAGTAAATAACTACAAGCAAGCTGGTCCGGATTTAATTTACCATTGATTATGTTGCTGATCATTTCTGTAATATATAAATTTACTTTAGCATGTATATTTTTATTTTATTTTTATGTCCTTTTTTATATCGGCAACCGAATCATCGGTTGTTTTAATCCCCAGTATCACTTATCGATAATGGCACTTTAAAAAGATACGTAGCAAAAGCTATGTGCGTATTCAATAATGCTAACAAGCTTTGATGTGATTTTTTAATTATATGCAGCTGCGATTATCCATGGGCGCTTATGTTTTTTAATGAGTCTTGTTATACCATGAGCGTCATAAATACCGCATTTCGCAGCAAGTCGGCAGCAGCGGTTATTATTGTCAGGAGGAAACAACGTTTAGTATAAAACCGTTTGCTTTATCAGTTTTAATCAGCTTAGGGTACGTAAGTTAATTTAAAATAATATGAATATGTTTGAAGATTTAACCTGCCGCTGTTTCATGAATAAACGGCATGTTTTCTCAGGGCAACGACATACGGTCGGCGCGGCAGTATCGTTCAACGATCCGCCGAATGGGAATCGCATTCGCCAACCGCGAGGTTTATCCTTAAGTGACAGGGTAGGGCGGTAAGCCCGTCACAGCCACTTTAACGATAAGGTCAGGATCGCCATGCTATGTTTGGTCAGAAACGCCCTTTGCGCCGCGGTATTGTCTTTGCCAATCGCCGGCGGGGCATCCGCTGCGCCTGCGGAATATGGACAGCAGCTCCAGGGATTCGCCTATCCCTATCCGCTCCATTATTACTCCTTTAGCTCACAGGGCGAGGCTTTGCAAATGGGCTATATGGATGTTGCGGCGCAGGGGCGCGCCAATGGCCAGGTGGTGGTATTGCTGCACGGGAAAAATTTTTGTGCGGCGACCTGGGAAGATCAGATTAATGCGCTGAGTCGCCAGGGGTACCGCGTGGTGGCGCCCGATCAGATTGGCTTTTGCAGCTCCAGCAAACCTGCGCATTACCAATACAGCTTCCAGCAATTGGCCACCAATACCCGCGATTTGTTGGCCGGCCTCGGTATCGATAAGGTTATGGTGGTGGGGCATTCCACCGGCGGGATGCTGGCGACTCGCTATGCGCTGATGTTTCCTGCCCGGGTGGGTAAATTGGTATTGGTCAATCCCATAGGTCTTGAGGACTGGCAGGCAATGGGAGTGCCTTATCGTACCGTCGACCAGTGGTACCAGCGCGAGTTAAATACGACGGCGCAAAGCATTCATCAATACGAATTGACCACCTATTACGTGGGGCGCTGGAAACCGCAATACGATCGCTGGGTGGATATGTTGGCCGGCTTGAACCAGGGGCCGGGGCATAAACTGGTCGCCTGGAATTCGGCGTTGATCTACGACATGATTTTTACCCAGCCGGTATTTTATGAATTCGGCAATTTGCAGGTGCCGACCACGCTGATGATTGGCACCTCGGATACGACGGCCATCGGCAGCGATATCGCTTCGCCGGCGGTCAAGGCGACGCTCGGCCATTATGACCGGCTCGGCAAACAGATCGCCGGGCGCATTCCGGGTGCCAGGCTAATTGAATTCAAGGGGTTGGGACATGCGCCGCAGATGGAGCAGCCGACGCAATTTAATCAGGCCTTGCTGGAGGCATTAAGGCCATAAAGGGGTGATGCCACAGCGGGTCTGACAAGGGTAAACCGGGGAAATCGGCGATAAGGGATGAATTAAACGCGCGTCGCGAAGGAAAGGAAACGGGCATCCTTGCCGCGTTTCCCCTTGGCGGCGATTACTGGGCCTGGGTAGCCGCCGGAGCCGCCATTGACGCAGAGTCAGGCGCGACCGGCTGGTTATCCTGGCTATTAGCCGCGTCAGGCGCCGGGGCTTCGGCCGGAGCCGCCGCTTCAGCCGGCGCCGCGGGGGCGGCAGCGCCTTGATCCGAATCAGGCGCTGCCGCAGGGGCATCCGCCGGCGCGGAAACCGGGGTAACCACTGGCGCGACGGTTGCCGGCGCGGAGATGTTCACCGGTATACCCGAGCGATTTTGCAGGGCGACATTAACCGCGTCCTGATTAACAATGGGGTCTACCATCACTTTACTGACGCTGGCCGGCAAAACGATAGGCACCGGCTCGGTGGATTTAAATTGTTCCTCGGTAGAGGACAGGGGATTGTGCACTTCCAGATAGCGGGTGCCATCCGGCTCGATGCTGGCTTTTACCGGTTCGTCGATGAACTGTACGCGCGTACCCACCGGCACATGATCGAATAAATATTTGATATCATCGGCACGCAAACGCACGCAGCCGTGGCTCACGCGCAAACCGATACCGAAATTGGCGTTGGTGCCGTGGATGGCGTAAAGACGGCCGACGTATAGCGCATACAGGCCCATCGGATTATCGGGACCCGCCGGGAAAACCTCCGGCAATGTTTCGCCGCGCGCCGCATATTCGGCATGCATCGCCTTGGTCGGCGTCCAGGTCGGACCGTTTTTCTTGCGTTGCACTGTGGTCAGCCAGTTCACCGGGGTATCCTTGCCCAGTTCACCGATGCCGATCGGCAATACGACGACGGTTTTACTGCCTTTCGGATAGTAGTAAAGGCGCATTTCGGCGCTGTTCACCACGATACCTTCATGGGGGGTGTCTGGCAGAATTAATTGATGGGGAATAACCAGTTTACTGCCCGGAGTCGGCAGGAACGGGTCAACGCCGGGGTTGGCCTCAATCATATTGCTCAGGCCCATTTGGAACTGTGCGGCAAAATGCTCCAGCGGTAACTTGCTATCCTGGGGAATGTCGATTTCCAGATTTTGCCCAACCAGGCGGCTGTTGCCGGCCGGAAGGGGGTATACCACGGCCAAGGCTGAGTGGCTGAACGCCGCCATTGCCAGAATTACCGTATAGATTGCGCGCATATTCATTTTCATAGTTATGTCAGATGTAATCGCCACACAGGCAGTAATTGGATAGTTTATTCCGGTTCGATAATGACCGGATGGGCATTATATGTGCACAACGCCCCCTGAGGGAAATTATATGTGTAACCTTGCGTACAAAGATATCCCTAAGACTGGTGCGCGAGTTATTTTGGTGGCTGATGCGCATCTGCGCTGGCGTAATGGCCGGTTGGCCCTGCATAAGGAGCATCAACAAATGAGTAATGGTCTGGTGATTATGCTGCACGGCGTAGGCAGTAACGGTAATGATTTGGCGCCGCTGGGCGGGGTTTTGCGGCCCGTCCTGCCCGATACGCGGTTTGCCGCGCCGGATGCGCCATTTCCCTTTGAGCATGGGGACGGGCGTCAGTGGTTCAGTATTTCCGGCGTGACGGAAAGCAACCGGCCGGAAAGGGTGCGCCTGGCCCGGGCCGCCTTTGATGCGACGCTCTCCCGCCTGATGGCTGACCACCAGCTGGCCGATCGTCCGGATCGGGTGGTGCTGGTGGGATTTTCCCAAGGTTCGATCATGGCGCTGGATGCCGTGGCGTCGGGGCGCTGGCCGGTGGCGGGGGTGGTGGCGTTTTCGGGCCGCTTGTCTTCGCCCATGCCGCTCACGCCCTGCGTCCATGTGCCGGTGCTACTGATCCACGGAGCGGAAGATCCGGTTATCGACCCGCGGGAAACGGAGCGGGCCGAGACCGCGCTCAAAGCGCTGGGCATGGAGGCGAACGCTTTTATTCTGCCCGGACTTGGGCATACGCTTTCCAGTGACGGCGCGGCGCGGGCGGAGCGATTTATCGCCGCGGTGCTGGCGGCCGGCTCTTAGCATGAGCGGATATCCGTTACCGTGATCCAGCGCTAATTTTGTATTTGTCTTGAAGCGCGGCGCCGGATGTGGCTTATTACTCTTATCAGCCGACTGCAGCGGTTGGCTGGGGTTGGCTGATAACGCGCATCAACGGCGCAGGATAAAATAAGAACCTAACGGCTGGCAGGAGGACGTATGGAATTAGAGCAATGGGAACGCCGATTTATGGAGTACCTGGAGCAGCATTTTCCACAAGATGATAAAGCGCACGATCTCGCCCATTTTAGCCGCGTCTGGAATACCGCCCAAAAAATTATGCAACTGTCGCAGGCCAATGAATTAACCGTACTGACGGCCTGTTATTTCCATGATGTGGTCAACCTGCCCAAAAACCATCCAGAACGCCATCTCGCATCCACCCTGGCGGCAAAAGAGACGCTCAGAATTCTAGCCACCCGGTTTCCTGAATACCCGGTAGCCGCCTATCCCGCCGTAGCCCACGCTATTGCGGCCCATAGCTTTAGCGCCGGGATTACGCCTGAAACCCTTGAGGCGAAAATCGTCCAGGATGCCGACCGGCTGGAATCGCTGGGCGCCATCGGACTGGCCAGAGTATTCCATGTTTCCGGCCAACTGGGCCGCGGATTATTTCATGCGGAAGACCCGCTGGCGCTGCACCGGCCGCTGGATGATGTCCACTATACGTTCGATCATTTTCAGACCAAATTATTGACCCTGGCCGATACCATGCAAACGGAGATGGGACGCCGGATGGCCGCCTATAATATTGACTACCTGGTCACCTTTATGAGCAAGCTCTGCGCCGAACTGAAAGGGGAGTACTACCAATTGGATACCGAAACGCTGGAACGTTTTCGGACAAGCCGTTAAAACCGCGGCTTCGGCTATCAATAGCCACTCGACCGGCCGCGGTGAATCACCGGATTCACCGCGGCAAGGCGCTGGGCGGTTATATCCCCCAAACGGCGTTGATTAAACTACCGGCGGTTATTTTTTCTTGGCCGCCGCTTTACCCTTTGGCACCGCTTTGTCTTTAGCAGAAGCCTTGGCTTTGGTCACGGGTTTGACCTTGATCGCGATGGCGGCCTTTTTCTTGGGCGCGGCGGCGGCTTGGCCCGGCGGGGTTTGTTTTTCGATAATCGCCCTCGCGCCGCCGACTTCCGCGCCGGTTATCGGATCGGTGCCAATATCGGATCGGGTCCTGGCCGCCATGGCCTGGGCGGTGGCCTGCTGCTTTGATGGCAGCGCGACGCTGGCGCCGCCGTCGCCGCCATCCACGCCAGGCTGCGGATCGGCTACATAGGTGAAGTTTTTATCAGAATTCCAGGGGCCGCGCACTTCGCCGCCCGAGGACGTGTTGTAATAAACATTGGCGAATTCTGGCACCGGCGGCTTTTTTCCTGGCGGGAAATTGTTGTGGATGGCATATAGCGCCTTTTCAAAAGACTGCTGGTGCGATACTTCCCTGGTCATCAAAAAACCAAGCGCATCTTTAATACCTGGATCATCGGTAATATTGATTAAGCGTTCATAAATTATTTTCGCCCGCGCTTCGGCGGCGATATTGGAACGTAAATCAGCGGTGGGTTCGCCAATGGTATCAATATAAGCTGCGGTCCACGGGGCGCCGGCTGAATTAACCAGCGCCGGACCACCGCCGTATAATAATGAAGTGATGTGGCTATCATTGCCGCCGCCGGTCAGGGATCTGTATAGCGTGGCCTCTTTATCAATCCCTTCGGCCAAATCGCCTTTAGCACCTTTATTCAATAAAGCAATAATAGTGCCGATAATTTCTAAATGACTGAGTTCTTCGGTGGCGATGTCCAATAACAGATCCTTACGGCCCGGGTCGTCTTCGCCGATACCCTGGGTGAAATAACGGCATGCCGCGGCAAGTTCGCCCTGGGGGCCGCCGAATTGCTCCAAAAGAAGATTAGCCAACCCAGGATTGGGCGCGGCCACTCGCACGGTATATTGTAATTTTTTTATATGTTTAAACATGGATTTTCCTCAATATAACTTCAATGAAAAGCAGCAGCGTATTACCGGTAAAACTAATAAAAAGATTAGTAGGCTTAAAGTAAATAAGCAAAGGAAGCACGTGAGAAAATCAGGGTTATTAAGTAAGCCGCTGTTTATTCATATTTAATTTGAGGGATGATGTGATTGATGTTTTTTAACCGCGTAATGCGCAGGCTATATAATGAAGGGGCCGAACCGGGCAGGCGGCAATGCCGAAACTGCCCCGGGGGGCATTTGCTACAGCAACATCGGCAAATTATATTTTGCGAGGCTGGCAACCGGAACCAGTAGGACGCTGTCAATCCACCGCTCGCCATTCCAAATGTCAGTGGATTTTAACGGTGCGCGCAGCGTTAACGAGGCGGGCAGTTCCGCCAGGAAATCAATGTAAATCTTGCTGCCGTCGCTGATACGATAACCCACCTGGCCGCGGAAATCGGCTACGATTTCCCAGCGTTTCCCATCGCGCGACCGGATCAGCGCCATGTCGTCGTCCGGTAATACCGGCTTATCCTGGTAGCTAAAGTCGGGTAGCTGCGCGCCGATACACAGAAATTCCATGGTGGCGCAGAGGTATTCGCGGGTAATAGGGTGCGTGCAGTAGGCTACCAGCCAGCCGGAATGCACCGCCACGCCGTGCTCGTCCAGGGTCGCATTGGCGAAATGGGTTGAGTATTTGCTGGCTTTTCGGACATTTTTTGATGTCATCGTCATACTATGCCGAAGGTTGTTGGCCTGCCGCATCACCGGATAAACATGAACAGGAGTTAAGTATCCGGCTAATTAACATCCTTGTCATTAAAAAAACACGGGTAAACCGCGCTTATATAAAAAGAGTATAACTTCCTCAGACTGGCCAGAGAGTTAGCCTGGGCCGCAATGTCGGGGCCGGGCATTTATGGGCGCGGCGGATTGAGCGGCTCCGCATGACTTGGGCTGCAATTCGCTGTGCGGCTTATGCTTGGACATATCGCCTGGCCGATCGGACATCCGTGTTTAGCCCGGCAGGGGCTGGCGGCTTAACCCGGTTAATGACATAGTAGTGACATGCACCGGCGGCATAGCCGCTAATGACAAAGGAGATCTGTATGGCTTTCGAAACCGGCGACCTCGTTCAGCCCATCAAAGGCGGACCGGTGATGAGCGTAGTAAAAGTTGAAGATGGCTTGGTGTATTGCGGCATGATGGATTCCGGCATCGAGAATGCGAAGCCGTTTAAACCGGAGGAGCTTTCCTTATATAAGGAAGACGGCGATTTCGGGGTATGTTGACCGCGTAGCCCGGGCCTCAGGGATGAGCCCTCTTGATCTTGCTGCTACCGCTTGCAAAAACACCTTGATTCGCATATTTTGTAAGCGGATCGGTTTTGGCCTGGCCCGGCAAAATGTCTCATGTATTCTCCGTTAAAAAGTATCTTTGTGAAAAAAAGCCGTCATGCCCATCGCGAAAGAATTTATCGGGAAACGCTAAACGATGCTCAATTCGCGATTGCGGTATTAGCCGTCGCCGCGGGTACGCTTATCAGCTTTATGATTTTAGTGACGCTCTGGATTATCTGATTGCGGATGGGTGAAAGGAGGGAGTAGACATGGAAAACAGCGGATTGGATGATACGAAATTACTCGCCATAATCGGTTTGCTGGTATCGGTCTTGATCGCTGTGTCGGTGCTGTTTGGCCTGGCCTATTTTTATGACGTAAAACATAACGGCGAAGTGGATACCGGTTCCTGTTATAACCGGTCGGCGCAGCCGCCTCTTTAAGCCGACGGCATAGTACTCCGGCCGCCGGGATCGGGGCCGGAGTAAGCCCGTTTCTTCAGGCGGGCATTGCTTTCTCGTCGGGCAATATATCTTCCAGTAATCCCTTCAGGCGTATTTGCTGGCTGCGCATCTCCAGCGCCAGGGGTTCACACAGCGAACGATTGCCATTGACATCCTGCATGCCCAACAAGCCGAACGGCAAGTGCTTTTCACCGCTCCAACTGCGGTAGTCCGCTACGGGATAGAGGCAAATACCTTCTACGGCGACGTCGTCTTTCATGGCCTGGATGGTTTGCTCGAAAATATAGCGCATCCAGGGCACGCGCAGATCGTTTTCCGCACCGGTTTCGGCAATCAGCACCGGGCGCCGGTAACGCTGGTAAACTTCCTTGAGAATGGCAGCAAAGGGGCGATAGTGCGTATCGTCGCAGGCAATAATCCCCCCCTGGTGAAACCATTGGTTGCCGGGCCGGTAATTGACGCCGATGATATCAAGATATCCCGGGGCGCCCCCCAGCTCGGGGTTGAGCTTGCCGCTGAGCATATCCCAGACTTCAAATTGCGCCAGCCGCAGTTCTTCGGCGGCGGATTCCATTTCCGGCAGGCCTTCCTGCGCATTGATATGCACCACGGGTTCCGGTTGCAGGAAACGCGCGGAGCTATCCACCGCGCGAATGGCGTCGATAGCGGCCAGCGTGGCGCGCACCATTTGTTGCTTGAGCGCCTTGCCTTTTTTGGACGCCATCGGCTGGATATGGGCCATGTCTCCTCCGGCCCAGGCCAGGAAAGAGATGGCGTTGACGGGGGTATAATACGGCGCGGCGATGCCTTCGTCGCGCACCCGGGCGGCGACCGCGCCGGCGAACCGGGCAAACTGCGCCACGAATTCCGGCTGCCAGACATCGATATGATCCGGCCAGCCGTAGTGGCACAGATCCCAAATGACCTGGATATTATTGACCTGCGCGGCATGCAGCATGGGCAAGAAACTCGACCAGTCATACTGGCCGGGCGTGGATTCGATGAGATGCCAACGCAGCCCGTCGCGCGCGGTGGTCAATTTCTGCGCCGCCAGTTGCGCATAATCCTTTGATGCCAGCATTTCATGCCCGCTGGCGTTAATCAGGTCAATACGGCGGCCGTCGCCCCGCACCTCCGTCGAACAGTCGAAGCCCCCCTGGAAAAAACTTTGAAACAGCGACGGCCGGTATATGGGTGATATCCCATGGATGATTTGATCTTGCATCGGGCTTCCCCCTTGGCTGGCAGACTTTGCCTGTCCTGGCTGGACGACTTATTATTAACCGTAGACAACAGATAACGGCCAATCGATACTGCGGATCGCAGACTTTGCGATCCAGGCTGCAAATTTAATAGACCAGAGAAGCGTAAAAAACGATGCGAGTCAAATTTTGTCCGCTTCGGCGCGCTGTGCAAAACGCCGGCGCGGGCGCAGCCGGAGGGCGGCATGTCTGAACGAATCACAGTAGTGGCCGGGGATATCACCACGTTAAAAGTCGACGCCATCGTGAATGCCGCCAACAGCGCGCTGGCCGGGGGTGGCGGCGTCGACGGGGCGATTCATCGCGCGGCGGGCCCCGCCCTTGCCTCGGCCTGCGCAAGCATTCGCCGGCGGCAGGGCGGATGCCCGGTGGGCCAGGCGGTCAAAACCACCGCGGGGAACCTGCCGGCGCGCGCGGTTATCCATACCGTTGGCCCGATATGGCGGGATGGCGGGCAGCATGAGCCGGCGTTGCTGCGCCAGGCCTATTTGAGCTGCCTTGCCATTGCCCGGCAGGAGCGGATGAAAACCATTGCGTTTCCCAACATCAGTACCGGCGTCTATGGTTTTCCCAAGGCGCAGGCGGCGCGGATTGCCATTGATGCGGTTAGCGGTTTCCTGAAAGATAATCCCTGGCCCGAAAACGTCATATTCGCGTGTTTTGATCGGGAAAACGCACAATTATACCGCTCGCAGCTATGATGAAGTGTTTTCCTTTATAATTCCGGGAGTACCATGGCCCCAATTTTTCTTATGAGCAGCATTCATGCAACGACTTAACGGGCGTATCGGACACGCTATTTCCCGGCTCACGCATATCCATCCCGATCAATCCGGCATCTATCCTTTATCCGACGGGCTGGATGCTTTTGCCGCGCGCATGAAGCTGGCGGATTTGGCCGAGCAGACGCTGGATTTGCAATATTATATCTGGAACAAAGACATGTCCGGCATGCTGATGTACAGCGTGGTGCAGCGCGCGGCCGATCGCGGCGTTCGGGTGCGGCTGCTGCTTGACGATAATAACACCCGCGGCCTGGATAAAATCCTGCTGGCCCTCGATCAGCATCCGAATATCGAGGTCAGATTATTTAATGCCTTCCAGACCCGCGCCGTCAGGGCGTTTTCTTATCTGACGGATTTTGCGCGCCTCAATCGGCGCATGCATAACAAAAGTTTTACCATTGATAACCAGGCCACCATTATCGGCGGGCGCAATGTGGGCGATGAATACTTCAGCGCCGGCGGCGAGCAGCTGTTTTCGGATCTGGACGTCCTGGCCATTGGTCCGGTGGTGGAACAGGTCGGTCGCGATTTCCAGCGTTATTGGGATTGCCCGTCGGTCAGCCTGTTAGCGCAGGTGGTGCCGCCGCCGCGCCGGAAAAACAAAAACACCATCAGCAGCAAGATGGGGCAGGTCAGCGTTGATCCCCACGCCGAACGCTACGTCAAACGGCTGGAGCAGGCGGATTTCTTCGTCCGGCTGCAGGACGGCAACCTGCCGTTTATCTGGGCCAAGACGCGGCTGCTCAGCGACGACCCGGCCAAGGCGCTGGGACAGGTCGCCGACAAGGCCCTGCTGACCAGCCGCCTGAAAAGCGTCATCAATGAACCCGAGCAGCGCCTGGACATTATCTCGCCTTATTTTGTTCCTACCCGGGCGGGCGTGGAACAACTGATCATGCTGGCTGAAAAAGGCGTGCGCGTCGCGGTACTGACCAACTCCCTGAAAGCCAATGATGTCGCCATTGTTCATGCTGGTTATGCCAAATGGCGCCGCACGCTGCTGCAACACGGCATTAAACTGTATGAACTCAAGCGCGATAGCGTCACCGACCGCCAGCCGCGGGATCGGGGCCTGACGGGGAAATCCGGATCGAGTCTCCATGCCAAGACTTTCAGCGTCGATAGCCGTGAAGTGTTTGTCGGTTCGTTTAATTTTGACCCCCGCTCGGCGATGCTTAATACTGAAATGGGTTTTGTCATAGGCAGCGAAGAGTTGGCCGAAACCATTCATGGGCTGTTTATCGGCACCTTGAACCAAAATGCCTATGAAGTGGGGCTCGATGAGCACGGCAAAATGTATTGGCGGGAACACGACGGGGATCGGGTGGTGATTCATTGGCAAGAGCCGCAAACCCATATTCTGGAGCGCTGGTTTATCCGTGCGCTTTATCATTTGCCCGTTGATTGGTTATTATAAAATGCGGCGGATTTCATTGCGCCGGGGCGCGGTATTGAAATGAGATTTTTCCTATAAAATCAACCAATTTAAATAATAGTTCGCCGGCGGTCACGCGCCGGTAACGGCGGCACGCCGATTTTCCTCCGGCTACTGTCATCCAGGGGTCATAAAACGCCTCATTTCTAATAACTTCGGGTTTAGCGTTAAAAATGATTAACCCCCCGCTGACGGCTCAGGTAAAATCAGCGGGCGGTACCGATTGTTGGAATTTGCTGTTTTAGACTATCTTTTACCGGTAGATGAGCTTGTTTTTTAGCCTATTGATTAAACACTGAGCCGGTAAGGTTAAGGTGAGGAACGATCGCTGTACCATGCTGTCCGAGAAGTGATTTATCAATTAAAATTGCTTTAAATGATTAAGAGCACACGCAGAGGGGGGGATGTGCCAAATAATAAATTTTTCGTCAGGTTACCTAAAGCGAGTCTCCGTTTGCTGGGAGCAACGGTGTTGTTGTCGTTATACGCTTTGCCCTCATGGGCATTTTCTATAGACGATGTGGCTAAACAAGCGCAGGAACTGGCTGGTAAAGGTTATGAGGCACCCAAAAGCAATTTGCCTTCGCAATTCCGTGAAATGAAATTTGCTGATTACCAGCAGATTCAGTTCAATCATGAAAAGTCCTACTGGCACGATCAGCCGACCCCTTTCAAGCTGGAGTTTTATCATCAGGGGATGTATTTCGACACGCCGGTTAAAATCAACGAAGTAACGTCGAACGCCGTTACCGAGATTAAATATTCTTCGGATTTGTTCACCTTTGGTTCGGTGAATCACGATCCCGAACTGGTTAAAAATCTGGGTTTCGCCGGGTTTAAAATCCTCTATCCCATCAATAAAGCGGATAAAAGCGATGAAATAACCAGCATGCTGGGGGCCAGCTATTTTCGCGTGATCGGCAAAGGGCAGGTTTATGGCCTTTCCGCGCGTGGGCTGGCTATTGATACCGCGTTGCCGTCCGGCGAGGAATTCCCGCGTTTTCGCGAATTCTGGATTGAACGGCCGCAGGCCAATGATAAGCATCTGGTGCTTTATGCGCTGCTCGATTCGCCGCGCGCCACCGGCGCGTATCGGTTTGTCATTTATCCGGGACGCGACACCAGCGTCGATGTGCAGGCCAAGGTATTCCTGCGTGATAAAGTGGGCAAACTGGGACTGGCGCCGTTGACCAGCATGTTTTTATTTGGCCCGAACCAGCCTTCCCCGACGATGAACTACCGTCCGGCGCTGCATGATTCCAACGGCCTGTCCATCCATGCCGGTAATGGCGAATGGATTTGGCGTCCGCTGAATAATCCGCGCCATTTATCCGTCAGCACCTTCCAGGTGGAAAATCCGCGTGGTTTTGGCCTGTTGCAGCGCGGCCGATCTTTCTCGCAATATGAAGATCTGGACGATCGTTACGATCTGCGCCCGAGCGGATGGATAGAACCGCACGGCGATTGGGGCAAAGGACACGTCGAACTGGTGGAAATCCCGACTGCGGATGAAACCAACGATAATATCGTGGCGTTCTGGACGCCGGAAAAGCAGCCTGAAGCGGGTAAACCGTTTGATATCGCTTACCGGATGCATTTTTCCCGCGATGAAGATAAAATTCATACCCCGGAATTCGCCTATGTTCAGCAAACCCTACGTTCAGCAGGGGATGTCAAACAGTCTAATTTGATTCGTCAGCCGGACGGCACCACCGCATTTCAGGTGGACTTCGTCGGGCAGGTATTAAAGGATCTCCCCGATAATACTCCCGTGATGTCGCAGATAAGCGTTGGCGATAATGCCGAGGTGGTCGAAAACAATGTCCGCTATAATTCAGTGACGCATGGCTGGCGTCTGACACTGCGTCTGCGCGTGAAAGATGAAAAACAACCCACCGAGATGCGCGCCGCATTGGTAAACGGCGATAAGACATTGACTGAAACCTGGAGCTATTTGCTACCTGCCAATGAATAAATCAACTGAATCCAGCCTCGATTATATCGAGGCTTTGCCCCTTTCTGCCGAGCAAAAAGGCATTTTGCGCGCAAAGGTGCCGTCGGATGGCAGTCAATCCCTCGCATCGCTGCACGCCGATATCGGGGGCATGGCCCCCGATATTACCCTAAATGAACCCGCCGATGATGCCGCGCTGGATTCCGTGAAATCCCGATTGACCATGGCCTGGCCGGAAACCGCCACCCATAAAGACGTGCTGGTGGAAGATAGCCAGGGCCGCACCGCCATCAAGGCCATGCCCACCATTACCCGCACCCCGATGTTCCCCGAACCCTGGTTAACCAACCCGATAGTACGATACTGGGATGCGATGCGCGGCCATACCCGGGCGCCGCGGCATAAACAGGAAGCGGCGCGGGAAGAGGGCAACTGGCGCAGGGTCGGCACCATGCGCCGCTATATCCTGCTGGCGCTGACGTTATTCCAGACCGCCATTGCCACCTGGTATATGAAAACCATCCTGCCGTATCAGGGCTGGGCGCTTATCGACCCGATGGACATGATGCATCAGAACTGGTCGCAATCCCTATTGCAGTTATTGCCTTATATTTTGCAAAGCGGCATTTTGATCCTGTTCGCCATTTTGTTCTGTTGGGTTTCCGCCGGTTTCTGGACCGCCCTGATGGGGTTTCTCCAGTTGCTGATCGGCCACGACAAATACAGCATTTCCGCCAGCACCACCGGCAACGAGCCGCTCAATATCGAACATCGCACCGCGCTTATCATGCCCATCTGCAATGAGGATGTGGAGCGGGTATTCGCCGGCTTGCGCGCCACCTATGAATCGGTGGAAGCGACCGGTCAAATCGAACACTTCGACGTATATATCCTGAGCGACAGCTACAACGCCGATATCTGCATCGCCGAACAAAAAGCCTGGATGGAGCTCTGCCAGGAAACCGGCGGTTTTGGCCGGATCTTTTATCGCCGCCGCCGCCGCCGGGTGAAACGCAAAAGCGGTAATATCGATGATTTTTGCCGCCGGTGGGGCAAGCAATACAGCTATATGGTGATCCTGGATGCCGATAGCGTGATGAGCGGCGACTGCCTGACCAATCTGGTGCGGCTGATGGAAGCCAATCCCAACGCCGGCATCATCCAAAGCGCGCCGAAAGCGTCCGGGATGGATACGCTATATGCGCGCTGCCAGCAGTTTGCCACCCGGGTCTACGGGCCGCTGTTTACCGCCGGGCTGCACTACTGGCAACTGGGGGAATCCCATTATTGGGGGCATAATGCGATTATTCGCGTTGAACCCTTTATCAAGCATTGCGCGCTGGCGCCCCTGCCGGGGGAGGGCTCGTTTGCCGGGTCGATCCTGTCCCATGACTTCGTGGAAGCCGCACTGATGCGGCGTGCGGGCTGGGGCGTCTGGATTGCCTATGATTTACCGGGCAGTTATGAAGAATTGCCGCCCAACCTGCTTGATGAGTTAAAGCGCGATCGCCGCTGGTGCCAGGGCAACCTGATGAATTTCCGGCTGTTTCTGGTCAAGGGGATGCATCCGGTCCATCGCGCGGTATTCCTGACCGGCGTGATGTCCTATTTGTCCGCACCGCTGTGGTTTATGTTTTTGGCCCTGTCCACCGCCCTGCAGGTGGTGCACACCGTAATGGAACCGCAATACTTCCTTCAGCCGCGGCAACTGTTTCCGGTATGGCCGCAGTGGCGTCCGGAACTGGCGATAGCGTTGTTCTCCACCACCATGGTTTTGCTATTTCTGCCCAAGCTGCTCAGCGTGATTTTGATTATCGCCAAGGGCGCGAAGGAGTACGGCGGGGCCATAATATTGTTCTGCTCCATGCTGCTGGAAATGCTGTTTTCGGTGCTGCTGGCGCCGGTGCGCATGCTGTTCCACACGGTATTCGTGGTCAGCGCGTTTCTGGGCTGGTCGGTACAATGGAATTCACCGCAGCGCGACGATGACGCCACGCCCTGGAGCGAATCTTTTGTGCGCCATGGCCCGCAAATGCTGCTGGGGCTGGTATGGGCCGGCGGCATGGCCTGGCTGGATTTGCGGTTTTTATGGTGGCTGTCGCCTATCGTATTTTCGCTGATCCTGTCGCCCATCGTATCGGTCTATTCCAGCCGGGCCAATCTCGGCCTGGCCTGCCAGCGCGTCAGCTTGTTCCTGATCCCGGAAGAGTACTCGCCGCCCAAGGAACTGGTGGATACTGAACGATATCTGCGGCGTAATCAGGCCCGGGCGCTGGCGGACGGTTTCCGCCACGCCGCGATCGACCCGGCGTACAACGCGCTGGCGGTAGGCATGGCCACCGCCCGCCACGGCGTCAGCCAAGCCATAGAGCGAGTGCGCGACGAGCTTGTCCAGCAGGCGCTGCAAAGCGGCCCGGCCGCGATGAATGGCCCTCAGCGCCTGGCTATTATTAGCGATCCGGTTATCCTGTCGCGCCTGCATTTACGCTTGTGGTCGCAACCTTTAACCTGGCCGGCCTGGAATAGAAAATAGCGTCCCGCCAGTGAATCCATTAACCGCCGCTTTTTGAGGGCGGTTTTTTTTACGTCGATTTTACTTATGAATCATTCCGGTGATAACCTGAGATCAAATATGACAAGAAAAAGTCGCCGTTAGCATTTATTGCCACTCCCTCCAGGGCGGTGGCCGCTAGACTTTTGGCCTTTATGGTTTTAATGGGTAGCCTGATGCACAACGATCTGCTGTTTATTGTTAAAAAATTAGGTGCCTTTGTCGTCTTCGGAGCAGTGGTCTCGGCCTTCACATCATTTTTATTTATCGATATCCATTTTTTCCATGATATCGTCAGAGAGGCTTCGCTGACGGAAATCGCGCAGGAAGCAGTGCTGGTGATCATTATCTCGCTGCATATCTGGCTGATGCGCTATCCGGCGCTACGCGCCAGCAGCATGCTGGTGGCGGGCTTTTTTGCCTGTATGCTGGTGCGCGAGCTGGATTTCGCCTTTGACCAGATACGCCATGGTTCGTGGTTCTGGGTGGCGATGGCGATTACGCTGGGCTGCGTGATATTTGCCGCCGCGGACGCCAGGCGCGCGCTGCGAGGCTTGGTGGGCTTTTTTAAACATCCCAGTTATGGCATGCTGTGCGCCGGCCTGCTCAATGTGCTGATATTTTCCCGTCTGATGGGAATTGGCGGGCTTTGGAGCACCCTGTTGCAGGATGGTTATATCCGGACGGTAAAAAGCGCCGTAGAGGAAGGGAGCGAGCTGTTCGGCTACAGCCTTTGCCTGCTGGCCACGGTGCTCTACGTGGCTGATAAACGTCGCAGCGCGGCAAGGGTGACCGCCGATGCCGGGAGTCG
The DNA here is from genome assembly GCF_047324175.1 of Sodalis sp. RH21. Classification (NCBI taxonomy): domain Bacteria; kingdom Pseudomonadati; phylum Pseudomonadota; class Gammaproteobacteria; order Enterobacterales; family Bruguierivoracaceae; genus Sodalis; species Sodalis sp. RH21. The sequence continues at coordinate 3,856,743 of NZ_CP178732.1, read as the reverse complement.
CGCCGCCGAGTAACCCGAGGTAGCGGTGCCCTTTATGCCCAGGATGTGTCTGCTGATGATTGCGATTTTAGCCCTGACCGGATGCGGCAGCATTATCAGCCGCACGTTCCCGGGGCAGGGCCATGGCAATCAGTATTATCCCGGGGTGCAATGGGATTTGCGCGATTCCCCCTGGAAATACATCACCATCATCGATTTGCCCATGTCGATGGTGGTCGATACCATCCTGCTGCCGGTTGATATGCGCCATGGTCCCTACCGGTAACTGGCGTTAGCGTTCTTCCCATTCGTCAGCGGCGGTTTGGCCCTCTTCGGTGTCCAGCGGCGGCTCATACTGATATTCCCCTTCGTCCCATTCATGCAGCGTGTTCTCCTCCAGCCACTCCGCGCGCAGTTCGGTTTCGTCATAGTCGCCGTCAAAGATGGCCTGGGCGGCTTCGCCCGTGCGAAAAGGCAGTGCGTCGGCCGCGTCGTTTTCATCGGCCATAAATTCCGCTTCCCACATGATTTCACCATCTTGCATGACATATTTCTGCAAACTGAATTGATGCACCGCCGGGCTTTCATCGTCGTTACTGCTGTCGCGCGAGGCTTCCAAATACTCTTCTCGCGCGATTTCTATGGCTTCTTCCAGAGTTGCGTACATGCTCATTGTGGCTCTCCTGTCATCGTGAGTGGCTACGATTTTCGCCGTGCCCGTTTCGGGCCCAACAGTAATTGTTGTCGGAGTCTGAAAACTTTCAAGTCCGCCGCGATAATGATTATGTGCACGGCGTCAACGGGGTGAAAAAAAGTGGCCGCCGCCCCGGGGGAAAAGCGCGATGGCGCAGGAAAGTTACGGAGTGTTAATCATTGCAAAGGGGATACGCGCAATAGGTAAAGTTTTTGCAAAAGGACGGCGCCAGGGCTTAACGGCGGGCCGGTAGGCGCTACAGTAAGGTCTGGCACTGACAATTGGAGTAAAAAGATGATCGCTGTAAGCAAAAAACTGGCGTTATTGTCCGTTGCGACCGCCGCCGTATTAAGCCTGCCCGCCCTGGCTGCGCCGGCAACCGCAAGCCCGGCGCCCACGCCCGCCTCGCAACCTGCGCCATCGCTGGAAAGTGCGCCGCCGACGTTTTTCCAGTCCCCCGGCAGGCCGATGATGATGCCGCCGCACGGCCCGGGCTTTTGCCGCGGCGGCGAGCTGTTTTGCGCGTCGGCCCTTACCGATAACCCCGGGGAAACTATTCAAAAGCTAAACAGTATTATCCCGGCGCCAAGCGGCGGCCATTATCAGGTGCGCATATCGGTGGAGCGGGTACCCGACCATCAGGGCGATAAAGGCCATCACCCGGAACCGGACGCTGCCGCGCCATTGCCGCCCCGCTAGGTCCGGCTTATGGCGCGCCGGGTTATTCGTTGGGCAGTCGAATCCTCGATGGGCCATGCTGCAAACTCCACCAGGAATAGATGACGTTAAACAATACCACCAGCGCGGTGATGCAAAATACCGCGCGATAACCATAGCTGGCGGAGACCACCGCGCCAATCAACGGACCGCTGACATTGCCCACGTCGCGAAACGACTGGTTATAGCTAAATATCCTGCCGGCCACTTGATTGGTGCAATTATAAATCAGCAACGTTTGTACCGCCGGCAGCAGCGCCCCGTCGGTGGCGCCCAGCAGGAACCGCAGCACGCCCAACTGCCAGGGGGATTGGACAAACGACATGGGGATCAGCAACAGGATGGATAACCCCAGCATGGCGATTAAAATCCGTTCCGGGCCGATTTTATCGCCCAGGCGGCCCAGGCGCGGTGCGCTGATCAGCGCCGCCACCCCGGGCACGGCGGCAATCAATCCGCTGACAAACGCCAGGTTTTGAATATTACCGGCCAGCTCGCGCACATACAGCGTCAGAATCGGGGCGATGGAGCCGGTGGCCACCTGGATAATCATGGTAGTGACAAACAGGCTCAGCACCAGGCGCGGCTTTTTCAGGGAAGCGAAAACCTGCCGGCCGGAGAGCATGTCTTTTTTCAATACCGGGGTAAATCGTTCATCGACGTAAATCAGGGTGGTGATAAAGCAGATAAACAGCACCAGCGCGGTGATATAAAATACCAGGCGCAGCCCGTAATGATCCGCCAGGAACCCCCCAATCAGCGGGCCGATCAGCGCGCCGCTGACCGCGCCGGTGGACAGGGTGCCCAGCGCCCAGCCGCTTTTGTTGCGCGGCACCTGGGTGGCAATCAAGGCGTTGGCATTGGGCACGAACCCGCCCAATAGCCCCAACAGGGCGCGCAGTACCAAGAACTGCCAGATATTCTGCGCCATGCCCATTAATACCATCACGATGGACATGCCCAGCGCCGATCGCAACAGCATCAGTTTACGCCCGCGGCGATCGGCCAGCCCGCCCCAAAACGGCGAGGCGATAGCCGAAAACAGAAAGGTAATGCTAAATACCGCCCCGGACCAAATATTCAGCTCCCTGGCATCCGTGACGCCGAGCAACTCCACGTACAGCGGCAGAAACGGCATGATCAGGCTAAACGCCGCGCCGGTAAGAAAGCAGCCGAGCCAGGCGATATAAAGATTACGTTTCCAATTGATGGGTTCCGGTACCGACGTCATAACATCCTATAAGAAAGGTAACGGCGGTCAGATACGTTGACAGGGCACGGGGGCGTTCTCGCCGGGATTTTTTGCATAATTAGGTACAAGTATGCGCTTAAACGGGGCAGCGGGCAATTTCAGGGGCATGTTTTGCACCCTGGCGGACGATGCCGCGCATTGGCAACGGCGCTCGGCATCGTCAGGGGGCGGTCAATATAGCGACCGTTCTCCCGGCGGCCGGGTTTTAAAGCGGCGGTGCAGCCACATATATTGGTCCGGCGCCAGCAGGATGGCTTTCTCCAGCACTTTATTCATATAGGTGGCGGTGGCTACGTCGCTATCAAGCGGCACTTCCTGTTGATCCGGCAGGATGATCAGCTCGTAACCCTGGCCGCCGGGCAACCGGCGCGGGACAAACGGGATTACGGCGGGTTTGCCCAGGCGCACCAGCATATGGGTGCCGGCGGTGGTGGCTGCCTGCTCTATGGCGAACAGCGGGGCAAATACGCTGCTTTTCGGACCGTAATCGTGGTCCGGGGCATACCAGATGATTTCGCCGTTTTTCAGGGCGCGGATCATGCCTTTGACGTCCGAACGATTGAGCATTGATTTGTTGGAGCGCATCCGCCCCCAGGTTTGTAGCCAATCGAGCAGCTTATTGTCATTGGGACGATAAACCCCGATGCCGGGATTATAAATGCCAAAAATACGCGCACCCAATTCCAGGGATAAAAAATGCAGCCCGATCAGCAATACGCCCTGGTTATGATTGCGGGCGATCTGGATATTTTCCAGTCCCGAAACCTTGAACCAGCGCTTGACCCGCCAGTCCGGCCAGAACCAGCCCATTCCGGTTTCAATCAGCCCCATGCCCACCGATTCAAAGTTTTTAATGAGCAGCTCTTCTCTTTCTTCACGTGAACGATTTGGAAAGCACAGTTCCAGGTTGCGTCTGGCGATATGTACGCGCCGTTGGAGAAAATGCATGGACAGGCGTCCCAGGAAGGTCCCGAGGCGATATAACAGAGGATATGGCAATAATACGACAAGGTATAACAGTCCTATTCCTATCCACGTCGGCCAATAGCGCGGATGGAGCAGAGAACGGTTAAAAGTTGGAATATTTGTCATGAGTTCTCGTTTTCTAAGGTGTAAATGGCAAAAAATCGTCCTTAATGCGATATTTTCACCAACACTACCTTTATTCTGGCATTTTTTCTGAAAAGGGGAAGCAAAGCGGCGCGCAAAAAAACATAATTTTGTCCATATGCGCGCCTTTTGCCTAGCAGGCGCGGTTCGGCGCGGCTTAGTTTTTTAAAAATAAATCTTTTACATAATGCGGTTCACTGCGCCAATACTGCCGGGGCCCATTAACTTTGGCCCCGAGTTTGACCGCCGCATGCCACGGCCAGCGCGGATCGTAAAGCACCGCGCGGGCCAGCGCAATCATATCCGCTTCGCCGGTGGCCACGATCGCTTCGGCATGCTCGGGTTCGGTAATCAGTCCGACGGCGATGGTATTAAGCCCGGTCTCTTGTTTAATGCGGCGGGCAAACGGCACCTGGTAGCCCGGACCGACCGGGATTTTCTGCAAGGCCGACAACCCGCCGCTGGAGACGTGGATATAATCGCAACCCTGCGCTTTTAACGCTTTGGCCAGGACGGTCGATTGCTCGATATCCCATCCGCCGGCCACCCAATCGGAGCCGGAAATGCGCACTCCGACGGGGATGCCCGGCGACACCGCCGCCCGCACCGCCTGAACGACTTCCAGCGTCAGGCGGATGCGGTTTTCCAGACTACCGCCATAGCTATCCTGGCGCTGGTTAGCCAGCGGGGAAAGAAATTGATGCAGCAGATAGCCGTGGGCCGCATGCAATTCAATCAGATTAAAACCAATCCGCTCGGCGCGCTTGGCCGCGGCGACAAAATCCGCTTTTAATTGGTCAATCTGCTGCAGGGTCATGGCCTGGGGCGGAAAGTCCGTTTCGGCATAAGGCACCGCCGAGGGCGCCAATGTCTGCCAACCGCCCGCATCCGGCGCGATATTACTACCGCCTTCCCAAGGAACCCGGGTCGAGGCTTTACGCCCGGCATGGGCGAGCTGTATGCCCAGCGCGATGGGGGAGTGCTGTTTAATATTGCGCACGACATCGGCTAGGGCCTGCTCCGTTCCTTCGTCCCATAAACCGAGATCCCGCGGCGAAATGCGCCCGGCCGGGTTGACGGCGGTGGCTTCGACGATCAGCAGCGCCGCGCCCGACAGGGCCAGGTGCCCTAAATGGATCTGATGCCAGGAGGTGGCTTTGCCTTCGTCGGCGGAATACTGACACATTGGCGCAATCACGATGCGATTAGGCAATGCTAATTGTCCCAGGGCGAATCGTGAAAATAGCTGGCTCATAATATTGCCTCAAAGTTGAACGTATGACGTACATATGTGTAACGTTAGCAAGTTAACTCTTTTTTAACTCGGCGATAAATGCTTTTTCCGTCTACGGTTCGGGAAAAATCACGGACGGGATTTTGATAAATGTTAATCATTTGCGGTATGATGCCGGCCATTCTGATTAATCACCCACTCCAGGAACGTACACCATGCCAGTGTTACACAACCGGGTTTCCAACCAAGAGCTCAGAGCGCTGATGCTGGCCGAAACCGAGCCGCGCATCACCCTGTCATTTTATAAATATTTCCGTCTGGACGACCCCCAGGCATTTCGCGACGGGCTATATCAGGCCATGACGGCGCTGGGCGTCTTTGGCCGGGTCTATATCGCCGGTGAAGGCATTAACGCGCAGATCAGCGTGCCGCAAAACCGTTTTAGCGCTTTCAAAACCGCGCTGTATGCCGCCCATCCGGCATTGGACGGAGTGCGGCTGAACGTCGCACTGGACGATGACGGCAAATCCTTTTGGGTGCTGCGCATGAAGGTCCGGGCGCGCATAGTGGCCGACGGCATCGACGACCCCACGTTTGATCCATCCAACGTCGGTCACTACTTAAACGCGGAGCAGGTCAACGCCATGGCCGACGATCCCGATACCTTATTCGTCGATATGCGCAATCATTATGAATATGAGGTGGGGCATTTCGATAACGCCATCGAGGTGCCGTCGGATACGTTTCGCGAGCAGCTGCCGATGGCGGTCGAGATGCTGGCGGCGGATAAAACCAAAAATATCGTCATGTACTGCACCGGCGGGATACGCTGTGAAAAAGCCAGCGCCTATATGCAGCACCATGGTTTTACCAACGTCCATCACGTAGAGGGCGGAATTATCGAATACGCCAGGCGCGCCAGGGAGCAGGGCTTGCCGCTAAAATTCACCGGCAAAAACTTTGTGTTCGACGAGCGGCTCGGCGAGCGCATAACACCCGATATCATTGCCCATTGCCATCAGTGCGGCGCCCCTTGCGACACCCATGTCAACTGCGCCAACCAGGGCTGTCATTTGCTGTTTATCCAGTGCCCGGCCTGCGCCGATCGCTATCAGCACTGTTGCAGCGCGACCTGCCGGGATGAATTAGCCTTGCCGCCGGAAGAGCAGCGGGCGCTGCGGGCGGGCCGTGAAAACGGCATGAAGATTTTTAACAAATCCCGGCAGCGGCTATCGCTAACCCGGCCCGATGAGGCGCCGGGTGAACCTGACGGTCAATAAGCGCGGTTATCAAAGCGCGCCAGCGAAAACGGGGCGAGGTCGAACGCACTGTGTTCCCCGGCGGCGAAGCCCGCCGCGATCTCGCCCAATACGCTGGCGAACTTAAAGCCGTGGCCGCTTAAGCCGCTGACAATCAGCATATCTTTATTGCCTGGCAGGGTATCGATAATGAAATCCTCATCCGGCGACAGATCGTAGGTGCAGGCCTCTCCCGTCAGGCAAACGCCGACCCCGGGCAGGAAATGACGCAGGAAAGTGAAATTTTCGCTGCCGTCGGTGGGATAGCTGCCGAAGGGGGTGCGCTGTTCCGGCGCGTCGATCGGCTGCCCGCCGTCATGTTTGCCCACCTTAAGCTCATTTTTGACCGCCGGGAAACCGTAGTAATGCCCGGCATTGGGGGTCTCGATGGTAAAGGCCGGGAAATGATTATCTTCGCTGAAACGGCCGTCCGCCTGGTGCCAGGAAAAAACTTTCCGCACCGGGGTGATCGGCAGGGACGGCAATAATTTTTTAACCCACGTCCCGGCCGACACCAGCAGTTTATGCCCCTGATAATGGCTGCCTTCCTGGGTGGTGACATCAAATTCCCGCCCCTGGTGATGAATATCGGTCACGCCGCAGTTAAACAACTGGGCGCAGCCGGCCTGTTCCGCCAGGCGGATATAAGTGGCAATCGCCAATTCGGACTTGAGATAGCCCGCCTGCGGCTCAAACACCCCCAGATAGTCATCCGGCAGGCTGAATTCAGGCCAGCGGGCGCTAATCTGGGTGGCATTCAATATTTCGCAGGGTAGCGCAAAGGACTGGATGCTGGCGATGGCGTTTTTGATAAACCCGGACTGGCGCGGCCCGAGATTGAGCACGCCGCTGCGATGGAACAAGGCGCAGTCGCTGCGCGTAGACAGCTCTTCCCACAGGGTTTGCGCCCGCAGCACCATCGGGACATATTTTTCCCCCTCGCCGTACGCGTGGCGAATGAGCCGGGTATCGCCATGATGGCTCCCGGCATGATGCGGAGGAAAAGCGGCATCAATCATTAAGACATTAAGACCGGCTTCGGTAGCGTAGAAACCAGCGGCTGAGCCGACTGAACCACTGCCGATAATAATCAAATCATAAACCATGCGGATTATTCCTGCTGGGTCCCGTGCAAATCGTAGGGGGGTAGAAAATTATCCGGCCAATGAGCGGGCGGATGTCATCTGGCGGAAACATTAAAATAGGATAATAAAAAAAGCACCCGGTGCAAAGCAGCGGGTGCCCGAGGGGTAGCGTCGAGATTAGTGTTTGCGGTGATCAAGATCCTGATATTCCGTTGCTTCAATTTTTGCGATGCCCGCTTCAAGTATGGATATCAGCTGCTTCGCGACATCGGTGGTCAGCCATAAAGTACGATCCACTTCCGCATCTTCGGTAGCCTGGCTGGTGGAGTTGATGTAATGCAGGCGGATCATCATGGCATTGTAAGCGTCTACGGTGCTGATGTCCCAGCCGACCAGTGGATGGGTATGAATAATCTCGTTTTTTCTGTCCATAAATACCCCTTTTCTGACTCGTTTAATAAGAGTGACTTTGAGGCTCATGCGGCTCCTTTTTAGCGAGCAAACTAAGTATACCCCCGCCTTGTCACTTTTTTTGCTAATTAAACGATTTTTTTTAACTTTTGCATTCTTTAGTTAAAAATTCTATCAGCGAAGAGCCTTATCCATAGGGCGATTCTGATAATTATTCCTGTTCCGGCACGGCGGGAGGAACAATCGGATTGATGCGATTAGCCATTTCATTGGCTAGCTGGGAAAAATATTTTTGCATAATGGCATCGCGGTTTTGATTCTGCGCTTCAAGCAGCAGATTATGGATTAACAGCTGGTTGGCTTTTTCATCCAGGCTGAAAGATAAATACGAAAAGGCGATCTCCAGTACGTTAAGCCTGCGTTGCTGTTGACTGATTAACTCCAGCAATTCGCCGAAGGTCATGGCTTCTTCCGGTTTCGTGGTCATCATAGCGGCGCTCCCCCCAATATGGCCTGTGCAAAATGCGTTGCCTTGGGTGATTACAGCCCAGAAAGCGGCGTTTGCCAATAGCAGCGTCGACTATTCTCAATAATGTTTTGCGATCGCGCTCAGATTTTACCCATAAAAAAGCCGGGAAAGATCCCGGCGAAGCGACAGTACAAACTTCTTATTATTGAGGGTCAAACCAGTCATCGGCGCTTTCCCACGTCTCTTGCAGGATATCGGTGATCAGCGCCTTGTCTTCTTTACTGCCTCCCATAACGCTTATGCCATTGGCACCCGCATAACGGACCTGCACATGGGAATCGGTAAACTGTTTATCAATCCGGGTGGTGAATTCTTTGGTCAATGCCTCAAGCGCGCCAGCGGGCAGCGGTGTCGCTTTAGCCAGGGTAATTTCGATACGCATATTTTTTCTCATAGTATCAACGCCTGTTTATTTATACAGTATATGCGTTGATGGCGCAAGAGGCAGCGGCTTTCTTTTAGGCCTCGATGATCCAATTCACCGTTTGTCCCGCCAGGAAGGGCACCAGGGACTCGTCGCCCAGCGGGATACTTTCCGGCTGTGTTTGCGCGCTGCGCCGCAAGGTAATGAAATCCTCATTAAGCGGCAGGCCGTAGAAGCGCGGGCCGTTAAGGGAGCAAAAAGCCTCCAGATGCGCCAATGCGCCAATTTCCTCAAATACGGCGGCATAGGCCGCCAGGGCGGCGGGCGCGTTAAATACGCCCGCGCAGCCGCAAGCGGACTCTTTGGCATGCCGGGTATGCGGCGCGGAGTCGGTGCCGAGAAACAGGCGGTCGCATCCGCTGGCCACTGCCGCGCGCAGCGCGTCCTGGTGAGTATTGCGCTTGAGGATCGGCAAACAAAACAGATGGGGCCGCACGCCGCCGACCAGCATGTGGTTGCGGTTAAACATCAGATGCTGCGGGGTGATGGTCGCCGCCAGGTGGCGGTCCGCCGCCAGCACATATTGCGCCGCTTCCAGAGTGGTAATGTGTTCGAAGACGATTTTTAACGCCGGGAAATGCCGGCGTATCGGCTCCATAACCTGTTCGATAAACCGGGCTTCACGATCGAAAATATCGATCTCCGCCGCCGTTACTTCCCCATGGATCAATAACGGCATGCCAATCTTTTCCATAGCGGCGAACAAGGGATAGATGGCGGTGATTTGCGTCACGCCGTGGCTGGAGTTGGTGGTGGCGTTGGCCGGATATAATTTGGCGGCGGTAAAAATGCCTTGGGCAAAGCCGTCCACCAATTGCGCTTTATCCAGCGTGTCGGTGAGATAACAGGTCATCAGCGGCTGGAAATGATGCCCCGCCGGTACCGCCGCCATTATACGCGCGCGATAGGCGACGGCCTGGGCCATGGTGGTCACCGGCGGAGACAGGTTGGGCATGATGATTGCCCGGGCGAAGACGCGGCTGGTATAGGGCAATACGGCGCGCAACATCTCGTGGTCGCGCAGATGCAGGTGCCAATCGTCGGGTCGGCGCAGGGTAATCTCGGTAGGCGTTGAAGTCATGGGCAAGGCTCCGGCTAGAGAAGGGCAAATAAGCGATCAGGGTCAAGATAACGGCGGGGTATAAGAATAAGCGTATCGGGGTGAAGATGCACCATAAAAAAACCCGCCGAAGCGGGTTTGTCGTGACTCAATCAGTTTTCGTCTTTAGGCGTCGGTTTGGTCGCCGGCGCTGCCGCCTGGTTGGCGGCGGCATGGCCACCGGCCGAACCCCGTCCCTCAAACTGGTAGTCCTGGCGATGCCATTCGCTGGCCGGTTCCGGGGTGGGAACATACTCCGGGGCAGGGGCCTTGGTCATCGGCGCGCTGGCATGGTGCTTAAAGCGCGGCTGCGCGTCTGCGGTAGGCGCCCGCGGCGTCACGGGTTCGCCGGCCGGTTGCACGGCGGCCTGGGCCGGTTCGCTTGCCGTCGGTTCGGTCTGCGGGGCCGGGGCAATCGTCTCGGCTTCGTTTTCCACTGGGTTTACCTCGGGAGCAGCCGTCACGGATGCGGACGGTACCGGTGATATCGGGTCATGCTGCGCAGCCGGAACTTTCCGGGACACTTGCAAGGCCGCGATAGTCTCATCGGAAAGCAGCACCACCGCCGTATTGGCCGGTGCGGCGGCCGTTGCCGGCTGGCTTTCGCCCGGCGCCGCGACGGCGGGCGCAGTCTCGGCATCCACCGACCCGTTTGCGGTAGCAACCGGGTCGGATGCGGACGTTTCTTCCGCCAGGGTGGCAAACGACGCTTCGACCGGCACGGCGGCGGAATCCGCGCCGAGCGGTGCGGAGGTATCCGTGTCGGCCACGGCGGAAAGCGAGTCACCGGCGGGTTTGGCGGCGGCGGCCTGCTGCCGGGCAACGTCCCGATCTTCGGGGTTAATCACCTCGGGCAACTCATCGACGGCGGCCGTCTGCGTCGGGGTGGCTTCCTGAGGAACGGGCGTAGTCTCGGGACGCTCCTGCGGCGCCAACGGTTCCGACTGCACGACGCCTGAAGCGGGTGCGGCAGGCTCCGTTACCGCAGTTTGCTCCCGATCCTGATGTTCCGGGACAATGGCGGCCACCGGCGGCTGGGCGACGTTTTGCGTTACGGACGGGGTCGGCTCCGGCGTTTCGCTGACGGGCGACGGATTTTGCTCAAATCGCTCGATGGGCGTAACCGGATAGCTGATCCAGACTTTGCCGGATGCCATTTCAGGCGACGCGACGGCGCTGCTCAGCGGAGCCGGCGACTGGTTGAGGTAGCGTTCGTCACGATAACGGCGGCGACGTTGTCCGCTGACCCGCAGATGGCGGGGTGAACGGCGCGAGCGGCGGGGCAGGCCCGCCTCGTTGCCGTTGCGGCCATTATCGCCGTGATTATCCGTCAGCGGGTTTTCCTGGGCATCCGTCGTCTCGGCGTCGTTGCTTTGGTAGGCAACGACGGGCAGCGGGGCGGCGTTTTCCCCGATCGGGCTTTCGTTCGCCGGCGCGGCCTGGTCTTCGGCGTCGCGGGCAGCATCGTCATTATTGGTCACCCGGATTTTCTGCGTCAGGTTGCGGCGTTGACGGCGGGGCATGACCGGCGTCGGCTTATCGTCGTCGCTAACGGCGTCGGCGACAACGGCCGGCGGTTCAACCGCTGCTACCGGCTCTGCTTTGACTTCCGGCTGCTGACGCTTGTCTTCCTGGCGGCGGCGCGGACGATCCGCGCGCGGTTCGCGGCGCGGCGCCGGATCTTCCCCGGTTTGCGGCTGTTCAATGATATCGGTATCGATAACTTCCGTTTCCACCGGCGCATTCTGGCGTTTGCCCCTGCGCTGATCGTCGCGGGGTTCGCGGCGCTCGCGGGGTTCTCTTGGCTCGCGGGCTTCGCGCGGCTGGCGGCCTTCCTGCGGGGCGCGCTGTTCGCGTTCGCCGCCACGCTCGCCGTTACGATCCCGGCGAACATTCTGGCGACGCTGGCCGCGGCGATCCTGCCCTTGGCCCTGACCCTGGCGACGCGGCGTTTCGGGCGCTTCGGTCACGGGCGCGACGTCTTTCACTTCTACCGCCGTAGCGGGCCCGGTATCGGGCTCAGGTTCGCTGAACCAGCTTTTCAGCTTGGTCATCACGCGGCTGAGCACGCCTGGGGCCGCGGGAGCGGCGGCGGAAGCGGCGGCAGGCTTGGCAGCCGCCGGCCGGCCGGCCGGGGCGGCCGTCTCCGCGGCGACGACCGCGGGTTCGGTTGCCGACGGTTCGCCGGACAGCGGCGGAGTATCGGACATCACGAACGCGGCCAGGGCCGGCTGCTCTGGCAATTTACGCTCGGCCGCAGGCTCTTCGGAAGGCTGGGCCATTTCGGCTTCATGCAGCTGCGGCAAAAGATAGCTCAGCGTCGGGGCCTCTTCGCCCTTGCGTACGCGCAGCACCGCGTAATGCGGCGTTTCCATCTGATCGTGCGGTACGATAATCGCCCGCACGCCGCCCTGGCGACGCTCGATGGCATTCACCGAATCGCGCTTTTCGTTGAGCAGATAAGAGGCGATCTGCACCGGAACGATGGCGTGGACTTCGTGGGTATTCTCTTTTAACGCCTCTTCTTCAATCAGGCGCAAAATAGACAGGGACAGGGATTCGTTATCGCGAATGGTGCCGGTGCCGCCGCAGCGCGGGCAGACATGATGGCTGGATTCTCCCAGCGACGGACTCAGGCGCTGGCGGGAGAGTTCAAGCAAACCGAACCGCGAAATGCGGCCAATCTGGATACGGGCGCGATCCTGGCGTACGGACTCGCGCAGGCAGTTTTCCACTTCCCGCTGATGGCGCACCGGCGTCATATCGATAAAGTCGATGACGATCAGGCCGCCCAAGTCGCGCAGGCGCAGCTGGCGGGCAATTTCGTCCGCCGCTTCAAGATTGGTGTTGAAGGCGGTTTCTTCGATATCGCCGCCGCGGGTGGATCGGGCGGAGTTGATATCGATGGCCGTAAGCGCTTCGGTGGTGTCGATGACAATCGAACCGCCGGACGGCAGGCGCACTTCACGCTGAAACGCCGATTCGATCTGCGATTCAATTTGATAATGGCTGAACAGGGGAATTTCACCGCTGTATAATTTGATCTTGCTGCTGAAGTCGGGGCGGCCGAGCGAAGCGATATGCTCTTTGGCTTTTTCCAGCACTTTGGGGTTGTCGATGAGGATTTCGCCGATATCCGGACGCAGGTAGTCGCGGAACGCGCGGACGATAACATTGCTTTCCTGATGGATCAGGAAAGGCGCAGGGCGTCCTTCGGCGGCTTTCTTGATGGCTTCCCAATGCTTGAGGCGAAACGCCAGATCCCATTGCAGCGCGTCGGCGGATTTACCCACCCCGGCGGTGCGCACGATCAGGCCCATGCCTTCCGGCAGTTCCAGGGACGACAGCGCTTCTTTCAGCTCGGTGCGATCGTCGCCCTCGATGCGGCGGGAAATGCCCCCGGCGCGCGGATTATTCGGCATCAGCACCAGATAGCTGCCGGCCAGGCTGATAAACGTCGTCAGGGCCGCGCCCTTGTTGCCGCGCTCTTCCTTGTCGACCTGAACGATGACTTCCTGTCCTTCACGCAGCACGTCCTTGATATTCGGGCGGCCGTGGGAGGCATATTGCGCGGGGAAATATTCGCGGGAAATTTCTTTCAGGGGCAGAAAGCCGTGGCGCTCGGCGCCATAGTCGACAAACGCCGCTTCAAGACTGGGTTCAATCCGGGTGATTTTACCCTTGTAGATATTCGCTTTTTTCTGCTCATGACCGGGGCTTTCAATATCCAGATCATACAGCCGCTGGCCATCTACCAGAGCAACCCGCAACTCTTCCTGCTGAGTTGCGTTTATTAACATTCTTTTCATCTCAACTTACTCTTTTTTATGCATTGGCATCAGAGCTGCGGGCAAAAAAACGCATGACCGGGTAATCACCGACGGCCCCGTGACTTGTCGCAAAACCGTCAACCTCACGGTTGTCGCTAGCAGAGGGGCGCATTATTTCGGTAGCCTGTAATCCTGAGAGAAAAACAGCGCATTTACTAGGGGAATAGCGTCTGATAACGGTCGCCAGAACGAATTCCTTTTGCCGGCCAAGCTGCAATCCGCAGCCCGCTAACTGCCTGATTAATCAATACGTCTTACGCCATTGCTGCGTGTATGGTTAATCCGGCAAATTTAAAAATTCCACGATTTCTCGCCTTTAACGGGAGCAGTGTGGAAAGTTAAGACATTATTCCACCGCTGACACTCATATAGCAAGGCGACTTTACCTCTTGATAACAAGATTCCGACTGACGGTTACATTCCCGCTCGGTCCGCGTGCAACGAAGCCGGAATCAACCCGAAAAACTTTTTTACCAATTAAAGCACAGTTAAGCACAGAAAAAGGAGTGGCGCTATGGTGGCGGTATATTTAGAATCGCGTCCCATGAATGAAAATAACGTTAGCGTACAATTTATCACCATTTCTGCCGATGAAGCCGGTCAGCGGATCGACAACTTTTTGCGTACCCGTTTAAAGGGGGTACCGAAAAGCATGATTTATCGCATCGTGCGCAAAGGGGAAGTGCGGGTCAATAAAAAAAAGGTCAAGCCGGAATATAAACTGCTGGACGGCGATGAGCTGCGCATCCCGCCGGTCAGGCAATCGGCGCCGGACCAAGCGCCGGTTTCCCCTTTGCTGGGTAAAGTGGCGGCTTTGGCCGACGCGGTTTTATATGAAGACGATCATCTGCTTATCCTGAACAAGCCCTCGGGCACGGCGGTGCACGGCGGCAGCGGCTTAAGCTTCGGCGTCATCGAAGGGCTGCGCGCCCTGCGTCCGGACGCGCGCTTCCTTGAACTGGTCCATCGCCTGGACCGGGATACGTCCGGGGTATTGCTGGTGGCCAAGAAACGCTCGGCCCTGCGCCTGCTCCACGAGCAATTGCGCATGAAAGGCATGCAAAAGGATTATCTGGCGCTGGTGGCCGGCGAATGGCCGTCGCAAACCAAGCTGGTGTCCGCCCCTTTGCTTAAAAATATTCTGGCCAGCGGCGAGCGCATCGTGCGGGTCGGCCACGACGGCAAACCGTCCGAGACGCGCTTTAAAGTGGAGGAGCGCTTCGCCCACGCCACGCTGCTCAGGGCCAGCCCCCTCACCGGGCGCACCCATCAGATACGCGTGCATGCGCAATATGCCGGCCACCCCATCGCCTTCGACGACCGTTATGGCGACGCGCAGTTTGATCAGCAGCTCAAAGGGACCGGCCTGCACCGGCTGTTTTTACACGCCGCGGCCCTGCGCTTCGAACATCCCGACACCGGCGAGACCATGCGGATCGAAGCGCCGCTGGATAAAGATTTGCGCCAGTGCCTGTTGTTCCTGCGGGCCAATGATAAATAACCGCGCGGCCCGCCGCGGGTTAACGCGTTAAGGGATTGACGCCTTCGTCGCGCAGCATCGCCGCCAAGGCTATCAGCGGCAGGCCGATCAGCGTATTGGGGTCGCGGCCGCTCAGGGAATCGAACAGGGCGATCCCCAGGGCTTCGCTCTTGAAGCTGCCGGCGCAGTGCCAGGGCTGTTCCAACGTGACGTAACCGTCGATTTCCGGGTCGGCCAGGGTGCGAAAAACGACATGGAACGGCTCCACCGTTTCCTGCGCGCGGCCGGTGCGGCTGTTGAGCAGCACAAGTCCGGTGTAGAAGGTTACGCGCCGGCCGCTGGCCTGCCGCAGTTGCGCGATGGCGTTTTCCCGGGTGTGGGGCTTGCCCGTGATGCGGCCGTTTAATACGCAGCACTGGTCGGAGCCGATAATCAGGTGCGCGGGATAGCGCTCCGCCAGCGCCCGGGCTTTGGCGCCGGCCAGGCGCAGCACCATTGCCGCGGCCGCTTCGCCGGCCAGGGGCGTTTCATCGATGTCCGGCGCGGCGCTGTGGAAGGGCAGGTTTAATTTTTCCAACAGGGCCCGGCGGAAAGGCGAAGAGGACGCTAAAACAATTTCGCACATATTTTTTATTCCGATAATGGCTTATTTCCGCCGGTCATTTTAAACTGTTCGCCGCTTCGGAAGCGAATATTGCTGAAAGGCGGGTAAAAACGCCTTTTTCTTTGACTCTATGTCGTTACAAAGTTAATATGCGCGCCCTATGCAAAAAGTAAAATTACCCCTGACTATCGATGCGGCCCGTACTGCACAGAAACGCCTGGACTATGTTGGTGTCTATGCGCCTGAGCAGGTTACGCGTATTGCCGAATCCGTGGTAAGTGTGGATAGTGATGTCCAGGCGTCGTTGTCGTTTAATATCGATAATCAGCGCTTGGCGGTGATCGACGGCAGTGCGGACGTGGCGGTGACGCTGCTGTGCCAGCGCTGCAATCAGCCGTTTGCGCATCAGGTACACACGACATTTTGTTTTAGCCCGGTCGTTACCGACGAGCAGGCTGAGGCATTGCCGGAAGCGTACGAAGCGGTCTATGTCAATGGTTTTGGCGAGGTAGACCTGCTGGCAATGATTGAAGATGAAGTTATTCTTTCGCTGCCTATCGCACCGGTTCATGATAATGAACACTGTGAAGTGTCCGACGCGGAACAGGTATTCGGCAAATTGCCGTCCGAGGTTGAAAAACCTAACCCGTTTTCCGTATTAGCCAGTTTAAAGCGAAAGTAATCAAGGAGTAAGGTCCATGGCCGTACAACAGAATAAACCCACCCGTTCTACACGTGGTATGCGCCGCTCTCACGACGCGCTGACCACCTCTACCGTATCAGTGGACAAAGTCTCCGGTGAAACCCACCTGCGTCACCACATCACTGCCGACGGTTTCTACCGCGGTCGCAAAGTTATCGCCAAGTAATTTAAAGGCGATACATTGATACGTCTAACCCTGGCGTTAGATGCAATGGGCGGTGATTTCGGTCCCGCCGTGACAGTGCCTGCTGCATTGCAGGCACTGGCTTATCATCCGCAATTAGAATTGCTGCTTGTCGGCAGCCCCGCTGCGATAAATCCATTACTGGCAAAAACAGATTCCGTTCTGCTTGAGCGATTGACGGTCATTCCCGCCGAATCCGTTATTGCCGGTGACGCCAAGCCGTCGCATGCCATTCGGGCCAGCCGCGGCAGTTCCATGCGCATCATGCTGGAGCTGATCAAGGAAGGGCGGGCGCAGGCCTGCGTCAGCGCGGGCAATACCGGCGCGCTGATGGGGCTGGCCAAGCTGCTGCTTAAACCCCTTGAGGGAATCGAGCGCCCGGCCCTGATGACCGTGCTGCCGCACCAGCAGCGCGGGAAAACCGTGGTGCTGGACCTGGGCGCCAATGTTGAATGCGATGGCCCGATGCTGGCCCAGTTCGCCATTATGGGCGCGGTCATGGCGGAAGAGATCGTGGGCGTGAATAACCCGCGGGTGGCGCTGCTTAATATCGGCGAGGAAGAAACCAAGGGCCTCGACAATATCAAGCAGGCCGCGTCACTACTCAGAAGTATTCCGTCAATCAACTATATCGGTTATCTTGAAGCCAATGAATTGCTGACAGGGAAAACCGATGTGCTGGTTTGTGACGGGTTTGTCGGCAATGTCACATTAAAAACCATGGAAGGGGTGATAAGACTTTTTCTGTCTTTGCTTAAATCCTCAGGGGACGGCGGCAGGCAGGGTTGGCTGATGAAATTAATCAAGCGCTGGGTGCAAAAACGTCTCGCGCGCCAATTCGGCCATCTTAATCCCGACCAGTATAATGGCGCTTGTCTGTTAGGTTTGCGTGGCACGGTGATTAAAAGCCACGGGGCGGCAAATCAGCGCGCGTTTACCGTCGCTATCGAACAGGCAATGCAAGCGGTGGAGCGGCAGATTCCGCAACGGATCGCCGCACGCCTTGATGCGGTATTACCCAAGAGTGATTAAGCGTACATGTATACAAAGATTCTCGGTACCGGCAGTTACCTTCCGGCACAAATAAGGTCCAATGCCGACCTGGAAAAAATGGTGGACACCTCCGACGAATGGATCGTGACCCGTACCGGTATTCGTGAACGCCGTATCGCCGGCGTGAAGGAGACCGTGTCCACCATGGGTTTCACCGCGGCGCAGCACGCGCTGGAAATGGCGGGTATCGACGCGGGGCAGGTGGGTTTGATTATTGTCGCCACCACCTCCTCAAGCCATGCGTTTCCAAGTTCCGCATGTGAAATCCAGCAGCACCTGGGTATTCGCGATGCCGTGTCCTTCGATCTGGCCGCCGCGTGCGCCGGATTTGCCTACGCCCTGAGCGTGGCGGATCAATATATCAAGCACGGCGCGGTGGAATATGCGCTGGTGGTCGGTTCGGACATGCTGAGCCGCACGCTGGACCCCACCGACCGCGGCACGTTGATTCTCTTTGGCGACGGCGCCGGCGCCGTGGTGCTGGGCCGCTCCGAGCAGCCCGGGATACTCTCGACCCATATTCACGCCGACGGCCGCTACGGCGATCTGCTGACGCTGCCTTATCACGATCGTCTCGACCCGACCGCGCCGGCTTATCTGACCATGTCGGGCAACGAAGTGTTCAAAGTGGCGGTGACCGAACTGGCGCATATTGTCGATGAGACCCTGAACGCCAATCAGCTCGACCGCGCCGAACTGGACTGGCTGGTGCCGCACCAGGCCAACCTGCGGATTATCGCCGCCACGGCCAAGCGCCTGAATATGAGCATGGATAAAGTGGTGGTGACCCTCGACCGGCACGGCAACACCTCCGCCGCTTCCGTACCGCTGGCGCTGGACGAAGCGGTGCGCGACGGCCGCATCAGGCGTGGCCAACTGATTATGCTGGAAGCCTTCGGCGGCGGTTTTACCTGGGGTTCGGCACTGATTCGGTTTTGATTTAACAGGAACATCCACATGACAGAATTTGCAATGGTATTCCCAGGCCAGGGGTCCCAGACCGTCGGCATGCTGGCAGAACTGGCGGCGCAAAATCCGCTAATTGAGGCCACCTTCGCAGAAGCGTCAGCCGCGTTGGGGTATGATCTGTGGCGACTGACCCAGCAAGGGCCGGCGGAAGAACTGAATAAAACCTGGCAAACCCAGCCGGCGCTGCTGGCGGCCTCGGTGGCCATCTGGCGCGTCTGGCAGCGGCAGGGCGGCCGGCGGCCGTCATGGCTGGCCGGGCACAGCCTTGGCGAGTATTCGGCGCTGGTGTGCGCCGGCGTGCTGGACTTCGCCCAGGCGGCGAAACTGGTGGAACTGCGCGGCAGGCTGATGCAGGAAGCCGTACCGGCCGGCGTGGGCGCCATGGCGGCCATTATTGGTTTGGATAACGACGCCATCGCCAAGGCCTGTGCTGAATCGGCGCAGGGGCAGGTCGTTTCGCCGGTGAATTTTAATTCGCCGGGCCAGGTGGTGATCGCCGGGCATAAAGAGGCGGTGGAACGCGCGGGCGCGGCCTGCAAAGCCGCCGGCGCCAAACGCGCCTTGCCGCTGCCCGTCAGCGTGCCGTCCCACTGCGCGTTGATGAAACCCGCGGCGGATCGGCTGGCCCGGGCGCTGAAAGATATCCCGTTTTCCACCCCCGCCGTGGCGGTGGTCAATAACGTCGACGTCAAGGCCGAGACCGATCCCGATGCGATCCGCCTGGCCCTGGTGCGTCAGCTGTATAATCCGGTGCGCTGGACTGAAACCGTTGAATACCTCGCCGCGCAGGGCGTGGACGTTTTATTGGAAGTCGGGCCCGGCAAAGTGCTTACCGGCCTGACCAAACGCATTGTCGCCACCGTGTCCGGCGCGGCGGTTAACGACCCGGCGTCGCTGGCCGCGGCGATTGAGCTATAAATATGGGGAATTCAATGAGCTTTGAAGGTAAAATCGCCCTGGTCACCGGCGCCAGCCGGGGAATTGGCCGAGCCATCGCTGAAATGCTGGCTGAACGCGGCGCGATCGTGATTGGCACCGCTACCAGCGCGCAGGGTGCCGAAGCCATCAGCACCTACCTGGGCAACCGGGGCAAAGGGTTGCAATTGAATGTCTCGGATAGCGCATCCATCGATACTCTTTTAGAGAAAATGCGCGCAGAATTTGGCGAAGCTGATATTTTAGTGAATAATGCGGGTATCACGCGTGATAATCTGCTGATGCGCATGAAAGAAGACGAATGGCAGGCTATCCTTGATACTAACCTGACTTCCGTATTCCGCATGTCCAAGGCGGTAATGCGCGCGATGATGAAAAAGCGTTATGGCAGAATCATTACCATCGGTTCTGTTGTTGGCTCGATGGGAAATGCCGGGCAAGCGAATTATGCCGCTGCCAAAGCCGGTTTGATTGGCTTTAGCAAATCGTTGGCTCGTGAAGTCGCCTCGCGCGGCATCACGGTAAACGTGGTAGCGCCCGGTTTTATTGCTACTGATATGACCGAAGCGTTGACAGATGACCACCGTGCGGACATTTTGTCCCGGATTCCGGCAAATCGTCTTGGCGATCCGAAAGAAATTGCCAGTGCTGTTGCTTTTTTCGCCTCAGACGAGGCGGCATACATTACCGGTGAAACGATACATGTCAACGGGGGCATGTATATGCTGTAAAAAGCACGAAAATCATTTGCGTTATTTGTGGTAAACACCGCAAAATAGCATAAAATCGTGGTTTGACCAGCCGGGATTTAGTTGCATCTTTTTCAACATTTTATACACTACGAAAACCATCGCGTAAGCGAGTTTTGATAGGAAATTTAAGAGTATGAGCACTATCGAAGAAAGCGTTAAGGCAATCATCGCTGAGCAACTGGGTGTTAAGAAAGAAGAAGTCGTTAATAATGCTTCTTTTGTCGATGACCTCGGCGCCGATTCTCTCGACACCGTGGAGCTGGTAATGGCGCTGGAAGAAGAATTTGATACTGAAATTCCGGACGAAGAAGCTGAGAAAATCACTACTGTCCAGGCAGCTATTGATTTCATTCAGGCAAGCCAGCAGTAAGCGAACATCCCTAGGCGGTCACTCGACCGCCTAAGTTTTTGTCCCACAGCGTCATATTTTCCCTCCTTGGAGGACAAGCGTGTCTAAGCGTCGAGTAGTTGTGACCGGACTTGGCATGTTGTCTCCTGTCGGCAATACCGTAGAATCTACGTGGAGCGCGCTCCTAGCCGGACAGAGTGGCATCGGCCCGATCGACCATTTTGATACTACTGCCTATGCAACACGTTTTGCTGGCTTAGTGAAAAATTTTAATTGTGAAGATTATCTTTCTCGTAAAGAAGCCCGCAAGATGGATATCTTCATTCAGTACGGCATTGCGGCTGGCATGCAGGCCATGCGGGATTCAGGACTGGAGGTCACCGAAGAAAACGCACCGCGTATCGGGGCGGCAATCGGCTCCGGCATTGGCGGCCTGGGTTTAATCGAAGATAATCATACCGCCCTGGTCAACGGCGGTCCGCGTAAAATCAGCCCGTTTTTTGTGCCATCCACCATCGTCAATATGATAGCCGGTCACCTGACTATCATGTGTGGACTGCGCGGCCCCAGTATTTGTGTGGCCACCGCTTGTACCACCGGCGTGCATAACATCGGCCATGCCGCGCGCATCATTGCGTATAACGATGCGGATGTCATGCTGGCCGGCGGCGCCGAAAAAGGCAGCACTCCGCTGGGCGTCGGTGGCTTTGGCGCGGCCCGCGCGCTTTCGACCCGCAACGACAATCCCCAGGCGGCCAGCCGTCCGTGGGATCGTGACCGCGATGGTTTTGTGCTGGGCGACGGCGCCGGCGTCATGGTGCTGGAAGAATACGAACACGCTAAAAAGCGCGGCGCGAAAATTTATGCCGAATTGGTGGGTTTTGGGATGAGCAGCGATGCTTACCACATGACCTCGCCGCCGGAAAACGGCGCCGGCGCGGCGCTGGCCATGGTCAATGCCCTGCGCGATGCCGGCATTACGCCGTCGCAGGTCGACTATATCAATGCCCACGGCACTTCCACGCCGGTGGGCGATAAAGCCGAAACCTATGCCGTGAAATCCGTATTTGGCGAAAAGGCATATAAAGTCATGATCAGTTCCACCAAATCCATGACCGGGCATTTGCTGGGCGCGGCCGGGGCGATTGAGTCGATCTTCAGTATCCTGGCGCTGCGTGACGGCGCGGTTCCGCCTACCATCAATCTGGATAATGCCGATCCGGAATGCGATTTGGACTTTGTGCCCAATGAAGCGCGGCAGGCACCCAGGATGGAATATACGCTTTGTAACTCATTCGGTTTCGGCGGCACCAACGGCTCGCTGGTGTTTCGTAAGTTTTAATCGTAGAGTTATGACCAATGGCCCGTTTATCGGGCCATTTTTTTATCATTGGCGCCTGAGCGGCGGCTTAGCGGGTGAGATATGTATTGGATCAACGGACAATCCCAGCAGTACCTGCCATTGACCGATCGCGCCATCCAGTTCGGCGATGGTTTTTTCACCACCGCGCTGATCCGCGCCGGGCGGGTCGAATTGATGGCGTACCATCTTGAGCGCCTGGCCCAGGCCGCCGAACGCCTGTTATTCCCACCGCCGGATTGGCAGGCGCTGACTCATGAAATGAACCAGGTCGCTGAACTCCGGCAACAAGGCGTGCTCAAAGTGATAATCAGCCGCGGCAGCGGCGGCCACGGCTACAGTCCCACCGGCTGCGCCGCGCCGCTGCGCATTATTTCCCACCGGCCCGTCCCGGCCCAATACGCCGCCTGGCGCGCAAGCGGCGTTAAACTGGCCCTTAGCCCCATCAGGCTGGCGCGCGGTTCGCTGCTGGCGGGAATCAAGCACCTTAACCGGCTGGAGCAGGTGCTGATCCGCGCCCATCTGGATCGGGTCGCGGATGCCGGGGAAGCGCTGGTGCTCGATACCCGGGGGATGGTGGTTGAATGCTGCGCGGCGAATATCTTCTGGCGTAAAGGCGACGAAGTGTTTACGCCGGCGCTGGAACATGCGGGCGTGGCCGGGGTCATGCGCCGGCATATTTTGCGGCAGCTGGCCGCTTCGCCATTCAGGGTCCGTCTGGTGGAGGCCGTCGCCACGGAGCTTGAGAGTGCCGATGAGGCGATAGTGTGTAACGCGCTGATGCCGGTTTTGCCGGTCACTGCCATCGATCAACGCCGGTATGATTCCCGGACCTTGTTTGATTTCGTCAGCCCGAACTGTTAACAGAGTTATTGCATGAAGAAAAAGATTTTGATTATCGCCGTCATCCTGTTGGCGGGCGGGTTAGCTTTTTGCCTGTTCCAGATTAAGCACTTCGCCGCGTCCCCGCTGACCATCCGTGAAGATACCATTTTCACTTTGCCCGCCGGCACCGGCCGCGAAGGGCTTAAACTCGCGTTGCACCAACAGCATATCGTCAAGCGTACCCGCTGGCTGCCGGGCCTGTGGCTGCTGGAGCCGGAGCTGGCCAACTTTAAAGCCGGCACCTACCGCTTTACGCCCGGCATGACCGTGCGCCAGATGCTGGCGTTATTGGTCAGCGGCCGCGAAGCGCAGTTTTCCATACGTTTCGTTGAAGGGTCCACGCTTAAAGAGTGGCTGGCCATCCTCGGCAAAGCGCCTTATCTTAAACATACGCTGGCAGGCGTGGCGGAGGATCGGTTGGCGTTAAAACTGGGGCGGGAGCCTTCGGCGCCGCTGGAGGGGCATTTTTATCCCGATACCTATCTCTATACCGCCCAAACCGCCGATACCGCCCTGTTAAAGCGCGCGGGGCAGCGCATGGATAAAGCCCTCGATGAGGCCTGGCAGGGCAAGGCGCCCGGGTTGCCTTATAAAACGCCGCTGGACTTATTGACCATGGCCTCGATCGTTGAAAAAGAGACCGGGGTCGCGGACGAGCGCGCCAAAGTCGCGTCGGTATTTATCAATCGCCTGCGCCTGGGCATGCGGCTGCAAACCGACCCGACCGTCATCTACGGCATGGGCGAGCGTTATCGCGGCACGATCGGCAAACAAGACCTGAGCGCGCCAACGCCGTATAATACCTATGTGATAACCGGGCTGCCTCCGACGCCCATCGCCATGCCGGGCCAGGCGGCGCTGGATGCCGCCGCGCATCCGGCCAAGACGTCCTATCTCTATTTTGTCGCCGACGGCAAGGGCGGACATGTGTTCAGCACTAACCTGGCGAGCCACAATCAGGCCGTACAGCAATACCGTGAAAGCGTTAAGGAAAACCATGGACAGTAAATTCATTGTCATCGAAGGACTTGAGGGCGCCGGCAAAACCAGCGCCATCAGCGTGGTGGTCGAGACTCTCGGCCGCCATGGCATCCATGATGTGGTCTTTACCCGCGAGCCGGGCGGCACGCCGCTGGCGGAAGTGCTGCGCCGGTTAATCAAGGACGGTATCGACGGCGACGTCGTGACCGACAAGGCGGAATTGCTGATGCTCTATGCCGCCCGCGTACAGCTGGTGGAAAATGTGATCAAACCGGCCCTGGCCCGCGGCGCATGGGTGGTGGGCGATCGTCACGATCTCTCATCCCAGGCTTACCAGGGCGGCGGGCGCGGAGTCGATCCGACGCTGCTGGCCACGCTGCGCGATTTGGTGCTGGGGGATTTTCGTCCCGATTTGACGCTGTATCTCGATCTGCCGCCGGTAGTGGGGCTGCAACGCGCCCGGGCCCGCGGCGAGCTCGATCGCATTGAACAGGAATCGCTGGCGTTTTTTGAGCGCACCCGCCTGCGCTACCAGGCTTTGGCCGCCGCCGATCCCGCGATTATCACCCTGGATGCCAGCCGGCCGCTGGAGCAGGTGGGCGCCGCGCTGCGCGATCGGCTGGAAAGCTGGCTTGGTGCGGGGGAGCGGCATTCGTGAACTGGTACCCTTGGCTGAATGCGCCTTACCGGCAAATTCTCGCCCGCTACCAGGAGGGGCAGGGGCATCATGCCCTGTTGATCCATGCGCTCAAGGGCAATGGCGAATCATCGCTGTTTTACGCCCTGGGCCGCTGGCTGATTTGCCAGCAGCCGGAAGGCATCAAAAGCTGCGGCCATTGCCATAGCTGCCGCCTGATGATGGCCGGCACGCATCCCGATTTCTATCAGCCGGAGGCGGAAAAAGGGCGCCTGAGCCTGGGCGTGGACAGCATTCGCCAGATTATCGATCCGCTGTATAATCATGCCCAGCAGGGCGGCGCCAAAGTTGTTTGGCTGCCGCACAGCGAACTGCTGACCGAACAGGCGGCCAACGCGCTGCTAAAAACGCTGGAAGAACCGCCCGAACGCACGTATTTCCTGCTGGGCTGTCGCGAGCCGTCCCGCCTGTTGCCGACCCTGCGCAGCCGCTGCCTGTACTGGCACCTGCCTTCCCCTGACGAAGCCGTCGGGTTGCAGTGGCTGCGCCAGCAGGGCATCGAGGGGGCGGAACAGGCCCGCACCGCGCTGCGTCTGGCCGGCGGCGCGCCCCTCGGCGCGCTGGAATTGCTGCAACCCGCTCGCTGGACGGAGCGGGCGGCGCTGTGCGCCGGCATCGGCAGCGCGCTCGCCCGGCGCGATTTCCTGCCGCTGCTGCCCCTGCTCAATAAAGATAAGGACGACGAGCCGCTCTATTGGCTGCTCAGCTTGCTAACCGATGCGCTGAAATGGCAGCAGGGCGCCACCGGCTTTATGATTAACCAGGATCAGCTTCACCTGGTCAGCGAACTGGGCACCCGGTATCAGGCCGGGGCCTTGCATCACCAATTGCATCAATGGCTGGGATGCCGCCAGCAATGGCAGGCCATCGCCGGCATTAACCGTGAATTGGTCTTAACCAACCAACTGCTTAATTGGGAAAATGACGCCCCTGACGGGCGTACGCATCCCTGGACATTATAAAGGTCATAGCCATGTTTTTAGTTGATTCCCACTGTCATCTGGATGGGTTGAATTATGAAACGCTGCACCGCGACGTGGCCGATGTGGTCGCCAAGGCCAAAGCCCGCGAGGTGCATTTGATGCTGGCGGTGGCCACCACGCTGCAGGGGTTTCGCAACATGGCCGAACTGATCGGCCGGCGCGACGAGGTGCTGATGTCCTGCGGCATTCATCCCCTTAATCTGGATGAGCCTTATGATTTTGCCGAGCTGCGCCGCCTGGCCGCCGGCGAGGCCGTGGTGGCCCTGGGCGAAACCGGGCTGGATTATTACTACCAGCAGGATAACAAGAAAGAACAGCAGGCGGCGCTGCGCGAGCATATCCGCATCGGCCGCGAGCTCGATAAGCCGGTGATCGTGCATACCCGCGCGGCCCGTGAAGATACGCTGGCTATTTTACAGGAAGAGCGGGCGGGGGAGTGCGGCGGGGTATTGCACTGTTTTACGGAAGATACCGCCACGGCCAGGGTATTGCTGGATCTGGGTTTTTATATCTCTTTTTCCGGCATGGTGACCTTTCGCAAAGCCGAAGAGCTGCGCGAAGCGGCCCGCTACGTGCCGCTCGATCGCCTGCTGGTGGAAACGGATTCGCCTTATCTGGCGCCGGTGCCCTACCGCGGTAAAGAGAACCAGCCCGCCTATGTACGGGATGTGGCCGATTTCGTGGCGCAGCTCAAGGGCGTTACGGTAGAACGACTGGCCGCTGCCACCACCGCCAATTTCGGCCGACTGTTCCATGTCGCGCCCCAGCGCCTGACGCTCCCGGCCTGAACCGCGCGGGGAATAATTTCGGCTCGTAATCGGCATTATTTAGCGGTACCC
Source organism: Sodalis sp. RH21 (assembly GCF_047324175.1). Classification (NCBI taxonomy): domain Bacteria; kingdom Pseudomonadati; phylum Pseudomonadota; class Gammaproteobacteria; order Enterobacterales; family Bruguierivoracaceae; genus Sodalis; species Sodalis sp. RH21. Next base: position 3,830,306 of record NZ_CP178732.1, on the reverse strand, counting down.
TTTGCGCGAAACGTGACTGTAATCAAACACTCCCGCGCCGATTTATTTTACTCTTCGTAATAAATAAAAGGATCTGGTTTTCCATCCGAACAAAGGCCCAAAGAACCTTTGCGCCCGCCGGTATGCGGGATAAAGTCAGCGGCATTTTTTTTTTACTCAGGAGCACACACAATTATGTTCAAGAACGCATTTGCCAACCTGCAAAAAGTAGGTAAATCGCTAATGCTGCCGGTATCGGTATTGCCGATCGCCGGGATACTGCTGGGGGTCGGTTCGGCCAATTTCAGCTGGATACCCGAAGTGATTTCCCACGTTATGGCGGAAGCCGGCGGGTCGGTCTTCGCCAATATGCCGCTGATTTTCGCCATCGGCGTCGCGCTGGGCTTTACCAATAACGACGGCGTTTCCGCGCTGGCATCGGTGGTCGCCTACGGCATCATGGTCAAAACCATGGCGGTGGTTGCGCCGCTGGTATTGCATTTGCCGCCGGACGAAATCGCCGCGAAACACCTGGCGGACACCGGCGTGCTGGGCGGTATTATTTCCGGCGCCATCGCCGCTTATATGTTTAACCGCTTTTATCGCATCAAGCTGCCGGAGTATCTGGGCTTTTTCGCCGGTAAACGTTTTGTGCCGATTATTTCCGGGCTGTTTGCCATTATATTGGGCGTCGTACTGTCCTTTATCTGGCCCCCCATCGGCTCGGCGATCCAGGATTTCTCCCAATGGGCGGCTTACCAGAACCCGGTGGTGGCATTTGGCATTTATGGCTTGGTCGAGCGCGCGCTGGTGCCTTTTGGCCTGCATCATATCTGGAACGTGCCGTTCCAGATGCAGGTGGGCGAATACACCAATGCCGCCGGCCAGGTATTCCATGGGGATATTCCCCGTTATATGGCCGGTGACCCGACCGCGGGCAAACTCTCCGGCGGTTTCCTGTTCAAGATGTACGGCCTGCCCGCCGCCGCCATCGCCATTTGGCACTCCGCCAAACCGGAAAATCGCGCCAAAGTGGGCGGCATCATGATCTCTGGCGCCCTGACGGCGTTCCTTACCGGCATCACCGAACCCATCGAGTTCTCCTTTATCTTTGTTGCGCCCATCCTGTATGTGATTCATGCCATCCTGGCCGGCCTGGCTTTCCCGATTTGCATCCTGCTCGGGATGCGCGACGGCACCAGTTTCTCCCACGGCCTGATTGATTTCGTGGTACTGAGCGGCAATAGCAGCCGGATCTGGCTATTCCCGTTAGTGGGCATTATTTATGGCCTGATATATTACACCGTGTTCCGCGTGTTAATCGCCAAGCTGGACCTGAAAACGCCGGGGCGTGAAACCAATGCCAGCCAGCAGGTGAGCCGCATGGGCACAGAAATGGCCGGCGCGCTGGTCAAGGCGTTTGGCGGTAAAGAAAACATCACCAACCTCGATGCCTGCATTACCCGCCTGCGCATCAGCGTGGCGGATATTTCCAAGGTCGATCAGGCCGGCCTGAAACAGTTGGGCGCGGCCGGCGTAGTGGTCGCCGGTTCCGGCGTGCAGGCAATCTTCGGCACCAAATCCGACAATTTGAAAACCGATATGGATGAATATATGCGTCAATTTGCCTGACGGATCATTCACCGACGATGCGCACCGCCCCGGGGAGGCCAAATGCCTGCCTGGGGCTATTTTTATCCCCCGCGGCGCGAATTCCCAATCCCATGAACTTCACTGCGTAATAAAACCATCGGAAGGTTGAAAGAAGTGGTATAAGTCGCTCATACTCCATGCACTAACCTGTTTTGCTACAAGGAAAGATGTCATGGCTGAAGAAACTATTTTTAGCAAAATCATTCGCCGGGAAATACCCTCGGAGATCGTCTATCAAGACGACCTGGTTACCGCCTTTCGCGATATTTCTCCTAAAGCGCCGAGCCATATCGTCATTGTCCCGAATATCCTGATCCCTACCGTCAATGACGTCACCGCCGAGCATGAAGCCGCGCTGGGGCGCATGTTCACGGCCGCCGCTAAAATCGCCGAGCAGGAAGGTATCGCCGAAAACGGCTTCCGGCTGATTGTGAATTGCAACCGCCACGGCGGCCAGGAAGTCTACCACCTCCATATGCATCTGCTAGGCGGCCGGCCCCTCGGACCGCTGGTGGCTTTTTGATCGGCCAACGCAGCGAACGGGGCGGTACGGCAATGGGAAAAAGCATGCGTTCTACGTGGCCTTATCTGGTCCTCGCCGCGTTGCTGATCGTCGCGGGATGCAGCGGCAGCGCCAATAAAACCCTGATGATTAACGATCGGCAAACGTTGATCATGGACCCGTCGGTGATGACGGCAGGCATCATCGCCGAACAGCCCGCGATTGGCGACGATCAGGGCCGCCTGCGCGCCCATGCGGTGGTCAATAACGGCCAAAACCGCGCCGTCACCGTCAATTACCGGTTTTACTGGTACGACGCGCAGGGGTTGGATATTTTGCCCTTTCCCGATACCCGTACGGTGGTGGTTCCCCCCGGGACCAGCGTAACCCTCGATTCGGTCAATGGTAATCTTGAGGCTAAGCGCGTTCGCCTTTATCTTTTCTTATGATTTTTTTTGAGCGATCGATAATGAAAAAGTATCTGTTTATCCTGTTGGCCGCCCTGGTGCTGACCGGCTGTCCAACACGTGCGCCCGAGCCCCAACAACCGCCGGCCACCGTAGAGCCGGCACAGCCGGAGCCGACCCCGACGCCGCCGCCGGCCCCGCAGCCGGTGCCGTCCCCGCCGAAAATCCGCACCATTGACTGGCAGGCCAGCGTCAGCCCGCTGATCCAGCAAATGCTGGGTGCCGAAGGGGTGGCGCCGGGCAGCGTATTGTTAATCAATACCATGAAAAACAACACCAACGGCAGCATCCAGACCGGCAAGGCCACCGCCGCGCTCTATAGCGCCCTGGCGTCCAGCGATCGGTTCAAGATTATCGGCCAGGATCAAATGACCTCGGCCAAGCAAACCCTGGGTCTGTCGGTGGATGATAGCCTGGAATCGCGCTCCAAGGCCGTAGGCCTGGCGCGCTACGTCAACGCGCAATATGTCCTGTATAGCGATGCCAACGGCGACGCCAAGCTGCCGGAATTGGAAATGCAGCTGATGCTGGTGCAGTCAGGAGAAATTATCTGGTCGGGCAAAGGGCTTGCCCGGGAATAATGGCGCCCTGGCCGATATGTTGGCGCGGCGGCTGCCCGGCATCGATCCCGGCGCGTGCCGGGTGGAACCGGTCGGCGGCCTGACCGGCGAAAGCTGGCGCATCCGCGCGCCGGGAGTGGATTGGCTGGCGCGGGGCGCTACGCCGCAGCATCCGGCGCTCGGCGTCGATCGGCGGCGGGAATATCGCATATTGCGGCATTTACAGCCCCGGCAACTGGCCCCGCGGCCGATCGCACCCAAAACGCCCTGGCTCGTCGTGGAGTGGCTGGCGGGGGAAACCCTGTCAGCGGCTGATTGGCATAGGGCGCTGGCCGACGGTACGCTGGCCGGCCGGTTACTGCATTTGCACCGCGGCCCGCGCTGCGGTTATCCGCTGGCGCTGCGTCCGCGTTACGCCGCCTGCTGGCAGGCCAGCGATCCCGGCCGTCGCTCACCGGCCTGGCTGCGCCTGCACCAGCGCTTTATGCGGGGCAAAATGCCGGCGCCCCTGCATATCGCCCCCTTGCATATGGATGTCCATCCCGGCAATCTGGTGCGCGCTGACGACGGCGGACTGCGGCTGATAGACTGGGAGTATGCCGGCGACGGCGATATCGCCCTGGAGCTGGCGGCGCTGGCGCGGGGCAACCAATTGGACGGGCGCCAATGCGCGGCGCTGCTGGCCGGCTACCACGCGGCGTCGCCCGGCTATTCCCTGGCCGCGCTGCGCCGCCAGGTTGCCGCCTGGGCGCCTTGGGTGGATTATCTGATGCTGATGTGGTACGAGGCCCGCTGGGGTCAAACCGGCCGGCGGCAATTTATACTACAGGCCGCGGCGCCGCGCCGCCGTTTGGGCCTGGCTGGCGGTTCAAAATAAATAACAGGTTGAGGTGGTTGTGGGTCCATTGATGTTAGATGTCGCCAGCTACGAGCTGGATAATGAAGAACGTGAAATATTGCAGCACCCGCTGGTGGGCGGCGTAATTATCTTTACCCGCAACTACCACGATCCCGATCAGCTGGCGGCGCTGATCGCGCAAATTCGCGGCGCTTCCCGCCGGCGTCTGGTGGTGGCGGTGGATCAGGAGGGAGGCAGGGTGCAGCGCTTTCGCGAAGGGTTTACCCTGCTGCCCGCCGCCGAGTCGTACGCGGCGCTGCGGCCCATGCCCGAGGCCGCTGCGCTGGCGCGGGACGCCGGCTGGCTGATGGCGGCGGAAATGATTGCCATGGATATTGATATCAGCTTCGCGCCGGTGCTGGATATCGGCCACGGCTGCGCGGCCATCGGCGAGCGCGCTTTCCATCACCTGGCGGAACCGGCCATCGAGCTGGCGGAGAGTTTTATCAGCGGCATGCGCCAGGCGGGCATGAAGGCCACCGGCAAGCATTTTCCCGGCCATGGCGCGGTCACCGCCGATTCCCATAAAGAAACCCCCCGGGACGGCCGGCCGCTGGACGAGATCCGCGCCCATGATATGCGGGTATTCACGACGTTAATCCAGCGCGGCGCCCTGGATGCCATCATGCCCGCCCACGTCATATATACTGAAGTGGATGACCTGCCCGCCAGCGGTTCGCCGTTCTGGCTGAAAAAGATGCTGCGCCGTGAGCTGGGATTTGCAGGCATTATTTTTTCGGATGATTTATCCATGGAAGGCGCGGCGGTGATGGGCGGGTACGCCGAACGGGCCCAGGCGTCCCTTGAGGCCGGCTGCGACATGATCCTGGTGTGCAATAACCGCGCAGGCGCCGTAAAGGTGCTGGATAATCTGTCGCCGATCAAAGTCGGGGGCCTGGAGACGTTATACCATCGGGGAGTCTGTTCCCGTAAGGAACTCCTGAGTTCTCCACGCTGGAAGCAGATCCACCAGCAGCTGACCCTGTTATCGCGGCAGTGGGCCGAGGAGAAACAGCGACGGGAAGAATTCCCCGACCGCTGATGTCCAGCGACCGGACTCATTTATAGACGAGGATAGTGATGATCATCTATTTGCACGGTTTTGATTCTAACAGTCCCGGTAATCATGAAAAGGTGCTCCAGCTTCAGTTTATCGATCCCGATGTGCGCTTAATCAGCTACAGCACCCGCCACCCGCGCCACGATATGCAGCATTTGCTCAAAGAAGTGGACAAGATGCAGCAACTGACCGATGACGAGCGCCCGCTGATTTGCGGCGTCGGCTTAGGCGGTTTTTGGGCGGAGCGTATCGGTTTCCTGTGCGATATCCGCCAGGTCATCATCAATCCGAATTTGTTTCCGCAGGACAATATGCCGGGCAAAATCGACCGGCCGGAAGAGTATGTGGATATCGCTACCAAATGCGTGAGCAATTTTCGCGATAAAAACCGCGACCGCTGCCTGGTTTTGCTGTCGCGCAACGACGAAGCCCTGGATAACCGCCGCAGCGCCGAGCTGCTGGGGCCGTTTTACGAAATCATCTGGGACGATGAGCAAGCTCATAAATTCAAAAATATCTCCCCCCATCTGCAGCGTATCCAGGCGTTTAAAGCCCTGGGCTGACCGCCGTTTTTTCCTGACTTCATTATGATGCGTTCGGGGCCTCACGCTGGGTGAGTTCCCGGCCGCCGCCGTCGGGAAAATTGATTTATATCAATTTTGGTATGACCAAATGACCGGGCGTGATAATCTGACCGCAGTAGCTATTTATTTTTAGTGTAACCATGTGTTTTATAAGGGTATTCATTGTTACCCTTAGTTAACGATTGGTTTACAATTGGAGGTTATTTTGTCATCACCCCTGAAGAAAATTGTTATTATCGGCGGCGGCGCCGGCGGACTGGAGCTGGCGACCCGCCTGGGTTCTTCTCTTGGCCGCGGCCATAAAGCGCAAATCACCCTGGTGGATCGCAATCACAGCCATCTGTGGAAACCCCTGCTGCATGAAGTGGCCACCGGCTCGCTGGACGAAGGCGTCGACGCCATCAGCTATCTGGCCCATGCCCGCAATCATCATTTCCAATTCCAGATGGGCAGCCTGACGGGGCTGAACCGCGAGGAAAAAACGGTGCAACTGGGCGAGATCCGCGATGCCCAGGGCGATCTGCTGGTGCCGGTGCGCCAGTTGCCCTATGACGTCCTGGTGATGGCGCTGGGCAGCGTTTCCAACGACTTCGGCACCGCCGGGGTCAAAGAACACTGTATTTTCCTGGATAATCCGGCCCAGGCCCAGCGTTTCCACAATGAAATGCTCAATCTGTTCCTGAAATTTTCCACTCAGTCCGGCGCCGACGAGCGGGTCAATATCGCCATCGTCGGCGGCGGGGCCACCGGGGTGGAGCTGTCGGCGGAACTGCATAATGCGGTACAGGAACTGCACAGCTACGGCTTTAAAGGCCTGGACAATCATGCGCTGAACGTTACGCTGGTGGAGGCGGGCGAGCGCATCCTGCCCGCTTTGCCCGCGCGTATTTCCGCGTCTGCGCATCAGGAATTGAGCAAAATGGGCGTCAGGGTATTGACCAAAACCCTGGTGACCAGCGCCGGTCCGGACGGGCTGACCACCAAAGAAGGCGAATTTATCCAGGCGGAACTGATGGTGTGGGCCGCGGGCATTAAAGCGCCGGACTTCCTCAAGGAGATCGCCGGGCTGGAAACCAACCGCACCAACCAGCTGGTGGTGGAGCCAACGCTGCAAACCACCCGCGACCCGGCTATTTTCGCCATTGGCGATTGCGCGTCATGTCCCCAGGCGTCCGGGGGGTTTGTCCCGCCGCGCGCCCAGGCGGCGCACCAGATGGCCACCCGGGTACACGGCAATATCCTGGCGCTGTTGAACGGCCGCGACCAGAAGCCGTATGTGTATAAAGATCACGGCTCGCTGGTTTCCCTGTCCCGGTTCAGCACCGTGGGCAGCCTGATGGGCAACCTGATGCGCGGTTCCATGATGATTGAAGGGCGCATCGCCCGGGCGGTGTATATTTCGCTGTACCGCATGCACCAAATCGCCCTGCATGGTTTTATTAAAACCGGTCTGATTATGCTGGTGGGGCGGATCAACCGGGTGATCCGGCCGCATTTGAAACTGCATTAATCATTCGGCCCGCCCTTTGGCTCCGCGCGGGTTGGCCGCGCGGGCCTGGGCGACTTCCAGCCGTCCAAACCTGCCGCCGGCGTCATATTAGCCGCTCTAATCCTTAGCAGAAAATAGGGTTTTTTTAGCTTAGCCCCCTAGGAATTCTCCCAAACTCGCCTTATCACCCGTCACTTTCTCTCGTTTTGGCTATTAGTCTTATTGCGGCGTCCGGCCGGTTTGTGCAGACTTCGGATCATCTAGCTGGCGATTCACGCACGCCGTTTTAGATGGGCCAAGTATGCTGTATCGATGGGTAGGATTACCCGGATGTTCGCTGGTATCAATGTAGGCTGGGCAGGCTGGCTTATGCTTTAGCCCGCGCCGGCAATCTGGTGGCCGTCAGTGAATGCGTGGGTTAATATTTCAGGAGGATTTCCCATGAATAAATCAATGTTAGCCGGTGTCGGCATTGGGATTGCGGCGGCGTCAGGGATCGCGGCGGTCGCCGGACTGGACATGTTCTCCTCTGGTCCGCAATATGCGCAGGTGGTCACGGCGATCCCGATCAATGAAACCATTAAAACCCCGCGCCAGCAGTGCCGCAATGTTACCGTCACGCACCGCCGGCCGGTGCAGGATGAAAATAAAATTGCCGGTTCGTTGCTGGGGGCGGTGGCGGGCGGCGTCATCGGCCATCAGTTCGGCGGCGGGCGGGGCAAGGACGTGGCGACGGTGGCCGGGGCGCTGGCCGGCGGCTACACCGGTAACCAGGTACAGGGCAACTTGCAAAATAGCGACACTTACTCCAGTACGCAGCAGCGCTGCCAGACCGTGTATGACAAATCGCAAAAATTGCTGGGCTACGACGTCACCTACAAAATTGGCGATCAGCAGGGCAAAATCCGCATGGACCACGATCCGGGCACCCAGATTCCCCTGGATAATAAAGGCCGGCTGCAACTGAATAAACAAGTCTAAGCCAGCCGCTGTAAACCCGTGCGCCCCTTTGCCGCCGGCGCCATGCCGGCGGCAAAGGGTATTCATCACTCAGGGCAAGATCCTGGCGTAGCGGTATTACGCCGGCACCCGGTGCCGATCCAGCCCTTCCAGCAGTTGATCCACATATTTCAGCCGTTCCAGCCGTTCAGGCAGGGGCTGGATAAATTTCAGCCGCGTGGGGCCGTCCAGGCGGAAGGTTTTCGGGTCGCGCTGCAGCAGGCCGATTAAATACACCGGATCGACGCAGTTTTTCTCGCTGAACTCGATAAAACCGCCTTTCTCATTGCCTTCTATGCGTTTAATCCCCAGCCGGCGGGCGCGTTGGCGCAGCGCGGCGATATCCAGCAGGTGGCGCGCCGGATCGGGCAATAGCCCGAAACGGTCGATTAATTCCACCTTTAGCTCCTCGATTTCCCGGGTATCCGGCGCGCTGGCGATACGTTTGTAGAACGACAGGCGCGTATTGACGTCCGGAATATATTCCTCCGGCAGCAGGGCGGGCATGCGCAGTTCCACGTCGGTTAATTGGCTGGTCAGATCTTCCAGCGAAGGTTCGCGTCCGGCTTTCAGCGCTTCCACCGCGCTTTCCAGCAGCTCCATATACAATGAGAAACCAATGGTCTGCAACTGGCCGCTCTGATCTTCGCCCAGCAGTTCGCCGGCGCCGCGAATTTCCAGATCGTGGGTGGCCAGCGCGAAACCGGCGCCCAGATCCTCCAGGGAGGCAATGGCCTCCAGCCGTTTCAGCGCGTCCTGGCTCATGGCTTTGGGCGGCGGGGTCAGCAGGTAGGCATAGGCCTGGTGATGGGAACGCCCTACGCGGCCGCGCAGCTGATGCAACTGCGCCAGGCCGAAGCGATCGGCCCGTTCGATAATAATGGTATTGGCGTTGGCGATATCGATGCCGGTTTCAATAATAGTGGTGCATACCAGCACATTAAACCGCTGGTGATGGAAATCATTCATCACCCGCTCCAGGTCGCGCTCGCGCATCTGGCCGTGGCCGATGACGATGCGGGCTTCCGGCACCAGCTCCTGCAGGCGCAGGGTGGCCTTTTCGATATTTTCCACATCATTGTAGAGATAATAGACCTGGCCGCCGCGCAGCACTTCGCGCAGGATGGCCTCGCGGATCACCAGGCTGTCGTATTCCCGCACAAAGGTTTTCACCGCCAGGCGCCGGGCCGGGGGGGTGGCGATAATCGACAGGTCGCGCATACCGCTCATGGCCATATTCAGGGTGCGGGGGATCGGGGTGGCGGTAAGGGTCAGGATATCCACATCGGCGCGCATGGCCTTGATGCGCTCCTTGTGGCGCACCCCGAAGCGGTGCTCCTCATCGACGATCAGCAATCCCAGGTCGCGCCATTTGATATCGCTTTGCAGCAGCTTATGGGTGCCGATCAGGATATCCACCTTGCCTTCCACCGTCTGTTCCAGCACCTGGGCCTGGTCCTTGGCGCTGCGAAAGCGGGAAATCATTTCGATGCGCACCGGCCAGTTGGCGAAGCGGTCGCGGAAATTATCGTAATGCTGCTGGGCGAGCAGGGTAGTGGGCACCAGCACCGCCACCTGTTTATGATTCTCAATCGCCAGGAAGGCGGCGCGCATCGCCACTTCGGTTTTGCCGAACCCGACGTCGCCGCACACCAGGCGATCCATGGCCAGCGGCCGGCACATATCGCTAAGCACCGCGTTGATGGCCTGCGCCTGGTCCGGCGTGGCCTCGAACGGGAAACCTTCGCAGAACAGCTGATAGTTTTCGCGGTTCTGCCGGAAAGCGAAACCGACCTTGGCGGCGCGCTGGGCATAGATATCGAGCAGCTCCGCCGCCACGTCGCGCACCCGTTCCGCCGCCTTTTGCCGCGCGCGGGACCAGGCGTCGCCGCCGAGTTTATGCAGCGGGGCGCTTTCTTCCGCGCCGCCGGAATAGCGGCTGATCAGGTGCAGCGACGAAACCGGCACATAGAGCTTGTCGTGACCGGCATACGTCAGGATCAGGTATTCCGCCTTGATGCCGCCGGCCTCCAGGGTGGTCATGCCCGCATAGCGGCCGACGCCGTGCTCCAGATGCACCACCGGCTGGCCGGGATGCAGCTCCGCCAGATTGCGGATCAAGGTGTCGGCGTTGATGGCCCGGCGGTTATCCTGGCGCCGCCGGCTGACCCGTTCCCCCAGCAGATCCCCTTCGCAAATCAGGGCGCGGCGGCGGTAGTTGTCGATAAACCCGCGTTCGCTGGCGCCGATAATCAGGTAATGCCCCGGCGCGGCGATATCATCGAGACGGGCGATTAATTTGGGGTTGAGCTTGATGCGCGCCAGCAGTTCCTGCAGGGTTTCCCGGCGCCCTTCGCTTTCCACCGAGAAAATCACGCTGCCGTCGAACCGTTCGCAGAACTGGCGCAGCTTATCCATGGGGGCTTTGCTTTGCGCTTCCACCGCCAGGTCCGGCAGCGGCTGATACTCCATATTGACATTGGCGGCCTTGTCGGCCAGCTTGTCGCCGATCAGTTGCACCCGCGGCCAGTTTTTCAGCTCGCTGAACAGCCCGTCCACCCGCAGCCACAGCGATTCGGGCGCCACCAGCGGGCGCATGGGATCAACCCGCCGGTTTTCATAACGCTGCTGGGCGTCCTGCCAGAAACGTTCGGCGCCGGCTTCCAGATCGCCGGTATTGATCAGCAGGGTATTGGCGGGCAAATAGCTGAACAGGGCGGGCAGCGGCTCGCTGAAAAACAGCGGTTGCCAATATTCAATGCCGGCCGGCAGCGTGCCTTTGCTGACCTGCTGGTAAATATGTTCCGCGTCGCGCCTGACTTCGAACTGCTCGCGCCACTGGCTGCGAAACAGCTCGATGGCGGTCTTGTCGGTGGGGAATTCATGGGCCGGCAGCAGATTGATATGATCCACTTCCTGCAGCGTGCGCTGGGTGTCCACATCGAAAATACGCAGGCTGTCGATCTCGTCGTCGAAAAAATCGATGCGGTAGGGTTCTTCACTGCCCATCGGATAGAGATCGAGCAGCGCGCCGCGGGTGGCGAACTCCCCGTGTTCCATTACCTGATCGACGCTGCGGTAGCCGGCCTGTTCCAACTGCCCGCGCAGTTTATCGCGCGACAGGCGCTGTCCCTTTTTCATCAACAGCGCGTGGCCGTGAAGGAAAGAGTGCGGGCATACCCGTTGCATCAGGGTATTGATTGGCAGGATAATGACCCCGCGCTCCATCGACGGCAACCGGTAGAGCGTCGACAGCCGATCGGAGATGATCTCCTGGTGCGGCGAAAAATTGTCGTAGGGCAAGGTTTCCCAATCGGGCAGGGTCACCACCGGATGGCGCGTAAATTGCCGGATTTCGTCATGCAGGCGCAGGGCGTTTTGCATATCCGGGGCGATCAGCATGACCGGGCCGGCATAGCGGTCGACGATGGCGGCGCATTCCACGGCGCAGGCGGCACCGGTGAGCTGGCCCAATAAACGCTGTTCACCGGGCTTGGCGGGTAAGGTATAACGATAGTGTTCGGACATAAACTGTGGTCAGATCTCTTCTCTTGCGGCCGGGGGCCAATACGCTACGGCCTGTGGCGAAACGGTCATGCATTGGGCATGATGGCTCATGTTCGGCAGCCTAACAAGAATAAAAGCCGGTTATAGAGGCGGTTAGTAGTTCCATAATAGGGTACGACCCTTTATTATCCTTGATCACTTTGCTTTGGCAATTGCATCCAAACGGAATTCAATGTATCAACCTGTCGCATTATATATTGGCCTGCGCTACATGCGCGGGCGGGCATCAGACCGCTTCGGGCGCTTTGTCTCCTGGTTATCCACCATCGGCATTACCCTCGGCGTGATGGCCCTGGTCACCGTATTATCGGTGATGAACGGCTTCGAGCGCGAGCTGGAAGGCAATATCCTCGGTGTCATGCCCCAGGCATTGATCACCACACCCGGCGGTTCGTTAGATCCTAAACGTATTCCGTCCTCAGCGCTAGAAAGACTTAAGGGCGTCAGCCGCATTGTACCCCTGACCACCGGCGATGTGGTGCTGCAAAGCGCGCGCAGCGTCGCCGTAGGGGTGATGCTGGGCGTTAATCCCCAGGACCCGGAGCCGCTGGCCCGTTATCTGGTCAACGTGCGCATGGATAAACTGCAGCCCGGCGGCTACCAGGTCATCCTCGGCGAGCAGTTGGCCGGCCAGCTGGGGGTCAAACGCGGCGATCGGCTGCGCCTGATGGTGCCCGGCGCCAGCCAGTTCACGCCCATGGGCCGTATTCCCAGCCAGCGCCTGTTTACCGTGGCGGGCACCTTTGCCGCCAACAGCGAAGTGGATGAGTATCAATTATTGACCAACCAGCAGGACGCCTCGCGCCTGATGCGCTATCCGGCCGGCAATATCACCGGCTGGCGCCTGTGGCTGCAACAGCCCCTGGACGTGGACGCCGTCAGCCGGCAGGCCCTGCCGGAAGGCACCCAGTGGAAGGACTGGCGCGAGCGCAAGGGCGAGCTGTTCCAGGCGGTGCGGATGGAAAAAAATATGATGGGGCTGCTGTTAAGCCTGATCGTGGCGGTGGCGGCGTTCAACATTATCACGTCCCTCGGCCTGCTGGTTATGGAAAAACAGGGTGAAGTGGCCATTTTGCAAACGCTGGGCCTGACCCGCCGCCAGGTGATGCTGGTGTTTATGGTGCAGGGCGCCGGCGCCGGCATTATCGGCGCATTGCTGGGCACCGGCCTGGGCCTGCTGCTGGCCGGCCAGCTGAATAATTTAATGCCGGTGATCGGGGCGTTTCTTGACGGCGCCCAGTTGCCGGTCGATATCGACCCCCTTCAGGTAGCTACCATCGCCGTATTGGCCATGGTGGTGGCGTTATTATCCACGCTTTATCCTTCCTGGCGCGCGGCCGCCGTTCATCCCGCTGAGGCTTTACGTTATGAATAATACTCCTTTGTTGCAGTGTAACAATCTGAGTAAGCGTTATCAGGAAGGCAAGCTGTTTACCGATGTGCTGCGCGATGTGACCTTTTCCATGCAGCCGGGTGAAATGATGGCGATTGTCGGCAGTTCCGGCTCCGGCAAAAGCACCTTGCTGCATTTGCTGGGCGGCCTGGACGAACCGACGTCCGGCGAGGTGATTTTCGAAGGCCGGCAGCTCAACAGCCTGTCATCCCAGGCCCGCGCTGAAATCCGCAACCGCCGCCTGGGTTTTATCTACCAGTTTCACCATTTGCTGCCGGATTTCAGCGCCATGGAAAACGTCGCCATGCCGCTGCTGATCGGCGGCGTCGCTCCCCAGCAGGCCAAGGCTACGGCCCGGGAAATGCTGGCGGCGGTGGGCCTGGAGAAACGCGGCCATCACCGCCCGTCCGAACTGTCCGGCGGCGAACGCCAGCGGGTGGCCATTGCGCGCGCGCTGGTGAATCATCCGGCGCTGGTGCTGGCCGATGAGCCCACCGGGAATCTGGACCAACGTACCGCCGACAGTATTTTTGAATTATTGGGCGAATTGAATATGCGCCAGGGCACCGCGTTTTTAGTGGTGACCCACGATTTGCATCTGGCCCGGCGGCTCAACCGCCAGCTGGAGATGCGCGACGGCCAGTTGCAGCAAGACGGCGACCTGCTGGGAGTGCGGGAATGAGTGGGTTGCCGCTGGCATTGCAAATTGCACTGCGTTTTAGCCGCGGCCGGCGCCGCGGCGGCATGGTTTCGCTGATCTCGATTATTTCCACTTTCGGCATCGCCTTGGGCGTGGCGGTGCTGATTATCGGCCTGAGCGCGATGAACGGCTTTGAACGCGAACTCAATAACCGGATACTGGCGGTGGTGCCCCACGGGGAAATCGAGCCGGTGAACCCGCCGTTTAAAGACTGGCAGGGCGTATTGGCGCGGGTGGAAAAAGTGCCGGGCATCGTTGCGGCGGCGCCGTATGTGAATTTCACCGGCCTGGTGGAGCGGGGCGTCAAGCTCAAGGCCATCCAGGTGAAGGGCGTCGATCCCGCCCAGGAGTCGCGTTTGAGCGCTCTGCCGGGATACGTGCAAAACAACGCCTGGAAGGATTTCAGCGCCGGCAAGCAGCAAATCATCATCGGCAAGGGCGTGGCGGATACCCTTGACGTCAAGCAGGGCGACTGGCTGACCGTCATGATTCCCAACAGCGATCCCGAAATGAAGCTGCTCGAACCCAAGCGTATCCGGCTGCAGGTGAGCGGTATTCTGGCCCTGAGCGGGCAGTTGGATCATAGTTTCGCCATGGTGCCGCTCACCGACGCCCAGCAGTATCTGGACAAAGGCCAGGATATCAGCGGCATCGCCCTCAAGATGAGCGATCCCTTCGCCGCCAACAAGCTGGTGCGCGACGCGGGCGAAGTGACGCAATCCTATGTCTATATCCGCAGTTGGATCGGCACCTATGGGTACATGTACCGGGATATCCAGATGATCCGGGCCATTATGTACCTGGCCATGGTGCTGGTGATTGGCGTGGCCTGTTTTAATATCGTCTCCACCCTGGTGATGGCGGTGAAAGATAAAAGCACCGATATTGCGATATTGCGCACCCTGGGAGCCAAAGACCGCCTGACCCGTGCTATTTTTATTTGGTATGGGCTGCTGGCCGGCTTGACCGGCAGCGTCAGCGGCGTGGTGGTCGGCGTACTGGCGGCATTGAATCTGACATCGCTGGTGAAAGGCATAGAACGGTTGCTGGGGCATACGCTGCTGTCCGGCGATATCTATCCCATCGATTTTCTGCCCACCGAGCTGCATTGGCTGGACGTGGCCAGCGTATTAGGTACGGCGCTGCTGCTCAGTTTGCTGGCCAGCTGGTATCCGGCGCGGCGCGCCAGCCGCATCGATCCGGCCCGGGTCTTAAGTGGTCTATAAGTCCCGGCGGTGGTTTTCCCGGGCATTAAGGAATCAGCAGCATGCGTATACATCGCCGGTTAATCCGGTTTCGTAAAAGTAAACGGCTCCGGCAGCAACGATTGCGTTCACGTATTTTTCACCGTGACACCATGGCGGTAACCAAGATGAAAAAACCTTTTGTGGTGGTACTGACCGGGGCGGGTATTTCCGCCGAATCCGGTATCCGCACTTTCCGGGCCGCCGACGGCCTGTGGGAAGAACACCGGGTGGAAGACGTCGCTACGCCGGAAGGCTTTCAGCGCGACCCGCAGCTGGTGCAGGGGTTTTACAATGAGCGCCGCCGCCAGTTGCAGCAACCGGAAATCAAGCCGAATGCCGCGCATCTGGCGCTCGCGGAGCTGGAGCAGATGCTGGGGGATCATTTCCTGCTGGTGACCCAGAATATCGATAATTTGCACGAGCGGGCGGGCAGCCGGCGCGTGATTCATATGCACGGCGAACTGCTGAAGGTGCGCTGCGTCAACAGCGGCCAGATCTTTGAGTGGACGCAAGACGTGGCTGAAAGCGACCGCTGCCATTGCTGCCAGTTCCCGTCGGTTTTGCGCCCGCATGTCGTGTGGTTCGGCGAGATGCCGCTGGGCATGGATGATATTTACGCGGCGCTCGGCAAAGCGGATTATTTCCTGGCCATCGGCACGTCCGGCCATGTGTACCCGGCGGCGGGGTTTGTGCATGAGGCGCGCCTGAGCGGCGCCCGGACGGTCGAGCTCAACCTGGAGCCAAGCCACGTGGAGAGCCAGTTCGAGGAGCATGTCTACGGTCCGGCGAGCCAATGCGTGCCGGAGTATGTCAACAAGTTTATCGAAGGGTTCGTGGCGCAGCGGGGATAGGGAGAATACGCCATGCTAAGCCGCGCGTGCTTTTTATTGGTCAAAAACGGTGAAAACTGACCTGACACAATATTTGCAAAATCATCGCTGCCCATAATAGGTGCCAAAGATGCGATAGGCGGAAAAAATGGATAAATTACTCGATCGTTTTCTAAATTATGTCTCCTTTGACACCCAATCCAAACCCGGGGTCAAACAGGTCCCGAGTACCGAAGGACAATGGAAACTGGCGCATGCCTTGCAGGAAGAACTTTCCGCATTGGGGTTTGAGCAGGTGACATTAAGCGATCACGGTTGCCTGATGGCCACCCTGCCGTCCAATGTCGCCTGGGCGGTGCCGGCCATTGGCTTTATTTCCCATATGGATACCGCGCCGGATTTTTCCGGTAAACATGTCAATCCGCAAATTGTGGAAAACTATCGCGGCGGCGATATCGCCCTGGGCAACGGCGATGAAATCCTGTCGCCGGTGATGTTCCCGGTATTGCACCAACTGCTGGGACATACCCTGGTGACCACCGACGGCAAAACGCTGCTGGGCGCCGACGACAAAGCCGGCATTGCCGAAATCATCACCGCCATGGTGCGCATCAAAACCAAAGAGCTGCCCCATGGCGACATCCGCATCGCCTTTACGCCGGATGAAGAGGTGGGTAAAGGGGCGCAGTTCTTCGACGTTGAACGTTTCGGCGCGCAGTGGGCCTACACCATGGACGGCGGCGGCATCGGCGAGCTGGAATATGAAAATTTCAATGCCGCCTCGGTACTGGTGAAAATCGTCGGCAACAACGTTCATCCCGGCTCGGCCAAAGGGGTAATGGTCAATGCCCTGACGCTGGCGGCCCGGTTTCATCAGAAGATGCCGGCCGATGAAACGCCGGAAACCACCGACGGCTACCAGGGTTTTTACCATCTCAATACCATGAAGGGCAGCGTCGATCGGGCGGAGATGCACTATATCGTCCGCGATTTCGATCGCCAGAGTTTTGCCGCGCGCAAGCAGTTTATGATTACCGCCGCCGAAGAACTGGGCAAAGGGCTGCATCCTGATTGCTATATCGAATTGTCCATCGAGGACAGCTACTACAATATGCGCGATCAGGTGGCCAAATACCCGCATATCATCGAGCTGGCCCAGCAGGCAATGCGTGACTGCGCGCTGGACCCCATCATGAAGCCGATTCGCGGCGGCACCGACGGCGCGCAGCTGTCATTTCGCGGTTTACCCTGCCCGAATTTATTTACCGGCGGTTATAACTACCACGGCAAACACGAGTTCGCGTCCCATGACGGCATGGAAAAAGCGGTGCAGGTGATTATGCGTATCGCCGAACTGACCGCGTTGCGCTCCAAGGGCGCGCCGCATAAGATTTAGCGCGGGCGGGCGATCGCCCCCGGCGGGAAAAACAACGGCCCGATTAATCGGGCCGTTGTTATGTGGCCAAGCGGATATTAATTCTTAAAGTACCAGTAGCCGCTATTGATCAGCGCGGTCAGCAGCGCCAGGAATGAAGGATCGTCCAGCGCATCGCCCAGCTGCCCGGCGGTTATGGTGTACGAGTTTGCCAGCACGGAGGCCGCCGGCTTATGCTGGGTAACGATCTGTTCCCCGTTTACATAACACTCTTCCCCCACTTTAATCACGCGCAGCCCGCCGAGGCGTTGCAAATGATCGCCCTGCTGGAGCAAATCATAAATTTCCCCCGCCTGGTAAGGCGGTTCCGGCGGGGCGAGGTCCAGTTCATGGCGCGATTGGGAAACAAATTCACCAAACCAATGGTTAAAACGATCCGGCTGCTGCACCAAATCCATCATCATGGTGCGCAAGGCATCGATTTCCTCCGGCAATACCACGGCCGGATCGGGCCGCAGGCCAATCGCCGGATCGCTGTAGCGCGCGCCGCCCAGCTCCTGCGCCAGGACATAATCGGCAAAACCGCTGACCAGCTCGCGGCCGCTGGGGGCGCGGAACCCTACCGAATAGTTGAGGGCGTTTTCCAGTGAATAGCCTTCATGAGGGAATCCCGGCGGAATGTACAGCATATCCCCCGGCTCCATTTCTTCATCGATAATGGCGTCGAAAGGTTCCACCTGCAGCAGATCCGGATGCGGGCAATGCTGCTTCAGTATTTGCTTATCGCCCACCCGCCAATGGCGGCGCCCCTGTCCCTGGATAATGAACACGTCATATTGATCGAAATGGGGGCCGACGCCGCCGCCGGGCACGGCAAAGGAGATCATCAGGTCGTCGATACGCCAATCCGGCAATTGGCGGAAGGGGCGCATCAGCGCCGCCGACGGCTCGTGCCAGTGATCGACCGCCTGCACCAGCAGCGACCAGTTGGTTTCGCCCAGATGATCAAAACTTTCAAAAGGTCCATGGCTTACCTGCCAGCGCCCGTCGTCGTGGCTGACCAGACGGCTGTCGACCTCGGTTTCCATCGCCAGGCCGGCCAGTTCGTCCGGGGATAATGGGTCGACAAAATCCTTGAAGGCCCGTTTGATGATGACCGGCCGTTTTTGCCAGTAGCGCTGTAAAAAGTCATTCCAGTCAAGATCGAGTTGATAATCCATTGCCTTTTCCACGTAAGGGAACCTGACTGGATTATAACGGAAGCGGGCGGGGTAAGAAGGGGTAATTATCGGACATACCGCAAAAGAACGGCATGAAATCGCTTAATTCGCCCGGTACGCGTTAAAAAATGCCCGGCGAATAGCCGGCAGGATTAATCGTCGTCCTGGTAGCCCTGCTGGCGTTTGAAAATCACTTCCACCAGCGCCCCGCCGAGGGCGCTTTCACCGACGATAATATCGCCTTCGTATTGCTCAAGGATTTCCGCCGCCACCGATAAACCCAGGCCTTGCCCCGGGCGCAGGGTATCCGCGCGCTGGCCGCGCTGGAAGATCAGGGTGCGCTTGGACGCGGGAATGCCCGGTCCGTCGTCTTCAATCAGCAGGTGCAGCTCTTTTTCGCTGGCGCGGGCGCTGACCTCGACGAATTCCAGGCAATATTTGCAGGCGTTATCCAGAATATTGCCCATCACTTCCATAAAGTCGTTTTTTTCGCCGATAAAGGTTAATTCGGGGGAAAGATCCAGTGAGATGGACACGCCTTTGCGCTGGTACACCTTGTTCAGGGCCGAACACAGGCTGTCGAGCTGCGCGGGCACGGAATGCAGCTCCCGGCTCAGCACGTTGTGATCCGAATGGACGCTGGCGCGATGCAGGTAGTAGCCGATTTGCTGGGAAATCCGGCTGATCTGCTCCAGCATGATGGGCTCGATGAGTTCGATATTGGTATCCCTGCCGGTGCGCAGCGAGCGCAGGGTGGTTTGTAATACCGCCAGGGGGGTTTTCAGGCTGTGGGTCAGGTCGGAGAGGGTGGAGCGGTATTTTTGATAGCGCTGGCGTTCATTGTTGAGCAATATATTGAGATTGCGTACCAGAATGCCCAGCTCGCGCGGGGGATTTTCGTCAAGGCGGTCCCGCTCGCCGCCCTCCAGCTCCCTGACCTGCTGCACCAGATCCTTGATGGGCCGCAAACTCCAGTGCGCCGCCAGCCAGAGCAGCGGCACCACCAGGAGCAGATTGGCCAGCAGCACGTAGCTGAACCATTCCCACACCAGATCCGTGCGCTGCAATTCGTGGGGTATGGTATCCACCACCACGATGGTCAGCGGGGGCAGCCGTTCGGTGGCCGGGTAGCGATTGACCGCCACCGAATGGGTCAGGGCGTTGCTGTCGCTGCTGTCGAAGTCCTTCAGCCGGTTTTGGGCGCTGGGGTTATCCCCCAGTACGGCGCTGCTGGTACGGGTATCGGTATCCAGCTCGAAATAGCCGGTTTTGGACAGCCATTCCGGTTTTAGCCGCGGCTCCAGGGCCGGGACATAACGCTGCCGCCACAGAATATGGCCTTTATCGTCATAAATCAGCACCAGGGCGGCAAAATTAATGTCGATGTTGGGCGGCACGGCGATGGTCAGCCGGTTGTCCTTCCACTGGGCCAGGCTGAAAAACAGATTACTCTCGCCGCGCAGCAGTCGAAACGAGGTTTTGTCAAAGCTGACGCTGTAGCCGATGACCGCCACCATGCCATAGCAAAGGGAAAGCGCCAGAACCACGCAGGCGGTAGCCAGCAGGAATCTGACGCGAAGCGAGAAAGGCTTTTTATGGTGATACGGAAAATGGGCCATAGAGCTTAATTAACATCAAAACGATAGCCCTGCCCACGAACCGTTGTAATCACTTCATACGGATAATCGGCCTGCATTTTTTTGCGCAAACGTCCCATCAGCACATCAATAGTATGACTCTCCCGCAGTTCGGCATCGGGATAAAGTTGCAGCATCAGCGAATCCTTGCTGACGACTTTACCGGCGTTGCGAATCAGCGTTTCGATAATCGTATATTCGAATGCCGTCAGCTTGATATGCTCGCTGTTGATCATCAGCTCCCGCCGCGAAAGGTCGATCTGAAACGGCGGCAGCGTGATCACCTGCGAGGCCAGCCCGCTGTTGCGGCGCATGAGCGCCTGCATCCGCGCCACCACCTCTTCGAGGTGGAAGGGCTTAGTGACGTAATCATCCGCCCCGGCTTCGAGCACCGTGACTTTATCCTGCCAGCCCTCGCGCGCGGTAAGCACCAGGATGGGAATTTTCACCTGATGCGTCCGCCAGCGGCGAATCAGGCTCAAGCCGTCTTCGTCGGGTAATCCGAGGTCGACAATGGCGATATCAGGTGGATGCTCATGTAAAAAATAATCCGCCTCTCTGGCATCGGCGGCTGCATCAACCTGATGGCCCATTTCACGCATTTGTACTGTCAGGTGATGTCGAAGAAGAGAATTATCTTCTATAACCAGAACTCGCATCGCAACTCCTAAGTTAAAGCATCAGTAACGAGCCTGGAACACTCGCCTCTGTAAACCTGTAAAAGCGATCCCCTGTTTATGGACGTCTTTTGGGTGAGTATCCCAGAGGATGGCTAAACTTACCTTAAACAGAGCTTTAACCGGAGCCGCCGACGACGAGTCAATTGCCCGGGTCCAACTATTTTAACTCATCCACCAGCGTTACTGCCCGGCCGATATAATTGGCGGGCGTCAGGGTCTTGAGCCGCGCTTTTTCACTTTCCGGCAGCGGCAGGCCGTCGATAAATGCCTGGATGCCGGCGGCGTCGATGCGTTTGCCGCGGGTCAGCTCTTTAAGTTTTTCATAAGGCTTTTCGATACCGTAGCGCCGCATGATGGTTTGAATCGGTTCCGCCAGGACTTCCCAATTTTGATCCAGCTCCGCCAGCAGGCGATCGGCGTTCACTTCCAGTTTGCTCACGCCCTTCAGGGTGGACTGGTAGGCGATTAACGCATATCCGATGCCCACGCCGAGATTACGTAATACCGTGGAGTCGGTCAGGTCGCGCTGCCAGCGGGATATCGGCAGCTTACCCGCCAGATGCCCCATTATAGCGTTGGCCATGCCCAAATTACCTTCGGAATTCTCAAAATCTATCGGATTGACTTTATGGGGCATGGTCGAAGAACCGATTTCACCGGCCACGGTGCGCTGTTTGAAATGATTCAGCGCGATATAGCCCCAGATGTCCCGGTCGAAATCAATCAGGATGGTATTAAACCGCGCGATGCAGTCAAACAGCTCGGCGATGTAATCGTGGGGTTCGATTTGCGTGGTGTAGGGGTTCCAGTCAATGCCGAGCGAGGTGACGAACTCTTCGCTAAAGCGGTGCCAGTCCACCTGCGGATAAGCGACGATATGCGCATTGTAATTGCCCACCGCGCCGTTGATCTTGCCCAGGATCTCCACCTGCGCCAGTTGACCGTATTGGCGTTCCATCCGGTAGGCCACGTTAGCCATTTCCTTGCCCACCGTGGAGGGGGTCGCGGGCTGCCCGTGGGTGCGCGACAGCAGGGGAATATCCCGGTAAAGCTGCGCCAGGTGTTTGATGCCGTCGATGATTTGCCGCCAGTAGGGCAGGATCACCTCCTGGCGCGCCGTTTGCAGCATCAGGGCGTGGGATAAGTTGTTGATATCTTCGGATGTGCAGGCAAAATGGATGAATTCTGAAACGGCGTGCAGCGCCGGCGCCGGCGCGACTTTCTCTTTCAGAAAATATTCCACCGCCTTGACGTCGTGATTGGTGGTGCGTTCGATGGTTTTGATGCGCGCCGCGTCCTGTTCGCTGAAATTAGCGGCAATAGCGTCAAGGTAAGCGTTTGCGTCGTCGTCAAACGGCGGAACTTCCAAAATGCCCGGGCAAGCGGCCAGTTTTTGCAGCCAGCGTACTTCCACCAGGACGCGGTATTTCAGCAAACCATATTCACTGAAGATTGGGCGCAAGGCGCTGACTTTATCGCCGTAGCGGCCGTCAACGGGGGAAACGGCGGTCAGTGAGGATAATTCCATTGATGGCAACTCCTGGGATAAATTTTAACATTGTGCAAGAATTTGCTGTGCCTGCTTCATCAGGCGGTTGCGGCCGAACATCAATTGCAAACGGCCGCCGCCTATCTGTTGCCAGAGCACCGCGGAACGAATACCGGCCAGTAACGCGGCGCGCACCTTGGCCTGTACCTGAATGTTTTGCAGCATCGCCGGCGCGCCGGTGACCTGGATGCGCGGCCCCAGCGGACTGATGACATCGACGTAAATAGACGCCATCGCGCTGAACAGGGGTTCGGACATCAGTTCATAATGCGACAGCTGGCGCTCTAATTGGCCAATACGTTTGCCCAGTTCGTCCAGCGCAGCTTTGTCGGCATGGAGTTTGCGCTCCAGCACCATCAGGCTCAGGGTATAGCGAGTCAGTTCCGCTCCCGGCCCCTGGCGCGAAGCGTTAAGCATTCCCACCACGCCTTCCAGCCCCAGCTTGAGATTGGACAGCTGATTGCCGTATACGGCAAGGGTGGCGGGCGGATTAAGATCGAGTACGCTGCGTAACGACACTTCCAGCAACCCGTCATCACAGGCGCCTTTGTGGGCCAATTGCTGAACCAATAAGGCGCTTTGGCAGATCCCGGCCAGTGCCAGCGTAATATCGTAATAATTCTTAGCCAAGGTGACTCCTGTACACGTCCCTGATTGTGCGACGACGTGTAGCCATGCGCTACCGCGCGCGTATAATCGCCATCCGCCTTTGCCAGGCGCTAAAAGGGCGTTCATTTCATTGCCGCCGATCATGCCACAAAATGCGGGGTAAACCCAGTTCGGGATGCAGGCGCCGCGACTTTTAAAAGCGCGGGGGAATAGCGGGGCAACGCGGCGGCGGGCAGGGCGCCGGCCAAAGGCGCCCCGCGCTGGCGGCGGTTAAGCTTGCAGCGGCAGCCGGGCTTCGATCACGCCGCCGCCCAGGCATAAATCGTCAAGATAAAATACCGCGGACTGGCCGGGGGTTACCGCCGCCACCGGCTGGTCGAACAGCACCCGGACCTGGCCGTCCGCCAGGGGTTCCACCAGGCAGGGGATGTCCGCCTGGCGGTAGCGGGTTTTCACCACGCAGCGCAGCGCGGCGCCCAGCGGCAAGCGATCCACCCAGTTAAGCTGGCCGGCCAGCAAACCCACCGACATCAGGCGCGGATGCTCATGGCCCTGCGCCACCACCAGCACGTTGTCGTCCATCAGTTTATCCACGACATACCAGGGATCGTCGCTGCCTTCGCGGGTGCCGCCGATGCCCAGCCCCTTGCGCTGCCCGAGGGTGTGATACATCAGTCCCTGGTGCTCGCCGACCCGCTGCCCGTCCACGGTCATGATCGGGCCGGGCCGGGCCGGCAGATAGCGGCCGAGAAATTCGCGGAACCGGCGTTCGCCGATAAAGCAGATGCCGGTGGAGTCTTTTTTGGCGGCGGTGGCCAAATCCAGCTCGGCGGCGATGCGCCGCACTTCCGGCTTGGCCAGTTCGCCCACCGGGAACAGGCACTGCGCCAATTGTTCATGGCCGAGGGTGTATAAAAAGTAGCTCTGGTCTTTATTGTCGTCCAACCCGCGCAGCAGTTGGCTTTTACCCGCCGCGTCGCCCCGGCGCACATAGTGGCCGGTGGCGATGAAGTCGGCGCCCAAATCCTCGGCGGCAAACTCCAGGAACGCCTTGAACTTGATCTCTTTGTTGCATAACACATCGGGATTGGGCGTGCGGCCGGCTTTATATTCCGCCAGGAACAGTTCAAATACGTTGTCCCAGTATTCGGCGGCGAAGTTCACCGTGTGCAGCGGGATGGACAGTTTATCGCATACCGCCTGCGCGTCGGCCAAATCGCTGGCCGCGGTGCAATATTCCTCGTTATCGTCTTCTTCCCAATTTTTCATGAACAGTCCCTCCACCTGGTAGCCCTGGCGCTGGAGCAGATAGGCGGAAACGGAGGAGTCTACGCCGCCGGACATACCGACGATCACTTTGAGCTGGCTGTTTTCTGACATGGGATTCTCACAAACGGGGTGATGCGACTGATGATGCGAAGCGCCGGATTTTACCACGATCCGGCCCCGCGGCGCCACCACCCCATGGGGGGCGGGAGGGGGAGATTTGTGCTAAACGGGCCACTGGAAGGCGCTGAGTATCTCCAGGGGATAACGCGTATCTTGCTGATAACAAAGAATGCTTTCGGCCACCAGCGGCGAGCGGAGCTGGGTGGAGGCCAGGATTTCATCCGCCTTGAGCCACAGGCAGCGATCGATATCATCGTCCTGGGGAATAGCGGTGACGCGTTTGGCCAAGTCAATGGCAAACAAAAAACGCAGAAACGGGGTTTTATCCGGGGCAATCCATTGATGAAGGCGCAGCAGGGACTGGGGCCGGGCATGGATGCCGGCCTCTTCCCATAACTCGCGCTGGGCGGCCTGGATCACGGTTTCGTCCGCCTCCAGATGGCCCGCCGGCTGGTTCCAGCGCGGATTGCCATGAATGGTTTCCTCAACGATCAGAAAATGATTTTCCGCCTGGACGACACAGGCGACGGTGACATGCGGTTTAAACATGCGCGCTCCTTAACGCTTGAGGATGGAGGGATACCCGTGGGTATCCGCCAGACGCTATAGCTGGACCTCGCGCCATTCTCCCGGCGCCAAATCCAATAACGTTTGATCCGCCATTTGATAGCGAATCAGCCGCAGGGTCGGGTGGCCGATATGGGCGGTCATGCGCCTGACCTGGCGGTTCCTGCCCTCATAAAGGGTAATTTTGAGCCAGCAGGTGGGAATGGCTTTACGCTCCCTGATAGGCGGCGTGCGTTCCCACAGCCAGCGCGGCTCTTTGACGCGCTGCGCCCCGGCGGGCAGCGTCGGCCCGTCGCTCAAGGTGACGCCGGTGCGCAACAGTTTGAGCGCGGCGTCTTCGGGCTCGCCTTCCACCTGCACGTAATAAATCTTAGCCGTTTTTTCCACGGGCTGGGTCAAGCGGGTTTTTAATTTGGCGTCGTTGGTGAGGATCATCAGGCCTTCGCTATCGCGATCCAGGCGGCCGGCGGCATAAATATCCGGGATCGGGATATAATGTTTCAGCGTCAGGCGGCCGGCATCGTCGGTGAACTGCGGCAGAACGTCGAACGGCTTGTTAAACAGAATGACGCGACGGGGTCCCCGCATAGGGGCCGGCGGGCGGCGGGGGCTAAAACGTGCAAGGCTGTGATTTTTAATAGGGGAACTCGCCATTATCTATGTAGCTGTTGTCATTGAAAACATTATACTGCAAATCAGTTTCAAGTGGGGCGGTTTGTGGGGGCGACGCGGGAAAACCGATTTATCCCAAGCCCGGCGCGCTGGCGGTCACGGGGCAAAAAACCGCATCGGATATGCAAGCGACGCTATCAATGCTGGTTGATGCGCACACCCGGCCGGATAATATCCTGGCGCTGAATGAAAGCTGTATTTATAATTGTACTTTGGATTCATTTTAATTCCAGCCAGCTAGCGGCTAATGATCTTAATATAGTCCCGGCCAATAGTAGGTTAAATAAATATTGCGCCGCTACAATATCTTTCGCCGCGTAGGGCGTGGCGCCGGATTATAATTACGATGGCCGCGATGCCGAATTTATCGGCGAGATAAACTCACGCCGGCACTATGCCGGCACTATGCCAGCACTATGCCAGCACTATGCCAGCATAGCGCCGGCATAAATGACCGCGCCAGCGCCGGATACGCCATAACGGCCGCTGCGGCCACTGGTATCAGCGGATATCAATTTTATGCAGGCCTTCGATGCCCAATAGCTGGTTGTAGATTTCAGTGGGTTTATAGCGGGCGTGCAGCATGACTTCCAGCGTCATTTTACAATCCTTATTCTTATCTTCGCTGCGTATAACCGACGATCTTACTATCCGCATGCGCATCTTTTTTAATGCCGGCATAATCAAATCGATACTGGCCGGGGTAAGCGAGAGCGAGATGATATAACGCTGGCCCATAAGCCGCCGGCTTAATTGCCTTATGCCTTCCAGCACCAGCAGGGTCATCAGGGTGCCGTAAATGCCGATGGCATACATGCCGCTGCCGACGATTAGCCCTATGGCGGCGGTGACCCACAGGCCCGCCGCCGTGGTCAGGCCGCGGACATATTGTTTATTGAGCATAATGGTGCCCGCGCCCAGGAACCCGATGCCGCTGACCACCTGCGCCGCGATCCGGCTGGGATCGAGGGCGATATTATGCCCCTGCGCCAGCAGGTCGGCAAAACCATATTTCGAGACAATCATAAACATCGCGCTGCCGATACACACTAAAATATGGGTGCGTAAACCGGCTTCCTTGGCCCGCAGCTGGCGTTCCACTCCAATCAGCGCGCCTAATCCTCCGGCCAGGGCGATACGCAGCAGTAATTCGGTGTCCATATTGTTCTCCTTTTTTCCGCCCGGCGTACATTCCGGACGATATTAACGCCGGATCGTGGCTAAGTATCGAATTTTTCTGGCGGATCTTCAATCAGGGAATGTAAGCAGAAATGTTGCCGCCGCGAAATAGCGCCGACCTTCAATATTTGTCAGGTTATCTTTATTTATTCCTGGATAAATGCGTATCCGGTCAGCGATTATATCTATTCTTTATATTTATAATCTATACCGGCGCAAGACAGCAACCCAGCCCATGAAACCATAGGTGGATAAACGGATATTTTTTAATGAAAAAAAAAGCCAAAACGTCAATCGCACCATCGGCGGACGCTTGTGAAAATGCGCAAATATAACACGGCGGTCAGATTATGTTACAAACGCAGCTTGGCGGTTAACGTTATCTTCCCTATTCTTTAATATGTATTAATAAACTAGAGGATCGGGTTATGAAGATATTGTCTTATTTCGTAGCAGCGATGATTGCCGGCGTCTCGTTCTCCAGTATGGCGGCGCAGGAAATCACCCAGGAGCAGGCCGCCGGGCATCAAAGCATCGGCGAAGTATCGGTGTCCGGCTTAACCGGGTCGACGGATGATGCGGCGCGCGCCCTGCGGCATAAAGCCAACGAAGAGAACGCTCCCTATTACCGGATTATCGGCCTCGATAGTTCCGGCGACTCCAGCAGATGGTCCGGCGATGCCCAGCTGTATCGCTAAGTTAACCATTCCTACCGGGCGTTTCGTACACTACGGCGCCCGGTAATTATTTATCCCTCGCTTAATCACGCCGGCCGTTATCCAGCCTGCGATTCCCCTGGTTCGGCAGGCGCGGCATCCCGCGCGCCGGGTTCCAGCACTTTTATTTGCGGGAACTCGGGTTCGGTAAATAAAATATTTTGCGTGGGGATAGCCAATTTTATGTCCATTTTTACCAACTCTTCCATTAACCGGATGTTTATCTCCTGCTGGATATCCATGTATTTGTTGTAATCGGCGCTGGCGACGATATGCACCACTTCATAAGTGAGGCGAAAGTTGTCAAAGGAGAGAAAATGCGCCCGGTCAAAACGGGTTTCTTCGATTTCCTCAATGATCCTTTTAAGCATGGGGCCCACATCGCGCAGTTTTTCCGGCGGGGTCGAGTAGGCCAAACCGAAAGTAAAGACGATGCGGCGGGTTTGCATACGCTTATAATTATGGATGGTCTGCTGGAGCAAAATGGCGTTGGCGCAGACGATTTGCTCGCCGCTCAGGCTGCGGATGCGGGTGGTTTTCAGGCCGATATGCTCAATGGTGCCCGCGATATCGTTAAACACCACGAAATCGCCTATCACAAAGGGTTTATCGAACCCGATGGCCAGCGATGCGAATACGTCGCTCAGCACGGTCTGGATCGCCAGGGCGATGGCGATGCCGCCGACGCCCAGGCTCGCCACCAGCGCGGTGATATTCACCCCTACGTTACCGAGGATGGACAACAGCATCAGCGCCCAAATCAGCAAGCGCAGCATGACGCCCAGGATCACCATGGTCACGGTATTGCGCACCGCCCCCGGCTGGTTCACCACCTTTTGCGACCAGATATGAATGGCGCTGTCCAGCCACAGGGCGATTTGGATCGCGAATACCAGGAACCAGCCGTGGGATAGGGCGCTGTGCCAGGTGCCCGGCAGTTCGATAAACCGCATGCTGATAAGAAATGCGGTAAACAGGATCAGTACCCGCTTGGTGTTATCGAGCATTTCCACCGCCATCTGATAGAGGGCGCTGTGTTTGCCGGTGCTCCACTGTTTGACCCGCTGGCCGACCAGTAAAATGGCCTTGGAGATGACCCAGTAAATAATTATGGTGGCGGCGATGATAATGGCGATATTAAGCCAAAAATCGCCCGAGGTGATAAGTCGGAAAAAGTTAAGGTTCCTTAACGTCTCCATGCGGTTCTCCCAAGTAAAATAAGCAATGTAATGAGCAAAGAAAACTAATTATTTTTAATGTTATTAAAAAGTGGCACAAAATCCCCTAAGCGGCAACTCCGGCCGCCGACTCAGCCATAATGCCGCTGGTGCCGTTTTTTTCGTTGCAGATAATCCCGATCCGCCCGCAATCGATCCCAGTACTCTTTGAATACCGCGGCGGCGTCGGCTTTTTGCTTATCGACGATGTAAGGCAGTACCTTGCCCGCGGCATCGTACTTTTTACCCCCTTGATGATTGGCGTAACGCCGGGCGCGGGTATACCCCATCTGGATAAATTTGCGCGCCATATCCATGCCCACGAAGTCGTCTTCCCGCCGGTATTGTTCAAACAGCGCATAAATCTTCCCGGCCGACTCCCGGGCGACCCCGGCATCGCGAAAGCGCCAGTGGGGCAGAATCTCGTTTTTATAGGGCTGTACCAATAGTACGCCCTGTTCGCCGCGTCCGACTTGATACAGCTCGGGGTGCAAACGGAAATCCAGGGCGGCAAAATCCTGTTGATAATTGAATGGCTTCATCATGTTGTACATGGCCTCCGATTAGCAGCATAGTATTTGGCGGTGATTATCGCGATTCTATAGTCGATCCGGCGGCGGTACGATAGGACGCCCGAAAGGGCTAATTTCCCAAGAGGACATCAGATGAATAAGAATCAAATACTCGGCGCCAAACTGCGCGATGCGGCGCTGACCCATGCCATGGCGGCCCATAATCCCCTGGCGGCCAAGCTTGCCGAGCAGGCGGGTTTTGATGCCATCTGGGGCAGCGGTTTCGAGCTGTCGGCCAGTTATGCGGTGCCGGACGCCAATATTCTTTCCATGTCCGCGCATCTGGAGATGATGCGCGCCATCGCCGCCGCCGTGGCTATTCCGGTTATCGCCGATATCGATACCGGTTTCGGCAACGCCGTGAATGTCGCCTGGATTATCCCCCAATATGAGGCCGCCGGGGTCAGCGCCGTCGTCATGGAGGATAAAACCTTTCCCAAGGATACCAGCCTGCGCCCCGACGGCCGGCAGGAATTGGTGCGGGTCGAGGAATTCGCGGGCAAGATCGCCGCGGCCTGCGCCGCGCGCCGGGATGCGAATTTTCTGATTATCGCCCGCACCGAGGCGCTGATCGCCGGGCTGGGCCAAGTTGAAGCGCTGTCCCGCGCGCGGGCTTATGTCGCGGCGGGGGCGGATGCCATTTTAATTCACTCCAGGCAATCCACCCCCGATGAGGTGCTGGGCTTTATCGCCGCCTGGCAGGATGATACGCCGCTGGTATTGGTGCCCACCGCCTATCCGCAGCTCACCGAACGGGCGATCGAACACTTGGGCAAGGTGGGGCTGGTTATTTATGGCAACCACGCCATCCGCGCCGCGGTGGGAGCCATGCAGTCGGTGTTTGCCCAAATTCGCCGGGACGGGGGTATTTATAACGTCGATGCCGCTTTGCCGACGGTGAAAGCGATTATCGAGCTACAGGGGGATGCGGCGATGCGCGAGGTGGAGCAACGCTTTTTGCGCTGAGGATAATCCCACTGCGGTAATCTAAAATTAATATGCGTATGCTTTTACGCGGGAAATATCTAATGTATGGTTATATTATTCAATCACTTTTGTTAAATCATGAGTGCTAAATACCATGTCCATTCCATTGTTGCTTCATGTCGATATTCCGGCCGCGTTTCGCCCGGCATTTGAACAGGCCGGTTTCAGCCTGCTGCCGATGCTCAGGGAAAACGACCGCAGCCCGCTGCTGCCCGCCGAGGGGGGCCAGGGCGTTCAGGCGGTCCTGACGATTGGTTCCATCGGCCTGACGGCGGCCGATATGGCGGCATTGCCTGATTTGCGCATTATCTGCTGCCAGGGCGTGGGGTATGAAAAAATCGATCTGGCGGCCGCCCGCGAACGGGGCATTATGGTGGCCAACGGCTCGGGCACCAACGATACCGCCGTGGCCGATCATGCCATGGCGCTGCTGGCGTCCATCGTGCGCGATATCGCCGGCCTCGACCGCGCGGTGCGCCAGGGACAGTGGCGGCATTCCCGCGCGCTCCTGCCGCAGCTGAGCGGCAAGCGGGTCGGGATACTGGGGTTGGGCCATATCGGTGAAAAAATCGCCAGGCGCTGCGCGCTGGGATTCGATATGGCGGTGGCTTACCATAACCGCAGCGTACGCCAGGACAGCGATCTGACGTATTGCGCCAGCGTCGCTGAACTGGCGGGTTGGGCGGATTTCCTGGTGGTCTGCACCCCCGGCGGCGCGGGCACCCGGCATCTGATCGACCGCCAGGCGCTGGCGGCGTTAGGCCCGCAGGGCTTTTTAATCAATATTTCCCGCGGCAGCGTGGTGGATACCGATGCGCTAATCGAGAGTTTGCAACACCGGCATATCGCCGGCGCCGCGCTGGATGTGATCGAAGGCGAACCGGCGGTGCCGCCGGCGCTGCTGGCGCTGGAGAATATTATCCTGACCCCGCACGTGGGGGGACGCTCGCCCGAGGCGCAGGCGGCCATGTTCGAGCGGGTGCTGGAAAACCTCAAACGCCATTTTTCCGGCCGGCCGGTGTTGACGCCGGTGCCGGAAATGACGACAAAATAGAATACATTGCGTAACCCAACGGAGACGGCATGATGGATTACCGTGAATTGAAATGTCCTCCCTCCCTTCGGCTTTCATTGCAGCAAGAAAGCGATGCCGCGGATCTTTTTGCCCTGGTGCAGTTGGAAAAAGAGCGGCTGAGCCGCCATCTCTCCTGGCCGCGGCTGATCAATGACGTCAAGGATACCCTGGCCAATATCCGCCATAATCGCGCCGATTTCGCCGAGGGGCGATCCGCCGTCTACGTCCTGCGCTGGGATGAAGAGCTCGCCGGTATCCTCTCGTATAATACGATCAACGATAAGCAGGCGGAGATAGGGTATTGGCTGGCGGCCCGGCACGAAGGCCGGGGCGTGATGTCCACGGCGGTCGCGGCGTTAATGGACTGGTATGCCGCAGCGGACCGGCTGGATACGTTTATCATCCGCTGCGGGGTGTCCAACCGGGCCAGCAACCGCCTGGCCCAGCGCCTGGGTTTCGAGTTCGATTACCGCCAGGTGCGGGCGGAGAAAATCGGCGATTGTTATGTGGATCATAACGTTTACCGCAGGCAATACCCCAAGCCCTGATTCACCGCCGGGCGCCGCCGCGCTGGCGGATATTATCCAGCAGGCGGCGCAGCACCGCCGCCGATTGCCGCACGCCGTCATGCTGGTATTCATTGGTTACCCAGGTTTGCAGATTGCCGACCCGGCCGGCGGTATCCAGCGACAGGCCGGCATCCACATACATATCCTCATGATAGATAGCCGCCGCCACCGGCACCTCATTGGCCGCCAGGATGGCCGGGTCATACAGCGGCGGATAGCCGGCGCGCCCGGCCAGGGCGTTGGCCGCGCCCTGGAACGGCCGCAGCGATCGGATTTCGCTGAACATCCAGGGATATATCATTTCACCGGTAAACAGCAGGGGACGCCGGCCCGGGTCAAAATCGCCGAATTCGGCGCGCACCCGCTCGGCGGCCCAATTGGCGGCTTCATCGCCATGGCCATAGATCATTTCATGCAGTACCGCGAACAGCGGATTGTCGTCAAATGAGGTCAGCGTCATGACGGAAGCGAGGAAATGATCCGCTAGCCGGGTTTCCCCCGCATCGCTGAACGCTTCATCGATTAGCCAGTGCAGGCTGTCATAACCCGCGGCCATGCCAAAACCGATGCCCAGGGTTTGCAGGCGCCGCACGCTGAGCCGGTCGCCGTCCGGCAGCCGCACGTCGTTGGCGGCGATATGGTCGGCCAGGCGGGCGATGCGCGCCCGGTCGGCGGGATAACGCTGATAGTAGCGGGCATTTTTGGCCGCCACCCGCGGGTAGGTAAGGCGGTAGACATCCTCGGCGCCGGCATCGAGGCCGCTCAGGCCGCCGGTGACGTAGCAGGCCGCCAGCCCTTGGGGCGCCAGCGACAGATAGCTCAGGGTGATAAAACCGCCGTAGCTCTGGCCCAGGGTTTCCCAGCGCTCATCGCCGTACAGGGCGCCGCGGATATGTTCACAGTCGCGCACAATGCTATCGGCGCGAAACAGCCAGAGATAATCGGCCGCCGCGCCGTCATCCGCGAATCCGGCCATGGTGGCGGTTTCAATGCGGGTGCTGCGCCCCGTGCCGCGCTGATCGATCAAGATGACCCGGTGGGTTTTCAACGCTTCCTGTAGCCAGACGGTGCCGCCGCCGGCCGGGCGCGGCGCTTTGCCGCCCGGCCCGCCCTGCAGGAACGCCAGCTTGGGCAGGGGGGCGTCGCGGCGGGCGGGGTCGACCACTTCGCGCGCGAAAACCTGGATAGTGCGGCCGTCGCCGGGCCTGGACCAATCCAGGGGCACGTCGAACAGCCGATCGCGGATCAGCATGCCGGGAAGCATATATTCGCCAGCGTCCAATGGGGACTCCTTAAGTAACTTAGCGCGCGGCGCGCGGGATTTCGCCGCGAAACCCCAGGCCGATGATGCGCCCGGTAAGAAATGGAACCCAGCGCCGGCGGCGCATCCAGCCGCCGATGGCGGACGGTTTGCGCGCGGGATCGCGGGGGGGATTATTTTTGCCGGTCAGCATGATTTGCAGCGACTGCAACGCCCAGGTGGGGAACCGGCGGCGGCGCTGCACCCGGTTTAACTGGCCCAGGGTCACCGCGCCGCGCAGCAGCGGGGCGGTGAGAAGATTCGCCGTCGCCACCGCATCCTGAATGGCCAGGTTGACGCCCACGCCCCCGATGGGCGACATGGCATGGGCGGCATCGCCGATACATAATACGCCGGGCGCCGCCCACCGTTCCAGGCGGTCGATGCGGATCACCAATAACTTAATCTGCCGCCAATCCGTTACCGCGCCGCTCAGGCGCTGGTGGCTAAACGGCCCGGCCTGCGCCACCCGCTGCAAAAACGCCGCCAGCCCCTGCCGGCGCAGCGGCTCAAAGCTGCCTTTATCGATGCTATAGCCGCACTGCCAGTATTCACCCCGATCGAGCATGATAAAATTATTTTTCGGGCCGCCGTGTCCGCTGGCATGGTGGTCATCATCCGGCTGTTTCGGCAGTTTGAACCACGCCACGTCCCTGGGCGCGCCGAACTCGCGGCGGGGCAGATTGGCCGCCGTGCGCACCATGGACTGCCGGCCGTCGGTGCCCACCACCAGCGCGGCGTGGATATGCAGCGCTAAGCCGTCCGGACGCTGCGCCACCACGCCGCGCACCGTACCGCCGGCGCTGAGCAGCCGCACGGCGGTAGTGGCGCGCAGCAGGGTGAAATGGGGCAGGGCTTCGGCTTTTTGCGCCAAAAACGCCAGGAAATCCCACTGCGGCATCAGCGCCATAAATTTACAGCGGGTCGGCAGGCGGGAAAAATCCGCCAGGGTAACGGTTTCTCCGTGAAATTCGCCGCGCAGTTGCTCCACCCGCTGGTGGGGGAGGGTGAGAAAGTCCTCCAACAGCCCGAGGTGATGCATGATTTGCAGCGTCGAGGGATGGATGGTATCGCCGCGGAAATCCCGCAGAAAGTCCGGGTGCTTCTCCAGCACCGTGACCTTGACGCCCGCCCGCGCGAGCAGATACCCCAGCATGAGGCCCGCGGGACCGCCGCCGACAATGCAGCAGCCGGTGGCGATCTCAGGATGGGCGGATTGTTCAGCCATAAACACCAGTCAGGGAATGGAGTAGCGATGTTATTGATAGTACTTCTCATTGGCTGAATTGCAAGAGACTCGCGCCGGGGGCGAAATCCCAGCCGCAGTCGTTAGCCTGCGGCATCCGATCAAAAACCGACATTATCCAGTCGCAGGCTGCCGTCATGGCGCGCCGCGGCGCCGATAAACCGGCCCAGGGCAAGCTCCAGCGCCGCGGCTCCCGCCGGGATATCCACGGTGACGTAGATTTTTTTCTGGGTATCAAGCAAATGCAGGGTGCGCCCGGTCTTGATAAGGTTGCAGGCATGGCCGTCCACCGGACTGAACACCCGGCGCCACCACGACCGCGGGCGGGTGATGGTCAATACGCCGTTGAGATCGCCGCGCTCGGCCAGCAGCCTGGCCGCCAGCTCCCCGCTGGAGGACAGCAGCGTCCCTGCCGCGTCCCGCAAGGTCGCGAATTGGCTATGGGTGCCGCCGCGCAGAGCCGGATGGGCGTAATGCACCATGCCCTGTTTAACGGTATCGGCTACCGCCGTAGCGCAAGACATGCAGTTGGTCTGGCCTACGCCGTGCACCCCCAGCCAGCCGCAGACGGCGGCGAAGGGCCTTAGCCACAGCGGCGCGCGGCCGGCGCGGTTGACCTCATTGAGCAGCGAACCGGTAATAAACGTTTTCAGCGCCTGGGCGTATTGTGCTTTGGGCGCGGCCGCGCCAGGATAAACCGGCGGCGGCGATTTATCCGGCTGCCGCAGGTTAACGTATGTCGCCGACGCGCGCGCCGGGGCCGCCGGCCAATCCGCAATGTCGATGTCGCCCAGATCGTCAAAGCCGTCGCACAGGCTGAAACGACCGGATTCCGGCCCCGCGTCTGCATCAACCGCGGCGCCGCCCCGCGGGGTCATCGCACGTACGGGCAGAAGGTCCGGGAACACCTCCGCCGGTGCAGGGAATCCGGCATTCGGCGCGGCCGGCGACAGCCGGGCCGGGATGGTTATCAATCCGGAGTGTTGGCCGCTGTTTGAATTAATTGCAGAGATACACGATGAGGTAATATTACTATTAGATATATTATAAAGTTTATTCAGCCAGGTACCGGGGCGAACCATGGAAATATTATTGCTTACGGCATTGCCGATAGCCGCGCTGAAAGTGGCCAGGAGTCTGGGTGCCGCCGTTATAACCGGCGTTGTTGTATTAATCGTCATGTTGTCCGTTCAGGGTAGTGAAAATTTATTATCTTAATACCGTGAAAGAGGGGCCGAGTAAAATAAATCGGGTTTCAGGTAAAGGTATTTGGCCGGGGGAAATGCGGGCGATAATAGCGGAGGTCTGGAAAGACGGGCTGGCCGGCCAGGCGGCGCGGCTGATAACGAGCGCTGATAATCCAGCACCCGCTATCAGTAAATATCATGGGCTTATTTGCCGCTTTTATCCTGCAACTGCGGCAAACCGCTGTTGTCGGCGGGGGACAGCAGGCCGGTGCTCATATAGTTAATCAGCTTTTCCCGGGTATCGGCGATATCCAGGTTGCGCATGGTTAACTGGCCGATACGGTCTTCCGGCGAGAAAACGGAATCGCCTTTTTCCATGGTCAGGCGCTCCGGCATATAGGTCAGGTTATCCGATACGGTGTTCAGTATGGAATAATCATTGCCGCGGCGCAGCTCAAGGGTAACCTCGCCGGTAATTTCACTGGCGATCCAGCGCTGCGACGAGTCGCGCAGCATCAGCGCCTGGGAGTCGAACCAGCGACCCTGATACAGCAAACGGCCCAGTTGGCGGCCATTGGCATGGTACTGGGCGATGGTGTCTTCGTTATGGATGCCGGTCACCAAACGTTCGTAGGCGATGTGCAGCAACGCCATTCCCGGGGCTTCATAGATCCCGCGGCTTTTGGCTTCGATGATGCGGTTTTCAATCTGGTCGCTCATGCCCAGGCCGTGGCGGCCGCCGACCCGGTTGGCTTCCAGCATCAGTTCTACCTGATCGCCGAACGCGACGCCGTTGATGGCCACGGGCAGGCCGCGCTCGAATCGCAGCGTAACTTCTTCCG
The DNA here is from genome assembly GCF_047324175.1 of Sodalis sp. RH21. Classification (NCBI taxonomy): domain Bacteria; kingdom Pseudomonadati; phylum Pseudomonadota; class Gammaproteobacteria; order Enterobacterales; family Bruguierivoracaceae; genus Sodalis; species Sodalis sp. RH21. Next base: position 3,793,790 of record NZ_CP178732.1, on the reverse strand, counting down.
CCGGCACGCGCACGTTGTCGTCCCAGAATTTGACGCCCATGATGGGATTGACGATTTTAACGCTGGAGTTCAGGAATTCGAGTTCCTTGGCTTCGTGGGTCGCCCCCAGGATGTTGGAGTCGGTGGAGTAGGCTTTTTCCGCCGACATTTTGTAATCGAACCCGGCCTGGGCCATAAACTCGGACATTTCATGGCGTCCGCCCAGTTCGTCGATGAAATCGGTGTCCAGCCAGGGCTTGTAGATTTTCAGGTCGGCGTTGGTCAGCAGGCCGTAGCGGTAAAAACGCTCAATGTCGTTACCTTTATAGGTGCTGCCGTCGCCCCAGATATTGACGCCGTCTTCTTTCATGGCGGCGACCAGCATGGTGCCGGTTACGGCGCGGCCCAGGGGCGTGGTGTTGAAATAAGTCACTCCGGCGGTGCTATTATGAAACGCGCCGCATTGCAGCGCGGCGATGCCTTCCGCCACCAACTGCTTGCGGCAGTCGATCAACCGGGCTTTTTCCGCGCCGTAGGCCAAGGCTTTACGGGGGATCGCGTCGTAATCCTCTTCATCCGGCTGCCCCAGATTGGCGGTATAGGCATAAGGCACCGCCCCTTTCTGGCGCATCCAAAGCAGCGCGGCGCTGGTGTCAAGACCGCCGGAAAAGGCGATACCCACTCGTTGGTTAACCGGGAGATGCCTGAGAATCGTTTCCATTAATGTGAGCCCTATAAGAAAAATATACCGCAAAATGTTCCATCACCCGGCACCGCGATACCTTTGATCGCCAATGCGGGCCAAACCTTTTTGCCATCACCAAATTATTTTGCCGCCGGACGCGACCCCTATCCGGCCCGCCGGTCACCCGCGCGCACCGCAAATGCGCCGCAGAAGATATAACCGACGGTTTGCCCAGGCTTCATCTTAAGGAAACTGAAGCCGGAACGCTACCCTGCAAATCATTGCATTTTACACGGATGATATCGACCCTTGCGGGCCGGGGCGCTGCTGTAAGCGTAAATGGGCGCGATCGATGATACCGGATAGGGGCGTTTCCAAGGGCCGAACCGGCCGGCTATCCTGCCGGGCCGCAAAGATTCCGTCGGGAACGTCGGGGTGGTTAATAAGTCTTGGCGGGCCGGCGGCCGAATGGCCAAGCCGGGGGATAAACCGCGGGGAAATAAAAAGCCGGGCGGCAATACAAACTATCACGCCAGCGCCGGGGTCAAGCGTGACAGTTTAATCGCAGATGCCATTGCCGCTAGTTTAATGGAAAAGCCGCAGCCTTTTTTTGGCGCGTATTTCTGAATATCTATTAGGCAATCTTGTTTTGCTTTTATTTTTCTGATGCATCAGTAATGAAAAAACCATTAACGCAATCAGCAAGATTAAACCTACAACAGGTAATATGATTTGCATTTTATTCCCCTGGAATAATTACGTTATTTCAATCGCTGTGTGTCAAAAGTTGGTATAACAGTGTTTACCAGTCATAGCTGGGAAATCCTACGCTGTTGCCAAAGAGTGTACGGAATTCAAGCGGGTGATACATACCCTGTTTACGGTATTCTGCGGGGGGGAACATCACATACGGCGCGGAAGTTGCAGCATCACTTCGGTACCTTGCGCGCTGTCGCGCACCGTTAGCGCCACGCCCAGCTTGCTGGCGCGGTTATGCATGCCCGCCAGGCCGCGGGACCCGGGCCTGACGTCCAGGGGAATGCCGCCGCTGCCATCGTCCGCCACCCTGATGACGACCTCTTCGCCGGCGGGTTTGACCGCAATCAGAATGCGGGAGGGCTGGGCGTGTTGCAGCGCATTATTGATGGCTTCCTGCACGATCCGCAGGATGGACAAGGCGGATTCCGGCGTCAGATACGGCAGGGGCGGAATGGGGGCGACATCCCACACCAGCTCGATGCCCAGCGCCCGCAGGCGGGGTTCGAGCCGAAAACGCAAATTGCCCAGCAGCGGCAATAAATCCTGTTCGGTCAAATCCAGCGAGTCGATGATTAAACGCAGGTCCTGGAGTGATTCTTCAATATGGCGCGCCAGCTCAGCGGGGTCGGCGCCCGCCCGCCGCGCCAGGCGCAGGGCGGTAATCAGCTGCGCGCCCATGCCGTCGTGCATATCCTGCAAGATTCGCGATCGTTCGGCCACGATGGCCGCCCGCTTCTCCAACTGGCTGACTTCGCGATCGATAATAAACCGCTCGGCAAAAAAATAAATTAAAACAATGCAAAAAGGCAGCGCGCCGGCGAAGCTCCAGCGAAAACTATCCCATGGCAGCGCCTCCATGATAATCAGATACGACTGGGCCACCGTGATGGTCCAGAGCAGCGCCGTCAGGGCCAGGGCGGAGTATTTCAACGAGCGCTGGCGCCAGCCCAGGCGCAGCAGCAGGGCAATGGGAACCAGGCGCAACAGCACGTGGGGCCAGGTAAACAGCCAGATGCGGTCGGTGGCCATGCCCAGGCCCATCACGATAAGGGTGGTGGCCAGGGTTGCCAGGGTCAGGCCATGGAGCAGGGGCGGAAACCACGGCAGCCGCGCGCCGGAAAGCCGGTAGCCGGCCACGCACAGCGCCCAATACATCGTGGTGGTGATCAGCACCCGCAGGGCTTCCTGGGCTCCCAGCGAGATGGCCAGATTGGCCATATAGGACAAGCAGGCGGCAAGCGAGATCAGCAGCGCGAACTGAATGATAAACAGCCGGCGCTGCCGCCAGGTATAGGCCACCAGGAAACACAGCGAGCCGGCGATCAGCACCAGGATAATATAGGGGGTGATTTCCTGGACGAGATAGCGCTTGAACCACTGCTGCTGCAAGGGCAGCGCGGGTCCGAGGCGGATGGCTGACAGCCCGCTGCGCAGCGCGGGATCGCCCCGCAGCAACACGGCGAGCTGATTGTCGCCGATATGGAATAAACCGGCCGGCAGCACGAGATACAGCGGCTTATCGTTCATCGGCGCTATTCGTTCACGACCGCGCCCGCCGCCGGGGCTGCCGAAACGCACGCCCGGATTGAGCAGCGAACCGTTAAGCCACACCTCGCCGGCCACCGATAAATGGGGCAAATAGAGCGCCAGCGGCTCTTGTGGAAGTTCGGCCAGTTGGAAGCGCATACGATACCAGGCGAAACCGCCCAGGGCGGGGACGCGCAGGCGCCAGTTGTCCGGCAGCGCCACCTGCGTGCCCGCCAAGGCGGGCGGGGTCTGCTGGCTGGAGATAATAAAATCCGCGGCGGTCAGTAGCCGCGTTTCGTCGGGACGCAGGGGGGCCGCCGCGCTGGGCGGGGCTATGCCCCAGAGTATTCCCCAGAGCACCAGCGCGCAACACAGGATCGTCCAGGCCCATTGCCGCCGCAAGACCGGGTCCATTAAATCAGGCCCTGGTTCCGGGCCTGGATAATGGCTTCAACCCGGTTATGCACCGCCAGTTTGCTGTAGATATTTTTAATATGAGTGGCCACGGTATGGTTGGATATATTCATCATGCGTGCCGATTCCGCGACGGTAAAGCCTTGGGATATATGGCGCAGAATATCCACTTCGCGCGCGGTGAGCGTATCGGGCCGGGGAGGGGCCGGCGATTTTCCCACCGGTTCGAACCGTTTAAGCAGATGGCGGGCTATTTGCGGCGATAAAGGCGCGCCGCCGTCGTGCACCAATTCCACCGCCCGCGCAAAATCGTCAATGGAGGTATCTTTGAGCAGATAACCCCGGGCGCCGGCCTCGATGGCGCGGATCACATGGGCCTCGTCGCCGAAAATAGTGGCTACCAGAACCGCGGTGGCTGAGCCGCGTTGCTGCAATGACTTGATCAATTCGATACCGTCGCCGTCATGCAGGCCCAAATCGATAATCGCGACATCCGGAGAGGTATGGCTTAGCAGCACCCATGCGTCGGCCAGCGTCGCCACGCTTCCCGCCAGGGTAAGCTTGGGATGGCTCATTATCATGGATTCAAACTCCAAGCGCATGGACTCGTCGTCTTCAACCAGTAGAACCTTGATGCTGGAAGTTTTCATTATCGATCGCGCCAAACAATTGGACAGGCATAACGCAGCCAATAGTAATTATCGATGGCTCCGGCGGGCGGCAAAACCTGGGACGGGGCCGACATGACCAAGTTAGCTAGTTGAACTTGACAAGTTCAATGTTACAAGTTCAGTTTTACATGTAATGACGGACTTGGGAAGAACCCTTCCGCGGGCGCGGAAGGATTTCTGGGGTATCGTTACATCGATCGGGCCGCGTTGCCGCGAACAAGCCCGCCCGCAGGGCGTGGGCGCGGGTTCTGGCGGCCTCCATGAGTTATATCTTAATTTTAAAAAAACCTTAATTATCTATGCAGTTTTACCCGCGTGACAACGGAACCGTCGGTAAAATAATTTTTTATATTGTTGATGGTCAAGTTGGCCATATCGTTGCGCGTCTCCACGGTATTGCTGGCGACATGGGGCAATAACACCACATTGTCATAAGCGAACAGTTCCGGCGGGATCTCGGGCTCATGCTCAAAGACATCCAGGCCGGCACCGTAAATTTGCTTATTGGCCAGGGCGTCGATCAGCGCTTGGGTGTCCACCACCGATCCGCGGGCGATATTAATCAAAATGCCGTTTTCCCCGAGGGCGGCGAGCACTTCGGCATTAACGATATGCAGCGTTTTTTCGCCGCCGGGCAGGGTTAATACCAGAAAATCGCAGGATTCAGCCAGCGCCGTAAGCGTATCGAAACGTATGAAATCCGGATCGGCGGCGAGTTTGGGATCGTAATAATGGATGGTCATGCCAAAACCTTGCGCCCGCTTTGCCACTTCATGACCGATATTGCCCAGTCCGGCGATACCGCAGATTTTGCCGCTCATACGCATGGCCCCGGGGAAGGGGGATTTAAGCCAGGCGCCGGCGCGGGCATACCGATCCGCTTCGCAAATCCGGCGGGATACGCACAGCATTAACGCCAGCGCGGTATCGGCCACGCATTCATTGAGCACCATCGGGGTATTGGCCACGTGGATGCCCCGCTGCCTGGCCAGCTCAAGATCGATGGCGTCCACCCCCACGCCGAAACTGGAGATGATTTCCAGGGCCGGCAGCGCGTTGATGACCTCGCTGGCAATGCCGCTGCCCCCCCGGGTCACGGCGCCGCGTATAAACGGCCCGTGTTCGGCCAGATAGGCTGGTTTATCGTCGTGCAGCCATAATTTATGCACATGAAATAATTGTTCAAATTGATCGAGCATGGCCGGGGGTAGCGAGCTCACGATGAGGATTTGAATGTCTTTGGTTTTCATGGTTTTTCCACAGTAATGTAACGAATAACATGCCTTCTACGCAGTATAAGGCGTCGCCCCGGGGGCTTCTTCTGGCATGTGCACGAGCCGTGGCTAAGAATTTGCGGCATAAGCAAAGCCTTAAATGAAGACGGTCACAAAACGCTGCCGGCGGCGCGCGCCATACCCGCCGATTACGATCTCCCGGCCAGCGCGGCGTTGCCCCTGGGCCGCTCTCCCTGTCCTGCTTTCCTCGATCGCCATTCCCACTACTCTTCCTGGGTTGTCAGTATTAAATATGAAATAAATTTATTTCATTTAGAAAGAAAAATAATAAGTTTACGTTTATTTCAAAAGATAAATCTTTCATAATGTGATGTGCATCTAATAAAGCCGACTTCATCCCGGATATCTTAAGTAGCGAAAGAACGCGAAACGCGTGACGACAAGGGCACTTATCCACTTATACGCATTGAATGGAGATAAAAATGATTGATGTGATAGCCCACGGAGCCGAATGGTTTATCGGCTTATTTCAAAAAGGAGGAACGGTGTTTGTCGGCATGGTCACCGGTATTCTTCCGCTGCTTATCAGCCTGTTGGTCATAATGAATGCCCTGATCGTATTTGTAGGGCAGAGCAGAATCGAACGTTTGGCCCAGCGCTGCGCGGGTAATCCGGGAGTGTTAGAAATTCTGTGTCATTCCAGTAAAATACCGACAAAAAGGAATGATACATGTCCCAGCCCTTCGATTTTGATAAAGCCCTGAAAGCACTTCAGGATGGCCAAGCCCTAACGGGAAAAGATGGAATATTAACTCCATTAATCAAACAGTTAACGGAAGCAGCGCTGGCTGCTGAGCTGGATTCTCATCTCGCTCAGGATATTGCCGCTAACCGTAAAAACGGTTCGACCAAAAAGACAGTTAAATCGCCAACCGGTGCTTTTGAACTCGCCACTCCCCGCGACCGTAACGGCTCTTTTGAACCTCAACTGGTGAAGAAGCATCAGACCACGCTGTCCGATGAGATCGAACGCAAGATCATCCGCATGTTCGCACTCGGCATGAGCTACAAAGATATCAGCCAGGAAATCGAAGATTTATACGCTTTTAGCGTATCCAGCGCCACGATTAGTGCTGTCACCGATAAAGTTATTCCTGAGTTAAAACAATGGCAACAGCGCCCACTGGAGGCGGTATACCCCTTCGTCTGGCTGGATGCGATCCACTATAAAATCCGCGAAGACGGACGTTATCAAAGCAAAGCGGTTTACACGGTTCTCGCGCTGAATCTGGAAGGCAAAAAAGAGATCCTGGGCCTGTATCTGTCTGAAAATGAAGGCGCTAATTTCTGGCTATCGGTGCTGACCGATCTGCAAAACCGTGGCGTGGACGATATTCTGATTGCCTGTGTGGATGGCCTGACGGGGTTCCCGGAAGCGATAAACAGCATTTACCCGGATACCGAAGTCCAGCTCTGCGTTATCCATCAGATCCGTAACTCGATAAAATACGTCGCATCAAAACATCATAAGGCGTTTATGGCTGACCTGAAGCCGGTGTATCGGGCGGTATCAAAGGAGGCGGCAGAAACGGCGCTGGATGAGCTGGAGGCGAAATGGGGTCAGCAGTACCCGGTGGTGCTCCAGTCGTGGCGAAGGAAATGGGATAATCTGTCGCATTACTTCCGGTATCCGGCGACGATCCGCAAGGTGATATACACGACAAACGCAATTGAATCGGTGCACCGTCAGTTCAGAAAGCTGACGAAAACCAAAGGCGCATTCCCTAATGAAAACAGTCTGTTGAAGTTGCTTTATTTGGGGTTAATGAACGCACAGGAAAAATGGACAATGCCGATACAGAGCTGGAATTTGACATTGTCCCAGTTGGCGATTTATTTTGAGGGTCGCCTCGATAAAGTGATTACGTTGTAGTGATTTTTTAACGTGACACAGAATTATGAATGCTCCCGGTAATCCGGTGGCGCGTTATTTTTTCCTGCCGATCATCGGCACCTTTGTATTTTGTAATCCGATGACCCTGAGCCTGGGGCGTTTTATGCCGGAGAAATATAAACCCAGCTACTACGCCGCCGCGTCGTATAGCTGTCACTCCATGAACGGCCTGTTTCCCCATATCAATCCCGGGGAGTTGTTTGTTTATCTGGGTATCGCCAACGGATTGACCACGCTGAATTTACCGTTAGGGCCGCTGGCGGTCAGCTATTTGCTGGTGGGGATGTTCACCAATTTTTTCCGCGGCTGGGTCACCGATCTGACCACTTCGATTTTTGAACGCAAAATGCATATCCAACTCGATCAACATGTCCGGTTGTAATACCAGGAGAACGCGATGAACAGGTTTATTCGTATCGAAAAAGGCGAAAGCGGCTGGGGCGGCCCCCTGGTTATTGAAGCGATACCGGGCAAAAAAGTGGTCTATATCACGGCGGGCACCCGCCCGGCGATCGTGGATCGCTTAAGCGAGCTTACGGGATGGCCGGCGGTCGATGGATTTAAGGAAGGCGAGCCGGACGAGGCTGAGATTGGCGTGGTGGTTATCGACTGCGGCGGCACGCTGCGTTGCGGTATTTATCCCAAACGGCGCATCCCTACGGTCAATATCCACGCTACCGGGCGTTCAGGCCCGCTGGCGCAGTTTATTTCGGCAGATATCTATGTCTCGGGCGTAAGGGAAAAAAATATCCGGTTGCTGGAAGATAATGAGTCTCCCGCTGAAGAGGTCCTTCCGCCCGCATGCCGGGACGAAACCGCGCGGCCGGCCGCCGAACCGGCCGGTCCATCCCGCGGCCGTGACTACGACACCGGCAAAAAAATCACCGAACAAAGCGACGGGCTGCTGGCCAAGGTGGGCATGGGCATGGGATCGGTGGTGGCGGTGTTCTTTCAAGCCGGGCGTGAAACCATCGATACCGTATTAAAAACCATCCTGCCGTTTATGGCTTTTGTCTCCGCGCTTATCGGCATCATTATCGCCTCGGGGCTGGGGGACTTTATCGCCCATGGCCTGACGCCGCTGGCAAACAGCCCGATTGGCCTGGTGACGCTGGCGTTGATTTGCTCTTTTCCGCTGCTTTCGCCGTTTCTCGGCCCAGGGGCGGTTATCGCGCAAGTGATTGGCGTATTGGTCGGCGTGCAAATCGGCCAGGGACATATTCCTCCCCATCTGGCGCTGCCGGCGCTGTTTGCGATTAACGCCCAGGCGTCCTGTGATTTCATCCCGGTCGGATTGTCGCTGGCCGAATCCAAGCAGGATACGGTGCGGGTCGGGGTCCCGTCGGTGCTGGTAGGACGGTTCCTGACCGGCGCGCCCACCGTGCTGCTGGCCTGGGCGGTTTCGGGCTTTATTTATCAATAATTGATTATGTCGAGGAGTGCGTATGAACACGATTTACCAGACCACCTTCACCCGGGTCGGTGATTACGCCCGGGAATCGCTGGCCGACAATATGCTGATCACGTTTCGCGAAGGGGCGCCGGAGGATATCGAATCCTATTGTTTTATCCACCGCCATGGCGACACCTGCGGGGAACTGCGGGCCGGAGCGACGCTGACCCTGGCCGATACGGTATTTCCCATTACGGCGGTGGGCGATGTGGCGGGCGCCAATTTGCGCGAACTGGGCCATATCACCATTCGTTTCGACGGCGCCAGCCAGGCGGAATATCCCGGCACCGTCCACGTCGCCGGCCAGACACCCGCCGATATTCCCATCGGTAGCGCGTTAACGATATCGGCCTAATTATGATAATGCAGGAGAAGTCTATGAAGCAGGTTGCGGTAGTCATTGGTGGTGGTCAAACCCTGGGCGCATTTTTATGCGAAGGTCTGGCGCAAGCCGGATACCGGGTGGCGGTGGCCGATTTAAATGCGCAGCATGCCGGTGAAGTGGCGTCCGCTATTAATAACCGTGTCGGTGAGCAAACGGCTTATGCGATAGAGGTGGACGCCACCGATGAATCAAGCGTGATTCAGTCGGCGCAGCGCGTAGACCAGTATTTCGGCCAGGTAAACCTGCTGGTTTATAGCGCCGGAATGGCCAGGGCGGCGCCTATCACCCAGTTTAAATTGGCCGATTTTGATTTGTCGCTGCAGGTTAATCTGGTGGGCTATTTTCTTTGCGCCCGGGAATATACCAAATTAATGATTCGCGACGGCATCGCCGGGCGGATTATCCAGATCAACTCCAAATCCGGCAAAGTGGGCAGTAAGCATAATTCCGGTTATAGCGCCGCCAAGTTCGGCGGGGTCGGCCTGACCCAGTCGCTGGCGTTGGATTTGGCCGAGTACGGTATCACCGTGCATTCGCTGATGCTCGGCAATCTGCTGAAGTCGCCGATGTTTCAGTCGCTGTTGCCGCAGTACGCGCAAAAGCTGGGCCTGCGCCCGGAAGAAGTCGAGCAATATTATATTGATAAAGTTCCGCTCAAACGCGGCTGCGATTATCAGGATGTTCTCGATACGCTGCTGTTTTATGCCAGCGATCGCGCTTCGTACTGCACCGGGCAATCCATTAATATTACCGGCGGACAGGTGATGTTTTAACCCGACGAGCCTTGCCTGGCGCGAGCCGGCAGGGCATCACGCCACAAACGGAGAACAACCCATGAGCGCAGCATCACTGTTGGTGTCGATTGCGGTAATGGCCTGGCTGGGGCAGATTATCTTGGGCGGCTGGCAAATCAGGCGTTTTAACCATGCATTTGATGCGTTATGCCGCCAGGGGGCGGTGGGGGTAGGGCGTTCCGCCGGGCGGTTCAAGGCGCGCGTGGTGCTGGCGGTGGCCTTTGATAGCGAGCAGCGGGTATGCGATGGTTTTGTCCTGCGCGGCGTCACGGTGTTTGCCCGGCCGCGGCGGCTGACGGCGCTTATCGGCCTGCCAAAAGCGCAATTAATCCCGGCCCTGCTGTTTCCGAACGATGCGGCCTGTCAAACCGCGCTGGAATTAGCGATTAAACCGAAATTATGATATTTTCATTTTAAAAGATAACTCCTTTTATTTGAAATCATAATGAGCGTATAATAACCAACAGGGTATTATCTCACTCGTCGGCTCGGAAATCGTTATGAAACCAAAGCAGCGCCACGCGGCTATTCTTGAACATTTGCAAACCCACGGCAAAACATCCGTGGATGAACTTGCCAGCCGGTTTGCCACCACCGGTACCACGATACGCAAGGATTTAACCTTGCTGGAAGACGAAGGCGCGGTGATCCGCACCTATGGCGGAGTGGTGCTCAGCCGGGAAGAGGGCGACCAGCCCATCGACCGCAAAACCCACATCAATACCGCCAAGAAAAAGCAGATTGCCCACCGGGCCGCAGGCCTGATCAATGACGGCGACTCGCTGATCTTCGATGCCGGCAGCACCGTGCTGCAAATGGTGCCCTACCTGGCGCAGTTCAATAATATTACCGTCATGACCAACAGCCTGACGATTGTCAATGAGCTGGTGGAACTGGATAACGATCAAACCATTTTAATGCCGGGCGGCACCTATCGTAAAAATTCCGCCTCCTTTCATGGCAGCCTGGCCGAGGCGGCATTTTCCCATTTCAGTTTTGATAAGTTATTTATCGGCGCGGACGGGGTCGATCTCAATGCCGGCGTCACGACCTTCAATGAGGTCCATACCGTGAGCCAGGCGATGTGCCGGGCGGCCCAGCAGCTGATTCTGCTGGTGGACTCGTCGAAATTCGGCCGTAAAAGTCCCAATGTGGTCTGCGACCTGGGCGCGGTACACATCTTGATTACCGATCGGGATATCAATCCCGTGTATCTCGATGCGTTAACGGCCATGGGCATCAATGTCATCCTGGTTGGAGAACGAGATGAGTGAAGACCTGCTCGGTTATGCCCTGGAAACGCTGGATATCGAAATCGCCGAAGCGCAGCGCATGCGCGATCGCCTGGACGGCAGCGTAGCGCGCGCCTGCCGCCTGCTGCTCGACTGCCGGGGAAAAGTGGTGGTTTCCGGCATGGGAAAATCGGGGCATATCGGCAAAAAAATCGCGGCGTCCCTCGCCAGCACCGGCACCCCGGCGTTTTTTGTACATCCCGCCGAGGCGCTGCATGGGGACTTGGGCATGATAGACCGGCAGGATGTGGTGATGTTTATCTCCTATTCCGGCCGCGCCCAGGAATTACGCCTGATTTTGCCGCTGTTGGCGGAGAGCTGCATACCGGTTATCGCCCTTACCGGCGATGCCGATTCGCCGCTGGCGCGCGCCGCCGAATGCGTCCTTGACGTCGGGGTCGGGCGCGAAGCGTGCCCGATGGGGCTGGCGCCGACCGCCAGCGCGGTAAATACCCTGATGATGGGCGACGCCCTGGCCATGGCGCTGATGCGCTACCGGGGGTTCGACGCCGAGCAATTTGCCCGCTCTCATCCGGGCGGCAGCCTGGGCGCCCGCTTATTAAACCGGGTTCATCATCTGATGCGCACCGCGCAACAACTGCCAAGGATCGGCCAGGAGGATAGCGTAATGGCGGCCATGCTGGAACTCAGCCGCACCGGTTTAGGCCTGGTCGCGGTCTGCGACGGCGACGATCGGGTGGCGGGGGTATTTACCGACGGCGACCTGCGCCGCTGGCTGGTAAAAGGCCGCGGGCTGGGCGAACCTATCCTGGACGCCATGACCCGGCCCGGCTATCTGTTGCCGGCGCAGTGGCGCGCCGGCGCCGCGCTGGAGGCCTTGCACCAGCAGCATATTACCGCCGCGCCCGTGGTGGATACGGCGGGCCGGCTGGTGGGAGCGCTTAATTTGCACGATCTGCACCAGGCCGGGATCGGCTGAGAATAATCCCTCCGGCGAACCGCCCGCCGTAATTGCGGCAATAATAAAACCTGGCTGCCTATTATTTTCGCCAAGGTACTTTTTTGACTATATCTTTCAGTTTATTTGATTAGATGCCGGAGAAAATGTCGGGTAGATTAGCGCTACACACTAATTAATATGAACGAAGGTTCTTAATGCTTACTGCAATTAACAATGGATTTGCGCGATTCGTGGACGGGCCAGATGCGGGTAAGCTGCTGTTACGCCTGACTTTTGGTATATTAATGTTATTCCATGGCTACGCAAAAACCCAACATGGAGTGGGCTGGATTGCCGACTTATTACAAAGCCATGGCTTGCCGGGTTTTATTGCCTATGGCGCTTTTATCGGTGAAATTATCGCACCGATTATGATTATTGTGGGATTTCTAACCCGCCTGGCGGGATTTATTTTTGCCTTTAATTTGCTGGTAGCCACTTTACTGGTCGGCATGGGACATTTTTATACACTCACGGAAGTGGGTGCCTGGGCGCTGGAAACCGAAGCGCTTTATTTTTTCGGCGGCCTGATCATCATGCTGGTCGGTCCGGGAAAATATGCGGTAATGAAAAACTGACCGCCGGTTTTTTTGGCCGGAGATAGCGGCATACCCGCTATCCCTCCGCCTATATCGGGACTGACAGCCGCAGGGCCAATGCCGCCAGCGTGATTAACAGGACCGGCAGGGTCAGGATAATCCCGACGCGAAAATAATATCCCCAGGTGATGGTCAAATCCTTTTGCGCCAGCACATGCAGCCACAGCAGCGTCGCCAGGCTGCCGATGGGCGTGATCTTGGGACCCAGATCGCAGCCGATGACATTGGCATAAATCATCGCCTCTTTAATCACTCCCGTAGCCGTACTGCCTTCAATCGATAACGCCCCCACCAATACGCTGGGCAAGTTATTCATCACCGATGATAAAAACGCCGTGAGAAAGCCCGTGCCCAGGGTGGCCGCCCATAGGCCGTGCGTGGCGACCCGGTTTAGCAGCGCGGACAATAAATGGGTCAGTCCGGCGTTGCGCAGGCCATATACCACCAGATACATGCCCAGCGAAAAGATCACGATTTGCCACGGCGCCCCGCGCAAGACCTTGCCGGTGTTGATGGCATGGCCTTTTTTGGCCACGGCAAACAAGATCGCCGCCCCGATGGCCGAAATCAGGCTGACCGGCACGCCCAGCGGTTCCAGGCCGAAAAAACCGGCCAGTAACAGCAATAACACCCCCCACCCGGTTTTAAAGGTCGCCGGATCGCGAATGGCGTCTTTCGGCTGCGGCAGGCGCGCCAGGTCATACATCACCGGTATTTGCCGGCGTAAATACAGGTGCAGGGTCAATAGGGTGGCGGCTACCGCGGCGATGTTCACCGGCACCATCACCGACGCATAGGCGTTGAACCCCAGCTTGAAGTAGTCGGCGGAGACGATATTCACCAGATTGGATACCACCAGCGGCAGGCTGGCGGTATCGGCGATAAAGCCCGCCGCCATGACAAAGGCCAGGGTGGCGCCGCGGCTGAACCCGAGGGCCAGCAGCATGGACATGACGATAGGGGTCAGGATAAGCGCGGCGCCGTCATTGGCGAATAGCGCCGCCACAATGGCGCCCAGCAAGATGATATAGCTGAACAACCGCCGCCCCCGGCCGTTTCCCCAGCGGGCCACGTGCAGCGCGGCCCACGCAAAAAAACCGGATTCATCGAGCAGCAGGCTGATGATAATGATGGCGATAAAGGTGGCGGTGGCATTCCAGACGATTTGCCAGACCACGGGAATGTCCGCCGGATGCACTACCCCGGACAGCAGGGCGAGCGCGGCTCCGAGCGCGGCGCTCCAGCCAATCCCCAGCCCCCTGGGCTGCCAGATGACCAATACCATCGTCAGGATAAAAATAAGTACTGCCGCCGTCATGCTACCTCTCTTCAAGGACGCAGCCCGCCGATCGGCAGTTTCCTGGCGGCGCGTCCCGTGGTCATGGGGTCAATAATGGATCAATAGCGTAATAAAAACCGATAATCATAGGCTATTTAGCGGCTGATTACCCGCAGCGGCAGCAGCAGCGGCAAAACGCACATCAGCAGTAGCGCCACGAACAGCAGCGCCGGCATGATGCCGATATGATCGCTCAAGGCGCCATAGAAGATAGGCATTACCGCCCCGCAGCCCAGCGACAGGGTATAGAAGATGGCGAAGGCGCGCGTTTGCTGGCCCGGTTTGGCCAGCTCCGCCACGGTGCCGTAGAGAATGGACGACGTGCCGTTCAAAACGATGCCCAAGGGGATAAACAGCAAAAAACTCACCGATAACGGGGTGAATAACAGCGCGATAATAATTCCGGCGGTGATCAATTCGCTGATGGCCACGGTGCGCAATATCCCGAGCCGCGGCGCCAGCGCGCCGCAAACCAGTTTACCGCAGGCGCCGCCGATAAAAATGGTGGTTAACGCCATGCCGACATTCGCCGCCGTCGCCCCCTTGGCCGCCAGTAAAAAAGGCAGAAAAGTCAGGGTGCCCGAACGCGTAGCGTTATCCAGGCTGCCGATCAGGCACAATGAAGAGAAGGCGAGTTTACGTTTGCCTTCGGCCAGCGCCGGCGCGGCGCGAAAGCTCTCGCCCGGGGGCGCGTGGGGTTCGGCCGGGGAAGCGCGGGAGATGGCCGTCCGCTCCATCGGCTGCTTCGGCAGCAGCCAGCGCAAACCGGCGGCCACCAAAAAACCCGCCAGCGCGATGACCTGCACCGACGTCCCCCACGCGAGAATCAATAGCAGGCCGGAAATCGCCGTGGGAATCAGGCTTTTACCAACATCGCCAAAAAAATTATAGGTGCTCAGGGCCATCCGGGTTTGCCGGGTGGTAAAAGTATGGGAAATATAGCTGGACGCCAGCGGATGCTGTACGCTGGCCCCCATTCCGCCCACGATAATCAGCGCCATGAGCTGCATGATGCCGCTGGAAAACCCATATAGGAACAGGGCGGACGAAAGCAGCAGGGTGCCGGCAATCAGCAGCTTGCGTTCGCCAAAGCGTTTGCCCAGCTCACCCGCCGGAATCTGCCAAATCGCCAGCGAGCCGGAGAACAGCGCTTTGAGTAAGCCGATCTGCGTCATCGTCAGGCCGAACTGCTGCTGCCAAAGGGTAAACAGCAGGTAATGCATGTCGGTGACGCCATCATGATATAAATGCGCCAGGCTGGTGGCGCCCAGAACTTTACGTTCAGGGAGGCTGTGGGGGGTGGAACGGCGTTTAATCGCAAACATGGCAGGCAATCCGGTGCTGGTCGCCGATGATTCGGTCGACCGGGGCATGCTCAAAGCACAGTGAAATGGCAAAAGGGCATTTGCTGCTGTACACGCATCCGGCTCCCGGGACCGAACCGGCGTCGGGGCCGGATCGCACGGGAAGGACGAGATTTTTTTTCTGCCGGGGATGGGCCGGGAGTATGGAAGCCAGCAAAAACCGGGTATAGGGATGACGGGCGGATGAAAACAGCGTTTGCGTGGGCGCTTCCTCCACGATGCGCCCCCGGTACATCACGCCGATGCGATCGGCGATATGGCGCACCACGCCGAGATCGTGCGCGATAAATAAATAGGAAAACCCGCGCTCGCGCTGCAACTCCAGCAATAAATTGAGGATTTGCGATTGGATGGACACATCCAGCGCCGATACCGGCTCGTCGCAGACGATAAGCCGCGGGTCGAGGATCAGCGCCTTGGCGATGCCGATGCGCTGGCGCTGGCCGCCCGAGAACTCATGGGGATAACGGTCGGCATCCCCCGGACTAAAGCCCAGCCGCGCCAATAAGCCCGCCACCTTGGCCCGCCGCCCTGCGGGGTCGTCCAGACCGTGAATAATCAGCGGCTCCGCGACGCTGTAGCCGATACTGCGCTTCGGGTCCAGGGAAGAAAGCGGGTCCTGGAATATCATCTGGATATCTTTGCGCAGTTCGCGCAAGGCCTTGGCCGGCAGGCTGAATATATCCTGGCCGGCGAAATGGGCCTGCCCAGACGTCGCCTCGGTAAGCCTTAACAGCGCTCTGCCGGTGGTGCTTTTGCCGCTGCCGGATTCGCCGACCAGGGCGTAGGTTTCCCGGGGGCAGATATGAAAACTGACATTTTCCACCGCGGTGATCCACCGGCTGCGAAACCCCTGCCTGGCCTTAAACCTTTTAGTGAGATTATGCACGCTGAGCAGCGGCGGCGGATTATTTTGCGCCGATGTCATCGCCACGCCCCGCCGGGTATTTCGTCCGCTTTCCAGCAGCGCACATGATGCGCCCCGCCGGCGTTCGGGGAACCGTCCGATCCGGCGACGGGGGCCAGCGGCGGATGCCGGCGGCAAATCTCGCCGGCAAACGGACAGCGCGGCGCAAAACCGCAGCCCTGCGGACTCCGGGTTAATGACGGGACGCTGCCTTTGATTTCCGGCAGCGTGGATTTACGCTCCCGGTCCAGCGTAGGGGTCGACGCCAGCAATCCCAAAGTATAAGGATGCCGGGG
This sequence comes from Sodalis sp. RH21, assembly GCF_047324175.1. NCBI lineage: Bacteria > Pseudomonadati > Pseudomonadota > Gammaproteobacteria > Enterobacterales > Bruguierivoracaceae > Sodalis > Sodalis sp. RH21. The sequence continues at coordinate 3,777,176 of NZ_CP178732.1, read as the reverse complement.
CCGGTCGAACAGGGTCATCACATCGGCTTCCTCAACCACTTCCCCCAGGTACATGACTATCACCCGCTGGCACATTTGGGCGACGACGGATAAGTCGTGGGTGATCAGGATAATGCCCATGCCGTTGGCTGCTTTCAACGATTCCAGCAACGCCAGGATCTGCGCCTGGATGGTCACATCCAGGGCGGTGGTCGGCTCATCGGCGATCAGCAGCGCCGGGTGGCAGGCGATGGCCATGGCAATCATCACCCGCTGGCGCATGCCGCCGGAAATTTCATGGGGATAGGCCGCGGCGCAGCGCGGCGGATCGGCGATGCCCACCTGTTCCAGCAGCGTTATTACCCGCGCGCGCCGCGCCGCTTTAGCCAGGCCGAGATGCAAGCGCAGGCTTTCCTCGATCTGCCTGCCGATGGTAAACAGCGGATTTAAACTCGACAGCGGGTCCTGGAAGATCATCGACAAGCGATTGCCCCGGATCGCGCGGCGCGCGCTGGCCGTTAACCCCAGCAGGTCCTGCTGACTAAATATCACACCGCCCTGCACGTTGGCAATACGCGGGTCCAATAATCCCATGATCGACTCGGCGGTCACGCTTTTGCCGCAGCCCGACTCGCCGATGATGCCCAGGGTCTCGTTGGCATTGACCACGAAGGATACGCCGCGCACCGGCCGGACAATGCCCTGTTCGGTGGCGAATTTTACCGAGAGGTTCTCCACGGTCAATAGCGGCGGGGGTGGGGCGGCCTGAACTGGAAACTGGGTCATGACATTATCCTATAAAGCTTAAAACCGGGCTTTGAGCTGCTTTATAATCCGCCGGGACAGGGGACGGACATTGGGGTCCAGCAGATCGCGCAGGCCGTCGCCGAGCATGTTCAGGGCAAAGATCAGGAAGATGATCGACAGCCCGGGGAAAAAGGTCATCCACCAGGACGTGAAGATCACTTTTTTGCCTTCCAATAACAGATTGCCCAGGCTGGGCATCGGCGCCGGCACGCCGGAACCCAGAAAACTCAGCGCCGCCTCGGTGAGAATGGCCACGGAGAAAATAAAGGTGATCTGCACGATAAACGGCGACATTACGTTGGGCATGATATGCAGCCAAATAATGCGCGCATTGCCCGCGCCCTGCGCCCTCAGCCCCTCGATATAATTTTTTTCCCTGATGACCAGCGCCGCGGAGCGCACCACCCGCGCGATGGACGGAATATAGACCAGCGATAACGCCAGCACCACGTTAAGGGTGTTCGGTCCCAAAATGCCCACGATTGAAATCGCCAGCAGCAGGGAAGGGAATGCGAACAGGCCGTCGCAGATACGCATGGCGATCAGATCCACCGGCCGGTACCAGGCCGACAGCAGGCCGACGGCCATGCCGATCGCGCCGGCGGCGACGCCAACCGCCGCCCCTACCAGCAGCGAAATACGAATGGCGAACGCCACGCGCACCAATAGGTCGCGGCCAAAATTATCGGTGCCGAGCCAGTGCAGGGCCGATGGACCTTTCAGCCGGCTCAGCGGGTCGAGGGCATAGAGATCGTAAGGGCTGAAATAACCGATGGCCACGGAGAAGACCACCATTCCCAGCAGCATGATCCCCCCGGTCAGCATTAGTGTATTGCCGTATAACTTCGACACGTCGCGGCTCCTTTATGCTGGTTTGACATTGATCCGCGGATCGATAAACCCGAACAGCAGGTCCACCGCCAGGTTAATCAACACATAGCTGGTGGTGATCAACAGCACCGACCCCTGGATCACGGTAAAATCGCGCCGCTCGATGGAATCGACGATCAATAAACCGACGCCGGGAATGCCGAACACGCTTTCTATGACGATCGCCCCGGTCACGAGGGAACCAAAAGATTCGCCGCAAATATTCAACACCGGGACCCAGGCGTTTTTAAACGCGTGGCGCAGGAGCACCAGCCGTTCGGGCACCCCCTTGGCGCGGGCGGTTTTAATATAATTTTCGTTAAGTACATCGAGCATCACCGCCCGGGTCATCCGCGCCAGCAGTGCGGCGATACGGATAGCCAGCGCCATCGCCGGCAGGAACAAATAATACAGATTTTGCCACAGGTCCAGGTTGCCGGATTTATAACCGATAACCGGGAACCAGCGCAGATGAACGGCAAAAAAGAAGATCAAAAACAGCCCCAGCAAAAAACCCGGAATCGATAACCCGAGGGTGGATAACGCCATAATCAGGCGATCGGTCAGGCGGCCGCGGCGGTAGGCCGCCGCGATGCCCCCGGCGATACCGAGCGTCATGGCGATGGCCTGCGCCAGCAGCGCCAGGGCCAGGGTGGGTTTAAGATGCTGTACGAACAGCGAGACCACGCTCTCCCCCATAAACAGGGAGCGGCCCAAATCGCCGCGCAGAATATGGTAAAACCATTGCCAGAACTGGACCGGCAGGCTTTGATTCAGGCCGAGCCGCTCGCGCATCGCCAGTATATCTTCCGGCCGGGCGTCATTGCCCAGCACCACCAGCACCGGATCGCCCGGCGCCAGGTGTACCAGGCAAAATACCACTACCGCCACCACCAGCAAGACCGGGATCAGCGCCAGTAAACGGTGCAATGCGTACCATAACATCGGTTAATCCTTCCGGGCCGGGCCCGGGTTACCCTCGCCCCGGAGGTTATCAATGGGCTATTTGCACATTCCACAAAATGGGCCCGATTAAATCCGCATAACCGCTGACGCCGTCCTTGATGGCGATAGGTTCGGGGGTGGTGTGGCCCAGCACAATCACCGGCAAATACCGCCAGGTCAGGGTTTGCAATTTATCCACCAGCGGCCTGGCCTCTTTGAGCGACGGCGCCAGCTTGATTTGATCCAATACGCCGTCGATCTCGGGGCTGTTCGACCAGCCGGGGAAATTGGCCCGCGAGTCCAGGAAGGGGTATTGGTGCAGCACCTGGCGCATGGAGAATTCCAGGGCGCAAAGATCAAAATTCTTCGGGTCCTGGCGCCGTTGCAGCACCGTCGGCCAGTCATACACATCCAGCCGGGATTTCACGCCGATTTGTTTGAGTACCTGCTGGGCGACGATGGCCAGGTTATAAAGTTCGGCGTACTCCTTGGTGGCGATAATCACCACTTCCTCGCCTTTATAGCCGGACGCCTGTACCAGCTTTTTGGCCGCGTCGAGCTTATGCTGGTTATAGAAAGGTTTGCCGGCCTCGCTATACCAATCCGCCTGCTGTGGGAATCCCAGCGAGGAGTCCGCGGTAAAAAAGCGCGCATCGCTGTAGCCGGCCAGCAATACGCTGTTGACGTCCAGGGCGGTGTTAAAGGCTTCGCGCAGCTTGGCATCGGCGAAGGGGCCGGTTTTTTTATTAAACAGATAGGTAATCAGGGAGCCGCCTGATTCCGGCGCATATAAATGCACGCCGGCCGATTGCTTAAGGGTGTCGATATTATCTTTGGGCAGATTAAAGACTAAATCGTACTCGCCGGTCAGCGCGCCCGCCAAACGCGTGGATTCATCGGTAACGTAGCGGAAAAAAATATCTTTCACCCAGGCGTGTTTTTGTCCCGACAGGCCGCTGGCCGGTTCCGTGCGGGACGTATAACCGTCGTAGCGGGTCAGATGCAGATACTCCCCTTGCTTGAACTCGGCCAGTTTATAGGGGCCGGTGCCGATCAGCTCGGTGACCGGGCCTTTGGACTCGTTGGCCCGATCGATAATGGTCTTGGGCATAATGGCGGCGATGTTTTTAAGGTCCGCCAGGATATTGAGCGCGATCAGCGAAGGCGTTTTCAGCGTTAGCTGTACGCTGAGCGGGCCGGTTTTGGTAAACCGCGCGCCGGGTAAATTGGCTTTGCCCTGGGTGGACAACGCCAGCCAGCGATTCATTGACGCCACCACGTCGTCCGCGGTAAGCGGCTGGCCGTTTTGAAATGCAATATGATCGCGCAGGGTAAAGGTATAGACCAGGCGATCGGCGCTGATCTCATAGTGGTCCACCAATTCGGGCACCGGCTCGAATTTATCGTTGATGGTAAATAGCTCTTCGAAAATATGGCGATCCACATCCGAGGTGGCGTTATTGGTGGTGAGATACGGGTCCAGGGTGCCCGGCCGGTTGCCATAAGCGATATTTAACGTATCGTTGCCCGGTTCGGCGGCCCGGGTCGCGGCGGCGTACCAGGGCAGGGCGGCGCACAGCAATAGCGCGGCGGCGTTAACGCGTTTGGTTTTCATCACTGCGCTCCTCCCTGGGTCGTTGATGTGAATTCATCGCGCACCCGGCGTAATAATTCCGCGTCCGTTAATAAGCGATAACCGGTTTTCGCCAGCACCCGGGCGCCGGTGAGCAGCGCCAGGTAGCCGGCCTCTGAATTGGCCGCCTCGCGAAACTCCACCGTATGGCCGATCAGGTCATCCGGGCCGATTTTAATATAGGGATGGGCGGTGGGGACGGCGTGGCTGATATCCCCGGCATCGGTGGAGCCTTTGCCCGTTTTCGGCGTCAGGTCCACCTGTTCGCCATGGGCGGTCAGCTCGTCGAGCAATACCTCGTTGAGGGCGTGATTAATGCGAAAATCCCGCGGACCGACCTGATGTTCGATCTCGACCCGGGTGCCGGTGGCCAGGGCCGCGCCCTCGGCGATGGCCCGGATGCGCGGCTCCAGCGCAATCACCTCTTCGCGGGTATCGGCGCGGATGTAATAGTGCGCCGAGGCGAACTCGGGAATCACATTCGGCGCCTGGCCGCCGTTGGTAATAATGCCGTGCACCCGAATGCCGTCGGGCAATTGCTGGCGCAGCACGCTGATGCCGTTATACAGCAGCACTACCGCATCCAGCGCGTTAACGCCTTTATGGGGGGAACTGCCTGCATGGGAAGGTTTGCCGTAAAAATTAAAATAAAGATGGTTATTGGCCAGCGAGGGGCCGGACAGCCGGGTCTTGCCCGCGGGATGAATCATCAGGGCCGCATCCACACCCTGCAAAAAACCGTGCTGTACGAACCGGGCTTTGACATTGCCGTTTAACCCGCCGGGGCCTTTGAGGCCGCCTTCTTCCGCCGGGGTGCCCAATACCACCACTTTACCGCCGGTGGCCGGCAGGGTTTCCGCCAGGGCTATGGCGGCGGCGACGCTGGTCACGCCGATAATATTGTGGCCGCAGGCATGGCCTATTTCGATCAAGGCGTCGTATTCCGCCAGATAGGCAATGGTCGGGCCGGGTTTGCCGCTGTCTTTGCTGGCGTAAAAAGCGGTTTCATGGCCGGCCACGTTGGATGTGACGTCAAATCCCGCCCGCGCCAGCAGCTCGGTCAGCCGGGCGTTGGCATAATATTCATTATTACCGGTTTCCGGATGAGCATGGATATCTTTACTGATGGCGAGATAGTTATCCTGTTGCCGATCGATGGACTCATCAATCAGCTTTATTGTATTATTTGTCGTCATTTTACCCTCATAATGAGATCGCTATAGCCATACGCGTGGTCGCCACCATACACCAAAAAAGATTTGAACTTAAAATGAAAATAGCACATAACCATAGTGATTTTTCGCATGACTATAACCGCAAATAACAGCCGCCGGCATATATTATTTTAGCGGCTGGTTAGATGGTTAAGTTATTTTGCTATAACCAAGATTAAAAAAATAAAAGCATAAATTTCAATAAATTATTAAATACAGGTTGCCATATTGAACGTTTTTAAACCAGTCATGGGTCTATTTTAATCGAGTCTAATACATTAAATGATGGAATTGTAACCAGAAAGAAAAATATTATCGTCAAGAAACGCGCATTGCCACTTATTCACTTTGAATATTCAGTTATTAACTAAGCGATCTTGACCGTCGGCCTTTATACTGTGCTGCTTAATAATACCTAAATGGTAATTTCAATATCTCTCTTCCTTAAGGGTAATTTATGCTTAAAATAATGACAGCCATGCTCGGCGCCGCAGGTTTAATGATGACGCTATCCGCCGCCCAGGCGGCAGCGGTGCCCGATGAAGTGCGGGTCGCCTATAGCGGCGGCTCGCAGGTTTTATTGTTGTCCAAAGTGGACGGTTCGCTGGAAAAAGCGTTGGGCGCCAAGGTCAAATGGGTGCAATTCGCCTCCGGCGCCGATGCGCTGAATTATTTCGCCAGCGACGCCATAGATATCGCCAACTTTGGTTCCAGCCCGGCCACCGCCGGCATCGTGCGCAAACTGCCGGTGGAGATTATCGGGGTCTCCGGAGTGATCGCCACCTATGAGCGTTTAATCGGCAAACAGGGTATCGACGACCTTAAAGGCATCGAAGGCAAACGGGTAGGTTATCCGCCTAACTCCACCGCTCAATACGCGCTGGAAGCGGCGATTGCCGTGCATAAACTCGATCGCAGCAAAATTACCCTTATCCCGCTGCGCCCGGCGGAAATGGTCGCCGCCTGGAAACGCGGCGATATCGATGCCGGTTATGTCTGGGCGCCCTTCGCCCAGGAGCTGGAAGCCTCGGGGGGCCATCAGGTCTTCGCCACCAAGGATTTGCAGGCCGATGGTTACCTGATTTATAACAACTATGTGGTGCGTAAAGCGTTTGCCAAACGCTACCCCGAGGTAGTGACGCAATTCCTGCGGGTCCATCAGCAAAAAGTAGATGAATTCCGCCGCAACCCCGAGGCCGCCGCCGCCATTGTCGCCAAAGAGGTCGGCGCGCCGGTGACCACCGCCACCAATACCCTGGCCGGGCTGGAATATCCTTCCCTGGCCGAGCAGGGCACCGCCGCCTGGTTGGGCGACGGCACCGATACCGATCATAGCGGCATCGGCCAGGCGGTGAATAAAACCGCCCATTTCCTGCAAAGTATCGGCGAAGTGCGTCAGCGGGATATTCCGGCCACCTGGAAAGATGCCATTGATTCCAGCTACATCCGCCAGGCCGCGGGAAAATAATCGCCTTTATGAAAGCTGTTCATCATGTAGCCATCAGCGTCGCATCGGTGACGCTGTTTTTCTTACTCTGGCAGGTGGCCGGAGAACGTCACTGGGTCGACCCGCTATTATTGCCGCCGTTAACCGATATCGGCGAGACCACGGTGGAATTATTGCACGACGGCTATCGCCAGGTACCGCTGTGGGAGCATATCGCCATCAGCCTGGCGCGGGCGTTAAGCGCGTTTACCGTGGCCATCGCCCTGGGCATTCCGCTGGGCCTGGTGATGGGGTTGTCGCAGCCGGTGGCCGCCGCCCTCAATCCCTTTGTGCAATTTTTACGTCCGCTGCCCAAAATCGCGCTCATTCCGCTGGCGGTGGTCTGGCTGGGGATTGGCGAATCGTCGAAATTCTTTTTGATTTTTATCGCCACGTTTTTGAGCGTGGTGGTGGGGGCGACCGCGGCGGTGGAGCGCATCGGCCGTTCGCGTATCCGCGTGGCGCAAACCCTGGGCGCTTCCCGCCGGCAGATTTTCTGGCGGGTGGTCTTGCCGGATACGCTGCCGGAGCTGTTTACCAGCGTGCGTTTGTCCATCGGCGTGGGCTGGACGTCGCTGATTGCCGCCGAACTGGTGGCGGCGACCTCGGGCCTGGGCTGGATGGTAATTAACGCCAGCGCCTACTTGCGCACCGATATTGTGATGATCGGCATTCTGCTGCTGGGGGCCATCGGCTACGCGCTGGATTTGCTGCTGGTGGGATTGCAGAAATGGCTGGTGCCCTGGGCGGGGAAGGACGCATGACCGATCATATCCGGCTTGAACACGTCACTTTGGATTTTCCGGGCAAGCATCAGCGGCTGACGGTGCTGGAGGATGTGTCGCTATCGTTGACCCAGGGGGAATTCGTGGTGCTGCTGGGGCCCTCCGGCTGCGGGAAATCCACCATTCTCAACGCGATCGCCGGTTTTACCGGCGCCCGGCAAGGGCGCATCCTGTGCGCGGGGCAACCGGTCAGCGGCCCTCATCCGAGCCGCGGCATGGTGTTTCAGCAGCCCAATTTATTTCCCTGGCTATCGGTATTGGATAATGTCACTTTTGGCCCGCGCATGGCCGGCAAAAAACGGGCCGCGGCGAATAGCGAAGCCAATGCCTGGTTGCGGCGGGTAGGGCTGGAAGGCTTCGAGCACCACGCCCCCTGGCAACTGTCCGGCGGGATGAAGCAGCGGGTGGCGCTGGCGCGGGCCTGGCTGCCGGACCCCGATGTGCTGCTGATGGACGAGCCGTTTGGCGCGCTGGACGCGCAAACCCGCATGATGATGCAGGAATTGCTGCGGGCCGCCTGGCGGCAAACGGGCACCACGATTTTGTTTGTGACCCACGATGTGGAAGAGGCGCTGTTCCTGGCCGATCGTATTCTGGTCATGTCGGCGCGGCCGGGCACTATCGTGGATGAGGTGGTGCTGCCTTTCGGGCCAGAGCGGGATATCGAGACCCTGGCGCAGGCGGCGGGCTATAGCGATATCAAGCAGCATGTGCTGCACCGGGTGCGCGCCGAGGCGCGGCGGGCGAGTCAAGCGGGCGGCAAGGCGGGGGATAAATAGGGCGGCCGGCGGGCGGCCGCCCAGGGTTCACGCGGGTTTGGCCGCCCCAAGGCGGGTAGCCAGGGCCGACAGGCCGTAACAGAGCAAATAATAAATCACGCCGATAAAGACAAAGATCTCGGTGGGATAAATCTGCTCGCGATTATTCACCTGGCCGGCCACGGTGGTCAACTCGGGCACGTTGACGATAAAGGCCAGGGAGGTGTCTTTAATCAGCGCCACCATCAGGCCGATATAGGACGGCAATAAGTTGGGTATGGCCTGGGGCAGCAGGATGGCGCGCAGGATCTGCCATTCACCCAGACCGGACGCGATGCCGGCTTCGATTTGCCCGGCGGGCAGGGCGTTAAGCCCGGCCAGGGTGGTATGCATTACCGCCGCCGAGGTAAACCAGGCCAGCGCCAGGATCACCGTCAGCGGACCGGGTATCGAACCGCCAAACACGATCGGCAGCAGGAAAAACATCCAGAAAATCACGAAAATCAGCGGAATGCCGCGAATAAACTCCGCCCAGATAAACAGCGTCCAGCGCACCCAGCCTTTATAGCGCCAGGCCAGGCAGGCCAGCAGGACGCCCACCCCCCAGGCCAGCACGCCGCTGGAGATCGCCATGATCAGCGTCAGCAGCACGCCGCCCGGCTGGCCGTCGGCCATCCGTCCCCATAACAGGTAGGTCAGGTTATTGAGGATCACATCAAAATTAAACGTCATGGCGTGTCCCCTTAAGGGCGGCGTCCGACGGCGGTTCCATCAGCCCATCGGCGTCCAGAACCGCCAGCAGGGGCTGGCGCCGGTCGCGGCGTTTGGGTCCAAGCAGCAGCATCAGCCCACCCATCAGCACTCCCAATAACAGATATAACCCGGTGCCGACGGCGAAGCCTTCCAGCGCGTGGGCGTTATAGCTCTCCACGCGGCCCACCTGATAGGTGAGTTCGGCAAAACTGATCCCGCTGGCCAGGGAGGAGAGTTTCATCAGGTTGAGATATTGCCCGACCAAGGGCTGCCAGGCGTTAATCAATCCCTGCGGCAGCAGCACATTGCGCAGGATATGCCACTGGCTGAACCCCTGGGAAAGCGCGGCTTCCGTTTGGCCCGCGGGCACCGAATTCAGCCCGGCCTGGATCTCTTCGATTAAAAACGCCGCGCTGAACAGCGCCAGGCCCCAGCAGGCGCAAAGAAACTCCGGCGTCAGCCAGGCGACGTTCCCCGGCAGGTTGGCCCAGGGATGCATATCGCCGATATAAAACCGCAGGCTTTGCGGCAGCATGCCCCAGGCGGCGAAATACCAAAACAGCAGTTGCACCAGCAGCGGCGTATTGCGAAACACCGAAACATACGCCGCCGCCAGGCCGCGGCCCAACCGGCCCGGAGCCAGGCGCAGGCTGAGCATCAGCACGGTGATAAGGGTAGCCAGCAGGCTGCCTATCAGGGTGACATACAGGGTTGCCATGAATCCGGAAACAATCCATTGCCACGGCTGACCGGTCAGTACCCCGGCCCAATCCAGATGCCAGGCCATCAGGCGTCCTCCACCCGCGCATGGAGCGGATTCAAGACTTTTTGCAAAAAGCGCTGCGCGCGGGGATGCGCCGGGGCGGTAAAAAAGGTCTCCGGATCGGCCTGTTCCAGAATGACCCCGCCGTCCATAAATACCACCCGATCGGCGATTTCGCGGGCAAAACTCATCTCGTGGGTTACCACGATCATGGTGATGCCGCTGTGCGCCAGTTCCTGCATGACCTGCAGCACTTCGCCGATCATTTCCGGGTCCAGCGCCGAGGTGGGTTCGTCGAACAGGATCAGGCTGGGATCGGTCACCAGGGCGCGGGCGATGGCCACGCGCTGCTGCTGCCCGCCGGAGAGCTGCGCCGGGAAAAAGGGCGCTTTATCCGCCAGGCCGACCCGATCGAGCAGGGTTTGCGCCTTGGCACGGGCCTGGGCCTGCGTCCAGCCATGCACCTTGATCAACGCCAGGCTGACGTTGTCCAGCGCGCTGAGATGGGCATAGAGATTAAATTGTTGGAAGACAAAACCGATATGGGTGCGTAATTCCCGCAGCGCTTTGCCTTTTAAGGCGGAGGTGGGCCGGCCATCGATGAATATTTCGCCGCCGCTAACGGTTTCGAGCTGGTTGATTAAGCGTATCAGAGTGGATTTTCCCGACCCGGACGGGCCGCAGATGGCCACTACTTCCCCGCGTGCGACGCTGAAATCCACCTGGCGGATAACATGATGCGGCCCGAAATATTTGTCGACCTGGCGAAATTCAACGGCGGGAGAAATAGCGGTATTATCCGCCACCGGGGTGGCGGATACGTCAGAATTGTGGTGCTGGAAGTGCATTGATTCAGCCTGATTATTTTGCTTCTATTTTAAACAAACGCGGCTGAGGCGACTTGGTCTGCGGCCCGAACCAGTTATTATAGATGGAGGTGGCCTGGCCGTTTTTCTCCAGTTGCAGCAATTCGTTATTCACGAACGCCAGCAGGGCGGTTTCGCCTTTTTTAACCCCGACGCCAATCTCTTCTTTGCTCAATAATTCCGGCAATACTTTATATTTCGCTTTATCCGGCGCGCCGTCGAGCAAACCGGCCAGAATGGTGCTGTCCTGGGTAATCGCCTGGACGTTGCCGTTGCGCAGGGCCGACAGGGCCAGCGGAATATCGTCATAGGACAAGACGCGCGAATCAGGGAAGCGGTTGTGCAATTCCTGTTCGCCGGTGGTGCCCTTGACCGCGCCGATGCGGGCCTTGGCATACTCACTGAGTTTGTCCGGCGATTTTACCGGCACCAGGAATTGCTGTCCGGTCACGAAATAGGGCACGGAGAAATCGATGACCTTGGCCCGTTCCGGCGTGATGGTGATATCCGCCACGATGATATCGGCTTTGCCCGACTGCAATAACGGTATGCGGTTGGCGGGGTTGGTGGGCACCAGTTCCAATTTTACGCCCAGCGCCGAAGCCAGCGCCTTGGCAAAGTCCACGTCATAACCGACGATATTATGGGTTTTGGCGTCCACGGAACCAAACGGCGGGTTGGAATCAAAAGTAGCGACGCGAATAACGCCGGCCTGTTTAATATCGGCCAATTGATCGGCATGGGCCGCGAAAGAAGAAATACCGCCCATGGCCAACAACGTCAGCAGCGATAAAACAGAAGGGCGCTTATTAATGAACACAGCCATATGCTATTCCTTGAAATAATTGGTGGATAAGTGAGCTGCTTCAATAGGTTATCCATTGAAGTCGGCTTTATGGCAAGGAATATTACATAGGCCAAGATAATTAACCACGTATAAAAAAGCATATGTTTATCACGGCTAAGCATAAGAATAACTTATGACCCTGCCGGAGCCGCGGGGCGCTTAGATTATGAGAAAAAAGTAAAATTTCAGCCGGGCGAAAATAATCAGGATTAATACTGAATAATAATCATTTCCGACTGCGGCGCGGATAACGGCCGATATTTATCGGCAGGGGGAGTAAATTAAGGGGTTAATCATATTAAGCAATAAAGATAGTAGTCATTCAAATAAATGTTGGCCGCCGGTTAAATAAAGCCAGGCTTATTCCCTAAATGGCGCGCGGTAGAATAGCCCGGCACGTGCCGCAACGCGCGCTGCCCAGGTCCAGCAGGTTTCCCCCTTAACGCGGCCCGCACCGGCTGCTGGCCCGCACCGTGAGCACCGGCGGGAAGCGGAACGGCTCGACGGTTTCGCCATTGATGCGCCGCAGCAGCATTTCCACCGCCCGGTAGCCTTGCTGCTCCATACAGGTGCTGATACTGGTCAGCGGCGTTTGTAAATGCGCGGCCAGCGGCGTGTCGTTATAGCCCACTACCGCCATATCCCGCCCGGCCGCCAGGCCGCGGTCGCGCATGGCGCCCATCAGGCCGATGGCCAGAAAGTCGTTAACGGCAAAAATAGCCGTGGGCCGGGGATTGAGCGCCAACAGCCGCCCGCCGATAAGGAAACCCGTTTCGCTATCAAAGGGGCCGTGGATAATGTGCGACGCGGGGATGTCGATTCCCTGTTCCCGATAATACTGGCAGAAGCCCCGGGTACGCTCAAGGGCATTGCCGGTATAGGCCTGGCCGGCAATAATCGCCACCCGCCGGTGCCCCTGCTGGTAGAGATGCCGGGCGGCCAGGCGCCCGCCCTGCATATCATCCGAAGTGACCGAGCAGAAATGGCCCTTGCGCCGGCTCACCAGGACAAAAGGGATCTCGCGCTGCGCCAGCACGTCGATAAAATCCGGCTCCGGGGTGCAATGGGCATCGCTGATGATCAACCCATCGACATTGCGCGCCAGCGCACGTTCGGCCAGGGCGCGCTGGCGTTCCGGCCGATCCAGGGTATTGGCGACAAAAGCGGTATAACCCAGGTCGCTGGCCGCCCGATCGATACCCTCATAAATGGTCGCCAGCACGATATCCGACAAGCGCGGCACCAGTACCGCTATCTCGTGGCTGCGCTGGGTTTTCAAGGTGGTGGCATGGGTATTTGGCCGGTAGTCGAGACTGGCCGCCAGCGCCCGTATCCGGTCGATGGTTTCTTTCGAGGCGGCGCGCCCCGCCCGGGCGATATCGCCGTTAAGCACCCGGGAAACCGTCGAAACATGTATATCCAACTGCTGGGCGATGCTGCGTAAGGTCGCGGGACGTGTGCTCATGGATAGCCTTTAAAATAATGATCGGTTTCCGGTGCCGGCGGGGAGGGGTATCCCTTATCGGGCAATTTGCCGCACCGCTTTGGGGCAAAACGCGCCAGAATGTTTCATTCCGCGGGCGGGAGGGTTACCCAAACGTTTGGCTAAAATTAATTAAAATTTTTTTAATAGTTAAAACTAATGATAATCAACAAGTTGCCGCCTATTGGCTGCAAAAGCCGCCGTGCTTAAAAAAAAGTTGGTATAGCCATTGTATGGGTTTATCGAGGGTTTGCTACGCCGTCCTCTATCAACCAGTACAGCAAGGAAAATGCCAAGATGCCAAATCACTCCATTCTACGTTCCCTGCGCTTTACCCGGTGGTCGTTAGCCTGCACGCTGGCCGCCGGCTCGCTGCTGCCGTTTGGCGCCTGGGCCGATTCCACGCTGCGCATTGCCATGACCGCCGCCGATATTCCCCTGACGCTGGGACAACCGGATCAAGGCTATGAAGGCAACCGCTTTACCGGCATTACGCTATACGACTCGCTGGTGGAGTGGGATCTGTCGCAGGGGCAAAAACCCAGCGAACTGGTGCCCGGCTTGGCCACCGAATGGGCGGTTAATCCGCAGGATCATACCAAATGGACCTTTAAGCTGCGTCCGGGGGTGGCCTTTCATGACGGCACCCCTTTTAACGCCGACGCGGTGGTATGGAACGTGGATAAAGTGCTGAATAAAGCCGCGCCGCAATATGCCCCGGCGCAAATCGGCAATACGGCGTCGCGCATGCCGACGCTGGTATCGGCGAAGAAAATCGATGATTTGACCGTGGAGCTGGCCACCTCCGAACCGGATGCCGTACTGCCTTATAACCTGACCAATCTGTTTATCGTCTCGCCCACCGCCTGGCAGAAGGATTTCGACGCGGCGCCGGCCGGCGGCGATGCCGCGGCGCGGGCCAAAACGGCCTGGACGGCCTTTGCCGCCCATGCGGTGGGCACCGGGCCGTTTAAAATGCGCCAGCTGGTGCCGCGCCAGCAGTTGACCCTGGACAAAAATCCGCAGTATTGGAATCCGCAGCGCATCCCCAAAGTGGATAGCATCATGCTGATTCCTTTGCCTGAAGCCAATGCCCGCACCGCCGCGCTGCTCTCCGGCCAGGTGGACTGGATTGAGGCGCCGGCGCCGGACGCCATGGATCAAATCAAAAGCCGCGGTTTTAAAATTTACGCCAACGCCGAGCCCCATCTCTGGCCCTGGCAGTTCTCGTTTCTGCCCGGTTCGCCCTGGCAGGATAAGCGCGTGCGCCAGGCGGCCAATTTATGCCTCGATCGCAGCGAGCTGAAATCGTATCTGGGCGGTTATATGCAAGAAGCCACCGGCACCTATGAAAAGGACTCGCCGTGGTACGGCAACCCCACCTTTAAAATCCGTTTTGACGCCGATGCCGCCCGCAAGCTGATGACCGAAGCGGGATATAGCGCCGCCAAGCCGGTAAAAGTGAAGGTGCTCACGTCCGCGTCCGGTTCCGGCCAAATGCAGCCGCTGCCGATGAATGAATACATCCAGCAGAGCCTGAAAAGCTGTTATTTCGATGTCAATATCGTGGTTAACGAATGGAATACCCTGTTTAGCAGCTGGCGCCTGGGGGCCAAAGATCCGGCGGCCCAGGGGGCCGACGCCATTAATGTCAGTTCGGCCGTTATGGACCCTTATTTCGGCCTGATGCGCTTTGCCAGCAATAAGGCGTTTCCGCCCACGTCCACCAACTGGGGCTATTTTACCGACCCGAAAATCGAGGCGCTGATTACCAAAACCCGCAACGCCTTTGATCCCAAGGCCCTGGACGCGGCCACCGCCGAGCTGCACCAAGCGGTGGTGGACGAAGTGCCTTTTCTCTACGTCGCCCATGATATGGCCCCCCGGGCGATATCGCCGAAGGTGAGCGGGGTAGTGCAGGCGCAGAGCTGGCTTATCGACTTGACCCTGGTAACCAAGCAACCCTGATTCGCCGCGTTCCGGCGCCGTATCGCCCGAGGGCCGGCGCCGTTTTTCCTACCTGACCCGCGGAGGGACATGATGCTGGCTTATATCCTGCGTCGTTTGTTATTGGCGACGCCGATCCTGTTGGGGGTGGCGCTGGTGTGTTTTATGCTGGTGCATATGACGCCCGGGGACCCGCTGGTATCGGTGATGCCGCCGGATGCCTCGCAGGCGCTGCGCCTGCAACTGATCCAGGCGTATGGCTTCGATAAGCCGCTGCCGGTTCAGTTCGGATTGTGGTTATGGCATGCGCTGCATGGCGATCTGGGTATGTCCATCGCCAGCGGCCGGCCGGTGAGCAGCGAGGTGCTGAACGCGGTGGGCTACTCCCTGCGCCTGGCGCTGCTGGCGTCGCTGATAGGCTTTGCCCTGGGCAGCCTGTTCGGTTTTGTCGCCGGCTATTTTCAGGACAGCTGGCTGGATCGGCTGGCGTCGGCGTTTTCGGTGTTCGGGGTCAGCGTGCCGCACTATTGGCTCGGCATGCTGCTGGTGATCATCTTTTCCTCGCAGTTGAACTGGCTGCCGGCCACCGGCGGCGGGCCGATGGGCGCCGCAAACTGGGCCTGGGACTGGGCGCATCTGCAATTTATGCTGTTGCCCGCCATCACCCTGTCGGTGATCCCCACCGGCATTATCGCCCGCACCGTGCGTGCCCAGGTGGCCGAAACGCTGGCGCAGGAATTTATCGTCGGCCTGCGCGCCAAGGGCATGGGCGAATTTTTGCTGTTTCGCCACGTGGCCAAAAATGCGGCGCCCACCGCCATGGCGGTAATGGGCCTGCAAATCGGGTATCTGATGGGCGGCTCCATTCTGGTGGAAACGGTGTTCGCCTGGCCGGGCACCGGCCTGCTGCTCAATTCGGCCATTTTTCAGCGCGACCTGCCGCTGCTCCAGGGCACCATTTGGGTACTGGCGCTGTTCTTCGTGCTGCTCAACCTGCTGGTGGATATTCTGCAAACCCTGTTTGATCCCCGCATCAAGAGGACCTGACCATGATGCTGAACCTGGTTCGCCCGGCCAAATCCTGGCCGCAGCCCACGGAACGTTCACCCGGCTACTGGCGGGTGGTGCTGGGTCGCGCCCTGCGCGATCCGGTGGCGCTGGCGGTGGGCTCGCTGATTTTAGTGCTGCTGGTTATGGCGCTGTCCGGCCCCTGGCTGGTGCAATGGGTGCATCTGGACCCCTATGCCACGTCGATGTTTAAACGGTTAAAACCCATCGGCGCGCCGGGCTTGCCGCTGGGGTCGGACGAATTGGGGCGCGATATGCTGGCGCGGCTGATCCTGGGCACCCGGCTGTCGCTGTTTATGGGCATCACGCCGGTGGTGATCGCTTTTTTTATCGGTTCCGCCATCGGCGTGGTGGCCGGCTATGCCGGCGGATGGCTTAATAGCCTGATTATGCGCACCGTGGACATTTTTTATGCGTTCCCTTCCGTGCTGCTGGCTATTGCGCTGTCCGGCGCCATGGGGGCCGGGGTCGGCAATGCGCTGATTTCCCTAACGCTGGTGTTTGTGCCGCAGGTGGCCAGAATTGCCGAAAGCGTGACCACCCAGGTGCGCAGCCGCGATTATATCGAAGCGGCGCGCGCCTCCGGCGCCGGCGCGCTGACCATTATCCGCACCCAGGTCCTGGGCAACGTGCTGGGGCCGATTTTCGTCTTTACCACCGGGCTGATTTCGGTCTCTATGATCCTGGCCTCGGGACTGTCGTTTCTCGGCCTGGGCGTGACGCCGCCCGAGCCGGAGTGGGGATTGATGCTCAATACCCTGCGCACCGCCATCTATACCCAGCCCTGGGTGTCCGCGCTGCCCGGCGCGATGATTTTTATCACTTCGATTTCCTTTAATATCCTGGCCGATCGCCTGCGATCGGCCATGGCGGTGAGGAGCTGATTATGAGCGATCGCGATATTGGCGGACCGGCCCAGCCGTTGCTGATGGGGCAGCGTCTGGTTAAATATTTTCCGGTCAAGGGGGCCTTGGGCAAACGCGCGGTGGTCAGGGCGGTGGACGGTATCGATTTCACGGTGCTCAAGGGCGAGACCCTGGGAGTGGTGGGCGAATCCGGTTGCGGCAAATCCACCACCGCGCGGGTATTGATGCAGTTAATTGAGCAAGACAGCGGCGAGCTGATTTTCGACGGGATCGCGGTGGGCAGCCAGCGGTTAGCGCTGCGCGACTATCGCCGGCAGGTACAGATGGTATTTCAGGACAGTTATTCGTCCCTGAATCCCCGCCTGACCATGGAGCAGTCGGTGGCCTTCGGTCCGGCGGTGCACGGCATGGGGCAGGGCGCGGCCCGGGAACGGGCCCGGGACCTGCTGGACCGGGTCGGGCTGGAGCCGGGGCGTTTTGCCGGCCGCTATGCCCATGAATTATCCGGCGGCCAGCGCCAGCGGGTGAATATTGCCCGGGCGCTGGCGGTGGACCCGCGCCTGCTGATCCTCGACGAAGCGGTGTCGGCCCTGGATAAATCCGTGGAGGCCCAGGTGATTAACCTGCTGCTGGATCTCAAAGAGAGCCTGCAGTTGACCTATGTGTTCATCAGCCACGATTTGCACGTGGTGCGCTATCTGTCCGATCGCATCATGGTGATGTACCTGGGCGAAGTGGCGGAAGTAGGGCCCGCGGAGGCGCTGTTTTCCCAGGCCCGGCATCCTTATACGCGGGCGCTGCTCAGCTCCATGCCGTCCATGGACCCGTCCCGGCGTACTTTGACCCCGCCGCTGTCCGGCGATCCGCCCAGTCCCATAGCGCCCCCCGCCGGCTGCCGCTTTCATACCCGCTGCCCCTATGCCGAGGACGTGTGCGCCCGGCGCAAGCCGCGGCTCGCCGCCGCCGCGCCGGGCCATCTGGCCGCCTGTCTGATGATTGAACCCGGCGCGGGACATTCCGCCAGTCCCGCCGTTTCCCATCCCGGGGCGTTGCCCGCCAGGAGGCTTGAATGAGCGTGCAGCCGCTAATGTCACCCATGATTACGGTGAAAGATCTCAACGTGCGTTTTCGCCACGGCCGGCAGACGGTTTCGGCGGTCAACGGCGTCAGCCTGGAAGTGGCCCGGGGGGAAGTGCTGGCGCTGATCGGCGAGTCCGGGTCCGGCAAAAGCGTCACCCTGCGCGCCCTGATGCGTCTGCATGCCGAACGGACCACCACCATTGCGGGCCAAATCCACATCGCCGGCCAGGACGTGATGGCGCTCTCCAAGCGCCAGCTGCGGGCGCTGCGCGGCCCGGTGGCCGCCATGATTTTCCAGGAACCCCTGCTGGCCATGGACCCGGTTTATACCGTCGGCCAGCAAATTATCGAAGCGCTGCGCCAGCACCAGACGCTCTCCCACGCCGACGCGCGGATTATGGCGCTGGAGGCGTTGCGCAGCGTGCATATTCCCAGCGCCGAGCAGCGCCTCGACGCCTATCCCCATGAAATGTCGGGGGGCATGCGCCAGCGCGCCATGATCGCCCTGGCGTTGTCCTGCCGGCCGCAGTTGCTGCTGGCCGACGAGCCGACCACGGCGCTGGACGCCACGGTGCAGATCCAGATCCTGATTTTATTGCGCGAACTGCAACAGGCGCTGGGCCTGGCGATTATTTTCGTCACCCATGATATCGGCGCCGCGGTGGAGGTGGCCGATCGGGTGGCGGTGATGTACGGCGGGCGCATTGTGGAGCAAGCCCCGCTGGCCGAGTTATTGAATAACCCCCGGCATCCCTATACCCGCGTGCTGCTCGGCACCCGGCCCAAAGCGGGCCTGAGCAAAGGGCAGCGGCTGGTGAGCATCGCCGGCGCGCCGCCCGATTTGTCGCGGCTGCCGGCCGGCTGCACTTTTGCCCCGCGCTGCCCGCACGCCACCGATTTATGCCGGGAGCAGGTGCCGGCGCAGGAACTGGTCAATCCCGGCCATCCCATCCACTGTCATCATTGGATGACAATCTGAGGTATTAAGCGGTTAATACCCTTAATCACTATTCAAGTCCGGAGCCGTTATGCACGACGATGCTTTTGCTTTTATGCCTTATCCTCCCGTAGCGCTGCCCCATGCGCCTACCGGTCCGCTGGCGGGCCTGACGTTTGCCGCCAAGGATTTATTCAACGTGGCGGGGTACCCCACCGGCGGCGGCAATCCCCATGTGCTGGCCATGTCGGGCATTAAAACCCGCACCGCGCCCACCGTACAGCGGTTGCTGGATGCCGGGGCCGCCCTGATCGGCAAGACCCATACCAATGAACTGGCCTTTTCCATGACCGGCAAGAATATTCACTACGGCACCCCGCGCAACGGCGCGGCGCCCGATCGCATCCCCGGCGGGTCCTCGTCCGGGTCGGCGTCGGCGGTGTCCAACGGCCTGTGCGATTTCGCCCTGGGCACCGATACCGGCGGATCGGTTCGCACCCCGGCCAGCTATTGCGGACTGTTCGGCCTGCGGCCCACCCATGGCCGTATTTCCCTGGAGGAGTGCCAGGCGCTGAGCCACAGTATGGATACCGCCGGCTATTTTACCCGCGATGCGCGATTATTTGGCCGGGTGGGGGAGTGCCTGCTTGACGCCGATCCGGCGCCGCTGCCGGAGCGGCCGCAACTGGTGGCCAGCGAAGCGCTGTTCGCCATGCTGTCCGCCGACGCCCGCGACGCGCTGGCCCCGGCCCTGGCGGCGATGGGCGCCTGCGCCGGCACGCCCGAGGCGTTAACCGGCGCGTTGCCCGATATGGCGGAAGCTTACTGGGCCTTTCGTTATATCCAGGGGTGGGAAGCCTGGCAGGCCCAGGGGGAAACCATAACGCGCCATGGGCTGGTGCTGGGGCCGGATGTGGCGGAGCGCTTCGCCTGGGCCGCCACCGTAACCGGAGAACAATACGCGCAAAGCTGCGCGCTGCGCGCCGCGTTCAGGGACGCCTGGCGGCGGTTATTGGGCAACCGGGTGCTGGTGTTGCCGACGGTGCCGGATATTGCGCCGCGGCTCGACGCCGACGATTCCGCCATTGAGGAAACCCGGCGCGTATCCCATCATCTGCTGGCCATCGCCGTACTGTGCGGCACGCCGCAGGTGAACTTGCCGCTGGGGCAAAAGCAGGGCGCGCCGCTGGGCATTTCCCTGATGGGGCCCCAGGGCAGCGATCTGGGCCTGGTGCGGCTGGCCGTGCGGGTAGCCGAGACCGGTCGCGCCGACCGTTAACGAGAGGGTTCAAGGGGTATTGCCCCCGCCGCGGGATATTTGCGCGCGGGGGTTCGCTTCTGGCCGTCCCCGATAGCCAATGCCGGTAAAAACCCTGAAATAGACAAAAAATACATGACCCGCCGCGCAGACTTTATCGTTGGAAACCGGATAATAGCGCATGATAATGTCATTGTTCTTGCCGATTAATCCTTTATGATCCGCAGCCTTGAGTTTTCACCACGCTATTCGCGCCAGTTCATGCATTATTAAACATAAAAATTGATTATGATCATTATTATTAATATGGGTTAGACGTTTAGCCGAAGTGGAGGACCAAGAATGCGATCGAAAATGCGGCTATCAAGTCAAAACCTATCCGAATTACTGAAAAGTCCGCAGTACGATGGTTTTTTAGATAATTTCCATACCCGGCCATTTAAAAAAGGCAGCATGATCAGCATTCCCGATGTTTCGAGTAATGAAGTCTTTATTGTCTCAGCCGGCCGCCTGCGGGTTTATCTTTCTTATGAAGGGCGCGAGTTTACCCTATGCTACCTGGAAGAGGGCGATATCTTCAGCACCCATACCCGGGCTTTTATCGAAGCGGCCAAGGATTCGCTGGTTATGCTGACCAGCGCCCAGGCGTTTCGTCAACAACTGGCGGCTCATCCGGAAATATCATTATTAATGACCGGAATCCTGGGTGAGGTCTTGGGTAGTTCCTGGGACGTTATTGAAGGGTTAATATTTCATGACGCAACTTCGCGCTTAACGGCATTTATTGTTTCACTGGGCCGGGAACGCGGGCAGCGTATTGGCGCCGGCGTTGAGTTTGAATGTGATTTAACCATGGAAGATATTTCGTTGGTTATCGGCGCCACCCGTCAAACCACCTCATCCTTATTTAATATATTAATCAAGGAGGGAGACTTAACCCGTATTGCCAAAAATAAATTTATCATCAGCGATATCGACGCTTTGGCCACCAGATTATCGGTGTATAAAAAATAGTATCGGGCCGGGTTATATTGCCCGGATGGGGCAATATAACCCCGGCATTACCGTTCGGTACAGGAAATACAGGGATCGATACTATTGACGATGAGCGCCACGTCGGAAATCTTATTGTCCCGCATCATCACCTCCAGGGCGTCCCAATTTGGGTAACTCGGGACCCGCCATTTCATACGCTCCGGCATATCCGTGCCGTTGGTGCGCAGGTAGTAAATCAGCTCGCCGCGCGGCGCTTCGGTTTTGGCGATGGCTTCACCCGGCGGAATGTCCGGGGTGCCGCCGATGCAAATCGGTCCCGCGGGCAGCTGCGCCATACATTGCCGGATCAGTTTCAGCGCCATGCGCACTTCGTCCAGCCGCACCATGGCCCGCGACCAGACATCGCCGTCGGGCTGGGTCTGGATGGCGAAATCCAGCCGGTCGTAAATGGCGTAAGGGGAATTGTGCCTGACGTCGTAGGCCACGCCCGATCCGCGCGCCACCGGACCAATCAGGCCATATTCCAGCGCCTCGCCATGGGGCAATATCCCCACTCCCCGGGTGCGGGTCGATATAGACCGGTTGGTGGCGTAGATCCGGCGTATCTCTTCCACCGCCGGCTCCACTTCGGCCAGCCGGCGCAGCAGGTAGGCGCTGGTATCCGCATTGAGATCGTATTTGACGCCGCCAATGCAGTTGGCCCCCAGATCCATGCGGTTGCCATAGACCGTCTCTTTGATATCCTGCACGATTTCGCGGGTTTCCAGGACATGCATGAATAGCGAGGTGAAGCCGATGATATGCGCCATGATGCCCACGTTAAACAGGTTGGACGCCACGCGCTTGATCTCATCGGCAATCACCCGCAAATATTCCCCCCGCTCGGGAACGTCAACCCCGGCAATCTCTTCCAGGGCCATGCAAAAGGTGGTGGGGTGGCTATTGGAGCACAGGGAGCAGATACGCTCGGTCAGGGTGATATTCTGGTAAAAATTGCGTTTCATCACCAGATATTCCACGCCGCGGTGCACGTGGCCGGCGGAAATTTCCAGCCCGCGGATGGTTTCACCCTCCAGGTCGAGCTTAAAATACATGGGTTCTTCCAACGCCACATGCAGCGGGCCGACCGGTACTTTGTAATGGGTCATGTATTTTCTCCACGCTGGGCCATAATCTTTTCCCACAGGGATTTGGTGCTGGCGGCATTAACCATTTCGGAAAAAGGAATAAAGCGTTGCAGCACGGCGGGGTCGATCGTCGGGTCGATAAACAGCGCAACCGGGTTGGGATGACCGCGAACCACCAGATCGTAAAGCTCCATAAATTCGCGCTCATTCCAATCCGCATTGCGAAAAATCGGCGTAATCGAATCAATTTCCCGCTCATTCTCGGGCAGATGCACGGTTACGGTGAGGGTGGCGCCGTTGATATCAAAGTGATAGGCGATTTCATGCACGCCGGAAGGCTGGGACGTGGCAAGCTGATAGGCGGTAATGGTACTCAGGCGGCCAGCGGCCTGCTTTACCGCCCGGGCGGCCGGCAGCAGCATGGCCGGGCTGCCCAGCTCGCTCCAGGCGGTGACCACGCCTTTGCGGTTGGTGCGCATCGCAAAGGTGAAGGCGTCCGACATGGTGGCCGCGAACCGGGATTGAACTTGTCCCATCCGGGTTAGCATGTCGTCCGTTATTTTGGGGTCCGTCATTTGGCCTCTCCTGTCGTATTCAGGCCGGCGGCGGAGCGTTTGCGCCGGCAGTCGGGACACAGTCTGCCCAGGCGTGCCGCCGCTGCGGCGCCGGCGCCATAGACCTTGGTTACCAGCGCCGCGCTGATGGGAATAAACCTGACGCCGCACTCCGGGCAGGGCTGATAGGCCACGGTGCCTTGTTCAATCATCCGGTATTTATCTTCCTGCCGGTGCGCCAGATGCCAGTCTTCGGTCAGGCGGATGGCTTTGGGAATACAGTAGTGTTCGCACAGGCCGCAGAATGTGCAGGTATTGTGCCACAGGGTGAACTGCAGGCCTTCGGGCGTGGGGTCGAAGCGGATGGCCCCGCCGGCGCAGACATGCTCGCACATGCGACAGCCGGAGCAGCGCGCGGCGTCGAAGGCGATGCGCCCGCGCAATCCCTTAGGCGTATAGGTGGCGCCGAAGGGAAAGGGATCGGTGGACGGTCCCTGCATGAGATTACGAAATAAAATCCTGATAAAGTTCATCGTGGTTTCCTACGCTAACCCACTACAACCGTTGCTGCCAGATATCGATGGCCAGCGCGATGCCTTCGATAATGGCCTGCGGACGCGGCGGACAGCCGGGGACGTTGACATCCACGGGGATGTATTGGTCAATCGGGCCGCTGATGGCGTAGCTCTCGCGAAATACGCCTCCCGAAATCGGGCAAATACCGATGGCCACCGTTACTTTGGGGTCGGGAATCTCCTGGTATACGCGCAGAACATTGTCTTTGACCCTGGCGGTAAGCGGCCCGGTGATCAACACGATATCCGCGTGTTTCGGACTGCCGCAGTATTGGCAGCCCAGCCGCTCGACGTCATAACGCGGAATGCAGGCAGTGGTGGCCAGCTCCACGTCGCAGCCATTACAGGAGCCGGCATTGATGCGATATAACCACGGCGAACGTTTGGCTATCCTGCTAAGAAAACCCATTGGCTGATCCCTTTATGCCCGAATAATGACGGCGACCAAACTGACGATCCCGAGTAATTCCGGCCACTTTAAATAGAAGATAAATGCCTGGTCGATGCGCATTCTCCCCACCGCGGTACGTAACAGCGTTTTCCCGAGGATGAACAGCACCAGGCTTTTGAGCAGGAACACCGCCAATCCGGCGATCCCCTGCGGGCCGACCGGGAAAAACAGCGTAATGCCAAGCCCGATCACCACTACCGTTTTCAGCGCCGACATCATATTAAACAGCGCCAGGGCGGGGCCGGAATATTCCAGCAGCGGACCTTCCAGTATTTCCGCCTCCGCCTCGGGGATATCAAACGGCGGTATGCCCAGGTTGGCGGGGAAAAACAGCAGGTAGGCGGCCACCGCCGGCCACATCCAGGGATCAAGCAAATAGGCGCCATGAATTTGCTGATAATGCACAATGTCCGTTAGGGAGAACGTTACCCAGCCCCCCTGCGCCAGGCCGGTTTTAATGGCGACGCTGGCCAGCACCAGCAGCAGCGGTCCTTCATAGGCCAGCACCAGCGCCATTTCCCGGGAAAAACCGATGGCGCCGTATACCGAGCCGGAGACCGACCCGGCCAGCATCAGCACCACGGCCGGCAGGGTCAGCAGATAAAGCAAAACCAGCAGATCCCCCAGGGCGCCGCTGGGCTGATAGACCCCGGCGATGGGGATCAGGGTGGCGGCCAACAGCATGCTGCCCGCCCCCACGGCCGGCAGCGCCAGGAATAACCCGCGCGGCGCGCCGTCGGGCACCAGGGATTGCTTACGCATCAGTTTAATAATATCGAACCAGGGCTGTAACAGCGGAGGTCCGACGCGCCGCTGCAAACGGGCCGCGACGATGCGATCGACCCCTTTGAGCAGTAGGCCGAACATCAGGGCCCCCAGTCCCAGGGGGAGAATCACCAGGGGAGCCAAGAGGCCGTTCAATGCCGTTATCATGCTCTGCCTACTCCTCATTGCGGGGCTGCGGCGCGTTATCGTGCGGCCGCAGCGCCAGTCGGATAAACCGGGCGGGCGCTTCGTACAAGCCGGATGCCGGCACATGGGCCTGGGCCGGGGTCAGGTCCGTTACGCCGCCCTGATGCAAATGGACGCAACGGATCTGCCGGTTGCTCAAGCGGTAAAACAGCCAGCCAGCGGCGCCGGTGGACAGCAGCAGCACCGAGAGCGCCAGGGGCTGCCAGCCACCGGCGCCGGGCAGCCCCCCGGTCCAGGTGACGGCGATACGCCCCAGCGCCAGGGCATCCATAATATGGCTGATGGGTACCAGCAGCAGTCCCGGGAACATCCCCGCGGCAACGCAGCCGGCGGTCAGCAGCGACATGGGGATCAGCATCACCGCCGGCGCTTCCCGCACCTGGACCAGTTCCGGACGCGGCTGGCCCATAAACGCGGCGTGGGCGAATTTTAATACCGCCGCCAGGGTGAACAGGCTGGACATCATGGCGGCCAGCCCCAGCAGGTAATGTCCCGACTGAAATGCCGCCTGATAAATTAACCATTTAGAAGAGAAGCCGTTTAACGGCGGGATGCCCGAGAGCGACAAGCCGGCGAACAGGAACAGGCCGAAGGTGATGGGCATCCTGCGGCCCAGGCCGCCCAACTCATCCAAACCGGCGACATGGACCTGCGCCATAATGCAGCCAGCCGCCAGAAATAAAATATCCTTTAGCATCATATGATTGACCAAGTGCATTAACCCACCCGCCACGCCGAGGGGCGAACCGAGGGCAATCCCCAGCAGGATATAGCCCAGCTGGCTGACGGTGCTGTAGATCAGCAGGCGCTTGATGCCGTTTTGGATCACCGCCAGCGCGCCGGCATAAAGCAGGGTGACCGCGGCGATGACGGCGATGGCATACATGATATGGGTCATGCCGTCGCGCATGCCCAGCCGGCTAAACAGCAGGCCGGCCCCGCCCAGGGTAAACAGCTTCAGCACGCCGTAAATACCGCTCTTGAGCAGGACCGCGGAAATATAGCCGCTGACCGGAGTAGGGGCGGTGGGCGGGTGCATCTGGTAGTCGATGCGCCAGGGTAGCTGGGCCGCTTTCATCAGCAGGCCCGCCAGGATCAGGATCAGGGCGCTTCCCAGCCACGGCAGGCTCATGTCCGGCGCGGCGCGCGCGATAGCCGCGAAGTCAAATGCCCCGGCCCGGGCCGTCAGCATGGTAATGCCCAAAAACATGCAGGTGGCGCCGACAAAGTTAAAAATAAAGTATTTAAACCCTTCGTTTAGCGCCTCTTCGGTCTCGTCGTGGATAATGACAAAATAGAGCGTCCAGCTGCTCATGATCTCCCAGAAGGCGAAGAAGTTGAACATATCCTTACTGCCCGCCAGCCCGAGCAGGCCGCCGATCATAAAGGTAAAAAAGAAAAAGAACCGGTGCCGCGCATGGCCGTGGGCCATATACCCCACGGCATAGAGCAGGTTCAGCACGCCGACCCCGGCGATCAGCAGCGCAAACCAATAGGACAGCAGGTCATAGCGGCCGGCATCCAGCAGCACCGCGGCCAGCGAGGCCGCCATGACGCCTACCGCCACCGGCCCGGCCTTGGCGCCGGCCCTTTTGCCGATGCAAAAGATCAGCAGCGCGCCGCAGACCGCGATCAGGGCCGCCGGCGACCAGGCAAGGTTAAGGTGCGGCAAGGCGACCACGGACCAGTCCTGGCGCAAGACAATCACATTCACCGCCGGGCGCACCAGATTATCCAGGCCGATATCGGGCCATAGGCCGCCGGCAATCACCAGCGCGGCCAGTATTCCCATGGCCAGGCGCATGGCTACCGGCGCTTCGGCGGACGTCTTCCCCCGATATGGCGCGAAAAACAGCACGCGCAGGATACGCAGATAGTACATGGCGCCGATAATGCTGCCCAGTAGGAACAGGATGGCCACCGTCAGATGGCCGGCCTGGGCGGCCGCGTAAATCATCAGGAATTTACTGAAAAAACCGCTGAACGGCGGCAGTCCCATGACCGCCAGGGCGCCGACGGCAAAGCACAGCGCGGTAAAGGGCATGACCCGGCCCAGCCCTTTGAGATCGTCCAGGCGTTTGCCGCCGGCCCGGGCGATCAGCGCCCCGGCCGCCAGGAACAGCAGATTCTTGAAAACGGCGTGATTCAACACATGCAGCAAGGCCCCGGACAGGCTTAAATAGGTGGCCAGCCCCACCATCGCCAGAATTTCCCCCACCTGCGCCAGCGTGGAAAAGGCCAGGATGCGTTTCAGGTTTTGTTCCCGGAATGCCATAATCTCGCCGTAGATGACCGTCAGGCAGCCCATGACGCTGACCAGCAGCCCGATGCCAGAAAACGAGTCAATGCCGACCGCGCGGCTAATAATCCCGGTACCGAAAATCACAAATAACACTTTGATAATACCGTAGACTCCCGCCTTGGTCAGGATACCCGACATCAGCGCGGAGACCGGGGAAGGCGCCACCGGATGAGCGGCGGGCAGCCAGCTATGCATGGGATACAAACCGGCTTTGACCCCCAGCCCCGCCAGAAAGCACAGGGCAATCACCCCGCCGGCGGCCGGCGAGAGCTGCGCGGCCCGGGCCGAGATGGCGGCCATATCGAAGCTGCCGAAGCGGGCGTGGCACAGCAGGATGCCAAAATGCATCACATAGGCGCCCGCCGCGCACATCAGGAAATATTTCCGCCCGGCTTTCAAGGCCGCCGGCGTTTGATCGTGGATCACCAGCATATAGGAGGTCCAGGTCATTAATTCCCAAAACAGATAGAAGTTGCCGAAGTCATGGGCGGTCGCCACTCCCAGCAGCGAGCCGCCCATCAGGAACAGGAAAAAGTAGTAGCGGTTGGCATGGGCGTCGTCGCGCATGTAAGCCTGGGAATACATCACCGCAATAAATAGCATGGCGGCAAAAACCAGCGTGAATAACCGTGATAAACCATCGATCCCCGGTTCTTGCCAGGCAAACCATAACGTCGCGACGGCGATTGCCAGCGCGGCGCGATCGCGTAATACCCCGTTAAAGCGGCCTAATAAATAAAGCACAAAGCCGCTGATATAAGGGAACGCAACCAAGAATCGCCAAGGAGTCTCAAATATCGGCACCTCGCCGCGTATCGACGGTTTTGCAAAATGTTCGGCTAAATGCAGAAAAGGTTCGGGCACCAAACTCATATAAATTGTGATGCCGGTCAATAAATACATTAAAATATAAATGGGGGAAAATAGCGGTTCTTTTATCGGCGTTGCCGGTAATGGATTTTCCGGCCGCTCAAGACAGATGCGCTGAATAACAATAATATAATAAAAAGCGGCCAGAATAGTGGCAAGCGTCGCCACGGCGGCCAATAGCCATTCGCCCTGTTCCACCGCCGCATACAGGATCAGGAACTTGCTGAACGATCCTTTAAACGGCGACAGGCCCATCACCGAAAACATGCCGAAGCCAAATAGCAGCGCGGCGACCGGCAGGCGCGCGCCGCTGCCCGCCAGACTGTCAATCTGGCTTGAACCCTTTGTTTTAATTAAATATCCAGCGGTGACAAACACCAGCAGGCGCATGGTGAACTGAAAACCCAGGTGCATCAACGCGCCGGTTGCGCCGGACTGGTTATCCAGGCCAAAACCCAGCAATACATAACCCACTTCCGCCATGGTCGAGAACAGCAGCAGCCTGGCCAGATTACGGATATGCATTAATGCGAATATTTCGCCCGCCAGCAGCAGCAAAGTTCCTGCCCATGCCAGCAATGGAATGCCCAAAAGTGGTACTCCCATTTATTCCTCGCTATTGGTATGAGAGTCGATATGTCATCGAAGCTGAATTAAATTTATTGAAAAGCGGCGGCATTGTCTGTCGGCTGGCTGACAGATATCCCAAAGTAAAGCTGACAATATGGATAAGACCAAAAGCGAGGCGGTAAAATAAAAATAGCCGTGATGATTAAATATGATCTAAATCAATTTAATCATTGTGCGTAATATTTTTCGGTAAGTAAATAGATGCGACGTAATTTATTAAATGATAATCATTGCCGTTTAAAGAAATATACCGCGTTGCGGACAGCGGGCCGTGATTTACATTAACCGGAGTGAAATAAAACATTATGTGCCTTGGCATCCCGGGAAAAATTATCGCTATCACCGATGGGGCAAACCGTCTGGCCACGGTAGAGGTCGCGGGGGTGAAACGCGAAATCAATATCGCCTTTATGGTTGATGACCGGCATCCGCTGGAAAGCTGTCTCGGCAGTTGGGTCCTGGTGCATGTGGGCTTTGCCATGTCGCGCATCGACGAGCGGCAGGCGGCGCAGATGCTGGATTTGCTTAATGATATGGGCGAACTGACCTTATGAACGCCGTTATCCCCCGGAGGCGATATGCATGAAGCGGCGCTGACCCAGGGATTGGTCGCTATTTTACTGGCCGAGGCGCAGCGCCACGGGGTGCGCGCCATTACGCGGGTTCGGCTCAAGGTAGGGCAACTGAAAGCCGTCGAGCCGCAGGCGCTGGTTTTTTGTTTTGAGCTGTTTACCGAAGGTACCCTGGCCGAGGGCGCCGAACTGATTATCGAGAGCGTGGCGGCGCAAGCCAGATGCCGGGCGTGCCGGTACGACTTTCAGGTTATCAAATTCCACTTTCAATGTAGCCGGTGCCATAGCCAGGATGTCGAGCTGTTATCCGGCGAGGAACTCTATATTGAGAGTTTTGACGCGTGAAACAAAGGGTTGACGCTATGAACCAAAAGGAAAATGTCATTATCTACGCCGATGCGCAAAAGTGTCTCGGCTGCCATAGTTGTGAAATGGCCTGCGCGGTGGCCCACGGCGGTAGCGCGGGGCTGTTCGATGCGGTTTTACGGCAGTTGCCGCTGCACCCGCGCATGAAAGTAGTGGGCAGCGATGACGTCACCATGCCGATGCAGTGCCGGCAGTGTGAAAACGCCCCCTGCGCTATGGTCTGCCCCACCGGAGCCTGCCGCCAGGCCGACGGGCAGGTGCAAATCAATGAACAAACCTGCGTCGGTTGCAAGCTTTGCGTGATGGTTTGTCCCTTTGGCGCCATCACCGTCAGGCGCTCCGGCCTGAAAGACCATTTCAGCGTGACCAACCAGGGCGTGGCGCAAAAATGCGATCTATGCGCCGACTGGCGCGCGCAGCAGGGCAAAACCGACACCGCCTGCGCGGAGGCGTGCCCCACCAAGGCCATACGGCTGGTCGACATGCACGCCTATCGTGACGCGCTTATCAAGGCCAGGGCCAAAGAATTGGCCCAGTCGCAAAAAAATATCACTCTGACATTGAGGGGGCTGTAATGGATAGCAAAGTAAGGTCGAGCGATCCGGCGGTAATTGCGCTGTGTCCGGTAGCGGAAAAAGAGGGCATCGCCACCGTATTCGATCGCCACCAGATGCAGCAGCCCCAGTGCGGATTTGGTTCCCTGGGCCTGTGTTGCCGGATATGCTGGAAGGGCCCCTGCCGGGTCGACCCGTTCGGCGACGGGCCGCAAGTGGGCATTTGCGGCGCCAATAAAGACACCATCGTCGCGCGCAATTTAATCCGCATGATGGCCGCCGGCGCGGCGGCGCACTCCGAGCACGGGCGTCATATTGCGCTGGCCATGCAGCGCATCGGCAAAGGCGAACTGCCCGATTATCAAATCCGCGACGCCGCGAAACTTAACGGTATCGCCGGGCGTTTGCATATCCCGGTGGCGGATCGCCCGGTACGGGATATCGCCTACGATGTGGCCACCAAAACCCTGGAGGATTACCAGAACCAGGACAGCAAAAAACCTTGCCACTGGATCAGCCTGTCGCTGCCGGACAAACGCCTGGCGCTGCTCGGCAAGCTTGGCGTGCTGCCGCACAATATCGACGCCACCGTCGCGCAGATTATGTCCCGCACCCACATCGGCTGCGATGCCGAACCGGAAAACCTGATCCGCGGCGGGATACGCGGCGCGCTGGCCGATTTTAACGGCATGGCGCTGGCCACCGAACTGTCCGATGCCATGTTCGGCACGCCGACGCCGGTGATAACCCAGGCTAATATCGGCGTAATCAAACGCCAGGCGGTGAATATCGCGGTCAATGGCCATAATCCGCTGCTCAGCGAAGTCATCTGCGATATCGCCGCCGAGATGAACAGTATCGCCAGGGATGCCGGTGCGCCGGAAGGCATCAATATCGTCGGGATTTGCTGTACCGGCAATGAGGTCATGATGCGCCACGGCATCCCGCTGGCGACCAATTACCTGTCGCAGGAAATGGCCATCTTCACCGGGGCGCTCGACGCGATGGTGGTGGACGTGCAGTGCATCATGCCGTCGCTGCCGCAAATCAGCGAGTGCTATCACACCGAATTCATCACCACCATGGATGAGAATAAAATGCCGGGCGCGCGGCACGTCAGTTTCCATGAGGATCGGGCTAAAGAAACCGCCCGCACCATCGTGCAATATGCCATCGACGCCTTCCAGCGCCGAGACGCCAAACGCATTCATATCCCCGATATTAAACAAACCGCCATCGTCGGGTTTAGCAGCGAAGCCATTATGGCGGCCCTGAGCGCGGTCAACGCCGCGGACCCGCTGGCGCCGCTGGTGGATAATATTATCAACGGCAATATCCTCGGCGTAGCCCTGTTTGCCGGCTGCAACAGTACGCGCGCGGTGCAGGATGAAAGCTTCCAGATCATCGCCAAACATCTGGCCCGCAATAATATCCTGATGCTGGCCACCGGCTGCGGCGCGGGCGCCTTTGCCAAAAACGGCATGATGAACCAGCAGGCTACCGAAACCTATGCGGGCGACTCGCTTAAAGCGGTATTGACCACCATCGGCGACGCGGCCGGCCTGCGCGGTCCGCTGCCGCTGGTGCTGCATATGGGATCGTGCGTGGATAACAGCCGGGCGGTGCAATTAGCCACGGCGCTGGCCAACCGGTTAAACGTGGATCTCAGCGATTTGCCGCTGGTGGCGTCCGCGCCGGAAGCCATGTCCGAAAAGGCCATCGCCATCGCCAGCTGGAGCGTGGCCATCGGTTTGCCGACCCATTTGGGCATCGTGCCCCAGGTGACCGGCTCGGCGGTGGTTACCGGCCTGCTGACCGAAGGGGCCAGGGATCTGTTCGGCGGCTACTTCCTGGTGGAAGCCGACCCGGCGCTCGCGGCGCAAAAACTGGTGGCGATCATTCGCGATAAACGCCGCGCCCTGGGCATTTGAGCTGCGCGGCCAAGGCGGTAAAACAAGAGGTGATGATGAAAATTGCAATAGCGGGAAAAGGCGGCGTGGGCAAAACCACCCTGGCCGGTTTGCTGGCCCGGTCCTTTGCCCATGACGGGCACAAGGTTCTGGCCATCGACGCGGACCCCGACGCCAATCTGGCGTCGGCCCTGGGCATCCCTGCGCCACGCTATGCCGGTTTGCAGCCCTTTTCGCAGATGAAAACCCTGGCAAAAGAGCGCACGGGCCACGATAGCGGCTACGGCGGCCTATTTATTCTCAATCCCAAAGTGGACGATTTGCCCGAGGCCTTCAGCGTGGAACACGCCGGAGTGCGTCTACTGCTGATGGGCACCGTGGAGCATGGCGGCACCGGCTGCGTCTGTCCCGAACATACCCTGCTGCGCAGCCTGATGAAACATCTGCTGCTGGAGCGCCGCGATCTGGTGATTATGGATATGGAAGCCGGCATCGAGCATCTCGGCAGATCCACCGCCGAAGGGGTGGACGTGCTGATTGTGGTGGTGGAACCCGGGCAGCGCAGCGTACAGACCACGCGGCAAATAGAAAAGCTGGCGGCGGATATCGGTATTCGCCAGGTGGCGTATGTCGGCAGCAAAATGAAATCCGCCGCCGATCTCGACTTCCTGCGCGCCGCGCTGCCGGAACAAAAAATATTGGGCTATTTGTCGCTCAACCAGGCGATTGGCGATGCGGATCGCACCGGGGCCGCGCCTTATGATATCGGCGGCGCTTTCATGGCCGAAATGGAAGGCATCAAGGCGCGGCTGATCGCCTATGCGGACGGAACATTCGATGTGTAATCACGTAGACGGCGGGAAACTCCGCGGGAGCATGCCATGTGCCAGCTAAACGTCAGGTTGGTATTTATCGATAAACAGGAGGAGAGGGTATCCGAGGTAACCCATATGGCGGTTATGCCCGGCAAAATTACCCTGTCAAGCCTGTTCGCCCCCCCCAGGGACCTGATCGGTTTTCAGGTTACCGAGATTGATTGCCTGCGCAGCCTCGTCGTAGTAGAGCAGCTGGCGCCGGCGTAAGAACCCTAAGAGGACTCTCTAATGCCAGACCACACCCTAACCGAGAAAATAAACGTATTGCTGCCCCATTGGCTGGAACACAACCAGGAGCATATCGCCGTTATGCAAACCTATCTTGACGCCCTGGAACAGCAGGGGGAAACCGAAACCACCCGGACGTTCGCCCAGGCTATCGCGCGCATGGACGACGTGAGCGCCGCCTTGCAAACGGTGATCGCCACCCTGGCTATCCCGGCGACGCACCGCTAGCCGCGCGAAACGAAGGTAAATTATGTGTAATAATTGCGGCTGCAATATCACCACCGGGGCTCGCCTGCTGTTGAAACGGGGGGCCATCCGCTCCATTAGGCCGCTAAAACCGGCGTTGCCGCATACCGTCAAGGTATTGCAAAACCTGCTGCAGGAAAACGACCGGCAAGCGGCGGCCAATGCCGAACTGTTTGCCGCGCGCGGCACGGTGGTGTTTAACCTGATGTCCTCTCCCGGCAGCGGCAAAACCGCGCTGCTGGAGGCGACTATCGAGGCGCTGGCGGCGCGCGGGCTGCGCATCGGCGTGATAGAAGGCGACCTGGAAACCGAAAACGACGCCGTGCGCCTGCGCCGCAAGGGCGTACCGGTCGTACAGATTACCACCGGCATGGCATGCCACCTGGATGCGCGCATGATTGATGCGGCGTATAAGCAATTGCCGGATGAACCGCTGGATATTCTGTTTATCGAGAATGTCGGCAATCTGGTGTGCCCCGCCAGTTTTGCCCTCGGGCAAGGCTATGACGTGGTGCTGCTATCGGTGCCGGAAGGGGATGATAAACCGGAAAAATATCCGGTTATGTTCCGTATGGCAAATAAGGTGCTGATGACCAAAATCGATCTGCTGCCCTATTTTGATGATTTTTCACCCCGCCGGGTGCGCGAGCATATCAACCGGCTGGGCAACCGGGGCGAGGTGCTGGCGCTGTCGGCCAAAACCGGGCAGGGCATGGAGCAGTGGCTGGACTGGCTGGCCGCGCCGCTGGCCGGCCGGTAATATCGCCGGCCGGTGTCCCGCGGCTAATTGGTCTGGGGATCGGTTAAATTTAGCCGGCCGACGGTTTGCTGGAACTGGGCATCGTCCCCCTGGGGTAATTTTTTAAACGAGACCTTACCCCGGTAGACATCGCCGTCTATTTTAACGATTTGCGGACGGGTGCTCAGGTTACCGACGGCGACGCAGTAATTTGACGCCTGGCTGAGCGAGGCATCCCACACATCGGCCATTTTATTACAGTCATCTATCCATAAAAATCGGTCTTTGGCATTGAGCTTGGCCAACTGCTGTTTTAGCGGCGTGGATAAATACACATCAAACATGGGTTCGATATTGTTATGGTCAATTTTTAAAATCAGCGGAATCTTGAATTTAACGCCAGAAAAGCCGATGGTTTTATTATTAACATCTATTTTGTATTTTTTTATTTTTGTGGGGAAATCCCACTGCCGTATCACGTCCGGTATCCAGGCGGTTATTTTGTCGTCGATATTTAAAAAATAGGTCGATAATGAGGTGGCGGATAAGCTGCTGCGGCCTAAACCGATATAATTATCACCGCCTAATACATCCAACACGGTGGCGCCATTATCCAGCGTGCTTCTCTTAACATTGCTGACCTGCCGTTCATCCCGATCGCCGCGAATAATAAAAAACAAATCTTTCCGGTCGTGCTGGTTTAAAATATCATAGGCGGTATTGTTCATGGCCAAATGATCGGAAGACACTACGATGACCGTATTTTTAAAATAGCCGGATTCTTTAATTCTTTTGATTAATCGCGCGATATGCTCCTGGCTACAGGCCACGGCGCTTAAGGACCGGTTTTCCTCATTGCCATACTGATAAGACCGGTTGACGCACGACTGCGAAATATAGCCGTCGGGATGATGGGTATCCACCGTTAGCGCAAATAAAGCAAAACGCTGGTTGTTTTGCGACAACTCAAGGAACTTATCATAGACCAGATCCAGCACGGTATCGTCGTACCAGCCCCACTCGTTGCGGTAGCCGGGGTCCTTGACCATTGCCTGCAACTCCTGCAATCCATAGATATGATCGAAACCATGGGACTTAAGAAACAGGCCCTTACCCGCAAAGGCCAGGTCGGCCCCCTGATAAAAATAGTTATCATAACCGGAGGCGCGCAGGATATCGCCGAGGCAAATATCGTGGGGATAAAAGGTGGACAATGAACTGGAGGCATTGCCATCAAACGGCGCAAATAATGGAATGCCGCATTGCGACGCTACCATTCCGGCAATGGTATAACCGGTGCCTGGCAGCTGGGCGGTATTGCTAAAATCAATCGAATCGTTTTTCTGGCCGTTAAGCTCGGTGGTTAAACCGGCAAAAGTATCCTGATCAAAATAGGTTCTCTCAAGGCTTTCCGCATAGATATAAATAAGATTGGGCCGGTTGCCGGCTAATAATTTATTAGGGGTTTTATAATAGGTATTGAAGTCCGTATCGCCGTTTGCCAATTGGGATTTAACCAGGCCGGTAATTTCCTTGCTGGCCGGGGTGGCAATCACGGCGGCGGCGGCCAGCAATAAGGCCAATAAGCTGTATGCGGTTTGACCGCCGCCGGATTTACGTAATAACAATAGCCATGACATCAGGGCGAACACCAGCAGGGACGCCAGCAGGAAACCGGCAAACGGCAGGATATATTTACCCAAGCCCGCTCCGGTCAGGCTGCTGGTGACGGTATAAAGCACCGAATCGTTAATGCCGGCTCCGGTAAAATAATTGCTGGCCACCCGGATTAAATTAAGCAGGATATAGATGCCTAAACAAAACAGCACCAAAGCAAATAAGTATCTATTCTTTTTAGCTTTGGCTGAATAGACAATAACGGACGCTAAAAATAATCCTAGCGATAATGTTTCCACAGGCATCCTTCCCCTTCCAGCAGACAATAAGGGAAAAACCCCCGGTTAAAGCAGCAGCGTTTCAAGGCAGTCTTCCGGTAAGCTCTTCATGATAACTATCTATATAGCAATTAATCCGGGCCGGCGCGAGAGATCATTACCGTAATGTGACAAGCGTGCGCCAGCCAGGCCGGCCGGTAGCGCGGGGAAAACGAAGTTTAGCGTCGGGTGAAAGCCAAAAAAGCATTTAATTTATTGATATTAATAGTGAAAAATGGGGGGTAGGCAAGGGGCGCGTGGTGTATGAGCGCGTTTTTGTTGACAAAAAGTTACATTATTTTTCTGGCATGGGACCGGGACGGCGGGAGCGAAGCGGCCCTTATCCCTTCGAGCCGCCGCGGCTGATACTTATTTAGGCAATGTATAGGCCTGGCGCGCTAACAGTTTCCAGGCGCCCGAGGCATTCTTCTGCCATACCTGCATGACGCCGATTTTCACTTCGCCCGGTTTGCCGCCGTCGTTGGTCTTGGCCTGCAAAATATGGCGCACGATGGCTACATCGCCGTCAACCTGCACGGTCTGGTCTTTAAGATCCAGGGTTTTGAACTGCGATTGCCCGGTTACGATGGCATCAACGAATTCCGCGTTATTTTGAATTTTGCCGCTGGAATGACCATAACTCAGGGTCGGCGCCCCGACTTTTTCCAAATCAGCTTTTTTGGCGCTGACCATCGCCTGGCGCATGGTTTCCACCGCCTTGGTCACCGCCGTGGTATCCGCGCTTTGCGCAAAACATGTACCGCTCATCAACAACGAAAATAGTGCCGCACCCAAAATCTTTTTCATTATAAGCCCTTCTCCGGACAGGATTATTGCCAGGGCAAATCAAGAGTATCACGCCGCCCCTGGCATAAGAGCGGCAATCCTAACGGATACATGGGCGGGCTAACTGTGATCGTTATCATGTATTTCAAAATTTTTGTCGTATTTTATAGATTTAATAAAACAATGTTTTGAAATAATAAAGGCACAAATATTGCCGTCAGGCGGTGAGGTTCCAAAACAATACAATCATGATTACCGCAATCGCCGTTATGACTTCGATATCTTCAATATACATCGTCGCCTCCTTTGTTTTCGATCCGATCATGGCCCCCATCGGCGCCGGTCATTGTGACGGGCCGTTCAAAATTACCAAGTGCGGTGTTTGCCTTTAAAAAGGCGTGCCGGCCGTGGATTTTTTGTGCTTTTTTTTTGGCGCAGGCAGCGGGGGAGGGGGAGCGAAATACGTACGCAGGATAGACAGGTTGATAAGGCGTTAACCCGCCATGGGCTAAAACCATCAAACGACACCTTGCCGTGAAATGAGCGGAAATGGTGGGTAAAATTCTTAAATTTGGAGAAATATGCGCGGGAGCTGAAAAATTTGCCTTGGTTATGATGACATTACGCAGGCAACCAAATCGGGCCAGCAAATGCCGGCCCTAACCCTGATGTCGATACTGTTCTTTTCTGTGTTTAGCAATTCTAAACAACCGTGATGTTAAGTGATGCTAAACAGATAATCAAGTTAACATTACTTATATATTATGATGATTCCAAAACGCCTGAAAGAGGCCCGGCATCGGGCTAAACTGACACAGGAGAAACTGGCGGTCATGGCAGGTATCGATGAGTCCACCGCCCGTTCCAGAATCAGTCAGTATGAAAATGGGATTTACCGTCCCAACTTCGAAACCTGCTGCGCATTCGCCAAAATCCTTGATGTGCCGGAATGCTATTTCTACACCATCGATGACGATTTTGCCGTCGCGGTGCTGCAATTACATAGCGCCCGTAAACTCTCCGGCGCCCGTAACGCAGGGCGGAATATTGATTAGGCGCCATTCGTCCCGGCGATAGCGCCGTTGCCGGTCCGGCGATTGGCGGCAGTTCAACCTCCGGCGTCAGCTATCTTCCTTCGCGGGCAAGCGCATCCCTTCCGCCAACGGCGCCGTCAGCGCTATTCCCCAAAAAATCCCCGGTTAATCTTACCGATAAATCACCGCTAGTGTGTTAATTAAGAAAGATAATAATTCTCATTTCGTTTCAACTTTGTTAGCATTTGTAACCGTTCATCCATCATTCCCCGCTGGCAAGGCGAGGTTTTTTCTGGCGGTGGGATGTTATCATTATTGGTCAATGGAAAGATAAAATGAGAAGGGTTTTTAGCTTAAAGCGTTCCACTCTGCTTTGTTCTCTGGCGTTTATGGCACCGTTGTTCACCTACGCTGACGATACCCTGGTCGTTACCGCCGCCGGGCCCGCGGATACTGCCGACGCCCCGACCCGGGGGTACATGGCGCAAACCAGCCGCGGGGCGACGAAAACCGACAAACCGCTGATAACCACCGGCCAGTCCGTGTCGGTGATCACCCGCCGCCAAATGGACGATCAGGGCGCATTGACGGTGAATAGCGCCCTGAATTATACCCCCGGGGTATTCACCAATTTCGCCGGCGGGGCCACGCGTTATGAGACCGTTTCCCTGCGCGGTTTTCACGGCGGCGATACCACCAACACCTTCCTTGACGGCCTGCGGCTGATGAGCGACGGCGGCAGTTATAACAATTTGCAAATCGACCCCTGGTTTTTGGAGCGAATCGATGTGATTCGCGGGCCTTCATCGGCGCTGTATGGCCAAACCATTCCCGGGGGCCTGGTCATGATGACCTCCAAGCGCCCGCAGTTCGCCAGCGAAGGGCATGTCAAACTGCTCGCCGGCAATAATGCCACTTCCGGCGCGGCGTTCGATTATACCGATGCCCTTAACGACCAATGGGCGTTCCGCCTGACCGGCATCACCCGCAATAGCGATACCATGTACGATCACCAGCGCGAGGAGCGGTATGCCATCGCGCCGTCGCTGCTGTGGCAGCCGGATGAAAATACTTCGCTGTTGCTAAGAGCCTATCTGCAAAAAGATCCCTCGGGGGGTTATCACAGCGCGGTGCCGGCGGACGGCAGCCTGTATGCCAGCAGCGGGCCCAAGCTGGGCCGGAGCTTCTTTGACGGCGAAAGCAGC
Organism: Sodalis sp. RH21; assembly: GCF_047324175.1. Taxonomy (NCBI): domain Bacteria; kingdom Pseudomonadati; phylum Pseudomonadota; class Gammaproteobacteria; order Enterobacterales; family Bruguierivoracaceae; genus Sodalis; species Sodalis sp. RH21. Next base: position 3,737,905 of record NZ_CP178732.1, on the reverse strand, counting down.
CGCAATGAATTCAAACGCCGCCAGCAAATCTACAGTTATGAATTTGATCACCAATTCAACGAGGTCTGGTCTTTCCGCTCCAACGCCAGCTATACCCATGCCAATGTCGACCAGCAGCAGGTTTACCAGATTGGCTGGAACACCGACCGCAGCGCCCTTAACCGCTATTACAGCGGTGAATTTTCTTCCCTGGCCGCCTACGCCATCGATAACCAGCTGGCGGCGGATTTCGCCACCGGCGCCGTACGGCACAAGGTCGTACTGGGTGGGGAATATCATGAATATACTAACGATCTTTGGGACGACAGCGCCTACGCTACCCAACTTAATCCGTTTACCGGCGTCAGCGGCGGGCCGCAGCTGTACACGGATTATGCCCTGACCCAGCCGGGGATCACCCGGGTCAATGCGAAGCGCCGCTACTATCAAAGCGGGGTCTATCTGCAGGATGAGATGGTGCTGGATAAGTGGCATTTGGACGTTTCCGGTCGCTACGATCGCATCGTGGCCAAAAATTCCCTGCTCGATAGCGATACGACTTACCGGCGCCAGGATGACCATGTCAGCGGACGCGGCTCGCTGCTGTATGCCTTTGACAGCGGCATTTCGCCTTACGCCAGCTACAGCCAGGCCATTACCCCCCAGGCGCTGTCGGGGGCCGACGGCAACCTGCTCAAACCCACCACCAGCGAACAGTATGAACTGGGGCTGAAATACCAGCCGCCGGGCACATCCTCTCTATATACCGCCGCGGTTTACGACCTGACGCAAAAGAATGTGGCCAACCGCATTGTGCAGGGCAGCTATTATGAGCCGGCGGGTAAAGTGCAGTCCCGGGGCGTAGAGCTGGAAGCCCGCACCCAGCTTACCGATCGTCTGACCGGCATCGCCGGGTACACTTACAACCATTTGCGCTTTAAGGATGCCATCGACGGCAATAACGGCAATACGCCCTATATTACCCCCGATCACATGGCGTCGCTGTGGGCGCAATATCGGGCGGATTATGGTATCAATCTGGGCGGCGGGGTGCGCTATATCGGCAAGCAGTGGGCGGATAATGAAAACACGCGGCGCGTGCCCTCGGTAACGCTGCTGGATCTGTCGGCGCGCGCGGACCTGGCGGCCTGGGGCCCTGAACTGAAGGGGGCGTATGTGCAGTTGAATGTCAATAATCTGACCGACCGGAAATATGTCGCCGCCTGCTACGGCATCGGCTATTGCTATTGGGGGGCGGAACGCTCCATCGTGGCGACCGTCGGTTACGATTTTTGATCCCGGCCGCAATAGCGAGGCGCCCCGTTACGGGGCGCCTCGCTGGCCTGGCATAATGAGTTATGCCGGCGGTCCGCGCCGTGCGCGTCCGGGCTGCCGAACGTGGCTATTCAGGCACTTTTTTCAGCTCCAGCCGCTGGATTTTACCTACCACCAGCAGATAGCAGAGCATGGACATGATGGCCGAACAGCCGACGAAGATCAGCGCGCTGTTGAACGAATGCAGATTTTTCACCAGATAACCAATCAGCAGCGGGGTGACGATGGACGCCACGTTGCCAAACACATTAAAGATGGCGCCGCACAGCCCGATCACCTCCTTGGGCGCGGTATCTGCTATCACCGGCCAGCCCAGCGCCCCGAACCCCTTGCCGAAAAACGCCAGCGCCATCAGCCCCACCACCAGCACCGTATTATCGGTATAGTTGCATAGGATCATGGTGGAGGCCAGCAGCATGCCGAATACGATAGGCGCTTTGCGCGCAAAGGTCAGCGAGCAGCCGCGTTTTAGCAGGAAGTCGGATACCACGCCGCCCGATATGCCGCCGGCAAAACCGCACAGCGCCGGAATGGAGGCAATCAAACCCACCTTCAGGATGCTCATGCCTTTTTCCTGCACCAAATAAATCGGGAACCAGGTCAGGAAGAACCAGGTAATGGTGTTGAGGAAATACTGGCCAAAAAAGATCCCCAGCATCATGCGGCTGGTCAGCAATTGTTTAACGTAGTTCCATTTCGGGCCGGTTTTGGCCGACTTTTTCTGATCCATGTTCACTACGCCGCCCCCTTGCTCGATGTAATCGAGTTCGGCGCGGTTGGCGTAGGGGGATTCAAACGGGTTATGGACAAATTTAATCCACAGGAAGGTCAGGACGAAACCGATGACGCCCATTACGGTAAACACATGCTTCCAGCTCCAGGCATAGACCAGCCAGCCCAGGAACGGCGAGAAAATCGCCAGCGAGAAATATTGCGCCGCATTGAAAATCGACGACGCGGTAGCGCGTTCTTTGGCCGGAAACCAGGCCGCGACGATGCGCGCATTCGCCGGGAACGCGGGCGCCTCGGCAAAACCCAGTAAAAATTGCAGCATAAACAGCGAGAAGATGGCCGCGGGCACCGACAATACGCCGACAAACCCCTGCAATAAGGTAAACAGCGACCAGAAGAACAGGCTATAGCTGTAGACTTTAATCGAACCAAATTTATCCAGCAACCATCCGCCGGGCACCTGCATCACCAGGTAGGCAATGCCAAAAGCCGAGAAAATCTGCCCCAGGTTGACGACGTCCAACCCCAAATCATGGGAGACGGCGACGCCGGCTATCGATAACGTTACCCGATCGGCATAATTTACCGCCGTGATAATAAAAATAAACAGCAGAACAAAATAACGCACGTGCGTTTTGCCGTTATTCTCCAAAGTGGTCTCAATCGCCATTATATATCTCCGCGTTGACGCTTTTGGCCTATGGCATCTCCCGCCGATCGGAAAAATAATCCGCGGCAACCATAAGCCTCATAATTAAAATTTATGTCTGTAGATAAGGGTTTGGGTATTTGGGACGCTTCAGGGACGCGATATTAAACACCGAAATACCAATCGTCATAATGTATCCGTGAGCAGAAGTATAAAAATGGGCGCGGGGTAAGTCATTATGCAAATGACCAGTATTATGGCGATACATAGGGTTTATTTTGGAGAAAAGCGGTGACTGTGCGTTAGATCACGTTTATGTATGATAATTAAAATGTCATTAAGAAATATGACTAACATCACACTGTATTGTGCAATTGTCCATAAAAAAACGGATTTTATAGCTAAATATCCTTTTATGCCTAAGCGGCAGGTCACATTTTTGCCATGACACAACAATATAACTTTTATTTAAAATTTAAAATATTTTTTTGACAAAATAAGGCAAAAGAGGCGATAGGCATGTTGGAAAGGTATTTTAAAAAGTTATTTTGACCCGTTATTGTAACCAGGTATTTTGTTTCGCAGATGAAGAACGGGCCGGGTGCTGACGCATCCGGCCCGCAGGGCAATTAGAATTAATCGGGACTCACCGACGATCAATAAGGGGCATCAGGCGTGGTGATCCGGATCAGTTTTTCATTTACGAATTCATGGATACCGGCAGGGGACTGTTCACGGCCATAACCCGAATTTTTAGTGCCGCCAAACGGCAATTCAGGCGCAATACCGGTGGTATGATTAATATATACCATGCCGGTATCGATTTGCCGCGCCACCGCTACGGCCTTGGCGGTATCGGTGCCAAACACGGTGCCGCCCAGTCCGAATACCGAATCGTTGGCCAAGGCAATGGCCGCCGCTTCATCCTTGACCGCATAAATGCACAGTACCGGCCCGAAAATTTCTTCGGCATAGGCCGCCGTGCCGGGTTTGATATCGGTAAGAATCGTCGGTTCCATATAGGCGCCCGGACGATCCAGGCGATGGCCGCCGTATACCAGTTTCGCGCCTTGTTTCACCGCGGTCTCCACCTGGGCGATAATTTCCTGCGCCGCTTTTTCGCTGCTCAGGGGCGCCAACTGGGTGGCGGCGTCCAGGGGATCGCCGATGCGGATGGTTTCATAAATGGCCCGCGCCTTGCTGATAAAAGCTTGCGCCACGCTTTCCAGGACAATGATGCGTTTGGGCGAAACGCACACCTGGCCGGCATTCCATAAACGCCCCAGGGCGGCGGTTTTGACCGCCAGATCCAGATCAGCATCCGCCAGAACGACAAAAGCATCGCTGCCGCCCAGTTCCAGGGTGGATTTTTTCACGTATTTGCCCGCTTCGGCGGCAAAGCTTGAACCGGCGGACTCGCTGCCGGTGAGCGAGACGCCTTTAATGCGCTTATCGCCGATCAACGCCGAGACTTTGGACCCCGGTACAAACAGGTTGGTATAAACCCCGGCCGGTACGCCGGCCTGGGCGAAAATCTGTTCCATAATCGCCGCGCATTGCGGTACGTTGGACGCATGTTTTAATACCATGGTATTGCCGGCCATGATATTGGGCGCCGCGGAACGGGTGATTTGGTAAAACGGAAAATTCCACGGCTGAACGCTTAACAGCACGCCGATGGGCGCGTAGCTCAGGAAGGCGCTGCCCAGCGGGGTATCAAGGGGTTTATCCGCCAGGAACGCTTCGCCATTGTCGGCGTAGTAATCAAAAATATCGGCGCACAGCAGCACTTCCCCGATGCCTTCGGACAGCAGTTTGCCCATCTCGATGGTGCAAAGCTTGCCCAACGCCTCTTTTTGTTCGCGCATGATGGCCGCCACTTTATGCAGCAGCTCGGCCCGCTGGGAGAACGGCACTTTTTTCCACTGGGCAAAGGCGCCGTCGGCCCGGGCCAGGATGGTTTCAATTTGCTCGTCGGACATGGCGTCAAATTGTTTTTCAATTTTATTGGTGGCCGGATTGACGGTTTTAATCGACGAAGCTGTGGCGGTTTGAACGCTCATGATAAATGATATCCTTATGAAACATTTAGTAATGAAACGGAAGTAAAGCGTTTTGTATGACAAGTATAGGCCTTCCGTGGGGTAATACTTATCGTCTGGAGCTATTGTAGCCATTGGTTAAATAATCATTAGGCCATCCCGGCGCGGGGTTGATCTTTTTGGTGATAGCTATACTATACCCCCCTATACTATGGTTTGGGATAAGGTGGCGTTATGCCGCGTTCATTAGACGATAAACAGCGCATCCTGCTGCGGGTGCGGCGCATTAAAGGCCAGGTGGAAGCGCTGGAGCGCGGGCTGGAAGCCGGGCTGGACTGCGGTGCGTTATTGCAGCAAATCGCCGCCGTGCGCGGCGCGTCCCACGGCCTGATGTCGGAAATCATGGAAATCCATATCCGCGATGAGCTGGGCCAGGACGGGTTGTCCGAGGCGGAAAAAGCCGAGCGGGTGAACGGCGTCGCCAGCCTGGTGCGCGCCTATTTAAAGTGAAAACGCCGCCGGCAAATCCGTTTTGGCGATAATAATGGTTTTTGTATCAATCTATTTTGGAGAAACCCTATGAAATCTCGTGCAGCCGTTGCTTTTGCGCCGGGCCAGCCCCTTAAAATCGTTGAGATTGATGTCGCACCGCCGCAAAAAGGGGAGGTGCTGGTGAAAATTACCCATACCGGCGTATGCCACACCGACGCCTTTACCCTGTCGGGGGACGACCCCGAGGGCGTGTTCCCCGCCGTGCTGGGACATGAGGGCGGCGGCATCGTGGTGGCAGTGGGCGAAGGGGTGACCAGCGTAAAAGCGGGCGATCATGTGATTCCCCTGTATACCGCGGAATGCGGGGTGTGCAAATTTTGCAAATCCGGTAAAACCAATCTGTGCCAGGCGGTGCGGGCGACCCAGGGCAAAGGTCTGATGCCCGACGGCACCACGCGTTTTTCCTATAACGGCCAGCCCATTTATCATTATATGGGCACCAGCACCTTTAGCGAATATACCGTGGTGGCCGAAATTTCCCTGGCCGTGGTTAATCCCCAGGCCCCGCTGGAGAAGGTGTGCCTGCTGGGCTGCGGCGTGACCACCGGCATCGGCGCGGTGCACAATACCGCCAAGGTCAAGGCGGGGGATACGGTGGCCATTTTCGGCCTGGGCGGTATCGGACTGGCGGCGATCCAGGGCGCGGTGCAGGCCAAAGCGGGACGGATTATCGCCATTGATACCAATCCGGGTAAATTCGACCTGGCCCGCTCCATGGGCGCCACCGATTGCATCAATCCCAAGGATCACGAGCGGCCGATCCAGGACGTGATTGTCGAATTGACGGACGGCGGGGTGGATTTCAGTTTTGAATGCATCGGCAATGTGGACGTGATGCGCGCGGCGCTGGAATGCTGCCATAAAGGCTGGGGCGAAAGCATCATTATCGGCGTGGCCGGCGCGGGCAAAGAGATCAAAACCCGTCCCTTCCAGCTGGTTACCGGCCGGGTATGGCGCGGGTCCGCCTTCGGCGGCGTCAAGGGGCGCACCCAATTGCCCGGCATGGTGGAACAGGCCATGACCGGTGAAATCAATCTCGATCCCTTTATTACCCATACCATGCCCCTTGAGCGGATCAACGACGCATTTGATTTGATGCATGAAGGTAAATCCATTCGCACCGTGATCCATTTCTAACCGGGATAAACTACCCGTTGCCTTCCTGAAACCGGCGGCCGCGCTCCGCGTCCGCCGGCGATATCCCGTCTTTATCCCGCTATGGCCTAATCGATTTAGCACTACCTTTGGCGGCTCTTCGCCATGCGGCAAATAATGATTGCTCAGCATGCATTTTTTGAGGGAGCAAAACCCCGGGGAAGGTGGTATTTATAATTCCAGGTATTTTATACAGACATAAGCGGATAACCATAACGATATTACATCCACAGATTTCAATCTGACCAGCAGCGAACATCCCAATACATTAAACAGGTTATTGCCGGATTCCCTTTATTCGGCAAGGACGCTTGACGTATCGCCGCAGAGGTCTGGATAAAATAAAAAATTATATATTCTACCCGGAGAAAAATAATGGCTCAGCTAGAGGCATGGGAAAAACTTGCCAATAAGGAATTGGCGCGGCTAGGGAAAAGCGTTGCCGATTTAACCACCCTGACGGCGGAAGAAATCGCCATCAAACCCCTGTATACCGCCGATGACCTGGAGGGACTGGAAGTGACCGGCTCGCTGCCGGGTATGGCGCCGTTCGTTCGCGGCCCGCGCGCCACCATGTACGCCGCCCAGCCCTGGACCATCCGGCAATACGCCGGGTTTTCCACCGCCACGGAATCCAACGCCTTTTATCGCCGCAACCTGGCCGCGGGGCAAAAGGGGCTGTCGGTGGCGTTCGATCTGCCCACCCACCGCGGTTATGATTCGGATAATGAACGGGTGTCCGGCGATGTCGGCAAAGCCGGCGTGGCCATCGATAGCGTCGAAGATATGAAGATCCTGTTCGACCAGATCCCGCTGGATAAGATGTCGGTTTCCATGACCATGAACGGCGCGGTGATCCCCATTATGGCGTTTTATATCGTGGCCGCCGAAGAGCAGGGGGTGCCCACCGCCCAACTCACCGGCACCATCCAGAATGATATTCTTAAAGAGTATCTGTGCCGCAATACCTATATTTACCCCCCCAAACCGTCGATGCGCATTATTTCCGATATTATCGCCTATTGCTCCGGCAATATGCCGAAATTCAATACCATCAGCATCAGCGGCTACCATATGGGGGAAGCGGGGGCCAATTGCGTCCAGCAGGTGGCATTCACCATTGCCGACGGTATCGAATATATTCAGGCGGCGCTGGCGGCCGGCCTGGATATAGACGACTTCGCGCCGCGCCTGTCGTTTTTCTTTGGCATCGGCATGGATTTATTTATGAATGTCGCCATGCTGCGGGCCGCGCGTTTTTTATGGAGCGAGGCGGTCGGCAGCTTTGGGTCCACCAATCCGAAATCCCTGGCGCTGCGTACCCATTGCCAGACTTCGGGCTGGAGCCTGACCGAGCAGGACCCCTACAATAACGTGATCCGCACCACCATCGAGGCGCTGGCCGCCACCCTGGGCGGCACCCAGTCGCTGCATACCAACGCCTTTGACGAAGCCCTGGGCCTGCCCACCGACTTTTCCGCCCGCATCGCCCGCAATACGCAAATCATCCTGCAGGAGGAATCCGCGGTCTGTCGTACCGTCGATCCGCTGGCCGGCTCCTATTATGTGGAAAATCTCACCGATCGCATCGTCAAAGACGCGCGGGATATCATTCACCGGATTGGCGACGTGGGCGGCATGGCCAAGGCTATCGAGGCGGGACTGCCCAAACGGATGATCGAGGAAGCTTCCGCCCGCCAGCAATCGCTGATTGACCAGGGCCAGCGGGTCATCGTCGGCGTCAATAAATATAAGCTGGCCCACGAAGACGCCACCTCGGTACTGGAAATCGATAATGTCAAGGTGCGCCAGGAACAGGTGGAACGCCTGCGGCAGATTCGCGCCACCCGCGATAGCGCCGCGGTGGCCGACGCCCTGGCCGCAATCAGCCACGCGGCCGCCGCCGGCGGCAACCTGCTGGACGCGGCGATTCACGCCGCGCGGCTGCGCGCCACCCTGGGGGAAATTTCCTCGGCCATTGAACAGGCCTTCGGCCGTTATCTGGTGCAGACCAACTGCGTCACCGGCATTATCGCCAATAGCTACCACCAGAATGCGGAAGGGGCGGCGGAGTTCGAGCATATCAAAGCGGCCACCGATCGTTTCCTGGCGCAGCAGGGCCGGCGGCCGCGGATATTAATGGCCAAGATGGGCCAGGACGGCCACGATCGCGGGGTGAAAGTGATTGCCAGCGCGTACTCCGACCTTGGTTTCGATGTGGATCTCAGCCCGATGTTTTCCACCCCGGAAGAGATCGCCAAACTGGCGGTGGAAAATGACGTGCACGTGATCGGCGCCTCGTCGCTGGCCGCGGGCCACAAAACGCTGATCCCGGCGCTGATCGACGCGCTGGCCGGTTACGGCCGGCAAGATATCAAAGTGGTGGCGGGCGGGGTGATCCCGCCGCAGGATTACGACTTCCTGTACGCCCGCGGCGTGATGGCGATTTACGGCCCGGGCACGCCGATGCTGGCCAGCGTGCGCGATGTGTTAAGCAAAATCAGTGATTACCATGATTAGCCCCGACGAGGTTGACGGCCTGGTGGCGCCCCTGCTGGCCGGCGATCGGGTGGCGCTGGCGCGCGGGATGACCCTGATTGAAAGCATCCACCCGGCGCACCAGGCGCCGGCGACCCGCCTGCTGGATCGGATCATGTCCCACACCGGCGGGGCGAAACGATTGGGCATCACCGGCGTGCCGGGCGCCGGCAAAAGCACCTTCCTGGAAGCCATGGGCAGCTATCTGCTGACCCTGGGCCTGAAGGTGGCGGTGATTGCCATCGACCCCAGCAGTCCGTTAAGCGGCGGCAGCATCCTGGGGGATAAAACCCGCATGTCGCTATTGTCGCGGGCGGAGCGGGCCTTTATCCGCCCGGTGCCCACCGGGGGTTATTTGGGGGGCACCAGCCGCCGTACCCGCGAACTGATGTTGCTGTGCGAGGCGGCGGGTTATGACGTGGTGATCGTGGAAACGGTGGGCGTCGGCCAATCCGAAGTGGATATCGCCCATTTGGTGGACTGCTTTTTGTCGCTGCAGCTGGCCGGCGCCGGCGATGAGCTGCAGGGCATTAAAAAAGGCATTATGGAAATGGCCGATATTATCGTGATCAATAAAGATGATGGCGATAACCGCCCCCAGGTAATGCTCACCCGCCAGATGTACCAGTCCTCGCTCAATATCATGCGCCGAAAATACCCGCAATGGGCGCCCCTGGTGCTGACCTGCAGCGCGCTGCATCAACAGGGTATCGATACCATCTGGCAGGGCATCGGGGACTTCTATCGGCACATGGCGGGCGGCGATCGGCTGGCGGCGGTGCGTAAACAACAACATCTGGATTCCATGCGCAAGCAAATAGAGGAAAACACCCTGCAGGCCCTGTTTGCCCGCGATGATATCCAGGATCGATACCGGCAAGCGCTGCAACAGGTGGAAACCCACCGCATCTCGCCGCGGGCCGGGGTGAATAACGTCACCCAATTTATCGTCGAAAAGTTAAACCATTAAGGGAAATGAATTATGGCGTACGAATTTGTTAAGGTGCTGATAGAAAACCGCGTGGGTATCATTGAATTTAATTATGCCAAAAAGCTCAATGCGCTGAGCGCGGTTTTTATCCGCGATATCCTCCAGGCGCTGGAAGATTTGAATAATATCGATATCCGCTGCGTGATTCTGCGCGCGCAAAAAGGGGCCAAGGTTTTTTCCGCCGGGCATGATATTCATGAATTGCCGAAAACCCGGCGCGATCCGCTGGCTTATGACGATCCGCTGCGCCAGATTACCCGCGCCATCCAGAAATTCCCCAAGCCGATTATCTCCATGGTGGAGGGCAGCGTCTGGGGCGGCGCGTTTGAACTGATCATGAGTTCGGACATTATTATCTCCAGCAACCTTTCCACCTTCTCCATGACCCCGGTCAATCTGGGGGTGCCCTATAACCTGGTGGGTATCCACAACCTGATCCGCGACGCCGGCTTCCATATCGTCAAGGAACTGATTTTCACCGCCGCGCCGATTAGCGCCCAGCGGGCGCTTAACGTCGGCATACTCAACCATATCGTCGATCCGCAGGAGCTGGAAGCTTTCACCATGAAGATGGCCTGCACCATCGCTGAAAAGGCGCCGCTGGCGGTGGCGGTGATCAAAGAGGAACTGCGGGTGCTGGGCGAAGCGCACACGCTGAATTCCGACGAGTTCGAACGCATCCAGGGCCTGCGGCGCGTGGTGTACGACAGCCAGGACTATCAGGAAGGGATGGCGGCTTTCCTGGAAAAACGCAAAGCCAATTTTCTCGGCCACTAACGCAGCCCGGCGATCCGGCGAAGGGAGTGCAAGATGAATCAGGATTATACGGTAATGACGGCGGACGAAGCCGCGCAATTGATTTCCCACGGCAATATGGTGGCGTTCAGCGGCTTTACTCCCGCCGGAGCGCCCAAGGCGCTGCCCGAGGCGCTGGCACGGCGGGCCACCGACCTGCACCGGCGGGAGCAGCCCTTCAAGATAAAATTGCTGACCGGCGCGTCCATCGGCGCGCTGGCGGACAATCAGCTGGCCGAGGCCGACGCCATTGAATGGCGCGCGCCTTACCAGACCGCGCCGGTGCTGCGCGATAAGATCAATCAGGGCGAAGTCAATTTCGTTGATTTGCACTTGAGCGAAGTGGCGCAAATGGTCAATTACGGCTTTTTCGGCCCCATCGATATCGCCGTCATCGAGGCGTCGGCGGTGACCCCCGAAGGACGGATTTACCTGACCAGCGGCATCGGCAACGCGCCGGTTTATTTGCAGCGGGCGCAGCGGGTGATTATTGAATTAAACGATTACCACTCCCCGCGCATCAGGGAGATGAGCGATATTGTTTCCCTCGGCGCGCCGCCGCTGCGCACCATGGTGCCGGTGTTCCATACCCTGGATCGGGTCGGCGAAAACTTTGTGCAAATCGACCCGCGGAAAATCGTCGCGGTGGTGCACACCCACCTGCCGGATCAAATTACCGAGTTCGGCGTCGAAAACCCGCTGTGCACGGCGATAGCCAGCAACGTGGAGCGGTTTTTGCTGGCGGAGCTGCACGCCCAGCGCATTCCGGCGGGTTTTTTGCCCCTGCAAAGCGGGGTGGGCAATATTAATAACGCGGTGCTCAAGGCCTTGGGGAAAAACCCCGAAATCCCGCCGTTTATGATGTATTCGGAAGTATTGCAGTCCTCGGTCATCGACCTGCTTGAACAGGGTAAAATCCTCGGCGCCAGCGCGTCCAGCCTGACCGTGCCGCCGGACATGCTGCAACATATTTACGGCAACATGGATTTTTTCAGCGAACGCATCGTGCTCCGGCCGCAGGAGATCTCCAATAATCCGGAAATTATTCGCCGGCTGGGCGTGATAGCCCTCAACGTCGGCCTGGAGTTCGATATCTACGGCCACGCCAACTCCACCCACGTGGCCGGGGTCAATTTAATGAACGGCATCGGCGGCAGCGGGGATTTTGAACGCAACGCGTATCTGTCGATCTTTATGGCGCCGTCCATTGCCCGCGGCGGCAAAATTTCCACCATTGTGCCCATGTGTTCCCATGTGGACCACAGCGAACACAGCGTCAAGGTGATTATCACCGAAAACGGCGTGGCCGACCTGCGCGGATTGTCGCCGCTCCAGCGGGCGGAAACCATAATTAAAAACTGCGCGCACCCGATGTACCAGGAGTATCTCTACCAGTATCTGGCCCGGGGCAAAAGCGGCCATATCCATCACGATCTGGCCCATGCCTTCGACCTGCATCAAAACCTGCTCGAACACGGCAGCATGTTGGCGTTATAAGGCGTCCGGCCCGGCGGCGGTGCCGTTACGGTCATGTTCGATGGCCTCCACCAGCCGGCCGATCATTTTGCAGTTTTTCAGCGAATAGAGGTATTCCGGCATATACATGGGCTGGTTGGGGGCGTCGAAATATTTCAGGCTGGCCGGATTCACGAACCGGTAGGCGAAATGGGGCACCACCGTCAGGAATTGCCCGCGGCTGACGGCGCTGATTTTAGCCAGGAAGCTGTAGGGACGGTAAATAATGGTCGGCGTAATGCCGGCATAACGAAAGTGGGAGTCGATAAGGGATTCGAAATTGGCCCGGTGCTGGAAGCGCATTTGCAGCCAGGGAAGGGTGTGCAACAGCTCGCTGGCCGGCACATTATCATGGATGCGCGATACCAGGAAACCCAGGCGCAGCGGCGGCAGCGCGGTAATCAGCATACTGGAGATTTCCGCGATGCGGGTGGACGTCTGCTGGGGCGAAATAATCATATCCACGTCATGATCGAGCAGGCCGGACACCAGGTCGTTCTCGTTGAAGTCAAAAGGTTTGGTGGTAAAACCGTCAAACTTGTCGCCAAAGCTTATCAGCTGATCGAAAATCATGGTGGGGTAGGCGGTATCGATACCGATAACGCAGTTTTTCTGGTGATGGTTGACCGCCAGCATGATATCCGTATCAATACCCGCCAGCCGCTGGTAGATGGGATACAGCATCTGGTAGAGCTCCTGGCCGGCTTTATTGAGGCTGATGCTGTTGTCGGTGCGCGCGAACAGTTCGTACCCCACCATCTCCTCCAGCGCGGCGATGCTTTTGCCAAACGGGGAGGCGGTCATATGTAATTTTTCGGCGGCTTTGGCGATATTATTGGTTTGGGCCAATACGATAAAGTTAACCAGCTTTTTCGACACAAAAATGCTCATGATACCCGCTCACGCCCTGCTGCCAATACGTCTGTTCCGGTCGCCGCGCCGCCGGTCCCATGGCCAAATCACGTCCATGGCAAAGGGCGACTGCGCGCCGCTGCCGCGCTTAGAATTAACAAAATACGCTGCGTCGAAACGAGAAGCCCATCACACTCTGCCGGGCTTGACGATTTTTTGCTATCGGCCGACGCGCGGGGAGCCTGGCTGGGGAGCCGCCCGCGCGGGGATTACTCGCGGCGCAGTTGCTGGTAGCGCCGGAAGATAAACAGACACCAGCCCAGGGAGAGGGCGCCCAGCACGGCGCCCATATAACCGATATAGCCGATATCGGCACGCAGGATAAATTGGTTGCCCAGCAGCGCGCCGGCGCCGATGCCCAGATTGAAAATGCCCGAAAACAGCGACATGGCCACGTCCGTGGCGTCCGGCGCCAGGGACAGGACTTTCACCTGCATGCTCAGGCCGATGGCCATAAAGGCCATGCCCCAGATAATGCTGAGCAGGGCAAAACTCAGTTTGCTGCCGGCCGCCAGCTGCAATACCAGCAGGCAGAGCGCCACGCAAACAATGGACGCTATCAGCAGCGTGGTGGGGTATTTATTGCTGCACATGCCGAATATCACGCTGCCGATAATGCCGGAACCGCCGAACACCAGCAGTAAAAAGGTGGTGTAATCATCCCCCATCGCCGCGGCGCTGCGGATAAAGGGTTCGATATAGCTATAGACGCTGTAGTGGGACGTCACGATCAGCACCGCCAGCAGATAGAGCGACACCAGCGCCGGGCGCTTGAGCAATAACGGCACGCTTTTCAGCGAACCCGAATGTTCGCTGGGCAGCCGGGGCAGCAGGCGCATGATGAAAATCAGCGTACCCAGGGCGAAGATGCCGATTATCAGGAAGGTGACCCGCCATCCCAAGAGCTGGCCGATAATCCGCCCCAGCGGCAATCCCAGCACCATGGCCAGGGCGGTGCCGGTGGCCAGCATGCTGAGCGCCTGGGTTTTTTTGCCCATGGGCGCCACGCGGATCGCCAGGGACGCGGTAATCGACCAGAAAATGGCGTGGGCCATGGCGATGCCGATCCGCGACAAAACCAGCACCCAGAAATTCCAGGCCACGAAAGACAGAATATGGCTGGCGATAAACAGGATAAAAATACTGACCAGCAACCCGCGCCGCTCAACGTTGCTGGTCAGCAGCATGAACGGCAGCGACATCAGCGCCACGATCCAGGCGTAGATGGTCAGCATCAGGCCGACCTGGGCGGTCGCCATCGAAAAACTCTCGCCGATATCGGTCAGCAGGCCGACGGGGACGAATTCGGAGGTATTAAAGATAAACGCGGCAAAAGCGAGGGTAATGACCCTCATCCAGGCGGTCGAGCGGGAAACTTCTACATTATCCATGGAAATCAGCAGGCTATATAATTACGATCGATTGGTTTAACGTTCAATCAGGTTGAAAAATATCCGACAGTCTTAGCTGCGAGACGAGGTGCTGGCACGGTGTCGATAATAAAATGAACAGATGCAAATGCCTAACATTAGTTGCAAAAAGACTAAAAAAGTGTAGCTGCTGTTAAACCATTCCACAACCCGATGCATTCTCCCGCCGCCGCGGTTATCGCGCATTTTCCGTAAACCCCCCTGAAACCGGGCGTCTTGGCCGCGCGGCGGGGTTTTCGGCGTTCAATTAATTAACCGTTGAAATACAGCGGGTTAATATTGCTGACCAGGTCCGCCGATGTGGCCGGCGCGGCAACGTTAATCGGAGCGGTTATGAAATTTCGCATACAGACTCTTTGCTTTTGTTGGGCGGTTATGGGGTTCGCCGCCATCCCGGCCGCGCGGGCCCAGAATGCGGATCTGCTCGCGCGGATCAAAACGGGCAAAACCATGACCATCGCGACGGAAGCGCGCTTTGCGCCGTTCGAGTTTGTCAGGGACGGGAAAATCGTCGGTTATGACGTGGATCTGCTGAATTATGTCATGGAGAAACATCTGCCGGACGTACGGGTTAAACAGCTCGATATACCGTTTCAGGGGCTGCTGCCGGGGCTGGACGCCAAAAAATTCGACTTCGCGGCGACGGCGATCGCGGTGAACAAGCCGCGCATGGCGCGCTTCGCGATTACCGTGCCGGTGGCCGAATCCACCGTGGCGCTGCTTAAACGCCGGGATGATCCTTCCCTGGCGGCCCTGGACGACCTAAGCGGGAAAACGATCGGCTCCCAGGCGGGATCGGGCCAGTTGCGGATATTACAGAACTTCGACCAGCGGCTAATCGCCAGCGGCAAACCCGGCCTGAAAGCCGTCAAACAGTATATCAGCTTTGAAGAAGCCTATGCGGATTTGGCCAACCGGCGCCTGGACGGCGTCGCGCAGTCCCTCTCCAATCTCGGACCGGTCATGAGCAGCCGGCCCGGCATGTTCGCCGTTCTTGAACCGATGCTCGGCCCGACCGGCTATTATGGCTGGATGGGGCGCAAGGACGCGGACAGCGCCAGCCTGGTGGAGCTGTTCAACGACGGCCTGGCCGAGGCCAACCGCGACGGCACCATGGCCAGGTTGCAGCGCAAATGGTTTGGCTTCGAGATGGCCGTGCCGGCCGACGCCATGCCGCTCCCTGGCCTGTAGACGGGGTAGCGATGCGCGATTTTATCCCGCTGCCGATCTCCTGGCTTCCCATGCTGGCCTACGGGGCCATGACCACCGCCGCCCTGTGCGCGGCGGCCATCGCCGCCGGTTTTGGGGTCGGGGTGGCCGTTTACCGGTTGCAGGCGAGCCGCTGGCCGCCCTGCCGCCGGGCCGCGGGGGCCTATATCAGCCTGTTCCGCGGTACCCCGGTGCTGGCCCAGGTACTGCTGTGCTTCTATGCGCCCGGTGAATTAGGGCTGGACCTCAACGGCCATATCGCCGCCGCGCTGGCGCTGACCCTCAATACCGCCGCCTACCAGGCGCAAATCCTGCGCAGCGGTTTCATGGCGATCCCCCCAGGTCAAATGGAGGCCGCCGTCGTCAGCGGTATCAGCCCGCGCCGCATGCTCTGGCATATCCAGATTCCGCAGGTGCTCAGGCTGGTCCTGCCGTCGCTGGTCAGCGAGCTGATCGACGTGGTCAAGGCCTCGGCGGTGGTATCGGTGATCGCCATCACCGATGTAATGCGGGTAGGCCAGCAAATGGCCGCCGCCACCTGCCGCCCGCTGGCGGCGTATGGCGCCACCGCCCTGGCCTATCTGGCGTTGACCAGCCTGTTGTCCCTGCTGGGGCGTTATATTGAACGGCGCTGGCGCCAGGACGCATCGTGAACGATATGGCGCTGTATCTGCCCGATTTTGCCCGCGCCATGGGCGTCACGCTCGGTATCAGCCTGTGCGCGGCAGGGGCCGGCGCGCTCGCGGGGTTTGTTCTGCAGGCCGTATGCGGCCGCAACCGGCTGCTGCGCCGATCCTGGCGGTGTTATGTGTGGGCGATTCGCGGCACCCCTTTTCTGGCGCAGCTGGCGGTGATTTATTTCGGCCTGCCCGCGCTGGGGGTGATGCTCGGCGCGGTGCAGGCCGCCATCTTGTCCCTGGCGCTCTACAGCGCCGCCTATTTCGGCGAAATATTCCGCGCCGCCTGGCACAGCATCGGCCGCGGGCAGCTGGAGGCCGCCCTGGTCCACGCCATCCCGCCCTGGCAAAGCTTCTGGTTTATCCAAACCCCGCAGGCATTGCGTTTCAGCCTGCCGCTGCTGGGCAACCAGATTATCGCGACCATCAAAGAGAGCGCCGCGGCGTGCGTGATCACCGTCCCCGAACTGACCATGACCGCCGGGCAAATCGTCGCCGACACCTATAGCTATATCGTGCCCTATGGCCTGCTCATCCTGGGCTACTGGCTGTTGGCGCAGGGGGTCAGCCTGTGCATCGGCTGGATCGGCCGCCGTTCCCTCCGGGGAGGAGAGTAATATGACCGGGCAACCCATTATCGAGTTGCGCGGGGTCGGCAAGTCGTTTGGCGGCCAGCGCGTGCTGAACCGCCTGGATCTGGCGGTGCGCGTCGGCGAGAGGGTTACCCTGATCGGCCCGTCGGGGTCGGGCAAAACCACCGTCCTGCGCTGCATGACTTTCCTTGATGCCTACGACGAAGGGGAGGTGCTGATTAAAGGGCGGCTGCTGGGCTACCGCGGCCAGGGCCGGCAGCCGCGGGACCGGGATCGCGCCGCGCATATCGCCGAGGTGCGCCGCCCCCTGGCCATGGTGTTCCAGCAGTTCAACCTCTGGCCGCATCTATCGGTGCTGGAAAATGTCGCCGCGCCGCTGATCCTGGGGAAACGGCTGCCCCGTCACGAGGCCAGGCGCCGCGCCGCCGCCGCCCTGGCGCAGGTGGGCATGGCGGACCGGGCCGCCGCCTGGCCCAGCCGGCTGTCCGGCGGCCAGCAGCAACGGGTGGCCATTGCGCGCGCCCTGGCGCTGGAACCGGAACTTTTGCTGCTTGACGAACCCACCTCCGCCCTGGACCCCGAGCGGGTGGAAGAGGTGCTGGACGTGATTAACGCGCTGGCCCGGCAGGGAATGACCATGGTGATGGCGACCCATGAAATGTGCTTTGCCGCCGCCATTTCCACCCGGGTGATTTTTATGGCCGGGGGATCGATTGTGGAAAGCGGGGCGCCGGAGAGCCTGTTTCGCCGGCCGGCGAGCGGCCGGCTGAAAACTTTTTTGGCGCCGTGGTTCAAGCGGCCGCTGCAAGATGATGAGCCCGCGGCGCGGGGAAACGACCGCGCCGCGGGCGAATCACCGGCCGGAGGCGCCATGGAACAAACGGAGGGCGGCGTCGAATAAAACAGCGCGGTCGAATAAAAAAGCCGGTTGAAACGTTATCTCCATAAGCCACCTCACGGGAGATAACCATGCAACGCGCCAGAGCCTTTATCATGGCCATTATATTGTCCGGCGCCTTCGGCGGGCCAAGCGCATTCGCCCAGGCACGGCATTACGCCATCGACCCCGCCGCCGCCAGCGTCAACCTGTCGTGGCGGATGCTGGGCATATCCACGTCCCAGGCCGGTTTTTCCCAGGTGTCCGGCGATATCCAGCTTGACGAGCAAAATGCCTTGCACGACCGGATCGTGGTGAATATCCCGGTCAGCAGCCTGGAGGCGGACAATCCGCTGCTGACCACGATGCTTAAAAGCGCCGGCTTTTTTAACCAGCCGGTCTATCCCCGGGTGACCTTTACCAGCAGTCGGGTGGTGCCCGCCGGCGGAGGGAATTACCGGGTGTTCGGCAGCCTGCAAATCAGGGATGTCGTCCGTCCGGTGATCCTGCTGGCCACGCTCAAGCCGCAGGCCTCTCCCGGACCGGCGTCGGGCCGCGTGGCGTTCAGCGCGGTGACCGCCATCTACCGCTCGGCGTTTGGCATGACCAAGCTGCTCGGCGCCGCGGCCGATAAAATCGATATTACCATTGCCATCAACGCCGCCAGCCGGGAAGCGGCCGGCTGACCCTCAGGCCAGCGTGCCGGCGGTATCCCACCAGCGTTTGACCAGCCCGAAATAGGGGTCTTGGCGGTTTTCCGGCCGGGCCGGGTCGTATTGCCACGGCTTGGTCAGGATAAAATGAATATTTTTAACCTGGTCGGGACGCCAAATATTGCGGTGATGCACCGACAGGGTTTTGAGCCCATTGTATTGATAAGAGAGCGGCTGCCAGCGTCCCTGGAAATAGCGGTTCAGCAGGTCCTGTTCGGGGAACGGGAACGCGGCGAGGTCGGTAATCGCCGCCAGGCCGCCGGCCAGTTCGGCGAACAGGTCTCCGTCAGGTGTCAGCACAATGGTGCCGGAATTGAAATAGGGCACAAAACCGTCCGGCAGGTCGGGGGCATCGCCGCCGGCGCCGTAGGTGTAATAACAGTTGCCGGGCACCCAGTCTTGCGGATAAGTATCGATATGGTTGGGGTTGCAGCGGCAGGCATGGCAGGCGGCGATCCGATCCGGCGCCAGCGGCAGATCAAATAGTTCATCCATGTTTTTCACGATCAGCATATCGGCGTCCAGCAATACCAGCCGTGAAAATTCCGTCAGGCTCCAGGCGCACAGTTTGGTCCATACCTCGGCGAAACGGGCGTAGGCATAATTTTCCGTCACTCCGGGCGCGGGCCGCAGCGGCGCGACGGTACGCACCAGGCATCCCTCGGCGGCCAGGGCCGCGCGCGTTTGGGCATCGATATCGTCGGTGACCATCACCACCAGCGGGTAACGGCTCTGCACTTCCCGCAGCGATTGATGCAGCGTCCTGACCCCGAGCAGATAGGCCGGTTGGGTTAATAAGGTGATCCAGGCTTGCATGGGGTATCTCCTGTGTCGGCGCCGCTTCAGCGAGCGTATCAGCGAAGGTCTCAGCCAAATAGCGCCGTGGTGAACGCGTTGGCGAATTTGCCGGCGGGGTCCAGGGCCGCGCGCGCATCCCCGAAGGCTTGCCACTGCGGATAGATGTCGCGCCAGTGATAGAGGTCGGGGTTAAAATATTTCCCCCAGTGCGGCCGTCCCCCTTCACTGGCCAGCATGGCCTCCACATCGGCGAGGAACCGCACGCCCTCCGGAGAGAGCGTGCCGTCCGCGCCGTAATAGACCACAAAACCGAAAAAGCAGGTGGCTTCGCCGTACGCCGGGCTGAGCCAGGCGGACGAAGGGCCGGTGCAGCGCAGAATAATGGGGTAATGCATATGCGGATGGGTAGCGGCATACCAGGTTTTTATCTTGCGGATCATCTCGCCGGCGCGCCGCAGGGGAATGCCGATTTCGATATTGATTTGCGGCGTGGCGATACCCCGGCAAAACAGCTGGTAGATATCCCCGGTCACGTCGGAGAAATCTTTAAAGCGCTCGACGGTTTTAAACGGTTTGTCCCCCTTGGCGCTGCGGATATCGTTTTGCATATGCACCAGGGTGCGATCCACCGTGGCATTCATCGACTTATCGCCGGCGGACTGCGACAGGGGTTGCCGGTTATTCAAGCGGTATCGCTCGGCTTCGGCGGGCGTGGCCTCCCCCGCGCACCAGACGTGGACCTGGTGCTCTTCCGGAAACCACCAGGCCTTGCTGAAGGGGAAATTTTCGTTCCAGTCATACAGGGACGACTCAAGATCCGTATCCTTGACGGCGCTTTTAACGCAGGTAAAAATGCGCGCGGGCAGGGTTCTCAGCGTCACTTCGGTTAAGATCCCCAGCGTGCCCAGGGCCAGCTGGATGGCGCCGAACCAGGGATGATGGCGATCGAACTCCGCCGTACTGCCGTCGGCCAGGATCATGCGGATCAGCACCGCTTCGTCGGCGATGGAACTTTGCCCCAACCCCTGGCCGTGGGTACCGGTGGCCATGGCGCCCGCCAGGGTTTGCAGCGCGATGACGCCGGGCGAGGCGGGCAACATGCGTCCCATTTCCGTCAGGGTCTGGTAGACCTGCTGGAGCGGGGTGCCGGCGGCGAAGGTCACGGTGTCGGCGGTGGAGGTTATCACGCCGCTCAGGGCGCCGACGTCCAGCAGGAGTTCATCGGGGCCGTCGGTGCGCATCAGCTCGCCCGGCGAAAGCCGGCTGCCCATCATCGTGATTTTACCGGGATGCCCGGCCACCAGCGCCTGCAGCTGTGCCCGCTCCGCGGGCCTGCGCACCTGCCGCCGCGCGCCGAGGGTGGCATTTTGCGCCCAGTTCCAGACCCGTTCGTCGTCCGCCACCGGTTGAATATGGCGTTGTGGAAACATATCAGCACATTTTTCCAACAAAAATCTCCTTCCTTAAAGAGGGTTCCAGGGCTAATTCAAGGCTAACAAGATAGCCTAGACCATTTGCCCGCCGCGGGACGCGGCCGGCGCGGCAATAACCTGCTGCGCGTTATTCCATGGCGCTCAGGGGCGCGCTGAACTGCATATTGCGTTCGGTGGGCAGCCCGTCGAATTTCACCGCATACGCGCTTTCATGCCCATGCACCGCCTGGATAGTGCCGCTGCCAAAAACCGGGTGGCTCACGCGATCCCCGGGCTGAAACCGTGATTCAATGTCGGTAAAGGCCGCATCGCGGTCCGCGGCCGCCCGCCTGGCGCCCATGATCATCTCATCGGGCAGCGGCGTCTCGAACGCGATATGGTCGCTGCCCGCATCGAAAATAAAGCGCGACGGATATTTCACCAGCCCGTCGTTGGCCACGCCCTCGGAATCGCTGAGATACAGCCCGTCCATGGCGCGCGTCATCGCCACGTAGGCCAGGCGGCGTTCTTCTTCCATCTCTTCGGCGGAGCCGATTTTGCGGCTGGGAAATACCCCTTCGTTCATCCCGCAGATAAACACATACGGAAACTCCATGCCTTTGGCGCCGTGGATGGTCAATAGTTTAACCGCCGCGGCGGGTTCGTCATGGTCCAAACGGGTGAAAAGGGCGATCCTGGCGAGAAAATCCTCCAGGGTGGCGTCCCCATCATCGTCCTCGTTTTGTACCGTGCGTTTAAGTTCCGCCACGTTATCCAGGCGCTCCTGGTCGCCCTGCAGGCGCAAAAAGGCTTCGTAACCGCTTAAATCCAGCAGGCTCTGCATGGCGTTGCCCAGGGTCATGCCGGCGCGCTGCCCGCGCACATATTCTATGGCGTCCACGTAACGCCTGACCTGGGTGCCTTTGAGCAGATCGGAGTCCAGGTTTTCCTTCAGCGCCTGGTACAACGGGAGATTGCGCTGCCCGGCATAAGCGCTCAGCGCATCCAGGCGTTTTTTGCCGAATTTGCGCGCCGGCACGTTAACGGTGCGCAAAAACGCCACGTCGTCGCCGGCGGTCACCATGCGCAAATAGCAGATAACATCCTTGATCTCCCGGCGGCCGTAAAATTCGATGCCGCTGAAGATTTTATAGGGCACGCCGCGTTCGATAAACCGCTCTTCCAGCGCGCGGGTCAGGTAATGCGCGCGGTAAATCACGGCGATACGATCCGCCGGCACGCCGCTTTCACGCAGGCGGCCAATCTGGTCGACAATCCAGTCCGCTTCCAGCTTATCGTTTTTGGCATGGAAATAGCGCGGTTTCCCGCCGGGCGGTTTCACCGCCTGGAGGGTTTTGGGAAACCGTACCTCGTTTTTTTCTATCAGGCAATTGGATGCGATCAGGATTTCCGGGGTGGAACGGTAGTTGGTGGTCAACGCGATGGTCTTGGCGGCGGGGTAAACCCGATCGAAATCCAAAAACAGCCGCAGGTGGGACCCGCGCCAGGAATAGATGGTCTGATCGGGGTCGCCGACGATAAACAAATTGCCGTGTTTGCCCGACAGCAGGCGGGCCAGCTGATACTGCTTTTTGCTGACATCCTGGAATTCATCCACCATCACGTACTGCATGCGATCCTGCCATTTTTGCAGCACCGCGGGAAATTTGGTCAAAATCCAGGTGGCGAAATTGATCAGATCGTTGAAGTCGCAGCCAAAACATTTCTTCTGCTCGTAGATATAGCGCAGAAAGATTTCCTCGTCCCGGTCGCGGGCGGTGGCGAAGCGGGCTTTGAGCTGTTCGTTGTCGAGCTGGTAGATGTCGTCGATATAGGTGGCGGCGTGCAGCTTTTTGGCTTCGAGCACCTCGTCCAGGGTGCGTTTGATGGTGGTATCGCGCAGCGTCAGGCCCATATCGCCAAATATTTTCAACAGGATCTGTTTTAAATCCTCCATATCCAGAATGATAAAATTGCGCGGATAATGCAGCAGATGAATCTCTTCCTTGAGCAACTGCACGCAAAAGGCATGGAAAGTGCAAATCATGCCCAGATCCCGGTCCCCCAGCACGGCGCGTACGCGGCGCTTCATTTCATTGGCCGCCCGGTTGGTAAAGGTCACGCACATAATATTTCTGGGCGCGATGCCCAACTGTGAGACCAGATAGCAGTAGCGCAGCGTCAGCGTGCGGGTTTTTCCGGTGCCCGCGCCGGCGATGACGCGCAGCGGTCCCTCGGTGGTGGACACCGCCTGCCGCTGCTCGGTATTCATGATATCAGACAGATTGATGGTTCTCCGTAGCCGTCGATCGACCGGGGGCCGGCGCGCCCGGCGCTAAAGGTTCGGCGCTAAAGGTTCGAGGTGAAATCGCGCCGCGCCTTGCCGGTATAGACCTGGCGCGGGCGGCAAATCTTCAATTGCTGGGTGTGCATTTCGTTCCAATGGGCGATCCAGCCGATGGTGCGCCCGACGGCGGAGATGACCGTAAACATGGACGGCGGCAACCCCATGGCCTTGAGAATCAGCGCGGTGTAGAAATCCACGCTGGGGTAGAGCTTATTCTCCAGGAAATACGGGTCGGTCAGCGCGATATGCTCCAGCTCCAGGGCCACCTTCAGCAGGTTGTTTTCCATGCCCAGCTCGTTGAGCACCTCGTGGCAGGTCTTGCGCAGGATGGCCGCGCGCGGATCGACATGATGGTACACGGAATTGCCGAACCCCAGCAGGCGGAACGAGTCGTGGCGGTCCTTGACCCGGTTGACAAAGGCCGGGATGCGATCGACGGTGCTGATCTCTTCGAGCATCAGCATGCAGGCCTCGTTGGCCCCGCCGTGCTTCGGACCCCACATGGACGCCAGGCCGGCGGCGATGCAGGCGAACGGATTGGCGCCGGAGGACCCGGCGGTCCTGACCGTGGTGGTGGACGGGCATTGTCCGTGATCGGCATGCAAAATCAGGATGCGATTCATGGCGCGTTCCAGCACCGGGTTGACTTCGTATTTTTCCGCCGGGATCGCAAACAGCATATGCAGGAAATTACCGGCATAGGAGAGCGAATTGCGCGGATAGACCGACGGCTGCTCAATGGAGTATTTATAACACATGGCCGCCACGGTGGGCATTTTTGATAGCAGCCTGACCGCCGCCAGCTCCCGGTGCTCGGCGTTATCCACGTGCAGCGCATCGTGATAAAACGCCGCCAGGGCGCCCACCACCGCGCACATCAGCGCCATGGGATGGGAGTCGCGGCGAAATCCGCTGAGCATCCGGGTCATTTGCTGGTTAATCAGCGTGTGGCGGGTGATCGCATCGGTGAAACGGTCGTACTCTTCACGGGAGGGGGCGTCGCCGTGCAGCAGGATATAACAGACCTCGGGGAAGGAGCAGCGCTCCGCCAGTTGATCGACCGGAAAGCCGCGGTGCAGCAATACGCTGTTGCGCCCGTCAATATAGGTGATGGCGGATTCGCAGCTCGCGGTATTGGCGAATCCCGGATCAAAGGTATACAGCTCTTGCGCGGCGAACGGCCGGATATCCACGGCGGCGGGGCCTACCGTCGCCGGATGCAGATCCAGTTCCACGGCTTGGTGCTGGTCGAGCGTGAGCGTGGCTTTTTTTCCCGTCATGTCTTGTATTCTCCCGTGCGAATAATTGAATGTTTTAACATTACTCGTCTGGGGAGGGATAAACCAGAGGGAAAAATCAATCCAGAGCACGCTTTCGCCAACCCGCGCGGGTTATTTCAGCGCCAGGCTCTCCTGCGGCCCGAAACCGGTGAGGATAAGTTCGGCGCCGCTGAGTTCCGCCACCGCGAACGGTACCCCGTCGGCGCCGTCCACCATGCCTTTGAGCGTGATGAAATCGGTATGGTCGATGCGCTGGTAGCCTCCCCCGTGCTGATGGCCGCCAAAATACGCGCGCGCCCGATAGCGGCGCAGCAACTGCACCACCGGCTCATTATTCCACAGATTATGTTTGTTCCGCGGCGCCAGGGGATAATGCCCCAATACGATAATGATCTCCTGCCGGTCGGCGGCTCCTTGCAGCGCCTGCTCCAGCCAGCGCAGCTGCGCAGCGCCCAGCGCGCCGTTCCAGGGCTGCGCCTGGGGTTGGCCCGCGGCCAGCGTCTCGGCCAGCATACGCTGCGCCTGCTGGTATTCGTCGCCGTTGGCCGGGTTGCAGTACAAGCTGAGGTCGTTGCCGTCGATGGCGATAAAGCGATAGCCGGCCACGGCGAACTGGAAATAGTGTTTGGGCAGGCCCAGCGGGGGCCGCTGGGCGTAAAGATGGCGCGAGACAACATCCGCGTCATGATTGCCCATTACCGTCAGATGGGGATGCCGCAGTTGGCGATACAGCGGCAAAATGTCGGCGAAAGCCGACCAATCCCGGTCCACCAGATCCCCGAGCGTGACGACAAAATCCAGATCGCGCCGGTTAAGCTCGGCCACGGCGTCGGCGAGTTTGTCCAGGCTGCGGCGATAGTGGCGGTTATTGCGCGCATCGGGTTCGGCGTCGGCATATTGCGGATCGGCCAGCAGCCCGAAACGCACCCGCCGGGGCTGGTTGCCGCCGGCGATCGCCGGTACGCGGTAAAATTCGCTTACCTCGCCCAGCGCAAGCCGCTGCGCGGGCATCAGTGAGGGGATCATTAATCGGGCTCCGAATGGCGTTAACGAATGCCGGCGCGCATAAAGGATTGCACGAACCGGCGCTGGAAAAGCAGGAACAGGCCCAGCAAGGGCAGGGAGGTCATCAGGGTGGCGGCGCTGATCAATGCCCACTGCACGCCCTGTTCCGGCGCGGAAAACAGCTGCAACCCTACCGTCAGCGGACGAACCCGCACCGAATCGGTAATCACCAGCGGCCACAGGAAGTCGTTCCAGTGAAAGCTGATAGAGACCAGGGTAAAGGCAATATAAACCGGTTTCGCCAGCGGTATATAGATCCGCCACAGGATATAAGCGCGGCTGGCCCCCTCGATAATCGCCGCCTCTTCCAGCACGAGCGGGATGCTTTTAAAGGTCTGGCGCAGCAAGAAGATGGCAAAGGCTGACGCGAAATAGGGCAAAGCGATGCCCAGAAGCGTATCGCGCAGTCCCAGCGCCCCGATGGTCTGGTAATTATTCAGGATCAGGACGTCCGGGCTAATCATCAGTTGCAGCAGGATCAGCGAAAAAATCACTCCCGCCCCCTTCAGGCGAAAGCGCACCAGCGCATAGGCCGCCAGCGTCGCCAGGATCAACTGGCATACCACGATCATCAATACCAGGGCGATGGTATTGATAAAGTAGCGTCCGAAAGGCGCGGCCTGCCAGGCCTGGATAAAATTGCGGCCGGTCAGCGGCGAGAACAGGGTGAAACTGCCTTGCTCAGCGGCGGGGTGGACGGCGACCCATAGGGATACCAGGATCGGCAATACCCATACCAACGCCCCGGCCCAGGTCGCCAGGGTCCAGACCCAGCGGCCACGCCTGGCGGTACGCGTTACGGCGGTCAGATCCAGGGTAGGATTCATTGATAAAACGTCCGTTTGTCCAGCAGGGTGAATTTTATCAGCGCGATGGCCGCCAGGATCGCCAGCAACACCGACGTCATGGCGGCCGCATAATGCAGATCCCAATAGCTGAACGCCGTGCGGTAAATATAAAACAGCAATAAATGCGTGCTGTTGTCCGGGCCGCCGTTGGTCATGGTCACTACCTGATCGACGATGCGAAACGCGTTCATCGACGCATTGATTAAGATAAACAGCGTGGTGGGCATCAACAGCGGCCATTGAATCCGCCGGAAGAAGTAGCACCGCGATGCCCCTTCGATATCGGCGGCCTCCCCCAGGCGCGGGTCGATTTGTTGCAGCGCCGCCAAATAAAAAATCATAAAAAATCCCGCTTCGCGCCAGACCGATACCGCCATCAGACAATAAAGCGCGGTATCGGGGTTCCCCAGCCAATTGACCGCCGGCAGCGAAAACCAGGCGAGAAACTGATTAAGCAGGCCGATTTGCGGGCTATAGAAAAATAGCCATAAATTGGCGATGGCCACCATGGGCAGCAGCGAGGGAATAAAAAAAGCGGCGCGCGCCATGGCGCCGCCGCGCAGGCGGCGATTAACCGCCAGGGCCATCAGCAGGGCCAGGCCGACCGCCAGGGGGATGGTAACGGCCGCGTAGAGCAGGTTGTTGCGCAGGGCCAGCATAAAAGTGTCGTCATCAAGCAGCGCCCGGTAGTTATCCAGGCCGGCGAAAGGGTCCGGCGCGCCGTTGCGCCCGGCGCTGAATACGCTCTGCCACAGGGTCGCCACGGCCGGATAATGGGTAAACGCCAGCAAAAACGCCCCCGCCGGCAGCAGTAGCAGATAACCATAGAGCTGCCGGTTGATGCCGCCATTACGCCAGGCGCGCCGGGAAACGCGGCCGGCTACGCCGCCTGATATCGGCCAAAGTGCCATCGCCGTCCGCCTATTGGTAGCGTTTTAACAGACGATCGGCCTGCTGCTGGGCGGCAGCCAGGCCCTCTTGCGGGGTTTTACCCCCGGTTACCGCCGATTCCACCGCGCGGTTTAACAGATCCTGGATTTGCACGCTGTTGTACGTGGAGAGTTCGGGCTGGGAGTAGTCAAGCTGCTCGCGCGCCACCAGGGCCTGCGGCACTTTAACGGCATAGGCTTTCATTGCAGGAGTTTCCCAGGCGGCGGGGGAGGTGGCTACATAACCGGTGGCAATGCTCCATCTGGCGGCCTGTTCGGGCGCCGATACCCAGCGCATAAAGGTGATGGCCGCCTGCTGCTGTTCCGGCGTGGTATTTTTAAACAGATAGAGATTGCCGCCGCCGGTGGGGCTGCCGCGCTGGGTTTTTTCCGGCAGCATGGCGATGCCGAACGGGAATTTGGCATTGTCGCGTACCGTCGCCAGGTTGCCGGTGGTGGTCACCATCATGGCGGTCTTGCCGTCAATAAAATCCTGCGGCGTGGTGCCCCAGGCGATGGCGCCCTTGGGGGATACGGCATATTTTTGCGCCAGATCGGTCAACCAGGTCAGGGCTTCGACATTGGCGGGGGTATTAAAATTCACCGCGGTGCCCTGGCCATTATCCAGCCGGCTGCCGTTCGTGGCCGCGATGCCCTGGAAATTCCAGTAGCCATTGGGAGTGGAGGGGATTTCAATGCCCCATTGCTTCACCTCGCCGCCGCCGCGCACCACCAGTTTTTGGCCGAAATCCACCACTTGCTGCCAATTGGCCGGCGGGGTGTCCGCATCCAGGCCGGCGGCCTGGAAGGCCTGTTTATTCCAGTACAGCACCACGGTGGAACGCTGGAAGGGTATGCTCCAGATCTTATTGTCGATCTTGCGGATAAACGCCGGATAAAAACCGTTCAGCCAGGTTTTACCCGCCTCGTCGTTCACCAGGTCGCTTACCGGCATAATCGCGCCGGCATCGATCAGGGAGTAAACTTCGATATCGCCAATCACCGCGATCTGCGGCGCGTTGCCGCCGCGAAAAGCGGTCAGGGCCTTGGTCACCGTCGTGGCGTAGTCGCCGGTATAGACGGGCTGGATGCTGATATCGGGATATACTTTCTCAAAATCGCCCACCAATTCCTCGACGGTATGGCTCACTTTTCCCCCGACGGCGATGGGGTAGTACATTTGCAGCCGCACGGGATCATTGGCCAGGGCCTGCGTGGACAGGATCGCCAGCACCACGGCCGCGGCGGTGAGCCGCCGGGACAAACGGATAACGAGAGCCATGTTTTTTCCTTTGACATCAGAGGTAATGGAAAGGGTAAACGCGCCATGCCGGGCGGCGGCGCAGTCGCGCTTAACCCGCCGAAAAACGTTCAAGGTATCCAGCCTGCCGGTCCGGCCGATCCCCGGCCGGCAATCGTTTGCCGGTGGACGCCGAAAATAGGTACTGCGCCGCCGCGGGCCAGCTCAGGCCAATCGTATCGCGCGGGGTAAAGCGCTTCATGCCCGCCACCTTGATGGTGATGGTGTCCGCCATGCCCGGTAGCGCGCAGATCATCAGGGTATACGCGCCCATATATTCATAATTGACGATTTGGCAGGCCAGCATGCCCCGGTCCGCGGGGGTGATGGTAATATCCTCGGCCCGGATGCCCAGGCAGAGCTGCGCCGGCGCGTGCGGCGCATCGCCGGGCGCCGGGATAAATCCGCCCTGCTGGAAGAGCGGAATAATATTCATCGACGGTGAACCGATAAACTGCGCGGTAAAAATATCCGCCGGGCAGTTATATAAATTGTCCGGCGTGCCCTGCTGCACGATGCGGCCGTCCCGCAACAAAATAATCCGGTCCGCCATGCTCATGGCTTCGGTTTGATCGTGGGTAACATAGATCATGGTCAGGCCGAGTTTTTTTTGCAGCGCGCAAATCTCGCGCCGCATACTCTGGCGCAGCTTGGCATCCAGGTTGGACAGCGGCTCGTCCATCAGGCACAGCTTGTGATTGGCTATCACCGCCCGTCCCAACGCCACCCGCTGCTGCTGCCCGCCGGACAGCAGGGCCGGCAGCCGATCGAGCAGCGTATCAAGCTCCATCAGGGCGCTCACTTCCGCCAGCCGCGCCGCGAAGCCGCGTTTATCTTCCCCCCGGGCCCGCAGCCCGAACAGCAGGTTTTCCCGCACGCTCAGATGGGGGAACAGCGCATAGGACTGAAACACCATGGCGAGGCGGCGCCGCGATGGCGGCAGGTCGGTTACGTCCGCCCGCTGTATCTCCAGCAGTCCGCTGTCGGCCTGTTCCAGGCCGGCGATAATGCGCAGCAGGGTGGTTTTGCCGCACCCGGACGGCCCCAGCAAGGCGACGAAATCCCCTTCCGCGACGGTGAAGCTGATGTCGTCCAAAGCCCGTTTAGTGCCCCAGGCCTTGGTAATCGAGTGCAGCGCTAAATAGGTCATATGATGATGTCGGCTATCTATCCATGGACGATAAGAAACGGGCGATACGAAACCGGGCGATGAACAACTGGAATCAGCATAGGGAGGGAAAATGACGGTTTTATAGCACCAATATGACAGTTGCGTGGCGTACGCAACCCGGCGCCGCCGGCCCCCACGGCGCGGCGGGGGACGGCGGCGGCGCGCTTAACCGGCGGGGAATAAAAACGGATTGATACTGCTGCGGCTAAATCCCTGCGCCTCCAGTTTGGCGTCCAGGATAATCGACGCCAAATCATCGGCCACGGCATCCACCGCCGCGTCCCGGTCCTGAAACAGGATTTTAAGATAGCTGTCGCAATGGCCGCAGCTCTCCGCTTTCACCGCCGCCTGCCGATCGTCCAGGGACCAATAGACCAGATCGTCGCTTTGCTCGCAGTTGCTGCATACCGCCCGCACCATATGCCATTCGCTTTCGCATAGCGCGCAGTGCAGGTAGCGCAGTCCGGGCACGGTGCCTTTGCCCTGGATTACGCTGGCCACCGGCGCGCTGCCGCAAATCGGGCAAAATTGCCGCTGCCCGCCGTCGGCGCGGGCCTGGCCGCGCACCCGGGCCGCCATTTGAGCCCAGTACAAGGACAGCGCCGCCCACAAGAACACGGCCAGGTCGCTGCCCACCGCCGCCAAATCGCCGTCCAGCAGCGACTGCGCCCGGTTCTCCAGCTCATCGTCGGTTAACGCCGCCAGGCTATCAAGGGCCTGGCGCACGGTGGGGGAGGCTTCCGGGCGCAGTTCGGCGACCAATCGGCGCAGCATCCGCCGCCACTGGGGGGCGCGGCGCAGCGCGGCGGCGGCCAGGGGCGGCGCGCCATCTTCGGCGGCCGGCAGGCCGGCATCCGCGTCCAGCGGCATGGCATGCAAGACCCGCAGCTGGGCGCTCACCACGCCGGCGGCAAACGTTAAATAGTCCCCAAACGGGTGGCCCGCCGCCAACTGCCGCAGCCGGTCGGCCCGGCGCTGGTAAAGCCGGGGCAAGTCGGCCCGCAGCAGGGGCTGGATGGCCGATACGGCGTCTAGCGGCCATGCGGCCAGCTGCGCTTCGGGAATAATCCGGATCGCCATTAGCTCCTGTCCTTACGGTTTTCCGCCGGCAGGGCGTTTTTTTCGCACAGTTCGCGATACCAGCGCGGATGGTGTTTTTTGGCCCAGGCCGCCGGCACCCAGCCTTCAACCATGGCGGTAATGGTGCCCTTGACCCACAGGGCCGCATAGATATGCACCATGATCACCATAATCAGCCCCACCGCCGACACCGAATGCACCAATAGGGCGAGGCGGATCAGCGGGATGGGGAAGTAGCCGGCGAACCAGGGCCGCCAGATCATGACGCCGGTGGCCAGCAATAACAGCAAACAAATAATCGCCGCCCAAAAGACACATTTTTGACCGAAGTTATAGCGTCCGGTGTCGCCCACTTCCTGGTTTTGCGCGATTTTGTAGATATTTTTGGCCCAATAAATATCGTCGCGGTCGATCAGGTTGTGCCGCCAATAGCGCAGGAACATCAGCATAAACGCGCAAAACATCACCACTCCGGCAAACGGGTGCAGGATGCGCGCCAGCTGCGGGGTGCCGAAGATATTCATTAGCCAGTTAAAAGAGGGGAAGAAAAATCCCAGGCCGCTGAGGGAAACCAGCACAAAGCAGAACGCCACGATCCAGTGGTTGATTCGTTCCGGCGCGCTGTAACGCACAATCCGCCGCTGTTTCATTTACGATCCTCCTGTTGATGATCCGGACCCTGGTCGATATCGCTATCGTCATCGTCGTCATCGGCCCGGTTGGGACCGATGCCCACATAGTGGAACACCGTGGCGGCGAAAATGGCCGCGAACCCCACGGCCGCCAGCGGTTTCCATACCCCCTTCCAAAACGTTACCGTCGGGCTGATGGTCGGGTTATCCGGCAGGCCGTGATAGAGCTGCGGCCGATCCGCGTGCTGCAAGACATACATCACATGGGTGCCGCCCACGCCGGCGGGATCGTAGAGCCCGGCATTCTTGAACCCGCGGCTATTGAGTTCGTCCACCCGCCCCGCCGCCAGCGTCTTCATTTCCGCCTTGGTGCCGAAATGAATGGCGCCGGTGGGGCAGGTTTTCACGCAGGCCGGCTCCTGGCCGACCCCGACCCTATCGACGCACAGGGTGCATTTATAGGCCCGGTTATCCTGTTTATTAATGCGCGGTATGTCGAACGGACAGCCGGCGATACAATAGCCGCAGCCGATGCAGTGCTCGGACTGGAAATCGACGATGCCGTTGGCGTACTGGATAATGGCCCCTTCCGCCGGACAGGCTTTCAGGCAGCCCGGATCGGCGCAGTGCATACAGCCGTCCTTGCGGATCAGCCATTCGAGCCGGTCGTCCTGCTCCACCTCGGAAAAGCGCATTACCGTCCAGGACTTGGCGCTCAGATCGAGGGGATTGTCATAGACCCCCACGTTGATGCCCACCTCGTCGCGCAGATCGTTCCACTCCGAACAGGCCACCTGGCAGGCCTTGCAGCCGATGCAGGTGGTCACGTCGATAAGCTTGGCCACCTCTTCCTGGAAATCGCGGGCGCGCGGCGCCGGGGTGAAACCATTGGTGGCGGATTTACGGATGATATCCTGTGATTGCATGGCCATCGCTTGCGCTCCTTATGCCTTTTCCACATTGACCAGGAACGCCTTGTACTCCGGCGTCTGACTATTGGCCTCGCCGACGTGCGGCGTCAGGGTATTGGCCAGGAATCCTTTTTTGGTGGTGCCTTCGTAGCCCCAGTGGCAGGGGATGCCGATAGTCTCGATCTCATGGCCGTCCACCAGCAGGGTGCGGATACGCTTGGTGACCACGGCCTTGGCTTTGATGTAGCCGCGTTTACTGCTGACCCTGACGCTATCGCCGGCCCGGATGCCTTTGCTGGCCGCCAGCCGTTCGCCTATCTCGATAAATTGCTCGGGTTGGGCGATGGCATTGAGGCGGGCGTGTTTGGTCCAGTGGCGGAACAGTTCGGTTATCGAATAGGTGGTCGCGACATACGGGAAATCGGCGGCGACGCCCAGGCGCAGGCGATCGGCTTCAAATAGCCGCGCCGCCGGATTAAAGATTACGCCGGGATGCAGCGGGTTGGTGCCGATGGGGGATTCCGCCGGTTCGTAATGTTCGGGGAACGGGCCGTCCACCAGTTTATCGATGGCGTAGAAGCGGCCCATGCCTTCCGCCTGCATGATAAACGGGCCGACATCGGTGCCCGGCGCGGCGGTGCCGTAATCAGGAATATCGATGCCTTTCCATTTGCTGCCGTCCCAGCGGATCAGCTCGCGCTTCGGGTCCCACGGATTGCCCTGGGCGTCCGCCGAAGCGCGGTTATACAGAATACGGCGGTTTTGCGGCCAGGCCCAGGCCCAGCCCAGCGTGCTGCCCAGCCCGGACGGATCGCTATTGTCGCGCCGGGCCATCTGGTTGCCCTGCTCGGTCCAGCTGCCGGCGAAGATCCAGCAAAAACTGGCGGTGGAGCCGTCATCGCGCAACTGGGAAAAATCGGCGAGCAGCTGTCCTTTCTTGAGGATCACCGTCCCCTTGTCGTCCAGCAGGTCCGCCAGGGCGCGGCCGTTGCTTTCCTGCGCCAGTTCTTCCGGCGTCGGATCTTCGGGCACCCGGTAATCCCAGGCCATATTCATCAGCGGCGCCGGATTGGCGCCCCCTTCGCGGGCGTACATCTCCCGCAGGCGCAGGAATATGCCCGCCAGGATTACCCCGTCGTTACGGGCTTCTCCGGGCGGCTCGGCGCCTTTATGATGCCATTGCAGCCAGCGGCCCGAGTTGACGATGGTGCCGTTCTCCTCGGCAAAGCAGCTGGAGGGCAGGCGGAACACTTCGGTTTGGATGGCCGCCGGGTCGACATCGTTAAATTCGCCGTGGTGTTGCCAGAAACTGGACGTTTCCGTCGCCAGCGGATCGATAATCACCAGGAATTTGAGCTTCGACAGCGCCGCGGAAGCCTTGTTTTTATCGGCGAACGCCGCCACCGGGTTAAAGCCCTGGGCTATATAGCCGTTGATTTTGCCTTCGCTCATCATCTGGGTGACATTAAGCGCGTCATAGCTTTGGTCCCACTTCGGCAACCAGTCGTATCCCCAGCTATTGTCCCGGGTCGCCTGGTCGCCGTAGAAACTTTTCATCAGGCTGACAAAAAATTTGGGGGTATTCTTCCAGTAGTTCACCTGATCGGGCAGCAATGCTTTAGGCGTGGCCTGCGCCAGGTACGCTTCCAGCGTGGTATGTTTTTCCGAAGGCAAATCCAGGTAACCGGGCAGGCGCAGGGAGAGCAGTCCTAAATCGGTGTAGCCCTGGATATTGGAGTGGCCGCGCAGCGCGTTGACGCCGCCGCCGGCCATGCCGATATTGCCCAGCAGCAATTGGATCATGCCCGCGCAGCGGATAATCTGCGCGCCGCTGGTATGCTGCGTCCAGCCCAGGGCATACAGGAAGGTGGCGGTTTTATCCGGCGCGCTGGTTTCCCCCAGGATCTGGCAAATTTGCAGGAACGCCGACTGGGGGGTACCGCAGATGCGCGCTACCATCTCCGGCGTGTAGCGGCTGACGTGTTGCTTAAGCATATTCCATACGCACCACGGGTCGGTCAGCGTCGGGTCCCGGCGGGCAAAGCCGTTTTCATCCAGCTGATAGTGCCAGGAAGTCTTGTCGTAAGCATGTTTGGCGGCGTCGTAGCCGCTGAACAGCCCCTCTTCAAAGGTGTATTCGGGGCTTACCAGCAGGCTGGCGTTGGTATAGGATTTAACATATTCCATCTGCACTTTTTCATGGCCGAGCAGGTAGTTGATTACCCCCAGCAGGAAAGCGATATCCGCCCCGGCCCGGATAGGGGCGTACAGATCGGCCACCGACGCGGTGCGGTTAAAGCGCGGATCGACCACGATAAGCTTGGCGCCGTTTTTCACTTTGGCTTCCATCGCCCATTTAAAGCCCACCGGGTGCGCTTCGGCCGGGTTGCCGCCCATGACCATCACCACATTGGCGTTTTTAATATCCACCCAGTTGTTGGTCATGGCGCCGCGCCCGAAGGTGGGCGACAGGGCCGAGACGGTGGGGGCGTGGCACAGCCTGGCCTGGGTATCGATGGCCAGCATGCCCAGGGCGCGCGCGACGCGCTGGTCCAGCATGCCGGTTTCGTTGCTCGCGGCCGACGAGCAGAGCATGCCGGTGGTCACCCAGCGGTTGACCGTGACGCCCGCGGCGTTTTTCTCGACGAAATTGGCGTCCCGGTCGGTTTTCATCAGGCGGGCGATACGCTCATAGGCATCCTCCCAGCTGATACGCTGCCACTTATCCGAGCCGGGGGCGCGGTATTCGGGGTATAACAGGCGCTGGTCGCTGTGAATAAAATCCACTAATCCCGCCCCTTTGGGACATAACGATCCCCGGCTGACCGGATGATCCGGGTCGCCCTCGATATGGAAAATGGACGAGCGCGCGTTTTTGGCGCCGTCGCCCAGGCTGTACATCAAGATGCCGCAGCCGACCGAGCAGTAGGTGCAGTTATTACGGGTTTCATGCGAGCGCAATAACTTATATTGCCGGGTTTCGGCCAGCGCGATGTCGGGGGCGAAACCCAGCGCGGCGGCCGTGGTGCCGGCCATTCCGCCCGCGCAAACTTTGAAGAATTGTCTTCTGGTGAATTGCATGGAAACTCCTGAATACGACATCAGTCACATAATTTACGTATTTTCAGCCGGCGGGCGCGATAAAGGGGCTGGCCGGGCTAGCTATTATTTTCATTGAGGCAGAACGTGATTTTGTCTATGCCTTGTTGTTAGTATGGGTATTATCAATTAATTTTTTCGGGTTGCAAATGTTTTTCACAATTGTTAAATGAAAAAATTAATTGTTATAGGTGAAAAAAGGAAAAGTGTTATTAACTAAAATAAGATTCATATATTTTCCCTAAAAACTGCGAGGCACTTCATAAAAAATGATTTCGCAACGTTATTACTTGATCTCCGCCCGACGGATTAATAGAGTCATCCTATAGCGCTTACCGGCAAGAAGGAGCGTGAAAGCATAAAAAGCGTTGTAAAATTAGTTATATAACGCTTTACCGGTATGCGCTGTTTTAGCGGGTAATTAATTGGAGATGTAGGTTAGCAATAATTTAAGTAAGCCATCATCACGGCCGATAATAGGAAAAAATAATTTTTACGCCTAATACGGAATATTATCAATGGCGCAGTAGCATCGCCGTGTTTATTATTTTCCGGCGCCGCTCTATACGTTAAAGCTGGCTGAAGCCGCATTTTTGTAATTTTCATCCCGCCCGTTTGGTTAAAATGACGCAGTAATGATTTATCCGCTAAATAACCAATGACCGGTCGTTTAAGCCAATAAGTAAGGTATTTATCTCTAGCGAGCGGTGGAGAAATATTGTCGTTATTAAGCCAGCGGTAAAATATTCCGGCCGGGGAAAATCTGGCGAAAATACCCCGGATTTATTGATTAACCTTATCATCAAGACGGCGGCTTGACGCGCACATCCCATGGGCCATGCCGCGGAGCAAACGATACCGGAGGATTTTTACGTTAAAAAAGTGATATTGATCACATTAAAAATGTACGAAATGTTAATTATTAGCATAATTATTGTGATCACATCTGCATTTCCCATCTCCTTATTCGCGCCGGTATTGTTCGCGGCGGCGCTTATACACAGAATGTTACTTCTTCCACGTTACCCGTAACATCTGGCGCCCTCAAGCAATGCCGCGGGTAAACGACGCCGTTAAGCCGGCACTAAAACATTGAGATAGGAAAACGATAAATGGCAAAAGATTATGCGCCGATTTCACGTGCCATCGTAGACAATCTGGGGGGCGTGGCCAATATCGCGGCGGTCACGCACTGCATGACCAGGCTGCGGTTCGTGGTAAAAGATGACAGCAAAATAGACGAACCCGCCATCAAGACTATCTCCGGGGTAATGGGCGTGGTGCGTAACGGCGATAAATGCCAGGTGATAATCGGCAATAATGTCTCATATGCGTATCAGGAAGTGTTGAAACTGGGTAATTTTGGCGATGAAAGCTTGATTGCCCAAGGTAAAAAGAAACGGAAAATCACCCTGAAAAGCATTGGCGCCGGCATTCTGGACGCGCTGATCGGCACGATGTCGCCGTTGATCCCGGCGATTATCGGCGGTTCGATGGTTAAACTGCTGGCGATGATCCTGGCGATGCTGGGCGTATTCGAGCCCGGCTCATCGACGCTTATTATTTTAAATACCATCGGCGATGGCGCGTTTTTCTTCCTGCCGGTGATGGTGGCGGCCTCGGCCTCGATCAAATTCAAGACCAATATGTCGCTGGCGATCGCCATCGCCGGGGTGTTGATTCACCCTAGCTTTATCGATTTGATGGCCAAGGCCGCGCAGGGTACGCCGGTCAGCTTCGCCATGATCCCGGTGGCGGCGGTAAAATACACTTATACGGTAATTCCGGCGCTGTGCATGACCTGGATTTTGTCGTATATCGAGCGCGGGGTCGATCGCATTACGCCGGCGGTCACCAAGAACTTCCTTAAACCGATGCTGATCGTGCTGATCGCGGCGCCGGTGGCGATTATTATTATCGGCCCGCTGGGCATTTGGATCGGTACCGGCATTTCCACCCTGGTCTATACCATTCATAACAGCCTCGGCTGGCTGGCGGTGGCCATTATGGGCGGGCTGTGGCCGCTGCTGGTAATGACCGGCATGCACCGGGTATTTACCCCCACCATTATTCAAACCATTGCCGAAACCGGTAAAGAGGGTATGGTAATGCCCTCGGAAATCGGGGCCAATTTATCCCTGGGCGGCGCCTCCCTGGCGGTGGCGTACCGGACCAAAAACAGCGAACTGCGGCAAACGGCGCTGGCCGCCGCCGCGTCGGCGATCGTGGCCGGCATCTCGGAGCCGGCGCTTTACGGGGTGGCCATCCGGTTAAAACGGCCGCTGATTGCCTGTTTGATCAGCGGGTTCATCTGCGGCGCGGTGGCCGGGGTCGGCGGACTGGCCAGCCATTCCATGGCCTCGCCGGGCCTGTTTACCAGCGTGCAGTTTTTTGACGCCGGCAATCCCATGAGTATCGTTTGGGTGGTGGGGGTGATGATCCTGTCGGTGGTGTTATCCTTTATCCTGACCTTGCTGCTTGGGTTCGAGGATCTGCCGGTGGCGCCCGCGAACGCGGACACCGCACCGGATACTACACCGGCCGCTACACCGGCCACGGCGCCGGCCGCTACACCGGCCACGGCGCCGGCAGCGGCGACCATGGCGGCCCCCGCCGCGCCGGCCACCATTATTTCAGCACCGAATGGTCAGGAGATCAGATGACCGATATCACTTTTCCCGCCGATTTTTTATGGGGCGGGGCCATTGCGGCCAATCAGGCCGAGGGCGCTTATCTGGCGGACGGCAAGGGACTGACCACCGTTGACGTGATCCCCCACGGCAAGAACCGCCTGCCGGTTAAACTGGGGCTGGTGGCCAATGTCGGGCTGGATGACAGCGAATTTTATCCCAGCCACCAGGCCATCGATTTTTACCATCGTTATAAAGAAGATATCGCGCTGCTGGCGGAGATGGGGTTTAAAGTGTTCCGCACCTCCATTGCCTGGAGCCGCATTTTTCCCCGGGGCGACGAAACGCAGCCCAACGAAGCGGGTATCCGCTTCTACCGCAATCTGTTCACCGAGTGCAAAAAATACGGTATCGAGCCGCTGGTGACCCTGTGCCACTTCGATGTTCCGCTGCATCTGGTGAACGAATATGGTTCCTGGCGCAGCCGTAAAATGATTGGTTTTTTCGAACGCTACGCCACTACCTGTTTTCGCGCCTTTGACGGGCTGGTGAAGTATTGGCTGACTTTCAACGAGATCAACATTCTGCTGCACAGCCCGTTTTCCGGCGCGGGACTGCAATTTCGCGCCGGCGAAAATACCGACCAGGTTAAATATCAGGCCGCCCACCATGAGCTGGTGGCCAGCGCGCTGGTGACCAAGCGGGCCCATGAGATCAACCCCGCCAACCAGGTGGGCTGCATGCTGGCCGGCGGCAATTTTTATCCTTACTCCTGCAAGCCGGAAGATGTGTGGACCGCCCTGGAAAAAGATCGGGAAAATTTGTTTTTTATCGATGTGCAATCCAGGGGCGCTTATCCCTCCTATGCCGCCAGGGTGTTTCGCGAAAAAGGGGTGGATGTGCAAATGGACGCGGGCGACGGCGAGATCCTCAAGCACACCGTGGACTTTGTTTCGTTTAGCTATTATGCCTCCCGCTGCGCGGCGGCGGATATGAATGAGCACAATACCAGCGCCGCCAATGTGGTGAAATCCCTGAAAAATCCCTATATCAAAGCCAGCGAGTGGGGCTGGGGCATCGATCCGCTGGGGCTGAGAATCGCCATGAATACGCTTTACGACCGCTACCAGAAACCGCTGTTCCTAGTGGAAAACGGCCTGGGAGCCAGGGATACCGTGGAGTCGGACGGCTCAATCAATGACGACTACCGCATCGACTATTTCAGGGAACATATCAAGGCCATGAAAGACGCCATCGGCGACGGCGTGCCGCTGATGGGCTACACCCCCTGGGGCTGTATCGATCTGGTGGCCGCGTCCACCGGCGAAATGGGTAAACGCTACGGATTTATCTATGTGGATCGCGACGATGCGGGCGGCGGCACCCTTAACCGCACCCGCAAGAAATCTTTTTATTGGTATCAAAAGGTGATCGCCTCCAACGGCGAAAACCTGGATTAATCCGCGCGGGGCGGCCCGATGCCGGATCGCCCCCGGAAATAAAGCTATAAAATCAGGACCTCAATCGCGTTATAGGTCTCCCGCCCGGGTAATTGGCGCTATAAAAGCAGTTCTTTCATCTGCCGGAGTGGCCAATAATGAGATGGTTGTATGCAATGCTTATCCCGCTTTCCCTGTGCGTGATTCCCTTAGGCGCGGTGGCGCAAACCGACGCGGCCGCGGTGGGATTCAATCTGTCCGTACTTCCGGCCAAGGACGGTTATCCCGCCATCGACATGGCGGTCTGGTACCCCGCGTACGGCGAAGGTACGCCGCGGCTGGTGGGGGATAATGCGGTATTTGTCGGCATGGCCGTGGCGGTGGATGCCCGGCCACGTCCCGGACGACATCCGCTGGCGGTGATTTCCCACGGCTTTGGCGGCAACTGGCGTAACCAGCTCTGGCTGGCCGGCGAACTGGCCAGCCAAGGCTATATCGTCGCCGCCCCGAACCATCCCGGCACTACCACCGACAATCGCGACCCGGCGCTGGCCGCGCAATTATGGCGAAGGCCGGGGGATATCAGCCGGGTTATCGACGCGGTCACCACCCGTCCGGATCGTTTTGGCGCGGTGGCGGTAGATAAAATTGCAGTAATCGGACATTCGATGGGGGGGTGGACGGCACTGGAACTTGCCGGGGCGCGTTTCGACCCCGGCTTATTCGCGCAAGATTGCCGGTTACATCCGATTCTGGCTTCCTGCCGGGTTTATCAGCAAATCGCCGCCGGCGGCTCCGCGACGCTAACACAGCGGTTGGCCATGAATTGGCGAGATAAGCGGGTAGGGGCGATCGTGACGCTGGATTCAGGCTTAACCCGCGGGTTCAGCGCCGCCAGCCTGGGCGGCATTACGCTACCGGTGCTGATCATCGCTGCCGGCGCGCCGTCGGCGGACCTCCCTGCCGCTTTGGAATCCCATGCCTTGGCGCAGCGGCTGCCGGCGGCAACCACCCGCTACGTGGAAATCAGCGATGCCACGCATTTCAGTTTTATGTCGGTGTGCAAACCCGGCGGCGCGGACATGATAGAGCGTGAAGAACCGGGAGAAGGCATAATCTGCCGCGATGGCGGCACGCGTTATTCCGGGCTTCCATCCGACTCCCCATCCGGGCCGGTAATACGTAACCGGCAGATCATTCATAAGCAAACGGCTACGCTTATTAGGGATTTTCTGGCTGGGGTATGGCGCTGATATCCGGTTGCCGGCCGGGTTGAACCCGCGTTCTGGCGGTGTTACGGTATTCACTGGGATTGACGCCGGTCACCCGGCGAAATTCGCGGTTAAAGTTGGATTTTGTCTGGAAGCCGCTGGCGAACATAATATCGGTAATCCTGCCGTCGGTGGTGCTGAGCAGCCTGGCCGCTTCGTTAATGCGATATTCGTTGACGATCTGGGAGATATTGCGGCCATGCACCAGATTGATCGCCGCCGACAGTTGGCGCACCGGCAGACCCAGGCGTCTTGCCAGCGTAATGATGTCCAGATCGGGGACGGCGAACAGCCGCTCTTCGCGCATCAACCGATCGAAGCGCCCGGCCCGTTGCAAATCATCGGCATCCGGGGAGGGGCCTGGCGCTGCGGCGTTCCCGCCGGGGGAGATTATTTCTGGCGCGCCAACGCCGGCGCGGGTTATGACGGCGGCTAGAGCCAGCAATAACAGCAGATTGGCGCAGGCCACCAGGTAAACCGCATGTTTGCCCTGGCCCAGGGCAAAATCCAGCGCCACCAGGGCATCCAGCGATCCGCACAGCAGCAGAATGCCGCCCGCGGCCGCTTGTTGCCCGATTGCGCCGCCCGCGGACCGTCCCTTGCGCAACGCGGGATGCCGCAGCCAGGGAAACAGCAGAGCCAGGCCGTAACCCATATAGATGGCCCATAGGGTTATATCCAGCAGCGGCCAGGGCAGCGCGTTGCCGCCGATCATTACCACGCCAGCGATGGCGGGGGGTAACAGATGCGCATAATGCGCATAATTAAAGCCGGGCAATGTGCGGGTATCAGCGCGACCCGGCTGGAAGCAGCGCCAGCAGATAACGGGCAGCAGGGAGGCCGCCAGAGGCTGGCAGTGCGCCGCCAGCGCTTCGCCGCCGCGCCAGCGCAATCCCACCAGCAGCGTGCAGAGGGCGCAGGCGGCAATAAATACCAGCACCCGGCGCACGTCGCTAAGGTTGCGCCGGTGCCGGAGACCCAGGCGGATTCCCAGCAGGGCCAGCAGTAAGGTATTAATAAACGGTACGGACAGTTCGGGCATCGGCGGCGGCTTCATTCGGCATCATGATAATGGGGACTATCCCCGTTGACAGCAGCATAATTAAAGTCCGGCCTGTTGTCACGCCGGGCGCCCCCATTGCCCATGACTTTAAATATGTCACATATAAGGACCACATTAATGAATACGCTTCCCGTCGTCGCGGTGCTTGGATTAGGCGCCATGGGTCATGCTTTCGCGGCCAATCTGATTAAAAAAGGCTTTACCGTCCGGGGGTGGAACCGCACCCGCCGGCGGGGCGAAGACCTGGCCGCGGCCGGTTTGATTTTATGCGATACCCCTAATGAAGCGGTAACCGGCGCCGCGGTGGTGCTGGTGATGCTGCCCGATGCCGCCGTTACCGAGGCGGTGATAACCGGCCCGCAGGGTATTGTGCCGGCGCTGGACCGCGGGGCGATAATTGCGCAAATGGGCACCATCGGCCTGGATGCCACCGACCGGCTGGCCGGGGCCATCACCGCCGCCCGCGCCGATATCGTGTTTTTGGACGCGCCGGTCTCCGGCACCAAGGCCCCGGCCGAAAACGCGCTGATTACGGTGCTGGCCAGCGGCGATCGGTCCCGCGCCGCCGCCATCGAGCCGGTGTTCGGCGCCATTGCCAAAGGCACTAAATGGTTTGGCGGGGCCGGCGGCGGTTCGCGCATGAAGCTGGTGGTCAACGCCTGGCTGATTTCAATGGTGCAGGGCATGTCCGAAAGCGTTCAGCTGGCTCAGGAGTTGGGCTTTTCTCCCGCCGATTTCTGGGACGTGCTGGACGGCGGCCCGCTGGCGGCCCCGTATGTGAAAAACAAGCTGGAGATGATTAAAGCGGATAATT
This sequence comes from Sodalis sp. RH21, assembly GCF_047324175.1. Lineage (NCBI taxonomy): Bacteria > Pseudomonadati > Pseudomonadota > Gammaproteobacteria > Enterobacterales > Bruguierivoracaceae > Sodalis > Sodalis sp. RH21. Next base: position 3,695,122 of record NZ_CP178732.1, on the reverse strand, counting down.
ATGAGCCGCAGATGCAGCTCGCGTTGGCCCTGAAGGACGCCAATCTGGCCCTCGACGCCGCCCGCACCAGCCAAATGCCGGGACTGCGCGCCATAGCCGACGTCTGGCGGCGCGCCGTGGACGTCGGCCTCGGCGAGCAGGATATCGCCGTGGTGTATCGCTATTTGAGCCGCGGGCAATAGCCGCCGCCGGCCGCCGCGATCCTCAGGCGGTCGGGATCGTCCCGCCATCGATAATGTATTCGGTGCCGGTAATGGCGCTGGCCCGATCCGACACCAGGAACCCGATCAAATCGGCCACTTCCGCCGGTTTGGCCGGGCGTCCCAGGGGGATGCCGCCCAGCGCGTCCATAATGATTTTCTTGCCCCCGGCGTAATCGGTGCCCGCCTGGGTCGCCAGCCGCCGCGCCATGGCGACCGCGGCTTCGGTCTCCACCCAGCCGGGGGACACCCGCACTACCCGTATCCCCTGGCCGGCGACTTCTTTGGACAGGCTTTTACTGTAGGTGGACAGCGCCGCTTTGGCCGCGGCATAGGCCGTGGTGGATTCCGGCAGCGGCAGATCGTGCTGGATGGAGGTAACGTGGATAATCACCCCGCGGCCTTGGGCGATCATCGCCGGCAATAACGCCCGGTCGAGCCGTACCGCCGCCAGCAGATTAAGATTGATTTCCTGCTGCCAGATATCGTCATCAAGCACCGCGAATCCGCCCCCGGGCGCCGACGACCCCCCCAATACGTTAACAATGATATCCACGCCGCCGAGCTGCCGTTGCGCCGCCTGCGCCGCTTCGGCGCAGCCCCGGGCCGTGGTCATATCGGCCGGGACATAACGCACTCCGTCCAGGGGGGCCGCGGGCGCCGCGCGGGCGGTGGTTAATACGTCGACGCCGTTGTCGCGCAGAAGCGCCGCCACCGCCGCGCCGATGCCTTTGGTACCGCCGGTGACCACGGCGCGGCGGCCCGTCAGCCCTAAGTGAAATGTCATGGGATTATCTCCTGAAGGTGGGCGCCGGAGCCGCCGGACGCGCAAAACCGCACCGGACGGGTGAATTTTGGTGACCTGCGCCGAGGCCGGGCTAGAATAGGGCAGAGCTTAATCTTGAGGTCATAAAATGACAAGTACGCACCAAAAAGTCGGCGACATACCCGAAAGTAAGTATTCCACCCCCGAGGCGGCGGCCGCGGCGGTGGAACAAACCTTAAAAATCCTGGAGGGGCGCTGGAAGCTATTGATTCTGTTCCAGCTGTTCGGCGGCAAGATCCTGCGGTTTTCGCAACTGGAACAGGCGATCCCGGCGGTATCGCAAAAAATGCTGATCCAGCAGCTGCGGCAGCTGGAAAAAGAGGGGGTGGTGATGCGCACCGTTTATCCGCAGGTTCCCCCTAAAGTGGAATACCGCCTGACCGATTGGGGCCAGTCATTATGCCCGGTGCTCGATAGCCTGCTGAAATGGAGCGATGCGCGGGAGCCGTTATAATCCGCCGGCGCCGGCGGCCATGCGCCGCTCGTGTTCAATCAGCCATTGTTTACGCCATAACCCGCCGCCGTAGCCCGTCAGGGAACCGTCGGCGCCAATCACCCGGTGGCAGGGGATCAGGATGGCAATCTGGTTGGCGCCGTTGGCCCGGGCCACCGCCCGCGACGCGGTAGGCCGGCCTATCGCCGCGCCGATGGCCGAATAGCTGCGCACCTCGCCGGAGGGGATGGCCCTGAGCGCTTCCCAGACGCCGCGGGTAAATGCCGAACCGAATTCGGCCAGCGGCGTGGTGAAATGTTGCCGCCGGCCGGCAAAATAGTCGCGCAATTCCCCCTCCACCCGATCGATGGGCGCCGTGCGGCCCATGATGATTTCCGATGCGGTGGCGTTTTTCAGGCGGGTCAGCTCGGCGGGCAGGGCCTTGCGGTCAAAAAATTCCAGCAGGCATAGCGCATGGCCGTCGGCCACCGCCAGCATCGATCCAATGGGGGTATCCAGCCAGTCGGCGCGCAGGAACCGGTGCGATCTGGCCTGGCTGGGGTTGATGCCGATATGCCGGGCGATGGCCTCGCGAAACCCGCTGCCGGATTCATAATGGGCTTCCAGCTGCGCATCGATGATTTTCGCCCCGCCGGTCAGGACCTCCAGCCCCTTGCCCAATCTGCGCATCCGCGCCATATCCAGGAAAGTGATGCCGAAGCGGCGCTTGAACAGGCGGCGCACCGTAGAAGGGTCGTATTGCATCCCGACCAGCGTCTCTTCCGACCAGCGCTTATCCGGATCGTTATCCAGGGCGGCCAGCAGGTTGACGATCGTCGGGTCTTTTTCTCCGGTGGGCAATAGCGGATGGCAGCGTTTGCAGGGCCGGAAGCCCGCCGCCAGCGCTTCGGCGATGGAAGGGAAAAACACGCTGTGCTCGCGTTTGGGTTTGCGCGCGGCGCACGTCAGGCGGCAAAATACGCCGGTGCTGGTCACGCCTACGAAAGCGAAACCGTCATAGGCCGGGTCGCGGGCGAGTAAAGCGTGGTACAGCGTTTCGTCATCGGGTAGATCAAACAGCATGGATGCGCTCGCTTATGGTGGGGACCGGCCTACAGAATAAGCGTTTTTCGAGCCGTGGCGCGACGAAATTAAGGCCATTTTTTACCGCGTCATGCATCGCCGGCCCTGGCAAATACGGCGCGCCCGCCGTCAGCCGCCCAGCTCCCTGCGTAAAAACGGCGCGGTGCGGCTTTTTTGGACCCGGGCCACGCTTTCCGGCGTGCCGGCGGCCACAATCGACCCGCCCTGGTCGCCGGCGCCCGGTCCGATATCGATGGTCCAATCGCTCTGGGCGACGATGCGCATGTCGTGTTCCACCACGATCACGCTATTGCCCGCGTCCACCAGGGCGTTGAGCTGGGTCAGCAACCGATCGACATCGGCCGGATGCAGACCGGTGGACGGTTCGTCCAATACGTATAGCGTCGCCCCGCGCTGGGCGCGCTGCAGCTCGGTGGCCAGTTTGATCCGCTGGGCTTCGCCCCCCGACAGCTCGGTGGCCGGCTGGCCCAGGCGCAGGTAGCCCAGCCCGATATCGTGCAGCAGCCGCAGGGATCGCATTATGCCCGGCTGGCCGCCAAATACCTCGACGGCATCCTCCACCGTAAGGGCCAGAACCTGGGCAATGGTCAGTCCCTGCCAGGTCACCGCCAGGGTTTCAGGGCGGTAACGCGCGCCGTGGCAGGTGGGGCAAGGGGCATAGACGCTGGGCATAAACAGCAGTTCAACGCTGACGAAACCTTCCCCTTCGCAGATGGGGCAGCGCCCTTTGGCGACGTTAAACGAAAACTGGCCGGCATCGTAGCGCCGCCGCCTGGCCTCCGGCGTGGCCGCGAAGAGCTTGCGCACGCCGTCGAACAACCCCGTATAGGTGGCCAGATTGGAGCGCGGGGTGCGGCCGATGGGTTTTTGATCCACCTGCACCAACCGGGCGATGGATTCCAGCCCGGCGGTAATATGACCGGTAGCGGCCGGCGGTAAATCCGCATCCGGCAGCGGATCGTCCAGCTCGGCGCCGTCGACGGGCCGGCCCAGCCGCTCGCCCACCAGTTCCAGCAGCGCCTGGCTGACCAGGCTTGATTTGCCCGACCCGGAAATGCCGGTGACGGCGGTAAAACAACCCAGCGGAAATTCCGCGCTGAGGTTATGCAGATTATTGCGGGTCACGGCGGCAAGCTTCAGCCAGCCGGCCGGTGTGCGTCGCGCTCGTGCGGACGGCGCCGGCGCGGCAAACAGATAGCGGCGGGTTTGCGAGTTTTCGATGGCCGCCAGTCCGGCGGGGGGGCCGCTGTAGAGGATATGGCCGCCGTGTTCCCCCGCCGCCGGGCCGACATCCACCAGCCAGTCGGCCCGGCGCATGGTATCGAGATCGTGCTCGACCACAAACAGGGAATTACCCGCCGCCTTGAGCCCTTGCAGGGCGGCGAACAGCGCTTCGCCGTCCGCGGGATGCAGGCCGGCGGACGGTTCGTCCAGGACATAGATTACCCCAAATAGCTGCGACCCCAGCTGGGTGGCCAGCCGCAGCCGCTGCAATTCGCCGGAGGAAAGGGTGGGGGTGCCGCGCTCCAGGGACAGATAGCCCAGCCCGAGATCCGTCAGGATCGCCACGCGGGCCAGCAAATTTTGCGCGATGCGCTGGGCGGCGAGACGTTTCTCGATGGATAATGCGGGAGTGAGCCTGACGTCCGGCGCGCCCCGATGCGCCGAACCGCCCAGGGCCGCGCGTTGCCGGCGCGCCGCCTGGCTTTGCTGCCGATCCAGCGTATCGCCCCCTTGGTTCCGCCCGGCGTTATCGCCGGCGGGGAGGCCGTCAGCCACCGGCCGCAATACCTGCGCCAGCCGCAGCAGCGGCAGCCGGGATAGCTCGCCGATATCCAACCCGGCGAACGTGACGGCCAGCGCCGCGCGCTTTAAGCGTTTGCCGTCGCACTCCGGGCACGGGCTGCCCCGCATAAACCGCGATACGCGCTTTTTCATCAGCGCGCTTTGGGATTTGGCGAAGGTATGCAGCACATAGCGCCGGGCGCCGGTAAAGGTGCCCTGATAACTCGGTTCCAGTTTCTGCTTGAACGCCCGCCGTGTTTGCGCCGGCGTCAGGCCGGCATAAACCGGCACGGTAGGGGTTTCTTCGGTAAACAAAATCCAATCCCGCTGTTGTTTGGGCAGATCGCGCCAGGGCTTATCCACGTCATACCCCAGGGTGACCAGAATATCGCGCAGGTTCTGCCCCTGCCACGCCGGCGGCCAGGCCGCCACGGCGCGCTGGCGGATGCTCAGCGCATCGTCGGGCACCATCAGCCGTTCGGTGACGTCGTAGATACGCCCCAGTCCGTGGCAATGCGGGCAGGCTCCCTGGGGCAAATTCGGCGAAAAATCTTCCGCGTACAGCATCGGCTGGCCCGGCGGGTATAGGCCGGCGCGCGAGTAGAGCATGCGCACCAGGCTCGATAAGGTGGTGACGCTGCCCACCGACGAACGGGTGCTGGGCGTGCCGCGCTGTTGCTGTAGCGCCACGGCGGGAGGCAGTCCGTCAATGGAATCCACGTCCGGCGCGCCGGCCTGATCGATCAACCGCCGCGCATAAGGCGCCACCGACTCGAAATAACGCCGCTGCGCCTCGGCATAAAGGGTTGAAAACGCCAGCGACGACTTGCCCGAGCCGGACACGCCGGTAAATACCACCAGCGCATCCCGGGGAATATCCACGTCGACGTTGTGCAGGTTGTGCTCGCGGGCGCCGCGCACCTTGACGAAACCTGTGAACGTAGGCGCGGGCGAGGCGTCGGGCAGGCCGGAATCCGGCGCGGGGGCGGGTGGAACGGTAGGCGGGCGGCGCTGTGAAGTCATGGCTAAACCTTATACGGGCGAAAAGCGAAATCCAGGCGAATGAACCGCGGCGGCGATGCGTCGGCGCGTTTATCGTGGACCAGAAGAAGCTTAGCGCATAATCGGGAAGAACCGGGAAATATGACGCGGGGAAAATCAGCGGCAGCCCTGGCGTCCCGGCGATGGCATCCGCCGGGACGCCAGTGGCCGGGTAACCCCGGCCACTGGGTCTATCAGCGCGCGGCCGCCGGCTGCGCCGCCGTTTTATCGGCGATTTTGCAGGTCGGCATGGCGCCGCAATAGCGATCCAGCAGCTTGAGGGTGACGCCGTTGGTCCAGCCGAAGCCGTCCTGCAGCGCATATTCGCCGCCGCCGCCGCCCCCCAGCCCCTGGCCTTCAACCACGTATTTTTCCACCAGCTTTTGCTGGGCGTCATACAGCCGCTGCACGTTGGTCAAAAAACGGGTGCCGATGGACTGCGCCAGGGCGTCCTGGCCGTAATTATGCAAGCCCGCCACCGCCACCCATTGCAGCGGCGCCCAGCCGTTGGGCGCGTCCCACTGCTGCCCGGTGTTGATGGTGGAGGTGGTCAGGCCGCCCTCTTTGAGCAACTGGCTGCGTACCGCCTGGGCGGTGCTGACGGCGCGATCGCGCGGGGCGATGCGCACGAACAGCGGGAATACCGCGGCGGCCGTAATCGGCCGGGTAATGGCTTTCGCCCGCCAATCATAGTCGGTGTAATAGCCGTCCTGGGCGTTCCATAAATAGCGGTTGATCGCCTGGGCGCGCGCATCGGCCAGGCGTTTGTAACGATCGGCCTCCCGCGGCCGGTTGGCGGCCCTGCTGGCCCGGGACAGCGTCTGCTCCAGCTGGTAAAGCAGGGCGTTAAGATCCACCGGCACGATATCGGTGGTATGGATAGTGGCGAGATCGTGCGGATCTTTTAACCAGCGGGAACTGAAGTCCCAGCCGGAGGCCGCGCCGGCGCGCAGATCGCGATACACCTGCGCCGCGGGCCGCCCCTTGGCCCGGCGGGCGGTGGTGATATCTTCCATATAGGATTCGGTGCGCGGCACGTCGCGATCGTCCCAGTAGCGGTTGAGCAGGCCGCCGTCGTCCAGGCGCACCACGCGCTCGGCGGCCGCGCCCTTGGCCAGTCCGTCGGCGCCGCGCATCCAATAATCGTACTCGCGGGTTAACTGGGGCAGGTAGCGGGCATAGGTGCTTTCGCCTTCATGGGTGGCCAGCAGCGCCACCATAAAAGCGAAAAACGGCGGCTGGGAGCGGCTCAGGTAATAGGTGCGGTTGCCGTTGGGAATATGGCCATAGGTATCGATCTCATGGGCGAAATTATCGGTCATATTTTTTACCAGCGCCCAGTTGCCGCTTTCGGCCAGGCCGAGCATGGTGAAGTAACTATCCCAATAATAAATTTCGCGGAACCGGCCGCCGGGCACGACATATCTTTGCGGCAGGGGCAGCAGGGAATCATTGGGCTTGACGCTATCGGACCTGCGGGTCAGGACCGGCCACAGCCCGTCGATATGCTGGCGCAGGGTTTGCCCGGCGGGGGGATGATAGGGGGCGCCTTCCGCGGGCAAAGTGAATTCCGCATCGGTAAAGCGTTTGAGGTCAAAACCGGCCTGTTGTTTTTGCTGCTGATAGGCCGCCAGGATGGCCGCCGGTTCACGCCGGGGAACGGCATCGGCAAACGTTTTTTGATCCGGATAAATTTTTGCCTGCTGAACGTCGGCAAACAGCGCGCCGAATAAAATATCAGGCGGCTGCGGCGCGGCGGCGGCCGCTTTGGCGGCCGGGGCGTTGGTAAAAGGGGCCGCGACGGCGGGCAGGGTCAGGCTGGCGGCGAGGGCCAGCCCCAGGGGCAAGAGTATATTCCTTAATCCGCGAAAAACAGGCGCCTGCATGGGTATCTCCTTTCAGTCCAGGCAGCATCGCTGCCGGTTATCGTTATTAACCGCCACCGGGGCGTCGATAAGAGGGTGTGACTACAGCATCATTATGCCGTTGAATATATTGGGTTATGACATTTTAGTCGGCATTTCAAACGGATGTCGGTCTATCGGACCTAAATTGAGGGATAGTTCAAACTATTGCCGGCAAATGACCCTTTGCCGGCTGACGGGATGGCGCGTAACGCGGAGAAGTTGGCGGCCGTCACTGGGCGCCCACGGGCCTGGGCCGGTTTTTGAGCTTTTCGATGGCCAGCGTGTTTTCCGACATGGCTTCATTAAGCACCGCCACCGCCTTGGACGAGTCGCGATTTTTAATCGCCATATACACCTTGATATGCGCTTCCACGCTCTCAAGGGTAATGCCCAGCGCGCGGTTCAGCTCTTCCAGATAATAATAATAAATATCTTTTATCGACTTCATGACCTTATAAAAGACTTTATTTTGCGAGGCCTTGGCGATGGCCAAATGAAAATCGAAATCCGCCTGGGAGTATTTTTTATAGTCGTCTTTATTAATCAGCATACGGTTGAGCGCCTGTTCCAGGGCGAGTATATCCTCCGCCGTGGCGTTCACTACCGCCAGCTCCATACATTTGAATTCCACCGTTTGCCTGAACACCATCATATCGAGAAATTCTTCCTGACTGAGATGCATAATCGGTTTTTGCGCATCCAGCAGGCTGTCCTGGTTGAGATTCTGGGCGACAAAGGTGCCTTTACCCTGCTGGGTCAGCACCACGCCTAAATCGCGCAGGCGCTGGACCGCGCTGCGGATACTCACGCGGCTGACGTTAAACGACCGGGTCAGTTCCAATTCCGACGGCAGTTTACAGCCCGGCGGCCAGCTGCCGTCCAGCAGTTTTCCCTTCATTTGCTCAAAAACGGCGTTAACGACATTTTGTTTTTGAATGGTTTTAATCGCCATGGTCCCTGCTCTTATCAGATGTCATACAACATTGCCGATATATAACATCTTCCAGCCGGCAGCAAAAGATATCAGCGCGGATTATGTGCGCCGGACGAACAGATCATCCTCGGGGCGGGCCGCTGTCCGCGCGCCGGCACAACCGGGCCGCCATTGTCATACAACCCGGGACCTGTCTTTACGCGTCGATTTGTTCGATAACCGATCCATAACCCGTTTAATGAATACGCGCATGGTTTCATCGGTCAGCCGGTTATCCTGGATTTTCCCCGCCACCAGCGGAATAACGATTTCAGGCAGGGGCGCCCGGCGAAAGGGTGATAAACAGCACCGGTTTACCTTGCATGCAGCTGGTAAAAGCCGGCCGGGATAACCAGTCCAGGGTATTTTTCAGGACGCCTGGAATGCCGTGATTGAATTCAGGGGTAACAATCAACACGGCATCGCCGCGGGCGGCGCCAACCGCCGGCGGCGCGGCGTTCCCACTGTATATCCCCACCGGCCGCGACCGGCGGTTGGTGCATATTACCCGCTTATTGTAGCGGGAGCCGGGCAGCGACGCTTCCCTTGAGGCCCTGGCCGCCATTTCGGCATGCAGCGCCAGAACGCTGGCGCGCCTGTTTATCAAGGAAGCCGGTATGACCTTTACCCGCTGGCGCGATCATGTGCGGGTGATGACGGCGGCGGACCGTCTCGCCCGCGGCCATAACGTCACCGCCATTGCGCTGGAACTGGGATATCAACGCGCCAATAATTTTTCCACCATGTTCAGCCGGCTATTGGGCGCGCCGCCAAGGCGCTATATGCGCTTATTGCTAAACCGACGGGGAAAAGAATAAAGCCATTAAAATAATGGTCGCAGCCTCAGTATTTTCTTATTATATTTTACCAGGTATGACAATAACATTTGTCGCCAGAAGTCATTATTTATTTATTGTAATAAAGTAGTTATTTTGTAATAAGAAATAACAAGTTAATTTTTTATTTCAGCGCCGCAGCAAAAGAAACGAATTGGCGCAAATAATAATAAAGTTTTCGCTCATCCCGCCGATTGACCTGAAGCTACGCGTTATTCTTTCGCCAATTATTGAGGTGCAGATGAGAATTAACAATCCGGTTACTCTAAAAGAGTATTCGATTGACAGTGAAACAACATTACAATCCGCAACCGATTTACAGGGCAATATATTTTATGCCAACGCGGCATTTGTGGATGCCTCCGGTTATCACTATCAGGATTTAGTTAATCAGCCCCATAATATTGTGCGACACCCGGATATGCCCGCCGCGGCCTTTGCGGATATGTGGCAAACGCTGCGCGCCGGGCATTCATGGTCGGCGCTGGTAAAAAATCGCCGCCGGAACGGCGATTTTTATTGGGTGCGCGCCAACGCCACGCCCGTCTGCCATAACGGGCAGGCCACCGGCTACCTGTCCGTGCGCATTGCTCCGACCCCCGGGGAGATCAAGCAGGCGGCGGCGCTGTATAACGACATTAATTCCGGTAAAGCCAAACGGCGGCATTTGGCGCTCTATCGCGGCCTGTTGGTGCGCACCGGCCTGCTTTCCCCGCTGTCGCTGCTGCAAAAACTACCGCTGCGCTGGCGCTTGCGCGCCGGGCTGCTGGTGGCCGCGGCCCTGCCGCCGGCCAGCGCCGCGGCGTTCGGTCTGGGACCTGTGGCGCAGGGCGGCGTAGCCCTGGGCGGTTTTTTGGCGAGCGCGCTTTGGCTTTACCGGCAGGTTGAAAAGCCCGTCGCCACCATCCTGACGCAGGCGCAAAGACTCTCTTCGTGCCAGGCCGGCGACTATGTGCATTTCAATCGGGTGGATGAGATCGGCTATTTGCTGCGCAGCGTTAATCAGATGGGACTGAATCTGCGTTCTTTGACCGATGACGTCAGCGGCCAGATTAATGAAATCAATACCGCCAGCGGTGAAATCGCGGTAGGCAACCGGCAGCTGAAAATGCGTACGGAACTGGCCGGCGACAATTTGCAACAGATTATCAGCGCCACCGAGGAACTGGTGGCCACCGTGCGCAACAGCGCCGATAGCGTCAATGAAACCCGCACGCTGGCCGCGATGAGCAGCAGCGCCGCCGAAGAAGGTCTGGCGCGGATGCACCAGGTGATCGCCACCATGGGCGATATCAGCGATTCCAGCCGCCGCATCGTCGATATTATCGCCGTGATCGAAGGCATTGCGTTCCAGACCAATATCCTGGCGCTAAACGCCGCCGTGGAAGCGGCCCGCGCGGGCGAGCAGGGGCGCGGATTCGCGGTGGTGGCCGGCGAGGTGCGGCTTTTGGCCCAGCGCTCGTCCGTGGCGGCCAAAGAAATTAAAGACTTGATTGAAACCAGCGTGGATCGCATCGCGGACGGTAGCAAATTGGTGCGCAACGCCGGCGCCACCATGGATAATATCGTGCAGCAGGCCGGGCAGGTCGCCACGCTTATCGGTGAAATCAGCACGTCGACCGGTGAACAAACCAAGGCCCTGACCCTGATTAGCCAATCCATCGGCCAACTTGACACCATGACCCACCAAAATGCGGAAATGGTGGAGCGCTATGCCGAATCCGCCGAAGAGCTGTCCCACAGCACGGTGCGTCTGGCGGCGGCGGTAAATGTCTACCGCCCCCATCGGGATACGGCCGCGCGCGGCGCGGCGGCGTCCAGGCAATAATGGCCCTGAAGCCAGGCGCATTGGCTGCAGCCCGTTTACATCGCGCTTTGGCCGCCGTCCACCACCAGCGCCTGGCCGGTGATATACGAGGACCGGTCGGATAGCAGGAACAGCGCCGCCTCGGCCATTTCTTCCGGCTCCGCCAGGCGGCCGAGCGGGATGCCCGCGCCAAAGGGATGCGACGCCTTGCCCTGGTCATCGGTGACGATCCGTGAGTTGGTCATCGGGGTGCGGGTGATGGAGGGGTTAATGGAATTGACGCGGATGCCGGCGGGGCCGAACTCGACGGCCGCGGCCTGCGCCAGCGAGACGATGCCGCCTTTGCTGGCGCTGTAGATGGAGGTGCCTGGCAGGGCAATCCTGGCCAGCACCGAACCGTTGAACACAATGGCGCCGCCGCCGCCCTGGCGCTTGATCTGCGCCACTTCCGCCTGCAGGCAGAAAAAGGCGGCCTTGAGGTTGGTATCGATTATCTTATCCCATAGGGCTTCATCCAGGGTTTCAATGGGGCCGCCACCGGCTACGCCGGCATTGTTGAATGCTCCGTCCAGCCGGCCGTATTTGGCCACCACCCGCTCGATGACGCCCGTGATGGCGGCGGTTTGCGTCAGGTCCGCCTGGATAAACAGCGCGCTGCCGCCGGCCTGCCCGATCTGCTCGGCCACGTCGCGCCCGGCGTCCGCCTGCCGTCCGGTCAGCGCCACCTTGGCGCCTTCGCGGGCGAACAGGAGGGCGCTTGCCCGGCCGATACCGGACGTTGCGCCGGTAACCAATATCACTTTGTTGTCTAACAGCCCCATGATGAATGTCTCTTTTGAGTGAGTTGCGTTGTGTAAGCCTGGACGCGAGAGTCCTGCGGCGGCAATAACGCCGCACGGCTCTTGCACCCGCCGGCCCCGTGATTTAAGATGTTGGTCATAATCTAATTTGAATTATATGATGATCGACATCTAACTTGTCAATAGCCGGTGCCGATTTTTACGGAGGTGTGTTGTGCGCGTTACTCGTGAACAGGCGGCCATTAACCGCGAGCGGGTTCTTCATCAGGCGGCGGAAATGTTTCGCGAGCACGGCATCGACAGCGTGAGCATCGCGGATGTGATGAAGTCCGCCGAACTGACCCACGGCGGCTTCTATAAGCAGTTTGACTCGAAAGAGGCATTGGCCCGCGAGGCGTGCTCCCGCGGCCTGGCGCAGAGTATCGGCGCGTTATATGACACGGCGGCCGCGGCGCCGGCCAACCCCCTGCGCCGGGTGGCCGAGGCCTATCTTTCGGCCGAACACCGCACCAGCGCGGGGTCGGGTTGTACGCTGTCGGCTCTGGCGGCGGATGCGGGCCGCGGTTCGCCGGAACTGCAGGAGGTGTTCGCCAAGGGCGCTATCGCCATGGCCAGGGCATTACATGAGATCGCGGGGCGGACAGCCGAAGGCGCCGCCGCGCCGCCGGCGCCCGCAGAGCAGGACTTGCCGGACTTTGCGCTGCTGTCCAGCCTGGTGGGGGCGGTGATCCTGGCCCGCGCCGTGGGCGCGGCGCGGCCGGCACTGGCCGATCGTATCCTGGCCGATACGCTTAACCCTATCGCCGGCGCAGAAAAAAAACCATGACCCCGGCCGGTATGATTACCGGCGGGCGGTGCTGGCCCGCATCATCAGCCGGGTTTCCAGCGTAACGCACTCTTCGACGTCTTTGCCTTCCAGGGCGGACCAGACGTGTTTGCCCGCCAGGGTGCCCATCTCGCGGTAGGGCACGGCCACGGTGGTCAACGCCGGCGAACAGATCTCGGCGACGGTGCTGCCGCCCAGTCCCGCGACGGCGAGCTGGGCGGGAACGGAGATACCGCTGGCGTGGCAGGCGGCAATGGCGCCGCAGGCCACTTCGTCGGCGGTGCAAATCAGCATATCCAGCTCTGGCCAGGTCAATAAAATCTCGGGTAATAATTTCTTGCCGGTGCTGAAATCCGGCGGCAGCGAGGAACTGATGACCCGGTGCGGCGACTGATTGAGCGATAGCATGGCGGAGTGCCAGCCGCTGAGGATTTGCTGGTGGATGGTATGCTCATGGGCGGCGCACAGCAGGGCGATATGGCGAAAGCCCTGGATGGCGAGGGCGTTGATCAACTGCTTGATGGCCAGGCCGTAGTTCGCCCCGACGCTCATCATGATCGGGGAGGGGATGACGCCGCCGATTTCCAGCACCGGAATGCCGGCATTCACCAGCAGGCGCTGGCTCTCCACCGAGTTATCAAAATTATACTGCACCATGGCGGCCGGATTATACGACAGCAGCATGGCTATCAGATTGGCGCCGCGGGCGGCGGCATAATGATCTTCAGCGAGCATCACATCATACCCCCTGGGCCGCAGCACCGATTGCAGCGACTCGGAAATAATGGCGCAGCCGGGGGTGGTCAACGACGGTACCACCATGGTCACCAACCGGGAGGACGCCGACGCCAGGGTGCTGGCCGCGAGATTGGTGACATACCCCAGTTCGCTCACCGCCGCCTCGATTTTTTCGCGTAGTTTAGGCGACACCTTTTCCGGCTCGCGCAGCGCGCGCGACGCGGTCATGGTGCTGACCCCCGCCATGGCGGCCACGTCGGCCAGGGTGCTTTTGCCGGTGTTGCGGCGCTGCTTCACCTTCATTGCTGCTTTACCTTCATCTGTACTCCATGTCTTCCCCATTGGCGCCGGGGCGGGGGTTGGCGCAGCCGCGGATTTTACCATAACCGTCTAATGAAATTGCCCCCTGGGCCGACATCGTGGATGATTTCTTGCGCTACAGCAGCGGCATAATAACAGTATAGGAATATGTAATGTTAGCGTTAACACTATTTTGCCGTCAGATAATGTTAGCGCTAACTTTTGGGATTTATGTCACAGAATTGAGTTTACTTTTTCGCCTACACTCCGGACATCTTCACCAAATCGAGGTCCCTTATGCTGGCTAAATGGTTAACCACCGACAGGATTGCCATTGTTGAACGGGTAGCCGATTGGCGCGAGGCCGTCGAGCTGAGCGCGCGTCCGCTGCTGGCCCAGGGAGCCATAACTCCCGGCTATATCGAGGCGATTTTCGCCTCCCACGCGGATATCGGGCCTTATTATGTGCTGGCTCCAGGCTTGGCCATGCCCCACGCCCGGCCGGAAAAAGGAGCGATCAGGCCCGCGCTGTCCTTGCTGCATATCAAGCAGGGCGTCAGCTTCGAGTCGGCGGAAAACGATCCCGTGCGGGTGGTGATTATGCTGTGCGCCCAAAACGGCGACGAGCATCTGGCCATGATTTCCCGCCTGGCCGAGTTGTTCAGCGATGAAGACGATTTACCGGCCCTGCTGGCGGCGGATACCTATCCGGCCATCCAGGCGCTGGTTGACAAATACTCACTTTGATTTAGGGCTGATTATGAAAAAGATTCTGATTGTATGCGGTAACGGTTTAGGCAGCAGCTTTATCGTGGAAATGAATGTCAAAAAAATCATCAAGGAATTGGGTAAAGAGGCTGAAGTGAGCCATACGGATTTAAGTTCCGCCAAATCGGAAGCCGCGGATATTTATATCGGTTCCAATGATATTATTTCCGGGCTGGATGACGGCGTGCGTAATGTATTCGGTTTAAGTAATCTTTTAGATAATAATAAGATAAAAGAGATCCTTGCCAATAATTTATAATTTATCCACGGCAGTTTATGGAGCATGCAATGCTTACGTTCATTATTAATGATGTATTAGGGACGCCTGCAATTCTGGTGGGGTTATTTTCGCTATGCGGGTTAATTCTTCAGAAGAAATCTTTTTCCGACACGGTATCCGGCACCCTGAAGACCATTATGGGTTTTCTTATCCTGATTGCCGGGGCGGGCGTAATTGCTACTACGCTAACCAGCTTCAGCGAGCTGTTTGTCCATTCCTTTAATATTCAGGGCGTAGTCCCGAATAATGATGTGGTCGCCGCGCTGGCGCAGAAAAATTTCGGCACCTCCACGGCGATGATTATGATTTTCGGCATGCTGGTGAATATTGTCCTGGCCCGTATTACCCCGCTTAAATATATTTTCCTCACCGGCCACCATACCCTGTATATGGCGGCCATGCTGGCGGTAATCCTCTCTACCGGCGGGCTGGGCGGATGGGTGCTGGTGACCACCGGGGCTATTATCCTCGGCGCCCTGATGGTGATTTCGCCGGCGATTTTGCAGCCGTTTACCCGCAAAATCACCGGCAGCGACGATTTCGCCCTGGGGCATTTCGGCTCTACCGGGTATTTATGCGCCGCCCTGGTGGGTAAAGTGGTCGGTAAAAACAGCCGGTCCACCGAAGAGTTCAAGGTGCCTAAATACCTTAAATTCCTCCATGATTCGTCCATAGCCATTGCGTTGACCATGACCATATTATTTGTCGTACTGGTCTTGATTGCCGGCAAATCTTTTACCGAAACCCAGGTCAGCGGCGGGCAGAATTATATTATCTTCGCCATTATCCAAGCGATCACATTTGCCGCGGGGGTATATATTATTCTGGCCGGCGTGCGGATGGTAATTGCGGAAATCGTGCCGGCGTTCAAGGGTATCGCCGATAAAGTGGTCAAGGATGCCAAACCGGCGCTGGATTGCCCGACGGTATTTCCGTTTGCGCCCAACGCGGTTATTATCGGTTTTTTAAGCAGCTTTTGCGCCGGATTGATCAGCATGTTTTTCTTCCCGATGCTGGGGCTGAGCGTTATCGTACCGGGACTGGTGCCGCACTTTTTCTGCGGCGCCACCGCGGGAGTCTATGGTAATTCCACCGGCGGGCGCCGGGGGGCGATTATCGGGGCTTTTGCCAACGGCCTGATTATTTCGTTCCTGCCCGCGATATTATTATCGGTGCTGGGGGATTTGTCCGCCTCCACCACCTTTGGCGACGCCGATTTTGGGATTGTCGGCATTGCGCTGGGTAAATTTATGACGCTGTTCCATTGATTACGGATATCGCCGCCTAAAGCGCCGCCGCCCGCCGGATAGCGCTATCCGGCGGGCGGCCGTGTCATATCATCGCCTGCGGGGCCGCTGATTTACAAATCTTCCAGCGGAATCGGTTTAAGCGTCTCCACCTTCATCAAAAAATCATATAGCGGTTGCAGTTGCCGGAAACCCTGGGCCAGCCGCGATGCCAGCTCCGCGGAAAACAGCGCGTCGATATGGGTATCGGTGGTCATCACCGCAAATGATTTACGGTTGTACCACTGGGCGAGGGCCGGTTCCTGCTCCTTGATCAACGGGCGTTTATAACTTTCCCCCGCTAATTCAAACGGTGCGCGGCAGCGGGCCGCGGCGGCGGCAAAATCCCGCGGCTGGCGCAGCATCAAATGACGGAACCGATCCATGGTCGCTTTACTGGCGGAGTAATATCCCAGGCCATAATGGAAAAAGTCCGGTGTAATTTCAAAAAAGTAAACCGGGGCGTCGGTCCACTCTTTCGACGGCCGCTTGAACGTTAGCCACATGCGGTTGCGGTATAACGATTTATCCTTGGAGAACCGCGTGTCGCGATAGATGCGCGACAGTGTTTTGCCGATGGCCGGCCTGGTCTCGAAACGATCGTCGATGGCCAGCATGGCGGGGGCCAGTTGCTCCACCAGCGCCCGGAACGGCGATAATAATTCGCGGTTGTATATTTCCCTATGGGACTCGAACCATTCTTTGCTGTTTTCCCTGACGATTTGCTGTAAAAATTCCAATCCGGCAGGGGCGAACCCCTGGAAAGAAGATGATTGCACGGTTATCCCCGCGGGCAAAAACCTTACTTTAACGCGTCGCGGCGCGCTTTCCTATACTCTGGCAAGGCGTTAGCGGTTATATGTAGCAGGTCGGCATTTCAGCTTTTATTTTAAGAGGGATAAGGGATGAATGAGTTAAGCAAGGCCAAAATGAAAAAAACGGCGCTGGCCCTGGCCGCGATCGGTGTTTTATTCCCCGCGCTGCCGGCGTGGGCGGCGGTGGTACCGCCGGGGACGCAACTGGCGGCTAAACAGGAAATCGTGCGTAATAACGGCAGCGAGCCGGCGTCCCTCGACCCCCATAAAGTGGAGAGCGACGTGGAATTTAATATTATCAGCGACTTTTTCGAGGGGCTGGTGAGCGTCGATAACGACGGCAGCGTGCGCCCGCGCCTGGCGGCGAGCTGGGAGAATAGCGATAATACCGTCTGGACCTTCCACCTGCGCCCGGGCCTGACCTGGTCAAACGGCGATCCCCTGACCGCCGACGACGTGGTATTCAGCTGGCGCCGGCTGGTGGATCCGCATACCGCTTCGCCCTATGAAAGCTATCTGGGCAATATGCATGTGGCGAACGCGCGCGGGATTATCGACGGCAGACAGCCGCCCGACGCTCTTGGCGTCAAGGCGCTGGACGCCCGGACGGTGCAGGTGACCCTGACGCAGCCGACGGCGTATTTCCTGCAAATGCTGGCCCATCCGTCCCTGATGCCCATCGAGCAAAAAGCGGTGGAGCAATTTAAGGAAAAATGGACCCAGCCGGGCAATATGGTCACCAGCGGCGCGTATACCCTGGGGAACTGGGTGGTCAACGAACGGCTGGTGGGCGTGCGCAATCCCCGCTACTGGGACAATGCCCATACGGTTATCAATAAGGTCACCTATCTGACCATCGGTTCGGAAACGGCGGACGTCAACCGCTATAAAACCGGCGAGATCGATGTCACTTATACCCTGCCGCAAACGCTGTTCGCCTCCCTGCAAAAGGAACTGGGAAACCAGGTGCATGTCTCCCCCAAGCTGGCCACGTATTATTACCAGTTCAATACGCTAAAAGCGCCGTTTAACGACCCCCGGGTGCGCCAGGCGCTCAATCTGGGGCTGGATAAGGATATTATCGCCAGCAAAGTGCTGGGCATGGGCCAGATCCCCGCCTGGCTGATCGGCCAGGAGACGATCGGCGGCGTGACGCTGCAAAAACCGGATTATGCCGCCTGGCCGCGGGAAAAGCGTCTAGCCGAAGCGAAAAAACTACTGGCCGCGGCCGGGTTCGGTCCCGACCATCCGCTGGTATTCTCGCTGTTGTATAACACCTCGGAATCGCATCAGCGTATCGCCATCGCGGCCAGTTCGATGTGGAAGAAAAACCTGGGGGTAGAGGCCAAGTTGCAAAATCAGGAGTGGAAAACCATGCTTGATACCATGCATCACGGTAATTTCGATCTGGTGCGCTACGCGTGGGTGGCCGATTATGACGACGATTCGACGTTCCTGAATAATTTCCGCACCGGCGATAGCGAAAATACCTCCCATTATGCCAACCCGGTGTTTGACGAGGCGCTGAGAAACGCCGCCCAGGCCGCGACCGTGACCGAACGGGGCAAATATTACCAGCAGGCGGAAGATGTCTTGGCCAAAGACGTGCCCGCCATTGCGGTCTACCACTATGTGGGCACCAAATTGGTCAAACCCTATATCGGCGGTTTTAGCATGAGTCCGCTGGACTTTTTTTATACCAAAGATCTTTACGTCATCCAGCATTAATCCCGGCGCCGGCCCCGCATCGATCCGGGCCGGCGGCTCGCGCCGCCCGGCGGAACATCCCCCCAATGGTTTACCCGTGAAGCCGGTTGTTTTCCCGCGTAATCGCCACCCGATCGGCGCGCTGATTAAGTTACTTGCATTATGCAATCCACTTGGTTAAAGTGACTTGCAACATGAAAGTAACTGGTTGTCGGCGGGCAGACTGACGCGCCGAGTCAGGCTGCCCGGTAGCGGAAGCCATGCCGATGCGGGCATGACGTCACAGCGGCGCGCGAATCTTTAGCATTGAGCATATTTCCATGACCCCGGAGCAGCATTTTAATCGTTGGGTACAATTTGCCCTGTTGGTTTTTATCCTGGCGTTTGCGTATTTTATTGTCGCCGACACCCATATGCCGCTGACCCCGGAGTCGCGCTTGCTGCGGCCGGTAGTGCCGGTGGCGTCCCAGGTCTCCGGGCGGGTGATCGGGGTGGCGGTGCGGGCCAACCAGCATGTCGCGCGCGGGCAGTTACTGTTTACCCTCGATGACGGCACGTTCCGCCTGGCGGTGGCGAAAGCCGCGCTGGCCCTGGAACAGGCCGTGCGTGAAAATGGCGAACTGGATGCCCAGATCGCTTCCGCCGCGGCCGACGTGCGGTCCGCCCGCATTGAAGCCGATAACCAGCAGCGCGACCTGGGCCGCTATGAGGCGCTGAGCGCCAGCCAAAGCATTTCCGCCCAGACCCGCGATCAGACCCGGGCCAAGTACCGCACCGCCGTGGCCCGGATAGCGGCGGCCGAAGCCGGGCTCGGCCAGCTGCGCACCCAGCGCGGTGCGGCGGGAAACGGCAACCTGCAACTGCGACAAGCGCGTAACGCCCTGGCCGAAGCGCAGCTGGCATTGGATTATACCCGGGTGCATGCCGCCATCGACGGCGTGGTGAGCAATCTCCAACTGACGGCGGGAGATTACGCCGCCACCGGCAGCCCGGTGCTCGCCCTGGTGGGCGATAACCCGGATTTAGTGGCGGATTTCCGTGAAAAAAGCCTGCGCCGGGCGCTTGCCGGCACTCCGGCCCGGGTGAGCTTCGACGCGCTGCCCGGACGGGTGTTTACCGCCCATATAGCGTCCCATGAGGCGGGGGTCAGCGACGGGCAATATTTGGCCAACGGCACCCTGGCCGAACCGGATGTTTCTGATCGCTGGGTACGCGATGCCCAGCGCATGCGCATCCATCTGGTGCTTGACGAATGGCCGGCCCGGCCGCTCCCTACCGGGGCGCGGGCCACGGTACAATTGCTGCCCGGCGACAATCCCATCGCGCGCTGGCTGGGCGGCGCGCAAATTTATCTGGTCAGCCTGATCCATTATGTCTACTGAAACCTCAACCTCAACCCCAACCTCAATCCCGGCCCCGGCCGGCGGGCGGTTCAACCCGGGACGGTGGTTGCCGCTGGCCGGCCACCCGCTCTCGGCCAACGATTTACGCCAATGCCTGCGCGCGGCGGCGGCCGGCACCCTGGGATTTTTGGCGTGCAAGATCTTTGACTGGAATTACGGCGTGTTTTTTACCGTTTATCCGGTTTTGCTGGTGGGGCTGCTGCCGGTGTTCAGCGGCCATATTGCCCGCCAGTTTGTGGCCGCGGCCATGATCAATAGCGTTGAGGTAGGACTGATCGCCGGATTTTTCAGCCATATGCCGCTAGTGATGACGATTATCGTCTTCGGGTTGTTTTTTTTCCGTTTCCGGCTGATGAGCCGCGGCCCGCTGCTGCTGTTTGGCGTCAGCAGCGTCATCAGCCTGAGCGTCATGTTTAATTTTGCCAGCTATCCGACTACCGATCTGCACGATCTGCTGATCGGCAATGTGGCGGCGACCTGGCTGTCGGTGCTGATCGCCGCCCTGGTCTACTATTGGTTTCCCGATGCCGACCCCCGCAGCCCGCCGCCGCGGGTGGAAAAAAGCATCGAGCGCATCCGCCATGAAACCCTGCTGGGGGCCAGCCTGGCCACCGTGTCGTTTTTGGTATTTCAGCTTATGAGCCTGCACGATTCGCTGTCCGCGCAGGTGGCATCCATATTGATCCTGTTTCCCATGCATTACCGGGGCATTATCGCGGCCGCGCGCTGGCGGGTGATCGGGGTTATCCTGGGCTGTTTTTTCGGCCTGCTGGTGCAATTACTGCTGTATGATAATTTCCATATGCTGCTGCTGATACTGCCGTTGTTCTGGGTCGGATTAATGCTGGGCGCGCGCATGCACGTCACCGAAAAGGTCGGCTCCGGTATCGGCTTCGGCGCCATGACCACCGTGGCCATTTTGTTTGGGCAATATTTGCAGCCGAACCAGGATCTGGTTTATACCGATCTGTATCGGATCGGTTCGGTGGCGGTGGCGCTGCTGGTGACGCTGGCGGCGGTGTATATAGCGCACACCGCGCTTAATCTGTTCGCCGCCACCCGGTTTATCCCCGATTAAGGCGCCGGGGGTTTATACGGGCAGCGGCCAATTAACGCCTTGCATGCGGGCTGACGGCCGATTAGCCTGCCAGGGGACAGTGGACAATGGGAGATACCCGGTGAAACATTCCGATTTCAGCGCGCTGCCGTGCCCGGTGGCGCGCAGCGTGGACAGGGTGGGCGAGTGGTGGAGCATTATGATCCTGCGCGACGCGCTGGCGGGCCTCACGCGCTTTGATGAATTCCAGAAAAGCCTGGGCATCGCCCCGAATATCCTGACGCGGCGGCTTAACGACCTGGTGGATGCGGGGCTGCTGGAAAAGGCGCGGTATTGCCAAAAGCCGCCCCGGTATGAATATTTGCTCACGGACATCGGCCGCGACTTCCATATGGTCATGATGACCTTTGTGGAATGGGGCAACCGCCATTTCGCCCCCGAAGGACATAGTACGGAAATCATCGATCGGGAAACCGGCCGGCCGGTACGCCTCGGGCTGGTCGATCTGGATACCGGGCTGCCCATCAGTAGCGAACGCCACCAAATGGGTCCCGGCCCCGGCGCCGGCGCGCGTATACGTTATCGTTTTGATTATATCGCCCGCAAGCTCGCGGGCGGCGAAGCCGACGTGAAATTTGACCCGCCGCCGCGCTAGCGCGGCGAATGCTGTTTTAACGCATCCAGCCGGTCCGGCAGCAACCGGTACTGGTAGGCCGGCCGGCCCGCCGAACCATAAAAGATAGAGGTTTGGAGCGTGCCGGCTTCCGCCAGGTAAATCAGATACTTACGGCAAGAAACCCGGGAGATTTTAATTTCGTTCGCCAGCGTATCCGTGGAGAACTCCTGCTGCTGATGTTGCTCAATCCATTCACAAATGGTGCGCAGGGTAATGGCCGTCAGTCCCTTGGGCAGTTTCTTCTGCTCCTGCTGCGCGCCGGTATGATGCAGTAAATTATCCACTTCCGCCTGGATCACGTTTTCGTGCCGGTCCAACAGCGCTTTCTCCTGGCGGTAGCCCGTCAGCGCCTGCTCGAAGCGCGCAAATTGAAAGGGTTTGATTAAATAATCCACCACGCCGTATTTCATGGCTTTTTTAACGGTGGGCACGTCGCTGGCGGAGGAAATCACGATCACATCGGTTTGCTCGCTGAAGGCGCGGATAGTGGGCAGCAGATCCAGCCCGTTGTCCTGCTGCATATAGATGTCCAGCAGGACTAAATCAATGGCGTTATCGGGCTGGGTCAACAGGGTTTTCGCCTGTTGCAGCGTGGATACGCTGGCCAGGCAGCGAAAACCGCTCACCTGGTTGAGGTAGCATTTATTGAGCTCCGCCACCATGGCGTCGTCATCGACAATCAATACATTAATCATACGTTTATCCCGATTTGACCCGGTAAGGGAACGTGACGTAAAACTGGGTATACACCCCCGGTTCGGACTCGAATTCCAGCCAGCCGCCCAGTTTTTCCACGCTTTGCCTGGCCAGGTACAGGCCGATGCCGCGCCCGCTGCCCTTGGTGGAGAATCCCCGCTGGTAAATTTTTTCCTGCACCTCGGGCGCGATGCCGGGGCCGTCGTCGCTCACCGTGCAATGCAGCATCTCGTTGCGGAAATGGAAACTGACGGTAATCTCGGGGTTTTCCTGTCCGGCCAGGGATTCCACCGCATTTTCAATCAGATTGCCCAGGACGGTAATCATGGCGGCGGTGGTTTCGCCATCGTCGGTATCGGGCAGCCAGCTGTCTTCGGTCAGGGTAAGGGTAATACCGAGATCCCGGGCGCGGTTGATCTTACCCAAAAGGAAACCGGCGATCACCGGCGATTTGACGATCCGGATAATCAACCCGATCTCATGCTGGTAATTATTGGCGGTTTTAAGGATATACCCTTCCAGTTCCTGATAATTTTTTAAGTGTAACATGCCTAATATGACGTGCAGTTTATTCATGAACTCATGGGATTGCACCCGCAGCGCATCGGCATAGGTGGACATGCCGCTCAGGCGTTCCAGCAAGCGGCTGACTTCGGTTTTATCGCGGAAGGTGGCGATGGCCCCGATGATCTCGCCGTTCACGTTCACCGGCACCGTATTACTCAATAATACCCCGCCGTTAATATGGATTTCTTCGTCGCGCCTGGCGACCCCGCTTTGCATGACGTCGCTCAAATGCAGCTGGGTCGGCCAATTTACCGGGTTGCCCGCTGCTCCGTGGTCGATGTCGTCTTGCAGCGTTTGCAGCGTCGTCCATTCCTGGCCGTAGGCGCCTGGTTGCAGCAGCCGGGGGTTGCCGTGCTGCCGGAACAGCCGCTTGGCTTCATCGTTAATCAGGGTAATCCGGCCATCGGCATCCACCGCGATCACCCCCTCTTTAATGGATTGCAGCATGGCGTCGCGTTCTTCGAACAGATGGGAAATTTCGTACGGTTCAAAACCCAGCATAATGCGTTTGAGCGCCCTCACCAGCAGCCAGGTGCCCAGCCCGCCGAGCAATGCGCCGACCAGGGCGGTCCACAGCAGGTTCCAGCGGCTGTGGTTGACGATGGCCTGCACCGTGACCAGGGACGTGCCGATGGATACCACGCCGATCTGATGGCGCTGGCCATCGTAAACCGGGGTGAATACCCGCAGCGCCCGCGCCAGCGTGCCCTGGTTGATGGCGGTATTTTCCTGCCCTTGCAGCGCCGGCAGGATATCATCGCCGACAAAATGTTTGCCGATCAGGGTGGTATTGGGATGCGAATAGCGTATGCCGTCCATATCGGTCACCACCACGAACAGCAGATCCCCCTCTTCGGTGACCCTCTGCGCCAGGCTCTGGATCGCCGCCGGGTCCCCTTTGCCGGTCAGGCCATCCACCAAAATAGGGGTCAGCGCCAGCGTGCGGGCGATGGCGAAGGTTTTATCGCGGATATTATTTTCGGCCAACTGGCTGATTTGTTTAAAAAAGAGGGTATGCACCACCAATAGCACCGAAATGATGACGCTACCTACCATCAACATCACGGATAAGCTCAGCTTGAGCGGCGCTTTTTGCCTGGCCATCTTATTCTCCGGCATAACTGACTGGGAGTAGCGTACCCCAGATGGCGGCGCGCGTCTTTAATCCTTGTCCCCCGGTTTTACCCGGGCGGCGCCGCAATGCGCCAGGCCCGTCCAAGAGGATTGGACGGGCCTGGGGAGCGATCATGCTACCGGTAAAACCTGCGGTTTATAAAAAGCCGTAGGCCGCGGCCAATACCCAGCCGATCACGCTGGATACGCCCACGCCAATCAGTCCCACCAGGATAAAGCTGTGGTTGATGACAAATTTGCCGATATGGGTGGTGCCCGAACGGTCGAACTGGATGGCGGCCAGGTCGCTGGGGTAGGTGGGCAGAATATAATACCCGTAGCAGGCCGGGGCGGACGCCACGATATACGCCGGGTTGACGCCGATGGCCAGCGCCAGCGGTACGATGGCCGCCAGGGCCGCCGCCTGGGAGTTGACGAACTTGGAAACGATCAGCAGCGCGATGGCGTAGGCCCAGGGATACTGCTTGATCAACGCCCCCAGCCCCGCTTCGATTTGCGCCAGATGGGCGCCGAAGATGGTTTCGGCCATCCAGGCGATACCGTATACCGCCACGATGGCGATCATGCCGGAGCGGAACACCTCGTTTTTGGAAATATCGGCCGGGTTGGTTTTCGTGGCGATAATAATCAGCGCGCCGGCGAACAGCATGCACATCTGGATGACCAGCACCATCGACAGAGCTTTGCCGCCGAACACCGGACGCAGGCCGGGTACCGCGCCCAGCAAGGCTACCAGGGCAATGGTGGCCAGGAAGATCCACATGGCGATCCAGTTGCTGCGCGGCAGCTTGCGGTCAAGCAAGGTGGCGGTGTCGCCGTAAACATAGTGGCGGTTTTCCGGGTCGGAAATGAATTTCTGGAACACTTCGTCCTTGTCCAGATCCTTGCCGCGGAACCAGCTGAATATGCCGATGGCCAGGATGCCGCACAGGGTGGAGGGGATGGTGATGGCCAGCAGGTCCAGGAAGTCCAGGTGCCGGCCGTTAAAGGTTACGTTGCCCAGCATCGCCACCAGGGAAACCACCGCCACCGATACCGGGCTGGCGATAATGCCCATCTGCGAGCCGACGGAGCTGGCGGCCATGGGCCGTTCGGGGCGGATATTATTTTTAATCGCCACATCGTAGATAATGGGCAGGATGGTATATACCACGTGGCCGGTACCGCACAGAATGGTCAGGCAGCAGGTGACAAAGGGCGCCACGATGGAAACATACTTGGGGTTGCGCCGCAGCAGGCGCTCGGCGATTTGCAGCATCACGTCCAGGCCGCCGGAGGCTTGCAGGGTGGCGGAGGCCGCCACCACGGCAATAATCACCAGCATGACGTCCACCGGCGGTTTACCCGGTTCCAGGTGAAAGATAAATACCAGGATCATGAGCCCGATGCCGCCCAATAGCCCCAGCGCAATACCGCCTTTTTTTGCCCCGTATAGCAGACAGGCCAAAATAACCACGAGTTGAATAATAAAGTCCATACCATCCTCGATTAACGAATCATCATTATATTGTCAGATGCAGATATTGACTCCTGCGGTCTTTAATATATCCGTTTGGCGAGCATGGTTATTGCGTTATATCTATGAATGGCTTATTTTTTTAAAAATTTGACGAATAAGTGAATTGCATCACATTTAATTGAATGCGGCGATTGCTGAAATATCTTTGGGTTATTAAGTAATTAAAAAAAGTATTTAAACTAAAAAAATCAAGCGCGCCGCCATCCATAGGAGGATTATCGTCGGTTATCGGGTTAATACATCGCGGCATGGCGTTAAATCCAGGTTAACTTGATGATAACCGGGCCAATGGATAAGGGATAAAAGCGGAATTTCGCGGGATGGCGCCGGTTTTATTGCCGTGGCATTATTAAGTATGACAATAGTAAACGCGACTTAAGGGAAATACATTTTCCGCAGTATTAACGGCGCCGATAATAAATCGGATTTTCTGCCGGACAGACGATAATCCGATTATTTTAGTTATTTAAAGATAAAAATAGTTGGTTTTCCTGCTGAGTCGCAATCCCGCCGCCGGATTCCAATATAATAGACTACGTTATAAAAATGGATAATGCAAAAGAGATTAATTCCCATTCAAGGTTAAATGTAACATCTCGTGGAAAGTGTAAACATTAATTCCACATTGCTTGATGAAGATCAATTTATAAAGACCATGTTGATTACATGCCTTTAACAAGGCTGTCATACTTGGGCCCAGTTTTGCACCAGCTTTGTAAGAGTATCCATCTATGCTTGAGAATAATGTTTTACTCGCTCAACAAGGCATCAATCGCCGTGATTTTATGAAACTGTGCGCCGCGCTGGCCGCCACCATGGGGCTGAGCGGCAAAGCGGCCGCCGAGATGATTACGGCGGTAAGCTCGCCGCAGCGTCCGCCGGTGATCTGGATCGGCGCCCAGGAGTGCACAGGCTGCACCGAATCGTTATTGCGCGCCACGCACCCCACCCTGGAAAACCTGCTGCTCAGCGTAATTTCCCTGGAATACCACGAGGCGCTGTCCGCCGCGTTCGGCGAGCAGGCCGAAGAGAATAAACACCGGGCCATCGAGCGCTACAAAGGCAAATACATCCTGGTGGTGGACGGCTCCATACCGCTCAAGGACGGCGGGGTGTATTGCATGGTGGCCGGCAAACCCATCGTCGAGCATATCCGCAATGCGGCGGAACACGCCGCGGCGATTATCGCCATCGGCTCCTGCTCCGCCTGGGGCGGGGTGCCGGCCTCCGGCAGCAACCCCACCGGCGCGGTCAGCCTGCAGGAGGCGCTGCCGGGCAAAACCGTGATTAATATCCCCGGCTGCCCGCCCAACCCGCATAATTTCCTGGCCGCCGTGGCGCATCTCATTACCTGGCAGCGCCCGCCGGCGCTGGATAGCCATAACCGTCCCGCTTTCGCTTATAGCCGTCTTATCCACGAGAATTGCGAGCGGCGCCCGCATTTCGACGCCGGACGTTTTGCCAGGCAGTTCGGCGATCGGGGCCATCGCGAAGGCTGGTGCCTGTATCACCTCGGTTGCAAGGGGCCGGAAACCTACGGCAACTGCTCGACGCTGCAATTTAACGACGTGGGCGGCGGTATCTGGCCGGTGGGCATCGGCCATCCCTGCTATGGCTGCAACGAGCAGGGGGTGGGGTTCACCAAAAGCATCGCCGAGCTGGCCAATGTGGTCAATCCTACGCCGCGGCTGGATAAGCCGGATGTGGGCAAACCGGAGGGCGGCGCGGTGTCCTTGACCGCCGTGGGGCTGATCGGCGGCATGATCGGCCTGGTGGGCGGGGTCAGCCTGATGACCGTGCGCGAACTGGGGCGCCAGCAAAAGCGCCCGGACGACCACGTTCCCCCATCGCGGGAGGAGTAGCCGTGAACCGACGTCATTTTTTCAAATTGGCGACCGGCGGGGCGCTGCTGGCGGGCATCGCGCCGGCCGGCCGGGCGGCGGCGCAAAATAAAGCGCCGATCCCCGGGGCGCTTGGCATGCTGTACGACTCGACGCTTTGCGTGGGCTGCCAGGCATGCGTCGCCAAATGCCAGCAGGTGAACCAGCGGGATCTGGCCGCTCCCGGCCCCCACGGCGGGCCTTACGCCGCCGGGGACCCCACCTGGTCGAACAACGACAAGCTCAGCCCCTACACCAATAATATCATCCAGATCTGGCGCAGCGGCGACGGCATCCATAAAGACCGGTTGGACAACGGCTATGCCTATATCAAAAAACAGTGCATGCACTGCGTCGACCCGAACTGCGTCTCGGTGTGTCCGGTCTCGGCGTTAAACAAAGATCCGCGCACCGGTATCGTGCATTACAACGCCGATGTGTGTACCGGCTGCCGCTACTGCATGGTGGGCTGCCCGTTCGATGTGCCGAAATATGATTACGACAACGCTTTCGGCCGCATCCATAAATGCGAACTCTGCAACCAGAAGGGACTGGCGCGCCTCGACGAGGGCGGCTTGCCCGGCTGCGTGGAAGTCTGCCCCACCGGGGCGGTGATTTTCGGCACCCGCGAAGAGTTGCTGGGGGAAGCCCGGCGGCGTTTGGGGTTTGCCCCCGGCACGCCTTATGCCTATCCGCGGCAAACCTTAAGCGCCGGCGATCCCCACGAGCAGGCGGTGGCCCGCTATGAGCGCCATATTTACGGTGAAACCGAAGGCGGGGGCACCCAGGTGCTGGTGCTGGCCGGGGTGCCGTACGGCAAGCTGGAACTGCCGGCGCTGGACCCGCTTTCCACCGGGGCGCGCGCGGAGCACGTGCAGCATACGCTGTATCGGGGCATGGTGATTCCCCTGGCATTGCTGGCGGGGATCACCACGCTGGTATACCGCAACGGCCGCCGGGACCACGATGATGACGCCGGCCGCCGCGATAACCACCATGATAACCGGGACGACAAGCATGACGACTCATAAGGCGAGCCCGCTGGGCGGACGGCTGGTGACCTGGCCGGTAATGGTGCTGGCGCCGTTTGCGCTGCTGTGCGGATTACTGATCGTCAGGCGTTTATTCTCCGGCATCGCCGCGGTCAGCGCCCTGAACGGCGGTTATCCCTGGGGCATCTGGATCGCGTTCGATTTGCTGGTGGGCACCGGCCTGGCCTGCGGCGGCTGGGCCCTGGCCTGGACGGTATATGTGTTTAACCGCGGCGAATACCATCCGCTGGTGCGTCCGGCGCTGCTGGCCAGCCTGTTCGGTTATTCCCTGGGCGGCCTGTCCATCACCATCGACGTGGGGCGCTACTGGAATTTGCCCTACTTTTTTATGCCCTCGCATTTCAATACCTCGTCGGTGCTGTTCGAAACCGCGGTCTGCATGACCATCTATATCGGCGTGATGGCGCTGGAATTCGCCCCGGCGCTGCTGGAGCGGTTTGGCTGGCGGGTGCCGCTCAAGCGGTTGAATAAGATCATGTTTTTTATCATCGCCCTGGGGGCGCTGCTGCCGATGATGCATCAATCGTCCATGGGATCGCTGATGATCGTCGCCGGCAACAAGGTGCATCCGCTGTGGCAAAGCTATGAGCTGCTGCCGCTGTTCTCCCTGCTCACCGCCTTTATCATGGGGTTTTCCATGGTGGTGTTCGAGGGGTCGCTGGTGCAGGCCGGCATGCGCGGACGCGGGGCGAGCGAAACGCCGCTGTTCTACCGGCTGACGCGCATTATCAATCTGCTGCTGATCCTGTTTATCGCGCTGCGTTTCGCCGAGCTGATCTGGCGCCATAAGACGGGCTACCTGTGGCATACGGACCGTTTCGCCCTGTCGTTCTGGGCTGAAACCGCGCTGATGGCGCTGCCGCTGCTGATTTTCAACCTGCGCCGCAGCCGCCGGGACGCGCGCCTGCTGTTTATCGGCGCCCTGTGCATGATTTTGGGCGCCGCTTTCTGGCGTATGAACTACTCGCTGCTGGCCTTTAATCCCGGCGGCGGCTACCGCTATTTCCCCACCGCCAGCGAGATTCTGATCACGCTGGGGTTCGTGGCCATCGAAGTGTGCGCCTATATCTTATTGATCCGGCTATTGCCGGTACTGCCCGCGCAGCGGCCGGAACCTAAATCCACCCCAACAGAGGTCGAGCATGAGCCAACGCATCACCATTGATCCTATCACCCGTATCGAGGGGCACCTGCGGATCGATTGCGAAATCGAGCAGGGCAAGGTGGTCAAAGCCTGGTCCTCCGGCACCATGTGGCGCGGCATGGAAGAGATCCTGCACGGAAAAGACCCGCGCGATGCGTGGATTATCGTGCAGCGTATCTGCGGGGTATGCACCACGGTGCACGCCATCGCGTCGGTGCGCGCGGTGGAAAACGCCCTGGACCTGGCGGTGCCGGTCAATGCGCAATATATCCGCAATATCATCCTGGCGGCCCACAGCATCCACGATCATATCGTGCATTTTTACCAGCTGTCGGCGCTGGATTGGGTGGATATCATTTCGGCGCAGCAAGCCGATCCGCTCAAGGCCGAAGCGCTGCTGCGCGGCCTGTCGGACTGGCCGCTCAACAGCGCCGCCGAATTCAGCCGGGTGCAGCAGAAGATCAAGGATCTGGTGGCCAGCCAGCAGTTGGGCATCTTCGCCAACGGCTACTGGGGCCATCCGGCCATGGCGCTGCCGCCGGAGGTCAACCTGATCGCCGTGGCGCACTATCTCCAGGCGCTGGAATGCCAGCGCGACGCTACCCGCATCGTGGCCATGCTGGGCGGCAAGTCGCCGCATATCCAGAATCTGGCGGTGGGGGGCGTGGCCAATCCGATTAATCTGGATGCGCCGAACGTGCTGAACATGGAACGCCTGATGTTGCTCAAGACGTTTATCGATCGTCTCGGCGACTTTATCGAGCAGGTGTATAAAGTGGATACGGCGGTGATCGCCGCGCATTATCCGCAATGGCTGGCCCTGGGCAAGGGGGCCGACCACTACCTGAGCGTGCCCGAGCTGCCTACGGACGGGCGGGGGGATAACTTTCTGCTGCCCGGCGGTTACCTGGAGAACGGCGCGTTCCGGCCAATCGCCAACCACCGCGACCCGTATTTGCTCCAGGGCATCGAGGAGAGCGCCAAGCACGCCTGGTACCAGGACGATCGGCCCCTGGCGCCGTGGGAAGGACTGACCCGGCCAAATTATACCGGCTGGCAGGACGACGGCAAATACTCCTGGGTCAAGGCGCCCACCTTCTACGGCAAAACCGTGGAGACCGGGCCGCTGTCCTGGCTGATGTGCGCCCTGGCGGCGGGACATGAGCCCACCCAGCGGCATTTCGGCGCCATTGCCGCCGGTTATCAAAAACTGAGCGGGCGCGCGCTGGCGCAAGAGCACTTGCCCTCCACCGCGGGCCGGATCGTCGGCCGCGCCGTGCATTGCTGCGTGCTGCGCGAAACGCTGGCGCAGCAGTGGCAGGCGCTGGTGACCAATATCGGCAACGGCGATCTGACGACCTTTGTCAAACCCGAGTTTCCGGCCAGCGGCGAGATCCGCGGCGTGGGGTTCGAAGAAGCGCCGCGCGGCATGCTTTCCCACTGGGTGGTGATCAAAGACGGCAAAATCGCCAATTACCAGGCGGTGGTGCCCTCCACCTGGAACGCCAGCCCGCGCAGCTTCCAGGACGAACCGGGGCCGTACGAACGATCCTTGGTGGGCACGCCGGTGGCGGACCCCGCCAGGCCGCTGGAAGTGGTCAGAACCATCCATTCCTTTGATCCCTGCATGTCGTGCGCGGTGCATATCGTCGATACCGCCGGCACGGAAGTGACCCGGGTCAAGGTGCTGTGATGGGCATTCTGGTGCTGGGCATCGGTAATTTGCTCCTGAGCGACGAAGGGGTGGGGGTACGGGTGGTGGAAGCGCTGGAGCGGGGCTTTGCGCTGCCGCCCCGCGTCGAGGCGCTCGATGGCGGCACCTCGGGCATGGAACTGATGGAGGTCATGGCCCTGCGCGATCATCTGATCGTAGTGGATGCGGTGCGCACCGGCGCGGCGCCGGGTACGGTGGTGTTATTACGGGATAACGAGGTGCCGGCGCTGTTTACCCAAAAGATTTCCCCCCATCAACTGGGCCTGTGCGATGTGTTGATGGCGCTGCGCCTGACCGGCGAATTCCCCCGCCGGCTGACGCTGGTGGGCATTGAACCCGCGTCCCTGGCGCCGGGCATCGGCCTGACCGCCGCCATAGAACGGGCCATCGCCCCGGCGCTGGCGCAGGTCCTGGCGCTGCTCGCCCAGGAGGGGATTAGCGTTATCCCCCGCGCCGCGGCGGCCATGATGTTGCAGGAGGATAAGCATGTCTGAACCGATTATCGGTCTGGCGGAAAACCCGCAGCCGCTGCTGGAGCGCCTGTTCGGCCTGATTGCCGAGCGCGAAATGCGCACCTTGCCGTTTTACCAGCAGCAAATCCCGGTGCGCGCCTGCGGCTTCCAGCTGTTTGAACGGCAATGGGTCGGCGCGTTGCTGACGCCCTGGATGCTGAGCCTGCTGGTGCTGCCGGGTCCGGGGCAAACCTGGCCCCGCCGGCCGGTGGGCAGCAGGCTGGCGCTGGCTTTGCCCTGCGGGAATCTCGGTTTTACCGTCGGCGAGGTGGCCGGCTGCGGGCAATATCTCGCCGGTTCGCTGCTTTCGCCGCTGAGCGCCGACCTGCCGGCCGGGCAGGCGGTACAACTGGCGCAGCAGTGCGCCCGCATGGCGCTGTCGCTGCCGGTGGCCGACGCCGACGCGCCGGGCAATCCGGCCCGGCGCGCGCTGTTTCGCGCCCACTGCCCGTCGTCCCATGCATGAACTCAGCCTGTGCCAAAGCGCGCTGGAGCTGATTGAGCAACAGGCGCGATTGCATCATGCCGCGCGGGTGACGGCGGTATGGCTGGAAATCGGCGCGCTGTCGTGTATCGAAGACGGCGCGCTGCGCTTTTGTTTTGCATCGGTCTGCCGCCATACCCTGGCCGACGGCTGCCGGTTGCAATTGACCACGGCGCCGGCCCGGGCCTGGTGCTGGCAATGCAGCGCCGCGGTGAGCGTGGCGCGGCACGATGCCGGTTGTCCGGTGTGCGGCGGCCACGCCCTGCGCATGGAAAGCGGCGACAGCCTGCGGCTCAAACAAATCGAAGTGGAATAACTTGCATCACTAAAGGAAGATCGCCATGTGCATAGGCATACCCGGCAAGATTGTCGAGGTGGGGGAAGATATTCATCAACTGGCCTGGGTGGACGTTTGCGGCGTACGGCGGCAAATCAATATCGCGCTGGTCTGCGAAGACGCCCCGGCGCAGTTGCTGGGTCAGTGGGTATTGGTACACGTGGGGTTCGCCATGAGCCTGCTGGATGAACACGAGGCGCGGGATACGCTGGCGGCGCTGCAACATATGCGCGCGGTGGGTATGGACGTGGATGAACTGGCGTAAGCCAGGCCATCCACGTAACGCCGCGCGGTTAAAACAGTCCCAATAACCGCCACCACGCCAGGCCGACGCCCAGAAAGATGACCTGGTTAATGATGCTGACCACAAAACCGGTGCGCCACCAAATGGCGGTGGGCACATAACCGGCGCCGAACAGGATGGGACCGCGCGCATGGGTATATTGCGTCAGGGAGCAATACAGGCTGCTGGTAAAGGCCAGCATAAAGGCCATGGGCATCGGCGGAATGCCCAAGTTGATTCCCACCGTCAGGAATACTGCATACAGCGCGGCGATTTGCGCATTGCCGCTGGCGAAAAAGTAATGGGTGTAAAAGTAGGCGGCGTTTAGCAGCAGCAATACCCATACCCAGTTGGTGCCCTGCGTCAAATGACCGATATTATTGCCGATCAGCGTGCCGAACCAGGTGGTGAAACCCAGGTTTTTCAGCTCATTGGCCATCATCAACAGGGCAGCGAACCACACCAGGGTATCCCAGGCGCCTTTTTCGCTTTTGACATCGTCCCAGCTGAGCACGCCGGTCAACAATAAAAAAGACAGGCCGACAAAGGACGCCGTGGTGGGGTCGATACCCAGCCGGTCGCCAAAAATCCACAGCACCAGCAGCAGCACCACGGTGGTGAGCATCAGCCATTCCGCCTTGCTCATGCGGCCGATTTTCGCCAGCTCGGCGGCGGCGAATTTCGGCGCGTCGGGGGTCTTTTTAATCTCCGGGCGCACCAGCCAATAAATGCACGGCGGCACTACGATCAGCGAGACCACGCACGGCACCACGGCGGCCAGGAACCAGCCGAACCAGGTGATGGTGACGCCCGCATTGGCCGCGAGTTTCACCGCCAGCAGGTTGCCGGTATAAGCCGTCATGAACAGGGCGGCGGTAATATCATTGACGTTGCCGATACAGATAATTAAAAAGGTGCCGATTTTGCTGCGCGACGCATCGTCCGGTTTGGAGTCGAAGCTGCGCGCCAGCGAATCGGCGATGGGATAAATCACCCCGCCGCAGCGCGCGGTATTGCTCGGCATGGCCGGCGACAGCAGCAAATCGGCAAAGGCCAGTCCATAGGCCAAACCGAGCGTGCGTTTACCCAGCAAGCGGATCATGATCAGCGAAACCCGGCGGCCGAGGCCGGTCTTGATAAAACCGCGCGCGATCATAAATGCGACCACGATTAGCCAAATCAGGGAACTGTTCAGATCGCTGAGCGCCGTGAGAATCGTGCCGCTGGCGGTTTTGTCGCCGGCGGCATAGGTCAGGGCGAACAGGGTGATGCTGATAATACCGATGGCGCCGATGGGCAATACGTTGGCGACGATGGCGACGATGGTGGCGATAAACAGCACCGCCGTATGCCAGGCCGGTTCGCTCAGGCCGGTGGGCGGCGTGAGATGCCAAAGAACCACGGCCAGGACCGTGATGATCGCCAACGGCAGCCAGTTAAGGCCGTAAGAGGTTTTGAATTTCATACCCTTTTCCTTATGGAAAGACTGCGGCAGAATGTCGCACCGTTAGAACTGTGGAATGGACGCAGCGCCGGCTTCCCGGCGCTCCTGTTTACAAGGTGACGATGGCGATGAGAGTGATGACGCTCAGGATGGCCGCCAGGCCGTAAAACAGCCATTTCCCGGCCGGCACGTGCAGGCTCAGGTCATGCATGCTGTGATGCAGGCGATGCAGGCCGCACCAGAGCGGCAAGACGATCATCAGCAGCAGGAACAGGCGTCCAATCAGGCTTTGACCGAAGGCCAGCACCCGCTCGTAGCTCAGCGCGTCGGAGGGGAACAGCCCCAGCGGCAGCAAAAAGGCCACCAGCAGGATCATCACCGGCGCGAAAATGGCGCTCCACATGCCGCCCGCGCCAAACAATCCCCAGAACACCGGCTCTTCGGAACGTTTAGGTATCGTATTCATGATTATCTTCCGCACAGGTTAATAAAACAGGGCCACGGCCAGGATGACCAGCGAAACCACGATGGTCACCACCCACAGGCCGGTGATAATCGGCGCCGGCGCCAGCTTGGCATCTTTTACCACTACAATCGCCGCTTTCGGCACCAGATCGAACCAGGTTTTGGTATGCAATAACGCCGCGGCCAGGGCGATGAGATTGAGCGCCAGCACGATGGGCGAATGCAGAAACAGCACGAATGCCCCCCAGTCGGCCGCGCCGTGTTTCAGGGCGAACAGGCCGTACAACAGCTCCAGGCTAAACCATACCGCCGGCAGCGCGGTGGCTTCCCGCAGCATATAAAAACGGTAAAAGCCCAGTTTGGTCCACCATTGGCGATCCATGGTACGGACATAAGGTTTACGTTGCGTGGTCATGGTTATCTGCCCTCCCTCATTGTGGTTTCAGCATGGCGATCATGAAATCCTTGCTGCTCTCGATCTTGCCCTGCTGGATAGCGGCGGCCGGATCGACGTGTTTCGGGCAGACATCGGAACAATAACCGACAAAGGTACAGCCCCAGACCCCGTTTTCGCCGTTAAGCTGCGGCATACGCTCTTTCTTGCCGTGGTCGCGGTTATCCAGGTTGTAGCGCTGGGCCAGGGTGATGGCCGCGGGACCGATAAACTCCGGATTAAGGCCGAACTGCGGGCAGGCGGCGTAGCACAGGCCGCAGTTGATGCAGCCGGAGAACTGGTGATATTTCACCATCTGCGCCGGCGTCTGCTTATTGGTGCCTTCGGAGGGCAGGCGCGGATTGCCGATGATATAAGGCTTGATGGCCATCAGGCTTTCGATGAAGTGGGTCATATCGACCACCAGATCGCGCTCGATGGGGAAGTGGCCGAGGGCCTCCACTTTCAGTCCGTGGGTATAATCACGCAGGAAGGTTTTGCAGGCCAGTTTCGGCACCCCGTTGACCATCATGCCGCAGGAGCCGCAAATCGCCATACGGCAAGACCAGCGATAGCTGAGCTCGGGATCGAGACGGTCCTTGATGTAGCCCAGGGCATCCAGCAGCGAGGTCTGCGCATCCCAAGGCACCTGGTAGTCCTCTAGATGCGGCGCGCCGTCCGTTTCCGGATTGTAGCGCATCACTTGCATGGTCAGGGTATTCATCTCAGCCATTTGCCGACTCCTTGTTTTTCTTATCCTGGGCGCTCTTGTCCTGTGCGGTGGATTCGCCGCCGTAGACGCGTTTGGCCGGCGGCAGGGTGGTGATGCGCACATCGGTATAATCGATGCGCGGCGCGCCGCCGTCTTCTGAGCGGAACGTCAGGGTGTGTTTCAGGAAATTAACGTCATCGCGTTCGGTGCAGCCGGCGTCCAGGCGCTGGTGGGCGCCGCGGGACTCGCGGCGGTTAAACGCGGCGTGGGCCATACATTCGGCCACATTCAGGCCATGCCCCAGCTCGATGCTATACAGCAGGTCGGTATTAAACACATTGGAACGGTCGGTGATTTTCACCCGTTTAAAGCGTTCTTTCAGAGTGGCCAGGGTATCGATGGTTTTTTGCATCAGCTCCGGCGTGCGGTAAATCCCGCAGCCTTCTTCCATCGACAGGCCCATCTCGTCGCGCAGATCGGCCCAGTTTTCCGTGCCTTCCTGGTTCATCAGCGCGTGCAGGCGGTTTTCCACATCCTGCGCCTGGGCGTCGAGGCCGCTGCCGGCGGCGGGAGATGCCGTCAGCGCGCGCTGCGCGGCCTGTTCGCCGGCCAGGCGGCCAAAGACCACCAGCTCGGCCAGGGAATTGGACCCCAGGCGGTTGGCGCCGTGCAGGCCCACCGAGGAACATTCGCCCACGGCGAACAGCCCGGTAATGCGGGTTTCACAGGTTTGATTGGTTTCGATGCCGCCCATCGTATAGTGCGCGGTGGGGCGTACCGGGATCGGATCTTTCACCGGATCGACGCCCACATAGGCTTTGGCCAACTCGCAGATAAACGGCAGCCGTTCCAGCAGCTTCTTCTCGCCCAGGTGGCGCAGGTCGAGATAGACCACATCGCCGCGCGGGGTGGCGATGGTGCGGCCGGCGCGCCATTCGTGCCAGAATGCCTGGGAGAGTTTGTCCCGGGGGCCGAGCTCCATATATTTGTTTTCGGGATGGCCCAGCGGGGTTTCCGGACCCATGCCGTAATCCTGCAAATAGCGGTAACCATCTTTATTGACCATAATGCCGCCTTCGCCGCGGCACCCTTCGGTAATCAGGATACCGGAGCCGGGCAAGCCGGTGGGATGGTACTGTACGAATTCCATATCGCGCAGGGGAATGCCGTGGTTCAGGGCGATGCCCATGCCGTCGCCGGTGACGATGCCGCCGTTGGTATTGTAACGATAGACCCGGCCGGCGCCGCCGGTGGCCATGACCACCGAGTTGGCGCGGATCTGGATGCGGGCGCCTTCCATCATATTGATGGCCACCAGGCCGCGGACATGGCCGTCATCCACCAGGATATCGAGCACAAAGTGCTCGTCGAAGCGTTTGATATTAGGATACTTGAGCGAGGTCTGGAACAGGGTATGCAGAATATGGAAACCGGTTTTATCGGCGGCGAACCAGGTGCGTTCGATTTTCATGCCGCCGAAACGGCGCACATTGACGCTGCCGTCGGGCTTGCGGCTCCAGGGGCAGCCCCACAGCTCAAGCTGCGTCATTTCTTCCGGACAATGGCGGACAAAATGTTCCACCACGTCTTGTTCGCACAGCCAATCGCCGCCGGAGACGGTATCGTGGAAATGAGAGTCGAAGGAGTCGTGATCCTGGGTGACGGCGGCGGAGCCGCCTTCGGCGGCCACGGTATGGCTGCGCATCGGATAGACTTTCGATACCAGGGCGATAGTCAGTTGGGGATGGGCCTGCGCGGCGGCGATTGCCGCGCGTAAACCGGCGCCCCCCGCCCCTATGATGGCGATATCGGCGTTAAATGTTTGCACTGCGTTTCTCCAATGTCCACCTAACCGGCGCTACATCCAGACGGGATAGCCGGTCGGGGTGATGGTAAAAAAGCATGCCTGCGTATACGACGTTGAGGAGGGATAATGGCAGCCGGGGCGACATATTATTCTCCTGCTTCTCAGACATTGCATCGGTTTTTTAAAAAATTATGTAACTAAAGTAAGTAGAATAATTAAATTAATCAAAATTAATTTCGTTTATTCTAAATAGAGTTAAAAAGCTCATTAATATGAGTCGTCATCATAGTATGCGTTTATCAGGAAATATCTAATTGATGTGGATCAATAAAAGCTTGTCGATTTATTGCGCCCCGCCGCCGCCGGATATTATTGTGCCCCCGCGGTATAACGGCAGGGCGTTTTTTTACCCGTTTCGGTCATAAAAAATAATAATTTCAATCATTAATTTGTCATGATGCCCGCAGCGGGTATGCGACTGGCCGCGATTTCCAGCGGCGTGATTATCGTTAAGTGCGGTTATCCAAACTACTTTGCCGGTAATTATTCATTTTGTGAACACGTGAATTGCAATTTGATGAATAATGACTTATTAGCCAATACCATTATAGGCGGGTGAGTCGGATCGCGGGCATTATCTTTATCGGCGCCCTTTATCCCTCTCCGCGCGATTGCGGGTTGGCGCCGCCTGGATACCGGACGGTGTCGGCCAGCGTTCATTTTTACGGCTCGGGCTCGGCGTTTGGCACGTTATGTGGTACGGGACGCGGTGGGCGGGGCAATACTTCCTTTGCCGATAACGGTTGCGATATACGCCAAGGCCGTTAACCCCGCGGCATACGGTGATTAGATAAGTTGTATATGCAGCATTAAGGCGAGACATGAAAATAATCAAGGCTCCAGCGGTAGACAAAGAAGTGATTAGCGAGATGGGCGATACCTGCGTATTGATGCGCGCCCGGCTGATTTCGCGGGTCATTACCGCCATTCATGATGAAGAGCTGGCAGCGCTGGGCATCGGCTCCGCCCAGTTCGCCCTATTGGTCGTGATCTATCAAATCGAACCGGTCACCCGGGCGGAAATCGGCCGTTATAATCACCAGGATCGGTCGACCCTGACGCGTAATATGCGGCTGCTGCTGGAGCAGGGCTGGATTGAAGAGATCCGCAACCCGGGCAGCGCCCGGGGCCGGCCGGTATTGCTGACCCAGGCGGGCAAGGACTTATTATATAGCGCCGAGCCGGGATGGCGCGCGGCGCAGGCGCGCGCCAGAACCTTGCTCGGCAAGCAGGGCGTGAGCGCGGTGATGGCCACCGCCAAACGCATTATGGAACCGCAGCCGGGCTGATGGGCGATGAGCCGCGCACCACCGGCGCCTTAACTGAGCGACCCGCACGCATTTATCAGCCGCGCGCAGGCCTGCTCCAGACGGTCGGTGGCGATGGCATAGGCCAAACGCAAATAACCCGGCGCGCCAAATGCCGATCCTTGCAGGGTGGCCACGTGGGCCTCGCGCAGCAAATACCCCGCCACGTCGCTATCATTATCCAGCCGCCGGCCCGCCGGCGTATGTTTTCCGATTAATGCCTGGCAGTTGGCGAACACATAGAATGCGCCGGGGGGCAGTTGCGCGCTCATCCCGTCAATCCGCTCGAACATGCGCATGACGATGGCGCGGCGTTCGGCCAGCACCGTCAGCCAGTCGCCGAGAAAATCCGCCGGCTGGTTCAGCGCCGCCACGGCGGCGGCCTGCGAAATGGCGCTGGGATTAGAGGTGCTTTGCGATTGGATCAATTGCATGGCGTCGACCAGCCATTGCGGACCCGCGGCATAACCCAGGCGCCAGCCGGTCATGGAATATCCCTTGGACAGCCCGTTAACCGTAAGAATGCGGGCGCGCAGCCGCGGTTCGATTTGCGCCAGGGTGCAAAAAGGCCGCCGGTCCAAACGGATATGCTCATAGATATCATCCGACATTACCATCACCTGCGGGGCGGCAAGCAACACGTCCGCCAACTGGCCCAGCTCTTCGCGGCTGTATAATGCCCCGGTGGGATTGTTGGGGGAGTTGAGAATCACCCACCGGGTGCGGTCGGTAATGGCCGCGGACAGATCGGCGGCCGACAGCTTCCAGCCGTCGGCTTCGCGGCAGGGGACGATGCGCGGTTCCCCTTCGGCCAGCGCCACCATATCGGGATAAGATACCCAGTAGGGCGCGGGGATAATCACCTCGTCGCCGGGTGATACCGTGGCCAGCAGCGCGTTAAAAATTAATTGCTTGGCGCCGCAGCCGGCGATAATTTCCCGGGGATGATAATCCAGGCCGTTTTCGCGGCTGAATTTGCCGGCAATGGCGAGTTTAAGCGCCTCGGTGCCGGCGACGGCGGTGTATTTGGTCTCGCCGGCCGAAATAGCCTCGATGCCCGCGCGTTTGATATGCTCCGGCGTATCGAAATCCAGTTCGCCTTCGCCGAGGTTAATCACATCGTACCCCTCGGCGGTCAAGGTCCTGACCATGTCGGCAATCGCCGCCGTGGACGACGGTTTGGCCCGGATCATGCGCGGGGCCAGGGCGGGAGCGGTCGGTTTCATTTAAGCGTACCCCCCGGCGTAGCCCCGAACGTAATTCCCGCGCGCGGGTCGGCGGCGATGGCGCGAAACCGCGTGACGGTAATATTGAAGATCCCGCTCAGGCGCGCGCGGCACTCGGTGATAACTTGCATGTCTTTTCCTATAAGCAGTGGGATAAGCGAATCAATCCGGTTTGCGGCGGCGATCGCCGTGAAATAAACGTCAGGCCGGAATAGGGCATCCCGGCCTCATAAAGCAATGCTTTCATGTCGTTATCTCCAGCCCGCCGCAGATGAATTAGTATTGTTCTTTTAGGTTCATTTTATACAATAACTTTTATGACGGCGCCATCATAACTTGGCGGTTTAGGGAGGGTATGGGTTTTTGTTTTTGATTTTAAACGGGATATTTCATAGGGTAATATTGTACGCAGAGTATAAAGAGTACGTTTAGCGCAAGATTATTTTTATGCAAAAGGCTCCCATCGCCGGCGGTCGCCGCCTGGCCAGGTAAATTCTGGACCCCATCCGCGAGGCCGGATTTGCGCCGGGGCATCACCTGCGCGAGCAGCGCCTGGCCGCCGATAGCCGCCGGCGGAACGGCTGGATTAATAGCGGGTAATGATGTCGATAATCGATGACCGGATGTTGTCGATGTGGCGGGATGTTTCCAGCGCCGCGCTTTGCGCATCGTCATTTTCCAGCGCGGTGATAATCGCCATATGCTCATTTAATACC
The DNA here is from genome assembly GCF_047324175.1 of Sodalis sp. RH21. NCBI lineage: Bacteria > Pseudomonadati > Pseudomonadota > Gammaproteobacteria > Enterobacterales > Bruguierivoracaceae > Sodalis > Sodalis sp. RH21. The sequence goes on along the minus strand of NZ_CP178732.1, from coordinate 3,654,062 downwards.
GGCATCATGCGTTTATCGACCCGCTTTAGGGAAAACATGCGGGTTTTACGCCGCAATTCATCGATCATCTCCGCCAGCAGCTTATTTTCGCAATAGCTCGCAATCAGGCCGTGCAGCTCGGCATCCACCAATTGATGCTCGTAGCTGGCGGGATCGTTGGCCAGTTTTAATTTCTCGATTCTGTCGCGCACGGCCTTTAACTTGGCCAGGGGGATTTTTCCGGCCGAGCGGGCCGCGGCTTCGGTTTCCAGCAGGCGCCTGACGTGCAGGATTTCCAGTATTTCCTGTAGCGTGACCATGCGGACAAACAGCCGGTTATTGGATTTACGCTCCAGGACCTTCTCGCCTTCAAGGCGGTGCATGGCTTCGCGCAGGGGAGTGCGTGAAATGCCCAGTCTTAATGCCAGCGCGCGCTCCTGGATCTGATCTCCCTGTTTCAATTCCCGCGAGATGATCAAATCGAGTAATGCTTCATAAGCCTGATTGCCCAGTCCGCCGTTGCTACCTTCCAACAACCTGGTTTGCGTCATAATTTATCTTTGGTTTTCATAAAATTGGTTAAGGGGGGTCGGCAATTGGCGCTGCCCTATGGAATACCACGTGTATATAATCTTATTAATAAAAAGTAAAGTATCAATCGCCACCCCGGCGTCCTGTCGCGGGTGCGGTTGCACAATAATAAAACAACGGCACCGCCATGGTGCATTATTTCCGTTTACCTGACGGCGGCGCCAACCGCCGGGGCTGCGCGACGCCCGCCGTAATAGGGGAAGGCCAAGGCGATGGTCCATGGCCTATCGTGATAAGAATTAAGATATTTTATCCCCCGGCGGCCATACGGCCTGGATGCATATAACGGCATTCCGTTATTCGGACGTAATGCTTAGCCATTGTTGGCACGTGAATTGCTGAGGTTATTGTCAGGAGTAAATATACCAGCGGTATGCCAGATATTTAATTTTCTAGCGTAAGGGGAAAAATAAATAATTTACTTGATAATTTTACCAACCAAGTGGTATACCATTTGGATACCAAAAATGTTCTGGCCGTTAGCCCGCTAGCGTGGGCTGCCAGAGCGCTCAGCAAACCCAGTTATCCAATTAATAAGGATAAAGCGATGCGTTTTCTCTCTGCTTTTAGAATGAAGAATCTTATACGGACTGGAGCTTTACTCGTTGTGGTTTTGGGCGGCGTCCATGGGGCGAATGCGGCGGATAATACGGTGGATAAGATTCTTTCCAAAGGGGAATTGCGCGTTTGCTGGGCGGAAGATAACCCTTATTCCTATAAAAATCCCAGTTCAGGCAAATGGGAAGGCTTTTATCACGACATGGCGTCGGATCTGGCTACGGCCATGGAAGTAAAATTAATTGATGTGGATTCAACATTCAAAACCATCGTCGGCAGCGTTAAAAATAATGAATGCGATATCGGCGGCGCCGCGCTGTTTGATACCATCAAACGCGCAGAAGTGGTGCTATTTACCGCCCCGATTTCCTATGAGACCAGCGGCGCTTTTGTTAAAAACGATTCCCCTTATAAAACTTATGCCGACCTGGATCAGAAAGGGAAGGTGATTATTTCCAAGACGGGGTCGGCCTCCGGCGATTTCGCCAAACGCTTTTTTAAAAATGCCGAATTAAAATTCGTCGCCTCGGATAACAGCTCGGTGGTGGCGGCCGAAGTGGCCAATGGCCGGGCCGATGCCTGGTGGGTCGCCTATACCTCTACATCGAGAATGTTGCAGGAAAACAAACAATTCAATATGCGGCCGCTGGGCGACCAGCCCCTTAACCGCGTGGGCATCGTCTGGATTGTTAATCTCAATGAATACCATTTGCAGCAGGTGATCAATGTATGGCTGCGCGGCCAGCTTGACTCCGGCCGCACCGCCGAGCTGTGGAAAAAATGGTTTGGCACCGAGTTTGTCCATTGATTAACCCTGGTGCCGGCCAGCCCGGCATCCAGCCTTCTTCTCCGGCCAGAAAGGGAGCAGGTATGCCAGCTTCGCCAATGCCCAGGCAACGTAACAGGATGGACCCGCAGATCGTCGCCGGAACGCTGGTGGTCGCCGCCGCTTGCGCCTTTATTTTATATAGCGTGAAATGGCAATTCGTGCGCACCCTGGATTTCTCGGTGATTTACCAGTATTGGCCGCTATTGGCCAAAGGGTTATCCATGACGCTGTTTATTACCCTGGTCTCGGTGGCGACGGGTCTGATTTGCGGCGTTATGCTGGCTATTTTGTATCAGGTCCCCTCCAGGATACTGCGCATACCGATCGCCATTCATGTGGAAGTCTGGCGCTCGACCCCGTTGCTGGTGCAAATCTTCTGGATTCACTTCGCCTTGCCCCAGCTCACCGGTATCCCCACCCCGGCGCTGGTTTCCGGCATTATCGCCATGACGCTGCAATCCAGCGCCTATCTGACGGAAATCACGCGCGCCGGCATTGAGAATATTCCGCGGGGGCAATGGGAGGCGGCCAAGGTGCTCAATCTTTCAGGGCGGACGACGTGGCTGGTGGTGATCCTGCCGCAGGCGCTGCGTTTAATGCTGCCGGCCCTGTGCAATACCGTGCTGAGCTTCTTTAAAGGCTCCACCATACTCTCGGTGCTGGCCATTAATGAACTGGTGACGGTAAGTAATAATATCGCCAGTTTTACCTTCAGGCCGATAGAAATAGTGACTTTTGCCGGCGTGGTGTTTTTTATTATTGGATACCTGATTTCCTATATGGGTTCGTTGCTTGAAAAAAGAATGTCTAAATCATCGTTGTAGGAGCCGGTATGGATTTCAATTTCTTTGTAATACAAAAAACCTGGCATATCCTGGCTGAAGGCGCGGTGACCACGTTTTGGGTATGCTGTTTGTCCCTGGCGTTTGGCATCATTTTAGGCGCGATATTATGCTGGGGGAAAATGCAGCGGCGCGGCCCGCTGTATCGGGTTTCCGTTATTATGATCGAATTGTTCCGCACCATTCCCGAGCTGATCCCGATCTTCTGGATATATACCTGCATTCCCCTGGTGTTTGACGTCCGGCTATCGGCAATGTCCTCGGGGGTACTGGCGTTAACGTTATTCAGCGGGTCTTTTTTGGCGGAAATATTCCGTACGGGTATCCTGGCGATCCCTCAAGGCCAATATGAAGCCTGTACCGCATTATCGATACCGCTTATTACCAAATGGAAATCGGTAATTATTCCGCAGGCCACCAAAGTAGTGTTCCCGGCTTTTATTAACTTCACCAGCGATTTGGTCAAAATTTCCAGTTTATTATCAACGATTGGCATTGCCGATTTGGCTTATCAGGCGGCGGTGGTGAGCGGAGAGAATTATCGCTATTTAGAGGTGTATACATTGGCGGCCTTTTTTTATCTGTTGATGATTGTGCCGTTAAGTCTGTATGGCCGCTTCCGTGAAAACAGAACCAAGAAAAATATGGCGAGGTAAGCAACATGCGCATGAATGCCAATATTCCATCCTCGCATATCGTGATATGCCAGAATATTAATAAATATTACGGCAGCTTTCATGCCCTGAAAAATATTTCGCTGGAATTCAAGCGGGGTTCGGTCACCTGTATCGTCGGACCGTCGGGCAGCGGCAAATCCACGTTTTTGCGCACGCTTAATGCCCTGGAAGCCATTGATGCCGGCGAAATCCTGATTGACGGCATGCGCCTTGAACACAGCGCGGCGTCCGCGCGCGCCATTCGCCGGGACGTGGGGATGGTGTTTCAAAACTTTAATTTATTCCCGCATCTGAGCGTGCGCGCCAATGTAACGCTGGCGCCGGTAACCGCGCTGGGCATCGGCAAAAAAGAGGCCGGCGCCCGGGCGGAGCAAATCCTGGCGCGGGTGGGACTGGCCGACCAAATCGATAAATATCCCGGCCAGCTGTCCGGCGGCCAGCAGCAGCGGGTGGCCATCGCCCGGGCGCTGGCCATGGAGCCCGCGCTGATGCTGTTTGATGAGCCGACGTCCGCCCTGGACCCGGAAATGGTTTCCGAAGTGCTGGCGGTGATGAAAGAACTGGCCGATACCGGCATGAGCATGATTGTGGTGACCCATGAAATGGGCTTCGCCAGGGAAGTGTCCGAGCGCGTCATTATGATGAGCGAGGGCGAGGTTATCGTGGATTTGCCGCCGGGCGAGTTTTTTAAACCGGCCGTCGATGCCCGGCAGTCGGCATTTCTCTCCAAGGTGCTTTAGCGCCGGTACGTTAGCGTCCGTCTTTTAACTACGCCAACGTGTAGATTCACCCATTATCCCAGAGGTGCGACATGATAGAACCAGCATTACTAGAACGTGTTCCACAGGGCGGCGACGCCGCTTTCCCGCAACATGAATTCGCTACGCGCATCGCCGGGCTGCAGGCCAAGCTGCGCGCCGACGGTATCGATTTATACCTCACCAGCGGCGCCGAAAATATCTTCTATTTATCCGGCCAGCAAACCCCGGGTTATTACGTCTTCCAATGCCTGGCGGTGCCGGTGGAAGGGGCGCCTTTCCTGGTGATCCGTGAACTGGAATCCTATAACGCCCGTTTCAATACCTATATTACCCGCATCTATGGCTACAGCGACGGCTTCTCCGCCGCCCAGGCGCTGGCGGCCGCCATCGAGCAAGAAGGCTGGCGGGGCAAGCGTATCGCCATCGATCGCAGCGCCTGGTTTTTGACGGTTAATATTTATACCGAATTAACGGCCCGGGTCGGGGATATGCTCGACGGCAGCGGCTATACCGAAGCCCTGCGCCGGGTGAAAAGCCCGCTGGAAATTGCGGCGCTGGATCTGGCGGCCGGCGAAAATGACGCGGGCATGCGCGCCGGCATTAACGCCGCCCGGGCCGGCGTGGATGAAAACGCCATCGCCGGCGCCATTATGGGGGCGGCCATCGCCGCGGGGTCGGAGTATATGGGCATGGAACCCTTCGTGACGTCCGGTCCGCGTTCCGGCGTGCCCCATACCACCTGGCGGCGGCGCGTCATCCAGAACGGCGACGTCGTGGTGCTGGAAACCGCGGGCTGCCACCACCGTTACCATGCCGCGCTGTTTCGCACCATCATGATCGGCAACGTGCCGCAACAGGCCCGGAGCTGGTACGACGTCACCCGCGAAGCCCTGGCGGCCGCCATGGCGGAAATCAAGCCCGGCAAGCTGTGTTCGGACCCCCATGACGCCGCCCAGCGGGTGATCGATGCCGCCGGCGCCACGGACGCCTACCGCAAACGCACCGGCTACAGCATGGGCATTTCCTTTGCTCCCGATTGGGGCGAAGGCAATATTCTGCATCTCAACAAAGACTATGACGTCGAACTGGTGGAGGGCATGGCGTTCCATATTCCGATTACGCTGCGGGAATACGCCCAATTTACCGTGGCGTGCAGTGAAACCGTGATTGTCACCAAAGACGGGTGCCGGTCGTTAAGCGCCATTCCCCAAGATCTGATTAATCGCTGAATCAAATGCGATGTTCAAGGACCGGATACTTATGATTGAACCTGATTCGGCACTGGCGCACGGCCTGTTCGATGCCATGGCGGCGGCCAGCTTTGACGGTATCGGCATGACGCGCGACACCTATGGCGCGGGTGAACAGCGCGCCCACGATCTGGTGGCCGGGCATGCGGGTATGCTTGGCCTGGAGGTGCGCATCGACGCCGCGTTAAATCTTTATCTGACCCTGCCGGGAAAAGAGCGCGGTTTGCCCGCGGTGCTTACCGGCTCCCATCTCGATACCGTCCCGCGCGGCGGCAATTACGACGGGGCGGCCGGGGTGATCGCCGGCATGGCCATTTTGGCCGCCTGGGCCAAGGCGGGCATGACGCCCGGCCGGGATGTCACCGTCATCGCCATCCGGGCGGAGGAGAGCGTGTGGTTCCCGGTGTCGTATATCGGCAGCAAAGCCGCGCTGGGGCTGCTGCCGCCCGACGCGCTGGATGTGGTGCGGTTTGATACCCAAAAAACCCTGTACCGCCATATCCAGGAGCTGGGGGGATCGCCTGAGCTGATTAAAGCCGGCACGCCCGGCATTGACCCCGCCGCGGTGTATGCGTTTCTGGAGCTGCATATCGAGCAGGGGCCGGTACTGATTGATAACCGGCGCAATATCGGCATCGTGACCGGTATTTGCGGCAGTTTACGCTATCGCGCCGCCACGGTGACCGGCCGCTATGCCCATTCCGGGGCGACGCCGCGCAGCCATCGGCGGGATGCGGTGGTGGCGTTCGCGCAATTGGTCGATGCCCTGCATCGCCACTGGCTGGCCATGGAAGCGGCCGGCCATGAGCTGACGCTGACCTTCGGCCAGGTGAACACGGATAGCCGGCAGTCCGATTTCAGTAAAGTCGCCGGCAGCGTGGGCTTTTGCATCGATATCCGATCGCGCAGTACGGACTCGCTGCAACAGATGGACCGGCAGGTGCAGGCCACCGTCGCCGCGCTGGCCCGGCAACATGGCGTAACCTTTGATCTGGGCGAACAGCGGCGCAGCCAGCCGGCCCTGATGGACGGCGCGCTGCGCCGCGAGCTGGCGACGTCCGCCGACAGGCTGGGGTTAACCCACCATGAAATGCCCAGCGGCGCCGGCCATGACGCGGCCATGTTCGCCAACCGGGGCATCCCGGCCGCCATGCTGTTTATTCCCAATGCCAACGGCAGCCATAATCCTGACGAACGGATGGAGCGCGGGGATTTCGATCGCGGCGCGCGGGTGCTGGCCGGGGCGCTATGGGCCATTGCCAACGCTTAGGGCGGGCCGGCGGATCGGAGCGGTAACGCCGCGCGATTAGCACTCTTCACCAACAGCGGGTACCAATAACAGGAGCGTATTATGCAGGCCAATTCACTATTCCATCTGGCGTTCAACGTCACCGATCTCGATCGCGCCCGGCAATTTTATGGCGCGGTCCTGGGCTGCAAAGAGGGCCGCAGTACCGATACCTGGGTGGATTTCGATTTTTACGGCCACCAGTTATCCCTGCATCTGGGCGCGCCCTTTACCACGGCCTATACCGGCCATGTGGGCGATAAGCTGGTGCCCATGCCGCATTTCGGCCTGGTGCTGGATTTGGCGTCGTGGCAGCGATTATCGCAAAACCTGCTCAAGCATGGCCAGACGTTTGTGCTGGAGCCGCAGGTGAGATTTCAGGGCGAGCCGGGGGAACAATGGACCATGTTTTTTATGGACCCCTTCGGCAATCCAATAGAAATCAAGGCCTTTGCCGAACAGTCCGGCATCTATGCGCGCTGACGGCCTGGCGTTAAACCATCCATAAACTATCTATAAACTATCCATAAACCCAGGGCAAAGGGGCAGGACCATGAATGCTGTAGTCAAGGTGGTATTAAGCATCGACGGCGATCCGGACCCGGTGGCGGCCCCCGATCCCGATACGGTGGTATTGCGTAAATATCATAAAATGAACCGGCTGGTGGCGGAATATTGCGGCGCAAACGCCGCCATTACCCTGCACAGCAGCCCCGTGTTCCGCGACCGCTTTTTTAACGATGACTATATGGCGTTCTGGCGCGCATGGGTGGCCGATGGCAAAGATCTGGCGCTGCATCTCGAAGACGATTTGTACCGGGCGCCGGACGCGCCGCTCGGGCAGCCGAGCATTTTCCACCGGCCCGGCGAGGCGTGCGGGGTGCTGGCCGCCATGCTGGACCGGCTTGACGCCGCAGGGGTGGCCTGCCGCGCCTTTCGCGGCGGCTCTAACGGGCAAAGCCCGGCCGTGGCCGGGTTTTTAGCCGATCGCGGCATCGACGTGGATCTGAGCTGCGCCCCCGGGCTGCATTGGCCGGAGCGGGGAGTGGACTGGGCCGGGTGCCCGGTCTCCGCTTATGTCGCCGCTCCCCGGCGTCTCAAGACGCCCGTTGCCGATGTCGCTGGCGGCCAGGGCAATTTGCTGATTATCCCGCTGGGATGGGATGGCCGGGTTCCCGCCGATCGCCGCCGTCCGGACAGCCATTTTTTAGCCAATGAGTCCAGTACACTGAGCCAAATGAAGGACGTCTGGGATGCGATTACCCGCCGCGCGGCGGATAGCGGGGAAACCCAGATCGTCTCCTTCCTGTGCCACACCTACGCGGTGGAGCACCCGGCAATTCACGCGCGGCTGCAACATATCCTGGCGCATATCCAGCAGCGCGGGGGACGGTTTATCTCGCTGCGCGACGCGGTGGATGAGGTTGCGCGCCGCAACGGCGGGGGGCAGCGCTGATATGGCGACGACCCAGGACAAACTTGTGTACCGCATCGACGCCGCGGAACTCACGCCCTTTATCCAGGCGCTGTTTCGCGCTCACGGCTGTAGCGAAAGCAACGCCCTGGCCATGGCCCGGGTTTGCATCGAGGCCGACTTGCGCGGCCATGCCATCCAGGGCGTCGATCATATTTATTCCATTATCCGCGATCTCGGCAATGGCGTACTGGACGGTAAAGCCATTCCCCGCATCGTATCGTCCGCCGGGGCCACCCTGCTGGCGGAGGGGGGCGGATGTCCCGGTTATGTAGGCGGGCTGTTCGCCGTGGACCGGCTCACGCAGGCCGCCCGGCAAATGGGCACGGCCGTGCTGGCCCTGCGCGGCGCGGGGGATCTGTTTATGCTGGGCTACTACGCCGAGCAATTGGCCCGGGCGGGATTGATCGGCATCGTGATGACCAACACCTGGCCCGCGCGGGTACATCCCACCGGCGGCATCGACCCGGTATTGGGCACTAACCCGCTGGCGATCGGCATCCCCACCGGCGACGCGCCGGTGGTTTATGATGCGGCGACCAGCGCCTCGGCCATCGGCCATGTGCGGCAGGCCGGCTACTACGGCGAGGCTATCGCCGCCGGCCTGGCCATCGATGCGCACGGCCGGCCCACCACCAGCGCCGACGAGGCGCTGGGCGGGGCGCTGGCGCCGATGGCCGGACATAAAGGCTTTGGATTGGGGTTATGCATCGGCCTGCTTTCCGGCGCCATGATCGGGGGCGAATTAGGGGCGCAGCTCGATATCGCGGCGCAGTCCGGCGACCCGCGCCACGGCGTGCGCAGCCATCTATTTATCGCCATCGATCCCGGCGCCTTTGGCGACGCCGATGCCGCCCGGCGGCGCGCCAGCGCCTTTCTGGCGCAAATCAAAGCGGGACGCAAAATGCCGGGAGTCGATGAAATCCGGCTGCCGGGCGAGCGATCGGCCCGGGCGCGCCGGGATAATCTGATCCGGGGCGTGCCGATCCTGGCGGAGGTATGGCACCGGCTATGCAGGTTTGCCCGCGAGGCGAACGTTGACATTCCTTTAATCAAGACCGGGAAATCATGAACCAGAATCAACGGAACACCGGGCCGGCGCCGGACCGGGAAGCGATCGCGGCGGCGCTGACCCGCGCTATCGATTCAGACCGCTTATGGCGGTCGATTATGGCCATGGCGCGCTATGGCGCCACCGGCAACGGCGGCGTCAACCGCCTGGCCCTTACCGATACGGATAACCAGGCCCATCTGCTGTTGATCGGATGGGCGCGCGAGCGCGGCTATCATTGCGCGGCGGATGACATCGGCAATATATTTATCCGCCGCGACGGCGCCAATCCCGCCCTCGACCCGGTTATGACCGGATCGCATTTGGACACCCAGCCCACCGGCGGCAAGTTCGACGGCATCTATGGCGTGCTGGCCGGGCTGGAAGTTTTTCGCGCCCTGGACGATTTGGGCATCATTACCGAGCGTCCCCTGGAACTGGCGGTGTGGGCCAACGAAGAAGGCTGCCGGTTCGTGCCGGGATGCATGGGTTCGGCCTGCTTCGCCCGGCCCGATACGCTGCCGGCCTGGGAAGCCATCACGGATCGTGACGGCATCACGGTGCGGCAGGCGGTGCGGGCGTTCCACCAGGCGCTGCCCGCCGTGCCCCTACGTGCGCTCGGCACCCCGGTGCTGGCCTATATCGAAGCCCATATCGAACAAGGACCGGTGCTGGAGGATACCTTAACCACCATCGGCGCGGTGAGCGGCATCCAGGGATGCCGGGATTTCCAGGTGGTCATTACCGGCGCCGAGGCCCACGCCGGCACCACGCCGTTATCGTCCCGGCGCGACGCCATGAAAACCGCGGTGCGATTACTGCACGATCTTTATGCGCTTACCGACGCGGCCGGGGAAGAGTGCCGTTTTACCGTCGGGACGCTGCGGGTTTACCCGGACAGCAACTCCGTCGTACCGGGCCGGGTGGTGTTCGATATCGATTTCAGGCACCCATCGCAGTCGGTGCTGCGCCAATTGGGGGATCGCATGCTGGACTTATGCGCCCGGCACGCCGACCGGTGCGCCGTGCGGGCAACGGAAATACGCTGGCGCCAACCGGCGGTATTCCCGCCGGCCATACCGCGGCTTATCCAGCGCGCCGCCGGCCGGCTCGCGCATTCTTGCATCATGCTGCCCTCGGGGGCCAGCCATGATGCGGTTAACCTGCATAAGCGCTGTCCTACCGGCATGATTTTTGTGCCCTGCGCGGGCGGGGTAAGCCATAACGAACGGGAAAGCGCCACGCCGGGAGATTTGCATGCGGGCGCGCAGGTGCTGGCGGAGGTTCTCTATCGCCTGGCGACGGAGGGGTTGCCGGCAGATGTCGGCTAATCCCGGGGAATCAACGGGACGGCGCGGTTTAGCCGGTAAAGCGCTTTTGATTCCTGGACTCCTGATTCCTGAAATGTAATACCGGTAAACGGTTGAAATGGGTTAACTGATATTTTTTTCAGGGGAAGAACGTCGCGGGGATAAAATCATATTTTATAGTTGTTAGCATAAAATGATTTAGGATGAAGTAGGGCATGCCCGCAGACAAGAACAATGAAAAATGGCTTTCCAATAATCCTGAATACAGCGACTCATACCCTGGCGGACAAAGCCAGGGCCGACCTTGTGCCGATCGCCATGGATAAGCGCTCTTCGATTGCGGTCCGGACCGACGCGGTGGGAGTGCCGCCCGGCATCGATGTTTCGGCGCCATGCGGATTGGCGATAACATGTCCTTGACGGAGCGGGCTTTTTTTACCGAACTGCTGAGCGGACTGGTGCTTAATCCGCAGCGGCTGCGCCGCGGCGTTTTTTGCCGGCCGTGCGGGGCGGCGGCGGGCGGCGGGCCCCGCTTTCCCCGGCTGGAGGTGGTGCTCAGGGGCGAATATGCCACCGATGCCGGGGCCGCGCCGGCGCAGCGGTTCCAGCAGGGCGATATGCTGTTTATTCCCGCCGAACGCCGTCCCGCCCCCCTTTGGCCGGGAGAAACGCTGCTGCTGAGCGTGCTGTTCGCACCGTCCTGGTTGGGATTTACTTTTATCGATAAGCGGGCTGCGGAGGCGGATTTCCGCCGCCGGCGCACGCTGGAAATCCCGCTGCGGGATGCCGGCGAGCTGGATTATATTCTTCAGGCGTTAAACCATCTGGCGGTCAAGGCGCAGGAGGGCGACACCGCCCGCTATCTGCTGTTATCGCTGCTGCATATCGGCCATGGCCAACTGCTGGTCCCGTTGGCGGACAACACCCCGCGCAGCCGGTTTATCTATAAAAGCATCTGCACCTATCTACAGGATAATTTTACCCGCCCGCTGAACCGCGAGGGCGTCGCGGCGATGTTTAATATTACCCCCAACCACCTGTCGCGTATTTTCCGCCGAGAGGGCAGCATGAGCTTTGTGGATTATTTACAGTGGGTCCGGCTGGGCAAAGCCAAACTGCTGTTGCAGCAATATCATCTGACGGTCAATGAAATCGCGCTGCGCTGCGGTTACGCCGACGCCAATTATTTTTGCCGCCTGTTTAAACACACTTTCGCCATGACGCCGACGGAATACCGCAATAACTTTTCCTGAACAACCGGCCAGCCATAGGAAATTCCGCTGGAATCCGAATATGTGGCATGACTCACAGTTCAACGTTGATGACTCAATTTTCCAGTAAAAGCCTCTTTTATCCTATCTCTGGGCGTTTTTATTCGTGTCCATAATCCTACCACGCCACGGATCTCCCGGCGGACTGGCGTCGGTGGCACCGTCCGGGCCGTACCCACCATTGCTGATTTACGAGGATCGCATGTCAAAAAAACTGATTGCCTTATGTGCCTGCCCGATGGGGCTGGCGCACACTTTTATGGCGGCGCAGGCGCTGGAAGACGCCGCCCGGGAAGCCGGTTATGACGAAATAAAAATCGAAACGCAGGGCGCGGACGGCATTCAGAATCGCCTGACCGCCGAGGATATTGCCGGGGCCGATATTATTATCCACGCCATCGCCATTACGCCGGAAGACAGCGAGCGATTCGAGCACGTCGATGTGTATGAAATTACGCTGCAGGACGCCATTAAAAATCCCGGCGGCACCCTGCGGGAAATCGAAGCAATGATCCGCGAAGAACACCAAAAATAATAAGGGGATATATGGCTATCAAAAAACGGAGCGCCATCACCGCGCCCCAGGCAGTGGACCACAGCGCCGCGCCCTCCAGGGCGCCCGAGGCCGGCACCCGTTTTTGGGGGGATCTGCCGCAGCATATTATGTCCGGCATTTCGCGCATGATCCCCACGCTGATTATGGGCGGGGTGATCCTGGCCATTTCCCAGCTGATAGCGTTCGTCTGGCTGGAAATTCCTCCCGACACCGGCATTATGGATGCGCTCAATTCCGGCAAGTTCCAGGGGTTCCAACTGGGCTTGCTGAAATTCGCCTATCTTTCCGAATCCTTTGGCGGCCTGCTGTTCAGCTTCGCCATCCCCATGTTTTCCGCTTTCGTGGCCAACTCCATCGGCGGCAAACTGGCGTTCCCGGCGGGATTTATCGGCGGCCTGGTGTCCACCCAGCCCATGTTGAATTTAACCTGGGATATGACCGCCCTGCACTGGATCGCCACCAAACCGGTACCGTCCACCTTTATCGGCGCGCTGATTATCGCCATCGCGGCCGGGTATCTGGTGAAATGGCTAAACGGCAAAATCCAGGTGCCCAACTATCTGCTGGCGTTTAAAAGCACCTTTCTGATTCCGATTTTATCCGCGCTGTTTGTCATGCTGGCCATGTACTACGTGATTACCCCCATCGGCGGCTGGATCAACGCGGCCATCCGCTCCATGCTGCTGGCGGCGGGCAACTCCGGGGCCATGCTGTATGCCGTGGGGCTGTCGGCCACCACCGCCATCGATCTGGGCGGGCCGATCAACAAGGCGTCGGGGTTTGTCGCCCTGGGCTTTACCACCGATCGCGTGCTGCCCATCACCGCCCGCGCCATCGCCATTGTGGTTCCGCCCATCGGACTTGGGCTGGCCACGCTGATCGACCGGCGCCTGACCGGTAAAAAACTGTTCAGCGAGCAGCTTTATACCCAGGGTAAAACCGCTATGTTCCTGGCCTTTATGGGCATTAGCGAGGGGGCGATCCCGTTCCTGCTGGAAAACTGGCGGGCCACTTTGCCGGCCTATATGGCGGGGTCCATCGTGGGGGCCACCACCGCCGTGGCCCTGGGCGCCGTACAGTGGTTTCCCGAGTCCGCCATCTGGGCCTGGCCGCTGGTCAGCAACCTGGGGGCCTATATGTTCGGTATCCTGCTCGGCGCGCTGGTCACCGCCCTGATCGTGGTGTTTATCCGCAATGCCATGTACCGCAGCGGCAAACTGTTCGCCGCCGCCCTGTAAGGCGCCGGCAAGTCCGTATTCTCCCGGGCCGGCGGCGGCCCGCCATGACGCAAGGATAGAGGGTTATGAGTCGACTCCCCGCGCTGCGCGCGCTGCTGGCGGACCAGCGGCTCGACGCGGTGATTATCAGCTCCAGGCAAAATAAGTTCAGCCACACCGGGTTGCTGAGTTCTTCCGGCTATGTGCTGGTGGCCCGCCACAGCCAGCATATCATCGTGGATTTTCGTTATATCGAGGAAGTGGCGGATAAACGCGGGGCGTATCAGGTGCATCTGAGCGAGGCGGGGCGAGGGCCGCTGGCTATCATCAATGAAATTATCAGCCGGGAATCCCTGGCGCGCATCGGATTTGAAGGACGCTACCTCAGCTTTGACGACGCCGATAACCTGGTCAAGCATCTGCGGGCCGCGCTGGTTTCCGTTTCCCTTGACGAACTGCGCCAGGTGAAGGGCGCGCAAGAAATCGCCTTGATACGGCAGGCCTGCCGGATCGCCGACGACGCCTGCGCCCATATCCGCCGCTTTATCCGGCCGGGCATGGCGGAGCGCCTGGTGGCCGCCGAGCTGGAGTGGTTTATGAAACAGGCGGGGGCGGAAAACCCGTCCTTCGACACCATCGTCGCCAGCGGCGCGCGCGGCGCGCTGCCCCACGCCAAGGCCTCGGACCACATTATCGGCGCCGGCGAACTGGTCACCCTGGATTTCGGCGCGCGCTACCGCGGCTACTGTTCCGATATGACCCGTACTTTTCTGGTGCCCGCCGCCGACGGCGACGCCCCCGAACGGCACGGGCTGTATGACATTTACCAGACGGTGCTTGAGGCCCAGTTGGCCGCTATCGCCGCCGTCGGGCCGGGCGTGCCCTGCCGGCAGGTGGACGACGCGGCGCGGCGCGTTATCGCCGCCCGGGGGTATGGCGAGTTTTTTGGCCATAATACCGGTCATGCCGTGGGCATCGAAGTGCACGAAACGCCCTTTTTTTCGCCCACCGACAACGCGGTATTGCAGCCGGGCATGCTGATGACGGTGGAACCGGGCATCTATTTACCGGGCCGGGGCGGCGTGCGCATCGAAGATATGGTGCTGGTGACCGCCACCGGCTGCGACGTGCTGTACCGGATGCCCAAAACGCTGCTGACCACCGGCGAGGATGATTAACCATGGATCTGGAATTACTCAAACGGCTGTCGCAGGCGGACGCTATCGCCGCCAATGAGCAGGAGGTGCGGGATATTATTCTGGACCATGCCCGGCGCCGCCAAAAACCGGTGCTGTTCGACGGCCTTGGCTCGGTAGCGATCAGGCTCAATGAATCCGCCGGCCCGAAGGTGATGATCTGCGCCCATATGGATGAAGTGGGTTTTATGGTGCGTAATATCTCCAATCAGGGCGCGGTGGAAGTGATCCCCATCGGCAATGTGCGGATGCTGGCCCGCTTTATGCAGCCGGTGCGCATTACCACCGCCGGCGGGGCCAAGGTGGGCGGCCTGCTGGACGGGGATTTGCAGGGCGCCGAGGCGCAGAACCTGCGGGTGGACATAGGCGCCGCCAGCGCGCGGGAGGTGGCCTCCGCCGGGGTGGCCATCGGCGATATGGTCACGTTCGCCACGCCGTTCCAACGCCTGCCGACGGCCGGCCGGGTGATGGGCAAGGCCTTTGACGATCGGCTGGGCTGCTGGCTGTTGCTGGCGCTGCTCGACGCCCTGGAGCGGCAACCCCTGGACGCCGAAATCTGGCTGGCGGCGTCGTCCAGCGAAGAGGTGGGTTTGCGCGGCGGGCAGACCGCCGCCCGGATGATTAAGCCCGACTTGGCGCTGGTGCTCGACACCGCCTGCTGGGCGAAAAACTTTGATTTCGGCGCCGCCAACCACCGGCAAATCGGCGCGGGTCCGATGCTGGTGATGTATGACAAGACGCTGGTGCCGCCCCGGCGGCTGCTGCGCTGGATTCAGGACACGGCGCAGCGCTGCGCGATCCCGTTGCAAACCGATATGTTCAGCAACGGCGGCACCGACGGCGGCGGCATCCATCTGTCCGACGCGGGGGTGCCCACGGCGGCGATCGGCGTGCCGACCCGCCACGGCCATTGCGCCGCATCGATCGCGGATCTGGGCGATGCGGAGCGCTGCCTGGCATTGCTTACGGCGCTGGTGACCGGGTTAAATGCCGAGACGTACCGGCGGTTGACGGATTTCTCCTGCTAAATAACACGAACTAAGGTGTCAGGTGATGCTAAATATTGATTTTATCTGCCCATTGCCGAACGGATTACATGCCCGACCGGCCTATGACCTGAAAGAGCAGTGCTGCCGGTTTGACAGCCAGGTGGCGCTGGTTAACCACCGCCTCGGTCAAACGGTGGATGCCAAAAGCATGCTGGCGCTGGTCAGTTCCGGCACCTTGTTCAATGACGCGTGCAGTCTGCGTATCAGCGGCGGCGACGAAGAGAAAGCCTGCCGCGCGCTCAAGCATTATCTCGCCACGGCGTTCGCCGACAGCGACAGCGCCCCTGAACCGGCGCCGGCGCCGACCGCCCAGCCGCTGCCGCGTTCGCTGACCCGCTTTAACCCGGCGCTGGTCAGCGGCACTGCCTTGTCGCCCGGCATCGGCCACGGCATATTGCTGCATTATCGCAGCACCAGCCTGGAGGTCTATAGCCACCAGCCGGGCACCCGGCATGACGATATGCTGCTGGAGCATAGCCTGATTGCCCTGGCCGAGCGGTTAAGCGGCGAGCTTAACCGCTTGCAGGGCCAGGGTAAGATTATTATCACCACCCACTTGTCGCTGATTCAGGACCCCGGCTTCGCCCGCGATATCCTGCGTCGGATGGAGCGGCGCAAATGCGGCCTGGCGCGGGCGGTGATTGAAAATATGAATGAAATCTGCGGCAAGCTGGCGGTATCGTCCAGCGAATATCTGCGGGAACGGGTGCTGGATATCCAGGATATCACGGCGCGGCTGCTGCATATCGCCTACCCGGAAGTGAAAGTGGACGCGGCCATTTGCTTAAGCCGCGACACGGTGATCGCGGCGGACAACCTGACGCCCAGCCAATTTCTCGGCCTGGATAAAGCGCTGCTTAAAGGCATGGTCCTGGCCGGCGCCGGCAGCACGTCCCATACCCTGATCCTGGCCCGCGCGTTTGGCGTGCCGGTGATCGCCGGTATCGATACCGCCGGCGTGCGCGCTTATGAGGGGCAGGAGGTGTTTGTCGACGGCCACTGCGGCGTACTGGTGACCCGGCCGGATGAGGGGGTGCGCGGGCATTATCGCATCGCGCGGCGCCTGGATGAGCAGCGCCGCCGGCGACAGCTGGGCATGGCGGACACCCCCGCGCTGACCCGCGACGGAGAAGCCCTGGAGATCGGCGCCAATATCGGCACCGCCCATGAGGCGGCCGCGGCCTTTAGCTGCGGCGCCGACGGTATCGGGCTGTTTCGTACCGAAATGCTATTTATGGATCGCGACGTCGCCCCCGACGAGCAGGAACAGTTCGAGGCCTACCGGCAGGTATTAATGAACGCCGGCCCGCGCCCGGTGATTTTCCGCACCATCGATATCGGCGGCGATAAAAAAATCAGCTATTTGAATATCCCGCCGGAAGAGAACCCGTTTCTCGGCTACCGCGCGGTGCGTATCTATCCGGAATTCACCGACCTGTTTATGGCCCAGCTGCGCGCCATCCTGCGCGCCGCGGCGTTTGGGTATGCGCGCCTGATGATCCCCATGGTGCATACCCGCGACGAAATCATCTGGGTCAAGACGCAAATCGACGCCGCCCGGCAATCGCTGCAAAACGACGGCCTGCGCCATGCCGGCGGTATTGAACTGGGCATTATGGTGGAGGTGCCCTCCGTCAGCTTTATCATCGATCACTTCTGCGAAGAGGTGGACTTTTTCAGCGTCGGCTCCAACGACATGACGCAATATCTGTATGCGGTCGATCGTAATAATCCCCGGGTCGCGCATCTGTACAACCCCGTTACCCCCGCGTTTTTACGCATGCTGCGCCAGGTGGTTTCGGTCGCGCGCCGCCATGACCGCTGGGTGGGGCTGTGCGGGGAGCTGGGCGGCGAACCCCGCTACGTACCCCTGCTGCTGGGGCTGGGGCTGGACGAAATCAGCATGAGCGGCGTGCAGATCCCGGCCATTAAGGAGATTATCCGCCAGCTGTCCGCCGCCGATTGCCGGCAGCTCGCCGCCCAGGCCTGCGACTGCCGATCCCCGCGGGAAATCGAGCAACTGCTGGACGCGTTTGTCCTGCCGGCGCAGCAGCGGCCCGTACTGGCGGTGGAAAACATTCTGCTGCCGGCGGAATTGGACAATAAAGAACAGGTCATCCAGTACCTGTGCGGCAATCTCGCCCTCCATGGACGTACCGATCGCCCCCTGGAGCTGGAGGAAGAAATCTGGCAGCGGGAGGAACTGGCCACCACCGGCATCGGGTTTGGTTTCGCCATTCCCCACGCCAAATCCGCCACCATCAAGCATGCCGCCATCAGCGTGGCGCGCTTAACGCGCCCCATCGACTGGCAGTCGGAAATGGGAGAGGTGGATTTTGTGATTATGCTCACCGTCGGCGACGGACAGGGGATTAGCCATATTAAAATTTTCTCGCAGCTGGCGCGTAAATTAATGCAGGTCCCTTTTCGCGACGCGCTGCGCGGGGCGGCGAGCGCCGACGCCCTGCTGGCGTTTTTGCAGGCCGAGCTGGCGCTGTGACGCCGGGTCCTGGCGCGGATTCTTTTCCATGCGTTCCCTTGTAGAGAGAATGAAGCCATGTACGATTTTTCCGCCAGCCAGGATCGCCGCGGCACCTGGTGCACGCAGTGGGATTATATCGGCGATCGGTTTGGCGCCGAAGACCTGCTGCCGTTTACCATTTCCGATATGGATTTCGCCACCGCGCCCTGCGTGATCGAGGCGCTGGAGCGGCGGCTGTCCCACGGGGTGTTCGGCTACAGCCGCTGGCGGCACGCCGAGTTTCTCGACGCCCTGGCGGGCTGGTACGCCCGGCGTTTTCACTGCCGTATCGATACGACGATGGCGGTGTTCGCCCCGTCGGTGATTTATATGGCCGCCCAATTGATCCGCCAATGGTCGTTGCCGGGGCAGGGCGTGGTGGTGCATACCCCGGCCTACGACGCGTTCTACCACGTCGTGGCCGCCAACGGCCGCCGGTTGCTGCCCAGCCCGCTGCGGCGCGAGGGGGATGAGTGGCGCTGCGATATGGCGCACCTGGAGACCTTGCTGGCGCGGCCGGATGCCAAGGTGCTGCTGCTGTGCAATCCGCACAATCCCACCGGCAAAGTCTGGTCCCGCGACGAGCTGCGCGCCATGGCCGACTTATGCGAACGCCACGGCGTGCGGGTGATTAGCGATGAAATCCATATGGACATGGTATGGGAGGGCGCGCATATTCCCTGGAGCGAAGTGGCCACCACCGCCTGGGCGCTGCTGACCTCCGCATCCAAGTCATTTAATATTCCCGCGCTAACCGGCGCCTATGGTTTTATCAGCGATGACGGCGCGCGCAATGATTTCAGCCGCCATCTGAAGGCGGCTGACGGTCTGTCTTCACCGGCGGTGCTGTCGGTGGCGGCGCATATCGCCGCCTATGAGCAGGGCGGTCCGTGGCTGGACGAACTGCGGGACTACCTGCTGGCCAATCTGCGGTATGCGGCGGATCGGCTGAATCAGGCGTTTCCCCAACTGCGCTGCCGGCCTCCCCAGTCCACCTATCTGGCCTGGATCGACCTGCGGGCGCTAAATGTCAACGATGGGGATTTACAGCGCATATTGATCGACCGGGAGAAGCTGGCCATTATGCCGGGCCTTACCTATGGCATCGAGGGCCAGGGATTTTTACGCCTCAATGCGGGCTGCCCGCGCGCGAAAATAGCGCGGGGGGTGGCGGGGCTTATTTCGGCCTTACGCCGACTGGCCGCCGGGTAACCCGGGTCAAGCGTGGCCAAATGGCCGCAAGGCGCCCATGATGGCCGGCTGGGCGCTGAGGTACAGGATAACGCCGGCGGCCGTCAATAACAGGCCTCCGGCCAGCGATAGCGTCGCCCAGGCCACGTCCCGCGCCGCGCGGGGCGAGTGGCTGCGGGTCAGCCGTTCGGCATAGCGGCGGCCAACGAACACCAGCAGCGCGATCGTGAGCAGGGTGCAGGCGGTGCCCGCCGACATCACCAGCGCCGCTAGCACTCCCCAGCGATAGACCCCGAGCACTTTGGCGAACAGCAAGACCAATACCGCGCCGGAGCACGGCCGAAAGCCCATGGCCGCCACCACCGCCAGCCGGGTGCGCCAGCCGCCGGCCCTGGCCAGCGCCGCATTATCGGGCAGGTGCCGATGACCGCAGGCGCAGATGGCGCCATGTCCCGTGCCGCTCGCATTGGCCGGGCGCGGGCCGGCGCGGTTTAACCCGATGTACCGGGCGCCGGTAATGCGGCCGAACGCCCGGCGCCGGCCCTTAATGCCGCCCGCGAGATTGGCCAGCGCCCGCCGGCATAACGCCAGGCCCAGCGCCGCCACCAGCAGGTAACTGCTTTTTTCCAGCCAGAACTCGCCCAAATGCAGCGCGCCCGCGGACAGCCGCAGCGTCACCAGCACCAGGGTCACCAGCATAATGGCCATGGCGCCTTGTAATAACGAGGCCAGCAGCGTCATGGCCAGGCTAAGCTTCAGGCGGGAACGCTGGGTGGCCAGATAGGCGGCAATAACCATTTTGCCGTGGCCGGGTCCGACGGCATGCAGGACGCCGTAGCCTAAACTGAACAGCAGCAGCCCCGTACCCGCCTGGCGGGGATCGCGGCGCACCTGAAGCAATAATCCGGCCATATGGTGATGCAATTGTTTTTGCCACAGGACGCTTAGCCGCATGATTTGCGGCCAATATAACAGCAGGCCGCCCAGGGCGATAACGACCAACAGCAAAAACAACCAGAACGGCCACAGGGCCGACCACCCGCGGGGAGGGCGGCGCCGATTTCCCGGCCGGGCATTTAATGACATTGTAATTGCACCCGCTGCGCGAATTGTTTACCCAGCGCCATATCCACGCCGGGAGAATCTGCCTTATCCAACGAAAGGGCGTAAGCCTGTAACGATTGATTGGGCTTGGGCGTCATCAAGGTTATTTTGCACCGGTCACGCAGGGGCGCCGGCAAAATAACCGCCTGCTCGTCCCGATAGGTCATATCGACGAAATAGGTGGGATCAAAGGTGGAAAAGGTAATGGCGCCGCCGGCCAGCTGCGGCGGATGCGCCAGCGGCAGCACAAACACCAGCACCGCCCGCAGCCCGTTGCGGTATAAATGGTATTCGCTGGGCAAATTCTCAAACTTGACCGGCTGTCCGCCGCGGTACACCTCGGTAAAATAATGCTGGCCCAGGACGTTGGCCATCACCTGCGCCGCCAGCTTTTTCCAGGCGACGGAATCGGGTTTGGCATCGGCGGCATCGTAAAATACGTCGGCGGAGGTAATTTCATCCATGGTCCAGGTCATTTTAAAACCGCTAAGCAGTCCCTGCCGGCTGATGATTTCGGTTTGCATATCGATAAAACTATGGGGATGGGCCTGGGCCGTCGGCGCAAACGCCAGGGCCAGGCATGCCAGGGCCTGGCAAAATAGCGCGCCGGGGGGCCATAGCCGCGCCGCGTTGCCATGGCGCTTATTTTGCGACACCTTAAGCGACATCTTCAGCGTTCCTTGTATGCATGTTCACCGGCACCGGAGCGGGGATGCTAACGGAATAGCGCCGGGCGCCGCAAGGCAATAACTGTTTCAAGTTTTTCCCGCCGGCGCCGGAAAAGCGTATCCTGAGCCTCCATTGGAGTAAGGGAGCAGCATGCGCAAACGTATTTTTTTAGTCGGGGTCATGATATTGGCGGGCTGCGCGGGCCACCACCCGGCGCCCGCCGTCAAAACGGCGGATGCCGACGGCGACACCGTTGATAAAATCGGCCGCATTATCGCCGATCGGGACGCCGGCGCCGGCGCGGCCGATCGCGGCGCGCTGATAACGGCCGTCTCGGCGGATTTTCTGGGCACGCCTTACGTGGCCGATACGCTGATCGGTTCCGCCACCGAGCCTGAACGATTAGTGATCGATTTTAACGGTGTGGATTGTTTCACGTATCTGGATTATGTGGACGCCCTGAGCAAATCCGCCAACGCCGCGCAATTCAGCGAAAATCTGCGGCGCACCCGCTATGTGGACGGCGACGTCAGCTATGCGCACCGCAAGCAGTTTTTTACCGACTGGGCGCATTTATCCCCGCTCAACGCCACGGATGTGACCAGCGCCATCAGCCCCGATGCGCTCACCGTCACCAAAACCCTGAATCAAACCGCCGGCGGGGGCAAATTTTTCCCCTCCCTCGGCGTTGAAACCCGCGCCATCACCTATATTCCGGCCAGGGCGGTCAATGCCGCGGCCATCGCCCGGTTAAAAAACGGGGATCTTATCGGTATTTATACCCCGGCCGCCGGCATGGACGTCACGCATACGGGCATTTTTATCATGACCGATCGCGGGCCGGTGCTGCGCAACGCGTCTTCGCGCGCGGCGCACCGCAAGGTGGTGGATTCGCCGTTCCTGGCCTATATCAGGAAAACCCCGGGTATCGTGGTGCTCAGGGCGATATAGGCGGTCAGGCGCTGCCGGCGGATATTTATCCGCGCCGGTCGATACGAGGCCTTGCCAGCGCGGCGGTTTTGGTGTTATGTTATATAGTAACAATAACATGATAAACCGCGCGATAATGGCCTCGATAAAAATTATTAACCAACGCAGTCCCCTTAATCTGTTCACCGCGTCCTGGGCGCTGCGCATGGCGTGCGCCGGTGGAGTGCTGGCCGTACTGTGGGGCGCCGTCTATTGGGCCGCGTTACTGCCATGATAACCCTGGACCAACTGGTATTGGGATATCAGGGGCAGGGCATCACGCCCTGCATCAGCGGCGCCATCCGCCGGGGCAGCATGACCGCGCTGGTGGGGGCCAACGGTACCGGCAAATCCACCCTGCTGAAAACCATCGCCGGCTTATTGCCTCCCGTTTCGGGCCGGTTGAGCTTTACCGGCGCGCTCAGGCCGCGCATGGCTTATTTGCCGCAGCAGTCGGAAATGGATCGCCAGTTTCCCATAAACGTCTTTGACGTGGTCGCCATGGGGTGCTGGCCGGTAACCGGCCTGCTGCGGCGCATCGGCCGCGGGGACAAAACCCGGATTTACCAGGCGCTGGAACGCGTCGGTTTATCCTCCATGCCGGCGCGGCCCATCGAGGCGCTGTCGGGCGGGCAATTCCAGCGCATGCTTTTTGCCCGCCTGTTGGTGCAGCGGGCGCCGCTGATCCTGCTCGATGAACCGTTTACCGGCATCGACAGCCAGACCTGCGGGCTGCTGATGGAGGTTATCGGGCAACTGCACGCCGACGGACAAACGCTGCTGGTGGTGCTGCATGATAATCAGACGGTGGCCCGCCATTTTCCGCAAACTTTGCTGTTTACGCCCGACCAAATCCGCTGGGGCGCCTCCGGCGAGGTTTTATCCTGGTGGGCGGCGCGGCAGTTGCAAAATTCGCAAACCAGTCCGCATATTCCCCCTTCTTTGGTCCAGGTTTCCCGATGATAGCGCATTTGCTGATCGACCCCTTTGTTTCTTATGGTTTTATGCGCCGGGCGCTGGTGGCCTGCCTCGCCTTATCGTTGAGCACCACGCCGCTCGGGGTATTTTTGTTATTGCGCAGGATGAGCCTGGTGGGGGACGCCTTATCCCACGCCATCCTGCCCGGCGTGGCCATCGGTTATCTTATCTCCGGCATGTCGCTGATGGCGATGGGCGTGGGCGGTTTTGCCGCCGGCCTGCTGGTGGCGGTGCTTTCGGGCCTGGTGACGTCGCGCACCGCCCTTAAAGAAGACGCCAGTTTCGCCGGTTTTTATCTGGGCTCGCTGGCCCTGGGAGTGACGCTGGTATCCCTGCACGGTTCCAGCGTGGATTTATTGCATCTGCTGTTCGGTTCAATTCTGGCGGTGGATATCAATGCGATCAAGTTTGTCGGTTTTATCGCCAGCTTCACGTTCCTGAGCCTGGCGCTGCTGTATCGCGCCCTGGTGATCGAGGCTTTTGACGTGGCGTTTTTACGGGTTAACCGGCAGGGGTATCCGCGGCTTATCCATGCGCTATTTCTGGCGCTGGTGGTGCTTAACCTGGTGGCCGGTTTCCAGATCCTCGGCACGCTGATGTCGGTGGGGCTGATGATGCTGCCCGCGGTGGCCGCGCGCTGCTGGTCCGGCCATCTCACCACAACGCTGCTGCTGGCCGTGGCTATCGGCCTGCTAAGTTCCCTATGCGGATTGCTGTGGTCATTTTACGCCTCGCTGCCGGCCGGCCCGGCCATTGTGCTGTCGGCGAGCGTGCTGTTTTTTATTTCGGTGTTATTCGGTCCGCGCGGTGGCTTCACCGTAGCACTGCGGCGCCACAGGGTGTTTATCAACAAGGAGACAAAATGAAACGTTTACCGGCATCATTAGCGGTTGTGATGATTGTACTGAGTCCCGCCGCGCTGGCCAAAACGGTCGACGCGGTAGCCAGCTTTTCCGTATTGGCCGATATCGTGAAACAGGTCGGCGGCGATCATGTCGCCGTCACCAGCCTGGTGGGTCCGGACGGCGACCCGCACAGTTTTGAGCCTTCGCCCAAAGACAGCCAGGCGCTGAACAAAGCCGACGTGGTGTTCGTCAGCGGCCTGGGCTTGGAAGGGTGGATCGATCGCCTGGTGAGCGCGTCCGGTTACCAGGGCAAGGTGATTACCGCCTCCAACGGCGTCAATGCGCGCAAGATGGTGGACGACGGCAAGACCATTACCGATCCCCATGCCTGGAACAGCGCCAAAAACGGCGCGATTTATGCGCGCAACGTGATGGATGCGCTGATTGCCGCCGATCCGCAAGATGCGGCGGATTTCCGTAAACGCGGCGGGGATTATATTCAGCGATTGGAAAAACTGGACGCCTGGGCCAAAGATGAGTTTGCCGCTATTCCGCAGGCCAAACGCAAAATTATCACCAGCCACGATGCGTTTGGTTATTTCGGTGCGGAATATGGCGTTACATTCCTGGCGCCGGTCGGGTTTTCCACCGAATCGGAAGCCAGCGCCAGCGATGTGGCCGGCCTGATCAAGCAAATCAAGCAGGAAGATATCAAAACCTACTTTATGGAAAACCAAACCGATCCGCGCCTGGTGAAACAGGTCGCCGCCGCCAGCGGCGCACAGCCGGGCGGCGAGCTTTATCCGGAAGCGCTGTCCAAGGCCGACGGCCCCGCCGCGACCTATGAAGCGGCCTTTAAACACAATGTCGAAACCATCGTGCACAGCATGAAATAACGGCGCGCCGGCGCGCGGTTTATTCCTCGCCGATGGACGACGCCGCCTGCAGCAGCGCGGCGTCGATATCCACCAGATAGCCGCGCGACAGGCGATTGGTTTCGTTGGCCATGCCCACCACGCTAATCAGCTCGTTGCGCATTTGCGCGGTCAGGCCGGCCTTGCGCGCCGCCGCCAGGTGCGAAACGGTGCAATAATCACAGCCGTTGGTGATGGATACCGCCACGTAGATCAGTTCTTTCACCAGCGGGTCCAGGGCGCCGTCCGGCGCCATAATCGCCTTCAGGCTGTGCCAGGTGCGTTCCAGCGTCTCGGGGTCGTTGGCCAGGGCGCGCCAGAAATTATTGATGCTCTCCACCTGCCGGGTCTGCTTGATATCCTGATAGACCGCCAGTACCCGGGGCGACGCCTGCGCTTCATCAATGTACTTTACCAGTGCCATTACGCTACCTCTCGTTATCGGTTTGGGGATTAATGTACGGCTGCGTACATGATTTTCTTTTCATCCATTTCGTTGGCCGGGAATTCCTCGACGATCCGCCCCTGGCGTGAAACCAGAATGCGGTCGGATAACGCCATGATTTCCGGCAGATACGAGGAGATGACCATCACCGCCAGTCCCTCATCCGCCAACTGATTAATCAACTGATGGATTTCGGCGATGGCCCCCACGTCCACCCCGCGCGTCGGCTCGTCGAAAATCACCAGCGCCGGCCGCTGTACCAGGCTTTTGCCGATCACCACTTTTTGCTGATTGCCGCCGGATAACTGCACCACCCGGCCGTCGGGGTCGAGGCTGCGGATCTTCAGCTTGCCGCGCCACAGTTCCGCCAGGCGCGCGCGCTGCTTTTTATTAGTGAACCAGGCGCGGTGCCCGGGGGAGGCCAGCAGCCCGGCATACAGATTATCGGCAATCGAGGCGTTTTCAAAAAAACCTTCGGACTTGCGATCTTCGGTCACATACACAATACCGTCGAGCACGGCCTGGCGGGGCACGCGGTAACGAACGGGGCGGCCGCGCAGCAGGATATTGCCGCCGCGGGAAAAGTCGCGCTTATAAATCCCGGCGATGATTTTCGCCGTTTCGGTACGCCCCGAACCCACCAGGCCAAAGATACCGGTGATCTGGCCGGCGTACAGGGAAAAGGCGTTGTTGCGCACCACGTTGCCCAGCGACAGGTCCTGCACGCTGAGAATACGTTCCCCGGCCGGACGCGGGATGCGCGGGCCGGCCGCGCCATAGCCGGCGGCCAGGGTGCGTCCCACCATCAAGGCAATAATCCGCTCGCGGGAAAAGGCGGCGGCGCGGTCGGTGATCACATGCTGTCCGTCCCGCAGAATAGTAATGCGATCGGCCAGTTGCAGCGCTTCTTCTATGGCATGGCTGATAAACAGCAGGGTGATCCCTTGCCCCTGCAGCCGGCGCATCAAGGCGAAAAAATGGCGCTTCTCTTCCGGCGTCAGGGTGGCGGTGGGTTCATCGAAAATAATCACCCGCGCCCGCAGCCGCACCGCCCGGGCAATTTCCACCAGTTGGCGCTTGGCTGCGCCGAGCGTGGAAACCTCGGCGGTGGGATCGACCGGGAAATTTAGCGATTGCAAAAACTGCTGGGCGGCGATATAGACGCCGCGCAGCCGGTTGAAGGCTTTTTCATCCCCCAGCCAGATATTTTGCGCCACGGTCATTGATGGGATCAGGCTGGTTTCCTGGAACACCATGGCGATACCCTGGCGCAGCGCCGCAGCGGGATTGGCAAAACTCACCGGCCGCCCTTCCCAAAGTATCCGGCCGCCGTCGGGGGGCACCACGCCGGCGATAATTTTGCTTAGCGTCGATTTGCCGGCGCCGTTTTCGCCCAGCAATCCGTGAATCTCGCCGGCGCGGAGCGTAAAATCCACCCCGTCCAGCGCCTTGGCGCCGTGATAATGCTTGCCGATGCCAAGCAGGGTCAATAATTCAGCCATACGTCGCCTCCCGGCCGATATCCACGATAACGTCCCCGCCTTTGGCGGCGACCCAAACGTGCTCCCCCTGGGGCAAAATGCTGGTGACGCCGTGGCGCGTGCCGTCGGCGCGGCTGTGATAGCTGGCCGCCGGCCTGAGCCGGCTGTCCAGGTAAACCGCCAGTCCCCAGGATCGGCTCGGCGACCAGGGCTTATGCACGCCCATGGTTTTCACCCCGCCGCATTGCAGCGGTTCAAGGAAATGGCCGCCGGACGACAGCGCCGGCGCGATCCAGTAGTCGGGGGGCACGTCGGCCAGCATATCCCGCCGGTAGGCTTTTTCCCGCAGCACGAATTCCACCAGCCGGTTGCGCGGGGCAAAACAGGCCAGCCAGTAACCGCCCCCGGCGTCCCGGACGATCCGGCCGGGGTAGGCCGGCAATTGATCGGCCAGGACGATGGGCGCGCCGCCGGCCAGCGGGATTTGCAATAACCGGTGGCGCCAGCTCTCGCTGACCGCTAGCGTTGCCGGTTGCGGCCCGGGGGCCACGCCGTTGGGAAATGCCAGGCCGCGCACCAGGCAGCGGGCCTCCCGCGACCGGATATCCGCCAGCCACACCGATCCCTGGCGATGATGGCTTAATAAATCCCGCCGCCAGTCGCCGGCCTTAAGCGACGACGAGCCCACGCACACCGCCAGGCGGCGCTCATCGAGAAACAGCAGGGCGGTTGGGCAGCGAATGGCGGGCTCGCCCAGGGCCAGCGGCGCCGCGGCGCCGTCGGCGAACAGCCACAAAGAATGGTCATCCAGGCCCGCCGCCAGCCCGCCGCCGGGGCGCGCGGCCAGGCTGATAATCGGGTGCGGGAAGCGATATAACAATAAGGGCTCCCCACCGGGCGCGGCGGGCAGGCGATAGAGCCGCTCATCGCTGGAAAATACCGCCCCCGCCGCGTCGGCGGTGAGATTATCCGGCCGGGGCAGCTTGACCCGGGCGGGCGCCTGTTCAAGGCGATTATCCGGCCGGAAGACCCCGTCCATGGGGGGAATGGTCAGGGCCTGGCCGCGCAGGAAATCGAACAGTCGGGACGGGTTCATCGGGCGCTCCCCCAGTAGGATTGATAGCCGGTCCAGTGGGGATCGGCGCCGGTCAGCTTGAAGCGGCCGATACGGTTGTTAAGGATGCCGCCGATATACAAATAGCCTTTATGCTCGCGCATCGAGGTCACCATGGGATGGCTCAGCCCGCCCAGATTGCCGAGCACCTCGACGATTTCGCCGGCCGGCGTGAATTTCAGCACGCCGCCGGTATTGATATTGGGAAATAACCATTCATCCTGCACCAGGCGGCGGGTCATGCGCCGGCGCATGCCCGGATGGCGCAGCGCCAGGTCAAAGGTCGGCGTACGCATGCCCAGCCAGGCCATCCAGTAATTGCCGTCCGACGCCCGATTGATATTATCGGGATAGCCGGGCATATCGGCGATCACCGTATCGAGACGGCCTTTTTCGGGGCCGTCGAACCAATAGCGATGGACCCGGCAGGCCCAGGACTCGGCCAAAAACAGCGATTGGCCGTCATGGGCGATGCACACGCCGTTGGCGTAGCGCAGACCGCTGAGCAGGGTCTCGGTTTTGCCGCTGGCGGGGTAATAACACAGCAGGCGGCCGGTGGGGCGGCTTTCAATGCTGTCCAGCGCCCATTCATGGGCGTCGTAGCGGGTGGTGGAGTCGGTAAAAAACACCCGTCCGTCGGGGGCGATATCGCAATCATTGGGGTCCCGCAGCCGGGCGTCGTCCACGATGGAACGCCAGGAGCGCCGTGTTTCGGTGGACAATTGCGTGACCTCGCGCTGCGGCGAGACCCGGTACAGGCCCATGGCCCCCACGCAGATCGTCAGCGACTGGTCCCGGTCCAGGGCTAATCCCAGCGGAAAGCCGCCGGTATGGGCAAACACTTCCGAGCGCTGATAATCCGGCGCGAAATAGCGGATCACTTCGCCATGGCGGGTGCCGCAATACAAATGATCCTGCGCGTCCAGAATGACGTCCTCCGGGCCTTCCAACTGGCCCAGGCCGATCGTCTCCGCCTGCGCCAGCCGGTCATTGAGCGCCCAGCGGCCGTTGTCCGCCGGCAGCGCCGACGGGCCGGCCGCCATGCGGGTATAAATCGGCGCCACGTACACCGTGGCCAGCACCCGGTGACGATTTTTCAGCCAGCGGATATCCAGAAATACCGCCACGATCAGCACCGCGCCCAGCACCATCTGGGTACTGCCGCTCGGCAGGCCGAGCCGGATCAGCCCGTTGGTCAACAGCAGTACGATAACCGCGCCCATCGCCGCCTTCACCACCGAGCCGCGGCCGCCCCCCAGGCTGTTGCCGCCCACGACGCAGGCGGTCAGCGCCATGATTTCCAGGCCCGAGCCGGTGCCGGGGCCGATGCCGCTCATGCGCGCCGCAATCAGGAACCCGCCCACGGCGCAGCAAATACCGGAAATCAGATAGGTCATAAACACGGTTTTTTTCACCGCGATGCCGGTATTGAACGCCGAGCGCCGGGAACCCCCCACCGCCTGGATATGCCAGCCGAAACGTCCGCGGCTCACCAGCAGGTGCAACCCTATCGCCACCGCCAGCGCCGCTATAAGGCTGACCGGGAAGGGGCCGAGCCCGCCGTCGCCGATAAAGTCCCAGGCCGCGTTGTCCACCGACGCCAGCTGGATTTGGGTGGCGTATTTCACCGCCAGGATATCAAACAGCGTACGGATCAAAATAAAGCTGACCAGCGTGGTCAAAAATGCCCGCAGGCGCAGATAGCCGATCAGCACGCCGTTAAAGGCCCCGGCCAGGGCGCCCACGCCCAGGGTCAGTAGAAACGCCAGCGCCAGCGGCAATTGCAGCAGGTAAACCGACGCGACGGCGCTAAAGGCGCACAGGGCGAAAATCGCTCCGACGCTCAGATCGATACCGCCGCCGAGCATCACGATCCCCATGCCCATGGCCACCAGCGAAAATTCGCCCAGTTGCCGCCCGGTATCGCTCAGGCTGGACAGATTAAAAAAATCGGGAATAACGCTGTTCAGTCCCGGCAGGATCAGCAGCAAAAACGCCACCGGAATGACATTGTCTATCCAGCGCTTGGTCAGCAGTTCGCCCAGCATATAAGTGGGCAGCAGGTTATAGCGCGCTTTTACCCATGTTTCACGTAATGACATGACGGATAACCGAAGTGGGGGTAACGGGCCGGTCGGGGAAATGACCGGCGCTTAAGGCGATCAGGCCGCCGCGTTGGCCTTTAGCGACCAGCAGGTGCCGGGATGGATATCCTCGCGGGTGGTGATGCTTTCCGGCGTGTATAGCCAGGTTTTGGCGCTGCCCGCTTTGATGCCGGTTTGCAGCAGGTATTTCACCAGCGTGCTGATATCCCGCGACTGATTGGGCACATCGGTCGATACCAGCGCGTCAATCAGACCGTTATTGAGCCGATCGCAGTCCGCCTGTTCGCCGCCGCCGGTGGTCGCCAGGTAGATTTTGCCGGTTTTACCCGCGTCGCGTATGGCCGCGCCGGTGCCCTGGGCGGTAGTGGACCAGAAATCCACGATGCCGCAGACGTCGGGGTGCTGCTGGATCAGGGTGCTGGTCACGTTGCGCGCGGTGGTTTCATCCCAGTTGGAATAGGGGGCGGCGGCGATGGTGAATCCGGGGTGTTTTTTCAGCTCTTCGGTCAGGCCGGTATACTGATCGAGACTGGACGCATTGACCTGATCGCCCTGGATCACGCCGATTTTATGGGATGAGCCGGGGCCGCAGCCTTTCACCACCGCCTGCGCTTCCAGCTGGCCGACCGTGGTCCAGTTACTGCCCACAAACGCATCGGAAGAGAAATTACTCGGGTTATCCACCTGGATAACGTAAATGCCCGCCTGCTGCGCGCGCTTATACAGCTTGGTGTAGGACTGCAAATCCGGGGATTGCACAATCACCGCCGCCACTTTGCGGTTAATCGCATCGGTGAGGGCCTGCGCGCCGTCATCCGGCTTCCAGTTGGGGTCGCGGGTTTCAAACGTAATGCCGGCGGCTTTGAGAGAATTGCCGATATAAAAAGCCCAGCCCTGTGATAAATCCATGCCCATCGCCATGGGAATCAGCACCACGGTTTTGCCGGCCAGGTTTTGCGCCACGCTGGCCGGACCCGGATCATCGCGGCCAAACGCGCTGCCGCCCCAGACGCTGAGCGCCAGCCCCAATGCCGCGATATGTTGCCATTTTTTCATTTTTATCCCCTGCCTGTTATGATATAAGCCGCGTAAAATTAAATATCGCCTTGCTGATCGGTTTGTTCGTCGCGCGGGTTTAATACGCCATCGATAATCAATGCAATCAGTAAAAACCCGGCTTTTATTAAATTTTGATATAAATCCGGGATATCCATAATGGTCAGGCCATTAATGATAATCCCGATAAGCAGGGTGCCGTAAATAACATTACGTATTCCGCCGCGCCCGCCGGTTAAGCCAATGCCGCCGATCACCACCACCAGAATAATGTCGTACAATAACGTTGAATTAATAATGCGGGTATTGATCGAATGCAGGCTGGCCACAATCACCAATCCGGCGATAAAAGCAATCAGGGCGGAGATAATATATTGCAATACTATCAGCGGGCGTACCGGTATCCCGCTATTGCGGGCCGCATGGTAATTGTCCCCCATCAGATAAATAAACCGGCCGTATTTGCAATAACGCAATAGCGCCGCCATCAGCAGCGCCAGCAGCAGGAACAGAAAAATCTCCAGCGGGATGCCGGCCAGGCGGGCATGACCCAGCGCCGCAAGCCCCTGTTGCTGCGCTGGCAGATAAATCACATCCTGGGCGATAAGCTGGGAACGGGCGAAACCATAGACAAAAATACCGGTCGCCAGGGTGGCGAACAGCGCGGGAATTTCAGCGTAGGCAATCAATACGCCATTGATACACCCCACCAGCAATACCGCCAGTACGGTGTAGCCTAATGCCGGGGCCAGCGGAACGTGCTGGTTCAGCATATTTAAAAACCAGGCGGTTGACATAGCCATGACAGCAACGATAGAGAGATCGATCCCGCGACCAATCACTATCATACCCATGGCAACCGCCAAAATACCTAATAAGGTAACGCTTCTTACCAAGTTAATTAAATTTCCGGCACTGAAGAAACCGGGCAGAAACAAGAGAGCCAAAACAAAAATCACTACCGAAAGCAGCAGAACAATCACACCCTGTCTATCACGACGATAAAAACCCGATATATTCATACTGACGACTCAGCGCTATTTTTTATAACCTGCGGGGTTGCTGGCAGCGATTGTCATATAAGTGGATAAGGACTGTCAAAGAACATAATTCAATAGGATTAGCGAAAAATGTTCTAATTTGATGTTGCGCCATTTTGGCGCTTTCAAGGCCTGAATTGCGCCAGCGCCGCCATATCGGCAACGTCGCCTATATTAAGGCAGAAATTCAGCAGGCGGGCGCCGTAACTTTCCGACAGGCCGCCGTAGGCGATATTGCGCTCAAATTTGGCTACCAGTTCGTCCCGGCCCAGCGGCTCTTTAACCCCGCCGCGAAAGTGCGGCTGGCGCAGCTCGTGCACGGCGCCGTCGCGCAACGTGACCCGGATATGTCCGCTATAGTTGCGCGGATATTCGTTATGCGGATCGATGACATAACTGATCCGGGCGGCCAGTTGCAGTACTTCCGGCCGCTGGACCTGCCGGTCGGTAAATTGCTCCAGGCCGGCGGCGCCGTCAAACCAGGCCACCGCCATGGCGAAGGGCATGCTGAATTTAGCCGCATAGCCGCTGGGCGGCGACCGTTTCGCGGCCAGCGGTTCCCACAGCCGGTCAACCAGGCCTTCGCCGGTTTCGCAGGTAATCGAGACGATGTCGTCCGGCGCGATATGACGGGCGCGCAGGCGCAGCATGCAGTCGATAAAAGGATGAATCATGGTGCCGCAGGCATAGGGTTTGAACGCGATGTTTTCCATCAGCCACTCCTGGCCGAGTCCCGATAACAGCGGGGGATACTGGGCCGGCGCATCGCGGCTGAACACGCGAAAAATATTACGCGGCCCTTCAAATACGGTGCGCGGGCCGACAAATCCCGCCTGGCCCAGTAACGCGGCTTTATAGCCCGACTGCGCCGCCCAGCCCGGATGCAGGCGCTTGGTCCAGGCCCCTTCCGTCAGAAACTCGCCGATACCCGAGGCAAAACTGCCGGCGATGCCAAACGCGTCGGTCAATTGCCGCGGCGTCAGCCCCAGCGTCACGCCGACGCCGGCGGTAGCGCCCAGCGTACCGATAATACCCACCGGATGAAACCCGGCTTTATGCATGGCGCCGGGCACCACATGATTAAAGCGGCACACCATTTCCAGCCCGGCGATCATCCCGCGCAGCGCATCTCGGCCGGTGCGGTGGTGGCGCTCGGCCGCCGCCAGCACGGCGGGCAGCACCATGGCCCCGACCCGGATCGGCGCGCCTTCCAGCGTGTCGTCGAAATCCTCGCCGTGGGTGGCGGTGCCGTTAATCAGCGCGGCGGCGGCGGCCGAAAAACCGGCCCGGTGGCCGATGGCGGTACAGACGCCGTCTTGATCCCCGGTGCGCAGCAGGGCGCCGATATAATCGCTTTCACGCGCCGCCACGCACAGACCGGCCATATCGATTAAATCATTAACCGCCGCCGCGATCGCCCGGGGCGGCAGCGTATCCACGTCCAAGACGCTGATAATGCCGGCAATCGTCTCCGCCAATGATTCACCCTGGCCCGGCATAACGAAATCGGCATTGTGGAAACCCATAATCAATCCTCCGGCGAATAAAGCGCGAACCCGCAGCGGGCCATCGTCCGCGCCGCGGCGCCCTGTTATCGGGGCGGTAAAAACCGAGCCATAGTATGCCGTCGATCGCCGGCGGCGTCTTGTGCGTTAAATGGCAATAGTTATGCTTTTTTATTCATTGTGTTTCCGGTTAGTTAAATTGATATTGATGAATTACGTATCGCGATTGCGCGATGTTGGCAGGTGCAAGGCGAATGAGATGCTTATTTTTTCCAACGACGACATCGACAGCGTGCTGACGATGGAGGCCTGTATCGCCGCGTTTGAGCAAACCTATCGCGACGTGGCGCTGGGCGAGACCATCAACGGCCGTCGCTCCGATATGATTACGCCAACGTCGGCGCCGGATGCGGTCTACTCCTTAAAAATGTTGGGCGCGGTGGCGCCTCGCTACCATATCGGCGCCGTCAGAATCAACTCGGATATTCTCTCGTTTCCCAAGGCGAACGGCGCGACGCGCAAGGTCAAGATCCCCGCGGCTCCCGGCGCGCGCTGGGTCGGCCTGGTGATGCTGTTCGATACCGGCAGCGGGGTTCCGCTGGCGCTGTTCCCGGACGGCGTGTTGCAGCGGATGCGGGTGGGGGCGTCAAGCGGGTTAGGGGTGCGTTATCTGGCCCGTGAAGATGCCCGCCGCGCCGCCATTCTCGGCAGCGGCTGGCAGGCGTTCGCCCAGGCGGAAGCCGTGGCCGCGGTGCGCACGCTGGACCGCCTGGATGTCTATAGCCCGGACGAAGGGCGCCGGCGCGCTTTCGCCGCCCGGATGGAACGCAAGCTGGGAATCGAGGTGCATGCGGCGGCCAGCGCCCGCGAGGCGGTCAGCCGGGCGGATATCGTCCTGTGCGCCACCAACAGCCTGCAACCGGTGCTGGACGGCGACGCGCTGCGGCCCGGCATGCATCTCGGGTCGATCCGGTCCGGGGAAATCGCCGGCGACGCGCTTGGCCGCCTTGACCGGCTGGTGGTGCACGATCCCGGCAATATGGGCGACGATCACCTGGTGGTGGCGCGGGGTATCAGCCACCGGGAGCAGGGCGGGGGCCACGGCGCCGCGTTCGCGCATGCCCCCTCGCTGGCCGATCTGGTCTCGGGCGCGGCCAGCGGACGGCGCGCGGCCAGCGAAATCACCGGGTTCCTGAATTACCATGGATTGGGTTATCAATTTGCGGCCGCAGGCGCGGTGCTGTTGGAAAAAGCCCTGGCCGCGGGGCGCGGGGTGGAACTGCCCGACGAATGGTTTACCCAGGACGTGCATTCCTAACATAACGCCAGGCAGGTCCGGCCGGGTTCAGCCACCGCGGCCGGGCGGTATTTTCACGTAAAGATGCGCGCGCGTTGAATTTTAAATAGGTCAGTGACGGGAGTTGCAGTTGGTCGCCTTATCAGCATTATCCTCGCCGGGGAGCAATGATACCCTCGCGCCAAGACTCGCACTACGCGGGTTACGCAAATCAATGGGCCATCATACCGCCGTCGACGACATCGATTTATCCATCGCTCCCGGCGAGCTGGTGGTATTACTCGGTCCAAGCGGTTGCGGCAAAACCACGACGCTGCGCATGGTGGCCGGTTTCCTGCAGCCCGACGCGGGCGAAATTCACTTAAACGGACGCCTGGCGGCAAGCCGGCGTTATCTGCTGCCGCCGGAAAAGCGGCAGCTCGGCATGATGTTCCAGAACTATGCCATTTGGCCCCACAAGACGGTCTTTAATAACGTGGCCTACGGCTTGCAAATCGCCGGCATGAAATCGGAACAGATAACCCGCCGGGTTAACCGCATGCTGGATATCGTCAATCTGGGCGGTTACGCCGATCGCAAACCGGCCGATCTGAGCGGGGGACAGCAGCAGCGCGTGGCCCTGGCGCGATCGCTGGTAACCGAACCGTCCCTGTTACTGATGGACGAGCCCCTATCCAACCTGGACGCAGCGATGCGCCAGGTTATGCGCACCGAACTCAAAGCGCTCCAGGCCCGGGTCGGCGTGACCATGCTGTATGTCACCCACGATCAGGATGAAGCGCTGGTGTTGGCGGATCGCATCGTGGTGATGAACGCCGGGCGCATCGAACAGATCGGCACCCCGGTGCAAATCTGGCAGCAGCCGGCCACCCGGTTCGTCGCGCAATTTATCGGCCGGGCCAATATTCTCGAAGGCGTGGTTATCGAGGTCGATCCGTCCGCGCCGCGGGTGCGGGTGGCGCTGGACGCCGACTTGAGCTGCTGGGCGCGGGTGGGGGAAGACAGCCCGCGCGCCGCATGGCTGGGCCAGCGGCGCAGCGTAGTGGTGCGGCCGCAGGACTTCCAGCTGCGGCCGGGGGGCGCGCGCCTGGTGGTGGAAAAGACGCAGTTTCTCGGTAATCACTATGACGTCACCCTACGACTGGGAGAGGAGGCCATCGGCGCCGAATTCCGCGATTTGCCGCCCGGCGATGGCCCCGCTATCGACGTCGCCATCGAAGACGACCGGGTGTGGGTGCTGCCATGAGCCGCGTTGAAGAGTCATTGCGCTTTCCGGGCGCGGGTGCCGGCCGGTTGTCTTTTCAGCCGGTCAAGTGGCTGATTATTAGCGCGGCGATCCTGGTCTTACTGGGGATCGTGGCCTATCCGCTGGCCTGGCTGTTTAAATTCAGCCTGACCGGGGAGGACGGGCATTTTACCCTGGCGACCTTCGACGCCGTGCTGCACGAGCCCGGCATGCTGGCGGCGGCGTGGAATTCGGTGCGGCTGGTGATAAGCGTGGTGCTGGGCACCGCGATTGTCGGCACCCTCCTGGCCTGGGTGGTGGCGCGTACCGATACGCCGTTTAAAGGTTTTATTATCGCCTCGGTGGGGATCACTTTTGTCATCCCGACATTTATTACCGTCATCGCCTGGCTGTTCCTCGCCGCGCCCAATTCCGGTTATATCAATCTGCTGCTGAAAAGCCTGCTGGGCCTCTCCGCGCCGCCGTTTGACATTATCAGTTTCAACGGACTGGTGCTGATTGAAACCATCCATCTGTATCCGCTGGTGTTTTTCTCGGTGCTGTCGGCGCTCAATAACGTCGACTCCAGCTATGAGCAGGCGGCGCGGATTCTCGGGGCCGGCCGGTGGCGCAGCGCCATGACCATCACGCTGCCGCTGGTGTTGCCGGCGATCCTGGCCAGCACCATCCTGGTGATGCTCGATACCCTGTCGTCGTTCGGCGCGCCCGCCGTAATCGGCACCATGGCCAATTTTTCGGTGCTGACCACCAAGCTGTATGATTTGCTGTCTTTCCCGCCGCGGCTGAACCTGGCGGCGGCCATCGCCGTGCCCATTGTGCTCTATACCCTGGTGTGCCTGGCGGCGCAGCGCCTGTTTATCGGGCGGGACGATTACCGCACCCTTAGCGGCAAGGCCACCAAAGGGCAGGTCATTCCGCTGGGGCGCTGGCGCTGGCCGCTGCTGATCCTGGTGCTGGCGGTGATCTTCGTCAGCGTGATCCTGCCGCTGGGGTCGCTATTGCTGCTTTCCCTGCTCAAAGTGCTCGGTATGGATATTACCCTGAGCAACCTGGCGCTGGATAACTATCGCCATTTACTTAACCAAAGCGACGGCGCGTTCGGCGCCCTGAAAAACAGCCTGCTGCTGGCCTTTGCCACCGCCACGCTGTGCGCCAGCCTGGCGACCATCTGCGCCTGGGTAGTGGAACGCACCCAACTGGCGGGGCGCGGCGTGGTTACGGTGCTGATCATGATTGCCTACGGGTTCCCTTCCATCGCCTTCGGCGTCGGCATCATGCTCGGCTACGTCGGCGTGCTGTACGGCACCCTGGCCCTGCTGCTGATCGCCTATACCGCCAAGCAGCTGCCGGTGGCCTTTGTGCTGGCGCGCACCGCGCTGCGCCAAATCGCCGTGGAGCTGGAGGAGGCCGCGCGGATCGCCGGCGCCGGCTGGCTGCGCATCATTCTGGATATTACGCTGCCGCTGCTGCGCGTCTCGGTGGGTATCGGCTGGGTGTTGGTGTTTTCGCTCAGCATCCGCGAACTGTCGATGTCGGTTCTGCTGGCGCAAACCGACAGCCAGGTCATGTCCACGGTGATCATGCAATATATCTCCGACGGCTCTATTGAACTGGCCGCCAGTTTGTCGGTGGTGATTGTCGTCATCAGCGTCGCGGTCCTGGGCATCGTCTGGAAAGTCTCGGGCCAGACTATTTCCACCAATGAATAACCAACCATCAACAGGGGTGATATGAACCAATCCGCAGCAGGGGAAACGCTATTTGACGAGTATTTTGACGTAATTGTCGTCGGATTCGGTTTTGCCGGCGCCGCGGCGGCCCTGGCCGCCCACGATAGCGGCGCACATGTATTGTTGATCGAAAAAATGCCCGATCCCGGCGGCATTTCCATCTGTTCGGGCGGCGGGATAAGAATCGTCACCGACCGCGAACCGGGCCGCGCCTATTTGCGCGAAACGGCCGGGCCGGACGTGCCCGACGCGGTGATCGATATGATGACCGACGGCATGATCGGGTTGGAAGCCTATTTCCGGGAGCTGGCCAAAATCAACGATGCCAGCATCGTGGTGCGCGAGCGCGGCGGCAACTACCCGTTCCCCGGCCATGACGCGCTGGGCATCGTCGAGGTGGCGGAGATCCCGGGCTTCGACGCGCAGCGGGAATACCCCCATGCGCGCGGACGCCTGCTGGGGCCGAACGTCTTCAAATTGCTGCACGATAATATCCGCGCCCGCGGCATCGAAGTACGCCTGTCCGCCGCCGCCGGACGCCTGGTTACCGGGCCGGAGGGCGAGGTCACCGGCCTGACGGTGCGTCAGGGCGACGGGGAGCGTTCTGTCGGCGCCCGGCGCGGCGTGATCCTGGCTACCGGCGGGTTCGAGGCGGCGCCGGAAATGCAACGCAAATACTGGCAGATCCGCCCGGTGATGTCCGCGGCCACCCGGGCCAATACCGGCGACGGTATCCGCATGGCGCAATCCGTCGGCGCCGATCTGTGGCATATGTGGCATTTTCACGGCTCGTACGGGTTTCGCCATGTCGATCCCGATTATCCGTTCGCCCTGCGCGTGAAGCGCCTGCCCGACTGGTTGCCGGAGGTTTCCGCGCCGCAGGTGGCGATGTCCTGGATTATGGTCAATAAACGGGGCGAGCGGTTTATGAATGAATACCACCCGTACTTGCAGGATACCGGCCACCGGCCGCTGGACCAGTTTGACCCGGTCACCCGGCAATTCCCCAATATTCCGGCGTTTCTTATCGTTGACGAGGAGGGACGTAAACGCTATCCCCTGGGGCAGGCGGTACTCAACGATCGCGCGTTCACGCCGTATGCCTGGAGCGAGGATAACCTCAAGGAAGTCGCCAACGGCATCCTGCAAACCGCCGCTTCCATCGACGAACTGGCGGCGCTGATCGGCACCGACGGCGCCACCCTGGGCGCGACCCTGGACCGATGGAATGCCCAGTGCGAGCGGGGCGAGGCGGACGAATTCGGCCGGCCCGCGTCGAGCATGCTGCCGGTGAAAACGGCGCCCTTTTACGTTGGCCGCCTGTGGCCGCTGGTCAACAATACTCAGGGCGGCCCGGCCCACGACGCGCAACAGCGCGTGGTCAATCCCTACGGCGAGCCGATTCCCCGGCTGTACGCCGCCGGCGAATTGGGCAGCATCTGGGGGTTTTTATACCTGGCGGCGGGCAATCTGGCCGAATGTTTTATTACCGGCCAGGTGGCGGGACGCCACGCCGCCGGCCTGGCGCCGCGGGAAACCCGGTGAATACGCTCAACCGCCGGCAAAATCCGCGGTTGCCTCGCGCCGCCCATGGGCGCGGCACATCCGCGCTGGCGCATTCTTTTTCTCGACCTGGAGCTTAATACTTTATGTTTAACCGACGTACGCTGGGCCTATTATCAGCCCTGGCCTGGGCCGCGCTGGCCCCCGCCCACGCGGAGCCGCTGGCTCAACGTTTCTCTGCGCTTTACGACGCCGCCAAACCCGAAAAACAAGTGGTGTTTTATAATACCTTCCGTAAAGACACCAACCAGCAGCTGGCCGACTTCTGGCAGAAAAACTTTCCCGATATCAGCCTGAAAATCGTGCAGAAACAGTCGCTTGATCTGATCCCCACCATCGAATCCGAAAAGGCCGCCGGCAAGACGCTGGCCGATGTGGTGATGATTAACGAAACCTTCGTGGCCGACGAATGGAAGAAAAAAGGCTATCTCGCGCCGTATAGAGTCAGCGATTTCGACAAATTCCCCGCCCAATACCGGGATAACGACGGGGCGTATTACATCACCACCGTCGCGTTGCTGACCGCCGCATACAATAGCCGTGCTTTTCCGGATAAATCGGTGTTGCCGCACAACCTTAAGGGCTTTACCGATCCGCGCTGGAAAGACCAGCTGCTGCTGGGTGATCCCAAGGTCGCCGCGTCGAATCAGGCCTTTTTCCTGACCCTGCTGGATAACGGTAAAATGAATTGGGATTTACTGGCCGCACTGGCGCAGCAGAATATTCTGTTTACGCGGGGCAACGCCGACTCGGCGCGGCTGATCGCCACCGGCGAGCGGACGCTGTCGCCCATGGTGTCTTCGCAAAACGTGATTGCCGCGCGCGAAAAAGGCCAGCCGATCGATTTTTATATTCTGGATGAAGGCGCCATCCAACTGCTTCAGCCGGTAGGGCTGTTCAATGGTTCGCCCCATCCCAACGCGGGCAAACTGCTGATGGAAACCCTGACCAGCGTGGAAGGGCAGGAACTGGTGGCGCAGGCCGGCGCCTATTGGCCCACTCATCCTGACGCCAACGCGCCGGAGCATTTACCCAAACTGGCGACCCTGCATCCGGATGCCAGCCGCGTGGAAATCGGCGGGGCGGCGTCGGAGGCGTTTCTCAGCCGCTTCAGCCAGGTGTTCAAACGCAATTAACGGGTCGCGTTATCGACCCCACGGGAACCACGATGAAACATACTGTAATAGCCTGGCTGCTGGGCCTTCTAGGGTCGCTGGCCGGCGCGGGGGCGGCGTTGGCCGGCCCGACACTTGACCGGGTCAACCAGACCAAAGTGCTGCGCGACGTGCTGGTCAACGACTATCCGCCGTTTGGCTTTATCGACGAAAATAACCGGCTCGCGGGTTTTGACGTCGATGTCGCCAAGGCGGTGGCGCAAAAGCTCGGCGTGAAGCTGGAACTGGCCACGCCGGGCTGGGAGACTATCGTCGGCGGCAAATGGCAGGGGCGGTGGGATGTGTGCATCTGTTCCATGACGCCCAATACCGAGCGCGCCAAAGTGCTGAATTTCCCGGTGCCCTATTACAGTTCGCCGGCGGTGCTGGTGGTCAATAAAGACGAGAAAAACATCAAGGGCGCCGCCGATTTAAACAATAAAAAAGTGGGCGTCGGCATCGGATCGAGTTATGAGAATTACCTGAATAAATCGCTGGCGATCCCGGGGGCCGCGCCTATTAGCTTCCCGTTTGACCGGGTGCAGATTGTACCGACGGATGAAACCGTCGCCTTCCAGAATCTGGCGTTGGGGGCCGGCACCCGCCTGGACGCCATCGTTTCCGATCTGGCCACCGCCAACGCCCGCATCGCCAAAAGCGATCGTTTCCGCATCGTCGCCGAGCTGTATGCCGAACCCAACTGGGTGGCGACCGATAAAGGGGACGCGCAGTGGGATCAAACCGTGGCGGATACGGTGAATGCCCTGCGCGCCGACGGTACGCTGGCCAAAATTTCCCGCCATTGGCTGGGGGAAGATATTACCCGGGCCGCGCCATAATGGTGCCGACCCCCGCCGCTTCCCCGAACCCATCCAAGCTTGGCGCCGATGCGGCGATCGCCCCGGAACGGCATCGCGCCGGGTTTCGGTTGCGCACCCTGGCGACCTGGGTATTATTGCTGACGCTGCTGCTGGGGCTGTTTTCTCGCATGGATCTGGATTTTGGCCTGATCCGGCAAAAGCTGCCGTTTATGCTGGGGCTGCATTTGTCGCCGGACGGTTTTATCCAGGGCGCGGCGCTGACCCTGGTGATAACCGCCGTCGCCATGCTGTTTTGCACGCTGCTGGGCATTATTACCGCCGCGGGCCGGTTATCCTCCAGCGCCATCGCTTTTGGCTGCGCCACGTTTTATACGTCGCTGTTTCGCGGCACGCCGCTGCTGGTGCAGGTACTGATTATTTATCTGGCCCTGCCGCAGGCGGGCATCGTGCTGGGGGCCTTCAGTTCGGGCATTATCGCCCTGTCGCTCAATTACGGCGCCTATCTGGCCGAAACCATCCGCGGCGGGGTGATCGCCATCCCCCGCGGGCAGACGGAGGCCGCCATGGCGCTGGGGCTGCCGCGCAGCGTGATTGCTACCCATATTATCGCCCCGCAGGCGCTGCGTATTATTGTCCCGCCGGTGGGCTCGCTGTTTATTTCCATGCTGAAAGATTCATCGTTGGTGTCGTTGATGGGGTTATGGGAGCTTAATTTTCTGGCGCAATCCTATGGCCGCAGCACCTATCATTATATGGAAATGCTGACGGCGG
Organism: Sodalis sp. RH21; assembly: GCF_047324175.1. NCBI lineage: Bacteria > Pseudomonadati > Pseudomonadota > Gammaproteobacteria > Enterobacterales > Bruguierivoracaceae > Sodalis > Sodalis sp. RH21. Next base: position 3,611,644 of record NZ_CP178732.1, on the reverse strand, counting down.
CGGCGGCCATCTACTGGCTGATGTCGATGGTGCTTGAGCTGGCGCAGGGGCGGCTGGAGCGCCATTTCGGCCAGGGCTACCGGCCGCGCGGCCCGCAGCGCTAGATCGCGGATATTCCCCTTTCCCCCTGATTAAGGAGCCGCCATGGGCGACGAAGGCAGTACGGTAATACGCGGCGCGATTACGCTGCTTGACGGCGGCATGGGCCGCCTGCTGGAGCAGCTGGGGGCGCCGTTTCGCCTGCCGGAGTGGTCGGCGCTGTCGCTGATCGAAGCCCCGGAGTACGTGGCGCGGGCGCATCAAATTTATGCCGATAGCGGCGCGCAGGTGCTGACCACCAATACCTTTGGCCTGGTGCCGCATATGCTGGGCGAGGCGCGGTTTGCCCGGCAGGCGCAGTCCCTGGCGGGATTGGCGGGGCAACTGGCCCGCGCGGCGGCCGACCGGGCCAACGCCGCCGCTCCCCTATATCCGGTGCGGGTGGCCGGCTCGCTGCCGCCGCTGTTCGAGAGCTACCGGCCGGAAAAATTTATTCCCGATCGGGCGGACGAGATCCTGGCGCCGCTGATCGCGGGGCTGCTGCCCTGGGTCGACTTTTGGCTCATCGAAACGCAGAGTTCCACGCTGGAGGCCCTGACGGCGCTGAACGCCGTTAAACGCGTCAGCGCGCTGCCGGTCTATATCGCTTATACCCTTAAGGACGAAGCCGGGCGCACCGGGCCGGCGGAGCTGCGGTCGGGCGAACCGGTGGCCGCCGCCGCGGCGGCGACGCTGGCGGCGGGCGCCGCGGGGATCTTGTTTAATTGCAGCCAGCCGGAGGCGATGGGCGAGGCGATCGTCGCCGCCAGGCGCGTGATTGATGCGTCGTCCACCCCCGCGGCGGCGCTGGGGGTCTATGCCAATGCCTTTATGCCCGAACCGCCGTCGGACCAGCCCTATGCCGGCATTTCGGCCATCAGGGACGATCTCGACCCGCGACATTACCTGGGGTGGGCGCGCCGCTGGGTCGGGCAGGGTGCCACCGTGGTGGGGGGATGCTGCGGCATCGGCCCCGAACATATCGCCGCGCTGCGGGATGCCTTTTCACCCGGGTGCCGCTGAACGGCCGCGGGCAAAATATTTTTTGGCCGGCGGCTCCTTTACTGCATTAAGTGTTTTACTATAGGCAAATGAGAATGCTTATAATTATCCAGTTGTTATGTTCCCTTTGCCGGCCGCGGTGGCGCCGATAACGCGTTATCCCGCGCGCCGCGGCCGCTGCGCCGCCTGGCTGGGCATCTGGGCATTACTGATGCTGTTTATTGCGCCGGTGATATCACAATCACTGGAGCGCGCCCGCGCCGGCGCTGCGCCTGGCGGCATGCTGGATGGCCGGGAAATGGGCCATGCCGTCGGCGATGCCGTTAGCGCTGATACCATGGGCCATGCCATGGCCCATGCCCCGTTCCCGCGGCATCCCGATCGCGGCGGATCGTTGCCCCACTCCATGCCGATGTCGGCGGATTTCGCCTGCGGATATTGTTTATTATTAATTCATTTACCGCTGCTGGATGCGGCGGGCGTCGCCCTGTTCTGGTCGGCGGTATCGACCGCCGGGCCGCCGCCGGCGCAACCGGGGGCGCCGCTGCTTGCCCGCCTGGTGTTCCCTGCTTTCCTGGCCCGCGGACCCCCGGCCCGAATCCCTGTCTTTTAATCATAACCGACGATGTTACCCGCCGGCGCCGTTATGGCGCAGCAACGCGCCCGTCGCCTTTTATCGGCTTCGGGCGGCGGGGCGGGATTGTATTTGATTGATCAAAAAGGGATTTAATATGCATTGCCATACCTTGAAGCGCCATGCTTTTTTTAGTAAAGGCACGCTGCTGCCAACGGCCATCCTGTTGGCCGGGGCGCTGCTTTCCCAGCAGGCGCTGGCCCACGCTCATCTGAAAACCCAAACGCCCGCCGCCAGCAGCACCGTGTCGGCCGCGCCCGATAAGCTTACCCTGGAATTCACCGAAGGCGTGGAACCCGCGTTTAGCGGCGTAGAGCTCGCCTTGGCCGATAATACGGCGGTGGCGACCGGGAAACCGCAAATCGACGGCGCGGCCAATACCCGGCTAATCGTGCCGCTGGCCGCGCCGCTAGCCGCCGGCCGGTACCAGGTGAAATGGCACGTGGTGTCCGTTGACGGCCATAAAACCCATGGCGCTTACGTGTTTACGGTTAAGTAACGTCCAAATACGCTGATTTCAGGCGTAAATAACCGCTATGACCCGACGGCCTATCGCAGGCCGCCGGGTCATCTTTTTTCCGCCGGCGGCCCGGGGCGAAAAAACCGTTTTAGCACTGATTGATATGGTGAAAACCGCGGCAAGTACGTTAAGCTGAACCTCCCGCTCCGGGTACGACCGTTATTTTTTGGGCACGACTATACTCATTTACCATCAGGATTCGCCATGCCTTCTTCTGCTACCGCCAGCGCGGACTCGCTGTTGCACCATCGTTCTTTTGTCGCGTTCTGGCTGGCCCGTACCGGTTCCAGCTTCGGCTTCCAGATGCTGTCCATCGCAGTGAGCTGGCAAATCTATTCCATCACCGGGCGCGCGCTGGATCTGGGCCTGATCGGCCTGGCGCAGTTTTTGCCGTCGGTCGCCCTGGCGCTGCCGGCCGGCCATGTGGCGGACCAGTTCGATCGCCGGCGCATCGTGCTGTTCGGCCAACTGGCCGAATGGCTGGCCATCGCGGCGCTGGCGGCGCTGACCCTGACCCACCATGTTAATGAAGTGGTGATCCTCGGGCTGATTTTCCTGATCTCCGTGGCCAAGGCCATGGAAGCGCCGTCGCTGCAATCAATGCTGCCGGCATTGGTGCCGCCGGCGCTGCTGGCGCGCGCCATGGCCGCCAATGCCGCTTCCGGCGAGGCGGCCATGATGGTCGGGCCCGCCCTGGGGGGCTTTTTGTACGTCGCGGGGGCCGGCACGGTGTATGCGGCCGCCGGCGCGCTCTATCTGATATCCATCGTCATGGTCAGCCGGCTGCATTATGAACATACGCCGCCGCGCCGGGTGCCGGCCAGTTTCGCCACCCTGTTCGCCGGCGTGCGTTTTATCCGCGCGCGGCCGGATGTGCTGGGGGTGATTTCGCTGGATCTGTTCGCCGTGCTGCTGGGGGGCGCCACCGCTTTGCTGCCGATCTTCGCCAAGGATATCCTGCACACCGGCGCATGGGGCCTGGGGCTGCTGCGCGGCGCGCCGGCGGTGGGTGCGCTGCTGGTGGGATTCTGGTTAAGCCGCCGTTCGCTGGAGCGGCACGTCGGCATGATCATGTTTATCGCGGTGGCCGGCTTTGGCGTCGCGACGCTGGTGTTCGCGCTGTCCAGCGTACTCTGGTTGTCGCTGCTGGCGCTGTTCGCCCTCGGCGCCTTCGATATGGTCAGCATGGTAATCCGCGGCGCGCTGGTGCAGCTCGATACCCCGGACGACATGCGCGGCCGCGTCAGCGCGGTCAATTCGATATTTATCAATACGTCCAACCAGCTGGGGGAATTTGAATCGGGCCTGCTCGCGGCGTGGGTAGGCGCGGTGCCGGCCGCCGCCCTGGGCGGCATCGGCACCCTGCTGGTGGTCGGACTGTGGATGGCCTGGTTCCCCAATCTGCGGCGGCGCCAGCGTCTGGATAACGGCAGCGCCGAAGCGCTAAATGAAAGCGGCGCCGTCGATACCCTGTAGTACCAATCAGCGCGTCTGAGGGCGGCGTGCCGGGATAGCTTTCAATGCTGTCCGCCGGCCGCCACGAATAGCTCCAGCTCGGGCAGGGTGGACGTGCCTTCCATCGGGCCTTGCCGGGATATGGCCAGCGCCCCGCTGGCGGCGGCGAAACGCAGCGCCTTTTTCACCGGATACCCCTCCAGCAGCAGGCAAACGAAAGTGGCGCCAAAACAGTCCCCGGCACCGGTGGGGTCAACGGTATCGACGCTAAAACCGGGAATATGATGTTCGATGCGCTTGCCCCGGCCGTCAATGGCATAGTAGCTGGCGCCTTTGGCGCCGCGTTTAATCACTACGTGCCCAATCCCGTCGGCCAGCAATTTGGCGACCACATGCTCCTCGTCCTTATCCTCGCTTTCGGCAAAATAGTCGAGTTCGCTTTCACTGGGCAGAAAAATATCCGTGTATTCCATAATAAAATCAAACGCCTGGGACATTTCAGGAATATTCAGCATTTCTTTGCGGATATTGGGATCGAACGAAATGGTGCCATGATTATTTTTTATCTGATGAATCGCTTTACAGATGGCATCGATAATGCGAAACGAAAACAGCGAGGAACCCATGATATGCAGATGCCGGCAGTTGCTAAGCTGGTGCTCGTCGATATACTCGGCGCTCAGATACCCATTGGCGCTCTGGGTCATATTAAAAATAAAATTACGCTGGGTCTGGTTCTGGTAACTGACAAAAGCGGTACCGGTGACGGCCGCAGGGATCACCGCCACATTGGCGATGTTCACCCCGTCGCGGCGCAGGCGATTCATGCAAAGCGTGCCGAAAGTATCCGCGCCCACGCAGCTAAATAACATGGAAGGAAAGCCCAGCATGGCAACCTGATCGGCGTAAATCGCCGGCGCACCGCTTGGGAACGGGCCGGTAAACTCACCGGGCAACGTTAAATCCTGATTGATTTCCTTAGCCAGGAACTCGACCAGGATTTCACCGATGGTACAAATCGTTCGCATAATAGCCAGACTCCCATGACTCAGTCTTTAGCGTTCAGTGCCGCGTGGATGTAGGTGAAACATTCGTTGTTGGTGTAGCGATTGAGCAACCCGTTGGCGACCAGAGGCTGGTGGTATTCGGCAATCACATCCTGCGGCGCGATCATACAGCTAATATCATCCAGGCGGCCCACGGGAAAAGCTCCCGCCTGTTCCGCCATGCGTTTAGGCAACAGCACGATGCGCCGACTGGCGCAGGCCATGACTGCCCGGTAGGTTGCCGCCCACGTCTCGTCATACAGCATCAGTTCGGCGCCGCCGGCTATGGTATCGATGGCGGTCACGCTTACCGTGATGGGGCAAGCATCCAGCGCGGCCAATAGTAAATCACCGTGCAGGGCCTTGGTCGCCGGATTAAGGTTGCCGCCGGCGAGAATCACTTTGCCGTTGATAAAATCCAGTGCCGCCTGCGCATGGCTGAGATCGTTAATCAGCAACGTTAAATTTTTTAGCGGCGCCAGGAACGGCAGCATTTTCCGCGTCAGTTCCCCGTGGCCGAGGAATAGGACATCGCCGTCCTCGATACGCTGCGCGCACTGGCGCGCCAGTTCGATTTCCACCGCCCGGTTGCCCCCAGGCAATCCGCCCGACTGGGTGGCGTTATGGGGCAGGTCGTTAGGGGTAGTATAGATGGCGCCCCCAAATGACCGCTTAAGATATCCCTGCTGTTCCAGGTAATTCAGATCGTTACGGATGGTGACGCCGGAGACGCCCAACCGGGCCGACAAATCATCCACCTTGATTTCCCGGTTTTTACGCACCATCTCGGCGATCTCAAGGCGCCGCTTCAGTTGGCTGGTAGATGGTTTCGGCACATGCTCCCCCATGGATAACAACAACATCACACCGTGATATCGCCTCAAATTTTCGCACCAGCGTGAAGTATATACGTAAATCCCCGCCTTTATTTTTAAACCTATGCCCAGCAGCATGATGTTACCGCAACAACGGGACTGGGGGGTGCGAAGCCCTTCACAAATTGTTGTAATTCAATAGCCTTACCGTGGCATGACCGGGGCGTAAGGCATCATTCCGAGAGTGATTCATATTTTAAATGAAGGTATTAATTATTAAATAACTTTCAAAATTAAAATTATTTAATAATAAGTGAAGTCGATCACGAAAGTACAGGCTGAATGAAGCTACATTTTTGAGCGAAGAGAGCGTGATTTTTTAATTTTGGTTTCATTATGAAAATCCTACATCACGCCGGCGGGCCGGATCGAAACACTAAAAGGACTCGGGTATGTACATTATTTCAAGCAAAAATGTCTTGCAGAAAGCGCAGCGCGAAGGTTTTGCCGTGCCCGCGTTTAACATCCATAACCTGGAAACGCTTCAAGTGGTGGTGGAAACCGCCGCCGAATGTTCAGCACCGGTGATGCTGGCGGGTACGCCGGGCACATACCGTTATGCAGGCGTTGATAACATTGTCGCGCTGTGCCGCGCCCTTGCCGCCGAGCATCGCATACCGCTGATTGTTCATCTTGATCACCATGAGTCCCTGGGGGATATCGAAAGCAAAGTCAGCCGCGGCATCCGTTCCGCCATGATCGATGGATCGCATCTGCCCTACGGGGACAATGTGGCGTTGGTCAAAGAGGTCGTGGCCTATTGCCACCGCTACGATGCGAGTGTCGAGGCGGAACTGGGCCGGCTTGGCGGCATGGAGGACGGTTTGGTGGTCGACGAAAAGGACTCGCTGTATACGTCGCCGGCCCAGGCCGCGGAATTCGTGGCGCTTACCGGCATTGATTCGCTGGCGGTGGCCATCGGCACCGCTCATGGCCTGTATGCCAAACAACCGCGTCTTGATTTTGAGCGCCTGGCCGAAATCCAGCGCCGGGTGGATATTCCGCTGGTGCTGCACGGGGCCTCGGGGCTGTCCGACGAGGATATCCGCCGCGCCATCGGCCTAGGGGTATGCAAGGTCAACGTGGCCACCGAATTGAAAATCGCCTTTTCGGATGCCTTGAAGCGCTATTTCCAGGAGCATCAGCAGGAAAACGACCCGCGGCATTATAACCAGCCGGCGAAACTGGCCATGAAAGAAGTGGTAAAAAAGGTGATTAATGTGTGCGGCTGCGCCGGGCGGCTATAATCGTCAGTTTATGACTTATTTTATTGTAAGGGGAGGGGATGCCCTTGATTTATACGCTGACGCTCAATACGGCAGTTGATATGAATATTCAATGCCGGGAGTTGGCTCCGCAGGTGGTAAATAGAACTCAGGGAGTCAATTATTTTCCTAACGGAAAGGGGGTAAATGTTTCTATAGTGCTGCGGCATTATAATGTCCCGTCGCGGATAATTGGTTTTTTTGGTGGTTTTACCGGCCGCTATATTATGGATGAGCTTAATTCCCAAGGCTACGATGTTTGTCCTATTTGGCTTGATGAACCGACGCGGATTAATGTCTTTATCAATGATGGCCGCAACGAATATAAATTAGTATCCCCCGGGGCACGGGTGAATGAACAGCGCCAGCAGCAATTGTTGGCACAATTAAACTACCTCAGCCCAGGGGATTATCTGGTGATCAGCGGCAGCTTACCGCCCGGCATCGACAGCGGTTACTATCATCAATTGCTTACGCTGTGTCAGAGCAGGGATATCGGCGTGATTCTGGACATCAGTGCGCCGGTGCTGGCGAAGCTGCTGGTGTTCCGACCATTATTAATCAAACCCAACGATGAAGAAATGCGGGAGATTTTTGGTTTTACCGTCAGCACTGCGGCGCAGGCCAGGGTCGCCATCGCCCGGTTACATCAACTGGGAGCTCGCAATGTGCTGCTGACGATGGGCGCCCAGGGACTTTATTTTTCCAACGGACGGTCTTTATTTTTTTGCGATGCGATAAATGTACGTGTATTAAGTTCAGCCTGCGCCGGCGATGCCGCGCTGGCGGCCTTTCTCAGCGAATGGCTATATAACGGACCTGTGGATCAGGCATTAAAAAAAGCCGCCGCCACCGGTGCAAATGTGGCGGAATCCGAAGGTCTCGGAACATTATCAAAGGTGCATAACTATATTCCACAGGTTAACGTTAAAATAATCCAATAGGTGATGCTATGAGCAAAATATTGGCGGTGACCGGTTGTCCTACGGGTATTGCCCATACCTTTATGGCGGAGGTTGCATTAAAAAATGCGGCGCAAAAACTCGGCGTTGAAATTAAAGTTGAAACCAACGGCGCTTCCGGCGTGGAGAATCAATTAACCGCAGAAGAGATTCGCGACGCGCTGGGGATCATCGTTGCCGCCGATAAGGATATTGATATCGGCCGTTTTAACGGCAAGCCGGTGATTGAGGTGCCGGTTAAAGAAGGTATCATGCGCGCCGCGGCGCTGATCGAACAGGTGCTGGCCGGGAAAGCGCCATTGCGAAGCCGGCCGGCCGGTACTACGGCGGAAGCCGGTGGGCAACATGAATCGGCGGGGCGCCAGATCTATAAGCATCTGATGAGCGGCGTTTCCAATATGCTGCCCTTTGTAGTAGCCGGCGGTATTCTGATCGCGCTGTCGTTTTTATGGGGCATCTATTCGTCCAATCCGGAGTCGTCCGAGTATAACGCTTTTGCCGCGCTGCTAATGAAAGTGGGCCAGCAGGCGTTTTCCATTATGGTACCGGTTTTCACCGCTTTTATCGCCGCCTCTATTGCTGGGCGTCCAGGCATGGTGGCCGGCTTTGTCGGCGGCTTGCTGGCCACGGCTACCGGCGCCGGTTTCCTCGGCGGCATCATCGCCGGTTTCGCCGCCGGCTATCTGATGTTGGCGATGATGAAACTGCTGGCCGGCCTGCCGCGTCAGTACGAAGGGCTGAAGTCGATTTTTATCCTGCCGCTGGTGGGGGTATTTGCCATCGGCGCCCTGATGGTGCTGCTAGGCCAGTCGGTAGCGGGTATTAATAACGGGATGATGGCCTGGCTGAGCGCCATGCAGGAGGCCAATCCGGTATTGCTGGGCATCGTGGTCGGCATGATGTGCGCTTTTGATTTCGGCGGGCCGGTGAATAAGGCGGCCTATGTGACAGGGACATTGCTGTTGGCGCAGGGCAATACCCTGTTTATGGCCGGAGTATCTGCCGCCTGCATTACTCCGCCGCTGGTGATTGCCCTGGCCACCACCTTGTTCCGACGCGGCTTCACCGAAGAGGAGCGCGCCGCCGGCGTGGTTAACTACATCCTTGGTTGCACCCATATCACCGAGGGGGCCATCCCCTTCGCCGCCAAAGATCCCTTGCGTGTGATCCCGATCATGATGGTGGCCTCGTCCCTTTCCTCCGTGCTCAGCTATAGCCTGCATATCCAGGTACCGGCTCCCCACGGTGGGTTTCTGATCCTGCCGCTGGTCAGCCGGCCGGTGCTATGGGTGCTGTGTATTCTGGCCGGATCGCTCACCGGCGCGGTGATCATGGGCACCTGGCGCGTGATGCTGGTGAAGAAAGAAGGGATGGAGGCCAGGGCCATAAAGGCGTCTGCGAGGGAGATTCATTTGGCAAGCGAAACAATTCGAAAGTAAAGTCCGGACGCTTAAGACGGCCGACGGCTTACGGCTTTTATAAAATCAGCCGCCTCCGGCGCAGACAACGCGCCGGGCGGCGATGACGGCCTGGCGCGGCAAGAACCGCGCTTTTCCGACCCGCAACGTCCTGCCTCCACTTCCCTACGCCCATGCAGATGGTCGCCGAACAGGCATTTTCTTTTCAGTGCCGGCGTGCCGTAAAGTATTATTTCATTGTATTTAAATACAAATTTCCTCTCTCATCCTATGCTCCGGCGCTTTTTCCTGGCTGGTCTTTTTGCGGCGCTCCGCCATCGGCGTGGACGCGCCTTTTGATTTTCAGTCACCGACAAAGGATGTTTTAGACACGGATCACGAAAATCGAAAATGCGCATTGCTAGATAATCGAAATATAATGATTATAATCGAAATCAAATGGAGGAAATATGAAAGAAATTATCAGAAGGCATAAAGCAGGCGAGCATGTAGGTATCTGTTCTGTATGCTCAGCGCACCCCATGGTGATTGAGGCCGCGCTGCGCTTCGATCTGGCGAACGATCGCCACGTGCTGATCGAGGCCACATCCAACCAGGTCAATCAATTCGGCGGTTATACCGGCATGAAGCCAGCGGACTTCAGGGATTTTGTCTACCGGATTGCCGACGGACTCGATTTCCCTCATGACCGCATTATCCTGGGCGGCGATCATCTTGGGCCGAACTGCTGGCAAGGGGACGATGCCGCCAGCGCCATGGAAAAGGCCAAAACCCTGGTCGCCGATTATGTGAAAGCCGGCTATAGCAAAATTCATCTTGATGCGTCCATGTCCTGCGCCGGCGATGCGGTGCCGCTTGATCCCCTGACCGTCGCCGAACGCGCGGCCGGGTTATGTGCCGTGGCGGAATCGGTGGCCACCGAGGCGCAAAAAGCGGTGCTGACCTATGTGATCGGCACCGAGGTGCCGGTGCCGGGCGGCGAATCCCAGGCCATCGGGCAGGTGCATGTCACGACGGTGGCGGATGCCAGGGCGACCATAGAAACGCATCGCGAAGCGTTTGCCCGCTACGGTTTGGAACAGGCATTTGGCCGGGTCATCGGCGTGGTGGTGCAGCCGGGGGTCGAGTTCGATCATACCAGGGTCATCGCTTTCCGTCCGGAGCTGGCGCGGGAGCTGTCGCGCTACATCGCCGATACGCCTTATGTGTATGAAGCCCATTCCACAGATTACCAGTCCCAAGAAGCCTACAGCGAGCTGGTGGCCGGTCATTTCGCCATTCTTAAAGTCGGCCCGGCGCTGACGTTTGCCCTGCGCGAGGCTATTTTTGCCCTGGCATCCATCGAGCAAGAATTGATAGCGCCGGAAAAACGCAGCCGCATCCTGGAGGTGATTGATGAAGTGATGCTAGATGAACCTCATTATTGGAAAAAATATTATCACCCGACCTTCACTCGCTCGCTGATCGATCTGCATTACAGCCTGTCTGATCGCATCCGTTATTACTGGCCGAACGAGCGTATTGCCCAGGCGGTGGACCGCCTGTTGACCAACCTGACCGAGACTCCCATTCCGCTCGGATTACTGAGCCAGTATTTGCCGCTGCAATTCCAGCGCGTAATGGCGCAGTCGCTGCCCGCCGACGCCCGCAGCCTGATCATCGATAAAATCCAGGACGTATTGCGTGCTTATCAATATGGCTGTGAGGGGTAAAGCATGACAACCACTCGTCTTCTAGTCAGTACGGACCAACAGTTTAGCGATTATCGCCAGGCCTTGGCGCATATCAGCGCAACCCTGCTGGCCGCCGGCATTGTTACACCAGGCTATGGGGCGGCGCTTGAGGCGCGTGAAACCCAATATCCGACAGGTATTTCCCTGGAGCGACACGCGGTGGCCATTCCGCACTGCGAGGCTGAGCACGCCCTGGAGCCGGCAATTTACCTGCTGCGGCTTGCGCAGCCGGTGGAGTTCAGGCAGGCGGACGGCGACGACATGGTAGCGGTTCGGCTGATTATCGCACTGGTGGTGACTCATCCGACAGAGCAGTTGCGATTGCTGCGCACGCTGTTCGGCAGACTGCAGGACCCGGCGCTGGTAGAAGGATTGTTAACTACCGATGCGCCATCGCTCGGCAGGGTGTTTCGCCAGTCGATCTTTAATGAAAACCAAAAAAACGAGGAATCGCATTGTGAAACGTAAAGTCATTGTCGCCTGTGGCGGCGCCGTAGCCACGTCCACATTAGCTGCCGAAGAGATTAAAGAGTTATGCGAAGAGCAGGGCATCCAGCTGGATTTAGTGCAGTGCCGGGTGACCGAAATCGAGACCTATATGGACGGCGCAGATTTGATTTGTACCACTGCGCGTGTCGACCGGCAATTCGGCGACATACCGCTGGTACACGGTATGCCGTTTGTCTCGGGCGTGGGCATCGATGAACTAAAGCAAAAAATCATAAAAATACTTGTGGGGTGACATCATGTTTAACGAAGTAATGCGTTACATCCTGGCGCTCGGGCCAACCGTGATGTTACCGATTGTGATTATCATTTTCTCGATCATACTCGGCATGAAACCGGGCGATTCTTTTAAATCGGGCCTGCATATCGGCATCGGTTTTGTCGGTATCGGCCTGGTGATCGGCCTGATGCTAGACTCCATCGGTCCGGCGGCCAAGAGCATGGCTGAAAATTTCCATATCAATCTCAGCGTGGTGGATATCGGCTGGCCGGGGTCGTCGCCGATGACCTGGGCCTCCCAAATCGCGCTGGTGGCCATTCCCATCGCCATCGGCGTCAATATCCTGATGCTCTTTACCCGTTTGACCAGGGTGGTTAACGTTGATATCTGGAATATCTGGCATATGACCTTTACCGGAGCGCTGATCCATATCGCCACCGGCTCATATTGGCTGGGTATCGCCGGGGTGGCGCTGCATGCCGCTTTCGTTTACAAGCTGGGGGACTGGTTCGCCAGGGACACCCGGGAGTTTTTCGGACTGGAAGGGATCGCCATACCGCACGGAACCTCGGCGTATATGGGGCCGATTGCGGTACTGGTGGACAGCATCATCAACCGTATTCCCGGCCTGAACCGTATTCATTTCAGCGCCGATGATGTGCAAAAGCGCTTCGGCCCCTTTGGCGAGCCGGTCACCGTCGGGTTTGTCATGGGGATTATCATCGGCATCCTGGCGGGCTATGACGCCAAAGCCATACTGCAACTGGCGGTGAAAACTGCGGCGGTGATGCTGCTGATGCCGCGGGTAATTAAACCCATCATGGACGGCCTTATGCCCATTGCGCGCCACGCCCGTAAACGTCTGCAGGCCCGTTTTGGCGGACAGGAGTTCTTGATCGGATTGGACCCCGCCCTGTTGCTCGGCCATACCGCGGTCGTGTCGGCCAGCCTGATCTTCATCCCCCTGACCATACTGGTGGCGGTAGTAACGCCGGGTAACCAGGTGCTGCCGTTTGGCGATCTGGCCACCATCGGTTTCTTTGTGGCCATGGCGGTGGCGGTACACCAGGGCAATTTATTCCGCACCCTGATTTCCGGCGTGATTATCATGGGCATCACCTTATGGATTGCCACGCAAACCATTGGGCTGCATACCCAACTGGCGGCCAATGCCGGGGCGTTGAAAGACAGCGGCGCCACGGTGGCGTCCATGGATCAGGGCGGTTCGCCCATCACCTACCTGCTGATTCAATTGCTCACCTGGCAAAATATTACCGGGTTGGCGCTGATTGGCGCGATTTACGTGATAGGAGTTTGGCTCACCTGGCGGCGTGCCCGCGCTTTCGCCAGGGCGGATGAGGCGCTTATCGTGACGGCGCCGGAAATAGAAAAACATTCCTGAATCACCGGGGGAGCCTGGCTCCCCACTTATCCTGGAGTTATTACTATGAAATCGGTCGTATCATACGATGGCGGAGAGCTGCGCGTGGAAGAAGTGCCGGTCCCCGCCGTTTCATCACCGCAGGACGTATTGGTGAAAGTAGTATATTCGGGTCTTTGCGGGTCCGATATTCCGCGGGTATTTTATACCGGCGCGCATTTTTATCCGATTACGCTGGGGCATGAGTTCAGTGGGCACGTGGTGTCGGCCGGGTCTGCGGTTAACGATTTGGCTGCCGGCGACGCCGTGGCCTGCGTGCCGCTATTGCCTTGTTTCGAATGTGAAGCCTGCCGGCGCCACTTCTTTTCGTTATGCCGGCAATACCAGTTCGTCGGGTCCCGGTCGGCGGGGGGCAATGCCGAATATATCGTGGTCAAGCGGCTCAATCTGCTGAAACTCCCTGCCGGGCTATCGCTGCTGGCCGGCGCGTTCCTGGAGCCGATTACCGTTGGCCTGCACGCCATCCACCTGGCGGGCGGATGCACCGGCAAACACGTGGTCATTATCGGCGCGGGCACTATCGGATTACTGGCGATGCAGTGCGCGCGCGCGCTTGGGGCCGCATCGGTCAGCGTGCTTGATATCAATCCGGACAAATTGGCGCTGGCGCTAAAGACCGGCGCCGATGACGCCTGGCACGCCGGGGAGCTGACGCCGGCGCAAATTACCGGGCGTATGGCGCAGCGCCAGTTCGATCAATTGATTCTCGAAACCGCCGGCACGGCGCAAACGGTGGCGCTGGCGCTGGAGATCGCCGGCCCGCGTGCGCAGATCTCCCTGGTAGGGACGCTGCATCGCGATGTGTTGCTTAATCCCACGATTTTTGGCCATATTTTGCGTAAGGAACTGCGGATCTCGGGCAGTTGGATGAATTATTCGGCGCCGTGGCCGGGCGAGGAGTGGCGCCAAGCGGTAGAATTATTACAAGACCACGCCCTGGATATTGAACCGCTGATCGCCAGCGTCGAGGGTTTCAGCGAATATGTCCAGTCCGTCGCCGCCCTGCAAGGACGCCCCATGCAGGGTAAAATCATGTTGAAGGTGCCTGAGTAACCCCATTGCTACAGAGGCCCGGCGGTCACGCCTTCGCGCCTCTGTAGGTAGGTTATTTATCACCCTTGGCTCCCGTCGGCCCGAAAAATGAAAGGGGTGGCGGTACGGGTCGAATTGCCTCTCCTCTTTACTCTTTCTTTCGTTTACACTGTATCCATAATATAGGGGTAGAATTTTCTTATGAATACTTTTGAGCGAAGAAATAAAATCATCAATCTGGTGAACAAAAATGGCAGTATCAGTGTCTCTAAGCTTTCGAATAGTTTTGGTATATCGGAGGTAACCATTAGGGCCGACTTACGTTTGTTGGAGGAGAAGGGGCTGGTCAGCCGGTTCCACGGCGGCGCCAGCAAACCCATGGCGCATGCCAATGGCCAACCGGAGGACGGCGCGGGTGGTGCGCGGGAAAGGGATAGCGCGGAGTTAGGCCTGGAGGACCGTTATCCGCTGGCTGAGGACGCCAAGCGGCGCATTGCCGTGGTTGCGGCCGCCATGGTGAAAACCGGCGATACGGTGATCCTCGATAGCGGCAGCACCACGATGCTGATTGCCGAGGAACTGGCGCGGTTCAGTAATATCACGGTGATTACCAATAATCTGCCGGCCGCCTATGCGTTATCGGACAATAAAGAGATCACGCTGGTGATTTGCGGCGGTACCGTGCGGCATAAAACCCGCTCCATGCACGGCACCATCGCCGAGCTTTCGCTCAACAGCATCACTGCCGATATTATGTTCGTCGGCGCAGATGGCCTGGATCTTGAACAGGGCATTACCACCTTCAACGAGGGGTACGCCATCAGCGACGCCATGGCCAAAACCGCGCGTTATGTGGTGGCGGTGCTGGACTCGACCAAATTCGGCCGGCGCGGATTTAACCTAGTGCTGCCCATCGGCAAAATTGATTGCATCGTCACGGATAGCAGTATCGAAGCCGCGGACCGGGCGGCGTTGGACGCCATGGAGGATCTGGACGTGAAAATCGTGTAACCGCCGGGTGCCGCTTAAGGCGCGGGGCCGGAGCGGGTGGCGGCCATAAAGTCCTCCTGGTCCAGGGCTTGCGCAAGATAGTCCACCCATGCCCTGACTTTGCCCGGTATAAACCGCGCGGCGGGATAAACGGCGTGCAGCTTCAGCGCGGGGTAACGGTAGGCGGGCAATACCCGCACCAGGGCGCGATCGGCCAATTGGCGCCCGATCAGCGGTAGCTGCGCGCCGCCGATGCCTAATCCGCCCTCGATGGCCAGGAGCAGGGCAAAGGTATTATTGGCCTGAAACACGGGATGCACGTCTACGACCTCGGGGCCATCGGGACCGTGAAGCACCAGCGGCGAATCCCCGGAAGGGCCGCTATAGCGAATATAGGCATGCCCGCTTAATTCCGCCGCCGTCCGCGGCGCGCCCTGCGCGGCAAGATAATCCGGCGCGGCGACCAGGATGCGTTCGACGGTTCCCAGCCGGCGAGCCACGGTGCCGGGCGCCGGTAAATCCCCCAAACGAATGGCCACATCGATGCCTTCGCTCACCACATCCCCCAGGCGATCGTCGAGCAGCAACTCGATGGACAGGCCGGGATGAAGCTGCTGAAAAGCGATCGCCAGCCGGGCGAGGTAGCGCTGGCCGATGCCCGTGGGCCCATGGATGCGCAAACTGCCGGTCAAACGTTGGGTTAAGCCATGCAGGGTCTCTTCGGCCTCATTCACCGCCAGCAGGATCGGTTTGACCTGCTGATAATAGCTTTTACCCGCTTCCGTCAGGGTGATTGCGCGGGTGGTGCGGTAAAACAGCAAAATATTCAATAACTTTTCCAGGGCGGTAATCTGCTGGCTCACCGCCGGCTGCGTCAGGCCCAGATCGCGCGCGGCCGCGGACAGGCTGCCGAGTTCGGCCACGCGAATAAAGGTATTCATGGCGGTCAGCTTATCCATCGCGCTTACCTGAAAGTTATGCTTATAAGTGTTAGCTATTTTACCCCTATTATCGTGGTTATGTTAATCAATTACAGTTATTGCACCCTAAACTCGGAGAACAACTCCATGCGTAACTCGAAAGTCGCTCTGGTTGCCGGGGCCAATGGCGTCATTGGCGGCCGGCTGATTGAAGAATTGGTTTCCCAAGGCTGGCGCGTTATCGGCCTGTCGCGCCGCGGCGGCGCGGCGCGCCCGGGGGTGGACTATCTGGCGGTTGATTTATTGGATGCCGACGCCACCCGCGCCGCACTGCGGCCGCTGACCGATATCACCCATATCTTTTATGCCGCTTATCAGGATGCGCCGGACTGGGCGGGATTAGTCGCCCCCAATCTGGCGATGCTGCAACATGTCGTGCAAGGGGCCGAGGCGGTGGCGGCGCGGCTGGAGCATATCAGCCTGATGCAGGGGTATAAGGTCTACGGCGCGCATCTGGGCCCGTTCAAAACCCCGGCCCGTGAAAGCGATGCCGGCCATATGCCGCCGGAATTCAATATCGATCAGCAGCAGTATCTGGAGCGGCGCCAGAAAGATAAAACCTGGAGCTGGTCGGCCATCAGGCCCAGCGTGGTGGGGGGCTTTTCGTTGGGCAACCCCATGAACCTGGCCTTGAGCATCGCCATTTACGCCTCCGTCAGCCAGGCGCTGGGCTTGCCGCTGCGTTTCCCCGGCAAGCCCGGGGCGTACCAGGCCCTGCTGGAAATGACCGATGCCGGGCTGCTCGCCCGCGCCACGCTGTGGGCGGCCACCGAGCCCAGGGCCGCCAACCAGGCGTTCAACATCAACAATGGCGATCTGTTTCGCTGGAGCGAGATGTGGCCGAAAATCGCCGATTATTTCGGTCTGGCGGTCGCGCCGCCGCTGCCGATGGCATTGGCGGATATCATGGGGGATAAAACCGAACTGTGGCGATCTTTGACGGAGCGCCACGGCCTGGCCGCCGGCGGCGCCATGGCGGCAACGGGCTGGCGCTTCGCCGATTTCGTGTTCTCCTGGGATTACGACATGTTCGCCGACGGCGGCAAAGCCCGCCGCTGCGGCTTTCATGAATTCATCGACACCGAAAAGATGTTCTTTTCCCTGTTCGACCAGTTCCGCCGGCGGAAAATTATTCCCTGACGGACCGCTGCGGTTCACGCAGCGATAGGCAAATTTCCGCGCTAGCTCACAAATCCTGCGTTAAAACGGCCTTAAACGGGCAACCGTTTTGAGGCCGATCACGTTTCTCTATTCTCCCGCTATCCTGCCTCGATCGATGTATTGGTATACTAGGTACATAGGTATATAGTTGGTTCGCATCCACTTCACAATCGAGGTTGTTATGTCAGCAAAACTTACCGGGGTGCTGCCCGCGCTGCTCACCCCCTTTGATCGGCACCAGCGGCTGGATAGCGAAAGCCTGCGCCGGCTGGTGCGGTTTAACCTGCGCCAGGGAATCGATGGATTATATGTCGGCGGTTCCACCGGCGAGGCGTTTTTGCAATCCGTCGCCGAGCGGCGGGAAGTGTTGGAAATCGTGGCCGAAGAGGCCGCCGGCAAGGTTGCCCTGATCGCCCACGTGGGCTGCATCAGTACCGCCGACAGCCAGTCCCTGGCCGCCAGCGCGGCGAAC
The DNA here is from genome assembly GCF_047324175.1 of Sodalis sp. RH21. Lineage (NCBI taxonomy): Bacteria > Pseudomonadati > Pseudomonadota > Gammaproteobacteria > Enterobacterales > Bruguierivoracaceae > Sodalis > Sodalis sp. RH21. The sequence continues at coordinate 3,593,853 of NZ_CP178732.1, read as the reverse complement.
TGCGGTTACGACGCCGTGTCGGCGGTGACGCCGTTTTATTACCCGTTTAGCTTTGCCGAACACTGCGACCATTACCGGGCGATCATTGATGCCGCCCAGGGTAAACCGATGGTGGTTTATAATATTCCCGCCCTGAGCGGCGTGAAATTAACCCTGGAACAAATTTCCACTTTAATTACCTTGCCTAATGTCGTCGCTTTAAAACAAACCTCGGATAACCTCTATCAAATGGAGCAGGTGCGCCGCGCCCACCCCGATAAAATTATCTATAACGGTTACGATGAAATATTTCTGGCCGGGCAAATGGCGGGGGCCGACGGCGGCATCGGCAGTACTTACAATATTATGGGATGGCGTTATTTACAGATCGTGACGGCGTTGGAACGCGGGGAAATAACCCGCGCTAAACAATTGCAAAGCGAGTGCAATCAGGTGATCGACCTGCTGGTGCGGGCCGGGGTGTTCCGCGGCCTGAAAACGGTGCTGCATTTTATGGGCGTAATCGCCAACCCCCTGTGCCGTAACCCGTTTTCGCCGGTCAGCGCGGAATTTATTCCCGCGCTGCGGGCGCTGGCGGAACAGCTCGGCGAGGAATTGGCCGCCCGGAATAAATCATAAGCGCCGCGGCCGGCGCGATGTCCGTCCGGCCGCTGATAACCATACTTTAATAAGCCAGGGAAATAATGTATCCGCCGCGCAGGCGGCCGGGATCGTAAATAGCATCTTATTTGTTTTAACCGATTACTGATATATACCCTACTGTCTTATATAAAGATCAATAGATCGCTGCGGCGCTATTGATCAGGAGATGATACCTTATGCAGAGTATTAATCTTTCTCTACCCTGGTACCGGCAATTATCGCGCCCGCAATGGAAAGCCTTCCTGGCCGCCTGGATGGGTTATATGCTCGATGGGTTCGATTTTGTTTTAATTGCCCTGGTGCTTACCGAAGTACAGCAGGAATTCGGCCTCAATACCGTACAAGCCGCCAGCCTGATCAGCGCCGCGTTTATCTCGCGCTGGTTCGGCGGTCTGGCGCTGGGCGCCATGGGGGATCGTTATGGCCGCCGCCCGGCCATGATTACCAGCATCGTGCTGTTTTCCTGCGGCACGCTGGCCTGCGGTTTGGCCCCCGGCTATATCACCATGTTCCTGGCCCGGATTATCATCGGCATGGGCATGGCGGGGGAGTATGGCGCCAGCTCCACCTATGTCATCGAAAGCTGGCCGCGCCATATGCGTAATAAAGCCAGCGGGTTTCTGATCTCCGGCTTTGCCATCGGCGGCGTGCTGTCGGCCCAGATTTATCGGTTTGTCGTGCCGGAGTGGGGTTGGCGCGCGCTGTTTTTTATCGGTATTCTGCCCATCGTTTTTGCCCTTTGGCTGCGCAAAAATATTCCCGAAGCGCAAGACTGGGAGAAAAAACGCGATGCCGACGCCCCGGCGCGCAACATGGTGGACGTACTGTACAAAGGCCGGCACCGGGTGGTTAATATCGCCTGTACCGCCATTGCCGCCGCCGCGCTCTACCTGTGCTTTACCGGGCAGGCCGGCTCGGCGCTGATGGTGACGCTGCTGGGGCTGACCTGCGCCGCCATTTTCATCGGTTTTATGGTGCAAAGCAGCGGCCCGCGCTGGCCCACCGGCGTGATGCTGATGGGGGTGGTGCTGTGCGCCTTCCTCTACTCATGGCCGATCCAGGCGCTGCTGCCCACCTATTTGAAAACCGAGCTGGCCTATACGCCGGCGGTGGTGGCCAAGCTGCTGTTTTTCAGCGGATTCGGCGCCGCGGTGGGCTGCTGCGTGGCCGGCTTTACCGGCGATTGGCTGGGAACGCGCAGGGCGTATGTTTATAGCCTGCTGCTGTCCCAGGTGCTGATAATTCCGGTTTTCGCCATCCATGGCTCCAGTATCTGGCTGCTGGGGGGACTGCTGTTCGTGCAGCAAATGCTGGGCCAGGGCATTTCCGGCCTGCTGCCGAAGCTGATCGGCGGTTATTTCGATACCGGGCAGCGGGCGGCGGGCCTGGGGTTCACCTATAACGTCGGCGCCCTGGGCGGCGCGCTGGCGCCCATCCTCGGCGCCGGCATCGCCCAGCGGCTGGATCTGGGCACCGCCCTGGGCGGACTGTCTTTTAGCCTGACCTTTGTGGTCATCCTGCTGATTGGCCTGGACATGCCTTCCCGGGTCCAGCGCTGGCTACGCCCGCAAGCCCTGCGGATGGTCGATTCCGTTGACGGCCGTCCTTTCAGCGGCGCCGCGGGCGGCGCGCCGCAGCCGTCCCGCCGCCAGGGCGGACACCCGTAATCCACCCGCGACGGCGGCATTGCGGCCGCCGCCGCCGTATCCCGTTGCGGGCATGCGGTCGTTAATGCAATATGCTATGATTCGCCTAATATTTTGGCTTTTTTATCCCAGGGAAATATCCCGGCGAAATCGATCATACTGACATGACCACGTCCAAGAAAAACGACAAGCTTACCAGCCAGCAGGCGGTTACCTTCCTGCGGCGTCCGCTCACCCGCAAAAAATTGTCGGAAGTGGTGGAGGAGGAACTGGAGTTTATGGTGCGCCGCGGCGAATTCGCCGAGGGCGATCAACTGCCGTCCGAACGCGAGCTGATGGAAATGTTCAAGGTGGGTCGCCCTTCGGTGCGCGAAGCATTGGCGGCGCTCAAGCGCAAAGGCCTATTGCAAATCAGCAACGGCGAGCGGGCGCGGGTCACCCGTCCTTCCCCCGATACCATCATCAGCGAAATTTCCGGCATGGCCAAGGATTTCCTGCACCAGCCGGGGGGGATAAACCACTTCGAGCAATTGCGGCAGTTTTTTGAGTCCAGCCTGGTCAGGTATGCCGCGGAAAAAGCCACCGATAAACAAATCGCCCGGCTGGCCGCCGCGCTGGAGATCAACAGCAAATCGCTGGTCGATCACGATCTGTTTGTTCGCTCCGATATCGCTTTTCACCGCGTTCTGGCCGAGATCCCCGGCAATCCGCTGTTCCTGGCCATCCATATCGCCCTGCTGGACTGGCTGATCGCCGCCCGGGTGGCCCTTACCGAACCGCAGCAGATCCTGGAGCATAACGGCAACAGCTACCGCCAGCATGTCAACATCTACGAAGCGATCCGGCGGCATGACCCCGACGGCGCCGAAGCGGCGTTAAAAGAGCATCTGCACAGCGTTTTTTCCGCTTATTACATATAGCCGCCGCCGATCAGGGGCGGCGGGGTTTTCCTCTCGCCACTTTGACGGCTTTGTCGGGGTCGCCCGCGATAAACTCCAGGGTAGGCGCGTAATAATAAGGCAGCCAGGCGCCGTAGGCGCTTTCCCACTCCCAGTGAACGGGGCAAGGCCAAAGAATATCCTCATATAAGATGTAATAGATCCACCGTCCATGGGGACGGCGCGGTTTACCGGAACGGGTCAAGCAGGAGCCATCCCTGAACGGCCGGACGCCGGATAATCGGTTGCATTCTGGGTATGTCCTTCTGTGAATAATGGTCAAGCAAAACAGTGATTAAACCACTTATCTGGCGGCATCGACAAATATTGTAACCCGCCGGTACCGGCAGGTTTTGATCGGGTTAACATTATGCCGGTTTTAAACCCGGGCTTGATGACAATTTTGTCATCAAGCCGTCATCTGGCGAACCGGGTGGTTATGCCAAGCTGGCGGCATACCCTGAGGATGCGGCGTCAACGCCGCGATTAACCAGCAGACGGGGGCATGATGCTCATAGCTAAAAAAACCTTTACGCGCCGGCGCGGGCCAGCGATCGCGGCCCTGGCGATCGCCGCGCTGTTCTGGCAAGGCCTGGCCTGGTCCCAGGGGGATGCCGACGCGGCGGTGGCGATTGCGCCGCCGGCCCGCGACGAGGCGCCCGCGTCCGCGCAGGGCGAAACGGCGCTCCTGGCCGGCGGCTGTTTTTGGGGCGTGCAGGGGGTGTTTCAACATGTTAAAGGCGTCAAAAGCGTGGTGGCGGGTTATACCGGCGGCAATGCGCAGGATGCCAACTACCAGGCCGTCAGCGGCGGCGACACCGGCCATGCGGAGTCCGTGGAAGTCACGTTCGACCCTGCCCAGGTATCCTATGGAACATTATTGCAAATCTTCTTTTCCGTGGCGCATAACCCCACTCAGCTGAATTATCAGGGGCCGGATACCGGTACGCAATACCGCTCGGCCATTTTCCCGCAAACCGACGCGCAGCAGCGGGTGGCCCGGGAATATATCGCGCAGTTGAACGCCGGCCATGCCTACGGCGCGCCCCTGGCGACCACCATCGAGCCGGGCGCGCAGTTTTATCCGGCGGAGGATTATCACCAAAACTACCTGACCAATAATCCCCAGGCCCGCTACATCATGATCAATGACTTACCGAAACTGACCCAGTTGCAGCGCCTGTTCCCGGACCGCTACCGCAGCGATCCGGTGCTGGTAAACGTTCAGGGGTCCGCCTACGTTTTACCGCCCCGCTAAGCGCCGCGCCCGCCCGGCGCGATCGGCAGATGATGCTAATCGATCCGCCGGCCGCCGCCCCCCGGTCTAACCGCCGGCGCGGGACAGCGGCGTCCGCGGGGCCATGGCGTCGCCAATCAGCAGCGGCGTGCCCAGCCCCGGCAGCGACGGCAGCAGGCTCGCGCCGTGCGCCGGGCGCGGAAAATGCGCGTCAATCATATGCCAGAACAACGGCGTTTCATCAAACTGATGCTCCAGCTGTTCAATGGCGCCGCCGATGGCGCAGGCGGTTAAGCTGGCCGCATGGGCAATCGGTCCGCTGGGGTTGTGCGGGGCGCAGCCGACGCCGTACGAGGCCGCCAGGTCGGCGACGGCCAGCACGCCGGCGATGCCCCGCGCATATTTCACATCCGGCATCACCACGTCATACGCCCCGGCGGCCAGCCAGGGGATAAAATCCGCCGGCCCCGTCAGCTCTTCCAGGCCGGCCAGCCGCATACCCAGCGCGTTGGCGCTGGCGCGCAGCCGCTTTAAGGCGGGAATATTCGCCGCCGTTTCCGGCAGCGGGCATTCAAACCAGACCACGCCCAGGGCCGCCGCTTCTTTCATCACCGCCGCCGCGGTGCGCGGGTCGAAACGCCAATGGCAATCCACGTAAAGTTCGGTCGCCGGACCGATGGCGGCCCGGGTGGCGGCCACGCGCGCCAGCCCCGCCTCGATTAATAGCCGCCCCGCCGGGGTAGGGGCGTTTTCCGGCGTTACGCCGTCGAACGGCGCAATTTTAATGCGCGTGAAACCGGCCGCCACGGCTTTTTGCCCGGCCAGCCTGAAACCCGTTGCCGAGCGGTCGATAATGCTGCGGTTGATATTGGCGTACAGCGGAACCCGCCGGCGGTAGTGTTTATCCGCCAGCGCGGCCGCCGCGCAGCCGCCGCGTTTGCCGCGGATATCCCACATCGCCTGTTCCAGGGCGCTGGCGATGGCGGACTGGGGGACGCCGGCGGTATTCCTGGCCAGGAACCCGGCTAATACCGGCCATTCCCGGCCCACCAGATGGCGGCGGATCGCGGCATGGCTGGCGTCGAGCGCGGCCGGGTCGCGCACCCAGGTGGCCTCGCCCCAGCCGGTCACGTTATCGGACATGCGCAGCCGGATAAACGACCAGGTGGTTTTCGCCGTGACCGGGCAATGCACCAGGTCAAAGGCGTCGATACGCGGATTAATCATGGTTATCCCCGGACGGTCGGGGCGCGCGCGGGAGGGCGACTGCCTCCGGCGGCTGTTGGCGCATTCGGTTGAGCAGCACCAGCTTGGCGCGCGCGGTATGGGCGGCGGTGACGGCCGCCGCCGATTCGCTGTCGCCGGCGGCAAAGGCGCTGAGCAATAGCCGGTGGTCGGCCACCACGCCGGCGAAGCGATCGGCCTGGTACCCGTACCGCCGCCACAGCGCGCGAATCAGCCGCCAGTGGCGGTCCAGGATAAGGTTGGCGTCGCGGTTATCGGCGATATGATGGATGGCGGCGTGAAAATCCCGGTTGGCCAGCAGGGCCTGCGCCGCGTCGCCTCCGTCCACCGCCGCTTCGTGCTGCGCCCGCAGCGCTTCCAGGTGCGCCAGGCGTGCCGGCGTCATGCGCTCGGCGGCGCGGCGCGCCAGATAGCTTTCGATGATGATGCGGATATCCAGCAGTTGCGCGACGAAATCCTCGTCCACCGCCACCACCCGCGCGCCTTTATTGGGCTGGGTTACAATCAGCCCTTCGCTTTCCAGATGGTGCAGCGCCGCCCGGATGGGCATATGGGATACGCCAAACCGCGTCGCCAGCGCATCGATGCGCAGCGGCGCGCCCCCATCGAATTCCTGGCGATTGATAATGGCGTCCCGCAGCCGGTCGGTAATCTCGGTTTCGCTGACTTTAGTTGGCTTATCTATTTTTCGCATAACCATATTTGATCAAAATATATGTTTTGTGGGCTTATTTTCTTTTATAAACCCGCATTATTCAATAGTATTTGCTCTGAACGAAGCAAAAAGTTGATCAAATAATGCCGCTGACGGTCATTGCAACATCATAAAGCGTTATGAGGGAAGGTATGAGATTAAAACAGTTGGGCCGCTGGGCGCGCGCCGTCGGAGTTATCCTGCCGCTGCTGCTAAGCATCGGGCCGTGGAGTATGGGCGCCGCCGCCGCGCCGCGCGACGCCCTGGTCATCGGTCAAAATGCCGATATTACGTCCTTTGATCCCACCGAGCTGCGCATGGGCACTTATGTCCTGACGCATTTGCTTTATGACTCCCTGATCGTCCTCGATGCCAACGGGCAGCCCCATCCGGCGCTGGCGCAATCCTGGGATCGCTCGGATAACGGCAAGACGCTGACGTTGCATCTGGTTAAAGGCGTGACCTTCCATGATGGCAAACCGTTAACGGCGCGGGATGTGGCGTTCAGCCTGAACTACGCCAAAGATCCCGCCAACGGGGCCAATATTTTGCCGCTGGCGAAAATGATCGGCAGCATCGATACCCCGGATGACGGCACGGTGGTGCTGCATTTTAACGGCGCGTCCGATGCCGTATTCGACCTGCTGGATCTGGCGTTTATCATCGACGGCAGCCAGCCGAAAAAAATCAAGACCGGCGGCAACGGCACCGGCCCGTTTAAGCTGAGCAGCTTTGAACCGGGACAGGACGCCGTCTTCGTGCGCAATGACGCCTATTGGGGCGCCCAGCCGGCGTTGAAGAAGATCACGATTAAAATCATTCCCGATCAGCAGTCGGGAGTGATGCAAATGAGCGCCGGTACGGTGGATTTTTTACCGTCCCTTGACCGGGAAGCCGCCGGGCAATTGGCGTCGTCCGGTTTCGCCACCGGCGCCGCCACCGCCGAGGGCCGGGTGCTGGATATCACGCTCAATACCCAGGCCGCGCCGCTGGATAAACCCGAGGTGCGGCGCGCCATCAGCCTGGCGCTGGACCGCGCGCGCATCGCCCATGATATCGCCGGTCCTTCCTCGCTGGTGAAATGCCTGCCCTGGCCGCAATACAGTAAACGCGAAACCGCGGGACGCGGGCAGGATTGCGCTTACGATCTGGCCCAGGCCAAGGCCCTGATCGCCAAGGCCGGCGTCGCGGGCGCGGAAGTGGCCATCATGTCGCGCAGCCAGTCGGAACCGCAAATCGGCGCCATGGCGCAGGTGCTGCAAAGCGCGCTTGAGCAAATCGGCCTGAAGGCCACTATCGTCGAAATGTCCGAGGCCGCCTACATTTCCCGTTTTCGTAAAAGCGATTTCCAAATCGCCGCCCACGTTTATGCCAGGGCCAGCCGCGGCCCCGCGGCCATCCTGCTGTCGGCGGTGATCTTCCGCGCCGCCGACAACCCGGCGCAAATCAACTTCAAGCAGTATGGCGAAGATGTCGCCCTGGTCACGTCGCAGCCTTCCGGCGCGGATACCGATCGCGCCTGGCAGCGCATCGACGCGTTGCTGCTCAGTGAAAATTGGGTATTGCCGGTAGCCACGCTGCCCGTGCTGTGGGCATCCGCCAAGTCCTTGACCGGGGTGCAATTCAACCTGGACGGGATGCCCATCTTTACGGCGGCGAAACTACAATAATGCCGCCGGTCTATTATTCTCCGGGGAGTGCGCCATGGCAGCCTATCTGATACGCCGGATATTGCAGTGGATTCCGGTGCTGCTGGTCTCAAGCGTGATTGTTTTTGCGGTGGTGCGCGCCATGCCGGGCGATCCGGCGGATATGATCGCCGGCCCCGACGCCAGCCGGGAAGATGTGCAGCGCATCCGGGCGGAGTACGGCCTTGACCGCGCGCAGCCGGTTCAGTATGCCGCCTGGCTGGGGCATATGGTGCGGGGCGACTTCGGCGTGTCCTATATCTATCACCGCGACAATCGCGAGCTGATCTTCAGCCGCCTGCCGTTTTCATTGCTGATCGCCGGGACGGCGCTGCTGACCGCGCTGGCGATCGGCGTGCCCTTCGGCCTGGCCGCCGGGCTGGGCGAGGGTAAAATCATCGACTGGCTGGCGTCGCTGGTGTCCTCCCTGGCCGTCGCCACGCCCAACTTCTGGTTCGGCATGCTGGCGATTTTGCTGTTTGCCGTGACGCTGGGGTGGCTGCCGCCGGGAGGCTTTATCAGCGCCGACGAATCGGTAAGCGGTTTTTTGCGTTCGCTGGTGCTGCCGACCTTCACGCTGGGTTTGCACGGCGCGGCGGTACTGATCCGCTCCACGCGCAATGCGGTCATCGACGCCCTGGGGGAGGGCTATATCCGCACCGCCCGGGCGAAGGGGCTGAGCCGCCGGCGCATTATCTATTGGCACGTGCTGCGCAATTCCCTGCTGCCGATTGTCACCATGACCGGCATTTTGCTGGGCCGCATGCTCGGGGGCGCCGTCGTGATCGAGTCGGTGTTCGCCTGGCCGGGCATCGGCCGCCTGCTGGTACAATCGATTATTAACCGCGACTACGGCATGGTGCAGGGCATTTTGATTATCCTGGTGCTGTTTTTCCTGGTGCTCAATCTGGTGGTGGATGTGCTCTACGGGACCCTGGACCCGCGCATCCGCCTGGCGCGGGGGAACACCTGATGAGCCTGACCACACTCGCGCCGGCCGCCGCGCCGCGGGCGCCGCTCAACCGCTTCAGACCGATCAAGGCCGTGCTCGCCACGCCGTCCGGCCTGTTTGGCCTGGGCGTGGTGCTGCTGATTACGCTGGCGGCATTGCTGGCGCCCTGGCTGGCCCCCTGCGATCCCGACGCCCAGTTCAGCGGGCTGCGGCTGATGCCCGCCGGCACGCCGGGCCATCCGCTGGGAACCGACGAATTATCGCGGGATTTGTTGAGCCGCGTGCTGTTCGGCGCGCGTATTTCCCTGCTGGTGGGGTTAACCAGCGTCGGCGCCGGCGCCGGCCTCGGTATTCTGGCGGGATTGGTTTCCGGCATGGGCGGGCGCCTGATAGATACCCTGCTGATGCGCGGCTGCGATATTCTGTTGGCCTATCCCGGCATTTTGCTCGGCGTCATTACCGTGGCCATCCTGGGGCCGGGCCTGGCCCAAATCTGCATCGCGGTGGCGCTGGTGAATCTGCCCATTTTTGCCCGCCTGATGCGCGCTAGCGTACTGCGTGAACGCGAACTGGATTATGTGAAAGCGGCCATGGTGCAGGGCACCGGCCTGTGGCGCATTATGCTGCGCCATGTGATGCCCAACAGCATCGGCGTGGTGATTACCCAGTTGGCCTCGGCGGCCGGCCATGCCATTTTATTGGAAGCGTCGCTGTCGTTTATCGGCCTGGGCATTAAACCCCCCGCCGCGTCATGGGGATCGATGCTCAGCAACAGCCGGGATTACCTGACCGCCGCGCCGCTGTACGCCGTGGTTCCCGGCCTGATGCTACTACTATTGGTCCTGGGACTGAATCAGCTTGGCGACGCCATGCATAAAGCGCTGGATCCGATGGGGACTCGATAATGCCAAACACCGATCCGATTATGCCGTCCCCGGCGCCGCTGCTGGCGGTAACGGGGCTTGAGGTGCACCTTGGCGCCCGGCGCGACCGCCTGCGGGCGATCGCCGATGTGTCATTCACCGTGGCGCGCGGCGAGACCCTGTGCATCGTGGGGGAGTCGGGGTCCGGCAAAACCCTGACCGCGCTGGCGCTGATGTCGCTGCTGCCGCCGCGGATCGCCGTCACCGGCGGGGCGATTGAATTTAACGGGCGCGACCTGCTGACGCTTGACGCCGCCAGCCGCGCGCGGCTGTATGGCGATGAAATCGCCATGATTTTCCAGGACCCGATGTCATCGCTTAATCCGGTGCTGACCATCGGCAGGCAGATCGACGAAAGCCTGCGCCGCCACCAGCCCGCGCTGGCCCGCGCCGCGCGTACCGGCCGGGCGGAGCAGGCGCTGGGCATGGCGGGTATCGTCGATGCCGCCGGCTGCATGAAAAAATATCCCCATGAACTGTCGGGAGGCATGTGCCAGCGCGTGCTGATAGCCATTGCGCTGGTCAACCATCCGCAGCTGATTATCGCCGACGAGCCGACCACCGCGCTGGATGTCACCGTCCAGGCGCAGGTGATGAAAAGCATGCGCGCCGCCTGCCGGCAAACCGGCGCGGCCTTGCTGCTGATTACCCACGATCTGAGCCTGGTGGCGCGTTATGCCGACCGGGTGGCGGTAATGTATGCCGGCCGGATTGTCGAGCAAGGCAAGGTACAAGCGGTGTTCGGCGCGCCCCGGCATCCGTATACGCGCGCGCTGCTGGCCAGTATTCCCAGCCTGGATACCCCGGTGGACCGGGCGCTGGAGGCCATCGCCGGCGAACCGCCGGATTTCGCCCGCCTGCCGTCCGGGTGCGCGTTCCGGCCGCGCTGTACGCTGTGCCGGCAGCGCGCCATCTGCGCCGACCGGGTTCCGCCGCCGCTGGCGGACCCTGCGGATACGTATCATCTTAGCGCCTGCCATTTTGCCGATGAGCTGATTATGGCGGCGCCGGCGGGGAGGACCGCATTATGCCGATAGCCGCGGTGCCGAACGCGCAACCCGGCCATCCGCCGCCTTTGCTGCGGGTGGACGGCGTCAGCAAGCATTTTCCGCCCCGCGGGGGCGGCTTTCGCCGCGCCGGCGCCGCGGTCAAGGCGGTGGACGGTGTCGATTTGCAACTGCATGCCGGTGACACCCTGGGGCTGGTGGGGGAGTCCGGCTGCGGCAAATCCACCCTCAGCACCATGCTGGTAGGCTTGACCCGGCCCACCGCCGGGCGGATATGGTTCGACGGCGAGGACATCACCGCGGTAAAGCGGCGTCATAACGCCAAGCTGTGCCGCGAATTTCAAATGGTGTTCCAGGACCCCTTCGCCTCGCTTAACCGCAGAATGACCGCGTTCGATATCATCGGGGAGCCGCTGCACGTGCACCGCATCGGCGATGCGGCCGGCCGGACCGCGCGCATTGGCGAATTAATGGAACAGGTAGGCCTCAGCCCGGCCCTGGCCCGGCGTTATCCGGCGGAGTTATCCGGCGGGCAGCGCCAGCGCATCGGTATTGCGCGCGCCCTGGCGCTGCGGCCGCGGCTGCTGATCCTCGATGAGCCGGTTTCGGCGCTGGATGTATCGATACAGGCGCAAATTCTTAATTTATTGCGCGGGCTGCAACGGGAGCATGGGCTGGCTTATCTGTTTATTTCCCACGACCTGCGCGTGGTGCGCTATATGGCGCCGCGCATTGCCGTGATGTATCAGGGACGCCTGGTGGAAACCGGCAGCCGGGAACAGATTTTCACCGCCCCGGCGCATCCCTACACCCAAACGCTGCTGGCGTCGATCCCTGAAAAATGGGATGACCTGGATTAAGGACCTGTCATCCTGCCGATATATCCGTCTGGCGCATAACCAAAGTATAAATGATTGTTTCATTTATGGACGATTACGCGATTAACTGGATACGACAAGCCAACGGGTGTATCGAGCAAGAGGTCGCGGCATTATGGAATATACAAAGTTAAAAAGCCTAACCGACGTTCTCCGACAAAAATTGACCCAATGGACGGCACGGGAACCGATCATTGAATCCTCGCCGGATATCGCGCGCGGACTGGAATCCATCATCGCCTTGGGGAATATCTATGGCATCGATATGGGCAATATCGCCCCGGTCAGGCAGCGGGCGGAGTAGCTTTTATCGCCGGTTGGCGCGCCAAACCTATTGGAATGAACTGTGCGCGCTAATGCTAATAACGTTAACCGGGCAGTCATGGCGGCCCATGGGTTTGATGGATAAATCATGTGAATTACCGGGAGAAAAGGATGAGTGATTTAAATGAGTATTTAGCCGAGAAGCGCGCGGCGTTACTCAAGCGTAAAGCCAGGGACCCTAAAACGCTGGCGGTTGAAACGATTAGCGCCCGCGCCACGGCGGAAGGCCGCAGCGGTATCCGCCATATACGTATTCGCGATCATCATATTATCAGCGACAGCCCGCCGGATTTTGCCGGTTATAATCTCGGGCCGGCATCGCCGGAGATTTTTCTCGGTTCGCTGTCCAGCTGCCTGACGCATATTTTTCTGATCCACGCCGCCGACCTGCAGGTGCCGTTGTCGCGGCTGGAAGTGGAAGTGAAAGCCGATGTCGACCAGCGCGGCGGCAAAGTCGCCGGGTTTGAAGAAGTGCCGTTCTTCCCGTTTAATATCCGCTACACCGTGGAAATTGATTCTTCCGCCGGCCAAGCTGACGTCGACGCATTATATCACGCGGTCGAAACCTGGTGTCCGGTATTAAATCTGATTAAAAATCCTCAGCCCATCGAGGGCTCGCTGGTTTATACCCACATAAGCCAATAATTAATTTATTGATGCAGCCGTGTTAAATATTTAAATACTGCTTATTTCCGCAGATTTTATTTGCGGCTATTTGCGGCGCGGTTGATTTATTGGCTATTCATGGTTAATAGCGGCAGCCGGCCCGATCTCCCCCGGCAAGGGGGAAACCAGGCCGGCGCGCCGCGTCAGGTATTAAGCGCCACGGCGGCTTCGGCCGCGCCGAGCTGCGCCAGGATATGCGTGCGCAGCTCCACCAGCTGCGGATCGTTGCGCTGGCGCGGATAGGGCAGTTCGATGTCGATAATTTCCATGATGCGGGCCGGACGCGGGCTGAAGACCACGACGCGGTTCGCCATCAAGATCGCTTCTTCCACATCATGGGTCACCATCAGGGTGCTGAAACCCCGTTCGCGCCAGAGATCCACCAGTTCGCCCTGCATGCGGATGCGGGTCAGCGAATCCAGCTTACCCAGCGGTTCATCGAGGATCAGCAAACGCGGATCGTTCACCAGCGCCCGCGCCAGGGCCGCGCGCTGCGCCATGCCGCCCGATAGCTGGCGGGGATAGGCCTGCGCAAAGGCATCCAGTCCGACGCGCGCCAGCATATCATGCACCCGCGCCTTGCCCTCCCGATCGAGCTTGCCCCGGGTTTGCAGACCCAGCGCCACGTTTTGCCATACCGTACGCCAGGGATACAGCGTCGGGTCCTGGAACACCACCACCCGCGCAGGATCGGGGCCGCCGATATTATGGCCGTCTTCCTCGATCTGCCCCCGCCCCGGCGGTTCCAAACCCGCCACCAGCCGCAGCAGCGTTGACTTGCCGCACCCCGATGGGCCGAGCAGCGCCACGAATTCCCCCGGCGCCACCCGCAATGACACATTTTCCAGCACCGGCAATTCGCTGCCTTCCAGTTCAAATGCATGGCTGACCTGATGAATCGCCAGCGCCAGTCCCCGTGATGGTATTGATGTGTGTGCTTGTATTATCGACATCCGCCAGGCCTCATTGCCCAAAACCCTTATTAATGAATAAAACGCCGGCAATGAGAAATGCAAATAACATCATTGCAAATCTGTTTAACGCAAATAACCCTGCCATTTGCCGGGTAGGTAAAAATGACATTTGCAAATGCGATATTAATATTTTTTCCGCGAACACTACCGCGCTACAGTGAATAATAATTTTATATTCCCGCCATCCATGATGGCAACAGCAATGGCGTAGCGAAATACACAGTGAAAAAGGATAAATTATAATGACAGACCACAATATTTGGTCACGGCGCAGTTTTATTAAATCATTTGCCTATATGGGCGCCGGCGCCGGATTGAGCGGCGCGCTGGGATTATTTTCACCGGCCAGGGCGCAGGCGGCGGAAACCGCGGCGCCATTAACCACCGTACGCCTGGCCTGGGGGCAAACGGCGGTCTGCCAGTCCCCGATTTCCGTGGCGCTCAAGCAGGGGTTTTTCACTAAATACGGCCTGAATATCGAGCCGGTGAACTTTAGCGGCTCCACCGACGCCTTATTACAATCCATCGCCACGGGCCACGCCGACGGCGGCATCGGCATGGCGCTGCGCTGGCTCAAGCCCCTGGAGCAGGGTTTTGACGTCGATTTGACCGTCGGCACCCACGGCGGCTGCATGCGGTTGCTGACGCCGAAAAATTCCGGCATTACCCAGCTCAGCGATTTGGCCGGCAAATCGGTGGCGGTGACCGATCAGGCCAGCCCTATCCGTAATTTCTTCGCCATTCAATTGGCCAAGCAGGGCATCGATCCGGATAAGGACGTGAACTGGGTGCAATATCCCGACAATTTGTTCGGCGAAGCGCTGCGCAAAGGCGAAGTCCAGGCGGTGGCGGGGGATGACCCCCAGGCCTGGCTGATTAAGCATCATGACGAACTGCTGGAAGTGGATAATAATTTGCGCGGCGAATACGCCAATGTGACCTGCTGCGTGCTCGGCCTGCGCGGCTCCCTGGTGCGGGAAAACCCGGCGGTGGCGAAAGCCCTGACCCTGGCGATCGTCGATGCCCAGCAGTGGACCTCCGATCACCCCGACGAGGCGGCGAAAATATTCGCGCCTTTTGTGCCGGGCTCGATAGATCCCGCCGATATCGCCGCCATGCTGCGCGAACATACCCACCATCACCACTCAACCGGCGTGCAGCTGCGCGGCGAAATCGAGAAGTACGTTAACGAACTCAAGAAAATCAATGTGATCCGCCCGGATACCGATGCCGTCCAGTTCGCCGACCATTATGTCCCCGAACTCTTGGATCATGACCAGATGAATATGCAGCACGGCTGACAAGGAACCGGTGATGAATACGCGCATCCTAAGCCGAACCGCGGCGCAATCAGCGGAACGGAACAAGACGGTTCCCTTTACGCCCTGGATCTCGGGAATTGCCGCTGTCCTGTCCTGGGCGCTGGTGGCGGCGCTGATGATCCTGTGGCCCGATAAACAGGTCGGCTTCGCTCCGCCGCGCTTCGGCCGTGAAACCCACCAGTTGGTCGCCGGCTTTGCGCTGCTATTGCTGCTGGTGGTTCTTCTGGAACATCTTCCCTGGACGCGTCGGGCGATTGGGCCGGTCAGCCGCCCGCTGCGCCGCGCCAGCCGCTGGTTAATCGCATTGGCGGCGCTGGCGGCCCTCTGGGAAATCTCCACCGCCAAACTGGCCTGGCTGCCCGTGCCGTTTTTTCCGCCGCCGCGCGCGCTGGTGGAAGCCTATGCCACCGACGGCTACCGCCTGGCGGACAGCGTGCTGCATTCATTGCGGCTGCTGGCGCTGGGATTTATTTTCGGCAGCCTCAGCGGGTTTGTTACCGGGGTCGCCATCGGCTGGTCGCGGGGCCTGGGTTATTGGGTGCACCCGATTTTGCGCTTTCTGGGGCCGGTGCCTTCCACCGCCTTATTGCCGATATCGCTCTATTTCTTTTCGTCGAGTTTTTCCGCCGCGGTATTTTTGATTGCCCTGGCGGCCTGGTTCCCGGTAACCGTATTAACCTGGTCCGGCATGGTGGGCGTCGACAGCCGTTATTACGATGTGGCGCGCACCCTCGGCGCCAGCCAGCCCTTCTTGATCCTGCGCGTGGCCGTCCCGGCGGCGCTGCCGCACGTGTTCGTCGGCTTGTTTATGGGGCTGGGCGCGTCGTTTTCCGTGCTGGTGGCGGCGGAAATGATGGGGGTAAAAGCGGGGCTGGGCTGGTATTTGCAGTGGGCGCAGGGCTGGGCGGCTTACGCCAATATGTACGGCGCGCTGATCGTGATGGCGATTATTTTTTCTTCGCTGATCACCTTGCTGTTCGCCGCCCGCGATCGCCTGCTGGCCTGGCAAACCAATGGCGTAAAATGGTAGCGCCCGGCGGGCGGCCGCCGATGCGGTCAACGCCGTGCTGCTATATAAGGCAGGCTGGTTTACCGCGGCCTGGTTAATGCTATCGCAACATGTCATCTCCCCCACGGCCGCGCGTCCCCCCGCGCGGCTTTTTCATAGCCCGGTTTTCCCCTATCAATGCCAATTTCCCTTTTTAGCGATCAAAATGTGACCGCCGTCCGGTGGCGTCAAAATCAACTGTGAGTAACATCACATTAATGTTTTGTTAACATAACTACCATTGGTATTACCACTGGTTTTGCATGAATTGGTAATCTGATGACGATAAGACGCGAATCACCGGAAACGGGCAACGGCTACAACCGCGTGGTGGGTTTTCTGCGCGAACAGCTGCTTTCCGGGGAGCTTAAGGCGGGGGATTGCCTGCTGCCCGAGCGGGAACTGTCCGCGCAATTGGGGGTGAGCCGGCCGGTATTGCGCGAAGCGCTGCGCGCGCTGGCGATGATCGGCGCGGTGGAGATTAAACATGGCATCGGAACGGTGGTGAAAAAACCGGGCGTATCGATCCTGGGCGAATTTTTTACTTTTGTGCTGGCCCATCAAGCCAACGCCATCGACGACGTAATGCAGGCGCGCATCGCCATTGAACGCCAGGCGGTGCGCCTTGCCTGCCGCCGGGCGACCCAAAGCGATTACGATCGGCTGGCGCAATGCCTGCGCGTCATTATCGACACTATCCATACCCCGGAAGCGGGCGGCCAGGCGGATTTCCGTTTTCATGAAGCGATGGTGCTGGCGTCGGGTTCGGCGACGCTTATCAGCATTTACCAGTCAATCAGCGCGTTAATGATGCGTTCGCACCTCGATCGGCGCGAGCAGATCATCCAGGTCGATGGCATAGAAGAGTTTCTTATCGACCATCACCGTTCCATTTTCGCCGCCATCGTGGAGCGCGACGAAAGCCGGGCCGAAGAACTGCTGGATCGTCATTTCGAGATCGGCGCGGATTTTCGCCGCCGCGCCACCATCCGCATGGCGGGGGCAGCGCCTTTTTCTGAATAACCACCCTATAAGGAAACCCGAATGAATATCGTTATCGGCAGCGATCACGCTGGCTATCACCTCAAGCAAGAACTTACCCACTGGCTACGCGCGGCCGGCCATCAGGTGGACGACATCGGCAGCCACACGCCCGATCCGGTTGATTTTCCGGATATCGCCCATGCCGTGTGCAGCAAAGTCCGGGTGGATGCCTTGCTCAGGGGCATTCTGGTGTGCGGCACCGGCGTGGGCGCCGTGATTGCGGCCAACAAAATCAACGGCATCCGCGCCGCGGTCTGCCATGACGTCCATTCGGCCCATCAGGGGGTGGAGCATGACGATGTCAACGTTATGTGCGTGGGGGCGCAAATTGTCGGGCCATGGCTGGCGCGCGATCTGATCGACGCGTTTTTGCAGGCCCGGTTCGTACAGGATGAGGATTTTGTCCGCCGCGTCGAAAAACTTAACCGTCTTGAACAACAAAACTGATCCGTCGCTATATCCATAGTTTACATCCATAGCTTACATCCATAACGACAGGAGAACCGATCGCTATGAGCAATGCAACCACCAAAGGTACCGTTGGTTTTCTTGGCCTGGGGGTGATGGGGCGTGAAATGGCCCGCAATCTCGCGCAGGCCGGTTATCGCGTGCGCGCCTAT
Source organism: Sodalis sp. RH21 (assembly GCF_047324175.1). NCBI lineage: Bacteria > Pseudomonadati > Pseudomonadota > Gammaproteobacteria > Enterobacterales > Bruguierivoracaceae > Sodalis > Sodalis sp. RH21. Next base: position 3,576,005 of record NZ_CP178732.1, on the reverse strand, counting down.
GATGTCTTGCCCGCCGCCGTGGCCGCACTGGCGCCGTACGGCGTCGAGGCGGCGCGGGATATCCCCGACGCGACCCACGATGCCGATATCGTGATTTCCATGTTGCCCGACACGCCGCAGGTGCAGGACGTGGTGCGCGGCGTCGGGGGGCTGCTGGCCAATCCGCCGCGCGGCAAACTGTTTGTTGATATGAGCACCATAGCGCCGCAGGCCACGCGCGAAATGAGCGAGGCGCTGGCGGCCGCGGGGGTCATCATGCTCGACGCGCCGGTTTCCGGCGGGCCGGCCGGGGCGAAAAACGCCGCGCTGACCATCATGGTCGGCGGCGACGCCGCGGGGTTCGCCCGCGCCGAGCCCTTTTTGCGGGCGATGGGCACCACCATCAACCACGTGGGGCAATCGGGCGCCGGCCAGACGGTAAAATTGTGCAACCAGCTGATTTGCGGCATTAATATTCAGGCCATTTGCGAAGCGCTGGCGCTGGGACGCGCCTATGGCATCGACCTGGCGCAGATGCGCGAAGTGCTGCTGGGGGGCTCGGCGGCGTCATGGATGCTCGACAAGCTTGGCATGGCCATGATCGACGGGGACACTTCCGCCGGCTTTCGCATCGATTTGATGATGAAAGATTTGCGGCTGGTGCTGGAAGCGGCGCAAAAACACCCGGTTCCGCTGCCCGCCACCGCGCTGGTGGCGACGCAATATCAGGATGCGCAGGCTCATGGCGAGGGATCGCACGGCAATCAGGCGCTGTTTAAAGTTTACGACCGGATCACCGGGCGGGAAACCGCGGCTGCGACAAAATAGGTAACGGGTTATGAAGCTTGATTTCACTGCGATATTCGCGCAATGGCAAATGCTGATGGATGGCGCTTTGCTTACGGCGCAGCTGGCGGTAATCACTACCGTTTCCGGCTTTCTGATCGGCACCCTGTGCGCCATTGCGCGGCGCTCCCGCCGCGCGTCGTTCTCCCGGCTGGCCGGGGTGTATATCGAGGCCATTCGTAATACGCCGTTCCTGGTGCAGATCTTTTTGGTGTATTTCGGGCTTTCCAGCCTGGGTTTTTCGTTTTCGGCGTTCACCGTTTCGGTGATAGCGCTGACGATTAACGTGGGGGCCTATACCGCGGAGATCATGCGCGCCGGGTTTGAATCGATCCACAAGGGGCAGTGGGAGGCGGCGGAAACGCTGGGGTTGTCCCACTGGCAGCAATATTGGCACGTGGCGCTGCGTCCGGCTATCGAGCGGGTGTATCCCGCGCTGACCAGCCAGTTTATTTTGCTGATGCTGGCCTCCTCCGTAACGTCGCAGATTTCCACGGAAGAGCTGACGGCCACGGCCAATTTTATCCAGTCGGAAACCTATCGCCCGTTTGAAACGTTCTTTATCGTCGCCGGCATATACATCGCCTTGTCGTTTTTAATGCGCCTGGCGTTTTGGCTGATCGGGCTGGCGGCCTTTCCGCGCCGCCGCCGCCTTGGCACCAACATTTGAGGAGCGAGACATGAATTCCTCTCTTAATCCGGCCCATATCCAGTTCCTGCTGGAAGGAACCTTCTGGACCTGCATTTTGTCGCTGATGGCGTTCGGCGGCGGGGGCCTGGTGGGTTTTCTGGTGGCCATGGGCCGCATTGCGCCGCTCAAGAGCGTGCGTTTCGCGGTGAGCGCCTACGTCCAGCTTATCCAGGGCACGCCATTGCTGATCATTATGTTTATGATCTACTTCGGTTTGCCATCCTTGGGCCTGTCCATTTCGCCGCTATTTGCCGCCGGGGTCTCCCTGACCATCTATTCCAGCGCCTATTTGGGCGAAATCTGGCGCGGTTGTATCCAGGCGGTGCCGCGCGCCCAGTGGGAAGCGGCGGAGTGCCTGGCGCTGACGCGGACGCAGCGCCTGTTCAAAGTTATCCTGCCGCAGGCGGTGATGCTGGCCACGCCGCCCACGGTGGGGTTTTCGGTGCAAATCATCAAAAACACATCCCTGGCGTCGGTGGTGGGGTTTGTCGAACTGGCGCGCGCCGGGCAGTTAATCAATAACTCGATATTCGAGCCGTTTATCACTTACCTGATCGTCTCATGCCTGTATTTCTGCCTCTGTTTCCCGGTATCGGTACTGAGCCGCCGCCTTGAGCGCAGCGCATCCGGTAAGAAAATGCGGCGGCAAAACGCCGCGATTGCCAAAACGGCCTAAGCGTCAAAGGAAATCACTATGTCCATTATCGTGCTCAATAACGTGCAAAAAAGTTTTGACCGGGTGCCGGTACTGAACGACGTCTCTTTTTCGGTCGACCGGGGGCAGGTGGTGGCGCTGATCGGCGCCAGCGGGTCGGGGAAGAGCACCGCCCTGCGCTGCATCGACCGCCTGGAGGTGATTAACGGCGGCAGCATCGAAGTCTGCGGACATCGCGTGGAAGACCCGCATCTGGATTTACGCAAACTGCGCCAGGATGTCGGCATCGTGTTCCAGAGCTACAACCTGTTTCCCCATCTGACCATTGAGCAAAATATTACCCTGGGGCCGGTGTCGGTAAAAAAACAGTCTAAAACCGAAGCGCGGCGCCTGGCCCATTCGGTCCTGGAGCAGGTCGGCCTGATGGATAAATCGGACAGCTACCCGGAGCAGCTGTCCGGCGGGCAGCAGCAGCGCGCCGCCATTGCCCGTTCGCTGGCCATGAAACCGAAAGTCATGCTGTTCGACGAGGTCACCTCCGCGCTCGATCCCAAATTAACCGGCGAGGTGCTGCGGGTCATCGAACGGCTGGCCGGCAGCGGCATGACCATGATTATGGTAACGCACGAAATGAATTTTGCCCGGCGCATCGCCGATAAGGTGGTCTTTATGCATCAGGGAACCGTACGTGAAAGCGGCGACGCTTCCATTTTAAAACAACCGGCCACCGCGGAGTTACAAGAGTTTATCGCTAACGAACTGTAAACCGGCGGCGTTAGAACCTCAGAAAACCTGGAGAAACCCTATGCGTACTATTCATAAAATAACCCTTATTGGTTCCCTGTTTTGCCTGCTGGCGCTTAACCCCGCCGCGGCCGCCAATTCCTGGCAGGAGATTAATCAACGCGGAACGCTGCGCGTGGCGACCGATCTGTCCATCCCGCCGTCCGGCATGCTGGACGCCAAACTCCAGCCGACCGGATCGGATGTGGAAACTGCGCAGTTGCTGGCGAAAGATTGGGGACTGAAGTTGACCTTTATCGAAACCACCGGCCCAACCCGGATTCCCAATCTGCAAACCGGCAAGGCGGATATCGTCATTTCCACCCTGTCGGTCACGCCGCAGCGCGCCCAGGTGGTCGACTTCTCGCGCGCTTATGCCGGCCTGCGCTCGGTGATCGGCGCGCCGACGGCGGTGAAAATCGCCGGCTGGGACGATCTGAAAGGCAAAGCCATTACCGTGACCCGGGGCACCACCCAGGATACGCAGCTCAGCGCTGAAGCCGCCAAGCGCGGTTTTACCGTGCAGCGCTACGATGATGATGCGACTCTGGTCACCGCCGCGGTGAGCGGGCAGGCGTTTGCGGTGGCGACGTCGGCGACGCTGGTGAACCAGATTAAGAAACAGAATCCCAAACTGGCCTTTGAACCCAAGATGACGCTACAGATCTTCGACCTGGCGATCGGTTTGCCGAAAGACCAGCCGGAACTGAAAGCGCACTTGGACGAATGGATCAAAACCAATCTGCAAAACGGCAAACTCAATGCCATTTATCAAAAATATCACGGCGAGCCGATTCCACAGGAAATCATCGACCGTTAAGGATTTCGCTGTCCCCGGCGCCGGCCGTTATCCCCAAGCGCTGGTAAAACCCGCCGGGCTGTAGGCTATGCTTATTATTTCCCCGGCGGCGGGTATGCCGGCCGGGGAGAATGGCCAATTGGAGAACGATATGACGGCAAAAGTGCAGATTACCCGCAGCGGGTCCCAACCTTCCAGGCCCGGCCCGGAAAGCTACTTTACCGGTAAAGTCCGCCTCGATGCGACGTTCCAGGCCGCGGCGCCGGCCCGGGTAGGCGGGGCTACCGTAACCTTCGAGCCCGGCGCGCGTACCGCCTGGCACACTCATCCGCTGGGGCAGACCCTGATAGTTGTCCACGGCCGCGGCTGGGTGCAGGAATTAGGCAAAGGTATCCAGGAAATCAACGCGGGCGATATCGTCTGGATACCGCAAGGGGTGAAACATTGGCACGGCGCCACGCCGGATAACGCCATGACGCACATCGCCATTGCGGAATCGCTTAACGGCAGCGCCGTCGAGTGGCTGGAAAAAGTCACCGATGAGCAATATCGGCAATAAAGCGGGGGAGTCCATGACTCAACATTTTGAACAAACAGCGGCGGCGCCCGCCCTTGCCCAGCCGGATGACGTGGATATCAATGAGATCCTGTTCCGTCCGACCAAGCAAGATCTGTAATCGAGCGGCGATTAGGGGTTAAACGCGTCAACCCCCGCCTGGGCGATAACCTCGTCATGGGCGGGAGTATCTGACGATACGCCGATCCCGCCGACGAAATGTCCGTCCGTTTGAATCGGCAACCCGCCGGCCATCATGATAAACCCGCGCGCGGTCGCCGCCGCCGGGCGTTTGCCGTTAATGGCGGTTTCAAGATCGCTGCTGGGGCGATGAAACAGCGCGGCGGTTCGGGCTTTGCCCGGCGCTAATTCCACGCCGGCCGGCACCGCGGCATTATCCATGCGTATCAGCACCAGCGGCGCGCCCGCTTCGTCCACCACGGCGATGACGCAGGGCCAGCCGGACGCTTGCGCTTTGTCCTGCGCCGCCTGCGCAATATGCTGCGCGGCGGCCAAATTGAGATACGGGCGCACCGGCAGGGGGGACGCCGCGCTGGCCGCGCCGCTTAATACGCAAATGGCGGCGACGGCGGATAACCATGTGGTCTTGAATAACATACATACTCCTGGAGGTGGGTGAAGAAAGATCAGGGTAATTGGGGTTGATAAACAAAGTACTGCGCATAAAAATCCGGTATTTCGCTGGCGATAATGGCCGCCGCGAGGCCGGCGGCGTCATAATCAACCGTCACGATGTCGGCCGTCAGCGCCCCCGCCGCCAATTGGCATACCAAATAGGTCGCCAGCGGTTCGCCGGGTTTTTTCCGCCCCGTCGCGCCGGTATTGGCGATGAATAGCGGGCTGCCGCCGGGGCGCGCTATCCGCCGGCGGTAGGCCCGGTGCGTATGCCCCATGATCAGGGCGTCGCAGCGATATCGGCGCCCCAACGCCAGCAAATACCCTTCGTCGCGGTCGGCATAAATATACTCATCCAGCGCAGCGGGGCTGCCGTGCGCCAGCAGCAGGGTTTTAGCCAGGGAACCGGCATGCAGCTCCAGCCGGATGGCGGCGGGCAATTGGGTCAGAAACGCGCGGTTGCCGGCGGTGACGTCACGTTTACTGAGCGCAATGGCCGCGGCCCTGGACCGCTGTTCCCGGGGTGAATGCTTCCCGAGCGGCGTGATGGCGCGGTCAAAGCCTACCCGGTCGTCATGATTGCCCATCACCGTCGGTATCCCGCGTTTACGGACCCGCGTTTACGGATAAGTTCAATGACCTCGTTGGGCCAGGGCGCAAAATCCACCAAATCCCCCAGACAAAAAATGTCGGTTATGCCCCGCGCATCGATATCGCGCAGTACGGCGTTCAGGGCGGGCAAATTGGCGTGTACATCGCTGAAAATAGCAATCTGGCGGCCCATAAGTGCTGTCCGGGTGGCGTGGGTTATTGATCTTGATGCCAGCATGCGTTAGCCGCTAATTTATTTCAATCACCAAAAATTGCGCTTTAATTAGGTAAAACCTAATACCCGGCATGCATGCCGCCGGCCAGCGGTTATAATGGCATGGCTGCCAGCGCGCGGATGCAGCCATTATTACCGCCGGCGGGGCGCGCAACGGCCGCGGCCATCATCAGATCATCCCGGGGGACGATATGGAGCTGCGCCATCTGCGCTATTTTATTGCCGTAGCCGAAACGCTGCACTTTGCGCAGGCCGCGGAACAATTGGGGATATCTCCTCCCACCCTGACCGTGCAGATCCAGGAAATCGAACGTACGCTGCAGGCCCGGCTGTTCAACCGCAGCAAGCGCGCCGTCGCCCTGACGTCCGCCGGCGCGTTGTTTTTGGCCCAGGCGCGCGCAACCTTGCAGCAATACGATCAGGCGGTGAATATCGGCCGGCGGGCGGGGCGCGGCGAGCTTGGCCGCATTGAGGTGGGCTATGTGGGCTCGGCCGCCTATTCGGGTATTTTGCAGCAGCAAATCCGTTTGTTTCGCACCCGCTGGCCCGAGGTCTACGTCCACGCCCGGGAGCTGCCCATGCGGCTGCTGCCCCAGTGGCTTGAGGAAGGCAAGGTCGATCTGGCCATGGCCCGCTGTCCAATGCTTTTGCCGGCATCGCTGCAAACGCATATCTTGCTGCGCGACCCGTTTTGCCTGGCGTTGCCGGGGGAACATCCCCTGGCGGCCGCCCATGGGCGGATTAAACCGCACCAGCTCAGCCGGGAAAAATTCATCGTGCCCGAGCAGGATCTCGGCACCCGGGAAGTCGCGCGCCGCGGGAAGTTCGTGCCGCTCAGCGTAGAATCCCCCGGCAGCTTGATGGCGGTATTGACGCAGGTTTCACTGGGCGCCGGCGTTGCCGTGGTGCCGGTGGTGGTGACCGAAATCGTCGGGCTGCCCAACCTGGTTTTTAAGCCGCTATCCGGCGGCGCCATTATTTCGGAGGTGGCCGCGCTGTTCAGGCGCGATGAAAAATCCCCGACGGTAAACAACTTTATCGCCCAGATCAGGCAAACGGCGCCGCTTAGCCGCCCGGAACCCGCCTCCCGGCGCACTGCGGGTCCGCAGGCGTAATCCGGCCGGAGGCATTCATATTCAGGACCATGGCGGCGTTGTAAGCGCGGGTGGCGATAATATCGATGGCGCCGGTGCGCAGGGCGCCCAGGATCGCCAGCACTTTGGTATTTTCCGCGGCGATAGCGATAACGCACGGGATCTGCTGCAACTCGTTTAAGCTAAGGCCAATCACGCGATCGTTCATCGCCGTATCGATCCGCTCGCCCCGGGCATTGAAAAAACCCTAGCCGGCGATATCGCCGATGCCCACATGATCGGCCACCGCCGCCACGTTGCGGCCCTGGCCCACCGCCGGCGCTTTAATACCGTAGCGAGGTAATTGCACACCAGCGCGGCAATCTGCCGGCGCTGCTGGTTTTCGTCGTGATAATCCACGGCGATCGGCGCCTGCTTTACTCCAAACCGCGCCTTTAGCTGCTGCTCCAGGCGGGTACTGAACACCGGGTGATAACGCACGGTGATTTCCACGATCCCCTCGTCGCGGGCGCGTTTTAATAACCGGCCGATTTTAATCCGCGTAATGCGCGACGGTTAATTTGTATAATCAGCCCTGCCGCAAATGAACATATGTTCAATATATCCACGACTTGATAGCGATAAATTATGAGATCTTGCTCATGTTGTATAGCAAAATTGATTTATATGGCCTTCATTTGTGACTCGCTTCAATTTATTTCGATTTTAAAGTCTGCATATATACGATCATAAGTTAATCAATTGAGCTTTTGTTTAGAGAATGAAAATGATGATGCCCAGGCCGGATTAAGTAAAGCGCGCGGGTCGTGTAGGGGCGAACCATCGGCCGCCGGAGCGGCATTAACCAATAATCCCGTGTGCGGGTAAAACGGGGCGGAAATCATTAAAAATTCATAGCGAAAGGATAATTAAAAAAATGTTTTTAAACATCAAAAAAAGCAGCAAAATACTGGCGTTGTTTTGCGCCATGTCGTTTCTAATGTATATAGACAGGGTGAATTTATCCGCGTCGGCTGGATTGATTAAGAACGAACTTGGATTAAATAATACCGAACTGGGCATTATCTTTTCCGCCTTTGCTTATACCTATGCCATTTTCCAGATTATCGGCGGCTGGTTTTGCGATCGCTTCGGCGCGCGCAAGACGCTGATTATCTGCGGCAGTATTTGGGTCGTGGCCACCGTGGCCACCGGTTTCGTGGGCGGTTTTATTTCCCTGTTTTTAGCCCGCCTGCTGCTGGGCGTGGGCGTGGGCGCCGCGCTGCCATCCCAGGCGCGGGCCATCACCTTTTGGTTTAAGCGTGAAAAACGGGGTTTCGTGCAGGGGATCACCCATTCGTTTTCCCGCTTCGGCAACGCGGTTACGCCGCCGCTGATTGCCGCCTTGGTACTGCTGCATTCCTGGCGCTTCGCGTTTATCGCCACCGGCGTGGTGACGCTGGTATGGCTGGCATTGTGGATTTATCATTTCCGCGACGATCCGCGCCAGTCAAAGGGTATTTCCGCCGAAGAATTGGCCGACATGCCGCCGTCGGAAGCCACCGCCAAGCCTAAAATACGCCAGCAGACCCCCTGGGGCGCATTGCTCAAGCGCATGGGACCGACCATGGGAGTCTATTTCTGTTATGGCTGGACGGGCTGGTTATTTTTCACCTGGCTGCCGACGTTCTTTTTACATGGCCGCAACCTCGATTTGAAACAGTCGGCGCTGTTCACCGCGGGCGTGTTTTTATCCGGCGTGGTGGGCAATACGGTAGGGGGCTTGATCAGCGATCGTATCCTTAAACGCACCGGCAGCGTGGTCGCCGCCCGTCGCAATGTCATTATCTTCAGTTTTCTTAGCGCCTTGCTGTTATTAGTTCCGGTGATTTATTCCCAATCATTGCCCATTATCACCATTTGCCTGAGCCTGGCATTCTTTTGCCTGGAATTGACCATCGCGCCTATTTGGGCGGTACCCATGGATATCACGCCAAAATATGTCGGCATAGCCAGCGGTATGATGAATGCGGGGTCGGCCATCGCGGGGATTATTTCACCGATATTGTTTGGGTTGATTATTGATAAAACCGGTAACTGGAGCCTGCCGTTTTATGGCTCGATTGCGTTATTAATCGTCGGTATCGGATTAACCTTTTTTATGCGGCCGGATATTCCATTGCAGGAGGCCGGCCAGGATATTAATGCCAAAACTATTTTGCCCCATGTATGAATTTAACTCCGGTAGATTAACCCGGTAGATTAATAAGAGGAAAAATTTATGGCAACTCCATGTATTGCGTTGGTGCTGGGCGATCCGGCCGGCGTTGGCCCGGAATTGGTGGCCAAGGTCCTGGCGCAGGAAAGTTATCGCCAGCTGGCCAATATTGTCATTATCGCCGATAAGCGGGAATTGGAAAAAGGAATGGCCATCGCCGATTGTCATTTCCCGTATGAAGAAGCCGCGTCGGTGCACGATTACCGCTTTACCCCAGGCGTGCCGGTATTAATCGATCACCGCGGCAGCCACGCGGCGCCTTTTGCGTACGGCGAGGCCACCGCCCAAAGCGGAGTATATATCCTGGAAACCCTGAAAAAAGCGGTGGAGCTGACCCTGGCCGGCGATACCCGGGCGATTTGTTTTGCCCCGCTCAATAAACAAGCGATGCATCTTGGCGGCTTGCAGCATCGCGATGAGCTGCATTGGTTCGCCGAGCAGACCGGTTTTCACGGTTTTGGCTGTGAAGTGAACGTGGTGGATAACCTCTGGGCGGGACGGGTCACCTCGCATATCCCTTTTCGCGATATTGTCGCCAATCTCAGCATCCAGGGCGTCTTCGATACCATTTCACTGATGCAGCGCACGCTGGTCCAGGCCGGTATTTCCCATCCCAAGATCGCCGTACAGGCGCTTAATCCCCATGGCGGCGAGAACGGCCTGTTCGGCGACGAAGAGCGGACCATTATCAAGCCCGCCATGGAACGGGCGCGGGCCGCCGGCATGGAGGTATATGGTCCGTTCCCGGCGGATACCACCTTTAAAGCGGTGGAGACGCAGCGCCTGGACGCGGTGGTCTCCATGTATCACGACCAGTTTGCCACCGCGTTGAAAATGCTGGGTTTTGAACGGGGCGTGACGGTCCAGGGCGGGATACCCATCCCTATCGCCACGGCCAATCACGGTACGGCGTATAACCTGTACGGACAAAACGCCGCCTCGTCCTCGGCGTTTGAAAACGCCCTGAAGCTGACGGTAAGAATGGCCGCGGGCGCCGATCCAGCGGCGAGGAGCTAGCCATGAAACAGGATACTTCAACCGGGCCGGCCGCTCAGCCGGCAACGCGTCTGGATGCTTCGCCGTCCCCGCCGGCCGCGGCGATTGCCGCGCGGCCGACCCGGGTACGCTGGTTTATTTTCAGCATCATTTTTTTATTAGTGGTGATTAACCTGATCGATCGGGTCTCCCTTTCCATCGGCATGCCGACCATCGCCCGTGAATTTCAATTATCGCCTACCATGCAGGGCATGATCCTCAGCAGCTTTTTCTGGGCGTATGCGTTATTGCAAATTCCGGGCGGCTGGCTGATTGACCGCTTTGGGCCGCGCAAAATCATTACCGGCTCGACGCTATTGTGGGGTCTGTTTCAGGCGGCGGCGGCGCTGGCCACCGGCGGCATATCGCTATTATTGAGCCGGATGGCGCTGGGGGCGGCGGAAGCGCCGCTGTTTCCCGCCGGCGGCAAGCTCAACTCGCTGTGGTTATCTTCCAAAGAACGCGGGCGCGGCGCGGTGATCATGGATTGCGGCGGTCCGCTGGGGGCGGCCCTGGGCGGGATTATCATCGCCCATATGATCGCCATGCTGGGATCATGGCGCCTGGTGTTCGCCATCGCCGGCGGCGTGACCATCCTGCTGGGCTGGCTGTCGTGGTATTACTTGCGCGATAATCCCGCCCGGCACCCGCAGGTCAATCAAGGGGAGTTGGCCGCCATCACCGAAGCCGCCGCCCACGACGCCGGCGACGCGCCGGATACCCCCGGCCTGGGCATTGCGCCGCGTTGGTTAATCGCGATGCTGGTAGGGCGCGCGGCATGGGCAATGATGTTTTTCGGCTTATTGACCTGGGGACCCAGCTATCTGGCGCAGGGCCGGGGTTTTGATTTGATCGCCATCGGCAATGCGACGTTTATTATTTTTATTTGCGGCGCGCTGGGGTCGCTTTCCGGCGGCTTTTTACTCGATGCCCTGGTGAAAGCCGGCGTGCGCCACAGCGTCGCCCTGAAATCCCTGCTTTCCCTGTCCGGCGCCATTACGCTGGCGGCCTTTATGGCGCTGCCGTACCTGACCAGTTCCTATATGGCCGTGGTGTTTTTGTCCATCGCCGCCTGCTTTTTAATGTGGGGCAGTTTGTACTGGAGCCTGCCCGTCCTCCTGGTGGCCAAACAACACGTCGGGGTCGTGGGCGGGATTATGAATATGGCCGGCAGCCTGGGGGGGATTATGGTTCCGATCCTGGTGGGCGTTATTTTGCAAAAAACCGGCAGCTACGGCGGGGTGCTGCTGTTTTTTGCCGCCTGTTCCGCGGTCTATATTTTGGGGACCTGTTTAATCAAACTGAATGTGAAAACAGGAGTACGCTCATGAACGACGCACTGTACGCAGGGCCGGTGGTGGATGCGCATCACCACTTCTGGCAGCCGGCGATCAACCCGCATCCGTGGCTGGCGCCTGAGGCGATGATTCCGTTTCGCTACGGTGATTACAGCGCCATTAAGCGGGAATATTTGCCGCCGGATTATTTCGCCGACGCCGCGGGGCACAATATCGTCGAGACGGTGTATATCGATGCCGAATGGGAACCCGGGCAACCGCTGGAGGAGACCCGCTATATCCACCAGGTGGCGCAGACCTACGGCTTTCCCAACGCCGTGGTGGCCCAGGCATGGCTGGATGCCGACGACGCGGCCGAATTGCTGGCCCGGCAGGCGTCGTTTGCGCTGGTGCGCAGCGTCAGGCATAAACCCGGCGGCGCCGCGTCTCCCGACGCCGCCAGGCAGGGGGAACGAACCTTGATGAGCCAGGATCGCTGGCGCCGGGGTTATGCGCAACTGGAGAAATACGGCCTGCATTTCGATTTACAGACCCCATGGTGGCATCTGGCGGAGGCGGGAAGGCTGGCTCGGGATTTTCCCGGCACGCTGATTATTCTTAATCATACGGGGTTACCGAGCGATCGCAGCCCGGAAGGACTGGCCGCATGGCATAGCGCCATGGGGCAATTGGCGGACGAACCCAATGTGGTGGTGAAAATCTCCGGGATCGGCCTGGCCGGACGCCCATGGTCGGTTGACGATAATCGCTGGATCGTGCGCGAAACCATCGCGATGTTCGGCGCGAAGCGGGCGATGTTCGCCAGCAATTTCCCGGTGGACAGCCTGTGCGGCAGTTTTGATACCATTTTCAGCGGGTTTAAACGCATAGTCAGCGATATGGCGCCGGAAGACCAGCATTGCTTATTCTGCGCCAACGCGCGCCGTTATTACCGCACCCAGGCCGGCGGCGGCCCCGCGGGCACGGCGTAATATGCTCTCCCGCCCGGCGGGAGAAAGCCGCTCGTTGCTGTGCTTGGCCCTTCCCATTCCCCCGGCGCGCCGCAAACAGCCATATGAAATTAATGTGACCGCCCCAGGATCGCTAGCGCGCGATCCCGTCCCCTGCGCCGCCCGCGAAGACCGTTGCCGCGCGGGGGAGCGCCGCCTTTTACTGTGATAGAACGTATGACATCTAAAAATCTTATGGATATCGGTTGGCAATGGACGTGGCCACGGGCATAACCCAACGCCGCATGGCGATATAAAGCGATAATATGATTTTAATCAGCATGTAATTCCGGTTATTGATAATTATTAAGATTATTTATCTATTATGGCCTGGACCGACTGGCAAAGGAGCGGTTATTTATCATGCTATTTACATGCTACACGTTCTAGTTTAGTTTTGTGGCTAACGCAACGGGCAAAAGACCTGCGGCGAATAACCCACGGACTTTATGGAGCACCGCTATGACCCCATTATTTAACCATCGCGCACTATTACTGTCGGCGGGTGCACTGGCCCTTGGCATCACGCTCAGCCCGGCCACCCGGGCGGCGGGGACGTCCTGCGAAAAAACCTACACCATCGGTTTCAGCCACCCGGTCGGCGAGTCGCAGTTTGCCATTGCGCTAAAGAAAAAAGTACAGGCGGCCGGCGTAAAAAACGGCTGCGTGAAGGTCCTGCTCGATAACACCCACCAGAGTAACCTGGAGTCGCAGCGCGCCACCCTTGAAAGCTGGGTGACGCGCCGGGTGGACGCCATCGTGGTGCTGCCGGTGGAAGCCACCGCGCTGGACGGTTTGCGAATCCAGGCGCAGAAAAAAGGCATGAAATGGCTGACCTATGCCGGCGCCACCCCGGGTTCGGACGGGTCGGTCGGTTTTGATAACGCGCAAAGCGGAGATCTGGTGGCTAAAGATGCGCTGGCCTGGGTCAAGGGACGCTATCCCCAAGGCAATATTACCGCCGCCGTGACCACCCTGACGCCGCTCAAAGGGTTTGCCGGCCGCTGGGACCAACCGCTCAAACAGTTCAAGGCGGCCGGGCTGCCGGTGGTGTCCCAGCAGGATTGCGCCACCCAGGCCTGCGGCATGCAAATCGCCGAGGATGCCCTGCGGCAGCATCCCAACCTGCGCGTGTTCATCGGGATTAACGACGATGCCGCCCTCGGCGCGCTGCGGGCCTTCAAAAATGCCGGCATTAAGCCGGATGATGTCTATATCGCCGGCCAGGACGGCACGGTGGAAGGCCTGGAAGCGGTGAAACAAGGGGGGGCTTACCGCGCTTCCGCCGCCATACTGCTGGACGATTTATCGCAGTCCATCATCGACAACTCGCTGGCCGCCATCACCGGCAAGGGGCGCACCAACTATGAGACCGCCGTGGAACTGGGCACCCTGCGCAATCCAACGCGCCTGGATGCGCTGATCGCGCAGTATAAGGACTGATCATGAGTATCGATCTGACCTCGAAGGGGCTGAGTATCCGCGCGCTGCGCAAAGCGTTCGGCGTGCAGGAGGTACTTAAAGGGATAAATCTCGATCTTAAAGCCGGCGAGGTCCATGCCTTGCTGGGCCCTAACGGCGCCGGGAAATCCACCCTGCTGGGCTGCCTGAGCGGCGCCGTTACGCCGGATGCCGGCGAGATCATCATCGGTAATCAGTCTTATCAGCACTTTACCCCCACATCCGCCTTCGAGGCGGGTATGGCGAGTATATACCAGCACTTTCAGCTCATCGGCCCCTTGACGGTCAGCGACAATATTTTCCTGGTTAACGAAATGCGCAGCCGGCTCGGCACTATCCGCCAGCGCGAACAGCGGCAGCGCAGCAGTGAAATCCTGGAGTCGCTGGGGGTCGATGTCGATCCCGGCCGGCTGGTGGAGGAGCTCAGCGTAGGCGAACAGCAAACCATCGAGATCGCCCGCGCGCTGCTGAAGGAACCGTCCGTGCTGATCCTGGATGAACCCACCGCGGCCCTCAGCGAACATGAGGTCACCGCGCTGCTTGAGCTGGTTCGCCGGCTGGCGCAGGATCATGGCCTGATCGTGATTTATGTCACCCACCTGCTGCGCGAGGTGCTGGAAGTGGCCGATCGGGTCACGGTGCTGCGCGACGGCAATGTGCTCTGGACCCGGCCGATCGAGGATCTGAGCCTTGAGGATCTGGTGCATGCCATTGCGCCGGAAAGCCAAATCGCCAGCATCGAGCGCGATATCCGCCACCACCCGCCGTTACTGACCCTGGAGCACTATCGATCCGCCTGGACCGGGCCGGTGGACCTGACCCTGCGCGAGGGGGAGATCGTCGGCATCTTCGGCCTGCTCGGTTCGGGGCGCACCGATCTGCTGGAAGGGCTGACCGGGGTGAAACGCAGTAGCGGCCGGGTGTTGCTGCAGGGGCGGGACATCGCCTCTTCTACGCCGCAGAAGGCGCGCAAACAGGGCATCGTGCTGGTCGCTTCCGACCGTAAAGAACAGGGACTGTTCGGCAGCATGAGCGCCCGCGACAACCTGCTGCTGCCCCATTTTTCGACGCTCTCCCGGCCTTGGCGGCGCTTTGGGCGCGAACGGGCCATTTTTGCCGGCGCGGCGCGGCGGATAGGGCTTAAGCCCGCCGATCCGGAGCGCGAAGGCAATAATTTTTCCGGCGGCAATGCGCAAAAACTGATGGTGGGACGCTGGATGACCGGCGTCGATAGCAGCCATATCCTATTGCTTGATGAACCGACCCAGGGCGTGGATATCGGCGCGCGCCAGGATCTCTATGGCCTGATCCGCGATTATGCCGCCCAGCCGGGACATGGGGTGATTTTCGCCTCCAGCGATCCCGAAGAAGTGGTGGCGCTGGCCGATCGGGTTATCGTGCTGGTGGAAGGCAACGTCGCCAGCATCGTGGAACCCGGCATCGGCGAAGAAAAATTGATTGCCCTGGCGCACGGTTAACGGCGCGGGGCCGACTCCTTTTTATGGCGGTAAAATTATGTCCATCTTGATTAAACGCCGGCGCGAAACCGCGTCGGACGCCCATGATACCCGTACCGGCGCGGGTGTGAAGCATATCGGCCTGCTGATAACCCGCTGGATTCTGCCGGTGGCGACGGTGGCCCTGATGGCCTGGTTCTCCACCCGGACACCGGTTTTTTTCACCGTGGATAATTTGCTGGCGATCGCCACGCAAAATGCGCCGACGTTTATTGTCGCCTCGGTGTTCGCCATGCTGATGATGGCGGGATATGTCGACCTTTCCGTGGGTTCGGTGCTGGCGCTGGTGGGCGTATGCGCCGGACTGGCGCTTAATAGCTGGGGGCTGGTTCCCGGGATTATCGTCGGGCTGGCGGTTGGCGCGGCCGCCGGCACCCTAAACGGCGTACTGATTGGCATGCTGTCGTTCTCTCCCATCGTCGTCACGCTTGGCGGCCTGGCGGCGGCCCGCGGCCTGGCGCAATATTTCGGCCAGGGATCGATTTACGGTTTTCCCGATGCGTTCGCCAATTTCGGCTCCGCCGCCACCTTTGGCCTGCCCAACCTGGTGATTGTCGCCGCCCTGTTGGGGATCGCGTGCATTATCGCCACCAGCTGTTTCCCTATTGGCCGCCAGATCATCGCCATCGGCGTCAATCCGCGCGCGGCTTTCCTGATTGGCATCCGGGTGCGGCTGGTGGTTACCGCGCTCTATATCCTCACCGGGCTGGCGGTCGGCATTGCCGGCCTGCTGCAAATCGCCCGTCTTAACAGCGCTCCATCGGGCACGCTGGGCGACGGTTTCGAGGTGATTATCCTCACCGCCGTGCTGCTGGGCGGCGTGCCTTTTACCGGCGGCAAAGGCAGTATCTGGCGGGTGCTGGTGGGCGTCTGGCTGATCGGCACGCTGCGCAATGGCCTGATTTTGCTGGACATCGGCACCGAACTGAGCGGCATTATCACCGGGGGCGTCCTGGTCATGGCGGCGGCCCTGGAAGCCGCGCGTTACTTCATCCACAAGACAAAATAAGGAGCGGATCATGTTGATAGGGTATTTATCCGCGCTCGGTTGCCGCGCGGGCGAGTCGGTGGACGTCATGGTCAGCAGCAGCATTGCGCGGGTAACGCTTGATCTGGTGCGTCTGATTCACGGCGATGACAATCCGGCCGGGCCGGGTTTTCTCTATGAGGAGGTGGCGGAGGTTCCCGCCCGGGAAATCGCGGCGCAGGAGCGCGATACCCCGATCGGTTCCTATGCCCGCAGCCAGCGGGAGATAACGCTCGGCGCCACGCTGGGCCTCAGCGTGGACCTCTGGCCGACGCTGTCCGCCAACGGCGCGCGGCAAACCGCCGTCGGCCTGCCCGGCGTGGATTTTAGCGTCGCGCTCACCCCGGAAGGCCGCCTGGGACTGTACCACCGGCAGCGGTTGATCGTAAGCACGGATCGGCCGGTATTGAACCGGCATTGGTATCACGTGGAAGCCGAGGTGTCGCCGCAACGGTCGTTATTAACCGTACGGCAGGCGGGACAGCCCGCCCGGGCCGCGATTGGCCCAGGGGTGGTATTGCGCGGCGACAGCCCCATCCTGCTGGCGGCGGGGCATATCGACACCCAGGGCGGCCAGCATTTTCCCCGCGCGCGCTATAACGGCAAAATCGCGCGCCCCGTCCTGGCCATTGACGGCGCGCTGGCCGCCCAATGGGCCTTTGAACAACAGATGGGCACCCAGCGGGTGCCGGATAACCGCGGCGGCTATCATCTGGATCTGATCAATGCCCCCACCCGGGCGATGACCGGGCCCGGCTGGAATAACGCGGTGCATGATTGGAAACAGGACCCGGCCCAATACGACGCCATCCATTTCCACGATGATGACCTGGCGGACGCCTGCTGGCCGGTAAGCACCCGGATGCAGGTGCCGCCGGGGCTGCCGAGCGGGGTTTATGCGCTGCGCCTGCGGGCCGCCGGCGAGGCGGATGATTACATTCCATTAATGGTGCGGCCGGCGCCGGAGGCGCCCACGGCCGATATCGTCCTGGTGATGGCCACCTATACCTACCTGGCGTATGCCAATGAACACCTGACCGAAGGGGAGTTCGAACAGGGTAGTGAAATACCGGTGCAGACCGGGGATTGGGAAGATCTGGTGGCGCTGCATCAGGAATGGGGGAAAAGCCATTATGATTTGCATAACGACGGCTCCGGCGTGGCGTACTCCAGCGCCCTGCGCCCGATCCCCAATATGCGCCCCAACTACCGCTTTTGGGGGTTCCATGCGCCGCGCCGCTTTTCCGCCGATCTGTATATGGTGTGGTTCCTGACTAAACTGGGCGCGCCCTTCGATGTGCTGACCGAGCACGACCTGCACCAGGAGAGCGGCAGCGTGCTCGCCCCTTACCAGACGGTGATTACCGGCAGCCATCCGGAGTATTACAGCGGCGATATGCTTGATGCTTATGAGCGCCATGTCGCCGGCGGCGGCGGCCTGATGTACCTGGGCGGCGACGGTTTTTACTGGGTCACCACGCCGTTTGCCGATCTGCCCCATGTGCTGGAAGTGCGTAAATCGGAAGGCCTGCGCCATTGGGACGCCGACCCCGGCGAGCGCTATCACGCCAGCACCGGCGAGTTGGGCGGCATTTGGCGCAGCCGCGGCCGCAGCCCCCATCGCCTGTTCGGCATCGGCATGGGCGGACACGGCTGGGATAATAAAGCGCCCGGCTACCGGCGTTCCCCGCGCTCTTACCAGGCCGATGCGGCGTGGGTGTTCGACGGGATTACCGACGATGTAATCGGCGACTTCGGGCTGATTATGAACGGCACCAGCGGCGATGAAATCGACCGCGTCGATTACCATCACGGCACGCCGGCGCATACCATTATCCTGGCGTCATCGGAGCAGCATAGCGAGTGGTATGTGCCGGTGCCCGAGGATGTGACCACGGTATCTAACACCTTAAATGCACGTTATAATCGCGACGTCCGATCGGATATGGTTCTGGTCGAACATCCCGGCGGCGGCGCGGTATTTTCGGTGGGGTCGATCATTTTCACCGGGGCCGTACCGGTCAACCAGGGGGACAATAATGTCGCGCGTCTGCTGAGCAACGTGATTAACAACTTTACCGCCAGGGGAGAAAACCGATCGGGCAAGCAGAGGTGAGGGCGGCGCTGCCGTCGCCCCAATCATGAGTCATTTCCAGCCTGCGATTATCACGACCTCGGGTTTCGCCCTGTCGGCGGCCGAGCAGACGAGCACGGCATTATGGCGCAATACCATCGATAACCGGTTTACCCAGCCGCAGTTTCTGGCGCTCAGCGGTTTGTTTCACAAGCCGGGCATCGGGCATTATGAGCTGGCGGATCGGGTAGGGATCGATCGCGCCACCATCGGCCCCATCCTGACGCGGTTAATGGAGCAAAATCTGCTGGAGCGGCGCAAGGACCCCCGTGATTCCCGGCGCTCGGTGCTGACCCTGCTGCCGCAGGCGGTGGTCATCCTCGAAGAGATGGTGGCGCAGGTAGAAGAGGTGAATCGCCAGCTTATGGCGCCGCTCGGCCATGCCGAACAGGCGGCGCTGGTGCAGAGCTGGGCGCTGCTGGGCGACGATCTGGCGGTAAAAGATCGGGGCGGGGAGGAGGCCGCGGACGCAGCGGCCATCCGGCCCCTGAGCCATTATCCCTGGTATTTCCTGCGCCAGGCCTGCCGCAACTATCGGCGCTTATGGCGCGAGCGGGTGGATGAGAATATCAGCGCGTCGCTGTTCGCCCTGATGGATGCGGTCGCCACCCAGCCGCATATCGATATCCGCGGCGCGGCGCTGCGGGCTTCCATCGAGGAGAGCAATGCGGTGCGCATGGTGATGCGCCTGGTGCGCACCCGGATTATGCGCGACCCGCGCGACCCCCAGGATGCCCGCCGCTCGCTATTGTCGCTGACCGATTCCGGCGAGCAGCTCTACGCGGATCTGAGCGCGCGGGTGCCGCGCGTGCAGGCCGCGCTTACCCAGCGCCTGCCGCCTCTGGCGGTGGATGAATTTCATCGCCTGACGCGCCTGGTCGCGCGGTTATAGCAGCGCGGTTATGGCAGCTTAGTCGTACAACCCCTCCCGCTGCACGGCGGAATGGTTTTTGTTGTCGCGGATGCGGCGTACTGAATCCCTGATCATCAGCGTACCGTTAAGCAAGAGGTTCCCCACCGGGCCGTCCGGGCACAAAAGCCGCTGCTGGAGCATTCTGACGGCTTCTTTCCCCAATTCGTCGCGGGGAACATGCACCGAGGTCAGCGGAATATCATGGATAGTAGCCAAATTAAACCCATCCATGCTCATGACCGATACGTCCTGGGGCACGCGTAAACCGGCCTGCCGCAAGGCATTGACCGCGCCCACCGCCATAAAATCCCCGCCGGCCAGGATGGCGCTCGGCCGCTCGCCCGGGGGGCAGCGGCGCATAAATTCCCCGAGCATCCGTTCCGATTCGGCGGTGCCGAACCCCTGCGCGATAAGCTGATGGCGTTCTTCGCTAAATACCAGATTGCGGGCATGCCACGCGGCGCGTACGCCATTCATCCGCAGTTCCATGGTGTAGCGCCGCAGGCAATGCAGCGTCAGGATATTGCGATGCCCCTGTTCGAACAGGTAATTGGCGGAAAATTCGCCGATAAGCTGGTGATGCGGTGAAATCGACGGCAGTCGCATACCGCGGTCATAACAATTGATCAATATGCAGGGTTTATGCAACTCCGCCGCCAGGGTATGGATATCGGCATCATCGATGCCGATAATCAGCGCGGCCTCCCCGTCGGGCTGGTTCATCTTTTCCAGAAACAGCGCGGCATCGCTGTCGTTCTCCTCCAGCCCATAATAGCGCAGCCGGACGTCATGCTGCGCCAGCGCCTGGCTGATTCCCTGGATGACCTTGTAATAAAAGATATCGGTACGCACGTCAAACGCCCGCGGCGGGGCGAAGACCTGCAAACTATTCAACAACAGCCGGCCGCTGGACAGGTCGTCCATCACGCCTTTTTCACGGGCGGCCTGCAATACCAGGGTGCGCGCCGCGATGCTGGTATTGGATTTACCCGCCAGCACCCGGGAAACGGTACTGATGGAAAGGCCGGTTTCGCGGGCTATGGCGGTGATTTTTAACTTTCCTTTCATTCTGTGATCGCCGTCATATTCGTCTATGACAAAGTTTTCATAAGGCCTTTGTGCCCGCTGGTTGCGCTGGATCGAGGGATAACATCGATAACCGACTATTACATGAAAACTTTTGCAAAAAATTGCATAGACCCGCATTTTTCACTCTTTTACTGTCGGGAAAAGGTCACGGAACGCAGGGGAAATCATGAATTTCAATAGCCATGCCAAAGCGGCGTCTATTACGGGTAAACGCGTGGTGAAAAACCTGCGCTGGTGGATGCTGGCCCTGTTTTTGCTGGGGGTCACGGTTAACTACATTACGCGTAACGCGCTGGGGATACTGGCGCCCGAGTTAAAAAACAGCCTCCATATGACCACCGAACAGTATTCTTGGATCATCGCCGCATTCCAGTTGGCCTATACGGTGTTCCAGCCGTTTTGCGGCTGGCTGATCGATGTGATTGGCCTGAAAATGGGCTTTTTGATTTGCGCGGCGATCTGGTCGTTGATGTGTCTGCTGCACGCGGGGGCGAGCAGTTGGCTGCAATTGGCCATTCTGCGCTTTTTTATGGGCGCGTCCGAAGCGGCGGCCACGCCCGCCAACGCCAAGGCGATCGGCGACTGGTTCCCGAAAAAAGAGCGTCCGGTGGCGGCGGGCTGGGCCGGGGTCGGGTTTTCATTGGGCGCGATGCTGGCGCCGCCGATTATTTATATCGCCCACGCTTCCCTGGGCTGGCATGGCGCGTTTTTACTCGCCGGCGGACTGGGTTTGCTGTGGGCTGGATTGTGGTGGTGGCTTTACCATACGCCGCAGACCCATCCCAACCTGGGCGACGATGAACGCGACTTTATCGGCCAGGACAACGATAGCGTATTCGTCAAGCAGTCCTTCTGGCAATCGCTGAAAATCATCTCGAAAACCAAACGGTTCTACGGCATCGCCATCCCGGCGTTCCTGGCGGAGCCCGCGTGGGGGGTGCTGAGTTTTTGGGTGCCGCTTTATTTGGCCAACGATCGCGGCATGGATCTCAAACAAATCGTCATGTTTGCCTGGATGCCGTTTCTCGCCGCCGATCTGGGCAGTATCGCCAGCGGATACCTCACGCGCATCTATATCCGCTGGTTTGGGTGCACGCGGGTTAATTCCATCGTCGCCAGCTCCATCACCGGCGCCTTCCTGATGTTGTCGCTGGCGTTAATGACGCTGGTGCAAACCCCCTGGCTGGCCATCTTGCTGATTTCCATCGGCGGCTTCGGCCATCAGGTGATCTCCTGCATGCTCAGCGCGCTGGTGGTGGAAACCTTTGAAAAAGGACAGATGGCGACGGTAAACGGCATGCGCGGTTCGTGCGCCTGGATCGCCAGTTTTATATTCTCGTTAATCATCGGCGTCACCGCCGATACCATCGGTTTTAAACCGCTGTTTATCGCCATGGGATTTTTTGACCTGATTGGCGCTATTTTCCTGGTGATGTTTATTGCACAACGGCGCGATCGCTCGCCGGCGTGACGGATAGGGAGTTACCACGCTATGAAAACCTTGAAAAATTGGACCTTCAGCCAGCAAACCGAGCGCTTTGTCGAGCTCGAGGTGGATGGGCTGCATTTATTCCGCCTGTATGTGCTGGAAAATAGCCTGTTCCGCGTATTGATTAAACGCCATGGGGCGCTGGCGCTCGATCGCACCTGGAGTATCGCGCCGCGGCAGGATGTACCTTGGGAGGGGCGCGATCGCGAGTACGTGGATGATTTTAGCTTGCCGGCTTATGAACTCGAACATGACGCCGCCGGGCTGCGTATGAGTACCGATACGCTTAGGGTAACGGTGCATCGGCCGCTGTGGCTGGAATGGGAGTTCCGTTCGCCGGAACATGGCTGGCTGCCGCTGGCCGGCGACCGCCCCACCGGCGCTTATCTGCTTAATGCCCACGGCGACGGAATCGAACATTACCAGCGCAGGAACGACGGGGAACGTTATTATGGCCTGGGAGAAAAAAGCGGCGATCTCAACCGCGCCGGCAAGCGGTTCGAAATGCGCAATCTTGATGCGATGGGCTATAACGCCGCCGCTACCGATCCGCTGTATAAACATATTCCCTTCACCATCACGCAGCGCAGCGCCGCCAGTTTTGGCCTGTTTTACGATAATCTCAGCACCAGCTGGTTCGATTTAGGCAACGAACTGGATAATTATCATCCGGCCTATCGGCGTTACCGCGCCGAGGCGGGGGATCTGGATTATTACCTGCTCCTGGGGCCGCGGGTGCTGGATGTCACCAAAGCCATGGTGCGCCTGACCGGTAAAACGCTGTTTGGCCCCAAATGGAGCCTCGGCTACAGCGGATCGACCATGCATTACACCGACGCCCCGGATGCGCAGCAACAGTTGCTGAAATTTATCGCTTTATGCCGGGAACACGCCATCCCCTGCGATTCGTTCCAGCTCTCTTCCGGCTATACGTCAATTAATGACAAACGGTATGTCTTCAATTGGAACCATGACAAATTCCCGCAGCCGCAGGTAATGACCCGGGCGTTTCACCAGGCCGGGCTGAAGCTGGCCGCCAATATCAAACCCTGCCTGCTGCAAGATCATCCACAATACGCACAGGCGGCGGCGCAGGGGCTGTTTATCCGCGACTCGCAGGAAACCGGGCCGGCGCGGTCGGTGTTTTGGGACGACGAGGGGGCCAACCTCGATTTCACCAACCCGCGCGCCGTCGCCTGGTGGCAGCAGCAGGTAACGGAGCAACTGCTGGCCATGGGCATCGATGCCACCTGGAATGATAATAACGAGTATGAACTCTGGGACGGGGAAGCCCGCTGCCATGGTTTTGGCCGCGAAATCGCCATCAAGCATATCCGTCCGGTCATGCCGTTGCTGATGATGCGGGCCTCGCTGGAAGCCCAGCAGCGCTTCGCGCCGGCTAAACGGCCGTATTTGATCTCCCGTTCCGGCTGCGCCGGCATGCAGCGCTACGTGCAGACCTGGAGCGGCGATAACCGCACTAGCTGGCAGACGCTGCGGTTCAATACCCGCATGGGGCTGGGCATGAGCCTGTCCGGGTTATATAACGTCGGCCATGACGTAGGGGGATTCTCCGGCGAAAAGCCGGATGCGGAGCTGTTCGCGCGCTGGGTGCAAAACGGCGTGATGCATCCGCGCTTCACCATCCACTCCTGGAACGATGACCATACGGTTAATGAACCCTGGATGTACCCGGCGATCACGCCGGTTATCCGCGCGGCCATACAATTGCGCTACCGGTTGATGCCTTATCTTTATACCCTGTTCTGGCAGGCGTGCAGCGACGATGAGCCCATGCTGCGCCCGACCTTTCTCGATCATGAACAGGATGAGCGCACGTTTGCGGAAAACGACGATTTTATGCTGGGACGCGATGTGCTGGTCGCCAGCGTGGTGGAAGCGGGCGCGCGCCGGCGCCGGGTCTATCTGCCCGATAATCACTGCGGCTGGTATGACTGGCACAGCGGGCAATGGTTCGCCGGCGGTCAGGATATCGAGCTGGACGCGCCCCTGGAACGGCTGCCGATGCTGGTGCGGGCCGGCGCGGCGATTCCGCTGTCCGACTGCTATCAGTGCCACGATAGCGCCCAGGATGACCGCCGCCGGCTGGCCCTGTTTCCCTTATTGGGCGCCGGGCAAAGCGCGGGCCTGCTCTATGAGGACGACGGCGAAAGCCACGGCTGGCGCAATGGGCACGCGCTCTGGCTCGATTGGGAAATGCAAAGCGACGCGCGCCGCATCGATCTGCGTATCGAACAGCGCGGTGATTACCGGCCGGCCTGGCGCGAACTGGCGCTGCAACTGCCGGCCGGCGAGGCGCGGTTGCTGTATGTCAATGGGGAGCGGACCGCGGTTTACCGCCTGGCCTAATGCACTTTGCCGGGGGCGAAGTCATTGGCGATGACTTCTCCCTGCGGGCGGATGGCATCCTGGGCGGCAACGCCGGTATTCGGCGCCGCATCCAGCAGGGGGAACAGCAGTTCCGCCACGCGATAGGCTTCTTCCAGATGGGGATACCCGGAAAGAATAAACGTATCGATGCCCAAGTCCGCATACTCCCGGATACGCGCGGCGACGGTGGGGCCATCGCCCACCAGGGCGGTGCCGGCGCCGGCCCGCACCAGTCCGACCCCGGCCCACAGATTGGGGGCGATCTCCAGGTTGTCGCGGCTGCCGTTATGCAGCGCCGCCATGCGGCTTTGCCCGACTGAGTCGAAC
Organism: Sodalis sp. RH21; assembly: GCF_047324175.1. Lineage (NCBI taxonomy): Bacteria > Pseudomonadati > Pseudomonadota > Gammaproteobacteria > Enterobacterales > Bruguierivoracaceae > Sodalis > Sodalis sp. RH21. Next base: position 3,551,213 of record NZ_CP178732.1, on the reverse strand, counting down.
CGGGCAAACGACGCCTGCGCCTGGGCGATGGTTTCGTCGTCCACGTGGGCAATCAGCCGGTTGGCGGCCCGCCAGGCTTCTTCGGTCGTTTCGCGCACAATGACATGCAGGCGGATGCCGAAACGGATTTTGCGGCCGAGCGCGGCGGCTTTTTCGCGCACCTGCGCTATTTTCTCCGCGACCTGGGCGGGCGGCTCCCCCCAGGTCAGATACAATTCCACCTGTTCCGCCGCCAGGTCCTGCGCCGCATCCGACGAACCGCCGAAATAGAGCGGCGGACGGGGCTGCTGTACGGGGGGAAACATCAGGCGCGCCCCTTTGACCTGCAAATGTTTACCGCTGAAATCCACGGTCTCGCCTTCGAGCACCCGGCGCCAGATATGGGTGAATTCCGCCGCCGCCTCATAACGCTGGGCGTGATCGAGGAATACCCCCTCGGCGGCCAGCTCGTCGGGGTTGCCGCCGGTCACCAGGTTAAACAGCGCCCGCCCCTGGGAGAGCCGGTCGAGAGTGGCCGCCTGCCGGGCCGCCAGGGTCGGCGAAATCACGCCCGGACGCAGGGCCACCAGGAATTTCAGGCGCTGCGTTACCGGGATTAACGACGCCGCCACCAGCCATGAGTCTTCGCAGGAACGGCCGGTGGGGATCAGCACGCCGCCGTATCCCAGCCGCTCCGCCGCCTGGGCGATTTGCTGTAAATAACCGTGATCGACTTTGCGCGCGCCCTGCGCGCTGCCAAGATAGCGCCCGTCGCCGTGGGTCGGCAGAAACCAGAAAAGATGAAGGCCCATAGGTGATTCCTCGTGGCGGTTACAGCGTGGCTATCAGCCCATGATGGCGAACGGACGCCGGCTTACCAACTGATATTTCCGGCATTCCAAATGCGCGGCGCGGGTAAGCTGGTGAGGTATGGCGGCAGCCTTACGCGCCGGGGGGACCGTAGCGATCCCCGCAGCGCCGCCGGGCCAGGTCGATCGCCGCGCCGGCGTCCGCGGGATCGAGCCGGGCGTCCCCCAGCGGATATTCCCGTCCCAGCAGGCGATACTTGTCCCGCCCCAGCCGGTGATAGGGCAGGATTTCATAACGCACCCCCGCCAGGGGGGTGATAAAATCGACGATGCGATCGATCTCCTCCCGGCGGTGGTTAAAGCCCGGGATTAACGGGGTGCGCACCAGAATCGGCAACGCGGGGAACTCGCGCCGCAGCCGCGCCAGATTCTCCAGCACCCGGCGGTTGGAGCGGCCGGTGAACGCGCGGTGTTTGGCGTCGTCCAGGCTTTTGAGATCGAAATAGATGCCGTCGGTATAACCGGCCAGCGCTTTCAAGGCCTGCCACGGCCCGTAACCGCAGGTCTCCAGCAGGGTATCGATGCGCCGTTTTTTCGCTTCCCGCAGCAGCGCGAGCGCGAACGCCGCCTGCATCAGGGGTTCGCCGCCGCTCAGGGTCAATCCGCCCCGGGAGCGGGCGTAAAACAGGCTGTCGGCCTCGACGATATCCATCACCCGATCGCTGGCCAGCCGATCGCCGAAGGCGTGCAGGGCGCGGGTCGGGCAGGCCGGCACGCAGTCCAGGCAATGGCGGCAGCGATTGGCGTCCAGCCGGATGCGCCCGCCGGCATCATAGTCCAGGCAGCGCTGCGGGCAGCGCCCGGCGCACAGGCCGCAATCGGCGCCCCCGAGACATTTACCGCTATCGACGGCGATTTCCGGCAGCAGGGCCTGGGATTCCGGGTTGCTGCACCACCGGCAGCGCAGCGGGCAGCCCTTGAGGAACACCACCGTGCGGATGCCCCCGCCGTCGTGCAGCGAGTAGCGCTGGATATTGAATACCCATCCGGACGGCGCGTCGTTCACAGCTCGGCGTGGCCGGTGCGGGCGATTAAATCATCCTGCAGGTCCGGCGACAGGTCGGTGAAATAAGCGCTGTAGCCGGCAATCCTGACAATCAGCCCGCGGTAGCGCTCCGGATCGGCCTTGGCCGCCAGCAGGGTTTCCCGGTTAATCACATTGAACTGGATATGCCATAGTTTCAGGTCGCACCAGACTTTGATTAAATCGCACAGTTTGCGGGTACCGGCGTCCCCGGCCACCACCGACGGGGTGAATTTCACATTCAGCAGGCGGGCGGCCCGCTCGCGGAACTGGTAGTTTTTGGTGTGGTAATTGGACAGCAGCACGGCGGTGGGGCCGTGGATATCGCAGCCCTGGGACGCCGAAGACCCGTCCGATAACGGAGTATAGGCCCGGCGGCCGTTGGGGGAGGCATGCACCACTTTGCCGAAAGGCACGTGGGAGGTGAAGGGCACCAGGCGCAAATCGAGGTGCACGCCCAGCGTCCGGGAGTATTGCCGGGTAAACTCCAGGCACAGTTTATCCAATGCCTTGCCGATATCATCGGCATAGGGGTCGTTATTGCCGTATTTCGGCGCGCTTAACAGCAGGGCGCGGATCGCGGGGTGGCGTTCGAAATCGGTCGCCAGCGCCTCGATCAATTGCCCCATGGTCATGCGCCGCTCTTCGTACACCCATTTTTTGATCGCCGCCAGGGAATCGATTACGGTGCCGTAGCCCATAAATTCGAAATACCCTAAATCGATGCCCCCTTCAATCACCGGCTGGTGAATATCCTTGCAGGCGTCCATGGCTAAATCATGCAGGGCGGAGCCCAGCGGCCAGGCAAAATGCCGGGCGCGCAAATCAATAATGATTTTTTGCTGGATAAACGCGTGCTTGAGAAAATTAAGATGCTGCGCGACATACGCCGACCAGAACGTCTCCCAATCGGCAAAATCCCGCGCATCGCCGGTTTCCAGGCCCAGGCGCCCGTCGCCATATTTTTTCATCCGGCCGTTATACAGCGCCATTTCCAGCGCCGCGGGGAAGTTAATATACGCGCAGGGGCTGGTATAGGTGTCGCGATTGGGCATCCGGCACTCGGCGCAGCCGGACACCGCGTAGTCATAGGCCTCGGCGAAACCGGCGCCCTTGGCCAGCAGCAGCGGCACCACTTCCTCGTCGTTGATCAGCTTGGGGAACCCCGCGCCTTCCTTGATGGTTTCCGCCACCTCATACAGGAACCGCTGCGGGGTGCGGCTGTGGATGCGGGCGGCCAAATCCGGGTAGTGCAGCGGGAACTCGCGTTTTGAGCGCAGGAACAAATAGGACAGCGCGTTGGTGGCATCCTGGCCTTCCGGGGTCTGGCCGCCGATGGTGACCGCTTCCCAGTGGGCATAACCTTCATTAAACGCGCCGCCGGTGGGGGAAATATACAAATCGACAAACTGCGCCATCGCCACCCACATGCAGCCCAGCCACTCCAGCGCCTGGTCCTCGGTCAGCGCGCCGCTGGCCAGATCCTGCCGGTAATAGCGGAACAGGTATTGATCCATGCGGCCGTTGGAAATAATGGTGCCGGTTTTTTGTTCCATACGGGAAAACAATTGGGTAAACCACTGGGCCTGGAGCGCCTCGCGGAAATCGCGCGCCGGATGCTCCGGCACCCGGGCGCAGCGCTCGGCGATATCCAGCAGTTCCCGGCGCCGGCGCGGGTCAGGTTCGCGCGCCGCCTGTTCCCGGGCCAGCGCCGCATGGCGGCCGGCCCATAGGATCACCGCATCGGCGCTGAGGATAATAGCCTGGAGAAAGGGCGCTTTTTCCACGTTATCGACGGGATTGAACGGGTCCAGCTGCGCCAATCTGCGCTGCGCATCTTCTTTGATCCCCTTGAAGCCCAGCCTGAGCACTTTGTCGTAATCATGCACCCATTGTATGGATGAGCGGAACGACGAGGTTTCGTTGACGATAAAACGGGAACTCAACGCGTCGGCGGGGTCGTAGGTCAGGCGCAGAGTGTCGCCGGGCAGGGCGCGGGCCAGCTGTTCATGATAGGTTTTCCCTTGCCAGTAGGGGGAAATGTCCCGGTTGATAATGGCGATGTCTTCCGTCCGGACGGTAAACGGCGACTCCACCCGCGCGGGCAGCCGGGCCAGGGCCTCGTCGAGGAAATCGCCGTCGAGCTCCGGATAAAGTATACCGTAGCGGCCCGGCTTGCCGGCCCGGCCGACTATCAGCTGATCGTCGTCGATATAGACCGTAATATGCCCGGCGATGTGGTACATCGCTTTCGCCCAGCGCAAAATCAACAACTCGCCCGCGGTTTCGCGCATCGATTCGGTGAAATAACGCGCCCGCTCGATATCGATGGCCGGTTTATCATGCTGGATGCGCGCCAGCAGCCGCTGCGTGCGATCCTCCGTCCCCGCCGGGGCGGCGGCGGGATGCCACAGCCGCGCTTCCTGGGGCGTAAGTACCAACGTTTCCTGTTCCACGTGGAGCCTGCCTGGTTTATTCAGAGGGTGTGGGTACGCCGACCGTGATCCTGCTGCGCGGAATCACGGTCGCCGGAAAAAATGCGATCCAGTATGGTGCTTTCCAGCAAGGCCAGCCGGGCCTGGCCATGGCGCCGCGGCCGGGGTAAATCGATGGCGATATCCAGGCCCACATGGCCCCCGTCCAGCAATATCACCCGATCGGCCAGGGTAACCGCTTCATGGACATCATGGGTCACCAGCAGCAGGGTAAAGCCCTGTTGCTGCCACAGCGTTTCAATTAACTGCTGCATTTCGATCCGGGTCAGGGCATCCAGGGCGCCCAGCGGCTCGTCCAGCAATAACAGCCGCGGACGGTGAATCAGCGCCCGGGCCAGCGCGACCCGCTGTTTTTGCCCGCCGGACAGGGCGGCCGGCCAGTCGCCGGCCCGTCCGGCCAGCCCCACGGTATCCAGGGCGGCCAGGGCGCGCGCCTGCCAGCCTTTGCCCAGGCCCAGGCCGACGTTATCAATCACCTTTTTCCAGGGCAGCAGGCGGGCATCCTGGAACATCAGCCGCATCTCGCCTTGCGCCGTGCGCAGGGGGGTATTCCCCGCCAGCAATTCCCCGCGGTTGGGCTGCTCCAGGCCGGCCAGCAGGCGCAGCAGGGTGCTTTTGCCGCAGCCGCTGCGTCCGACAATCGCCACGCATTGCCCGGCCGGTATATCGAGCGTGATATCCTCCAGCACCCGGCGGCCGTGAAATGACTTATCGATTTGGCGTATCGCCAGGGCGATCCCCCGTTTAACCGGCTCCCGTTTAACCTGATAGATATCCGCGCTCATGCCGTTTCTCCCGCCTTCTGGTATGCCGGATGCCAGCGCAGCCAAATGCGCTCCAGGGCGCGCGCCGCGGTATCGGCCGCTTTGCCGAGGATGGCGTACAAAATAATGGCCATGACCACCACATCGGTTTGCAAAAATTCCCGGGCGTTCATGGCCAGATAACCGATGCCGGAATTGGCGGAAATGGTTTCCGCGACGATCAGCGTCAGCCACATAAAGCCCAGCGCAAACCGCACGCCCACCAATATCGACGGCAGCGCGCCGGGCAAAATCACCTGGGAAAACAGCGAAAGCCCGGACAAACCGTAATTGCGGGCCATTTCCACCAATCCGGCGTCCACATTGCGCACGCCGTGATAGGTATTGAGGTAGATGGGGAACAACGTGCCGAGGGCGACCAGGAAAATTTTTGCCGATTCGTCAATGCCGAACCACAGGATCACCAGCGGTATCAGCGCCAGATGGGGAACGTTGCGGATCATTTGCACGGTGCTGTCGAGCAATAACGCTCCCCAGCGCGACAGGCCGGTAATGAACCCCAGCAATAAACCGAGGGAGCCGCCGATGGCGAACCCCACGGCGGCGCGCCAGCTGCTGATGGCCAAATGCCGCCACAGTTCGCCGGAATAGGTTAACCGCCAGCCGGCTTCGATTACGGCGCTCGGCGCCGGCAGAATCCGGCTGGATAACCAGCCGGTGCCGACGGCCAGTTGCCAGCCCGCCAGCAGCAGGACCGGCAGCAGCCACGGCGCCAAACGTTCCATAAGCTGCGTGGTGATGTGTTTCATATCCTGTTGCTCCCGTAAAACCGCGACGGCGTCGCCGATCCGGTTATTGCCCGGCCGGGGTCCATACCGCATCGTTGATATTTAACGTCTTGGGGATTAATTTCAGCGACGCGAAGGTATCGGCGATGCGTTGCTGGCCGGCGATCACCGCCGGGGTAATAAAGCGGGCGTCATACTTTTGCCGTTCGACCGCCACGCGGGCGATATCCTCGGATAAGCCCAGCAGCGGCGCCACCTGGCGGGTTACCGCCTGCGGATCGCTGGTGGCGTTTTTGCCGATTTGCCGTATTTCGTCGATTAGCGCGCTAATCACCTGCGGATGCTGCCGGGCGAAGGACCGGGTCGCCAAATAGAACTGATAGTTATCAACGATCCCCCGGCCGTCGCGCAGGATACGCGCCTTTAATTGCTGCTCGGCGGCCGCGGCAAAGGGGTCCCAAATCACCCAGGCGTCTACGCTGCCGTGTTCGAACGCCGCGCGCGCGTCGGCGGGGGACAGATAAACCGGCGTAATATCGCTATACGCCAGGCCGGCTTCGCGCAGGGCCTGCACCAAGAGATAGTGAACATTCGACCCTTTATTCAGGGCCACTTTTTTGCCTTTCAGTTGCGCCACGTTGCGCAAAGACGAGTCGTGGGGCACCAAAATCGCTTCCGCGGCCGGCGAGGCGGGCTCATTGGCGACGTAAACCAGGTCGGCCCCGGCGGCCTGGGCGAACACGGGCGGCGTTTCGCCGGTAAAGCCAAAATCAATCGAGCCGACGTTCAATCCTTCCAATAGCTGGGGACCGCCGGGGAACTCCGTCCATTTCACGTCCACGCCCCGGGCGGCGAGGCGCTTTTCCAGCGAGCCTTGTCCTTTGAGCAACACCAGGGTGGTACCGGATTTCTGGTAGCCGATACGTAAGGTATCGGCCGCATACGCGCTGACCGACAGGGCCAATGAAAGTAATAAAGCAATACCGGATCGCACGACCATTTTATATTTCCATCCCTTGTTATGAATGGAAAAATCCTAACAGTGTCTTAAATTAACCGGTAAATGTTATTTTAACCTATGGAAATACTTTTATGATCTAACCGGAAATTAATTTGGCAAATGTTGATAAGTTGTATTTAATTAATTAAGTAAAAAATAAAACCTTGGCCGGGATGTTATTTTTAATTATAACAAAGGCTGCCGGGGGCGGTTTTACTCCCGGTAAACGGGCTGGAAACGGGTTTTCCCGCTGGCCGGTGGTGCAATCGATCGCCCTGTTTTAGAGCAATGAAATCAACGCAAAAAAAAGACTATCTTAAGCAGGTTTTATACTTTGACATAATATTGCAAGTCTTGGAGCTTACTATTACCCAATACTTACGGATTATAATGTTATGTTTGCCTTTAGTCGCGCTCCTCGCCGATTGATATATATTGCCGCCGCGCTGTTGGCATTGCTGACGCATATCTCCGCCCGGGCGGACACGGAATTGCGTATCGGATATCAAAAATCCTCCACCCTGATGACCCTGCTGAAATTACAGGGCACGCTGGAAAAAGACCTGGGCCGGCAAGGGGTGAAAGTCAGCTGGTATGAATTTTCCAGCGGATTGCCGTTACTGGAATCCCTGAATATCGGCAATGTGGATGTTTCCGCGGATGTCGCCGATACCGTCCCGGTTTTCGCCCAGGCGGCCGGCGCCAACCTGACCTATTTCGCCCGCGAGGAACCCTCTCCCGATGCCCAGGCCATTTTGGTGCCGCAAGCCTCGCCGTTAAAAACCCTGGCCGATTTAAAGGGCAAACGCATCGCGGTGACCAAGGCCGCCGGCAGCCATTATTTGCTGATTGCCGCGCTGGCCAAGGCTCACCTGACGTTCAAGGACATTACCCCGGCCTACCTTACGCCGGCGGATGGCCGCGCGGCATTTGAAACCGGCAAAGTCGATGCCTGGGTCACCTGGGAACCCTTCGTCGCCAGCGCCCAGCGCCAGCAAAATGCCCGCGTGCTGAGCGAAGGCCAGGGGCTGGCCAGCTATCAACGCTATTATCTGGCGTCCACCGCGTATGCCCAAAGCCATCCCGAAATCCTTGACCTGATTTACCGGCAGTTGGAAAACACCGGCACCTGGATCAAGGCCCATCCCGCGGATGCCGCAAAATTGCTGGGGCCGCTGTGGGGCAACCTGGATGTCGCCACCGTCGAGCAGGCCAACGCGCATCGTACCTATCTGGTTAAGCCGGTGACGCCGGACAGCCTCGGCGAACAGCAGCATATCGCCGACGCGTTCTTCGATGCCGGGTTATTGCCCAAGCGTATCGATGCCCAGGCCGTGTCGATCTGGACCCCCGGTACGCGCAAATGAGCCAAACCCGCGAGGAAGCCGATATCCGGGGCGGGGACGCAGCGGATATCGCGGCGCAGCGGCAGGTCCTGGCGCTGGTGGCGCGCGCTCGCGATGCGCAGCGGCAAATCGACGTCTATAACCAGGCGCAAATCGATTTGCTGGTCAGCGCCGTCGGCTGGGCGGTGATCGAGCCGGGTAATAACCTGGCGCTGGCCACCTTGGCGGTGCGGGACACCGGGCTGGGCAACGTCGCGGATAAGGTGACCAAAAATCACCGCAAGACGCTGGGTCTGCTGCGCGATTTGCACGGCAAGAAGACCGTGGGCGTGATCCGCGACGATCCGCACCGCGGCATAACCGAAATCGCCCGCCCGGTGGGGGTGGTCGCCGCGATTACGCCCTCCACCAACCCGGTGGCCACGGTCGTCAATAATATTATCAACGCGCTGAAATGCCGCAATGCGATTATTATCGCCCCCTCCCCGAAAGGCGCCACCAGCTGCGCTTTGCTGCTGGAGTATATTTATCGCGAGCTGGACGTGCTCGATTTGCCCCATGGACTGGTGCAAATGCTGCCCGTGCCGGTGACCCGGCGGCATACCGCGTGGTTAATGCGCGCCGCCGATCTGGTCATCGTCACCGGTTCGCGGGCCAACGTGGCCGCGGCGGCCCAAAGCGGCACGCCGGCCTTTGGGGTCGGGGCCGGCAATGTGGCGGCGATTATCAGCGCATCGGCGGATCTGGCCGCGGCCTCGCAAAAAATAGCCGCCTCGAAAACCTTTGATAACGCCACCAGCTGCTCGGCGGAAAACAGCGTGATTATCCCCGCCGAACGCTACCGGCCCATGCTGGCCGCGCTGGCGCAACAAGGCGGGGTACTGCTGACGGCGCCGGAAAAAATACGGTTGCAGCAGGCGCTCTGGCCGCACGGGGACGGCAAATTGGCGCGGGAGCTGATTGGCCGCCCGGCGCCGCTGATCGCCGCCGCCGTCGGCCTGCGGCGCCCGGCGTGCCTGGCGGCCCGCTTTTTTATGGTGGAAGAGCGGGGGGTCGGCGCGGACTTTCCGTTCTCCGGCGAAAAACTGGCGCCGATATTAACGGTTTACCAGGCGCAGGACTTCCGGCAAGCCTGCGCCCGGGTGCGGGAGCTGTATGCCTGGCAGGGCGCCGGCCATTCCGTCGGCCTGCATGGCACCGACCCCGCCGAGGCGCTGCAGGCGGGCCTGGACCTGCCGGTAAGCCGCGTCATCGTGAACCAGGCGCACAGTTTCGCCGCCGGCGGCAATTTCGACAATGGGCTGCCGTTTACCCTTTCCCTGGGATGCGGCACCTGGGGCGGCAATCATTTTTCCGCCAACCTGAATTATCGGCATTTTTTTAATAAGGTGCGCATTTCCCGCCCGATTAAAGAAAATATGCCTTCGCTGGACGCCCTGTTCGGGGAGTATTTGCTCAGGAGAGCGGGGTGAATATCCAGCCGTTCGCTTCCCTGTCGGCGGTGTTGCACCTGCATCTGCTGGAGCGTCCGGGCGCGGTGTTTATGCTGGCCCCGGAGACCGGGCAAACCCTGACCTTCGCGCAACTGGCGCTGGCCGCGCGCCGGACGGCGGCGATGTTGCATGCCCTGGGCCATCGTCCGGGGGATAAAATCGCGCTGCTGCTGCCCGGCGGCGTCCATGGCGCCACCTTTACCCTGGCGCTGATGCTGGCGGGGTATATCGCGGTGCCGCTCAGCCTGCTGGCCGGCGAGGAAACCCTGGGCTGGATTATTGCCCACAGCCGGTGCCGGGTCGTCGTGACCTGCGAAGAGCATGTCGCGCGCCTGCGCGCCGCGCTGGCGGCGCTGCCCGCGGATCGGCGCCCGGGGATCGCGCTGCACGAACCGGAAGAGCCGCCTTTGGCCCCGGCCAGCGCGCCGCCGCCGCCCCCGGAATTAACCCGCAAGACGCCGGCGTTGCTGATTTACACCTCGGGCACCACCGGTAAACCGAAAGGAGTGTTATTAACCCAGGGCAATTTGCTGACGGCGGCGGGCAAAATTGCCCGCTGGCATCAACTGACCCCCCGGGACCGGCTATTGTGCGCCATGCCGCTGTATCATATCAACGGCCTGGTCATCGGCACCCTGGTGCCGTTTATTACCGGCGGCAGCGTAGTGGCGCCGCGCCGGTTTTCCGTATCGGCCTGGTGGGGGATGGTCGGTACCTATCGTTGCAGCTGGCTCAATCTGGTGCCGACCATGATCGCGTTCCTGCTGGATGCGGCCGGCCCCGGCCCCCGGCGCTATCCCTGGGTTAAATTCGCGCGCTCCGCCTCGGCCCCGCTGTCGCCATCGCAGCACCGGCGGTTCGTCAGCCGTTTCGGCATCCCGGTGATCGAGGGCATGGGAATGACGGAATCCGCGTCGCTGGCTTTTTGCAATCCCCACGGCGGCGCGGTGTGCGGCAGCGTTGGTCTACCCTGCGGCATTACCGCCGCCGTATGCGACCGCCAGGGGACGCATCTGGCGGATAACCGCGCCGGTGAAATTATCCTGCGCGGCGCCAATGTGATGGACGGATATTACCGCGATGCCGCGGGCAGCGGCGCGGTCATCGATGCGCGGGGATGGCTGCATACCGGCGATTTAGGCCATCGCGATAGCCGGGGGTTTTATTTTATTACCGGCCGGCTGAAAGAAATTATTATCAAGGGCGGCGAAAATATCGCGCCGCAGGAAATCGACGAGGCCTTGAATGACTTTCCCGCCATCCGCGAGGCCGCCGCGTTTGCCATACCCGATGCCGCCTATGGCCAAAATATCGCCGCCGCCCTGGTGGTCGACGCCGGCGCGGTATTGGATGAGACGGCCCTGAGGGACTGGTGCCGGGATAAACTGGGCGCGTATAAGGTGCCGACGCGATTTTATGTGATTGAGGCGCTGCCCCGCGGCGGATCGGGGAAAATACAGCGCCTGGCGCTATGCGCCCGGCTGGCTACATCCCCCCCCAAAAAATAAGCGCCAGCAATTGGGGCGACAGGATGCGCAGGAACATGACCAGGGGATACACCGTGGCATAAGAGAGCGCCGCCGCGCCGCTGGTGCCGTGCAGGGCGTTGGCGAAGGCCAGCGCCGGGGGATCGGTCATCGATCCGGCCAGCATGCCGCACAGGCTCAGGTAATTCATCTTGAACGCCAGCCGCGCCAGCAGGCCGACGCTAATCAGCGGGATAGCGGTAATCAGCGCCCCGTAGCCCAGCCACGATATGCCGTCCCCCTGAATCAGCGTATGCACAAAATCTCCCCCGGATTTGAGCCCCACCACCGCCAGGAACAGCACGATGCCCAGCTCGCGCAGCGCCAGGTTGGCGCTGGGGGGCATAAACCAGTACAGCTTGCCGATACTGCCGATGCGGCCCAGGATAATCGCCACCACCAGCGGCCCGCCCGCCAGTCCCAGGCGCAGCGCGGCGGGGAAGCCGGGCACATATACCGGCAGCGACCCCAGCAGCACCCCCAGGCCTATGCCGATAAACACCGGCAGCATCTGCACTTGCTGCAATTTTTGCTGCGCATTGCCCACCACCGCGGCCACGGCGTTAATCGCCTCCGGCCGGCCCACCAGATTGAGGATATCGCCGAACTGCAGGCTGGCATTGCTGCCGGCCACCAGCTCGACGCCGGCGCGGTTCAGGCGGGAAACCACCACGTCGTATTTCTGTTTAAAATGCAGATCGCGAATTTTCTTGCCCAGCACTTTTTCGTTGGTCACCACCACCCGCTCCATGCGCAGGTCGGTGCCGTGCATGGAAAGCGAGGTATCCACCTGCTGGCCGATCACCAGGCGCGCTTTTTCCAGATCCGGTTTCAAACCCACCAGATGCAGCAGATCGTCGGCCTGGATAAGCGTGGTGGGCAGGGGAACAATCAGCATGTCGCCGCGTTTGAGGCGCGAGCAAACAATCTCGCTGCTATTAAGCACCGGCACATCCTGCACCGCCAATCCTACCAGGTTGGCGTTAATCACCCGGATATTCATGGTTTGCAGCTGCGCGTGGCTGGCACCGCTGTCGCGGTCGTATTGTTGCGCCTCGCGATCCACATTGATGCGCAGCGCAAAGCGAATCAGCCACATGGTCAGGAGGATGCCGCAGATGCCGAAGGGATAGGCCATGGCATACCCCATCCCCATCTGGCTGATCTGCAAGGGACTGGTGCCCAGATCGGCCAGGATTTGCTGTCCGGCCCCCAGGGCCGGCGTATTGGTGATCGCGCCGGAAAACACCCCGAGCACCACGGGCAGCGGCACGTTGAACGCTTTGTGGATAATGGCCGCCAGCAGCATGCCCAGCGCCACCACCAGCATGGCGAACAGGTTGAGCCGCAGGCCGGAGACGCGCAGTGAGGAGAAAAAGCCCGGACCGACCTGGATGCCGATGGTGTAGACAAAGAGGATTAAGCCGAATTCCTGGATAAAATGCAGCATATCGCCATTGAGGCCCAGGCCCGCGGTTTGGGCGAAATGGCCGACGATAATGCCGCCGAACAGCACGCCGCCGATCCCCAGCCCCACGCCATAGATGCGCCAGTTGCCTATCCATAACCCTATCACCGCCACCAGCGCCAACATACCGATCGTTAGTGCAATATCACTCATTGCCGCATCCCTGGGAAATCATTGCGTTATGTAAGGGGATTTTGTCAGAGGCGGCGCGCCGGAAATGGGGTGGAAAACACAAAAATCCATAATAAATCCATCATGATGACACTTTTATCATCCGTGCCGACGGCGCCAGGCCGCGGCGGCCCGCGCCGCAGCGTTGGTGCACTATCATCAAGCGCGCGCCCCACCGTGGTGCATGGGCGCGCCGTCCCACGGCCGCAATGGGCATAACCCGTTGAACTTTATACGCCTGGCAAATTGGCACGATTCTTTCATATCATCATCGGCAAGCCGGGCCCGTTCCCATAAGTCTTGAACTTATTATTTTCGTGGTGCAGGTAACGAAGCCTGATCCTCCCTACCGGGAAGATCGGGCTTTTTTTTTGGAGAACGATCATGCGGCAACCTGTGGACATCGGCATCCTGCTGTCAACCGACGGCGCCTATCGCCACGTGGCGGCCAGCGCCCTGGCGGGAATGCGCGATGCCATCAATGAAGTCAACGCCGACCCCGCGTTCGACTTCACCCTGAACGGCCATCATCACAACCCGCAGGGCCAGCTCGCCGGCTACGGCGCAGGTATGGCGCAATTGATGGCGCAGGGCATCCGCCATCTGTTCGGCACCATTACGTCCGCCAGCCGCAAAGAAATCATCCCCGATCTGGAACAGCAAAACGCGCTGCTTTGGTATGCCTGCCCCTATGAAGGTTACGAAAGCAGCGAACACGTCATTTATCTTGGCGGCTGCCCGAACCAGACTTTGCTGCCGATATTGCGCCTGGCGCTGGCCACCTTCGGCACCCGCGGCTACCTGATCGGGTCCAATTACGTTTGGGGATGGGAAAGCAACCGCATCGCCAGGGAAATCATCGAAGCCGCCCATGGCGACGTCACCGGCGAAAAATATCTCCATCTCGCCGGCGCCCGCCCGCAAGATCTGATTGGTCCGCTGCTGGATTCCAAACCCGACTTCGTGCTCAACAATCTGGTGGGCGAGTCGTCCTATGACTTCCTGCAACAGCTCGATGCCGCCTGCCTGCTGCGCGGTCTCGAACTGCCGGTGCTCAGTTGCAACCTCAGCGAAGCCGAACTCGGCCCGATAGGCGACATGCGCGCGCTGCGATTGCTTTCCTGCGGGCCGTTTTTCGAAGCCGCCGATCCGGCGTTCTGCGCCGCCCAACGCCGCCGCCACCGGGGCATCATGCGCTATTCGCACCATTATACGGGCGGTTACCTGTCCGTGATGCTGTTTGCCCGCGCCAGACGGCAGACCGGCTGCGACGATCCGCAGCGGATTTGCGAAGCGCTGTACCGCGATGAAAATGTCACTTTTATGGGCCCGATGAAAATTTCCCGGCGCAACAACCACTGCCATTTGCCGTGTCATATCGCCGAACTGCGTCACGGCGCTTTCAGGCTCATCCATAGCGAACCCCAACGCCTGGCGCCCGACCCTTATTTAACCGCCACCGATTTACGCGAATGTCTGCCCGCGCGGCCCCATCCTGGCGGCCACCTGCTGAGGATTGTGAAATGACGTTGCTAACCCTGCCGGATTTTAAATCCTGTCCGCTGCTGTTGGTGGACTGCGAAGCGCGCTCGCTGGAAGCGCTGGAAAAAAGCCTGCCGCGCATGGGCATGTGCTGGCACGCGGTCAGCCGCGATGGCGATATTGCCGAAGGCCCGTTTTGCGGCGCGCTGGTGGAACTGGAACATTTCGCCAGTCCCCGCGTGCTGGCGCGGCTGAATGCCGGCGGCCTGCCGGTCGTCGCGCTGATGTCCCACGAAGCGCTGTCGCAAATCCAGCGGGCCATTGCGCTGGGCGCCACCGCGCTGCTGCATAAACCCATCAACCAGCGCGCCATCTATACCACGCTGATGATGGCCATCGGCCTGCGTCAGCAGCTCAATCAAGACGGCCGCGAACTGGACGTAATGCGCCGCCGGCTGGACAGCACGCCGCTGCTGTCCCAAACGCTGGCCGCGCTGATGGTCGAACGCGATATCAGCGAGGAAGACGCCTACGCCTGGCTGCGTAGCGAATCGATGCGCTGCAACTGGCGCATCGACGAACTCTGCCAGTCGCTGCAAAACCGCCGCCGGCGCAAATGGCGGGGAGGGCGTTAAACATGTCGACCCTGCGTCATATCCTGCGCCGGCCGATGCTTTGCCTGGCGGCTCTTTTTATCGCCCTGGTGGTACTGGCCGCGCTGCTGGCCCCCTGGTGCGCGCCCTTCAATCCCAACGAACAGTTTACCGAAGGGCTGACGATGGACGGCGCGCCGCTGTCGCCGGACGGCACATTCTGGCTCGGCACCGACTTGCTGGGCCGCGACCTGCTGTCCCGGCTGATTTACGGCGCCCGCACCTCGCTGCTGGTGGGGGTGGCCGCCAACGGCCTCGCGGTGTTAATCGGCACGCTGGTCGGCCTGGTGGCCGGCTATGCGCAGGGCAAAATCGGCGGCCTGCTGATGCGCCTGACCGATTTGATGATGGCGTTTCCGGCACTGTTGCTGGCCATTACGCTGGCGGCGATTTTTCAGCCCAGCGTATGGATCGTCGCGTTGGTGATTGCGATGGTGAATTGGGTGCAGATTGCCCGGGTGATTTACGCCGAAACCACCGCCCTGAGCGCCAGGGACTTCGTGGCGGTGGAAAAAACCCTGGGCGCCGGACCCTGGCGCATCCTGGCGGTGCATTTGCTGCCGCATCTGGTGCCGACCATTCTGGTCTGGGCCACCCTCGGCATCTCCACCACCGTGCTGCTGGAAGCGACGCTGTCGTTCCTCGGCGTCGGCGTCCAGCCGCCGACCGCCAGCTGGGGCAATATTATTTTCGAAAGCCAGACCTATTTTACCTCGGCCCCCTGGCTGGTGTTTTTCCCCGGCGCCGCCATTGTAATGCTCTCGCTGGCATTCAACCTGCTGGGCGACGCGCTGCGCGATGTACTGGACCCCACTTTGAAAGGACGTACCTGATGCTGATTTTCCTTAGCCGGCGGTTTGGCCATGCGCTGCTGATTCTCCTGGGCGTAACGTTGATCAGCTATCTGCTGCTGTTTATGCTGCCGGCCGATCCGGCGCGGCAAATCGCCGGGCGCAGCGCCTCGCCGGAAGTGGTGGCCAGCATTCGCCACCAACTGGGCCTGGATCTGCCGTTCTACCTGCAATATTGGCACTATCTGACCGGCCTGCTGCACGGCGATTTGGGCCGCTCGTTTATCCAGCGCAGCGAAGTCGGCGAACTGATCGCCGCCCGTATCGGCCCGTCGCTGGAGCTGATGGCCGCCGGTATTTTCTGCGAACTGGTGCTGGGTATTGTGCTGGGATCGCTGGCGGCTTTGGGCCGGGGCGGGGTGGCGGACAAGCTGCTGATGGCATTCTCGTTTGTCGGCGTCTCGGCGCCGCAGTTTATCGCCGCCATGCTGTTTCTTTATGTGTTCGCGGTGGTGCTGAACTGGTTCCCCATGGGGGGCTATGGCGGTTTTGCGCACCTGGCGCTGCCGGCGCTGACGCTGGGCATCCTGGGCAGCGGCTGGTATTCGCGCATGCTGCGCTCCTCGATGATTGAAGTATTGCATCAGGATTTTATCCGCACCGCGCGCGCCAAGGGGCTGAGCCGCGTCCGGGTGATCTGCCGCCATGTCCTGCCCAACGCCATTTTGCCGCTGATACCGATGATCGGCATCGATATCGGTATTTTTATCGGCGGTCTGGTGGTGGTGGAGTCGGTGTTCGGCTGGCCCGGTATCGGCCAACTGGCCTGGCAGGCGATACAGCAAGTGGATATTCCGGTCATTGTCGGCGTCACTACCGTGTCGGCCGTGGCCATCGTATTGGGTAATTTAATCGCGGACCTGGCTTTGCCCTGGGTTGATCCCCGCATTGACGTAAAAAAACAGTAGAGGAGTGGGAACATGAAAAAAAGTTTACTCATGCTGGCCCTGGCCGGCGCGTTCTATGCCGGCACAGGCCACGCGGAAGATGCGGTTAACGGCGGCGAAGCGGTAATTACGTACCAAAACGATGTCGCCACCCTGGACCCGGCCATTGGCTATGACTGGCAAAACTGGTCGATGATCAAAAGTCTGTTCGACGGGCTGATGGATTATCAACCCGGCACGACCGATCTGGTGACCGATTTGGCGGAAAGCTACGGCGTCTCCGACGACGGCAAGGTCTATACCTTTAAGCTGCGCCAGGGGGTCAAATTCCATAACGGACGCGAGATGACCGCCGATGATGTCAAATATTCGCTGGAGCGTACCGTTAACCCGAAAACGCAAAGTCCGGGCGCCGGTTTCTTCAGTTCCATTGTCGGTTATGACGAGATGGCCGCCGGCAAAGCCGAGCATCTGAGCGGTATCGAAGTGCCGGACGCCTCCACGGTGAAAATTACGCTAAAAGAGCCTAACGCCACCTTCCTGCACGTTATGGCGCTGAACTTCGCCTCGGTGGTGCCGAAAGAGGCGGTGGAGCAATGGGGCGCCGACTTCGGCAAGCATCCGGTGGGCACCGGCGCGTTTGAACTGGGCGCATGGAAACTGGGCCAGGAACTGATCTTTAAAAAGAATCCGCACTACTTCAAGGCCGGGCTGCCGCATATGGACAGCATCCGCTTCGAAGTCGGCCAGGACCCGTCGGTGGCCCTGCTGCGCCTGGAAAAGGGTGAAGTGGATATCGCCGGCGACGGCGTGCCGCCGGCGCGTTTTCTACAGTTTAAGCAAGACCCGAAATACCGGGGCATGCTGGTGACCGGCGACCAGTTGCAGACCGGCTATGTCACCATGAAAACCACGCTGCCGCCGTTTGATAAGCTGGCGGTGCGCCAGGCGGTGAACATGGCGATTAATAAAGACCGCATCGTGCGCATCATCAACGGCCGCGCCGCGCCGGCCAACCAGCCGCTGCCGCCGGCCATGCCGGGCTACGACAAAGATTACCAGGGCTACGGTTACGATGTCGCCAAGGCCAGGCAACTGCTGAAAGACGCCGGCTTGCCTGACGGTTTCAGTACCGAACTCTATGTGATGAACACCGATCCGCAGCCGCGCATTGCCCAGTCGATTCAACAGGATTTGGCCCAGGTAGGTATCAAGGTAAGCATCAAATCGCTGGCGCAGGCCAACGTTATCGCCGCCGGCGGCTCGGCCGATCAAGCGCCGATGGTCTGGTCCGGCGGGATGGCGTGGATCGCCGACTTCCCGGACCCGTCCAATTTCTACGGCCCGATTCTCGGCTGCGCCGGCGCGGTGGAGGGCGGCTGGAACTGGGCGCGCTATTGTAACAAGGCGCTGGACGAAGCGGCGGTCAAGGCCGACAGCATGGCGAAACCGGAACAGCAGCAGGAACGCCTGGCCATGTGGCGCAAAATCTTTACCGATGTGATGAAAGACGCGCCGTGGGTGCCGGTATTCAATGAAAAACGCTTTACCGTCCGCTCGGCGCGGATGGGCGGAGACGATGCGCTGTATGTGGACCCGGTACATGTCCCGGTCAACTATGATGCCATCTGGATTAAAGCGCCGGCCAAGTAGGCGGTCTATAAGGAGAAGGTCATGTGCCAACATTGCCTGGTAAAAACGATTCACAGCGCCCATCACCATTTCGGCTGGGATAACAGCCTGGCGCCGGCGGCGCGGGTCGACCCCGGCGCCACGCTGGAATTCAATTGTCTGGATTCCGGCAACGGCTATTTTTCCAGCCGGTCCACGGCGCTGGACGTCGGTAATTTGCCGTTCGACCGGATTAATCCGGTGACCGGTCCCATTTATGTGGAAGGCGCCCGGCCGGGCGACGTGCTTAAAGTCACCATCGAACAGTTCAAGCCCGGCGGATTCGGCTGGACGGCAATTATTCCCGGCTTCGGCCTGCTGGCGGATCAATTTACCGCGCCGGCGCTGACGCTTTGGGAGTACGACCCGCGGTCGATGACGCCAAGCGCGTTCGGCCGTCATGGCCGGGTGCCGCTCAAACCGTTCGCCGGTACCATTGGCGTAGCGCCGGCCGCGCCGGGGCTGCATTCGGTCGTACCGCCGCGCCGGGTCGGCGGTAATCTGGACATCCGCGATCTCGGCGCCGGCTGCGTGCTGTATTTGCCGGTGGAAGTGGAGGGCGCGCTGTTTTCGGTGGGGGATACCCATGCCGCGCAGGGGGACGGCGAAGTGTGCGGCACCGCCATCGAAAGCGCCATGGACGTGGTGCTCAAGCTGGACGTGGTGAAAAACATGGCGCTGCCGTCGCCGCGTTTCAGCACGCCCGGCCCGGTGACGCGCCATTTGGATGCGGCCGGCTATGAGGTGTTTACCGGCGTCGGCGGCGATTTGATGCAGGGCGCCAAAGATGCGCTTAGCCATGCCATCGACTGGCTGAGCCGCGAGCAGGGCATGTCGCCGGAAGAGGCCTATATGCTGTGCTCGGTTTGCGGCGATCTGCGCATCAGCGAGATTGTCGACCTGCCCAATTGGGTGGTGTCGTTTTATTTCCCGAAAGTGGTGCTGAGTTGAGGTCAGGGGTATGAATGCAGCCGTGAGCCGTCCGGTATTATCCGTTGAACGTCTATCCATCGATTTTGGCCCGCGCCGGGTGGTGGACGATATCAGTTTCGCGTTGGAACCGGGCAAGACGTTGTGCATCGCCGGTGAATCCGGCAGCGGCAAATCGCTGTCATCGCTGGCGATTATGGGGCTGCTGCCGGGGGATGCGCAGGTCGCCAGCGGCGCGATTGTCTTTGGCAACGACGATTTGCTTAGCCTGACCGAGCGCAGGATGCAGCAGATACGCGGCAAGCGGATCGGCATGATTTTTCAGGAGCCGATGACCTCGCTTAATCCGCTGATGACCGTCGGCCAGCAGTTGGAAGAAACGCTGCGGCGGCATGAATCGCTGGCGCGCGGCGCGCTGCGCCGGCGCATGGTGTCGATGCTTGACGCGGTTAAGCTGCCGCAGGTGGAAAAACGGCTGAAACAGTATCCGCACGAATTGTCCGGCGGCATGCGCCAGAGGGTGATGATCGCCATGGCGATGCTGTGCCAGCCGGAAGTGCTGATTGCCGATGAACCGACCACCGCGCTGGATGTGACGATCCAGGCGCAGATTCTGCAACTGATGCGGGACTTGCAGCAGGATTTCGCCACCAGCGTGCTGCTGATTACCCATGATATGGGCGTGGTCGCCGAAATGGCCGATGAAGTGGTGGTCATGAATCAGGGACGCATCGAAGAACAGCTGCCCGCGGCGCGGCTGTTTCGCGCGCCGCAGGCAGCCTATACCCGCAAGCTGCTGGCGGCGGTGCCGGTGCTGGGCAGCGCGCCGCCGCTGGCGCCGGTGCTCTCGGCGGAGCCGATCTTGTCGGTGCGCGATTTAAGCGTACGCTTTCCGCTCAGGCGGGAAGGCTTCAGCGCCAGGCGCCAGGTACATGCGGTGGAAAAAATCAGCTTCGATCTGTTGCGCGGCGAAACGCTGGGCATCGTCGGTGAAAGCGGCTGCGGCAAATCCACCACCGGCAAGGCGCTGATGAATATGATTGCCTTCGAGGGCAGCGCCCGCCTGCAAGGCAAAGAACTCAACGGGTTGCAAGGCGCCGCGCTACAGGCGATACGGCGCGATATTCAAATGGTGTTCCAGGACCCCTATGCCGCGCTTAATCCGCGCAAATCCATTTTCGATCTGGTGGGCGAGCCGCTGCTGATTCACGACGCCATCGCCGATACGCCCCGGCGCGCGCGGGTGGCGACATTGCTTGAACAGGTCGGCCTGCCGGCCGATGCCATGTACCGCTATCCGCATCAGTTCTCCGGCGGACAGCGCCAGCGCATCTGCATTGCCCGGGCGCTGGCGCTTAATCCCAAGGTGATTATCGCCGATGAGTCGGTTTCCGCGCTGGATGTGTCGGTGCAGGCGCAGGTGCTGGAACTGTTGGAAAAACTGCGCCGCGATTTTAATCTCAGCTACCTGTTTATTTCCCATGATATGGCGGTAATCGAACGCATTTGCCACCGGGTGGCGGTGATGTTCTGCGGCCAGATTGTCGAGATCGGACCGCGGGATCGGGTGCTGCATCATCCGCGCCATCCTTATACCCGGCGGCTGTTGAGCGCGGTGCCGCTGCCCGATACCGAACGGCGGCGCGACTTCCGGGCGCTGCTGCAGGATATGGAGCGTCCCGACCCCATTAAACCGCTGGGCTACCGGATGCCGGAACAGCGGTTCCAGGATTTTGGCAACGGCCACCTGGCGGCCTGTTAACCCCGAATAATCCGAAGGCCGATGATGGCGTCCGGATTATTCGGCCCGCGCCGCCGTTTCCGGCGGCTTGGTCCGCGGTTGCTTTGCCCGGTATACGGGCATGATGTCAACGCTGACATCTTCCCCCGGCGCCCATGCCAGTTCGTTCAGCGCCCGCTGAATACTGTGAGCCATAGATTATTTTTCATTATTAGCCGACCCTGGTCGATACATCCGCCATATTCCTTGATGGGCGTCATAACATCCTGCCGTCGTTTTGTGCAAAGTGCTGGCCTTGTTTCTGGGTTTCATATATTGCTATTCATAAAACAGGCGACGCGCTGACGTGGCCGGACATAAGAGAGGGATTATGCTGGATCTATTTATAGGCGTGGCCGTGGCCGTGGTGGTGGGGCGCTATATCATCAAAGGCTACTCGGCGACGGGCGTCCTGCTGGTGGGCGGGTTGTTACTGCTGGTTTTAAGCGCGCTGATGGGCAAGAACGTCTTGCCCGCCAGCGCGACGGCCACCGGCTGGCGGGCCACCGATATTGTCGAGTATGTGAAAATCCTGCTGATGAGCCGCGGCGGCGATCTCGGCATGATGATTATGGTGCTGTGCGGGTTTGCGGCTTATATGACCCATATCGGCGCCAACGACGTGGTGGTGAAACTCGCCTCGCGTCCGCTGCAAATGATCAATTCGCCCTATCTGCTGATGGTGGCCGCCTATTTGATGGCGTGCCTGATGTCGCTGGCGGTGTCGTCGGCGACCGGCCTGGGCGTATTGCTGATGGCGACCCTGTTCCCGGTGATGGTCAATGTCGGGATCAGCCGGGGCGCGGCGGCGGCTATCTGCGCCTCTCCCGCGGCCATTATTCTCTCCCCGACCTCCGGCGACGTGGTGCTGGCCGCCAAAGCCGCCGAAATGCCGCTGGTGGATTTCGCGTTTAAAACCACGCTGCCCATCTCTATCGCGGCGATCGTCTGCATGGCCGTCGCGCACTTTTTTTGGCAGCGTTACCTGGATAAAAAAAATCACGAAGAGCACCATATTTTAGACGTCAGCGAAATC
This sequence comes from Sodalis sp. RH21, assembly GCF_047324175.1. NCBI lineage: Bacteria > Pseudomonadati > Pseudomonadota > Gammaproteobacteria > Enterobacterales > Bruguierivoracaceae > Sodalis > Sodalis sp. RH21. The sequence continues at coordinate 3,529,000 of NZ_CP178732.1, read as the reverse complement.
AAAACCCATGCGCCGGGTTTCTATGCCGTTTTGCCGTTTACGCCGATTATCGGCGTGTTGATCTTCGACGGCAAATGGGCGCCGGAGCTGCATATTATTACCGTTCTGGTGATTTGCATGCTGCTGACGGCGATCGTTGAATTTTGCCGCAGCTTCAGCGCGCAGAAGGTCTTTGCCGGACTGGAAGTGGCCTACCGCGGCATGGCCGATGCGTTTGCCACGGTGGTGATGCTATTGGTGGCCGCGGGCGTGTTTGCCCAGGGGCTGAGCACCATCGGTTTTATCAGCGGGCTGATCGGCATGGCGCAGTCCTTCGGCAGCGGCGGCATCGTGATGATGCTGGTGCTGGTGGCCATCACCATGCTGGCGGCCATGACCACCGGCTCCGGCAATGCGCCGTTCTATGCTTTTGTCGAACTGATCCCGAAACTGGCGGCGCAAATGGGCATCAATCCGGCTTATCTGGTGATCCCCATGCTGCAGGCGTCGAACCTCGGCCGCACCATATCGCCGGTTTCAGGCGTGGTGGTGGCCGTGGCGGGCATGGCGAAAATCTCGCCGTTTGAAGTGGTGAAACGCACCTCCGTGCCCGTGCTGGTGGGGCTGATCGTGGTGATTGTAGCCACCGAACTGCTGATCCCCGCACGTTGACCGGCGGCAGGTAAGGGTGTGCGGCTGTTCACGCCGGCGGTCCATCGCTGAACGCATCCGCGAACTTGCGCATCAGCCGCACCAGTTCGTCGATCTCCCGGGGGTCCCAGGAGGCAAAAATGGCGCGGCCCATCCTTTCGCGCGCGGCGTCCACCAAATCGGTCATCGCCTTGCCCTGCGGGGTGATAACGGCTTCACGCACCCGGCGGTCGGCGCGGTTGCCCTGGCGCGCCACCAGGGCCAGGCTTTCCAGCTTGGCGACCTGGCGGCTCACCGTGGTGTAGTCGCGCCCGACGCGATCGGCCAGATCCACGATACCGATCGGGCCGAACCGTTCAATCCCCACCAATAACGGAAATAGCGCCCGATCGAGCGGGATACCGGCTTCCTTGATCAATATCTCATCGCGCTGCGGCCGGTTCATGGCGCTGACGATATCCAGCACCGCGCCGTGCAACTGCCGCAGCTGATCGCTTATATGTGTATTTTGCACATTATTTATTGACGACATCTTAACTCCCCTCTAGTATGTGCATTATACACATATATTCCCAAGCATAAACATAAAGAGGTTAATATGAAAGCCGCCGTTATTATGCAAGCCGGGCAGCCGCCCGAATACCGTGATTTTGCGCCGCCGTCGCCCTTGGCCGGCGAACATCTTATCACCGTCACCGCCGCCGCGATGAGCCATGTGGTGAAAAGCCGGGCCTCGGGCACCCATTACAGTTCATCCGGCCAGGCCGCCTTTATCGCCGGCATTGACGGGGTGGGGCGCCTGGCGGACGGCAGCCGGGTCTATTTTCTGTTGCCGCGCGCGCCCTACGGCAGCATGGCGCAAAGCGCGGCGGCGCCCGCGGCGCAATGTGTCCCGCTGCCGGACGGCCTGGACGACGTCACCGCCGCCGCCATCGCCAATCCGGGCGTGTCGTCCTGGGCCGCCTACACCCTGCGCGCCAGGCTGCGGGCCGGGGAAACCGTGCTGATCAACGGCGCCACCGGCACCGCGGGCCGGCTCGCGGTGCAGATTGCCAAATATCTCGGCGCGAAGAAAGTGATCGCCACCGGACGCAATAGCGATGCGCTGCAAGCGCTCAAGGCCCTTGGCGCCGATGTTATTCTCCCGCTCGCCGACGGCGAGCGGGACGTGGATGACAGCTTCCGGCAGCAGTTCGCCGCCGGCGTGGATGTGGTTATCGACTATCTCTGGGGGAGGAGCGCGGAGCGCTTGCTGACGGCCGCCGCCAGGGCGGGGGTCGGCGCCAGGCCGGTGCGGTTCGTCCAAATCGGCGCGGCCGGCGGGCCGGACATCTCGCTGCCGGGCGCCGTGCTCCGTTCGTCGGCCATCGAACTGATGGGCAGCGGTATCGGCAGCATCGCGCTGGATCGGCTGGTTAGCGCCGCCGGCGAGCTGCTGCATGCCACCTTGCCCGGCGGATTCGCGATCGCCGCCACGCCGGTGCCTTTGTCCGAGGTCGAACAGGCGTGGCCGCGGGATGACAGCACCCGCCGCACCGTGTTCACGGTGGCGCCGAAAACGTCTTGAGCACTGGTTAACCGGCGGCAAGGAAGCGGGCAAATGAGAGATGACCCACATTTTTGATATGGGAATTTTTAATTCCCCTTTTTTATCTTTTCGGTTGGGTTATTAATGAACTTGGCGTTGACGAAGAGGGGAGCAATGATATGAACAAAACCGAATTCTCTCAACGTATTGGCGAATTGACCACGCTGACCGAGACCGATCGGCGGATTATTGACTATTTTGACAAGCATTTCTTATCGATCCCCTACAGTAAAATGATCGATATTTGCCAGGAAATAAACATCGCCAAGTCAACGCTGGGACGGTTTATGATAAAAATCGGCTTTAGCGGATTCCAGGAATTTAAAAAAGCCACCGTGAAACCCGATCTGTGCCGCAATGTTTCGCCTATTGACCGATTTAATAAAGAGAACAATATAAAAAATAGTTTTGCTTACATTGAACGACATTTTGCGGAAATTACGGCGAATATTACCGCTACGCTGCATAAAATCAGCGTGCCGGATTTGGAAAAGACCGTGGCGCTGATTTGCGACCCCGATAAACGGCTATATGTTATCGGCAGCGCCAGCGCCAATGCCCTGGCGGAGTATTTTTATTTACTGGGCCGTTATATCAAGAAAGATATTATTTTACTTGATGCCAATATTGGTAATTTACCGCATAAATTAGTGGATTCGCGCCCGGGAGACGTCTTGCTGGCCATCTCCTACTTTCGCTTCTCCAGCGTCACCACGCGTCTGGTGCGGTGGTTTCACCAGCACCGGGGCGATACCGTGGTGATCACCGATCGCGCGGTCAACCCGTTCAGCCATTTCGCCAGCGCCATATTGATTATGGAGAGCGGGCACCAGGGATTATTTAATAGCCGCAGCTCCGGTTTTGTGCTGATTGAGGCCCTGGTGAATTATATGGGCGAGGTGACTGGAAAAGAATTGGGCGATAACTTCCAGGTCATGGAATCCCTGTTTGAAGAATTTAATGTGTTTAATAAATAGCGGCCGGCGGCCGACCGTGGCGGGCATATCAGATAGCATTATTATCCATTTACCCTAGATAACATTATTCGACGCTATTCGCGCGCCGGTCCCGCCGCCGCGCCAGGCATATCGCCGCGCCGGTTATCGCGATATAACGCGCGGTAATAAACGCGGGTTTTATAAAATAAGGTGAGGATCATGAACCCAGAAAACCAAACTGTCCCTGAGTGTCCGCCACAACATATTATCGCCACCTCCCAGGGGCAATTATCTTTCCGCGCCTGCGGCAGCGGCGAAGTGATTATTTTTTTGCATGGCCTGCTGGGCAGTTCAAAAGCCTGGGCATTCCAATTTGCCGGGCTGTCATCCGCTTATCAGGTCGCCGCCTGGGACGCGCCGGGTTATGGCGCGTCCGCGCTGATAGCGGCGGATATCGACGCCTATGTCCAGGCGCTGCATGAATTTATCCGGCAATTCGGTGATAAAAAAGTCTCCCTGGTCGGCCACTCCATGGGGGGGACGGTCGCCAGCCGGTATGCGGCGCGCTATCCGGCCCATATCAAGCGCCTGGTATTGTCTTGCACTCATCCGGGATACGGGGTCCCGGCCACCGCGCCGGCGTCGGAAAAACTGGAAAAACGGCTGCGGGAATTACATGACATCGGCGCCGAGGCCTACGGCCGGAACCGGGCGCGCGATTTATTGCCGTTTGCGGATATTTCGCCGGCCGTTCTGGCGTATGCGGCCGACATCGCGGCCGCAACCCATCCCGAAGGGCTCAGGCGCGCCTCCCGGATGCTGCAACTGGCCGATAACCGGCCGCTGCTGCCGCGCATCGCCGTACCCACGCTGATATTAACGGGGGGCGAAGACCATGTGGTGCAGCCGCAGTTGACGGCGGACCTGCTGGCCCTGGTGCCGTTTACCAGACACATCGAGATGCCGGGACTGGGGCATGCCCCCTATTTCCAGGCGCCCGGTTATTACACCGGGTTGCTGCAAGACTTTATCTCTAATGATGGCACTCGATAAAAAGGGAAAATCATGGCCGGCTTTCTGATTGGAATGTTGATTACCGTAGTTGCGGCGTGGTTTATTATTAAAAATTATCAACCGCAAACCGTCCTGCTGCTGGCGGGGCTGCTTTTGCTGCTGATCTCGGCAATTTTTTTCCCGGGCCACTCTATTTTATATGGCAATGCGAAATCAATCGGCTGGGTCGGCGGGGATATTTTCGCGTTCGTCAAAGAATCATTAACCACCCAGGTGGCCGGGGTCGGGTTGATCATTATGGCCGCGGGGGGATTTGCCGATTATATGGATCATATCAAGGCCTCCAACGCCATGGTGAACCTGTGCATCAAGCCGCTCCAGGCGATCAAGGCGCCGTATCTCATCCTGGCCATAGGCTATATCCTGTCCCAGTTGCTGCACGTCGCCATCTCCAGCGCGGCGGGGCTCGCCATGCTGTTGCTGGTGACCTTCTTTCCGGTTCTGGTGCGTTTAGGGGTGAGCAAGGCGGCCGCGGCGTCGATGATTGGGATGTCGGCATTTATGGATCTCGGCCCGGCGGTGGGCACCGCCAATCTGGCGGCGAAGCATGCCGATATGGAAGCGGCGGTGTACTTTGCCCATTATCAATTGCCGGTGGCCGCCGGCGTGATGCTCACGGTGGCCGTGTTGATATTTTTTACCGCCCGCTATTTCGACGCCAAAGACGGGCATGTGGCCAGCCGGCAGGCACCCGATCGCGCCGCCGAGGATCGCGGCGGCCGGACGCCGGGATTTTACGCATTGCTGCCGGTCTTTCCCGTGGTTCTGGTGCTGGTATTTAGTCCGCTGATCGTCAGCAGCATCAAGGTGGATGTGGTCACCGCCATGATCATCGGCACGTTGCTGGCCTTTTTATGCGAGTTGCTGGTAAAGCGGGATTTCAAAACCGCCTGTAAAGGCGTGCAAGTGTTTTTTAAAGGCATGGGGAACATGTTCGCCAGCATTGTCTCGCTGCTGGTGTGCGCGGATGTGTTTGCCCAGGGGTTGCAAATTATCGGCGCGGTGGATTTTATCATCAATACCGTGCAAACCGCCGGCTTTGGTTTTGCCAGCATGACCGTGGTGATGGCGCTGCTGGTGGGCGTGACCGCGGCCCTGACCGGTTCCGGGGTGGCCGCGTTTTTCTCCTTTTCCGGACTGGCGCCGGGCATTGCGGCCAAATTCGGGGAAAGCGCGGTGCGGATGATTTTGCCGATGCAGCTTATGGCGGGGATGGGGCGGGCGATATCCCCGGTGTCGGGCGTGATTATCGCCGTCAGCAAGGCGGGCGAATGCTCCCCGTTTATGATTGTGCGCCGTACTTTTATTCCCGCCATCGGCGGCATGCTGGCCATGCTGATCTGCAACGGCGTGCTCAACTAACGCCCCGGCAGCAGCGGCCCCGCCATGCCCGCAAGTATGGCTTTGTCATCAAACGCAGCGGCTCCGTCAGGGGCCGCTGCGTATTCTTTCCGAATAATGACCATTGCCCGCATCACACCGCGGCCGATGACCCCGCCGGCCGCCATTACATGCAGTCGGCTTTATACTCGTATTTATCGGCTTTTTGGTGTTCGCCGGCATCAATTGCCACCAAATCGGTGAGCGTCTGTTTCGCTACCGGTTTTCCGGCCAGCAGGGCCAGCGCGGTGGTGATGACCGCTTCGCCTTCCTGCTTGGGGTTTTGCGCGATCAATACGCTGATGGCGCCGTTTTTAAGCGCGCTGACTTCGGCGGTGGCGGCGTCATAGGCCACCACTTTGACTTTTTTCACCGCGCCGGCCTGGCGCAAGCCGGTGATGGCGCCAATCGCGCCCTGGTCGTTGGTTGAGAACACGCCGGCCAGGTTGGGGTGGGCGGAGAGGGTGGAGGTAATGATTTCCGCCGCCTTTTGCGGATCGTCGCTTTGGTACTGCGGCCCGAGATAAGTAATGCCCCGGTAGGTTTTTATCTGCTCGGCGAAGCCTTTTTCACGGGCATCCTGCGCGGCGGAACCCGGCGGCTGGGTAATAACCAAGACTTCCCCCTTGCCGCCAAGCAGTTTATTCATGGCCTCCGCGGCCATTTTCCCGCCGCGTTCATTATCGGAAATGATTTCCGTGGCCAAAAAGCCGGTGTCGTTGAGCGTTTGGTCGACGGTCATCACTTTTGTCCCGCGCGCCGCCAATTGTTTCATCGGCGCAACCAGCGCCTGCATATCGGTCGGGACGATGGCGGCCACCGCCGGTCCGGTGGCCGTGACGGCGTTAACCACCGGGATTTGGCTGTCGGCGGCAAACTGGTCCGGTGCGGATACCCGCAGGGTCACGCCCATTTGCGCGGCCTTTTCCTGCGCGCCGCATTGCAGCGCCTGATAAAACGGACTGCCTTTGACGCCCAATACCAGCGCGACGGTTTGGTTTTGTCCGGCGGCCCAGGCATTGCGCGCCAGCGCCAGGGCCAACATCGATGAGACAGCGAATATCACTTTGTTACGCATCATTATTCCCCGTAGAAATGTTATTAAGACGTGCGGTTGACTCACATTAATTGCGTTCCCTTGCCCGGCGTTTAAGCTGGTCAATCCAAACCGCGAGGATCAGGACCACCCCCATCGCCACGGTTTGCCAAAACGGCGGAATACCCAAAATGACAAAACCATTGAGCAAAATAATGGGGATAAACACCCCGATAATCGTGCCCGCGACGCTGCCGATGCCCCCGAACAGGCTGGTTCCCCCCAGCACCACGGCGGAAATGGTCGCCAGGTTATCCATGGCGTGTCCGCCGATGGTGGTGGTTGAAAACCGCGCGTTGGACATCACGGCGGCCACGCCGGCCAGCGCGCCGGAAATCATATAAATGGCGATCAGGCGCGACCGCACGCCGATCCCCGCGCGCCGCAGCGCTTCCAGATTGGAACCGACGGCAAAAACATGCAGGCCGAAGCGGGTCAGATGCAAAAAGAAGGCGGCGATTATCAGCACCGCCACGGCGATGACGACCAGCATGGGGATGCCTGCGATATCGCCGCTGCCGACCGTATCGACCAGCCGTTCCGGCATGGCGCGCACATCAATGCCCCCCGATAGCACCTGCGCCAGTCCGAGCGCCATGCCAAAGGTGCCCAGCGTGACGATCAGCGCCGGGATTTTCGCCACCGCGACCAGGAAACCGTTCAGGGCGCCCCAAAGTGACCCTGTCACTATGGCCGCCAGGCTGCCCGCGGCAATTACGCCCCAGCCGGCGTCGGTGGTGCCGAAGGTATTGCCCGCGCTGCCGGTCAGGTACAGCATGAACTGCGCGGACACCACCGAAGAAAACACCAGCACCGCGCCCACGGATAAATCAATCCCGGCGGCGATAATGACGTAGGTCTGCCCAACCGAAAGCACCAGCAGGATGGCGGCGTTGATGGCGATTTGCGACAGGTTATAGGCGGAGCCGAACTGCTCGGGACGCAGAATGCCGAACAGCGCAATCAGCGCGATCAGCAGGATAAATATCCAGCCGCCGCCTATCAGCCTGGCCAGCATATCGCGCGGCGTAGCCGGCTGTTCCTGCCGTTGGCCGCGGTTATCAGGCAGGATTTTATTCATGGCATCACCTCCGTGCGGCTATCCGCGCGGCGATAAGTACCGCTAGTCATCGCCGAGACCAAGTCCTCCACCCGCAAGCCTTTGGTCGGCATCTGCGCCACGCTTTTCCCCAGCCGCAGCACCTCGACCCGATCGGCGACTTCCAGTACCTGCGGCATATTGTGGCTGATTAATACCACCGCCAGTCCGGCGTCGCGCACCTGCCGAATCAATTGCAGCACCCGTTCGGTCTGGATTACGCCGAGCGCGGCCGTGGGTTCGTCCATAAAAATCACCCGTCCGGCCCACATGGCGGCGCGGGCAATGGCCACGGACTGCCGCTGCCCGCCGGAAAGGGCGGAAATCGGCACCGATAACGAGCGTAAATTGACCCCCAGGCGGGCAAATTGCGCCACCGACTTGCGGCGCATCGCGGAACGATTTAACACCCCCAGCCTGCCCAGCAGGCCGCTGCGCACTTCCTCGCGGCCCAAAAACAGGTTATCGACCGGCGTCAATTCCGGCGCCAGCGCCAGATCCTGATACACCGTGGAGATGCCGCTGGCCTGCGCCGCGCCCGGCGAATCGAAACCAACGTCCCGGCCGTCGATTTTGATTACGCCGCCGTCAGGCTTATCGGCGCCGGAAAGAATTTTCACCAGGGTGGATTTCCCCGCGCCGTTATCGCCGATCAGGGCGCAGATTTCGCCGGGATATACCCGGAAATCAACGCGCTCCAACGCCCTGACGCCGCCAAAATGGCGGCTGATGCCCGTGGCTTCAAGTACCGGAATTGTCATGGTCACGTATCTCCGCTGCCTGTTTTTCCAATCCCAGGCCGATATTGTTGGCGAATGCGAACCACTGGTTGTAGGCCGCAGCCGTCAGGCCGGACCAATAATCAAAGGCGGCCTGCGCGTCCGGGAAGGTCCATACGTCGACGGTTTCGAAATCATGCTGGCCGCGGATATGGTACCGGCCCATAAAATGCGCGCCTTCCCCGGCGGCCCGGCGTGACAGCGCATCCCAGCGCGCCTGTTTTTCCCGCTGTTCGGCGGCGGTCAGCAAATACCAATGCGGACGCGGACGGGCATAATGAAGCCAAATACTTTCTGACATGGGGTCTCCTTAGACGGTAACGGGCAACAGCAGGTCGGCCAGCGGACGAACCTTGCCGGCAACGTGGCGTGATGTGGTGAATTTAAAATCCGCGGCCTCCTGATGGCCGGTGATGGCGCGCGCGACGGTGTCTAAACCGTCAACCTCCCAGATCCCCAAATGATGCCAGCTGTGGGCCCAGTCGAGCCGGTGGCGGCCGGCGATATTGATATTCAGCGCCAGGTCGCCCTTGAACGCCACGTCGCATTCGGCGTCATACTCCGCGCGCTCGTCCGCCGTGGCTTCGCACCAGGCATCGTTCCATTCCCACAGCGCCATAAAGCCCCAGGGGCGCTTGATATCCGGTCCGGCGCCGTTAACCGTGGCGAATTCACGCGGACCCAGCAGCCATTGGGTAGCGAATAACCTGGCCCAGCCCGCCTGTTCGAGACGCACGGTTCCCGCCAGCGCGGCGTCGAGCGTCGGCGCTTCGAAGGCGCCGGCCATATCCCATTCATGCAGCGCGCCGCTGTCGAGCGCCATGGGGGGCAGGTCGCCGCGCGGCGCCTCGAACATGGCCCGGAACGACAGCAGCCAGCCTTCGCCGCGCAGTTGCTCCAACAGCGTCATTAACGCCTGATAATGCTGCGGCTGATAAACCGCGCCGCCGGCATCCGGCTGCCGTTTGGCCATAAAAGCCACCACGCAGCGGCCCGACTCCGTCGGTTGGGAGGAGAAAACCTCGGTTTCACCGGTCAGAAGGGTCATTTTCCCTCCCGGACTTGCATTACCGCCTGCATTAACTCCGCCACGCGGCGCGGGTCCACCGGCTGCCACCACAGGCCGTCATGTTTCAGCCATTGGCCGATAATCGCCCCGTCGGCGGCGCTGAATAGCGCGGGCACCTGGGCCGGCGACAGGCCTGAACCGACGATCACCGGCAAATTGGTGCCGTTGCGGACTTCATTGACCTCGGCGGGTTCCGTGGGCGAACCGGTGCGGGTGCCGGTGGCAATCAATACGTCCGCATCAAACCATTCGGCGTCGGTGGCCTGTTCGGGAATGCTGCGATCGGCGGTAATGGCATGGGCGCCGAACTTAACGTGAACGTCGGTGAAAATGGCCACGTCGCGGGCATCAATCATGGCGCGGTAGCGCATGGCTTCCGGGGCGGGGCCGTTGATAAAACCTTCGTTGGCGATGTAGGCATTGACCCATTGGTTCACCCGCACCCAGCGCGCGCCGACGGCCTTGGCAATGGCCAGCGCCGGAATGGCGCCGTTGGCCACGCAGGTAATGCCGATGGGCGTATCCACCGCGGCGCGCACCTCCATACAGGCGGCGGTCAGCGCGGCGACCGTTTCCGGACCAATGTTTTCAGGGCGGCGGAAGGGCAGATCGCTGGCGTTTTCGATAATAATGCCGTCAATGCCTCCCTGCGCCAGGGTTTTGGCATCCGCCACGGCGGCGGCGAAAATCTCCTTCATCGCTTGTCCGCGATAACGCGGCGCGCCGGGCAAAGCCTGCAAATGGATCACGCCGATCACCGGTTTTTTAACCGGGAACAGCGCGGCGAGCATATCGGGTTTGTGCGGAAGTACGTGTGGTCCGGCCATGGAGTCTCTCTTTGGTCAGGGCTCAGGCATCGCCATCGGGCGTGCCGGCGCATTGATATTGCTGGAGTTGTGCGATACTGGGGTAAGAGGGCTGTGCGCCCATTTGCCCGCAGCTGTAGGTGGCGGCAAATACCGCCTGGGTCAGTGACTGTTGCAGGGATTTTCTCGCCAGGCGGCCGGCGATAAACCATCCGGCCAGGCAATCACCCGCGCCGGTGGTATCCACAATCACCGCATCCGCGGGATAGCGGGCGTGCAAATCGGCATCGGCGCCGACATAGCGCGCGCCCTGGGGGCCGAGGGTGCATATCACGGCTTTCGCCCCCAGGCCCAGCAAGCGCGCAACGGGGTCATCGCCCAATTGCCGCAGCGCGCGCTGATTGCAGAACACCGCTTCCGCGCCGTCGAGCAGGGGAAATAAGGGTTCCAGGCCGTTGGCGAAGGTCGCGGGTTCCAAATCCAGCGACCATTTGCAGCCCGCCAGGCGGCACCGTTCGATCAGATGCCAGGCGCTATCGCCATACGCGGCGGTGTGCACCCATTCGATATCCTGTAAATCGAGGGTCCGCACCCATTCGAGGCTGGGATAAAGCGTGACGCCCGGTTCCAGCAGCAGGCGTTTTTCCCCATGGGGTTCGAGCAAAATAATGGCGCGGCAGGTGCGGCCGGGGACTTTGCGGCTGATAATCCGCAGGCCGGTGCGCTGGAGGCCGCGCAGCAGGGAATCGGCAAACAGATCGTCGCCGGTTTCAATCGCCAGCGCGACGTCGGCTCCCGCCAGGCGGCAGGCCAGGGCGGCATTGCTGATCACGCCGCCGGCGGATTCGCTGTTGATATGCACCATGACTTTTTCATCAGGCTGCGGGATATGCGCCATGCTAAGGGTGGTATCAAGGCTGATATCCCCGACGAACAACCCTTTACCGGCCGCCATTATTTGCGCACCAGATCGATGGTGAAGCTGTAGCGGTCGGCGCGGTAGTGCACCGTCACATACTCCACCGGCCGCCGATCCGCATCGTGGCTCAAACGCCGGGCGACCAGGCTGGCGGAGCCTTTGGCTACCTGCAGGGCGCGGGACAGTTCGCCGGTGAGGATCGACGCGCTGATGGTTTCCTGCCCGCCGATAATGCGGCAACCGCAGTGCTGTTCCAGCCAAACGTACAGCGATTGGCGGTCAAGCTCGTCGGCGCCGGGGACCCCGCCCCGGGTGAAGATATGCGGCGACAGCCAGCTGTATGAAAGCGCCATCGGCATAGCGTCGGCTTTCAACAGGCGGGTCGACATAAAGGCTTTTTCATGGCTGTCCAGGCGCAGGGCGGCGGCGATATCGGCGGGAGGCACCGCCATCCGGGCCGACAGGGTTTGATAACCGGCGGTAAAACCGCGGCGCTGCATATCTTCCGCAAAACTCGCCATCTGGCTCAGCGGTTGCACCACCTGCGGCGGCAGTACGATCGAACCTTTACCGGCGCGGCGGCTGATCAGCCCTTCTTGTTCGAGTTTATCCAATGCGGTGCGCGCCGTGGTCCGGCTGACGCCGAATACCTGATTGAGCAAGGTCTCCGACGGCAAGGCTTCGCCGGGTTTAAACCCGCCGAATTCAATTTCGCGCCGTAATCTATCTGCTATTTGCCACCATAATGGCTGCGGGCCGGAAATAAGCCCATGCTGATCCCATTGCATGATTATTCATTCTGGTTGCCGATAAGTTGTCATGATAATTGAATGACATGACAATCGCTGTCAACCGCCTAATTAAAGGAAAGCTCAGCAAAATCAATCAGATTAGCGAAATATAACGGTAGATGCATTTGCGCTATTTCCGTCAGGAAACAGGCAATTAAAAACGGACAAATGCCGCGGCGGGACCTGAAATTTTAAATAAAAAACCGGCTATAGGAAATATGTATGATGGTGTTTTGCATAATAAGATTAAATTATGCGCGGCGGCGGCCGGCATTATTCCGTGCCGCTCCGAACGCCTGGTTCCCGTTGATGCCGGCGCCCGGCCCGATATACGGCCTGGCGCCGACGGATGCAGCCGGCCGGGGCATTACGCGCCGGGCAGCGGTTTAAATACCGCCCGTTCCCGGGCATGTAATCTGCCCCATAAACCCTGTTCCCAGGCCAAATATTGCCTGGCGGCGTCTTTATTGCCGGCGTGGCGGTCATGGGTGAAAAAAAGATAATCGATGCGTTCGGCGTCGGCGGGCGCATCGGGGGTGACGGCCACCGGCAGGCCGCTGTCCCGCCACGCCGCAAATCCGCCGGCCAGCAGATAAATCCGGGGCCGCAATGGCGCGGGGATATCGGCGGCGGCCCACGCGGCCAGGGCCGCATCTTCAGCCAGCAGGACGATTTTTGCCGGGCCGGCGGCGGGCAGCCGATCCAGCAACGGGCGGATCGACCAGCGGCTGCCGGGAATATGGCCGTTGCGGTAATGCTGGCTGGCGCGCAGATCCACGATGTCGATCGGCCGTCCCTGGTCCAGTTCGCCGGCGAGATCGCGCGCGCTCACCGTTGGCCAGGAGGGGACCGCGGCGGGTTCCGGCCGGGGCAGGGACACCCCATCGGCCAGCCCCCTCGCCAATCCGCCTTCCAGCACAAAAGCCTGATGCCCCAATTGGCGCAGCCAGCTCGCGGTAACCGGCGCCCGGACGCCGTCATTATCAAATAACACCACTTTGGCGTTTCTGACCGCCAGATATTGATCGGTGGCCTGTTGCAACTGCCCGCCCGGCGCATGGCGGGCGCCGGGCAAACTCCCGCCGGCGAATTCCTCGGCGGTGCGCACATCCAGCAAAAAGACGCTATGGTTTTTTTCCCGCCATTGCCGTATATCGCGCGCGCCAATCCACTCCGCCCCGGCCCGGGCCGCCAGGCGTTCAGCGGCCTGAACCCGGGCGTGGCCCGCGTGCAGCCCGTCGGGGTAACGCCGCTGCTGCCCGTGTTCCAGCGGCAGATCCGCCAGCATCCAGCCTTGGGTGCCGTTCTCCAGCGCCAGCACCGGATTGGCGATCCCCAAATCGATCAGGGTCTGCGCCCCGATGATGCTGCGGGTGCGACCGGCACAATTGATAACGATGGTGGTGGCCCGATCCGCCGCCAGCGCGTCGACCCTGACCCCCAGTTCGCCGTTCGGACAGCAAATGCTGCCCGGAATACTCATTTGCCGGTATTCATCAAACGGGCGGCCGTCGAGTACGATCAACGCTTCGCCGGCGGCCTGCCGGCGCGCCAATTCATCGGCGCCCAGGTGCGGGGTGGCGCGCCGCGTTTCCACCCATTCGCCAAAGGTTTTGGACGGCAGGTTAACCCCCTGGAACAGTTGGTAGCCCGCCGCGGCCCAGGACTGGGCGCCGCCGGCCAGCACATGCACCGCGCCGTAGCCCAGATCCCGCAAACGGCGGGCGGCTCGTTGCGCCACGCCTTCGCCCGCGTCGTAAACCACGACCCTTACCGACGGATTGGGCGCGAGCTTCGCTACCTCGGGTTCCAGCCGGCTGTAAGGCAATGACGCGGCGAAAAACAGGTGCCCCTCGCCGAATTGCCCATGTTCGCGCACATCGAACAGCGCCAATTCGCCGCCGTCGTCCAGCCATTGCTCAAGCGTGTTGGCAGTTATGTTGGTAATCATAGGGTCTCTGAATTGTCTGCAAACGGGTTATCCCGCCATGGCGGCATCAATAGCCATAACCGATGGGGGGCGCCCGGCGGTTCAGCCGATAATCGCCGATCGCCCGGTATTTATAGGCCGCGGGATCGTGAGTGGTATGGGTGCGGGCATTGCGCCAGTGCCGGTCGAAATCATGTTTACGCAGCGTGGTGGACGCGCCGCCCACGTCGAATAAGGTCTGGCCGGCGAACAGGGCGGCCTCGGTGGCGATGACTTTCGCCTCGGCGGTGGCGATGGAGGCTTCCACGGCCAGCCGGTCGATATCTTGCGCATCGGCGCCGGCAAAGCGCGCCCGGGCGGCCAGCGTGATTTTCGCCGCCGCCGCCAGCACCAATGCATGCGCCCCATGGGTTTGGGCGGCGATTTGCCCGACATAATGCAGCAGATAAGGATCGTCCTGGCCGCGGTCGACGCCGCTTTCCTTCACCGGCCGCACGCCGCTGCGCGCCCAGGCGGCCGCATCCTCCAGCGCCGCCATGGCGATGCCGACTTCAATGGCGCAATGGAGGATTTGCGAGGCGGCGCCGGTATGGTGCCGTTCGGTTTGCCAACGCTGCGCGCGCATGACTTCCGCTTCCTCCACCAGCACATCATCAAGCTCGGTGCGGCCGCTCAGGGTGCCGCGCTGGCCCATGCCCTGCCAGTCATCATGGCGGATAATCCCTGGGCGATCCGCCGGCACCACCGCCAGCACCGTGTCGCCCTGTTCATCCACCGCCAGCACTTTCAGCAGATCGCCCATCAGCGCGCCGGTGCTGTAATGCTTCAGGCCATTGAGGCGATACGCATCGCCGTGCCGGCTTAGAAGCGTGCGCACCTCGCCGCGAAACGCGCCGCCCAATTCCGCCGATGCGCCGCCCACCAGTTTCCCCTGCGCCGCCTGGCCAAGAAAATCGGTGATTTGCGCCGGCGTACCCATCAACAGCGTGCGTTCGACAAACACAAAATGCGGCAGCAGGGATTGCGCCACCGACGGATCGCCTTTGGCCAGCGCAATCATCAGCGCCACCACATCGCCGATCTCGCCGTCGGCCCCGCCGTGGCGGCGGGGGACGCGCATCGCGCCGAGGCGCAGCTGGCGGATACGGTCGAACGCCGGCATATTGGCCCGGGCCAGGCGGTCATACTCCGCCGCCTGGCCGGCCAGCTCCTGGCCCAGTTCGCGGGCCCGGGCCAATAATAAAGGGGGTGTCAGGGAGGTGGTCGGCATGTTATTTCTCCA
This sequence comes from Sodalis sp. RH21, assembly GCF_047324175.1. NCBI lineage: Bacteria > Pseudomonadati > Pseudomonadota > Gammaproteobacteria > Enterobacterales > Bruguierivoracaceae > Sodalis > Sodalis sp. RH21. The sequence goes on along the minus strand of NZ_CP178732.1, from coordinate 3,513,619 downwards.
GCCAGGCGTCGGCCAGGCTTGAATAGAACAGCATGGGGCCTTTGCGCAGGCCCTGGAGTTTTTTGGAATAAAACCCGAAGAACTTCAGCTCCAGCAAATTGATTGATGCCGCATCGGTTTGCACCAACTCCTGCATCTGATCGATATACAGTTTGCGTTTGGCCACATCCCCTTCTTCCTGGATGCCTTCAATGATGCGATCCATTTCCGGATTGGAGTAACCGGAGCTGTTGCTCGACGGGGTGCCGGGCTTGATATTCTTGGTCCAGAAACGGCGGGTGACCCCGATTTGCGGATCGGGATAGGCGGAATACCATTGGGAAAACGTGTCGAAATCGTATTCCCCGAATACCCGGCGGATCATGGCCGCCAGCTCCAGGTTAATCAGATCCATTTCGACGCCGATATGTTTGAGCTGCTGCTGCATATATTCCGCGGCGCGCAGGTAGACCTGCCCGTAAGAGACTTCGGTGATATGGTTAATCCGCAGCCGCACTCCGTCGGCCCCGCGTTTCAGCCCGGCCGCATCCAGCAATTGCTCGGCTTTTTTCGGATCGAATTCATACTGCGGCAAGCCGGGCTTGAAGAATTGTTTCTGGAAGCTGGGCACGCAGCTTTCCGCCACGTTGGCCAGGCCATACCAGACAATCTCCGCCAGTCCCTGCCGATTGATGGCGTGGGCGAAGGCCTGCCGGACGCGGATATCCTGGAAGGTTTTGCGCCTGAAGTTAAAATCGAAAAAGAAAATCGGCGCGGGGACTTCCCAGCCGCGGGTATCCAATTGCAGCGCCGGGTTTTGGCTCAGGCGCGCCACGTCGCTTTCGGCCACCGGGTTATTGGGCGCGTACTGGATCTCATTGCTCTCCAGGGCCACGCCCCTGGCGCCGGCATCCGGCAACATTTTAAAGATAATGCGATCCAGATAGGGTTTACCGGTATCCCAGTAATCCGGGTTGCGCTCCAAAACGATATGGCTGCCGCGCACCCACTCCTTGAACTTGAACGCGCCGGTGCCGATAGGCTTGGCGTTCCAGGGGTTGGTAAGCGGATTGGCGCCTTCATATAAATGTTTGGGCACAATCTGGGTCTCGGTGCCGAACAGCACCGACCACAGTACCGGCGCGGGGCCGCTCAGCCGGAAAATCACCGTATGATCGTCGGGCGTTTCCACATCGGTGACTTTGGCGAAGTTGGAGGCGCCGCGGGGATGGGTTTTCTTCACCACGTTCAGGATGGAATATTGCACATCGGCGGACGTAAAAGGATGGCCGTCGTGCCATTTGACGCCCTGGCGCAGCTTGAAGGTGATGGTTTTGCCGTCGGCCGATTGTTCCCAGGATTCGGCCAGCTGCGGCTGGGGCCGGTAGTTATTGTCATAGCTCACCAGCCCGTCGAAAATGCTGGACGAGACCACTACCGCCGGGCTGGAAATATTAATGCCCGCCACCAGGCCGGCGGGCTCGGGGTTTACGTTGGCAAACAGCGTTCCCCCCTTGATGATGCCTTCCCCGGAGGCGGCGGCGGACACCTGGGCCGCCAGCGCCGACGGCAGGAATCCCTAGGCCGCCATGGTGCCGGCGCCAATCGCCATCAGTTCCAAAACCTGGCGACGGCTAAATTTGCGTGGATCGGTTGTCATATATGTTTATCCCGGATGATTAATAGGAAAAAGTCAGCGGCGGCAAGGTGCCGTTAACGTAAAAATCTCCCAGCGCGCGGTATTTATAGGCAATGGGATCGTGAGTGGTATGGGTGCGGGCGTTACGCCAATGGCGATCGAAATTATGCGTGCGCAAGGTCGTGGAGGCGCCGCCGATATCGAACAGCATTTGCGCCACTTCCAGCGACACCGCGGTCGACCATATCTTGGCTTCGGCCACCGCCAGCGAAGCCTCGCCGGCGGCCGCTTCGCAGGCGGCCAAACAGGATTCGCCCGCCGCGCCGAAGCGGGTCGCGGCGGCGGCCTCCAGCAGGTCGGCGGCGCTGAGCACCATCGCTTCGGCGGCGCGGGCGCGGGCCGACATGCGCCCCAGCGCATGCAGGATATACGGGTCGTCGGCGGCCTGCCGCACGCCGCTCTCTTTCACCGGCCTGACCCCCCGGCGCGCCCAGGCAACCGCATCGTCCAGCGCCGCCAGCGCGATGCCGGCGTCGATGGCGCAATGGATAATCTGGGCGCTGGCCCCGCCGTGATGGCGCTGGGTTTTCCAGGCTTCCATCGGCAGGATTTCCTCGGCGAAAACCGCCACGTCGCGCAGTTCGGTCGTGCCGCTGGCGGTGCAGCGCTGCCCCATGCCGTCCCAGTCGTCCAAACGCTCGATGCCCGGGCGATCCGCCGGCACCAGCGCCGAGATCGTGGCGCCGTCCCCGTCGACACATCGGATTTTCAGCAGGTCGGCGTACCATGCGCCGGTGCAATAGTGCTTGGTGCCGTTGAGCCGGTACTGGTCGCCATCCCGGGTCAGGCGCGTGGCCAATTCGCCGCGATACCGCCCGCCGCGTTCCGCCGTCGCCGCGCCGAACAGTACGCCCGCCGCGGCCTGGGGCAGATAGCGCCGCCGCTGCGCCTCGCTGCCCATCAGCCGCACGCGTTCCACCGCCACGAAATGGGAAAGAAAGGCCTGGGCGATATTGGCGTCGCCGGCGGCCAGGCGGATAAACAGGCGCGCCACGTCATGCCAGGTGCCGCCGGCGCCGCCGTAGGCGGCGGGGACGCGCAATGCCCCCAGGCGCAGCCGGCGGATTTGCGCGAAGACCGCCACCGGCAGTTCGCGGTTGGCATCGCGTGCGGCCGACGTTTCCGCCAGGCGCGCGGCCAGGCGATCCGCGGCGGTCAGCAGGGCGCCGACGGTGACCGGTCCGCCCGTGGTCGCCGGCGATCCCGGCGCGCTGTCCGGTACATGATTAAGGGGGTTCACGATACGCTACTCCTGATAATGATATTGGCGGGTTCCGGGGGAATAACCGCCGGATTGTGCAAATGGCAGGCCACCGACTGCGTCTTATCAAGGGCGAGCAGCTGCGGGGCGAGCGTACGGCAAACCGGTTGCACCAGCGGGCAACGCTGCTGGAAGCGGCAGCCCGCCGGCAGGGCGTAAGGGCTGGGGGGGTCCATATCATCCGGCGGGATGGCGTGCAGCCGTCGCTCATCCGGGCTGGCGCCGGGTATGGAATTGAGCAGCAGGCGGGTGTACGGATGCGCGGCCCGGGTCCACAGGCGGTCCTTGGGCAGTATCTCGACAATCTGGCCCAGATACATCACCGCAATCCGCCCGGCGATATGCTCCACCACCGACAGGTCGTGGCTGATAAACAAAAACGACACGCCGGTGCGCCGTTGCAGGGAACCGAGCAGCGCGACGATTTGCGCCTGCAGGCTGACATCCAGCGCTGAAACCGGCTCATCGCAGACAATCAGCTCCGGCGCCGGGGCCAGCGCGCGGGCAATATTCAACCGCTGGCGCTGCCCGCCGGACAATTGGTGGGGGAAACGCTGCGATAACGCGGTATCCAGCCCCACCTGATCGAATAATTCGCGGATGCGGGCCCGCCGGCCGGCGCGGTCGAGTTTGGTATGCAGCCGCAGGGGCAAATCGACGGCTTTATACGCGCGCTGGCGCGGATCGAGCGCCGATAGCGGGTCTTGAAACACCATCTGGATCGCCTGGCGCCAGGGCCGCAATTTGCGCCGCGACAGCGGGGCCAGATTAACCTCATGGAACAGGATTTCCCCGCTGTCGGCCTTTTGCAGGCCCACCAGGGTTTTGCCCAGCGATGTTTTACCGCAGCCGGATTCGCCGATCAGCGCCAGCGTTTCGCCGTAGCCGATATGGAAACTGGCGGCATCGACGGCGGTCAGGGTGCCGCTGGCGGTATGATGGCGCACATTCAGATCCCGGACATCCAGCAAGACAGGATTCATCGCCGTCCTCCCACCGGCGGCCGGGCCGCCAGTAATTGCCGGGTATAGGGGTGGCGCGGCGCGCGGTACAGCGCGGCCGCGTCCTGGTGCTCCAGGCATTCGCCGTAGCGCAGCACCGCCACCCGGTCGGCCATTTCCGCCACCACGCCCAGGTCGTGGGTAATCAGTAAAATAGCCATCCCCAGCTCCTGTTGCAGCGTCAGCAGCAAGCTGACGATTTGCGCCTGGATGGTGACATCCAGCGCCGTGGTGGGTTCGTCGGCGATCAGCAGAGATGGATTGCCCGCCAGCGCCATGGCGATCACCACGCGCTGGCGCATGCCGCCGGACAGGCGGTGCGGATAATCGTCCAGCCGGCTTTCCGCCTGGGGAATCCGCACTTTTTTCAGCAGCGCCAGCGCCTGCTGGCGGGCGGTGCGCCGGTTGACGCGCCGATGAATGCGCACCGCTTCGGCGATTTGATCGCCCACGGTCATCAGCGGGTTAAGGGCGGAGAGCGCATCCTGGAAAATCATGCCGATCCGTCCGCCGCGGATCTGCTGCAACCGGCGTTCGTCCGCCCGCAGCAGGTCGGCGCCTTCAAAGGCCAGGCGCCGGGCTTCAACGGCCGCCGCCGCGGGCAGCAGGCCGAGCAGGGCGTAGCCGGTGGTGGTTTTGCCGCTGCCGGATTCGCCGACCAGCGCCAGCGTTTCGCCCGCGGCCAGTTCAAAGCTCAGATCCTTGACCGCGGGGGCGGCGGGTTCGCCGCCGGAAGCGCGATAGGTCACCCGCAGGCCTTCCACCTGGAGCAGGGGTATGGATGGCGTCATTATGGCAATCTCCCGCGCTGCGGATTAATCCAGTCATTAATGGCGCCGCCCAGCAGGCTCAGCGATGCCACGGTAAAGAAAATCGCCACGCCGGGGATGGCGCTCATATACCAGGCGCTGCGCAGCACATCGCGGCCCTGGCCGATCATGCTGCCCCAGGACACCACGTTCGGATCGCCCATCCCCAGGAAGGATAATGCCGCTTCGGTCAGGATCGCGTGGCCCACCAGCATCGCCAGCATGGCCACCACCGGCATCAGGGCGTTGGGCAGGATGTGGGCGATCAGGATGCGGCAATCGCTCATTCCCATCACATGGGCGGCTTGGATAAAGTCGCTGTTGCGCAGGCGGCGGGCTTCCCCGCGGGATAAACGCGCCACGTTCGGCCAGGAGGTGGCGGCGATGCCGAGCGTCAGGGTATTGACCGTCGGGCCCAGGATAATCACCAGCACCAGGGTAAAAATCAGCGACGGCATAATTTGAAACAGCTCCGTGAGCCGCATCAGCTGATTGTCGACCCAGCCGCCGAAATAGCCGGCGACCGCGCCGATCAATAGCCCGACCAGCGCGGTGAGCAAGCCGGTGGTTAAACCGATCCGCAGCGATAGCCGCGCGCCGTAGGCGATGCCGGCCCAGATATCCCGCCCCAGCGTATCGGTGCCCAACAAATGGGCGACATCCTGGCCGGGCAGCAGGTAAGGACGCGCCACCATGGCCTGCGGATCGTCGCCGGCCAGCAGCGGGGCGAACACCGCGATAGCCACCACCAGCAGCAGGCCCAATCCCCCCAGCCAGGCGCGGGGCCGTTTGCTTAATGCGCCGGGCAGGGCGCTCAGTAGTCCGGTCATCGGCTACCCGCCAATCCGGTGCGGGGGTCCAGCGCGGCGTGCACCACCTCGGTGAGCACGTTCACCATCACCACGAATAGCGAGGTGACGAACAAAATGCCCAGCAGCAAATTGACATCCCGCGTGCTGACGGCGGACAGCGCCAGCTGGCCGAGACCCGGCCAGGCAAACACGGTTTCAATGGTCACCGAGCCGCTGAGCATGGCGCCGAATTGCAGGCCGGTCAGCGTGACGATGGGCAGCAGGGCGTTGGGCACGATATGGCGCCAAATCAAGCGCCGGCGGCTACAGCCTTTCGCCCGGGCGGTGCGGATAAAATCCTGCAGCGCCACGGTAAGCACGGATTCGTGCATTAGCCGGATATACAGCGCCAGATAGCTGAAGGTCAGGCAGCCGGCGGGCATCGCCAAATGTTTTACGGTATCGGCAATGCGGGCGAAGCCGCGGTGATCGGCCCCCATTTCGCTCATGCCGCTGGACGGCAGCCAGCCCAGGCGCACGGTGAACAGTACGACAATCATCAGGCCCAGCCAGAATACCGGCATGGAAAACCCCACGGTCTCCAGCAGCGCGATCAGCCGTTCAACATACGGGCGTTTGGTGACCGCCGATATCACCCCCAGAATAATGCCCAGCATCACCGCCAGCGCCAGCGATACCCCCATCAGCAGCAGCGTGGCGGGCAGCCGTTCCAGGATCAGCTGGCTGACCGACGCGCTATAGCGGAACGACCAGCCTAAATCGAACTGCGCGATGTGTTTTAAATACGAAACGAACTGCACGGCCAGGGGCTGGTCGCTGCCGAACTGCGCGCGCAGCTGGGCCATAAATTCGGGCGTCGCCGCACCGGCCTCGCCGGCGATGACATCCGCCAGATCGCCGGGTACGCTTTTAAGCAGGAAAAAATTAAGCACCACCACCATCAGGGCGATGGGAACGGCCTGCAATATCCGCCGTGCTATGAAATATAATGCTGTCATCATGGTTACCCAGCCGGTTCAGAACCGTAAACCCGCGTCTTTAAGCAGGGGGAGTACCGCCTCGCCGAAATACGCCAGGTCAGGTTCGAAATCATAAAACGTCAGCTGCGCGCCATCGCATCCGGCGGCTTTCAGGCGCTGGAGATAACCGGCGATTTGCGCCGGGTCGCCCACCAGCTGGATATTGCCGCCGACGGCTTTTTGATCGCGCTGGTGGCCGAGGAACGCCTGGCTGTCGCGCTTTTGCAACGAGGCGAAAAAGTTGTCCACCGCCACGCGATCCTGCGCGGCGACAATGGCGTCGTGATACTCCCAGGCTTCCCGCTCCGTCGGCCGGCAAATCACCATGGGGTTGATTAACGTGCGCAGGGTGCGGTGCCGGGCCGCGGCGGCGGCCCGGATTTTGGCGGTATGGGCGGGCAGCGCGGCCAGGGAGGCTTCGATCTCCGCGCCCGCCGGGCTGGTGATAAACACCAGATCGGAATGGCGCGCCGCATAGTCGATGCCGGCCGCCGAGCCGGTGGCGTTAACCAGCAGCGGCCGGCCGAATTTGGGCTGCGGCGAAATGTACGCCTGCTCGGTGGACCAGAACTCCCCGGTCATGGTGAGGTTGCCCTCGCTGCTCCAGTAGGCCTTGAGAAAATCGATAAATTCTTCCGCCATGCGGTAGCGGGTATCATGTTCAATCTGCGGGCTGCCGAACATTCTGGCATAGCTGTCCTGGTTGCCGGTGACCATATTCAGTCCCCAGCGGCCGCCGGTAATGCTGTCAAGGGTGGCGCCGAAGCGGGCCAGATGCAGGGGATGCCAGGGTCCATAAAGAATATGCAGGGTGGATATCAGCAGGATGCGGCTGGTTACCGCGCCCAGGGCCGCGGTGGTGATAAACGGGTCCAGGCTGTTGGCCCGGTAGCCGATCTCGCCGCCGTAACCGCCTTTTTGATTCCATTCCGCCAGGCCGAACACCAGATCCAGGCCGAGCGCCTCGGCTTTCAGGGTCAGGGCTTTATTGTATTCAAAGTGCCAGTCGGTGGTGCGGGGCAGCGTCGACGGACTCCAGCCGCCGCTTTGGATGGGGAGAAATAACCCCAGCAGGAAAGGCTGTTTAAGCACTTCATAAAGCGGACTACCCGGGATCTCCGCGGGTGTCCTGGCGCGGGATGCACGTTCTGCGCCGGATAAGTGTCTGTTCATACCGCTCCACACGGCCAACATTGGCCTTTTTTAAGGTGAAGCAATACTAGAGGCGGCCGGGAAAAGCGGAAAATGCGAATAACGGCTATATTTATGCGTTTTTACCGTATAACACCGCCGCCCTGGAACATATTTTTATTAACAAGATGTTTTTATTGAATAAAAATAAAGTCGGCCCGGCGGCCCGCCGCAGATAAACATCCGGAATGCTAATAGATAAATTTATTTCCCTTAACGATTCCTTTATCGATTGGCATGCAGCCGTTTTTGCCCCGCCAGGCTGTTGGCCAGCACATCGAACGCTTGCCGCACCAGGCTATTGCCGCTGCCCGGGCGGCACCACAGATAAAACTGCGTGTCCGGCAGGCGCGGCAAACCATCCCCTTCGCCGAGCACGCGCATATCGCCGTCCAGCATCTCGATGCTGCGCGCGGTGATGCCCAGGCGCGCTTTGATGGCCGCTTTGATCCCCAGCAAATTGGAGGTGGTGTAAGCCTGGTGCCAGCGCACCTGGGCCGCATCCAGCGCCTCCACCGCCACCCGGCGGAAGATGCTGGGATAATCCGCCAGCACCAGCGGCAGCGGTTCCTGCGGCACATGCACATACTGGGCGGCGCACACCCAGACGGTGGGGGAGGTGCGCAGCAAAATGCCGTCCAGCGCCGGGTCCAGCCGGGTGGAAATGGTCATGTCGATTTCGCCCCGGTGCAGCGCTTCCATTAAAAACGGACTGCGCCCGACGTCCAGCTCCAGACTCAGTTTCGGCGCCCAGCGGGCGATATGGCTTAACAGCGGGGGCAGCAGCGTTTCCGATACATCGTGCGGGGAACCGATGCGCAGCACGCCGGAAAACCGGCTGTCTTTCAGCGATCGGAAGGCGTCGTCGTTGAGGATCAACAGATCGCGCGCGTAGCTTAATAATTGCCGGCCCTGCTGGGTGAGCTGCTTATTGCGCCCTTCTTTTTGAAACAAGGTGGTGCCCACCAGCGTTTCCAGCCGCTGCATCTGCTGGGTGACGGCCCCCTGGGTGCGGCCGACCTGGGCGCCCGCCCGGGAAAAGGTTTGCAAATCCGCCACCGCCACAAAGGTTCTTAATAATTCAATATCCAGACTTTCAGTATTCGTCATAGTCAGTATCGGCCATTGCTTTTCGCGGATTGGCATCCGCCCGCGGGGATTGTCGGCGGGTAAGGTAAAAAAAGTCAAAGAACATAATTAACTAACTAATTGCCAACGGCGGCCTTATGGCACGCCAACGGCAACGAACGCGACGCGGCGGTCATTTCTCTGCCCCATATCCGCCGGTTCAGGTTATAATCCGGCTAATTACCACGCATTGCGCCCAATGGGAACCATCCCTGATTGACTTTGCGCCGCCGGGTAATCCACCGGCCTATTACGCCAATAAAGGAGTTGTGCGGGTGAATACAAAGAAAGAAGCATTGGTCAGTTATTTGCGCAATCTTATCCGCCAGCAAAATTTAACCGAAGGCGATCGCCTATTGAGCGAAAGCGCCCTGGCGCGGGATTTGGGGGTCAGCCGCGGAACGGTGCGGGAAGCCACGCGGCGGCTTATCGATGAAGGTATTTTATATCGGGTGAATGGGTCGGGGGTGTTTGTCGGCAGCGGCGAGTCGTTCAAGCAAACCCACTACCATTATCTGAGCAGCCATGCCGAACGGGCCGCCCAGGTGGGCAAACAGATCCATCGCAAGGTGCTGACCCTTGAGCTGATCGAACAGTGCAGCCAGCGCGTATCCTATAAACTGGAGATTGCGCCGGCCAGCCCGGTATTTCATATCCGCCGGCTGATTTCCTTTGACGAGCAACCGGTCACCCTGGAGAATTTTTATATGCCCGCGCGGCTGTTTCCAGACCTTTCCCCCACGGCGCTGGAACAATCCAAATATGAATACGTGGAGTCGCGCACCGGGCAGCGCGTCGCCGAAAGCCGCCTGACGCTGGAGCCGATACTGGTCAGCGACGAAGAAACCACCCGCCTGCTGGGGCTGGAAAAATTGCAGCCGGTATTATGCCAGACCGAAGTGGGTAAACTGGCCGATGGGGTGGCGTTCGAATTCAATACCTCGATCACCAATCCCAAATACCTGAAAATCACCCAGATCGCCCGCCGTCATTAACGCCGCGCGCTGCTACGGCAGCGCTTTGGCGATGACCTGGGTCAGTTCGGCAAAACCCCGCCGGGTCAGATCCACGCCGATATCGCAGGCGGTAAGATAACTCAGCACCTGTAGCGGGATCACCGCCGTCAGCTCATCAATGGCGGTCACCGGGCGGGTCAGGCTGAAATCGGCGAATTCGCGCGGCGGCCGGGCGGCGATCAGGTAGGCGCGTTTGCCCAATTGACGCAGGGTTTTAAACAGTAAGTAGGCCTTATCGCCGTTATCCTGCTGATTTTCCACGATCACCAGCGCCGTACTATCCTCCACCGCATTTTGCGGCCCGTGGATAAACTCTTCCAGGTCGAAGCACATGGCGGGGCGGCGCACGGTTTCAATGGCTTTGAGCGACCCTTCCAGCGCCACGATGGCATTGGGGCCGCTGCCGATAAACATCAGCGAACTGAGATCGTGCAACTCCGCCCGGTGGGTACTGAAAAAATGTTTTGATTGCTCAATCCACGGCCCCAGCAGGTCGCAGGCGGCGGCGTATTCCTGCGCCACGGAAGGGTGGCGCGGTCCGGCCAGCGCTTCCCCCAGCAGAATCAGCGTCAGGAGCGACGACGTAAAACCTTTGGTGCGGTAAATCACTTCCTCCAGCCCGCAGCCAAAAGGCAGTTGCCCGTCCGCCAACAGCGCCAGCGGCGTATCGGGCTCGCCCACCAGCGCCAGCGTGGCGAAACGCGTTCCCCGCCAGGCGCGCACCTTCTCCAGCGCCCGGTAGGTGGAAAGACTTTTCCCGCCCTGGGAGATAAAAACGAACAGGGCGTTGTCGTCATAACCCTCAAGGGAAACGTATTCGGTAAAATGATAAGGAAAATGAATTTCCGTCTCGACGCTAATGGAGTGGGATGCCGCCACGGCGGCATTATAAGACGTACCCGATCCAATCAGCACCAGTTTACAATTCCGGCGATCTTTGCCGTCGGTTATTTTATTTACCGCGTCGGCGACCTGGTCGCGAAAATGGGCGCTGGTCATGTTTTTGAGAATAGCGGGCTGCTGCTCAATATAATCAAGCATAGTCAACATAGGGTTATTTCCTCGTTAAATTAATCCGATGGCTTTACCGGCAATGCCGAAAACCACCAAACCGATTAATATTTTATTAACCGATATACCTTTTTGAATAAACCGATAACAAAGCAGCGTTATCCCCAGGGGCAATAAGTTGGGCAGGATCTCATCGATAATATGCTGAATACTGACTTCGGCGCCGGCCATACTGAAATTCAACGCCAATTTCAGGTCCACCATGGTGGCGGTCATGCCGCCCACGCACATTAATCCGATAATCCCGAAAACTTTATTAACCCGATCCATGATATTGCTATCCGCCATGCGATCGATCAATTTGGTCCCCAGCGAAAAGCCCAGTTTTAAACCAAACCACCGCACCAATATATTGGGCAGGTTAAACAGCAGGAAAAAGATGATGGGTCCGAGTATGGAACCGCTTTGCGCCATACTGATGCCGATGCCGGCGGCGATAATCCGGAACGTCCCCCAGAAGAACGAATCGCCAATGCCGGACAGCGGCCCCATCAGCGAGGTTTTCAGCCGGTTGATTATGCCCTCGTCCATGGCGGGATTACGGCTTTTTTCCTGTTCCAGGGAGGCGCTGATCCCCAGGACGAACGGCACCATGGACGGGGTGATATTAAATAATGCCATATGCCGCATCAACGCCTGGGTAAATTCCGGGGAATCGCGGCCATAAAAGCGTTTCAGCGCCGGCATCATGCAATAACACACCCCGAGCGCCTGCATTTTTTCATAATTATAAGATAGCTCCAGCGCGCAGGAACGAAAGAAAATACGCCGCAGCATGCTGTTATCGGCGCGTTTATCCGACTGGTTACTCATAAATGGTAATCTCCCCGTCATCGTCGGTTGGGTTATTTTTATTGGGCTTGGCGCCGTTTTGCGTCATAACCAGCGCGATAATGGCGCCCAATAAGGCGATGCCCAGAATTGAGGTATGGAATAGCGTGGACAGCAGAAAGCCCAGGTAAAAGAAAGCAATGATGCTTTTATTCCACAACAGCTTAAGCAGGAGCGCGAACCCAATGGCCGGCAGAATCTGCGATGCGGCGGCAATGCCGTCCATGACCACCTGCGGTACATAACCCAAGACCTGGCGCACCGCGTTGGGCCCGAGCATGACGGTAAACCAGGTCACCAGCATCATGGGAATGGCCAGCAGGAAAAACAGCCCCCAGTGCATGCGCTCCATGGCCCGGTAATTTCCCTGCTCCGCCAGGCGCATGGCTTTCGACATACGCGACGATCGCAGGGTATAAATAAAGATCTTCAGCGATTGGGTCAACATGGAAATCGGCAGCGCCAGCGTCAGCGCGATTTCCACGCCCTGGTGGGTCATGATGGCCAGGGCGGTGCCCAGAACCGAGCCGGTAACCGTGTCGGGCGGGGTCGCCGAACCGATGGTCACCACGCCCATAAATACCAGTTCCAGGCTGGCGCCCATAAGAATGCCCGCGTTAATATCGCCGAGCACCCATCCCACCAGGGGCGCCAATACCAGCGGGCGGTTCAGCATCGAACCGGCGAATACATAATCGCAATAGCCCAGCAGCGTCACCAGCGAAACCAGGAACGCCGGCAGGATGGGCAGTGTCGCTATGTCCATTTCCACTCCTTAACGTGAAAGCTGAGGATAAATATCGATAGGTTCGTCATTGGCGAGCTGCCGGACATCCAGCTTGATCTGCTGGCGATGAAAGTCGAGCAGCAGCGCTTTGTCTTCCGGCGTTAAAAATACCGAATTGGACATTTTCACCGCGCCGTCGGATTTTTTGATACTGCCCAGGTTCAGGCTGTTAATCCCCGGTACCTGCGCCACCAGCGCGGCGGCATCCTGCAAATTTTCCAAAATGATGAAAAACTTCACCGGCTGGTTTTTGGGATTGTTGAGGATAGCGGCGGTGGCGGTTATGCCGCGCGCCAGGAACTTTTTATTATCGGGCACCGAAAGCTGCATTAAACGCTGGCGGGTTTGATCTTCGGCCACCGCGTCATTACAAATAAGCACCGCCTGAAAATCGATGGTTTTTAGCCAGGAATACACGATCTGGCCGTGCAGCAAACGATGATCGATACGCACAAAAGAGATCATAAGCAGTCAATTCCTCATTAAAGGCGATATTTTCCAACGGCCTGTTGCCCCGCGTTAACCACATGCTCAGCCAGTTCGTCAGCCGTCGCCATATTCTCGCGCTCGAAAAGCGCTTCGGTGATCATGCTGACATTGGTGCCGGTAACGACCGCAATATCCGCACGTTCCATACCCAGCGTCAGGGCTATTTGAAACGGCGTGCCCGACGGTACATCGGTCAGCAGCAAAATCCCGGCGCCGTCCGGTACGCCGGCGATAACCTGCCGCACGTTTTCCGCCAGCCGTTCGCGGGTATCGCCTTCGGCAAAATTAATCCAGGCGATGCGTTCGCTTTCACCCACTATGGCATTCACGACGCTTTGCATCGCGCTGGCAAACTGAATATGTCCGGTTACTATCAGGGTAATCATAAGTAGGGGTTCCGTTAAGCTGTATATACAGATTTATATTACATAAAAACGGTAAAAGATAGTCAAAATTTACGCAAAATTTATCGACCATGGCTAAAATCCGCCGGGGAGGGGCGGGGAAAAGGCATCAAGCGGCCAGGCCGGGCGATATCCGCCTGAGGGACGCAAGCCGCTGCCGACGGCGGACGCCGCGACGCGCGGCGAAGATAACGGCCGCTGGCGGGGGGGGGATTTGCGCCGTCGCGGGTGGGTCGCCGCGCAGTCTGTGCGCGGCGCCGCCATCGATGATGCTCGAACGAAAACACAAACGAGATCGGCGTCACAATAATATTCTTATTCAATATGTGATCTCACTCGCAATTAATTAACCCTGCGGCTTGATGTTTTAAAATTGTCCAATTAGGCGGACAATTTTTAGTATTGTTGTTATTTTCCAGGGCCACTATATTCACAATCATTGATTGGCTGGAGTGCTCCTCTGGCAATGAACAATCACGGAGGATTTTTAACCGCAGGCTTAAAAAAATAATCACCAGCAAATTTGACGCATAATGAAAGGGTAATATGATGCAACCACTTACCTCGCGACAAAATAGATTATTAAAATACTTACTGCAACGTCAAGAACACGTCACTATTAAGCACATTGCGGAATATCTGGAGGTGTCCGAAAAAACCGTCCAGCGCGACATGCAGTACGTTGAATCCTACCTGGCGGCCTGGAATATTTACCCGGAGAGAAAAGTCGGCGCCGGCATCATATTGACCGCCGACGACGAGCAATGCCGGATCTTGCTCGACCAGCAGATTGTGTTTGACGACGAGGGGTTCGATGCCCTGGTCAATAACGCGCGCCGGGTGAAAATTGCCTCCCAGCTGCTGAGCGACACGCCGCGGGAAACCTCGATCAGCAAATTATCCGAGCGCTATTTCATCAGCAGCGCGTCGATTGTCAATGATTTGAAGCTGATTGAAAGCTGGATACAGCCGCTGGGGCTGACGTTGATCCGCAGTCAAAGCGGCACCCATATTGAAGGCAGCGAAAGTAACGTGCGCCGGGCGATTGTATCGCTGATTAACGGCGTGATGAACCATAAAGAACCGGGCAATGTCAACCATTCGCGCCTCGATCCCGGCAGCTACCGGGCGTTAACCCAATATTCCGGCGCGGACGATGTCGATTTCGTCCAGCAATTATTGCAGGACATGGAGCAGCAGCTCTCGTATCCGCTGGGGGAACCCTATTATATTAATATTTTTACCCATATCCTGATCATGATGCACCGCATGGCGCTGGGTAACGCCCTGACGCTGGAAGACGATCGGGCGCGCCAGCAGGTGGACCGGCATATTTTTGCCATCGCGCAAAAAATGATCCGGCAAATCGAACGGCGGGCCGACCACCGCCTGCCGTCCGATGAAGTATGGTTTATTTATCAATATATCATCTCATCCGGCATTGTCATGGAGGAGCGCGCCGATCATCCCGCCGCCCGGTATCAATTCTTTGACGGCGAATCCCGGCGTTTGACGATGGGCCTGATTGCCATTTTTTCTGATTTAATCAATGTTGATTTACGGACCGACAAATTATTGTACGACGGGTTGCTTATCCATATCCGGCCGCTGCTTAATCGGCTCAAATATGACATTCGCATCCGGAATCCGTTATTGGATGATATCAAAAATGAGTTACATGATATTTATCAAATTACCGGGCGCGCCACGGAGCAACTTTCCCGCAGCAATCAGCTACAGCCCATCGCCGGGGACGAGGTGGGTTATTTGACGGTACATTTCCAGGCGGCCATGGAACGGCAAATTGCCAGCAAGCGCATTCTGGTGGTGTGCTCCAGCGGCGTCGGCACTTCCCATTTATTAAAAAGCCGCATCCTGCGCGCGTTCCCTTCCTGGACCATTGTCGGCGTGGTGTCCGCCAGCAATATGCTGGCTTTTTGCCAGCAGGAAGAGATTGATTTGGTTATTTCCACTATTCACCTGGAAGAGCAGAAAATCCCGATTATTTATGTCTCGGCTTTTTTTAATGACGATGACATCAGGCGCGTCACCGAGAAAGTGATCGTCAGTAAACTGCATCAGGCGGTGGGGCAGTTTTCCGCAGCTGAACATTAATTTTTTATCATTCGAGGTGAAGTAGATGGACATTACGAAAATTCTCAATGCGAATCGCGTTAAATTAACCATGACCGCCAGCAATAAAGAAGAGGTCATTCAGGAATTGACCGATGTGCTGTATGACGACGGCGCCATTATCTCTAAAGAAGAATTTATCCGTGATGTCTGGCTGCGCGAAGCGGAAGGCTCAACCGGCTTTGAGAACCATATCGCCATCCCCCATGGCAAATCCTCGGCGGTAAAGCAGACGACGCTGGCCATCGGCCGCACGCGTGGGGATATTCCCTGGGAAACGCTGGATGGCAGCCATGTCCGCTGCATTATTTTGTTTGCCGTACGCCTGGAAGATCAAAATACCACGCATATCCGCCTGTTGTCTCAGGTTGCCAGCGCGCTGGCCGATGATGAGGTGATTGCTCGGCTATTAAGCGAGACCGATCCCGATAATATTATTCGACTGTTCAGCCAATACGCGGAAACAGACCTCTGTTAACCCATATCAAGACGAGGCACAAAATGAAAATAGTTTGTGTAGCCGCCTGCACGGCGGGGATTGCCCATACCTATATCGCCCGTGAAAAGTTAATTAAAGGCGCCAGGGCGCTAAATTACGATATCAGGGTTGAAACGCAAGGTACTATCGGTACCGAAAATGAATTAACCCCTGAAGAAATTTCTGCCGCCGATGTCGTTATATTAGCCGTGGATATCAAAATTAAAGGCGAGGAGCGATTTAAAGGAAAACCGGTCGTCCGGGTGAAAACCGATATCGTGATTAAGTCCCCGGCTAAATTTCTGGAAAAAGTGGCGAATTCATTGGAACGCGCCTGAATATTAATTTTTTCGGGACCAACATAATGAGAAACAATAAAAGTCAACTTGGCCAGGAAATAAAGGGGCATTTGCTTACCGGTATTTCCTGGATGATTCCGCTGATTGTCGCCGCCGGCATTTGCATCGCCCTCGGCCAGGTCATCGGCGGAACCGACGTGGCGCATAAAACCGGCAGCTTCGCCTGGATGTTGAATCAAATCGGCGGCTGGGGCATGGGCCTGATCGTGCCGCTGATTAGCGCCGCTATCGCCTACTCCATCGCCGACCGGCCGGGCTTTGCCCCCGGCCTGATCGTCGGTTTTATCTGCGGTCAGATCCAGACCGGTTTTATCGGCGGTATCCTAGGCGGTTTTTTAGTCGGTTACACCGTGTTGCTATTACGTAAAACCATCAAGCTGCCCCCGTCGATGCAGGGGCTGATGCCGGTGATGATCCTGCCGGTGCTCAGCACCATTATCGCCGGCCTGCTGATGATGACCTTTATCGGCCAACCGATTATCTGGCTGCAAAAAACCTTGATCCATCTGCTGGAATCCATGCAGGGCGGCTCGAAGTTTATGATGGGGGCCATTCTCGGCGCCATGGCCACCTTCGATTTCGGCGGGCCGGTTAATAAAACCATGTCGCTGTTTGCCGACGGCATGCTGGTCGACGGCATCTACGGTCCGGAAGCGGTGAAGTTCGTCGGCTCCATTATTCCGCCGTTCGGCATCACGCTCTCGTTCCTGCTGACCCGCAATAAGTATACCCGGGCGGAGAAAGAGGCGCTGAAAGCGGCGTTCCCGATGGGTATCTGCATGATTACCGAAGGCGTCATCCCCATCGCCGCGCGGGATTTGCTGCGGGTGGTGGCCAGCTGCGTGGTCGCCTCGATGTTGGCCGGCGGACTGATCATGGTGTGGGGCGTGGAAGCGCCGGTTCCGCACGGCGGCCTGTTTGTGGTGCCGTTATTTACCAAACCCCTGATGTTCTGCCTGGCGCTGGGCATCGGCACGGTGGTGTGCGGCGTCATGCTCTCGCTGATTAAAAAGCCCGTCACCCAGGCGGACGAAGAGTTCGACGATGTGGAGGATCGCAGCGTGCGCGACGAAGACATCAAATTCACCCTCGAATAAACGGGAGACATTATGTACAGCTCAATGAAAACCCTGATTGACGGTGCTTATCAGCGGCACTACGCGGTGCTGGCGATTAACTGCTTTAACCTGGAAACCGCCCGGGCGGCGATCGCCGCCGCCGAGCAGCGGCATGCGCCGCTGATATTAAATGTCTATCAGGGCCATTGCGGTCACTTTCCGCCGCGGGTCGCCGTGCCGCTGGTGAGCGCGCTGGCGCAGCGGGCAGAGGTGCCGGTGGCGCTGAGCCTGGATCACGGCAAGGATTTCAGCTTGATCGGCCAGGCTTTTCGCGCCGGTTTTACCGGGCTGATGATCGATGCGTCAAGCCAGCCGCTCGCGGATAATATCCGCCAGACGGGGCAGGTGGTGCGCATGGCGGCCACCGATGGGGTGTGCGTGGAAGGGGAACTGGGCCATATCGCCGATGCGCCGGTGTACGACCTGGAAGATGCGGCGGTGAAAATGACCCGGGTGGAAGACGTGGCGCCCTTTATCGCCCAGACCGGCATCGACTTGCTGGCGGTGTCGGTGGGCACCGCCCACGGTATTTATCCCAAGGGGGTGACGCCGACCATTGATTTCGACCGTCTGGCGGCGCTGCACCGCGCATCGCCCGTCCCCCTGGCGCTGCACGGCGGCAGCGGCACTCGGGCCGAGGATATCCGCCGCGCCAGCCGGCACGGCGTGGCCAAAATCAACGTCGGCGCCGCGGTGTTCGATGCCGGCAAAACCGCCCTGCAACAGGCGCTGAAACAACATCCCGCCGCCGAACTGGCGGACGTGCTGGCGGTGATGGAATCCGCCTGCCGGGAGGTGGTGTCCGAGTACCTCACCTGGTCAGGGGCGGCAAACCAAGCCTGATCCCGGCCGTAATCTGATTTTTCGCAGTTCACATCGGTGATATTCACCGGTGCGGGGACGTTTTACCCCAAATTCAACCTTTACAGGAGAATAACGATGTTGATTTCCATGCACGACATGCTTAAACCGACCCGCGAGCACCGTTTTGCCATCGGCGCGTTCAACGTGGCCGACAGCTGTTTTATCCGCGCGGTGGTCGAGGCGGCGGAGTCCACCAATACGCCGGCGATTATTTCCATTCATCCCAGCGAGCTGGAGTTTGTGACCGACGCGTTTTTTGCCTATGTGCGGGAAAGGACCCTGCGCAGCCCGGTGCCCTTCGTGATTCATCTCGATCACGGCGCCTCCATCGCCCACGTGATGCGGGCGATCCAGTGCGGTTTCACCTCGGTGATGATTGACGGCTCGCTGCTGCCTTATGAAGAGAATGTGGCGCTGACCGCGGAAGTGGTGAAACTGGCGCACGCGGTGGGCGTATCCGTGGAAGGCGAACTGGGCACCATTGGCGACACCGGCACCTCGGTGGAAGGCGGCGTCAGCAAGGTTATTTATACCGAGCCGGCGCAGGCGGAGGATTTCGTCAAACGTACCGGCATCGATTCGCTGGCGGTGGCGATCGGCACCGCGCACGGTATCTACCCCAAGGATCTGAAGCCGGAACTGCAAATGCATATTCTGCGGGATATTTCGCAGCGCGTAGCGATTCCGCTGGTGCTGCACGGCGGGTCCGCCAACCCCGACGCCGAAATCGCCGAAGCGGTAACGCTGGGGGTCGGCAAGATCAATATCTCCAGCGATATGAAGTTCGCCTATTTTAAAAAAGCCCGCGAGGTCCTGGGCCGTGAAACCTGGTGGGACCCCAACGCCATTTATCCGGAACCGATCGAAGCCGCTAAAGACGTGATTCGCTATAAAATGTCATTATTCGGCTCCACCGGTAAAGCCACGCTGTATTAATCCCCTCGGGCAGGCGTCAGGCGCCTGCCCGAACCCATACCCCGGAACGCTTGGTTTTATCAGCGACAGGATACCACCATGATACATATGGGACTGGATATCGGCGGCACCAAAACCGAAACCCTGGTGCTTGACGGGCAGGGGACGGAATTGTACCGCCACCGGGCCGCCACGCAAAAAGACGGCTACCAGCAATTTTTATCCCATCTCGGCCGGCATATCGCTACGCTCAAACGGCGCTTCGGCGCGCCGATGTCGGTGGGCATCGCCTTGCCCGGCAGCGTATCGCCGCTGAGCGGCCTGATTAAAAACTCCAATATTCTGCCCCTCAACGGCCAACCCTTGTTGCGGGATTTACGCCGCTATCTCGGCCAGCCCGTCGCCATCGGCAATGACGGCAATTGTTTCGCGCTGTCGGAGGCGGTGGACGGCGCCGGCCGGCGCCATGACATTGTGTTTGGCATCACCCTCGGCACCGGCTGCGGCGGAGGGCTGGTGATCGATAAGCGGCTTATCGCCGGCCATAACGGCAATGCCGCCGAATGCGGCCATATCCCGTTGCCGGGTTATTGCGCGAGTACGGACGGCGCGGCGGCGCGCTGCTATTGCGGACAGCAAAACTGCGCGGAATCTTTTATTTCCGGCACCGGTTTCGCGCAACGCTATGCAATATCAACCGGGACCACGGCCGCCGCCCACGAGATCATCACCCTGGCGGCGGCGGGGGAGCCCGCGGCGGCGCGGCATTTCGAACGCTACCTCGACCAATTGGCCCGGGTGCTGGCCGCCATCTGCAATCTTGTCGACCCCGGGGCGATCGTGCTGGGGGGCGGGCTGTCAAATGCCCTGGCGCAGCGTACGGATCTGGAGTCGCGCGTGGCCCGCTATGCGTTTACCGATCGTTTTACCACGCATATCGTACCGGCGATGCACGGCGACAGCAGCGGGGTACGTGGCGCGGCCTGGCTTGGCCGCGACGCGCCGGGGGACTGACCGGCGGAGCTATGCCCGTGCCGTACCCGCGCTATACCCGCGTCCCTGCCCGCGGCCGGGCGAAAGGCGGCGGGTCGGGGTCCGAGGGGTAGCTTGCCTATCGTCATCCGGCGGATTTTTTAGCGCGCAGCATCCAGCCCGCGGCCAGGATCGCGAACCAAAGCGGCGTCACCATCAGCGCCTGGCGGGTATCCGGCTGCAGGGCCAGCAATACCAGCACAAACAGAAAGAACCCCATGCAGACCCAGCACATGGTCTTGCCCAGCGGCATTTTAAACGCCGACTGCCGGTGGCGCTGCGGATACTTTTTACGGTAAGCGAGGTAAGAGCACAGAATGATGGTCCAGACGAACATAAACAAAATCGCGGACACCGTCGTCACCAGGGTAAATACCGTCATCACGTTGGGAATCAGGTAGATCAGCGCCACCCCGGCCAGCAGGCACAGGCAGGAGAAGACCAGCCCGGCGGTGGGCACCGCGCGGCGCGAGAGCCTGGCGAACCGGCTGGGGGCAACCCCTTGCTCCGCCAGGCCGTACAGCATGCGTCCGGTGGAAAAAATGCCGCTATTGGCCGAGGACGCCGCGGAGGTCAGCACCACGAAATTCACCACGCTGGCGGCCGCCGGCAGCCCGGTGAGCATAAACATCTCGACAAACGGACTGCGATCGGGCAGGACGTTATTCCAGGGCGTCACCGCCATGATGGCCGCCAGCGCCAATACGTAGAACATAATCACCCGCAGCGGAATGGCGTTAATGGCGCGGGGCAATACCTGGTGCGGGTTCTGGGTTTCAGCCGCGGTGGTCCCCACCAGCTCGATGCCCACAAAAGCGAACACCGCGATTTGGAAACCGGCGAAAAAGCCGCCGAGGCCCTTGGGAAACAGGCCGCCATGCTGCCAGAGGTTCGACAGCGCCGCCGTACCGCCGGCCGGAGACGGATAGTGCAGCGCCACCAACACGACGCCGGCGGCGATCAGGGCGACGATGGCGATAATCTTGACGATGGCGAACCAAAACTCCATTTCGCCGAACAGTTTGACGGTGGCGAGATTAAGCGACAAAAATACCGCGACGCACAGCAAGGCGCTCATCCACACCGAGAAGTTGGGCAACCACAGCTGAAAATAGGCGCTGATGGCCACCACGTCGGCGATGCCGGTCACCACCCAGCAAAACCAGTAGGTCCAGCCGGTAAAATACCCCGCCCAGGGGCCGAGCAGATCGGCGGCGAAATCGCTGAAGGATTTATAGTCGAGGTTGGAGAGCAGCAGTTCGCCCATGGCGCGCATCACGAAAAACAGCATAAAGCCGATGATCATATACACGAAAATAATGGAGGGGCCGGCCAGGCTGATGGTTTTACCGGAACCCATAAACAGGCCGGTGCCGATAGCGCCGCCGATGGCGATCAGCTGGATATGGCGGTTGTGCAGATTGCGCTGGAGTTTCTCCGTGCTCTTGGGGATATCAAGAGCTTCCCTTACTTGGTCAACCATATGACGGTTCCTGTCGATAAAAAAGTACCGGCTCTGCTGGCCGATCTTGATTGCGTCGTTATGCCCGCTAAGGCGGCATACGATAATGTAATAATGCCGCGGGCGGGTAACTATTTTTCTCCTAATATAACGTTATGCGTTTTTATTGGCTGTATTGACTGGCCGGCCTGCGCCGGATGCAGTTATGACGCCTGCGCGACCAGCACCGTGACGCCCAGCGCTTCAAATGCGGCTTTGGCCTCGGCGGTGATGCCGCTGTCGGTAATAAGATAGTGCAGTTTCCCCCAGTCGCAGGCCAGGGCGAACATCGACACTTTGTCGATTTTAGTGGAATCCGCCACCACGAATACCGTATTGGCCGAGTTGATCATCGCCGTTTTCACCTTGATATCCGTTTCGCTGGGATAGCTGAGCCCGGCGCGCGGCGAAATGCAGGCGGTGGCCAGGAACAGTTTTTCTGCCAGCATATTATGGAAAAAATTGGCGGCTTTCTCGCCGGAAGTGGAAAGGGTCGGGAATTTAAAGGTTCCGCCGGTCAGCTGGATATTCACTTCCGGTTCCCCTCCCAGCTGCAGGGCGATATTCACCGAGGTGGTGATCACCGACAGCTTTTTGATGTGGCTCAGATGGTTGGCGATGGCCGTGGTGGTGGAGCCTGAATCCAGGATAATGGTGTCGCCCGGCTCGATAAAACTGGCCGCCAGTTGCCCAATCGCGTCCTTTTCGTCCAGCTGCGTCTGGCGCGCCAGCAGCAGCGCGTGGGTATTTTGCTTACCGTCGAGCAGCGTGGCCCCGCCGTGATAGCGCTGGATATAGCCGCGCTGTTGCAGCATGCGTAAGTCGGAGCGGATAGTCGCTTCGGTCAAATCGAAGGCATCGGTAAGCATCTTCACCGACACGGTGCCATCCTCTTTTATCATTTCCAATATCTTATTGCGACGATGCTGCATGTCCGCCCGCTGTTCATTTTTGCTTTTCAATCATGATTCTCCCGTCAGCATTGGCGTTCTCAGAGACGTAGAGGCAAATAGTAACGTTGCCCGCAGGCTAAAGCGAGTTGCGCCGCGGTTCTTTTTTATCATTTTCAAATGAAAATCAATGTAAATTTAATAGCTAAAAAATACTAATTTTCAGCAGGTTAGTCCTCATGCATGACCACCTTAAAAAACTAATTAATTGATAAAAATAGAGTTTTTACAACCAATGGTTTTTGTTCGAAACCTGATCTGCGCCTCATATTCGATCAAAACGGCCATATATAGTTTTATTCGAAAATGAATTAAACCGCCAACAGCCATTGGCGCCGTCGGTTTTCCATTGATAACGCCGGCCCGATCGGCGCCGTAAGCCCACCGGCGGCCCTTTCACCTTTGGAGACCCAGGAATGAGTAATCAATATGACGTTAATCTGCGTTATGGCGTGGACCCTTCGCTGTCGTTGGCCGGCAAAGTCGCGGTGGTCACCGGCGGACTGGGCGGTATCGCCATGGCCGCCAACCGCATGATGCTCGGCAAAGGCGCGACCCTGGCGCTGCTGTATCCGGCGTTTGAACGCGCGGTGCAGGCGACGGCGGCGGCGGAATTGGGGGACGAGCGCGTCAGTTATACCGAATGCGATGTGAGCGACCCGGCCCAGGTGGCCGAGGCGTTTAATCAGGTGGAGCAGCGCTGGGGCCAAATCGATATTTTAGTCAACTGCGCCGGTTATGTGCACTTGGAACCCGCGGCGGATACCGCCTTCGATCAATGGCAACAGCATCTGGCGGTCAATTTGACCGGCCCGTTCCTGTGCTCGCAGGCCGCCGCCCGCAGCATGATAGCCCGCGGCCAGGGCGGGAAAATCATCAATATCGCCTCGCAGGCGGCGTCCATCGCCATCGACCGGCATTGCGCCTACACCTCGTCCAAAGCCGGCCTGCTGGGCATGACCAAAGTGATGGCCAAAGAGTGGGCGCCGTATCGTATTAACGTCAATACCCTGTCGCCCACCGTGGTGCTGACGCCCATGGGCGAAAAAGCCTGGCGCGGCGAGAAAGGGGAGGAAATGAAAAAATTGATCCCGCTGGGACGCTTTGCCTATACCGACGAAATTGCCGCCGCCATTGTATTTTTTGCCAGCAATGGCAGCGACATGATCACCGGCGCCGACCTGATGATCGATGGGGGTTTTACCATCTGGTAGCCGGTCCGCCGTTGTACCCATGCCCTGTGCCTACGATAAAAAACAATGACAGAGAGACCCTACCATGAAAAAACATCTGACCCTGTTAGCCCTCCTCGCCAGTTGTTACCTGCCGCACGCCCTGGCCGCCGAAAAAGGCACCATCGCCATTCTGGTCAATTCGCTGGATAACCCGTACTACTCCGCCGAGGCCAAAGGCGCCGAAGCCAAGGCGCAATCGATGGGATATAAAACCCTGGTGTTGTCCCACGGCGAAGACGTGAAACGCCAGGGGGAGCTCATCAGCCTGGTTATCGGTCGTAAAGTGCAGGGGATTGTTCTGGACAACGCCGATTCGCAGGCCAGCGTCGCCGCGGTGAAACAGGCCAAGGACGCCGGCGTGCCGGTGGTGCTGATCAACCGCGAAATACCGGTGGACGGCGTGGCGCTGGCGCAAATCACCCATAACAATTTCCAGGCAGGTTCCGATGTGGCCAACGTCTTCGTCGAGAAAATGGGCGAAAAAGGCAACTATGCCGAATTGACCTGCAACCTGGCGGATAACAATTGCGTCACCCGCTCCAAATCGTTCCACAATGTGCTCGACCAATATCCCGATATGAAAATGATCGCCCGCCAGGACGCCAAAGGCAATCTGCTGGAAGGCAAACGCATCATGGACAGCATTTTGCAGGCGCATCCGGATATCAAAGGGGTGATTACCGGCAACGGCCCGGTGGCCCTGGGCGCGGTGGCGGCGTTAAAAGCGGCGGGCCGCAGCGACGTGACCGTGGTAGGTATCGACGGCAGCAATGATGAACGCGACGCCATCAAGGCCGGCGATCTTTACGCCAGCGTAATGCTGCAGGCCCAGGCCATCGCCTCGCAGGGGGTGGAAATCCTTGACGGCTATTTGCAAAAAGGCAATTACACCGGCAAGGAACGCATCATGTTCCGCGGCATTTTGATCCAGCAGGGCAACGCCGACAAAGTCAATAACTTCAATTATCAGCAATAACCGCCGGTATTCGCCGCGCCCCGTGGCAGCGCGGGGCGCGTAAGGAGCAATGTCATGATCAATCGCGTTATGTGGGTGGTGATCGCGTCCCTGCTGTTATCCGGCTGCCGCATCGTCACCAGGCAGCAGCTGGCGGAGCTGAAAAATCCGCCCAACGCCAACCTGGCCAAGGCGGCGCAGCTGTTTGATCGGAACATTGCGCCGCAGGTAAAAAATTCGGCCACCCCCCTGGGCACCCTGTTGACGCAAATCGGCCAGGCCAAGGATTTCGACACCGCCTGCCGGCAATACGGCTATCGCAGCCAGGATGAAAACCCCTGTGTGTTTACCGTTTCGTTCAGCGGCGCCATCAGCCAAGTAAATACCGCGTCGCGTAACGGCCAAATCGTGGTGAAAAGCGACGATAACCAGGTGGGCGAGGTGAAAGTGCAGATTGGACCGACCTTTCGCGGCACCGATTTGCGCGATAGCTACCGCGGCCTGGGTTATGGCGATTTCAACGATCAGAATCTGTTCGGCGATTTTGGGAAAGCAATTAACCAGCAGGCGATTAATACGCTGGCGAAACAGACCTTTACCGTGGGCGGCAACGTGACGGTGTACGGGGTGTTCAGCGCGTTTGATACGCCGCAGCCGCCGCTGCTGATTACGCCCGTCAACATTACGCAGTAAGGAGACAGCCATGGTCAACCCACGCATCACCGCCGCTGCCGAACCGCGATCCCATTACGTCAACGACCGGTCGACGCCGCGGGCATCCCTGCGGGAAGGGGGGCCGGTGATTATTGAAACCCGCGCAGTGTCGCGGTTATATCCCGGCGTGGTTGCCCTGGATAACGTTGATTACCGGGTGTTCCGCAACCAGGTCAATGTGCTGATCGGGGAAAACGGCGCCGGCAAATCCACCATGATGAAAATGCTGGCCGGGGTCGAAACGCCCACCAGCGGGCAAATCCTGCTCGACGGCGAGCCGGTCTCCCTCGGTTCGACCCATCAGGCGGAAAAACTGGGCATCAGTATTATTTTCCAGGAGCTTAACCTGTTCCCCAATATGACGGTGATGGACAATATTTTCATCGGCAACGAGTTTTTCCAGCGCGGGCGCATCAACGTGGACTACCAGTATCAATTGGCCAAAGCCTTGCTTGAGCGCCTGGAACTGGATGTGGACCCGCTGACGCCGCTGGAGGAACTGGCCATCGGCCATCAGCAACTGGTGGAGATCGCGCGCGCGCTGTCCAAGGACACCCGGGTGCTGATTATGGATGAACCGACCTCGGCGCTCAGCCAATCCGAAGTCAAGGTGCTGTTTAATGTCATCGCCCAGCTCAAACGCCGCGGCGTCACCATTATTTATATTTCCCACCGCTTGGAGGAGCTGATGGCCATCGGCGATCGCATTACGGTGTTTCGCGACGGCAAATTCGTCGACGAGCGCGAGATCGGCCAGGCGAATATTGCATGGATCATCTCCAGCATGGTGGGTGAAAAAACCAAGCATTTCGACTATAGCCCGGCGGCGCAGGGGGAGGAAGTGCTGAGCGCCAACGGACTCACCCTATTGCACCAAAACGGCGGCTACGCCCTTAACGGCGTCAGTTTGACCCTGCGGCGCGGGGAAGTGGTCGGCGTGTATGGTTTGCTGGGCGCCGGACGCACCGAGCTGTTCAAGACCCTGCTCGGTTTATTGAAACAGGACGCCGGCGAAATCACGCTGAACGGGCGGCGCGTGGAGCACCGGCCGTTTCGCCATCGCCTGGAGCAGGGCATGGCGCTGGTGCCGGAGGACCGGCAGGCGGAAGGGCTGGTGCAGCTGTTATCGATAAAAATCAATATGACGCTCTCCACGCTGTGCAGCAAACGGTTTTGGCAAACGCTGCTGCCGATCCGCGATGAACAGGAGTCCGGCACCGTCAGGCGGATGATCGACAAGCTGGCGATCAAAGTCGGCGATGTGGATTCGGCGGTGACCTCGCTCTCCGGGGGCAATCAGCAAAAAGTGGTGCTAGGCAAAGCCTTGCTGACCCAGCCGCTGGTGGTGTTGCTCGATGAACCCACCCGGGGCATCGACGTGGGGGCGAAAACCGATGTGTACCATTTGATCGGCGCTATGGCGCAGCAAGGGTTGGCCGTGATGTTCTCGTCGTCCGAACTGGACGAAGTGATGCAGCTGGCGGACCGGGTGATTGTCATGGCCGACGGTAAAATCACCGCCGACCTGCCGCGGGCCGGGGTGAACCGGGAAACGCTGATTAGCGCATCGACGCCTCACGATTAAGGAACGGTTATGCAAAGTCAAAAATATCTGGTTTACATGTACCTGCTCAAAGCGCGCACCTTTATTGCGCTGCTGATCGTGGTCGGTTTTTTCAGCGCGATGGTGCCGAATTTTATCACCACCTCCAACCTATTGATCATGACCCAGCATGTGGCCATCACCGGTTTGCTGGCGGTGGGCATGACGCTGGTGATCCTGACCGGCGGCATCGACCTGTCGGTGGGGGCGGTGGCCGGCATGTGCGGCATGATTGGCGGCGCGCTGCTGACGCTGGGCGTGCCGTTATGGGGCGACAACCTGCTGTTTTTGAATGTGGCGGAGGTGATGGTGGTGGTCGCGATCGCCGGTACTGCCATCGGCGCGATTAACGGCCTGGTGATCACCCGCCTGGGCGTCGCGCCCTTTATCTGCACCCTGGGCATGATGTACGTGGCCCGCGGCGCGGCGCTGCTGACCACCGACGGCAAAACCTTTCCCAACCTGTCCGGCGTGGCGGCCCTGGGCAACACCGGTTTCGCCACCCTGGGTTCCGGTACCCTGCTCGGGGTATATAACCCGATATGGCTGATGGCGATTATCGTTTTATTCGGCATTTACCTGACGAAAAAAACGCCGCTGGGCCGCTATATCTACGCCATTGGCGGTAATGAACCGGCCGCGCGCCTGGCCGGGGTGCCGATCAATAAAGTGAAAATTTTCGTCTACGCCTTTTCGGGCCTGTGCGCGGCGCTGGTGGGGCTGGTGGTGGCCTCGCAGCTGCAAACCTCCCATCCGATGACCGGCAATATGTTCGAGATGGACGCCATCGGCGCCACGGTGCTGGGCGGCACGGCTTTGGCCGGCGGCCGCGGCCGGGTGTTCGGCTCCATTATCGGCGCGTTTGTCATCGTATTCCTGGCCGACGGGCTGGTAATGATGGGGGTCAGCGAATTTTGGCAAATGGTGATTAAGGGCCTGGTGATCGTCACCGCCGTGGTGATCGACCAGTTCCAGCAGCGCCTGCAAAGCAAGGTCACGCTGATGCGCCGCCACGAAAAAAAGCAGCAGGCGGCGCAGCCGCCGCTCCCTGATGCGAGTCATGGTTAAACCTGAACCCAAGCTCTAATACCCTGGAGATGATGTGATGAAACGAGATTTCAGTGGCAAGACCGTGGTCATTACCGGCGCCTGCCGCGGCATCGGCGCCGGCATCGCCGAGCGCTTCGCCCGCGATGGCGCCAACCTGGTCATGGTATCGAATGCCGAACGGATATTCGCCACCGCCGGGCAACTGGCGCAGCAATATGGCGCGGACATTTTACCCCTGCGGGTCGACGTGACCGACGAGGCGCAGGTGCGGGATATGTACCGCCAGGCGGTGGAGCGGTTCGGCACGGTGGATGTGTCGATTCAAAATGCGGGGGTGATAACCATCGATTATTTTGACGCCATGCCGAAAAGCGATTTTGAAAAAGTGCTGGCGGTGAATACCACCGGCGTATGGTTATGCTGCCGCGAAGCGGCGAAAATCATGGTTAAGCAAGGGTCCGGCTCCTTGATCAATACGTCTTCCGGCCAGGGGCGCCAGGGCTTTATTTACACCCCCCATTACGCCGCCAGTAAAATGGGCGTTATCGGCATCACCCAAAGCCTGGCCCATGAATTGGCCCCGCATAATATTACCGTCAACGCTTTTTGCCCCGGTATTATCGAAAGCGAAATGTGGGAATACAACGATAGGGTCTGGGGCCAGATCCTCGGCACCGACCAGAAACGCTACGGCAAAGGGGAACTGATGGCGGAGTGGGTGCAGGGCATTCCGCTCAAACGCGCCGGACAGCCGGCGGACGTCGCCGGATTGGTGGCGTTTTTGGCGTCCGACGACGCCCGCTACCTGACCGGACAAACCATTAATATCGACGGCGGGCTGATTATGTCCTGACCGGGACGGCCGCCCAGCGGCATGGTCCGGCGCCGGGCCGTGCCGCTGGGCGGCGCTACCGGCGGCGCGCCATAAAACGCCGGGTCAGGACCGGCAGCGAGATTACCGCTATCAGCATCAGGCCGACGATAATGGACATGACGATGCCCGGCACGTTCAGCAGGCTCAGGCCAAAGGTCACCAGCCCCATCAGGAAGGCGGCGATAATTACGCCGATCATGCTGCCCGACCCGCCCAGCACGCTCACCCCGCCCAGCACCACCATGGTAATCACGCTTAACTCCCAGCCCAGGGCGAGAGTGGGCCGGGTGCTGCCCAGGCGGGACGTCAGCAGCACCGCCGCCAGGCCGGACAATAATCCCACCAGCACAAATAAAATAAGATTATGGCGTTTTACATTGATGCCGGAATAATAAGCCGCGACGGGATTATTGCCGATGGCGAAGGTCCGGCGGCCAAAATTGGTTTTATGCAGCAGGCAGTAAAACAGCAGCGCCAGCAGGATAAATAACGCGAACTCAAACGATAGCGCGCCGAATACATAACCCTGGCCAAAATAGGCGAAGCTGGCCGGATAGTGGTTGATTGACTGGTCGCCCAGCAATACGTAGGTGATGCCGCGAAATAAACTCATGGTGCCGATGGTGATAACGATGGAGGACAAATTTAACCGCGTCACCAGCAGGCCGTTAATGGCGCCGCATAGCAGCCCGACCCCCAATCCGACGCAGATCAGCCAGGGGGTGGCCAGACCGGCCTGGGCGCAAAAACCCATGATGGTGGAGCTCAGCGCCATAATCGACGCCACCGACAGGTCGATTTCCCGGGCGATAATCAGCATCGCCATCGGCAGCACGATAATCGCTTTTTCGGTAAAATTAAACGTGGCGTCCGACAGGTTCCAGATATTGAGGAAATAAGGGGATGCCGCGGCATTAATGGCGAATACCGCCACCGTCACCGCCAGTAAAAAACCTTCCCAACAGACCAGGCGCCGCCAAAAAGCGGTATGCCGCGTCGGCTCGGATTCGGGAGGCGTGGACGAGACTAGGGTCTTGTTCATGATACCGGCCTCTTATCGCTATCGGGTCCTGGGGAGGGGGGCGGCGGCGCCAGGACGGCGTCGCGCAGGATCAACCGCCCTTTACGTTTATTGGCCCGTTCATTCATGATCACGGCAATGACGATCACCCCGCCGGAAATCGCCATTTGCCAAAATGGCGATACGCCGATCACCGGCAGGGCGTTATTGATCACCCCCAAAAACAGCGCCCCCAGCAGGCAGCCCGGCACGGTGCCGATGCCGCCCATGGTGCTGATGCCGCCGATAACGCAGGCGGCGACGATCTGCAATTCGAAACCATTGGCCACATCCACATAGGCCACCGCGAACCGGGTAATCCACAAATAGCCGCAGAACCCGGCCAGCGTGCCGGATAAACAGAAACTGATAAACTGCATTTTGCCGGCATCAATGCCGGTGTAATAGGCGGCGGTGGCGTTGCCGCCGGCGGTGTATAACGCGCGCCCGGTACGGCTGTAGCGCATAAAATAGCCCACCGCGATCAGCGCGGCTATCGCGCACCACCCCAAAATCGGCAGATGCAGAAACCGGGTGCGCGGCAGGCCAAGGAACTGCGGGCTCATTTGGTGGGCGTTGATCCAGCCGCCGCCGGAGAGCAAAAAAATGATGCCGCGGTAAATGCTCATGGTGCCGAGGGTGACCACAATCGACGGAATGCCCAGCCGCCAAACCAGCAGGCCATTAATGGCGCCCATCAGCAAACCGCTCGCCGTGGCGATGGCCACCAGCAGCCAGACCGGCAGTTCCGGATGATGAAAGTTCAATAACGCCACCATCATCCCGGTCAGCGCCAGGTTGGCGGCCATGGATAAATCGATGCCTTTGGTGAGCAGCACCATCATCTGCCCGAGGGCCAGAATAATCAGGATCGAAGTATCGTTGAACATTTCCAGCAGATTGCCTGGGGCGATAAATTCCGGCGATCGGCTGCCGACCCCCAGGATCATCAGCAGGATTACCACGGCCAGGAACCATTCGCGGTGTTTGAGTAGATTTTTCATGATTACGCCACGTCCTCGCCGGCGCCGCTGGCGACGCTCACAAT
The DNA here is from genome assembly GCF_047324175.1 of Sodalis sp. RH21. Taxonomy (NCBI): domain Bacteria; kingdom Pseudomonadati; phylum Pseudomonadota; class Gammaproteobacteria; order Enterobacterales; family Bruguierivoracaceae; genus Sodalis; species Sodalis sp. RH21. The sequence continues at coordinate 3,482,233 of NZ_CP178732.1, read as the reverse complement.
CATTTCCGCCGACGCTTCCCCGGCCTTGAATTCCCCCGCCAGCAAGCCTTCGTGCATTACGATAATCCGGTGCGCCATGCCCATGATTTCGGGCAGCTCCGAAGACACCATAATCACCGCCAGCCCTTGCGCCACCAGTTCCGCCATAAACTGGTGCACCGCGGCTTTCGATCCGATATCGATGCCTTTGGTGGGTTCATCGAGAATAATGATTTGCGGCTGGGTCGCCAGCCATTTGCCGATCACCACTTTTTGCTGGTTGCCGCCGGATAATGTCTCCACCGATTGCCGCCAGCTAAACGCTTTTACCTGCAGGCGCCTGGCGTATTCGTCGGCCAGCGCCCACTCTCTGGTTTGGTTCAGGATACCGTGCGGATTAAGCCGGCCCAACTGCGGCAGGCTGATATTTTGATAGATAGGCAGCGCGATAATCGCCCCTTGCTGCTGGCGCTCCTCCGGTACGTACACGATGCCGGCGGCGATCGCCTCGGTGGGATTGGCGAAATGCCGCGCCTGGCCGCCGATCAGGATTTGCCCCCGGCTGGGCTGGGTTACGCCGAACAGGGCTTTCATTAGTTCGGTGCGCCCGGCGCCGACCAGGCCGTAGAAACCCAGGATTTCCCCTTTGCGCAGCGAAAAACTGATGGCGGAAAATTCGGTCGGATGGCTCAGCCCGACGACTTGCAGCACGGTTTCGCCCGGCGTCCGGGCGGGTTTGGGATAAGCCTGGCTGATTTCCCGCCCGACCATCATGGTAACCATTTTGGCCTCGGTCATATCGCTGATATGGCCCGAGCCGATATAGCCGCCGTCGCGCAGCACGGTGTAATAGTCTGAAATGGCGAAAATCTCGTCAAACTTATGGGAGATAAACAGGATCGCTTTCTTTTCCTGTTTTAAGCGCGCAATGATTTGATAAAATTCGATTATTTCGTGCTGTGACAGCGCCGCGGTCGGTTCGTCGAGAATCACCACCTGGGCGTCGAACGACAGGGCGCGGGCGATGGCCACCATATGGCGCTGGGCGATGCTCAATTCTTTCAATACGGCGCGCGGGTCAATCTGCACGTCCAGCCGGGTCAGGATTTCCCCGGTTTTGCGCTGCATGGCCGGCCAATCCAGGCGGTTGAATAAACCGCGGTGCAGATAATGCCCGGCAAAGATATTTTCCGTCACCGACAGCTCGTCAAACAGTACGGTTTCCTGATGGATGGCCGTAATGCCGAGCTTGTGGGCGGATTGCGGATTGACCAGTTTCACCGGGATATTTTTATACAGGATTTCCCCTTCATCCGGCTGGTAAATGCCGGTCATGACTTTGACCAGCGTTGATTTACCCGCGCCGTTTTCCCCAATCAGCGCCGTTACTTTGCCGGGATAAAGATCAAGCCGGACCTGTTCGAGTGCACGCACCCCCGGAAATATCTTGGTAATCCCCTGTAGTGACAATAACGGTATGGCATCGGTCATCGCGTCCTCCGCGCTACTTTATTGCTGCCGTTAACCACCGGCTCTGCTGCGGTGCGGCAAAACCGGCGGGCGCATCAGAATATTTTGGCGAATCGATCGATATTGCCGGCGTCGTAGATAAACGGTTTAGCCATGGCGCCATTGCCGTCGGCATCCAATTGCACGTTGCCCAGTTTCCCCATGCCGGCCTGCGTGGCGGTGGTTTTGCCTTTCACCAAATCATAAGCGATATAGGTCGCCGCATAACCGAGATCGATGGGGTTCCAAATGGCGAAACTTTTGGTGGCGCCGGATTTCACCGCCCCGGCCATTTCCGACGGCAGGCCCAGCCCGGTCACATACACCTGGCCGATTTTGCCCTGATCCTTCACCGCCTGCGCCGCGGCGACGATGCCCACGGAAGACGGGGAAATGATTACCTTCAAATTGGGGTAGGTCTTGAGCAAGCCGATGGTCTCGCGATAGCTTTTATCCGACAAGTCATCGCCATAGGCCACCGTAACCAGGTTTACCGCGGGATATTGCGGCAATACCTTTTTCATTTCCGCAATCCACAGATTCTGGTTGGTGGAGGTGGGCGTGGCGCTTAATATGGCCGTATCCCCTTTTTGCAGGCCCAGGGCTTTGATGGCGTCGGCCGCCAGCTGGACGTTCATCTGGCCAATCAGATCGTTGCTGGACGGATTAAGATGGATCTGGCGCCCCTCCTTGGCCACCCCGGAGTCCCAGGAAACCACTTTTATCCCGCGCTGCATGGCTTTTTTCAGCACCGGCACCAGGGCGTCCGGATCGTTTGCCGACACCGCGATGGCGTCCACCCCTTGGGCAATCAGCCCGTTTAGCACTTCTATCTGCGCTTCCGCCGTGGTGGTGGTGGGCCCGGTATAAATGACTTTAACATCGCCCAACTCTTTGGCGGCCTGCTGCGCCCCGACGTTTGCCGCCTCGAAAAAACCATTGCCCAGCGATTTCGCCACCAGGGCGATTTTGATTTCGGCGCAGGCCTGTCCCGCCAATGCGAAGCAGGTTGCCATAAGGGCACAACTGAGTATTTTTTTGAAGGTCATTGTGTTTACTCCAGCTGATGATCATCACCCCAGCTACAGGGAATTATCATGACTCTAGAGCCTGGTAGTGAACGCCGCCTTTGCGCTATTGCCACTGTTGGCCAGATCGTGGCAGTAATATGAAGGTGCGGATGCGCAGTATCACAAATCCATAACATTCTTTTAAAGGGCCTTTGTCCGCGCGGTAAGCACGGAATTCAGCTCCGGAAAAGTGTGATTGAAGGCCCAAATATCAACGCGCGCGCGGGATTGGCGCGGATCGTCGGGGGCATGGCGCGATGGCCGGATACGCTGGCCCCGGCCGCTTGACTTGGGACGGCATGATGCTCAGCCGCGGCGGGATTAACTGGCCGCCTTAAGGGAGAAACCCGCGGTGGTGTCCTGGTGCATGAGATTAAGCAATAACCGCATAAAACTCTGGCCGCTGGGGGGCAGGGGATGCCCGCGCAGCGACAGCAGCGAAAACGTCACTTCATAGGCGAACGCCTGCGCATCCGCCACTTCCACAAAAAAATAGAACTGGGACAGGGTCTGCACGTAATGCGTGGGCAGCAACCCGACATAACCGCCGGCGGCAATCAGCGTGGCCACCGCTTCCAGCCCGGAGGCGATGGCCTGGCGCTGCATATCGAGGCGCTGGCCCAACCGGGTGCTGTAGGGATCGCGATCCCGGGTGACCAGCACATAATTTTGTTCAATCAAATCCGCGATGCTGGGCGATGGCGCGCCGAACGGGATCGCCACATACAGGCGAAACGCTTCGTTGAATAACGGCACGCTTTGCAGTTGCCCATGGCTATCGGGCATGCCGCTGATGCCGATATGCAATTGCCGGTCAAGCATTTGCGCGAGCAGCGACTCATGCTGGTGAATGGACAGATGCACGGTCACGTCGGGCGCCATGGAGCGGAACGCCGCCAGCGCCGCAGAGACTTTGGAGCCGGAATTGGACAGGCAGTTATCGGCGATGCCGATATTCAAATCCCCCGCCAGGATATTGCGCGCATCGTTCAGGTCGTCGCGGATTTTTTTCAGCGTATCGTCCGCCAGGCTGGAGGCCTTTAACACGCTTTCACCGAACATCGTCAGTTGGAAACCCGCCGGTCCGCGAAAACACAGTTTTTCACCCAGCCTGGCTTCCAGGTTTTGCAAATGGCGGCTGATGGTCGAACGCTCGATATTCAGGGCCGCTTCGGCCGCGGTCAGTCCGCCGGCGGCGGCCACCGCGCGGAAGATGCGCAGCAGTTTCAGATCGCTCTCCGTCAGCGGCGGCACGGGTTTAAGATTTTTTCCGGATTGACTCATGTTTCGCTACCTACCGTGAAGGGTTACATCGGATGGCGAGCCCGGCGGCGCCATGAGAGTGGCCAGAGCGGGTCAAATAGACCATGCGACCACCCCGCGGCAACACGCCATGCGCCAGAAAACCATGCAAGATAAATGCCATGCCGGGCGCGCGCCCATGGTGCGCCGCGCTTCTCCCGCCGCGCCGCGGCTGCGCTAAAAATGAGCACGGGCGCTCCGCGATGGGGCAATCACCGGGCCGGATACATACTGCGCGCCAAAAGGGTGTATGCCATACACGCATAGGTTCACCGGCGGTTACCAAAGGCGGCGGCCGGCCGGTTTATACTCATGCCTCACCCGTACATGCCTCACCATTACGTCAGGAGCCAACCATGCAGCGTCCCCTTACCGTTCCGCCGACCCACGGGCCCCAGGGCTTTCTGCGTTCGCCGGTTTCCACCGATCTGGATAACCTGGATGCGCATATCGCCATCATCGGCCTGCCTTACGGCAATGCCTATGCCCCCCATGCCATCAGCAACGATCAAATTTATGCGCCCGATGCCGTGCGTTCGGTGAGCGATATCATTACCAAAGGCAAAGATCAGTACGATTTCGACGTCGGCGGGCCGATTCTCGACAACCGGCCGATAAAAATCGTGGATGTGGGCAATGTGCTGGCGGACCCCGCCGATCTGGGCAGCCATACGCTGCGCGCCGAGCAGGCGATCCGTAAAATCCTGGCGGCCGGCGCGCTGCCCATCACCCTTGGCGGCGACCATGGCATCCCGATCCCCATTCTTACCGCCTTCGAAGGCCGGGGGCCGATTACCCTGATTCAGATCGATGCGCATATCGACTGGCGCAATGAGGTCAACGGCGTGCGCAACGGCCTGTCAAGTCCCATCCGCCGCGCATCGGAAATGGCCCATATCGGCGAAATATTCCAAATCGGCATTCGCGCCCAGGGCAGCGCCCGCACCGAGGAAGTGGCGGCGGCCCTGGCCTACGGCGCGCATATTATTCCCGCTTTTGAAGTCCATGATTCGGGCATCGACGCGGTTATCGATCGCATTCCCGACGGCGGCCAGTTCTATATCACCATCGATGCGGACGGCCTGGACCCGACGGTCATGCCCGCGGTGGAAACCCCGGCTCCCGGCGGCCTGACTTTTCATCAAGTGCGCCGCCTGATCCATGCCCTGGTGCGTAAAGGGAAAGTGGTGGGCATGGATATCGTTGAAATCACCCCCGCCACGGATGTGAACCGGATCAGCTGTATTACCGCCGCGCGTCTGATGGTGAATTTGATCGGCGCGGCGGTGCGAGCGGATTATTTCACCGCGCCGCAATCCTGATATCCACCTTATCGGTCCTGAATGGGAGTTAATCATGCGCACTACCTATCACACGCTTATTGTCCGGATAGTTTTGCTGGCCGCCGGCCTGGGCCTGCTCGCCGGCCAGGCCGGCGCCGAAACCACATTGGAAAAAATCAAGCGCACCGGTACCGTCACCGTGGGCACCGAGGCGGCGTTTCCCCCCTTTGAATTTGTCAAAGACGGCAAAATCGTCGGCTATGGGTCGGACATCCTGGCCGAAGTGGTCAAGGAACTGGGAGTGAACGTCAAACAGCTGGATCTACCCTGGCAGGGCATCCTGCCGGGCCTGCTGGCCGGCAAGTTTGATTTCGTGGCGACGACGGTGGGCATCAACGAAGAGCGCGCCAAACGTTATGCCTATACCGCGCCGATCGCCAACGGCGCGCCGTATCTGCTCAAACGCAAAGGGGATTCACTGGCCAAGCTCGACGATCTCAACGGTAAAGTGGTGGCCACCCAGTTGGCGTCGTCCACCGAGCCCATCGCGCGCGGCCTGGATGCCAAACTGAAAGCCGGCGGCGGCGCGGGTTATAAAGAACTCAAGCTGTTTACCGATTTCCAGGGGGCTTATATGGCGCTGGCCAACGGCGAAGTGGACGCCGTGGTGCAATCCTTGCCGAGCCTGGCGGTCTTGGTGAAAGAGCGGCCGGATACCTTTGAACTGATGACGGCGGTGCCCAATCAGGGCGGTTATGACTATCTGGCCTGGGTCACCCGCCCGGAGGATAAGGACCTGCGCGATGTTATCTCCGGCGTGATCCGCAAAATGCAGGCTGACGGCCGTCTGGCGAAACTCCAGCAGAAATGGTTCGGTTTCACCATGGAGATCCCCGCCAGCGGTTATCTTCCCCCCGGCGCGCAATAACCCACGTTGAACCGAGTACGGAGATCCGGCGATGAAATTCAGCCTGCATGCGTTATTTTCCAGTATCCCGCCGCTGCTGGAGGCGGCCTGGGTCAATCTCGGTCTGGCGGTGGTTATTTTTATACTGGTGCTGATATTCTCAACCGGATTTACCCTGCTGCGGGCGATGAAAATCCCCTGGCTGGGAATGGCGTTCGCGGTATTGATCAGCTTTGTGCGCGGCACGCCGCTGCTGATTCAGATCTTTATCTGCTACTACGTCTTGCCGGCCCTCGGGCTGGATCTCAGTCCCGCGGCGGCGGGGGTGCTCGCCATTACGCTTAACAGCACCATTTTCCTCGGCGAGGCCATGCGCGGCGGCCTGGCTTCCCTCGACCCGGGGCATATCGAAGCCGCCGCGGCGCTCGGATTGCCCCCGCGGGCCATTTGGCAGTGCGTGGTATTACCGCAACTGTTCCGGCGGATGATTCCGGTCATCGTTAACGAAGCCACGATTATCGTTAAAGGCACGGCGTTATTGTCGGCGATCACCGTGGTTGACGTGCTGCGCACCGCTCAGCAAATCGCCGGCAACAATTACCGCCCCTTTGAAACGCTGCTCGGCGCGGCGCTGATTTTCCTGGCGATCAATTTGGCGTGCAGCCTGTTCGGCAAATATCTGGAGGCCCGCGTGGCGGACGCCCGGGTATGACTATGCAGATAGATTTCACCGTGCTTAACCAGTACTGGCCGATCTTGTTGCAAGGGGCCGGCCTGACCATAAAAATTACGCTGATAGCCTTTGTTATCGGTTATCTGCTGGGCATGGCGGTGGCGCTGCTGAGCCTGGTGCCGCTGCGGGCGGTGGCCGTGCTGGTGGGGGTCTATATTGAATGCCTGCGCAGCGCGCCGTTTATTATTTTTCTGTTCGTGGTGTATTACGGGCTGCCGTTTTCCGGGCTGCGCCTGCCGGCCGAGGCGGTGGGCACGGTGGCGCTGGCGCTGTATGCCAGCGCTTATTACGGCGAGATCCTGCGCGCCGGCATCATGGCGCTGCCCCGCGGCCAATTCGAGTCCGCCCGGGCGATCGGCATGTCGCCGGCCCAGGCGATGCGTCACATTATCGCGCCGCAGGTGCTGCGCGCGGTGGTGCCGCCGTCCACCAATATGACGCTGACCATGATGAAAGAATCGGCGGTGCTCAGTTCGATCACCGTCGGGGAATTAACCTACCAGGGTCTGGTGGTGCAGGGCGCCACCTTTGCGCCTTTCGAAGTGTTCCTGGCCATTACCGCCCTGTATTGGACGATCGCCGCGGCGATCGCCGAAGCCGCCCGCCGCGTTGAACTGGGCGGGGAGCAAACCGGCCGCGATGCGATTGAACGCAGCGCCATCGCCCGGCGTTATCTTTCCCTGGACTGGCGGAAAAAACCATGAATCCCACGCCCGCACTGCGCGTTACCGGCCTGAGTAAACGCTTTCGGCAGGTCAGCGCCATCAATCAGGTGTATCTGGATGTCCCCCAGGGGTCGATTGTTTCGCTTATCGGCCCCAGCGGCTGCGGCAAAAGCACCTTGCTGCGCTGCATGACCTGGCTGGAACCGCCGGATGAAGGATTTGTCGAGATTAACGGCACGCCTTTCGGCCGCCAGCTGGAAGGGGAAATCATCCGCCATCAATCCCGCCGGCAGATCGATCGTTTACGCCCCCGGCTGGGGCTGGTGTTCCAGCAGTTCAATCTGTGGCCGCACCTGACCTTGCGCGACAATATCGTCAAGGCGCAGCGGGTGGTGCTGGGGCGCGGCCGCGACGAGGCGCACGGGCGGGCCGAACGGCTAATGGCGCAGTTTGCCCTGACCGCCGTGGCCGATCGCCATCCCTGGCAGCTTTCCGGCGGCCAGAAACAGCGCGCCGCCATTGCCCGGGCGCTGGCGATGGACCCCGAGGTGATGTTGTTCGACGAGCCCACCTCGGCGCTGGACCCCGAACTGGTGGGCGAAGTGCAAACGCTGCTGCGCTCCCTGGCCCAAAACGGGATGACCATGCTGATTGTCACCCACGATATCCGTTTTGCGGTCAACGTTTCCGGGCGTATCGCGTTTATGTGCGACGGCAGCATTATCGAGGAAGGGCCGGTGGATCGCGTGGTGGCTTCCCCGCGCGACGCCCGCCTGCAACAATTTCTGGCTCTGACCTTTGCGTCAGGACACGTTAATCCCGCTACCAAGGAGTAAAACCATGGCCCGAGTCAACCGGCCGTTTGTCGGTATTCCCTCTTTTTTGCGCTCCCGGATCGAGCCTGATGTGACGCAATTGGACGCCGCCATCGCCATCCTGGGCATTCCTTTTGATGAAGGTTCGCCTTTTATGCCCGGCACGCGCATGGCGCCGCGCTCCCTGCGCGAGCACTCGCTGCGCTTTTGCAGCGAACACCGCGGTTATTACTCCCCCGAAGCCAGGCGGGAGTTCCTGGGCGAGGAGATCCGCCGCGGGCTGATAGCGGATGTGGGCGATGTGGATGTCCATCCCACCAACGTGGAGAAAACCTTCGCACTGATTACCGAGTCGGTGCAAGCTATCCTGGCCAGCGGCGCGCTGCCGGTGATCCTCGGCGGCGATCATTCGATTACCTATCCGGTATTCCGCGCCTTTGAAGGCGATATTCACGTATTGCATTTTGATGCCCATACCGATTACGGTACGCTGGAACAGGATATGCAATATACCAACGGCCACGCTTTCCGCCATGTGGTTGAGCGCGCCGGCGCCAGCAGCCTGACCCAGATCGGCATCCGCAGCCTGCGCCACAGCGCGGAAATAGTGGAGCAGGTGATCGAGGGGGGCAACCGGGTGATTCCGATGGGGGAATTCCGCCGCATCGGTCCGCAGGGGATCGGCGCCTTGCTGCCGGAAAACGCGCAGGTTTATGTGAGCATTGATGTGGATGTGCTGGATATGTCCCTGGTGCCGGGCTGCGTATCGGCGGAGCCGGACGGCATGACCTATGCCGAATTGCGCGACAGTCTCAAGGCGATTGCCGAGCGCTACCGGGTGGTGGGTTTTGATTTTGTCGAAGTGAACCCGCTGCTGGATGTGGGTTCCGGCGTGACGTCCTATCTCGGCGCGCATGTGGTGATCGAATTTCTCGGCAATATTTGCGATCAGCCGCGCTGGCGCGAACGCTGGGCGCCGGCGGCATAATGATATTGGCCGCCGGGCATGCATCGCGCCAATAGGGCTCCCTTTTGCGGCCCGGGCTTGGTAAGCTGGCGTTGATGCCGCGGCGGCGGTCGCGTCTTTTCCTCTGTTATGCAAGGCGGATACTATGTCCATGTTAGACGATAGCGGTATGGCGCAGGGGCCCGGCGACGTGCCGCGGATGCGGGCGGCCGCGCGGGATTTGCGTTTTTCCGCCATCCGCGAGGTGGCCAATGCCGGTATCGGCCGCAGCGATATTCTGCCGTTCTGGTTCGGCGAACCGGATCGCCAGACGCCGGAGTTTATCTGCGCCGCCGCCCAGGCATCCCTGGCGGCGGGCGAGACGTTTTATACCCCGAACCTGGGCGAGCCGGCGCTGCGCGGGGCGCTGGCCCGCTATTTGTCTTCCTGGCACCGGCCCATCGAAGAAAACCGCATCGCCATCACCAATTCCGGCGTTTCGGCGCTGATGCTGACGGCCCAGGCGCTGTATAGCCCCGGCGATCGGGTGGTGGTGGTGACGCCGGTCTGGCCGAACCTGGTGGAGATCCCGAAAATCCTCGGCGCGCGCGTGACCGAAGTCCCGCTGGCGCTGTGCGCCGATCCGCGGGGCGTATTACGCTGGGACCTGGATCTGGCGGCCTTGCTGGCTGCCCTGACGCCGGGCACGCGGGCGCTGGTGATCAACTCGCCCAATAATCCCAGCGGCTGGGTTATGCCGGCCGCGCAGCAGGAGCAGGTGCTGGCCCATTGCCGCCGGCATGGAATCTGGATTGTCTCCGACGAGGTCTATGGGCGCCTGGTGTTTGACGCGCCGCCGGAACGCTGCGCGCCGTCTTTTCTCGATATTGCCGATCCCCTGGATCGCCTGATCGTGATCAATAGTTTTTCCAAAAGCTGGATGATGACCGGCTGGCGCCTGGGGTGGATGGTGGTGCCCGCCGCGCTGCTGGAGGATTTGGGCAAACTTATTGAATATAACAGCAGCTGCGCGCCGGCGTTTGTGCAAAAGGCGGGCGCGGCGGCCGTCAGCCAGGGCGAATCCGTGCTGCGGGAAACCCTGTCCCGCTTCCGGACCGCGCGGGATTTCCTATATCAGCGCTTGAGCGCGCTGCCGGGGATTGACGCGCCTTTGCCCGCGGGCGCCATGTATCTGTTTTTCCGGGTGGCGGGACTGCGGGACAGCCTGGCGCTGTGCAAGGCGCTGGCGGCCGAAGCCGGGCTGGGGCTGGCGCCGGGCAGCGCGTTCGGTCCCGCCGGCGAAGGCTGTATCCGCTGGTGCTTCGCCAGTTCGCTGGAAAAGCTCGATCGGGGCGTGGATCGGTTTAGCGCGTTTTTAGCCACCGGCTATCTGCATCATCGCGCCTGAGGCCCGCCGTGCCGGACGAAAACCCGGACTACGTTGGCTGCCGTTCATGTCTTCATGCGCCGATCGCATCCGGGCGGCCAAGCTGTAGAGCAAGGACGGCGGAACGGAGGCGCCGGTGGTCTATCAGCCGTGACCGGACTGCGCCATGCCGCGCCGCGCCGTTTATCGTCCCGCATCCTTTATAGTAAGTAATGCACCATGGCCCGGCCGGTTTGCCTGTTTGCCGTGCAATGAAGCGCCGCGGTTTTCCCTTTCGCCTTATCCTGCCCTTGCCGCTTACCGTTACAGCCCTTGCCGCACGGCCTTGGCGCTAAAAAAATAGCGCTGCGCGGGTTATTGGCACGGTCCGTGCTTTATCCCCGGTATGTGTTACTCAACTAACAACGGCCGCGTTTATGACAGGCGGGCAACAAAGGGCTGATGATGAGTGATAACCGGGATGTGATAGCGCAGATAGAAGCGTCGTTTGCGGGACAGACGCCCACCGGCAAACGTATTGCCGGCTACCTGCTGGCGAATCTGGCCCAGGTGCCGTTTGAAACCGCCGACAGTATCGCCCGCTATGCCGCCACCAGCGGTATTTCGGTGGGGCGGTACCTGCGTACCCTTGGCTATCGCAATCTGGATGACTTTAAACGCACGCTGCGCCTGCAGGGCGGCAGCGGCATCTATCAGCCTTGGCTGGTGACGGATCGCCTGGGGGCCTACCAGGAGCGCCGCCGGCAGCCGCAGCGGGAAAAATTGCAGCAGGCTTTGACGCTGGAGCTGGAAGCCATCAACCATGTATATCAACTGGCGCTGGGCGAGACCTTTGCCCGCGTCAGCCGCCGTTTGGCCGCGGCGGATGCGGTATTTGTGCTGGGCATCCAGTCCACGCGGGGGATCGCCAACGCTTTTTACAGCCATCTGGAATATCTGCGCCCCAAGGTTTATTTCGCAGACGGGCTGTCCGGCACGTATGTGGAATCGCTGAATTCCGCCTTTGCCGCGCCGTATCTGGTGGTCACCGATACCCGCGCGTATTCGGTCATCGCCCGCAAATATTGCCAGGCGGCCTGCGATCGCGGCCTGGATGTGGCGCTGATCACCGACATTTATTGCCCCTGGGCCCGCGACTACCCGGTGGATCTGTTGCAGGTGAAAACCGACACCGGCCAGTTCTGGGACTCGCTGGCCCCCCTTAGCTGCCTGTTTAACCTGCTGATCTCGGCGGTGCTGGAATTGGGCGGCAACGAGGTGGAACAGCGGCTGGCGGATAACCGCCTGTTGCAAAAACAGTTCGGCCAGTTCGAATCCTGATATTTTACCGGCGTGGGTCCCGCGGCCGCCGCCCGGACGTGATAATAACAGAGGTAATTACCGTGACACAAAACGGTTCGCTTAACGATGACGGCGTGGTGCTGGTGGATGTCGCCGAGCTGCTGCCGCAGGTGGTCATCGATCTGAAATATGCCACCGCCGATAACCTGACCGGCCGGCCGATCTACCGTGAACACCGCTGCCTGCTGCACCCCGATGCCGCCCGCGCGCTGGCGCGCAGCGCGCAGGTGGCCGCCCTGGCCGGCTTTACGCTGAACATTTTCGATGCTTACCGCCCGCAGCAGGCGCAGGTCTGCTTGTGGACGGCATTCCCGAACCCGGAATATGTGGTGGATATCCGCATCGGTTCCCATCACAGCCGCGGCGTGGCGGTCGATCTGACGTTGCTGGACGAGCAGGGCGAGATGCTGGATATGGGGGCGGGCTTTGACGAGATGAATGAACGCTCCCACCCTTTTTATCCCGATTTCGCCCCGCAGATCCAGCGCAACCGCCTGCTGTTGAATGCGGTGATGGCGGCGGGAGGGTACCGGGGCGTCGCCAGCGAATGGTGGCACTTCGAACTGCCGGACGCCATGTCCTACCCGTTGTTAACCGACCGCTTCGGCTGCTTCCCCCCGGCGCGCCGCGCCGATCGCGCGGGTCCGCCATAGGATTTTTAACTACACAGCCGTTATCTTATCCTTTTGATTTCAGGAGATTGCACATGAGCAACACGACAGCAATAACCGCGCCGGCCCTCCCGGCCCGCCGCCTGTTCACCCGCCGCCTGTTGCCGGCGGCCCTGCTATGCGCCCTGGCCGGGGCCCTGTCGCCGGCGCAGGCCGCGGTGCCTAAGGATATTTTAGCGATCGGCAAGGCGGCGGACCCGCAAACCCTCGACCCGGCGGTCACTATTGATAACAACGACTGGACGGTGACCTATCCGGCCTACCAGCGCCTGGTGCAATACAAAACCGAAAACGGCAGAGGCTCGACCCAGGTGGAAGGCGAACTGGCCGCGAGCTGGACCGCGTCGGACGACCAGCTGGTTTGGACCTTCAAGCTCAAGCCGGGAGCGAAGTTCGATGACGGCGGCGACGTGAATGCCGAGGCCGTGAAGTGGTCCTTCGACCGCTTGATGCAGATCGGCCAGGGCCCGTCCGAAGCCTTTCCCAAAGATATGCAGGTGGCGGTCATCGACCCGATGACCGTGCGCTTCACGCTGACGACGCCGTTCGCGCCGTTCCTCTACACCCTGGCCAATGACGGCGCGGGCATCGTCAACCCCGCCATCGCCAAGGCGCACCCCGACGACGGGGGCAAAGCCTGGCTGGCCGCCAATACCGCCGGTTCCGGCCCGTATAAGCTGGAACGCTGGCAGAAAGGGCAGCAGTTGGTATTGGTGCCCAACCCGCATTACAACGGCCCGAAACCGGCGTTTAAACGCGTTACGGTGAAAATTATCGGCGAAAGCTCTTCCCGCCGCCTGCAGCTTTCCCGCGGCGATCTGGATATTGCCGATTCCTTGCCGGTGGACCAACTCGCGGCCCTGAAGAAAGAAAATAACGTGGCGGTGGAGGAATTTCCGGCGCTGCGCGTGACTTATCTCTATCTCAATAATGCCAAAGCGCCGCTGGACAACGCCGATTTCCGCCGGGCCATCTCCTGGGCCACGGACTATCAGGGCATGGTCAAAGGCATTCTGGGGGGCAACGGCAAGCAAATGCGCGGCCCGATTCCCGAGGGCATGTGGGGATTTGATGCCGCGGCGATGCAATACCAGCTGGACCCGGCCAAAGCCAAGGAAGCCCTGGCGAAAGTCACGGACCGCGGCCAGACGCTGGACTTCCTCTATTCGGATAACGACCCCAACTGGGAAGCCATTGCGCTCTCCATGCAAGCCACGCTCGCGTCCGTGGGCATTAACGTCAAGCTGGAAAAGCTGGCGAACGCCACCATGCGCGATCGCATCGGCAAAGGGGATTATGACATCTCCATCGGTAACTGGAGCCCGGACTTCGCCGACCCCTATATGTTTATGAATTACTGGTTCGAATCCGATAAAAAAGGCCTGCCCGGCAACCGTTCTTACTACAGCAATCCGGCCGTGGACCACTTGTTGAAACAGGCGGTCGCGGTAGCCGATCAGAAACAGCGTACGGATTACTACCAGCAGGCGCAGAAAATCGTGATCGACGAAGCGGCCTATGTTTACCTGTTCCAGAAAAATTATCAGGTGGCGATGAACAAGCAGGTGCAGGGGTTTGTATTCAACCCGATGCTGGAACAGGTGTTTAACGTAGGGCAAATGAGCAAGAAATAACCGAACCCGACATCGCGGCCCGAGTCTGCGAAGCCATCCGCGGGCACTGTTTACCCGGCCTGGACGCACCGCGCGCCCAGGCCGGCGAGGGGACATCTATGACGTTCTGGACCATTATCCGCCAGCGCTGCTGGGGGCTGGTGCTGGTGATGCTGGGGGTATGCGTCATCACCTTTATCATCTCGCACCTGATTCCGGGCGATCCGGCCAGGCTGCTGGCGGGGGACCGCGCCGGGGAAGATATAGTGCGGCATATCCGCCAGCAGCTGGGGCTGGATCGGCCGCTTTATATCCAGTTCTATCATTATGTCGACGACCTGCTGCATGGCAATCTCGGCACCTCAATCCGTACCGGCAGGCCGGTGCTGGACGATCTGCGGGCTTTTTTCCCGGCGACGCTGGAATTGGCGCTCAGCGCCCTGTTGCTCGCCATTATGCTCGGCGTGCCGCTGGGCGTGTTGTCCGCGGTGTACCGTAATCGTTTTCTGGATCATATCGTGCGTCTGCTGTCGGTGGTCGGCATTTCAACGCCGGCGTTCTGGCTGGGGCTGGGCGTGATCATGTTGTTTTACGGTCATCTTAATGTGCTGCCGGGCAGCGGCCGGCTGGACGATTGGCTCGATCCGCCGGGCCATATCACCGGCTTTTACGTGCTCGACTCCCTGCTGACCGGTAATGCGGATACCCTGTGGAATAGTTTGCTGCATCTGGCGATGCCCGCGGCGACGCTGGCGTTTGTGCATATGGGCATCGTCGCGCGGCAAATCCGTTCGGCGATGCTGGAGCAGATGGGGGAAGATTATATCCGCACCGCGCGGGCCAACGGCCTGTCCCGCTGGCGGGTGATCCTGCGCCACGCGCTGCCCAACGCGCTGATCCCCTCGGTGACGGTGCTCGGTCTGGCGCTCGGCGATTTACTTTATGGGGCGGTGCTGACCGAAACGGTGTTTGCATGGCCCGGCATGGGGGCCTATGTGGTGAACTCGATCCAGGCGCTGGATTTTCCGGCGGTAATGGGATTCGCGGTGGTGGTGTCGTTCGCGTATGTGATAGTCAACCTGCTGGTGGATTTACTGTATGTATGGATCGACCCCCGTATCGGCAGGGAGGGATGAACCCGATGTCTATGCTTGAACCCGGCATTAAAGGAGATCGCGGCGCGATCGTCCCCCCTACCGCCGCGCCGCGTTTTGCCCGCTGGCGTAAAACCGGTTATTTGCTGAGCCGCAGCCCGCTGACGCTGATGGGCGCGGCGATTATGCTTATCGTGCTGCTGCTGATGGTGTTTTCGCCGTGGCTGGCGCCCCTCGACCCCAACGCCATCGACCTGGCCGCCCGCCTGCAGGCGCCCAGCGCCGCGCACTGGTTCGGCACCGACGAAGTGGGGCGCGACCTGTTCAGCCGCGTGCTGGTCGGCAGCCGGCAGTCGGTTACGGCGGGACTGGCCGTGGTGATCCTGGCCGGGACCCTCGGCTCGCTGCTCGGCTGTTTTTCCGGGGTGATTGGCGGGGTGGTTGACGCGCTGATCATGCGCTGCATGGATATTATGCTGTCGGTGCCGTCATTGGTGCTGACCATGGCGCTGGCGGCGGCGCTCGGGCCAAGCCTGTTCAACGCCATGCTGGCGATTGCGGTGGTGCGTATTCCTTTTTATGTGCGCCTGGCCCGCGGACAAACGCTGATGCTGCGCCATCTGGCTTATATGCAGGCGACCCGCACCTTCGGCGCGTCGCGCTGGCATCTTATCACCTGGCACGTATTGCGTAATGTGCTGCCGCCGCTGGTGGTGCAGGCATCGCTGGATATCGGGACCTCGATCCTGATGGCGGCCACGCTGGGGTTTATCGGCCTCGGCGCCCAGCAACCGACCGCCGAATGGGGCGCCATGGTGGCCAACGGCCGTAATTATATTCTCGATCAATGGTGGTATTCGGCATTTCCGGGCATGGCCATCCTGATTACCGCCACCGGTTTCAACCTGTTCGGCGATGGCCTGCGCGATCTGCTGGACCCGAAAGGGAGGGGACGATAATGATGAATACGGCCACGATAACACCACCCGCCGCGCCTGAACCGGTGCTGGACATAGACAACCTGCAACTGGTCTTTCCGGTCTACGGCGGGCAGGTGAACGCGCTCAACCAGGTGTCATTGCAGGTGAATGCCGGGGAAATCGTCGGCGTGGTCGGCGAATCCGGGTCGGGTAAATCCGTCACCGCCATGATGGCGATGCGCCTGCTGCCGCCGGACGGTTTCAGCGTCACCGGCGGCAGGCTGCGCATGCTGGGCTTGGATGTGGTGAACGCCAGCGAAAAACAGATGCGCGCCCTGCGCGGCGCGCGGGTGGCCATGATTTTTCAGGAACCGATGAATTCGCTCAATCCCACGCGTAAGATCGGCCGGCAAATGTGCGAGGTAATCCGCCTGCACCAGGGGCTGGATCGCGCGCAGGCGCAGGCGAAAGCCCTGAGCCTGCTCCAGGAGATGCAAATCGGCGATGCCGGCCAGGTAATGAACCGCTATCCGTTCGAGCTGTCCGGCGGCATGCGCCAGCGGGTGCTGATCGCCATGGCGTTCTCCTGCGAACCCGAGCTGATTATCGCCGACGAGCCCACCACCGCCCTGGACGTGACCGTGCAGCGCCAGGTGCTGTATCTGTTGCAGCAAAAGGCGCGTACCAGCGGCACGGCGGTGCTGTTCATCACTCACGATATGGCCGTGGTGTCCCAGCTGTGCGATCGGGTGTATGTCATGTATGCCGGCCAGGTCATTGAAAGCGGCGCCACCGCCGAGGTTATCACCCATCCGGCGCACCCATACTCGATCGGCCTGCTACAGGCCGCGCCGGAAAACGCGCAGCCGCGCAGCATGCTCAAAGCGATCCCCGGCACGGTGCCCAATCTGGCCGATTTGCCGCCGGGCTGCAATTTCCGCGAGCGCTGCCCCCACGCCGATGAACAATGTTTACACGCGCCGGCGCTGCGGCCGCTGGACGGCGGACGGCAACAGGCCGCCTGCTGGCATCCGCAGCGGACCGGGCAGGAACGGGGGGTATGATGGAAGAATCCTTGCTGGAACTACAGGATGTGCGGGTACATTTTCCGGCCGGTTATAACTGGCGCGGCAAACCCAATGCGTTCGTGCATGCGCTCAATGGCCTGGATCTGCGGATTATGCGCGGCGAAACGCTGGGCATTGTCGGTGAATCCGGCTGCGGCAAGAGCACGCTGGCGCAATTATTGATGGGGCTGCAAACGCCAAGCAGCGGCCGGCTGCTGCGCATCCGGCAGGACGGCTCCTGGTTTGGCTCCGGGATGCAGATGGTGTTCCAGGACCCGCAGTCATCCCTCGACCCGCGGTTGCCCGTCTGGCGCATTATTACCGAGCCGGTCTATGTGCAAAAACATAACCCCGCGGCCGAGCGGCGGGCCCTGGCGGCCGAACTGGCCGCGCAGGTGGGGATTCGCGCCGGGTATCTGGACCGGTTGCCCCATGAATTTTCCGGCGGCCAGCGCCAGCGTATATCCATTGCGCGCGCGCTGTCGTCCGAGCCGGATATTATTGTGCTCGATGAACCCACCTCGGCGCTGGATATTTCGGTCCAGGCGCAGATCCTGAATTTGCTGGTGGCTTTACAGCGCCAGCGCAATCTGACCTTTGTGCTGATTTCCCACAACGTCTCGGTCATCCGCCATATGAGCGACCGCGTGGCGGTGATGTACCTGGGGCAAATCGTCGAGCTGGGGCCCGCGCAGCGGGTGCTCGGCCAGCCGCAACATCCCTACACCCGGTTGCTGCTCGACTCGGTGCCCCGGGTCGGACGCTCCCTGGCCGAAGGGCAGGCGGATCGCAAAAGCGAATTGCCCGGCAACCGCCATCTGCCGCAGGGCTGTTTTTTCCGTGAACGCTGCCCGTATGCCGGCGCCGGCTGCCAATTGCCCCAGGAACTGCGGCTCAATGCGTCCGGGACCTCGGTGCGCTGCCACCGGGTCTGAGCCGGTTATGTCGGGAGTCTGGATTAACTAACCATTTACGGCGGCGTTTTATTATTTCTATCGCTCGAACAATAGCTTATTATGCCGCACATTTCTGCCACGGCCGTTATTCCGGCGGATGGCGTTTCAGCTTAGTATCATGCGTGTTTGGCGGTAATGATAAAAAAAATCAGGCGGGTAGCATTAGCGTGCGTGGGAATTTTAATGCAGTGCGCCTGCGGGACGTTATCGCAAACGCCCGTTGATACCTCAAGCGCCGCCAGCCGGGAATTTGCCGCCAGCGGCGACCTGCGCGCGCAGGTGGACAGCCTGGCCCTGCCGTTGCTGGCCGCGAAGCAAACGCCGGGGCTGGTGGTCGGCGTGTTGCAAGGGGATGGGCAAAAAACCACCTTTGGTTACGGTGTCACCGATAATCCGCGCGGCGATCGCATCAGCGGCGATACGCTGTTCGCCGTCGGTTCGGTGAGCAAAGGATTTATTGCCGAAGTGACGGTGGTCCTGGTGCATAAAGGGGTGTTCCGCTGGGATGAAACGCTGGCGGCATTGCTGCCTTCAACCGTGCCGCTGAGCGCCGATGCGCGCAACATTACGCTGCTGCAATTAGTGACCCATACCTCGGGCTTGCCGAGGCAAATGCAGTCAGTGGAAATACTGACTTCATTTATCCATTATCTGTTTACCGGCGAGAATTTCTATCATTCATTGGATAATGAAAAGATGCTGGATTATCTGGCTGATTTCCATAAGCCGGCGAAAGTTGAACCGCGCTACTCCAATTTAGGTTATGCGCTGCTGGATTATATCTTGCGCCAGCGTACCGGTAAGAACGTTAATCAGCTGCTGGTGGAAAATATTACCCAGCCGCTGGGCTTGACCCATACCGGCTATAATCAGCAACTGTTGCCCGGCTATGCCCAGCGCGCCATCGGCCATGCCGGCGACCAGCCAAAATTTATCCGCCGCGGGCAGCCGGTGCCCGACTGGCATTTCTCCTCCTGCATGGTGGGCGCCGCCGGCCTGTATACCAACGCGAACGATCTGCTGACCTATGCCCAGGCCCATATGCGGTCCACCGGGTATCCGGCGCTGGATTGCGCATTGCAGGACTCGCTGACCGTGCGTTTCGACCGCACCAAACAAGCGGCGGCCATCGCCTGGATCGTCGACGACGTCGGCAACCAGCGCATCACCTACCAGGTGGGGTTTATCGGCGGCTATTCCAGTTATATCGGCCTGGATCTGCGGCACAAAACCGCCGTCGTGGTGCTGCAAAACAGTTTTAACTGGACCAATAATATCGGCCACCGCCTGTTGCAGCGCATGGGCGAAGCCGCGGATGAAAAGGCGGCGGCTTCCCGGTAGCCGCCGCATGCGGGGGCCGGTTTTATCCATGCGGATCTCGGCCCGTTAACATCAAATATCGAGCGGAAATTTTTTAATTATCTGGCCTTTGCCCGGCTGGCGGCGCCGAAAATAAAACCCGGCGGCAGGGCGCAAAATCGGTTGGTCATGCTTTTTTACAAAAATTCCCTTCGTCCGGCGGCATATTTCTTTATCTTCTATACCGGAGCTTTGATGCGACTGAACGGACGTGACCGGCCGGCCGCCGGGATCGCGAAATCATCACGCCACTCATTACGAAAGTGCGGCTCGGAAACACAAATTTTTTTTATAACATTCTATTATATGGCCATTACAATGATTTTTTTGCCGGGAAAGATTGCTTACCGGGAAAGATAGCTACTATCTGGAGACACTATGGGCAAGCCGCAGGTCGCATTATTTTCAGCCGTTTTATTCATTGGGGCGTTGCCCTGGGTCGCTTCATCCTCTGCCGAAACCGGCCAGGAAACCGCAGCCTTGCCCCAATCGGCTACGCCTTCACCGAACGCAGCTTCACCAAATACGCCTTCGCCGAATACCCCTTCACCGGATTCGCCGCCCACTAATCCCCCGGCCGTAAAGTCCTATGAGATTCAGTCTTTTTATGTCGATTCCCGGCAGTTCAAGATCGGCGACGTGGTGCCCGACGTCTATCGCACCAAGCCCTATGAGATCGCCGAATGGAATAAACGGAACCTGCCGGCGCCGCAAGAAAACAGCCATTGGACCTATATGGGCGGCAATTATGTTCTTATCACCAACGACGAAGGCAAGATTTTGCAGGCCGAGTCCGGCGACATTTTCTTCCAGATGTAACCGCTCATCGCGGCGGTCCGGCGTTTGGGCGCGCTGCCGCCAGGCGGGGGCCGTATCGCCCCTGAAGCGCGCCGGCGAAATACGCGCCATCAAAACGCCGCGGCGTCCCGGACCGTTCCGGGGCGCTTTTTATTTAATCAGCATTATTAATAGTTAATTTTTCACATTTATTAGCGCGATATCACAACACGCAATAAATATTACTCCGCGCTGGCAATAATACGGATATCACATCTCGACGGCTGGCGTTTAAAGCAGCTATCGGCCACGGCCGCGCAGCTGCGGAAGGTAATGTGAAAATTTTCATGATAAACTATTAGCCGTATGTTCATTTAATTTTCCGAGGTGGGCCTCATGTTAGGACTTTCCCAATTGTTGCAAGCGGTAACCTTGGGTCTGGTTTTGCTTTTGCCGTTGGTTAATCCGTTAACATCGGTTGCGCTGCTATTAAGCCTTTCCGGCAACATGACCTATCAAGAGGTAAAACGTCAGGCGTTGATGGCCTCGATTTATGTCTTTTTCATCATGGTGGTCGCCTTTTATGCCGGCCAGCTGGTCATGAACACCTTTGGTATTTCTATTCCCGGCCTGCGTATCGCAGGGGGGCTTATCGTCGCATTTATCGGTTTTCGCATGCTTTTTCCCCACGCCAAGCATGAAAAATCCAGCATCGTCGATGCCAAGCATCATGAGATGATGAACGAAGGTTCGGAAAGCATTGCTTTTGTGCCCTTGGCCATGCCCGGCAGCGCCGGCCCCGGCACCATCGCCATGATTATCAGTTCGGTTTCGACCCTGAAAGATAATTCGCTGGGTTTCGAAAGCTGGGTGTTGCTTATCAGTCCGGTTATTACCTTTGCCACCATTTCATTAATTCTTTGGATTTGCCTGAACGGTTCTGGTTTTATTATGCGATTAATCGGCAAAAGCGGCATCGACGCCATCTCAAGATTAATGGGTTTTTTGCTGGTGTGCGTGGGAGTGCAGTTTATTATCAATGGGGTATTGGAAATAGTCGCCGAACATTAACGTATTCGTGATTATTTTTTAATTATACGATTTATCCGATGTTATCCCGCCATGACGTAAATATTATTTATCGACGCCGCCAGTTTTTTCGCTGTTAACCCCCTCCCTAATTTTCTCCTGGCGGAGAACACCCGGGAGAGGGGGGTAATCAGTACGCCGCCACTTTATCCAGTACGCGTACTAATTGGGTGACGAAGCCATACTCATTATCATACCAGGCGACGGTTTTCACCAGTTGCAGATCGCCCGCTTCGCTGACTTCCGTCTGGGTTGCGTCAAATACCGAGCCAAAGTGCGTGCCGACGATATCGGAAGAGACAATTTCTTCTGCGGTATAACCGAAAGATTCGTTGCCTTCGGCCGCTTTTTTCATGGCCGCATTCACGTCCTCGACGGTGACTTTTTTATCCAGCACCGAAACCAGCTCGGTCACCGAACCGGTGAGGGTCGGCACGCGCTGGGCATGGCCTTTCAGTTTGCCCTTGAGTTCCGGAATAACCAGGCCAATCGCCTTCGCCGCCCCGGTGGTATGCGGGATAATGTTTTGCGCCGCCGCGCGGGACGCGCGCAGATCTTTACCCCGCGGGCCGTCAACCAGCGACTGCGTGCCGGTATAGGCGTGAATCGTGGTCATGGTGCCCACTTTGATGCCAAAACTGTCGTTAAGCACTTTGGCCATCGGCGCCAGGCAGTTGGTGGTGCAAGAGGCCACGGAAAGGATGGTGTCTTCAGCCGTGATGGCGTCGCTGTTCACATTAAACACGATGGTTTTGATATCCCCGGCCGGAGCGGAAATCAGCACTTTTTTGGCGCCGGCGTCCAGATGGGCCCGGGATTTTTCGCCGGAAGCATAAAAACCGGTGGATTCAACGACAATCTCCACGCCCAGGGTGCCCCAAGGGATGTTTTTGGCCTCTTTCTCGGCATAGACGGCGATTTTCTTGCCGTTAACGATAATGGCATCGTCGGTGTAATCCACCGTGCCCTCGAAGTGGCGATAGCTTGAATCATACTTTAACAAATAGGCCAGCACCTTCGGCGAGGTCAGGTCGTTAATCGCGACGATCTCCACCTCGCTGTTGGTCTCCAGAATCCGGCGCAACACCAAACGTCCAATGCGACCAAAGCCATTAATCCCGATCTTTTTCATAAGCTAATCCTCATAAATAAAGTACGTTAATAATATCCATCTGCATTTTGTGCGCGCGCCGCGCGCGGTTAGTCAAGACATGTTCAATCCGGCGATGACTTAACCAGAGGAGGGTACCCGTGGAGAGTACCAAAGGGGAGTAAGTCAAGGGATGCTTGTCAAAGCGATGCGTCCTGACGGCCAATCCGATAATCTTACAGATTAGCCCAGATTTTGCCGATCCGAAAATGCCTTTCGTAACGCGACGTAAGGAGGCCAACCGGCGTAGCGCCGGGTCTTTACTTGCCGGGCACAGGGGGGAAAGGGACGCCGAGCTTGGCGGCCACGCGCCGGGCGGTCGCTTCCCGCTGCCCGGTAATGTCGGCCAGCGACGCCCGCGCTTGCGCGAGGATGGCGGCAGGCGCGGTCTCAGGCGTACCGCTGTCGAAAGGCGGTTGCGGCGCGTAGACCATATGCAGCTGTATGGCTTTGGCTTCATCGTCGCCGCGCAGTTCGGCCGCGAGCCGCAAGGCGCCATCGATCCCGGCGGTGACGCCGGCGGCAAAGATCCAGTTGCCGTCCACCACCACTCGCTCATTGACCGGGATTGCGCCGAAATACGGCAGCAGGTGAAACGACGCCCAATGCGTCGTGGCCCGTTTGCCCCGCAGCAGGCCGGCGGCGCCGCACAGCAACGCGCCCGTGCAGACCGAGAATACCGCCCGCGCGCCCGCCGCCTGCTGCCTGATCCAGCCGAGCACCGCGTCGTCCTCCATCAGGGCTTCCTGGCCGCGCCCGCCGGGGATATGCAGCACATCCAGCGGCGGGGCGTCAGCCAGCGCCGCATCCGGCGCGATCCGCAGTCCCTTGATATCGCGGATGGTAGCGGCCGTTTTGCCGTAGAGGCGATAGGTCGAGTTCGGAATGCGCGACAACACTTCGAAGGGACCGGTCAAATCAATTTGGTCGATTCCCTCGAACAGGAGGGAACCTATTTGCAGGTGGGTGCCGTGTGGGACCATGTTATCTCCGGAACAATGTGGTTGAAAGGGCGGCTACGCCAGGCGCCGGCGCAACCGATACATCCGTCCGAGGCGATTATGCGTAGCGCAGCGTCTGTCCAATGCCCAAGCCGCGGGCTTTTTCCAGCATCGCATGACCCAGGGCGATATCGCTGAGGGATAATCCCCGATGCCAGAACAAAATGGTTTCATCATCGCGTTCGCGGCCGGTTTTATGGCCGGCGACAATCTGCCCCAGTTCGGCATGCAGCGTCTGCTCGCTGAGCTTGCCCGCTTCAACATGGGCCCGCAGCGATCCGAACAACCCGCCTTTGCATTGCCCCCAGTCGTCCACCACCATTTTATCCATAATATCGGTGAGCGACAGCTCGACCGCGCTCATGGTGCCGTAAGGCACCACCAGGGCGCCGGGTTTGATCCAGGCGGTTCTGAGCAAAGGCTCCGGCTGCTGCAACCGGGAGGCCTCCACCACGATATCCGCGCCTTCGACGCAGCTGCGCCAATCGGTGGTCACCGTGATTTTTTTACCCAGATCCTGCTCCAGGCGGCGGCCAAAGGCCTCCTGGCTTTCGGGCCGGCGCGAATGAATGCGGATTTCATCAAAATCGAACAGGCTGTCAAGCAGGCGGACATTCCAATAAGCGGTGCCCCGCGCGCCGATATGGCCGAGGATTTTGCTGTTCTTGCGGGCCAGGTGCCGGGCGCCCAGCGCGGTAATGGCCCCGGTGCGCATATCGGTTATGGCCGAGGCATCCATAATGGCCACCGGCATGCCGGTGCGCGGATTGAACAGATTAAGCATCGCCATCTCCGAGGGCAGGCCCAGGGTATAGTTATCCACGTAATCCCCCACCACTTTGACGCCGGCGAGGTTGAGGGGGGCGATATAGCCGCGCAAAACATTAAAATGGCCGTTAAACGCCGGGTCCGGAATCAGATGCACGCGGGGTTCGATGACCGTTTGCCGATTGCCCTGCGCCAGCAGCCCGGCTTCCACCGCCGCCAGGATTTCGGCATCGGTCATCGCCAGCTGCGCGATATCCGGCCCGTTGAGGTAGCTTATATTGACGTGTTCGGTCATGACATTCCCTTAGCGGCGGCGCTCAGGCCGCGCATAACGTTTGTTGATAGGTAAAAAGTTGTTGGCGGCCCAGTTCGCCCAGCAGGTTATGTTGGCCGTCCTCCACCCGCACGCCGTGGGCGTCATGGGCCAGCATCAGCGCCAGGGCGTCCTTGAGGGTCGCTGCGGCCGGTATCGCCAGGACATAAGCGCTGTGCGCCGCCGGGGACATGGCGTGGGCGACCGGGGTCAAGGCCAGCAGTTTTAATGCGGCGTCGCTGCCGATAAACGCCGCGACGAAGTCATCCGCCGGCTGGCTGAGAATCGCGGCCGGGGTAGCATATTGGCAGAGCCGGCCGTCGCGCATGATGGCGATGCGATCGCCCATGCGGATGGCTTCGTCCAAATCATGGGTGACGATGACCACCGTCTTTTTGACCCGCTGCAGGATTTGTTTAAATTCCTGCTGCAGGCGGCCGCGCACCAGCGGATCGATGGCGCCGAACGGTTCGTCCATCAGCATAACCGGCGGATCGGCGGCCAGCGCGCGCGCGACGCCGACCCGCTGGCGCTGCCCGCCGGACAGTTCGGCCGGATAGCGCCGGCGATCGCCGGCCGGGTCCAGCCCCACCAATTGCAGCAACTCATCCACCCGCCGCGTGATGCGATCCGCCCGCCAGCCGAGCAGGCGGGGTACGGTGGCGATATTATCCGCCACGGTCATATGCGGAAATAAACCGACGTTCTGGATAACATAGCCGATATGGCGGCGCAGTTGCACCGGGTCCACGGCGGTGACGTCCTCGCCGTTGACCCAAACCCGCCCGCTGCTGGCTTCTTCCAGGCGGTTAATCAGCCGCATGGTGGTGGTTTTACCGCAGCCGGACGGCCCGATCAGCGCGGTGGTCGAGCCTTCGGGAATCTCCAGCGTCAGGCTATCCAGCGCTTTGTGGGCTGAGCCCGGGTAAATTTTGGTGATATTTTCAAGCCTAATCATATGCTTTACCCTTTTGGGACGTGCCGGAACCAGATCTTTTCAACGGCGGAAAACAGTAATTCGGCGCCAATGGCCAGCAAAATAATCGGGATGGCCCCGACCATCAGCCGCGACATATCCATAATGGCGATACCGGTGGTCACAAAGTCCCCGAGGCCGCCGCCGCCGATAAAAGAGGCCAGCGCCGCGCCGCCGATCACCTGCACCGCCGCGGTGCGGATGCCGGCCAGAATGCCGGGGGCCGCCAGCGGCAGGATCACCTGGCGCATCACTTGGGCGCCGGTTAGCCCCATCCCCCTGGCCGATCGCAGAATATCCTGGTCGATGGACTGAATACTGGTACAGGTATTGAGCAGGATCGGCGGTACCGCCAGCACGATCAGCGCCACGACCGAGGGCATCAGGCCTATGCCGAGAAACGGCAGGGCGGCGGCCAGGATCGCCAGGCTGGGAATGGTTCTTAAGGTATTGGCGATGCTGGTGGCGATAAACGTGGCCCTGGGCGATGCGGCGACCGCGATACCGATCGGTATCGCCAGCAGCAGCGAGCACAACAGGGCCAGCGCGCACATCAGCAAATGCTGTTGCAGCGCCTCGGTAAACTGTCCCAGGTTATTGCCAATCCAGCGCCATGCTTCAATGAATATCATGCCGCCGCCTCCCGCTGCGAAGAGGCCGGGGGCGTGCGCCGCGCCAGGCGACGCTGCACCAGCAAGAACAGCGCATCAACGCCCACCGCCAGCAGGGAGGTCAGCCCGCCGCCGATCAGGATTTTTTCCGGATAACGCTGATCCAGCCCGGCGAAGATAATGGTTCCCAGGCCGCCGGCGTTGATATAAGCCGCTACCGTGGCGATACCGATCAAGGTGGTGGTGGCGATGCGCAGGCCCGTGATGATAAACGGCAGGGCCAGCGGCAGCTCGATTTCCCACAGCATGCGCCAGTAGCCGTAGCCCATGCCGTGGGCGGCATCCAGCACCTCCGGGGCGATGGCATGAAAGCCGGTGGCGATATTGCGCACCAGGATCATCAGCGCATAGGCCGTCAGGCCGACGATGGCCGGCAGTACGCCGATGCCGAGCCACGGGATGAACAGCGCGAACAACGCCAGGCTGGGGATGGCGAACAGCATGCCGGTGAAGGTCAGCACCAGCGCGTAGGTTTTGGGGCGTCTGGCGCTCCAGATGCCGAGGATCATGGCGATGATAAAAGCGCAGCTCATCGACACGCCCACCAGGAAAAGATGTTGCAGCAGCGCCATGCCGATATCGTCCAGGTGTTTAGGGGCCCAACGCATTAGTTTATCTCCAGCAAATATTCGCCCGGCGCCAGCCAGCCGGCGGCGCAAAGGGCGCCGGCCAGGGTTTCGATATCCCCGGCCGTGGAACGATCCTGGTCGAGGGGGGCGACCAGCGCGCGCACCCGCTGATAAATCGCCGCGCTGCCCCGGCCGGGCCGGCTTATCTGCGCGCCGCGCAAATCGACGGCCTGGGCCGCGACCATCAGTTCAATCGCCACCAGGTAACGCAAACTGTCCGCCAGCCGCGTCAGATTGGTGACCGCCGCCATCGACTGGGACGCATAGTCCTCCACCCGATCGGCAACGGCGACGGTAATGGCCGCCATCGGATTGGCATGATGGACAATATCGCTGGCCAGGGCCGACACCGTTTTTTGCAGGGCCGCGAAGCCGGCCTGTCCGGCATGGGGCGTCAGGAAGCGCGGCAAACCGCTGGCGCCGGCGGACATGAGCTTCATGATGCGTTCAGCGGCGCAGCTGGCCTGGCGCGCCAATGCCAGCCCCAGCGTTTCGCAGGCCAACGCCAAATGGGTGGCATCGAAATTGGCGTTGGCCAGCGCCGCGCCCGCCGCCGGTATCAAGGCCGGATTATCGTCGGAGCTGTTAAGTTCCAGTTCGGTGGCCTGCCTGGCGTGGATAAAGGCCTGGCGCACGCTGGCCATCACCGAGGCCGCGCAGCGGAAACTCAGCGGGTCTTGCAACAGCCGGGCGCCGCCGGGCAGGCATAATGACCCGCCGGCCAGCAGCGACAGTAAATGGGCGCAGGTTTCCCGATGGCCCGGCAGGTCGCGGATCTGATTAACCCAGGGGGACAAGGGGGAAATATTGGCCCTGAAGGCTTCAAAGGACAGGGCGATCGCCCCCGCCTGCGCATTGACCACCTGCGCGATATCGGCCAGCGCCAGGGCCGCCATGCCCACGCTGGCGGCATTGGATGAAACCAATGCCAGGCCATCCTTGCCGGTCAGCGACGGCAAAACCAGGCCGGCGGTCCGCGCCAGCGTTTGGATTTCGTGCATCTCATCATGGTATTCCGCCAACCCGTCGCCGGCCAGCGTCCTGCCGATATGGGCCAGCGGGGCCAAATCGGCCTCGCCGATCGACCCTATCAGCGGCACCCGGGGATGGATGCCGATATTGAGCATGGCCATCAGTCCCTGCGCCACGGGCAGCGATACCCCCGAATAGCCTTCCGCCAGGCCGGAAAGCCTGGCCAGCATCATGGCCCTGACCTGATCCCGCGCGGCGGGCTGCCCCACGCCCACCGCCCGGGCCAGCGGGATACGCTGCTGGATGCGGTGCAGCAAATCGATATCCCGCCCCCCGTCCGGAACGGCCAGCACCGCGGTATCGACCGCGGCGCCCAGGCCGGTGGTGACGCCGTATATCGTGTCCCCGGCCTCGATGCGCTGATAAAGCAAGTCAAAACCCTGCTCGATACGCCGCCGCGCCCGGGAACTCAGCGACAGAGGGAGATGTTCCCTGGCGACCTTGACCACCGTCGCCAGGGTAACCGGCCGGTCGCCGCCGAGAACAAACGTCATGCCAAGGCCCGCGGGGTATTAATCATGACTTCACCACGCCCTTTTCACGCAGGAAGGCTGCGGCCACGTCGGCCGGCTCTTCTTTATCTTTCTCAACGGCGGCGTTCAATTTCTGCATGGTGCCGTTATCCAGCAGTTGGCTGACGTTATTTAATACCGCTTCGGCGTTGGGATAAGCCTTCAGGGTTTGTTCGCGCACCACGGGGGCGACGAAATAGGGAGGGAATAAGTGCTTATCATCGGTCAGGGAGACATATTGCTGGTCGGCGATTTGCCAGTCGGTGGCAAAGCCGTTCGCCACGTCGATTTGCCCCGCCGCCAGGGCATCATAGCGCAGGCCTACCTTGGCGAACTGACGGAATGATTTGAATTTAATGCCGTAGACCTGCTCCAGGCCTTTTAGGCCATCCTGGCGATCGCCGAATTCCGCGCCGGCGCCGATGGTCAGTTCCGGCGCCGCTTTCGCCAGATCGGACAGGGTGCGGAGGTGATATTTTTCGGCGGTTTTTTTGCTGACTAACAGCGCATAGCCATTGTTAAGCTTGGCGGGGGCCAGCCAGGTCAGGTGATATTTTTCGGCATAAACGTTTTTCACGGTTTGATAGACTTTATCGGGGTCCGAAGACATTTCGCCCTTGACCACCGCGCTCAGCGCGGTGCCGGTATATTCCGGGTACATATCGATATCGCCTTTGACCAGGGCGCCCTGGGCAATCAGCGTGCCCCCCAGGTTGATTTTTCTCTCTACCGGAATGCCGGCCTGCTCCAGGGCCGAGGCGTAAATTTCCGCCAGGATGTATTGCTCGGTAAAGCTTTTGCTGCCGACGATAAAATCCGCCGCCTGGGCAGAGCTCGCGACCGTAGTGCTTAATCCCGCCAGTAACGCCAAAACCTGTTTTATGGTGGTTCGCATGGTAATCCCCGAAGTAGAGCGATGGTTGTGAATAGACATGTATATACAATAACTGTGCCAAAGAAATTATTAACTTAATAATCAAAGGGTTGTTTTTTACGATTCGTGAATGAACGAAAATCGGCCGTTTGAAGCACTAAGAAGATGCAGCCCAACCTACGAAAATAGGGCAAAAGGGTAGCGAAAGTGAAATTCGTTTTAGGAATAATTCATAACTAATTGGATCTTGCGCTGTTTTTACCCGCTGGTTTAGCGGGCGTTCGCCGGGGCGGAGGCGGGGGAAATGAGGGCCATAGCCTGCGTAATCCAAAATTTCAATTGCCGCACATCTTCCCGCAGGGCCTTGTCCTTGGTGGTGACGAAGTAATACCTGCCGCCCGGCAGGGCAAACTCGAACGGCACGGCGAGGATATTTTTATCGATAAAATCCTGGGCCAGCAAGCTGCTGACGATGGCCACGCCTTGCCCCGCGATGGCGGCCTGGATGGCGTGGGTTTCATCGGTGAAATGCAGGCCGGCATCGATATTCAACTCCGGCGGGCCATAAAGATCGCGCCAGTGCCGCCAATCGGGCGACGGCTGCGGGATATGGCGGTTATCCACGTGAAACAGCGGCCTGGCGGTTAACTCCGCCAGTCGGGTCAGGCCAAGCGCCGGACTGGCCACCAGCACGAAAGCGTCCTCGTACAACAACGTCGCATCCAGGCCGTCATCGGCGGCCATGCTGTAGCGGATGGCCGCATCCACCGTATTTTGGGCCAGATCGACCAGCTCGGTGCCGGTATGCAAACGCAAATCCAAAGACGGACAGCTGGTTTTAAGCCGGGCCAGGCGCGGCACCAGCCAATGAGTGAGAAAATTTGAGGTGGTGGTCAGCGTCAGGGCCGGGGGCTGCTGGGCAGCATAAATGTCGTTGACCGCCGCCTGCAAGTCGGCGAAGGCCCGCTGCGTTGCCTGCCGTAAGCGCCCGCCCGCGGCGGTCAGGGTCACTTCCCGCGCGCTGCGCGCGAACACCGGCGTATTCAGCGATTCCTCCAGCACGCGTATCTGGTGGCTGACCGCGGTGGGCGTGACGCCAATCTCATCCGCGGCCCGTTTGAAGCTGCCGTGGCGGGCGACCGCGTCAAAGGCTTTCAGTGCGCCCAGCGGCGGCAGGCGTTTATTTTTCATGCTGAGATATTTTCATCCTTGACTGAAATCTATGACGTTGATAAGGCCAAAATAAGCCGTGTAAGCTGCATTTGCAATAGCGGGATAGATGAACTCAGTTTATCTTCGTCCCCCCGATGTCCAGTGCAGGAACCACCACCATGATGCGAATGCTGAACGAAAATCACGGTCGCCGCCGCCCGGTTTTATTGCCGGAAACGATCTACCCGCTGGCGCTGATGGCGCTGGCGGGAATGCTGTACGCGCCCTCATTCTGGCCGGCGATCTATGGGGGCGGCGGCGCGGCGGGGCTGGCGCTGCTTTGGCTGAGCCAGCGAGCGCAAACCGCGCCCGCGCGGACCGGATCGGCCCGCTATTCTTCCCTGCTCGCCGCGCTGGCGGCGCTGGGCCTGCTGTTTGCCTTGGGCTGCTGGGCGCAGCGGGGGTTGAACCATCCGCTGACCCACGCGGGCAACGGTATTGCGGCGCTGTTGCTGCTGCTGGCGGGGCTGAATGAAAAATACGGCCCGCGGCCGTGGGTGGCGCGGACGCTGCGCGCCCAGCGGCAAGCCTTGTCCTGGTGCTGGGCCGGCGCGTTTTACACGGCGGGCGCGGGCGCGGCGCTGTTTTTGTTGCCGGTGTTAATGCGCGAGCCGGGGTTAGCCAGGGAAATCGCGCCGGGACCCGCGGGCGGAACCCCGGCGCTATCGTCGCTATCGCCGCTGGCGCTGGCGGCCGCGGCCGGGTATTGGTTAAGCGCAGCCTGGCTGCGCCGGAACGCGGCGGCGACCTTGCTCAACCGCGGGCTGCTGAGCTGCGCACTGGGCGTCGGTATCCTCTGGCTGAATATGGATTATCCGCAGGGGTGGTTTAGCCTGCTGCCGGCGCAATTGCTGCTCGGGCTGGGGCACGGCATAACGTTACGTACGCTGCCGCTGGCGGTTGCCGGGCGCAGCGCCCCCGAACTGCGCCCGGCGGCCGTCCGCCTGCTGGCCGCGATGCAGTATGCCGGCGGCGCGGCGGCGGCGGGCATTACCGTGATTGTGCTGACCCTTTATCCCGGCGCCCGGGGATATGCCTGCGCCTTCGGCCTGCTGGCGGCGCTTTGCCTGTGCGCCGCGGTGGCGGGGCTGATGGCGCAGGAACCCGCGGCCGGCTAACGCCGCCGCCGCCCCGCAAAGCGATAGTGCAGCACCCATGCCGGGGTATGGCGCATTCCTGGCCGCTAAAGCGCCGGCCTAGCCGCGGGGCGGCAAGGCCGTGTTATCGGCGTCATTCAATTTAACGCCCTCGTGCAGGCGTTTATAATAGGAATGACCGGTATTAAGCGCGCCGATGGGATTATGGGCCAGCACCCGATCTTTCACGATAAGATAGGTTACCGGCGCGTCGGAGTGTTTCATAAACAGCGAGTCGTGGCCGACGCACAGCCCGCTGATAACATTCAAATCCGTCTTTTCTTGATTGCATAAATTGGCCTGCATAACGGGATTACACATGGCCTCGAAACCGCCCGGCCTGATTTTATCCCGCTCGGCGATGCCGACGCTGCATTTATCCTGGGAACCGACCTTGCACAGTACGCCGAACACGGCCAAATCATTTGCCCGCAAAATGCCGGCAAAAATCCTGTTCTCTTGAATCAGCCCCGCGCATGAGGCGATGCCGATTTTTTTTGCGCCTATTTTCTTGGCGAAAACCACGATTTCTTCCACCCGGGTTAATTGGCCATAATACTGGCCTTCCACTTGGGCGGATGCCAGCATGATTTTATTTACCCACGGATCGTTATCATAGGTATCAAGGCTTTGCCGTAAAACGGCGCCGTTGCCCGCGGCGGTGGTCAGGCACTTGCGGGGGAATTCGCTGTCGCGGGTCTGACAGTTAAGAAAGTTACATTCTGTACAGGTAAATTTGTTTGCCATCGCGGCTTCCTGATAGTTATGCCAACACCTTTCCCTCACAACTATAAGAATTCCCTGGGGTGAATAAACCAACTATAACGCATAAAGGTAGTAAAATAATGGGTATCGGCTGGCTGCTATCAGTGGCGCCCTATCAGGCAGGTCATGCGGTTGCGTAATTGACGTTATTCTCCGGATCGCCGCCGGATAATATGATCCGGATCAATGCGGAAATACCCCATTGCGCAGCGGCAGAGTGATAAAGATAATTACCGCATAACGTTATTGGTAATAATACCAAAGAAGAGGGGGAACGGACTTTGCGCGCTTATTCGCTATTATGGCTGCGTCCGATCGCCGTTTTATCGGCCGGTATCGGCTATATTAATCTCTCAAGCCGCGGTTGTTGGTCTTCAAGCGGGGAGGGCTTAAGATGCCGATGCTGACGCGCCGCCGATTGTTGCGCTTCGGCGCCGCCTGCGGGATTCTGGGCGCCGGCGGCTGGTTCCCCTACGGGGCCGATGCCGCAATCCCGCAACCTACGCCAGGAGCGCCGCCGATGCCGACCCGACTCATCCCGTCCTCGCGCGAAGCGCTGCCCGTAATCGGGCTGGGAACCTATCGCGGCTTTGATGCCGATCCCGGCAGCGCCGCTTATGCCCGGCTTCCGGGGGTGCTGGATGCGCTGCTGGCCGCAGGGGGCAGCGTCGTGGATAGTTCCCCGATGTATGGCCGGGCGGAGCGCACGCTGGGGGAGTTACTGGCCGTCCGCCAGCCCCGGCCCCCGGTATTTATCGCGACGAAAGTCTGGACCACCGGCCGCGCGGCCGGCATTCGGCAGATGAACGATTCATTCCGTTTGCTGCAAACCGAGCGCATCGACCTGATGCAGATTCATAATTTACTGGATTGGCAAACGCACCTGGCGACGCTGCGGGACATGAAGGCGGCGGGCCGCATCCGTTATGTGGGCGTCACCCATTATTCCTCCGCGGCTTATGATGAGCTTGAGGCCGTGCTCAAGTCCACGCCGCTGGACTTCCTGCAAATCAACTATGCGCTGGACGATCGCGCAGCCGAACGGCGGCTGCTGCCTGTGGCCCGGGACCGGGGGGTGGCGGTTATCTGCAATACGCCGTTTGGCGGGGGCGGCCTGCTGCGCCGCCTGGCGCCGCAACCGCTGCCGGCGTGGGCCAAGGACGTGGGCGCGGCGTCATGGGCGCAGCTGGCGCTGAAGTTCATCCTGGCCAATCCGGCCATAACCTGCGTGATACCGGGCACGGGCAATCCGCAATATATGGCGGAAAACGCGGCGGCTGCGACCGGACCGGCGCTGACGCCGCAGCAGATACGGGCGCTTCTCGCATTCGCCTGATGTTTGGCGGCCTTTATTCCAGCGTAATGATTCCAGCGTAATCACCCGCCGCGGCAGCCGGCCCAGCCGCTGGCCGGCGCTATCGCCTGGCTTATTCCGGCTGCAGGATATGCTGCGCGATCAGCGCCGCCAGCCTTGGCGCATCCCGGCCGCGAATGGCGTCCACCATGGCGAAATGCTCGCTGGAGGATTGCTCGATCCTGGCATGTGAGCTCCATTGCCCCAGCGGCGCGGACGGCACCCGGCTGCGCAAATCAAAAATCAGCTCCACCATATCCTGATTCAGGCAAGGCGCCAGCAGCGCCCGGTGAAAAGCCATATTGGCCTCGTACTGCTCAAGCAGGGTGCCCTTCCAGGTGGCGTCGGCGAACGCCTGCGCGCAGTCCACCAGCCGCGCGATGCCCTGCTCGCTGATATTGTCGACGATATCCGGCGCGGCGGCGCATTCCAGAATGCTGCGGATGGCCGAAATATTCTTGCGCTGCTGCATATTGGGGGCATAGACGTGATAACCCTTGTTGGGCTCATGCTGCACCAGCCGTTCAATCACCAGTTGATCCAGGGCGCGGCGCACGTCGGCGCGCGTGCAGCCATAACGTTCCGCGAGCTCCGCCTGTTTAAGCCACATGCCTGCGGTAAATTCGCCGGTATTAATATCCTTGGCGATATCGTTGGCGACATTGGCGGATGCGCCGGGCTTGCTTTGCTTCATGGTTTTACGTCCTTAATGACCGGGCTGTCGGCGACTTCCAGCATTATAAGTACTTTTGCGGAACCTGAAACACCGCCGGCATAATAAAACGCTATGGATAAACGGGCGCTATTACCGGTGCGTTGTGGCCGAAAATCAGCGGGTTAGGCGGGTATTCCCGCAGCAGTCCACCCTATATTACCGATAACTGTGACGGCGGCGATAGTTTTTGCGCATATTTATCCAATTAAATTGGCGCCAATTTTGGTTTTATGTTTGAATGAAAATCACTCTTCACCCGGTAATTTCTTCAGGTAAAAAATGGCTCTCGACGACACCCAATTGGCGGAGACCCGCGGCCGGGCGCTCTATCAGCGCGGCCAGACCACTATTTTCGCCAGCAGGCAGGACCCCCGTTTTGCGTATTGCATGTATGTTCCGCCCGATTTTGACGAAGATCCCGCCGGCCACCGCCTGGCGGTGGTGATGCACGGCACCGGGCGCAGCATGACCGCCTACCGCGATGCCTTTGCCGAATTCGGCCGCTACAACCGCTGCGTGATCCTGGCGCCGCTGTTCCCGGTGGGACCGCTGCGGGACGGCAACTCCCATGGTTTCAAGTACATCATCGAACAGGAGATCCGCTACGACCAGGTGCTGCTGTCGATGGTGGATGAAGTCGCCGAATCCCTTGGCGCCCCGTTCGAACGGTTTTTGCTGTTCGGTTATTCCGGCGGCGGCCATTTCGTGCACCGCTTCCTTTATATCCATCCCGAACGCCTGCTGGGCGTCTCCATCGGCGCGCCGGGTTCCGTCACCCTGCTTGATGAACAACAGGACTGGTGGGTAGGGGTGCGCAATTTTGAACAAATGTTCGGCAAGCCGCTGGACTATGCCGCCCTGCGCCAGGTGCCGGTGCAGCTGGTGGTGGGCAAGGTGGATCTGGAAACCTGGGAAATTACCCACCGGCCGGGGGGCAAATATTATATGCCGGGCTGCAATGATGCCGGGGCGACCCGCATTGAGCGCAATACCGCGCTGTATAACAGCCTGCTCGGGCACGGCGTCGATGCGCGGCAGGACATTGTGCCCAACGTCGGCCACGACGGGATGAAAGTGCTCGATACCGTTAAAGATTTTTTTCTGCGCGTGCTGCGCAGCAATCGTCCCGCGTTTGAACCCCGTTAAGGAGACATGATGTCGCAGACTACCCCTTTCCCGCTGGTAACCGTATCCGGCAACGCCCATGAACGCGGGCTGCAGTACGGCGAAATCGCCCGCGACCGCATCCGCCTGAGCGTCGAGCTCTACGGCGATCAGCTCCAGGAGCTGGGATTAAGCAACGCGCAGCGTGCCGAACTCATTAACGCCTTCAGCGCCATCATCAGCGATTTCGACGCCGACTACCTGACGGAAATGACCGGTATCGCCGCCGGCGCCGGCGTGCCGCTGGAGGGTATCGTGATGATTAACGCCCGCACCGAAACGATCGCCAAGGCCCGGCTGCTGCAAGAGCGGCGCGAAGCCCATGACGATAATATCAAGGACGGTTGCAGCGGCGCGGTGATTTTGCCGCAGCGCAGCGCCAGCGGGCAGTTAATCCACGGGCAGAACTGGGACTGGCGCGCCGAATGCGCCGAGAGCTCCATCGTATTGAAAGTGCACCGCGAGGACGGCCCGGATTATCTGACCTTCGTTGAAGCCGGCGGCCTGGCGCGCAGCGGCGTGAACCAGGCGGGCCTGGCCATCACCGCCAACTACCTGCGCTGCGAGCGCGACTACCGCCAGTTCGGCGTGCCGATTTCGCTGATCCGCCGCAAGGTGCTGGAACAGCGGCATATGGCGCTGGCGATGCGGGTGGTGGCCGTCACGCCGAAATCCTGCTCCAACAATATGATGCTCAGCACCCGCGAGGGTTTCGCCATCGATTTTGAATGCGCGCCGGATGAGTCTTTCACCCTTTATCCCACCGACGGCATTCTGGTGCACGCCAATCACTGGGAAAGCGAGACGGCGAAAAGCAAGATCCGCGAATTGGGCGTCGGCACCTCCCCCGATACCCTGTACCGTTCCTGGCGGGTGAATCAATTGCTGCGCGACAAACCCAAACTGAGCGCCGACGATCTGAAAAACGCCTTTTTCGACGACTTCGGTTCGCCGTATTCGGTATGCCGGCCGCCGCGTCCCGGTTTTCAAAGCGATCTGTCGGCCACCGTGGCGATGATCATTATGAACTCCACGGAGGGCACGATGGACGTGGCGCCGCTGCCGGCCATCAACCGCGAATTTACCCGTTATTCCCTGGCCCTGTCCTGACAGCCGCCGTTCAAACGAAAGTTCACGACCCATTGAGGATACTATGAAGCAGATAATTGCGTGTATCGTTATGCTCCTGCCGGGAATGATGGCGGCCCAGGCCAGTGCGGCCGACAATAGCGTCATTCGTTTTGCGTTGAACCAGGACATCCGCAGCAGCCAGCCGGGCGTCAACCGCGACGGCAATACCGACGACGTGCTGATGCACGTGGTGGAAGGGCTGGTGGGCTACCGGGAAGACGGCACCGTCGGCCCGATGCTGGCCGATTCCTGGGACGTGCAGGACGGCGGCAAAAAATATGTGTTTCACCTGCGCAAGAATATCAAATTCCATAACGGCGATACCGTGGGCGCCCAGGACGTGTTGTGGAGCTGGCGGCACTGGAACGACCCGAAAACCCAGTGGCGATGTCTGCGGGAATTCGACGGCAGCAGCCAGATCAACGTTACCGCGGTGAGCGCGCCGGACGACAGCACGGTGGTGATGGAGCTGGCGCAGCCGGTGGCCCTGTTCCTCGATACGCTGGCCCGCACCGATTGCGGCGCCGCGGCGGTGATAAGCCCCAAATCCGTGGACGGGCAGGGCAACTGGATCAAACCTGTCGCCACCGGCCCGTTCACCTTTGATAACTGGAAGCACGGCGAATACGTGTCGCTCAAGCGCTTTGACGGCTACAGCTCCCGCGCCGGCGCGCCGGACGGGTTTGTGGGCGGCAAACGGGCGCTGGTGAACGAAGTGCGCTTTATGGCCGTGCCGGACGCCGCCACGGTGAAAGCCGGGCTGCGCTCCGGGGCGGTGGATGTCGCCCAGGTCAGCCCCATTGACGCGTCGGACCTGAAAACCGACCCGA
The DNA here is from genome assembly GCF_047324175.1 of Sodalis sp. RH21. NCBI lineage: Bacteria > Pseudomonadati > Pseudomonadota > Gammaproteobacteria > Enterobacterales > Bruguierivoracaceae > Sodalis > Sodalis sp. RH21. The sequence continues at coordinate 3,444,517 of NZ_CP178732.1, read as the reverse complement.
ATGTGGCGGTGGCGGTGGCCCCCAACGCCCAGCGCCATGCGCTGCTGATCCAAACGGCGGACCCGCTGTTGAAAAACGTGAAGCTGCGCCAGGCGATCGCCTCGGCGCTGGATACCGAACAGATTGCCCTGGGCACCAGCGAAGGGCTGGCCACGCCGAGCAATTCCAATATCTCGGTGGCCTCCGGTTATTATAAAGAGGCGGAAAAGCAGGGCTATAAATATGACCCCGCGCGCACCAAACAACTGCTGAAAGAAGCCGGTTATAAAGGCGAGACGCTTGAAATCATCGCCAATAAACGCTCCACCGTGCCCAGCTTCGATATGGCGGTGATCGTGCAGGCGATGCTGCAGGCCGCCGGCATCAATGCCAAAATCACCACCATGGAGTGGGCGACCCAGCTGGAACGCTACCAGGCCGGCCGCTACCAGATGATGACCTTTACCTATTCGGCGCGCTTCGAACCGGCGCTGGCGTTCGAGCAAATCAACGGCGACAAGGCCAAGCAGCCGCGCAAGGTATGGGACGATCCCCAGGCCAACAAACTGGTGGACAGCCTGGCCTATGTCAGCGACATCCAACAGCAGCAGGATATCGTCGATCGGTTGCACCGGATGATGATCGATCAGGTGCCGCTGATTATTTTCTATCCGGGCCTGGATATCATCGCGCACCGCAAAGTTGTCGAAGGCTACAAACCCTGGCTGGCGGCCGCCGCCCGCCTGTGGAATGTATCCCTGAAGTCATAGCGGCAAGGAGACGTCATGCTGAGTTTTATTTTCAGGCGGGTGGCGTCGGCGATTCCGACGCTGCTGCTGGTAACGGTGATCGTGTTCCTGCTTACCCGGCTGGTGCCCGGCGATCCGGCCCTGCTGATGCTCGGCGATCTGGCCACCGAAAGCAGCCTGGCGGATCTGCGGCATAGCATGGGGCTGGACCAGTCGCTGTTCACGCAGTTCTTTATCTGGTTCGGCCAGGTGCTGCACGGCAATTTCGGCCATTCCATTCAGAGCGGCCAGGCGATATTGCCGCTGATCCTCGACCGGTTCTCCGTCACCATGAGCGTGGTGCTGGCGGCGGTGGTGGCGGCCTCGCTGGCGGCAGTGCCCTTCGGCATGCTGGCGGCTTGGAAGCAAAACACCCGCCTCGACGTCGGCCTGGTGATGTTCTCGACGTTTCTGTTGTCGATACCGAGCTTTTGGATGGGGCTGCTGATCCTGATGTTTTTCGGCCTTAAGCTCGGCTGGCTGCCGGTGGTGGGGTATGTTTCAATCCGGGAAAACGCCGGGCAGGGCGTGCTTTACCTGCTGATGCCGGTGCTGACCCTGGTGCTGGTGGAAGTCGGCGCGCTGGTGCGCATGATGCGGGCCAGCACCCTTGAAGTGCTGCGGCTGGATTATGTTACCCACGCCCGCGCCAAAGGGCTGCGCGAGCGCACCGTGCTTTCCCGCCATGTGTTTCCCAATGCGTTTGGGCCGACCTGGACGCTGATCGGCCTGACCCTCGGCAATCTGCTGAGCGGCGTGGCGGTGACCGAAACGGTCTTTAGCCTGCCGGGGCTGGGCCGGCTGCTGGTGGACGGCATCTATGCCCGTGATTATCCGGTTATCCAGGGATGCATGCTATTTATCGCCGGGATCTATGTCTTGACCAATCTGGTGATAGACGCCCTTTATCCGCTATTTGATCCCAGGGTGGTCGCTTCGTGAAACGCTCAATATTTTTAGCGCCCAACGCCCTGCTGGGCGGATTGATGATCGGGATTATCGTCTGCGCCAGCGTCGTCGGCTTTTTCTGGACGCCGTTCGACCCCAGCCGGATCAATATCCTGGCCCGGCTGCAAGGTCCGGGCGCCGCGCACTGGTTCGGCACCGACGAATATGGCCGCGACGTGCTCAGCCGCATCATGCTCGGCGCCAGCGCCAGTATCAGCATTTCGGTGCTGACGGTGTTTTTCGCGCTGCTGGCGGGGATTGTGCTGGGTTTGCTGAGCGGCTATCTGCGCGGTATTACCGACCGGGTCATCATGATGATCACCGACACGCTGCTGGCGTTTCCGGGCATCCTGCTGGCCCTCGGCCTGCTGAGCATTCTGGGCAGCAACCGCTACGGCATTATCCTCGCCCTGGGGCTGGCCTATACGCCCTCGGTGGTGCGGGTGGTGCGCGGCACGGTGCTGGGCTTGCGCGAGACCGATTTTGTCCACGCCTCGCGGGTCATGGGCCATCGCGAAGGGTTTATCCTGCTGCATCATATTCTGCCCAACTGCATCGCGCCGCTGACGGTATTGGCCACCTCCATGCTGGGGTGGGTGCTGATTTCCGAAAGCGCCCTGTCATTTCTCGGACTCGGCGTACCGCCGCCGGAGCCCACCTGGGGCAATATGCTGGCGGCCAGCCGCACCTATCTTTCCCAGGCGCCCCATCTGGCGCTGCTGCCGGGGTGCTGTATTTCCATTGCGCTGCTGGGCGTCAACTTGCTGGGCGACGCGCTGCGCGATTATCTTGACCCGAGGATGCAATAATGAATAACGCTGCGCAGCCTCTGCTGGAAGTCAGTGGCCTGACCATCGCGGTGCACGATCGCACGGTGGTGAACGGCATCTCCTTTAGCCTCCAGCCCCGGGAAGTGCTGGCGGTGGTCGGCGAATCGGGCAGCGGCAAAACCCTGGCGATGCGTTCGCTGATGGGGCTGCTGCCGTCCAATATTGTCCGCCGGGCCGAACGCCTGCGCTTCGGCGGCCAGGATTTGCTGGCGCTGGATGCCGAACAGCTGCGCCGGGTGCGCGGCGCGGGTATCGGCATGGTGTTCCAGGAGCCGATGACCTCGCTCAATCCGGCCATGAATATCGGCCGCCAACTGGATGAAGGCCTGGCGCTGCATACCGCGCTGACGCCGCAGGAGCGCAAACAAAAGATTATCGCCATGCTGCATCGCGTGGGGCTGGACGGCGGCGAAGCGCTGTTGGCCAGCTTTCCCCATGAATTTTCCGGCGGGATGCGCCAGCGGGTGATGATCGCCTCGGTGATGCTGCTGGAGCCGCGGCTGATTATCGCCGATGAACCCACTACCGCGCTGGATGTGCTGGTGCAGCACGAAGTGATGAGCCTGATGCTGTCCCTGACCGCCGAGCAGGGCAGCGCGGTAATCCTGATCAGCCACGATTTGTCGATGGTGGCCAATTACGCGTCGCGCATCATGGTGATGGAACAGGGCGCGCTGGTGGAGCAGGGCGAGAGCCGGCAATTATTGGCCGAACCCCGCCATCCCTATACCCGCCGGCTGCTGGACGCGATGCCGATCAGGAAAGCGCCCGCCGATCGCCGGTCATTGCTGTCCGCCGCGGCGGTGCTGACATTGAGCAACGTGGTTATCGAATATCCGGGGCAGAAAAAATGGTTTAAACCGGGCCGCGTGATCCGCGCGGTCAACGGCGTCAGTTTTAATGTGCGCCGCGGGGAAACGGTGGCGCTGGTGGGCGCCAGCGGTTCGGGAAAAACCACCATCGGCAAAGCCATCGCCGGCATGCTGCCGGTAAGCGGCGGCTCGCTGCTGTTCGAGGGCCATGACGTCAACGGCCATGACCCGCAGTTAAAGCGCCGCTGGCGCCTGGCCTGCCAGATTATTCAGCAGGACCCTTATTCCTCCCTCAATCCGCGCATGAAAATCGGCCAGATCCTGGAGGAGCCGCTGCGGGTATTTAATGATACCAGCCGCGCGCAGCGCCTGGCGCGCATCAAAGAGGTGCTGGCCGAAGTCGGCCTGGAAAGCTTTTTTATCGACCGTTATCCCCATCAGCTCTCCGGCGGCCAGCGCCAGCGCGTGGCCATCGCCCGCGCCGTGATCCGCAAACCGGCTTTTATCGTCGCCGACGAGCCGACCTCGGCGCTGGATATGACGGTACAAAAGCAAATCCTCACGCTGCTGCGGCGTTTGCAGACCAGCTATGGTTTCGCCTGCCTGTTTATCACCCACGACCTGGGGGCGGTGGAACAGATTGCCGATCGCATCATGGTGATGGAAAAAGGCCAGTTGGTGGAAAACGGCTGGAGCGACGACGTGCTGGATCGGCCGCAGCACGACTATACCCGGCGGCTGCTCACCTGCCTGCCCCAGCTTAAACTGCTGGCGAACGGCGGTTATCAGCTGGCGGCGCCCGCCGAGAGTTAAAGCGACGCGCCGCCGCAGATCGTCAATTGCTGGCCGGTAATGGCATCGGCGGCGGGCGACAACAGGTAGCCGACCAGATCCGCCACTTCATCCGGACGGATATAGCGGCCGATGGGGGGGAGCCTGGGGGGCGATGCCCGCCGCTCCGGCCGGTTGAGCATCGGGGTGTCGGTGGCGCCCGGCGCGACGATATTTACGGTAATGCCCTTGGGCGCCAGCTCCGCCGCCCAGCTTCTCGCCATGCCTACCAGCGCGGATTTGGTGGCCGCATACTGGCTGCGTCCCGCCGCGCCCGACGAAGTCCGGCTGCCGATCAGCACGATGCGCCCGCCGCGGGGCAATTTCGCCATCAGCCGATCGGCCAGGATTTGCGCCGCCTCGATATGCAACCGCCATAGCCGCTGGCTGAGCGCCGCATCCAGCTCGCCCAGCGGCGCCGCGCACATCATGCCCGCGGCATGGATCACCGCATCGACGCCGTTAATCCCGGCAAGTACCCGGATCAGCGCCGGGGTATCGGTGACATCCACGGCGATCCCCCGGAACGCCGGATGGGAGTGTGGCGCCGGCGTGCGCGCCAGGCCGGTAACGCGCCATCCCTGCGCCAGCAATTGGCCGGCGATGGCCGCGCCGATCCCCGAACTGGTACCGGTGATCACCGCATGGCGCTGGTGCCCTGTATTAATGGTGTCCATAGGATAAATTCAGCTCACAAGAAGAAGCCCGGCGCTACGCCCGGCCGTTATCGTTCAGTAATCGCCGCGGCACTTTAAATACCGCTTTTCTGACCGCCGCCGGCTGCCCCGCCGCGCACAGCGCCTGATGGGCTTCACCGGGGTAGAAGGTGACGAAATCCCCCGGCCGCAGGCGGATTTGGTTAGCCAACCGCGGGTCGGCGACGATATACAGGTCGGGCTTGCGTTCCTCGGCCGCCGCCGTGCGCGCGTCGGCCAGGTCGAAACCGATAATTTCCTCGCCGGCCAGCACCACCTGGATATCCAGGTAATGCCGGTGGAATTCGGTATGGCGCCGTTCCGGCGGCTCGGTCATCGACGTGCCGATATTCACGAACCAGGCCGCGTCCGCCGGCTGATAGCGGCCGTCAGGCATGGCGCACAGCGCGTCGAACCCCAGCTCGGGCCGCTCCAGTATGGCCGATAGCGCCGGCGGCAGCGTCGCCAGCGGCAGGGCATTAAGGTTGCCGGTTATCATAATGTTTCCCTCGCTAAGCCGGCCCGGGTTACCCATTGCTCATTAACGCAGACATATTTAATCGCCTGGCGGTGATAGGTGAAGGCAATATGCAATTCGCCGTGAATACCCTGTTTGATGCTGGGGTAGGAAAATTCCCGATTGAGCTTGTGCCGGGAGTTATTGGTCATGCAGTAGCCGTCGCCCTCTTCCAGGTTACGCTGCCAGGGCCAGCTTTGACCGCCATCGGCGGAAATCGCCAGGGTCATCGGCGCGCGCGGCGCTCCCCAGAAGGCGCTTTTGCCCGCCGCCGCCGGGGCGATGGCCGCGGTGTCGTCCCCGGCCTCGCCGCCGGCGTCATAGTCATCGCCATCGTCTTCGATTTCGTCATACAGCGAAAGGCGGCGATCGCGGGCATCCGCGGCGCTCATGGCGTTAAATACCAGCGCCAGATGCTGGTTGGCCAGAGTGATCACCTGGATGGATGAATTGTTATTGGGCAGCGCGGTGGGCTGCGGCGCCGACCAGCTTTGCCCGCCGTCCAGCGAATGGCTCTGGTAGATAAAATCCGCCCAGCGGCTGCGGAACAGCGCCAGCAGGCTGCCGTCGGCCAGCGGGGTGATATTCATATGCACACAGCCAAGGCTTGCGGGCACCGGGCAATCCTGCCAGCTCTTGCCCTGGTCGCGGGAGATTTTTACCGCGCTGTCATCAAAATTACCCAGCCATTTTTCCCCCGGCCGGCTGCGGCAATAGAACACCGGCAACAGCCAGTCGCCGTTGGCCAGTACGGTAATCGGCTGGCGGATAAAGGTGCCCGGCCGATCCAACAGGACGCCGATGGGCCCCCAGGTATGGCCGTTATCGCGGGACTGCCGGTAACGGACGATGGCGGTGTCCTGATTGCCGGCTTTTTGCGCGGTGTACAGCAGCCACAGCACGCCGTCCGGCGCCAGGAACAGCACCGGGTTTTGCTCCGAACGGGTCGGGTCGTCCGAGACTTTTTCCGCCGCCGTCCAGCAATCGCCGCCCGCGTCCAGCCGGGACAGGTAGATGGAAATATCCGCTATTCCCTCCTGGGTGCCGCCGAACCAGGCGCAGAGCACGTCGCCGTCGGGCAGCGCCAGCAGATTGGCCGCATGATTCTGTACGCAGGGGGAGGGCAGCATCGCCTCCCGGCGCTGCGCATCTTCCGCGGCGGGGGCAATTTTGCCGTTTAAGGCCATCGTCGTTTCGCTCATCATTGCACTCGTCATTGCACTCATTATTACACCCCGGTTTTCTGGATCAGGGAGTCGCTACCCGGTTTTTTCAGCGCTTTATTCGGAATCAGGCTATCTATGGCCATAATGATCGCCGGGGTGGCCAGCGCGATATACATGTTGTTGATACCAAAGGGATCGCCGAGCACATACCATACCGAGGTGACCACGCAGGCGCCGATCAGGCTGGCATTGGCGCCGCGCGCGCTGCGAAAGAACGGCAGATAGAACGCGATCATCGCCACCACCGAAATCGACAGGCGAATGGCGCGGGTGAAGAACGACAGTTTAAGCACCTCGGGCACGAACAGCACGAATATCAGCGGCAGAAAGCCAATCAGCAGCGATACCCAGCGGGTCATATGAAATTCCTGCTGCTGGTTCGGGTTGCGGTAAGGCACGTAAAAGTCTTTGATAATTAACGACGTAATGGCCAGGGCGACGGTACTGACGCTGACAAAGATCGAGGCGATAAGCGAGGTGGCCACCACGCCGGCCAGCCAGGGGTTCATATCCTGCAAAAACACCGGCAGGGCATACAGGCTCTTAATGTCGGGATGGAGGAATTTCGCCGCGACGCCGATGATCGCGATGGCCAGGGCAATCGGCACGCAGAAGAAGAAGGCCACCCAGGTGGATCGCCTCGCCGCCTGGGCATTTTTGGTGGAGCAGATGGCCTGGATCACGAACTGGGTACAGAAGATGGAGCCGATGGTGCCGATCAGCCAGGCAAAAATGGTGCTGGCGCCAAAATTACCGTCCCAGGTCCAGTAGTAATGGGGCATTTTTTCGATCATGGGCGAAATTCCGCCGGTCATATACAGCGCCATGCCAAGAATAATCATGATGCCGATATATTTCATCCCGCTGTGCAGCATCGTCACCCAGGCGATGCCCTTCATGCCGCCAAAGGCGAAATAAAAGGTGCTGACAATCGCGGTGATAATCGCGGCCACGGGCAGATTGACTTTTAACACCGTGGAAATTGCCGCCGCGCCGCTGACATAGTTGCCGACATTCACCAGGAACAGCGAATAAATCATGATGATGGAAATAATATTTTTGGTGGTGGTGCCGTACTTTTCCGCGATGGCGGCGGAGATGGTGATTTTACCGGTATTATAAATGCGTTTAACCAGCAGCAGACCAAAAATGGGGAAGCCGATGGCCGCGCCCAATATCGACCAGGAGGCGGCAAAACCATCTTCAAACGCCGCCTGGGCGGTGCCGACGGTGGACTTGGCGCCGATGTATTCGGACATTAACAGCACGCCGACGATAAACGCGGGCATTACGTTCGAACCCCGCATAAAATCGGCATTGGTTTTACTTCTTAATCGATAGGTCAGCCAGGTGGTAAACAGGATATAGGCAATAACGATACCCACGATTATCAGGGTATCCGCGGCGGTAAATTCTTTCATTTTATTCCTCGCGAAACGGGTAATGAAATCCCTACCGCCCCGGACGCCAGGCGGTATGTTTATCTTGCAAAATCAGCTACATTTACGCTATTTCATTGCAGGGCGAAGCGGTTTATCACCTCGATGATTTTGGCGGTATCCTCCGGCGTAAACGCCACCGGATAACGGCTGTCGCCCACCTCGAAGCCCAGCAGGGCGACCGCTTTTTTCACCACCGCCGGTGAAAAGGCGATGCTGTATAAATCGGTACGGATCTGGTTGATCTGGTTTTGTATTTCTTCCGCCCGCGCCTGATTGTGATCAATCACATTGCGGTAAACGGCGTTGACTTTATCCGGGATAATATTGGCGATACCGGAAATACAACCGGCGCTGCCGGCGACAAAGCCCTTGAGGATTAACGAGTCGGGCCCGGTCAGTACGTCAAAATCATTAAATTGCCTGCTGACCTGGTGAAAACAGTCCAGGCTTTCCCAGGAGCCGGCGCTGTCCTTGATGCCTTTGATATTGGGATGATCCGCCAACGCCGCGGCAATCTCGGGGGTAATGGTATTGCCGGTGCGCGCCGGAATATTATAAAGATATACCGGCACCGTCAGCGCATCGGCCACCTGGCGGTAATGGTTTATCAGCTCCGCCGGGCGCAGCGCCGCGAACCAGGGCGTGATTACGGACACCGCGGCGATCCCCAGATCCTGCACCTGCTTGCCCAGGCGGATGGTGGCGGCGGTGGATATTTCGCCGATATGGGTCATCACCCCCGCGGCGCCGGCGGCCGCTTCCAGGCAGGTGGCGGTCACGGTGATTTTTTCCCGTTCGCTCAACGCGAAAAACTCGCCGTTGGTGCCGTTGCAAAAGATATTATTACCGGCGGCGGCCTGGCGTTTAACCTGCTGGCGCAGGGCTGCAACGGCCAGTTTTCCCTGTGGGTCAAAGGGAGTAATTATGGCGGTATATACTCCGGTTATTTTTGTCATCATCATCTCTTCGTGTAATAGGTTCGAATGTCAATAGCGTCGGTTTGTTTAGCGAATCGCGTGATAAATGCTGAAAATCTGTTCCCGGGTCACCGCCGCGGGCACATTTTTAATCAACCGCTGGACGTCAATCGCCGATTGGGCGAGATAAGGTATATCATCCGGCGAAATAGCCAGCTGCGACAATTTCAGCGGCAAATCCAGGCGTTGGACCAACGCGGCCAGGTAATCCACCAGCGCGCGGGATTTTTGATCGTCATCAAGCGTGGCGTCGCCGTCGGCCAGCAGATCGTAGACCCGGGCGAATTTTTGCACCGCGGACGGGCGAACAAAGGCCATGCACGGCGCCAGTAAAATCGCGTTGGCGATGCCGTGGGCGATATGGTATTTCCCCCCCAGCGGATACGACATGGCGTGGACCAGGTGCGTACCGGCATGGGCGATGGCCGACCCGCCGTAGTAAGACGCCCACAGCATATTCAGGCGCGCTTCCAGGTTATCCGGCTGGCTGGCCGCGGTTTCGATATTGGCGAATAATTTTTTCATGCCGGTCAGGGCGACATTATCGCTGACCGGATTGGCGCAGGTGGCGGTGAAGCATTCCAGCAGGTGGCACAGGGCGTCAATACCGGTTGAAGCCGCGATGCGCGCCGGCATGCTGGTGGTCAGCTCCGGGATCAGCGCCACATAATCCGGAATCATCACCGGAGAAATAATGCCGATTTTGGTCTCTTGTTCCGTAATCGCCAGGATGGCATTGGGCGTCGCTTCCGACCCGGTGCCGGCGGTGGTGGGAATTAGCAGGCTTAACGTTTTATAACGTGGTTTTACGCCCGCCAGCAGGCTGTCCAGGGTAATCTCAGCGTCGCCGGCGCATAATAAAGAGAGTAATTTCGCGACATCCAGCACGCTGCCGCCGCCGATGCCAATCACCATATCCGCCCGCGTTTCCCCCAGCCCGGCGACGATGCGCGCCACATCCTGCCGGCTTGGCTCGGGCGGCACGCTATCGATTAACGTCACCCCGGCGGCGTTGGCATGCACCTGGGCCAGTAAGCGGGCCGCCGCGGGCAAACCGACGATATTGTTGTCGGTGACCACCAGCACCCGGCGTTTCCCCGCCAGCAGATAACCGATATCGTTTAACGCCCCGTAACCGCTGATGATAGTGCTGTCGATATTCATCTCGCTTGCCTTACCTCTCTATATGCATGTGGCGGTCGGCAGGGTGTTATTCTGACCGTTGCCAAGGCCAATTGCGTAAATTCAATCACAATGCGTTACTTTAAAACCGCTCATGGGCTATTTTATAAGATAATTACGCTTAAGATAATTTGAAGTTGCTCACAGATAATCAAGTATGATTAAATATAATCGTAATCTCGATTGATAGCCATGCGATACCGACACAAGGAAAAAGTATGCCGCCCAGGCTACAGCAAGCAGAAATTCTGGTGATTGCCGATGATTTTACCGGTGCGAATGACGCCGGCGTCGGCCTGACCCGCCGCGGGGCGCGGGTCAACGTGCTGTTCTTGAATAGCCGCTTACCCGCCGGCGGCCGGGCCGATGCCTGGGTCATCAGCACCGATAGCCGCGCATTGCCCGCGGCGCAGGCGGCGGAACGGGTGGGGGATGCGGTGCGGCAATGGCGCGCCGCTGCCCCTGCCGGCTGGATATATAAGAAGATAGATTCCACCCTGCGCGGCAACCTGGGGGCCGAAATAGAAGCGGCGCTGACTGCCGCGGACGCGCCGCTGGCCATTATCGCCGCGGCGACCCCCGCCATGGGCCGGGTGACCCGCCGCGGCCAGTGCGAAATCCACGGCCAATTATTGACTGATACCGAGTTCGCCAGCGATCCGAAAACCCCCGTAGCCACTTCATCCATCGCCGAACGCATCAAGCAGCAAAGCTCCCTGCCGCTGGCTCAACTGGATCTGGCGGCGGTGCGCGGCGGCGGACTGGCGCTGCGGCTGGCCGCCCTGGCGGAGCAGGGATGCCGGCTGGCGGTGCTCGACGCCGTCGCCGACGAGGATTTGCGCCGGATCGCCGCGGTATTGCCGCAATTACCTTTTAAGCCGCTGCTGGTGGGGTCGGCAGGCCTGATCGAGCAGTTGGCGCGGGACTTTTGTTTTACCCCGCCGCCGCCGTTGCTGGCGGTTATTGGTTCGATGAGCGAGGTCGCCCGGCGGCAAATCGATCATGCCCTTGGCCACACCTCGGCCCAACGGGTGGATATCGATGTATTGCGCGTATTCGGCCGGGACCAGACGTTATTTATCGACCAATGCGCCGCCGCCGTCAGCGCCGTACTGGCCCAGGGCCGGCATTGCGTGATCAGCACCTGCCAGGATGGCGGCCAGCGCCGGCGGATAGAGGACTTTTGCCGGCAAAACGACGTCAGCCGCCAGCAGTTGGGGGAGGGGATTTGCCTGATGCTCGGCCGGTTAACGCGGCGGATTATCGACCGGCAAACCAGTGATGGGAAAACCATCGGCGGGCTTTATTTGAGCGGCGGCGATGTCGCCATCGCCGTGGCGAGCGAACTTGGGGCCACCGGTTTTGCGATCGGGGGGCAAATCGCCTCCTGTGCGCCCTACGGCCGTTTATTGGGCGGCGTGGCGGAGAAGATACCGGTTATGACCAAAGCGGGAGGTTTCGGCAGCGAAACCACGCTATCAGACATTATACGTTTTATTGAGGAGATGCCGCGTGACTAAAATTATTGCAGTAACTATGGGAGACCCGGCGGGTATCGGGCCGGAAATTATTATCAAGGCATTGGCCGAAGGCGAATTTTCCGGTGCGCCGGTGGTGGTGGTGGGGTGCGCGTTTACCCTGCGGCGCATTCTGGCGTTGGGCATCACGCCTCCCGCCGAGCTCAGGATTATCAGCCGTCCCGATGAAGCGTATTTCGCCCCCGGCGTAATGAATGTTATCGATGAGCCGCTGCGAGACCCGGAGGGTCTCAAACCCGGCGTCGTGCAGGCGCAGGCGGGGGATCTGGCCTATCGCTGCGTGAAGCGCGCCGCGGAGCTGGCGCTGGCGGGGGAGGTGCAGGCGATAGCCACGGCGCCGCTCAATAAGGAGGCGCTGCATGCCGCCGGCCATATTTATCCGGGGCATACCGAACTGCTGGCCAAGCTGACCCATAGCCGCGATTATGCCATGGTGCTGTATACCGATCGGCTAAAGGTGATTCATGTCTCCACCCATATCGCCTTGCGCAAATTCCTGGACACCCTGAGCCGCGAACGTATAGAAACGGTGATCCGGATGGCGGATACCTTTCTCAAACGCGTCGGTTTCAGCCATCCGCGCATCGCGGTGGCCGGGGTTAATCCGCACGCCGGCGAACACGGCCTGTTTGGCGATGAGGAGATTAATATCGTCAATCCGGCGGTGGCCGCTATGCGCGCCCAGGGACTGAATGTGGCCGGCGCCTGTCCGCCCGATACCGTGTTCTTGCAAACCTATGAAGGGCAATACGACATGGTGGTGGCGATGTATCACGATCAGGGGCACATCCCGCTGAAATTGCTGGGGTTTTATGACGGCGTCAATATTACCGCCGGGCTGCCTTTTATCCGCACTTCGGCCGATCACGGCACGGCGTTTGATATTGCCTGGACAGGCAAGGCCAAGTCTGACAGCATGGCGATATCAATAAAATTAGCCATGCAGTTGGCCTGATGCGCGGCCAGAGTTAATGAATATCGCGTTAACCCATATCATTAAACGGACACTATGACAGGACAAAGTCGTTTGGATCAGATTATGGATTTCCTTAAAAGCCATAATCTGGTTACCGTGGAACAGTTGGTCGCGGCGATTGCCGCCTCGCCGGCCACCATCCGCCGCGATCTGATCAAACTCGACGAGCAGGGGGTTATCAGCCGCACCCATGGCGGCGTCACGCTCAACCGGTTTATTCCTTTCCAGCCGACCACCAACGAAAAACAGCAGCGCAATCTCATGGAAAAACAGGTGATTGCCGAACTGGCGTCGAGCTACGTGCGCGCCGGGGACGCGGTGGTGCTGGATGCCGGCACCACCATGCTGGAACTGGCGCGCCACCTGACGCATTTGCCGCTGCGGGTCATCACCTCGGATCTGCATATCGCGCTGTTTTTATCCGAATTCAAGCAAATCGAAGTCACCGTGACCGGCGGGCGTATCGATGACACCAGCCAATCGTGCATCGGCGAGCACGGCCGCCTGATGCTGCGCAAAATCTACCCGGACGTGGCGTTTATCAGCTGCAACTCCTGGAGCCTGGAAAAAGGCGTAACCACCCCCACGGAAGATAAATCCGCGCTTAAAGCGGATCTGGCCGCCCATGCGGCGCGGCGCATCCTGCTGGCCGATAGCAGCAAATACGGCGCTTATTCGCTGTTTTGCGCCATGCAGCTCGCGGAACTCACCGATATCGTTACCGATAACGGCCTGAGCGCGGAAGCGGTGGAGCAGCTGAGCCAGCTGCCCGCTAAACTGGTGCTGGCGGGCAGCGCCTCCAGAAGATAAACGCCGGGGCCGGACCGGCATTTCCCTTTATCCCCCCTGGCGGTTTAACTTATCCGCCCGCTGGGGCGCGTCTGTAGGATCAGCGGCGCGGCGTATGCTGGACAATCGGCGCCGAATAGCTAAAATAAAACTGTATGCCTATACAGGGGTTGCTATGACCATCGATCTTTTTGAAGACGCCATGCCCGCGCCGTGGCGTGAACAAATCGCCCCGGGGGCGGTGGTGATGCACGGATTTGTGCGCAATCACGGGCCGGAACTGCTGGCGGCGGTGAACGGCGTGATCGCCCGGGTGCCGTGGCGGCACATGACCACGCCGGGAGGTTACACCATGTCGGTGGCGATGAGCTGGTGCGGCAACGGCTGGACCAGCGACCGCCGCGGCTATCGCTATTCGGAACGGGACGCGCAAAGCGGCAAACGCTGGCCGCCCATCCCCGATATTTTAATGGCGCTGGCGGACGAAGCGGCGCAGCAGGCGGGCTTCGCGCCGTTTGTGCCCGACTCCTGCCTGATGAACCGCTACGATCCGGGCAGCAAGCTGTCGCTGCATCAGGATAAAGATGAGCATGATTTCGGCGCGCCGATTGTGTCGGTGTCGCTCGGCCTGCCGGCGGTGTTCCAGTTCGGGGGATTGCAGCGCGGCGATAAAACGCAGCGCATCCCGCTGGCGCACGGCGATGTGGTGGTGTGGGGCGGCCCGTCGCGGCTGTGCTTCCATGGCATCCTGCCGGTCAAAGAAGGCTACCATTCGCTGGTCGGGCCGCACCGCATCAACATCACCTTGCGCAAGGCGCTTTAGCCGCGGCCGTTTCGCCGCCGCGCTCGCCTGGAGGCTACGTTCGGTTAAATAGCCGGACAGCAGGCCCAGCACGCTCCATATAATCACCTGGATGTAGGCATCATGGCGGGGATTAGCCATGCCGGATAAAACTGCCGTGCAATTGATGGCGCGCGCCGGGATACAGCAGTTTGGTATAGGTCACCAGCGTATTCTGGTGCCGGGTATGGCGGCTGATCAGCAGGCACGGATCGCTTTTCTTGATGGCCAACAGCTTGCATTGCGCGGCCGTGGGCGCCACGGCTTCGATAATATGCTCGCCGGACGTGAGCGGCGCGGCCTGGTTAAGATAGATATAGGGGGTTTGTCGTACGTAATCCTGCAACAAATAATCCGGCGCCATGGCGGGATTGACCCAGCGCTCTTCCAACTGGACCGGGATGGCGTTTTCATAATGCACTATCAGGGAGTGAAACAGAGGGTTCCCGGGAGTAATCGCAAAGGTCTCCGCCAGCGCATCGTCCGCGGGCGCGGCGCTGAGCGTTACCACTTTGCTGGTATGCGCATGGCCCCGGCCGGCGATCTCGTCCGAGATATTATGCACTTCCATAATCGTGGTATGGACCTTCAGTTCGGCAACATAGGTCCCCACCCCCTGCATCCGCAGCAGATAGCCTTCGCTGGCAAGCTCGCGCAGCGCGCGGTTAATCGTCATGCGGCTTACGCCCAGTTCATCCACCAGCTGGTTTTCGGAGGGAATGCGCTGGTTGGGTTTCCAGGCGCCGTTGGCGATCTGGCTGATAATGGCCTGTTTTACCCGCTGATACAGCGGCGCCGGTTGCACCCCCATCGATTCGGTCAGTTGCGTAATCTTTGTCGGCCCGGTCATCCCGCCACCTCATCACTTTCAACGTTAAGTTTAGTGTACTGGTAACAATTGTAGATGTATATACAAGCACCAGGCGGAGCTATCCTGTCTACACGACCAATCAGGTCTGCACAAACCCGGTGCGGTTGCTGCCCCGGCAAGGGGAAACGCGCGCTGCGCTTGTCCGCGGCCGGCGGCTATCGCCGGCGGCGCCTGGTGAAAATCGCTGCCTGATGTGGCATAGTCATTGCATTACTTGTATATACAAGCAAATACCGCGCCAGGCGCCATGGCCGCGTCCGCGGCGTGTTCTAAACAGGGTACCGAGATGATCGTGAATCTGGAAGATTACCGCCGGCGGGCCAGGCGCGTTTTGCCGGCTTTTGCCTTTAATTACGTCGACGGCGGGGCGGACGATGAGCTGACCCTGGCGGATAACCGCGCGGCGTTCGCCCGCTGGCAATTCGTCGCGCCGGTGCTCAAGGATGCCAGCGTCCGCAGCCTTGCCGTACGGCTGGGCGATACCGCGCTGGCCGCGCCGTTGCTGATTGCGCCTACCGGCTATAACGGCATGTTGCGCCACGGGGCGGATCGGATGCTGGCCCAGGCGGCCGCGCGCGCCGGTATCGCCTGGATACAAAGCACCGTGTCCACCGCGTCGCTGGAGGACATGGCCGGCGGGGCGCATTGGTTTCAATTGTACGTCCTTAAAGACCGCCGGGTGACCGTCGATTTGCTGCGCCGCGCCAGGGCGGCGGGCTGCACCAACCTGGTGGTATCGGTGGACGCCGTTCATTTCGGCAACCGCGAGCGCGATAAGCGCCATTACCGCAAACCGATGAAACTGTCCCTGGCCAGTTATCTGAACGTGGCGCGCCATCCCGGCTGGGTATTGCGCACGCTGGCACCCGGCGGCATGCCGGGCTTCGGCAACCTGCGCCCCTATCTTCCGCCGCCATACCAGCGCGGGGTGGGCGGGGCGACCTATTTTGCCCAGCAGATGGATGATGCGCTGAATTGGCAAACCCTGGCGTGGATCAGGTCGTTATGGCAGGGCCAATTATATGTGAAAGGGATTATGACCGTCGAGGACGCCCAGGCGGCCATGGCGCTGGGGGCTGACGGTTTGATGTTGTCCAATCACGGCGGGCGCCAGCTGGACGGCAGCGCCAGCCCGCTGGCGGTGCTGCCCGCCGTCAGGCAGGCGTGCGGCCCGCAGGCCAGGATTCTGATCGATGGGGGCATCCGGCGCGGCACCGATATCATCAAGGCGCTGGCGCTGGGGGCCAATGCGGTGTTGGTCGGCCGGCCGATGCTTTATGCGGTGGCGGTGGACGGCGAAGCCGGGGTGGCCCGGGCGATAAGCTTGCTGACGCAGGAAATCGATCGCACCCTGGCGCAGCTCGGTTGCCGCAGCCTGGACGAACTGGGGCCGCATTTACTTCGCCGGCGCGAAACCTGATGGCCGGCGGCCCGAGGCAAAAGTCCCACGGCTGAGCGGATGAGCCGGCTAAATAAATACGGGCCGGCGGCGTTGCTTAGTGTAGGCAAACGGATGCCGCATGGCCGTAAAGAGCCATGGCGTCAGACGGAGGCCAGATAACCGCCGTCGACGTAGAGCACCTGGCCGGTGATGTAGCGTGCGGCATCGGAGCTGAGAAATACCGCCGCGCCGATCAAATCATCCAGTTCGCCGAAACGGCCCAGCGGTATCTTGCCCAGCATCGCGTCGCACCACTGCGGGTCCTGGTAAAACACCTGGGTCAGGTCGGTGCTGAAATAGCCCGGTCCGATGCCGTTGACGCGAATGCCGCGCCCGGCCCATTCGGTGCTCAGGGTATGGGTCAGTCCCACCAGTCCCGATTTGGAGGCGCCGTAGGCCGCGGCGCCGGGCACGCCGACCCGGCTGGTCAGGGAACAAATATTGATCATCGAGCCGCCATGGCGGCCGACCATCAGCCGCGCCGCCGCCTGCGCGCAGAAAAACGCCCCCTTCAGGTTGGTATCCACGATGCGCCGCCATAACGCCTCGTCCACGTCAAGGGAAGGGCAGACCTGTTCGGTCCCGGCGTTATTGATCAGGATATCCAGCGGCGCGTGCTCGAAGCGGCCAAAGGCGCGGGTAATGCTTTCGCCCCGGCTGACATCCAGCAGCAGGCCGGTGGCGCCCCCATCCCAGTGCTTCAGCCGGCTAACGGCGGCGTCGAGCGTCGCGGCGTCGCGTCCGGCGGCGACCACCGTGGCCCCGGCCTGCGCCAGCCCCCGTGCGAGGGTAAAACCGATACCGCGGGACGCGCCGGTGATCAGCGCGGTTTTTCCTTCCAGGGAGAAGGCGGGGAGTGCTGGGGTCATATGATCTCCTTTCAGGGTTCGATCGGTTCAGGGAACAATCAGCGTTTTCAGGAACGGACTGTTTCCGGCCAGCAGGGCGGCGAACGCCGCCGGCACCGCGTCGAGGCCGATGGGCGGACTGCTGATGGTCATAAGCGGCGCCATCAGGCCGGGCAATAAGCCAACGGCCTGGCGCTGCTCGTCGCGAAACACGCTGCACCCCACCAGCGACAGCTCACGTTCCACCAGGCGGTTAACATTCAGCGTCACGTCGCCATGGAAAATACCTACCGAGGCGATACGCCCGCCCGGCGTGATGCCGTTTACCAGCGCATTGAGTACGCTGGCTACGCCGGTGGCTTCAACCGCCAGGCTGAATTCGCCCGGTTCGGCCAGGGGCACGATACGCGCTATCAGATCATAGCGCTGCGCGTTCGGTTCGATAAGCTGTACCCGGCAGCCGTGGACGGCATGCAGCAGCAGGGCCGCCAGCCCGCCGATGGTGCCGCCGCCGGTGACCCGCACGACGGCGGACGGGGCGGGGGCCAGCTGGTTAACCGCCCGCAGCGCGACCCCCAGCGGTTCGCTTAACGCCGCAATGGCCGGCGGCAGATCCGCGGCAACCTTGATCAGGTTGCGGGCCGGCAGTACCGCTTGCTCGGCGAACCCGCCGTCGCAGACCTCGCCGACAAAACCCAACTGGTCGCATAGATTAAAGTCGTTTCGTTCACAGGCCGGGCAGCGGCCGCACCATACGCGGGAATCGGCCACCACCCGATCGCCGGGGGCGAAACCGCTGACCCGATCGCCGCATTCCAGGACCTCGGCGCAAAATTCATGGCCCGGGGTGGCGGGGGATCGGGATATCCATTGGCCGGTTCGCAGGTTGTGCACATCGGAGCCGCAGATGCCGGCCGCCAGCACTTTCAGCCTGATCTCCCCCGGTCCGGGACGGGGTAACGGCATCTCTTCGGTACGGATATCGCCGATACCGTATAATCTTACTGCCTTCATGGTTGCGCCTCCCCCACGAGATCGTCGAGCCAGCGGGTGAAATCATCCTCGCCGCCGCTGCCCAACATAACCGCCAGCGCCAGGCCCAGGGCCGAGCTGACCGGCGTATGTCCGCTATGGCCGCCGGCCCGCAGATCCAGCACCAGGGTCGGGCAGCAGAACATCGCCAGCCTGACGATGCGCTGCCAATGCCCCGGCAGCCAGCCACGTTGTTGCAGTTCCGCCAGCAGGGGCCGCCAGTACCACGTCCCTTTGCTCGCGAGAAACGCCCGGCGCAGCGGCGTAAGCTGCCAGTTGTGGGTGACCTTCAGCCGATCCCCTTGCCGGCTCACCGATACCTGGTAGCGCTGCGCCGCGCGTTCCGGCTCATACAGCCAGCAGGGATGGGCGAAAATATTGTGGAAGGTGGCCTTGATTTCGGCCAGCAGCGCCGGGATCGCGCTGCCGGCAAAGGCGGGGTCGAAACTCACCAGCTCGGGTTGCCCGCCGCAGGTATCGAACCAGACGTTGGCATTATGCGCATCGCCATGGGCGGTGAGCGCCCCGTGTCCGGCCAGGGCCGCCGGTTCCAGCCGCGCGCCGGCTTCCAGGAACAATTGCTCCAGGGTATGGGGATAAACCACGCCGTTGATTTCCCACTGCAAGCGGCCCAGGTCCCGCCAGGGGATGCATTCCTGCGCCAGCTGAAAATCTTTATCGACGTAAAATTGCTTTACCCGCCCGCCCAGGCCCGCCGGTTCGCCCGGGGAAACCAGCCGGTGATAAAACAGCTGGTGTATCGGTTCCTTGACCACACTTTCCCGGCTGCCCGGTACCAGCGTCGGCCGGCAACAGGCCCACAGCGCCCAATCCGCCCGCTGCTGGGCGTCCACCACCGCGTCCATATGCCGCCAGTCCAGGCGATCTTCGATATCGTGGCAGACTTCCGCCAGCCGCTTATCGCTGCGCAGGGCATACAGCAGAATTTGCCGGCCGGGCTCGCCGCAGGCATAAAGCGGCACGTCCACCCGGAACCCCGCATCGCGCAACAAGCCGGCGCGGTAATACTCCTCAATGGTCTGATCTTCGCCGTCTTCATGGTGATACTTAAAAAACAGCGTGCGGTTGTCCGCCAGCCGCACCTGGCCGTTAAGGGAATTGAGGCTATATTGATCGCGGTTGATTTTCAGGCCCAGCACCGGCGTCGCGGTGATTTCAGCGATCAACCGGCTGAGCCGTTCGCCGGCCCCCTGCCAGTCGCCGGCTTTGGCCAACGCCCTGGCCTGGGCGGCGTACGGCGCTTTCGCGTCTTCAGACATCGGTTTCACCCTTGAGGAATTGTTGCCTCAACGCGGAAACGGCCAGCGCGTGGCCGGTGAAACCTTCATATTCGGCGAAACGCTTGGCCTTGACGGCCAGGTTGTCATAGCCGGCGGCGGTCACGTAACCAATGGAGATGCGCTTCATATAATCGAAGACCGACAGGGGGCCGGCGGTTTTGGCCGCGCCGTTGGTGGGCAGCACCGCATTGGGCCCGAGCACGAAATTCCCCAAGGTGACCGGCGTATGGTTGCCCAGCAGAATTTCCCCCGCGTTGCGGATCTTGGCCATGACCGCCATCGGTTCATCGGCCAGGATCTCCAGATGTTCGGGCGCATAGCGGTTGACGAACGCGACGGCGGTCTCAAAGTCGCGGGTCAGGACGATGCCCCCGTGCTCGCCGCACAATACCCGGCGCGAGAAGTCCGCACGCTGCGCATCCAGCTTGGCCCAAAGCGTCGGCAATACCTTGATCGCCTGTTCGGCGACGCGCCGGCTGGAGGTCACCAGCCAGGCGGACGAATCGGGGCCGTGCTCGGATTCGATAATCAGATCGAGCGCCGCCAGGGCGCCGTTGGCATTGTCGTCGGCCAGAATAATACTTTCACTGGGACCGGCGGGCACGCCGGGGTCGATAAGATGGGTCAGCTGGCGCTTGGCGGCCACCACCCACGGACTGCCGGGGCCGACGATCTTCAGGCATTTGGGCACGGTTTCGGTGCCGTAGGCCACGGCCGCTACCCCCTGGGCGCCGCCGCATTTATAGATTTCGCTGATGCCGACGATACGGGCGGCCACCAGCGTCGCATCATCCACCTTGCCGTCCGGTCCCGGCGGGGTGATCACTATCGGCCGGGGTACGCCGGCCACGATGGCGGGAATGGTGGTCATCAACAGCACGCTGGGAAACGACCCTTTGCCGCGCGGTACGTAGCAGGCGACGGCATCGATCGGCACATGGCGATCGCCGGCAAAAGCGCCGGGCTGCATCTCCTTGAGCCACATCTCTTCCGGTTTCTGCGCTTCATGGAAGGCGCGGATGTTGCCCGCCGCAAAACGGATGGCCGCGATCACCTCCGGATCGATGCGCGCAAAGGCCTGTTCGAACTCGCTTTCTTCGGCGCGCAGGGCGAAGGTTTCCGGCACTACCGCGTCAAAACTGCGGGCAAAACGGATAAGCGCGGCGTCCCCTTCGGTTTTTACCGCCTCGATAATGGGCGCGACCCGTTCGCTGAAAAAGGACAGATCGGTTTCAGTGCGTTTAAATAAAGCATCCGGTAATACATCGCTGCCGGAGAGGTCGTGAAAGATAACGGACATGGCAATAATTCCCTGACTTAGACGGACATGGCCGGATGGCGGATGCGATCCAGCACCAGATGTTGCAAATTGATAAACTCCGGGTCGCGGTTCATTTCTTCGTGGCGGGGCCGCGCCAGCCTGACATCAAAGGCATCGTCGATCACGCCTTGCCCCATCACCACGATGCGATCCGATAACCAGACCGCCTCTTCGATATCATGGGTCACAAACATCACGGTCAGGCGATGTTTTTCCCAGATCTCGATCAGCAATTGCTGCATTTGATGACGGGTCATCGCATCCAGCGCGCCGAACGGTTCATCCATCAGCAAAATTTTCGGCCGATAGGACAGCGCGCGGGCAATCGCCACCCGCTGCTTCATGCCGCCGGACAATTCACCCGGCCAGCTATCGCCGGACTGGCCCAGCTTGACCAGTTCGAGGTGTTGCTGGGCGATATCGCGGCAATGGCGAGCGGGCGTGCCC
Organism: Sodalis sp. RH21; assembly: GCF_047324175.1. Taxonomy (NCBI): domain Bacteria; kingdom Pseudomonadati; phylum Pseudomonadota; class Gammaproteobacteria; order Enterobacterales; family Bruguierivoracaceae; genus Sodalis; species Sodalis sp. RH21. Next base: position 3,422,885 of record NZ_CP178732.1, on the reverse strand, counting down.
GCCGCCTTCAAGGCGAACTCGATATTCTGGCGGGCGGTCAGCCAGGGCAGCAGCGTATAGGACTGAAACACCACGCCGCGGTCAATCCCCGGGCCTGTGATGGATCGGCCGTCGACGCGGACATCGCCGGCGTCAAACTCCTCCAATCCGGCCGCTATGGACAACAGCGTGCTTTTGCCGCAGCCCGACGAGCCGACGATGGACACGAATTCATTGTCGTTGAGCGTCAGGTCGATACCCTTGATCACCTGGTGGCGGCTTTTCCCCAGCGGATAACTTTTTTCCAATTGATGCAGCGATAGCGTCGCCATTAGCCGCGCCTCCGGTTGTAACGAAACAGCACGCGTTCCGCGGCCCGCATCACCTGATCGGTAATAAGGCCGAGGAAACCCAGCAGCAGGATGTAGCCGATAATGGTGTCGGTCTGGAAATAGCGCTGCGACACCACGATGCGATAGCCCAGGCCGGAGGTGGAGGCCACCAATTCCGCCAGCACCAGCCAGGTCCAGGCCCAGCCGAGGCTGATGCGCAATGCGTCCCAGATCGCCGGCATGGCGGCGGGCAGCACGATCTTCAGCATAATGGCGCGATCCGGCATGCCGAGCGTGCGCCCCAGGCCGACAAAATCGGACGGCACGCGTTTAACCGCATCGATCATCATCAATACCTGCTGGAAAAACGTGCCGATCCAGATGACCAGGAATTTCTGGAAATCGTCGGTGCCGGTCCACAGGATGGTCAGCGGCACGAACGCCACCACCGGCATATAGCGGATAAAATCCACCAGGGGTTCGACGATGGCTTTGAACAGGCCGTAACAGCCGGCCAGGGCGCCGATGACGATGGACATCACCGAGGAGATGACAAAAGCGATGGCGATGCGGTACAGACTGCTTTTGATATCGCTGGCCAGGGTTCCCTCGGTCGCCAGCGCCACCATGCGTTGCCATACCCGATCGAGGCCCGGTAAAAACAGCGCCGGTATGGCGCCGCTGCTGGTGGCCGCCCACCATGCGGCGATCAGCAGCACAAACACCGTGACCGAGATACCGACAAACTGCCCGCGCGTCGGCGCGCGCCCGATGGTCAGCAAACCCAGCCGGCGTTTACGCGGCCGCGGCGCAGGGGCTGCGCCGGTCATTTTGGATACACTCATGAGCCCGGAACCTTTTATTTATTCCGCGTTGACGAAGCTGGCGTCAATCACCTGGGCGGCCGTCACGGGGGCGGTGATAATGCCGGCGTCCGTCGCCGCTTTCAGTACGTGCTGGAAGGTCGCGTTACTGAACTCATTGCCCAGCACCTGTTTGTTTTCCGCCAGGGTGTAATATTTAACGCCGTCGAAGGCGCTGTTAAGATCGTCCGCGGTGGCGCCCACTTCTTTGGCGATAATCGCCCGGTCGGTTTGGGTGTTGCCATTGTAGTGGGCGAGCGCCTCGTCCCAGGTGGCGATCAGGGCGGCGACCTGGCCGGGGCGGCTTTTCAGCACGTCATCGCGCACCACCAGGACATCGCTGATCAAGCCGGGATCGTTCTGGCCGCTATACAGCATCCGCACCGAGGGGTCATTTTTTTTAGCCACCGAGAGATAGGGCTCATAGGTCACCGCCGCATCGACGCGTTTGGCAATCAGGGCGGTGCCGGCGGACGAGGCGGGCATGGGAACGGGCTTGATATCCTTGATGGTCAGGCCGGCGGAGGCAAGGGCGCTGTGCAGCAGGATGTCGCTGGTGGTGCCTTCCTCATACGCGACGCTTTTGCCTTTGAGATCTTTAAGGCCGTCGATGCCGCTGCCGGTGAGCATGGCATCCGCGGTTCGGCTTTGATCGAGCAGCAGCACCACTTTAACCGGCAGCCCCGCCGCGATCATCCCCATGGCGGTATGGGTGGCGATATTGGCGGCATCGATCTGGCCGCTGGCCAATGCGGCATTGATATCTTTATCTTCGGCGAAGTTAATCACCTCAACCTGTTCAAGACCGTGTTTTTTAAACATGCCGTAATGATTGGCCACATGCCACTGGCCATACCCCAGCCAGGGTTCGACCCCCATTTTGACGGCGCCGGGCTCCGGCGCGGCCGCAAAGCTCATTGATGTCATCAGCAGCCCGGAACAGAACGTGACGACCAGGGATTTTTGCAAAGCTCGGTATGAAATCATGGCGGTTTCCTTCAAGAGGTTGTGCGGGAAAAAAGATGCTGATGTCTGTCCTTGTATATACAAGCGTATGCAAGACCGATGCCAATCGACGGTTCGCGGCGGCAGGGGCGGCGGGCTGGAACCGGGGCGGTCCGGGTGCGCGAAAACGGTGCGTAGCACCGTTGTTGTGCGTTAATGCCGCTCGTCCCGATTGACGGGAAGAGGGTTATTTGTCCAGCAGTTCAAGGAATTTTGCCAGCCATTGCGGATGGGCCGGCCAGGCCGGCGCCGTGACCAGGTTCCCGTCGACATAAGCCTGGTCGATGCCGATTTCGGCGAATTCACCGCCGGCCAGGCGCACTTCGGGCGCGCAGGCGGGGTAGGCGCTGCAGGTTCGCCCCTTGAGCACGCCGGCCGCCGCCAATATCTGCGGACCGTGGCAGACGGCGGCGATAGGTTTGCCGGCGGCGTCGAAATCCTGCACCAGTTTGATGACCTGCGGATTCAAACGCAGATATTCCGGCGCCCGTCCTCCGGGGATCACCAGGGCGTCATAGTCCCGGGCCCGGGTGTGGGCAAAGTCGGCATTGAGTACAAAACGATGTCCGGGTTTTTCGCTGTAGGTCTGCGCGCCGTCGAAATCATGAATCGCGGTCAACACATAGTCGCCTTTACTTTTATCGGGACAGACGGCATCGACGCGATGGCCGACCATCTGCAACGCCTGGAAAGGCACCATGGTTTCGTAATCTTCAACGTAATCGCCGATCAGCATCAGTATTTTTTTGTTGGTCATGATGAGGGTTCTCTGGGTAGGTGCAGGGGGGCATTGACGTACAAACCATGCCAGATAGGCTGCCGACGACATGAAGCGGATACGGTTATAAACCAGGCAGTCTGTGATAAAAATAGCCTATCGGCGGATAAAATACCACGGGCCGAACCACGCTTCAGACCGCGGAAAATCACGCCATGGGGAATATGGGGGCGCCGGCGGCGTGGCCGGCATGGTTTTTCGCCGCGGTGGATGCCAAAAACCCAGAAGGGGTTATTATAGCGTTTGCAAGTAGTGATATCCGCGTCCGCCAGGCACTGCCGGACGATCTTGGCGACCTATGGGTCCGCCATCCTGAATAGAAGGATAAATACGCCATGAAGAAGATTGGATTTCTGTCGTTTGGCCACTGGACGCCTTCGCCGCAATCGGCAACCCGCTCGGCCGCCGACGCGCTGTTGCAATCCATCGATCTCGCCGTGGCCGCGGAGGAGCTGGGGGCGGACGGCGCTTATTTCCGGGTGCATCATTTTGCCCGCCAGCTCAGTTCGCCCTTCGCCCTGCTGGCCGCCGTCGGCGCCAGGACCCGCCGTATCGAGATCGGCACCGGCGTTATCGATATGCGCTATGAAAACCCCCTTTACATGGCCGAAGACGCGGGCGCGGCCGACCTGATCTCGGGCGGGCGCCTGCAGCTCGGCATCAGCCGCGGTTCTCCAGAGCAGGTGATCGAGGGCTGGCGTTATTTCGGCTACCAGCCCGCCGAGGGGGAGACGGACGCCGACATGGCCCGGCGCCATACCGAGGCGCTGCTCGATGTTCTGCGTGGCGAGGGTTTCGCCCAGCCCAACCCGCAGCCGATGTTCCCGAACCCGCCCGGCCTCTTGCGCCTTGAGCCATTCTCCGCCGGCCTGCGCGAGCGGATCTGGTGGGGCGCGGGCTCGAATGCCACCGCGGTCTGGGCCGCGCAGCTGGGGATGAACCTGCAAAGTTCGACGCTCAAGGACGATGAAACCGGGGAACCTTTCCATATCCAGCAGGCCAAGCAGATCCGGGCCTACCGTGCGGCATGGCGGGACGCCGGCCACGCCCGGGCGCCGCGCGTGTCGGTGAGCCGCAGCATTTTCGCGCTGGTGGATGAGCGGGATCGCGCCTATTTCGGCAACAGCGGCCGTGAGGGCGACCAGATCGGTTTTCTCGACGAGAAGACCCGGGCGATCTTCGGCCGCAGCTACGCCGCCGAACCGGATGTGCTGATCGAACAGCTCGCGCAGGACGAGGCGATTGCCGAGGCCGACACGCTGCTGTTGACCGTGCCCAACCAGCTGGGCGTCGACTACAACGCCCATGTGATAGAGGCCATCCTGACCCAGATCGCTCCCGCCCTGGGCTGGCGCTGAATAGCCGCGTGCGGGGCCGCTGACGGCAAAAAAAGCCCGCTTCAATAACCGAAGCGGGCTTTGCCTTGATCAATAGGCCGCCAAGCAGCGCCCGGGGACCCGGGCCGCGTGGTCGCTACCCCCGGCGCCGGCTCCAGGCCCGTCAGGGAAGAGCGGGGTAATCGGTATAACCGGTGCCGCCGGCGGCGTAAATCGTCTCCGTATTCAGGGCATTGAGCTCGGCGTGCTGCTTAAACCGCCGCACCAAATCCGGATTGGCGATATAGAGATTGCCGAATGCCGCCGCATCGGCCTCGCCTCGGCTAATCAACGCTTCGGCGGACGCCTGGGTCAGCCCCTCGTTGGCAATCCAGGCCCCCGAGAAGGTCTTTCTGACCTGCGGCCCGATGCGGTCCGGGAAATCCAGCGCTTCGCGGGCAAAGATAAAGGCCAGCCGGCGTTTATCGAGTTCCTTGACCACATACCCGAACATGTCCCGGGGATTGGAATCATGCATTGAATAGGAGCTGGACATCAAATTGAGATGCACGCCGAACCGGTCCGCCGGCCAGACGGATAATAAGGCATCCACGGTTTCCAAAAGGAAACGCGCCCGGTTGGCGATGGAACCGCCGTATCGATCGGTGCGTTGGTTCGAACCGTCATGCAGGAACTGATCGAACAGATAGCCGTTTGCCGCATGGATTTCAATCCCGTCGAAACCGGCGCGCTTGGCGTTTTCGGCCCCGCGGCGATAATCTTCGACGATCCCCGGGATTTCTTCCGTTGCCAGCGCCCGCGGCACTTCATAGGGTTTCAGCGGCCGCAGTACGGACACATGGCCTTCCGGCGCGATGGCGCTGGGGGCCACCGGCAATTCGCCGTTGAGATAGACCGGATCGGATATACGCCCCACATGCCATAGCTGGATGACGATTTTCCCCCCGGCCCGATGCACCGCGTCGGTCACCTCGCGCCAGGCGGCCACCTGTTTTTCCGACCAGATTCCCGGGGTATTGGGATACCCCACGCCCTGCGGCGACACCGAGGTGGCTTCGGTCAGGATTAGACCGGCGCTGGCGCGCTGAACATAATATTCTTTGGCCAATGGGCCGGGGCTGCGCTCGTCGACGGAGCGCATCCGGGTCAAGGGGGCCATGACGATACGATTGCTCAGTTCAAGGGCGCCGATATTAACGGGCTCATACAATGTGGGCATACCTTTTTCCTGTCATTATTTTAAGCGTTTAGGGGTCCTATTCTAGACCTCTTTTTTCGCCGCCGGTGTTACTGCCCGTGCGGTGACGTTATAAGGGATCGAATGATACGCGATGCATAACCGGCGCATGGCGGATACACTCTACGACGCGCCTTCCGCTCGCCGGCGCGGGCAATGTTCCAACACAACGCAGCAATCTATCCGGGCAGTCACGTACAGGACGTCAATCCGATGGCGAAAATCACTGAAGCAACGATCGAACAGATTTTAGGTTTTGTCGGCGGCCGCGATAACGTCGCGGTTTGCGGCAACTGCATGACGCGGCTGCGTCTTACCCTGCAAGACCACACGCGGATCGACCGCGCGGCGCTGAAAACCATTCCCGGCGTGCTGGGCGTTATCGAAGGGGACCATCAGTTGCAGATTGTTTTGGGCCCCGGCAAAGCGCAAACCGCCGCCGAAACGATCAATGCCGCGCTGGACCGCCCCGAACCGGGCCGCGCGGCCTCCCCCAAGGATCTGCGCGCTATCGCCGCCGGGAATAAACAGCGGGTCAAAGCGAAGCAGGGCAGCGCCATTCATCGGTTTTTCAGCAAGTTCGCCACCATTTTTACCCCGCTGATCCCCGGTTTTATCGCCGCCGGCTTACTGCTGGGGATCGCCACCCTGCTGGAACAAAGCATGGTGATCGGCGTAACGTCGCCCAATGCCTGGCTGGTGGGCATGATTGGCTATATGAAAGTCTTCAGTAAAGGCCTGTTCGCCTTTTTGAGCATTTTGATCGGCCATAACGCGCAAAAGGCGTTTGGCGGCACGGGGGTGAACGGCGCCATCATCGCCTCGCTGTTTGTGCTGGGCTACGTCCCGGACGCCAAGGTCGGTTATTATGCCGGCATCGACAGCTTCTTCGGCCTGCCCATCGATCCCCGCGGCAGCATTATCGGCGTGCTGATCGCCACGATCCTGGGCGCCTGGGTCGAGCGCACGGTGCGCAAGAGCATGCCCGATAATCTCGATATGATACTCACCTCGGTCGTCACCCTCCTGATTATGGGGGCGGTGACGTTTGTGGTCATCATGCCCGCCGGCGGGGCGCTGTTTAAAGGCATGTCGTGGCTGTTTTTACATCTCAACGGCAACCCGTTCGGCAGCGCCGTACTGGCGGGTTTGTTCCTGCTGGCGGTCATGTTCGGCATCCATCAGGGGTTTGTCCCGGTCTATTTCGCCTTGATGGACGCCCAGGGGTTTAATTCGCTGTTTCCCATCCTGGCCATGGCCGGCGGGGGCCAGGTGGGGGCGGCGATGGCGCTGTTCGCCAGGGCCAAGGCCGGCTCGGTGCTGCGTGCCCAGATCAAGGGCGCGATCGTTCCAGGCATTCTCGGCATTGGCGAACCGCTGATTTACGGCGTGACGCTGCCCAGGGTGAAGCCCTTTATCACCGCCTGTCTGGGCGGCGCCGTCGGCGGCTTCTTCCTCGGGATGGTGGCTTATCTGGGCCTGCCGGTGGGCCTCAATACCGTTTTCGGCCCCTCCGGCATCGTGTCCATTCCGCTGATGACCTCGGCCCGGGGCATTTATGCCGGCATCCTGGTTTACGTCGCCGGGCTGCTGGTCTCTTACGCCGCGGGGTTCATTATCACCTGGCTGTTCGGCAGCAGGAATGTTGATTTGAGTTAAGCCGGACGGCCCGCGTCCGGCCGCCGATTCCTGCTTAATTTATGCCGCGTACGATACGCGGCTTGCGCAGGCGCCGTTCGCTCCAGATGGTGAAAATACCCGCGGTCGCAACGATAGCCGCCCCAATGATAGTGGTGGAGGTGGGCAGGTTGTCTAAAAAGAAATAACCAATCAGCATCGACCAAAGCAGCGTGGTGTAATCAAAAGGCGCCAGCAGCGACGCGTCGGCATAGCGCAGACTGAGCGTGATCAGGATTTGCGCCATTCCGCCAAAGAATCCGCAGCCGATAAGTAGCAGGAGCTGTAGCGCATCGGGCATACGCCAACCGAGGAATATCGTGGCCAAACCAATCAGCATGGTCATTAACGAGAAATAAAAAACAATGGCGCCCGGTTTTTCCACCCCATTGAGAAAACGAATCTGCACCGAGGAGGCTGCGGAACAAAATGCGGCGAGCAGGGCGAACATAATCCCAATACCGGATGTGGCGCGCGCGGCGTCACCGGAGAAAAAAGACTCCGTGGCATTCAAATGCGCCGAAAGCATCACCAAGATGCCGGAGAACCCGACGATAACCGCCAGCCAGCGGGAAAACCGGACATGTTCTTTCAGCAAAATCGCCGCCATCACCACGGTAAATAAAGGCGCGGCATAACTGATAGCCGTGGCATCGGCCAGAGAGATATAGACTAACGCCAGATAGTTGAAATACATTCCGCCAGTGCCGGAAAAACCACGGATTAAATGGCCGAAGATATTTTTGGTTTTGATCAGCGCCAGGATATTGCCTTGGAATTTTAACCAAATCAGCAAAGGAAATAAGGCGACAAAGGAGCGGAAAAAAATAACTTCCCCGGTAGGTATCCCGCCGCCCAAGCCCTTGACGCAGGCCAGCATTAATGTTGCACACAAGGCTGCCATTATTTTAAGCAGAATCCCCATTCTGGAATTTATTTTCAACCTTCAATCTCGCTTTATCACTGGAATTATCTTCCCATTACCCTGGACGCCTGCCTTACCCTAAAGCGGTATGCCGGGCGGGGGTTAAGATAATTTTGTTCTGCCTGGATAGTTTTTGCTTATAGCCAGTTTCACCCGCGCCGCGGTTTTTTCAGTCATACAAAATGCATATCGCCATACAGGGTTTACCTCTTATACAAGCCAAATTGGAACTTATATAGTCGGGATACTGGGGTGGCGCAGGTAGGGTAGTGAGTTATCTCTTTGTTTCTATATTGCATTGCTTCATTCGCCAGCATTGCGCTGGATGAGCCGGGGATATCCCTGCCACACGCTGTTAAATAAAAATGCCGGGGAAATATTGATGAAACTGAAGTTACTGTCTTGCACCATACTGGCTCTGCCATTGATGATGACCTGCTCTGGGGCGCAAGCGGATGCCCTTGCTGATATCCAGGCGCGCGGTGAGTTAAACTGCGCGGTCTATTCGGATGTGCCCCCATTTTCGTCCCCCGATCCGCAAACCCGCCAACTGGCGGGAATGGATGTCGACCTGTGCGGGGCGCTGGCGGACAAAATGGGGCTGAAGCTCAATTTGATGCCGACGTCCATCGAGGCGCGTATTGCGGTTATTGCTACCGGGCGCGCCGATGTCCTGATTGCCAACCTGGCTTATACCAAGACCCGCGGCAAACAAATTCAGTTCAGCGATCCCTATTATGTCGCTAAAGAAATGTTATTGGTGAAAAAACCCAATGTCGATAAAACCCGAGCGGACTTTAAAGGCAAGCGTATCAGTGCGACCAAAGGCACCACATCGGAGCAATCTATCTATCTGGCGGGGGCGAAAGCGGTGACCTTCCAGGACGCGGCCTCCGCTTTCCTGGCGTTGGAGCAGAACAAAGCCGTTGGTTTTGTCACGAATACCATGACCGGCATCAAAATGATTTCGCAGGCCAAAAAAGATGGTATCGAGCTGGGCATGATCAAAGAGCCGATGGCGCTGGAACCTATCGGCGTCGGCATGCGCAAAGACGAACCGGCGCTGCTGGCGAAGGTCAATACCAGCCTAAAAGGGATGGATGACGACGGCACCATCGACAAAATCTGGAATAAATGGATTGGACCCGACACCGAATACCAAATGGTTCGTGAAGATAGGGTGCAGCCTTTAGCCAGCCTTAAATTCGAACCTTTGGAATAATTGATGACGATGCTGTCTGGCGAGGCGCATCCCCGCGCCTCTTTTATTCTGGCCGAGCGCGGCGATAAGGTGAAAATTTCTACCATCGGCAGCCGCGCATGGCTGATCGAAGCGCCGGGGGATTTTGCTCTGCCGGCCCAGCGGCGCATATGGTCCCTGGCCGCTTTACTCGGTGCGCGGGACGATGTGGAATCCGTCATTCCCGGCGTGACCAACCTCCTGGTCTTATTCCGGCAAACCCCCGTTGATTATGATGCCACGCTCGCAGGATTAAAGGAGGTATGGGCGCAGGCGCAAGGGGTGGCGCCGAACGGCAAGTTGATCGAAATCCCGGTGATTTACGGCGGCGAACACGCCACCGATCTGGATGCGGTATGCCGGCACACCGGGTTGCCGGCGCGAGAAGTCATCCGCCGTCACTCGCAGGGCTGCTACACGGTTTTTGCGCTGGGCAGCGCGCCGGGTTTCGGTTATCTGCACGGCCTCGACCCGACCATCGCCACGCCGCGCAAAAAAGTGCCTTCGCTGCATATGCTGAAAGGCACCGTCACCATCGGCGGCGCACAGGCGGGGGTGTCGGCCTTGACCGGACCCAATGGCTGGAATGCCATAGGTTTTGCCGAATTAACGGTTTTTGATCCATGGGCGGAGCACCCGGCATTGATGGCTCCGGGGGACAACGTGCGGTTTTTACCCGAAAGGATTGAGCTGTGATTGAAATTATCAAAACCGGTGCGCTGAATACCGTCCAGGATTTAGGACGCTGCGGATATCGCCATATGGGGGTGTCGGTGAGCGGGGTAATGGATTCGCTGGCCCTGCGGGCGGGCAATATTTTGCTGGGCAATGACGAGAATGCCGCTTGCCTGGAAATCCAGCTGTTTCCCTTCCGGGTTCGTTTTTTGACGGACGCCGGCATTGCCCTGACCGGAGCCGATTGTCGCGCATACCTCGATGGCGAGGCGCTGCCGCCTTGGTGGGGCTGCCGCGTGAAACCGGGGCAGGAGCTGGAAATCAATTTTCCCCGCAACGGCGCCCGCGGCTATCTCTGCGTGGCTGGCGGCATCGATGTGCCGCTGGTGATGGGGTCGCGCAGCACCGCGTTGCGCGGCGCCTTTGGCGGCCACCAGGGACGTTCGCTGCAACCGGGGGATCGTTTGCCTTTTGGTCAAACACCGGCGTTGCCCTTGCCCGAAAGCGGCATGGGTATCGAACCGCCTGCGGTCGCCATGGCGGGGGCCTTTCCCTGTACTTCCGGCGGGGTTATCCAGCTGCGGGCCATTCCCTCGGGGGAATACGAACTCTTCCGCGACGATCACGACCGCTTCTGGCAACAGCTATGGCGGGTTTCCCGGCAAAGTAACCGCACCGGCTACCGCTTGTCCGGCGAGCCGATTATGCCATCAAAGATTATCGAGATGCGCTCCTATGGCCTGGTGCCGGGAATCGTGCAAGTTCCGCCGGCGGGCGAACCGATCATCCAGCTCAGCGATGCGAATACCGCCGGGGGCTATCCAAAGATTGCAGGCATCATCGAAGAGGATTTATGGCGCCTTGGCCAAGTCCAGCCCGGCCAGTATATCCAGCTGATTAAAAGCGATGCGCGCGAGGCGATTAGCGTCGCAGGAGAGATCGGCCGCTGGCTTATGCGCCTGCATAACAGTTGTCCGCCTCTGAAAAAAGCCGCCGGTCTTTGACCCGTACGGCGCGGATTGACGCCGGCGCAGTTAACCAGGGCGTCGATACGGCCGTGGCGGGCATGGTTTGATCCTCAATGAATGCCGGCGCAGAAAGCCGCGATCCGGTCGCATCCCTCTTGCAACATTGCCATACTGGTGGCGTAGGACAGGCGGAAATAGGGGCTCATGCCATAAGCCGCGCCCTGGACGGTCACCACATGCTGCTCTTCAATCAGCGCCATCACGAAGTCCGCATCATGGATAATCGGACGTCCGCCCGGGCTGGTCTTGCCGATAAACGCGGCGATATTAATGAAAAGATAAAACGCGCCCTGGGGTTTATGGCAGCTAAGCCCTTCCACCGAGGTCAGACGTTCCAGCACATAATCACGGCGCCGGCGGTAAATTTCCGCCCGTTCTTTCAGCAAATCTTGCGGCCCGTCAAGCACCGCTACGGCCGCCGCCTGGGTCAAGGTCGTGACGCCGCCGCTGTTTTGCGTATTGACGTTGCTCATGGCTTTGATCAAGTCTTGCGGCCCGCCGCAAAAGCCAAGACGCCAGCCGGTCATGGAATAGGCCTTTGATACGCCGTTGACCGTCAATACCCGATCAAAAAGGCGCGGTTCAACTTCGGCCAGCGTGTAAAACGCGACGCCGTCGTAAATCAAATGTTCGTAGATATCGTCGGTCATTATCCACACTTGCGGATAACGCAGCATAACGTCGGCGATCCCCTGAATCTCGGCGCGGGTGGCGACCGAACCCGTGGGATTGCTGGGATAATTAAGCAGCAGCCACTTGGTCTTAGGCGTAATCGCCGCCTCTAAATCGGCGGGATAAGGCTTAAACCCATTGGCTTGCGAACACGCTACGGGGACGGGGATACCGCCGGCGAATTTGACGATGTCGGCATAGCTAATCCAGGACGGGGTGGGGATCACCACTTCATCGCCGGGATTGATGGTGGCCAGGATCGCATTAAAGATTATCTGCTTGGCGCCGCCCGCCGTCAGGATCTGGCTAATGTCGTAGTCCAGATGATTATCACGTTTGAATTTGCGCTGGATAGCGGCGCGCAGCGCCGGCGTGCCATCGGTGGGCGGGTAGCGCGTATCGCCGGCGAGTGCCGCGGCATAGGCGGCTTCTATCGCATGTCCCGGTGTCGGAAAGTCAGGCTCGCCGGTGGAGAGGCCGACGACACGTATGCCTTGGGCAGCAAGATCCCGCGCCTTTTGGGTCATGGCGACGGAGGCGGAAACGGCAACATTCTTTAAGCGATCGGCGATATCAGGCATGGTCCTGGGATTCCAAAAGTCAGAGTAACAGACCGCCGCCATGTAACCGGCGCATGTAGACCAAACAGCGGCGTGAGTCAGTGATAATTAGCGCGAAGACGCGGTGTCCAGGAGAAGAGTAATGACGAAAGGGGTAAACAATCCAATAGCGCTTTGTTGTGGCGGCATAACACAAAACAATATCTGAAGATAACGGCTTGTTACGTTTTTTTGCACCCAAACAGTGCGCACCGGGTTTTTTACCTTTTATGGCGCCCCCACGGATTTATGCGCCCGCCGTACTGTTTTTTAAACATAAATGTTTGGATCTTAAAAGATTATGCCGGAATTCAGCGTATTGGCACTGATATTGCTTCAATCAGGTTATGCGTATTGTTGGTAGGAAGAGCATATGAATCTCCGTCGGCTGAAGTATTTCATTAAAATTGTCGATGTCGGCAGCCTGACCCAAGCCGCCGATATTTTGCATATCGCCCAGCCAGCCCTGAGCCAGCAGCTAGCGACGCTGGAAGGCGAGGTTAAGCAGCAACTGCTGATACGCACCAAGCGCGGCGTGACGCCCACCGAAGCGGGGAAGATACTGTATACCCATGCGCAGGTGATTCTGCGTCAATGCGATCAGGCGCAAAGCGACGTCGATGGCTCCGCGCTGGCGCTTTCCGGCAGCGTTTCCGTCGGCCTGGCGCCGGGCACCGCGGCCCAGCAGCTGGCGCTGCCGCTGATGGAAGAGGTGCAGCGCCGGCATCCGGGCATCGTGCTCTATTTTAACGAGAACTTCGGCACGACGCTCAGCGAATTGATTATGAATGGCCGCATGGACATGGCGGTCATCTATGGCAATCGCGAGATTCACGGCCTGCGTTTCATGCCGCTGATGAAAGAACATCTGTGTTTTGTCTGCCCATACCCGCTGGCCAAGGCGGCTAAAACCATCACCCTGGCCGAGGTGGCGCGCTATGACCTGTTCTTGCCGCGCATCTATAACATCATGCGTAAAGCGGTAGACGATGCCTTTATCCATGCGGGGCTGGCCTATCGGGTAAAATGTGAAATTGAATCCCAGACCACGTTGAATGCCGCCCTGGGAGCAGGGCTAGGTTGTACGATCATGCCCGAGTCCGCCGCCAGGATGATGTTGCCGGCCGCCAATGCCTGGATGGCGAAAATCATTGATCCCGATGTACAGGTATCCCTCTCATTTTGCATGTCCGATCATCTGCCGCTGTCGCAGCCCGCTGAAGAAGTGAAAAAGATACTGCTGGCATTAATGTCAAAGCGCACGGTCGATAACCGGCCGCTGACGTTAGTGGGGTAATAAGTCCCCCTTATTACCGCAAAGCTAAACCCTCTTACCGGGGCGGAGAATGGCACGATAGAGTGTTATTACCGTCTGCCCGGGCCGCTTAACTCTTGCTGTGGCCGCATGCCGGCTGACGGAACGCTTTGCCGTCGTCATGACGCAGGGGCATTCCCACTTCGACCACCCGTGAAAGATGAATATGGATAAAAAAGCGTTACAAGATTTACGGCAAATCGCACAAAAAATGCGCGCATCAGGCTTGGGAAGTATCGAATTCAGCGGCAACAATTATCATGTCCGCCTGCAATATGCGCCGGCGGCCGCGCAAATCATACCGTTCCCTGGCGAGGCTATCGTGACTGACGCGAACCCGGTGCCGGTGGGCGCCACCGCGGCGCTATGCGCCCCGATGCCGGGGACCGTGTTATTGCATCATCCATCCAATGGACTGCCGTTTACGTCACCGGGCGCCGAAGTACAAAAAAACGCCATGCTGGCGTTGTTGAAAGTCGGGTTGCTCTATTTGCCGCTGCGCAGTCCGGTGGACGGCACGGTTGAATCGCTGGCCGTAGATCAAGGCGACAGCGTGGAATACGGCAGCGAAATTATCCTGTTACGCAGCGCGGAGATGGCGGCATGAAATACATAGATCTTAATGCCGATATCGGCGAGGGCTTCGGGGATTACCAGATAGCGAACGACGCCGCCCTGATGGCGCGCATCACCTCCGCCAATGTCGCCTGCGGTTTTCACGCCGGCGATGCGGTCATTATGGCCAACACGGTGGCGCTGGCCAAGAAAAACCAGGTCGATTTGGGGGCGCATGTGGGGTTTCCCGATTTACTGGGTTTTGGCCGCCGGCGCATGCAAATCGAGCCGGCGGTGATGGCCCATTACGTTACCTATCAATTGGGCGCGCTGTCGGCATTCGCTTGCGCCGCGCGCTATCCCCTGACGCATATGAGTTTTCACGGCGCGCTGGGCAATATGGTGTCGGAGGATGACGCGCTCGCAGAGGTGCTGCTGCGGGCGGTTAAGCATCTCGACCCGCGCATGATCATCAGCACCATGCCGGGAAATGCCGTTGAACGCGCGGCGCGCCGGCTGGATCTGCCGGTGGTTTGTACCTTTTTGGCCGATCGCGCCTATGAAAGCAACGGCCTGCTGGTCAGCCGGTCAAAGCCGGGCGCGGTTATCCATGATGCCAGCCGGGTTCGCGCCCGGGTGCGCCAGCTTCTGACGCAAGGTACGGTGCAAAGCATTGATGGCGCCACTTTACCCGTTGATGCGTCTTCGATTCTGGTGCATGGCGATACCCCTGAATCCATCGCCATGATTGATATCTTGCGCGATATTATCGCCGAACTCGGCATCCCCCTGGTGCCGCCTTCCCGGCAGTTGAGCCTGCCGCCGGGGGAAACCACGGTGTTATAAGCCCCCCTTATCGCCTCAAACCGTTTATGTCTTATGCCGGTCGGGGATAACTGGATAAAGTCAGATGACATATCCAAATCGGCAAAATAACTGAGCCGAAGCCTTTACAGGAGAGATAAATGCCGTTCGCAGATTACAAAACCGCATTGGTCACCGGGGCATCCGCCGGGATGGGTGAAGCCATTGTCGAGCGCCTGTGCCAGGAAGGCATCACGGTACATGCTCTCGCACGGCGCGCAGCGCAGCTCACCGCGCTGGCCGCCCGCACTGGCTGTATCCCGCACGCTATCGATGTCGGCGATCTGGACGCCCTGACGCGCCTGTGCCGGGAAATCGATGTCGATATTCTGGTCAATAACGCCGGGGTATCGCGTCCGGGTTCTATTTTGGATGCTGATGAAGAGGCCATCGATACCCAGGTGGATGTCAATCTGCGCGCGGTCTTGCATCTTTGCCGCCTGCTGGTGCCGGGAATGGTTGCCCGCGATTGCGGCCACGTTATCAATATTACCTCGATTGCCGCGATTTATAACTTCAATGGCAACTCCATTTATCACGCCACCAAAGCGGGCGTACATGCGCTTTCTCGCCAATTGCGCGTTGATTGCTACGGCAAACGCGTCCGCATCACCGAGATTTGCCCAGGCCGCGTGGCAACGGATATTTTTGGCAACGTGATGGGCGACCAGGCGGAAGCACGCCGCCGCTTTATCGATGGTTTTGAGCTCCCGCAGGCCAAGGATATCGCCGACTGCGTCGCCTTTGCTCTGGCGGCCCCGGTGGCGGTCAATATCGGCAATATCGAGATTACGCCGACGTTGCAGGTGCCGGGGGGGCTTTCCACCATGCGTCCCGGCGACCGCGCGCAATAAGTATGGTCAATCCTAGAGGGGTGAATCCGCGATGACACTCGATTTTGGCGCCGTCATGACCGGCCAGTTTGGGCAGATGATAATCGACGGTACGGTCGTCACCCTAAAGCTTGCGCTGGGTTCCTGGCTGTTGGCCATGTTGATAGCCTTACTGCTCGTGGTCATCCGCTTGACTCACAAACGCGCGGCGGTGTTCGCCGTGCAGGCTTACGTTTCATACCATCGCAATGTGCCGACGCTGATTCAGTTAATGATGTGGTATTTCGCCATACCCACGCTGTTCCCGGAATCAGTGCAGATGTGGATCAATGATTTCGATGCCGAATTCATTTTCTCCATGTTCGCCCTGGGTCTGTGCCAGGCGGCTTATTTTTCCGAGGATATCCGCAGCGGTTTACGCGCTATTCCCGACGGCCAGAACGAAGCCGCGCGGTCCTTGGGCATGGGGTATATCCGGGCGATGCGTTCGGTGGTGTTGCCGCAGGGCATTCGCAATGCGCTGCCATCGCTGCTTAACCATACGGTGCTGTTATTCAAAAATACCAGCCTGGCGATGGTGATTGGCGTGGCCGAGTTGACCTATGTCACCCGCGACATCGAAAACAAGACCTTCCGGACATTTGAATCTTACCTGGTGGCATCCGCCGGCTATCTGTTCTTTTCACTGTTGTTGATGGCCGCCGGCGCGTTGCTGGCCCGTCGTTTCCAGCGCGCCTACGCGAGGTAATCCCATGTCTGATATCTTCACCATTGTGCATGATAACGGAATGTTGTTTCTCATGGGGCAGTATCCGAACGGGGCATTGGGCGGCCTTCTTTGTACCTTGCTGATTTCGTGTTTGGCGGTGCTGCTGGCTTTGCCGCTGGGCGTATTGCTGGGCCTGGCCCGGCTGTCGCCGTTTCCCTGGCTGAGTTGGCCCGCCGCCTGCTGGGTGTATCTGCTGCGCGGCATCCCGTTGCTGATGGTCGTATTCTGGACCTATTTCTGTGTGCCGCTGCTGATCGGCCATAATATTAGCGGCTTCTCGACCATGTTATGTACGCTGGTTATTTATGAGAGCGCCTACATTGCGGAGATCGTCCGCGGCGGCATTCAGGCCTTACCGGGCGGACAATATGAAGCCTCGCGCGCGCTGGGCATGAGTTATATGAAAGCTCTCCGCCTGGTCATTTTACCCCAGGCCCTTTACAACACGCTGCCAAGCTTAGTCAGCCAATTGGTCTCCATTATTAAAGACAGCACCCTGGGTTACGTAATTAATGTCCCGGAACTGACCTATGCGGCCAACCAGGTGAATAACCAATTACTGACTAAACCTTTCCAGGTCTTTGCGATTGTGGCGATAAGTTATTACCTCATCTGTTTCAGTCTGACCTGGGTGGCCAATAAGCTCGAAGAGCGTATTGCGCGCAAGCGCCGTAATAGTCCCCCTGAAGGGACAATAGCGGCAAAAAGCATACTGCTGACCAAAACTCAATCGCAATAAGGAAAGAGAATGAGACCAATGATATTGTTCCATCAGGTCAACAAGTGGTATGGCGAATATCAGGCGCTGACCAATCTGAGCGCTGAAATCAAAAGCGGCGAAGTGGTGGTGGTGTGCGGCCCTTCAGGCTCCGGAAAGTCGACGCTGATTCGTACCGTTAATCGCCTTGAACCCATTGAACAAGGGCAAATCCTGTTTGACGGCATTGATATCCACGGCAGCAGCATGCGCCTGAATCATTTGCGCAGACGCATCGGTTTTGTTTTCCAGAGCTTCAATCTGTTCCCGCATGTGTCGGTGATCGAAAATATCATGATGTCGCCGGTGAAAGTGCTGGGAATCAAGCGAACCGAAGCGCGCAGCCACGCGGGCGAGTTGCTGGAGCGCGTGGGATTATCAAACAAGGCGGATGCCTATCCGGCGCAATTATCAGGCGGCCAGCAGCAGCGCGTGGCGATAGCGCGCGCATTAGCCATGAAACCGCCGGTGATGTTGTTTGATGAACCGACTTCCGCGCTCGACCCGGAAATGGTGGGTGAAGTGCTAAACGTGATGCGCGGGCTGGCCCAGGAGGGGATGACCATGATGTGCGTTACGCACGAAATGAACTTTGCCCGCGACGTAGCGGACACCGTCTGGTTTATGGATCAGGGGCAAATTCTGGAAAAGGCCGCGCCCGAGCAATTTTTTACCGATCCGCAGCATGAGCGCGCCAAGCGTTTCCTCAGCGATTTACGCCAGCACTAAATCGCCAGGCCGTGCGCATCCTCTTTCACCGCGGCGGGGTCGCTGCGGCGTTTCTTTTGTCGGCCACGGCGGGGAACGTGCAAATAAGTCATATGCTTAGGATAAATTGATCTTTTTGATTGATGTTGTGTAATGAATTTTTTTTGTTTATGTTGTGTTACAAACCTGTCCCGGCGCCTATTGCCGCTGGTGGCGTCAGCCTGGAAAAAATGGTACGGGACTAGGATAGGGACTAGGGATTGGATGAACGGCCAGTAGCCTGGGCGCTGCCGCGATTTATACTTTTAACCTTACTTCCGGGCCAATTGACAGCCGCTCGCCGCACCGTGATGGAGCCTTATGACGCGTCGTGAAAAAATGCACAGTTCCCATTGGGGGGTATTTACCGCAAGCGTAGGTCAACAGGGCCTGACGGTAAAACCCTTTGCGGACGATCCCAATCCCAATCGTCTCATCGACAACTTTGTCGATGCGCTTGACCATCCCTGCAGGGTAGCAAAACCCGCGGTACGGCGCGGCTGGCTGGAGAATGGGCCGGGCCCCGATCGCCGGCGCGGGCACGACGAATACATTGAAATGGAGTGGGACGAGGTGCTCGACCTGTTGGCGCAGGAATTGCGCCGGGTACAGCGGCGGTACGGTCCGGAGGCCATTTTCGGCGGCTCCTACGGCTGGTCCAGCGCCGGGCGCTTTCATCATGCGCAAAGCCAGGTGCATCGCTTTCTCAATACCTCGCTGGGCGGCTATGTGCGCTCGGTTAACAGTTACAGCGCCGGGGCTTCCGCCGTTTTATTGCCGCATATTCTCGGCGATCTGGATGAAGTGGCGCGCCGGGGCGTCAGCTGGGAAGAGATTGCCGAATACAGCGAAATCGTGCTGTCGTTCGGCGGGATGGCGCTGAAAAACTCCCAGGTGGCCAGCGGCGGCATCAGCCGCCATACGGAGCGCGATTTTATGCGCCAGGCGGCGGCCAGGGGGGCGGAATTTATCTACTTCAGTCCGCTGCAATCCGATATGCCGGCGGAATCCCGCGCCGAATGGCATACCATCGTGCCCGGCACCGATGCGGCGCTGATGCTGGCGCTGATTTATGACATCGTGGTCAACGGCTGGGCGGACCGGGGGTTCCTGGCGCGTTACTGTGAAGGATGGGACATCTTCGAACAGTATGTGCTGGGCCATACCGACGGCCAGCCGAAAACCCCGGCCTGGGCGGCGGATATCTGTCAGGTGCCGGCCGCGGATATCGCCGCGCTGGCGCAGCGCCTGGCGGGCAAACGCCTGATGGTGACGGTCGCGCATTCATTGCAGCGCGCGCAGCACGGCGAACAGCCGGTCTGGCTCGGGCTGGCGCTGGCCGCCGTGCTGGGGCAGCCGGGTTTGCCGGGGGGCGGTTATAATTATGCGCTGGGGGCCATCGGCCACTACGGCAAGCATCATAATGCCGTCGCTTTTCCCGCGTTTCCCCAGGGCCGCAACGGGGTTAAAACCTATATTCCGGTGGCCAGGGTGGCGGATATGCTGCTTCATCCGGGCGAACAGTATGACTATAACGGCCACAAGCTGACCTATCCGCATATCGCGCTGGCCTATTGGGCCGGCGGCAATCCGTTTCATCATCACCAGGATCTGGGCCGATTGCGGCGCGCGTTCAATACCCTGGATACGCTGGTCGTGCATGAAATACACTGGACGCCGACCGCGCGGCATGCGGATATCGTCTTGCCCTGCACCCTGACGCTGGAGCGCGATGATATCGGCGGCACGGCGACGGACAATTTACTGGTGGCCATGCAGCAAGTGCGGGAACCCTATGGCCAGGCCAGGGATGATTACGATATTTTCAACGATTTGGCCCGCCGCCTCGGCACCGAGGCCGCCTTCAGCGAGGGCCGCACCAGCGGGCAGTGGCTGCGCCAACTCTATGGGCAAATGGCGGACAAGCTGGCGGCGCACGGCGCGCCGGCGCCGGATTTCGACACGTTCTGGGCGCAAGGTTCGCTGTATTTGCCGCAAATTAAAGACGGCGGCAGGCTGCTGCGTAATTTTCGCACAGATCCCGCCGGCCATCCCCTGCCGACGCCCAGCGGCAAGATTGAAATTTTCTCCAGCACCATCGACCGCTTCGGTTATGCGGATTGCCCCGGCCACCCGGTATGGCTGGCGCCGCGGCTGCGGTGCGATGAAACCCACCCGTTTTATCTGATAGCCAACCAGCCGGCCACGCGCTTGCATAGCCAACTGGATTTTGGCCGCCATAGCGGGGACGCTAAGCGGCGCGGACGCGAAGTGTGTAAAATCCATCCGCTGGATGCGGCGGGCAAAGGGGTGCGCCAGGGCGACATTATCAAGATATTCAACGGACTCGGGGCGATATTGGCGTCGGCCGATATCAGCGAAGCCATCATGCCGGGAGTGATTCAGGTGCCCACCGGCGCATGGTTTGATCCCTATGATCCGCGGGATGACATTCCTTTTTGCGTGCATGGCAACCCCAACGTATTAACCCTGGATATCGGCACTTCGGCGCTGGGGCAGGGCTGTATCGGGCAAATCGCGGTAGTTGATCTTGTCCGCTATGATGACCCCTTGCCCGCGGTGCGGGCCTTTGTGCCGCCGCCTATTATCCGCCGCTGAACCCCGTCCCGGGCCGCAACCGCTCGCCTGCGTTTTTGCCGCTATTATCATCGCCGATCCCCCTCCCAAAGGCGACGCGCCGCGTGCCGTCGGCGCGCCGTGCCGGCGTGGCTTAATAAAATCATTATTTAGCTTAATAAAGTTAAAAAAAACATTTCAAATGAGCGTTTTATTTGCTGTATATTCATACTGTCAACATGCTTTATAATATTCCTGACACGCGATGATTATTATAAATAATAAATCCATAAATTAAGGATGAATAGCTTATGGCTGCCGATCGGCGCGGAAGTTTTATATTTCCCTATGTGCTGGCCCTGGTATTAGCGTTAGTGGCGATCCCGGTGCGAGCCCAGGCGGATGATGACTTTGATCGCATAATTAAAGATAAAGTAGTAAGAATAGGGGCGGTGGAATCATTTCCTAATTATAAAAAGGATCTTAAAAGCGGACAGTGGGTTGGTATTATACCTGACATCTCCGAGCTGATATTTTCTTCCATCGGCGTTAAAGTTGAATATGTTCCCACCGATTGGGGCTCGGCGGCGGCCGGCCTGCAATCCGGCCGATTTGATATTATTGGCGCCTATGGCGCCACCCCGCAGCGCGCCCTGGCGGTTGACTTCACCAAACCGGTTACGGATATCCAGATTGGCTTACTCACCCTCAACGAACCCGCGGAGGCCTATTCCCACTGGGCGACGCTCAATAAGCCGCAGTTTCGCATCGCCGCCATAGAAGGGGGCGCGACCACCATCGCGGCGCGCAGGTTAATACCCGATGTGACTTGGTCGCTGGTCAAAGGGTATGACGCCATGGTGATGGAATTGGAAAGCGGCCGGGTGGATGCCATCGTTTCCAGCGAGCCGATCTTGCAGCTTTACCGGCAAGCCAAGGGCAAGGGCACGATAGTGATGCCGAAAGACCCGATCGCAACGCCGTCGAATTTCGCGGTGCGCAAAGGCAGTACCCAGCTAAAGGAATGGCTGAATATCGCCATTGACTATTACCGCGCCGACGGCGAATTCAAGCTTATTTGGGATAAATACCTTTATCCCGAGGCAAAATAGCATGGAACCCCATGGCACGGTGCCGGAGAATGTTATCGAAGGGCCGCTGGCGCTGCAGCCAAAGATTGTGTTATTGGATGAGCCCACCTCCGCCCTCGATCCGGAACTGGTGACCGAGGTGCTGCAGGTTATCCGGACACTGGCGGATGAGGGCCAAACCATGATCATCGTCACCCATGAAATGGGTTTTGCCCACCAGATTTGCGATCGGATTTTTTTCCTCGAAGCGGGCTCGATTTACGACAGCGGCACTCCTGATTATATTTTTGGCCCCGAGGCGCGTGAACGCACCCGCGCTTTTGCCGGACGCTATCGGCAGCAGCAGGAACATACAGACCGCACTTTCACTCGTCAGATATAGGATGCCGCTATGCACTCCGGCGCATACGTATGGGATTTTAATGTTGTCTGGGAATATCGCGACTTATTACGCCACGCGGTTTATTTGACCCTCTCGTTATCCGGTCTAACCGTGGTGTTGGGCATCGCCCTCGGCATTCTGTTCGCCTTGCTGCGCACGTCGGGTTCGCTGTGGCTGTCTGTGCCGGTAACGGTATTGGTCGAGGTCACGAGATCGATTCCCTCACTGGTACTGCTGGTCTGGATGTATTATTGCCTGCCCTTGCTGTTCGGGCTATCGCCCTCGGCTTTTATGACATCGGTATTGGCGCTGGCATGGTATAGCTCGGCTTTTTTTGCTGAAATATTCCGCGGCGGCATTCAGTCCATCGACCGTGGATATATTGAAGCGGGTTATTCCGTGGGAATGACCCGCACCCAGGTATTAAAGCGGATTATCGGGCCGCTGGCCTTTCGGCAAATCTTCCCCCCGCTTATCGGCCAATGCGTGCTGGTGATCAAAAATACCGCGCTGGTGGGATATATCGCCGTGGCGGATATTTTGTATGTGGGACAGCAAATCAGCATCAATACCTTTCGGCCCATCGAGGTGCTGACCGTGGTCGCTGGCCTGTTTGTCATGATTATCCTGCCGCTGACGTTAACCGCGCGGTTTCTTGAGATCCGCTTTCGGCGGGCGCTGCAGGAATGAGGTAAGACTATGCAAGCGCACAGCTGCGGCGAGCCGGCGGCGGATTGCCTGATTATCGGCGGCGGCCTGGTGGGTTCCGCCATCGCCTACGGCATGGGCCGGCGGGGCATCCGGGTTGCCGTCCTGGATGAGGGGGATGTGGCCTTTCGCGCATCGCGCGGCAACTTCGGCCAAATCTGGGTACAGGGCAAAGGGGAGTCCCAGCCCGCCTATGCGGCCTGGACCCGCGCATCCGCCGCCCTGTGGCCCCGCTTTGCCGCGGAGTTGACACGCCGCACCGGCATCGGCCTTGAGCTACGGCACAGCGGCGGTTTCTGGTTCGGTTACTCCGCCGCCGAAGTCGCGCAGCGGGCGCAATTGCTAAAAGGGCTCGGCGCCACGGCCGGCATCCCTTATACGATGCTGGATAACGCCGGCCTGCGCGCCAGGTTTCCATTGATTGGCCCGGCGGTTATCGGCGGCAGTTTCTGCCCGCTGGATGCCGATGTGAATCCGCTGCTATTACTCTATGCCCTTCATTGCGCCATCCGCCGGCAGGGGGGCGCTATTTATCGCGGCGCGGCGGTGCAGCGCATCGCCTGCGGTGATTCAGGGTTCAGCGCCGATAATGGCCAGGTGCGGGTGGCGGCGCAAAAGATCGTGCTGGCCGCCGGATTAGGCAATCGCCGGTTGGCCGGCCAACTGGGGCTTTACGCCCCCGTCACGCCATTGCGCGGACAAGTCCTGGTAACGGAACGGGTGCGTCCGCTGTTGCCCGTAACCACGAATAAGCTGCGGCAAACCGCGGATGGCACGGTGATGCTGGGGTCCACGGAAGAAGCCGCGGGGTTCGACGATCGCACCAGCGCCGAAGCGACCAGCAAGCTGGCGCGCCGCGGGGTGGAAACCTTCCCTTCCCTGGCGCAGGCCGCCCTGGTGCGCACTTGGGCGGCACTGCGGGTGATGACTCCCGACAAACTGCCTATCTATCAGCAATCGGCTCGTTATCCGGGGGCTTTTGTCGCCACCTGCCATAGCGCAGTGACGCTGGCGGCGATCCATGCCCACGGTATCGCGCCCTGGTTTGCCGGCGTCGGGCCCATGCCGCCGCTATTAGCCGAGGGCGTGTTTCTGGCCGACCGATTCAGCCTTTTTCAGGAGCAGGCCCATGGCGGATAAGCCGCTTTTCAAAGCCATCACCCCACAGGCGCAGGCGTTGCCGCGCCGCCGGGTCAATATCGAGTTTAATCAGCGTCCGCTTAGCGTATTGGCGGATGCGACCGTCGCCGCCGCCTTGCTGGAGCAAGGCGTGGCCTGCTTTCGCGTCACGGCGGCGGATGGCTCGCCGCGCGCGCCCTGGTGCATGATGGGCGCGTGTTTTGAGTGCCTGGTGGAGATTGACGGCCGGTCGTCCGTGCAGTCATGCATGGCCAAGGTGACGGCGGGGATGTCGATTCGCAGCGATAATCTGCCCGCTGACCGGGAGCGCGGCAATGAATAACGCTACTGCGTCATCGACCCCGGACGTCCTGATTATCGGCGCCGGGCCGGCGGGCATCGGCGCCGCGCTTTGCTGCCGGGAACATGGGTTGTCGGTAACGGTGTTGGACGAACAGGAAAGCCCCGGCGGACGGATTTACCGCAGGCATGCGACAGCGCCGGGGGGCGCCGATAGCGGACAGGCCCTGATAAAGGCTTTTTTGGCCAGCGGGGCCGGCTATCTCAGCGGCACCCGGGTATGGCAAGTCGATGATGATCTTGCTGTCCATGCCAGCACGGGCGAGGGTAGCCGGCAATTCCGGCCCCGGCGCATCATCGTGGCCACCGGCGCCCTGGAGCGGCCCGTTCCCATACCGGGCTGGACGTTGCCCGGCGTTATGGGCGCCGGGGCGGCGCAGATGCTGCTTAAAACCGAGCGTCTGGTGCCGGTTGGACCGGCCGTGCTCGCGGGCTGCGGGCCGCTGCTTTATTTGCTGGCCCAACAGCTGTTGCACGCCGGGGCGGACATCGCGGCACTGGTGGACACCACGCCGGCAGGCAATTACCTGCGCGGCGCACCCTATGTTTTCGGCGCGTTAAGCCAGTGGCCGACGCTGCTGCGGGGCATGCGAATCCAGTGGGATATCAAACGTGCCGGCGTGGCGGTGTATACCGGCGCCAGCGGATTATCGCTGCTGGGCGACGAGAGGGTTTCCCATATTAGCTTTACCCGCGGCGCCGGCCGGCTGACGTTGCCGGCGAACCTGGTCTTGCTGCATCAGGGCGTGGTACCGGATAGCCAACTGACCCGGGCTTTGCGGGCGCCCCACCGCTGGTCCGGGCGCCAGCTTTGCTGGCAGGCGCAGACCGACGAATGCGGCGCGCTGCGGGGGCATCCCGGCATCTATCTCGCCGGCGACGGGGCCGCGATTGCCGGCGCCGATGCGGCCCTGCTTGGCGGACGATTAGCCGCGCTGGACATCGCCCTGCGGCTTGACCGCATCGACCCCGCCCGGCAGGCCGGGGAGGTCAAGGAGATCAAGCGCCGGCTGCGCCGCTGGCAGCGGCTGCGCCTGTTTCTGGATGTGTTATACCGTCCGGCCCGGGAGCTGCGTATCCCGGTCCATGGCGATACGACGATCTGCCGCTGCGAGGACGTCACCTTGGCCGCCGTGCGCGATTACGTTAACGCCGGGGGCCGGGGAATCAATGAATTTAAAAGCATCAGTCGGTGCGGCATGGGGCGCTGCCAGGGGCGGTTTTGCCATCTGACGCTCACTGAAACCCTGGCCCGGGAAAGCGGGTCGGAGCCGGACGCGGTGGGGATGATGCGCGCGCGTTTCCCGATAAAACCGCTTACCCTTGGGCAACTGGCGGACAAGCCGTAACCGTCCGGACCCCGGCGGGTAAAAAGCGCGCGGGATCAAACGCCGCATCCGCCGGGCCGCGTTCAAGTATCTGCTGGCAGAGGCGCTGCGCCATGACCGGGCCGAGGGTATAACCGCCGCCGATACAGCCGATGACAAAGGCATTTTTCACGCCGGGCACCGCGCCCACCAACGGTAAAAAATCGGGCATATCCGCCTCGAATCCCGACCAGGCCCGCAGCAGCGAGGTAGCGCCGACGGCGGGCAAGATGCGCCGGGCCAGCCGCAGGTTACCGATAATACTGTCGCTGAGCATGACCGATTCCCCTGCCTGCGCGCAGCCTTCCGCCGGCCATCCGCCGCCGAGCAACAGTTTGCCGGAATGGGACTGTTTCAAGGTCAGCAAACCCGAGGCGTGGCCGATAAACCCCCGCAGGCGATGGCCGATGCGATCGAGCACCAGCGCCTGGTTCAGGCGATAGCTTACCGGCAGATCGCTCCCCAGCATTAACAATAATTCTTTTAACCAGGCGCCGGCGGCCAACAATATCCGGCCGGCGTAGACGGTTTCCCCTGCGCCGGCAATGACAAAGCCGTCACGGACCGGCGCTATGCGTTCGACCCCGCAGTGCTCATACAGGCTGACGCCGAGCTGGCGCAGTTTGCCGGTAAAAGCCCGGCCGGTGCGCAAGCTGTCCGAATAGCCGTCGGTTTTACCGTAGCTGGCCGCCAGGATATATTGTGACAGCAAAGGCTCGATCGCCCGGGCGCGATCGCCGGCGATCATTTCCGCGTCAACGCCCACGGCCCGCCGCGCCAGGGTCTTTTCCTCCAGGCCCGCGGCTTCCTGCTCCGTCAACGCCACGATCAGTCCGCCGGTGCGGCGATATCCCATATCATAGCCCAGCCGGGCGCTCATGCGCGTCCACAGCTCTTGGGCTTCCAGGGCGTAGGGCAGCAATTGCAGCCGTTTGTTTTGCATTGAATGGCTGCCGGCATTCACGCCGGATGCGCCGCCGCATAAAGTGGATTTTTCAATTACCGCGACGCGCATGCCCGCCTCGGCCAATAACATGGCCGCATAGCAGCCCATGATGCCGCCGCCGACGATGGCGATATCATAGCGCGTCATGGGCGTTTCTCGGGCAGGATCAGGGGAGCGCCGTCATCCTCGCCCAGCAGCGCCGAGACGGAAAGCGGACGCGCCGGCGGGCGGGCGCGCAGTGGCCCTGCGACCCGAGGCGCCAGCGCGCGCCGGCGCAGGCGGTGTTCCAGCATTTCAGCGCAAAACCGGCCCTGGCAGGACCCCATGGCGCAGCCGCTCCAGATCTTTAATTGGTTGAGCTCGCTGGCGCCCGCGTCCAGGGCGGAGTCAATCTGCGCCAGGGTAACGCCTTCGCACCGGCAAACGACGACCTCCGGGGCGACGCTATCGGCCAGCCCCGCCGGCATGGCCATCAGCGCGGCGCTGGCGCCGCTAAAGCGTGCGGCTTGTCGCAGCTCCCGCCGGGTTGCGGCGGTGAGCGCGGCCAACTGGTCGTCCGGCAGGCCGGCGAGCAATGCGCTGGCCGCCAGGCCGGCCAGCCGTCCGCGCAGCAGCGCCGTTTCCGCTCCCGCCACGCCTGCGCAATCCCCCGCGGCGAACAGGCCCGGCACCGAGGTGCGCATATAATCATCACAGTCCGGCACCCACCCGCCGGCATCCGGGCGGGGAATAAACGTGACCCCCGACGCGCGCAACAGCTCGCCGGCCGGGGTGAGTCCATGGCCGATAACCAGCGAGTCGGCGGTAAGAGTACGGGGTGCGGTTTGCCCCTGGATGCGCCGCTGCGCATCCACCGGCTGAATATCGACGCTCTCGACGCCATCCCGGCCCCGGGCGTTAACCACCGTATGTCGGGTAAAAATAGGGACGCCGGCGCGCTTGAGCCGCAGCAGCCATGACACGCCTTGGCGCAGCAGCGCGGGCCGGGTGGCTAACCCCGGCAACGCGCGCAGCCAATCGGCGGTTCCCGCCAGATCCACCACGGCGGCCACCGTCCCGCCGCCGGCGATAATACCGGCGGCCACCAGGGCGAGCAGGGGTCCGGAGCCGGCCACCACCGTGCGTCCGCCCGGCAGCATCTGGTGCGCCTTGAGCAGAATGCTGGCGCCGGCCAGCCCCATCACGCCGGGCGTCGTCCAGCCGGCAAAAGGAATCACTCGTTCGGTGGTGCCGCTGGCGACGATCAGCGCCCGGGAGGTCCATATTTCATTGCCGTTGGCGCCC
Source organism: Sodalis sp. RH21 (assembly GCF_047324175.1). Taxonomy (NCBI): domain Bacteria; kingdom Pseudomonadati; phylum Pseudomonadota; class Gammaproteobacteria; order Enterobacterales; family Bruguierivoracaceae; genus Sodalis; species Sodalis sp. RH21. The sequence continues at coordinate 3,394,864 of NZ_CP178732.1, read as the reverse complement.
AGGGTCTGCAAGGTGAACGTAGCCGGGCCGCCGGGCGCGGCATCAAGGCGGATATGCCAGACTTTACGTTGCAGCGCCACCTTGGCCGGGCCGGCATACAGGCGAGCGCGCAGCGCGTCGCCGGCGAGGTGATGGGGATCGCGGCGCGGCGAGCCGTTTACCCCGGCGGGCAGGGCGCGATAGTACTGGCCGCCGGCCTGGTCCTGTTCATCAAGCAATAAGGTGTCAATGCCGCGCCCGGCCGCCGCAATGGCCGCGGCCATGCCGGCGGGACCCGCCCCGACGATAATCAAGCCAAAAGCTGTCGCCACGCCATCATCCTCCACCTATAATCCTGTTTGGTTAAAAGCTCACCGCGATGCCGGCTTTGACCCGTACCTGGCAACTCAGCACCGGTACGCCGTCCACCCATACCTGGCACTCCTGGCACACACCCATCAGACAGAACATGGCCGCCGGCGAACCATCGCGCACGCGGCGTTGCAACGTCCGGTACCCGCCGGCCAGCAGGGCGGCGCCCAAGGCTTCGCCGGGGTAGGCGGTCATCGGCTTGCCGTTCACGGTAATAATCACGGGCTCCGGCCAAGTGGCGCGTGGTATCCGGATGCCGGCGGGCTGCGCAGCGCTCATAGTCAATCCTTATTGCGGTAGGGGCGGGGGATGCCGGCGCCCGGGCGCGGCCCGGGCTTCAAGGACGCATCCCGCCGGTTTCGGCCCGCTCAAGGCGGCGTCCCAGTAACGAAATAGTAAAGTTGACGCAAAAATACATTATCGCGATCAGCACATACACCGGCATGGCGCGGTAAGGCGGACTGGCGGTCACGATCATGGCCCGGTCCAAAAACTCGGGCACGCCTATGACCACCGTCAGCGCGGTGGCTTTGAGCAAGCTGGTAAACTGCGCGATCAGCGCCGGCGTCATCCTGCGCCAGGCCAGGGGCAGGCGGATCAGTAAAAATACCTGCCGTGCGGAAAATGCCTGCGATTGCGCGGCTTCCAGCGTTTGGCGCTCGACGGATTGCAGGCCGGCGCGCAAAATTTCCGCCACCACCGCGCTGTTAAAGGCGCTGAGGGCGATAATGGCGGCGGCGGTGGGGCTGAAACTCACCCCGACCAACGCATCGGAGGCAAAATAGACGCTAAAGATAATCAGCATCTGCGGCAGGCTGCGGGTGAGTTCGATATACGCCGTGGCGGGATAGCGGATTAACCCCGTACGGCTCATGCGTCCGGCGGCCAGCAGCGCGCCGGCCGGGATTGAAATCAGCCCGCAGGCCAGCGCCAGCATGATAGAATAGCCCATGCCCTTGGCCAAAAATAACAGCACCGGCGGATTTAATAACCATTGCAGGCCGGGGAAGGTTATTTCCATAACCACCGCCGTTCGAGGGTATTGACGCCCAGCGCGATGGGCCAGGTCAGGCAGATGTAGACGATGCCGGTGGCCACAAAAACCGCGGCGTAGGCGAAGGTGCGCGACCCCACCAGATTGGCGTTCCCCATAATTTCGCCCGCCGATACCGCCGCGCCCAGCGAGGTATTTTTGATCAGGTTGATGGTTTCGGTGCCCAGGGGCGGTATGACGATACGCACCGCCTGCGGCAACACCACCCAGCGCATGGCCTGGAGATAGGACATGCCGGTGGCCAGCGCGGTTTCATATTGCCCCCGCGGCAGGGACGACACGCCGCTGCGCAGGGCTTCGGACATCAACGCGCCGCCATAAAAGCCGACGCCTATCACCACGGCGCTGAAAGACGAGATACGGATACCGGCGCCGGGCAAACCGAAATAGACAAAAAAAACGATCACGATGGGCGGAATATTGCGGACAAATTCCACTATGCCGGTTCCGGCCAACCTAAGCGCCGGGCGGGGGGAAATGCGCATCGCCACCAGCAGCACCGCGGTAAAAATGGCGACCAGCCAGCCGCCTGCGCTTAACCCCAGCGTCATCAGCGCGCCGCTGATAAACAGATCCCGATTTTCAAATACCGCGGTAAATAACATGCTCGCTACTCCTGGTGGCCGTGCGCCGGCGGGCTAATAATGCCGGATAACCCGGGCAAGGAATTCCTGCGCCCGCGGATGCCGGGGACGGGCGAAAAAAGTTTGCGGCTCGCCCTGTTCCACGATACGGCCCGCATCCATAAACAGCACGCGATCGGCCACTTGCCTGGCGAATCCCATTTCATGGGTGACGATAATCAGGGTGATGCCGGTATCGGCTAATTCCCGGATCACCTCCAGCACCTCGCCCACCATTTCCGGATCGAGGGCGCTGGTAGGTTCATCAAACAATAAAATGCCGGGCTGCATCGCCAGGGCGCGGGCAATGGCCACCCGCTGCTGCTGCCCCCCCGACAGCGCCGATGGGTAGGCATTGTGCTTTTCGCCGATCCCCACCCGTTTGAGCAATTCGTGGGCCTGCTGCTCCGCCAGCGGTCGCGGCAGGCCTTTCACTTTGATCGGGGCCAGGCAGATATTCTCCAGCACCGTCTTGTGCGGATAGAGATTGAACTGCTGAAAAACCATGCCGATGCGGGTGCGTAATTGGTATAGGCCCTTGCCGTCGTCCTGCAACGGGCCGCCGTCGATCCACAACTCGCCGCTGTCTATCGTTTCCAGGCGGTTAATGCAGCGCACCAGGGTGCTTTTACCGGAACCGGAAGGGCCAATCACCGCTATCACCTCCCCCTGGCGGACCTGGAGATTGATGTCGGCAAGCACATGCAGCGCATTAAAATGCTTATTCACGTCCTTGAATTCCACAACAATCTTAGGCTGCGTCATGGCGGCCCCCTCGATTAATGCCCATGGCGGCGCCGATCTTGCCTGCCGGCATAAGGTTAACCCCGCGACGCATCGTAACGCCGGGCCGCTTCGGCCGGGTCCATGCCATACCAGCTGTCCACGTCGGCGGGCAAGTCGCCGGCAATCCATTTTTTATAAATGGCGGCATAGCGGCCGTCCTGTTTAATATGCAACAGGGCGGTATCGACGGCGGCGAGCAGGGAATCATCGCCTTTTTTCACCCCCAGGCTCATGGCTTCGAAGGTCATCAGACCCCCGGCCAGCCGGGTATTCGGGTTGGACTTGATCATGTCCCGGAGCACCGAAATTCCATAGGTAAAGGCGTCGCATCTGCCGCCCTGCAGCGCCAGCAGCGCCTCGGGCGCTCTTGAATAGGTCAATACCTGCGCGTCGGGCACCCGTTTGCGGATCACCGCCTCCTGGGACGATCCCACTACCGCGCAGACGACCCGTCCGGATAAATCCTTTTCACCTTGGATGGGCGAGTCTTTTTTAACCAGCAGCGACTGGCCCGACAGGAAATACACTTTCGAGAAACTCACTTCCTTCATCCGGTCAGGCGTGACGGAAAGCGTCGCCGCCAGCAAATCCACCCGGCCCGTATTCAATTGCGTGGTGCGGTTCTGCGCATTAACCGGCACCAGCACGATGGCATTGTCTTTACCAAAAATATCTTTGCTGATTTCTTTGGCGATATCGATATCAAACCCGGTAATTTCATTGGTGGCGGGGTTCATATAGCCAAAATCTTTCAGTTCTGTCCTAACGCCCACTTGAATATTTTGTTTTTTCAATATCTCGTTCAATTTATCATCTGCCTGGGCGCAATTGAATATGGACAAGGTTGAAACGGCAAGGGTCAGTGCCAGCAATATTTTATTTTTAATAGCTATTGTGCGTCCAGCGTTCATCGATTTTCAACCTCGTTACCAAGCGGCGTTAGGGAAGGGTGTTAACATAAATGATATTTAAAACGTGCCTTTAAAATAGATTTTTAAAATGGTGGTTGTCAATACGCCGGAACTTGATGGCCGGCAAAGTCCATGGCTCGTCGCTCCCCGAAGGGATAGGCCATGGCGTAAAATTTAATATAAATTATTATTATTCAATGGATTGATTGGAGACGATGAAGCCGGATTGAGTCATGAGGGCAGAATGGAAAAGCTTACATCATTTTTAACTAAGCAAAGTTAAAAAAATCATTTCAAACGGATGTTTGAATCGTATTATTATCCCGTGTCAGGGTTGTGATATAACTTTCAAGGTACAGATATAATGGCGGTATGCCGGTTAAAGTCCGGGCCGCTATTAATGACGTTATGGCTAAGGCAAAAAATAGAATCAGGGAGATAACGCGTGGCGGAAATTAAAGACTCGGACGTTAAACAACGTATTCTCGCGGAGGCCGTCAATATTTTCGCCACCAAAGGCAATGAATTGACCACCATCCGGGAAATTACCGAAACGACCAAGGTAAATATAGCTGCCGTAAATTATTATTTCGGCTCAAAGGACGGACTGCTGCGCGAAGTGCTCAACAAGGTGTTGGATCCCCTGAATAACGCCCGTATCGCATTGCTCGACGAGCTTGACGCGCGCTATGCCGATCGCGCGCCGCCGCTGGAGGCCATACTCAACGCGCTATTGCGCCCGCTGGTCAAATCGGCGCGCTCGCCCGACGGCGGCCGGATTGCCGTACGTTTATTACAGCATTTGCGCGCCTCGCCGCAGGCGACGATAACCGCCATGGTGGCGGATAAGTTCGATTATGTGGCGGAACGTTTTTTCGCCGCTTTCGCCCGCGCGGCGCCGCGGCTTTCCCGCGCGGAAATCATCTGGCGTTATGAGTTTGCCCGCGGCGCCGCCATGCACGTGCTGGCGGACTCCGATCCGCTGTCCGGGCGGCTGGCCATTATGTCCCATGGCTTGTGCAACAGCGATGACGATGAAGAAGTATTGGACAACTTACTGCGTTTTGTCGCGGCGGGCTTTGCTGCGCCGGCGCCATTGCGCTAGAGACGGATACGCGGCCGGGGCGCATTGGCCCACCGGCTTTAATCATGACGGCGAGAGGTGAAGTACGACATGGGCATTCAGAAAATAGAAGGGTCTTTTGTGGCGCTGATTACGCCATTCAATGCCGACGGCAGTATTGATTTCGAGGCATTCCGCACCTTATTGGCGTTCCAGGAGAGCCATGGCACGGCGGCGGTACTGATTATGGGGTCCACCGGCGAAGTCTCCATGCTGTCAGCCGACGAGCGAAAAGAGATCATCCGCCGCACGGCGCAGTTTAAAACCGGCAAGATGAAATTATTTTACGGCTGTACCGGCAATAACACCGATACCAGTATCGACTATGTGCGTTATGCCCAGGATAACGGCGCCGACGGCGCCATCCTGGCCGCGCCGGCCTACATTTGCGCCAGCGAAAACGATATTGAGCGTTATTTCCTGGAGATCGCCGATGCGACGGATTTGCCCCTGGGCATTTATAACAATCCCCCGCGGGTAAAAACCGATCTGCATTGGGACTCGCTGCTGCGAATTTTCAAACATCCCAATTATATCGTGCATAAAGAGTCCACTACCCGCGTCGGCCAGGTGGCGCAAGTGCTGGCCGGCAATCCCGATGTGGCGGTGATGTGTTGCGACTCGCCCAACCTGGGACTGGTGGTGCCGACCATGGCGCTGGGCGGACACGGCACCGCCAATATGACCGGCAATATCGCGCCGGCCGAGCTGGCCGAGATTTCGCGCCCCTGGCGTTCCGGCGAAGATAGCGCGCGTTTCCGCACGGCGTACCAGCACCTGTTGCCGTTGCTGCATTATACCTATTCGGCGATCAATCCGGTGGCGGTCAAATCATTAATGAACGCCATCGGCCTGCCGGGGGGCAGTTTGCGCCGGCCGCTGCAGGATTTGCAGGGAGAAGCCCTGCAAAAAGGAGTGCGCATCGTCAAAGAACTGGGCCTGGCCGAAAAATATCACTTCAGCTTCTGAGATCGCAGCCTTGCTTATCGGGCAGTTGGGGCGGCCGTACTGGAGTAACGGCGGGAGAGGCCGTTATCCTGCGCCGGGGCAAGCGCTTGCCGGCCGAGCTGGTCTGCCATGACGGCTGCTGGACGATGCCTTTGCCCAACGCACCGGCAGTATTATCCGCAGTATTGACTCCATGCCGATTCGCGCCAGCGCTTCACGGTGGCCAGTTTGTCCGGGGGGGCGGCGCGCCGCCTATCAACCGGACGGCAGCGAAAAACGGTTTATCTCCGGTTACTCCGATACCTTGTGACCTAACATTTGGGATTTGTCGCACCATGGCTAATCAAGCAATAACGCGGCGCGGGGCGGGGGCAATCCGCCAGGCCCTGCTGGACGGGCGGGAAATGGCGCTGGTGGATGTCCGCGAAGAGGCCCTCTATGCCGAAGGCCATCCGCTGTTCGCCGTGAATATTCCTTTATCGAAACTGGACATCGAGGTTTTGGCGCGCATCCCGCGGCCGGACACCCCGGTGACATTGTATGATAACGCCGCGGGGCAGGCCGCCAGGGCCGCGCAGCGCCTGCTGGCCCTGGGATATACCGATGTGGCGCTGCTGGAAGATGACCTTGCCGGCTGGCGGTCGGCGGGCGGCGTACTGTTCATGGATGTGAATTCCCCCAGCAAGTCTTTCGGCGAATGGGTGGAGCATCAGCGCCATACCCCTTCGCTGGCGGCGGAACAGGTGAAAGAACTGCTGGATCGGCAGGCGGATGCGGTGGTGCTGGATGTGCGCCGCTTTGATGAGTACCAGACCATGAATATCCCCGGCAGCATCAGCGTGCCGGGGGCGGAGCTGGTATTGCGGGTGCGGGATCTGGCTCCCGCGCCGTCGACCCGGGTGATCGTCAACTGCGCCGGGCGCACCCGCAGCATCATCGGCGCCCAGTCGCTGGTGAATGCGGGCATCGCCAATCCGGTCTTCGCCCTGCGCAACGGCACCATCGGCTGGACGTTGGCCGGTTATGACCTGGAACGGGGCCAGCAGCGCCGCTATGGGCAGCCGGGCGCCGCTATTCGCCGCCTGGCCGGCCAGGATGCCCGCCGGGTCGCCGATCGCGCCGGGGTTAAACGGGCCGGCATGGAGGATCTGGCGCAGTGGCGGGCCGATAGCGAGCGCACCACGTATGTGTTCGATGTGCGCTCCCCGGAGGAATATGCCGCCGGCCATCTGCCCGGCGCCCGGCCGGCGCCGGGCGGCCAGCTGGTGCAGGAGACCGATCATTACGCCAGCGTGCGCGGCGCGCGCATCGTGCTGGTGGACGACCTGCAGGCGCGCGCCGATATGACCGCATCCTGGCTGGCGCAGATGAACTGGCAGGTTTGGGTGCTGGACGGGCTGGCCGCCGGCGATTTTAGCGAGCGGGGCGCATGGCCGCCGCCGTTGCCCGCCTTGCCGCCGCAGCGGCGGGTGGACGCCGCTCTCCTGGCCGGCTGGCTGCGGGAGGCCGGCACCGCGGTGCTCGATGTTACCGGCAGCGCCAATTACGTCGCCGGCCATATCCCGGGCGCCAGCTGGTTATTGCGCGCGGAGCTGGACAAGCTGGCCGCGGCGGATGCCTTACCGTCCGCGCAACGCTATGTGGTCACCTGCGGCACCAGCCTGCTGGCGGCCTATGCGGTGGAGGAACTGGAACGGCTGACCGGCAAGCCGGTTTACGTGCTGGACGGCGGCAACGCCGCCTGGCGGGCGGCGAATCTGCCGCTGGAGCAAGGCGAAACCCGGCTGCTGTCGCCGCGTATCGACCGCTATCGCCGCCCGTATGAAGGCACCGATGTGCCGGCGCAGGTCATGCAGGCCTATTTGGAGTGGGAGTACGGCCTGGTGGCGCAATTGTCCCAGGACGGCACCCATGGGTTTTGGGTGATCAAATAAAAAACGTCCCGGTATTCAAGCTGGCGGCGCATCCCCACGGGTCCGCGGCGACCGGCGGCGCGCAAAACGCCATGGCGGCAATCTGCTAAGCTGTTATTACGTGTGTGCCGGCATCAACCGCTGCCTGCCAGCCGTCCGGACCTAAAAGGATCGCCTCGCCATGAATAAAATCGCTTTTTCCCTATTGGAAAATGGGACGCCAGCCGCGCGCCGCCCCACGGCGCTGGTTCGATACCGCGCCTTCGGACGTTAGCCGGCAATGTTGAAGCCAGAACGGACTCCCCCCCATCCCCTAAGCCGGTTCCATCCCGCCACCCGGGACTGGTTCGCCTCGGCGTTCGCCGCGCCGACGCCTGTGCAGCAGGCCGCCTGGGCGGCGATTGGCGCCGGCGACTGCACCCTGGTGATCGCGCCCACCGGTTCGGGCAAGACGCTGGCGGCCTTTTTGCACGCCATCGACCGGCTGTTTCAGGAGCGCGAACGCGAGCCCGAGCGCGCGCGCCAAACCGCCACCCGGGTGGTTTATATCTCGCCCATCAAGGCGCTGGGGGCCGATGTGCGGCGCAACTTGGGCATACCCCTCGATGGCGTCAGCGCCAGGCGCCGGCAGCGCGGCGATCCCGGCGTGGAATTGACCGTGGGCGTGCGTACCGGCGACACGCCGGCCGCCGAACGCGCCAGCCTGCTGCGGCGGCCGCCGGATATTCTGATCACCACCCCCGAGTCGCTGTATCTGATGTTGACTTCCAAGGCGCGCGAAACCTTGCGCGGCGTAACCACGGTGATTATCGATGAGATCCATGCGGTGGCCGGCACCAAGCGCGGTTCTCATCTGGCGCTGAGCCTGGAGCGGCTGGACGCCTTGCTGCCCGCGCCGGCGCAGCGCATCGGCTTGTCGGCGACGGTGCGCCCGGTGGAGCGCGTGGCCCGTTTCCTGGGCGGCGCGCTTGCGGTGACGGTGGTCAACCCGCCGTCGAGCCGGTCCCTGGTGGTGAAGATCGTGGTGCCGGTGGCGGATATGACCGATATACCGCCGCGCGGCGATGCGTCCCCGGCGATGAAAGCATCCGGGCGCGCTGGGTCGATTTGGCCGCATGTGGAGGCCAGCATCCTTGAGCAGATCCTCACCTGCCGCTCCACCATCGTGTTTACCAATTCCCGCGGGCTGTCGGAAAAGCTGACGGCGCGCCTCAATGAAGGCTATGCCGAACGCTACGCCATGTCCTCCCTGTCGGCGGAACCCGACCCGCATTACCTGTCCAACTCGGGCGGCACCGGCAAGCGCGCCGCCGGGGAACCGCCGGTCATCGCCCGCTCGCATCATGGCTCGGTATCCAAGGAGCGGCGGGCGGAAATTGAAACCGCGCTCAAAGCCGGCGAACTGCGCTGCGTGGTCGCCACTTCCAGCCTGGAGCTCGGCATCGACATGGGGCTGGTGGATCGGGTGATCCAGGTCGGCGTGCCGCCCTCGGTGGCGAGCGCGCTGCAGCGGGTGGGGCGCGCCGGCCATCAGGTCGGCGGCGTGTCCGCCGGCGTGTTTTATCCGCGCACCCGGCGCGATTTAATCGACGCCACCGTGACGGTGGAGCGCATGCTGGCCGGGCGCCTGGAAGCGGTGGCGCCGCCGCGCAATCCGCTCGATGTGTTGGCGCAGCACACCGTGGCCGCGGTGGCCATGGAACCGCTTAATATCGAAGACTGGTATGCGATGGTGCGGCGCGCGGACCCGTTTCGCGCGTTGCCGCGCAGCGCGTTCGACGCCACCCTGGATATGCTGGCCGGCCGCTACCCGTCGGAGGCGTTCGGCGAATTTCGCCCGCGCCTGATCTGGGATCGGGCGAGCGGCTCGCTCACCGCCCGCCCCGGGGCGCAGCAATTGGCGGTCACCAGCGGCGGCACGATTCCGGATCGCGGCATGTTTACGGTAGTCTTGCCGGAAGGCGAAGAGCAGAAGGGCGCGCGCCGGGTCGGCGAGCTCGACGAGGAGATGGTGTACGAGTCGCGGGTCAACGACGTCATTACGCTGGGCGCCACCTCCTGGCGCATCCAGCAGATTACCCACGATCGGGTGGTGGTGATCCCGGCGCCGGGACGCTCCGCCCGACTGCCGTTTTGGCATGGGGACAATGCGGGCCGTCCGGCTGAATTGGGGGAGGCCATCGGCGTTTTCCTGCGCGAAGTGGAGGCGGCGACGGCGGACCCGCGTCATCCGCTAAATGAAAACGGTCCCCTGACGGCGCGTCTCGCTGCCGCCGGGTTGGATGATTACGCCATCAATAATCTGGTGGAATTGGTGGCGGAGCAACGGGAGGCCACCGGGGCGATGCCCACCGACCAGACCTTGGTGATCGAACGTTGTCGCGATGAGAGCGGCGACTGGCGGGTGATGCTGCATTCGCCGTATGGCCAGCGCGTGCATGCTCCCTGGGGGCTGGCGATCGCCGCGCGAATTCGCCGGCGTTTAAACATCGACCCCGCCGTCGTCGCCAGCGATGACGGTATCATCATTCGCATACCGGACAGCCTGGGCCGCCTTCCAGGCGCGGAACTGTTTGTTTTCGACCCGCACGCGCTGCTGCAAATCGTTACCGATGCGGTAGGGCAATCGGCGCTGTTTGTCGCCCACTTTCGCGAATGCGCGGCGCGCGCGTTGCTGCTGCCCCGCCGCCGGCCCGGCAAGCGTTCGCCGCTGTGGCAGCAGCGGCTGCGCGCCGGCCAACTGCTGGAGATCGCCCGGGAGCATGACGATTTCCCGCTGATAATCGAAACCGCCAGGGAGTGTTTGCAGGACGTGTACGACCTGACCGCCCTGCAGGCACTTATGCAGCGGCTGCATGACGGCGCGGTGCGATTGCTGGAGGTCACCACCGAACTTCCTTCGCCGTTTGCGGCCAATTTGCTGTTTGGCTATGTGATCGAGTTTATGTACCAGGGCGATGTGCCGCTGGCCGAACACCGGGCGTCGGTATTGTCGCTGGACAGCGGCTTGCTCGGCGAGCTGTTGGGGCAAGTGGAACTGGGCGAATTGCTCGATCCCGGGGTGGTGGAACAGGTCGGGCGGGAATTGCAGCGCACCGCCGCGGATCGCCAGGTGAAGGGCGCGGAAGGGCTGGTTGATCTATTGCGTGAACTGGGCCCTTTATCGCGCCCGGAGATTGCGGCGCGTCTGGCCGGCGGCGACCCCGGCGATTATCTGGCGCAATTGGAGGCGGCCCGGCGGATTATTCCCGTGCGTATCGCTGGGGAGTCCCGCTGGGCCGGCATAGAGGATGCCGCCCGTTTACGCGACGCGCTGGGCGTAAAGTTGCCGCCAGGCATTCCGGGCGCATTTCTGCAATCGGCCGACGCGCCCTTGCGCGAATTGCTCAGCCGCTATGCCCGCACCCATGCCCCGTTTACCGCGGCGCAGGCGGCAGTGCGCTTTGGGCTGGGCGTGGCCGTGGTCAACGAGCAATTGGAACGCCTGCGCGATCGGGGCCGGATTTTGCCCTGCAATGTCGCGGGCGCAGGCAGCCAGCGCCAGTGGGTAGGGGATGAGGTATTCCGCCGTTTGCGGGCGCGCTCCCTGCAGGCGGCGCGCGAGGCGACCCGGCCGGTATCCCAGCAGGCCTTCGTGCGGCTGGTGCTGGAGCGCCAGGGCTTGCTGACCGACGCCGCCGCGCCGGCGGCGGGTCAGGCTCCGGCCGTGGGGCAGGGCGCCTTTGACGGCATCGAGGGCGTGGCGCGGGCGATCGAGCAACTGGCGGGAGTGGCTTTGCCGGCTTCGCTGTGGGAACGCCAGATTTTACCCGCCAGGGTGCATGACTACCGGCCGGCCATGCTGGATGAGCTGATGTCCACCGGCGAAGTGCTCTGGGCCGGTCATGGCGCTATGGGCGACGACGATGGGCTGGTCTCCCTGCATCTGCGCGACAACGCCGGCGAAACGCTGCCGCCGGCGGACGATGACGCCGGCACGCCGTCCGCGTTGCAGCAAGCCATTCTTGATGTGCTGGCGGACGGCGGCGCCTATTTTGTCCGTCAGTTGGCGCCGCTCGCCCAGGCGCGGCTGTCCAATGACGCCGAACAAGGAACGGCCGAACCGGGACTGGCCGGGGAGGGGGCGCCTGCCGCGGTTGCCGAAGCATTGTGGGACCTGGCCTGGCAAGGCCGCGTCACCAGCGACACCTGGTCGCCGCTGCGCGCGCTGATCGGTTCACGCCCGCCCGCGCGCCCGCGCCCGGCCCGCTCGCCGCGGCACCGGCGCCAGGTGGTGGGGTGGGTGCCGGTATGGCAGCCGGCCAAACCGGCGGCGGCGAGGAATGCCCGGTTCGGCGATGCGGCCCTGGCCGGCCGCTGGTCATTGCTGGCCGGCGAGCCGGTCAATGATACCGTCAGGACGCTGACCCTGGTGGAGAATCTCTTCGACCGCTATGGCGCAATCAGCCGCGGCGTGGCCGTGGCGGAACAGGTGCCGGGGGGCTTTCCCGCGCTGCAACCGGTGCTGCGGAGGATGGAAGAGGCGGGCCGGGTGCTGCGCGGGCGGTTCATCACCGGCTTGGGCGCCGCGCAGTTTGCCGACAGGGACTGCATCGAACGTCTGCGCGAGCTGGCGGAGGCGCCGCCCGGCGAACCGGTGGCGGTGGCCTTGGCTGCCTATGACCCGGCCAATCCCTTCGGCTGGCTGCTGCCCTGGCCCGCTCACCGTTCAGGCATTCACCCGGCGCGGCGCGGCGGCGCCATGGTGATCATTTGCAACGGCAGGCTGGCCGGCTATCTGGGGCCAAGCGGCCGCCAGCTGCTGACCTTTTTTGATAGCCATGACGCGGCCACCGCCGGGTGGCTTGCCGCCGGAATACGCGCGCTGGCGGCCGCGCTCAAGCGCGAGGACCGCCGGGTGTTTACCCTGGAAAATATCGATGGCAAGCCGGCGAATGCCGGTCCGGCGGCGGACGTCTTGTCCGCGGTCGGCTTCTCGCGCGTGCCCAAGGGGTACGCCTGGTATGGGTGAGGCGGGTTGCTGCCGGCGCCGGCGCCGCTTGCCGAGTAGATCCGGTCAGAATCCCTTATGGTGCTTTATAAATTCGTTTTCTTCCGGCGTGGACCGGCGGTTCAGAATAGGGTTGCGGTGGGGATAACGCCCGAACCGGTCAATAATCGCCTTGTGGGCTCGCTCAAAATTCAGGTTTTTTTCATTGCCCGCCTCGGCAAACAGTTGCAGGGCGCGCGTATGAATGACGCTGGACTCGGAGTGCATAAAAGGCATTAACGCGCAGCCTTTCCAGTCAGGCGCCAGCGCCCCATAGCCCGGTTGCCGGATTAATTCCTGTGCCAGCACCAACGCCATGCCGTCAGCGGCAAAGGCGGCGGGGTTTTCCCGGAACAGATTGCGCGAGAACTGATCGATAACGATTATCTCGGCCAGCCGGCCATGAATATTTTCCCGCCAGGCATCAAGCTCGCCGTTTATCGCAGCCTGGCGCACCGAGGAAAAGCGCTGGCGAACGGTTTGGTCGAATGCGGGATCTTTACGGAACCATTGCACAGGGCTTATTTCACTGAACCAGAAATCCAGTATGGCTTGATAATGCATAACCGCCTCCGGCGCGTATGACGACCAAAAATAGCAGAAAGGCTTAAATCCCTCGCCCTGAGCCACTCAGGTTCTGACAGATCCATCAAGCAAATGCTGCCGGAGGTGTTGAAAAAATGCAAGGCCGCAAAAAGCGCGCGGCCGCGCTGATATTTCGTTCTATGATGAGATCATTGCGAGCTATCGTATGACCGGGCTGCTGCCTGCGTAAGAGGTGCGTGCTCCCCGGCAAGTCCGGCGCCTGGCCATATCAGCCGCCGGATTTTTGCCTCGGCGGCGTATATCCAGTCGACAGGTTTATCCTGCCAGGGCAGGAAACGAAGCCGCTGCGGGTATTATGCGGTATGTATCAATTATGCCGCCATGAGCCATGGGCGACTTCTTTATCCCGTTGCGCCGCTTGCAGCGCCGCCGCCAGTTCGGCTTTATTCAGCGCAATGCAGTAAGCCGGCTTGGCGCGCTCGAAACGCCAACTATCGGCCAGCTTTCCCGCATCCACTGCGTCATAGCCCACATCATCATACAACCGTAAAATCTCGGCTTTGGCTTCAGCATGATCCCCGGCAATCGGCAGCGCCCGCCGGTTTTGATCGTTTTTCGGCCGCGCGTCTTTTACTAAATCCGTGGCAAGTATGGCATTAAAGGCTTTCACCACATAGGCGCCGCGCAGATGTTTAGCGACCAGCTCGCTGGTGGTTATCTGATGCGCATCAAGCGCCTCTATTTGACCATCCCGCTCCGGATAATAGTTATTGGCGTCGATAACGATCTTTTTGCTGAACGCATCAGCGGTTAAGGCGGCTATCTGCGTAAACGGGATAGCGATTAGCACGATATCGGAAAAATCGACCGCCTCCTCTGTGGTGCCTATCTGGCAACCGACAATACCGCTGACTACGCTGCTTAATGAATTTTTGCCGCGCGAATTGCTGATCATGACTTGGTAACCGGCGTTCAGAAACAGTTGGGCGCAGCCGCGGCCTAAATATCCCGCACCGATAATGGCGATTTTTTTCATATTCTTATCCTTTTTGGTTAACTTTATTTAAGATACCAGATTGCGAATGAGCGATAACTAGCGCTTTTATTGCGGCATTAACAACTAAAGAGACGGTAATGGATAAGCTGAAAAGTATGCTGGCGTTCGTGCTGACGGTAGAGACGGGGAGTTTCGCGTCTGCGTCAGCCAAATTGCGCGTCTCCCCGCAGCGGGTCGCCAAAGCGGTAGCCGGGCTGGAACAGCAAACCGGGATGCGCCTCCTGCTCCGTACCACCCGCCGCCAGGTTCTGACGGAATTCGGCCGGCAGTATTACCAGCGCTGCCGGCTGATTTTGCATGAGATCGATGCTGCCGACGCATTGGCCCAGCAAATGAAAACCAAACCGGAAGGCACGCTGCGTATCAGCGCCCCGGTCACTTTCGGCAATACCACGCTGATGCCATTCATCAGTCGTTTCCATAAGGACTATCCGGCGATTGAATTTGATATTGATCTGACCGATAGCTTCAGCAAGCTGGCCGAAGGCGATATCGATATCGCCTTTCGCATCGGCGATAATCTCGATCCCGGCGTGGTTGCCCGCGCGCTGCTTCCTTACCGGTTGGTGGTCTGCGCCGCACCGGATTATCTCGCCCGCCGGGGGATTCCCCCGGACCCGCAAGCACTGGCTGAACACGACTGCCTGGGCTTTGCCCATTGGGACCGCCAGAAGATGCACGAATGGCGGTTTATGCAAAATGGCGACCTGGTGTCCGTGCCGGTGAGCAGTCGCCTGCGGGTCAATGACAGCTATGCCTTGCTGGCGGCGGCGCTGGCAGGGAGCGGCATACTGATGGCGCCGGAGATACTGGCGCATGAGGCGCTGGCACAGCGCAAGCTTATCCCCTTATTGACGTCCTTCATTTCGCCGCCGCGGCCGATGCATTTGCTTTACCGGCCCGATCGCCAGCGCATGGCCAAGTTGAGTGTTTTCATTGAAGCCGTGATGCGTACTTTTGGTAAACATTACGCGAACCAGGCTTAGCTTTTTAGCATCAGCGCCGTCCTTCTTGGCGGTAATTCGGCGGCAAAGGTGGAATGCCGCCTTTTTTTCGCGCAATAACTTTATCGTGATAGATCTCGCAATTCTTTTATAAAGGGCGGGATAATTATTTTGTAATCGATTACTTTTTGCTAAACGCATTTTGTAATCGATTACTTTTTATGATGAGGCAAAAAAATGACATCAACAATGGAAAGTAGTGAAAATGGCAACGTGCAGCATCGGTTCCTGGTGCCGCGGTTATCATTAATGATGTTTTTACAGTTCTTTATCTGGGGGAGCTGGTCGGTCACGCTGGGCCTGGTGATGGCAAACCATAATATGTCACTGCTGATCGGCGATGCGTTCTCGGCCGGCCCCATCGCCTCGATTTTGTCTCCGTTCGTGCTGGGCATGCTGGTGGACCGTTTTTTCGCCTCGCAAAAAGTCATGGCGGTGATGCATCTGGCCGGGGCGGTAATCCTTTGGTTCGTGCCGCAGGCTTTGTTCAATGAAAACGGCACGCTGCTGATCGCGCTGCTGTTCGCCTATACGCTCTGTTATATGCCGACGCTGGCGCTGACTAATAACATTGCGTTCCACAGCCTGAAAAATGTCGATAAAAGCTTTCCGGTAGTGCGGGTGTTCGGCACCATCGGCTGGATTATCGCCGGCATTTTTATCGGCGTAACCGGCGTTTCGGCCAGCGTGAATATTTTCTGGGTGGCGGCAATCTGCTCGGTTATTCTGGCGATATACAGCCTGACATTGCCGCATACCCCCGCGCCGGCCAAAGGTCTGCCGGTGGCGCTGCGCGACCTGCTTTGCGCAGACGCGTTCGCGCTGCTCAAAACCCGCCATTTCTTTGTTTTCTCACTCTGCGCCATGCTGATTTCCGTACCGCTCGGCACATACTACGCGTATACCGCATCGTATCTTGCCGATGTGGGTATCGCCGACGTCAGCACCGCCATGTCTTTCGGCCAGATGTCTGAAATCTTTTTTATGCTGGTCATCCCTTTGCTGTTCCGCCGCCTGGGCGTTAAGTACATGCTGCTGATCGGCATGCTGGCCTGGTTCGTGCGCTACGCCTTTTTCGCCCTGGGCGTAAGCGAAGAGGGGCGGTTCCTGCTGTATCTCGGCATCCTGCTGCACGGCGTCTGCTATGACTTCTTTTTCGTCGTCGGTTTTATCTATACCGATCGCGTTGCCGGCGACAAGGTGAAAGGGCAGGCGCAGAGCATGATTGTCATGTTCACCTATGGCATCGGCATGCTGCTGGGTTCGCAGATTTCCGGCGCGCTTTACAACCGTCTGGTGGCGGGACAGGCCGTGCCGCAGGCGTGGGTGACCTTCTGGTGGATTCCGGCGATTTCCGCCGCGATTATCGCCGTGATTTTTCTCTTTTCTTTTAAATATAAAGAACCAGAGCACGTTTGATTTTATGGGAGATGTAATGAAAACGATTAAAGGTCCGGGTATTTTCCTGTCGCAGTTTATCGGCGGGCTGCCCCCATTTAATACGCTCGATGGGCTGGCCAAGTGGGCCGCCTCGCTGGGATACAAAGCCCTGCAGATCCCCTGCAACCACCCGGGCATATTCGACCTGGAAAAAGCCGCGAGCAGCCAGATCTATTGTGATGAAATCATGGAGACACTGGCCGACCACGGTCTGACCATCAGCGAGCTTTCCACCCACCTTGAGGGGCAATTGATTGCCGTCCATCCCGCTTATGATCTGGCGTTCGATGGCTTTGCCCCCGACGCCGTGCGCGGCAATCCTCAAGCGCGCCAGGCTTGGGCGACCCGGGTGTTAAAACAGGCGGCCGCCGCGTCCGGGAAGTTGGGATTAACGGCGCACGCCACCTTTTCCGGCTCGCTGGCCTGGCCGTACTTCTATCCTTGGCCGCCGCATAACCAGACGCTGCTGAACGAGGCGTTTGATGAGCTGGCGCAGCGCTGGCGGCCGATACTGGATTGTTTTGACCAGCATGGGGTGGATGTGTGTTTTGAGCTTCACCCGGGCGAAGACCTGCATGACGGCGCCACGTTTGAACGTTTCCTGGCGCGGGTGGATAACCATCCGCGCTGCAATATCCTGTTTGACCCCAGCCATCTGCATTTGCAGCACATGGACTATCTGGCATTCATCGATCGCTATCATCCGCGCATCAAAGCGTTCCACGTCAAGGATGCCGAATTCGCGGCCAGCGGACGCAGCGGCGTCTACGGCGGCTATCAGAACTGGCCGGACCGGGCGGGGCGTTTCCGCTCTCCCGGCGACGGCCAAATCGATTTCAAAGGGATTTTCAGCAAGCTTTCCCAGTATGACTTTGATGGCTGGGCGGTGCTGGAATGGGAATGCTGCCTGAAAGACAGCGAAACCGGCGCCCGCGAAGGCAGCGACTTTATCCGCCGCCATATTATTCCGGTGGCCGACCGGGCTTTCGATGATTTTGCCGCCGGCGCTGGAGATCGCATCACCGCGCGCCGCATGCTCGGACTCGGGGAGGGCGCGGATCATGATTAAGGCGGGTATTGTCGGCACGGGCTTTATCGGGCCCGCGCATATTGAAGCCATCCGCCGCCTGGGTTTGGTCGAGGTAGTGGCGCTGTGCGATACGCCGCTGGCCGCGGCGCAGGCCAAAGCGGCGCAGCTGGGTGTCCCCCATGCTTACGGCGACATTGACGCCTTGCTGGCCCATCCCGGACTCGATGTGGTGCATAACTGCACGCCTAACCATTTACATGCGGAAATCAATCGTAAAATCCTGCGCGCCGGCAAACATGTCTTCGCGGAAAAACCGCTGTGCATGACCGTGGACGAAGCGCGAGAGCTGGTGGCCATGGCGGAAGATGCGGGGGTGGTGCACGGCGTCAGTTTCGTCTACCGCCAGTTCGCCATGGTGCAGCAGGCCGCCAGCATGCTGCGCCACGGGCAATTGGGGCGGCTGTTTTGCGCGCACGGCGGCTATCTACAGGACTGGATGCTGCTGGAGACCGACTACAACTGGCGCGTGGACGCGGCGCTGGGGGGGGATTCCCGCGCCATGGCGGATATCGGTTCCCACTGGTGCGATACGGTGCAGTTTGTCACCGGCCGGCGAATTACCGAAGTCATGGCCGATTTATCCATCGTCTGGCCGACGCGTAAAGCCAGCGTGCCGGGCAATGGGACCTTTACCACCAAACAGGAGGACGCGGGTTACGAAGACCGCCCGGTGTCCACCGAGGATCTGGGCTTTGTCCTGTTCCGGTTCGATGATGGTAGCAAAGGCTGTTTCAACGTTTCGCAGGTCAGCGCCGGGAGAAAAAACCGGCTGAATTTCGAAGTGAACGGCAGCGATGCTTCGCTCGCCTGGGATCAGGAAACGCCGCAGCGACTGTGGGTGGGGCATCGCGCCAGGGGCAATCAGGTACTTTCCGACGATCCGGGGCTGATGAACGTCGATGCGGCGCGCTCGGCACACTTCCCCGGCGGGCACATTGAAGGCTGGCCGGATGCGTTCAAAAACATGATGCTGCAGTTTTATACCGCCGTTGGCGCGGGCCGGGCCCCGGCGAAGGGCCATAGCCCATTCGCCACCTTTTACGAGGGCGCCGGCGTGATGAGCATCATCGACGCCATCATGCAAAGTTACCGCCAGCGGCGGTGGGTCAGGGTAGCCGACTGGGAATAACGCCCGGCGCGCAGATAACGCCGGGCTTTGATTCATGCCGCCGGTGAACTGTGGTAGCCTCTGGTAAAAAGGTGATGACCGCAGGATGTGTTGTCGTTATGTCGATTCAGAAAATAGCCAAACTGGCAGGCGTCTCGGTGGCGACGGTGTCCCGCGTGCTCAACAACAGCGAGACCGTCAAAGCCAGGAACCGTGAGCGCGTGCTGGCGGCTATCAGGGAAAGCAATTACCAGCCCAACCTGCTGGCCCGCCAGCTGAGAACCGCCAAAAGCTCGATGATTCTGGTGATGGTCTCGAATATCGCCAACCCTTTCTGCGCCGATGTCGTGAAAGGGATTGAAGAAGAAGCGGAAAAAAACGGCTACCGTATCCTGTTATGCAACTCGGGTTCCGATATCGAACGGTCAAAATCCAGCCTGGGGCTGCTCTCCGGCAAAATGGTCGACGGCATTATCACCATGGATGCATTTTCAACCTTGACGGATCTGGGCGCCATGATTGGCCGGACGCCCTGGGTGCAGTGCGCGGAATATGCCGATGCCGGCGACGTTTCCTGCGTCGGCATCAGCGATACGGACGCGGCGGAGCATGCCATCCGGCATTTACTGCAACGGGGATGCCGCCGCATTGCGCTTATCAACCACGATCTGAGCTACAAATATGCCCAGCTCAGGGAACGCGGCTATAAAACGGTGATCCATCGGCAGGAATCCGGTTATGAAGCTATTGAATACGCCAGCGACCTGAGTTTCAGCGCGGGCAAGGCCGCAATGGGAAAATTGCTGGATGCGGATGTGCGTCCCGATGGGGTGTTTGCCGTGTCTGATACGCTGGCGGCCGGCGCCATGCGCGCCATCGAAGACGCGGGACTGTCCATCCCGGGCGATATTGCGGTGATAGGTTTTGACGGCACCGAACTGTCCGAGATAGTCTCGCCCCAGCTCACCACCATCGCGCAGCCGTCCAGGGAAATAGGGCGCCGGGCCGCCTCCCTGTTGCTTCAAAAAATTGATAACCCGGACGCGCCGACGGAACGCATAATGATGGACTGGCATTTTATTGCGCGGGCCAGCGCCTGATGAGAGGGGGCCGCCGGCCGGCGATGCAAAAAAAAAAGCCGCGGCGGTCCCTTCATGCGTTTACCGGCCGCAACCCCGCGGGCTGCGGCCGGCGATCCTTATTCCAGTTTCGCTTTGGAAAAATCGCTGCCGTTAAGGCTGACGCTATAGCCGGTCACATTGCTGCGCGTGGCGTAAAAGGTTTTGCCGTTGGCCAGCGGCACCCACGGCGCCTGCTGATGGAACACTTGCTGCGCTTGTTTATACAGCGCGGCGCGCTGGGCCGGATCGCTGATGGCCTTGGCCTGCTGAATCAAGGCGTCATAATGCTTATCACACCAGAACGCGGCGTTGGACCCGCTGTTGATGCTGCCGCACCCCAACAGGACATTGGCGAAATTGTCCGGGTCGCCGTTATCCGACATCCAGCCGAACAGGGCGGTGGAATGCTCGCCCTTGCGAATGCCGGCGAGGTATTCGCCCCATTCAAAGGTGATGATTTTCGCCGTGACGCCCACCTTCGCCCAGTCGCTCTGGATCATTTCCGCGATGCGGCGGGAATTGGGGTTGTACGGACGCTGCACCGGCATCGACCATAAGTCCGTGGTAAAGCCCTGCTCCAGACCCGCCTGCTTCAGTAATTCTTTGGCCTTGGCCGGATCGTAGGGATAATCCGCGAGATCTTTATCAAACCCGAGCATATTGGGCGGGATCGGGGATTTGGCCACCGAACCGGTACCCAGGAATACCGCATTCACGATCGCTTTTTTATCCACCGCATAGTTCAAGGCCTGGCGCACCAATACATTGTCGAACGGTTTTTTAGCGGTATTAAACGCCAGGTAGCCGACGCTTAAGCCGTCAATGCTATGCAGCGCCAGATCCTTGTTATTTTTGATTTGATCAAAGTTAACCGGGTTGGGCGCGGGAATAATCTGGCATTCGTTTTTTTCAAGCTTTGCCAGCCGGGTGGTGACGTTGGGGGTAATGGCAAAAATCAGGCGCTTGGTGGGCACGTCGCCCTGCCAGTAATGCGGATTGGCTTCATAGCGGATCGCCGAGTCGACTTTATATTCTTTCAGGTTATAGGGACCGGTGCCGATCGGGTCGGTATCCACCCGTTCCGGCGTGCCGGCTTTCAACATGGCGTCGGCATATTCCGCGGAGAGGATCGAGGTAAAATCCATGCCCCAGACGGCCAGGAAGGTGGCGTCGGGTTTGCTCAGGGTAAACTGGACGTGCTGGTCATCGAGTTTTTTTACATCCTGGATGAGCGAGCCGAGGCCGACATCGTTAAAATACTCATAAGTGGCCCGGGACACTTTATGATACGGATGATTCTCGTCTTTTTGCCGCAGGACGGAGAAAACAACATCGTCGGCATTAAAATCCCGGGTCGGGGTAAAATATTTATTGCTGTTGAATTTCACTCCCGGGCGCAGGGTAAAAGTATAGGTTTTCCCATCTGCACCGATGGTCCAGGCGGTGGCCAGCGACGGCACCGGCACATTATCGCTTTCCCTGAAGGTCACCAGCCGGTTATACAGCACCTGGGAACTGGCGACAAAAGACGGGCCGGAGCTGGCGATTTGCGGATTAAAGGATTCCGGCGAGGCTTCGGAGCAGTAAACCAGCACGCTATTGGCCGCGGCAAACGCGCCACCTGCCGGTAACATCGCGCCCATAAGCAATACGAGAGAGGTTTTCCGTAGGTTCATAATTCTTGCCTTAATAAAATGTATCTTCTGTTGTTATTCGTCAAGACATTATAAGCATTGGTGAGCGAAAAGGTAATATCTTATGCTTTTATATCGCTGCATATCAGCGATAAGCGCTGCCGGTTTGCCGATGCAGACGTTGAACATGCCGCCGGGGTCCGGTGCCGGGCAGGGCGCTATCACTAATGATCATTATGATGTGGCGCCTGGACCGGCCAAACGAGGCCGCGGTGCTGGCGCCCATGATTGAGTGGGCGATCTTGTTTCGGGTATTGCAAGGACCGCTGGGAAGCATGCTGCGTGAAATCGCTTGTCCCGATGGCCGGCTGTCAGAGATCCGGCGCTTCATTATCCCGATACAAATCCGCCAGCTCGCCGACCGAGACGGGGATGAGAGGATTACGGATATGATAGAACCCAGCTTTATCCAGAGGAATATTGCGTTCCGCAGCAAAGAGGTGGGCGATGGTGGTGGCGCATAGACGGCCCTGGCATGGCCCCATCCCGGTGCGCAGGAACGCTTTCAGCTGATTGGGCCCATTGGCGCCTAGCCTGATGGATTCGCGCACCGCGGCGCAGGAAACCTCTTCGCAGCGGCACGCGAGCGCGGCGCTGTCCGGCGCCAAAATCTCGTGAGACGGCGCGTAGAGCAGGTTAAGCAGGGGCCGGGAAGTCAAATGCGATCGGCTCAGGCGTTGCGCGGCTTGTCGTTCTTGGCGCATTGGCGCCTCGGCGAGTTTTCCCAGCCGGTGGAGTATGGCGATGGCGGCCAATCGTCCTTCCGCCTCGGCGACGCGATAGCCACCAATGCCGCCGGCATCGCCGGCAATAAACACGCCGGCAACCGAACTTTCCAGCGCCGTGCTGCGCCGGGGCCTGAACGCGCATGCGATCTCATCCCAAAGAAAGTCGCACCCCAGCGAGCGCGCCACGTGCTGTTCGGGAATGACCCCTTCATGTAAACCGACATGCTGTGCTGCAAAAGTCCTGGTTTTCCGGCCGGTACGGCAATGAAGCACCAGTCCGTCCCGCAGCGGGTCCTGTTCAATGGATAAGTCGCTGACGCCGGTAAAAAAAGGCACGCGGTGCCAGCGCAGGGTTGATAATAAACCGATACCTTTGAGCAAATAGCGGCTTCCCTCGCCGGTCAGGGCGCGCGGAAACGCATTGGCCGCCTTCAACCAGCCGTGCCGCCGCGCCGTATCCAGCAGGATAATATCGCGCTTTCCGGCTTTGAGGCATTGCTGCGCATACAGATAGAACAGCGGGCCGGTGCCTGCCAGTAGTAACGGTCCCGCCGGCAGTATCCCATGTTTCTTGAGCAAAATTTGCAGCCCGCCGATGGTGGTGACCCCGGGCAATGTCCAGCCGGGCCGCGGTACCGGCCGTTCCATTGCGCCCGTGGCCAGGACGATGTGCGGGCTGTGATGCCGGGCAAGGCCCGCGGGACTTTTTAACCATACCGCGCCGTCGGCTTCGACCCGCCAAAGAGTGGTATCGAGCGCCAGCGTCGCCGTGCCGGCGCGCAGGGCCGCGACACGCCGCTGGCCATACAGATAATCGGGTCCCAGCAGGGCGATACGCTGCGCGGACGCCGTTTCAACGCCGCGCCATATTTGCCCGCCCGGCGCGGCGTTTTCGTCAACCAGCATTACGCGGGCGCCGCCCGCGGATAATCTGGTCGCGGCGGCGATCCCCGCCGGCCCGGCGCCCAGGACAATGGCATCCCATTGCGTCATAGCGTGCTCCGGGTGGCTATGAACGGTACCGTCATCATCGCATCGGCGCGCGCGCCCGTCTGGCGGCTGACCACCATGCCGTGTTCGGCCTGGACCTGGCAGGCGCGCTGGTTATCGGCGCCGTTTATGTTCACCAGACATTCGTAACAGATCCCCATCAGGCAATAAGGCGCGCGGGCAGCCCCGGACAGGGGCGTGGTGCGGGAAAAATCGATACCGGCGACCAGCAGCGCGCTGGCTACCGTATCCCCCGCGCGAAAAGGGAGTTCCCGGCCCTCGAAATGCATGAGGCCGGCTAACGCAGTGTCTTCAATCAACTGAAATCGCAAAACGCGTGCTCCTCATATCCGTTGGGGCGGGGCCAAGCGTTCCCCGCGCCAGTGATGCTCCCAGGCACAGCGCATGCACGCTCGCCAGCGTTACGCCGCTATGGCAGGTGATAACATAGGCGCCGGGGTATTTTTCTGCTTCGTCATACACCGGCAGACCATCCGGAGTGATGATCCGCGCCGCGCCCCAGGCGCGAACCACGCGTGCCTGGCGCAGCGCTGGGAAAATGCGGCAGCCGAGGTGGCATAGTTTGCCGATGGTCTGGACATCGGTACCGGTGGAGAGACCGGCATCATCGTGTGAACTGCCTAATAATATTGTGCCTTCCCGGGTCTGCCGAATCTGGTTGGAAGGATAGGGCAGAAACGGGCGAATCCGATCGGTGACGACGATTTGCCCGCGTTCAGGGCGCAGGGGAACGTTCATGCCCAACTGGCGCGCCAGAGGCGTAATGCCCAGGCCGGCGCAAAGTACGACGCGCCTGGCGTAAACCGTCGCGTTATCCGTATACAGGGCAAAACCAGCGTCTTGCGCAACGATGCGCTGGACAACGTATCCCGCTTGCCCGACGCCGCCGTGCTGAATAAAGCCGGCATGCAAGGCCCGCAACAAGAGCAGCGGATTGGCTTCGCCATCCAGGTTTGACATCGAGGCGCCGAAAACCTGCGGTCCCACTTGCGGCAGCATGGTTTTCAGCGCCTCGCGGCCGATCAGGCGAATGTCGATGTCGCCGCCTTGCGCGGCGGTTTGCTGGATCAACATCCGGCGGTCCGTAAATTCTTGCGCCGATAAACAAAAATGCAGCCCGCCGCCGCCGCGCCAGCCCACCGGAATACCGGTTTCCCGTTCCAGCGTTTCGGCGAACTGCGGCCATAGTCTGCCCGCGGTCAAAGACCAGTGCATATAAGCGGGATGCCCAAGGCCTTTGCCCTGGAGCCAGACCAGGCCGAAGTTGCCCTGCGAGGCCCGCAAATCCCTGTCCCCGCCGTCCAGCATCAGGGTATCCGCGCCGGCGCGCGCGGCGCCCCATGCCAGGGCCGCGCCTGTGAGGCCGCCGCCGATGATGACCAGGTCATACCGGCGCGTCATGATGAATACCGCGGCGGCGCCAGCGCCATATGCAACCATTGGATAAGGGTGACTATGTCATAGACCGGCAGACCAAACCGGCGGGCAATCGCCGCGGAATAGGGCGGGAAATTAGCGCATTCGCATACAATCGCGCCAATGTCGGGATAGGCCTTGAGTAATTCCCCGGCGGCGGCAACCACCTCCCGCTCCTGCGCCTGGCGATCAACGCCCACCGTGTTAGTCCGCATATTCGTGCGTAGCACGCTGTCCGCCGGCAAACCCGCCATGGGCAGGTTCGGCGCGACGCCGATAGCCAGCAGATGAATATCTTTTAAAGCGTCCAGGTCCGAGACGAGGACGCCGACCCGTTTTTGCGCCGGCAGCGTCCGTTCTATCAGGGGGATTTGCAGCAGGGCGGAAGAAAGAAACGGCACCGGCGCGTAGGCGGACAGTTCATTTTGTACGGCGGAAAGGAAACCGCAGCTGGTGGTGATGGCGCTCACCCCCAGATCGGCCAGCTCATCAATTGCGGCGAAGAACGCCGGCAAAGCCCGCGTCGGGTCGCCGTTAATCACATCCGCCGGGCGAACGCCGCGCACGACGCGAAACTGCACCGGAAACGGCCAGGTATCCGCGTGCGCGATATCCCCCGGCAGGCGTTCAAATCCGGTATCAAGCACGATAATACCGATGATCGTCCCATGGACCGTGCGAGCGCCACTGGCCGGAAACGCCTTTTCCATTACTGCTCCCCCGCTGCGGTGGGCTGCATGCCGGCCCAGCGGGACACGGCGGCGGTTTCGATACCAAAGAGATCCAGCGCTCTGCCCACCGTGTGATCGACGATGTCATCAATGGTTTGCGGCCGGGTATAAAAAGCCGGCACCGGCGGCATGATGATGGCGCCCGCTTCGGTAAGCGCCGCCATGGTGCGCAAATGGCCGAGATGTAAAGGCGTCTCGCGTACCATCAGCACCAGCCTGCGCCTTTCCTTAAGGATTACGTCGGCGGCGCGGCTCATCAAAGAAGAGGTCATGCCCGAGGCGATTTCCGACATGGTGCGCACGGAACAAGGGGCGATCAGCATCCCCATGGTGCGAAACGAACCGCTGGCGATGGTGGCGCCGATATCCTGCACGGCATGGGTGACATCCGCCTTGTCAAACAGGGCCTGGCGGGATAAGCCAAGCTCTTGCCGTAAGGTCAGCACCGCGGCGCGGCTGATGATGAGATGGGACTCGATGCCGCTATGGCGCAATAAATCCAGCGCCCGTACGCCATAGATGGCGCCAGAGGCGCCTGAGATTCCGACAATAAGCCGCGGCCGCTGTGACATTATGCCTCCTTGAACCAGTCGGCGAGATTAACGTCGTCGGCCAGCCGGATTTTTTTGCGCTTAAACTCCTCTTCGCGTCCCCAGGGCTTGGTGGCGTCGATAAGCAGCCGTCCCCAATGATCTTTGGCTTCATCGCGATAAAAAGAGGGGGTATCGGGGATAATCATCATGTCTTTGTCCGGCCGCGAGCGGGTCAGAATCGCCCACATGACATCATCCATATCATTGATATCCACGTCCCGATCCACCACGGTGATCACCTTGGCCCATATGGGCTCGGCGCCGATAGCCGCCAGCATGACCTGGCGGGCGTGGCCCTCGAACTGCGGCTCGATCTGGATAACGGCGTGGTTGACGAAAGGCTGGCACGCGACGTTGACGATACCGGGCAAGGCGGCGCTCAGACGCTGATAGATATTGGCCGACACGGACAATTCAAGGGTAAGCACTTCTTCGGCGGAGCCGCACAAAATAGAGTGGAAGACCGCATCCTGCCGGGCCGTTACGCCTAACACCTCGAATACCGCGTTGGGACCGACCGGCACGTAATAGCCCATAAATTCACCAAAAGGGCCCTCCGGACGGCGCACATTGGGCAAAAAACGTCCCTCAATGACAATTTCCGTTTCAGCGGGGATCTCAAGGTCAATGTGTTTGCATTTACGCATCGCAATCGGGGCGCCGCGTAGTTGTTCCGCGACCTTGAGTTCATCGACATCATAAGGCAGCGGCGCCGCCGCGGTAAGAAACGCCTGTGAAGGCGCGCCGATCAACATCGCCGCTTCCAGGGGCCGGCCCATTTTTTCCGCTTTTTCATGATAAATGGTTAGATGATGGCGCGGGGCGAGCCGGCAGCGCAGTTCGTTATCGCTGATGAACATCGCGCGGTGATAAGATAAATTGCCTATGCCGGTTTCCGGATCTTTAGCAATAAACATGGATGAAGTGAAGTAGGGCGCGCCATCACGGTCGGAATAGGTAATCAGCGGCAAATCAGACAGTGAAACATCGATATATTTAATCTCTTCTTGGGTCCCCTCCGGCATACCACCGGTCGGGTTATTCGCCGCCAGCGACGCCAGATTGCTCCACCGCCGGCAAAAATCCTCGGGTTTAATGCCAATCACTTCGGCAAGGCGCGAGCGGCTGCCATAGACATTGGTCACCACGGGAAATGATGTGCCTTTAACCTTTTTGAACAAAATGGGTTTTCCCCATTTTTTTTGCGCCTGATAAGTGACGGCCGCGAGTTCATGGTAAGGATCGATCTCTTTTTCTACTACCAGCAAATCCCCGCGCGCTTCAAGCTGACGAATAAACTCCCGCATAGTTAAGACCTTATCTGTTTTTTACATTGAACATGGAAGGCGTCATTCGGCCATGTCGCGCTTCATGCGAGCTGCGCAGGCGATATCGATCTCCCGGATAGAGAAAACGGCTGCGGGTGATTGGAACGCCATCACACCAGGTGGAACGGTCAAGCAACAAGCAGGGCTGGGAGTCATCTATCTGCAATAGCTGCTGCGCTTCCTCGTTTGGCCGCACGGCGCGAATCATATTATCTACGGTGGTAATGGTGGTATTGCGCAACAAGTACGAATGCGGCGGCGTTACCGTGAAGTCTTGCTCAAGATAATCCGGCGCTTGCGCGGCATTAACGAAGCGTTCTTCTATCTGGATCGGGGTTCCATCCTCCAGATGCAACAAACGCGAATGATAAATCGCCCGATCGGCTGGCAGGGGCAACATACTGCGCAACGGGCTCTCCTTGGGCAGAACGCCGTGGAAAATCACCTGGCAGTGGTGCACGCCGCTATTTTGGGCGATTTCATCCGCGATATCCGGCAGCGTAAAGACGGCGCATTGCATCCTCGGGCCGACGACAAAGGTTCCGCGCCCCTGGATACGAATCAATACCCCTTCGGCCTGAAGTTCGCGCAGGGCGCGTCTTACCGTTAAGGGCGACACGCTGAATTCTTCGGCCAGCACGGACTCCGTGGGTATCTGAAAATCGCTGGGCCATTCCTGGGCCTCGATACGCCGATCGATGGCCATTTTGATTTGTTCGTACAGCGGTTGATCGTTATTCATCATTTTCCGTCTTAACTGATATCACTTTGCATTTAAAAAGGGATTATTTATTTAAATATTAAAAATCAGTAATTTATATAAATATTTCTTCGTGATAATTGACATTATAGCGTCCATCAGGGGGGATCGTCTGCGGTTTATCTATACTTTTTTCCTATAGTTATATCATTGACTGTCAATAGTGATATCAATTATATCTGTCTGCAACATAGTCACCCTGCAAACCGCAAAGCCGGATGCAAATCTCTACATCGGGAGAAAGTATGTCTGCAACAGAACTGCCAAAATTGGCCATGTATATCGGCGGAGAATGGTTAGCCCCTTCGTCAGGCCAATATTTTGAAACGGTGGACCCCTATACGGCCAAGCCTTGGGCACTTATTCCCCGAGGGAATAAGGACGATGCCGATCGGGCTATCAAGGCCGCGCACCACGCCTTTCATGAAGGTCCCTGGGGACGGATGCATCCCACGCAGCGGGGACGGGTGCTTTACCGGTTCGCGGATCTGATCGAAGTCCATGCGGATGCGCTCGCCGAGCTGGAAGTCCGGGATAACGGACGTCTGCTTGAGGAGATGCGCCACCAAATCCGCTACATTCCTCATTGGTATCGTTATTACGCTGGCCTGGCGGATAAAATCGAAGGCGCCGTCCATCCTTGCGACAAACCCGCGTTGAGTTTTTCGCGCCATGAACCGTTGGGCGTCTGCGTTGGTATTGTTCCCTGGAATGCGCCGTTATTGCTGTTTTCCCTGAAAGCCGCGCCCGCTCTGGCCGCCGGCAATACCCTAGTGATGAAACCGGCCGAACATACGTCCGCCACCGCGCTAAAGCTAATGGAGCTGGTGGAGCAGGCCGGGTTCCCGCCCGGCGTCATTAACGTGGTGACCGGGTTCGGTAGCGAAGCGGGCGAGCCGCTGGTGGCGCACCCATTAACCCGCCATGTCGGCTTTACGGGCTCGACCCGCACGGGGTCCCATCTCTATTCCCTGGCCGCTCGCGATATCAAACGCGTCAGCCTGGAACTGGGCGGAAAATCGCCGAATATCATATTTGCTGATGCTGATTTGGATAATGCGGTGCGCGGCGTGGTCGGCGGCATCTTTGGCGCTACCGGCCAAACCTGTATCGCCGGTTCCCGTTTGCTGGTGCATCGCAGCATTCAGGAGCGGTTTCTGGAAAAACTGACGGCTTTTACGCGTCAGGCGCGCATCGGCGATCCCCGCAATCCCGCTACCTGTATCGGACCCATCGCCAATCAGATGCAATACGATCGCATCCTGCAATATATCGATATCGCCCGCCAGGAAGGCGCCGAACTGCTGATGGGCGGTAAACGCCCGGCATTGGAAGAGTGTCAGGAAGGCTTCTTTCTTGAACCCACTATTTATACCGGCGTGAATAATGATATGCGAATCGCCCGCGAAGAGATTTTCGGCCCGGTGCTGTCGACCATTGCCTTTGATGAACCCGAAGAGGCGCTCGCTATCGCCAATGACAGCGAGTTTGGCCTGGCGGCGGGCATCTGGACATCGGATATACGCCTGGCGCTGAGGATGTCGGAAAAACTTGAGGCCGGCAGCGTGTGGATTAATACCTATCGCGATATTTCCTATACCACGCCGTTTGGCGGTTATAAGAAAAGCGGACTCGGCCGCGAAAACGGCGTGGCGGGTATTTATGAATATTTGCAGACCAAGGCGGTGTGGATCTCTACCGCCGATGAAATCGAAAATCCCTTTGTGATTGGTTAGGCTTGCGGAGCGCGTTATGGATCTCAGAAAAGGCAGCGAAATTCTTGCCGACGAATTAAATATCAATCATGCGGATATGGTCTGGCATGTGCCCGGAGAAAGTTTTTTGTCGGCACTGGATGCGCTGGCGATGCGCCATCCGGAGATCCAAAGTATCTGTTGCCGCCACGAAAACGGCGCCGCGCAAATGGCCGAAGCCTACGGCAAACTCACCGGGCGGCCGGGGATCGTGTTTGTTACGCGCAGCCCCGGCGCCACCAATGCGGTTAACGGCATCCACACCGCCTTCCAGGATGCTTCTCCCGTGATACTTATTATCGGCCAGGTGAAACGCAGTATCCTGGAGCGCGAAGCCTTTATGTCTTACGACTTCCGCACCCTGTTTCGTCCCATGACCAAATGGGTCGGGCAGATTGATAGCGCGGCGCGTATCCCCGAATTTATCCAGCGCGCTTATCAAACGGCGATGTCCGGCCGCAAAGGCCCCGTGGTGCTGGTTATCCCGGAAGATGTGCTTGAGGAGACGTGCCGGGTCGAAGCGGGACTTCCCGCCTTGCCCTCCCGCGCCGGCGCCGTGGCCCAATCGGATATCGATAACATCTTCGCCATGCTGAGCGCGGCTGAAAATCCGTTGCTGATTGTCGGGGGCGGCGGATGGGATGTTACGGCGCGTAATGACATTCAGCGGTTCGCCGAGCAAAATTCTATTCCGGTGGTCACGGCGTTTCGCCGCCGGGATATTATCGACCATCGTCTACCCTGCTATGCCGGAGAAATCGGCATTGGTTCCAATCCGGCGCTGTTAAAACACATTCGGGATACCGATTTTATTCTGGTTTGCAATGATGCCTTGAGCGATGTGAATACCATTGGCGCGGGTTATATGGAAGGCTTTACCCTTTTTTCCATCCCGTGCCCAACACAGAAAATCGTCCATGTCATGCCGGATCATGGCGACTTGAACCGCGTATTCCGCACCGAGCTGGCGCTGGTGGCCGAGGTGGGTGATTTTGCGCAAGCGCTGGCACAGCGGCGGCCGATCGATAAACCGCAGCACCGTGCATGGATGCAAACGCTGCGCGCCGCCTATCTGCGGGAAGTGGCTCACCAGCCTTGTCCGGGCAAGATCGATTTGCCCGCCATAATGGGCCGGCTCAGGGAAAAGTTACCGGAGGACGCCATCGTCACCAACGGCGTCGGCGCCTACGCGACCTGGAGCCAGCGCTATTTCCCCCATTATGCCCTGTCCACCCAATTGGGTCCGATCAGCGGCACCATGGGATATTCCCTTCCCGCCGCCATCGCCGCCAAGCTGCTGTTCCCGCAGCGGACGGTGGTCTGCCTGGTGGGGGACGGCTGTTTTCAAATGAGCAGCGAAGAGCTGGCTACCGCCGTCCAATACGGCGCCGCCATTATTATCGTCATCTTCAATAACAACCTGTATGGCACCATTCGTATCCATGAAGTTAATCGCCTTTCCGGACGGGCGCACGGCACCGATCTGGTGAATCCGGACTTCTGCGCATTAGCCCGGGCGTACGGCGCCCATGCCGAAAAAGTCGCCGCTACCGGCGAATTCATGCCGGCTTTCGAGCGGTGTTTACAAGCGGGTAAACCGGCCCTGATTGAGTTGGAAATCGAGCAGGAAACCATCCATGCGCGCTATTCATTAAGCGAGCTGCGGGCCAGAAATAAAAAGTAAGCCTTATTGGGAATGTTATATCCGACATAGTTCAAGTTGCAGATGCGTTGGCTTTCCGTGCTCACCCCAGTCACTTACTTGAGTAAGCTTCTGGGGATTATCTGTGTCGAGCCTTCCGCATCCCGAATTATTCTGGATATAAGCGTTGAAGCCTTTTGTCACAAAAAGGGATAGGAGTCATTGTTTTGTTTTCTGTCAAATAAATCTATCACAGGAGAGTAAAATGAATTCCAAAGTTGCATCGCTGGCCGCCGTGGTTTGTTTATCCGCTATAACGTCATTCGCCGTATCCGCGTGCGATCTGCGCGTCACCACGTGGGGGGGAAGTTATCAGGCAACCTATGAGTCGGTGGCCAAAAAATTTGAAGATCAATATCACTGCAATATTCAATGGGTGGTGGGGTCCAGCCCGGATCATTTGATAAAAGCGCGTCTCGGCCAAGTGGATGTGGTGACCAATACGCTGCTGAACTCTATTGCCGGCGAGAATGAGGGGCTGTGGACCAAGCTGGATAAATCGACCATTCCCAATATGGCTAATCTTTACAGTAACGCGGTCTACTCGCCTTATACCATTTATGCCAATGTCGGCGATTATGTTCTGGCTTACAACAAAGATAAAATCCCGCAAGCGCCGCAAAGCTGGAATGCCCTGTGGGATAACAAATATAAAGACCATGTCGTGATTTATGGTTTTGATCATATTCCCACCTTAAGCCTGACGGTGATGCAAGCAGAACAAAATGGCGGCAGCATCGATAATATCGATCCCGGCTTGAAAAAGATGGCCGAACTTGAAAAGAGCGGCAATCTGATTGGCGCGCTGGATGTTGAAAGCCAGATGGTGTCTTTGTTCCAGACGGGGGATGCGTGGCTGGGAATGATGGCGACGGGACGTATGAAAGAGCTCTATGAAAAAGGCGTGACAAACATTGCGTTTACGCGTCCCAAAGAAGGAACTTTCCCATTAATTACTACCATTAATATTACTAAATATGCCAAAGATCAGAAAATGGCCCAAGAATTTGTGAATTATATTTTAAGCCCGGAAGTGCAACTGGCCTTTGCCACGCGCAACCTCTATGCCCCGACGGTGAAAAATGTCACTATTCCTACCGATTTCAAATATGCGAATCTGCTGGTTAAAGATGAGGCATTTAATCGCTTATATTTACCCGATCAGCAAAAAATCACCGATCATAAAGCGCAATGGCAGCAGAATATTAATGAGCTTTCATCGCAATAATACGATTTGATAAGTAAATATATTTGTTCAGCTAACTAAATGTGAGTCTAGACGTCTCAGGCCCAGAATATTTCTTAATATTAAATGTGAACGGTATGAATGATAATGTGATTCAGGTCAATAGTATTGTTAAACGTTATGGAAATGCCATTGCGGTTAATGGTGTCTCATTTAATGTTAAACAAGGCGAGTTTGTATCGCTCCTTGGTCCGAGCGGCTGCGGCAAAACCACGACATTGCGTATGATTGCCGGTTTTGTCGAGGCTTCCGGCGGCACGATTAAAGTTCATGGCCGCGATGTGACGCATCTACCGCCGGAAAAACGTAATGTGGGTTTTGTTTTTCAAAATTATGCGTTATGGCCTCACATGACGGTGGCTGAAAATGTGGCGTTTGGTTTAAGGCTGCGCAAAAAAAACCAGGCTTTTATTCGGCAAAAAATTGAGGACTCACTGGGGGTGGTCGGTCTGGCGGGCTATGAGTCGCGCCTGCCCAGGCAGCTTTCCGGCGGCCAACAACAGCGCGTGGCGCTGGCCCGCGCGTTGGCGCTGGAGCCTGAGCTGCTGTTAATGGACGAACCGCTAAGCAACCTCGATCGCGCGCTACGCGTTTCCATGCGCCGCGAACTCAAAGAATTGCAAAGTAAAATGAAAATGACCACCCTGTACGTGACTCACGATCAGGAAGAGGCGCTGTCCATGTCGAACCGGGTGGTGATAATGAATAAGGGAAACATTGAACAAATCGCGGCTCCCCATGAGCTTTATGAATCGCCGGGCAGCGCATTCGTGGCCGACTTTGTCGGCATCACCAATTTCCTTGAAGGACATATCGTTGAACACGGGGCAGGGTATTCAACGCTTTGTTTGCAGCCCGGGCTGACGATACGCACAACCAAACCGGTATCCATACAGGCCGGGCGGCGCATTATGGGCCTGCTGCGGCCGGAAAAGCTGAAAGTGATTACCGGTGCGCCGCCCGCGGCAGAAAATATACTCCAGGGCAGGATTGTCTTATCTGAATATTATGGCGCGGTGGTGCGCTACAGTATTTTGACCGGGGAAAATAAAATCTTCAGGGCGGAAGTGCATAACATTGATAAAGTCTATGAAAACGGTACGCCGGTATGGATGCGGATCGAACCCGATTTCCTGCGGGTCATTCCATTCGAAGGGGGGCATTGAATGTTTGGCAAAATATTCCCCCAAATTTCACCAGTGCTGGCGATAATACTCGTATTTTCCATTATGCCATTAATATGGATCATCCGGACCAGTCTGAATGGCGCAGCGGGCGGGGCCGTCGATGTCTATACGCCGGATATCGCCAATTACATGAAATTCCTCGGCAGTAAATGGTATCTCGTCAATACGCTGTGGTTTTCATTAAAAATTGCTTTTTTGGCCACTATTATTTCTGTTATCTGCGGTTATCCCGTTTCGCTTTATATCGCCAAATGTCAGGGGTTACAGCGCAATATCATGCTTTCTTTGACTATCGCGCCGCTGCTTATCGGCCTGGTGACGTTGGTTTATGGGTGGATAGTCATTTTCCGCGGCGGCGGCTTGCTCAACTCATTAATGATATCGCTGCATATATACGATGAGCCTGTCCGCTATATGTGGGATATCAAGGGCGTGGTAATCCTGTTAATTTATATCGGCATCCCCTATATGGTGCTGTCCCTGGTGGATTCCATTGAAAAAATCAACCCTTTTTTGGCGGAAGCGGCACGCAATGTCGGCGCCGGCCCGTGGAAAGCATTTTGGAAAATCACTTTTCCGCTGACCATGCCCGGCTTATATGCCGGAATAGTGATTGTATTTGCGCTGAATTTTTCCGCTTTTTCGGTACCCATGATGATAGGCAACAGCAATACGCAAATGCTCGGCCTGGTAATTTATCGCGAGGCCTTGCTGAATAATAATTTACCCTTTAGTTCCGCCTTGTCCATTATCATGAGCGTGGTTAATGCCGTGGTCATCATAGGGTTAACCTTGATTTTTGGTCGGCTGATTTTAAGAAAGCTGGAGAATGTACAATGAAGCCTATCGATCTTGGACAGTGCGGGCTGCGTATTTTCACCATTATCGTGATGTTTTTTTTGGTATTTCCCATTTTAATTACGCTGATCGTTTCCATTAATCCCAGGGAATTCATTCTGCCGCCGTCGGGGGTAACGCTGCGCTGGTTCTATGCCGCCTGGACATCCGACAGCTTTTTACACGCCATGGGCGTGAGTCTGTGCCTGGCCGTCGTTTCGGCGCTGCTGGCGAATATCTTGGTGCTGCCTGCCGCCATGGCGCTCACCCGCTATAATTTCCGCGGCAAAAAATGCGTTAACCTGCTGATTATGTCGCCGCTGCTAATCCCCACTACGATTTTCAGTTTGGCGCTGTATATATTTTTTGTCAAAATTGGCCTCGGCGCCGGTCTGGTAGCGCTCCTGATTGGCCATATCCTGCATTTAGTACCCTATGCGCTGCGGGTATTAACCGCAAGCCTGCATCAGTTCGATGCTTCCTGCGAGGAGGCGGCGCGCAATGTGGGCGCGGGCCGTTTCAGGACGCTTATCAAGATCACGCTGCCGGCGATTCGCACAGGAATAATATCAAGCATGGTCTTGTGCTTTATTTTATCTTGGAATGAATTTCCAATTTCGATCTTCTTATCGCCGCCGGGCTGGACGCCGTTGCCGGTCGAGCTTTATTCCTATATTAAATTCCAGTACGACGCCGTCGCTGCTGCGCTGGCAAGCTCGCTGATTCTTATTTCTATTGCGGCAATGATTATTTTGGATCGGATGGCGGGACTGGGCCGCGTTTTCCGCCATTGATAGCCTTATGCCGTTCGGGCATGCCGGGCCGGACTACGCTATCGCGCCGGATCGCGTTGGCCTCGGTATTCCCGGCGTTTAGTAAACTGTGACTAAACACCGACTGAACTTTGTATCATTTTTTCGTTACATCCGCGCATTTTTGGCTTGCTTCACAAAATTAATACTTCCCTGGCCATTTCGCCAAGCAACGGTTGATCGGGTAAAAATTCCTCTATATCGTCCACTGTGACGTTTTAGTGTAACGTTACAGAAAAAAAGATGACCAACCTTTTGCTCCCGCCAGCCCCCTTTTTTACTCGTCGGGAACGATAATTTTGCATGCCCACGCTGAAGGATCTGATGATGAAAACTCAACGGCACCCTATTTTACACCAAGCACTCGTCTACACATTTTTAAGCTCGGTTTTGCTGGCCGCGGGCAGCGCGGTTACGCTGGCTCAGGCCGCCGTCAATCTGCGCGTCTACTCGTCGCTGACGGCGGACGAAAACTCCGCCCACTACATTTGGTTTAAGCGTTTTCAATCCAATATCGAAAACAACGCGCATCTGAAAGACCAGATTAAACTCAACTATTTTCCGAACGGCATGCTGGGCAAAGAGGCCGATGCCACCCAACAGGTACGCATCGGCGCCATCAATATGATGATCTCCGGGACCTCCATCTGGGCGACCCTGGTGCCGGAAATCAGCGTATTGGATCTGGGGTATTTGTTTAAGAACTTCGACCAGGTAGGCAAAGCGCTGGACGGTCCGGCGGGCAAAACGCTGTCCGATCTGATGCTGAAAAAAGCCAACGTCGTGGTGCTTAGCTATGCATACAACCTGGGCGCCAGAAATATCTACACCAAAAAGCCGATCGAGAAACCCGAGGATCTGAAAAACCTCAAAATACGCGTGCTGCCGGTCCCCAATTTTATCGCCACCATCAACCATATGGGGGCGGTGGCCATCCCGATGCCGGGCGGGGAAGTCTATTCCAGTCTGCAAATGGGGGTGATCGACGGCCTGGAACACGATTCCGCTACCGTGCTGGCCAACAAATTTTATGAAATCGCCAAAAACGCCACGCTGACGCAGCACATCTATAACCCTATTATGATTGCCATGAATAACAACAGCTTCCAGCAAATCCCGGAACCGCTGCGCCCCGAGCTGCTGGCGGCGGCGAAAGAAGCCACGCAGTATGAACGCCAGCAATCCGGTTTAATCGAGCAGAAGGCGGTGGAAAAACTGAAAGAGCAAGGCATGGTTTTCCGCGAAATCGACCGGAATTATTTGCGCGGCGAAGTCAAACCGGTTTGGGACGACTTCTTGGCTAAATACCCGCAAATGAAGCCCGTCGTCGACGATATCAACGCTGCCGACCCGTCTGCCAGCGCGCAGTA
The DNA here is from genome assembly GCF_047324175.1 of Sodalis sp. RH21. Classification (NCBI taxonomy): domain Bacteria; kingdom Pseudomonadati; phylum Pseudomonadota; class Gammaproteobacteria; order Enterobacterales; family Bruguierivoracaceae; genus Sodalis; species Sodalis sp. RH21. Next base: position 3,357,591 of record NZ_CP178732.1, on the reverse strand, counting down.
ATGCTCCAGTGGCCCGGGCTTTACGCCGGGCCATCTTCTGACCGGAACCATTGAGAGGTTCAAAATGGTAGACACAACTATGGCGACAAAAGAGCTTGCGGGACCGCTGGTTTATCTCAGTCGGCTCAGTAAATTCCTGACAACGATAACCTCCTGGGCGGGCGCCCTGGTTTTGCTGATTAACGTGCTGGTGGTGTTTCTCTCGGTAATCTGGCGTTATGCGCTGCATTCCCCCATCGAGTGGGCGGAAGAAGTGGCGCGCGCCATGATGATTGCGCTGGTGTTCTTCGGGGTCGCCACATCTACCGGACGCGGCGGGCATATCGGGGTCGACCTGTTTTTGCGGTTTATTCCTGAAAAAATACGTCCTTATATCGTCCACGCCAGCCGCTGGGTCTTGTTCCTGGTCGCCGTCGGACTGGTGGTTTCCAGCTACGATCTGGGCCAGGCGTCACGGATGCAAACCACGGAAACCGGCCTGCCGCAAATCATCTACGTGATCCCGGTGCTGATCGGCTCGGTGGTCATGATGGTGGCGGCGCTCGAACACGCGCTGCGCGAGCGCGCCAAAGTGGTGCTGATTAGCGGCGCGGGTATTGTGGCATTGGCCCTGCTGGGCTACCTGAAACTTTCCCTGATGCCCGACCCTTCGACCGCCGCGGCGGGATTGATGCTGATCTGTTTCCTGCTGGGCATCCTGGCGGGCGTGCCGATCGCCTTTACGCTGGGCATGTCGGCGATGGTGTTTTTTATCTGCGATCCGTCGCTGCCTTTCGTGTTCTTTTCCCAGCAGGTTATCGCCGGCGTGGACCATTTCGTACTGCTGGCGATTCCTTTTTTTCTGCTGGCCGGCGCCGCCATGGAAATCAACGGTATGTCGACCCGGCTGGTTGAACTGGTGGTGCGCGGCATGGGGCGCTTTCGCGGCGGATTGAACATGACCACCGTGCTGTCGATGGCGTTTTTCTCCGGGATTTCCGGCTCCAAACTGGCGGATGTCGCCGCCGTGGGCGGGGTGTTAATGCCGGCCGTGCGCCGCGCGAAGCAAAATAGCGAAGAAGCCGCCGGGGTGTTTGCCGCTTCCGCGGTGGTTGCCGAAACCATTCCCCCCTGCGTCAACTTAATCGTCCTCGGGTTCGTGGCGAATCTCTCCATCGGCGCGCTGTTTATCGCCGGGCTGATTCCGGCCGCCTGCCTGCTGGTACTGTTGCTGATTGCGGCTAACCGCTTCGGCGGCAAAATCAACATTAGCGATGCCTATCCGCAGATGCGCCCGCGCCTGCAATTGTGGCTCGGCGCCATCGTCGGCCTGGCGATGATTTTTATGATTGGCCGCGGCGTGATGATGGGCATCGCCACATCGACCGAAATCTCCGCCTTTGCCGTGATATACGCCATTGTCGTCGGCCGGCTGGCCTTTGGCGAACTGACCTTGCGGGCAACGGTAAAAATGTTTATCGATACCGCCGCCATGTCGGGGGTCCTGCTGTTTATCGTGGCCTGCGCGACCAGCCTGTCCTATGTGCTGACCATCCAGATGATCCCGCAGAGAATCGCGGAATTTCTGGTCGGCATCGGCATGGAGCAGGGCGCCTGGGTATTCCTGATGCTGACGATTGTCCTGCTGATCATATTCGGCGCCGTGCTGGAAGGCGCGCCGGCGCTGATCATTTTCGCCCCCATCCTGGTGCCTATCGCCGTGCAATTGGGGTTTAACCCGCTGCACTTTGGTATCGTGATGATCCTCGCCATGGGGTTTGGCCTGTTCTCTCCGCCCATCGGGTTAGGGTTATACACCACCTGCGCAATTTGCGGGGTGGAAATGAAAAATGTTATCCGACCCATGATTAAATATCTGGTTGTCTCGCTGTTCGGGATTATCGTGGTCGCCCTGGTGCCGACGCTCAGCACCTGGCTGCCCCGTCTGGCCGGTTATTGATATTGTTTCGCCAGGCTGCAAAGTGAAGAGGGAATGTATGGCAAATATTCGGGATGTCGCGCGCCACGCCGGGGTTTCAGTGAGTAGCGTTTCCAATGTGCTCAACGGCCGCACCGATCAGATGCGTTTGGAAACATTGGAGCGCATCAGGCAGACCATGCAGGAGTTAAACTATCATCCCAACCGGGTGGCGCAGCAGCTCAAGACCGGGCAGGCCAGGATGATTGGTTTATTGGTGCCGTCCATCGTCAACCCCAGCTTTGCGGTTTTGACGCGCGAAGTCGACCGCGCCGCCAAAGCGCGCCAGTATCGGGTGCTGTTAGGGAATACTTATCGCGAGGAAGGCGAAGAACAGGCCTTCCTGGAAGATATGTTCGCGCACGGCGTGCAGGGGGTGATTGTGGCGGCCAGCGCCATGGAGCGCCCGCACTTCGCCAATGCCGCCAGGCTCGGGCTGGTGATGGTGAACTACGATAGCCGTATGCCAAGCAATGCGCGGCTCGGGAACTTGCCCTTCGACAGCGTGTCGATGGATAACGTCGCGGCCGGCGGGATGGCGGCGGAACATCTGATTGCGCGGGGGTGTCGGCAACTGGCGTTTGTCACCGAAGCCTTTCTGACCATCAGTCGCGCGCATAAAATCGAAGGTTTTTTTGCCGCGGTCAGGAGCCACGGACTGATGGATCGCGCCCAGGTCATCGAAGGTAAGGCCCTCGTGGCCTATGGCGATACCGAAATGACCGAGCTGGGGCGCTCCCTGGCGGCCAAAGTGCTGCAACAGACCCCGCGCCCGGATGGCATTGTGGCGATCAACGATGCGTTGGGTATCGGACTGATGGCCGGACTGCGGGACGTGGGCGTCCGTATTCCGCAGGATATTTCCGTCGTCGGCATCGATAATATCCCGCTCGCTGATTTGGTCCACCCCGCGCTGACATCCGTGATGCCGCCATTAACGGAAATGGTCGCCATGATGGTGGAAAGACTATTGGCCAGAATTGAAAATCCGTCGATTACGCCGGGAGAGTTTTTATTTCCTCCCCAGTTGATTTGTCGTCAATCGGTCATTGGCAGTACTGAATCTTAATTTTTTCTGAACAAGCCCCGGGCACGCAATAATAGCGCCGGCCCGGGGAAATTTAATTAGCCATCTATGGCAAGGCTCCCTATTGCCCGGCGCAGGAGAAAACGCTGGGGGCAATAACGGATTCACCAGCAAGCGACATGTCATTCGCACACGTTTACACTGAAAAGCAGGAGATCAATATGGGCAGTTTGTCAGGAAAAAAAGTTTTTATTACCGGTGCGGAGCAGGGCATTGGCAAAGCTACGGCCACCGAGCTGATCGAAGCGGGCTGTGATATTTATATCCATTTCTTCAGCAATGAGGAGGGCCCTAAGGCACTCGTCGACCTGGCGACCTCTTTAGGACAAAAAGCCGCTTATGGCTATGCTGATTTAACCGATGAAGACGATACGAAAAAATGCGTATTGGCGGCGGCGGAATTTTTAGGCGGCATCGACATTCTGGTTAATAACGTCGGCGGCATTATCGCCCGGAAATGGCTGGGCGAAATAGATAGCCAATTCTGGCAAACGGTAATTGACGTCAATATGACCACCATGCTGAATGTGACGCAAAGCGCGCTGCCGTATTTAAAACAGGCGCCGGATGGCGCCAGCATCGTCAACCTGGCCTCGCTGGCCGGTCGGTCGGGGGGCCACTCGGGCTCGCTGGCATATTCGACCACCAAAGGCGCCGTCCTTGCCTGGACCCGCTCTCTGGCGGCTGAACTGGGCCAGTATGGCATCAGGGTTAATGCGGTGGCGCCGGGACTGATTCTGGGTACCCGGTTCCATAATCAGCACACCACCAAAGAATCCGCCGACGAAACCATCAGCGCCATCCCGCTGGGCCGGGCCGGCACCGCTGAAGATGTTGCGCGGGTGATCAAATTCCTGGCCGCGGAATATAATGGTTTCGTATCCGGGGCCACGATAGATATTAACGGTGGTATTTACCGCATGTAATATATCGCTCGCAGACGGGCGCGACTCACTATGCCAGGCGGGTACGCCTGGCATTTTTCCAGGAAACATCATGATCAAATCTGAAATATTGCACCCTGAATTATTAAGCTGCCTGGCTAAATGCGGACACAAGACCAATATTGTCATTACCGACAGTAATTATTCCTTTGTCACCAACTCGGCGCGTGATGCCGTCATTATTTATCTTAACCTGGCGCCCGGAATGATACGCAGCACGGTTATCCTGGAGAAAATCGTTAAATACATCAATATAGAGACGGTGACCTTTATGGAGTATCCCGCCGATTTTGATAATACGATTGAAGCGGAGTATAAAGCGATTCTGCCGGCGGATACCGATATCGCTTTCGTCGGCAGAAATGAATTTTATGCCATCGCCAAATCACAGGATACGCTGCTGGTTATCGCCTCGGGAGAGGCGAAACGCTTTGCCAATCTCATCCTAACCGTCGGCGTGGTGTCTTAGGCGCGTGACATTAAGCCGTAGCCGCACTCCCCCTGCCGCGCCAGCGCAACGGGCTATCCGGTCCAGCAACCGGGTAGGGGCCGCAGGCCGGCGTTGTTGCTCACCGGCGTAAAAGCCACCGCCCGCCGCGGGGAACTGCAGCGGGCGGTGCCGCATTCCGGCTCTCTGACCGGATTCGACAATTAATCTATATTTTTGATAGATATTGATTTAATTTAGTTGTTGCTTTGGTTCGGCCCCCATCACGACCCCCCCAAAGAAAACCAGAACGTCCCCATCCTCATCGGCGCCGAATGACCCATTGGAGATAGCATGGCCAATCCTTATCGCGAAATTCTGACCACCCCCGGCGTCATGGGATTGACGATCGCGAGTTCCATCGCCCGCCTGCCGCAGGCAATGATCGGCATCGGCATCATTACCATGTTAGTGCAGCGGGGCGGCCTGTATTGGCTGGCCGGCGCGGTCGCGGGCACGTTTACCTTAGCCAGCGCGCTTATCGGCCCGCACGTATCGAAACTGGTTGACCAGCGCGGTCAGAGCCGGGTGCTGCCCGTTGTGACCGCCTTCAGTATTGCGATGCTGCTGGCGCTGCTGATTGCCGCCTATTTGAGGGCCCCGGCCCCGTTGCTTTTTATCCTGGCCGCGCTGGCCGGCACGATGCCGAACATGTCCGCCATGATAAGGGCGCGCTGGACCGCGCTTTACCGCGGCAAGCCGCAATTGCACGCGGCCTTTTCCTTCGATTCGGTGCTGACCGAACTGGCCTATATTATCGGCCCGCCGCTGGCCATCGGCCTGAGTACGATCGTTTTCGCCGAAGCCGGGCCGCTGGTGGCCGTCCTGCTGCTGGTGATTGGCGTGACGGCCTTTGTGCTGCAACGGCAGACGGAGCCGGAGGTGGCCATGGGCGGCAGGGAGCGCGGACTCTCGACCCTGCGTAACCCCGGCCTTCGTATTATCGTGCTGGCGCTGCTGGCGATGGGCTTGATTGGGGGATCGATCGATGTGGCCGTCGTTGCGTTCGCCCACGCACAGCATTGGCCCACGGCCGCCAGTTTCATCCTCGCCGCCTATGCGCTCGGTTCGATGACCGGCGGCCTGGCGTTCGGCGCATTAAGGATTGCCTTACCGATTGAACGGCAGTTCCTGGTCGGGATACTGGTAACGGCGGTAACCGCCATATTGCCCATGCTTTCGCCGGACGTTTACATCCTGACGGGCATGATCTTCGTGGCCGGCCTGTCCTTTGCGCCGACAATGGTCATCGTCTTGAATCTGGGCACGGTGATTGTGCCGCCGTCCAAGCTTACCGAAGGACTGACGTGGATGACGACGGGTATCAGTATCGGCGTGGCGCTCGGCGGCGCGCTTGGCGGCCAGATCATCGACGCCTGCGGCGCGCGGGCGGGATTCGGCGTACCCATTGCCGCGGGAGTCGTTATGGTGACGGTGGCGCTGGCCGGTCAACGCACACTGCGCGCCACGCCCAGCACCGCCATTAACCGAAATATAAGCGGATAAAAAACGTCCGCACTCTGTTTATGGACTTTATCGCCCAGGTGTTTTCAACCATCCCTTCATTGAAGGCCCATGCCACGCCGGCTGGGTGACGCCAGCATATCGGCCAGCGTGTTTGGTTCCGTGATAGCCAGCAATGCGGCTAAACGCTGGTCTGTTTCCAGCCAGGAAAGCAGACGGCTGATGGCCTCGATATGCTGGCCGCCGTCGGACGCCGCCAGGGCGATCAACAGCGTCACGGCATCGCCGCCGGGAAATACTACCGGTTGGCGCAGCTTGAGCAAAGAGTAATGGACCCCGCGCATTATCACCCCTTCCTCAGGCCGGGCATGGGGCAGGGCAAAACCCGGACTGAGGATAAAATAGGCCCCATGTTTGATGACGCTATCGATGATGGCCTCCGGGTAACGGGTATCGACAATCCCTTGTTCAATTAGCGGCCGGCAGGCCAAATGAATGGCCTGTCGCCAACTGTCCGCTTGTTCAATCAGCGCCCAGCGCGTGCCGAACAGATAAGCGCTCATGGTGGTCTCCTGAGGTTGACGGACACCGGCCGCCAACCGGGGGGTTACCCTATCAACTCCGTGAGTTTTTGGGCGATGGCTTTGCCGCTGATGCCGTATTTTTCCTTTAGCTCCCGGCTGTTGCCCGATTCGGTAAAAGTATCCGTGACGCCAATCCGGGCCAGCGGCAGCGGCAGGCGCAGTTTGATCAGCGTCTCGGATATCAGGCCGCCGAGCCCGGCGGCGATCTGATGATTTTCAACCGTGGCGAGCGCGCCCGTCGACCGGACCAGCTCGGCAAAACGCGTTTCGTTAAAGGGCTTGAGCGTGGCGACATGGATAACTTTGCCGCGCAATCCCTGCCGTCGTAACAGCTGGTAACCGGACAATGCCTGCTCCAGGCAGGTTCCCTCGAATAGGATGGCAAACTCATCGCCGCTTTGTTCAATGACGCCGATATCGGTTATGCGCGGGATAACCGATTTATCGCGCACCGGCATCGGTTCCCTGGCCACGCGGATATAGACCGGGCCGTCAATATTGGCGGCCTGTTCGAATGCCGCCGCCACTTCCTCCGCATCGGCCGGGGTTAGTACCGTAAGATTCGGCAGCACGCGGGTAAGCGCCAGATCCTCAAGGGCGTGATGCGATGCGCCGTCGGGGCCGTCATCCATGCCCGGATGGGAACCGACCAGTTTGACATTGGCTTTGGCATAACACAGCTGGCGAAGCTGCGTCCAGGCGGTGCCGGTGACGAACATGGCGAAATTGACATAAAACGGAATCTGTCCTTCAAGCGCCTGGCCGGTGGCGAAACTCATGGCCGACCCTTCGGCGATGCCCATTTCGAAAAACCGATCGGGGTAGCGCGCCTGGAATTGATCGGTACGCGTGGAACTGGCCAGGTCGCTGTCCACCACCACCACCGGATAATGGTGCTCCGCCAGGGCGATCAATGCCTGGCCAATCATATCGCGGGGTGCTTTCATGCCAGTTCCTCCATTGCCTGATTAAATTGTTCGGTGGTCGGGGTTTTCGAATGCCAGTCGCCATTATTTTCCATATAACTGACGCCGGCGCCTTTAACGGTATGCGCGAGTACCAGAATGGGTTTTCCCCGTAAATGGTGAATAAGTTGGAAAGTATCGAATACCTGATGCATGTCGTTACCGTTGTGAAGTTCCAGCACGTGCCAGCCAAAACACCGGAGTTTTTCCGCCAGCGGCTCCAGATTAATCACCTCGTTTACCGGATCGTGGGACGAGAAACCGTTGTAATCAATTATCGCCACCAGATTATCCATCCGCATATGCGCGGCCTGTTGCAGGGTTTCCCAGACCTGGCCCTCATGCATTTCGCCGTCGCCCAGGATGGCGAAAACCCGCTGCGGCTCGCCGCGTAATCTTTTCGCCGCCGCCATGCCTAAAGCCACGGATAATCCCTGGCCCAGCAGCCCGGTGGTGGCATCCACCTGCGGCAGCGTTTTGATGCTCGGATGTCCTTGCAGGCGGGAATTAATCTGCCGGAAGGTGGAGAATTCCGTTTCATCCACCAAGCCAAACTGATGCAGCAGCGCGTATTGCGCCGCGACGGCATGTCCTTTGCTCATGACGACTTTGCCGCGCTTGGCCTGGGTCAGGTCGACTTCGCAATAATAGAGATAGGTCAATATATCGGCGATGGAGAGCGCGCCGCCGGGATGGCCTATACCGGATTTATAGATCAAGGTGACGATATCCCGGCGAACCTGGCGGGCATGGGCAATTAACGATTGAATATCCACGTTTATTCCTCTAGTCGTTTATGGCAACATTTTGCCGATGTAATAAACCACCAGGCCCACGGCGACGAAATCCGTCTCCGGGAAGCTGGTGCCCGAAAGGCCGACGGATTCCATAATCGGATAAATCAGCGCCGGTCCGACGCCGATCAGGATTCCGGTACAAAAACTGCCGGCGATGGCGCCTTTCCAGCCGCCGGAGGCGTTGCCAAACACCGCCGCCGTGGCACCGATAAAGAAGTAGGGGATCGCCACCGGAATAATCACCGTCTGGCCCAGTAAGGCCAACAGCCCCATCACCGCCAGGCCGCCAACAAACGCCGAAATGAACCCCAGTACCGTTGCGGTGGGCGCATAGGGAAACACCACCGGACAATCGAGGGCGGGCCTGGCGTTAGGAATGAATTTTTCAGAAATACCGAGAAAAGCCGGTACGATTTCGGACAGCAGCAACCGTACGCCGGTGATAATGATATAGAGCGACGCGGTAAAGGTGAGTGCCTGAAATAGCGGGAACACCAGCCAGTGCATGCCGCCGGCCGCCGCGGTCACCGCGGTTTTGCCGGCGGCGAATGCGGCGATGTAATAAAAGATGCTGACTGAAATCGACACCGAGACAATGTAATCTTTGAAAATACTCAGCCAGCCCGGCAAATTGAGTTTTTCCGTCGACTGTTTGGGATCGCCGACTTTGCCGCCGATCCAGCCGGAGAACGCATAAGCCAGCGTTACGTAATGTCCCATGGCGATTTCGTCGGTGCCGGTGATCTTTCGCATCCAGGGCTGCGCGATGGCGGGAAACAGGCAAGCACAAAACCCCAGCAACACCGATCCCACGGCGATGGTCACTTCATCGCTGTAGCCCAGCGCCTTGAGCGTGACGGTGAGCAGCGCCGAAAGGTAGAGATTATGCTGGCCGGTGAGGAAAATGTATTTAAATGGCGTCACGCGGGCAAAAAACATATTCCAGCCGAAACCGAGCACCATGATAAGCGAGACGCAGAGCGCAAATTTGGTTTGCGCCAGGCCGGTCAGCGCTTCCGCCAGCGGCATCACGCCTTTCAGGCCGAACCCCGCGCTGAAAAGCGTCTGAAAATTGCCCAGCGAGGAGACGGCCAGCCCCGCTCCGCCGGCGAATACCAAAAATCCTACGATGGTCTTGAACGTACCTGATAGCACTTTTTCCGGCGGCTTGCGTTGTATCAATAAGCCCGCCATGGCGATAAATCCCACTAAAAGCGGGGTAACTCCGAGAATATCGAATACAATAAACTTGAGAAGGTCCATGATGTCTCCGGTTCCGACAATAATGGGTTAGCTTTTTTGGTGTTCTTCGACGACCTGCGATAGCAATGCTTCCATTTCATCGCTGTTCATCAAATCCGTGATCCCCAATGCGCGAAAGCCCGCGGCTTCGACTTCAGAACTGAGATCCTTCATCGTGATAACGAAATCAATATCGCGGTAGCTGTTGAGGCCGGAAAGCACATCATGTTCAAGTTCTATGTCCCAACCGTGTTTATCTATGACCCGTTGGGCTTTGATTTTCAGCATCATGGAACTGCCCATGCCGGTTCGGCAGACGATAAGACCTTTCATAACTCCTCCAATAATAATTATTTTTATTGCCTGGATAATGAATAATAATTATTATTTAAGTCATGAAGGTTTTATTGTGACCGAGATTGCAAATTCGGCAGATAGGATATGTTATGAGCGATATCAACAGTAATTTATTGATTGAAATAAGAAATAATCTCTCTACCCTGAGTCCTATCCTGGAAAAAGTGGGCAAATTCGTAGCAAAAGATCCTGATTTTGTGATGCGCCACACGATCACCGAGGTGGCGGGGGCGATAGAGACCAGCGAAGGCAGCATTACCCGTTTTTGTCGGGCATTCGGTTTTAAAGGTTTCTCCGAATTGCGCACCACATTGGCGTTGGGGCAGGGCGCGAAACAGCTCGAAAACCCTGGCGAAGATGAATACCGCGCGCTCTATGACAGTATTCGCGATACCAATAAAATTATTGATTGCGATGAACTCAGGGCCGCCGCCGAGGCGGTGCACGCCGCGGTCAATATCGATATTTACGCCATCGGCCTTGGGGCGCCCCTGGCCCTGTTTCTACAGTTGAATCTGATCCGCATGGGTAAACCGGCCAATTTTGTCGAACGGTTTTATCAATCCGTCATGGCGGGATCTCAGCGTGGTCCCAAGGATTTGATTATCGCGATTCATGCCTCGGAAGTGTCGGCGGATATGCTGCATGAGCTGGCGATTGCCCGGCAAAACGGCGTGCGTTTATTATCCATCACCAAAGGCACCTTTCATCCCTTTGTGAAGTTGTCGGACTGGAATCTTCAGGCCGCCGTATCCTGTAGTAGCGTGGGAGAGCGGGGCTTTGCCGAAATCGCGGGGACGCTGATGGTGATCGATCGTTTAACCAGCGAGCTGGAGAAACTTGACGACGGTTATCGCCGGCACCGCCTGGAAAATCAAAAAACCAGCTTCTCCATGGAAACCATCACCAGCAAATTGGTCGACTATTTCATGTCATAACCCGGCCGCTGCGGGATTTTATTTAGCGTATATTTCCTTGCTTGCCCGACCGCGCGATTGAGCCGCGTACCCTGACGCCGCTCAATCGGCGCGCCGGTTCAGCGGCGGGCATTACTGCGCAATGCCGGGTTGCGGACTATAAGGTTCTTTATACATGCAATTTACACGCAATATCCGCGCAATGGCCATGCACCGCTCATATGATACCAGCGCTCAGGCGAGCTCAACCAAAGTTGCAATAACTAAAAATATTTTTATTATTTTTAGCCCGCCAATTATCTCGATAAAAAAGCGTTTTTTATAAATAAGATATAGATCACAATAAACATTATCGCATTAAATCAATAGGTTAATGTTATTTTTAGCGATTTCGCTAAAATGTGCCTAGGATTGTAATCCCTCGCCGTTGACATCAATGCACACGTGTGCATAAATTAAGGCATTCCTGATAGCGAATAACTGTTGTGAAAATAGCTTTAGCACGTTGGTACGCATTGCTCTGCGGTAGATTTCAGTGAAATGTAGTATTGGTGTAAACAACGTGTAATAGGTGAATAATCGACAAGCCTTATTGTTGATGGTTTTACTGCGCTTTCATAAATCATACCGGTATACAATTGGTCATATAAAGGTGACTCATGGGAAATAGTTTTATAGACCTGTCGGCAGAAGATAACGCCATACACGATGTGCTGCAAAATATGGGATTATTGCATGCGGGAAATTCATGGCATATCACGCCTCTGACCGGCGGCGTATCCTCCAATATTTTGAAAGTCACCGTCGGGAACCGGCAATTCTGCCTTAAACAGGCCCTCCCTACGCTTAAAGTTGCCAAAGAATGGCATGCGCCATTGGAGCGTGTTTTCGCGGAAATCGACTGGATGAAAACTGTCGCGGAGATTGAACCCGATGCCGTACCTAAGATATTGGGCGTAGATAAAAAAAATCTCTGTTTTGTCATGGATTATTTGCCTGCGGAACATTATCACAACTGGAAATCCCAACTATTGAACGGTGAGATTGATATCGGTTTCGCCGAACAGATGGGGGGCATTCTTAATAACATACATAAAAAGACGGCAAAGAATAACGAATTGGCCGGACTGTTTGCGTATGATGATAACTTTTTCTCGCTGCGTTTAGATCCCTATCTCGGGGAGATTGCGCGCAATTGTTCTACATATTCCGACTATATTTTATCAATATTGCACCGGACCCAAACCACAAAAATCGCGTTGGTGCATGGCGATGTCAGTCCGAAAAATATTCTGCGCGGGCCTGATGGCCCCGTTATTTTAGATGCGGAATGTGCTTGGTACGGCGATCCTGCTTTTGATTTGGCATTCTGCCTTAATCATTTTTTACTGAAATCCGTTATAGCGAAATCAAAAGTTGATAAAGAACGGCTGCTTGCTGCGTTTCAGGCTATGAGTGAAAAATATATTACCGGTATTAATTGGGAGCCAACCGAGGATTTTAATTTTCGGGCCGCAACGCTTTTGCCATGTTTGCTGCTTGCTCGTGTTGATGGTAAATCACCGGCTGAATATATACAAGGCCAGGATGTAGACCGGGTACGTCACGCAAGTTATACCTTACTTGACCATCGATATACGCAATTAAAAGATATCCAGGAATTCTGGAAGAAGGAGATAGGTTTATGAGTAAAATAAAAAATATCATTGCCCGGCGTATATGGGATTCTCGCGGCTGGCCAACCGTAGAAGCAGAAGTTCATTTAGATAACGGCGTTATCGGCAGAGGATTAGCCCCTGCCGGCGCATCCCGCGGTATGCATGAAGCCGTTGAGCTTCGCGATGGCGGCGCATCGCTGTCGGGCAAGGACGTACAACAGGCATTATTAAATATCAAAAATGAAATTGCGCCCGCCTTAATTGGCCTGGACGCGACCGACCAACGATTAATCGACGATACGCTGATTGAATTGGACGGCACCGGCACCTTTTCACGTTTAGGGGGCAATGCCACCGTCGCCTGTTCGATGGCCGTTATCTATGCTGCCGCGAACCATGCGCATTTGCCGCTCTGGAAATATCTTGCCGGGGACGATAATGTCGCCATGCCTTTGCCGCAGATTCAAATTTTCGGCGGCGGCGCTCATGCCGGCCGGCGCATCGACATCCAGGATCTGATGGTCATCGCCAACGGCGCCAAATCCTTCCAGGAAGCCCTGGTGATGACCGCCGAAGTTTATCACAGCGCGGGTCGTATTATGAAGCAGCGCGGACAGTTAAGCGGCGTTGCCGATGAGGGCGGCTGGTGGCCCGAGTTTTCGAATAACGAGCAAGCGCTTGATACGCTGGTAACGGCGATCGAAGGCGCCGGTTATATTCCGGGCCGGGATGTGTCGATTGCCTTGGACGTCGCGTCGTCTGAATTTGGTAAAAACGGACGTTATCGCCTGGCGCTGGAGTCAACTGAATATGACTCTGACGGTATGTGCGAATTGTTACTCGGCTGGCTTGACCGTTATCCCATTATTTCAATTGAAGATCCGTTAGCTGAAGATGATGAAGCGGGATTGATTGCCTTTACCAAAGCAGCGGGTTCACGCGTTCAAATCGTCGGTGATGACTATTTTGTGACCAATGCCGATCGGGTCAAGGCAGCCGTGCCCAAAGGGGCCTGTAACGCCGTGCTGTTAAAACCGAATCAGGCTGGCACCATCACCCAGTTATTCAATGCCTATCAACAGGCAAAATCAGCCGGCTACGGTACGATTGTCTCGGCCCGTTCTGGGGAGACGGAAGATAATATTATCGTGCATTTAGCTCTGGGCCTGAATGCCGGGCAATTAAAAGTGGGTTCCATAACACGCGCCGAGCGCACGTCGAAATGGAATGAGGCTATTCGCCTGGAAGATTCAAACGATTTAGGTTTTTTCGGGATAAAAGCACTCGGAAATAAATAGCTAAACGTTTAAACGATTTATTAGCTGAACAGGCGTTATCTATAGGTTTCATTGCCGTATATCCTGCCGTTTTTTGACAGTCTGTTCTGGTTATATGAGTTTTTGCAATGGTAAATTTGCATTTAGGAGATTCAAATGACCGAGTACAGTAGTGAAACTTTACCTGTGGTTGAAAAAAAGATACAGGTAAAACCCATCATCCAGGTGGGTGCGGGTAATGCCCTCGAAATATACGATTTTATGATTTATGGCTACTATGCCCGCTATATTTCCCAGGCATATTTTCCATCAGAAAATGAATATGTTTCTCTCATGCTGACGCTGATGACCTTTGCCTTAGGTTTCTTTGCCCGTCCGTTCGGGGCAATTATCTTAGGATCTTATACGGATAGGCATGGCCGAAGAAAAGGCCTGGTGTTGTCGCTGTTTTTAATGTCCGTCGGTATCCTGTGTATTGCCCTTACCCCGACCTATGCAACAATAGGCGTGGCCGCACCGATTATTGTTCTATTTGGCAGATTGCTGCAAGGGTTTTCCGCCGGTGCTGAATTGGGCGGCGTGGTGGTCTATTTAGCTGAAATATCGCCGCCTCATCGTCGAGCTTTTTATACCTGCTGGCAGGTGGGCTCGCAGCAATTTGCCGTAATGACGGCATCGCTTGTCGGCCTGGTCTTGCTCTATACTATGTCGAGCGAAAACCTGCATGACTGGGGCTGGCGTATTCCATTACTCATTGGCTGCGCCGTTATTCCGCTGATGTTCTGGTTACGTTCCAATCTTCAGGAAACCGCCGTCTTCGCCAAGAAAAAAACCACCCCGACGGTTAAAGAAATTTGCAGCAGCCTGGTTACGGGATGGCGCACCATAATTACCTGTATGGGCATGGTGGCAATGGCGACCGTCACCGCGCAAACCGTGACGACCTATGCGCCGACCTATATAAAGAGCCTGAATCTGGGGGAAAATGTCGGCTTCATTACGTTATTTTTTGTTGGCTTGTCTATTTTATTCTGGTTGCCGATCACCGCGACTATCGCCGATCGCGTTAATCGACGCACAATGATGATTGTGGTGACGCTGCTAGGCGCGGTCACCGCTTATCCACTCCTGGCTTGGCTTTCCGCGGAGCCGACCATACTGAAGTTTGTGGTCTTCGAGCTGTGGTTCTCCTTTATTTATGCCTGCTATAGCTCGGTACAGGTCGCCGCCATGGTTGAAATGGTGCCGGCGCATGCCCGTACCGCGGGTTACTCGTTCGCGCAGGCGGTAGCCGCTGCCGTACTGGGGGGATTAACGCCGGCCATTTGCACCTGGCTGAACCATACCTTTAATAGCAATGCGATGGTCGGGGTATGGCTGGGTTTCAATGCGTTATTGAGCCTGATCGCCGTATTGACGCTTGATCATAAGAAAACCATGATAAATCAGCAAGTTGAATTGCACTGAAATTTTGTCATTACGCGGCGGTGCGCATTGTCACCCAGCGTACCGCCGGTCACTACTCCAGTAGGTATTTTTTATGAAAATAGTAATTTTAGATGGCGGCGTACTGAATCCTGGCGACCTTTCATGGGCGCAGCTTGAGCAGTTAGGCGATATTACGGTTTATGAAAATTCGGCGCCGGAGGAGGTGGTGGAACGTATCGGCGATGCCGAGATAGTTATTGCCAATAAGGTCCCGTTAAGCCAAAAAACATTTGAGCAATGTCCTAACCTCAAGTTTATAGGCGTTACCGCGACGGGTTATAATATCATCGATCTGGCCGGCGCCAGAAAACAGGGCATCGCGATTGCCAATGTTCCCACCTATGGCACGGTGACCGTAGCGCAATTCACCACCGCCCTGATGCTTGAATTGTGTAACCACGTCGGCGAGCATGCCGTGGATGTCCGCGCCGGCGGATGGAGCCAAAAAACCGACTTCTGCTATTGGCTAAAACCTATGATCGAGGTCGCCGATAAAAATGTCGGCATCATCGGCTTTGGCCGCATTGGCCAGGCATTTGGCCGGGTGGCCCAGGCTCTCGGCATGAATGTCCTGGCCTACGATGAGTACCGGAACGCGTCGTTGGAAAATGAACGCGTTAAATACGTCGACTTGGACACGCTCTATGCTGAATCGGATGTTATCAGCCTGCACTGTTTATTGACCCGGAAAACGCAGGGCATGATTAATGCGGGCGCCCTCGGCAAAATGAAAAAAACGGTGTTGATCCTTAATGCTTCCCGGGGAGATCTGGTAAACGAAGCGGATTTGGCCGAAGCGTTAAATCACGGCCGAATCGCCGGCGCCGCGGTGGATGTTCTGTCTACGGAGCCGCCCTCGCCGGACAACCCCCTGCTGTGCGCGAAGAATTGCCTGGTTACGCCGCATATCGCCTGGGCGTCGGTGGAGGCCCGGGGCCGTATTCTCGCCATCACCGTCGATAACGTCAGGGCGTTTATCAACGGTAACCCGCAAAATCGGGTGGATACTCTTTAACCGTACTCGGGCTAACCATACCTGGGCTAACGGCAACCAGGATTAAGAGAACAGCACAATGGACAATTCTATTATCAAAGCGGCGGATGTCATTCGTACTGCCTGGCAAAATGCGCAGGCGGGGCAGCCCATCCGCGAGTTCTTCAGCGATGAAGATATTACCAGCGGATATATGATCCAGGATTACAATGATACCCTTTGGCAGGCGCAGGGACGTCGGCTGGTCGGACGCAAGCTGGCGCTCACCAATAAAGCCGTCCAACGGCAATTCGGCATGTCCCAAGCCTGTTATGGGAATATCTATGCCGACATGGTATTGGTGGAGGGAACCGAAATCACCCAGCGAGCCTTATCCGAGCAGCGTGTCGAAACTGAAATAGCCGTGGTGCTAAAAAAAGACCTGACGCAAACCTGCCACACTATCCTGGATATTATCGATGCCTGCGCTTATATCCTGCCCGCCTTTGAAATCGTCGATAGCCGCTTCACCGGCTGGAATGTGAAGTCCTGCGATTTTATCGCCGACAATACCTCCGCTTGCCTGGTGGTTCTGGGAACCAAACCGGTCAAGTTATCCGACTTTGATATGGCGCGCAGCCTGATGACGACCAAAAGGGGGGATGAGATTGTCTCCGAAGGCGCGGCAACCGCCTGCTTGGGCCATCCATTACATGCCTTAAAATGGCTGGCTGATGAACTGGTCCGCGCGGGCAAGCCGCTTAGGGCGGGGGAATTCGTTATCACCGGCGCCCTGGGGCCGGCGGTCGCCGCCGCGCCGGGCGATACGTTTACGGCTGAAATCACCGGCCTGGGGTTGGTGACCACGAGGTTCGCTGGGTGAAGATAAAAACGTCTCGCCGCGGGTATAGGACAAATCATGGAACTACCTATGCAACAACATATACAACTACAGCAAAATCAATTTAAGCAGGCCATTAAAAACGGCCAGGTTCAGTTAGGTCTCTGGACGCAGTTAGGCAGCCATATCGCCGCGGAAATTTTGTCCGGCTGCGGCTATGATTTCATTGGTCTGGATGCGGAGCATGGTCCCAGTGAGTATAGGGAAATCTACTGTCAATTGCAGGCCTGCGCCGCAGGCGGCCCGACACAGCCTATAGTCCGGCTGCCGAACCAGGATATCTCCCTGATTAAACGCTATCTCGATGCCGGGGTGAACACGCTGATGGTGCCGCAGGTCGATACCGTGGAACAAGCTAAAATGCTGGTCTCGGCGGTGCGCTATCCTCCCCACGGTATTCGTGGCTATTGCGGCGCTCCCCGCGCGTCCAATTTTGGCAGAATAAAAAATTATGCCACCGCCTGCGATCGGGAAATCTGCCTGATTGTGATGCCTGAGACCACGACTTCCCTTGATAACCTGGAGGAAATGGCCGCGATTGACGGCATTGATGCCTTTTTTATCGGCCCGGGCGATTTAGCCGCCAGCCTGGGGTATATCGGCCAACCCATGCATCCTGCGGTAATTAACGCGATTGAGGAGAGCGGCAGACGAATTAAAGCCGCGGGTAAAGCCGTCGGGATACTTTGCACCGATGAAAAACAAACGCGCCGATACATTGAATTGGGTTTTCAAATCATTGCGATTGGTTCAGATCAAGGGCTATTGACTAACGGAGCTGAAAAACTATTAGCCAAATTTCGGCAATAAGCGTCGTAAATGAATCAGGTAAAGTTTTGCTCTAATGGCGGTATGTTTGGATGCGTACGGTAACGTATGCATCCTTTTTTATTAACACTGCTTCAGCGATGTAAACGCTCTGGTTGAATCGCCAGGCGCTAGCCGCGGCATAAAAAGCTGGTTTTCAGTCGAATGAATAAATTCATCGGGAGTAAACGTTAATTCGCCATCCATTATGTGACGAATCATATCCACGCAGGCATCCGTCATTTCTTTTTCCGGCAGCATAATCGTCGTAAGCTTCATATCAAGCAAACCGCCCCACGGCACATCGCCATACGCCACGACGGAAAGATGCTCGGGAATCCGGATGTCCAGCGCTTTCGCGGCCAATAAAACGCCCATGGCGTAACGCGGACTTCCCAGCACCAGTGCGCTGGGCGGATGGTCCGCATTCATAATGCGTTTGAAGGCGTCAAAGCCGAACTCGGCCTGCGGCGGACCTATATGGATAACATCCTTCAGCCCGGCCCGCTCATGCCCGGAGAAATGTTGTAAGAATCCCTGTAGACGTTCAAATCCGGTACTCAGGTCGGTGGATGACCCTATATAGCCAATCCGGGTATGGCCCAGCGCCAGCAAATGCCCGGTGGCGAGACTGATGCCATAACGATCGTCAATCGCAATCAGCGGGGCCTGGATACTTTTATGGCGGCGCAGTAGTTGCACGGCGTGGGTTCGGGTAATAAGCTCTTGGGTCTCGGGCAGGGGATTTGCTGATGGCGCTATAATAATACCGTCAACGCTGGCGGCCATCATGCGACGTAACGCGTTATATTCTGTATCCGGCTGGTCTTCGGTAATGGCCAGAATCATTTGCCATGACCGTTTACCCGCCTCGCGCGCAATCGCATTGGTGACAGAAATAAAAAAGTCGTTCTGGATATCAGGAATAATCACGCCAAAGGCGCCGCTGGTCGCATTACGTAATACCTGCGCGGCGCTATTAGGAATATATCCATATTTTTTTGCGGCCTGTATAACGCTTTCTTTGGTAGACTGGCTGATCGCCGGATGACCGTTTAATGCACGGGAAACCGTGGAATGAGACAATCCCAAAATAGCGGCTAATTTCTTTATTGTCACCGAGCTACCTTTATTTCGGCTATATCCTGATTTCCCTTAACAAATGTTTAGTATTAAAAATAATTAATAATCCGAACATGAGTCATAAAGAAACCCTCCGGCCCGACTTTATCATAACCCGCCACCGGCGAACAGCGACATGAGGCCGGACCCGCGGCGCAAGGTGTGACTGAACGCGCGTTTGCCCGTCCGGTCATCGCGCCCCGCGCGCGACGGCCCGCGAACCGGATATTCCCGCCGCCTCCGCGGCGGGCGATGACGCCTGGGCAGCCCCTAACCATGACACCGAAAGGTCAACCGCGCCAGCGGGCGCCATTGACGGCGCGGGATCGGGTATCCCGGCGGGCTACGCCGCGCAAGCGCCTGGCGACAGGGCTGGTAAAACCCACCTTTATGGCCGCAGCTGATATGCCCGCGCGCAATTGTATTGCCGCACAAACACAGGGACGTTCACAAAAAAAAGCCGCTCTGTTCGGGCGGCGCATCAATTCCTACATAATAGTCTATGATTGTTTTTCGGATGCAGCTTGGGGCCGGGACACACATCACGCCGACAAGTTTATGCTATTGAAGCTCGCAGCACCGGAGCAATAATCACGCGATGTCGTCCATTGCCCACTTCTGGGTTGGCGGAGGGAATTGAATGGGGTCCAAATCATTTGTTAAAAGTTGGGGGGCCGAATACGTGGCCGCCGGCGCGGTGCGTTTTCGCCTCTGGGCGCCCGGCCAGGACAGGATGACGCTCAGGCTGGCCGGCGAAGACAGCGAAATGACCCAGAGCGGCGACGGCTGGTTCGAACTGCTGGCAACCGGCGTGTCGCCCGGCGCGGAATATAACTTCGTCCTCGCCGACGGCACGGTCGTGCCGGACCCGGCTTCCCGCGCCCAGAAGGCGGATGTCAACGGCCCCTCCCTCGTTATCGACCCGACCCGCTACGACTGGCAGAACGCCGAATGGAAAGGCCGCCCCTGGGAAGAAACGGTCGTCTACGAGATGCATGTCGGCACATTCACGCCCGAAGGCACGTTCCAGGCCGCGATCGGGAAACTGCCTTACCTCGCCGAACTGGGCATCACCATGATCGAGGTCCTGCCCCTCTCGCAGTTCGGCGGCAACCGCGGCTGGGGTTATGACGGCGTGCTGCTTTACGCGCCGCACTCCGCCTACGGCACGCCGGAAGATGTCAAGGCCTTCGTCGATGCCGCCCATGGCCACGGCCTCTCGGTCGTGCTCGATATCGTGCTCAACCATTTCGGTCCGGAAGGCAATTACCTGCCGCTCCTGGCGCCCGATTTCTTCCACAAGGCGCGCATTACGCCCTGGGGCGCCGGCATTGCCTATGACGTCGATGCCGCCCGCCGTTATATCATGGAGGCGCCGCTTTATTGGCTGGAGGAATTCAACCTTGACGGGCTGCGCTTCGACGCGATCGACCATATCGTGGATTCTTCCGACCGGCACGTACTGATAGCGATCGCCGAGCGCATCCGGGCCGGGATAACCGACCGGCCGATTCATCTGTCGACCGAGGACAACCGTAACGTCATCTTCTTGCATCCGCGCGGGGAAGACGGTTCCGTGCCGCTGTTCACCGGCGAATGGAACGATGACTTCCACAATGCCGTCCATGTCTTCGCCACCGGCGAGACGCATGCTTATTACCGGGATTTCGCCAAGGAGCCCGAGAAGCTCGTCGCCAGGGCGTTGGCGGAAGGTTTCGCCTATCAGGGCGAAGTCTCGCCGCAGACGGGCGAGAAACGCGGCGTACCAA
The DNA here is from genome assembly GCF_047324175.1 of Sodalis sp. RH21. Classification (NCBI taxonomy): domain Bacteria; kingdom Pseudomonadati; phylum Pseudomonadota; class Gammaproteobacteria; order Enterobacterales; family Bruguierivoracaceae; genus Sodalis; species Sodalis sp. RH21. The sequence goes on along the minus strand of NZ_CP178732.1, from coordinate 3,336,795 downwards.
GCGCCGGCCAGCCGCCGGTCGCCTTCGTGGATTTCATTCAGAACCACGACCAGGTAGGCAACCGCGCGCAGGGCGAAAGGCTGATCGAACTGGCCGGCGCCGAGCGCACCAAGGTCCTGCTCGCCGCGCTGCTGTTCTCGCCGCATATTCCGCTGCTCTTCATGGGCGAAGAATATGGCGAGACGCATCCCTTCCTGTTCTTCACCGATTTCCATGGCGATCTCGCCCGGGCCGTGCGCCAGGGCCGCGCGAAGGAATTCGAGGGCCATGTCGGCCATGAGGGTGAAAGCGTGCCCGATCCGAACGCGGGGCAGACCTTCGAGAGGTCTAAGCTCGACTGGACGAAGCCGGACAGCGAGGCGGGCAAGGACTGGCTGGCGCTGACCCGCGAGCTGCTGGCGCGGCGCCGGCAACATGTCGTGCCGCTGCTGGCCACGGCCGGCGGAGGCGCCGGCAAGGTGGTGAAAACGGCGGAAGGTTTTATTGCCGTCACCTGGACTTTCCCGCAAGGTACGCTGTCCATCGCGCTCAATATCGGCGCAACGCCCCGGCCGTTTCCCGACCAGCCTGGCGAGATAATTTTCGCCTGGCCGCAAGGGACACAGGATCTGCCGCAGAATTCCCTCATCGTCCGCCTTGCCGCAGGAGGCGCAAAGTGAAGATTCCGACCGCGACTTACCGTATACAGTTTCGCAACGGCATGACCTTCGACCGCGCCGCCGGCCTGGTGCCGTATCTGAAACGGCTCGGCATCAGCCATCTCTATGCCTCGCCGATCTTCACCGCGACATCCGACTCGACCCACGGCTACGACGTGACCGACGCCAACGAGATAGAGCCTTCGATCGGCGGCCGCGCAGGTTTCGACCGCATGGTTAAAGCGCTTAAGGGCGCAGGTCTCGGTCTGATTATCGACATCGTGCCCAACCATATGGCCGCCTCGCTGGAAAATCCGTGGTGGCGCGATGTCATCGAGAATGGCGAAAACAGCCGCTACGCCCGGCATTTCGACATTAACTGGTCTAAGCGCCTGACCTTGCCCTTTCTCGGCGCTACGTTCGAGGCCGCGCTGGAAAACGGCGAGATTGCCGTGAAGCCCGATCCGAGGACCGGCAGGCCGGCGTTCGCCTATTACGACAGCTTCTACCCGCTTGCCCCCGCCACCTGGCAGGGTCGCGAGGCCGAGGTCCTGAATCTCGCCGACAAGGCGGAGATCGCCGCACTGCACGCGCGCCAGCCCTATCGGCTGATGTGCTGGCTGGATGCGCCGCGCGACCTGTCCTACCGCCGCTTCTTCGAAATAACCGGGCTCGTTGGCGTCCGGGTCGAAGACCGGGCCGTCTTCGACGATACGCACCGGCTGATCCTCGAACTCGTCCAAAACGGTGCGGTCGACGGGCTGCGGGTGGACCATGTGGATGGGCTCGCCGACCCAAAAGCCTATCTCGAACTGCTCCGCCAGGAGGCCGGGCCAGACTGCTATATAACCATCGAAAAGATCCTTGGCGAGGGCGAGCATATTCCGGCGGACTGGCCGGTTTCCGGCACCACCGGTTACGAGTTCGCGGCATCGCTCTCCGATGCGCTGGCGGATGGCGAAAAGATCGGCGCCCTGCGCCAGGCCTATCACGATGTCGTGGGTAAGCCGGTGAACATGGACGCCGAACTGCGGGCGGCCAAGCTTCTGATGGCGGATAAAAATTTCGCGGGTGAATTCAACACGCTCTTGATGCTCGCCATGGCCATCGCCAGGACGGATGGCGTGGCGCTGCACGAGAAAGCCGTCCGGTCGGCCCTGCGCGAGCTGCTGGTCGCTTTCCCTATCTACCGCACCTACGGCACGGCGCAAGGGCTGCCGCCGGTCGACTATGACCTGCTGCAAAAGGTGGCCGCCAAGGTCAGAACCGGCGCGCACGCCCCCGATCCGCAGGCGCTCGATTTCCTTACCCGCATTCTCGCGGGCGCAGTCTCTACCGCCGCCGCCGGCGAGGCCGCCGCCTTCCGCACCCGCTTCCAGCAACTTACTGGCCCGCTGATGGCGAAATCGGTGGAGGACACGCTGTTTTTCCGCCAGCATATGGCGCTGGCCCTGAACGAAGTGGGCGCCGAACCGGTGCCGCGCGTCTTTCCGCTCGACCGCTTCCACGCCGAGATGAAGACGCGGCTCGAACGGCAGCCGGATGCGCTATCATGCACCACGACCCATGATACCAAACGCGGCGAGGATGCCCGCGCCCGGCTCTATACGCTCACCGAAGCGCCGGATCTCTGGGCCGAATGCGTTGCCCGCTGGCGGCGGATGAACCAATCCAAAGTCAAGGCGCTCGACGACGGCCCGGCGCCGGAAGCGGCCGTCGAATGGATGCTCTACCAGGCGCTGGCCGGCGTATGGCCGACCGCGCTGCGCCCGGATGACGAGACGGGCCTGAAGGCGCTCGAAGAGCGGTTTGCCGCTTATGTGGAAAAAGCGCTGCGGGAAGCCAAGCTGCGCACCAACTGGGTCGATGGCAACGATACTTACGAAACGGCCGTGCTCGACTATGCACGCCACCTGCTCTCGCCGGCGAACCGGGACTTTCTCCTGGATTTTTGCGACGCGCTGCAACCCTTGATCCGCGCCGGCCTGGTCAACAGCCTCACCCAGGCGATCGTCAAGCTGACGGCGCCGGGGGTACCGGATATCTACCAGGGCAGCGAGGCGCTGGATTTCAGCCTCGCCGACCCCGACAACCGGCGCGAGCCGAATTTCGCCGCGCTCGAACGGCTGCTGGGCGAGCATGAAAATCCAGGGGCCGCCACGCAAGAGGACTGGCTGAGCGGCCGGTTAAAGCAGCATGTCATCGCCAGGCTCCTGCGCGTGCGCCAGGCGATGCCAACGCTGTTTCGTAAGGGCGACTACCTGCCGCTTGCCGCCGTGGGCCAGCGGGCGGAAAACGTCTTGGCCTTCGCACGGGCGGAAAGCGGCGATGCGCTGATCGTCATAGTCCCCCGTCTCGTCTACGGCGCGCTGCATGGCGGCCTTGCCCGGCCGCATACGCCGCGCTGGGCGCAGACGGAAATCGATCTTCCCGAACGGCTCGCCCATCGCCGCTACCGCGATGTTCTCAGCGGAGAAGAGCGGTTCTTAACCGATCGGCTCGACTTGGAATCAGTGGATGGCGGTCCGGCGGTCATACTCGTTAGCGCATGAAGTTATCGACAACCGGCGCCGATAAGGCGCCGGCCTGGCGCTCTAGCGGGTTCTGGCGTCCCAGGCGGCTGCGGCGATCTGCGCCATAGCCTCCAGTTCGGCGCAGCCGACACCGTCGCGCGCCAGGATCGACATGCCATTCTGCACGGCCTGGACAAAACGGGCGAGGGCGGGAATGTCGGTCGGGGCCGGAAGTTCTCCTATTTCCACGGCCCGGTTCAGGCGGATTTCAAGGCGTTCAAACGTGGTAGCCCGGGCGACCCCCACCAGGTCGCCCAGTTCTGGATATCCTTCGCTGCCGACCGACGAAAGGGTAACCATGCAACCGTGTGGAATGCCTTATTTCCTGATTTCTGCATGGAACGTTATATAAACCCGTTGACGGTTTTCTGCAAGTCTCCCAGCATTTACCTATCGATCACTACAGAAATATACCCGCTACCCGGATTTCCTGGCGGAAGTGACTCCGCTGGTAGCGCAGGGCAGGATCAAGTACACCGAGGAATTCGTGGATGGGTTCGAAAACATCCCGGATGCGTTCTTACGGCTATTTGATGGCCGCAACCGCGGCAAATTGATCGCCAGGGTAGGCGAATGCGACCCTGGCCAGCCCTGCGCGCGGGCGGACAGGGAGTTTTTTAGTGGAAATGTTAATCAGATCGGAAAACATACTCAAAGGTATTGCATAGGTATTATTAAGTGGTACTTTTATGTGGCATCTGACCCGCTACATATAATAATGCCTTTAAAAAGGAACGCAGGATGAATACAAAAACCGTCAAACTCTCATTCATGATGTTCATCGAATGGTTTATCTGGGGCGCCTGGTTTGTGCCGCTATGGCCTTATCTGCACGGGATCGGCTTTACGCCGACGCAAATTGCCTGGTGCTATGCGTGTACCGCTATCGCCGCGATTCTATCGCCCATCCTGGTCGGTTCCCTCACCGACCGTTTTTTTGCGGCGCAAAAGGTACTGGCGCTGCTGATGCTGGTCGGCGCGGCGCTGATGTACCTGGCCGCGCAGCAAACGGAGTTCGCCACATTCTTTCCACTCTTGCTGGCTTATTCGCTGACGTATATGCCCACCATTGCCCTGACCAATAGTATCGCCTTTTCCCATGTCGACGATGTTGAACGGGATTTTCCGCGGATTCGCGTCCTGGGCACCATCGGCTGGATCGGCTCGGGCATCGTCTGCGGCTTTTTACCGCCGATGCTGGGCTTCGGCGATATCTCCGCCACTAATATCCCGCTGGTGGTGACGGCGGCCAGCTCCGCGCTGCTCGGCCTGTTTGCGCTGGTATTGCCGCATACGCCGCCGAAGAGCACCGGCAAAATGAGCGTTAAGGTCATGCTGGGCCTGGATGCGCTGGTCCTGCTGCGCGATCGCAACTTCCTGGTATTTTTCGTCTGTTCTTTTATGTTCAGCATGCCGCTGGCTTTCTATTATATCTTTGCCAACGGTTACCTGAGCGAGGTCGGCATGAGCGATCCCACCGGCTGGATGACGCTCGGCCAGTTTTCTGAAATTTTCTTCATGTTGGCGCTGCCGTTTTTTATTAAACGCTTTGGTATTAAAAAGGTATTACTTCTTGGGCTGGTCACCGCCGCCATACGCTACCTATTTTTCGTCTATGGCGGGTCTGAAACGGTATTTAGCTACGGCTTGCTGTTTCTGGGGATACTGCTGCACGGCGTCAGCTATGATTTTTATTTTGTCACCGCGTATATCTATGTGGACAAAAAAGCGCCGGTAGAGATGCGCACCGCGGCGCAAGGGCTGATCACGTTATGTTGCCAGGGCATCGGCAGCCTGCTGGGGTACCGGCTGGGCGGCCAGTTAATGGAAAAATTGTTTGCCTATCCCCAGCCGGTAAACGGCCTGACCTTCAATTGGGCGGGGATGTGGGCATTCGGCGCCATTATGATTGCCGTTATCACCCTGGTGTTTATCGCTTTTTTCCGTGAGAGCGCCAATGAAATCAAAGAGATTCCCATCAAACAGCAACAGCCTGGTATCTAACCGCATGCCGCGGGCGATGTCTGGTGGGCCGCCCCGGGAAATTAAGGAAGCACTATGTCATTAAGTACAGAAGATCGCATTTTGGGTGTGTTATATGGGCAATCCCTCGGTGATGCCATGGGGATGCCTTCCGAGCTCTGGCCGCGTTCGCGAGTCAAGAGCCACTTTGGCTGGATCGATCGCTTCTTGCCTGGACCGCAGGAAAACAACGCGGCATGTTATTTTACCGCGGCGGAATTCACCGACGACACCTCGATGGCCATGGCGCTGGCCGATGCGTTGATTGCCTGCGACGGACAGGTAAACCCAGAGGTTATCGGGAGCAATATCCTTAATTGGGCGTTACGTTTCGATGCTTTTAATAAAAATGTGCTCGGTCCAACATCAAAAATAGCCCTTCGCGCCATTGAACAAGGCGCGCCGATCGCCAGCCTGGAAAATAACGGCATGACCAACGGCGCCGCGATGCGCATCGCGCCCCTGGGGTGTATGGTGCCCACCCACTCACTGGCCGATTTTATTTCCCGGGTGGAGCTGGCATCGAGCCCGACGCATAAATCCGACGTAGCCGTCGCGGGCGCGACGGTAATTGCCTGGGCCATATCCAAAGCGATTGAGGGGGCCGGCTGGCAACATATCACCGACCAATTGCCCGCGGTGGCGAAAGCCGCGCAGGAAAAAAGAGTGACGACTTTCAGCGCATCGATGGCCGCGCGGGTTGAAATGGCGCTACAGGTCGTCAGGACCACCTGCGGCGTGGAACATACCATGGATCGCATTTATCAGTTGGTCGGCGCCGGTACCGCGACGATCGAATCGGTGCCGGCCGCGATCGCCATGGTGGAACTGGCGCAAACCGACCCCAACCGCTGCGCGGTGTTGTGCGCCAACCTGGGCGGCGATACCGATACCATCGGCGCGATGGCCACGGCGATATGCGGCGCGCTGCACGGAGCCGAAAATATCGATTCAGCGTTAAAGGCCCAATTGGATAGCGTCAATCACCTTGATTTTAGCTACTACAGCCGGGCGCTGTCGCGCTTGCGCGCCCTTGAGGAGGAGAAGCATGCCAAACAGTAGTCTGCGCGTGGATCTGGACCGGCTGGTTAATCAGCGGCAAATCTGCGTTATTGGCGCCGCGGTGGTGGACGTTATCGCCGCAGCCGATTCTTTGCCGCGTAGCGGCGGCGATATCGAGCTGCGCCAGCAGGGGGTAAACGTTGGGGGATGCGCCCTGAATATAGCCATCACCCTGTCTCGCCTGGGGCTGGACTCGCTCAACGCCTTGCCGCTGGGCACCGGCGTCTGGGCGGATATCATTACCCGGGCGCTGCGCGAGAAAAATATCACCAGCGGCATTCATGTCGACAGTGGTGATAATGGCTGGTGCCTGGCCTTGGTCGAGCCGAACGGCGAGCGGACGTTTCTTTCCGTCAGCGGGGTGGAAAACCAGTGGTCGGCCGCTATGCTGGCGCAGCTCGCCGTCCTGCCCGGGGCGCTGGTCTATCTGTCGGGGTATCAGCTCACCTCGGCCGCCGGCGATATTCTGCTGGCCTGGCTGGCGACCCTGCCGGCCAGCGTCACCCCGTTTATCGACCTGGGTCCGCGCATTACGCATCTCGCGCCGGCGCAGTGGGAAAAACTGCTGGCGCTCAGGCCGATCGTTTCGCTTAACCGGCAGGAAGCGGAGCATGTCTATGCGTATCTGTCGCCCACGTCCGCTCCGGCGCCGTTCGGCGCCGCGGATATCGACGCGCTGGCGGACCTATGGCGGCAACGTTATCGCTGCCCGCTGATTATCCGCATGGACAGCGAGGGCGCCTATTACTGCGATGTGGCTACGGCTGGCTGGATAGCGGCGGTCGAGGCAACGGTGGTGGATACCATCGGCGCCGGCGATAGCCATGCCGGCGGCGTGCTGGCCGGCCTGGCGTCGGGCTGGTCGCTGCGGGACGCGGTCGCGCTGGGTAATTCTGCGGCGTCGTTTGTAGTCAGCCGCCGGGGCGGTGATTGCGCGCCCCGGCGGGAGGAACTCAGGCAATATTTACGCGATCGCGGGATTTAACGGCTGGCGGGGGATTATTCTTCCGCCACAAACACATAGAGATCGGCCCGGCAGTAGCTGATGCTGTATTCAATCGGCCTATCGCGGTCGTCGAAAGCCACCTGTTTGATGATCAGCACGGGCACCTTGTCGCTCAAGCTGATATGTTTGCGAAACTCTTCATCGGGCATCCGGGCGGTAACCCAGCTGTGGGTGCGCTGCAAGGCGATGTTCTGACGTTTAAAATAATCGTAGAGCGATAGGCTGATATCATTGATATCGCCGATCAAGGCGGTGGGAACATACGACTCCTCGATGGATACCGGCTCATCATCCAGGTAGCGTATGCGCTTAAGCAGGAACACCTCGCTGTTAGCCGGCAGCCTGAGCTGAGTGGAAACGTCTGGGCTACAGGCGACAATGCTTTTCTTGATCCACAGCGTATCCGGATTCTTGCCTTGCAAGATCATCTGCTGCGAAAATCCGCGCGCCTCTTTTAACGAATACTCCAGGCGATCGTTAATATAGGTGCCAAAGCCCCGGGTGCGCACAATCACGCTTTTTTCTTCCAGCTCGGCCATGGCCTTGCGCACGGTAATGCGCGATATGCCCAATAATTGACTGAAATCACGCTCGCTCGGCAGGAGCTGGTCGCGCGGGATAGCGCCGGATTTCACCGCCTGTTGCACCGTTTCGGCAAACTTGACGTAGAGCGGGGACTTGTCCGGCTGTCCAAAACGCGCCTGTAAGCTGTTAATCAGTTCTGCCTGCCAATCCATATCCGCTCACAACGTTGTCTCTGTCAAAAGTGCTTTATAGTAGCGTTTTCCCGGTTCGATTTCCTCAAGTTATCACCCCCTGCGAATAGCCCGGCAGTAACCGTATCGCCGGTCATGCTCCCGCGGTGGCGGGGCCGGGCGACAGACTTCCGCCGCGTATGTGCCTCCTACCTACAAACTTCGCGTGTGCCTTGGGCAATTATGGGTGGTTTCGTGAACGATCTCTAAAAAGATAATAAATTTGATCTATCGCAGCGTAGCAAATCGTTCTGGATCATGGTGGGCTTGCGTATCGGCGAGAACGGCCCGTCTTATCTGGCTCAAGGCTTTATGATTGATTATGTTGCCAAAGTGCCGGTGGTTGATAAATCGGTACCCACCATGGCGGTGTTTATCGCCACCTTTAGCGGGACTTTCCCGGATATATCATTCAGGGATGTTTGGCATCGAGGCAACTTTGGTAAACCCGCAGTTTCATCGTATTATACGTTCTGATGTCGCGCGGGAAGGGGCGCTAACCCGCGGGATGACATTGCGCTTTAACCCAGGGAATCTGCGCCTGGATATCGGCATTCCCGCTCCGCAAGGCAAACCGGCTAAAATACTGCAAGCAGTTGATAAAAAAACTCTCGGATATCATTATCAAGCCCTGGGCCATTATGGCCGATCGGATTGATTGCCCATTAATGCCAGGCGCCTGCGCCGCGCCAAGCATCGTTTCAGGTTGCTGAACCGCCGTTACTCGTGCCCCACGTTGAACGCCGCACCAACAAGACGTTCAGGGCATTGAAAACACGCGGCCCGTTCCCCGTCAGTATAACCCGCTGTCCCTGCGCTCGGTGCCGGGTATCGCGCCGACCAGTTTTTGCGTGTAGGCGTGCCGCGGCGACATGAACACCTGTTGCGGTGAGCCTTGCTCGACGATTTCCCCCTGGTAGAGCACCGCGATTTCATCACAAATCTGGCTCGCCACCCGCAGATCGTGCGTAATGAACATAATGGCGACATGGGTTTTTTGCTGGATCTCGCTCAGCAGTTGCAGCACCTGCGCCTGTATCGAGACATCCAGCGCGGAAACGGATTCGTCGGCGACCAGCAGTACCGGGTCAAACATCAGCGCCCGCGCGATACCGATGCGCTGGCGCTGGCCGCCGGAAAACTCGTGGGGATAACGGGTATAGGCGCTTTCATCCATACCAACCAGCGACAATAAGCGCAGCGCTTTTTGCCGGACTTCGCTCCGGGTCATCCCGCCGTGGGTCAGCGGGCCGACCGACAGGATGGTGCCGATGTCCTGGCGCGGATTGAGCGAAGCGAAGGGATCTTGGAAAATCATCTGGAGCCAGGGGCGCAATGGGCGAAACTCGGCCTCGGAAAGCGGAATAATATCGCGCCCGTCAAAGATGATTTCCCCGGAATCCGCCGGCAGCAATTTGACCAGAATACGTCCCAGGGAAGATTTCCCGGAGCCCGATTCGCCGACAATCCCCAGGGTCTGGCCTTTATGGATGTTGAAACTGACCTTTTTCAAGGCCTCGACCTGGCGCCCGCGCGAAAAAAAACCGCCCGCTATCCGATAGGTTTTTTTAAGATTGCTGACTTGCAGCACGATGGGGGCGTTTTTCTTGTCCGGCCGGGGCCGGTTCGCCATACGCGGAACGGCGGCGATAAGCTGTCGGGTATAGGGATGCGCGGGCCGGGATAATACCTGCCGCACGTCGCCGGACTCCACCATTCGCCCTCTTTGCATCACCAGCACCCGATCGGCAATATCCTCCACCACGCCGAAATCGTGGGTGATAAACATGACGCTCATCCGCTTGCGGCGCTGGATGGCGCGGATCAACTGCAAAATTTGCGCCTGGGTGGTGACATCCAGCGCGGTGGTGGGTTCGTCGGCGATCAGCACATCGGGGTCCAGCGCCAGCGCCATGGCGATCATCACCCGCTGCCGCTGCCCGCCGGATAGGTTAAAAGGATATTGGTGCTGGAGCGTCTGCGGATCGGGCAAATCCACTTCGTTAAGCAGCGACAGCACTTTTGCCTGGCGGGATTGCGGGGAGCCGACCCGATGCGCTTCCATGACCTCGGTGATTTGCCGGCCAATGGTCATGATGGGATTAAGCGCCGATAAGGGATCCTGGAATACGATGGAAATACAGCGTCCCTGCACGCTGCGCAGCGATTCCGGTGATTCGCGCAGCAGGTTTTTACCCGACAGGATTATTTCACCTCCGGTAACCGTCAGCGCATTGGGTAGCAGTCCCATCGCCGCATGGGCCGTCACGGATTTGCCCGAACCGGATTCACCAATAATACACAGTATTTCACCGGCATAGAGTTCGAAGCTGATATTCTCTACCGCATATTCGCGATCCATTCCCATGGGTAAAGTGATGGTTAAATCGCGCACGGATAAGATGACGTCATGCGTGGCTGCTTCACTATTTGTCATTAAAGACGCCTCTTTTTTGCCGGTAGCCGGATGAAAAAGAATTAAACAGGGATATTGTTTCGCTAATATTTTCCGCAGCATCAACAATATTCAAGTATAGCGATCAACATATACAGCAGCCTGCGTTATCTAAAATAGGTTTTTATTATGATCGCAACTTTATGTCCTGATGGGCGCGATACCGCCATCGATATCCATGGCCATTGCCGAACGATTGGATGAAGTGAATAAGAAAAAACTATTATAAAACTAGTTGTAATCGTCCACTAACTTAACAATAATGTTTCCGTAACATTAAGCGCAATTTTGTTAACAACGAGCCCGATGCGTAATAATTTTTCGTGAGGTCGCCATGACAAACCAGGGAAGCGGACCCCGTCAGGAAACGGCCGTATCAGTGGATCTGGGTGTATTGGGTAAACTGCTAAGTTTCTATATTCGCAGCATAAATATCACCGTGTCCCGGGATCTGGATAAAAAGTTGGCCGGGCTTGAGGTCGCCAAGGGGACCGGGAAAATCAGTACCTTGCTTATCGTGGCGCGGCATCCGGGTATCCGTCCTTCCGCTATAGCGGAGGCGATTATGTGCGACCGTTCCGCCATGGGACGATTAGTGACGAAATTGGAGAGCCGGGGATTATTGATCCGCAAAATCTCAAAGGATGACAGCCGCTCGCAAGAGTTGTATTTGACTCCTCATGGCGAGGAATTAGCGACAAAAGTGACCCGGCTGGTGGCTGAGCAGGAAGCGGAATTTTTCCAGTCGGTTTCCGAGTATGAAAAAAATTTTATTATTAAGGTATTCAAAAAAGTGCTGAATGAAACTGGCTCGTTTGATGGGGTTGAATAAATAGTAGTTCAAGGATATTTCGGCCGGCATAAGAAAAAACAACTCATTTAGCCAGGGGTTTATTTTCCTGATTGACATTAAAAAAACGGCATTATCATTTCGATGCCGCGAATAATAAGCTTGCCATTCCCCAAAGACTTAATAGCGCCATGACGGCGATGGGGTTTAAATGTGCGCCGGACGCCGGCGTGGCTATTCATCATTAACATTATCGAGAGCGGATCTATGCCTGGTCCTTTTGTGGTTCCTGTCCATGGCGATCTTGCATTGCCAAAACAAGCCGATGTGGTCGTTATCGGCGGCGGCATTATCGGCGCCGCCACGGCGCTGGAACTGGCCGAGCAAAAGCTCAGCGTCGCGCTGTGTGAAAAGGGCGGTATCGGGCACGAACAATCCAGCCGCAACTGGGGATGGGTCAGGCTTTCGCGCCGCGACCCGCGCGAGATCGCGCTGATGGCGGCGTCGCTCGATATCTGGCGGGACCTGGACCGCCGCCTGGAGGCGGATACCGGTTATCAGCGCTCGGGCATTGCCTTTACCTGCCGGACGGAAAAAGAACTGGCCGAGAACCAGCGATGGCTTGCGCAGATTAACGATTATCCCTTCACCACGCGCCTGCTTGACGCCCGGCAGTTTCAACAGATGTTTCCCTCCTCGACGGTACCCGTGGCCGGAGCGCTGTATGCCCCCGAGGATGGCCGGGCCGAACCGCAAAAAGTGGCGCCCGCGTTTGCCGAAGCGGCGCGCCGCCAGGGCGCGTCGATTCTGACCGAATGCGCGGTGCGCGGCATTGAAACCAGCGCGGGGCGGGTATCGGCGGTGGTGACCGAGCGGGGCGTCATTTCATGCCAAAGCGTGGTTTTGGCGGGCGGGGCCTGGTCGGGGCTGTTTGCCGGCCGTGCCGGCCTGCGGCTGCCGCAGTTAAAAGTCATGAACACCGTGCTGCGCACCGGGCCGGTGGCCGGCGGGCCGGAACCGGCCATGTGGTATGACGACTTCGCGATACGCAAGCGGCAGGACGGCGGTTATACCGTGGCGTCCGGGACCGAGAACGTGGTGGATATTGTCCCCGACTCGTTTCGCTATGCCCGTGATTTCCTGCCGGCGTTGCGCAGCGAATGGCGCGCTTTGCGCTTGCGTCTCGGCTGGCGCTTTTGGGATGAGGCGCGCATCAGCCGCAACTGGGCATTGGATGAGGCCAGCCCGTTTGAATACTGCCGCGTGCTGGACCCGATCCCGTCCGTCCCGCTTTCCCAACGCGCATTCCAACAACTGATCCGCCATTACCCGCAGTTTAGCCAGGCGCGAGTCCTACAGCGCTGGGCCGGCTGCATTGATGTGGTGCCCGACGCGGTGCCGGTGATTTCCGCCGTCGACCAGCTACCCGGCTTTTTTATCGCCACCGGTTTCTCCGGCCATGGATTCGGTATCGGCCCGGCGGCGGGGCGCCTGATGGCGGATTTGGTGCTGGGCAGGCCCACCGTCGTCGACCCCGGCGCGTTTCGTTTTTCACGGTTTTCCGACGGTTCAAAAATCGAAATCATCAGCGGAGTGTAATTATCCGCCGGCACGTTTAGTCGTAACGTCGTTATTTAGACCTTAACACGAGGAAACATGATGACCGATAAGCTTACTGACCTGCTGCCCCGACTTTCCCGCCGCCAGGCGCTGATTTACCTGGCCTCCGGCGCCGCTTCGCTGGCGCTGCCCAACCTGTTCGGCGTGGGAGGCGCGATGGCGGCTCCCCCTGCGCAGCGAAAAGGCCAGATGATTATCGGTTTTTCGCAGGAACCCACCGTCTTTAATCCGCATTTGCCGCATATCGAGGTGGATGAGGGCCTGCATTTCAGTCTTTTCGATCCGCTGTTCGCCATTGACCCGGAGGGTAGGTTTACTCCTGCGCTGGCCGTGGAGGTGCCGACGGTGGACAACGGGGGAATTTCCGCCGATGGCCTGCACTTTCGCATCAAACTGCGCGACAACGTCAAGTGGCACGACGGCCAGCCTTTCACCGCCAAAGATGTCAAGTTTACCCTCGACCTGCTGGTCGACCCCAATTTCCGCAGCTGGCGCAAGACCGGCCATGAACTGGTGCGGGATATCAAGATTGTGTCGCCTACGGAAATCACCTGGCGTATGGAAAAACCGTTCGCGCCTTATGTCGCCATTCTATCGTCAACCTTCATGGTGCCCGAACATATCCTGGGGCCGGTGGCGGATAAAAACACCGCGCCGTTCAATAATGCGCCGGTGGGCACCGGACCTTTCAAATGGCGTCAGCGCGTTCCCGGCGATCATATTGAATTGACCGCCAATAGCGATTATTTTCTCGCCGGGCCGTATCTGGAACGGGTTGTTTACAAATACATTCCCGATCTTAACGTGATGTATACCCAGTTCGCATCGGGGGATATCGATATCGTCGGGCTGCAATGGATTTCGGCGGATCATTACGATGAGGCCAAAAAACTCCCGGGCAAGGTGGTGGAGGTGGTCTCCGGGTCGACGGTGGAGAACTTTGCCTTCAACCTGGGCAAGCCGGTCTTCCAGGAGCTGGCCGTCCGGCAGGCGATTTATTATGCCATCGATAAACAGACCATCATTGATTCGCTTTATTACGGATTGCCCAAGCAAACGGAGACCTATATGCCGATGCAATCCTATTATTATCATCCTTCGCTGCCGAAACATGAATTCAATCCCGACAAGGCGAAACAGTTGCTCGATCGGGCCGGCTGGAAACCGGGACCGGATGGGATTCGTCAAAAGAACGGCGTGCGCCTGTCATTTAATAACTCCACCACGGTCGGTAACCACCTGCGCGAGCAAATGCAGCAATTTCTCCAGCAGACGTTCCAGGATGTCGGCATCGAAATGAAAATAGCCAACCTGCCGCCGGCCGTCATGTGGGGCGAGTTCTGGATGATGTCGAAGTTTGATTCCTCCATCGTCGGGATCAGTTTCCTGACCGGGTCGGACCCCGATACGTCCGACTACCTCCATTCAAAGTCGATACCGGCCAAAGGCGGCGCGGGCCAGAATACCTTCCAATATCAGAATCCGGCGGTGGATCGCCTGCTCGACGAAGGCAGCAAGACCTTTGTCCCGGCGCAACGCAAAGAGATCTATCAGAAAATAGAGGAAATCGTGCGTCAGGATATGCCGTTTCTTCCGTTGTTCCCGTTTGCCAATGTGGTGGGGCATAAACAAGGCGCCGAGAACATTATCCCGAACGGTAACGTACGCATCGATAGCTGGAACGTCGCGGCCTGGTATTGGGGCTGACGGCGTCGTGATGGCAAGGTGGGCCGGCATCCGGGCGCGGGATGCCGCGCGCCGCGCCATTTTCATTATGCGTGGCCGAGTGCGGGCGGCGCGTTCATCGCCGGCAACGCGCCGGGTCACCGCGCCGAGGGGGGATCATGCTTAGCTTTCTGATACGGCGATTATGGCAAAGTATCGTGTTGTTGTTTTTGGTCTCGCTGATTGGCTTCGCCGCGCTGAACCTGGCGCCCGGCGGCCCGTTATCGCAATTCGCCCTGACGCCGGGCATGAGCCAGGCGGCGCTGGATCGCATTGCGCAGCAGATGGGACTGGACCGCCCGCTGCCGGTGCAATACGCCGAATGGCTGGGCCATTTGCTGCGCGGCGACTGGGGGCGCTCATACCGCGACGGGCAGCCGGTATTATCGATTATATTCGCGCATGTTCCCGCCACGCTGTTGTTGATGGGAACCTCGACGCTGCTGGCGATCGCCATCGGCGCCTGGGTGGGCATTCAAAGCGCGGTGCGGCGCAACGGCGTTTTTGACGATGTGGCCACCATCGCCTCGATGATTGCGCTATCCATTCCCACCTTTTGGTTCGGGTTGGTCGCCATCTATTTCTTCGCGCTGAAGCTACAGTGGTTCCCGGCCGGCAATATGTACACCATGGGCGATGGATCGGTGCTGGATGTGGCCTGGCACCTGGTGTTGCCGGTCATGGTGCTGACCTTTGTGGATGTGGCTATCTGGAGCCGCTATATGCGCGGCGCCACCCTTGAGGTGATCAACCAGGATTTCATTAAAACCGCCCGGGCGAAGGGATTGTCGCCGCGCCGCGTACTGATCAGGCATGTGGTGGGCAATGCGTTATTGCCGATGATCACCCTGGCGGGCATGCAATTGCCGACCCTGCTCGGCGGCGCGCTGGTGGCGGAAACGGTATTTACCTGGCCCGGCATGGGGCGGCTGTTTCTCGATAGCCTGGGCTACAGCGATTATCCGGTGGTGATGGGCTTATTGATGTTTTCCGCCATGTTGGTTTTGCTTGGCAGCCTGCTGGCGGACCTGCTGACCGCCGTTATCGATCCGCGAATTCGACTGGTATAAGGAGAGAGCGATGGCTGCCTGGATTCTTACCGCAATGTCCCCGGCGCATTATTGGTGGCATAGCCGCACGGTACGCCGTTTCCTGCGCCACCGGCTGGCCTGCGCCGGACTGGTGACGATCGTGCTGATGGGGCTGGCCTGCATCTTCGGCCCCTGGCTGCTGCCGTTTGATGATTTGCATATCGATTTGCGTTATCGCTTTGCGCCGCCGCTCACCGGCTGGCATCTCCTGGGCACCGATCCGCTGGGGCGCGACACGCTGGCTCGCCTTTTGATGGCCGGGCGTATCTCGATACTGGTCGGTTTCTTGTCCATGGCGATCAGTATCCTGTTCGGCGCGGCCGTCGGCATTATCGCCGGTTATTACGGCGGGCGCATCGGCGGCCTATTGATGCGCATAGTGGACGCCTTCCTGTCATTTCCCAGCGTATTCCTGCTGCTGGCGCTGGCCGCATTTATCAAGCCCAGCCCGCTGATGATTACCGTCATCATCGCCGTGACCAGCTGGATGGAAGTGGCGCGCATCGTGGAAACCGAGGTGCGATCGCTGCGCGAGCGCGAGTTTATCCTGGCGGCCAAAATGCTGGGTCTGTCGGGACGTTGGATTATGGTGCGCGAATTACTGCCGAATGTGATGGGGCCGATTATCGTGGCGGCGACCCTGACCGTGGCGCGCGCTATTTTACTGGAGGCTTATATCAGCTTTCTGGGCTACGGTATCCAGCCGCCCTTGCCAAGCTGGGGCAATATGCTAAACGGCGCCCAGCAATATCTGCTGCGCGCGCCCTGGCTGGCGCTGGCGCCGGGGTTGGCGATTACCCTTGCCGTGACCTGCTTCAATTTTATCGGCGATGGCATCCGTAACGCCCTGGACGCCCGCGGCGAATTGTGAACCGTTGCAACGGTTATGTTAACGATCAGGGGAGCTGATAATGACCCGATTCTCGCCATTTGAACATTCGCTGTGGTATGCCACCGCGCCGGCGGCGCCGGCCACCCACCCGCTGACATCGCAGGTCGATGCCGATGTGTGCGTGGTGGGGGCGGGGTATACCGGCTTGACCACGGCGCTGGAATTAGCCCGCCAGGGCGTGTCGGTGGTGGTGCTGGAAGCGCAGGAAGCGGGATTTGGCGGCTCAGGCCGCAATGCGGGACATTGCACGCCGACCTTCACCCACTACGGCCTGCCGGAGTTGCGCCGGATGCTCGGCGAGCCGTGGGCCGAGCGCCTTATCGCCCGTCAAACCCAGGCCAATCAGCGCGTTTCGGCGATGATTGAACGCTATGACATCCGGTGTGAATGGCGGCAAAACGGCTATATCCAGGCGGCGGCTTACCCGTCGGCTATCGGGGAGATTGAAAAGAAAGTCCGCGAGTATAACGCGGTCGGCGCCGGCACGCGTTTGGTCGACGCGCGGGAAGCCGAGCGCATTACCGGCAGCCCGCGGTTTTACGGCGGCTGGTTTCATCCGGCCGGCGGACACCTGAACCCGCTGGGCTACGCGCGGGGATTAGCGCGGGCGGTACTGGAAGAGGGCGGCGCGGTTTACACCGGCTCGGCGGTTAACCGGGTGGAAAAACAGGGCGGCCGCTGGCGGGTGGCGACCGATCGAGGCGCCGTTTTGGCCGATAAGGTCATCTTCGCCACCGGCGCGTATACCGTCGACGGCTGGCCCGGGCTGGAGCAAAGTTTCAAAATCATGCGGGTATTTGTCGCCGCGACGCAGCCGCTAAGCGCCGGGGAACGCCGCGTGATCCTGCCGCAAAACACCACTATCCACGACGGCCGCGGCGATATCTATGTCTACAAGTATAACGCCGAGGGGCGCATTGTCGCGTCCATGTTTCCCATGGGCAGGCGCGGCCGGGATCTCCCTTATACGCATCGGGTGATGAGCGATCGGCTCAAATGGCTGCATCCGCAAATCAACCCATCCCTGCGCTGGGACTATCTATGGTTCGGCGAACTGGATATGCAGCAACGCACCATTCCCCGGCTGTATGAGCTGGCGCCCGGCGTGGCGGCGCTGACCGGGCTTTCCGGCCGGGGCGTCCCTACCGGCAGCATGCTTGGAGGAATCCTTGCCGAATGGGCGCTGGGCACGGCGGAAAATGAATTGGCGCTGAGAATGGAACGCCTGCACCGCGCGCCTTTCTGGATGAGTTTCGGCCCCCGGCTGGCACTGCGTTATTACCGCGGGCGGGATTGGCTGCGCAGTAAAATGCAGCGGGCGGCGCTGCCGCCCCATGCCTGAGGATACACGTTAAAATGACGCAACCTGAAGACTAAGGTGGGGAAAACATGGGGCCGAATGTCGATTTGGTGGTTTCATCGTCCAGGTTTTCGCGTGAAACGGACGTGGTGGTCATCGGTGGCGGCATCGTCGGCGCCGCCACCGCGCTGTCGTTGGCGGAGCGGGGCATACCGACGGTTTTGCTGGAAAAAGGCCTGGTGGCGGCGGAACAATCGAGCCGTAACTGGGGCTGGTGCCGCCGCACCGGCCGCGATTTGCGTGAGTTGCCCCTGATTAATCTCAGCATGCAATTATGGGATGGCATGAATGCGCGCCTGGGGAGCGACACCGGCTTTCGTATCACCGGCATCGCCTATGCCGCCCGCAGCGAGGAGCAGTGGCAGCGGCAGCAGCGCTGGCTTGAGGAAGCCCGCCAGTATGGCATTCACAGCGATGCCCTGACATCTGCGCAATTGCGGCAGAAGCTGCCCGACATTGACTTTCCGATCCAGGGGGCGCTTTATACCGCGCTGGACGGCCGCGCGGAACCCCAAAAAGCGGCGCCGGCCATGGTCGCGGCCGCCGTCGCCAAAGGGCTGAATCTGCAACAGCACTGCGCCGTGCGCACCATCGAGCAGGCGGCGGGCAAGGTCTGCGAAGTGGTCACCGAGCGCGGCGCCATCCGTTGCCGCGCGGTGGTGGTGGCCGGCGGGGCATGGTCGCGGCTGCTGCTGCAGGGATGCGGGGTCGCGCTGCCCCAGTTAAAAGTATTGTCCACGGCGTTCCGTACCGCGCCGACGGATTATGATCCCGGCTGTTGCATCAGCTTCGGGTTGGTGTCGCTGCGTAAACGGCTGGACGGCGGCCTGACGGTGGCCAGTTCGTCCAACGGTATCGCGGATATTACGCCGGACAGCCTGCGTTTCGGTGCGCGATTTATGCCGGCCTACCGGGTCGAACGCCAGGGAATCCGCCTGCGGCTGGGACAGCGGTTTAGCGAGGAGCTGTTTCACTGGCGTCCCGGCCGGGCGGATAAGATTTCAATCTATGAACGCATCCGGGTGCTGGACCCGGCTATCGACGCCAGGATAGTACGGAAAGTCGCGGCCAACCTGGCCCGGGTCATCCCCGCGCTGGCAGGGGTGCCCATTGAACAAAGCTGGGGCGGATTGATCGATACCATGCCGGACGCCATCCCGGTTATTTCGCCGGTGACGCCGGTGCCGGGCCTCTACCTGGCTACCGGTTTCTCGGGGCATGGTTTTGGTATCGGCCCGGGCGCCGGTCAGCTGATGGCGGATTTGGCCACCGGTTCTCCACCTTCGGTGGACCCGCACCCGTTTCGCCTGGCCCGTTTTACCGATGGCGAGCGTATTGCGGCGCAGCACTGGTTATAAGTGCGCCAGAGCAAATCCGCGTAAGTCGTTAAGGATGGTAAGTAAACTTCGGTTTGCAGGGTGCTCATCGGTTATATCAATGGTGATACCCACTATCTGAGGCCAACGCCGTGCAACTCGGTGGAAGCATGGTCAACTGCCGCGCAATTATGCCTGGTAGTCGGCCGAATTGTGTAATACCAACCTGTCGCTGGAAGAGGTTAACCGTCAGGCGTTTTCGTACAGCAGCGAAAAGGAATCGGGACCCGATATTCAAATTTTATACGCACCCGACCTGGCCGGGTCTTAAGCGCCGCATAAAATTTTTTTTCCACACCAAAAACTCGCTGAATTTTCTGCTTCCTGCTTGAGAAAAACATCCTGCGCTGGCGCAACGCGATAAAGTGACATAAAACCATCACCAGGGGATAAGTATGTCGCGGTTACAACTGAAGGATGGCGAGTTGCTGCGCCAGCAGGCGCTGTTTGGTGGCCGCTGGCAGGATGCGCTACAAGGCGAAACGCTGCCGGTTATCGATCCGGCGAGCGGTGAGACTATTGCGACCGTTCCGGCGTTAGGCCGTGAAGAAACAGAACAGGCAATCGCTTACGCCGATGCCGTGCGCCTTAGCTGGGACAAAACGCCGAATGCAACCCGTGCCGCGCTGCTGGAAAAGTGGCATCAGCTGATTATTGAAAACGCCGACGATCTGGCAATTATCATGACCGCCGAACAGGGCAAGCCGCTGGCCGAAGCCAAAGGCGAAGTGTTATACGGCGCCAGCTTTGTGAAATGGTTTGCCGAAGAGGCACGGCGCATTTATGGCGAAACCATCCCCTCTCCCAGCGACGACCGGCGCATCCTGGTATTGAAACAGCCCGTTGGCGTGGCGGCGGCGATCACACCGTGGAATTTCCCGATTGCAATGATCACCCGCAAAGCCGCCCCGGCGTTGGCCGCCGGTTGCCCGATCATTGTCAAGCCTTCTGAACTGACGCCGCTTTCGGCACTGGCATTGGCTGTGCTGGCGGAGCGCGCGGGCTTCCCGTCCGGCGTGTTGCAGGTGGTGACGGGCCTGCCGGCAGAAATTGGCGCGGCGTTGACGGAAAGTCGCACGGTGCGCAAAATCTCCTTTACCGGATCAACACGCGTCGGTCAGCTACTGATGCGGCAAAGCGCCGACAGCATAAAACGCCTTAGCCTCGAATTGGGCGGCAATGCGCCATTCATCGTATTTGATGATGCCGACGTAGAAATTGCCTTAGCCGGGGTAATGGCCAGTAAGTTTCGCAACGCCGGGCAAACCTGTGTTTGCGCCAACCGCATTCTGGTGCAGCGCGGCATCTATCAACGATTCGCGGCTCGCTTGCTGGAAGCGGTTGCCCTGCTAAAAGTCGGTGATGGGTTTGCGCCGGGAAGCACCATTGGCCCATTGATCAATGAGCGCGCCGTCGAAAAGGTAAATAGCCACATCGATGATGCACTCAGCCAGGGTGCAACGCTGCTCACGGGCGGCATCAGCTCCGGCAACGGCACCTACGTGCAGCCAACCGTTTTGGGTGAAGCGACCACCCAGATGCGTATCGCGCATGAAGAGACGTTCGGCCCGGTGGCGGCGCTATTTATTTTTGATGAGGAGGCGCAGGCTATCGCTATGGCCAACGACACGCCTTATGGACTTGGCGCTTATTTCTTCACCGAAAATATTCGGCGTGCCTGGCGCGTGGCAGAAGCACTGGAGTTTGGCATGGTTGGATTTAATACCGGTGCTATTTCGTTAGAGGTTGCGCCTTTCGGTGGGATTAAATTATCGGGGATAGGCCGTGAAGGTTCGCGTTATGGAATTGATGAATATCTCGAACAGAAAACATTTCACATTGGTAGTCTTTGATTAAAATCCCATTATTTGGAAAAAGCGTGCAATTGAAAATTGCGCGCTTTTTTTATTACCGCATTTTATCCCTGCATAACGCCAATAATAATAAATTTCGCCGCTGAACGCCGTTCATTATTTACTGTCGTGAACGCTTGCTGAGACCGATGCACCGCCAGTGTTGATGAGGGCGCTGGTGGTGCAATTCCCGGGAATGGCGCACCAAAGCGATGCAGATATTTTATGATGGAAATCATCTGTTTAATCGTTCAGCAATTCCGCAATTTTTGCCTGGCGAATACGGCAGAAAATTTTTTTGCACTGCTTTAAACGCATTTTTATTTTTTAGCTGGCTGGCATGCTTTCTGCATGAGTTATTAAGGCTGAATATAAATAGTTCTAATGGGTTAATTATTTAGCTAATGATGGGTGTGATAAATAAGGAATTTTCCATGTTGAGTTTCGACCCTGAAAAAGTTTTTATTCCGATTGGGCATTATATTGACGGCCAGTGTGTCAAGACCCAGGGCGCGCCGTTTGCAGTGAGACGTCCCTCCGATGGCAAGGTTTTCGCCACGCTCAATGACGCGCAGGCGGAGGATGTGGACTGCGCCGTCATGGTGGCGCATCAGGCGCTTAAAACCAGCGGCTGGTCAAGCCGCCCACCGCGTGAACGCGGCCGGGTGTTGCGTCGCTGGGCCGATCTGATTGAGCAAGACAGCCTGCTGGCGCAGCTCGAAGCATTAGGTTCTACGCGCCCGATTCACGATGTGGTAAGGCACGAAATTCCTTTCACCGCCGAAGCGGTTCGTTTCTACGCCGAATGTGCAGACAAATACAGCGGCGATCTGTTTCCTACCCAAGAACGCAGTTTAGGCATGCTGATCGCGGAACCGTACGGGGTGATTGGCGCGATAACACCGTGGAATTTTCCGTTGTCGATGGCGTCGTGGAAATGCGGCCCGGCGTTGGCGGCGGGCAATGCGGTGGTGCTTAAACCATCTGAACTGACGCCATTCTCGACCGTGCGCATGGCGGAACTGGCGGTGCAAGCCGGTTTGCCGGCGGGCGTGCTGAATATCGTTCAGGGCAGCGGCGCGGTCACTGGCCGTGCTCTGGTACAACATCCGCTAGTGCGCAAAGTCTCGTTTACCGGCTCGACGTTGACCGGCGCACGCATCATGAGCGACGCCGCACAGTTCGGCATGAAACCGGTAACGCTGGAATTAGGTGGCAAAAGCCCGCAATTGGTGTTCGACGATGCGGGCGATATTGAGGCGCTGGCGCAACGCATACTGCGCGGTTTCACCGCCAATGGCGGTCAGGCTTGTGTCGCAGGTACGCGATTAATCGTGCAGCGCACCATTGCCGATCCGCTGGTGGAACGTTTAGCCGCGTTGTGCCGCGAGGTTAAGCCGGGCGTCACCTGGCAGGAACAGAGTCGCTATGCGCCGCTGATTGATGCGCGGCAGGGCAATAAAGTCAGTTCGGTCATCGACGCGGCAAAAGCGCAAGGCGCAGAGGTATTAGCGGGAGGCGAACGCTTTGCCGACACCGGGGAGGGCTGGTTCTGGCAACCCACCTTGTTAAGCCATGTGGAGCAGGACAATCCCGCGGTGCGGCAGGAGATTTTTGGCCCGGTGCTGACGGTACAAACATTTGATGAAGAAGAGCAGGGACTGGCGCTGGCGGCCCATGAAATTTATGGCCTGTGCGCGGGCGTCCACACTCTGAGCCTGCCGCGTGCGCTGCGTGCGATGCGATCGATAGAGGCCGGCACGGTGTGGATCAATCGATATGGCCGCTCCGGCGATTTCATCATCCCCACCGGCGGCTTTCTCGGCTCCGGCATTGGTAAAGATTTGGGGCGTCAGGCATTTCAGGCCTGTCAACGCCAGAAGAGCGTCCTAATCGATTTTTAAACTGAACATTTGACAATGACGAGGTTGATTCATGGCACTGTTTAAACCCAAATATATCACGTTCGACTGCTACGGCACGCTGATTTTCTTTGATATGGCGGGGGCTGCATCGCGTTGTTTCACCGATCGCGTCGCGCCGGAAGCGATGAGCGCCTTTACCACCGATTTCGCTCGCTACCGCCTGGATGAAGTGCTTGGCGCCTGGAAACCCTATTACGACGTGATAAGCCACGCGCTACAGCGCACGTGCAGAAAATGGGGGGTGAAATGGGACAAAGCCGACAGCGACTTTATTTATACCGACTGTGCTACCTGGGGCCCGCATCCCGATGTGCCCGCCGGGCTGGCGACAGTGGCAAAAGAGTTTCCGCTGGTGCTGTTGACTAACTCGATGAACGACCTGGTTGCGCATCACATTCCACGTCTGGGCGCGCCGATTCACATGGCGATCACCGCCGAAGAGGTTGGGGCCTACAAGCCGCAGATGAAGGGCTTCGAATATATGCTGGAGAAGCTCGATTGCCGCCCGGACGAGATTCTGCACGTCTCCTCCAGCCTACGTTACGACCTGATGACCGCCTACGATCTCGGCATTAAACATAAAGTCTGGGTTAACCGCGGTCACGATCCGGCCAACCCGTCTTACGAATATACCGAAATCAAAGATATTGGCGGCCTGCCTGGCATCGTCGGACTCTAAGGAACGCCTGATGAAACTCGAATCGTTCTGGCAGGCCACCGCGCCCGACTTTCACGGGACCGCGACACAGCCACTCCCATCGCACGCGGATGTGGTCGTGATCGGCGGCGGTTTTACCGGCGTATCGGCTGCGCTTAATCTGGCTCGCAGCGGCATCAATGTGGTGCTGCTGGAAAGCGGCGATGTGATGAGCCAGGCCTCAGCGCGCAACGGCGGTCACTGCAACACCGGCGTGGCGCAAAACTTTGCGTCGCTGGTGGCGAGCCAGGGCATCGAGCGGGCCAGCCGTTTCTATCGCGCCTATGATGACGCAGTGAGCTACGTCGAACAGCTGACGCGCGATGAGCAAATTGACTGCGATTTTCGCTTCTGCGGCAAAATCAAACTGGCCAGTAAGGCATCGCACTTTGCCGGATTACGTGATGCCTGGGAATTGATGCGCCGCACCGTCGATCCTGATATTGAACTGCTGGGCAAAGAGGAAATCCATCGTGAAGTCGGCAGCGGCTCCTTTCACGGCGGCCTGTTACAAAAGCGCGGCGGTCAGATGCACATGGGAAAATTCGGTGTCGGTCTGGCAGATGCCGCCGTGCGGCATGGCGCAAAAATTTATCCGCACCACGCCGTCACGGGCCTGGTTCGTCTGGAGGGCTATCGCCATCGGGTGCAAACCGCGCAGGGCGAGATCCTGGCTGACAAAGTGCTGATGGCGACCGGCTGTTCGAATGAAGGGCCGTTTCCGTGGTTCCAGCGCCGTATCGTGCCAGTCGGCAGCTTTATCGTGGTTACAGAAGTGCTGGGCGATGATCTGTTGCGCCAGGTGTTGCCACAGGATCGCACCTATGTGACCTCAATGAATATCGGCAACTATTTCCGTACCACCGCCGATCGCCGACTGGTATTCGGCGGCCGCGCACGCTTTGCCGTCAGCAATCCCACCTCCGATTCCCGCAGCGGTGCAATTTTGCGCGACGGGCTGGTTTCTTTGTTTCCGCAGCTATGCAACGCACGCGTGGACTATTGCTGGGGCGGCATGGTCGATATGACTGCCGATCGGCTGCCGCGCGCCGGTGAACAGGACGGCCTGTTTTATTCGCTGGGTTACAGCGGCCACGGCACCCAAATGTCAGTGTGGATGGGGCGGGTCATGGCGGACCTGCTGGCCGAAAAAGCGAATCACAATCCCTGGCAGCGCGAGTCATGGCCCGCGTTACCTGGTTATCACGGCAAACCGTGGTTTTTGCCCCTCGCCGGGCTGTATTACAAAGCTAAGGATCGGCTCTCCTGAATTCCCGTCCTGTTCCAGACTGCAGGCGCGCTGGCTGCTCTTACTTAATTGACTGCCGCGTCACCTGAACGAGTCAGAGAATTGCTAATTGAACGCTTATTGAGGGTATACCGATGAGTAAATTTAACGATAAAGATTCTGGCGCCATAAGTCCGGCACTGACGCGGATGATCTCAGAGGGTTCGATCTCCCGACGCGGTTTAATGAAACTGTTGTCCGCCGGTGTGGTGATGAGCAGCGGTTTGACCGGTTTTCCTCAAATAGGTTTCGCGGCTGAAAATCCAGTGAAAGGCGGTAAAATACGCGCGGCGATGTCAAATGCCTCTGCGACCGACACGCTCGACCCGGCGAAAGGCAACAACAGCGGGGATTACACGCGCCAGTATATGTTTTACAGCGGCCTGACTGAACTGGACAAAAACCTTGCGGCGCAACCGGCGCTGGCAGAATCGCTGGATTCCAGCGATGGCGTGACCTGGCAAATCAAGTTGCGTAAAGGCGTCACTTTCCACGACGGCAAAACGCTTACCGCCAAAGATGTGGTCTATTCCCTTGCGCGTCATAAAGATCCGGCCGTTGCCTCAAATGCTTTCAAGCTGGCGGACCAGTTCAACAGCATCACGGCGGTTAATGACAACGAAGTGCGATTGGTGTTAAGCAGCGCCAACTTTGACGTGCCTTATATGCTGGCGACCCCGGCGTTCCTGATCGTTCAGGACGGCACCAAAGATTTCAGTAAAGGCATCGGCACCGGTCCTTTCATCTGCAAAGAGTTTTCCCCGGGCACCCGGTCAGTGGGCGCGCGCAATCCAAATTACTACAAACCGGGCCTGCCGCATCTGGATGAAGTCGAATTGCTGGGCGTGACCGACAATGCCGCGCGCGTCAACGGCATGATGTCCGGCGATCTGCACCTCATTTCAACGCTGAGCGCAGCCGATTGCAAACGTATCAAAGCCACCAGCGATTTTGGCGTTCTGGAAAGCAAGTCCGGCATGTATACCAACCTCATTGTGCGCACCGACATGAAGCCAGGCAGCAACGAGGATTTCGTGTTGGCGATGAAATACCTGCAACCGCGCGAAATGCTGGTGAAAACCGTGCTGCAAGGTTACGGCGACGTGAGCAACGACACGCCGGTACCTCCGTGGCATCCGCTTTACAACGCTGAGTTAAAACCGCGCCCGCTCGACGTTGAAAAAGCGAAATTCCACATCAAAAAAGCCGGGATGGCCGGCGCCACCGTTGAGATTATCACCACGCCCAACATTGAAGGGGCAAACGAAGGCGGCCAGTTGATCCAGCAGGTTTCGCGCAATGCCGGGATTAACTTCAACGTGCGCCGCGTGCCGTACGACGGCTACTGGTCAACCCACTGGACCAAAGACCCGGTCGGCTATGGGTCGATAAATCCGCGTCCAACGCTGAATATGCTGTTTTCACAGTTCTACCTGTCCAGCGCGCCAAACAATGAGTCTGGCTGGAAAAACGATCAATTCGACCAGTTGGTGGTCGCCTCGCGCGGCGAACGCGACCAGGCGAAGCGCAAGCAGATGTATGGCGACATGCAGACGCTGATTTATGACCACAGCGGCACCATCATTCCCACCTTCATCAGCTCCACCGACGGCTTCAGCAAGAAAGTAAAAGGGCTTGAGGCCTGGCCGTCAGGGATGATGATGGGATATCGCTTTCACGAATTCTCCTGGCTGTCAGCCTGATCCGCTACCCGTAAAAGGAGTACGCCGATGAACCGATACATGATGTTCCTGATTGCCCGACGCGTTGGTGCGGGCATCCTGACCTTACTGATCGTCTCGGCGGTGGTGTTCTTTATCACCAGTCTGCTGCCGGGCGATGCGGCGCAAATGGTTCTGGGGCAAAACGCCACGCCGGAAACGGTAGCGGCGCTGCGCCGGCAACTGGGCTTAGACCAGCCCCTGCCGATGCGCTATTTCAACTGGCTGGGCGGCATGCTGCAGGGTGATTTCGGCACGTCATTTGCCAGCCATCTGCCGGTTTCGCAACTGGTGGCGCAGCGTATTCCCGCCACCTTTGAACTGGCGGCGATCACTACGCTTATCTGTGTGCCGCTGGCGTTGTTCATCGGCATCATGGCGGCAATGAATCGTGGCTCCAGGCTGGACCGGGCGCTGGTAATCGGCACAATGGCGACCGTAGCGGTACCGGAATTCCTGGTGGCAACGGTGGCCGTGCTGATCTTTGCAGTGAAACTGCATTGGGTGTCGGCGATGTCGTTTGGCAGCCCCAATATGGATTTGGGAAGCTATCTCAAATCCTACGCGCTGCCGGTATTAACGCTGTGCTGTGTGCTGGTGGCGCAAATGGCGCGCATGACGCGTGCCGCCATTATTAACCAACTCGACAGTCCCTATCTGGAAATGGCGTTGCTGAAAGGCGTCTCGCCGCTGCGCGCGGTGCTTCGCCACGCGTTACCCAACGCAGTGGGGCCGATTGCCAATGCCATTTCACTCAGCCTCTCCTATCTGTTTGGCGGGGTAATCATTATCGAGACCATCTTCAGCTATCCCGGTCTCGCCAGTCAGCTGGTGGATGCGGTCAGCAACCGCGATCTGCCGGTAGTGCAACTCTGCGTGATGCTGTTCGCCGCCTGTTATCTGGTGCTGCTGCTGGCGGCTGACGTTCTGACCATCGCCTTTAACCCGAAATGGAGGAGCCAATGAACAGCTTGCTACTTCCCTGGCGTTTCTTTCAGTCGCTGCCGAACTCTGGCCGACTGGGCTTGTCGATGTCGCTGTTTTGGCTGCTGATGGCAATCTTCGGTAACCAACTCGCCCCGCATAACATTGATGATATCGGCGGCGGTCCGCTGATGGGCGGCTTCACCGGCGACAACATGCTCGGCACCGATTATCTCGGGCGCGATATGATGAGCCGCATTCTGTATGGCGCCAAATTTTCTATTGGGCTGGCATTAAGCGCCGCCTTGCTGGCGAGTCTGATTGGCACCTTGCTGGCTCTGTTGGCCGCTGTGGCTGGACGCTGGCTGGAAGAAATTCTCGGTCGCGTTAACGATGCCCTGCTGGTGCTGCCAGGCAAAGTGTTGTCGCTGATGATCGTCGCGGTGTTTGGCTCCTCGCTGCCGATGCTGATCCTGACCGCGGTATTTACCTATTGGCCAGGGGCATTTCGCATCGCCTTCTCCATGGCCAGCAGCCTGCGCAGTATGGATTATGTCCGCGCCTCGCGGTTACGCGGCGAAAGCCGCTGGTATGTGGCGATCCACGATATTTTACCCAATATGGTGCATCCGATGGTTACCGATTTCGGCCTGCGTTTTGTCTACATTGTGCTGCTGCTGAGCGGTTTGAGTTTCCTCGGCCTCGGCGTACAGCCGCCCTATGCCGACTGGGGAACGCTGGTGCGTGAAAACATTCAGGGCCTATTTGATGGCTCGCCAGCGGTGCTGATGCCTGCCTTAGCGATTGCCAGCCTGACCATTGGCGCCAACCTGTTTATCGACAGTCTGCAAGCGATGCGTCCGATGGCGCTGGCGAAGGAGGGCGCATGAACGTGACCCCACATACTGCTATGCCGGTGATTTCAGTCGACAAGCTGCGCGTTACCGCGCAGACCGATAAAGGCGAAGCGATCGATCTGGTTTCAGATATTCGCTTTACAGTGCAAAAGGGGGAAGTGCTGGCGTTAATAGGTGAATCCGGCTCGGGTAAAACCACCATCGCGATGGCGCTGATGGGCTATGCACGTAGCGGATGCCGCATCGCCGAAGGCAATATTCACGTCGCGGGAACCGATGTCAACAGCCTTACTCCGGGCCAGCTACGCGCGTTTCGCGGTAACAAGGTCTCCTACATTGCGCAGAGCGCCGCCGCCTCGTTCAATCCCGGGATGAAGATTCTGGATCAGGTTATCGAGCCAGTGGTGATTCACGGCACCATGACGAGAAAAGCGGCGAAAACGAAAGCGATTGGCCTGTTTCGCGAACTGACATTGCCAAATCCTGACACCATCGGCGATCGTTTTCCGCATCAGGTTTCTGGCGGCCAGCTGCAACGCTTGATGACGGCGATGGCGCTCATTGGCGACCCGGAGGTGGTTATTCTGGATGAGCCCACTACCGCTTTGGATGTGACCACTCAGGTTGAAGTACTGAAAGCTTTTCGACGCGTCGTTGCACAGCGCGGCGTCACGGCAATTTATGTCAGTCACGATTTGGCGGTGGTGGCGCAGATGGCCGATCGCATTCTGGTCTTGCTGCGTGGGCAGATTGCCGAGTATGGCAGCACCGCACAGCTGATCGGCGCGCCGCAGGCGGAATATACCCGCTTATTGATGGATGCGGCGCAGCAGAGGGAACGGCCAAGTAACTGGTGTCCGGCAGCCGCAGATATTCACCCGTTGCTGGAGATCCGCGATTTGGCGGCAGGCTACGGCCCACGCGGTAGCGACGGACAGCCGAAAATTCGCATCCTTGAAGATATCAATCTCAAACTCTGGAAAGGTCAGGCGATCGGCATTATCGGGGAGTCAGGCTCGGGTAAAACTACGCTTGCGCATGCGATTGCCGGTCTGAACGCGCCAAGCCACGGCCACATGCTGTTTAACGGACACTACATTGATGGCGACATGCACAAGCGCTCTGATGATGAGCTGCGCCGTATTCAGTATGTATTTCAGATGGCGGACACCGCGCTGAACCCGGCGCACAGCGTTGAGCGTATTTTATCGCGCCCGCTGACGCTGTTTCACGGCCTGAGCGGCGCGGCGCGTCAACAGCGTTTGTATCAGTTGCTTGACCTGGTGAAACTGCCGCGCAGCGTATTGTGGCGTCGTCCCTGGGCGCTTTCGGGCGGGCAAAAACAGCGTGTTAACCTGGCGCGCGCGCTGGCGGCTGATCCGGTTTTGATCTTATGTGATGAGGTGACATCGGCACTGGATACGGTGGTCGCGGCGGCGGTGCTGGATTTAATCAGCGAACTGCGGCGCGAACTGCGATTATCGGTATTGTTTATTAGCCACGATATGCACGCGGTGCGCGCCGTATGTGATGAGATTGTGGTGATGAAAAGTGGCCGCATTGTGACGCAACTGTCGCGTGATGATTACGACAAGCCCACCAGCGAGCTCTATTTCGAGCGCCTGAAGCGCGCCGTACCGGAACTGCGGCAGGGCTGGCTCGATGAGCACGAAGAGATGTTGAAAGCAGAATAGCGCGCTATCGCGCCCAACAAACAAAAAGAGGTTTCAACGCTATGCCTGCACCGATTCGATATGTCCAGGACAGTGCAAATTTCCCCGCCGCCGCGGATGTGGTGATAATCGGCGCCGGGATTGCCGGCTCTGCCGCCACCTATGAACTGGCGAAGCAGGGTTTAAACGTGGTGTTAATTGAAAAAGGATTAGTGGGCGCAGAACAGTCCAGCCGCAACTGGGGCTGGTGTCGTCAGCAAAACCGTGACGAGCGTGAGTTGCCGCTGATTATCTTCGCACTCCAGCGCTGGGGAGAATTAAACCAGGAAACCGGTGAAGAACTCGGCTTTCGCCGCAGCGGGCTGGTTTACGCCACGCGCAATGAAACCGATATCGCCGCATGGGAAAAGTGGGGTCAGATGGCGAAAAATTATGGCGTGCGCAGCGACATGTTAAGCGCTGAACAGGCCAAGGCGATGACGCCCGGTAGTACCACCGCGTGGCTCGGCGGCGTCTCGTCACCGACCGATGGACACGCTGAGCCGCGTTTAGCCGCGCCTGGCCTGGTCATCAGCGCGCAGCGTCTCGGCGCACAGGTATTTCAACAGTGCGCGGTGCGCGGGCTGGACATTGCCGCCGGGCGAGTCAGCGGCGTCTGGACCGAGCGCGGATTGATAAAGACCGACCGGGTAATTTGCGCCGCCGGGGCCTGGACGTCAATGTTCTGTCGCCGCCACGGTATCGATCTGCCGCTGGGCAACGTGATTGGTACCGCTTTTCGT
Organism: Sodalis sp. RH21; assembly: GCF_047324175.1. Taxonomy (NCBI): domain Bacteria; kingdom Pseudomonadati; phylum Pseudomonadota; class Gammaproteobacteria; order Enterobacterales; family Bruguierivoracaceae; genus Sodalis; species Sodalis sp. RH21. Next base: position 3,305,710 of record NZ_CP178732.1, on the reverse strand, counting down.
ACCCAACCGATTGAACAAGCCATCGGCATGCCGCTCTATACCCCGGGCTTCGCCTGCCGCCCGCAGCTGGACGGCAGCTACACCGTATCGGTTTCCGGGCGCGGACGGCTGGAGCCGGGCGCCCAGGGACTGCGCTATGCGCGCCAGTTTTATCCAACCTTCAAAAGTCGCCGTGCCAATCTCAAACTGAATCTTGGATTCAGGCCATTTTTCGACGGGCCGGAAGCGATGGGGCGCTGGGAATTTGATGCGCAATCGCCCTTTGAACGCATACGCATTCTCGATCCCGCTGCCGACGCGGGCATTGTGCAGGAAGGACTGGCGGCGATGCGCAAAGAGTATCCGGCGCTGGCCAATCTCAAACTGGCGCAGTCTTGGGGCGGGATGATCGACAACACACCCGATGCGATTCCGGTCATTTCAACCGTGGCGAAACTACCGGGACTGGTGTTGTCGGCAGGCTATAGTGCCCACGGATTTGGCATTGGGCCGGGCGCCGGTCGCCTGGCGGCCGATCTCGCCACTGAAACCACACCTATCATTGATCCCGCGCCGTATCGCTACAGCCGCCTGGTTGACGGCAGCGGCTTAGATACCCCTGGCATGATGTAAGGAGACAAATATGACTATGATCATACGCCCGATGACAGCGGCCGATCTTGAAAGCTGTTTCACCATGACGCAACGGCTGAAGTGGCCGCACCGCCATGAAGACTGGCGAATCGCACGGCGGCTTGGTGAAGGTGTCGTGATTGAAGAACAAGGCAAATTGATTGGCAGTGCGATGCTCTGGCGCTGGGGTGACAAGGCCGCCACTATCGGCCTGGTGATTGTCGACAACCAGCAGCAGGGGCGAGGCCTGGGTAAACAGTTGATGCTGGCGTTGCTGGAAAAAGTCCCCGAATACAACGTGAGGCTGCACGCGACGGAGATGGGCAAAGGGCTCTATGAAAAACTGGGTTTTGTCAGCTGCGGCAGCATTCGGCAACATCAAACCCGGGCGCTGGCGATGGCGCCCAACGCCATGATTCCAGCGCACATGCGGTTACGGCGCGCCACTGAGGACGATCGCGCCACCCTGGTGAGGTTAGATCAGCAGGCGCACGGCATGCTGCGTCCCGAACTGATGAAGCATCTGATTGCCGATAACCACACCATTGTGCTGGAAGATGCGCAGCAGCGCCTGCACGGCTTCGCCAGCCTGCGACGTTTTGGTCATGGACTGGCGATCGGTCCAGTAATCGCCGATGCGTTGCCGATTGCGCAAGCGTTAATCGCGGCACTGATGCAGGGCCTGAACGGCGAGTTTATTCGTATCGACACCGATGGTGCATTGCCGCTGGCAGAGTGGCTGATATCGCTGGGGTTGGAATTGGTGGATGCGCCGACCACTATGGTGCGCGGCACGCTTTGGACGCCTCAGAATATGCAGGCGTTTGGGGTAATGACACAGGCGATGGCCTGATGCATATCGTCTATAAATCGGAACCCGGGCGCGGCCTGATCTGGCAGCGCTGGCTGGCACAGCACGCGCCGGATATCCAACTGCATATTTGGCCTGATACTGGCGAGTCTGAACAGGTAGAGGTGCTGGTGGCGTGGCAGCCGCCAGAAAATATCGCTGCCATATTTCCCCGGCTTAAGGTGCTGTTCTCGGTAGGCGCCGGCGCCGATCGGTTTGATCTCTCCACCTTACCGGACAATTTACCGGTGGTGCGAATGATTGAGCCAGGGCTGACACAAGGCATGGTTGAATACATCACCTTTGCGGTGATGGGGCTGCATCGCGATATGCCGCGCTATTTTCAACAGCAGCGTGACCAGCTATGGCTCGCGCACAATGCGATACCTGCCTCCCAGCGCCGGGTCGGCGTTATGGGGTTGGGCGAGCTTGGTCAGGCCGCGCTGAAACAGCTGGTGGCGATGGGCTTCGATTGCGCGGGCTGGAGTCGCACTCCGCGCGAACTTGCTGGCGTGCGCTGCTGGCACGGTGAGGCGCGTCTGGCTGATTTTCTGGCGCACAGCGACATTCTGGTCTGTCTGCTGCCGTTGACGTCAGCGACCAAAGGCCTGCTCAACGGCGAGCTGTTCCGCCAGTTGCCCTACGGCGCAGGGCTGGTGCAGGCCGGACGCGGGCCACAGCTTAACCACAACGATTTACTGGCCGCGCTGGAAAGCGGGCACCTGCGCGCAGCGATAATTGATGTCACCGATCCGGAACCGCTGCCGGAGGGACACCCTTTTTGGTCGCATCCGGCAATCTGGCTCACGCCGCATATTGCCAGTCAAACGCAAAACGAAAGCGCCATTGCGGCATTGCTGGCTAACCTGCGCCGCTATCAGCGCGGTGAGCCAATGCCGGGCTTGATTGATCGCTCGCGAGGCTACTGAGATGAATGTTGATACGGACAGAGAACGGCTAATCGCGCTGCGCCGCGATCTGCATGCCCATCCTGAATTGGGTTATCAGGAACAGCGCACCAGCGATATTGTGGCGCAGTTTCTCCAGCAACTCGACATCGAAGTTCATCGGGGCATCGGTAAAACCGGCGTGGTGGGCATATTAAAGAAAGGGCAAAGCGATCGCATGATCGGCCTGCGCGCCGACATGGATGCGCTGCCGATGCAGGACAACGGCACCACAGCCTGGAAAAGCCGCGTTGAAGGCGTGTGCCATGCCTGCGGGCACGATGGTCATACCGTGATGTTGTTAGGCGCGGCGGAACAATTGGCGCGGCACACGGACTTTGATGGCAGCGTCTGTTTTATTTTCCAGCCTGCTGAAGAAGGGCTGGCGGGCGCCAAAGCGATGATTGACGATGCGCTGTTCAGCCGTTTTCCCTGCGAGGCGATCTACGCCATCCATAACTGGCCCGAACTGCCGCTCGGTGAGGTGCAAACGCGTCCGGGGGCCATCATGGCGGCGGCCGATCGCTTCGACATCACGGTGAAAGGCGGCGGCGGTCATGCCGCGCAACCCCATCTCACTCGCGATACTTTGTTAGCGGCCAGTGAGCTGGTGGTACAGCTAAATACGCTGGTGGCGCGCGCGCTCGATCCCTGCGAACCGGGCTTACTCACGGTGACGCGGATACAGGGCGGTTTTTCCCACAACATGATCCCGGCCGAGGCCAGTATTACCGGCACGGTGCGCACCTTTAGCCCGGCGGCGCAGGATGTGCTCGAATCACGGTTGCGTCACACGGCAAAGCACGTTACGGCGGCACATGGACTTGAGGTCGAGGTGAGTTATCTGCGCTATTACCCGGCTACGGTAAACAGTGAAGCCGAAGCTCACTTCGCGCTGAACGCCTTAAAACAGGCCGGTTTTAAGGCCGGGATCGCTCGCCAACCGGCGCTGACCTCCGAAGATTTTGCTTTTATGCTGCAGGCCAGGGCCGGGGCCTATCTGTGGTTGGGCAGTGCGCCCAGCAAGCCGCTTCACCATTGCGCTTATGATTTCAATGATGCGCTGATCCCCCATGGCGTCAATGCGTTTGCCGCGCTGGTTCGTCAGGCGCTGGGTGAAAAATTTCCCTGCTGATTGCAGCGGGATGTAAACAGAAAATGCCGCTGCCCGCGCCATTACGGCAGCGTGAGAAACCGACAGCTTGCGATAATTGAGCCAATCGAACGTTACGTGGATGAGGGTTGAAAATGCAGAATGACATGGCAGAACAGCAAACATATTTTGATAATGCAATATTACTGAATACGCGTGAGCAGAACGTGCCGCGTGGCGTGCTGACCGCGCATCCGTTGGTGATTGAGCGCGCAAAGGGCAGTGAAGTGTGGGATGTGGAAGGCAATCGATATCTCGATTTCGTCGGCGGTATTGGCGTGCTCAATGTAGGCCATAATCACCCGGCGGTGGTTAACGCGGTGACGCGCCAGCTCGGTCTGGTCTCACATGCCTGTTTTCAGGTAGTCGCCTATCCTGGTTATATCGAACTGGCGCAACGTCTTAATCAACTGATCGGCGGCGATGAGGCGTACAAAAGCGTGTTCTTTACCAGCGGCGCTGAAGCGGTTGAAAACGCGGTGAAAATTGCCCGCGCACATACGCAACGCCCCGGCATTATCGCCTTTGACGGGGCATTCCATGGTCGTACCTTATTGGGTGTTACCCTGACCGGCATGAGCGCGCCGTACAAACAGAACTTTGGCCCGTTTCCTGGGGAGATTTATCGTCTACCATTCCCTAATCCGCTGCATGGCATAAGCGAAGTGGATTGTCTTAAAGCGCTGGATCAACTGTTCGCGGTACAGATTGTGCCTGAGCGCGTGGCGGCAATTATCATCGAGCCGGTGCAGGGCGATGGCGGTTTCCTGCCAGCCGGCAGCGCCTTTATGCAGGCGCTGCGTCGCATCACCGAGCAGTACGGTATTCTGTTAATTTGCGATGAAGTGCAAACCGGTTTTGGTCGCACCGGCAAAATGTTTGCATTTGAACATCTCGGTATCAAACCCGATCTGGTCACGGTGGCGAAAAGCCTGGGCGGTGGTTTGCCGATCTCCGGCGTGGTAGGCAAAGCGGTAATCATGGACGCGCCGGCGCCCGGCGGATTAGGCGGTACCTATGGCGGCAATGCGTTGGCCTGCGCCGCGGCGCTGGCCGTGCTGGACCTGTTGGAAAATGACAATCTGCTGGCGCGATCTCATCAGCTTGGTGAACAGCTTAATGCCCGGCTGCGCCAACTGGCCGAAAAATACCCCTGCATCAGCGATGTGCGTGGCGTGGGTTTTATGCAGGCTGTAGAAATACACGATTTCGAGACGGGTCGCCCGGATGCGGCGCTAACGCAAAAAATTCTCGATTGCGCCTGTCAGGAAGGTCTGCTGCTGATTAAGTGTGGCCTGCATCGCAATACGGTACGTTTTCTTGCGCCGCTGGTAACAACGGATTCACAGTTGGAAGAGGCGCTGCATATCTTTGATATCGCGCTGGCGCGCGCCACGGGACGGCTCGGTTAACGGCCGTTTCCTCATTGATATTGCTTGAATAAATTGAAAGTATCCCACTGGTGGAACTGCTGCGTCAGGCTGGCGCAGTGACCTTGAAATATGTTATACCCAAGATAATTTATGTTGCAGTAAGGCGGCAAGATTGTGAATCTCGCGGGCAAGCTCTGCCCACTGACCGCGGCGGGCAACCCTGGCCGACGCCGTTACGATATAAAATACAAGGGTATACATCCGGGATATCCTGCACGGTTGCTCAACAATGAGGGGTGCTATGAACGGCTTAATGAAACTCGATCGCATCGACATCAATATCCTGGTGCAACTCCAGAAAGATGGCCGTATCAGCAATGTTAATCTCGCAGACGCCGTAGGATTATCGCCCAGCCCCTGCCTGCAGCGGGTTAAGCGACTGGAGCAAGCGGGGTTTATCACCGGCTATGAAGCCCACATCAACCTGACCAAGATCACCAATTCCGTCACGGTATTTACCGAGGTTACCTTGTCGGGCCATCGACGCGAAGATTTCATTAAGTTTGAAAACGCAATTCGGGAGGTGGATGAGCTGATGGAATGCCATCTGATTACCGGTGGTTACGATTATTTGCTGCGTTTTATTACCCGCAGCATTGAACATTATCAGGAAGTGATTGAGAAGTTGCTTGATGCCCAGATCGGTATCGATAAATATTTCAGTTACATCGTGATTAAATCACCGATTATGAAGAGTAGCGTGCCGTTGCGATCGTTGATTGCTAAACATAATTCTGTTGAGCTTGGGATATAACTTTCCGCCCTCACGCTGACCTTCACCGGCCGCCTCCCGACGAAGGTTAGAGTGAACCCGCTTCTGTCCGCGCTTCCGATCCCCCGCAGCATAAAATTTCTTCCCAGACGCAAATTCCCTTTATTCTAATGGTTCAAGCGGCCGCTTCAGCCGTGCTGTCTGCATCAACGCTTTTACACTAATCCTACCTGTTACAAGGAGTTGCCATGACAGTTTTACGCATCGCCGATCATGAGTGGCAGCGTGATGACTTCACTATTTCCACCGAACGTCAGCGCCTCGATCTTGATTGGATTCATTACCAGCTTTCGGAACGCTCATATTGGGCTAAGGGCCAGCCACGCCAGAAAACCGAACGGGCCATTGCCGGCTCGCTGCCGTTTGGCCTTTATCACCAGCATGCGCAAATTGGTTTTGCCCGGTTGATCACCGATTACACCCGCTTCGGCTGGCTGTGTGATGTCATGATTGATGAAAACTGGCGCGGCCATGGATTGGGTAGCTGGCTTGCAACCTGCGTTCGCGAGCATAAGGAATTAAACAGCGTTCATCGCTGGATGCTTTCTACTAATGATGCCCATCAGGTTTACCAGCGACTCGGCTGGTGCGTGGTGAAAGAACCGCACAAGCTGATGGAATTTCCTCTCTCCTGACCCTGGAGTTACCTCGACATGCGTTACCGTGTTGGCGTGGATATCGGCGGATCGTTCACTGATTTTGCCGTGTTAGATCAGCAAACCAACCAGCTTCATACGTTGAAAGTCTTATCGCGCCCGGATCGACCGGGCAGTGAAATTCTTACCGGTCTGGCGCAGTTTCAGCAGCGCGACAACATTCAGCCCGGTGAAGTGGGTTACTTTACCCACGGCACCACGGTCGGCATCAACGCGGTGATTCAGCGTAAAGGCGTGCGGCTGGCGCTGTTTGCCACCGAGGGATTTTGTGATGTGCTGGAACTGGCACGCCTCAAAATTCCACATATTCACGATCTGTTTTCACGCCGCCCAACGCCGTTAATCACGCGCGACCGGGTATTTGCCGTTAGTGAACGCACCGACCGCGACGGCAATGTATTGCAACCGGTCGATCGGCAAAGCGTGCTTAACGCGATTAACAAAGCACGCGCTGCCGGATGTCAGGGTATTGTCGTGTCGTTGCTGCACAGCTACCGCAATCCCCATAATGAAGCGGCGGTAAAAGCTATCATTGAGGAGGTCTCGCCTGAATTACTGACCTCCTGTTCTGCCGATATTTGGCCGATTATTCGTGAGTATGAACGCACCATTACCGCCACTATCAATGCTTACGTGCAGCCGATGGCGATTCATTATCTTGAATCATTTGAAAACGCCTTGCATACCCTGGGCGTAACGCCGCCGCCGCGTATTACCAAATCCAACGGTGGCGTGATGGGCGTTGAACAGGCTAAGCGTGAATGCGTGCAGATGATTTTGTCCGGCACGGCATCGGGGGTGATTGGCGCGAGTTATCTCGCCGGCGCCTGCGGTTTCGATAACATTCTCAGCCTGGATATTGGTGGCACCAGCGCCGACGTGGCGGTAATCATTGACGGCCAGGTGGCGCAGGGCAATGGCGAAATCATCGGCGATTTTCCCATTTATATCCCGTCGGTCGCGGTGACATCGGTGGGACAGGGCGGCGGATCGCTGGCATGGATTGACGGACAGGGCGTAATGCAAATGGGTCCAGAGAGTGCCGGTTCGTTGCCAGGGCCGGTCTGTTTTCAACGCGGCGGTAGTCAGCCAACCGCGACCGATGCCTTTGCGGTTTGCGGCATGATCGGACATGGCGATCTTGGCTATAACGCAGTTAAGGTCGATGTACCCGCCGCGCGTGCCGCCTGGCAACCGTTGGCCGATACCTTGAATATTTCCATCGAAGAGGCCGCAGAAACGGCAATCGAACTCGCCGTTTCCAGCATGTATGGTGATACCAGCGGTTTGCTGTCGCGCTTTGGTCTGGACCCGCGGGAATTCTGGTTCCTCGCCTTTGGCGGCGCCGGGCCGATGATGGGCTGTTTTCTGGCGCGGGAGCTGAACATGAAGGGGATTATCGTGCCGCCGACGCCTGGAGTGCTTTCTGCGCTCGGTGGGCTAGTGGCGGATATTCGCAACGATTTTATCCGTACGCTGTATAGCGACCTTGATAAGCAACTCGCCGCTCAGCTGGCCACCGAAGCCGAAACGTTAAGCCAGCGCGCGCGCGACTGGCTGGCACAGGAGCACGGCAAGGATATGCCTTTCAGCCTCCAATTCAGCGCCGATATGCGCTATCGCGGGCAGTCATTTGAGATCGAGGTCGCGTTGGAGCCGGAATGGCTGATGCAGGCTGACGTTACCGCGTTACACCGTGCTTTTGATCAACAGCACCAGCAGATGTTTGGTCATGGCGATGGTGCTGCCCCTGTTCAACTGATCAATCTGCGTTTGGTCATCTCCTCGCCCACGCCTAAACCGACGCTTAATCGTTTAGCCCCCGCCAGTGGACCGGTTAAGCCGGTGAAGCGGGTCCAGGCGTGGATGGACGGCGCATTTCATCAGGTGGATGTGGTGTTACGTAACACGCTGTTCGCCGGACATCAGCTCAACGGCCCGGTGATTATCGCGCAGGATGATTGCACTACCTGCGTGCCGCCGCAGATGAAGGTAAATGTGGATCTATTTGGCAATCTGCTGATCACGGCGCTGGAGGCATAAGATGGCAATTGACGGACGTAACTTACAGGTTCTCGCCAATTACTGCGCGGCCGCCGCCGACGCGATGGCGTTTACCCTCATGCGCACCGCGCACTCGACTTTCGTTAAAGAGACCGAAGATTTCTCCTGCCAGATTGTCAGTCGTGACGGCCTGGCCTTTGCCTCGCCGCGCAGCTTTGGCGCGCCCTGGTATAGCGGTATCGACTATGCGCCGGTGCTGGCGTTGATCGACGACTACCATGAAGGCGACATATGCATTACCAATGATTCTTATGCGGGCAACGTTGCAACCCATTCACCCGATACCCATATCTGGAAGCCGGTTTTCTACCATGGCGAAATCGTCTGCTTTGTGGTGGGACATATTCATAATACTGACGTTGGCGGCGCGGTTCCGGCGTCGCTGTCGCGATCGCTCACCGATATTGCGCAGGAAGGTATCCGCATTCCGCCGCTGAAAATCATGCGCAACGGCGAATTAAATGAAGACATTGCGCGCATTATGCGCCTTAACGTGCGCGTGCCGGAGCAAAACTGGGGTGACTTCAAAGCGCAGATCGCGTCAGTCAATATCGGCGAGCGCAAAATTCACGACATCATTGCCCGATTCGGTGTGGAGGACTTTTTGCAAGGCATCGAAGGCATTCTGGATTACGCCGAACGCCAGGCGCGCAGCATCATCGCGACGATTCCGGATGGCGAATATTTCTATGCCGATTACGCCGATGAAGATGGCGAAGGAGGTTATCCGTGTCGCGTGGCGATTACGCTGCGTGTGCAGGGCGATACGCTTGAACTCGATTATACCGGCAGCGATCCGCAACTGAGCTCATCACTTAACATGCCGACTGGCGGGCGCGAGCGGCATCCGCTGGCGCTGGTCGGCGTAACCTATGTGCTCTCCACGCTGGATCGTAACCTGCTGCTCAATGCCGGAACGTTGCGTCCGACACGTGCGATTTTGCCGGCAGGCACGGTGATGAATTGTGAAGCGCCAGCGGCAGTGGGTATGCGCTCGCTGACCTGTGCGCTATCGCAGATCGCCACCGTAGGCGTATTTTCACTGGCGATGCCGGATCGATTACCTGCTAATTCTCCCGGCGGTAATTCGATTATGAACATACGCACCAGCGATGCACAGGATCGCAGCATAGTGGCGTCGCTGGGACCGGTTGGCGGCGGAGCAGGCGGCACGCCTCGTCATGACGGGCCGGAAGGGTCTGGCGGCTTATCCGCGTTTCTGAAAAATACCCCGATCGAAATCAACGAGGCAGAAGTGCCGATTCGCTTCAGACGTTATGGCTTAGCGCAGGACAGCGCGGGTGCAGGTAAATATCGCGGCGGACTGGCAACCGAAATGGTGTTTGAGGTGTTTTCACCGGATACGATCATCACCGCACGCAACCGTAACCGATCGGTATTCGCTTCGGCGGGTACGGTCGGCGGCAGGTCAGGCGCGCTGTCGCACTTTCGCACCCTGCGCGACGGCAAGGCGATAGAGCATGGTAATACCGACGTGATCACATGCCAGCCGGGCGATGTGGTTGAAGTGCGCGGTCCCGGCGCGGGCGGTTACGGCCAGCCCGCACAGCGCGATCCACAGGCGGTATTAACCGATGTGCGCTGCGGTTTTGTGAGCAGTGACGCGGCCCGCAGTCAGTATGGCGTAGTGATTGTTGAAGATGAAATCGATCGCGCGGTTACGGCCGATTTGCGTGCCAGCATGCTGCAAAGTCCGGTGCGGCATTTCGACCATGGCGCGGCCCGTAGCGCTTTTGAAAAACTGTGGACGCCGGCGCGCTATCAGTTGCTGACGGTGTTTTTGGCCGATGCGCCGATTAGCTGGCGGCATTTTTTAAAAACCCAGGTGTTCCGTGCTGTAGAGATAACCGGCGAAACGGCGGACATGGCGCAGATATTTGGTCAGTTGCGTCAACGTTACCCCGCCATGTCGAAGAAATAACGAAGGTTGCGGTTTGTTGTCTAGGCTTTACGTCTGCACAGAACACGTAAGGGAGGACGTGATAATGAGCAGTAAAGCCAGTAATTTTATGTTCAGCGTCTGAACGCATGGGATATAACGTGCATTGACGACTATCCAGGGGACGGTATTAATGACGTACCCGGGGCAATCCAGCGCGCCAATAAAAGCGGTGACGGCATTGAGCATATCCAGGTTCACCATGAAGAGATGGATTGTTACCGGTCATGCCAAATTCACCTCGGCAGATATTGTGAGGTTCCACGGCATGAGATCTGTGATCTTGTTAATGGGATGAGACGCGATGGCAGCGGCCCTGTTTTTGCGGCGGGTTTTATCACTTTGAACTCGTAACGAATATTACGCAGAAAACAGGTATATTTTGATCTTATCGAATCAATTATAAGGATGAACATTGTTATATGCCGCGGTGAAAAGGCTTGAACCTTATTGGGTTGGTAAAATCGTTGTGCTTTTCAAAAAATAATGATTATTATTCTCATATAAAAATCGGGACGCCATGACATCCCGGCTCTTGCTGCTTATTGATGCAATGTGAAACCACTTTGGCTGCCTGGCGCTGGTCCGGCGGCAACATCAATTCATTGAAATGGAGATATTATGGACGTGATAACGACCACCGGCGGACGACCGGGACCACGCGCGGCGCATGCGCTGCTGCTGGCTGGCGCGCTGTTGTTTACCCTGGCCCAGGGTGCGTGGGCGGCACAGGAGCCGCTGCGCAAACCCGTCGGCAAAGGCGCTTACGAGATGGCGTACAGCACGCAAGGCGACGCGCTCTACCTGGCGACCTCGCAAAGCCGCAAGCTGGACAAAGGCGGGGTGGTGTATCGCCTCGACCCGGCCACGCTTGATATCACCCAGATTATCCACAACGATATCAAACCCTTTGGCGCCGCCATCAATACCAAGACCGATACCCTATACTTCGGCAACACCGTCGACGGCGCCATCACCGCCATCGACGCCAAAACCGGCGCGGTAAAAGGCCGGCTGGTGCTGGATGGGCGCCAGCGCTCAGAAACGGTCAAACCGCTGGCGCCGCGTGAGCTGGCGGTGGACCAGGAGACCAATACCGTTTATATCGCCGGACTTGGCGAGGCCAGCGTGATATGGGTGGTGGACGGCGCTACCCTGACCCTGCGCGCCACCCTGGCCGATATCGGCAAAATGGGCACCGGGCTGGCGCTGGACGCGGCGGCGAAACGCCTGTACGTGACCAATGCCGACAACGAGCTGCTGTCCATCGACACCGGCGCCAATAAAGTGGTGATGCGCAAAAAGCTCGATGAAACCGCGACGGAACACTTTTTCCTGAACCTCAGCCTGGACCCGGCGACGCACCGCGCGTTTATCACCGATTCCAAGCAGCCGCAGGTGCTGGTGGCGGATACCCGCAACGGTAATATCCTGGCAAAAATCGACGTGCCGGCATCGCTGGCGGTGCTGTTTAACCCGGCGCGCAGCGAAGTGTACGTAACCCACCGCCAGGCGGGGCAGGTGAGCGTGATCGACGCCAAGACCTATAAGGTGCTGCGCACCATCGCTACCCCGGTGCACCCGAACAGCCTGGCCCTGTCGCCGGACGGCCAAACGCTGTATGTCAGCGTAAAGCAGGCCTCCAGCCGCCAGCAGGAAGCCACCAGCCCGGATGATGTGATGCGTATCGCGTTGCAGTAAGCCCAGGCAGGGCGCAACGGCGTCCTGCCTGACCCTTCCCGATATTCTGCCCGTCCCGGAACTGGACGTTCCGGGGGCATTTCCGCTGCTGGTTGCCCAGCGGCGGCGGTAGCAGGCGGCGGGCACTTACCCGATTGCTGCTGATATTGTCCGGCAACCGGCTTTGGATACCGCATTCAAGCCGTCGAAGAAAGCGCTGCCCGCCTCACGCAATAGTATGCTCAAAAAATCACCGTTCTTCACATTAAGGAGAAAATGTGAAGAATTCCCGCATTTGTATACAATGATAACGATTCTTATTACTATTCGTATTCTCTAAAGAAAATGTAAATTGCAATAGGATTATAATAAATGTGTGTAACTAAAAATTTCACTATGGGACCGATCGCCTTTTTATTAACCGCCATTTTCAGCAGCGGCGCCGGCGCCGAAACGACGGGGGAAACCGACGGCGAGGACGTGATGGTCGTCAAGGCCACCGCCGAAGAGGAACTGAAACAACAGCCCGGCGTATCCATTATTACCGCGGACGATATCAAAAAAGCGCCGCCGGTAAATGACCTGTCGGATATCATCCGCAAAATGCCGGGCGTCAACTTGACCGGCAACAGCGCCTCGGGCAGCCGCGGCAACAACCGCCAAATCGATATCCGCGGCATGGGGCCGGAAAATACGCTGATCCTGATAGACGGCAAGCCGGTCACCTCGCGCAATGCGGTACGCTATAGCTGGCGCGGGGAGCGCGATACCCGCGGCGACAGCAACTGGGTGCCGGTGGAGATGGTCGAGCGTATCGAAGTGCTGAGAGGGCCGGCGGCCGCGCGCTACGGTTCCGGCGCCGCGGGCGGCGTGGTGAATATTATTACCAAGCGGCCGACCAACGATTGGCACGGGTCGTTATCCCTGTATACCAACCAGCCGGAGGATGATAAAGAGGGCGCCACCAAACGGGCCAACTTCAGCCTGAGCGGTCCGCTGATCGACGATGTGCTGACCATGCGATTGTACGGCAATATCAATAAAACCGACGCCGATAGCCCCGATATCAATACCCAGCAGAACGGCTCCTATGCCGCCGGCCGCGAAGGGGTGCGCAACAAGGACATCAACACGCTGCTGTCATGGAAAATCGATCCCCGGCAAAGCATGGACTTCGAATACGGCTACAGCCGCCAGGGCAATATCTACACCGGCGACACCCAGTACAGCAACGGCAATATCAGCACCCTGGTGCCGACCCTGTACGGCCAGGAAACCAACCGCATGTACCGCCAGAATTATGGCGTGACCCATAACGGCGTCTGGGACTGGGGCCAGTCCCGCACCGGCCTCTATTATGAAAAAACCAATAATACGCGCCTGATGGAGGGATCGACGGGACGCGTCGAGGGCATGATCAATAGCGACACCTTCTCCACCAGCCGGCTGGAGAACTACAAAGCCAATACGGAGCTGAATATCCCGCTTAAGCTGCTGGTGGATCAAACCGCCACCTTGGGCGCCGAATGGAACCGCGAAGAGCTGAACGACCCGGCATCGATGCGCGCCACCAGCCAGGCCAATGCGAACATCGGCGGCGTGTCGGGCAATCCCGCGCTGCGCAGCAGTAAAAACAGCGCGGAATTAAGCGCGCTCTATTTTGAAGATAATATCGAAGCCCTGCCAGGCACCGACCTGATTCCCGGCCTGCGTTTCGATTATCACAGCAAATTCGGCGCCAACTGGAGCCCCAGCCTGAATATGTCCCAGGAGCTCGGCGAATTTTTCAAGCTCAAGGCGGGCATCGCCCGGGTATTCAAGGCGCCTAATCTGTACCAATCAAGCGAAGGGTATTTATTGCGCACCAACGGCAACGGCTGCCCGGCGGGGGTCGCCACCGGCGCCTGCTACCTGCTCGGCAACGATGATTTGGACCCGGAAATCAGTATCAACAAAGAGATCGGCCTGGAATTTACCGCCAACGGCTATGACGCCGGCATCACTTATTTCCGTAACGATTACCGTAACAAAATCGTGGCCGGCACCGATGTTATCGGCGCCGCGTCAGACGGCGGCAATATCCTGCGCTGGGAAAATGGCGGCAAGGCGCTGGTGGAAGGGCTGGAGGCTAATCTGGTGGTACCGGTGCTGCCCGATACGCTGAACTGGCGTACCAATGCCACCTATATGATCACCTCCGAGAATAAGGAAACCGGCAATCCACTGTCGGTGATTCCCAAATACACCATCAATACCATGCTGGACTGGCAGGTTAACGATAAATTGTCCGCCAATGCGGCCTGGACAATGTACGGCCGGCAGAAACCGCGTGAATACGCGGACATACGCAACGAAGTCGGCTCGCTGTCCAGCAAAGAACTGGGCGCCTATTCCGTGCTGGGCGTCGGCCTGAATTACGACGTGACAAAAAATGTCCGGGTCAATGTGGGCATCAGCAATCTGCTGGATAAACGCGTTTATCGCGAAAACGAAGGGGCATTGACCTATAACGAACCGGGACGGGCCTATTATGCCGGCTTGACCACCTCGTTCTGATTGATATTGCGCCGCCAGGGGGCAGAGAACCCTGGCGGCGGGAAAGCGGTATTCATCCTCCAGCGGCAAGCGCTACCGCTGGGCGTTCAGCAAACAACGGCGGCATCGCCGCATCTTGGGTTTCACCGGCTCAACGCAGGGGTGATGGCCGGCAGGTCACTGCCTGACCCCTTCAACCGAAATGATCACGTCCACCTGTTGCGAGGCCGGCCCCAAATCCGTGGTGATATTAAAATCTTTTAGCGCCAGGGTTCCTTCAGCTTCGAAACCCGCGCGATAGCCGCCCCAGGGATCGTTGCCCTGGCCGACCAATTTGGCTTCCAGGGTAATGGGTTTGGTCACGCCGTTTAACGTCAGGTTGCCGGTGATATCCCATTCATCGCCGTCTTTTTTCACCTGCGTGGAGGAGAAGGTGGCCTGGGGATATTGTGCTACGTTGAGGAACTCCGCGCTCCTGAGATGTTTATCGCGTTCGGCATGATTGGTATCGACGCTTGCGGTGTTAATCACCACGTTCACCTTGCTGGCGGCGGGATTATCGGCGTCGAAGGTGAAGCCGCCGTCAAAATCCCTAAAACCGCCGTAGAGCCAGCTGTAGCCAAGATGTTTGATCTTGAATTGAATAAAAGCATGCTGGCCCTGCTTATCAATTTTATACTCCGCCGCACCGGCTATGCCCGAGGCGAATAATAACGCGACCGTCGCCAGGCCCAGGCTAGTCTTTTTCAGCATGGTGTCTTTCCTTATATTGCGCAGGTTGATGAAGGCGATACCCAAGCATCCGCCTGAGGGTGATGTCGCCATCGATAAAATGATGTTTTAACGCGGCCAGGCCGTGCAATACCGACAGGATTACCACGCACCACGCCAGGTACAAATGGATGTCGCCCGCTAAATCGGCCTGCCCCGCCAGGCCGCTCAGGGTAGCCGGAACGGAAAACCAGCCGAATACATTTATCGGCTGCCCGTCCGCGGTGGAAATCAAATACCCGCTGGTAAGCAGGGCGAACAGCAGGATATATAAAGTCCAATGCGCCAGCATCGCGCCGGCGCGGGTCAGCGGCGAGTAATGGCTGAGGGGGGTGGGCGGCGGGGAAATAAAACGCCAGATCAGGCGTATGATCATCATGGCGAAAAGCAGACAGCCGATGCTTTTGTGCAGTTCGGGCGCGCGATGATACCAGGTCGCATAATAGCCAAGCGTCACCATCCACAGCCCAAGCGCAAACATGCCGTACACGGTGAACGCCACCAGCCAGTGGATAGCAATGCTGATATGGCCGAAACTGTCGGCTGAGTTGCGCCAGCGCATAAGGCGTCGTCCTCGTGGGTTTTCGTTACCATTGGTCAACAAATAAAACAGATTGAAATAAAAAAGCAATTTAAGTCGTGTCAAATACGTTAAAGTTCTGTAAACGGAAAATGCGCTTTATTAGCAAACCGCGCCCGGACGGGAAGCGACACCTCAACAGCCGGCCGGAGCATATCAGGCAGGCGGTCGGCGCATCGCTTAAACGCCTCAGGACCGACGTTGTCGACTGGCTGTACCAACATCGCGTCGACCCCGAGGCGCCCATCGAGGATGCCGCCGGTCAATACACCAGCGCCTGCCCGTCCTTGCGGGTTTCGGTCGCGGCGATGTAGACGCCCTGCGCATCGCGCACAATGGCCTGGGCGCCGCCGAAGTTGTGGATCTGCATGGGATCTTCCACGATAAGCTGATGTCCCATGGCGCGCAGGGCCGCCAGGGTATTGCGGTTCAGCGACGGCTCCACCATCACCTCGCGTCCTTTCACCACCCGCCAGCGCGGCGCGTCAATGGCCGCCTGCGGGTTTTGCCGGTGCTGCATGATGCGCAGGGCCATCTGGACATGGCCCTGCGCCTGCATGGTTCCGCCCATGACGCCAAACGTCATTAACGGCTGCCCGTTGCCGTCCAGGGCAAAGGCCGGGATAATAGTATGCAAGGTGCGCTTGTTGCCGGCGAGGCAGTTGGGATGTCCCGGCTCCAGCACAAAACTGGCGCCGCGGTTTTGCAGGCTGATGCCGGTGTCCGGCACCACGACGCCGGACCCGAAACCCATATAATTGGACTGGATAAACGACACCATCATGCCGCCGGCATCGGCGGTGGACAGATAGACCGTGCCGCTTTGCCGTGGCGCCCCAAAGACAAAATCGCCCGCCCTGGCGGGATTGATTAGCGCGGCCCGCTGTTTGAGATAATCATCCCCCAGTAAATGCTTCGCCTCGAACTCCATATGATCGGTATCGGCCACATAGCGTTCCAGGTCGGCCAGCGCCAGTTTCATCGCTTCGATGGACAGATGCAGCGCCTCCGCCGAGTCGGGATGATAACGCCCGATATCGCAATGCTCCAGAATGCCCAAGGCCATCAGAGTGGCGATCCCCTGGCCGTTTGGCGGCAATTCATGCACCGAACCGCCGGCAAAGGGGCGGGATAGCAGCTCGACCCATTCGGGCCGGTGGTTGTTTAGGTCCTCAAGCGTCAGGCCGGCGTTATGCTGCCGGGCGAAAGCGGCCATTTTCGCCGCCAATTCGCCGCGATAAAACGCCTCGCCATCGGTTTGCGCGATCAGTTCCAATGTCCTGGCCTGGGCCGGATTACGGAACAGCTCGCCGATGGCCGGCGCGCGTCCGCCGGGCGCAAAACACGCCATAAATCCCGGCTGGGCGCCAAGACGCTCGACGCCGCGCCGCCATAACGCGCCAATCAGGGGCGATACCGGAAAACCGTCGCGGGCATATTCGATGGCCGGCTGCGCCAGCGTCGTCAGCGGCAGCGAGCCGAAGCGCCGGGCCAACTCCACCCAGCCGGACACCGCGCCGGGTGTGGTTACCGCCTTCCAGCCCAGTTCCGGCATGGCCGGTAAATGAGCGTAATCCTCATATTTCCAGGCGGCGGGAGAACGGCCGGAGGCATTTAAGCCATGCAGTTGCTTGCCGTCCCAGACGATGGCGAATGCATCGCTGCCGATGCCGCAGCCGGTGGGTTCCACCACCGTCAGGGCCATGGCGGTGGCGACGGCGGCGTCCACGGCGTTGCCGCCCAGCAGCAGCATGCGCAACCCCGCCTGGGCCGCCAGCGGCTGGGAGGCGCAGACCGCGTTGCGGCCCATCATCGGCGGGCGCAGGGAAGGGTAGGCTACCTGGAAATCCAGTGGTGATGTCATCTTGTTGTCCTATGTTGATCAATTGTCGCGCGGATCCAGCGCATCGCGCAGCCCGTCGCCCAGCAGGTTAAAACCCTGGACGGTAAAAAAGATCGCCAGTCCGGGAAAAATCGACATCCAGGGTGCCTGCTCAAGGTAATTTTTCGCGGTATTGAGCATGGCGCCCCAGGACGGCGAGGGCGGCTGCTGCCCCAGTCCCAGGAATGACAGGCTGGCTTCGGTAATAATGGCCGAGGCGATGGCCAGCGTCGCCTGCACCAGAATGGGCGACAGCACATTGGGCAGCACATAACGTAGCACGATCCAGCGGTCGGGCAGGCCGATGGCCCGGGCGCCCTCGATATACTCCTCGTTGCGGATACTCATCACCTGTCCGCGCGTCAGGCGGGCGAAAATCGGCATTACCGATAAGCCGATGGCGATCATCGCATTACCCAGGCTCGGGCCGAGAAACGCCCCCAGCGCGATGGCCAGGATCAAAAATGGACACGACAGCAACGCCTCGATAACGCGTGAGATAATCCCATCCCATACCCCCTGCCAATAGCCGGCGACCAGGCCCAGCGGCACGCCGATAAAAATGGCGATAATGACCGAAATACAGCCGGCCATCAGCGAAGTGCGCGCGCCCCAAATAAGCCGGGAGAGGATATCGCGGCCCAGTTCGTCGGTGCCGAGCCAATAGAGTCCCGACGGCGGTTTGCGTACCGCCAGGAAATTGGCTTTGATCGGGTCGAAGGGCGCCAGCCAGGGCGCCAGCAGGGCGATCGCCACAAAGATCAGTACGATCACCGCTCCAATCACGGCGCTTTTATTGGCCATGAATTTTTTTATCGCCCGGCCGCCCGTCCCGGGCAGGGCCTGCGCGGCCGCGCCGGTGAGCACCTGTGACATGTTATTCTCCCCCCATGCGCGGATTGATCAGCACATACAGCACGTCGGCCAGCAGATTAAGCAGCAGAAAACCCATCGCCACCACCAGCACCACTCCCTGCACCACCGCGTAATCGCGGTTGAACACCGAATCGACGATCATCTTGCCGAAACCCGGGATGGTGAAGACCTGCTCGGTAAGCACCGCGCCGCCGAGCAGTTCGCCGAACAGCAGCGTAGTGAGGGTGACAATGGGCACCAGCGCATTGCGCAGCGCGTGTTTGAGGATCACCCGCCTGGGCAACAGGCCCTTGGCCTTGGCGGTGCGGATATAATCCGCCTTCAGCACCGCAATCATCGCCGCCCGGGTATGGCGCATCAGCGTCGCCGCCAGCCCGGTGCCCAATACCAGCGCCGGCAGCAGCAGGGTGCGCAGGTTTTGCGATACGTCCTCGGTCAGCGGCACAAAACCCGAGGCCGGCAGCCATTGCAGCTTGACTGAAAACAGCAGGATCAACAGCACCCCCAGCCAGAAGTTGGGGATGGAGATACCCGAGAGGGCGACAAAGTTGGCGCTGTAATCCACCCAGGTTCCCCGGCGCACCGCCGCGATAATGCCGGTGGTGATGCCGAGCGCCATGGCGATGATCATCGACAGCAGCGTCAGCTCGATGGTTACCGGCAGCTTGCTGGCGATAAGCGTGGTGACCGGCTCCTGGGTACGCAGCGAGATGCCCAGATTGCCGTGCAGCGCATCGCGCAGCCAGTAAAAATACTGCGCCGGTATGGGGTCGTCCAGGCGGTATTTATCGCGCAGCATGGCGATCACCGCCGGGTCGCGCTCTTCGCCGGCCATGGCCACCACCGGGTCGCCCGGCAGCAGTTTTTGCAGGGAAAAGACCATAATGCTGACCAGGAACAGGGTGGGTATCGCCAGCAATATTCGCTTGCCAATCAGTTCTAACATCATCGCTCCCGGATTCTCGGCGCGCTATTGCGCCAGTTGCATATCCGCCAGGCGGATCAACCCGTCGGGATAGGGTTTGAATCCCGATATCTTTTTCGACATACCAAAAATGCGCGGCTCGAAATACAGGTAGGCCAGCGGCATATCCTGTTGCAACTGCGCCACTACCTGGTTATACAAGGCTTGACGTTTGGCCTGGTCGGAGGTGCTGCGTGCCTGCTGTAGCCACTCATCCACCTGCGGGTTGGCGTAACGCCCGTCGTTCAGGTTGCCTTTGCTATGGATAAACGAGTAAATGCTGCCGTCCGGGTCCGGGCGGCCGGACCAGCCGGACATGCTGACCTGGAAATCTCCCCGCTGCTGGCGATCCAGCAGCGTGGCGAATTCAGTGGTTTGCAAATGAACATTAAACCCGGCTTCGCCGGCCATCGCCTGGATGACCTGGCCCACCTGCTGGGCATCCGGTCTGTTGGCCACCAGGATGGTGGTATCCACCGGCGTGGCGACCCCGGCCGCCGCCAGCAGGGATTTGGCTTTCTCCACATCCCGCGCCGACACCGGCAAATTCACATGATAAGGACTGACGGTGGAGAATGGCTGGTTAGCCGGGGTGTACTGCCCCTCGAAGGCTACCTGGTTAATGGCGTCGCGATCCAGGGACAGGGAGAACGCTTCGCGCACCCGCGCATCCTTGGCAAACGGATCGTTGGGATTGACCTTGCCGTTGGCGATATTAAAGGTCAGCCCCATATACCCCAGCCCGGTCACCTTGGCCAGGGCGAGCTTGGGATTGGCCTCGACGGTTTTCACATCGCTGGCGGCAATGCCTTCGGTCAGGTCCAGATCGCCGGCGCGCAGGTTGGCCAGACGCACCGAGGAGTCAGGAATGGGCATAAATATCACTTTATCAAAGTGGTAGGCCTGTTTATTCCAGTAATTGTCATAGCGCGTCAGCACAATGCGGTCCTGCTGCACCCGGCTGTCAAACCGGTAGGGGCCGGAGCATACCGGGTGCGCGGCAAAGTTATCCTTGGCGGCGGCCTGCGGCGCCAGCATGGCGCCCGCACGGTCGGTGAGCTGGGAGAGCAGCGCGGCGTCGGGATTTTTCAGATGAAATGTCACGCTATAGGGGCCGGTGGCCTCGACGGACGCCACCGAGGACAGTTCGCTTTTGCGCAGCGACCCCGGCAGGGTCAGCGCACGCTCGATATTAAATTTCACCGCCTGCGCGTTAAAGGCTTCGCCATCCTGGAACGTTACGCCCTGGCGCAGGTTCATGGTCAGGGTTTTGCCGTCATCGCTGTATTGCCAATCGGTGGCAAGGCCGGGCACCACCTGCAGTTTATCATCCACATCCACCAGCCGATCGCACATGGCGGCGAAGACAAAACGGCCGTAATAGGTGCGGGCCAGATGGGGGTCCAGCATGTCGGGATCGCTGCCGAGACCGATACGCAAAACGCTTTCGGCATACAGCTGGCCGCTGGCGCCGAGCAACACCAATCCACTCAGCGCGGTATAAAGCTTGTGACGGGAGTTCATGAGCATTAATTCCTTGAGGCAGTTAGGGTTTACGGGCCGCGGCGTCGACGAACAGCGCGCGCCGCCGCAGGAAAGCCGCCGACGGCGGCGCCATCACGATAACGCTGCGATCGCTGTTCAGTTCGCGCCAGCGGTGGCAGGCCACCTGGCGTTGGTCGCTGGCGGGTTCCAGCGGCGGTTCATGCTGCCGGCAGACTTCCTTGACATGGGGGCAGCGGGTATGGAAACGGCAGCCGGACGGCGGCTGCGACGGATTGGGCAAATCCCCGGTCAGCAGCGGTCCGGTGCGCCGCGCGCCTGGGGTTAACTGGGGCGCGGAGGCGATCAGCGCCCGGGTATAGGGATGCAGCGGTTGATCGAAAATATCATCGGCGGCGGCGATTTCGACGATTTGCCCCAGGTACATTACCGCGACGCGATCGCTCATATGGCGGATCACCGCCAGTCCGTGCGCCACCACGATCAGGGTCAGGCCGAACTGCTCTTTCAGGTTTTCGAGCAGGTTGACTACCTGCGCCTGCACCGATACATCCAGCGCGGAAACCGGTTCATCCCCCAGCAGCAGGGTAGGCTTGGACGCCAGGGCGCGGGCGATGCCGATGCGCTGGCGCTGTCCGCCGGAAAATTCATGGGGAAAACGCCGGGCGTACACGGCCGGCAGCCCGACGGTGCGCAGCAGTTCGGCCACCCGCTCGCGCCGCTCCGGCCGGGAGATCCGTTCATGCAGCCAGATGGGCTCGCCGACAATCTCCTCTACCGTCATGCGGGGATTGAGAGAGGCGAACGGATCCTGGAAAATAATCTGCAGCTCGCGCCGCAGCTGGTTTAACGGCCCGGCGGCCAGCTTGCCGATATCATTGCCCTGGTAGAAGACATGCCCTTCGGTGGCCGTCAGCAGGCGCAACAGCAGCCGGCCGAGGGTGGATTTTCCGGAGCCGGACTCCCCGACGATGGCCAGGGTCTCGCCCGGCCATACCTTCAGCGATACCCGATCCACCGCATGCACCTGGCGCTGGCGGGTGAACAGGCCTTTGGGACCCTGGAAAATTTTCGTCAATGCCATGCTTTCGAGGATGGGCTGGCTCATAGTCCGCCTCCCGGCGCGAAATGGTGTTCAAGCGGCGCATAAAAACAGGCGACCTCATGGCGGGCGGTGATCTGGCGCAGGCCGGGCCGGGAACGGTGGCACCGGTCGTCGGCGAACGGACAGCGGGTGGCGAAGCGGCAGCCGGCGGGCATGGCGTCGGCGGTGGGCACCGACCCCGGAATGGTGGCCAGCCTGCCGATGCGGGCCGACAGGCTGGGCATCGAAGCCATCAATCCGATGGTATAGGGATGCTGCGGGTCGCTGAAGATATCGTCCACGCCGCCGGTTTCGACAATCTGGCCCGCGTACATTACCGCCACCTGCTGCGCGACTTCCGCCACCACGCCGAGATCGTGGGTGATCAATAAAATGGCGGTGCCGGTGTCCTGCTTGATGCGGTTAAGCAGGCTTAGGATGCCGGCCTGGATGGTGACATCCAGGGCGGTGGTGGGTTCGTCGGCAATCAGCAACTGCGGGCGGTTGATCAGCGCCATGGCGATCATCACCCGCTGGCGCATGCCGCCCGAGAGCTGGTGCGGATATGACTTCAGGCGCAGATCCGGCGCCGGGATCTGCACCAGTTCCAGCATCTCCCTGGCGCGCGCCAGGGCCTGGCGGTAGCTGACGCCCTGGTGCCGGACCACCGCTTCCGCCAGCTGATCGCCCAAGGTAAACGCCGGATTGAGGGAGGTCATCGGCTCCTGGAAGATCATGGCCAACTGATTGCCGCGCAGATTGGCGTATTGCCGCGGGGAAAGGGCGCGCAGGTCGTGTTGGTTAAAATGCAGCTCGCCCTGGTCGATGCGCGCGCTGTCGGGCAGCAGCCCCATCAGCGCCAGCGAGGTGACGCTTTTACCGCAGCCGGACTCACCGACCAGCGCCAGGGTTTCCCCCGGCTGGATATGTAACGAAATATCGTCGAGTACGCTGGCCGGCGAGCCGTGGAACCGCACCCGCAGATGGGCGATATTCAGCACCGGCTGCGCGGGGGATAGGGGTATCGTCATCAGGTTCGTGGTTCCTCGTTGGCGGGCAGGACGTTGATCAGCGCCTGTTGCAGCGCTTGCAGATGTTCGGTCATGACGGCGGCGGCCTCCGCGGGCCGACGGGCCTGGAGATGCCGGACCAGGCAT
This sequence comes from Sodalis sp. RH21, assembly GCF_047324175.1. Taxonomy (NCBI): domain Bacteria; kingdom Pseudomonadati; phylum Pseudomonadota; class Gammaproteobacteria; order Enterobacterales; family Bruguierivoracaceae; genus Sodalis; species Sodalis sp. RH21. The sequence continues at coordinate 3,282,231 of NZ_CP178732.1, read as the reverse complement.
TGATGCTGCTGGTTGTAATTTTCCAGCCGCGCCGGATTGCGCGCCCGCTCGCGCACATGGCGCCAGCTGTCGTCGCGGCGGATGGCGTCCAGCGCGTCAAACAGGCCGAGCAGCAGCCGGTTGCCCGCCGCCTCGGCCAGCGTGCGATGAAAGGCGCTGTCCCACAGTTCGTGCTGATCGCTGTCATTGGTCTCCAGTACCTGCATGCGCTCCTGGAGACGTTCCATCAACGCCAGCTGTTCCGGCGTGGCGCGCAGGGCGGCCAGGCGCGCCAGCCCCGGCTCCAGCTGCAGGCGGGCTTCCATCACCTCCAGCAGCGTTGATTGCCGCGGCAAGGCTTGCAGCACCAGCGGCTGCGACGGGGCATCGGGGCCCAGGAAGGTGCCTTTGCCCTGTTTGCGCCATACCCGTCCTTCCATCTCCAGTACATCCAGCGCGCGGCGGATTTCCCGCCGCCCGACCTGGTAGCGCTCCGCCAGCTCCCGCTCGGTGGGCAACGGCAGCTCCGGCGAGCGATGTTCCCGGATTAGCGTCCGCAGTTGTTCCAGGGCGGAGTAGGAGGACGAATTTTTTGCTTTTGCCATGGATAAACCCTGATTCGCAACGATGGTATCGGTAATATCTTCGATTGACGGCCAACCACGAATGTATGCCGCAACGAGCGGCACCCCCGGAGAGAACCAAGCATAAATCGAACCAATTTTTTATTGGTTCGGGCTTTTTTTTCTAAAATCGGTATAGGCAACTGGAATTGCAGGGGAATTGTTTCAAACGCGCGCGCAGTCCGGTGCCGCTGCCGGTGGAAATAACCTGGTACGATGCCATTGGCCGGGAAAGGTGCACCACGGGCGGGCAAAATACGCACCGCGCCGCATCAGGGCGTTGCCCAAGGTCAGTTCGCGTGGACCTCAAGGCCGCGCCCGGTAAGGCGCGGCGGGTGGGATTGGTCCCTACCGCGCCAGGGGGCCCACGGCGCGGGCAACGCCCGGGATCAATCGAGGTGCGGGTGTCTTAGGCGGGGAGGTACAACCGGCTTTTATCCACCGAACCGAACAGCGCCATTTTATTGGCAATCACCTTGGCCGCCGCTTGCATAGGTTTAATGTAGAGTGCGTTGGGTTCATGATCGCCGCTTTTCAGCTCTTGCTCCAGCGAGACAAAAAAGGCTTTTTTCATCTCGCTGGAGATATTGATCTTACCGACGCCATAGCGGATGGCTTCGGCGACCTCGCTATCTTTATTGCCGGAACCGCCGTGCAACACCAGCGGAATGGCCACTAATTGCCTGATTTGCTGCAGCCGCTCAATATCGAGTTTGGGTTGTTTACCCTTGGGGTATAAGCCGTGAGACGTGCCGATGGCCACCGCCAGCGTATCCACCCCGGTCCGTTCGGCGAAGATTTGCGCCTGCCGTGGATCGGTAAACAGAATTTCGGCCGTGCCGCCTTCCGCGCTGCCGTTCATTGCGCCAATGGTCCCCAGCTCCGCTTCCACCGAAATATCCAGCGCATGGGCAATTTCAACGATTTGTTGCGTGATGCGGATATTTTCATCAAAGTCTTCGCAGGAGGCGTCAATCATCACCGATGTGAAACCGGCATAGATGGCTTTCATGACTTCACGCAGGTTGCGTCCGTGGTCCAGATGAATCACCACCGGTACGCTGGCATTGATGGCCAGGGTCCTGAGATAGACGATAAAATCCGCGCCGGTAAAACTCATCTCGTCGGGATGGATTTCCAGGATCACCGGCGAGCCGTGTTCTTCCGCGGTTTCAATCACCGCGCGGGCAAATTCCGCGCTGGCGATATTAAAGGCGCCGACGCCGAATTTATGTTGGTTGGCCACCGTGAGTACGTCTTTCATGGTATAGAGCATAGCGATTATCCTTCCTGAAGGGATTGGGGAACATCTTTCTTGATAAAAAGCAGAATGAGCGCGGTAAGTAATGACCCGGCGGCAATGGCGGCGCCGTAGGCCGGCACGTTGGTTATCACATTGGGAATAAACATCACAAAAATACCGCCGTGAGGCGCCCGCGAGGCGCAGCCCAGCATCATCGACAGCGCGCCGGCCAGTCCCGAGCCGCAAACGATGGCCGGTATCACCCGGAAGGGATCGGCGACGGCAAACGGAATGGCGCCTTCGGTGATAAACGACAAGCCGAGGATATAGGTGACCTTGCCGGTCTCGACTTCCTGGCGGGTGAACTTCTTTTTAAACAGGGTGGTCGCCAGGGCAATGCCGAGCGGCGGCACCATGCCGGCGGCCATGCAGGCGGCGATCGGACCATATATGCCGCTCGACATTAGCCCGATGGCAAACATGCAGACGGTTTTATTCAGCGGGCCGCCCATATCAAATGCCACCATCATGCCGAATAACAACCCGAGGATGGCGGAATTGGTATTACCCAGCGAATTGAGAAAGGTGGTCAGCAATCCCAGCAGCAGCTTGATTGGCTCGCCGATTAACAGCGCCATCACGGCGCCGGTGATGAATACGCTTAACAGCGGTACAATCAGGATCGGTTTTAAGCTAATAATGGATTTAGGCAGCGTGATATATTTATTGATCAATAAGGTGACATAACCGGCCAGAAAGCCAGCCAGCAGCGCCCCGAGAAAACCGGAACCCGTGTGTATCGCCATCATGCCGCCCACGGCGCCGGCCACGATACCCGCTTTGCCGCTGATCGACTGGCTGATGCCAAACGCCAGCACCGGTAGCATCAGCGCAAAAGCGGACCCGCCGCCGATATCCGACAGCATTTTGGCCACAGGGTTAAAACTCGGGTCGCCTGGGGTCGCCGCGGTTATGCCAAAAGCAAAACTCAGGGCAATCAATATACCGCCGGCGACCACAAAGGGGATCATCAGGTTGACGCCGGTGATCAGATGGACATATATGTCGCCAATCGCCGAGCGTGTTACCTGCCCGGCCGGCAACGACTGCACCGGCGCGTCGTCGGCCTCGCTTAACCTGCGCGCGGTCAATTCACCCCCGATGATGGCGCGCAGCAATCCTTCTGCATCCTTGGCGGCTTTGGTTACCGAAACCTCAATGATATTTTTATTGATAAAACGGGATAATTCGATTTTTTTATCAGCGGCGATAAGCACGATGTCGGCGTTTTTTATATCCTCGTTACTCAGGATATACTCGCTTTCCACTGCGCCCTGCGTTTCGACCAAAATAGGTATATTTAACTTCTTGGCGGACTTCTTGAGATTAGCCTCGGCCAGATAAGTGTGTGCGACACCCGTCGGGCATGAGGTCACGGCGATAATATTCATATTGCTTCTCCGGTAGGTAAATACAGAGTTATAGTTTTAGCGTGTCAACTTTCAGAGCGGGCAATCAATAGTCGATATAATTCGTTACGGCTTTGCAAATGAAGTAAATCATCTACTACATCATCATCACCTAATGCCATGGATATTTTTGATAATATTTTTATATGCCGGGCATCGCTGTCGGTATCTTTTACCGCAAATAAAATAACCAATCGTACCCGGGTGCCGTCTATGGTTTCCCAAGGGATATCGCCATCGACCCGTCCGATGGCAATGCGGGTTTTTAATACCGCCGTGGATTTGCCATGGGGAATGGCAATATGATTTTCGAAACCGGTCGAACCTAACTCCTCCCTTGACCAGACATCTTTTAAAAAACGGGTTTTATCCGCTAATGCGCCGCTATTAAACAGAATATCAGTGAGTTCATTAATAATCTGCTCTTTGGTCTGGGCCTGTGAGTTGAGAATAATACATTCTTCCTGCAAAACATCATCAATAGCCATGGTCAGAGTCATTCGTGGTCCTCCGCGGGGGATAAGTATCATAAGGTTTTTCATAATGCTATTTCATGTAATTTGCTACCAGGCACTCCGTCACCCGACCGATGTCTTTGGCGGTAAATAGCGCCGATACATACACTACCGGCCGGTTTATTTCTGCCAACCGGATAGTCGATATGATGATGTCCACATCATGCTGTGTTATATACCGGGCTATCTCTTGGCCAGGCACGATGCCGACAATTTCCCAGCAGGGGAATGCCCTGATTACCCGCCCATAAAGCAGCTGCGACGTGCCCAGGCCACTCGAGCACACCAGCAGCACGCGTTTTCTTTCGATATTATTTTCAATCGCCGCCTGGATGTGCACGGTCAGGTAGCCTATCTCATCATCATTGACCGGGCCGATAGTATGTTCCGCGGCAATGCCGTTGGCGGCATTTTTTACCGCGGCGAAAATGCTGCCCAGCTCATTTTTGATATCATGCAGCAGCGGATTTTTAATCCTGATATGGTATTCCAGCCGGTTCAGCATCGGCTTGACATGGGAAAGCAGCGAGGTCATCAGATGATTATCCATCGTGATATCCACGTTGATCAGCGATGAAACCCGTACGATCAACTGGCGGGTAAAGGCCAGCGAACGGCCGGCGCCATTGGTTTTTACATTACTATTATTATCAATATCGGTCTTGCCCGATGAGACCAGATATTGATAAATATATTCAGCTTCGATTTTGTTGAGCCGTATAGTATATTTATTTTCAATAGTGTTGATTATTGATAGGGCAATCTCATACATTCCCCGATCCTGAGCAATAAAATCAGCGCATGGGATTTCGCTGTCATTGATTCTCAAGTTGATTCGATGGATCAATACCAGGATATGGGTAAATAAATTGATGTAATAAGGGTCGCTAATGCGGTACTCCAGCTTGTTTTCGATGGTGGTAATCAGGTCGGTAGTAAATAATACATGCTGTTCGCCGAATTTTTCCGATAGTTCACTGAGAATGGCCGTATCGATCCGGCTTTCCATCATGTTCATATTGCTGTAAATGGATTTTAACACCAGGGATTTCATGGCAATCCGCATTGATTTCTCATTCCCGATTATTCGCGTGCCGCTGAGGTCTTTAAACAGGGCCAGATCAAAATGTATGAGCCAGGTTTCGATTTTCTTTAAATCATTGACGATAGATGCCCGGCTGATAAAATATTTTTTTGACAATTCGCTGATGGATGTCGGCTGCGGCGAGTTCATCAATAAATCCGACGCTATTTTTAACAAGCGTACGCTGCGGTTAAATACATCGCTGTCATTCATGAACACGTTTCTTGAGGTGATCTCCGCGGCATCGTTACGAAATTCGGCAATAACGCCCCGGCCGGCCTTGCTGGCCAGGAATATACCCTCAGTGGATAATTTATTATTGATCATTTCAATATCCCTGCGTATCGTGCGTTTTGATGCGACCACCAAAGACGATATCGACTCGATGCTGATATACTCTTTGTGATTAATCAGGTGCTTCATGATTTTTATCTGTCTGTCCGTCAGGTTCCTCATCATGGATTGACTCCGAATTACGCTATTATCCGCCGGTTGCTATTTATGACTATAATGGCCATATTGACAAGTTGTAAATATTAAATAGTGGCCACAATGGCTATGGCTAATTGACCACTACGCGATTATTGGCGTTAAAATATGATTAAGATCACATTTAATGGTGGAAGGATGATTATAAGCGAGAGGCAGCACTGGTTTTAGCATGGCGTTTAATCACTGCGTAAAATATACGGCGGGGATCGCTTGCCGCTATATTGCCGGAAAGGCGCTTTGAAACCACGTCCGGAGCGCTACGTTGTCGGCGCGTTGTTCCAATCCCATGGCGCCGGAATAATGATAGGTGTCGCCTGCGAGCGTCCGGGAGGATGCCGCGACGGGAACAGCAGCCGGCCCGTCGGCGACGTACCTCTTCGCCGCGGGAAACCTGAAAGACAACGAGTTGGCGAACGAGCAAGGTACGAAAATGGGACGCCGGAGCATTCTGCGCGTCCGGCTGAGGCCCGAACCTGAACTCACCGGCATTGGAGTGGTCGTGCTGCGCGGTGTCATCCTGCTTTAAAACAAGCGTTTGAAGAATTCGGAAACGCGTCCCCGCGGTCCGACATTATCCCAATAGCAGGCCAATTTGCGGCAACTGGGGGAGATGCCGTTTCCCATCCGACCCGATGATAACCCTGCCTGCCGGTGGCTGAAATGTTCTTTCAAAGCAATTTGACATTATTTTTAACGCAACACTTACTTTCCTGCTTAATGCATTCCCTTAAAATTTATATGTCGTGAGAATGATGATTCTTAACTTCCAGGAGTTAATAAAGAATATCTACTCGCTACCTGATGATAAATTTTTTTTGATAATTGCGTATGATTGTTTTTCTCCTCTAACCCAGTTTTGCCTTCGATAGAAAGAATGCCCTGAGTAAAAAATGAATAAGATCCAACCGGGGCGGCCCGGCCGGGCAAAAAAAAATACCGGCCTGGAACGCCGCATTTATAACGTTATGTTGCTAGCCGCCTTTATTGCATTGGCCTTGAATCTGCGCGCGCCGCTGACCTCCTTGCCTTCGGCGATCGCCGACATCAGGGCGGACCTCGGTATCAGTTCGGGGATTGCCGGGCTGCTGACGGCCATTCCGGTTTTCTGTTTCGGCATCCTGGCGCCGTTCGCCTCGCTGATCCTGGCACGGGTTTCCATTGAACGCGCCGTTTTTATCACATTATGCGCAATAGTCTCCGGCACGCTGTTACGGTCCGCGGGAGGATTAATGGCCATCCTGGCCGGCACCTTCGTTCTGGGGGCCGCCTTGACGCTGGGCAATATCGTTAGCCTGATGGTCATTGCCCGGGATTTTTCCCGTCGCTCCGGCGTAATGACCGGCGTATACGTAATGGCGATGAGCGTGGGAGCAATGTTGAGTTCCGCTTTCACCGCTCCGCTGGCCTCGGCGGTCGGCTGGCGTTTCGCCCTGGCGGGCTGGTGCATTTTGGCGCTGCTGGCGATGGTCCTATGGGCCGGGGTGGCATATCTGGCCGCGCATAAAGCGTCCGCGCCGCATATCGATTATCACTCGCGGCCCCGACGGGCACCGGTCGTCTCCCGCGCGCAAAGCGACATCGGGGCATCGGCGCCGGCCAATGACTCCGCCGGTCGCCGGCCGGTGGCGTGGTTGCTGGCCGCGGCTTTCGCGTGCCATACCTTTATTTTTTATGGCATGACGGCCTGGTTGCCGGATTATCTGGTGCAACGGGGGGGCATGAACATCAACCAGGCGGGTTTCGCGGCATCACTGTTTCAAATCCTCGGTATGGTGGGCTGCTTTGGCATCCCCTGGCTGAGTTCGTCCATGCATCTTTCCCATGCCCGGCTGTTTTTGATTGTGGCGATCGCGTGGTTCATTTTGCCGGTAGGGCTGATTACGGCGCCGGAAGGCTGTTTTCTGTGGATTTTTTTTGGCGGTATCGGCGCGGGAGGGGGATTTTCGGTGGTTTTCATGCTGGTCATGGCGCATGCCAGAAACCTTGATGATAACCGCGCCATGTCATCTTTTGTCCAAGGGGCGGGGTACATTGTGGCGTCAGCCAGTCCCGCCGTGATTGGCGCGCTTCATCAGCTTGCCGGCGACTGGAGGCCGAGCTTTATTTTACTGGCGCTGGTGGCCGTCATGATGGCGGCAAGCGGGTTTTGCGCCGCCGGCGATAAAAAAGAAGGCAAGGATAGCGAGCATATACGCCGCCCATAAAGTGAGCGTCATGGTAAAAACCGACGTTCCACCGATGCCGGAAAGCGGTACGCTGATGCCGCCAAAGGTGAACATGGCGACGCCTAACACCGCCGATGCGCTACCGCCCGCATTGCTGCTTTGGGTTTGCATGGCCAGCGAGGACGCAGTGGTGCAAATGGCGCTGTTGCAGGCTATGGCGAAAAACAAGATAACCAGGAAAACCGGCAAAGGCGCGCCGATGACGCCTGCCAGTAACAATGTAGTGCTAATAATGCCCGCGAACATCAATGCTCCCTTAAGCAATTTGAACTCACCGTATTTTTTGCTTAATCCTGCGGCCAGCTGTGCGGCAACGATCAGCCCGATGCCATTGATGGCAAAACAGAGACTAAACCCGAGCGGGGACATATTATAGATGCGCTGTAGTACAAAAGGGGACGCGCCGATATAAGCAAACATGCCCGCCAGCATGAGCGCCTGTGTCAGGCAAAACCCGATAAACGCCTTATGCCTGACCACCGAGCCGATAGAGCTTAACATCGCGCCGAAACTGCCCGGGTTGCGCTTTCCCTCAGGCAGGCTTTCACTGATATTAAGCCTGGCCATGACGAGCAACGCCACGCCGATCGCGGTTAGCGCCGCAAACAGGCCGCGCCAGTCCATGACCGACAGCAGCGCGCCACCCAGTATCGGGGCGACAATGGGCCCAAGCCCATTGACCATCATCAACATGGCGAAAAACGTGGTGAGCTCATGGCCTGTATAGAGATCGCGTGCAATCGAGCGCGAGAGAACGGCGCCGCCGGCACCGGCTATGCCCTGGAGAAAACGGGCCAGGATAAGTTGGGTTGCCGTCGGCGCGAGCATGCACCATACGGAGGCCATGATAAATAACGCCAGCGAGAGTAATAATGGTTTCATTCTCCCGACCTGATCGCTGATGGGCCCGAACAGAAGTTGACCGATCCCAAGGCCGAAAAGACTGGCGGTCAGCGTCAACTGAGCCGTGGAAGTGGATACATTAAGCTCCGTCGATAAGTGAGGTAGCGCCGGCAGATACAGATCGGTACACAAAGGACCGAAAGCGGCAAGTAAACCAAGATTGATTATATAGTTAACCCGGACTGACAATTTCATCCCATCTCCTGGCGAAAGAAATATAGGTAATGGGCAAACGAGCGGCCCTGGCGTTTATCGGCGCCGTCGCCGATGTCGCCCCTTTAGCGCCGCCATGATCTGACGTCGCATTCAACCGCGTCAACGCCCCCCGCAAAAGATGAGGCCGTGGCTGAGGACGGGCTTAAATACCGCCACCCAGCGATTGCCAAAGCGTGATGCGGTTTTCATAATCGGTTTGCTTCAGCGAGATTAAATCCTGCCGGGCGGCATAAAGCGTCCGTTGCGCCACCAGCATGTTCAGGTAGCTGTCCACGCCGCTGCGGTAGCGTAAATCCGATAAATGGTAGCTTTTCATCGCGGCGGCGACATAAGCATCCTGCGCATCCAGCCGTTCTTGCAGGGTAGCCCGGCTGGCCAGCGCATCGGCCACATCTTTAAACGCGCTTTGAATCGCTTTTTCATAAGCGGCGATATAGCCCTTCTTTTCAGCCTCGGCGTAACGCAATGCCGCGAGATTCTCCCCACCGGCGAAAATGGGCAGGGTCAGGCTCGGGGCGAATGACCACACATTGCTCCCGTGACCGAACAGGTTGGACAGCGAGCTGCTGCCGACCCCGGCGCTGGCGGTCAGCGTCAGGCTGGGGAAAAAAGCGGCCCGCGCGCTGCCAATATCCGCATTGGCGCTTTTAAGCTCATGCTCGGCTTCCTGGACATCCGGGCGACGAAGCAATACCTCGGACGAGACGCCGGACGGTACGATGGCAATGGCGTCCTCCAGCGGTTCCAGGGTCCCGGGCAGCAGCGAGGCGGGGACGGATTCACCCACCAGCAGATTCAACGCGTTGGCATCCTGGGCCACCGAGGTGGTATAACCGGCCACGTCGCCCCGGGCTTGCTGATAGATGGTAATGGCCGAGTTAACCGCCGTACCGTCATCCGCCCCCAGTTCGAGGCGCCGTTTCGTTACTTTCACGGTATCCGCCGCGCTTTGCATGGTGATTTTTGCCAGGGCCAGGCTGCTTTGATCGGCGGCGAGGGTAATCCAGGCCGTCGTCGTCTCCGCAATCAGGGTAATGCGGGTATTTTTGGCGGTCGCGGCTGAGGCCAGCCAGCTCTCTTTGGCCGCCCGGGATAAGCTGCGGTTTTTACCAAACAGATCGAGCTCAAAGGAACTGACGCTGCCGCTGGCCTCGGCGCTGCCGCTTACCTCGGATACGCCGCTGCTGACGGAACGGCTGCGGCTGGAGCTTAACCCGGCATCCAGCGCGGGGTAGAGGGCCGCTTTCTTCTCTCCATACAACGCCCGCGCCGCCTCAATGTCCGCGATGGCCTGGCGTAAATCGCGGTTCGATTTTAACGCCCGGCCCACCACCTGCTTCAATCGGTCGTCCTTGACGATCGCCTGCCACTCGGTTAACTCCAACTGCGGTTGGGTGCTCTGCCCATTGGGCCATACGGCCGGCACGGGCGCGGCGGGGCGCACATAATGAGGCTCCAGTGAAATACACCCTGCCAGTAATAGCGGGCAGGCCATTATCATTTTCCTCAGCATGACGATTTACTCCCCACAACGGCCACTTTGGTAAACACTTTTTTTACCAACATGAAAAATAACGGCACAAAGAAAATAGCCAGGAAAGTGGCGGTCACCGTTCCGCCCACGATGCCGGTGCCAATCGCTATCCGGCTGTTGGCGCCCGCGCCGGTGGAAATCGCCAGGGGTAATACGCCGGCGATAAAGGCAAATGAGGTCATCAAAATCGGCCTCAACCGCGTTCTGGCCGCGGCAAAGGCCGCCGCGCCCACTGATTTACCCTGATTGAGGGCCGCCTCGGCGAACTCGACGATCAAGATGGCGTTTTTGGACGACAAACCGATGGTGGTCAGCAACGCCACCTGGAAATAGACATCGTTATCCAGGCCGCGCAAGGTGGCCGCGGTCACGGCACCCACCACCCCCAGCGGGATAACCATCAGCACCGAGAGCGGTACGGACCAGCTTTCATACAGCGCCGCCAGGCACAGGAAAACCACCAGGATGGAGAAACCGTAAAGTAAACCCGCCTGCCCGCTGGCCATTCTTTCCTGCAGGGACAATCCGCTCCAGGAATAGGTCGCGCCGGCAGGCAGGGCCTTCGCCAGCGCTTCCATTTTATCCAACGCGGCGCTTGAACTGGTGCCGGCCGCGCCTTCCCCCTGGATTTCATAGGAGGATGAACCGCCATAGCGGGTCAGCGTATCGGCGCCCGAGGTCCAGCGGGTAGTGGCGAAGGCGGAGAAGGGGGTCATATCATCGTTGCTGCCCTTAACGAACCAATCATTCAGGTCATCAGGTTTGGACCGGAATTGGCTGTCGCCCTGGAGATAGACTTTTTTAACCCGGCCGCTGGACAGGAAATCATTGACGTAGGTACCGCCCCAGCCGCTGCTGAGCGTGGCGGTGACATCGCTGATGGATAATCCCAGGGCCACCGCTTTTGCGGTATCTATATCCACATTGAGCTGGGGCATTTCAGGCAGTTCATTGGCCCGAACCGACGCCAGTTCACCCGAGGCCGAAGCGTCTTTGACCAACCGGTCGCGCAAGGTTTTCAGCTCGTCGCGGGTAGTGGCGCCCGTTGCCTGTAGCTCGAAGGTGAAACCGTTGGATTGGCCTAACCCATCCACCGCCGGCGGGACCAGGGTATAAATTTGCGCATCACGCACGCCGGCAAGATTTTTCATGGCCCGGCCGGCAATGGACTGCGCCGTATTGTCGCTGCCGGTGCGCTCCGACCAATCCTTCAGGGCCACAAACGCCATACCCGCATTTTGCGCGCTGCCGCTGAAGTTAAAGCCGGAGATGGTGAAAATGACCTCGGTATTGGCTTTTTCCTTATCCAGGAAATACGTTTCCACCGCTTTACTTACCTGATTGGTCCGGTTCATGGTCGCCCCGGCGGGCAGGGTGTACTGCACCATCACGTCACCCTGATCCTCCACGGGTAAAAAACCGCCGGGCAGACGCATCAGCAATACGATCATGATGCCGGCGATAACCAGGTAAATCAGTATCGCCCGCGCGGGGCGCCTGAGGATACCCGCCACCTTGCGGCCATATTTTGTTTCCGTTTTTTCATAAAACCGGTTAAACCAGCGGGCAAACCTGTTCTCATGCCCGTCGGGCGTGTTGAGCAGGGCGCCGCACAGCGCCGGCGTCAGCGTCAGGGCCACCACCACCGACAGGATCATCGCGGAAACAATCGTCACCGAGAACTGGCGGTAGATAACGCCGGTGGAACCGCCAAAAAAGGCCATCGGCAGAAACACCGCGGACAGGACGATGGCGATGGCCACCAGCGCGCCGGATATTTCGCCCATTGATTTCTCCGTCGCTTCAATGGCGGGCAGCTTCTCCTCGCGCATAATGCGCTCGACATTTTCCACCACCACGATGGCATCATCCACCAGCAGCCCGATGGCCAGCACCATGCCGAACAGGGTCAGCGTATTAATGGAATAACCAAACACCGACAGCACGGCGAAGGTCCCCATCATGACCACAGGCACGGCGAGGGCGGGGATCAGGGTCGCGCGCACGTTCTGCAAGAAGATATACATCACGGCGATCACCAGCGCGATGGCGATTAACAGTGTTTCGACCACCTCGGTCACCGAAATTTTAATAAAGGCGGTATTGTCTTTGGGATAGGCTATTTCATAGCCCTGCGGCATGTTGCTCTGGAATTCCGCCAGCTTGGCTTTTACCTTGGTCGCGGTATCCAGGGCATTCGCCCCGGAGGCCAGCATTACCGCGATACCGGCGGCCGGGTGGCCGTTCAAACGGGTGACGTTGCTGTAATCCTCGCTGCCGAGCTCGACACGCGCCACGTCGCCTAAATGCACAATCGCGCCGGCGCTATCGCTTTTAAGAATGATGTCGCGAAATTGCCGGGGGGTTTTCAGGCGGGACATCGTTCTGACGGTAGCCGTCAGCTGCTGGGCATCCGACGAAGGCGGCGCGCCCACTTTGCCCGCCGAAACTTGCGTGTTCTGCGCTTCAATCGCGGTTTCGATGTCGGAAGGCATCAGGCTATAAGACGCCAGTTTTGCCGGGTCCAGCCAGATACGCATGGCATATTCCGAACCAAATACCTGCACGTCGCCGACGCCTTGCACCCGCGCCAGCGGGTCCTGAATATTACTTACCAGCCAGTCCGCAATATCGGTTCCCGAGTGTTTATCCAATGTGTCGTAAAGCGCCATAATCAGCAGAAAGCTGGTCTGGCTTTTTTCGACGGTTACGCCCTGTGCGGTCACTTCGGTCGGCAAACGGGCTTCGGCCTGCTGAACTTTGTTTTGTACCTGTACCTGGGCGATATTGGCATCGGTGCCCTGGGCGAAGGTGACGTTAATCGAAACCGTTCCGTCGGAGCTGCTGGTTGAACTGAAATAGAGCAAACCGTCCAGGCCGGTCAATTCCTGTTCAATCACCTGGGTCACGCTGTTTTCCAGCGTTTCCGCCGACGCGCCGGTATAGGTGGCACTGATTTTAACGGTTGGCGGGGCGACATCCGGATATTGCCCAACGGCCATCTCGCGCAAGGCCATAACGCCGGCTAGCACGATCAGAATAGCGATAACCCAGGCGAATACCGGCCGCCTGACAAAAAAACGAGAAAACATAATTATGCTCCCTCGGTTTTATTGCCGATGACTACCGCCGTTACGCTCTCACCCGCTTTGACTTTACTGCTGCCTTCGGTAATCAACTTATCGCCGGACGCCAGGCCCTCGGTCACCAGCCAGCGATCGCCAATCGCGCGCGAGGTGGTCACCGAACGCTGCTCGACCTTATTTTCTTTATTGACGATAAGCGCCGTGCCATTGCCCGCCGCGTCGCGGGTAATGCCCTGCTGGGGTGCCAAAATCGCCTCGTTAAGCGTGCCGTTAACGACATTGGCCCTGACAAACATGCCCGGCAGCAGAATATGTTCCGGATTGGGAAAAACCGCGCGCAGCGTCACCGAACCGGTGGCTTCATCCACCGCGACTTCGGATAATTGCAGCGTACCCTTATGTTCATAAGGGCTGCCATCCTCAAGCGTCAGGGTGACATTATCAATGCTGTCTTTATTTTGCTGCAATGCCTGCTTGCGCAAGGCGAGCAATTGGCTGCTGGATTGCGTCATATCCACATACATCATATCCAGCGCACGGATCGTCGCCAGCGCGGTGGTCTGTTCCGAGGTCACCAGGGCGCCGGGCGTGACGGATGAAATTCCGATACGCCCACCGATCGGGGCGGTAACGCGGGTCCAGGCCAGATTAATTTTGGCGGATTCGAGCGAGGCTTTTTTCTCGGCGACCGAAGCAACGTTCTGTTCGTAAGCCGCGCGCGCATCCTCATACTCTTCTTTGGACACGCCCTGTTCTTTTTCCAGGATGGCATAGCGCTGCGCTTTTAATTTCGCCGAGGAGACAATAGCTTGCGCATTTTTTAAGGCCGCCGCCGCCTCATCGTAGGTTGCCTGGTAACTTGATGGGTTGATAAGATAAAGTACCTGGCCCTCCTTGACGTCCTGGCCCTCCGTGAACAGCCGTTTTTGGATAATTCCGCCCACCTGGGGACGGACATCGGCGCTCAGGGTGGCGGTGGTGCGTCCGGTTAAATCGCTGGTGAGCGAAACGGGGGAGGCTTTCAATACGATGACCCCGACTTCGGCAGGGGTCACAACGGCTTGTTTTTGAGCGTTGTCGTCGCAAGCGGTCAGGAAAATAATATTGAATACCAGAAATAGGTATTTGAGAGGCTTCATGTGGTTCCAAACGAGGTGCTGTTGAGAATAATCGTTCTCAATTATAACAGTATTCGGCTGCGCGGGATCATTGCGAAATGTAAAATAAGCGTAATGAAGGCAGACGGCATTAAAACGTTATCTTCTCAATAACAATTATTCAGTACATACTAAGGCCGTGTTGAATTCATGGATTATGCTAAGTATCTCAGTGAATTACTTATATCTTCGAACATTTCTTCGCTTAAAATTGTCCCCGGTTTATTTAAGGATTACGTTCGTAATTGTATTTTTTTATTTCATGTCACGATCAACGCCGCTCAGAACTGGAAATCAGCCATGGTAAAACTACCCTGTTGACGGAGGTGACGTCGATGAAAAATTCCGGGTTAAATTGGCGCGGGCTACCCGTATTTAATTTATTGTCTTAGACAAGGAAATTAAAATAAAAAATTATGTTAACCGACGCTATGCCTTATTTTCATGACGGGAAGACGATTATGATCGGCGGGTTTAACCGCGGCATTCTCACGCTTACGCCGATTCGCTGGGTTAGCGTGCCTATTGGCGGCGGCGAACGGTCTCAGGCAGGCACGTCATTAAGGGACCGGCGGGCAGGTAGCTGAGCCGGCGGTCCCGCCGGCCGAGCTATTCCCCGGCCCGTATCCGCATACGATTATCGGATGTTCGTTCCAGCAGCGCGGCCAGGCGCTGCGCGATGCGGGCAAATCCGGTCTCATCCAGCCCGAGGGTGGTCATGAACTGGGTGCCGACGCGCAGGGCGAAATGACCGGCGGCGGCCGGATCGGCGCAGGTGCCCACCAGTATCCCCTGCTGTTCAAGCGCGGCAAGGGTCTGTTTGGCCGATAGCTCCGGGCTCATGGGGATCAGCAACTGATGGGTCGCGGTTTCATGGGGCAGGGCCGCCATCACCCCGATGCCCGCGGTCCTGAGCGCCGCGGCCATGGCGGCGGTATTGCGGCAAATGCGGCGCGCGTAGTTCGCGCCGTTCTGTTTTGCCTGCTCCAGGGTCACC
This sequence comes from Sodalis sp. RH21, assembly GCF_047324175.1. Lineage (NCBI taxonomy): Bacteria > Pseudomonadati > Pseudomonadota > Gammaproteobacteria > Enterobacterales > Bruguierivoracaceae > Sodalis > Sodalis sp. RH21. The sequence goes on along the minus strand of NZ_CP178732.1, from coordinate 3,266,708 downwards.
AGCAGGGACGGTAAACAGCCGGCGTCGCCGTTGGCGATCATGCGGTTTTCGATGACGCTGGCCAACAGCGCCCGATCGGCCAAATTGCCGCCGGCAATAATACTGTGCGGTCGGCCCGGCAGCGTCTTATACGTCGAACTGGTCATGATATCCACCCCCAACGACAGGGGGTTGGGAAACATTCCGCCGGCGATCAGCCCCAGTACATGGGACGCGTCAAAAATGGTTTTGGCGCCGACCCGCCGCGCGCTGTTGATCACCGGCGTTATATCGTCGGCCTTAAGCATGACCGAGCGGCCCAGCATCACCAGCCGGGGTTTGCGGCGCAGGATCATCTCCGCCGCCGCCGCCGGGTCAAGACAAAGGTGATGTTCATCGTAGGGCAGCTCCTCAACGTGAAGTCCCGCCAATTCGGGCGTTCCGCCTTTGCGCTGGCTTAAATGTCCGCCATGCGCGGCTGCGGGAGCCAGCAACAGATCGCCCGGTCTGGCGAACGCGTGGAAAACGGCGAGGTTGGCGGTAGTGCAGTTCGGCAGGCGCGTGTCCGCCCAGAGTGAACCGAATAGCCGGCTAATCTGATCGGCAATGGCCACTTCAAGCGCGGAAACCAGGCCGGTATCGGGCTGCTCCTTATCAAAACTGGGTCCCATGGCCGGATAGGCGCTTAATCCCGGGGAATAAGCCGCCATTGCCTCGGGACTGGGCAGGTTTGCGCCGGCATAGAGCACCACGCGCTCATGTTGCAGAACATTGAGGCGCTGGCCGGCAAGGGCTAGCAGCGCTGCGTTGTTTCCCGCAGCGGACGGAACCGAAACTGTTGGTAATGGGGACATGTAAGCACCATGGTATAGAGAGAAAATAGCGCGCATGTTAACCGCGCGATCGGCCGGATAAAAGGTTGCCATTGATCTCCGGTTGGCCTGGGCGCCGCCCAGGCTGCGGCAGATAAACCCGAAGACACATCAGTGCTAGCGAATAATGGCCACCCGTTTTTGCAGCATCCGCACCGAGTACGAGGCGGCAAACGACATCAGGAAATAGACCGCCGCGGCAAACAGATACATCTCCAGCAGACGTCCGTCGCGCTGGGCAATCTTGGCCGCGGCGCCCAGGAAATCGGTAATCGACAGTACATAGACCAGCGAGGTGTCCTGGAACAAAATAATGGTCTGGGTCAGGAACAGCGGCAGCATATTGCGCATGGCCTGCGGCAGGATCACGTACAGCATGGTCTGCCGGCCGGTCATGCCCAGCGCCTGCGAGGCGGAAGACTGCCCGCTGGGCAGCGACTGGATGCCTGAGCGGACAATCTCGCAAAAATAGCTGGCTTCGAACAGGCTGAAGGTAATCACCGATGACCAGAACGGGTCCACCCGCACCGGCGAGGCGGCGCCGGTGACCCATTGCAGGAGATAGGGCACCAGAAAATAGAACCAGAAGATCACCAAAACCAGCGGCAGCGAGCGCATCAGGTTGACATAACAGGTCGCCGGAATAGACAAAAAACGCATGCCGGACAGCCTCATCAGCGCCAGCAGGGTGCCGAACACCAGGCCGGCAAGGGTGGCGCACAGCGTCAGGCGCAGGGTAAAGCTCATCCCGGTCATAAACAGATACGGCAGGGTGCGGATAATAGTGTGATAGTCAAATCCCGTCAGCATCAATCAGCCCTTTTTCCGGCTGACGCCGGTTGCAAATCCGGGTAGCGCGGCTTTTTTCTCCACGCCGCGCATGAAAAAAACCACCGCCAGGTTGAGCAGCAGATAGAGCAGGGTCGCACCGCTGAAGGCTTCAAACACCTGGAAGGTGTTTTCCTGCATGGCGCGGGCGCCGCCGGTCAATTCAATCAGTCCTATCGCCAGCGCCACCGAGGTATTTTTGGTGCAGCTTAACAATTCGGACGTTACCGCCGGGGTCACCATGCGCATTGCCACCGGCAGCAGCACATAACCATAGGTTTGCGCCAGGGTCAGCCCCAACGCCTGTCCCGCCATGCGCTGGCCTTTGGACAGGCTTTCCAGGCCGGCCCTGACGACTTCCGCCATACGGGCGCCGTGATAGCATCCCAAACAGAGCGCCGCAGTATAAAACTGCGCGTTCGGTAATTGTTTCAACTGGTCGCCGAGCGCCGTCGGCAGCATTTCCGGAAAGACGAAATACCAAAGGAACATTTGCATCAGCAGGGGAATATTGCGGAATACCTCGACAAAGGCGCTGCCGCAGCTATTTAACCACCGGTTCGGCGTATTGCGCGCCACGCCGGCAAGCGCCCCCAAGACCAGCGCGATAAAAAAGGCGCAGGCGGCGGTGGCCGCCGTCCAGCCGAGGCCGATGGCCAACATCTGCCACCAGGTATGGGCGCCGTCGGATGCGGTATCGAAAAAGACGGCCCAGTTCCAGTTATAGTTCATTTTGCCACTTGTCCTGCCGCCGCCAGGACCTGCGGTCGGGGCTGCGCGCCATGCCGGGCAACGCGCCCGGGAGGAGCATCCGCCAGGGTTACTTGCGCCGGCATCAGCGATAGACCTCTGGATTGGCGTCATCCGTTGGATGGGCAATCGTTTTTTGCAACTGTGCGGACATCGGGAATTGCATATTAATGCCCCGCGGCGGGATGGGTTGGGTAAACCACTTGCTATAGATGCCGTTAATAGCCCCGCTTTGGTACAGGCCGGCGATGGTGTCGTTGACCAACTGCTTAAACTGTTGATCATTCCTGCGCAGCATAATGCCGTAAGGTTCGACGGATAGCGGCCGATCGGAGATCTGGAACGCGTCTGGCGACTTGGACGTGGCCCGCGCGCCGGCCAGTGAGACATCATCAAAAATCAGCGCGGCCGCCCGTCCGGTTTCCAGGGTCAGCATGCCCTCCGCCAGGTCCTTGGCCATCAGGATGGTCATGCTCAGATGCTGGGAATTATTGGCTTCATTGACGATTTTGACGCTGGTGGTACCGGCCAGGGTGACGATGGTTTTGCCCTTAAGCTCCGCCATTGAGGCAACCGGTGCGCTCTTTTTGGACATTATGCGCACGGCTGCGACAAAATAGGTGGTCGAAAAAGTCACCTGTTTTTGCCGTTCCGCGTTATTGGTGGTGGTGCCGCATTCCATATCGATGGTGCCGTTAGCCAGCAGCGGAATACGCGTAGTGCCGGTGACCGGCAGGGTGTTCACCGCCAGTTCCGGTTTATTGACGCGGGCTTTGACTGCCGCCACTACCGCGTTGCAGATATCCATCGCATAACCGATCGGCCGTTGATTATCGTCGTAGTAGGAAAATGGGACCGCGCCATCACGGTGGCCCACGGTGATCTGGCCGCTGTCGGCGATTTTTTTAAGCGTTCCATCAAGCTCTGCTGCGCTGGCGGCGGTGCCCGCCAGGACCAGAAGGCAAAAAGAGTTAACCAAAAAATATCTGTTCATTGTATCTCCGTGGAAAGGTGATTAACTGCTGCCTGAACGCATTAACGCCGACGGCCGGCGAGCCCGGGATCGCCGCCGCCCTGGAAAAGCAAACCCTAGGCGCGCTACCGGGAATCGTGCAAGAATTGATCGGCTGGGGCGGGGGGTCAATAAAAATAAATAATGAATAATGAATTCATTTCACCGGGGATAAAAACCAGGTTACTGATAAGAAAAACCTATGATGCCAGGGAGCTGCCGGCGCCGCGGGACGCCGGTTATCCCTCGCGCCATGGCCTGGCATGCCGCTAACCGGATGCCCGCATACCCCACATGCTGGCGGGCGGGCCGCCACGGCAGAACCACGGCGTGGCGCACCTGATAGCGGACGCTATAACAGTCCCGGCGCCATGGCGGACAGGACGTTATAGCGTGGCATCCATGGCATTCCTGACGGCGTTGGCGGTGCTCATAATATGCTTGCGCATGGTCTTTGCCAGTTTCGCGGCGTTTTTTGCGCGCAGGCAGGCCATGATTTCCTCATGCTCATTCACCGCCCGCTGCCAGTCTTTCGGCAACTGGCGCACGGTATGGCGGATATTCCTGATGCGCAGCTCAAGGGTTTTATAGAGTGCCAGCAGCGACTGGTTTCTAGCCGCACCGAACAGGGCCAGGTGAATGTCCCGATTCAGGCGGGCATAGTCGAGTTTGTCTTGCCGCTGGTAAGCCAGCAGCATTTCCGCATGGAGTTGTTCGATAGCGGCTAATTCGTCAGTGGTGATATGCTGGCATGCCAACTCGCAGGCAAGGCCCTCAAGACTGGCGATTATCGGGAAAATTTCGTACAGCTCTTCATGAGTCAACGCCGCCACGCGGGCACCGCGTTGCGGAAGCAGGATGATCATGCCTTCGGTAGCCAGAACCTTCAGCGCTTCACGTAGGGGTGTTCTTGAGATATCAAAACGCGTACACAGATCTTTTTCGGGTATCCTGCTGCCCGGCTCCAACTCTCCCCGGACGATCATGTCACGAATGAAATCGGCTATCTCACTGTGGAGCGTTCGGCGTGAGATTGGCATGCCTGCGATCATAATACACCCTATGCAAAGTAGATGACGGGACGGGCGGTTAAGGCCGTCCGCTATAAAGCCAACATCTATAACGATAACATAATGCACAGCGGTTTTTGCTATAAGCCGGGGATAACCAGGCGCGGGCCCGGATCGGACCGCGGTGGAGCGCGCAACCGCGGCCGGTCGCCGCCTCTCCGATGATGACTCCAGCCAAGGGAATTTCGGCATCGGAAGTGGGCGAGGCTATTTCCTGAGCCCGCGGAGAACGGCGTTGGCATAGGCCCACGGATGCTAGATCGGCCATCCAAGGAGTAATGTGGCGCCGATGACCGTAGATGCTCCGCCGATCCGGGTGGATATCTGGGCAAACGGCATCAATGACATGCGGTTTGACGCAGAGAGAATGGCAACGTCGCCGGTCCCGCCCAGTCCGCTGTGGCAGCATGTTACGATGGCGGCCTCGACCGGGTACATATTGAGATAAGGCGCGATCAGAAAACTCACGACGCCCATGGAAACGACCACCGAGGCACAGACGATCACATAGCCGAGTGAGAACACCGCGACGACGCTTTCCAGCGGGACATACAGCATGCCCAGTCCGATCATCAGCGGCCATACCAGCGTGGTGGAGACAAATTTATAAAAACTATGGGCTCCCGCCTCCATCTTCGCCGGGATCACCCGCGCGTATTTACACAGTACGGCAATCAGAATCATCAATACCGGTCCGGGAATATGAACCCATTTCTCGACTAAACCACCAACGATAAAAAAAGTGCAAATCATCAATAAACCGCCGCCCATCAGCGCAAAATCCGCCGGGCGTTCTTGCTCTTTTCGGGTAAATACGGCATTTTCCGCCGCCGATCTGATTAATGTGCCATCGCCATTCCAGTTAGCGCGGCGGGTACCCAAACGGGCCAGGACGCCGGCGCAGACGATGGCGAAAATATTGCCCACGACGGCGGCGGGAGCCAACTGCGCCACGTAAACATCCGGCGTGGCGCCCAGGATGGCGGAATAAGCCAGGGAAAGGGGTAAAATACCCTCGCCGATCCCGCCGCCAAGGATGGGGACGATAATAAAGAAAAAAGTATGGTAAAAGCTGTAGCCGAATAATTTACCCACCACCAATCCGCTTATCGCCGCCGTTGCGGTTCCCGCCAGCAAGGGTATAAACATCCGGATCATGCCTTGCACCAAAACAATACGGTTCATGCCGAGGATACTGCCGACCACCAGGCTGGCGATAACAAAATACAGCAGGTTGGCCTCCTTCATTAACAGGTGTACCGTCTCCAGGGTATTGATTTTGAAAACGCCAAAAAAAACCATTACCGACGGTACCATCAGACACAGAATGGCAGGGCCGCCGATATCGCGCAGCACGGGAATTCGTCGGCCAATATGCGACAGCAAAAAACCCAGGGTCATAATGACGGCCAAACCACCAATCATATTTTTAGGCAGGTAGCTTGAATAGGCGGAAATAAACACGATGCTGGCGATGGTAATGAAAAGAATCAACGGCACCGAACTGATGTCGGCGCTTTTGAATTGGCTAAAGAGTGTCAATGATGGCGACTTTGATGCTTTTTCATAATTATCAATCGGTTTGTCAATTCTTTCCATTATAATCACCTTGCTGTTTTGGTGGTGCGCTGGGGAAGAGGTTAATTGGCCTTATTGATTAAATACTTGACGTTAAATATGTATTATAAAATTATGATGTTGGATTTTATACTCAGGTGTATAATCGGTGTGCGTTATTCATCACACTATCTTTTTGATAATTTAATTAATTTTTATGTAATTAAAAAACTTTAAATAGCTAAAATTGTATTTTAATAATTAAATTTAACCGAGTGTCGCAATCTGACATGCTATAACAGTCACCACGGATAGGCTTTTTAGCCGGGTGCAGACGACTGCTTTATGCCGCGAAGGTAGCCGGCTGTGAGCAGAATAATATAAACAAAAACGTATTTGTTGATGTTAGTTATATGCGAGGGTTGTGAGATGTTATCGTGCAAAACATTGTACACGCATTATACCGGGTCATTGCTGCTGGATAATCCCCTGTTGAATAAGGGATCGGCTTTCACTGAACAAGAGCGTCGCGCCCTTAATCTCTGCGGACTGTTACCGAATCAGGTTGAAACCATCGATGAGCAAACTGAGCGCGCTTATTCTCAATACTGCCAATTTAAACGGGATATTTCAAAACATATCTATTTGCGTAATATCCAGGATACCAACGAGACATTGTTTTATAATTTGTTGCGTTATCATCTTGACGAAATGCTGCCGATTATCTACACCCCAACGGTTGGCGAGGCCTGTGAGCAATTTTCGGCGATTTATCGCCGCGCGAGAGGATTGTTTATTGCCTATCCGGACCGGGATCGCATTGACGATATGCTGCAGAATTTCTCTAAACATGATATCAGAATCATTGTGGTTACCGACGGGGAGCGCATTCTCGGGTTGGGCGATCAGGGCATTGGCGGCATGGGCATTCCCATCGGCAAGCTCTCTTTATATACCGCCTGCGGCGGCATCAATCCGGCACAAACGTTACCGATCATGCTGGATGTCGGAACCAACAATATGCAGTGCCTGGACGATCCGCTGTATATGGGCTGGCGGCACCCGCGCATAAGCGATGATGAATATATGGCTTTCATCGACGCCTTTATCGTGGCGGTCAATACCCGCTGGCCCCGCGTATTGTTGCAGTTCGAGGACTTTGCCCAAAAGAATGCCATGCCGCTGCTTGAGCGTTATCGCCATAAGCTGTGCTGTTTTAATGACGATATCCAGGGTACCGCCGCGGTAACGCTGGGAACCCTGATCGCCGCCAGCCATGCCGCCGGCGGCCGTTTACGCGATCACCGGGTCGTGTTCCTCGGGGCGGGTTCCGCCGGTTGCGGCATTGCTGAAAATATCATCGCGCAAATGATGGCGGAAGGGGCTGGCGAAAAAGAAGCCCGTGCCCAGGTCTTTATGGTCGATAGATTTGGCCTGTTGACCGACGATATGCCCAACCTGCTTGATTTCCAGCGCCGGCTGGTGACCGCCCGCGCCTCGATCGCCGGCTGGGGCCTCGCCACGCCCAGCGTGTCGCTGCTGGACGTGGTGCGCCACGCCAAGCCGAGCGTGCTGATCGGCGTCTCCGGCCAGACGGGGCTGTTTACCGAGGAAATCGTGCGCGAAATGCTGCGCCACTGCCCGCGGCCGATTATCATGCCGCTGTCCAACCCGACGTCGCGCGCGGAAGCCCGGCCGCAGGACGTGCTCGCCTGGACCGAAGGAGCGGCAATGATGGCGACAGGCAGCCCGTTTGCGTCGGTGATTTACCAGGATCGGCGCTATGATATTCCCCAATGCAATAATGCGTATATTTTCCCAGGATTGGGGCTGGGCATTCTCGCCTCGGGCGCCAGCCGCGTCACCGATGGCATGCTGATGGCGGCCAGCCAGGCATTGGCTGCCGCTTCGCCTTTGGCGATTACCGGCGCGGGGCCGCTACTGCCGCCGGTGAATGATATTCAGCAAATATCGCGCGCGATCGCCATTAAGGTGGCCAAAACCGCCCAGGAAGAAGGCGTGGCGTCGGTCATGTCGGAAGAGGACCTCGCCCGGTCATTGGAGCAGAATTATTGGCAGGGTGGTTATAGCCATTATAAACACTCGTCTTTTTGAGTCGTTTATGCGCGGCCTGGGGTTGGGCTATCGGTCCAACACCCTGTTGGCGTTTTTTTATGCCCCATGGAAGATATGAGGAATACTGATGGTTCCCTCCCACACCATTTTCTCCCTGCTGGGCTGGTTGGAAAATAACCTGGATCAGCCATTATTAATGGATCGGATTGCGAGTAAATCAGGTTATTCAAAATGGCATTTACAACGTATGTTTTCCAGAATAACCGGCACGACGCTGGGTTCATATACCCGGGCGCGCAGATTGTCCCGGGCTGCGGTGGCGTTATGCGTAACCGATTTACCCATCATTGATATTGCCATCAGATATCATTTCGACTCACGGCAGAGCTTCACCCGCGCGTTCAAAAAACAGTTTGGCCAAACGCCCGCGCTTTACCGCGATACGACGGATTGGCCGTCGTTTGGCATTTGTCCCCCGATACGCCCGGGCGCCATGACGATACCGCCGCTCACCTATGTCACCTTGCGGGACGTGCATTTATACGGCGTCACCCGCAGCTATACCGGTTCGCTTGGGCTGGATAGCGCTTTTTTTCGCGCCGATTTGCATACGGATTTTTGGTTTCAATATTTGGAGCAAGCGCGGATCGTGCCGTCGGTGTTGTATGGTCTACATCATGTACTACCGAATAAAAGCCCTGAAATTGGACAAGAAGTCATGTTCCGTTACACCACCGCACTCCAGCCAAAGTATGCCCCGATAGGTCAACCGGTCGTATTGGCGGGCGGCGAATACGCGCTGTTTACCTATAACGGCGATACTGGCGGCTTACAGGATTTTATTTTGATGCTGTATGATACCTATTTGCCAAAGCTGAAATTAACGCGCCGCCAGGGGCCGGATATAGAGTGTTTTTATCCGCGGGGCAAAGAGGAGATAGCAACGCTGCATCAATCGAGTTGCCAATACCTGATACCGGTATGCCGCTGACGCCACCGCTGTCCTTGCCTGGCGGTATCCATGTCGGTATGGACAAATCATTTCAGTTTTAGCCGCGCTATTGCCGGGCCGTTACCAACGAAATGGCCTAGCGGGAACCTAAGGCTGGTCTTTTCTTTGCCGGCGCAGCGGGGCAGGAGGCAAAACGCCGGCGTCCAAAATAGCCGTATGGTATGAGCTGATTCGTAGCCGAACCCTGATTCCCGATCGCGCGCGGCCAGTTCGTCCAATGCTGGCATTCGCGCGGCGCGAATTCGGTCGCGATAAGCCATGGCATCCGTCTAGCGCAGTTTCCGCCGGTTGCCGGTGCGATGGTAGGGTATTTCTCCGTTATCCAGCATCCGGATAAGGGTAGGCCGCGCCACATCCAGCATGCCCGCCGCTTCCTGCATCGTCATTTCGGCGCCAGCCGGGAACAGGATTGGCCGATGTTTTCGAATCCATCCGGGCTTTTCTTATTTTGCGTCTCTGACAGGAAATACTTTTATCATTAACTGGCAATATATGATCAAGAGAGGAATGTTTTCATTATTAAACCCGTGGAATGGACGCTGAAATCCTATGGTAAGGGCTATCAAATACATAGGGTAATTCAGGTGTGACTTAGTTAACTCTGCGTATAGAGTAGCAAAGAGAATACATAAAAGGAGTATAACCATGAGCAATTCTATTGATGAAGAAGCAAAAGATGCAAAGCCCATTGTCGAAGCGGAAAGAGAAGCATCTGTCGGTAAATGTCCTTTTCATGGGGAAAATTCTAATAAGACATCCGGCGGTGGGACAAGTAACCGGGACTGGTGGCCCAACCAACTGAGAGTCGACCTCCTGAATCAGCACTCGGCCCGCTCTAATCCGCTGGGCGAATCCTTTGATTACCGCCAGGAATTCGCCAAATTAGACTATTCCGCGCTCAAAGCCGACCTCAAAGCGTTGCTCACCGAGTCGCAAGCCTGGTGGCCCGCAGACTGGGGCAGCTATATCGGTCTTTTCATCCGCCTGGCGTGGCACAGCGCGGGGACGTATCGCTCCGTCGACGGGCGCGGCGGGTCGGGACGCGGCCAGCAGCGCTTCGCGCCTTTAAACTCCTGGCCAGATAATGTCAGCCTCGACAAGGCGCGCCGTTTGCTGTGGCCGGTGAAGCAAAAATATGGTCAAAAAATTTCCTGGGCCGACCTCTATATCCTTGCGGGCAACGTCGCTCTGGAAAACTCCGGTTTCCGTACCTTTGGCTTTGGTGCCGGGCGCGAAGACGTATGGGAACCCGATCTGGACGTGAATTGGGGCGACGAGACAACCTGGCTTGAACACCGCCATCCTGAATCGCTGGCCCAATCGCCGTTGGGCGCAACGGAAATGGGGCTTATTTACGTTAATCCCGAAGGCCCGAATCACAGTGGCGAACCTGCCTCGGCAGCCCCGGCAATCCGTGCCGCCTTCGGCAATATGGGGATGAACGATGAAGAGATTGTCGCGTTAATCGCCGGTGGCCATACGCTAGGCAAAACCCATGGCGCAGGCCCCGCCAGTCATGTCGGCGTCGACCCTGAAACCGCACCTATTGAAGCGCAAGGCCTGGGCTGGGCAAGCAGTTATGGAACCGGTGTCGGGGCTGATGCCATAACTTCCGGCCTGGAAGTTACCTGGTCCCAGACGCCAACGCAGTGGAGCCATAACTTCTTCGAAAATCTGTTTAAATATGAGTGGGTACAGTCGCGCAGCCCCGCGGGCGCTATCCAATTTGAAGCGGTCAATGCGCCGGATATTATCCCTGATGCCTTTGATTCTTCGAAAAAACATAAACCTACCATGTTGGTCACCGATCTGACGCTTCGTTTCGATCCGGAGTTTGAGAAGATATCGCGTCGTTTCCATGGCGATCCACAGGCCTTTAACGAAGCCTTTGCCCGAGCGTGGTACAAGCTGACCCACAGAGATATGGGGCCAAAAGCGCGTTATATCGGGCCGGAGGTGCCAAAAGAAGATTTAATCTGGCAAGACCCGCTGCCGCTGCCGGTGTATCACCCAACTACCGCCGATATCGAGCTGCTGAAAGAAAAAATTGCCGCTTCCGGCCTTACCGTTGGTGAACTGGTCTCGGTAGCGTGGGCTTCGGCGTCAACCTTCCGTGGCGGCGACAAACGGGGAGGCGCGAATGGCGCACGGCTGGCGCTGCAGCCGCAAAGAGAATGGGACGTTAACGCCATTGCCGCCCGCGTACTGCCCGCTCTGGAAGCCATTCAACAGTCATCCCAGAAAGCTTCTCTGGCGGATGTGATCGTTCTGGCTGGCGTGGTCGGTATTGAACAGGCGGCAAAAGCGGCCAACGTTGAGATTGACGTGCCTTTCACTGCGGGTCGTGTGGATGCCCGCCAGGACCAGACTGATATTGAATCGTTCGAATTGCTTAAACCAAAAGCGGATGGTTTCCGTAACTATCGCGGTGTTTCCGCTAATACGTCGACTGAAAATCTCCTGATCGACAAGGCGCAGCAGCTTACGCTAACCGTGCCGGAATTAACGGTACTCATCGGTGGATTACGAGTGCTTGGAACCAACTACGATGGCGGTCAACACGGCGTTTTCACTGACAACGTGGGTGAACTTAACGCTGACTTCTTTGTAAATCTGTTAGATATGCGCATTGAATGGATAGCAATCGACTCCACCGGAGAACAATTCGAAGGACGCTATCGCTTCAGCGGCGAGGTCAAATTTGTCGCAACCCGTGCCGACCTGGTGTTTGGTTCGAATGCCGTATTGCGTGCTTCAGCAGAAGTTTACGCCAGCAGTGATGCCAAGGAAAAATTTGTCAGAGACTTTGTCGCGGCCTGGACGAAGGTGATGAACCTGGATCGATTCGACATTTGAGATAGGTTGACCGGTATCAAAGACAGACATCACCAAGCAAAAAGCCCGTTTCAGTACCTGCACTGCACCCCAAAAGTTGGACGCCGACTTAGTAAGGTGCAGTTTTTTATGGCAAAGCCAAAAGATTATTTTGAAACAAGACTGTCTGTAATTAATCACTACCGCCGGTACATACCAGCGTCGACATGGGCCCGATAGGCCTTAACGTCACTGGCGGACGGGCGGGTGATAAGGCCGCGCCCGGACCGCGGTTGGCGTGGACCGACGGTTTCGTGGTACGGATTGAACAGATAGCTGAAGGACGGATCGAATGCCTCATATCCCGACAGGTACGGTATGAGCCAGGTGCCGCTCGGTAGGACTGGCGCCGGGCATCGATTGTGCGGCTTGGTCCCCGGGACTCAATGGTGCCGCCAGGGTTTCACTGTTGCTACGCACCCGGTGATACATGCGACGAAAGTCAGCCACGTTGGTAACACAGGAGGATAAAGTGCTAAACAGGGGCATTGAATCAATCCAGGAATATGCGAAAGCAAGGAAAACTAGCCTCCCTCAGGACATTGCGACGGTCCAGTGGGCGGCTTTGTTCAGCGGGCGAGCGCGTTTGACCGTTGACGGGCGTTCTTGACGGTCAGCCAGATCGCCGAAATGAGGAAGTACAGCACACCGAAGCCCGCGTAGGGCGCAACGATGGACACATCCAGCGGGATGCCGCTACTAGCCTGCTTAAACATGAAAACACCGGCCAAGGCGGACTGCGCGCCGCTGAGGATCATCGCCCATTGGCCGCCTGATGTCTTCCAGCGACGAACGGCGGTGGCCAGTTGCAGCAAACCAGAGAAGATCGCCCATATGCCGAACACCTTGATCGTGGCCTCCATACTGGTGGTCAGCGCCCAGCCGATAGCAATAGCGACGACGATGCTGACGATGAAGTTGAATTTCTGCGGCGGATTGGCGCCGAGGCCGCCGTTCTTCCTGGCGTCAATGTAATTGGCTAATGCGTCCCAGGCCGGATATAGGACCAGCAAGACCGCACCAATGGTCGGGTTGTGCTTGCCGATGAGGACCGCGAGTACTATCCAGGCGACTGAAACGCCTGCCCGCAGAAAATAGTAGCTCTGGAGCCACCGGTTCTGTGAGCTATCAGGGGTAGAGGTGGCATTTTTCATGACGGTTCTCCATGTGGTTTGGACGGTCTATAAAATAAATTCGCAAATATACCAATCAGTTGGTTAATAAAGCGAGAACGGCCCCTTCTTGAAGGCTGGGGGATGCTGGCGTATACGCAGGACACCTAATCAGCGAATAAGGGTGAACGCGGTCCAGGCCAATGGCTTAAAACTACCTAACGATAGGTAGTTTGTCAACCGGCTATTTTGCAAATTACGGCAAGCGTGGTTCCGTTACGCTCTGGTTTAAGGCGCTTTGGCAGATACCCCAAGCTCATTCATCAGGCGATCTGCAGACGCGGCACTACTTGCATAGACGAGCGGGGCAGTCCAAAAAGCGGGGATAGGTGTTCGGGAATAGGGGGCCTAAACCAAAAATTTTCGTGGCAACATTCATTTTAAGCTATTTATCTTGACATTAAGACTACCTCCTAGTAGGTTTCCGTGCCAAATGGTTAATATCTGCCAATTCATTAATATCTATTACTATCGGTCCTTTGCTATGACTGCTGAGCGTTCACAAAAAGCAAACGAAATCATTTCATATACAAGACAATTACTGACATCTGGTGGTTACCGGAGTTTCAGCTTTGCTGATATTTCGGAAAAGGTAAATATTCGTAAAGCAAGTATTTATCATCATTTTACCAGTAAGGCGGATCTGGTCAGGACTGTAGTTGCTCAGTATCGTGCAGAGGCACAAGCGGGAATGCAGATACTTAACCATAAGATAAATGATCCGGCGGCCGAACTTCAGGCATACGCGGATTACTGGTCAACCTGTATCAGGGATGGTTCTTCTCCGTTCTGTATTTGTGTCATGCTGGCCGCTGAGTTACCTACGCTGCCCCCCGAAGTCGCTGCTGAAGTTTCCGGACATTTCACCGATCTTTCCGACTGGCTGGCCGCTTTACTCAGAAGAGGAGAAAACAAAAACGTATTTCAACTTCGCGACATTCCTTCCGCTGAGGCTAATCTGTTAATGGCGACGATACACGGTGCAATGCTGGCGGCGCGCGCCTTTGATGATGTTGAGATCTTTCAGCAAATTGTGCAGCCATCGATCAATAATATCATTCTTACCACCATTCACCACCAATGAGCTGTGGGGCACCGTGGCATGCCGGAATGGCATTAATTAACCGCCAGCCGGGTGCCGAGTGTTTATACCCTCTTAAAAAGAGCATCCATTATATATGAATCGTAATACCCCCAGATTTTTGTGATTTGCCTGTTTTCTAAGCGTAGTACCCAGCAGTATTGCATATTAAAATCCGCGCCGTTTTTTCCCTTGCCGTCTGTTGCGTGGAACTGCAGGCAGGCAAGGTCACCGTCGACAATCATCGTATCGACGATTGGAACAGGCCATGACTCCAGTTTGTCATCAAGCCGTTTAAGGAGTTGGTCGCGATAAATTTCCTTTCCCTTATAGCTTCCAGAGATCGCTGAGGTGCCCATTGCATTGAATTCCAAATCGTTATGTAATACAGCCATAAAATTATCTCCCCATCCCTGATTTTTAATCGACTGAAAAAGCGACGTCAGAAACTGGCGATTCTCTTCACTCATAATGTTTTCCTGTAATGGTTAATAATGCTAACGCGTAGCTTTGAGAATATCTGACAGCCCCTGTGTTAACAGCTGCCGCGGAGCATCAGTCCCGTCGGCAGGAAGAAGGGTTCTGCTGCGTATTTTCCAGCGTCCGTCATGACGCTCAAGTTCCCAGCGGTTAATGACAACCCGATGGATACGGTACCCGGTTGAATAGCCATGATTAGCCATCTCGCGTAGTTCACCCTGATTATCCAGATGTAAAAGTTGCAAATAAGAGGTGACAATTGCCTTATCGCCGCGTAAGTCGATAAGCGGTAATCCGGCAAAATGCGCCAGTCCTCCTTTAATCGCCTCCTCATGAGCCGGCCTTAGAATAAATGCCGCTATAGCGTCCACACCTTTTGCTCCATCCATTCCCACACCGCGATTAAAAACACCATCTTTCATATAGACTGAAGCGGTATATTCAGCGAGGCCGGTATCTGCACTGGGAGGATGAGAGGCGATAAGTTCATAAATAGCTAATTTGTCTTCTATCGTCTGAAGTCGCTGCTCTACAGTATGCCGATTTTCGTCAGCCATAGGTCATCCCTCTTGTTTTTACAAACTTGCCTGAAACGGTTTTATTATTATAATTATTCTTTTTAGCTACACAATCCATCATAAACTGAATACAGTGATTAGGCATACTTATCAATAAAGGGCTAAAAATGATTAGTCGTTCAGATTTTTTGGCGCTAAACACTTTTATTATGGTCGCGGAGAAATTGAACTTCAGGGCTATCGCAGACAAGTTGGGCATATCCGCGTCTGCTGTCAGTCAGCAAATAAGCGGGCTTGAGGAGCGCCTGGGTCTGCGCCTTTTCAACCGCACGACGCGTTCCGTGAGTCTCACTGAAGACGGGAAATTACTTTATCTTCAAACCGCTCAATTACTGGAGAATCTTGCAGAGGCGCTCACACAAGCGCATGCCAGAAGTCATATTATTAAGGGAAATATTCGCATTCATGCGTTTCGTTCGGCTGCGGAGATGTTCCTGGATCATAAGGTACCCGGTTTTCTTACCTCTTTTCCCGATGTGCATATTGATATTACTATAAATGATTCACCCATTGACCTGATCGCGGGAGGATATGATCTTTCTCTGCGACTGGGAGAAGTCCTTGATTCCGGACTAGTTGCAGTTCCCGTTGGCGGCCGGTTACATCAAATAGTGGTGGCCGCGCCGTCTTATCTTAACGCTCATGAAAATATTAAACAGCCAGCAGACTTAAGCCGGCATAATTGTATCGGCTGGCGCTGGCCGGGAACGGTAACCTCTGAGCCATGGCAGTTTTCTTATAACGGCCTGTTAAAAAACATTCCTGTAACGGGGAATCTGGTGGTGGATGATCGCGAGCGACAATATCAGGCAGCCATAGCGGGAATAGGTATCGCCCAGGTCACTGCGGAAAGAGTAAGAGCTCATCTCGTTTCTGGCGCGCTTCACCGTATTCTTGATGCCTGGGAGATTGAGTTCGCCGGATATTATCTTTGCTGGACTTCGGGAAAATCTATGTCTCCGGCGATGAGGGCATTTATAGACTGGTTGCGGCATGAGTAAACGATATTCGTGACCACCCATCCAGATGAAACAACTTAACGGGAGGCGGGTCATACAGGGGATTTGTATCCGCCCGGATGAAGCTTCTCCTGGCCGGCGGCAGCGCCAGTATGGACTGCTGTTTTTCGACCCAAGGGTCGCCTGTCGGGGCTGCTGGTGCAGCCCTTTGATTTACCGGGGATTGGCATTTTTCTCGGCGTCATTGAGATGTCCAGTTATAACCCATTCCCAAAAAAGCCGTGTCTACCATTTAGGGAGAGGTGAGGGGGGGGCGGTTAATATTCATTTGTCTGGTTT
Organism: Sodalis sp. RH21; assembly: GCF_047324175.1. NCBI lineage: Bacteria > Pseudomonadati > Pseudomonadota > Gammaproteobacteria > Enterobacterales > Bruguierivoracaceae > Sodalis > Sodalis sp. RH21. The sequence goes on along the minus strand of NZ_CP178732.1, from coordinate 3,250,069 downwards.
TTGTGAAGATCGCCAGCCCGGCATTCATCTCAATATCGTTATCAGTTATGATGTTAACCAAGTCACAAAAATCTGATAGGGAAATGCCGCAACATGATTAACAGTTTCATCCTGATTGTCATCACCACAGCGCTTATGCTGACCGGATGTGCGAAGATTACGGCGGCAACGTCAGCAGCCAAGTCCTCGGTCAATGCAGCCTTGACCCCGGCTAAACCTGATATTGTAGATTTCTCTTCCGGACCTACGGTGGTGACCGTTACCCATGTTCACACTCAGTCAGACGATGGTGTGCCGATCTATGTAACTGTTGATGATACCGATGCCGGTATTCTTGCTATAGGTCAAACCGTTGAGTTGCACGTCAGTGCGGGTAAACATAAAATCGGCGGCTATGCACGTTCTTTAGTGGGCCGTGTAACCATTCCTGCGGTAGAGGTGACGACGGAACCGCTTACCGAGCAGCACGTCAATTATTCCATAATGGGTAAGACGCCTAAATTCTCAGTCGGCCCGTCTACTAAAGTAATCTTTAACGCACCGGCTGCAACCGCGCCGACGACAACCACTACGCCAGCAACCACCTATACGCCGACAACTACCGCTACCACGACGCCAGAAACGGCAACCCCGGCGGCGGCAACCGCGCCGACGACAAGCACGGAGCCGGCAACCCCATCCACACCGACCACGACCACGACGCCAGAAACGGCAACCCCGGCGGCAACAACCGCGCCGACGACAAGCACGGAGCCGGCAACCCCATCCACACCGACCACGACCACGACCACGACACCAGAAACGACCACACCGGCTACCACGATCACCGAATAGAGTCGATGCCATCAACGTGCCGAATCAACGCCGCCTGAGGGAGAGAGTCTGTTAGGCGGCAAGAATATCGTTGCCGTCCAGTGAACGCGGGGATTCCTCTTCGACGGTGGCCCGAACCTGCAATTCCGCTATAACGGCAATATAATTCGCATGGTTGGCGCGGATGTTTTGCCGTTGCCCTGGAGAAAGGTTTGTCAGTCCTACCTAGAGGAGTTAAAAACCAGCAGTTATCTGATGTAAGCGCTGCGGGTAATGACTCTATCTTTAATCTGGACAACACCTGAATATCGCGGATGGTCCCTTGTTAGCGCCTCCCCGGATGAAACCAGACCAGGGCCCATTTTCCCGTTAAGGTCGCATTTTATGTTTATCCCCGGAGCCTCAGTCGCCAAACAGGCATGTATTCTGTTATGCCTGTATATTGCATAAGTAATGCATAACGCCATCAGTAATCAAAACATAAAGGACCCGTATGAAGCTGGCTGAACATGAAATTGATAACCTCAACATCCTTGCATCATGGCTTGCCGGTAATGACGTAAGCTGTACCGATACCCTGCAGGCGGATATGGCAATACTTGCCGGACATGCCATCCTGCCGAATATTGAAGGTGCGTTTGAATACGTAGCGAGAACCGGGATGTTCATGCTGCTCAGCGGTGGCATCGGGCATTCTACCGTTTTGTTGAAAGACGCTTTGAGTACCAGCCCACGTTATGGAACAATTCAAATCACCCCCGAGAGTGAAGCCGGGATGCTGGCAGAGGTGGCGGTTCAGGCATTCGGTATCGATCGAGAAAAATTGTTGATAGAAGATCGCTCACGCAATTGTGGTGAAAACGCGGCGTTCAGCCTCAAAACATTGCAGAAGCGTAGAATATTTCCTGAACGGATAGTGTTAATTCAAGATCCGTTAATGCAGAGGAGAACCACCGCTACCTTCGAACACGAATGGAGAAAAGCAGGGTTTAAAACACATTTTATCAGCTGGCCGGTCTTCATTCCTCAACTGGTCTTAGAAGGCGGCAAGCCTGTTATCAAAGGCGCCAATAATCCGTCAAAACTCTGGACTCCGGAACGTTACGTTTCGATGATAATGGGTGAAGTTAGACGACTCCGTGATGCGCCCGATGGATATGGGCCGCAAGGTACGGGATTCATCAGCCACATTGATATTCCCCATAACGTTGAAAAGTCCTGGCAAAGCCTGATGAGCAACGCTGAATTTGCCAGCGCGATACGCTAGTCCTGTCGGGCATGCACATGCTATGAGTGCATCACTTCAGAATCCGCCGAGCGTTCAGTTCCGCGAGCCCAACACCGCTTACCTATCACCCGCGGGAGTAGGGGATTTTTTTGATTTCCGAATCCAGGAACTGGCTGAGCGTGCTCATGTGCATCGCAACCCCCCTTCTTCACGGCCTCAAGCACAGCAATTGCAACAGTATCTGGTGGATCTGGTGCGGGTTCTGGCCGTGGCCACTGAGATGACGGGAGGTGCGCAGCAAGCCGTTTTCCTTATCCGCAACGAACCCCTGCGCGCGTTCGGCTACAAAACCGCTGATGCTCTGCTCAGAGATGGTCGGGCCGATGATATTATCGCCTATCTGGAATCACTCGCCGGCGGTGCCGCTGGATGATTGACGTTATTCTTGATGGCGGGCGGTTCCCGGCGTTCTATCGGATTATTGTACCGGCCTTTGCCTTTACGCCCTTTCCGGCATGGGTGCAGCGAGGCAGGGTGGACGCTTCAATCGTCCTCGACAGGAAGCGCAGTACCTGTCGGCCGACGAGGTAACCGCGTTGGCCGGATACAAGCAGGATAACCCCTGGCTGCAGCCTGGCACGATTTGTACTTTTTTCGCCAAAGAACTGCGGGTGGCCGATTTGAGCGCCGGATTCGACCCTGAGTATTGGGGCGACCTGTGGGCCGACTTTGCCGTCGACTGGCGCACAGAACGTTTTGGCAACCAATCTCAGCGGGAGAGCTGTCGGCCGGGAGGATCACACGATCGGTGTCTTTGATACCGTCGCCGCTCCAGGCTTCCAGCTTTTCATGATCATTGGGCGAAAGGGTGGGAAACCATTGGCGCACTCTATCGGACTGGCCCTGTTATACGGGATACTGGCATTCGCAGGTGAAATACAGCCTTAGTTAATCAAGGCTCCGCCATCGATATCCACAACCGAGCCAGTAACAAAAGGGTTTTCAATAACGAATAAATAACCTTTTGCCAGATCTTCCGCGTGCCCAAATGTTTTTGCCGGCAGATTTACCGCTGCCCTTGAGAGCATTTGTTGACGAGCTTCCGGAGCCATACTGGCGTAAGCCTCGGTGTCTGTCAGCCCGGGGCTGATAATGTTGACGCGCAGTGGCGACAGCTCTTTTGCCAGTATTTTAACTGCCGCTTCCAGCGCCGCATTCATGGCGGTTTTGACCATTGTCCCAGGAACCGTCCGCCGGGCGAGGAACCCGCTGGTCAGAGTCAGCGTGCCGCCTGGATTAATGTTATCGCTTAAATAGCGTGAGACGGCCAGGCTCCCCCAAAATTTGATATCAAATGCTTGTTTCGCTTTCTGAAAATCAAGGGAGGTCAAAATCCCGCCAGGGGCCTGAGAACCCGCTGTAACGACAATGTGATCCACTTTGCCCAGCGTCAGGCTCAAATTCTTAAGCTGCCCCTCATCAGCAATATCAATTTCAACAATGTCCACTGCGGAGCCGGTTGTCTGAAGCCTCTGGCTAGCATTACTGAGTTTATTAGCGTTGCGACCGGCAAGAATAATATTGTCGCCCCGTTTAGCCATTAACTGCGCAACGGCAAAACCAATTCCCGTTGCACCGCCGATAATCAATGTTCGTTGAGTCATAATTTATACCTCTGTAACAGGTAAGTACGGATAGTCGGTGTACCCCACTTCGGTGCCGCCAAACAGCGTGGCCGCATCTCCGATACTTGCCAGCGGCAAGCATTCTTTCAGCCGACGGGGCAAATCCGGGTTGGCGATAAATGGACGACCAAAAGCGACAAGATCTACCACGCCAGCCGTCAGCAGTTTCTCGGCTTTATCTTTGGTGTAATTCCCCGCAACAATAATGGTACCGCTAAAGGTGGCGCGCAGCGTTTCACGAAATTCATAGGGTACCTGTGGCGCATCATCCCAGTCGGCTTCCGCCAGATGAATGAAGGCGATGCCTTTTTTCCCGCACCAGGCCGCCAGTACCAGAATGGCTTCAATAGCCTGCGGATCGTCCATGCCGCGCTGGGTAATGAAGGGGGCCAGACGGAGCCCGGTGCGATTGGCGCCAATGGCGTCACTAATGGCCTCCAGTACTTCCTGAGCAAAACGTACGCGATTGGCCAGACTGCCTCCGTATTCATCGGTGCGTTTGTTGGAAGTACAACGCAGAAACTGATCGATGAGGTAACCGTTACCGCCGTGTACTTCTATCCCGTCAAAACCCGATTCAATGGCATTGACGGCCGCCTGACGATAATCCGCAATCACCTGATTAATATCATCATGAGTTAATGCACGGGGTACCGGACAGTCGACCATATGCCCAATACCTTCGCTGTCGACCACCCAGACCTGCGCGTTCGGTGACAGTGCAGAGGGCGCTACAGGTTTGCCGCCGGGGTGAAAACTTTCATGAGACATACGCCCCACGTGCCATAGTTGAGAGAATATTTTGCCGCCAGCTTGATGGACGGCACTCGTGGTGAGTTTCCATCCTGCTATTTGCTCTGCAGAGTGAATACCCGGTGTCCAGGAATAACCCTGCCCCTGGGGGGAAATCTGCGTTGCTTCGGTAATAATCAAACCGGCGCTGGCGCGCTGGCGATAATATTCTGCCATCAACGCAGTAGGAACATTGCCCGGTTGCGCTGTCCGTGCACGTGTCATGGGCGCCATGACAATTCGATTCTTTAAATCAACAAACCCGACACGGGCGGTATCAAAAATCGTACGTTGCTGCATTCTTTTATTCTCCAATGGAATACGTTCTGTCTTGACTTTACGTCCAGTACGCTGATTTGATAATGACGATAATAATTGATGGTATGTTCAGGAAAAATGAATAATGGGAAAACTCGAAGATGTGGCATTGCTGGTCGCAGTTGTGGAAGCCGGCGGGCTGGCCGCTGCAGGCAGGCGAATGAACCTTTCTCCGGCGACTATGACTGCCAGGCTGAAAGCGTTGGAAGAACGTTACCAGACCAGGCTGTTTAATCGCTCCACCCGCGCCATAGCGCTGACTCGGGCCGGCGAGGAGTTTTATCACGCGGGGCTCAGGGTGCTGGAAGAGATGGCGCAAGCAGAATCAAAACTGACCCAAAAGGAAGGGATGCTGAGCGGCAGCTTACGCATTTCCGCACCGACAGATTTTGGCTGCCAGTATCTCTCTCCTGCGCTCTTAGCATTTTCCCGTCAATATCCAGAGGTGAGAAGTTCCGTCTATCTGAGCGAAAACGTGGTGGATTTAATTGCCAACCGGCTGGATATGAGTATTCGTTTCGGCAACCTCCCCGACAGTAATCTGGTGACGAAATTCATTCGCCCTAATCACCGGGTTCTTGTCGCGTCAAACGCCTATCTGGAGACATATGGCATACCGCAAACAGCGCAGGATCTACATGCGCACCGTTGCCTGGTGCTGGAACAGCGCGGTACGTTAATGAATGAATGGCGCTTCGAAGCCCAAGAGAAATCCTGCGTAGTTAGGGTTTCGCCAGCAATGATCTGCGAGGATGGCGCACTGCTGCGCCAGTGGGTCCTTGCTGGGGCAGGTATTGCCAGCAAGTCCTGGTGGGATGTAAAACGTGATATTGAGCAGGGAAAGCTCAAGGTTCTGCTGGAGGATAGCTTTATTGGCTTCAGCCGCCACGATAAAAAGCAGGTCGGCCTGCAATTTGTTTATCCGCAGAGGCGTTTCCAGCCATTGCAGGTCACGACATTTAGCGCGTTCTTTATCGAGTGGCTCAAGAACGAATAAAATATCGTATAGATAACATACTGAATTTGCCGAAATTTATCGAAACAGGAGAAGTTTTCCGGAAGGCTTGCCGATTATGGAACAGTATTCGGGTGAGTGGCGCATTCTTCTGTTATTTAAGAAAATTCAAGATAGTCATGACGACTTTTTCCGGTTGCTCTTGTTGAACCCAATGACCTGCTCCTGATATCGCCTCAACGGACTTCATATGGGAGCAGGCTGTGTTTTGCATTTTTTGTAAGGCACCCGGTAACTGGAATGCTCCCCAATCTTTCTCTCCATAGATAAAGCACGAAGGTACATCAATCGTACGCCCTGCAAACAGGCCCAATTCGTTTTCGTGGTCGGCGAGAAAACTGCACCGGTACCAATTCAGTCCGCCTTGAAATCCGGTCCTGCGGAATTCTTGAACAAAAAATTCCAGGCCGTCTTCGGTCAGCCATTCACAGTTTTCTATCTCGACAGACGTTGGGGTATAAGCGCCTATTGCATCCGGCATGCCTTCGTTCAATCCCATGATGTAATAGGATGGCATTTTGACCAGTTCCTGCGGAGACCATGAATTCAACGTAAAGGGTGAGTTTCCTGCCCAATCCGCACTCTTGACGTGAAAATACGTGCGTAAAAATGCGGATAATCCCATCCTGGAATTGATCATGTCATCATTAGCTTCACGCGTGCAGTAATAGTGTTGGTAGTGTTTTTTGGGAGGGGAAAGGGCGGCAAGAAGTTGTGCCATATCAGGCTCGTTTAACGCTTCCTTGCTATCGCCTCTAAGATGCGGCGGCCCATCGAATGGCGCGCTCATCAGGACAACTGAGCGGAAAATATCTGGACGGATCAGGGCACAGTATGCCGCGACCGGGGAGCCAAAGTCATGGCCCACAACCGCCGTAATGGCGTTCCCCGCCTGGCGTCAACGCGACTGTTGCAGCCCATGGCGGCAGTCCAGATGTGACCGAGTGTGGACACGCCTTCTTCTAAATCCGTGAAGGGGCGGGACGGCACGCCGAGAGCTTTGCCGATGGCTTCGCTGATTGTCTTGAAGTCACACTCCGATGCAGCGATGTTGTATGCCCCCCGCGCCTGCGGATTGTCAATAACAAGGGGGTAAACCGCGGCGAGGTCATCAATGTACACATTGCCATAACGATTTAGCCCGGGGGCTGAATATCCAGCGAATCCGTGCTTGAGTGCGGCACGGAACAATACGGGAAGTTGCTCGCTGGCGCCCTGACCGTAGATCATCGAAGGGCGGATAATAACGGTCCTGAGGCCTTCCCCATCCGCTTGAAGCACCTTTTGATCAATCGAGAATCGGTGCTGCATCGGTAGTAGTGGTGTCCAGCCATCCTGCTCGTGATGAACAACCTCGTTAAGGGCTCCTGCTTCAAGGCCCATATAAATGCCGGTTCCACTGGTTCGTACGTAAATTTTCCCCGTTCCAGAGAGGATATCAAGGAAGTGTTCTGCCGATTCCGCATGATCGGCTGAGGCGGTGTCGACAACGGCATCGATTCCCTCGCATGCGGAACTCAGGCTGTTGCGGTCATTAAGGTTGCCGACTTGAGCAGGAATGCCCATTGCGAGGATTGCTTTTTCGCTTCGGGCGCTGTGTGCCAGGCCGATTACGTGGTGTCCGTGAACTGCGAGCGTGCGGGATACTACCGCTCCAATGTATCCGGCTGCGCCGGTAACGAGGATCTTCATCGATATCTCCAAATCTGATTAGTTGGTAGAGCAGGGGCCGGCGATGGCAACAGCCACCGTCAGATCAATCCGAGCCGATTAGTTTTGTGGTCAATCGAAATTTATCCCGGCGGCAGCGAAGTATTAACGCTGTCCAGGAACTCAACTGTGCTGAAAACTAACTCGGTATCGCCGATGTTCTCAAGATCGTGCAGCAGGTACTCGCCTGCGCTAAAGGTGAAGTGCTTGTTGTCGCCCGCGGCGTAAGCAACGATTCGGGTTGTCCCATCTGAAGCGTGCTGTAGACTGCGGCCCGGCTCGATCGCGACCCAGAAGTAGTCCAGGACGTGCCGATGAGCGGGCAAACGCTCGCCTGGTCTTAGCCGGATTTCCCACAACCGGGCACGTTGGTTTTCGCTTAGCAGGAGGGCACCAACCTGGCCATTGAATACGTTGGTCTTAAACTCCTGCCAAAGTTCATCGTTCCAGCCCTCATAATCGGTGCCGATGAGCTCGCTGGTGAGTTCATTGCTGTTAGTTGACATCTACTTCGCTCCTTTTCAGTTGCGATGGATCGCTGATACCGTAACGCGCCCGGCGGGTTACGCATCCGGATTTGCGCCCTCCATGAAATGTCCCTAGCGAAGAAGCTGGAGCATGTGTTGCGCAGCGTCTCGCGCTTGCCCGACAATTTCATCTTCTGAGGGCAGGCGTACCCCCAGTAGTGCTTCGTCGTAAATACGCGCCTTTAATAGCCCGGCAAATATCTGAGCCGCCGCGTGCCTGTCGTGAACCTGCCAGCCTTCATGGTCTGCCCAAATGTCGAGGTAGCCAGCGAACTTGGCATCGCGTCTTCCGGTCGTTTCCTGTAGATAGCGGCGGCCTAACTCCGGAAAGCGAAGCGCATCGCGGGTGACAACCCGATAGAGCGCCAACTGATCGCGGGACAAGACGTGGCGAAGGTATTCTTCTCCGATCCTGGGAAACGCTACAGACGGCGCATCCTTGTACCAGGTTGGCGTGCTCTCCTCTCCGCTGGCATCAGCACCTGGCATATTGCCGCATGCGGCTTGCATGACCGCGCTGAACAAGTCGTCCTTGCTCTCGAAATGCCGGTACAGCGTTTTAATAGATACCCCGGCATCGGCCGCAATCTGATTAACCGATGTTTCCGCATAGCCGGAACTTAAAAAGGCCTTGAGGGCAGCATCGACGATAAGAGCCTGCTTGCGTGCCATCAATGTCGCTTTGGGGTTGTCGGCTGACCACGTCTTCGCCATCTGTTTCTGTTCCTTAACTCTTGGGTTGACAAATCATACGACAGCGCTCATTGTCGTGTCAACGACAGTGATCACTGTCGTGTATCGTTATTTTCAGAACCAGATTGCCTGTCTGTGTGGCGATCAAGCTACCAGGAGTTTTTATGACTAACCCTCTTGCTCAATCTCTCGTTCTCCCGTGCGGCGCCAAGCTTTCCAACCGTCTCGCCAAGTCGGCGATGAGCGAAGGTCTGGCCGATTCGTTCAACCATTCCACACCTAAATTGGAAACGCTCTATCGACGTTGGGCTGGTTCCGGTGCCGGGCTTTTGCTCACAGGTAATATTCAGGTCGATCGTTGGCATCTGGAGCGTCCAGGAAATATCGTGATCGATGATGCCAGCGGGCGCCGCCAACTTGCCGATCTAGCCGGAGCCGGGACGTCGAAAGGCGCGCACTTCTGGGCTCAGCTTGGTCATACCGGACGCCAGGTCAGCGATATAATCAACCCCGCACCGCTCTCGTGTTCGGACGTAGAGATCGATGTGATCAGGAATGCGGGTTTCAGCTTTGCCAAACCCAAACCCATGAGCGAAACGCAGATCCGTCATGCAATCGACCAATTTGCTTTTGCTGCCAGGGAAGTAAAGGATGCAGGCTTCACGGGGCTGTCTCTGCATGCCGCGCACGGCTATCTCATTTCGCAGTTTCTGAGTCCGCTCTCCAACCGCCGAACCGATGAGTGGGGCGGCTCCCTGGAAAACCGGTCACGTTTTCTGTTTGAAGTCATCTCCGCGGTCCGCAGCGTGGTCGGACCGGCGTTCCCGATTGGTATCAAGCTCAACGCATCAGATTTCCAGCGCGGCGGCTTCACCAACGCCGAATGCATCGAATTGGTGAAAATGCTCAATGACTCCGGCCTTGATTTATTAGAACTTTCAGGCGGTTCGCTGGAACAACCCAAAGTGGTCGGTATTGCAGTCAAAGATGAAGGGGAGGATGGGGTGCTTGCGAGTAGTAGCGCTCGTGAAGCCTATTTTGTGGCCTTCGCCGGCGCGGTGCGCAATGTCGCTAAAATGCCAATAATGGTGACCGGTAACTTCCGCAGTGTCACGGGCATGATCGAAGCGCTCGAAGCGGGTGAACTTGATGTCATTGGCATAGGACGTCCATTGATCGCCGATCCGGAAGCACCGCGTCGTCTGCTTGCTGGCGAAATCGAACGCCTCCCGTCCCCGGAAGCGACATTGAACCTGTTCCACATCCTTCCCTGGAACAATATGCAGCTTGAACGGCTTGGTAACGGTCTCGACCCGGAACTCTCCATGAGTGGAGAAACGGCATCCGCCGCTTTCAGCGAATTAGAAGGTGGGATCATGGCTGCATTGCTTGCACAGCGCCAGGTAATGTGAAAAATATTTCCATCCAGAGGGAATCGTATTCATCTAATTTGAATGTATCCGCGACATAAAAATTTACTCTATCGTAAGTGGTCAGCGCTACAGTATTTAGCGTGGCGTGCCATCAACGCTCTGTTGCGAAAGCGCGGGTTGACTTGTTTTTGTAATTGGAATAGCTCATCTAACGCCGGGTTTGTACCCGGCGTTTTTATCGGTTGTTGAATTTAATTATCCTTATTTTTTTCCCAACGATAAGGCGGGACATATGTATTGCTTTAATCTGCTCCAGGGTGGCGACGGCCTGCCGGGGCAACGGCACGATATGCGGCGTGCGCATTTTGGCTCCACGACCAGAGTAGCGAATGCCGGGGATAGCCCCGCGGGTAGCGGGAATGGTCCAGATTCTGTTTCTGAAATCAATCTCTGACCACCAGGCAAAACGCAGTTCACTGGAGCGGATAAACAGGTGAAGCGCCAGCAGAACGGCCAGACGAGTTAATTTCCGTTCCTGCTGATAATGTTCAATTCGTTTCAGAAATTCCGGCCGGCGCTCCAACGGTAGGGCTGGATAGCGGCGCTTAACGGGTGGAGCTGCCACGCCGTCCAGCTTCGCCGCCGGATTGCTTTCGATTAACCCCTGATGCCCTGCATAGCGTATGGCTTTACACCGGTGCAGCCGCGTGCGGGATGCGACTTCCAGCAGACCTTTTGCCTCAATACCTTTCAGCAGGTCGATGAAATTGACCAAAAGGTATAGGCCGTGTGAATCGGAGACTTTGAAGGATTTATCTGAAGGCTTGAGACTGTGGATTTTCGTGTCGTTGAGAGATAGAGGGGGGGCACTCCATTATCGAACCAACCTGACCTCGAATCTGACCACCAATTTTTCCCGATGCGGAGGGAAAACTGAAAACGCATCGGGGAGATTTTTCATGCTAACTTATTGAATCTGAATCACACAGGAATTCGTAAAGAAGCATGAAAACAAGAGGTTTGCTCCCTGACTGGGATCGCCTTTGCCAGTAACTGGCTGATAGTTAAGCTAGAGGAGAATATCTTCTCAGTCAAGACCCCCAAAATGACCACCATTTAGCGGATACTGAAATAGGATATCTGAGTATTTATAATCATCTCTCTAAAGACAAATAGAGCCAATAAGAGTGCTCAACGAAACGGTAAAGTTGGTGTGCCTCTCTCTGCCGGTGGAGCGCACCATTGACAAGTACGTCTGTTTCGCTGTCGCTGACCTTCGATAACCTGGCCGCGTCCCCATGGGTGTCACGGCCGATTTAAAAAACCAGATTAAATTAATCCAGTCCTCAAACATTATTTGAGTTGAATGGAAGAAATTACATAAATCTGTCTGCTCCGCCTGATGCTTCAATTGTCTGTCCGGTAACAAACTGATTCCTTCCAGAAAGTAGGAACGCAGCAATCGCAGCAATATCTTCAGGCAGTCCAAAGCGGCCCACAGGCGTTTTCTCTTTACCCAGTAATGCCATTACCTCTTCGTCTGTTCTGTCAGCCAGTTCAGGACGACGATTGCGGACATTCGGTAGCATATTCTGCGCCCAGTTATCCGTCGCGACAGCGCCCACGCCGATAGCATTGACCAGAATGCCATCCGGAGCCACGCTCAGTGCTAAGCTACGGGTCAGGTTGTTGATAGCCGCGCTCAGCGCGTGTGAGACGGTAAGTTGCGGATTAGGATAGATACCGCCAATAGATGAGATATTGACAATACGCCCCCAGTTTCGTTTCTGCATCCCGGGGATGATCGCCTTACAAAAACGTCGCATGGCGGAAAATTTGGTCTCAGTCATTAACTGCCAGTCTTCTTCCGAAGTGGTTAATAGAGTGCCCGCATGTGCTCTTCCGGCATTATTCACCAGTAAATCAATACGCTGAAAAACCTTTTCCGCATGTTCAACCACCAGGGAAGGTAGTTTTGGATCGGTCACATCCCCGGCAATAGGCAGCACCGAAACACCGTATTTCCCTGAGATTTTTTTCGCAGCCAGAATCAGCTCAGGTTCTCGTCTGGCCACCATGACTAAATGCACACCATTTACGGCCAGTTCTTCACAAATGCTGAAACCAATTCCGGTTCGGGCTCCGGTTACCAGAGCCACTTTTCCCGTCAGTTTTAAATCCATTTGTCGCTCCTCAATTAAGCACAGTTAATAACATGAGCAGTATTAGTAACAAATCTCTATTTCAGGAGCTTGTGCATCAGAATTCAGACGTCTGAAAAAAACGGTCAAAGAGTTGGGAGTCGCCTCTGCTTATACTCCAGACGACATTGAGTTTAGAGCAAGGAGTGGTCAATGCGTAAGGACAATCACGAGCTTTCTTCTGCCAGGATTCTGATGCTGGCGATTATTTGCTGTATTGTTGTAGCTAATATTTATTTTAATCAATCTGTCCTGAATTTGATTGCTAGATCCTTTCCCAATGAATGGGAATCTGTTTCTTTGATCCCCATGGCCACCCAGTTAGGCTATGCGGTGGGTTTATTCTTTCTGATCCCTCTGGGCGACTATATTGAACGTCAGCGGCTTATCCTGCGTCAAGCGCAGATGCTTTTCGTGGCACTGATAGGCATGATGTTATCCCCCACGGCGACAGTGTTGGTGATCTTCTCCTTCCTTACCGGGATGGCTGCAACAGTAGCCCAACAGATAGTGCCGCTTGCTGCCTCTCTCTCCAGAACTTCTGCACGAGGTAAAACAGTGGGTACCGTGATGAGCGGTGTCCTCGCAGGTATCCTTGCTGGCCGGGCTATCGGAGGTCTTATTGGTCAGTATTTCGACTGGCGCGGCGTCTTTTTGGCCGGAGCGATCATGACATTGCTGGCTATATTTTTCATCTTGCGCATTTTGCCTGCTCAGTCGTTGCCAGCGCCAACGTTTAACTATCTGGCGGTATTACGTTCATTAGGACAGCTGTGGAAAAGCGAGAAGCAGGTGCGCGGTGCAACTCTTACACAAGCAATGCTGTTTGCCTCCTTCAGCGTGCTGTGGACCGTGCTCCCTTTCTGGTTAGCTCATCGCTACGATTACGGTGCAGGGGTAACCGGAACCCTGGCTGCTTTGGGGTTAATCGGTATTCTGTGCGCGCCTCTGGCGGGAAGTTTCAGCGATCGTCAGGGACCATTCAGAATGGTTGTTTTTGGTGTGATACTCATGCTGCTGGCCTGGGTTGTTTTTTGGGGCTGGAACAGTATGGCGGGTATGGTGGCGGGCATTCTACTACTGGATGCGGGTGAACAATGTGTACTGATAGCTAACCAGCACACGATTTATTCTTTGCGTCCAGATGCCAGAAACCGTCTTAATACACTATTTATGTGCGTTATGTTTATTGGCGGAGCATGTGGCTCACTGACTGCCACTTGGGTATGGGAGAGAACTCATAACTGGACGCTGATTTCTGCAGCGGGGGCAGGACTCGTGATCCTGGGGATGTTAATAGCCGTGAGACGTAAATATTCAGGTCTCCATTCGGGCACATAGTGCCATAGCATTTCTTACATCCGTCGCCCTGTCTGAACCATCGACATCGTGTAAAGCGTCCTGTATTAACTGTTTGGCAGCCAATTTTTCCCCAGCTTCAGCCCGCAATGTCGCCAGTGAATAAGCAATACGCAGGGCCCAGCCGTGAGCCTGTTGTTGATGCGCTTTGTCCAGGGCCTGCTCCAACAGCAGGCGTTGCTCCTGAGGAGGTAATTGAGTGGCGGAAAGACGCATCAGCTCAGGCGTGCACCAGTTTTCATGATCCTGACGGGCGGTTTTCTGCGATAGCCCGGTATCAATTTCTGACAACAAGGGGGAATATTGCCAGTCTAATCCCATCGCGCGCAACGAGCTAAACAGTGTGGTTCGACTAACATCGGTATGACTGAACTGTTTGGCCCAAACAAGAAACAATTCGCCATAGGTCTTCCAGAAATACAAATCATGCTTTTCTGCCAGATGAATAAGCCAGTTTGCGGCCTTTATAACCCAACGTGGATTACGATCCAGTGCCGCTGTCATACAGGCGCCTTCAGCCAGTGCACAGCAAAGAGAACAGACATGCTGCAAATGAGCGGCTTTTTTTACACCGCGCCATGCCATCCGTTTAGCGGCCTTATACTCCCCCTGTAACCAGAGTAAACGAGACAGAAAGGCCTGACCGGCGCTCTCTTGATCAAGACCAAAACGGAAAGAGTGACTTAATCCGCCCTGGTCAAACCAGCCAAGAGATTGTTGGAGATAATCACGCCCGACGTCATGATGCCCCAAAAAATGCAGGGATACACCGAGAATACGCAGCCCGGTTGCCAGCGCTTCCTCGTCACTAATGGACCGCGCGAGCTCGCACATAGATTGCGCATGCTCAAGCGCTTTATCCAGTTCGCCAGTACGCAGATAATACAACCATAACCCGTAATGAGCCTGTAAACGTATTTCTTTGTCGTCGAGCTTTTCTGCAAGTGCCAGCGCGGTTTTCCAGGCTGAATGTGTTTTAGGCGTAGGGCCTTTTGCCCAGGTTGATGCCTTACCTGCTACAGCGCTGAGATTCATTCTCTGGCGTAGCGTTAATACTACCTGCGAAGTATTTTCATAAAGCAGAGGATAGATATGGCGCTGACATTCATCGTATAGTGAATATTCAATCCAAAACGGGGTCATAGCCTGTAAGATCTCAAGCCCAGTAGAGGGATCGGCCCCCTCAGTTAACGTTTGCTGTAAAACACTCCGCAAATCATTAAGCCTATGGCTATAGCGTCCACGCCACTGTTCTGTTGGCAGCATAAACCAATCACTTTGGGACTCTTCTGCCAGAACTTTATAATAACCGGCAAAACGGGCCTCAAGAGCGGCATATTCACCCTGTTGCCTGAGTTTATCGCATGCGAACTGGCGCATGGTTTCCAGCAGGCGGAAACGGGTCGCTGGTACCTGAGTACTGACCTGAATCAGGGATAAGGACAGCAATCTTTGCAGATCGTCAACAACCTGCCAGCGATGCTTGTCGTTAATAAGCAGAAAGTCGCTTACTGATTTCACACTGAACATATCGGTATAGATTCCCAGAGAGCAAAATAATCGTTGTTCGCGAGTGTTGAGTAACTGATAAGTCCACTCCAGGGTGGTCAGTATTTTCTGATGCCTGGGCACCAGAGAGCCGTGCGTATTGCTCAATAGCTGGAAACGGTCTTCCAGTCGGCTATAGATCTCTTTGACGCTCATGACTGGCAGACGGGAGGCCGCAAGTTCAATCGCCAACGGCAGACCGTCAAGATGGCGGCATAACTCGCCAATCAACGACAGTTCGCTGGCCGATGGATGGAAATCATGTCGGTTGGCCTGTCCGCGTTCGATAAAGAGGCGGACACTGGCAAAAGTCAGTAGCACTTGGGTATTAGCCCCTTCGCTCTCAGGAACGTGTAATGGCGGTAGTAGATATTGTTGCTCGCCAGCAACCTGTAACGCTACCTGGCTGGTCAACAACAGTTTGATATGGGGAGCCAGGTTCAGGAGCAACGTAATCACTGGTTCAAGTTCATTAATTACATGTTCACAGTTATCAATCAGCAGTAAACATCGACGCCGTGCAAGTTGTTGCCGTAAATCGGCATCATTATGAATGGTGGCCAATGGAAGATGTAGCGCTTGTGAAATAACAGATAGCAAGCTGGATGCTTCGGTGATATGCGCCAGTTCAGCCACACATATTCCATCAGAAAAATACGTGTGTATAAGGCTGACGACTTCCCATGCCAAACGAGTCTTACCCACGCCCCCTGAGCCTGTAATCGTCACCAGACGGTGTTGATGCAATAAGGCGCATAATTCCCGCCCCGCTTGATCACGCCCCAGAATCGACGTCAGAAAAGGGGTGACAGCAGTCTCAGGTATTTCTGATTTAGAGGGCGTCTCATAAGGTAATTTGTTGATATTAAAACGATAACCACAGCCAAATTCAGTAACCAGTAGATGGCGGTCAAGACCCAGTATGCGGCGTATAGCTGAAATTTGCGCCTGAAGATTATTTTCTTCGACGATTTCATTTCCCCACACTTGAGTAAGTAAAGACTCTTTACTTACCGCTTTACCTTCCGCACTCACCAGAACCACCAGAACATCAAAAGCTCTGGCAGAAATTCTTACTGGCTTACCCCGGTGTAACAGAATCCTTAGCTGGGGCCAGATTTGCCAGTCAGCAAAGTGAATCTCATCAATTGATATCATGGTGTTGAGATCTTCTGTTTTGAGCATCACGAACTCTCGGTATGGAGTAAGCCATTTCTAACGGAAGTGGTCATTAGAGTCAGGCTAGGTATTGAATGTGCTGCATCGGCGCATAACTATTCAATACCACTTTGATCGTTAATGATTATAAAACCAATGTTACTCTGTAGCATAGCCCTGCGATCAATCCATTGATGAAAACAGGTATTATCCCTGCCAGCCATATCGCACCAGGCCCGGCTGGAAAAGCACCCACCGTGGAGAGTCATCCGGGCAGGGATTGTCCTTCCATTTCCTGGTGAACGGCATGACGCATGATGTTGCAGATATGCTGCCGGGTTCGGGCCGCTACTTCTAGCAAACCTTTTCTCTCAATATCTTTCAGCAGGTCGATAAAGTGGCGGGTTTTAAGCTCAGTGACCGGTAGATGTCCAATTGCAGGGAAGATAGGGTTGCAGGGAAGATAGGGTTGTTCATGCTGGCAAGCAGACGGGCAGCATGGTTCGCTGACCATGTTTTGTTGCTTTTGTGCCAATCCAATGCCACGGAGTTGAAGGTTTTTTCCGGCGAGCGGGCGGCCCTTTCGGCGATACGTTGCCGGGCGGGATTGATATTCTGCGCCAGCAATTTTCGGATACCGTCACGTTGCTGGCGGGCATCGGCTAGAGAGACATCGGGATCGGCACCTAAGCCGAGACGGGATTCTTTACCATTGATACGGTACTTGATATACCAGAGACGTGAACCGCCTGGATTGATCAAAAGATACAAACCGTGTGAATCGGAGATTTTGAAAGGTTTATCAGAAGGCTTGAGACTGCGGATTTTCGTGTCGTTGAGAGACATATGGGGGTCACTCCATAATCGAACCAACCTGACCCCAAATCTGACCACCAAATTCTCCCGAGGCAGAGGGAAAACTAAAAATGCATCGGGAAGTTTTTTCACGCTAACTTGTTGAATCAAAATCGTATAGGGATTCGCAAAGCGGCATGAAGACAAGAATCTTGGCTCCTCTGACTGGACTCGAACCAGTGACATACGGATTAACAGTCCGCCGTTCTACCGACTGAACTACAGAGGAATCGCTAAGTGGTTCGCATCATAGCGATGGTTCCGTGCCATGTCAAAGGGGGAAACGGTCAAAAAGGTCTGTTTGCTCAGAGAATGCGCATCCCGCCCGCTGCCGGGCGGGATTACGCGGTGGTTCTGTTATAAAAAGCCGTAGGCCGCGGCCAACACCCAGCCGATCACGCTGGACACGCCCACGCCAATCAGTCCCACCAGGATAAAGCTGTGGTTGATGACAAATTTGCCGATATGGGTGGTGCCCGAACGGTCGAACTGGATGGCGGCCAGGTCGCTTGGGTAGGTGGGCAGAATATAATACCCGTAGCAGGCCGGGGCGGACGCCACGATATACGCCGGGTCGACGCCGATGGCCAGCGCCAGCGGTACGATGGCCGCCAGGGCCGCCGCCTGGGAGTTGACGAACTTGGAAACGATCAGCAGCGCGATGGCATAGGCCCAGGGATGGACCTTGATAATGGCTCCCAAATGGGCTTCGATTTCCTTTAAATGGGCGCCGAAGATGGTTTCGGCCATCCAGGCGATACCGTATACCGCCACGATGGCGATCATGCCGGAGCGGAACACCTCGTTTTTGGAAATATCGGCCGGGTTGGTTTTAGTGGCGATGATGATCACCGCGCCGGCGAACAGCATGCACATCTGGATGACCAGCACCATCGACAGCGGCTGGCCGTTGAATACCGGGCGCAGGCCGGGCACCGCGCCCAGCAGGGCGACGATGCCGATGGTGGCCAGGAAGATCCACATGGCGATCCAGTTGCTGCGCGGCAGCTTGCGGGTCAGCAGCGTGGCGGTATCGCCGTAAACATAGTGGCGGTTTTCCGGGTCGGAAATGAATTTCTGGAACACTTCGTCCTTGTCCAGATCCTTGCCGCGGAACCAGCTGAATATGCCGATGGCCAGGATACCGCACAGGGTGGAGGGGATGGTGATGGCCAGCAGGTCCAGGAAGTCCAGGTGCCGGCCGTTAAAGGTCACGTTGCCCAGCATCGCCACCAGGGAAACCACCGCCACCGATACCGGGCTGGCGATAATGCCCATCTGCGAGCCGATGGAACTGGCGGCCATGGGCCGTTCGGGGCGGATATTATTTTTAATCGCCACATCGTAGATAATGGGCAGGATGGTATATACCACGTGGCCGGTACCGCACAGAATGGTCAGGCAGCAGGTGACAAAGGGCGCCACGATGGAAACATACTTGGGGTTGCGCCGCAGCAGGCGTTCGGCGATTTGCAGCATCACGTCCAGGCCGCCGGAGGCTTGCAGGGTGGCGGAGGCCGCCACCACGGCAATAATCACCAGCATGACGTCCACCGGCGGTTTGCCGGGTTCGAGATGAAAGAAAAACACCAGGATAACCAGCCCGATACCGCCCAATAATCCCAGGGCGATGCCGCCTTTTCTGGCCCCGTAAAGCAGGCAGGCCAGAATAACCGCCAGTTGGATAAAAAATTCCATAACTTCCTCAGATGAGTTAACGCAACGTGTTAGCCGCTAATATGTTCCTACAAAGGACGACGTTCGTTGCGTCAAATCTAAGATAATGGTTATTTTTATCTGAAACCGCTGGAAAAGAGGGTTTCACCGCGGGTTAAATTCGCCCATCGGTTATTTTAGGCCTAAGCTGCCCCGAATTGCGCCTGATGCAGCCGGGCATAAGTGCCGTGGCGCAGCAGCAGTTCTTTATGGCTGCCTTGTTCAATAATTCCCTCGTTATCCACCACCACGATGCGGTCGGCATGCTGTATGGTGGCCAGCCGGTGGGCAATCACCAGGGTGGTGCGGCCATGGGACAGCTCCGCCAGCGATTGCTGGATGGCCTGCTCGGTGGCGGTATCCAGCGCCGAGGTGGCCTCGTCGAGGATCAGGATCGGCGGGTTTTTCAGGAAAATGCGCGCAATGGACAGCCGCTGCTTCTGGCCGCCGGAAAGTTTAACCCCGCGTTCGCCCACCACCGTATCGAGTCCCTCGGGCAGGGCGGCGATCAGCTCGTCCAGCCGCGCCCGGCAGGCGGCGTCCCAGATTTCATCGTCGTCGGCGTCGAGCTTGCCGTAGGCGATATTCTCGCGAATCGAACCGCCGAACAAAAAGACATCCTGCTGCACGATGCCGATATTATTACGCAGCGACGCCTGGGTCATATCGCGGATATCAATGCCGTCCACAGTGATGGCGCCGGCATCGACGTCGTAAAAACGCGGCAGCAGCGAGCATAGGGTGGTTTTGCCCGCGCCGGAGGGGCCGACGAAGGCCACGGTTTCCCCGGCCTTAATCGACAGGTTAAGGTTCTCAAGGATGGGCTTATCGGCGCGATAGCCAAACCGCACGTCGCGATACTCTATATTGCCCAACAGGCTGTCCATGACCCGGGCCGCAGGCCGGTCAACGATATCCGGTTCGGTATCGATAAGCGTGGCGAAGCGTTTAAACCCGGCAATGCCCTTGGGGTAACTTTCCAGCACCGCGGAGATTTTCGCCACCGGGCGGAAAAATACCTCCACCAGCAGCAGGAAACCGACAAAACCGCCGTAGCTTAAATCCCCTTTAATCACATACCAGGTGCCGGCCACCATCACGATCAGCTGTACCAGCCGGGTGCTGAGATAACTCAGGGTCATGCTGGTGGTCATAATGCGGTAGGCGCGCAGCTTGGTGGTGCGGTAGTTGTCGTTGTCGCGGGCGAACAGCGCCTCTTCCTGCGGCTCGTTGGCAAAGGCTTTCACCACGCGGATGCCGCCGATGCTCTCTTCGATGCGGGCATTGAAATTACCGACCTGGCGGAACAGCTTGCGCCAGGTGTCGGTCATCTCCGCACCCTGGCGGCTGACCAGCCAGGTCATGGACGGGACGATAATCACGGTCAGCATGGCCAGCGGTACGTGCACCGTCGCCATCAGGATAAAGGCCCCGACAAAGGTCATCAGCGCGATAAACACATCTTCCGGCCCGTGGTGGGCGATTTCCCCCACTTCCTCCAGGTCCTTGGTCACATGGGCGATAATATGGCCGGTTTTGGTATTGTCGTAATAACGAAACGACAGTTTTTGCAAATGGCTGAACGCCTCGCGGCGCATATCGGTTTCGATGCCGACCCCAAGGGCATGGCCCCAATAGTTCACGATCGCCATCAGGCCGGTATTAAGGAAATAGATCAGCAACAGGCCCACGGCGGCGGCGGCGATCGGCGCCCAGTCCTGCGCGGGTAACAATTTGTCGATAAATAATTTTACCGCCATGGGGAAGCTTAATTCCAGCAGCCCGGCAATAATGGCGCAGCCGAAATCAAGCGCGAATAATCCCTTGTAGGGGGCATAATAATTGAAAAAACGACGGAGCATCAATGCATCCTCAAACGTGGTGGTAAAGCGTCGCTGCCCTCGCCATCGGACTCGGCGGGGTGTGATACCTGAATCAGTCTTTCCGATCGCTACGGGGGATACGTCCTGGGACGTAAAGACAAACTGCAAAGCGAGGCTACGGCGTCTGGCCAAAAACCAATCCTGACTAAATGATAATGCCTCTTAATTGGGGGCGGCGTCAATGGAATTGCCCGGCGGGTCGCTTGACAAAATATATGCTCCGGAGTTTATTAATGGCATGTCAACTAATGGGTTGGAATCTATTTTATTATGCCGTCATTACCTACCGCGCCGTCGACGACCGCGTCGTTGCCCAATCCCTCGCCGCACCGCAAGTTCGCTAATCTGATTGCCCACACCGCCCGCCAATGGCGGCGGGTGATCGATCGCAAGCTACAGCCCTACGGCCTGACCGAAGCCACCTGGGTGCCGTTACTGCATCTGGCCCGGGCCGAAAAGCCCATGCTGCAAAAAGACCTGGCGGAAGCCATTACCCTGGACGCCTCTTCGGTGGTGCGCCTGCTGGATAACCTGCAGGCCCAGGGATTTATCGTGCGCCGCGAAGGCAGCGATCGCCGCGCCAAGGAGATCCATTTGACCGAACACGGCCTGCAGCGGGTCCAGCAGGTGGAGGGCATGGCCCTGGCGGTGCGCAATCAGGTGCTATCGGGGGTGGACGATCGGGAAATCGAACAGATGAACCGGCTATTGGAGCAGGTGCTCGCCAGTCTGGCCTCGGTGGATAAGGAGTCGTTATGAGTATGGGGGGGCAGCAGCGGCGCGGCTTTTCGCTGCGGGGCTTTAACCGCCTGAGCCGGCGGCGAAAAATGTGGGCCTTGACGGGCGCGGCGGTGCTGGTTGCGGTTATCGTCTGGTTTATTACCTGGATTGACTGGCGTTTGGCCCACGTGGCCGAAAATGATGCGCATATCACCGGCGAGGTGGTCACCCTGGCCAGCCGGGTGGACGGCTGGCTGGTGGCCCGGCCGGTGATGGACGGCGACCGGGTGAAAAAAGGCCAGATTTTGGCGCAAATCGACGATCGGGACGCCCGGTTGAGGCTGGCGGCGGTGCTAGGGGATCTGGCCTCGGCCAACGCGCAAATCGCCTATACCCAGGCCCAGCGCCAGACCGCCGATCAAACCACCCAGGCCGAGCTGGAACAGGCGCAGGCGCAGTTGACCGTAGCGGAGTCCACCTTGTCGGACGCCGGGCATCAATTGGCGCTGGCGCAGGCCAATTTCCAGCGGGACGACAGCCTGGTCAAAAGCGGGCTGACGCCGCGCAAGACCTGGGATGAAAGTCATACCGCGCTATTACAGCGCCAGGATCAACTGCGGGAAGCCCAGGCGCAGATGCTTTCCCAGCGGGCGGCGCTGGCCAATGCCCGGGCGCAGCGCGGGCAGTTGCAGGTGCTGGACCGGCAAATCGATATGCAGCGCCAACAGTTACTGGCGCTGCAAGCGCAAGCGGACCAAATTACCCAGGAAATCGCCGATCGCACCTTGCGTTCGCCGGTGGACGGCGTGGTGGACCGCACCCTGGGCGACGTGGGTGATTATATCCAGGCCGGGCAATGGGTGATGATGGTCCATGATCCGAAAAACGTCTGGGTCGAGGCCAATATCAAGGAAACCGCCCTGAACCAGGTGGCGGTGGGGCAGGCGGTGGAAATCGGCGTGGATGCCTATCCCGATATGGTACAGCGCGGGCATGTGATCCGGGTGGGCAACACCGCCACCAATCAATTCGCCCTGCTGCCCAGTCCGAATCCGTCCGGCAATTTCACCAAAATTACCCAGCGGGTGCCGGTGCGCATCGCGTTTGACGGCGCCAGGGAGCGCGGCGGCGAAAGCATCGACCCGCGCTTGAAACCCGGTCTGATGGTCGAGGTGGCGATTAATGTCGCCCATTGAGATCCAGGAGGAACGTTTTGGGCCGGCCTACCGCTGGCTGGCCACCGGCACGGTAATGCTCGGCACCATCGCCACCACCGCCACCGCCACCATCGTTAACGTCGCCATGCGCGATATCATGGGAGCGTTCGGCCTGGGGCAGGATCAGGTGCAGTGGTTATCCACCGCATTCCTGGCATCGATGACCGCCACCATGCTGATGACCGCCTGGGCGCTGGAACGTTTTGGCTACCGGCGGGCTTTTGTCGGCGCTCTGCTGGTGTTTATCGCCGGGTGCCTGCTGGGTTTCGTGAGCAGCAGCGGCGCCGAAGTGATTTTGGCCCGGGTATTACAGGGTAGCGCGTCGGGCATTATCCAGCCGCTGGCCATGGTGGTGCTGTCGCAGGTGTTTCCTCCGGCCCAGCGCGGCAGGGCCATGGGGATTTATGGCGTGGGCGTGGTGCTGGCGCCGGCCTTGGGGCCGACGGTGGGCGGCATGATGGTCGATCAGTATGACTGGCGCTACGTTTTTTTGGTGGTGGTGCCTTTTTGCGCCGCCGGCATGGCGGCCGCGATGGTTATCCTGCCGGGACTGGATAACCAGGCCGCCGCCCCCCGGCGCAAATTCGACGCCGCCGGTTTCATGTTGTTGATCTGCGCGCTGACCATGCTGTTAACCGGCTTGTCCAACGGCCAACGGGAAGGGTGGGATTCGTTTTTTATCATCGGCATGTTTGCCGCCGCCGCGCTGAGCGCCGCCGGCTTTATCTGGTGGGAGCTGATCGCCGCCCAGCCGCTGCTGAGCCTGCGGGTATTCAAGAACCCGCGTTTCTCGGCGGGCTGCGTGGTGGCGTTTGCGCTGGGGGCCGGCATTTACGGTTCAACCTATATCATCCCCCTGTTTGTGCAGACCGTGCAAGGGTATACGCCCACCCGCTCCGGGCTGTTGTTAATGCCCTCCGGGCTGGTGCTCGGGCTGATTTTTCCCCTTGCCGGCCAGCTAAGCGACCGGCTGCCGCCACATTTGCCGGTGATCGCCGGGCTAGCCATTTTTGCGCTGTCGAGCTGGCTTTCCGGCGGCGCCGATGTGGATACCCCCTTTTGGACCATGGCGTTGTGGGTGGTGCTGGGGCGCATTGGGCTGGGGGTCATGCTGCCGGCGCTTAATGCGGGCGCCCTGCGCGCTTTGCCCGCGGACAAGCTGGCCCAGGGGTCCGGCAGTCTGAATTTCGTGCGCCAACTGGGGGGCGCGTTCGGCGTTAACCTGCTATCGGTGATTATCGATCGGCGCACCATTTTCCACGGCGATGCGCTGGCGCAGGCGCTGACGGCGTCCAACGCCATTGCGGCGGAGTCCATCACCCGCCTGGGGTTGCTTTTCTCCCACTGGGGCAATCCGTTTGGCAATCGCCTGCCGGAAGGGGTGAATCCGGGATCGATGGCCTATCTGGAAAGTATGCTGGTGCCGAAGGCGCAATTATTCGCTTATCAGGATGGTTTTTACGTCGTGGCGATCTTTTTTTTCCTGGCCATCATACCGGCCTGGTTCATGCGCGTTAAACGGGCACGCGCCGCTGTTTCTTTTTAATGATATTGATGATGCTTTGCCAGTTCCGTTCGTTTTCTTGATTAACCACGTTTTTGCCGCGGGCGTCCATGTGCAGAAACGCTTCGCGATAATTACTGAAATCGATAGGGTAAAACGCCTGGCTGCCGCGATCGTAGAACACATTGTCTTCATGTAAATCCGCGTGCCAGATACCCAGTTCGTTCAGGTTGCCGACCATGGTGGCAAACCGTTCTATGGCATCGTCCGGCAGGGTGCCGGGCGCGATTTCCCTCAGGGACGCGCCGGGAATTTTCAACATCCGGATATAGACGTCGGAATCATATAAATAAACCTTGGCGCCGTCGCTGCCGTAATAGCGGCAAAACAGTTCCGCTTGGGCCTTGGCCATGCCCAGGCGATCTTTAAGCGGTATGAGCGATGCGCTGGCAGAACTGTTGCTATTGTCTGAAGACGGATCGAAAGATGAGGTGAATTGCGATTGTTTAATCTTTTTTAACACATAGGTCGGGTCGGTTTTATCCTCATAGACGATGCCCTCGGCGCCGTCGCCAATTTCTTCCCCCACCTCCAGGTGTTCCACATGCATGATATCGTCATGGTCGCTCCCCGCCGGGGAAAGCCTCTCGATACCGCCATCTGCACCAGCGGACGGGCCCGCCCCGGGGGAGAACCTACCCTCTGTAGGGGCGTCCAGGCCGGCCGCGGCCTGCGGGCGCTTGAATCGTTCGGCCCATGCCGGCACCTGCTCGTATTGTTCAAGCTGCAAAGCGAATTCCATTTCGTTATATAAGCCGCCGGATTCAAACGAATATTGCCCTAAATAGCGTTTCGCCTGTTCCCTATCCATACTGAACACCTGTCTGATAATATCCGCGGGCTGGCGCGGCCTTAATCTCCCGCGGCCGCTGAGCCCTTCGGTTTTTATCAGCAATAAACGTTCCCGTACGGTTTGTGGTTGAAATTTATTATTGCGGAATCTGAGGTTGATATTCCGGTGGGGGGATTTGATAAAAAAATGCCCGGGTTGATTTTTATAGGGCAAGACCCGTACATATTTATGATTGATCCGCAAAAAACTTTCATTGCGGCGATTCCATTGCAAACCCCGGGCATCGGGCGAGGAGAGATCGCGGGCCGAGACGGACGGGGCATACATAGGCTCTGAAATCTGCCGCACCAGGCTTTTCGCCGCATGCGGCGATGTCCGGGCGGCGAACCCCCATTGCCGGCCGTCCCACTCGACCTGATAGTTTTCCAGCCGTCCACGGCCGGTATGCATCAACTCGTATTTCATGCCCTGGCGGGGAATCACCACCGGGACCACGGGCACCAGATCGCCCTGGATTTCTACCGCGTATTGGCCGGCGGCAGGCAACGATGCGCTGCGCGGCGGCTGTACCCGATAAATCGCCGCCTGATGATAAAACCGGGGATTGGCGTTTTTCAGTTCAAGGTAGACGCTATCCGGTTGGTAAACCAACTTGTGGGTAGCGATAAAGTCCCGCTGCTTGCGCGACGGCCTGAACCGCGCAGGCCGGACAGGTTCCCACACCTGCGCGGGGCGGTTGTAGCGCACCGTAGCCACCCGCGCGCCGTGCGTGTCGTCACGAATGGAATAGACCCCGTTGGTTTCATATAACCGGTTTTCCCGCCAGGCGCCGCCGGCGCGCATGCGGATGTAGGGACCGCCGTCGTTCTTGAACCCCAGATCCCGGGGTAAAAGCGAATCGCCGCGTTTCGGCGGCTGGTAAAGCGGCAATCTATCGCGAAAGTTAGCGTTATCCAGGGCGGTTTTGGCCAGAAACAGCGCTTGCTGCGCGATATCCAGATATGTCTCGCGGGGATTACCGCACCGCTCCAGTTCGTTGGCTATGGCCTCCAATACCGGTCCCACCAGATTTTGGTGCACCGACAGCGGCAGGGCGCCGGGCAGTAATTGCAGCAGGCTGGATGTTACGCTATCGGCGGTGGCGGTTATGGCGTTGAGGTGATGGACGTCGGCGGCGCTAGGGCAACCCCGGCCCGAGCGCCAACTATGGATGTTAAGCGACTCCGTGGCCAGCATGGTGACGGGATGGCGCAAGGTAGCGCCAATCTGGCGCAGGATCTGGGCCAGCGACAAATCGTCGCCGTGGTGCAAACACGAAAAATCGAAAAGCCTGGTCACGATCACTCCGTCGTCGGCAGGTTCCGCCAGCGGTGGGCGGGCCGGGGGGAAAACGACATGACGCTTGGTCCGGTGGCCGTGAAACGAATCGGGGATTGCTGTCAAAACGAGGTCCGCCGCGGGCTGATGCGTATTGTCCATCCGCCATCCGCGGGGCGATACGGTCCCGGTCAGCGGTACTTGAGCCGGGGAGGACGACGATGCGGTCAGGCGGACCAGCGCCAACGTAAACAGGGCCGCTTTTAACGGTCGCTCCCGCCTGTTCCCGGGGAAACTCCTGGACGGGGACTCTGCCGGGTTACCGATGGTCTTGATGGCATAAAATAGTCGGCCCAGGTCGTTTTTGTCGGCGGCGGCGCGCGTATCGGTTTGTACGATTTCCTGAATAATGGCCGGCAAAATAGTGGCGGAAGCAAAGAAAGATGGCATTATTATCCTTGTATATCATATATATATTCATCTATAGCGCAGGGCGGGCTGCGGGATTTTTATCATGAAGCCGCGGGAGCGTCTAGCGGTGACGGCGAAAAATTGGGTGCTTGGTAGGTAATAAGCCATTAACGCGCAATGCGGAACGGGCGTTGGCGATGTGTCTGGGTTTGATTATTTTAGACGATCGGTCTATATTCGGTGCATGCAACGGACATCTCCCCCTAAGCGGCGCGGCCGGCCGCCAAAAATCGCCCGCGACAATCCCGATACCCGGGCGGCATTGGTGCGCGCGGGCACCGCTATTCTCACCGAGCAGGGTTTTACCGGCTCGGGTATCGACGGCATCCTGAAATGCGTCGGCGTGCCGAAAGGCTCGTTTTATTACTATTTCGACAGTAAAGAAGCCTTCGGCCAGGAAATCATTGCCTTTTATGGCCGCTATTTCGCCCGCAAGCTGGACCGCTCCCTGCTGGATGATTCACTGCCGCCCCTGGATCGCCTGCGGGAGTTTATCGCCGACGCCGCCCGCGGCATGGCGAAATATGAGTTTAAACGGGGGTGCCTGGTGGGCAATCTGGGCCAGGAAGTCAACCTGCTGCCGGCCAGCTATCGCCGGCAGCTCAGCGATATTTTGCAGGCGTGGCAGCAGCGGGTCGCCCGTTGCCTGGAGTTGGCCCGCGCCGCCGGGCAACTGCTGCCGGGGACGGATTGCATGGCTCTGGCGGATTACTTCTGGATTGGCTGGGAAGGGGCGGTAATGCGCGCCCGGCTGGCCGGGAACGCCCAGCCGCTGGAGCGATTTGCCCACGGATTTTTCGCCGGTCTGCCGTATACCAACGCGGCGGCAACGTTTACAACGAGTCAATCTTTTGAGGGGTTATGATGTTTAACGGAATTTTGATCGAAAAAGATGAGCAGGGCTATCGCGCCGGCTGCACCAGCCTGGACGAAGCCCAACTGCCCGCGGGCGATGTCCAGGTGAGGGTCGAGTACTCGACCCTCAACTATAAAGACGGACTGGCCATTACCGGCAAAGGCCCGGTGGTCCGCGCCTTTCCCATGGTGCCGGGCATTGATCTGGCCGGTATCGTGGAGCATAGCACCCACCCGACGTTCAAGGCCGGCGATGCCGTGCTGCTCAACGGCTGGGGCGTGGGTGAAAAACACTGGGGCGGACTGGCGCAAAAAGCGCGTCTGGACGGCAATTGGCTGATCCCGCTGCCCGCCGGTTTAACTTCCCGCCAGACCATGGCCGTCGGCACGGCCGGTTATACCGCCATGCTGGCCGTGATCGCGCTGGAGAGAAACGGCGTTACCCCCGCCAAGGGCCGGGTATTGGTCACCGGCGCTAACGGCGGCGTCGGCGGTTTCGCCATCGCCTTCCTGGCCCGCCTGGGTTATCAGGTGGTGGCATCCACCGGCCGTCAGGAGGAAGCTGCGCATCTCAGGCAACTGGGCGCGGTGGAGGTTATCGACCGGGCGCAGCTGTCCGCGCCGGGACGCCCGCTGGCAAAAGAGCAGTGGGCCGCGGCTATTGACAGCGTGGGTAGCCATACGCTGGCCAATATCTGCGCCGGCTTACAGTATCAGGGCACCGTTGCCGCCTGCGGGCTGGCGCAGGGCATGGATTTGCCGGCCAGCGTGGCGCCGTTTATCCTGCGCGGCGTGACCCTGGCGGGCGTGGATAGCGTGATGCGGCCGCTAGCGGATCGTATTGAGGCCTGGCAGCGGATCGCCACGCTGGTGGACGGCGAGCTGTTGGCCGGCATTAGCCGGGAAATCGCCCTGGGCGAGGCGATCGCCGCCGCCGCCGCGTTGCTGGAGGGCAAAATTCGCGGCCGGATCATTGTCGATGTGAATCGCTAAAGGCGGCAATTCAGCGAGGCGGTTAAAAATGACAACGTCACTTTTAACCGTTCTAAATGGTCGGCTAAATGCCCCATTAATCGCCACTGGTGACATTGCCACCGGTGGCGATTTGTCTTTGTGCGCCGTACATGCCCCCTTTATCCCCGGTTTCCTGTCATAGCGCTGACTCTCCGCCGCTGGGCGCTTATGGCGTAATATCGCCGTCGGCTAAGCCACTGTTAACATGCGCTAATCATTATCGCCGCTATCAAATCGACAAGGGCGGGCGTGTGGGCAATCACGCCGCGATACCGCTCCGCTAGGCGCTGCGGGGGAATAAATGAATGTGTAAATTTGCTTATCATTTATAGCGCGGCGCGGGGTTATGGGCTATCCATAAAGTAAGTCCATCAAGTAAGAGAAAGGTTAACGCGCCGACAAAGATAGCGTTCTAAACCGGAGGAAATAATGAAAGCAGTCGTTTATAACGGTCCCCGCGATGTCGTGGTAAAAGAGATGCCCGACGCCAAGATTATCAAGCCCACCGATGTCGTGGTGCGCATTACCACCACCAACATTTGCGGCTCGGATTTACATATGTATGAAGGCCGCACCAGTTTCGAAACCGGGCGGATTTTCGGCCACGAAAACATGGGGCAAGTGATCGAAATCGGCACCGCCGTGGAGCGCATCCGGGTTGGCGACTATGTTTGCCTGCCGTTTAATATCGGCTGCGGTTTTTGCGAAAACTGCGAGCGCGGCCTGACCGGTTTTTGCCTGACCGCTAACCCGGGCGCGGCGGGCGCCGCTTATGGTTTTGCCGAAATGGGGCCGTTTGAAGGCGGCCAGGCGGAACTACTGCGGGTGCCCTACGCTGATTTCAACTGCCTGGTGCTGCCTGAAGATGCCCGGGAAAAAGAGGACGACTATGTCATGCTGTCGGATATTTTTCCCACCGGCTGGCATGCCACCGAACTGGCGGGCCTGCGGCCGGGAGAAAGCGTGGCCATCTACGGCGCCGGTCCCGTCGGGCTGATGGCGGCGCATTCCGCCCTGATTAAAGGGGCTTCGCAGGTCTTCGTGGTGGATACCCATCCCAGCCGGCTGGCGCTGGCGGAGAAAATCGGGGCTACGGCCATTAACGGCGTGGGCGACGCGGCGGTAGAGCAAATCCTCAACCTGACCGATGGGCGCGGCACCGACTGCGGCTGTGAGTGCGTGGGTTACCAGTGTTGCGATAAACACGGCCATGAAGATAACTCCGACACCATGAATAGTCTGGTGGCCTCCACCAAAGCCACCGGCGGTATCGGCGTGGTGGGGGTGTTTGTACCACAGGACCCCGGCGCCAAGTCGGATTTGGCCAAAGAAGGCAAAATGCCGTTCGATTTCGGCAGCTTCTGGTTCAAGGGCCAGCAGATCCGCACCGGCCAGGCCAACGTCAAAGCCTATAACCGGCAACTGGCCCGTTTGATCCACCAGGGCCGCGCCAACCCCGCGCAAATTATTTCCCACCGCCTGCCTCTGGCCGAGGCCCCGGATGCCTATAAGCATTTTGACGATCGCGACGAGGGCTGGACCAAGGTGATCCTGAAACCGTGATGTTTAAGTCTGTTTTTAAAACATGGCTCCCGTCAGCTAACGGAAGCGGGGTCGGGAAAATACAGGCAAAAACACAGCGTGCCGTCCGGGTCGCACCGGGCGGATGCCGAGCCGTGATGCAGTTCCATAATGGCGCGCACAATCGACAGGCCAAGGCCGGTGGCATTGCCGCTGCTGGTCCGCGCGTTATCCACCCGGTAGAAGCGGTCGAACAGTTTATTCATATGTTCCGCCGCAATCGCCGGACCGCGGTTGGCGACCTCAATCACCCAGCCCGCGCCGTCCCGGCGTCCGGTCAGGGTGACCTTGCTGTTTTCGTCGGCATAGCGGATGGCGTTATCCACCAGATTGCTTAACGCTCGGCGCAGCAGCATGGCGTCCGCCCAGATTTCGCCTTCGCCACGGCAGTACAACGACAGGCCGCGCTCTTCGGCTAATCCTTCAAAATAGTCCGCGATCCGCTGTAGCTCGGCATGCAGCGCCAGCCCAGCCGGTTGAATGGCGGATTGCGCTTCGCCGGCCCGCGCCAGGAACAAGATGTTTTCCACCATGCGCGAGATCCGTTCCAGCTCCTCGCTGTTGCCCACCAGCACGCTTTCATACTCTGGCGCCGATCGGCGCTGGTAAAGCGCCACCTGGCAGTGACCCATCAGCGCATTAATCGGCGTGCGGATTTCATGGGCCAAATCGGCGGAAAATTGGCTTAACCGCTGGTATCCCTCCGCCAGCCGGTCCAGCATTTGGTTAAAACTGCGAATCACCTGATACAGTTCGGGCGGCGCGCCCTGTTCGGACAGACGGGCGGCCAGGGTGGCGGGGTGGATGCCCTGGGCCTGTGATGCCATGCGCCGCAGCGGTTTAAGCCCCTGGCGCATTAGCGCATAACCGAGCAGGGCAATCAGCACAAAGGCCCCAAGCGTCGCCTCGATAATCCGGTTGCGGTATTGCCCCAGCATGCGGGTTTCGTTCGCCATCACATGGCCGGCGGTAATTTGTACGGTTTGCCCGCCGTCGAGTTTCACCAAGGCGGTGACGAAGCGGATCGGAATGCCGTCCGGGGTGCTGGCGTTATGCACCGCCGCCAGGCTCAGGGGCACCCCGGCGGCCACCGGCGCCACCGGCGGCAGGGGATAGTTGCGCGGGTTGACATTAATCAGCGGCGCCTGGCCGGGACGCTGGAAAACCAGGATATCCCGCTCGTTGCCCAGCATATTTTCAAACAAATGCGGGTTGTCGCTGAGCCGGGATAGCGGAAATTCATTGCCCAGCAGGTTACGGAAATATTCAACGCGCCCGGACGTCTGGAACCCGGCCTGGCGCTGCATGGAGCGGGAAATATCGTCATACAGATAAAACCCCACCGCGCTGATGACCAGGGCGGCCAGGACGGCAAACAGCAGCGCCGAGCGCAGCGTTAAAGAAAGGGCGGGCAGGCGCGGTCGATTCATGGGCGGGGTTCGCAAACATAACCGATACCGCGCACGGTATGGATCAACTTCACTTCAAACGGCCGGTCGACTTTGGCGCGCAGGCGTTTAACCGCCACGTCCACCACGTTGGTATCGCTGTCGAAGTTCATATCCCAGACCTGGGAGGCAATCAGGGTGCGGGACAGCACTTCGCCCTGGCGCTGGACGAATAGCGCCAGCAGGGCAAACTCTTTATTGGTCAGGATAATCACCTGATCGAGCCGCGTGACCCTGCGGCGCAATACGTCGATATGCAGGTCGGCCAGCCGGTAGTCATTCTCTTCGCGGGCCACGCCGCGCCGCAGCAGGGTGCGGATACGCAACACCAGCTCGGTAAATGAGAAGGGTTTGATTAAATAATCATCCGCCCCCAGTTCGAGGCCGTGAATGCGATCCTGTACGCCGTCGCGGGCGGTCAGAAACAGCACCGGCACATCGCTTTTCTTGCGGATAATTTCCATTAGCTGCCAGCCGTCCAGGCCGGGCAGCATCACATCCAGCACAATCAGATCATAGCTATGTTCCAGCGCCAGAAACAGCCCGTCTGTACCGCTGCGGGCCAGGTCCACCCGATAGCCCGCTTCCCCCAGCCCTTTGCGCAAATATTCACCGGTACTCAAATCATCTTCTACTATCAATATACGCATTTACGCGGGTCCTTATTTTCGGCCTGGGATTGTCAGCATAGCGCAATAAGCGCCGTTACCTCGCCGTTAACCCGGTGCGGTGCGGGCCAGGATACCAGTGTAGCAGGTCGCCACGGGGGTTTTGATGACAATATTGTCATCAAATGGTCATCCGGCGGACCGGGTCGATTTGCCAAGCTAAGAACGTTAACGGCGCGTAATGCTAGAGAAAAGCGTCACGGTTGTTATACCCGGCGCATCGGCGACCGGACAGATCGATAACAGGAGAGGGAAATGACCAAACAACGAATAGTAACCGGCCTATTGATGGGCGCGCTCACGCTCGGTGGTTTCGCGGCCAGGGCGGCGGACGCGCCGGCCAAACCGCCGGCGGCGGTGCGTGGTACCATAACCCAGGTGAACGGCGCGCAGTTGGAGCTGACCGATCGCAAAGGTGAAAAACGCGACTTCACGCTCGGCGATCAGACCACCTTTACGGCGGTGGCGCAGGGTAAAATCACCGATATAAAACCCGATAGTTTCATCGGCACCGCGGCGGCGCCGCAGCCGGACGGCACCCTGAAAGCGCTGGAAGTGCATGTGTTCGACCCGTCGCTACGCGGCTCGGGCGAAGGATTCCGGCCGTGGCAGGGCGCGGACGGCAAAGTGGGCACCATGACCAACGGCACCGTCGGCACCTTGGTTAACGCCAACGGCCGCACCATGACCGTGAAGTACCAGAACGGGGAGAAAAAGGTCGTCGTGCCGGAAGATGTGCCCATTGTGACGTTGTCACCTGGCGATCGCTCTTTATTAAAAACGGGTGCGCATGTCATCGTTTTCCCGGCGCCGGGCGGTTCTGAGCCCGCGGTAGCAGGACGGGTCATCGCCGGCGTCAACGGCACGATCCCCCCCATGTAAGCCCGACGACATCGCAAGCGGCGGGCGGCTGGGAGATATACCGGCCTCCGCCGCGTTGGCCTCGCCAGAGCCATGTGCGTACTTCCTCTGCGTACCAATAAGGAGCGCCTGTGAAAAAATCTGCTGCCCGGGCACCTGAAATCAAGCTGCATCGGGCGCCGGTGCGCATCACCCACTGGTTGAATCTGCCCATCATGTGCGGGATGTTTATGAGCGGCTGGGGAATATATAACGCATCGCCGCTGTTTGGTTTTACGTTCCCCACCGCCTTGACGCTGGGGGGCTGGCTGGGCGGCTCCATCGCCTGGCATCTGGCGGTGATGTGGGCGCTGGCGGCCAACGCGCTGCTATATGTGGTCTGGGGCCTGTTCAGCGGCCATTTTCGCCGCGATTTCCTGCCGGTCACGCCGCGCTCGGTGCTGACGGATGTCAAACTCGCGCTGACCCTGCGCCTCGAACACCAACTGGGGCGCTACAACGCCGTGCAAAAAGCGTTTTATCTGTTCGCCTTGCTGTGCGGCCTGCTGCTGATCCTCTCCGGCCTGTCGATTTGGAAACCCGTGCAGTTACAGTATTTGGTGGCGCTGTTCGGCGGTTTTGACCGGGCGCGTTATGTCCATTTTTTCGCGATGAGCGGCATCGGTATATTCGTGGTGGTGCACGTGGCGATGGTGCTGATGGTTCCCTCGACGTTTTTACAGATGATTACCGGCCATCTGTCGGCGCATGCGCGCCGCGGACTGCGGGAAACGAATGATGAATAACAACGATAACGGCAAGCAATCCGGCCGGTCCGGGGCCAAAACCGCCGTTAAATTGGAACCCGCCCAGCAAAAGCAGCTGGTGCGCCTTCAGCGGCGCCTGCTGCTGCGTTCCGGCCTGACGCTCGGGGCGCTGACCCTGCTCAGCGGTTGCAATATGCAAGACGGGGATGAAGTGGATAAAGTCTTATGGGCCATGTCGCGCTGGAACGACCGGGTGCAGGGCTGGTTATTTAGCGGCCAGCGCCTGGCGCAGACGTACCGTCCCGATCAGATGACCAAACCGTTTCCGTTTAACGCGTTTTACCCGGAAGATAATGTGCCGGAAATCGATCTCGCCACCTACCGGCTTGAAGTCTCGGGGCAGGTGGCCGATAAGCGTCCCTGGACGCTGGCGAGGCTGCAGTCCTTGCCGCAGCAAAGTCAAATCACCCGGCTGATTTGCATTGAAGGGTGGAGCGCCATCGGCCAGTGGAGCGGGGTGCCGCTGCGCACCTTTTTGCAGCACATAGGCGCGGACCTGCGCGCCGGATTTGTCGGTTTTCGCTGTGCCGATCGTTATTACTCCAGTATCGATATGGCCACCGCGCTGCATCCGCAAACTACCCTGGCGCTGGATTTCGCCGGAAAAACCCTGCCGGATTCCTATGGCTTCCCCCTGCGATTACGGGTGCCAACCAAGCTGGGGTTCAAAAACGCCAAGCATATCGTATCGATCTCGGTGGGGAATACCAATCCCGGCGGCTACTGGGAGGATCAGGGTTATAATTGGTTCAGCGGTATTTGACGCGCCGTTATCCGGCCACGCAAATCTGGTTACGCCCCTGGTGCTTGGCTTGATACAGCGCCGCATCCGCCTTGACGATAAGCTTGGACGGCGTGTCCCGATCGGGCCGCGGCACGCCGACAAATACGCCGATGCTCAGCGTCAAAATGCCGGTTGGGCTGCTTTGGTGGGGAACCCGCAGTTGCTCGACTTCCCGGACAATGCGCTGCGCCACCGCCAGGGTGCCGGCGAGATCGGTGTCGGGCAACAGCACGATGAACTCCTCGCCGCCGTAGCGCGCCACCAGATCCCGCGCGCGCAAGGGCAGCTCGCGCAGGGTTTTACCAATCAATTTTAAACACTCGTCGCCGGCCACATGGCCGTAGAGATCGTTAAACTGCTTGAAATAATCCACATCCAGCAGAATCAGCCCCAGATCCTGATGCTGTTGCAGCGCACGATTAAATTCATGGGCCAGGGTTAAATCGAAATGCCGCCGGTTATACAGCCCGGTAAGGCCGTCCGATCGCGCCAATTTCTCCAGCGAGCGGTTGAGTTTGCGCAGCTCCTGCTGGGTGCGGATCAACTCCAGTTCAATATGCATTCGAGCCCGCACCTGGCGTATCAGCAGCAAACCGGTCAGGGCAATCAGCGTCACGAAAATCAGGGTGATGACCCCTTGGCTGATGGCATCCCGCCGCCAGTCCAACAATGAGCGATCGAGGGATAGGCCGGTAGTGATGATGACCGGAAAATCCTTGAGATGGGTAAAGCTATATACGTTCTGCCGCTGGTCGGCGGCCAGGGAACTGGTCACGATGCCGGCGTGGTTTTGCCTGATATTTTCTTTATACAGGTCGGAACCGGCGATCGTGGTGCCGATGGCTTTTTCATTATAAGGTTGCCGGTAGAGTATGGTGCCGTTATTGAGCAGCATCATTAAAGTCGAATCGTCGTCGATCTCGAATTTGGTATAAAAATTACGGAAATGATTAATCATTACGCTTTCCAGCAGCACGCCGGCAAAACTGCCGTCGGGATGATTCAGGCGCCGGGAAATGGGCAATACCAAATCGTTGGACATCCGGCTTCTGATGACTTTGCCGATATGCACCGTTAATTGCGGATGATCGCGGTGATACTGAAAATATTCCCGATCGGAATAATCCTTGGACGGCGGCAACCGGTTCGCCGCCGTCACGATCATCCGCCCCGTCGCATCAAACAGCGATATGGCGTTAATCTGCGCCAGGGCCTGGGTCTTTTCCTGGAAAATACGCTGCAAGCGGGGTAATTGATCGTTACCCATTCCCCACTGGTTGATTTGCCCCGCCAGCTCTTGCAGGGTGGATTCGGCCTGCGCAAAAGTGTCGCTGGCGTGCTGGGATAAGGCCTGCGTCAGATTCTGGGTATTGGCCCGCGATCGCTCCAGGGCCAGGTGGTAGGTGTGCCAGACATGCCAGCCGTTGACGGCGATCAGGGCGACAATCAGCAGCGCGGCGGCCGCGCCAAGCTCGGCGATTAAAGAAAAACGGTGGCCGCCATATACCGAGGCCGCCGGATTGTGCTGCTGGGTGGAACCGCTGGGGCGGGCTTTTCGCATAAAGACTAGTGCATCTCTGGACCACGGAACAGGTTGACCCCGCGACGTCAGCGTCTCTCATCAAGGCCATCGGATAAGCATCCGTAAAGTATTATCGATTCTTGCGGATAGTCAAAATTTGCCGGCGAATAGGCGTTAGTCTTTGGCGCAAATGAAAAAGGGCGAATAAAAAATGCTCACCAGAATCGCGCCGTCATCAATGCGCCTGAAGCTGGGTAAAATGGATTCGCCCACCGGCAGCAGGATCGGGCTGGCCACCGTGGCCGGCAGATTATCCAGGGGCGAAACAATCTCCCGGGTAATGGTGATTTCATACAAGCCCTGGCGGTTTTTCTGCCGGAAGGTGAAAAAACGCGTGCGGTGCAAGTTATAGGTTTGGCCGTTATGGGCGAACGTGCCGTTAAGGGCGTAAAAACCCTCCCGGCCGCCGGTAAAGTACATTTTTGCGTCCACCGTATAGGTAAAACCGCCTTGCGGGCTATTCGCCCGGTGGACCATCAGGCCGGAACAGTGGAAACCCGAAAAACGGGCGCGGTCGCTTTTCAGGTAAAAGAGGGTAATGGAAATCAGGCACAGGGCCATGGCGATGGTCATTTTTTTCATTGCTCGCCCCAATTGTAAAAGTAGAAGTTCAGGCAATCCGACAAGGCGCCGCGGGCGTCCCTCGCGCATTTGGCCAAAAAAGTGCGGCGATTAAGATTCTCTTTGACCCTGGGGTTAGTCACGGCGGTCCTGGAAAACAACACTACGTCACGATCATTGCATTGCTCGATATTTCCTATCATGGTCCGTTGAATATCGGTCGCCAGATTTTCTTGTTCCCCTTCATTTACCGGACGCAGGGTATAAACATCGCAAGCGTTAATTTTGCGGAAAAAAATTAATTGCTGCTTATCCGCTACCGTTAAATAAAAATAAATCATCAACAGCGTAATAACGGCGGTAATAATCAATATAACATTACGCAATATTTCCGGATTGAACCGCGCCGTGGCGGGGACGGGTTTATCGGCGGGAACGGCCTCGGTTATCGCCGCCCGCGGCGCCGCGGATTCGGCGCGATCCCCATAAGGCGCGATAGTTAACCGCTCGTTTAGTTTCAGGCCGCGTTTGGGCAGGGTGACGATGGCCGAGGCCTCTAATCCCGCAGCCAGCAGCGCTTTTCTAATGAGACTGACCTGTTGATTTAAATTACCATTGGAGGGCTGGAGACCCTGTTTTTCCCATACTTGTTCAAATAGCGTTTCGCGGCTCACCGGCGCGCCGGCGCCATGTGCAATAATCAGCGCCTCTAATACCCGGCCGGCGGAATGAGAAAGCCGGATGGCCGATTCGTCCTTATTTAATAAGGATAGTTGATATTCGTCGGTATTAAATAACACGCGGCTATCAATTAAATAGAGCATAGCAGTTCTCCCTGCCGGCGTAATTTCTTCGCCGATACTATTACGGTTTTATATTTTTTTGCTGCGGCATAAAATTACCCCCCGTCCTGATAAGGCAGGATAGGTGAAAACTTCTTGAGTATTGGAATATCGTCTTTCTTGAGTAATGACCCGTTTCCCGCAAGTATAAACCAGGGCTGTGCCGGCAAAGGGTTATTAAAGCGGTAAAAAAAACCAAACAGCGATAAAAACCACAAAAGACGGCGCCTTGAGCACAAACCGCTATGCATGCGCCGGTACCGCGCCGGAGCGCGGCATACTTATACTGATCGGACTTGTTCAGCGTACACTTGTAAGCTAGAGTAGCAGCCTGATGTTACTACCATCATAGTAGTTATTGTTTACGGCAGTTGTGGACCAGCGGGTATTTGACTATCGGCAGCGAGATTGGCTTAACCATGCAAACAACGCATTTTGGCGCGACGGCCTGTCGCCCACTATGCTGAACCGTCGACTTAAGTCGCCGGTAAAGCGCGGCATAATGTACAACAGCGCCGTTAATACCCGCCCGCAGCGGTTTGAGTGCCTGCTTACCGAACGCGGCAAGTCTTTTTTTCCGGTGTTGATAACGCCGATGCCAGGGGACAATCCGTCCCTGAACGCAGGCGATATCGCCGTCCAGCCGGTCAGTCGCCAATGCGGAACACCGGTGATGCCGGTTCTGCTCGATCGGCATACCCATGAACCGCTACCCCATTTTAACGTGGCGATTGCCGCCGGCCCCGGCGCCAAGCGCCGGCTGAACCAGATACGGGAAATGCAAAACCAACATGAAGCAAATCCGCACAAGGAATCATTATGAGTAACCGTCGAATTGTAATTACCGGCATGGGCGCGGTTTCGCCTTTAGGCTGTGGCGTTGAAACCATTTGGCAGCGCCTGCTGGCGGGCCAATCCGGGATTCGCCCCCTGCCGGAAGCGATGGTTGCACAGCTGTCGGTGAAAGTCGGCGGCCAGGTGCCAACCCCGGAACAAGACCCCGAAGGCGGCCTTTATCCGGAGCGTTTCGTCCCGCCGAAAGACCAGAAGAAAATGGACCGGTTTATCCTGTTCGCCATGGCTGCGGCCGATGAGGCCCTGCGCCAGGCCGGCTGGTCGGCGGATACCGAAGAACGGCAAGATCGCACCGCCACCGTCATCGCCACCGGCATCGGCGGATTCCCGGCCATCGCCAATGCGGTACGTACCTCGGATAACCGCGGGCCGGGCCGTTTATCGCCGTTTACCATCCCCTCGTTTCTGGCCAATCTGGCCGCGGGGCATGTGTCGATTAAATATCAGTTCAAAGGGCCGATCGGCGCGCCGGTCACCGCCTGCGCCGCCGGCGTGCAGGCCATCGGCGACGCGGTGCGCATGATCCGCAACAATGAGGCGGATATCGCGTTATGCGGCGGCGCCGAAGCCGCTATCGATACCGTCAGTTTGGGGGGCTTCGCCGCCGCCAGGGCGATCTCCACCCATTTTAACGATGCTCCGGCGACCGCCTCGCGGCCGTTCGACCGGGATCGCGATGGTTTTGTCATGGGAGAGGGCGCCGGACTGCTGGTGATTGAAACCTTGGATCACGCCCGGGCGCGCGGCGCCAAGCCCCTGGCCGAGATTATCGGTTACGGCACCACGGCGGATGCCTACCATATGACCTCGGGGGCGGAAGACGGCGACGGCGCTTACCGCGCCATGAAAATCGCGCTGCGCCAGGGCAATATCACCCCGGATCAGGTACAGCACCTCAACGCCCACGCGACTTCCACGCCGGTGGGCGACTTGGGCGAAATCAACGCCATCAAACATCTGTTCGGCAGTTATAGCGACGTGGCCATCACCTCCACCAAATCGGCCACCGGACATCTGCTGGGAGCGGCCGGCGGCCTGGAAGCCATCTTTACGGCGCTGGCCCTGCGCGATCAAATCGTGCCGGCTACCCTGAACCTGGAAAATCCCGACCCGGCGGCGGCAGGCCTGCATTTTGTGCGCGGCGAACCGGAAAAGCTGGCGATGACCTATGCCATTTCCAACGGGTTCGGTTTTGGCGGCGTCAACGCCAGCGTTTTATTAAAACGCTGGTCGTAGCGCTTTAAGCGACCATAGCGCGGGGCGCAACGCCCCGCGTAGCCCGCCTTTATTAATCCCCGGGATAAAAATCACCGCTGCCGGCGTATGGCTATTGTTATGGGGGATAGGTCGCTATATATTAATGTATATATCGATTTCTCCCCCTTCCTTAAGCGATCAACCATGTCTCTGTTAGCCGTACGTTCCCGCACGTCTTGGTTTGCCTTATGCCTTACCCTGTTAATCACCAGCTTCGCCGCGTCCGCGGACCGCACCCTGACCGACCAACTGGGACGCAGCGTTACGCTTCCCGACCGGGTGGACCGGGTGGTGGTGTTGCAGCATCAAACGCTGAATTTACTGGTTCAATTGGACGCCGCCGATGATGTGGTCGGCCTGTTGTCGAGCTGGAAAAAACAGTTGGGGCCGGATTTCGCGCGTTTCGCCCCCCGGCTGGCAACCTTGCCGATGCCCGGCGATTTGACCCAGGTGAATATCGAAAGCCTGCTGGCCGAGCATCCGCAGGTGGTATTCGTGGCCAACTATGCCCCGCCGGAGATGATTAAGCAGATTGAAGCGGCCGGCATCGCGGTGATCGCGGTGTCGCTGCGCCAGGATAAACCGGGCCAGCAGGATAAGCTCAATCCCGTAATGGCCGATGAGGAGCAGGCCTACAACGAGGGCCTGCGCCAA
This sequence comes from Sodalis sp. RH21, assembly GCF_047324175.1. Taxonomy (NCBI): domain Bacteria; kingdom Pseudomonadati; phylum Pseudomonadota; class Gammaproteobacteria; order Enterobacterales; family Bruguierivoracaceae; genus Sodalis; species Sodalis sp. RH21. Next base: position 3,209,345 of record NZ_CP178732.1, on the reverse strand, counting down.
GGCATCAAGCTGATTGCCGCGGTGGTGAACCGCGAGCCGCAGGGCGAGGCGCTGATTGACTATACGTTCAGCGCCCGCGCGCAGGTGGCGTCCCGGCTAAAGGATATACCCGCGGAGCGGCGCATACGCACCTATATGGCCAACCCGGATTTGACCACCTACGGCTCGGGTAAATATACCGGCCTGATGATGCAACATGCCGGCGCGCTGAACGTCGCCGCCGCCACCATCGACGGCTTTAAGCAGGTATCGCTGGAGCAGGTGCTGGCCTGGAACCCGCAGGCGATCTTTGTGCAGGATCGCTATCCCGAGGTGGTGAAGCAGATCGCGGCCGATCCCGCGTGGCAAGGCATCGACGCGGTAAAACATCACCGGGTGTATTTGATGCCCGAATACGCCAAAGCCTGGGGTTACCCCATGCCGGAAGCCCTGGCCATCGGCGAGCTGTGGATGGCGAAAAAACTCTATCCCGATCGTTTTACCGATATCGATATGCAACGGCAGGCCAATGACTATTATCGGCGTTTTTACCGGGTAGCCTGGCAACCCCGCGCCGATGGCGAGTGATCCCGATCGCCGGGCGCTCCAGATCACCCGGCTGCTGGCGGCGCTGACGCTGGTTATCGCGCTGCTATCGCTGGGATTGGGGCAGTTTACCCTATCCCCCGCGCGGGTGCTGGCGGTGCTGGGCGCTCCCTGGCGGCAAGACTCGCTGGAGTACCGTATTATCTGGCTGGTGCGGATGCCGCGGGTCCTGACCGCCTGCCTGGCGGGCGGGGCGCTGGCGCTGTGCGGCGGCGCGTTGCAAGGCATGTTTCATAACCCCCTGGTGGACCCCCATATTATCGGCGTCAGCGCCGGCGCCGCTTTTGGCGGCACGCTGGCGATTTTGCTCGGCCTGCCGACGCTGGCGCTGATGGGTTCCACTTTTGCCTTCGGGCTGCTGGCGCTGGCGCTGGTATACGGCATTGCCGCCACGCTGGGCCGGGATAACCGGCTGATGTTGATTCTGGCGGGCATTATCCTGAGCGGTTTTTTTTCCGCCCTGGTCAGCCTGTTGCAATATCTGGCCGACACCGAGGAAAAACTGCCGAGCATCGTATTTTGGCTATTGGGCAGTTTCGCCACCGCCAACTGGCATAAGTTTTCCATGCTGGCGCTGCCGCTGCTGGCGGCCGGCGGCGTACTTTATCGCCTGCGCTGGCACATCAATATCCTCTCGCTGGGGGACGACGACGCCGCCTCGCTGGGCATAACGCTGGTGAATGTCCGCCGGTGGGTCCTGGTATTATGCGCGGTGCTGGTGGCGGCCCAGGTGGCGGTCAGCGGCAGCATCGGCTGGATCGGCCTGGTGATCCCCCATCTGGCCAGGATACTGGTCGGCGCGGATCACCGGCGCTTGCTGCCGGCCGCCTTTTGGCTGGGCGCCGGATTTATGGTGCTGGTGGACGATTTGGCGCGTTTGCTGAGCCAGGCCGAGATTCCCTTGGGCATCATCACCGCGCTGCTCGGCGCGCCGCTATTTGCGTGGCTATTGTTCCTCGATGCGCGCGGGAAAAAATCATGACGGAAAATGCGCTTTGTGCCCGGCGGCTGGAATATGGCCATCACGACGCCTTGTTCGAGCCCCTGACCTTTACCTGCGCCCGGGGCGAGATATGCGCGGTGCTGGGGGCCAACGGATGCGGCAAAACCACGCTTTTACATACCCTGACGGGCATTTTGCCCGCTTTGGGCGGCGAGGTGCATTGCGCGGGCGGCCTGGGATTTGTGCCGCAAAGTTTTACCCCCACCTTTGCCTACCGGGTGTTCGATATTGTATTGATGGGGCGGGCGGGCAGCGTGGGCCTGCTGCGCATGCCCACGGCGCGGGATGAAGAGATCGCGCGCGCGGCGCTGTCCGCCCTGAATATCGGCTCGCTGGCGGGCCGGCCGTTTCATACCCTCTCCGGCGGGCAGCGCCAGTTGGTGCTGATTGCCAGGGCGCTGGCGACCCGCGGCGAGATCCTGATCCTGGATGAACCGACCGCCGCCCTGGATTTAGCCAATCAGCAAGCGGTGATGCGGCTGATTTACCGCCTGGCCCGCCAACAGGGGATCAGCGTATTGTTTACCACCCACGATCCGTCCCACGCGGCGCTGCTGGCGGATAAAACCCTGCTGCTGCTGCCGGGGCGGCAGTGGCTGTTCGGCGCCACGGACCGGGTGCTCAACGAACCCAACCTGCAACGGGCCTATGCTATGGTGGTAAAACGCCTGGACGTGGATCATCAGGGGCGCCGGTACCCGGTGCTGGCCCCGCTGTTTGACTTGACGGAGCAGGATAACGCCTCCGGCGGCGCTTAGCCGTCGATGGGCGCAAAACCCGCTCGGCGCAGGAAATCCTGTCCGTCCTTCCCCAAGATAAACGCCGCCAGCGGGTCGGCCCGGCGCGCGCGCACCGCCAGCGCGTATACGGCGCGTATATTATAGGCCTCGGGGATCTCCACCACCCGCAGGGCCGGGTCCTGGGCCAGGCGCGCAGCGTAGTGCGCATAGCCGATAAATACATCGGCCATTCCCTGATGAATCAACCAGCCGGCCGCCAATTCGCCGGCCGGGATCGGCGGCGTATCCCGGCCGCCCACCAGCGGCCTGGCCCGCGCTTTGAGATCTTCCGCGCCGCCGGTCAGGAGCGGGGCGAGCCGGTCGAAAAGCTGCCAGGCATAATCGCCGGAAGGATCGCTGCCGGGCGTGGACGTCGCCAGAATCAACCCGGTATCGCGCAGCAATGCCAGCCAGTCGGCCTGCCGGGTCGCCGGGGTATTGCGCACCGTCAGGCACAGCCGGTTTTGCGCAAAGGGCATGACGGCCAGCGCCAGCCCGGCCGCCAGCAGCCGCGCGGGATGTTCGGCATTGGCGCTGGCGAACAGATCGCAGGCCTCCCCGGCCTCGATGCGCTGGCGCAGCAGGCCGGCGGGGCCGAATATCACTTCTATCCGCCGGCCGGTCGCGGCGCCGTAGGCCGCCAGCAGCGGCGTCAGGGCGGGGCGCAGGCTGCCTGCTGCCAAAACCACGAGTGGTGTCATGATGGGTTCCTCAAATTCCGGTGGGCGAACGTCCTGCGCGCTACCTGTAATAGCATAAAGCGCCACCGCGGGCCAGGGGGGCGTCCGGGCCGGGGACGTACCAAAATTCAGCATCCGGCCCTTAATGTTGCCGGACGTGAGATTTGTCACACAATCTTATGCAGACTATGCCCGGCTTCATAGTTTGCCCGCGCGCGCTCTTTATACTGGTGGTGACGTAATGATGAACCACTCCTGTATAAGTCCTAAAAAGCTATAAGGAACCCTACAATGGACGAACAGCTAAAACAAAGCGCCCTGGATTTCCATCAATTCCCGCAGCCGGGAAAAATTCAGGTTTCCCCCACCAAGCCGTTGGCAACCCAGCACGATCTGGCCCTGGCTTATTCTCCTGGCGTGGCCGCGCCTTGCCTGGAGATTGCGGCGGACCCGTTGGCCGCGTTTAAATATACCGCGCGCGGTAATCTGGTGGCCGTGATATCCAACGGTACCGCGGTACTGGGGCTAGGCAATATCGGTGCGCTGGCGGGTAAGCCGGTGATGGAAGGCAAAGGCGTGCTGTTTAAGAAGTTCTCCGGAATCGACGTATTCGATATTGAAGTGGACGAACTGGACCCCGACAAGCTTATCGACGTGATTGCCGCGCTGGAACCCACCTTCGGCGGCATCAACCTGGAAGATATCAAAGCGCCGGAATGCTTTTATATCGAGAAAAAACTGCGCGAGCGCATGAAGATCCCGGTCTTCCATGACGATCAGCACGGCACCGCCATTATCTGTACCGCCGCGGTGCTCAACGGCCTGCGGGTAGTGGAAAAAAACATGAGCGACGTGCGCCTGGTGGTCTCCGGCGCCGGCGCCGCATCCATCGCCTGCCTGAATTTGCTGGTGGCGCTGGGGTTGCAGCGCCGCAATATCATCGTATGCGATTCGCGCGGCGTCATTTTCCAGGGACGCGAAGAGAATATGGCGGAAACCAAGGCCGCCTATGCCATTGAAGACAACGGCATGCGCAGCCTGGCCGACGCCATCCCCGGCGCGGATATCTTTTTGGGATGTTCCGGTCCCGGCGTGCTGACCCAGGCCATGGTCAAAACCATGGGCAGCAAACCGCTGATCCTGGCGCTGGCCAACCCCGAGCCGGAAATTCTGCCGCCGCTGGCCAAGGCGGTGCGTCCCGACGCCATTATTTGCACCGGCCGGTCCGATTATCCCAATCAGGTCAACAACGTGCTGTGTTTCCCGTTTATTTTCCGCGGGGCGCTGGATGTGGGCGCGACCACCATTAACGAAGAGATGAAGCTGGCCTGTGTGCGCGCCATCGCCGATCTGGCCCTGGCCGAACAAAGCGACGTGGTGGCCTCCGCCTATGAGGAGCAGGATTTGTCCTTCGGGCCGGACTATCTGATCCCCAAACCGTTCGATCCCCGGCTGATCGTCAAAATCGCCCCGGCCGTGGCGAAGGCGGCCATGGACTCCGGGGTGGCCACGCGGCCCATCGAGGATTTCGATGCCTATACCGAAAAACTGACCGAGTTTGTTTATAAAACCAACCTGTTTATGCGGCCCATTTTCTCCCAGGCGCGCAAACAGCTGAAACGCGTGGTGCTGGCGGAAGGGGAAGAAGAGCGCATCTTGCGCGCCACCCAGGAGATGGTTTCCCTTAAGCTGGCCAAACCGATCCTGATCGGCCGGCCGAGCGTCATTGAGATGCGGTTGCAAAAGCTGGGCTTGCACATCGTGGCCGGCAAAGATTTTGAAGTGGTCAATAACGAATCCGATCCGCGGTTTAAAGAGTATTGGGGCGAATATTACCAAATCATGAAACGCCAGGGGGTATCGCCGGAGCAGGCGCAGCGGCGCCTGATCGGCAACCCGTCGCTGATCGCGGCCATTATGGTGCGGCGCGGCGAAGCCGATGCCATGATCTGCGGCACCGTCGGCAGCTATCAGGAACATTTCGCCGTGGTGGAATCGGTCTTCGGCTATCGCGAGGGGGTGCACGTCGCCGGGGCGATGAACGCGCTGCTGCTGCCCAGCGGCAACACCTTTATTGCCGATACCTATGTCAACGACGATCCCACGCCGGAACAGCTGGCCGAGATCACCCTGATGGCGGCTGAAACGGTGCGGCGTTTTGGTATCGAACCCAAAGTCGCGCTGTTATCCCATTCCAGCTTCGGCAGCTCCAGCGGTCCGGCGGCGCGCAAAATGCGCAAGACCCTTGAACTGGTCAATAAAATGGCCCCCGAGCTGGAAATCGACGGCGAAATGCACGGCGATGCGGCGCTGGTGGAAAGCATTCGGCGCGACCTGATGCCGGACAGCCCCCTGAAGGGCGCCGCCAATATCCTGATCATGCCGAATATGGAAGCCGCGCGCATTAGCTACAATCTGCTGCGGGTGTCCTCGTCCGAAGGGGTAACCGTCGGACCGGTGCTGATGGGGGTGGCGAAACCGGTGCATATCCTGACGCCGGTCGCATCGGTGCGGCGCATTCTCAATATGGTGGCCCTGGCGGTGGTGGAGGCGCAAACCGAACTGCTGTAAGCCCGTGTTACCGGCCCGCCGGCGTCCTCACGACGCCGGCGGGGTCCGGCGATATAACCTGCGCGGATGGCCGATATTGCCGTAGCGCATCTCCACGCTTAAAAACCCGGTTTCAACGCAATATTCCAGATAGCGGCGGGCGGTGGTTTTGCTCAGACCGGTCTGGCTGACGATATCGTCCACCGAATGCAGGCCGCCATTATCCGCGGTAAAAATCTGTTTTATCATGCCCAGGGTATTTTCTTCGATGCCTTTGCCGCTGGCTTCCTGGCTGAAGCTTTTGGACTGCAGCTGATAGAGGATATCGACGTTTTGCTGATCCACCACTTTAAAGGCGCGCTGGGTCAGGGCGAATTGAATAAACCGCTCCAGGGATTGCTGCAACCGCTTCCAGGAGATGGGCTTGAGAATATAATCAAACGCCCCGCAGCGGATGGCCTGGCTACAGGTATTCATATCGCTGGCGGCGGTAATAAAAATCACCGAACAGTCGAATCCCCGCAGCAGTTCTCCTTCGAGCAGCGAAATGCCCTGGCCGTCCGGCAGATAATTATCCAGTAGTATCAGCCGCGGGTGCTTGAGCCGCAATTGTTCGCGCGCCGCCTTTAACGTCCCTGCGATGCCCACCAGTCTCAGCTTGTCGTGGTTATCGATAAAATCGGCATGCAGCCGCGCCAGCGAACTTTCATCTTCAACTATCAGCACGTCAAAAATTTCAGGTTGCATAATCAGGGTCTTCCGGGTTGTTGCCCTCGGCGCCGGTGTCGTGGCCGATGACGGGAATAAATACGGAAAATATCGTCCCAGACGGTTGGTTGGCATTGACTTCGATCGTCCCACCGGCGTGATTGACATAGCTGGCGACCAGATGCAGGCCCAAACCGTGATCGCCGCAGGTTTTGGACGTCACGCCCAGTTGAAAAATCCGCTCATGTTGGCCGGCGGCGATGCCGATGCCCCGATCGGCGATTTCGATCACCACTTCCCGGTGGCCGCCGACGATATATACGTCGATAGGATAACGTTCGCCTTCGCGCTGCAGGGTGGCCTCGATGGCGTTATCCAGCAGATTGCCGATAATCGACATCAATTCGGTTTCCCGCAGGCGAGGGGGGATCTGGTCCAGGACGCAGGCCGGATCGAACAGCAATTCCACGCCCTTCTCGCGCGCGCTGGCATATTTACCCAGCAGCAGGCCGCAAAGGGTAGGCGAGCAAAACCGCGCGGAGACGAAATCCAGCACTTCCTGGGCGCTTTCCGATTGCGCTTCGATATAATGGATCGCCTCATCGTAGCGTTTCATATGCAGCAAACCCGCCAGGGCGGCGGTCCAATTCAACTGCTCATGGCGCAGGATGCGCAGGTTATCCGCATAGCGTTTCACCTGGCTTAATTGAATATTCAGACTGTCGATATCGCGCTGATCGCGAAAACTGATCACCCAGCCTTGCAGCTTATCTTCCAGCATTATCCGTACCCGGCTGGCAATCACCGTAACCTGATTAAACAGGCAAATTTCATCATGGGTATCGCCGGCCAGCATGGTCCGTTCATCAAAGAAGGCGACCGGTTTTATCACCGCCGCCAGCGGGCTGCCGCGCAATTGCCGCGAGGACAGGGTCAAGGATAAAAATGATTTGGCCGCATGGTTGATTTCGGCGATGCGATATTCTTTATCAATGGCAATCACCCCTTCGAAAATGGATTCCAATAACGCTTTTTGCTGCCGGACCAATAAACCGATTTCGCGGGGCTCAAGGAAAAACATTTGCTTCTTCATAGTGTTGGAAAACCACCATGAAAAGATGAATAGCGCTAATAACAGCAGCAGGGCCACCGCCATGATATTTAATAATTTACCCGTGCTGAGGTTGTCAATATGCGTTTTTAGATAACCGATAGAAACAATACCGATCACATTGTTTTGCTGGTCGAATATGGGCGCTTTGCTGCGCAGGGATATTCCCAATCCGCCTTTGCGGATGGAGATAATGTTTTTCCCCGCCAGGACTTCGCTGTTATCGCCCCCGACCATTGATTTCCCCACCTGCTCGGGATAACGGGAATGGTAGAGATGCACGCCCTGCCGATCGCCGATAACAATATAACTGGCGTCGCTGCGCTGGGTTAATTTATCCATCAGTTCGGTAATGGCGCCTTTATCCTGCGCTTTCACCGCATCGATCAGCGACGGTATCATGGCGATCTCCCGCGCCTGAACCTGCGCCCGCGCGCCGATTTCCGCATACAGCTGCTTATCCAGCGCCCAGTAGGAATAAATACCGATCAATGTCAGCAATAGCGAGAAAAAGATGATAAGGCTGATAAAGAGCTTTATATGAAATGAAATTTTATCCCGCATAACATCTGGCATAGTCGCTCGCATAATAACTGGCGTAAAAGCTGGCATAATCACATCGACAGAATAATAACCGGCCATGCCGTTAAAAAAATACTGTTTTTTATTTTATCATGATTAAAAACAGCTGTAAGTGCCCGCCGTGTAAAGTGTGATCGCAAACACAGCCTTAACGGCGGCTGGCATTTTTTACCGGGATAATATTAAATTAATCACCCTCAGTAAAATACATTTTCATTACCGTTCGTTAACATGATGCCAGTGGTAAAATAAAAACCATTAAAACCATAGACTCCATTAAAACTTCCATCGGGTAAATTGAATAGCGCCACGCATCATGAAATAATTAAAACCATTAACTCCTTAAATGCCATTAAAATAGCTTTTTAAATTTGAATGCAATCACATAAATCCCGCCGGACGCTCCCTATTATCTCAACACTAATTAAACAGGGGGCTGAAGATGAGCACGACAGACGATAGTTATATTGTGGTGGCCGATACGGCCGGCGTAAAAAAAGTATCTCTAAAAGAAAAATGGTGGCATATCCTCGATAACTGGAAAGTGGGTATTATTCCGCTGCCGCTGTTTTTATTGGCCGGCGCGCTGATCGGCATTGATTGCCTGAGCGGTAAATTGCCCAACGATATTGTGGTCATGGTCGCCACGCTGGCGTTCTTTGGTTTCGCCTGCGGTGAATTCGGCAAGCGCTTACCGATCGTGGGCAAAATGGGCGCGGCGGCGATTTGCGCCACCTTTATTCCTTCGGCGCTGGTGCATTACGGTTTATTGCCGGATGTCGTGGTGGCTTCCACCACCTCGTTTTTTAAGAGCACCAATATTCTTTATTTGTATATCTGTTGCATTATCGTCGGCAGCATTATGAGCATGAACCGGCGCACGCTGATCCAGGGCTTTCTGCGGATATTCTTTCCCATGCTGTGCGGCGAAGCGGCCGGCATGATCGTCGGCATGGGTATCGGCCTGATGCTGGGACTGCCGCCGTTCCAAATCTTCTTTTTCCTGATCCTGCCCATCATGGCCGGCGGCGTCGGCGAAGGCGCCATCCCCTTATCCATCGGTTATGCCGCGCTGCTGCATATGGAGCAGGGCGTGGCGCTGGGCCGGATTTTGCCCATCGTCATGCTCGGCGGTTTGACCGCCATTATCATCGCCGGCTGCCTTAATCGCCTGGGCAAGCGCTATCCGCACCTGACCGGCGAAGGTAATTTAATGCCCGCCAAACCCGGCGAACGGCAGGAACCCGCCGGTGAACTCACGCAGGTCGCCAGCGGCAAAACCGATGTCACTACCATCGCGGCCGGCGCGCTGCTGGCGGTGCTGCTGTATATGGTGGGCATGCTGGGCAATAAGCTTATCGGTTTACCGGCGCCGGTGGGCATGCTGTTTATCGCGGTGCTGATCAAGCTGGCCCACGGCGTTTCGCCCAAGATGCTCGAAGGCTCCCAGGTGGTTTACAAATTTTTCCAGACCTCGGTGACCTATCCCATCCTGTTTGCCGTCGGCGTGGCCATCACGCCCTGGCAGGAACTGGTCAACGCCTTTACCTTCTCCAATCTGCTGGTGATTGTCAGCACCGTCGGCACGCTGGTCGGCACCGGGTTTCTGGTGGGTAAAAAAATCGGCATGCATCCCATCGATGTGGCCATCGTCTCCTGTTGCCAGAGCGGGCAGGGCGGCACCGGCGACGTGGCTATCCTGACGGCCGGCAACCGTATGGCGCTGATGCCGTTTGCCCAAATCGCCACACGTATCGGCGGCGCGATCAACGTATCGGTTTCATTACTGGTATTAGGCAACTTTTTCATCTGAACCGCGACCCGCGTCCAGACTGTTGATTCAGGAAACTCAATGAAACTCGCAAGCTACCTAACCCAGGGCGTCAGAAGTTACGGCATCGTGACCCCGGACGGCATCATCGATTTAGGCCGGCGCCTCGGCCACCGTTATGCGGATCTTAAAGCGCTGTTGGCCGGCAATGCGCTGCCCGCGGCCCGGGAATACGCCGCCGCCGCGGCGGATTTAACCCTGGCCGGGGTGACATTTTTGCCGGTCATCGAATATCCGGACAAAATCCTCTGCGTGGGCATGAACTATGCGGCCAAGCGGCTGGAGTTTAACGAAATAAACCCCGCGCCGACGCTATTCGTCCGCTTCGCCGACTCGCAGACGGGCCACGGCACGCCAATCGTTAAGCCCAGCCATTCCGCCGAGTTTGATTACGAGGGCGAGCTGGCGGTGATTATGGGCCAGGGGGGGCAGGATATCCCGGCCGCCCGGGCCTTATCCCACGTGGCGGGCTACAGCTGCTATATGGACGGTTCCGCGCGCGACTGGCAGCACACCTGGTTCACCGCCGGGAAAAACTGGCGGCAAACCGGCGCGTTCGGGCCATACCTGACCACCACCGACGAAATCCCCGATCCCCATGCATTGAGCATCCGCACCTGGCTCAATGGACTGATGGTGCAAAACGACAATACCGGCAGCATGATCCATCACATTGCCGAGCTGATTGAATATATCAGCACCTTCACCTGCCTGCATGCCGGCGACGTCATTATCACCGGTTCCCCCGGCGGGGTCGGAAAAAAACGGACGCCGCCGCTGTTTATGCAGGCCGGCGACTGTATCGAGGTCGAAATCGAAAACATCGGCCGTTTGCGCAATACGGTCATTGACGCGGCGGCGCCGGCGGCCGGGGCCGCCGCCCGCGCCGCCGCGTCATGTTGAACCCAGGCCCGCCGCCGGCCGCATTTATCCATAAGAGGGGAAACACTATGTACGATCGGGAGCCGCTGGATTTTTCCGTGCTGGCCGTCGCCAATGCGGGGCGCGCGCTGGATGACGTGCGCGCGCTGCTCGCCGCCAGCCAACTGGGCATGGACGCGGATATCCGGCAATTCGTGGTGGCCCGCGACGGCAAGCGGCTGGCGGGGTGCGCCGGCATCGCCGGCAATGTGATCAAATGCGTGGCGGTGGCGGCGGATTTTCGCGGCGATAACCTCAGCGCCCGGCTGGTGGGCGAAGTGGAAAACCTGGCGGTGCGGCAAGGACATTTTCATCTGTTCCTGTATACCCGCCCGGCGAATATCGAGCTCTTCCGCGGCTGCGGTTTTTACCCGCTGGCACAATGGGATCAGGTGGCGGTGCTGATGGAGAACACCCCGGTCGGCATCCGGCTCTACGCCCGCTCCCTGGCGCAATATTATCATCCGGGCGCGGCTATCGGCGCGGTGGTGATGAATGCCAACCCCTTTACCCTGGGCCACCGCTACCTGGCGGAACAGGCGGCCGCCGCCTGCGACTGGCTGCATATTTTTGTGGTGCGCGAGGATGTGTCGCTGTTTCCTTATGCCGAACGGCTGGACATGGTGCGCCAGGGGGTGGCGCATATCCCCAACGCGACGGTGCATGCCGGCTCGGATTATCTGATCTCGCGCGCCACGTTCCCCGGCTATTTCCTGCGCGACGCGCAGTTGGTCAGCCAGACTTACAGCGCCATCGATTTGCTGATTTTTCGCAATCATATCGCGCCGCCGCTGGGCATAACCCATCGTTTTGTCGGTACCGAGCCTTATTGCCCGCTGACCCATCAATACAACCGGGATATGCATGACTGGCTGGAAAATCCCGCCCGCTCGACGCGCCCGCCGGTGCGGGTAGTGGAAATCCCGCGTATCTGCCAGGCCTCCGGGTGGGCGATTTCCGCCTCGGAGGTGCGGGCCTTATTAACGCAGCGCCAACTGGCGCGCATCCGGGAAATCGTTCCGCCCAGCACGTTTGCTTATCTGGCCGGACGGGTACTCCCGGAACCGGCCGGCATGGACGTTTCCGGCGTGGCGCTCGGATCGTGAAAGTTACTTTATTATCAGGAATCTATTATGAAAATCATTAAAGAGGCCCTGGCGGGCACCTTTGAATCCAGCGACTTGCTGGTCAAGGTCGCCCCTGTCCACGGCGAATTAACCGTGGTGGTCAACAGCGAGGTGAGCAAGCAGTTCGGCGGGCAAATCCGCCAGGTTATCGATCGGACCTTGGCCGCCATGGGGGTCAGCGAAGGCTTAATTATTATCGACGATAAAGGCGCCCTGGATTGCGTTATCCGCGCCCGCCTCCAGACCGCGCTATTGCGCGCCGCCGGGGCCGAACAGATTCAATGGGAACAATTATTATGAAAAAGCTCCGCCGCAGCATGCTGTTTATCCCCGGCGCCAATGCCGCCATGTTGTCCACCGCATTTATCTATCGTCCCGATTCCATCATGTTCGACCTGGAGGACGCGGTGTCGCTGCGCGAGAAAGACAGCGCGCGCGTCCTGGTGTTTCACGCCCTGCAGCATCCCATGTACCGCGATTTGGAGACGGTGGTGCGCATCAATCCGCTCAATACGCCCTTCGGCCTCAAGGATCTGGAGGCGGTGGTGCGCGCCGGCGTGGATGTGGTGCGGCTGCCGAAAACCGACAGTCCGGAAGATCTTTACGAGCTGGAAACCCATATCGAACGCATTGAGCGCGAATGCGGGCGCGAGGTGGGATCGACGCGCACCATGGCGGCCATTGAATCGGCCATCGGCGTGATTAACGCGGTGGCCATTGCCCGCTGCTCGCCACGGCTTATCGGCATTGCGCTGGCGGCGTTTGATTATGTGATGGATATGCAAACGGAACGCGGCGACGGCACCGAGCTGTTTTACGCCCGCTGCGCGGTGCTGCACGCCGCCCGCGCCGCCGGCATCGATGCCTTTGACGTAGTCTATTCCGATATCAATGATGACGCCGGGTTTCTGCGCGAAGTCGAACTGGTGCGCAAAATGGGCTTTAACGGCAAATCCTTAATCAACCCGCGCCAAATCGAATTGCTGCACAACGCCTACGCTCCGACCCAGGAAGCGGTGGATTATGCCGAGCGCGTGATCGTGGCCGCCGAAGAAGGGGAACGCAACGGCCTGGGGGTGATTTCGCTCAACGGCAAAATGATCGACGGCCCGATTATCAATCACGCCCAGGTGGTATTGGAGCGCGCCCGGGCTTCCGGCGTGCGCCGGTAATGGTAACCACGTTAACTGAACCACAGGAATATGTAATGAGTAACGTAACAGACGAATTACAGGAGCAATACCGTCATTTACAGCCGCTGGCGCCGTTTGTGGCCGCCAACACCGCCACGCCGTGGCTGGCCGGCGGCGACGCCAAATATCGCCGCAAACTGTGCGATAGCCTGGAACAGGCCGTTGAACGCAGCGGTTTGCGCGACGGCATGACCATTTCGTTCCATCATGCCTTTCGCGAAGGCGATCTGGTGATTAACCGGGTGGTGCAGACCCTGGCCCGCATGGGCCTTAAAAACCTGACGCTGGCCTCCAGTTCGCTGATGACCTGCAACGACGCGCTGATTGAGCCGATCCGCGCGGGCGTGATTACCAAAATCTACACCTCCGGCATGCGCGGCAAACTGGCGGATGCCATCTCCCACGGCCTGATGGAAGAACCGGTGCAAATCCATTCCCACGGCGGCCGGGTGAAACTGCTGCAAGACGGCGAGCTTAATATTGACGTGGCGTTTCTGGGCGTGCCGTGCAGCGACGAATTCGGCAACGCCAACGGCAGCCATGGCAAATCCTGCTGCGGGTCCTTGGGGTATGCCATGGTTGATGCCCAGTTCGCCCGCAAAGTGGTGGTGCTGACCGAGGAATTGGTGCCGTTTCCCAATATGCCGGCCAGCCTGGTGCAGGATCGGGTGGACTATGTGGTGACGGTGGACCGGGTGGGCGATCCGGCCAAAATCAGCGTCGGCGCGGCGCGGGTCACCAGCAATCCCCGCGAACTGCTGATCGCCCGCTCCGCCGCTGATGTGATTGAGTATTCAGGATTTTTTGTGAACGGTTTTTCCTTGCAGACCGGGTCGGGCGCGTCTTCCACCGCCTGTACCCGGTTTTTGGCGCAAAAGATGGAACGCCGCCAGATTGTCGCGCGCTTCGCCCTGGGCGGTATTACCGGCAGCATCGTCGATCTGCATGAAAAAGGCTTGATCGCCAAACTGCTGGATACGCAATCCTTCGACGGCCAGGCGGCGGCGTCGCTGCAGCATAACGCCAATCATATCGAGATCTCCACCAGCGTTTATGCCAACCCCGCGGCTAAAGCCGCCTGCTGCGACCAGTTGGATATCGCCATCCTCAGCGCGCTGGAAATCGATCTGCATTTTAATGTCAATGTTATTACCGGTTCCGACGGGGTAATGCGCGGCGCCTCGGGCGGTCATTGCGATGTGGCCGCCGCCGCCAATCTGACCATCGTGGTCGCCCCGCTGACCCGCAGCCGCATCCCGACGGTAGTGCGCGAAGTCACCACCGTGGTGACCCCGGGCGAAAGCATCGATGTTCTGGTGACCGATCGGGGCATCGCCGTCAATCCGGCCCGGCCGGAAGTGCGCCAGCGCCTGGAGGAAGCGGGCCTGGAGGTAGTGGATATCGAACAGCTGTACCAGCGCGCCATCGAACTGACCGGCGAGCCGAAAGCCATTGAGTTCACCCGGCGGATCGTCGGGGTGATCCGCTATCGCGACGGCAGCGTCATCGACGTGGTGCGCCAGGTAAAAGAGGACGACTAAATGAGCATTGCCGAACAGATTCATTCCACCGTCACGCTCGACGAACTGCTGGCGGCCAAGGAGCGCCGCGCCGCGCGCCAGGACGCATGGCTGGCCCGTTACCGCCAGCCGCTGATTTCGCTGACCCTGGTGACCCCGGGACCGGTGAAAGACTCGGCGCTCTATCGCCGTTCGATGCGCGCGGCGCTGAGCGCCTGCGACTCTCTGCTGCGGGCGCGGGGCTGGCCGGTGCGGGCGCAGGAGGTATTCTGGCCTGATACCGGGCCGGAAGCGCTTTGGTCGGTGGATCATCCCGCCGTCGAAATCAAGGCCGCCGCCGTGGCGCTGGAGCAGGAACATCCGCTGGGGCGGCTGTGGGATATCGATGTCATCTCCCCCCAGGACGGGATCATCGGGCGCGGTTCCCTGGATTACGCCCGGCGCGGCTGCCTGCTGTGCGACCAGCCCGCCCATGCCTGCGCGCGTTCCCGCCGCCATCCGCTGGAACAGGTGGTGGGAAAAATCGAGGAGCTGTTGGATGCGTATTTTGCCGATAACTAAGCCGGTGCAGTCCGGCGCCGCCCCGGGACCGGCGTGGCACGGCCCATTATTTTCCCCGCCCGCGGGCGCGCCGATGGGATTGCTCGCCGCGGATCGCCGGCTGCCCTCCATCGACCAGCTGGTGGAGACGGCGCTGCGCGAAGAGGTGCTGCTGGCGCCCAAACCCGGCCTGGTGGATAGCCTGAATAATGGCGCGCACCGGGATATGGACCTGGCGCTGTTTATGCGCAGTATCGGGGCCATAGCGCCGTGGTTCGGCCGCTTTGTGGCGGCGGGCAAGGCGTGCGGGGGATTGCCGCCGGAGCGGGTGCTGCCCGCGGTCCGTCCCATCGGGCTGGCCTGCGAACAGGCCATGTTTAGCGCCACCCGCGGCGTAAATACGCATAAAGGGGGTATTTTTTCCCTGGGTTTATTATGCACTGCCGCTGGATATCTGCACGGACGTGATATGCCGCTGACCCGCCACGGCCTGTGCGATGCGGTGGCGGCGTTTTGCGCCGGGATGATCGCGACCGAATTGGCCGGCTGCCGGCAGGCGGCTACGGTGGGCGAGCATTTGTATTTGCGCTACGGTTTGACCGGCGCGCGCGGGGAGGCCGCCAGCGGATTCGCCACGGTGCGGCGCCACGCTTTGCCGGCCTGGGACCGACTGGCGAGCGCCGGGGCGGGGCGGCAGGCCGCGTTATTGCATTGCCTGCTGGTACTGATGGCCCATAACCCGGATACCAATCTGGTGGCGCGCGGCGGTATGGCGGGCCTTGATTATGTGCGCGGATACGCCGGCCGCTTATTAAGCGGCGGCTGGTGCCCGGCGCAGCTGCGCGCGATGGATCGGGCGCTTATCGGCCGTAACCTTAGCCCCGGCGGCAGCGCGGATCTCCTGGCGGTAACCCTGGTGCTGGCGCAGTTCCCGGTATGAATCGCCGTCAACCGCCGCCTGGTCCGTCCGGCGCCCGGCGCGGCGCGGCGATCCGCACCGTGCTGGTACCGGGCATCAACGACAGCGGGCCCGAGCATTGGCAAAGCTGCTGGCAGCAGCGTTGCCCGGACTGGCGGCGCATTGCCCAGCGCGATTGGCAACAGCCGGATCTCGACGGCTGGCTGGCGGCTATCCGACGGGCCCTGGGCGACCGCGCGCCGCCGGCGCTATTGGTCGGCCATAGCTTCGGCGCGTTGTCTTCCTGGTGTTACGCCAGGCGGTTTCCCGGCCAGATTGCCGGGGTGGTATTGGTGGCGCCGGCCGAACCGGTGCGCTTTGAAATCGAAGACCGCATCCTGGCGGTCCCCCTGGGGGTGCCGGGCCTGATGTTCGCCAGCCATAACGATCCGCTGCTGACTTTTGAGCGCGCGCAATATTGGGCCGCCGCCTGGGAAGTCGAATTGGTGGACGTAGGCGAAGCGGGGCATATCAATGCCCAAGCGGGGTTCGGCGCATGGCCCCACGGCCTGGAGTGCGTCGAACGTTTTACCCGTAGCCTGGAGATCGCGCCCGACACCCCCATTACATGATAAAATTCCTATTAATAAATCTTGGTGGTTAAATGCGGGGACAGAGGGATGGCTATTAATCGCGTGCTAATGGTTATCGATATGCAAAACGGCGTGTTCGCCACGCCGCGAATCAACCGGGCGGACTGTACCGCCCGGATTAATCAGCTATCGGCCCTGGCCGACTGCACGATTTTTATTCAACACGCGGAAGGAGAGATGACCGAGGGCAGCGATTTATGGCAGTTGCTGCCTGAACTGCATCGGCCGGCGAACCATAGGGTGATCACAAAAACCGCCTGCGACGCGTTTTACCGCACCCCCCTTGAGCAGCAGCTCGCGGAACTGGGCATCCATAGCCTGACGGTATGCGGCTGCGCCACCGACTATTGCGTTGATACCACCATTAAAATCGCCGCCAGCAAGGGGCTGGCCCTCACCGTGGCCTCCGACGCCCACACCACGGCCGACCGCAGGCATGCCGGCGCGCGGCAACTGATAGCCCAGCACAATGAAGTCTGGGCGGGGTTGGCGGTTCCCGGCAATCCCATCCGGGTAAAAACCACGGCGGAGATTGTGGCGGACTGGCGCGCCTGACGCGGGCTTTGGCCGCAGTGGCGCAGGATGGTTTTTAGCGGAAAATCAAACCAATAGTCAAAATGCACTCCCCGCTTTTGGCTGCCATGCCATACTTGATGACTGGCAGGGATTAACGAGGAGTGACGATGAGTAAGAAAAAGCAGCATTCTGGCGACGCCAAGACCGATCGTGAATTGAAAGGCAAAGAGTACGATGACTATTTGCATTTGTTGCAAATCGAGCTGGTGAAGCTGCAGCGGGAGATTATCGCCTCCAACGATAAAATCGTAGTGATCTTCGAAGGCCGCGACGCGGCGGGTAAAGACGGCATTATCAAAACCATTTCCGAGCATCTCAGCGCGCGTGAAATCCGCGTCGTCGCGCTGGGCAAACCGTCGGAGCGAGACCGCGCAGAATGGTATTTCCAGCGGTACGTGGCGCAGTTGCCGGCGGATCAGGAAATGGTGCTGTTCAACCGCAGCTGGTATAACCGCGCCGGCGTAGAGCGCGTGATGGGATTTTGCTCCGACGCGCAGTACGAACAGTTCATGGATACGGTAACCGATTTTGAACAGCTGCTGGTGCGCTCGGGGATCAAGCTTATCAAGTATTACCTGGATATCAGCAAACAAGAGCAGAAGCAACGCCTGGAATCCCGGGTCACCGATCCGCTTAAGCAGTGGAAGATCAGCCCTATCGATGAGCAGGCCACCAAGCTGTGGAAGCGCTACAGCGCCGCCCGCAACGAGATGCTGACCCGGACCCACACGCCCCTCGCGCCGTGGATCGTGGTGCATAGCGACGATAAGCATACGGCGCGGATCAATATCGTGCGCGATCTGCTCGGCCGCCTGCAATACAAAGGCAAGGATAAAAACCTGGCCCTGCCTGACCCCGAAGTGGTGTTCGCGTTTGATACCGTTTGCATCGAAAACGGCCGCTTGGCGCCGTAGCCCGCGGCGTATTGCGCCACGGGGCGGGGCGCGCTATTGTCGTCAGAGGCCCGGGCCGCGGTGGATGCCGTCGCGGCGGGTCATTGGCACATTATCGCAGGTCGATCGTTTTTTAAGGATAACCCATGACAGAGTCGCTTTACGATATTCCCCTCAAGCAAATAGACGGCGCCACCGGCAGCCTGGCGGCCTATCGCGGCAAAGTGCTGCTGGTGGTCAACGTGGCGTCCAAATGCGGCCTGACGCCGCAGTACGAAGGGCTGGAGAAGCTCTATCGGGAGCGTCGCGCCCAGGGGCTGGAAGTGTTGGGTTTTCCCGCCAATAACTTCAAGGGCCAGGAGCCGGGCACCGACGCCGAAATCAGCGAGTTTTGCTCGATAAACTACGATGTGCACTTTCCGCTGTTTTCGAAAATCTCGGTGCTTGGCGAAGACCAGCACCCGCTGTATGCGCAGCTGACGGCCGCCCAGCCCGCGGCCATCGGCGACGGCCCGTTCCGCGAACGCCTGAAGGGGTATGGGGTCGATCCCACCAACCGCCAGGATGTGTTGTGGAATTTTGAAAAATTCCTCATCAATCGCCAGGGTAAAGCGATCGCCCGCTTCGCGCCGGATGTCACCACCGACGATCCCCGCTTGCTGGCGGCCATCGACGCTGCGCTGAGTTAAGCCCGGCGGGCATGCCGCGTCCACGGCCTCACCCATGGGTGGGGCCGTTATTTCTTGCGTCCGGCTGATTGACTTCATATCGAAATCAGTGAAACGGCGGCATAGATTGATGGTTTTCGGCGCGCGTAATTCTTAGCCCTTTTAAACCGTTATGCTAAAATCGGCCGCATGCGCTTATTTCCCCCAGGCATGGAACGATGAAGGCTTCACCGATGATTACCATGCAGGATATTGCAATAAAAGCGGGCGTTTCCAAGTCCACGGTGTCGCGCGTCCTGGCGGGAAATGACTATGTGAAGGAGAGCACGCGCCAGCGGGTATTCAAGGCTATCGAGGAGTCCGGCTATCGTCCGAATCTGCTGGCCCGCAGCCTGGCGACCAAAAGCTCGCAAAGTATCGGCCTGATTGTGGCTAACACGCTGTTTAACGGCCCCTATTTCAGCGAGCTGCTATACCAGACCGCCAAGATGACCGAAAATTACGGCCGGCAACTCATCCTGGTGGATGGCAAACACAGCGCCGAAAGCGAGCTGGAATCCATTCAGTTCCTGCTCGATCGCCGCTGCGACGCCATTATCATTTACCCCAGTTTCCTGGGCGAAAAAGAGCTGATGGGCCTGATCGCCAGGCACGATATTCCTTTTCTGGTGATTAACCGCGACCTGCCCGACGCGCGGGAACATTGCGTCTTCGCCGCCCACCAGCAAAACGCCTACGAGGCGGTCAGCTATTTAATCGCCCAGGGGCACCGGGATATCGCTTTTATCTCCGGCGCCGAAGGATCGCCGACCGCCAAGTCCCGCGTATTGGGCTACCGGCGGGCGCTGGCGGCGGCGGGCATCGCCTTGAACGAAGCGCTGGTCATCGGCGGCCATTGGTCGTTAAGCAGCGGTTTCGACGCCTGCCGGCAACTGTTGCAGCGGGAAGTGGGCTTCAGCGCCCTGGTTTGCAGCAATGACGATATGGCGATTGGCGCCGCCAGGGCGCTGCGCGAACGGGGCCTGGATATCCCGGGCTCGGTATCGCTGCTGGGATTTGACGATATTCCCGTGGCGTCCTATTTTAATCCGCCGCTGACCACCGTCCATGTGCCGGTTGCCCAGATGATTAAAAGCGCGCTGGAACAGGTGGTGACTCTGCTTGACGGTCAGGCGGTGGCCCCGCTGACGCCCTTTAGCGGCGAACTGATGCTGCGTGAATCCGTGCTGCCCGGCCCCTTCGCCGCCGTCCGCGGCGCCAATGCGATGCCGGCCGGACGCATATAGCATCCGACCGGCGCGGTTACAGCCTGGGTCATGCGGCGCACGGCGTGCGCCATGACTTCATTGCGGCTGCGGGATCAATATTCGATATCCGTTTCCAGTTGCTGGCCGTTGCTGTTAATCACGCGCTGATACCAGAAAAAACTCTTCTTGCGATAGCGGGCCAGGTCCTTGAGATCGTGCTCATCGCGATTGACGTAGATAAAGCCGTAGCGTTTGCCGATGCCCTGATGGGTGCTGACCAAATCAATGGCCGACCATGGGCAATAGCCAAACAGTTCAACGCCGTCGGTGATAGCCAACTGCAATTGCCGGATATGCGTGCTGAGATAGCGGATACGATAATCGTCATACACTTTATTGCCCGCTTCCAGCTTATCAAACGCGCCCAGGCCGTTCTCGGTAATTATCAGCGGCAGATGGTAGCGCTCATAAATTTCCCGGCAGGTCACGCGAAAACCCACCGGATCGATATACCAGCCGAACTCATTATGCTCCAGATGCGGGTTATCAAAGCCGATGTACACCGATTTATCCACGCCGGGCAACTGCTGGTCTTCCACTTCGCGCCGCTGCTCGCCGGGGTTATGGTCCTGCGACCGGTCGGCGGCCACCGTGGCGGAAGCATAATAGTTAAAGGCGATAAAATCGGGGCGGCCCTGCTTTAACACGTCCATATCGCCGTCGTTAATCTGCGGCAAATAGCCTTTTTCGGCCATAAAGCTCCATGCCACGGCGTTGTAGCGCCCGTGGCAGGCCAGATCCAGGTACAGCCAGTTGCGAATCGACGAATAGTTATTGGCGGCGATCGCATCGTCGGGGTGGCTGCTGGCCGGATAGATACAGGAAATATTCGGCGCCGGGCCGATTTTGGCCTGGGGCAACAGCTCGTGACAGGCAATCATGGCCCTGGCCTGGGCCAGCATCATATGATGATTTTGCTGATACAGCATTTTTTGCGGATTGGCGGCGCCCGGCGGCAACGTGCCGATGACATCCCCTTTGAGGATCATCATATTTTGTTCGTTGATGGTCAGCCAATAGTTGACCCGATCGCCGTACAGCTCAAAGGCGGTGCGGGCAAAATGCTCGAAGGCGGCGATGGTCTGCGGGTTGGACCATCCGCCCTGTTCCTGCAGCGCCCAGGGCAGGTCGAAATGATACAGGGTTACCAGCGGCTCCATGCCGTGGCGGCAAATCTCGTCAATCAGCCGGCGGTAAAATGCGGCCCCCTGCGGATTCAGTTCACCGTCGCCGGCGGGAAACAGCCGGCTCCAGGCAATGGAAAAGCGGTAGGTTTTAAGCCCCAGTTCCGCCAACAGCGCGATGTCGCCGGCGAAACGATGGTAATGATCGCTGGTAACGGTAAAGTCGCTCAGCTCCGGTGGAAATGTCGCCCGGTCAATCACCGACGGGCCTTTGCCGTCCTCGTTCCAGGCGCCTTCCACCTGGTAGGCCGAGGTGGACGCTCCCCAGAGAAATCCCTGCGGAAAAGGTGCTAACTGCTGGTAATGCATAATCGTCTCCCGTATTTTATCCAAGCCTTCCCCTCCGGCAGCATCCGTGCCGGTAAAGGGGGTTGGGCATAGTTATCCGTGTGGCAAAAGTTATCCGTGTGGCAAAAGTTATCCGTGTGGCAAAAGTTATCCGTGTGGCAAAAGTTATCCGTGTGGCGAAATGGCCTAATTGCGCTGCCGGAGCGTATCGATCTCCCGGTGCAGGAAGATAATTTCCTCCACCAGTTCCCGGCAGAGCATGGCATTCATCAAATGATCCTGGGCATGCACCATAATCAGATTGACCGGTATTTTTCCCTGGCCCTCGTCGGCGCCGATCAGCTGGGTCTGGATATGATGGGCGCGCCGCGCCGCGTCGGCGGCCGAGCGCAATAACGCGTCGGCTTCATCCCATTGCCGCGCGCGGGCGGCTCGCAGGGCTTCCATGGCATCCGATCGCGCCGTACCGGCATGTATGATCAGCTCCATCACCGTGGTCTCTAAATCCGCGCAGCTATCGATAGCGCATGCCGGCGTGCTTTCCATGATCAAGCCTCCTGTACCTGCGGTTCGTGGACGGGAACTTCCTGCGCCAGGAGCTGGCGTTCATAAATTTTGAAAAACGGGTAATAAATCAGCGTCGAGACGGCCACCAGCACCAGCACCAGCACCGCCGCGCGAAAATCCCAACCGGTGGACCAGGCGGCGCCGATAGGCGCGGGCGTGGTCCAGGGCACTACCGAAATTACCCGGCCCACCATGTCGGTGCGGGTGGCGATATAGGCAATGATGGCGTTAACCAGCGGCGCGGTGATAAAGGGAATAAACAGGGTAGGGTTCATCACCACCGGCGAACCAAAAATCACTGGCTCATTAATATTGAATATGCAGGGAACCAGGCTGAGCTTGCCGATCGAACGTAAATGGGCCGAACGACTGCGCAAATAGAGCATCACCAGGCCCATGGTGGAGCCGGAACCGCCAATCACGATAAAAAACAACCAGAACGGCTCGATAAAAATATGGGTCAGGGGCTGGCCGGCGGTCAGCTCCTGCTGGTTAATGCCCAGATTGGTTAACCAGAACGCCTGCAGCATGCCGCCGACGATCACCGCGCCGTGGATGCCGGCAAACCATAATAAATGGCAAATCAACACCGCAAGTATTATCGCCGGCAGGGTGTCCGCGGCGGAGATAATAGGGCCAAACAAAGCCATGATGGCCTCGGGCACCAGCATATGGAATTGCGATTGTATCAGCAGGCTTAATGGATAGAGGGTAAAAAATATGGCCAGCACCGGAATCAATAAATCAAAAGATTGTTTGATTTTCGGCGGCACTTGCTCCGGCAAATGGATACCGATATTTCTCACTTCCAGGAAATGCATTAATTCTGTTGTATAAATACCCACCAGGATAGCGGTAAATATACCAGTGCCGCCCAGAGAAGAGACCGGCAGCATTTTATCAACCGCCGGCGACGCCACCACCAGGAAGGACATTAATGACAGCATGGCCGCCATAAACCCGTTCATTTTATAACTGATCGCCAGGTTATAGGAAATGGCGGCGGCCACGAACACCGACATAATGCCCATGGTCATATTGTAGGGCATCATGATCACCGTCTCATACTGCGCCGCCATACGCAGCCACCACTGGGCGAAGGCCCAGGAGCTGTTGGCGGAGAAGGGCGGATGGGCGAATACCAGCATAAATGAACCGACGATCAAAAAAGGCATGGCGGAAATAAAACCATCCCTGATGGCCATCACATGACGCTGGCTGGATAGTCTGCCTGCAATGGGAGTGATGGTATTTTCAATAACACCAAATACCTTTTCGCTAATTCCGGACATGATCCTCTCCTAGCTGTTAAGCAGTATCAGCGTGTCGTCTAATATTTTATCGCCGTTCATCATTCCGTAATCCATGCTATTGATGACCGCGATAGGTTTATGCTGCTCATCGGCGATAGCCTTAAAATCTTTTAATTTATATTTAATTTGCGGGCCGAGCAGACAGCAGTCAAAATGAGGTAATGCGGCGGTGAATTCTTCCAGGCCCACCGCCTTGATTTCCACTTCCAGACCTCTAAGATCCGCCGATTTTTGCATTTTTTTCACCACCATGCTGGTGGACATTCCGGCGGCGCAGCACAATAAGATTTTTTGCATTAATAAGAGCCTCATAGCCAGGGTTTACAAGAGTAATACGCGATGGCATTCATTTCTGCAACCGGTTTCAGAAACCGGTTGCAGTTTTGTGATAGCGGTCAATTATGCGCAGTAGGCCGGCATGCAAAAGACATTTTTTCCCGTTATGGCCGACAAGTGTCGGTGACTTCACGACATTACTCACACAAAATAAGGGAAAATACCGCTCTGCACAGACGTAACGAGGTTTAACCGTGGCACGGACTATCATGTTGATTCCCACCGATCTTAGCGTCGGCCTTACCAGCGTCAGCCTGGGCGTGATCAGGGCGATGGAGCGCAAAGGGGTGCGCCTGAGCGTGTTTAAACCCGTGGCCCAGCAGCGCGACGGCAGCACGCGGCCCGATCAAACCACCGCCATTATTCGCGCCAATACCAGTATTCCCACCGCCCAGCCCCTGGAAATGAGCTACGTGGAAGCGCTGCTCGGCGCCAACCAGCGTGACGCATTGATGGAAGAAATCGTTGCGCGCTATCACGAAAACCTGCGCGGGGCGGAGGTGGTGCTGATCGAAGGCTTGATGCTGACCCGCCGCCATCAGTTTGCCAATGCCCTGAATTACGAGATCGCCAAAGCCCTGAATGCCGACATCGTATTCGTCACCTCTTTGGGCACCAGCTCGCCGGCGCAATTGAAAGAGCGGCTGGAACTGGCGCGGTCCGGTTTCGGCGGCAGTAAAAACGCCAGTATCGTCGGCGTGATCATTAACAAGCTTAATGCGCCGTTGGACGAGCAGGGCCGTACCCGCCCCGATCTGTCGGATATTTTCGACGAGGATCGGCAGACCGGCGCGGTAACGGCTCAGTTGCCGCTGTTCGCCGACTGTCCGCTGCGCATTCTGGGCCGTATCCCCTGGAGCCCCGAGCTGATTGCCACCCGCGCCATCGATATGGCCCGGCATCTCAACGCCCGCATCGTCAACGCCGGCGATATCGAAACCCGGCGGGTAAAATCCGTCACCTTTTGCGCCCGCGGCCTGACCGGCATGGTCGATCATTTCCGTCCCGGCTCCCTGCTGGTCACCTGCGCGGATCGCCCCGAGGTGCTGGTGGCCGCCAGCCTGGCGGCGATGAACGGCGTGGATATCGCCGCCATTCTCCTCACCGGCGGTTATGACATCTCGCCTTCCATCGACCGGCTGTGCCAGCGGGCATTCCAAACCGGCCTGCCGGTGTTGATGGTGAATACCAATACCTGGCAAACCTCGCTTAACCTGCAAAATTTCAATCTCGAAGTGCCGGCGGATGACCATTTGCGGGTGGAAAAATTGCAGGATTATATGGCCAATTATATCGACGCGGATTGGATCGCCTCGCTAGCGACCGCCCAGGATCGTCCGCGCCGGCTGTCGCCGCCCGCCTTTCGCTATCAACTGACCGAGCTGGCCCGCCGGGCGGGCAAGCGCATCGTGCTGCCGGAAGGGGACGAGCCGCGCACCATCCGCGCGGCGTCCATCTGCGCCGAACGCGGTATCGCGCATTGCGTATTGCTTGGCAATCCGGACGAGATCGGGCGCGTGGCGGCTTCACAGGGCGTCACCCTCGGCCATGGGGTCGAGCTGATCGACCCGGCGATCAACCAGGATCAATACGTGGCCCGGCTGGTGGAACTGCGCGGCAATAAAGGCATGACGGAGCTGATCGCCCGCCAGCAGTTGGAGGATAACGTGGTGCTCGGCACCCTGATGCTGGAGATGGGGCATGTGGACGGCCTGGTCTCCGGCGCGGTGCATACCACCGCCAATACCATCCGCCCGGCGCTGCAATTAATCAAACCGGCGCCGGGCAACTCCCTGGTCTCGTCGGTGTTTTTTATGCTGCTGCCGGAGCAGGTGCTGGTTTATGGCGATTGCGCCATCAATCCGGACCCCAGCGCCGACCAATTGTCGGAAATCGCTATCCAATCCGCCGATTCGGCCCTGGCTTTCGGCATCGAACCGCGCGTAGCGATGATCTCGTACTCCACCGGAACATCGGGCACCGGCAGCGATGTGGACAAAGTGCGCGCCGCCACCCGGATGGCCCAGGCAAAACGCCCGGACCTGCAAATTGACGGCCCGCTGCAATACGACGCCGCCATTATGGCCGACGTGGCGAAAACCAAGGCGCCCGATTCGCCGGTCGCCGGCCGGGCCACGGTGTTTATTTTCCCCGATCTGAACACCGGCAACACCACCTACAAGGCGGTGCAGCGTTCCGCGGCGCTACTGTCCATCGGACCGATGCTCCAAGGCCTGCGCAAACCGGTCAACGATCTGTCGCGCGGCGCGCTGGTGGACGATATTGTTTATACTATTGCGCTGACGGCTATCCAAGCCGCGCAATTGGACGGATAACGCTGGAATAGCCGCCGATATGCGGAATTAATGACCGAACGCACAGGTATAAAAAAAATACCCGCGGCAGGAGGCAATTGCTGACTATACTCATTACGTTAATCATTAATTAACGACAAACTGAGCTCATATTTGTCAATAGACTTAAACTCTGCTTAGAACAATGCGTATGTGCTGTAATCAGCCTTAAATAAACATAGGAGTTTTCCATGGGCATCGGAACAATTATTCTGATCGTATTAATTTTACTGCTGATCGGCGTTTTTCCCAGTTGGCCGCACAGTCGTAGCTGGGGTTATTATCCGAGCGGATTAGTTGGTGT
This sequence comes from Sodalis sp. RH21, assembly GCF_047324175.1. NCBI lineage: Bacteria > Pseudomonadati > Pseudomonadota > Gammaproteobacteria > Enterobacterales > Bruguierivoracaceae > Sodalis > Sodalis sp. RH21. The sequence goes on along the minus strand of NZ_CP178732.1, from coordinate 3,182,874 downwards.
AGTGGTAGTTATTTTGCTGATCCTGGTACTGCTGGGCAGAATCTGACGCCGCAACCCATTTCTTACCCGGGGGATTACACGCCAGTGTAATCCCTTTTTTATTGCTCCCGATAATGTGCGCCGGCCGTGCAAGGGGCGGGCGCAGCGCCGTAAGCCAGGGATTAATGCCTGACGATATATAATTCCTTGGTATCGATAAACCCCAGCCGGTTTTGCGCATAGCCGCCGACGTAAGGCTTGACCAGCCTGGCCCCGACATTATGGTATATCGGAATGGTGGGGCTTTCCTTGGCCAGGATATCCTCGGCCTGCTGATAATAGCGCCGCGCCTGTTCGACGGAGCCGGCGGCCAGCGCATTTTCCATCACCCGGTCATACTGCGCGCTGCTGTATTTGGAGGTATTAATACTATCGCCGGTACGGTAATTATTCAGGTAGCTGGAAGGCTCGTTATAATCCGCTTTCCAGGACGTCCGGATCAGATCGAAACGCTCGCTATGCATGGTGTCCATCAGCGTTTTCCACTCCTGCGCATTGAGTTTGGCGTCCACCCCCAGGTTTTTTTTCCACATTGAGCTGGCGGCGATGGCCACGCGCTGATTGGATTCGGAAGTATTGTACATCAGCGTAAAAGTCAACGGCCTGGACGGCGTAAAGCCCGCTTCGGCCAGCAGCCGCCTGGCTTCGACGGTGCGCCGCTCGGCGGGCCAGTCGGCATAATAGGCGGGGGTAAAGGTTATGCCGCCGATATTATCCGGGGAAACGGCATAAGCGGGAGTCTGGCCTTGGCCCATCACTTTGCCGGCGATGATCTCCTTATCCAGGCCCAGATTCAGCGCCAGGCGCACGCGGTAATCGTCAAACGGCGGCTTGTTGGTGTTGAATTCATAAAAATAGGTTTCCAGCGTTTTGGTAACCCGCACCTGATCGCCCAGCTCTTTTTGCAACGCGTTGAATAATGTTTCCGGTACATTGCGGGTAATATCGATTTCCCCCGCTTTATAACGGTTCACTTCGGCGGTTTCCGAGGCGAGGGGCAAATAGGTCACTTTATTAATCACGGTTTTATTATCATCCCAATAACGGTGGTTGCGGGCGGCCACTATTTTTTCGTTAACCACCCATTGCGTTATTTTAAAGGCGCCGCTGCCGACAAAATTTTGCGGTTGGGTCCATTTCGTATCGAATCGCTCAACGGTCTCTTGCGGGATCGGCACCAGCACCGGCACGGGCAGCATTTGCAAAAAATAGGATACCGGACGGCTCAGGGTAATGTGCAGAGTGCGATCGTCCAACGCCCTGACCCCGAGCGCTTCCGCGGGTTGTTTGCCGCTGATAATTTCCTGCGCGTTGAGCACGTTCATGCTGGCCAGATAACTGGCATAGGGCGAAGCGGTATCAGGGTCGCTTAAACGCCGCCAGCTGTAGACCACGTCATGAGCGGTCAGCGGCCTGCCGTTCGACCAGGTCAGGCCGGGACGCAGATGGAATATCCACTGGTCCGGCGCCTTGTTTTCCCAGCGTTCGGCCAGGCGCGGTTCCACTTCCCCCCTGCGGTTGATACTCACCAGCCCGTCAAAGCAATCGTTGATAATCGCCATTTCAACGTCGCTTTCCACTTTATGCGGGTCCAGCGAGGACGGCTCGCTGTTATTATTGCGCACGATTTCCTGCCGGTCCGCCAGCGGGGTGCCGGGCGGAACCACCGCCGCCACGGCGCAACAAGCGGGCAGCAATAATATGCCGATGCTTAATGTGATAAGCGTTAATTTCCCACATGGCTTATTGGTTAATTTCATCCCTTAAATACTCCGGTTATCGGGATAGACGCTAAATATCCCCAAAATAGAAAATAAAGTAATTAATAAAATGCGCGTGCTTTATTCCCGTCGCGCCATTTCGCAGCGGCGATTATTTGTACTCTATCCCTTGGTTGTTCAACCCCGGATAAACTTGGTATCGCCGCGGGGATATTTTGGCGAAGAAGCAAGACAATCGGCGTTTCTCCGACTACGCTTAGTAACACATTCTTATCGCTCCGGCACCACCACGGACGACGGCCTTGATGCGGTATAAAGAGAGGTCCGCGGTCAGATAAGCGTGCAATGACAGGACGATATTTTTTTCAGCGTAGACTGACAGGAGTTTTTATGCGGCGAATGGTGTTTTGTTTAGCGGCGGCGTTAACCGCCAATATGGCGTGGGCCCAGCCCCAGCCGGTGGTGCATACCAGCAGCCTGCTGGCTACCGACGGCAAGGAAGCGGGTAAAATTACCCTGACCGAAGCGGCCAAAGGGGTGATTCTACGCGTGGAGGCCACTGGCCTGCGCGAGGGATGGCATGCCGTTCATTTCCATGAAAAGGGCAGTTGCGACGTTAAAGACAAGTTCAAGGAAGCGGGCGGCCATGTGCATACCGCCATGCCGGTGGTACATGGCTTGTTAAACTCCGATGCCAACGATCAGGGTGATTTGACCAACATCTATGCGGGCGCCGACGGCAAGGCGAACGCCGAAATCTATTCGACCCTGGTGTCGGTCAACCCCGGCAGCTCGCGCCCGGCGCTGCTCGACGGCGACGGTTCGACGGTGATTATTCATGCCAATGCCGATGATTACCAAAGCCAGCCCATCGGCGGAGCCGGCGACCGCGTCGCCTGCGCGGTCATCAAGTAATACCCTACCGGCCGGGGTTCCCCGGCCGGTTCGACGATGTTTTCCAGCAGGCTTCGCGCTGCCGATAATGGAAACCGCGGGCGGAAAACCGACTCTCCCCGCCAGGGACGACGTTGCGGCATTGAGCGCCATGCCGCAATGGGCGCGGCCCGTATTGCAGGCCGCCGTTGAAAAATCCTGCATTAAACCGCCATTCCCGTTTTTCTATTGCTTCAGATCCACCTGATAAAAAATATGCTTGCCGAACGGATCGATTTCGTAGCCGGTCACTTCTTTGCGTACCGGTTCAAAAATGGTCGAATGGGCAATCATTACCGCCGGCGCCTGTTCGTGCATCATCTCCTGGGCCTGCTGGTAGAGCGACACGCGTTTGGCACGATCGCCGGAGGCCCGGGCTTCCAGGATCAGTTTATCAAACGGGGCATAACACCATTGCGACGAATTGGAGCCCCCTTTGGCCGAGGTACAGGTGAACAGCGGGCCGAAAAAATTATCCGGATCGCCGGTGGCGGTGGTCCAGCCCATCAGCGCCGCCTGGTGCTCGCCGCTCCTGACCCGTTTTAAATATTCGCCCCATTCATAGGTGACGATATTGGCTTTCACCCCAATCGCCGCCCAGTCGGCCTGGATCATTTCCGCCATGCGCCGGGCATTGGGATTATAGGGACGCTGTACCGGCATCGCCCATAAATCGATGGTTAAACCGTTGGGGAAGCCCGCTTCCTTGAGCAGCGCCCGGGCTTTATCGGGATCAAAGGCATAATCCGCCAAATCCGCTTTGGCGCTCCATACGCCGGGCGGCAGAATATTTTTCGCCGCCGTGCCGGTCCCCTGGAAAATGGCGTCGATAATCGCCGGTTTGTTGATGGCCATGGTCAGGGCCTGGCGCACCTTGACGTTATCCAGCGGCGGTTTTTGGGTATTAAAGGCCAGGAAGCCGGTATTCAGGCCGGCTTTTTGCATCAGGGCGATATCGTGGTTGGCCCGCATGCGGGGCAGATCGGCCGGATTGGGGAACGGCATAACCTGGCATTCGCCTTTTTCCAGCTTGGCATAACGCACCGACGCGTCGGGCGTGATGGCGAAGATCAGCCGGTCCAGCTTGGCCTTGCCCTGCCAGTAAGCGGGAAACGCGCCGAATAAGATACGCGAATCCTTCTGGTATTGAGTCAATTGGAACGGTCCGGTGCCCACCGGCTCCATATCCACCCGCTCCGGCGTACCGGCCTTCAGCATGGCATCGGCGTATTCGCTTGACAGTATCGAAGCGAAATACCAGGCCAGATCGGCCAGGAAGGGCGCTTCGGCATGGGCCAGGGTAAAGCGCACGGTGTGGTCGTCCACTTTATCGATATGGGTAATCAGCGTGCCAAACTCCAGGCTGTCGAAGTTGGCATAGGTGCCGTGGGAGACATTGTGATAGGGGTGCTGGGGATCTTTTTGCCGCATAAACGAAAAAATGACGTCATCGGCGTTGAAATCCCGGGTGGGTGTAAAGTATTTATTACTCTGGAATTTCACCCCCTGGCGCAGATGGAAGGTATAAACCGTGCCGTCGGGGCTGATATCCCAACTGGCCGCCAGGCTGGGCACCAGTTCGGTGGTGCCGGTTTTAAAATCCACCAGCCGGTTATACACCGGCACGGCGCTGGCATCCACGCTGGTGCCGGAGGTAAAGAGCTGGGGGTTAAAATTCTCCGGCGACCCTTCGGAACAAAATACCAGCGTTTTAGCCGATACCGCGCCGCTGACGGCCAGCGCCAGCAGCGTCAGCGCGAGGCGCCCCACTTGTTTTCGCATTCCACGATTCATCGATCGTTTCCCCGTCCGTTGTTGGTAATAACCTAACCCGAACCGTCATTGTTACCAGTATCCGGCTAATAAATAAATCTATTATCGGTTTATTTATCCCGGCGAAAAACGGGGCGGCCTTCGCGTCAGAACCCTACCGCCTGGCCGTCGCGGCGGCTGTCGCTGGCCGCCACATAACCATGATCGCGATCCGGCGACAGCCGCCAGATAAATTGCCCGGAGCCGAAATCCATATACGGGTCGTTGACGGATTTCAGCCGGTGCCCCATGGCGTGCAGTTGGCCAACCACCCGCGGATCGATGGTCGATTCCAGGTCGAGACTGAAATCCCGGTTAACCTTCCAGCGCGGCGCGTCGCAGGCGGCCTGCGGCTGCTGCTGATAATCCAGCATGCGCACCAGGGTTTGCACATGGCCCTGGGGCTGCATATCGCCGCCCATCACGCCAAAACTCATCTGCGCCTGGCCGTCCTTGGTTAAAAATGCCGGGATAATGGTTTGGAACGGCCGTTTGCCGGGCGCGACCACGTTAACCGAACGCGGATCGCTGGAAAAGCCCGCGCCGCGGTTTTGCAGGCTGATGCCGTACCCCGGCACCACGACGCCGGAGCCGAAGCCCATATAGTTGGACTGGATAAACGACACCATCATGCCGTTTTCATCGGCGGCGCTAAGATAAACCGTCCCGCCGCTGGCGGGCATGCCCGGCTGGGGATCGGCCGCCCTGCGCGGGTCGATAAGGCGCGCGCGCCCGGCCAGATAGCCGGCGTCGAGCATTTGTGACGGCGTCACATCCATCGAGGCCGGATCGGCCACGTACTTATAGACATCGGCAAAGGCCAGCTTCATGGCTTCGATTTGCACATGCTGCGCCTCGGCGCTATCCAGCGGCAGGGAGGCCAGATCGAAATGTTCCAGGATGCCGAGGGTTATCAGCGCGGCGATGCCCTGGCCGTTGGGCGGCAATTCGTGCACCTGGTAGCCGCGGTAATCCTGCGTCAGGGGCTCGACCCATTCCGGCCGGTAGGCGGCCAGATCCGCAAGGGTCATACTGCCGCCGGTCGCCTGGGACCAGGCTACGATTTTCTCGGCGATTTCCCCTTCATAAAAGGCGCGCCCCCCCTGGCGGGCCAGCAACTTGAGCGTGCGGGCGGCGTCGGGGAAAACAAACTTCTCGCCGATGCGCGGCGCGCGGCCCCGCGGCATAAAAGTATCGGCGAAGCCGGGCTGATCGGCCAGGATGGCGGCGGCCGCCTGCCATTTGCCGGCGATAATCGGCGCAATGGTCACGCCGCGCTCGGCCACCTCGATAGCGGTTTGCATCAACCGTTCAAACGGCAGGCGGCCGAAGCGCTCGTGCAGCGCCGCCCAGCCCGCCACCGCGCCGGGTACGGTTACCGAGTCCCAGCCCCGTTCCGGCCGGCGTGCCAGCCCGGCGCCGTCCTCGCCGTAGATCCGGCGAAAGCGCGCCAAATCCCAACTGGCCGGGGCCGGGCCGGAGGCGTTGAGCCCATGCAGCCGGTTGCCGTCCCATACCAGGGCGAATGCGTCGCTGCCCAGGCCGTTGGAGCAGGGTTCCACCACGGTCAGGGCGGCGGCGGCCGCGATAGCCGCGTCGACGGCGTTGCCGCCTTCAAGCAGGACGAAGTTGCCGGCCTGGGCCGCGATGGGATGGGACGTCGCCACCACATTACGGGCAAACAGCGGCGCGCGCGTCGTGGGATAGGGGTTTTGCCAGTTAAAGGTCATGCGGGGGCTCCCGGTTGGTTAACGCGCCGTTCGGCCTCAAGCTGCAGCGCGCGGCGATCGACTTTGTTGGTGCCGGCCAGGGGAAAACCGTCCACCAGCCAGATATGGCGGGGGTGCAAATATGGCGCGCCGTGGCGTAGGGTAAAGGCTTTCAACTCATCAACCCCCACCTGCTGTCCCGGACGCAGAATCACCCAGGCGACGGGTTTGGTCCCCTTGATCTCATCGGCCACCGGCACGACGCAAGCCTGCTGCACCGCGGGATGCTGTTCAATAAGGTGCTCGACTTCGCTGGGGTAAATATTCTCGGCGCCGCTGACGAACATATCGTCCAGGCGTCCGACAAACGTGTAAAACCCCTGGTCATCGCGTTCAAAGACGTCGCCGGTAATATAATAACCATCATCCGTAAACGGCGGACGCAGATCGGGGCGTTGGTGATAGCCTTGCATCAACCCGGGACTTTTTAGCTCCAGAATGCCGCGCCGCCCCTCGCGGCCCTGCGGATCGCGCAGGCGCAGTTGCACCTGTTCATGGGCATAGCCCGCCGATTGCCGCGGGGTGGGAATGCCGTCGGGATGCGGGCCGAACACCACCGGGCCGCCTTCCGTGGTGCCATAGGCATTAATAATGCGCGCGCCGGGCAGCAATTGGGCGATTTGTTTAAACAGGCTGTCATTAACCGGCGCCGAACCCATGCGCACGACCCGTACGCTGCTCAGATCGCTTTGCTGCAACAACGTTTTTTCTTGCAGCATCATGGCGATCATCGGCGGCACCGCCGTCAGCCAGCTACAGCGATAGCGGGAAATTGCGCGGATATAGTCGGGGGCGCTGAATTGAGGCAGCAGCACGGTGGTAACGTGGCTGGCCAGGGTTAACAGCACCAGGGCCAGGGCGTTCATATGGTAAAGCGGTGCGGCGATCAGCACCCGCTCGCCTTCCAGTTCATGATTGGCCAGCCGGGTGCGCACTACCCAGCTGTGGCTGGCATGGGTCAGGCGTACGCCTTTGGGCATGCCGGTGGACCCGGACGTATACAGCAGCAAGGCCAAATCCTGCGGCCCGGCGGCGAAGGGGGTTAATTCGCCCGGCTCCAAAAAAGCGTCCAGCCCGTCCGTCCCGGTGGAATGAAATACCACCCGCGGCAGGGACGGTGCCGGACCCGCCAGCCGATCGCCGTCGCCCAGCAGCAGGCGCGCGCCGCTGTCTTGCAGGATATTATCGATGGTGGCGAGGGGAAATTTAAAATTAATCGGCACCGCCACCAAACCGGCGCGCAGGATGCCGAGCAGGCTGGCGACATAATCGATGGAGTTGCGCCCCAAGATGGCGACACGCTCTCCCGGGCGATAACCGCGCGCCAACAGGGCGCGGCCGATGCCGTCGGCGCGCTCGCCGAGTTCGGCGAAGGTGATCTCCAGCGCGCCGCCCCCATCCTGCGGTGCGATAAACGCGATGTGTTGTCCCGCCCGTCGGCTATCGAACAGGGCGCCCAAATTGGTGGTCTGTTTCATGGTAAAAACTCAAGTAAAGTCGTTAAATCGGGCAGCGCCACCTGCAGCCGGCCCTCGCGCCATTGCAGCGGCAGGTTCAACGCCGCCGCCCCGCGGGCGATGCGGGACAGATCGCCGCCCTGAAAATGAATGGCGGCGAACCTGTCGCCCCCTGGGGCGGGCAGCGGCAAACCGGCGAACAAGCGGGCGAAAACCGCATAATCGACGATATTAAGCGCAAATTGCCGCTCGGTATTGCCCAACCGGCGATAATGCTGCTCGGTGCTCATCACGTCGTCGGTAATAATAGTCAGGGCGGTAATGCCGGCGACCCCATTGGCATGGGTGAGCCATTCCGGCCGCCATACCCATTCACGGGTATGGTGCTGGCAAAAATAGACCCGGCCGGCCGGAAACTCGCCGGGGGCCAGCCGGGCGGTGGTGAAGCGGGCCAGGCCGCTTTTATCGCCGCTGACCACCTCGCGGGAAAAATCCTGTACCGGCTGCAGGACAAAACCGGCCTCGGCCAGCCGCCGGGCGGTGCGGCGGGCGTCCTCGGTGGCGAATACCAGGCCGTCGATGCCTACGGGGCTATCCAGGATTTCCTGGCGGATGCGCCCGCCGCCCGCGGGCAGCCCCACGATCTCAAGATAATGGTCGGCGAACATCATCAGATGATTGCACGACCCCAGGGAGTGGTAACCCCGCGGCGTCAGGGTAAAGCCCAACCCGCGGAAACGCTCCGCCGCCTGGTCGATGGCGAAATGGGTGTTGATGACCAGATGGTCCAACGGGATGGTCATGGGGGCCCCCTAGGCGCTGGCGGTTGGGGCGGGGGTGGCGTAAAGCCCGCGGCCGCTGGCCACCAGCCGGCCTTCGCTGTCGAAGACCCGCGCTTCGGCGCTGGAAAATTGCTTGCCGGTTTTTATCACGCTGCCCACGGCGGTTAAATCCCCGCGCGCCGGGCGGTGGTAATCCACCCGTAAATCCAGGGTCGGCACGCCTTTGCCGGTAAAGGCCACCAGGGCCCAGTCGGCGGTTAAATCCACCAGGGCGGCCAGAATACCGCCGTGGATATATCCGCCGGCGACGTTCACCACCCATTCATCGCGAAAGCGCGCCTGAAGCTTGATTTCGCCTTTGCCCACGGACAATACTTCCAGCCCGAGCCATTGATGGTAGGGGCCTTTTAATAAACGTTCCTGCACTTCGGCAGCGGTGGGAATGATAATATCGGTCATAATGCTTTCCTCAAAAACTGACGGGCTGAAAAATCCGGTGCGCCGCTTAACGCCCGGCCATAACGCGCCGGGCGCGATCGGGGGTATTTCAGGGCGCGACGATCACCTTGCCCAGGACTTCGCGATCGCGAATCAGCCGCAGGCCTTCCGCCGCCTCTTCCAGCGGCAATACCCGGTCAATGATCGGATCGATGCGTCCGTCGGCGATCATGGCCAGCAAATCTTCGAGATTATCCCGGTAGAAACTGTTCGATCCCTTGATGGTCAGCTCGAAGCTCCAGATATAACGCAGGTCTTCCTGCGGGTCATAACCGGCGGTGGCGCCGCATACCAGCAGAATGCCGCCGCGTTTGAGGCATTTAAGCGACGGGCGCCAGGTTTCGCCGCCGGTAAAATTAATCACCACATCGACGCCGCCTTCGGTGGTGCGTCGCTGCGGTTTGCCGTACTGGCCGATGGCCCATTTGGAAAAATCGGTTTCGCGGTAATTGACCACATGGTCGGCGCCCAGGGCTTTAAGCGCCTGGGCCTTCTCTTCGCTGCCCGCGCAGGCAATCACCTCGGCGCCCAGGTGTTTGGCCAGGATCACGCAGGCGGTGCCTACGCCGCCGCTGGCGCCGAGAATCAATACCCGATCCCCCGCTTTCACCGTGTTATGGGTGATCAGCATGCGGTGCGCGGTGCCGTAGGCTACCGGCAGCGCGGCGGCCTGCTCGAAACTCACGCCGTCGGGCAATGCGATCAGCTGCGCGGCGTCCACCGCGGCATATTCCGCCATGCCGCCGTCGGTCATCTCGCCCATCAGGCCGACCCCCGGTTTCAGGGGGTTGACCAGCACCCGATCCCCCGCCGTCCAGCCGTCGACGCCGTCGCCCACCTCGGCGATGGTACCCGCCAGATCCAGGCCGATGACCACCGGCAGCGGTACCTTGATGCCCGGCATGCCTTTTACCGTGAATACGTCATGGTAGTTAAAAGACGAGGCGCCGACGCGCACCACGACATGGCCGGCGGCGGCGGTAGGGCGCGGTTTATCGGTAACGACCTGTAACTGGTCCAGATCGCCGTGCTGGCTCAAAACTAAGGCTTTCATTACGTCGCTCACTGCGTGCTCCTGCTTACTTGATGGATTTGGCGGCCAGATACGGACCGGTATCGAACAGGTTGTCGTTCAGCGCGCCGGTGATGGTGCCGCTGTCGATAAATACCTGATGCTCGCGTTTAAGGGTATCGATATCCGCCGGTTCAAAATCGATGCGGTTCATACTTTCCCAGCGGCCGACATAAACCTGCGCATCGTGCTGCGGCAGATTGGCCTGTTTTTGTAGAATTTCCACCACCGCCGCGGGATTGGCTTTGCCCCAGGCCAGCGTATCGCGCAGCGCGGCAATCACCCGCGCTACCGTTTCCGGATGTTTTTCAATCAATTCGCCGCGCGCCGCGCCCACGCCGATATAGGGCACCGCGTCGCTGTGGGTCAGCTTTTTCCATTCGTCGGCAAAACTGCCGATGGAGGTGACTTTGAGATCGTCAAGCTGGTTGATCGTCAGGGAGCGCAGCGCCGCTGCATCCACCTGCTTTTGCGCCAGGAACTGCGCCAGGCGCGATTCATTGCCGCCGATCAGGGCGAAATCCTGCGGTTTAATCTGATAGTTTTGCTGCAAGATGGAACTGGCGATCACCGCCACCGACGAACCGGCCGGCGACATGCCGATTTTTTTGCCTTTCAATTGCGCCAGGCTGGTGATGGGCGAGCCGGCGGGCACCACGAACTGCACGTCCGCCGGCTGGGTGGCGGCGAAGATTTTAATCGGCACTCCTTCGGCTGCGGTGCTAAATACCCCCGCCAGCGGCGCGCCGAACGCCAAATCTATCGAGCCCGACGCCAGGGCTTTAATGGGCGCGTTGACATCGGGGAAGTGGACAAATTCGGCGTCGATGCCGCGCTTGGCCAGGAAGTCCTGGCTCTCAAGCACCGCGCCGTAGCCCAGGCTGACGCCGCTGGTCCAATAACCGATGCGTACTTTTTCAGCGGCCTGCGAACCCATGGCGAACAGCGTCCCGGCGGTCAGTACGGCCGCCAACAAAATCTTTTTCATAAGGTTATTCCTGTGTGCGCTGTTTCCAGCGGAAAAGATGACGTTCCAGGGGCTTGAGCAGTCCTCCTTCGAGCAACAGCATCATGGCCACCAGCAGTAAGGTCCAGGCGAATACCTGATCGGTTTGTACCAAATCTCCTGCCTGGCGCAGCCGGTAGCCGATACCGTCGGACGAGCCGAGGGTTTCGGCCACCAGGGATACCCGCCAGCCGAAGCCGAACGCCAGGCGGGCGCCGGAAAAGAAGTACGGCAAGATAGTGGGCAGATAGATTTTGCGCAGCGTTTGCAGACGGGTCAGGCGAAAACTGCGCGCCAGCTCGACAAATTGCGCATCCACGGTTTGCGCGCCCTGCCAGACGTTGGTCAGGATCAGCGGCATGGCGGTCATAAACACCACAAAAATGGTCGTGGCGCCGGAGATACCGAACCAGATAATGGCGAATATCGCCCAGATAGCCGAGGAGACGGTATTGAATACCGCCAGCAGCGGCTCAAAGAATTGCGCCAGGCTGCGGCTGGCGCCCAGCGCCAGACCTAAAATCGTGCCTACCACCGTGGCCAGCACAAAACCCGCCAGCACCCGCGAGAAGGTGATGCCGATATCGTGCAGCAGGCTTTCGCCGTGCCACAGGGCCAGCAGCGCCTGCCAGGTTTTGAGCGGTCCCGGCAATACAAATGCCGGCATACGCTGCGACGCCAGCCACCAGACCACCAGGAAGATGGCCAGCAGGATCAGGCGTTGCGCCAGCAGCGTTAACCAGGAAACGGACGTTTTCATCTTAGACCTCCAGCCTTAACAGCCGCGACTGCTCGCTTACCGCGCGTTCGGTCGGTATCCGCGGACGGGGCAGCGCGATGTCGATAATCCGGTGGATACGTCCGGGATGGGGCTTGAGCAACACCACCCGATCGGCCAGCACCACCGCTTCCTCGACGTCGTGGGTGACCATAACTACGGTAACGCCTTTCAATTGCTGGATGCGCAGCAGTTCGTCGTGCATGACGCTGCGCGTTTGCGGGTCCAGCTTGGAAAATGGCTCGTCCATCAACAAAATTTCCGGCTCCACCACCAGGCTGCGCGCCAGCGCCACGCGGCTGCGCATGCCGCCGGAAAGCTGATGCGGCCAGGACTGCCTGAAATCATGCAGGCCCACCAGCCGCAGGGCGTCCTCCACCCGTTCCCGGCGCTCGGCAACGCTAAGCGGGCTGTTTTCCAGCCCGAAATTGACGTTTTGCTGCACATTGCGCCAGGGCAGCAGGCGGTCTTCCTGAAACAGGTAGGCCACCTTTTCCCAATGGTCGAACTGGCCGGAGGGCTGCCCCTGGATCACCACCTCGCCGCGGTCCGGGGCCAGCAGGCCGGAAAGAATATTCAACAGGGTGCTTTTGCCGCAGCCCGAGGCGCCCAGCAGGGCAAGGATTTCACCCGGGCGTACCGACAGAGAAATATTATCGAGCACCTGCAGCTGGCCGAAGCTTTTGCCGATCCCTTCGGCGCGGATGATATCGCCGTCCGCCGGGTCAAAGTCCTGCGCCAGGACGCTCATAGATATTTGCTCCGCTCAAGGATGGGCAATATGGCCCCCCCTTTGCTCAGGGTGGCATACACTTTTTCCATGGTCATGACCTGGAAGGTTTCGATATGGCGGCGTGCGATAACCTCCACCCGCCGGGCATCGCCATCGATAAATGCCTGGATCATGGCATTGTGATCGTGTTTGATCTCGGGTTTGATTTTTTGCACATTGAAGCCCAGCGCCACCAGCCGGGACATTTCGTCCATCAGGCTCGACAGGGTGCGGATCAGATGGTTATTGCCGGATGCGCGGGCAATGGCCAGATGAAAGCGCTTATTGGCATTCATAAACACATCGATCTGTTCGGGCAGCGGCGCGTGCAACTCCACCCGGCAGGCCGCTTCCAGTTCGCGCAGCTCCTGGATATCCACCTTGCCCACCGCCAGGCGGGCGGCGAAAGGCTCCAACTGGATGCGCAGGGAAAAAATCTCTTCCACGTCCTGCACGGTAATCGGCGCGATGCGGTAGCCTTTGCGGGGGCGGGATTCCACCAGATGTTCATGGCACAGCCGGGCCAGCGCCACCCGGCAACTGCTTTTGCCCAGCGCGTAGTTTTCCATCAGCTCGGCTTCGGTGATCATGGCGCCGGGCAGCAGGCGGCAGCATAGGATGTCATGGCGGATGCGCAGATAAGCCACATCACCCAAGGGCAAGTCGGTCGTTGCTTCAGTCGATATAGCCATCTGACCCTCTTTTGTTTTGACGGTGAGCAGCTCACAGCGTGGTACTGAAGCGCTTAACGGATTTCAGTGTAGAGTCGTGGTGATTTGTTAGGCAAATAAGAAATTGTTATACGTATAGTCAAAAAACAGCTTAGCTAAGCTGCTCACGGAAGGCCGCTTGCAGGGGGAGGCGTCTGGAATGGGGAATACGCCCGCGCCAGGCGGCGGGCGTCGGTAGGTCAGGCGCGTTGGCCGGATTCGGCGCTTTGCGCGGTCCAGGCGGCCACCTGGCCGCTCAGCGTAAGTCCCAATCCCGGCAGGGTGGGCACCAGCATACGGCCGTCCTTGATGGCCAGGCGTTCATTAAACAGCGGTTCCAGCCATTCAAAATGCTCTACCCAGGGTTCGGTGGGATAGGCGGCGGCCAGATGCACATGCAGCTCCATGGCGAAATGCGGGGCAATCATCAAACCGGCATGTTCCGCCAGCGCGGCGACTTTCAGGTAAGGGGTAATGCCGCCTACCCGCGGCGCGTCGGGCATCAGATAATCCGCCGAGCGGTTTTTGATAAACTCCCAATGCTCGGCCACGCTGGTCAGCATTTCGCCGGTGGCGATGGGCGTATCGAATTGCTGCGCCAGGGCGGCATGGCCTTCGGCATCATAACAATCCAGCGGTTCCTCGATCCACACCAGGTTCAGCGCTTCAAAATGGCGGCACATGCGTTGGGCGGTGGGTCGATCCCACTGCTGGTTGGCGTCCACCATCAGCGGGAACGCATCGCCAAGGTGCTTGCGGATGGTGCTGACCCGGTGGAGATCCAGCGCAAAATCAGGCTGGCCGACTTTGAGCTTGATGCCGCCGATGCCCTTTTCGCGCGAAATATCGGTGTTTTTCATCAACTGATCGAGCGGCGTATGTAAAAAACCGCCGGAGGTGTTATAGCAGCGCACGGAATCGCGCTGCGCGCCCAGCAGACGCGCCAGCGACAAATCGGCTCGCTTGGCTTTCAGGTCCCAGAGCGCCACGTCGAACGCGCCGATAGCCTGGGTGGCCAGCCCGCTGCGGCCGACGGAGGCGCCGGCCCAGCACAGTTTGTCCCACAGCTTGGCTATATCGCTGGGGTTCTCGCCGATCAGCACCGGCGCGATCTCTTTGGCGTGGGCGAATTGCCCAGGCCCGCCGGCCCGTTTCGAATAGCTGAACCCCAGCCCGCGGTGGCCGTCGCGGGTTTCGATTTCAGCAAACAAAATCGCGATTTCGGTCATGGGCTTTTGCCGGCCGGTAAGCACTTTGGCATCGCTGATGGGATTGGCCAGGGGCAAGAAAACCGATGAAACGCGTACCCAGCTGATGCGGTCGTTATCGGCGCTATTGGCTGCGGTGGTGGTGGTGGATAGGGTAGACATAATGACTTCTCCTGCTGCTAACGAATGAAAGTGGACAGCGCGCGTTTATTTCGGCTGGGTTATGGCCGGGCGGGCGCTGACCGCTGGCGGTTGTGGCGCGTCGGATTCCAGCCGCTCCAGCCGGCCGACGATAAATAAATAGGCGATGGCGCCGAGCAGGCCCATGGCGGCGACATAAATCAGCGCCCAGTCGAAAGAGCCGAATTTATTGATCATCAGGCCAATGGCGAGCGGGGTGACGATGCTGGCAAGATTGCCGCATAAATTGAACATGCCGCCGCTGATGCCGATGGCATGCTTGGGCGAAACGTCGCCCACGATGCACCAGCCGAGATTGCCCACGCCTTTGGCGAAAAAGGCCAGCGACATCACCGCGATGATCACCGTAACGGACTGAACGTAATTGGCGGTAACAATGCTGCTGGATAACAGCAGTCCGCAGATTATGGGGGTTTTGCGCGCAGCGGTCAGGCTGTAGCCCCGGCGCAGCATCCAGTCGGACCAGGCGCCGCCCACCATGCCTCCCAGGCAGCCGGCTACCGCAGGCACCGCCGCCACCAGGCCCACCTTGAGAATGGTCATGCCTTTGGCTTCGATCAGATAAGTGGGGAACCAGGTCAGGAAAAACCAGGTGATGGACGTCAGGCAAAATTGTCCCAGATAGATACCCAGCATCATGCGGTTGGCGCCGATGGCCTTGATTTGCCGCCAGCTAAACGGCGTGGGCGTATCGCCGAAAGACGTCAAACCGCCGCCGGCTTCGATATATTCCAGTTCGGCTTGGTTAACCCGCTTGTGACGGCGCGGCTCCTGCACCACGAAAAACCACAACCCGCCGATTAAGATGCCGGCGCCGCCGGTGAAGAAGAAGACATGCTGCCAGCCCCAGTTGCTGAGCAGCCATACCATGATCGGGGTAAAAATGGCCAGGGCGGCATACTGCGCGGATTGGAAGATGGCGGTGGCCATGCCGCGCTCGTGGCGCGGAAACCACATTACCGTCAGACGGTTATTGGCCGGAAACGCCGGGGATTCCGCCACGCCCATTAAAAAGCGCAGCACGAACAGCGCCAGCAGGGCGGAGCTGAACAGATCGACGAATCCCTGCAGGAAGGTGAGTACCGACCACGCGATCAGGCTGATACCCAGCACGATCCGCGACCCGAAACGGTCAAGAATGATGCCGCCTGGAATTTGCATGGCGGTATAAGCCCAGCCGAAGGCGGAAAAGGCGACGCCCATCGACACGGCATCAAAACCCAGATCTTTGCGCAAAATCGGCGCCGCGATGGACAACGTGGCGCGGTCGACATAGTTGAAGATGGTGACGAGAAATATCATCGCCAGTATCAGGTAGCGAATATTGGTCTTCGCCATGGCCTTGGTGGTATTCACATTATTTCCTTTTTTGTAGGGCGATCGAGATGTTGTTTTTAAGGAAGCGGGTTCATGGCGCAAGCCCTGTCGGATTACGTGATATGATTGCGCAATCATTTCTAAGGCAAAGAACGCCATGTCCAAGAGCAAGCCTGAGACATGCTAGTATGATTGCGCAATCATTCAATAAAATAACCCTACATTTGTGAGCTATTTCATATTTAACGTGTGGAATCGCGGTCGACGATGCTAAAGCCGGTATCGATCCAGAGCGGGTCGTGTTCCCGCCCCTGGCCGCTGAAGCGGGCCAGCAGGGCCTGCGCCACCCGCTGGCCGATGCGGGTGCCGTCGATACGCACCGTGGACAGGGCGGGGAAAACCTGGGCGGCGCTGGAAAGATCGCCAAAGCCCATGACCGACAGCTGGCCGGGCACGGTAATGCCGCGGCTGGCCGCCTCGGCCAGCACTCCTTCGGCGATGGTGTCGGAGCTGCAAATCACCACGTCGGCATGAGGGCGCTGCGCCAGAATACGGCGCAGCCCCTCGCGTCCGGACAGCAGGGTGGCGGGCGCGGGCGCAATTTCAATCGGCACGCCGGGCACGCCGCGCCTGGCCAGCTCATCCACCACGCTGCGGCTGCGCCGCAAACCGCGGGGGTCGTCAAGGGAGAGCACCGAAAAATTCCGGTAGCCTTTATCAAATAAATGTCCGGCCACCTCGATGCCGACCCGCTCATGGGAAAAGCCGATTTGCATATCGATGGGCGTATCGCTTAAATCCCAGATCTCCACCACCGGTATTCCTGATTTGCACAGCCGCTCCCGGCTGGCATCGGTATGCAGCGTTCCCGCCAGGACGATGCCGTCGGGGCGGCGGCCCAGAATGGCGTCCAGCAGTTGCTCTTCCCGCTGGTTGGAGTATCCGGTCAGGCCCAACAGCGCCTGGTAGCCTTCGCCGGTAAGGCTGTCCATCAGCGCCTGCACGGTCTCGGCGAAAATCGAGTTGGCGATGGTCGGCACAAAGATCGCGATCAGCCGGCTTTTATTGGTGGCCAGGCCGCCGGCCAGCATGTTGGGCACATAACCGGTGGCGCGCACCGCGGCGAAAACTTTGTCCTGAGCGGCGACTGAGACCAGTTCAGGCCGGTTCAGCGCCCGCGATACGGTGATCGGCGATACGCCGGCTATGCGTGCGACATCTATCAGGGTAGGACTGGCCGCCGCTGACTGTGCCGTGCCTTTATTGGATTTTTTAACCATGTTTACCGTCTGGAAAAATCTGTTAGCAATCGTGCCTGCAGAAGATTAACACATTCCACGCGGTCAAATGACCCCTATCGCCGGATGGCCGCCAGCCTTTTTCGCATTTTGGAATCACCGTTTTAAAAACGGCAGCCGCTGCTTGCCTGGGCGCCGCCCGGCACGCATTCTGCACCTCCCCGCGGGAAATCCTGATCCCGGGCGGCGGCGTCCCGCTGGCGTGTCGCCCACCGCAGACAATCTTTTAACTCCTGAGATATAAGAGGCCGGCAGTATGCTACCAAGCCGTTATGAACAGCTCGCGATCGATGAGATTCAACGTTGGAAAACCCCACGCGCCGGGTGGAGCGGCGAAAAACAGGCCCGGGAGCAACTGGAAAAGCAGGCCTTTATGAAATGTCTCCAGCACATCGGCAACGCGCCGGGGGTGCGTATCACCAAAGTCAAGCCGGCCCAGGTCTTACCTTTGGCAGGCGCGGCCGTCGGCGCCGGCTACAATGCCTATTTCACCGCAAAAGTCTGCGATGCCGCTTATTATCTTTATCGCGAGCGATTTTTAGCCGGGCGGGTCGGCGCGCATATTATTCAGGAAATAGTCCAGCCCCCGCTAAGTTATCAATATCCGTTGAGCTAATATTTACTATTAAATATGCTTTGCTCTTGACTGATAACTGAATAATGCATCACAGTATAGGGAGTTAGTATCATTAATGCACTATTCCCGAACAAAGCTGCCTGGGTATTGATATAATATTTAATATATAATTTAAGATAAAGATTAAAATAAAATAGTTAAAAATAAAATAACTTATCAGGAAAATAAACATCCGCATTTGTCACTGCTTTAAAATAATATGTTTGGCATAGGGAATTATTTATAAATTACAGATAATAATATTAAGTGACATAATTTTTTCAACAGGATTTATAAGGTCCTTTTTGAGGCGGGCATGTTCCAAACGGCGGGTTTTATCGCGGGCAGCAGCGCTGGCGATAAAACGTGGCAACGGATAAGGAGCGTCGCATGAAAACAATGGAAAACGAAACGGGTAATGGCCATATTATTTACCGATCCAGCAATCCATGTGGGCTGTGGTGCTACACGCCGGCGATCTTGCAAAGCTCCACGGGGCGATTGATCGTCACGCTGGATATAGGCGGTCCCGGCCTGGATTCCCCGGGCCAAGACCGGCTAACCACCAGGAAGGGTCTTGGTAAAATCGTGTTTTCCGACGATGCGGGCGCAACCTGGGAGGAACGCTGCGCTTTCCCTTTCTGGCACGCACGGCCGTTTGAAAGCCGCGGGGCGCTGTATATTATCGGTAACGCGGGGGATCTGTACATCATCAAATCGGATGATGACGGCAGCACCTGGACCGCGCCAGTGGCCCTGACCCGCGGGGAGCTGTGGCACGGTTCGGCCACCAATATCATCCAGGACGACGATTATCTCTATCTTTGCATGGACCTGCGCTCCGACCTGAGCATCAAGGGATGGAACGTGGCGGGCCTGACGCCGGTACTGCTGCGCGGCAACCTGCGGGGCAATCTGCTGGAACGGGGGGCCTGGACCTTTTCCGAGGGGTTCTCGTTTAACGAACGGTTTGGCGGCGCCCTGTCGGCGTTTGGCGAGCATTTCGGCATTCCTTTTTACCCATCCGATCGCAACGGCCCGCGCCACCTGGCTCCGGGCATCAGCGCCTCGCCGCCGGGATGGCTTGAGGGGAATATTGTCCGCGTAGCGGACCCCCGGCATATCTGGCACGATCCCGCGAACGCCACGCTGCATATTATTTTAAGGGTAAATAGCAACGGCGGGGGATATGCGGCAATTCTGCAAGCCAGGGAACTGGCGAACGGGCGTATTATTTTAGACGGGGTCAAGGCCCCTTCGGGAAAAGAGCTCTCGTTAATTCCGTTTCCCGGCGGCGGTTTGAAATTTTATATTGTGTATGATGCCATAACCAGGCTTTATTGGATGGCAAGCTCAATCATCATGGATTCCATGTGCACGTTAAGCTCAATTCCCGCGGGCAGATACAATCTGCCGTCAAATCAGCGCAATATGTTAGGCCTGTTTTATTCGGCAAATGCCGTGGATTGGCTATTGGCGACCATCATAACCAAAGGCGAAACCGAATGCCATGCCAGAAACTATCCTTCTTTTATTTTCTCCGGCGAAGACATTTTGCTGGTGGCCCGTTCCGGAGATGACCAAGCGCTCAACGGCCAATATACCAATTTAATTACCTTTCATAAGGTAAAGCAATTTCGCAAGCTGATTGTTTAACACCGATTCAATGGGGGTATTTAATGGCTAATAATTATGACACTTCTCTTTATCTGTATAAAAAATTATCCAAAATCGTTCCCGGCGGGGTATCAAGTAATAACCGGGCCAACTGGAAACCGCACCCCATGTTTTATGCCCGGGGAGACGGGGCTTACGTCTGGGACGTCGACAAATACCAGTATATCGATTTTGTGCTTGGCCGGGGCCCGTTGATAACCGGTCATTCCAATAAACAGATTATCGACGCCATCACGCAGCAATATCAGCAGGGGCAATTTTTTGCCGGGCAAACGGAGCTGGAGATCTTGCTGGCGGAAAAAATCAAGGGGCTGGTTCCCGGCGCGGAAATGACCCGGTTTTGCAACTCGGGGTCGGAAGCGGTGCACGTTGCGCTGCGTCTGGCCCGATCGGCTACCGGGCGGGAAAAAATCATCCGGTTCGAAGGGCATTATCACGGCTGGTTCGACAATATCGCCTGGGGATTCACCGCTCCCGACATCCTGACGGATGGCGCGGGCGGCGTGACGGCCATGTCATTGGGCCAGCCGGACAGCGATGCCGATAATATTATTTCCTTATGCTGGAACGACCCCGACGCCCTTGAGCAGACGCTCGCCAGGCAGGCCCATAATATCGCCGCGATTGTCACCGAACCCATCATGTTTAACAGTTTTTGGAGCAATATAACGCCCGCGGCCAATTATTTAGCCACCTTACGGGCGCTGTGCGACCGCTATAACATAGTGCTGATTTTCGACGAAATCCAGACCGGGTTCAGAACGGCAACCGGGGGCGCGCAGGCGTATTACGGCGTCACTCCCGATATCTCCACGTTTGCCAAAGCGCTGGGCGGGCCGGTTTGCCTGGCGGCCATTTCAGGCAAGCAGCGTTTCATGGGCCTGCTGGCCAGCACCAAAACCATCCATACCGGCACCTACAACTCGTTTCCGCCGTTCCTGGCCGGGGCGTTGGCCAATCTTGACATCCTGACGGCCAATAACGGCGAGCAGTTGCACCATATCCACCGGATGAGCGGCGCCCTGCGCGACGGCCTGCAGGACATCGCCGACACTACCCCGTTGCCCATGCAAATCCGATCCAGCCCGGGCGCCCTGACGACCACGTTCAGGACCAGCGCGCATGCCGTCGACGACTACCGGAGCGCGCGCCACGGGCTGAGCGAAGAGCTGACCGGCCGGTGGCACGCCGCTTTGCAGGACCAGGGAATCAGGATCACGCCCGAGGGGCTGTGGTATGTCTCCATAGCGCATACCGACGAGGATATACGGCGTACGCTGCAAAAGGCCGCGGTGGCCATCACCCAGTTGGAACTGGCCTGGAGGCCATCATGAGCAGGGGAGCATTGAACAAAGTCGCCGTACTTAACGGACCGGGTACCTTTGCGCTGATCCATTCCCCGCTGGCAGAAATTCCCGCGGGTTACGTGCGGGTGAAGCTTAGCCACTGCGGCGTGTGCGGTACGGACCGGTCCTTCTACCTGGGGCACCGGGACGAAGGGTACCCGGTCTCTTTAGGCCATGAACACTGCGGCGTGATTGACGCGCTCGGCGAAGGGGTAACGGGTTTCGCCCCCGGCCGGCCGGTGGTTATAGACCCCAATTTCCGCTGCGGCGCCTGCTATTTTTGCCTGCGAAAGCTGGGGCATTTATGCATCAACGGCACCGAGCAGCGCTATTCCAACCGCGGTTATGCCGGTTATATCGATATCCATTATTCCTATGTACATCCGTTACCCCATTATGGCCGCACCCATATGGGGGCCCTGGTCGAGCCTTTATCCGTCGCCCTGCACGCCTTGGCGGTAGGCGCTTTGCAGGATCGCTACGGAGAGACGCTGGTGCTGGGCTGCGGGGGATTGGGATCTTTACTGATTTTCGCCATACTCGAAACCACGGCGATCGACCTGTATATCCACGATCATAACGACTATAAGGTCGACCACTTGCGCAGCCTGTATCCCGACCGGATTCGGCGTCTCGGCGGCCGCAACGATTTCAACCTGGTTTTTGAAGCCACCGGCAGTTCCACCGGATTTGCCCTGGCCTGCGGGCTGCTCGGCAAATGCGCCCGGCTGGTGGTGCTAAGCCGCTATCACTCCGACGAGCCGTTGATTCCCGAGCGCTTGCCCTGGAAACAGCCGGAAATCAGATTCTGCCACCTCAACGGCGATGCCATCCATATGACTGAAGCGGCGGCGCTGCTCAAGGAAAAATGGACCCTGCAACACGATCATCTGCTGAGTTTTCATGCCCTGGATGAGATCGACCAGGTGTTTAAAAACTATGGAGCCATTAAATCAAATAAAAAAATCATTATTCAGCAATAGAAAATATATTTTGCGAGGTCATTATGAATATTTTAACGATTATTCCCAGCCGCCTGGCGTCTACCCGGCTGCCAGGCAAGGCGCTGGCCGAAATTAACGGCATCCCGATGGTTGTCCATGTCTGGCGCAGGGGCATGGAAGCCAACCTTGGCCCGGTGGTGGTGGCCTGCGACGATTGGCAAATCGCCGATGCGGTGCAGCGGGCGGGGGGCAAGGCGGTGATGACGGAACCCGCGCTGGCGAGCGGCTCGGACCGCGCCTGCGCCGCCCTGCAAATGGTAGACCCGGCAGGAGAATATGACCTGGTGGTCAACCTGCAGGGGGATATGCCGACCGCCGATCCGGCGATGCTGGCTACCCTGATCGCCCCCTTGCATCTGCCCGGCGCCGAAATAGCCACCCTGGCCTCGGTGGCGACCACCGCCGCCGAGCTTGCGGCGCCCAGCGTCGTTAAAGCGGCGGTCTCGCTCAGCCCCGGGGATAAAACCGGACGGGCGCTGTTTTTCAGCCGCAACCTGATTCCATGGGGAGACGGGCCGCATTACCACCATATCGGGCTTTATGCCTACAAGCGCAGCGCGTTGATGAAGTTTTCCCGCCTTCCGCCGGGCGCGCTGGAGCAGCGTGAACAGCTGGAGCAGCTCAGGGCCCTGGAGCACGGCATGCGCATCGATATCTCCATCGTCGACGTTAATCCGCTCGGCGTCGATACGCTGGACGACCTTAATCTGGCGAGAAAAATTCTTCTTTAAGAGGATTGCCATCCCATCGGGATCATCATCATGGACAAAAAAACGATCGCACAAATCGGTAGCCGGGTTCTGGCCAAAGAAGCTGAAGCACTATACGAACTGTCCAAGACGCTATACAGCAGCGGATTTTGCGAGGCGGTAAATTTAATCGACGCGTCAACCGGCCATGTCATTATCATCGGCGTCGGAAAAAGCGGCCATATCGGCAGAAAAATATCCTCCAGCCTTTCATCGATCGGCACTCCCAGCTTTTTTATCCATCCTACGGAAGCCAAGCATGGCGATCTGGGCATGATAACGGCCAATGATATTGTCATCATGATCTCCTTTAGCGGTAAAACCGAAGAACTCATGGAATTATTACCGCACTTAAAGCTGCGGCGCATTCCCTTGATCGCCATAACCGGCAATAGCCGTTCGCCCCTGGCCGAAAACGTGGATATCAGCCTGTCGTTCAGCATCAAGGGGGAGGCCTGCGCGTTCGATATGGTGCCGACCGTAAGCGCCAGCGCCACCCTGGCCCTCGGCGATGCCCTGGCCATCGTACTGATGGAATTAAGCGGTTTTTCGCCGCAGGATTTTTCGCGCAACCATCCTTCAGGGACCTTGGGAAAACGGCTGGCAACGCGGGTGCCCGGTTAAATAGGGCGGGCGCCAGTGGCCCGCATCAGGATAATGAGTATCGGATATGCGCTTTTTATTGGGGGCAGCACTGCTGTTGACCAGCCTTATCGTCTCCCAGGTCGGCACGGCGCTGGCCTACGGGCTGATCGCCGACCTGGGGCCCGCCATGAGCGCCTGGCTGCGATTAACTCTCGGCGCCATGATGGCCTGCTTATTTCTCAGACGGCGCTATCTGCCCTATCTGTTTAACCGCCATGTCTGTTGCCTGGCAACGGCGGTCGCCGGAATGGCTTTATGTTTTACCAACGCGCTGCACTATATTCCCATACCCACCGCCACGGCCCTGCAATTTCTTGGCCCCTTTTTCCTGGCCGTCGCGGCGGCCAAAAACAAAATCGATTATGGCATTTCGCTGCTGGCCATTACTGGCATGGCGCTGATTGGCCTGCAGGTCAACGGCGCGCAAGGCGCCTGGCCGGGCATCTGCTGGGCCGGGTTATCCGGTGCTTTTTGGGTGTTGTATATCGTCAGCGCCCGAAAAACGGCCCTCGGGCTGCCCGGTTTCCGGTGTCTGGCGCTGGCGATGGTGATGGCGTCGCTGCTGATGTCGCCGTTTATCATAACCGCATTCAGCATGCCTTCCGGCCGGCAGTTGCTGGCGGCGCTGGCGGCCGCCGTATTTTTGCCGCTGCTGCCTTACTTCCTGGAGATGTCGGCCTTAAGGCTGATAAACACCTGGACGTTCAGTATCGTCGTCAGTCTGGAGCCCTGCGCCGCGATAATTATCAGCAGGCTTATGCTCAGGCAGCATACCCCCGCCATACAGCTCGTGGGGGTGATGCTGATCGTTATGGCCGGCATGGCGGCCATTTTCGCGGGCCAATACCGGGCAAGGCGGCAAGGGGGGAATGCCTAAACCGTTCGCGGCGGTATTTGACCGTTTATCCGCATATTTGACCGCTGGTGGAAAATACGCAATTTCCCGCGTACGGGTGGCATAGAGTACGTCTCCATGTATCCCTACTGAAGAACGAATCATAATGAAAAACAATATTCTCAAACATATCCCCTGGTTAATCATCGGGCTGATAGGGGCATGCTGCCTCGGCGTGGTGGCACTGCGCCGCGGCGAGCATGTCAGCGCCCTGTGGATCGTGGTTTCCTCAATCGCGGTGTATCTGGTGGCTTATCGTTACTACAGCCTCTATATCGCCAAGAACGTCATGCAGTTGGACCCCAGCCGGGCAACGCCGGCCGTGGTTAACAATGATGGCCTCAACTACGTCCCCACCAATAAAAACGTCTTGTTCGGCCATCACTTTGCCGCCATCGCCGGGGCCGGACCCCTGGTCGGCCCGGTACTGGCCGCGCAAATGGGCTACCTGCCGGGCACCATGTGGCTGCTGGCGGGCGTGGTCCTGGCCGGCGCGGTACAAGATTTTATCGTGCTGTTTATGTCATCGCGCCGCAACGGCGTTTCCCTGGGTGAAATGATCAAAGAAGAGATGGGGCCGGTGCCCGGCACCATCGCGCTATTCGGCTGCTTCCTGATTATGATTATTATCCTGGCGGTGCTGGCCCTGATCGTGGTTAAAGCCCTGGCCGAAAGCCCATGGGGCGTGTTTACCGTCTGCTCCACCGTGCCCATTGCCCTGTTCATGGGGATTTATATGCGCTTCCTGCGCCCGGGACGGGTGGGCGAAGTGTCGGTGATCGGGGTAGTATTACTGCTGCTGGCTATCTGGTTTGGCGGCGTGATTGCCCACGATCCCTATTGGGGACCGGCGTTAACCTTTAAAGATACCACCATCACCTATACGTTGATCGGTTATGCCTTTGTTTCGGCCTTGCTGCCGGTATGGCTGATCCTGGCGCCGCGCGACTATCTGGCCACTTTCTTGAAAATCGGGGTTATCGTCGGCCTGGCGGTAGGTATCGTGATCATCAATCCCGACTTGAAAATGCCGGCGATGACGCAGTTTATCGATGGCACCGGTCCGGTGTGGAAAGGGGCATTATTCCCGTTCCTGTTTATCACGATCGCCTGCGGCGCCGTGTCCGGTTTCCATGCGCTCATCGCCTCGGGCACCACGCCCAAACTGCTGGCCAGCGAAAGCGACGCCCGTTTTATCGGTTACGGCGCCATGCTGATGGAATCCTTTGTCGCTATCATGGCATTGGTGGCCGCATCCATTATCGAACCCGGCCTTTATTTCGCCATGAACACCCCACCGGCGGCGCTGGGCATTACCATGCCCGATCTGCATAATCTCGGCACGTCGGACGCGCCGATGATCATGGCTTCGCTCAAAGATGTCACCGCCCATGCGGCGGCCACGGTAAGCTCCTGGGGTTTTGTCATTTCCCCCGACCAGATTTTGCAAACCGCCAAAGATATCGGCGAACCTTCGGTACTGAACCGCGCCGGCGGGGCGCCGACCCTGGCGGTGGGGATTGCCCACGTCTTCCATAAAATCATTCCCGGCGCCGATATGGGCTTCTGGTATCACTTTGGCATCCTGTTTGAAGCGCTGTTCATCTTAACCGCCCTGGATGCGGGCACCCGCTCCGGCCGCTTTATGCTGCAAGATCTGCTGGGCAACTTCGTGCCGTTCCTCAAAAAGACCGACTCGCTGCTGGCCGGTATGGCCGGTACCGCGGGCTGCGTGGGGTTGTGGGGCTATTTGCTCTATCAGGGCGTGGTCGATCCGCTGGGCGGGGTGAAAAGCCTGTGGCCGCTGTTTGGTATCTCCAACCAGATGCTGGCCGCGGTCGCGCTGATCCTTGGTACGGTGGTGCTAATCAAAATGAAACGCACCAAATATATTTGGGTCACCGTAGTGCCGGCGGTCTGGCTGCTTATCTGCACCACCTGGGCGCTCGGCCTGAAACTGTTTAGCCAGAATCCGCAGCTGGAAGGGTTCTTATATCTGGCCCGCGCGTCCAATCAGAAGATTAACGAGCAGGGCGCGACCCTGACCGCCCAGCAAATTAGCAACCTGCATCACATAGTGGTAAACAACTATACCAATGCCGGCTTAAGCATCCTGTTCCTGATTGTCGTATACAGCATATTATTCTATGGTGTTAAGACTGCCCTTAAAGCGCGCAGCAAGCCCGGGCGCACCGATAAAGAAACGTCATATGTCGCGATACCGGCGGAAGGGGTGATCACCTCGTCCAGCCACTAAGCGCTTACATCAGCCATGCCCCGCATAGTCCGAACGGCCTATGCGGGCTTTTCTTCTGGAGATGCCGCATGTTTGGAAATTTGGGTCAAGCAGGTAAGTACTTGGGACAGGCTGCCCGGATGTTGGTGGGCATTCCCGATTATGACAATTATGTTCAACATATGACCGTCAATCATCCCGACCAGCCCGCAATGACGTATGAAGAGTTCTTTCGCGAGCGTCAGGAAGCGCGCTACGGCGGTAACGGCAAAGGTGGTTTCCGCTGTTGTTAAAGGGCTGGCCGGCGCTGATGAACGCGGTGAGCGCAAGAGGAAGGATGCATGAATAAGCCACTGCCGGCCACGATTTTGTCCGGCTTTTTTGGTGCGGGAAAAACCACGCTATTGCGCCATATCCTGCATACCCGGCACGGTGAAAAAATCGCCGTGATTGAAAATGAATTCGGCGAAGTACCCATCGATAATAGCCTGCTGGGCGAGGGCTCTACCCGGATCACCACCCTGAGCAATGGGTGTATTTGTTGCAGCAGCGCCAACGAACTGGAACGCGCGCTGCTCGATTTGCTGGCGGGCATCGATGACGGCAGCCTGGATTTCTCCCGCCTGGTGATTGAATGCACCGGCATGGCCGACCCCGGGCCGGTGATACAAACTTTTTTCTCCCATCCGGTATTAAGCGAACGTTTTTTACTCGATGGCGTCATTACCCTGGTGGATGCGGTTCATGCCGACCAGCAGCTCACCCAATTTACCGTGGCCCAGGCCCAGGTCGGCTTTGCCGATCGCATTTTGCTGACCAAAACCGATGTCGCCGGCGACAGCGCCGCCCTGATAGAGCGGTTGCAGCATATCAACGCCCGCGCGCCGGTGTATCCGGTGGTTAACGGCGAGATAACCATGGCGCGGTTGTTTAACGTCGATGGGTTTATCCTCAACGATCGGCTGAATCTGGCCAAACCGCGTTTCAGACCGCTTATCGCGGCGCAAAACAGCATCCGATCCATCGTAATCTCGCTGGATACGCCGCTGGAGCTGGCGGCCGTTTCGGACCTGATGGAAAGCCTGCTGGTGACTTATGCCGATAATTTATTGCGCTATAAAGGGATACTGGCAATTAAAGACGAACCGCGCCGGTTGTTGTTCCAGGGCGTACAGCGCCTCTATAGCGCCGATTGGGACCGGGAATGGCGGGCGGACGAAGTCAAAACCAGCGTGATGGTATTTATCGGCGTTGATTTGCCGGAACCGGCGATCCGCGCCGGTTTCGCCGCATTGGAGTAATTCCGTTAGCGGGGGCGCCGCGCCCCCGGACTTATGCATGCCGCGCGATTATGCTACCCTAGGGTTAATATATCCGAGGTGCTGCCATGAAACTCACGCGTTATACCGACTATGCCGTCAGGGTAATGATATTCCTTGGCTCCCGGGACGGCGGCCTGTGCTCCATCGCCGACATCTCGCGACGGTACGATATCTCGCAAAATAACCTGATGAAAGTAGTGCAGGATCTGGCGCGGCTCGGTTACATCGAGACGCTGCGCGGGCGCAACGGCGGCATACGCCTGGGGCGCCCCCCGCAGGATATTAATATCGGCACCCTGATTCGCCATACCGAGAAAGGCTGCGTATTGGTCGACTGCGCCAACTGCGTTATTGCGCCGGCCTGCGGTTTGCCGGGCGTACTGGCCAAGGCCACCAATGCGTTTTTCCAGGTGCTCGACGAGTATACCCTGGCGGATTTAGTGCATAATCGTAGCCAAATTCAAGAACTCTATACCTTGATGGATATCAAGGACGCCGCGGTCATTCCCTGAGCGATGCCGTAGCGCCGCGCCGGCCAATCCGCTTCCCGCCATATCGCTTCCCGCCATGCCCGCACGCAAACTTGCGCTAAATCAAACAAAGCGCGGATAGCGTTTAAATCGCTGTTCATCCATAGCGGCTGCACATAACCTTAAACATGCATTTAAAATGAATCTTATAACAAAAGAGGCCATCATGTTTTGTGTGCAATGTGAACAAACCATCCGTACGCCGTCAGGTAATGGCTGCGCCTACACCCAGGGCATGTGCGGAAAAACGGCGGAAACATCGGATTTGCAGGACTTACTGGTGGCCGTGCTGCACGGCCTGTCTGCTTGGGCCGCCAAGGCGCGCGACCTGGGGATTATCGATCATCTCGTGGACAGTTTTGCCCCGCGCGCTTTTTTTTCCACACTCACCAACGTCAACTTCGATTCCCGGCGCATCGTGGAATATATCGGGCAAACGCTGACGCTGCGCGATGGCCTGGCTGAACGCTGCCTGCAGGCGGACCCGGAACTGGAGCTTGACCATCCTCTGGCCCATCTCCGTTTTACCGCGCTCTCCGTGGCCGGTTTGCAACTGGAAGCCCCGCGCTTCGCCCTGGATCTCGATCGGGAACAGGTGGGCGAAGATATCCACGGCCTGCGCCTGCTGTGCCTGTACGGGCTTAAAGGGGCTGCGGCCTATATGGAGCATGCCCATGTATTGGGGCAGTTCGATGATGATATCTACCGCCAATACCACGACATTATGGCCTGGCTGGGCACTCGTCCATCCGATATGGCCGAGCTGCTCGCCCAGGCGATGAATATCGGCAAAATGAATTTTGCCGTGATGGCGATCCTCGATCGCGGCGAGACGCAAACCTACGGCAATCCGGTGCCCACCAGGGTGAACGTGCGGCCGGTAGCCGGTAAAGCGATTTTGATCTCCGGACATGATTTAAAAGACCTGCGCATGCTGCTGGAACAAACCGCGGGAAAGGGCATCAATATTTATACCCATGGCGAAATGCTGCCCGCCCATGGCTACCCCGAACTGAAAAAATTCCCGCACCTGATCGGCAACTACGGCAGCGGCTGGCAAAACCAGCAAAGCGAATTCGCCCGTTTCCCGGGGCCGGTGGTGATGACCTCCAACTGTATTATCGATCCGGCGGTGGGGCAGTATAACGATCGTATCTGGACGCGCAGCATCGTCGGCTGGCCGGGCGTCAAGCACCTGGAAGGCGAGGATTTTTCCCCGGTCATCGCCCAGGCCCGGCAATTGGCCGGCTTCCCGTACAGTGAAATCGAGCATCTGATTACCGTCGGTTTCGGCCGGCAGACCCTGCTGGATGCGGCCGACACCGTGATCGATTTGGTCGTGCGCAAAAAATTGCGCCACGTGTTTCTGGTCGGGGGCTGCGACGGCAGCCGCGATGAGCGCAGCTATTACACCGACTTTGCCCGCGCGGTGCCGGATGATTGCCTGATCATGACGCTGGCCTGCGGCAAATACCGCTTTAACAAACTGGATTTCGGCACGCTGGAAGGCTTGCCGCGCTTGCTGGATGTAGGCCAGTGCAACGATGCCTATGCCGCCATCACCCTGGCGGTCAAACTGGCCGACAAACTGGGCTGCGGCGTGAACGATTTGCCGCTGAGCATGGTGCTGTCGTGGTTTGAACAAAAGGCCATCGTGATTTTGCTGACCCTGCTGTCCCTGGGCGTCAAGAATATTTATACCGGCCCGACCGCCCCCGGCTTCCTGACGGAAAACCTGATGGCGATACTAAACCAGCAATTCGGTATGCGTTCCATCACCACGGTAACGCAGGATATGGATACGATACTTGCCGTTCCGGCCTGAGGAGTTTTGCGATGACTATGCCTTCGCCGCTATGCCCGTACCGCATGCAGGTGCACCATATTATCCAGGAGACGCCGGATGTCTGGACGCTGGCGCTGATCAACCACGATTTTTATCCTTATCTGCCGGGGCAGTTCGCCCTGGTGAGTATCGATAACGGCGCTGCCGTGCGGGCCTATACGCTCTCGTCGTCCCCCGGCCAGAGCCGTTTTATAACCCTGACCGTACGCCGCCTGGCGGACGGCCTGGGGTCGCGCTGGCTGACGCAGCGGGTGAAACCCGGCGATTATCTGTGGCTGTCCGCGGCGCAGGGCGAGTTTACCTGCCGTGACCCGGCAAGCGATCGCTATCTGTTCCTGGCGGCGGGCTGCGGCATCACCCCGATTATGTCCATGTGCCGCTGGCTGGCGGCCAATCGTCCTGCGGCGGACGTACAGGTGATTTACTGCGTGCGTTCGCCGGAGGATATTATTTTCGCCGCCACGTGGCTGGCGTTGGGCAACTGGCTGCGCCTGACCGTGTTCACCGAACTGGATGCCGGCGAGGTTTACCAGCCGGGAAGATTACATCGGGAGGCGCTGCGCGCCCTGGCGCCGGATATCGCCGCCAGGACGGTTATGGCCTGCGGTCCCGCCCCGTGGATGGAACAGCAGGAAGCGGATGCCCGGGCGCTGGGCGCCGAAAACGTCGTGCTGGAGCGCTTTCATACGCCGGCGCCGGCCGCGGCGGCCGGGCTGCTGACCATTACGCGCTCCCGGCCGCTGGCGGCGTTCAGCGCGCCCGTAGGCCTGTCGCTGCTGGCCGCCCTGGAAGCGGAAAAAGTGCCGGTGAACGCCGCCTGCCGCGCCGGGGTTTGCGGCTGCTGCAAAACCCGCATAACCGCGGGCCGCTATCGCACCACCAGCACCATGACCCTGAGCGAACAGGACATCGCCGACGGATACGTGCTGGCGTGCAGCTGTTATCCGCAGAGCGATATCGTGCTGGCCTGATGGGGCCGGGCGGCGGCGCCCGGAGCAGCTATCACAGCATTTCCGGCCGGAACTGCCGCCGCCGGCTGATAACCTTGCCGGACACCATGAATACGCCGTCGCCGGTATAGTGCAGCGTTTCGGGGTATTTCGGGGTCGAGGCGGCCTGCGCTTTCACAATCTCAAAGATAAACAGGTTGTAGCGGTCGATCATGGCGTCGTCATGCAGGCGGCATTCAAAATGGGCATGGCATTCGCGAATCAGCGGGGCCCGCACCCGCTGCGCCGGGGCCGCCGTCAGGCCAAAATGGCTGAATTTGTCGATGTCGGCGCCGGAGGTATTGCCGATGCCCACCACGGCATCGGTAAGGGCGGTGGTCGGCAGGTTGATCGCGCACTCGCCGCTTTGGCGGATCATCTCAAAACTGTGGTTGCCGGCCGAAATCATGCAGGCCACCAGCGAAGGGGTGAATTCCAATATCGTTTGCCAGCCCAGGGTCATGATATTGGTTTGATCCTGCCAGCGGGATGACACCAGGACGATGGGGCCGGGTTCGAGATAGCGCCGCGCCAGGCTGACCGGAAGATCGTTTTTTCTGGCGAATCGGGTCATATTATCTCCTCATGGGGGTTGGCCGAGCGCCGATCGAATTCCCGCTGCGCCTGTTCCAGAGCCGGCAGATGTTCCCGCGTCCAGTTGTACAGCGCCTCGAAGGGCTGCTGCAATGAACGGCCGAGGGGCGTAAGGGAGTATTCCACCGCCACCGGTGAAACCGGAACCACCCGCCGGGCGACCAGCCCGTTTCTCTCCAGCCGGCGCAGCGCCTGGGTCAGCGCCTTTTGCGACACGCCTTCCAACTGGCGCTTTATGGCGTTAAAGCGCTGCGGCCGGGCGCAGAGCACGGTCAGGATCATTATGGTCCATTTATTGGCGATTTGATCGAGAATCGGGCGGGTGGCGCAGGCCGCGCAGAATACCTGCTCATTGGGTTCTGACATGACGGTTACCATATGGATACCTAAGCGATATAAAGTGCCTAATTGACAGTAAGTATACATTATATACTATGGTGCTCCAATTAATCTCACGGCAAAATGGAACATCGATATGGCAATTTTAAGCGGTAAGATCGCGGTTATCACGGGCGGCAATAGCGGCATCGGCCTGGCCATCGCGCAGCGTTTCGTCGTGGAAGGCGCGTTTGTTTTTATCACCGGCCGCCGGCAGGAGGAACTGGATAAGGCGGTCGCGGTGATTGGCGAAAACGTGGAGGCGATACGGGGCGATCTTACCCAGGAATCCGATCTGGAACGGCTGTTCGCGCGGGTGGGCGCCGTAAAAGGCCGGCTGGATATCCTGGTGGCCAATTCCGGCGTCAGCGAACCGAGCCGGCTGGAAGACATCACGCCGGCGCATTATGACAAGACTTTTAATCTTAACGCCCGCGCGACGCTGTTTACGGCGCAAAAAGCGCTGCCGCTGATGTCGAAGGGGGCGGCCATCGTGCTGGTGGGGTCGATTGCCGGTTCGATCGGCACCCCTGAATATACCACATATGGGGCCACCAAGGCGGCGCTGCGCTCCTATGCGCGCACCTGGACCAGCGAATTGGCCGCGCGCGGCATCCGGGTCAATACGCTCAGCCCCGGGCCGATCGACACGCCGATGTTCGCCCAGGTGACCGACCAGGCCCGGGAGGCCCTGACCGGTCTAGTTCCGCTGGGACGCCTGGGCCTGCCGCAGGAAGTCGCGGCCGCCGCCCTGTTCCTGGCGTCGGATGAAAGCAGTTATATCGCCGGGGCCGAACTGTGCATTGACGGCGGCATGGCCCAGGTATGATGCAGCCATGACCCGCGCGCCGGGAGGTAGCCCCCCGGCGCGCGGGGTAGGGGGAGTTGCGGTTTAGCGTTCGCCCACGGGCAGCGCCGGGCCGCCCGGACTCAGGGTGACGGATTCCTGGCCGGCGCGCAATAATATCGCGTCGTAGGGCCCGGCCAGATGTACCTGGCCGTTATTCACGGCCAGCCAATCGCCTTCGGGCAGGCCGACAATGGTCATCTCGGGGCGGGCGCGCAGCAGTTCGGCCAGCCGCTGGTTGCGGGTTTCCCCCTGATGGCCGGCCGGCAGCAGATTGGTATAGTGCGGGTTAATCTGGAAATCAATCAGGTCCAGCGCCGCAAAACCGCAGGGATCGACGATGGGCATATCATTGGTGGTGCATAAGGTGGGGCAGGCCAGGTTGGCGCCGGCGCTCCAGCCGATATAGGCGGCTCCCGCGCGTACCCGTTCGGCGATGGCCGTTAATAATCCCCGCTCGCGGCAGCATTTGAGCAAGTGGAACGTATTGCCGCCGCCGACGATAATCACATCCGCCTGGCGGATGGCCGCCAGGGCGTCGTCTACGGCATGCAGGCTTTGCAGTTCAATATCCAGCGGTGCGAGCGCCTGGCGCACCTTGTCGGTATAGTCGTCCCAGCTGGTCGTTACGCCGGCGAAAGGCACAAACACCGCCTGGCGCCGCTGCTTTAGCAGCGCCCGCATGGGGGCGATGGCATGCGCCAGATACCCGTGGCCGGGCAGCACCGAATTACTCAGTAATAACAGTTCCATATTCCCTCCGTAACGCTTAAACCAGCGCCGCCAACAAGCGGGCCAGCAAGGCATTCGATAATATCACCGGCAGGCCGGTGGCTTCATGCACTATCCGCCGATGCTGCTCGGTATAGCCCATGCAATCCATTACGATCACCTCGGCCCGCTGCGCCTTAAGCTCCAGGGCGGCGGCGCCAAGCTGTTGCTCCGTACTGTTATAGGGCGACGCCGCGGCATAACAGGGCGGTTGTTGCAGGGAGCGCCATTTGGCCCCTTCGCTGGTCATTTGTTCCGCCAGCGGCACCAGGATACCGGCCCGGCGCGGCCCGGACAGCGCCGTAAGCACCGGCGGGACCAGCAGATCCGGTTCCACCAGCCATGCCCGGTCGCAGCTCAGGCCGTGGAACTCGCCGGTGCACAGCAGGGCGATTATGGAGCAGCCCCGCGCTTCCAGCCGGCCAAGTTTGTCAATCACCGCCGCGCGCACCGCGTTTTTGCCCAAAATCACCGCGCCGCCGTCCAGTAGCCGGGTGGTCAGTACGGCTTCGCCGGGCGCCACGGGGAAATAGCGGGCGATAGTGTCGCGATCCAGCCCGTCAAGCACGCCCATATGCACGCATTCAACCCCCGCGGGCAAATGCTCCAGCAGGATCGGCGTGATATCGGCGCGCGGCGCCTGGCCGATGGTCAAGGTTCCCAACAAGGTTGCGGACATGATTATCTCCTTCACTGCCGTTGTTGCAAATGGGCCAGGGAGCCGTAAAGCTCAAGCAGGCGGCTATATTCCGCCGTATCGTAAAAGCAACAGGTGCCGCGGGTAAATTCTTTCGCCACTTCCACCGCGAATTTGGCCACGGCGGCAATATCCGTTTCATGGCTGGCGCCGGTGCCGCAGCCGGGCACCGCGCTTTGCGCGCAAATCGCCACGCCCACCACCGGCGCGTCGGTGGCGATAGAGGGCTGCAAGATGCTGTTCAGATGAAATACGCCGTTGCCGTAAGGAGTAATATCCTGGGTGGTAATGGGAAACGTTGCCGGCAGCAACCCGCTGGTCATCTCCATGATACGCAGCAAATCTTCCGCTACCCGCAGGATATAGCCCTGTTTAACCGTGGGGGACAGGGCGAACCCTTTATGGTTGATGATCCGGTTGCCCTTGGTGGTGTCAATGGAAAGCACCGCGTCCATTTCCGGCAGGACTTCCTGCGCGTTCATATCCTCGGTTTCCACCGGCGAGTCCATAAAATCCACCGGTTCATGGGGACGGGTGGGCGCATCGGGGCAGATATGGGTGGTCACGATGATATCGCCGGGCAGGGCATCGCCCTGGATTTGCATATGCGCCAGCTTGACGGCGGCGGCGATGGCGGCGATGGCGCCGTCGGCGTCCGAGACCAGGCCGATGCGCGTCGGCCGCGCGCCGATACCGCCTAAACGGCCTACGATACCCAGCGTCGGCGCCGTGCCGCCGCCGCGTTTACCTTCATATCCAGGAATCACGACTTTGACGAAATCCGTCTTGCCTTTGGCGCCGGTGATTTCGGTTACGCTGACCTGCGCCGCCGGATAATCGGCGAGCAGGCGCACGACGGTCTGGCCGTTGGCAAAGGCGCTGTCGAATGCTTCGAATACATGTAGGGTCTGTAACAAACTCATGGCTATCTCTCACTATATTGATGCGGACGGTAAACGCGCCCGCGGCCGGCGTTCAGACGGCGGGCGGCGCAATTATTTGCCGCTTTTGCTGGAAAATACCGAATTGAAAAAACTGAACAGGGCATCGCCGGCGATAATGCCCGCCGCGAAAACTTCCATGCGGTTGCGCATCTTTTCGCCGCCCAGTTTCAGTACGGCCAGGCGGATGGCGATGCCGATCAATACCGCCCAACCCGCCAGCGGATTGGCGATCAGCAGACCGGTGGCCAGCAGCACGCCCAATTGGCGCCGCGATCCGCCAATCCATTGGATCAACGCGCCGGGGACGGCCCAAATCAGCAGGGAGGTGGCAATGTCGGGGGAGACCCCGGCCTGAATGGTGGCGGCATAAACCTTGGCCACCGGCGGCACCAGGCCATTGGCGAAATAACCCTGGTAGCTGAGGTATACCACCGGGATGGCGATAACAAACGCGATCATCGCCGCAAACAGCTGCTGGCGGCGTCCCTCCAACTCAAAGGCCAGGTCGGCATTATTGCCGCGCAGGATAAACCCGGCTTTCAGATCGTAGCCCATATCCGCGAACGCCGGGCCGGTGGCCACGGAGAAGCCGCACAGTATCACCAGCGCCACCGGCGGAAAGCCAATCATGATGCCGATAATCAGAGTAATCAGCGCCACGGCGAAGGCCGGGAACCAGCCGGAATGCATGGCCGCCAGGCCGACGATCAATTCATGGATAAAGGCGGCGAAGGCGGCATACAGGATAAACGCCAGCAGCATGCCGACGGACATGGCGCTATACAGCCCGCCGCCCAGGGCAATCAGCGCGGCGATAATGATATAACCCACCGCCCCCAGCCCCAGCGAACTGATGATGTGCCGGCGATCGGCCTGGGCGGCATCGATGTCCGCGGATGAGGCATTGGCCCGATCCAGCTTGCCGCCGCGAATGGTGGCGATCACCTGGCACAGCGCCACCAGCCCCGCGCCAATCATCATACCGTGGGGGATGTAGTGCTTGCCGATATCAAAGCCGGCGATCGGCGCGCTATATCCCCTGATCAGCAGTCCCAGGCCAAACATCGACAGGGCCCAGACATTACCGATAAACGCCGTGCCGAGCGCGGCCATGGGTAATTTAAACCATGAACCCACGGCGCCGAGCAGCAGGCCCGCGCCCAAAATGCCCGCCTGCTGCCCGCCCTGATCCCCCGCTTTGATGGATTCCGCCGCCGCGACTCCCGGCGGCCAGGCGCCGGCGGCCGGGAATACCGTGGTGTTGAACATGCGATACAGCAGATAGCCGTCCAAAAGCATGGCCATGGCGACGCCGATAAACATCGGCAGCACCAGGTCGGGACGCCCGAAGATGTACGGGATACCGATGGGCAGCAGCAGGCTATTGGCCGCGCCGAAGGTCGCCGATGAGATGGCGCTTTGCGCCAGGTTCTGGATATGAATCGACCGGAACCGTTTAAACAATTGCAGCGGCACACGGGCGATAATCATGGCCACCAGCGCGCCGATAATCGACGTATTGGGCGTTACGCCCAGCGTGGTCAGCAATTGAATACCGATCACGGCGCCAAAGATGCTCAGCAGTGATAAAAACAGCAGCGTGCCGGGATCGAAGCTGCCGGGATGCGTGCCGTGACCGCCGGCGCCGCCAGGCGCGGAAAGCGGGGCCGGGTTCTCCGGCGTCGGATGGGAGGGGGGACGACTAAACATAAAGAGCTCCTGCTGCGCTAAAAAAGAGATCACCGAAACCAATAGGAATCGCCGACCTTGGTACCGATATCCGTCGCCGCCGCGCATAGCCGGCGGGCCAGATGGTCTATTTCTGATTCATTGGCCATCGAGGCCGGAAACGTCAGGCAAAAAGCGATGGTTTCGCCGCTATTGGGATCGCTCACCGCGCAGCTTACCGACGCCGCGCCGGCCACCGCTTCGTTCACCGCCGAGGCCCAGCGGCACTGGCGCACGGCCGCGAGATTGTCGCTTAATTGCGCAAATGGCATCGCGTGCTCCACGGTAGCGGGAATGGCCGCGCGGAACTGACTGTCGAGCTGGTGCGGCGACAGGCGGGCCAATAAAGCGCGTCCGGTGGAGGTGCGCCACGCCGGCGAGCGTGAGCCGGGGTTGCGGATCACCCGCAGCGCATGCACGCCGGGGATGACGCGCAATACCAGGACATCGTGGCCGTCGAGCACCGACAGATAACCGGTATGGCCGGTTACCCGGCATAAATCGCGCAGCGCCTGTTCGATATGATCGGTCAGGGATGAGTTGCGGCGCACCAGATGCGCGACTTCCAGCAGCATCAGCCCTGGCTGATAGGCCAGGGAGGCGGCATCGCGCGCCAGGAACCCCGCCTGCGCCAGTTGCTTAAGCAGACGCGAGGCGGTGCTTTTGGGAAATTGCAGATGTTCCACGACATCGCTGACCGTGACGCCGCGTTTAAGGGTGCTCATCAGGCGCAAAATCGCGGCGGTGCTGTTAAGTATGCTCATGCCGGTCTCATAAAATGGAACCATGTTCCGTTATATAGGATTAAGCAAAGAACGGGCCAGGTTTTAGTACCGCCCGGATCGCGGTGCCGGCAGGGATGGCGGGAAAAGCGCTCGGTATTTGATGCGCTAAAATGGGTTGGCCGCACCATTAATGAGCATTGAACCGGCCGGCCTTGGGCGCGGGGCGGGAGCGGCAAATATTCCGGGACCAGCGACGGACATTCTTGCGCGCCGGGTTGTCGGCGCGGCGTTCGCCGCGTATCGTAGTAAAACCGAGTATTTTATCAAGGCGCGGCAACGGGCCGCTAACGGAGAAGCGATGAACCAACCCCTGCGGGGTTATCGCGGTTTGCGCCGGCCCGGCATCCTGGCGGCGCTGGGGGCGGCCGTGCTGTTTGGCGCCGGCACGCCGCTGGCCAAACAACTGGTCAATACGGTGAACCCCTGGCTGCTGGCCGGCCTGCTGTACCTGGGGTCCGGCCTGGGACTGGGGTTGTATCGCCTGCTGCGCCGCATGCCCGCCGCCACGTTGGCCAGGCGCGAAATTCCGTGGCTGGTGGGGGCCATCGGCTGCGGCGGCGTTATTGCTCCCGTCCTGCTGATGGCCGGGCTGCTGGCGATGCCGGCCACCGACGCTTCGCTATTGCTCAACGCCGAAATGGTATTCACCACGCTGCTGGCCTGGGTGGTGTTTAAGGAAAATGTCGATGTGCGCATCGCGCTGGGGATGGCGGCTATCGCGGCGGGAGCGGTGATATTAAGCCTGCCGGCGCGGCCGCATTTGTCCGGCATGTGGCCGACGCTGGCCGTGCTGGGGGCCTGCCTGGCCTGGGGGATCGATAATAACCTGACCCGTAAAATATCCCTTACCGATGCTACCTGGCTGGCGGCGGTGAAGGGGGCCGCGGCGGGCGTGGTGAATCTGCTGCTGGCCTTCGCCGCCGGCGTGGCGCTGCCCGCGTTGCCCGACCTCGGCGCCGCGCTGGCGGTGGGCTTTTTCGCTTATGGGGTCAGCCTGGCGCTGTTTGTGGTCGGACTGCGCCATCTCGGCACCGCCCGTACGGGGGCGTATTTTTCCATCGCGCCCTTTGTCGGGGCGGTATTCGCCGTCATGCTCGGCGATGCGGTCACGCCGTCGCTGCTGGCTGCGGGGGCGCTGATGGCCCTGGGCATCGGCCTGCATCTGGCCGAGGGGCATGAGCATCGCCATGTCCACGAACCGTTGCTGCATGACCATGAGCATAGCCATGATGACGGGCATCATCTGCACGCCCATGCCGAGCCGGTGGCGCCCGGCACCCGGCATCGGCACCGCCATGAGCACGGGCCGCTGACCCATACCCATCCCCATTTCCCCGATGCGCATCACCGGCACGGGCACGGGGATAGCGAGTCCCGCCCGCGGCGCCGCGGTGGTTTTTAGCCGGGATACCCTATTCCTTAGCGCAGGGGCGTCCGGTTAAATACCTGGGGTTTAAGCAGAAAAACCCGCCGGAAGTTATTCTTTCCTCTAAAATGTAACCTAATGTTTTGGCTTTTGCGCCGGACAGAGATCCGATAATCAAACCGCCCGCCGCGACGCGTGGACCCCCGTCATTGCCAGGGAATCATCATGACAGCCAGAATTTCATCCTTATTACGCATATTGTGTCAGGGAACCATCGTCGGTCTGGCGCTGCTGGGCGTCGTCGGCCAGGGGCTGGCGGCTCCAGCCGTCCAACCGGCCGGCGCATCCGCCGCGGCGAATGCGTCGGCAATGGCCGCCAACACCGCCGGCCGGCCGCTCACGCTGCTGGATATTTCCGAGCTACAGCTTGACGGCGCCAGCGCGCTGGTGCTCACTTTTTCCGTACCGCTGGACCCGGATCAGGATTTCGCCGCCGCGGTGCACGTGTCGGATAGCGTTAGCGGCAAGCCGGACGGCGCCTGGGAACTGTCGGACGATCGGAGCGAGCTGCGCCTGCGCCATCTGCTGCCCAATTGCAAGCTGGCGATCGCCGTAGACCCGGGCATCCGGGCCGCCAACGGCGCCACGCTTGCCCAGGGGCATCAGGAAACCCTCACCACCCGCGATATCCAGCCGAGCGTGGGGTTTGCCAGCAAGGGGTCGCTGCTGCCCACCCGCCTGGCGGAAGGATTGCCGGTGCTGGCCCTGAACGTGGATAAGGCGGATGTGAACTTTTACCGTATCAAGCCCGGCTCGCTGCCGTCGTTTTTGTCCGATTGGCAGGGCAGCGGCACGCTTTCGGTCTGGGATGCCGACGATTTCCTGGACCGCGCCGACCTGGTGTACGGCGGCCGTTTCGACCTCAATCCCCGCCCCAATACCCGCGAGCGCATCCTGTTGCCGCTGGACGCCATCGAACCGCTCAAGCGGCCCGGGGTTTATCTTGCCGTGATGCAGCGGGCCGGCCGTTATGACTCGGCCAACCCGGCCACCTTGTTTACCCTGAGCGATATCGGCGTGTCGCTGCATAGCTATCGCGACCGGATGGATGTTTTCGCCCAGGGCCTGGAACAGGGCAAGGCGCTCAAGGGCATCGATATCCGGGTGCTGGACGACAAGGGCCGGCAATTACAAACGGCGGTCACCGACGGGACCGGCCACGCGCAGTTGGATAAACCGGCCGGGGCCAGGCTGCTGCTGGCCACCCGGGACGATCAGACCAGCATGCTGGACCTGGCCGAACCGGCCCTGGACCTGGCGGAATTTGATATCGGCGGCCCCGAAGGTTACGCGAAAACCCTGTTTGCCTTCGGACCGCGGGATCTCTACCGGCCAGGGGAAACGCTGCTGGTCAACGCGCTGCTGCGCGATGAGGACGGCAAGGCGCTGGCCCCGCAGCCGGTCAATGTCGACGTGGTCAAGCCGGACGGCCAGGTGGCCCGTACATTTTTATGGCAGCCGCAAAACGGCTTGTATCAATATCAATTCCCCATCCCGGAGTCCGCCCCCACCGGCGATTGGTCGCTGCGCTTTAACCCCGGCGATAAGCAGCAACGTTATTATCACTTCAAGGTGGAAGACTTTCTGCCGGAACGCATGGCGCTGGAGATCCGCGCCGGGGAACAGCCCCTGTCCATGGACAGCCCGCTCAGCTTCAGCGTAACCGGCCGCTATTTATATGGGGCGCCGGCCGCCGATAATCAGTTGCAGGGACAGGTGTTTTTGCGCCCCCTGCGCGAGGCGGTGCCGGCCCTGCCGGGTTTTGAATTCGGCGCCATCAACGAAGAAAATCTTTCCCGCAGGCTCGATGAGTTCGACACCGCCCTGGATGGGCAGGGCCAGACGGTGGTCAATCTGGAAAACAGCTGGAGCGACGTGCGTTCCCCGCTTAAGGCGGTGCTACAGGCCAGCCTGCTGGAATCGGGAGGCCGCCCGGTAACCCGGCGCGCCGAACAGGCCATCTGGCCGGCCGGGCAGTTGGCCGGCATCCGTCCCCTGTTCAGCAAGCGTGATGTGTACGATTATCGCAAGAATAGCTACAGCGCGCAGGCCATGGTGGATAACGACAGCCAGGCCGGGTTCGAAATCGTCTACGCCGACGCCGCCGGGCACAAGCTGGCCGCCAGCGGCTTAACGGTGCGCCTGGTGCGCGAACGGCGCGATTATTATTGGCAGTGGTCGCAGGGCGACGGCTGGCAATCCCTGTTTGATCAAAAAGATTTGGCCATGGCCGCGCAAACCGTCGATATCCCCGCCGACGGCACCGCCAAGGTGGCGTTTGACGTGCAGTGGGGCGCCTACCGGGTGGAAGTGGCGGACCCCGCCACCGGCCTGGTGAGCAGCCTGCGGTTCTGGGCGGGCTATAGCTGGCAGGACAATACCGACGGCGGCGGCGCGGTACGCCCCGATCAAGTCAAGCTCCAGCTGGATAAACCGGCCTATCGGCAGGGCGAAAAAGCCCGCATCCACGTGCAGGCCCCGGCGGCGGGTACCGGTTATTTACTGGTGGAGTCGAGCGACGGCCCGTTATGGTGGCAGGAAATCAGCGTCCCGGCCGAAGGTGCGGATTTCGACGTGCCCATCAATAATGACTGGCGCCGCCACGATCTGTATCTCAGCGCATTGGTGATCCGCCCCGGCGACAAACAGCGGCAGATGACGCCCAAACGCGCGGTGGGATTGCTGCATTTGCCGCTGGTGGAGGAAAACCGCCAACTGGCGCTGCGGCTTGATGCCCCGGCGCGCATGCGGCCCAACCAGACGCTGGCGGTCAAGGTTAAAGCCACCGGCGGCGGGGAGCAGCCCCGCACGATCAACCTGCTGTTGTCGGCGGTGGACAGCGGCATTTTGAATATTACCGATTTCAAAACCCCGGACCCTTACGACGCCTTTCTGGGACGCAAGCGCTACAGCGCCGACCAGTACGATGTCTACGGCCAGCTAATCGAGGCCCAGGGCCGGCTGGCCGGCCTGCGCTACGGCGGCGACGGCGACGGCGACGATCCGCTGGCGCGCGGCGGCAAAAAACCGATCGCCGAGGTGAATATCGTGGCCCAGCAGGCGCAGCCCGTAACGCTGGACGCCAATGGCGAAGGCGAGGTGCGCCTGGCGATACCGGACTTCAACGGCGAGCTTAAACTGATGGCCCAGGCCTGGAGCGATGAGGATTTCGGCAGCGCCGAGCGTAATGTCGTAGTGGCCGCGCCGATCGTCGCCGAGCTGGCGACGCCGCGCTTTCTGGCGGCGGGGGATACGTCCGTCCTGGCGCTGGATTTGACCAATCTGTCCGGCCAGCCGCAGACGCTGGCGGTAACGCTCGGCGCCGACGGTCTGGTGGCCCTGGGCGCCGGCGCCGGCGCGTCATCCCCAGTGACGCTGCAAAACGGCCAGCGCACCACGATCAACATCCCGGTCAAGGCGCTGGACGGTTTCGGGCAGGGCGCCGTGGCGCTGGGCGTGAGCGGCATGCGCCTGCCCGACGAGGTTTTGTCCGACTATCACCATCGCTGGACGATTGGCGTGCGCCCGCCTTACCCGGCCCAGACGCGGCATTTTGCCAGCGTGCTGCACCCGGGCGACAGCTGGTCGCTGCCGCCGGATGCGTTAAGTCATCTGACCCCGGCCGCTGCCGAAGGTCAACTGCTGCTGACCAGCCGCCCGCCGTTGAATCTGGCGCGTTATATCCGCGAACTGATGGCCTATCCCTACGGCTGCCTGGAGCAGACCGCCAGCGGCCTGTTCCCCTCGCTTTACGCCAGCCAGTCGCAGTTGCTGGCCCTGGGGATCAAGGGCGACAGCGACGACCAGCGCCGACGCGCCGTGGACGTGGGCATCGATCGGCTGGCGGGCATGCAGCGCGACAACGGCGGGTTTGGCCTGTGGAGCAACGACGGCGAGGA
Source organism: Sodalis sp. RH21 (assembly GCF_047324175.1). Classification (NCBI taxonomy): domain Bacteria; kingdom Pseudomonadati; phylum Pseudomonadota; class Gammaproteobacteria; order Enterobacterales; family Bruguierivoracaceae; genus Sodalis; species Sodalis sp. RH21. The sequence continues at coordinate 3,139,577 of NZ_CP178732.1, read as the reverse complement.
GGAGTTCTGGCTGAGCGCTTATGCCGCCGACTTCCTGGTGCGGGCTCGCGAACAGGGTTACAGCGTGCCGGTGGCCGCCTTGAATAAAGCCAATGCCCGCCTGCAGCGCTACCTGCAAGACGCCACGCAGATCGACGTCCATTATGGCTCACAGCCGGCCCATACCCGCTTTGCGGTGCAAGCCTATGCCGCGCTGGTGCTGGCCCGCCAGCAGCTGGCTCCGCTGGGCGCGCTGCGCCAGGTCTACGAGCGCCGCGAGCAGTCGCTGTCCGGTTTGCCGCTGGTGCAACTGGGCATTGCGCTGCAACTGATGGGTGATATGCCGCGCGCGCAGGCGGCCATCGACCTGGGGTTGCAAACCCGCCGCAACGACCGGGATTACGGGCTGGAAGACTATGGCAGCCCCATCCGCGACAGCGCCCTGATCCTGGCGCTGTTGAACGAGTATCACCTGCGGCCGGAACAGCGCGACCAGCTCATGCTGGCATTGTCCGATGCGCTTAACGGGCAGCGCTGGTTCTCCACCCAGGAGAGCAATGCGTTATTTATGGCCGGGCGCGATCAACTGGGCGCCGGCGATAAGCAGCCGTCGTGGCAGGCGACCTTTAACGCCAAGCAGGACCCGGTATCCCGGGACGATTCCCTGAACCGGCGGTATGACGCCGGGCAGCTGGCGGGCGGCTTGCAGATCGCCAACACCGGCGGCGTCCCGCTGTATACCCGTTTCGATCTGGTGGGTTATCCGCAATCAGCGCCCCCGGCGGGAGGTGAGAATCTCGGCATAAGCCGCGTCTATCGGGACCCGCAGGGCAATCCGCTGTCGCTGTCGGATCTGACCAGCGGCCAATTGGTCGTGGTGCAGCTGACCATCACCGCGCGCCAGCATGTGCCCGACGCGCTGGTGGTGGAACTGCTGCCGGCCGGCCTGGAGCTGGAAAACCAGAACCTGGGGGAGAGCAGCGCCGGGCTGGATGACAGTGCCGAACAAATGCAGCCGTTGCTCAACGCGATGCGGCAAGCGAATATCAAGCACCAGGAGTTTCGTGACGATCGCTACGTCGCCGCCGTTGATGTGGATGCCGGCAACCCGGTGACGCTGCTATACCTGGCGCGGGCGGTTACCCCCGGCAGCTATAGGGTGCCGCCTTCCCAGGTCGAGTCCATGTATGTGCCGGCCTGGCGGGCCGTCGGCGCCACCGAAGACACGCTCAATGTGCGTTAGGCCGCGCGCGGCATCTGCCCCGGCTTCGCCACGATGAAAGGCTGGCTGCGGCGCCCGTCATGGCGGCGGCTGGTCCCGATCCTGGCCCTGGGCGCCGTGCCGTTCATGCTGTTATGGTGCGCCGATAAACTGTGCCCCTTGCCGCTGGCCGAGGTGGCAAACGCCCGGGTGGTCACCGCGCGGGACGGCACGCCTTTGTGGCGCTATGCCGATCGGCAGGGCGTATGGCGTTACCCTGTCACAGTGGCCCAGGTTTCGCCCTATTATATCGAGGCGCTGCTGACCTACGAGGATCGCTGGTTTTGGCATCATCCGGGCATCAATCCGCTCGCGCTGGCGCGTGCGGCCTGGCAGAACGTACGCTACGGCGGCATCGTATCGGGGGGCAGCACGCTGTCGATGCAGGTGGCGCGGCTGATCGATCCGCATCCCCGCACCCTGGCGGGCAAAATACGCCAGGTCTGGCGCACGGCGCAGTTGGAATGGCATTTATCCAAAACCCAGATCCTGGAGCTGTACCTTAACCGCGCGCCGTTCGGCGGCACGCTGCAAGGGGTGGCGGCGGCGAGTTGGACATATCTGGGCAAATCGCCGCTGAACCTGACCCGCGGCGAAGCCGCGCTGCTGGCGGTGCTGCCCCAGGCCCCCAGCCGGCTGCGGCCGGACCGCTATCCCCAGCGGGCGCGGGAGGCGCGGGATAAAGTGCTGGAGCGTTTGGCCGGATTGCATGTCTGGCCCCGCCGGCAGGTGGCGGAAATCCGCCAGGAGCCGCTCTGGCTGGCGCCGCGCCAGGTGCCGCAGTTGGCGCCCCTGCTGACGCGGCGGCTGTCCGCGGCGCAGCGCGGCGCGGTGATTGTCACGACCATCGACGCGAATCTACAGCGCCGGCTGGAGGAGCTGGCGGTGGGCTGGCGCGGCCAGCTGCCGGAAAAAACCTCCCTGGGCCTGCTGGTGGTGGATCATACCGATATGTCGGTACGGGCTTATATCGGATCGGCGGATTTTACCGATGACGGCCGTTATGGCCATGTGGACATGGTCAGCGCCCGGCGCTCCCCCGGTTCTATCCTCAAACCCTTGCTGTACGGCCTGGCCCTGGATGATGGATTGATCCACGCCGAGTCGTTGCTGCAGGACGTGCCGCGCCGGTTCGGCGATTACCGGCCGGGCAATTTTGATACGGGTTTTCATGGCGCGGTCAGCGCCAGCGAGGCGCTGGTCCGGTCGTTGAACCTGCCCGCCGTCCAACTGTTGGAAGCCTATGGACCCAAACGGTTTACCGCCAATCTGCGCAATAGCGGCATCATTCTGCGCTTTCCGGCGCAAAGCGATCCCAGCCTGGCGCTAATCCTCGGCGGTACCGGCTCAAGCCTGGAACAATTGGTGCAATCCTACAGCGCGTTTGCCCGCCGGGGTAACGTGGCGCGCCTGCGTTTCCAGCCGCAGGCGCCGCTGTCCGAACGGCGCCTGATGTCGCCGGGGGCGGCCTGGATTATACGGCGTATTTTGGCCGGGGAAGGGGTGCCGCAGGGCGACGATGTTTTGCCGGCGGTGGTTCCGCTGGCCTGGAAAACCGGTACCAGCTACGGTTACCGCGATGCCTGGGCCTTGGGCATCAACCCGCGTTATCTGATCGGGGTATGGGTGGGGCGGCCCGACGGCACGCCGGTGGCCGGGCAGTTTGGTTATGCCGCGGCGGTGCCGATACTTAACCAGGTCAATAACCTGTTGATGATGTCCCTGCGCCGGGGCAGCGGACTGCTGCCTGCGGACCCGCGCCCGCCGGCGGTGACCCGCGGCGAGATCTGCTGGCCCGGCGGGCAACCCCTGCCTGCCGGCGATGATAATTGCCGCCAGCGGCGCAAGGCGTGGTTATTGGACGGCACGGCGCCGCCCACGCTGGCGGCGCCCGGGCAGGAAAGCGCGAGCGGCACCGTGCTGCATTTATGGCTCAATCGCCGCGGCGAACGGGTGGCGGCGGGGTGCCCCGATGCCGCGGCGCATGCCCTGCTGTTATGGCCGACGCCCCTTGAACCCTGGCTGCCTGCCGGCGAGCGCCGCGCCCAGCGGCTGCCCCCGGCGGCGGCGGATTGTCCGCCCCGGCAACAGCAGACTTTTGCGCCGCTGCTGATCCTGGGGATTGGCGATGGGGCGCTATTGACCCGGCTGCCGGGCAAAACCAGCCTGGATTTGCGGCTGGAAGCCCAGGGCGGCAGCGGGCGGCGCTGGTGGTTTATCAACGGCGAACCTATCGGCCAGACCGTAGATGCGCAGCCCATGATCGCTACCCTGAGCCGGGCCGGCGGTTATCAGCTTACCTTGCTTGATGAAAGCGGCGAGGTGAGCGCGCTGAGTTTTATTGTCAAATAAGACAGTTCCGGGTAAACCGCAGCCGCGCCGCGATCGCCGCCCTTACTCCGTAAATCCGCGCTTGCCGAGCCGTTCCTTCAGATAGTCGAGAAAGGATTTGATGCGCGATGAGAGCGCGGTATTGCGATAATACACGGCATTGATCGGTTGCCTGATGTCCAGCGTCTGGGCCTGGAATAACTCGCGCAAGGCGCCGGCCTGCCGATCCTGCCGGGTCATAAAATCGGACAGGCAAACCAGGCCCGCGCCGCTAAGGGCCAGTTGCCGCAGCGTCTCCCCGCTCGACGATCGGATATCGGGCCGGATATGCAGCGGCTGCCCGTCGTTATCCAGCAGCGGCCATTCGTTAAGGGACTCCGGCTGGTTAAAACCAAGCAGCCGGTGATTGGCCAAATCCGCGACGGCGGCGGGTTCGCCCCGTTCGGCCAGGTAGCCCGGACTGGCCAGGATACGCACCCGGCTGCTGCCAATCGGCGTGGCATGCAGGGTGGAGTCCTTAAGCCGGCCTATGCGAATCGCCACGTCGGTACGCCGTTCGAGCAGGTCGATGATCCCCTCATTGCTGTTCAGCTCAAGCTCCACCTGCGGGTAGCGTTCCCGATAGCCGGGGATAATGGGCACGATAACGTGCAGCATAAACGGCGAGGCGGCGTCCACGCGCAGCAGGCCGGCGGGCTGGTTGCGCCGCAGGGTCATCAGCTCTTCGGTTTCCTCCACCGCCGCGACGATGGCGCGCGCGCGTTCCAGAAAAGCCTTGCCCTCTTCGGTCAGCTCCAGCCGGCGCGTGGTGCGGCGTATCAGGGTAGTGGACAACTTATCTTCCAGCCGGGTCAACGCGCGGCTGGTGGCGGAAATGGTCTGTCCCAGCCGCTCGGCCGCCGCGGTGATCGAGCCGCTGTCCATTACCGCGATAAAAACCTGCATTTCGTCGAGTGTCATTTTCATATTTGACTTTATAGCAAAAGTATTTGGTTTTTAGCAGGCTTTTTAAGAAAGAATTATCCGGGCACACTGTTCTCCTCGCTTTCTCTTACCGCAAGGAATTATTTATGAGCATCAATGTGCAAAGCATTCCCCCGTTCGGCGTCGGCACCTTCCGCCTGCAAGGCCAGGTGGTTATCGATTCGGTGCGCAACGCCCTTGACCTGGGCTACCGCGCCGTTGATACGGCGCAAATTTACGGCAACGAAGCCGACGTCGGCCAGGCCATCGCCGAGTCCGGCGTGGCGCGCGACGAGCTGTTTATCACCACCAAGATCTGGGTCGATAATTATGCCGCCGACAAACTGGCCCCGAGCCTGCAGGCCAGTCTGGCCAAACTGCGCACCGACTATGTGGACTTGACCCTGATCCACTGGCCGGCGCCGGGCAATGGCGTGGCGGTGGAAGAGTTTATGTCCGCCCTGGCCGATGCCAAGGCGCAGGGACTGACGCGCCGCATCGGTATATCCAATTTTAATATTGCCACCACCCGGCAAGCCATCGCCGCGGTAGGTAAGGACGCGATCGCCACCAACCAGATTGAGCTCAGCCCCTACCTGCAAAACCATCAACTGGTGGCTTTTCTCCGCGAGCAGGATATCCATGTCACCTCTTATATGACGCTCGCCTATGGCAAAGTGCTTAAAGATCCGGTGATAGGCGACATTGCCAAGCGCCATGACGCGACGCCGGCGCAGGTTGCGCTGGCATGGGCTTTGCAATCGGGGTACTCGGTTATCCCCTCATCCACGCGGCGTGAAAATCTTGCCAGCAACCTGCTGGCCCGGCAATTGCGGTTAACCGCAGGGGATATGGCGCAGATAGCCGCCCTGGAGCGCAACGGGCGGGAAGTGAGTCCGGACGGTTTGGCCCCGCAGTGGGATTGAGCCAGACGTCGTAAAGCTATGCGTGATACCGTAAGAAAAGACCATCGGCGGCGCCGATGGTCTATTTTTTATTTCATTACCGATTGCAGCACGCTTTTAAATTGATCGAAGGAGCAGAAACCCTGGGCGTCAATCGGACACCCCTTGAGTTCCAGCACGGCGCGCTGCGGGGGATTTTCCCGGTTCAGTTCCTGCAATCCCTTGATTTGGTCGGTGGATTGATAGACATATTCCATTTTCATCAGCTCTTTGCCGGCGGGATCTTTCCACCGTTCAAATAGCACCTTGCCGCCAATGGGGGTAGTTTCAAACTGATTCGCCAGCTTATAGGGCTTTACGCTTAACGCCGAAAACAGCGAGGCCACGTTGGAATCATGTCCGACCAGGAAGGTGAATTTGGCGCCATCGCCGGAGCGGGTGAACACGTCATTGATATATTTCACCAGATTGGCCGACACTTCTTTTGCCACTACCGGGGCGCTGAACACCACCGTATTGTAGTATTCCTTGATGGACACCAGTTGTTCAAACTGTTCATCGGTTTTGATCTTGCCCCAGCCGACCGTCGATAGCGGCGCGCCTTCGTAATATTGCAAAATGAACGCGTCGGAAATGGCGGTGCCGACTTTAAGCGGTCCGGATACGCCCGGTTCTTCTCCTGCCGCGATTTTAATCCCGGCCGGCAGCGTCGTCAGGTCGCACTGTTTATCCTGTTGGCAGTTGGCGGAATTTTGGTAGTTGATGACCTGCATCATATCCTGATAGTTGGCTTTCAAACGGGTATTCAAGCCATCGATGCCGCCGGCGCCGGCGCGTTCGTTAATTGACGCGATGGCCCGTTGTTTAAAGTCCTCGCTTTTATCGGTGATAATGGGATTAAACGTGGCGTCCATCGTACCGAGTTTTTCTTTATGATGTACCGGTACGATACAGCCGGGAAACGCGCCCACCGAGAAAAATTGCGCGGTGGCGATGGTGCGCTGCAGGCTGTTGGCATAGAAATAAACGTCTTTATCGGTGGGGCAGGTATCCGCTGCCAGCAGTTTATTGTCCACCAGCCATTCGCTGAAATAATGGCCGAAATAGGACTCCAGCGCACCGCCCCGGGTGGTCAAGTAACTACTTGGCGTATCCCACTGCGGCCATTTATCCGGGGTGACTTTGCCCAAGGAACTGGTCGGACTCGATAGCGGCGCCCGCAGACCGTGGCGGCTAAATACCAGTACCTGCTCCAGGGTATAATCCTGGGTGCTGGCTAATACATCCGAAGAAATGGCGAAACACAATGGCAATGCGGCTAAGACACTATATTTGAACGTTCGCATACTCTCTCCTGAATGTAATTCCGTGTCCCGGTCAACCGAAGCCGATGGTGACTTAAACACATAAACTATTGTGATTTACATAATGACGAAAGTATCAATTTATTTCTAGATTTTAATGGAGGTAAATGAAGGATCTATCGCTGCGGTCACATAAAACCACAGTATTATTGTCGTATTAGCCGCCCCGTACCGGGAAGCGGATTAGTTCGCCGTGAACGGGTTATATTGGCGGGGCGGCATCGGGCAGGACAAAATGAGCGTAATTTAAGCGTATGGCGGCGGCTTTATCGCCAAAGTCGCTCCCGCGGGCGACGATAATATCCTCATCCAGCAAATCATTGAGCAGCCGGGCAAATTTTTTCGCCGGGTCGGGCGCGGTAAAACGGGCATATAAGTATAAGCCCCCCAGCGGTTGGCGCACGCTGAACTCGCCGGGATAACGCTGCGCCAGCCACGACGTCAGCCGCTCCGCCCGCTGGGCCAGCCGGGTTTGCAATTGCAGGGTATGCCGGTCGATATGATTTAGCAGATAATGCTCGGCCAGCAGCTGTGGCAGGGCGCTCAGCCCAAAATCTATTTTTTGGCGGATACTGGCCAGCTTGTTGATAATGGCTTTCGGCGCGATTAACCAGCCGGCGCGGATATTATTGCCAATATATTTTGATAGGGAGCCGATATAGATGACCTGCTGCTGGCGATCGTATTTTTTTAACGGCGTGATATCCGTCTGGGGATTAAAAGATAATAAGCTATAGGCATCATCCTCCACGATGGGAATATGCTTGCGCCGGCAAAATTGCAGCAGGTTTTTTTTTCGTTCCTCGCCCATAACATATCCCGTCGGGTTTTGAAAAACCGGGTTGATAAAAATCATTTTTAATTGATTTTTTTCCGCCAATTGGCTGAGTTTGCCGGGAATGACGCCCTCTTCATCCACGGGCAGGGCGCAAAGACGCAGCCCCGACGCCTGGAAAATCGGCAGCAGATAAAAGTAGGATGGCGCTTCGACGCCGATAATATCGCCGGGTTTGAGCAACGCCTGGGAGATAAGAAACAATGCCTGCTGGGCGCCGGAAGTGATCAGGATCTGCTCTAAATCCACCTGCAGATTTAACTTCCGTTGCAGATGGCGCTGCACGGCGAGCCGGAAGGAATATAAGCCGAGCATGGCATTTTCGGCGTCTTGTTCCTGGGCGCACAGATTATACCAGGAGAGTTCCGGGAAAGTCTGGACCGGCAGCAAATCCGGGGTAATGCTGCCGCTGGCCAAATCCAGCAGCGGTTTATGCTCCAGAATGCTTTTTTTCCGCAACGCCTCCACGCGCATAGCGTAGTCGTCCGGCCCGGTACGGCCGTGGGCGGGGGGAGACCAGTTCAGCACCGGGTAGGATTGCAAGCCCCAGTTTTCCGGGTTAACAAAGGTGCCGCTGCCGGTTTTACGAATCAAAACCCCCCGATCCGCCAGTTTATCCAGCGCATTGATCACCGTGGAGCGGTTTACATCCAGTAATTCGCCGAGCTGGCGCTCGGAAGGCAGCCGGTCCCCCGCATTAAGCATGCCGTTGGCGATGCTGTCTTCAATCAGCTCCATAATTTGCCGGTAAAGCGGTTTTTTCTCCGCGGATGTTGCTGGCAGAACCCACATGGTTGTCATGTCCCGTGCGAAAAATAGCGGTGATTAGCGCCTGGCGGCGCCGGCCGATGGAGGACCGACAACGATGCCAACCCCCTGCCGGCACGGCGGATAGTAGCAAATTGGATGGTAAAATAACACCCAATTGGAGGTGTTTTTGTCCGGCGCCATGGCCCACATTAGGCGACGACTTTATTAACTTACCGGAGTGGTTATGACCAAAACAACAGGTTCGGACGGCGTAAAACGCGGCATGGCGCAAATGCAAAAAGGCGGCGTGATTATGGATGTAGTGAACGCGTCGCAGGCAAAAATCGCCGAAGATGCCGGCGCCGTGGCGGTAATGGCGCTGGAAAGGGTGCCGTCCGATATCCGCGCCGCCGGCGGCGTGGCGCGCATGGCGGACCCGCGGATTATTGAGGAGGTGATGAACGCGGTCAGCATCCCGGTGATGGCCAAAGCCCGCATCGGGCATATCACCGAGGCCAAAATCCTGGAAGCCATGGGGGTGGATTATATCGACGAAAGCGAAGTCCTGACCCCGGCCGATGAGGAGTTCCATATTCTCAAGCGCGATTTCGCCGTGCCGTTTGTCTGCGGCTGCCGCGATCTGGGCGAAGCGCTCAGGCGCATCGGGGAAGGGGCCTCCATGCTGCGCACCAAAGGGGAGCCCGGCACCGGTAATATTGTGGAAGCCGTGCGCCATATGCGTAAGGTAAATGAGCAAATCCGCATTGTCGTCAGTAAAAATGATGAAGAGTTAATGAGTTTCGCCAAGGAGCTGGGCGCGCCGTATGAATTGCTGCGCCAGCTCAAGGCGCTGGGGAAATTGCCGGTGGTGAATTTCGCCGCGGGCGGGGTGGCCACTCCCGCGGACGCCGCCTTGATGATGCTGCTGGGGGCGGATGGGGTGTTTGTCGGCTCGGGGATTTTTAAATCGGACGACCCGGCGAAATTTGCCAAAGCCATAGTGCAGGCCACCACGCATTATCAAGATTATCCGCTGCTGGCGGAAATTTCCAAAGGCCTGGGCGCGCCGATGAAAGGCATTGATATCGGCACCCTGGCCACCGGCGAGCGCATGCAGGAACGGGGGTGGTGATATGACTACGGCGGGGGTGCTGGCGCTGCAGGGGGATGTCTCGGAGCATATCGGCCAACTGCGCGCGTTGGGGATCGATGGCGTGGCGGTGAAAAACCCGGCGGATTTGGCGGGCGTCGAGGCGCTGATCATCCCGGGCGGCGAATCAACCGCGATCAGCCGCCTGGTGCAGACGGCGCATCTATTCGAGCCGCTCCAGGCATTTGCCCGCATCCATCCGGTGCTGGGCACCTGCGCCGGACTGATTATGTGCAGCCGCGAGGTGGCGGACGGCGCTAATAAAGTCGCTCCGCTGGGGCTGATCGATATCAGGGTGCGGCGTAACGGTTTTGGCCGGCAGATAGACAGTTTTGAAACCACGCTGCCGGTTGCCGCGCTGGGTACAACCATCCCGGCGGTATTTATCCGCGCCCCCTATATCGAGACGGTGGGTGACAACGTCGCCGTGCTGGCGCGGTATGATAACCGCATCGTGCTGGCGGAGCAGGGGAATATTCTGGTGTGTTCCTTTCATCCCGAATTGACCGGCGATACCGCGCTGCTTGACTATTTTATCCGTAAAATCTGACAGTTATTGCCGGTATTGCCCAACCATATCGGCAATGCAATACCGGTAATAAAAGTCCCCCCTTGATTTTCCCCGCCGAATGATTATAATTGAGTGCTCAATCATTCATTAGTCTTGGAACAGCATGGCACGGCCGTTAAGCGCAGAGAAACATCTGGCGATTTTAGCCGCCGCCGCACGGGTTATCGGCGAGCAGGGGCTCGGCGCCTCGACGTCGCGCATCGCCCACGAAGCCAACGTGGCGGAAGGTTCGCTGTTCACCTATTTCGCCAGCAAAGACATCTTGCTTAATGCGGTCTATCTGCACATCAAGTCGCAGCTTGCCGCCGCGCTGTTCGACGGTTATCCCCACGGGGCTGCGGTAAGGACGCGCGCCGCCCATGTCTGGCATCGTTATGTTAATTGGGGCCTGGAACATAGCGCCCCGCACCAGGCGATGTTGCAACTTGGCGTATCTGAAAAGCTGACCGCCGCCAGCCGCGCCGAGGGCATGGCCATGTTCAGCGAAATTGTTCAGTTGCTTGAGCAGCATACCGGCCCGGCCACGCTCTCCTGCGGCGGCGCGTCGTTTGCCGGCGCCGTTTTCGGCGCCCTGGCGGAAACGACCATGGAATTTATCGCCAGGGAACCCGCCAAGGCGGAGCACTATGCCGAAGCAGGGTTTAACGCCTTTTGGCGGGCAGTGGGCCTGGGATAATTTTTTTAGCAATTAAATGAGTGAGTAATCACGCAAATTATATTGCACAACATTTCACCGTGCAATTTTCCACCACGTAAAAACAGGAGTCATTATGTCTAAAGTCTGGTTGATAACCGGTAGCGCCCGCGGTCTGGGGCGGAGCGTGGCCGAAGCCGTACTGGCTTCGGGACAGCGTCTGGCCGCCACCGCGCGGGCCACGGATAAACTGGCCGATCTTCAGGCGCGGTATGGCGAACAGTTGCTGATTATCCCCCTGGACGTCACCGACGCCGTCGGCGCGCAGCGGGCGGTGGATCGGACCGTCGCCGCCTTCGGCCGGCTGGATGTGCTGGTAAACAATGCCGGCTATGGCCATTTGGCCCCGTTTGAACAGATGTCGGCCGAGGATTTCCAGGGCCAGATCGACACCAACTTTGCCGGCGTGGTGAATTTGTGCCGCGCCGCGGTGCCATATCTGCGCCAGCAGGGCGAGGGGTATATCTTTAATATCTCGTCGGTGGGCGGACGTATCGGCATGCCGGGCATGAGCGCCTATCAGGCCGCCAAATGGGCCGTCAGCGGATTTAGCGAGGTATTGGCCGGGGAACTGGCGCCCGTGGGCGTCCATGTCACCTCCGTCGAACCGGGCGGCATGCGCACGGACTGGGCGCAAATTGCCGGCGGCCGGATGCCGGCGCTGCTGGCGGACTATGAGCCCAGCGTAGGTCAGATAGTGACTATGCTGGCGGGCCATACCGGCAATGAAGCCAGCTCTCCCGAGCGCGTGGCGCAGGTGCTGCTGCGCCTGGCGCAACATCCGGCGCCGCCGGCCCACTTGCTATTGGGCAGCGATGCGTTGCATTTTTTCGAACAGATTGACGGACAGCGCGCCGAAGAGGCGCGTGTATGGCGGGAGGTGAGCCTGTCCACGGATATCGCCGCCGCCGGGCAATCGCCGGATTTCCCCGTCGGCACGCCGTCCTGAACCCGCGATGACCACGCCCCGGGCCGCCCGCGATATCCGTCGCGGCGCCGGGGGTTTTCTAGCGGCGCCGTGGCCCGACCGCCGGTTTAGCGAAACGGCGGTTCGTTAAAGGTGCGCAGTTTGCGGGAATGCAGGCGATCGCCTTCCGCGCGCAGCAGGTCGATGGCGCAGATGCCAATCTGCAAATGTTCCGAAATGGCCCCTTCATAAAAACGGTTGGCCTGTCCCGGCAGCTTGATCTCCCCATGCAGGGGTTTGTCGGAGACGCATAACAACGTGCCGTAGGGCACCCGGAAACGGTACCCTTGCGCGGCAATGGTCGCGCTTTCCATATCCACCGCCACCGCCCGGCTGAGATTAAACCGCAGCGCGGAGGCGGAATATCTCAGTTCCCAATTACGGTCGTCGGTGGTGACCACGGTACCGGTGCGCAGGCGCTGTTTGACCTCTTCCCCGGGCATGCCGCTCACCAGCTTGGTGGCGTCGTAGAGCGCGCGCTGCACTTCGGCGATGCTGGGAATGGGAATATCCGGCGGCAAAACCGCATCCAGCACATGGTCGTCGCGCAGGTAGGCATGGGCCAGGACGTAGTCGCCGATGGTCTGGCTTTCACGCAGCCCGCCGCAGTGGCCAATCATCAGCCAGGCATGGGGCCGCAGCACCGCGAGATGGTCGCAAATGGTTTTGGCGTTGGACGGGCCGACGCCGATATTGACCAGCGTAATGCCCAGGCCGTCGCGCGACAGCAGGTGATAAGCCGGCATCTGATTGTTTTTCCAGGCGAGATCCGACACCGCTTGTTCGGGATTGAGGGTGTCCGCCGTGATATAGGCGCCGCCGGCGCAGGACAGCGCTTCGTACGGCGTGGCCGGATCGGCAATTTGGCTACAGGCCCAGCGCACGAACTCATCCACGTAGCGCGTATAGTTGGTGAACAGGACGAACGGCTGAAAATGCTCCACCGGCGTGCCGGTATAATGCCTGAGGCGCGCCAGGGAAAAGTCGGTGCGCAGCGCGTCGAAATGCGATAGCGGAAACGTATTATTAGTGGCGTGGAATAACCCGTCGGCGGTTTCATCGCCGATTTGCGCCAGTTCGGTAGTGGGGAAATGCTGCGCAATCCCGGCGCTCATGGAGCGTTCAAGCACCAGATCGGAACCGTCGATAACGTAAGGAAAGGGGATTTCCAGATTGGAGGGCACCACGTCGATAACGGCGGCATATTCCCCCTCCAGCAGGGCCAGTTGCTCCGTCAGATAGTGGCGGAACAGCTGCGGACGGGTAATGGTGGTGGAATAGCAGCCCGGATGGGTAAAGCGGCCAAACGCCCGGCTGCGGGGATGTCCCGGCAGCACGCCGTCCCAGCTCACCCGCAGTTGCGGATAAGAAAACAGCCCCGCGGCGCGCGCCTGCTCGTCGGGCAGCCGGCCATCGCGGATATACTCGCCAATGCCCGCGCGCAGCGCCGCCACCGCATCGTTATACAATGCCTCCAATTTATCCAGGGCCTGGGCGGTGGCGAGGGTCGAACCGGATTGATTGTCGTTCATCATATCTCCATTATCCTTGTGCTTCAGCGGGCCGCGCATCGCCGGCCCGCTGAAAAACCTATAAGCCGGATTATCGCCGTCATCGGCCTGCTGCGCCAGTCCGGCATCAGTTTTTGCGCTGGCGCGCGGCCAGCCCTTTGAGAAAGTAGCGCAAGACCTGATCGCCGCAGGGACGGTAATTTTTATGGCCCTGGGCGCGCAGCATGGCGGTGAGCTCCGGCTGGGATACCCTGAAATCCTGGGATTGCAGGATGTCCTGGATGTCGGTGGTTTTAAGCGCAAATGCGATACGCAGTTTTTTCAGGATAATATTGTTGGTGATCCTGCGCTCGATTTTCGGGGCGGGCTGGCTGTCATCCTTGCCGCGCAGGTGGATTATCAGGCCATGGAGAAAATACCCCATGACTACATCCGGACAGGGCTGAAAACCGGCTTCGTCCTCTTTTTTAACAAATGCCGCCATCTCCTGGGGAGTCACGGCGGCGTCCATTAACGCCAGGATGGCGACCAAATGGTCGTTATGTAAATTCAGCATATATCGTACGCTGCGCAGTACATCATTGTTCATCATTACGGGGGTTCTCGCCGCTTATCGCTATGGATTAGCCGGCAGTATAAAGGTATCCGGCGCGAAACGCAGGGGGCTTTATCGGCAGATTGCCGCCGGCGGCCCAAACCGGGCTTCGCCGCCGGCTTTAGGCCGCCGGATTTGGCAACCGCCGCCGCTCAGGTAACCAGCGGCACGGTGGGCGGACGGGCGGTGATGGCGCTGCCGATGCCGGCGGTAATGGAACACGCGATGGCCATCACCTGCATCAGGGTCAGGTTTTCCGATAGCATAAAAAAGGCCACGATGGCCACCACCGCCGGCTCCATGCTCACCAGGATGCCGAAGGTTTTATGCGGCAAGCGTTTTAAGGCGGCCATTTCCAGCGACATGGGTAGCGAACTGGACACCAGGGCGACGATCAGGCCCACGATCAGCAAATAGGGATGGGTGAAAATGGCGCCGGCATCGATAATGCCCACCGGCAGGGTGACCATGGAGGCGAACACCAGGCCGATGGCCACGGTGTGCCCTGAATGCAGGTGGCTGAGGGCTTTGCCGAAAATAATATACAGCGCCCAGCAGCAGGCGGCGGTGAGGGCGAACGCCACGCCGGTCAAATCGAGGCCGCTTTGGTTACCCTGTAACGGCAAAATCAATAAAATGCCGATAACGGCGAGCATGATCCAGATAAAATCGGTGAGCCGGCGGGAATAAAGCACCGTTACCGTAAGCGGCCCGATAAACTCAATGGCCACCGCCAGGCCGAACGGAATGGTTTGCAGGGACAGGTAGAAAAACAAATTCATCGTGCCGAGCGTGACGCCGTAGAGGGCGATAAACATCAAATCGCGCCGGGCAATCGGCATCCGCCATGGGCGCCACAGCGCCAGGAGCACCAGGGCGGAAAAACCGGTCCGCAGGGCGGTGGTGCCCGTGGCGCCGATTAAGGGAAATAAAAATGATTTGGCTAGCGATGTTCCCACGCCCGTTGAAAGTATGGAACCCAATACCAGCAGAAAAGGAACCATACGGTTTGTTGCCGACAATTGCATTACGCTTATCCAGGTTGAACGCACATCTCAGGATACTGCTTTTAGCATGCAAATCAAGTTTTTAGCAATCATTAAAAAACGCCGCGGCGGGTAAAACCCATGCCGGCCGGCCCGCGCCCGCTAGATGATTTTACTCACTTCACCGAAGGCAAAACTCGGCGCGCGCGGATAATATCCCCGCGCCTGAAACCGGGCAAAGTGAAAATGTGGCGATATACTTTGAACTGCATTGGTTTGGCTTCACGGCGTGACGTCCATGGCAAGCAGGGGCTTTTCTCGCCGTATGGCATGCGGTATGGCGCATGCGGTATGGCAAGAAAAGCGCATTTAACCTATCGACTCAACCCGGCGAACGATTCCCTTGAATAACAAAACCTCCGCTTTGTTGCTGACACCGTTGTTTTTGCTGCATCCCGCGGCCAGTTGCCTGGCGCAAGCCGCCCCGGCCGGCGCCGCGCCCGCGCGCGGACCCGCCGCCGCGCAGTCCTCTTCCACGCTGATGGTGATCGAACAGCGCAGCGGCCTGTCCGAACTCTACACGCCCGCCGCGGTAAGCGTGGTTAACGGGGATGACCTGCGCAACGGCACGCCCCAGGTGAATCTGTCGGAAAGTTTAGGCGGCGTGCCGGGATTGCAAATCCAAAACCGGCAAAACTACGCGCAAGATCTCCAGCTATCGGTACGCGGATTCGGCAGCCGGTCGATGTACGGCGTGCGCGGCGTGCGCATTTATGTCGACGGCATTCCGGCCACCATGCCGGACGGGCAGGGGCAAACGTCGAATATCGATATTAACTCCGCTGATAAAGTGGAGGTGCTGCGCGGACCTTACTCGGCGCTGTACGGCAACTCATCGGGCGGGGTGGTGAACGTGGAAACCCAGACCGGGAGCCAGCCGGCCGCCCTGGAGGCCGGCAGCTACTATGCCAGCAACGGCACCTGGCGCAACAGCCTCAAGGCCACCGGCGCCACCGGCGACGGCACCCGGGCCGGGGATGTTAATTATGCGGTTTCCGCCTCGCGCTTCACCACCCACGGCTTTCGCGATCGCAGCGCCACGCAGAAAAACCTGGGTAACGCCAAGGTCGGCGTGCGGCTCGATGACGCCAGCACGCTGACGCTGATGTTTAACAGCGTTTCCATCGACGCCGGCGATCCGGGCGGCCTGACGGGGGATGAATGGCGGGATAATCCGCGCCAGGCGCCCCGGGCGGATCAATACAATACCCGCAAAACCATCGACCAGACCCAGGCCGGCCTGCGTTATGAGCGCGAAATGGGCGCCAACGATCGGCTGACCATGATGGCCTATCATGGCGAACGGCATACCACCCAATATCAATCCATTCCCATGGCGCCGCAGTTAAATCCGGCCCATGCCGGGGGCGTGATCGTGCTGGAACGAAAATACCAGGGGATCGATACGCGCTGGCGCCACCAGGATAATCTGGGGGCGGTGCCGGTCACGTTCACCGGCGGGCTGGATTATGAAACCATGACCGAGCGGCGCCAGGGTTTTGAAAATTTCACCTTGCAGGACGGCGATGTGGAGTACGGCGGCAAGGGGGCTTTGCGGCGCAATGAAAAAAACCGCATGTGGAACCTCGATCCCTATCTGCAAACCACCTGGAACCTGACCTCGCGCTGGACCCTGGACGCCGGGCTGCGCTACAGCACGGTCAACTTCGATTCACGGGATTATTACGTCGCCAGCGGCAATGGCGACGACAGCGGCAGCGCCCGCTATCACCGCTGGCTGCCGATGGGATCGCTTAATTACGCGCTGACGCCGGCCTGGAACCTGTACTTCTCCGCCGGCCGCGGCTTTGAAACCCCCACCATCAACGAACTCTCCTACCGTTCCGACGGGCAGGCCGGGCTGAATACCGACCTCAAACCCGCCACCAGCGATACGTTTGAGCTGGGCAGCAAAACGCGTATCGGCAACGGGCTGCTCACCGCCGCCGTATTCCAGACCAATACCGACCATGAATTGATGGTGGCCGAGAGCAGCGGCGGGCGCACCAGCTATGTCAATGCCGGTAAAACCCGCCGCCGCGGCGTTGAGTTGTCCCTGGACCAGCAGTTCGCCCTGGACTGGCGCCTGAAGGCGGCGTGGACCCTGCTGGACGCCACCTACCGCAACGACAGCTGCGCATCGGCCGCGTGCGCCGCCGATGACCGCATCCCCGCCGGCAATCGCCTGCCGGGCATTGCCCGCAATATGGGGTACGCCGCGCTGGAGTGGGCGCCGGAAGCGGGCTGGCACGCCGGGGCCGATATCCGCTATATGAGCGATATCCAGGCCAACGACGACAATACCGCCCAGGCGCCTTCCTATACCGTCGCCGGCCTGACCACCGGCTACCGGCTTAACTGGAACCGCTGGTCGCTGGATCTGTTCGGCCGGGTCGATAACCTGTTCGATCGCCGCTACGTGGGCTCGGTTATCGTCAATGAAGGCAACGGGCGCTATTTCGAACCGGCCCAGGGCCGCAATTGGGGCGGCGGCGCCAACCTGGCCTACCGTTTTGAATAATCAGCAATAAACAGCGCAATTTTAACGATTTGGCTTACGCTTTAAGTCGATGTCTTTCACTTTTGGTAAGGTTCATATTATGCAAAGCAACGCATTGCTCTCACGAGTCCTGCTTATAATAACGGCATTATTCGCCGCGCTGAGCGGCTTATATTTGCTGATTGGGGGGATTTGGCTGGCCACGCTGCACGGCTCGCCGTATTACATTATCGCCGGCCTGGTGCTGCTGTTCACCGCCTGGCTGCTGTATCGCCGCCGCGCCGGCGCGCTGCTGCTATATGCGGTTTTCCTGCTCGGCACCACGGTTTGGGCGCTGTGGGAAGCCGGCCCCGATTTCTGGGCCCTGACTCCGCGCCTGGACGTCGTGTTCTTTTTTGGCCTGTGGCTGGTGCTGCCGTTTATCTGGCGCCGCCTGGCGGCGAACGGCCAATTTCCCCGCGCCGCCCTGTCGGCCTCGCTGCTGATTACCGTCATCGTGCTGGTCTATGCCGTGTTTAACGATCCGCAAGAGATCGACGGTACCCTGAGCGCAAGTCAGGCGCCCGCGCCCGCCGCCGGCATCCCCGACGGCGACTGGCCCGCCTACGGGCGTACCCAGGAAGGAACCCGCTACTCGCCGCTGAGCCAAATCACCGATAAAAACGTGAGCCAGCTGCAGGAAGCCTGGACTTTTCGCACCGGGGATATGAAAACCGCTGCCGATCCGGCGGAAATCACCGACGAAGTCACGCCGATCAAGATTGGCGATATGCTGTACCTGTGCACCCCGCACCAGAAACTGTTCGCCCTGGATGCCGCCACCGGTAAGGAAAGGTGGCATTTTGATCCGCAGCTGAAAACCGATCCGTCATTCCAGCACGTGACCTGCCGCGGCGTGTCTTATTATGCCGCGCCAGCCGCCGCCGCGGGTTCCGCTACGCAGGGTTCGGGAACAACGCCGGCGGCCTGCGCCCGCCGCATTCTTTTGCCGGTTAATGACGGGCATCTGTACGCGCTGGACGCGCAAACCGGCGAGCCGTGCCGGGATTTTGCCGATAACGGCAAGCTGAACTTGCAGGATAATATGCCGTTCGCCAAGGCGGGGGCCTACGAGCCGACGTCGCCGCCCATCGTCACCGGTAAAACGATCGTCATGGCCGGCGCGGTGACCGATAACTACTCCACCCGCGAACCGTCCGGCGTGATCCGCGGGTTTGATGTCAATACCGGTAAACTGCTGTGGGCTTTCGACACCGGCAGTAAAAACCCCAACCTGATACCGGAAGGAACGCAGCAATACACGCCGAATTCGCCGAACTCCTGGGCGCCCGCGGCCTATGACGCCCAACTGGATTTGGTGTATCTGCCCATTGGCGTGGCCACGCCCGATATCTGGGGCGGCAACCGCACCCCGGAAATGGAACGTTTTGCCAGCGGCCTGCTGGCGCTTAACGCCACCACCGGCCAACTGGCCTGGTTCTATCAGACCGTGCATCACGATTTATGGGATATGGACGTGCCGGCGCAGCCCACCCTGGCGGATATTACCGACAGCGGCGGCAACCGCGTGCCGGTGATCTATGTTCCGGCGAAGACCGGCAATATTTTCGTACTGGACCGCCGCACCGGGAAAACGGTGGTGCCGGCGCCGGAAACCCCGGTACCCCAGGGTCCGGCCACCGGGGATCGGCTGTCGCCCACGCAACCTTACTCCGAGTTGACCTTTCGTCCGCAGCAAAAGCTCAGCGGCAAGGATATGTGGGGCGCCACGATGTACGATCAACTGATCTGCCGCGTGATGTTCCACCAACTGCGGTATGAAGGCCCGTTTACGCCGCCTTCCGAGCAGGGCACCCTGGTGTTCCCGGGCAATCTGGGCATGTTCGAATGGGGCGGTATCTCGGTGGATACCCAGCGGCAGGTGGCCGTGGCCAACCCCATGGCGCTGCCGTTCGTCTCCAAGCTCATCCCCCGCGGCCCGGGTAATCCGATGGAACCCGACGAGGGCGGCAAAGGGGGCAGCGGGTCGGAAGTGGGCATCCAGCCGCAGTACGGCGTGCCTTACGGCGTGACGCTCAATCCGTTCCTCTCGCCGCTGGGTTTCCCCTGCAAACAGCCGGCCTGGGGATATATCTCCGCGGTTGACCTGAAAACCAACGATATCGTATGGAAAAAACGCATCGGCACCGTACGCGACAGCTCGGCGATCCCGCTGCCGTTCAAGATGGGGATGCCGATGCTGGGCGGGCCGATTTCCACCGGCGGCAACGTGGCGTTTATCGCGGCTACCGCGGATAATTATTTACGCGCGTTTAACGTCTCCAACGGCCAGGCGCTGTGGCAGGCGCGTTTACCGGCGGGCGGACAGGCCACGCCCATGACCTATGAAGTCAACGGCAAGCAATATGTGGTGATTGCCGCCGGCGGCCACGGTTCGTTCGGTACCAAGCTGGGGGATTACCTGATTGCCTATGCGCTGCCGGACCAGAAATAACGCCGCAGTTTGATGATGATTTCCCTGGCGTAAAAGAGGCTCTCAGATGAGGGCCAGGCCAGGGCGTCCCCTATATTTCCGCCGGCGGTGCGCGTAAGCCCGCCGGCTCCCATAAATAATGCGTTTCCCGTCCGATTACGCCATTTGTTCCAGCGCGTGCTCCACATATAAATATCCGATGCCCATGATTTGCTGGGCGCGGCTCAGCGTGCCCAGCCCGACGTGGGTGGCCATGATTTTAACGCTGTCGGTCCGATCGAAGGGATTTAGCCCCGTTTGTTCGCGTACGGTATTGAGCCACGCATCGCCGAAACCACAGCTGCGGCCATATAAATAAATATGATTGATATTCAGAATATTAAGAAAATTATACAGGCTCAGGCCCAGCGCGCGGGCGGCCCGCATCACCATGGCCCTCACCGCCGGGTCGCCTTGATGATAGCGGTCGATCAGCTCCTGGGTCGAGGGCGTGCGCGGCACGGTTTCGTCATTGGCCGGCCGTTGCGCCATCAGCCAGCCGCGGGCCTGGTTTTTCATGGCCGACAGCGACGCGACGGTTTCCAGGCAGCCGTGGCGGCCGCAGGAGCACAGGCTGCCGTCCGGATCGATAATCGCGTGGCCGATTTGTCCGCTGCCGAACAGCGTGCCGCGGTAAATCTGCTGGTTAATCACAAACGACGAGCCGATGCCGTAATCGACATTGATCACGCAGAAATCGTGCTGCTCGTGCTGATGTTGCCACTTTTCGGCCAGCGCCAGCATGACGCAGTCGTTATCCAGCAGCAGTTCTGTATTAAGCCGCTCTTCGAGCAAGTATTTCATTTCAATGGCGCTGTTCCACGGCGCCTGGGGCATGTTTTGCGACACGCCGGTGGTGGGGTTCACCTGGCCGTGCACCGACAGCGCCAGCTTGATCGGCACATCGCGATAGGTTTTCCGGTACCCATGGAATAATTTTTCAATTTGCGCCAGCAGGGCCTCCGGCGTTTTAACCGCGATGTCGGTGAGCTGGAAAGGGCTTTGCGGCGTAATCAGGCTATCGGTCAATATGCTTTCAATCCGATACGGCGAAACGTTCATGCATAGGATGCACGTCCCATCCACCGCCGCCTGATAACTCCCGCCCCCCAGGCCGCGCGCATGCAAGTTTACCGCGCTGTGGCTGATGCGTCCTTCGGATTGCAGGTCGGCCAGGATTTTCCCCACCGCGGGAATCGACAATTGGGACAGCCGCGACAGCGTTGATTTGCTGGCGGTTTTCTCGCGATAGAGCAGCGTCATCATCACTTTTTTATTATATTGACGGACCCGCTGGTTGTTTAATCCTTTGCTCTGCATTTACTAAACCCCGCTTACTGAATTGCGTGACGGTAGCTGATCCTTGCGCCGCTTGCACTAGGTAGACTCACAAAACAACCTTTTCAGCGGCAATCAAGTGAGAGGATGCGATGAGCGCAACCGTAAAGATTTGGCAGGAACAGATTGAATTACCGACCTATCTCACGGGTAAACAAGACACTCACCCGATGTTTCTGGCGCATCGCGTCTATCAGGGATCGTCCGGGGCGGTTTATCCCTACGGCGTGACCGATACCCTGACCGGCGAGAAAACGCTGCGGCCCTACCAGGCACTGTATCTGGAAAATGATTACCTGAGAATCATGCTGCTGCCGGAGCTGGGCGGGCGCGTACACCGCGCCTGGGATAAAGTGAAGCAGCGCGATTTCGTTTATTATAACGAAGTGGTGAAACCGGCGCTGGTGGGCCTGCTCGGGCCGTGGATCTCCGGCGGCATCGAATTCAACTGGCCGCAGCATCACCGTCCCACCACCTATATGCCGGTGGATTTTACCCTTCAACCCGGCGAAAACGGCGCGCAAACCGTCTGGCTCGGCGAAGTGGAGCCGATGCACGGTTTGCAGGTCATGACCGGCTTTACGCTTTACCCCGACAAAGCCCTGCTGGAAATCAGCGCCAGGATTTACAACGCCAACCCGACGCCGCGCCACTTCCTGTGGTGGGCCAACCCGGCGGTGAAGGGGGGCGATGACCATCAAAGCGTATTTCCGCCGGACGTGACGGCGGTATTCGATCACGGCAAGCGGGATGTTTCCTCGTTCCCCATTGCCACCGGCACCTATTACAAAGTGGATTATTCGCGCGGCGTGGATATCTCCCGCTATAAAAACATCCCCGTGCCGACCTCTTATATGGCGGATAAATCCGCTTATGATTTCGTGGGCGCTTATAGCCACGACGAACAGGGCGGCTTATTGCATGTGGCCGATCATCATATTTCCCCGGGGAAAAAACAGTGGACCTGGGGCAACTGCGCCTTTGGCAAGGCCTGGGATCGCAACCTGACCGACCGCAACGGGCCTTATATCGAGTTAATGACCGGCGTATTCACCGACAACCAGCCGGATTTCACCTGGCTCGATGCCTATGAAGAAAAGCGTTTCGTGCAGAATTTCATGCCCTATAGCGGGTTGGGCACGGTGCAAAACGCCAATACCGACGCGGTGATCAAGCTCGAACGCAACGGCAGCCAACTGGAGTGGGGCGTGTATGCGGTAGGCCCCTTGCCGCGGGCGCGGGTGATGATTTCATCGCCGGACGGCGGCGAAGGACTGGAGGATCAACTGCTGGTGGATCGGGAAATCACGCTCCGGCCCGGCGACGTGCTGAAAGCAACGCTGGCAGGGGAATTCGCGCCACGCCTGACGCTGCGCCTGCTGGATAGCCGCGGGCGCGAGCTGCTGGCCTATACGGAACATCTGCAACAAGAAACCCCGCTGCCCCAGCCCGCGCAGGCGCCGCTGCCGGCCGGCGAAATCGCCTCCACCGATGAAGCCTGGTTTATCGGCCAGCATCTTGAGCAGTATCATCACGCCAGCCGTTCGGCGCTGGATTATTACCGGCGCGGCGTAGAGCTGGACCCCGGGGATTATCGCTGCAATCTGGCGCTGGCGACGCTGGCCTACAACCGGGCGGACTTTGCCGGGGCCATCGCCTGCGCGAATACCGCGCTGCGCCGGGCGCACCGGCTGAATAAAAATCCCCAATGCGGCCTGGCCAGCCTGATCCGCGCCTGCGCCCGTGAACAACTGGACGATTTCGCCGCGGCTTATGAAGATTTTTTCCGCGCCGTCTGGAGCGGAAACGCCAAATCCGCCGGTTATTTCGGTTTGGCCCGCCTGGCCACCCGGCGGGAAGATTACGCCGCGGCGCTGGATTTCTGCGAGCAGGGACTGGCGAGCCAGGCCCGCCACTACGGGCTGGTCGCCCTGAGAGCCCTGCTGTTATCGCTAACCGGCCAGCCGGCGCGGGCCTATATCGACCGGCAGTTGGCCCACTATCCGCTGCATTACCTCCTGCATTATCTGCGCTACCGGCTGGAGCCGGACGACGACGCCCGCCAGGTATTGCTCAGCATTACCGGCGGGCGGGGGGAAAACGCCCTCAATATCGCCACCCAACTGCTCTCGTTCGGCCGCCGGGATTTGGCGCTGGACGCGCTGCGGGTGCTGGACTGCCGGGAAACGCTGCCCCTTTATTTACAGGCGTCCCTGGACCCGGCGGCGGCCGAAGCCTTAATCAGCAAGGCGCGGCTGGCGTTCCCCGCCAACGTGCGCTTCCCGAATTCGCCGGCGGAAGTCAATATGCTGTCCGGCTTTACCCACGACGCGTTTGCCCAGCATTTGCTGGCCAGTTTCCATTACAGCAAAGGCAATATTTCCCAGGCGGTAGCCCATTGGCAACGCTGCCTGCGACAAGAGCCGGATTTTGCCGACGCCTGGCGCGGGCTGGGCATCTATGCCTGGAATAAACAGCATGACGCCGCCGAAGCGCGCCGCTGCCTCGACGCCGCGTTCAGGCTTGATCCGCAGGATGCCCGCCTTCTTTTTGAACTGGATTTACTGCACAAACTCACCCAAACGCCGCCGCAGACGCGCCTGGAATTGCTGGAGGCCCATTTGCCGGTGACGCTGCAGCGCGACGACCTGGCGGCCGAGCTGCTTTGCCTCTATAACCTGTGCGGCAAACTGGATGCGGCGTCGGCGCTGCTCACCGGGCGCCGGTTCCACCCGTGGGAAGGGGGCGAGGGGCGAGTTACCGGCCAATATGTGCTCAATGCGCAGCTCCAGGCGCTGTCGCTGCTGGCGCACGGTAATGCGCGGGAGGCGCAGGCCCGGTTGCTGGCGGCGCTGGATTACCCGCCCAATCTCGGTGAAGGGCGCCTGGTAGGACAGACCGATAACGATCTCTATTATTGGCTGGGCGTGTGCGCCCGGCAACTGCGGCAAGACGACCAGGCGCGCGGTTATTTCGCCCGGGCGGCGGCCGGCGAGCGGGACCTGGGCGAACGGCGCTATTACAACGATCGGCCGGTTGATTACCTGTTCTACCAGGGCATGGCGCTGCGCCGGCTTAACCAGCATGAGCAGGCCGACGCCCTATTTGCCGACATGCTGGCCTGGTCTCTGGATGGCGGCCGGCAGCCGCTGGAAACCGATTTTTTCGCGGTGTCCCTGCCCGATTTGCTGGTGCTGGACGCCGATCGGCAAAACCAGCAGCGGGAACATCGGCTGCTGGTCAAGGCCCTGGCCCGGCTTGGCGCCGGCGATGACGCTTATAGCCAGACGCTGCGCGAGGTACTTGTTCTCAACCCCGCCAATAGCCAGGCCCGGTTCTTTTTACAATACGGCGATGCGGTCGGCGTTTACTAATCTGTGTTTAGTTTAATCCGTGATCGTTATAAGTATCTGCGCAGGGGTGATGGACTACCCTGGTTCCAGCGCAACAAATTGCATACATAAAAAATACAAACGCTAACGATATCTTACCCAAGTCCCTGTTACACGGAGAATTCTATGTTAAAGATAATCAAAGGAGTCGCTCTGGCCGGCGTTATGCTCGCCGGCCTGTTCGCGGCTTCGGTTACCCAGGCGCAAACCAAAAAGGATCTGACCATCGGGGCCATTTATCTCGATACCCAGGGGTATTACGCCGGCGTCAAATGGGGGGTGCAGGATGCGGCGAAAACCTCCGGCAGCAACGTTAACCTGATAGAAACCAACGCCCAGGGCGATATTTCCAAGGAAAGCTCGTTTATCGATACCCTGGTGGCGCGCAACGTGGATGCCATCATCCTGTCCGCGGTATCCGAGCAGGGCAGCCGCCGCGCGGTGCAGCGCGCCAGCGACGCCAATATTCCGGTGATTTGCTACAACACGTGCATCAGCCCCGGCGGGGTGGAAAAATACGTTTCGGCCTATTTAGTCGGCGATCCGCTGGAGTTTGGCCGTAAGTTGGGCAGCGCCGCCGCCGACTACTTCGTGGCGCAAAAAATAACCGCCCCTAAAATCGCGGTGATCAACTGCGAGGCGTTTGAAGTGTGCGTCCAGCGGCGCAAAGGTTTTGAGGAGGCGCTGAAACAGCGGGTGCCCGGCATGACTATGGTGGCCAACCAGGAAGGGACCGTGCTGGATAAAGCCATTTCCGTCGGCGAAAAACTGCTGATTTCCCAGCCCGCGCTGGACGCTATTTTCGGCGAATCCGGCGGCGCCACCCTGGGCGCGGTCAAAGCCGTGCGCAATCAGAATCGCGTGGGTAAAACCGTGGTGTTCGGGTCCGATATGACGACGGAAATCGCCCAGGAACTGAATAAAAACGAAGTGCTCAAGTCGGTGGTGGATATCTCGGGCAAGAAAATGGGCGGCCTGGTGTTCGCGCAAACCCTCAATGCCATCAATAAAACCCTGCCGGCGCAAAAAGTCACCCAAGTGCCCATCGATTTATACGTGACGGCGGAACAGGCCAAGGGCTGGCTCGACACCCATCAGGACGGTTTACCTTAACCCCGGGGCAGAGGCGCCACTATGTCAATACATGCAGCTTTTAACGATAGCGCTACCGCTGGGGACATCGTCGCATCCATCCGGGGCGGCTATAAGCAATACCCTGGGGTGGTCGCGCTGGAGGATGTGGATTTCACCCTGCGCCGGGGAGAGATCCGCGCTCTGCTCGGCAAAAACGGCGCGGGTAAATCGACCCTGATCCGCATGCTGACCGGCAGCGAACGTCTCGATCGCGGCAAGGTTACCCTGGGCGGCGCCGCGCTGTCGGGGGGCGACGCCCAGCTCACCCGCCGCGCCGCGGAGCTGGGCGTGCGGGCGGTCTATCAGGAACTGAGCCTGGTGGACGGCCTGAGCGTGGCGGAAAACCTGTACCTGGGGGAATGGCCGCGCCGCGGCGGCATGCTGGACGCCAAGGCGATGATTCGCCAGGCCGAACATTGCCTGGGGCATCTGGGAGTGGATATCGATCCGTTAATCCCCGTGTCCCTGCTCAGCCCGGCCCAGCAGCAGTTGGTGGAAATCGCGCGGGTAATGAAGGGGCATCCGCAACTGGTGATCCTGGATGAGCCCACCAGCTCCCTGGCTTCCAGCGAAGTGGAACTGGTGATTGCCGCCGTGAAGTCCATGGCGGAGGTGGGTATCGCGGTGATTTATGTCAGCCACCGCATGAATGAAATCCGCCGCCTGGCGTCCAGCGCGACCATCATGCGCGATGGCCGCGTGGCGGGCAATGTCGATCTGGCCGATACCACCACCGGGCAAATCGTCGCCCTGATGCTGGGGCACGGCGATCACCAGGACCGCTTTGTCACCGAACCCCGCGGCGGCGGGCCGGTGCTGCGCGTCAGCCGGCTTGGCGTGGCGCCTAAACTGCGTGATATCAATTTTACCCTGCATCGCGGCGAGGTGCTGGGAATCGCCGGGCTGCTGGGATCGGGACGCACCGAATTGCTTAAAGCGCTGGCAGGGCTGGAGCCGCCGGATCAGGGGACGATAGAAATCGACGGTACGGTGATTAACCGGCCGGATTATACCCGCATGCTGCAAGCCGGCGTGGGCTACACCCCGGAAAACCGCAAGGAAGCGGGCATCATGCCGCTGCTGGGGGTGGATGAAAACACGGTGATGACCAACCGGCACCGCATCAGCCGCTGGGGCATTTTGCAATGGCCAAAAGTCCGGCATTTTACGCGGGAAATCATGGACCGCATGCGGATCAAAGCCGCCGACACCACCACGCTTATCGGCACCCTGTCGGGAGGCAACCAGCAAAAAGTGGTGATCGGCCGCTGGGTCTATGCCGAAAGCCGTATTTTGTTATTGGATGAACCCACCCGCGGCGTGGACGTGGAGGCCAAGAACCAGATTTACCAGATTGTCCGCCAATTGGCGGCCGAGGGAAAAAGCATCATTTTTGTCTCAAGCGAAGTCGAGGAATTACCGCTGGTGTGCGACCGGGTTTTATTGTTGCAGCAGGGCACGCTGACCAAAACGCTTATTTCGCCCATCAAGATGGATGAATTGATGGCCGAAATATTGGCCTCGCACTAGATCCTTAACCACCCATTCCAACCACCGTAGCGATCAACGGACTGAACTGGAGCAGGAGCCATGAAAATGACGACGACCACCTTACCTTATTCGTCTGAAAAGAAGAGCCGGCGGCGGGCCTTTATTTCTCAGCATATCAACGCTATCGGCCTGCTGGTGGTCATAGCCTTGTTATATTTGGCCTTCACCTCATATGCGCCGGGGTTTATTTCATTAAACAACCAGATGAACGTCCTGCGGGACGCGGCCACCATCGGTATCGCGGCCTGGGCGATGACGCTGGTGATTATCGCCGGTGAAATCGACGTCAGCGTCGGGCCGATGGTGGCGTTCGTCTCCGTATGCCTGGCGTATTTGATGCGCGCCCAGGTGCCGCTGGCATGGTCGCTGCTGGCGGTGATTATTCTGGGCGCCGCGCTGGGCACGCTGGCGGGATTTTTGCGCGGCTGGTTTAATGTGCCGAGCTTTGTGGCCACCCTGGGGCTATGGAGCGCGCTGCGCGGCCTGGGCCTGTTCATGACCGACGCGCTGCCGGTGCCCATCGATGAAAACGCGGTGCTGGACTGGCTTGGCGGCCAGGCGGCGGGTATTCCGGTATCCGCATTGCTGATGCTGATCCTGTTTGCGGTGTTCTTGTTTGTCAGCCGTAAAACGGCGTTTGGCCGCTCGGTATACGCGGTGGGCGGCAACGCGTCGGCGGCGCAGCTGTGCGGCATAAACGTCAAGCGCGTGCGGGTGCTGATTTTTACATTATCCGGCGTACTGGCGGCCATCACCGGCATTTTGCTGGCGGCAAGGCTCGGGTCGGGCAATGCCGGCGCGGCCAACGGCCTGGAATTCGACGTGATTGCGGCGGTGGTGGTGGGCGGCACCGCGCTGTCGGGCGGACGCGGCTCGCTGCTGGGCACGCTGCTCGGCGTGCTGGTGATTACCCTGATTGGCAATGGCCTGGTATTGCTGGGCATCAATTCCTTTTTCCAGCAAGTGGTGCGCGGCGTGATTATTGTCGTGGCGGTACTGGCGAATATTCTGCTCACCCAGCGCAATGCGCGGGTGAACGTTAAAAAATAACGAGGGAAATTATGAAAACGATGTTGGCGGCCTATCTCCCCGGCAATTCCAGCGTGGAGTTGCGCGAGGTGGCTATTCCGCAACCGGGCATTGGCCAGGTGTTGATTAAAATGAAATCCTCCGGGATTTGCGGCAGCGATATCCATTATATCTATCATCAGCACCGGGCCACGGCGGCGGCGCCGGATCGGCCTTTATACCAGGGGTTTATCAACGGCCACGAACCCAGCGGCCAAATTGTGGAGACCGGGGCCGGCTGCCGGCATTTTACCGCCGGCGATCGGGTGCTGGTATACCATATTTCCGGCTGCGGATTTTGCCCGAACTGCCGCAAAGGGTTTGCGATTTCCTGTACCGGCAAGGGCAAGGCGGCCTACGGCTGGCAGCGCGACGGCGGCCATGCCGAATATTTACTGGCCGAAGAAAAGGATCTTATCCATTTGCCGGATGCGCTGAGTTACGAAGACGGCGCGTTTATCTCCTGCGGGGTCGGCACCGCCTACGAAGGTATTTTGCGCGGCGAGGTTTCCGGCAGCGACAACGTGCTGGTGGTCGGCCTCGGACCGGTGGGCATGATGGCCATGATGCTGGCGAAAGGGCGCGGCGCCAAACGGGTGATCGGCGTTGATGTCCAGCCGGAACGGCTGGCGACGGCGAAAACCCTGGGACTGATGGATCGCGGGTTCCTGGCCGGCGGCGAGGACCCGATCCCGGAAATCCAGGCGCTGACGCGCGGGGGAGTGGACGTGGCCCTGGATTGCTCGGGCAATGCCCATGGCCGTTTGCTGGCCCTGCAGGCGTCCGCCGACTGGGGGCGGGTAGTGTATATCGGCGAAACCGGCAAGGTGGAATTTGAGGTCAGCGCCGATTTGATGCACCACCAGCGGCGCATTATCGGCTCCTGGGTCACCAGTTTGTATCATATGGAAAAGTGCTGCGGCGATTTGCAGGATTGGCGCCTCTACCCGCATACCGCCATTACTCATCGTTTCTCCCTGGAGCAGGCGGGAGACGCTTACGCGCTGATGGCCAGCGGCAAATGCGGCAAAGTGGTGATAAATTTCGCCGATTAATCCTGGAGGCGGTATGGCGCTCTTTTCCCTTCAAAATCAGCAACTGGCCCTGACGGTATCGTCACGGGGCGGGACGATACTGCAATTGCTGGCGCTGACGGCCGCCGGCGACGTGCCGCTGCTCCGTCCGGCCGAGTTAAGCGACGAGACGGACGCGTTGCGCTCCGGGTGCTTCCCGCTGGTGCCGTTTGGCAACCGGGTCAATGGCAACCGGTTCAGCTTCCAGGGGCGGCAGTACGCCCTGGCGGCCAATACCGATTGGGATCAACACTACCTGCACGGGGACGGCTGGCTAAACCAGTGGTTATGCCTGGAGCAGGCGCCGGACGCGCTGCTGTTGGAATATGTGCATACGCAGGGGGTGTACCGCTACCGCTACCGCGCCCGCCAGCGCTTCACCCTGACCGGCGCCACGCTGGCCGTTGCCCTGAGCGTCACCAACCTGGGGGAAGACACCCTGCCGTTTGGCCTGGGCTGGCATCCCTATTTTCCGCTGACGGAGCACACCCGCTTACGGGCCAGCGCCGCGGGCTACTGGAGGGAAGGGGAACAATGGCTGGCCGGGGAACACCGGGACGGGCTGCCGGCGGATAGCGATTTCAACGCGCCGCGCGTCTTGCCGCGCCGCTGGGTGAATAACGGATTTTCCGGCTGGGACGGCCAGGCCCGCATCGAATGGCCGGAGCGGCGGCACGGGCTTACGCTTTGCACCGAGCCGGCGTGTCCGGTCTATTTTGTTTTTGTCTCCGACCCGGCCTTTGATCCGGGTTATGACTTTGAGTTTTTCTGTTTTGAACCCATGAGCCATGCGGCCAACGGCCATAATCTGCCCGATCTGGGCGGCATGACGGCGCTTGCCCCGCAGGAGACGCTGACGCAAACGCTGTCTTTGGTTTCGCAGGCCGGCGTGTGACGCGGCGCCGGCGACTAACCGGCTATTGACCAATAAGACAGGCCGCGTAAGCGGCCTGTCTGCTGAGATGGCTGCGCGGCGCGTGCTTTTCGGGATTAAAAGACGTTCCGGTACAGTTTTTGGATATCGTCGACGTTGGTTTCCCGCGGGTTGCCGCCGGTACAGACATCCGCGAATGCCGCCTCGGCCAACGCAGGGATATCGGCTTCCAGCAAGCCTACGTCGCGTAGCCGGGCGGGAATATTGACGTCCTTGCACAATTGCTTGACGGCATCGATGGCCGCCTTGCGCGCCTGTTCGATGGGCAGGGACAAGGCTGCGTCGACGCCCATCGCCACGGCGATATGACGGAACTTTTCGCCGGTCTGCGCGGCGTTATATTCCATGATATAAGGCAGCAAAATGGCGTTGGCCACCCCGTGCGGAGTGTTGTAAAACGCCCCCAGCGGGTGCGCCATGCCGTGCACCAGCCCCAACCCGACGTTGGAAAACCCCATGCCGGCCACATACTGGCCCAGCGCCATATCTTCCACCCCCCGGGCTTCGCCCTTCACCGAGGAGCGCAGGGAGCGGGCGATAATTTCAATCGCCTTGATATGGAACATATCGGTCAGTTCCCAGGCGCCCAGGGTGGTATAACCCTCGATGGCGTGGGTCAGCGCATCGATGCCGGTGGCGGCCTTCAGGGACGCCGGCATACTGGCCATCATATCCGGGTCGATAATCGCCACCAGCGGAATGTCGTGGGGGTCGACGCAAACGAACTTGCGGCGGTTTTCCTCATCGGTAATCACATAGTTGATGGTGACCTCGGCGGCGGTTCCCGCCGTAGTGGGGATGGCGATAATCGGTACGCTGGCCTGGCTGGTGGGGGCTACGCCCTCCAGGCTGCGCACGTCGGCAAAGTCGGGATTGCGGGTAATGATGCCGATGGCTTTGCTGGTATCCTGGGGCGAACCGCCGCCGATGGCGATCAGGTAATCCGCGCCGGCGGCGTTAAATGCCGCCACGCCGCGCGTCACCACGGCGATGGTGGGGTTGGGCATCACTTCGTCAAAAATGGCATAGGCCAGGCCGGCGGCGTCAAGCAGCGCGGTGACGCGGGTCGCGACCCCAAAGCGGATCAGGTCTTTATCGGTGACGATAAGCGCTTTTTTGTAACCCCGGCTGCGGGCCTCATCGACGATATGGGCAATGGCGCCCTTACCGAAATAAGACGTTTCATTGAGTATGATTCGATTTGTCATAATAAGCCTTTATTAATTTTATATAACGAATGCGGTTAAGCCCATCAGGATAGAGAATCATTATAAATTCCGGCGCCGGGGTATTCCTTCCCATGATTGCCACAATAAAGGCAGGATGGCAGTACGATAAAGAAAGGCGAGATAACGGTCACAAAATAAAGGTAAACATTACTATCGCCTCGCCGCAGGAAGCGGCGAGGCGGCGTGATATACCCTGCACGCCGCCGCGCAGGGTATATGGCCAACACCGAAAAAATCGCCATGCGGCTATTGGCCGACATGCGCAAGTAGCTTCGTAGCTTCACGCCGGTCAGGGCGCCTGCGTGCCGCGCAGGCTGTGCATAAACGGGTTGATATCGGTGAGCCGCTCCAGGGACCAGCACTGTTCCACCAGCGCCGCCGCGCGGGTGGCGTCCATGATGCCGCCGGCCGCATTGGTCAGTTTGTCCGACAGATCCCGATCGCTTAGCGGCGCGGCCGGCGTGCCCCGGTTGCGCAGCACTTCATACGATGATAATTGGCCGTTGGACCAGGTGAGGGTGAGGCGGCAGCCGCGTTTGTCGATGGACGGGTCCGGGACGATCTGGACCAGATCGCGCAAATGGGCGATAGCGGGATCGCGTAACGTGCGGTCATCGAAATCGCTTAATCCCAGACCGCGGCGGGAGAGGGCCACCGCCACGCAATGCGCCGTGCTGAACCTGGCTTGCGAAGCGGTAAGCGGATGCACCACCGCCGTCACCGCGGCGGAAAAAGGATGCATCTGCAACACAATCTCGGTCACTTCCCGCCGGGCCGCAAAATCGTCCGCCGCGGAGCTCGCCGCTTCGATGGCCGGATGCGTGAGCGAGGCCGTGGGGTAGAGCTTGTTGCCGTTGCTGAGCAGGTGCCACAGGGTATGCAATCCCTCGGTCAGCAATTCATCGGCCGGTTTTTGACTGACGGCGCGCAGCAATCCGCGCTGGCCTTCAATCGCCGTATCCGTGGCGGTAAAGCCGGTTTCGGCCAACAGCGCCGACAGCACCCCGTCCATGGCCGCTTTCCCCGGCGGCAGCGCTTTACTGTCGCTGCCGTAGACTTCGCGCACGCCGGCCGCCTGCGTGACGCTGCACCCCAGCGCGTGGGTCGCCGCCTCCGGCGACAGCTTCAGCGCATTGGCCGCGGCCGCGGCGGCGGCCACATGCCCCATGGTGCCGGTAACCTGCCAGGCGCTTTGATAGTGGGTGGTGCCCGCCGCCCGGGCCACCCGCGCGCCGGTTTCAAAACCGGCGACGTAGGCGGCGATCGCCTCCTGTCCGCTCAATCCGCGCAGTTGCCCGATGGCCAATACCGCAGGCCACAGGCATGAGCTTAAATGAATCGTCGTTTCGATGGGATTAAACACATCGTCGAAGTCCAGCAAATGCGATGCGTAGGCATTGCCGAGCGCGGCGAAAGCGGCATTGGCGGTCATGGGGGTGCCGACGATGGTAGCCGGCCCCGACTGGTCCAGGGCGGCAATGACCTGACGCACTTTGCGCGCGCCGGGCTGAGCTGACCCCGCAATCGCCGCCGCGCTCCAATCTACCAGGGCGCGCTTGCAGTAATGCACCACATCCGGCGGCAGCGCCGCGTAGGTGAGCGAGGCCGCAAAGGCGCCGAGCTGCCGCGTCTTGGTGGCCGGCCGGGGTATTTCGGTCATATCAGCAGACATATCAATGTTTCCCTTTAAGCAACGTGATTAATTGTTGAATATCTTGACTGTACTGGCTCATTCGTTGTTCCAGCTCGCTGCCGGTAACAAACTCCGTCCGATCGCCTTCCTCCTGCATATATTTTTCCCAGTCCGGGGTCTTGACCAGTTTGGCGAAAATATCCCGGTAATAAGCCACGGTTTCCGGTTTGGTGCCGGGAGGCGCGGCGATACCGCGAAATTGCAATTGATCGGGAATGCCCTGCATGGGGATACCCTGTTCGGCCAAGGTAGGGACGTCGGGATATTGTTTGCTGCGCGCATCGCCCAGCACGCCGATCAGGCGCATTTGCCCGGCCGCCACCTGTTCGGAAAAATCGGTCTGCGCGCCGATCATTATCTGGGCGTCGCCGCGCAGCAGGGAGGTAATACGCGGGCCCCCGTCCGAGAAGGACAGGTATTTCCAGCTGGTGCCCGTATTCTCCTGGATTTTCAACGCGGCAAGATTATCGACGGATTGATAGGCGCCCCCTACCTGCACCAGTTGCCCCGGATTGCTTTTCGCCGCCGCGATGAAATCCGCAAAGCTGTGATAAGGGGAATTGGCCGGCACCGCCACGATTTGCTGTTCGTCCGCCAGCATGGCGACGATGGTTAAATCCTTGACCGTGATGGTGGCGTTAGGCTCCGTAAAGCTGCTCGATACCCATTTCGAGGTAAACGCCGAAATGAAATTGGGCTGTCCTTTTTTCTCGCCCATGAAATTCATCGCCCCCAAACCGCCGCCCTGGGGGCGGGACAATACCGGCCAGTTGTCGGTCAGGATATGGTTCTGGCGGGCGATTTTTACAATCTGGCGGGCGAACAGATCGCTGCCGCCGCCCGGTCCGGTGTCGACCACGAATTGCACATTGCTGGGTTTGCCCGCCTCTTGCTGGTCGTTACACGCCATCAGCATCGCCGTGAATACGCCCACGACGGCAAGCCATATCAACCGGTGTAATACCTTGGTTCTCATATTGCCTCCTGATTATTCTGGTGCCCTGCGCATGTCCGCCGCGGCGGACATGCGCGTTAGAGCGTGGACATGACCTTGCGCCGCTGCTTCATCCGGCTATAGACCGAAAACGCCACTACCAGGACGATGGCGCAAAGAATACCGGCGGAGATCGGCCGTTCGATGAAAATCGACAGTTTATTATTGGAAAGCATGAGCGATTGCCGGAAGGCCAATTCGGCTTCCGGCCCCAGGACGAACGCCATCAGCATGGGCGCGGCCGGCACCGATAAGCGCCGGAACAAATAACCGAAGGCGCTAAAACCCATCAGCAGCCACACATCAAAAATCGACCCCCGCACGCTATAAGCGCCCACGACCGCCAGCAGCAAAATAATCGGATACAGCAGCCAGTAGGGAATGCGCAAAATCTGCACCCACAGGGGAATCATCGGCAAGTTCAGGATCAGCAGGGCGACGGTGCCCAGATACAGACTGGCGATCACCGGCCAGACAATTTCCGGATGGTTGGTGAATAACAGCGGTCCGGGCTGGATGCCGTACAGCAGCAGGGCGGCCAGCATGACGGTAGTGCTGGCGCTGCCCGGTAAACCCAGGCTGAGCAGCGGGATCATGGTGCCGCCGCATTCGGAATTATTCGCCGCTTCGGGCCCCGCCACCCCTTCGATGGCGCCGGTACCGAATTTCTCCGGGTGCTTCGACGTATTCTTGACCATGGCGTAGGACACGAAGGAGGCGATGGTCGACCCGCCGCCCGGCAGCGCGCCGATAAAAAAACCGACCAGCGTGCCGATGGCGATGGCCAGGCGCGACTCCTTGATATCCGCCCAGGTGGGCAAATATTCCCGGAAATGCTTTGGCGCCGCCAGGGGCTTGGCCTTTTCCATTTTCTTGCCGGTATTGATCAGCACTTCGCCCACCGCGAACAGGCCCAGCGTAACCACTAAAAACTCGATGCCGTCGTACAAATTCACGCTGCCGAAGGTGAACCGCTGGGCGCCGGAAAAAATATCAGCCCCCACGGTGGACACCAGCAGCCCGCAAAACATGGAAATCAGCCCTTTTACCGGCGACTTGCCGGCCATGGAGATCACCAGCAGCAGGCCGAAAATCATCAGCATCGCAAATTCCGGCGGGCCGAACTGCACCGCCATCCGCGCGGCCAGGGGGGCGGCGAACGTCAGGCCTATCACGCCGATGGTGCTGGCGATAAACCCGGAAATCGCCGACATCCCCATGGCCACTCCGGCGCGGCCTTGCTTGGCCAGTTCGTGACCGTCGTAGCACAGCACCACTGAAGACGTTTCGGTGGGGATATTAAGCAAAATAGCGGTGGTGGCGCCGGCGAATTTGGCGCCGTGGTAGATACCGGCCATCATGATCAGGCCGGTGGTCGGCGGCAGGCGTAACGTAAGCGGAAGCAGAATGGCCAGCGTTGCCGCGGGATTACCCAGGCCCGGCAGAATGCCGATCAACGTACCGAGGAGCGCGCCCACCACGATCCACAGCAAATTGGTAAAGGATAATGCCGTCACAAAGCCGTCTAACATATTATAAAGTAGGGACATTAGCGTTCTCTCTTTTTTATATCGTCAGATTCCCAATATGCCCAGACCTAACATTCCGGTCGGCAGTTCAATACTGAGTACCTCGACGAAGAGGAGATAAATCGCGATGGGGACGGCTATCAACGCGACGTAGGAGGCCCAATTGCGTCGTTTTTCCACGAAGATCAGCAGATAGGCCATGAGCAGCATGCCGGTAAGCACAAAACCGATGAGGGCAAATAACGGAACCGCAACCACATAACCGATAAATACCGCCACGGTGCGCCGCGGGAAAAAATGCTCCGTGGCCTCTTTCGGATCCGGTTTGCCGTGGGTTTTCGTTTCGATGGGAGTGACAGCGCCAACCGCGCGTACCTCGGGTGCGCCGGGGTGCAGGCTTTGCCAGACGAGCAGTATTCCCAATATCACCAGGACCGAGGCAATAATCCGCGGCAGGAAGCCGGGACCGGGAACATTGTTCAGGTAAAAAGGCATTTGCAATGAAATAACCAGCACTGCGGCCGCCACGATAATTACTACGGTTCCAAAAGCAACATCCGCACGACGCATTCCCTACCTCCGCATAACAGACATGATTTCTTTATTACAGACAATATGGCGAGATATAAGAGATATGGTTGTGAGTGTCAAGAACAGTTGCAACTGGGATGACGACAATGTGATGGAAGTGTCTTTTCCGGCGGGCTCACCATCGAAAATCAGGTTTCCCGTCAGCCAGGGCGTGCAAAATGAAAACGGCATGGCCGGTATCAACCCGGTCATGCCGTGTAAAGCGGGAAAATTGGCGTTAGTAGGTTATGTTGCGAAACTGCTGGCGCATGTCTTTTAACACCTGGACGATATGGGTCTGGATGCCAGGGTGCATGCGGTTTTCCGGCATGGCGACGGCAATCGAGGCCACCGGGCGATCGAGGGCGTTCACCAGGGCGACGGCCACCGAACCGACGCTTTCGTCGTTTTCGCCATGATTGACCGCGTAACCCTGGATACGGACTTCGGCCAGAACCTGTTCCAGCACGTCCAGGGAGCTAATCGAATTGGCGGTTATCTTGACCAGTTCCTTACCGGCATACAGCATGCGCACCTGCGCCGGGGTAAGCTCGCCCAGCAGCGCCTTGCCCGCGGACGTGCAGTGCGCGGGCAATACCTGGCCGGTGCGGGCGATGACGCGCAGGGCATGGCCGCTTTCAATCGCATCGATGTAACGTACCTGATCCCGTTCGAGGGAGACCAGATGCACCGTTTCGCCGAATTCGTTCGCCAGTTTTTCCAGAAACGGCCGCGCCTGCATGCGCACGTCCATTTTTTGCACCGCCGCCAGGCCGATATCCACCAGCATCGGGCCCGGCCGGTATACCCGGTTTTCATCCTGACAGACAAACCCGCGGTGGATAAGCATCGCCAGCAACCGGTGGGCGGTGGAATGGGCCACCCCTAGATAATTACAGGCATCCGTAAGCCGCAGACTTTGTTGCTCCCGGAACAGCAGCAGCAGGCGAAGCGCATTATCTACTGAAGCAATCGGGTAGCTGGGCAACCTGCCTTCGCCGGGATTGTGAACCTCGCGCAATGATGACCTCTATATGGTTATTTTCTGTATGACAGACAATATTGGCAACTTTACCGGCTTTTGTCCATGGGAGCAATGCAATCCCGCCCAACCACGATCCGGCGCCTTAGTCCGGCTTTCTCCCTGGAAGTTTAATGCTTAAGGTTATTTTGCGGGCCGCTTTGTTAAAAATGTGATCTGCGCCATGGGTAGAGCATACGGCCCCTTGTCTGTCTTGACTTCACTTTACGTCCGTAGCACTATCCATTTTGTCTTTAGACAAGACAAAATTTCTTCATATAAGACATTGTTCATGTAGAGGAGAACTGGGATGCGAATTCGCCATATGGGTGTGGTTACGAAAGATCTTGAAAAAGCAGCAACTTTTTATGAAAAGGTGCTCGGTTTCAAACGCCTCGGGCCCGTGCGGACCCCAGGGCATTACCCGGGCAAAGCCATTGACATGAGCGACGGCGAAGTTAACTACTCGCTGTTATGCCCCGACGAGCGCGTGGCGATGGCTCCGTGGGCGCAGGGGACCCTGGGTCCCAATCATATCGGCGTCGAAACCGATAACATCACCGGCGTGATTGAAGCCCTGAAAGAGTTTGGGATTGAAATCTATGGCGAGGACAAGCAGCAAGTGCCGCCGCGTTTCTTCAAGTTCCTGGACCCGGACGGCGCCGAGATCGACGTGGCTACCATCGAACGTAGCTGGAAGTTCTGAGTTTTGACCCGGTAATCGCGGTAGAAAAAAGAGAGGAGAAGTGGCAATGCAAAGGCGACGAACTCGGCATTGCCACTCTTTACCCCGCTGGGTGGCAGTACTGGTCGCCTTTGCCAAAATAGGAACCACCGCGTTTGGCGGCGGAAGCGCCACCATTGCCGCCATACGGCAAGCCTGTTTGCGCCACGGCTGGATGAACGCGGATGCCTTTATTGAAACCGTCGTACTATCGCGCCTGACCCCCGGTATCAGCATTCTCGCACAGGCCGTGCTTGTCGGCCGCGTCGCCGCCGGCGTGCCCGGCATTTTCGCCGCCCTGATCGGACTGCTTACGCCCGCCCTCGCCATTACGCTGGCTTTGGCGAAACTCTACGAAACCATCGGCGGTTTGCCAGCCACCGCGCTGCCCCTGCATACCATCGTTGCGACGGCCGCGGGCTATGCCATTGCCTTGACGCTGCAACTTATGCGCGATATTTTCCGCGGTCACCGTTTCGCGCCCACCGCGGCTATCCTGATTGTCTACGCCTGCCTGGCGTTTCTGATTGCCAATCCGCTGATTATCATGGGCATCGCCATAACGCTGGCCCTGCTGTTTCCCGCGATATTCAGCGACGCCGCCGCGCCGCCGCCGCCCGGCCAGCCACCCCGTGACGATGGTGAACCATGAGCCTGGAACATCTTTTTGTGTCGATACTGATCGCCAGCCTTATCGGTTTCGGCGGCATGAGCTCCTTGCCCATCCTGCGCGGACAATTGCAAAACGCGGGGCTGCCGGCCGACAGCCTGCTGTTGAATTCCCTGGCGATCGGGAACATCGCGCCCGGTCCCAACGGCTTGTATCTGGTGGTGGTGGGATATTTCGTCGCCGGCGTCAAGGGGGCGTGCGTGGCCGCACTGGCTATCCTGCTGCCGCCGTTTTTGGTGATCCTGCTTGAGCGCATCCGCAAACGGCTGTTGCCGCTGCGCCGCTTTCGCGCGGTGATGCACTCGCTGAGCCTGGCGGTGGTCGCCTTGTTAATCCCCTCAAGCGTGGCCCTGGCCACGCACGCCGCCACGGATATCCTGGGGATGGCGATGGTGGCCATGGGCACCACGCTATTGCTTTTGCGGGCCCCGCCGCTAGCCGGCATCGGCATCGCGCTGCTGGTGGGGCTGGTTGCCAACTACCTGCCGTAATGGCGGCGGCCGGGTTAACGGCAACTGCGGGCCAGGTTATCGACATAGCGCGTTAAAAAGTTATCCGCGTGCCGGCTGCTCAACTGTTCATCCAGCACCAAATACGCCGCGCCGTACAATGCGCTGTCCGTCCGGGCGACGCGCAGCACGATTTGCAGATCGCGGGTCGCCAGCGGCAGGCAGCGCTGGTACACCAATTCGCGAACGCCGGACAACAAAAACTCGCCGCACCGCGCCAGCGTTCCGCCGACCACGATCAGGCTGGGGTTGAGGATGCTGACGACATTGGAAGTGACCTCGCCGATGGTCTGGCCCGCTTTTCTGATATACATAATGGCTTCCGGCACGTTATTTTCCACCAGCGCCACCACATCCCGGGCATTGCCGGCCTGATGGCCCATCTGCGTCAAATCCCGGCCGATGGCCCAGCCGGCGGCGCGCGCCTCGACGCAGCCGAATTTACCGCACCGGCACAGCGGGGCACAATCGCCGGCAAACTGGATATGGCCGATATCGCCCGCAGCCCCCCGGGCGCCGCGGAAAATCCTGCCGCCGGTAATAATGCCGCTGCCGATCCCGGTGCCGACTTTAATGAAAAACATCTCGTTCACCTGGGGAAAGTTATGGCGGTGTTCATAGATGGTCATTAAATTGACATCGTTTTCCACATACACCGGCGCGGTAAACCGGGTTTGCAAAAAAGCCGCAATATCGAATTCATCCCAGCCGGGCAAAATTGAAGGGCCGACCACGCAGCCGCGTTCGCTGTCCACCGGCGTCGGCAGGCTCAGGCCGATCCCGGCCAGCACGCGCGTTTCATCCCCCAGGCCCCGGGCGAGGGCCGCGAAGCGATCCGCGATCAGCGTTAATGTTGCCTGGGGGTTCTGCTTCTCGCTGAACGCAACCGTCTCCTGGGCCACGATGGCCGGCTGCAGATCCAGCGCCGCCAGATGGATACGGGACTCGCCGATGCTCGCCGCCAGAATATAACCGGCCGTGTGATTGAGGCCCAGCACGCGGGTAGGGCGGCCGCCGCTTGGCATGGTGTCCGCGGTTTCCCTGATCAGCCCCGCGGATAATAATTCATTCAGGCGCTGGGTCACCGTCACCCGAGATAAACCGCAGGCGTCCAGGATTGCCGCCCGCGAGGTCGCCGCTTTGTTGGCGATCAGGCTATAAATTTCGCCTGAATTAAGCAGCGTGCCGCCATCAACGTTCGTAGACCGCCGTTTTTCCAATTGCCTTCTCCTGATTTCAACCGGGTGCCGATCAACGGATCGATAATTTGATAATGATCGCACTTATGAATAAAAGTATACATATGTTTGTTGACTTAAATCAACATCTGAACTTATCTATGGCTATCTGAACCAACGCGGACCCGTCTGATGAATAACACAGTTGCGTACGCTCCTTGGCCGAAGCCCGGCCCCGGGGGCGCCTCCAGATGATGACCAGCCTGTTTCTTATCGGCCTTGATTATGGCTCGGAATCGGCGCGCGGCGTGCTGATTGACGCCGCGACGGGGGAACAGATAGCCAGCCGGGTTCATCCCTATCGGCATGGCATCATGACCCACAGCCTGCCGGGGGGACGCCGGCTGCCCGATGCCTGGGCCTTGCAGAATGCGGCGGATTATCTCGACGCCGCCGACGATATCCTAGGCAGCCTGGGGCGAAACCGCAACATCGCCGCCATCGGCATCGGTTTCACGGCCAGTTCCCCGCTGCCCGCCACCGCGGACGGCCGCCCGCTTTCGCAGCTGTACCCCGACGAGCCCCATGCGTATGTCAAACTCTGGAAGCACAGCGCCGCCCAGCCCTACGCCGATGAGATCAATCGGCAGGGGGGCGCGTTCCTGGCTAACTTCGGCGGCAAAGTGTCGGGCGAATGGCTGCTCGCCAAAGCGGCCCAGGTCGAGCGCGAAGCGCCGCATATCTGGGCGCGGGCGGATCGGTTTATCGAGGCCGGCGACTGGCTGGTGTGGCAATTGACGCAGCGGGAAATGCGCAGCCTCGATTTCGCCGCCTATAAAGCCCAGTACACGCCGA
Organism: Sodalis sp. RH21; assembly: GCF_047324175.1. Lineage (NCBI taxonomy): Bacteria > Pseudomonadati > Pseudomonadota > Gammaproteobacteria > Enterobacterales > Bruguierivoracaceae > Sodalis > Sodalis sp. RH21. Next base: position 3,098,181 of record NZ_CP178732.1, on the reverse strand, counting down.
CCCTGGGCTACCCCGTCGAGGCGAATCCGGGGCTGGCGCGGCGTCTGGGCGCGCCGGTCCCGGTCGGCAGCGCCGCGGGCGCATTATCCGCCGAATGGCGCCGCCGCACCGGCATCGGCGGCCATCCCATCGTGGCCGTGGCCGTCATTGATTCCCATGTGGTATTGCCCGCGGTGGGGGCCATCGGGCCGCACACGCTGGTGGGCGCCCTGGGCACCTCGGCCGCGTATCTGCTGCTAAACGATAGCGGCGGACCCTTGCCTGCCGGTATCGAAGGCATGGCTGAAAACGGCGCGCTGCCCGGCCTATGGTGTTATGAGGCCGGCCAGGCCGGGTTCGGCGATATCCTGGCCTGGTTTGTCCGCGCCTTTCCCCGGGGCGTGGATCTGGCGGAAAGCTTTCAACGCTATAACCACGACGCCGCCGCGCCGGCGCGCAACCGCCTGGTGGCGCTCGACTGGTGGAGCGGCAATCGCGTGCCCTACGCCGACTCTCATCTGAGCGGCCTGCTGGTGGGGCTCAATTTAACCACCACGTCGACGGATATTTACCGGGCGCTGCTCGAATCCCTGTGTTTCGGCACCCGCTCAATCCTCGATCTTTTCCAGGGGGGCGGACTGCCGGTGGATCGCATTTTGCTGACCAGCGGTTTATCGCAGCGTAATCCGCTGCTGATGCAAATGATGGCGGACGTGCTGGGCCGGCCGATCGAGATTCCACTGATCCGCAATCCCACCGCGGTTGGCGCGGCTATCCACGGCGCGGCCGCGGCCGGCATCGTTGCCGATTTTGCCGAGGGGGCCGCGCGCTTCGGGGCGCGCCAATATCATATTCACCACCCGGAACAAGCCAGGACGCAGGCGTACGAAACCCTGTACCGGGAATACCGTCAGTTGACGGGCGATGATCAAATCCATCGAACCATGCACCGGTTGGCCGCCGCGGGCCCGGCGCCGGATGGGGTTGACCCCGCCGGACAGGCCCGGCGCGGCTAAACAGCAGCCGTTGCGCTAACCGGCATCGGCAAAAATCAATCGTAACCAGTCGGAGAAGATTATGTCGAAAAACATTAACTGGAGATTATGCTCCGCAGCGCTGCCGATCATGATGGCGCTGGCGGCGATGACGGCGCCAGCCGAGGCCCAGGACGCTAAATTCCTTATCGGTGTGGTCGAACAGCAGTTATCCAACCCCTTCTTTGCCAGGCTGCAGCAGTCCGCCGTGGACGAAGCCAGAAAAAAAGGCCTGGCCACGATGACCGCGGCGTCGAATGCGGCGGGGGATTCCGATACCCAGATAGCGGCGATAGAAAATATGATTAATCGCGGCGTCAAAGGCATCGTACTTGACCCGGCCAGCCCTTTCGCCTTGCGCAATGTGGTCAAAAAAGCCCGTGACGCGGGCATTATCGTGATTACCACCAATACGTCGCTTTCGCCGGAAACGGCCGCCGATGCGTCCTATGAAACCGATAACCTCGCAGCCGGCGAACTGATCGGCAAATGGGCCAAGGCTCGGCTCGGCGCGGCCGACGCCCGGGTGGCGCTGCTGGATTACGATTTGTCCGATAAAACCTCCAAGGCGCGCCATGACGGCTTCCTCAAAGGTTTTGGCCTGGCCGAGGGCGCCCCGGCGATTGCCGGCACCGCGCTGACCCAGGCCAATGTCGAAACCGGGCAATCGGCCATGGAAAACCTGCTGGCGGCGCACCCGGATATCAATGTGGTTTACACCATTAACGAGCCGACGGCGCAGGGCGCGTTCTTGCCTATCAGGAAGATGAAAAAAGAGGTGGTGCTAACGTCCATCGACGGTAGCTGCTCGGGAGTAAAAAGCGTCGCCGACGGCGCGATCGGCGCCACCGTTATGCAATTTCCCGCCAATATGGGCAAGCTGGCGGTCGATGCGATTATCACCGCGGTCAACGGCGGCGCCAAACCGCAGGGGGTGAATAACTCGGGGACCGTCCTTATCACCGACCATCCCGTGGCCGGCATCGCTTCCCGGGATACGGCGTGGGGCCTGAAGAACTGCTGGGGAGAGTAGCGATGAAGATGCCCGATCGAAATAACCTGGATCTTCCGCCGCCGCCGGGCAGGATTGCCGAAGACTATGGCGTCCCGGACGGCAGGAGCCGGCTGCGCCAGGGCATTGCGGGGGTGTTGTCCTATCCCATCGCCGGACCGCTGCTGGCCCTGATCATTATCGTCGTCGTGTTTTCAACCACCACGTCGACATTTTTTAATCTGGGCAATTTTTCCCTGATCGTCCAGCAATCCGTGGTGGTGGGCACCCTGGCGCTCGGCCAGACCCTGGTGGTCCTGGTATCGGGTATCGATCTGGCCAATGCGGCCATCATGGTGCTCGGGACCATTGTCACCGGCAGTCTCGCCACCACGATCGATCCCCTGGCGGCGCTGCTGCTCGGTATGCTGGTGTGCGTCCTGGGCGCCGCCGCCAACGGGCTGATCATCACCTGTTTCCGGCTGCCGCCGTTTATCGCGACCCTGGGCATGTTCACCATTCTCACCGCGAGCGCGCGGCTTTATACGCATTCGCGCAGCTATCCGATCATGTCCGATTTGATTGAAGTTCTCGGCACGGGACCGTCCTGGGGAGCGGTCACCATTACCTACGGCAGCATGCTGTGGGTGGCCCTGACGCTGGTTTTGGCCTATATCCTGACCAAAACCGCCTGGGGCGTGCATGTCTACGCCGTGGGCAACTCGCCGGCGGCGGCCCGCTTGAACGGGATCAGCGTGGGCAAAATGCTGTTTAGCGTATATGCGCTGGCGGGAGTTTTTTATGCTTTCGCGGGCTGGCAGGCGCTGGGGCGCACGCCCATTGCCGATCCCAGCGGCTACCCGCTGGCCAACCTCGACAGCATTACCGCCGTGGTCATCGGCGGAACCAGTCTGTTCGGCGGCCGGGGCAGCGTATTGGGCACCTTTGTCGGGGCGCTGATCGTCACCGTACTCAAAAACGGCCTGACCCAGGCCGGCATCGATTCGCTCTATCAACAGATTGCCACCGGTATTCTGGTTATCCTGGCGGTTGGCGTGGATCAATACTTGCGCAGGGGACAACGCACATGACGGATGCCGCTGATACTTTACCCTCTGCCGCTTCCGGCCCCGCCATCGTGATGACGGCCGCCGGACTGGTTAAGCGTTATGGCCATGTCGTCGCCCTTGACGGCGCCGATTTTGAATTGGCCCGGGGGGAAATCCTGGCCGTCGTCGGCGACAATGGCGCGGGTAAATCGAGCCTGATCAAGGCGTTGACCGGCGCGGAGATCCCCGATCGGGGCCATATCCATCTGGACGGCAACGAAGTTCATTTTAAAAATCCCCTCAGCGCCCGGCTGTCGGGCATCGAGACGGTTTACCAGGAACTGGCGGTAGCCACGCAGCTGAATATTACCCAAAATCTGTTTCTTGGCCGCGAACTGCGCAAGCCGGGTATTTTCGGCACGCTGTTCCGCCAGTTGGATAAGGCGCGCATGCAGCGGCAGGCGGCGGATCATATGCGCAATCTCGGCATCCGCGTGCAGTCGATTAATCAAAAAGTCGAAACCCTGTCCGGCGGCCAGCGCCAGGCCGTGGCCGTGGCGCGGGCGGCGGCGTGGGGGCGGCGCGTGGTGATCCTCGATGAACCCACCGCCGCGCTGGGCGTACGCGAAACCAACCAGGTACTGGATCTGATTATCCGGGTGCGCGATCAGGGATTGTCGGTGGTGCTAATCAGCCACAGCATGCCCAACGTGTTTCAAATCGCCGACCGTATCCATATCCACCGGCTGGGCCGGCGGGCGGCGGTCGTCAGTCCCAAGACCACGTCGCGCAGTGACGTGGTCGCCGTGATGACCGGCGCCCTGGAACCGTCGGCCGTCGCGTCGGCGCTGATTAACCAGTCGGCAGGTATCGGTAGATAAAGGGTCCGCAAGCCCGGCGCCTGCGGACCCTGCGGACCCTGCGGACATCATAGATAAGCTCATTTTGGAGGCAAGGTATTATGTCGATCCTGGACAAATTTTCAATGCGCGGAAAGGTTTCGGTTATCACCGGCGGCAACCGCGGTATCGGGCGCGCCATCGCCACGGGCCTGGCGGAGGCGGGATCGGCCATCGCCATCGCCGCCCGCGACGACGCCAAGAGCGAAGCCACGTTACAAGAACTGAGCCGGCTCGGGGTGCCGGTTATCGCGGTGCGCACCGACGTCGCCAGCCGCAGCGATGTGGAAGCATTGCTGGAGCGGGTGACCCGCGAACTCGGCCCGGTGGACGTACTGGTGAATAATGCGGGTATCGGTTTTCATGCCGATGCGCTGACGCTTAAGGACGAGGAATGGCAAAAGCTGTTCGCCATTAATCTTGATGCGGTCTGGAAGGCCAGCCAGATTTTCGGCAATCAGATGGTGAAACGCGGGAGCGGGTCCATTATTAACATCGGGTCGATATCCGGCAGCATTATCAACCGTCCGCAATGGCATTCGCCTTACGGCATTTCCAAGGCCGCCGTCCATCATCTCACCCGATCCCTGGCCGCGGAATGGGCATCGTCGGGGGTACGCGTCAATGCCATCGCCCCCGGGTACGTGAAAACGGAAATCGCCTCCGATGAGTATGAAACCTATCGGCATTACTGGCGGGACGAAGTGCCGATGCAGCGCTATGCGACGCCGGAGGAAATCGCGCCCATGGCATTATTGCTGGCCAGCGAAGCGTCATCCTTTATTACCGGTTCGGTATTCACGGTGGATGGCGGATATACGCTCTGGTAGTCCCGGGTAGTTATCTTTGCCGGCGATGCCGCGATATCCTTGACTGTGGTATCGGTTCGGGTGGTGGGGGGGCAAAAAGCCGTGGTATGCATAACGGACATAACTGCCGCCCGAACCGGCATTAGCCTTGAATGCCGCGCCAGGCCTAGTATCGATAGGATTATTCGATTCATTATCGTTCAAGGGCTAAATCATGCGTATTACCGACGTCGTTGAAATAACTAAACCGATCGCTTCCCCTATCCGTAATGCTTATATCGATTTCAGCAAGATGACGACCAGTCTGGTCGCCGTGGTGACCGACGTAATTAAAGACGGCCGCCGCGTGGTGGGTTACGGCTTTAACTCCAACGGCCGTTACGGCCAGGGCGGACTTATCCGTGAACGTTTCCGCGATCGTATTTTGCTGGCGGACCCGCACAGCGTGCTGAACGACGCCGGCGACAACCTTGATCCCCATCGTCTTTGGGCGGCAATGATGGCCAATGAAAAACCGGGCGGCCACGGCGAGCGCTCCGTCGCCGTAGGGACGCTCGATATGGCCATTTGGGATGCCGTCGCTAAAATCGCCGGAGCGCCCCTGTTCCGGATGCTGGCGCAAATGAACGGCGTGCAAGCCAATCCGCGCGTGTTTGTTTACGCCGCCGGCGGTTATTATTATCCCGGCAAGGATCTCGCCGCGCTGCGCCAGGAGATGCGCGGCTACCTGAACCGTGGTTATAACGTGGTTAAAATGAAAATCGGCGGGGCGGATATCGCTGAAGATCGCCGCCGTATCGACGCCGTACTGGATGAAATCGGCAGCGACGCCCGGTTGGCGGTGGATGCGAACGGCCGCTTCGATCTCGAAACCGGCATCGCCTACGCCAAAATGCTGCGCGATTATCCGCTGTTCTGGTTCGAGGAGGCCGGCGATCCGCTGGATTATTCCCTGCAAGCCGCCTTGGCGGGCTTTTATCCGGGCCCCATGGCCACCGGGGAGAACCTGTTTTCCCATCAGGATGCCCGCAATCTGCTGCGCTACGGCGCCATGCGCCCGGACCGCGACTATCTCCAATTCGACTGCGCGCTGTCTTACGGCCTGGTTGAATATTTGCGCACCCTGGAGGTGCTTAAGCAGTTCGGCTGGTCCCCATCGCGCTGCGTTCCCCACGGCGGACACCAGATGTCGCTGAATATCGCGGCGGGGCTTGGGCTCGGCGGCAATGAAAGCTACCCGGATCTGTTCCAGCCCTATGGCGGGTTCCCGGATTCGGTGACCGTTGAGAATGGCTATATCACCATGCCCGAACTGCCGGGTATCGGATTTGAAGGCAAGGCCGATCTGATAAGCGTAATGCGCGAGCTGGCCGAGTAATTACGGCTAGGGGGCGGCGTCGCCGGCGAGCCGCGCCCATAGCCGTTCCGCCGCCTCGGTCATTCGTGCGGCGGGACGGAAAACCCGGATTTGCACCGGCACGTCGAAACGCGGGTTTGCGCCGGCGGCGCTAACTAATGCGCCGTTGCGCAGATCCGGCTCCGCCAGGGTTCTGGGCAGCCAGGCCACGCCATCTCCCGCCCGGGTCATGGCCAGAAGGGTGGCGGCCAGATCGGAGGTGAACACGGCGTTCATTTTTTCCCGTAGCAGGCGCGTATTGCGGCTGTGCTTGATTATCCGGCCCAGGCCTGAATCCGCACTGTAGCAAAGCAGCGGAATGGCCGTATGTTTATCGTCCATGGCCCATTTGGGCCGCTTGCCGGTCTCATCGGGCGCGGACAGCGGTATCAGGGTGTCTTCACCGACCTGGATACTGATAAATTGCGCGCCGGCAAGGCGTTGGGCGGTATCAGGATGATAATGGCACAGTAAAAACTGCGCATCGCCGTGGACGAACATCCGTTCGCAGGCGTCCAGGGTATCCGACACCAGCTTTAACGGGTCATAAAGATGTGAAATACCGGTTTTGCGCAGCCAGGCGGGGAAAAACAGCGAAGATAACGAATGGGTGGCGGAAAAGGTCAGCGCCGGTATCCCTTTACCCGCCGCTTCCAGCGTTTTTGCCCGCAGGGAATGAATCGAGCGCAGGAATTCCAGGGCCCGATCGTTAAACATCTCGCCGGCAACCGTCAGCCTGACCCCGCGGCGGTTTCTTTCAAACAAAGCCGTGCCGACCCAGGCTTCCAGCGCCTGGATACGCCGGCTGAAAGCCGGTTGCGTGACATGCCGCAATTCGGCGGCCCGGGAAAAACTCAGGGTATCCGCCAGCGCCGCGCAGTCTTCGAACCAGACCAGCTCGATTTGGGAATGATTCACCATACCTCGACTCCACGGTATTGATTATCCATCGGTATTATAGCGTAAACGTTAACCGCCGCGTTTCCCGGGGGATCACACTTCTCGCGGGCAGTGGTGTAAACAGCTATCGGCATGCTGGCCGCGTGTGGACGAAATTTTTTTTGATTTCGACGCGCGAAAGGCTTGAAAAATGCGCGGCCGATCTTATTTTATTACTGCATGGGCAAGGAGACGCTGTCATGGGCATCAGCGATGATAATGTCTCCGCTGACCAACGCGTAATATGAAGATAAAGGCAGAGTGGTTGTGACTAACGAGGAGGTTTTATTATGATTACTCATCCTTTTTCGCTTCTTCCTTCTTTAAATGATTCGCTGCTGACCGATCGGTTCAACCAAATTGACAAGCTGTTCAGCCGGCTGACCGGCAATGATCCGGTGGGGCAGTCCCCTTCCTACGATATTATCCAGCGCGGCGAAGGGAAATATGCGCTTACCCTTAGCGTGCCCGGCTATCAGGAATCCGAGCTGTCGGTGAGCACCCGCAATGGACAGTTGGTGATCGAAGGCCATCATGATGATGGCCAGGCCGGCAAAGATGATGATGACAACTGGCTGCATCGGGGCATCAGCCGCAGCGATTTCACGCTACAGTTCAGTATTCCGCGCGGCACCAAAGTCACCGGGGCCAAACTGGCCAACGGTCTGCTGGACGTTGAGCTCGAACATGAAATTCCCGAAGAGGAAAAACTGAAAAAAATCACCATCCGGCGCGACGAACAGCCGGAGCAGCGCAAGGTTATTGAACACGCCGCCAGCGGGCGATAATCCTGCGCATGGGTGAAAGTAGGTAAATCAGCATTGGTTTAGTCTTCCATAGGTTATTTGGCCCTGTTCTCTTGCGGGAACAGGGCTTTTTTATCATCAAAAACCAGGCATCGACAACGGATACAAATCCCGGCCTACAGCAGCATGGGCAGGGTGACGCTGGCCGTTTCCCGGCTACACAGGGCGTAACGCGGGTCACATTTGAGCAGCGACATAATCACCAGTTCCACCAGCAGCATCACGCCAACCTTGGAGTGCAGGGCGCCGGCGGTGAAGGGGCCTTCCGGTTTGGCGGCCACCAGCAGTACATCCGCCATGGCGGCCAGCGGACTGCGCGAGGTATTGCTCAGTACGATGACGCGGCTGCCGCGTTTACGCGCCTGTTCCACGACATACAGCACATCGCGGGTCGAGCCCGAGCTGGAGATAGCGACGGTAACGTCTTGAGCGGCCAGGCTGGCGCTGTTCATTGCGGCCAGGTGGGCATCGGTGAATACCTGGGCCGGAATACCGAGCCGCAGCAGTTTATAGTGCAGGTAATCCCCCATGGTGGCGCTGGCGGCGACCCCGAAGATCTGTATATGGCGCGCATGATGCAGCAGAACCGCCGCCGCGTCGAGATCGTCGCGCTTGATTAACCTGCCGGTATCGTGCAGCGCCAGCGCGCACTCGTCGATAAGCGTGGCGATATCGTCGCGGCTTTCCTCGGGCAGCGCCGGCGCCGCCTGCTGCAAGTTAATGGCCAGCGCCATTTTGAATTCGGTAAAACCTTTGCACCCCAGGTGGCGGCAAAAACGGGTAATGGTCGCTTCACTGGTGTCGCTTTCCCGCGCCAATTCAGTGATGGTCATATACAGCACGCGCTCCGCATGCCGCATCACAAAGCCCCCCAGTTTTTGCAGCGCCGGGCTCAGGCTTGGCATATCCAGTCTGAGATTCAGCAATAGATTCTCTTTTTCGTTCATCCGATCCTCTGCGGCTCCTGGCCTGGAAGCGTAGTGTGGCCTGACGGCCGGACTTTCACCAGCCGATTTTCGTCCGGGAGCAATAATTAAAAACTATGACGATAATTATTTCTTTTTTATTTTATCGTGGTAAAAATTACCATCAACACCTCAATCCCTGAAGGAAATTTTCATGTCCCTATTTCGCAGCGGCGGAGAGAGCGCCTGGTTTGAGCAAGCGCAGCGCTTCGGCAAATCCTTTATGTTGCCGATAGCGATACTGCCGGCGGCGGGATTATTACTGGGCATTGGCGGCGCGCTGTCCAATCCCAATACCATCGCCGCGTATCCGTTTCTCGATATCGCCTGGCTACAAGGCGTTTTTACCGTGATGAGCAGCGCCGGCACCATCGTCTTCGCCAATCTGGCGGTGCTGTTTGCCGTGGGGGTGGCCGTTGGCCTGGCGCGTAGCGATAAAGGCACCGCCGGCCTCGCCGCGCTGCTGGCTTTTCTTATCATGAACGCCACCATCAACGCGCTGCTGACGCTCTCCGGCACGCTGGCCGCCGGCAATCCCGGCGCCGTGGGGCAGGGAGTGTCGCTGGGTATCCAGACCCTGGAAACCGGCGTGTTCGGCGGCGTGGTGGTGGGACTGGTCAGCGCCTGGCTGCATCAACGCTACCATAAAATCGACCTGCCGCAGTTCCTGGGGTTTTTTGGCGGTTCGCGGTTTGTGCCCATTATCTGTTCCCTGGCGGGGATCGTGCTCGGCGGCGTGATGGTGGTGGTGTGGCCGCATTGCCAAAAGGTGATTTTCGGCCTGGGCGGACTGGTCGATCAGACCGGCTATCTGGGGACTTTCCTGTATGGCTTTATCCTGCGCATGCTGGGGCCGTTCGGGTTGCATCATATCTTCTACCTGCCGTTCTGGACCACGGCGCTGGGCGGCAGTGAAATCATTAACGGGCAATTGGTGGAAGGTACGCAGCGCATTTTTTTCGCGCAGCTGGCCGATCCGCATACCGCGCAATTCTACGTCGGTACCTCGCGCTTTATGTCCGGACGCTTTATTACCATGATGTTTGGACTGCTGGGCGCTTGCCTGGCGATGTACCACACGGCGAAACCGGAAAACAAAAAGCGGGTCGGCGGCCTGCTGCTTTCCGCGGCATTGACCTCGTTCCTGACCGGCATCACCGAGCCTATCGAATTCTCGTTCTTGTTTATCGCCCCGTTCCTGTATGTGCTGCACGCGGTGTTCGACGGGCTGGCTTTTATGCTGGCGCACATGTTGCACATCACCATCGGCCAGACGTTCTCGGGCGGGTTTATCGATTTCATCTTGTTCGGTATTTTGCAGGGCGAGGCGAAAACCCACTGGCTGCTGGTGCCGCTGGTGGGGGTGCCGTGGTTTTTCCTTTACTATTTCTCGTTCCGCTATTTGATTACCCGCTTTCGGTTGAAAACCCCGGGACGCGAAGATGACGCGGCGCCGGTTGACGGCGAATCTTCCGGGCAAGGCTCGCGGGCGGCGCTGGTCATCAGCGCGTTGGGCGGCAGGCACAATATCGGCGAACTGGATTGCTGCGCCACGCGCCTGCGGGTAACGGTAAAAGATGGCCTGCGGGTCAACGAAGCGGCGTTGAAGCAGACCGGCGCGCGGGCGGTGGTGCAACATGGTAAAGGTATACAGGTAATCTACGGTCCGCACGTGACGGTGATTAAAAATGAAATTGAGGAGATATTGGCGTTATGAGTCGTTCCATGCTGGATGCAATTAAAGGAAAACTGGTGGTATCGTGCCAGGCGCTGGAAGATGAGCCCTTGCACGGTGACTTTATCATGGGCCGCATGGCCCTGGCGGCGAAGCGGGGCGGCGCCGCGGCGATCCGCGCCAACAGCCTGGCGGATGTGCGCGCGATTATGGCCGGCGTGGATTTACCGGTGATCGCCATCCTCAAACGGGATTACCCCGGTTTTGATGTCTATATTACCGCGACGATAGCCGAGGTCGAGGAGTTGATGGCCGCCGCTCCGGCTATGATTGCCCTGGATGCCACGGCGCATCCGCGCCCGGACGGGGTCGCGCTCGGTGATTTGGTGCGCACTATTCGCCGGCGCTATCCGCAGTTGCCGTTAATGGCGGATATCGCCACCGTGGATGAGGCGCGCACGGCGGCGGAACTGGGTTTTGACTGTGTCGGCACCACCTTGCATGGCTATACCGCGCAAACCCGGGGACGCACGTTGCCGATGGATGATTTCGCATTTCTAAAGGCGGTCCTGGCCGCGGTGGATAAACCGGTGATTGCGGAAGGTAATATCACCACGCCGGAGATGATGGCGCGCTGTTTGCAACTCGGCGCCCATGCGGTGGTCGTGGGCGGGGCGATCACGCGTCCGCAGCAAATTACCGAACGTTTTGTGGCGGCGTTGCCGCATTAAATGGGTCTGCCGGTCAACGACCATCATGACCGGGAACCTTCCGGGCGGCGGGGTAATCAACGCCCCGTAATCCGGGGCGTCGGGTGGGGAACATCGCGGTTAACGTAATGCCCGGCAGGCGCGGGCGATGCGTTCGCAGGCTTCATCCAGACGGCGATCGTCGATGGCGTAGGCGAGCCGCAGATAGGGCGACGCGCCAAAGGCCGAACCCTGCAGGGTGGCGACGTGGGCGGCATCGAGCAAATAGGCGGCGACATCGCTGTCGCTGGCGAGGATGGCGCCCGCCGGCGTGCTTTTGCCGATCAGGCCCGCGCAGTTGGCAAATACATAGAATGCGCCGGGCGGCTCGGCCGCGTCCAGGCCGTCGATAGCGCTGACGCAGGCCATGATTTTAGCCCGGCGCCGGGCCAGGGCGGCCATCCAGTCGTCCATAAACCCCAGGCCCTGTTCCAGCGCGGCCACGGTGGCCGCCTGGGATATGGAGCTGGGGTTGGAGGTGCTTTGCGATTGCAATATCTGCATGGCCGAGATAAGCCAGGCCGGTCCGCCTGCGTAGCCTAGCCGCCAGCCGGTCATGGAATACCCTTTCGATACGCCATTCACCGTCAGGATGCGATCTTTGAGCCTGGGTTCCACCTGCGCCAGCGTGGCGAACTCTCCCGCCGTATGGCAGATATGCTCATAGATATCATCGGCCATGATCAGCACGTGCGGATGAGCGAGTAGTACCTCGGCCAGCGCCGCCAGTTCGGCGCGCGAATACACCGCGCCGGTGGGGTTGTTCGGCGAGTTGAGGATCAGCCAACGGGTTTTTGGCGTAATAGCGGCGGCCAGATCGGCGGGCCGCAGCTTCCAGCCGAGGATTTCGGCGCAGGGCACGATGTGGGCTTCGCCCTCGGCCAGCGCCACCATATCCGGGTAGGATACCCAGTAAGGGGCGGGAATAATGACCCGATCGCCCTGGGATACCGTCGCCAGCAGGGCATTGAAAATAAGCTGCTTGGCGCCGCTGCCGGCAATGATTTCGCCGGGGGTATAATCGACGCCGTTTTCGCGGCTGAATTTAGCGATAATGGCCTTTTTTAGCGCCGCCGTGCCCGATACGGCTGTGTATTTTGTATCACCTTGTACAATGGCGTCGATGCCAGCTTGTTTGATATGCGCAGGCGTATCGAAATCCAGCTCGCCCTCGCCAAGATTGATAACATCCACGCCGGCGGCGGATAGCGCGCGAACCTGGTCGGAAATCGCCGCGGTCGGCGAAGGTTTTACCCGGCGTAAGCGAGGCGCAAGTTGTTCAACAGCCATTATTTCCCCTATTTCACGATAATAAAATTGTATTATATGATACAATAAAATCAATTTAAGCTATCACGTCTACGCCGCGAATGCCCATTATTTTTTACCGTCTTTATGCGATGCTCTAACGCTGGCGACGGCTATTGGGGCGGCGCGGACACCAACCGGCCTTGCGCAAGGACGGCCTGGCACACTTTTACGGGACCTCAAGCCATGACATTGATATTTGTTGCGCACGACACGCCGGAACCGGCGCTCTATGGGGCCATGGCCGCTATCCTGGCCGATCGGCTGCGCCTGCCGCTGACCCATCTGGCGCAAGCTTGGGATCTGGCGGCGTATCCCGATGCCTGCCAGCATGCGGCGGCGGCCGGCCCGCTGGTCGCCAGCGGGCTTATCTGGCATGAGCGTTTGGGCGGACGGGGCGTCGGCGCGGCGAAAAATTGGTCCGAACTGGCCGAATTGCCGGCCGGGCAGGATTGGGTGATACCGCTCGGCCCGGCGCATCTGGCTGAATTGCCCGACCGGCTCCGGGCATTGGACGAACTTGGCCTGGACTATCGGCTGGCGCAGGTGGAAATGGCGCCGTCGGGCCTGGCCTTTACCTGCGGCGGCGTCACGCAAACCGCCTGGGGCCAGTGGCGACGCGACGCTTACGGCCGCTGGTACGGGCAGGACATTGCAGATCCCGTGCCCGGCCCCTCGGCCGACGGCGCCCGCCGGGATGATTTGGCCGCCGAACCCGCGCGCGGCGTCGAAGCCGGCTTAGCCCGCGCGAACGGTGTTCCACTCGGCAAGGCGGCGCTTTGCATCGCTCTGCTGGGTTCACGGCGCGATCAGCTGGAGGTTTATCCCGCCATCGCGGCGGCGCTCGGCGATGCCGCCGACGCCTTGTCGCTGAGCCTTGATATTCTGTTTGCCTCGCCGCGGGAATCGCTGGCGGGTATCCTCGACCGGGCGGACGGCGTCTTGTTGCCCGGCGGCGCTTCGATGGCCAACGTGGCGGGGCAGATTGCCGCGGCGCGCTATAGCCTTGATAACGCTATTCCCACCCTGGGGCTATGCCTGGGTATGCAAACCATGACCACGGCGGTGGCCCAGCGCATGCTGGGATCGAGCGAGGTCAACCTGGCCGAGGCCGAACCCCTGGCGCCGGTTAAATCCTTTGTGCCGCTGGCGCCGAAGCGCGGGCATCCGCGGCACCGCCTGGGGGAGCAGATGATGCTGAGCGTGCCAGGCAGCCGCATGAACGCGCTGCTCGGCGACCGGTCGGCCATGCGCTATAACCACCGTTTCCAGCTTAATCCGGCGTTAAAGCAGGGGCTGGAACATTATGGCCTGCGCATCAGCGCCACCGATGACAGCGGGACTATTGCCGACGGCGTTGAATTTACCGACCACGTTTTTTATCTTGGCGTACAGGGCCATCCCGAACTCTCGTCCGCCCCCGGCCGGCCGCATCCGCTGCTGCTGGCTTTTCTCACGGCGGCGGCGCGGCGGCGGGAAGCGTAATTACTTCAGGGATACGCCGGTGCGCGGGTCGGCGGCCAGCCGGGTCAGCTCGGCCGCTATTTGGGCGATGGCGTCCGCCTCAAGATCGATAAGCGGCGCGCGCACATGGTGGCCGTCGAAACCGCGCAGATTCATGGCCGCCTTGACCAACTGCGGCTGGCCGTGGCGGCGGGCCAGGGCGCGGTAGGGATACCACAGGCGGTGCAGATCGCGGGCGGTGGCCGCGTCGCCGCGCTCTATCGCCCGATAGGCGGCCAGGATGATCTCCGGCAGCGCGCAGCTGTTGGTGCTGCTGATGCCGTCGAAACCGCACATCATAGGGCCGAGAAATGCCAGGTCGGAGGCGCAGAACAGCCGCAGGCGGCCGGCCAGGCGGTTGGCTATCTGGTCTATGGCGGTCGGATTCAGATCGCCTTGCTTGATGCCCACCACGCCGTCGATATCCGCTAACTGCTCCAATACCGCCGGCGGAAGGGTGATGCCAATCCCCGGGGCGTTATAGACCAGGATGCCGGTGCGCGAGAGCGGCGCCATTTGTTTAAAAAAGCTGACAATCTGCGCGTCGGTGACCTCCGAGACAAACGGCGGGGTGACCATCGGCAGGCCGCCCAGGTCGCCGGCCAGGGTGGTCAGGTCGCGCACCGTGCGCGCGTCTGAGCCGGCGCTGCACAGCATCACCGGCACCCGATCGCCGACTACATCCATCACCCGGTGAAACAGCTCGGCGCGCTCATCGGCGCTCATCGCCGGGAACTCGCCATAGGTGCCGCCAATCAGCACGCCGTCATAACCCAACTCGATAACCCGCTCGATATTGCGGGCGAGCCCCGCGAAATCAAACTCTCCCCCGACCGTAAACGGGGTTACGGTGATATTAAAAATACCGCGCAGGCGTGCCTGGCTTTCACTGATGTCTTTCATAAATACGCTTTCCTGTCTTTCCTGTTGCATTAGAAACGCGACCGCCGCCCGGCCATGGGGCCGGGTATACGGCATACTTAAGGGCGATACCGCCGGCGCCGGTATCCCAGCGGACGATGCTTATCCCGCGGGATAGGCGATCGGCCGCCGTGGGGTGCCTTACAGCCGGTAGAGCGGACGGTCCACCGAGCCTAGCGCCCGGTAGCCGGTTTCCGTCACCACGATGGTCTCGCTGACGCCTACGGTAAATTCGCCATAGATCCTGAGCGCCGGCGGGATATGGAAGGTCATTCCGGGCCGCAGTTCGGTGGTGATGCCGCTGTAGAGGCTGAGGATCGCCCCTTCGCCCCAGTCCGGCGCGAACGATACGCCGATGGAATAACCGGTGCGTTTTTTAAAGTTTTCGGTATACCCGGCGCGGTCGATCACCTTCTGGCAGGCAAGATGCGGCGCTTCGCAGGTGGCGCCGGGGCGGATGGCGTCCAATGCCGCCTGCAGGGCTTCCTGGCAGGTTTTTTCCATTTCCAGCGCCACCGCCGGCGGTTTGCCCAGCCATGCCGAGCGCATTAGCGCCGCATGATAACGGTCATGGGCGGCGGCCATTTCCAGGAAGATCGGATCGCCATCAAGAATTTTACGCCGGCGCCAGGTGCCATGGGGCACGCCGGTGCGCGGGCCGGTGGACACCAGCGGCTCCATGCCCATATATTCCGAACCGGCGGCGATTGCCGCGCCCATCATGGCGGCGACCAGGTCGTTCTCGGTGGCGCCGGCGCGGATGGCGGCGCGTCCGGCCAGCATGCCCGCGTCCACATAGCGGGCGGCATGGGCCATTTTTTCCAGCTCGGCGGCGGATTTCACCGCGCGCAGCTGTTCAATCACGCCCGCCGCGTCGTGGATGGCGCCCAGTTCAGCTTGTAGCGCCTCGTACACCGCAATCGGCAGGAACCAGCCGCGTTTATCGATGCCGATGCGTTTTTGGGTCCAGCCGCGCTCCTTGAGCACGCCGAGCAGGAAGTTTACCGGATTGTCCCCATCGGTATAAATGGCGGCGTCGCGGATAAAGGTATTGGAAATAAAGTTAAAATACTCCAACTGGCGGATGACAAATACCGGGTCTCCCTCTACCGGCAGCACCAGGGTCTGGAAGGTGTAGTAGCCCGGCGTTTGCTGGCCGGTCAGGTAAAAGATATTCTCCGGGCCGGTTATCACCATGACGTCCAGTCCGGCCTGGATCAGAAGCGCGCGGGCGCGCTCGATGCGGCCGCGGTACTCGCCCTCGCCGAAGGCGGATTCGCCGCCCGGCACCACGCGGCCCAGATCGGGCAACGGGGTTTGGTCTACTGCTGTTGGGTTGGTCATTTACAGAACTCCTGGATAAATTCCGCGCGGGCAGGGTCAAAATTGACGCCCAGCCCGCACGCGCTTGGGCTGCTGACCAGCCCACGAGAATAGATAAGGCCGGCGACCGGATCGTTGCCCAGCCCGTCGGCGCCGTAAAGTTCGGCATGCGCCGGGCGGGTGGCGCAGGCGGCATGCAGGGCGGCGGCGGTGGCGGCCGCGCCCTCGTTCATCTGGCCGATCATAAAGGGTATGCCCGCGGCGTTAAGCCGCCGGGCGGCGCGCAGGATTGGGCCGAGGCCGCCCATCTTCACCAGCTTCAGGTGCGCCCATACCTTGCCCCCCAGGCCGATGATGCGGGCCAGATCGGCGTCGCTGCTCATGCTCTCGTCGAGCATGAGCGGGATCGGACTGGCGTCGGCCAGCGCGCGGTAGCCGTGGTCCCCATGATCGGCCTCGCCGTCGGCGATCGGCTGCTCCACATAACGTAAATCAAAGGGCGCCAATGCGCGCAGGCGCGCCAGGGCCTCGCGCGCCGGCCACTGGCCGTTGGCGTCCGCCGCCAGGCGGATGGCGTCGCCGAAGCGGCGGCGCAGGGCGCCGACGCGGTCCAGGTCCTGGTCAAACCCGGCCACGCCGACCCGCAGCTTCAGATCGGTAAAACCCCGTTCGACATACGCATCGGCCTGTTGCAGCATCTGCTCGCGCGACGACCAGAACAGCGTCTGGTTGGTCGGGTAAGTTAGCCGCGCGGTCGCCTCATCCTCCTGCTGCGGGGCAACGGCTGAGCCTTGCCGCCCTTGCGTTGGACTATTTATCGGCGGCGCAATACCCGTATGAAGCCGCTCCCGCCGGGTATCGCCGGCCAGCAGCCGGGCGACGCTGATATTTTGCTGCCGGGCCAGCAAATCGTGCAGCGCGATATCCAGCAGCATGCGCGTGGGCGCAAGGCATCCCGCGGCCCAGATGTCCAGTCCGGCCAGCAATTGTCCGGCATCCAGGCCAAGATCGAGCAGGCGCAGGTAGCCCTGGACGTCGTCCAACACCTGTTGCGGGGCGTAGCCGTTAAGGTAGGCGATATTGATGCGCACCTCGCCCAGGCCGCGTATTCCCCGGTCTTCCAGCAGCAGATACAGTTCGTCAAGCGCCGCCACGCTGCCCGAAGAGGCGGTATACAGCCGCAGATGCGGATAGCGCAGCGCGGCGCGGTATAATGTGGCTTTCACCCAGGCTCCTTAGCGATGCATCATCGCCAGCGCCACGTCGCGATAAATTTCGCTGGCGGCAATAAATTCATTAATCGGCACGAACTCATCGGGCTTATGCGCGTCGGCCAGCGAACCGGGGCCGATGACAATGCCTTTGGCGCCCAGGCTGCGAAAATGCACCAGATCGCATCCGCCCTGGAAACCAAACGGTCCCGGTTCCTGGTTGCCTTGGGCGCGGCAGGCGTCAAGGCCCGCCAGCACGATGGGGTCGTCGGATCGGGTTTCCGTCGCGCCGCCGGTGGTCGGTTTAAAGGTGACGATTTCACTGCGCACGCCGAATTTTTCCTGCGCCAGCGCCAGTAAATCACGGATCTCCCGCTTGACCTGTTCTTCGTCCTCGCCCGGCACCATGCGGCGGTCCAGCAGCAGTTCGCAGCTATCGGGCAGCACGTTATCGGCATGGCCGCCGCTGATGCGCGTCACCGTCAGGCTGGCGGTTCCCACCAGCGGATGGCAGTGGCAGCGCACGTTGTGTTCGTGGGCGTGCTCCACCAGTCCCAGCAACTGGGCGGCGCGGAATATCGCATTCTCGCCCAGTTCCGGCGTGCCGGAGTGCGCGGTTACGCCGTGCACCCGCACCAGCGGACGCAGGCTGCCTTTATGGGCGGAGTAGGTGGTGTTGGAGGTGGGTTCGCCAATCACCGCATAGTCGATTTTCGCCGGCGCCTCGCGTACATAAAATTTGGCCCCCTCGCTGGCCGCTTCTTCGTCGGCGACAAAAATACCCATCAGCGTGCCGCGCCACGCGTCGGGATTGGCCGCCAGCATCCGCATTGCTTCAAGCATCGCCACCAGCGGCCCTTTGGCGTCGCAGGAGCCGCGGCCGTATAATTTGCCGTCGCGTTCGGTCAGCGTGAACGGGTCCTGGCTCCAGCCGGTACCCGCCGGCACCACGTCGATATGGGTATTAAAGGCAAAGCAGGGGCCGGCGCCGTTTTCCAGGCGCGCAATCACGTTGGTCCTGCCCGGCAGGTATTCGCTAAGGGCCAGGTCAAAACCGGCCGCGGCAAGAAGTCCGCTGATATGCTCGGCCGCCTCGCGCTCGCGCCCCGGCGGGTTTTCGGTGTTGATTGCAACCAGCGCGGCTAGATCGCGTTTCATCCTGCCGATATCGGGCGATGAAAGACTCATCGACATCTCCTGAAGTGAATAAAGGCCCCTGACGAGGCGTGGGGTGGATATCAGTGCAATATCTGGTCGAGGAAGCGCTGCGCGCGCTCGCTCACTTCGCCGCCGAAAAATTTATCGCTCGGGGCGTTTTCAATGATTTCGCCGTTTTCCATAAACACGATATGGTTGGCGGCGCGCCGGGCAAAGCCCATCTCGTGGGTCACCACGATGCTGGTCATGCCCTCGGCGCTCAGGTCGGCCATCACGTCGAGCACCTCGCGGATCATTTCCGGGTCCAGGGCGGAGGTCGGCTCGTCGAACAGCATCAGTTTGGGTTTCATCGCCAGCGCGCGCGCAATAGCCACCCGCTGCTGCTGGCCGCCGGACAGTTCGTCAGGAAACGCGTCGGCTTTATCCGGAATGCGCACCTTGCCCAGCAATTCCAGCGCCTGGGCCTGGGCTTCGGCGCGGCCGACGCCGCGCACGGTCATCGGCGCCAGCATGATGTTCTCGGCGGCGGTCAGATGGGAAAACAGTTCGTAGCTTTGAAACACCATGCCGATGTCCTGGCGCAGTTGGTGCGGCTTGATATCGGCGTGGGTAATATCCTGGTTGCGAAAAAAAATGGCGCCGCCTTCAATCGGCTCCAGCAAGTTGACGCAGCGCAACAGGGTGGATTTTCCCGAGCCGGAAGGGCCAATCAGCACCACGGTGTCGCCCTCGGCAACGTTGAGCGAGCAGTTTTTCAGCACATGCTGCGGGCCGAAATGTTTATCGATGCCGATGATCTCAAGTACCGGTTTTGTACTTTTCATGGACGCTTCCTCAGTGTGTCGTGCTGGTGCTGCTGCGCAACAGGCGTTCGGTTAAAGTCAGGGCCGGTTTTCTGCGCTTTTTCGGATCGAGATACCGTTCCAGCCAGGCCTGTCCGACCATAAAAATGCTGGTTAGCACCAGGTAATAGATGCCGGCGGCGCACAGGGCCTCGAAATAGCGGAAGCTGGCGCTGGCGGTCTGGTTGGCGATAAGCAGCAGTTCCTGCACCGCGATCACCGAGACCAGCGCGCTGGATTTCAGCATGCTGATCATCTGGTTGCCCATCGGCGGCAGCACGATCCTTGCCGCCTGCGGCAATACGATCTTGCGCATGATCTGCCCACCGGTCATCCCAAGCGCCATGCCCGCCGTGCGCTGTCCGCTGCGTACCGCCTGCAGGCCGGAGCGCAGGATTTCAGCCATATACGCGCCTTCGTTAAGCGACAGCGCCAGAATGGCGCAGGTAAAAGCCGAAAAACGTATTCCAAAGCCGGGCAGGACGTTATAGACAAAGATGATCTGGAACAGCACCGGCGTGCCGCGAAACAGCCAAAGATAAAAGAAGGCCAGCCCCGTGCAGATACGGAACCGGGATTCTTGCAACAGGGCCAGCACCAATCCCATGATGATGCCAAAAAACAACGAACACACCGTGAGCATCAGGGTCATTAACGCGCCCTGAAAGAACGCCGGTGAGAACAGGTACTGCCAAACAAGATCAAGGGACATGGACTTTCCTTAAACACCGCAACCGGTAAACTTTATGGTGATCAAAAAATAGCCACCGACGCGGGGAACTGCCATTTAGCAATCAATTTCTGGTAGGTGCCGTCGGCAACTACTTCTTTCAGGCCGTTTTCCAGCAGGGTTTTCATCTGCGCGTCGCCTTTACGTACCGCGAAACCGATATGGGTGTCGGTCTCGAATTCGTCGCCCGTCGTTTCGAAGGTATCCCCTTTTTCGCTCAGCAGCGCCACGGCGCCGGGAGTGGAGAGAAATTCAGCGTCGGCGCGCCTTTGCGCCACCGCTACCGCCGAATCGGTGGCCGCCGGGAAGGTCATTACGTTAATCGCCGCCTTGCCGGCGTCCTGGCACTGTTTGCTGGTGACGCGCGCCTGGCTTTCCTCGATGCCGCCCAGGGTCACGGCGATGCTCTTGCCGCATAGCGACAGATCCCGGCCGGTAATCTTCTCCGGATTACCCTTGGCGACCACCACCCGGCTGCCGATTTTCAGATAGGGGACAAAATCCACCTGCTCCGAACGGGTCGGATTGATATACATCGCCGAGTTGATAATATCCAATCGCTTGCCCTGCAGCGCCGGGATCAGCCCCTTGAATTCCATCGACATCGGCTGCGGTTTCAGCGCCAGCTTGGCCGTCAAGGCGTTTACCAGATCAATATCAAAACCGGTCAGCGCGCCGTCCTTCATGTACTCAAAGGGCATAAACGTGGCGGCGGTGCCGTAGGTCAATTCGCCCTTGCTGACCAGGGCAGGCGCGGCGGCCTGGCTCATCAGGGGGGCGCCCAGACATAACGCGGCCAGGGTAACGGCGGCATAGCGACGTAAGAACTGTTTTTTAGACATGTCAGGCTCCGGGGGATGATGAGCACAATTGCTCTTTGTGATACAGTAAATACAATTTAAATGACTTGTCAAGGCTCTATTTTGGTGCATAAGATGCACTATTTTAGGGATTTAGGCTGTTTCTCAGGTATTATTGTGTTGGCGTATATTGTATAATAATATACATCTAATACTTTTGGACGCGACACTCCATGACTCTAACGGCGACGGCCAGCGGAAGGCGGCTGGCAAATCAAATCCTTGATCTGATACGCGAGGCAAAATTCGAACCGGGACATCACCTGCGCGAGCAGCAGTTGGCGGATATGGCGGGCGTTTCGCGCACGCCGGTGCGCGCGGCCATGAAATTACTGTGCGAGCTGGGTATTATCGAAACGCGGCGCAACCAGGGTTTTTTCCTGGTGAAACCTTATGATGAAATCCAGCGTATCAGCATAGATGTGCCCGCCAGCAGCGATCAGGACCTTTATGATCAGCTGGTCAGGGACCGCATCGCCGGCAAATTGCCGGAATCCCTGACGCAAATCGAAATCTCCCAGCGCTACGATGTCGACCGCAACGTGCTGTCGCGCACGCTGCTGCGCCTGTCGGAGGATGGACTGATTGCGCGCAATAAAGGCCAGGGCTGGTCGTTTCTGCCGACGCTGAACACCGACGTGGCGCTAAGCAACGGCTACCGGTTCCGGTTAATGATTGAGCCGGGCGGGCTGTTATCGGAAAGCTTCCAAGCCGATAAAAGCGCGCTCATACGTTTGCGGCAACAGCATATGTTCTTGATTTCACATCCCGATATCTTAAATATCGACGGGCGGCAAATTTTTGATACCGATGCCAGCTTCCATGAAACGCTGGCGGAATTCAGCGGCAATATTTTTGTGCTGCAATCCATCGTTCAGCAGAACCGGCTGCGCCGGTTGCTGGAATTCGGCAGTTACACCAATAAACAGCGGGTGCGGGAATGGTGCGGCGAGCATGTGGACATTATTGATGCGGTGATGGAAGGCCGCATGGCCGAGGCCGCCGAAATGATGCGCCGCCATCTGCAATCCGCCTATGAAAATGTGCTCAATAAAGTCAGCAAAACCAGCAAAACCAGCAAAACCAGCAAAACCAGCAAGGGCGGCTAAGCCGCCGATATGGCGTGCCCGCGGGCATGATGGCAACAATGCGGTAGGTCCATCCCGGAGGTTCGGCGCACGGTAGATTCGCGATCGCCGAACCTGCGACGGGGGTATTTGAGCGGCATCAGTCAACACACGCATAGGCGGAATCAACCGCCGGTAAACTTACATTCCACACATCAGGAGTTGGTCATGGATTTTGGCATTCAGGGGCGCGTGGCGCTGGTCAGCGGTGCCGGCGGCGGCCTGGGGCGCGCCATCGCGCTGGCATTGGCGGCGGAAGGCGCCAAGGTAGCGGTCTGCGGCCGCACGCAGAGCGCGCTTGACGAAACCGTCGCGCTTATCGAAGAGCGGGGCGGCAGCGCGCGCGCCTGGACATTGGACCTGACCCGCCAGGACACTTTTGACGCCGTATTGGCCGCTATCCGCGCCGCCTTGGGGCCGGTGGGCATTCTGGTCAATAATTCCGGCGGCCCGCAGCCAAGCGGGGCGAGCGGCGTGGCGCCGGAACAATGGAGCGCCCAATTTTCCGCCATGGTCGGGTCGCTTATCCTGCTGACCGACAAAGTCCTGCCGGATATGCGCGCCGCGGGCTGGGGGCGGATTATCACCAGCACATCTTCCGGCATCATAGCGCCCATCGCCAATCTGGGCATGTCCAATACCCTGCGCATCGCGCTGGCCGGCTGGTCGAAAACCCTGGCCGCGGAAGTGGCGCGCGACGGCATCACGGTCAACGTCATGGTGCCGGGCCGTATCGCCACCCGCCGGGTGGGACAGCTTGACGCCGCCCGTGCCGGTAGAGAAGGGGTGAGCGTGGAAGATGTGGCGGCCAAAAGCGCGGCGGCGATACCGGCCGGACGCTACGGCAACCCCGAGGAATACGGCGCCGTGGCGGCATTCCTTGCCAGCCGCCAGGCATCTTATCTGACCGGAAGCGCGATCCGTGTCGACGGCGGCATGATTCCCTCAATCTGAGCAACAGGCCGCGCCGGCGATGATAGCGGTCAACTACCCCGCCGGGAGGGGCCGGGCGTAATCAAGGCGCCCTGGCCGAAATCGCGCCTCCCCCGATCAAACCGCAGGCGGGTCCGCAACCAGGCGCAGGAGCGTGACTTCAGACGGCGCGGCCAGCCGTATCGGCGGCCCCCAATAGCCCGTGCCGCGGCTGGTATATACCCACAGATCGTCGAGTTTGGCCAGCCCGTGCACGAACGGCTGCTGCAACCTGACAAAGAATTGCCACGGCAGGAACTGGCCGCCGTGCGTATGGCCGGATAATTGCAGCGTGAAGCCCGCCGCCGATGCAGCCGTCGCAGAGCGCGGCTGATGGGCCAGCAGTAGCCGGAACAAGATATCGCCCGGTGCGCCGCCCATGGCTTTTTGCGGATCGCTCGCGTGCGCCGGATCGAAGTTGCCCCCGCCGTAATCCGTCACGCCCGCCACGACGGCGCGCGCGCCGTCGTGGTTAACGACCACATGTTCGTTCATCAGCACCTTGAAGCCAAGCCTGCGAAACTCAGCGATCCAGGCATCCGCACCGGCATAGTATTCATGATTTCCGGTAACGAAGAATGTGCCGTGCCGCGCCGATAACGCGCCAAGCGGCCGGGCATCGGCCTCAAGTTGCGGCACGGAACCATCGACGACATCGCCCGTCACCGCAATCAGATCCGCATTGAGCGCATTGACGGTTGCGACGATTTTCTCGACATAGCCGCGTTTAATGGTCGGGCCGATGTGAATGTCGCTGATCTGCACGATTCTAAAGCCATTCAGCGCCGCCGCCAGCCCGGCGATAGGGACATCGATAATCTTCACCGGCGCATTCCGGCGCGCGTAATAGACGCCCAGCAAGGTGAGCAGTATGGCAAACAGCGGCACGCACAGCGCGCTGGCGGCGGTAAAATCCCCAGTCGCCGCGGTTGCGCCCCGCACGCTGTTTACGGCGTAAAGCAACAGCAACAGAATATCGCGCAAAACTGTCAGCACCAACAGCGACGAAAAGCAGCCCATCATGAGCAATCCTGCCCACGCGAGCCGGTCCGACAGCGGCTGTTTTTTGATATTGCGCGCGGCCATGCCGAGCGGGATCAGCAAAACGGACGCAACCAGCAGTAGCGCCGCGAGCCATTTGAATGGAGTGCCGGTAGGCAAGGCCGGAACGAGCCGCACGCCGATATACACATGTAAAAGAGTGACGATGCTGATAAGGCGAATGAAAAAAGCGGAGCGAAGCATAAGTAATCTTCTCTTTCAATAGTTAAGTGGCCAAGTGGCATCGGCCGCGATGTTTGCGTGTCGCCAAAATCGCCTTTCTGACTCATTAGGCGCCACCCGCCGTTGTAATGATGCGGCCTGAACTGACTGTAATAACGCCTGATATAACCTGGGATGCTGCACCAAGTTTGAGTAACCGCCCAAGCTTACGATGTTTTGCTATGGTTTCTGAACGGGCGGAAAAAGGCCCTGATCTCCTGTGAGTAAAGTTCGGGTTCTTCCATTGCCGCGAAGTGACCGCCGCTGGATAACTGCCTCCATCGACGAATGTTGTAGCTTTTTTCCACCCAGTTTCGCGGAGGTGGCAGAATATCCGCCGGGAAACAGGCAATCCCTACGGGCACATCCGTCTTTTGCAGCGGTGGAAGTGAATGGGCATTTTCATAGTACATATTGATTGATGTACCTATTGATCCTGTTAGCCAGTACAAGGATATATTGGTCAAAATTTCTTCCCTGCTGAAACGGCTGAACAAATCCCCGCCACAATCGCTCCATGAGCGATATTTTTCGGTTATCCAAGCCGCCAGCCCGGCGGGAGAGTCATTCAGGCCATAGGCCAGCGTAGCGGGTTTTGTTGCCTGAACGGACATATAACCACCTTCCTGATTGAGCCACCGGGTCGCCGACTGTCGATAGGCCTGTTCTTCTTCCGTCAGGGTTTCCGGGGTTTTATGCACCATCAAATCCCTGATTATTCCAACATCGGTAAGATGAATGGCGGTAAGGTGTTCAGGATACTGTGCCGCCAAGTAGCGAGTGATGCCTGAACCAATGTCGCCTCCGGCCGCGCAGAAATTTTCATACTCCAGCCGGTCGGTCATTAAAGTGCGCCATAATCCGGCCACCTTCGCATTGTCAGGGCCTGGCGTATAAGGGCTGGTTGAAAAACCAAAACCCGGAATGGAGGGAATGATGACGTCAAAAGAATCGCTAGGATCGCCGCCATAGCTGGCCGGGTCCGTCAGGTATGGGATAATTTTCTGGTAGCGCGTGAAAGAATCAGGCCAGCCGTGCGTAAGAATGAGTGGAATAGGTGAAGGGCCTTTGCCGCGCTCATGAATGAAATGAATGTCGTAGCCCGCTATTTCGCTGTGGAAATGTGCAAAACGGTTTAATGCCGTTTCCTGCGTCCGCCAGTCAAAATCATTCCTCCAGTATTCTATCAGCGCCTCAATAAAGTCTGCCTGAACACCCTTTTCCCAGCCGGCGCCCACCGGCCGGTAAGGCCATCTGATATTTTCAAGTCTATGATGGAGATCATCTAGCTGAGATTGGGCGATATCGATCTTAAACCGCTCTGTGGCCATATTGCTTTTCCTAAGTGAATTTAGATTCTCAAGTGAAAAATGCGCGGTATCGCGGCGGATTTCAATAATGAAAAGTGCTCAACTGGCAGGTCCGGATGATTAGCCAGAAGCTCATCAGCATGCGCTTTAGCATGTCCAAAGCGCATGCTTATGAACGCATTTGCCGACTGGCGCCCGGCGGCTGGCCGATGACGCGCTTGAAGGCACGACTGAATGCGGCTTGAGATGTATAGCCGAGACGCTGGGCGACGGCGTCGATGGACAATCTTTCGTGAATCAGCCATTGACTCGCAAGACGCATCCGCAGCTCCGTGGCATAGCGGAGGGGCGGCACTCCGATGGTTGCATGAAAACGCTGTGCGAAGACAGAACGAGAAACATGAGACTCCGCAGCCAACGCCGCAACCGTCCATGCGCGGCCTGGCTGGCGGTGCAACGCCAATATGGCGCGAGCCAGGCGCGGATCGCGCAATGCCGCAACAAGACCCGAGGCGTTTTCACAACCACATTCGATCCAGCCACGCACGATCATTGCTCCCGCCACCTCAGCGAGCCGGGCCAGAATGCCTGCGAAGCCGATGCGGCCTACGCAGATTTCACGTTTCATTGAGTCAAGAATCGCCAGCAAGTCTGGGTAGCGCTGCTCTTGTGTGTCAGCCACCATGACGCTTGGCATCAGTTTGCCGAGTCCCTGCATTGCACCGAGATCGAACTCCATGCAGCCGTAAAAGAGAACCGCACTGGGGGTAGGGTGCGTACTGGGGCATGTGTTCACCCCGCTCACGGCCTCGCCGAGGGGCGCCGCGTCGAATTTGTCGATGTCCTGAAATGAAACTTCGGAATCTGATAGCAGTTGGTGAGTCTCGCCTTGAGGCATGAACACGGCGCTACCCGCAGACAACTCATGCAACGTACCATCACTGGTGCGCAGTACCGCATTGCCGACGGCCAGGAAATGGAAGTAAGCATGTCCCGGCCTGGTATCGAAGCCCAGGCCAAAAGTGGGGCCGGTCTGGATGCGGCGGTACTGGACACCATGTAGGCGCATGCCGGTCAGCAGTTCGCTGATGAGATCTGACGATAGGGCAAATTGTTCTTGTTGAGTCATTTTCGGCGTTTCGAGCAAAACATCAAGACTTAGCATCATAGATCATCCTGTATTCCGACGCTAGACTTGCGGCTACAACCGATATCTAGGGATGTTCGAGATGAGCAATGATTTTTTTGATGGCCGACCAACTGCCAACTCAGGCAGCGCGGCCGGCGTAGCCCCTGCGGCACCAGCTTGGATGGCCGTGTTTTCACTGGCAACGGGTGTGTTCGGGTTGCTGACGGCGGAATATCTACCCGCCAGCCTGTTGACGCCAATGGCAACCGATCTCGGCGTGTCGGAGGCTCTAGCCGGTCAAGCGGTGACGGTAACAGCCGTCGTGGCCCTGTTTGCCGGGCTGCTGGTGCCGGGTCTGACACGCAGGTTTGATCGGCGCGTCGTCTTGTTGGCTTTTACCGTGCTGATGATCGCCTCCAACTTGCTTGTGGCGTTGTCCTCCAGCCTGGCGGTATTACTGGTGATGCGCATTCTGCTGGGCATCGCGTTGGGGGGCTTTTGGAGCATGGCGGCAGCCGTCGCTATGCGGCTGGTGCCCGCGAAGTTAGTGCCGCGAGCGCTATCCATAATCTTCAGCGGCATCGCTATCGGGACGGTGGTTTCTGTGCCGTTGGGAAGCTACTTGGGGGGACTCTATGGCTGGCGCAGCGCATTTGTAGCGGCAGCGGTTGTTGGAGGGTTAACACTGGTCTTCCAATTGTTCACGCTGCCCCGTATGACTCCGCGCAAGATGGTGCGCACCGCATCGGTTCTGGAATTGCTCCGCCGCCCAGGCATTGGGATCGGGATGATGGGCTGCGTGCTTGCCCATACGGGCCAATATGCATTGTTCACCTATATCCGCCCCGCTCTGGAAAGCGTGGCCCACATTGATGTCGACGGTTTGTCTCTGATGCTCCTGGGGTTCGGTGTCGCCAACTTCGTCGGTACGCTGCTGGCCGGCTGGCTGATGGAACGTAGCCTGCGCGCCACTTTGTTATTGATGCCTGCGCTGGTGGGCGTGGCGGCGTTCGGCATGATATGGCTCCCCGTCCACGAAACAGGCCTGATGCTGCTGGTGGCTTTGTGGGGGTTGGCTTTCGGCGGCGTGCCGGTGGCATGGTCAAACTGGGTAGCGCGTGCCGTCCCCGATCAAGCGGAGACCGCTGGCGGCATGGTCGTCGCGGCGGTGCAATCGTCAATAGCCGCCGGCGCCGCATTGGGCGGCATGGTGTTCGGTTTTGGCGGAGTCACGGGCGTCTTTGTCACCGCGGGCGCCGTGATGCTGCTCGCTGCGCTCGTGATTGCCCTTTGTGTTCGAGTGCAATCCCTGGCTGACGGAGAACACGCGTCGGGAAATCTTGGCGGAAGCGGCTCAATCGAAGCGCCTTGTTGCGGGAATGCACGTTGATTTTCCGGGAGTTGCGCATGTAATCCGAGCAGGAGAAAGGTTCACCCTCCTGCCTGGGCCGTGGAACAACTCGCTTGCAGATTATTAGGCCAAGAAGAACTCGGCGCATTGTTGCTGGCCCTCAGCACGCAGCAGACCTGTATGGGCAAGTTGTTCCGGGATCACATCCCGCGCGTTTTCGCGACTTTGCAACTTGCCGCAATGGTGCGGGGAGAAACGGTGCCGCACCATTGCGCCTCGCTGCTGCGCCATTGCAACCGGCCTATGTCTTGCTGATGCTGGCTTTTCTGGCCGAATTGGCCCTGTCCCGGCGTACGGCTGAAACTATCATTGGTCGCCCTGGGGCATTAGCGTCACATTCTCCTGTTATCGGTGATGTCGGCGCTGGTAAACCGACGGCGAAAAATGGCCCCATACCGGGACCGATTCATCTCCAACTATCCCGGATGGTCTTGCTGCCGGTCAGATCGCATCCAGCGTCATAACCCGGCCGCCGATCTTTTCAAGGCGGGCAAAATAGGCCGCCGGCTCAAGCAACTGGTAAGGGAAGTACAGGCCGGGGCGGGTTGCCGGCTGGTTGTCCAGCCCGGTCAGCCGCTCAAGCGCCAAAGCGACGCCAAGCGCGGTGAGCGGCATCTGCCCCTGTGGATGAAAAATGGCGTGGCGGGTACGCAGCGGCTGGCCGGCTTTATCTTCACCGGCGAGTTCGATAATGATCTCGGTTGACATCGGCTCGCCCCTGCGTCTGGTCGAGCTGACACTGACGCCCAGGTTGAACTGCACGTTCGGCGCACCGGTCTCTATACCCAATCCCATGATATCAAACGGAGATAAAGCCACGGCCTCCGTTTTGGTGCCGTCGATCGCGTGAAACTGCGCTTGGGCCTGCTCGCCAATGCGCCAGAAAAAAGCGCCATCCCGGCGGGTGAGCGCCGCTGGCATGATTTCGCCCAGGCGATGCATATCAATTTCTGCCGCCGGGCCGCCGGTATCCTGCTCGTCCAGCAGCGCGCCGAGGGTAATATCGTCTAGCCGGCTGAACACTTTGGCGAATTCAAGCGTCGGCACCGTCACCGCGCCGACCAGCCATTCGGCGCCGAGCACCACCGCCGACGCGGTAGGCTGCTGCATATAGGCGGCCACTTCCGGAGCAATTTCCGATGCGCCCGATGAAATGCTGATTTGCGGCACGCCGCGCGACTGGGCGAAACGCAGGGTCGCCAACGTGTCGTCTTTGACAAAAACGGCAACCGCGCCGATCGGCCGCTCGCCGAGGCCAAGATCCGCGGCGGCGAGATTAAGCGCTATGCCTGCGGCATTGCCTATTCCGGCAGCGACGGCCTGAGCCTTGGCCAGATCGCGGCCGCCGATCAGCAGGGGAACATCGGGACAGGCAGCACGAAGATATTGAGCCGTGCGGCGTCCCACAACACCGGAGCCGCCAACCAGGAGAACAGGAGCGAGTGACATTGCGATACCTCTCGATTTACGTTAGATTAACCTACGTTAAGTAGTCTACTATTGGTAAGTTACCAATGGCACGAGTTTAAGTTACTAATGGTAGGTTTTCAAGGGCGGTGAATAAATATGAAAAAACACCTGAACCAGCGGCTACCAAGCCGTCTTCCGGCCGGCTTTCGAAAGCGGAACGGCGGCGCCAGCTGCTGGATACTGTGCTGGTGATTATCCGCGAGGAGGGGGCCGATCGACTCACCTTGGGTCACCTGGCGGTTCGTGCCGGCGTCTCCAAGCCCATTACCTACGAACATTTCAACACTCGAGCCGGACTGCTGACGAACTCTACCAGTCTCTTGACCAGCAACAGGCACTGCAAAAGGCCTTGGTCAATGTCCAGACCAACCTGGAAGACACGGCAAGTGTTCAGCGGATACCAGCGGTGAATGGCATGCGATAGGCGCGGCTCTGGCGGGCAGCGAGGAAATGGGGGCGGTGTAACAAGAACTGATCGATGGCTATGTCAAGCTGTTCGCCTCGGCGCTGGCGCCGCACGGCACGCTGTCACCTAATGAACTGCAACGGCGTTGCGTCGGTATTATCGGCGCGGGCGAAGCGCTGTCGGCGATAATGATCCGGGGGCAGTGCAGCGAGCGGGGGGCGGCCGTCACATTTGCCTCGCTTATCAGGGGCGGGATTGACGCGTCCTCTTAACTACCCCGGCGCGACCGGGGAAAGCTATGCGCCCGAACTGACGCGAACCGCCAGTTTTACCGGCAGCAGGTAATTATCCGCTTGTTTTTTATCAAGTAATAATTTGAGCGCTTCACGTTCCTCATAAGGTCTTTTCCTGTTGTGGTTGGTAGTACATAATTGATTAATGTTCGAACACCACACGGCGCCTTTATGGCATCTATTCTGAAGTGAGAGGGAATTCTTTATGGGTGTGCCGCAAACAAAATCTGAATTGCTTTCAGTTATTGATAAAAACTTTAATAAATTAATCGGTTATCTTAACGCTATTCCGCCTGAACTCACGTCAGACAAATCAATGGATGGGCATGCAAAAGGCACGGAGATGAGTGTACGTGATCTGGTTTCATATCTGCTCGGATGGAATACCTTGGTAGTAAAGTGGATCACTTCTGACGCTAAAGGGCTGCCTGTCAATTTTCCAGAAACCGGCTATAAGTGGAATCAGCTTGGGCTTCTGGCTCAAAAATTTTACTCTGATTATAAAAAGTTAAAATATAACTCGTTAATAACTGAGCTTCAGGCAGTAAAAGATGAAATCGTGAAGGTTATTGATGAGCGCACTGATGACGCTTTGTATGGAAAACCATGGTACACAAAATGGACTATGGGACGAATGATCTCGTTTAACACATCTTCGCCTTATGCCAATGCTAATGGAAGATTAAGAAAGTGGGCGAAGAATAATAATATCAGCTTAAAGTAAGCATCCATTGCAAAGCCGGCACGCGATAATGGCATTAATGGCAATTGCTGCTCAACTGATGCCATCACCCTTACGTTCACCTCATCAATAAGATCAAAGATCTCCTGCCGTGGAACCTCAACTTCCTGTTGAATAATTGTCAATACGCCGCTGGGCGTACGTATATGGTCTTCCCCCGTATTGCAAGAAACAACAGTCAATATAAATAAACTTCTCTGGCAATAAATTCCAATTCATGGAAATAAGAGCGTATTTATCTGTTTGCTAATAATTAATCTTCGAAAGAAATCTCAGTCAGATCGGATAATAATATTGCCGGCCTGAAACACCTCCAGTTTGTATCTGCGTTCTTACACCTATCTTTTTAATAATCTGTACCAGTGGGAACTGGCAAGGCGTCGACGTTTTTTTTCTGCACTTACTAATTCAAAATGCTGGCCAAATACATTTTCAATTACTGAAGGTGATAATTTCAAATCCCGGGGTGAGGTATCCATGGCCCAGATGAGATGTGTACCACCGGGTTTTAGCAGGCGATTGACCTCTGATGTGTATTCCATTTGCCCCAACCGATCGAGACAATGAAAACAGCCAATATCAAAAGAAATGTCGAATGGCCCGGTGATATCTTGAAGATGGGTGACATCACCGACATAAAAATCCGGTGATCTATACCCTTCACGTACACGTTCGCGGGCTTTCTGAATCGCAACGGCTGAGAAGTCTACTGAGGTCATTTTGACTCCCTCTTTTGCAAAATAGTCTGAAAACAGACCAATACCGCAGCCAAGTTCCAAGGCATTTTCAGGGGTGGTTTCCTGGAACAAAGCTTTCAGTTCTGTTGGAACACGAACATCCGTCCACATGAGATGCCCGATTCCAGAGCGATACGCTTCATCGAAGTCAGCGTTTTTATCCGGTGCGTCCATATTGATCCCTTACTTAACATATAAAATATGACCGATTTGTCGCTTGTGTATAGCATGCTATCTATAGTACATAGTATACTATGAAAATCAACGACAATTCTCAGTGGGCGCCAGAGTCCCTCACAACTTTCTGGATAAACCAGGCATCCCGCCTGCTTATGCGCACGTTTGAGCAACAACTCCGTCCGCTAAATTTCGGTATGGCCTATCTTCCCGTTGCTATCGCATTAGAGGAAAAGGGGGATATGCAACAAAAACAACTTGCTGAATATGCCAGTGTTGAACAACCTACCATGGCGGCGTTGCTGGTTCGGATGGAACGGGATGGCTTGATTGTTCGCAAACCTCATCCGGTGGACAAACGGTCAAGTTACATTTCGCTCACCGAGCAGGCGCGAGCGACGCTTCCTCAGGTAAAAGAAAACCTTTTTGGTGTGGTAGAGCAGGCAACCCGTGGGATGACCGAGGGGGAGTGTTCGGCACTGATTTCGTCATTACAACGACTGATAAACAACCTTGAACCCCGAGAATAATGGCATTTGTTCATCAGTGGGGCTGATTTTCCTGTTTAAACGAAAGTAGGTTGCCCGCGAAATGCCGGTCTTTTCCATAACCAGTCTAGCGGGTTGTTGCTGGTGAATAAGTGTCATTGCCCCGTCTGATTCCAGACGGGGTTTACGCCCAAATTTAACCCCGGCAGCCATAGCAACCAGCCGGCCATCGTTGGTACGCTCAAGAATATGTTCTCGTTCAGCTACAGCGGCCAAAATCTGCATGGCCATTTTCCCCATTGTCACACAGTAGCACTTTAGGATTGGTGATGGTGGTGATAAAACCGCGAGCCAGCAGACGACGGGGCTGATACCTGGGATAAAGCCGGGATCTACCTCCAGCGTCGGCGCCGCATTACTTGCACTTCGTCTCCAAACGGAGCCCTATAACTTCTGATTGCCCCATCTCGATGATACCGGCGAATGACGCCTTGGCGAGGCGTCGTTTGCCGGTTCACCTTGACCCCGCGTGTCATCTGATGCAGGTACCATGCCGGCACTATGCCGGCACTATGCCGACACTATGCCTACATTATGCTGCAGGGCCGGGGCACCCTTACAAACGCTCGACAACCATCGCAATACCCTGACCGCCGCCGATGCACAAGGTAGCCAATCCCAGGGTTTTATCCCGTGCCTGCATAGCATACAGCAGTGTTACCAGGATACGGGCGCCGCTGGCGCCTATCGGGTGGCCCAGCGCAATGGCGCCGCCGTTGACATTGACTTTCTCCTCATCCCATTGCAGCGCGTTGCCCACGGCGGCGAACTGGGCGGCAAACGCCTCGTTGGCCTCGATCAAATCGATATCGGACAACGCGACCCCGCTGTTTTTCAGCGCCGCCAGGGTAGCGGGCACCGGCCCCATGCCCATCAGAGCGGGTTCGACGCCGGCGCTGGCGTAGCCGCGGATACGCGCCAGGGGGTTTAGCCCCAAGTCGCGCGCCATGTGTTCCGACATCACCACCAATGCCGCTGCGCCGTCATTTATTCCGGAAGCGTTGCCCGCCGTCACCGTGCCGTCCTGGCTAAAGGCGGGGCGCAGGCCGGCCAGCTTTTCCAGCGACGTTTCAGCCCGGGGATGCTCGTCGGTGGCAAACACCCGATCGCCTTTTTTACCTTTAATCACCACCGGGGTGATCTCCCGCACAAACGCGCCGGCGGCAATGGCGGCGGCGGCCTTTTGCTGCGAGGCAAAGGCAATACCGTCCTGCGTCTCGCGGCTGATGCCATGCGCGGTCGCCACGTTTTCCGCCGTGATCCCCATATGATAACCCTCCATGGCGCACATCAGGCCGTCCTGCAGGATTACATCCCGCACCTCATCGTTGCCCAGCCGATACCCCAAGCGCGCTCTGCTGCCCAGCAGATAGGGTGCCAGGCTCATATTTTCCATCCCGCCGGCGACAATCACCCCGGCGTCGCCGGCGCGGATGGCCTGCGCCGCCAGCGCCACGCTTTTTAAACCGGAACCGCACACTTTATTGACGGTCAGCGCGCCGACCCGGTACGGGATACTGCCTTTCAGCGCCGCCTGGCGCGCCGGGTTCTGTCCCAGCCCGGCCTGCAGCACGTTACCCATGATCGCTTCATCAATCATATCCGCGTCAATACCGGCTCGGCTCAAGGCCGCCTCAATCACCAGGGCGCCCAGATCCACCGCCGGCGTCGAGACCAGCGAACCGTTAAAACTGCCCACCGCGGTACGGGTGGCGCTGACGATTACCACGTTATCCATGATTTTTGTCCTTAAAACAGAAGAAGGCCGATAATAAAAATCGGACAGGAAAACAACAGGGCGGTGACGCAGTAGCCCATGATGTCGCGCACGCCCAATCCGGCGATGGCCAGGGCGGGCAGCGCCCAAAAGGGTTGCGCCATGTTCATCCACTGTTCGCCGTAGGCTATCGCCATGGTGGCTTTGCCCAGATCGGCGCCCAATGCCTTGGCGGCGGGGATCACGAACGGCCCCTGGATAACCCAATGCCCGCCCCCCGACGGCACGGCGAAATTGATCAGCGCCGAGCTGAAGAAGGTCATGATCGGGAAGGTATCTTTATTGGCGACGTCGATAAAAAATTGGGTGATCATGCCGCCCAGGCCGGAGTGCTCCATCATCAGTTGGATACCGGCATAGAACGGGAACTGCACCAGGATGCCGGCCGTGCTGCGCGCGGCGGCGGTAATGGCCCGCATATAGGCCATCGGGGTTTTGTGCAACAGTAAACCGGCAATCAGAAACATCAGGTTGACGGTGTTGATCGTCAGGTTAAAGCCGTTTTTCCAGAAATACATGCCCAAGTAGCACAGGCCGATGGCGCTGATGATCAGGGTGATGATCCGGCTTTCCTCCATCCTTTGCGCAATCGAGGCGTCGGCGGCCAATTTTTTCTGGAAATCGGGTTCTTCCTGCAACAATGCCGGGTCAATGGTTATCACCCGGCCGGCTTGTGGCACCATCATGCGGGTGACGAAGGGCAGCACCACTATCAGCGCCAGAATGATAAAAATGTTATACCCCGCCAGCAAGGTATGGCTCACCGGGATAATGCCGGCGATATGCTCCACCGGATTGCCTGGCGTCGCCGCCAGCAGCGGCATGGACCCCGAAAAGCCGCCGCCCCAAGTCATAAACCCGATATAGGCGCAGGCAATCAGCAGCGGATAATCGGAACCCGGCACCCGCCGCGCCACCTCGCGGGCAAACATCGCCCCGACGATAAGACCGAACCCCCAGTTGATGACGCAGGCCACCAGCCCGAAGAACGTCACCAGCATCACGCCCTGCGTCGGGGTTTTCGCCAGGGAGGCGATATCCTTCAGCAGGCGCTTGACCGGGGACGAGCTGGCAAGGGCATGGCCGGTGACGATAATCAAGGCCATCTGCATGCCGAAGGCGAGCAGGTTCCAAAAACCGTCTCCCCACATCTGCACCATATCCAGCGGCGTATGCGGGGTGAAGGCCAGTCCGATGCCAAACATCAGCATGGTCAGCAGCATGGCGAAGATCAGCGGATCGGGCAGGTAACGGTTCACCACCACCGTCATGGCATGTGCGATTTTTCCAATCATAAGTCCGCCCCGGCCATGCCGATCGGCATCTCTTTGACGTCGTCGGCCACCTGATACTGCGCGGCGGTTCGCGCAAGGATGGCCTCAAGCGTAACCCCGGGCGCGTACTCTTTCAGCACCAGCGCACCGTGGCTGAAAACAAACACCGCCAGTTCAGTCACCACCACGCTGACCTTGTTTTTCGCCGTAAGCGGCAGGGTACATAACGGCATGATTTTCGCCGAGCCGTCTTTGGCGTTATGTTCCATGGCGATGATGACCTTGCGCGCGCCGGTCACCAGATCCATGGCGCCGCCCATGCCCGGCACCATTTTGCCCGGCACCATCCAGTTGGCGAGATTGCCCTGCTGATCGACCTGCAGACCGCCCAGAACGCTGACATCCACATGGCCGCCGCGTATCAGGGCAAACGAGAAGGCGCTGTCGAACATCGCTCCGCCCGCCACCAGGCCGCAGGGTTTGCCGCCGGCGTCCACCAGGCTGGCGTCCGGCCGGGTCACGGGGCCCAGGCCAAGAAAGCCGTTTTCCGATTGCAGGGTGATATCGATATGCCGCGGCAGATAATTCACCACCTGGGTCGGCAGGCCGATGCCCAGGTTCACCACATCACCATCGTTCAGTTCCAGCGCCACGCGGCGCGCAATGCGTTCTTTGGCGTTCATGCCTGTATCTCCAGGGGAATAACGAGGTAGTCGACCAGCGCGCCCGGTGTAACGATATGTTCCGGCGGCAGGTCGCCAATGGCGACAAGACTGTCGGCCTCGGCGAACACCCGATCGGCGGCCAGGGCAATTAGCGGATTAAAGTTGCGGGCGGTGAGCCGGTAGGTCAGGTTGCCGCCGTAATCGGCGGTGTGCGCCTGTATCAGCGCTAGGTCGGCGTGCAGCGGTAGTTCCAGCAGGTAGTCCACCCCGTTCAGGGTGATTTTCTGTTTGCCCTCTTCCACCACGGTACCGACGCCGGTAGGGGTCAGCACGCCGCCCAGTCCGCCGCCGCCACAGCGGATGCGTTCGATCAGCGTGCCCTGGGGGACCAGTTCAACCTCAATCTCGCCGGCGATCATACGCCTGCCGGTTTCAGGGTTGGTGCCGATATGGGAGGCAATCACTTTCACCACTCGGCCGCTGGCTATCAACGGTCCGACGCCGGTATCCACAAATGCGGTGTCGTTGCCGATCAGCGTCAAATCCTGTACGCCGGAATCCAGTAAGGCTTCGACCAGGCGCGCGGGAGTGCCCACGCCCATAAAGCCGCCGAACATAATGGTCATGCCATCATGAAAATGTGGGGTGACATCGGTTATTGTTATGCGTTTATCTTTCATCGTAACTCCTTGGTTTTCTCCACGCTGGGAGTGTTTAAGGAATTGCAATGGACAGACCAAGTATGGGAGGGAGGAAATAAAAAATAACGCTGGAGCAATCAATTGAAAAACAACAGTAATAAAAGTATGTCAACGATAAATGATATTAATCATCAACCTCAGACTGTGAAATTAATTGCGCGGGTGTGCAGATTTTTTCTCACTCCCCCGACTATATTTGTGACCGGTATTAAATAAAGGGCAATAGCTGTTTCAGACAACGGCGCCACTAACGCATAACATTAATGCGGATATGGCTGGCATGTCCGTAACAACTGGTTAGATATAATCGCCGATATCCGCGACGGGGATGATATGTTAAACGTTATCGGCGTATATTAATATATTGTTTAATTATTCAATGCAATATTCCTGTAATTTATAGATCAACGCGCGGCGGCTGATGCCCAACGCCTTGGCGGTCTGCACCCGATTGCCCTGGTTAATCCCCAATGCTTTACTGATAAATTCTTTTTCAAATGATTTGACATGCTCTTTTAAATTCAGCTCGCGGGCCTGGCAGTTTATGCCCCCATCCACCGGATCAGCAGCCTTGTCCGGTTGCAACTGATCGGGGAGATCGTCGATAAAAATCATATAGCCGGTGCTCATGATCACCGCCCGTTCCACGGCATTGGACAGCTCGCGCACGTTTCCCGGCCAGCGGTAGCCTTCCAGGGCGGCCAAGGCGCCGACATCAAACCCGATGATTTCCTTGTTGTTATCGGCATTGAATTTTTGCAGGAAATAACGGGCCAGCAGCAGAATATCCTGCGGGCGCTCTCGCAGCGGCAGCGACGACAGCTGCATCACATTCAGCCGGTAATAGAGATCGCGGCGAAATTCCCCTTGTTCAATCATCGCGGCGAGATCGCGGTTGGTGGCGGCAATGATACGGATATTGGTTTTAATCGTCCGGCTGCCTCCTAGCCGTTCAAACTCCTGTTCCTGCAGCACTCGCAGCAATTTCACCTGCAAGTTAAACGGCATTTCCCCGATTTCATCCAGCAGCAGGGTGCCCTGGTTGGCGCGCTCAAACAGCCCCTGGCGCTGCATCTGCGCCCCGGTAAACGCCCCTTTTTCATGGCCGAACAGCTCGCTTTCCAGCAGTGATTCCGGCAATGCGCCGCAGTTCACTTTGATAAAAGGCCCTTTGCATCGCGGGCTATTATAATGAATGGCCTTGGCAATCAATTCCTTACCGGTGCCGCTTTCGCCGGTTACCAGCACGCTGGCGCTGCTTTGCGCCACTTTGGCTATGGTGCGGCACAGCTCCATCATTTTCGGATTATTAGTCAAAAAACGATCGCAATGATAACTATCGGACAGCTCGCGGTGCAGCAGGTTGATTTCCTGTTTCATTTCCCGTAATTGTAGAGCACGGCCCATTAGCAGCTTTAATTCATCCAGTTCAAAGGGTTTTACCACATAATCAAACGCTCCCAGGCGCAGCGCTTCCACCGCTGTTTCAACTGCGGCATAGGCGGTCATCAGGATAACAGGCACATCCTGATATATACCGCGCATCGCTTGCAGCGCCTCGATGCCATTGATATTCGGCATGCGGATATCCATTAATACAATATCCGGCTTATGTTGCCTGAATAGCGCAATAGCCTGTTCGCCGTCATCGGCACAAATAATCTGATGCCCGTGTTGCGAAAATACGGCGGCAAGCATAATGCGAACGCTTTTTTCGTCGTCGGCGATAAGAATACGATAAGGCTGGTTCATAGAACGATCCCGTAGTTTTTTTTGATGGGAAGAATCAGTGTCACCGTTGTTCCCTGCTGGAGTTCACTGTCGATCATAATATCCCCGGCATGATCGTTAATAATCCGCTGGGCAATAGATAAACCCAGGCCGGTGCCGGACGGCTTGGTGGTAAAGAACGGCGTAAATATTTTTTTCCGCGTCTCGGGACTCATGCCGATACCGGTATCGGTAATTTGAATACGTATTTTATTCGGCTTCTGGAGTCCAGTGGATATCGTCACATCCCCCCTGGCCGGAATGGCTTGCACCGCGTTGATCATTAAATTCAGCATCACCTGTTTGAGTAATCCTGCGTCCGCCTCTATCTCCGGCACGGTTTCATCCAGCAGGATATGGAAGTCGATGCGGCTGTTAAGCGCATTGGTGTGCACCAGCACCAGTGTTTCGCGGATAATCTGGTCAATGGCAATGGGCTGAAAACTGCGTCTGTGGGGGCGGGCAAACTCTAATAATTGTTCTATCACTTTATTAATCGAGCGTACTTCCTGCAAGATTATCTGGATATATTCGACACGCTGCGGATCTTTTTCATCTTCTTTCAAATATTGCACAAAACCACTGATGGCGGTAAGCGGATTGCGGATCTCATGGGCCACCCCAGCCATAAGCTCACCCAGCGTCGCCAGCCGCTCGGCCTGGGCGATATGGCGCTGCAGCTCTTTTTGCGCGGTTAAATCGGTAAAGATCACCAGCGCGCCGATAATATCGCCCTGCGCGTTGCGCAGTTGGCTGCTGCTGGCCTTGATTTGCAGTATCTGCTCCTTAGCCGGGTAATCCACCTCAACCCCGATATGTTCAATGCCGCGCATCAACGTGTCCAGCACCGGGCTGTGATAACCCTCTTTTTCAAACAGCGTCTTGTAATGCTTGCCGATCAGCTCGTCGCGCTGGTAACCGGTAATGGCGCGCGCCGCGGGGTTGCACATAATAATGCGGCCATGGATATCCACGCTTATCATGCCGTCGGCGGCGCTTTCCACAATCAGTTCATTGAGCGTGCGCGCCTCGCTCAATGCATGGGAAAGATGATTGATATTATCGGCGATACCGCCCATCTCGCCTTTCAGCGGCGGAATCCGGGTATTTAAATCAAAGGGCAGCCGGCTTAACCCCTGTTTGATCACCTCCACGTCGCGTGACAGGCGGTGGGAAAACGTGACGATCAAAAACAAGCTGCCTATAAGTCCGATGCTTATCACGCTAAAAATACTGGCGTCCATGGCCAACGCCTGTTTATCGATATCATGGGATAATTCATTGGCCCAGATATATCCCACCACCTCGCCATGGCGTTTAATCGGCGTCATGGCATTCATGATATTGCCGCGCACCTGCGAGCCGGTCTTGATCAACGGCTCGCCGGAAGCCATGACCGTGCGGCCGGGATGATCGGCCGGGATGGCGATGCCGACGGTGTTGCCGTACAGCTTTTGCGGCGCATAGGTAATGATGGCATCCAGTTGACGATGGTAATAACCCGCTGCGACGTTGGGAAAGGCGTCGGTGATATTGTCGGTGAGCTGCGATAAATGGCGGTTCAGCGCCTTGATTCGCGCCTCGCGGGGCAAATCGGGGTATAAGCTGAAACTGTCTCTCAGTGCGTTATCCAGCAAATGGGTCACCGCGTACAGTTTGTTTTTCTTCTCGTCGAGCAAGGCGTCCCGTCCTTTTACCTCGACAATATAAGACATCAATAATATGGGCAGGAAAACCATGAATACGGCCAGCAGGATCATTTTGCCGCGCAACGTTTGGGGTACCGGACAAGAAAAGACGGGACGCATGGTAATCGTTTGCCAATAGAAGTGCTTAGTCAGTCAGCGTATCACGGCGTAGACTCCCGCCCTGCGATCTTGTTAACAGGATTGATGACGGCGAATGTTTTACCTAAGCGGAGATAGTGGCGCTTAACGGGGGGAGCTGTCTCGCCGTTCAGATTCGCCGCCTGATTGCTTTCGATTAACCCCTGATGCACGGCATAGCGCATGACGTTACATAGGTGCAGCCGCGTGCGGGACGCGACTTCCAGCAGACCTTTTCCTCGATACCTTCCAGCAGGTCCATGAAAAGCACCTAAACCGGGACGGGATTCTTTGCCATTAATACGATACTTGAGATACCAGAGACGAGAGCCACTGGGATTGACCAACGAATACAACCCGCGTGAATCGGACAGTTTTAAAGGTATTGCTAGAGGTTTAAGACTGCGGATTTTCATGTTGTTAAGAGACATTGGGGGTACTCCATAATCGAACTGAAATGATCCCAAATTAGACCACCAATTTTTCCCGATGCGGGGGGTAACCAGAAAATGCATCGGGAAGATTTTTTACGCGAACCTTTTGCATCATAATCATATATGGAGCAACTTGACGCGCAGGCGCGCTTCCAGCTGCTGAATGAGTTGCGTCACCGTGGTTTTGCTCATATGAAGCGTTTGGGCAGCCTTGGTGAAACTACCTGCCTCCACCACGCGAGCAAAGGCGCGCATCGCATCGAAACGATCCTTTCCTTATCCTCTCTTTTCACCGATTGTTTGGATTTTACAAATAATGATGGACAAAGTCGCTTGTTTATCCGCCCGATCTAGCACCTTAAAGTGTCTTTATGTTCACCGGGCAGATTTCGCCCCATTGCAAAGGTACAAACATGACAGCACGCGAAGC
This sequence comes from Sodalis sp. RH21, assembly GCF_047324175.1. Taxonomy (NCBI): domain Bacteria; kingdom Pseudomonadati; phylum Pseudomonadota; class Gammaproteobacteria; order Enterobacterales; family Bruguierivoracaceae; genus Sodalis; species Sodalis sp. RH21. The sequence goes on along the minus strand of NZ_CP178732.1, from coordinate 3,056,572 downwards.
GGTTTTTCCCTTCGGTCGGCAGGCGCTCTATGAGCGCAATCGCTATTCACCGGCCATCAAATCCAACGGTTTCTTGTTCGTTTCGGGGCAGGTTGGTAGCTGCGAGGATGGTTCTCCTGAGCACGATCTAAAAGCGCAGGTCAGGCTGGCATTCGATAATCTTAATGCTATTCTCGCGGCTGCGGGCTGCACGTTCGGTGACGTGGTTGACGTTACCCTCTTTGTCGTCGATCCCGAGTCAAACCTCGACGCTATCTGGCGTATCCTGCCAGAATATTGGGGGGAAGCGCCTTACCCTACGTTGACCGGGATCGGCGTGACGTGGCTTTACGGATTCAAGTTTGAGATTAAGGTGATTGCCAGGCTGGCCTAAGCGTTACGGGTCTTTCCGCCAGTCGAAAATTCAACAGGGCAGCCCGCGCTGCCCGTAGAGGCAACAGAGAGATTTCTGAAGTGCTATATGCCGGATCGGGATGGTTTGCCAGACTGGTCTGGATTTACTGATGAGACAGAGGAAAATTTATGAAAGCAGCGGTTTATGACGTGGAAGGCGCTCCCGGCGTCCTGAAATATGTCGATATCCCAGATCCGGTCACAGGGCCTGACGACATCCTGATTTCTGTCGAGGCTATCTCGATTGAAGGTGGAGATCTGATCAACCGCCGTTCAACTCCGCCGCCTCTTCCTTCATGGATCGTCGGCTACGCGGCCGCGGGCACAGTTGTTGCAGTGGGATCGAAAGTCCGTAGCCGTACGGTTGGGGACAGAGTCGCTGCTTTTAACATGCAGGGATCACATGCGGAACGTTGGGCTGTGCCCGCGGAACGAACCTGGCTTATACCAGGTGGGGTGGATACGGCAGAAGCGGCGGTGTTACCGATTTCTTTTGGAACCGCGCATCATTGCCTTTTCACACGAGGCATGCTCCGGCACGGAGAAACTGTCCTTATTCAGGCAGCAGCTGGTGGCGTGGGGCTCGCGGCCGTTCAGCTTGCCTCACAAGCAGGCGCGACGGTCATCGCCGTGGCAAGCGGAACGCAGCGAAGAAGCCGGTTGCTTGAACTTGGTGCCGATCATGTCGTGGATCGTGCAGAGAATAACGTCGTGGACAGTGTCCGACAATACACCCATGGCACCGGTGTTGACCTCGTCATCGATCCGGTGGGGACGACGTTGCCTGCTTCGCTTTCTGCACTCGCTCCGGAAGGACGTCTCGTCTTCCTCGGTAATGCGGGCGGTGGCAGCCTGACCGTCGACTTGTGGCCGCCAATGCAGTCTAACCAGACACTCATGGGGGTATTCATGGGACCCCTTTTTGAAAGGCCCGGGGTTCGGGCAAGTGTGGACGACATGTTGCAGGCTGTAGCAGCAGGGCGCATCAGGGTTGTCATTGACCACATCTTCCCCCTGGCCAACGCTGCCGCGGCCCACGAATTCGCCGAGACAGCGAAACCGCTTGGCCGCATCGTTATGAAGCCATAGCTTGCGTATGCCATCACATTGCTGCCGGGCGTAAGCCAGGGAAACATCGGGATAAGCCCCTAAGCCAAGCCGGGATTCTTTACCATTGATACGATATTTGAGATACCAGAGACGTGAACCGCCGGGATTGATCAAAAGATATAGACCTTGAGAATCGGAAACTTTGAAGGGTTTTGCGGATGGTTTTAAGCTGCGGATTTTTGAGTCGTTAAGAGACATTTGGGGGTCACTCCGTCATCGAACCAACATGACCCCAAATCTGACCACCAAATTCTCCCGAGGCAGAGGGAAAACTAAAAATGCATCGGGAAGATTTTTCACGCTAACTTGTTGAATCAAAATCGTATAGGGATTCGCAAAGCGGCATGAAGACAAGAATCTTGGCTCCTCTGACTGGACTCGAACCAGTGACATACGGATTAACAGTCCGCCGTTCTACCGACTGAACTACAGAGGAATCGCGAGAACGGGGCGAATACTAAAGGCGCGGCCCGGTTTTGTCAAAGCCCTTTTCCGTAAATCGGTCTGAACGGCCAGTTGCTCGCCACTTTGCCGATTAACTGCGCGATTACCCTCAAAATCAACCGCCGATCCCGCCGCTTTTAATGCCGGCGGCCCGTTGCGGCGCTAAAAATATTCATATGCCCGTATGGGCCAGGGAATGCCGATCGAGCCAGCGCGTGCCGTACAACCTGTGTCTGCTTTATGACAAAAGGTGGGTTATTTGTTCAGAACCCGGTCTTCGCCATATTCCCGTTATAAAAAATAACCTTTTTAATCAATATATTGCTTATTTTTAGCCGCTGGTACGTTCCCTGCTTAATAGATAGGGTCAATCGACTAACAGGAGAATGCACATGGCTATCCGTCAATGCGCCATTTATGGCAAAGGTGGCATAGGTAAATCCACCACCACACAAAATCTCGTCGCCGCGCTGGCCGAAATCGGCAAAAAGGTGATGATCATCGGTTGCGATCCGAAAGCGGATTCAACCCGTCTGATCCTGCATGCCAAAGCACAAAACACCATTATGGAACTGGCCGCGGAAGTGGGCTCGGTGGAAGATCTGGAGCTGGAGGATGTACTTCAGATCGGCTATCACGGCATTCGCTGCGCGGAATCAGGCGGCCCTGAGCCGGGCGTAGGCTGCGCGGGACGCGGCGTTATCACCGCCATTAACTTCCTGGAAGAAGAGGGCGCGTATGAAGACGACCTGGACTTCGTATTTTATGACGTGCTGGGCGACGTGGTTTGCGGCGGGTTCGCCATGCCGATCCGGGAAAACAAAGCGCAGGAAATCTATATCGTCTGTTCCGGCGAAATGATGGCCATGTACGCCGCCAACAATATCTGTAAAGGCATCGTGAAATATGCCAAGTCCGGCAAGGTGCGGTTGGGCGGGCTGATTTGCAATTCACGCCAGACCGACCGCGAAGACGAACTGATTATTGCCCTGGCGGAAAAACTCGGCACGCAAATGATTCACTTCGTGCCGCGCCATAACATCGTACAGCGGGCCGAAATCCGGCGCATGACCGTGATTGAATACGATCCGACCTGCGACCAGGCCAACGAATACCGCACCCTGGCAAAAAAGATTGTCGACAACAAAAAAATGATCGTTCCCACGCCGGTCACCATGGACGAACTTGAAGCGCTGCTGATGGAGTTCGGCATCATGGATGTGGAAGACGAAACCATCATCGGTAAAACCGCGGCGGAAGAAGCGCACTTGGCCTAAACCGATCGTCGTTGGTCCCTGGGCCGGCATTCGCTGGCTTAGGATGCTGCCCCATTACCTTACTGTAAGGATATCGCCATGACCGATCTTACCGGCGAACAAACCCTGGCGCTGATTCAGGAAGTATTAGAAGTTTTCCCTGAAAAAGCCCGTAAAGAACGTGCCAAGCATTACATGTTGAGCGATCCGGAAATGGAAAGCGTTGGCAAATGCATCACCTCCAACCGTAAATCCCAGCCCGGCGTGATGACGGTGCGCGGCTGCGCCTATGCCGGTTCGAAAGGGGTGGTATTCGGACCTATCAAGGATATGGCCCATATCTCCCACGGTCCGATCGGCTGCGGCCAGTATTCCCGCGCCGGCCGCCGCAATTATTATACCGGCTACAGCGGCGTCAACGCCTTCGGCACCATGAACTTTACCTCGGATTTCCAGGAAAAGGACATCGTGTTCGGCGGCGATAAGAAATTGACCAAGCTGATTGAAGAAATGGAAACCCTGTTTCCGCTCACCAAGGGCATCACCATTCAGTCCGAATGTCCGGTGGGGCTTATCGGCGACGATATCGAAGCGGTGGCGCGCGAAACGCAAAAACTGCTGAACAAGCCGGTGGTGCCGGTACGCTGCGAAGGGTTCCGCGGCGTGTCGCAGTCCCTGGGGCATCATATTGCCAACGATGTGGTGCGCGACTGGATTTTATCCAACCGTGACGATAAGGCGTTCGAGACCACCCCCTACGATGTGGCGATTATCGGCGACTACAATATCGGCGGCGACGCCTGGGCTTCGCGCATTTTGCTGGAAGAAATAGGCCTGCGCGTGGTCGCCCAGTGGTCCGGCGACGGCACCCTGGTGGAAATGGAAAATACGCCCAAGGTGAAACTGAATCTGGTGCACTGCTACCGCTCCATGAACTATATTTCGCGCCATATGGAAGAGAAATACGGCATTCCCTGGCTGGAATATAACTTCTTCGGCCCGACCAAAATCGCCGAATCCCTGCGCAAAATCGCCGCGCTGTTTGACGAAAAAATCCAGGCCCGGACCGAAGCGGTAATCGCCAAATACCAGGCGCAAACCGATGCGGTGATCGCCAAATATCGGCCGCGCCTGACCGGCAAGCGGGTGCTGCTGTATCTGGGCGGGCTGCGTCCGCGCCACGTCATTGGCGCTTATGAAGATCTGGGCATGGAAATCATCGGCAGCGGTTATGAATTCGCCCATAACGATGACTACGACCGCAGCTTGCCCGATCTGAAAAAAGGCACGCTTTTGTTCGACGATGCCAGCAGCTTCGAGCTCGAAGAGATTATCAAGGCCCTGAAGCCGGACCTGGTCGGTTCAGGCATCAAGGAAAAATACATCTTCCAGAAAATGGGCTTTCCGTTCCGGCAGATGCACTCCTGGGATTACTCAGGTCCCTATCACGGCTATGACGGTTTTGCCGTTTTCGCCCGGGATATGGATATGACCCTCAACAATCCGAGCTGGACCCGGTTGACCGCCCCCTGGCTGAAAACCGCCTGAGAATGTTTGTCTGAAGCCTAAACCCGTCAGTTCACAGATTTGTGGCGCGGGAGGAGAGAATCATGAGTCAGAATGCAGAGAAAACCAAAGCCTGCTATCCGCTGTTCGAACAAGCGGAATATCAGGCGCTGTTTACCAGCAAACGCGAACTGGAAGAAGCCCACGGCGAGGCGCGCGTCAAGGAAGTGTTCGAGTGGACCACCACGGCGGAGTACCAGGAGCTTAACTTCAAACGCGAAGCGCTGACCATCGACCCCGCCAAGGCCTGCCAGCCGCTGGGCGCGGTGCTGTGCTCGCTGGGGTTTGCCAACACGCTGCCTTATGTGCATGGCTCCCAGGGCTGCGTGGCCTACTTCCGCACCTATTTTAACCGCCATTTCAAAGAACCCGTGGCCTGCGTGTCCGATTCCATGACCGAGGACGCGGCGGTGTTCGGCGGCAACAATAATTTGAATGCCGGCCTGCAAAATGCCCATGCGCTGTATAAGCCGCAGGCGATTGCGGTGTCCACCACCTGTATGGCGGAAGTGATCGGCGATGATTTAAGCGCTTTTATCGCCAATGCCAAAAAAGACGGGTTTATCGACGCGGCGGTGCCGGTGCCTTACGCCCATACCCCCAGCTTTATCGGCAGCCATATTACCGGCTGGGATAATATGTTCGAAGGGTTCGCCCGGGAGTATACCGACAAAACCGAGGCGCGGGATTACCAGCCGGGGCGCAACGGCAAGATCAATCTGGTCACCGGTTTTGAAACCTATCTGGGCAATTACCGCGTGCTCAAACGCATGATGGATCAAATGGGCGTCGGCTACAGCCTGCTGTCCGATCCTTCCGAGGTACTCGATACCCCGGCGGACGGCGAATACCGTATGTACGCCGGCGGCACCACCCAGGATGAAATGCGCGACGCGCCCAACGCCATCGACACTCTGCTGCTGCAACCCTGGCATTTGCTGAAAACCAAAAAAATGGTGCAGGAAAACTGGCAGCAGCCGGCGACGCCGGTCAGCGTGCCCATGGGCCTGGACGCCACCGACCAATTATTGATGGCCATCAGCGGGCTGACCGGCAAACCCATCCCCGACGCCCTGACGCTGGAGCGCGGCCGGCTGGTGGATATGATGCTGGATTCCCATACCTGGATTCACGGCAAAAGCTACGGCCTGTACGGCGATCCGGATTTCGTTATGGGTATGACCAAATTCCTGCTGGAGCTGGGCTGCGAGCCGACGGTGATCTTGTGCCACAACGCCAATAAGCGCTGGCAGAAAGAGATGAAAAAAGTGCTGGCGGCATCCCCCTACGGGCAGGAGAGCGAAGTGTTTATCAATTGCGATCTCTGGCATTTCCGCTCGCTGATGTTTACCCGCAAACCGGATTTCATGATCGGCAATTCCTACGGCAAATTTATCCAGCGCGATACCCGGGCCTTGGGCGAGCAGTTCGAAGTGCCGCTGATTCGCATCGGTTTTCCCATCTTCGACCGGCATCATTTGCACCGTATCACCACCTGGGGCTACGAGGGGGCGATGACGGTATTGACCACCCTGGTCAACGCCACGCTGGAAAAACTGGACCGCGATACCATGAAACTCGGCCAGACCGATTATAACTTCGATTTGATTCGCTGACCCACCGGCTCCGGGGAGGTTCCCGGAGCCGCCTTGACCGGAGTAAGCCGCTATGCCGAGTGTGTTATTCAGTAAAAAAGGCGACGATCTCTACTGCTATATCGCCAAGCAGGATTTGGAAGCGAGGGTGGTGCGAATCGAGTTCGATGACGCGGCCTGCTGGGGCGGGACCTTCGAACTGGAAGGCGGCAAGTCCTATTATATTTTTCCGCAGCCCGGGAAACCGCCGTTTCCGGTGCGCATGCGCGCCAGCAAAAATGCCGGACAACCCTAAGGAAAGAGGAGTGTAACGATGAATGTCGCAACCGACGATCCCTTATTCTGGCGTCTGTTCGCACTGGCGCAGATGTTGTCGCAACTGCCGCCGCGCGCGCTGATTCTCTGGCTGGAGCAGGCCGCCGGCCAACCGCTGGCCGCAGACCGGCTGCCGCTATTGAGCCTCGAACGGCTGGCGGCGCGGTGGCCCGCCGACTGTCCGCCGCCGACGGTGGCGCAATGGCAGCAGGTGATGGCCTGCCTGGATGGACAGCTTCCCATACACCTGACCACCCATCCGCAGCGGGGCGAGGCCTTGCAGCTGCGGGCGGCCTTTGCCTCCAGCGACGGGCTGACCATCGACGGCCATTTCGGCCAGAGCAGGCTGTTCTTTATTTACGCCTTTGATGAACAAGGGGCATTTTTGCAGCAGGTGCGCCGCTACCGCGATGAGCCCGGCGCGCTGGAGGAGGGCAATGAAGCGCGGGCGCGGTTGTTAAGCGACTGCCATCTGCTGTTTTGCGAGGCGATTGGCGGCCCCGCCGCGGCCCGGGTGATCCGCAATAATATCCATCCCATAAAGATTAAACCGCCAATGGCCATCGCGCAGCAGTTGGACGCGCTGGCGGCCATGCTGGCCGGGCGCGTACCGCCCTGGCTGGCGAAACGCCTGGGCAAATCCCATCCGCTGGCGCAGCATCAGTTTTCGCTGTGACGCCGGGGTTTGAACCGCCAGGCGCCGGATGCGCGAGATATCCGCAGCGGAAGGCGCATGGCCACCCCGAAAGCCAGCAAATGAAGAACTGATAGCACCGCGAAGGCCCGCAAGAATTGCCGTGGCGACGCATGCGCCGGGTGGCGTATCGTCAATGAAATGACCACGGCCAAAAGCGTCGTCGCCACCGGCGCGCCGGCCCGTTGGACGATATTCAACGCGGTGTTGGCCACGGCAAGTCTCGCCTTGGGTATTGGCGAATACGCCGCCGCAATGGATGGAATACTAATCGAGCCTTGCCCCGCCCCGGACAGCAAAAGGCTGGCCGCAACCCATGTAGCGGAGAACGGATGCCCGATCATCCAAAGGAATGCGGCCGCGCTCAGAAAATCCGGCAGCACCCCCCCCGGCGGACACCGCGCGGCAGCCATATTTTTCGGTTAACCATCCCAAGAGTGGAAACGAGCGCATCATCCCGACCCCCGCCCGCCTGCAGCAACCACTGTCCTTGCGGGCGCGACGCATTTTGCAGCCCGTGAATCAGCGCGGACGGTCCCGGCGAAATCAGCGCAAAACCGAGGAAATCGAACGGGCGCCGTTGCTAAAGATCGCTATCGCGCGGCGGCAGCAACGCGGCCGGCCATTGGCCGTTGTCTGCTTTGTCGCGTTCCCGACAATTAAAATCTTTTTAAAAACAGCTGCTAAGGGCTGGCCCATGAATTGCACCTATTGAGAGGTATGGGGATTAACGCCGCAACACAGAGGGAATGCCATGAAGAATAATGAAATCGCCGCCCTGTTCGTGGAGCCCGCCTGCGAACATAACGGCAAGCATAAAACCGGCTGCAAGCCGCCGAAACCCGGCTCCACCGCGGGCGGCTGCGCGTTCGACGGCGCGCAGATCGCTTTGTTGCCGGTAGCCGATGTGGCGCATCTGGTGCATGGCCCCATCGGCTGCGCCGGCAGTTCCTGGGATAACCGGGGCAGCCGCAGCTCGGGTCCGACGCTCAACCGGCTTGGCTTTACCACCGACTTAAGCGAACAGGATGTGATTATGGGGCGGGGGGAACGGCGGCTGTTTCACGCCGTCAGGCATATCGCCGAACGTTATCATCCGGCCGCCGTCTTTATTTACAACACCTGCGTGCCCGCCATGGAGGGCGATGATATCGACGCGGTATGCCGTTCGGCGTCGGCGGCGGCGGGCATTCCGGTGATTGCGGTGGATTCGGCGGGATTTTACGGCAGTAAAAATCTCGGTAATCGCATCGCCGGCGACGTTATGCTGCGCCAGGTGGTGGGACAGCGCGAGCCCGCGCCCTGGCCGGCCGGCTATCCGATACCGGAAAACCGCGGCCATAATATCGGCCTGATCGGCGAATATAACATTGCCGGCGAGTTTTGGCAGGTGCTGCCGCTGCTCGATGAACTGGGGGTGCGGGTGCTTTGTACGCTCTCCGGAGACGCCCGGTTCGCCGAAATCCAGACCATGCACCGTTCCGACGTCAATATGCTGGTGTGTTCCCGCGCGCTGATTAACGTCGCGCGCAAATTGGAAGAGCGCTATGACACCCCCTGGTTCGAGGGCAGCTTTTACGGCATGCGGGAAATGTCGGCCTCGCTGCGCCAGTTGGCGGCGCTGCTCGGCGACGGGGACTTGACCGCGCGCACCGAGGCGCTGATCGCCCGCGAGGAGGCGGCCGCCCAACGGGCGCTGGCGCCGCTGCGCGCCCGCCTGGCCGGCAAGCGGGTATTGTTGTACACCGGCGGGGTGAAGTCCTGGTCGGTGGTATCGGCGCTGCAGGATCTGGGCCTCGACGTGGTGGCCACCGGCACCCGTAAATCCACCGAAGAGGACAAAGCGCGGATTCGCGCCCTGATGGGCGAGGACGCGCTGATGCTTGATGAAGGCAATCCGCGCCTGCTGCTCGATACCGTCTATCGCTACCGCGCCGACATGATGATTGCCGGCGGCCGCAATATGTATACCGCCTATAAAGCCAGGCTGCCGTTTTTGGATATCAACCAGGAGCGCGAAGAGGCGTTCGCCGGATATACCGGCATGGTGAATCTGGCGCGGGAAGTTTGCCGCACGCTGGAAAGTCCGGTGTGGGCCCAGGTCAACCAGCCTGCGCCCTGGCAGCCGAAAGGCTGAGGAGAAACTTATGACGCATGTTGTCCGTTCGGTCAAACCGCTGGCCACCAGCCCCATCAAAAGCGGCCAGCCGCTGGGAGCCATCCTGGCCGCCATGGGGCTGGAACATTGTATTCCCCTGGTGCACGGCGCGCAGGGATGCAGCGCCTTTGCCAAGGTATTTTTTATCCAGCACTTCCATGAGCCGGTGCCGCTGCAATCCACCGCCATGGAGCCGATTACCACCATCATGGGCGCGGACGATAATATCCTCGCCGCCCTGGAAACCCTGTGCGAGCGTAATACGCCGCGCATTATCGTCCTGCTGAGCACCGGGCTGTCGGAAGCCCAGGGCAGCGATTTGGGCCGGGCGGTGACGCTGTTTCGCGAGAGCCATCCCAAACACCGGCAGGTGGGCATTCTTACCGTCAGCACGCCGGACTTTTACGGTTCCATGGAAAACGGCTATGCGGCTCTGCTGGAAAGCGTGGTGCAGCAATGGGTGCCGCCCGAACCGCCGCCCGGCATCCGCACCAAGCGGGTGAATATTTTCCTGAGCCATATGTTTACTCCCGGCGATCAGGAACTGCTGCGCAGTTATGTCGAAGCCTTTGGGCTGCAGGCGGTCATAGTGCCGGATCTGACGCAATCCATGGACGGCCATCTCGCGGCGGGGGATTACAGTTCCCTGACCCAGGGCGGCACGGCGCTGCGGCTGATGGAGCAGTTGGGACAAAGTGCGGCCAGTTTTGTTATCGGCGTCTCCCTGCAACGGGTGGCCGCGCTGATTGAACCCCGCGGGCGCGGCATCTGCGTGCGCTTGCCGCACCTGATGACGCTGTCCCAGATGGATGAGTTTATTTTGCGGCTGCGCCAGATCTCCGGGCGCGAGGTGCCCGCCTGGATCGATCGCCAGCGCGGCCAGTTGCTCGATGCGATGATCGATTGCCACGGCGACCTGCAGGGCGGCCGCATGGCCATCGCCGCCGAAGCGGATCTGCTGCGCGGCTGGACCGATTTCGCCTTGAGCCAGGGCATCGACGTGGCGCATGCGGTGGCCCCGGTCAACCAGCCCGGCCTGGCGGAGCTGTCGGTGGACACCGTGACCATCGGCGATTTGGAAGATCTCGCCGATCTGCTGGCGCAGCGTCCCGCCGATATGATCCTGGCCAACTCCCACGCCGCCGGCCTGGCGCAGCGGCTGCATCTGCCGCTGGTGCGCACCGGTTTTCCCATTTACGACCGGCTGGGGGAGTTCCGCCGTACCCGCCAGGGGTATGCCGGTATCCGGGATACGCTGTTTGAGCTGGGCAATGTCATGCGCCTGCGCCATCAGCACTCCCCGGTCTATCTTTCGCCGCTCAAACAGGATTTTTCCGCCGTCTCACTCGCACAGGACGCCGGCTTATGAATAACTTCCAGCGCAATCTCACGGTGACCACCGCCGCCGACTGGGCCCTGCGGGTCGCTTTCGCCAGTTCCGATCTGCACGTGGTGAATCAGCATTTCGGCTCGACGCCCCGGCTGGCGATCTACGGGGTAAAACCCGATCGGGTAACGTTATTGCAGGTGACGGATTTTATCGTCCAGCCGGGACACGATCTCGATAAATTAAGCAGCCGTATCGCCGCGCTGGACGGTTGCCTGTCGCTCTACTGCGTGGCGGTCGGCGAGAGCGTGTTCCGGCAATTGCTGCGCGTCGGCGTGCGGGCGGTGAGCGTGCCCGCCGCCACCTCCATCGCCGGCCTGCTGACGGAGCTCCAGCAAAACTGGGACGCGCCGACCGTGCAGCGCCACCAGGACAAACGCGATCCCCGCCGGTTCGAACGTTACCAGCAGGAGAGCCGCTGGGAGGAAGACGAACGCTGATTTGTGTCATTTCCCTGACAAAACCGACAACCCGCCCCGACATGTTCGGGGTTTTTATTAAGTGCGCAGGCCTATCTCGTTGAATTATCGATAAAGATGTGACTGGCATCACATTTGCTCAATAGATATTAACCCCATTGCGGAGCGACATCATGATTCAGATCGAAGCGGAAGCCTTGCAACAACTGCTTGTTTTGCGCCGGCAGCTGGCGGAACCCTGCGCCGGTTTACGGATTGCGCTGGACGGCGATACCTGCCGCGGCTGGCAGATCGGCCTGGCCTGGAGCCGGCAGCCAAGGGCGGAGGATTATGCGGTTGACTATCAGGGACTGACATTGCTGGCCGCCATCGCCCACTGGCCTTACCTGCAGGGCGCGGCGATCCGCGTGGGCGAGCAGGACGGGCAACGGGGTTTATGGGTTGAATTACAGGCGACAGCCTGTCACTGCGACAATCAGGTTTGCGCATCACCGCAGGCTATGAGCCTGTGAGCCGGAGAAAAATTTATGTGGAACTATTCAGAAAAAGTTAAAGATCATTTTTTTCACCCGCGTAATGCCAAAGTCGTCGAACAGGCGAACGCTATCGGGGACGTCGGCTCGCTGAGCTGCGGTGACGCGCTGCGTCTGATGCTGCGCGTCGATCCGGTAACGGAAGTGATCGAGGAGGCGGGGTTTCAGACGTTTGGCTGCGGCAGCGCCATCGCGTCGTCCTCCGCGCTGACCGAACTGATTATCGGCCGCACCCTGACCGAAGCCGCATTGCTCACCAATAAGCAGATTGCCGATTATCTCGACGGCCTGCCGCCGGAAAAAATGCACTGTTCGGTGATGGGCCAGGAAGCGCTGCGCGCCGCAATCGCCCAGTTTCGCGGCGAAGCCCCCGAAGCCGACCACGACGAAGGGGCGCTGATTTGCAAATGTTTTGGCGTCGACGAGGGCCATATTCGCCGGGCGGTGACGGAAAACGGCCTCACTACCCTGGAGGACGTGATTAATTACACCAAGGCCGGCGGCGGCTGCACTTCCTGCCATGAAAAAATAGAGCAGACCCTGGGCGAAATCCTCAGCCGGCAGCCGGTGGCCGCGGCCGCCGCGGCGCCGGTGGCGCGCGATGAAAACTGGCTGGCGGTGGAAGAGGTGATCGCCGGCCTGCGCCCGCACATCCAGGCGGACGGCGGCGATATGCGCTTGCTGGGCGTCGGCGACAAGCAGGTGACCGTTGCGCTGTCCGGCAGTTGCAGCGGCTGCATGATGACCGATATGACCCTGGCCTGGCTGCAACAGAAATTGATTGAACGGCTCGGCCGGTTTATGCATGTGGTGGCCGATGGCGCCGCGCTGCCCACCAGTAACATTGAATAAGCAATGAGGTAAGCCGATGAAAGCGATCTATCTGGATAATAACGCCACCACCCGCCTGGACCCCATGGTACTGGAAGCCATGATGCCGTTCCTGAGCGAGCATTACGGCAATCCTTCTTCCATTCATGATTTCGGCCAGCCCGCCGGCATCGCCCTGATCAAGGCCCGTGAACAGGTGGCCAGCCTACTGGGAGCGCGCTTTGATAGCGAAATTATTTTCACCTCCTGCGCCACCGAAGCCACCTCCACCGCCATCCTGTCGGCGGTAGAGGCCTATCCCGAGCGCCGGGAAATCGTCACCAGCATCGTGGAGCATCCCGCCACGCTGCAGGTCTGCGAGCACCTGGAACGCCAGGGATACCTGATTCACCGCATACCGGTGGACGGCGACGGCGCGCTGGATATGGCGGCTTATCGCGCGGCGTTAAGCGATCGGGTGGCGGTGGTGTCCATTATGTGGGCCAACAATGAGACCGGCGTGGTGTATCCGGTGGCCGCCATGGCCGAACTGGCCCATCAGCACGGGGTCCTGTTTCACTGCGACGGCGTGCAGGCGGTAGGCAAAATTCCGGTGGCGGTGGGCGCCACCGCCATCGATATGCTTTCCTGCTCCGGGCATAAATTTCACGGTCCCAAAGGCATCGGCTGCCTTTATCTGCGGCGCGGCACCCGCTTCCGGCCCCTGCTGCGCGGCGGCCACCAGGAACGCGGCCGGCGCGCCGGTACGGAAAATATCGTCGGCATCGTCGGTATGGGCGCGGCGGCGGAGCTGGCGGATATCCATCTGCCCATGATGACCCGGCAAATCGCGCCGATGCGCGATCGCCTGCAGCAGGCCGTGCTGGCCGCCATTCCCCATACCCTGGTGATGGGCGGCGGCCAGCCGCGCACCCCCAACACGGTAAATATCGCGTTCGAATATATCGAAGGCGAAGCCATTCTGCTGCTGCTCAACCACTGCCGGATCGCCGCCTCCAGCGGCAGCGCCTGCACCTCCGGCTCGCTGGAGCCCTCGCACGTGATGCGGGCCATGGGCATTCCCTATACCGCCGCCCACGGCACCATCCGGTTCTCCTTATCCCGCTATACGCGCGAAAAAGAGATCGATTACGTCATCGAGCAACTGCCGCCGCTGATCGCCCGCCTGCGCGCGCTGTCCCCTTACTGGCAGGGCGACCGGCCGCTGAATGCGGCCAACAATGGCTTTGTGCCGACCTATGGTTAACCACGGGAAACCCGATCTATGAGCGCGATCGTGATTAATGACACTACGCTGCGCGACGGCGAGCAAAGTCCGGGCGTGGCGTTCAGCGCCGGGGAAAAGGTGGCTGTCGCCCGCGCGCTGGCCCGGGCCGGGGTGGGGGAGCTGGAAGTCGGCACCCCGGCGATGGGGGATGAGGAGTGCCGGCGCATCGCCCAGGTGCGCCAAGCCTTGCCGGACCATACCCTGATGGCCTGGTGCCGGTTAAACCGCCGGGAAATCCGGCTGGCGGCCGATGCGGGCATGGACTGGGTGGATATTTCGCTGCCGGCATCGGCCCGCCTGCGCGATTACAAATTGCAGCTATCCTGGCCGCAGCTGGCGCAGGAATTGGCCCGGCAGGTGGCCTTTGCCCGGCAATGCGGGCTGCGGGTCAGCATCGGATGCGAGGACGCCTCCCGCGCCAGCGATGAGGAACTGCGGCGCATTGCCGCCGTGGCCGGCGATACCGGCGCCCTGCGGCTGCGTTTTGCCGACACCTTGGGCGTGCTCGATCCGTTTGCCACCTTCGAGCGCATCGCTGCGTTACGGTGTCACTGGCAGGGCGAGATCGAGATGCACGCCCATAACGATCTGGGCATGGCCACCGCCAATACCCTGGCGGCGGTGCGGGCAGGGGCAACCCATGTCAATACCACCGTGATGGGGCTGGGCGAACGCGCCGGCAATGCGGCGCTGGAAAGCGTGGCCATGGCCATCACCGCCTGCCTGGGCCGGGATACCGGCATTGTGTTCGACCGGCTGCCCGATCTCTGCCGGCAGGTATCCGACGCCGCGCGGCGGCCGATAGACGCGCAGCTGCCGCTGATGGGCGAGCAGGTATTTACCCATGAGTCGGGCATTCATGTGGCGGGGTTATTAAAAAATCCCGCCTGCTACCAGAGTATCGACCCGGCGCTGCTTGGCCGCCGCCATACGCTGGTATTGGGCAAACATTCCGGCCGTCATGCGGTGCATCGCATTTTTGGCGATCTGGGATATACCCTGGCCGCCGCCCAGGCGGAACAACTGCTGCTGGCGCTGCGCAGCCGCGCCGAGATCTGGAAGCACAGCCCCTCGGAGCGCCAGTTGCACGATCTCTATGCCGAATTCTACGGCGTCGCCGGGCCGGATATCGGTCTGGCGCTTTGTTCGGGAGGCTAAGATGGAATGGTTTACGTCACTGCCCGGCATCGATGGGCTGGATACCGCCGAGGCGTTTTTCGATTATTTCGAACTGCCTGCCGATCCGGCGGTGATTCGCGCCAAACGGCTGCATATCATGCATGAATTCCACCGCCGGCTGGCGCAGGTCATCAGCGTGCCGCTCGCCGGCCTGGCCTCGGGGGATGCGGGGGAACTGGCCCGCAACAAAGCCCGCTGGTCGATGGCGCGGCACCTGCTTGACCAAAGCTATCGGCATTTTCTGCAAGGGGAACTGGCGGCGACCTCGGCAATGGCCATTTATCAACGCCATAAAGCCAGTTTTATCCCCTGGAGCGCATTAATGGAGGTATTACCATGAAACCCAGCTATGAATTTGGCGACCGGGTGCGGGTCATTCGCTCGCTGCGCAATGACGGCACATTCCCCGGCAAGCCCCGCGGGGCGATGCTGGTGCGTAAAGGCAGCGTCGGATATGTGCGCGAATGGGGCACGTTCCTGCAGGATAACCTGATTTACCAGGTCCACTTTGTGGAAGAGGACTGTATCGTGGGGTGCCGCGAACAAGAGCTGATTTCCGGCAGCGCGCCGTGGATTGCCGGCGAGTTCCAGTACGGCGACTGGGTCAGCGCCGCGCTGCCTTTGGCCGTCGGCGGGGAACCGGTGGTCAGCGAAGGGCAGGTGGGCCAGATCATGGATGAAATCCGCGATCGCCAGCCGATGTCGTATGTGGTGCTGTTCGAGGGACGGTTGTTTCGCGTGCCGGAAGCGGCGCTGGCGGCGCGGCTGATCGAATCCTGAGGAGAATGGATGATGGAAATATGGCGCATTTACAGCCGGCTGAAATTATCCCTTGCGCTTTATAAGATCCCGCCCTGGCAATTAACCGCCGAGCAGCTCACCGAGTTTGAACCGCGCTATGCCCGGCAACTGACTTTGGAAAGCCGGATAGAGCAGCAGGCCCTGGCGCAGGGTCTGAGCGCCGCCGAAAGCGATATCCAGGCCGCGGTGGCCGCTCTCGACCAGCGCCTGGATACCGCTGCGGTGGAACCGCGGCAGCTGGCGCGACTGGGCCTGGACGCGCGCGGCCTGTATCAGGCCATGACCCACGAGGTCCTGCTGGATAAAATGCTGGCGCGGGTGGCGGCCCAGGCGCCGACGCCGGACGACGCCCAGGTCGTCCAATGGTATCTGGAACACCAGGCTAAATTCCTGCGTCCCGAACAGCGCGAATGCAGCCATATCCTGCTTACCGTAGATGATGAGCAGCCCGGCTGCCGGCTGGAACAGGCGCGCCCACGCATCGAGGCGCTGCACCGGCTTTTGCACCCTTCCTCCGGCAAGGATTCCGCCGGGGAACATTCCGTCGTCGCGCATTCAATTGTTGCGCATTCAATTATAGAAAACCCCGCCGCCGATTTTGCCCGCTTGGCGCAGCGCCATTCGGAATGCCCCACCGCCCTGGACGGGGGCAATCTGGGCTGGATTAGCCGCGGGTTATTGTATGAATCCCTGGAGCGGGTGCTGTTTGCCCTGCCGGCAGGGCAGGTAAGTGACATTGTCACCAGTCCCATGGGCCTGCATCTGTTATTGTGCCGCGCGATTCGTCCCGCCGCGCCCATCCCGCGGGAACAAGCGCTGGCGACGGTGCGCCGGCAGTTGCAGACGCGGGAACGGCAACGCTATCAGCGCCAATGGCTGGATGCATTATAACGGCCGGCTCGGGACATAAAGGGATGCTAGCGGCACGGGGATGCGGCAATCCTCTTTATTCTGCCGCCAGCCTTCGAGATCCAATAACCACCATTGCTCCAGGCGCAATTCATAAAAGCGCCGTTTGCCAGCGCCGGCAAACTCGCTTAACGGCAGCATCCATTGCGCTCTTATGCGGCTATCCGGAAAATTGTGCAGATAATAATAGTCATGCACGTCGGCGCATTCGTTCCGCTCTATTTCCCGCGCCGTGCCGGTAAACTGTGCGCCGTCGAGGCCGGGCAGCGGCGAATCGGGGATGGCGGTCAGATAGATTGCCCCGCTTACCGCGGCCCGCCGCCGGATATTTTGTGAATGTAACGACTGTGCCATCGAATACCAGAACAGCCGCAGCGGCGACCGTTTGACGACATAATTCAGCGTCGCGATCCATGGTTCGCCCACCGCCGACGAGGTGGCCAGGTTAAAAAAACGGGCATTATCCAGCAAATATTCACTGCGGCTTGCATTGTCGTGGAAGATATCGGACATGATCAGCTCCTGATTAACGGCGCATCGTTTAATAAACGGGCATCGATAATTTCCCACCAGTCGTCCTGTTCGATGCGTTTTTTTTCCCAGACGGGATCTTTGCCCAGTGCGGATACCGCCCGGCGATACTCGCCCCAGGCCGCTTCGTCCGCGAATGAAACATAGTGCTCCAGGCAATGGACATGATTACCCACGGTGCGTATGTACCAGCGGCGATCGCCGGCCATGACCAGGGTGTGGTAAAACCAGCGGTCGCGTTCGCTCACCCACCGCCAGAAAGCCGCCATATCCCGTTGCGCCTGCCCGGTGGGTTTTAATAAATACATAAGATGCAGCATGCCGATTCTCCTTATTCCAGTTGTAACCACTCGGCGGTGAGATGCTTGGAGAAATGCCGCTGATAATACCGATGAAAGCGGCGGTTGTAATTTTCACAAGATGTCCGCGCCAGGTCCGGTCGGTCGGTGAATAACAGCAATGCGGCCAATGGCTCTAACTGTGCTCCACGGAACGTTTTGGCATGCAAAGCGGAAACAGACAGCCGGCATTGGGTAATATTATGTTCATCAGCATAATCAAGTGAATGATAATATGTTAACGCAAAATACCTGAAATCATTGGCGATATCCTGGTAATCCGAGCCGTAATAACGGGCATGCAGCGTTTGGCCAAAATGATAAAAAATAGTTATCGCAGAAATGCAGTTATTTTTTTTGGCGACGGCGGCGATAGCCGTATCGATGATCGCCGAATGGCGTTGTCCGTTAAATATATTCTGCATCCATTCGCTGCCCTGATGGCTGCCGTATTTTTCCCTGTTATCGGCAATCAGCCTGGCCGCGACGGTAAAGAGGTTTTCAGTTAACGGCAGCCATTCAACATGGTTACCCAAACGCTCAAAGGCGCGCAGTTCGGCTTTGGTCCGGTTGCGATGGTGTGCATGCCAGCGCGTCAACTGGGCGTTCAATCCACCCGGTAGCACGGGGATCGTTGCTTCGGCGCCGTGCATGACTACCCTGGCGTAAGGATAATGGCGCGCGATTTCCATGGCCCGGCTTAGGGGCATATAAGGGATGACGGTGGCGGTTTTGCCGCGTAGCTGCGCTTGCGCCGCCAGCGCAGCCGCAATGGCGGCCAACGCCTCGCCCCGGTGCGGGCCGCTGATACACGGGATTTCATTATGAGTGGAGCGCCTGGCCCCGCCCCATAAAAACGGGGTATGCCATGGCCCGGGAAGTCCTGGAAAATACTCCGGTAGGTAAAACAGGCCGGGTTGGTTTTCGCCGTTCCACAGCGCGCATCCGCCCAGCAGTCCGGCGCATCCGCGCAACGTCAGAATTTCCCCGGCGCCCAGGGCATAATCCAGGCTGCCCAGCCAGCCGTGGCAATGGTAAAAATCACTGTCGTTTACCAAACCATCCCATTCGTGCCGATCCACGCCGGCGATAGCGCTCATCTGGGGTACCGGGTCATGGGGGCGGTGAACCGCGCCAATGGTCATTATCCCTCCTTGACGCACTCGATGATGGCTACATGCGGCCGGCGGAAATAGGGCAGCAAGAATTCGATCCCGCCCTGCGGGGTAGGCGCTGGCCCCGCTGGCAAGGTTAATCCGGGCCAGCGCAAATTGATAAACCCCGCATCGGCCAGGGCGGCGGCCAGGGTTTCCGCTGACCAGTAATAGGCATCCAGGTTAATATCATAAGGGGGTTGGCAAAGATGCAAGCGCACCTTGCCCCCATCGCGCCTGGGAGCGGGTTCTATGAGCCTGAAACCATAGGCGCGGTAATATTCCGCGTCGGGATGAAAATCGGGATGCAGGGGGAGGGTTATCAACCGTCCGCCGGGTTTGAGCGCTCGGGCCATGGAGCGGCATAATGCGCGTAATGCCCCGTGGTCCGGCGCGTAAGGCAGGACATAAATAGCCAGGACGATATCAAAGGCGGCGGTGTATGTTTCATCCAGCTCCGCCAGATAGATAATGCCTTGGCGCTCTTTTTCTTCCCGGCGCCGCGCATAATTGAGCATGCCGGCGGATATATCGTGGCCGACCACCGCTTGCGCCCCGAGCTGTTTCAGCCAGCGTGAAAAAAAACCGGGGCCACAGCCGAAGTCCAATACGGTTTGACCGGTTAAATCGCCCAGGCATGCGGCAAGCGCCGGTATTTCCAGATATTTACGGTAGGGCCATTGGGCTAATTGCTCGTACAGCCCGGCATACTCATCAAAAGTTGTATTATCAAAAGTCGGGGGATTGGTTTCGCCGGCGTTGTGGCCGGATAATACAACGGATGCTTTTTTTTGCTTCACAATAGATTCTCCTGCCGCCAGAGGGAAGTGAATAAATTGACTGTCTACTGCCAGATTGGTATTAATTAATCCGACAAAGCGTTATTGAAATTAATATGTGGTGACCAGCGAAAGTGATTCACCTGGATATTAATTTTATAAAATATCCAATCCATGGCTGGCATAAAAATAAAAAACTTCAAAATATATAACATGATTATCTGATCAATAAGTCAATGGCCTTTTTTAACACCCTCTGTTGCGTTATGGGCAATAATATTGACAACAGCGGGCCATCAGCCCGCATATCGACGCGGTTAAACCGGCATGTTTTAACGAATAGGGGCGCCGGAATATTACAGCGCCGCCTTCACCAACGTAATCCAGGACTCAACCCGCTCGGCGCTGAGATCCGCCTGATTGTCCTGATCGAGGGCCAGACCCACAAACTCATCCCCTTCCAGCGCGGCGGAAGACGTGAATACATACCCGTCCCGCGGCCAGGCGCCGACGATAGTCGCGCCGGCTTGCGTCACGATATCGTAGAGTTCGCCCATGGCGCTGACGAAATTATCCGGATAAGCTTCCTGATCCCCCAGCCCGAACAGCGCCACGGTTTTGCCGCTCAGATCGGCCTGCGCCAGGGTATCGGCGAATTCCGCCCAGGATTCGCTCTGGCACTCCGCGTCCAGCCCGGGCAACTGACCGTCGGCCAGGGTCGGGGTGCCGAGGATCAGTACCGGGTAGGCCAGCAGATCGTCAATGGTGACGCGGTTAATGTTTTTCGGCTCGTCCGCTTCGCCGGCGAAATGCTGGTGGATCAGTTTGGCGATTTTACGGGTCTTGCCGGTGTCGGTACCAAAAAAAATGCCGATATTAGCCATGATAAGCTCCAAAAATGTTAACAATGCCAATGAAAAAAATTTCGCCGCAATAGCGCACGGCGGGCGTGCCATCGGGCGGCCCGGCGGCGGCATCAATCATCGTCGTCCTCGTCCGCGCCGGTTCTGGTGGCCGGTAAATAAATTTCCACCCGATCGCCTTCGCCGACCGGCGTATCCGCGGGGCATAAGCGGCCATAGATGCCGGTGCGGTGGATCGCCAGATCGAGATAAGGAAATAATTGCGGCAGCGGGGATGCCAGGATGGCCTGGCGTACCGTCACCGGGGCATCGAGCTGCATCTGAATGCAACGTCCCCGGATGCCGTTGACGTGGGCGACTGAAAATTTCATCAGTGGCAGCCTCCGGCGGGTTCGCTGCTGGGCTGCGCGGCGCTGGCGCGGCTGGTCAGGCGTTTTACCAGGCGGATGCCGCTGAGCAGCATGCCCATCACCACAAAGCCGCCCGGCGGTAATAACATCAGCAAAAAGCCCCGGTACCCCGGTAGCAGATGCAGTTCCAGAAAGTGGAAATGCGGGCCGAGCAGCAGGGCCGCGCCGCTAAATAGCGTGCCGCTGCCGAGAATTTCACGCACTGCGCCCACGCTGGTCAAGCCGAGGGTAAACCCCAGTCCGGTGGCCAAGCCGTCGAGCGCCGCGGGGAAAATCCGGTTATGGGCGGCAAAAGCCTCCGCCCGACCCAGCAGGGCGCAGTTGGCCACGATCAATGGGATAAACAGCCCCATGACTTTGTGCAAATCGTGCATCCAGGCGTTCATGGTTAAATCCAGAATCGTCACCAGCGAGGCGATAATCGAGATATACACCGGAATGCGGATCTGGCTGGGCGTCACCTTGCGCAGCGCCGAGACGAGAAAATTGGAGCAGGCCAGCACCATGGCGGTCATCAAGCCCAGTCCCAGGCCGTTGGTGGCGGTAGTGGTAATGGCCATCAGCGGGCACAGGCCAAGAATTTGCACAAAGGTGACATTATTGGTCCAGACCCCGCTGACCATAATCTCCCGCAGCCGCGGCTGGCTATTATCACTCATAAGCGCCTCCCATCGAGGTTAAATACTGCATTATCAACGTCATCAAGGGTGTTCACCCAGGAACTGCGCCCGCCGTTGCCTGAACTCCAGCAGGTTGTCATGTACCCCTTTCACCACCGCGCGCGGAGTGATGGTGGCGCCGGTGAATGCGTCGAACCGGCCGCCGTCTTTTTTGACATGCCACTGTTGTTCCGTCAGGTTATCGAGGGATTGGCCGTCGAAACTGCGAATCCAGGGACTGCGCTCCAGCTCGATGGCGTCCCCCAGCCCCGGTGTCTCTTTATGGCTTATCACCCGCACCCCGGTAATCACGCCGCCGGCGTCGATGCCGGTCAGGAGTTGAATCGGGCCGCCATAACCCTGGGTCTCGCTGGCCAGGATTATGCCGCTGGGTTTACCCTTCAGGCTGGCGCGGTAAAAACGCACTTCCCGGCCGCCCACCGTCAGGGATTGCTGCGCATCCGCCAGCGCATTATCGTAACGTCCGGCGGGAAACACCTGCGACAGCATATTCTGGGTATCCTCTTTCTCGCGCAGGATGATGTGTTCATGGGTCAGCCACCAGCAGCCGGCGACCAGCAGGCAAACGATAAGCGTAAACGAGCCGAGCAAGAAACCCTGGGTCAGCGGACTTTCCCGGGTGGGGAAATACTGCGACATCCCGCGGTTAAGCATATCGGCCTCCCGTTCGGCGGCCGGATTTTCCTGGGCGGCGTTGCGGTTTCATGATGATTTCTCCTTGCCGCCCACGTAACCGTAGGCCCTTGGCTGGGTATAATTGTCAATCAGCGGGGTGAGGGCGTTAACCAGCAGCACCGCGAACGCCATGCCCTCGGGGAAGTTGCCGAACGCGCGGATGCAATAGGTGATAAAACCGGCCAGCGCGCCGTAGATCAGCCGTCCGCGCACGCTGCCGGGGCCGGTAACCGGGTCGGTGAGGATATAAAACGCCCCGAGCAATAGTCCGCCGCTGGTCAACTGCGCCAGCGGCGGCACGATGCCGCCGGGGGCGATAAGCCAATGGACGGTGCCGGGCAGCAGGCAGCCCAGCACCGTCGCCAGCGGAATATGCCAGCTGAAGACCCGCTGCTGCATCAGCCAGCCGCCGCCCAGCGCCAGCAACAGCGACGAGGTTTCCCCCAGGCTGCCGCTGCGGTTGCCAAACAGGTTGGCCAGCAGTTCCAAA
This sequence comes from Sodalis sp. RH21, assembly GCF_047324175.1. NCBI lineage: Bacteria > Pseudomonadati > Pseudomonadota > Gammaproteobacteria > Enterobacterales > Bruguierivoracaceae > Sodalis > Sodalis sp. RH21. The sequence goes on along the minus strand of NZ_CP178732.1, from coordinate 3,033,795 downwards.
TGCTGCCGGCCGCTTTCTTTAAAGCCGCCCAGCAAGGTGGCGCCGGTCATCCCGTCCACGCCCAGGCGATAAAAAGCGCCGTCATAAAAGGCGGCGGGTTCCACCCAGCGGGTCATTTCCACCGGAAATGCGATCAGCAGCACCACCCGCGCCAGCATGGCCGGGTTGAACAGGTTCTGCCCCAGGCCGCCATAGATATGCTTGCCGAAAATAATCGCCACCGCGCCGCCAAATATCCCAAGCCACAGGGGCGCGTGCGGCGGCAGGCTCAGCGCCAGGATCAGCGCGGTGAGGAATGCCGCGCCGTCAAAGGTATGGCCCTGGGCGGCGGGGTTGAGCTTGAGGCACAGGGCCTCGCAGGCCAGCGCGCTCAGCAGGCAGCAAAAAATCAGCAAAATCGATTGGGCGCCAAACTGCAAAAACGCCAGGATGACGACCGGCAGCAGAGAAATATTGACCCGGTACATCAGGCGGTCAACGGTCAGTCCCTGGTGGGCATGCGGCGCGGTTAACATGGGGTATCCTCCGTAGGCGGGGCATTGCGGCGCGTACGGCGCGCGGGCTTGGCGGCCAGCGCCGCCGCTTTTTCGGCGGCTTCCCGCGCCAGGCGTTCCTGGCGACGGGCGCTGTTTTGGCGGGTACGCGTTAGTTTATCTTCCTGGCGCTTAATCAGCCGCAGTTGCTGCTGGCCCCAGTCGAAAAACTGGGTCAGCGGCAGCGCCGCCGGGCAAACATAAGCGCAGGACCCGCACAGCAGGCAGGCATTCAGCCCCTGATGCCGCGCTTTGGCGAAACCGTCGTTTTTCAACTCGGCGAACATCGCCTGCGGCGCCAGGCTCATCGGGCAGGCATCCAGGCAGCGCCCGCAGCGCAGGCATGCGCTGGGGCGGGTTTGCGGCAGTTCGTCGCCGTTGAGCAGCAACAGGCCGCTGGTGCCTTTATTGATGGGGGTCGCCAGATCTTCCACGGCCCGGCCCATCATCGGCCCGCCCAGTACAATGCGCGCCGGCTGCGATTTCAGTCCGCCGCACTGGCCGATAATCTCTTTAATCGGCGTACCGATGGGCACCAGCAGGTTGCCGGGATGTTCGATGGCCCGTCCGCTGACGGTAATGACCCGGTGCGTCACGGGTTTGCCAAAGCGGATGGCGTGAAAAATGGCGATGCAGGTGCCGACGTTTTGCACCAGCACCCCCATTTCGGTGGAGCGGCGGTTTTGCGGAATCTGGCGGCCGGTCACCGCTTCGATCATCTGCTTGGCCGAACCGATGGGGTAGAGCGAGGGCAAAATCACCACTTCGATGTTGCGCTCCTGGCGGCAAAGCTCATCCAGGCGGGCGATGGCCTCGGTTTTATTATCCTCGATACCGATATAAACCTGGCGGGCGTGGGTAATGGCCTGCAGATAGCGGATGCCGCCGATGATAAATTCCGCCTGTTCGCGCATCAGCCGATCGTCCGTGGTGAGATACGGCTCGCACTCCCCGCCGTTGACAATCAGGGTCTCAATGGGGTAGCGCAGGCTCATTCTGATTTTATCGGCGGCCGGGAACATGGCGCCGCCCATGCCGACGATGCCGGCCTGTTCGATTAACGATAGCATGGCGTGCGCATCATCCAGGCCGTCCGGGGCCGCCAGGCGGGGCGCCGATGGCTGGTCGGCCGGCGCGTTTACCTTGATCGTGATATAACCCTGGTCGCCGGACACGACGTCGGTCACCACCCCGGCCAGGGCGCCATGCACCGGCGCGGACATGCGCTCCCGGGCCTCGGCGATCAGCTGGCCGGCGCTCAGGATAGCGCCCGGCGCCACCACCGGCACCGCCGCCGGCCCGGTATGCTGGCGCAGCGGGACGATCAGCTGGCGCGGCGCGGCCAGCGGGCGGATGGCGATATCGCGCGTCAGGGACTTATGGCTATAGGGGCGGATACCGCCGTGGGGTTTTAGCTTGGCGCTAAACATAAGAAGCCTCCCTCAGGTCAAAGCGGGGTTTAGCGGCGGTGGGGGTCAGCAGGGGATCGGCGCGCAGTTCAATCGCCTGATGCGCGCACACGGCGATACAGGCGGCGCAGCCGGTGCAGTCATCCGCCAAAATACCGTGCTGCTGGCGCGTCGCGCCGACAATGGCGTCAAAATTGCATTTTTTCTGGCAGCGCCCGCAGCCGTCGCAGGCCTGGGCATTAATCACCGCCACCTGCGGCCCGCGGTCTTCGGCATCGTTGAGCGGCATATCCAATAGCCCGGCGATGCGTTTGGCCAGCGCCGCGCCCCCGGGAGTACAGGCGCTGACCGGGGCTTCCCCGCGCACCATGGCGCCGGCCGCCTGGGCGCAGCCGGGAAAACCGCATTGGCCGCACTGGCCGTTGGGCAGCAGGGCGACCACCGCGTCGATGCGCGGATCTTTCTCCACTTTGAAATAGATTGCGGCATAACCGAGCAGGTAACCGATAATGGCGCCGATAGCGGGAACCGCCAGCACCGGCAATATAGCGTTCATCGTCATCTCCTTATCCCGCCAGGCCGGCAAAACCGGTGAATGCCAGCGCCAGTATGCCGGCGGTAATAAAATTGATCGGCGCGCCGCGAAACAGCAGCGGGGGCGTTGCGTTATCCTGGCGCTCGCGCAGGCCGGAGAAAATCACCATCACCAATGAATATCCCAGGGAAGAGCTGAAACCGAACACCACGCTATGGAGAAAACTCAGATTATCGTCCAGTACCAATAGCGCCACGCCCAGCACGGCGCAGTTGGTGGTGATAAGCGGCAGGAAGATGCCCAGCGTGCGATAAAGCGCGGGGCTTTGTTTGGCGATAAACAACTCTAATAATTGAACCAGCGACGCGATCACCATAATCAGCGACAGCAACCGCAAATATTCCATGCCCAGCGGCACCAGAATCCAATGATAGATAACCCAGCCCAGGCCGGCGGACAGCGTAATCACAAACGTGGTCGCCATCGACATGCCCAGCGCCGAATCCACTTTATTGGTCACCCCCATAAACGAGCACAAACCCAGAAAGCGGGCGAGTACGATGTTATTCACCAGGCCGTTGGCCAATATAATCAGCAGTATTTCCTTCATTTTATTCCCCGCAGCCAAAAGCGTACTTAGGGGGTTATTGCGAAAGCTGTGCCAATCTGCGCTGGACAAAAAATGCGCAATGTTGGTGCGCAAAACGCGCCACGATGGCGCGCGTTAGCGCCGGGCGGGCGGACAGCGCTGTCCGGAACCGGAGCTCAAATGCGCTTTGGGGCCAAAAACCCCTGTTTAGATCAAGGTTTTCTGCGGTTGTGCAACTTTCGGTATCAAACTTGCACAATTTTTAAGGTCATTATCGCTTCGCGCCATCCTGTCGGCAGATCTGACAAATTGTCGTGAAACGCACCACTACCTGATTTTTATCCCGACCCGCAGGAGTTTTTATGCGTCTACCTATGCTCGATGATGCCGCGCTTTTGGACAGTTGCGCAGGTACGCCGGCGCTGTCCGTTTTGCGTCCCGGACTGTTTTATACCGCAGTGGAACAATCGTCGGTGGCCATTTCCATCACCGACCCTCATGCGCGTATCGTCTATACCAATCAGGCATTCCGTCAGCTTACCGGCTACAGCGAACCCGAGCTGGCCGGGGTAAATCACAACGTGCTGGCCAGCCGCCAGACGCCCAATACACATTATCAGGACATGTGGCGGACCATAACCCAAGGACGTCCCTGGGTCGGGCAACTGATTAACCAGCGCAAAAACGGCAGCCTCTATTTGGCGGAGGTGAGCATTTCCCCCATATTCAGTGCGGAAGGCCAGATCGAGCATTACCTCGGCATGCATAAGGATATCTCCGACAGCTACGCCCTGATGCAGCGCCTGCGCAATCAAATGTCGCTGATCGCCGCCGTACTCAATAACGTGCCGGCGCCGGTTATCGTGCTCGACGAGCACGACCGGATCGTGATGGATAATCTGGCCTATAAAACCCTGTGCGCCGATTATGGCGGCCGCGAACTGCTGGCCGGGCTGGGTTATCCGGACAATAAAACCCGACTGGCGGCCGGCGAGCGCGTCACCTTGCATATCGGCGGCAGCGAACGGGTATTCGGCCTGAGCATTTGGCCGCTATCGGAAGTAAATGAAGAGGTAAGCCGCTATTTCTCGGACGTGGCGCCGCCGCGCACGTTAATTACGCTTATCGATGACAGCGAACAGCAGCGACAGCGCGCGCAACAGCGGCTTGAACAGCTAAAACATAAATTGGTCTCCGGCAAATTGCTGGCGGCGATCCGTGAATCCCTGGATGCGGCCATGGTGCAGCTCAGCGGCCCGCTCAATATGCTGGCGGCCGCCCGGCGGCTTAATCCCGACGGCGCGGTGCATCCCGGCCTGGACGCCGCCTGGCAGGAAGGACAGCAGGCGCTGGCGCGCTTGCAGCTCTGCCGGCCGTCGCTGGAGCAAGAGGAAAAGGACTTCTGGTCGATAGGCGATCTGCTGAAAGATTTAGCCGATCTCTACCGGCCGCGCCTGGGCTGCCTGGGCGAATTGCATTGGCGATGCGAGCCGGACGTTTTACTGGGCTGGGGGCAGCGCCATCAAATTTTGGCGTCGCTGAGCCTGTGGCTGGATCGCTGCCTGATCCTGGCCGGCGAACGGCCGGCGGCGGCGCTGATTATCCAGCTGCGCGCCTACGGGCGCGACAATGCGTTCTTTTTCGACCTGCGCGACAATTTGTCGTTGCAGCCGGTATATAGCGCGACGCCGCCGCAAACCTTCACCATGCCCGGACACGGCATGGAGCTGCGCTTGATACAAACCCTGATCGGCAATCATCAGGGCATGATCGATATCCATACCCAGGAAGAGGACGGGACGCTCTTGACCTTGCGTTTACCCCTGCCGGCCAAGCCGTTCAGACACCCGGCGATGATAGGAGCAGCAGAATGAACCAGTTTCCTACTTCTACCCAGACATCACGGCGTTTTGATTTATCACAACAATTTACCGCCTTGCATAAAATCAGCGTGGCGCTCAGCCGTTCGCTGGATTTGGGGCAGACCCTGGAGGCCATGATCCAGGCGTTATACGAGCATGCTTATATGCAGTACGGCATGGTGTGCCTGTTTGATAAATCGCGCAGCGCATTATTTATCGAGGCTTTGTACGGCGCGGACACCGAAGTGGTAAAGGGATGCAAAAATGTTCGCTACCGCATCGGCGAAGGGATATTGGGCACGGTAATGAGCCAGCAGCGCTCGCTGGTGCTGCCGCGCGTCTCCGACGATCCCCGCTTTTTGGACCGGCTGAATTTGTACGATTACGGCCTGCCGTTTATTTGCGTGCCCATCCCCGGCCCCGACGGCGTGCCGCTGGGCGTGCTGGCGGCGCAGCCGATGGAACTGCATGAAGACCGGCTGCCGGCCAGCACCCGGTTCCTGGAAATGGTGGCCAATTTAATTTGCCAGACGGTGCGGCTGGTGGGGTATATGAGCCAGGAAACCGAAGCCCTGCGCCAGGAGCGCGATACCCTGCGGCGCAAAGTCAAGCATCAGTACGGTTTTGATAATATGGTGGGCAACAGTCAGCCGATGCGGCAAATTTTCGACGTGATCCGCCAGGTGGCCAAATGGGATACCACCGTGCTGGTGCGCGGGGAAAGCGGCACCGGCAAGGAGCTTATCGCCAACGCCATTCACTATAATTCGCCGCGCACCCTGGAGCCGTTTGTGAAGTTCAACTGCGCGGCGCTGCCGGATAACCTGCTGGAAAGCGAATTATTCGGCCACGAGAAGGGGGCGTTTACCGGCGCGGTGCGCCAGCGCAAAGGGCGCTTCGAACTGGCCGACGGCGGTACCTTGTTTCTTGATGAGATCGGCGAAAGCAGCGCCTCCTTCCAGGCCAAATTACTGCGCATTTTGCAGGAGGGGGAAATGGAGCGCGTGGGCGGCGATACCACCATTAAAGTCAATGTGCGCATTATCGCCGCCACCAACCGCAATCTGGAAGAGGAAGTGCGCAACGGCCATTTCCGCGAAGACCTGTACTACCGGCTTAACGTAATGCCCATCAACTTGCCGGCCCTGCGCGAGCGCCAGGACGATATTGTCGGGCTGGCGCAGTTCCTGATCGCCAAGCTGGCGGCCAAACAGGGACGCGAGTTGCGCATCAGCGACGGCGCATTGCGCTTATTGATGAGCTATAGCTGGCCGGGCAACGTCCGTGAACTGGAGAACTGCCTGGAGCGCGCGTCGGTGATGTCGGAAGAGGGCCTGATCGATCGCGACGTGATTTTATTTAATCACAGCGAGACGTCGGCCATGGCGCCGCCGCGCGGCGCGCTGCCGCCCATCCACGGCGAGGCGCAGGGGGAAGAAGATATGGACGATCGGCAAAAACTGATCGCCGCGCTGGAGAAATCCGGCTGGGTACAGGCCAAGGCCGCCCGGCTGCTGGGCATGACGCCGCGCCAGGTGGCTTATCGCATACAGATTTTAAATATCAATATGCACCGGTTATAACCTGCATTGCCCCGCGGTTAACCGCGGGGCGCCAGGGGGGCGCCGTTGCCGGCAGGGCGGGCCTGGCGATTACCGCCAGCGTTCTGCGGCCCACAGCGCCTGCTGTTCGGTATTATGGAACGTCCAGGCGATAAACCGGCTGATTTTTTGCCCCTGCGCCATGTCGACGGTACGCACGTCGCTGGCCCCGGCCCGCTTTATGGCGGCATACAGCGGTTCCAGGGTCGTGTGCTTGGAAATCAGCGAGGTAAACCACAGGCAGTTTTTGCTTTTGCCGACGCTCTCTTCGACCATTTTACCGACAAATGCCAGTTCCCCGCCTTCGCACCACAGCTCGTTATGCTTGCCGCCGAAATTTTGCACCGGCACGGCGGGCACCTCGCCTTTACCCAGCTTATGCAGTTTGCGCCGGGTGCTGGCGGTGGCTTCTTCCGCCGACCCGTGGAACGGCGGGTTGCACATCGTGGCGTCGTAACGTTCGGCGATGCCGATAATGCCGTTAAACATGGCATCGGTTTGTTTTTGCTGGCGCAGGCGCACGCTGTTTTTCAGCGTCGGGTTCATCGCCACGATCATTTTGGCGGAATTCAGCGCCACCGGGTCGGTTTCCGTGCCGGTAAAACGCCAGCCGTAATCATGCTGGCCGATGATGGGATAAATGCAGTTGGCGCCAATACCGATATCCAATATCGCCACGCCGCGGCCGCGCGGGATCGCGCCGCCGTTGCTGGCGGCCAGCAGATCCGCGAGATAATGCAGATAATCCGCGCGCCCCGGGATCGGCGGACAGAGATAGTTGGCCGGGATATCCCAATGTTCGATACCGTAAAAATGTTGCAACAGCGCGCGGTTAATCATTTTTACCGCGGCCGGGTCGGCGAAATCCACCGAAATGTCGCCCCAGGCATTGGGCTTGACGAACGGCTCAAGGGCCGGGCAACTGGCGATCAGCGCGGGAAAGTCGTAACGCTCGCGGTGACGGTTACGCGGATGCAGGTGATTTTTCTGCTGCGGGAAGCTTTTCTTTTTTTCCACCGGATTTTCCATCAATTTTTCCACCGACAATGTTCCACCGACCCGGAGTGATGCAGTAACAGGCCATTTCGGCGCATACGATAGCACAACGCGCGGCAAACCGCCGACGATAACGTCTTGGCGCGGTATGGCCTGAACCCGCGGGCGGCGGGATTGTCGGTTTTAAGACAATGTCACCGCCGCGCGGGATTAAACACAACATCATGGGGCAGGTAAATGATCTAATTGCTGTTAAAGCATAAGGTTAACTCTGTGGTCCGGCGGGCATGGCGATTGCAATAACCAGGATAACGTTGTCCTGATTAAGGCGGTTTACATGGCATCCTGTCATTCTTCTTCAACTCCTGCCGCTGCCCGGGGTTGCGGCGCGCCCGACGCCGGTTCGGTGCTAACCCCGCTGCAGGCGGACAAAGCGGCGCAGCATCCGTGCTACTCGCGCACGGCCCATCACCGCTACGCCCGTATGCATCTGGCGGTGGCGCCGGCGTGTAATTTGCAATGCCATTACTGCAACCGCAAATATGACTGTAGCAACGAATCCCGCCCCGGCGTGGTCTCGGAAGTGCTTTCTCCCGCCCAGGCCATAGCCAAGGCCCGCCACGTGGCGGCGGCGCTGCCCCAGCTGGCGGTGATCGGCATCGCCGGCCCCGGGGACCCGCTGGCGAATATCGCCCGTACCTTTAACACCCTGGAAGGGCTGCGCCTGGCCCTGCCGGATATGAAACTTTGTCTTTCCACCAACGGCCTGGCCTTGCCGGAAGTCGTCGATCGGCTGGTGGATATCGGCGTCGATCACGTTACCGTGACGGTCAATGCCCTGGATGTGGATATCGCCACGCAAATTTACCCGTGGTTATGGTTTGACGGCGAGCGCCTGGCCGGGCGCGAGGCCGCCGCCCTATTATTGGCGCGCCAGCAGGAGGGTATTCGCCGCTTGACCGCCAGGGGCGTGCTGGTAAAAATAAACTCGGTGCTGATCCCCGGCATCAACGACCATCATCTGCCCGCGGTCAGCGAAAAAGCCCGGGAATGGGGCGCATTTTTGCACAACGTCATGCCGCTGATTTCCCAGCCGGAGCATGGCACGGTATTTGGCCTGGGCGGGCAGCGCGAGCCCACCTCCCTGGAAGTGGATGATGTGCGCCGCCGCTGCGGCGCATCGATGCCGCAAATGGCCCATTGCCAGCAGTGCAGGGCGGATGCCATCGGCATGCTGGGCGAAGATCGCAGCCAAAGTTTTCCATTGTCGTCCATTCCCGCTGCCCCCGCGCCCTACCTGCCGGTCATGCGCCGGCGCACGCAAATTCATGCCGCGATCGCCAGCCAGGGGGAATCGGAATCCGCCGACGCCTGCCTGGTGGCGGTGGCGACCCGGGAGGGAGTGCTTATCGACGAGCACTTCGGCCATGTACGGCGTTTCCAGATTTATAGCGTTTCCGCCGCCGGCGTGCTGCCTATCGGCGAGCGTTTCACACCGCGGTTTTGCACCGATAAAACCGCGTGCGAAGAAGACAATGAACGCCAGCATGAACAACGGCTGGAAGCGGTAGCGGCGCTGCTGGCGGACGTGTCGGCGGTGTTTTGCGCCCGCATCGGCCTGGGGCCGTGGCAGCGCCTGGAGCAGGCCGGCATCGAGCCGAATATCAAGGGCGCCTGGCGGCCGGTGAAGGAAGTGGTGGAGGAGTGGCGTCGGCAGCGCGACCGCGCCCGCGCCATGCACGGCCCGGACATACAGGGTGTCGCCTGATGCGTAATCCCCCTGCCGACACCCTGCGCCATGAGCCGGCGGAGCTTTGGCTGCGCCGGTTAATGATCAATCATAACGAAGGGCGGGCGCGCTTCCCGCTGGCTATGGGGCTGCCGGAGGAAGAATACCGGCGCCTGGCGCGGCGGTTGCTGCCTGGCCTGCGTCCCCGGCCGGAACTTTTGCGCCGGCAGGATCAATTGCTGTCGGCGCTGCAACGCCCGCGCCGGCAAGAGCGCGAGGCGCTGGCGCAATGGCTGCGGCAGTATTTGATTGCGGACGGCGCGCCGCTGCATCTGCCGATCGCCGCCGCGGCCATGGGCTTTAACCATCTTTGGCAGGATTTGGGCCTGGCGTCGCGCGGGGAATTGCGCCAATTAATGGGCGCCTGTTTCCCGGCGCTTATTGCCATGAATGCGCAAAATATGCGCTGGAAGAAGTTTTTCTACCGCCAACTGTGCCTGGCGCAAACCGGCGAAATCAACTGCCGCTCGCCCAGCTGCGATAGCTGCTGCGAGCGGGAGATCTGTTTTACCGCCGACGATTAGCGGGGCTGCTGCCCCCAGGACACCAGCGTCGCCAGCAGCGCGCGCAGCACCTGCTGCAATTGGCCGGCGCGCTCCGCCACGTAATCGAACGGCGGCTGTTCCTGCATATAATTGCACTGCGCCAATTCAAGCTGCACCGCGTGTTGCCGCGCATGGGGCTGACCGTAGGCCCGGGTAATATAGCCCCCTTTGAAGCGGCCGTTGATCACCGAACTGAACGGCTGTTGCCCGCAAAATTCAACCAGCGCGTCGCCCAGGGACGGCGCGCAGCTCAGTCCATCGTTGGTGCCGAGATTCAAATCCGGCAACCTGCCGTCGAACAGCCGTGGAATTACCGAGGCAATGGAGTGGGCATCAAACAGCAACGCATACTCGTGGCGGGCTTTGATTTCGCTCAGGCAGTCCTGCAATTTCCGGTGATAAGGGTGCCAGATCTGGTCAAGGTAGCTTTTACGCTCATCGCTATCCGGCGCCGAGCCGGGCTTGAAGGTCGGCGTACCGTCAAACAGGGTTTGCGGATACAGGCCGGTGGTAGCGGTGGCGTAGAGCGGCCGATCGTCCGGCGGCCGGTTTAAATCGATGACCATGCGCGAATAATTACCGATCAGAATATGCGCGCCCAGGTCGCGGGCGAAATCATAAAGCCTGGGAATATGCCAATCAGTGTCCGGCAACGGCCGGGCGGCGTCGCTGAGGCCGTCTTCCACCGCCGGGGTCAGCCGGGTACCGGCATGGGGAATGCTTAATAACAAAGGAATGGTACCGGGTTCATACGTATAAGGTTCGGTAATGTTCACTAACAGTGCCCTCCTGGTTAGCTGCAATAATAATTATGAGCGGCGTACGCCGCGATAAATAACGCTGCCGGCGAGCTGTCCGCCCAGCCAATAGGCCAGTTCTGCGGGGTGCGATACCGGCCAATGCACGAAATCGGCCATTTTCCCGGGTTCCAGCGTGCCGTGGGTCTCCGCCAGTCCCAGCGCCCGCGCCGCGTTGCGGGTGACGCCCGCCAGCGCTTCTTCCGGCGTCATGCGAAATAGCGTACAGCCCATATTGAGCATCAGCCGCAGCGAACAGGCGGGCGAGGTGCCTGGATTGATATCGCTGGCCAATGCCATCGGCACGCCGTGCTCGCGAAACAGCGCCACCGGCGGCAGCTGGGTTTCGCGCAGCATATAACAGGCGCCGGGCAGCAATACCGCCACGGTGCCGGATTGCGCCATGGCCCGGGCATCCCCGTCGGTGGCGTATTCCAGATGATCCGCCGACAGGGCCCCATACCGCGCCGCCAGCGTGCCGCCGCCCAGGGAAGAGAGCTGCTCCGCGTGCAATTTCACCGGTAATCCGGCCAGGCGGGCGGCGTCGAACACCCGGGCGATTTGGGCGGGGGAAAAGGCCAGATGCTCGCAAAATCCGTCCACCGCATCGGCCAGGCCGAGGGCGGCCACTTCGGGTATCCAGCGCTCGCAGATCAGCGTCACGTACTCATCGGACCGGCCCTGATATTCCGGCGGAACCGCATGGGCCGCCAGCAGGGTGGTTTTAACCTGCACCCGGTATTTTTGCGCGATGCGCCGGGCGACCCGCAGCATCTTGATTTCGCTCTCCAGGGTCAGCCCGTAACCGGATTTGATTTCGATACAGGTGACGCCGTCGGCCATCAGCATCGCCAGCCGGCCTTCGGCCAGGGACAATAGCTCATCTTCGCTGGCCGCGCGGGTGGCGTTGACCGTCGACAGAATGCCGCCGCCGGCGGCGGCGATTTCCGCATAGCTCGCCCCGTTGAGCCGCTGCTCGAATTCACGGCTGCGATTGCCGCCGAACACCAGATGGGTATGGCAGTCAATCAGGCCGGGGGTAATGATACCGCCGCCGAAATCATGGATGGGCGTCCCGTCGCAGGGCGGCAGCGCGCCGCGCGGTCCCACCCAGGCGATGCGATCGCCGCTCACGGCAATGGCGCCGTCCGTTATCAGGGCGTAGCGGCCCTCGCGCAGGGTCGCCACATCGGCGCCCAGCCAAACGCTATCAAATACAACCGACATCGATAATCCTCCCTCTCCCGTCCGTATGGTTAAGCAATAAAGCTGCCAAAAAGCTGATAGCGCGTGCCGGGGTACAACAGGCGCGCCGAGGTCACCACCAATTTGCCGAACCAGGTGCGGCGGTGAATCAATAAACAGGGTTCGTTTTCCCCCAGTTGCAGCAGTTCGCGTTCCCGGGCACTGGCGTTAATCGCTTCGACCCGATGCTCGCCGGCGGTGAGCGGGGCGGCCTGGGTCAGGTAAAAATAGGGGGTGATACGGTTAAAATCCTGCTGCAAATAATCGGGCGCGGTCAGGGGATTGACGCAGCGATCTTCCAATTGCACCGCGATATCGTTTTCGTAATGCACAATCATCGAGTGAAACAGCTGCTGGCCGGGCTGGATGCCCAGGGACAATGCCTCCTCCCCCGTGGACTGGCGCGCCTCCAGGGTCAGCAGCTTGCTGCTGTGCCGGTGTCCCCTGGCGGCAATCTCGTCGGCGATATTGCGCACTTCGAGCAGGGCGGTTTGCGGTTTTAGCTCGGCGACAAAGGTGCCGACCCCCTGCATCCGCAGCAAATACCCTTCGCCGGTCAGCTCGCGCAGCGCCCGGTTAATGGTCATGCGGCTGACGCCCAGTTCGGCCACCAGTTCGCTTTCCGACGGAATGCGCTGATGGGGTTCCCAGGCGCCGGAACGTATCTGCTGTATGATAGCTTGTTTAACCCGCTGGTAAATCGGGGCGGGAGTGTCACTCATGATGGCGGAGAGCTGCGCCGCGGACTGCATTTCAGTCACGTTTCCAACCTCGATGAACGGGAGATAATAATAAAATAGTTTACTGTTCAATTCAGCGTATGTATATGTATAGACAAGTGGATAAGCATTTCATCTGGATGGACCCGCATTACCCTCTTTTCCATAACATTAACCGGAAACCGCCATGCCCGTCTATTTTGCCCCCCGAGCGCTGTTGGCGCAGGGTTGGACCGATAACGTCCTGCTGCATGTGAATCAACAAGGTCATCTCACCGCCGTGGAACCCCATGCCGACCCGCGCGGGGCCACGGTCCTGGCGGGGCCGGCGGTGCCCGCCATGCCCAATTTGCATTCCCACGCCTTCCAGCGCGCCATGGCCGGGCTGACCGAAACCTTCGGCGACCCGCAGGACAGCTTCTGGACCTGGCGCGATGTGATGTATCGCATGGTGCAGCGCCTGTCGCCGGATCAGGTCGGTATTATCGCCCGCCAGCTCTATATCGAAATGCTGAAAGGGGGCTATACCCAGGTGGCGGAGTTCCATTATTTGCATCACGGGCCGCAGGGGCAGGCTTACGCCAACCCGGCGGAAATGGCGTTGCACATCAGCGAAGCGGCGGCGCAAAGCGGCATCGGCCTGACGTTATTGCCGGTGCTATACAGCTACAGCGGGTTTGGCGCGCAGGCGGCTCAGCCGGGACAGCGCCGCTTTATCCAGGATACCGAGGGCTATTTACGCCAGCAGCAGGCGCTGGGCGCCCATATGGCCAAGGTTGAACATCAGCGACTGGGGCTGTGCTTCCACTCCCTGCGGGCGGTCACCGGCCAGCAAATCCAGGCGGTGCTGGCGGCGTCCGACGCGGACGCGCCGGTGCATATCCACGTGGCGGAGCAGCTAAAGGAGGTGGCGGACTGCGTCAGCTGGTCGGGGGCCAGACCGGTGCGGTGGCTGCTGGATCACGCGCCGGTGGATAGGCGCTGGTGCCTGATCCACGCCACCCATCTCGATGACGGTGAAATCAGCGCGCTGGCGCAAAGCGGCGCGGTGGCCGGGCTGTGCCCCACCACCGAGGCCAATCTGGGGGACGGCATTTTCCCGGCCGACGACTATCTGCGCCAGGGCGGACGCTGGGGCATCGGGTCGGATAGCCACGTGTCGCTAAACGTGGTGGAAGAACTGCGCTGGCTGGAGTATGGCCAGCGCCTGCGCGACCGGCGCCGCAACCGGCTGGCCGATGCGCGCCAGCCCTCGGTGGGGGATAACCTGTACCTGGGGGCGCTGCAAGGGGGCGCCCAGGCCTGCGGCGCGGCGCTCGGCCAATTGGCCGCGGGGCACCGCGCGGACTGGCTGGTGCTCGACGGCCAGGACCCTTATATCCAGGCCACCGCCGACGAAGCATTGCTCAATCGCTGGCTGTTCGCGGGCGGCCGGGGGCAAATCCGCGATGTGTTTGTCGCCGGCCGCCAGCTTATCAACGCGGGGCATCATCCTTTGGAACAGCAAAGCGCCCGGGATTTTGCCGCCGTATTGCGCGACCTGCGCCAGGACGCGTCATGAGCCGGGCGGGGCGGTTTGCGTACGACACCCTGCCCGTGAGCCGGTGGCGGAACGGGGGCGGAGAAACCCGGGAAATCATCAGTTGGCCGCCGGCGGAACAAGCCGCCGGGGAATTTGGCTGGCGGGCCAGTATCGCCACCCTCGATCGGGACGGCGATTTTTCGGCGTTTCCCGGTATCGATCGCATTATTACCCTGCTGGAGGGGCGCGGTGTGGAACTGCATAACGGCCGCGGCGCGACCCACGCACTGGTCAATCCCGGCCGGCCCTACGCTTTTGCCGGTGAAGACGCCGTAAGCGCCACGCTGTTGGGCGGGCCGAGCCGGGATTTCAATATCATGACCCGCCGGGGGGATTATCTGGCCGGAATGACGCGTATCGCCGGGGAGCAGATCCTGCCCGCCGGGAACAGCGGGGTGGTCTATGTGCTGGCCGGGCAGTGGCTTATTGACGGGGACGCGCCGCTGGAGGCGCGCCAGGGCATCTGGTGGCACGACCGTGCGCGGCCGCTGCGCCTGCAACCGGCGGACGCGCGGGGGATTGCGCTCTGGGCCGATATCCGCGGGCCAATGCGAGCTGGTGGTGCGTGACGCGCCATTATGGGTCATTGGCGGCACGGGACTTGGGCGGAGCGGGGGAGCCGATATGGGCCCCCCGCCGGGTAAAGCGCATACGGTATCTGCGGCACCGATCCTAAGCGGCGCAGGGGCGGGACGGAGAAAGGCGCCCGCCGGGACGAGCGCGCCCCGGCCGGGTTAATACGGCCGGGGTAATAAAGTGGCACAGGCTTTGCTTCTGTAAAGTGTCTTGTATAGACAAGAATATACAGTGCGCCCAAGTCGCCTTTCACCGTTTATTTTTTCCTGCAATTCACTCAGGAGTGGGATATGAGTAAGGTCCGTGCCAGTTCGTCAGTTTTCAGCCGCGTTTATCCCGTTACCCTGGCGTTGGGTTTAGTCTTCGCCGCTCCCGCCATGGCGGCGGATACGCCGGTGGCCATCGGGATCTCCGGCTGGACCGGTTTCGCCCCGCTGACCCTGGCGGACAAAGCGGGCATCTTTAAACGTCATGGACTCGACGTCTCCATGAAAATGATTCCGCAAAAAGATCGCCATCTGGCCATCGCCTCCGGTGATGTCCAGTGCGCCGCCACCACGGTGGAAACCTATATCTCCTGGAATGCCAACGGGGTGCCCATTACCCAGATTGTCCAGCTGGATAAATCCTTCGGCGCCGACGGTTTGGTGGTGCGCAATAATATCGACAGCATCAAAGCGCTGAAAGGCAAGACCATCGGGGTTGACGCGCCGGGCACGTCGCCCTATTTCGCGCTCGCCTGGATGCTGGATAAAAACGGCATGAGCCTGAAGGACGTCAAAACCACCACCCTTTCGCCGGAAGCCGCCGCCCAGTCATTTATTGCCGGCAGCAACGATGCCGCCATGACCTATGAACCTTATCTGTCCAGCGTGCGCCAGAATCCGGCCAAAGGGAAAATCCTGGCCACCACCCTGGATTATCCGATGGTCATGGATACCCTGGGCTGCACGCCCGCGTTTCTCAAGGAACATCCCCAGGCCGCCAAGGCGCTGGTGGACAGCTACTTCGATGCGCTGGACATGATTAGGCGGCAGCCGGATAAATCCAATGAAATCATGGGCGCGGCGGTGAAATCCTCCGGCAAGGAATTTGCCGAATCGGCCAGCTATCTGCGCTGGCAGGATCGTGAACAAAACCGCAAATTCTTCAGCGGCGAAATTGAAACCTTCAGCGACGAGGCGGCCAAATTGCTGCTGCAAATGAAGGTTATCCGCAAGATACCGGATATCAAGACCCTGTATGACGCCAGCTACGTTAATCAATAAGGACAGCGTGATGTCGGTCGGAAAAGATGTCCACGGCGGCGGAATCAAGGTACCCGCACCGCTGCCGGCGGCGAAAAAAGTGATGCATAACCCGCTGATGGTGCCCCTGCGCGGGGTATCAACCGGCCAGCGGTGGTTTCTCGGCATCGGATTTTTTGTCCTGTTTTTCGCGTTCTGGGCGCTGGCGACGTTCGGCGGCTGGGTGTCGCCGACGTTTTTGGCCGACCCCGTCACCATGGTACACGAAGGGTACCTGCTGTTTACCGAATACAACTTTTCGCTGGATATCGCCATGACGGTGATGCGGGTGCTGGGGGGCTTTATCCTGGCGGCGGTGCTGGCGGTGCCGCTGGGCATCATGATGGGCTCTTACAAATTAGTGGAAGCTTTTCTCGAACCCTTTGTCTCTTTTTGCCGTTATCTACCGGCTTCGGCGTTTATCCCGCTGCTGATTTTATGGGCCGGCATTGGTGAAATGCAGAAAATCCTGGTGATTTTTATCGGTTCGTTTTTCCAGATTGTGCTGATGATCGCCGTCACCGTCGGCGCCGCGCGCCGCGATTTGGTGGAGGCCGCTTATACCCTGGGCGCCTCCAATCACACTATCGTGCGCCGGGTGCTGATTCCCGGCGCGGCGCCGGAAATCGCCGAACTGCTGCGCCTGGTGCTCGGCTGGGCCTGGACCTATGTGATCGTCGCCGAACTTATCGGTTCGTCGAGCGGCATCGGCCATATGATCGTTGATAGCCAGGCGCTGCTCAATACCGGGCAGATTATTTTCGGCATTATCGTTATCGGCTGCATCGGGCTGATATCGGATTTTATTTTTAAAGCGGTAAACCGTCGTCTGTTTGCCTGGAGTAATGCCTTATGAACCACGGCAAATTGGCTATCCGGCAGGTTTCACGCATTTTCAGCGGCCCCAAGGGGCAGCAGACGCAAGCGTTGCTGCCCATCGATTATCGGGTGGAAGAAAATGATTTTATCACTATCCTCGGTCCTTCGGGCTGCGGTAAGTCCACCCTGCTGCGCATTATCGCCGGCCTGGATCAGCCCAGCGGCGGCGAAGTCTGGCTCGACGGCGGCCTGATCGACGGGCCGGGGGCGGACCGCGGCATGGTGTTTCAGAGCTATACCCTGTTTCCCTGGCTGACGGTAGAACAGAATATCTGCTTTGGCCTGCGCGAACGGGGGCTGGCTAAAGCCGCGCAGCGCGAACGCTGCGACTATTTTATCCACCAGGTGGGCCTGCGCGGGTTCGAACAGCATTTCCCGCGCCAATTGTCCGGCGGGATGCAGCAGCGCACCGCCATCGCCCGCGCGCTGGCCAACGATCCCAAAGTGCTGCTGATGGATGAACCTTTCGGCGCGCTGGACAATCAAACCCGGGTGCTGATGCAGGAATTACTGCTGAAAATCTGGGAGTCGTCACGTAAAACGGTGCTGTTTGTCACGCATGATATCGACGAAGCCATTTTCATGGCCAACAAGGTGGCTATTTTCAGCGCCCGGCCGGGCAGAATTAAAACCGAAGTCGCGGTAAACTTTCCGCATCCGCGGGATTATACCTTAAAGACTACGCCGGAATTCATGGCGCTAAAGGCGCGCGTCACCGAGGAGATCCGCAGCGAAACGCTGCGAGGCATGGATGATTAATGACGGAGCGGATAACACCAAACCAGGTGGAATATTGGACTCTTTTTACTTGTATAGACAGGAATAGATTATGTCATCTTCTGCAACATTTTTGCGCCCCTGCCGTTTAGTGCCGGGCGAAGTGGGCCTGGCGACGCTGAAGGCGATTTACCACGGCGAGGTGGAATTATCGCTGGATGACGGCGCCTGCGACGCGATTAACGCCGCCCAGCAAACCGTAGAGCAGATCCTCGCCACCGGCGAAGTGGTCTATGGCATCAACACCGGTTTTGGTAAGCTGGCGCAAACCCGGATTCCCGCCGAGCGCCTGGCGGAGTTGCAGCGTAATCTGGTGCTGTCGCACAGCGTCGGCACCGGCCAACTGCTGGACGACAATGTGGTGCGCCTGGTCATGGCCTGCAAAATCATCAGCCTGGCGCGCGGCCATTCGGGCATTCGCTTGTCCGTGGTGCAAGCCCTGCTGGCGTTATATAACGCGGGCGTGATGCCCTGCATCCCGGCCAAAGGTTCGGTGGGCGCCTCCGGCGATTTGGCCCCGCTGGCGCATTTGTCGCTGATGCTGATAGGCGAAGGCCAGGTACGGGTCAACGGGCGGTTGATGAGCGCGCCCGAGGGGCTGGCGCTGGCCGGGCTGGCCCCGGTTGAACTGGCGCCGAAAGAGGGGCTGGCCCTGTTGAACGGCACCCAGGTTTCCACCTCGCTGGCGCTGGTGGGCCTGTTTGAAGCCGAGCGTTCTTTCGCCGCCGGGCTGGTGGCCGGGGCGCTAACCCTGGAAGCCATCAAAGGCTCGGTCAAACCCTTTGATGCCCGTATCCACCAGGCGCGCGGGCAGGCCGGGCAAATCGCGGTGGCGGCATCGGTGTCCGCGCTGCTGGCCGGCAGCCAGATCGTCGTTTCCCATGCCGATTGCGGCCGGGTGCAGGACCCGTATTCCATCCGCTGCGTGCCGCAGGTGATGGGGGCGTGCCTGGATAATTTGCGATTCGCGGCGCGCACCCTGCAAATCGAGGCCAACGCCGCGTCCGATAATCCGCTGGTATTCACCGATAGCGGGGAAGTGATTTCGGGCGGTAATTTCCATGCCGAACCGGTGGCCTTCGCCGCGGATATTATCGCGCTGGCCATCGCCGAAATCGGCGCCATCTCGGAGCGCCGCCTGGCATTGCTGCTCGATACCGGCCTGTCGGGGCTGCCGCCGTTTCTGATTAACGAAGGGGGCGTCAATTCAGGATTTATGATCGCCCAGGTGACCGCGGCCGCCCTGGCGTCAGAAAATAAATCCCTGGCCCATCCCGCCAGCGTGGATAGCCTGCCCACCTCGGCCAACCAGGAAGATCATGTGTCGATGGCCACGTTCGCCGCCCGCCGGCTGGGGGATATGTGTTTTAACACCTCGGTGGTGGTGGGGATCGAAGCCATGGCCGCGGCGCAAGGCATTGATTTCAATCGGCCGCTGCGCAGCTCGGATCTGCTGGAACAGCAGTTGGCCGACATCCGCCGCCGGGTGGCTTTTTTGCCCAGCGATCGGCTGCTGGCGCCGGATATTGAAGCGATGCGTCTTTGGGTCGCCGAATTCAGCCTGCCAAACGCAGTGCAAACCTTGTTACCCAGCCACGCGCTCACGCTCTGATGAGAGAGGAATCCGTAATGAAAAATGATTTTAGCAATGCCGTCGCCCGGCCGGTCAGCGCACCGCGCGGCACCGAGCTGACCTGCAAGAACTGGCTGATCGAAGCGCCTTATCGCATGATCCAGAACAACCTCGATCCGGACGTGGCCGAACGTCCCGACGATCTGGTGGTGTACGGCGGCATCGGCAAAGCGGCCCGCAACTGGCCCTGTTTTGAAGCGATCCTCGCCAGCCTGCGGGAACTGAACGAAGATGAAACCCTGCTGGTGCAGTCGGGTAAACCGGTAGGGGTATTCCGCACGCATGTGGACGCGCCGCGCGTGATGATCGCCAATTCCAACCTGGTGCCCCATTGGGCCACCTGGGAGCATTTCCACGAGTTGGATCGTGCCGGATTGATGATGTACGGCCAGATGACCGCCGGCTCATGGATCTATATCGGCGCCCAGGGCATAGTCCAGGGCACCTTTGAAACCTTCGCCGAAGCCGGGCGCCAGCATTATGGCAACGATTTGCGCGGCAAATGGATACTTACCGCCGGCCTGGGCGGCATGGGCGGGGCGCAGCCGCTGGCCGGGGTGTTGGCCGGGGCCAGCGTGCTGGCCATCGAATGCCAGGAGTCGCGCATCGATTTCCGTTTACGCACCCGCTATCTCGATCGCAAGGCCTATGCCATCGATGAAGCGCTGGCGATGATTGAAGAAGCCGGCGCCAAAGGCGAGGCGATATCCGTCGGGCTGCTGGGCAATGCGGCCGAAATCATGCCTGAATTGGCCAAACGCGCCGCCGCGGGCGGGGCCCGTCCGCATATCGTCACCGACCAGACCTCGGCCCATGACCCGCTCAACGGTTATCTGCCGGCCGGCTGGAGCCTGGATAAATGGAATGCCGCCAAGCTGGCGGACCCGCAAAGCGTGATCGCCGCCGCACGGCAATCCATGGCCGTACATGTCGAGGCCATGCTGGCATTCCATGAAATGGGCGTGCCGACCGTGGATTACGGTAATAATATCCGCCAGGTGGCGTTTGACGAAGGGGTGGCCAACGCCTTTGATTTCCCCGGTTTTGTTCCGGCCTATATCCGACCGCTGTTTTGCGAAGGCAAAGGGCCGTTTCGCTGGGTAGCGCTCTCCGGCGACCCGGAAGATATCTACAAAACCGATGCTAAACTCAAAGAGCTGTTTCCGGACAATACGTTGTTGCATAACTGGCTGGATATGGCCCGGGAACGCATCGCCTTCCAGGGGCTGCCGGCGCGTATATGCTGGCTGGGCCTGGGTGAACGGCATCTCGCCGGCCTGGCGTTTAACGAAATGGTGCGCACCGGCGAGCTGAAAGCGCCCATCGTGATCGGCCGCGATCATTTGGACTGCGGTTCGGTGGCCTCGCCGAACCGTGAAACCGAAGCGATGAAGGACGGTTCGGACGCGGTTTCCGACTGGCCGCTGCTTAATGCGCTGCTCAGCACCGCGGGCGGCGCCACCTGGGTCAGCCTGCATCACGGCGGCGGGGTCGGCATGGGCTTTTCACAGCATGCTGGCATGGTCATTGTCTGCGACGGCAGCGAAAAAGCCGACGAACGCCTGGCGCGGGTGCTGTGGAACGATCCGGCCACCGGCGTTATGCGTCATGCGGATGCCGGTTATCCCGAAGCTATCGCCTGTGCGGAAAAATATGGGCTTAAACTCCCGATGATCCTCTAAGGCTTCATCCCCCGGCTTTTTTACGGGTAAACAGCACGACCGATAAAATAATCAACGCAGCGCCGGCCATCATTCTGAGCGTCGGCTGCTCGTTGAACCACCACCAGGCAAAGGCGATGGCGTATACCGGTTCCAGGGCGAAAAAAACCGCCGCGGCCCTGGCCTTCACGAACCGCAGGCTGGTCACCATCAGGCTGTGGGCCACCCCGGTGCAAAATATTCCCAGCAGGGCCAGGTAAAACCAGTCGGCAAGCGTAGCGGACCTTATCTCGCCCAGGGCGAAAGGCAACATCAGCAGGCAGATAAAACCATTTTGCAATAAGGCCACCTGCACCGGCCGGATGTTTACGGCGGTAATCCGGTTGCATACGATCAATAGCGCCAGCAGCGCGCCGGAAAGAATGCCCCATAAAAAACCGCGGGTGTTTGCGCTGCCAAAATCAAATGACGGACAAACCAATACCAGCCCCAGGCAAATGACGCTGATTAAGCCGATTTCGCGCGCGGTGATGCGCTCTTTAAATCCCAGGCTCTCAAACAGGGTGGTAAAAGCCGGGAAACTGGCGAAACCCAGGGTGGCGATGGCCACGCCCGCCGCTTTGACGGAAATAAAAAACGTCAGCCAATGTCCCGCCAAAATAAGGCCGGCAATGACAATCAGCCTCAGACCTTTGGCATGCAGGCGCTCCCAGCGAAAATTTTTGCTGCTCAGCATTAACAATGCCAGGGCCAGCAAGGCAAACAGCGAGCGGCCGAATACGATAAATGTGGGGGAGGTGGCGATCACCTTGCCGAGAATACCGGAGAGTCCAAAAAAAAACGCGGCGATATTCAGCGCGATTAACGCGTGTCGTTTATTCATTAAGCTGGCCGGATAATCCGATTTTAACCACGGGGTATGGCTATGCTGCCTGTCAGCGAGCTGTTTTAACAGGTTTTTTTAATCTATTTCCCACCGGTCGGCCACCGGGCGGGAGGCGGCTGCTATGCTTAAGGGCGATAAGATGCTTTTACGGGGATGAGTTATGAATACGCATATTCCTGCCGCGGTTTATCGCAAAATTGATCCCAATGCGTGGCGGCGGATATTGGTGGTGGGTGACCTGCACGGTTGTTACGATTTACTCCAGGACAAGCTGGCCCAGCACGCATTTGATACGCAGCAGGACCTGCTGGTTTCCGTCGGTGATTTAATCGACCGCGGGCCCAAAAATCTGCAATGTCTGGAATTGCTGCGGCAACCCTGGTTCTGCGCCGTGCGCGGCAATCACGAACAAATGGCCATCGATGCGCTGCAATCGGGCGACGGCGGCTTATGGCTGGCCAACGGCGGCCGCTGGTTTCTACGCCTGGACGACGACGAACAGCGGCGCGCGCGGGCGCTGATTGCCGAATGCGCGGATTTACCGCTGGTGATCGATATTCCCATGGCCGACCGGCATATCGTGGTGGCCCATGCGGATTATCCGCTGGACAGTTATGGCTTTGACCGGGCGGTGGCGCAAGAGGATCTGTTATGGAGCCGTCAGCGCATCAACCGCAACCAGCGGGGACGGGGCGCCCCCATCAAGGGCGCGACGCATTTCTTCTTTGGCCATACGCCCCTCGATCGGATCAGGCATTATTTTAATCAATTTTATATTGATACCGGCGCGGTGTTCGGCGGATCGCTGAGCGTCATCGAACTCAATACGCTGCCGGTATAACGCAACAGGCGCTTTGGTTCCTTTTTTTACCCGCCGCCGGCTTTTTTCCGTGATTTTTCCGCGTTATGCCGCTCAGTGTCTATAATTATACTGGTTTTTGGTTTTACCCATGCCAATGGGTAATGTTGAGATAAATGAAGCGATAAAAGGATATCCTATGTTCTCCAGTAAGAAGGCGCGCGATCGGGCCGAAGATGTGCAAGAGACGGTCCAGCAACTGGGTGAGGATATGTATAGTGGCGTACGGCAGGCAGCCGGGCAATCCTGTACCTGGGCGAAAAATAATCCTTGGGTGGCGATTGGCGTAGGTTCTTTAGTTGGCTTATTAGCGGGTATCTATTTAACCGGCAAAAAAGGAGATTAACGATGGGCATTTTATCCTGGATTATCTTTGGGCTAATCGCCGGCATCATTGCCAAATGGCTCATGCCCGGCAGGGACGGCGGTGGTTTTATCATCACTATCATCCTGGGTGTCATCGGTGCGGTGGTCGGCGGCTATATCAGTACGTTCTTCGGTTATGGCCGGGTGGATGGGTTCAACTTCGGCAGCTTTGTGGTGGCGGTGATCGGCGCCATTGTGGTGCTGTGGATCTATCGTCTGGTACGCAGATAAGCTCTCCCTGATACTTTGATGCTGTCCTGAATTCTGTTCAGGGTAGCGCAGCGCATCCCGCATGATTGGCCCTCGGGCTACCATCGGGATGCTTTCAACCAAGCCTCGGTATATAAATTATATTGCATGATATCACGCGTTGGCGGCCGCCGATGACGCTCCCATGGTTAATTTAAATTAAGCGATTTAAATTAAGCAATTGATATTACGTAATAGCCATAAACACCGTATCGGTTTATCGCCATGCCGGCGCGGGTGGCTTATATCATAGCCTTGCACTCGGTGCGATATCCGTTAATGGCGGGTAGGCGCCGGGCGTACAAAGTATAGTAGTAGCGATTGGTGTAATGCTATTCACTAACTAAAGCCTTATTATTTATCCCTCCAGCTATGTCGTAAAATAATGAATATTTTTTATGTTTTCCTCCCGCTGAATTTTTGCTTTATAAATATTTTTTTGTTTATGCCTGGTTCGTGATATTTTCATCATGATCTTTGCTATGGTGATCCAAGATACTGCTTGCGTAATACTGTCTTGAACTGGCCGGCGACCGGGGCGCCGCTATAGGTGACTATGGCCGAATGCCACGGCATAAAAGCCATTTCCTAAAAGGCCTTTTATAAAAAAACGATCGGGTTCTGTTCAGGTTAAAAATAATGATCTCTTACGGTAGAAGTTTATTAATGAAACCATAGCTTTCATTTTACATTAATCATTAAGCTTCTGGCGTCGTTATAGTTTATCCAAAGATTACTTTGATTGCTAATTAGTCATGATGAGTGTTTGTAATGCTAATAATAAATCAACTCCATAACCATTTTATTCGTTATTTATCGGCGGCCCGGATCAACCCCGTGCCGGCCCGGGGGTATAACATTCGTCATGAATTATTATGAGGATTGCGTCTATGACAACAAACCGTATTGCGTTTATTGCCGCCCGGCGTAGGTATGCCTATATTACCGGACGTAACCACACATTGCCGGTGTTCCGCCGCTGCGTCGCCTGGGCTATTATCGCGGTTCAATTGGCCCTGCCGCTAAGCCTGGCGTTTACCCCCGCGCTGGCGGTCGGCAGATCGCCATTTTCTCAGCCCGCACCGCAATTACAATATGGCGGCAATACCTTATCCATCCCCGACGCGGCGACATATCCGGCTGACACGGGCCAGGGAAGCGCCTCGGATATGGCCCGCTCCAGCGCCCTTGGCGCGGCGGGCCAAGCCGGCCAGCAATGGCTCAGCCAGTTCGGCACCGCCAGGGTGCAACTGAATCTGGATAAGGATTTTAAGTTGGATAATAGCGCGGTGGATCTGTTGGCGCCGCTGTATGACCGTCCCGCATTCACCCTGTTTACCCAGTTGGGAATACGCAACAAAGACAGCCGGAACACGGTGAATGCGGGGGGCGGGGTGCGCACGCAACTGGGCAACTGGCTGTACGGCGTCAATACCTTTTACGATTATGATATGACCGGCCATAACCGCCGCCTGGGAGCGGGGGCGGAGGCCTGGACGGATAATCTCAAATTATCGGCCAACGGCTATTTTGGCCTGACCGACTGGCATCAGTCCCGTGATTTCGCCGACTATGACGAGCGGCCGGCCAACGGTTACGATCTGCGCGCCGAGGCCTGGCTACCTTCCTACCCGCAATTGGGCGGCAAACTCATGTTTGAGCAATACCGCGGAGATAACGTGGCGCTATTCGGTAAAGATGATCGCCAAAAAGATCCCTATGCGCTAACCGTTGGGATCGGCTACACGCCGATTCCGCTGTTGACGCTGGCGGGTGAACACCGGCTGGGCAAAGGCAGCGTTAACGATACCAGCATTATTTTTCAGCTGAATTATCGCCTCGGCGCCTCATGGGACGCGCAGATCGACCCCGGCCAGGTAGCCCTTGCCCGCACCTTGGCGGGCAGCCGGCTGGACCTGGTGGAACGCAATAATAATATCGTGCTGGATTACCGCCGGCAGGAGACTATTCGCCTAAGCCTGCCGGGGCAGCTTACCGGCGCCCCGGGGCAGACCTTGACAATCGCGGCACAGGTTACGTCCAGCCACGGATTCGACCGGCTAGCGTGGGACAGCGCCGAGCTGTTGGCCGCCGGCGGGACGGTGTCGCAAACGGCCGCAGGGAGCCTGGCGGTGATTTTACCGCCTTATCGCTATACGCGCGCGGCGGATAATAGCTATACCCTAAGCGCGGTCGCCTATGACAGCCGGGGCAATGCGTCGAATCGGGCCGCTACCGTGATTACCGTGACCGCGCCGCATATCGTCGCCATCGCCGACTTCAGCGTGCTGGACAATGATGCGCGGGCCGATGGCGTCTCCGCCAATCGCGTTCAGGTTAAAGTGGTTGACGGAGGCGGCAATCCGCTGCCCGGCCAGGAGGTAATATTTACCGCCAGCAACGGCGCCAGGATTTTGACGCCCAGCGTGAGCACCGACCAGCAGGGTCTGGCGCAAGCCGCGCTGACCCATACCGCCGCGGGCACGATTACGGTCACGGCCAGGGTGGGCGGCGAAACGCGGCAAGCGTATACCCGGTTCCTGGCCCCGGATGCCCAGGGTTTTACCACCGCCGTCGAACTATTGACCACCGGCGCCAAAACCGCCGACGGCCAGGACGCGCATCAGATCAAAATTACGGTACGCGACGGTGCGGGCAACCCCGCGGCCGGACAGGAAGTGACCCTGACTGCGGATAATCAGGGGCAGGTTACGCCGGCCGCCGGCAAGACCGACGCGCAGGGCGCGCTTATCGCGCGGGTGACCAATACTATGGCCGGGACGGTTATCGTCACCGCCGCGGTGGATGGGGTGGACAAAACCAGCCCGGCGCTGAATTTCGTTGCCGGCGAAGCATCGTCAGCCAATAGCGCCCTTGAGCTGTTAACCGCGGGGGATAAAATTGCCAACGGCAGCGACGCCCATCGGGTGAGGATTACGCTACGCGACCGCTTCAATAACCCGGTTGCGGGACAGGAGGTGGCCTTCAGCGCCGATAACGGCGCGCGGTTGACGCCTGCCGCCGCTGCTACCGGCGCGGACGGTACGCTGGTAAGCGAGGTGACCACGACGCTGGCCTCGACGGTTATCGCGCGGGCCGCCGTGGCCGGATTCAGTAAAACCACCGGGGCCATGCAGTTTGTCGCCGGGCCGCCGGATGAAGCCGCGTCGGAATTTGTCTTGCTGAACCCAAACCCTATCCCCGCCACGGGTAAGAATTTCCACAGTTTCCGGTTGGTGGTGCGCGATGCTTACCGTAATCCGATACAGGGATTGTCGGTGTCCTTGATCGCTGACAATGGCGCCGTGGTCTCCAATAGTCCGATAATTACCCAGGCCGGGGGCGACACCATATTTGTAAGCTCGCTGACGCCGGGCATCGCCCATGTTACCGCGCAGGCGGGCGATTTCAGCATAGTCAGCCCTGCCATGATATTCAGTGTCCCGAGCAGTGACCCAGGGGAGGAATGACGCCGCGGCGCCGTTCCCTGGCCGGGATAACGCGCCGGTCAGGGGGTCGTATCAAGTGCAGTGTTATCAAGGACGACATTATCCAGGGCCCGCAGGTGGCGTTCCTGCCAGGACAATGTTACCGCGCTGCCCGCCCGCCAATCGGGGTTCATGTCGGCGGCGCTCAGCTTCACCATGAAATCGGGCTGTCCCGCCACTTCAGCGATCATGCGGATATGGTCGCCCAAATAAATAAACTGCGCGATGCGCGCGCTGATTTGCCCCGATCCGGGCGGCAGCTCGGCCGGTGGGACATCCACCCGTACGCGTTCGGGGCGGATACATAACATAATCCTGCGGCCCGGCGAACTGGGCCGCACTTTCAGCGCCCGTAACACGGTACCGTCATCGAGCGTGGCCCGATAATAATCGCCTTCGCTGCCGGACTGGGTGGCCGACAGGCTGTTGTTCTCGCCGATAAACTGCGCGACAAACGTATTTTGCGGTTCTTCATACAGCTTACTGGGGCTGTTGATCTGCTGGATAATGCCGTCGTTGAACACCGCCACCCGATCCGACATGGTCATGGCTTCGCTTTGGTCGTGGGTTACATATACAATGGTTAATTCCAGCGCTTGATGCAACGCTTTGATTTCCATCTGCATATGCTCGCGCAGCTGTTTATCCAGCGCGCCCAGCGGCTCATCCATCAAGACCAGCTTCGGTTCGAATACCAATGCCCGCGCCAGCGCCACGCGCTGCTGCTGCCCGCCGGACATCTGGGCGGGATACCGGTTCGCCAGTTCGGTCAGTTTGACCCGGTCCAGCACCCGGTCGACTTTTTCTTTGATATCGCTGCGGTTCATGCGGCGGATGGATAAAGGAAACGCCAGGTTTTCCGCCACGGTCATATGGGGAAACAGCGCATAGTTCTGGAACACCATGCCGATATCCCGCTGGTGGGGCGGCAGATGGTGCAGCGGTTGGCCGTGCAGGTAAATTTCCCCCTGGGTCGGGGTTTCAAAGCCTGCCAGCATCATCAGGCTGGTGGTTTTTCCCGAGCCGGACGGGCCCAGGAGCGTCAGAAATTCTCCTTCGGCTATATCCAGATTCAGGTTTTTAACGACCAGTTTGTCGCCATCGTAGGTTTTCTGAATATTCTTGAAACTGACATAGCTTTTCATCGTAAAACTTCACCTCTTCGCGGCATCCAGGAACAAGGCTGCAGGGCATGGGATGACCTGGCCGTCTGCCTGTGGATAAAAGACCGTTACGGAAACAAGATCCTGTTAATGGGAGTTAAGCAGGCGCAGATGTTTGCCGACGAGGTTATGGCACGGATTATGCAGTGCCTGATAGGACGGTCTGTTTTCCGCCCCTGAAGTTTCTATCTTTAGCACTTCCGGTGCGAGGGGACAAGGGATTTCAGCGTCAATCAGGCATTTTTTTGGAGTTGATAAATTCTTGTCAACTCAATGAATTCTATTGTGTTTTTACCGACAAATATTTATGCCGAGGCGGCGGCGGGGCATATCCCGGCCCGCAGGCGGCGGAGTGATGTTTCCTACACCGCCACGCACCAAAACCAGGCAAACCTTTCCCGGCTAGCGGGACGGCCCCTGCGCCCGCAGGCAGGCCAGCAAGGTCATAAACGCCGGTTCGATCAGGCTCTCCTCCACGCAGGCATACCCCAGCAACAGCCCCTTTTTATGATGGGCGGTCAGATAATAGGTGGACAGCGGACGCACATATACCCCCGCGGCGTCCGCCGCCAGGGCCACCTGCACATCGTCGGTTTCATCGGGCAGCGACATCACCAGGTGCAGTCCGGCGTTGCTATCGTCGCGCAGGGCGTCCGCTCCCAGATACTGCAAAATCAGGCGGCTAAGTATCAATCGCCGCTTGCCATACAGCAGCCGCATGCGCCGGATATGGGACGCATAATGGCCTTCGGCGATAAACTGCGCCAGGGCCAGCTGGGTAATCCAATGCCCCCCGCGGTACAGCTCCGCATGGGCCAGCCGCATTTCGGCGGCCAGCGTATCGGGCAGCACCATATAACTGATGCGCAATCCCGGATACAGCGTCTTGCTAAAGGTGCCGATGTAAATCACCGGCGCATGGGGGATTAAACTTTGCAGGGCCGGAATCGGATTGCCGGAAAAACGGAATTCACTGTCGTAATCATCTTCGATCACCCAGGCGTCATGTTCCTGTGCCTGGGCCAGCAGGCGCTGGCGCCGCTGCAGGCTCATGACCGCGCCGGTGGGATATTGATGTGACGGCGTCACGCATATCAAGCGCGGCCCGGCGCCGCTTATCACCGTTTCCGGCGGGTTCAGGCCTTGGCCGTCGACGCTGATGGGCACCACTTCGACGCCGTTAATGGTCAGCACATTGCGCATTCCCCAGTAACTGGGTTCCTCGATCCAGGCGCGATCGCCGGGATTGCACAGCATTTTGGCCAGCAGGTCGATGGCCTGATGGGTGCCCTCGGTAATGATAATTTGCGCCGGCGTACAGTTAACCGACCGCGCCACCCGCAGGTAATCCACCAGGGCTTGTTGTAATTCCGGACTGCCGCCCATGCGCGAATAAGTTAAATAGTCAGGCTTGATGCGGCGTATCAGCCGCGAATGAATCCGCCGCCACAGGCTATGGGGAAAACTGGAAACATCCGGTACCCCCGGCGCAAATGCGCCCCACTGGTGGGGGGAGACGCCGGCCCGGCCCAGCAGATGCGCGCCCCGGTCCGACAGCTCATCCGCCGCCAGGCGGCGGCTGGCCGGCTGCTGGTCCTGTACCGGCGCCATGGCGCCGTCGGGCATATGGTCGGTGACAAAGGTTCCGCTGCCGGCGCGGGTAAACAGGTACCCTTCGGCCAGCAGTTGTTCATAGGCGGCGCTGACGGTATTGCGCGACAGCGACAGCTCTTCCGCCAGGTCGCGCGTCGGCGGTAAACGGCTGCCGGGGCCAATGCTGCCGCCAAGGATCGCCAGGCGGATACAGTCATATAAACGCCGGTGCAGCGGGCCTTCGGTCCGGGCGCAAAGATGTTGCAGCAGCATATCGGTTAATAGTGAACGCAATTGGCACCTTCATTTTTTTAAAACTGGCACTGGATTATAGAGCCACAAAGCGGATAAATAGCAATGGGAGTTAAGTATGGGTGAGTCGTACCGCATTTTATGCCGCATGTATTCGGGAGAAAGCAGCATGAACAATAGCGAATTAAATCAACGTCGTTTGTCCGCCACGCCGCGGGGCGTCGGGGTCATGTGTGATTTTTATGCCGCCCGCGCGGAAAATGCCACGCTGTGGGACGTCGAAGATCGGGCGTTTACCGATTTTGCCGCCGGGATCGCCGTACTCAATACCGGCCACCGTCACCCGAAAATCGTCGCCGCCATTAAAGCGCAGCTGGAACTGTTTACCCATACCGCCTATCAAATTGTCCCTTACGGCAATTATGTTACCCTGGCGGAAAAGCTCAACGCCAGGGTGCCCGTGGCCGGCACGGTAAAAAGCACCTTGTTCAGCACCGGTGCCGAAGCGGTGGAAAACGCGGTTAAAATCGCCCGCGCATACACCAAACGCCCCGGCATCATCACCTTTGGCGGCGCGTTCCACGGCCGCACCCTGTTGACCCTGGCGCTCACCGGCAAAGTGGCCCCTTATAAATTGGGGTTCGGCCCGCTGCCCGGCCAGATCTTCCATGCGTCCTATCCTAATGCGCTGCACGGCGTTTCCGTCGCGCAGGCCTTGGCCAGCATCGACAGCCTGTTTCATACCGATATCAGCCCGGATCAAGTGGCTGCGATTTTGTTCGAGCCGATCCAGGGCGAGGGCGGATTTAATATCGCCCCTAATGAATTTATCGTCGCGCTGCGTCAATTGTGCGATCGGCACGGCATTTTATTGATCGCCGATGAAGTCCAGAGCGGCTTTGCCCGCACCGGCAAAATGTTCGCCATGGATCACTGCCCGCAGGTGAAAGTCGATCTGATCACCATGGCCAAAAGCCTGGGCGGCGGCATTCCCATCTCCGCCGTGGCCGGCCGCGCCGACGTGATGGATGCGCCGGCCCCCGGCGGTCTGGGGGGAACCTATGCCGGCAATCCTCTGGCGGTGGCCTCGGCCCTGGCGGTGCTGGAAGTGATCGACGAAGAACAGCTGTGCGCCCGCGCCCAGCGCTTGGGCGGTCACCTGGTGGAAGTGCTGCAACAGGCCCGCGCGTCCTGTCCCGCCATTGCCGCGATCCGCGGCCAGGGTTCCATGGTGGCGGTGGAGTTCGCCGAGCCGGCGACCGGCAAGCCGGATGCGCAATACGCCAAAAAAATTCAGCAACAAGCGCTGGAGAACGGATTGCTACTGCTTACCTGCGGCGTGCATGGCAACGTTATTCGGTTTCTCTATCCGCTCACTATTCCCGACGATCAATTCACCGCGGCCCTGGA
Source organism: Sodalis sp. RH21 (assembly GCF_047324175.1). Lineage (NCBI taxonomy): Bacteria > Pseudomonadati > Pseudomonadota > Gammaproteobacteria > Enterobacterales > Bruguierivoracaceae > Sodalis > Sodalis sp. RH21. The sequence continues at coordinate 3,002,515 of NZ_CP178732.1, read as the reverse complement.
TCTGCTGAGCCGGCTACTGAAGTCATAAAATAAGCAAGGATTGTAAGATATGCAGCTCAATAACCCGCAATTGCTGCGTCGCCAGGCGTTTATCGACGGCGCCTGGTGCGACGGCGAAACCGGCGCGCACGAGGCGGTGACCAACCCGGCCACCGGCGAAATCCTGGCTGAAGTGGCGCAGGTCAGCGCCGCCCAGACCACCGCCGCCATTGCCGCCGCCGCCGCCGCGCTGATTTCCTGGCGCGCATTGACCGGCAAACAGCGCGCGGCCGTATTACAAAATTGGGCGGGGCTGATTGAACAACATCAAGAAGACCTCGCGCAGTTGCTGACCGCGGAGCAGGGCAAATCCCTGGCCGAAGCGCGCGGCGAAATCACCTATGCCAATAGTTTTATCCACTGGTTCGCCGAAGAAGCGAAGCGGGTAGAGGGCAACGTCTTGCAATCTCCCCAGGCCAATCAGCGCTTGTTGGTTATCAAACAGCCTATCGGCGTGACCGCGGCCATCACGCCGTGGAACTTCCCGGCGGCCATGATTACCCGCAAGGTTGCACCGGCCCTGGCGGCGGGTTGCACCATGATTGTCAAGCCGGCAGAACAAACGCCGCTGACCGCGCTGGCCCTGGCGGAGTTGGCCCGGTTGGCCGGCGTGCCCCGCGGCGTGCTGCAAGTGGTGACCGGCCCGGCGGTGGATGTGGGCAAAGTGCTGTGCGACAGCCCGGTGGTGCGTAAGCTCAGTTTTACCGGTTCCACTGAAATCGGCCGGCTATTGATGGCGCAGTGCGCCCCGACGGTTAAAAAACTCTCCCTCGAACTGGGCGGCAATGCGCCGGTTATCGTGTTTGACGATGCCGATCTGGACAGCGCGGTGGCCGGCATCATGGCTTCGAAATTCCGCAATAGCGGGCAAACCTGCGTCTGCGCCAACCGGATTTATGTGCAGCAGGGCATTTACCCGGCGCTGGCCGATCGGCTGGTCACCGCCGTGCAAGCCCTGCGGGTGGGCAACGGCGCGCAACCCGGCGCCACTCAAGGCCCGTTGATCGACGCCGAGGCCATCGGCAAGGTCAAAGCGCATATTGCCGATGCGCTAAGCCAGGGCGCAACCCTGCTTACCGGCGGCAAGCCGCATGCGCTGGGGGGCACGTTTTTTCAGCCCACCGTTATCGGCGGCGTGACCGCGGCCATGCGTTTCGCCAGGGAAGAAACGTTCGGCCCGGTGGCGCCGCTGTTTCCCTTTGCTGATGAAGCGCAGGTCATCGCCATGGCCAACGACACCGAATTCGGACTGGCGGCCTACGTCTTTACGCGGGACGCCGCCCGCCAGTGGCGGGTGCCCGAAGCCCTGGACTATGGCATGGTCGGCATCAATACCGGCCTGATTTCCAACGAAGTGGCGCCGTTTGGCGGCGTTAAGCAATCCGGCCTGGGACGGGAAGGATCGCGCTTTGGCATCGACGAATATCTGGAGATGAAATACCTCTGCGTCGATCTCGGCGCAACGCAGTAAATACGCGGCGCTGCGGCCGGTTTCGTTTCGCCGGCCGCCGCACCGGCCGGGTTGCATCCCACAGGTGCAACCCCGGCAAAAATTGCACAACAATAACGCAGTATTTTGCCCGCCCCGCCAGTTTTAACCACGACTTTGCGCTCCTGCCGCCTTTTTCCCCTTTTCGTCAAAGTGGCACGAAAGATGCTTGATGTATGATGCATCATTTTGCTCGCCTTCGGCGCGCTCCCGATGATGACAACGACTACACACAGCGCGCGGAGCTTGGCCGGTAATCGCGGCCGCATCTCCGCGCCGCATCGATGATGGCTTATTGGTTGGCGAAATTTTAAGGGGTTAGGGTATGTTGAAAAAATTAGCGGTATCCACGCTTCTCATCGGGCTGGCATTCCAGGCCCAGGCGGAATCGCTCACCGTCGTTTCGTTCGGCGGGCAAAATAAAGACGCGCAGGATAAAGCGTTCTATCAGCCGTTCAAGGCGGCGGGCAAGGGCGTGATCGAGGCGGGGGAGTATAACGGCGAAATGGCCAAAATCCGCGCCATGGTCGAAACCGGCCAGGTGGGCTGGGACGTGGTGGAAGTCGAGGGGCCGGAACTGCGCCGCGGCTGCGAGGAGGGATTGTTTGAGCCGTTGGATTGGTCGAAGCTGGGTGATAAAAGCGGTTATGTGACCGGTTCGGCCACCGAGTGCGGCGCCGGTATTTTCCTCTGGTCGACGGTGCTGACCTACGACGCGCAAAAACTCAAGACCGCGCCCACCAGCTGGGCCGATTTCTGGAATCTGAAGGATTTCCCCGGTAAGCGCGCCCTGCGTAAAAGCGCCAAGTTCACCCTGGAAATCGCCCTGTTGGCCGACGGCGTAAGGCGCGAGGATGTCTATTCGCAACTGGCGACCCCGGTCGGCGTCGATCGCGCATTCAGGAAACTCGATGAAATCAAACCGCAAATCCAATGGTGGGAATCCGGCGCGCAGCCATTGCAATGGCTGGTTTCCGGCGACGTGGTGATGACCTCGGCCTATAACGGACGGGTGGGCGCGGCCGCCAAAGAAGGGCATGAGTTTAAAATGGTTTGGGATAACAGCCTGTATGACCTTGATAGCTGGGCCATTGTTAAAGGGTCCAAACACAAAGCGCTGGCGGAACAATTTATCGCGTTTGCCAATCAGCCTGAAAACCAGAAGGTTTTCGCCGAAAACATTCCTTACGGCCCCACCAATAAGCAGGCTATCTCGCTGATCGACCCGGCCATCGCCGCCAATCTGCCGACCGCGCCGGAAAACCTGGTTAACGCCCTGCCGGTGGATACGCAGTTCTGGATTGAGCATGGCGAAGATCTCGAACAACGTTTTAACGCCTGGGCCGCTAAGTAAGCGGGTCGCGCCATGCCTACCGGAGAAGAAGCAATGACACCCATCGACATGATACCGGCCGGCGGCATCGCCGCCGGCGCCCAAGCGAGCACCACGCTTCGCCGGCAGTTGCAGCAGTCGCAGAAGATCCATAAGCGCCGCACCTGGCTGCTGGTGTCGCCGCTGCTGCTGTTTATCGCCATCAGTTTTGTGGTGCCCATTGCGTCAGTGCTGGTGAAAAGCGTGGCGAACCCCGAAGTCCGCGCGGCCATGCCCGCCGTCACGGCGGCGCTGATCCGCTGGGACGGCAACGACCTGCCGGACGACGCAACGTTCAAGGCATTGGTCAGCGATCTGCGCCAGGCGCGCGCCGGGGGGCAGATCGCCGCCGTGGCCAAACGCCTGAGCTATGAAAACCCCGCCTACCGCGCTTTGATTATGCATACGCTGCGCGTGGCCGTCGCGGACGACGGCGCGCCGGGCGCCGCCCGCACGACGCTGATCGGCGCTTTGCCGCTATGGGGGGACGTCACCACCTGGCGCTCCCTGCAGCGAGCCTCGCGGCCCTTGACCAGTTATTACCTGCTGGCGGTGTTTGACCGCAAGGTGGATATCCATACCGAACATATTACCCCGCTGCCCGCCGAACAGGCGCTGTATGTGGATGTGCTGGCGCGCACGCTGCTGATGGCGGCGGTGGTCACCTTGTTATGCGTGGCGCTGGGTTATCCCCTGGCCTATTGGCTGGCGAAACAGCCGGCCGGCCGGGCCAATTTACTGATGATCATGGTGCTGCTGCCGTTCTGGACGTCGCTTATCGTGCGCACCGCCAGCTGGATCGTGTTATTGCAGTCCGGCGGATTGATCAACAGCGCGTTATTGCATGCCGGGATTATCGACCAACCCCTGGTGCTGGTGTTCAACCGCACCGGGGTTTATATCTCGATGACCCATATTCTGCTGCCGTTTATCGTGCTGCCGCTGTATGCGGTGATGAAAGGCATATCGCCGAATTATATGCGCGCGGCCATTTCCCTGGGCGCGCACCCCTTCGTCGCCTTCTGGCGGATCTATGTCCCGCAGACCTACGCCGGCGTGGCGGCGGGGGCGCTGCTGGTGTTTATGATGGCCATCGGCTATTACATCACCCCCGCGCTGCTCGGCGGCCCCGGCGATCAGATGCTGAGCTACTTTGTCGCCTTCTTCACCAATACCACCATGAATTGGGGCATGGCGGCGGCGCTGGGCAGCCAGCTGCTGGTGATTGTGATCTTGCTGTATGTGGTTTATATCCGGGTGACCCGGACGCAGGCTGAATTAGCCGCCCGTTAAGTCCCAATCCAGATCCGCACAGTGTATCCGGGAGAGAAAGATGATAAGACAACAAGGTATGACGGTAATGCGCCTGTGGCACGGCCTGTTTAATTTGTACGGCGCGGCGATGCTGCTGTTTTTGGTGGTGCCCGTACTGATTATCGTACCGCTGTCATTTAACGCCGGTTCGTTTCTCAGCTACCCCCTGAACGGTTTTTCCCTGCGCTGGTATCAGGCTTTTTTCCATTCCAGGGAGTGGCTCACCGCGCTGGGCAACAGCTTGCTGATAGCGCCCCTGGCCACGCTGCTGGCGACGGCGCTGGGGGTGCTGGCCTCCGTGGGGCTGGTGCGCGGCGAGTTTCGCGGCAAGACCCTGGTGATGGCGATTATCGTTTCGCCGATGATTGCGCCGGTGGTGATTGTCGCGGTGGGCATGTTCTTCTTTTTCGCCCGCCTGTCGCTGCTCAATACCTATTTGGGACTGGTGCTGGCGCACGCCATGCTGGGGGTGCCGTTTGTGGTGATCACCGTGACCGCGGTATTAAAAAACTACGACCGCAATCTGTCGCGCGCCGCCGCCAGCCTCGGGGCGCCGCCCTGGCTGGCGTTTGTCAAAGTCACCTTGCCGCTGATCGCCCCCGGGGTTTTTTCCGGGGCGCTGTTCGCTTTTGCCGCCTCTTTTGATGAAGTGGTGGTGACCCTGTTTCTGGCCAGTCCTTCGCAGCGCACATTGCCGATCCAGATGTTCGCCGGCATCCGCGAAAACCTGGACCCGACCATCGCCGCCGCCGCGTCGCTGATGGTCGGCGCCTCGCTGATATTACTGCTGGTGATGGAATTGCTGCGCCGGCGCAGCGCGCATATTCGCGGCACGAGTTGAAGCCCGCGCTGAACTCCACGCGTAACCCGCGGCGCGGATAGCAAAAAAAGGCTGGTGCCCGGCCTTTTTTTTAGCGTACATTTTGCTGCATCACGGATCACAGGGGGGTGAACGTCATGGTTGAGAAAACATTATTGCTGACCGGCGCCAGCCGCGGTATCGGTCATGCCACGGTCAAGCATTTCCATGCGGCGGGCTGGCGCATTTTTACCGCCTCGCGCCAGAGTTGGGTGGAAGAATGCCCCTGGGCGGAAAAAATGCTGAATCATATTCACCTGGATTTGGAGGATATGGCCGCGGTTGAAGCCGCGCTGCCGCTGATCAAGGCAAAGCTGGGCGGACGCCTCGACGCCCTGGTGAATAACGCCGGTATTTCCCCCAAGGCCGACGGCGGCGGCCGGCTGGGAGTGCGCGAAACCGGCTATGACACCTGGATCAGGGTCTTTAACGTCAATCTGTTTTCCACCGCCTTGCTGGCCACCGGCCTGTTCGAGGAACTTAACGCGGCGCAGGGCAGCATTATCAACGTCACGTCCATTGCCGGCACCCGGGTGCATCCATTCGCCGGCGTAGCGTACGCCGCCTCGAAAGCGGCGCTATCCGCCCTGACCCGGGAAATGGCCTACGATTTCGGCCGCCACGGCATCCGGGTCAACGCCATCGCGCCGGGTGAAATCGATACCGCCATTTTATCTCCCGGCACGCAGGAGCTCATCGAACGGCAGGTGCCCATGCAGCGTCTCGGCAAGCCGGAAGAAGTGGCGTCGTTGATTTATTTCCTGTGCACCGGCGGCGCCGCGTATGTCAACGGCGCGGAAATTCCGGTAAACGGCGGGCAGCACGTCTGAGGCCGCTCACCGCCCTGGCTGATTCAACGCGGTATATTCCAGTAGGATTTGGTGGCTGTCCATGATATCGAGGCGAATGGCTTCGGCGGCGGCTTCGCCGTCATTGCGGCGTAGCGCGGCCAGCAATGCCTGGTGATGGCCGATGGTCATCTGCTGGGTCAATTGGGTGTAGGCCTGGGCGATCAGCGGCCCGATGCGCATCCATAGCCGGTCGATAAAGCTGCTTAATACCGGCATGCCGGCGCTGTGCGCCACCTGCAAATGAAACTCGCTGTTAAGCCGCAGCGCCGCCACCAAGTCTTCTTCGGTAATGGCGCGGATATTGCGCCGGATATTCACGGTCAAGAGCTGCAGGGCTGCCGGGGTAATCAGCTGCGCCGCCCGCTGGGCGCCGATGCCTTCCAGTTCCAGGCGCAGGGTGCGGATTTCCAGATATTGCTCGCGGTTGAGCGACGGAACGCGGATATCCTTCGGGGTGCGCATTTCCAGCGCCTGCTCTTTGGCCAATTGCAATACGGCATCCCTGACCGGCGTGACGCTGGTGCCGACCTGGGCGGCCAGCTCGCGAATGCGCAGGCGGTCGTTGGGTTTAAGCTGTCCGGTGATTAACGCCTGGCGCAAATTGGCATACACGCTGGAACCGAGAAAAGAGTGCTCGATAGGATCTGGTTGGTAACTCACCGGCTCACCCGCCTAAATGGCCGCCAGGGCGGCAAAGCAAATATACTGCATCAAATATACAACATGATGCGTCAAATGCCCATGCGCGCCGCCGGCGCTTATGCCCATTTTCATCCTGCCAGAACAAGTGTTATTCCATTTGATGGGTAACCTCGGCAGGGAAAAAAGCTTAAGCTTGCCAATAATCACCCTTTAGCCAGGAGTTACCCTATGAAAGCCATCGCTTATACCCAGCATGGATTACCCATTGAAGACCCGCGGTCGCTGTTTGATCTCGACCTGCCCGAACCGACCCCCGGTCCCCGTGATTTATTAGTGGCGGTCAAGGCGATTTCCATCAATCCCGTCGATACCAAAGTCCGCGCCCGCGCTGAGTCAGCCGAGCCCAAAGTGCTGGGTTGGGACGTGGCCGGCGAGGTGGTGGCGGTAGGCGCGGCGGTAACGCTGTTCAAACCGGGCGATGCGGTGTTTTACGCCGGGTCCATTACCCGTCCCGGCTGCTATAGCGAATTGCATGTGGTGGATGAACGTATCGTCGGCCATAAACCGGCGTCGCTGGATTTTGCCCATGCGGCCGCGCTGCCGCTGACCTCCATCACCGCCTGGGAGCTGCTGTTCGATCGCCTGGGCGTGCCGGAAAACGGCGGCGAAGAGGAGGCATTGCTGATTGTCGGCGCCGGCGGCGGGGTGGGCTCCATTCTCACGCAGCTGGCGCGCCGATTAACCCACCTGACGGTGATCGGCACCGCTTCGCGTCCCGAAACGCAGCAGTGGGTCGCCGATCTGGGGGCGCACCATGTGATCGATCACAGCCGTCCTTTCGCCGCGCAGTTAAGCGATTTGGGCATCAGCGAGGTGACCCATGTCGCCAGCCTGACCCATACCGATAGCTATTATACGCAGTTGGTGGACATATTGGCGCCGCAGGGACATCTGGGCCTGATTGACGATCCGGCCTCCCTCGACGCGCTGCCGTTGAAAGCCAAATCCCTGGCCCTGCATTGGGAATTAATGTTCACCCGTTCCAAATACGAAACCGCGGATATGATAAACCAGCATTTATCGTTGGAACGCGTAGCGGCATTAATCGATCAAGGCGTGCTTAAAACCACGCTGGGCCAGCATTTCGGCCAGATCACCGCGGCCAATATCCGCCGCGCCCACGCATTGATCGAAAGCGGGAAATCGCGGGGTAAAGTGGTGCTTGAAGGATTCCCCGCGCAGTAAAATAATGAAATTAGTGAGAGCCGTCAAAGACAGCGGCGGCTTTTTTCGGTAGTTTAGCGGCATTCTGCCCGGGGTGCGTTCCACGCCACCCCGGGAGCTAATTCAGAGCCGCTGTATATGCACGAATTTAATTTGGTTTTGCTGCTGCTTCAACAGATGTGCGTCTATTTGGTTATTGCCTACCTGCTGAGTAAAACGCCTCTTTTTATTCCCCTGATGCAAGTCACCGTCCGGTTGCCCCACAAGCTGCTGTGCTATGTCATGTTTTCCATGTTCTGTATCATGGGCACCTACTTCGGTTTGCATATCCAGGATTCCATCGCCAATACCCGCGCGATCGGCGCGGTGCTGGGCGGGCTGCTCGGCGGTCCGGTGGTGGGGGTGCTGGTGGGGTTGACCGGCGGGATACACCGCTATTCCCTCGGGGGCATGACCGCCGTGAGCTGCATGATTTCCACCGTGGTGGAAGGGCTGCTGGGCGGGCTGGCGCACCGGCTGTTAATCAGGCGCGGGCGCATCGATCGGTTATTCAACCCCTTCACCGCCGCGGGCGTGACGCTGGTGGCGGAAATCGTGCAGATGGCGATTATCCTGTCGGTGGCCCGCCCCTACGACGAGGCGCTGCGGCTGGTGAAAAATATCGCCTTGCCGATGATTGTCACCAACAGCGTCGGCGCGGCGATGTTTACCCGCATCCTGCTGGACCGCCGGGCGATGTTCGAGAAGTATACCTCGGCGTTTTCCGCCCGGGCGCTGAAAATAGCCGTATGCACCGAAGGTTTCCTGCGCCAGGGTTTTAACCAGGAAAACAGTATGAAGGTGGCCGAGGTTATTTATCAGGAACTGGATATCGGCGCGGTGGCCATTACCGATCGGGACAAGCTGCTGGCCTTTATCGGCATTGGCGACGATCACCATTTGCCGGGCACGCCCATTTCGTCATCCCATTCGCGCCGGGCCATCGATAATAACGAGGTGGTCTACGCCGACGGCAATGAAACGCCTTATCAATGCTCGTTGCAGCGGAACTGCAAGCTGGGATCGACCCTGGTGATACCGCTGCGCGGCGAAAACGACAAAGTGATCGGCACCATTAAACTCTACGAGGCCAAAAACCGGCTGTTCGGCTCGATCAACCGCACATTGGGCGAAGGGATTGCCAGCCTGTTATCGGCCCAAATCCTGGCCGGGCAATATGAACGCCACAAGCTGTTGCTGACCCAGTCGGAAATCAAATTGCTGCACGCCCAGGTCAATCCCCACTTTTTGTTCAACGCGCTTAATACGCTGGTGGCGGTGATCCGCCGCGACAGCGACCAGGCCAGCGAGCTGGTGCAAAATTTGTCGACTTTTTTCCGTAAAAATCTCAAGCGGTCGGCGGAAGTGGTGACGCTGGCCGATGAAATCGAGCATGTTAACGCTTATTTGCAAATTGAAAAAGCCCGCTTCCAGGATCGGCTGCAAATCCGCTTTGAGCTGCCGTCCGAGCTGCTGGGCATGCATTTGCCGGCTTTTTCGCTCCAGCCCCTGGTGGAAAACGCCATTAAACACGGCACGTCCCAATTGCTCGGCCAGGGGATTATCACCGTGCGCGCCCAGCGCCGCGACGAACGCTTATTGCTGAGTATCGAGGATAATGCCGGGCTATACCATTTTATCGCCGGTAATACCGGGCTGGGGATGAACCTGGTGGATAAACGTATCCGGGTCCGTTATGGCGATACCTTCGGCGTCAGCGTCGAGTTCCAGCCCGAGCTGTTTACCCGCATCACCCTGAGCCTGCCCCTGGAGGAAATGGCGGTATGCTAACCGTGTTAATCGTGGATGACGAGCCGCTGGCCCGTGAAAACCTGCGCTGCCTGCTCCAGCAGGACCCGCACATCAATATCATCGGCGAATGCGCCAATGCGCTGGAAGCCATCGGCGCGGTGCACCGCCTGCACCCCGACGTGATTTTTCTCGATATCCAGATGCCGCGCATCAGCGGGCTGGAAATGGTCGGTATGATCGATCCGGCCTGCATGCCTTATATCGTTTTTCTCACCGCCTATGACGAGTATGCGATTATGGCTTTCGAGGAGCGCGCGTTCGATTATCTGCTTAAACCCATCGAGTCCCGGCGCCTGGCCAAAACCCTCAGCCGCCTGCACGAAGAACGCCCGGAACAGGACATCGCCACGCTGGCGGGGCAAGAGGACGGACTGAACTATATTCCCTGCACCGGCCACAGCCGGATTTATTTACTGAAAACCGACGAAGTGTTGTTTGCCAATTCGCGCCTGAGCGGCGTGTATGTAACCGGCGTCGAGGGCGTGGAGTGTTTTACCGAACTGACGCTGAAAACCCTGGAAAGCCGTACTCCGCTGGTGCGCTGCCACCGGCAATTCCTGGTGAATATGGCCCATTTGCGCGAAATCCGCCTTGAAGAGTCCGGCCAGGCGGAAATTGTGCTTAACAACGGCCAGTCGGTGCCGGTCAGCCGCCGTTATCTCAAGTCCCTCAAGCAAACGCTCGGCCTGAAAGGATAAACACCGCCCGCGGCGCATCAAGGATGTGACCCAGATCTTCTCTAGATATTCAGGCGCTTGCATTTTAGCCGCCGATCGGGAATCTAGCGGTAGTGTCTAACGCGACCGTCTAGTGTCTGGTGTCGAAAGGGTGAGCCTAATGTCCGCTAAAGAGCAACTGTTCGAAAAAGTCATCGCGTTGTACGGCGATACGCCGCGAGGTTTTACCGCGCAGGATTGCGAAGCATTTCTCTCCCTGAACCGCAGCGTGATCAGCCATTACCTGAACCGCCTGTGCGATGACGGTAAGCTCACCAAGGAAATCACCAGGCCGGTGCGCTTTCATGTGGTGGCCGCCGCCGGCGCGGATGCGCCGGGGCAGGGACCCAGGACGTCGGATGCTTTTGATGATTTCATCGGCGCCGGGGGAAGCCTGCGACAGCCGGTCGATCTGTGCCGCGCGGCGGTAAATTACCCTACGGGTGGACTGCCGATGCTATTGGTGGGCGAGAGCGGAGTGGGCAAAAGTTTCCTGGCGACGCTGATTCACCGCTATGCGGTGGAAACCGGCGTTATCGCCGCGGACAAGCCGTTGATCGAGCTCAATTGCGCTGACTACGCCAATAATCCCGAATTGCTGTCGGGCACTTTGTTCGGTTATGTCAAAGGCGCATTTACCGGCGCCGAGCGCGACAAGGCGGGCTTGCTGGACGATGCCGACGGCAGCTTCCTGTTCCTGGATGAAGTACATCGCCTGTCGGCGGAAAATCAGGAAAAGCTATTTTTGTTCATGGACAAAGGCTACAGCTACCGGTTGGGCGACAGCCGCACGCCGCGCAAGGCCGAGGTGCGTTTCCTTTTCGCCACTACCGAAAATGCCGATCACGTCTTGCTCACCACCTTTCAGCGGCGTATTCCCATCACGGTGAAATTACCCAGTTTTGCCTCGCGCCCGATCACCGAGCGTATATCGCTGATCGAAACCTTCCTGCATCAGGAAGCCCGCCGCATGGGACAGGATATCACCGTCGACAATGCGTTAATCACTCAACTGGTGGACACCCACGCGCGGGGTAATATCGGCGCGCTTAAAAATCAGATTAAAGTGCTGTGCGCCGAAGCGTACAGCCGGCGGCATGACGCGGGCGGGTTGGTGTTATTCCCCACGGCGCTCCCGTTGGGCGGGCCGCGCCACAGTATGACGATTAGCCACCGCCACCAGCGCGATCGCCATACCCTGCTGGCGGGGCTACTGTCGCAGATATTGGACGACGACACGCTGCTGCTGGAATTTTGCCATAGCGCCAATGCGCCGGTATTTTCCCGCCGGCTTGAACAGCGCCTGTCCGGCATCAGCGGACTGTTGCCGTCGGGAGGCGTATTTGAAGGGGTGATTTGGCAGCACAATGTGCAGGTATTGCACGATCTGGAAGAGATGACAGGCATCGCTATCGGCCCGGCGCTGCACAAACTGATCTATTTTTGCCTGCTGTACAGTTTGAACCAAGACTGCTCCGGACAACGTCTCGCCACGTTACTCAAAGCCACCGAATATACGGCGCAGAAAGCGAAAATGCTGACGGAAGAGTGCCTGACCCTGTTTGCCCGCCATTTCGCCGCCGAACGGCTGGGGCTGATGAAACCCTTGCTTAACGCGGCCTTTCACAATTCGGTGGAAAAAGAAGAACTGATGCAGGGGGTTATTGTTTCTCACGGCAAGGCGACGGCCTCAAGTATCGCCGGTACCGCGAATAAGCTGATCGGCGGTTATTATCTGAAAGCGTTCGACATGCCTTTTTCGGTCAATACCCGCGGTATTATCGACATGCTGATCCAACATCTCGACAGTATCAAAAGCGGCAACGGGATGATTATCCTGGTGGATATGGGGTCGCTTAAAGAGATCTATGAAGAAATAAAACTTCATCTGCAAGGGGATTTGCTGGTGATGAATAATGTCACTACCGCCATGGCGCTGGATATCGCCGACAAAATACATCACCGGCTGACCATGAAGGAGATCGTCGACAGTATTAAAGGCGCTTATGAAGTTGAGGCGCGTTATTACGCCGGCATCGTGCAGGGCAATAAAATTATCATTTCCTGTATTTCCGGCGCGGGAGTCTCGCGCAAGCTCAAGGATATCGTCGGGCGCTACCTGCTTAACGATCGCATCGATATCGTCACGATGGAATATGACGATCTTAAATGGAAATTGAGTAAAGCGGATTCCGCGCTGCATGGGACCAAATTGATCATTACCACTACCGATCTGGATGCGGGTTATATTCCGCTGATTAACGTACGGCAATTGCTGAAAGAAAAATCTACCCAGCTTTGGCACAACTATTTTTTCGGGCTGGCGGCGCAGGAAAGCCTGGATGGCATGATCGATGAGGTCGTGAAGCTATTTACCGTGGAAGGCGTGGCCAGCCATCTGAGTTTTCTCAATCCCACCGTCATTATTGAGGAGGTGGAAAGCGTCATCAAACAATATGAAGCCAGCTACAAAGTCCATTTTGAAAGTTATCTGCGCATCAATCTGTTTATGCATATCGCCGCGATGATTGAGCGATTAATGGTTAATGACGGATTACGCCACCGCGACGACACCCCCCTCTCGGCGCTGCAACGCGCCTTTATCGACCAGCAGCCGGAAATATTCCAGCAGCTTATCCGCAAGTATCGTATTACCCTGCCGCTGACCGAATCGCTGATGGTATACGAACTGATGGAACCCTGGATTACTGCCGGCACCCTGGCCGAGGATCTGTCGAAATAGCCAGCCAGGTTAGTATCTAAATAGGCATTATTGTGTCTAATTTTTGTTAAATAATCGTGTAATTAATTGAATATAAACATATTAAAAAACCTGGCACGCACCTTGCTTTTATTCTTCCAGCGTTGATAAGCCAAACCAAAACCGGGAGAAAAATAGATGCAAAATAACCAATGGCTTGATTTGCAAGGCAAGGTGGTGATTGTTACCGGCGGCAACTCCGGCATCGGCAAAAAAATTGTCGAGAATCTGCGCGATAACCAGGCGCATGTGGTGGTGGCCGATATTAATCAAATCAACGCGGCGGAACGCGACGCGCAGGTGGTTTATTTCACCTGCGATATTGCCTCCCGGCAGGATGTGGAGGCCATGGTTAATTCGGTGTGGGAAAAATTCGGCCGCATCGACGGTATTATTAATAATGCCGGGGTGAATCGTGCGCGGCTGCTGGTGGATTATTATCAAAAAGAGCCGGGACACGAACTGACGGATGATGACTTCGACTTTATGGTGAAAGTGAATCAGAAAGGCGTATTTGTTTGTGCGCAAACGGCGGCGCGCAAGATGATCCAGCAAAAAAACGGCGTTATCGTAAATATTCTTTCCGAAGCCGGCATTGAAGGTTCCAGAGGGCAAAGCTGTTATGCCGCCACCAAGGCCGCCGTACAGGGTTTCACCCTGTCCTGGGCCAAAGAACTCGGACAATTCGGCATTCGGGTGGTAGGGGTCGCGCCCGGAATTAATGAACCTACGCCGATGGGCAATGCCCAGCACCGTAAAGAGCTGGCTTATACCCGCGGCATTGAATCATCCGATATTGACGGCGACTACAGCGGCAAGCTGCCCCTGGGACGTTGCGGCAGGCTGGAGGAGATCGCTGATTTGGTTTCTTATCTGGTTTCTGACCATTCCAGTTATATCACCGGTACAACCATTAATATCACCGGCGGCAAATCGAAAGGCTGAAAGGCGGCTGGATATGCATGCTGATAATAATATTGCTAGCGACAGGTGTAACAGATGAATAGTGCAGAAACGCGACCTTGGATTTTAATCATTACCCATGGACTATTTGGCGAGGAATTAGTCAAGAGTTGTGAAATGGTCTTGGGGAAAATGGAGCAAGTTTATTGTTTTTCGTTGTTGGTGGGAATGCCGCCGGAACAGTTGATCGAGGACGTCAATAAGGTATTGGAACAGGCGCCGGTAAATAGCATTATTTTTACTGATATCTATGCGGGAACGCCATCAAATGTGGGGGCGGTGTTTTCTAAAAAAATAAAATGCCCGGTGATTTGCGGCGTTAACTTACCGATGTTAATCGAAGCGGAAATGTCTCGTTCCGAGGTAGAGGGGGAAGCATTAGCGGAGAAAATTTTAGAAGCGGGCAACCAAAGCATAAAAAACATTACCAAAATAGCAAATAAAAGGTAACGATATGCAAAACATTAAACTCGTACGTGTTGATTTCCGATTAATTCATGGCCAAGTCATTACTAAGTGGCGCAATATTATCTCCGCTACCGAAATCATCATCGTCGACGATAAATTGTCGAAAGACCATTTTTTATCTGACATTTACGTTATGGCTGCGCCCCCGGGCATTACGGTGCATGTCCTGTCCGAAGATGATTTTTTTAATAAAGCAAATCAGGGCGTATATGCGGACGGCAAAGAAAATGTCTTGATATTGTTTAAATCCATTGCCAACGTTCGCAACATGATAGAACGGGGAATTCATTTCCCGGAGATCCAGATTGGCGGGTTGGGCGGCGGCGTAAACCGGCGCAGCGTGGTCAATGGCATCTCTATCGATAACCAGGATTTGGATGATCTTAAATATATCCAAAACAAAGATATCTGTATTTATTTCCAGGTCACGCCTGAAGAAGTCAAGCTGCCGCTGGAAAAAGCGATCGCTAAATTAGGAGGATAATCATGTTTGAAGTGGCGATATTCACCGGTCTCTGGTATTGGATATGTAAAACGGATATTGGCTATGCGATCACCCATGCCATTCGCCAGCCTCTTTTTTCGGCATTAATCATCGGTATCCTGATGAACGACGTCACCAATGCCATCATTATCGGCGCGGCTATCCAGATCTTGTATATCGGCCTGGTGGCGGCGGGTTCCAATCTGCCCGCTGATGATTGCCTGGCAGGATTGATTGCCATTCCCCTGGCGCTTAATACCGGCCTAAGCCCCCAGCTGGCCATTGCCATCGCGGTGCCGGTAGGGGTAATGGGCGTATTTATCGATCAGTTTCGCAAAACCATCAACGCGGTATTTGTGCATATGGCGGATAAATACGCCGAGGAAGGCAATACGCGGCAAATTACCTTTTGCGCGATAGTCTACCCAACCATCCTGGGATTTTTCCTGCGCTTCCCGATACCGTTCCTGGCCAATATGTACGGCAAGGATAGCGTCAATGTGTTCCTTAACAGCGTACCGCAATGGCTGATTCACGGATTCAGCGTGGCGGGCGGTTTATTGCCGGCGCTGGGGTTTGCCCTGACGATTTTCGTCATCGGCAAAAAACAACTGCTGCCGTGGTTCTTCATTGGGTACTTTCTGGTGCAATTCAGCGGTATTCCGATATTTGGCGCCGCGATCTTCGGCCTCAGCGCGGTGCTGTTGATTTCTTACTACCAGAATAAAAAAGAAGCGTGAGGGGAAACTCATGGAAAAGAAATTAATTAGTGAAAAAGACGTCAAAAATAGCTGGCTCTATTACTATCTGGTCGCGGAGATGGGGATTTCTTACGAACGCCTCCAGGCCCTGGGCTTTACGGCCGGCATGATCCCGATCCTGAAAAAACTCTATCCCAATCAGGAGGATCTCAAGCAGGCGCTTAAACGCCATCTGGTGTTCTATAACACCGAAGCGGTTTACGGCGCGCCGATTAATGGCATCGTGATCGCCATGGAAGAACAGAAAGCCAATGGCGCCGACATTGAAGACGACACCATCACCGGCATCAAAACCGGGCTGATGGGACCGATGGCCGGGATCGGCGATTCCATCGACTGGGCGACCCTGAAACCGATTATTTTCGGCCTGGCGGTGACGCTGTCCGCCAACGGCAGCATTTTGGGCGCGTTTTTCCTGCTGCTGCTGCCGATTATCCAAATCGTGGTGGGGCGCAAACTGGCGGCTTACGGTTACCGCGCCGGGCAAGCGTCCATCCGGGAAATCCTGCAATCCGGACATATTAAAAATCTGATCATCGGCGCCAGCACGCTGGGGTTGTTTATGATGGGCGCGCTTTCTTCGACTTACGTCAAATTAAGTACGCCGATTGAATTCAGCTTTGGCAGTCAGAATAAGCCGTTTGTCCTGCAAAGCGTCATCGATAATATTGTGCCCGGCATATTACCTTTGCTGGCTGTATTTGGCATTTATTGGTGGCTGCTGAAAAAGAATCAGAACTTCACCGTTATCATGATACTGATTGTATTTATTTCCATCGGCGGGGCATTTTTGGGCCTGTTTTGATTTGCGCTCCAACCTGATACAGGAGGCAACATGAAAGCCATTCACTTTGGTGCGGGGAGCATCGGCCGGGGATTCATCGGCGACTTGCTCAATGAGGCGGGTTACGCCATTACGTTTGTGGACGTCAATGAACAACTGAACGCCCAGATTAATCAAGACAGCGGTTATGATTTATATATCATCGAAGAAAATTTCAACCGAAAATTTATCGGTAACGTTTCCGCCCGGTCGCCGGTGACCGATAAAGACGACATTATTGCGCTTTTTCCGCTGGCCGACGTGATTACCACTTCGGTATGGGCGGATAATTTACCTAGGATTGCGCCATTGATCTTGGCCGGGCTAAAAGAACGGCGGCGCCGATCCCTGGATACCATCAACGTGATTGTGTGCGAAAATGCCTGGTTTAACGGCGCTATTCTGCGCCGTGAAATACTGAAGCTCGATCCGCAATTGACTGCGGACGAACTGGATGCGATGGCCCGCTTTCCCAATACCGCCGTGGATCGTCTGGTGCTCAACTCCCGGCGCGCCGGTAAAGATACCGTGGATATCGGCATCGAGCATGAGCTGGTCATCGATCGCACCGGCCTGGCGGACCCCGCCGGCAGACCCATCAGCGGCGCAATTTATACGGATAATTTGCAAAAGTACCTGGAGCGTAAACTCTATATTATCAACGGCGGCCACGCTTGGGCGGGTTATATCGGCTACGTGCGCGGCTATGATATCATCCAGGATGTATTCAATAATGGCGAACTGGTTGCTGAAGTGAAAAGCGCCATGCTGGAAACCGCGAATTTGCTGCATGAAAAATATGATTTCCCCCTGGATGAGTTGACGGATTATATCGATTTCGCCATCGGGCGTTTTAAAACCCCCGGGATAAAAGATACCATTGCCAGGGTTTGCCGTTCGCCGATCCGCAAATTAGCGCCGGACGATCGTTTGACGGCGCCCTGCGTGCAATGTGAAAACGCCGGCTTGAATAATGAAAAATTATTAACCGGTATCGCCGCGGCTTTGTTATTTGACAACCCGGACGATGGGCAGTGCCGGGAATTACAGCAAGCAATTAAAGAGCAGGGTATTGGCGTGGCCCTTACCCGCTATACCGGCATCACCGCTGATTCACGAATGTACAATATTATTATGGGGGAATACTCCGAATTGAAAAAAATAAAAGCAACGCTACGTAACTAAATTTATATATCCGGATTAACGGGAGTGATATGTCTTTTTCAAATAAAGAAGGGTTTGCTATTGCCGTAAATCTGGTGGATGCCATCCAAACCCATAAGGACGATTTTAGCCGATTAGACGGCGCGGCCGGCGATGGCGACCATGGGATTAATATGAGCAAGGGTTTTACCCTGGCGTCAGCCGAATTTAATCCGCAAACCATGACCATGAGCGATGCGCTGCTCATTATCGGCCAAACGTTGATGAATAAAATCGGCGGATCGATGGGGCCATTATACGGCGGATTTTTTAGCGGGCTGGGCAGCGCGTCGCAGCGGGCGGATACCATTGATAAACGGGTCATGGGCGCCATGCTGCAACAGGCGCAGGAAAACGTGCGGCGGCTCACCACGGCGGCGGTGGGCGACAAAACGCTGATTGACGTCCTGGAACCGGCGGTCGCCGCGTACCGCCGCGCCGCCGGTAGCGGCGAGGATTTTGCCGCCTGCCTGCGTGCCATGACCCAAGCCGGCGCCGCGGGGCTGGATTCCACCAGGAACCTGGTCGCGAAAGTAGGACGGGCCAGCCGGCTGGGCGAACGCACCTTAGGCCACCTGGACGCCGGCGCGGCGTCCTGCCATTTGATTCTCACCACGCTGGCCGATGGAGCGATACGGCTGGCCGACGCTCAGGAGCAATGATAATGCAACGATTTATCAATGATGCGGATTGCGTAGTCGAGGACATGTTGCGCGGTTATGTCAAGGCCCATGGCGATGCGGTGGCGCTGTCCGATGCCAATCCGCGGGTGCTGAAACTGCGGGAGGCGCCGCTGTCCGGCAAAGTCGGGCTGGTCTCGGGCGGGGGCAGCGGCCATGAACCCGCCTTCCTGGGCTACGTCGGGCGCAACCTGCTCGATGCCGCGGCCGTGGGCGAAGTTTTTTCCTCGCCCACGGCGCAGTCCTTCGCCGACGCCTTCCGCGCCGCGGACGGCGGCGCCGGTATCGCCTGCCTGTTCGGCAATTATGCCGGCGACACCATGAACGTCACGCTGGCGATGCAAATGGCGGAACAAGACGGACTGGTGGTGAAAACCGTCAAGGCCAAGGATGACATTGCGTCCGCGCCCAAGGCGCTCAGCCATCAGCGCCACGGCATCGCCGGCGGGGTGCTGATCTGGAAGACCGCCGGGGCGGTGGCGGCCGGCGGCGGCTCGCTGGATGAGGTTATCGCCATGGCGCAAAAAACGGCGGATGACACGCGCAGCCTATGCGTCGGCCTGTCGGCCTGCACCATCCCGGCCGTCGGCCAGCCCAATTTCACCATCGCGCCGGATACGCTGGAGTTTGGCATCGGCCATCACGGCGAGGCCGGCATCCGGGTCGAACCCATCAAATCCGCCGCCGAAATCGCCCGGGAGATGACCGCGGCGCTGCTGGCCGATTTCGATGACCTGGCGCCCGATGCCGAGTTCGCCGTGCTGTTGTCCGGGCTGGGCTGCACGCCGCTGATGGAGCTTTACATCCTGTTTGACCAGGTGAGCGAAAGCCTGGCGGCGCGGGGCCATCGCATCGCGCGCGCGCTGGTTGGCGATTATGTTACGTCGCTGGATATGAACGGTGTGTGCCTGACGCTGCTGCGTCTTGACCGCGACATCTTGCAAGCCCTCGATTTCCCGGCGCGGAGCGCGGGGATCGCTATCTCAAAATAATGAGGATAAGCACTATGAAACTTCAGTTGGCACTTGATGAATTGAAATTAGCGGACGCGCTGACGCTGGCGGAACGCGTCATCGAATATGTGGACATTATCGAAATCGGCACGCCTTTTGTCATTGATGCGGGCATGAACGCCGTGCGGGAATTCAAGGCCAGGTTCCCGGATAAAGAAATTTTGTCGGATGAAAAAATCATGGATGGCGGCTATCTGGAATCCCAATTGGCGTTTGAGGCCGGGGCGGAATATGTCACGGTGCTGGGCGTCACCGATATCCTCACCGCCCAGGCCTGCGTACGCGCCGCCGCCGATTACGGCAAGCAGGTGGTGGTCGATATGATATGCGTTGACGACCTGCCCACGCGCATTCGGGAAATGGAGGCGATCGGCGCCCATGTGCTCGCGGTGCATACCGGCGCGGACCAACAGGCGGCGGGGCGGCAGCCGATTGAGGATTTAAAAGTCATGGTGCAGCACGCCAAAACCGCGCAGATCTCGGTGGCCGGGGGGATTAACAGCCAAACCATCGATAAATATGTGGCGCTGAAACCCGACATTATCATTGTGGGGTCGGCTATCACCCACGCCGCCGACCCGGTGGAAGAAGCCCGCTTGATCAAGCAGGCGATGACAGCTTTATCCTAGGAGGAGAGACCATGGCAGTATGTCAAAATCTTATCGCCATTATCGACGAACTGGCCCAGGATGCCCGCCAGGTGGATGGCGTGGCGGTGGAGCAACTGGGGGATTTGATTCTTAACAGCCAGCGGATTTTTATCGCCGGAGCGGGGCGCTCGGGTTTTGCGGCCAGGGCCTTTGCCAATCGCCTGATGCACCTGGGCTTTACCGTGTATTTTGTTGGCGAGCCGACCACGCCGTCCATCCAGCGCGGCGATCTGCTGGTGATTGGCTCGGGATCGGGAGAGACCGCCAGCCTGGTGACCATGGCCAACAAGGCCGTTAAACAGGGCGCAACGCTGGCCACGCTGACCATTTTCCCGCAGCATACCATCGGCGGATTGTCCGCGGCGCGCATCGTGATCCCCGGCGTCACGCAAAAAAGCAGCGAAACGTCCGCCAAAGCGGCGTCGATCCAGCCCTCCGGATCGTCATTCGAGCAGCTTAGCTGGCTGATTTACGACAGTATCATCATCCGCTTAAAAGCGATCAAACAGCAAACCGACGAGCAGATGTACTATCGCCACGCTAATCTGGAATAGAAACTGCGGTTACCCTGGCCCAAGCTTTATCACCGGCGGTGAACCACCCGCCGGTGAGGGCGGCCGGGATTCCCCGGGCAGAACCTTCACCCGGCGCCGGCAATGCTTCGTCAGATCGCCATGCCGCCGGAAACTTCGATACGCTGGGCATTGACCCACCGGTTATCCTCGGAAAGCAGCGCCGCAATCATCGGGCCGATATCGTCGGGCAGGCCGGCGCGGCCCAGGGCCGTCATCTGCGCGATGCGCTGGTTCAGTTCGGGATTGTCGCGCACCATGCCGCCGCTGAAATCGGTGGCGATGGCCCCCGGAGCGACAGTATTCACCGTAATGCGCCGTGGTCCCAGTTCTTTGGCCAAATAGCGCGTAAGCATCTCCACGGCGGCTTTCATGGCCGCATATGCCGCACTGCCCGGGACGACAATGCGGGTGAGCCCGGAAGAAATGTTCACGATCCTGCCGCCGTCGTTAATCAGCGGCAGCAACCGCTGCGTCAGGAAGAAGACCCCTTTGACATGGACTTGGTAAAGACCGTCCAACTCCTGCTCGGTAATCTGGTCGAAGGCGGCATGGTGCGAAGTGCCGGCATTGTTGACCAGATAATCAAAACGCTCCGCGCCCAGCGCCGCCAATGCCTGGCCCACCTCCCGCGCGAACGCGCCGAAAGTGCCGGTATCGCCGGTGTCAAGCTGTAGCGGGATGGCCTGGCGGCCCAGCGCGGCCGCCAGGCCGGCCACCTGTTCGGCCTGCGCCCGGTTGGCGCGGTAGGTGAAGATTGAATCGACGCCGCGCGCGGCCAGGCTTAGCACGGTGTTGCGGCCCAGGCCGCGGCTTCCGCCCGTGACGATGGCGATTTTGGCTGATGAAACCGTATTTTCTGTTTGCATAACGCGCTCCTGATGATAGGTCTTGGCATTAAGATTATCCCGGCGGGCGGAGGGCCTGAATGCCTGAACTCACCTCGTTCTTGCCTAATCCTGCCCACAGGCTTATAAACAGTTTATTGTCTGGTTGCAAAATACGGGGAAAACATATTATGCCTACTCTTTTGGCGCAGGCGGTCAAACGCTATACCGACATGCAGGCCACGGAAAGCCCATTCGCCACCGCCATCCCGGGCTTGACCCTGCTGCGCTCGGATCATGCGAAGCACCCCGCCCACGTGATTTTTAAACCCGCCCTGTGCGTGGTGGCGCAGGGCGCCAAATGGACCACCTTCGGCGATCGGCGCTTTGACTACGGGGCGGGGCAGGCGCTGGTGGTCAGCGTCGAAATGCCGGCGCTCAGCCGGGTGGTGGCGGCCAGCGCGCAACAGCCCTATCTCGGCGTGGTTATCGAATTCGATCTGGCGGTGATGAGCGACGTTATGCACCGGATCGATACGCCGCCCCAGGCCGCGGCGCAAGTGGACCGCGGGGTGTTCGTCAGCGATTTTGACGGCCCGCTGGCGGACTGCGTACTGCGTATGGTGCAATTGCTCGACCGGCCGGAGGCCATCGCCATGCTGGCGCCGGTCATCATGCGCGAAATATGTTATTGGCTGTTAACCGGCCCCCACGGCGGCGAAGTGGCCCGGATAGCGCTGGCCAACGGCCATACGCAGAAGATTATTCATGCCATTAATGTTTTGAGGGAGCGTTTTACGGCGGCGATGCCGATTGAAGAGCTGGCGGCCATCGCGCAGTTGAGCCCCTCGGCTTTCCACCGGCAGTTCAAGGCGCTGACCGCTATGACCCCGCTGCAATATCAAAAGCAGCTGCGCTTGCTCGAAGCCCGCCATCTGCTGGTCAGCGGCGCCGCCAACGCCGAGACCGCCGCGTTCCAGGTGGGCTATGAAAGCCCCTCGCAGTTCAGCCGCGAATATGCCCGCATGTTCGGGGCGCCGCCGCGGCGCGATATCGCGGCATTGCGGGCTGTGGCGGAGTAGCGTTGCTGCATGATATCTTGGCGATGTAATATACGATGAAATGGATATCCACCAGTGAATATGAGGCAGTTAAACATCATTAATTAATAAACTGACGCACAGGATATTTATCTGTATGTCCACAGGAGAGCAACATCATGGACACCTATGTATTTTACGTTAAAGGGGCGACCACGAAAGTGTTTGCCAAAAGCTCGCTTTCTACTCTTGATATCAATAAGTTAAAGAACGATGGCTTCAAAAAATATCATCTTGAAATCATGGCTGAAAACAAGAAGCGGGCAATAGAAAAATTAAATGAAGCGGCTAATGAAAACATGGACGCGTTAAAAGGGTTCTCCGGGGATATCCTCTTTTCGTCAATTATATTTATTGCAATACCATTGCTTATCTATTTTGCCCTATGAAATATTCGGCACGTGGAGCACCAGCGCCGCGGGCATGGTCTTGATCGGGCGCGCGACGTCGACGGCCGCCGCCGGACCGCCGGTATCCAGTTCGTCCACCGGCGCGCGGCAGCCTCGGCTTTGGCGAGGTCGCGGCCGCCGATCAGCGGCGGTGCGCCTGGATGGGCTGCGCGCAGAAATCGCGCCGTCCAGCGGCCGATAATGCCGGAACCGCCGATAAGGAGAATGGGATTGGCTAACATTGCTATGCCTCCGGGTCTTGTGTTAAAAACCTACTATAAGTAGACATCTAACAATAAGCTACTATCGGTAGGTTTTAAAGCAGTGGATTTACGAGGAGAAAATGGCAATCATGACAAGCGAGCAGGGGAGCACGACCGGGAGGTCGGTCTCGCGCAGGCTTTCGAAGGCGCAGCGCAAGCGCCAGTTGCTCGATACGGCGCTGGCGATCGTGCGCGAGGAGGGGGCGGACCGCCTGACCCTGGGACATCTGGCCGCACGCGCCGGCGTCTCTAAACCGGTCGCCTACGATCACTTCGGCACCCGATCGGGGCTGCTGATCGAACTCTACAAATCAATCGACATAGAACAGGCCAATGCGCTCCGCGCTGCCTTGACCAGCGGCGAGCGGAGCATGGAGGACATGGCCGCCGTCCTTGCCGCCGCCTATATCCATTGCGCCGCCAATACCAGCGGCGAGTGGCATGCGGTAGGCGCCGCGCTGGCGGGAAGCGGGGAGATGGAGGCGGTGTACCAGGAACTGATCGACGGCTATGTCCAGCTGTTCGCGTCGGTGTTAAAGCCGTACGTCACCTTGCCGCCCGGCGAGCTGGAGCGGCGCTGCATAGGATTGGTGGGCGCGGGCGAGGCGCTTTCGGCGGCGATGGTGCGCGGCAGCCACCGCGAGTCTGAAGCGGCCGAAACCTTCGCCGCGCTGATCGAGGGCGGTTTGCGCGCACCCGGCTAATACGCGCCTTCGACGCCGGCAGGCGGGGCCGCGTGCCGGCTGGCGCCCGTCGCTTTCTACCAACGGCATAAGATGCAGGTTGTATTATGTCGTTTTCTAAATAATCATTGCACGGCGGGCTAACCCTCGTTTGTAATATCAATGGTGGCGCAGATCGGGCAGCTTAAGAGCTGGCCGGAGTGGTAGGACGGCAGTGAGATCCCGATTTGGGCCGCCGCCATTGATTTTTAAGCGGTGGCGCTCGCAACCGAGGTCACCGTATCTGTTTATGCTTTTATACAAAGTGAACACCTGCGCTGCACCTCACCGTTATCAGGTGCTGGCCATGGGAAAACTTATCAACAGATGTTATTACCCGCTGCCAGACCGATACTGGCCAGCTAATTATCTGGGCAGGCAAGCCGGCCAGGCAAGCAGCAGCTTGGCTATCGGCCGGCAGAGGGACGCCGATTTGGCGCTGGCGTCGACTCGTTGGTGGGGAATACCCGCGCGTACAGGAAATCCACCAGCGCCCGCACCTTGGGCGAGGGATGCTTGCTCGCCGGCCACAGCACATGGAACACGCCGGTGCACGCTACATAGTCAGCCAGGATCGGCCGCAAACGTCCATCCGCCAATGGCTCACGAATAGCGAAGTCCGGCAGGTAGGCAATTCCCAGACCTTGCAACGCAAAACACACCCGCGTCTCGATGTTGTTGCAGATCATCGACGTGGGCAGTTGCAATTCGGGCTCGCCGGGCTCTTGGCGCAGCGCCCAGGTCACCAGCTTGCCGCTGTTGGGCCAGCGATAGTGCAGGCAGGCGTGCTTGAGTAGATCGGCCGGCGCCTGGGGCGTGCCCCGCCGCGCAAGGTAGTCGGGCGAAGCAACCACCCGCATCGGGAAGGTGCCCAGGCATCGGGCCGACAGGCGCGAGTCGGCCGGTTCGCCCGTGCGCACGACGGCATCAAAGCCTTCCTCAATCACATCGACCAGTCGGTCGGTGAAATCCAGGTCCAGCTCGATCTCGGGGTAGGCGCGCATAAACTCGCCGAGTACCGGCAGCAGCAGCGAGCCGACCAGCGGCAGGCTCACGCGCAGGCGGCCGCGCGGAGCGGCGCTGACCTGCGATAGCTCCAATTCCGCCGCCTCGATCTCGGCCAGGATGCGACGGCTACGCTCCAGGAACAGCGAGCCTTCAGCCGTTAATGTCACGCTGCGCGTGCTGCGGTGGAAGAGGCGTACGCCCAGCTTCTCTTCCAATCGCACCACGCTTTTGCCGACGGCCGAGGCCGACACGCCCAGCAGCCGGCCCGCGGCGACGAAGCTGCGCGTCTCGGCCACCTGAACGAATACCACAAAGCCATTTAGACTGTCCATTCCTTATCCCATAGCTCAATTGCGGACATAACGTTCCGTGCATCAAGGAACTGTAGCCTACTTTTTCTTTAATCACGAAGTTTCTATCGTAAGGGCACGGCCGATTTAGCCGGTTTATTGAGGAGCGTGCCATGACAAATTTCACCCATCCCTTGCACCGGGGCGTTCCGCCCGCGCAGCTATCCGCCCGCATCCAGAGCGTTGTCCAGCAGGCGCTCGACGATCGGCGGCTGGTTGGCGCCGTTGTTTTGGTTGCCCGCGATGGCCAGCCGATCCACCAGCAAGCGGCCGGTTTTGCCGACCGCGAAAGCGCGCAACCGATGGTCCTGGAAACAGTCTTCCGCCTGGCTTCGGTAAGCAAGCCCATCGTCTCTACCGCGGCGCTGGTCCTGGCGGCGCAAGGCCGGCTCGGCCTGGACGAGGACATCGGACGCTGGCTGCCCGAGTTCCGTCCCCGGCTGGCCGATGGTCGCCCGGCGCGCATCACCGCCCGGCAGTTGCTCAGCCACACGGCTGGTCTCGGCTATCGCTTCTTCGAAACCGATGCCCATGGCCCTTACGCGCGGGCGGGCGTGTCGGACGGCATGGATGCGTCCGGCATCAGTTTGCAGGAGAACCTGCGGCGCCTCGCCGGCGTGCCGCTGCTGTACGAACCGGGAACCGCCTGGGGCTACTCGCTGGCGACCGATGTACTGGGCGCGCTGATCGAGCGTATCCGGGGCACGTCGCTGGACGAGGCGGTGCGCCAACTGGTCACCGGCCCGCTGGGCATGGCCGATACCGGCTTCGTCGCGTGCGATCCGCAGCGCGTGGCCGCCGCCTATGTAAACGACACGCCTCAGCCGCACCGGCTGGCGGAGGACGAGACGGTCTCGGCCTTCGAAGATGTGGTCGGGGTCGCCTACAGCCCGGCCCGTATTTTTGATGCACGGGCCTTCCCTTCGGGCGGCGCGGGCATGGCGGGCACGGCCGGGGATTTCCTGCGCCTGCTGGAAACCCTGCGTCAGGGGGGCGGCGCTCTCCTGCCCGACGAGCTAATCACGGAAATGGCGCGGGATCAGACTGGCGGGATGGAGCTGCCCGCCGCCCCGGGCTTCGGTTTCGGCCTGGGCTTCTCGGTGCTGCGTGACCCCCGGCTCGCCGCTTCGCCGGAATCGGCGGGCACCTGGCGCTGGGGCGGCGCCTACGGCCATTCCTGGTTCGTGGACCGGGCGCAGGGCCTGAGCGTGGTCGCTTTCACCAACACGCTGTACGAAGGCATGTCCGGCCGTTTCGTCACCGACCTGCGCGACGCGGTTTATGACGTGCCGGAGGTGCGGTGATGATGATATCTCCGCCTCGGCGAAGTGGCGGCGCCGGCGGACTCCGGCGCGCTGGGCCAGATTGTCCCTCGCGTGTTGCATCCGCTCGATGCGGCCCGCATGATCGAGGCCCACAGGCGGGTGGAAGGCGGTGGCGGCGCCGGCAAGGTGGCCGTGGCGCCTTGTCTGGAAGAGACTGCACGGCAAGCGCGGGAACCCGGACGATGAGCGCCGCCGCCAGTGACCGCCTGCCGCTGGCGTCGCTGCTGGCGCTGGCCATGGCGGCTTTCATCACCATCCTGACCGAGGCGCTGCCGGCCGGCCTGCTGCTGCAGATGGCGCAAGGACTGGCGGTATCCGAAGCCTGGGTCGGCCAGACCGTGACGATTTATGCCATCGGTTCGCTGGCGGCGGCGATTCCGCTGACCACCGCTACGCAGGGCTTTCGGCGGCGCCCGCTGCTGCTGGCGGCAATCGCCGGCTTCGTGGTCGCCAACACGGTGACCACGCTGTCCTCCAGCTATGCGCTAACCATGGCGGCGCGCTTCCTGGCGGGCGTGTCGGCGGGCCTGCTGTGGGCGCTGCTGGCCGGTTATGCTGCGCGTTTGGTGCCCGCGCACCAGCAGGGCCGCGCGATCGCGGTGGCGATGGTGGGCACGCCGCTGGCGCTGTCGGTGGGGGTGCCGGTGGGCACCTTCCTCGGCACGCTGGTGGGCTGGCGCATCTGCTTCGGCATCATGAGCGGCCTGGCGCTGATCCTGATGGTTTGGGTGCGCCTGCGGGTGCCTGATTTCGCCGGGCAGGCCCAGGACCGGCGACAGCCGCTGCGGCTGGTATTCCTTTTGCCCGGCGTGCGGCCGGTGCTGTTCGTGGTGCTGGCCTTCGTGCTGGCGCACAACATTCTTTACACCTACATCGCTCCTTTCCTGTCATCGGCCGGCATGGCCGAGCGCACGGATCGGGTACTGCTGGTGTTTGGCGCCGCGTCCTTGCTGGGAATCTGGGTCGTCGGCGCGCTGATCGACCGCCATCTGCGGATGCTGACCCTGGCCAGCACCGCGTCGTTCGGACTGGCGGCGCTGGCGCTGGGTGTGGCCGGCCAGGCGCCCGCCGTCGTCTACGCTATGGTCGGCGTCTGGGGCGTGGCCTTCGGCGGCGCGGCGACGTTATTCCAGACCGCGCTGGCCAAGACGGCCGGCGACGCGGCGGATGTCGCGCAGTCCATGCTGGTGACCGCCTGGAACACGGCGATTGCCGGCGGCGGCATTCTCGGGGGCGCGTTGCTCGGACGGCTGGGCGTCGGCGCATTCGCCCCCGCCTTGCTCGCGCTGCTGGCGGCGACGCTAATCGTGGTATGGGCGGCCAGGCGGCATGGTTTTCCATCGTTGATGAAATAAAACCACGTAGATCTTACCGGCCTGGGCCGCGTCAGCCGGCGCTATCCGCTCTTCAAGCCCCGCCCTTCGGCGGGGGCTATTGTTCTTTATTGCGGGTTCTGGACGCGCTTGGGTTCGTCCAGGCGCATTGCCAGAGCCTGTAATTGCGACATTCTCATCGAGCGGCGCTACGCTACGCGACACTATGCCGTATTTGCCGTCTGAGTTCACCGACTGCGCGCGGAAGCAGCCCTTTCGCGTGGTAAAGATTAATTGCGAACGAGGGAAGTTTAGGCAAGTTCTCACCAAAGGGGAGAATATTGAGATCGTCCGGAACGGTCGAAGCCAGCCACACCGTTACGGCAAGATCGGCCCGAACCGTGGCGCGTGTCGCATCAATGCTGCCACTCTCGAACATTGTGCGCCAGGCAAGATCGCATTCACCGAGAGCCTGCAAAACAACGGGACGGAAAGCGCAGGTTTCCGCAACCATAGAAACCGGAAGCGGGGTCTTCAGATACGCCGCGCCTCCCTTAGCGCCGACCCAGACCAGACGATCAACCGCCAAGCATTCACCATCTGACTTCCCAACCGGCTCCTCGATTAGGGCGAGATCCAGCGCGCCATCGGTAATGGCGGTCAAAAGTTCAGGGGACGCAAGACAAACAAGCTTGATATCCACATTAGGGTGCGCTTGTGAAAAGATCTTGAGAATCGGGGGCAGCCAGGTCCCTACTAAATCATAAGGGGCGCCAAGGCGGACCAGTCCATCTATTGGTCCTTCCGCCATATCGGCCCACAACTCGTCATTAAGAGTAACCAGGCGCCTGGCCTTTACCAGGAACCGCTCTCCGTTTGATGTCAGACGGAGAGTCCTCTTCTCACGAATAAATAATGCGCCGGACAAGTCCTCCAGCCGGGCAATCTGCTGGCTGACCGCGCTCTGCGTAAGATGCAGGGCGTTTCCGGCCGCCGTCATGCTGGCGCGATCGGCGACGGCGACGAAGGTGCGAAGTAGGGTGACGTCAAGATTGCGAGCCATGCCTTGTATTATGACTCGTAATGCATGGCATGCACAATATGAGATTCAGTTATACATGGTGCCACGATAGACTTTCCCCAACACGTTTGGAGGATTGAATGTCAGTCGCTGAAGTTCTGCCGCTTGTTCTGTTTGTCATTGTGTCCACGATTACACCAGGCGGCGCTACGACGTTAGCCACCGCGTCCGGCGCCCATTTTGGCTATCGCCGTTCCTTGCCATTCATGGGGGGGATCGCGGTGGGTCTTGCTTCCATGGCCGCTGGGGCTGCCGCTGGATTGGGGGGCGCTGTTTTGGCGTTTCCATCCCTCCAGCTTGCCATGAAGCTCGTCGGCACACTCTACCTATTATGGCTCTCATGGAAAATGGCGCGCAGCGGCCCACCACATTTGCATTCCAACATCGCCAGGCCCGCGAGATTCTTCGGTGCGGTTTGGCTAGTTTGGCACAACCCGAAAGGGTGGGCGATGACCTTGGGAGCCGCCGCCTCTTTCGCCTCGCTTGCGGCCGAACCATCACGTCTCGCGTTCATCCTCGGATGTTCGTTCGGGCTCGCGGCAGTCTTTTCACTGTCCCTCTGGTGCATCGCCGGCTTGCTACTTGCCCGCCTTCTTCAGACAGATACGCAATGGCATGCGCTCAACGCCATCTTGGGCATGCTGCTCGCTATTTCAATTATTCCGATGTGGCTGGAATGAACGGCCTCGACGCGTTGAGCGGCCCTGCCGGCAACCGCCACTGTTTCTGGCATTTGTTCCGCTTACGTCCTCGATTTATAAACAAAAATCCACGCAATTGCGTGGATTTTATAATATTGATCCGTCTTTATGAAACATCCCGGGATGTCATGAGACAACCAAAGCCATTTA
Organism: Sodalis sp. RH21; assembly: GCF_047324175.1. Taxonomy (NCBI): domain Bacteria; kingdom Pseudomonadati; phylum Pseudomonadota; class Gammaproteobacteria; order Enterobacterales; family Bruguierivoracaceae; genus Sodalis; species Sodalis sp. RH21. The sequence continues at coordinate 2,972,551 of NZ_CP178732.1, read as the reverse complement.
GACGTTGAACAGGAAGTTCATTACGTCGCCGTCCTTGACCACATACTCTTTGCCTTCGGAGCGCATCTTGCCGGCTTCCTTGGCGCCTTGTTCACCCTTATAGGTGATAAAGTCGTCAAAAGCGATGGTCTGGGCGCGGATAAAACCTTTCTCGAAGTCGGTATGGATTTTGCCCGCCGCCTGCGGCGCGGTGGCGCCCACCGGAATGGTCCAGGCGCGCACTTCTTTTACCCCGGCGGTGAAGTAGGTTTGCAGGTTCAGCAATTCATAACCGGCGCGGATCACCCGGTTCAGCCCCGGCTCTTCCAGGCCCAGTTCGGCCATGAACTCGGCGCGCTCTTCTTCTTCCAGCTCGGCGATATCCGACTCAACCGCCGCGCATACCGCCACCACGACCGACCCTTCGGCGTCGGCGATGGCGCGGACTTTATCCAGGTACGGATTATTCTCGTAGCCGTCTTCGTTGACGTTGGCGATATACATGGTGGGTTTAAGGGTCAGGAAGCTTAAATAGCGGATGGCCGCCTTTTCTTCATCACTCAGATCAAGCGTGCGCAGCATGCCGGCTTCGCTCAGGTGCGGCAGGCATTTTTCCAGGGCGGACAGCTCAATCCTGGCGTCTTTATCACCGCCCTTGGCGCGTTTTTGCACCCGGAAGATGGCGCGTTCGCAGGCATCCAGGTCGGACAGCGCCAGTTCGGTGTTGATGACATCGATATCGTCCACGGGATCGACTTTACCGGCGACATGGATGATGTTGTCGTTCTCAAAGCAGCGCACCACGTGGCCGATGGCCTCGGTTTCGCGAATATTGGTCAGGAACTGGTTGCCCAGGCCTTCGCCTTTCGACGCCCCTTTAACCAGGCCGGCGATATCAACAAATTCCATGGTGGTGGGTACGATACGCTGCGGCTTGACGATGGCGGCCAGTTGATCCATGCGCGGATCGGGCATCGGTACGATACCGGTATTCGGTTCGATAGTGCAAAACGGGAAATTGGCTGCTTCGATTCCCGCTTTGGTCAATGCATTGAATAGCGTGGACTTACCCACGTTGGGCAGACCCACGATGCCGCATTTGAAACCCATGGTTATATCACCTTAAATAGCTTTATTATCAGACGGTTAAGTTTGGCTGACGGGACAATCGACAACGCAAGCCATTATTATACACATAAAACGGCCATAACTCGATTGGCGGCGGCCCGGATCATGCGGACGCCGTGACCCGCGCCGCCGCTTGCCGCTCCGTTAAGTCCGAATCATCCTTCAAGGCGGCGCCGGTGGGATGTTAAGCTTGAGTTGCGGCCGGTTAACCGGGATACTTAGCGATGTTATAAATAGGTTGCCAGCAGCATGGCCCGCCGTCCGACGACGGCTATTCTGCCGCGCCTTCTCCTGGTTTAGCGGTGTCATCACTCGCTGTGCTGTTTACCTTCCCGGCATACCTTGGTATTCCGGTCTGGCTGCTGGAATATTACCATGTTTCATCTGAAGTCTTTGCCCCTGGCCGACGTTAAAAACGACGTACTGTCAGGCTCGGTAGTGGCGGTAGCGCTGATTCCCGAGGCGGTCGCCTTTTCCCTGGTGGCGGGATTATCGCCGATAATCGGCCTGCATACCGCTTTTATCCTGGGGCTGGTCACCGCCTTATTCGGCGGCAAGCCGGGCATGATATCCGGCGCCACCGGCGCCATCGTCGTAGTGTTGGCCAGCCTGGCCGCCCGGTACGGCCTGGATTATGTCCTGTGGGCGACGCTGCTGGCCGGGGCGATACAACTGCTTATCGGCCTGCTCAGGCTGGGGAAATTTATCCGCCTGGTGCCGCTGCCGGCGATTTATGGTTTTGTCAACGGCCTGGCTATTGTCATTATGATGGCGCAGTGGCCGATGATACGCGGGCAGGGGCCGGTCATGTATGCGCTGGTGGCCCTGGCGATGCTGATAATCTGGGGGTTTCCTAAAATCAGCCGGGCTATCCCCGGCTCGCTGGCGGCGCTGCTGATCGTCAGCGCGGTAGTGATAGGTCTGGATATCGATACCAAACGGGTCGGCGACCTGGCGGATATTTCCGGTAGCCTGCCGGCGTTTACCTGGCCGGATGTGCCATTGAACCTGGCGACGCTGAAAGTCGTATTGCCCTATGCGGTGATTATCGCTTTTGTCGGTTTGATTGAATCGCTGCTCACCCTCACGGTGCTGGATGAAATGGGCGGTAAAAAAGGCTCCGGCAACCGGGAATGCCTGGCCCAGGGCGCGGGCAATGTGCTGTGCGGCCTGTTCGGCAGTTTTGCCGGCTGTGCGATGATAGGTCAGTCAATCATCAATTTCACTTCCGGGGGACGCAGCCGCATCTCGGGTACGGTGGCCGCGCTGTTACTGATTATTTTTGTGGTCAGCCTGTCGGATTATATCGCCGTTCTGCCGGTAGCGGCGCTGGCGGGCATTATGTTTATGGTTTGCATCAATACCTTCGAATGGAGTTCTCTGAAGCGCATTCGCCGTATGCCGCGCGCGGACGCGCTGGTCCTGGTGGCGGTGACGGTGATTACCCTCTTTACCGATCTGGCGGTGGCGGTGATATCAGGCGTCATTATCTCGGCGCTGGTGTTTGCCTGGCAACAGGCGCGTATCCGTATCAGCCACTGCGAACGGCGCCTAGCGGATGAAGTGGTCTATCATCTGGACGGGCCGCTGTTTTTTGGGTCGGCGACCGCCTTTGCCGAGTTGTTTGCGCCCGCCAACGATCCGGCATGCGTGGTGCTGGATTTTGCCCGTACGCGAGTGATTGATGCCAGCGGCGTCGAGGCGGTAGATAAACTGACCGCGCGATATTTGGCGGCCGGCAAACAGATCCGCTTACGCCATCTTAGCGCGGAGTGTATTGCGCTGTTGCGGCGGGCCGGACCGTTTTGCAGCCATGAACTGGACGAACCGGCCGCTTAATCGGTATTTAAACCGCTTTAAAGCTGTGCAGGCGGTTCATGGCTTTTACCGGGCCGTCCTGCAGTAAAAGGCCGGTACAGCTCACCGCTTCGTTAATCGCCTGATCGATTAGCGCCAGCTCGCCGGCCGGGGGTTTGCCCAGCACAAACCCCACCACTTTGGTTTTATCCCCCGGGTGGCCGATGCCGATGCGCAACCGGTGGAAATTGGGGTTGTTGCCCAGCCGGCTGATAATATCCTTCAGGCCGTTATGGCCGCCGTGGCCGCCGCCCAGCTTTAACCGGGCGTTGCCCGGCAATAAATCCAGCTCATCGTGGGCCACCAGGATCTCTTCGGGCAATACCCGGTAAAAAGCGGCCATGGCCGCCACGGCCTTGCCGCTCAAGTTCATAAAGGTGGTGGGCACCAGCAGGCGCACATCCTGGTCGGCGAGGGTTAAACGGCCGGTATAGCCATAGAATTTGCTTTCTTCCTTGAGGGACTGGCGAAACTGCCGCGCCAGCAAATCGACATACCAGGCGCCGGCGTTGTGTCTGGTGGCGGCGTATTCGGCGCCGGGATTGGCCAGACCCACAATCAATTTGATAGTCATTACGCTATAATTCTCAATTATTTCAATAAATTAATTAATCAGTTTTTGATAGGTCGCGCCGGGGAGGTCCGATAAACTTGCGCGCGCGCCCGGCATATCGCAATCAGGCGGCCATGTTAGCAGATTTATACCCGGACGGCGCAAAACGGGGCGGGTTTCTTCGGTACGCCATGGCTGCGCGGCGCAGGCAGCCAGCCGTTTTTTTAACCAGGTTGTTAGCCAGGGTGCTTTATCGCCATGGCCGCCGCGACCAGCGCCGCGTTGTCGGCGGCCAGCTGTCCATAGGGGAGATAGCGGCTATCCTCCAGTCCCACCCGGGTCGATATTCCCTGGCCCAGGGCCAGGGCGGCCAGGGGCCAGACCGTGGCGTCAAAGCCGTGCAGCAGCCACGGGCGCCGTACTCGCTGGCCGGCCAGCAATCCCATGATGCCATGGGCCTGCGCCATGGCCTGGACGACATCCTGCCGCTCTAATTCAATTAAAATCCGCAATACCTGCGGCAGGAAGCCCGACGCCAGCAATTTTTCCGCATCCGCCAGCGAACCCAGGCCGGCTTCTATGCCTACGCCTGCGGCCCGTAGCTGCCGCATCACCGGCAGGGCGCCGGATTCGCCCAGGTTCACCGAGGCGTAGTCGGGGCCGACGCGCCATTGCCGGATGCAAGACAGCGTCCGTTCCATAGCGTTTTCAATCCATTCCCCGGTGGATATGCCCAGCAGCGTGCCGGGGCAGGCGCGCCTGATTTCCTGGACGGTTGCCGCCACATCGGCGGCGGCCAGCGATTCCTTGCCCTGGCGATCGCGGATATGCAGATGGATTTCCGCCGCGCCGGCCAGGACGCACCCGCGCGCCGCCGCGGCCATGGCCACCGGCGTCAGGGGCAGCTGCGGGTGATATTCTGCTGAACGGGCACCATTAATACAGGCTTGGATGATCATCAGTTAACCCCACGTTAGTCAAGGCGTTATTATTATCGTTTTCGTAAGCGGGCATGGGCTGATAATATCGGACACGATGGCTGGGGGGAACGCCGGTGGATAAAAGGGATTCGGCGATGAAATTAAGGCGCGCGCATATTGCACTGCGTCAGCCATCTTCATCCTGCCTGATTATCAGAGCAGGGGATGTGCATCGCATATTATCGGCGCAACGGTATTTACCCCGCTTTGCTATGTTTCTCGCCTTATAACGGCGCCGCCCGCTCTGCGGCGCGAGCCTGCAAACCGCCTCGTTTGCGCGCGCGGGCCATCAAAGCAACGCGCAAAACAGCGCGATAATCGTCAGGGCTATCGCCATGGTGGACATGACTTCCAGATCGTCAGTGTACATAGTCACCTCCTGTCTCCTGCACGATCATGACGCCGCCCGCCGCACCTGATTGTGATCCGGTGTTCAATTAAGTAAAAAAGTCGGACTGAATGTGACAACAAGCTTCCGCCGGCAAGATAAGTCGCCGCCAATCCCATTAAGCATGCTGATATGAAAAAAGAAATTGTTTAACGATTTGTGTGATTAATTTGCGACTCTGTGATCGCGGGCACGATGCTCTCAGCCATCCGGTGACTATACTTTAACCAGATAATGACTAAGAGAAAAAAGTTCTCGATTTCATTGATTAACCCGGAGGTGAACGATGAAACGTAAATCAGCACTCTTGTGTGGTAACGGTCTGATGGGTGTGGGCATGGTCATGATGATTGTCGGGTTGGGATGCTCGGTATTAAATCAGCTGCCCCAGCTGCACTTCACCCCGCTGGTTGCGCATGCCGCGATTATGGGCATTTTTATCGGCGCGCTGCTGTGGGTTGCCGGCGCACGTATGGGCGGCCATGAACGCATATCCGATCGCTACTGGTGGCACCGCCGGTTCGACGATCGCTGCCGTCGTAGCGGACACCATTAATCACCCTGGCTCAGCGGGTTAATTGTCTTCCAGAAAAATAACAATACCGAGCATTTTTTATTCTCCCAATCCTGGACCCGCACTGCTGGTTCGGGATTTTTTTTTACGGGCGGGCCTGGCGGCCCGTATCCGGAGAGATGGCTGGCAACATCATGGCAGAGCCATCCTTAAGCGTCCTGCCGGGGATCGCGCGCCTGGCGCGCCGCCTCGGCGGCGGCGGTAAAGATTAATGCTCGAACATGGCGGAAATGGATTCTTCGTTGCTGATGCGACGAATGGCTTCGGCCAGCATGCCCGACAAGGTCAGGGTGCGGACATTCGGTAAGGCTTTAATTTTCGGGTCCAGGGGAATGGTATCGCAAACAATCACTTCATCGATAACCGAATTCTGGATATTTTCGTAGGCATTACCGGAAAAAATCGGATGGGTGGCATAAGCAAAAACGCGCTTGGCGCCGCGGTCTTTAAGCGCTTCAGCCGCTTTGCACAAAGTGCCGCCGGTATCGATCATATCATCCACCAGCACGCAGTCACGACCCGCCACGTCGCCGATGATGTGCATCACCTGCGAGACGTTGGCCCGTGGACGGCGTTTGTCGATGATGGCCATATCGGTATCGTTGAGCAGCTTGGCGATGGCGCGGGCGCGGACCACGCCGCCGATATCCGGCGAAACCACAATCGGGTTTTCCAGGTCCTGCTGCAACATATCTTCCAGCAGAATCGGGCTGCCGAATACGTTATCAACCGGGACGTCGAAGAAGCCCTGGATCTGTTCCGCGTGCAAGTCCACCGTCAGCACCCGGTCAACGCCTACGCTTGACAGAAAGTCGGCGACCACTTTGGCGGTGATGGGAACGCGGGCGGAACGTACGCGACGGTCCTGGCGGGCATAACCGAAGTAGGGGATTACGGCGGTGATACGCCCGGCGGATGCCCGGCGCAACGCGTCGACCATGACAACCAGTTCCATCAGGTTATCGTTGGTCGGCGCACAGGTGGACTGGATGATGAAAATATCACCACCGCGTACATTTTCATTGATTTGCACGCTGACTTCGCCATCGCTAAAGCGACCTACAGCGGCGTCACCAAGGCTGGTATATAAACGGTTGGCAATACGTTGTGCTAGTTCCGGGGTGGCGTTACCAGCAAAAAGCTTCATATCAGGCACGAGAAGAACCTCAGGCTTGCGTCCAGAGAAGGTATTGCCGACAGCATAACACTCGAGACCGGAGCGCCATACAGGACAATTCCATACGGGTATATCTTTTTAAAACAACCTGGCAGAACCGTCGTCTTTCGGCGGCGTAACGGTCCGGCTATCTTAATTAATCAGCCCCGGCCAACGTTTCCTGCAGCGCAGAGACGTTGGCGCCGCGCGCTACAAAACCACGCATCCATGCCGGGGCCTGCTCAAGCACCTGACGGGCGGCGGTTTCGGTATCGAATTGGGCAAATACACAAGCACCGGTGCCAGTCAGTCGCGACGGCGCGTATTCTAACAGCCATGAAAGATGCTGTTCAACCTCGCAAAAACGTTTTCTTGCGATTGGCTCACAATCGTTACTAAATGGCAGCGCCAATAACGCGTCCAGCGAGCGGACCGGCGAGTCTCTTTTTAAGTCCGGATCGGCGAAAATGACCGGGGTGGATATACTCACTTCCGGCACGGCTACCAGGTACCATTTCTCCGGCGGGGCGGCGGGGGTCAATATTTCGCCGATTCCTTCGGCAAACGCCGCGTGGCCGCGGATGAACACCGGAACATCGGCGCCGAGACGTAGCCCCATCCGGGCCAATTCGTCGCTTGCAAGACCACATTGCCACAAATGATTCAGCGCTACCAGAGCCGTGGCGGCGTTAGACGATCCGCCGCCCAATCCGCCGCCCATCGGCAGACGTTTCTCCAGCCAAATATCGGCGCCGGGCGGGGTGAAATTATTTTTTTGCACCTGCGGATGGCTTTGCAGCAGCCGAGCCGCCCTGATAATCAGGTTATCGTCGTCGTTAACGCCGGCCAGCGGGGTTCTCAGCCTGATTTCGGGGGTATTGCGCGGTTCGAATGTCAGGGTATCGCCATAATCCAGAAACTGGAATAGCGTTTGCAGCAGATGATAGCCGTCAGCGCGGCGGCCGGTGATATATAAGAATAAATTAAGTTTGGCCGGGGCGGGCCACTGATAAATCATTTCAGATTCCAGTTATCCATTTTAAGTTTGATCCGCTGTTCGCCCTGATGCAATTCCAGATTGGCCGGCAGCGCCGGTTGCGTGTCGTCGCGATAGCCCAGATAGGTCACCGTCCATTTATGACCGTCCTGGTCATAGTTTACCTGTTTGAGCAGGCCGCGATCGTCGAGGGTGAAATCGCTGGCGTCGCCCGGCAGGCCGAGCATCCATTTACGCAGATTCTCCAGCGGGATATTCATGCCGGTGAGTTTGGTAATCATCTCTTGGGGATTGTCGCTGATATACTTCTTACCCTGATTATTGGTCACCTGCGCCATGCCGGGCTGCACGTTAAGGTCCAATTCGGTACTGCCCAGCGGATTGGTAAGCAGCAGGCGATAGCGGTCGGGGCCGGTTTGCTGCCAGTTAAAGCGGGCATAGACTTTTTGCGAGCCGGAGATATAGGCGAACGAACCGCGGGTCTGGTAATGGGTCAACTGCGCCACGGACTGCTCGTGTTGGCGCCATTCGGGGGACGTCTGGCTTTTCGCCGGGCCGGTAGGAGTATGGACGCTACAGGCGGCCAGGATCAGGCTGGCCAGCGGCAGCACGCGGTAGAAGGCTAAAATACGCTTCGGCATAAAAAACGGCTTCCTTATTTTTTCTTTTGAGATACGGCTTTCATTCGGACCAACAAAACCATGATAGCGTCAATTTCCGCGCTAAGCGGCATTTATTTCGCTGCGCGGCCACCCCGGTATCCACCACCGGATGGGTCTAAAATGCGGTGTGACTTTTCTTGATCACGCGCATCAAGTAGAATGCAGTGAAACGATAACCATACTAACACTCGTATTATTTAATAGCCGTATTCCATGACTCTCCTTGCGTTAGGTATCAACCATAAAACAGCACCGGTCGCGCTGCGCGAACGGGTGACATTCTCGCCCGAAACGCTCGACCAGGCGCTGATCAGTCTGCTTCAGCAACCGCTGGTGCAGGGTGGCGTCGTGCTGTCTACCTGTAACCGGACCGAATTATATTTAAGCGTCGGGCAGCAGGATGATTTCAAGGAATCACTGATACGCTGGTTATGCGATTATCACCACCTGCGCCCGGAAGACGTGCGGCAAAGCCTCTACTGGCATTTGGGCGACGAAGCGGTAAGCCATTTGATGCGGGTCGCCAGCGGGCTTGATTCGCTGGTGCTGGGCGAACCGCAGATTCTGGGGCAGGTAAAAAAAGCCTTCGCCGAGTCCCAGCGCGGGCATAACCTGTCCGGCGAGCTGGAGCGGCTGTTCCAAAAATCGTTTTCCGTGGCCAAACGGGTGCGCACCGAAACCGAAATCGGCTCTAACGCCGTGTCGGTGGCGTTCGCCGCCTGTACCCTGGCCCGGCAGATATTTGAATCCCTGGCCGACGTGACGGTGCTGCTGGTGGGCGCCGGCGAGACCATTGAACTGGTGTCGCGCCATCTGCGCGAGCATAACGTTAAACGGCTGATTATCGCCAACCGCACCCGCGAGCGGGCGCAAATTCTGGCCGACCAGGTGGGCGCGGAGGTGATCGGCCTGGCCGATATCGATAGCCGGCTGGCCCAGGCCGATATCATTATCAGCTCCACCGCCAGCACCCTGCCGGTTATCGGCAAGGGCATGGTGGAACGGGCCATGAAGCTGCGCCGCAACCAGCCCATGCTGCTGGTGGATATCGCGGTGCCCCGGGATATCGAGGCGGAGGTGGGTAAAGTCGCCAATGCCTACCTGTACACCGTGGACGATCTTCAGGCCATCATCGAGAAAAACCTGGCCCAGCGCAAATCCGCCGCCGTCCAGGCGGAAACCATCGTTGAGCAGGAGTGCCTGGATTTTATGGGCTGGCTGCGGGCGCAAAACGCCGTGGAGACCATTCGCGATTTCCGCGCCCAGGCCGATACCCTGCGCGCCGATATGGAAGAACGCGCCGTGGCCGCGCTACGGCTAGGCGCCGACCCTGAACAGGTCGTCAGGGAAATGGCCCACCGGCTGACCAACCGTCTTATCCACGCCCCCACCAAATCGCTGCAACAGGCCGCCCGCGACGGTGACGTCGAGCGGCTGCAAATCCTGCGGGACAGTCTTGGACTGGACTAGCGCATTATACTAATAAGGTAAAACCACCACCCATGAAGCCTTCTATTGTTGCCAAACTGGAAGCGTTGCAAGAGCGCCAGGAAGAAGTCGAGGTGTTGCTCGGCGACGCCGGCATTATTACCGATCAGGATCGTTTTCGCGCGCTGTCGAAGGAGTATGCGCAACTGACCGATGTTACGGCGTCCTTCCAGCGCTGGCAGCAAGTGCAGTCGGATATCCAGGCCGCGGAATTGATGCTCGACGATCCCGAAATGCGCGATCTGGCGCAGGAAGAACTCAAGGACGCCAGGGCGCAGCAAGAAGAGCTTGAACAGCAATTGCAATTGCTGCTGCTGCCCAAAGATCCCGACGATGAGCGGGGGTGCTTCCTGGAAGTGCGGGCCGGCACCGGCGGCGACGAAGCCGCCATCTTCGCCGGCGATTTGTTCCGCATGTACAGCCGTTTTGCCGAAGCGCGGCGCTGGCGGGTGGAGATTGTCAGCGCCAGCGACGGCGAGCATGGCGGCTACAAAGAAGTTATCGCCAAAATCGATAACGACGGCGCTTACGGCCTGCTCAAGTTCGAATCGGGCGGCCATCGCGTGCAGCGGGTGCCGGAAACCGAATCACAGGGCCGTATCCATACCTCCGCCTGTACGGTGGCGGTAATGCCGGCCATTCCGGAAGAAGAACTGCCGGTGATTAATCCCGGCGATTTGCGCATCGATACGTTCCGCTCGTCCGGCGCGGGCGGCCAGCACGTTAATACCACCGATTCCGCCATTCGCATCACCCATATCCCTTCGGGGCTGGTGGTGGAGTGCCAGGATGAGCGTTCACAACATAAAAACAAAGCCAAGGCGCTGGCGGTGCTGGGCGCCCGGCTGCGCGCCGCGGAAGTGCGCAGGCGCCAGTTGGAAGAGGCCTCGACCCGGCGTAATCTGCTCGGCAGCGGCGATCGTTCCGATCGCATCCGGACCTATAATTTCCCCCAGGGCCGGGTTACGGATCACCGCATCGGCCTGACGCTGTATCGCCTGGATGAGGTGATCGAAGGCAAGATCGATATGCTGATTCAGCCGATTATGCAGGAGTACCAGGCCGATCAGCTGGCGGCGCTGGCAGAACAGTCCTGATGGAGATCCGCCAGTGGCTTGACGGCGCCAGCCGGCGCCTGTCAGCGAGCGAAAGTCCCAAGCGGGACGCCGAAATCCTGCTGGGTTTCGTGACCGGCCGGCCGCGCACCTGGCTGTTGGCTTTCGGCGAAACCCCGCTTACCGCCGGGCAGTTGAGCCGGTTGGCGGCGCTGCTGGATCGCCGGGCCGCGGGCGAGCCGATCGCTTATCTGGTGGGCGAACGCGAATTTTGGTCCCTGCGGCTGAAGGTGTCGCCGGCTACGCTGATTCCCCGCCCCGATACCGAGTGCCTGGTGGAGCAGGCGCTGGCATTGGTCGGCGCGGGGCCGGCCGAGGTGCTGGATTTAGGTACCGGCACCGGCGCCATCGCCCTGGCGCTGGCCAGCGAGCGGCCGCAGTGGCGGGTCACCGGCGTCGATGTGCAGCCGGAAGCGGTGGCCCTGGCGCGGGAAAACGCCCGCTGCCTAGGTTTAACCAACGCCGGGTTCGACGCCGGAAATTGGTTTAAATCATTGCAGGGGGAGCGCTATACCCTTATTGTGAGTAACCCGCCCTATATTGATGTCGATGACCCTCATTTAGGTCAGGGCGATGTGCGCTTCGAGCCGCGCAGCGCGCTGGTGGCGCCGGCGGCGGGGCTGGCTGATTTAACCACTATCATCGGCGAAGCCGCCGGGCATTTGCAAGCCGGCGGCTGGCTGGTGGTGGAACACGGGTGGCGCCAGGGAGAACCGGTGCGCGCCTTGTTGTCCCTCGCGGGTTTCGCGCGAGTCGACACCCGCAAAGACTATGGCGGCAATGAACGTGTATCAATGGGACAATGGCCGGCGGCATAAGGTCTGTCCCACAATAATGGTGATGGAGCAGTGATGAGTGCTTATACGGCAATCAAGTACTTACATTTAACGACGGTATGGATCACCATTACGCTGTTTATCATTCGCTTTTATTGGCGCTGGCGGGAGTCCCCCTTGCTGGCGCGGCGGTGGGTGCGCATTGCGCCGCACGTCAACGATACGCTGTTATTGGCGTTCGGCATCGCGCTGATTTTCCTTTCCGGAATTTCTCCTTTCAGCCCCGACGGCCGCTGGCTGCTGGATAAAATAGTGCTGGTCATTATTTATATCCTGCTGGGTTCCATTGCCCTGGGTAAACATACGCGGCGGGAAAAAATTCGCTGGCTGGCATTTATTTGCGGGCTGGCGTGTCTGTACACTATTTACCGGCTGGCTAGCAGTAAGCTTCCCCTGCTGACAGGATTTTTATGAGTAATATCGCGGATTTTGAATATAACCTTTCACCGCTCAGCGAGGGCGTGATTCGTATTTCGCTCGCCGTTCGCGAGGATTTCCCAGCTGAAAGCGTCCGCCAACAATTGCGCTCGCTAACCGCGGATGCCCGGAAACATATTCCGGTGGAATTAAATCAGGATGAGCAGCTCGGACTGCTGTTGAAATTGTTTTACCATACCTGGGGATTTGGCGGCGTCGGCGGAGTATACCGGCTGTCGGATGCCCTGTGGCTGGATAATGTACTGGAGCGCCGGCAGGGCTTGCCGGCCTCGCTGGGCATCATTTTGCTGCACGTGGCGCAGGCGTTGAACATTCCGCTCGCGCCGGTGATCTTCCCGACGCAGATGATTCTGCGCGCCGGCTGGCTTGACGGCGAAATGTGGCTGATAAACCCGATTAACGGCGATACCCTTGACGAACATACCCTGGATATCTGGCTGCGCGGGAATATCGGTTTGGGCATCGAGCTGACGGATGACGATCTGGAAGAGGCGGATAATAATACCGTGGTGCGCAAATTGCTCGACACCCTGAAGTCCGCGCTGATGGACGAAAAACAAATGGTGCTGGCGCTGGGCGCCAGCGAGGCCATGATTGAATTCGATCCGGACGATCCCTATGAAATACGCGATCGGGGTTTGATTTATGCGCAATTAGAATGCGATCATGTGGCTTTGTCGGATCTTAATTATTTTGTCGAGCAGTGCCCTGAAGACCCGATCAGCGAAATGATTAAAGTACAAATACACTCTATCGAGCAGAAATCGGTGACCCTACACTAATCCGACCCGCGCTCAACAAGAACCTGTCTGGCGTTTCGATTAAAGATTATAAGGTATAGGTATGAAACAACTCGTGGTTAATATTGGCGATATCCCGGTGGCGAACAATCTGCCGTTTGTGCTGTTCGGCGGCATGAATGTGCTGGAGTCGCGGGATCTGGCGATGCGTATTTGTGAACATTACGTCACGGTCACGCAGAAATTGGGCATTCCGTATGTGTTTAAGGCCTCCTTCGATAAAGCCAATCGTTCGTCGATCCATTCCTACCGCGGGCCGGGACTGGAGGAGGGGATGAAAATCTTCCAGGAGCTGAAAGCGCAGTTCGGCGTGAAGGTGATTACCGATGTGCATGAAGCCTCCCAGGCGCAGATCGCGGCGGATGTGGTGGATGTGATCCAGTTGCCGGCTTTCCTGGCGCGCCAGACCGATTTGGTGGAGGCCATGGCCCGCACCGGCGCGGTAATCAACGTGAAAAAACCGCAGTTTATCAGCCCGTCCCAGGTGGGCAATATCGTTGATAAGTTCCGTGAAGCCGGTAATGAACAGGTTATCCTGTGCGATCGCGGCAGTAATTTCGGCTACGATAATCTGGTGGTCGATATGTTGGGATTTAATATCATGAACCGGGTTTCTGGGGGCTGTCCGGTGATTTTCGACGTTACCCATGCGTTACAGACCCGCGATCCGTTTGGCGCCGCCTCGGGCGGACGCCGCGCGCAGGTCGGCGAACTGGCCCGCGCCGGCATGGCGGTAGGGATTGCCGGGTTGTTTATCGAGGCGCATCCGGACCCGGATCATGCCAAGTGCGACGGTCCGTCGGCGCTGCCGCTGGATAAGCTGGAGCCTTTTCTGGCGCAGATGAAGGCGATTGATGAAGTGGTCAAGAGTTTTGCGGAGCTCGACACCAGCCGCTAAGGGCGGGTGCTCCCGTTAACATGACACGGGTTCGCGGGCATGGCGTTGCATGAGCAATAAAAAAACGGGGGACATATCCATGTCCCCCGTTTTTATTTTCTGTCGGCCGGGCGGCGCGGGTTAATTGCCGTTGGCCGTGGCCGGCAGGATCTGGTCTTGCGCTTGCAGCGCCTGCGGCAGGGTGCTGTAAAATTCCAGCCGGCCGGGGATGGGATGGATATTGGCCCGCGCCAGGGTTTTTAACGGCTGGAACGGGATATCGGTGACGATAAGCCTGGCGCCCGCCGGCAGATGCTCGCTGAAGTTTCTGAATGCCTGCAGACCGCCGGCATCCAATACCGGTACCGCATCCCACTGCAAAATAATTACCGGGTCCTGCGCCGTCAGCTCGGCGATTTCTTCGAATATCCGTTCGGCGGCGGCGAAAAACAGCGGGCCGTTCACCCTGATGACCCGCCGCTGCCCGGCGATGCTTTGCGGCAGTTCATTGATCCGGGTCATGCTGGCGATGCGCCGCATAAACAGCAGCGATGCCAGCACTATCCCGACGGTGATGGCAATCACCATATCAAACAGCACCGTCAGCGACATGCATATCAGCATCACTATGATGTCGTCTTTCGGGGCGCGGCGCAGCAGGTAGACGACTTTACGCGCCTCGCTCATATTCCAGGCGACCAGCAGCAATAACGCCGCCATGGCCGACAGCGGCAGGTAGGATAATGCCGGCGCCAGCACCAGTAATGCCAGCAATACCAGCCCCGCATGCACCAGCGATGAAACCGGAGAGGTGGCGCCGGCGCGGACGTTGGCCGCCGAGCGGGCGATGGCCGCGGTGGCGGTAATCCCGCCGAAGAAAGGCGCGATGATATTGCCCAGTCCCTGGCCAATCAGCTCATTATTGGACTGGTGTTTTTTGCCGGTCATGCCGTCGAGCACCACGGCGCACAGCAGGGATTCAATGGCGCCCAGCATGGCCATGGAAAACGCGGCGGGCAGCAGCGCCGAAACGGTGTGCCAATTGAAGCCCATGGGCACGCCGCGGGCATCGGGTAAATTCCAGGGTAGCAGCCACTGCGGCAGGATGGGGGGGATGCCCTGGCCGTGGGTGCCGTCCGCCAGTATATAGCCGAACCGGGTGCCGATGGTGGCCACCGGCATATCCAACAGCCATAAGACCCACATAATGCCGGACCCGACGATCAGCGCCGGCAAATGGGCGGGAAAGCGGATGCCCAACCGCGGCCAATAGACCAGAACCGCCATGGTTCCCACGCCGATAAGCGTATCGGCGAGGTTGATGGTCGGCAGCGCGCCCACCAGCGCCGCGACTTTGCCGACATATTGTTCCGGCACCTGCTCAAGCGTCAGGCCGAAAAAATCCTTGATTTGCATGGTGGCGATCGTGATGGCGATGCCCGAAGTGAATCCCAGCGTTACCGACAGCGGGATAAACTCGATCAGCTTGCCTAAGCGGGCAAACCCCATTACCACCAATATCAGCCCCGAGAGCAGGGTGGCGATTAATAACCCCGCCAGGCCAAATTGCTGGGAAACCGGATAAAGGATGACCACAAAGGCCGCGGTCGGCCCGGAAACGCTAAAGCGCGACCCGCCGCACAGGGCGATGACGATACCGGCAACGGCGGAGGTATATAAGCCGTATTGCGGCGCCACGCCGCTGCCGATGGCCAGCGCCATGGCCAGGGGGATGGCGATGATGCCGACGGTAATACCGGCGATAATATCTTTGATAAAACGCTGCGTAGTGTAAGGTTCTTTCCAGCAGGCGTCGATAAACGCGCTAAAAGGGCGGATTCCAGCGAAGAGACGATTTTTCATGAATACAAACGAACCAAAACGTTAACCAAGGCGGGCCAGGGGTCCGTCATAAAGAATGACTAAAATACACGGTATTGGAAAGTAAAAACCAGCGTTAAATCATGGGAGAGGCGAAAAAGAATCAGTATCTTTGTCATTGCACTTTTTTTTCACCGTTGGTCACGCTTTTAGGCCCAGGCATCACCGGAAGCAGGGCGCTCCCGGTGGAATATAATCTTTGCCTGTCCGCTTATAGCATCAGCGTCATAAGATAAGCGCCAAACAGCGCCAGATGCGCGGTGCCGTTCAGGACATTGGTGCGCCCGGTGGAAAAGGATATCTGGCACAAGATCATCGCGGTGAGCATCACCACCACCTGCGGCAGCTCCAGGCCAAACGCCAGGGGATGGCCGGTTAATATGGCGATGATGGTGACGGTAGGCACGGTCAGGGAAATAGTGGCCAGTACCGAACCGAAGAATAGATTCATGGCGCGCTGCACCTGATTTTTCAGTACGGCTTTGATGGCGCCCAGGCCTTCCGGCGACAGGATCAGCAGCGCGACCAGAAAACCGGTGATTTGCTGCGGGGCGTTTAAATCGCTGAGCAGTTGTTCCAGCGGCACGGCGTTGAACTTGGTCACCGCCACCACCGCGATCAGATGCAGGATTAACCAGATGCTGTGCCAGGTCGAGCTGTGGGCGGACGGTTTGCCGTGGGGGTCGTCGTCGTCGCCGTCTTCGTGCTCGTAAATGAACCATTTCTGGTGGGTGGTGGTTTGTATCAGCAAAAACACGCCGTACATGGCGGCGGAGATGGCGGCGGCAATCAGCGCCTGGGCGGTACTGAAGTTACCGTCGGGCAGGGAAGCCGGCAGTACCAGTACGATCACCGCCAGGGGAATTATGGCCATCAGATATTGTTTGATGCCCGCCAGGTTCACGGACTGGGTGGCGAATTTACGGCCGCCGAGCAGCAGCGAAAACCCCACCAATCCGGTGGTGACGATCATGATGACGGAGAACAGGGTATCGCGCATCAGCCCGGGCGACGCGTTGCCGGTGGCCATTAATGCGGATATCAGGCTCACCTCAAGGATGACCACCGACAGGCTCAGGATCAGGGAACCGAAGGGCTCGCCCAGGCGATGCGCCAGGACATCGGCGTGGCGCACCACGTTAAAGGCGCTGACCAGGATAGCGGCCAGGGCCAGCAGATTGATCGCCACCGCCAGCGCAAATGATAGCGGAGCGGCGGAGCCCCAGACTATCAATATCACCAGCGCCGCGATGGGAAAGAGCAGGGTATATTCTTTATGACGGGTTTTAATCCCTGGAACGGAAGACTTCATGATAGGTAATCTCCTTGCATAGTAAGGCTTGTTACCAGACGTTATAGTTATCGGGCACCAGCTATGAAATATCCGGAGACAAGCTTACCAGAAAAGCGGCTAATAAATGTCAATTTGTGTATAAACCGCCGCTTGGAAAAAAATACCTGTAAAGGCGGGTAAAACGGAGGTTTGTTAGCGGTATTTATCGGATAAATACGTTAATCATAAAATGTTATTATGGTATGGATGCCCGTAAGTAGACATCTTTCCGTCCTAAATGGCAGCTTTCAGTGGTTAGCCGCCATATTTTTGAAAATGTCGCATAATAGCATTATCACTCTTTCTGCGGCCCCCAGCGCCGCTTTGGCGATTTGTCCAACCTTGCCTACACTTATTAATAGTAAAGCATACCGGTTATAACCCTACAGCCGACTCCATTAAACAGCCGGAACCGCGGAGAATTGCGCCATGCCCTATAAATCTAATTCATCATTACCCGACAGTGTAACTAATGTACTGCCAAAACATGCGCAGGATATTTATCGCGAAGCTTTTAATCACGCATGGGATCAGTATGAGGATAAATCAGAACGCCGGGGTGACGAATCCCGCGAAGAAACGGCGCATAAAGTCGCCTGGGCGGCGGTCAAACATGGCTACCAGAAAGGCGACGACGACCGCTGGCATCCCAAAAAATAACGCTACCTTTTTCAACTTATTACCCCTTACCGCACGCCTTGCTCTTCCCCAGGCCGGCCCCGCCCGGGGCCATTCTCTCCAACGCGCGCAGGCGCCGACATGACCCCCGCACCCACCCTGAAGCGTGTTGAAACATCATTTTTTGGTTTTGTGATTGAGATCAAACTTGCCAGATCGGGCATAAACGAATAGTGTCATAGTATTCCTTTGAAAATAATTGACTCTTACATAATTAATGTTGTAGGTATCTGCTGTACGGCTGTACCTAGTCTGTGGCAAACGTGGTCGGGAGAGAGTGAGCAAGTGTTAACACGCGATTTTTTGCAAAAAGCTGACTGTAAAACCGCCTTTGGCATTATTGACGAGGCACTGTTGTTAACTCCGGAACAACGCCATGCTTCTTTGCAATGTACGTTGTCGCGCCGGCCGGATAATAGTCCGGTATGGATATTCGGCTACGGGTCGTTAATGTGGAATCCCATCTTTGAAGCGGATAAGGTGAGCCCCGCCACGCTTACGGGCTGGCATCGCGCATTTTGCCTGCGCCTGACCGCCGGACGCGGCACGGCGGCCCAGCCGGGCCGGATGCTGGCGTTAAAAGAGGGCGGGCAAACCACCGGCCTGGCATTCAGGCTGCCGGAAGAGCAGCTGTACGATGAACTGGCGCTGCTCTGGAAACGCGAAATGGTTACCGGCTGCTATATTCCCACCTGGACCGAACTTACCCTGGAAGAAAACCAGAAGGTCACGGCGCTGGCGTTCGTCATGGACCCGCAGCATCCGTTTTTCGAGGCCGATACCCGTTCGCAGGTTATCGCGCCGCTGATTGCCTGCGCCAGCGGCCCGCTGGGCACCAATGCGCAATACCTGTTCGCCCTGGAACAAGAACTGAACAATCATGGCATGCATGACGAGTGCATGGTGGAGTTGGTCAATCATGTGCGCCAATTGCTGCAAGCCCGTTCGGCGGTGAATCGCAACCCGTTCGACGGGCCGCCGCTGGCGTATTCCGATTAGAATTGCCCGGCCATGGCCATGGCCGGGGATGAAAGATAAGCGATCAGGAGCGCGACCGGTCCGGCGCATCCAAGCGGCGGTCTTCCCGGTCCTTGCTCAGGAATTGCGCCACCAGGCGTTTACGCACCCGCACCACGAACTGTTCCTGGAACAGCACGCATACCGCAATAGTCAGCAGCAAATACATCGCATACCCGCCCAATGACAGCTGCACCTCGCCCGCCGCGGCAATGCATCCCTCCCAATCGCTAAAGCAGGCCGTGGGATTGCCACGGAAAAACTGCTCCAAAGTGCGGAAAAGATTAAATAGCGGAACGTGCAGGGCAAACATGGATAGCGACGCCGCCCCCAGGCGCGGCGACCAGTGGCGCAGCCAGGCGCTGTCCGGGGTGCGCGCCAGGGCGCAAAGGTAAACCAGCGCTATTTGCGAAGGCAACAGCAGGCCGTTATGCAGCAGGAAATACCAATATTTCGGGCCATGGGTGAATAATGCCGCCGCAATCAGAAAACACGCGGCAATAAACAGCCCCATGCCGCGGCGCTGCCACGGCGATAAGATCTGCTGGTTTAACCGCGCCCGGCGAAATAAGGCATAGCCCAGGATGCCGCCGAAAAATTCGGGCACGCGGAAAATGGGCACTCGCTGAAGCAGTCCGGTGTAGGGCACGCCGTACAGATTTTTCCAGATAATCAATACCGGCGGCAGCAGGTAAAGCGCCCAAATAATCGCCAGCCATAACCAGGTGCGGCGGGCGCTCATTAATTTTGGCGCGCAGTAGGGGAACAATACGTAAAAGAAAAACAAGGTGGAAAGGGACCACAGCGGGGCGTTAAAGGTCAGGAAGTACGGATTCCAGGCCTGTAGCATAAACACCTGCAATACGCTGTTAAAAGCCAACTGGACATTGTCCATATAATGGCGAAACAGCTCGGGGTTGGTTTGCCCCAAAATTTCATTGGTGTCGTAAACCACGAAACGCACGCTGGCTCCCGGGCCTTCCGGCGCAATGGCCAACCATTGCATCAGCGTAATGACCAGGATCGATGAAACCAGCGCCACGATATGGATAGGATAAAGATTAAAAAACCGTTTGGCCCAGAAGGTGGTGGCCGGATCGCGCAGCCGGTCCCCCCTGACATACACATGGGCCAGTAAAAAACCGGACAATACGAAAAACGAGCTGGTGGCGAAAAAACCCATGCTGGTCAGTTCGCCCACGCCGGTTATGTTTTGGATCTGCGGGTACGTATGGGCGGTATGGTACAGCATCACATAACATCCCAGTAAAAAGCGCAGCCACTCAAGGCCTATGAATCGTTCCTTTTCGAGAGGTTTCATACCATTATCTCCGGGCCGATGTCGTCTAAGACATCCTGGTGGCGGGCAGGTGCCATTTGTAATATAACAGCATAATAATTGTAGTTTAAAATGTTAATCAAGCTAAGGGATTCTCCCCCTCGGATTATGTTATAGTTACTGCCTCGGGTTACTTTATGAGCAGTCCGGCAATAGGCCGGTCATCAAAGCAACGCGTCACGCCGATGAGCAGACGCGAACTGAGAGGTATGTATTGCACTTATTCCCCCTATGCGGCCAGAATAAGCGGCCAAATCGAGCCGGTCAGTTTTTTTTACCGCCGGCGTTATGCGGCGTAATCATGGTCCTGTTGCCGTTAAGCGCAGCGGCGCTGGCCACGGATACGCTAAGCGCGAATATCCCCGACGCCGGCGTTTTGGCAGCGGAAACCCAGTCCGACCTGCCGACGCTCGGGGGCGAGAGTTTAAACCAAAGCGACGCAGAACAAAAGCTGGCATCCCTCGCCAAACAATTGGCTGAGGCCAACAATGACGCCAGCGATCTCTCCTGGCGCACCTTTTTGCTGGAACAGGCAAAAGGCAAAATCCTCACCCAATTACAACAGCAGAGCGAAGCGCTGCTCTCTCCGCTGGGGTATTCCAGCGTCTCCCTCGATGTGAATTCCGCCGGTAAATTTACCGGCAGCTACGGGCAATTGCTGCTGCCCCTGCGCGACACGGCCCATGGCGCGCTCACCTACAGCCAGGTGGGTGTACAGGGAACGCCGCAGGGCGCGGTAGGCAACGTGGGGCTGGGGCAACGCTGGCTGACCGGGGGATGGCAACTGGGGTATAACGTATTTTACGATCGGTATTTGCAACGCGATGCCCTGCGGCGCGGGGCCATCGGTGCCGAAGCCCGCGGGGATTACCTGAGTTTATCTTCCAATTATTATTATCCTCTTTCCGCTATGCGGGCCGGCCGGGGGGCCGATACGTTCCTGCGCCAAAGCGCCGCGGGCTACGATATCACCACCCAGGGGTATCTCCCGTTTTATCGTCAGGTGGGCGCGTCGGTTAAATACGAGCGCTATTACGGCGATAACGTCGATCTGTTTGATAGCGGCAATTATCGCAACGATCCCTCGGCGCTGGAGTTTGGGGTCGATTATACCCCGGTTCCCCTGATGACCCTGTCCGCCAGGCATAAAGCGGGCGACAGCGGCGAAACCCAGGACCAATACTCCCTGACGGTGAATTATCGGCTCGGGGTGCCGTTTGAACAGCAAATATCCGCCCAAAACGTGGCCGAAGCGCACTCGCTAAGGGGCAGCCGCTATGATTTGGTGCAACGCAATAATACCCCGGTGCTCTCATTCCGGCAGCGTAAAACCCTGTCGGTGTTTCTCGCCACGCCCCCTTGGTTATTGCACAGCGGCGATACCGTGCAATTGAAAGTTCAGGTGGAGGCGCGCAATAAAATCAATGCCGTAAGCTGGCAAGGCGATACCCATGCGCTGAGCCTGACGCCGCCCGCGCACGGCAACCAGCCCAACGGCTGGAGTATCATCATGCCGCCCTGGGACGCCGCGCCGGGGGCGACCAACGCTTATTCACTGTCGGTCACCGTGGAAGATGACAAGCAGCAGCGGGTCACGTCCAACTGGATCGCGCTTAAAGTCGAGCCGCCGTTGACCGCGCAAACTGCCCCCATCCCGTATTAACGCTCCCCTTTAGGACGCGCTATGCACCATTGTGGTGCAATTGCCCTCTTTTCATCCATTGCCGGCGACCGAAAAAAGGCGGCGGGGCGTATGGCCGCCGCCCGCGCGGCGGCGGGAATAAAATAGTCTGCCGCTTGCATAAATCCTCTCTTATTCTGGAACAATCGCCTGCTGATTGCATAATATTCATTTTTTATTCACATAAAGTGAATAATATAAATTTTTAACCCTTTGATTTTTAAGCGCCGCGTCAATTTTATTCATTTTTGGCCGAGGTGGCTGGCATGAAGTGTGCTATCTATACTTATCTCAAGCGTACTGAGGAGTCTTGACTATGATGATCATCCGACCGGTCGAATACCGCGATTTACCGGATATCCTTGCGCTGGCGGGTAAGACCGGCGCCGGGCTCACCTCGTTGCCGTCCAATGAAGATGTCCTGTCGGCCCGGATCGATCGTTCGGTGCGCACCTGGCAAGGCAGCGCGGCCCACGCGGAGCAGGGCTATTTATTTGTGCTGGAGGATAGCGACTGCCGCAAGGTGGTGGGGGTCAGCGCGATTGAAGTGGCGGTTGGCCTGAGCGAACCCTGGTATAACTTTCGCGTCGGCACATTGGTGCACGCCTCCCGCGCCCTGAATGTTTACAACGCGGTGCCGACCCTGTTTCTGAGTAACGATCATACCGGCCAAAGCGAACTCTGCACCCTGTTTCTCGATCCCGATTATCGCCACGGTAAAAATGGCCAATTGCTGATGAAGTCGCGGCTGATGTTTATGGCGGCGTTTCGCCGGTATTTCGGCCAGCGGGTGCTCGCCGAGATGCGCGGCTACTGCGACGAACAGGGCCATTCGCCGTTCTGGGCCAATCTGGGCCAGCGCTTTTTCTCCATTGACTTTGCCCATGCGGATTACCTGAGCGGCACCGGCAATAAATCCTTTATCGCCGAACTGATGCCGAAACATCCGCTCTATGTGGATTTTCTGGCGCCGGAAGCGCGCGCCATCATCGGTAAGGTGCATCCGCAAACCGAACCCGCCAAAGCGGTGCTCGAAGCCGAAGGCCTGCGCTACCAGGGCTACGTTGATATCTTCGACGGCGGCCCGACGCTGGAGGCGGAAATCGATCAACTGCGCACGGTGCGCGACAGCCGGTCGGTAACCGCGCGGGTTATAGCCGTTCCGGCCCCGGCGCCTGACGCGGCCTGGTGCCTGCTGGCCAACGATCGTTATCAGCAATTCCGCGCCGTGGTCGGCCAATGCGCGCCGGGCAGCGAGCCGCTGGCGATCGGCGAGGATACGGCCCTGGCGCTCGGGATAGCCGACGGGGACAGCGTGCGCGTGGTGGAGCTGTACGCCGCCGGTCATGGCCACGGCGCCGCCCGAACCGGAACCCACCCCCAGGATCGGCAAACGGGAGATGCCTATGCCGCAATGTGTTGAAGTCAATTTTGACGGGCTGGTCGGCGCGACCCATCATTATGCCGGGCTGTCGTTCGGCAACGAAGCCTCCACCCGCCACAGCCTGCAAGATGCCAACCCGTGGCTGGCCGCCCGCCAGGGCCTGGAGAAAATGAAAGCGCTGGCGGATGCGGGCTTTGCGCAGGGCGTGCTGCCCCCGCACGAGCGCCCGCACATTCCCTCTTTGCGCCAATTGGGGTTCAGCGGCAGCGATGGACAAATTCTGGCCCGGGTCGCCGCGCATCATCCCAAACTGTTATCGGCGCTGGGTTCGGCGTCGGCCATGTGGGTGGCCAATGCCGCCACCGTCAGTCCCTCGGCGGACAGCGCCGACGGCAAGGTGCATTTCACGCCCGCCAACTTAAATAATAAATTCCATCGCGCGATCGAAGCCGAGACCACCGCCGCCGTTTTGCGCGCGGTCTTCCCCGACCCGCGCTATTTCCACCATCACGCCGCGCTGCCGCAATCGGCGCTGTTCGGCGACGAAGGGGCGGCCAATCACAGCCGGCTGGGAGCCTATGCCGGCCCGGGCGTGCAAATGTTCGTGTATGGCAAGAGCGGTTTCGGCGTTGATCCCGCGCCGGCGCGCTATCCCGCCAGGCAGACCCGGGAGGCCAGCGAAGCCGTGGCCCGCCTGCATCAGCTGTCGCCGGATGGCTGTTTGCTGGTGCAGCAAAACCCCGAGGTCATCGACCGGGGAGTATTCCATAATGACGTCATCGCGGTCAGCAACGAGCAGGTGCTGTTTTATCATCAGCAGGCGTTTGTGGACACCCGGTCGGTACGCGACCAGCTGCAACGCCGCCTGGCCCGGCTGGGGCAAGAGTTTATGCCCATCGAGGTGCCTGAGCGGCGGGTGTCGGTGGCCGACGCGGTAAGCACTTATCTGTTCAATAGCCAGTTATTAAGCCGCCAGGATGGCAAAATGACCATAGTGGTGCCCCAGGAGGTGCGCGATAATCCCCAGGTCTGGGACTATCTTGGCGAACTGGCGGCCGACGGGCGCGCCATTGATGCCATCAGGGTGTTTGACCTGCGTGAGAGCATGCGTAATGGCGGCGGGCCTGCCTGCCTGCGGTTACGGGTGATCCTGAATGACGGCGAGTACCAGGCGGTGAACCCGCGCGTATTGATGAACGATGACCTGTTTGCGCAGCTTAACGCCTGGGTCGATCGCCATTATCGCGATCGCCTGCGCCAGGGCGATTTGGCCGATCCCGCGTTGCTGGACGAAGTGCGCGTGGGCCTGGATGAGTTAACCCGCTTGCTGAATCTGGGTTCGATTTATCCTTTTCAGCGCTAGCGCGGGTATATAGTCGGCTTTCTCCCTGGCGCCGTCGCGTTAATATCCGCGCCAGGGAGTGAGCGGTATTATAGGGAATAAACATTTTGCAGGACGGGCATTCAGAGTTATCTTAATGGTGCGGAGGGCCATAATCGTTTTAGAATAAATGTATATCGCCATGGAAAATAACTCTTTCCAGACATAAAATTCACGGTTTCTCCATGATTGGTATAAAAATGAGTTTTAGGCTTTAAGTTATTTACTCATACTCGCGTTACTTGAAGATAAGCAGCGTACACTTATATTTGTCACGAACGCTGCCGGCAATATTAATCGCGGCAGACTATAAACAGATATGAGGAAATTATGCGCAAATTAACCGCTTTATTCATGGCTACTACCCTGGTGTTAGGTTCGGTTCAATTAGCCAGCGCTGCGGATACCGCCGCGACCGCGCCGGCCAGCGGCGAGATGCAGCACCGTCCGATGCACGGCGGCATGCATGGCCCGATGATGGACCATATGTTCAAAGGCCTGAAGCTGACCGACCAGCAGCGTGAGCAAATGAAAACGATTGCCCGTGATTCCATGAAAGACATGAAGCGTCCTTCCGCCGCCGAGCATCAGCAAATGCATGACGTCATCGCCGCCGATACCTTTGATTCCGCCAAGGCCCAGGCCCTGGTAAATTCCATGGCGCAAGAGCAGAATCAACGCATGCTGGCCCATTTGGAAACGCAGAACAAAATGTACAATGTGTTAACCGCGGAACAAAAGCAGGAATTTAATAAACAATTCCAGCAACGCGCCGAAAAAATGGCCCAGAAAGACGGTAAATAAAAATTACCGGTCATGATTGGTTAATAAAAAACGCGGCCCACCGGACGCGTTTTTTTATGCTTATCCCATACCGGGTCCCAGGCCCGGATTAATTCCTTGCGCCGGGCGATATTCCTGCTATTTTTGCCAAAAATCATCGAATACCGTGACCGGCGGGTGGCGCTTATGTTCGGTACGCACATACCAGTCTTCGATGATCCTGGCGACTTCCGGCGCGACGGTTTTCCCTTCCAGGTAATCATCGATCAATTCGTAGGTCACGCCAAGCGCCGATTCATCCGGCAAAGCGGGCCGGTCTTCTTCCAGATCGGCGGTGGGGGCTTTAAGGTATAAATGTTCGGGACAGCCCAGATGTTTCAATACCGCGCGGCCCTGGCGTTTATTGAGCCGGAAAAGCGGATTGATATCGGTGCCGCCGTCGCCATATTTGGTGAAAAAACCGGTTACCGCCTCGGCGGCATGATCGGTTCCCACCACCAGGCCGGAGGTCATGCCGGCGATGCTATATTGCGCTTTCATCCGTTCCCGGGCCTTTTCATTGCCCTTGATAAAGTCGCTCAGGACAATCCCGGCATCGCGCAGCGTGGCTTCGCTGGCCAGAATGGCATTCTTGATATTGATCGTCAGTACCCGATCCGGCTGGATAAAGGCGATGGCATCCTGGCAGTCGGCTTCGTCCTTCTGTTCGCCATACGGCAAACGCACGGCGATAAACTGATAATTGTCATCTCCGGTTTCCTGGCGAAGTTCCCGAATAGCCGTTTGGCTGACGATGCCGGTGAGGGTAGAGTCCTGGCCGCCGCTGATTCCCAATACCAGCGTGCGCACGAAAGTATATCTTTTCAGATATTTTTTCAGGAAGTCGACGCTCACGCGAAACTCGGCGGCCGGGTCGATATTCGGTTTTACCCCTAGTGCCTCAATAATGTCTTGTTGCTGGGCCATGCGTATATTCTCCTCATCAGAATGGCAATGTGATATCGCAGCGAAAGGTAGACGTATTATCCAGAGTGTAAAGTGAAACGGCGCCAAGCGAAAGTGCAACCGTTAGCCGGCGCATTAACAGGCCATAAACCCCGCTGATGAAAAAAAGTGACTTACCGCTGCGCTTAAATTTGTGAAAAAGCCTTTCGTCTTCTACACTTAACTATACATACCCAAATGAGGTGACATTTATGAATAAGAAGATACTGATCGCTTTTACCGCCGCTACCGCTCTTACCATTCTTTCCGGCTGTACCGTATACGATCGCGCCGATAGCTACATGAAAAAACCCGTCGTGAGCGATGTGAAAAAAGGCATGACTAAACAACAGGCCCGCGCCATCGGCGGCATCCCGTCGACTTCGGCTACCATGATCAATGCCCGCGGCACCTGTGATTCCTATGTGTTGGGCACACGTGACGGCAAACCCATTAACTATTTTGTCAGCTATGACCAGAACAATATTGTCCTGAACAAGGGCTTCCAGAGCTGCCAGGAATATGACACCAACCCGCAGAAATAACGAGGGGTGGTTTTTGTCTGACGTTATCGGGTGGCATTTCCGATAACGGACGTCCCGATAACGGACGTCCAGATAATGTAGATAATGTAAGTGATGGGCGATAAGTGAATGGTTTCACTTATCGCCCATTTCGTTATGATTACGCCTTTGTCAGGCGGGAACCCCCGCAATTTTACCGATTCTTGACCAGACGCGATGCAGCTTCAACGAATCAAGGAAGTTCTGCATTAACGCCCCCTGCGTGCCGGCGCCTTCGCTAATCCCGTCTTCCGCCTGGTCCGTCAGGCCTAATTGCTGCTTAAAGCGATTGGCGTCGCCGCTCAGGCCAATCACTTTAAGATGCTTGTAAGCCTCCAGGATATAGTGCCGCGCCGCGCCATCAAGCAGCAGGGCATCGAGATTGCCGTCAGGTACGATGACGCCGTCCACGGTTATCGAGGGCGAACCGTCAAAAGTGGCGTCTATGGGTAGGCTTGACCCATCGCTGGCAACCACATTGCCGCCGTGTCCGGCCAGAATCTTGGCATGCACTCCTGCCGCTTTCAACGCCTGCAGCGCATCGAGCACGTCGGCGGCGTCCACGCCGTCGCTGACCAGCAACGCCACCTGTTTGCCTTTTAACGCGCCGCTGCCGGTGGCGTACAGGCTCAGGGTCGGGTCCTGGGTTATCCCGTTGACCGCCTTGGGCGGCGGGGTGTTCAGCGCATCTTCCGACAGCGTAAGGCCCAGCTTGGCCGCCACTTTTTGGGCAAGCGCCACGTCCACTCGGGTCAATAAATCGATCACCCGCTCGCGGATATAGGGCCGGGCCACTTTGCCCAATTCAAAGCTGAACGCATCCACGATATGCTCTTGCTCGGCCGGGGTCTGGCTTAGCCAGAACAGGCGGGGATGGGAAAAATATTCCAGGAAAGAGTCGCTGCGTTCGCGGATCTTCTGGCCGTCCACCCGTTCCTGATAGGACTCGAAACCGCCGCCTTCCTCCGCCGCGGGGGTTTCGCGCGGCCAGTTGTCATTAATGGAATTAGGGCCATGGGCCGCCGGATTGGTATCGATATCCTGGCGATGCATGCCGTCGCGCTGGAAATTGTGGTAAGGGCAGACCGGGCGGTTAATGGGAATTTCATGGAAATTCGGCCCGCCAAGCCGGCTGATCTGGGTATCGGTATAAGAAAATAAGCGGCCCTGCAGCAACGGGTCATTGGAGAAATCGATGCCGGGCACGATATGGCCGGGATGGAAAGCGACCTGCTCGGTCTCGGCGAAAAAATTATCCGGATTACGGTTAAGGGTCATCTTGCCGACGATTTCCACCGGGACCAGCGCTTCGGGTATCAGTTTGGTGGGGTCGAGCAGGTCAAAATCAAATTTGTGCTCGTCTTCTTCCGCAATTAATTGTAGGCCCAGCTCATATTCCGGGTAATCACCGGCTTCAATGGCTTCCCACAGGTCGCGCCGGTGGAAATCGGCGTCTTTGCCCGCCAGTTTTTGCGCTTCATCCCATACCAGGGATGCTTTGCCGGCCACGGGTTTCCAATGGAAACGCACAAAGGTGGCTTTGCCTTTGCCGTTAATCAGGCGGAAGGTATGAATGCCGAACCCTTCCATGGTGCGATAACTGCGCGGGATGCCGCGATCGGACATGGCCCAGAACACGTTATGCAACGTTTCGGGCTGCAGCGAAACATAATCCCAGAAGGTATCGTGGGCCGAACCGCCCTGGGGCATTTCGTGATGGGGTTCGGGTTTGACCGCGTGGACGAAATCAGGGAATTTCACCGCATCCTGGATAAAAAACACCGGGGTATTGTTGCCCACCAGATCAAAATTTCCTTCCTGGGTATAAAACTTAGTGGCGAAGCCGCGGATATCGCGCACGGTATCCGCCGAACCACGGGAGCCCTGCACGGTAGAGAATCGCACATAAACCGGCGTCTTGACCGACGGGTCTTGTAGGAAGCCGGCTTGAGTGATCTCCGTTAACGGGCGGTAGACCTCAAATACCCCATGCGCGGCGGAACCGCGGGCATGGACAATCCGCTCCGGGATGCGCTCATGGTCAAAATGGGTGATTTTTTCGCGCAGGATAAAATCTTCCAGCAGCGTGGGCCCCCGTTTACCGGCGCGCAGCGAATTCTGGTCATTGGCGATTTTTAGTCCCTGATTGGTGGTCAATGGCTGTTGATCGCCGGACTTGCGGTGGGGTTCCAATGCGTCGAGTTTGGCGTTGCCGTTTTGCGGGCTTTTCACCGAGCCGGGGGCGAGCGGCTGTTTGCCCGGTTCCGACGCACCGGGTTGGGGCAGATGGCTATTATCATCGGGGGCCAGATGCCCGAGGCCGGGCTGTGCTGAGCTTCCGTCCGGCGCCGGGGCCTGATGGGTCAGCGGTATTTTATCCTGGGCAGGGCCTGAAGGTTTCGACATTTGACATTGCTCCTCTTACCAAGTTGAAAAGGTTAATGACCGTTTGCGGCTTGTGGTTATTAGGATGCTAGATCAACTATAGAACAGATTTTTTGCCGCGGATCGCCGGCGCTAATCAATTGTGATAGGAGTGAATGAAAAGAAGATATTGCCGGCAGTAACGCAATAAGCGCCGGCGATTGTTAAATCCGCTGGCCGGGAAACAGGCTGCCGCGCACCTTATGCCATAATATCTGCACCGAGTCGGGCATGGTCATCTTATCGCTTAGCGGCGCGCCCTGCGGGTGCTGCATGGCGAATACCAATACGGCCAGGCAGAGGATGCGTTCAAGCTGGTTGCCTTTTTGCGACTGCAGGATGGGCAGGCGAAAGCGCCAGCGGCAGGGCCACAGCAGCGGCACGCCGGCGGGGGTCAGCATATCGGCGATAATATGGCTGAGATAGCCGATAATCATGCCGTGAAACGCGTCCAGGGGGACCAGCCCCGGCGTGACCTGGAGGGTGAATAGCATAATGCCGCCCATAATGGCCAGCAGGCTATGGGTAAAACCGCGGTGGCCGAACATGCGGGCAATGGGCAACGACAGCCATTTCAAGCGTTGGCCGAGAAAGGAGTGGGGATGATCGATATCCGGCAGCAGGCAGGTCAGCAGGCCGCCGGCGATGATATGCCACCAGTCGCCTTGGGCGAGCGCAGGGGACAGCTCCATTTTTTTGGCTAAAATGGTGCTCGCCAGAGCGAAAATGAGGTGCCCTTCAGCGGTCATGATAAGATAAGGTCTTTATTGCTGGTCATATGTCCAGTATAAAGCAATCCGCCGTATCCTGAAATAGGTTACCTTGTAACAAATAACTGCCGCGCGCGACTTTCTGGGTTACCAGTAAGCAAAAGCCCCGCGGCTGCGGGGCTTTTGACACCGGTGCGGGGGAGGGTCTAGCGCGCCAGCCAGCCGCCGTCAACGGCAATGGTGTAGCCGTTGATGTAATCGGATGCCGTGGAGGCCAGGAAAATCGCCGGGCCTTTCAGATCGGCAGGCAGGCCCCAGCGCCCGGCCGGAATACGTTCCAGGATCTCTTTGCTGCGGTCTTCATCGGCACGCAGTTGCTGGGTATTGTTGGTGGCCATATAGCCCGGCGCGATAGCGTTGACATTGATATTATGTTTCGCCCATTCGTTGGCCAGTAGGCGGGTCACGCCCATAACCGCGCTCTTGGAGGCGGTATAAGACGGCACGCGTATCCCGCCCTGGAAGGACAGCATGGAGGCGATATTGATGATTTTGCCGCCTTTACCCTGCTTGATAAACTGACGGGCTGCCGCCTGGGACATAAAGAAGACGGTCTTGATATTGATATTCATGACATCGTCCCAGTTTTTTTCACTGAATTCGATGGCGTCTTCGCGGCGGATTATACCGGCATTGTTCACCAGAATATCGATATGGCCATATTCGGCTACCGATTTTTCGATGATGCCCGGGATATCGTCAATTTTGGTTAAATCAGCGGTCAGGCTCAGGAAACGACGGCCCAAAGCGGTAACTTTGGCGATGGTTTCTTCAGGATCGACAATATTTACGCCGACGATGTCGCAGCCCGCTTCGGCCAGGCCGATAGCCATGCCTTGACCCAGGCCGGTATCACAGCCGGTGATCAACGCCACTTTACCCTGCAAATTAAATGAATCTAAAATCATACCTTAACCTCATTATTGGCGACGCAACGCCGCCGCCAGCACCTTGCGTACAAAATAGCCGAACGGGCCGGCCGGAAAACGTCATTAGCGAATTTCGCTGACTTTTACATGGTCCATATCATCAAATACCTGGTTCTCGCCGACCATGCCCCAGATAAAGGTATAATTTTTAGTGCCGACGCCCGCATGGATCGACCAGCTCGGTGAAATGACCGCCTGTTCGTTATGCACCAGCAGATGGCGGGTTTCCTGCGGTTGGCCCATCATGTGGAATACCGCGGTTTCTTCGTCCATATCAAAATAAAAGTAAACTTCCATGCGGCGTTCATGGGTATGGCAAGGCATCGTATTCCACAGATTGCCTTCGGCCAGCTTGGTCAGGCCCATCGTCAGCTGACAGGTCGGCAAGACATCGGGAACGATAAATTTATTGATGGTGCGCAGATTGCTGGTGGCATTATCGCCAATGGTCTGCGGAGACGCTTCGGCCATGGTGATTTTACGGCTGGGGTAGGTCATGTGCGCCGGCGCGCTGTTGTAATAGAATTTAGCCGGCTTGGCGGCGTCCACGCTGGTGAACTGCACGTCTTTTGCGCCCATGCCCACATACAGGGCTTCCTGATGGCCGATTTCATAGGTTTTGCCGTCAACGACGATGACGCCCGGCCCGCCGATATTGATTACGCCCAATTCCCGGCGTTCCAGGAAATAGCTCACGCCCAGCTGTTTACCGACTTCGCCGCCGATGGACACCGCCTTGGTTACCGGCTTGATCCCGCCGACGATAATCCGATCGATATGGCTATACGTCATGGTATAGGCATCGGCTTCGAAGATTTTCTCGATCATGAACTGGCTACGCAGACCGTCGGTATCCAGGTGTTTTGCGTGATCGCTATGAATGCTTTGGCGTACTTCCATAATGGTAATGCCTCTCTTTCAGAACATGTTCGTGTAACGGGGCTGGCCCCAGGAGAAAAAACCGGCCGCCACGCATCGGGGCGTGGCAGTGACCCCGATGCGTGGCGATTGGCCGGTAATCTCTTTCTAATGGTGAAATGATAGTGCTACCGGGACATGAATTCAATAAAAATGAAATATTGTTTTATTTATTTTATGAGGACGGTCATGCTTTGCAAATTTTCCGGTTTCATTCCGTGCGGTTCACTCTAGAATGGAGCAACTTGACAGTCTTCACACCGCCGCTTATGGCGGCCCGTTAAACGGAGTAAATATGAAAACCTTTTTTATCGATGATGAGACGCCTTGGGAAGTGGTTGGCGCCGGGGTAAAACGCAAAGTCATGACCTGGAGCGATGATTTAATGATGGTTTGCGTGCATTTTGCCAAAGGCGCCATCGGCACCGCGCATCAGCATGATATCCACGATCAGATAGCTTATGTCGCCGCCGGCAGTTTTGAGGTGACCATCGAAGGTGAAACGCGGGTGCTGAAAACCGGCGATGCCTATCGCGCGGTTAAACATGAGATGCACGGCGTGGTGTCGCTGGAAGAAGGCAGCGTGCTGATCGATAGTTTCACGCCTAAGCGCGACGACTTTTTATAATTTACCCGGGCCGGGCGGCGGCGTTAGCTAATATGCCCGGCCGTGAGTTCCAGCAGCGATTCCAGCTTCACGTCCGCCACCGCCCAGCGGGGATCGGCGCGCAAAGCCGCGTCCGGCACCACGATCGAACGCATCCGCGCCGCTTTGGTGGCGATCATGCCGTTAAATGAATCCTCAAGGGTCGTGCAGCGTTCCGGTTGGGCGCCCAGCTGGGATGCCGCTTGCAAATAGACTTCCGGATGCGGTTTGCTGTAGGGCAGGTTTTGCGCCGAGGCCAGATGGTCAAAATAGTGGCGCAGGTTGAACATTTCCAGCACATTCTCCAGCATAAACAGCGGCGAGGCGGACGCCATGCCGATTTTCAGCCCGCTGGCCTTAACCGTTTCCAGCGCCTGCTCCACGCCGGGTAATAGCGGACGCTGCTCGTCGATCAGCGTCACCGCGCGCATGATAATCCGCTTGGCGACCTCTTCCACCGACGCGCCTTGCCAGGGGCTAAGCTGGTACCAGCTCTTTACCACCTGATCGATGCGCATACCCAACGTATCCGGAATCGCGTCATGGGTGGCGACATCCATGCCCATGGCGGCGAAAATATCGAGTTCCGCCTGGTGCCACAAAGGCTCAGAGTCAATCAGTAATCCATCCATATCAAAAATTACGGCTTCCTGAGGTAGTTTCAACGGCATGTATAAGGCTCCTGACGGCGATAAAAGAAGGTAGACCCAGAGAATAACACCAAACGGCTTAAACGTGATGGGGAAAGGAAAACGCGATTCACGAAAAACAACCGGGCACAAAACCTAAATTATAGATAAACTTAAGCATTCTGGTTGGCGTCGCTTAACAAGGGGAGCACATGACGTATCAACAAGCTGGCCGACTGGCCGTAATCAAACGGCTGGCGGGATGGATTATTTTTATACCGGCTTTACTCTCGACATTGATCTCCGTCTTGAAATTTATTTACCAGCATAGCGAGCAAAATAAGGGCATTAATGCGGTAATGGCCGATTTTTTTCATGTCATCATCGACATGCTGCGGTTTAATACGCCATTTCTCAATATATTTTGGTATAACTCGCCGCAGCCGGTGTTCGCGGGATCGATCTTCAGCGCCAATCTTCTTTTTTGGCTTATCTATATTTTGATTTTTGTCGGTCTGGCGCTCCAGGCATCGGGCGCGCGCATGTCGCGACAGGTCAGGCATATCCGCGAAGGGGTGGAAGATCAAATGGTGCTGGAGCAGGCCCGGGGGGCCGACGGCCTGAGCCGGGCGCAGCTGGAGGATAAAATCATCATGCCGCGTCATACCATCCTGCTGCAATTTTTCCCGCTCTACATTCTGCCGGTGGTGCTGGCGGTAGTCGGTTATTTTGTTTTTAAACTGCTGGGTTTTTTATAGATCCGTTGATCGGCATGGCATCCATCAGGCCGGGGCAGGGCTGGCCCGGCCTGATGGATTATTTGTCGCTCAGCACTCGGTCGAGCGCCTCCTGGGCGGTGCCGATGTGCTCCCCGCCAAACAAATACGCCCGGTTTAACAGGTAGTAGAGCTGATAAATCGGCTGGCGTTCGATAAATCCTTTTTCCAGCGGCCAGATGCTCTGATAGCCGTCATAGATTTGGGGCAGCAGTTGCCCATACAGCGGCAACATGGCCAAATCGCATTCCCTATCGCCCCAATAGCAGGCCGGATCGTAGAGAAAACAGCCGTTGCTGCTGTTGGCGCAATTGTCCGGCCACAGATCGCCGTGCAACAGCGAAGGCTGGGGCTGATGGTCATGCAGGCGCTCGGCAATCGCCGCAGTCGCGTCGTCGATAGGGCCGTAGTGCAGCCCTTTTTCCGCCGCCAACTGCAGTTGCCAGCCGATACGCTGCTCGGCATAAAACACCGACCAGCGGCGCTGCCACGAATTGGGCTGCGTGACGGTGGAAAGGTCGTTATCGAAATCCAGGCCGAACTGGGGCTGTTCGCTCCATTGATGCAAACGGGCCAATTGCTGCCCCAGGCAGTAGGCGCCATGGGCGTCAAACGGGCGTTCTTCCAGATAATCCAGGATCAGGAAACTTTCGTCGCGGGAACTGCCGACGCCGTGCACTTTGGGAATGCGCACCGTATTGCTGCGTGCGAGCATCTCAAGTTGATCGGCCTCGTTGGTGAATTTCTGCAACAGTTCGCGCGCATCGCTCTTCACGAACAGCTGATGCTCGCCATAGCGGATATACCAGGCTGAATGCAGCTCACCGCCGGGCAATTCCCGGTGCTCGCGGATCTCATCCTGGCCAAACTGTTCTGCCAGCATAGTGCTTATGGCATGCCACATCGTCGTATCCCCCTAAAGTCGCTCTGCCGGTTAAGGTATGAATCACTTCGGTGACAAAATCTTGTCAAATCGGCGCACCCGCCGACATCTGCGGCGACGATGACCGATGGAACGAACCCGAAAAAGCACGGCCAGCAAGCAGATCAACGGCGCGTATCGGATTCAAGAGAGAAGGGCCTGCCAGCCAGCCGGGACTCGGTGAGGTTCGCGTCACGGGCCGCGCTGGTAAAGCATGGAGAGAGTGTTGGGGCGAAAGTAAGTTATGTCAACTGATAATTACTATTGTTGCTAGCCTAAAACACGCGATGCTTAAAAGTAATGTCCTCACAAAAATCATCGGTTTGCAATGAAAATGAAACTGATTATCATTACCGTACTGATTTTGCTCACGGAAATAACCATGAAGTCTTATTTATCTTTATCTATATGGGCCGCAGCGGTTTTAGCTGCCCCTGCGGCGTTCGCCACCAGCTACCCGGTAACGCTGACGGATGTGGACGGTCAGTCCATTGTTTTGCCCCGGGAACCTCGGCATGTGGTGTTGCAGGACGGGCGGGATATTCTGACCCTGGCGCTGTTGGATAGCCAGGACCCGTTCGCGCGGCTGGTGGCCTGGAACAATCTGTTGAAAAAAAGCGATACCCATACCTGGCAACTGCTGGATAAAAAATGGCCGCAGGCCGATAACATCCTGGATATGGGTTTTAGCGATAAAGGCGAGGTGAATGTCGAAAGCGTTATCGCCAAAAAAACCGATCTGCTGATTGCGCAGCTGCGTTCCAAACCTTCGCTGGCGCAAGGGGGCGTATTGGCAAAAATGCAGGCCCTGAATATCCCGGTGGTGTTTATCGATACCATGTTCAAGCCGGTGGAAAATACCCCGCGCAGCGTGACGTTATTGGGCGCCATTCTTAACCGCGAGGGAGAAGCGAAAGAATATGTGGATTTTTACCAGGCGCATTACCGGCATGTCGGCGATAAAAAACCACCGGTTCTATGGTATCTACCATAATTTTTATAACCATCCTTATAATATCGTCGGAATGGAATATCTGGCGAAATTTATCTATCCGCAGTCTTTCGGCGATTTGGACCCGGCTCAAACCTATAGCGATATTTTGCAACGCTTCACGCAGATTCCGCAAGGGCAGGGCATTTTCGCTTCCCAGGCGCCCCAATAACGGCAGCCCATGTCGGGCGTGGCGCACCGTCGGCAAGGCGGTACGCCATCATCATCAAATCACCGTTTCCCGACACAAGTAGTCATAAATGCGTTTGGTGTCGTCGAACGTGCATAAACGGGTGCCTTTATGCAAGGTCGCGGCGCTGCCCGCCGCCACGCCATATCGCACCATATCCAGCAAATCAGCCCCGGCGGCGATTTTTTGCGTCATCGCGCCTACCATGCTGTCACCGGCGCCTACGGTACTCATGGTTTTTACCGGCGGCGGCACCACCTGGCATACATGGTCTTTATCCACCCCCAGCGCGCCCTGGGGGCCCAGGGACACCACCACGCGCTCGGTCTTGCCCTGGGCGATAATCTCCATGGCGGCTTGCCGCACGGCGTCAGGATCGTTTAATTCCCGCTGCGCCAGTTCCGCCAGTTCCTTTTGGTTGGGTTTAACCAGCGCAAGATTGCCGACGTCGAGGCAGGCCTTCAGGGCCGGCCCGGAACTATCGACGATGCAGCGCAGGCCGCGTCGCTGCGCGTCTCGCAATAAATGCTGTAAATTTTCGACGCTGACGCCCGGCGGCAGGCTGCCGCTAATCACGAATAATGAGCCGGCGGGCAGGTTTTGCAGCCGCTGCTCGAACAAGTGGAATTCGTCATCGGTCAAGTGCGCGCCCGGCATGACGAAGCGATACTGCTCGCCGGTGCTCGCGACATGCACGTGCAGGTTCTGGCGGGTCCAATCGCGGGTTTCTATGGCATCGGTGATTATCCCTTCCTGGGTCAGCAGTTCGGCCAGATGGCGTCCGGTGGGGCCGCCGATGGGAAACAGGGCGGTTGCCGTGCCGCCCAGATGCACAATGGCGCGGGCCACGTTGATACCGCCGCCTCCCGGCTCGAACTGCGGGGCCGAGCAACGCAGTTTCCCTTCCGCATAAATGCGATCGGTGGTGGTGGCGCTGTCCAGCGAAGGGGCCAGAGTCAGGGTCGTTATCTGTATCATAACACTCTCCTAGCATCGAAAATTGGCTTCAAGCATAGCACCAATCGACGCCCATCCCGTTAGGCTAAAGCGGGGTGCATTTTTTTTCGCTTATGCCGTCAAGTTTTCCACGCCGCTGCCGATATAGCGAATGACGGCAAATCGGAGAATAAGATGAGTCTTAAATCGGAACAACGCTGGAAGTGGATTAGTCTGCTGTTGCTAGCGGTATTGGTAGGATTATCCGGACTGTTACTTAACGTCAATGCCTAGCAGTGAATCCGCGGTTGCTTTTGCCCGGCGTCTGCATCAGCCAGGCGGAATCACCGCGCAGTATGTGATCCAGAGGGTGTTTTTTAAGCATTAAAATTATTAAAGAATGATCCAGATCCTGTTTTGATGGGATGAAAAGGCGTAGGATAATTCTTAAAAGACGTCAGGTAAATGAGAGGGTGTTATGGATCAATTCTATCGGTTAACGTTGCCCAGCATAGTATTAATATGTATGGCTTTTTGGGTCGCTGTCGTTACTGCTTTGGTATAACCTACCTCATAATGACTCGCTGATTCAAGCAAACCCGCTCCGGCGGGTTTGCTGCTTTTTGGTGCAAGCAAATAAATTTCACTTGACAGTTTGTATCGTATGATAATTTGCTGTTGAATCCATTTTGATAAGATGTTAATGCTTTAGGGCTTTTTCCTGATGATAAAACGGGGCCGTTTTTTCGTTTCCATATAAATGCGTCCGATATATTCACCCAGCACGCCTATGCCGATCAGCTGCACCCCGCCCAAAAACAGAATCGCCGTCATGATCGAGGGATAACCCGGTACGCTGTTGCCCCAAATCAATTTGTCGAGGATCATC
Organism: Sodalis sp. RH21; assembly: GCF_047324175.1. Taxonomy (NCBI): domain Bacteria; kingdom Pseudomonadati; phylum Pseudomonadota; class Gammaproteobacteria; order Enterobacterales; family Bruguierivoracaceae; genus Sodalis; species Sodalis sp. RH21. The sequence goes on along the minus strand of NZ_CP178732.1, from coordinate 2,934,679 downwards.
CAGGCCGCATAGAAAAAAGCGAACAGGGCAACCGTCAATCCCAGATAAGACCAAATGCGCAAAGGGAAGGTTGAAAAGCTGGTGATACCTTCAATGGCCAGGTTCCACAGCTTCCAGCCGTTGAACTTCGATTCGCCCGCCACGCGGCTGGCCCGGGAATATTCCACCACCACGGTACGGCCGCCGACCCAGGACAGGATGCCTTTCATAAACAGGTTGCGCTCCGGCAGCAGCAGGATATTATCCACCACCTGGCGGGACATCAGGCGAAAGTCCCCGACATTTTCTTCGATTTTGGGCGAGCTGATTTTATTGTGCAGCTTATAGAACCATTCCGCGGTTTTGCGTTTCATCCGGCTGTCGGTCATGCGGTCGGAACGCTTGGCCAGCACGATATCGGCGCCTTCCTGCCATTTTTGCACCAGTTGGGGGATGACCGCGATGGGGTCCTGCAAGTCGACGTCAATGGGGATGACGGCATCGCCGGTGGCATATTGCAGGCCAGCGAACAGCGCCGGTTCCTTACCGAAATTACGGGTGAAGTCCAGCACCAGGACCAGGGGATCGGCCAGGGCAAAAGCCCAGGCGATCTCGGAAGTTTTATCCTTGCTGCCATCATTGATAAAAACGATTTCCACTTCATATTGCTTCAGCGGTTCAAACTCTCTTACCGCTTTATAAAATAGCGGTATCATTTCCGCTTCATTAAATACTGGAACAACCAAGGATATTTTCACGCTTTATTTTCCTTGAAAACGATGAATTTTGAATAAAAAAATCCACATATCAGACTTACGCCTGAAAAGACGATCAGAGTAATAATAGCGGGTGCATGCAGCCGGTCGCCAAGCCAGCCCACGGTTAAAGCCATGGCCCCCATGAAAACGATATAAAAAATATAACGCATGGTGGTGGCGGTTTTTTTGAACGTGAAACGCGCGTTGACAAAAAAGCTGAAGGTTACCGCAATACAAAACGCGCAAAAATTAGACAACGTCTGATCCATGCCGGCCCAGTAATGGAATAAACCAAATGCAGCCCAATGAATAAGGGTATTAATTACGCCGACCATCGCGTACATCGAGAACGTTTTAAGCATCTTAGGTTGCCAATAGGGATTACGCGCGAAAGTCTACCACTATCGGCGGTCGCGATATAGAAAGAATTCAGCGTGTTGTGGCCGGATATCCGCTGTCCAAAAGCGCGCCGGGGAGATAAAATACGGGTGCGTATTTATAGGCTGCGAACCAAGCGGCGCAAGGCGCTATCCCATGATTGCCTAAGCTTTTTTTCTTTAAGCGTGGCGACATCCATCTTTTCGGTGGTAGTATTACGGTTCCCAACAATGCGTCACACCCCCGGACGTTCTACCGGTGCGGGAGCGTGCTTATATCCGGCAAAGTAAAGCCTGATAGCGCATACCAACCTATGAAGTTTGAATGACAAAAATTTGTATGTGTTCTCGCGTATGGATCACCACTGCAAATTAAGGAAACAACCATGCCAGTGATTACCCTTCCTGATGGAAGTCAGCGTCAGTTCGATCATCCCGTCTCACCCCTTGATGTTGCCCGTGATATCGGTCCCGGTCTGGCCAAGGCCTGCATAGCCGGCAGGGTCAACGGTGAATTAATCGACGCCGTCGATATGATTACCGATGATGCGCAGCTCGCCATCATCACCGCCAAAGATGAAGCTGGGCTGGAAATTATCCGCCATTCCTGCGCGCATCTGCTGGGACATGCCATCAAGCAGCTGTGGCCCGATGCCAAAATGGCCATCGGCCCGGTTATCGATAAAGGGTTTTATTATGACGTTGATCTGGATCGCACCCTGACCCAGGAAGACATCGACCTGCTCGAAAAGCGCATGCATGAGCTGGCCGATAAGGATTACGACGTTATCAAGGAAAAAGTGAGCTGGCAGCAGGCGCGCGACGTCTTTGTCGCCCGCGGCGAGCTATATAAAGTCGCCATCCTCGACGAGAACATCAGCCACGACGATCGTCCCGGCCTGTATCACCACGAAGAATATGTCGATATGTGCCGCGGTCCGCACGTGCCGAATATGCGTTTTTGCCATCATTTCAAATTACAAAAAACCTCCGGGGCGTATTGGCGCGGCGACAGCAAAAATAAAATGCTGCAACGCATCTACGGCACCGCCTGGGGTGATAAAAAGCAGTTGAACACCTATCTGCAGCACCTGGAAGAAGCGGGCAAACGCGATCACCGCAAAATCGGCAAGCAGCTCGATTTGTACCATATGCAGGAAGAAGCGCCCGGCATGGTATTCTGGCACAACGACGGCTGGACTATCTTCCGCGAGCTTGAAGCCTTTGTGCGCATGAAACTCAAAGCCTATCACTACCAGGAAGTGAAAGGTCCGTTCATGATGGACCGCGTGCTGTGGGAAAAAACCGGCCATTGGGAAAACTATGCCGAGCATATGTTTACCACTTCATCGGAAAACCGCGAGTATTGCATTAAGCCGATGAACTGCCCGGGCCACGTGCAGATTTTCAACCAGGGTCTGAAATCCTATCGCGATCTCCCTCTGCGCATGGCAGAGTTCGGCAGTTGCCACCGCAACGAGCCGTCGGGGTCCCTGCACGGCCTGATGCGCGTACGCGGTTTCACCCAGGACGATGCCCATATTTTCTGTACCGAAGACCAGATTCGGGATGAAGTAAACAATTGCATCAAAATGGTGTATGATATTTACGGTACGTTTGGCTTTGATAATATTCTGGTTAAACTCTCCACGCGTCCTGTAAAACGTATCGGTTCCGACGAAACGTGGGATCGGGCGGAAAAAGACCTGGCCGCCGCGTTAACTGAAAACGGCATCGCTTTTGAATTTTTGCCGGGCGAGGGCGCTTTTTACGGTCCTAAAATAGAATTTACCCTGCTCGATTGTCTCGATCGCGCATGGCAATGTGGTACGGTACAGCTGGACTTCTCATTACCGGGTCGCCTGAGCGCCTCTTATATAGGCGAAAACAACGAACGTTTAGTGCCGGTAATGATCCATCGCGCCATTTTGGGTTCAATGGAACGTTTTATCGGTATTCTAACCGAAGAGTACGCGGGTTTTTATCCGACATGGCTGGCGCCGACCCAGGTTGTGGTGATGAATATCACTGACAATCAGTCGGAGTACGTCGCAAAAGTGACGGAAAGATTGTCTGCTGCCGGCATTCGTGTAAAAGCAGACTTGAGAAATGAGAAAATAGGCTTTAAAATCCGCGAACATACTTTGCGTCGGGTGCCCTACATGCTGGTCTGCGGTGATAAAGAAACCGAGGCAGGCAAAGTTGCCGTGCGTACACGCCGCGGCATCGACTTGGGCAGCATCGACGTTAACGAGATTATTGAAAAGCTGCAGCTTGAAATTCGCAGCCGTAATCTTCATCAACTGGAGGTATAAAGTATTAAAGGCGGAAAACGAGTTCAACCGGCGCGTCCTAATCGTATTAACCGAGAAATCCGCGCAGCAGAGGTTCGTCTGACGGGGATTGACGGCGAGCAGATTGGCATAGTCAGCCTCAATGAAGCGCTTGAAAAAGCCGAGGAAGCGGGCGTAGATTTAGTTGAAATCAGCCCTAATGCCGAACCGCCGGTTTGTCGTATAATGGATTACGGCAAGTTCCTCTACGAGAAGAGCAAATCCACCAAAGAGCAGAAAAAGAAACAAAAAGTTATTCAGGTTAAGGAAATTAAGTTCCGGCCTGGTACCGATGAAGGCGACTATCAGGTAAAACTACGCAACCTGATTCGTTTTCTGGAAGACGGCGATAAAGCCAAAATCACCCTGCGGTTTCGCGGACGTGAAATGGCGCACCAGCAGATTGGCATCGAAGTGCTTAACCGCGTTCGTGACGATCTGAGTGAACTGGCGGTAGTTGAGTCCTTTCCGAGTAAAATCGAAGGACGCCAGATGATCATGGTGCTCGCACCCAAGAAGAAACAATAAGGCCTGACAAGCAAGGCGGCGGGCCGCTTAACCGCGGTGCGTCGCCTTCGCCTCATTGATTCATATTATCAACAATGCGGAGTAGAGAAATAACTCATGCCAAAAATCAAGACAGTACGCGGTGCTGCCAAGCGCTTCAAGAAAACCGCCTCCGGCGGCTTTAAGCGCAAGCATGCTAACCTGCGTCATATTCTGACCAAGAAATCCACGAAGCGTAAGCGTCACCTGCGTCCTAAATCCATGGTCTCCAAAGGCGATCTGGGTCTGGTAATCGCGTGCCTGCCGTACGCATAAGCGTTTTTTAATGGTTTTGGATAAGACTTTAGGAGAGAGCATATGGCTCGCGTAAAACGTGGTGTGACAGCTCGTGCACGTCACAAAAAGATTCTGAAAAAAGCGAAAGGCTACTACGGCGCCCGTTCGCGTGTTTACCGTGTTGCCTTCCAGGCGGTTATCAAAGCAGGCCAGTATGCCTACCGCGACCGTCGTCAGAAGAAACGTCAATTCCGTCAACTGTGGATTGCGCGTATCAACGCCGCAGCCCGTCAGAACGGCATTTCTTACAGCCGCTTCATTAATGGCCTGAAAAAAGCCTCTATTGAAATCGACCGTAAGATCCTGGCAGACATCGCCGTATTCGACAAAGTGGCCTTTACCGCACTTGCCGAAAAAGCGAAAGGTGCGCTGGCGTAATACGCATGGAAGAGGGAGTCTGACTCCCTCTTTTATCAAGCACAATCTAGCTAACAAGGTAATGCAAGCATGAATGCTGCTATTTTCCGTTTCTTTTTTTACTTTAGCGCCTGAATCCCGGGAGCTTGCGCGTAAGAAAAGAAACGAAAAATAGCGCTAAAGCCTCCCGGTGTGGAGGTTTTTTTTTGCTCGCCATTAACGATTAAGCCATTCAAGGCCGGAAAAGAAGAGGAAAGCAATGCCACATCTCGCAGATTTGGTTGTGCAAGCCAAGCTTGCCATAGCACAGGCCCAGGATATCGCGGCGCTGGACAACGTGCGCGTCGAGTATCTCGGCAAAAAAGGCCATTTGACATTACAAATGACCACCTTACGCGATTTGCCGGCGGAAGAGCGTCCTGCGGCGGGTGCGGTGATCAATCAGGTCAAGCTGGAAGTTCAGCAGGCGCTCAACGAGCGCAAGGCCAGCCTGGAGTCCGCGGCGCTAAACAGCCGGCTGGCGCAAGAGACGCTGGATGTCTCGCTGCCGGGACGGCGCATGGAAAACGGCGGGCTGCATCCGGTGACCCGCACGATCTCCCGCATTGAGCAGTTCTTTGGCGAGCTGGGTTTCTCGGTGGCCACCGGCCCGGAAATCGAAGATGATTATCACAATTTCGATGCCCTGAATATTCCCCCGCACCATCCGGCCCGGGCGGACCATGACACCTTCTGGTTTGACGCCACCCGGTTATTGCGCACCCAGACCTCGGGCGTGCAAATCCGCACCATGAAAAACCAGCAGCCGCCGATCCGCATCATTGCCCCGGGGCGCGTTTATCGCAACGACTACGATCAGACCCATACCCCGATGTTCCATCAAATGGAAGGGCTGATCATTGATACCAATATCAGCTTTACCAACCTGAAAGGCACGCTAAACGACTTCCTGCGTAATTTCTTTGAAGAAGATCTGCAGATTCGTTTTCGTCCTTCCTATTTCCCGTTTACCGAACCATCGGCTGAAGTGGATGTGATGGGTAAAAACGGCAAATGGCTGGAAGTGCTGGGCTGCGGCATGGTCCATCCCAACGTATTGCGCAACGTCGGCATCGACCCGGAAGTCTATTCCGGCTTCGCTTTTGGCATGGGTATGGAACGGCTGTCTATGTTGCGTTACGGCGTCACTGATTTACGCGCATTCTTCGAAAACGATCTGCGTTTTCTTAAACAATTCAAATAAGGCGGGATAAGCACATGAAATTCAGTGAACTTTGGCTGCGTGAATGGGTGAATCCGGCCATTAGCAGCGACGAACTGGCGGAACAAATCACCATGGCCGGGCTGGAAGTCGACGGCATCACCGATGCCGCCCCCGCCTTTACCGGCGTAGTAGTGGGACGGGTGGTCGCCTGTCAGCAGCATCCCAACGCCGATAAACTGCGGGTCACCAAGGTGGATATCGGCGCCGGCGCCTGGCTGGATATTGTCTGCGGCGCCCCCAATTGCCGCGAAGGATTAACGGTGGCGGTGGCTACGGTCGGCGCGGTGCTGCCCGGCGAGTTCAAAATCAAGGCCGCCAAACTGCGCGGCGAGCCGTCCGAAGGCATGCTGTGTTCATTTTCCGAACTCGGCCTGGTGGACGATCATAGCGGCATTATCGAACTGCCCGCGGATGCGCCCATTGGCGCCAGCATCCGCGATTACCTGCGCCTTGACGACAAGATTATCGATATCAGCGTGACGCCGAACCGGGCCGATTGCCTGGGCCTGCTGGGGATTGCCCGCGACGTGGCGGTAATCAATCGCCTGCCGCTGAACGCGGCGGCTATTGATGCCGTGGCGCCGGCCATCGCCGACCGGATCGCGGTGCGCGTTGATGCGCCGGCCGCCTGCCCGCGCTATCTTGCCAGGGTGATCAAAGGTATCGACGTCGCCGCGCCCACGCCGCTGTGGATGAAAGAGAAGCTGCGCCGCTCGGGCCTGCGTCCGGTGGACGCCGTGGTGGATGTGACCAACTTTGTGTTGCTGGAGCTGGGCCAGCCCATGCATGCCTTCGATTTGCAGGCCATTGACGGCGGCATCGTGGTGCGTATGGCCGGGCAGGGGGAAACCCTGACGCTGCTGGACGGCACCAAAGCCACCCTGGCGCCTGACACGCTGGTCATTGCCGACCATCAGAAAGCGCTGGCAATGGCCGGTATCTTCGGCGGCGAGTTCTCCGGCATCGGCACCGCCACCCGGGACGTCGTGCTGGAGAGCGCCTTCTTCGACCCGCTGGCCATTGCCGGCCGCGCGCGCCGCTACGGTTTGCACACCGACGCGTCCCATCGCTATGAACGCGGGGTCGATCCGGCCTTGCAGCAGCGGGCCATCGAACGCGCCACCGGCCTGCTGATCGCCATTTGCGGCGGCCAGCCTGGCCCGGTGATTGAGGTTGGCTCGCCGGCCGATTTGCCGACGCCCGCCACCATTACCCTGCGCCGGGAAAAACTTGATCGTCTCATTGGCCATGTCATCGCGGATGCGGACGTCGGCGATATCCTGGCCCGTCTGGGCTGCAGCGTTACCGCGGGCCAGGATAGCTGGCAGGCGGTCGCGCCGAGCTGGCGTTTCGATATGGCGATCGAAGAGGATTTGGTGGAAGAAGTGGCCCGGGTATTTGGCTATAACGCCATTCCCAATGTGCCGATCCGCGCCAATCTTGAAATGACCCGCCACCAGGAGGCCGCATTGCCGCTGAACCGCGTGAAGACGCTGCTGGTGGATCGGGGTTATCAAGAGGCGATCACTTACAGTTTCGTCGATCCCAAGATACAATCCCTGCTGCATCCGGACCAGGCGCCGCTGATGCTGCCAAGCCCCATTTCCGCCGAAATGTCCGCTATGCGCCTGTCGCTATGGAGCGGTTTGATCGCCGCCGTGGTCTATAATCAGAATCGTCAGCAAAATCGCATCCGTTTATTCGAGAGCGGATTGCGCTTTGTTCCTGATAATGCAGCGGACCTGGGTATCCGCCAGGATCTTATGCTGGCGGGAGTCATTACCGGTCCAAGATTCGATGAACATTGGGATTTGGCGCGCCAGCCGGTGGATTTTTATGATTTGAAGGGCGATCTTGAATCATTACTTGAACTTACCGGCAAACTTGCCGATATTGACTTCAGGATTGAAAATAATCCCGCTTTACACCCCGGCCAGAGCGCCGCGCTCTATCTGGCGGGGGAACGTATTGGATTTATTGGGGTTATACATCCGGAATTAGAAGCAAAATTGGATTTAAATGGCCGTACCGTCGTGTTTGAACTACTCTGGGATAAGGTGGCGGTCCGCAAAGTGCCTGAAGCGCGGGACATTTCGCGCTTCCCGGCGAACCGCCGCGACATCGCCGTTGTGGTCGCCGAAAGCGTTCCGGCAGCAGAAATTATCGCAGAGTGTAAGAAAGTTGGCGCAAATCAGGTAGTTGGCGTAAACTTGTTTGATGTGTACCGGGGGAAGGGCGTAGCGGAAGGTTTTAAGAGCCTGGCTATCAGCCTGATATTACAGGATACCGCTCGTACACTGGAAGAAGAGGCTATTGCCGCCACCGTTGATAAATGCGTTGCGGCACTAAAACAGCGATTCCAAGCATCCTTGAGGGATTGAACCTATGGCGCTTACTAAAGCTGAAATGTCAGAATACCTGTTTGAAAAGCTCGGGCTGAGCAAACGGGATGCCAAAGAAATAGTGGAACTGTTTTTTGAGGAAGTCCGGCGAGCGCTGGAAAATGGCGAGCAGGTAAAATTATCCGGTTTTGGTAATTTTGATTTGCGCGACAAAAATCAACGACCTGGGCGTAACCCGAAAACCGGTGAAGATATCCCGATCACTGCCAGGCGGGTAGTAACGTTTCGTCCGGGACAAAAGTTAAAAAGCCGTGTCGAGAATGCTTCACCTAAAGAGTGACGTATTGTCAGCTACCTGAAAGGCCGCATAGTGCGGCCTTTTTTTTGCCCGCGCCGGCGCGCTCCGGTTCGTGCGGATGTGTCGTTATACAGGCATTTGTCGGCGCTGGTGGGCGCCTCTGCCGTTTTACGCCAAGGTGCGGTGGTCTGTGCGATGATCGGATCGCGGCGTTCTGGGCCTGCTGGTATAAACCGCTGTAAATAACCCGCCGCATCAGGATTTTATTAAACCCAAGCCTCATGTCCGATAGCCCGCCGAGGGGACTCGCTTCTGCTCGGTATGTTTAGCCGGACATCACTGTAAGCATAACGTTAGTTTTGCGAAAGAGTGCCGCAAATGCGCCGCTGTCTGATAGTGCTGTTTTTCCGCTACTGATATAACGACAGCAAATAAACTCAGGGAATATCTAATGAAAAAAACTACCGCGTTGTTGGTGATGGCGTTATCAATCATGCCGGCTATGGCGCCTTCGGTCGTCATGGCGGCGGGCGCCGGCAACGGCGATGCCCATGGGGTCTCAAGGGGGGTCGGGGACCGCAATAGCCAGGGCAAGTATTGGGATGGCTATCAATGGCGCACCGCCAAATGGTGGCGCGCCCATCAGGGCAAGCATCTGGGCGAGCGCAACCAGCATGGCGAATATTGGGACGGGGGCCGCTGGTCGCCAAAAGCGCCCGCCGCGGCCAAGGCCCGGCCGCAAGGCAATGCCGGCGACCCGAAAAACCAGGGACATGCCGCCGGCACCGAGGGTAAAACCCTGCCTGGCGGCGACAACCGGCAGCAAAGCCAGAATGGCGCCACGGAACAGCCGCGCAAAGCGCCTCAGCAATAACCCACCCCGACTCCGGTTAGCGTGATCATAACCGCCGGCACCGCCAGGATATCCGAATCCGGTGCCGGTCCCATAAGGTTTCCCACCGCGACTTCACCCCACCGCCCCGAAAAAATCCTGCCGCGGACATGCTCCCAGGTCTTGCTACTACCGCTTTGCCGCCATTCCCGGTAGGATAATGCCCAGCTTTACGTGCTGCTGGACCACTTAATGACCGGACCTGAATAATGCTGCCGTCTGACCTGTCTCTTTTTAGCGCCCTGAAAGATCGCCAACTGCGCCAGGATACCGCCCGGCTGCGCTGGCTGGCATTATTTCTGGGCATTGCCTGGCTGCTGAGCTTGTGTGCCGGTGATGTCTGGTTTTGGCCAACGCAATGGTTTGATGCCACGGCGCGGGTCTTTGTCTGGGAGTTGCGGTTGCCGCGCGCGCTGGCGGTCATGGTCGTCGGCGCCGCGCTGGCCCTGGCGGGGGCCGCGATGCAAAATATATTTGAAAATCCGCTGGCCGAACCGGGGCTGCTGGGGGTGGCAAACGGCGCCGGCGTAGCGCTGGCGCTGGGCGTACTGCTTAGCCGCGGCATGATGCCGGTGTGGGGCCTTGGATTGTGCGCCGTGGGCGGCGCGCTGGCCATTACCGCCATGCTGCTGTGGTTCGCCAGACGCCGCGCGTCCAACGCCCGGCTATTGCTGGTCGGCGTCGCCTTGGGCATTGTGTGCAGCGCCGTCATGACCTGGGCGGTCTATTTCAGCACCAGCCTGGATTTGCGCCAGCTATTATATTGGATGATGGGCGGTTTTGGCGGCGTTGATTGGCGCGCCAAATGGCTGGTGTTATCCCTGGTGCCGTTCATTATCTGGCTTTCCCTGCAAGGACGGGTCATGAACCTGCTGGCGCTGGGCGAGCAGCAGGCCTTGCAGTTGGGGCTACCGGTATTTATCTGGCGCAATGTGCTGGTGCTGGCGTTTGGCTGGATGGTGGGCATCAGCGTCGCCCTGGCCGGGGTTATCAGCTTTATCGGGCTGGTTATCCCGCACATATTGCGCCTGGGCGGACTCACAGACCACCGGCGCCTGCTGCCCGGTTGCGCGTTGGCCGGTGCCGGCGTATTACTGCTGGCGGATGCGATCGCGCGCATTGCATTGCCCTCCGCCGAGTTGCCCATCGGCGTGGTGACCGCGACCCTGGGTTCGCCGATATTTATCTGGCTATTAATCAGGATTAGGGGATAAGCTTGTGTCCGGAATGTTAAGGTGCTGATTTTACCTGTATCTGGAGGAGTTCGAGATGAGTGATAATATTTTTACCCTACCGCTTAAGACCATCACCGGCGACGTTACCACCTTGGAAAATTACCGGGGCTCGGTGCTGCTGATTGTGAATGTCGCGTCGAAATGCGGCTTGACCGACCAATATGAAGAGTTGGAAAGCCTGTACAAAACCCATCACCCGCAGGGGCTGGAAGTATTAGGTTTTCCTTCCAATGAATTTGCCGGCCAGGAACCCGGTAGCGATGACGAAATTTTGGCGTTTTGCCGCGGCACCTTCGGAGTGGAATTTCCGATGTTCAGCAAAATCGAGGTTAACGGCGAACGCCGGCATCCTCTTTATCAAGCGCTGATCGCCGCGCAGCCCAAAGCGATCGCCCCGCAGGACAGCGGATTTTACCAGCGCCTGGCGGGTAAAGGCCGAGAGCCGAAACACCCGCAGGATATCCTGTGGAATTTTGAAAAATTCCTGGTAGGACGCGACGGCAAGGTCATTGCGCGTTTTGCGCCGGATATGCGTCCCCGCGACCCCATCATCCTGGATGCCATCACCCAGGCGCTGGCAAAGTAATCGCCGGGATAACCCCATGACGGATTATACCCTGCTGGCCCTGAATCGGGTGACGGTGGCCCACCGGCTGGCGGAAATATCCGCGCAGGTGAGTCCCGGCGGCCTGGTCCACATCATCGGCCCTAACGGCGCGGGCAAAAGCACTTTGCTGGCCTGCATCGGCGGCCTGCAACCCTGCGGCGGCGATATTACCCTCATGGGCCAGCCCATAACGTCATGGGGCGGGGCGCAGCTTGCACTGCGACGGGGATATCTATGCCAGCAAGCACTGCCTTATGCCGCCATGCCGGTATTTCAATATCTGGCCTTGCACCAGCCCCTGAATGCAGGGACGAAAGAGATCGATCGCACCGTATCCTATCTTGCCGATGCCTTGGCCCTGACGGATAAATTGGCCCGGCCGTTGACTCATCTCTCCGGCGGCGAATGGCAACGGGTCAGACTGGCGGCGGTATTATTACAAATCTGGCCGGCGCTCAATCCGCGGGCCGGCCTGCTATTATTGGACGAACCGGCCGCCAGCCTGGATATCGCGCAGCGCGTGGCGCTTGACGCCCTGCTGGCGGAGGTGGCCCAATCCGGCATCGCCGTGGTGGTTTGCGCCCACGATCTTAACCACACGCTGCAACATGCCAGCGAAGTCTGGCTGATGTCAGAGGGTAGGCTGGCGGCGCAGGGCGATGCGCGGCAAATCATGCACCCGGCGGTGTTATCGCCGGTTTTTGGGGTGGATTTCACCCTATTACAGGCCGGCTCCCGGCCGTGGCTGTTCGCGTATGGCCAGGAGCCTGGCCAGGCGGTACATCACACGACTTGCTTATGAGTAGAAAATGAGACGGATTTCTTTTTGGGTAGTGGTGCTGGCGCTGTTTCTGGCCGGCTGTAGCCATCATGCGCCCCCGCCCGATCCCCGGCTGGCCAATACCAATCTGGTCAAGGCCCAGTTGCACTCCCAATTGCGGCAGTGGCATGGGGTTCCTTATCGGTATGGCGGCCTGGATCGCGGCGGGGTGGACTGCTCGGGATTTGTGTTCCGCACCTTCCGGGATCGTTTTGCCATTATATTGCCGCGCACCACCGAAGCGCAGACCAAAATCGGTACCCGCATCTCTCGCGACGACCTGCTGCCGGGGGATTTGGTGTTTTTTAAAACCGGTAGCGGCAGCAACGGCCTGCACGTGGGGATTTACGATAACAACGATCTGTTTATCCACGCCTCTACCAGCCAGGGCGTCATTCGTTCATCGCTGGATAACGTGTACTGGCGCAAAACTTACTGGCAGGCCAGGCGTATTTAACCGTTTGACCCGGTGGTCCATGGGCGGGAGAAAGCATGTCGTCTTTACGTTTATTACTGTCTGATTCGCACGATCCCTGGTTTAACCTGGCGGTGGAAGAGTGCATTTTCCGCCAGATGCCCCCTACCCAACGGGTGCTGTTCTTATGGCGTAATGCCGATACCGTGGTGATAGGCCGCGCGCAGAACCCGTGGAAGGAGTGCAATACCCGCCGGATGGAGCAAGACCGGGTCAAGCTGGCGCGGCGCAGCAGCGGCGGCGGGGCGGTGTTCCATGATCTGGGCAACACGTGTTTTACCTTTATGGCCGGCAAACCTGAATATGATAAATCCATCTCCACGCAAATTATTCTTAACGGCCTGCATGATATGGGCATTGCGGCCATCGCTTCCGGGCGCAACGATTTGGTCCTGGGCACCCCGGACGGGGAACGTAAAATTTCCGGTTCCGCTTACCGCGAAACCTCCGATCGGGGATTTCACCACGGCACGCTGCTGCTAAATGCCGATCTCGATCGCCTGGCGCTGTATCTCAATCCCGATCGGAAAAAGCTCCAGGCCAAGGGGATCACGTCCGTACGCGCCAGGGTGGCCAATTTAATCGACGTCATGCCCGGCATTACTCATCCGCTGCTGTGCCGACACCTCCAGCACGCTTTTGGCCACTGGTATGGCGAAACGGTGGAACCGGAAATCATCTCACCCCGGCATATTCCGGATTTACCCGGCTTTACCGAACAGTTTATCAAGCAAAGCGGATGGGAATGGAATTTCGGCCAGGCGCCGGCCTTCAGCCATACCCTGGATACCCGTTTTATCTGGGGCGGGGTGGAATTGCATTTTGACGTCGAACATGGCGTAATCACCCGCAGCCAGCTGTTTACCGACAGCCTGAATCCCACTCCGCTGGAAGAACTGTCCGCCGCATTGCGCGGCGTAGCCTACCGGGCCGATGCGATCGATTTATTATGCCGCCGGATGATGGCCCGGCACCCGCAGGATCGGGCATCGCTGGCCGAATTTACCGACTGGCTGACCAATCAGGTGCGCTGAGCCGGTCGCCGGGCCGCGCTGATATCGCGTATCGTATCGGTGATGCCTGCCGGACGGCTCCTGACGTTCTACACTTAAGTAAGGAGGCGTCCATGGCCGAAAACCCCATATTCAATAATACCTATTTCCAGCGGTTGCCGGAATTCTATACCGCCCTGGCGCCGACGCCGCTGCGCGGCGCGCGTTTACTCTATCATAGCGAGGATTTGGCCCGGGAACTGGCGCTGCCGGCCCACTTATTCGATGAACGGCATGCCGCCGTCTGGTCCGGCGAACAGCTGTTGCCCGGCATGCAGCCGCTGGCCCAGGTCTACAGCGGGCATCAATTCGGCGTGTGGGCCGGGCAGTTGGGGGACGGGCGCGGTATTTTGCTCGGCGAACAGCAATTGCCGGACGGCAGGATGTTTGATTGGCACTTAAAAGGCGCCGGGCATACGCCTTATTCGCGCATGGGCGACGGCCGCGCGGTGCTGCGCTCGGTGGTGCGGGAGTTTTTGGCCTCGGAAGCGCTGCATTATCTGGGCATCGATAGCACCCGGGCCTTGACCATTGTCACCAGCGACGAGCCGGTATGGCGGGAGCAGCCGGAACCGGGAGCGATGTTGCTGCGCATCGCGCAAAGCCATGTGCGCTTCGGCCATTTCGAGCATTTTTATTATCGCCGCGAGCCGGACAAAGTGCGGCAACTGGCCGACTATGCGATCGATCGCCACTGGCCGGCGCTGGCGGGGCAAGAAGGCCGCTATCGGCTCTGGTTCACGGATGTGGTGGAACGCACGGCGCGCACTATTGCCCAATGGCAGGCCGTTGGTTTCGCCCATGGCGTCATGAATACCGATAATATGTCCATTTTGGGCACCACCATGGATTATGGCCCGTTCGGGTTCCTGGATGCCTATCAGCCGGGATACATATGCAATCATACCGATCATCAGGGACGCTATGCGTTCGACAACCAGCCGGCGGTAGCGTTATGGAATTTGCACCGTTTGGCCCAGGCGCTGTCCGGCTTGATGCCGGTGAGCGATCTGGAGCTGGCGCTGGGCCATTACGAACCCGCGCTAATGCGCGCCTATGGCGGAGAGATGCGCGCTAAACTGGGTTTGCACACGGTGGATAAGCAGGATAACGACTTATTGACCGGATTACTGAGCCTGATGAGCAAAGAAGGCAGTGATTATACCCGGCTGTTTCGCCTGCTAAGCGAAAGCGAGGCGGCCAACGCTCGTTCGCCCCTGCGCGATGATATGAAGGATCTGGCGGCCTTCGACCACTGGTATCAAGCCTACCGTCGGCGGCTGCTGCAAGAAGGCATCGCGGACGACCAGCGCCGTGAATCGATGCAGGCCAAAAACCCTAAATTTATCCTGCGCAATTATCTGGCGCAGTTGGCGATTGACGGCGCCGGAAAAAATGACCTCTCATTCCTGCGCCGCCTGCATGAGGCGCTGCGCCGCCCTTATACCGACGACCCCGATCTCGACGATCTGGCGGCGTTGCCGCCGGAGTGGGGCAGGCACCTGGAAATATCCTGCTCCAGCTAGATCTTGCGCGGGTTGCCCGGGGGGCCCGCGCTACCGATCTTCCCCGCTGGGGATAGGATCGTTAAAGCCGTCGGATAAATAGCGCAGTTCATCAATGGATAATATAATGTCCAAAAATGTCTGCTCGATGATTTCAGGCTCCTCAATTCCGTCGATGTCATATTCAGCCAAAATATGCCGGAGCAGAGAGAGCGACGCGTCGCTTAATTCAATTCCGCCGATTTTAACCGGGTTTTCCGGTTCATGTAAAATAATCAGCTTTAATAAATCGATATAAATTGGCGGAATATTTTCATGATCCCGTTTTTGCCTGGAGGCGGTCAGCGAATTTATCGTGTCGCGCAGTGAACCCCATAAATCGTGGAATGTGCGGTGGATCTTCTGCGCCATTTTCGGTGTTATATTGTCATGCGGATGGAGGGTGTCGATAATACTCAAGCTTTTTTTTTGTTTGGGATGAAAAACCCTAAACCATTCCGGACGTCTGGTTCTGATATCATCACTGACTTTATGGGGAAACGCTTTAACGTCAACCCCCAGTTCATCAGCCAGGATCTGCGCGGTCGAATAGCGGTTGCCATATCCGCCATAACAGGAAAATAGCTCGATACTGGTCAGTTCTCGCAGGTTAAACACGGCGTTTTCCAGATGGGGGAGCCCGCGGATAATATCCGAAAATTCTATAGCATCCATATGATTGATATTAAAAGGGGCGCCATGCATTTTTATCCGTATGCGGGTGCCAAGATCGTTAATGGCTTCGATGCGGCAATCTTTGCCCAATAATACTCGCTGACGTGGTATTACTTGCTGGCGATGTTCTAGTAAACGCCCATCAACAAAATATTTCGGCATCGATTCCTGGGGCAAGGAATCGAGTAGCGTGGGGCTATCTTCAATCGAACCAAATGCGGCACCGGTGAGGACAATAAGCCTTTTTTCTACCTGCCTCAATGCTAAAATCCCGCCGACAAATTCCCCCATTTGTTCAGCAATGATAATAGAAGGACGTTCCGGCAAGCCATTATCAAAAAAATTGTTTTGTACCCCGGTAAACCGGCCATTGCCCAAGGAGAGGAGCAAATGCTCTAATTGATTGCCTAACGAGTAAAATCCAACTAATTTCCCTTCGTTGACTTTTAATAATTCTTCGATGCTGGATATTCGTACTTTATGCGTTAACAGGGCGCCGCTGTTATATGAATCAATTTTTGCTGATTGGATTATATTTATTAATAGATCAAATGTTTCGACATTAATTTTTCCACATCGATATAATATTTTTATCGGATATTCTTGCTTATCGAAATGAATTTTTTTACTATGGCGAAGCGAGCGCATGGCAGAACGAAAGTCTTTGGCAGCAGTTCGCTGAAAAGAATGTTTTGAATTGTAGGCGCGATTGGATTTTTTAACAAGTGAAGCCTGATACCAGGTAGGCTCGGTAAGTAAATACCCATCCTTGATATAGTTAGAGGCGGACATCGATTCACGAAAAGGGAAATATTTCGCATCCTCAACGTGTTCAAAATCTTTATATTTAACAAGATCATAACCTATATTTACATCATGTCGATACATCATTACCCATTCATTATGCGTAAATACATCTCTTTTATCAGACAGTTTTAAATGCGCTCTCATTTCACGCAGATCAAGTATGTATCTGATTTCTTCAATATCAACCGTTAGCGCATAATAGGTTATCGGATTGACGTCGCCACTATCTGTCCATGAGGTAATGGCACGGAATCTGACAATAGCATCCTGGCGATCGTTTAACGTATTTAACGCATCGATAAGCATGGATTCAGCGACGCTACTGGAGTTTATTTTTAACAGATCGACAATTTCTTTTCGAAAGAATAAATTTTTATTGAATTTGTAAAGAAAATGTTCATGATTTGCCGTGCCCGCAATAAGACTGCGCGCATAGTCATTTTTATAAAGATAAAATCTCAATACTTTTTTATGAAATTCAATTTTCTCATAATTGTAGCGGCTTTCACTCTCAACCGGAGACAATGGTTCGGATTCAATGGATTCCAGCCCCAAAAGATTTTTCCCGCTGAGCTGCATGAGATTACGCGGAAATTCGCGGTAGTTGAATAAATCAGTACGATCGGCAATCCAGTCACCGGTGGGGCCTTTTACAATGGGGATAGCTAAATTTTTATCATTGGCGGCTTGAGCGTTTACAATGCGCAATAGCTGGTTGTTATCTTCATAGACCCTGAAAAAATCATTATTATTTTTGATATATTTTCTCTTGCTATTGTCACCGTCAATCCAAATATCTCCCTGCTGATGAAATGTTTTACCCTCCATATCCACTTTCCAAGCTTGCCGCTGGTTTTTTTTACGTGTGATTTCTTTCCTGATCGATTCATTTACCATAGCGATGCTTTCAGCGATTTTTTTATGGGATTTTTGTTTTCGCAAGTTGAATAATAATGACGGTGAAATGGGGCTGGGGTTTATTAAAGAGCTTAACTCTTGTAAAGCAATTTTACCGCCCGTGTTCGCAAATTTCGGGGCTATGGAGGCAAGTTCGGCGGCAATAAATGGCATCATTCTACCCCTGGATATTTTGAGCCGAACGGCTTTTTCCAGTAAATTATTCAAACTCACATTCGCCAGCTTCTGTACTCTGTTCCCTATATTGAAACATGTCATCACTACGTCAAAAAGATCGAATATAATTTCATGGAATTGTATCTCATGCTCCTCATCATACCAGTGGCGCACTAGGATTTCAAAAAAGGGTAGCAGCTGCCCGATATATTCCGGCCAGGTATGTTTTAGTAATGATTCTTTTAGCTGATCGGCAATTTCAATCAGCGTAGCCTGATTTAAATTATCGATACTAGTGATTAACGGGACATTGATCGCGAGAGGCTGCACGTTTTCCGAAAAGTGGATGCTATAATCACTTATCGTTGACGCAATGTCTTCATTTCTGACCGGCGAAAAACTATAAGGTGGAATGGCATTTTGCTCCAGATCGGATTCTGGCTGCCTGAGTAAGAAGTTGATAACCGGCTCATTGGCTTTAATGTCATTTGCGGCCAGGGACAGTAATGACATCATCTCGGTTTCATTAACCCCTAAGTGTGGCCTATTTCTGATATTTAAATTGATGCCGCTATTTTTCCAATGCGTTATAAGTTGTTTAATGAGTGAGGAATGTTGCAGATGAGTAATATTAATAATGAAGGACAAGCTATTTAAAGTCGACAAGGCGTAAAACCTGTTGCTTTGGGTTTTAAATAATGAGATGAAACCGATATTATTATGCGGAAAGGAAAAGGAAGTTAAAGGCGATGCCGGATTAACTACAAAATTTCGGGAAAATATTTTAAAGGTATAAATTTCTTTGGGCGGATATATCAATTCAACCAAGCCGATGGTAGCATTCCCTAGCGCCATGGTTGTCATATTTACCGCCTCATGATATGAGTCATGAAGTTTATATTCAATGAACTGTTGATAATAGTCCCCAAGCGAAGCAAAATGTGTGCGACTTTCTAATTTAAACACGCTGGAGTAAACCAGTTGGTTCCTCATGCCTAGCTCAATGTGAATATATTTATTTAGGATGATAAACTTTTTTATGACATATAAGACATTTACCGTGCTAAGCATGCGAATTGTTCGGTGTTGTTCGTAAGATAAATACCAAATTGCGGCCGCTTTAATTATTACATCCAGATTGCCGGTTGCTATCATTTTCTCATATTCGGAGAGTAGCCTGTCATCATCATAGGCATCACCTTGTTGTCCGCTGATAAGGCTTTTGGCTGCCATAATTTTTGCATTGATGACTTTTTGAATATTTGTTTCCACACCAGAGAATACAGGGCTATTTAAATAAATTTCAATATTATCATTAAATTTTTCCTGTAAGTCCGTGATATAAATCAATAGTACAAAGGATATTTTTGCTTTCTCTAATATATTAAGATAATCCCGGTACCAGAATTTCAAATTTTTGACTTTTTCTTTTTCCTGGCTGTTATAGGTTAGCACCTCCTTTAAGATATTGTAGGTCATGGTAAAAGGGAAAATGTTTTTCTCCTGCCAGCGGTCAGAACTATACGTCATGTGTTCATTTAATCGTGATAATTCAATGATGCGGATCAATAGAGAAATATTTGGATAGCTATCGGAACGTTGATTAAGTAAATTATCAAGCTCTGTAACCAAAATATTTTCCACTTTCGTATGCTGTAATTCCATTTCATCTTCGGAAAATAGATACCAATGATTTGATAATTCTCCTGGCAATAAAAAATTAGAACTGTGCACGCTAATGCCATTGCTGCGCGTGTATTCAAAAATAAAGAAAAATCTCAATTTTATCAGGGAATTTTTTAACTCCTGTCCGTCATGTTTTATCAATGCATTATAGATTCCTTTATTATTCTGGTAAATGACCCTGTCTATGGGGGCCGTGTCGTCGATGATCAGTTCATTGCAGTATTGATTATAGGCATCTTCCATAATATGTAATAAAGACATTATTTCTTTAAAGTGATTATCTTTAATAAAATCCGCATTGATGGATTTTTGTCTTATTATTTTTCTTGCTTCCTCAAAAGAGTTATAACGTTGCATGTCCAGCAGTTCGCTGAAAAGCGCATTATCAATGTTTTCATTCGCCTGGACTAATTGTTTGTCAATGTTTAGTATATAATTACTCAGCAACGTTTGGCGCGATGCATAAGTAGTTATGTGAGCTATTGTCGCCTGGCTTGCGTGTGGGTTATGTCTGCATTTATCGATAAAATTTTCGGTGTTTTTCTTAAATATAATGATGTTTAGCGGATTAGCATCCTCTTTAAAATACAATCCCTGGTGAAATACCTTAATGACATACTCCCCCAGGAAATGGTCCAGCGCTAATAACTGAGGAAGTTTATGGCCGTGATTATCGGCGTTTTGTAAAAACTCGGTTTTTAGCTCATCCAAATATTTCCTGGCATTCCGTGGCGCAACGATCAGTTGCATTTCAAGATCATCGATGAGGAAAACAAATGAACCTGTTGGATGCGGCAGCGGTTTTTCGGACAGATCCTGGTCGATGGGCCGTAGCGTACTTGCCGGCGGCGCGGAGGTCGTTGAGGGGGCCGTGGTAACCATTGCGGTCTCGATGTCGGCTTCGGCCAATGCTTTATCGCCGGTATCGGTTATATTCGGCTCTTTTGGCTGAGTGTCCCTGGCGGCGCTGAACTCAACGGTTTTTAAGTAGAGGAATTGATTGCCCGGTGACGCGGTGGTGGTATTAGGCATCTGTGCGGCAGCCATGGGAAATTTGCCGATATCCGCCAGTTTGCCGAACCACGTCAGCCATGACCGCGTTTTATCCCACAAATCCCATCCGCCGGCGGCCGTCGCGCCGGCGGCTAATAATGCCGCTGTAGGCAACAATCCTAAAGGTTTGGGAATAATTACATTTTCTATATAATAATTTTCACCGCAGGATACCACCCATCGACTGGCGAATATGCCCACGTAAATTCTTCTTTTGCTGGGAAGCTCAACGCGGGTAGCGGGTATGCTGTACTGTCGGTCATTTATTTCAACGGTAATATATTGGCTGCCTCCGGTATTAAGCGGTGTCCCCAATATCTGGCGGAATTCTTTCACGCAGCTGAACAGATGATTTTCTGAGTTTTTCCCGTCGGCCCTTCCCCCGGTATCTTGGCGCGCAGTTAAGCGGCGCCTGGGTGATTTTTCAGTAGTTCGAAGCGCCGGAAAGGCGGCAATATCATTGCTGATGCAGGTTAATTTACGGGAGAAGCTGTTTCGATGATGTGTATTATTATCAAACTGGTAATTTTCTGATAAAGCAATTTTTTTTGAAGAAGAAAATATAGTAGTATTCTTTTGCATAAAACATCCTTTTAATAATTTTCATTAGAAAGATATTATTTGTTTCTCTATTTAGGTGATGGCCATGAGCAATAGCTCCCCGCGGCCGATATTGATATAACGGCGAATTTCTTTGCTGTGGCCATTAAGAAGATACAACAAATAAAGGGCGGATTTAACTCTTTTTTTCCGTTGGCGGTATGCTGGACAATTGCAAAAAAAACCGCGCAGAGGCGGCTTTTTTCGGTGCGGCTCAACGCTTGCTGC
Source organism: Sodalis sp. RH21 (assembly GCF_047324175.1). Classification (NCBI taxonomy): domain Bacteria; kingdom Pseudomonadati; phylum Pseudomonadota; class Gammaproteobacteria; order Enterobacterales; family Bruguierivoracaceae; genus Sodalis; species Sodalis sp. RH21. The sequence continues at coordinate 2,913,380 of NZ_CP178732.1, read as the reverse complement.
GGGTTAGAAACGGCTATCCACCGCGGCCGCCAGCATAGCCAGCAGTTTTTCGCTATCTTCCCAGCCCAGGCAGGCGTCAGTGATCGATTGACCGTAGGTTAGCGCCTGGCCGGGGATCGGCGTCTGGCAGCCTTCTACCAGATAACTTTCCGCCATAATGCCCACCACCCGCTGTGAACCATCCTTTATCTGGCGGCAAACCGACTCTGCCACGTCCAGTTGGCGCCGATGCTGTTTTTGGCTATTGCCATGGCTGAAATCCACCAGCAAATGCGGCGGTAAATCATACTCGGCCAAATGCTCGCAGGCCTGGAGAACGTCTACGGCATGGTAATTGGGCGTCTTGCCGCCGCGCATGATGATATGGCCGTAAGGATTGCCCGCGGTCTGGTAAATGGTCATCTGCCCTTGTTTGTCGGGGGAGAGGAACAGATGGGACGCGCGGGCGGCGCGGATGGCATCAATGGCGATTTGCGTGTTGCCGTCGGTACCGTTTTTGAACCCGACCGGGCAGGACAGCGCCGATGCCATTTCCCGGTGGATCTGGCTTTCCGTGGTGCGCGCGCCGATGGCGCCCCAGCTAATTAAATCGGCAATGTATTGGCCGACCACCATATCCAGGAATTCCGTGGCGGTGGGCATGCCTAATTCATTTACCGCCAGTAATAAACGCCGCGCCGCTTCCAGCCCATCGTTGACCCGAAAGGTACCGTCGAGGCCCGGGTCGGCAATCATGCCTTTCCAGCCAATCACCGTACGGGGTTTTTCAAAATAGGTGCGCATCACGATTTCCAGACGATCCTGGTAGCGCAGGCGCAGCGTATTGAGTTGACGGGCATAGTCGATGGCGCCGTCGATATCATGAATGGAGCAGGGGCCGATCACCACCAATAAGCGCTGATCCCGGCCATGCAGGATGTTTTCGATACGATGGCGCGCGCCGGTAACATTTTCCGCCACCTGAGGGCCGATCGGTAATAATTCGGCTAATTTTGCGGGCTCGATAAGACGACCGATGCGCCTGGTGCGCAATTCATCAGTGTTAAACATGGACAATCTCTAAAATGTGTTCTTCTCAACGGTGAAAATACCGGGAAGTGATGGCGATCACAATAAACCAAAACCAGATGATTTCAACAATAATAATGACTTTGCGCAGCGGCTCGGCGTTCTGCGGCCTTGGGCTAGTACATGCGCCGGTTCATTCCTAATAAATCCATTATTTTAGTGGCTATCTCTTCAACGGAATGATTGGTGGAGTTGAGATAACGAATTTGATTGTTGCGAAACAATGACTCGACTTCATTAATTTCGAGCCGGCACTGCCGCAGGGAGGCGTATTGGCTGTTATTAAGGCGTTCATCGCGGATAGCCGCCAGGCGTTCGGGGTCGATAGTTAAGCCGAACAGCTTATCGTGAAACGGTTTTAACGCGGCCGGTAAACGCAAATTGTCCATATCGTCGGCGATAAACGGATAATTGGCGGCGCGGATACCGTACTGCATGGCCAGATAAATACTGGTAGGGGTTTTCCCGCAGCGGGACACGCCCAGCAGGATGATTTGCGCCTGATCGAGATTACGCAGGGAAATACCGTCATCGTGGGCCAGGGTGTAATCAATCGCCGCGATGCGCGCATCGTATTTGGTGAGATTAGTGGCGGTCAGTCCATGGGTGCGGTGGGCCACCGGATCGGGGGACAGTCCCAGTTCCTGTTGCAGCGGGGCCACCAGCGCCTGTACCACGTCCTGGCAAAATCCATCGCTGCTTTCGACAATGGTGCGGATCACCGGCGAAACAATAGAATAAAACACCAGCGGGCGCAGACCGCTTTGCTTATGGATCGCATTGATCTGTTCCTTGACCGCCAGCGCCCTGGTTTCGGTCTCTACAAAGGGCAGGGTGAAGCTGGCGGTGGACACCGGAAATTGGGATAGCACCGCATGGCCGACCACTTCCGCGGTGATGGCGGTGCCATCGGAGATGAAAAAAACGCTTCGTTCCATAGACCACTCCTGGCTTGTCGTTGCGGCAAACTCTGATTTTTCGGGCTGGCACGATTCACCCTGGGCCTAAGCATGGAGGTTTATGCTACGCTCAAGATGGTCATCAATACCGGCATTAATATTGGCATTACCCTATTCCATTATAAGTAATAAAAGGAAGACGCAGATGTCTCAAACTGATAATGATTCAGATAGCGTATTATGGTACGACCAACTCGGCATGCATGATGTTGAGCGCGTTGGCGGCAAAAATGCGTCCCTGGGAGAAATGATTACGCACTTATCCGCCCTTGGCGTCTCTGTGCCGAACGGTTTTGCCACTACGGCCAAGGCGTTTAATGATTTTCTTAATCAAAGCGGCATTAATCAGCGTATCTATGAATTACTGGATCGCACCGACATTGATGATATCGGTGAATTGTCCCAGGCCGGCCAGCAAATCCGGCAATGGATTATCGATACCCCGTTTCAGCCCGAGCTGCAGGCCGCCATCAGTGCCGCTTACCAGCAATTGTCCAAGGATGACGACGAGGCTTCCTTTGCCGTACGTTCGTCCGCTACCGCGGAAGATATGCCCGACGCTTCGTTCGCCGGCCAGCAGGAAACCTTTCTTAACGTCCAGGGCATCGACGCGGTCATGACCGCCATTAAGCACGTCTACGCTTCCTTGTTTAACGATCGGGCCATCTCCTACCGGGTGCACCAGGGGTATGATCACCGCGGCGTGGCGCTGTCCGCCGGCGTGCAGCGCATGGTACGTTCCGACCTGGCCGCGGCCGGCGTGATGTTCACCATCGATACCGAGTCCGGTTTCGATCGAGTGGTATTTATCACCGCCGCTTACGGCCTGGGCGAAATGGTGGTGCAGGGCGCGGTCAACCCCGACGAATTTTATGTGCATAAACCTACTCTGCAGGCCGGCCGGCCTGCGATAGTGCGGCGTAATATCGGCTCGAAAAAAATCCGCATGGTTTATGCCGATAGCCAGGAACACAGCAAGCAGGTAAGAATCGAGGATGTGCCGGAAAACGAACGCCGCCGCTTCGCGCTTACCGACGAAGAAGTACAGGATCTTGCCCGCCAGGCGTTGCAAATCGAGCAGCACTATAAACGCCCCATGGATATTGAATGGGCCAAAGACGGCCATACCGGCCAGCTGTTTATCGTGCAGGCCCGGCCAGAAACGGTGCGCTCGCGCGGCCAGGTCATGGAACGCTACCAGCTTAAGGCGCGCGGCGAGGTCCTGATTGAAGGCCGGGCCATCGGCCATCGCATCGGCGCCGGCCCGGTAAAAATCATCCATGACATCAGCGAAATGAACCGGGTCGAGGCCGGCGATGTGCTGGTGACCGATATGACCGACCCCGACTGGGAGCCGATCATGAAAAAGGCCGCGGCTATTGTCACCAATCGCGGGGGGCGAACCTGCCATGCGGCCATTATCGCCCGCGAGCTGGGCATTCCCGCCGTGGTCGGCTGCGGCGACGCCACCGAGCGTATCGCCGAAGGGCAGAATGTCACCGTCTCCTGCGCCGAAGGGGATACGGGGTATGTCTACCAGGAGTTGCTCGATTTTGCCGTCAACAGTTCGGAAATCGATCGGATGCCGGAGTTGCCGCTGAAAATCATGATGAACGTCGGCAATCCCGACCGGGCGTTCGACTTCGCCGGTTTGCCCAATGACGGGGTGGGCCTTGCGCGGCTGGAGTTTATCATTAATCGTATGATCGGCGTCCATCCCCGGGCCCTGTTGGAGTTCGACGATCAAACGCCTAAGCTGCAGCAGGAAATCAACGATATGATCCAAGGCTACGACAGCCCGAAAGAGTATTATATCGCCCGGCTGACCGAAGGGGTTTCCACGCTGGCGGCGGCATTCTGGCCCAAACGGGTGATAGTGCGGCTGTCCGATTTTAAATCCAATGAATATGCCAATTTGCTGGGCGGCGAACGCTACGAGCCCGACGAAGAAAATCCGATGCTCGGTTTTCGCGGCGCCGGCCGTTATGTTTCCGCGAATTTCAAAGCCTGTTTCGCCCTGGAATGCGATGCCATCAAACGGGTGCGCAATGATATGGGATTGACCAATGTGGAAATCATGATCCCCTTCGTACGCACGGTAGCACAGGGTAAAGCGGTGGTGGACGAACTGGCTCGCCAGGGTCTTAAGCGCGGCGAACAGGGGCTGAAAATCATCATGATGTGTGAAATCCCTTCCAATGCGCTGCTGGCGGAGCAGTTTTTACAGCATTTCGACGGTTTCTCCATCGGTTCGAACGACATGACCCAGCTGGCCCTGGGCCTGGACCGCGATTCCGGCCTGGTATCGGAACTGTTTGACGAGCGCGACGAGGCGGTCAAAGCCTTGTTGTCCATGGCTATCGCGGCAGCCAAACAGCAAGGGAAATATGTCGGCATTTGCGGTCAGGGACCGTCGGATCATGAGGATTTCGCGGCCTGGCTGATGGAACAGGGCATTGACAGCCTGTCCCTTAATCCGGATACGGTGGTTAAAACCTGGCTAAGTTTGGCCAAGCTGTAATATCGGCCCATTATTTGAAACAGGAAATGCAGCAGGAAAAAAGCCGGCCGGTCCGCCGGCTTTTTTATTTATCTCGCATTTTTTCTAAACGGTGAATTTATAAAATTTGACCGGCGCAACCGCCCTATTCAGGGTAAGGATTCATCAGGAGCGCGGAAAAAAATAAAAAAAAGCCCATCCTATGAGACGGGCAAAGACTACACACAGCAATTCATTTAACTCAGGGGAAACCTTGATGTAAAATCAGTGAGTTGAGTTAATTGATGGGCTAATAATATTAATTGAGGTGAGCTTCGTCATTAAGAATCCTCTGAATAGCAAATAAAAGGCTAATTTGCGCAGCGCCCGATCGTACTTATTTAAACATTGCACGACCTTGGCGTACTATGACCGGTAAAATAATCAGGCTCCCGTCGGGAGCCTGAGATTGCGGCATCATTTGTTTTATTTTCAGCCCTACGAGTATCAGGTAAGATCGCTTAAATGTTTTTCGGGGTCGTGTATTTCCGTCGGCGGCGGCGCTTCGTGCACCCAGGCGAAAATCAGCCGGTAAGATACCGCCAGCACCACCGGCCCGATAAACAGGCCAATCATGCCAAACGCCAGCAACCCGCCGATAACGCCGCACAGCACCAGCAGGATCGGCAAGTCCGCGCCCATACGGATAAATATCGGCCGCAGGATATTATCCAGGGTTCCCACCACGCAGCTCCAAACCAGCAGGACGGTGCCCCAGGTGGTGTCGCCGCTCCAGTAAAGCCATATCATGGCGGGAATCAGTACCGGCAGCGGGCCTAATTGGGCGATGCAGAGGATAAACATCACAATGGTCAGAATCGTCGCCAGCGGGATGCCGGAAACCGCCAGCCCGATACCGCCCAGCACCGACTGCACAATGGCGGTGAGCACCACGCCCAGCGCCACCGCGCGGATGGCTTGCGCCGCCAGCAGCACCGAGGCGTCGCCGCGCTCGGCGCCCAGGCGAATGGCAAAATGGCGCACCGCCAGCGCCACGCGCTCGCCCCGGATATAGAGCAGTACGCTAAATAAAATCATCAGGCCGCAGTGAATCAGGAAACTGCCCACCTGCGCCACCTGGGATAATAGCCAGGTGGCCGATTGGCCGATATACGGCTGTATCTTATTGACCAGGGGGCCGCCGCCGCCGGAAATCATGGTTTGCCAGCCGGAATATAATTTATGACCGACCAGAGGCACGTCACGGAGCCAATGCAGGGTGGGCAACGTCAGGCGGTTGGGCTGTGTGGCCCAGGCGATCAGCGGGGCGCTGTTATCGATGACGCTGCTGATCAGGATGGAAACCGGCAGCACAAACAACAATAGCAGCAATATGGTCATGACGACCACCGCCAGCGAGCGTCGCCCCCAAAGCAAGTTTTGTAATTTGATCAATAGCGGCCAGGTGGCGATGACCACCATGCTGGCCCAGGCAAATCCCAGGATAAACGGTTGCACGACCCAAAAGCAGGCCAATGTCATGAGCGCAATAAACGTTACGCTAAACAGCATCCTTGGCAGATCAAGCAGTTGACGCGGGTAATCCATCAAAAAGTTTTCACCTCAGTTAACAGGCTGGTCAAAGCGGTATGACATAGAGCGGCAAAAATAAATCCGTTCGTCAGCAACAGCCATAATAATGCGTTATTTCACGGTTTTTTGACAGACCGGCGCAAAAAGTTTAACCCGGGGGCGCGGGAGCATTCGCACCGGGGCGTCAGGGCGCTAACCTAGCATAGGCGAAGATTTTTCTTCGGCAACGGCGCACGACAAAAAGAAATATGATAAAACAATCATACGCACCCTCAAAAAACCGTGATGCCGAACCCATTCATCATCGAACAGCAGGCCCAGAGTCAATGATCCCACAGATTTCGCAGGCGCCGGGACTGGCGCAGCCGGTAATTGATTTTATCAACACCCTCAAACTCAGCGGCTTTACCGGCGACACGGCCACCACCTATGCCGACCGGCTCACCATGGCCACCGATAATAGCATTTACCAGTTGTTGCCCGACGCGGTGGTCTTTCCGCGCCATACCGCCGATGTGGCGCTGATTAGCCGTCTGGCGCACGACCCGCGCTTCGCCGCGCTGGCTTTTACCCCGCGCGGCGGCGGCACCGGCACCAATGGCCAGGCGCTTAATACCGGCATCGTCGTGGATATGTCGCGCTATATGAACCGCATCCTGGAAGTGGACCCGCAGCAGGGTTGGGTCAGGGTCGAGGCGGGGGTGATCAAAGACCAGCTCAACGAGTACCTGCGCCCGCTGGGCTATTTTTTCGCCCCCGAGTTGTCCACCAGTAATCGCGCCACCCTGGGCGGGATGATCAATACCGATGCGTCGGGGCAGGGTTCGCTGGTCTATGGCAAAACCTCCGATCATGTCCTGGGCATCCGGGCGGTGCTGATGGGCGGCGAGCTGCTCGATACCCAGGCGATGCCTACCGCCCAGGCGGAGCAATTGGCCGCGCAGGATAATCCGGTCGGGCGGATTTATCGCACGGTGCTGGAACGCTGCCGGGAGCAGCGCGGGCTGATTCTGGCAAAATTCCCCAAGCTGAACCGGTTTCTTACCGGCTACGATTTACGCCATGTCTATAGCGACGACCTGCAAACTTTTGACCTGACGCGCATTCTGACCGGCTCCGAAGGCACCCTGGCGTTTATTACCGAGGCCCGCCTGGATATCACTCCGCTGCCCAAAGTGCGCCGGCTGGTGAATGTGAAATATGATTCGTTTAATTCGGCGCTACGCAATGCGCCGTTTATGCTGCGGGCCCATGCGCTTTCGGTTGAAACGGTGGACTCGACGGTGCTGAACCTGGCGCGGGAAGATATCGTCTGGCACTCGGTGCGCGATTTGATCGCGGATGTGCCGGGCCGTGAGGTGCTGGGGCTGAATATCGTGGAATTCGCCGGCGACGATGCCGAACTTATCGGGCGCCAGCTCGCCGACCTTTGCCTTGGACTTGATAATCTGATGGCGCAGGGGCAAGACGGCGTGATCGGCTATCAAATCTGCGATCGATTGGCCGGCATCGAAAGAATTTACGCCATGCGCAAAAAAGCGGTGGGACTGCTGGGCAACAGCAAGGGCAGCGCCAAGCCTATTCCCTTCGCTGAGGATACCTGCGTGCCCCCTGAGCATTTAGCCGATTATATCAACGAATTCCGTCAATTGCTGGATGATAATCATCTTAGTTATGGCATGTTTGGCCATGTGGACGCCGGGGTGCTCCATGTGCGTCCGGCGCTGGATATGTGCGATCCGGCGCAGGAAATGGTGATGAAGCGGCTGTCGGATAGCATCGTGGCGCTTACCGCCAAATACGGCGGCCTGCTATGGGGCGAGCACGGCAAAGGTTTTCGCGCCGAATACAGCCCGGCGTTTTTCGGCGATGTCCTTTATCACGAACTGCGGCTGATCAAATCGGCCTTTGACGCCGGTAACCGGCTGAATCCCGGCAAAATTTGTTCGCCGGTGGATAGCCTGGCGCCGATGAAAACCATCGATGCGGTCAAACGCGGCACCTTCGATCGGCAAATTCCGCTGGCGGTGCGCGGTTCTTTTCGCGGCGCGCTGGATTGCAACGGTAATGGCCTGTGTTTTAATTTTGACGCCCGCAGCCCCATGTGCCCCTCGATGAAAATTACCGGCAATCGTATTCATTCCCCCAAAGGCCGCGCCACCCTGGTGCGGGAATGGCTGCGTTTGCTGGCGGAGCAAGGGGTCGATCCGCTGTTGCTGGAGAAAAACCTGCCGACCGGCATGGCCACGCTGCGCGATCTGGTCAGCCGAACGCGCAACAGCCTGCGGGCGGCGAGCGGCGAGTACGATTTTTCCCACGAAGTCAAAATGGCCATGTCCGGCTGCCTGGCCTGTAAAGCCTGCTCGACACAATGTCCGATAAAAATAGATGTGCCGGGTTTCCGCTCCCGTTTTCTCCAGCTCTATCACACGCGTTATCTGCGCCCGGTGCGCGATCATTTGGTGGCGGGCGTGGAAGGTTATGCGCCGCTGATGGCCCGCGCCCCGCGGCTGTTTAACTTTTTCCTTAAACAACCGTGGCTGCGGGAACTCGGCCGCGCGCGCATCGGCATGGTGGATTTGCCGCTGCTGTCCGCACCGCCGTTACGCGCCCGCCTGGCCGGCCGGCGGACAAGCGGGGTGACCCTTGAGCAACTGGAACGGATGACCGCCGGCCAGCGGCGGGATTATGTTTTGATCGTGCAGGACCCCTTCACCAGTTTTTATGATGCCGACGTGGTCGCCGATTTTGTCCTGCTGGTGGAAAAACTGGGATATCGACCGGTATTGCTGCCGTTTTCGCCCAATGGCAAAGCCCAGCATATCAAGGGCTTTTTACAGCGCTTCGCCAAAACCGCCGCCAAAACCGCCGATTTCCTTAACCGTACCGCGCGTCTGGGCCTGCCGATGGTCGGGGTGGACCCGGCGCTGGTGCTCTGCTATCGCGACGAATACCGCGAGATACTCGCCGACGCCCGTGGGGATTTTAAGGTGCTGCTGGTACATGAATGGCTTATGACGCTGCCGGCGGGCGGTGCGGCGGCGCCTGTAGCAGCCGCGCCTGCGCTCTTATCGGCACCGGCGCAGTCACCAGTGACGGTGTCACCTGACGCGACCGCCCAGCCTGCTTTAGCGGCCTCCGCCGCGGCGGCTGAAGCGGAAATCACTCGACCGGCCGGACCACAGCCAGCGACGACGCAGACCCTTTCCGCCGCTCCCTGGTATCTGCTTGGCCATTGTACGGAAGCCACCGAATTGCCGGCCAGCGGCCAGCAGTGGGCGTCCATTTTCGCCCGCTTCGGCGCGACGCTTGAGACCGTGAGCGTCGGCTGTTGCGGCATGGCGGGCACCTACGGCCACGAAAGCGCCAACCTGGAAAACTCGCGCGGTATTTACGCCCTGTCATGGCAGCAGGCCCTGCAACGCCTGCCGCACGCCCGCTGCCTGGCCACCGGCTACTCTTGCCGCAGCCAGGTCAAGCGCATCGAAGGAGAGGGCATTCGTCATCCGCTACAGGCGCTACTGGAGATCATTTGATGATTTGGACACGCGCAACATCGCTTGAGGCGCTTAACCACCTCAATGCGGGCACCCTGGTGGAACATCTGGGCATTGTTTTTACCCGGCTGGGCGACGATGAACTGGAGGGGACCATGCCGGTAGATCGCCGCACCCGCCAGCCGTACGGCCTGCTGCACGGCGGAGCGTCGGTAGTATTGGCCGAATCCCTGGGCTCGGTGGCCGGCTACCTGTGCACCACGGGGAACGATCGGGTCGTCGGGTTGGATATCAATGCCAACCACCTGCGGGCGGTAAAAGAGGGATATGTGCGCGGGATATGCCGCGCCATCCGCATCGGCCGTACCCACCAGGTGTGGGAAATTCGTCTGCACGATAGCAAAAATCATTTGAGCTGCATCGCACGGCTGACCACGGCGGTGCTATCTGCATCAGGCAAGGCGCCGGCTAAACCGGGTGGCGCCGATTGATACGCCGTTTCAGGTGCAGTATCAGCAACGCGGCGAGGCCGGCCATCATCGCTGCGCACAGATAAATATACGACATGCCCAGATGGGACATAATCAGGCCCGCCGCCGGCCCCGCCAGGCTGAGACCCAAATCGAGGAACGCGGTGTAGGTGCCAAGCGCGGTGCCCTGGTTGGGCGGCGGCACCTGCTTTACCGCCTCGACCCCCAGGGCCGGGAATACCAGCGAGAACCCGGCGCCGGTCAACAATGCGCCCATGCCCGCCACCAGGGGATTAGGCGCCAGCCAAATCAGCAGCAGCCCCAAGGTTTCGCAGATAAAAGACAGCAGTGAAACATTTAGCCCGCCGTACTTATTAATGGTGTCGCCCGACATCAGCCGCACGCCGACAAAAGCGGTGCTCATCAACGTCAGCGCGAAGGCGGCCCCCGCCCAGGAGCGCTCGGCGTAATAGAGGGTGATAAAACTGACGATGACCCCGAACCCGATGGTACCCAATCCCAGCCCCAGTCCGAACAGCCAGATTTTGCCCACTACGGTGCTAAAGGCGATACGTGTGCCGGGGGAAATGGACACCGCCGTTTTACGCGCCGCCAGAAACCAGGCGATGAGAGCCGCCAGTAAAATAAATGCGCCGACGGCGCCGATGCCGCCGAGGTCGTTTACATACACCCCCAGCGGCGCGCCGACGGCGATGGCCCCGTACGTGGCCACGCCGTTCCATGAAATCACCCGCGCGGTATGCCTTTGGCCTACGCTGGCTATGCCCCATAACGTGGCGCCGGTACTGGCAAAGCTTTCGCCGACCCCCAGCACCAGCCGTCCGGCGAACAGCAAAGCCAGACTGACCCACGGCAGCGCGTGCGTCCAGGCGGCCAGCCCATAACCCAGGCCGCTCAGGCTGCAGCAGGCCAAGCCGAACAGCACCACTTTTTTGGGGCCCAGCACATCGGCATAACGTCCGGCATGGGGGCGGCTCAGCAAAGTGGCGATATACTGGATGCTGATGGCAAAACCCGCGATAACGGTGTTAAAGCCCAACTGGGTATGGGTAAAACCGGGAATAATGGCCAGCGGCAGGCCGATGGTCAGGTAGCAGATGAAAGTAAAAAAAACGATTGGGAGAATGCGTTTATTCAGCTGGCGCGTAGTCAGGACAGGAACGGGGGCAACGGAAGAGGGCATAGGCTTGGCGAGTCCGGCACACTAAATTTGCCCCAGCATACCGCACCGCCGCGGCGGTTCACCGATTAAAATGCTAAAAATCATTACGACCCGGGGGTCGCTGCGCACGCCGGCCCTGCTCAAACCCCCGTTGTGTGATATAATTGTACTATAAATGTAAAAAGCATTGAGCAAAATCAAGCGGCCAATGGCGGGGATAAGCCGGAGGCGGGCGGTTTAATCGCACGGATTGCTTGTGGCAAATGAGAACAGCGGAATAATATGAATATCTATGCGTTGAGAAATGCTTATATCAATAGAGATGGTTATCATTATCAATTGGAAGCGTTTTTTTACGGGCATTTCCCGCTGATAAACACGCCGGATCTATTTTAAAATGCATAACAAATGCGCAAAACGGGTGCGATAAAGTTGGCCTGTCATAAAAATAGTTTTTTTCGATGAAGTTTTTTTTATTTAGCCGCAATAAGAGTTCTGATATTTATAATAGGGTCTTTATTTGACTTTATTCTTTAAAATCAAATGAATAAAAAATCATCCCCGCGACGGATAGCGGGACAAACAGTAATAAAACGGTTATTATTATCAGTAAACGCTTTTTTAACGCCATTTTTGGCTATTCCCCTACAAAGGGCAAGGTTGCAGTGGTAATTCATATCACTAACATAGAGAGATTGCTGTTTATCGTCTTGAAACATTGAGAGGTAAGTTTTATGCAAATGGATACGGTTGAAACGTTTTCATTAGAAGAAAATATATGGCAGGGACTCACCCTAAGCGAGACCGCGGCCAGGCAGATTCGTCATCTGATGGAGCAAAATGCCGCCATGCAGGGATTACGGCTCGGGGTGAAACAATCGGGTTGCGCGGGCTTCGGCTACGTTATGGATGTCGCCACCGACTCGAATGAAGACGAATTGGTTTATGAACGCGATGGCGCACGCCTGTATGTACCGCTCAAAGCCATGCCGTTTATCGACGGCACCGAAGTGGATTATGTGCAGGAAGGGCTGAATCACGTATTTAAATTTAACAATCCCAAAGCTCAGCATGCCTGCGGGTGTGGCGAAAGTTTTGGTCTTTGAGCGATGAACCATTATGGCACGAAGCAATATAGAAACTCCTGAGGCAATCAATGCCGCGCAACCCTGGGAAAAAAGCGAACGTTATAAAGAGGGCTTTTTTACCCAGCTGGTCACCGACGAGTTGGCCCACGGCATCAGCGAAGATGTGGTGCGGGCGATCTCGGCTAAACGTAATGAGCCGGAGTGGATGCTGGAGTTTCGTCTCGATGCCTACCGCGCCTGGCTGAAAATGGAAGAACCCCATTGGTTGAAAGCGCATTACAAGAAACTGGATTATAACGAGTACAGCTATTATTCCGCACCTTCCTGCGGTAGCTGCGACGATACCTGCGGCTCCCAGCCCGGGGCGCTGCAGCAGCCCGGTATCGAAGCGACCAATAATTATCTGACCAGCGAAGTCGAAAACGCGTTCAACCAGCTTGGCGTGCCGGTACGTGAAGGTAGCGAAGTGGCGGTGGACGCCATTTTCGACTCCGTGTCGGTGTCTACCACCTATCGCGACAAACTGGCGAAGCAAGGCATCATCTTCTGTTCGTTCGGCGAAGCCATCCACGAGCATCCTGAACTGGTACGCAAGTACCTGGGCAGCGTGGTGCCGCCCAATGACAACTTCTTCGCGGCGCTGAACTCGGCGGTCGCTTCCGACGGCACCTTTGTCTATATCCCGAAAGGGGTGCGCTGCCCGATGGAGCTGTCCACCTATTTCCGTATCAATGCGGCGAAAACCGGCCAGTTCGAGCGCACGATCCTGATTGCCGACGAAGGCAGCTATGTCAGTTATATCGAAGGGTGCTCCGCGCCGGTACGGGATAGCTACCAGCTGCACGCCGCGGTGGTGGAAGTGATCGCCCATAAAGACGCCGAAGTAAAATATTCCACGGTGCAAAACTGGTTCGCCGGCAGCGAGTCCGAAGGCGGCATCCTGAATTTCGTCACCAAGCGCGCGCTGTGTGAAGGCGATAATTCGAAAATGTCCTGGACCCAGTCCGAAACCGGTTCTGCCATCACCTGGAAATACCCGAGCGTGATCCTGCGCGGCGACAATTCCGTGGGCGAGTTTTTCTCGGTAGCCTTGACCAACGGCCGCCAGCAGGCGGATACCGGCACCAAAATGATCCATATCGGCAAAAACACCCGCTCAACCATCATTTCCAAGGGGATTTCAGCGGGTAAAAGTGAAAACACCTATCGCGGCCTGGTGAAAATCATGCCGAGTGCGACCAACGCCCGCAACTTTACCCAGTGTGACTCGATGCTGATCGGCAGCGAGAGCGGCGCGCATACCTTCCCCTATGTGGAAGTGCGTAATAATACGGCGCAGCTGGAACATGAAGCGACGACGTCGCGCATCGGCGAGGATCAGCTGTTTTATTGCCGCCAGCGCGGCATCAGCGAGGACGATGCCATCTCGATGATCGTCAACGGGTTCTGCAAGGACGTTTTCTCGGAATTGCCGCTGGAATTCGCCGTCGAGGCGCAAAAATTATTGGCTATCAGCCTTGAACACAGCGTGGGTTAACCGGCCATTGGCCGCTTGGCGCGCACCAGCATTTGCTGTCCGCCTGTCAGTCTGAAAAAAGTGGGTCTGAAAAGTCGGGTAAAGGAAAAAACATGTTAACAGTTCGCAATTTAAACGTCAGTGTGGAAGACACATCCATCCTCAAGGGATTGAATTTGGAGATCAAACCCGGCGAGGTGCATGCGATCATGGGGCCGAATGGTTCCGGAAAAAGCACGCTCTCCGCTACCCTTGCCGGGCGGGAAGATTATCGGGTCACCGAAGGGGAAGTGCTGTTTAACGGCAAAGACCTGCTGGCCCTTGATCCAGAAGAGCGCGCGGGCGAAGGCATTTTCATGGCCTTCCAGTATCCGGTGGAGATCCCGGGCGTCAGCAATCAGTTCTTTTTACAGACCGCGGTAAACGCGGTGCGCAAATACCGCCAGCAGGAACCGCTCGATCGTTTTGATTTCGCCGACTTTATCGAAGAAAAGATCGCCTTGCTGAAAATGCCGCAGGATCTGCTTACCCGCTCGGTTAACGTCGGTTTTTCCGGCGGCGAGAAAAAGCGCAACGACATTTTGCAAATGGCGGCGCTGGAGCCGCGGCTGTGCATCCTGGACGAGACCGACTCCGGCCTGGATATCGATGCGCTCAAAGTCGTGGCGCACGGTGTGAATACCCTGCGCAATGAGGAACGCTCATTTATTATCGTTACCCATTACCAGCGTATCTTGGATTACATCAAACCGGATCACGTACACGTGCTTTACCAGGGCCGCATTGTTAAATCCGGCGATTTTTCCCTGGTGAAACAGCTTGAGGAGCAAGGCTATGGCTGGCTTACCGAACAACAATAATGCCCAGGCGTTGCAACAATGGCACCATCTGTTCGAGGGGCTTAATGCGACCCGTTCGGCGCAGGCATATGAGCATTGGCAGAATGTGGAACGCCTCGGTTTGCCGACGCGCAAACACGAAAACTGGAAATATACCCCCCTGGAAGGCCTGCTGGCCCACCGTTTCGCCAGCATCGAAGGCAAAAGCATCAGCCCGGCGCAGCGCGATGAGCTGGGCCTGGAGCTCGATGCCGTGCGCCTGGTGTTTGTCGACGGACGCTATGACGCCAGCCTGAGCGATATCGATACCGGTTTCTGGCAGGTGACGGTGGAAAGGGACGCGCAGCGCCAGCCGCTGCCCGAACCCGTTCAAGCGGAAATCTTTCTGCATCTGACGGAAAGCCTGAGCCGTGAAACGACGCGTATCCGCCTGCCGGCCGGGAAAGCGGCGCAAAGGCCCCTGTACCTGCTGCACATCAGCCGCGGCGGCGATAACGCCGGCGAAGAGCTGAACACGCTGCATTATCGTCACCATATCGACGTGGAGCGCGGGGCGCAGGCGCAGGTGATTGAGCACTTTATCAGCGCGGACGGCCGGGCGCACTTCACCGGCGCGCGGCTGACCATGACGGTGGGCGACAATGCCCGCCTGAGCCACATCAAGCTGGCGTTTGAACATCGCGACAGCTATCACTTCGCCCATAACGATATCACTATCGGCCGCGATGCCGTGGTGCGCAGCAGCAGCTTTTTGTTAGGCGCCGGCCTGACGCGCCACCAGACCAGCGCCCGTCTCGACGGTGAAGGGTCGGATCTGGCCATCAACAGTTTACTGTTGCCGTCCCATAATGATGTGACCGACACCCGCACCTACCTGGAGCACAACAAGGGGTACTGCCTGAGCCGCCAATTGCATAAAGTCATTGCCCGCGAGCGGGGCAAAGGGGTGTTTAACGGCTTGATCAAAGTAGCCAAACATGCCATCAAAACCGACGGCCAGATGACCAATAATAACCTGTTGATGGATCGCCTGGCGGAAGTGGATACCAAACCACAGCTGGAAATCTACGCCGACGACGTGAAATGCAGCCATGGCGCCACCGTCGGACGCATCGACGAAGAGCAGATGTTTTATCTGCGCTCGCGGGGCATTCGCCAGGAAGACGCGCAGAAAATGATTATCCATGCTTTCGCCGCTGAAATCACCGAGGCGATCGATAACCAGGTGGTGCGCGAAACCGTACTGGCGCGCATCGCCGATTCTTTACAGGGGGGAATGAATGTCTTATCCCATTGAGCGTATCCGGTCGGATTTCCCGATACTGGCGCGGGAGGTTAACGGCCAGCCCTTAACCTATCTGGACAGCGCGGCCAGCGCACAGAAGCCCAATGTCGTTATCGAGAGCGAAAGCGACTTTTATCGCCAGGGATATGCAGCCGTGCACCGCGGCATTCATACGCTCAGCGCCGAAGCCACCGGCCGCATGGAGGACGTGCGCGCCCAGGCCGCCCGCTTTATCAACGCGGCGTCGGTAGACGAGATTATTTTCGTCAAAGGCACCACCGAAGGCATCAACCTGGTGGCCAACAGCTACGGGCGCCACTTTTTGCAGCCCGGCGACAACCTGATCATCACCGAAATGGAGCACCACTCCAATATCGTGCCCTGGCAGATCATCGCCGCTGAAAAAGGCATCGATATCCGGGTTTTGCCGCTATTGTCCGACGGCACCCTGGATGAAGCGAAACTCGCGGATTTAATTGACGATCGCACGCGCCTGCTGGCCATTACCCAGGTTTCCAACGTGCTGGGTACCGTTAATCCGCTGCCGCGGCTGATTGCGCGGGCGCGGGCCGCCAATCTGGTGGTGCTGGTGGACGGCGCCCAGGGGATCATGCACCAGAAGGTGGATGTGCAGGCCCTCGACTGTGATTTTTACGTATTCTCCGGCCATAAAATCTACGGTCCGTCCGGTATCGGCATTTTGTACGGCAAAAAACGGCTGCTCGACGCCATGCTGCCGTGGGAAGGCGGCGGTTCCATGATCCGCACCGTCAGCCTGACCGAAGGCACCACGTTCCTCGACGCGCCGTGGCGTTTTGAGGCCGGTTCCCCCAATACCGCCGGTATGATGGGGCTGGGCGCCGCCCTGGGATATGTGGAAGAACTGGGGATTGACAATATCCATGCCTACGAACGCGAGTTGATGCGCTACGCGCTGGAAGCGTTGCAGCAGGTGCCCGACCTGATCCTCTACGGTCCGGACGACCGCGCCGGGGTCATCGCGTTTAATCTGGGTAAGCATCATGCCTACGATGTGGGCAGTTTTCTCGATCAATATGGCATCGCCATCCGCACCGGGCACCATTGCGCTATGCCGCTGATGGCGTATTATCAGGTGCCTAGCATGTGCCGCGCTTCCCTGGCGCTATATACCACCCGGGAAGACATCGACCGGCTGGTGGCCGGATTGATACGCGTACGGCGCTTGCTGGGTTAATTCTGACAGCCATGGAGAATGGGGTTAATGGCAAGCTTGCCGGATAAAGATAAGTTATTGCGTAACTTTTCCCGTTGTAGCAACTGGGAAGAGAAGTACATGTACATCATTGAGCTCGGGGCGCAACTGCCGCCTCTGCCGCCGGAGGCGCGCATCGCCGGCAATCTTATAGCCGGGTGCCAAAGCCAGGTGTGGATTGTGGTATCCAGGGATGAAGCGGGCAATGTCCGGCTGATGGGCGACAGCGACGCGGCGATTGTCAAAGGCCTGATCGCCACGGTGTTCATCCTCTATCAGGGACTGGACGCGCCGGAAATCGTCGGGCTGGATGTGCGGCCGTTTTTCAGCGAGCTGGCATTGAGCCAGCATCTCACTCCGTCCCGTTCGCAGGGTCTTGAAGCCATGGTACGGGGCATCCGCGCCAAAGCCGCCGCGCTCTAGTATCCCGTATGGATTGCGCCGCGTAGCGGTTTGGTTGCCGCCCCGCCTGGGGCGGCAACCATCGTTTCCCCCTGCCTGACATCTCCCATGGTGTTTTGCTAAACTGCAATTATCGGCGCTATCTGATAGCGGCCGGTGAATTTGGCTGCTATTGGTAATCCGTTCTTTGCCTTCAGGCTGTGTCTTTATATCCGTGGAAGCTATGCGCCAGGGATGTCTTAACCAACAATAAAAATCAAGCGGGATGTCATTATGAAAAATGCGTTGACCATAGTCAGTATAGCCTTCGCTTCCTGCCTGGCCGGAGCCGTACCCGCCGCCGCCAATGCGACCGAGTATGCGCTGCCGGCGGCCGACAGCCGGCTTATCGGCGAAAATACCACCGCCATGGTCGCCAATAACGGCGGTTCGCTGGAGTCCATTGCCGCCGCTTATAAAATAGGCTTGCTGGCGATGCTGGAAGCCAATCCGGGCACCGATCCGTATCTGCCGCAGCCCGGCACTACCCTGACGATTCCCACCCAGATGCTGCTGCCCGATACTCCGCGCAAGGGCATCGTGATCAATCTTGCCGAACTGCGGCTCTACTACTATCCCAAAGACGAAAACAAAGTGATCGTCTATCCCATCGGCATCGGCCAGCTCGGGCGCAACACGCCGGTAATGACCACCGCCATCACCCAGAAAATTCCCAACCCCACCTGGACCCCCACCCCTAATATCCGCAAGCACTATCTGGCGGAGCAGGGCATTACCCTGCCGGGCGTAGTGCCGGCGGGGCCGGATAACCCCATGGGACTGTTCGCCCTGCGCCTGGCGGCCGGCAAGGGGGCCTATTTGATCCATGGTACCAATGCCAACTTCGGCATCGGCATGCGCGTGAGCTCCGGCTGCATCCGGTTAAGGCCGGAGGATATCGAGGCGTTGTTCAATAGCGTGCCGGTCGGCACCCGGGTGCAGGTGGTGAACGACCCGGTGAAGGTTTCCCTCGAACCGGACGGCAAGCGTTACATTGAAGTGCATCAGCCGCTGTCGCACAACGATCGCGACGATCCGCAGACCATGCGCATTACTTACGGCGCCAAGGTTAAAAAATTCCTCGGGGACGCCGCTACCGACAAAGCCGTCGCCGATGAAGCCATCGTCCGGCGTTCGGGCATGCCGGTCCTGATTTCCACCGGCATCGAGCCCGACAGTTTGCCGGCGGCGACGGTGGTGGAGCAGGGAGGGGCCCCCGCCTTGGCCGCGGATGTCGCCAGCGCCGGCAAAAATAGCGCGCCACAAGCCGCTGATGAAGCGGTGACGCAATGATGCGGCCATCGCCGGTCCAATAGGCTTTCGCCCCGCAGGGGGGCGCCCAGGCGCCAGCAAACGGCATGAAGCGGTTGGTTCCTGGCGCGCCGCGCCCCGGGGAGCCTGGAAGCAAAACAAACTAAGGAGAAGGGAGGCGGTACGGGAGCGGTTAGCGGACAAAAAAAATGGCGCACAATGTGCGCCATTTTCTAAACAAGGCAATTACTCTTATTTACGATAAGAGTGAGCTTGGTTATCTAAACGTTGGTTAGCACGGGCAGCGTCGTCTTTAGCAGCCTGTACGTCAGAACGAATAGCGGTTACATCGTTGCTGAGCTGGTCAACTTTCGCGTTCAGAGTTTGAACGTCAGAGGACAGCTGATCGATTTTAGCGTTGCTTGAACAGCCAGCAAGCAGAGTGGAACCCAAAATTACCGCGCCCAGTACCAGTTTAGTACGATTCATTATTAATACCCTCTAGATTGAGTTAATCTCCATGTAGCATTACAAGTATTACACAAAGTATTTTCGAATGAGAATAAATTTTAGTAATAAAACGATTAAATTCGATCGACCGCTCAAAGAAACGTCTTGTTTTACAGAGAGGTTAAAAAAAATAGCCGAAACCGCCCCCTTCCATAAGATAACTCCGATTAAACTAGCATAAATTAGGCCGGTTATTTTGTGCTATCTATGATTTTTTATTGCATGGCCGGGGTGGAAACGGCAAAAAGGAAATGGCGGCGGGCATAAAAAAGGCCCCCGGCATACCGGGGGCCTTTTTTCACACGGTCCAAACCGCAGCGGAAGAACCGACTACAGCAGGTGAACCGAAGCGGTATTGGTGGTGCCGCTCGGTACCAGTGCGCCGGATACCATTACGATGATCTCGCCTTTCTTGGCCAAACCGCATTCAAGCGCCATGGCTTTACCGATGCGGTAGAAATCGTCGGTAGACGCGATTTCGTCAACCAGCTGGCAGGTTACGCCTTTGGATAACAGCAGCTGGCGTGCGGTCAGGGCATTGGTGGTCAATGCCAGGATTTCGGCCTTCGGGAAATACTTACGTACGGCCTTGGCCGATTTTCCGCCCTCGGTGGCCACGACGATCAGGGGTGCTTCCAGTTTCTCGGCGGTTTCCACCGCACCGCGGCATACCGCTTCAGTGATACGCAGTTTACGGCTGTCGTTGATGCTATCGATACGGCTTGGCATGACGCGGTCGGTACGATCGCAAATGGTGGCCATGATGGTCACCGCTTCCAAAGGATATTTGCCTTTGGCGCTTTCGCCGGACAGCATGACCGCATCAGTACCGTCGATGATGGCATTGGCGACGTCACCGGCTTCCGCACGGGTAGGGCGTGGGTTCTTGATCATGGAATCGAGCATTTGGGTGGCGGTGATCACCACTTTGCGCGCGCGGTTGCATTTTTCAATCATCATCTTTTGCGCAAAGATAACTTCTTCCACCGGGATTTCAACGCCGAGGTCGCCGCGGGCCACCATGATGCCGTCGGACGCTTCCAGGATCTCGTCAAAATTATTCAGGCCTTCCTGGTTTTCGATTTTGGAGATGATCTGGATATGCTCGCCGCCGTGCTGTTTGAGGTGCTCGCGGATTTCCAGCACGTCGGAACGCTTACGGATAAACGACGCGGCAATGAAATCGACGCCTTGTTCGCAGCCGAAGATCAGGTCGCCTTTATCTTTTTCGGCCAGGGCCGGCAGCGCGATGGAGACGCCCGGCAGGTTAACGCCTTTGTTTTCACCCAGGTCGCCGTTGTTCAGTACCTTACAAACCACGGTGCTTTCGGTGATGTCGGTGACTTCCATGCCCAGCAGGCCGTCATCCACCAGCACGGTATTGCCGATGGATAAATCATTGGCGAAACCCTGGTAGGTCACCGCTACGCGTTCTTTATTGCCGATGACGCTCTGATCGGTGGTGAAAGTGAAGGTCTGGCCGGCAACCAGCGACACGTCATTGCCGTTTTCGAGCTTCATGGTACGGATTTCAGGACCCTTGGTGTCCAGCAGGATGGCGGCTTTCTGGCCGGTTTCCTTCAATATGGCGCGCAGGTTGGTGATGCGCTGGCCATGCTCTGCAAAATCACCATGGGAAAAGTTGAGACGCATAACATTCATGCCTGCGTTCAGAAGTTTGGCAAGCATTTCTTTCGATTCAGTTTTTGGACCGATGGTACAAACGATTTTCGTCTTTTTCATAACAATGGTTTCTGCAAGTTGTGTTGGATGATGAATCTGATATATCGCCGGTGAGTATCGACGACGAAAAATTGTGCAGCGCTGTGAGTCGGTTCCCCATGTTCAAGGATAGGAGACAAAAACGAGAAAGTGATGAAAATAGGTCTAAATACTCTGTCCGACAACGTCGGCAAGGGGTAGCGGATAAGTCTGTTTTAATTAGTATTGGGCTAATCAATCAGCGAAAGCCATTCAATTGAAATAACGTTTTGTATTATAGTTATTGAGCCGGCGGAAACAAGATAAAAACAGCATAATTATTGCGTTAGCCGTGAAAAAAAGTGCATTTGTGGCATTTATGCAAATATTCAGTATCAAGTGTTGCGCAAATGCACAATAAAATCATAAATCGCCGTGCAACACCGCAGCCGGCGTCAGCCACGCAAAACGAAACCTTTTCACCCGACGGGACGCGGCGCGTAAATACCGGGGACCATACCGGCTAACCGGGATTCGCAGCAGCGAATAGGGGATTATGGCAGTCAAAGGAGGGGAGCTGAGTTGGAATTTCACTGGAATTGGTGCGTCCGAATGGACTCGAACCATCGACCCCCACCATGTCAAGGTGGTGCTCTAACCAACTGAGCTACGGACGCACATTATAAACATAATAAAGAGAGTGGTGCGTTCTAATGGACTCGAACCATCGACCCCCACCATGTCAAGGTGGTGCTCTAACCAACTGAGCTAAGAACGCATACCGTAAATCACCGCCGGGCGGCAGCGGGACGAATATTAACGGGCTACATCACCGCATGCAAGAGGAAAACGCGTTTTTTGATGCCTGCGGCGATCAACTGGACATCTAATGCGCAGCGTGCCGGTTTTTTGGCCGCTGCCGCATTCACCCTTGATGCCTAGCGGGCCGCCCGTAGCAAAATCCGCACCGGCGACTGCCGCTGTAGCCACAACAGGCGCAGCACCATCATCAGCGCCGCAGAGGTTAAGCCAATGATAAAACCAATCCAAAAACCGCTCGGTCCCATGGCCGGCACCACGTAATCCGTCAGGGCGAGCACATAACCGCAGGGCAATCCAAGCAGCCAGTATGCGGTAAAGGTAATAAAAAATATCGATCGGGTATCTTTATAACCGCGCAATACCCCGTTACCGATCACCTGGATAGAGTCGGATATCTGGTAAATCGCGGCCAGGGCCATCAGATGCGACGCCATGGCCACCACCGCGGGCGTGTCATTATACAACCGGGCGATGTGCACCCGGAAAACCAGGGTAAACACCGCGGTTACGCTTGCCAGCAGGATACCTACCCCCAGGCTGGTCCAGGCGGAGATCCGGGCCTGTGCGACGTTGTTTTCCCCCAGGCGGAATCCCACGCGGATGGTGGCGGCGACCCCCACCGACAGCGGCAGGACAAACATCAGCGCGCTGAAGTTCAACGCAATTTGATGCCCGGCCACCGAAACGATGCCCAGGGGAGCGACCAGCAGGGCCACCACGGCAAATAGCGTGACTTCAAAAAACAGCGACAGGGCGACCGGCAGCCCCAGACCGCCAAGCCGGCGCAGCGCCGGCCAATCCGGCTTGCCCACCGGACCGGACAGCCGCAGGTCCTTGAAATGGCCGGCCTTGCTGACATATAACCACATGGACGCGAACATAAACCAGTAAACCGACGCGGTGGCGATACCGCATCCTACGCCGCCCATGGCGGGGATGCCCCATTTACCATAAATAAAGACATAGTTGATGGGCACATTGGCCAGCAGGCCGAGAAAACCGATGACCATGCCCGGTTTGGTTTTGGACAAGCCTTCGCATTGGCAGCGCAGCACCTGGAAAAACAAATAGCCCGGCACGCCCCATAGCAGGTAATGCAGGTAAGCGACGGCCTTCTGCGCCAGCAGCGGGTCCACATGCTGCATATGTTCGATGACCAGACGGCTGTTATACAGCACGGCCATGACCAATAGCGACGCCCCGAGCGCCAGCCAGAAACCCTGGCGTACCTGGTGGGCGATGCGATCCCGGCGGCCGGAGCCGTTTAACTGCGCGATAACCGGTGTCAGCGCCAGGATCAATCCATGGCCGAATAAAATCGCCGGCAGCCAGATGGACGTGCCTACGGCGACGGCGGCCATATCCGTCGCGCTGACGGAACCCGACATAATGGTATCGACGACACCCATCGAGGTTTGGGCTATCTGCGCGAGAATAACCGGTATCGCCAGGGACATTAAAATACGCGCTTCCAAGAAGTACTTCTGCACGCCGGCACCTTTAGTTTTAGGAGAATGAAATTAGCAGGTGAAAGTTAATACAATGATTAAACGTTAAATTAAGCGGCATAGTGTAAAGCATTTGGGTGGTTATGCCAGTGCGACAATACACAATTTCACCGCCACGGCCCGCGTTTCGACCCGGTCGCCATTTGGTTTTCGGCGCAAAATCGGGCACACTATCCCTTACGATTCTCAGGTGTGGTTCACAGAGGCTAAGGTCATGTTTACGGGTATTGTTCAGGGCACGGCACCCATCGTTGCGATCGAAGAAAAAAGTCATTTTCGCACTCATTTTATCACGCTGCCGGCGGCTATGCTGGCAGGCCTGGAGCCGGGCGCCTCGGTTGCGCATAATGGTTGCTGTCTTACGGTCAGCGCGATCAACGGGCCGGTGGCGGCGTTCGATTTAATGAAAGAGACGCTGCGTATCACCAATCTGGGCGAATTGCAGGTCGGGGACGAGGTCAACGTCGAGCGCGCCGCCACCTTCAACGCCGAGATCGGCGGCCATTTGATGTCCGGGCATATTATGTGCGCTGCGGAAATCGTCAAAATCGTCACCTCCGAAAACAACCGGCAAATCTGGTTTAAGCTGCCGGACAAGACGCTGATGAAATACGTGCTGTATAAAGGGTATATCGGCATCGACGGTATCTCCCTGACCATCGGCGAAGTGACGCAGGACAAATTTTGCGTCCACCTGATCCCGGAAACCCTGGCGCGCACCACCCTGGGCAAAAAACGGCTGGGGCAGCGGGTCAATATCGAGATTGATCCCCAGACCCAGGCGGTGGTGGATACGGTTGAGCGGGTATTGGCCCAGCGGGAAGCCGCGTCTGGCGCGGTGATAAATAACCTGTAAAAAAAAACCTGGCGGCTGGCCAGGCTTTTGTCGTTCCTGTCCCGCGGCTAGCGCGGCACCCGAATCCCTCCTTCAACGCCTTGCGGGCTGAAGAGTACCTGCCACAAATGGATATTGCGCGCGCGAAACGCGCCGGCGCAGGCATTCAGATAATACGTGAACATCCGGTAGAACCGGTCGGAGTATTTATCGGCCAATCCCGGCCAGGCGGCGATGAAGCGTTCGTGCCAGGCCATCAGCGTGCGATCGTAATCGGCGCCGAAGTTGTGCCAGTCTTCCATGACAAAATGCTTCTCGCTGGCGTGGGCTATATGCTGTACCGACGGCAGGCAGCCGTTGGGAAAGATATATTTATCGATCCAGGGATCGACATTCATATCCGTTTCGTTGGAACCGATAGTGTGCAGCAAAAACAACCCGTCGCGTTTCAGGTTGCGATCGACCACGTCAAAATAAGTGGCGTAATTCTTCGGCCCGACGTGTTCAAACATTCCTACGGAGACTATGCGGTCGAACTGCATATTCAGATCGCGGTAATCCTGTAGCAAAATGGTTACGTCCAAACCCTCGCAGCGCTTTTGGGCCAGTTTCTGCTGCTCGGCGGAAATGGTGACGCCTTGTACCGATACGCCGTAATTTTTAGCGGCATAAGCCGCGAGGCCTCCCCAGCCGCAGCCGACATCCAGCAAAGACATGCCTGGTTTTAGCTGTAATTTTTCACAAATCATTTTCAGCTTATCCTGCTGCGCCTGTTCCAGGGTCTGCGCCCGGCTCCAGTAACCGCAAGAGTACTGCATATAGGGATCAAGCATCAATTCGAACAGGTCGTTGCCTAAATCATAATGCTCTTTACCCACTATCCAGGCTCTTTTTTTGGATTGCAGGTTCAGCACCCGGGCAGCGGCGACGCGCAGGGTATCCTTTAAATGATGAGGAAGTTTATTTTCCAGTCCAGCCCTGAGAACGCGTTGGAAAAAAACATCCAGCCGATCGCATTCCCACCAACCATCCATATAGCTCTCGCCCAATCCCAGCGATCCGTCTTGCAGTACCCGCTTAAAAAAACCCGGGTTCTTGACACGAATATCAAAAGGCCTTGAGCCATTGATTTCAACACCGGCTTCAGCGAGCAATTCATGGACGATACGATACCAAGCGTTATCATGAAAGCTCAGGTCTTCAACACACGAGGAACTCATAGCTTCTCCATCACCTTTATTCTGTAATGCCCCGTCAGGAAAAGCTAAGCCAATGCCTGCGGGCTTTTATAAGAATCCACGGTTATCCGTGGTGTCTGAAGTACCACCATAAACAGAGGAATATAAAGTAAAGCTAAGACTGGTTGTTAGCCGCGTGCTTTATAAAAAGGGTGATGCCATGCTTGTAAACACGACATGCTTTTCAAAAATATAGAAGACAACTCGTTATAATTGTTAACGATATTGAGTATAAGCCTGCATTTCCGTTTAGACAATAGCTAACATAGCAATGTATTTCATAGTATAACTTAATGATTTCTCTCTGAAACAATAACAGTTGGTAAAAAAATATTGAATTGCAATATATTGTGTCGGTTCGGCGCCGTACGGAGATAAACGCGGCTAACGCGGGGAAGACATGCGCGCCAGCGCACAAAGCCTGGCGCCGGCAGGCTAGGGCAGGAAAGGACCGTCGGCAACCGAACGCCGTTCAACGAGTTTGGGATGCACTTCAATGCTTTTGGCGGCTACCCGTTTACTGGTAATGCGATCCAATAACATGGTTAACGCCGCCTCGCCCAGCTCTTCTTTGGGTTGGTGAATCGTGGTCAGCGCCGGGGAAAAAAAGCACGAATTGCGAACATTATCATAGCCGATAAGGGAAATATCATCGGGCACGCGCAGTCCCAACTCGTCAATGGCGCACAAGGCCCCCATCGCCATGATATCCCCGCCGCAGAACACCGCGGTGGGACGCTGCGGCTGCGCCAGTATCTGCTTCATGGCGAGATAGCCCGATTCGGGTTCGAAATCTCCCTGCACAATCCACCGGTCGGTCAGGGGAATTCCCGCCTCGGCCATGGCGTGCAAATATCCGCGATGGCGGCCGCCGCCGGTATTGCGGGCCAACTGGCCGGGTATCGCGCCAATGGCCCGGTGGCCGCGCTTAAGCAGATATTGCGTGGCCATGTAGCCCCCGGCAAAGGCATTATCGATAATGGTATCGGTAAAATCACGGCGGGCTTCGCCCCAATCCATCACCACCATCGGGATATGCTGATACTCTTCCAACATATCCAGCAGCGGTTCCGGATATTCGGCGCACATCACCAGCAGGCCGTCGACGCGCTTTTGCGCCAGCATGGCCAGGTAGGCCCGCTGTTTGTCGAGATCGTTATGGGAGTTGCATAAAATCAGCGTATAGCCCCTGGCGAAACAGTGATGTTCTATGGCCTCGATAATTTCGGCAAAGTAGGGGGCTTCACTGGTGCTGGCCAATAAACCGATGGATTTGGTACGGTTGATTTTCAGGCTGCGCGCCACGGCGCTGGGGGAATAATGTAATTGTTTGATAGCGTCCAGCACGGCGATTTTGGTATCTTCCGCTACGAAACGGGTCTTATTAATCACGTGCGATACGGTGGTGGTCGATACGTTAGCGCGTTTCGCCACATCTTTTATGGTTGCCATGCCTTGAATACTCCTGAACGCCCTGAATGAAAACCTGTCGAAGGCGCAAGCACTTTACGACGCAATAACAATAACCGGTAATTTTCCTTGATCCCGCGGCAAAGTGAAAGCGTTAAATGTTAACCGGGCCTGCCGAACGGCGAGCTTTCTTGCGGCGATTGTGCCAAAATGGCGTTATCACGAAAGCGCGTCGACCACCTGATTGACGCCCTGGCCACCGCACAGGCACGCAACATGATAAGGGCAAACCATGGATAGCGATTTGAAAATGTCATTACTCACCACGGTCTTTTCATTATTGGTTATCATCGTGTTCAGCTTTACCGCCGTAATGAACTAAGCCGGCTAGCGAGCGACCAGTCGATAAAACGTTTAGTTATAAAACCGTTTGGTGATGAAACCGCTCGTTAATGAAACCGTATGTTAATGAAACCGTATGTTAATGAAACCGTATGTTAATGAAAAAAGGAGCCAAGGCTCCTTTTTTCATTAACGCATCACGGGTAAACAGCGGCAGCGTCCCGCCTAGCGGATATTCTTCGGCGTTACAACGCGGCGGGCGCCCACATAGTGATCCTGCCAATAATCTTCATTGAGATAACTGATGCGGATATCCCGTCCGGTGCGCGGTGACTGGATAAACCGCCCGTTCCCCAGATAGACACCCACATGATCCGCCGCGCCGCGATTGGATATATGGAAAAAAACCAAATCCCCGCTTTCCAGCTCGCCTTTTTTCACCGGCGCCGCGTCGCGCAAATGATACATCTCATTGGCGGTGCGCGGCATACGGATACGCACCACATCTTTATACGCGTAATAAATCAGCCCGCTACAGTCAAAACCGGTATTGGGCGACATCCCGCCCCAGCGATAGGGTTTACCCATCTGGGACATCAGTTTATTCATGGCGGTGAGCTTGGCCGATTGGTAGCGCTTTTTATGGCTGTCGCTCATTTTTATCGGCTGGTCGTTGGCCACCAGCTCAACTGCGGCCTGTTCGCGAATCGCTCGGTGCCGGCCATACCCCTTTTTATATCCTTTTTTCGGCGGGGTGAATTTGGCTATTTTGCGACCGGCCGGTACGGCAACCGCTTTTTTTTCCCGGGTGGATTTGGCTGCCACCAGGACCTTCGTTTTTTTGACGCTTTGCACGCTGACTTTTTCAGCCGCAACGGGTTTGCTTTTTTTGGCGACTTTCACCGGTTTGCGCTTGCGCTTGTCACCGGCCTTGGCCGTTGTCGCCTGGGATTTCCGTTGGTCCGCATTGACGCCGGCATTCGGGGCGGCATGCGCCAGATTGAAAAACAGCTGGGTAAAAAGCAACACAAAAAGCGTAAAGCATAAACGCATGATCAACGCTATCCTTATGTGGCCCAAAATAGGGAGGGTTATCGACACCTCACAGGAATTTAAGCTATTTATCCCGCTATTGCATCAGTAATTCACTCCATATTGTGAATAAACGTGAATAAACGCGTAATTGCTGCATTAATCAGCGTACTGCGGCGTTAAATACAACACTTTTTCCAGGCGTTAAACTTCTGTTTAAGCCCGTTTTGTCCGCCGGCGGGGCAAAAATAACGCTAAAGTGGATAGCATGGCGCCCGTGAAAGGGATAATACGGGCAGCGCAAGATGTTGCATAATTGCTAACCGGGGCAAAAAAACGTTTATATGTTTACCCGGTAGTGGCTAGAATGGGAGGACTGAGTGTAATCCCGCATAGTGCAGATAAGGCCAGGTACTGGCTTGAGGAAGCGAGACAATGACGACAATAGAAAAAATTCAGCAGCAAATTGCTGAGAACCCGATTCTGCTTTATATGAAAGGCTCTCCTAAATTGCCCGGCTGCGGTTTTTCCGCCCAGGCGGTCCAGGCGCTGTCCGCCTGCGGCGAACGTTTCGCTTATGTGGATGTGCTGCAAAATCCGGACATTCGCGCCGAGCTGCCGAAATTCGCTAATTGGCCGACCTTCCCCCAGCTTTGGGTGGATGGCGAACTGGTCGGCGGCTGCGACATTATCATCGAGATGTACCAGCACGGCGAACTGCAACCGTTGATCAAAGAGACGGCGGTGAAATACGGTTCCAAGGAAGATCAGTCTCCCTCTTGATGTCGCCCGTCACCGCAGGCGCATAAAAAAGCCGGCCTTATCATCAGATAAGGCCGGCTTTTCAGCGTTTGACGCACCGTGATTAGCCGTTATTCTCAGGATCGGGGGAATTTAACGGCGGCACCGGCCAGCCGCCCAGGCGTTTCCAGCGGTTGACCAACTCGCAAAACAGCTCCGCCGTGCGCTCGGTGTCATACAGCGCCGAATGGGCCTGGCTGCCGTCGAACTCAATGCCACCGGCCGCGCAGGCTTTCGCCAGTACGGTTTGCCCCAGCACCAGCCCGCTGAGCGCGGCGGTATCAAAAGTGGCGAACGGGTGGAACGGATTGCGCTTCAGGGCCGCCCGGCCGGCCGCAGCCATCAGAAAACCGTGATCGAAACCGGCATTATGCGCGACAATGATCGCCCGGTTACATCCCCGATCCTTAATGCCTTTGCGCACCATTTTAAAAATCTCATGCAACGCCACGTATTCGCTTACCGCGCCCCGTAGGGGATTGGTGGGATCGATGCCGTTGAACGCCAGCGCCTCGGGCTGGAGCTGCGCGCCGGGGAACGGTTCCACATGGAAATGCAAGCATTGATCGGGGATCAGCCAACCTTGGTCATCCATATTGACTGTCACGGCGGCAATTTCAAGCAGGGCGTCGGTGGTGGCGTTAAAACCGGCGGATTCTATATCGATTACCACCGGATAAAAACCGCGAAAGCGGCCTCGAAGGGTATTTACATCATCAAGTTCAGCCATGCCAGTTCTTAATATCCAGGAAAACAGCCCGCATTATGGCAAATTTTAGCGCGGGATGCATGGCGAATCCGCTGCCGTGTGGCCCGCGCTGCGGTAGTACAGCCACAGCCGCGGGATTAACCGGATGGCATCAGGCGCCCAGGCCCTTGCCGGCATGCTTTTGTTCAATCAGCTCGATTTTATAGCCATCGGGGTCCTCGATAAACGCAATGATGGTCGTGCCGCCCTTGACCGGACCGGCTTCACGGGTGACCCGCCCACCCGCCTGGCGGATGCGGTCGCAGGTCGCGGCGACGTCATCCACGCCCAATGCCACATGCCCATAGGCGCTGCCGAGATCGTAATGGTCGACGCCCCAGTTATAGGTCAGTTCAATGACCGCGCCCTCGCTTTCCTCGGTATAGCCCACAAACGCCAGCGTGTATTTATATTCCGTGTTTTCGCTGGTGCGCAGTAACCGCATTCCTAATATTTTGGTATAAAAATCAATGGATCGCTGTAAATCACCGACCCGCAGCATGGTATGAAGTAGGCGCATAGTATCCTCAATCGACGAAGACGGCGGACAATCCGCCGCCGGTTAATGAATGCGTGACAGTATAGCCGCTGGGCTACGCCGGGTTCAATATACCCCATGGGGCCGGTAACCGATGGTACTGGATGGGCCGCCATGAGCAGCGCACGGCGGGGCTAACGCCGCTTTTTCATACAAAATCCTTGCCATGGGGGGAAATAACGTCTTCAATTAAAATAAAAGAAGGGGAGGGGTGTGCCAGAACAGCTAGAGTTTTTTTCCATAGCCAGTCCGTGCCGCGGCGTTTGCCAATCAGATGCCCGCGGGTTTTGTCGTGGTTGCCTGCGCTCGCGGCAGGAGCGGTTTGATTGGACCGGTATGAACGATAGCCAGAAGCGCGACGTGCTCAGATTATGCCATCAACGTTATTTGCGCCTGGTGCGCGCCGGCAAGAACATCCCCAACGAACCGGTTGGTCCGGAACAGCCTTCGCTGTTTTGACCGCTGCCATTGTACTTTCCCGTCATTTCACGCCACGGTTTCGCCCGGAGCGGCATTGGCGTGAATGCATTTAGTTATATTAATTATGTGACTAATGAATTGTTATTAATATATTATAATTACATTATCAGCTCGAATACATGACATTATGATATTGGTTATGTCTTCATTTAACTTAAATTAACAATAAAACACGTTGCATGACAATAATAGTGATACAGTTATGAATAATCCGCTTGGCATGCGTAGCCTATGGCGCTGCGGTGATTATGCCGGACACGTACGCCGACAATGATGTCGGCAACTACCTGGCGGTAACCACTGCTAGAAACGGATTATAAGACGTTTCCAAAGCTTATCTAATACTAAGCGGGAAATCCAAGGAATGAAGGGCCGATCCATCCGCGGGGCGGCTGCCCGGCAAAGAGAAATTCGCTCTTCGGTAACGTCCATTATTTCAAAGGAATAACATGCCTAATACATCAATCTCAACTTAACTGCCGTCTTATTCATATATATATATTTGTATTTTGCCATTCCACCCATTAGAATGGATGGGAATCCAGGGAACAAGCTTAATCAGCTTAATTATAAGGAGAGAGAATTGGAATCGCCATTAGGATCTGATTTGGCGCGACTTGTTCGTGTTTGGCGCGCGCTGATTGACCATCGCTTAAAACCGCTAGAGCTTACGCAGACTCATTGGATCACGCTGCATAATATTTGCCAATTACCGCCGGAGCAGTCGCAAATTCAGTTGGCGAAGGCTATAGGCATCGAGCAGCCATCATTGGTGCGAACCCTTGACCAGCTCGAAGAGAAAAAACTCATCACGCGCCATACCTGCGCCAACGACCGGCGGGCAAAACGTATTAAACTGACGGAGTCCGCCGAACCTATCATTAAAGAAGTGAACCATGTCATAAATAGTACCCGAGATGAAATCCTCACCGGCATATCGGAAGATGAAATACATTTCTTGAGTAATATGATTGCCCGATTGGAAAAAAATATCTTGGAACTCTACAATAAATCCTGATATGCCAGCCGGTAAAAACATGTTTTATAAAAAAACCGGCATATATTGCCGGTTTTTTTATTGGGGTGGGGGGAAACCACTCCATGGCCAGGGGTTAAGCGTAACCGCCTTATTTTCCTGGTGGAATTAACGTGGTGAAACGGTCACGTTGCGGCCATTGCTGGCGATCGCCACGCGTTGCCCCACACTGTAGCGGGTGTTCCCCTGTTTTTGCACCACCATAATAGTATTACCGTCGTCCTTGCGCACTTCCAGTTCGACGCCCTGGGTGCGGTTAGCCGCGCCCTGCACGCCTTGTCCCGCCACGCCCCCGGCCACCGCGCCGGCCGCCGTTGCCAGGCTGCGCCCGGTACCGCCGCCCAGGGTATTACCCAGGAATCCCCCGAGTACCGCGCCGCCCAGCGCGCCGATAACGTTTGAATCATCTCCGCCCTGGATTTGCACCGGGCGAACGCCCACCAGGGTGCCGTAGGTAACGCTTTGTACCTGCTTGGCTTCAGAGGCGGAATAGACATCACCGGATAAGCTGTTGTTACTGGCACAACCCGCCAGCGTCAATCCAGCCAGGGTGACCACGAGCAAACGTTTCATCATTGAAAACTCCTGTTATACGCCGTTCGTCAAGGCAAACCCAGACGGAACAAATGCAAATGTTGTCGCGAGCCGCCATGACTACCGCGGCGGCTACTGTTTAATCGACTATAGCTTAATCAACTACCGCTTAATCAACCACCGCTAATCGATGCGACTTCTATAGTTTACAATAGTTGATAATATTGTAAAAACCATAAACTGCGAATCAACAGACGCTTATTTTTCATTATAGCAATAATTTTACCGCTAAGCTTTGTCACGTATCCCTCCTTTTATTGTAACAACTTTAAAAATTTGGCGACTTTTCCATAGCCTCGGGGAGCAAACCTGTTTAACGTAGTCGGATGAGGTTTAGTCGCCGCGTGCGAAGGGATAAGGACAGGCTATGAGATCGGGTCGCTATATAGGTGTGATGTCGGGTACCAGCCTTGATGGCGTGGACGTGGTGCTGGCCGCTATTGATGAACATACGGTAGCGCAGCAGTACAGTTATTCCCATCCGATCCCCGTTGAACTCAAGCACCAGATTTTATCCATGTGCCAGGGGCAGGCAGTGACGTTGTCACAAATGGGCCAGCTGGATACCCGGCTGGGCATTTTATTCGGCCAGGCGGTGCAGGAGATGCTGCGGCACGCCGCGGTTGATCCCCTGGAGGTTACCGCCATCGGCAACCATGGGCAAACCGTCTGGCATCAGCCTGAGGGCGATGCGCCCTGTACGCTGCAAATCGGCGATAATAACCGTATCGCCGCCCTGACCGGTATCACCACGGTAGGGGATTTTCGCCGCCGGGATATGGCATTCGGCGGCCAGGGCGCGCCGCTGGTGCCCGGGTTCCATCACGCATTGCTGGCGCATCCCTGTGAACGGCGCATGGTGCTTAATATCGGCGGAATCGCCAATTTATCGCTGCTGCTGCCCGGGCAGCCGATACGCGGCTATGATACCGGACCGGGCAATATGCTGATGGACGCCTGGATATGGCGCAACCTGGGCCAGGCCTATGATAAAGACGCCGCCTGGGCCATCGGCGGCACCGTGCACCAGCCCTTGTTGCAGCAAATGCTGTCCGACGATTATTTTGCGTTGCCCGCGCCCAAAAGCACCGGTCGCGAATATTTCAATTTAAGTTGGCTGCGCTACCAGCTTACGCAGTTCGTCCCCATCCCGCCCCGGGATGTGCAGGCGACCCTGGCGGAGTTGACGGCCATGAGTATTGCCGAGCAGGTTCAGCTCTCCGGCGGTTGCGAACATTTGCTGGTGTGCGGCGGCGGGGCGCGTAATCCGCTGTTGATGGCCCGTCTTTCGGCTCTGCTGCCCGGCATGGAAGTCGGTCCAACCGACAAATACGGCGTCAGCGGCGACGATATGGAAGCGCTGGCCTTCGCCTGGCTGGCTTTTCGCACTTTATCCGGGCTGCCAGGTAATCTGCCGTCCGTCACCGGGGCCAGCCGGGAAACGGTACTGGGCGCCATTTATCCGGTATAGGCCGCGGCGGTTGGTTTTCAGACAGATCCGCTTTAGCGGCCGGCGGGAGTTGATTATGGTGAGCCGTGGACCCGGCGCGATTGCGCCGGCGGGTCCGAATTCAGGGATGCCATCATCCCAAGGCCGTCATTAAGGGGACATCATGATCAACCGGCTTACCATTTGCGCCTGCGTGCTCGCCGCTACCGCATGCAGCCAGCTAAACCGCGGTACCCAAGAGCAAACGCTGCATTATCAATGCGGCACCACGCCGCTGACGGTGCGCCAAACCGCCAGCCCGCCGCAGGTCGCTTTTATTCTCGACGGCCGCCAATTGACCCTGGACCAGGTGAACTCCGCTTCCGGTGTACGTTATAGCAACGGGCAATATACTTTTTGGTCAAAAGGCAATAACGCCTTTGTCGAACGTGAAGGAAAAATCATCATAAACGACTGTATTATCGCCGGTTAGGCGGTGGTAAATGATTGAGATTTTCAGCCGTCCGGCGCACAATAAAGCCACGGTTTGACGCAGAACATCACTATGACAGATCCCAAAATCGATATCGCCGGCCTGCGTCGTGAATATACGCGCGGCGGCCTGCGGCGCGCGGATTTAACCGCGGAACCGCTGGATTTGTTTGAGCGCTGGCTCAAACAGGCTTGCGAAGCCCGGCTCGCCGAACCCACCGCCATGTGCGTGGCCACCGTCGACGAGCAGGGCCAGCCCTTTCAGCGCATGGTGCTGCTCAAACACTTTGATGCCGCCGGCATGGTATTTTATACCAACCTGGGCAGCCGCAAGGCCGCCCATCTGGCCCATAATTCCCGCATCAGCCTGCATTTTCCCTGGCACGGGCTGGAACGTCAGGTCATGGTGCTCGGGCGAGCGCAACGCCTGTCGGCCATCGACGTGATGAAATACTTCCACAGCCGCCCGAAAGACAGCCAAATCGCCGCCTGGGTCTCGCGGCAATCCAGCCGGATTTCCACGCGCGGGCTGCTGGAGAGTAAATTTCTGGAGCTAAAACAAAAATTCAGCCAAGGCGAAGTGCCTTTACCCAGTTTTTGGGGTGGGTATCGCGTGATTATTGATACAATGGAGTTCTGGCAGGGCGGCGAGCACCGGCTGCATGACCGGTTCATCTACCAGCGCCAGGCAAACGGTTGGTCCGTCGACCGGCTGGCGCCTTGAATCGACGCGTTTCGCGCAATCTTTTACAGCGTCCGGTGGCGGGCGTTTTATTTTAGGGTGTTCGATCACCAATATAAATAGCGATAATGGAGTTTTTGATGGCAAGCAGCAACCTGATACAACAATTGCAAGAGCGGGGCCTCATTGCCCAGGTGACGGATGTGGCCGCGCTGACCGAGCGCTTGTCCCAAGGGCCGCTGGCGCTTTATTGCGGTTTCGACCCCACCGCCGACAGCTTGCACTTGGGACATTTGGTGCCGCTGTTGTGCTTGAAACGTTTCCAATTGGCCGGGCACCGTCCGGTGGCGTTGGTCGGCGGCGCCACCGGCCTTATCGGCGATCCCAGTTTCAAAGCCACCGAACGTAAATTAAATACCGCCGAAACGGTGCGGGAATGGGTGGACAAAATCCGCCGCCAGGTATCGCCGTTCCTCGATTTCGATTGTGGCGACAACAGCGCCATCGCCGCCAATAATTATGACTGGTTCGGCAATATGAACGTGCTGACCTTCCTGCGCGATATCGGCAAGCATTTCTCCGTTAACCAAATGATTAACAAAGAAGCGGTTAAACAGCGGCTTAACCGCGACGACAGCGGCATTTCTTTTACCGAGTTTTCTTATAATCTGTTGCAAGGCTATGACTTCGCCTCGCTCAACCAGCAATATGGCGTTGAGTTGCAAATCGGCGGCTCGGACCAGTGGGGCAATATCACCTCCGGCATCGATTTGACCCGGCGTATGCATCAAAAACAGGTTTATGGCCTCACGGTACCGCTGATCACCAAGGCGGACGGGACTAAATTCGGTAAAACCGAAGGCGGCGCGGTATGGCTGGACCCGGCCAAGACCAGCCCTTACAAGTTTTATCAATTCTGGATTAATACCGCCGACGCCGATGTTTATCGTTTCCTGAAATTCTTTACTTTTATGCCCATTGAAGAGATCGATGCGCTGGAAGAAGAAGATCGCAATAGCGGCAGCGCGCCGCGCGCGCAGTACGTACTGGCGCAAAACGTCACCCGGCTGGTGCACGGGGAGGCGGGGTTGGCGGCGGCGGTGCGCATTACCCAGAGCCTGTTCTCCGGCGCGCTGCGGGATCTGACCGCCGACGATCTGGCCCAGCTGGCGCAGGATGGCATGCCTACCGTCGCCCTGAGCGACGGCGCTGATTTGCAGCAGGCGCTGGTCGATGCGGAACTGGTTCCCTCGCGGGGCCAGGCCAGGACGATGATTGGCTCCAATGCC
This sequence comes from Sodalis sp. RH21, assembly GCF_047324175.1. NCBI lineage: Bacteria > Pseudomonadati > Pseudomonadota > Gammaproteobacteria > Enterobacterales > Bruguierivoracaceae > Sodalis > Sodalis sp. RH21. Next base: position 2,876,990 of record NZ_CP178732.1, on the reverse strand, counting down.
ATCACGGTGAACGGCGAGAAGCAATCCTCTGCGGACTATGTCTTTAGCGCCGCCGACCGCCTGTTCGAACGCTATACTTTGCTGCGCCGCGGCAAGAAAAATTATTGCCTGATCCGCTGGCAGTAATGGTTTAATGTCACAGAAGGCCGCGGGCCTTCTGCTATCGTATCGATGCGGCCGCCAGGCCAAGGGCTTTAAGGCAATACTGATGAAGAATATTCTGTCTATTCAATCCCATGTGGTGTTTGGCCATGCGGGCAACAGCGCGGCGGTGTTCCCCATGCGGCGCATGGGGGTCAACGTCTGGCCGCTCAATACCGTGCAGTTTTCCAACCATACGCAGTACGGCCACTGGACCGGCTGCGTCATGCCCGCCGCCCATTTAACGGAGATCGTTAAAGGTATCGCCGCCGTCGATCAACTGAAAAACTGCGATGCGGTGTTGAGCGGCTACATCGGGGCACCGGAGCAGGGCGAGCATATACTGGAGATCGTCCGTCAGGTGAAAGAAGCCAATCCCAATGCCTGGTATTTCCTCGATCCGGTGATGGGGCATCCGGAAAAAGGCTGTATCGTGGCGCCGGGCGTGGCGGAATTCCATTGCAAGCGCGGGCTGCCCAATGCCGATATCATCGCGCCCAATTTGCTGGAGCTTGAGCAACTGAGCGGCCGTACGGTGACCACGGTGGATGAAGCCATCGCCACCGCCCGCGAACTGTGCCGCCAGGGGCCGAAACTGGTATTGATTAAATATCTCAGCTACGCCGGTTATGACAAGAACAATTTCGAAATGCTGCTGGTGTCGCCGGAACAGGCCTGGCATACCAGCCGGCCGCTGGTGGATTTTGGCGATCGCCAGCCGGTGGGCGTGGGGGATCTGACCAGCGGACTGCTGTTGGTGGATCTGCTGAAAGGGCTGACGCCGGTCAAGGCGCTGGAACACGTCACCGCGGCGGTATATGAAGTGATGAAAATGACCAAAGAGATGGACGAATACGAACTGCAGGTGGTCGCCGCGCAGGATCTTATCGCCCTGCCTCAGCACCATTTTCCGGCGCGCGAAATTAAATAAGCAGAGCGCGTCAAACCCGGCGCCGGCATTGATTGCCGGCGCTTTTTTTATAGGCCTTCCGCCGCCAGCGCGGCGGCTACCGCCGGTCGCGCCCCGACGCGGGAAAAGTAGTGGGCAACCGCCGGGGCCGACGATAAATCGAATGCCAGCGCCTTGACCCACGTCAACATGGTAAACAGATAAGCATCCGCCACGGTGAAACGCGCGCCGAGCAGAAAATCCTGATCGGCCAGTTCACGATCCAGATAAAACAGTTTCTTTTCAATTTGCTGGCGCAGCTGGACTTTATAGTCGTCCGGCGTATGGGTTTCAAAGAGCGGGCCTAAGCTTTTATGCAGTTCGCTGGCCACGTAATTAAGCCATTCCAGCGCCTGGTAGCGTGAAAGCGTGCCCGCCGGCGGAATCAGATGGCGATCCGGCACCCGATCCGCCAAATATTGCACAATGGCCACGACTTCGGTAAGCACGGTGCCGTCATCGAGCAGCAATGCCGGCACCTGCCCCTTGGGATTGATCGCCAGATAGTCTTCGCCATGCTCGGTCCTGTGGCTGACCAAATCCACCTTTTCAATGGTAAAGTCCAGGCCGGCCTCGCGCAAAGCGATATGGGCGCTAAGCGAACTGGCGCCGGGCCTATAAAAAAGTTTCATGGGGCGCTCCTTAACCGGGCGGCTGCGGTGAGATGTTTTCATGGTGACAGGATACGATTAACCGCGGCGGCAAGGAAGGCCTGGGCGCACAGAGACATAAAATAGCGCGGCCCGGCGCCCCTTGGGAGACGCGCCGGGCCGCGAAGCGGTTATTCGCTCACGAGCGGCGTGTCGCCCAGCGCCGGCCGTTCCGGCGCCAGCGCGTCGTCCGCGCGCGACATATGATTAAGCTTCGGCGCAAAAATCAGCATCAGGACGGCGATTACGGCGGTGACCATGCCGATTTGCATAAACACCTGGCCGTACACCGCCAGCGACAGATGGGCATCGTTGACATTGGCCGGCACGGCCATCAGATTGGCCACATAGCCGGCGATCAGCGCGGCGGCGGCAGTGGTCAGGAACCAGGCCCCCATGATAAAGCCCATTAAGCGCTGGGGCACCAGCTGCGCCACCATCGCCAGGCCCAAGCCGGAAATCATCAGCTCGCCGATACTTTGCAGGCCGTAGCTGAGGATCAGCCAGTTCATGGACACAATGCCTGCCTCATTGGCGAAACGGGCGCCGATGGGCAGGACAAAAAAGGCCAGGGAACACAGCACCATGCCGGCGGCGAATTTGAACGGCATCGGCAAGCGATCCCCCATGGCATTATACAGCGCGGCCAGCAGCGGACTGGCCAGCATGATCCAAAACGGATTCAACGCCTGGAACTGTTCCGGCTCGAATGACCAGCCGAACAGCGTATGGTCCACATTGTGGATGGCGAAAAAATTCAGCGACGTGGGCATTTGGCTGTACAACACGAAAAATACCACCGCTTCAAGCATCATCAAAAAGGCCACCAGCATCCTGCGGCGGGCGGCGCCTTGCAGCGCCAGGGTTTCTTTGGCGAAAATAATGATTATGCCCACCGAAATCGAAGCCAATACCCAGCGCGCCACGGTTTGGTGATGCAACAGCCAGCTTGAAAGGGTAATCAGCAGCACGATGCCTACGAGCACGGCCAGCAGACGCCCCCATTTCAGCGGCGCGAAATCGGGCTTGGAACCATATTCTCTTACCCAATTGCGGCACATGAAAAAATTCACCAGGGTGATCAGCATACCGATCACGCTCAGGGAAAACGCGACGCTCCAGCCGTAATGCGCCGCCAGCCAGGGCGTCGCCAGGGTGGAAATAAACGAACCGATATTCACCGCCATATAATACATGGTGAAGGCGCCGTCGAGACGGGGGTCATCTTTGCGATAGCAGGTGGACAACAATGACGACGGGTTGGCTTTAAATAAGCCGCTGCCCACCGCGATGGTCGCCATACCGATATACACCCAGGAGATGGCGTGGCTGGAATAGGCCACCATGGTGTATCCCACCGCCAGGACCAGCGCGCCGATGACGATGACGCGCTTGGTGCCCAGCACTTTATCGCCCAGCCAGCCGCCGATGGCGACAAAGCCGTAAACCAAGGCGCTAAATGAAGCGAACAGGGTGATGGATTGGGCTTCGGACATACCCAGCATTTTGACCAGATAAACCGCCAAAATGACCTGCAGTCCGTAATAACCAAACCGTTCCCAAAGTTCGATGGAAAAAATAAGATAGAAAGATTTTGGCTGTTTGAAGGCGTTAACGCTAACCTTAGCCGGTGGAGTATCATTCTTTGCCGTAGACACATGGACCTCTTAATCAAGGGTGATGCTGTTGCGTACATCCCGCTTGCATTGTTATAAGATTTTCTTATGGGGATCTTCCGGATCTAGGGGCAATAGGCAAGGGTATATAAATATCGTGTTACAATTAATCTTTACATTATCATGATACTGCACTTTTTGATAAAGTCTCCGTTTGGCGATTAAGCTGGTTTGGCGAATAAAGGCTTATTTTTCAGCAGGATGTTTACTTTTAAATCACATAACAAACGATAAATTTACAAGCAATTAACGTTATTGCATTTTCACCGCCGATAAAAACGGTATTAATGGCGGGATCGCCACGGTATACCGCCGCTGCGGAGAATAATATTCAGCACCCATATTCTCAGTGTTAATGGCCCGCCAAGCGGGATAATCGGGTTATTTCAATGGGGACTATTGATCAGGAAAACTTTATTTTATCTGGGAAACATTATTTTGGCGGGGCAAGCTTATTTGCCCGGAAAAAATATTTACGCGCAAACAAGCTTGTCATAATAGTAGCCTATTGCCGTTAGCTATAGACTTTTTCCTTGTATTCACAGAGATCTTCAATCAGGCAGGAGCCACAGCGGGGCTTGCGGGCGATGCAGGTATATCGGCCATGCAGAATCAGCCAGTGATGGCAATTAACGGTAAATTCCGGCGGCACCACCTGCAATAATTTTTGCTCCACCGCCTCGACGTTTTTGCCGGGAGCAAAGTTCGTCCGGTTGCAGACGCGGAAAATATGGGTGTCCACCGCAATCGTCGGCCAGCCAAACGCGGTATTGAGCACGACGTTGGCGGTCTTGCGGCCTACGCCGGGCAAGGCTTCCAGCGCGGCGCGGTCTTCCGGCACCTGCCCCTGATGCAAATCCAGCAGCATCCGGCAGGTTTTAACGATATTTTCCGCCTTGCTATTAAACAGGCCGATGGATTTTATATAGTCTTTAATGCCGTCCACTCCCAACGCCAGAAGGGCGGCCGGCGTATTGGCCACGGGAAACAGTTTGGCGGTGGCTTTGTTGACGCTGACATCGGTGGCCTGCGCCGACAGCAGCACCGCAATCAATAGTTCAAACGGCGTGTGGTAAACCAGTTCGGTGGTGGGATGAGGATCGTTGGCGCGCAGACGGCTCAAAATGGCCAGTCGGGTGGTTTTATTCATGGTGTCAGGTTCGCTCCTGCGTGGTCATCATCGGCGCTTCGGCCGCCTGGCGGCGCCTGGCCTTGAGCCGCTGGTCGATCAGATATTTACCCGCCAGCATAAATCCCAGCCCGATGAAGGCCCCGGGCGGCAGCATGGCCAGCAAAAACGGAGTATCGAGCTGGAAGACTTCGATCCGCAGCGCCTTGGCCCAATCCCCCAGCAGGCGATCCGCGCCGTCAAACAGCGTGCCGTTGCCCAGCAATTCGCGCATGGCGCCCAGGACCAGCAGGGCGCAGGTGGACCCCAGCCCCATGGCCAGGCCGTCCAGGGCCGACAGGCCGACCGGATTGGTCGACGCGTAGGCTTCCGCGCGGCCGATAACAATACAGTTGGTGACAATCAGGGGGATAAAGATGCCCAGCGATTGGTAAAGGCCAAACGCATAGGCGTTTATCAGCATTTGCACCGTCGAGACCACCGAGGCGATGATCATGACATAAATGGGAATGCGTATTTCCGCAGGCACCCAGCGCCGCAGGGCGGAAATCGCGCCGTTGGTGCAGGTCAGCACCAGCGTGGTCGCCAGCCCCAGGCCAAGGGCGTTGGTGACGGTATTGGACACCGCCAGCAGGGGGCATAAACCTAATAATTGTACCAGCGAGGAATTATTGCCCCACAGTCCCTGACGGATTAGTCGCCCGGCTTCACTCATGACCTTGCTCTCCGCATGTTGGCAGTTTCCCGAGATCGTCGGGAAGCTGCTTTAAATAACCGGCGGTGCGTTTGACTCCGTTCACCACGGCACGCGGGGTGATGGTCGCGCCGGTGAATTGATCGAACTGTCCGCCGTCTTTTTTTACCGCCCAGAGTTTATCATCCGCCGATTCGACTTTCCTGCCGGCGAAATGGGTAATCCAATCGGAAATACGCAGTTCGATTTTATCCCCGAGTCCCGGCGTCTCATGATGCTCGGTGACCCGGGTTCCTAAAACGTTGCCGGCGAAGTCCGCGCCGACCAACAGCTGAATCGATCCCGAATAGCCATCGGGAGCGGTGGACTCGATGGCCGCGGCGACCGGCTGGCCCTGTTTGCGCGCCAGATAGAGGCGGTGCGGGTCGGTATTGCCCAGCGCGGCATCCACGACCCAATAGCATTCGCCCAGCATATCATTATCATGCAGATCGGGCGGAATCACCTGATCGAGCAATTGCCGCTGCTCCGATGCCGCCTGGCGGATAATCGTCGGTTCGGTCAGCGCATGGACAATCGCGGTCAACCCGGTGGAGAGGGCGGCGAAAACCGCCAGGGTGACGCCGTGCTTACGCATGGTGGTTAACATAGGCTCTCCTTAGCCATGGCCATAGGCGCGGGGCTGGGTATAGTAATCTATCAGCGGTACGCAAATATTGGCCAGCAGCACCGCAAACGCCATCCCTTCGGGATACCCCCCGTAAGTGCGGATAAGCCAGGCCAGCAGGCCGGTCAGGGCGCCAAAAACCAGCCGGCCTTTCGGGGTAGTCGAAGCGGTAACCGGGTCGGTGGCGATAAAAAACGCCCCGAGCATGGTGGCGCCGGAAAACAGGTGCAGCAGGGGCGGGGCGCTGGTTTGCGGGTCACCTATCCAGCCCAGCGTCGCGCACAGGGCCAGCACGGCCAGAAAGCTGGCCGGGATATGCCAACTGATAATCTTTCGCGCTAGCAGGTACAGCCCGCCGGCGAGAAAACCCAGATTGACCCATTGCCAACCCTGGCCGCCCAGCAGGCCATTGTATAACGGCTGCCGCAGCAGCGACAGGGCGTCATGGCCGCTGCGCAGGCCGGTCTTGAAATTATCCAGCGGGGTGGCCTGGCTTATGCCGTCGATGCCCGCGCGCAGTTGCTGCAAATCCAGCCCCCCCGGCGTGTGGCCGGTAAAAATCACCGCCAGGGTGTCCAGCGGCGAGGCGGCATGCAGCCGCATAACCTCCTGCGGCAGCCAACTGGTCATTTGTACCGGAAACGAAATCAGCACCACGACATAGCCGACCATCGCCGGATTGAAGGGGTTTTGCCCCAGGCCGCCGTAAAGCTGCTTGGCGATAATAATGGCGAACAGCGTGGCCAGCACGATCATCCACCAGGGCCCCATGGGCGGCAGGCTGAGCCCCAGCAGCACGGCGGTCAGCAGCGCGGAATTATCCTTGAGTTTTTCCCCGACCGGCTGTTTGCGCAGCGACACCAGCACCGCTTCCGCCAGCAGCGCGGTCGCGCACGCCAGCACAATCTGCACCAGCGTGCCGTAACCAAAAAAATAGCTCAGGGCGATGAAACCCGGCAGACACGCCAGGATGACCTGCAGCATGATTTGCCCGGTATTCTGCCGGTTGTGCGTGAACGGGGAACTTGCGATTCTGAAAGCCATTTATTCCTCTTGCGGCGCCGTGGCCGCCGCCGCTTTACGGGCTTTCACCCGGGCGATCGCGGCGGCAACCGCGGCCTTGCGCGGATCTTCGGCCCCGGCGGCGGCTGCCGGCGGGGTAAGCAAATCGGCGGACGGGGATAGCGCCGGGTCATGCGAATTACCGGCCAGCGCCGGTTCCGCTACGTTGTCACTTTTAGCCGCGGCGGCGTTCGGCGGTTCTGGCCGCGCCTTGCGGGCTTTAACCCGGGCAATGGCCGCGTCGACGGCGGCTTTGCGCAGGTCGGTCCCGCCGGCGTGCGTTTCGGCCGCCGGCGCCTGGGCCAGGTCGTCAAGTTTTACCGCCGCCTGCTGGTGGCGCAGCTCCCTGGCCAGTTTATCCCGTTCGCGCCGCGCCAGTTTGGCCTCGAACCGCGCCTTGGCCTGCACGGCACGCTCCGCCTCCAGATCCAGCGCGCGGATTTCCGCTTTCTCCTGGCGATAATAATGCACCAGCGGAATATTGCTGGGACAAACATAGGCGCAGGCGCCGCATTCAATACAGTCCGCCAAATGATGCTGGCGCGCCTTATCGTGCTCCCGCCCCCGGCTGAACCAATATAATTGCTGGGGCAGCAGTCCGGCGGGACAGGCGTCGGCGCATAGGCTGCAACGGATGCAGGACTGCTCCGGCTCGGGCGCGGCCATCTCGGCGGCGGAGGGGGCCAGGAGGCAATTGCTGATTTTAACCACCGGCACGTCCAGTACCGGCAGGGTAAAGCCCATCAGCGGCCCGCCCATGATCACCAGTTGATCCGCCGCCGCGGTAAAGCCCGCATAATGCAGCAAATGGCTGACCGGCGTGCCCAGGCGCGCCCAAACATTGCCGGGATGCGCCAGCGCGTCGCCGGTCAGTGTCACCACCCGTTCGGTGAGGGCTTCACCGTCGATCACCGCGCGTTTGATGGCGAAAATGGTGCCGACGTTAAGCATCACGATGCCGATGGCGGCGGAGTGCTGGCCAAACGGCACTTCGCGTCCGGTAAGAATCCGGGTCAGCTGCTTGGCGCCCCCGGACGGATATTTGGTGGGAATGACCCGCAACTGATAACCGGCGCCGGGATCAAGCGCCTCGGACAGGGCGGCCGCGGCCGCGGGTTTATTGTCCTCGATGCCGATCATGACCCGCCGGGGCCGCAACAGATGCGCCAGGATATCGATACCCGCCACGATTTCCCGGGCATGTTCCTGCATCAGCCGGTCGTCGGCGGTGATATAAGGTTCGCATTCGGCGGCGTTAACGATCAGGGTATCGACCGCGCCCCATCCGCCCTGAAGCTTGGCGGCGGTGGGAAATCCCGCCCCGCCAAGTCCGGCGATGCCGCTTTGGTGAATCCGCTCCAGCAGGGTGGCGGCGTCATGCTGGCGATAGTCGGCCAGCGGCCGGCGCGGATACCAGCGATCTTCGCCGTCGGGTTGCAGGATAATGCTCAGCTCCGCCAGCGCGGAGGGATGGGCGGTGGTATGGGGCATAATGGCCGTGATGACGCCCGAGGTCGGCGCATGGACCGGCAGGGTCCGGCCCCGGCCCTCGGTCAGGGGCTGGCCGCGCAGCACCCGGTCGCCGACGGTGACGCACAGTTCGCCTTCCGGCCCCAGATGCTGTTTTAACGGAATGATATAGGTCGCAGCCAGCGGCGCCTGGCGCAGCGGCGCGGTGCTTGACCGGGTTTTCATCTCCGGCGGATAAATGCCGCCGTTAAAACCCCAGATGCGGTCTTTACGCAGGGCGGAGAATAAATTAAACATGCTGTTCCACCTGGATAACCCGTACCGGAATGGTGGCCAGGTCCCACTTCCAGCGGTCGGCGCGGGCCGCCACCGGCCTCATTTCGATGCAATTGGTCGGGCAGGGCGCGACGCACAAATCGCACCCGGTGCATAAATCGCTGACCACCGTATGCACCGCCCGGGTGGCGCCGATGATGGCGTCCACCGGACAGGCCTGGATGCATTTGGTGCAGCCGATACAGTTGCCTTCATCGATCCAGGCCACCGTGGCCACCGGATGGGCTACGGCGTCGTCGCCTTCCAGGGGCTGGGGATCGATATTCAACAACCCGGCGATTTTCAGCATCGTTTGCTCGCCCCCCGGCGCGCATTTATTGATTTTTTCACCGCCGGCCACCGCTTCGGCATAGGGACGGCAGCCCGGGTAGCCGCATTGCGCGCACTGGCTTTGCGGCAGCAGGCCGTCGATTTGCCCGGCCAGGGGGTCCCCTTCGACTTTGAACCGGCGGGAAGCGAAACCCAGCAGCGCCCCGCACAGCAACGCCAATACGCTAAGCGCTCCGATAGCTAACCATAACGACATCATTAGAATTTCACCAACCCGGTAAAGCCCATAAAGGCCAGCGACATCAGACCGGCGGTGACCAGCGCAATGGAGGACCCCTTGAAGGGCGCGGGGACGTCGGCCACCGCCAGACGCTCGCGGATGGCGGCGAACAGCACCATAACCAGCGAAAAACCCGCGGCGGCGCTGAAACCATAGACCGCGGATTGCAGGAAATTATGATTGAGATTAACGTTAAGCAGCGCCACGCCGAGCACCGCGCAATTGGTGGTGATCAGCGGCAAAAAAATGCCCAGCAGGCGATAAAGCGAAGGGCTGGTTTTACGCACCACCAGTTCGGTGAACTGCACCACCACCGCGATAATGAAAATAAACGACAGGGTGCGCAAATAGGTCAGATCCAACGGCAGCAAGATAAAATCATTGATCAGCCAGGCGCAAATGGAGGCCAGCGTCATCACAAACGTGGTGGCCATGCCCATACCCATTGCCGTTTCCAGTTTTTTGGACACGCCCATGAAGGGACAAAGTCCAAGGAATTTAACCAGAACGAAATTATTCACCAGCACCGTGCTGATAAACAGTAACAGGTAACCATTCATTGCCGTACCTAATTAAAAAGAAGCGGGCTATTATCCGGCATCGGGCCTGTTTCGACAACACAGTAACTGTAGGGTTATCGTCGACCGCGCCGTACCGGTAAGAATATCAGGGCAGGATAAACGTATTTTTAACCCGGCGCGAACGTTTAATGTACGGCACCATGGTAGCCGCGGACAGAAGGGACCAGAACAACATGCGCAGGGCCAGTTCGTCGGTGACGGGCGAAAACGCAAAGGTTTTGATGGCCAGCAGCACGCCCGCCAGCAGCCAGATGATGAAAACTTTGGGAAAACGGCGGGAGCGCCGCAGCAATAACCGCAGGGTCCAAAAGGTAAACGCCCACATCACCAGGACGGTGGCCATGGAGGCGGCCCAGTTGACGCCGGCGGCTGAGCCGTTGGCCAGGGCCAGCATAAACACCGCCCCCGTCAGGGTGGCGCCGATCAGCGCCAGAATCAAATAGCTGACGGGCAGCCAAAGCCAGCCGCCGATGCGCTGGGCGGCCTGGGGCGGCGTCAAGACAGGATGAGTCAAACCACGTACCGCCATACCGCTTTCGGCACTTGCCCCAGGTTGAATAAACGCCCGCCGGAAACCAGTTCCGCCCTGCGGTGATCCGCAGCCCGGTACATATTGATGATGTCGGCGCTGTCAGCCAGGGAATAATTCAAATGGTCAAAGAGTTTTTCCAGGCTTTCCGGGGTATTCACCCGGCGAAATTTTAATAAATAATCTTGCGCAGTCATGGTTAGGCATTCAGGGAAGAGGATATTTGCAAGGTAGTATATTCAGCGCCGCCGCGGTGTCTATAGATTCTTCCGCAGAAATAGCAAAAACGTCATGCCAAAAGGCCCGCTATGCTGCCATAGCGGGCGTCACCGAGTTACCTGACTTATTTAGCGCAAAGCTTGTAATACAGTTCGTTCCAGCGCAGCGCCTGTTTGAACTCGGGAATCCGCGTGTCGTTGTCGATGACCAGCAGCTCGATGTTATGCATTTCCGCATACAAACGTATGTCATCGAGAGCCAGGGCCTGGCTGAACACCGTATGATGCGCGCCGCCGGCCAGTATCCAGGCTTCAGCCGCCACTTCCAGCGAGGGCTGCGCTTTCCAGATGGCGCGGGCTACCGGCAGCTTGGGCAGCGGATGCGGCTGCTCGATGGTGTCCACCACGTTGACCAGCATGCGGAAACGATCGCCCATATCGATAACCGAAGCGTTGACCGCCGGGCCGGCCGGGGTGGAGAACAGCAGGCGCGCCGGATCGGCTTTGCCGCCGATGCCCAGGAACTGGACGTCCACCGTCGGTTTTTCTTCCTTGGCGATGCTCGGGCAGACCTCAAGCATATGCGAGCCCAGCGCCAGGTTATTATCCGGCTGGAAGTTATAGGTATAATCTTCCATAAACGAGGTACCGCCGCGCAACCCGCTGGCCTGGACCTTCAAGATGCGCAGCAGGGCGGCGGTCTTCCAGTCGCCTTCGCCGGCGAAGCCGTAGCCTTGCTGCATCAGGCGCTGTACCGCCAGTCCCGGCAATTGTTTTAAGCCATACAGGTTTTCGAAATTCGAGGTAAAGGCCTTGCAGCCCGCCTGCTCAAGAAAACGTTTCAGCCCCAGCTCAATGCGCGCGGCATCCAGCAGGTTTTCGCGTTTTTCACCGTTTTGTTTAATCTTGTCGGTAAGAATATAGGTTGCTTCGTACTCTTCAATCAGCGTATCGATATCCCCTTTAGAGACCTCGTCGACCACGCTGACCAGATCCCCCAGGCCGTAGGCGGTCACGGAATAGCCAAACTGGATCTGCGCCCCGACTTTATTACCTTCGGTTACGGCCACTTCACGCATATTGTCGCCGAAGCGGGCCACGATCAGCTGCTGGCTCTCCTGCTTGGCGGCGGCGGCGCGCATCCATTTGGCAATGGTCCGGTGCGCCTGCTTATCCTGCCAATGGCCGACCACCACCTGGTGGTTCAAATGCATGCGCGCGCCGATAAAGCCGAATTCGCGGCCGCCGTGCGCGGTTTGGTTCAGGTTCATAAAGTCCATGTCCATGGTTTCCCACGGAATTTGGGCATTGAACTGCGTATGGAATTGCAACAGCGGTTTATTAAGGATACTCAGGCCGCCGATCCACATCTTGGCCGGCGAAAACGTATGCAGCCAGGTCAGCAGGCCGATACAGTGAGTGTTGTAATTCGCTTCGCGGCACAGCGCGAGAATCTCATCGGGGGATTTTACCAGCGGTTTTAATACCAATTTAACCGGTAATCCGGCTTCATCATTCAGACCTTTGACCACGGTCTGGGCGTGTTCGGTGACCTGGCGCAGGGTTTCCGGACCGTATAAATGTTGGCTACCGATAACAAACCAGACTTCGTGTTGCTGAAAATTTTCCATCATGACTCCTAGACATCTCCGGCAAAGGGAGGTTGCGGACCGCGTAAGCTATGCGGCCCGGTTGGTTATGGATGAATGAGTGCTGCTAGCGAGTTGCGCGCCCGTTTATTGCGCGCCCGTTTTTTGCGTATAGGCAAGCTCAGCCACGCCGCACCATTTCTGATAGCGCTCATATAGCCGCTGGAATTGTTCCACCCGCGCAGGGTCCGGTTGCAGCGTGCGTTCGATCGGACTGGCCATTGACCGCTGCGCCTGCGCGATATCCGCATGTACGCCGGCGGCCACCGCGCCAAAAATGGCTGCGCCCAGGGCGCAGCATTGATCGGAGGCCACTAATTGCAACGGGCGATTCATCACGTCGGCCAGCACCTGCATGATCGCCGGCGATTTGCGGGCGATCCCCCCCATCACCAGCACATTTTCCACCGGAATGCCCTGGGTTTCGAAACACTCCATGATGGCGCGCGCGCCAAAGGCGGTGGCGGCGATCAGCCCGCCGAACAGCGCCGGGGCATCGGTACCCAGATTAAGTCCGGTGATCATCCCTTGCAGCCGCTGATTGGCATAAGGCGTCCGGCGGCCGTTAAACCAATCCAGCACCACCGGCAGATGATCCAGGGACGGTTCCTGCGCCCAGGCTTCGGTAAGGGTGGACAGCATTTGGTCCTGGATCGCGTCCAACGCGGGTTTGAGCGCCGGATTTTGTTCCACGGCCTGGCGCAGCGGCCAGCCGAGCAAACGGCCGAACCAGGCGTAAATATCGCCGAAAGCGGATTGTCCCGCTTCCAGGCCGATAAAGCCCGGCACCACGCTGCCGTCGACCTGGCCGCAGATACCGGCGATGGAGCGATCGCCGACGGTCTGTTCGTCCGCAATCAAAATATCGCAGGTGGACGTGCCGATGACTTTAACCAGCGTATAAGGCTGGGCTCCGGCGCCGACGGTGCCCACATGGCAGTCAAAGGCACCGCCGGCGACGGTTACGGTGGTCGGCAAACCCAATTTTTGCGCCCATTCGGCGCAGATGAGGCCGACCGGCGCTTCCGCGGTATAGGTCGCGGTAAACAGGGGATATTGCAGCCGTTCGGTGAGCACCGGATCGAGCGCTTCCAGGAAGGCTTTCGGCGGTACGCCGTGCCAGTCGGGGTGCCACAGGGATTTATGCCCCGCGGCGCAGCGTCCGCGTTTAATCTCCTGCGGGCGGCTGGCGCCGGACAGGATTGCCGGCACCCAGTCGCACAATTCTATCCAGGATACCGCCTCTTGCCGCACCAGGGCATCCTGGCGGGTGATATGTAAAATTTTGGCCCAGAACCATTCGGACGAGTACACGCCGCCGATATAGCGGGTGTAATCAGGGAAATCGCCGTTATGGCACAGTTGATTAATCGCCTCGGCTTCGTCTATAGCGGTGTGATCCTTCCATAAAATAAACATGGCGTTCGGGTTATCCGCGAATTCCGGGCGCAATGCCAGCACGCGGCCTTCGGCATCGATGGGCGCCGGCGTCGAACCGGTAGTATCCACGCCGATGCCGACGATCTTCAGACGCTGGGCCGGTGATAAATCGTCAACCACGGCGCGGATCGCCTGTTCCATTGATTCCAGATAGTCGGCCGGATGATGGCGAAATTGATTATGCGCGGGTTTGCAATACTGGCCCTCGCGCCATCGCGGGTACCAGACCACTTCGGTCGCCAGCTCTTTGCCGCTTTGGCAATCCACTGCCAGGGCGCGTACCGAGTCGCTGCCGAAATCAAGCCCGAGGCTGATGGCCTCTTCACTCATGCTGTTCTCTCCTGTTGACCCGAAAACGGATGATGTGAACAACCATAAGGATGTTTTGACGGCGCAGTGAGGAAAGGTTAGCTGGAAGTATGCACATTTCTGTCACCCATGGCTGAAATGTGATGGTCATCAAAAAGTTACAGGGAGGTGAAATTTGCTGTATCTATGCACAAAACGGCTGTAATTGAGAACTGTGATAACGCTCTACATTTTGGCAACACTTTAACGCTAAAACTACTCCCGTCTAAAGGGCCGGGTGGGGTGAACGGTGATATTTCCGCCGCTTAGCTGTACCGCGTGGCCACAACTTCCCTACTGATAACGCTTACACGCTTCAGCATTTCGAAGCACGGCGATAAAAAATACCGGAGAGTTACATGCATAAATTCACTAAGGCACTGGCGGCGATTGGATTGGCCGCCGTTATGTCTCAATCGGCTATGGCGGAAAATTTGAAATTAGGTTTCCTGGTTAAACAGCCGGAAGAACCCTGGTTTCAGACAGAATGGCGTTTTGCGGACAAAGCCGGTAAAGATCTGGGTTTTGACGTTATCAAGATCGCCGCGCCCGATGGCGAAAAAACCCTCAACGCCATCGACAGCCTGGCCGCCAGCGGCGCCAAAGGCTTTGTCATTTGTACCCCTGATCCTAAATTGGGGTCGGCCATTATTGCCAAGGCCCGCAGCTATGATATGAAAGTCATCGCGGTGGATGACCAATTTGTCACCGCCAAAGGCAAACCGATGGACAGCGTGCCCCTGGTTATGATGGCCGCCACCAAGATTGGCGAGCGCCAGGGCCAGGAATTATGGAAAGAAATGAATAAACGCGGCTGGAATGTCGCCGATACCGGCGTCATGGCCATCACCGCCGACGAACTCGATACCGCGCGTCGCCGCACCACCGGGTCGATGGATGCCCTGAAAGCCGCCGGCTTCCCGGAAAAACAAATTTATAAAGTGCCGACCAAATCCAACGATATCCCCGGGGCGTTCGATGCCGCCAACTCGTTGCTGGTGCAGCACTCCGGCGTTAAAAACTGGCTGATTATCGGTATGAACGACAACACCGTGCTCGGCGGCGTACGCGCCACCGAGGGCCAGGGCTTCAAGGCGCCCAACGTCATCGGCATCGGTATCAACGGCGTGGACGCGGTAAGCGAGTTGTCCAAAGCCAACGCGACCGGTTTCTACGGTTCATTGCTGCCAAGCCCGGACGTGCACGGCTACAAGAGCATCCAGATGCTTAATGACTGGGTGACCAAAGGTGTCGAACCACCGAAATTCACCGAAGTCACCGACGTCGTGGTCATTACCCGCGATAACTTCAAAGAAGAATTGGCGAAAAAAGGCCTGGGCGGTAAGTAATTGCCTTTACCCGCTTGTTTCCCGGGACGGCCTTGCGCCGTCCCTGTCCATGACGAAGTCATTCATCAAGAGGATATGCACGTGTCAGCCAAAACCCCTGATGATTACCGTAGCGGGAATGCCGGCGTACCGTTCGTATCGGTTAACGCGAGGATGTGTTCATGACAACTCAGACACCTTATCTGTCGTTCCGCGGCATCGGTAAAATCTTCCCCGGCGTCAAAGCGCTGGATGATATCAGTTTCGATTGCCGCCAGGGGCAGATCCACGCCCTGATGGGCGAGAACGGCGCCGGAAAGTCAACGCTGCTGAAAATCCTCAGCGGCAGCTATACGCCGAGCCAGGGCGAAATTTTTATTAAAGGGCAGCCGGTTCATTTCGCCTCCACCGCCGACGCGCTCAATGCCGGGGTGGCGATTATTTACCAGGAACTGCATCTGGTGCCGGAAATGACCGTGGCGGAAAATATCTACCTCGGCCAGTTGCCGAATAAATACGGCATGGTTAACCGCGCCATATTGAATTATGAAACCAAACTCCAGCTTGAGCATCTGGGATTGGATATTTCGCCGGATACCCCGCTGAAATACCTGTCCATCGCCCAATGGCAGATGGTGGAAATTGCCAAGGCGCTAACCCGCAACGCCAAAATTATTGCATTCGACGAGCCGACCAGTTCGCTGTCGGCCCGTGAAATCGAACAACTCTTCAGGGTGATCCGCGAATTGCGCGCCGAAGGCCGGGTGATTTTATACGTTTCCCACCGCATGGAAGAAATCTTCATGCTGGGCGACGCCATCACGGTGTTTAAAGACGGTAAATATGTACGCACCTTTGATGATATGACCGCCGTTGATCACACCAGCCTGGTGCAGGCGATGGTGGGGCGCAATCTCGGCGATATTTACGGTTACCAGCCGCGTGAACATGGCGCGGTCCGGCTGCAACTGGATAATATCAAAGCCGTCGGCGTCAAGACGCCCATCACGCTGTCGGTGCACGCCGGTGAAATTGTCGGATTGTTCGGCCTGGTGGGCGCCGGACGCAGCGAACTGATGAAAGGCCTGTTCGGCGGCACCCTGATTACCGGCGGACAACTGCTGCTCGACGGCCAGCCGCTTAATATCCGCTCGCCCATCGACGCCATTCGCGCCGGTTTGCTGCTGTGCCCGGAGGATCGCAAGGCCGACGGCCTGATTCCGGTGCATTCGGTGCGTGAAAATATCAATATCAGCGCCCGGCGCAAGACCATCAAGGCCGGATTTCTGATTAACGACCGGTGGGAAAAAGAGAATGCGCAGGAACATATCCGATCGCTGAATATTAAAACCCCTTCCGCCGAACAATTAATCATGAACCTCTCCGGCGGCAATCAGCAAAAAGCCATTCTGGGCCGCTGGCTGTCGGAAGATATGAAAGTGATTATGCTCGACGAACCGACGCGCGGTATCGATGTGGGCGCCAAGCACGAGATTTATCACGTTATTTATGAATTGGCCAAACGCGGTATCGCCGTCCTGTTCGCCTCAAGCGATTTACCCGAAGTGCTGGGGCTGGCGGACAGGATTGTGGTGATGCGGGAAGGGACGATTTCCGGCGAACTGACCCATGCGGATGCCACTGAACAAAAAGCGTTAAGCCTGGCTATGTTACATACAACCGAAACCAGCCCCGCTGACGCGGTTGCCTGAGAGTGAAGGAGTTTATTATGTCGACGGTTACCACCCCCTCTCCAAAAGAGAAAAAAAACCTAAGTCTGGCCCGCGTATGGGATAATTTCGGCATGCTGGTGGTGTTTGTCGTGCTGTTTATCGCCTGCTCGGTTTTCGTGCCCAATTTCGCCAGCTTTATTAATATGAAAGGCCTGGGCCTGGCCATTTCCATGTCCGGCATCGTTGCCTGCGGCATGTTGTTTTGCCTGGCGTCGGGCGATTTCGATTTGTCGGTCGCATCGGTTATCGCCTGCGCAGGCGTAACCACCGCCGTGGTGATTAACATGACCGAAAGCCTGTGGCTCGGCGTGGCGGCCGGATTGCTGCTCGGCGCGCTGTGCGGGCTGGTCAACGGTTTTGTTATCGCCAAGCTCAAGATTAACGCCTTGATCACCACCCTGGCCACCATGCAGATCGTGCGCGGGCTGGCCTATATTATCTCCGACGGCAAAGCGGTGGGGATCGAAGATGAGCGGTTTTTCGTGCTGGGATACGCCAACTGGCTCGGCCTGCCGGCACCCATCTGGATTATGGCGATCTGCATGTTGATCTTTGGTTTTTTGCTTAACAGAACCACCTTCGGCCGCAACACCCTGGCCATCGGGGGCAATGAAGAAGCCGCCCGCCTGGCGGGGGTGCCGGTGGTGCGTACCAAAATCATCATTTTTATCCTGACCGGCCTGGTCTCGGCGGTGGCGGGGATTATCCTGGCTTCGCGCATGACCAGCGGACAGCCGATGACCTCGCTGGGTTATGAACTGATCGTGATCTCGGCCTGCGTGCTCGGCGGTGTCTCGATGAAGGGCGGCGTGGGCAAAATTTCCTACGTGGTGGCCGGGGTGCTGATTCTGGGGACCGTTGAAAATGCGATGAATTTGCTGAATATTTCCCCATTCTCGCAGTATGTTGTACGCGGGGTTATTTTGCTGGCGGCGGTGATTTTCGACCGCTACAAACAAAAGGCCAAACGGACGGTGTAAAGGCGCGCGGGCCGGCCGATACCAGGTCGGCCCGCTCACAATTTCTCAACCGCAGCACGCTCTTGTCCGCGCTATAGGATATTCTCAAACAGATGACAACCCAGTCCGGAGGTGAGATGTATCATCGAATGACTCACGAGACGCAGTCCAATCCCTTATTGCCGGGCTATATGTTCAATGCTTATCTGGTCGCCGGCTTGACGCCGATTATCGCCGGCGGCCCGCTGGACTTTTTTATCGATCGTCCCGACGGCATGAAAGGCTATATTCTCAATCTGACCATCAAGGGCCAGGGTAAAATTTTTGAAGGCGACCGGTCGTTTGTCTGCAATCCCGGCGATTTATTGCTGTTCCCGCCCAAGTCCGCCCACTATTACGGCCGTTCTCCCGACAGCGACAGCTGGTATCACCGCTGGGTCTACTTCCGGCCGCGGGCTTATTGGGCCGACTGGCTGGAGTGGCACAGTAAAATCCATGATGTCGGCCGCCTGTCGCTGGGCAACGATACCCTGCTTACCGAATTCGACCGGCTGTTGGCCAATATCGAGCAGACCCAGCGCTCCGGCCGCCGTTTCTCGGAAGAATTGGGGATGAACCTGCTGGAGCGCATGCTGCTGCGCGCCATGGAGGAAGATCCGCAAAGCCCCAGTAAAATCATGGACCCGCGCATTATCGAAGCCTGCCAGTTTATTACGGGCAATCTTTCCGGCGAACTGCGCATCGATGAGGTGGCTCGCCACGTTTGCTTGTCGCCGTCCCGCCTGGCCCATTTATTCCGCGAGCAGGTAGGTATCAATATCCTGCGCTGGCGCGAAGATCAGCGGGTGATTCGCGCCAAACTGCTGTTGCAGACCACGCAGGAATCCATTGCCACCATCGGCCGGGTGGTGGGTTATGACGACCAGCTTTATTTTTCCCGCGTTTTCCGTAAACGCGTCGGGGTGAGTCCCAGCGATTTCCGCCGTCGCAGCAGCGAGATAAATTATCCCGGGCGCAGCATACAGGCCGCTCATAATTGGCAGTTGCAAAGCGAAAAAGCTATCGGGGGTTAAGCGTTTATTGATACTGTAAGTCCGGTACAAGCTGCCCCCGGTGCCCATGTAGCGGGGCACCATTGATGGGTGAAAAAGGCTAATTAAAAAAATCAGCCAACACAGAGGGAACCACGATGGCAGAAAATATCGGTGTCGGACTTATTGGTTATGGCTTCGCCAGCAAAACGTTTCATGCGCCGTTAGTCAGTTCCACCCCCGGACTGGCGCTGGCGGCCATTTCTTCCAGCGATGCGGGCAAAGTGCATGCGGATTGGCCCGGGGTCAAGGTCAGCGACGATCCCACCGCGGTGATTAACGATCCGGCGGTCGAATTGGTTATTATCCCCACGCCCAATGAAACCCATTTTCCCTTGGCCAAGCAGGCGCTGCTGGCGGGTAAACACGTTATTGTCGATAAACCGTTTACCGTGACGCTGTCACAAGCCTATGAGCTTAAACAGCTGGCGGAAAGCCGCGGCGTGCTGCTGTCGGTATTTCATAATCGCCGCTGGGACAGTGATTTTTTGACGGTAAAACAATTAATTAACGACGGTATTTTGGGCGACGTGGTCTACTTCTCATCGCAATATGACCGTTTCCGTCCGCAGGTGCTCCAGCGCTGGCGCGAACAGGCGGGGGCGGGCAGCGGCATCTGGTACGATCTGGCGCCGCATCTGCTCGATCAGGCGGTGCAACTGTTCGGCATGCCGGTGGCGGTGAATGTGGATTTGGCGCAACTGCGCCATGGCGCGGTTACCGATGACTATTTCCACGCCACGCTCATCTATCCGCAGCGGCGCGTGGTCCTGCACGGCGGCATGCTGGCGGCGGCGCAAACCCCGCGCTTCACCATCCACGGTACGCTGGGCAGCTACGTTAAATTCGGCCTCGACCCGCAGGAGAGCCGGCTTAAAAACGGCGAGCATCCGCCGCAAACCGACTGGGGCGTCGATAGTCTGGACGGCGTGCTGACCCTGGCGCAGCACGACGGCGCATTGCGCCAACAGCAGGTGCGCACCCAGCCCGGCAACTATCCCGCCTATTATGCCGCCATCCGCGATGCGATCCGCGGCGAGGGCGCCAATCCGGTGACCGCGGCCTCCGCTATCCAGGTGATGGAGCTGATAGAATTAGGCGTTTCCTCCTCGGAGCAGAAAAAAACGTTGGCGGTCAAGAACGGTTAATGACAAGGTAAGGGTTTTCGGGCGTTCTGTGTAGCGCCCGGGTTCTTGACGTTGGTAAGGGTAGTGACATGTCGTGGTTGCAACGTTTGCGGATAGACAAGTTTTTGTTAGTGCTGGTGATGGTGGTTATTCTGGCATCGCTGTTTCCTTGCCGGGGGGTGATAAAAGTTTTCTTTGAATATCTCACCACCGCGGCCATCGCGCTGCTGTTTTTCATGCACGGCGCCAAATTGTCCCGCGAGGCCATTGTCGGCGGCATGGGGCATTGGCGCCTGCATCTGGTGGTGTTTCTCAGCACCTTTGCATTATTCCCTCTGCTGGGCATCGCCATGAAGGTGTTCGTGCCTTCGCTGCTGTCATCGCCGGTCTACATGGGCTTTCTTTATCTGTGCGCCTTGCCCGCGACGGTTCAGTCCGCCATCGCGTTTACCTCGGTGGCGGGCGGCAACGTCGCCGCCGCCATTTGCAGCGCCTCCGCCTCCAGCATCCTGGGGGTGTTTCTGTCGCCGGTGCTGGTGGGGTTGCTGATGCATACCCAGGAGGGCGGTTCGACTAATATCCTGCATGCCATCGGGTCCATTATCCTGCAGCTTATGTTGCCCTTTGTACTGGGCCATTTATCGCGACCGCTAATCGGCAAATGGGTCGCCCGGCATAAAAAACTGGTGAATGTCACTGACCGGTCATCAATATTGCTGGTGGTGTACACCGCCTTCAGCGAAGCGGTGGTAGGGGGCATCTGGCACCAGATTACCGGCTGGTCGCTGGTTTCGATCCTGGTGTTTTCGCTGGTCCTGCTGGCCATCGTGCTGGCGATGAATACCTGGACGGCGCGCTGGCTTGGCTTTAATACCGCCGACGAAATCACCATAGTGTTCTGCGGCTCGAAAAAAAGCCTGGCCAACGGTATTCCCATGGCCAACGTGCTATTCCCGGCGGCGGCGGTGGGGACCATGGTATTGCCATTGATGATTTTCCATCAGGTGCAATTAATGATCTGCGCCGTACTGGCGGCGCGCTATGCGCGTAAACAGGCGGCCCTTGCCGGCGATGCCGTGCCGGATAAGTCCCGCGCCGGGTGAGTCGGCCCGGCGGCCACCGGCTATCGGCTGGAACACCAGGCCTTGATGAGCACATCAAGGCCTGGTTGTACTTAAGGGCTGGCTGAATACTAGAAAATGAAATGCTAAAAAACACGATATCCGCTTATCCCCTCTCTATAATATTTATAATTTGTTAAATTCATGGGGTGAACAGGTCACCACGCTGGCCTATGGCGATTTACAGAACTGGAATTTCCCCAATCGATATTACACCAGTCGCTACGGCGGAACATCCAGTGCGACCCCGTTGGTCGCCGCAGTGCTGGCGGTAGTCCAATCCTATGCCAAAAACAAATACCAGACTATTTTCAATTGCCGTCAAATGCACGATATTATGATTTTTTCCGGATACCGGCAGGCCGCGGGCGAGGGCATTGGCTTTCGGCCTAACACCGTCGCCAGCCTGGATCGCGTCGACCAGCTATTGGACCGCTGGATCATCAGGCCCTGGAGGAATAATGTTTTTTATCCGGTTGGCGCGCTGGTGACTTTCAGCGGGTCAATTAGCCAGTGCCTGGTCGCCCATACTTCTCCCAGCGGATTTGCCATACCGGCGCAGATTCAATACTGGCGGGTCGTTCCTCCCTGGACATTTCCCCGATTCTACGCCGTGGGTGAGCGGGTAAGCATCGACGGGCGCGTGTTCCAGAACCGGTTAGCGCATACTTCGTCCTCGGCTAGCAGGCCATCGTCACCTGCTACCGACAATCTCTGGCTGCCAATACCCGCTTAAGGGGGGAATCAAGCCGTTCAGGCCCGTCCTGCGACCTTATCAAGTATCCTTCGTTTCTCGCTTTCACTTAAAAACGCGATAGCCAAGCCATTTTTTTGCGCGCTGAGCATCTGGGCATCGGTCAGGCCCGCCGCCGGCGCGGCCACCCGATACTCGTAATCGATATCTATGCCTTGGACCGCCGGGTCGTCCGAGTTGATGGTGGCGAGAATACCGTGTTCAAGAAATTGCTTCAGCGGATGCTGGGCGAGGGAGGGGACGGTACTGGTCTGCAGGTTGGACGTCAGGCAGCTTTCGATGCCGATGCCGTGGTCGGCCAGGAAATCCATCAGGCGCGGATCTTCAATGGCGTTGACGCCATGGCCGATACGCTCCGCCCCCAGTTCATGTATGGCCTGCCAGATGCTTTCCGCGCCGGCGGCTTCGCCTGCATGTACGGTAATGCGCAGGCCGGCGTCACGGGCGCGGGTAAAATGACTTAAAAACAGGCTGCCGGGGAAACCCAGCTCATCACCGGCCAGATCCAGCGCGGTAATCCGATCGCGATGGGCAAGAATCGCCTCCAGTTCATCCAGGCAGGCATTTTCACCAAAAGTGCGGCTCAAAATACCTATCAGGCGCACCTCGATGCCCGTTTCAGCGCAGCCGGCGCGCACCCCGTCAATGACCGCCTCCACCACGCCCTGCAAGGGGAGCTGATGCTTCATTGCCATATAGTACGGAGAGAAACGCAGCTCGGTATAATCCAGGCCCACCGCGGCCGCGTCCTGTACATTCTCATAGGCCACCCGGCGGCAGGCATCAAGGGAGCCCAGCACCGCCACGCCCCAATCCAGCTTTTGCAAAAAGCTCACCAGATCCGGCTGGGGTTGGGTGACCTGCACATGGTTTATCAGATCGCCGAGGTTATCGGCGGGTAAAGCCATACCGAACTGACGGCCCAGTTCAAGAATGGTTTGGGCGCGGATATTGCCGTCAAGATGGCGGTGGATATCCGTCAGGGGTAAGCGTTTATCAATCATTGGAGCGCACTCAATTAGCGGATTATGCCCTGATTATAACTTGTTTTAATCTCACTGGCAGGTCAGACATTTAAGCCGCGGAACGGACGAATGTCCCATAATGGGAATAGATAACAGGGTAATAGAGGTAGCCGGTGGGCCGATGGAAGGAACCCCGGCCGAATAACCGGGGGGTACTCAGAGTATCGCGGGTTAAGGCTGCGGAACCGGCACCGCCTGCGGGTCGCTATCAGGCAGGCCGAACATGCCGAACAAACCAACAAAATTTTGCAGGGACATTTTCTGGCCGTTCAGATTAACCTGGTTGTCGGCATACTGAAAACTGCTGGTCAGGGTATTGTCCTTGACGGTGGTCAATTTGAACATCTGGCCCATGGCCGCCACACCCTGTACCTGCTGCTTAGCCAACTTCTGCGCGTCGTCGTCGCCGTATCCCTGGAGCTTGCCTAACTGGGTGGTCAGTTCGGTGGCCATATCCAGCGGAACGGTGAGTTTGGCATCAATCTTATTGATGAACTGCAGCCACGGCAGACCGGTGGTATTGGCCGCTGCGGGCTGTTGGGACACATCATTAAGATTAAGGGACAGGTTAAAGGCGCTTTCGCCCTTGCCGTTTTTCCAGCTGAGCGGCGCAATGGTCAGATAAGGGCTGCCTTTAAGGGCGGTAGGGAGATGCTGCAACAGCGCCTGGCTGATTTGCTGTTGTTGCACCGCGGGGTCGGCCTGGCCGGTTTGCTGCATAATCTGCTGCACCTGGGCCTGATACTCCTGGCCGAACTGGGCTATAGCCTTGGGATCGAGATTGGACAGTTTCAAGACCAGCTTGCCCGAACCGAAATTTTGTCCCTGTACATGCAGGGCATCCAGGGCGTAGGCCACCTGGACGTTGAGCTTATCATTTTCTTCATTGGCGCTGGTGATTTGCGACAGGTTATCGGTGGCGAGAATATCCTTGCCATCGATATTATACGTCAGCGTTTTTACCTTCATGGTATTGTCGCCGATGCTGTAATCCAGCTTGCCTTTATGGGTGTTGCTGTCGAGGCTGAAATCTTGCAGGGTAACCTGTTCGTGCTGCTGCCATTGGTTTTCGCTGCCGATGACCAGGCTGCCGATCGTGCCGTCGAGCGCGACCTTATCCATATTATGGTCGATGGCGGCATTAAAAGTGCCGCCATTGGTGCGCAGCACGGTAGTCGCATTTTTAAAGTCCAGCGCCAGCACATCGATTACCGATACCGTATCGCCGCTATAACCCACCCTGGTTACCGCGTTCACCGGTGATTTGCCCTGGCTGGCATCCAGCAGCGGTTTAACCAGCGGCGTATTGTCCAACTGGCTGCGCACCGACGCCATGCTGGGGATCAACACGCCTTTTTTCAATTGGCTGAAAGGGAAGGGGCCGTGATCGATAGCTTCGTTGATCACCAGCCGGTCACCGGGCTTCAGCGGCTTATTATCGCCGGTGGAACCATCTGAAACTAAAACGACATTTACCCGGCTGGAGAACAGGCGGCGCCGGTAATCCTCGACCACTAACTTAACGCCGATTTCAGGAAAAGCGGCTTTGATCCGGGCATTGGCATCGTCCAGCACCGAAGGCAGGCGCTGCTCAAACTGTTTGCCGGTGTACCAGGCGGCGCCGGTCCATGCCGCGCCCAGCACTACGATAACGCCGACCGCTACGAGAGTTTTCTTCATAGTCTGTTCATCCTTATTATTATGTCCTGTTCCAAATCGCCTGACCGCCCCGGGGCGCAGGCCAAACAACAGTATTCATACGGGCTGCCGCCGGCATCCGCTACTAATCATAGCAACTGGCGGCGGAACTGGCCCATAGACAATCAAAGATCGTTGTACACCCGGGCCAATTGACCCGTGCCGCTGACATTCACCGGCGAATCCTGCGCGGTGATAAAGGCGGATTCACCCGGTTTAAGGGTTAGCGATGCCCCTCCTTGTTCCAGCACCGCCTGGCCTTCCACGCAAAACAGGATGGCCGCGCTTTGCTGCGCCAGCGGCTGCGGCTTGGCGGACAGGCTATGGAGCGAAAAGGCAAAGTCTTCCACCGGAATGGGAAAGTCGAGCGCGCCGTCGCGGTGTTCCGGCTGCGTCAGCAAGTCGGCCTCCGGTTTGGCGACAAACTGCACGTTAGCCAGCAGTTCGGGCACGTCGATATATTTTGGCGTCAGCCCGGCGCGCAGGACATTATCGGAGTTGGCCATCACCTCCAGCGCCACGCCGTGCAGATAGGCATGCGGCGTCTGGGCATACAGGAACATGGCCTGACCCGGTTGCAGGGTAATGACATTCAATAGCAGGGGGGAAAACAGGCCGCTGTCGTCCGGGTAATCCCCGGCAATCATGCCGATGGTGTCCCACGGCTCGCCGTGCTGGTGCCTGAGGGTGGTTTTCAGTACATCTATCGCCAGCGATTTTTCCTTGCCGGACATAGTCAGCAAATCGCCGAACAGCTGCGCCAGATGCTGCGGATCGGGGTGCTGTAAAAAAGCGGCGATGGACGGGTGGGCGCCGGCGACCGGTTGCAGTAGCGACACGATGGCGCTGATTTCGCGAAACCCGTTCATGGCCTGGAACGGCGTCAAGGCAAACACCAGTTCCGGCTTGTGGTTGGGATCTTTGTAATTGCGGTTGGCGGCATCCAGCGCCACCCCCCGGCTGTTTTCCAGCGCAAAACCCCGCTCCGCGGCGGATTTGCTGGGATGGACCTGGATGGATAACGGTTCCTGCGCGCATAATACTTTGAATAAAAAAGGCAGTTCGCCGAAACGCGCGGCGACCGCTGCGCCCAGACAGGCCTGCGGCCGTTGCGCTATATACTCCCGCAGGGATATTTCTTTACCCTGCTCATCGGCGATGCGCGAGCTGCTTTTGGGATGAGCGCCCATCCATAGTTCGGCCATTGGCCGCATCTCGGGGTTGGGGATGCCGTACAAACGGGTCAGGGTATCAGTGCTGCCCCAGGCATAATTTTGTACGGAGTTAATCATCTTTTTCATCGGTTTACTGCCCCTACAGAGTTCAATTCAAATTGTAATAACGCGAGCCGGTCGCATAATGTTAAGCTTTTCTCAGGCACTATACTATCAACGTCATTATATCAACGTCATACTATCGATGCCCGCGTCTGCTTGGAACCGCTGCCGGGCAGGAGATTGATCTTTAGGAAGAATACCAGGAGGAAATCATGACAGCTACACGCGTTGAAAAAGATTCCATGGGTCCGGTTGAAGTCCCCGCAGAGCGTTTATGGGGTGCGCAAACGCAGCGTTCCCTCGAACATTTCCGCATTTCCAGCGAAAAAATGCCGCCGGCATTGATTGATGCACTGGCGCAAACCAAGCGAGCCGCGGCGCAGGTAAATAAAGATTTGGGCCTGCTGCCCGCCGATCGCGCCGATGCTATTATCAAGGCGGCGGACGAAGTGCTGGCCGGCCAGCATCCCGGCGAGTTCCCGCTGGCGATTTGGCAGACGGGGTCGGGCACCCAGAGCAATATGAATATGAACGAAGTGCTGGCCAACCGCGCCAGCGAATTATTGGGCGGGCAGCGGGGCGATGCGCGGCTGGTCCATCCCAATGATGATGTCAATAAAAGCCAGAGCTCCAATGATGTTTTCCCCACCGCGATGCACGTGGCGGCGGTGGTTGCCCTGCGCGAACATTTGATCCCGCAGTTGAAGCGTCTGCGCGAACAACTGGCCAAGAAATCCGCCGCGTTCAGCGATATCGTTAAAATTGGCCGTACCCATTTGCAAGACGCCACGCCGCTGACGCTTGGCCAGGAAATTTCCGGCTGGGTCGCCATGCTGGATCACAGCTTGATCCATATCGAACAAAGCGTGCCGCATCTGTGCGAGCTGGCTTTAGGCGGTACGGCGGTAGGCACCGGCCTCAACACCCACCCGGAATATGCGGTACGCGTGGCCAAAGCGCTGGCTGAACTCACCGGCCATCCTTTTGTCACCGCCCCCAACAAATTTGAAGCCCTGGCCGCCTGCGACGCGCTGGTGCATGGACACGGGTCCCTGAAGGGCCTGGCCGCGTCGCTGATGAAAATCGCCAATGATGTGCGCTGGCTGGCATCAGGTCCGCGCTGCGGCATCGGCGAAATCAGTATTCCGGAAAACGAACCGGGCAGCTCCATTATGCCGGGCAAGGTCAACCCGACCCAATGCGAAGCCATGACCATGCTGTGCTGCCAAGTATTGGGCAACGATGTGGCGATTAATATCGGCGGGGCGTCCGGCAATTTCGAGCTTAATATCTATCGTCCGATGATTATCCATAATTTCCTGCAATCGGTTCGGTTATTGGCTGATGGCATGGATAGCTTTAATCATCATTGTGCGGTGGGTATCGAACCTAACCGCGACCGCATCGACCAATTGCTGAATGAATCGTTGATGCTGGTTACCGCGCTTAATACCCATATCGGTTATGATAAATCGGCCGAAATCGCCAAAAAAGCCCATAAAGAAGGGTTAACCCTGAAAGCGTCCGCGCTTAAACTGGGGTACCTGACCGAAGCGCAATTTGACGAGTGGGTACGTCCCGAGGATATGGTCGGTACGTTAAAGGCGTAACCGCCAGGGTTACGTTCCGCGCCCGGTATGCCTCTCTGGCTGCCGGGCATTTTAGGTTATGTCGCTACATACAAATGCAGCCGCTCAATTAATAAATGCGCGGGCAGTCCCGCCGGTTTGTATTTGTGCCCGATCGCCGCCCGATTATAATTCAGCAATTCTCCCAACTGCGGTACGCTTGGCGGCATGGACGCGCCGTTATCGCACCGGCATAAGACAATCAGCGGGGAAGGGCAGGCATACTGCACCTGTTTTTGCTGGTCCTGGTACCACACCCGGGCGATGGGCTGTACTTTCACCGGCCGTTTGATTTTGAGCTTTACGTCAGGAGGCAATTTGCTTACCTGGTCAATCTCCATCCTGACGCGCTCCGCCCACTGCGCTTTGTCATAAGGGGGTACCGCCCGACCGGCGGCTAGGCTTTTTTGCAGCATGTCCAGCACCTGCCGGCGGGTCAGATTATTGATGACCTGTTTATTGGCCCAGCCAAAACGGACGCTCCACGGATCGGTGATTACTTGCAGGGAACGGTAAGCGCTCAGGGTTTTTAATCCACGCAAGTGCGTATGCACAAATTCAAAGCGCTGTTCGGGCGGTAGTTGCGATTCAACCGTAATGAGATGGGACAGGTCGGCTTTAAGCTGATTAACGGTGGTTATCAACGACAGGGCGCTGTGGTACTGCCCCGGGTCAACGGCGAAACAGAGCGCCCCCGGCAACCGTATGGCGATCTTGGCGCTGGTATTTTGCTTTTGATGATAGATAAACATGCGGTCGAAGTGGGCCAGACCGACATCCAGGGCCGCCTGGCCCGCATGTTGAATAACCTCGATGGTTTCTATGGCATCATGCTCCCGGCCTTTTTCCACCTCCGGCAGCTCAAACACCCGTCCGGCCAGTAAACGAAACCCGGCCAACAGATCCTGCAAGGTCTTAAGCTGGCTTTGCAACTGGTTAAAGCCGTGGTTGAGCCGGTCAACCAGATCGAGTGAAGTCATAAGCTGCGCGCTCGTATGGGAAGGATGCATTATTAATAACACGCTTTAGTTACAACATCCAATGTATTCTGCACATTATCCTTAATGCCAGCCACTGCGTCACTTGCGCTTACCAGCGCGGAAAAAGGGCAGGTCCGGCCCGTAAATAACCGGACCGCGGCATGCATGAGGGAAAGAGGCCAGACGGAATCAGATGGCGCGCAGTTCGGGAAGTTTGCGCAAGCGCTGGGCTACCGCTATTCCAAGCGCCAATAAGATAGCGATAAACACCACCACGCCGGTCCAGGCGAAACTATGCCAGAAAAATCCCCCGAGGGTGCCCGACACGCTGGAGCCAACGTAATAACAAAACAGATACAGAGAGGACGCTTGTCCTTTGGCGCGCCGCGCCCGGCGGCCGATCCAGGCGCTGGCGGTGGAATGCCCGGCAAAAAAACCGGCGGTAAACAGCATCATGCCGAAAAGAATCATCACCAGCGAGTCGAACCAGGTCAGCATTAAACCACACAGCATGATCAGCATCGATACCAGCAATACCGGGCCGCGGCCATAACGTCCCGATAGGCTGCCGGCCCGCGGCGAACTGTAGGTGCCGGTCAGGTAAACCAGGGACAGCAATCCCACCGTTGCCTGGCTGAGAAACCAGGGACCCGCGAGCAAACGATAACCAATATAGTTAAACAGCGTGATAAACGACCCCATTAATAAAAAACCTTCGATAAATAACAGCGGCAACCCCGCATCGCGGAAATGCAGCCGGAAATTAATCGCCAGGGTGCGCGGTTTGAGGGCCGTGGGGCGGAAATGGCGGGAGGCGGGCAGGATACGCCAGAACATCAGCGCCGCGGCAAGCGCCAGTACCCCGATGGCGCCGACGGCGATGCGCCAGGAAAAAAAATCGGTCAGTACGCCGCTGATCAACCGCCCGCTCATACCGCCGATGGAGTTCCCGCTGATATAGAGCCCCATGGAAAACGCCACTACGCTCGGATGGATTTCTTCGCTCAGATAGGTCATGGCCACGGCGGCGACGCCGCTCAGCGCTAAACCTATCAGCGCGCGAAACACTAAAATACCCTGCCAGCTGGTCATAAAAGCGCTGATGATGGTAAATACCGCCGCCAGCAACAATGCCACGACCATTACCGGTTTTCTGCCCATGGCGTCCGATAGCGGGCCGGTGACCAGCAGCCCCAGCGCCATCAGGCCGGTAGCCAGCGACAAGGATAAACTACTGGTGGCCGGCGATACGCCGAAATCATGGGATAACACCGGCAAGATGGGCTGGACGCAATAGAGCAGGGCGAAGGTAGCAAGTCCGGCGGAAAATAATGCCAGGGTTAACCGGATAAATTGTGGGGTGCCGCGTTTGATAAAGGGGGATTTTGGCGTCGGGGAATGGCCGGCGACGGGCAATGCGGGCGTCTCAGGCGCTGGCGCCGTAGTACGCAAAAGGGTGGTCACGATTAATCCTTAGACAAGTCGGCGAATCTACAATGCATCGATGAAGAACGTTTTGAAAATAATAGGAAAAAGCGGGTTTGTTGTCTAATATATTAATAATCTCAATTGATATGTTTAAAATATGAATATCGAATTGCGCCACCTGCGTTATTTTATCGCCGTCGCGGAAACGCTGCATTTCGGCCGCGCCGCCGAACAGCTGCATATTTCCCAGCCGCCGTTAAGCCAGCAAATCCAGATACTTGAACAGCAAGTCGGCGCACGCCTGCTGGACCGCAATAACCGCAATGTCCGACTGACCCCGGCGGGTAGGCAATTCCTGCAAGAAGCCTGGCTGATCGTCGAACAGGTCAACCAGGCCGCGGAGCGGGCCGCCAGAATCCACCGCGGCGAATTAGGGGAGATCACGATTGGATTTACCTCCTCGACGCCGTTTAACCAGCGTATTTCGGCAAGCTTGCTGGCTTTTCGCCAGCAACATCCCGCCGTGCATATCCAAATGGTCGAGACGAACACCAAGCAACAAATCGAACCGTTGCTTAACGGCAAATTCGACATGGGGGTTATGCGCAATACGCCCTTGCCGGACGCGCTGACTTACCGGCTCTTGTTGCGCGAAGCCCTGGTGGCGGTGGTGCACCAGGATCATCCCCTGGCCGGCGCGTTAAACGGCAAAATCAGTATTCGGCAGTTAGCCAGCGAGCCGTTTGTCTTTTTTGATCGCCAGGTGGGCACCGCCTTGTACGATGAAACGCTGCTGCTGCTCAAACAATTTGCCATTACGCCCTATATCACCCAGGAAGTGGGCGAGGCCATGACCATTATCGGCCTGGTTTCCGCCGGCTTGGGCGTGTCTTTACTGCCGGCTTCTTTTTCCCGCATCAAAATTGATAGCGTGCGTTATCTCGCATTGGACGAACCCGAGGCCAAGACCGAAGTCTGGCTGGTTACCCATCGGCAGCGCGAGCTTTCCGCCTCCGCACAGATGCTGATCAATTTAATGCTGAGGCAATAGTGTTATGATTTGCGCAGGAAGTGTGGATCACGCGGCTGTGTCAGGGACAATGACGGCCCTGACCGGGGTATTGTGTGCGGTAAATCACATAACTAATCAAATATTTGACGGCTAAAATGAAAAGTCACAACATAGCCCCAATATATTATTTTATAGCGTGAAAATATCAGGAGCAAGGTGAGTGATTGGCCATGGTCAACCTGGGCATATCGATCAGATCAAACAGACTAATGCGGGAGTGGTCTATCGCCTGATTGATACGTTTGGCCCTATTTCGCGTATCGCCTTGTCCAAGCTGGCCCGGCTCGCGCCCGCCAGCATCACGAAGATAGTCCGTGAATTGGTCGAAGCCCATCTGGTAACCGAAACCGAATATCAGGAAAACGGCCTGCGCGGCAGGCCGGCCATCGGACTGGTGGTAGATACCCAAGCCTGGCATTTCCTGGCGGTGCGTATTGGCCACGGCACCATAACCTTGGCGCTGCGTGAGCTCAGCAGTAAATTGATCGTCGAGGATACCTTGCCGCTGCCGGCCCAGGCGCCGGAGTCTTTATTGGTTCGGCTGCTGCGGATTATCGATCACTTTTTTATCCGCCATCAACAGCAGTTGGAACGGCTGACCGCCGTTGCGGTAACCCTGCCGGGTATTATTGATGCCGCGGCGGGCACGGTGCATCGCATGCCGTGGTATAACGTCGATAACATGGCCCTTGGGCCGGCGCTCACCGAACATATCGGGGTACCCGCCTATTTGCAGCATGATATCTGCGCCTGGACCATGGCCGAAGCGCTTTATGGCGCGGCGCGGGATTGCAACGACGTCATCCAGATCGTCATCGATCATAATGTCGGCGCCGGCGTGATTACCGGCGGCACCTTGCTGCAC
Source organism: Sodalis sp. RH21 (assembly GCF_047324175.1). Taxonomy (NCBI): domain Bacteria; kingdom Pseudomonadati; phylum Pseudomonadota; class Gammaproteobacteria; order Enterobacterales; family Bruguierivoracaceae; genus Sodalis; species Sodalis sp. RH21. The sequence continues at coordinate 2,844,815 of NZ_CP178732.1, read as the reverse complement.
GGCAGCAGCCGCAGCCTGGTGGAGATCGGCCACACCCAGGTGGAACCCTATGGCAAACGCTGTTATTGCGGCAACCGCGGCTGCCTGGAGACGGTGGCCGGCATTGAAAGCATTCTTGAGCTTACCCGCCAGCGCCTGGCGCTGAATATGAATTCTTCCATGAACGGCTCGCCGGTCAGCGTTGAAACCCTTTGCGAGGCGGCCATGTCCGGCGATACGCTGGCCCGCGACATTATTGTCGGCATCGGCAATAGCGTGGGACGAATATTGGCCATTATGGTCAACCTGTTTAATCCTGAAAAAATCCTGGTGGGCTCGCCTTTGAATCTCGCCTCGGATATTCTTTTTCCGGTCATCCTCGCCAATATCAGGCAACAATCTTTGCCAGATTACAGCAAAGATATTACCGTTCAGGCCACGCGTTATAAAAACCAGGGCACTATGCCGGCCGCGGCATTGATTAAAGATGCGCTCTACGATGGCTCGCTGTTATTGAAATTGGTACAGGGATAAGGCTTAACGAGGAAATATTGCGCTAACGCAAGCTGCGCCGGCGCCGTATCGGGTACATTTTAGGTTAACCCTTTACCTTATCCAAACATGTCCAATGGATTAACGCCAGGCTGGAGTAGTCATGTTAAAACGAATTTTTGTTGCCGGTACGGATACTGCCGTCGGCAAAACAATTGTCTCCCGCGCCTTGCTGCAAAACTTGGCCAAGAATAACCTAAGCGCGGTAGGTTATAAGCCTATTGCCCGCGGCAGCGAGGAAACGGCGGAGGGGCTGCGCAATAAAGACGCCCTGATCCTGGGCGCATCCTCCACGCTGCAACTGCCTTATGGCGCAATTAATCCGATTACCCTGCGGGAAGAGGAAATAAGCGCCTATTCCGGCGATGAAATTAATTACGGCCTGATGACCGAGGGACTGCGTCATTTAAGCGAACTGGCCGATACGATAGTGGTGGAAGGCAGTGGCGGCTGGCGCACCATCATGAGCGATTATCGCCCCTATTCTGATTGGGTGGTACAGGAACAGCTGCCGGTAATTTTGGTGGTCGGCATTAAGCTGGGCTGTATCAATCATGCATTATTAACCGCCGAGGCCATTATTAATGACGGACTGCCGTTAATAGGTTGGGTCGCCAACCGCATCAATCCCGGTCTGGCGCATTATGCTGAAATAATGGATGTATTACGCAATAAAATTAAGGCCCCGCAGTTGGGTGAATTGCCTTATTTGCCACGGCCCGAACAGCGCGATCTTTCCGGTTATATTGATTTAGGCAGGGTATTTGAGTTAAAAGAAAAGCTTACCGCTTAATCGCCCCCGTATACGCCGAGTGAGTGTCGCGATTTTTTGCCTTGGCGTTCCATACGATCTTCACGCCCGCGCTGCTGAAAAATAGGGTACCTTGCCAACCGCAAGCTGGATATACTCTGGTTCTGGCACACTGGAATCATAGGCACCCATGATCACCTCCGTTCAGGATCGCGGAATTCCCGCGCACCGGGGCTGGATTTTAACCGCCTGCATGCTGGCCATGTTTATGGCCGCCGTCGAAGTCACCATCGTGGCCACCGCCATGCCGACCATCGTTACCGATCTGGGCGGCTTTGCCTCTTTAGGCTGGGTCTTCGCGGTGTATTTGCTGATGCAGGCGATCACCGTGCCCATTTATGGCCGATTGGCCGATCTTTATGGGCGTAAACCGGTATTTTTTTTCGGAATTGGCCTGTTTCTGGCGGGGTCGGCGCTGTGCGGCTTTGCCCATACCATGGTCTGGCTGATCATATTCCGGGCCTTGCAAGGTTTGGGCGCAGGGGCGATTACCCCCTTGACCACCACTATCGTGGCGGATATTTATCCGCCGCACCTCCGGGCCAGGGCCCAGGGATATCTCGCCAGCGTTTGGGCGGTCTCCGCCATTATCGGGCCGCTGCTGGGCGCGTTTATCGTTGAACATTACCGCTGGGCCGGGGTGTTTTGGGTCAATCTCCCGCTGGGCATGGTTTCGCTGCTGTTACTTGGCCGCTATTTGCCCAACGGCGATAACGACCAGCCGTCCCGGGCGCTCGATAGCCTGGGCATCAGCTATTTATCGGTGTCCATCGGCGCGTTGTTACTGACCATCCTCCAGTCCGGGCAATTCGGCCTTTGGTCGATCCCCTTGCTGATCTTATCGCTGCTGAGCGGTTTTCTGTTTGTCCGGCAGCAAATCACCACCGCTTCGCCGCTTTTTCCGCCGGCGCTGTGGCGCAGCCGCACCATCGTCGCCGGCAATATCGGCGGTCTGGCCATCGGCGCGGCGATGATGGGCATTTCCGCTTTCTTGCCCGCCTATATCCAGGCGGTAATGGGCGGCGGGGCCTTGGCCGCCGGTTGGACGCTCGCGGTCATGTCCCTCGGCTGGCCGCTGGCCAGCGTGCTGAGCGGACGCATTATGCACCGCACCTCGTATCGCTTTACCGCGGTGACCGGCGCGCTGTTCCTGATGGCGGGTAGCGGATTATTACTGCTGCTTACGCCCCATAGCAGCCTGTGGTTCGCCCGCGTCGCCGCGTTTATCATTGGGGTCGGCATGGGCATGAGCAGCACGACATTTTTGGTGTCGGTGCAAAACGAAGCGGATTTCAGCATGCGGGGGATAGCCACCGCTTCCACCATGTTTACCCGTATGCTGGGCTCGGCGTTGGGGACGGCCTTGTTAGGCGCGACATTAAATTTTAATTTGCGGTTGCGCTTACCGACGATCGGCGATCCGATGCAGTTGCTGATTGCGCGCCAGGAAGGGCCGGGCGCCGGAATAAGCGATATTGATTTGCCCATTATCGTTCAGCAGGTGGGGTTATCGCTGCACTGGGTATTTGTCCTGTCAGCCGGACTGGCTTTTTGCGCTTTGTTTTCGGCCTGGGGTATCCCTCGCCATCACAAACCGCTGGAAGAGGGCGAGAGCCGATCCCGACGCTCGCCCTGAGTCATTGATTATGGACTCGGCGCGTCGTTGGGGGCGGACGCATCGTCGGTGCGGATATAAACTATTTTCTGGGTATCGTTTTCACAATGGCCGACCACTTGGCCACCGGCCTGGTCTGCCTGGTCGTTGGCGACGACATCCAGACGGAAGTTTGACTCAGGCACGCCGTTGGCGACGATTTTCTGGGTGATGTCCGCTTTGACGCTGTCGCAGGATGCCTGTGCCGCCAGCGGCGCCAACAAAAACAGCGTCGCGGCCAGCCTGATAAAGTTGTGCTTTACCCTGAGGCTTAATGTCTTCATCTTACCATCCTTATTTGAGTATGAAGTATCCCCTACAAGAATAGCAGCGTTATCAAAAAGGGGAAATCAACCGCCTGAGGGCGTCATGGCGCCATTAATGAACGGCCGGTGCGGCGGTCCAGGCAGCGCGAGGTGTTGGCTTCCCAATACGCATTGACATTTTCGCTGCTGGCGCATTTTTCCTGCAGATCGACGGTTTTATCGTACTTGTCGAAATCCTTTTCAACGCGTTGGTTGACCTTATTACGCAGGTTATGGGTGGCGTTCCATTGCTCCTGGCTTTGGCGCGCCTCCTCTTTTGACTGGGCGGAATCACCTGATTCGACGATCAATCGCTGCGTATTGCCGGCGGCATAACCAGCGGCGGAAAAAGCCAGCAGGACGACCGATAGCATCCCGCCAAGCAATCGTGGGTAGGTGTTGTTGTTCATAACTTCTTCCTTTTCATTTTTACATGGATACTATTGTTAGCTTACGTTAATACGCGTAGAGGGCTACTGGCGCAGGTAAAATTGCTTCATATTATAACGGCATAATAACATTGGCATATGTCGTAAAACCACCCGCAATTGTTGCAATGGATTAAGGATCGGACGCTGAATGTTCAAAACGGCCTTGCTGTTTTTCGCCACGGCTATCGCAGAAATCCTGGGATGTTACCTGCCTTATCTTTGGGCGAAAAGGGGGGGCAGCATTCTGTTGCTGATCCCCGCCGCCGCCAGCCTGGTGGTTTTCGTGAGCCTGCTGATGCTGCATCCCGCCGCCAGCGGCCGCGTTTATGCCGCCTATGGCGGCATGTACATATTGACCGCCTTGCTGTGGCTAAGGTTCATCGACGGCGTAAAATTATCATCCCTGGACTGGCTGGGCGCGGCGGTGGTGTTCGTGGGGGTGATGATAATGGTTGCCGGCTGGTCGAGAGCTTGAAACCGGTATCGGCGGCGGCACAAAAGGATGGGAGGGCGAAACGGCCCCGGCCTCCCGGCCGGGGCGAGATTTACTCGTCCCGATGGACGCTTAATCCGGCAAAGGATTGATTGACGGGCATCATTTCCAGCACATTGATATTCACATGGGCCGGCAGGGTAGCGACCCAATAAATTGCCTCGGCAATGTCTTCGGGCATTAACGGATCGGCATTTTTATACGTATTCGACACTTTATCGCCATCGCCTTTGAAGCGCACCGCTGAAAATTCGGTGCCGCCCACCAGGCCGGGTTCGATATCCGTGACGCGGACCTTGGTGCCGACCAGATCGGTGCGCAGATTAAGGCTGAATTGGCGGGTAAACGCCTTGGTGGCCCCATACACATTGCCGCCGGCATAAGGCCAGCGACCCGCGGTGGAACCCAGGTTAACCACATGTCCACGCTTGCGCTCCACCATGCCGGGCAACAGGGCGCGGGTCATATAAACCAACCCCTTGTTGTTGGTATCGATCATGGTTTCCCAGTCATCGAGATTAGCTTTCTGCGCCGGTTCCATGCCCAACGCCAAACCGGCATTGTTAACCAGCACATCCACTTCCCGCCATTCGGGGGGCAGGGCGGCCACGGCGGCGGCGATACCGTCGCGGTCGCGCACATCGAGTTTAACGGGATATAGCGCAGCGCCCAGCTCGGCTTTGAGTTCATCCAGCCGCTCCTGGCGGCGGCCGGTGGCAATGACCTTATGGCCTTCCCGGATAAATCTGCGGGTTATCGTTTCGCCAAAACCCGCGGTGGCGCCGGTAACAAAAATAATCATCTAGCGATTCCTTATACTCTTAAATAATCATGTACTTAAATAATCAGGGCGTGATGTCGAATGGTCAAGTCCAATGTTATTTATAGACTAAGGTTTTCGCAGATAGGGCGCAATCAAAGATAAATCCGCCGGCGACAGGCGATCGGCTGCCGTCTGCGCCTGATGCCAATAAGGATAAATCAGCGGCGGACGGCTTACATCCGACAGGCGGGAAATTTCCTGGGCATTGAGCACCAGATCCGCCGAACGCAAATTGTCTTTTAACTGCTCCTCGGTTCTGGCGCCGATAATCACCGACGTTACCGCCGGCCGGCTAATCAGCCAGGCCAGAGCAACCTGGGCGGCGGAAACATTGCGTTCTTCGGCGATGGCCACCAGCACGTCGATGATATCGTATAAGGCATCCTGGTTATAAATCGGCGGCTCGTTCCATTCTTCAATATGGCGGGTGCTGCCTTCGGGTTGGCGATCGCGGCGGTATTTACCGGACAATAATCCGCCGGCCAAAGGACTCCATACCAATACTCCCAACCCTTGATCCTGGGTGATCGGCAGCAATTCATATTCCGCTTCCCGGCTTTGCAGGGAGTAATGGATTTGCTGGCTGACGGGACGAATCAGGTTCAGGCGTTCCGAAACGCCCAGCGTCTTCATGATATGCCAGCCGGAGAAATTCGAGATGCCTACATAGCGCACCTTGCCGCTGGTTACCAGGTGCTCCAGGGCATAAAGCGTTTCTTCCAGCGGCGTCTGTCCATCCCATTCATGTAATTGGTATAAATCGATATGGTCGGTATTGAGCCTTTTCAGGCTCGCTTCGCAGGCGCGAATCAAATGATGGCGCGAGGAACCGCGATCGTTTGGCCCATTTCCCATGGGAAAACGGGCTTTGGAAGCTATAAGAACGCTGTCGCGCTTATCTTTAAGCACTTCGCCTAGAATCTCTTCCGAAACCCCCTGTGAATACACATCGGCGGTATCAAACAGGTTAATTCCCGCCTCAATACAAATCGCTAGCTGCCGCCGGGCTTCCGCCACGCCGGTATCGCCCACTTTGGCGAATTTTCCTTTGCCGCCGAAGGTCATGGTGCCGAGACTTAATACCGATACTTTCAGGCCTGAACGGCCAAGTTGACGATATTCCATATATATTTTCCTCGGGATGGATAGATAAAAGGTGCATGCCGGCCGAACCCAAACCGGACGGCAACGCGATGGCTGTTAACCACAATGCTTGAGCATAGACCATTGTGCTCCTCATCAACAGCCTGTTTTTAAGCGTAAAATGCCTCATTTCGGTGCAAAGGTACCGGCCCCGTGCGAAATGTTAACATTTTGTGTCTTCCGCCACTCTTGTTTTGAGGCCGGCAATGATTGGTCATAAAAAAAAGCGCCATTTAATGCCGGTTTATTCTGTGCGCAAACGGTTGCCTATAAACCGCTGAAATAAGCAACCGTTTGCCTGCGGGCCCAATAAAACCCTGTAGCCTGAAAACTTATCAAAATGGTGTTTAATATATTGATTTTAAACTACTTTTCCCGTAACGGCGAGATTTGAAATATGGCACATATCTTGCCATATCTTATATATGCGTTTTGACGCCGGGCGAAACGTCGTTCCCCGGCGCCGGGGATTGAATGAAAAAGGCCAGCACCATGCATACTATTACCGCCGTTCGCGGCAGTTTCTTTGATTTAACCGCGGCCGTTGACGATCCGGCGGCGCTGGAGCAAACCGCGCGTTTTATCCCGGACGGCGTGTTGCTTATCGAAGCGGGAAAAATTATCTCGCTGCGGCCTTGGCAAGAGGCGCAATCCTCCCTCGATCGGCGCGTACGCACGATCCATTTGCCGGATAAAATCATCGTGCCGGGATTTATCGATAGCCACGTGCACTATCCGCAAACCGAAATGATCGGCGCTTACGGTACGCAATTGCTTGAATGGTTAAACCACTACACTTTTCCTACCGAAAGCCAATACCACTGTCCCGATCGCGCCGCCCGCATGTCGGATTTCTTTTTGGATCAATTGCTGCGCAACGGCACCACCACGGCAATGATTTACGGGACGGTGCACACCCAGTCCGTCGATTCGCTGTTCGCCGCGGCGTTGGCGCGCAAAATGCGCATTATCGCCGGCAAAGTAATGATGGATCGCAACGCCCCGGACGAATTGCTGGAAACGGCGCAAGAGAGCGAAGCCGGGACGCGGGCGCTGATTGAGCGCTGGCATAATAAAGGCCGGCTGCGTTATGCCCTGACGCCGCGTTTCGCCCCGACATCTTCCCCGGAGTTGCTGGGCATGGCGGGGCGATTGCGCCGGGAGTTTCCCGATATCTATTTACAAACCCACCTGAGTGAAAATAAAGACGAGGTGGCCTGGGTTAAACAACTGTTCCCCGAGCGCGCCGGATATTTTGATGTGTATCGCCATTACGGACTGACGGGACGCAAATGCATGTTCGCCCACGGCCTGCATCTGGAGGATAGCGAATGGCGGGAGGTGGCGCATTCCCATTCAGCTATCGCGTTTTGTCCCACTTCGAACCTTTTTCTCGGCAGCGGATTGTTTAATTTACACAAAAGCTGGCAGTTGCAGGTGCCCATCGGCATAGGAACCGACGTGGGCGCCGGCACCACTTTTAATCTGCTGCAAACCCTGGCGGAGGCTTATAAAGTCGGCCAATTGCAGGGCTACCGCCTGTCGGTCTACGAAGCATTTTACCATGCCACCCTGGGGGCGGCGAAAGCCTTGTGCCTTGACGATGTGCTGGGTAATTTCCTGCCCGGCAAAGAAGCGGATTTCGTGGTGCTCGACCCGGCGGCGACTCCGTTACAGCAGTTGCGCGACCAAAACAGTAAAGATATTCATGAACGGCTATTCGCCCTGATGATGTTGGGCGACGATCGCACTATTTATCAAACCTGGATTCAGGGCGAGCGCGCCTACGCACGCGAAAATAACCGGGAGGCCGAATGATCCGATTTTTACTTAACCAGACGCCGGTCGCCGAGGCCGATCTGGACCCCAATACCACGCTATTAACCTATCTGCGCCGTATCAGGGGCCGGCACGGCACCAAGGAAGGCTGCGCCTCGGGAGACTGCGGCGCCTGTACCGTGGTGCTGGCCCAGGCCGCGGCGGGCAAGCTGCAATATCGCAGCGTCAACGCCTGCATCACCTTGGTCAGCGCCCTGCACGGCAAGCAGCTGCTTACCGTTGAGGACTTGCAGCAGCAGGGCCAGCTGCATGGCATACAGCGGGCCATGGTGGATTGCCACGCCTCGCAGTGCGGGTTTTGCACGCCGGGCATCATCATGTCGCTGTTCGCCCTGCAAAAATCCGCCGCGGATACCCGCGCTGATGCTAGCAATAATGACGAAGCGATAACACAAGCCCTCGGCGGCAATCTGTGCCGTTGTACCGGCTACCGGTCGATCGTTGCCGCCGCTAGACAGAGTTGCCAGGATCGCAGCGGCGATTGCTTTGCGGCGCGGGAAACCGAGACGTTGACGCAGCTTGCGCGGCTGGACCCGCCGCCATTCGCCGACCCCGGCAAGTTTGACGGGAAGGGGCCCGCCTGCCTGATTCCCCGAACCCTTACACAACTCAGCGACGCCTACCGGCGACACCCCGCGGCACGGCTGTTGGCCGGCGGCACCGATCTGGCGCTGGCTATCACCCTGCGCCGGGAATCGCTGCCTTTACTGATTGATATTAGCCATTTGCCCGAATTAAAGACGTTAGCGGCGGATGAACGGCAGCTAACGATAGGCGCGGGCGCCTCGCTAAGCGCCTGCGAACCCTTCCTGGCGCAATACCTGCCGGGATTCGCCGACGTATTGCCGCGTTTTGCCTCGCGTCAAATTCGCAATCAGGCCACGCTGGGCGGCAATCTGGCCAACGCCTCGCCGGTAGGCGACGGGGCGCCGATGTTGTTGGCGCTCGACGCCCGCCTGCGGCTGCGGCAGGGCGAAGAAGTGCGGGAGTTGCCGCTGGATTTGTTCTTCCATGCCTACCGGGCCACCGCGCTGCGTCCGGGTGAATTTATCGAGCAGATTATTATACCAAGAGTGACAGCGTCACATATTTATCACGCCTATAAAGTCTCTAAACGGCGCGAAGACGATATCTCCGCGGTATTTGGCGCGTTTAATTGCGAGGTGCGCCAGGGGATTATCCAATCCGCCCGCCTGGCTTACGGCGGCATGGCGGCGATCCCCCTGCGGGCCGCGGGCGCCGAAGCGGCGTTAACCGGACGGCCTTGGGGCGCAGAGGCTTTCGAGCATGCCTGCCTGGCGCTGGCGGCGGATTTCAGCCCTCTGAGCGATCTGCGCGCCAGCGCGCATTACCGGCTGCGAGTGGCCCAAAATCTTTTGCGCCGCTTTTATTTGGCGTCCGCATTGCCGAGCGAACGTTTGGAGGTCGGCCATTATGCCTGAACATGCGAAAACCCTATCGGAGGCGCAGCGCCAGCAGCGTTTTGACCGGACGGCGGACGCCGTCGGCCAGCGGCTGCCCCATGAAAGCGCGGCTAAACATGTCAGCGGCGCGGCGCTTTATATTGACGATCGCCCCGAGTTGCCTAATCAATTACATCTGGCGCCCCGGCTAAGCGATTACGCCCATGCCCGTATCACCCATATCGACGTTTCGCCGTGCTATTTGTTCGCGGGTGTGGAGCGGGTCATAACCTGGGAGGATGTGCCCGGCGAGCTGGATATCGGCCCGCTGGTAGCCGGGGACCCGCTGCTGGCGCGGGAGGCGGTGGAATTTGTCGGGCAGGTCATCCTGGTGGTGGCGGCCAGGGACCCGCTTACCGCCCATAGGGCGGCGGCGGCGGCCATTATTGACTATCAGCCGTTGCCGGCGGTATTAACCATCGAAGACGCGCTTGAACAACGGCACTATGTGGATGCCCCCCATTGCCACCGGCGCGGCGATCCCGACGGGACCCTGGCGGATGCGCCGCGTCGACTTCAGGGGCAATTGCGCATCGGCGGGCAAGAGCATTTTTACCTGGAATCCCAGGTAGCCTCGGTTATCCCCGGCGAGGACGGCGCCATGATGGTTTTCTCATCGACCCAGCACCCCACCGAAGTACAAAAACTGGTGGCATCGGTGCTGGGCATCGCCATGAAAGACGTTACGGTGGATATGCGCAGAATGGGTGGGGGATTCGGCGGCAAGGAGACTCAGGCCGCCGGCCCCGCCTGTTTATGCGCCCTGGCCGCGGCGCTCACCGGTAAACCGGCCAAAATGCGCCTTAACCGCCGCGATGATATGTTGATGACCGGTAAGCGCCATCCCTTCCTGGTACGCTACGACGTGGGCTTTGACGCGCAAGGACTGATGCTCGCCCTGAAACTGGATCTGGCGGCCGACTGCGGCTATTCGGCGGATCTTTCCGCCTCCATCGTCGACCGCGCCATGTTCCACGCGGATAACGCCTATTACCTGGCCAATGTGTTGATTACCGGCTACCGCTGCCGGACCAATACCGCTTCGAATACGGCGTTTCGCGGCTTTGGCGGCCCCCAGGGCATGATGGCCATCGAGCACATCATCGATCATATCGCGCGCGAGGTGGGCCGCGACGCGCTGGCGGTGCGTAAGCTCAATTACTACGGTAAAACCCAGCGCAATATCACCCATTACTACCAAACGGTGGAAGACAACCTGCTGGATGAACTTACCGCCGGGCTGGAACAATCCGCGCACTATGAAGCGCGGCGCCGGGAAATTATCGCGTTTAACGCCGCCAGTCCAATCCTGAAACGCGGCCTGGCGCTGACGCCGGTGAAGTTTGGTATTTCCTTTACCGCCAGCTTTCTTAACCAGGCCGGGGCCATGCTGCTGATGTATACGGACGGTACGCTGCAACTCAACCATGGCGGCACGGAAATGGGGCAGGGATTGCATACCAAAGTGCTGCAAGTGGTGGCACAGGTTCTGGGCGTCGATACCAGCCATATCCGCATTACCGCCACCGATACCGGCAAAATCCCCAATACGTCGCCAACCGCCGCCTCGTCCGGAGCCGATCTGAATGGCAAAGCCGCGCAGCACGCCGCCGAGACGCTTAAAGAACGCTTGGTGGCAATGCTATGCCGGGTCTATGACGCCGGCGCCGAACAGATTGTATTTCGCAACGGTTTAGTCAGCGTGGCCGGGCGGCTGTTTACATTGGCCGAAGTCGCGGAACTGGCCCATTTTCAGCAGGTTTCGCTGGCAAGCCAGGGCTATTACGCCACGCCGACCATCCATTACGATCGCCGGCAGGCGTCCGGTCAGCCATTCTACTATTTTGCCTATGGCGCGGCCTGCGCCGAGGTGGTGGTGGACACCCTGACCGGCGAATACCGGGTAGTGCGTACCGATATCCTGCATGACGTCGGTAATTCCCTGAATCCGGCGATTGATATCGGCCAGGTGGAGGGCGGTTTTATCCAGGGCATGGGGTGGCTGACCAGCGAAGAGCTGGTTTGGGGCCCCGATGGGCGGCTGCTCACCGACGGGCCCGCCAGTTATAAAATCCCCGCTATCGGCGATGTGCCGCCGATATTTAACGTTCGCCTGCTGGAAAACCGGGCTAACCCGCAACAAACGGTGTTTCATTCCAAAGCGGTGGGCGAGCCGCCGTTTATGCTGGCGATTTCAGTATGGTGCGCCATCAAAGACGCGGTGGCCAGCGTCGGGAATGAGCGGCATCAGCCGTTACTGGATGCGCCGGCAACGCCGGAGCGGGTCTTGGCGGCGGTGGATGATATGTTGCTGTGGAATGCGGGTAATTGTGACATTGTCACGAAAAATGACCAGTGCCATTCCACCGGCGCGCATCGCTCCGTTACGGTGAAGTGATACATATTTAGTGAGGCCGGCTTATGACCGATAACTGGATTAGTTCCCTCGCACAATTACAGGCCGCCCGCACGCCGTCAATATTAGTGACGGTGATAGATGAGCAAGGTTCCACACCGCGCGACCGCGGCACCAAAATGGTGGTGACCCGCGATCGGCAATTTTGCACCATCGGCGGCGGACACTTGGAGTTGGTCTGCACGCGGGTCGCCCGGGAGATGCTGGACGACCGCGGCGCCCAATGCCGCACCGAGCGATTTTCGCTGGGCGCGCGGTTAGGGCAGTGCTGCGGGGGCATGACTACGGTGCTATTTGAACCGATAAATCTGGCGCAGCCGCATATTGCCTTGTTCGGCGCCGGACACGTCGGCAAGGCGCTTATTGAGATCCTGGCGCATTTACCCGTGGATATCAGTTGGGTGGACGGCCGGGCCGATCAATTTCCGCAGCATATCGATCCACGGGTTAACGTGATTATGGATGATCCTATGGACGCCTTGGATGCCCTGGCTACCGACAGTTATTTTATCGTGATGACCCATGACCATCAGCTCGATTTTGCGCTGATAGAACGAATATTAAAACGGGGGGATTACCGTTATTGCGGGCTGATCGGGTCACAAACCAAACGGCGGCGTTTTAATTATCGGCTGACGGAAAGGGGGCTGGGTGCCGATGCGTTGGCACGGTTACGCTGCCCCATTGGCCTGGAAATGGTAAAAGGCAAACTGCCGGTGGAAATCGCCGTGGCGATAGCGGGGGAAATCATCAGCGTTTACCATAGCGCGGAGCAAGGAATTGAAACGGCGCGCGGGGTGGATTATTTACCGGCGGCGGTGGAAAAAAGGGCCGGCTAAGCCGGCCCTTGAGCTTGATGACAAAGCCATATTGGCGGGCATGATGGGCAAGATCGTAAAGACGCCGTAAATACCTCCCTGTAGGCTCGGGCGCGCCATCCCTGGCGCGCTACGCTTTACTCTTCTTACGCATCATGCCCACTTCGAGCTTATGCGCATATTTGTCAGCAATCTGCTTATAAATTGCCGTTCTGGCCTTACAGGATTAGAAGTTGACCTTCACGCCCAAGGTGCCGATGGTTTGATGGAAGCCGCTGCCGCCGACTTGCTGCCCGACATTACCCCACAGGGACAGATGTTCATTCAACTGCCCCTCATGACCGATTTTGATTTCACCGATATTACGGGTGCCGTCCTGGCTGAACTGCATATTATCCATACGAACCCCGTAGACTTGGGTATTATGAATCCAGTTCGTTTCCATATAAGGCTGGAACATCCGCTGTTTGCCTTGGTCAATGCTGGCGCAACCCTGCAGAAACAGCCGGGCACCGAGACGTGTTTGGAGATTATTGTCGCCCATCATCCCCAATTTTCCGCCATCTTGCGCCGTTCGGTTGTGATCGTGCACTCCCTGCCAGGTTAGCTGTACTTGAGGTTGTAGATAGGCATTGGCGCCTGCGCCAGTATACAGTTTCCAGGTATAGCCGCTTTCCAGGGACCCCACGAACCCTTCGGAACGATACGTATGCGTCCGCGATACGTCGGTTCTTTTGCCGTGGCGTTTGGCGGCGACCCGGTTGCCGAACCAGTTATAACTCAGCGATCCGTCAAGATAGAGCCCTTCGTGCTTGCTGTCATTACTGTGCCAGGTACCATAAATACCGGTCGAATAACCGTCGATCCCCCCTTTGGCTTCCAGCCCCGAAGCACCGATCCGGCTTTGGCTCTGGCTTTTCCCGGTGCCGAACATGACGCCAAAATGCAGGCCATCGGTGCCATTGCTGCTCCAGCCGATAATCTCGCCGCCGCCCTGTACCAACTGAGTGTTGGTGCGGGTGGCGATGCGGCCATCACCCACGCGCGCTTTATTGTGGCCGCCAACGACGCGTAGCCACATGGACGGATACGTTTCGTCATAGGTGCCGGAGAGCGACGAAGGGAAGACCGGTTCGCCGATACGATCGCGCATGCGGGTAGCAAACAGGGTATTGGCCGTGGCCAGATTGGCGATATACACCCCCGTTTCAGGACGCATTTCAATGCCGGGCGCCGGCTTTGCGGCATCGGCAGAGAATAAAGCAGGTTCCGGCTGCGGCTCTGGCTCGGGCTCTGGCTCTGGCTGTGGTTCCGTCTCAGGTTGCGGCTCAGGTTCCGGCTCGGGCTCCGGCTCGGGCTGCGGCTCGGGCTGTGGTTCCGGCTGCGGCTCGGGCTGCGGTTCGGGCTGTGGTTCCGGCTGTGGTTCCGGCTGCGGCTCGGGCTGCGGTTCCGGCTGTGGTTCCGGCTGCGGCTCGGGCTGCGGTTCGGGCTGTGGTTCCGGCTGCGGCTCGGGCTGTGGTTCCGGCTGTGGTTCCGGCTGTGGTTCCGGCTGCGGCTCGGGCTGCGGTTCGGGCTGCGGTTCGGGCTGTGGTTCCGGCTGCGGTTCGGGCTGTGGTTCCGGCTGCGGTTCCGGCTGTGGTTCCGGCTGCGGTTCCGGCTGCGGCTCAGGTTCCTGTATCAGCTCTGACTGATCGGTATTGATGAGGACAGGAGCCGCGTCCGCGACCAATAGCTCCAGCCCTTGCACTAGATTATCCGGTTCGGTTTCAGCAGAGGGGGGCAATGGGAGGGGGATTGCTTCCAAGTCTAGGTTATTATCTTTATCATCACCCAGCACGCTGTAGGGCTGGATAATAGCCGCAGAGGCCAGGTGCTCACCATTCCCATCGAATTCCGTCTCAGCGGGGGCGCTGGGTTCGGCAAATACGGCGGCGGCATCAGCTAGCCGCGAACGGGCACCAGGTATCTCCGGCGTCTGCACGGCATTGATATTCTTGCTGTCCCTCGCCATAACGCGAGGGGGTTTTGCCGGCGGCAGATTCCCGATCGCCGCGTTGACTTCACTATCCGCCGCTGGCTGCTGCGCAGATTGCGCCGCGTCGGCCTGCGCAGCATCATTCATATCCAATGAATTGATTTCTGCAATAACCTCGTTGGTTTCATTATGCAATTTGCTGAAAAAAGGATCCTGGATAATATCTATCGGCGTGCTGGCAGCCCGGGGCTCGCCTGCATGATTATCCAGATCTGAATCATCCTCGCCGTCAACTAAGGTTAACGCGGGGAAGCATTTTGCGGAATGCGGCCCTGATATCGCGGGTGATAATCGGGGACTATCTGATGCAAGACTATTTGATGCAAGACTATCTAACACGAGACTGTCTAATTCGCGACCATCCGCCCCTATCGAGGACGGGAAACTTTCGCCGCTCGCGAAATAATCGGCGTCTAACTTCTCTGATGCAACATCGCTGCGCTGTTCTGCGTTTTTTTGCATCGAGGGAGAAAAGTGCTCGGGTTTGGCGATAAGAGCGGTGCTCTCAGGGGCATCATTTGCCGCGGCAAGCGGTTCTCCCCCGGGTAGTTCAGGAGGAGTTGCCTGCGCTAGCGCCGCGACAACGGGCCGCTGCCATTCACCCGGCACCGGGCTTTGATTTTGATGCTGGCTTACCAATAACCACTCATTCTTTTGCTGCTGTAAAGAATAGTCATAATCGGCTAAATCAAATTTGCTGTCGAATTTAAAAAAATCGATATCGGATTGATCGATGTTTTTGACCTGGACCAAGGGGATGCCATGCTTGGTCAGGCCGCCCTTACCCTTAATATTGTTAACGATAAGCGCACTGGTCCCCTGCGTTTTTCCATTGATGATTAATGTATCGGTTTTTGATTTATCATCATTTACTTTCGTATTTAAATAAACAGCGGAATGCTCATGACCCTTAAAATCGCCATTAATACTCAATACATGCCGGGTCTTGTTCGTCTTGCTATCCAATAGCGCCAAGGCTTCCACGCCGCCGGATTGGCTAATAGAGGTATAATCGGCGCTTTCCCCAACATATATCTGGCCTGCATTATCGACGTTAGCGTTAATTACCCCCGAACCCCCAATGGCGGCGCCTTGGTGAATAATAAATTTTTTCGCATGCAGCCTGGCCGATTTATCCAGTTTCGCATATCCTTCTTCAATTATTATGCTATCCAGTTCACGCTTATTAGATGCCTCGTTTTTTATAATTAAATCACCGGGGCCGGATTTAATTATTACCCTGACGTCTTTATTTTTAGTATCTTTGAAGAATGTTTTTAAATCAAATTCACGCGATGTCCCCTCTGTTTCACAGGGTATTTCATGAACGAAACGATCGCTGCGCGTGGGGTCGGCTGATTGCCAATTCCAATCGGTTTTAGCTGTTTTTTTATTGAGGTAGGGCGTGCGTACAGGGTCTGAATAACGACTGGCGGAGGACGAAGCAACAGCACTCGCGGAGGGCTGGAATGTGTCAGGCTTGTGCTTGGCATCCCTGATTTCCGCGGTATCACCCGCATAAGCCTGCGCTATTCCTCCAACCAGAGTAATAACACCGGCAAATGTTTTACTTAATTTTTTCATGGTTATCTACGTTTACTCAATTTTGATTATAAATAAAAATCGTGCATTGTTTAATCATCCATTAGTCACAGGATGCATTAGCGTTGGGTATTCTAGCCAGTCAAAAATAAAAAACAGCTTAAACCCCTGGCTTGTTTAGTCGGCATTGTAGTATTCAGCTGATTATTATTAATTGAACACCTCGACTCATTCAAAATAAAATACTAAACCTTAAACAACAAAGTAATTAAAACACCTTTAGATATTAGTTATTTTAGTAACGATAAAGGGTTATAATCCTAAGCATAAAAGGTTTCTTGACACCGAACCGCTAATTATCGGACAAGATGCGAGTGGGATTAATGATTGAACAGATTAGAAATGAGATCTCGATTGCAGAATTAGGCAATAATCAGACAAAAATTGTCTACCGTTTAATCATGATTTACGGTCATAGTGGAAAGCCTTATCCAGAAAACAGGGCCGAAAATATCCTGTTTTTACATTAAAAATTTAATCCGGAGCTTGTCGTATGTCTAAAGCCAAAGGTTACGCCGCGCTAAGCGCGAAAGCCCCATTAACGCCATACTCATTTGAACGCCGCGCCCCCAATCATGACGATGTCGTCATAAAAATAGCCTACTGCGGCGTTTGCCATTCCGATATCCATCAGGCCAGGGACGAGTGGGGCGGCGCAATCTATCCCATGGTGCCGGGACATGAAATCGTCGGTGAAGTGACCGCCAAGGGCGACGGCGTCACTAAATTCAACATTGGCGATCGGGTCGGCGTAGGTTGTTTTGTCGATTCCTGCGCACATTGCGCCGAACGCGATGTTGATTTGGAACAGTACCTCGACGGCCTGGTATTGACCTATAACAGCACCGAACGTGACGGAAAAACCCCGACCATGGGCGGGTACTCCGACCACATCGTCGTAAAAGAGGGCTACGTGTTATCGATTCCCGACAACTTGCCCCTCGATGCCGCTGCCCCCTTGCTGTGTGCCGGCATCACCCTTTATTCACCCCTGCGTCATTGGCAGGCGGGTCCGGGGAAAAAAGTCGCCATCATCGGCCTGGGCGGCCTTGGCCATATGGGCGTCAAGCTGGGCCGCGCCATGGGCGCCGAGATTACCGTACTCAGCCAAAGTTTATCCAAGAAAGACGATGGGCTGCGCCTGGGGGCTGAACACTATTACGCCACCCGGGACCCGGCCACATTCGAGCAGTTGAAAAATAACTTCGATCTGATTATTTGTACCGTCGGTGCGGAAATCGATTGGGGCGCTTATCTTTCCTTGTTGAAGATAGACGGCTCCATGGTATTGGTCGGTATTCCGGAAAACAAGGTTCCCTTGCATGCCGCGGCGCTGATCGGCGGACGCCGCAGCCTGGCGGGTTCAGGTATCGGATCTATCAAAGAGACCCAGGAGATGTTGGATTTCTGCGGCCAGCATAATATTGTCTCCGATATAGAGATGATTAATATCGGGCAGATTAACGACGCCTACGAACGGGTGGTTAAAAGCGACGTACGCTACCGCTTCGTAATTGATATGGCCTCCCTGGAACAGCTCTAATCAACGATAAACCCTCTAAAACCCCAATATGCTTATGGTGTGTTGGGGTTTATTCCGTCATCGCCATGAGCGTCATCTATCCTGAACAACGCTAAATACCGCGCCGGCAAAAGCTGAGTTTTACCTCAACGCGTGCTAGCATCAATATTTACGCAGCTTCGTTTACGGACAGGAGTCGGCTTATGAGCACGCATCAAAATCCATTTTATCATGCCAGTCCGCTGCCGTTCCAGGCGCCGCCTTTCGACGCGATCCAAGAAAGCGACTACGCGCCGGCAATTGAACGCGGTGTACGGGCATATCTGGCGGAAGTTGATGCCATCGCCAGGCGAAATGATGCGCCCACCTTTGAAAATACCTATCTCGCGCTGGAGAAATCCGGCGTACTGTTAAAGCGGGTCATGAGCGTATTTGGCGCCATGACGTCGGCCAATACCAGCGATACGCTGCAACGGATAGATGAACAGCAATCGCCGAAGCTGGCGCAGATGAATGATGCCATTAAACTTAACGGTACCCTGTTTGCCCGCTTGCAGCAGGTCTACGATCGGCGCATGTCCGCGGCGCTTGATGCTGAATCAAGGCGCCTGATTGAAGTGACTTACCAGGAGTTTGTGCTGGCCGGCGCGAAACTATCCGATGAAGAAAAGCGGCGGCTTTCCCTGCTCAATCAGGAGGCGGCCACGTTAAGCACGCGTTTTTCCCGCTTATTGCTTGAGGCCACCCGGCAAGGGGCGCTGCTGATAACCGATCCGGCACAGCTGGCTGGATTATCCGAACCGGAAATAACCGCGGCCCGTCAGGCGGCCGCGGATCGCGAGCTGCGGGAAGGGTGGCTATTGGTATTGCAAAACACCACCCAACAACCGCAGTTACAATCACTGACGCAGCGCGCAACCCGGCAGGCGCTGTTTAACGCAGCAATCGGACGGGCGGAGCGGGCGGATGCCAACGATACCCGCGGGATCATCGCACGTCTGGCCAAAATTCGCGCCGAACAGGCCGGTTTGCTGGGATTTGCCGATTATGCCACCTGGGCGCTGCAAAACCAGATGGCAAAAGCGCCCGCGGCGGCGCTGGCGTTTATGACCAATATCGTCCCTGCCGCCACCGCCCGCGCCCAGCGGGAGGCCGCCGAGATCCAGGCCCTGATAGACCAGCAACCGGGTGGATTTACCCTGGCGGCGTGGGATTGGCAGTTTTATGCGGATCGGGTACGGAAAATAAAATACGACCTTAACGATGCGCAAGTCCGGCCCTATTTTGCCCTGAACCGGGTTTTGGAACAGGGGGTTTTTTACGCGGCCGGGCTGTTATATGGCATTACCTTTACGCCACGATCCGATATCCCGGTTTATCATCCCGATGTCAGCGTATATGAAATATTCGATCAAAACGGAATTTCCCTGGCATTATTTTATGCCGATTTTTTCCAGCGGGATAATAAAGGCGGCGGCGCATGGATGGGCAACTTCGTCGAACAATCCACGCTGCTTGGCATCAGGCCGATCATTTATAATGTCGCTAATTTCGCCAAGCCCGCGGCAGGGCAGCCGGCATTGCTAGCGTGGGATGATGTCATTACGTTATTCCATGAATTCGGCCATACCCTGCATGGCTTGTTCGCCAACCAGCGCTACCCGAGCCTGTCGGGTACCGCGACCCCGCGGGATTTTGTGGAATTTCCCTCTCAATTCAACGAACATTGGGCGGACGAACCGCGCATATTCGCCAATTATGCCCGGCATTATAAAACCGACGAGCCCATGCCGCCGGAACTCATCAGTAAAATAGAGAAAGCCTCACGGTTTAATAAAGGCTACGACATGACTGAACTGCTGGCGGCGGCATTATTGGATATGCGCTGGCATACGCTGGACGCGGGACAACCAGAACAGCCGGTGGCCGAGTTCGAGGCCGCGGCGCTGGCGCGAGATAAGGTGGATTTGGCAGTCGTTCCCCCGCGTTATCGTTCCAGTTATTTTCAGCATATTTGGGGCGGCGGTTACGCAGCCGGCTATTACGCCTATCTATGGACGGAAATGCTGGCCGATGATGCATATGAGGCGTTCAGGGAGCAGGGCGGGTTAACCGCTGAAAACGGCCAACGCTTTCGGGATATGATCCTATCAAAGGGGAACAGCCAGGACCTGGAGCAATTGTATCGTGACTGGCGCGGGAAAGACCCCAGCATTGAACCCATGTTGGTCAACCGCGGTTTGCAGGACGAGTAACGATCCAATCAGGAGCGGGGTAATCCTCGCTCTGATTGATTAACCTTTATTTAGCGTTTACCGCGGGAATGCATATGAGCAGACCATTCATAAGTCGCTGAAATATCAGGTTTAAGTTTCTTCTGTCTCTTTTGGGTTCTTACCTGTTTAGCGATGATTTCGCGTTCTTCCATCAGTTTGGCTATGTAATCATCTTTGATGTGGTTATTTTCAGAGTTGGTGAGAGGACGTCCTTGCGCTTTTCTTGCCTGGTCGAGAAGCGTCTTGAGTTGGCGTTGTTCGCTTTCCGTCATGTCTTGCTGCGTCAGCTTGGGAATGAGCATAAATGTCGGCCTGAAAATGGAAAGGACTACCATTGTAAAGGAAAGTGGGCCGCGTCTCAGTAAAAAACTCATGTTACTGCTAAAACTTACCGTATTATCGTGGGAAATTGCAATATCGACCATCACACTGCAGAAAATATTATCGCTTTATACCCAAAGAACGCCAACGTCCGTGAAGCCTTCCCAGGGAACTCTTTGTACAATCGGCGCGAACTGGATAAGTTGCTCGCATAACCCTGGCAGCGCGCCGACAATTGTAAAGATGAAGGCGTTGTTAAACCCAATCTGCACGGGCCCAGTAGCCAGGATTTGTCAGATTTCACGTAGCGCGATCACAACAGCGCGGAGATATGGCATCATACAGGTGCGCATAAGCGCCATTATGCGCAACCCTATATCATCCAAGCAGGAGATAGTATGAAATCGCGCCCAGCAGCCAGACTTTTGGTTATCGATCTTGCAAGACACGTTTTGCTGTTTAAGTTTACGCATCGCTCGGACGCGCTGGCGGGCAAATCGTACTGGGCAACACCAGGCGGCGGTGTCGAGCGAGGTGAATCATTCGAACAAGCGGCCATCAGGGAACTGCGGGAAGAAACAGGAATTATACGCAGTAAAGCTGGCCAGTGCGTAGCACGGAGAAATTTCGAGATGAAATTGCCGAACGGCGAGATGGTGGAAGCACAGGAAAAATTTTACGTAGTGCGAGTGACTAATCATGAGATCGGTAAAGAGAATTGGAGCAGTAATGAAAAGAACGTTATCAGCGAGCACCACTGGTGGAATGCCGAAGAACTAGCAACAACAAATGACGTTGTTTATCCGCAGAACATTGTAGATATGTTAGCGTCGGTTTGGTTTGATGGTAAAAATCCATAAGGTGGACCGGATGCCAATGGATGGAGGGTTTTACAGATACATGGACTATCATAGGCCAAAACATCAGATTCCACGTATCTTCATCTAGGTGCGTATAATGTATATTATGTTAAATTGACTATAAGGTTACCTCATTGGGTATCCTGCTCATCCCAAACTCCATATTCAACGGGCCAAAAGAAGTTTGATGTTGCTATTGATTCTTCCCTGAATAGTACGCCGTGTTTCGCCGGTGATCTGCTTTTGGAACATGCTCTCCGCCTTTAATGAAAAGCCGGCGGCTGCATCGCAGGTTCTCTCAATGAGAGAGTCGATTTGTTGAACTGTAAGTTCCGCCTCTTCTTCTCCAAGAGACACAATGTGCTCTCGTCTGATTTCCAGCGCCTCTCCCATCACATCCATTTGATGATAGCCACCAGGGCCTTCACAGTAAGTAACGTCGTAAGCTGGTGCCAATTTCCATTGGCCTGCGGGCGACATAAGGTATGAAAAATTTTTGGGATGATCGTCGCGGTTGTTGAACACAATGTTAAAGACGATCCGCTCAAATGCCAGTGACTTCTCACGCACGTCGTTGGTACACATCTGCGTCGCGCGCAAAAAATTGGTGTAATCGAGTGCCCCGGCCGATTGGTAATTAGCGCCGGTAAAAGCCGCGAGACTTTGCATTGGTACCCTTATATGCTTTTGTCGATCGAAACGTTTTGTGGCAAATGCCGCCTGCCCGTTAGGCAGGCTAAAATATTGGGTGTCTGGGGTTTGGATATTGCACTCTCGCAAGCATTGCGCATATACAGCCTCGATCGCACACACTTCCGGATGCTCTTGTCGCGCCGGAAACTTGATTAACCAGTTTTCGAAATCTGCAGCGGATTTTGTCGTGAACTTGCCTGATTTTGGATCTCGACAGAGCAGAGCTTTGGGTCTGGCGCCCTGAGGAGAACCGCCCATCTGTAGCAGTCTTTGCAAAAATTCTCCCCCATCACCGCCGAGCACCTCCTGGACTTCCGAGGCTAACTGGAAGAGAGGAATATCTTCTTCCGGCGGAGACGACGCTTCCGGTTTCGCTGGCTGGAATGACATCGCTCCCATCGCATTGGCTCCGACATAGGTCAGCCGTTCCAGTGGACCAATTCGTGCGGCATTGAGACCCCGCCGCTTAAATAATCGATCCATCAGAAGCATGCCCCACCCATCAGGAAGCGAATCATAAACCGGCCCTGGCAGCCCTAACTGATGCGCAGGAAAGTCTTTTCGCAGCTTGGGGCCACGCAAAGGTAAATTGAATGAGGACAATTCGATCCCTTTCCGTATTGCTTCATCACTGTATTCAAATATGATTATCGGACGGCCGGTAAGCGCGGTTGAGGACACCAATGTCCCCCACTTCCATCGTTCTCCCCAACCTTGGTAATATACATCGACTTTATTAAGCATCATGGGCCTTCTTTTTTACACGTTGGCGCTTGACGCTTTGTTCATAACGAAGAATGTCGTCCAGGGTGTCTACCTTCGGTCTGAATAGCTCTTCAAGCTCCTTGGCCCTGCCAAGTACCATAGCCACTCTGACAACGCTCTCGAATCCCACGTTCCGTCCGGATTCAAGATTGGACACCGTATTCACACCGATACCAGCCCGGGCGGCAACTTCAGCCTGAGTCATCTGCTGTAACAGGCGTTCCTTGCGCACCCGGTCACAAAGCAGTTTAACAATTTCGCTTGGCTTGGTAAGACTTAAATCCATCATATTGTGTCCAATCCCAAATAAAAGGGTTTAATACACAATATAACACATTTAACGAGATATACAGCATGAGCTATATAAAACGCTAAATTATGGATTTAAGAGGGGGATAAACGGCGTAATCCACAATTAAAAGGAATTATACGGTTTTAGAAGATAGTTTTAGAAGATAACTACGTGGAGGAGTTATGGCGCTGCATTCCTTACCGCACACCCTGCCCCATGGACAGTGTTTATCCGTACTGGCCGGCCGATGAAGTAAGCTGGGATACAGGGTGAATGGTAATAAGCCGCGAGGGTCCAGCGGGTTTTCGTCGTCAATCTTTATCCCTGCGGCGCGGCCTGTGGTTCCTGCGGCTGTGGGTTCGGGCCGGCGCTCAATTCCGCAAAGGTCGGTTTGCTTTTCGTCACCGTATAAGCAATATGCTTTGGCGTATCGGCGGTTGTGGTGACGTTGACCGGCGGAATGGTGACGCGGCCGATCAGCGACCGGGCATAACCCCCAATCTGATGCGAGCCTGCGGGCACATGAAGCGCTACGCTTTCGCCAGTGGCCAGGGCGCCCGCATCGTTGCCGTCAACGGTAACAAAGACGGTCGCACCATCTGCGGTGGGAGCAGGAACATGCGTCACGGTGACCAGCGTCGGGCCATTGGTAAAATCTGCGGCCACGGGTTCATTTGAAGAAGTAACGTGTTTTACGCATCCCGTCAGCGCAAAAGCAGCCGCAATGGCGGTAAGGGTGAAACGGTTAATCATCGTGTGGTATCTTCCTTTAAGGCTTTTTGTGATCTAGCGCACTAATATAACAGATATAGACATTCTGATGAATGCACCGGATGACTATCTCGGAGGAATCTGCCGCCCGCCTGTTGGATATACCCTTGGGAGCTGTGCCGCCATCGCCGGCGGAGTGGACCTTCCACGGTATCTCGCGGAAGGTCCGGCCATGTTCAGATCAATTCGCCCAGGTCAGCGGCGTTGAAATCCAGCAGTGCGCCTTGTTCGCCGTGACGGATTTTTGTGACCCAATTCGGGTCGGTCAGCAACGCGCGGCCAACTGCAATCAGGTCGAATTCGTTACGCTCCAGCCGCTGGATCAGGTTATCCAGACCGGCGGGTTTTGAACCCTCGCCGACAAAAGACCCCATGAAGTCGCCCGAAAGTCCTACCGACCCCACGCTAATGGTCGCTGCGCCGGTCAGCTTCTTCGCCCAGCCGGCGAAGTTCAACCCGTCCTCTCCGTCAAGTTCGGCAAATTCCGGCTCCCAGAACCGCCGTTGCGAACAATGCAGAATATCCACCCCGGCCTCGACCAGGGGCACAAGCCAGTCGCCCATCTCTTCGGGCGATGGAGCAAGCTTCACCGCGAAGTCCTGTTGTTTCCATTGGCTGACGCGCAGGATGAGCGGGAAGTCGGGACCGACCGCCTCGCGCATGCTCTTGACAACTTCGGCCGCAAAGCGGGCACGCTGCTTCAATGTGGCGCCGCCATATCGATCGGTACGCTGGTTAGTACCGGCCCAGAAAAATTGGTCAATCAGATAACCATGCGCACCGTGAATTTCAGCGACATCAAAACCCAGCCGTTTGGCATTGGCCGCCGCGCTGGCGAAAGCGGCGATCGTGTCGGCAATGGCCTCTTCACTCATTACCTCACCGCGAGGCTGGCCTGGCGCAATCAGTCCGGACGGACTCTCGACCGGCGCGGCAGGCACCCACTCGGTCATAAAACTGGCCACTGAACCGGTGTGCCAGAGTTGCGGGCCCATCTTGCCGCCTGCGGCGTGAACGGCATCAATGACCCGTTTCCAGCCCGCCAGTGCGGCATCGCCATGAAATAAAGGAATATTTTCGTCGTTTCTGGAGGCGGGACGGTCGATGACCGTGCCTTCGGACAGGATCAAGCCCACGTCGCCCGCCGCCCGCCGTTGATAATACGCCGCAATATTTTCGCCCGGAATGCCGCCTGGCGCGAAGCTACGCGTCATGGGAGCCATAACGATGCGATTTTTCAACGACAGGTTCTTTAAATGAAAGGGCTGAAATAAGGCATCTACATTGGATGTGGTCACAGTATGGTTTTCCAGTTTGGATCGATGAAACCATAGTATACTTCGTATACCTGGTGTCAATCAGGAACTCAAAGGATACCAGGTAACCACGGGGAAACCACGGAATCAAAGCAGCACAGACTGCCAACGGCCAACTGCCCGCATCGCCTTCTAGCTTCTATAAATGTTCCATGACCCGCTGCCTCCGGAGTGGCCTCTGGAAGCAGCGGGATGGTCTGTTGATACCGGTGGTTTTAGTCGGCGGGTGGTTTAATTAAGCTGATAATCAAGCGTTATGTCGGCTTTCAACAATTGCGATACCGGGCACCCGGCTTTCGCTTTTTGAATAATTTTATCGAATACCGCATCATCAACGCCCGGCAATTTCACCGTGCTGTTCAGCGCTATTTTGGTGATGGCGAATCCGCCATCGACTTTGTCCAGCGAGACATCCGCGGTGGTGTCGATACTTTCAGGCGTAAAGCCTTCCTCGCCCAGCATCAGAGATAGAGCCATAGAGAAACAGGCGGCATGGGCCGCGCCAATCAATTCTTCCGGATTGGTGCCCGCAGCGCCTTCAAAGCGGGTATTGAAACCGTAGGGCTGCTGTTGCAGCGCGCCGCTCTCGGTCGAGACCGTACCTTTGCCGCGTTTAATATCGCCTTCCCAATGGGCCTGCCCCTTCTTATGAATGGTCATGTTTTTTCTCCTTAATTACCAGAATAAGCCATAAGTATAGAAGATCGTACCGATTCTGCCTGTCAGCGGCTCACTCCCTTGATGCCGCTGTCCTTGTGGATTCGGTATCAAAACGGCGGCCGGAGGCGATTATAAAATTGCTGGCAAGTATTTCTGATATTTACTGGAAGTAACGTTATGAAATGTCCGCGCACAAGGGGTTGCGCTATGCGCTGGAACTGCAAATTCCGCCGATTAAATTAAGTCTTTTATAGCTGATGATTAACTTTATAAGTATTATGCGAATAACAAAAACCAATTTTTTGTTCTCTAAGTCGTTTAAAATGTTATGCGCTTTTACATTCATGCTATATACTTTTGGTTATTATTAAATGCACGTCTTAATCTAATATAACAGGCAGGGTCCCCAATGTCAGAAATGCTTAAATCACTGAACAATATTCGTACGTTGCGGGCGCAAGCTCGTGAGCTGGAACTTTCAACGTTAGAAGAAATTCTGGAAAAGCTTACGGCAATTACTGAAGACCGCCGTACTGAAGAAGCAGCTTTTCGCGCTGAAAACGAAGGCCGTTTGGCTAAACTTGAAAAGTATCGCCAGCAGTTGCAGGAAGATGGAATTGACCCGTCTGAACTGCTTGCCAGCGTAGTTGCCACCAAGGCTAAAAAAGCGCGCGATCCGCGCCCTGCCAAATATAAATACACGGATGAATTTGGCGAATCAAAAACCTGGACCGGCCAGGGCCGTACGCCAAAAGCAATGAAAGCATTGCTTGATAGCGGCAAATCTCTGGAAGATTTCGCGGTCTGATCCAGCCAAGCAATATAGCCGTTCCCTTATCGGCTATATTGTTGCTTCCTGGTGGAATACCAGCAGATTGCACCGCGTCGACAATTAGAGCACAATGGTTACTATTTAGATCCGTTAGTAACACAACTCATTGATGTACCGCAATATAACGCTCATACTTCGCCGGTTTTAATTTGCTGATATCCACCAATACCAGCCCGTCGATACAGTGGTTAAACGCCGGATCGCTGCCAAAATCAATAAACTGCACGCTGCCCCGCTCACATAGTTCAGAATATTGCTTATAGAGCGGTGGAATGCTGCAACCAAAATTTGCCAGCAGACGTTTCAGGCGGATTAAATCCTCCTTATAATTATCCCCGGAAAACTGCGCCAGCACGTTGGGCAGTGAGGCTGGATAAGGGCGGCGGGACGTCGCCAGCGGTAAGGTTGGCGCAAAATATAGCCGATAAAATGCGACCAGCAAATCCCTCACCGCCATTGGCAGCGCGCCGGAAATAGACACGGGCCCGAACAAATACCGGGTCTGCGGATATTTTGCCAGATAGGCGCCAATCCCCAGCCATAAATAATCCAGCCCGCGTTTACCCCAATAGGCCGGCTGAATAAAACTGCGGCCCAGCTCAATCCCCTGCCCCAAAATAGCATCCATCTGCTGTCCATAATGGAATAAGCTTTGGCTGTAAATACTGTCCTGCCTGTAGCAACCGGCATGCCCGGCGGTCGGAATAAAGCGATAGGCGCCGACGATTTCCAGCGCCTGCGGGTCCCATAATACGAGATGATAATAACTGTCATCGTAACCATCCAGATCGCGGCGGCGGCCGCTGCCTTCGCCCACGGCGCGAAATGCGATTTCACGCAGCCGCCCGAGTTCCCGCAGGATCGGCACATGGTCTTCGCCGTGACGGCGGTATAAATAAATGATTTTACCATCCGGCGTATGGCCCAGCGTTTCGGTATTCTCCAGCGCATGTTTTAATACCGCGCGATCTTCGGCCCGGGCAATGGCGGATTCAGACTGGAACAGTCCCGCTTTTCCCGCGCCGATACGGTAGATGTGCTTACGAAACCGCGCGGCTAAATCATTGGCCTGCGTATGGCCGTCGTGCCAGCTGGAATAAGGAATTCGCGCGCCAATCCGCACTTTCAGTCGGTTTCCCTGCTGGCCAAACATTTCGTGGATCAATAATAGTGAAGACAGCGGGCGATAAAGCAGCGAGCTGAAATAAAACAGCGCGCTATTGTTGCCGCTGATATGTACCGGGATAATCGGCGCACGGCTTTTGGCCGCCATGCGCAAAAAGCCCGTATGCCATCGGCCGTCCCGGATGCCTTTGGCGCTTAAGCGCGAGACTTCACCCGCAGGAAACACGATCAAGACCCCTTGATTTTCCAAGTGCTCCTGCATTAATGCCACCTGCGAACGGCGGGTACGATTGCCCATATTATCCACCGGCAGCATCAGGCTGTTCAGGGATTTAACCTGCGACAGCAAGCGGTTCGCCACCACTTTGACGTCAGAGCGCACCGAACCTACCGCGTGCAGTAACGCCAGCCCGTCCAGCGTGCCAATCGGATGGTTGGCCACCACCACCACCGGGCCGTAACTGGGGATTTGTTCCAGGTCACGCTCGGTCAGTTCGCAGCGTACGTCAAAATAGTCGAGCACCTGTTCGACCATATCCATGCCTTTAAGATGCCGGTTTTCCTCTCCCAGCCGGCGGAACTCTTTCTCGCGAAAAAGCAGTTTTAAGATACTGAGCTGCCACGGGGGTGTTTTACGCTGCGGGTGAAGCTCCTGAAGTACGGTATCCATACTGAACATAGGATGTCCTCCGGTTTTAATTACCCCGACCTTAAGCAGTGCGTGTGACGGCGAGATGGCAGAAAAATGTCGGGCAAATGAAAAAAGCGGAATATTATCCAGGGATTCGGGGGGGTTACCAGATATCAGGTATCGGGGTAGAGAATGGGCTGGTACGGCGGTTTTACGCAACGAGTAAAGGATGGATAACCTCTGTTGCCGGACATACAGCCTGGCCTTGGCGCTATTTTGTATGTCCAGCGACGATTCTATCTATTCCAGTCCCATCCGGGGCCTGGCAATGGCCGTGATATTTTACCGATTGAGACTGGCGCCGCCGCCCTTCTTCATCACTGAACGAATATCGGACTCTTGCACCAGGTTTAAATCGCCGGTGATAGTCAGTTTTAATACGCTGGCGGCAATGGCAAAATCAATCCATTCCTGGGCTTCCGCTTTATGCAGCAGGCTGTGCATTAAACCGGCGCCAAAAGCATCTCCGGCGGCGACGCCTTCCATGACATGCATCTGGTAGCGGGGAGATTCATAAAACTTACCGTCTTTTAGCAACAGTCCCATCCATTCGCTTTCCTCTACGGAGCGAATATTTCGTAAGACGCTGGCCACCACTTTACAATTCGGATATTTTTTGGTTACCGCCAGCATGCCTTCTTTAAATGATGTTATCTGGTCGATGCCGCGGGACATATCGCCGTCGAAGGCTTTAATGCCGAGCGTAGCTTCAAAATCTTCGTCATTGGCAATACAAATCGTGACATAGTTCATTAATTTAGACATGACGCCCTGGGCTTTTTCAGTGGACCACATCTTGGCGCGGTAATTCATATCGCAAACCACGGGGATATTATGCGCCTGGCAATAGACGCACGCGGCGGTGACGACCTGTTCCAATTCGTCAGAAATGGCCGGGGTAATGCCGGAGAAATAGAAATAATCAATCTCCTGCAAAAGGCCTTCCCAATGGAATTCCGTTTGTTTCGCTTCGGCAAATGCGCTGCCCGCCCGATCGTAGACAACATTGGTGGAGCGTACGCTGGCGCCTTTTTCAAGGAAATAAATCCCCAGACGGTTGCCGCCGCGCAAAATTTTCGCGGTGTCTACGCCATATTTGCGTAAAGTCGACAGCGCGGTTTCCCCGAGCAAATTAGCCGGCAGCTTACTTAAATAAGCCACATCATTGCCCAGCAGCGCCAGCGATACGGCGACGTTGGCTTCGGCGCCGCCATAGGTTGCTTCAAAAACATCTGACTGCATAATGCGATTGTTGGCGAGCGGCTTCAATCGAAGCATCATTTCTCCAAACGTTAATACTTTCATTTTTTACCCTTTCTCCAAGCCATTTCGTGAAAAATTCATGCGTATGGTTCTACTTTTCTATAGCAACCATCAAGCGGTTTCTATGCGTCCGCGTATATTAGCGGCTTTCTGGCCGCCGTATTCATGCATTGCTGCCATTTTGACAGGAAAGCCATGCGTCACGCTTATTGAAGTGAAATAGAGAGGGGAAGCGGCGCAATAATTCGCGCCGCTGTTACTTATTTAATGGAGGGGAATTGCCCTACCTGCCGGAAAAAACCGAACCAGTCTTCCTGATGCCAGGTACGTTTGATCCGATCCCCCTCCATTTCATGGAACTCATGAATACTGAAATTCACCGGTTTTCCCGTACCCGGAATACCAAAAATTTCGCCCCGATGGGTACCGGTAATTTCTGCCCGTACCGCAATTCTGCCGGGGACCTGGAGGAGGTCATGGATAACGATTTTTATATCGGGTAAGACGGTAATAAAGCCGGCCACCAATGGTTTCATTCCCTTCACTCCCGGCGCTTGTCCCGGCGCCAGCGGAATGTCTTCCCAATCCGCGGTCAGTACGTTATCCAGCAGATCCGGGTTTTTATCATTAAATGCCCGATACAGGGTGTTTACTGCCAGGCGTTGCGCCGCCAGGAGACGTTCTGTTGGATCGTCGTTTTGTACAGTGGTCATGATAGTCTCTTTGCAGATGAATAAGGATGATGCTTGCATCCTGAATGATTCTCCTATATTTGTATAACAAATAAACGATATACAGGATTATTTGTTTCATGAATTTTCATGGTATCGACCTCAATCTGCTTGCCGCCTTTGATGCGTTAATGAACGAACGTAATGTGACCCGCGCCGCGGCGTTGGTGGGGGTCAGTCAACCGGCGATGAGTTCCGCCCTGGCAAGATTACGCATACATTTTAGCGACCGCCTGTTTGTCAGGAGCGCCGGGGGGCTAGTGCCCACGCCAAAAGCCAGGGATATCGCACAACCCATTGCCCGCGCGCTGCGAAGTATGGAACTTATCCTGGTTGAAGAGAGAACCTTTCGGCCAGATGAGGAAATTATCTCGTTTACGCTCGGGGTTTCAGATTATCCGGCTTTTGTGCTGCTGCCCGCTTTGGCGCGTTATATCGCTATCCAGGCACCCGGGGTCACGCTTCATCTCCACGCCTTTACCGCCCGCGACAGTGCGATTGATCTTCTTGATGCAGGCACTATTGATGCGGCAATCGGCGTTCCATCCACCTCTCTCGAAAGCCGCATTCTCAGTTGCCCCCTGCTAATGGATGAGTTCGTTACTCTCGTGCGGCATGACCATCCGGCAGTGGCACAGGGTATGGACCTAAATACCTTCCTGGCGTTAAAACACGTTCTGGTTTCCCCGGAGGGAGACCGATACGGGCTGGTCGATCAGGCTCTTGCCCGATCGGGCCACTCGCGCCAACTGGCCCTAACTTTATCGCAGATGTTTGCGGTGCCGGCCATTATTGCCGGGAGCGATTTTACCGCTACGCTGATGAAACGCGTGGCGTTATTGTCGTCCGCCCGTGACCGGTTGGTTTTTTTCCCGCCGCCGGTGGCGCTCACGTCAATTCAATTTGATTTAATGTGGCACCGCAGGAATGACCATAGTTCGTCGCAAAAGTGGCTGCGCAACGCTATCACCACTCTCGCCAAGGGGCTGGCATAAGGCGCGGCGAGATTCCCCTGCCGGCGGGTAACCCATGAATAATCGCCAGTTATACCCTTTGTTTAAGCGTTTGATTTGCCGCCGGGCGCATTAAAGTATACGCAGTCGCAGATAACACACTATTTTCTGCCTGGGATATTGATGACAAAGGGTGCCTTTGGCGTGGCGAAATCTTTTTTACGAAGCGGCAGTTTAGATGATATTTTTGCGTTGGGTGAAAATGGCCAGCCGGTCTATGCCTCGGCGCTGCAAATCAGGGAAACCTTGCGCCTGAGGCAACAGCGGCAGATCGCCGAGTGCCTGGCCATTCCCCAGCCCAACGAGGCCGGCGATCGTATTGATTGGTACTCTCCCATTGAGGGCAAGGTAATCTCCTGGGCCATGGCCAGCCTCGTCCAGCGCACATCGGCGCTGCGCGAGTTGCAACGATGCCAGGCAGCCGCGGCCGAGCTTAGCCAACGGGCGCAAAACGCCGAAAAAAATGCCAGGCGGTTGTTTGGCGCTTTGTTGGCAAAAACTATCCGATTCCCCGATCGGAATTATGTCTATCTGGTGGGCGGCAAACCGGTGATCACTTTTTGGGGCTTTGTCAGCCCGGAGCATAAAACCGACGCTGATGCCCTGGCGTGTTTGCAACTGATGGCGGATGAAGCCGGTGAGGACGAACGGTTCACCGCCCTGCCCGCCGATGGCGATCCGCCCGCGTCGTCGTCCGTCAATATCACCGCCCCACCGCCTATTGCGGATACTGTCCTGGATCTGGCGCCGGAATCGCCGGTGCAGGCGCGGGCCTTGCCCGCCGCCGGCATAACCGGGCGCCGACGCTGGCGGCATGCGGTTTGGCTCGCGGGCATTTTGCTGTTGTTGTTTCTCGCGCTGCAAATCCGCGATTGGGTGACGGGTATGGCATCTTCCCCCGTCGCGCCGTTGAAGGCGCTAACCCCGCGAGAACCGGCCTTGCCCGCCATCGCGCGGAATGATAGCTCCCAGACTGATAGCGCCGCAGCGCCGGTAGCGGCGGCAAAACCCAACCCGCCGGGCGCCAACAGGCCGTCCACCGCGCTGATCCCTGCGCCATCCGCGATGCCATTACCGGCTGCGGCGGCCCAGCCGGTGCCAGCGGATTTACCTACCGCGCAGCCGGTTTCCGTCGCGCCGGCCGCAGCGGTAAATCAGATGGCTGCGGACAATAGCGCGCCAGCTTCTCCAGCCATAACCGCCGCGGCGGCGGGTGAAACGCGCAACGACGGCGCCGGCGACGCGGCGGCGGCGATCCAGCCCGTCCCGCCCGCCGGTAAAAATGCCCTGTCGCTTTCCGCCGAGGCGGTAAAACAGGGCTCGACGGATTTTCTCAACGGCAACTGGCGCGCCATCCCGGAGATTAAAGACCCGCTCACCGGTAAGCCGCCGAGCCTGCGATACCAGCTTAATCATGGCCAGGGAACGGTGAAAATCACCTATGGCGATGGGATCACGTGCCGGGCATCCGCCGGCGCGGGACTGATGAAATCGGGCAACCTGGTGATCAACAGCCGCAACAAGGCCCGGTGCAGCGATGGTTCCCGCTATCAAATGCCGGAAATCATCTGTAAACAGGGCGCCAACGGCACGGCTGAATGCCAGGGGCGTTATAACGCCGCTACGGCGTTTCCCATGACCATCAAGCGCGAGAAAGAATAATTTATGCTGGCCACCATAACGGATTATAAACAAAGAATAACGCTGATTCAGGATAGCGGTATCCAATTGCTGGATTTTGCCTTAAGGCCGGTGATGGACCAGCAATTGCCCGGTAAGTTTGTGCGCCAAAGCGCTAATGGCCCGCTGCTGCGCCTGGATTACAATGCGCTTAACGGTAAATATTCGGTACCGGTACCGGCGGGAAAACCGCAGGAAGTGGTTAAACCGGAATACAGCTTTCCGTTGGAGCAGTCGCTGCGGCTGCTGGATAAAGTCTGGCTGCCGCTGCCTTTTTTCCGTTTTAACCCGCCGCGGGTATTTACCGGCGGGCCGGATAACTGGGCGCGAATACAGGTATTAGCCCTGGCGGCGCCGGACCAAAACGGCGCCACCCATCGGGTCTGTCTCGCTTTTGATACCAAGGTGTATCCGGCGGGCCATGATAATGAATCCCTGGCGCCCAATGCCAATGACGGTAAAACCGGCGTAGGCTTTGCCCTGGCGCACCGCAGCGACGAACTGGGGCAATTCCTGGATTTGACCTGGGTGGACGGCTGGCTGCGGGAAGTATTTACCCAGCAGGCGGGCAGCCTTGAGCAGCGTCCCGAACGGGAAATCGCCGCCGCGCTCAGAACCTTCGAATATCAGGCGCACTATCTGAATTTACTGGACATGCTGGGAACCCAGCTGTGCGTGCCCGAGGTCAAAATCGCCGCCGGCACCTTGCAAGAGCCTGCAATAAACGTGGATCTGATCCTGGATGTCGGCAACTCCCATACCTGCGGCATTTTG
Source organism: Sodalis sp. RH21 (assembly GCF_047324175.1). Classification (NCBI taxonomy): domain Bacteria; kingdom Pseudomonadati; phylum Pseudomonadota; class Gammaproteobacteria; order Enterobacterales; family Bruguierivoracaceae; genus Sodalis; species Sodalis sp. RH21. The sequence goes on along the minus strand of NZ_CP178732.1, from coordinate 2,810,866 downwards.
ATTGAAGACCATGCGGATGAAACCAACGGTTTGCAACAAACCTATGAACTGCACATCCGCGATCTGAGCCAGCCCCAGTATCTCTATAACGAGCTGTTTGAGAGCCGGGTGGAATTTGCCGAGGCGCGCTTTGGCAAACAGAACTTTTCCGTGGAAAGCGGACGTGATGACGCTTTTATCTGGCCCTCGATTATCCGCGTTGGCCGGGAAGCCGGGCGCATGGCCGCCGAACGCCGGGGAAGCGAAGGCGCCACCGGCATTTCCAGTCCGCGTCGCTACCTGTGGGACGCGGAGAGTTATGCTCCTGGCTGGCGTTTCAGCCGCCAGGGGGTCAACGGCGACAACGAACCCCAGGCCATCGCGGCGCCGCTGATCCATTTGCTTAATGATGAAGGGCAGCCGCTGTCCGGCCTGCCCCTGGATGAGCGCATGCCGGTGTTTTGCGCCCATTACAGCCGCAGTTCGGTGATGACGTTTATGCTGTCCGAGCTGCTGGCGCAGGCGCTGATGCAAATAAACAGCGTGGCGCAGCGGTTAAAAATGATGCGTCCCTCGGCGCCGCGCCAATTGCGCACCATTGTCCTGACCCTGCCCTCGGCGATGTCCACGCCCGAGCGCGCCATTTTTCTGCAACGCATGCAGGAAGCCCTCGGCCTGGTTTGGAAGGCGATGGGCTGGCATCCGGCGGATGATGATTTCACTTCGGCCTCGGACCGGGCTAAAAGCCTGGTGCCGGTGCCTGACGTGCAGATGGAATGGGACGAAGCCACCTGCGGCCAGATGGTCTATTTGTATAACGAAACCCAGCTCAACTTCGGCGGGCGTACCGAAGCCTTTTTCGCCGGCATGGCCAGGCCGGATAAAACGCCTACGGCGCAGGAACCCGCCGGCAAAAGCCTGCGCATCGCGTCGATTGATATTGGCGGCGGCACCACCGATTTGGCGATCACCCAATACCGGCTGGATGACGGCGTCGGTAACCAGATGAAAATTACGCCGCGCCTGTTATTCCGGGAAGGGTTTAAAGTGGCCGGCGACGATATTTTGCTGGAGGTGATCCAGCTTTATGTCTTACCGGCCCTGGAGGAGGGGCTGAAACAGGCCGGCGTTGCCACCCCAAACCTGTTGATGGCCAGGCTGTTTGGCAGCGAAGGACGGATCAACGGCCAATCAGTGCTGCGCCAGCAGGCCACGTTGCAGCTTTTTATGCCCATCGGCCGGTCGATTCTGCAGGCGTATGAAAGCTACGATCCCCTGGATGCCGGCGCCGAGATAGCCAGTACCTTTGGCGAATTGTTGACGCAGCCGCCAACGGCGCAGGTGCTGAATTATATAGAAAGCGAAGTGCGCCGCGGCCTACCGGCGGATGCCGTCCCCTTTGCGCTGCTGCGGGTGCCGCTGCTGGTTAACCTGGGCAAATTGCACGGCGAATTTTTAGCCAATCGGCTGGGCATTACCCGTGCCGTGCGTTCGCTCGCCGAAGTGGTGGCGCTGTATGAGTGCGACGTATTGCTGCTCACCGGCCGGCCGTCGCGTTTCCCGGGAATCCAGGCGCTGTTGCGGCATTTGCAACCACTGCCCATCGGACGCATGGTGGCGTTGGACGGATACCATACCAGCGATTGGTATCCGTTTAACCAACACGGGCGTATCGATAATCCCAAATCCACCGCCGCGGTTGGCGCCATGCTTTGTTTGCTGGCGCTCGACCTGCGCCTGGCGGGGTTCTTGTTTAAAGCCGGGGATTTCCAGCCTTACTCCACCGTCCGTTATCTCGGTATGCTGGATAGCGACAACACCCTGAGCGCCGAGCACGTTTATTACCGCGATATCGATTTGGATACGCCGGATTTCGCGCTGGATCGCAAAGGCGGTTTCCAGATGCGCGGCCCGCTGTGCCTGGGCTTTCGCCAGCTTGATAATGAACGCTGGCCGGCATCCCCGCTGTATACCCTGACCATTGTCGACCCGCAGTTGGCGCGCAAGGTCGCCGGCGACGGTATTGTGCATGTCAGGCTGAGGGTGGCCAAAAACAATAACCTGGACGAACCCGAGCGTTTCGAAATTGCCGACGCGGCGCTGCTGGACGGCGGGCGGGTCCCTACCCATCATCTGCAACTCAAACTCAATACTCTGGCCGGCAGTTCTTCGGGCGCGACCCACTACTGGATCGATAGCGGGAGCGTATATAACCAATGAAAACTTTAACGGCCGACTCAATGTCAACTCCGCCGCATCTCCCCTTATATCAGCAACTCTTGGCTATGGAACAAGGCATTGGCCAGGGAATAGACTGGATCGCCGCGACCCGGCGGCAGGCAGCGCGGCTGGACATCGAAGCGGATGGACTGACCATAAAATTGCGCCGCTGCCGTACCCGGGCCAGGGCTTTGTCCGCGGCGGCGTTAAGCCCCATGACGCTGGGTTTTTACGGCCAGTCGCAGGCGGGGAAGAGCTATCTGATCGCGGCGCTGGCCGCGGACGCCAACGGCCGGTTAACGAACGTAATGGGCGGGGAAGCCCCGGCCCTGGCGGGGGATATGCCGCCCGGCCCGTTCTCCAGTGACGTTGTCACCCGGTTTAGCCGCCGCGCCGGCATGGAGGATAAGGACTTTCCACGACACCTGCTGTTGTTGACCGAGGTGGAAATCGCCAAAATTCTGGCCACGGCTTATCGCGATACGGCGCCGTCCGCGCTGGCCGCGCCGGGCCCGCAGGAGTTCGCCGATCGGCTTGATCACTTGCAGCGGCTTCGACAGCCGGAAGCGGTGGCGGGCATTACCAGCGACGAAGTGGTGGCATTATGGGACTATCTGGCCCGCCATGATGGTAAACCCCACCGGTTTTTATCCGCGCACTTCTGGCCGCTGGCGGTGGAGCTGGCGCCTTTCTTGCGGGTGGACGATCGCGCCCGGCTGTTTGCGGTATTATGGGATGAAGAGCCGGAACTGACCGCGGCTTACCGCCGGTTTGCCCATGCCCTGCATGCTTTTGCCGGCGCGCCCGCCGCACTGGCCCCCGTTGATAAAACGCTGGACGACGCGCCGCCGGATCGGATTATCAAGGCGCGTCCGCTAAACGACGGGCGAGCGGGCCGCCCGGTGGAACTGACGCTGGCGGAACTGGCGATGCTGACGGTTGAACGGCTGATACCGCTGCAAAGCTCCCCTCGCAGACCGGTATTCGAGCAGATTGACCTGCTGGATTTCCCCGGCGAACCCCCGGAGGTTGCGGACGCGGACGATAAAACGCAGCCCGACCCGTGGATGCGGCGCATCGCGCGCGCCAAGCGCGCTTATCTGCTGGCGCGTTACACCGATAGTCGTGAGATAAGCCTGCTGATGGTGTGCAACGCTGCGGGCAAACCGTCGGAAATCAAGTGCGTAGCCCGGGCGCTGGATTATTGGGTCAAACAGACCCAGGGCGCAACGCCCCTGGTTCGTAACCGCCGCAAACCCGGGCTGATTTGGGCCGTGACCCCTTTCGATCGGCGTCTCGTCCAGGGGCAAAACCATGATGACGCCGTGCAGCGTTACGTGGGGTTTCCCGGCTATGCCTGGGGCACGATGCTGGTATTGGATGCGGGCGGGGTCGAGCGCATGGCCGATTATCTGCTGGCCGAACTGCGACCGGATGCCCGCCTGGGGCGGTTAAGCGAACAATATACCGAGCTGCGCCGCGAATTGGCGGAAAACCTGCTTGGCGGCTGGTACCAGCCGGCCGGCGCGGAAGACTCGCGGCAAAAACCGCGTATCGCGGATACCCTGATCAAAGTGCTGCAGACCCGCGCCGGCGTACATGGCGAACTGCTGGAGAAACTGCTCCCCTCCCGCGGCGAACTGCGCCGGCTTTATCTCGCTTCGCCGTCGCCGCAGCCTGCCCTTGCTGCCCAGTCCGCGTCCCCCCTGCCGTTGATGCAACGGGATGATTTTGGCGTCGGCATATTTATCGACCTGCTGGCAGAAGTGACGACAGAAGTGACGGCAAAGATGCCGCCCCCCACTCCGGCCGGCCAGCAACCCCGCAGCGGGACGCAATATGATGTCGAGGCGGGGTATGCGCGCCGCGTGATGCGCTGCTGGATCAATTATTTGCGCGACCTGCCGGAAAACGGCCCGCTGCTGGCGCTGCTCGGGTTGGCGAAACCCACGCTGGAAATGCTGCTGGCCGAATTAATTATCGCCGGCCAGCGGCTGGATATCGAAAGCGTATTATTAAACGCGCTGATTGAGGATATCCCCCGGGAGCGCGCCGGCGACGGCCCGTTGGCAAACCAAGCCGACCGCCAGGTGGCCAGGGCGCTCACCGTGCTGGGGGATTTTGTCGCCTGGCTGGGTTTTCAGCGGGCACCTCTCGCGCAGCGTCCCGACAGCCGGGTCAATCCCGGCCATAAAATCTTTGCCCGTATGGAAATTCCGGCGGAGAACTGGGGATCGCCGCAGCGGCTGACCCGCCTGAACCAGACGCCGATTAATACCACGGCGTTTTATATATTTGACTGGCTGGTGGCGTTAAAGGCCATGATTTTGCAAAACGCGGGGTATTCAGGAGCGGGAAAAGTCGGGCCGGAAGCATGCGTGCGGCTGGGGGAAATACTTCGGCTTATTGACCCGGATTATTTATCCGCGTAATACCGCCGGCCGGATCGGCTGTCTGTCGACAGCCGCCGGCAACCAAAACCGATTAATAGGCCAACTCAGTGGCAACCGCCGGACGTTTGGCCGGGGTAAAATTCCCTTCCCTGGCCGCAGCCTGCCGACAGGTATAGGACATTTTGGAACGATATGCACCAGGGGTTTGACTAAACTGGCGCTTAAACGCACGGCTGAAAGACTGTTGAGAATCAAAGCCACTTTGTAAAGCAATGTCCAGGATGCTCTGATCCTTCAGGCATAATTCCGACGCGGCGCGGGACAGGCGGCGGGTACGGATATAGGTACCCAGCGCATCACCGGTGACATTACGGAACATACGCTGCAAGTGCCATTTGGAATAACCTGATTTAGCCGCTACGTGATCCAGCGATAATGACTTGTCCAGATTGTTTTCCAACCAATCTATCAGGTCCTTAATAATGACATTCTGATTCATATAGACATTCTCCACAAATGATAACCTTGCATTTACAATATGACCGGTCGTATTTTTAGTCAACCTCTTTTTATTAATGAACGATAATATTATCATATCCCGGCCAAAACCGCGCATTCTTTCAGCGTTATCACCAGCGTGAACGATTTTCATCATACTCTCAGAGCCGGCGTACCGGCGCTAACGATTGTTCTTTGTTACAGCGCACGGCGAGATGGCAAGGATGGGGAACGGTGATTAACAGGGCGATGGCGCCGGTAATAATACATAACGAGACGATGGCGATGGCGCCCAGATCGATGGCCCGCGCCAGCCCCCACCCCGTTGCCAGGGCTCCCAGCAGCAGCGCCAATCCCCCCTGTACCAGGTAGGCCACCAGATACACCGTGGACAACGTGCCGCCGCGGTTATGGGTCGGGGCATAGGTATTGATAAGGCCCAGCCCGCCCATAAACAGCAGGCTGTAGCCACAGCCCGCAGCCACCAGGAACCCCAGGAAGATCAACAGCGAATGCAGGGCGACCGAGGCGGTCAAAAAAGCCATGCCCACCACGGTACAGATGCCGCCGACGGCAATCGACGCGCGCGACGTCATGCTTTTGCATAAGAGTCCCACCGCGCCCAGAACAATAGCGAAAACCGACATGGTGGCGCCGTTGAGCAGCACGTTGCCCGACCCTATCAAATCCCGCGCAATCTGCGCGCCCAGCGACAATCCCACGGTGCCGATGGCATAGGCGCTCACTACCGCCGCCACCGCCGCCAGCACGACGTTGCCCAGTCCTGGCGGAACCGACGGAGATCGCGGACGCCAGCGGCCCGCGCCGCCGTTGCCGTTATGACGCGGCAAAAACCAGGTGGCGATGAAAATCAGCATAATAATCGCCAGCAGCAGCCAGAAATTCAGCCGGGTGGGAAACGGGGCGTATTGGATCAGCGCGCCGCCGATCAGGGTCGCCAGGGCCAATCCCACCGCCTGGGCGACGGTGGTGATGGCGCTGGCTTTTTTAGCCTGCCCGGGAGCGCTGAATTCGATTACCGCCGCCGTGGATGGCCCGGCCGACAGCCCTACCCCGATGCCCATAAACGCCCGGCCGATATATACCCAGCCCAGGCTGGGGGCGACGGCGAATAGCAACACGCCGATTAACGACGCCCCCAACCCCAGCAGCATGGTCGTACGGCGCCCGATATAATCGGAGACATTGCCGAAGCAAATCAGGATCGCCACCACCACGATGGGATAAATGGCGAATATCGTGGCGGTCTGGGTGGTGTTCAATCCCCATTCTGAAGCATAGAGCGGATAGGTCATCGCGGGCGCGGCGCTGGTCCAGATGGTATGGGCGACAACGGCGGCGGCAACCCAGAAACTGGCCCGTTGCCCCAGGGTATGAGTCCTTCCGGTCATGGTATGGCTCGCTTTGGCAGGCAATGCACCCATAATGCATGGCGCTGATTGATTTTATTTAACATTGAATCAGTATGTACGTGCGTATTAATGGCGTCAATATAAATCTGACCGGCCGTCTTATACAGGGTGAAACACTGTTTTATCATGGTGACAGAGGAATAGAGCAGACAATAATCTTGGCGCCAGCTAAGCGCCGGAGCCAAGATCGGACCGGCGTCAAACCGTCGTATCAGGCGATGCCGGCTGTCCGCCCGGCGAGCGGTTCAATAAAGGTAAAGCAACGGCAAAAAAATCGTCCAGCGGTTGCCGGCAACAGGCTATTTTCATGCGCACCACGGCCCCTTCCCAGCTGTTAATCAGAAAGCGGGCGACCTTTTCGGCGTCGAGCGTGGCGATTACGCTGCCGTCCGCCTGCCCTTCGCGCAGGGTGGCGGTAACCGCGCCGGTCCATTTTTCCAGGGACTGCTTGATGGCCTGGCGCAGCAGCGGCGTATTATCGGTCATCTCCGCCGCCAGATTGCCGATCAGGCACCCTTTCTCATAGCCGAATTCGGCGTAGTAGGCGGCCATGTACTCAAAATGCGCGCGCAGCCGTTCAAGAGGGGGCAGGCTGGGATCGTCGAGGATTTCCCGGTTGGAGTCTTGTCCGTAAATGGACAACACCTCCAGCGCCAGCAGCTCCTTGGCCTTGAAGTAGTTATAAAAAGACCCCTTTGGCACCCCTGCGGTGTCGACGATATCCTGTACGCTGCATGCGCTGAAACCGAGCGTGTGAAAACGCTCCAGTGCGGCATCGACAATTTTATCGCGTACGCTTGGTTTGGCCATCAAGGGTTCCTGTAGGTTGATAAATTACCGGTAATTATACGTACGACCGGTCGTATTTTGCAAGCCGGCGCGCCGGTGGCCGCCCGCCGCCCGCACGATATAGGCGTTTTTGCCCATGGCCATGACGGCGGCGGCCCCTTTTCCCTCGCCAGGGGAATAATAGGAGGCGCGCGCCGCGGAGATCAAGGGTTGGTTGGCGCCCCCGGTTTGGGCGTATCCAGGGCGGCGCCGGCTGCCGGTTCGCCGCGCGCCGGAAACGGAGGTTCATCCGCCGCCGGCTGGCGTTTAAGCGTACCGCCGGTCATCCGCCGGATGGTCCAGTAAAACATCGGCGTGAGCAGGAAACCGAATAGCGTCACCCCCAGCATGCCGGCGAACACCGCAATGCCAATCGCCCGCCGCATTTCCGATCCGGCGCCCACGGATATGGCCAGCGGCGCCACGCCCATAATAAACGCCATCGACGTCATCAGGATCGGACGCAGCCGCAGCCGGCAGGCGCTTAATACCGCCTGCAGCAGCGTTTCGTTCTCCAGCTCCCGATCGCGGGCGAATTCCACGATCAGGATAGCGTTTTTACAGGCCAGTCCCACCAGCACCACCAGGCCTATTTGCGTAAAGACGTTATTATCCCCCTGGGTTAACTGCACGCCGATCAATGCGCATAACAAACACATGGGTACGGTGAGAATCACCACCAGCGGCAAGGTCCAGCTTTCGTATTGAGCCACCAGCACCAGAAACGCCAGCAGTACGCAGATGGGGAAAATATAAATCGCCGTATTCCCCGCCAGGATCTGCTGGTAGGTCAGTTCGGTCCATTCAAAACTCATGCCGTTGGGCAATTGCTGGCGGGCCAGCTCCTCCAGAGCGCCCTGCGCCTGGTCGGAACTATAGCCCGGCGCCGGGGACCCGTTGATTTCCGCCGTTAAACTGCCGTTATAGTGGCTGATTTGATCCGGGCCGGTGGTGTCATAGGTGGTCACGAAGGCGCCTATGGGGATCATCTGCCCCGCCGCATTGCGGGTCTGCAAATGACCGATATCCTCCGCATGCATGCGAAAGCGCTGGTCGGCCTGCACATTCACCTGATACGTCCGGCCGAAGCGATTAAAATCGTTGACGTAAAGCGAACCGAGATACACCTGCATGGTTTCAAATAAATCGGTAAGGGATACGCCCTGGGCCTTGGCTTTCTCCCGATCGATATCGGCATGGATCTTGGGCACGCCGATTTGATACGACGAGAACAGGCCGGTGAGCCGGGGATCGTTGGCGGCGGCGGCAATCAGTTTTTGGGTCGCCTGATAGACCGCCGCCGGCCCCCGATCGGACTGGTCCTCGATTTGCATCCGGAAACCGCCCAATGAGCCCAGCCCCAGGATCGGCGGCGGCGGAAATACCGCGATATTGGCATCCGCGATGCCCGCCAGCCGCTGATTCAGGCTCATGGCAATGGCCCCCGCCGACAGCGACTTATCCCGGCGCACATCAAAATCATTCAGCGTCAGGAAGATCACCGCGGAATTGGTGCTGCGCACAAAGCCGTTAATCGACAGGCCGGGAAAGGCCACCGCATGGCTGACCCCGGGCGTATGCAGGGCAATATCGCTCACCTTGCGCACCACCGCTTCGGTGCGGTCAAGGGTGGCCGCATCGGGCAACTGAATGACCGAAACCAGATACAGTTTGTCTTGCTGCGGCACAAACCCGCCGGGCGTGCGCATAAACAGCAAGAGGGTTAATGCCAGCAGGCCGCCGTAAATCAGCAGCGCCGCCGGGGATCGGTGCAGCACCCGGCTGACGACCCCCACATAACCATGGGATAACCGCACAAACGCCAGGTTAAACGGCCGGAACAGCCAGCCGAACGCCCGATCGATGAAGCGCTGGAAGCCATCTTTGGCGCCGTGGTGGGGTTTAAGCAGCAGCGCCGCCAATGCCGGCGACAGGGTCAGGGAGTTAAAGGCGGAAATCACCGTCGAAATCGCGATGGTCAGGGCGAACTGGCGATAAAACTCCCCGGTCAGCCCGCTCAGGAACGCCGTGGGGATAAAGACCGAACACAGCACCAGGGCGGTGGAAATAATCGGGCCGGTCACTTCGCTCATGGCTTTATGGGTCGCCGCCACCGGCGGCAAGCCGCGCGCGATATTGCGCTCGACGTTCTCCACCACGACGATGGCGTCGTCCACCACGATGCCGATGGCCAGCACCAGGCCAAACATGGTCAGGGCGTTAAGCCCGAAGCCCATCAGCAGCATCACCGCGAAGGTTCCCACCAGGCTCACCGGCACGGCGACCAGCGGGATCACCGAGGCGCGCCAGTTCTGCAAAAACAGGATCACCACCAGCACCACCAGAATAATGGCTTCAAACAAAGTATGCACGACTTCGCTGATGGATTGGTGCACGAACCCGGTGGTGTTATAGACGATATGGTATTTAATGCCCTGGGGAAAATCTTTCGCCAGCTTATCCATGGTGGCCTGCACGCTATCGGCCATTTGCAGGGCGTTGGTGCCGGGACGCTGGAACACCCCCAGCGCCACCGCCGGCTGATTGTCGAGCAGCGAGCGCAGCGAATAATTATCCGAGCCCAGTTCCACGCGCGCCACATCCCGTAAATGGATTACTTTACCGCGATCGTCGGCCCGCAGGATGATATCGCCGAACTGCTCCTCGGACTCCAACCGGCCCTGGGTGACCACGGAAATCTGGAATTGCGCCTGCGCGGTGCCGGGCGATCCCCCCACCTGGCCGGCCGCCACCTGGATATTTTGCTCGCGCAGCGCCGCCACCACGTCGCCGGCGGTCAGGGCGCGCGCCGCCAATTGTTCCGGATCAAGCCAAACGCGCATGGAATAAGGCCCCAGCCCGAATACGCTCACATCTCCCACGCCGTAGGCGCGCGCCAGCGCATCTTTAACGTGCAATTGCGCATAGCTGGCGAGATAGAGCATATCGTACCGATCGTCATCGGAGGTGAGATGGACCACCTCGATAAGCGTAGGGGACGATTTATTGGTGGTGACCCCCACCCGCTGCACTTCGGGGGGCAAGCGCGACAGCACCTGCGCCACGCGGTTTTGCACCAGCACCTGGGCTTTGTCGCCGTCGGTGCCCAGCGCAAAGGTGACCGTAATGGTCAGCGCCCCGTCGCTGGTGGCCTGGGAAGACTGGTAAAGCATGCCTTCGACGCCGTTAATTTCCTGCTCGATGGGCGAGGCCACCGTTTCGGCGATCACCGATGGGTCCGCCCCGGCAAAAGTGGTCTTGACCACGATGGTGGTGGGCACAACTTCCGGATACTCGGCGATGGGCAATAAAGGCAGGGCCACTAACCCCGCGACAAAAATCACCAGCGACAGCACCACGGCAAAACGCGGACGGCTGACAAAAAACCGTGAAATATTCATTTAAACCTCAAGCACCGGCCGTGGGCGGGCAACGTTTGCCGCGGGGTGGCCCGCACGCAATATTGATTAGTCATGGGGTATCAGCGCCGCCAATTCGCCGGGGGACGCCGCCGGCGCGGCGCTTGGCGCCACCACGTCTCCCGGCCGTACTTTTTGCAGCCCGCTCACCACCACCCGCTCGCCGGGATTAAGTCCCCCGCGCACGATGCGCCATTCGCCCACCGCCTGCCCCAGCGTGATGGCCCGGTACTGCACCCGGTTGTCTTTATCGAGCACCAGCACATAACGCTTGCCCAAATCGGTGCCCAGGGCCTGCTCCGGCAGCAGCGCCACCTGCTCCACCGTGGAGGACACCAGGCGCACCCGGCTGAACAAACCCGGCGTCAGGCTGCCGTCGGCATTATCCAGAATGGCCCGGGCCGCAAGGGTTCCGCTGTGGGGGTCCACCACGTTATCCAGGAAACGCAGTCGGGCTAGGTGGGGGAAACCGGTTTCGCCCATCAGGCCGATATACACCGAATTATCCTTGCCGCGCTGGGCGGCGGCATATTTCAGATAGGCCTGCTCGTCAACATTGAAAGCGGCATAAATGGGGCTATCGGAGACAATGGTGGTCAGCAGGCTGGACGTGGTCACCAGATTGCCGCCGGTAATCAGGGCCTTGGAAATCCGCCCGTCAATCGGCGCGATAACCCGGGTAAAAGAGAGATCCAGCCGCGCCGCGGTCAGCGCCGCCTGGGCGGCGGCCACATTGGCCATGGTGACTTTGGCGTTGGCATCCTGGGCATCCATCTCGCTGCCGGAGATGGCGCTTGAGGCGATCAGCCGGCGATTGCGATCGCGATTGGTTCTGGCCAGTACGGCGCTGGCGGTAGCCTGCTGCAGGCCCGCTTCCAGCCGGTCCACCTCCGCCTGGTAGGGCCTGGGGTCGATTTGGTACAGCACCTGGCCCTTTTGAACCCTTGCGCCGTCCTCAAAAGCGATAGAATCGATAAATCCGCCCACCCGCGGCCGGATTTCCACGCTCTGCATGGCTTCGAGCCGACCGGTAAAGTCGTCCCACTCGCGTACCGGCTGGAAGGTCACCGTGGCCACCGTAACCGCGACGGCCGGCGCCGTATTCGCGGCAGGAACCGCCGGTTTACAGCCGGCGATAAACAGTATCGCCAGCGTGAATATCGGGTACACCGGTGCAAAACGCGTCGTGCGCAAGGGTGTAGACATGGGGAACATCCTCAGGTGAAATTATAATAATACGACCGGTCGTATTAAAAAAAATGAGCATGCCCGGTTACGGCGCGAGGGTCAATGGGGGTCCGGCGTGAAAGGCACTTTTTTGTCACTTGGGGTGATTATTGCGCAAATGACGCGATTGGCGATTAAGAACGAGGGTACGCCGCTCACGGCGCGCGGGGCGATGGGGGTAATCCCCCGCGGGGCCGGCGGCTGCGGCCCCGCGCTGGCAGAATGATGGCGACTAAGGCGTCGGCAGGACGATGGCGCTCGCTTCCAGCGTACCCATATTATGGTAAACGGCGCAGGCGGCATCCACCAGGTTCATGGCCAACGCCGCCCCGCTACCTTCGCCCAGGCGCATTTCCATATCAAAATAAGGGCGCAAATCGAGATGTGCCAGGGCGATCTTCGCCCCTTTTTCCGCCGAAAGGTGCGAAGGGATCAGGTAAGGACGTACCTGTGGAGCGATGCGGCAGGCCACCAGCGCGGCGGCGTACGACAAAAATCCGTCCAGAATAACCGGCACGCCCTGGGCGGCGGCGCCCAGCATGACCCCGGCCATACCGCCCAGATCAAAACCGCCGACTTTCGCCAGCACGTCCACGCCGTCTTGCGGATCGGGGCGATTACAGGCGATGGCGCGTTCGACCACGTCGATTTTATTTTGCAGCATCGATACCGGCAGATTGGCGCCGCGTCCCACCACATCCGCCGCCGGCGAACCGGTCAGCACGCTGACCAGCGCGGCGGCGGGCGTGGTATTGGCCATGCCCAGTTCTCCCACGCCAAACAGCGTCACGCCCTGTCCCACCAATCCGCAAACCAGATCCGCGCCCACTTCCAGCACGTGGCGGGCCTGGGCGGCGGTCATGGCCGGTTCGCAGGCGATATTGCCGCTGCCGCGCCCCATGCGCCGGTTCACCAACCCCGGCAAAGGCTGTTCGCTGTCAATGCCCAGATCCACCGCCGTCACCCCCGCCCCCGCATTGGCCGCCAGCACGCATACGCCGGTAATGCCTTTGACCATATTGGCCGCCTGGACCGCGGTGACCACCCGGGGAGAAACCGCCACGCCTTCCTGGTAGACCCCGTGGTCGGCGATCATCACCATTAACTGTTTGCCGGTAAACGCCAGCGGCCGGTCGCCCATAATGCCCGCCAGCTGCACGGCCAGGGTTTCCAGACGTCCCAGGCTGCCCGGCGGTTTCAGCAGGCTATCAAGCCGCTGTTGAGCCCGGGTCATGGCGGCGGCGTCCAGGGGACGGATGGCATCGATAACCTGTTGTAACGTCTTCATTACATTACTTCTCCTGACGAAATGGGTTGACGGTCTAACGCCCGGCGACCAAGGCCCGGCCGCTGTCGTTTACATGTTTGAGGACACAAAATCCCTCATCGAGGGAGACCTGCGTGAAAGCATCTTGCTGGAACGGGAAGTGCCACATGGCGGTTGGAGGCAACCCGAGCAGGGTCGCCAATACGATGCCCAGGACGCCCTGATGGGCCACCAGCAAAATATCGCCTGGCTGCTCCTGCCCGCGCAAACGGCCGGTGGCCGCCACCACCCGCTGGGAGAAAGACTGGAACCCCTCGCCGCCGGGGGGCAAGACGTGCTGCCAGTCGTCGCACCACGCGGCGTAGCGTTCGGCGTCATCCAGCCTGAGATCGCGGTGGTGGCGCAGTTCCCATTCGCCAAAATCCATTTCGTCCCACTGCGCCCAGCATTCTGGCTCGACCTGCGGGCGCAGGATCTGCGCCGTTTCGCGGCTGCGCTTAAGCCGGCTTATAAGTATCCGGTCGAAGCGGATTTCCGCCAGTTGCCATGCCACCCGATGCGCCTGCCAGCGGCCGCGCTGCGTCAGCGGCAGATCGCTGGCACCGCAGTACACGCCATCGCAGTTGGCCTGGGTTTCGCCGTGGCGCACTAAAAACAGGTTCATAGCGGCACCGCCAGCGCCGCCAGTAAAAACAGCCATTCGAAAACCTCCACGCCGCAACCGAGGGTATCGCCGGTTTGTCCGCCCAGCACGGCGTTGATCCTGGCGCGGTAGCCGTAGGCGATAACCAGCACCACCAGCGCCGCGATGGCGCCGTGAATACCGGCGATCAGCAGGGTCAGCAGCAGCCCGACCAGCAGCATCACGGCGAAATCATGGCCGCCGATCTGGCCGATATAGACATTGCCCAGCCCGCTGTCGCGGGCATAACGCTGGCGGTACATCAAGATGCCGATCAGGGCGCGGCTCAGGCAAGGGGCGGCGATAATATAGGGCAGCGCGCCGCCGGGATGCCGGGCGAGCGCCGCTATGGCCGCCAGCCGCAGGCCGATGGCGAACACCATCGCCAGCGCGCCGTTGGTGCCGATACGGCTGTCGCGCATAATTTCCAGCATCTGCTCGCGCTTGCGCGCCGAAAAAATGCCGTCGCAGGTATCGGCTAAACCATCAAGATGAAAGGCGCCGGTCACCATGGCGTTGGCCATTACCGTCAGCAAGGCCGCCAGCGGCGTGCCTAACGCGGGCTGCGCCAGCGCGAAAACCAGCGCGCAGATGCCCCCTACCACCAGCCCCACCACCGGCAGCCAGATAACGCCGCGGGCATAGGTATCCAGCGGCAGATCCGCCGTCCAGCGCGCCGGCACCGGCACCCGGGTCAGGAATTGCAGGGCGGCCAGAAACTGTTTCATCACGCCGCCCCCAGGCCGTCGCGGCCCTTGATATGCACCGGAATCCCCGACACCACCAGCCAGACGTCGCTGGCGGCGGCGGCCAGGCGCTGGTTGACCCGGCCCGCGATATCGCGGAAACGGCGCGCCAGCAGATTTTCCGGCACGATGCCCATGCCCAGTTCGTTGGTGACCAGGATCACCTGGCAGGGGGCGGCGGCGCAGGCGGCCACCAGCCGGTCGATTTGAGCGGCGATCTGCTGTTCGATGGCGGCGAAATCCATCTGCTCCGCCGGCGTATCCCCCGCCACATCGAACAGCAGATTGGTAACCAGGGTGGTGACGCATTCCAGCAGTACCGCGCCGACCCGATCGCCATGGCAGCGGATCACGACGTCGAGATCGCGATGCCCTTCCCAGGTTATCCAGTGCGCGGGACGCTCGCTGCGGTGCCTGGCCACCCGCGCGGCCATTTCCGGGTCGGTCACCAGCGAGGTGGCGATATACAGCACCGCGCCGCCGTCCCGCTGCGCCAGGGTTTCGGCCAGCCGGCTCTTGCCGCTGCGCGCGCCGCCGGTAATCAACATCATAATGGGGCTCCTTGTGCAGCCGGTGGCCGTCTCATGCGGCGCTCCCGGTTGCGGCGTGCTGGCGCATCAGGCGATACAGCAGCGGAATATCGATATTCGTCCGCATCTGGGCGGCCAGCGCGTCGAAGGACTGCTGTTTGCGCTCGCGCCAGCCCATCGCCGGCGTATCCAGTACGCCCAGCCCGCGCCGCTGGCGCAGCGCGTCGAGCAGCGCGCGGGTGAATTCGGGACGGTCAAACAGGCCGTGGATATAACTGCCGGCCACGTCGCCGGCGTCGTTGATGGCTCCGTCATTTTGTTCAACCGGGCGGCCGTTCTTGCGCGTCAGGCGGGCAAAAGGCCGCACGCCGGCCCCCAGGGTGGTCTGGCCCATATGGATTTCATAGCCGCTGAGGGTTAAACCGCCGCCGGCGGCAAATACCCCGGCCGGCAACGCCAGCACGGCGGCTTCCACCTGGGTGGTGGTTTTCAGCGGCTCGAAACGGGTTGCGCAATCGAGCAGCCCCAGGCCGTCGGTATGCGCGATACCGGACTCGATACCGTCGGTGACGCGCCGCCCCAGCATCTGGAATCCCCCGCAGATCCCCAGGATCGGCACGCCTTGCCGATGGGCCTGGTGGATTTGCGCATCGATGCCGTTGTCGCGCAGATAATCCAGATCGCCAAGGGTATTCTTACTGCCGGGAATAATCAGTAAATCCGGCACGCCCAGGGATTCGCCGCGTTTCACATAGCGCAGCCGGACGTCGGGCTGGAACGCCAGGGCGTTAAAATCGGAAAAATTGGCGATATGCGGCAGTTGCAGCACCGCCACATCCAGCTCGCGGTCGCCGCCCTGGCGATATTTGTCCCCTTGCAGGGCCACGCCGTCTTCGTCTTCCAGCGGTTCGTCGAACCAGGGCATCACCCCCACCACCGGGACGCCGGTCAGCGCTTCGATTTGCGCGATCCCCGGCTTGAGCAGCTCCAGGTCGCCGCGAAATTTATTGATAATCACGCCTTTGACGCGGGCTTTTTCCTGGGGCCGCAGCAGCGCCAGGGTACCGTAGATGGCGGCGAACACCCCGCCCTTATCGATATCGGCCACCAGCAGCACCGGCGCATCGGCCTGTTCCGCCATGCCCATATTGACAATGTCCCGATCGCGCAGGTTGATTTCCGCCGGACTGCCGGCGCCTTCGATGACGATAATGTCATGATCCGCCGCCAGGCTGCGATAGACCTCGCCCACGCGCTCACGCAGCTGCGGCTTATACAGATGGTAATCCATGGCGTCCATATGGCATAACGCCTCGCCCATGACGATCACCTGGGATTTGCGGTCGCTGGTGGGTTTGAGCAGCACCGGATTCATGCGCACGTCAGGCTCGATGCCCGCCGCTTCGGCCTGGAACACCTGGGCCCGGCCCATTTCCGCCCCGTCGCGGGTAATCCAGGAGTTCAGCGCCATATTCTGCGCTTTAAACGGCGCGGCGCGATAACCGTCCTGGGCGAAAATACGGCACAGCCCCGCCACCAGGACGCTTTTACCGACGTCGGAAGCGGTACCTTGAATCATAATGGACAGAGTCATAACGGCGTCCCCAGCGATTGTCCGGCATAGGCGAACAACGCTTCTTCGGTTTTAACCAGCGGCATTCCCAGACGGGTATGGGCTTTCACCAGCCACGGCTGGCTGAGCCCGGCCCGCGCCAGCATGGAGGTTTGCAAAAACACCTCGCGCTCGCTGCCCTGGGCCAACAGGCGCCCTTGCGCCATGACATAGATATAATCGCAAATATGGTAGATCAGGTCGATATCATGGCTGGCGATAATCACGTGTCGGCCCTGGTCGGCGATACGCTGGATGATGCGGATCATCGCCTCGCGGCCCTGGGGGTCCAGCCCGGCGGTCGGTTCATCGAGCAGCAGATATTCCGACTGCATCACCAGCGCGCCGGCGATGGCCACCCGTTTTTTCTGCCCGTGGCTGAGATATTGAATCGGCCGGTGGCGAAACGAATCCGCCCCCACCAGGGCCAGCGCCTGTTCCAGTCGCCCCTGGATCACCGACTCCTCCACCCCCAGGTTACGCAGGGCAAAGGCGATATCGCTGTCGATATCGGTATAAAACAGCTGATGATCGGGTTCCTGAAATACCAGCACCAATTGCTGGCGCAGCGCCAGTAGGCTGCGTTTGTCATAACGCAGCGGTTCGCCCTGCCATAAGACCCGCCCGCTTTGCGGTTTTTGCAGGCCCAGCAAATTCATAAACAGCGTTGATTTTCCGCAACCGTTGGCGCCAATCAGCCCGGTGACCCGGCCGCGGCCGAAATCCAGGGTTAAATCACGCAGCGCCGGCTCATCCTGCTGCCAGGAAAAACTGAGTGCCTCGGTAGCTAACATCTTGGCTCCTTAGTGGTGGCTCGGTATAAATGCGCTTTATAAATGGAAATCGCCCTGATACAGCTTAACGTCCAGCGCCACGGACATTTCACGATAGCGGGTCATCACCCGCAGCATCAGCATTCCTACCAGCATCGCCAGCGAGTGGTAACCGGTGCGCAGCGAGCGATAACCGAAACGCAGGGATTGCGCCTGGCGAATGGCCATCGCCTCGTCGAGAAAAATAAAGATAAAGCGATAACTCAGCAACGTATGCTCGATCAACAGCCGCGGCAAATGGCATCGTTTAAGAATTTGGATAATCTGGGTAAACGGCGTGGTCAGCACAAACAGATAGGTGGCCGCCAGGGCGGTCATGCTGCGCCACATGGCCTGGTTGGCCAGCACCAGGCCATGTTTATCCAGGCCGAGGGACAAGCCCCCCAGCCGCACGCTATAGATCATGCCCTCGGCGGACCAGGCGAACGAGACCGCGATGCTCAGCAGGCTGACCGCCAGAAAACCCAGCGGCAGGCTGAGCCAATGCAGGTAACGCGCCCAGCTCACGCGCGCCGCATAACAGGTCAGCGGGATCAGCAGCAGCAGCGTCACGCACTGATACAGCGGCGTGGTCAGCAGCGCGACGCCCAGTAAACCGACGTAGGCCACGAATTTCAGCATCGGATCCCGCGTCTGCCAGCGGTTTTGCCAGGCCAGGCGATCAATTTCCAACATGGTGACCGTCCGGGGCGCGTTTGCCGCTGTCCGAATTATCGTCGTCGCGCCGGTTTTTGCCGCGATAATCCCGGCCCCGGTAATAGCCCAGGATATAGAAGATCACCGCCGTACCCAGCGAGCCTTGCAGGGTAAACAACAGGCTTTCGATTTCGCTGCTGGCCGGCTCGTAAAACGGCGCGAACCAGGGTTTGTAGTCCGGGGCGATAAGGCCAATCAGCCCTTCCGCCTCGTTATCCGAACCGCCATAGCTACCGCCATGGTTGATAAAAAACGGCATCACCATCAGCGCCACCACCAGCGAGAGCAAGATCAGCATCTTTTTCATATTAATGACTCCCCACGCTAATTAACTGCCGTTTGGTTAACTGGTCATAAATCATTACCGTCAGCAGCCCTTCCGCGATGGCGATGGGGATTTGCGTCAGGCAAAATACGCCCATAAATTTCAGCGCCGAGCCGGTAAAACCAAAGGTGGGATCGGGAAACGCCAGCCCGAGCTGCAACGACGTGACCATATAGGTGGAAAGATCCGCCAGCGTCGCGCACAGGAATACCGCCACATCGCGCCGCAGGCCCATACGCAGCGACAGCCGCCAGACCACATAACCCACCATCGGCCCGACCACCGCCATCGAAATCGCGTTGGCGCCCAGCGTAGTCAAACCGCCATGGGCCAGCAGCAAGGCCTGGAACAGCAGCACCACGGCCCCCAGCACCGACAGCACCCAGGGACCGAACATGATGACCGCCAGGCCCACGCCGGTGGGATGGGAACAGCTACCGGTCACCGAAGGAATTTTCAGCGCCGAGAGCACAAAAATAAACGCCCCGCATAAGGCCAGCAGCACCTTGCGATTGCTGTCTTCCGCGACGATTTGCCGCATGCGCGTCAGGCCGATGGCCAGGCAAGGCAAAAACAGCAGCCACCAGGCCAGCGCCCACATGGGCGGCAAAAAACCTTCCATAATATGCATGGCATACGCATCCTGCGGCACTACCAGCAGCAATATCGCCATGCCGGCGCCGAAGGCGGAATACCCCTTCCCTACGTGTAGGTTCATTGATCAGATCCTCTGTTTAAGGTTATAAATCGCTATTCTCAAAAGCGTTGGCCCAGCTTTTATTGACCACTATCGTGGAAAAATACGGCAACGCCCGATCCGGTGCCAGGTCGCCGAGGGCGTGGAAACACTGCTCATCCGGCAGCGAAGCGTTGGCCATCAGCAGGGCGTGGTCGATCAACCCCAGACGGCGCAGCAGGGCCTGAATGCGCGCAAACCGGCCGTAAACCTTCATCAGCACGACGCAGTCATGGGTCAGCAATGCCGTTTCCAGCGCACGCTCGTCATCGGTACAGGCCATTACCGCCAGGGACTGGTTCTCCATCGCCAGCGGCAGTTGGGCGCGGGCGGCGATGCAGGCAAACGACGTGACGCCGGGAATAATTTCGATCTCGATGCGCCCGCGCAGACGCGCCAGCAAAAATACCCAGGTGCTATAGAGCATGGCGTCCCCCAGGGTGATAAAACCGACCTGCAGGCCCTGTTCCGCGTCGGCGGCCATTTCCAGCGCCACCGCGTCCCAGGCGGCGCCTTTTTCCTCCGCGTCCTGGCTCATGGGGAAGTGCCGGGTTTTCAGCGCCACGCCGGCGCCAAGATAATCGCGTACGATACCCAGAGACAGGCTGTCGCCGCCTTTGCGCCCCGCCGGGGCATACAGCACATCCAGCTCGCCGAGGATACGGGCGCCCCGCACCGTAATTAAATCGGCGGCGCCCGGCCCGGTGCCGATGGCGTAAAGTTTGCCGCTCATCAGGCCACCTCCGCGGTCATGCATTCCGCCAGATGATCCACGAATAATTGCTGGATCAAGGGATTCTCGCCCAGGCCCTGCACCCAGCACCGGCACTCATAACCCGCGCGCTGTAGCTGGCTTTTCCAGGACTCCGGCTCATCGGAGGCCATATCGTTGATAGCGTGATCGCCGGCCACCAGCATCAGCGGCATCAGATGGACCTTGCGTACCCGCTGGGCCTTGAGCCGATCGATGACCCCCGCCAGATCGGGATAGCTTTCCACCGCGCCGATCGACGCCGGGATGCGGCGCGCGGCCAGCATATGATCCAGGCAAGCATAGGCGGCAAACGCATGATGGCTGGTGCCGTGTCCCATAAATACCACCCGTTCGTCGCCGGCCAGCGGCGGCATCTGCGCCTGCAGGGCGCCGATCAGCCGCCCATAGTCCTGCTCGCCGTTAAGCAGCGGCGCGCCGATATACAGCGCATCGAAACGTTCGCGCCACGGGGCCGCGTGATGCAGGATTTTTTCGTACTCGTCGCCGTTGATGACATGCAGCGATTGGATCGCCACATCCCGGTAGCCCTGTTGCCAGAGTTTTTCCAGCGCCTGCGCCGGCGAGTCGATAAATAGGCCGTCCCGCCGCGCCAGCTTGCGCATAATCATGCCGGACGTGAAGGCGCGAAACGGCGTGCGGTCGCCAAAGGCATCGGCCAGCCGGCGCTCGCAGGCCTCGATATTGCGGATGCGCGCTTCGGTATAGGTAGTGCCGAAACTGATGGTCAAAAGCGCTTTGTTCATGGGTGATTCCTCGATGGCCGCGACAAGGACGCGTTGGCGGCGTCAAGCCACTGGTCCAGGCGGTGTTCAAAATCTTCCGGCGTGGAAATCATGTCGTCCCAGCGCATGGCCGGGCGGCGGATGACCACGCAGGGAATGCCCAGTTCCAGGCAGGGCAGAACTTTTTCGGCGTAGCCCCCTTCCCGGCCGGACTCTTTGGTGATCATGACCTGCGGCCGGTACTGGCGGTATAGCGCCCGGTTAAGCTCGTGGCTGAATGGCCCGGTCATGGCGATGATCTGATTGACGCCCAGGCCGAGATCCGCGCACTGGCCGAGAATCCCGGCCAGCGGCAACACGCGCGCTATCAGGGTTTTCCCGGGCAAGAGCCGCACATAATCGGCCAATTGCTTGCTGCCGGTGGTCAGTAAAATACGATCCCCCAGCCCCGCCGCCGTATGGCAGGCCTGCTCCACGGTGTCCACCTGCAATAATAGAGGGTGAGTAATGGCGGCGATTTCGCTGGGGCGCTCGTAACGGGTGAGCGGCAGGCGCAAGGCGGCGCAGGCCGCGGCCAGGTTGCGCGACGCCAGCTCGGCATAGGGATGGGAGGCATCGATGGCCCAGCACGCGCCGCGCAGCCAGTCGGCCAGGCCGTCGGCGTCCAGGCGCCCTACCTGCCGGGCGCCGCCTACGCCGGCGGCCAGCGCCTCGCCGGTGGCCGTGGCCACCGACAGGCTGTAAGGCACGCCGCGCCGACTTAACACGCGGCACAGGGCCAGGGCGTCGGAGGTGCCGCCGAGCACATTAACGCGCGCACCGGCAGACATCCCACGGCCATCCGCCGGGCATTGTTCGCCGACCGGCATCGCCGCACGGCCGGTCATCGGCGTTCCGCTTAGCTGATTCATCGCCGCCCGCTCACGCTTGCGCCGGATCGGCGAGCTGATAACCACGGGGGGTGATCATCAAACCGTCCCGGCAATAGGTGGCCTGGTTGCCGACAATCACCAGACACGTCATATCCACCGGCGCAAAATCCATGTCCCCCAGCGTGGTCAGCCATTTTTCTTCCTTTTTGCGCCCGGCGGCGCGCACCACGCCCACCGGGGTGGCGTCCGACTTATAGCGGCGCATCAGCTCGAAGGCATGGGCTAAATGATCGGGCCGGCCGTGGCTGCGGGGATTGTAAAAGCAGATCACGAAATCCGCCTGCGCCGCGCACAGGATGCGCTTTTCGATCGCCGGCCAGGGCGTCATCAGGTCGCTCAGGCTGATATGGCAAAAATCATGCATCAGCGGCGCGCCCAGCAGCGAGGCGGCGGCGGTGCTGGAGGTCACGCCGGGAATCAATTTGACCTGGACGTCCAGCTGCTGCTGGGTGGTGAGCTCCAGGATCAACCCGGCCATGCCGTAGATGCCGGCGTCGCCGCTGCTGATCAGCGCGACTTTCTGGCCGCCCGCCGCCAGATCCAAGGCCGCCTGGCAGCGTTCGATCTCTTTGCACATGCCGGTTTTAATCACCTGTTTGTCGCCGGTCAGGTGCTTAACCAGATGGGTATAGGTTTTATAGCCGACGATAATGTCGGCGTCGCGGATGGCGTCGAGCGCCTCAATGGTCATCGCGGCCTGGCTGCCCGGGCCGATACCGATTACGTACAGCATCAGCAGGAAACTCCTAAGGTAATGGTCACGCCCTGGGTGCGCAGGGTATCGCCCACCAGGCGACCGTTGCTCATCAGCCATGCGACCGGTTGGGAAACGCTGCCGATGCCCACGACTCGGCGCACGAAATCCGAGACGGGGAAATGCGCCGCCACGGGTTTAAGGATCTCGACGGAATAAGTTTCGAACGGCACGCAGCACTGGTTGGCCAGGTTGCGCAGCGCCGGTTCGTCGCTTTTAATGGATACGCTGCCGATGGCGCGCAGCGCCAGGGGATCGATATGCTGGCTGGCCAACTGCTGGGCCAGCAGGCGCGATACGGTGGACGGAGGCGTGTCGCGGCGACAGCCGATGCCGGCCACCACGCAGCGCGGCACCAGTTTGTAGACCGGCACCGGCACGTCCGGCACCGTATCGTGCAAACTGACATACAGCAGCGCATCCAGCTCGGGCAAATCGTCCAGATCGGTAACCAGCACCAGGCCGCGGGTATCGCAATACTCTTCGGGCCAGTGCATTTTTATCGTGGCCAGGGAGGTCTGATCCCAAAACAGGCCGACCTTGCCGCCGCAGACCATCAGTTGGTTAAGCTTTTTCACGTTCTGGCGAAAGTCGATCATGGTGGCGTTCAACTGCTGGGCCAGGATATCCACCGCCGCCAGCTGGTTCACATCGGTGGCGGTGGTGATCACCGGTTCGGCGCCCATCAGCCCGGCGATATACCGGGTAAGCGCGTTGGCGCCGCCCATATGGCCGGACAACAGGCTGATGGCGTGCTGCCCCTGGTCGTCAATCACCACTACGGCGGGATCGCTGAATTTATCTTTAATCAACGGCGCAATCACCCGCACCGTCAGGCCGGTGGCGCAAATAAAAATCAGCGCCGAATAGGCGTTGAAGACTTCCGCCACCGTATGCGCCAGCGTGCCGTGAAAAGGTTCGAACCCCTCTTCCAGCAGGCTTTGGCTGGTAAAACAGGTCATGGGCAACTGGCCGGATAATCTTTTGGCCAGCCTGACGCCGCCCGGCGTCAGGCAAAACAGGGCGACCGACTCAGGCTTGACGATATTCATGGGAGAATCCGGCGTGATAAAGTTTGGAGTAATGATATTCATCGCCCAGGAAGGCCCCCACCATGATAAGCGCCGTCTTGCCGATCCCCGCCGCGCGCACTTTGCCGGCGATATCCGTTAACGTGCCGCGCACGGTTTTTTCTTCCGGCCAGGTCGCCTTGAAGATCACCGCCGCCGGCGTGTCGGCGGGATAACCGCCGTCGATCAACCGCTGCGCCACCCGATCGATGGCCTGCACCGACAGAAAAATGGCCATCGAGGTGCGATGCGCGGCAAAGGCTTCCAGCGATTCCAGCTCCGGCGTGGGCGTGCGCCCTGCCATGCGGGTGATAATCAGGCTTTGCGACACTTCCGGCACCGTATACTCCACCCCCAGCTGCGCCGCCGCGCCGAGAAACGCGCTGACGCCAGGCACGGTGCTAAAACCGATATCCCGGCCGCCCAGTTCTTCGATTTGTTCGCGGATGGAGCCGTATAGGGATAAATCCCCGGTTTGCAGCCGCACGACCAGTTTGCCGTCGGCTATGCCCTGCGTCATATGGCCGATAATCTGCTGCAAATTGAGGCCGGCGCTGTCATAACGGTCCGCATCCGGTTTGCAATAGTCCAGCAGGGCGGGATTAATCAGCGAACCGGCGTAAATCACCACGTCCGCCTGGCATAACAGCCGGTAGCCTTTTAGGGTGATTAATTCCCGGTCACCCGGTCCGGCGCCTACAAACCAGACCAGCCGGCGGTCAAAGGGCTCTGTCATTCGTGTTCTCCTTGTGACAGGAAATAATAAAAGCGGGATTGTTAGGTTTAAAAAAGTGTCCGCTGCCAAGTCCGGTCAGCGCGGAGACCTGCATCTGAATACAGTCCGCCGCGCCAAAACCGCCCATCGCCAGGCACCGCAACGCTTCGTTAAGGTTTTCCAATAAAATCAGGTTAATCACCAGGCGGCCGCCGGGTAACAGCAACGCCCCGGCCCAGCGGATAATCTGTTGCAGATTGCCCCCGCTGCCGCCGATAAACACCGCGTCAGCCCGCACCGCCACGGGCAGCGGCGCCTCGCCGGCCAGGATATCCACGCGCGTCAGATTGAAGCGATCGCAGTTTTGGCGGATCAGCGCCAGCGCCTCCGGGTTGCGCTCGATGGCCACCACCCGCAGATGGGGATAACGGCAGGCGGCCTCAATGCCGACGCTGCCGGTGCCCGCGCCCACGTCAATCAACACCCCCGCCTGCGCCAGCTCCAGCCGTTCGAGGGATATCAGGCGCACCTCGCGTTTGGTCATCGGCACCGGGCCGCGGATAAATTCTTCATCTCTCATCAAGGATCACCACTACGTTCATTGCATAATGCGGCGCGACCTGTGCGGGGGACAGCCGGTGGATGCGCTCATCGGGATAGGACAGGTTTTCGCCGATAATCATGGTGCGGCGCAGGCCGCGTATCAGAATCTGCCTGGCTATTTCATAGGGGCCGATCCGGTCGTCGGTAACCATGGCCACCTTGGGATGCATCAGCAAAAAATCAAAATCCGGCGCGCGGCCGTGGCTGCTGGTGAGATAGGCATCATTCATCGACAGCGCCAGGCGAGAAAACAGGTATTGCGCCGCGCTAATGCCCGGTACGATTTGCAACCGGCCGGGGGCCAGGCGGCGGCTGAGATAATCGCCGATGCCGTACAACAGCGGGTCCCCCGAAGCCAGCACCACCACGGCCCGTTCTCCCTGCTGCGCCAACCAGCCGGCCAGCTCCGCCAGGGCGCCGAGCGGCCGTTTTTCCCCGGAGAAATCCGGGAAGCAGTCTAATTGCCGCGGGCTGCCGACCAGCACCGCGCACTGGTCGATCAGGCGCCTGGCGCGCGCAACCAGATAATCACTGTCCCCCGGGCCAAGGCCGACCACGCTTACCGCGGGCGCCGCTCCATGCCGGTTCATCGAAACGCCGCCGTCAATTCCGCCACCGGGCGGCTGCTGCCCAGCACCTGCTGGTCAAACGAAAACAGCAGCGCGTCGCAGGCCGGCGGCTGGGCGGAGAATCGCAGCAGTTCCGCCATGCGTTCCCCCACGCGCCGGGCGATGGCCGGATAGACCCGCTGCCAGCCGGCCGCGTCGATCAGCGCCATCGCCTCTTCGGTAGTGACGCAGGCCGCCACTTGATGCATCAGGACGTGGGGGGCATCGCATAAGGCCAGCCAGGCAATCAGGGTTTCCATGCGCCCGTCGGCGATATGGCTGTGGGTGTGGAAAATGCCCGCGGCCACTTTGACCAGCTTGCCGAAGTGGCCCACCATCAACACCTGCCTGAAGCCCAGGCGCTCGGTCTCTTTGAGCATATAGCCGACAAAGTTGCTCATAGTGACAACGTAACGTGAATCGATGTTCAATTGCTCCTGCACAAAGCGCTCGCCATGATTGCCTGGCACCAGAATCACCCGTTCCATACCCTCGGCGCGTTTCATGCCCAGCTCCAGCGACAGCGAGCTTTTCCAGCTCTCCTCCGACATCGGCGTCACGATGCCGGTAGTGCCGATAATGGAGATGCCGCCCAGAATGCCCAGCCGGGAGTTATAGGTTTTGCGCGCCCGGGCTTCTCCTTCCGGGGCGAAAATTTCCACGTCCGCGCCGCGTTCCGGGCCAATGGCCTCGCGCACCGCCGTTTCGATGGTGTGGCGCGGGGTTTTATTAATCGCCGCCTGGCCGATATCCAGCCCGATGCCGTTACGGGTAATCCGCCCGACGCCCACGCCGCCGTCGATGGTGATGGCGGTATCGGGGCGCAGCTTGACCCGGGCGAAAATCATCATGCCGTCGGTGGCGTCGATATCGTCACCGCCGTCCTTGCGGATGCCGGCCGTGGCCTCGCCCGGACTTATCAGCGGCAGCTCCACGTTCAGGCGCAGCGTCACGCCGGAGGGGGTGACGATGGAGACGTTGTCAATCACCTGCTGGCGCAGCAGCATCAGGGCGGCGACTTTGGCCGCCGCGGTCGCGCACGATCCGGTGGTGTAGCCTTTGCGCAACGCTTTGCCGTTATACCAAACCACGTCTTCCATCACGCCTCCCGCAGTTGATAAAGAATGGCGTTGATAATGGCGGCGGCGATATTGCTGCCGCCTTTGCGGCCCAGGGCGGCGATACAGGTCAGCGCGCTGTCGGCCAGGGCCTGTTTGGACTCGCTGGCGCCGACAAAACCTACCGGCACCCCGATCACGCCTTCAGGCGTCTCGCCGGTGGCGGCGCAGTGTTCCAGCAAACGAAACAGCGCGGTGGGAGCGTTGCCGAACACAAACAGGCGTTTGCCCGGCTCGCGCATCGCCCGATCCACCGCCGCCATGGAGCGGGTAACCCCCTGCTCGCGCGCCTGCGCCGCCACGGCCGGATCGGCGATAAAGCAGCGGATATCGCAGCCCAGGCGGGCCAGATCGGTTTTGTTGATGCCCGACAGCGCCATGGTGGTATCGGTATAAAGGGTGCAGCCCTGGCGCAACGTATCGGCGATGCGCTGCGGCGCGCCGGCCGAGAAATGCAAAATATCCAGCCAGTCGAAATCCGCGCTGGTATGAATGGCGCGCAGGATGATTTTTTCCTGCCAGATATCCTGGAAGCGAAACCCGGGGCGCTCCCGGGCGATAATCCCGCGGATAATGTCAAAGCTGGCG
The DNA here is from genome assembly GCF_047324175.1 of Sodalis sp. RH21. Classification (NCBI taxonomy): domain Bacteria; kingdom Pseudomonadati; phylum Pseudomonadota; class Gammaproteobacteria; order Enterobacterales; family Bruguierivoracaceae; genus Sodalis; species Sodalis sp. RH21. Next base: position 2,783,557 of record NZ_CP178732.1, on the reverse strand, counting down.
CTTTCGATTTGCTGTGGTTGCTTGATATAGCTCATTCGCGTTTCGGCTCCGGGCATACGCCCTGTTAAAGTAGGCCCGGTAAACCCGGCAGGCACATCGCCGCCAGGGTCAGGGCGGACGCCACATACATCAAACGGATACTGGCGGTGATATCCTCCAGGCCGATATCGCGCCGCGCCTCGCCGATCCAGGGCTTTTCCACCCGTTCATTAAAATAGGTGTTCGGCCCGCCCAGCCTGACGCCCAGCGCGCCGGCCACGGTGGCTTCCGACCAGGCGCAATTAGGACTTTTATGCTGGTAGCGATCGCGCCAGCCGATGCGCCAGGCGTTGCGCCCGTCCAGCCGCAGCACCCAGGCCGCCAGCGCGAGCATCACCCACCCCAGGCGCGCAGGCAGCCAGTTGGCCGCATCGTCCAGCCGCGCCGATACGCAGCCGATGGCCCGGTATTTCGGCGTGCGGTAGCCCACCATGGAATCAAGGGTGTTAACCGCCTTATAGGCCATCGCCAGGGGGACGCCGCCGATAAACAGCCAAAACAGCGGCGCGATAACCCCGTCGACGCTGTTCTCCGCCACCGTTTCCACCACCGCGCGCATAATTTGCGGCCGCGTCAGGTTTTGCGTGTCGCGCCCGACGATATAAGAAAGCTGGCGGCGCGATTCTTCCAGGGTGCCCGCCCGCAGCGCGTGGTAGACCGCCATGGCCGCATCCCGCAGGCAGCGGGTGGCCAGCAGGGTATAGGTCAGCCACGCTTCGGCCAGCCAATGCAACCAGGGATTGAACGCCAGGAGTTTGAGCAGCGCGGCGGTGGCCAGCCAGGTGGCGCCGACCACCGCCACCCACAGCACGGCGCCGCCGATATAGAGCGCGCGTTCGCTGCGGCAACAGCGGCGGACCCCACGCTGGGCGACGGTAATGGCATGGCCAATCCAGCGTACCGGATGCGGCCAGTGCGGCGGATCCCCCAGCCATAAATCCAGCAAATAGCCGACGATAAAGGCGCTGATGCTCATAACTGCGCACATCCTTTGTCCAGCCAGCGGCGCAGCAATGCCGGACGCTGATAAAAGTGCACATGCAGGTAGCTGGCCAGGATATGGTCATCGCCGTATCCGCCGAACCAGCGCTTGACCTCGCCGCCGGAAGTGGTTTTATTCAGGGTAAACAGCGGGGTTTCGTCGGTAATATATTCGGAGTGATGGAATTCATGGCCGCGCAGGGTTTCCCCGCGCGCCCCCAGCAGATTGTCGCACAGCGCTTCCCCCTCGCAGTAGCCAAAGCGCTTAAGACCTTCGCTCATGCGGCTGGTACCGCGCAGCAGGCCGACCATGGAAAACGACCGCCCCGCGCGATCTTCCAGCGCTTTGCCTAAATACATCAAGCCGCCGCATTCCGCGTAGATCGCCGTTCCGCTGTTGCCGGCGCGCAGCAGCGAGGCCCGCATGGCGCGGTTATCCGCCAGTTGTTCGGCAAAGATTTCGGGAAACCCGCCGCCGATATAGACCATCTGGCAGCGCGGCAGCCCGCTATCGCGCAGCGGGCTGAATGGGACGATGTTCACGCCGATATCCCGCAGCAGCTGGAGGTTGTCGGGATAATAAAAATGGAATGCTTCGTCTTTGGCCAGCGCCAGCGTCAATCGCCGATAGCGCGGGTCCCGGGGGGGATCGGGTAAATGGCCGGCGGCCGGGCGGCAGTCGGCCACCGCCAGCAGCCGGTCGAGATCGATATGGCGTTCGACGCAGGCGGCCAACTGGTCCCATTGGGATTCGAGGCGGTGGCTCTCCTGCGACGGGATCAGGCCCAAATGCCGCGACGGCAGTTCCCAGTCCTTGAGCGGCGGCAGATAGCCCAGCACCGGCAGATCGCAATAACGGGTAATGGCATTTTTGATTAGGGTAAAATGATGTTCGGAAGCCACGCGGTTAACGATAATACCGACAATGTTAACGGCGGGATCAAACAGTTGAAAACCGAGCACCGTGGCCGCCGCCGACGTGGACACCGCCTTGCCGTCGATAATCAGCACCACCGGCACGCCCAGCTGTTTGGCCAGCGCCGCGCTGCTGCACGCGCCGTCGTCCCCCAGCCCGTCGTACAGCCCCATCACGCCTTCGATAATACCGATATCGGCCTGGGCGAGGTGCCGGGTGAATAAGCCGCAAAGCGTATCCGGCGCCAGCATATAGGCATCCAGATTGTGCGAGGGAATGCCGCTGACCGCCTGGTGCCAGCCGGTATCGATATAGTCCGGCCCGCATTTGAACGGCTGTGCCCGCTGGCCGCGCAGCGCCAGCGCGCGCAGCAGCCCGAGGGTAAGCAATGTTTTTCCTGTCCCGCTTTGCGCGCCGCCGATGAGTATCGCTTTCATCATCATCCCGTTATGCCTGGGGGAAGCGAGCGGGATTGTCATAAGCAATGGCGGTGGGGCATCCTGCAACCCAGCGGCACTGTTAGGACAACCCTCTTCCCTCCGAAGGAGTTGTGTCCGAGCCCGTCGGGCTACGTATTATCAGGCAGGTCTTCTGGCTGAGCGTCATCCTCCTCCGGCCCTTCCCAATCGATAGCGATCAGTGGTAACTCCGGATTTGTCGGCATTACAGCAGCGGGGGCTGCGGAGGATTTTCACCTCCTTCCCTGACGGCCTTGCGGCGCGTTTGACCTGATAACAATTATTTTTTACTAATCTAAAGTATCTATGGGAAATATACCCCGTATTGGATCAAAAAAAATGTCTGCGAGCAGCGCTTTGATTGAAATTTATTGCCACAGGATAACACTTTTTAGCTATTGGAAATTAGCCAATCCTGTAGCATAGGTCATCAGGGAGCATTTTCCGGGGATTGGAAGATAACATAAAATAGCGTTGGCTAAATGAGAGAAATGAGATCCCGATCGTCGGGAAATAATGCTTACGCGGGAAAATGTCTTCACGAGGAATAAAATGATTAATTTCGCTGCAGCGCGATATTTTTATTTATGCTGATATCGGGAGACGCCAGGCGCTGTTCGCGATAGGCCTGCGGAGTAATACGATAGGCCTGGCGAAATACTTTGCAAAAATAGCTGGCTTGGGAAAAACCGAGATTGCGGGCGATGACGGCGATCGACCAGTCGCTTTGTTCCAGCATCTGGAGCGCGCTTTGCATACGCTGCTGATTGACATAGGCATTAAAACCAATACCTTGGTATTTTTTAAATAATTTACTGAAATAATAAGGGCTTAGATAGACCATGGCCGCCACGTCCTCCAGACGCAGGTCCTCGGAGTAATGGCTGTCGATGTAACGCAGGGCCTTTTTCATTTTGCTGTCGTGCTGGCTGGGGATAGCCACCCGCCGCTCAGCGTTGGTCGGGGCATGCTCTTTAATCACCACGAAATCACGCTGCTGTTTTAGATAGTTATCGACGATTATCTTCAGCAGCTCGGCGGAAGACAGCAAGCGGTCGTAGTTAATTACCGGAATTTTTTCGAAATTTTCGGTAAATTGGAAATCCTGCCGCCAGGCATAAGAGCTGCATTCCTGCACTTCGGGCAGTTGAACGGTATCATGCAACCGCACCTGGCCGCACAGGACGAAGCCGACCAAATGGCCGCCAATCACCAGGGGAATGGAAAAGTCGGTCAAGCCGGCGTGACAGCGGTAGATACAAGGCTGGTTGGATTTGGATGCCTCCAGGCCCCCGCAGCGATCGCTCATGCGGCAACGGCGGCTCATTTCAGGATCTTGGCGCATGAGTTGGCAAAAAGGAGTGAAATGATATAAATCCGATACCTCTTCACCATGAATATTCACCACCACAACCGCCAAACTGGTGGCGTTTGCGAAGTCCCGCGCGATTTTATTAATCAGCTCTGAATCCATAAAATTATCGGAATTCATATTAGGCCCTCTCGCGCTTTACTTATTTTTAATAAATCAGTAACAAAAAAGATATATTTCATCTGATCGTCACGTACGGGTGAAAGATGCAGCGATAACGACTTAATATCTTACAACTAGCCAAAATATACCCTGTCATCTCTCCAAAAATTATCTTAAAGCTACTGCGGATTTAATCATTTTTCCATAATTTAAAACCGTGCTCTATCACACAATTATTTAATCATCCGTGAACCACGATGCTTTGGGCGCACAATACGTTCAAAAAAAAGTTTAAAAAAGAATACGGCGCTATCGATCGACATGCGGTCCGATCGATAGCGCCGCTGGAGAAGCCGGACGCTTGGCCGTCTCGGCAAACAAGCTACGGCCAGGCGGACGAGTCCGGCGACTTAATTGCTTACCGGCGGCTGGTTCAGATTGCCGGGCAAATGCCGGGCGATAAGGAAACGATAAATGGCCGCGCCCAGCATGGCCCCTATGATCGGAGCGATAATCGGTATGATGAAATAGGGAATATCCCGGCCGCCGGTCATGGAAACGTTGCCCCAGCCGGCAAAAAACGTAAACAGTTTTGGACCGAAATCACGGGCGGGGTTCATGGCGAACCCGGTTAGCGGCGCGGTCGAGGCGCCAATGACCGCCACCAGGATACCGATCAGCAGGGGCGCCAGCGGGCCTTTGGGCACGCCGTTGCCGTCATCGGTCAGGGCCATGATCAGCCCCATCAGGATGGAGGTAATGACGATTTCCACGAAAGCCGCCAGCCCGACGCTGATGGCCGCCGCCGGATACGTGGAAAATATACTGGCGAGGAACAAACTTTCCTGGCTGCCGCGCACCATCTGGTGGGCCTGTTCATAAAGGTCAAACATATTATGATACAGCAGATAGGTCAGCGCCGCGCCGCCAAAAGCCCCCGCCACCTGCGCCACGATATAGGGCAGGACTTTTCTTTTATCAAAACTGGCAAATAGCCATAAGGCGATGGTGATCGCCGGGTTGAGATGGGCGCCGGAAATGCCCGCGGTCAAATAGACCGCCAGCGCGATGCCCAGCCCCCATACCACGCAAATTTCCCATAGGCCGAAACTGGCGCCGGCAAGTTTCGCCGCGCACAGCACGCTGGTACCAAAAAAGATAAAGAGGCCGGTACCCAGCAGTTCGGCGGTACATTGCCCTGTCACTGACCTTAACGTGTCGCTCATTGTATTATTCCTGTATGACGTCAAAATGAATAAATATAAAACGGACCTGAATGGCAATAAGCTATATGTCGACATACATTTTGGCATAATTATTTTTTGATCAAATGAGATCTCGCTTGCAATTATCTTTTTATGCAACAAAATCAGGACATAAAATATCGTTTTATTGAGTGTGAATTAATTGGCATTATTGATATTTTTTCAGTACCTCCAGGCCTGCAAGCCTCTCCTGGCGTGGGTTTGGCGTTTTTTGCCTGATGCAAATCTTTCGTCATACAGCAATTGCATTGTTCCCATCGCGCTAACTTGCAAATCACAAATCAACTATTTCATCAAGAACAGGTTTGTTATTTTGCAGTAGCGAAAGTTAATAATTGCTATCAGGAAAGCGGATAAAACCCAGGCAGGGCTTGGAATCATTAAATAAAAATAGCAATTTTTTGCTATGCCAAAGCTAATCATTTCTCATATTTTCATACTAATTAAGCCATTATTTTTTATCGCTTCCGCGTATATTTTCTACCGGACATCCTCAGAATTTTAATGATTGGTCGAGGTAATAAAAATGCAACAAGAAGCCCTGGGCATGGTTGAAACCAAAGGTCTGACCGCCGCGATCGAAGCGGCCGATACCATGGTGAAATCGGCCAATGTGTTGTTGGTCGGTTATGAAAAAATTGGTTCCGGTCTGGTAACGGTGATTGTGCGCGGCGACGTCGGTGCGGTTAAGGCCGCGACGGATGCCGGCGCCATGGCGGCGGCGAATGTAGGCGAAGTAGTCGCTACCCACGTAATTCCACGTCCCCATGCGGATGTGGAGAAATTCTTGCCTAAAGGAATCCGCGAATGAACACCGATAAGGTCATCGACCAGATTTTAGCTCAGGTGATGGCAAAAATCGGTGACGGCGCCACCGCGGTGCCCCCTTCTCACTCTCCATTGGATCGAGGTCCGGATATGTCGGAAAACACCTGTAACCTGACGGAATTCGTCGGCACGGCCATGGGCGACACTATTGGTTTAGTGATTGCCAATGTCGACAGCGCTGTGCTGACGGCCATGAAATTAGAAAAACGCTACCGCTCCATCGGTATTCTCGGTACCCGCATCGGCGCCGGCCCGCACATCATGGCGGCGGACGAAGCGGTCAAGGCGACCAATACCGAAGTGGTCAGTATTGAACTACCGCGCGATACCAAAGGCGGCGCGGGCCACGGTTCACTGATTATCTTCGGCGGCGAAGACGTTTCCGACGTCAAGCGCGCGGTGGAAGTGGCGTTAAAAGAGCTGGACCGCACCTTCGGCGATGTTTATAGCAACGAAGCCGGCCATATCGAATTGCAATACAGCGCCCGCGCCAGCTATGCGCTGGAAAAAGCCTTCGGCGCGCCTATCGGCAAGGCCTGCGGCGTTATTGTCGGGGCGCCCGCGGCCATCGGCGTGGTCATGGCCGATACGGCGGTTAAATCCGCCAATGTCGACGTGGTCGCCTACAGTTCCCCGTCCAAGGGCACCAGCTTCAGTAATGAAGTGATCCTGGTGGTTTCCGGCGATTCCGGCGCGGTACGCCAGGCGGTGACCTCCGCCCGCGAAATCGGTAAGACGTTGCTCGGTACGCTCGGCTCGGTGCCGCATAACGATCGTCCGTCTTATATTTAACTCCTTGTGGGGGATGGCATGAAATCCAAGCGATTTGAAGCGCTGGCGAAACGTCCGGTCAACCAGGACGGTTTTGTCAAAGAATGGGTCGAGGAAGGCTTTATAGCCATGGAAAGCCCGAACGATCCCAAACCGTCGATCAAGATCGTCGACGGCAAGGTCACGGAACTGGACGGTAAAGCCCGCGCCCAGTTCGATCTGATCGATCACTTTATCGCCAATTACGGCATCAACCTGTCGCGTTCCGAAGAAGTAATGGCGATGGATTCGGTCAAACTGGCGAAAATGCTGTGCGACCCCAATGTGTCGCGCGCCGAGATTATCCCGCTGACCACCGCCATGACGCCGGCGAAAATTGTCGAAGTCATGTCGCAGATGAACGTGGTGGAAATGATGATGTCGATGCAGAAGATGCGCGCCCGCCGCACGCCTTCGCAGCAGGCTCACGTCACCAATATCCAGGACAATCCGGTACAGATTGCCGCCGATGCGGCCGAAGGCGCCTACCGCGGCTTCGATGAACAGGAAACCACCGTGGCGGTGGCGCGCTATGCGCCGTTTAACGCCATCGCGCTGCTTGTCGGCTCGCAGGTCGGCCGTCCGGGCGTGTTGACCCAATGCTCGCTGGAAGAAGCCACCGAGCTGAAGCTGGGTATGCTGGGACACACCTGCTACGCGGAAACCATCTCGGTTTATGGTACCGAACCGGTGTTTACCGACGGTGACGATACCCCCTGGTCCAAAGGCTTTCTCGCCTCTTCTTACGCGTCCCGCGGCCTGAAAATGCGGTTTACCTCGGGCTCCGGTTCGGAAGTGCAGATGGGTTACGCCGAAGGCAAATCCATGCTGTACCTGGAAGCGCGTTGTATCTTTATTACCCGCGCGGCCGGGGTGCAAGGGCTGCAAAACGGCTCGGTAAGCTGTATCGGTATTCCGTCGGCGGTACCGTCGGGGATTCGCGCCGTGCTGGCGGAAAACCTGATTTGCTCGTCGCTGGATTTGGAATGCGCCTCCAGTAACGACCAGACCTTTACCCATTCCGATATGCGCCGCACCGCCCGCCTGCTGATGCAGTTCCTGCCCGGGACCGACTTTATCTCCTCCGGTTATTCCGCGGTGCCCAACTACGACAATATGTTCGCCGGCTCCAATGAAGACGCCGAGGATTTCGACGACTACAACATCTTGCAGCGGGATCTGAAAGTGGACGGCGGCCTGCGTCCGGTTCGCGAAGAAGATGTGGTCGCCATCCGCAATAAAGCGGCGCGCGCGCTGCAGGCGGCCTTTGCCGGCATGGGCCTGCCGCCCATTACCGACGAAGAAGTCACCGCCGCCACCTATGCCCACGGGTCGAAAGATATGCCCGCGCGCAACAAGGTGGAAGATATGAAGTTCGCCCAGGAAATCATCGAGAAAAACCGTACCGGGCTGGAAGTGGTCAAGGCGCTGGCCGAAGGCGGTTTCCCCGATGTGGCGCAAAGCGTGCTGGATATCCAGAAAGCCAAGATCGCCGGCGACTATTTGCATACCTCCGCCATTATCGTCGGCAACGGCCAGGTGCTGTCGGCGGTGAATGACATTAATGACTATGCGGGTCCGGCCACCGGATACCGTTTGGAAGGCGCTCGTTGGGAAGAAATCAAAAATATCCCCAATGCGCTCGACCCCAGTGAATTGGGTTAAAAGGCGGCCACGATGGAAATTAATGAAACACTATTACGGCAAATCATCGGCGATGTGCTGAGCCAGATGAAGCCCCAGGATAACCAGGTCAGTTTCGCCCCCGCCGCGGCGCCTTCATCCGCCCCGGCGGCCAACGGCGACAACCAGACTTGTGATTTCCTCAAGGTGGTGGGCGACGCCAAACCGGGCGCCCACAAAGACGAAGTGGTTATCGCCGTCGGACCGGCGTTCGGCCTGTCGCAGACGGTCAATATCATCGGTTTGCCCCATAAACAGATCCTGCGTGAACTGATTGCCGGTATCGAAGAAGAAGGCGTCAGGGCCAGGGTAATCCGCTGCTTTAAGTCGTCCGACGTGGCGTTTGTGGCGGTGGAAGGCAATCGTCTGAGCGGTTCGGGCATCTCGATCGGCCTGCAGTCGAAAGGCACGACGGTGATTCATCAACGCGGGCTGCCGCCGTTGTCGAATCTGGAACTGTTCCCCCAGGCGCCGTTGCTGACATTGGAAACCTACCGGCACATCGGTAAAAACGCGGCCCGCTATGCCAAAGGCGAATCGCCCGATCCGGTGCCGACGCTAAACGATCAGATGGCGCGGCCAAAATACCAGGCCAAGTCCGCGGTGCTGCATATCAAGGAAACCAAGTACGTGGTGACCGGGAAATTGCCGCAGGAACTGAGCGTAGCGCTGTAAGCGTGACGATTTCTAGCTGACTGTCTCTACGCGATCCGCGTTCGGCGGCTCGCGAATTAAGGTAACGACGATGAATGCTGATGCAATTGAAACCATGGTGCGTGACGTGCTGGCACGCATGAACAACCCGGACGCGGCAGCGGCGCCAGTCTCCGCGCCCGCCGCGGCCAACCGGATCAAAGCCGGCGTGGCGGATTACCCGCTGACCAATAAACACCCGGAATGGGTGAAGACCGGCACCGGTAAAACCCTTGACGATCTGACGCTGGCCAATGTGCTAAATGGCCGCGTGACCGCGCAGGACGTGCGCATCACGCCGGAGATCCTGCGCATCCAGGCGGATATCGCCCGGGCCGCCGGCCGCGATTTGCTGGCCATGAACTTCGAGCGCGCCGCCGAACTGACCGCCGTGCCGGATGAACGGGTATTGGAAATCTACAACGCCCTGCGCCCGTTCCGTTCCAGCAAAGAGGAGCTGCTGGCCATCGCCGAAGAGCTGCAAACGCGCTACCAGGCCACCATCTGCGCCGGGTTTGTCCGCGAGGCCGCGGGTTATTACGTGCAGCGCAAGAAGCTCAAAGGCGACGATTAATCTTAGGGAACGGGACAGGCGGGAGCGGCACATGGGTTATATCGTAGGTGTGGATATCGGTAATTCCTCCACCGAGGCGGCGCTGGCAAAGACCGCCTCCACCGGGGAGTTGACATTTATCGCCAGTTCGCTGACGGAAACCACCGGTATCAAGGGCACCAAACGCAACGTCTTCGGGATTATGCACGCCCTGAACGACGTGGTGGATCGAGCCGGCATCAGCCTTGGCGACTTGACGCTTATCCGGCTCAACGAGGCGACGCCGGTAATTGGCGACGTGGCGATGGAAACCATCACGGAAACCGTCATCACCGAATCCACCATGATCGGCCATAACCCCAAAACGCCGGGGGGCCTGGGGCTGGGCGCCGGTATTACCATCGGTTTCGACGAGTTGCTTACGCGCTCCGCCGACGAGCCGTATATCGTAATCGCCCCCGCCGCGCTCGATTTCGCCGATATCGCCGCGATGATTAACGCGGCCGCCAAAGCCGGGTTCCGGATTACGGCGGCGATCTTGCAGCGGGACGACGGCGTGTTGGTCAGCAACCGGCTGGACCACCCTATTCCCATTGTCGACGAAGTGCACTATATCGAGCGTATCCCGTTGGGCATGCCCGCGGCGGTGGAAGTTGCCGCCCAGGGCAAGGTGATTACCCAACTATCAAATCCCTATGGCATCGCCACCGTGTTCAAGCTTACCGCCGACGAAACCCGCGCCATCGTTCCGGTGGCGCGCTCGCTCATCGGCACCCGCTCGGCCGTGGTGGTGAAAACCCCTAAAGGGGACGTTAAGGCGCGCACCATCCCGGCCGGACATCTGGAACTGTACGCCGGTAACCGGGTCACCCGCATCGACGTCCACCAGGGGGCGGACAAAATCATGAGCGCGGTGACCGCGCTGGGCAAGCTGGATAACGCCAGCGGGGAGTCCGGTACCCATATCGGCGGCATGCTGGAGCAAGTGCGCCAGACCATGGCGGAACTGACCAATAAGGACCCGGCGTCCGTCGCCATCCAGGATTTGCTAGCGGTGGATACCTTTGTGCCGGTTAACGTCAAGGGCGGCCTGGCCGGCGAGTTCTTTATGGAACAGGCGGTGGGCATCGCGGCCATGGTGAAATCGGACCGCCTGCAAATGATGGAGATTGCCGACGTGCTGCATCAGCAAACCGGCGTCGAGGTCACTATCGGCGGCGCGGAAGCGGAAGCGGCCATCCTCGGCGCGCTTACCACGCCGGGCACCCAGCGGCCGCTGGCCATTCTTGATTTGGGCGCCGGGTCCACCGACGCCTCGATCATCGACGCCGGCGGACGCATCGTCGCCACCCATCTGGCCGGTGCCGGTGACATGGTCACGTTACTGATTAATTCGGAATTGGGGCTGGAGCAGCGCCAACTGGCGGAGGAGATCAAAAAATACCCTCTGGCCAAGGTGGAGAGCCTGTTCCATATCCGCCATGAAGACGGCAGCGTGCAGTTTTTCAACCAGTCCCTGCCCCCGGAAGTATTTGCCCGGGTGGTGGTGGTCAAGGAGGACGGCCTGGTGCCGCTGCCGGGCGATCTGGCGCTGGAAAAAGTGCGGATGGTGCGGCGCAGCGCCAAACAGCGGGTATTCGTCACCAACGCCCTGCGCGCCCTGGCCCAGGTCAGCCCCACCGGCAGCATTCGCGATATTCCGTTCGTGGTACTGGTGGGCGGCTCGTCCCTGGACTTCGAGGTGCCGCAGCTGATTACCGACGCGCTGGCCCATTACCACCTGGTGGCGGGCCAGGGCAATGTCCGCGGCTGCGAAGGCCCGCGCAACGCCGTGGCGACGGGATTGGTGCTGTCATGGAACGGGGAGGCGAAATATGGAACTGCCTGATATCAGCCAGCCGGCCATCGTTATCACCGTGGACCCCGACGCGGACCGGCGGAGCTGGCGGCAGCTACTGCTGGGGATGGAGGAGGAAGGCATTCCGTTTGTTCTGCATCGCGTCGAACGCGGCAACGGCGATACGTCGCCGGTGACCCTGGCGCACCAGGCCGCGTCCGCCTCGCCGCTGGCGGTGGGGGTAGCGGTGGGCGCGCGGGAATTGGTGGTACACGACCCCCACCTGCCGGCCGACGGGCCGCTGTTTGTCCTGGAGGACTATCCGCGGCTGGCGGCGGAGGAAATACGCCGGCTGGGTTGCAACGCGGCCCGGCTGGTCAAGGGATTGCCGTTTAAATTTACCGTTTGAATTTGGTCTTTAGTTTTATGTAACGCAATGCCGGCAATCTATCCGGCTCCAAGACGCCCTGAACAGGAGAGAAGTAATGAATAACGCATTGGGATTAATCGAAACCAAAGGATTGGTCGGCGCCATTATCGCGGCGGATGCCATGGTCAAATCGGCCAACGTGCAATTGGTGGGCTATGAAAAAATCGGCTCCGGTCTGGTGACGGTCATGGTACGCGGCGATGTCGGCGCGGTAAAAGCGGCGGTTGATGCCGGGGCCGCCGCGGCGCAGGGCATCGGTAACGTGGTTTCTACCCATGTCATCCCGCGTCCGCATTCGGACGTCGAAGGCTTTTTGCCAAAATCCACCCCGGCGCTGGGTGAATAACCGGAAGGTGACCGTGTGAAAACCTCACTGGGTTTACTTGAAGTCGCCGGTCTGGCGCTGGCCATCAAGGTGGCGGACACCATGGCCAAGGCGGCGAACGTCGAGATTGCCGGCATTGAAAAAACCAATGGCTCCGGCTGGATGCTCGTCACGATTACCGGTGATGTGGCGGCGGTCAGCTCGGCGGTCAACAACGGTGCGGAACTGGCGCGGCGGGAAAACGGCTGGGTAGCGGATCGGGTTATCGCCCGCCCCGCCGATGCTTTGGCCGCCTGGCTAACCACCCGCGAACAGCTGGCGGCCGCCGAAGCGCCCGCCGGCGAGGCGGCGGAATCGCCTAATGACGCTAACCCGGCCGCCGGCGATGTGGCGCCTATCACCGAAGCGCCCGCCGGCAAGGCGGCGGAATCGGCTAATGACGCTAACCCGGCCGCCGGCGATGTAGCGCCTATCACCGAAGCGCCCGCCGGCGAGGCGGCGGAATCGGCAAGCGTGGTTACGCCCTCGCCGGCCGCGGCCGGCGAGGCGAAGGCGGCCGCCATGGCGAGATATACGCCAAAAATCCTCTCCGGCCTGCCGGGAGTAGAGGCGGGAACCTGCAATTTATGTCATGACCCGGCCTGTCCGCGCCGTAAAGGCGAACCGCGCGCGGCGTGCATTCACAACGGAGAAAGAGGCGAAGTCTGATGGAAACCCTGGAACTGAAGTCCCTGGTGGAAAACGTACTGCTCGATATGCAACGGCGCCCTATTCCGCTCGGCATATCGAACCGGCATTTACATCTATCCCTTGAGGATTATGAACATTTGTTTCCCGGCCGCCCGTTGATCTTTAAAAAGGATCTGTACCAGCCCGGACAGTTCGCCTCTGAACAGGTGGTGAATCTGGTCGGGCCGAAAGGCACCTTGAAAAATGTCCGGATTCTCGGCCCGCTGCGCGGCCAGTCGCAGGTGGAAATTTCACGTACCGACGCCCGGTTATTGGGCGTGGACGCGCCGCTGCGCCTATCCGGCAACCTGAACGATACCCCGGGCCTGCTGCTGGTCAGCAACAGCGGTGAATTGCAGTTGCCCCACGGCGTGATCGTGGCGCAGCGGCATATCCATATGTCGCCGCTGGATGCGCTGCTGTTCGGGGTCAAGCAAGGGGACCTGGTACGGGTCGCCCTGCGCGGCACCGGCCGCAAGCTGATATTCGACGATGTGGTGGTACGGGTGGGCGAGCATATGCGCCTGGAAATGCATATCGACACCGACGAAGCCAACGCGGCGGACGCCGGGGCCAAGGGCGCCACCGCGGTATTAATGGAGCGTTAAGCATGGGTCAGGAACTGATGCAGGAACGTTGGATAGCCGAATGCGTGGCCCAGGTGATCCTGCGGCTGCAACAGCGCCAACTGGCCGAATTGGTTCTCAGCCAGCGTTCGTTGGACACCGACTGGCCGGCGGACGCCGCCCTGCGCCACGCCACTCTGCGGGTCACGCAAACTACGCCGGCTTTTCTACGGCAACTGGCCGCCGCCGGGGATGGCGATGCCGCCTTCGACCGCCTGCGGCAAGCCTGGCGCGACGGGATGCGGGTGGTTTTGGAAATCGAGCGGTCCTGCTTCGGCCTGCTGCCCGTAGCCGAATTGCTGCGCTTGCCGCTGAAATTCAGTACCCATGACCGCCAGCCGGTGCATCTGCTGGCCCGGCCGGTGGCCGGTTATGCCGATATCAAGCCCTTGCCGGCGGGTTATCTGGTGCTGGCGCGCAGGGTACTGCTCACCGCGCTGGCCAGGGATGAAATCGTTAAACGTGGTCTTCAACTCTATAGGCAGGACTAACTCATGCAATTGGCTCGCGTAATCGGTTCGGTGGTGTCGACACAAAAAGCGCCTTCGCTGCTGGGTAAAAAATTGATGGTGGTCGAACCGGTCAATAGCGACGGTTCTGCCCCCAACGGCATCAAGCTGCAGGAAGTGGCGGTGGATTCGGTGGGCGCGGGCGAAGGTGAAATTGTCCTGCTGGCCCGGGGCGCGTCGGCGCGCTGGGTCTTTGCCGAACCTAATCAGGCCATCGACCTGGCGATTGTCGGCATCATCGACAGTTTTGTGCCTTAACCGGCGCCGACGCGAGGAACAGTCATGAGCATTTATACCAAAACCGGCGATAAAGGCACCACGTCGCTTATCGGCGGACAACGCATCAAAAAATACCATCCCCGCGTCGAGGCCTACGGCACGGTGGATGAACTGAATGCCAATCTCAGCGTGGCGACACATCTGGTGCATGACGGGCTTAATCGCCAGCTGTTGCTGGACATACAGCGCCAATTGTTCTGGCTCGGCGCCGAACTGGCCGACGACCGGCCTGAACGGCGCGACGCGACGGTGCAGCGGATCAATGCCGATCATATCGCTCAGCTTGAGCGGGCCATCGATCGCTGCATGGCCGCCCTGCCGCCGGTGACCGGTTTTGTCCTGCCCGGCGACAGCGCCGCGGGCAGCCAGTTGCATCTGGCGCGCACCGTGGCGCGGCGCGCGGAGCGGCGGGCGGTGGAGCTGGCGGATGAGTTGCACGTGCGTGGAGAAGTACGTGGAGAGGTGCGTGGAGAAGTACGCGCAGAAGTGCTGCGCTATCTCAACCGCCTGTCCGACTGCCTCTATGCCCTGGCGCGCAGCGAAGACGCCGCCGCCAGAACCGACGCCATCATCGGCGAGGTGGCCCGGCGCTACCAGGCGCAAACCGCGGCCGGCGCAACCGATGCTGAACCGCGGCGCAAGTCCGAAGAAGGCCTGGACTTTATCCTGGTGCACAACCTGATGCGGGCGGCGCTGGAATCGGCGCGGGAACTGGCGGTGCCGGTGGTGATCGCCATAGTGGATCGCCACGGCAATCCGGTCATGACCTACCGCATGACCGACGCGCTGCTGGTCTCCCTCGATCTGGCGCCGAAAAAAGCCTTTTCCGCCGTGGCGCTGAAAACCGCCACGCACAACCTTGGTCCGGCAGTCCAACCCGGAGCCGATCTTTATCAACTGGAAGCCTCGTCGGGCGGCAAGATTGTCACCTTCGGCGGCGGATATCCGCTCTACCGCGCCGGCCAACTGATCGGCGGGCTGGGCATCAGCGGCGGAACCGTCGCCCAGGATCGGCAAATCGCCCAACGGGCCATCACGCACTGTAATGTGGGGAATGAGTAATGAATAGTAATGAACTGGAATCGCTGATCCGGACCATCCTGAGTGAAAAACTCGAACCGGCGCGCCGGGAAAACGCCACCTCGGCGCTGTTTGACCAGGTGGATGAGGCCGTCGGGGCCGCCCATAAGGCGTTTCTGACCTATCAGCAGCGCCCGCTGAAAACCCGTAAAGACGTCATCGCCGCCGTTCGCCGCGAGCTGGTGCCCCATTTGCAAGTCCTGGCCGAGCGCGGCGCCGAAGAAACCGGCATGGGTAAAGTGGAGGATAAGCTGCTGAAAAACCGCGTCGCGCTGGAAAAAACCCCCGGCGTGGAAGACCTGGTGACCGAGGCCCTGACCGGCGATGAAGGCATGGTGCTGTTCGAATACTCGCCGTTTGGCGTCATAGGCTCGGTAGCGCCGAGCACCAACCCCACCGAAACCATTATCAATAACTGCATCAGCATGCTCGCCGCCGGCAACGCGATCTTTTTCAGCCCGCACCCGGGCGCCAAAAATGTCTCGTTATGGCTGATCGAGCAGATCGAAGCCATTATTTTCACCGCCTGCGGCATCCATAATCTGGTGACCTGCGTGCGCGAACCGAGCTTCGAATCCACCCAGCAAATGATGAAGCACCCGCTGATCGCCATGCTGGCCATTACCGGCGGCCCCGGCATCGTGAATATGGCGCTGAAAAGCGGCAAGAAAACCCTTGGCGCCGGCGCGGGCAATCCGCCGAGCCTGGTGGATGAAACCGCGGTGCTGGATAAAGCCGCGCAGGATATCGTCAGCGGCGCGTCGTTTGATTACAACCTGCCTTGCACCGCTGAGAAAAGCCTGATCGTGGTGGAAAGCGTCGCTCCGGCCCTGCTGGCCGAAATGCAAAAATGCGGGGCCCTGCTCGTCACCGGCGCCGACAATATCGACAAGCTGCGTAAAGCGGCGATTATCGATGGCCATGCCAATAAAGCGCTGGTCGGTAAAAGCCCCGTGGCCTTGCTGAAAGCCGCCGGCCTGCCCGCGCCGGACAAAGCGCCGCGCCTGTTGCTGGTGGAAGTGCCCGCCGACGACCCGTTTGTCATGGTGGAACAGCTGATGCCGATCCTGCCGGTGGTGCGGGTCCGCGATTTCGAAACCGGTTTGCAACTGGCGCTGAAGGTGGAAGGCGGCCTGCACCATACCGCCACTATGCATTCGCAGAACGTTTCGCGGCTGAACAAGGCGGCGCAGCTGCTGCAAACCTCCATTTTTGTTAAAAACGGCCCGTCTTATGCCGGCATCGGCGTGGGTTCTGAAGGTTTTGCCACCTTTACCATCGCCACGCCCACCGGCGAAGGCACCACGTCGGCGCGCAATTTTGCCCGCCACCGCCGCTGTGTATTGGCCAATGCGTTTTCAATCCGTTGAGTAAAAGGGAAAGACGATGAACCGTTTTGTGATCCCTACCCGCGTTTACAGCGGCACCGACTGCCTGCAACGGCTGGAGCGCTACCGGGGCAAAGATGTCTGGGTGGTCTGCGACAGTTTCCTGGCAAAAGGCGGCGCCATCGCGCGCCTGCTGGAACACCTGGATGCCGATCGGGTCAGCCTGTTCAGCGATATCATGCCCGATCCGCCTATCGCCACCGTGGTGGCGGGCATCTTGCAGCTCCAGGCGATACGCCCGCAGGTGGTCATCGGGTTTGGCGGCGGTTCCGCCATCGACGCCGCCAAGGCCATGGTATTTTTCGGGCGCAAACTTGGCCTCACCATCGACCGGTTTATCGCCATCCCCACGACCAGCGGCACCGGTTCGGAAGTCACCAGCGCCAGCGTGATCGGAGATCCGGCGCTAGGGATCAAATATCCGCTGTTCGACGACGCCATTTACCCCGATATCGCCCTGCTGGACCCGCAATTGGTGGTATCGGTGCCGCCGGCGGTTACGGCCAATACCGGCATGGATGTATTAACCCACGCCGTGGAGGCCTATGTTTCCACCAATGCCAGCGATTTCAGCGATGCGCTGGCGGAGAAAGCGGCGCAGCTGGTGTTTCGCTACCTGGCCGCAGCCTGTAGCCAGGGCGATTGCCTGAAAACCCGCGAAAAAATGCACAACGCCTCGACCCTGGCCGGCATGGCCTTTAGCCAGGCCGGGCTGGGCGTGAATCACGCCATCGCCCATCAATTGGGCGGGCAGCTGCATGTGGCCCACGGCCTGGCCAATGCCCTGCTGCTCACCGAAGTGATTCGCTTCAACAGCCAGGATGCGCGGGCGGCCAAAAGATATGCCCGCCTGGCCAGGATCTGCGGGTTGGCGACGTATCAAAGCGAGGATCGGGCCGCCCTGCAACAGCTGCTCAATCATATCGGCCGGTTAAAGCGCCAGATTGGCATTCCCGCCGCCCTGGGCGGCCTGGGCCTCGGCGCCGAAAAGATCCGCCAGGTCACCCCGGCGATGATCGCGGCGGCATTGAATGATTCGACGCTGGCCACCAATCCGCGCCGGGCGACGGCGAAAGATATCGGGGCCATCCTAAATGCCATTGAGTAGCCTAAAAGCAGGTCACCATGAATAATGACATCAAAACGGAACGCGTGATCCAGGAATATGTTCCGGGCAAGCAAGTTACGCTGGCGCATTTAATCGCTAATCCAAATAAAGATATTTATAAAAAGCTGGGACTGAACGAAGACGATAATGCCATCGGCATTCTGACCATTACGCCCAGCGAAGCGTCGATTATCGCCAGCGATATCGCCACTAAATCCGGTGCCGTAAAAATCGGTTTTATCGATCGGTTTACCGGCGCGGTAATTATTTGCGGAGATGTATCATCGGTGGAATCGGCCCTGAAACAGGTTCTATATACCCTGGGTGAAGTAATGAAATTCACCCCCTGCGCGCTGACGCGGACCTGAACCATGAAACGGCTGATGCTGCTCGGTCCCAGCCAGGGCGGGAAAACCACGCTGTTGCAGTGTCTGCGCGGCGATCCGCTGGCATACCATAAGACGCAGTCGATGATTTATCTGCCCGACGCCATAGACAGTCCGGGCGAATATATCGAGAACCGTCATTTTTATAGCGCCCTGCTGTCGAGTTCCTATGAGGCGGATATCGTCGGCCTGGTGCAAAATCTGGACAGCGAAAATAGCTATTTTTCGCCTATGTTCGCCACCCTGTTTAATAAACCGGTGATCGGCATTATTACCAAAGCCGACATCCCGGTCAGTGAAAAACAAAGAGATTTTATTATTAATCAATTAAAGCAGGCCGGCGCGGACCCATTGTTTATCGTCTCGGCCACGCAGCGTGAAGGTATTACGCCTCTGCTGACGTATCTGGAATAATATTTTCGGAGTAACAGATGACACACCTTATTATGGCCGTTAATTCCGGTAGTTCATCGCTCAAATTCGAGCTGTTTTCCATGCCGGAAGAAATAACCGTGGCAAAAGGACTGTTCGAACGCTTGGGCAGCGGCAGCGCCGCGTTTACCCTGCGCGTCGGCGACACTAAACACCAGACCACCGTAGCGCTGAACGACCACCAGCAGGCGGCGGATTATCTGTTGGACGCCCTGTTGGAAAGCGGTATCGTTCCCTCGCTGACCCTGATCGACGGCGTCGGCCACCGGGTGGCCCACGGCGGCGAGTATTTTAAAGATTCCAGCCCGATCGACCCCGCCGCGCTGCTTGAAATCGAAAAGCTCAGCGCGCTTGCGCCCATCCATAATCCGGTCAACGCCAAGGGCATCAAGGCGTTCCAACTGCGCCTGCCGCACGCGGTAACCGTCGGCGTGTTCGATACCTCGTTCCACCAGTCCATTAGCGAAGCCGGTTATCTCTATCCCCTACCTTATCGCTATTACCAGGATTACGGCATCCGTCGCTACGGTTTTCACGGCACCAGCCATAAATACGTGGGCGAAACCTGCGCCGCCCTGCTGGGACGCGCCGACCTGCGGATTATCTCGTGCCACCTGGGCAACGGCGCCAGCATTTGCGCCATCGACGGCGGCCGATCGGTGGCGACGTCAATGGGATTCACGCCGCTGGCCGGGCTGATGATGGGCACCCGCTGCGGCGACATCGACCCCTCGATATTGCCGTTTATCGCCGAACACGAAAATAAATCTGCACAACAATTGCTTGAGATCATGAATAACGAGTCCGGCTTACTGGGCATCTCTGGGATCTCCAATGATTGTCGTGATATCGTAAGCGCCGCCGAATCCGGCAACCACCGCGCCGACCTGGCGCTGGGCATGTTTACCGATCGTATCCGCAGCGTTATCGGCGCTTACGCCACGGAGATGGACGGGGTGGATGCGGTGATTTTTACCGCCGGGATTGGCGAGAATTCCGCCGTGATTCGCCAGCGGGTATGCCGGAAGCTCGGCTTCCTCGGCATCCGGCTGGATGAGAATAAAAACCAGCGCCACGCAACCTTTATTCAGCAGGACGGCTCGCCGGTCATCGTGGCCGTGATTCCGACCAATGAAGAATTAATGATCGCCCGCGACGTGATGCGCGTCGGTCTGGCGCAAACGCAAGAGGTGCAACATGTCCGGTAAAGTATGGTTGGTGGGCGCGGGCCCGGGAGATCCCAGGCTGATTACGGTCATGGGCATGGAATGCCTGCGCCAGGCGGATGCGGTGGTCTACGATCGGCTGGTCAATCCCCTGCTGCTGGCGGAAGCCCCGGCGCATTGCGTGCTGATCGATGTGGGCAAGCGCGCCGATCATCATCCGATCCCCCAGGATCGGATTAACGCCATCCTGATCGAGCAAGCGCAGCTGGGACGCAGCGTGGTCCGCCTTAAAGGCGGCGATCCTTTCGTCTTCGGCCGCGGCGGCGAAGAGGCCGAGGCGCTGATCCGCGCCGGCATTCCCTGCGAAGTGGTACCGGGGATCACCTCCGCCATCGGCGGACTGGCCAGGGCCGGCATTCCGGTAACCCATCGTGATTTCGCCTCGTCGTTCCATGTCATCACCGGTCATTTGCGCGACGGCAAAGATCCGCACAATTGGCAGGTGCTGGCGCAGCTGGACGGAACGCTGGTGATTCTGATGGGCATGTCGCGCCTGGCGGACATTTGCCAGCAGTTGATCGCGCACGGCCGCAGCGCCGATACCCCCGCCGCCGTGGTCATGAACGCCAGCCATCCCGAACAGCGCATGGTTTTGGCGACCCTGGCGGATCTGCCGGAACGGGCGCGGCTGGCCGGCCTGGCGGCCCCGTCGCTGATCGCGATCGGCGAAGTGACCTCGCTGGCGTTATTGCAATCACTGTAATAACGCCGGCGCATAAGCTATGACGTGCTAACATCGGACGCAAATGCGGGCAACGGAGCGAATATGACGGAGCTTGGACAGCACGGCGGCAACGTACTGGAGATAGCGTTAAAACTGGGGCTGGATGAAGCGGCAATCGTGGATTTCAGCGCCAATATCAACCCGCTCGGCATGCCGCCCAGCCTCAAACGGGCGATAACCAGCCGGCTGGATCTGGCCGAATGCTACCCTGACCCGCTATATCGCCGCGTGCATGAGCGCCTGGCCGCCCATCACCGCTGCCCGGCATCCTGGATTCTGGCGGGCAACGGCGCCACTGAATTGATTTTCGATCTTGCCAGCCTGCTGCGCCAAAAAACCGTCCTGCTGTTGACGCCGGGTTTTGCGGAATACCGCCGCGCCTTGCAATGGATGGACTGCCGCATCGAGGATTATCCCTTGTCTGAAGCGGATGATTTTCGCCCCGATCGCCGTCTCCTGTCGGCCCTGCGCCCCGGCCTGGATTGCCTGTTTCTCTGTACGCCCAATAATCCCACCGGGCAACTGATTGAACCGGAACTGCTTCTGGCCGTCGCCCGGCGCTGCCGCGAGCTGGATATTATGCTGGTGGTGGATGAAGCCTTCATGGATTTTATTCCCGCGGGCGTGAGTTTAATCTCCAGCCTAATGCGCTTCCCCCGCGTTTTCGTGCTGCGTTCGCTGACCAAATTCTACGCCATCCCCGGCCTGCGCCTGGGTTATGTGGTCAGTAGCAACGCCGAGGCCATGGCGCAATTGCGCCTGCGGCGCCCGCCCTGGACCATCAATGCTTTTGCCGCCCTGGCGGCGGATGTCATGCTGGATGATGACGATTATCTCCAGGCCACCCGGCGCTGGCTAGGGCAAGAGCAGGCCTTTCTGACCCAGGGTCTGCGCGCGTTCGCGCAACTGCGGGTCTGGCAGCCGGCGGCCAATTATATTTTTTTCCGCTGCCGGCAACCGGGGCTGGATCTGCAGGCCGCGCTGCTGGGACCCGCCGGCGGCGGCACGGGTCTGCTTATTCGCAGCTGCGCCAACTATCCGGGGCTAAACGCCGACTATTATCGCGTGGCCATTAAAGGGCATGAGGATAACCAGCGGTTGCTGGCCGCCCTTGCCCAGGTTTTCCCCCATGGCTGAAGCCCGCTGCCCGGCATCCTGCGGCGAGCTGATCCAGGGCTGGATCGCCGGCGGCGAGAAGCTGGTTTCATGCCCCATTGATTGGTACAGCGATGTGAGCGTCGGCGAAGGGCCTCCCGCCCGGGATGAACGTCCTTTAAGCCGCCGCATGCTGAGCCAGGTGGTCGCCCATTTCGGCTACCGTCCCGGCGATTTGCCGCCGCTGCGCATCGATTGCCATTCCACCATCCCCATCGCCAAAGGTTTAGCCAGCAGCACCGCGGATATTGCCGCCACCGCCGTCGCCACCGCCCGCCTGCTGCGCCAATCGCTGGACGAAGTTACCCTGGCGCAGCTTTGCCTGCGGCTGGAACCGACCGACAGTACGGTTTTCCAGGCCCTGACCTTGTTTGATCACCATACCGGCGCCTGCCATATCACCCATGCCTGGCAACCCGCGCTCGGCATTATCATTTTGGAAAGCCCCGATACCTTGACCACCGCCGCTTTCCACCGGCGCATCGGCAACGATCGTTTACTCCGCCAGGCCGATCAATTGGACCGCGCCTGGCGCCTGTTCCAGCGGGCTTGCAGCACTGAATCCCCCCGCCTGCTCGGTGAAGCCGCTACCCTTAGCGCGCAAGCGCGCAATCAGCTTTTGCCCAAGCCGGCTTTCGACGCTTTACTGCGGCTGGTGGAAAGGGAGGATTTGTATGGCATCAACGTCGCCCACAGCGGAACGGTGGTCGGACTGCTGCTCGATCCCCGGCATCATGACGTTGAGCGGCTGTTAGCGGCCCTGGCGGCCTATGGAATTTTACGGCACTATCCCCGTCAGCATATCAGCCGTATGGTACCGGGGGGCGTGCGCTAGGGCGCCGCAATGGCAAGTGGCCGCCAGTCCGGTCAACACGCCTTGGCCGATCGCGGCCGCGGGCCCGCTACCGCCGCTCGCCCGGGCGGTAAGGGGTGGAAACAATTTTAGCTATCTTGGCGATACAGCTGCCATCCCAGATCAATTCATAATGCGCGCTTTGCTGGACGCTGCGCACACCCCGGGGTGTAAAAAGCCCCCAGCAAACAGCGCCGGGATGACGCACCGACCGGTAGCGCAGGGCCGCCGAACCGCCGGTTTTCAACTGTTGCCCCAGCGCCCGCGCCGCGGCGTAGTCATCGGGGTGGTAAATGGGATCTGAAGCCGGCAGGCCGCCCGCATCGTAAGCCGGTCCGGCATCAAAAATAAACAGCAATCCGCGCATGACCAGGCGATCGTATTTTAAACCTTCGATCAATTGCCAATAACGTTCCTGATGATAAGTGACTTCCGCCAGCGCCGTAGCCATTTCGTCGGCGATATATAATATGCCGAATGAGCCATCGGAAAAACGGCTACCCTGCACATTGACATGGGTAAAGGGCGCCACCGCGTAAGAACAGCCGGGGATACCGAAGGGGATATCACCCGCCGGCAGGCGGTCCAGATCGCCGGCGACCTTTTTCAGCCGCGGATTGGTCAGCGCCTGCAGCGCATACAGCGCCTCGAAATCCTGTTCATCGGCAACATCATCAAATAAAGCAATGGGGGGATATTTGGAATTGATCAGGCGGTAGCCGCGCTGCTGGCTGATGTTAATTTCCGGCAAGTTTAATTGATTGAGCGCTACCATTGGCCACCACGCAGCGCATCAATATGTTTGTAGACCTCATACAGGGTGCCAAAATGCCCGGAACTGATGAGCTCCAGCGGCGCATGGCCATTAAAAAAGGGATTGTGATTGTTAAGTCCCATAAAGCCATACACGTTTTCCGGGTTTTCAAATAACGTACGCAGTGCGGCATGGATATTAAGCAGGTAGCTTAACCGTTCGAGCTGATCGTTCGACAGCTGGGCGGCTCCCGGCTCCCTTTTGAATTTATAAAATGACGCTTTCGAGATTTGTAAGATGGCCTGGGCCTGATCGGGAGTCGCGCCCCATTTATCAAGGATTGCCATAACGGCTTTCAGGCCGATGGCGGCCTGGTGTTTTTTATCCTCTTCCGGTCGTAACTTTTGCGCCAGCGCCATAACGTCCCCCATATATCAATATGGTCTTATCGTATACCATTTAAACTAAATGGTCCATACAAAGACAAAAAATCCTCTGCTGCGGAGCTGAGGCTCGCTCCGCGCGAGGCGTTCCCCTTTCTGCCCGCGGTTAACGTAGTCAGTCAAGGTAGAAAGGGGCTACTTTTTCAATTATGCCATCCCTCCGGGATCGCGTAACTCAGGGAACATATTCTCTGTTGAACTGAAAAAGATCCGGCATTATCGCCAATGACGACACCATGCGGCATGGAAACAATTCCATGCCGCGATATTCAAATCTGATGGCGTCCAGCGGCGTGGAATAAGTTAGCTCCCGCTTGCGGGCAACGTTCAACACTGTGCAGGGGATAGTACCTACCCGCCGGGTGAGAGTGTGATGCTTAATCAGCGAAATGCTGTCCAACTGCAAAAAGGGATTGCCCTGTGGCCGCTGGATATTGAATACCGTGGCAATATCGGCCACCGCGGCAACATACCGATCGACTCTCCTGCCGTGGCTCAGTTCGTCCTGGATTTCCCGCAACAGCGAGCAAAAATCATCCGCGACCCGTTTTAATACTCCAGGTTGTAATTTGTAGGTGGCCAATGCCGTTATCGCGGCCTGTTTACCCAAGCTATGGCGCGTGTTCCTGACGACATAACGCTCCAACGCCTGGATAAAATCAAAAGCGTTAGCCGGCGTCCTCCGTCGCGCCTGGGGGTTCATCCTACTGGCCAGGTTCTTTTCCGCCAGATATTCCCCTAGGGTCGTGTCCCTCTTCCATGGCATCAGCAGTCTATTAAGGCTACTTTGAAACGATACCTTGTTTTCTTTACGACAGCGTTGAATATTGGGCATGCCTTGCTGGGCAACAGCCAGCAGGCCGCGCTTATCATCTCCGCGCGATACGACAAACATGCTCAAATTGGCGGCCGGCTTGAGGATTTGGTAGCCTATATCGTTCGCCGCGGCATGTTTAATCCGTTCATGGGTGGCAAGAACAAGGTCCATCAATGGCAGCGGCAATTTTTCCAATAATTGACCGATTATTTCATCAATCCCATAGTCCAGGCCATCGGCCGCAGGCAACGGCGTTTCATTTTTCATTGCCGGCAATTCAGTAGCGCCGCTGATATAGCATGGCTGACCGGTCAATTTAAGGACCGCGCCATCCATGCGGTAGTGCCGGGCCAGCGGATGCCGCGTGGTAGGCAGATTTTGCCGACACTCTTCGACTAGAGGTAATGGAAAACAATAAAGTTGCTTGCTGTCAGCGGGAATCGAGGCCATTTCAATAGGCATGATCTTGCTTTCTTGATACGCATAAAGCGAAGCCGCGAAAAAAGCCTGCTGGCGCGAAGAATATTCCTCGCTCACGCCCTTATTATCAACGAAGGTCCTCGTTTCTTGCTTATTTTTTTGAATATCAAATATACTCAGCGTTCCGGCCACCCCCAGCCCTACCCTGGGCAATACCAGGAAAGTGGCCGGATCGGCCATGAACCCCACCTGTGCGCGGATTTCACTTTTCGCTTCCGCAAGTAGCGACACTCCGCTTTTTTTTTCGCGAACCCGGGCGGCATTTTCAATAATATGTTCAAGGTTGGCATCGCCGGCGCCGCGAACGGTGGGTGAAAAAGCGGTGAATAATGCGTCAAGGTGTTGCTGGGCAAGATCAAAACTAAAACTCCGCAGCGAAAATACATTGCTAACAAAAATAGCATTGACCTCCAAGGGCAGAATTGTGCCGTAATCAATATTGTCACGGCTATAAATCTTGCAGCGGTCTTCCAGCCCCTGACCGGTTCCCCCCAGCGCTACGGCGGATTTAGCGGTGATCTTTTGATAGCAGAACTTTATATTGTTATTGTCCAGCTTAGCGACAGACAAGCTGAACTGCCGGTTAAACCGGGCCAACGCGCCGGCGAACCACCCCGGCATAAAGGGCAAACCCGCCGCCGCGACCCCAAAAAAACACGACATATCAAAAATATCGCTCAAGGTAATGGAGTCGTTTTTTCCAAGCATGGCGATAACGGAACGAAACACGTCGATTGCCGGCGACTTGCCGTCAAGATAACTGCTGGCTCCTGCCATTGTTTTGTTGTTGGCGTTGAGGTGGATAAAGCGCCTGATGTCCTCGATGCCTTGGTCCAGGCGCTCGGGTTTATGCCCCGCGGTAACGGAAACAGGGTTCGACAGGCTCGCTTTTACGGTTTGTACCAGGCATTGGAAGCCCGGATCTACCGCCTGCGCCAGCGCTACCGCGGCGCTGCGCTTATTGCCCCGGTGATGATGATTTTTTGCGCGTTTCAGGTGAATGCGAAAGTTATCGACCACCGAAGAAAAGAGCGGAATATGGCGACTACTGAAATTTCCCCAGCGGCGGCTATCGAATGGCTGGCCTGACGAGACTCTTTCATGGGGATCGCCGCCGGTACCGGAATATAATCCCTGGGGCGGTTTATGGCTTAGGTGGGTAACCCGGCGGCGGGCGATATCCACATGATGTGCGGACAAATAAAAGATGCGTAGCCGGCCGGCATCGCTGGCGACCAGTTTAACCCTGGTGAAATAGGGCGTAGCCGACAATAGTTTTATATGGGACGATAGGGGCAGCGCCAGCGGGTGAAGCACTAAAGCGTTGCCGGTGCCTTGCGCTTTGCGCTGTAACTGTTTCAGGCACAACCGGCCCTGGCAAAAATGCAGGGAAATGGATCGGCCAGGTCCCAATTCAAAATCAAGATTCTCCCTCTTGCGAGGCGCCTGGACGATTTTTTTAAGCGTAATAACTACCCTGGCTGGCATATCATCGCCGTCATCCAGGTCGAAACGGCTAATGAGATTTTCGGTGCTAATATTAACCTGATAATAGTTTTCTCTAAGTTTTTGTTTGACGATGACCGCTCCATCGTCATTAATCCGGATATTTTCAAATACCAAATCAGTATATTCACCCAAGTCAATACCTGCGACCTGGTATTTTTCGGCGCCTTTCACGACAGACCACGTGCATGTCAATAAGTCACTGGGCTTGCCTTTAATCAATAATAACCTGCCTTGGGGATCAAGAGTCAGTCCCTGCTGCAAAAATGGACCGTTATAAACACTGCCAAGGTATATATAGTTATCGGCATCAAGGGAGTCCGCGGAATGGATGCAATGATAAGTGAGTACACATTTCACCGACAGCGTCTGGCCCAGGCCCCGGTGCAGAGACGCGAAGGCGCTGCTACGGCGCAGGGCGAAAGAAGATGAACCCGCGCCGGGC
The DNA here is from genome assembly GCF_047324175.1 of Sodalis sp. RH21. Taxonomy (NCBI): domain Bacteria; kingdom Pseudomonadati; phylum Pseudomonadota; class Gammaproteobacteria; order Enterobacterales; family Bruguierivoracaceae; genus Sodalis; species Sodalis sp. RH21. Next base: position 2,756,325 of record NZ_CP178732.1, on the reverse strand, counting down.
GCAAGCCGGTCTTCGGTTCGATCGTGCAACCCCGGTAATGAACTACGGCGCTGCGGGAAAAGTCTTTTAGAATTTCTGATTTTCTGTAATGACTGGTATATTGCATCGCATTCAGCAACATGAACTTTATCATAAAATGAAACAGATATATTTTTAACGTCGCCCTCAAATTCCGGATACGCTTGTGCCGCTAATTTCATAACCCTCCCTTTGCAAATAAATCTACGGCCGATTCAATTATTGTTTAAAGACAATGTGTATTGCCTTCATGAAAATCGGCTAAAGTAATTATCAGCATTTTATCTGGTATGAGCTATAAAAATATTTTGATCACTGTCGCAATTCGGTGTTTAATTTGCCGGGTCAAGGCGCCTTTTTAGCCACGATAAATAAGCGCGGAAATGCCAGCAACACCGTTCCGTCCGCTCTGGCCGGATATTGACGGCTAATAGCCTGCCGATATTGCTCGATAAAAACCGGCTGTTGTTGGGGGGATAATGGCTCAATAAAGGGACGCAGTCCGGTGGCCCGCAGCCATTCAATGATGGCGTCCACCGAAGGCATCACGTGAAAATAGGTGGTGCGCCAGATATCCACCTCCGCGGCGGCGGGGGCCAACAGATCGTAATAGTCCGTCGCACTTAGGATTTTCACCCTTATTTGCGCCGCATCGCCGATCCGATCGCGCCATAACGCGTCCTGAGCCACTTGCCGCATTGCCCGATGACTGGGTTCTTCCCGATTATCCGGCATTTGCACCGCCAGGTATCCGTGCGGGGCCACCAGGGAAAACAGGCGCGGAAATAGCGTTTCATGATCCCCGACCCATTGCAGCGAAGCGTTGGCATATATCACATCATGCAATGCCGCCGGCTGCCAGCGCGAGACATCCTCCTGCTGAAAGTGGCAATGAGGCAGACGCTCCCTGGCATGGCTTAACATGGCGGCGGAGCTGTCGACACCGGTTATCACCGCCTGGGGAAAACGTTCATATAATCCTTGGGTGGAATTGCCGGGGCCGCAGCCGAGGTCCGCAATCAAAGCCGGTGCGGATAATCCGATGCGCGCGATTAATTCCAGCGCCGGGCGCGTCCTTTCCGCCTCAAATTGACGATAAAGCTGCGGATTCCAATCTTTCATTGCGATGTCCTCACGGAGGTTGGGCATTAGCGGACCCGCCGGGCGAACCGTTCACGGTTTTCACTGCGGGCGATTTCAGATTTTTTCAGCGTCACATAACAGGCGCCTGCACCGCCGTGGCAGGGCTGGGCGCTGCAATACGCCTGTACGTGGGTGAACTGGGCCAGCCAGCGCGCCACAAAACTGCGCACAATATTGGCATGGCTATCGTGATGACGGCCTTTACCGTGAATAATCAATAGTGTACGGATAGGCTGGCGCTGCATTATCAGCATAAACTCGAACAGATTTTGCCGGCAAGTTTCCACCGGGGCGCGGGTAAGATTCAGGCTGGCCTCCACCGGGTAGCGGCCGGCGCGCAGCTTATCGAGTACGCCTTGCTGAATCCCGTCCTGTTTGTAGGACAACGGCGTATCGAGCGGTATCACCTCCAGAAAACCGGTGGTGAGGAAATTGTCGGGCACGGCGTTCTCTTGCGGCCGGCAGGGAGCCCGGCCTGATTTCTGCTGCAAAAAAACCACGTTGGCGGCATTTTTCAGCGGTTTGACATCGTCCATGGCCTCTTTGAACAGCTCATCATCATCACAGGTCATTGTTTGTCACTCGCGCGTCAAGGGCGAGGCCGGACTCGCCCTTTGGTAGTCGTCGATACCGTCTTTCCAGCTATTCCCTTGGCACACATCCTTTTAATATAGCCCGTTTAATATAACTTGGCCGCGCGGGTATTTCCCGGTTTTTTTCCGGGCATTCGCCCGTCACAGGGAGGCATACGCGCGGCCAATCACGGCGGCGGAGGCGCTGTAGGCCTGCTGTTCCCCGGCGGTGAGCGCTACCGGCAAAGTGCGCGCGACGCCCCGGGCGCCGACGACGGCCGGTTGCCCGATATAGACCCCTTCCCGTTCATCCCAGGCCGACACGGGAAATACCGTGCGGGCATCAGAGAGCACCGCATCGATCAGGCGCGCGGTGGCCGTACCTATGCCAAAACTGGTCCAGCCCTTGCCCAATAAAATTTCCCATCCGCCGCCGCGCACCCGATCTTTCAGCGCCGGCAGATCGAGGGGTTTATCGGTTTCCCATGCGCTGATGGGACGTTCGCCGATGCGTACCGTACTCCAGGCGACAAACTGGGATTCGCCATGTTCCCCCATCACATAACCGCTGACGCTTTTGGGATCGACATCAAAGAACTCGCCGACCACCCGTTTCATCCGCGCGGTATCCAGGGAGGTGCCGGTGCCGAATACCTGGGCGGTGGGAAGCCCGCTGACCTGCTGGATCACCTGGGCAATGACATCGCAAGGATTGGTGATACTGATAAAAATGCCGTTAAACCCGCTGGCCATAATCTGCGGCACCACGTGTTTGACCGTGCCGCTGGTTTCCAATAATTCTTCCATGCGATCTTCACGCAGCAGGGTTTGGGGGCCGATCGCCATCACGACCACCTGCGCCTGCCGCAATGCGGCGTAATCATTTACCACGATATGCACGCGCGAGGGCACCAGAGAAGCCATATCGCGCAATTCCAACCCCTGGCTCCGGGCTTTGGCTTCGTTATTGTCGATTAAGACAATCCCATCGCACAATCCCTGGGTCACCAATGAAAAAGCAGTATCGGCGCCCACGTGGCCGGCGCCGACAATCCCCACGATCCGTTTCATTACCGTCTCCCCTGATTTTTAAGGCGTTTAGCCATGATGTTTTTTTTACCTTACACCTTTTAAAAAGCAAAACCCACAGGCAATATCCCTGTCCCCGGCAGCGATGTTTTAGCTAAATGTGCACCGATGGCGCTGGACACTTTATCAACGACACCAATTGATGTTAAAATTGACCCAAATCAAGTAATGCATGAGCGGCGACATATGATCATCCAGGAAAAGCGTATTATCAGACGAATCCAGTCTGGCGGTTGTGCCATCCACTGCCAGGATTGTAGTATCAGCCAATTGTGTATTCCCTTTACGCTTAATGAGCACGAGCTGGACCAGCTCGACAATATCATCGAGCGCAAAAAACCGATCCAGAAAGGCCAGGCGCTGTTCAAGGCCGGCGACGAACTTAAGTCGCTGTACGCCATCCGCTCCGGCACCATCAAAAGCTACACCATCACCGAGCAGGGCGACGAGCAGATTACCGGCTTTCACCTGGCGGGCGACCTGGTGGGGTTCGACGCCATCGGCGCGGGCCTGCACCCTAGCTTCGCCCAGGCGCTGGAAACGTCCATGGTCTGTGAAATCCCGTTTGAGACGCTCGATGATTTGTCCGGCAAGATGCCCAATCTGCGCCAGCAAATGATGCGCCTGATGAGCGGCGAAATTAAAGGCGATCAGGACATGATCCTGCTGCTTTCCAAAAAGAACGCCGAGGAGCGCCTGGCGGCCTTTGTCTATAATCTTTCCCGCCGCTTCGCCCAGCGTGGGTTCTCGCCGCGGGAATTCCGCCTCACCATGACCCGGGGCGATATCGGTAATTACCTCGGTCTGACCGTGGAAACCATCAGTCGCCTGCTGGGACGTTTCCAGAAAAGCGGCATGCTGGCGGTGAAGGGCAAATACATTACGATTGAGGACGGCGACGCCTTATCCGAACTCGCCGGCACCCCGCAAAAGGTATGCTGAACTGACGGCGCCCTGACCGCCCGGCCGGAAATTTAATTTTTATTTTATTGATCCGGCTTCATTTATCCCCTGTCCGTCATTGCCCCAATGAGTTACTCTTATTTTAACATTCTGTCGAATTGCAGAAATGAGGAGTTTCTAATGGCAAAGTACCGCAACCTGTTAGTCGCAATCGACCCCGATCAGGACGATCAGCCCGCACTGCGCCGGGCAGTCTATTTAGTGCATCAGTTGGGTGGCTCGATCAAAGCCTTTCTGCCGATTTATGATTTTTCCTACGAAATGACTACGCTGCTCTCCCCCGATGAACGCACCGCAATGCGTAAAGGGGTGATCGATCAGCGTACCGCCTGGATTGAAGAACAGTGCCAGCACTATATCAGCAGCGGCGTCCCCATCGATATCAAAGTGGTATGGCATAACCGCCCTTTTGAAGCCATTATTCAGGAAGTGCTGGCCTATAAACACGACCTGGTGCTGAAAATGGCCCATCAGCACGATCGGTTCGAATCGGTAATTTTTACCCCCACCGACTGGCATCTGCTGCGCAAGTGCCCGTGCCCGGTCTGGATGGTCAAGGACCAGCCCTGGCCGGAAGGCGGCAAGGCCCTGGTGGCGGTTAACCTGTCGGGCGAAGAACCCTATCACGATCCGCTCAATATCAAGCTGGTAACCGAAACGCTGGAACTGGCCAAACAGGTCAACCAAACCGAGGTTCATTTGGTGGGCGCCTATCCCGTCACCCCGATTAATATCGCCATCGAACTGCCGGATTTTGATCCCAGCGTCTATAACGACGCCATCCGCGGCCAGCACCTGATCGCCATGAAGAGCCTGCGCCAGAAATTCCAACTGGATGAAAAATTCACCCATGTGGAAAAAGGCCTGCCGGAAGAAGTCATTCCCGATTTAGCCGAGCACCTGGACGCCGGCGTGGTGGTTATCGGCAGCATTGGCCGCACCGGTTTTTCGGCGGCGTTTATCGGCAATACCACGGAACTGGTGATCGATCATCTCAAATGCGATTTGCTGGCGATTAAACCGGACGATTACGTCTCGCCGGTGACGCTGGAAGCGGGCGATCGGTACGAATAGCCGCACCCTGCCCAAATCCATCGCGCCTTGGTCCCAGGCACAGCGGATAAAAAAAAGCCCCGGATGCCGGGGCTTTTTTATTGGCTTGCGCTTATAGCGCCCGCAGGATCGCTTCTACGCTGGCTTTGGCATCGCCAAATAGCATTTGGGTATTTTCTTTAAAAAACAGCGGGTTTTGCACGCCGGCATAACCGGTATTCATCGACCGCTTGAAGACAATTACGTTTTGCGCCTTCCAGACTTCCAGTACCGGCATACCGGCAATCGGACTGCGCGGGTCTTCCTGCGCGGCCGGGTTAACCGTATCGTTGGCGCCAATCACCAGCACGGTATCGGTGTCGGTGAAATCGTCGTTGATTTCATCCATTTCCAGCACCACGTCATAGGGCACCCGCGCTTCGGCCAGCAGGACATTCATATGCCCCGGCAAGCGTCCGGCCACCGGATGGATGCCAAAACGCACCTTGATGCCGCGCGCCTGCAGCTTTTCGGTAATATCATGCACCGGGTATTGCGCCTGCGCCACCGCCATGCCGTATCCGGGAGTGATGATGACCGACGACGAGTTTTTCAACAGATCGGCCACTTCTTCCGCCGTGGTTTCGCGATATTCGCCCATTTCGGTATCTTCACCGCCGCCGGACCCGTCAGTGCCGAAACCGCCGGCAATCACGCTGAAAAAGGAGCGGTTCATCGCCTTGCACATAATATAAGACAGGATAGCGCCCGATGACCCCACCAGCGCGCCGGTGACAATCAGCAGATCGTTACTGAGCATAAACCCGGCTGCCGCCGCCGCCCACCCCGAATAGGAGTTGAGCATGGAAACCACCACCGGCATATCGGCGCCGCCGATGGAGGCCACCAGATGCCAGCCGAATACCAGGGCGATAATGGTCATCAGCAACAGCGCAATGGACTGCAGCGCCACGCTGTCGGTTCTGACGAACAACACCAGCAGCAGGAACGACACGACCAGCGCCGCCAGATTCATATGATGGCGGTAAGGCAGCATCAGCGGACGGGAGGAAATCTTGCCGCGCAGTTTGCCAAACGCCACGATCGACCCGGTAAAGGTCACGGCGCCGATAAAGATACCTAGGAACACTTCGGTCAGATGGATGTTTTCCATCACCGGATTAATGATGTCGCCGTGATCGAGATAACTGTTGAATCCGACCAATACCGCGGCCAGGCCGACAAAACTATGCAGTATGGCCACCAGTTCCGGCATTTCGGTCATTTCGACTTTACGCGCCAGGTATACCCCGATACTGCCGCCGATCGCCATGGCGACAATAATCCAGCCGATATTGCCCGCATGCGGCCCGCAGATCGTCGCGATAAGCGCAATGGCCATCCCGCTGACGCCGAACAGATTGCCTTGTCTTGAACTTTCGTGTTTGGACAATCCCGCCAGGCTGAAAATAAATAAAATAGCGGCAACTATATACGCCGCCGTCACTAATCCTTCAGACATGGGTTTTCCCCTTAATTTTTACGAAACATTTTCAGCATGCGCTGAGTCACGGTGAAACCACCGAAAATATTGATACTTGCAATCAGCACGGCAATGAAAGAGAGGAAAGAAACCCATCCGCCGTGGCCAATTTGCAGCAGCGCACCAACAACAATAATCCCTGAAATGGCATTGGTTACCGACATCAGCGGGGTATGCAGCGCATGGCTGACGTTCCAGACCACGTAATAACCCACGACGCAGGCCAGGGCGAAGACGGTGAAATGCGACAGGAAATCGCGGGGAGCGACATTGGCCAACCAGCCAAACAAGATGATGGCCAAGGCTATCAACCCATATTTCATCACCGGCGAAGCAGGCTTATCTGCGGGTTTGGGCAGCGGGGCCGCCGCCTTGGCCTGTTGGGGCTGGGCCGAGACCTGGATCGGCGGCGCCGGCCAGGTCAGTTCACCCTCTTTCACCACGGTAACACCGCGAATCACGGCATCGTCAAAATCCACCACGATCTCGCCGTTTTTCTCTTTACAGAGCAATTTCAGCAGGTTGACCAGGTTGGTGCCGTAGAGTTGCGACGACTGGGTCGGCAAACGGCTGGGCAAATCGGTGTAGCCGATGATACGCACGCCGTTGTCGGTGACGGTAATGGCATCGGGTACGGTCAACTCGCAGTTGCCGCCGGTTTGCGCCGCCAGATCGACGATCACGCTGCCCGGCTTCATGGAAGCCACCATTTCTTTGGTGATAAGTTTGGGAGCCGGCCGGCCGGGAATCAGGGCGGTGGTCACGATAATATCGACGTCCTGCGCCTGGGCGGCGAACAGCGCCATTTCCGCTTTGATGAACGCTTCGGACATGACCTTGGCATACCCATCGCCGCTGCCCGCCTCTTCTTCAAAATCCAGTTCGAGGAATTCCGCGCCCATGCTCTGGACCTGCTCTTTTACTTCCGGGCGGGTATCAAAGGCGCGCACGATGGCGCCCATGCTGCCGGCGGCGCCAATGGCGGCCAGGCCGGCCACGCCCGCGCCGATAATCATCACTTTGGCCGGCGGGACTTTGCCCGCCGCGGTAATTTGTCCGGTGAAGAAGCGGCCGAACTCATGAGCGGCTTCGACGATTGCCCGATAGCCGGCGATATTGGCCATGGAACTGAGCGCGTCCAGGGACTGCGCCCGCGAGATGCGCGGCACGGAATCCATCGCCATCACGGTAATATTGTTGGCGGACAGTTTTTCCAGCAGCTCGGGATTTTGCGCCGGCCAGATGAAACTGACCACGGTGCCGCCGGGTTTGATCAGGGCAATTTCATCATCCGCCGGTGCGTTCACCTTCAGGATAATATCGGATTGCCAGACCTCGGCTGTATCAGTAATCGACGCGCCAGCCGCCAGAAAGGCTGAATCCTCGAAACTCGCCAACTTGCCTGCGCCGCTTTCAATCGCCACGGTAAACCCGAGTTTGAGCAACTGTTCGACCGTTTTGGGGGTTGCGGCAACGCGGGCCTCATTGGCCAAGCGCTCTTTTGGTACACCAATACGCATAGCATTCCCTTTTTAATCAGTTCTTTTAGAAAATAACCGTCATCCTGACCCAAGTGTCAAATGTGTCATACGGCAGACCCAGGGATCACCCTACCAGAGTCATACAATAACCTACTCAAAATACAATCGGCGGTCTATATTTTGTGCCGACAAACGCCATTTTCGGCCCAAAACGCGAGTCATTTACCCCCGCTCAATCAAATGTTATTCACAGTGACATAAATTGCTGAGACACTCACTATTATTACATGCCATAATCGGCAGCTAATCTTTTATACATCAACAGTTCAGCATGTTTAGCGTGAAAGCGTATGTCGAAAGGATTTTTTATGAAGCTGAAGAACACATTATTGGCATCTGCGTTACTGACGTTGACCGCGTTATCCGCGCAGGCCGCCGTTGAGCTGACGCCGGAAAAAGCAGCCAGCCTGCAGCCATTTGACAGAATTACCATTACCGGTCGATTCAATGCGATTAATGACGCCGCCGATGCGATTTCACGGCGTGCCGATTCCATGGGTGCTTATGCCTTTTATATTCAAGGTATTAACGACGCCAACAATAGCGGTAATTGGCGCGTAACTGCGGATGTATACCACAAAGATGCCCCGGCCGCGTCACAGGCCGTGCAGTACCGGGTATTCAATGGGGTGAAAGAGTTGCCGCGCCAGGAAGCCAACGAGCTTGAGCCTTATGATACGGTCACCATCAAAGGGTTTTACCACAGCCAGCCCGATATAAACGACGCCATCTCCAAAGCCGCCCAGGCTAAAGGGGCAGCGGCCTTCTCCATCGTACGCCAGGTGGATGCCAACGAAGGCGGCAACCAGTATATAACCGCGTTTATTTATAAAGCCGATGCGCCCAAACGCGTCGTGCAAAGCCCCGACGCCATTCCCGCGGATTCCGAAGCGGGTAGAGCTGCCCTGGCCGCCGGCGGTGTCGCCGCATCCAAGGTTGAAATACCGGGCGTAGCGTCTTCCGCTTCGCCGAGCCGCGACGTGGGACGCTTCTTCGAAACGCAATCGACCACCGGCAAGCGTTACACTGTAACCTTACCTGACGGCACCACCGTGCAGGAAGTGAATAAAATCACCGCCGCGCAAATGGTGCCGTTCGATTCCGTCACCTTTACGGGCCATTACAATAGCTCGGCGGATGTTTCCCATGAAGTTGCCCGTTTAGGGGCTAAAAAAGGCGCGAAATATTATCATATTACCCGCCAGTGGGAACAAAACCAGAGCGGCGGTAACCTGACGGTGAGCGCGGATTTATTTAAATAACCACGGTTTCCATCTCGTTGGGGCCGCAGCTAATAGGGGCAAGGAGACTTGCCTCTGAGTTTGATGACAAAACCATACGTGCGGACATGATGGACCAGATCGTAAAGACGCCGTAAATACCTCCCTGTAGGCTCGAGCGCGCCATCCCTGGCGCGCTACGCTTTACTCTTCTTGCCCATCGTGCCCACTTCAAATTTATGTAGACGTTTAGCAGTAGCCTGAGGGGCAAGGAAACTTGCCCCTTTTTTTGCCGCGCAATCAGGCGGCGGGCGTTTCGCTATAGGGTACCAGCAATACGCTCAGGCATTCGTTTTGCTGCGTCAGCTGTAAATTGACGCCGAATTCCTGCTCAATAGCGACCAGTTGGGCCGGGGCCAGGGAATAAGGAAGTTGAATATCAAACCGGTAGATGCTTTGCCGCTGCGCCAGGGCAATCAGGCGCATGATATTGGTTTCGTCGTTTACCTGGGTGGACAGCACCTGCAGTGCTAATGTTTTCAACCGATCCTGGTGAGATTGGTTTTCGTGCGGGAGCGTTTTAGTGACAATACCGAAGAACGGCATCACGCCATAAATGGCATCGATGAAACTCCAGCGTTTTTTACAGCTTGCCAATAAATAGTGCGTATAATCAAAGGACAGCTTTTCGTTTTCACCGGCAGCCGCAAGCATGTGTTTCGTCATCTTGCCCGTTCCCCTGTTTAACATCCCCGGTTTACCACATGTGGCCGCCTTACCGAAGTTGTAAGCCATGCCACTAAATTGGCGAATACTATAGCATACCGCTATGAATAAATGGCGAATGGGCCGGGGGTTGGTTGACAAATCAATGGTAAAATTTTATTCCACCGCCGCCCGGTTAACCCGCTTCTCCGATGGTATAACGGCCGGACTGGCGGTATGCTCATGCCGGTTGTCCTCATTACTTTACGCAGATAATTTGCCCAATGAATAAGATCGTTTTTGTTGAAGATGATACCGAAGTCGGTAATCTCATTGCCGCGTGGCTGGGTAAACATGATTTCGAGGTGATTATCGAACCGCGGGGCGACCGCGCTCAGGACGTCATCATAAGCCAGAATCCCGATCTGGTTTTGCTGGATATTTTATTGCCCGGCAAGGACGGTATGACGATTTGCCGGGATCTACGCCCGGTGTATAGCGGCCCGATTGTGCTGCTCACGTCCCTGGACAGCGATATGAACCATGTCCTGGCGCTGGAAATGGGCGCGAATGATTATATCCTGAAAACCACGCCCCCCGCGGTGCTGCTGGCCCGCCTGCGGTTGCACCTCCGGCAGACCCCGTCCATGCCGCGCGATATTCCCCATGCGCCGCCCTCTTCCGGCAGCGTGCTGCATTTCGGACAGCTCAGCATCGATTTGACCAACCGCGAGGTGATCCTGGGCTCGGAAACCATTTTGCTGTCGACATCGGATTTTGAGCTGCTGTGGGAACTGGCCACCCATGCCGGGCATATCATGGACCGGGAAGCCTTGCTGAAAAACCTGCGCGGCGTCAGTTACGATGGATTGGATCGCAGTATCGACGTGGCCATCTCCCGCCTGCGCAAAAAACTCTATGATAATGCCCTGGAGCCGTTCCGGATTAAAACCGTGCGCAACAAAGGCTATCTGTTTGCGCCGAATGCCTGGGAGAACGCCGGTTCATGAGGAAGCTGTTCATACAATTCTATCTGCTGCTGTTCGTCTGTTTTCTGGTCATGACGCTGTTAGTCGGGCTGGTTTACAAAGTCACGGCCGAACGCGCCGGCAGAAAGTCCATGGATGATTTGATGAAAAGCTCCCTCTTCTTAATGCGCAACGAGCTGCGGACCATCCCGCCGCGGGACTGGAATAAAACCATCAACAAGCTGGATCTGAATCTCTCGTTTAAACTGCATATCGAATCCCTGAAAAAATACGAGCTTAATCCCCACGATGACCAGCGGCTGCGCCGGGGTGAAATCGTCGCCCTTGATGATGAATATACCTTTATCCAGCGGATTCCCCGCAGCAATTATGTTTTGGCCGTAGGTCCGATCCCTTATTTGTTTTTCATACATGAAATGCGGCTATTGGATCTGGCGCTATTGGTTTTTATCGGCTTGTCGCTGGCCTTTCCGGTATTTATCTGGATGCGTCCGCACTGGCAAGACATGCTGAAGCTGGAAATGGCCGCCCAGCGCCTGGGGGCGGGATTTCTCGAAGAGCGCATTCATTTTGACAACGCCTCCAGCTTGTTCCGCCTGGGGGTGGCTTTCAACCAAATGGCCGACAATGTCAATACGCTGATCGCCAGTAAAAAGCAGCTTATCGATAATATCGCCCACGAATTGCGCACCCCGCTGGTACGGCTGCGCTATCGGCTCGCCATGAGCGAGGGGCTGTCGACGGAAGAACAGGAACGACTCAATCATGACATCAGCCAGTTGGAAGGACTGATTGACGAATTGCTGACCTTTGCCCGGCTGGATCGTCCGCAGGTCACCCTGAACCTGGCACCCATGGATCTGCCCCGCTGGCTGGCGGAAAAGCTGGATGATATACGGTTGGTGCACCCCGAACGGACTATCGAACAGGACATCACCGCCGACGGCGATTTCGGCCAGGTGGATTCGCGGCTAATGGAAAGAGTGCTGGATAATCTGGTCAATAATGCGCTGCGCTACAGCCAGCATAAGGTCAGCGTACGGCTGGGAGTGGCGGGCAGATTTGGTTACGTGCAGGTGGATGATGATGGGCCGGGCATTCCGGAAAACGAGCGCCTGCGGGTATTCGAGCCGTTTGTCCGCCTCGATCCCAGCCGGGACCGCAGCACCGGCGGTTGCGGACTGGGGCTGGCGATCGTGCGATCCATCGCCCAGGCCCATGAGGGCCAGGTCATTGCCGACGCCAGCCCGCTCGGCGGGGCCCGTTTTTTGTATCGCTGGCCGCTTAACCGCGGTTCACGGGACCCCCTGGATATTAAAAGTCCTTTTTGACCTGCCGGACAATTGTACCGATGTGCGCATGCCGGGGCTGATGCAAGGTATAATCCATTACATTGTATGTTGTAACTAATGGCGCGCCCGAAACCTTGTACATTCTGTTACACGCCGAAACCAAACACTCACTTACAGCACGGTATTAAATCCTTATTGTGTGTCTACCGGCCCCGTTTCGGGGTTGTAAATAGAAACCGCAATTCTGAGGATTTGACAATGAAAAAAGTACTTGCACTGGTTATTGCTGCCGCCATGGGATTGTCTAGCGCTGCTTTTGCCGCTGATACCACTACTACTTCTACTACCGCACCAGCTGCCGCTCCGGCAACTACTGCTACCACCACTACCACCACGACTCCGGCTAAAACCACTCACAAGAAACACGTGAAGAAAGTGAAGAAAGCCGCCCCTGCGCAAACTGCCCAGGCCGCTAAAAAGCACGTGAAAAAAGTACAGCATAAGAAAGCAGCTCCGGCTCAGACTGCCCAAGCCGCTAAAAAACACGTGAAAAAAGTGCAACATAAGAAAGCCGCACCTGCCGCTGCCGCAGCGACCACTACTCCGGCATCATAATACGCGCCGCCCCTGAAACGGCCGATTCGCGCCGTTCAGGATCTGCACGAAGTATGCGGCTGTCAGAGCTGATGAAATTGTAATTCTAGCGCATTATTTTTGACTATCCGACACCCGGTTATCCGGGTGTCGGTTTCTTAAGGTTTCGTCTATGCTGCGCCGCTACTTATATGAAATCATCCTGGGTTGCCTAATCGTTTGCGCCCTAATCTGCGCCTTCTTTTTTATCTAGCCCCCTTCCCCGATTGATTGTCGTATCACCGGCAGGTGCCGCGGCCAGTACTTTTAGCGTGCTGAAACGCAACGATTTTTCTCTCTGAACAACCCTTTATAAGCTATATTAAGATAATATTTTTTCATGGATGATATCTGTTCTTATCATAAGGCAAGCTTGTTTATGCGAATTGTCCCGCTGTTGCTGCTGTGTCTATTACCTTTGACCGTCAACAATGTCGCCTCAGCTGCCTTGACTAAAGAGCAGAAGGCCCTGTTTTTCGGCCACGATCACCGTCAGGCCATTACCGATCCCAACGAATGGCCGTGGCAAGCCATTGGCCAGGTGGAAACCGCCAGCGGCAATCTTTGCACCGCCACGCTGATTTCCCCCCATTTGGCATTGACCGCCGGCCATTGCGTCCTGGCCCCGGGCGGTAATATCGATAAAGCGGTGATGCTGCGTTTTGTCGCCGAAGACCAGCGTTGGCGTTATCAGACCAACGCCATCGAAACCCTGGTGGATAGAAAGCTGGGACAGCGGCTTAAAGCATCCGGGGACGGATGGATCGTGCCGCCGGATGCCGCCGCCTATGATTTCGCCTTAATCCGCCTGACCAAAGTATTTAAAAAAATCAAACCGCTGCCCCTGTGGCAAGGGGATACCCAGGAACTGACGCTGCAGTTGCAGCAGGCCAATCGCCAGGTGACGCAGGCCGGCTATCCTGAAGATCACCTGGACACGCTCTATCGTCACCAGAATTGCCAGGTAACGGGCTGGGCGCAAACCGCCGTTCTGTCCCATCGCTGCAATACTCTGCCAGGCGACAGCGGTTCGCCGCTGATGCTGTACACGCTCACCGGCTGGCGGCTGATTGCCATCCAAAGCTCGGCTCCCCTGCCTAAAGATCGCTATCGGGCGGATAATCGCGCGCTGGCGGTAACCGCAATCGGCAATGAATTGCAGGCCCTGGCCATCGATAGCCGGGAAACCCGGCCTAACCCGGCCGGCGGAGCGGCATCCGTCGCCGGCGCAAAATAGCCCGGCGCGGATACGTCCGCGCCACCCTGGCGGGCATCGCGGCGCCTGGCGGTTTTAGCGTCAAGCGCCGTTGGTTATGCCTGTATCTGCTCCATCGCCTGCATGATGCGTTTTTCCGAGATGGGATAAGGCGTGCCCAATTGCTGGGCAAAATAGCTTACCCGCAGTTCCTCCAGCATCCAGCGAATCTCTTTGACATCCCCATCGTCACGCCTGATCTGCGGCAATTTATCCAGCCATTGCCGCCAGGCCTGCTGCGCCTGTTCGACTTTTAACATCTGCGCGCGATCGCGGTGGACATCGTTCGCCAGTTTCTCAAGACGGCGCTCAATGGCCCGCAGGTAACGCAGGGTATCGGGCAAGCGTTTCCAGCCGTTGCCGGTAACGAAGCCCCGGTATACCAGGCCGCCCATTTGCGCCTTGATATCGGATAGCGCAAGGGCCAGGCCGATATCCACGCGGCCTTTCAACCGTTTGTTAATGGCAAATACCGCCGTCAGGATTTGTTCAACCTGCCCGGCTATCTCCACCACCGTGGGATTGAGATTGGCGCGCACGTACTCTTGCAGAGCCGCATATTGCTCTTCGCGCCAGACCAGCCCGCCCTGCTGCTCCATAAGCTTATCGACGCCGCAGGTGATACAGTCGTCGATCAAGTCCATCACTTTGCCAAAGGGATTGAAATAGAGTCCCAGCTTGGCTTTATTGGGCAGTTTTTCATGCAGATATTTTATCGGCGAAGGGATATTGATTAGCAGCAGGCGCCGGGTGCCGAGCCACATCGCCCGGCGCTGATCGTGCTCGGTTTCGAACAGGCGGATGGCGACGCTGTCTTTTTCATCCACCAGGGCCGGATACGCTTTTAACGAGTAACCGCCTTTTTTCTGCTCGTAGCGCTCCGGCAAATCGCCGAAACTCCAGATATGCAGATCACGCTGCTCCAGCCCGTCATCCGCCACCGCGGAGAGGGTCTGCTGGACATTATCCTTCAGCTTTAATTTGAGCGCATCCAGATCCTTGCTCTCGCCGAGGGTTTTGCGTTTATCATCGATGACCCGGAAAGTCACTTTCAGATG
Source organism: Sodalis sp. RH21 (assembly GCF_047324175.1). NCBI lineage: Bacteria > Pseudomonadati > Pseudomonadota > Gammaproteobacteria > Enterobacterales > Bruguierivoracaceae > Sodalis > Sodalis sp. RH21. The sequence goes on along the minus strand of NZ_CP178732.1, from coordinate 2,741,272 downwards.
GTCCGGCACCTGGTCCCATTGCCAGGCATCGCGGTCGATGGTTACTCCGCTCATGCGCCGCAGTTCGCGCTCCATCACGTCCAGCAACGGCCCGTCGGCAGGCGAGGCGCGGCCCAGCAAGGCTTCGGCATAATTTGGCGCCGGGACAAAGTTACGGCGTAACGGTTTAGGCAGGGATTTTATCAGCGCGATGATCAATTCCCGCCGGACGCCGGGGATTTGCCAGTCAAAACCGGCGCCGGTGACCTGATTAAGCACCGGCAAGGGAATATGCACCGTCACGCCGTCTGCGTCCGCACCGGGCTCGAACTGGTACGTCAGCCTCAGCTTGAGATTGCCCTGTTGCCAGGAATTCGGGTAGTCCAGGGCGCTGATGTCATCCGCCCCTTCCTTAATCAGCATGCTCTTTTCGAAGTTCAAGCGCTCGGGGTCCTGCCTGGACTCTTGCCGCCACCAGGTGTCGAAATGCTGCGCGGACACCACCTCCTGGCCGATGCGCCGATCGTAGAACGCGAATAGCGTTTCGTCGTCCACCAGGATATCCCGGCGGCGCGATTTATGCTCCAGCTCTTCCACCTCCCCCAATAATCGGCGATTAGCGTGGAAGAAGGGGTGGCGCGTCTGCCAGTCCCCTTCCACCAGCGCATGGCGGATAAACAGCTCCCGGCATAATTCAGGGTCAATCTGGCCATAATTAACTTTGCGGCCGGTGACGATCGGCAAGCCGAGCAGCGTCACTTTTTCAATGGCGATAACCGCGCCGGCGGCTTTTTCCCAATGGGGTTCGCTGTAGCTATGTTTGACTAAATGCTGCGCCAGCGGCTCGATCCATTCCGGATCGATGCGCGCGGCGATGCGCCCCCACAGGCGGGTGGTTTCCACCAGTTCGGCCACCATGGTCCATTTTGGCGGTTTTTTAAACAGGCCGGACCCGGGATAGATAGAGAACCGGGCGTTGCGCGCCCCGGTAAACTCCTGCTTATCCACATCTTTTTGCCCGATATGGGAAAGCAGGCCGGACAGTAGCGCGCAATGCAGGCCGCGATAATCCGCGGGCTGGGTATTCACCGGCAGTCCGAGGGTTTTTACCGTCTGGCGCAGCTGGGTATAAACGTCCTGCCATTCCCGCACCCGCAGGTAGCTGAGGAAATCCGTGCGGCATTGGCGCCGGAATTGGCTGGAAGACAGCGTTTTTTGCTGCTCTTGCAGATAGTCCCATAAATTAACGAAGGCGATAAAATCAGATTCTTTATCGGCAAAACGGCGGTGTTTTTCGTCCGAGGCCTGCTTTTTATCCAGCGGCCGCTCGCGGGGGTCCTGGATGGACAGCGCGGCGGCAATCACCATGACCTCGCGCACGCAGCCGTTATTGCGCGCTTCCAGCACCATTCGGGCCAGACGCGGGTCCAGCGGCAGCTGCGCCAGTTGCCGTCCCAGCGGGCTGAGCCGGTATCCATGGGCGGATTCCTCCGCCAGCGCGCCCAATTCTTCGAGCAGCCGCACCCCGTCCTGGATATGCCGTTTGTCCGGCGCTTCCACAAAGGGAAACGCGGCGATATCCCCTAGCCCCAGGGCGGTCATCTGCAAGATGACCGAGGCCAGATGGGTGCGCAGAATTTCCGGGTCGGTAAACTCCGGACGCGAGAGGAAGTCCTCCTCCGAATAGAGCCGGATGCAAATCCCTTCCGACACGCGACCGCAGCGCCCTTTGCGCTGGTTGGCGGACGCCTGGGAAATGGGTTCGATGGGCAGCCGCTGTACCTTGGTGCGAAAGCTGTACCGGCTGATGCGCGCGGTGCCAGGATCGATGACATATTTAATGCCCGGTACGGTGAGCGAGGTTTCCGCCACGTTGGTGGCCAACACGATGCGCCGGCCGCTGTGGGACTGGAATACGCGGTTTTGTTCGCTGTTGGAGAGCCGGGCATAGAGCGGCAGCACTTCCGTATGGGGCAAGTCCAGCTTATTCAGGCCGTCGGCGGTATCGCGGATTTCACGCTCGCCGCTCATGAAAATCAGGATATCGCCGGGCGCTTCGCGGCTTAGTTCGTCCACCGCGTCGAAGATAGCCTGGGACTGGTCGCGCTCGTTTTCGTCCTCGATTTCCACCATGGGCCGGTAGCGCACTTCCACCGGATAGGTGCGCCCGGACACTTCGATAATCGGCGCGTTATTAAAATGTTTGGAAAAGCGCTGCGGGTCGATGGTGGCCGAGGTGATGATCACCTTCAAATCCGGGCGTTTCGGTAATAGCTGATGCAGGTAGCCGAGGATAAAATCGATATTCAGACTGCGTTCATGGGCTTCATCGATGATTAACGTATCGTATTGCAGCAACTGGCGATCCTGCTGGATTTCCGCCAGCAGGATACCGTCGGTCATCAACTTAACCAGGGTTTGTTCGCTGATTTGATCGTTAAAACGCACTTTATAACCGACCGCCGCGCCCAAAGGCGTCGCCAGCTCCTGGGCGATGCGATCGGCGACGCTGCGCGCCGCCAGGCGGCGGGGCTGGGTATGGCCGATCAGGCCGGTAATGCCCCTGCCCAGCTCCAGGCAGATTTTGGGTATTTGGGTGGTTTTGCCCGAGCCGGTTTCACCGGCGATAATCACCACCTGGTGATCGCGGATCGCCTGTAATATATCGGCCCGTTTTTGGCTGACCGGCAGGTTTTCCGGGTATGTAATGGCCGGACAGGCGGCCCGCCGGTTGGCCGCGCGCTGGGCCGAAGCCGCGATATCGGCGGCGATTTGTTCGGCGATGGCGGATTGTGCCGCCGGAGGGTTGACTTTCAGCGCCCCCTGCAAGCGGCGACGTAAAACTGTTTTATCGCGGAGCATGACTGACTCCAGCGAAGCGGACAGTGCCGCCAGCGATGACTTCACGATAGCTTTCCTTCCTCTGCGGCCGGCTTACGCATAATGCCCCGGCCCGGAGATTGTTAATTGTTGCAGGTAGTTTACCATATCCCCGGCGGCGACTTTGCGCGGCTTGCGGGTCATTCAATAAATTCGAACAAACAGCTCGAAATATTACGCTATCACTGCGCGGGGTAACACCATAGAGTGCTTGTTATCGCCTAAAGGTCAATGACCTAAAAAAGAATAAGGAACGAAACATGAGCAAAGTATTAATTCTTAAATCAAGTATTTTGGCCACTTTTTCCCAGTCCAACCAGCTAGCCGATTTTTTCATCGAAGAGTGGCAAAAAGCCCATAGCGACGATCGGATTACCGTGCGGGATTTGGCCGCACAAACGGTTCCGGTGCTGGATGGGGAATTGGTCGGCGCGCTGCGCCCCGCTGATGCCACGTTGACTCCGCGCCAGCAGGAAGCGTTGGATTTGTCCGACGAACTGATTAATGAATTGCAGGATAACGATGTGATTGTTATGGCGGTGCCCATGTACAATTTCAATATTCCTACCCAATTAAAGAACTATTTTGACTTGGTGGCCCGCGCCGGCGTCACCTTCCGTTATAGCGAACAAGGCCCGGAAGGTTTGGTTAAAAACAAGCGTGTTGTTATCCTGACCACCCGCGGCGGCATTCATAAAGATACGCCGAGCGATTTGGTTACCGCTTATCTGCGTCTGTTCCTGGGTTTCCTGGGCATGACCGATGTGCAGTTCGTGTTTGCCGAAGGCGTGGCCTACGGTCCTGAAGTGGCCGGCAAGGCGCAGGATGAAGCCAAAGCGGCTATCGGCCAGTTTATCGCCGCCTGATAACAGATGTTATTGCCTACCCTCAAATTGGCAAAATTGTAGCACAGCGCCAGCGCATCTTCGGATGCGTTTTTTTATTCCGGACAACGGGAGGCCGGCAGGCTCTCCCTCGAATGCGGCTTGCCGCAGGTTCGGTGCTTGCGGGCCTAGCGCTCCAAGGGGTGTTTGGGCGGCCAGGAAAACCATGGCCGCTTCAACCCCTACGGCACGCTCTCCCTCGAACACGGCTTGCCGCAGGTCCGGTGCCTGCGGGCCTAGCGCGCCAAGGGGTGTTCGGGCGGCCAGGAAAACCATGGCCGCTTCACCCCCTACGGCAGGCTCTCCCTCGAACACGGCTTGCCGCAGGTCCTGTGCCTGCGGGCCTAGCGCGCCAAGGGGTGTTCGGGCGGCCAGGAAAACCATGGCCGCTTCAACCCCTACGGCACGCTCTCCCTCGAACACGGCTTGCCGCAGGTCCGGTGCCTGCGGGCCTAGCGCGCCAAGGGGTGTTCGGGCGGCCAGGAAAACCATGGCCGCTTCACCCCCTACGGCAGGCTCTCCCTCGAACACGGCTTGCCGCAGGTCCTGTGCCTGCGGGCCTAGCGCGCCAAGGGGTGTTCGGGCGGCCAGGAAAACCATGGCCGCTTCAACCCCTACGGCACGCTCTCCCTTGAACACGGCTTGCCGCAGGTCCGGTGCCTGCGGGCCTAGCGCGCCAAGGGGTGTTCGGGCGGCCAGGAAAACCATGGCCGCTTCAACCCCTACGGCACGCTCTCCCTTGAACACGGCTTGCCGCAGGTCCGGTGCCTGCGGGCCTAGCGCGCCAAGGGGTGTTCGGGCGACCAGGAAAACCATGGCCGCTTCAACCCCTACGGCACGCTCTCCCTCGAATGCGGCTTGCCGCAGGTCCGGTGTCTGCGGGTTCAGTGGTCGGCCGCCGGGGTATCGGGGCAGTTTTGAGCGGTTTGGCAGAGGGTGGGTTGCAGTAGCGCCGTGCTTTGTTTGTCCGCCTTAATGGTGATTTCATGCTCGATTTTGACGTTCATATTGATGGTGATCGGTTCTTTTGGCATCGCCAGTTCTATGCGCGGTACGCATGCGCTGGCGCTGGCCGCCAGCAATAATCCGGTAAGCTTATATCCTGATTTCATTGATTTCCCCTTGCTGGCCGGACGGGCACGGTGGCTTGTTTTTCCAAGACTTGCTCCACATTGGTGCCAAAACGCAGGCTGCGCCAGAGCTGAAAGATGTTTTCTTCATGGCGGTAATTAAGCCTAACCTCGCGCTGGGCGTTAATCTGCGGGTTGGTGCCGATAATATGCGCCAGCATAACCATTTCGCCCTCTCGGCCGACGTCCACGTCGGCCCGCAGTCGGGTTATTTCCATATAGCGCAGCCAGCCGATGGCCGCGCCGGTAGCAAGATTCCGGCTGCCGATGGCATCGGCGAACTGTTTATCCAAGCGCAGGGCCATGACGCTGTCGTTGGCTATCCAGCCGTGACGGATATAGCCGCGCGCATCGTCGAAATGTAGCGGCAATTCGCCGCTGACGCGACCGGAAATGGCAAACTGCTTGGGCTTGAGGGCGGTGATCAGTTGACTCATTTCGATGGAATCGACTTTCAGCACCGCGGCGTCGCGCTGCGGCAGGCTAAGCGGCGTAAGATGAATACTGCCGCCCAGCGTATCGACATCCACTCCGGTCAGGGTAAGCGGCCGCCGCTGGTCATAAGGATAATAGCCGCGCAGTCCCACCACCAGGTTATTGAGCGCTACCGGCGTGGCGACCGAGTCAATGCGCAACGAGATCGGCTGTTTAACGCCCAACAGCCAGCGCTGGTCCTGCAGGCGGTAGGAGAGATCGAGCGCCACCCCATGCAGCCGGTTTTCATCCATCCAGATATCGCCGCGGCTCACCGTGGCGTGGCCGCCGGCCAGAAAACCTTGGCCGGCGGCGGCGGAAAACGCGCTTTGCGCATTAAATTCCCCGGCGCGCAGCGTAATTTTTAAATCCGGTTCGAGCAATGTTTGAAATACCGCCAGGGGTTGTTTCGGCCACCAGGCCTGGCCGCGCAGGCGGGTGCCGTCCCAGCGGCCATTCAGGCGCACCGGGCCAATGGTTTGCCCCGCCCGGGCGGGGTTATTATCCGCCGCGCCGCTGGCCTCCGGGTCGCCGGGTCGCACGCGGGCCTGTATCTGGCCGCGCCATAGGAAATTTTGCGGATCGCGCCCGGCCAGTTGGAGCGTTAGGGCCGGCCACGGTAAATATCCGCCGCGGGTAATGTCTATGCGGCGCGCATCAAGGCGCAGCGCGCCGGCCAGGGCCGGTTGCCGTTCGTCCCGGACCCAGCGCAACGGCGACAGCAGCGACAAACGGGGCGTCACCACGTTGACCAAACCATAACTCAGGCGATTAAGCCCGCTGGAGAGTTCGCTCAGTTCGATGGTTTGCGCCAGCCATGAACCGCGCCCGCTGATATCCCACTGCGCGCTAAACGGCGCCAAATAGCCGCCGCCCCAGTATCGCCAGCGCCACTGCCCTTTATCCGGCAGGAAGTCGGTCGCCCGGCCGTCCATATGCAGGGTAAAGCGTCCATAATCGGTGGCGTCCGCCTGCAAGATGGCCTGCAGCCGGCCGCTGAGGCCGCGCGCCGAGAGCTGCACGCCCGCCAGCGGCAGACGGGCGCTGTTGATGTTGAGCAACGGGGAGACCGGTCCCACCACCCGCAGCAAAGCGCCGGGCAGCATGGCCAGGATCGGGTCGGTAAGCAGGCCGCGCAGCTGGCCTGGAATCGACGCGTACAGCGCTAAGTCACCCTGGTTGGCCGTGCCGGTAAAATGGAAGTCGAGGGCATTATCGACCAGGCGCAGCGGGCCGGGGCCGACGGTAAGCACCGCATTGGCCTTGCCGCGCAGTCCCTGGGTCAGCATATTCATGCGGGCGGTGATCGCCAGCGCCTGCTCCCCCGCCAGCCAGTTATTCAAGGTGACGGCGATATGGCCCGACAGGGGTTGGGTGGCGTAAGGCCAGCGCCAATCGCCGTCGGTAATGAGCAAATCCGCGCCGGCGATCCGCCAGGGCAAGCGCGCCAGCATAATCCCGCTGTGCGGCTCGGCGACCTGCAGCACTCCCTGGGTTTGCCGCCAGCTCAGCGTGGCGTCAAGGGGGATGCCGCCGGGCAGTATCAGCGCCGCATAGATTTGCCCTTGTTGCGGCGGCATGGCTACCTGCGGCGACAGCGTCATGGCGCCGCGCAGCGTTATCTGCCAGGCGCCGGAGCCGCCGCCGACCGCGGGGTTATCCGCGCCCGCCTTGCCGGGGCCGGCGACAGGCAAAGCGTATGGGATATTCCCAGGCATGGCGCCAGCGGGAATATCCGTCGCGCTGCCCGGGATAGTGGCAGGACTGGCGCCTGGCCGGCCCGGGGCGCCGCCTGGAATAAAACGCGCAACCGTGGCCAATATCGTGCTTGGCAGCGCGCTGGGCAAAGCGCCGCGGATACTTGCCGCCGAGGTAGCAGGCCTAATGCCGGCCATGGATTCCGGCAAGGCTTGCGCTACCGCGGCAAGCGGCGCCGCCTCTGCGCGCAGGGTAAATTCATCGATGGTTAGCTGTTGTTCCCGTAATTGCGCGGCCAGCGTCAGGCGTTCATTGTGATAACGCAGCTGCGTGCGGCCGGCAAGGTGCGCCAGGTCCAGACTGCCCGCATACCCTTGCCAGGGGGCTACCGTCAGGCGATCGATATGTAATTCGGTCTGCGGTACGATGCGATCGAGGGAGGCCCAGGTCAGCGGGGCACTGCCCGCCTGCGCGGGCGTGCTCGCCGCGCAGGCGGTATCCAGCGTGACCTGGCCGGTGGTAAGGCGCCACACGCCGCCGCGGCGCCGGGCGCTGAGATCCTGGCCCGTAAGCCAAACGCAGGTTGGCCGGTTGAGCGAGAGACCCGGCAGGGTGATCGCCCCGTTTTGCCAGCCGGGCCGGCCGTCAAGAACCACCCGCACATCGGCAGGCAGGGCCAGGCCGGCGACCACCGGCAGCCAGAACGGCAAAAAATACCAGCCGGCGGCCAGCGTTATCAGGAGCGCCGCCGGCATAACCAGGATAATACGGCCGGGTTTGCGTAAAAAAACGCCTACCCGCCTGATTCCGTGCCAAAAAGTGCCTGATACGCTGGTCATGACATTCCTTTATTGTCCCAATGCCTGCAAGATACCATACTTATAAACAAGTCAATATTTTGGTGCATCGGCGCCGACCCGCACATTTTTCCGTATCGGCAATTCGTGCCGGCAAGAACGGGGACGAAACGAAACGCGCCGCGCGCCGGTAACCTTGGGCCAAACTTATGGGGAAACATATGAAGCTAGCTGTCTATAGTACCAAAAACTACGATAATAAATATTTATCGCAGGTGAATGAGGATTTCGGTTTTGAACTGGAGTTTTTCGAGTTTCAATTAACCCCGCGCACCGCCAAAACCGCCGAAGGCTGCGATGCGGTCTGTATCTTTGTCAACGACGACGGCGGACGGGATGTATTGCAGGCGCTGGCTGATTTGGGCGTGAAGATCGTGGCGCTGCGCTGCGCCGGTTTTGATAATGTGGATTTAGCGGCGGCCAAGGAGCTGGGTATCCAGGTGGCGCGGGTGCCGGCGTACTCGCCGGAAGCGGTGGCCGAACACGCCATCGGCCTGATGATGTGCCTGAACCGGCGCATCCACCGCGCATACCAGCGCACCCGCGACGCCAACTTTTCCCTGGAGGGACTGATCGGTTTTAATATGCATAACCGTACCGCCGGCGTTATCGGCACCGGTAAAATCGGCGTGGCGGCCATGCGTATCCTGAAGGGCTTTGGCATGCGTTTGCTGGCGTTTGACCCCTACCCTAATGCCCAGGCGTTGGAACTGGGCGCCGAGTATGTGGATCTCAAGACGCTGTTCGCCCAATCCGATGTGATTACCCTGCACTGTCCGTTAACGCCGGAGAACCATCATTTGCTCGATCAGGCGGCCTTTGCGCAAATGAAAGACGGCGTAATGGTGATCAATACCAGCCGCGGCGGCCTGATTGACTCACAGGCGGCAATCGAAGCGCTCAAGCAGCAAAAAATCGGGGCGCTGGGAATGGACGTCTATGAAAATGAACGGGATCTGTTTTTTGAAGACAACTCCAACGACGTGATCCAGGATGATGTGTTCCGCCGCCTGTCCGCCTGTCATAATGTGCTGTTTACCGGCCACCAGGCATTTCTTACCGAAGAAGCGCTGACCAGCATTGGTGAAGTGACTTTGCAGAATCTGCTGCAATTAAGTAAAGGGGAACACTGCCCTAATGTGATCGGCGCGCAGTAGCAATTTAGTTCTTGCTTCACTTTCCGGCTCCGACAGGCAATCAAAAAGGAGCCGGACTGACGGAAATTGATTTTCCCTCTGGACAAAATTTACCGCTTAATCGGCTGAAAAGATATCCTTGTAAAAATAAAATGCTTTAAAAGGGCGATTTTGATAATAAGGTAATAAGCCCGGCACAACAAAATTGGCCTCAATTGATAAAGAATGAACAGACATCTTTCTCATATGTTTTGTTAATTCCACATTGTCGCATTCGTTATTGTCATGGTGAAAAATATATTTTATGCAATCCGCATCGGCTTTATGAGTCATAAAGTCGATATATTTTTTCCTTAGCTCTTCATTATTTATACCGTGCCGTTCTAACGCCAGCTCAACCCCTGCCCTATGGCTAATTTTAAAATTTTTGCATGATGGTAATACTACATATTTCAAACTGTATTTTTGCATGTCTTCAATCAATAATTTACAAGTAATATTATATTTTTTTGCGATCTCGAGACAATTGCCATGCAATTCAAGCTCGCTTTTTATTGTTCCACCCTTGATAGAGTAGTAGAGCAATATATTTCTAGCGGTAGGCGGTAATTTAAACGCTTCCATTACTACATCAACGTGTTTTTTATCGAATATGGACTTCATTGCAAGCATCAGCTTAAGCTTTTCCAGACTTGGACCAAATCGAACAATTATATATTTTATAAACCGGTTAAGCATCGGGCGCAAATTAAATTTTTCGGCTTCTCCGAGTAACATCATACAATCATGTACAAAATACCCATTAATTTCCACAATTAATTTTATGACGCAAAGTTTAAAAAATATTTCAGGTTGAATTTGCCTCTCTGAAGCTGAAGAAATAAATTCATTCAAATCCCCATAATTCTTGATTGATTCAAGTTCGGCTATGAGTTTTTCACTTTCAGCACAAAGAAATTTGGCGGGAATAATATCGTTAATACCATGGCGCAAAGTGGTAGGCCACGGCCGTTTTGAGGAATTGTCCGGGACCGCAGAGGGAACAGGCACATTATTTTCCGCCGGGGAATTTGGCGGCCCATCCGCATAGCATGAATGAGAGGCCTGACCCGCTCTCGGTGCCGGTACCGGTTTGATGACCGCCGCCGGCGTATTGGCAACGGCCCCGTATTGTGCCGCCGTCGCCGCGATATTCGCCGCCGACGGCCGTAGACTATAACGTTTCGCGGGCACCGGCGGCCCGCCGGCGCGGCTTTCACTTATGCCGCTGTTTGAAAACGCTGCACTGGGAATATTACCCGCGCGCGCCAACTCGCCGCTGAAATGCGGATTGTTGGCCAGGATCGATAGCACTGTCTTGGCGCGCCTGGGTAAAACAGGGGCGGGCGCCGTAGAAACAAGAGTTGGTGGTATCATAACATTCATCCTTAATAGCTACGATTGTGGTTTGATTGTTGTTTAAAAATATCTTTCTTTTTTATTGATAAAATATTTCATGGTTTGGAGGTCTGGCATAAACATGGATCGTCTTTTACCCACGGCATCGGTATATAAAAACCCGGACATATCCCAGTGTTTCAACACCAGCCAACCGATCGCCGAGTCAGGTAAAGTATCGAGGCGTTCCAGCACCTTGGTTTTGTCAGACTCGGCGCAACTTTCAAGCATAGCCAGCGCAGTTCGCATATCCTCCGCCGTTGGCCAACGGGTTATTCTGGCGTCCAGCGGAATAAAATAATCCTTTTTGATATTTGGCTTTTCAGTAGGATAACTGATGCATGTGGTTAAAAACTTAGGAGTGGAAGTATGCAAAGCGCCAATAAAATCGATATTATCGAGCGCTACCGCCCCCTTAAGCGCGGGATGCCGATAGTCGTGGGACTGCGAGGCCCTGCCATAGATAAGCCGGTATTGAAACGAATCATGGTTCAACAGGTGCAATAACCCCCGATTGGCTATTCTGAATACTCGCGCCACCGTCAGGCAGTCTATGCCGGCCCTAACCGCGGCCGAGGCATAATAAATGATTAATTGTTCAGTTTTAAACCGATATTTTTTTTGCACTTGTTCATAGAAGTCCTTTATCCCGGTTAACAAATCAAAGGCAAGGGCAATGTTTAGTATTTTTGGATACGCCCAACAGAGTGTAAAAATTTTACGGTTAGCATAGATTTCTAATAAAATTAATTTTAACGATATTTCGATATGGCCGCCGAATCGCCGTTGTGTGCTGTAATGTTCGCCAAGAGGTTCACTGAAATTATCGAGCAACTCCCCGGCATCAAAATCCTCTTCCGTAGTAGCTAAAAAATGCTTTAGCGCAAACTCCTTGAATTTTGCATCATCTTTATAAAGGGCTATTAAGGTATGATCGTATAATTCGGCCGTGCAATAGCCATGTATATTGACAGGTTCGCTCAACTGCTTAGCTATTTTAGAACTCTCCGCCGTCCTGCATTTATCGTCATCAATGGTAACCGGCTGCGACTGATTCCGGGGGATGTCGATGCTTGCGCACGTTGGCGCAGCGGCCGCGTCGCCAGCAGATAAACCGCCGGGAGATACCGTTATGGCCTGCCGCGAGGCGAAAGTCCTGGGCGGTTTTGGCGGCGCCTGTTCATGGATTGTGTACAGGGAAGCCCCGGGGGACTGTACGGCTGCCGGCTGGTACACAGCAAACGGGTCAACGGCGCGCTGCGCGAGCTGCGCCGGCCCCAGGTGCTGAAGGGCCCACCGATAAGCGAAGGTACCGGGCGGTTTTGGCGGCGCCGGTGCCTGGGGAAGCGGTCCGGGCATGCCATCCCCCGGGGGTGCCGCCGCCCCTAGCGCGTTTGCCCCGCCGCCGCTGTTGCCGGCATTTATAACGCTAGGCGTATCGGCAATATTGCCCACCCCCAGCAAGGCCTCTTTGAACTGAGGATTATTAGCCAGGCGCTGCAATACCGGACAAGCGCGCCTGCCATGTATAACCGCGGGTCCGGGTGACAGGTTTGAATGAGTCATCATACCGTTTTATCCTTAAAAGCAATGTAACGATGAGCCGATAATATATTGATTAGAACATTAACTACGGCAGGGCAGACCCGCAGCAGCGACATTGGATTGCTGGGAATTAACGCCGGAACAATACCTGCGTTATATTGCGACATAACTTATTTTGTTGCAGCTGATTCGGGGATTTGTTTCGAGGGGGTTTATTAATTTTCAGGTTATGGGCATTACTCTCAGGAATATAATGATTTTGTATATAAATAGCCGCACCGATCCCGCAGCGGCGGGGCCGGATAACGTTGCGGGCCTATGGTAGGGGCCGCCCCGGTAACGTATGGCTTAAAAACGCTTGCCGTTGGCCAATTGGCACATCGTCACGGTGCTGCCGTCAAGCTGCTGGGCCAGCGTCATGGTGCCGCCCGCGTTCTGGCAACTGGCGGTAGCGGGAATAGACAATTGCTGGGACAAATGGGCCGAGGACGCCTGCTGCGCCATCTGTTGCGGTTCATCATCGGGAGTGCTGCTGCATGCCGCCAGCAGCAGCGCTGAGAATGCCATAAACCACCGTGAAAACGTCATCGTTCGACTCCGGACTTAACGGGTTAGGAATGTTCTGAGGATTGTCAGTGTAGCCGCACAAAAAGTTAACGTCGAGAACCATTGACTACCTTTTACAAATTTAGACGGGGAAAACATCGCACAAAAGCAAAAATACCCCAGGGTTCCTACTGGTATACTGGCTGCAAATTATGATAACCCAATGATTTGTCGGTTATCAGTCGTTGAGCGGATGTCGCAGAACAAAAGGTAAATAATGATCACCACAGACGGTAATAACGCGGTCGTATCGGTAGCCTACCGAATTAATGAAGTTATCGCCATCTACCCCATTACGCCGAGCTCCACCATGGCGGAGCAGGCCGATGCCTGGTCGGAGGTAGGCACCACCAATATTTGGGGCGATGTGCCGCGGGTGATGGAAATGCAGTCCGAAGGGGGCGCCATCGCCACCGTGCACGGCGCCTTGCAAACCGGCGCGTTATCCACGTCTTTTACCTCGTCCCAGGGATTATTGCTGATGATCCCGACCCTGTATAAACTGGCCGGGCAACTGACGCCGTTTGTATTACACGTAGCGGCCCGTACCGTGGCCACCCACGCGCTGTCGATTTTCGGCGACCATTCCGACGTCATGGCGGTGCGCCAGACCGGCTCCGCCATGCTGTGCGCCAGCAATGTCCAGGAAGCGCAGGATTTTGCATTGATATCGCAAATAGCCAGCCTGAACAGCCGCCTGCCGTTTATTCATTTTTTCGATGGTTTCCGCACCTCCCATGAAATCAATAAAATCGCGCCGTTATCGGACGATACGCTAAAACGCCTGCTGCCCCAGGACGCCATCGACGCCCACCGCAGCCGCGCCCTGACCCCCGATAATCCGGTAATTCGCGGCACGTCTGCCAATCCCGACACCTATTTCCAGTCGCGCGAAGCCACCAATCCCTGGTACAACCAGACCTACTCCCACGTGGAACAGGCGATGGATGCCTTTGCCGGCGCCACCGGGCGGCAATACCGGCCGTTTGAGTACTACGGCCATCCGCAGGCGGAGCGCATTATTATCCTGATGGGGTCGGCCATCGGCACTTGTGAAGAAGTGATCGATACCCTGCTCGCCCGCGGCGAGAAAGTCGGCGTGGTCAAAGTGCGTCTTTATCGCCCCTTCTCGGCCGAGCATTTATTGGCGCAAATTCCCGCCGGCGTGCGCAGCATCGCCGTGCTCGATCGCACCAAAGAACCGGGCGCCCTGGCCGAACCGCTTTACCTCGACGTAATGACCGCCCTGGCGGAGGCCTATAGCCAGGGCCTGCGCGATACCCTGCCGCGCACCATCGGCGGCCGCTATGGTTTATCATCCAAAGAATTCGACCCGGCCTGCGTCCTGGCCATTTTCAATGAGCTGGCGGCGCCGAAGCCCAAACCGCGCTTTACCGTCGGCATCTATGATGATGTCACCAATCTTTCCCTGCCGCTGCCGGAGGCCGACCTGCCGCGGTTGGCCAAGCTGGAGGCCCTGTTCTACGGCCTGGGCAGCGACGGGTCGGTTTCGGCCACTAAAAATAATATAAAAATCATCGGCAACAGCACGCCGATGTTCGCCCAGGGTTACTTCGTCTATGACTCCAAAAAGGCCGGCGGCCTGACGGTCTCCCATTTGCGGGTCAGCGAAAATCCGATTAATTCCGCCTATTTAATCAGCCAGGCGGATTTTATCGGCTGCCATCAATCGCAGTTTATCGACAAATACCAGATGGTGGAACGGCTGCGCACCGGCGGCATATTCCTGCTTAATACTCCCTATGGCGCCGATGAGATCTGGGCGCGTCTGCCGCAGGAAGTGCAGGCGCTGCTTAACGCGCGCCAAGCGCGTTTTTATATCATCAACGCGGCGCAAATCGCCCGTGAATGCCGGCTCGGCGCGCGGATTAATACCGTAATGCAAATGGCTTTCTTCCAGCTGGCCGGCGTTTTGCCGCAGGACAGCGCCCTGGCCGCCCTGCAATCGGCTATTGCCCGCAGCTATAGCAGCAAAGGACAAGATTTGGTGGAGCGCAACTGGCAGGCCCTGGCGGCCACGCGCGAAGCCCTGCACGCCGTGCCGCTGCGGCCGGTCGACGAGCATAGCCCGCTCCGCCCGCCGGTGGTGTCCGACGCCGCCCCGGATTTTGTCAAAACCGTCACCGCCGCCATGCTGGCGGGACTGGGGGACGCGCTGCCGGTTTCCGCCCTGCCGCCGGACGGCACCTGGCCGGTGGGCACCACCAAATGGGAAAAACGCAATATCGCCGAACAAATCCCGCTGTGGAAGCCGGAGCTATGCACCCAGTGCAACCACTGCGTCGCCGCCTGCCCCCACGCGGCCATCCGCGCCAAGGTAGTGGCCCCCGAAGCCCTGGACGCGGCCCCGGCCGGGCTGGCGTCGCTGGATGTTAAATCCCGCGACATGCGCGGCCAGAAATATGTCTTGCAGGTGGCGCCGGAAGATTGCACCGGCTGTAATCTGTGCGTGGAAGTCTGTCCGGCCAAGGACCGGCAGAATCCGGAGATTAAAGCCATCAATATGGCTTCGCGTCTGGAACATGTGGAAGAGGAAAAAACGCATTACGACTTTTTCCTGGATCTGCCGGAAATGGCGGTTTCCCAGTTGGAACGCATCGATATCCGCACTTCGCAGCTGATTACGCCGCTGTTTGAATATTCCGGCGCCTGCTCCGGATGCGGCGAAACCCCCTATATCAAATTGCTGACCCAGCTTTACGGCGATCGGTTGCTGATTGCCAACGCCACGGGGTGCTCATCCATTTACGGCGGCAACCTGCCTTCTACGCCCTACACCACCAATGCCGAAGGCCGTGGCCCGGCTTGGGCCAATTCATTGTTCGAGGATAATGCGGAATTCGGTCTCGGATTTCGCCTGACCGTGGATCATCACCGGCAGCGCGTCCTGCGGCTGCTCAATCAACATGCCGATCTGCTGCCCCCCGCCCTGGTGGCCGGCCTGCAGGCCGACGGCGTAGCGGTGGAGGAGCGCCGCCGGCAAATCGGCCAGCTGCGCGCCGAGCTGCGGGATCGCATCGGCGCCAAGGACGCGAGCGGCGATCTCGGACAACTGGCCCACGATGCGGATTACCTGGTGGATAAATCCATTTGGCTGATCGGCGGCGACGGCTGGGCGTACGATATCGGTTTCGGCGGCCTGGATCACGTGCTGAGCCTGACCGAAAACGTCAATATCCTGGTGCTGGATACCCAATGCTATTCCAATACCGGCGGCCAGCAGTCAAAAGCCACGCCGCTGGGGGCGGTCACCAAGTTCGGCGAGCAGGGCAAACGCAAAGCGCGCAAGGATTTGGGGGTCAGCATGATGATGTACGGCCATGTGTACGTGGCGCAAATCTCATTGGGCGCGCAGCTTAACCAGACGGTGAAAGCCATCCAGGAGGCGGAGGCGTATCCCGGCCCATCGCTGATCATCGCCTACAGTCCTTGCGAAGAGCACGGTTATGACCTGGCGTTAAGCCACGATCAAATGCGCCAACTGACCGCCACCGGCTTCTGGCCGCTCTATCGCTTCGACCCGCGGCGCGCGGACGAAGGCAAACTGCCGCTATCCCTTGATTCACGTCCGCCCAGCAGCGATTTAAGCGCGACATTGCTTAACGAACAGCGCTTCCGGCGGTTGAATACCCAGCAGCCGGAAGTGGCCAGCGCGCTATACCAGGCGGCGGAAAAGGATCTCAAGGTGAAGTACGACTTCCTGGCCAGGATGGCGGGAAAAGCGGATGGCGCCGAGTAACCGGCGCGGCGCGCGGCGGCTGCGCTTCTTCCGGTAGCCGCCGCTTCAGGACTTTTCACCCGGCGGCCGGGGAGTTATGCTTGAGCCTGCCGTTGGGTTAACACAGGTGAATAATGGATCAGGGCGACGTTAATTCCGCGATGCAAGCTACGCCTCGTCATAGCGTACAGGACGTTTTTGTTCTTTCATGGGTGGCCTATATCCGGCCGATAATACTGTTTCTGGCCTTGACGGCCATCGGCCTGATTGTCTCGCAGTCCGCCCGGGACGCTAATTTTATCCTGGTCGGCTACGGCATTTTGTTGGTCGGCATCCTCAAGGTGATTTATGATATCGCCTGGCGCCGCCGCTTCAGGTTTTACTATAACCAAGACGGCGTATGGGTCTACCGGGGCATCCTGCCGTGGAAAAGAGGTATTGGCGGCGTAAAGTGGCGCGATATCGATGAAGCCACTTATGACGCCGGCTTTATCAGCTGGCTGACCAAATCCTACCACGTCCGCGTCGGACACCGCTTTACCCAATCCAGCGAAATTCTGGTTAGCCATATCAAGCGCGGTAATCTGGCGGTAATGCTGATAAACGAGCAATTGATGCAGGATTTTTCCCCGGAAAATATTCAACCCTTCCGCCATAATCGCGTACAATCCGAACCATAGAGCCAAATATAGCATCGGGACATCGCGCCGCGGCGGTTTGTCGCCAGCGCCAGAATAAGTTAAGGGTATCCCCACCGTGGTCAACCAAAAAGAGCAGTACAATCTTAATAAGCTTCAAAAGCGCCTGCGCCGCAATGTGGGCCAGGCCATTGCCGATTTTAATATGATTGAAGAAGGCGATAGGATTATGGTCTGCCTGTCCGGCGGCAAGGACAGCTACACCATGCTGGAGATCCTGCGCAATTTGCAGCAAAGCGCGCCGGTTGATTTTTCGTTGATTGCGGTGAATCTTGATCAAAAGCAGCCGGGTTTTCCCGCAGATATCCTGCCCGCTTATCTGACCGAGCTGGGCGTCGAGTTTAAAATCGTCGAAGAAAATACTTACGGCATCGTGAAAGATAAGATCCCCGCAGATAAAACCACCTGTTCGCTCTGCTCGCGCCTGCGACGCGGCATTCTGTATCGTACCGCCACCGAACTGGGGGCGACCAAAATCGCCCTGGGCCATCATCGTGACGATATCTTGCAAACGCTGTTCCTGAATATGTTCTACGGCGGCAAATTAAAGGCCATGCCGCCTAAGCTGATGAGCGACGACGGCAAGCAGATCGTTATTCGACCGCTGGCCTACTGCCGGGAAAAGGATATCGAGCGCTTTGCCGCGGCCCGCCAATTCCCCATCATCCCCTGCAATCTTTGCGGCTCGCAGCCTAATTTACAGCGCCAGGTCATCGGCAACATGCTCAAGGACTGGGATAAGCTGTATCCGGGACGCATAGAAACCATGTTCCGCGCCGTGCAAAATGTCGTGCCGTCGCATTTGGCCGATAGCCGGCTGTTTGATTTCAAGCAATTGAGCATTGGCGACGAGGTTGTCGACGGCGGCGATCTGGCATTCGATCCCATGCCCATGCCCGCCCGGCCGGCCGCCTGGCTGGAAGACGAGGCGGAACCCGCGCCGGTGCCGGGCGAACGGCTGCCGGTGGTGGAACTCAAATAGTCCACTATGTCCCCGCAATCGATATCGCTGGCCCATGCGGGAAGCGGTGCGCGGACGACGGTAAATAGTCCTGTGCCCGCTTACAGCATATGCGGCGGGGGGTCCTGGATTGGTTTCGGATCGGGGTTATAAGGGGGTTCCAATGGCGGATCGGGCAATGGGTTCGGGATGGGCGGCGGGTCGGTCGGAATAGGTTCGCTGGGGAGCGGCTCATTGGGTATGGTTAATCGGTATACGCTGGTTTTGCCGTATACCGCAGTTATCAGGGTCGAAAGCATTCTGTCCACCTCGCTGAAGAAAGGCTAAAGGATGTGCCACTCATTAAGCATAGAAGGCAATCGGCGGCAGGACAAATGATAAGCGGAACTAACGGATTTGGCGCCGTCCAACGCAGCGGCGCGGCGGAAATATGGCAAAAAAAATGCCGGAGTTATAATCCGGCATTATATGAATTAAATATGCTATGCAATAATTCAAAAAAGGAAGTAAGACAATATGGAGCGCAACGCCCATCGCTTGACGTTGCATTCACCTGCGGGATTGATAATGCCCTATCCTTAGCAGCCACTTATTGATATTGCTCAATAATAATGGCCCTTTTAGGGTTTTTTTATTATTTTACGGCCTAAAGCCATTTGCGCCGTTTTAGCCAAAAGGCGACGCCCAGCACCAATACCACCAGCGACAGGCAAAAGATACTAAAGCCAAACCGCATATTGCCGCCGGGAATACCGCCCAAATTGACGCCGAATAATCCTGTCAGAAAAGTCGTGGGCAGAAAAATCATGGCCATCAGCGACATTGTATAGCCCCGGCGATTTATGGACTCGGCGGTTAGCCAATTAATTTCATCGGCAATCACCGCCGTGCGGGCAATGCCTCCGTCGATATCGTCGATGCCGCGGCCCAGGCGATCGGAGATATCCTGCATGCGCCGGCGGTCGTCGTCGCTCATCCAGGGCAGATGTTCGCTGGCCAGACGGGCGAACACATCCCGCTGGGGCGCCATATAGCGGCGCAGGACGATGAGCTGTTTGCGCAGCCGCGACAATTCTCCCCGCGGCGGAATCAACTGATCGAGCAAGTCGTTTTCCAATACGATAATCCGATCGTGCATATCTTCGATAAATTCGCTGGTATGATCGGTCAGCGTGTCGCACATATCCACCAGCCAGGATCCGCTGTCTTCGGGGCCCTGTTTTTTATGCAGCTCGTCCAGCATTTCCTCCACCGCCTGGATCGGCTGGCGCCGGGTGGACACAATCAGTTTTTCGGTAATATAGATGCGCAGCACAATCAGTTCCTCGGGATACTCTTCAGTATTGAAATTGATGCTGCGCAATATAATCAGCGCCCCTTCGGGTATGCGGTTTACCCGGGGCCGGGTGCTATCGCCGGATAAGGATTCGCGCACCGGATCGGGAATCAGCGCGGACGTGTTTAACCATTCCCTGCTGGCTTGGTGGGCGGTATCCAGGTGCAACCAGCAAGGATGGATGCAATGCGCGATATCCGACTCCTCGATTGGCGTAATTCCGCCTGCGCCGTCCAACTGGCCGGCATAGGCCACCCCTTCGATACTTAAGGCTTCGCGATCAATCCCTTCCAACGGTTAACCCTTTTATAAAAGTTAAAATGCAAGTTTAGCGCTAAACGATGGGAAAATCCTCTGCCCGACCAAACGGATGAACCGCGGCATCCCCCCAGCCGCGATCGCGCAACGGCGCCCATCAATTAAATCAATATTAAACCGATCGCCGATAAGGATCGAATCAAAAAAATTATAATTAACTTATCGTTGAAAATCTTAAAAATCCCGTTTACCATGAACACCGAAATAACCATTTAACCGTCATCTCCAGCAAGAAAAAACATGCCTCATCAAATTATTTAAATGAAAATATAGTTATATGATTAAATGTAATTAAATAGCTAAGTAAATATAATAAATAGTTAAGCAAAATTTAGTTAAAATAAAAAATTTTCCAAGATATAAATAAGCGGAGCAATTGATTTATTTAATATCTATACCCATAAATAAATATCACCCTCACCCTTATACCTGGAGGACTCATGAATATCACCATGTTGCTAAAATCATTGATTGCCGGGGCTGGCGCCGGATACGCCATCACCGGCGCCATATCATTTATCATTCCGGCCGCCACAGCCACTCTGGCCGTGATCTTGCCTATCCTGGGCAGTATAGGCATGGTAGCGCTGTACGTTCGTCAGGAAATGGCCGGATGATACTGACATGGAAGCCTTCTTTTTTCCTCAGGACGAGGACCAGCTTAGCCGATTTTATTTCTTGTTTTCGATACTCTATTTGCTTATACATCTAATCTGGGATCATCATTTCCCCGGGTCACCAAAATTTTCCCTGGCCGTACTGCAATATAAGATTGGCGAAGTTTATTCATCGGCTACCTTTGCTACCAGCTTATTTTTTATCGTTATTTTATTTGATCTAAAAAATCCCTTAAGAATGTCGGATGCGTTTATATTTCCATTAATAATTGCAGCACTAACCGGATTAATGATTTCGTTAAGCGCCATGCAGCCCAAGGAAAGGCGCGCCTAGGGCCCAAGCGGCATTTACTGGCCGGGCGATAGCGTCATCTTGGCCAAGCCTCACTCCCATCACGGTCCATGGGGGTGAGGTTATGTGCCGCCACAGCGGCTAACCGCTTATTACCGGACCTGGGGTCCGGTGCTTGAGCCTGGTGCTTGAGCCTAATGCTTGAGGATGTACATCGTCTGGCTGTAAGCGACATCTTCCGGGTTGGTGATAGGGTAGCCCTGCACCCAGGGTTTAATCAGCCTACCGTTGGTATATTGATAAATCGGCGCGATAGGCGCCTGGTCGGCAATAATCGCCTCGGCTTTATTATAATCCGCGCTGAGCTGCTGGGGGTTGGTTTGCAGGCTGGCCTGCTGGAGCAATTTGTCATACTGTGGATCGTTGAATTTGGCGATATTACCGCTGTGGCTGGCGGTCAATAACGACAGGAACGTGGACGGTTCGTTGTAATCCCCTACCCACGAGGCCCGCACCACGTCAAAATTACCGGTATTGCGGCTGTCGATATAGGATTTCCATTCCTGGTTCACCAGTTTGACATTGACGCCCAGCTTTTTCTTCCACATGGACGCCACGGCGATGGCGATTTTCTCGTGGCTCTCCGAGGTATTGTACAACAAGCTCAGGGTCAGGGGTTTATCGGGGCCGTAACCCGCCGCCTTCATCAATATCTTGGCCTCGCTGTCCAGCTCGTCCTGCGAATGCTGTTGCAGGAAATTGGGCGCCGGCTGATAACCCGCGGTTACGTCGGGGGTTAAATGCCAGGCGGGTTTTTCGCCGGTGCCCACCACTTTTTCCGCGATAATGCGCCGGTCGATGGCATAAGACAGCGCCTTGCGCACCCGCACGTCATCCGTAGGCGCGCGCCGGGTATTAAAAGCATAATAATAGGTGCCCAATTGATCGGGGGTATACACCTGCCCGGGAATATCTTTGAGCAGTTTTTGGTACATGTTCTTCGGGAAGGATTCCGTGATATCGATATCATTGGCAAGATAGCGATTCAGGGCGGACGACTCCTGGTTAATGGGAATAAAGGTCACCTGGGTCAGTACCGTATGCTGGTGATCCCAATAATGCTCCTTAGGGGTCAGGACGATCTTTTCATTCACCACCCGCTGCTGCAATTGAAAGGCGCCGTTACCCACCAGATTGCCGACTTTGGTCCAGTCGTTCCCATATTTTTCCACCGTGGCACGGTGTACCGGAAATAGGCTGAAATTGGCCGTGAGGCTGGCAAAATAAGGCACCGGCTTGCTAAGCTGGACTTTCAGCGTGTAATCGTCCGGCGCGCTCACGCCCAATTGCTCAGCGGTTTTTTTACCGGCGATGATATCCCCGGCGTTTTCCAGTCCCGCCAGTTCGGTGAACCAGGCAAACGCGGAAAGATTTTTAGGATCGGCCAGGCGGCGCCAACTGTAGACAAAGTCATTGGCCGTGACAGGGTCACCATTGGACCAGCGCGCATCCCGGCGCAGATGGAACACGAAATTGCGGTTATCGGTGGTTTGCCAACGGGTGGCTACGCCCGGAATCAGTTTGCCGTTGGCATCTTCATTGACCAGGCCTTCAAACAGATCGCGCACCACTTGGGCCTCCGGCAGGCCGACCACCTTGATGGGGTCCAGGGACGCGGGTTCATCCTTGATATGGCGCACGATTTGCTGCTTGTCCGCCAACTGCGTCCCGGGAGGGACCGTCGCGGCCCAGAGATTGCCGCTCAGGGCGATGATCAACGACGCACAACAAGTGTATTTGAACTGCGGCATAGTGAACTGCGTCATAGCGTTATCCTTGTTCTTGTTCCCAGGGCAGATAGCCGCGTAGCGCTTGACCGGCAAAAAAATCAGCCGAAAGTAAAAACGCCGGGCTTTTTGCGATAAAGTAGATGGGTCAATGTAACGTATTATTTTCGGTCAGGAAACAGCATGCAGTCATTTCACCCACGTTCGCAGCGGGGAAGATTAGCTTCCCTTGGCCAGCCGTACGGGCACTCGGTCCTGGGCGCCCCCCTGCTGTATTTTCCCGCCCACGCCGCCGGGCCGGATACCGGGCTGGTGATCGCCGGCACCCACGGCGACGAAACCGCAAGCGTGGTGGCGCTGTCGTGCGCCCTGCGCACGCTGGCGCCGGGCGGCTTGCGCCACCACGTCATTTTGGCGGTAAACCCGGACGGCTGCCAATTGGGATTGCGGGCCAATGCCAACGGCGTCGATCTGAATCGTAACTTTCCCGCCGGCAACTGGCTGCCGGAGGAAACGGTATATCGCTGGACCAGCGCGGCGACGCAACGCGACGTGCTGCTGTCCACCGGCGCCGGACCGGGTTCCGAACCGGAAACCGCCGCGCTATGCCGGCTTATCAAGGATCTGGCCCCGGCCTGGGTGGTGTCGTTCCATGAACCGCTGGCCTGCGTGGAGCAAGCCGCGCGCTCATCCCTGGCGCAGTGGCTGGCGCAGCGGCTGGGCCTGCCGTTGGTCGGCAGCGTCGGTTACGACACCCCCGGTTCATTCGGCAGTTGGTGCGCGGAAAACGCCATTGCCTGCATCACCGCCGAATTCCCCGCCGTATCGGCCGATGCGGCCACCATTCAATACCTCGACGCCCTGGTCGATCTGCTGGGCTATCGGCCGGACCCGGCTTGAGCATACCCTCCCGCCGCGGCGGCGAATGCCGTACGGTAGGCGTTTAACCCAGGGTAATGGAACCGCAGCCGAAGTTAAGGTGCGGATCGGCGTCCATTGACAGCCAGGTCGGTCCGTCAAGGTCGATAAACCGCGCCGCCGGAGCCAGCGGCAAGGCGGCGGCGATAGCGCGCGAAGTGCATAACATGCAGCCCAGCATAATGCCGAACCCCTGTTCCCGGGCCTGCTGCACCAATAGCAGGGCTTCGGTTAGGCCGCCGGTTTTATCCAGTTTGATATTGATCATCTCATAATTATCCTTCAGCGCCGGTAGCTGCTGGCGGGTATGGCAACTCTCGTCGGCGCAGATCGGCAGGGGATGGATAAAATGTTGCAGCGCGGCGTCCTGCTCGGCCGGCAGCGGCTGCTCAAGCATGGCCACGCCTAAGTCCGCCAGCAGCTGGCAGCGGGTCGCCAGCCCTTCCGGTTGCCACGCTTCGTTGGCATCAACGATCAATGTCGCATCCGGCACCGCGGTGCGGATGGCGACCATGCGCTCGGTGATCAGCCGATCGTCGAGTTTGATTTTCAGCAGCCGCGCGCCGGCCTCCCAATAACGCAGCGCCGCTGCGGCCATTAACTCCGGCTCGTTAATGCTCAGGGTCTGGGCCATGACAATGCGCGACGGCAGCTCAACCCCGGCTCGTTGCGCCAGGGTTTGTCCCCTAAGCTGGCGCTCGACTTCCCACAGGGCGCAATCGACGGCGTTGCGCGCGGCTCCCGCCGGCAGCAGTTGCTGCAAAACGTCGCGGGAAACGCCTTGCTCGATGGGATGCAGCACGCTGGCGAGCTGTTCCATCACCGATTGCTCATTTTCGCCATAACGGGGATAAGGGGTACACTCGCCGATACCCGTGATACCGTCCTGCTCGATCTCCACCACCACTACCCGGGCCTCGGTCCGGCTACCGCGCGATATCACAAACGGGGTATGCAGCGGCCAGGCCTCCGGATAAAAACGCATTACTCTCATTATCAACCCTCAAATTATCAATAATAAAATCGCAGCATTAGCGTCATAACCCGGCAAGGCCGGAAAAATGCGTCTTATCAGTATTAGCTGATGATAACTACCCGATTCGCCGGATGGCGCGCCGGGATCATCCGGTAAGCGAACCGGCGCCGGGGCTTGCTCGCTTGTTCACTCTTCGCCCTCTTCGCCGGCTTTTTTGGCGCTTAATCCGTATTCGCGCAGCTTGTTGGCGATGGCAGTATGGGATACGCCCAGCCTTTTTGCCAGTTTGCGGGTGCTGGGATAAGTGCGATAAAGCCGGGTCAGGATCGAGCGTTCAAACCTTTTGCTAATCTCATCCAGGGAACCGTCGAGCAGTTCGTCGGACATCGGCAGCGCCAGCGACAGGGCGAAATCCGGCAGGTCGATATCCCCGGACGTCAGCTCGGCGCCCTCCAGCTGCGCCATGGCGCGATACAGCACGTTTTTAAGCTGCCGCACATTGCCCGGCCAGGCATATTGCGTGAGCATAGCGACCAATTCCGGCGCAAGCCTGGGCCGGCCGATGCCCTGTTCATCGCAGAATTGGGCGATAAACAGCGCGGCGAGCGGCATGATATCATCCGGGCGCTCGCGCAAGGGAGGCAGGTTCAGCGTCAATACGTTCAGGCGATAGTAGAGATCTTCGCGAAAATGGCCGTTATGCACCAGCTCCAGCAGGTTTTTCTGCGTGGCGCAGTAAACCCGCACGTCCACATGCATTTCCCGATCTTCGCCCACGCGCCGGAACGTACCATCGTTGAGAAAGCGCAGCAGCTTATTTTGCATATTCGGCGACATTTCGCCGATTTCGTCCAGCAGCACCGATCCGCCGTGGGCCTGTTCAAAAAAGCCTTTTTTACTTTCCAGGGCATTGGGATACGCCCCCGCGGCGTGGCCGAACAGTTCGCTCTCCGCCACATCATCCGGCAATGCGGCGCAATTGAGCGCCAAAAACGGCTGTTTACCGCGCGCGCTGCGCAAATGGCAGGCGTGGGCCACTAAATCTTTGCCGGTGCCCGTTTCCCCGACGATCAGCAGGGGAGCGTCAAGCATGGCCAATTTACGCGCCCGCTCGATGACCTGGCGCATCTTATCGCTGGCGGCGATGATATGACCGAATGCGCTGTCATCGTTCGGCCCATGATTTTGCAGTTGGCGCCCCATGCGCACCGCGGATTTAAGCAGCACCACGCCGCCCACGGTGGCCAGCTTGCCGTTTTCGCCGGTTAGCTGGACGGGAATGATTTCCAGCAGGAAATCCTGACCCATAATCACCACCAGCTGGCTGTCAGGCGATTGCCGCTCGCTCTCTAGCCAGCGCACAAAATTAAAGCCGCTAATCAGCTGGCTGACGGGCAAGTGACGGATCTCGTCGGCCCGCTGGCCGAACAGCGCCAGGGCGGCGGGATTGGTCAACTCCACTTTGCCTTTCAGGTCAATGGAGAGCACCGGCTCGGGCATGGCCGCCAGTATAGCGTCGAGGGCGCGATGCTCGCGCTCGGAAGGCATAAACGCCACGGTACGCACATCGGTGACGCCGTGGATGCGGCGAATTTCGGCCATCAGCGTGCGAAACGGGTCAAACTCCAGCTTCGAAAAATTCAGGTAGATGCGGCCGGCGGGGTCGATTTCAATCCCCCGCAGGTCGATGCCGCGCGACGCCAGTAAATCCAGCAATTCCCGGGCTAAACCGAGGCGGTCTTCACAACTAACTTCCAAACGCATGTAACGCCTCATAGGGGGTGCCATTACGATAATAGGCACATAATACGTGGAGCGGCGCCAGGTATGAAGCTATCTGTCACAAAAAGTTGACAGTATGGAAAGTTTTTTGCGATCGCTCCGATCCGCTACGCGGCGATAAGCCGCGCCAAAGCGGTCAGGAAGCGGATTTACGATCCATCATGGCGCGCAGCTGGCCGATGATTTCTCGCCGGTAATCCCCCAGGCGCGGCTTATCGCCGTCGAGCCAGGGCAGCGGCCGGCACAGCTCCATGGCTTTAATTCCCAGGCGCGCCGTCAGCAGGCCGGCCCCCATGCCTTGGGCGATGCGGGCCGACAGGCGCGCGGTCAGATCCTGGGACATCCAATCCATGCCCACTTCCCTTACCCATTCGCTGACGCCGGCAAAGGCGATATTCAGCAGCACCAGCCGGAACAGCCGCAAGCGGCTGAAATAACCCACCTCGATGCCGTATAATCCGGCGATGCGGTTAATCAGCCGCAGGTTGCGCCAGGCGATAAACCCCATATCCACGATGGCCAGCGGACTGACCGCAATCATCAGGGCGGACTCGGCGGCGGAGCGGCTGATTTCGCGGCGCGCCTGGACATCGATCACCGGCTGCACCATCCGGGCGTACAGTTCGACCACTTCCCGGTCGCTATGGGTTTCCGCCAGGGCCGCCTGCCAGCGCCGCAGCGCGGGATGGTTATCATCTATGCCGGCCTGGCCGGCCAGCCGCTGGCAAAATTGCCGCCCGTGGCCCAAGGCGTGGCTGCGCAGTAATTCGCCGGCCCGGTCCCGCTCGTCGGCCCGCTGGCGCAGCCGATACAAGCGCCGCCATTCGGTGATAAGCGATCCGGCCCCCGCCAGTACGATCAGGCCGCCCGCCGTAATGGAGCCCAAGGCGAACCAGTCCTGCTGCTGCCAGGCGCGGACAAACCACTGCGCCCCCTGGGCGGCGGCGCTGAGCACAAACAGGCCGGCCCCGACGCCGGCCACGCGCCGCCAGAGACTGCGCCTGGGCCGCAGCGCGCTGGACAGCGCCTGTTCCGCCCGCCCCTCTTCATCCGGCTCAGCGGGCTGGAGCGGCTGGAAACCGGCGTCCTGCGGATCAAAGTTCTGCGCCCCCCGCAGCTCCGGCTGCGGCATATGTTCCAGGGGCTGGTCAAGGGGGCGATCGAAATCGATGCGGGGTTTTACGGGGTCGCTCATCGTAATTTGTCTCCCAATAAGAATTCCATAACCGAATCCATGCGGATATGGGGCAGCGGTTTATCCGCATCCATCTCCCGCGGACGGAAGTTTTCAAACTGAAACCCCTGTTGCTGCCAGAAGGCGGCGCCCGGCAACCGATCCGGCACGTCGCCGGGATAAAAAGTCAGCGGCTGATTATCCGCCAGCCGGTGGCCTTTGAGCGCGGGGATGCTCTTGCCCTGGTGCGCCACCATGCCGCTTTGGGTGGCCTGCACCGACGCCAGGCCCGCGCAATCCATGGCGATGCCTTCAAAGGCGGCGTTCTGCCAGGCATCCTGCACCAGTTGCTGTAGCAGCGACACCAGATTGGCATGCTGATCGGTGGTCACATGGTCGGCTTTGCTGGCGGCAAACATCAGCTTATCGATACAGGGCGAAAACAAACGCCGGTAGAGGCTGCGTTTACCATAATGAAAGCTGCGCATCAGCTGGGTCAGGGCCAGGCGCATATCGTTGAAAGCGTGGGGTCCGCTATTGAGCGGCTGCAGGCAATCCACCAGCACGATCTGGCGATCGAAGCCGCTGAAATGCTGCTGGTAAAAACCTTTGACCACGTGCTGGCAGTAATAGCGATAACGCTCGCGCAGCATGCCGATATTCGAGGTTTTAGCCGCCTGCGCCAGCCGGGCGTCCCCATCGCGCTCCACTTCAGGCCAGGGGAAAAATTGCAGGGCCGGCGCGCCGGCCATATCCCCGGGCAGGACAAAGCGCCCCGGCTGGATAAAATGCAGGCCGTGGCGTTTACAGCGCAATAAGTAATCGGTATAGGATTGGGCGATATCCGCCAGAGCGCGTTCATCGGCGGGAGCCAGCGGGTCCAGGGCGGCGCATTTGGCGCGCCAGGGCGCGGCCCACAATGCCCGGTCGCCCAGCAGCAGTCCGTCCATTTGCCGCGACCAGGTCAGATAATCGAGTTCCAGCATCGGCAGGTCCAGCAGCCACTCCCCCGGATAATCGACGATTTCCAGATAAAGCGTGCCGGTATCCTTTATATGGCGCCATAGGGCGTCCCTGGACCGGTAGCGCAGCGCGAGCCGCATCTCGCTGACGCCGCGGGTAGGAACCGGCCAGGCGGGCGGCGTGCCGTAAAGCGAAGCCATACCTTCGTCATAGGCGAAGCGGGAGAGTCCGAGATGGCGCTGCGGCACCCGTTTGGCGCCCAAGAGCCGCCCGTCGCGCACCGGGGAGAACATCGGCAGGCGCGCGCCGTTATTGACCATCAGCAATTGATTCACCATGGAGGTGATAAAGGCGGTTTTGCCGCTGCGGCTCAGGCCGGTTACCGCCAGCCGCAGGTGGCGATCCAGTCCACGGTTCATCAGCGCGCTGATATTATCTTGCAGATTTAGCATAGGCGGTTGATTCAGCTGTCCCTAAAGGTATCACGATAATACACCGGAAACCGGCGGACCTATAGCTGGCGAAACCGGTTGCGCAGCCCAAAGGCCTCGGAAGTCACGTAGCGCTCGACCTGACGCAGGCGCTGCTCGCTGTCTTGCAGTTGCAGTTCCACTAATTCCAATTGCTGCGCCGGCGGCATGCGGGTGCGGCCCGCCGCGCCTTCCCCGGCATATTCCTGCGCCGGCGCCGGTTCCAGCCAATACGCCAGGATGGCATAAGCGATGATGGTCAGTAAAAACAGGCCGAAAAACATGGACAACACCACGATGATCCGCACCAGTTTTACCGGCACATCGAGATATCGGGCCACGCCGGCGCAAACGCCTTTGAACATGCCTTCCTCGGGACGGAGATAAAGCGGCTGGTTAAATCTAGCCATGTCATTGCCTCCAGTTCGGATGTTCGGTATCCAGAATATCTTCCAGGGCGCGGATGCGCGCGCGCATCCGATCCGCTTCTTCGCTAAGCTGCGCCAGGCGCCGCACATCCTGCGCCTTGAGCTGCGAACCCTGTTGGCGCTGGCTGTTATAATGCAACCACAGCCACACCGGTGCGACGAACAGGATGAAAATGGTTAACGGAATGGCGAGCACAATAAACAGGGCTTCCATGATTGCTCCTTATCGTATTCTCTTTTTATGGAGACAGGCCGCGGCCTGTCAGGCGCCGGCCTCCTCCGCTGCCGTCGTCGCCGGACGACGGATAGGCACGTTATTCCGTTTTGTTCATGCGGGCTTTAAGCGCCGCCAGCTGGGCGCTGATTTCATCATCCGCTTTTAATTCGGCGAACTGCTGGTCCAGGGATTTCTGTTTGCCGAAGCCAACGCTTTCGGCTTCCGCTTCCATATGATCGATGCGGCGTTCGAATTGCTCGAAACGCGCCATGGCTTCATCCAGCTTGCCGCTGTCCAACTGGCGGCGGACGTCCCGCGACGAGGCGGCGGCCTGGTGGCGCAGGGTCAGGGTCTGTTGGCGGGCGCGGGTCTCGGACAATTTGTTTTCCAGCTCGCCGATTTCGCGTTTCATACGTTCCAGCGTCTCTTCGATGACCGAGACGTCCTGGCGCAGCGTGGCGATAATCTTGGTCAGGCGCTGTTTTTCCATCAGCGCGGCGCGGGCCAGATCTTCTTTATCCTTGGCCAGCGCCAGCTCGGCTTTATCCTGCCAGTCGGCCTGTTGGGTTTCGGCCTGCTCAATGCGGCGCAGCAGCTGTTTCTTTTCGGACAGGGCCTGGGCCGAGGTGGTACGCACTTCAACCAGGGTGTCTTCCATTTCCTGAATCATCAGGCGCACCAATTTTTCTGGATCTTCCGCTTTATCCAGCAACGCATTAATGTTGGCGTTAACAATATCGGTAAAACGAGAAAAGATACCCATGATGTAGTCCTCTTTGGCAGTGGGGGGCTGTAAGGCCGTTTAAACTTTCTGCCAAGAATAAGTACAATTATCATGCCAAGATTGTTATATTCTTAATTTATTGATTTTAAATAACTTTTAAAATTGACTCTGGGATAGCTTCCCCTATAGTGATTATTAATACTAATAATTGGCGAAATTTACCATGACCGAAAACCACGATAACCTGCTCGGGCAGTCCAATAACTTCCTGGAAGTGCTCGAACAGGTTTCCCGGCTGGCGCGGCTGACCAAGCCGGTGTTGGTGATTGGCGAACGCGGCACCGGCAAAGAACTGATTGCCCGGCGGCTGCATTATCTCTCCCCGCGCTGGCAAAATCCGTTTATCTCCCTTAACTGCGCGGCGCTCAACGAAAACCTGCTTGATTCGGAGCTGTTCGGCCACGAAGCCGGGGCATTTACCGGCGCGCAAAAACGCCACCAGGGGCGGTTTGAGCGGGCCGACGGCGGCACGCTGTTTTTGGATGAGCTGGCCACCGCGCCCATGATGGTGCAGGAAAAATTATTGCGGGTGATCGAATATGGCGAGCTGGAGCGCGTCGGCGGCAGCCAGCCGCTGCAGGTGGATGTGCGGCTGGTCTGCGCCACCAACGCCGACCTGCCCCGGTTGGCCAAAGCCGGCCAATTCCGCGCCGACCTGCTGGATCGGCTGGCGTTTGATGTGGTCGCCCTGCCGCCGCTGCGCCAGCGGCAGCCGGATATCATGGTGATGGCCGAGCATTTCGCCATCCAGATGTGCCGCGAAATCAACCTGCCGCTGTTTCCCGGCTTTACCCCCAGGGCGCGCCAGACTCTGCTGGGCTATGCGTGGCCGGGCAATATCCGCGAGTTGAAGAACGTGGTGGAGCGCTCCATTTACCGCCATGACAGCAGCGAATGGCCGCTGGACGAGATTTTACTCGATCCGTTTGCGGCGGTGACGCTGGCCGCGGAGATTCCCTCCTGCGCAACGTCCACCGGCACGGCGGCGGACACCCCGACGGCATTACCGCTGGATCTGAAGCAATGGCTGGAACAGCAGGAACGGCAATGGGTAGAGCGCGCCCTCGCGCAGGCGCATTACAACCAGCGCCAGGCGGCGGAACTGTTGTCGCTGACATATCACCAGCTGCGCGGCGTAATGAAAAAACACGCCATTAAGATCGGCGGCGCGGACCTGGAATAACCCGCGACTGCGCATATGCGGACCTCGCCGGATTACGGGCAAAAAAAAGCCAGCACCCAAGCTGGCTAAAATAATACTGGAAGCAATGTGAGCAATGTCGTGCCTGGAACGCCGGACAAGAGGCCCGGCGGTCATCGGCAAAACAATGATAATGGTTATCACTATCGCCTGTAAAGCTTTTTGTTGATAATTATTCTCATTACCATACGGTTATTGGGGTTCTTTTCATCGGTTAGGCGCGTTTTCAGGGCCTATGGCAGGTTTATTCGCGCCGCGAATTGGGTGTCAAGGCAGAGTAAGGTAAACTGGAACGATCGACCGGCGGGATTTAAGTGGTGTATGGCAATTAAACGTATTATAGGGTTGGCGCTGTCTTTGGGCCTCGTTACGGCATTACCCAGTGCGCACACGGCTGCCGCCGCTATGCCCGCTCCCTTGCCCGCCCCCCTGCGGGATATCAACCAGAGCGGCTTTGTTTACTGCGTCAACGGATTGCTCAATACCTTCAACCCCCAGATGGCCAGCAGCGGATTAACGGTGGATACGCTGTCCGCCCAGCTATACGACCGCCTGCTGGCGGTAGACCCTTATACCTATCGGCTGATCCCCGAACTGGCGCAAAGTTGGGAAGTGCTGGATAACGGCGCTACCTACCGCTTTCATTTACGTAAAAACGTCGCGTTCCAGCACACCGCCTGGTTTACCCCTACCCGCGCGCTTAACGCCGACGACGTGGTGTTCAGCTTTGCGCGCATGTTTGATAAACATCATCCCTATCATGAGGTGAACGGCGGCGATTACCCCTATTTCGACAGCCTGCAATTCCCCGACTCGGTGCAAAGCGTCCGTAAGCTGGACAACGATACGGTGGAGTTTCGCCTTAACGGCCCTGATGCGTCTTTCCTGTGGCATATCGCCACCCATTATGCGCCGGTGTTGTCGGCGGAATATGCCGAACAGCTCAGCGCCGCGGATCGCCAGGAACAAATCGACCGCCAGCCGGTGGGCACCGGCCCGTTTATGCTTAATGAATATCGGGCCGGCCAGTTTATCCGGCTGATTCGTCATGATAATTACTGGAAAGGCCTGCCGCGCATGGAGCAGGTGGTTATCGATCTCGGCGCCGGCGGCATCGGCCGGTTGTCCAAGCTGCTGACCGGCGAATGCGACGTACTGGCCTACCCGGCCGCCAGCCAGCTCACCATCCTGCGCGACGATCCCCGCCTGCGGCTCACCCTGCGTCCCGGCATGAATATCGCCTATCTGGCGTTTAATACCGCCAAGCCGCCGCTAAACGATGTGCAGGTCCGCCACGCCATCGCATTATCGATCAATAACCAGCGGCTGATGCAATCCATCTACTACGGCACCGCCGAAACGGCGGCATCCATTTTGCCGCGGGCGTCCTGGGCCTATGACAACGACGCCAAAGTCACCGAATACAATCCCGCCAAAGCGCGTGAGATCCTGCATTCCCTGGGCAAGGATCGCCTGGAGCTGAGTTTATGGGTGCCCACCGCCTCCCAGTCCTATAATCCCAGCCCGCTGAAAACCGCCGAGCTGATCCAGGCCGATTTGGCGCTGGTGGGCATTACGCTTACCATCGTGCCGGTGGAAGGCCGGTTCCAGGAGGCGCGGCTCATGGCGATGAACCATGACCTGACCCTGGCGGGCTGGTCGACCGACAGTAACGACCCGGACAGTTTCTTCCGCCCGTTGCTCAGCTGCGCCGCCATCCGCTCGCAGACCAACTATGCGCATTGGTGCCAGCCCCGGTTCGATGATTTACTCCATTCGGCGCTATTGTCGCAACAGCTGTCCGGCCGGATGGATACCTATCGCAACGTACAACAAATGCTGGAACAGCAACTGCCGATTTTACCGCTGGCGTCATCCCTGCGCTTGCAGGCATACCGTTACGACATTAAAGGTTTAGTGCTCAGCCCCTTTGGCAATGCCTCGTTCGCCGGGGTATACCGCGAAGATAATCAGGACGAAAAACCATGATTATATTTACCCTGCGCCGATTAGTCCTACTGCTGATTACGCTGTTCTTCCTGACGCTGGTAGGGTTCAGCCTGAGCTATTTCACCCCCAACGCGCCGCTGGGCGGCGCGGCTATCACCGATGCCTATTTATACTATTTCAACAGCCTGCTGCACTGGAATTTCGGCGTATCGAGCATTAACGGCCAGTCCATCGGCGAGCAGTTGGGCGACGTATTTCCGGCCACCCTGGAGCTGTGTATCCTGGCGTTTATCCTGGCGCTGGCCATCGGTATCCCGCTGGGTATTATCGCCGGGGTCACGCGCAACAAGTGGCCGGATATCAGTATCAGCGTGTTCGCCCTGATGGGGCTGTCGATGCCGGTATTCTGGCTGGCCCTGCTGCTGACGCTGTTTTTCGCGCTGCACCTGGGCTGGCTGCCGGTGTCCGGCCGTTACGACCTGCTGTATCAGGTCAAGCCCATCACCGGCTTTACCCTGCTGGACGCCTGGCTGTCCGACTCGCCTTATCGGCACCAGATCATGACCAGCGCCCTGCGCCATATGGTGCTGCCTATTACCGCCCTGGCGGTGGCGCCCACCACCGAGGTGATCCGGCTGATGCGGATCAGCACCGCCGACGTGTTCGGCAGCAATTATGTCAAAGCCGCGGCGACGCGCGGGCTTACGGTGGGTACTATTATCCGCCGCCACGTATTGCATAATGCCCTGCCGCCGATTATACCCAAATTGGGGCTGCAATTTTCCACCATGCTGACGCTGGCGATGATTACCGAAGTGGTGTTCAGCTGGCCGGGGCTGGGGCGCTGGCTGGTCAACGCCATCCGCCAGCAGGATTACGCCGCCATTTCGGCCGGAGTCATGGTGGTCGGCGCGCTGGTGATCGCCATCAACGTGCTGGCGGATGTGATAGGCGCGTTGGCCAACCCGCTGCGCCATAAGGAATGGTATGCTCTCAGATAATATTTACCGTGAAAAACGCATGCCCAGTCCGCTGCGTTACATCTGGCGCATTTTCTATCATGACGCCATGTCGATGATTGGCTTTTACGGTTTTATCATACTGGTGCTGCTGTGCCTGTTGGGTACCTGGGTGGCGCCGTACGCGCTCGATCAACAATTCCTGGGCTACCAGTTGTTGCCCCCGTCCTGGTCGCGCTACGGCGATGTGTCCTTTTTCCTGGGCACCGACGACTTGGGCCGCGATGTGTTGAGCCGCTTGTTGACCGGCACCGCGCCCACCTTCGGGTCGGCGCTGGTGGTGACCGTCGCCGCCTCGGTGTTCGGCGTGACCCTCGGCGTGCTGGCGGGCATTACCCGCGGCCTGCGCTCGGCGGCCCTGAACCATGTGCTCGACACCCTGCTGTCCATTCCGTCCCTGCTGCTGGCCATCGTGGTAGTGGCGTTTCTCGGACCGAAGCTGGAGCATGCGATGCTGGCGGTGTGGCTGGCCTTGTTGCCGCGCATCGTGCGTACGGTCTACGACGCGGTGCATGACGAGTTGGATAAAGAGTACGTGCTGGCGGTGCGCATCGACGGCGCGTCGATGCTGCATATCCTGCGTTATGCGGTGTTGCCCAATATCGCCAGCGTCCTGGTTTCCGAATTCACCCGTTCGCTGTCGATGGCCATCCTGGATATCGCCGCGCTGGGATTTCTTGATTTGGGCGCCCAGCTCCCCTCGCCGGAATGGGGCGCGATGATGGGCGATACCCTTGAATTGGTCTATGTCGCCCCCTGGACGGTGATGCTGCCGGGCGGCGCCATCATGGTTAGCGTGTTAATCGTGAATGTGCTGGGCGACGGCATCCGCCGCGCCCTGATTGCAGGAGTCGAATAATGCCGTTACTGGATATCCGTAATTTAACCATTGAGTTCATGACCGCCGAAGGGCCGGTCAAAGCCGTCGACCGGGTCAGCTTTACCCTGACGGAAGGCGAAGTACGCGGCCTGGTGGGGGAATCCGGCTCCGGCAAAAGCCTGATCGCCAAAGCCATCTGCGGCGTCACCAAGGATAACTGGCGCGTAACGGCGGACCGTTTCCGCTTTAACGATATCGACCTGCTGCAACTGACGCCCCGCCAGCGGCGCCGGCTGGTGGGCCACAATGTCTCGATGATCTTCCAGGAACCGCAATCCTGCCTCGATCCGTCGGAAACCATCGGCCGCCAGTTGATCCAGGCCATTCCGGGCTGGACCTATAAAGGCAAATGGTGGCAGCGGTTCGGCTGGCGCAGGCGCCGTACCATCGAACTGCTGCACCGGGTCGGCATTAAAGATCATAAAAACATCATGGGCAGTTATCCTTATGAACTGACCGAAGGCGAATGCCAGAAAGTGATGATCGCCATTGCGCTGGCCAACCAGCCCCGGCTGCTGATCGCCGACGAACCGACCAACGCCATGGAACCCACGACCCAGGCGCAAATCTTCCGTTTGCTGGCCGGACTTAACCAGAACAACAACACCACCATTTTGCTGATAAGCCACGATATTCAAATGATGAGCAAATGGGCCGACCGGATTAACGTGCTGTATTGCGGCCAGACGGTGGAGAGCGCCACTTGCGAAGAGCTGATCGCCACGCCCCATCATCCCTATACCCAGGCCTTGATCCGCGCCATCCCCGATTTTGGGCGCTCCATGCCGCCGAAAAGCCGCCTCAATACCCTGCCCGGCGGCATCCCGTCCCTGGAGCATTTGCCCATCGGCTGCCGCCTGGGGCCGCGCTGCCCCTACGCGCAGAAAACCTGCATCCAGATGCCGCCCCTTGAGCCGGTGAAAAACCACTGGTTCGCCTGTCATTTCCCGCTCAATATGGAAGGGCAATAAGCATGGAAACTTTACTGGAAGCGCGCAACCTGACCAAAACCTTCCGCTACCGTACCGGGCTGTTCACCAAACATCAGGTGGAGGCGGTCAAGCCCATCAGTTTTATTCTGCGCGAAGGGCAAACCCTGGCGATTATAGGGGAAAACGGTTCGGGCAAATCGACGCTGGCCAAAATGCTGGCCGGCACGCTGGAGCCCACCGGCGGCGAGTTACTGATTGACGATCATCTCCTGACCTTCGGCGACTATCGCTATCGCAGCCAGCGCATCCGCATGATCTTCCAGGATGCCAGCAATGCCCTTAATCCCCGCCAGCGCATAGGGCAGCTACTTGATGTGCCGCTGCGGCTCAATACCGATATGGCTGCGCCGGAGCGCGAGCGCGCCATAGATAAAACCCTGCGCCAGGTGGGTCTGCGCCCCGATCACGCTTTTTATTATCCGCACATGCTGGCGCCGGGACAAAAACAGCGCGTCGGCCTGGCGCGGGCGCTGATCCTGCAACCCAAGGTGATCGTGGCGGACGAGGCGCTGGCGGCGCTGGATATGTCCATGCGCTCGCAGATCATCAACCTGATGCTGGAGCTACAGGCCAAACACGGCATTGCGTATATTTACGTGACCCAGCACCTGGGCATGATGAAACATATCAGCGATCAAATCATGGTGATGCAAAACGGCGAAGTGGTGGAGCGCGGCAATACCGCCGACGTGCTGGCCGCCCCGCTCCATGACCTGACCAAGCGGCTGATTACCAGCCACTTCGGCGAAGCGCTTACCGCCGATGCCTGGCGCAGCGACGGAGTCATAACTTAACTTTCCGCCAGGGCCGGCAGGGCCGGCCCCGAACGCTGCGCCAGCCAGCCGCGGGCAAAATCAAACAGCGCGGCGGCCAGCGGCGTGGCCCGGCCGGCTTCGGCGATGGCTATCGCGCCCTGGCGCTTCATGGCGGGCAAGGCGATGGCCCGCGCACGCAGCTCCGGGGTCATGCCCGGCAGCAAATGCCCGCGCGGCATGATGCCGCAGCCCAGCCCGACATATATCCCCTGCAACAGTTGAAATATCGACGCGCTTTCCAGCTGGATATGCGGATGCAACCCGGCGGCGCGAAAGTGCTCGTCCAGGTAGCGCCTGAAATAGCGGCTGGGTTCGGCCAGACACAGCGGCAGTGCCGCCACGTCGCTCAGCGCCAGGGGGGCACCTCCCTCGCCCGGGGCTACCCACTGCGGGAAATGGCGCGGATGAAAGACCAGATCTATCCCCTCATCGGGTAAACAGGCCACCTGATAATGCAGTTCTTGCAGCAGGCCCAGCTCGAAAAAACCGATGGCGATATCGACGCTGTGATTGGTAAGGGCTTCCAGCAGGGCATCGGCGCTGAGCACCGTCACCTGGTATTCCAGAGTGGGATAATGCTGCCGGGCGTCATATAACAGCTGCGCCAGGGGAATGCCGCACTGCGGGACGATGCCGATGCGCAGCGTCCCGACCAGTCCATGTTTCAGGGATGCCACTTCCAGCTTGAGCCCCTGGTACACCGATACAATCTCACGCGCCCAGGTCAGCACGCGCTCCCCTTCGGCGGTAAATCCCTTGAAGCTGTTGCCGCGGTGGATCAGATCCACCCCCAGCTCCCGCTCCAGGTTTTTCAGGCGGGCGGACAGCGTGGGTTGGCTGACGAAGCTGGCCTCGGCGGCACGGCCGAAATGGCGCTCGCGTTCGAGATTACATAAATAAATAAGCTGCTTGATATCCATAGTGCGTTCTGGGGCTGGGTCCGGCTCAGGGCGATAAAAGCAGTATATCACCATCGCGCCCGGCGATGATCGGCGCCCGCGGCCCCGGCGTCAGGTGCTCACCCCCAGGGTGGTTTTGACATCCTGGGCGATTTTTTCCACCTGCGGGCCGTATATCACCTGGATATCATGCTCGCTGACCCGCTTCACCCCGCTGGCGCCGGTAAGCATCAGCGTGCGATCGATAACCAGCCGCATATCCTTCACCCGCACCCGCAGGCGGGTAAAACAGCAGTCCACATCGGCGATATTGGGCTGTCCGCCCAGGCCGGTAATAATATTCTCCGCCCGCTCGTCCGCCGTGACCGCCTTGCGCTCGGGCGCTTCCTGCTCATCCTCCTCGCGCCCGGGGGTTTTCACCGCCATGCGGGTAATCACCAGACGAAATGCATAATAATAGAGCGGGAAATAGACGATCCCCAGCATGACCGGATACCACCATCGGGTTTTGGCCCCGCCCAGCATGCCGAACACCACCAGATCGATGGCGCCGCCCTGCACATTGCCAATCATCACTTGCAGGATATCCATCAGCATAAACGACAGGCCGCTCATGACGGCATGGAACAGGTACAGCACCGGCGAGACGAAAATAAAGCAGAACTCCAGCGGTTCGGTAATGCCGGTGGTGAACGACGCCAGCATCCCCGCCATCATCAAGGCCTTGACGCGTTTTTTATGCTCGGGGCGGGCGCAGTGATACATGGCCAGCGCCGCGCCGGGCAGACCGAACATCATCACCGGGATTTTACCCTGCGCCAGGAACCGGGTGGCCTCGCGCACCACCCGATCGCTAAGCAGCCCCGGATGGGTCAGCGCGGTATTAAA
Organism: Sodalis sp. RH21; assembly: GCF_047324175.1. NCBI lineage: Bacteria > Pseudomonadati > Pseudomonadota > Gammaproteobacteria > Enterobacterales > Bruguierivoracaceae > Sodalis > Sodalis sp. RH21. The sequence continues at coordinate 2,702,542 of NZ_CP178732.1, read as the reverse complement.
AATATTCAGCGCGCCGACGATGGTCTGGTTATCCACCGTGACTGTCCCGCCAATCGGCGTGAAGCGCGCGGTTTCATTGAGAATATGGTGCAGGCCGGTGGGAATCAGCAGGCGTTCGGCAAAGCCGTATAAAAACATCCCGTACTGCCCGCTTTTGCCGATCAGTTGGCCGACCCAGGCGATACCCGCGCCGATGGTCGGCCAGACAAACGACAGGCCCAGCCCCACCAGGGGCAGCACCACCACCGTAACGATAGGCACAAAACGCCGGCCGCCAAAAAAGCTAATCGCCGTCGGCAGCACCGTGGTATAGAAACGGTTGTGCAGCGCCACGGTGATGAGCCCGGCGATCACCCCGCCCAGCACGCTCATATTGTAGGTAAAGATGCCGAGCGTCGGCGCGAATTGGGCGGAATAAATCAGCGCATCATCCATGGCCATGCCGCGCCCGGTCAGGGCGGGCACCGTGGTGGTGGCCAATGTCAGGCCCTGCGCCGCCAGGCTGGCGCTGACGCCGACGTGCATGGCGATAAAACCGATGACCGCGGCAAACGCCGCCGTGGGCTTTTCCGCCTTGGCCAAGCCGATGGCGCTGGCCACGGCGAAAAACAGCGGCAGGTTGGTAAACAGCGCGCCGGCCACCTGGCGGATAAAACCAATCACCAATTGCGGATATTTCAGACTGGCAAACGCCTCGCCGGTCACCGCCGGGTTTTGCATCGCCGCCGCCAGTCCCAGGAAAATGCCGGCGGCGGCAATGACTGAAATTGGCATCATTAACGCTTTGCCAAATCCATGAATCTTGCTGGCTAATTCTTTCATAAGCGTCGATCTCTTTATATCTTCAAGAGGTTAATTATGCATCAGCAGCAGAAACCGACAGCCCGGCGCGGCGCGTTATGGCCGGATTCTTGAACGGGATCACACTTAGCCGGCCGCCATGGCCTGCCCATGCCGCCATAGCCGCCGTCTATCCTGCGATAACCGCATTCGATTAGACGCAACATATGCAACCGATTAAACTTAACCTCATAAGACCAAGACGTTAAAAATTATTTAACATTGACACATCACCATTCACCTGCGAATACTGATAATGAAATTTAAACCTGCGATAAAACCCTACCAAGGGGCGGCGGGTGGCTGGGGATCGCTGGAAGCCACGACCCGTTATGTATTGGACAGCAAGCAAGCGTTCAAAAATATCCGCAACCTGCTGCGGGTCAATAAATCAAAAGGATTCGATTGCCCCGGCTGCGCCTGGGGCGACGACAATACCAGCACCTTCAGTTTTTGCGAAAACGGCGCCAAGGCGGTTAGTTGGGAAGCCACCCGCAAAGGGCTGGACGCGGCGTTTTTCGAGCAATACAGCGTCAATAAACTCTACCAGCAAAGCGACTACTTCCTGGAGTACCAGGGCCGGCTGACGCAGCCCCTGCGCTACAACGCCCAAACCGATCGCTATGCGCCGGTGAGCTGGGAAGCGGCGTTCGAACTGATCGCCCAGCATTTGCACGGCCTGGATAATCCCAATCAGCTGGAACTCTATACGTCGGGACGCGCCAGCAACGAAGCCTCTTATCTGTATCAGCTATTCGGCCGCATGTTCGGCACCAATAACTTCCCCGATTGCTCCAATATGTGTCACGAAGCCAGCGGCAGCGGCCTCAAGCAGAGTATCGGCGTCGGCAAAGGCACCATCCACCTGAACGATTTTGAACGGGCGGATGCCATTTTCGTCTTCGGCCAGAATCCGGGCACCAATCATCCGCGTATGCTGCATAGCCTGCGCCATGCCGCCGATCGCGGCGCCAGCATCGTCACCTTTAATACCCTGCGCGAACGCGGACTTGAACGTTTCGCCGATCCGCAAAATCCGCTGGAGCTGCTGACCCCCAAATCCGGACGCATCAGTTCCCGTTATTTCCAGCCTAACCTGGGCGGGGATATGGCGGCGGTGCGCGGCATGGTCAAGGCCCTGCTGGAAATCCATCGCCAGCGCCTGGCCGATAATCAGCCGGGTTTGTTCGACGCCGATTTTATCCGCCTGCATACCCAGGAAGCGCAGCAGTATCTGGCGGCGGTGGACGCGACCTCATGGACGCATATTGTCCGCCAATCCGGGCTGAGCGAGCAGCAACTGCGCGAAGCGGCGGATATTTACCGCGCCGCCGAACGGGTTATTTGCACCTGGGCCATGGGAATTACCCAGCACAAGCACTCCGTGGACACCGTGCGGGAAATCGTTAACCTGCAACTGCTGTTCGGCCAGATAGGCAAGCCGGGCGCGGGCCTGTGCCCGGTGCGCGGGCACAGCAATGTCCAGGGCAACCGTACCATGGGGATTGATGAAAAACCCCCGGCCGCGATGCTTGACAGCCTGGGGGCGCATTTCGGCTTTACCCCGCCGCGCGCGCCCGGTCACAGCACCGTCGAGGCGCTGGAAGCCATGCTGCGCGGCGAGATAAAAGTGCTGCTGGCCCTGGGCGGCAATCTGGCGGCCGCGGCCCCGGATACCGCCCGTACCGAACAAGCTATCCGGCGCTGCGCGCTGACGGTGCATATCGCCACCAAGCTCAACCGCAGCCATCTGATTACCGGCGCCGATGCGCTGATCCTGCCGACGCTGGGGCGCACCGAGCGCGATATGCAGGCCACCGGCAGCCAGTACGTTACGGTGGAAGACTCTTTTAGCATGGTGCACGCGTCGGAAGGGGTAAACCCGCCGATCTCCAGCGAGCAGCGCTCTGAAACCGCCATTGTCGCCGGTATCGCCAATGCGGTGCTGGGCGGCGATAAGCTGGATTGGCTTGAGCTGGCGGGAGATTACGATCTGATCCGCAACCATATCGCCGCCACCCTGCCCGGTTTTACCGATTTCAACCGCCGCTGCGAAGAACCGGGCGGCTTTTATCTGGGTAATGCCGCGGCCGGGCTGCGCTTTAATACGCCAGGCGGCAAGGCGCGGTTCAGCGCGGCCGCGCTGCCGGACACGCTGTTCCCGCAAATCGGCGGCCAGGCGGTGCCCTTTACCTTGCAAACCCTGCGTTCCCACGACCAGTACAACACCACCATCTACGGCATGGACGATCGCTACCGCGGCGTTTACGGCCAGCGGGACGTGGTGTTTATCCATCCGGACGATTTGGCGGCGCTGGGATTGCAGGACGGCGACCGCGTGGATATCGAGACGCTGTGGCACGACGGCGTGAGCCGTAAAGTCAGCGGGTTCAAGGCTATCGGTTATGATATCCCGCGCGGCAATCTGGCGGCTTATTACCCGGAAACCAATCCGCTGGTTCCGCTGTCGAGCTTCGGCGACGGCACCCACACCCCCACCTCGAAATCGGTGCCGGTACGGCTGGTACCCAGCCAAATCACCGTCGATAACCGCATTATTTAATTTTTTTTACCCTGGCCGCCCGAGCGCTTTGCGCGCGGGCGGCTTTTTTCTGCCGTGAATCGGCCGTTATACTTGCCGCAGCCTGACGATTCGCGTAAAACTGTCTGCCGTTATTGAAGCCTTTTACACTCATATTTCTGGACATTATGTTTCAAGATAACCCGCTGCTTGCGCAGCTAAAACAGCAACTTCACTCTCAGACGCCGCGTGTCGAAGGCGTGGTCAAAGGTACTGAGAAAGGGTTTGGCTTCCTTGAAGTCGATGCTCAAAAGAGCTATTTCATCCCGCCGCCGTTTATGAAAAAAGTGATGCACGGCGATCGGATCACCGCCACGGTGCGATCCGAAAAAGATCGGGAGATAGCCGAGCCGGAAGAGTTGCTTGAACCCTTCCTGTCGCGCTTCGTCGGCCGCGTCCAGCAAAAAGACGATCGGTTATCCATCGTGCCCAACCATCCGCTGATCCGGGAAGTCATTCCCTGCCGGCCGCTGCGCGGCGTGGAACATGAATTTCAAACCGGCGATTGGGCCGTCGCGGAAATGCGCCGCCACCCGCTCAAGGGCGATCGCCAGTTTTATGCCGAAATCACCCATCTGGTAACCACCGGCGACAATCATTTCGCCCCGTGGTGGGTAACCCTGGCCCGGCACAATCTGGAGCGTGAAGCGCCGCTGATGCCGGAAGGCCTGGCGTTGCATGATGAAAACCTTTCCCGCGAGGATCTCACCGCGCTGGATTTCATCACCATCGACAGCGCCAGCACCGAAGATATGGATGACGCCCTTTATGTGGCGGCGGGCGAAGGGGACGCGCTGGTGCTGACTATCGCCATCGCCGATCCCACCGCATACGTGTTGCCCGACAGTCCGCTGGATATGATTGCGCGCGAGCGCGCATTCACCAATTATCTGCCGGGCTTTAATATTCCCATGCTGCCGCGCGATTTGTCCGATAACATCTGCTCGCTGCGCGCCAATGAGCGCCGTCCGGCGCTGGCCTGCCGCGTGACCGTCAACGGCGATGGTTCGCTCGGCGGCGAGCCGCACTTCTTTGCCGCCTGGGTGGAATCGAAAGCCAAGCTGGTTTACGACGACATTTCAGACTGGCTGGAACAAACCGGCGACTGGCAGCCCGGCAACCAGGCCGTCGCCGACCAGATCCGTTTGTTGCAGCGCGTCTGCCTGGCCCGCGCGGCCTGGCGCCAGGCTAACGCCCTGGTATTTAAAGACCGGCCGGATTATCGCTTTGTGCTTGATGACCAGGGCGATGTGCTGGCTATCCAGATTGAACCGCGGCGCATCGCCAACCGCATGGTGGAAGAAGCGATGATTGCGGCTAACATCTGCGCCGCGCAGGTATTGCGCAGCGGCCTCGGTTATGGCGTATACAACGTGCATAACGGCTTTGACGAGGCCCTGGTCGATCAGGCGGTGACGGTGCTGGCCAATAACGATGTGCAGGCCGACGCCGCAGCGCTGCTGACCCTGGACGGTTTTTGCCGCCTGCGCCGCCAGTTGGACGCCCTGCCGACCACGTATCTTGACAGCCGCATTCGTCGTTTCCAGACCTTCGCGGAAATCAGCAGCGAACCGGGGCCGCATTTTGGCCTGGGACTGGAAGCCTATGCCACCTGGACGTCGCCGATTCGTAAATACGGCGATATGATTAATCACCGCCTGCTCAAGGCGCTGATAAGCCACGGCACCGCGAGCCGCCCGTCGGAAGAGATCACGCTCAAGATGTCCGAACGCCGGCGTCTCAACCGCATGGCGGAGCGTGATGTGGGCGACTGGCTCTATGCCCGCTTCCTCAAGGATCGGGCCGGCAGCGACACCCGCTATAAAGCCGAAATCATCGACGTTTCCCGCGGCGGCATGCGGGTACGCCTGATCGAGAACGGCGCCGTGGCGTTTATCCCGGCGCCCTTTATCCACAGCGTGCGCGATGAACTGGCGTGCAGCCAGGAAACCGGCACCGTGCAGGTTAAAGGCGAAGAGCGCTATCGCCAGGGCGACGCCATCGAGGTGACCATCGCCGAAGTGCGACAGGAAACCCGCTCGGTGATAGCCCGCCCCGCTTAGTTCCCGCTACCCGCAGACCAGCCAGGGATTATCCCTGGCTTTTTTTATGCCCCGCATAACGCAAAAACCCCCCGCAAGCGGGGGGTTCTAATGCACTGCTTATTTGATGACGTTAATTATTATTTGATTACGGCCTGTTGCTCAACAATGGCCCGGCCTTTTTTCACCCGTTTGGAATACAGCGCGGTGATAATGGGTACCAGGATTGAGGTCACAATCACCGAGGTGGCCACCAGGGCGGTTGCCGCCGGCGCCATCGGTTTGAAGGCCGGCACCATTTCGGCTATCAGCACCGGGGTCGCGACCGCGGCGCCAGCGGAGCTGGAGGCGGCAATACCCGCGGTACCGTCGCCGCCGCCGATAAACTTATCGGCCAGGATGAGCGGAATACCGGTGACGATGATAACCGAAATGCCCAGCAGGATGCCCAGCAAGCCGGTTTGAGCGATAACATTAAGGTTGATGGTATTACCCAGCGCGAAAGCGAAGAACGGAATCAGCGTCTGCACCGCCTTGCTGAAAAATTCACGCAGTTCGGGGTCCAGATTGCCGAGCGCAAAGCCAATCAGGAAAGGCAATACCGCGCCGACAAACACATGCGGTTCAAAAGAAGCGATACCGGCGGTGCCCAAAATAATCATGGTCATCAATGGGCCGGATTCCAGCGACATCAGGACAAACGCGCCTGATTCTTCTTTGGTGCCGTACTGCTGCATGATGGACGCATACAATCCACCGTTGGTCATATCCATGGAGGCCACCAGCGCCAGCGTGGATAAACCGGCGAAAAAGCCGATTTCAACGCCGTTGGCCGGCAACAACCGTGATGCCACCGCCGCCACAACCCAGGCTACGGCAATTTTTGTTACAACCAGCGTTCCGGACTTGCGTAAGACGGTACCGGTGGCGCTGAGTTTAATTGACGCACCCATACAAAAAAACCACACCGCCAAAATAGGCACGGTGCCGGAAATCAGACCGTTGGTAAACGAACCGAAATATTTACCCGCATCAGGAGCGAAGGTATGACAAAGGGCGCCAATAAATAAGGGCACCAGCATCATACCACCAGGGATTTTGTCAATTGCACGTTTGATTTGCATCGTGATTCCACCTAAGTTCGAATTAATTCCCATGATTCGTAGGGTGCCATTCCCTGGCCATGCCCCGTTCAGTGACGGGGTCAGTTGAGCGCTAAAGTAACCGGTTACATCCTGAAATTCAGTGATCTGGAGCATAAAATGAAACAATGTTTCTTTTTTAAAAGAAGATCATTTTATTTGTTCAGGCATGCGGTTTCAAAATGCGATACCGATCACATTTCCTTATGTCAAGCGCTGCCCTGCCCATACGGATCGCGGGAGTGGCCAGGCAAAAAAATTAAGTAAACGTGACGGGCTTAAAGCACAGACGACATGTTTGGCGGCGAGTGGGCGGGATGCAAAAAAAACCCCTGGCGCCGGGACCGGGGGAGGTCCAGGCGCCAGGGGGCAAATCAGGGGCGTGGCTTATTGACCGTAATAGGCGTTCTTGCCGTGCTTACGCAGATAATGCTTATCCAGTAACTCCGGCTGCATGGCGCCCAGATCCGGCGTCAGTTGGCGGGAAAAAATGCCCATATAGGCCAGTTCTTCCAGTACCACGGCGTTATGCACCGCGGTTTCGGCATCGGGCCCCCAGGCGAAGGGGCCATGGGAATTGACCAGCACGGCGGGGACGGCGGCGGGTTCGATATTACGGCGGCTAAAGGTTTCGACAATCACCTTGCCGGTCTCCCATTCATAGCGCCCCTGGATTTCCGCCGCGGTCATCAGCCGGGTGCAGGGGATGGCGCCGTAGAAATAGTCCGCATGGGTGGTGCCCCAGGCCGGAATGTCCAAACCTGCCTGCGCCCAGATGGTGGCATGGCGGGAGTGGGTATGTACGATACCGCCGATACCGGAGAATTCCAGATAAAGCACCCGGTGGGTGTCGGTATCGGAAGAGGGTTTTTTGCTGCCTTCGACCACGCGGCCGGTTTCCAGCTCCACCACCACCATATCGTCGCGGGTCATGTTGTCATAGCTGACTCCGGAAGGCTTGATCACCAGCAGTCCCTGGGCGCGGTCCACCGCGCTGACGTTGCCCCAGGTGAATGTCACCAGATGGTGCTGCGGCAGGGCCAGATTGGCTTCCAGCACCTGTTGTTTTAATTCGTTAAGCATTGGTTTGTCCTCTTATACCCCAGAAGACATTGTCCCGGCAGGCGGCGGCATCCGGTATGGCGTAAACAGCTAAAGACCGTGTTGGCTTCTGCTATTGACCATTTTTAGCGACCGGTCAACGGCGGGGTGGGACCCTTGGGCGCCGGCGCAGCTTTTTTCAAATCATTACAGGCTAAACAAGCGGGTCGGGACTATAATCATTATTAATAATAACGCCACAAATGGAGAAGTTGATGATGAAGAAAAGCTCAACAAAACGTATTGCCGCCGCGGCCTTGGCGGTCACCCTCGCCCTGTCTCTCACCGCCTGCTCCAACTGGTCCAAACGGGATCGTAATACCGCTATCGGCGCCGGCGCGGGCGCAGTGGGTGGCGCCGTTCTGACCAACGGCAGCGGCTTGGGTACGGTTGGAGGCGCGGCGGTCGGCGGGATTATCGGCCATCAGGTCCATTAATTGATTCAATGACCTGCCGAAAGGCGGGTCATTGGGGTCGTAAACGCGCGATTACATTCAATACAGGTTGCCGGACGCTCGGATTCGTCTGATATTTGCTTTCTCACAGGACGCCGCGATGTCCGGCAGTTTGTCAGCCGCCGGCCAGTTTGACCTTCATGCCCTTGGCTTCCAACAGCTGTTTTAGCAACTCCCGCTTATCACCCTGAATTTCGATCGCCCCGTCCTTTACCGACCCGCCGCAGCCGCACTTCTTTTTCAGCTCGGCGGCCAGCACATTCAACGCGCCGTCATCCAACGCCAGTCCGGTAAGCAGGCACACGCCCTTGCCTTTGCGGCCGCTGGTCTGGCGCTGGATGCGGACAATCCCGTCCCCGGCGGGACGGGCCGCGGGACGGGGCTTTTCGTCGATACGACCGCTGTCGGTGGAATAAACTAACCGGCTGTTATCGTCCATCAGTCAGCTCCATTACGTAAAGAAAGTAAAATCGAGCGCAGCGCGGCGTCGGGATCGGCGGATTGGGTGATCGGACGCCCGATCACCATGTAATCCACCCCCGCGCGCCGGGCCTGCACCGGCGTCATCACGCGCCGCTGATCGCCGGCGTCGCTGCCCGCGGGACGGATGCCCGGCGTGACCAGGATGAAATCCGCGCCAAAGCGGCTTTTAAACGCCGCCGCTTCGTGCGCGGAACAGACCACGCCGTCCAATCCGCAGCGCTGGGTCAACTCCGCCAGCCGCCCGGCGTACTGCGTCGCCGTATAAGGAATGCCCAGCCCCGCCAGATCTTCATCGGCCATGCTGGTCAACACCGTCACGGCAATCAGCCGGGGTGCATCAGCGCCAAACGGCGCCAACGCCGCTTTGGCGGCGCTCATCATGCGTTCGCCGCCGCTGGCGTGGACATTCACCATCCAAACCCCCAGCTCCGCCGCCGCGCCGACGGCTTTGGCCACGGTATTGGGAATATCATGGAATTTGAGATCGAGGAAAATATCAAAGCCTTTATCCTGGAGCTCGCACACCAGCCCGGGGCCGAAACGGGTAAACATCTCTTTGCCGATTTTCAGGCGGCAGTCCGCCGGCGCAACCCGGTCGGCGAATGCCAGGGCCTGCCGCCGCTCGGCATAATCCAGCGCGACGATAACCGGTGAGACGGGCGTTGACGCGGCAGTCGACGAAAAATCGCTTGTCATGGCTAAAAACCTTGCTTAATAAACGGCTCATCCGGGGATGATGGCCTTGATTCGTGAATGTTACCCGCCGCCGGCCTAAAAGCCCAGATCGCCGCGCTCACTTACTGCTCGTCGAGACCGCGAATCGGCTTGATGGACGCCCAGGATTTACAGGAGGGGCATTGCCAATAGAGGCTGTGGGAGGTAAAACCGCATTTATTGCAGCGATAGCGGGGCTTGGTGCGGATCTGTTCGCCCACCATGTCGCGCAGCGCCTGGAACCCTTCCTTGGCCCTGCCGTCTTCCACTTCGTCCAGATGGAAATCCATCAGCCGGTGGAACATCCGCATGGTGGGGTGCTGGCGCAGCTGCTGGCTGATATAGACCTGGGCCTGTTCGCTGCCCTCATCGCGTTCAATCACCTCGCCGAGCAGCAGTTCCGCCGCGGCGCCGGTATTGAGCTCCACGCAGCGGCGCAGGAAATCAGCCCAGGCTTCCGGCTGGTTAAGGTGCTGATAACAGGTTTGCAGGATAGGCAAGGTTTCGCTGACCATTTCTTTGTCCTGGTCCAGCACCCGCTGCAATACGGGAACCGCCGCGGCGTAGTCGGTTCGCGCCATGAAAATCCGCGCCATCATAATCGATACCCGCGCGCAATTTTTGTCCGCCGACGCGCCTTTTTTCAGCAGCGCCATGGCTTTATCCAGATCGTCGCTGCCCATGGCCTGCAAGGCCTGCTCGCAGTAAAAATGGGCGATTTCCACCCGGCGGTGCTCCTTGCCCATTTTCACCAGCTTTTCAGCGGCGTCAATGGCCTTGGCCCACTCGCTGGTGGCCTGGTAGATTTGCAATAACTGCTGCAAAGCCCCGGAGCGAAAATCGTCTTCGTTCACCAACTGGTTGAACATTTCCTCGGCGCGGTCATAAAAACCGGCCGCCATATAATCCCGGCCCAGTTGCTGGACGGCCAGCAGACGCTGTTCAAAGCTCAGCGCGGTGCTTTCCATCAGGGCCTGGTGGATACGGATGGCCCGGTCCACTTCGCCGCGCGAGCGAAACAGATTGCCCAGGGTCAGGTGCGCCTCGACGGCGTTGCTGTCCTCCTTGAGCATATCCAGAAACAGATCCACCGCCTTGTCCTGCTGATTGCTCAGCAGGAAGTTAACCCCCGCGACGTACTCGCGCGACAGGCGATTGGCATTCTGTTGCTTATCCTGCTGCGCGCTCCTGCGCCCCATGTACCAACCGTATGCGGCAGCCACGGGCAACAACAGAAACAGCAGTTCTAACATAACCGATTATTCCTTACTGACGACGGGCACGACGGGCGCGGGCGTGACGATATCAGCCTGGGCCGCGGGAGCGGGCTGCTGCTCCAGGCGCTTGATTTTACGTTCAGCGCGCATCAGCGCGATACGTACGCGCAGATAAAATAGGCCGCAGATAATCCAGCCAAGAATAAATCCCATCGCAAACAATACCGTCATCAGGGTGGAGACGCGGTATTCGCCCTGGGCCAGTAAGTAATTAAAGGTGACCACCCGATCGTTATGCGCCCCAAAGGTGACTGAAATAATAAAAATCACCAGAACCAGCAAAAATATCAGTACATATTTCACATTTTTTCCCGCAAACAGCGTTATTCGAATGGATCACGCCGATACTCCGGCACCAAGACTGTATAAATTAGCATTTCCCGCGTTACGAAGGAAATGCTGTAGACAACATATGGGCATTATCTGCTTCGCCGCGGCTTAATGACTATAGGCGGCCCGGAGATAAAACCCAACCTGCCGGCTACCCGTCTTGTTATTTATTCAGATATGCATAAAAATGTCTCCATCATACCGATACGTCAGGAGACGTCGCATGTCCAAGCAAGACGAACAGCGATTACTTATCAAGATTGCGACGCTCTATTACGCCGAAAATAAAAAGCAGGCGGATATCGCCTCCGCCCTGCATCTGTCCCAATCCTTTGTCTCCCGGGCCATCAACCGCTGTATCAAGGACGGGGTGGTAAAAATCAGCGTGATACAGCCGCCGAATATGTTTATGGGGCTTGAATCCGCCATCCAGCAACGCTATGGCATCGATCAGGCCATCGTGGTGGACGTATCCGACAACGCCGGCGCCCAGCAGATCAAACAGGCCATCGGCTCGGCGGCCGCGCATTACATGCAGACCAGTATCCGGCCCGATGATTTGGTCGGCATTTCGTCCTGGAGCAGCACGCTGCGTGCAATGGTGGACAATCTGCACCCCCTGTCCGTCAAGGCCAGCGGCGTGATCCAACTGCTGGGGGGCGTCGGCCCCAATGGCAATGTGCAGGCCACTCTGCTGACCCAGATGCTGGCCGATCAGCTTAACTGCCATGCCTACCTGTTGCCGGCGCAAAGCATCGAGCGGTCGGTGGACGATCGCCTGCGGCTGGTCAACAGCAGCGAAGTGGCGGAGGTGGTGGCGAAATTCGGCGAAGTGGACGTGGCGCTGGTGGGTATCGGCGCGCTGGAACCGTCGCAGTTGCTGATGAATTCGGGCAACTACTATCAGGAAGACATGCTGCGGCTGCTGGCCGGGCGCGGCGCGGTGGGCGATATCTGCCTGCATTATTTCAACGCCCGGGGCGAAGCCGTGCTGGCGGATGATGAAGATCCGGTGATCGGCATGCCGCTGCCGCAGGTGCGCGAATGCGCCCGGGTGGTGGCGCTGGCCGGAGGACAGGAAAAAGTGGCGGCGGTAAAAGGCGCGCTGGAAGGACGCTATATCGACGTACTGATTACCGATCGCCTGGTGGCGGAACGGTTGATTTAACGGCGCGATGCCGTCGGCACGATCCCACACGCCCGGGGTCGCCCGACGCGCCCCTGCCATGACTTGCCGCCCAAATCTCCCGCCGGGCCGGCGCGCCCGGCAGAAGCCTTATGCATCAGGGTTTTTCATGCCAGTAGCACTCGACCCCCAAATATTTGGTGAACGCTTCATGCAGTACCGCGGCGCTGGCCGAATGGTTCATGGCCACATGGTGCTCGAAACCCTCTTCACAGATATAGCGCAGCAGAGGTTCCATCGCCGGGATTTGCACCACCGCGCGGCACCCTACCGTATCCAGCGGATCGTCCACCACCGTTCCTTCCCCCACGTAGGCCTTTACCTTGCCGGTAAATTCATCCGATGATAAGCGGAAATAGGTCAACGGACCGGCTTTCATCCGCCCGTGCACCGCGCCGCAGGTATTTTCACAGCCGACGGTGGTGCCGATGATATCCGCCGTGCCCATTACCGGGTTTTCCAGGCTTTCGCTGGGGAAATTGCCGCAGTGGAACAGTACGCATTTATCCTGCTCCTCGCCGAAATTATTATTCCAGTCGGCAATGGACGCCGGCGATAGCGTGCAACTGGCCAGGGCATACATTGACAGCGCGCCCATGACATCCACTTCGCAGGCGCTGGGCATTAATTGCCCCGACATCACGCTCATGATGGAGCAGACGTTAATGCCCAGGTTTTCCTGGAGCGACGTCCAGCACTGAATGGCGGTGGTGTCGATATCATTGGCCAGCACCCATTCGCTGATTACCACGAATAGCTTGGCCATGGTATGCAGCTTGTCGGCGGGGATGGCGGCGGTATCGGCATTCTCTCTGAGCAGCCCCAGTTTTTCCCCCACCCGCAGGTCTTGATCGCTAAGGTGGCCGACGCGGGTGAAAACCTCCGATAAATCCAGCGTTTCCACCGACACGCCCATGCGTTCGAGCAATTTTTCGCTGTAACGCACGGTATTAAACGCGGCGGGACGCGCGCCAATCGCGCCGATCCGCACCCCTTTCATGGCATGCACCAGCCGGCAAAGCTGGGTAAACTGCCGCAGGTCGCGCGCGAAGGGTTCGCCGGTCAGGGCGCATACGTGACGTCCGGTCAGGGTAAAGGGAATGCCGCATTGCCGCAGGTTATTGCACAAGGAGATTTTGCCGCAAAAACTGTCGCGCCGGGTGGCCAGCCCCATTTTGTCCAAACTATCCTGCTCCGCCTGGATCAATACCGGCACGGCGAGGCCGGACAGGCGAATGGCGTCCGCCACCGCTTTTTCGTCGCCGAAGTTGGGCAGCAGCACCACGATGCCGTGTATGTCATCGCGATGCCGGCGAAACAGGTCCGCGCACGTTTTGGCATCCTGCCAGGTTTCGACCCCGCCCAGCTTGGTTTGCTGTTCATCGAGCATCACGGTATTGATGCCCAGGCGGCCGAATACGTCCAGCGCGTCGCGGCGGGCTTCCGCCACCAGATAACTGGGGAAGAAGCCCCGGTTGCCGACAATCACGGCAAAGGTAAGCTGTTCTACTATTTTTCTCGACATTGCTTCACTCCCGGTAGGGTTGTTCCGGCTGATAGCGGGCCCGTGCGACGGCCGCCTGCCAGAGATTATAATTGTCATGCATCTCCGCGGTCTCAGCGCGCGGTTCGATGTATTCCACTTCTCGCGGCAGCGCCGCGATCTGTTGGTTATCACGCCACCAGCCCAGGATTTTGCCCGCCAGATAGGCGGCTCCCAGCGCTGAAACTTCGGCATTAAGGTTGCGGATCAGCCGGCGCTGCAGCAAGTCGGCCTGGAACTGCATCAGCCAGCGGTTTTGCGTGGCGCCGCCGTCGACCCGCAGCGCGGGCAAAGTGCGGCCCGCCGCCCGCTCCATGGCGAAAAACACGTCGGCCACCTGATAGGCGATGGATTCCAGCCCGACCCGTGCCAGCACCTCCGGGGTAGCGGCATCGGTCAACCCGCAGATCAGGCCCCGCGCCTGGCTGTCCCAATAGGGCGCGCCCAGGCCCGATAACGCCGGGACAAAAAACACCCCCTGATTGCCCGACTGTGTGAGCGCCATTTCGGACAGCCGCGCCAGGGACGAAACCCCCAGCAGCCGCGCCACCCACGAGAGGCCCGCGCCGGTATGGGTGATATTACCCTCCAGCGCATAGCGGATCTGCCCGTCGTGCCAGGCCAAGGTGGAACCCAGCCCCTGCCCCTGCGCCGCCGCCCGGTCCACCGCCAGCATCAGGGAAGAACCGGTGCCGTAGGTGGCTTTGACATCCCCGGCCTGATTGCCGCCCTGGCCGTAAAGGGCGGCATGGGAGTCGCCAATCATGGCGGCGATGGGGATGCCGCCGGCAAGCTGGGGCACCTGGCCGGCAAGCGTTACGCCGTGTATCGCTGCCGACGGCTTCACTTCCGCCAGGCAGGCTTCGGGTACCTGGAACAGGGCGAGCAGCGCCTCGTCCCAGCGGCACTGGTGAATATTGAATAGCTGGGTGCGCGAGGCGTTGGCATAATCGGTGGTGAACGCCCGCCCGCCGGTGAATTGCCAGTTCAGCCAGCTATCGACCGTGCCGACGCAGAGTTCGCCGCGGGAAGCGCGCTCATAGCCCGCGGGCAGCGCCGCCAGCATGCCGCGGATTTTGGCGGCGGGAAACAGCGGATCGATGGGCAGGCCGGTGGCCTGGTAAATCAGCGCCGCCTGGCCGCGTTGGGCCAGTTCGCGGCAAAAATCCTGCGATCGCCGGCACTGCCAGCTGACCACCGGCGTAAGCGGCCGGCCGGTGGCGCGCTCCCAGATCAAGACCGATTCGCGCTGGTTGCTGACGGCCAGCCCCGCCACCTCGGCATCGGGCATTTGGGCCAAACACTCGTCAATGGCCCGGCATACCCCCTGCCAAATGGCCGCCGGGTCCTGCTCGGCCCAGCCGGGACGGGGATGTTCAAGGGTGAGCGGCACCGCCGCCTTGGCCATAATCCGTCCTTCACGATCCACGGCGATCGCCTTGGCGTTGGTGGTTCCCTCGTCAATCGCCAGGATTATGGGCGTGGTCATGATAGCTCTCCCCGGCAGACGCGCAGCGCGGTGCGCACCACCCCGGCGGCGTCAAAGCCATGATGGGCGCGCATCGCGGCCCGATCCGCCGCAATGGCGTACTCGCCGTCGCCGATGCCCAAGCGCACCAGGGGAATGCCGCTGCCCCCCTCGGCCAGCACTTCCGCCACCAGGCTGCCCAACCCGCCGTTGATATTATGTTCCTCCACGGTGATCACCTGTTTACTCTCTTTTAGCCGCGCAAGTAATTCGCGAGTATCGCATGGCCGTATCGACGATACGTTGATGACCGCAGCAGAAATCCCCTGCTCCGCCAGCAGCGCCGCGGCGTCAACCGCCTCGTGCACCGTCGACCCCATGGCCACCAGCGCCACGTCGCCGCCCTGGCGCAGCATATCGATCTGTCCCGGCGCGAAGCGATAGTCCGCATCATGCAGCGCGGGCAATGCTTTGCCATCGAGCCGGATATAAACCGGCCCCACATGGGAAAGCGCGTAATCCACCATCTGGCGGCATTCCTCCGGTGAAGACGGCGCAAAAATCTGGATATTGCCAAAACCGCGCAGCACCGCGATATCATCGATGCTGTGATGGGTGCTGGCCAATGGCCCATAGCTGGCGCCGGCGTTGAGTCCGAACAGTTTTACATTGCAGTTATTGTAACAAACATCGATTTTCACCTGCTCGTTGGCGCGGGAAATCAAAAACGGCGCCGCATTGCAGGTCACGGCGATCTTGCCGCCGATGGAGAGGCCGACGGCGGTGCCGACCATGGTCTGCTCCGCGATGCCGACGTTGACGATACGATCGGGGAAGCGGGCCACGAATGGGCCAATCTTCGCCGTCGAAGTGGAATCCGCCAGCACCGGCACCAGATCCATGCCGTCATCCACCGCTTTGATAAACCGTTCAACCATTACGCTGGCCAAGTGTTCAGCATTACTCATCTTTTAATTCCTCCAACGCCAGGGCGATTTCATCCCCTTTAAATACGCGGTGGTGCCACTCGGCACGTCCCTGGGTAAACGAGATCCCCGCGCCCTTTTCGGTATTGGCGATGATCACGTTGGGTTTGCCGTTGGCCGGCAGATTCTCCAGCGTATTCACCACCGACTGCATGTCGTTGCCGGCGCATTCGGTAACATTCAGGCCGAACGCCAGCCATTTTTCCGCCAGCGGATCGGTATTCATGATCGAGCAGGTCAAGCCGGCCAATTGCAGTTTGTTTTTATCATTGATGATGATCAGGTTATCGAGGCCATAGTGGGCGGCCACCAGCGCGGCTTCCCAGTTGCTGCCCTCGGCCAGTTCGCCGTCGCCGGTCAGGGCGAACACCCGCCGCGGGCTGTGGTCGCGTTTGGCCGCCAGGGCGATGCCCACCGCGACCGGCAGGCCGTGGCCAAGGGCGCCGGTATTGAGTTCAATCCCCGGCGTTTTGTGGCGCACCGGATGGCCGGGCAAATGCGAGTTGGCGTGCTGGTAGGTCGGCAGCCAGTCAACGGGGAAATACCCCGCTTCGGCCAGCGTGCAATAATATCCGCCGACGCCATGGCCTTTTGACTGGATATAGATATCGCGCTCCGGGCTATCGAGCCGGTCGGGCGCACAGTTGAGCACCCGGAAATAAAGCGCCGTCAAAATTTCCACCTCGGAGAGGTCGGCGCCGGTATGGCCCCCCGCCGGGCTGCCGGCGTTCAGCAGCACAATGCGGCGGCGGATCTGGCGCGCCTTACTGACCAGCTCATCCACGGACAATGCATAGGGATTCATGACTTCACCTCTCTCAATTTTGAATTTTTACTCACAAAAGAATATTTATTCATATCCGGCCCAAAAAATGGGCCGTGCATACCTGCGACCCCAACGGGATATTACTCCGTCGTTCCCTCTTTGATGATTTTCTGCGACACGATGGCGGCCTTGTGCTGCATGCGGTTTTGCATCTGATCGATAATCACCGCCACGATAATCACCATGCCTTTAATCACCATCTGCCAAAATTCACTGACGCCCATCATGACCAGGCCGTCGGCCAAAATACCGATGACAAACGCGCCAATCAGCGTACCGACAATGGTGCCGCGCCCGCCGGCCAGGGATGTCCCGCCCAGTACCACCGCCGCGATGGCGTTCATTTCAAAGGCGGTGCCGGTAGCCGGGTGGCTGGCGACCAGCTGGGAGGAGACCACGATCCCCGCCACGGCGGCGCACAAACCCGAAATGATATAGACCCACACCTTGACCTGTTTGACTTTAATGCCCGACAGCTCGGCGGCCCGTTCGTTGTCGCCGATGGCGTAGACATGGCGGCCGAACGGCAGGCGCCGGGCCACATAAGCGATGGCCAGCGCCAGCACAAACATCATCCAGATGCTGTAGGGTACCCCCAGCAGCGATCCGGCCCCGATGGCGTCAAAGCCGGTATTGCCCAGGCGCGGATTGCCGTCCAGGCCGGGGAAGGTTTCGCCGTTGGACAACAGCATCGCCGCGCCGCGCACGATGTACATGGTGCCGAGCGTGCAGATAAACGGCGCGACGTTGTAGCGGGTGATAATCCAGCCGTTGATGGCGCCGATCAGCGCGCCCAGCAACAGCACCAGGGGAATAATGACCCAGACGCTGGGGAAAATAGCGATGCCGAACATGGGCAGCACGATGCCGTGCGCAATCATCCAGCCGGCGAACATGCCGCACAGGCCGAGGGTGGCGCCGATGGACAGGTCAATCCCGGCGGTAATGATCACAAACGTGATGCCGAGCGCCAGGAAGGCGTTGATGGAAATATGTTTCATCATGATGATGATGCTGCCGGTATCGAGAAACCCGGGCACCGTGGCGGTGAAAAAACCCAGGATCAGGAATAGCGCGATAAAAGTGCGCAGTTTAAGCAGCATCAGCAGCAGATTTTCGCGCGAACGGAAACGCTGTCCTAGGGTCAGGGGCGCCAATGTCGCGGTGTTGGTTGCTTTCATATCAAAACCCTTTTGCACTCGCCGAGACCAATGCCGACTCCTGGGCCGATTGACGCTCGACATTCGCCGTCAACTGACCGTTCGACATCACCAGAATACGGTCGGAGACCGCCATGATTTCTTTCAAATCCGAGGTGGAAAACAGCACGCCGATCCCCTGTTCGGATAACGCCACCATCATTTCAAACACATCGGCCTTGGCGCCCACGTCGATGCCGCGCGTCGGTTCATCGAGCAGCAGCAGCTTCGGACTGGTCAGCAGCGAACGGCCGATAACCACCTTTTGCTGGTTGCCGCCGCTCAGCGCCTGGATTTCCACATCCGGCGAGGACACTTTGATCGAGAGATCGCCGATGGTGGAGGCCACGACCTGCTCTTCCTGGCTGCGCATAATGCTTACGCCGTGCTGCAAGCGCCGCCAGAGGCTGGCGATGGTCAGGTTGATCGCCACCGACGAGGCGGGGAAAATGCCGGCTTTTTTGCGATCTTCCGGCACCAGGCTCATGCCGAGTTTGATGCGATTGGCGGTGGACATGCCGGTGGAAATAGGTAAATCCCCCAGCCAGATTTTGCCCAGATAATTTTTCTGCGTGCCCAGCAAGCATTCAAACAGCTCGGTGCGCCCGGCGCCCATCAGGCCATAAATGCCCACGATTTCGCCGGCACGCACGCTGAAGGTGACGTCGTTGACCACCGGATGGCCGGCGTCGTTGACGCAGGTGATATGGTCCGCCTGCAGCACCGGAAGGCCGAAGACGCGCCCGGGCTTGAGAAACGTCGTGACAGGGTCACCGCCAAGCATTTCCCGCACGATCCACGGCACGTCGATGTCGCTCACCACCGCCTCGGCCTGAAAGCGGCCGTCGCGCAAAATGGTAATGTAATCACCGATGGCCATCAGCTCTTCCAGGCGGTGCGAAATATAGATAATCGATACGCCCTGGCGGGTCAGTTCGCGGATCACCCGGAACAGCACGTCCACTTCGGTTTTGCTTAGGGCCGAAGTGGGTTCGTCCAGGATCAGGATATCGGCCTGCTCCGCCAGGGCTTTGCCGATTTCCACCAGCTGCTGCTGGCCTACTTTCAAGTTGGAAACCAGTTCGCGGGGCGAAATCGGCTGATCAAGCCTGGCCATCAATTCGGCGGTGATACGCTCCTGCTCGGCCTGATTGATAGGCCGCAGGCCGGACTGGAGCTCACGGCCCAGAAAAATATTTTCCGCCACGTTGAGGTTTTCCGAGAGATTCAACTCCTGGTGCACCATGCCGATGCCCTTGGCCGCCGCTTCGCGGGTATTGCCGAAGCTGACCGGCTCCCCGTTGAGCAGTATCTGGCCCGAGGTCGGCCGTTGCACCCCGGCCAGCACGTTCATCAGGGTGGATTTGCCCGCGCCGTTTTCGCCGATAATCACATTTACTTTGCCGCGATAAACGTTGTAATCCACATTATCCAGCGCCAACGTGCCCGGATAAAGCATGGTTATGCCCGTGGCGCGCAGGATGATGTCAGGTTTTTCGCTCATTGCGCCGCTCCCCGTTTAATCTCCAGCGCCACGCCGTCGGCCAGGCCGTCCGGGCGCAGGGTAAAGGCCGCCACTATCTCGACGTTCTGGCCGATCCACCCGGCGTCCAGCGCCGGCAGACCGCTTAACGCCTGTTTGTTCAGCGCCCTGGCCACCTGCGCGAACTGCACTTGATTTTTAAAATCTTCAAAGCGGATAAACCCGGCGGCATCGCGCACGGCATTACCTTTGATAATCGGCCCCAATTGCAGGATCACCGGTTCGCCGTTGACCACCACCGTCAGATTGCGCTCCAGCCCTTCTTTATCCAGCGCGCTGATTTTGCCGGTAAATTTGCCATAGACGCTTTTATTTTCCGTGGGATTGAGCTTTCCCTGGGCCTGTTTGAGCGCCGTCCAGTCCAGCGCCTGGGCATGGGCGGCGGGCAGGATTTTGCTTGCCCATAGGCTTTGCGCGATTTGCGCCGGAGTCTGGTTGGAATAGTCGGGCCCGGCCGACGGATCGGCGGGGATAATGGGATTGCCGTCGCTGTCCAGATCGACCACGGTACAGGCCGCCAGCAGAATGGCCAGGCACCCTATTGCCGCTTTACGAATTACCCTGAGCTGCATATCTTCTCCTGGTGGAAGGAGCCCTGCGGCCCCTTCACGGTGTGGATGACTATTTTTTCAGGTCGAACATTTTCAGGTTCTTGGCGTTGGTTTCATCAATCAGCACGCAGTCCATCAGCTGTTTCTCTTCTTTCTGCGCCTTGCCGGTGGTCAGGTAAGCGTCGGCCTGCTCTACCGCCATTTGCGCCTGCGCCGCGGCCGGCTGCAGCACCGTGGCCTTGATATTGCCTTTGGCGATGATGGAGTCGCGCACATAGTCGCTGCCGTCAAAACCCACCAGGATCACGTCCTTGCGGCCGGCGGCTTTCAGCGCCGCTTCCGCCCCGAGCGCCATGGTGTCGTTGCCGGAGATCACGCCGGTGATATCCGGATTGGCCTGCAAAATGGACTCCATGCGGCTGAAGGCTTCGGTCTGGCTCCAGTTGGCGGTTTGCTGGGCAACCATTTTCAGGTCGGTATATTCATCGATGACGTCGTGGTAGCCCTGGGAACGAACGTGGGCGTTGGTGTCCGATTCTTTGCCCAGCAGTTCGACATATTTGCCCTTGCCGTTCATCAGTTTGACGAATTTTTCAGCGCCGAGCTGTGCGCCTTGATAGTTGTTGGAGACGATTTGCGCTACCGCCACGCCGGTGGCATTGATTTCACGATCGATCAGAAAAGCGGGAATGCCCGCCTCTTTGGCTTTTTTCAACGGCCCGATGGTAGCGTCGGAGCCGGCGTTGTCGAGCACGATGGCTTTGGCTTTGC
Organism: Sodalis sp. RH21; assembly: GCF_047324175.1. Taxonomy (NCBI): domain Bacteria; kingdom Pseudomonadati; phylum Pseudomonadota; class Gammaproteobacteria; order Enterobacterales; family Bruguierivoracaceae; genus Sodalis; species Sodalis sp. RH21. The sequence goes on along the minus strand of NZ_CP178732.1, from coordinate 2,681,504 downwards.
GGGCAATGGCGGTTTCAATCAGCTGGTTTTGTTTGCTGACGTCATCGTCATGGGACGCCACCAGCGTGGTGTAGCCGAGTTCTTTGGCTTTAGCGGAGGCCGCATCGGCTTCCGCCTTGAAGAATGGGTTGTCATGGGACGGCGTGATAATGGCGATCAGTCCCTTGTCGGCGGCGAAAGAAGCCAGCGACAGGGATAACAGAACGGCGGCGAGACAGGGTTTCACTAGGAAGTTGTTCATTGTTATTCTCCAGGATGAATACATCGTATGAATATATATTCACTTTTGATTTTATATTCAACCTGAGTGTCGCAAGTCCCCGGCTGAATGTCCATGGAGATTATTGGGAATAGCGAGTGCTGTCACAAAAAGCAACAAAGTGATTACATCGGGGGCGGGCATTACCCGCCGCGTTGCGCGGCGGGTAATGTTCGGGAAAGAAATTCTCCGGGCGGCATCCGCTGCGTTATGGCGCCGCCAGGCCGGGCGGGGTCGCTAGGCGCGGGATTTAATATCCCGGGCTTCGTCGGGTTTGGGGGTTAGCGGGCCGATCCAGCGCTGTACCAGCCAGCAGGCCAGGGTAATAATCAGCCAGCTGAGGATAGTGCCCACAATCAGATCCCGCGGCCAGTGCATGCCCAGGATCATGCGGCTACCCATGACCACCATCGCCCAGGCCATGATAATCGCCACCGAAGCGAAGTGGCGGCGCGGCCAAAGCAGCCCCAGGGCCAGCAGCGCCCAGCTGGCGGCAAAAACCGTATGGCCGGAGGGAAAGGCAAAGCCGGTTTCGTGCTGCCAGTGTTTACGCAGCCACGGGGGAATATTGGCCTGGTCCTGCAATTCTTGCTTTACCAGCTGCGCGCGCTGTTTACGCGGCAGGGAGTAGAAAGCCCGGTCATCGATGTCGTAAGCGTGCTCCAGCCATAACACGTAGGGGCGCGGTTCCTGTACCCGGTCTTTAATAACCGACTTCAGCCCCTGGCCGATAAACAGCGTCGCGCCCAGGATGCAGGCCAGGCCCACCGCCGGTTTCAGGCGAAAGCGCAGGCACCAGAGAAACCAGCTTAATAATAGCGCGCTGGTCAAGGCGCCCCAGGGCGAGGTCACGGTCTGGGTCATCCAAAACATGCCCTGCCACCAGTCGGCTTCATTTTGCGGATGCCACTGCCAGCCACTGACCCAAACCAAAAGTGGTATTATCATAAGCACCATCGCGCCCAGGCCGGTACGTTTTGCGATTTCGAACATGAATAGCCATTCCGTTAAATTTCCATTACCGCTGAAGAGTTTACCCTCGATACGGCTTGGATAGCGCCAAACGCAAAGTGCGCGTTAGTAAGCAATTGTGACAATCAAATGACTATTTTGCCATTGAACAGAATTTTCAACCGTCAGTTTTCGGTAAAGTTATGGCAAAATACCCTATTAATGGATCTTTGCGCATCGGTCTGCCTATCAGCCATACCGGCAGCGGTTATACCGGCGGTAGCTTTACCGACGGCAGGCGGTGCGTCGTTATTTCGGTTTTGGAGAGAAACATGCAGCTTAAACGTGTGGCAGAGGCCAAACTGCCAACACCCTGGGGCGACTTTTTGATGGTCGGATTCGAGGAATTAGCCACGGGACACGATCATCTGGCGCTGGTATTCGGCGATATTACCGGCGAACTGCCGGTGCTGGCGCGCGTTCACTCCGAATGCCTGACCGGCGACGCCCTGTTTAGCCTGCGCTGTGATTGCGGCTTCCAGCTCGAAGCGGCCCTGACGCATATCGCCGAGGAAGGCCGGGGCATATTGCTCTATCACCGCCAGGAAGGGCGCAATATCGGTCTGCTCAACAAGATTCGCGCCTATGCCCTGCAGGATAAAGGGGCCGATACCGTGGAAGCCAACCATCAGCTGGGTTTTGCCGCCGACGAGCGGGATTTCACGTTATGCGCCGATATGTTCAAGCTGCTGGGCGTCGGGGCGGTGCGTTTGCTGACCAATAATCCGCAAAAAGTGGAAATCCTTACCGAGGCCGGCATCAATATTACCGAGCGGGTGCCGCTGATCGTCGGACGCAATCCGCTCAATGCCCGTTACCTTGATACCAAAGCGGCCAAAATGGGCCATTTGCTGGATATTAAATAAACCTGTCCATCCCCCTTTTTTGATCGATATATGAGCAAAACGTGATCGTGGTGCGATCGGTAACGGAGATCGCGCGGGGGTGATAGGCTACAATAGCCTTTTATTTTATAGGGTCATACGCCATGAAGTTCAGTACCATGAGCGACAGTGAAATCATCGCCGATCTCTGTTGCAGAATCAAAGACGCGCGCATTGAGCAGCGCCTGTCGCAAATCGACCTGGCCGAACGTGCGGGATTGGGCATCGCCACCATTAAACGCGCCGAAATGGGCGGTTCGGTGACCTTGAGTACGTTGATCTGCATCCTGCGCGGGTTAAATCGCCTGCATCAGCTTGAAGGGGTGTTGTTTGACGCGGAGGTCCGGTCATTTAACGCGCAGATTAGCGGCGATCGGCAAAACGCGCCCCTGCGCATTCGGAAAAAAGCCGTCACCGCCGCGGCCGACGGGACGGAAAAACCGCTGTTGGAAAAAAGCGCCGATTCCACGGCGGTGGACTGGTATATCTCCGCCGCGGAAAACAACGTTATCTGGTGACCGGCGGCGTCAGCCCGCCGGTAGGCCGTTTATTCGCACAACACCACTTTTATCGCCAGCCCGCCGCGCGACGTCTCGCGGTACTTCGCATTCATATCCTTGCCGGTCTCATACATGGTTTCAATCACTTTATCCAGCGAGACCCGGGGTTCGGTGGTACGGCGAATCGCCATGCGCGCGGAGTTTATCGCTTTCATCGCCACGATGGCATTGCGCTCGATGCAAGGCACCTGCACCTGACCCGCGACCGGATCGCAGGTCAGGCCTAGGTTATGCTCCATGCCGATTTCCGCGGCGATGCATACCTGTTCCGGACTGCCGCCAAGCAGTTCCGCCAGCCCCGCCGCCGCCATGGAGCAGGCGACCCCCACCTCGCCCTGGCAGCCGACTTCGGCGCCGGAAATCGAGGCATTCATTTTGTACAGCGCCCCCACTACCCCGGAAGCCAGGAAGAAACGCAGATAGGCTTCGGGCGTCACCGGCTGGATAAAGTGGTCATAGTAGGCCAGTACGGCGGGAATGATGCCGCAGGCGCCGTTGGTGGGCGCGGTAACCACCCGCCCGCCGGCGGCATTTTCTTCCGCTACCGCCATGGCGAACATATTGACCCAGTCCATGGCGTTCATGGGATCGGTGGAAAAGCGGTCGCCGGTGAACAATAGCCGGTGCAGGCTGGAAGCCCGGCGCGGTACCCGTATCGGTCCCGGCAGTACGCCTTCGGTATTCATGCCGCGCCGCATGGCGCTTTGCATCGTGCTCCACACCGCGCCGAAGTAGCTTTCAATCTCCTCGCGGCTGTGCAGCGCCAGCTCATTTTTCATCACCACCGCCGACAGCGACAGGCAATTATCGCGGCAATGGCGCAACAGGTTCTGCGCCGAGAAGAACGGAAACGGCACCGTTTGCTCGGTGGTTTCTTTTTGGCCGAAGCTTTCGCGATCGACCACGAATCCCCCGCCGATGGAGTAATAGGTTTTGCTATACACCAGGGCGTCCTGGTCGTAGGCGTTGAACATCATGCCGTTTTCGTGCAGCGGCAGGTTTTCATCACGAAAGGTAATGGCGGACGCCACGGCAAAACTCACTTCATGGCCGTCCGACAGGGGCAGCCGGCCGAGCTGGCGCACCTGGTTGATAAATTGCGGAATGGCATCGACATCCACCGTATCGGGCTGATTGCCGGCCAGGCCCATGATAATCGCGATATCGGTGTGGTGGCCGCGGCCGGTTAATGAAAGTGAACCATAGACATCTACCGCAATACGGCTAACGGCGGGGGCCAATCCTTTGGCCATCAGGTCGTCGGTAAACATTTTCCCGGCCTTCATGGGGCCGACGGTATGTGAGCTGGAAGGCCCGATGCCAATTTTAAAGATGTCAAAAACGCTAACCATAACCATATCCTTAGAGTACTGCGCCGGTCATTTACCCTGCAATCACCGGCGCATAAAGCGGGTTGGTCCGAAGGGATTACCCCATCAGGCTATAGATAATCGCCGACATGGCGATGAGGCCCATGAGCACGACAAACACGTTGCTGACTTTTCCGCTGTACTTCTTCATGGCCGGTACTTTCTGGATGGCGTACATCGGCATCAGGAACAGCAGCATGGCGATAATCGGGCCGCCCAGCGTTTCGATCATGCCCAGGATACTGGGATTAAGCGTCGCCACCAGCCAGGTGGTCAGCAGCATGAAGATGGCGGTAATGCGGTTAAGCCGTTCTTCCGAGGCGGTTTTACCCCGGCTGCGCAAGGATTTGAGCATGATGCCGTTGAGACCTTCACGGGCGCCAAGATAGTGGCCGAGGAAGGATTTGCTGATAGCCACCGTGGCAATTATCGGCGCCATCCAGGCAATCAGCGGGTTGTTAAAATGATTCGCCAGGTAAGACAGGATGGAAATATTTTGCGCCTTGGCTTCCATCAGATCGACGGTGGACAGGCTCAGCGCGCAGCTGAAGACAAAAAACATCACCGTCACCACCATCATCACATGGCTATAGGCCAGGATGCGGGAGCATTTTTTCTCGGCGCCCACGCCATATTCCTGGCGCTTGGCCACCGCGAACGAAGAGATAATCGGCGAATGGTTGAAAGAAAACACCATCACCGGAATCGCCAGCCACAAAGTGACCATCAAACTATTGCCGGTCATGCTGCTGGCCACGGTGGCGCTATCGAAAATAGCGGTGCTCCAGTTGGGAATTAAATAAAACGCCAACAACATTAACGCTGCCACAAACGGAAACACCAGCACACTCATTGCCTTGACGATCATTTCTTTACCGAAACGCACCACGGTCATCAGGCCGACAATTAATATCAGCGATAATATGGCGCGCGGCGGCGCATTCAAATGGAGCTGATGAGTAATAAAGCTGTTAACGGTATTAGTAATGGCCACGCCATAAACCAAACAAATGGGATATATTGCAAAAAAATACAGTACGGTGATTAATTTACCCGCCCCAACGCCGAAATGTTCTTCGACCACTTCGGTTATATCTTCGCCACCATTCTTGCCGGATAATACAAATCGGCATAATCCGCGGTGCGCGTAAAACGTCATCGGAAAGGCGATAAGTGCCATGATGATCAGGGGGATGATGCCGCCTATGCCGGCGTTAATCGGCAAAAACAGTACGCCCGCGCCGATGGCCGTGCCGTAGAGACCCAACATCCACATCGTATCGCTTTTGTGCCAGGTGGATACGGAGGACGCCTCGATTACCGACGCACTCTCAGTCATGCTATTCATTATTGTGTTCTCCTAAGGGGACGCTTAAATAAAAACCAAATTTTGTTAAAGATATTGCGTGAAGGTTAACAATAACCCTCTTCGAAAATATGTGCGTATTTTCATTGTGACGCTATCTTTGCAGTGGCGGCATTCTATATCAAACAAAAATAATAAGAACCCTGTAGGGATCACAAAAATGGAGGGATTAATAATAACGGCGGGAAAGTTATTTAAAATTAAAACATCAATAATGATATTTTAACTCTCATTGTTTATAAGGTTTCTATATTGATACTTTATATTCGGCAATAATAACAGAATTACGCTTAAAGACCAATGCATTTCATCATTCCGCCGGTGCGGTATTATTTATGCCCGTTAAATAATATACCTGAGCGTTTTATTGTCACGAACATTTTACTCCCGTGCGCTCTTCGTCTCCGTAGGAGAACGAAGAGCGCCGCGGATTACAGCATTTTGCGGATCACATAATTAAGGATGCCGTCATGGCGATAGTAGGTCAGCTCATTGCCGGTATCGATGCGACAACGGGCCGGCACCCCCGCGCTGCGGCCGTCGGCATAGGTAATGCTCACCATGACCGTCTGGCCCGGCGCCAGTTCGCTCAGGCCGCTGACGCTGATACTTTCGTCGCCGGTCAGCCCCAGGGTCTTGCGGGTCACCCCCGCCGGGAATTCCAGGGGAAGGATACCCATGCCGATTAAATTGGAACGGTGGATACGCTCGAAAGATTCGGCGATCACCACCCGGATACCCAATAGCCTGGGCCCTTTAGCCGCCCAGTCCCGGCTGGAACCCGACCCGTACTCCTTGCCGGCGATAATCGCCAGCGGCACTTTCTCCTGCTGATAGCGCATGGCGGCATCGTAGATGGCCAATTCTTCCCCGGAGGGAATATGCCGGGTAATCCCGCCCTCGACGCCGGGCACCATTTCATTGCGGATACGGATATTGGCGAAGGTGCCGCGCATCATCACTTCATAGTTGCCGCGGCGTGAACCATAGGAGTTGAAATTGCCGGCCTCGACCCCGTTTTCACGCAGGTAACGTCCCGCGGGGCTATCCACTTTGATGTTGCCGGCCGGGGAGATATGGTCGGTGGTCACCGAATCGCCCAGCATGGCCAGCACGCGCGCCCCGCTGATATCTTCCACCGGTTTGGGCTGGTGCTGCATCTGCTCGAAAAACGGCGTCAGGCGAATATAGGTGGAGTCGTCCTGCCAATCATAGGTGGGAGTGCGGTTAACCTCGATATTTTGCCACTCCTGGTTACCGTTAAATACTTCGCTGTATTCTTTATGGAACATGGCGCTGTTGACCAGCGCCACCGCATCGGCGATTTCCGCCGAGGTGGGCCAGATATCCTTCAGGTAGACCGGTTGGCCCTGCGGGTCGGTCCCGAGGGGATCTTCGCTGACGTTGATCAGCATATTCCCGGCCAGGGCGTAGGCCACCACCAGCGGCGGCGAGGCCAGCCAGTTGGTTTTCACCAGCGGATGGATGCGCCCCTCGAAGTTGCGGTTGCCGGACAGCACCGCGCCCACCGTCAAATCCCCGGATTTTATCGCTGCTTCAATCGACTCTTTCAGCGGGCCGGAGTTGCCGATACAGGTCGTACAGCCATACCCCACCAGATTAAACCCCAGTTGATTCAGGTAAGGCGTCAGCCCGGCGGCGGCCAGATAGTCGGTAACCACCTTGGACCCCGGGGCCAGGGAGGTTTTTACCCAGGGCTTGGTGCGCAAGCCTTTGTTGACCGCATTACGGGCCAGCAGGCCGGCGGCCATCAAGATATTGGCATTGGATGTATTGGTGCAGGAAGTAATGGCGGCGATGACGACCGCCCCCTGATGCAGTTCATACTGCTGGCCGTCCTGCTCGACATTCTGGAAATCGGGATGATGCGTGCGGCGGGTGAAGTCCAGTTCGTCGCTGGCGCGAAACGCGGCGGGTACGCCCGGCAGGGCTACCCGGTCCTGCGGCCGTTTCGGGCCGGCCAGGCTTGCCACCACCGTCCCCATATCCAGGGTCAGGGTGCTGGTAAAACGGGGCTCTTCCCCCGGTTGGCGCCATAATCCCTGCTGCTTGGTATAGGCTTCCACCAGGGCGATCTGTTCCTCGCTGCGCCCGGTCAGACGCATATAATCCAGGGTAATGGCGTCCACCGGGAAAAAGCCGCAGGTGGCCCCGTATTCCGGCGCCATATTGGCGATGGTGGCCCGGTCCGCCAGCGGCAGGTCGTCCAGCCCATCGCCATAAAATTCCACGAACTTGCCTACTACGCCGTGTTTACGCAGCATCTGGGTAACGGTGAGCACCAAATCGGTGGCGGTAATGCCTTCATGCAATTTACCCACCAGCTTAAACCCGACCACGTCGGGTATCAGCATCGACACCGGCTGGCCGAGCATGGCCGCTTCGGCCTCGATACCGCCCACGCCCCAGCCCAGGACGCCCAGGCCGTTGACCATGGTGGTGTGGGAATCGGTACCGACCAGGGTATCGGGATAGGCCACCGCCTCGCCGTCCTGCTGTTCATGCCACACGGTCAGCGCCAGATACTCCAGGTTAACCTGATGGCAAATGCCATTTTCCGGCGGCACGACGCGGAAACGGCTGAACGCCTGCTGCCCCCAGCGCAGAAATTTATAGCGTTCGAGATTCCTTTCCATTTCCAATTGGTTGTTTTCGGCGAAGGCGTCCTCATTGCCATAATTATCGACGGTTACCGAGTGGTCGATTACCAGATCCACCGGCGACAGCGGGTTCACTTTATTCACATCGCCGCCCAGGCGTTTGACCGCTTCGCGCATCGCCGCCAAATCCACCACCGCCGGTACGCCGGTGAAGTCCTGCATGAGCACCCGCGCCGGACGATAGGCGATTTCCCCTTCCGCATGGGCATGCTCCAGCCAGCCGGCCAGGGCGCGCAGATCCGCTTCGGTGACGATCTCGTCGTCTTGATTGCGCAGCAGGTTTTCCAGCAGGACTTTCATGGATTTGGGCAGGGCGTCAAGGGAACCCAGGCGTTGGGCGGCTAACGGCAGGCTGTAATAGCGGTAGGTTTTATCCAGCACGACAAGGGAATCTTTACTGGCTTCTCGAATAGTAAACGGCATAATTCCTCCAGACTTTTATTTCATTATAGTCATAACCCTATATAGGTTGAGGCATTGCTGTAAACAATATACAAGAAAAGGTAACTTTTTTATAACATATCGTGTTGTTAGCGGCGGATTGGCGCCCGCCGCGTGACGCCGTCACTTAACCGGTAGTTTAATATCCTTGAACATCGCTTCGATATCTTCATTGGAACGCAGGGCGATGGCCGTATCCACCACATCGCGGGTCAAATGCGGCGCAAAGCGCTGGATGAAGTCGTACATATAGCTGCGCAGGAAGGTGCTGCGCCGAAAGCCGATTTTGGTGGTGCTCAGGGCAAACATGGCGTCGGCATTGATTTTCACCAAATCCGGATCGGCCTCCTCGCTGACCGCCATATTGGCGATGACCCCTACCCCCAGCCCCATGCGCACGTAGGTTTTAATCACGTCGGCGTCGGTGGCGGTAAACACGATGCGCGGCGTCAGCCCCGCCCGGTTAAAGGCGGTATCCAGCTCCGAACGGCCGGTAAAGCCGAAGGTGTAGGTGACCAGGGGATAGGCCGCGAGTTCTTCAATGGTAATGTGATGCTTGCCCGCCAGCGGGTGCGTGGGCAGCACGACAATCGCCCGGTTCCAGTGATAGCAAGGCAGCATCACCAAATCGTCATACAGATGGAGCGCTTCGGTGGCGATAGCGAAGTCCGCCACCCCTTTGGATACCGCTTCGGCAATTTGCGTGGGCGAGCCCTGGTGCATATGCAGCGACACCCGCGGATAGCGCTCGATAAAGCCCTTAATCACTTCAGGCAGCGCGTAACGCGCCTGGGTATGAGTGGTGGCGACATAGAGCGAGCCTTTGTCCGGGTAGGTGTGCTCGCCGGCCACGGCTTTGATGGCGTCCACCTTGGACAGGACTTCCCGGGCGATACGGATGATTTCCTGCCCCGCCGGGGTCACCTGCGTCAAATGTTTGCCGCTGCGGGCGAAGATCTGAATCCCCAGCTCATCCTCCAGCATCCGTACCTGCTTGCTGATGCCAGGTTGGGAGGTATAAAGCCCTTCGGCGGTGGAAGAAACGTTAAGATTATGATTAACCACTTCCACAATATAACGAAGTTGCTGCAATTTCATTGGTTGTCATCCTGGCATGAACAGGGCATTAAAGCGCTGTTCCGGGTCGCTGTCGGCAGGCAGCGGGCGTTCCCCGGCATTTAGCGACGGGAAAGCATATCTTGCAATTAATACTATTTAATCATAAAAAATCGCTATATATAACTTATTTATAAGACAAAAAAAAACCAACCGCAAAGGTTGGTTTCAATTGGCCGCAGCCGGCGCTTATTTTTTGGCAACCTGCCATTTGCCGTCGATATAAAACGCCGTCCAGCCGGTGGCTTTACCGTCTTTTTCCGACGAGACGTATTGCTGCTTGGTCTTGCGGCTAAAGCGCACCAGGGTTTTATTGCCCTCGGGGTCTTTAGCCGGCGCATCGGCCAGATAGCTCAGTTTCTCAGGCAGGCGATCTTTGAACCTGGCCAGCTCTTCCACCAGCGGCGCCCGGGTTTCCCGGGATTTGGGGAAGGTATTGGCGGCCAGGAATACCCCGGCGGCGCCGTCGCGCAGGACAAAATAGGCATCGGACTTCTCGCACGGCAGCTCCGGCAGCGGCACGGGGTCTTCCTTCGGCGGCGCCACGTCGCCGTTGCGCAGGATTTTACGGGTATTGGTGCAGTTGGTGCAGGCCATGTATTTGCCAAAACGCCCCAGCTTGAGGTGCATATCGGCGCCGCACTTCTCGCACTCGACCACCGGCCCGTCGTAGCCTTTGATCCTGAACTCGCCCTGCTCGATTTCATAACCGTCGCACAGCGGATTGGCGCCGCACACGTGCAGCTTACGGCCATTATCGATCAGGTAGCTGTCCATGGCGGTGCCGCATTTCGGGCAGCGGCGGCGCGCGCGCAGGGCGTTGGTTTCGGCATCCTCGCCTTCGAGCAGGTTGAGGGTTTCCGATTCGGGAATCAGGTTGATAGTGGTCTTGCAGCGCTCTTTGGGCGGCAGGGAATACCCCGAACAGCCGAGAAATACGCCGGTGCTGGCGGTACGAATGCCCATTTTTCGTCCGCAGGTGGGGCAATCGATACTGGTCATCACCATCTGGTTCAGGCGCATGCCGCCCTCTTCCGGATCTTTTTCCGCCGTCTCAAGCTGCTGGCTGAATTCTTCGAAGAACGAGTCCAGCACCGCTTTCCATTCCGCCTGGTTGTTGGCCACCTGATCGAGTTTATCCTCCATGCGGGCGGTAAAATCGTAGTTCATCAGTTCGCGGAAATTCTCTTCCAGGCGGTCGGTGACGATTTCGCCCATTTTTTCGGCGTAGAAACGGCGGTTTTCCACCTGCACGTAACCGCGGTCCTGAATGGTGGAGATGATAGAGACATAGGTGGACGGCCGGCCGATGCCGCGTTTTTCCAGTTCTTTCACCAGCGAGGCTTCGCTATAGCGGGCCGGCGGTTTGGTGAAATGCTGGCTGGGCAGCAGCTTATTGAGTTCCAGCGTCTGGCCCACGTCAACCGGCGGCAGGGTGCGATCTTCATCGCCCTTGCGCAGCGCCGGCATGACTTTGGTCCAGCCGTCAAAGCGCAGGATGCGGCCTTTGGCGCGCAGCGAGTAATCGCCGGCTTTTACCGTCAGGGTAGTGGAATCGTACTGCGCCGGCATCATTTGGCAGGCGACGAACTGGCGCCAAATCAGCTGATAGAGCTTTTGCGCGTCCGGTTCCATATCTTTCAGCTGTTCGGCCAGGTTGCCCACGTCCGAAGGACGGATCGCTTCATGGGCTTCCTGGGAGTTTTCCTTGCTGGCATATTCATTGGCCTGCTTGGGCAGATATTTGGCGCCGAATTCCGCGCCGATATAATCCCGGGCCATGGTCAGCGCATCCTGACTCAGGTTGGTGGAGTCGGTACGCATATAGGTGATGTGCCCCGCCTCGTACAGGCGCTGCGCCAGCATCATGGTCTTTTTGACGCCATAGCCCAGCCGGGTGCTGGCGGCCTGTTGCAAGGTCGAGGTGGTGAACGGCGCGCCGGCCTTGCTGCTGGTCGGTTTGTCCTCGCGATCGGCAATGACGTAGCGGGCGTTTTCCAGCAGCGCGACCGCGGCCTGGGTTTGCTGCTGGTTAACCGGCTTAAACGGCTTGTCGGCGTAATGGGTGACCTGCATCTGCAACTGCGTTTTGGGGGCGACGTTGAGATCCGCATGCAATTCCCAGTACTCCTCGGGAACAAAGGCTTTGATTTCCCGTTCGCGCTCGACCACCAGGCGGACCGCAACCGACTGCACCCGGCCGGCGGACAGGCCGCGGGCCAGTTTTTTCCACAATAGCGGCGACACCATATAGCCCACGACGCGGTCCATAAAACGCCGCGCCTGCTGGGCGTTGACCCGGTCGATATTGAGCTCGCCCGGCTGCTTGAACGCCTGGGCAATGGCATTGCGGGTAATTTCGTTAAACACCACCCGGCTAAAACGTTTATCATCGCCGCCAATCACTTCCCGCAGGTGCCAGGCAATGGCTTCCCCTTCGCGGTCAAGGTCGGTTGCGAGGTAAATATGGTCTGCATTCTCCGCCAGCGCTTTCAGTTCGTTGACGACTTTTTCCTTGCCGGGCAAAATTTCGTAATGGGCGTCCCAGCCGTGGTAGGGATCGATCCCCATGCGATTGACCAACGCGGTTTGCGCATCGCTTTTCACTTTTTTCTTTTTGAGCGCGTCGGTGCTTTTTTTGCTGGCTGAACCGCTGGTGGGCAAATCGCGGATGTGACCTACGCTTGACTTAACGACGTAGTCATTACCTAAATATTTATTAATCGTTTTGGCTTTTGCCGGGGATTCAACGATAACGAGAGCTTTACCCATTTTTACCTTTACCTGAATGATGTCTTCTGTAATAAGAAGCTTTTTGTGCGCCAGACCCTGGCTGGGCATACTCTAATTTTATATTGCGGCAGCACCGTCAAAAATCAACCTCTTTTCAGCCAGTCTGCTTTTTCGCTTTCACCATTAGAACAACCCATTGAAAAATAATATAAATTTATCAATATTGCTATTAAATATTGATAAATCAACTATTGTTTCGGGTGTACTTACCCCCCGGACTTACGAAGGCCCACACTCTACATGATAAAAAAGTTGGCGCAACTTATTAGCGGCACAAAGAACGAGCCCGGCCCGCCGGGCAATTTAAAAACCGGCCGCTGACCGAATAAACCTTAGTCTGTTTGCAGCCAAACACAACCGGGGATTACAATAGTCCCCATAGCCAACCAGGAGCAAAACTTATGCAAGGTAACACCATTCCCATTGATCGCCAGAGCCTGCTCATCGAAGCAAATAGGATTATTCGGGCGCATGATGAATATTTACACGGTATGGAAGCGACCGAAGTGGAACAAAAAGGCGGCGTGCTGATTTTCCGCGGCGAGTTCTTTTTTGACCAGGATGGAATACCCACCCGGAAAACCACGGCGGTGTTTAATATGTTTAAACATCTCGCCGTCGTGCTGTCGGACAAATACCATTTAGAAGATTAAGGTATAGGACAACTTGACCAGACCGGCAACCCATTATCGTCATCGCGGGTTGCGGGCCCGTCTCACGCACATTTATTACAGCAGGGGCTTCTCCCCCCGTTGCCACCAATAAAGCATCCGCCGTTCGATACTTAGCGCCGCGCTGTCGGTAAAACGCGCAAGCAATCGTTTACGCCGCGCGAAACGCACGCTAATTACCTCATGGTTATCCATTTCGGCAATCAGCAGATCGTCGCTGGTGCCTACGCCGTCCACCAGTCCGTTTTCCCGCGCCTGGGTGCCGTACCAGTGCTCGCCGGTGGCTACCGCTTCGATATCCAGCGAAGGCCGCATTTTATGGACGAACCGTTTAAACAACTCATGGGTTTCGTTCAGGTCCTGCTGGAATTTTTCCCGCCCTTCCGGCGAGTTCTCGCCGAACAGGGTCAAGGTGCGCTTGTAGGCGCCGGCGGTGTGCAGCTCCATATCAATGTCGTTGCGCTTTAATAGACGGTTAAAGTTTGGAATCTGGGCCACTACGCCGATGGAACCGATAATGGAAAATGGCGCGGCGACGATGCGGTCGGCGACGCAGGCCATCATATAACCGCCGCTGGCAGCCACTTTATCCACCGCGACGGTAAGGCGAATGCCCCGATCGCGCAGCCGCTGCAACTGCGACGCGGCCAGGCCGTAACCATGCACCACCCCGCCGGGGCTTTCCAGGCGCAGCAATACTTCGTCTTCAGGTTTGGCTACCGCCAGCACCGCCGTGATTTCCTCCCGCAGGGACGTGACTTCGCCCGCATCCATGCTGCCTTTGAAATCAAGTACGTAAAGGCAGGATTTTTGCGGCGATTTTTCGCCATTTTTCGCCCGGGCGCGGGCCACTTTGGATTCGCTTTTTTCCTGCTTTTTATAACGTTTGTGCCAGATGCGCTGCTCGGCCTCCCCCATGCGGGCCAGTTTCATTTCCCGCTGCATTTCACGGTACTGTTTACCCAGGTCGGTTATCTGGATTTCGCCTTTGCGCCGGCGCTGCCGCTGGCGTAATCCCATAATCAACAGCAGTATCGCGCCGATGGCCAACACCACGGTGATGGTTTTTGCCAGAAATAGCCCATATAGAGTAATAAATTCCACGCTGCCGCCTTGCTGAAAGTGATTTCCGTTACGCTCTATTCTAGCTAAGGTCCGGGTTTCCGTCGCCTGATAAATCAGAATATTACGCCGGCGAATTGGGAGAAAGGCCCGGTTTTCACCCCTTGCCGGCCGCGACACCGCAGGGAATAGCGCCAAGGCCGCCCGGGGAAGAGTTACGGATTGAAAACGAGGTCCGTTTCATGCATAAAATGAGGGGCCGACGGGTAAAATAGCCATCACTTATCATCCCGGGGTGACCGTTTAGGTTAACAAAGGAGTCTCCCGTGTACTATCAGCCCAAGCATGATTTACTGGAACAGCGCATTATCATGGTCACCGGTGCCGGAGACGGTATCGGGCGTGAAGCGGCGCTGACCTATGCCCGCCACGGCGCATCGTTGTTGCTGTTAGGGAGAACCGAGTCCAAACTGGCCGCGGTGCAGCAGCAGATTGCCGCCGAGGGCGGCCAGCCGGCGCGGATTTATACCCTGGATTTATCTTCTGCCGTCGATGAGGATTACCGGCGGCTGGCGGCTTATCTGACAGCCGAGATTCCCCGGCTGGACGGGCTGCTTAACAATGCCGGCCTGCTGGGCGAGGTGCTGCCGATGGCGCAGCAATCCCCCGACAGCTGGCGCCGGGTGATGGAAGTAAATGTGAATGGCACATTTTTACTGACCCAGGCGCTGCTGCCGCTACTATTGCAGGGGGAGCGGCCGTCCCTGATTTTCAGCAGTTCCAGCGTCGGGCGCCAGGGTCGGGCCAACTGGGGGGTGTACGCGGTGTCGAAATTCGCCACCGAAGGCATGATGCAGGTATTGGCCGAGGAGTATCCGGCCGCCACGCTGCGGGTGAATTGCATCAACCCCGGCGGTACGCGCACCGGCATGCGCGCCCATGCTTTTCCGGAGGAGGACAGCGCAAAGCTCAAGACCCCGGCGGATATTATGCCGATTTATCTTTATCTGATGGGTGACGACAGTCGCCGCAAAACCGGTATCAGTTTTGATGCCCAGCCGCACCGTAAACCCGGTCCGGCCTATTAAACCAGGATGAACGCCATGAGTGAAGATCGCCACCAGCAGCGCCAGCAACGATTAAAAGAACAAGTGGACGCCCGGGTCGCCGCGGCCAATGAGCAGCGCGGCATCGTGATTGTATTTACCGGTAATGGCAAGGGTAAAACCACCGCCGGTTTCGGCACCGTGACCCGGGCCATCGGACACGGGTTGCATGCCGGGGTGATCCAGTTTATTAAGGGGCAGTGGCCGAACGGCGAGAGAAATCTGCTGGAGCAGCACGGCGTGGAGTTTCAGGTGATGGCTACCGGGTTTACGTGGAATACCCAAAACCGGGTAACCGATCGGGCGGCGGCCCAGGAAGTGTGGCAACACGGTTTGCGGATGTTGCGGGATGAGCGGCTGGATTTGGTGTTGCTTGATGAGCTGACGTATATGATTACGTATGATTATATTGATTTGCCCGAGGTGATCGAGGCGCTGAAGCAGCGTCCGGCGCAGCAGACGGTGATTATTACCGGCCGCGCCTGTCACCGGGAGTTGCTGGAGTTGGCGGATACGGTGAGCGAGCTGCGGCCGGTGAAGCATGCGTTTGATGCGGGGATTAAAGCGCAGCAGGGAGTGGATTGGTAATTGTGATGGCACGCTTCCCCGCCAGTCGGCATTGTTACCGTGCCAGCGGGTATGGCGTCTGCCCGGTGTCAGTAGGGTGAAAGGCGGGTTTACCGCACCTGGGGGCGTTCGGACGGCCAGGGAAATGGCCGCCTCAACCCCCACGGCACGCTTCCCCGCCATTTGGCATCGCCGCCGCACCGGCGGGCATGGCGTCTGCCCGGTGTCAGTAGGGTGAGGGGCCGGGAGCGGTTACGATCCTGAGTTGCGTTTGCTGCTTTGGCCACCGCGGCGGGTCGGCGTGACTACGCTGTGGCGTTTGACCGCCCGGCGGATTTGGTTGGCCTTCATGCGGCGGCGTTCGCGTTCCACCGGTACTTTGGTGACGGTTTCGGGGGCCATTTCCACCAGTTCGCGCAGGTAGTTGATCTCGGCCAGCGGCAGTTCGGCCCAGCCGCCGCGCGGCAGGCCTTTCGGCAGCGGGATGGCGCCGTAGCGGGTGCGGATCAAGCGGCTGACCTGCACGCCCACCGCTTCCCATAAGCGCCTGACTTCGCGGTTACGGCCTTCGGTGAGGGTGACGTTGTACCACTGGTTGAGGCCTTCGCCGCCCTGGAAGCTGAGGGTGCGAAACGCGCCGGTGCCGTCATCAAGGGTGACGCCTTTGGTCAGCAGGCGCAGTTTTTCGTCGTCCACCTGGCCGAAGACCCGGACCGCGTATTCGCGTTCGACTTCGCGGCTGGGGTGCATCAGGCGGTTGGCCAGTTCGCCGTCGGTGGTGAACAGCAGCAGGCCGGAGGTATTGATATCCAGGCGGCCCACGGCGATCCAGCGCGAGCCGGTGAGTTTGGGTAGGCGATCGAATACCGTCGGCCGGCCGTCGGGGTCGCGGCGGGTACAGAGTTCGCCTTCCGGTTTATAATAGGCCAGTACCCGGCATACCGACTCGCTGGACGCGGTGATGGAGATTACCCGGCCATCAACGCGGATTTTCATTGAGCTGACGGCATCGACCCGATCGCCCAGCGTGGCGATTTTGCCATCAACGCTGACGCGGCCTTGCTCGATCAGGGATTCAATTTCACGGCGGGAACCATGCCCGGCGCGGGCCAGGACTTTTTGCAGCTTTTCGCTCATTGAGCAACCTCGGCTGTCGCCTTCACAGGCGTCGAATGGTGGCTTTCGCCATATTTTTTCAGTGTTATCAGTAACTTAACTGAAAGCTATCTGGGTATTTTACACTATGCCCGGACGTATAACAATCCATAGTTTATCCGGCGCGCATAATGGCGCCATGGCCCCTGCCGGCCCGGGCCACGCCGGGCGCGGCAGCCGCACCGAACTTAAAGAAACGGCGAGATATCACCCACCCCTTCGCGCACCACCACCGGCGTATCATCGGTTAAATCAATAACCGTCGTGGGCTGTTGTCCGAGAAAACCGCCGTGAATCACTAAATCCACCAGCTTGCCCAGGCGATCGTTGATCATTTCGGGGTCCGATTCCGCAAAGTCATTGCCCGGCAGCATCAGGGTAGTGGACATCAGCGGTTCGTTCATCGTTTCCAGCAGCGCCAGGGCGATGGCGTTGGACGGCACGCGCAGGCCGATGGTTTTACGCTTATCGCTCATCAGGCGGCGGGGGACCTCCTTGGTGGCTTTAAGAATAAAGGTGTATTTGCCCGGGGTATTGTTTTTCATCAGGCGGAATGCCTGATTATCCACGTGGGCGTAGGTGGATAATTCGGACAGATCGCGGCAGACCAGCGTGAAGTTATGGTTGCCGTCCAATTGCCGGATGCGGCAAATCCGCTCCATGGCCGTCTTGTCTTCCAGGCGGCAGCCAAGGGCATAACCCGAGTCGGTCGGGTAGACGATGACCGCGCCCTTGCGCAGCAAATCGACGGTTTGGTTGATCAATCTCGGCTGCGGATTTTCAGGGTGAATAGTGAAAAACTGGCTCATTAATACTCCTTATATCGTCTATCGGGGGATGCCCCCGGCAAACCGCATTATCCTTCTGAAGACATTACCGGTGCCGGATCGCGCGCGACCGGCCAGTCGCGCCATATCGGCTCCACGCCGCCCGGCAGCCAGAGTTTGCGTCCCAGCTCGATCCAGGCGCACGGCTGGTGAAAATCCGACCCCTGCGATGCCAGCAGGCCGCGCTCGCGCGCATAACCCGCCAGCACGGTTTTTTCCTGCGGCGTTTGCTGGCATAACGACACTTCCATCCCGTCCCCGCCCGCCGCGGCAAAATGGTCCAGCAGGCGTTTCAGCCATTTCGCGGAGAGCCGGTAGCGCCCCGGATGGGCCACCACCGCCTGCCCGCCCGCCTGTTGGACGGCGCGAACGGCTTCTTCGATTGTACACCACTGGGGCGGGACATAGCCGGTTTTACCCCGGGAAAGATAGTTTTTAAATACCTTGGCCACGTTGTCGGCGACGCCGATGCTGACCAGATAACGGGCAAAATGGCCGCGCGTCACCAGTTCGTCCTCCGCCAGCCGGTTGGCCCCTTCCCAGGCGTTGGCGATGCCCGCATGTTCCAGGCGCGCCGCGATGGTTCTGGCCCGCGCCAGCCGTTTTTCGCGCTGGGCGGCCAGCAGCGCCGCCATGGCCGGATGTTCGGCATCAATGCCGAGTCCGACGATATGGATTTCATGGTTTTGCCACAGGGTGGAAATCTCCACGCCGGCCACCAGCGTCAACGGCAGCGCGCCGTCGCTCACCGCCCGCCGCGCGGCAGGCAGCCCGGCGACGGTATCGTGATCGGTAATGGCCAGCACGTCCACGCCCATGGCCACGGCGCGCGCCACCAGTTCGGCCGGCGAAAACACCCCGTCCGAGGCGGTGGTGTGGCTGTGCAGGTCGTAAATGGTCAGCAGCGATGATTTAACGTAAGTGCCGGTCAACGGTAAGTTACCTATAAAGAATCAACGTCCCTATCATAACGTCAAACGCGCGTTAATCGAACCTGTTAAATAATTAACGGTTTTTAAGCGCCGGCTGTTGACTTTTCATTGCTGAACTAGTTTACTAGTACGCATCGATACAACCAATGAGAATCTGCTGATGATAACCTTAACCGTGGTAACGCTTCGCTGGTGGCGCACTTCCCTTTAGCGGGTGGTGTTATCATGCGTCGCTGTCGTCAGACAGAGCAAGATCCCAGCAGCCCGCCTTTCAAGCGGGCTTTTTTATGGGCGATAATCAGGGAAACAATCATGCAAGCCACACAACCACAGTTAGAAGTTCTGCAGGCCACGGCCACCTATCGCGGCGACCCCACCGCGCTGTTCAATCAGCTGTGCGGCGCCCGTACGGCCACGCTGCTGCTGGAATCCGCCGAAATCGACAATAAGCGCGATTTGCAAAGCCTGATGGTGCTCGACAGCGCCCTGCGCATTACCGCCCTGGGGCAGCGGGTCACCATCCAGGCATTAACGGTCAACGGCGCGGCGCTGCTGCCGCTGCTGGACGCCGCCCTGCCGCCGGAAGTGGCGATTGAAACGCATCCCAACCGCCGCGAGCTGCTGTTCCCGGCCGGCGGCGATCAAATGGACGAAGATGCCCGTCTGCGCGCCCTGTCGGTGTTCGATTGCCTGCGATTGCTGCTGACGCTGGTGCCCTTTCCCGCGGAGCATCCGCAGGCGCTGTTTCTCGGCGGCCTGTTCGCCTACGATCTGGTGTCCGGGTTCGAGTCCCTGCCGCCGGTGAGCCAGGGCCAACGCTGCCCGGATTTTTGTTTCTATCTGGCGGAAACCCTGCTGATTATCGATCATCAACAGCGCAGTTGCCTGCTCCAGGGCAGCCTGTTTACCCCCATCGCCGCGGAAAAACAGCGGTTGCAGGCCCGTATCGAACAGCTCCAGCATCAGTTGCAGCAGGCGCCCGGCCCCATTCCCCACCAGGCCATCAGCCATATGACCCTTGAAACCAATCAAAGCGACGAAGAGTTCGGCCGGGTGGTCGGCCAGATGCAGCAGGCGATCCGGGCCGGAGAAATTTTCCAGGTGGTGCCGTCCCGCCGCTTCTCGCTGCCCTGCCCGTCGCCGCTGGCCGCTTACCACACGCTCAAAGAGCATAATCCCAGCCCGTATATGTTTTTTATGCAGGATGATGATTTCACCCTGTTCGGCGCCTCGCCGGAAAGCTCGCTGAAATACGATGCCGGCAACCGGCAAATCGAGATCTATCCCATCGCCGGCACCCGGCCGCGCGGCCGCAGGCCGGACGGCACCCTGGACGCCGATCTCGACAGCCGCATCGAGCTGGAAATGCGCACCGATCATAAAGAACTGGCCGAGCACCTCATGCTGGTGGACCTGGCGCGTAACGATCTGGCGCGCATCTGCGAACCGGGCAGCCGCTATGTCGCCGACCTGACCAAAGTGGACCGCTATTCCTTTGTGATGCATCTGGTATCCCGGGTGGTGGGCACCCTGCGCGCCGATCTGGATGTGCTGCACGCCTACCGCGCCTGCATGAATATGGGCACCCTGAGCGGCGCGCCGAAAGTGCGCGCCATGCAGCTGATCGCCGCGGCCGAGGGCACCCGGCGCGGCAGCTACGGCGGCGCCATCGGCTACTTCACCGGCAGCGGCATGCTCGATACCTGTATCGTGATCCGCTCCGCCTATGTGGAGGACGGCATCGCCACCGTACAGGCGGGCGCCGGCGTGGTGCTGGACTCCGTTCCCCAGGCCGAGGCCGATGAAAGCCGCAACAAAGCGCGCGCGGTACTGCGCGCCATCGCCAGCGCCCATCATGCCGGGGAGGTGTTCTGATGGCCGATATCCTGTTACTCGATAATATCGATTCCTTTACCTACAATCTGGTGGATCAACTGCGCGCCACCGGACACCGGGTCGTGGTCTACCGCAACCAGCTTGCGGCGCAAACCATTATCGACCGCCTGCGGGAAATGGAAAATCCCATCCTGATGCTGTCGCCGGGGCCGGGCACGCCCGCCGAAGCCGGCTGCATGCCGCAATTGCTGGCGCAGCTGCGCGGACAGATGCCGATCATCGGCATCTGTCTGGGGCACCAGGCCATCGTCGAGGCGTACGGCGGATATGTGGGCCAGGCGGGCGAAATCCTGCACGGCAAGGCGTCGCTGGTGACCCATGACGGCGTCGGCATGTTCGCCGGCATGCCCAACCCCCTGCCGGTGGCCCGTTATCATTCGCTGGTGGGCAGCCAGATCCCGGCCGGATTAACCATCAACGCGCACTTTAACGAGATGGTGATGGCGGTGCGTCATGACGCCGATCGCGTCTGCGGCTTCCAGTTCCATCCCGAATCCATTCTGACCACCCAGGGCGCGCGTTTACTCAACCAAACCCTGGCCTGGGCGCTGGCTTAATTTACAGGAATATCACCATGCAACAGATATTGGACAAATTATACCGGGCCGAGCGCATCAGCCGTCAGGAAAGCGAACAGCTGTTCAGCGCCATTATCCAGGGGCGGCTGGAACCCGTACAGTTGGCGGCGGCATTAATCAGTATGAAAATACGCGGCGAGCACCCCGATGAAATCGCCGGGGCCGCCAGCGCCCTGCTGGCCGACGCCGTGGCGTTTCCGCGTCCTGATTATCCGTTTGCCGATATTGTCGGCACCGGCGGCGACGGCTCGAACAGCATTAATATCTCCACCGCCAGCGCGTTCGTCGCCGCCGCCTGCGGCGCGCGGGTCGCCAAACACGGCAATCGCAGCGTGTCCAGCCGTTCCGGGTCGTCGGATCTGCTGGCGGCCTTCGGCATCCGGCTGGATATGCCGCCGGAGCAGTCCCGCCAGGCACTCGACGAACTGGGCGTTTGCTTCTTATTCGCGCCGCAATACCACACCGGTTTTCGCCATGCCATGCCGGTACGCCAACAGCTGAAAACCCGCACCCTGTTTAATGTCCTGGGGCCGCTGATTAACCCCGCCCGCCCCCCGCTGGCGCTGATCGGCGTCTATAGTCCGGAACTGGTATTGCCCATCGCCCAGACGCTGCGGGTGCTGGGTTATGAGCGCGCCGCGGTGATCCACGGCGGCGGCATGGACGAGGTGGCGCTGCATGCGCCGACCCAGGTGGCGGAGCTGAATCACGGCGACATCACCAGCTACCAGCTCGTCCCGGCCGATTTCGGACTGGAAAGCCAGCCGGTGGAAGCGCTGCTGGGCGGCTCGCCGGAAGAAAATCGTGACATTCTGGCACGGTTGTTACAAGGTAAAGGAGAGCCTGCCCATGAATCCGCCGTCGCCGCCAATGTGGCCCTGCTGCTGAAATTATTCGGCCAGGAAGATCTGCGGGACAATACCCAACGCGCGTTGGCGGTCATTCGCGGCGGCAGCGCTTATGAACGGGTTACGGCATTGGCAGCAAGAGGATAAGACATGCAGGATACGGTACTGACAAAAATCGTCGCCGATAAGAGAATCTGGGTGGACGAGCGAAAACAGCGCCAGCCGCTGGCCGGATTCAGCGCGGCGATCGAACCGAGCGCGCGCAGTTTCTACCATGCCCTGGAGGGCACGCGCACGGTGTTTATCCTGGAGTGCAAAAAAGCGTCGCCGTCAAAGGGCCTGATCCGCGCGGATTTCGATCCGGCGGCGATTGCCGGGGTATATAAGCAGTATGCCGCCGCGGTGTCGGTGCTCACCGACGAGAAATATTTTCAGGGCAGTTTCGATTTCCTGCGCCAAATCAGCGCCGTGATTACTCAGCCGGTGCTGTGCAAAGATTTTATTATCGATCCATACCAGATTTACCTGGCCCGGTATCACCAGGCGGATGCCGTCTTGCTGATGCTGTCGGTACTGGACGACGAGACATACCGCGAGCTGGCCGCCGTGGCGCACAGCCTGGACATGGGAGTGCTCACCGAGGCGATTACCGAGGAAGAGTGCCGGCGCGCCGTGGCGCTGGGAGCCAAAGTGGTAGGGATCAATAACCGCGACCTGCGCGATTTATCCATCGATTTGAACCGCACCCGACGACTGGCGCCGCTGTTGCCGCCGGGGGTAACGGTAATCAGCGAGTCGGGTATTACCGCTTATCGCCACGTCCGCGAACTCAGCCACTTCGCCAACGGGTTTTTAGTCGGCAGCGCGCTGATGTCCGAGCCGGATCTGGACAACGCGGTACGCCGGGTATTACTGGGCGACAACAAAGTTTGCGGCCTGACGCGCCCCGAGGATGCCCGGGCGGCTAAAGACGCGGGCGCGCTGTACGGCGGACTGATTTTCGTCGATGGCTCGCCGCGCCGGGTGGATATTCCCCGCGCCCGTGAGGTAATGGCGGGCGCCGCCCTGCGTTACGTGGGCGTGTTTCGCGACGCCCCCGCCGCCGATGTGGCCGCCAGCGCCGCCGCGCTATCCCTGCATGCCGTGCAGCTGCACGGCGATGAGGACCAGGACTATATTACCGCCCTGCGCCAAGCGCTGCCGGCCGGCTGCCGGATCTGGAAAGCGCTGGATATGCGCACCCATTCCCCGCGCCGCGATTTAGCCGACGTGGACCGTTACCTGCTGGATAACGGCGGCGGCAGCGGCCAACCCTTTAATTGGTCGCTGCTGGCCGGCCAGACGCTGGACAATGTGATGCTGGCGGGGGGATTGGCGGCGGATAATTGCGTGGACGCCGCACAGCTGGGCTGCCTCGGACTGGATTTCAACTCCGGCGTGGAAAGCGCCCCGGGTATTAAAGATCATCATAAACTGGCAACGGTATTCCAGACGCTGCGCGCCTATTGATTCACCGTCCAGACAACTAAGAGATTGGAAAGCATGACATTACTTAATCCCTACTTTGGCGAATTCGGCGGCATGTATGTGCCGCAAATTCTGGTGCCGGCCTTGCTGCAGCTTGAAGAGGCCTTCGTCAGCGCCCAGAGCGACCCGGCATTCCAGGCGGAATTCAGCGACCTGCTGACCAACTATGCCGGCCGGCCCACGCCGCTGACCCTGTGCCGCAATCTCACCGCCGGCACCAAAACCAAGCTGTATCTCAAACGCGAAGATTTGCTGCACGGCGGCGCGCATAAGACCAACCAGGTATTGGGACAGGCCCTGCTGGCCAAACGCATGGGCAAAACCGAAATCATTGCCGAGACCGGCGCCGGCCAGCACGGCGTGGCCTCCGCCCTGGCGTCCGCGCTGCTGGGGCTGAAATGCCGTATTTACATGGGCGCCAAGGATATCGAACGCCAGTCGCCGAACGTCTTTCGCATGCGCCTGATGGGGGCCGAGGTCATTGCGGTACACAGCGGTTCGTCAACCCTGAAAGATGCCTGCAACGAGGCCCTGCGCGATTGGTCCGGCAGCTACGAGAAAGCCCACTATATGCTGGGTACCGCCGCCGGTCCGCATCCGTTCCCCACTATCGTGCGCGAATTCCAGCGCATGATCGGCGAAGAAACCAAACTACAGATGCAAGAGCGTGAACACTGCCTGCCGGATGCGGTTCTGGCCTGCGTCGGCGGCGGCTCCAACGCCATCGGCATGTTCGCCGATTTTATCGATGAGCCATCGGTGCGGCTGATCGGCGTCGAACCCGGCGGGCTGGGCATTGAATCCGGCCAGCACGGGGCGTCGCTCAAGCACGGCCGCATCGGCATTTACTTCGGCATGAAATCGCCGATGATGCAGTCGTCGGACGGCCAAATTGAAGAGTCCTACTCTATTTCCGCGGGGTTGGATTTTCCGTCGGTAGGACCGCAACACGCCTATCTGGACAGCATCGGCCGGGCGGAATATGTCTCGATTACCGATGATGAAGCGCTGGAAGCCTTTAAAGAGCTGTCGCGCCATGAAGGGATTATTCCGGCGCTTGAATCCTCCCACGCGCTGGCGCATGCGCTGAAAATGATCAAAGCGGAACCGGAAAAAGAGCAGATTCTGGTGGTGAATCTTTCCGGCCGCGGCGATAAAGATATTTTTACCGTTCATGATATTTTGAAAGCGCGAGGAGAGATCTAATGGAACGCTATCAACACCTTTTCGCTACGCTGCGCCAGCGCAAAGAAGGCGCATTCGTGCCGTTCGTCACCCTGGGCGATCCGAACCCCGAACTGTCGCTGCAGATTATCGATACCCTGATCGAAGCCGGCGCCGACGCGCTGGAGCTCGGCATTCCGTTTTCCGATCCGCTGGCCGACGGCCCCACCATCCAAAGCGCCACCCTGCGGGCATTCTCCTCAGGCGTCACGCCCGATCGCTGTTTTGATATGCTGGCCGCCATTCGCCGTAAATACCCGGATATTCCCATTGGCCTGCTGATGTATGCCAACCTGGTGTTTAACAAGGGCATTGATGAATTTTACGCCCGCTGCGCGCAGGTGGGCGTGGATTCGGTGCTGGTGGCCGATGTACCGCTGGAAGAGAGCCTGCCGTTTCGCACTGCGGCGATGCGCCACGGCGTCGCGCCGATCTTTATCTGTCCGCCCAACGCCAGCCAGGATTTGCTGCGGGAAATCGCTTCCTTCGGCCGCGCCTATACCTACTTATTATCCCGCGCCGGGGTAACGGGCAGCGAAAATCACGGCCACGTGCCGCTGGGCCACCTGGTATCGGCGCTCAAGGAATTCAACGCCGCGCCGTCGCTGCAGGGATTTGGTATTTCCGAGCCGGCGCAGGTACGCGAAGCGCTGGCGGCGGGCGCGGCCGGGGCGATATCCGGTTCGGCCATCGTTAAGATCATTGAACAAAATCTGGCGGATCCGGCGCTTATGCTGACCCGGCTCGGCGCTTTCGTCAGTAAAATGAAGGCCGCGACGCGCGGTTGACGTTGATAAAATTCATTTTATCGTCAACACTCTCTGGGCAGGCGTAATGACGCCGATGCTTTCAGGTCGGCTGTGACATAAAAAACGATGATAATTAGATTAAAATAACGGAGTGATAAAATGAAATTATTGAAAGCCATTACCGCCCTGGCGGTCACCGCAATGTTGGCAGTGGCCATTACCGGTTGCGCGCCCACCGCCAAATCCGAAGGCACGGGCGGGTATATCGACGATACGGTGGTGACCACCAAGGTCAAGGCCGAATTGCTTAAAGACGACCATCTGAAAGCCCGAGAAATAAACGTTGAAACCTTTAAAGGGCGCGTTCAGCTGAGCGGCTTTGTCAGTTCGGCGGCCGAAGCCAGCCGTGCCGTGACCCTCACCCGCGGCGTGAAGGGCGTACGCTCGGTGGAAAACGATATCAGCATCAAATAAGCACTGCCGGTCCATAGCGGCACAGGCGCCTTGGCGCCTGTGCCGCTAGCGCGTTAAAAACGGTAGCCGACGCCAAACATAAAGACCCAGGGATCGATTTGGGTATGCACCGATTGTTGTTGTCCCCCCGCCTTAAATCGCACATCGGTATCAATATCCATATACCATACCGACATATTCACCAGCCAGTTATCATCCACGTTATAATCAAGTCCCGCCTGGCCGGCGATGCCCCAGGAATGCTTCAGGCTCAAATCGCTCAGCCCGGCGTCGCGACCGGTTTGATTAAAATGGGTATCATAGAATGTGGTGTAATTAATCCCTACCCCCAGATAGGGCCTGAATTTATCCGGCGCATCCCCGAAGTAATACTGCGCCATGAGACTCGGCGGCAAATGTTTTATCGACGCGATATCACCGGTGCTTTTCAGGCCGACGTTGTGGCGAAACGGCGTCGCCGCCAGCAACTCCACCCCTATATTATCAGTCACCAGATAAGTGAAGGTTAATCCCAGCTGGGTATCGTTATCCACATTAAACCCGCCCAGTCCCAGGACATTGCCGGAACTTTCATCCGGCCGCACCGTCGCGCTGCCCGCGCGAAATATAAAATCGCCCGCCTGATGCGCCTGCGCCGTCGCCGACAGCAGCGCGGCGGCTACCGCCATGCCAATGTATAATGCTTTCATTCCCTGCTCCTTGTTGAGATAGTATCTTTGCCGTCGCAAAGTTGATCCCGATTACAACTACGACTCTGCCACAGCGTAGGGTAAAATTGAGCTGAAACTTGTTTAAGGTGTTTTTATATCAAGGGAGGGATATTAAGGATTGATCCATATCAATCAGGCCTGAATGAGTACAAAAAAAACGCAGCCGGCGAATTCCGATTGCTTTTGGCCGGGCCTGGCGTAAGTTCGATTCAGGTGGGTTCTGGTTGAAGCCGTAGCGTCGGCGGGTATCCGAATGAGCGGAAATGACAATCCTTGCATGAGTTGCGGCGCTTGCTGCGCCTGCTTTCGCGTGTCCTTCTATTGGGCGGAAGGTACCGATGGCGGCGGCGCGGTGCCCGTTGAATTAACCGAACCCCTATCCCCTTTCCTGCGCTGTATGATCGGCACCAACCAGCGATCGCCGCGCTGCAACGCATTATCCGGAGAGGTGGGGAAAACCGTTGCGTGTTCTATCTACGCCGCACGCCCCTCCACCTGCCGGGAATTCGATAAGTCCGGCGAAGACGGCCGGCCCAATGCGGCCTGCGACCGCGCCAGGGCGCATTATGGGCTGGCGCCGCTGCCACCCGGCGGCGCGCAAATGGATTAATTGTGTCTGAAATGCGCCATGATGCCGCGCCGGGGTGCCAACCGGCCGATTAACAGGGTAGAATACCGGGCTGATATTTTAGAACGCTTTGCCAAGGAGCCCTCATGCCAATTATGGCAAGTACCCTGTACCGCGATATGTTGAATTTTACCCGTAATCAGTTTACCAGCATCATTTTGCTGGCCTTATTGGCGGCGCTGGTCAGCGTAGCGCTGGGCCACGCCCTGTCGCCCAGTAGCGACCAACTGGTGATCCTCAGCGGTGAAGGTGCGGAGGTAGCGGATGCGTCTACCATGAGCCTGCAGGAATTGGTGCAACAAATGACGCCGGAACAGCAGCGGGTGCTGTTGAAGGCTTCCGCCGCCGGGACCTTTGCAGGGCTGGTGGGTAATGTATTGCTGGCCGGCGCGCTGCTGACCATGATCCGCTTGGTTTCCGACCGGCAGCCGGTGAGCGTTTTGCGCGCTATCGGCCTGTCCGCGCCGATATTGCCGCGGCTGTTATTATTAATTTTCATTACCACGCTATTGGTACAGTTGGGACTAATATTAATCGTAATACCCGGCATTCTCATCGCCATTGCGCTATGCCTGGCGCCGGTGATTACCGCCAGCGAAAACCTGGGGGTATTCAAGTCCATGCGCCTGAGTAGCAAACTGGCGTTCGCCAATTTGCGGCTGATTATGCCGGCCGTATTGATATGGCTGCTGGCCAAGGCGGCGGTGCTGCTGCTGGCGGCGCAATTTACCCAGGTGTCATCTTTGGTAGCCGCGGTATTGCTTAATGGGTTAAGTAATGTTATTTCCGCTTTATTACTGATTTATCTGTATCGTCTATACATGTTGCTGCGTCAGGCCTGAAGCACGTATAGGCGCCACTTAACCAACCACGGATTTTTCTATGAAGCAGTTTCTTGATTTTCTGCCGTTAGTGGTGTTTTTCGTCGTTTATAAGTTATACGACATTTATGTCGCGTCCGGCGCGCTGATTGCCGCGTCGGCGCTGGTGCTGGCGTATACCTGGTTCAAATACCGCAAAGTCGAAAAAATGACCTTGCTGACGTTCGTTATGGTGGCTATCTTCGGCTCGCTGACGATGTATTACCACAATGCCGAGTTCATCAAATGGAAAGTCACGGTCATTTATTCGCTGTTTGCCATCGCGCTGCTGGTTAGCCAATTCATTATGGGCAAGCCGCTGGTCCAGCGCATGTTGGGCAAAGAACTCACCCTGCCGCCGCACGTCTGGAACAACCTTAATGTCGCCTGGGCGCTGTTCTTTTTAATCTGCGGCGCGGCCAATATTTATATTGCGTTCTGGCTGCCGCAAAACGTCTGGGTTAATTTCAAGGTATTCGGCCTCACCGGCCTGACCCTCGTCTTTACCTTGCTGAGCGGGGTTTATGTTTACCGTCACATGACGGAAGATCAAAAGAACTCCCATTGATCCCGACGGTTTTGCTCCCCATGGCCACGCCGAAGGCGCGGGCCGTAACCCTGGACGGTGAAAGACGCTATGACTGAAAGTTCGATATTACCCACCGGCGAGCTGGTGTTACGTACCCTGGCGATGCCTGCCGATACCAACGCCAACGGGGATATCTTTGGCGGCTGGCTGATGTCGCAGATGGATATGGGCGGCGCGATCCTGGCTAAAGAGATTGCCGAAGGCCGGGTGGTCACGGTGCGCGTCGACGGCATGACGTTTCTTAAGCCGGTGGCGGTGGGCGATGTGGTCTGCTGTTATGCCCGCTGCACCGGTACCGGCAACAGCTCGCTGAATATTTTTGTGGAGGTCTGGGTGAAAAAGGTCTCTTCCGCCCCCATAGGGCAGCGCTATCGCGCTACCGAGGCGGCATTCACCTATGTCGCGGTGGACGACGACGGCAAAGCCCGGCCGCTGCCCGACGGCAAGCGACATTTCGCCCCCGGCAGCGTCTGAAAAAGTAGCCTCTCCCTGGTCTCGTCCTTTGACCCGTTATCGATAAACCGTTTAACTCCGCGGGTGCGCCGTAAGCGCCCCCGCCGGGATGCATTTACGGCCTCGTCACCATCCAGCGCATCATTCCATTACATAAAGCGAATGACGGCGCCACTTTGCCAGCGCCCTCCTGGCATCTTTTACGGGCTATTCGGCGTTACTGCTGACGCCCGTGAGCTTAAACTGGATGGTCACATTGACATTTTTGCCGGGATTACCGCTTTGGTAGCGCCAGCGCCGGGTCACCTGGCGGATTTCGCGCTCGAAGATATTGCGCGGCGTGGCGGAGATCACCCGCAGGTTCTCAACCTGGCCGTCGTTGTTCACATCGAACTGAATCCTTACGGTTCCTTCAATGCCCAGGGCCCTGGCCCGCTCCGGATAAGGCGGGTTATCGCGTCTAACCGCTTTTGGCCCGGTATTGACGTTGGGGGCGGCCGCGGCCGCGGGCGGAGCCACGGCGGGCCGTACGGGGGCCTCACGGGGCACGCTGGCGACGGGCGCCGGCTGAGGATCGGCCACCGGTTCTTTGGGCCGCGGTTTGACCACCGGTTTATGCACCGGCTTGGGCTTAGGTTTGGGTTGCGGCTTGGGCTGCTGGACCGGTGCCGGAGGCTCGGGTATGGGTTCCGGCTCCGGCTGGACTTCCGGCGGTGTTTCCGGTTGCACTGGCGGCGGTTCGACCACCGGTTCTGCTTTAGGGGGCTCCACGGGCGGCTGGGGAGCAACGGCCGGTTCCGGTTCCGGGGCCACCAGCGTGACGCTCATAGGCTGTTCGATCGCGGTCGGAGTGGAGATCTGATTAACCGAAGCATATAGCAAACCCGCCACCAACGATGTATGCAGTCCTGCTGACAGGACAAATGACCACGAAAATCGACGAGTCGGATTCAAAATTATCTACGCCATTTCAACAAAAATTTTCATAAGGGTGAAGTGTAAATGCAAATAGCAATCATATTCAATAACTCAAAACAAACTCTTGTTCATCCGCAGTGAAAAAAACCGCCCCATCCCCGCCCGGGCCGCCGATCGGCGCCGAATAAAATTTTTCATTGCGCTTG
Source organism: Sodalis sp. RH21 (assembly GCF_047324175.1). Lineage (NCBI taxonomy): Bacteria > Pseudomonadati > Pseudomonadota > Gammaproteobacteria > Enterobacterales > Bruguierivoracaceae > Sodalis > Sodalis sp. RH21. The sequence continues at coordinate 2,651,043 of NZ_CP178732.1, read as the reverse complement.
TGGGGTCAATGTCTTAACGTGAATTACTTTATGCGAATCCAATCCTTCGGGAGTAATGCACTTGCTCTATGTAATTTATGCTGAAGACGTAGCCGATTCCCTCGAAAAACGTCAATCCGTACGGGCCACGCACATCGCGCGTCTGCAATTGCTGCGCGATCAGGGGCGTTTGCTTACGGCAGGAGCGATGCCCTCCATAGACAGTCATGATCCGGGAGCCGCGGGTTTTAGCGGCTCGACTATTATTGCCGAATTCGATTCCCTGGAAGGCGCGCAGGCTTGGGCGGATGCCGATCCCTTTGTGGCCGCGGGGGTGTATAAAACCGTATCGGTAAAACCTTACCGCAAAACGTTTTGATCCCGGCGCTTCGGGCATTAAAAAAGGTCGCATAACGCGACCTTTTTTAATGCCCGACTCAATTTATTGCGGAATAATCAATGTCTGTCCGGGATAAATTTTATCCGGCTGGCTCAGCATGGGCTTATTCGCCTCGAAAATTTTCATATATTCGTTGGCATTGCCGTATTGCGCCTTGGCAATTTTGCTCAGCGTATCCCCGGAAACCACGGTATAAAATTTGCTGGCGGGTTTTGCGTCGGTCGCGGTGGGCGTTTGCGCTGCGCCTGGTGCCGCAGCAGGGTTTATTTTATCCTCAACGCCGCTAATGCCGGCCACGTTGCCTATGGCCACCAAAATTTTTTCTTTTAATTCCTGGCTGATATTATCCCCTGATACGGTGGCCTTGCCGTCAGCCACGTTGATATCGACTTTATCCGCCCCAGGTAATCCTATTTTCTGGATATGCTCTTTCAATTTCGCGCTTTGGTCGACAGAGTGTCCAGACAGGGTATCCCAGACTTTTTCGCCCGCTTCTTTCACAAAACTCAATAAACTCATCGGTTGTCTCCTTATACGACGAAATGTCAAAGTAAGCTTAGCAGAAAAATGGCATTCATCATTTTTACTTAACTTTATAATGAACCACGCGCAAGAAAACTTTTCCTGGCGACGGAAAATAAATTCACGCGGCTTAACTTTCGCTCCCTCGATTGAAGTGATTTATCGCCAAATTTACATAAACAGGCTTTAATACGCCAATAATTGAGCAGTGCATGATTGTTCAGTGGGCCATTTTAAACAGCAAAGCTTATCAATAATAAAAACGCATATTTATAATACTTAAGTAAAAATTATTATTCGCCGGGAAAATAGCCCTTTGGAAAGTAAATAAATCTGATATGAAAAAAATATTACCGTGACGGATATAAAAGAAAAATATCATTTAGGATTTTTCTTAGTATGAAAAATAAGCAGCCGGCAATCAACGGCTTAAAAACCTCGGTCGCGCACATAGGCCGTTAAATCCCTTATGCGCCTTAACATCCGCATTTGTGGCTCACTCCATAATCTAATACCTTGTAAATGCTGTACTCCCCGTTAAGAAGTTAACAACCGGAGGTATGTATGTTTAAGAAAATCTTTATGGCAGGACTCGTAGTGTATGCCGCTGGCGCCACTGCTGCGTTTGCAGCGGGTGCGGCGGGAACGACCGAAGCGGCCACGCAAAGCGCTTCCGGCGCCGCGACTACCAGCGATCCGGGTTTTGTTTCCGGATCGGTGGCAGCGGTGGCATCGGCCAGCGATCCACAGGATAGCGGGTCGTCCACCTCGACATCAACGTCAACGACCACCGCCACACAGTGACGTAAACATCATCAGGACAGGGATCATCCTATTTAATCTGTATCAGGGAATTCAAATACAGTAAACCGGCCTAAAGCCGGTTTTTTTAATCCCCCAATTCGCCCCGCCCGCCGATCAGAGTTCGTAGGTGGTGGCAAACAGCAATGAACGGCGTTGCTGTTTCAATTGAAGATGCCGCAAACGGGTCAGATGGCGGTAAGTGCGGGACTGGGCTTCCACCCACTGGCTGCGCCGGCGCTGCGCTTGCCTTAGCATGCGCCAGCGGCTGACTTCATTCCTGCTTCTTTTCATGCGCGGACTAACTCTGCCTAAGCGTTAAAAAACGCCATTATAAACTTTTTTATTCATCGGCTAAACCGCCGCGGCGCATGCCTGAAACCGGCCGCAGAGGCAAAACAATTTCCTCTTTTCGCCCCTTATGCGTACACTCATGCTTAATGCCTTGCGAACAGGATTTTTCGCCTCTATGACAACTTTTTATACTGTAATCAATTGGCTACTCGTCTTCGGCTACTGGTTACTAATCGCAGGCGTCACCCTGCGAGTGTTAATGAAGCGGCGCGCGGTTCCCTCCGCAATGGCCTGGTTGCTGGTGATCTATATCATTCCACTGGTGGGCATCATCACCTATCTGCTGTTTGGTGAACTGAATCTGGGCAAGCAGCGCGCCGAACGCGCCAAGGCCATGTGGCCCTCTACGGCAAAATGGATGCTTGACCTCAAGCAGTGCAAGCGGATTTTCGCCACGGAAAATAGCGAAGTCGCCCAATCATTATTCCAGCTCTGCGAACATCGCCAGGGCATGGGCGGGCTCAAGGGCAACCAGCTGCAGTTGCTGACCGGCACCGAGGACACCTTGAAAGCCCTGATCAAAGATATCGGGCTGGCGCAGACCAATATCGAGATGGTGTTTTACATCTGGCAGGCCGGCGGCCTGGTGGATCAGGTGGCGGAAGCGTTAATGGCGGCCGCCAGGCGCGGCGTACGCTGCCGCGTATTGCTCGATTCAGCGGGCAGCGTAAAGTTCTTCCGCAGCCCCTACCCGGCCATGATGCGTAACGCCGGGGTCGATGTGGTGGAAGCGCTGCATGTCAGCGTACTGCGGGTATTCCTGCGCCGCATGGATTTGCGCCAGCACCGCAAAATGGTCTTGATTGATAATTATATTTCTTATACCGGCAGTATGAACATGGTCGACCCCCGCTTTTTCAAGCAGGACGCCGGGGTGGGCCAATGGATCGATTTAATGGCCAGAATGGAAGGCCCGGTCACCACCGCCATGGGGATTATCTACTCATGCGACTGGGAGATCGAAACCGGCAAGCGGGTACTGCCGCCTCCGCCGGATGTCAATATCATGCCGTTTGAACAAGCGACCGGCCATACCATCCAGGTCATCGCCTCCGGCCCGGGATTTCCTGAAGGCGTGATTCACCAGGCGTTGCTCACCTCGATTTACGCCTCCCATGAACAATTGATCATGACCACCCCGTACCTGGTGCCCAGCGATGATTTGCTGCACGCCATCTGCACCGCCGCCCAGCGCGGGGTGGAAGTGCATATCGTCGTACCGCGCTATAACGATTCAATGTTGGTCGGCTGGGCCAGCCGGGCTTTTTTTGCCGAGCTGCTGGAAGCGGGTGTCAATATCCATCAGTTCGAAGGCGGCCTGCTGCATACCAAAAGCGTACTGGTAGACGGACAACTCAGCCTGGTCGGTACCGTCAATCTGGATATGCGCAGCCTGTGGCTGAACTTTGAAATCACCCTGGTGATCGATGATGATGACTTCGGCAGCGACCTGGCGCGGGTACAGGAAGATTATATCGCCCGCTCGCGGCTGATCGACCCGGCCAAATGGGCCAAACGGCCCTACTGGCAGCGCATAGTCGAACGCCTGTTCTATTTTTTCAGCCCATTGCTGTAATTTTGCCGGTGGGCATGATGTAATGGCGTGGCCCCGAACGGGGGCCGCGCAAATTTCACCATTATCTTTTTTAAGCCAAGATTACGGACACCACGGGACAAGGGTTATGGATTTAGACAATCGCCTGACGGATGATGAAACGCTGGAACAGGCCTACGATATTTTCCTGGAGCTGGCGCCGGATAATCTCGATCAAGCCGACCTGATTCTGTTTAACCTGCAATTTGAACAACGCGGCGCGGCGGAGCTGTTCGACCCCTCGGAGGAATGGCACCAACAGGTGGATTTCGACCTCAACCCGGATTTTTTCGCTGAAGTGGTCATAGGCCTGGCGGAAGAGGACGGCATGGAAGTCAACGATGTGTTTGCCCGCATGCTAATCTGCCGGGATAAATCAGAAAAAATCTGCCATATCCTCTGGAAAGAATAACCAGCATAACCACCATCCCCTTGGCGCGCTAAGCCCGTTAGCCAAGCCCGTTAACACCGGGCCCCCGCAGCGCGCCTTGTTAAAGGGCAGGCGTGCGGCAGGGGTCGCAGCGGGTCCTGTCAAAGGGCAAGCGCGCCCCGCTCACTGCGCCAACTGACTCACATCCACTTTAATACATGAGCAGGCATGCCGAAAGCTCCCCTGCAATATCGGCCGGGTCAGCGCGCACTCCTCGCTGGCAATCGGACAACGGGTACGGAACACGCACCCCGACGGCGGATTAATCGGCGACGGCAAATCCCCTTCCAGCAGCTGGATCACCTTATTGCGCTCTTTATCCGGATCGGGAATCGGCACCGCCGACATCAGCGCCTTGGTATAGGGATGCTGTGGATTGTGGTAAACCTGATCATAAGTCCCCAGCTCAACCGCATGCCCCAAATACATCACCAACACCCGGTCGGAAATATGTTTTACCACCGCCAGATCGTGCGCGATAAAAATCAGCGACAGCCCCATCTCACGCTGCAACTGCTGCAATAAATTCACTACCTGCGCCTGGATGGAAACATCCAGCGCCGACACCGGCTCATCGCAAATCACCAGCTTGGGTTCCAGGATCAGCGCCCGGGCAATACCGATACGCTGACACTGCCCGCCAGAAAATTCATGAGGATAACGGTTGATAAGGTTAGGCAATAATCCCACCTTCAACATCATATTCCTCACCTTATCCTTCACCTGCTGGCGCGGCATTTTCGGATGATAAGTATGCAGCGGCTCGGCAATAATCTCGCCGATGGTCATCCGCGGATTCAGCGAGGCCAGCGGGTCCTGGAAAATCATCTGAATATCATTGCGGGTCGCGCGCCACTCCTCGCTATTCATCCCCTGCAACTCCTTACCCAACCAGGCAATCCGCCCGCTGGTGGATTTAACCAGGCCAATAAGCGCACGGGCGAAAGTCGACTTGCCGCAGCCCGATTCCCCCACCACGCCAAGGGTTTCCCCTTCATACAGCCGCAGGGATACGCCATCCACCGCCTTGAGATTCTTGGCCGGCTGCCAGAACCACTGCTTATCGCCCTTGACCTCGAAATATACCTTCAGATTTTCGACATCAAGCAGCACTTTTCTATTCTCGGCCATGGCATTCATACCAATTCCTCCAAAGGCTTGTAGCAGGCGCGCAGGCGCTGGTCGTCAAATAGCTCCAGGGGCGGCATGGTAGAACAAATATCCATGGCATAAGGGCAGCGCGGCTGGAACGGGCACCCTTTGGGCAAACGGAGTAAATTAGGCGGATTGCCGGGAATGGTCACCATCATGGCCGACCCGTCGGCGTCCAGCCGCGGCACCGCGGACAGCAGGCCGATGGAATAAGGATGGCTGGGGCGATAAAAAATATCCCGCGCGCGGCCGTATTCCATCGTGCGTCCCGCATACATCACCAGCACCCGATCGCAGATACCGGCCACCACCCCGAGATCGTGGGTGATCATGATAATGGCGGTGTTGAACTCCCGTTTGAGATCGTTAAGCAACGTCATAATCTGCGCTTGCACGGTCACATCCAGCGCGGTGGTGGGCTCATCGGCAATCAGCAATTTCGGGCGGCACAGCAGCGCCATGGCAATCATCACCCGCTGGCGCATACCGCCGGAAAACTCATGGGGATACATGCGCATCCGCTTACGGGCTTCCGGCATTTTCACCGCATCGAGCATGCGCACCGATTCTTCGAACGCATCGTGCTTGCTGATATTCTTATGCAGCCTCAGCACCTCCATCAGTTGCTCGCCTACCCGCATATACGGATTAAGCGAAGTCATGGGGTCCTGGAAAATCATCGAGATTTCAGAGGCGCGCAGTTTATTGAGCTGCTTTTCCGGCAGATTAAGAATTTCGCGGCCGTTAAACATCGCCGAGCCCTGAATGCGGCCATTGGCGGCCAGCAATCCCATCAGGGCAAACGCGGTTTGCGACTTGCCGGAGCCGGACTCCCCCACGATGCCGAGGGTCTCGCCGGCGCGCAGGTTAAAATTCAGATCGTTCACCGCGGTGACGTCGCCATCGGACGTGGCGAAAGTGACCCGTAAATCCTTCACGTCCAGCAATGCCGGTTCATGGGTTCCGGCCGGCCGGTCAGCGGCCTGCGTGGAACTGTCGATTATGCTCATAACGGCACTCCTTAACGGTCTTTCGGATCGAGGGCATCACGCAGGCCATCGCCGATAAAATTAAAACAAAACAGCGTAACCACCAGGAACAGGGCGGGAAACATCAGCAACCAGGGGGACACTTCCATGGAATTGGCGCCGTCGCTGAGCAATGCGCCCCAACTGCTCAGCGGTTCCTGCGTGCCCAGGCCGAGGAAACTCAGGAAGGACTCAAACAGTATCATGCTCGGCACCAGCAGCGAGGCATAAACCACCACCACCCCCAGCACATTGGGCACGATGTGGCGCAAAATAATATTGCGGGTCCGCACGCCGCTCACCACCGCCGCTTCGATAAATTCCTTGCGTTTCAGGCTCAGGGTCTGGCCGCGTACGATACGCGCCATATCCAGCCAGGAAACCATTCCGATGGCGATAAAAATCAAAAAGATATTCTGGCCGAAAAAAGTCACCAGCAGAATAACGAAAAACATAAACGGGAATGAATTGAGAATCTCCAACAAACGCATCATCACGGAATCGATTTTCCCGCCGAGATAACCCGACATGGCGCCATACAGAGTGCCGAGCACCACCGCCACCAGCGCGGCGGCGACGCCGACCATCAGGGAAATGCGCCCGCCGATGGCCACGCGCACCAGGAGGTCGCGGCCCGAGGAATCTGTGCCGAAGTAATGGGACGATGCCATATCCGGCGCAACCGACATCATGGCGAAATCCGTATCGTAATAGCTGAATTGCGATAATGAAGGCGCCAGGGCAACGAACAGCACAATGAAAGCCAATACAATGAGGCTGGTAAGGGCCGCTTTATTGTGAATAAAACGCCGGCGGGCATCTTGCCAAAGACTGCGGCCTTCTATTTCCAATGTTTCGCTGAATTTCTCCAGAGCCTCGCTATTTTTATTTCCTACGATCATATGAGCGCTCCAGCGTTAATAACGTATTTTCGGGTCGATAACCGCATACAGCACATCGACAATCGCGTTAAATAAAATAGTCAGGGTACCGACCAGGATGGTCAGGCTCAGTACCAGCGAATAGTCGCGATTGAGCGCGCCGTTAACAAATAATTGTCCGATGCCAGGTAAGCCATAGATGGTTTCAATCACCATGGAACCGGTGATAATGCCCACGAAAGCCGGCCCCATATAAGAAATAACCGGCAGCAAAGCGGGCTTCAGGGCATGGCTGAAAATAATGCGCCGCATTGGCAAGCCCTTGGCCCGCGCGGTGCGGATAAAGTTGGAATGCAGCACTTCAATCATCGACCCGCGGGTTATGCGGGCGATGCTGGCAATATAGGCCAGCGACAAGGCGATCATCGGCAACAGGATGAAGCGTATGCCGCCGCCGTTCCAGCCGCCGCCGGGCAGCCATTTGAGGGTAATGGCAAAAACCAGCACCAGCAGCGGGGCCACCACAAAGCTTGGAATCACCACGCCGGTCATGGCGAACCCCATGGCCAGATAATCCCATTTGGTATTCTGCCGCAGCGCCGCCATCACGCCCGCGAACACCCCCAGCACCATGGCTACGATAAAGGCCGCTAAGCCGAGTTTGGCCGACACCGGGAAGGAGTTCGCCACCAAATCGTTGACCGAGTAGTCCTTATACTTGAAGGAGGGGCCGAAATCGCCATGGGCCAACTGCACCAAATAGGCGCCGTACTGCTTCAGTATGGGATCGTTGAGATGATATTTGGCCTCGATATTGGCCATGACTTCCGGCGGCAAACCGCGCTCGCCGGTAAATGGGCTGCCGGGCGCCAGCCGCATCATAAAAAATGAAATCGTGATCAGAATAAATAACGTCGGAATCGCTTCCAGAAACCGGCGGATAATGAACTTTAACATGCCTGATACCTATGACTTACGCTTCTTATCTCGTTCACACTGAACAGGAAAAACAGGGCACGGCCGATGACGGCCATGCCCTGTTATCGTCCTTTACGCGTGGTTAATGTTTGATTATGTAAAGATCCTTCACATAGACATTATCCAACGGGTCTTTGCCGGTATAACCGCCAACATAAGGTTTTACCAGACGGGCGTTAACATAGTAATACACCGGCACGATAGCGGAATCTTTATCCAATTGTTGTTCAGCTTGCTGATACAAGCCGGTGCGCGCCTCTTCCGATGTGGCATCGACCGCGTCGGCAATCAGCTTGTCAAATGCAGGGTTGGAGTAATGGGCGGTATTGCTGGAACCATTGGTCAGCATAATATTCAGGAACGTGGTCGGTTCGTTATAATCCGCACACCAGCCGGCACGGGCAACGTCATACGTTCCCTGATGACGGGTATCCAGGAAGGTTTTCCATTCCTGGTTCTCCAGCTTCACATTCACGCCCAGGTTCTTTTTCCAAATAGACGCAACGGCAATCGCCAGCTTTTTGTGCAGATCGGACGTATTATAGAGTAAATCAAAGGTCAGCGGCTTATCTTTGGTATAGCCCGCTTGCTCAAGCAGCTTGCGCGCTTCTTCATTACGTTTGTCCTGGCTCCAGCCAAACCATTCCGGCGGCGTTAATTTGGCGCCGTCGGTATAAGGCGGAGTAAAACCAAAGGCAGGCAGGTCGCCCTGGGCCTTGACTTTATTGACGATAATATCGCGGTCCAGGCCCAATTTCAGCGCGGTGCGCACGCGCACGTCATTAAACGGCGCTTTTTGGTTATTAATTTCATAATAATAAGTACATAGATAAGGATCGACATGTACTTCTTTCGGAATTTCGCGTTTAAGTTTTTGGAATAGCTCAATGGGCAGGTTGTTATAGGTCATATCCGTTTCGCCGGCGCGATAGCGGTTTACGTCGGTGACCTCGGAAGAAATAGGCAGATAGGTAACCTGATTAATTACCGTTTTCGCATTGTTCCAATACAGCGGGTTACGTTCCAGCACTATGCGTTCATTAACAACCCAATCTTTAAGTTTAAAGGCGCCGTTGCCCACCCAATTAGCCGGCTGGGTCCATTTTTCACCGAATTTTTCCACGATTTTCTGCGGCACCGGCGACATGGCGGGGTTGCTCAGCAATTTGGGGAAATAAGGAACCGCCTGGCTCAGGGTGACTTCGAGGGTATTGGCGTCAATGGCTTTGACACCCAGCGTATCGGGTTTCATTTTGCCGGCGATGATTTCATCGATATTGACGATATGGGCATACTGCGGATAACTTTCATAGGGGGACGCGGTCTGCGGATCGGCCAGCCGCTGCCAGCTATAGACAAAATCCTGGGCCGTAACCGGGTCGCCATTGGACCATTTGGCATCCTTGCGCAAATGGAAAATCCAGACTTTGGAATCTTTGGTCTCCCAACTTTCTGCAACACCCGGCTGGGTATGGCCATTGAGATCGTTAATGGTTAGCCCTTCCAGCACATCGCGGTTGACGTTGCTTTCCGGCACCCCTTCTATTTTATGGGGGTCCAATGATTGGAGTTCGGCGCCGTTGCCACGCACCAATTCCTGTTTATTATTAAGCTGTACGCCCGCCGGAACGTCAGCGGCGAAGGAAGTCCCTACCGACACCGCTCCCAGCGCGGCGATAACGCCCGCTGCAAGCAGAGTCTTTTTCGTGATGTTGGTCATTATTAATGCACTCCAGTTTTTTTATTATTGCAGGGCAGCGTCAAGCGGCCCGCAGGTTCCCGATCAACGGGTATGACAACTCCCCCACCAATTGCGGTGAACGAAACCGCAAGGTAAAGGAGCGATATTCTTTATTTTCGGTATCTATATAGAAAATATAGATAAGAAACATGGGAAACAGACCGTCCGGGACCGACAGGAATGTTAATAGGGCGGGACGCCGGCCCTGACAGAAGTTATTTACCATAATAATGAAATCAAGGAATATCGGCCTTACAAGAAAAATAGTTCGTAATTAATAATTTGTTACACTAAAACACATAAGGTCAATATATCACCTGTAAAGAGGATAAATCCCTAATGATGCATGATTAAACACTAATAACATCTGTGTTGCATCGTGACAAGAGCCTTTGCAGAATAGTATTGAAAAAAATTCGGACCATTTTTCACATCGCTTATATCTCCATGAATAAATTAACTATTTATCGAAGTTTTCACTTGAATGTCGCGGTGAAAAGCGCGTGAACAGTTAATAAACCGCTGACGCATAATGGTGCGGTTTGTCCCAAGCAGTGCAGGTTTTGCCATATAATAATGCTTGCGCGCGGGCAGACGTCTGCGGGGCGGGAATCCGGCCGGTTCGGTTCCCCCCTTTTCTTCCGGCGCCGCTGAGGATCGACAAGCCTGCCCCCTCCTTCCGGCCGTTTTTCTCGGGTCCGTTGGCGCCCTAGGTCGGCGGATAATAATTTATCCCGTCCGGCATCCCGGCGCCGCCATTAAATGGCGTTATTTTGTCCATATGGGCAACCCGGATTATTCGCATTGTGCGGTGCGGGAATAACCCGTAACATAGTCTCAAGGTAAAATATTTGTTTCGTTCCGCAGTTTAAATGTTAATAAATTGTTCTTTGATTTATCCCGGCATTTCATCGGTTAACGTAATAACGGACAATTTGTAACGTTTACGCCAAATCATGCTAGCTGAATGGAGTCAGCATCCCTAATTTGTGATGCATATCACATATAACTGCTACAATACACTTTAAGATTTCTGTAATTAGTCACCTTGGTTCCAGTTTAAGACGATATTTTTCACCAAATTTTTTGTTGCGGTAAATGATTGAAGAAACTCGTTAAGTAAAAAGCCTTTTGTGCCTATGCATATAGCCCATTGGGCAGATAGACTACTCAGTATAAAATAGGTCTTATACTCATATGTGAGCAGGCTTTTTACTTAAAGAGTTTAACAATTTAACCCAAAATTTAACATTAATTAGGAGAGCATTATGGCTGTTACTAATGTCGCTGAACTTAACACTTTGGTAGAACGCGTGAAGAAAGCGCAGCGCGAATATGCCAATTTTACCCAGGAGCAGGTGGATAAGATTTTCCGCGCTGCGGCCCTGGCAGCGGCCGATGCACGCATCCCCCTGGCCAAAATGGCCGTCGCTGAATCCGGCATGGGCATTGTGGAAGATAAAGTGATTAAAAACCATTTTGCTTCCGAATATATCTATAACGCCTATAAAGATGAAAAAACCTGCGGCATCCTGGCCCAGGACGATACCTTCGGCACCATCACCATCGCCGAACCCATCGGTATCATCTGCGGTATCGTGCCCACCACCAACCCAACCTCAACGGCGATTTTCAAGGCGCTAATCTGCCTGAAAACCCGTAACGGCATTATTTTTTCCCCGCACCCGCGCGCCAAGAACGCCACTAACCGTGCGGCGGAAATCGTGCTCAAAGCCGCAGTAGCCGCCGGTGCGCCGAAAGATATTATCGGCTGGATCGACGAACCGACGGTTGAATTGTCCAACCAGCTGATGCATCACCCGCTGGTCAACCTGATCCTCGCCACCGGCGGACCGGGCATGGTTAAAGCAGCCTATAGCTCCGGTAAACCGGCGATCGGCGTCGGCGCCGGCAACACCCCGGTAGTAGTGGATGAAACCGCTGATATCAAACGCGTGGTGGCGTCCATCCTGATGTCCAAAACCTTCGATAACGGCGTAATCTGCGCGTCCGAACAGTCGGTTATCGTGGTTGACGAAATATATGACGCGGTACGTGAACGCTTCTCCAGCCATGGCGGTTATATGCTGCAAGGCGATGAGTTGAAAGCGGTCCAGGGCATTATCCTGAAAAACGGCGCGCTCAATGCCGGTATCGTTGGCCAGCCCGCGGCGAAAATTGCCGAAATGGCCGGCATCAAAGTGCCTGGCAATACCAAAGTGCTGATCGGTGAAGTGACCGTGGTTGACGAGTCCGAACCTTTCGCCCATGAAAAACTGTCCCCGATGCTGGCCATGTATCGCGCCAAGGACTTTGAAGACGCGGTCATCAAAGCGGAAAAACTGGTGGAAATGGGCGGTATCGGCCACACCTCCTGCCTGTATACCGACCAGGATAACCAACCGGAACGCGTGAACTTCTTCGGCGACAAAATGAAGACCGCGCGTATTTTGATCAATACCCCGGCATCGCAAGGCGGTATCGGCGACCTGTATAACTTCAAACTGGCGCCGTCCCTGACGCTGGGTTGTGGTTCATGGGGCGGTAACTCGATTTCCGAGAACGTCGGGGTCAAGCATCTGATCAATAAAAAAACCGTGGCCAAGCGAGCTGAAAATATGATGTGGCATAAGCTTCCCAAATCCATCTATTTCCGTCGTGGTTCATTGCCGATCGCTTTGGACGAAGTTGCCAGCGACGGTGCCAAACGCGCCTTTATCGTGACTGACCGCTACCTGTTCAACAACGGGTACGCCGACCAGATCACTTCCGTACTGAAAAACCACGGCATCGAGACCGAAGTGTTCTTTGAAGTGGAAGCCGATCCGACCCTGACTATTGTTCGCAAAGGGGCGGAACAAATGATGTCGTTTAAACCCGACGTGATTATCGCGCTGGGCGGTGGTTCCCCGATGGATGCCGCCAAGATCATGTGGGTAATGTACGAACATCCGGGCACCCCGTTCGAAGAACTGGCCCTGCGCTTTATGGATATCCGTAAACGTATTTATAAATTCCCGAAAATGGGCGTTAAAGCCAAGCTGATCGCGGTAACCACTACCTCGGGCACCGGTTCGGAAGTCACGCCGTTCGCCGTGGTGACCGACGACGCCACCGGCCAGAAATATCCGCTGGCGGATTACGCGCTGGTGCCGGATATGGCGATTGTCGATGCCAACCTGGTGATGAACATGCCGAAATCCCTGTGCGCCTTCGGCGGCCTGGATGCGGTGACCCATGCACTGGAAGCTTATGTGTCGATCATGGCCACGGAGTTTACCGACGGCCAGGCGTTGCAGGCGCTTAAGTTGCTTAAAGAGTTCCTGCCCGCCAGCTATCATGAAGGCAGCAAGAATCCGGTAGCCCGCGAACGCGTACATAATGCCGCCACCATCGCCGGCATCGCGTTCGCCAACGCCTTCCTGGGCGTATGCCACTCCATGGCCCATAAATTGGGTTCAGAGTTCCATATCCCCCACGGCCTGGCCAATGCCATGCTGATTTCCAACGTGATCCGCTACAACGCCAACGACAACCCGACCAAACAGGCGGCGTTCAGCCAGTATGACCGTCCGCAGGCGCGTCGTCGTTATGCCGAAGTGGCCGATCATCTGGGACTGAGCAAACCGGGCGACCGCACCGCGCAGAAGATCGAGAACCTGCTGGCCTGGTTGGACGAAATCAAAGCCGATTTGGGTATTCCGACGTCTATCCGTGAAGCCGGGGTGCTGGAAGCCGATTTCCTCGCCAAGGTGGATAAACTGTCCGAAGATGCGTTTGATGACCAATGTACCGGCGCCAACCCGCGTTATCCGCTGATTGCCGAGTTGAAACAGATTCTGCTGGATACGTATTATGGACGCAAATTCGTCGAACCCTTCGAGAATGCCGTAGCGGCGTCGGTTGCCCCGGCTCCGGTCGGTAATATCAAGGCGGCCCTGCAGGAAGCGAAAGCCGAGAAAAAAGGCAAGAAAGTCACCATCTGATAGCGTTAATTACGGAACAGGGCGATGCCCTGTTCTGGAATAACCTTCCCCGCCGCGGCGGGGAAGTCTTAAAAAGCCCCTAGCGGGGCTTTTTGCATTTTACCGCTATAAGGGGCCAGGAAAGTAGATTCCGGGGCGTGCAGCGCCGCAGAGGCGGTTTTAGGCATGGCCACTTAGAAGCTGGTAAAGACCCGGTAAGCGTTTAGCCCTCAAGGCAGGTACCAATATAGGTGCGAGACCTGCAATGCGGTGATAAGCCGCGTATGCGGGCATGAACGCTATTGGCGCCCGGGTTGCGCGCGGCGCAGGATATTCTTCCTTGGAGCTTGGGGAAAGCGCAGCGGGTTTTAGTTGGCCGGCGACAGGCGGATGTATCCCGGCACGGGGGTGTCCTGCTCTAGGGCCTGTTTGTAATGTTTGCGGCATACCGAGACATAGCGATCGTCGCCGCCGATAACGACCTGCTGGCCGTCATGCAGGGGTTTGCCCGCCTCATCCAGGCGCAATACCCGATTGGCTTTGCGCCCGCAGTAGCAGATGGTTTTAAGCTCAACCAACTTATCCGCCCAAGCCAGGAGGTAAAGGCTGCCGGGGAATAACTCGCCGCGAAAATCCGTTCTTAATCCATAACACAATACCGGAATATCCAAACGGTCCACCACATCCGACAGCCCGTCCACTTGTTCACGGGTTAAAAACTGGCTTTCATCCACTAACACGCAATGCAGGGTTTGCTGCTGATGCTCATGGGCGATGGCGGCCAGTAAGTCGGTATCCGGGCCGAATAGCCGCGCCGGCGAGGAAAGTCCGATGCGGGACCGGATCTGGCCGCGGGCGAAACGATTATCTATTTCAGCGGTAAATACCAAGGTCCGCATGCCGCGTTCCTGATAATTATACGAAGATTGGAGTAGCGCGGTGGATTTACCCGCATTCATTGCAGAATAATAAAAATATAGTTGAGCCATCAGCCCGTCACTCCGGCAAAAGCCATCGACATAATAAATATGACCATAAGTGTATCATATTCTTTAACACCAAGACCCCGATTCCTCGTGGGCGGATTCAAGGCCCGGCCTGCCCCTGCCGCTCCGCGGGCCGCCTAATAACGCCGCCCTGGGGGCCGAATAAAAACGCACTAAATTTAACACAGTAATTTTACTGAATCATTTCTATGCCTGTTTACCATTCACCCGCTAGCCATTTGTTGCCCATAAGGCATCCGGTCCATTGGGCATACCGCCATTAGCCGCCCTGCTTTAATCATGATGTTATAAACCCGCAATTTTCATCGGATATAAACACGGCTCATAATGAAACGCTAGGTACAATATGTGCTCCCAAAAGCATGCGGCGTGAAAAATGCAACAAAGCGAATCAATTTGTCATTACCCGGCGCCTCCCTTATATTTACCGCCGCGGGAGTGACGGGGGTTTAAAAAAAAGATTATTTTTTACCTAACTTACAAACTAGCTATTGCAGAAAAGAAACTACCGCTCTATTATTACCACGACGCCCCATTTATATTATTCGAGATTAGGACAATGAGCGAAGCACTTAAAATTCTTAACAACATCCGAACTCTGCGTGCGCAAGCTAGAGAATGCACCCTTGAAACTCTGGAAGAAATGCTGGAGAAACTTGAGGTCGTTGTCAACGAACGCCGTGAGGAAGACAGCCAAGCACAGGCTGAAATCGAAGAACGTACGCGCAAATTACAGCAATATCGTGAAATGCTGATTGCTGACGGTATCGATCCGAATGAATTGCTGCAAACCATGAGCGCTTCTAAAGCGACGGGTAAAACCAAGCGTGCAGCCCGTCCGGCTAAATATCAATACACCGACGAAAATGGTGAAAGCAAAACCTGGACCGGCCAGGGCCGTACTCCTGCCGTCATCAAGAAGTCGATCGAAGATGAAGGCAAGACGCTGGACGATTTCCTGCTGTAATCCAATTAATACCGCTATTATAAAATGCCCGTATGAATACTCAGCGGGTATTTTTTTGCGCTCAATTGCTGGCAACATAGATAATATGTATAAATTATGAGCAAATAATTAGCATCATGCCATAACCAATAATCACCGCCAATAACCGCTGCTAATCCCCACGGATAGTGTAGGCAAAAAAAAGGCGGCCCAGGCCACCCTTTTCCACCGCTATCCCATAATCCCCTGCCCGTTCACCTCAGCAAGGCGGCAAAAAATCACTGTTGATAATAACCGCGATACCAGTCGACAAAATTCTGGATTCCCTCGGGAACCGCCGTTTGCGGTTTAAAACCGATAGCCTGATACAGCGCGCCGGTATCCGCGCTGGTCTCCAGAACGTCCCCCGGCTGCATGGGCAATAAATTCATCACGGCCTTAATGCCAAGCGCCTTTTCCAACGCCTGGATGTATTCCATCAATTTAACCGGTTGACTATTGCCTATATTATATACGTGATAAGGCGCCGAACTGGTGGCGGGCGACCCCGTTTCCACCATCCACTGGGTATCAGCCTGGGGAATGACATCCTGTAAACGGATAATGGCTTCGGCTATATCATCAATATAAGTAAAATCGCGCCGCATTTCGCCGCGGTTATAAACATCAATGCTGCGTCCGGCCAGCATGGCCTCGGTGAATTTAAACAGTGCCATATCCGGTCGCCCCCACGGGCCATAAACGGTAAAAAAACGTAACCCCGTGGTAGGAAGTTGGTAAAGGTGTGAATAAGTATGAGACATTAACTCATTGGCTTTTTTGGTCGCCGCATATAATGAAACCGGATGATCTACCGAGTCATCGGTGGAAAACGGCAGTTTGCGATTTAATCCATATACGGAACTGGAAGAGGCATAAAGCAAATGCTGCACCCGCTGATGGCGGCATCCCTCCAGGATATTCAAATGGCCGATAAGATTTGAATCCGCATACGCCAGAGGGTTTTCCAGCGAATAACGAACGCCGGCCTGCGCGCCTAAGTGGATGACACGCTGAAATTGCTCCCTGGCGAACAGATCGGCTATTCCCTGGCGATCGGCCAAGTCCAGTTTTTGGAAGCTAAAGCCGGAGGTTTCCTGCAGGCGGTCAAGGCGGGACTGTTTGAGATTGACATCATAATAATCATTGAGGTTGTCGATACCGACAACCTCATGACCGTCAGCGAGCAGCCGCTCGCTGACATGATAACCAATAAATCCCGCGGCGCCGGTTACCAATAGTTTCATGCTGCCCCCTTACTTGTAAGAAGTGAGAGAGGCACCACGGCCGATACCGTAATAGGTGATACCGCGGGAAGCCATGCGCTCGGGATCATACAAATTGCGTCCGTCGAAAATGACCGGCTGCTTCAGGGCGGCTTTAATGGTATCAAAATCCGGCGCCCGGAAATTCTGCCATTCGGTGCAGATCACCAGCGCTTCGGCGCCCTGCAAAGCGGCTTCCTTGGTGCCCATCAATTTCAGATCGGTACGGTGGCCGTAGATGCGCTGGGTTTCGTCCATCGCCTCCGGGTCGAATGCCTGCACCTGCGCCCCGGCCTGCCATAAGGTTTCCATCAAGACGCGGCTGGAAGCCTCGCGCATGTCGTCGGTGTTGGGCTTGAATGACAGTCCCCATACGGCAAAGGTCTTGCCCTGCAGGTCGTCGCCAAAATGGCGTTTGATAAACTGCGGCAGTTTGTCTTTTTGCTGGTAATTGACGTCTTCCACGGCCTGCAGGAGTTTCGGCTGATAACCGATATGCTCGGCGGTGCGAATCAGAGCCTGCACGTCTTTCGGAAAACAAGAGCCGCCGTAGCCGCAGCCGGGATAAATAAAATGGTAACCGATGCGCGGATCGGAGCCGATGCCCTGACGCACTTTTTCAATATCCGCACCCAATAATTCAGCCAGGTTGGATATCTCGTTCATAAAACTGATTTTGGTGGCCAGCATGCAATTCGCCGCATATTTGGTTAATTCGGCGCTGCGAATGTCCATCAGGATCATCCGGTCGTGGTTGCGGTTAAAGGGTTCGTATAATTCGCGCAGCAGTTCGACTACGTCGTCGTTATCGGTGCCGACCACGATCCGCTCCGGGCGCATGCAGTCGGCAACGGCGGCGCCTTCTTTAAGGAATTCCGGATTGGATACCACGTCGAAGGTCAACGAACTGTTGCGATCGCGCAGGGTTTCCTGCATGACCGCCCGCACTTTTTCCGCGGTGCCCACAGGTACGGTGGACTTGTCCAGCACCACTTTATGATCGTCCATATACTGGGCGATGGTCCGCGCCACCGCGGTGACATACTTAAGATCCGCTGAACCATCTTCGTCGGGAGGCGTACCTACCGCGATGAATTGCATAATACCGTGGTTGACGCCGGCTTTAGCGTCCGTGGTAAATTGCAGCCGGCCGGATTCGTAGTTCTGCTGGACCAGCGGAGTCAGGCCCGGCTCGAAAATAGGGATATTGCCGTTTTTCAAGTCTTCGACTTTACGCTCGTCAACGTCTACGCAAAGCACGTCATGACCGACCTCCGCCAGCACCGCCGCTTGTACCAAACCCACATAACCGATACCAAATACAGTCACTTTCATGTTGAAGTTCCCGGTTTAAAATTGCCCCTGAAAAATAAAAAAAGCCTTTAGTCCACGATGGTTTCTTTTAACCATTGAGTAAATTCTTCTCCCAGGCTTTCATGGCGAATGCCGTACTCAACAAAAGCTTCCATATAACCCAGTTTGTTGCCGCAGTCATGGCTCAATCCTTTGAGGTGATAAGCCTCCACCGTTTCTTTCTCCATCAGCATGGCGATGGCGTCGGTAAGCTGGATTTCATTACCGGCTCCGGGAGGGGTTTTTTCGAGCAGCGGCCAAATATCGGCGGACAGAACATAGCGGCCCACCACGGCAAGATTGGATGGCGCTTCATCGGCCTCGGGTTTTTCCACCACGTTAACCATGGGGGCGCTTTCGCCCGGCTGCAAATCGCGGCCCTGGATATCCACTACGCCGTAGTTGGTCACGTCGTCCACCGGTTCGACCATGATTTGGCTGCGGCCGGTTTCACTGAAGCGAGCCAGCATTTCGCTGAGATTTTCGGTTTTCAGGTTGGATTCGAATTCATCGATAATCACGTCGGGCAATATGACCGCGACAGGTTCATCGCCAACCAGCGGATGCGCGCACATTACCGCATGGCCCAAACCTTTGGCCAAGCCCTGGCGTACCTGCATGATAGTGACATGCGGCGGGCAAATTGCCTGGATTTCGGCCAGCAGTTGGCGCTTTACGCGTTTTTCCAGCATGGCTTCGAGTTCGAAGCTGGTGTCGAAATGATTTTCAATGGAGTTTTTCGATGAGTGGGTGACCAGAATAATTTCGTTGATACCGGCAGCAATACATTCATTTACAACGTATTGAATTAACGGCTTATCAACCAGCGGCAGCATTTCTTTGGGAATGGCTTTAGTTGCCGGCAACATACGCGTACCCAGTCCAGCGACGGGGATTACCGCTTTTCGGACTTTTACATTATTAATAGCAGACATCAACCACCTCTCTCTTATCATCAAGATAATAAATTTTATTTATCTAATTTTAAACCTATCAAGTATACCAGCTTACGCGCGTGGCGCTTGATGAAAGGAGGTGTTTGCTAAAAAATTAGGACAATTACCCATTTTATAACGGGTTATAAATTAATAACTTGGCTGGTCAAATAACGGGCAACCGGTTGCTTGTACAACCGGGAGGAAATCAGTCGGTGGATAACATTAAGCGCAGCCTGCCGCCCGCGCCCCAAACCTGGCATTGCCAGGCGGTGCAATGCTGGCTGATCTGGTTGAGGTAGGCATTATTCATGGTGCCTAGCGGCACGCCGCTATTTAGCTGGATTTGCTGGTTATTGGCGGTCAGGGTAGCGTTAAGGCCCGCAGAAACCAGAATAAGGTTATTGAGGCCGCGGTGATAATATCCCACCAATAATGGAAATTGCCCGTCCAGGTTAGCTTTCCTCAGCAGTTGGTTAACCTGCTTGAGCAAAGTGGATAATTCAGGCAGCCGATGCGCCCGGTTGGCTAAATGCGCCTGCAATAGACCGTTGAATAATGCCCGCAGCAGTAAGGCCGCCAGTACGCCTTTTTCCTCGGCGCGGGTGACATCCAGGCAATAAAAGGCCAGATCGTGTTCGGACAGCGCGGCGATATCCAGCACCATGCCCGGCTGTTCGGCCATGGTTAATTGCCGGTAGTTCACCCGGCAGCGGGCAATATTTTGCTGTACCGGCGGCTGGAGCTGTTTAAGCAGTTTGGCCGCGGCGCCCGGATGCTGGCTGAGGGCGTCCCAGTCCTGGAAGAGTTGTTCTTCCTCATCCACCTGCGAGGTGAACATATCGGGATAAAGGCAAGCGAGCACCGTTTCGCGCAACCTGACGAAATCATCCACCGGTTTTAGCAAGACATCCTGCACCCCGAGGCGCAGCACTTTGGCGATATCGGTCATTTGATCGGTGCCGGAAACCACCAGCACCGGCGTAGTGGCGTCCACCGCCCGAAAACGTTCCACGAAAGTCAGGCCGTTCATTTCGGCCATCTCAAGGTCGCAAATCACCAGATCCGGTCTGGCGGATGGCAGCATATTCAACGCTTCGCCCCCGTGGGACGCTTCGTGTACCACGGCCCCCAGGGACTTGAGAAATCGAGACAGCACGGACCGGAATTCAGCCTCGTCCTCCACAATCAAAATTTGTTTGTTTACTAACGGCTTTGCCATCAAAGACCCCTTTTCCCGATCGGCTAAACAGTGGCTCAGTCACGCCACTTTTACTTTTAAGAAATTTCAGGGGCTGATTAGTGCTGCTTATTATTCATTCTGACGTATATTTCACCCTATATCGCGCCGTTCTTCTGACGACCCCCTGATACCCTGTTTAACCCGCCGGAGCGCCTCAACGACAGCGTTAAAATGATGTTACTTAAGTAAGGAGCGTAGTCGTCATTAGGCAAAAATGCATCTTATCCGGGCAAAATGATGGAGGTTTAGCGTCCCTTTGACAAGGATAAATAGCCTTTTCATTGAAAATCCGTATCATTATTTGTTCAAAATCATTGATTTTTTCCTTAAACTTCAGTCCAGAGCCGGATAGACAACTTTTTCTGCGTCTGCGCCGCATTTAGCCCGGTTGGGTGTAAATATTTTATTCTTCATGCCGGCTCGGATCGTGCCGATTAGTGCCGAATCGCTATGGCGAGAGGTGCCGGCAACCCGCGCCGGAGGGATGAACGGCGCCGTTATGCGAAACCGCGCCTCCCCCCGGCGGCGCTTACATCAACAGCAGTTATCAATAGAGGTGATGTGGAAAATCCATGCCCATGCGGCAGCGGCCTGAACTTGAACGTTTGCTGCGGCCCGTTTATCAGCGGCGTTAGCGTCCCGCCGACCCCGGTGGCGCTGATGCGTTCCCGTTATACCGCATTTGCCCGCCATGATGTCGATTACCTGATCGCCACCTGGCACCCGGCGTGCGACGCCGCGCGCTGGCGTGGCGAGATTGCCGCCAATTTCGCCGCTACGCAATGGCGCGGCCTGGAAATATTACAGGAAACCGCTGGGAAAAATGCCGATGAAGGGTATGTGGAGTTTATCGCCCGCTTTTTTGACCAGCAGCGGCAGCGGCCGGGGTTTATTCATGAGCGCTCGCGCTTTGTCCGCAGTGCCGAACGCTGGTATTATATGGATGGCGTGCATAAGCAGCCCGCGAGAAACGACCCCTGCCCCTGCGGTTCGGGTAAAAAATATAAGAAGTGTTGCGGACAATAACCCGCCCGGTGTATGCCGGGACACATTTCAATTGTTATCATCAGCCTGGACAGGATCGGCACGTTAATGCAGTCGCAAACGATACAGAGAAAAATATTACGCACTATTTGCCCGGATGCGCAGGGTTTGATCGCGCAAATCACCAGCATTTGCTTCAGTCATCATTTGAACATCGTGCAGAATAATGAATATGTCGATCACCGCAGCGGCCGCTTTTTTATGCGCACCGAGCTGGAAGGCGTGTTCGATGATGAACGCCTCCTGGCCGATCTCGATCGGGTATTGCCGGCGGGCACGGTGCGCGAGCTCAATCAGGCCGGCCGCCGGCGGATTGTGGTGCTGGTGACCAAAGAGGCCCACTGCCTGGGCGATCTGTTGATGAAAAGCGCCTACGGCGGGCTGGATGTGGATATCGCCGCGGTCATCGGCAACCACGAAACCCTGCGCACCCTGGTGGAGCGCTTTGATATTCCGTTTCATCTGGTCAGCCATGAGGGTTTCAGCCGGGAAGAACACGATGCGCGTATGGCGGAGCACATCGACCCTTATGCGCCGGATTATGTGGTTCTGGCGAAGTATATGCGGGTGCTGACGCCAACGTTTGTGCGCCATTACCCCAACAAGCTGATTAATATCCATCACTCGTTCCTGCCGGCGTTTATCGGCGCGCGCCCTTATCATCAGGCCTATGAGCGCGGCGTTAAAATCATCGGCGCCACCGCCCATTATGTTAACGATAATCTCGACGAGGGGCCGATCATCAGCCAGGACGTGATTAATGTCGATCATACCTATACGGCCGAGGATATGATGCGCGCGGGCCGCGACGTGGAGAAAAACGTGCTGAGCCGGGCGTTATACCGCGTTTTGGCGCAGCGGGTGTTTGTTTACGGCAACCGCACCATTATTTTATAGACTTGTGGGTAAATTCCGCGTCGAGGGGCGCGTTAGCGCCGGGTTGCCGGCGTCCGGGGGCAGCTTTTGCCGCCTTATGTTGAAAAAAGCGGCAAGTGAATCATTCCAGGGGAGTTTGCTCTTTACACCGCCGTTTTATTTGATATGATGCGCCCCGCTTAACGCGATTATTGTTGTAGGCCAGGTGGGGTTCCCGAGCGGCCAAAGGGAGCAGACTGTAAATCTGCCGTCACTGACTTCGAAGGTTCGAATCCTTCCCCCACCACCATTTCAAGCAGCTCCTCCGTATTTCCCCAAAAAGACAAGTTCACAGACTTCCCATCAGGGGAAGGACGAGAACCTTCGACCAAGGTTCGAGCCGAGCTACGCGAGGCAACGATGCGCCAGCATCTATTACTCTGCCCCGGCTCCGTTTGAAAGCATTCCCATTTCTGCTACCATCACTCAACCTTCCCCTCGATGGCGGCTAAAATGAAGTTTGTCTCCTTTAACATCAATGGCCTGCGAGCCAGACCACATCAGCTGGCGGCGATAATCGACCAGCACCAGCCCGATATCATCGGCCTGCAGGAAACCAAAGTCCATGATGATATGTTCCCCCTTGAAGACGTGGAAAAACATGGTTATAACGTCTATTACCACGGCCAAAAAGGCCATTACGGCGTGGCGCTGCTGAGCCGCGATAAGCCGCTGGCCATCCGCCGGGGGTTCTCCACCGACGATATCGACGCCCAGCGCCGCATCATCATGGCCGATTTCGCCACCCCACAAGGCATCCTGACGGTGGTTAACGGCTACTTTCCCCAAGGGGAAAGCCGCGATCACCCGACCAAATTCCCCGCCAAACAACGCTTCTACCAGGACTTGCACCACTACGTTGAGCAAAATCATCATGCGGAATCGTTGCTGCTGATTATGGGCGATTTAAATATCAGCCCCACCGACCTGGATATCGGTATCGGCGAAGAGAACCGCAAACGCTGGCTGCGTACCGGCAAATGCTCATTCCTGCCGGAAGAACGGCAGTGGCTGGCGCAGTTGCAATCCCTGGGATTGGTCGATACCTTCCGCGCACGCTTCCCCGACAGCGCCGACCGTTTCTCGTGGTTTGATTACCGTTCCCGGGGATTTGATGAAAACCGCGGCCTGCGCATCGATCTGCTGCTGGCTTCCCGGCTTCTGGCGCAGGCCTGCACCGCCACCGGCATCGATTATGACATCCGGGCGATGGAAAAACCGTCCGACCATGCGCCGGTATGGGCCGACTTCTCGCTATGACGGGGCCGTTGCCCGTCGTTGTCGTGGTGGCCGCCATCATTGAGCGCCAGGGCGAGATTTTTCTGGCGCGCCGGGACAACCGGCGCGATCAGGCCGGCCTGTGGGAATTTCCCGGCGGCAAAGTCGAACCCGGCGAAAACCAGCCTGAAGCGCTGAGTCGGGAACTGCAAGAAGAGCTGGCCATCACCGCCCGCATCGGCGACTACATCGCCAGCCAGGATATTGTGCTGAACGACCGGCGGATAGCGCTGCATGCCTGGCATGTGCCGTCGTTTACCGGCGAGATCATGTTACACTGTCACAGCGAGTATCGCTGGCTATTGCCCGCAGCCGCCATGGGGTATGCGCTGGCTCCGGCGGACCAGCCTTTACTCCGGGCCTTCCTCAACTTTAAGTGACGGCGTCACAAAACCGGCAACGCCTGGATACCGGCCGCGGGCCTGATTTTCCGCGGCGCCATGCCCCCTGCTCGCGTGGCGGTAGGATATGGCGGTCAAAAGGCATGGCGGGCCAATGCGGCGCCGGCGTTATCCGCCGGCGGCCGGTTTACGCGGCGCTTTGGGCCCCGCCCGCTTATTTCTGGCGCCCTTGGGTTTGCCCGCGCCGGTGCCAGATGCCGCCGGCGGCAACCCGCGCAGCGACGCAGGCGCCGGTTGCCGGCGCGCCTGCTGGATCAGGCTATGCAACGTGTCGGTCAACGGCTGCATAAAATCCTGATAGCGGCACTGCTTTTCGCTGATTTTAGTTAAGGTCGCCTCCCAATGGGCGGTCATATCGGGCAGGGCCGCGCTCTCCGGCAGCGCATGGATCAGTCCGCGGCCGGTGGCACTGGAAAGAATATTCCGGCCTTTTTTATACAAAAACCCGCGGGTAAACAACAATTCGATAATCCCGGCCCGGGTCGCTTCGGTGCCCAGGCCGTCGGTGGCGCGCAGGATTTTTTTCAGTTCTTTATCCTGGACAAAACGCGCGATGCCGGTCATGGCGGACAGCAGCGTGGCATCGTTGAAAGGTCTGGGAGGCTGGGTCTCGCGGGAAACCACTTCGCCGGACTCGCACAGCAATACATCCCCTTTCGCCACCACCGGCAGCGGCGTGCCGTCATTTTCTTCATCCCGCTCTTTGCCGCCCAGCAAACTGCGCCAGCCGGCCTCGGCCAAAAAACGGGCCTTGGCGACAAACTTGCCGCCGGCGATATCCAAATTGATGGTGCAGCGCCGGAAAACCGCATCGGCACAAAACTGCATTAGATATTGCCGCGCCACCAGCCCGTACACATGCTGTTCATTTTCGGTCAGCGACGTTTTACCGGCGCGGGCGGTGGGAATGATGGCATGGTGGGCGTCGACTTTCTTATCATCCCAGCAGCGATTTTTCTGGGTGGTGGTCAGCGCGGCCTGCGCCATCAAATCGGGCTGATGGGCGTTGATGGCGTTTAATACCGCCTGGCGCCCGGCGAAATGTTCTTCCGGCAGATAGCGGCAGTCCGAACGGGGATAGGTAATTAATTTATGCGTCTCGTACAGGCGCTGGCAGACGTCCAGCACCTGCTGCGCGCTGAGCCCATAACGCCTGGCCGCTTCGATTTGCAGGGTGGACAACGAGAACGGCAGCGGCGGAATGTCGGCCTCCTGCTTATCCTGATACAACGTTACCCGCGCGGGCTGTCCGGCGATACGGGCGACCACGTGGTCCGCCAGCGAACGATGCAGCAGCCGCCCTTCCTCGTCCTGGTAGGATTCGCAGGCCTCGCTGGGCACCCACAGCGCCACGAAACGTTCCTGCGCCGGCGTCACGATATGGGCCTTGACTTCAAAATAGGTTTTGGGGACGAAATTTTCAATCTCTTCGTCCCGCTTGACCACCAGCCCCAGCACCGGCGTTTGCACCCGCCCCACGGATAATACGCCCTGATATCCGGCATTGCGCCCGAGCAGGGTATAGGCGCGGGTCATATTAATGCCGTATAGCCAATCGGCCCGGGCGCGCGCCAGCGCCGATACGCACAGGGGAATAAATTCGCGGTTTTCACGCAGGCGCGAAATAGCCTTGCTCACGGCCTGGGGATTAAGATCGTTAACCAGGCAGCGCTTGGCGTTGCGGCGCTTATCCCCGGCCAGGGCCAGATAGTCGAGCACTTCATCCACCAACAGCTGCCCCTCGCGATCGGGGTCGCCGGCATGAATCACTTCCGTGGCCTCGGCCAGCAGCTTTTTTACCACGTTAAGCTGTTTGAGAACGGACGGCCGCGGCTGCAATTGCCATTTTTCCGGCACGATGGGCAAGTCCGCCAGCGACCAGCGGGCATAACGCCCGTCATAGGCATCGGGCTGCGCCTGCTCCAGCAGATGGCCGATACACCAGGTCACGACATGATCCGCGCCGCAGGCGATAAACCCGTCGCCACGGCGGTGGGGTTGCGGCAGCACATCGGCAATGGCTCGCGCCAGACTGGGCTTTTCAGCGATATAAAGCTGCATCACGCACCATCAAATTTCACCCTATACCTCTTCGGCAGGTCTTTATCAGCGGGCAACAGGATACCATCGTTGCGCTTGTCCGGCCACGGGCCGGGGCGGGCAATACATTTACGCGCTATTCGGCACGACCCGGGGGGTGGCCCCGGGGACATGCCGGGCGAAAAGGCTCAGAAATGGCGCACGAAAGGTTCCGTCGCCGGGGGAATCAGCGTGGTGGAGGCTTTTAACTGCGGTGTGCCCAGATACAGGAAGCCGACGATCTCATCATGCTCGCGGCAGCCGAAGGCTTGTTTCACCTCGGCCTGGGTCGCCCAAAGACCGGTGCGCCAGATACCGTTGAACCCTTGCGCCAGGGCGGCCATCTGCATCGCCTGCACCGCGCATCCCGCGGATACCACCTGCTCCCAATGGGGCACTTTGGTCTGGGTGTCGCACCATGCCAGGACGGCGATAATCATAGGCGCGCGAAAAGGCGCCTTTTTGGCTTTTTCAATACCCTTCTCGTCCATGCCGTTGCTTAACGCGCACTGATGCAGCAGCTCGCTAAAACGCGTGCGGCCTTCCCCCTCGATAATCACAAATCGCCAGGGCTGCAGCGTCCCGTGGTCGGGCGCGCGCATGCCGGCGCGAATGATATTATCCAGACTGTCGCCGGCGGGAGCCGGCTCGGTGAGCCTTGAGGCGGAACGACGGTTTAATAAAAGTTCTAATGCATCCATTACCTTACTCCTGAAGTTAAGCACTCTTTGGCGCTGGTCGAGGGCTGCGAACACGTTAATTGATGCCCAATGTTGGAAACAGTATGACGCGTTTTAACCCATTTTTTTATTATCTTTAATGCTGACTTTTGCCGGGGGGATCTTTAGGATACCTGACATTGCTATCTCATCGGCATTATGGCGAATAATTAGCCGCCCACGCGTGGATGAATAAGCGCGTCGGGTAGATTTTACATTATGATTCCTGCAAACGTAGTTTTTATGGAGAGCACATGCGCACATTGTGGCGAATAATATCCGGCCCCTTCAGGTGGTGCTGGCGTTTGTTGAATTTCATCCGCGAATTTATCCTCAACCTTTTCATGATTTTCATCGTTATCGTTTGCGTCGGCATTTATTTACAGGTGCATCGTTCCGCACCCGAACCGGGGAAAGGCGCCCTGCTGGTCGATCTGACCGGCGTGGTGGTGGAAAAGCCTTCGGTCAATAATAAAGTCCGGCAGATCGGCCGCGAAATTCTGGGAGCTTCCAGTAATCGCTTACAGGAAAACTCCCTGTTTGATGTGGTAGACATGCTGCGCCAGGCTAAATCCGATAACAATATCACCGGCCTGGTACTCTCTTTGAAGGATTTTGCGGGCACGGATCAAACCTCGCTGCAATATATCGGCAAGGCCCTGCGCGAATTCCGCGACAGCGGCAAACCCATCTATGCCGTGGGCGACAGCTACAATCAGGCGCAATACTATCTGGCGAGCTTCGCCAACAAAATCTATCTCACCCCGCAGGGCGCGGTGGATTTGCACGGGCTGGCCACCAATAATCTTTACTACAAATCACTGCTGGATAAATTAAAAGTCAATACCCATATTTTCCGGGTCGGCACCTATAAATCCGCAGTGGAACCGTTCCTGCGCGATGATATGTCGCCCGCGGCCCGGGACGCGGATACCCGCTGGCTCGGCCAGCTGTGGCAGCACTATCTCGATACCGTCGCCGCCAATCGGCAAATCACCCCGCAACAGCTATTCCCCGGCGCGCAAACCATGCTGGCGGATCTGCAAGCGGTGGACGGCGACACGGCCCAGTTCGCCCTGCATAATAAGTGGGTGGACACCGTGGCCTCGCGTTTCTCCATAGAAACCGAAATGACCAAGGCGTTCGGCTGGAACAAACAGAAAAATGCGTTCAACGCGGTCAGCATCTATGACTACCCTATGAAACCGCAGCCGGAAAAAGGCGGCGAAATAGCGGTAATCTTTGCTAACGGCGCCATCATCGACGGGCCGGAAACCCCGGGATCGGTCGGCGGCGACACTACCGCCGGCCAAATCCGCGATGCCCGGCTCGATCCGGCCATCAAGGCCATTGTTTTCCGCGTCAATAGCCCCGGCGGCAGCGTCAGCGCCTCCGAGCTTATCCGTTCCGAGCTGGAATCGGCCCGCGCGGCGGGCAAACCGGTAGTGGTTTCCATGGGCGGCATGGCCGCGTCCGGCGGCTATTGGATCTCCACGCCGGCCAATTATATTATCGCCAGTTCCAGCACCCTGACCGGCTCGATTGGCATCTTCGGGGTGATCAATACCTTCGAGGATACCCTGGGCAGCGTCGGCGTCCATACCGACGGCGTCGCCACCTCGCCGCTGGCCGACTTATCGATAACCAAGGCCTTGCCGCCTGAGTTTTCGCAAATGATGCAGCTCAATATCGAAAACGGCTATAAAAACTTTATTACGCTGGTGGGCAAAGCCCGGAATAAATCGCCGGAGGACGTGGATAAAATCGCCCAGGGGCATGTCTGGGTCGGCAGCGATGCCAAAACCAACGGGTTGGTGGACCAGCTCGGCGATTTTGACGATGCCGTGACCAAGGCCGCCGAACTGGCGAAATTGGATCAATACCATTTGAACTGGTATATCGAGGAACCCAGCCTGATCGATCTGGTCTTGTCCCAAACCAGCGCGTCGATCTATGCCCGCCTGCCGTCGATGATCCAGGCGTTCCTGCCGGTGCCCTCCAGCCAGATCTCCGCCTTGTTCAACGCGCAGCCCGGCCTGTTCGCTCACCTTAATGACCCGCAAAACCGCTATGCCTATTGTTTGTCCTGCGGGGACATTCAATAAGCCAAGCGGCTAAGCGCTCCCCGGTTACCGTCTTGTCCAGGTCGGTAACCGGGCCCCGCGGCCGATGACAAACCCAACTGGTTTTATTGTCATTAAGCCGTATAATTACCCCTATTGCCCCGTCAACCCCATCCTCCCATGCCAAAGAAATCCATCTATGTAGCCTATACCGGCGGCACCATCGGTATGCAACGCTCTGATAACGGCTATGTTCCGGTATCGGGACATTTACAACGCCAACTGGCGCTGATGCCCGAATTTTACCGGCCGGAAATGCCCGATTTTACCGTGCACGAATATGCGCCGCTCATCGACTCCTCCGACATGACCCCCGACGACTGGCGGCATATCGCCCAGGATGTGGCCGAAAACTACCACCTCTACGACGGTTTCGTGATTTTACACGGCACCGATACCATGGCGTTCACCGCGTCGGCGCTGTCGTTTATGCTGGAAAACCTCAACAAACCGGTTATTGTCACCGGTTCGCAGATCCCGCTGGAACAGCTGCGCTCGGATGGCCAGACCAACCTGCTTAACGCGCTCTACCTGGCGGCAAACTATCCGGTCAACGAAGTAACGCTGTTTTTCAATAATAAAATGTTCCGCGGCAACCGCGCCACCAAAGCGCACGCCGACGGCTTCGACGCCTTTGCGTCGCCCAATTTGCCGCCGCTGCTGGAAGCGGGCATTCATATCCGCCGCATCGTCCCGCCGATTTCCCATCACGAAGGGGAAGAACTGATTGTCCACCCCATCACCCCGCAGCCGGTGGGAGTGGTAACGCTCTATCCCGGCATTTCCGCCGATGTGGTGGGTAACTTTTTGCGCCAGCCGGTTAAGGCGCTGATCCTGCGATCCTATGGCGTGGGGAATGCCCCCCAGCATCCGGCGCTGCTTAACGAACTTAAACAGGCCGTCGATCGCGGCAGCGTGGTGGTGAATTTGACTCAATGTTTTTCCGGCCGGGTAGATATGGGAGGATATGCCACCGGCAACGCCCTGGCGCGGGCGGGGGTAATCAGCGGCTTTGATATGACGGTGGAGGCGACGCTGACCAAGCTGCACTTTCTACTCAGTAAACAGTTACCGAGAACGCCGTTGGCGAACCAGCCGCCGCTGGAGCCGCCGCGGCCGGACCAGACCTTGACCGCCGACGATATCCGCCGGCTAATGCAGCAGGATTTACGCGGGGAGTTAACCGCAAACGACTAAGCTGGAGCATCCCATGAGCAGAGCTTTATTGCTGATCGACTTACAAAATGATTTTTGTCCCGGCGGGGCCCTGGCGGTGCCCGAAGGCGACAGGGTTATCGCGGTGGCCAATCGGGCGATGGAATGCTGCCGGCAGGCGTCCATTCCCGTAGTGGCGTCCCTTGACTGGCATCCGCGCAATCACGGCAGTTTCGCCGTCAATGCCGGCCATGAAGCGGGCGGCGCGGGCACCCTCGACGGCCTGCCCCAGATATGGTGGCCGGTGCACTGCGTCCAGCACACGCCGGGGGCGCAGTTGCATCCCCGGCTTAACCACGGGGGGATCGACAAACGCGTCTATAAAGGCCTGCGGGCGGAAATCGACAGCTACAGCGCTTTTTTCGATAACGGGCACCGCCGGCAAACCGAATTGAACGACTGGCTGCGCGCGCGGGACGTCGACCATTTAACGGTGATGGGGCTGGCAACCGATTATTGCGTGAAATTTACCGTGCTGGACGCGCTGTCGCTGGGTTATGCCGCCGACGTGATTACCGACGGGTGCCGCGGGGTAAATCTGGCGCCCGCCGATAGCGACCAGGCGCTGGAGGACATGCATCATCGCGGGGCTACGCTGATGACTGCGGATGAGTTCGCCGCCAGCCTGGCCCGGACCTAAGCACGGCACGCTGGGCGCCGGCGGCGTTTTATTGCGGTTTAAGGCGCGCCACCGGCTGCGGCTGTCCGTCAAGCTCATCGAGCAGTTGCCGCTTGCTCTTCATGACGATCTGGCCGTCGGTGCCGATGCTCATATGCTCCGGCTGATGATTATGGCGCGCTTGCCATAACATCACCATTTGCAGGCAATTCTCCCGCTGCTCCGCGGTTAACGCCACGCCGTCGGGCCATTTTCCCAGCTCCACCGCCCTCTTTAACCGTTCATAGATGTCCGGCGTCAGATTCGCCATCAGCGCATCAATATCCATAAATACAGAATCCACAAGAACCGGTCACGATAAATTCCACGATAACATCCCCCAATAAATTCCATACGGACGAATAATTTGCTGAATCGTTAAAGCGCCATGTGCCGCAAAACGGCCGCCTTCGCCCATGCCATCACCGGCGCAGCGGGCCGGACCGACCGGCTAACCGGCGATTTCTTCGCCATTATCCTGATCTTTAAAGCGCAGCGAGGCGGAGTTTACGCAAAAGCGCGCGCCCCCGGGCTGCGGGCCGTCTGGGAACACATGGCCCAAATGCGCATCGCAATTACCGCAGCGAATCTCCACGCGGTGCATGCCGTGGGAATTGTCATCCAGGTAGCGGATGGCGGTATCGTTTATCGGCTCGTAAAAGCTCGGCCAACCGCATCCGGAGTCATATTTTGTTGCAGAAAAAAACAGCGGTGCATTACAGCACAGGCAATGATATTGGCCGGTGCGCTTATTTTCCAATAGCTTACCGCTATATGGCGGCTCGGTGCCTCTCTCCTGCGTGACGTGGCGCTGCATGTCGGTTAAGGAATCGGGCGTGAACGTGGTGGGATCATTTTTAGCCATAAGTGCGATTCTCTGCCGATTGATGAATAAATACAGGTTTAAAACAGCTTATTATAACAAATAATTAACAACGCTGAAGTGATTTTTAGCTTAAACTAGGTGACGAGAAACAACGTGAGCGGTAAGTGTGATACACATCACATTTAGCTGCCAGGTGCGGTTTACATGGCGGGCCATCGCCCCCATATAATTTGCAGCACCGCGGGTAGCGGAACGAACAATTAACGTTCAAAAGGTGTGATTGGGTTTGATTTTTAGCAATAATTGACACGATTCCGCTTGACGCTGCGTGAGGTTTTTGTAAGTTTACAAGCAACCTTTTATTCACTATTAAATAGCTGGTGGAATATATGACTATCAAAGTAGGTATCAACGGTTTTGGCCGTATCGGCCGTATTGTTTTCCGTGCCGCGCAGGAACGTAACGATGTAGAAATCGTTGCCATCAACGACCTGTTAGATGCTGACTACATGGCGTACATGTTGAAATATGATTCAACTCACGGCCGTTTCAACGGCACCGTGGAAGTAAAAGACGGCCATCTGGTTGTAAACGGCAAAACCATCCGTGTTACCGCAGAGAGAGATCCGGCTAACCTGAAATGGGGCGACGTCGGCGTTGACGTGGTAGCTGAAGCCACCGGTCTCTTCCTGACCGACGAAACCGCGCGTAAGCACATCGCCGCCGGCGCGAAGAAAGTGGTCCTGACCGGTCCTTCCAAGGACAACACCCCAATGTTCGTCATGGGCGTCAACCACAATTCCTATGATGGCCAGGATATCGTTTCCAATGCCTCATGTACCACCAACTGCCTGGCGCCGCTGGCCAAAGTCCTGAACGACAAATTCGGCATCATTGAAGCGCTGATGACCACCGTTCATGCCACCACGGCTACCCAGAAAACCGTCGACGGCCCGTCTCACAAAGACTGGCGCGGCGGCCGCGGCGCATCCCAGAACATCATTCCGTCATCAACGGGCGCCGCCAAAGCCGTGGGTAAAGTTATCCCTGAGCTGAACGGTAAACTGACCGGCGTGGCTTTCCGTGTTCCGACCCCTAACGTTTCCGTTGTCGATCTGACTGCGCGCATTGAAAAAAGCGCAACGTACGAAGAAATCTGTGCGGCAATGAAAGAAGCGTCCGAAGGCGAACTGAAAGGCGTTATGGGTTATACCAATGAAGACGTCGTTTCCACCGATTTTAACGGTGAAAAACTGACTTCCGTGTTTGATGCCAAAGCCGGCGTCGCGCTGAACAAGAATTTTGTAAAATTGGTAGCTTGGTACGATAACGAAACCGGTTATTCTAATAAAGTATTGGATCTGATTTCCCATATCACCAAGAAATAATTTCGATAAAAAGTGACTGATGGGGCGACAGCAATGTCGCCCTTTTTTTTGACTCACATTAACAACCCAAGAAGGCCCAACCATGCACGACTCTGTTTTTGCGTTACCCGTCAAAGAGCAGCTGTCCCCTGCGATCAGCCTGCGTCAACTGGATGAATTGCCGGTTATCGTTATCGATCACCCCAAGGTAAAAGCCGCCGTTACGTTACAGGGCGCCCATCTGATTGCCTGGCAACCTGCCGGTGAACAAGCGGTGTTGTGGTTAAGTGATATCAGTGATTTTAAAGATGGCGTGGCGATCCGCGGCGGCGTGCCGATCTGCTGGCCCTGGTTTGGCAAAGTCGCCAGCCCCAATCACGGTTTTGCCCGTATTTTACCTTGGCAACTGGCGGCGCATGAGGAAGATGACCAGCAGGTCACCCTGAGCCTGACCCTGCGCGACAGCGCCGTCACCGAGCAATATTGGCCAAAACCCTTCGCCCTGAGCGCCACGTATATCCTGGGCAAAACCTGTAGCATTGAGATTGAAGCCCAGGGTGATTTCCAAAATACCACCGCCCTGCACAGCTATTTTAATATCGCCGATATTGCCGATATCAGCGTGGGCGGACTGGGCGATAGCTATATCGATAAGGTCAACGGCGGCGTTACCGCGCACCAGGAAGGCGATGTCACATTCAATGGGGAAGTGGATCGGGTCTATACCCAGCCGCAGGACGTCAGCCTGATTCACGATCGGGGCAATAAGCGCATCATTGAAGTCCATCATCACAACCACAGCGATGTGGTGGCCTGGAATCCGGGTGCGGAATTAGCCCGTAAAATGAGCGACGTTTCCGATGAGGGGTACAAAACCTACGTTTGCGTGGAAACCGCGCGCGTGAACGAACTGCTGGTGGCCGCCCCATCGGCGCCGGCCAAACTGTCCCAGAAGATTGTCGTACGCAAAGCCTGATAAGGCAGGCGATTACGGGCGTGGGCCGGAGAACGATACCGACGCCACTCCCGTTTAGCCCAACGCCTCAGCGGATCACACTATATCGAGATGGGTTTTACGCTGCGGCGCGGGGAACGCCTGATTTAACGCCTGCAACTGCGCTTCGCTCAGTTCAACTGCCAGCGCGCCGGCGTTTTCTTTCACATGAGGCTGGCTGCCGGCTTTAGGAATGGCTATCACGCCGGGTTTACTGATTACCCATGCCAATAGCACCTGCGCGGCGCTAATGCCAAGATCTTGCGCAATACGCGACACGACCTGGCTTTCCATCAAACCGTTGCGTAATTTGCCGGCCTGCGCCAGCGGGCAATACGCCATTACCGGCAGCGAGCGGCGCTGGCACCATGGCAGCAAATCATATTCAATCCCGCGCGACGCCAAGTGATAAAGTACCTGATCGGTCATGCAGGCGCTTCCCCCGGGCAGCGACCACAGCTCCTCCATATCGGCCACGTCCAGGTTCGACACACCCCAGCGTTTGATTTTCCCCGCCTGTTGCAACCGCTCCATGGCGCTGATGGTATCGGCCAGGGGAATGCCGCCGCGCCAATGCAGCAAATAAAGATCGAGATAATCGGTTTGCAGGCGGCGCAGGCTATTTTCGCAGGCGGTTATCGCCTTTTGGCCGCCGGCATTTTGCGGATACACTTTCGACACCAGAAACGCTTCAGCGCGGCGTCCGCTGATGGCTTGGCCGACGACTTTTTCCGCGCCGCCATCGGCATACATTTCCGCCGTATCAATCAGGGTCAGGCCCAGATCAAGGCCATATCGCAGGGCGCGCACTTCGCTGGCGTTATCGCCGGATCGCTCGCCCATATACCACGTGCCCTGGCCTATCGCCGGCACGCCCTGCCCGTCGGGGAAAAATACCTGTTTGCTGGCCATTACTCCTCCTCGTTATGCTAAATTACCGCTAACGCACTATATTGGTGCAAACGAAGCCATTTGCACCAAGCCGGTTCGGGGCGCGCACCCTTTAGAAGCGGTAAGTCATGCCCACGCCGATAAGCGTCGTGGAATTAGCGTTAACCATCGGACTGTCTTTAACTTCATCGTTCAAGCGGGTATAGCGCGCCATCAGCGAAGCGTTCCAATTGGCGTTCAGGGCGTAAATGGCGGTAAGCTCGACGTACGGCGACCAGCCGTCGTCGGCCTGGTACTCATTTAACCCGCTGCGTCGGGACTCATGGCCGCTGACGCCATAGTAATAATCGTTTTGATTATCGCTGGCCCAATTGGCGCCAATGCCGGGCAGCAAGGTCAGGCGATCGAAGGTAAAAGGATAGAGGTACGCCAAATCGGCGGTGAAGCCATCGCTGTTATCCAATATATCGCCGAGGTAGGCCGCGCGGACAATACCCCAGTCAGAGGTATATTTATAACGCAAGCCCGCCATCACCGTGCCGCGCCGTTTATCCAATTGTTTCATATAACCATAATCATTATCGCCGGGTTTAAATCCGAACGGAGAATATTCAGCGGTTAAGGACAGCTGGTTTTGCGGATCTTTCCAGAGATAATAACCGGCGCTCAGCCCCTGGAGGTAGACACTATCGCCATCATAGTTCACGATGGGGAATGGTATGGTTCTATCGTCAGCACCTTTATAAGGGGTGGTTGCATGCAGCGCCGAGGCGCCCAAAGACCAGGTACCGGCAACGGCGGCCGGCATGCAAAGGCCCGACGTAATCGCGAGACTCAGTAATGTAAAGGTATGAGTTTTCACAATGGATGCTTCCCGTAGTGTAAAAAAAAGAGTGTACTGGCTATATATAAACGTGAAGTGTAAAGGAAACCCACCGGCTTTGCCGATTATTTACAGAAACAAACAATTAACGTCTAAATTATATCCTAATTTTATATAAACTGGCCCGAAGGACGTTGACACCGCTACAGGCCGCGCCACACATGGCTTTAGTGTAAAAACGTTAAGTGAGTCATTGATATATCTTAAAAAAAGCTGTAACACATAAATGACATTTGCCAGATGCCAACTAAACTTTATTATAGAGAAAGGTTTTTCCCGCGAGCGGTAGCACTGGCAGCGAAGAAAGTTGGCATAGTGGTTGCTGTAATGTAGTTGCTACCCAAGGAGAGACCGTTTTTTTCAGGAGCTGTTTAATACTTATCTTGGCTCCTTTTTAACCTGTGCTAATAACGAAGGACGGGCATCGCCATGAACATATTTGACCAATATCGTCAGCGCTACGAAGCTGCCAAGGACGAAGAGTTCACCCTGCAGGAATTCCTCACTATCTGTCGTCAGGATCGCAGCGCGTTCGCTAACGCGGCGGAAAGACTATTAATGGCTATCGGTGAGCCGGTAATGGTCGACACCGCCCAGGAGCCGCCGCTCTCCCGTCTGTTCTCCAATCGCGTCATCGCACGCTACCCTGCCTTTGAAGAATTCTACGGCATGGAAGAAGCCATTGAGCAAATTGTCTCTTACCTGAGACATGCCGCCCAGGGACTGGAAGAGAAGAAACAGATCCTGTACCTGCTGGGCCCGGTGGGCGGCGGTAAGTCATCGCTGGCCGAACGGCTCAAGGCATTGATGCAAAAAGTGCCGATTTACATCCTGAGCGCCAACGGCGAACGCAGCCCGGTCAACGATCATCCGCTGTGTCTGTTCAATCCATTGGAAGACGCCACTATCCTGGAAAAAGAATACGGTGTCCCCCGTCGTTATCTCGGTACCATCATGTCGCCCTGGGCGGCCAAGCGCCTGCATGAATTCGGCGGCGATATCACCCGCTTTAAAGTGGTAAAGGTCTGGCCGTCGATTCTTGAACAAATCGCCATCGCCAAAACCGAACCGGGCGATGAGAACAATCAGGACATCTCCGCCCTGGTGGGTAAAGTCGATATCCGTAAACTGGAAGATCACGCGCAAAACGATCCCGACGCCTATGGCTACTCGGGCGCCTTGTGCCGCGCCAACCAGGGTATTATGGAATTCGTCGAAATGTTTAAAGCGCCCATCAAGGTGCTGCATCCGTTGCTGACCGCCACCCAGGAAGGAAACTATAACGGAACCGAGGGCATTGCCGCCCTGCCGTTTAACGGCATTATTCTGGCTCACTCCAATGAATCGGAATGGGTGCAGTTCCGCAATAATAAAAACAACGAGGCGTTCCTTGACCGTGTCTATATCGTCAAGGTGCCTTATTGCCTGCGGGTTTCGCAGGAAATCAAAATCTACGACAAACTGCTTATCAATAGTGAACTGTCGGAATCCCCGTGCGCCCCCGGCACCCTGGAAACGCTGGCGCGCTTCTCCATTCTTTCGCGCTTGAAAGAACCGGAAAACTCCAGTATCTATTCCAAGATGCGGATCTATGACGGCGAAAGCCTTAAGGATACCGATCCCAAGGCCAAGTCATATCAGGAGTACCGGGATTACGCGGGCGTAGACGAAGGGATGAACGGCTTGTCCACCCGTTTTGCCTTTAAAATCCTTTCCAGGGTATTTAACTTCGATCACGGCGAAGTGGCCGCTAATCCGGTGCATTTATTCTATATCCTGGAACAGCAAATCGAGCGTGAGCAATTCCCGCAGGATATTGCCGAAAAATATCTTGAGCATTTAAAGGGTTATCTGATCCCGAAATATGCCGAATTTATTGGCAAAGAGATCCAGACCGCCTATCTGGAATCTTATTCCGAATATGGGCAAAATATATTTGATCGTTATGTATCCTATGCTGATTTCTGGATTCAGGATCAGGAATATCGAGATCCCGATACCGGACAGTTATTCGATCGCGAGGCGTTGAACGCCGAATTGGAGAAAATCGAAAAACCTGCCGGCATCAGCAATCCAAAAGATTTCCGTAATGAGATTGTAAATTTCGTACTGCGTGCCCGGGCCAACAATAACGGCCGCAATCCGAACTGGACCAGTTACGAAAAACTTCGGACCGTAATTGAGAAAAAAATGTTCTCCAATACGGAAGAGTTGTTGCCTGTTATTTCATTTAATGCGAAAACATCAACTGATGAGCAGAAAAAACACGACGACTTTGTGGATCGCATGATGGAAAAAGGCTACACCCGCAAACAGGTACGCCTGTTATGTGAATGGTATCTGCGGGTCAGGAAATCGTCTTAACCGTAGTAGAAGTGCTGTCGACGCTGCCGCCGCCGTTGGCGCAGCGTTGGAGTATTAACGCTACGGCGCGAGGACACCGTCGTCTGGAGGAGAAATATGGCCTACTTTATTGACCGACGACTTAACGGCAAAAACAAAAGCATGGTTAACCGCCAACGCTTTTTACGCCGCTATAAGTCGCAAATCAAACAGTCGATTGCCGGGGCCATCAATAAGCGTTCGGTTACCGATATAGAGAGCGGAGAATCGGTGTCAATTCCAAACACCGATATCAATGAGCCGGTTTTCCATCAGGGACGGGGAGGCCTGCGTCATCGTGTGCATCCGGGGAACGATCACTTTATCCAAAACGATCGCATCGAGCGACCGCCTGCGGGGGGCGGCGGCGGTAGCGGCCAGGGGAATGCCAGCCAGGATGGCGAAGGGGAGGATGAATTTGTTTTTCAGATCTCGAAAGACGAATACCTCGATCTGCTGTTCGAGGACTTGGCGCTGCCCAATTTGCAAAAAAACCAGCATAAGCAGCTGAACGAATTTAAAACGCATCGTTCCGGTTATACTTCGACCGGGGTGCCGGCTAATATCAGCGTGGTAAGGTCGTTGCAGAATTCGCTGGTGCGGCGAACCGCCATGACCGCCGGTAAACGCCGCAACATCCGTGAGCTGGAAGAAGAACTGGCGCTGCTGGCCAACAGCGAGCCGGTTCAATTGCTGGAAGAAGAGCGTATCCACAAGGAGATTGCGGAACTGCGGCAGAAAATAGCCCGGGTTCCGTTTATCGATACCTTCGATCTGCGCTATAAAAACTTTGAACGCCGGGCAGAACCGTCGAGTCAGGCGGTAATGTTCTGTTTAATGGACGTGTCGGGGTCGATGGATCAGGCGACTAAAGATATGGCAAAACGTTTTTATATCCTGCTATATCTGTTCCTTAGCCGCACGTATAAAAACGTCGAGGTGGTTTATATCCGCCATCATACCCAGGCCAAGGAAGTGGACGAACATGAATTCTTCTACTCCCAGGAAACCGGCGGCACCATCGTTTCCAGCGCCTTAAAGCTGATGGAAGATGTGGTCAAGGATCGCTATGACCCGGCGCAATGGAATATTTACGCCGCGCAGGCCTCCGATGGCGATAACTGGGCGGATGACTCCCCCTTGTGCCATGAGTTGCTGGCCAATCGCCTGCTGCCCATGGTGCGTTATTACAGCTATATCGAAATCACCCGCCGGGCGCATCAAACCCTATGGCGCGAATATGAGGATTTGCAGGACAAATATGAAAATTTCGCCATGCAGCATATACGCGATCAGGAGGATATTTATCCGGTATTCCGCGAACTGTTCCACAAACAGGTTAATGAAAGATAAGGTTAACGCACCACCGGGTGCGTAACAGCAAGGTTGGCAAAAAAACGGCGTTACTTAAGGACAAATCAGCCAGACGGCGGATGTTTTCTGGCTGATTGCGGGGAAATCCCCTTCGTTACCTTTCATCGTTCACCTCTCTTGCCCCTGGGCTATTTCGCCTGCCCCTCGCGATAGGTTTCCGTGCGATCGCGGCCGTTTTGTTTGGCTTGGTATAAGGCGCTATCGGCTTTTTTAATTAACCGCTCATAGTCGGGATGTCCGTCGAATAAGCACAGGCCCACGCTAATAGTAAGGTCGACCTTTTCGTCCTGGGAGGGATCAACGGGCTGGCTCGCGATTTTATCGCGAATATTATTGATGATATTGATCGCCTGGCTTTCCGTTGTTTCCACCAGCAGCAACATAAATTCCTCGCCGCCGTAGCGGAACACATAATCGCTGCTCCGTATGCTTTCATATAATATGGCGGCAATATTTTTTATCGCCCGATCGCCGGTATCATGGCCAAAGGTGTCATTAATCCGCTTAAAATAATCAATATCCACCATGGCAAGAATAAACGGTGACGAGCTGCGCATGGCCAGGGCAATTTCCCGCCGCAAGATAGTGGGGATAAAGCGCCGGTTCAATAGATTGGTTAACGGATCTTTGCCGTTCTCGAATTTGGACAACTCATCAAACAGCGTCGCCAGCAGCATGCCGATTTTCAGCAACCGGCTATGCACCGTGCGCAGCAGGAGGTAGCGTTGCTCGGCCTGCGCCACCTGCTCGGCGGTATACGAAGCGATAAATTCATCGGTGCCGCCCAGCAGGCTCTCGATAATGGCGATTTCGTCCACGGATTCGAAAACATGCCGCCCTTTATGCTGAAACCACAAGCCGAATTCAGACTCCGCCAATTCCTGGATTTCCAGCATGGGCAAACCGGTGGCCACATTATAGATAAAGCGGTTTTCCCAATTCAGCAGCGCGGCTAACTGCCGTTCGCGCTCGACGTGGACGTTATCCAGAATAGAAAATAAGCGATAATTTTCTTTATCCTTAGTCGTGCTTTCATGGGCGCGGGAGTAGGACGTGGTCATGACCTCAATCGCCATATCCAAGGCCAGTGAGGCAAAACGCAGGGCATCGTAGCATAACGCCAGATCGGTAATATCGCGTCGCAGCCGACCGTACAGGGTGTGTTTAAGCCGCCTGGCCCCGCGAGCCACCAAATCGATGGGAATACCGATGCGGGCATGCACATCGCCGATTTTGCGCTGGCGCGTGATAAGCGCCGCTAAATCGGCGGTTGAGCTGCTTAGCACGCCCTTTATCCATTGGGACAGCGTGGCGTGCAGCCGTTCGCTTACCTGCTGGCTTGATAAAAACAGCGCGGCGTCGTCATCCCCCAGCATATATTCGTAAAAATCATCGGCCAATAAACTGATGTCGGGATCTGATAATGAAATCAATAAGCTATGAGCGGTATCACTGGTAATGGCTATCAGTCCGCGCCATTCGCTCATAATCAAAACGTCGTAATATTGCTCATTTAATTTCATCGAAATGACAATCCAAAACTCATTATTAGCAAGATTTTATATTACCATAAATGGGGGACGCGGGTAGCCGCACTGGAAATACCGCTATTTTGAGGGTTATCCCTACCCAACGTCGTCAAATCGTTAAAAACACAGCTTTTGTGAAAAACGCCTTTTTTATTGGCGTAAAAAAGGGTAGTTTGTCTTAGTCCGGTTTGGAAATGTCTACAAGGTTTGCACTCCTCATACGCGCGGCGCGCGGGCTTCTGGCAGGCTGTTTCGTCGGCAAGGGATTAGAAAACCCCCCTCTTCGCCTTTGCGGCGGCTAAAATTATGTTCAGGCAGCGGATGAATATAAGCCTTAACCTTTATCGGTGGGAACGGGGCCAGAGAACGATCAAAAAAGGAGAGCTCGGTTTGGACAGCAGCACTATCATCAGTTTATTTATTATTGGCTCCATATTAGTTGGCGGCAGCATCCTGCTGAGCTCCTTTTCTTCCCGTTTGGGCATTCCTATCCTGGTCATATTCCTCGCAATCGGCATGTTGGCCGGCGTGGACGGTATCGGCGGCATCGGCTTTGATAATTACCCGGTAGCCTATTTAATCAGCAACCTGGCGCTGGCGGTCATCTTATTGGATGGCGGCATGCGTACCCGCGCTTCTTCTTTTCGCGTGGCGTTGTGGCCCGCGCTTTCCCTGGCCACGGTAGGGGTGCTGATCACCGCCGGGCTTACCGGCATGGTGGCGGCGTGGCTGTTTCATCTGGATTTAATTGAAGGCCTGCTGGTCGGGGCCATTGTCGGGTCCACCGATGCCGCCGCCGTATTCTCCCTGCTGGGGGATAAAGGATTAAACGAACGGGTTAATTCCACGCTGGAAATCGAATCGGGCAGCAACGATCCCATGGCGGTGTTTCTTACCATCACCCTCATCGCGATGATTCAAGGG
Organism: Sodalis sp. RH21; assembly: GCF_047324175.1. NCBI lineage: Bacteria > Pseudomonadati > Pseudomonadota > Gammaproteobacteria > Enterobacterales > Bruguierivoracaceae > Sodalis > Sodalis sp. RH21. The sequence continues at coordinate 2,608,828 of NZ_CP178732.1, read as the reverse complement.
CATGAAACCCATTTAAGCTGGATGTTCGTGGTGCATCTGGTGCAGCAATTCGGCCTGGGCGTCCTGTTCGGCCTGGGCGGCGGCTGGCTGCTGCAGCAAACCATCAACCGGATTTCCCTGGCGCCCGGCCTGTATCCGCTATTGGCCGTCAGCGGCGGCATCATGATTTTCGCCCTGACCACCGCCCTGGAAGGCAGCGGCATTTTAGCCGTCTATCTGTGCGGGTTTTTATTGGGTAATCGCCCGATACGCAACCGCCACGGGATTTTGCAAACCTTTGACGGCATGGCCTGGCTCAGCCAGATATGCATGTTTTTAGTGCTGGGCCTGCTGGTCACCCCCAGCGATTTGTGGGTTATCGCCGTGCCGGCGCTGCTCCTGTCGTTGTGGCTGATGCTGATTGCCCGGCCGCTGTCCATTTGGGTGGGTTTAATGCCCTTTCGCAACTTTACCGCCCGCGAACGGGTCTTTCTCTCCTGGGTCGGTTTACGCGGCGCGGTACCGATCATTCTGGCGGTATTTCCCATGATGGCCGGACTGGATCACGCACGGCTCTATTTTAACCTCGCCTTTTTTATCGTGCTGATCTCGCTGTTGTTCCAGGGGACTTCCCTGGGCTACGCGGCCAAGTTGGCCAGGGTGGTGGTACCGCCCACCGCTTCGCCTATCAGCCGGGTCGGCATGGATATCCATCCGGAAAACCCCTGGGAACAATTTATCTATCAATTAGGCAAGGAAAACTGGTGCGTCGGCGCCGCGCTGCGCGATATGAAAATGCCGAAGAATACCCGTATCGCCGCGCTGTTTCGCGATAACGTCATGCTGCACCCGACCGGCAATACCCGGCTCAAAGAAGGGGACGTCCTGTGCGTTATCGGGCGCGAGCGGGATTTACCGGCGCTGGGCCGACTATTCAGCCAATCCCCGCCGGTAGCGCTGGATCAGCGCTTTTTCGGCGATTTTATTCTGGAAGCCAATGCCAAGCTGGAAGATGTCGCGGCTATTTATGGACTTGATCTCGATGAACGCGAGGACCGCGGCCTGACGCTGGGCGCATTTGTGATGCAACTGCTGGGCGGCGGTGAGCCGGTGGTGGGCGATACCGTGGTGTCGGAAGGGTTGGTCTGGACCATCGCCGAAAAAGAAGATCAGCAAGTCAGTAAAATCGGCATTAAAATCGACGAAGAGCACATCTAGCTATTTTCCCGGAGTCCCCGGTGGAGAGGGCTGCCGCAAGGTTCCCTGGCGGGATCTCAGGACAGGGAATCAGTGGCGGCGTAGATTTTAGACAATACCTGCATGGCAATCTGCATATCCTGCTCGGCGATGTTTTCCAGGATTTCTTTGCCGATGGCGTCGGCCTCGCTGCGCACTTTTTCGTATAAGGCTTTGCCTTCGGCGGTAACCAACAGCAGTTTTTTGCGCCGGTCGGCCAGAGTGGGCACGCGCTGCACGAGGTCCAGCTTGACCAGCCGGTCCACCATCGAGACGATCGTTGCGCCTTCCACGCCCAACAGCTGCGCCAGCTCGCTTTGCGATAAAGGCGCCTGCGCGCTGGCGATCGCCGCTACGGCGACCCAGCTTGCCTGGCTGAGGCCGAGATATTTTAGCCGCCGGTCGATGGCCATGCGCAACGCGCGGGAAGTCAGGTGCAATAATTTTGAGAAATTTTTATAATCAGTATTCATTTAGATGCAACAACCCAGAAATAATATGACGAAAATTATCATATATTGCCGCTGAAAACCAATGACGGGCGCCTAAAAAGCGGGATAATCCGCCCGCCATAACGGGCGTCACGGGGGGAATTGGCCAAAAAATCAGCCCTGGCGGAAAAAAAACGGCATAAGCGGGTAAAAGGGCATTTTACGCCTGACAACGCCCGTTGCCAGCCATTATTCTTACGACCTTTATAAATAATTTGGTTATCGATGCGAAAATTTCTTCTTTTGTTGCTGCTCCTGGTGCTCCTGGGGCCGCTGGGAATCGATCTTTATCTGCCGGTCATTCCCCTGATTGCCAAAGGACTGGGCAGTAACGAATCCTTGATTCAGTCCACTATTCCGTTATTTATCCTGGTGATGGGCGTCGGCCAGTTGATTACCGGCCCGCTGGTGGATTTTTTCGGCCGCCGGCCCATGGCCATGGCGGGTGCGGCATTGTATGGCCTCGGGGCGATGATGGCGGCGTTGGCGCCGTCGCCGGCATGGTTTATCAGTTCGCGTATCCTGCAGGGACTGGCGGTATGCTGCACCACCGTGGCGTTGTTTAGCTGCGTCAGGGACAGGCTTAACGGCGACGACGCCGCGCGCGCTTTCAGCTTTCTTAACGGCACGCTGAATATCGTTCCCGCGCTGGCCCCGCTGGCGGGCGGCCTGTTGGCCGCGGATCTGGGCTGGCGCGCGCCTTTCTGGACGCTGGCGATCTATTCGTTCATCGTGTTGACGCTAATAGCGCTGGGGCTGCCCGAAACCCGGCCCGTCCAAACCAGACGCAGCCTGGGCCTGCCGCTGCAGGCCTACTGGGCGATCCTCAGGCAGCGGCGCTTTCTGGTGTTTTCCCTGGTGAATACCGGCGCCATGGCCATGGCGCTGACGTATGTTTCATTGTCGTCCCAGGTGTTGATGGGCGATGCGCAACTGACGCCGCTGCAGTTTTCCGTGGCTTTTGGCTGCAACGGTTTTTGGATTATGTTTGTCAGCGTGATTGCCAACCGGGTTATCCGCAAAGCGGGCCGCCCCGCCTGCCTGACCATCGGCACGGCGTTAATGGGACTGGGCGGGTTGCTGCTGCTGACGCACGTGCTGCTGCTGCCCGCGCCCTGGCAAGCCCACTGGCTCGGCTATATGCTGCCGGTGGCGGTGGCCTGCTCGGGCCTGGCGTTTCTGATGGGCCCTGCCGCCAGCTACGCGCTGGAGCCCTATCCCGACCAGGCGGGCGTAGCCTCGGCGCTCAGCGGCTTCGTGCAGATGGCGGGCGCGGCCGCCATTAGCCTGGCTGTTATCGCCCTGCCCCTGTCGCCGCATTTGGCGCTGGCGCTGGTAATGCTGCTGGGTGCGGTGCTGGCCGGCGTCGCCCGGGCGCATACGCGCCGGCTGTCGGGCAGGCTGACCTCCTGGACCGCCCGGCCATAGGGCCGCCGCTACATCCTGGACACGCTTGGCTCGATCGCGGCCCTGAAGTTATCCGCATAACGGTCCACGGACAGGTCGTCATAGGGAATATCCGGCTGACGGCCGCTGATGACATCCGCCAGCAGCCGGCCCGAACCGCAGGCCATGGTCCAGCCCAGAGTGCCGTGGCCGGTATTGAGATACAGGTTTTTCAGCGGCGTCCCGCCCACAATCGGGGTGCCGTCCGGCGTCATCGGCCGCAGCCCGGTCCAGAATGTTCCCTGTTCGATATGGCCGCCGCGGGGGAAAAGATCGCGCACCACCATTTCCAGCGTATCCCGGCGGGCCTTTTCCAATTGCGTATTAAAACCGACGATTTCGGCCATGCCGCCCACGCGGATGCGCCGGTCGAAGCGGGTAATGGCGATTTTATAGGTTTCGTCCAGCACCGTGGACACCGGCGCCGCCTCCTCATCCGCCAGGGGTATGGTCAACGAATAGCCCTTTAACGGATAAACCGGGATGTTGACAATATCCCGCAGCATGGCGGTGGAATACGATCCCAACGCCATCACATAGGCGTCCGCCTGCAACAGCTCGCCGTCGCATTTCACCCCGGCAATCAGGTTACCCGAACGCATCAGGCCCGCGACGTTGCTCTGGTAACGAAAGGTTACCCCCAATTCGGCCGCCATGGCGGCCAGCCGCTGCGTGAATAACTGGCAATCCCCGGTTTCATCATTAGGCAGCCGCAGGCCGCCGCTCAGCCGATGCGCCACCCCGGCCAATGCCGGCTCGACAGACGCCAACCGCCCGGCTTCCAGCAGTTCGTACGGCACGCCCTCGTCGCGCAGCACCGCGATATCCTTGGCGGCGCTGGCATACTGCTGCTCGGTGCGGAACAATTGCAGGGTGCCCCCCTGGCGCCCCTCGTATTGGATGCCGGTATCGGCGCGCAATGACTTAAGGCAATCGCGGCTATATTCCGCCAGACGCACCATGCGGCTTTTATTAATATAATAATGGTGGCTGTCGCAGTTGCGCAGCATCTGCCACATCCAGCGCAGTTGATGATCGCTGCCCTTGAACCGGATAGCCAGGGGGGCATGGCGCTGGAACATCCACTTCACGGCTTTAAGCGGAACCCCCGGCGCCGCCCAGGGCGCGGCATAACCGGGGGATATTTGTCCGGCGTTGCCCGCGCTGGTCTCCTGCGCCGGCCCCGGCTGGCGGTCAAGCACCAGCACCTCATGTCCCGCCTTGGCAAGGTACCAGGCGCTTGCCACGCCTATCACGCCACTTCCTAAAATGATGACCCGCATGATGATATGATCCTAATTTTTTTGATTTCCCCGCCGTAAACCGGGAGAAACGCGGCTGGTCCTGACTGCGTCCGTCGATTATATCCATCAAAGGCGGCCGCGTGAATTTCATCTTGCACTACGATTAATTATAAGCCAGCATGATGAAGTGCTGTCTGTAACGATGAGGTGCGCTGATGACGATTTCTCTTGATGAAAGTTTTAAGGATACCACTTGTCTTAGCGATGGACCCGACTGGACATTTGAACTGCTACAGGAGTACCTGGAAGAAATTGACCGGGTTGCAAAGCTCTATCGGCTGGAGACTTATCCCCACCAGATAGAAGTAATCACCTCCGAACAGATGATGGACGCGTATTCAAGCGTCGGGATGCCCATTAATTATACCCATTGGTCGTTTGGTAAGAAATTTATCGAGACCGAACAGCGTTATAAACAGGGCCAGCAAGGACTGGCTTATGAAATTGTCATAAATTCCAATCCCTGTATCGCGTATTTGATGGAAGAAAACACCATGACCATGCAGGCGCTGGTCATTGCCCATGCCTGCTACGGCCATAATTCTTTTTTCAAAAATAACTATTTATTCCGCAGCTGGACCGATGCCAGTTCCATTGTTGATTACCTTATTTTCGCCCGCAATTACATTACCAAATGCGAAGAGCGCTACGGCGTCGAACAAGTAGAGCAATTGCTCGATTCCTGCCATGCCCTGATGAATCACGGGGTCGATCGTTATAAACGTCCGCAGAAAATCTCTTTGCAGGAAGAAAAATCCCGTCAGAAAAGCCGCGAAGAGTATTTGCAAAGCCAGGTAAACGAACTGTGGCGCACGCTTCCCCGGCGCGAAAAGGAAGAAGCGCCGGCCCAGGCCAGCCGCTATCCCCATGAACCGCAGGAAAACCTGCTGTATTTTATGGAGAAAAACGCGCCGCTGCTGGAACCCTGGCAGCGTGAGATTTTGCGTATAGTCCGCAAAGTCAGCCAATATTTTTATCCGCAAAAGCAGACCCAGGTGATGAATGAAGGGTGGGCGACTTTCTGGCACTACACCATCCTGAACCACCTGTACGACGAAAAGAAAGTCACCGATCGTTTTATGCTGGAGTTTCTGCACAGTCATACCAATGTGGTTTACCAACCGCCGTATAACAGCCCGTATTACAGCGGCATCAACCCTTATGCGCTGGGTTTCGCCATGTTCCAGGATATCAAGCGCATTTGCCAGTCGCCGACCGAAGAGGATAAGCACTGGTTCCCGGATATCGCCGGCAGCGACTGGTTGGAAACGCTGCACTTCGCTATGCATAATTTCAAGGACGAAAGTTTTATCAGCCAGTTCCTGTCCCCAAAAATTATGCGTGATTTCCGTTTGTTTACCGTGCTTGATGACGATCACAACAACTATTTGGAAATCGCCGCCATCCATAATGAAGAAGGTTACCGGGCCATCCGCCAAGAGCTCTCTTCCCAATATAATTTAAGTAATCTGGAACCGGATATTCAAATCTGGAATGTGGATCTGCGCGGCGACCGTTCGCTGACCCTGCGTTATACCCCGCAAAATCGCGCGCCGCTGGCTAAAAGCCGGCGTGAGGTGATGAAACATATTCACCGGCTGTGGAATTTCGATGTGTATATGGAGCAGGTGAATGAGGATGGCAACGTGGAGCTGATCGAGCGCTGCCCGCCCCGCACCATGCCGCTGTAGCCTACCGGGGCAGTCAACCAAACCGGTGAAAGTCAGCCCCGCCGGCTTTCACCGGCCTTCGGCGCGGCTACTTCCTCAATTCGGCGATATCGTGGGGAATGGCTGACTGCATGCTGTTCCAGATGACGCCGCTTTCGTTACCGTAATGGCGCACGAGGTCAATCACCTGGTCGTACAAACCGTCCCGGCACAGCGCCGCCAAATGGGTATAGAAGTTGCGCGCCAGTTCGCGGGCCTGGGGATTGGAAAAATAATAGCGCCCCACCCGCAGATATAATCCTTTAAGGCCGTTAAAGATCAAACCATAAATCGGATTGCCCGAAGCGAAGGCCAACTCGTGGAAAATGCGGTAATCCATTTCGGTGAAAGCATCCGCCTGATCTTCCAGGTCTTTGGCCTGGGCCAATACGTTTTGCGCTTTGTCGGGATAAAACCGAACCGCCATACGGATGAAAATCGAGGCGATATTGGTACGCACCGACAAGAGGTTATCGATGAGCTGGGGTACGCTGTCGTGGTCGAGACGGGCCAGGGTTTCCAGAATATTCAGTCCCGACGTCTCCCATACATTGTTCACGCGCGTGGGCTTGCCATGCTGAATGGTCAGCCAGCCGTCACGGGCCAGGCGTTGCAGCACCTCTCGAAGCGTAGTGCGCGTCACGCCTATCACATCGGAAAGCTCACGCTCCGCGGGCAAAATAGAACCAGGCGGGAAGTGATTATTCCAAATGCTTTCAATCAAATATTCTTCCGCAAAACCGGCAGGACTCTGCGCCTTAATGACCATAATTGTATGTTCCGTAGCAGCATGCGTATGTTAGCTAAAAACGGCTTAATGATAGCAGAACACGCGGGACCGATATAGGGAGTTGAAGAGAGTAACGGCAAAACCTTGTTAACGATGGCAATAAAATGTCACGCTTGCCGCCTATCTTGCCGCGCCCGGCGGCGGTCCGGCGGTCTTGCGCATAATGCCATGCCCCGGCTTGCCCCATCGCCGCCGCCGGCTGAAAAGATCCCATGAATAATACCATTCTCGGCATGATATTGAATAAAACGGAAACAAGTCTGATATCAACCTGCACATAACGTAAAAAAGAGGCTGGCATCTGCCTTTAATTGATTTAAACTGCGTGTTTAAAAGCAACTGGCCTGGATAATAATGTATGTTGCAATTTCTTAACCGCTGCTCTAGGGGTCGTGGTGCCTGGTTATTGTTGGCGCTCACCGCATTGGCTCTTGAACTGGTGGCGCTTTATTTTCAGCATGTGATGTTATTAAAACCGTGTGTATTGTGCATTTACCAGCGCTGTGCGTTATATGGCGTCATGGGAGCCGGCATCGTGGGCGCCATCGCCCCGTCCACCCCCTTGCGTTACGGTGCGTTGGTGATATGGCTCTACAGCGCCTGGGAAGGCCTGCTATTGGCAATGAAACATACTGATATCCAGCTTAACCCTTCGCCGTTCGTCACCTGTGATTTCTTCGTGAGTTTCCCCTCCTGGCTGCCGCTGGATAAATGGCTGCCTTCGATTTTCAGCGCCACGGGCGATTGCGCTGTAAGACAATGGCATTTTATGTCGCTTGAAATGCCGCAGTGGATGATCGTGATTTTTGGCGCCTATCTGCTGGTGGGGATCTTGGTATTGATTGCCCAGCCATTTCGTCCTAAAAAACGCGACCTGTTCAACCGCTAAATCCGGGTTTTCCGTGCGATGAACAAGTCTGGCGCCCCCTTCGTGCGCCAGACTTGTTCATCAAGCCGGGAGTCCGCCGGTTTGCACTACGCAGAATTCGCCCCCATTACCGAACCTTTCTTCCACCCAGGGAAAAAACTTAAGGGAAAGTGAACATTTGTCACAACAAATTTTGTCAAAGCAGACCATGCTTTATATCAATATATAAGGAGTGGTTATGTACGCTGGTTGGTACGACATACTTGTCGCCGTCGCCGTTACTTTGGGTATGCTTGCATTGTATCTGCAGCAATTCGATCGGTAAATCCGTTGTGGGGGGTGTATAGCGGAGAAAGCTTGCGTTAAAACGAAAATAATAAGCACAACTAATATTTTCATTATTTTGCTTGGCAATATCACGTTTAGCATGTTTAACCCAGCGGATACCCTGGGCTGAACTACCATCATTACAGGCAAGTACAAACTTGCCGTGGATCTACCCTGTTTAGGCTCGCGGAACGCGGGCTATTTTTTGGCCGTTTCGCCGCCGGCCTTTAGCGCGCCCAATCGGGTTTGTTAAGGATATGTTCTTCCCAATCAACTACTTCGCTTTCCCTGACCGCAATATTGCGTACCGAGATTCGCTCGCCGTGCATGGCGGCCTTGGAGCCGGTAATTAATGGATGCCACTGCGGCAACGGTTTGCCCTCTTCCCGCAGGCGATAGGCGCAGGTGGGCGGCAGCCAATCGAAGGTCGTCAGGTTTTCCCGCGTTAATTTAATGCAATCCGGCTCGTACTCGAAGCGCGTGGCGTAATGGCGGCACTGGCAGGTTTTGATATTGAGCTGGTTGCAAGCCACGTTGGTAAAATAGATTTCGTCCGTGTCCTCGTCGATCAGCTTGTGCAGGCAGCAGCGGCCGCAGCCGTCGCACAGAGATTCCCACTCTTCGTCGGTCATCTCGGCAAGGGTCTTGTCCTGCCAGAAAGGGCGTGTCGTCATCATGGGGTCCAGTTAGCTCAGGGGCGGGCTTTATAAAACGTTCAGCGCCAGGATGCAACTTTATTTGCCGTCCCGCGCCAGGGCAAGACGGCCGGTCCGCCGCCAGGTATTAAATAATACGCGTATCGATGGTTAAATCATTAAACGACACCGACAGCTTATCGCCTGGCTGCAATTTCGCCACGCCCTGCGGGGTTCCGGTCAGGATAATATCACCGGGACGCAGGGTGAAAAAACGGCTCATATAGGCAATCAACGGCAGGATCGGCGTAATCATATCCCGGGTATTGCCCTGTTGACGGACCTCGTCATTAACCTTGAGGGTCAGGGAGGCCTGCTGGGCGTCGCCGAATTCAGCCACCGGGATAAAACCGGAGATCGGGCAGGAACCATCAAAGCCTTTGGCCTTTTCCCAAGGCTGGCCGGCTTTTTTAAATTTCGCCTGCAGTTCGCGCAGCGTCAGATCCAGCGCCACCCCGTAGCCGGCAATGGCGCGCGCCACGTGATCCTCATCAGCCTGCTTGAGGGACATGCCGATCAACACGGCAAGTTCCACCTCATGATGCACTTCTCCCTGATCGGTGGGGATGACTATCGGCTGGCGGATATCGCATAACGCGGTTTCCGGTTTGATAAACAGCACGGGTTCGGTTGGTGTGGCGCTGCCCATTTCCTTGATATGATCGGAATAATTACTGCCGACGCAGACCACTTTGTTTACCGGAAAATCCAGTAACGCCCCTTGCCAATCTCGATGTTGATACATGTGATATATCTCCTGCCATTAAATTAGCCGAATAACAATTAGTCAACTTTATCATACCCGATCCGCAATCAGGCTTCACTGCGGCGACGTTTTTTCCACGGCGTCCGCCAACGTGCCGATGCTGATGGCGAAATAATAGGAACGGTTCCAGCGCATGATGGTGCGGAAGTTATCATAAACCAGGAAGGCGCGGCCCTGGTTATCATCCGGGATAATCACCCAGGCGCGCTGGCTGGACGCCGCCAGCGGGCTGCCGTCAAGGGCGGCGATCTCCTGCCCGCTCCACGCGGCGACGGTTTTCGCCTGGGGATCTTTCAGGCCGGCCAGTTCGGGGGCGAACCCGGCGGGCAGGCGGATCTCTTGGCCCCAACCCTGTCCAGGCTTCCAGCCCTCGGTAGCCAGATAGTTGGCCGTGGAGGCAAACACGTCCATGACGTTATTCCAGATATCGATTTTGCCGTCGCCGTCGCCGTCGGCGCCATAGCGCAAATAGGAACTGGGCATAAACTGGCTTTGCCCCATCGCGCCGGCCCATGAGCCTTTAAGCTGGTCGATGCCGACTTCATTTTGTTGCAATATGCGCAGCGCCGCAAATAGCTCGCTCTTGAAAAAGGCTTCGCGCCGCCCTTCAAACGCCAGCGTGGACAAGGCGGAAATCACGTCTTCGCGGCCCTGGATTTTGCCAAAACCGCTTTCCATGCCCCACAGCGCCACGATATAGCGCGCCGGTACGCCATAGCGGGCGCTGACCTGCGCCAACTGGGACTGATAGCGCTGGTACATTTCCTGCGCCTGGGCAATTTTCCAGGGCGGCAGCACCCGCTGGAGATAATCGTCCAGGGTGACTTTGTTTTCCAGTTGATTGCGATCGGCGCTCACGACCCGATCGACAAAATGCGTTTGGGCGAACGCCTGCTCGACCACCCCGGCATTGATGCCCTGCGCCAGCGCATCGGATTTCAATTGATCGAGATAAGCCGGGAACTGGGCGGGATCGCGCTGTTGCTGCGACAACATGGTTTTACCCTGCTGCGGCGCGCTCGCCTGGCCTGCCGCGGCCTGGGGCTCGACCGCCGCGGGCTCGGCCCGCGGGCCGGTGGTATGATGACTACAGCCGGCAAGTAATAAACCGGAAACCATGAGACTGACGGCAGATAATTTCACGTGGCGTTTCCTTCGGCATAACGGATTATTTGCAGGGCACCATTTATCCCTCGATTCGCCGGTACGGGCGAATTATTTCGGGTTGCGTCATCCGGTAACGTTTTTTAAATACGTTTAGCGAGACGCGCCGCAAATAGTGGATTAATGATCAGTTATTTTTGGTTGGCGTTTTGGTGAAGCTTCATTAAGTTTTCAATCGGTGGCGGCAATTGCAGATAAAAACCTTGATCCTTCAGGCTTTGTTTTACGTTATTTATATCCGCGGCGACCAGTTTTTTGCTACCATTTAACGGGAATAGCATTGCCAGCACCGGTTTGCCAAAACGGGCCATTAAATCAGGGGGAACCCGGGAAAAATCGTCTTTTTTCTCGATATAAAGATACGCCTGGTCCTGTTTGGTACTTCGGTAGATCACACAAAACATATTTTTTACTCGGTTTACGTGGTTTGTTATCTTGCCTGAATATAGTAGTAACTATAACATGCATGCAGTGCTTCGTAATATCGCTTACCGGTAGCTTACCGGGAAAATACATGAGTTATGACTGAGTCAGGATAGATGTCACAGACGCCCATTGAGTTAAAAGGCAGTAGTTTTACTTTATCGGTAATTCACGTTCATGACGCCCAACCTGAGGATATTCGTCAGGCATTGCAGGAAAAAATCGAACAGGCGCCCGCCTTTTTGAAGGACGCGCCGGTGGTGATTAACGTCGCCACACTGACACGGGACACCGACTGGGAGCAGCTGCGCCAGGCGTTTATCGCCACCGGCCTGCACGTGGTCGGCGTCAGCGGGTGTAAAGACGATCGGCTCAAACAGGCCATCGTGCGCAGCGGTTTGCCCCTTTTGAACGAAGGCAAGGCGCAAAAACGCACCGCCGCCCCGGCGGCGATTGCTCCCCCGGCCGCGGCATTAAAGACCAAACGCATTGATGTGCCGGTACGTTCCGGCCAGCAGATTTATGCGCGCGACTGCGATTTGATTGTGACCAGCAGCGTCAGCGCCGGGGCTGAACTTATCGCCGACGGCAATATCCACATTTACGGCATGATGCGAGGCAGGGCTTTGGCAGGTGCGTCCGGGGACGCGCAGTGCCAGATTTTCTGTACGCATTTGTCGCCTGAACTCGTTTCAATTGCCGGTCAGTATTGGTTAAGCGATCAAATCCCGGCTGAATATGCGGGCAAAGCCGCCCGACTCAGCCTGCAAGATAATACGCTAACCATTCAACCTCTAAATTAAGCCCTTGACAAGGAATCCATTTATGGCACGCATTATAGTTGTTACTTCGGGCAAAGGGGGCGTTGGCAAGACCACATCAAGCGCGGCCATTGCCACCGGCCTGGCCCGGAAAGGTAAAAAAACCGTGGTGATCGATTTTGATATCGGCTTGCGTAACCTCGATTTGATCATGGGCTGCGAGCGGCGCGTGGTGTACGACTTCGTTAACGTCATCCAGGGCGACGCCACCCTGAACCAGGCGTTAATCAAAGATAAGCGTACCGACAACCTGTATATCCTGCCCGCATCGCAAACCCGCGATAAAGATGCCCTGACCCGTGAAGGCGTGGAAAAAATCCTCAACGACCTGAACGATATGAATTTTGATTTTGTGGTGTGCGATTCTCCGGCCGGGATAGAAACCGGCGCGCTGATGGCGCTCTACTTTGCCGACGAGGCGGTCATCACCACTAACCCGGAAGTCTCGTCCGTACGGGACTCCGACCGGATACTGGGGATATTGTCGTCCAAGTCCCGCCGCGCTGAAAACGGCCAGGACCCGATTAAAGAGCATCTGCTGCTGACCCGCTATAACCCCGGCCGCGTAAACCGTGGCGATATGCTCAGCATGGAAGATGTGATTGAAATACTCAGAATTCCCCTGCTGGGCGTGATCCCCGAGGATCAATCGGTTTTACGGGCTTCCAACCAGGGTGAGCCGGTGATTCTCGATGCGCAGTCCGATGCCGGCCAAGCCTATTCGGATACGGTTGACCGCCTGTTAGGAGAAGAACGGCCCTTCCGCTTCATTGAAGAAGAGAAGAAGGGTTTCTTAAAACGCCTGTTTGGGGGATAAACCATGGCATTACTCGACTTTTTTCTCTCCCGCAAAAAAACGACAGCCAATATAGCCAAGGAACGGCTGCAAATTATCGTTGCGGAACGCCGGCGGGGCGATAGCGAGCCCCACTATCTGCCTCAGTTGAAACGGGATATCCTTGAGGTGATTTGCAAGTATGTGCAAATTGACCCGGAAATGGTCTCCGTCCAGTTGGAGCAGCGCGAGGGAGATATCTCTATTCTTGAATTGAACGTGACGCTGCCGGAAGCGGAAGAAACACCGAAATGATCGCAAGTCCATAAACCCCCTGCGTTATGCAGGGGGACATACTTAACGCGGCGCCTGCGCGATGATGTCACTCGTTCCGGTATCCGGCACCCCCTTTCACCCCGCATTCCGCATGGCCGGTATATTACCGCGCCTGTTACAACGTCACTGACGCTTTACCGACCGCATCGCCGTTCAATATCCCGCGCAACGCCTCGCCAAACAGCGCTTCGCGCCAGCCGCTGAGCAGCTCCGGCGTACGCCGCATCGGCGTCAAGCGCCAATGCCAATTAAGTAGCTGATTGATTTGCCGGCGAGAGGCCAACAATTCTACGCCGAGCCCGGATTGCTGGCTGGCGATAGCGATATGCTCCTTGATGGTTTTGAACAAAGCGCGGTAACCGGGTTGATCGATCAAGTTGACCACCGGTTCCGGCAGCGCATCTTCGTCCATCGCTTCGGCTTCCTGCACCAGCGCCAACAATATTTTGCCGTGGTAGCGGATTTCCGGCCCGCTCAGGCCCAGTTTATCCAGCTCACCCAGCGAGCCGGGCATATAGCGCGCCACTTGCCACAGATTCTCTTCGCGCACCACGAAATTTACCGCCATGTCCCGTTCCCGCGCTTTGCGCAGCCGCCAGGAGGCCAGTTTTTGCAGACAGGCCAGCTGCCGGGTACGCAACTGCCAGGCGTTGCCGATATCGCGATAGGCCAGTTCGGGGTCGACGATTTCCTGGCGACGCCGGCATAGCGCATCGCACTCCTGGCCGGCGGCAGCGGTCCAGCCCGCCTGCTCGGTTTCCTGGATAAGCTGGCCGGCCATCGGCAATAACCAGAACACATCCGCCGCCGCATAGTCGCACTGCTTTTCGCTTAACGGCCGGGCCAACCAGTCGGTGCGGGATTCGCTTTTATCCAGCACCACCTGCTGGTACTCCGCCACCAGCGTGGCGAAGCCGCAGGACAGCGGACGGCCGTTAAACGCGGCCAGCACCTGCGTGTCGATCATCGGCGCCGGCATCTGATCGAAGGAGTGCAAAAACACTTCAAGATCTTCGCTGCAGGCATGGAGGATTTTCACCACCTGGCGGTCGGCCAGCAGTTCCCTGAAGGGCCGCCACTCGCCGATAGCCAGCGGATCGATTAAAGACAGCGTTTCGCCATCGAATAATTGAATCAACCCCAACTGCGGGTAATAAGTCCGGGTGCGGACAAATTCGGTATCGAGCGCAACCTGGGCATGTTGGCGGGCGCGTTCGCATATTTGCTGTAAATCATCGTCATTGGTTATTAATTGGTAGTTTGACACTGCATTCTCTTGATTTTGTCATGGCGGCAAAACCTGATTCACCGGTGTTGAATTCACCGGTTTTCATGGCGCAATTGCTTGCGCAGGATTTTACCGACATTGGATTTGGGTAGTTCATCGCGGAACTCCACCAGCCTGGGCACTTTATAACCGGCCAGATATTGGCGGCAGTGGTGCAGGAGTTCCTCGCGCGTAAGGGAAGGCTCTTTTTTTACCACGAAAATTTTGACCGCTTCGCCGGAATCATCGCTGGGAACGCCTATCGCCGCCGCTTCCAGAACTTTGGGATGCCGGACGACCGCGTCCTCGACTTCGTTGGGAAAGACATTGAATCCGGACACCAGGATCATGTCTTTTTTACGGTCAATGATGCGGACAAAGCCTTGTTGGTCCACTGTAACGATATCGCCGGTAGAAAGCCAGCCGTCTTTGAGCGCCTCAGCGGTCGCCTCCGGCTGGCGCCAATAGCCCGCCATCACCTGCGGTCCCCGGATTAACAGCTCGCCGGGCTGCCCGGCGGGCACATTTTCCCCGCCTGCGTCCACCAGGCGAATATCCGTGGACGGCACCGGCAGGCCAATGCTGCCGCTGAACTGTTTGAGGTCGTAGGGATTGCCGCATACCAGCGGAGAGCACTCCGTCAGACCGTAGCCTTCAAGCAGGTGTTGGCCGGTGAGCGCCTGCCAGTCATCCGCTACCGCCTGCTGGATCGACATGCCCCCGCCCACCGACAGGTGCAGCGAGGAAAAATCGAGCCGGCGGAACGCCTCGTTATGCAAGAGCGCATTAAACAGGGTATTGACGCCGGAAATGGCGGTGAAACGGTGCCGGCGCATTTCATTTACCATCGACCGGATATCCCGCGGATTGGCGATCAGCAAATTACAGCCGCCCATTTCCACGAACAGCAGGCAATTCACCATCAGGGCGAAAATATGGTACAGCGGCAGCGCGGTGACCATCAGTTCGCCGCCCAGCGTCAGGATCGGCCCATAGGCCGCTTTTGCCTGTTCCAGGTTGGCCAGCATATTGCGATGCGTCAGCATGGCCCCCTTCGACAGGCCGGTGGTGCCGCCGGTATATTGCAAAAAAGCCAAATCGCCGGCGTCAATGGCGGGCTGGGTAAAGGACATCCGCCGCCCCTGCTGCAATACCCGGCGAAACGCAATGGCCGACGGCAAATGGAACGCGGGCTGTTTGCGTTTGATATATTTCACCACCCCATTGACGACGAGGCGTTTAAGCAGCGGAAAATGATCGCCCAGGCGCGTCAGGATCACATGCCTGACCGGGCTATCCCGCACCACCTGTTCCAGGGTATGGGCGAAATTGGCCACGATGACAATGGCGCTGGCGCCGCTGTCGGCCAACTGGTGCCGTAACTCCACCGGGGTATAAAGGGGATTGACGTTAACCACTACCATACCGGCTCGCAGGATGCCGAACAGGGCCACGGGGTATTGCAGGATGTTGGGCATCATCAGGGCGATACGATCGCCCTGGTTCAGGCGCAGCCCCTGTTGCAAATAAGCGGCAAACGCCCGGCTTTGCTCATCCAGCTGGCGAAAGGTCAGCGGCTGGCCGAGGTTGATAAACGCGGGCAGATCGGGAAAGCGCCGCACCGCATTCGCCAATAGCGCCGGTAATGACGGATACTGGTCCGGGTCGATTTCCGGCGGTACGGCGGCCGGGTAACGCCCGGCCCATACTCTGCGCATGGCCTGCCCGGCGGCGTCTGGTATTTTCATCGAGGTTCCCCATGGCCTGGCTGGTTGACGGTGCTCAACAACTATAATGGTATTGCATTGGAAATCGCTGGAATAACGGGCTTGGGCGATACATCACCATTCCCGAGCGCCGTTCACAAAAAAGGCGACTAAACTAATAGCCGCCTGCGTTGGCTGACAACACCGCGTTATTCGAGGATGGTTTGCACCTGGGCGGGGCCATAATCATAACCGTACCCCATGCCGAAGCCCGGCCCCCAGCCGCGGCCATAGCGCCCGCCCCAGCCCCAGGGCGACATGGGCGGCCCCATCGGGGCCACCACTTGCTGCGTGAGCTGCCAGCGCTTATACCCGTCGGCGCGTATCACCACAAACGTATAATTTGCCTGGCCGATTGCGCCCTTTTCCGTGCCGGTAATAGGACCGACCACCGTCACCCACTGCTGGTTGAAATCCGCCGGTTCGAGGAAGCCGTTAACATAGGCGACCACGCGGCCGCTGGAAACCTGGCGCAGCCGCGGACGCGCGGATTCGTCGAGGGCCACGCTGGCGATTTCCAGCCGGGTGCGGCCGGACAGATTGGTGACTTTTACCACTTTACCGCCGAAACGGGCTTCCTGGCCCACATATAGCGAAGGCGCGTTGAGCACGCGCACCAAATCTTCCTGCGGCGTGGGAGAGGTGCCGCGCACGGCGTCCGGCACCGTTGCGCAGCCTGATAAGGCAAGGACCACGGCCAGGACCGGCCACCACGGATTCCGGCGGCGGGCGCCGCTGAGATTACGACGTATAGACATGCTGCGATCTTTTCCCATATTGATACATCACGCTTGGTTCGACACAGCCTTGCGATAGACAGTTACCCCAATACATTGGCAGTAGATCCGCTGCCATAAGACCTGTTGCCATCGGGTCGATTTGCCATCAGGTAAAACCCCACCAAATTAATTATAGAGGGTATATCTTGGACCCGCGCAGGCGGCATAAGTTGCCGACTATTCGCGCCCGGGCAGTTTTTTCCACGCCACTTCATTACGTAAATAGGTAGGTACGGTTGATTCCACCGCTTGCGCCCCGCCTTCCGCCCAGCGCCGCACCGCCAGCGGCAGCATATCGCGGGCGGCCGGCAGCAAGGTATCGCCCGCCGTCAGCACAATATCGTCATGGCCGATCAGCGCGGGATAGGTTTCCCAACCGGTGCCGGCATAGGCCCACGCCCCGGTGAATTCGCCGGCGATCGCCGCCAATTGCCCGGGTTTGATGACTTTTTCGCTCTCCTCCCCCAGCCAGCCGCCGTCGCCGGCGCGCCGGTATTGCGCCCAATACACCTCGCCCATGCGGGCATCAATGGCGCACAGCACCCGGTCAATGCCGGTTCGGCGCCAGGCGCCCTGCGCCAGCGCCGCCAGGGTGGAGATGCCCATCATCGGCAATCCGGCACCCAGCGCCAGCCCCTGGGCGATGCCGATGCCGATGCGCACGCCGGTAAAACTGCCCGGTCCCCGGCCATAGGCCAACGCGTCAAGCTGGGTCAGGCCGATGCCCGCCTCCACCAGGAGGCTGTCGACCATGGGCAGGATACGCCGGGTATGTTCGCGGGGACAAATATCGAAACGTTCGCTGATTTCACCGTCAATCCAAAGCGCCGCGGAACAGGCTTCGGTTGCGGTATCAAGGGCTAAAATTCGCGTAGACATGCCAAACCTCAGGCAGGAAGAAAATGTGTTGCCAAAACGGGCCGCTATCATAGCATACCCGCCGCGGCAAAGGGATACGCCGTACGGTCAGCGGCGTTGCAGAAAATCGATGGCCCGCTGTATGGACCGGGTGCGCGGCGCCGGCGGCAGGCTTTTGAGGAAGATCTGGCCATAAGGCCGGGTAACCAGCCGCTGATCGCAGATAATCAGCACCCCGCGATCTTCGCCGTCGCGAATCAGGCGGCCTACGCCCTGCTTGAGGGCAATCACCGCTTCGGGGATTTGCACTTCGGCAAAAGGATCCCCGCCGCGCAGCTGGCAATCCTCGCTCCTGGCTTTTAACAGCGGATCGTCCGGCGAGGTGAAGGGCAGTTTGTCGATGATCACGCAGGACAACGCTTCGCCGCGCACATCCACCCCCTCCCAGAAGCTATTGGTCGCCACCAGCAGCGCATTGCCGGCGGTGACGAACTGATCCAGCAGCTGGCGTTTGCTGGTTTCGCCCTGAAGCAGCACCGGCAGGGTCAGTGACGCGCGGAACTCGGCCGCCAAATCGCGCATCATCTGATGGGAGGTGCACAGGAAAAAACAGCGTCCGCGGTTGGCGACGATCACCGGCAGCAACATCCGCGCCAGCTGCACGGCAATGCCGCGCTGGTTGGGCTCCGGTAAAAACCGCGGCACGCACAGCAGGGCCTGGGTGGCGTAATCGAACGGGCTGGGCAGCAGCAGCGTTTTGGCGTCATCCAGGCCGATACGCTGGGTAAAATGCTCCAGGCGGTCGTTTACCGACAGGGTCGCGGAGGTAAAGATCCAGGTGCCCTCTTTTTCGGACATCACCTCATGAAACCGCGACGAGACGGATAGCGGCGTCAGCGCCAGCACAAAGTAGCGCGCATTGCATTCGTACCAATAGCTGAACCCCGGCTCCTGGACATTTTTCAGCCGCTTGAGGCGCGTGCGATAGAGCGCCGCGCGTTCGAAAGCGGCATCGAGCAGCGCCGAACGTCCCAGCGCCAGTTTGGCCACGTCGTGACATAACTCCAGGGCGTCGTCGAGCAGCAGCAGCGCGCGCTGGAGCGAAGGCTGCGCCAGCACGTCGCGCAGGTTGCCGCGAAAGCCCGGCTCCCCCAGGGCCAACCGGAAATCCTGGGTGCGGAAGGTCAACTGGTCGGCGCTTTTTTGCAACTGGGCCATATCCCGCACGTCGGTGCGATAGGCCAGGGTCATATCCTTGGCCAAATCCAGCAATTGCCGGCTGGTCAACTGCTGGCCGAAATACTGGCTGGCGATATCCGGCATTTGATGGGCTTCGTCGAAAATCATCACATCGCCGGTGGGGATCAGTTCGCCGAATCCCCCTTCCTTGACCACCATATCCGCCAGGAACAAATGGTGATTCACCACGATGACATCGGCCTCCATGGCCTTGCGCCGGGCCTTGACCACGAAGCAATCTTTGTACAACGGACAATCGCCTCCCAGGCAGTTGTCGTTGGTACTGGTCACCAGCGGCCATACCGGGCTGTCTTCGGCAATGCCGGCGCAGTTGGCGATATCGCCGTCCACGGTCTGCGACGACCAGCCGCGCACGCCCACCAGCTCGGCCTGGGTTTCCGGGGCGATAGTCCCCCCCGCCAGGGTTTGCTGCTCCAACCGCTCCAGGCACAGGTAGTTCGAGCGGCCTTTCAGCAGCGCGATTTGGCCCTGATACTCCAGCGCGGCGGCCACCTTGGGCAGGTCGCGGGCATAGAGCTGGTCTTGCAAGGCTTTGGAGCCGGTGGAGATAATGACTTTTCGTTTGGATCGCAGCGCCGGCACCAGGTAGGCGTAAGTTTTGCCGGTACCGGTGCCCGCCTCCACCACCAACGGCTGTTTTAACGCAATGGCTTCGCGAATCGCCTCGGCCATCAGGCGTTGCGATTCGCGCGGTTTGAAGCCGGTTATGGCCTTGGCCAACGCGCCCTGTGGCGCAAAATCATCTGTCACGCGTTCTCTCTATGATTCGGTTGCTGTCGGATTATGCCAAGCCCGGGGTTTATCCACCACTATCTTCGATTAAAACCGCCGTATGGTATGCTGGTGGCTTTTCTGCCAGACGTAAAAGCGAGATAACATGAGCAATGAACGGATGACCATTGAGCGGATCGATCCAGGCGCCCGTATGTCGGAAGCGGTGATTCATAACCAGACGGTATATTACACCAGCGTGCCGGAAAATCTGGCCGGCAACGCCACCGAACAGACCGCCGATGCGCTGGCGGTGATCGACCGGCTGTTAAAACGGGTCGGGTCCAACAAAACCCGCCTGCTGGATGTCACCGTGTTCCTGGCCGACGGGAACGACTTCGCCGCCATGAATGCGGCCTGGAACGCCTGGGTGGTGCCCGGCAGCGCCCCGGTCAGATGCACCGTCGAGGCGCGCCTGATGAACCCGCAGTATAAAGTGGAAATCAAGGTTATCGCCGCGGTCTAAGCTACCGGCGGTAGGCCGGGACTAGATGGCCCCGTCCTCTTCGTCTTCGTCCTGCGCTTCATCCTGCAGGGCGGGATCGGGCCGCTGGTCCTCTTCGTCGTCGTCCCAGCGTATCGATACCCGTTCACCGGTATGGGTGGCGCGGATTTCGCTGGATACCAGCCGGATGGCCTCGCCGCTGCTCATTCCTTCGGACATTAATGCCTGAATGCGCTCAACGGCCTCCTGCTGCTGTTGGTGATTCAATGCGGGCATATCGGTCAGCATGGTTTTTCTCCAGGTAGGTTTATCGGCAGGGGTATTGTCTCACGCCGAGGCCGCCCGCGCCATGCAATGCGCTTTATGTTATGGCCGGGAGCCGTTATTATTCGTTTCGTCGGCCGCCGGCGCATTATGCCGGCCCCTGGCGCGATCATTGACGCCCATCATAAATTTTTTTGGAATCCCTGGTGACATGCTGCCGCAACTGACTGCCCTGCCGTACCATCGCGACGCCCTTGTGGCGCTGTTCGCCCCTTTTGCCTCCCGGCCCTGGTCGGTGCTGCTGCATTCGGGCCATGCCGATCACCGGGACAGCCGTTTTGATATCATGGTCGCGGACCCCGCCATCACCCTGGTTACCCGGGGCGGGGAGACGGTGATAACCCGCGACGGCGGCAGCATTCGCAGCGCCGGGGACCCGTTTATGCTGGTGCAGGAGCAGGCGGCCAGCCTGGGAATCGCCCCCGCCCCGCTGGAGGACCTGCCTTTTTTGGGCGGCGCCCTGGGCCTGTTCGGTTACGATCTGGCGCGGCGCCTCGAAACACTGCCCAATCAGGCGCGGCGGGATCTGGCCATGGCGGACATGGCCATCGGCATTTATACCTGGGCGGTCATTGCCGATCACCGCCTTGGCCGCCTGACGCTGGTGTGTTATCAGGACCCCGCCCCCTTGCTCGCCGCATTGCTGCCCCTCCCTTGCGCCCCCGCCGCCGCGCCCTTTCGGCTCAACGGCCGCTGGCGGGCCAATATGACCCGCGGGGAATATGGAGACAAGTTTCGCCAGATCCAGCGCCATTTGCTGGCGGGGGAATGTTATCAAATCTGCCTGGCCCAGCGGTTCAGCGCCGCCTACACCGGCGATGAGTGGCAGGCGTTCGGCTATTTGCTGGAGCGCAACGGCGCGCCCTTTTCCGCGTTTATGCGCCTGCCGGAACAGGCGATATTGAGTTTGTCGCCGGAGCGTTTTCTGCATATTCGCCGCCGGCGTATCCAAACCCGGCCGATAAAAGGCACATTGCCGCGTCTGGCCGATGCGCGGGACGACAGGCTGCAGGCGCAAAAATTGGCCGATTCCCCGAAGGATCGGGCGGAAAACCTGATGATTGTGGATCTGCTGCGCAATGATATCGGGCGCATCGCGGTACCCGGCAGCGTACGGGTGCCCGAACTGTTCAAAATCGAAGCGTTCCCGGCGGTGTATCATATGGTGAGCACCATTACCGCGCAATTGCCCGCGGATCGCGGCCCCTGCGAACTGCTGCGCGCCTGTTTTCCCGGCGGTTCCATTACCGGCGCCCCCAAAATCAAGGCGATGACCCTGATTGACCAGCTTGAGCCGCAGCGCCGCAGCGCCTGGTGCGGCAGTATCGGTTACCTGAGCCTGTGCGGCACCCTCGACAGCAATATCGCCATCCGTACCCTGCTCGCGGAGCGCGGGCACATCCACTGCTGGGCTGGCGGCGGCATCGTGGCGGACAGCGAGGAGGAGGCCGAATACCAGGAGACCCTGGCGAAAGTGGCCAAAATATTGCCCCTGCTGGCGGAGCTGAACGCGGATGAATAATTCCGATGCCGCCCTGACCCTGGATGATTTTATTACCCGTTTCCAGTTGCAACTGCCGCATTATGGCGAACCCGCGCGCAATTTGCGCCAGGCGGCGGTGCTGATTCCCATTATTTGCCACCGTACGCCGACGGTATTATTGACCCGCCGCGCCGCTTCATTGCGCAAACATGCCGGGCAGGTGGCGTTCCCCGGCGGTTCGGCGGACAGGGAAGATGCCACGTTGATTGCCACAGCGCTGCGCGAAGCCCAGGAGGAAGTGGCCATTGCGCCGGATTCGGTCAGGGTGCTGGGCCGATTACCGCCGGTGGACAGCAGCAGCGGCTTTCAGGTTACCCCCATCGTCGGCCTGCTGGCGCCGGATACCCGGTTGCGCGCCAGCCAGGACGAAGTGGCGGAAATGTTCGAAATCCCCCTGCACCAGGCCTTACGGCTTGCCAGCTACACCCCCTTGCAGATTCAGCGCCGATCCAAATCCCTGCGGGTCTATTTCTCCTGGTACCAAAGCCACATGGTTTGGGGAATGACCGCGCAGATCCTGTATCGGCTGGGTGAACATATCCATCGCTGACCGCCGCGCAGCGATCCCCGTCACTGCGTCATAAGAAAATCCTTTTCAAAAAATAAATTACCGTTAGAATCTGCCGGGCCGCGGTTTAAAACAGAATATAATACCATTTAATTATTATAATCTGGTATTTCATACAACTCATTCATTCATATTGCGGCATGATTATTCCTTATGGCCCTCCGGGCCGCAGCCTGGGCCACGCCTGAAACATACGTTGTCCCTGGGCAGGGAAGGTAAAGGGCGCGGCGCGGCGCTTCAGATTAGCCGCGCGGGGGGCGAAAGTGCACGGCACGGCGGCGTCGTACCGCAGCGCCGCCGGTCAGGCGCAGGATGAAAACGGGTTTTATGATTAGTTTATTTCATGCGAAAGCGCAAGCCTAAACCGGCGGCAGTCATTACACTTAACGCATTACCGCCCGGGTAAGCGTCACACTTATGTTTTAAGGAGAGTCAACGTGATTAGCGTTTTCGATATGTTTAAAATCGGCATCGGTCCGTCAAGTTCCCATACCGTTGGGCCCATGAAAGCCGGTAAACAATTCGTGGACGATCTCGCTGCGCGGCGGCTGCTCAGCAGCGTTACGCGCGTGGCCGTTGATGTTTATGGCTCGCTATCGCTCACGGGCAAGGGCCACCATACGGACATCGCCATTATCCTGGGGCTGGCGGGCAACAGGCCCGATACCGTCGACATCGACGCCGTGCCGGCGTTTATCCGCGACGTGGAGCAGCGCGAGCGCCTGATGCTGGCCGGCGGGCCTCATGAAGTGGACTTCCCGCGGGAAGGGGGCATGATTTTCCACAGCGATTACCTGTCGCTGCATGAAAACGCCATGCGCATCCACGCCTTCGCCGGGGAAAAACGGCTCTATAGCCAGACGTATTATTCGGTTGGGGGCGGTTTTATCGTTGATGAAGAACATTTCGGCCAGCCGGTGATCGAAAAAATCGCCGTGCCCCATTCCTTTGCCAGCGCCCAGCAATTGCTGGATCATTGCAAAGAGACCGGCCTGTCGCTGTCCGGGCTGGTGCTGTTAAACGAGCTGGCGCTCCACGGACGCGAAGAGATCGATGCGTACTTCGCCGGCATCTGGCAAACCATGCGCGCCTGCATCGATCGCGGGCTCAACACCGAAGGGGTATTGCCCGGCCCGCTGCGGGTACCGCGCCGGGCATCGGCCCTGCGCCGCATCCTGGTTTCATCGGATAAGCACTCCAGCGATCCGATGATCGTTATCGACTGGGTGAATATGTTCGCCCTGGCGGTCAATGAAGAGAACGCCGCCGGCGGGCGGGTGGTTACCGCGCCCACCAACGGCGCCTGCGGCATCGTCCCGGCGGTGCTGGCCTATTACGATCACTTTATCGAACCGGTAAGCCCCGCCATTTACCTGCGCTATTTTCTGGCCTGCGGCGCCATCGGCATTCTCTATAAACTCAATGCCTCCATATCCGGGGCGGAAGTGGGCTGCCAGGGCGAGGTGGGCGTGGCCTGTTCCATGGCGGCGGCCGGCTTGACGGAGCTAATGGGCGGCAGCCCGGAACAGGTGTGCGTGGCGGCGGAGATCGGCATGGAGCACAATCTCGGCCTGACCTGCGATCCGGTGGCCGGCCAGGTGCAGGTTCCATGTATCGAACGCAACGCCATTGCCTCGGTCAAGGCCATCAACGCCTCGCGCATGGCGCTTAGACGCACCAGCGCGCCGCGCGTTTCGCTGGATAAAGTGATTGAAACCATGTACGAAACAGGCAAGGACATGAACGCCAAATACCGCGAAACCTCGCGCGGCGGCCTGGCCATCAAGGTGCAGTGCGATTGACCCGTCCGCGGCGGGCTCGTCCCGCCGCGCAGCGAAGCCCCGGCTGCCCCTACTCCTCTTCATCCCCATCGCCGGCCATCGGCGCAATCCGCTCGATGCGCACCAGTTCGATGCGGTACTCCAACATTTGCAAAATGGTAAATCGCCATTGGCCCAGCTCTATTACCTCGCCCACCACCGGCAGCGTATCGCGCTCGGCCAGCAGCATGCCGGCCAGGGAAGCCACGTTGGTATGTTCCCGGGTCAATTCATAACTGTCCAGCGCCTGCTGCAAGGCGTGTAAATCGGTCCCGCCTTTCGCCAGCCAGCCGTGCTCTTCCACAACGATATCCGGCGTTTCATCTTCATCGGGAAACTCGCCGGCGATGGCTTCTAGCACATCAAGCGGCGTAACCAATCCCTGAATCACGCCGAACTCATTGGAAACCACCACCAAACTGCCCCGCGCCCGGCGCAGCACGCCCAGCAAATTAAGCACGGCCAGCGTCTCCGGCACGACAATCGCCGGATTTTGCGCCGCATAGGACTTAACGTCCTCGCCCCGATCCAGAATCACCATTAAATCCTTGGCCCTGGCGATGCCGATCAGTTGATCCAGCTCGCCGTCGCAAACCGGGAACATGCTGTGCGGCGTGGCCAGCAACGCCGCCCGCAGTTCCTCCACCGGCCCGCGGCAATCCACCCAGGATATTTCATTGCGCGGCGTCATCACGCTGCGCAATGAACGGGAGGCCAGGGAGAGCACACCGGTAATCATATAGCGCTCTTCATCCGCAAACTGCCCCTTCGGCTCGTCGTGTGACGGCGAGGCCCCCTGCTCGCGCGGTTTCGGACCGCCCATCAGACGCAGAATGGCTTCGGCGGTACGTTGCCGAATCGGCCCCCGCGACTGGTTTTTCAGGAAGTTACGGCGGGCGATTTGATTAAACAGTTCTATCAGCACGGAGAAGCCGATGGCCGCATACAAATAGCCTTTCGGAATATGGAAACCAAAGCCTTCGGCTATCAGGCTCAGGCCTATCATCAGCAAAAAGCTCAGGCACAGCACCACCACGGTGGGATGGGCATTGACGAAACGGGTAAGCGCCTTGGAAGCCAACAGCATGATGCCCATGGCGATGACCACGGCGGTCATCATCACCGGCAAGTTATTCACCATGCCGACCGCGGTGATCACCGCATCCAGGGAGAATACCGCATCGAGAATAACAATCTGCACCACCACCACCCAGAAACTGGCGTAGCCTCGATCGCCGTTGTCGTGGGCGTCTTTGTTTTCCAGCCGTTCATGGAGCTCGGTGGTCGCCTTGAATAATAAAAACAGGCCGCCCAGCAGCAGGATCAAATCCCGGCCCGAAAAGCTAAAAGCGCCGAACGCGACCAGCGGTTTGGTCAGCGTCACCATCCACGAAATCAGCGACAGCAGTCCCAGACGCATCACCAGCGCCAGCGCCAGGCCGATGACCCGCGCTTTATCACGCTGCTTCGGCGGCACTTTTTCAGCCAGGATAGCGATAAATACCAGATTATCGATACCCAGTACGATTTCCAGCAATATCAAGGTCAGCAGGCCCACCCACAGGGTCGGGTCCATTAAGAATTCCATCGGGGGCTCCAGGGCGTTGTTATCCGGTCAACACAAACGTTATGACGCATCATCCCGGTCGGCGCGCGGGCATGCCCGGCGCCGACCGGCGGAGGTAATAGCGCCTGCGCCGGATGAGATGCGTGCGGGATGCAAAATAGACATGCGGGATCGGACCAGGGTAAAGGATCGTCCGGACGGCAGATAAACGGCATGTCAAAAAGGCGTAACCAGAAGCTGGCAAACAGCGCCGGTCGGGTCTGGGCTGGCAGGGATAGAAATGGCAAATCAAGGGTGAAATTTTTTCGGTGACAGTCCATATGGGGGGGCTGCGGCCCATCGCTCCTTATCAATTTAAACACTTCACTTTAGCAGGTAACTTTACCGACGCATAAAACTTTTTTTGTCTGCAAGTTGTAATAAGTGTCATCTACACTATTTGTACCCTCATATGTTTCCTCATGCACAAATAACTGAGCGCCGTCACAATTTTTATTTTTTTACACACTAAAATAAATCGCGTTTAACCGCTATTGAGCGACACGCTAACGCGAATCGTTTCAACCAAAACAGCGGACATCAAACAGGGTGGCGAAAATTTACCCTGGCTAAGAGGTCATTCCGCCAGATGTTCAGGCCTTAAAACGCCGGGTGGTTTTACTGCTTAACCCAATTTGTTAACAGAGGAGGTATCAGTGAGTATTGCTATCATAATTGGCACTCACGGGTCAGCGGCCGAGCAACTGCTAAAAACCGCAGAAATGATATTGGGCGCACAACAAAACGTCGCCTGGATTGATTTTGTTCCCGGGGAAAATGCTGAAACACTGATTGAAAAGTATACCGCGCGTTTAGCGCAACTTGATACTCAGGAAGGCGTGTTATTTCTGGTTGATACCTGGGGAGGCAGCCCATTTAATGCGGCCAGCCGCATTGTTGTCGATAAAGAAAACTACGAAGTGGTAACCGGCGTCAATATTCCCATGTTGGCAGAAACTTTCATGGCGCGTGACGACAACCCGGCTTTTGCCGAGTTGGTGAAAATTGCCGTGGAAACCGGGCGCGCAGGCGTCAGGGCATTAAAAGCACCGGAACCTGAGGCCGAAGCGGCGACCGCGCCGGTTGCCGCCGCAGCAGCCCCTGCCGCCGCAGCGCATCCGAATGCCGGTGGTCATATGACCATAGGCTTGGCGCGCATCGATGACCGTCTGATTCATGGCCAGGTGGCCACCCGTTGGACCAAGGAAACCAATGTCAAACGCATTATCGTGGTGAGTGACGAAGTCGCCGCCGATACCGTGCGCAAAACACTGCTTACCCAGGTGGCTCCCCCGGGCGTTACGGCGCATGTCGTTGACGTGGCCAAGGCTATCCGGGTTTATGACAATCCCGCTTACGCCAAAGATCGCGTCATGTTTTTGTTCACCAACCCTACCGACGTTGAACGTGTGGTGGAAGGCGGGGTTAAAATCACCACGGTCAATATTGGCGGTATGGCTTTCCGTCAGGGCAAAACCCAGGTGAATAACGCAGTATCGGTTGATGAGAAAGATATCGCCGCGTTTCGCAAGTTAAATGACAGAGGGATTGAGCTGGAAGTCCGTAAGGTCTCTTCAGACTCGCCGCTGAAGATGATGGATTTAATAAATAAACTCGGTAAGTAAATTCAGCCGAAAAAAACTAACACCCAAGAGCGTATAAATTTTCTGAAAAAATGGTTTACCGCTCTCTTACGTTTGTCAGAGGAGAAGTACAATGGAGATCACCACGCTTCAAATTGTGCTGATTTTTATAGTGGCCTGTATTGCAGGTATGGGTTCAATACTCGATGAGTTCCAGTTCCACCGCCCACTGGTGGCCTGTACGTTAATCGGCTTGGTATTAGGTGACATGAAGACCGGTATCATCATCGGCGGTACGCTGGAGATGATTGCCCTGGGCTGGATGAACATCGGCGCCGCCGTGGCGCCCGATGCCGCGCTGGCATCGATAATCTCCACCATCCTGGTTATCGCCGGTAATCAAAGCGTGGGGGCCGGCATTGCCCTGGCTATCCCGCTGGCCGCCGCCGGCCAGGTGCTGACCATTATCGTTCGTACCATTACCGTCGCCTTCCAGCATGCCGCTGATAAAGCTGCCGAAAACGGCAACCTCAGCGCTTTAAGCTGGATTCACGTCGGCGCGTTACTGTTACAAGCAATGCGTATCGCCATTCCGGCCGTGATCGTCGGTGTTTCCGTCGGTACCGATGCCGTCCACGCCATGCTCAGTTCCATCCCGGAAGTCGTGACCAACGGTCTGAATATCGCCGGCGGCATGATCGTGGTAGTAGGTTACGCGATGGTCATCAATATGATGCGCGCCGGTTACCTGATGCCCTTCTTCTATCTTGGTTTCGTCACCGCGGCTTTCACCAATTTCAACCTGGTTTCCCTCGGTGTGATTGGCGTGGTCATGGCTGTCCTTTATATCCAGTTGAGTCCGAAATATAACCAGACCAACGGTGGAAATGGCGGCGCCAGGGGCGTTAATGATCTTGATAATGAACTTGATTAATAGGTGAGCGAAATGGTCGATATTACTAATGCCCCAAAGAAACTGACTCCCGGCGACGTGCGTGCTGTCTTTATTCGCTCGAACCTTTTCCAGGGATCATGGAACTTTGAACGTATGCAGGCGCTGGGTTTTTGCTTCTCCATGGTACCGGTGATCCGTCGCCTGTATCCTGAGAACAATGACGATCGCAAACAGGCGATTAGACGCCACCTGGAGTTTTTTAATACCCATCCGTACGTGGCCGCGCCGGTATTAGGCGTAACCATGGCGATGGAAGAACAGCGCGCCAACGGCGCCCCGATCGACGATGCGGCCATCAATGGCCTGAAAGTCGGGTTGATGGGGCCGCTGGCCGGCGTGGGCGACCCGATATTCTGGGGCACCGTGCGTCCGGTATTCGCCGCGTTGGGCGCCGGGATTGCCATGAGCGGCAGCCTGCTCGGTCCGCTGTTGTTCTTTATCCTGTTTAACGCCGTGCGTCTGGCTACCCGCTATTACGGCGTGGCTTACGGTTATAAAAAGGGCGTGGATATCGTTAACGATATGGGCGGCGGTTTCCTCCAGAAACTGACGGAGGGCGCCTCCATCCTGGGGCTGTTTGTCATGGGGGCGCTGGTAAATAAGTGGACCCATGTGAACATTCCCATGGTGGTGTCGCGCATCACCGGTCCGGACGGCCATACCACGGTAACCAGCGTGCAAACCATCCTGGATCAGTTGATGCCCGGCCTGGTGCCGCTGCTGCTGACCTTCGGTTGTATGTGGCTGTTAAGGCGCAAGGTGAACGCGCTGTGGATTATCGTCGGCTTCTTTGCCATCGGTATCTTCGGTTACTGGATTGGTCTGTTGGGCCTGTAAGCGTAAATGATCAAGCCGGGGTTTTTACCCCGGCTTTTTTATGTTTTTTTTGGGAGATAAGATGTCTGTTACCGATATTGGCCTGGTGGTGATTATTGCGCTGGCTCTGGCGTTTGCCCTGTATGATGAATTTATCGTCGACTGGATACTTAAGGGTAAAACCAAGTTAAAAATCGGCTTGCGCCGCCAAAGCCGTATTGACGGCCTGATTTTTATCGGCTTGGTATTAATTTTGGTCTACCAGAATATCAACAATAACGGTACCGTTATTACCACCACGCTATTATTAATTTTGATCGCCATGGCTGCCTATCTTGCCTATATCCGCCGGCCAAAAATACTCTTTAAACAAGAAGGGTTTTTCTATGCCAACGTCTTTATCCGCTATACCCGCATAAAAAATATGAATTTATCGGAAGATGGTTATTTAGTCATCGATTTAGAACAACGGCGGTTGCT
This sequence comes from Sodalis sp. RH21, assembly GCF_047324175.1. Taxonomy (NCBI): domain Bacteria; kingdom Pseudomonadati; phylum Pseudomonadota; class Gammaproteobacteria; order Enterobacterales; family Bruguierivoracaceae; genus Sodalis; species Sodalis sp. RH21. Next base: position 2,578,857 of record NZ_CP178732.1, on the reverse strand, counting down.
GATTCAGGTACAGCAATTGGATGATTTAGAGACAATTTATAACTTTTTCTTAGAAAATCATTAACATAAATACAACCTCATTTTATAATGATAATAAGATGATAAAGCAGTAAAAAGGGTCATTACCCGCCCTGCCCAAACCCCTGGTTTACGCCTTTGCTAATATAGCATTGGCTATAAAATACCCTTATTTTTCGGTTCAGCTTAATATAGCCGCGGCTATACCAAGCCGTATTTTCGTACTTATTTCTGTATAGCTTTGGCTATATTATTTCGATGTAAATAATTATCACTTGCGTTTAAAATGCTATTATTTTTTTGTGGTTGTTTTGGGAGGAAATATTATGGTAAGGTTGCCGCGTCATTGGGGAGTAGCCGGTTTCCGTATTTATTAACGGAAATGTCCGTATCAACATACTCGTTGCTTATTTACAACGTGGTGCGGACGACCAGGATGGTTGGCGAGACTATAGACACGCGGAACCATCGTTAGGTTGGGGTGATGGGTACACGTGGATTTGGCTCCCGGCCGAGGTAGACATGACTATGATGAACCTTTCCTCAACATTGATTTTGGCCTTTGGCATGTCGATGGATGCGTTTGCCGCGTCCATCGGCAAAGGCGCCACCCTGCATAAACCTCCCCTGCGCGAAGCGCTGCGCACCGGCCTTATTTTTGGCGTGATTGAAGCCTGCACCCCGCTGATAGGGTGGTCGCTTGGCCTGATAGCCAGCCGTTATATCATGGAATGGGATCATTGGGTCGCCTTTACCCTGCTCGGCTGCCTGGGCGTGCGCATGGTGATTACCGGCTTTAAAAAGCAGCCCGAGGGGGCGCCGATGGCCGGCCATCACAGCCTGCGGGTGCTGGTGACCACCGCCATCGCCACCAGCCTCGATGCGATGGCGATTGGCGTCGGCCTGGCGTTTTTAGAGGTCAATATCCTCCATACGGCCATGATTATCGGCATGGCCACCATGGTCATGGCCACGCTGGGCATGCTGCTGGGGCGCTTTATCGGCCCGCTGTTGGGCAAAAAGGCGGAGATAATCGGCGGCGTCATACTTATCGGCATCGGCTGCAATATCCTCTACGCCCATCTCTCTCACACCGCACTGTCCGGTATGTAATCCGCCGCGTCCCGTCGCCAGACGCGGATAATAAAATCGGTTTCACAGGCAAAATGCGCCAGTTCGCTTAACCGCGCCGCGACGTCCTGGGCGGCCCGCCAGGCAAACGGGGTCATTTGCAGCAGGGCCGCGGCCTCCTCACCGGTCAAATCCATCCCGTAACCCAGGCTCTGCGTATGTTCCGCCGTGAATCCGTCGAAGCTTTCGTCCTTGAAAGGATGGAGCATGACCTGGGGATAAATACGCGCTTTAAGCTGATACAAATGCCGCGGCCCCGGCGTCACCGTCACCACCCGTCCGCCGGGTTTAACCGTGCGCGACATCTCGGCCGGGTTACAGGGCGCATAAATGCGTAAAATGCCGTCCAGCGCGGCATCGGTAAACGGCAGGCGCTGGCTCGACGCGACGCAAAACCGCACTTGCCCGTAACGCCTGGCCGCGGCGCGCACCGCGGTTTTGGCGATATCCAGTCCATAGACCTCCCCGCCGCCAGAATGCTCCGCCACGGCCGCCGCCAGCGCCGCGGTGTAATATCCTTCGCCGCAGCCGATATCCAGCCAGTCGACGGACCGGGCCGGCAGCAGATCGCGAATAAGTTCCACCACCCGATCGCGCAGGGGCTGATAATGGCCGGCATCCAGGAACGCGCGGCGCGACTGCATCATTTCCTGGTTATCACCGGGGACTTTGCTGCGTTTAAACTGTACGGGCAGCAAGTTGACATACCCTTCCCTGGCGCAATCAAAACGGTGCTGCCGCTCGCAGGACCAAACGTTGCCGGACAGCGTCAAGGGCAAATGACAGAGGGGGCACTGATAACAGGACATAACCGATTCCGGGCTAAACCACAAACAGGTGCGCATCTTACCGCAAAATCGCCCGTACCGGCAGCGGCATTATCGCCGGTACGCGCGGGCGAGGCGGCAACGGTGTCAGGAAGCGCGGCCGACCGGCTTGACGGCGGTGACCAGGCGATTGTTCTCTTCCGGCAGGGCATCGGGCTCCACGTTCATGATGCGCAGCACCTCCGACATAATGGTGCTGAAAACCGGGGCCGAAACCGCGCCGCCATAATATTTGCCCCCTTGCGGGTTATTAATCACCACCACCAGCGCAAAACGCGGATGGCTGGCGGGAGCGATGCCGGCGGTATAGGCGATATACTTATCGATATAGCGGCCGTCCGGGCCGATTTTTTTAGCCGTACCGGTTTTTACCGCCACGCGATAGCCGCGTACGGCGGCTTTGATACCGCCGCCGCCGGGCAGCGCGACGCTTTCCATCATATGTTTGACCTCATGCACCCAGCCTTCTTCCATAATGCGCTGGCCGACCACCGGCGGGTCGATGCGGGTAATGGAAAGCGGACGATAAATGCCGTCGCTGGCAATCGTGGCGTAGACCCGGGCCAGCTGCACCGGCGTCACCATCAGGCCGTAACCAAAAGAGAAGGTGGCGCGATCAAGTTCGCTCCAGCGCTGGCGATGGGGCATCAAGCCCGCGCTTTCGCCCGTCAGGCCCAGGTCGGTGGGCTGTCCGAGGCCAAACCCCTGATAGGTTTTCAACAAGGCGGTGATCGGCATCGCCAGGGCCATGCGCGACACGCCGACATCGCTGGATTTTTGCAAAATACCGGTGAGGGTCAATTGGGGATAAAAGGCCACATCGCGGATTTCGTGGCCGCTGAGAATATAAGGATGGGTGTCGAGCAACGTATCCGGCTTGACGATACCCTGCCTGAGCGCCGTCATGACCACCATGGGTTTCACCGTCGAACCCGGCTCGAAAATATCGCTGATGGCGCGGTTGCGAAAATCATCCTCGGTCGCCCCGGCGCGGTTATTGGGATTAAAGGTGGGATAACTGGCCATGGCCAGAATTTCGCCGGTAGCGATATCCACCAAGACCGACGCGCCCGAATCCGCCTTGTTAAAGGCCACCGCATTGCTTAGCGCCTCTTCGGTCTCGCGCTGCAATCGCAGGTCGATGCTTAACGCCACGTTGTGCGCCGGCGAGCTATCGGTGGAGGAGAGCGTTTCCACCACGCGGCCAAAGCGGTCCTTACGCACCACCCGCTGGCCGGCGACGCCCGTCAGCATGTGGTTGAAGCTCTTTTCCACCCCTTCAATGCCCTGATCGTCGATATTGGTAAAACCCACCAGATTGGCCGCCGTCTCGCCGGCCGGATAAAAGCGCCGGGATTCTTCCTTGTAATAAATTCCGGGTAATTTAAGCTGCTTGACGTATTCCGCCACGTTGGGTTCGATTTGGCGCGCCAGGTAGATAAAACGCATATGGGGATCGTGGTTGATTCTGGCGGCCAGTTCGCTGAAGGGCAAATTCACCGTCTGCGCCAGAGCCTGCCAGCGGGAGGTATCCACCACCCCGCCCTTTTGCGCGACTTCCGCGGGATCGGCCCAGATGGCGTCCACCGGTACGCTGACCGCCAGCGGCTGTCCGTTGCGATCGGTTATCATGCCGCGGGGAATGGGCGTCTGCTCGACCCGCAGCGAGCGCATATTTTGTTGCGCCACCAAATTATCCGGCTTAATTACCTGCAGCCAGCCGATGCGGATTAACAGCACGGCCAAAATTAATGAAATACCCACGCACATCAAACCGAAGCGCCATTGGATAAAATTTTTCTTACCCGGGTCAGGACTGATTTTCACACGGTTCTCTTGTTGCCAATGCGGTTATTGCAGGCATTAAACCCGATCCATCAGCACAAATGGGCTAAAACAGTGCTACAAGGCTTACTATTTTGCAACAAAGCGCGAATTTCTCCCGCAATAGCAAAACTATTGCCCGTTTGTTGCTGCGCGCATCCCCCAATCGCGTTTAAACTGGGGTCACTTTATTCCGATGTCCCCAGGTAGCTCCCAAACGGAAATGACAGCGTATTCCCCTCTCCTGCAAAGCATACCCGGCGTGCTGCACGGCTTTGGCGACAAAGCCCACCTGATGCCGACCGCCTTGCAACCCTGGCAGTCCACCCTGCCGGTAAAAAAACAGGTTCACGGCGTACACATTCACGAGGTTGGCAGCCCGGGCGAAGAGTGCGGCATGGCCGATGGGCTGATCACCTCTACGCCGGGCGTGTTGCTCAGCGTGCTTACCGCCGACTGCCTGCCGCTGGTGTTCAGCCGGCGCGATGGCCGGCGCATTGCGGTGCTGCATGCCGGCTGGCGCGGGCTGCTGGCAGGTATTATCGAGCGGTTTGCCGATTTGCTGGCCGACGGCGACGATCCCGCATTGTGGGTGGCGGCCATCGGTCCGGCGGCCGGCCCCTGCTGTTATGAGGTCAGCGAAAGCCTGGTGGAGGATTTTTTAGCCCAATTGGCCATACCGGCGGCGATTATTTCACCCTCGTTCCGCCATTTGGATTTGCCGGCCATTGCCCGCTACAAGCTGGCCGCACTGGGGTTTACGGCGGTGGATAGCACCGATCGCTGCACCATTTGCACCCGAGCGCAGGGGCAATCCGGTTTTTGTTACACCAGCTTTCGGCGCAATAGCCGGCGGCGCGCGGTCGATCCGTCTTATCCCACCATCAGCGGACGCAATCAGCATTCGGGCGCGATTATTTTGCCATGACCGGAGTCGGGACCGCAAAATCAGCGTGACCTGTACCATGGCGCCGAGCCGGGTTTGGCAACGAAAATGAAATCTGGGGTAGGCGGGATAGTAAAGCGCAGGAAATTTAAACACCCTGCCAGTTCGGGACTGGCAGGGGGAATTACATGTTATCCGTCAGTCAAATGACTGACTGTTGCCGAAGCAACGCGGATTACAGAGCAGTTACGTTAACTGCTGAAGGGCCTTTCTGGCCATCCTGGATTTCGAATTCTACGTTCTGGCCTTCGGCCAGAGTTTTGAAGCCGTTACCCTGAATAGCGGAGAAGTGAACAAACACATCTTTGCTACCATCGGCCGGAGTGATGAAACCAAAACCTTTAGACTCGTTGAACCACTTCACTTGACCTTTGATCTTTGCCATCTTGCATATTTCCTTTGGAGTGTTTAAATCGCCCTTAGGCGAGACAGAGACAAACTGGAGTCGTTACTGCTTGAGGCACTAAGATTAGGATCGGCAGAGAAGCGGTATGCAACGATATCGTCTTTACGCAAAACTTCTTTACTGAAAATGCCATTCATATACAGAACTGTACCTCGTTTTACCCAAATGCGTTATCACATACTCTGTTATCAATGGCAAGCCATTTTTGATCAGGGCCGGATATGTCGCACATAATTAAATCGTTCAGTTACATCCAGGGACAACACTCACCGCCAACAGTCGAAAATTTAGCCCGTTGGATAATGGCGTTAACCACCGTCATGATTTCTGTACCATTTATCGATAACCTTAGCGCAAACATCTGCCAACGTCCAATGCATTATTCGAGAATAACTATTCATTTACTTATAAAAGAAAACAAGAGGTTCCGCTCACATTTTTTCAGATTTGCTTATACCCTATTCGACTATCCATGTAATAAAACTTTCCAATCCGATAAATGCGCCCGGCGCGCGCGGCCAGGCCGTCCGGCGCGGCAGGACGCGGCTGCGAGTGCCGCTGGGGGTGCCGCTGCCAAGAGTGCGGCCGGCTATATGCCCCACCCGGCCATGACGGTCGGTCGCCAACGGCGCGGCGGATAATTTACCCTGAGTGATTATATCGGCAGCATAATGTCGCAGCGCGCTATTTGTGATCACCATTATTGTGCAGACATAGGTTCGCCGCGTTAAAAACCGCAGCCTGGCTTTAGGCCAGCCATAAGAAAAACAGTTATTCGACCATGCGGGTAGTAGGTTAAAACGGGGAAGACGCGGTCTGGAGATCGCATATTATTAATTCATACTCCGTCGGCGTGCCCGGGTCATAATATAACGAAATTGATCTATGTCATTTTAATGAAATAAACGGCGCGTCGATGCGCGCCGGTGAAACATGCCTTTGCTCAAGCGTCACAGCGCTATTTTTCCGCCAATTTTCAGCGGATGGAAACGATGCTCGCTTATCCCGGCGGTTAATAAGGCCTGCGCTAACTCCAGCGGGGGTTCGTCGAGGGATTCGTCCGCCAGCTCGAATACCCCCCAATGTATGGGGATCGCCGTTGGACAGTTCAATTGCTGGTATAACTTCACGGCGCTGGCCGGGCTCATATGGCTCTCGCCCATGAACCATTCTGGTGCATAGGCGCCGATGGGCAAGGCGGCGATGTCAAACGGTCCCAGGCGCTGCCCGATTTCAACCAGGCCGGGAGAGTAACCGCTATCCCCGGAAAAATAAAAACGCCAGGCCTTGGTTTCAACCACCCAGCCGCACCATAAGCTGCGGTTGCGATCTTTGAGGGTGCGCATACTCCAGTGGCGCGCCGGCACGCAATGCAGGCGGATACCGCGAAAATCCAGGCTATCCCACCAGTCGCATTCCGTAACGCTCCTGACGCCGCGTTTACGCAGCCATTTGCCCATACCCAGGGGCGCCATCACCTGCAGCGCCGGGAAACGTTTAATCAGCCGCTTCAGCGTGCCTTTGTCTAAATGATCATAATGGTTATGGGAATAAATGACCCCGGCGATCGGCGGCAGATCGGCAATATCCACCGCCAGCGGCGTTTTACGCCTGGGGCCGATAAACGGCAGCGGCGAAGCGCGATCGCCCAATGCCGGGTCGATTAATAAATAGCGTCCCGCCACCCGGATCAGCATGCAAGCGTGGCCGAGCCACCAGATGGTGTCGCCGGTGCCGCTGAAATCGGCCGGCTGCCACCAGCGTTCGATGAATCCTGGATACCCCTCCTGCGGGGCTTTGGGCAATCCCAACTGCTTGCGTTCATTCTGCCATTTTTTATAATCGCCGGCACCGCGCTCCCCGGGTTCGATATTGCGAAAACCGTCGGGGGTGTGGTGCAGTTTAGAGGCATCATACCAAGGATTCTTTTTTGTCATTTGGCGCCCGGTTCTCCATAAAATTGGCTCCGCCCGCTTTTAGCATAGCCTCAGGCATAAAAATTAATGCAACGAGTGGATTATGTGATGGCTGCCACCGCGGCGCGCGGCGCGATGGCATAGAATTAAATAAGGAAGGCTTAACGTTCGGCGATGAAATCCTTGAACATGATGGGTTCGCTGGCCGGGAAAGCCTTGACGCCATTATCCGGGTTTGCGCCCTGGCCCAGGCGTTGCAGGATTTCAGTTTGTTTTTTCTGCTGCTCCAGCAGTTCGTTAAGCAGGACGATTTGTTCATTTGCCCTGACGCTGGCGCGGTTGAGGAAAAACCAGAATACCAGGCAGAAAATGAAGGCAATAAGACAGAGCGCCACCGAGGCGATGTTAACCGTGTTTAATCCAAATTCGTTCATAAAGCGACCTTGCCACTGATAAGACCAGACGCTATCTTATCACTCCGCGGCCATCAATGTACCCCGCAACCGAAAAATGCAGCCCTACCACGGCATCCATTTGGTCACCAGACACATTCCGCTAAAGAAATCGCCACCCTGATCGCAGAAACTATTTAATGCCGAAAGCCACAGCATCAGGCAAAGCACCAGAATGGCAAATATTGATATTGTTGTATTTTTTTTCAAAACCCATGTCCTGTACTGCCCCGATATCATTATTCTAGCCAGCGAAACTTAAACGAATGATAACTACCAAGGGTATTCATTACCCGAATAATGATTTTAATAGCAGATGATATGGGTGGAAGGAAATAGGGTGCCAATGATTAGCCCTGGCACCGCGTCTTATGGGTAATCAATGCTCCGTCGAACGATCGAACTTCATATCGATCAGCGCAATCGCTTTTTGTATGGCCCGGCGCGTAATGGGGTCTTTTGCCGCCGGATGCGTGGCGAAATCGATAGATCGCAACTGCGCCGACATTTTATCCCTGACGTCGGCGGGCGCGATGATATCAATGACATCAAGGATTTGCTTGATGACCAGCTGGCAAGCGACTAAATCGGATACCAGTTCCTGATTTTCGGAAAATTGTTCTGACATGCTATGCCCTGTTTACCAACCCACATCAAAATGGGTACTGTTGATAACCAATTTGCTTGGAAATATTGCGCGCCGCATCATGTAGCATCTTCACATAATCGCTTTTACTGGCTTCCGAAAAACGGATGGTAGGGAATGAGATGCTCAGGCCGGCGATCACCACGCCAAAGCGATCGAAAATCGGCACCGCGATGCAGCGCAGCCCTTCTTCCTGTTCTTCGTTATCCTCGCCGTACCCCTGTTCACGCACCAGGTCCAGCTCGGGCAGCAACGCCTGGGCGTCCGCGGCGGTATGCGGGGTGCTGCGGTGAAACACCACGTCGGACAGGATTTCACGGGCTTCCTCCCGATCGCGCCAGGCCAGGAGCACTTTGCCGATCGCGGTGCTGTAAAGGGGGTTACGGCGCCCCACGCGCGAGTACATGCGCAGATTGTACATGGAGTCAATCTTGTGGATATACACGATGCTGTCTTCATCCAGCGAGCCCAGATGAATCGTTTCCCGGGTCAGGTTGGACAGCACCCGCATTTGGATGTCGGCAATGCGGATCAGATCGACATTCTGTAAAGCCTTGGCGCCCAGCTCGAAAAGTTTCAGGGTTAATGAGTATTTTTCCGATTCGCCTTCCTGTGAAACATACCCCAGGGATTTCATCGTCTGGAGAAAACGGTATACGGTGCTTTTGGACATCATGACCCGCTGCGAAAGCTCGGTAATGCCGATTTCCCGTTCTTCACCCAAAGCCTGCAAGATCCCGAAAACCTTCAAAACTGACGACACGGAATCGGGTTGTTTATCTAAATCTGTAATCGCCATTGTTATAAAAATCCTAATCAGCGTTTTGTTTTAAAAAAAATAGAACATGATTTTTATTATAAAGGAAAGCCGACATTTAACGCAATCACCATTGCTAATGCGGCGCTTTTTTACCCTACATTTAGGTTTTATTACATTTATCAGTTTACCTTACGATCTCTAAGGCACTGAATTGATGCTAGGATAAAGCTTTTAACGGTATGTTAAACCTTCATGACCCAGAATTATGCCGACGGCATTCCAACCCCACAACGCTACGGTGCCATTTTAACCATCGCCATTAGCATCAGTATCGCCGTTTTGGACGGTGCCATCGCCAACGTGGCGCTGCCGACCATCGCCCGCGAACTGCATGCCAGCCCGGCCGCCTCGATCTGGGTCATCAACGCTTATCAGTTAGCCATCATCATGACGCTGCTATCGTTTGCCACCCTGGGGGATATTTACGGCTACCGGCGGGTTTATCAGTACGGCCTGTCGGTTTTCTGCGTGATGTCGCTGGTTTGCGCCCTGTCGGATAATTTGTGGATGTTGATTGGCGCCCGGGTGTTGCAGGGCTTGGGGGCCGCGGCGCTGATGAGCGTCAATACCGCGTTGATAAGGATCATTTATCCAACCCGGCTGCTGGGGCGCGGCATGGCGATAAACACCCTGGTGGTGGCGGTATCCACCGCCGCCGGCCCCACCGTCGCCGCCGGGGTGCTGGCCATAGCCAGCTGGCAATGGCTGTTCGCCATCAATGTGCCTATCGGCCTGCTGGCTTTTTATCTGGGGCGCCGGTTCCTGCCGGTGAACAACCAGAAAAACAGCGGCCAGCGGTTTAATTGGTTCAGCGCCGCGATGAACGCCCTGACCTTCGGTCTGGTGTTGTCGGCGCTTGGGGGATTCTCGCAGCGGGTCAACGGCCAATGGATTATTGCCGAACTGGTTCTGGCGGCCGCGGCCGGCGTGGTGTTTGTGCGCCACCAGCTTTCCCAGGAATGGCCGCTATTACCGGTGGATTTGCTGCGCATCCCCCTATTCTCTTTGTCCCTTTGCACTTCTATTTGCTCCTTTTGCGCCCAAATGCTGGCGATGGTGTCGCTGCCGTTTTACCTGCAAAGCGTGCTAGGCCGCGATGAAGTCGCCACCGGACTATTGCTCACGCCCTGGCCGCTGGCGACCATGCTGCTGGCGCTGGTGGCGGGCAGGCTCATAGGCCGGGTGCACGCCGGCTTGCTGGGGGCGGTTGGCCTTGGCCTGTTTGCCGTGGGGTTGTTCTCGCTGGCGTGGCTGCCGGCGGCGCCGGGGGATATGGCGATAATCTGGCGCATGATGTTATGCGGTGCCGGTTTTGGCCTGTTCCAATCGCCCAATAACCATACCATTATCACCGCCGCGCCCCGCAACCGCAGCGGCGGTGCCAGCGGCATGCTGGGCACCGCCCGGCTGTTCGGCCAAACCTCTGGCGCCGCGCTGGTCGCGCTGATGTTTAATCTGTTTGGCGGCAGCGGGACCCACGCGTCATTGGTATTGGCCGGGATCTTTGCCACGGCGGCGGCGTTGGTGAGCGCGCTGCGCATTACCCAGCCGAACCCGCAGCGCCAGAAAACGTCCGGCGGCGGGCCGGCCGAGTAGCCGCGGCTTATTTCAGATAGGCTCCCGAACGCAGCGCCTCGATGCGCTTGTCCAAAGGCGGATGGGACATAAACAGTTCGCTGAACGACTTGGATTTGCCGTTGATGCAAAAAGCCAGCATGCTGCTCTCTTCCTGGGGCTCATAGCTGGTTTTCAGCCGCTGCAGCGCGGCGATCATTTTTTCACGCCCGACCAATCTGGCCGAACCGGCATCCGCATGGAACTCGCGGTGGCGGGAGAACCAGAGGGTTATGATACTGGCCAGGACGCCGAAGACCACTTCCAGCACCATCGAGACGGCGAAATAGATCATCGGATTGCCGTTGCCGCTCTCCCCTTCGTCGCGGTTGGACGACAAAAAGCCCGCGGCCAGCTGCGCCAGTATCCGGGAAATAAAAATCACAAAGGTATTCACTACGCCCTGGATGAGCGTCATGGTCACCATGTCGCCGTTCGCCACGTGGCTTATTTCGTGGGCAATGACCGCCTCCGCTTCGTCACGGCTCATGTTTTGCAGCAGGCCGGTGCTTACCGCGACCAGCGAAGCGTCGCGGCGCGCGCCGGTGGCGAAGGCGTTGATATCGGGGGCCTGGTACACGGCCACCTGCGGCATCACGATGCCCGCCTGCTGGGATTGACGGCGCACGGTATCCAGCAGCCAGCGTTCGGTTTCATTACGCGGCTGTTCGATGACCTGGCCGCCGACCGAACGCAGCGCCATCCATTTCGACATCAGCAGCGAGACAAACGCGCCGCCAAAACCGAACAGGCCGGCCATGACCATTAACCCGGCCGCGCTGGATGACTGTATCCCCGTCAGGCTCAGTACCAGACCGAAAACCACCATGACAGCCAGGTTGGTGAGGAGAAAGAGAGCGATGCGCATCATAAAAGGTTGGTTCCTCTGCAAGATTAACGCCCAATGCGTTATGGTGATCGTATGGGCTTATGGGACATTTTCAAGCGCTACGCGCCATTAAGTGTCTAAAAAGACATAACTTTACATTTTGTTAATCTTTTGCGCGCCGGTTTTACACAATAAAAAAGGCGCCCGGAGGCGCCTGTATTAATCGCAAGGATGTATTTACCCCTGCCTGCCATCCCTATTTTATCGGAGCGGGCTGGGTCGCGGGCTTGCCGCTTTCCGCTTTCGACAAATCCAGGGCGATATGCACGGTCTCATCCAGGTACGGATCGGGCTCGTGGTAATCTTTCGGCATGGCGTCCAGGGATTTGATCGGCTTTTTGCCCTGACGCTGCAAGCGTTCATTGGTGCGCTGCAACCTGATGGCGTCATCCTCGTGGTTCTCTTTCTCGCGCTGGGCAAGATTGAGCGAGGCCACATTGCGTTTATCCTTCAACGCATGCAGGCGGGCGATATCCTGGGCGATATACTGGAACTCCGGGTCGGCGGCAATGCGATCCTGATGCGCTTTAAGCAATTCGGCGGAGAAAGGTTTCAAATCGCCGGTCTTGGTAAAGGTGGCCGCATTGATGCTATCCCAGGGCAAGGCATTATCTTCAAACTTCTCGCCGGTTTCGATGGTCTCGTCGCCGGTAGGCATGATGATATCCGGCACGACCCCTTTACGCTGGGTACTGCCGCCGTTGACCCGGTAGAATTTCTGAATGGTATATTGGATCGATCCCAGCGCCGGCCAGTCCGGGCGCAGCATCTGATCGTAAATACGATTCAGGGAACGGTATTGCTGCACCGTGCCTTTGCCGAAGGTCGGCTCGCCAACGATTAGCGCCCGGCCATAATCCTGCATGGCGGCGGCGAATATTTCCGACGCCGAGGCGCTGAAACGATCGACCAGCACTACCAGCGGCCCTTTGTAATAAACGATGCCGTCGGTATCGCTATCTTCACGGATTTTACCGTTATTGTCGCGCACCTGCACCACCGGGCCGCTCGGGATAAACAATCCCGATAATGAAACGGCTTCGGTCAACGCTCCGCCGCCGTTGGTGCGCAGATCGATAATGACGCTGCTGACATTCTGTTTTTGCAGTTTTTGCAGTTGGACCTTCACGTCATCGGTGAGGCCGACATAAAAGCCGGGGATATCCAGCACCCCGACCTTCTGGTTGCCGACCTCTTTCACCGTCAGTTTCACCGCGCGGTCTTCAAGACGTATGCGCTCACGGGTCACCGTCACGATACGGGTCTTGTTGCCCTTGCCCGCAGGCAGGATTTCCAGGCGCACCTTGCTGCCCTTCGGGCCTTTGATCAGGGACACCACGTCGTCGAGACGCCAGCCAATCACATCGACCATCGGTTTGCCGGTCTGACCCACCCCGACCACGCGATCGCCCACCGTAATGGTTTTGCTCTTCGCCGCAGGCCCGCCGGGCACCAGGGAGTTGATGACCGTGTAGTCGTCGTCCATTTGCAGCACCGCGCCAATCCCTTCCAGGGACAAACTCATCTCGGTATTGAATTGTTCGGTATTGCGCGGGGAAAGATAGTTGGTATGCGGATCGATTTCGTGGGCGAAAGCGTTCATGACCAGTTGAAACACGTCTTCGCTGTTGCTTTGCGCCAGGCGGCGCACGGCAAACTGATAGCGCTTGGTCAGCACATCGCGGATTTCGCTATCATCCTTGCCGGTAAGCTTGAGACTCAACTGATCGTATTTGACCTTGGCGTCCCATAGCTTATTGAGCTCAGCCTCGCTTTGCGGCCATGGCGCCTTGCTGCGATCGAGTTCAATGGTATCGCTACCCGTGAAATCCATCGGTTTGGCCAACTGCGCGAGGGCGTATTCATAGCGCTCGAAACGCCGTTTCTGCGCCAGGTTGTAAAGCGCAAAAGGAATATCCAGCTTGCCGCTTTTCAGTTCGTCATCCAGCTGGTTTTTCTTATCCGCATATTGGGCAATGTCCGAGGCCAGCAATACATTATGGCTGTAATCCAGCATATTGAGATAGCGGTCGAAGATTTTTGCCGAAAACGCATCGTCCAGATCAAACTGGCGATAATGGGAACGGGTAAATCGAGCGGTAACACGTTCACTGACGGTTTCTTGTTGCGCTTCTTCGTGCAGTTGGGGAATCTGATCGGCGCGGGTGATTTTATTATCATTCGCCGCCGCCGAACCCACCAAAAACAACCCTGCAATTGCAGTTACTCTGACAAATTTGTTCATGCCCTGGTTGGCCTCCGTATCAGAACTGCAGGTGTTCTGCGCGTACTATCAAAGCCATCCCGGAAGAGAGCTGCACACGTACCCCTTCTTTGGCAATTTCCATCACGGTCGCTTCCATGGGATCTTTGCCCACTTTGACTTTGATTGCCTGGCCAACTTGCAGTTTTGAAATATCGGTAACCGGTATATGACGCGCTGCGGGAGCGGCGGGTTTCACCGGTTTGGCAGGACGATCCGCTTTGGGCCGGTTGGCCGGACGCGGCTTGCGCGGCGCGGCGGTTTCGCCAGAATTTTTCTTGTCGGCAGCGGCAGGCGGCGTGGCGGACGCTGCGCGTCGCGGTGCCGGTGCTTCGCCATTTTCACGTTTTTTGGCCTGCTGGGCAGCGCGCTGTTGCTGAACCCGGGCCTTGGCTTCCTCTAACTGCTTACGCGCATGTTCAACATGCTGAGCTTCCAATTCGCCGCAGGCGTTGCCGTCGAGATCGACACGCTGTGCGCCGAGCTTGATGCCGTACAGATAACGCCAGCTCGACGTATACAGCCGCAATGCTGAACGCAACTGCGTTTTGCTCAGGCTATCTTCCTCCTGGATGCGCGCGACCAGATCGGCGAAAATACCGATCTTCAAAGGCCGTGCTTCGCCCTCGGCGGTGAAACAAAGCGGAAACCGCTCGGCCAAAAAGGCGATGACTTCTTTATTACTGTTCAACTTGGGTTGATTTTCCATGAATTTTCCTGATTACAACGGGTTTGCCAACCAGCGCAGGCATGAACAGGCGTCATTATAATGACGCCATCGGCAAATGCCACGTTATCCGTATATCAATATAAAGTATTATTGATAAAACTTCGCAGATCGGTTTGTTCTAACTGCTGGCAAAGCCGTTCTACCAAGGCTTTGAGGCCATCTTCGTCGTCCCGATCAAAACGATGATAAATCGTGCTATCGATATCCAGCACCGCCACAACGCGGCCATCCAGGACGATTGGCAGCACGATTTCCGCATTGCTGGCGGCGTCGCAAGCGATATGTCCGGGAAAAGCGTGGACATCATCCACCCTTTGAATCCGGTTTTCCGCCACCGCCGCGCCGCAGACGCCTTTGCCCACCGGAATACGTACGCAGGCCACTTTGCCCTGAAAAGGTCCCAGCACCAGTGTATCACCGTGGCGCAGATAAAAACCGGCCCAATTGACCCCATCGAGATGTTCGTACAGCAATGCGCTGCAATTGGCCATCGCGGCGATGAAATGCGTTTCGCCGTCAATCAGCGCCGACATATCTTGTAGTAATTCAGCATAGCATTGTTGTTTTTTCATATTAAAACCAATAAATGAGCTAATCTGTTTATTATCAGCCGGGAACCCCAGCCTGTTTAAATTAAGCAATAAATGCCCAAGGCCACAAGGTTAAACCTTTATGGCTTCACAAAGCCAGTATCAGCAGGTATGTTTGCGCAACCCCACCCGGCTCTTGCAGCCGGGGACGAACGACCATTGACGGTGTTAGTAAGGCAGGCATGACAGCGTGCGAACGAGCCCAGCATCCCGGATTATGAAAATACATCACATTCTATCCCCTCTGCCCGAAGGCCGATATCAGCGCTGCGCGCAATGCGACGCGTTATTTATCCTGCCCGCACTGCGCCAAAACCAGGATGCCTTTTGTCCGCGCTGCCGCGCCAGGATCGCCAAAGGCAACGAGTGGACGATTAACCAGTTGGCGGCCGTGGCGACCACCATGCTGCTGCTGATGCCGTTCGCCTATGCCGATCCGTTAATCAGCGTCCGTCTGTTGGGCGCCTCGATCAGCGCCAATCTGCTGCATGGCATCTGGCAAATGGCGCTGCAAGGCGATCCCATAACCGCCAGCATGGTGGCCTTTTGTACCATTGGCGCCCCCTGTACCCTAGTGTTTTCGCTGCTATACCTGTTTTTTGGCGAACGGTGGGGGATGAACCTGCGTCCGGTGCTATTGATGCTCGATCGCCTGAAAGAGTGGGTAATGCTGGATATTTATCTGATCGGCATGGCGGTGGCCGCGATCAAAGTGAAGGATTATGCCGCGGTCAGCACCGGTATGGCGCTGCCGGCGTTTATCGCCCTGACGTTATTAAGCATTCTGACGATGACGCATTTAAATATCGAGCAGTTATGGGAAAGGTTCTATCCCCAGCCGGAAAAACTGCCCTATCGCACCAATACCGCGGCGTTAAGGGTGTGCCTGGCCTGTAATTATACCGCCATCGGCGATGAGCGCGGCCGTTGCCCGCGCTGCCACGTCCCGCTGCGCCAACGCCGGCGCCACAGCCTGCAAAAAAGCTGGGCGGCGCTGATCGCGGCCATTGTGCTGCTCATCCCCGCCAACATTTTGCCGATTTCCATTATTTACATTAATGGAGCGCGCAACGAGAGCACGATCTTATCGGGTATCGGCTCGCTGGCCGCCGATAATATTCCGGTGGCGGCGGTGGTGTTTATCGCCAGTATCCTGGTGCCGTTTATTAAGGTCGTGGTGCTGCTGACATTATTAATCAGCATTCATTTCAACGTCAGGCAAGGCCTGAAAACCCGGATTCGGTTGTTGCGGTTCGTCACCTGGATCGGCAGATGGTCAATGCTGGATCTGTTTGTGATTTCCGTCACCATGTCGCTGGTGGATCGCGATCAATTGCTGGCCTTTACCATGGGACCGGCGGCCTTCTTTTTCGGCGCCGCCGTTATTTTGACAATTCTGGCTGTCGAGTGGTTGGACAGCCGTTTGATATGGGATGCATATGCAACAAACGCCGACTACACCGACTAGCGCGGCAGTCAAAAATAAGCGCCGCGTGTCGCCATTTTGGTTACTGCCGTTTATTGCTTTACTGATTGCCGGCTGGCTGGTCTACAGCACCATCCAGGAACGCGGTTCCACGGTCACCATTGACTTTATTTCCGCCGACGGCATCGTGGCCGGGCGCACGCCGGTGCGTTATCAAGGGGTGGAAGTCGGCACGGTTCAAAATATCAAGCTGAGCGACGATCTTAAGAATATCCAGGTAGAGGTCAGCATCAAGAGCGATATGCGCGACGCCCTGCGTAAAGGCACGCAATTCTGGCTGGTCACCCCCAAGGCGTCCCTGGCGGGAATCTCCGGCCTGGATGCCCTGGTCGGCGGCAACTATATCGGCATGATGCCGGGGCCGGGCGCGGAAGAAACGCATTTCGTCGCTCTGGAGACCCAGCCGAAATACCGGGTGAACACCGGTGAACTGCTAATTCACCTGCACGCTGAGAATCTCGGTTCGCTGAACACCGGTTCGCTGGTGTACTACCGCAAACTGCCGGTGGGCAAGGTGTACGATTATGATGTCGCCCGGGAGAAAGGCGGCGTTAATATCGATGTGCTGATTGACCGGCGCTTTACCGATCTGGTTAAAAAAGAGAGCCGGTTCTGGAATGTGTCGGGCTTGAAGGCCAATGTGGATTTGCACGGCGCCCAGGTGGAAATGGAAAGCGTGGCGGCGCTGGTGAACGGGGCCATCGCGTTTGATTCCCCGGCCACAGGAGAGCAGGCGAAAACCGATGATAATTACGTGCTTTATCCCGATTTGGCCCATAGCCAGCGGGGCGTAATCATTACCCTCGATCTGCCTGACGGCGATCATCTGAGCGAGGGACATACGCCATTGTTATATCAAGGTCTTGAAGTCGGCACCCTGACCAAACTGACGCTGAATAATGAGAAAAAAGTCACCGGCGAACTGACCATCAACCCGGCGATAGCCGATTTGATGCGCACCGGCACCCGTATCGAGATGAACGCGCCGCAATTCTCGTTAAATAATACCGATATCAGCGGCCTGTTGAGCGGCACCACCCTGCAACTCGTACCGGGGGAAGGCGAACCGCAACAGCATTTTACCCTGCTCGATAGCAACCATATGCTATTGCAAGAGCCCGGGGTGCGAACGTTGACCCTGTCGGCGCCGCAAAGCTACGGCATCGACAGCGGACAGCCGCTGACGCTATACGGCATCCCCATCGGCAAAGTGATCAGCCGCAAATTGGATGATAACGGCGTGACTTTTGTCGCCGCCATCAAGCCGGAATATACGCAGTTATTGCATAAAAACACTAAATTTATCGTTAATAGCCGGGTCGATGTCAAATTCGGCCTGGACGGCGTGCGGGTGCTCGGCACCAGCGCCCAGGAGTGGCTGGACGGCGGTATCGTTATGCTCCCCGGTTCGCAGGGCGCACCGCTGGATCATTATCCGCTTTACGGCAACCGCGAAATGGCGGAACAGGGCATCCAGGGGGAAAAACCCGCGCCAACCCTGACGCTGACCGCCGAAAGTCTGCCGGATATCCAGACCGGCTCCATTGTGATGTACCGGAAATTCCAGGTAGGGGAAATCATTGATGTGCGCCCTACCAAGCAAAGCTTTGACGTGGATGTCTATATCCATCCGCAATACCGCCATTTGCTGACCGCCAACAGCATCTTCTGGGCCGAAGGCGGCGCCAAAGTGCAAATTAACGGCAACGGTATCACCGTGCAGGCCTCGCCGCTCGATCGCGCCCTTAAAGGGGCCATCAGCTTTGATAACCTGGAGGGCGCGGTACAGGCCAAGGGCGCGCAGCGTAAACTTTATGGGTCGGAAAATGCGGCGCGGGCGGTAGGCAGCCAGATAGTGCTGCGTACCTTTGATGCCAGCAAATTGTCGCCGGGCATGCCGATCCGCTATTTGGGCATTGATATCGGCCAGTTGGAAACGTTGAAATTATCCACCCAGAACAGTGAAGTGATGGCGCAAGCGGTGCTGTATCCGGAATATGTGCAGACCTTCGCCCGGGTCGGCACCCATTTCTCGGTGGTCACACCGGAAATCTCCGCCGCCGGGGTTAATCATTTGGAAACGCTGCTGCAGCCTTATATCAATGTCGAGCCCGGCCGGGGCCAGGCCACCCGTAATTTTGAATTACAGGAGGCGACGATTACCGACTCGCGCTATCTAGACGGTTTGAGCGTGGTGGTGGATACCCCGGAAGCCGGTTCGCTGCAAATCGGCACGCCGGTATTATACCGCGGCATCGAGGTGGGAACCGTAACCGGCCTGTCGCTGGGGTCGCTGGCGGATCGGGTATATGTCATGCTGCGCATCAGCAAGCAATACCAGCATCTGGTACGCAATAATTCGGTATTCTGGCTGGCGTCCGGCTACGATCTGAAATTCGGCCTCACCGGCGGCGTCGTGAAAAGCGGCACCTTCCAGCAGTTTATCCGCGGCGGCATTGCCTTTGCCACCCCGCCAACCACGCCGCTGGCGCCCAAGGCCAATCCGGGCAAGCATTTCCTGCTCAATAGCGAAGAACAGAAAGAGTGGCGTGATTGGGGTACCGCCGTACCGCAAAATTAAACCGCGCCGGGCAGAATCATGACCGATGATGCCCGGCTCCCTTTTTTTCTTCGGCCGGACCGTTTTTTAGCAAATCGTGTGATCTTGTCTATGCTTTAAGGACCGGTTTTTAAACTATGCTTCTGGGCTGGCTTTAAACAAATCAGGCTTAAAACATAAACAACGCGGGGATTTTTCCCGGCGATATACCTTTAAAAGGGCTTATTATGACCAAGACCACTGTCAAAATAGGAAGTTTTGAAGTTGACGACGCCGAGCTTTCCGCCGGCGCGGATCAGAACGTCAATAATATCCTGCGCATCCCTTGCAAATCCGATCCCGATCTTTGCAAACAACTCGACGGATGGGATGAAAGCACCAGTATTCCCGCCTTTCTGGATGGAAAAGAGCATGTGCTGTTTCGCCAGCATTACGACCACGATGCCGATGCCTGGATCATGCGTCTGGAATAAGCCGCTAATTCCCGCCGCCAAGGCGGGCTATCCTCTGCGCCAGTCTCCCTGCCCCGCGATATTGTCCAGATACCTGTCCGGCCTGTGATGGCGTTGTCGCACGGTTGCCGCATTGGCTATACTTACTGTAATAAGTACGGGCTGTTATGAGTTCGGGGAAACGGTTTTCCCACGACGGTATTTCTTAGCATAGGGTTAACGCATGTACGCATTAGTGGTCTTTATTTGCTATTTGGGCCAGGACTGTGAGGATCTATTGATAGGCGCTTATAGTAATGAAACGCAATGCCTGTCCGCCATGACTGAACAGCGGCTGCGCTACGGCGGGTGTTATCCCATTGAGCAGTTTATCGATGGATTCTGGCTGCCGGCGCACGAATACGCGGATTTTTAATCCATAAAAAAAGTCAGCCCGAAGGCTGACGACTAAAGGCAAGTCGGAGAATATTATTACTGAGGGTAATGGTTCGATTTTATCCTTAATGGAATAAACCGCTACCTATCGCTCCGATAGCCAGGGACGCGACAACTGCCGCATCGGGGCATGGAACCATGCCGCAAAATGTTTGGATTATCCACCAGGGAGCGCATGATGATTAATACGTTGGCAGAGTTGGAGCAGGCGCGCGCGCAATGCAAAAAGATGGTGACGCGGCGTGCGGGTATCTCAGCCGGCGCGGCGGCGATTCCGATTCCCGGCCTGGATATCGGTACCGATGTGTCGTTATTGATGGCTCTATTACCGGCCATTAATGAAAAATTCGGCCTCAGCGAGCAACAAATCAACGGCCTGCACCCCAATCGCAAAAAATATACCCTGGTGGCGATTACCGGTATCGGCAGCCGGTTAATCGGCAGAACCATCACCAAAGAGCTGGTGATGATGATCCTGCGTCGGGTAGGTATCCGCGTCGCCACCAAATCCGTGGCGCGCTATGTACCTTTTATTGGCCAGGCCGCCGCGGCCGGGCTGAGTTTCAGCGCCATGAAAGTCCTGGGTAACGCACATATTGACGATTGCTACCGGGTGGTCAAGCAGGTGCTTGAAGCGCAACTGGCGGTAGCCGGCGTGGAAAACGCAGCACCGCCTGTGGAGGGCCCTTATTCGCGCTAAGCTCAGCGGCTAAACCGTCATCGATGCATCAGGCCGACGGCGGCAGGAAATTATCTACGACCGCGCCGCTGAACAGATTTTTTGCCGAGGCCACGTGGTGCTCCAGTTCTTCCAGCACCACGGCTATTCGCATACCCGGTTCCATATCCCCCTCGATGGCATAACAGGTCGAGATGCCTTTAACCCTGAAAAATGATTTTGGACGATATAAATATTCATTTTCCATTTCCGAGGTGCTGGCGATTCCGTATAGCAGAGGCATGCATTGCCTGGCGTTTTCAATTTTATAAAAAATCAGCGCCTGGATATGCTCCCGATTGCCTATGGCATCCTCCATCACCTGCATGACCAAGAGTCTGGCATAGGTGTCCTGCGCCGAAACGCTCATAAATGCCGGATAATTGGTAACGATATCCCCTGGGCTGATGGTATCCGCCCAGGGGATATATTGGCCGATTTTATATTCCGCCGCCCGCAAATAGCTGCCGTGCTGGGTCGGAAGATCACTATTAAATGCATTCAGCAGTGACCGGTACATTATTTTTTCCGGCTTGCTCCATTGGTCTACGGGGACATTGCGCCGCAGTTGTTCATTCATCCCGGTGTTAACCGGTGATAAACCCAGCAGCGTCAGGTTGGGGCTGCCATCGTTATAAGACATGGTGTCGTCTTCCATCAGAGTCCATACGCGTACCGCCAGTTTTTCATTACCCGGCAAGGCGTCGAATGCCTGCTCATACTGCCTGAGATCTATTGGCGCCTGGTGCAAGGGGATGCCATATTCGGGAAATAGCGCCATTTCGCTGCTTTCATCCCCGTAGGTTGAAATATGTACCGTGTTGGGCGCATCGCCCTCACCCAGTTGCAGGTTTTTGATCACATCGCGGCTTGGCAATTGATTCCATGTTTTCGCCGAACCGTTAAATATACCGGTCCCAGGGAGCCACGGCCGCAGGCGAGCCCCATCATGGTTGCAGGGATAATCAGCGGCCAGCCCATCAGCGCCTGCATGCTTAACGTCGTATGTCTTATCTGTTTCGCCGCGCTGCGCGAGGCGCTGCGAAGTGTTTTCCACGTTGAATAATGAGTAAGCCAATGAATTCGTCCCAGGCCATTCAGGGACAGTCCGGGTTGAAGAGGATAAATTCTTATCAGTATAGGGGTGGTTTAGTTGCGCGTTATTATTGAGTGAGTCCATTAAAATACCATTCGACATGCTGTTAATACGCCGTTCTGAATACTTGGCGCCGGTGATAATACAGAGGTTGATTTTATAGCTAAATAATGATTAGTTAATTAACACAACTAATATTCCCTATAAACACTAGAAATACATAATTGGCGGCGATCATGGCATTTATTTTATCATCATGGCAATAATAATATGGCCATGATGCCAGGTAATAGAAAAAGCGCCTGTAAAAAACCGCCTTTCCGGTATTAAAGATTTTATTCGCGCTAGTAAAAATCATCATTATTCGTCACCCACAGACTCCATTATTAGCAAGGGAAATGATTTTTAATTCATCGTAATCACTTACCGCCGGTTAGCGCCGCCGGACCATTTTTTCGCCGCTGCGACGCCTATTCTGCCGCAGTCCCCCGTTTTTCGCCGGCTGTACTACCCCATCTCGGCAAGATCTGTATGTATAAAATAAGTTATTTTACGTGTATTTTTACCTATCAACCTAAACGACGTCCCTTGCCGGGCGTCGATAATAACGTCAATGAGCAAGGAACAGGGGATGTCTTTAAGAGATACATTGTTGGCACTGTTGGTGGTAGTCATCTGGGGCATTAATTTTGTGATCATCAAAGTGGGCCTGCACGGCATGCCGCCCCTGCTGCTGGGCGGTTTGCGTTTCCTGCTGGTGGCGCTTCCGGCCATCCTGGTCATTCCTGCGCCGAAAATCCCGTTCAAGTGGCTGGCGCTTTATGCGTTGACCATCAGTTTCCTGCAGTTCGCCTTCCTGTTTTGCGCTATCAACCTGGGTATGCCCACCGGCATAGCCTCGCTGGTGCTACAGTCCCAGGTATTTTTCACCATCATACTGGGCACCCTTTTTCTATCGGAAAAAATCAAAGTCACGCAAATCCTGGGTACACTCATCGCCGCGGCGGGCATGGTGGTCCTGGCCGAAGGCGGCATGACCAATACGCTGTCCGCCATCCCACTCCTCGGGCTGTTGCTGACGCTGGTAGCCGGCTTGTGCTGGGCGTTAGGCAATATCATCAATAAAATCATCATGACCAACGCGCCCAAGACCCCGATTCTTTCGCTGGTGGTTTGGAGCGCGCTACTCCCAATCATTCCCTTTTTGCTGTGCTCATGGCTGTTCGAAGGCCAAACGGCCATCGCTGATAGCATTGTTCATATCAAGGCGCCGACGATATTTTCCCTGATTTACCTGGCCTTTATTTCCACCATTATCGGCTATGGACTATGGGGCAAGCTGCTGTCGCGCTATGAAACCTGGCGCGTGACCCCTTTCGCCCTGCTGGTGCCGGTGGTGGGATTAACCAGCGCCGCGCTGCTCTTGGGTGAGCTGCTCAATCGGCTGCAAATTATCGGCGTAACCGTCGTTATGCTGGGGCTGCTGATCAATGTATTCGGCGGCCGCTTATTGAATCGCAGGACGGTACGCCAGCCTTGATACCAACAGACCCTTGGCCTGCGGCCTTATGACGACATTGCAAGCATTACCCTGTTACACAAGACCGCATGACAGCAGCGCGCCGGTAATGGCATGGTGTTCTATTAAATTCATTTAACCATTTGAGATAAATTAATGAATCGAAAAATAAGTTGCTCGTTACTCTTCACCGCGCTGGTATGCACCTCTTCGTTCACCTACGCGGCCGGCTGTCTTAAAGGCGCGGCGGTGGGCGGCGTAGTGGGCCATGTCAAGCACCACGCGGTATTAGGCGCGGCTGGCGGCTGCGCGGTTGGGCATCATATGGCGGCAAAAAAAGCAAAACAGCAAAACGCAGATAAAAAATAACCTGACCCGACAAAAATTTATAAACGCCGGGACGATCGCCGCATTTAATTACGCACGGAATATACATAGCGGCAATACGTATCCGGCCGTCGGCGGGATTCTGTCATCTGGCCGATAGAACTGCTTTAACATAGAACTGCTTTAACAACGAAGCCCGCCAGAGGCGGGCTTAACGTTAATAATGTTTATCATGATCAGGACATTTTAGAAAACAGAGGGTGCTTTCTCACATAGTCA
The DNA here is from genome assembly GCF_047324175.1 of Sodalis sp. RH21. Classification (NCBI taxonomy): domain Bacteria; kingdom Pseudomonadati; phylum Pseudomonadota; class Gammaproteobacteria; order Enterobacterales; family Bruguierivoracaceae; genus Sodalis; species Sodalis sp. RH21. Next base: position 2,554,913 of record NZ_CP178732.1, on the reverse strand, counting down.
TAAAATGGTTTTTCATGTTTCGCACGTTCAACACCTTTATCTTTTTTGTAGGCGTCCCCGATTTGGACCAGCAACGCTCTGTTAGCCTGGTTTTCATCGCGAGCCAGGTGATGGCCGAGAACATAGTCCAATTCATAGTCTTGGCTGAAGTTAATAAAATCACCATCTTTTGGCGGCATAATATTATCCTTGCGGTACGCATCGATTTGGTGCCCTTTAGCTATAGAACGGCCTGCTCATAAACGCCATGAATAAACCCGCTATTTAATATTTATTTCTGGCAAACATAAGCAATATCAACTTCCCGATGGTGTTATGGGCGATTCATCCGTCCTGGCATGAAATTTATCCGCCCTAACCCACTCATTTGCACGTGTAGTCCATCCGGTTTTTCGTACCACCGCCAATGAGGTAAATCGAGGCCGGGCTAAAACTCTGCGCGATCAGCGCATCGAGCAACACCTCGCGGGCAAAAGAATAGGTCACGCCAATCCCCTAGCCTGCAAAAAAAAGACCGAATACGATTCCTATATTCGGTCTAGGGAAATGGCTCTTGGGAGAGAGCCGTGCGCTAAAAGTTGGCATTAAAGTAAGCTGTTTAGCCTTACATCGTTGATTATAGAAGCTCGCGAGCGCTTTTCCATCGCCCCGGTCCCATTACGCCCTAATGTAATTCACTAAAATGCAACTTTGTGATATCAAGCACACTTAAAATTATTAACATAATAAATTATAAGTTTGCTAAAGAGATTCCCTCCGGTTACTGCTTGGGCGTGTCGCACAGCTGCTGCGCCCGCTGCGCGAATGGCGCGACGCTCATCTTCTGGCCGGGCCGGGCCGGGTCGTCCAGCAGGATGGTATCAATGGGCTGGGCTTTGATCTGGCCGGCATTCATTTGCCGCGTCGCCTGGTCGTTCAGCGGATATTGCATCAGGGTGCTCATATTGAGCGCCAGCAGGGAACCGTCCTGGCGGCACAACAGCTGCACCTCCTCCTTGGTAAACGCCCACTGTTTACCATACTGAAATTTGCTGACGGTGATAATTTGCGCGGCGCCGGCCGACTGCGCCGCCAGGGCGATTACCAGAACTAGCATATTGCGAATTTTCATGGTTTTTCCTACGGTTTACCGTGCCGCCCGCCGGGCGTCACGCAGATTAATCAAGGTTCAAAGGTGGCGAACACGCTCACCAGCAGCATCACGGCGCACCCCAGCACCAGTTCCCCTAAGGTAAGCAACGTCAGCAGGCGTATGGCACCCTCCGGCTGGCGTCCCATGGCCGGCACCACGGCATAGCGGTTGGTGATGGCCAGGGCCACCATCAGCACCACAGCGGCGATTTTAAACAACAGCAGGCGCTGGTAGGCGGACGCCCAATCCAGCGGCCATTGGCCAAGCACCAGCCAGGTGTTGACCAAACCGCTGAAAATCACCAGCGCCACGGCAAAATGGGCGCTGCGCGAAAATCTTACCAGCGCGTGCAGCGCATCGTTGCGCCCCACGCCGCGCAGCCGGGGCAAACAGATCAGCAACGGCAAGAGGCATCCCAGCCACCAGGCCGCCGAGAACAGGTGCAATATTTGGTTGCCGCGCTGCAAGGCGCCCCGCATTCCGTCGTACATGGCGGAATGCCCCACCAGGGCCTGGCTTATCAGCAGGCCGCTTAACGCCGCGAGCAGGAGACGATGGCGCATGGCCGACAGGGTATGCAGGCCCGCCGCTAAAACCGCCAGCAGCGCCACCGCCAGGTGCCATAGCCATACCGACCCAAATGCGGTGTTTAAGACCGCCAGCCAAACGGCTGGACTCAAGGTTTGCGGCCAGCCGTCGCCCATTTGTCCGGCTTGCAGGGCCAGGATGCCCGCGGACGTCAGCAGGCTGAGCCATGCCATAATCCGGGTGGCGCCGCCCAGGGAATTACGCAAAGCGACGCGCAGGCGGGCGGGAGCCAGGCATTCACAAAACAAAGCGATGCCGAACCCCTGCATGATAGCGGCAATATGAACAAATCGGCAGGCGGAGTAGCTGGCCGCTAGGCTTATCATTTATTTTACGCTGAAGTGATAGCGGCCTTCGGTGGTATGGCCGTCAACGGAAACGGCATGCCATTGCACCTGATAAACGCCGGCGGTCAGAGGCTTATCGATTGGGATAATGATATGGGCGGGATTAGCCGGATCGGCTTTTATCACGCCGGTGGGAATAGGAACGTTGCCGGGCCCGGTGAGCGCCAGGCCGCTGGCCGCGGGGTCGATGCCCTGGCTAAAGGTCATGGTTAACGCCTGGGGGGCGGCGCTCATGGTGGCGCCGGCGGCCGGGTATTGCGATTTGAGATGCGCATGGGCCTGGGCTTGCTGCGCCGCAAAGCCGGTGAGCGCCGTCAGTATCAGCGCAACGGCGGGGGCGGTAATACGAAGGCTGGACATTAACGTCATTTCCTTATACTGAAACATGCCATGTCGGTTATACCGACGCTTGCCGTCCATTGCGCAGCCGTAGGGGTTTTATCGCGATACCGGGCAGGAAATAACCGGGGATAAAAAAAGCCCCGGCGCCGCTGCTCCGCTTACCTGGACGCAAGCTGATGATAGCGATTGCCGGGACTTCTGTCGAGCGCGCCCTGGCCAAGGGCGGCGCCGGGGATTAAATCGCGGCGGGGGTGTTATCGCCGCCGTTCATTTTTTTCAGATCCTGATCGATAAAGAACAGCCCGCCGTTGCTGGTATTAACCAGCGACAGTTTATCGAGAATGGATTTGAACAATTTTTCTTCTTCATGCTGTTCGGACACATACCACTGCAGGAAGTTAAACGTGGAGTAATCCTGAGAGGTGATGGCCGCATGAGCCAGTTCGTTGATCTTCTGGGTGATCATCTGCTCATGCTCGTAGGTGCGTTTGAACAGTTCAGCCAGCGACGTAAAGCCGGTGGGCGGCGCCTCGATGGCGCCCAGCACCGGCATGGTGCCAGCGTCGTTGAGGTAATCGAACAGGCGGCGCATATGATCCATCTCTTCAAGAGACTGGGTCTTCAGGAAAGCGGAGGCGCCTTCATAACCTTTATCGCTGCACCAGGCGCTCATTTGCAGATAAAGATTAGCGGAAAAAAATTCCAGATTTAGCTGTTCGTTAAGCTTATTAGCCATTTCTTGTTTTAACATGGGCAGGCTTCCTTGTTCCGGTAATTAAAAAGTAGACGCAATCATTATGCCCAAATGATAACAAAATATATACTATTATTTAACCTGCATGGCATACTAATTAAATAGACCATACAAATCAATATATTAAATATTTATTTCCATGAAATCGACCTGCTATAAATTAATTATTCAAAATGGAATTGATAGGCATTCTTATTTGTATTATGAATTGAGAAATAAAATGAAAAATATTATTGCCGCATTAGCCGCACCGGCGTTGTGAATACAAACGATTATTATTTCTATCCCGATGGCGTCCGCCGCCCTTGCGTTTTTAAGCGCCGTCCATTATTTTTAGCATCGTTGTCCCTTATCGGCCGCAGGAGGTGGTATGGAATATAATTTGGCAAAACTCGACGCTGAGGTGATGGACAAGATCAATGTCGATCTGGCGGCTTCGGGCGTCGCCTTCAAGGAACGCTACAACATGCCGGTAGTTGCCGAGCAGATCGAACGGGAACAACCGGAGCGGTTGCGCGATTACTTTCGCGAGCGGGTGGCATTTTATCGCCAGGCATCGTTAAATTTTTCCCGTTTGCCCTATGAACCGAGAAAATAATCCCGCCCTGCTCTATACTGGTTTTGCCGCCGGTCCGCAATAAGCACGATCGCGGGTTCTGGAAGCTGGCCGTTATCCCTCCCAAGCCCGCCGTACCGGCGTTCGCCGCTCCTCTGGTAGTCCCCCTGGGGTGGCGGAATAGCACAAATTGACTTGATTATCTTAGCCAACTGGCAGTTAATCATTCCTACATTTCCGGTTCTTTTACAGAGAGGCAAATATGAGTAAGGGAATGGATCGTAAAAAAGACGCGAAAAAGAAACCGTTAAAATCGCCGGAAGAAAAACGCGCTGACAAGCGCAACAGAAAGACCCAGCCTGATATCGTTTAATTTAGGCGAGCCAATGATAAACCCGCATCTGATGCGGGTTTTTTGTTGCTGCTATTCAGGTCATAATAGTCATTCGTACCCTGAATAGGAAAAACCATGACTTTTCGTGTCATTGATACTGAAACCTGTGGCCTGGAAGGCGGTGTTGTCGAGATTGCTTCGGTTGACGTGGAAAACGGCCTGTTGACCAACCCGATGAGCGACCTGGTTTGCCCCGACCGCGCCATCGGCTATGAGGCCATGGCCATCCATCATATTACCGAAGAGATGGTCGCGGATAAGCCGCGTATCGCCAAAACGGTCGGCCGCTATCACGGCAGCCCCTATTATGTCGCGCACAATGCCGCGTTCGACCGGCGCATGCTGCCGGAAATGCACGGCGAGTGGATTTGCACCGTCAAACTTGCCCGCAAGCTCTATCCCGGCTTGAAATATAGCAATCAATATCTGCGTTATGCCCTGAACCTGTCGGTGACCGTGCCCGACGGGCTTTATCCGCATCGCGCTTTGTATGATTGTTATGTGACGGCGGCGCTGCTGGTGAAAATCATGGCCGATTCCGGCTGGAGCGCGGCGGAAATGGTGGCGCTCAGCAACCAGGCAACATTGGTGACCACCTTGAAATTCGGCAAATACCGCGGCCAGCCCATGGAGCGCATCGCCAAGGAGGACCCGGGCTATCTGAAATGGATGTTGGGCAACCTGAAGGATTTATCGGCGGATATGCGCTTTAGCATTAATCATTACCTGAGCCAGGGAGAAGCAGCGCGTTAACGCGCTGCCGGCGGCTATTGCTGTTCCTGCCCGGCCAGGGAAAGGATAAAAGTGTACTCCATCGCTATTCCTTCATAACCCTTGAAACGCCCGGATTTACCGCCGTGACCGGAATCCATATCGGTGCACAGCAGCAACAGGTTGTCATTGGTTTTGACGGCCCTGAGCTTGGCGACCCATTTGGCCGGTTCCCAATATTGCACCTGGGAATCGTGCAGGCCGGTGGTGACCAGCAGATGGGGATAGGGTTGCGGGCTTACCTGGTCATAAGGGCTGTAGCGCAGCATATAGTCATAATAGGCCTTCTCTTCCGGATTGCCCCACTCGTCATATTCGCCGGTGGTCAGCGGAATGCTGTCATCAAGCATAGTGGTCACGACATCCACGAACGGTACCTGCGCCACCACGCCCTTGAACAGCGTCGGCGCCATATTGATCACCGCGCCCATCAACAGCCCGCCGGCGCTGCCGCCCATGGCGAAGGCCTGCTGCTCATCCCCATAGCCTTGCTTAAGCAGATACCGGCTCACATCGATAAAGTCGGTGAAGGTATTTAGCTTGTTAAACAGCTTGCCGTCTTCATACCATTGCTGGCCCAGTTCGCCGCCGCCGCGTATATGCGCCAGGGCAAACACAAAACCGCGGTCCAGCAGGCTCAGGCGGCTGGCGCTGAAATCAGGGTCCATGCTGCTGCCATAAGAACCATAACCATATACCAGCAGGGGGTTGCGGCCGTGATGAAACAGATCCTTGCGATACACCAGCGAAACCGGTACCTCGGCGCCGTCGCGGGCGGTGACCCATAGCCGTTCGCTGCGGTAGTTTTCCGCGTCGAAGTTTTTCACCAGGGACTGTTTGAGCAGCTTGCGCTCGCCGGTGGCCATATTCAATTCGAACAGGGTGGTAGGCGTGGTCATGGAAGAATAACCATAGCGTACCCACTGGGTTTGCGGATCGGGGTTGTAGGCCAGCCAGGTCACATAGGTGGGATCGTCGAAAGCGATGCCCTTCTCTTCCCCGGTTTCCCAATGAATTTGCCGCAGGCTGGTCAGGCCTTGATGCCGTTCTTCGAGCACCAGCCAATCGGTAAATAGCGTGAAACTTTCCAGCACGACGTCGTCCCTTGCGGGAATCAGCGGCTGCCACTGCCGTTCATCAGGCGTTTCGCTGCGATACAGGGCAAAGTTTTTACCGTCGCGATTGGAACGCAGGTAAAAATAGCCCTGAAAATGGTCCAGCGAATATTCATGGTCGTGGCGGCGGGCCAGGAACAGCTGCGGCGTCGCGCTGGGGTCGTCCGCGTCCAGCAGCAGGATTTCGCCGGACGTCGTGCTACCCAAGGCAATAATAATATAACGCTCGGAGGTGGTTTTATGCACGCTGACGTAAAAAGCGTCGTCTTGTTCTTCATACACCAGTTCGTCGAGATCCGTCGACGTGCCGACCCGGTGGCGGTAGACCTGATAGGGCAGCAGCGTTTTTTTATGTTTGCGGACGTAGTAGAGAATTTTGGAATCATTGGTCCATTCAAACCCCGATGAGGCGTTTTCGATGACTTCCGGATACCAGGAGTCGCGGGCCAGGTTTTTAAAACGAATGCCGTACAGGCGGCGCGACAAGAAATCTTCCGCCGCCGCCATAATGGCGTTGTCGGGGCTTATTTCCAGCGACCCCATGGTATAAAACTCGCTTTGCGCCGCCCGCTGGTTGCCGTCGAGCAGGATTTCCCACGTATCCCCGTCGGCCGGTTCCGCCGGCTGGCGGGTATAAATGGCATATTCGTTGCCTTGCTCATAGCGGCTTTGATAGCGGTAACCGCGACGGATGTAAGGCACCGAACGGTCTTGCTGCGGGATGCGCTCCACCATTTCGGTAAAGAGTTTGTGACGCAGCTCGTCGTGGCCGGCCATCATGGTTTCGCCATAGGTGTTTTCCTGGGCAAGGTAGTCGAGCACGGCAGGGTCTTCCCGCTTGTCATCACGTAGCCAATAATAATTATCGATCCGTGTCTCACCATGCACGGTTAATGTATGAGGCCTTTTTTCAGCTATTGGGGGAAATATCATACGCACCCTTCCTTATTTGCATAAGAAACAGAGTGGCACGAATCCGGCGGGTTGCCAAGCGCAGCGGCAGCGGCGCCCGGCGCTCACCGCGTCGGGTTATGGGACGGCGACAACGCTGACCTGGGAATTAACCCGCTGTTCAAGCTCGGTTTTTACATCATCCGGAATTTTAAGCGCCCGTGCCAGGGCATCCATATAACTTCGCTCCATAAAATGATCGACATCCACCACCGCGCAGCTCAGGCAATAGATTTCCAGCGCTTCGTCCTCGGTGCGGATATCACGGGTCAGACGCTCCGGGTCCAGCGGCTGGATTATGGCGTCCTGCACCAGGTGCTCTACTTCGTCGCCCCAGCCCAGTTGGTGAATATGTTGTTGAATGGATTGCCGTTCAGTGTCATCGATATGCCCGTCGGCTTTGGCGGCGAATACCAGCGCCATGATCAACCGCTGGGCGCGCCGATCGATAGGGCTTGGCTGGGCGGCGGGCACGGCCTGGGGCTGGGCGTCGCGCATGCGCTTTTTATATTGATCCCACACCACCGCCCCCAATGCGGCGCCGCCCCCGATGAACAGGGCGTTTTTCCCCACCGCGCCGATGGCCTTGCGCGACGATTTATTGGCAATCAGCAGGCCGACCAAGCCGCCGAGCGCACCGGGAGCCAATAGATTGGCCAGGTTGGCGCTATCGCCCTGCCCGCCCTTTTGCTGGACCATCGTTTGGATTTTTTGCATCCATTGGTTCATAGCCGTCCCCTTGGTGAGTTCGGATCGCTGCACGATCCCTGTCCACCAAAATAGACGATTTATTGTCAATTTATTAAAAGGGTTTGCAAAGAAGCCTGCGGGGCAAGGCGGGATATTCAAGAGACCAAACCGGCGGCGCGCAATCATCCGCACCGCCGGAGAAACCGCGAAACAGCGGGGATTAGGGCTGCAAGGCGTAACTTATTTCACCTGCCTGGCAATCCAGCGTTACCGCAAAAGCGCGGTCGGCGCTTTGTCCGCGAATTTTCAACGGTGCCTGCCAGTTATCGCCGCTGCCGGTGATATCCTCGGGGTTAACCTGGGTGACAATCGTTTCGCCCAGCGCTTTTTTATCGTCATCGGCGCGGGGAAAGCGATTCTGGGTATAATCCTGTTTAATCAGTTCCGCAACCTGGGGAGCGTTGAGATCGGGACAGGGCGATACTTTGAAGGTTCTGGGCGGTTGCCCTTTTTTGGACTGCGCTTTGTTGGCCGCGGATACCTTGTTGGCTTCGGCGGCGTTCCCCGTCACGGATTGCCCGACAGCGTTTTTTTTCTCGGCGGCGGGCTTTTTATCGGCGTTGACGGGCGCCGGTTTGTCGGCCGGGGCGCTGCTATCGGGAGCGGCATTATCCGCCGGCGGCGTTGGCGCCGGTGCCGGCACGGCATTGGCGGGCGGCTTGGCGTCAGTCTGGCCGGCAGGCTGTTGAGCGCCCGACTCGGCGTCTGCCGGGGGTTGCGCGGTCGAGGTCTGCGGTTCAACCGGCGGGGCCTGGTCCGCTGCGCCCGCGAGTGACGATAGCATCATGCCGACCGCCATTACGCCTAGCAGCCCGATTCCCATTTTTTGCATAAAGCCTCCACTGTTCTGGTTATCCTTTTCTCAAGGTATTGAATGATAATAGCCTGTTAAATTTCGCTTGAGAAAGGGATTTATCAAATCCGGCGCCAAAAAGCGGCCGTGCTTGCCCGCCTGCTGCATAGGCAAACGTTTTCGTTTATACTGCGCGCAATTTTTATCAAGTCAGGTGAATGCGAATGGTAACCATTGGAACAGCGTTGCGCGCCGGCGCGACTCGGGTGATGCTGCTGGGGTCGGGTGAATTGGGTAAAGAAGTGGCGATTGAATGCCAGCGTCTGGGCGTGGAAGTCATTGCCGTCGATCGCTACGCCGACGCGCCGGCGATGCATGTCGCCCATCGCGCCCATGTGATCGATATGCTCGATGGCGCCGCGCTGCGCGCGCTTATCGAAGCGGAACGCCCCGATTTTATCGTGCCGGAAATTGAAGCCATTGCCACCGATATGTTGGTCGCCCTTGAACAGGAGGGGCATCATGTGGTGCCCTGCGCCCAGGCCACCAGGCTGACCATGAACCGCGAAGGCATCCGGCGCCTGGCGGCGGAAACCCTGGCATTGCCCACATCGGCCTACGCTTTTGCCAGCGATCGGGCCGAGCTGGATCGGGCAGTGGCCAAGATTGGCTATCCGCTGATTATCAAGCCGGTAATGAGTTCTTCGGGCAAGGGACAAAGTCTGGTACGCGATCCGGCTAAACTGGACGACGCCTGGACATACGCGCAGCTCGGCGGGCGCGCCGGCGGCGGCAAAGCGATTGTGGAAGGGCTGGTTGCCTTTGATTTTGAGATCGCTTTGCTGACCATCAGCGCCGTGGACGGGATTCATTTTTGCGAACCCATCGGCCACCGCCAGGAAGACGGCGATTACCGGGAATCCTGGCAGCCGCAGCGGATGAGCGCGCTGGCGTTGCAGCGGGCGCGGGATATCGCGGAAAAAGTGGTTACCGCCCTGGGCGGCCGGGGGTTGTTCGGAGTCGAGCTGTTTGTGCGCGGCGACGAGGTGATTTTCAGCGAAGTGTCGCCCCGCCCCCATGACACGGGCATGGTCACGCTGATGTCCCAGGATCTCTCCGAGTTCGCGTTGCATGTGCGCGCCTTCCTCGGGCTGCCGGTAGGCGCTATCCGGCAATATGGCCCGGCGGCGTCGGCGGTAATCCTGCCTGAGCTGGAGAGCGGTAACGTCAGCTTTAGCGGCCTTGAGCTGGCCTTGCAGGGCCATACGCAAATCAGACTATTCGGTAAACCCGCGATCGGCGGCAAGCGCCGCATGGGCGTGGCCCTGGCGATGGCGGATACGGTAGAAGAGGCCGTCAGCGAAGCCAAACGCTGCGCGGCGGCGGTCAAGGTCGCCGGCTGAGCCGGTAGAGGCCGGAAAAAAGGCTTCCCCCTGCGGGGAAGCCTTAACAAAGTAAAGTACCGCTACGCATTACGCCATGACGCTTACAGCTTGGCGCCGGCTACCGCTTCTTTAGCCAGTTCGGTGATGCGCGCGTAATCCCCGGCTTCCAGGGCGTCATTCGGCACCAGCCAGGAACCGCCGATACACAGTACGCTTTTCAGCGCCAGGTAATCACGGTAGTTTTTCGGTGAAATGCCGCCGGTCGGGCAGAAACGAACCTGCGAGAACGGCCCGGCGATAGCTTGCAGCGCTTTAACGCCGCCGTTGGCTTCGGCCGGGAAAAACTTGAATTCACGCAAGCCGTAGTCCATGCCCAGCATCAGTTCGGATACGCTGGCGATACCGGGAATAAGCGGGATGCTGCCTTCGGTGGCCGCTTTGAGCAGCGTAGCGGTCAAACCGGGGCTGATGGCGAACTGCGCGCCGGCTTCGGTCACTTCGGCCAATTGCTGCACGTTGGTCACAGTACCCGCGCCGACAATCGCTTCCGGAACGTTTTTGGCTATGGCGCGGATAGCGTCAAGCGCGCAGGCGGTGCGCAGCGTCACTTCCAATACGCGCACGCCGCCGGCCACCAGCGCTTTCGCCAAAGGAACCGCATGTTCCAGCTTGTTGATAACGATTACGGGCACTACCGGGCCCGATGTCAGGATGGTTTCCGCGCTTGTTTTCCAATTTTTCATGTCTGTGTCTCTCCTGTCTTGCCTTAAAGGCAAAGGTGTTTGAAATGGCGCGCCCCTGCCACGGGGATTTGCGTTGGCGCAAATAACCGGCCGCACCTTTTACCGTAATAACTTTTACCGCAATAACTTTTATCGTAAAACGTTGCCGCATTAGCGTGTCGTAAAAATGACCTGTTAACCCTGGCAGCGCGTTTGGCTGAAAATAGCCCAAACCCGCGGCTAAATATGTCCGGCGCGGATAATCCGCGCCGGTGCCATCCGCCGGTTTATTCGAACTCGTTCCAGGAACGCCCGTCGCGGGTGATCATGGCTACCGAGGCCACCGGCCCCCAGGTGCCCGACTGGTAAGGCTTGGGCGCGTCATTATCCGACGCCCAGGCGTCCATGATCGAGTCCACCCACGTCCAGGCCTCTTCCACTTCGTCGCGGCGCACGAACAGCGCCTGGATGCCGCGCATGGTTTCCAGCAGCAGCCGTTCGTAAGCGTCGGCCAGATGTTCCTGGTTGAAGGTTTCGGAGAAGCTCAAATCCAGCTTGGTGGTTTGCAGGCGATGTTTGTGATCAAGCCCCGGCACCTTGTTGAGTATTTGGATATCCATGCCTTCGTCCGGCTGCAAACGGATGGTCAGCTTGTTTTGCGGCAGTTCCTGATAGGAGTCGCGGAACAAGTTGAGCGCGGGGTTCTTGAAGTACACCACGACTTCGGAACATTTGGTCGGCAGGCGTTTCCCGGTACGCAGGTAAAACGGTACGCCGGCCCAGCGCCAGTTATCGATATCCACCCGGATCGAAACAAAGGTTTCGGTATGGCTGCTTTTATTGGCGCCCTCTTCTTCCAGGTAGCCGGGCACCTTTTTGCCCTGTACGAAACCGGCGGTATATTGCCCGCGCACCGTGGTATCGCGCACATTGGAATGATCGATCGGACGCAGCGAGCGCAGTACCTTGACCTTTTCGTCACGGATACGGTCGGTGGTCAGATCCGAGGGCGGCGACATGGCGATCATGGTCAGGATTTGCAGCAGATGGCTTTGAATCATATCGCGCATCTGGCCGGCTTTGTCGAAATACCCCCACCGCCCTTCGATACCCACTTCTTCCGCGACGGTGATCTGCACGTGATCGATGGTGCGATTGTCCCAGTTGGTGGCGAACAGCGAGTTGGCGAACCGCAGCGCCAGCAGGTTGAGCACCGTTTCTTTGCCCAGGTAGTGGTCGATGCGATAAACCTGGCACTCTTTAAAGTATTCGGCGACCTGATCGTTAATAACCCTGGATGAGGCCAAATCGGTGCCCAGGGGTTTTTCCATCACGACCCGGCTCGGTTCTTTATTCAGGCCGGCCAGGCCAAGGCCCTGGCAAATGGCGCCGAAGGTATTGGGCGGCATGGCGAAATAGTTGATGGTAACGCGGGCCTCTTGATCGAGTTTGTCCGCCAGTTTGCTGAAATGCTTGCTTTCGTTGACATCAAGATTGCAAAAATCCAGGCGGCCGCTGAGCGTCTTCCAGAGCTTCTCGTCGATGGGCTCTTTCATAAAGGTTTCCAATGCTTCGCGCACCACCTTGACGTAGGCTTTCACGTCCCAATCAGCACGGCCGACGCCGATAATGCGCGTCTCCGGATGAATGGAACCGGCTTTCTCCAATTGATACAAAGAAGGCAATAATTTCCGGCGGGCCAGATCGCCTTTAGTGCCGAAAATCACCAGATCGCATGCCTGGGCTATGGATGTTACCGCCATGTTCCTCTCCTCGTGCAGGATGTTTGTAATTTTATTACATATAAAATGGTTTTTTTTTGATGCCGGCCAGTAAAATGCTAGAAAAACCGGGACACAACCCGTTTTTTGGCTAAAATCGCCAAAATGCCCGCAACGAAAATGTAATTTATTAACGATATTGTCAATACATTACAGTTCTGAAAGTTAGACACAGGTCATAGTCTGGCAAAAAAACTCGCCTGGCCACCGGATTAGCTGCCTTTGCGCTACGGCACGTAGTATATTTCATCAAATCGGTAATGATTTCTCCTTTGTGTGAAATCGGCTAAAACCATGAGCTATTTACTTATGAACATGCTGGACAAAATCAACGGTCATATGGAATTGCTGAGTAAATCAGAGCGTAAGGTCGCAGAGGTCATTCTGGCCGCCCCGCAAACCGCCATTCATTCCAGCATAGCCATCCTGGCCCGGATGGCGGAGGTAAGCGAGCCGACCGTCAACCGTTTTTGCCGCCGCCTGGATACCAAGGGTTACCCCGATTTCAAATTACAGCTCGCACAGAGTTTGGCTAATGGTACACCTTATGTAAACCGTAATGTGGACGAGAATGACGGCGTCGATTCGTATACCGTGAAAATTTTCGAGTCTACCATGGCCAGCCTGGAGCAGGTGAAAACCCGGTTGGATATCGCAGCGGTGAACCGGGCGGTGGATTTGCTCACCCAGGCCAAAAAAATCTCGTTTTTCGGTTTAGGCGCCTCCGCGGCGGTGGCCCACGACGCCATGAACAAATTTTTCCGTTTTAATATCCCCATCGTCTACTCGGAAGATATCGTTATGCAGCGCATGAGCTGCATGAACTCCAGCGAAGGGGACGTCGTGGTGCTTATCTCCCATACCGGCAGGACAAAAATGCTGGTGGACCTGGCGCAACTGGCGCGCGAGAATGATGCCACCGTTATCGCCATCACGTCGCAGTTCTCTCCCCTGGCCTATGAAGCCTCGCTGACCCTGGCCCTTGACGTACCAGAGGATACCGATGTCTTTATGCCAATGATATCGAGAATTGCGCAATTGACCCTGATCGACGTGCTGGCCACCGGATTTACTTTGCGCCGCGGCGCTAAATTCAGGGATAACTTGAAGAGGGTCAAGGAAGCTTTGAAGGAATCGCGCTTTGATAAAGCAGATTCCGCAACATATAAATTTGATTAATACCGTATTATATGAAAAATAAATTTTATTAAAGTTCCGCAACTGACCGAATCGCCGTAAAGGTGAGGAACATTTTAGCACAGCCGGATTCATGCCGACGGGCGGCCAAGCAGGGTTATCATCCGCCGGAAGCGGAAGATCCGATATTTTTTGCAACACCTTAATATCCAAGTCAACGGAGTTATCAATGTCCAGACGGCTCAGAAGAACCAAGATTGTAACCACACTGGGGCCCGCCACCGACCGTGACAATAATTTGGAAAAAATTATTGCTGCCGGAGCCAACGTGGTACGCCTCAATTTCTCCCATGGCACCGCGGAAGACCATTTCACCCGTGCCAATAAAGTTCGTGAAATTGCTGCCAAGCTCGGACGGCACGTGGCAATCCTTGGGGATCTACAAGGACCAAAAATTCGCGTTTCGACTTTCAGGGAAGGCAAGGTGTTCCTGAGCGTGGGCGATAAGTTTCTTCTGGACGCCAATCTGGGTGTCGGTGAAGGGGATCGGGAACAAGTCGGTATCGATTATAAAGGCTTGCCTGGCGATGTCGTGCCCGGCGATATCCTGCTGTTGGATGACGGCCGCGTGCAGTTGAAGGTGCGCGAAGTCCAGGGCATGAAGGTATTTACCGAAGTGACCGTGGGCGGCCCGCTGTCCAATAATAAAGGCATTAATAAAATGGGCGGCGGATTGTCGGCCCCGGCGCTGACCGAAAAAGATAAGGCCGATATCATTACCGCCGCAAAAATCGGCGTGGATTATCTGGCGGTGTCCTTTCCCCGTACCGGCGAGGATCTGAACCTCGCGCGCCGGCTGGCCCGCGACGCCGGCTGCAACGCCAAGATCGTGTCCAAGGTGGAGCGCGCCGAAGCGGTGGCCAGCGACGAAGCCATGGACGATATAATCCTGGCCTCCGATGTGGTGATGGTGGCCCGCGGGGACTTAGGCGTGGAAATCGGCGACCCGGAACTGGTGGGCATCCAGAAAAAACTGATCCGCCGGGCGCGCAAGCTTAACCGCGCGGTGATTACCGCCACCCAGATGATGGAGTCGATGATTACCAATCCGATGCCTACCCGCGCCGAAGTCATGGATGTGGCCAATGCCGTGCTCGACGGCACCGATGCGGTGATGCTGTCCGCTGAAACCGCGGCGGGCCAATACCCCGCGGAAACGGTGGCGGCCATGGCGCGGGTATGTCTGGGAGCGGAAAAGATCCCCAGTATCAACGTGTCCAAGCATCGCCTGGATGTGCAATTCGACAATATCGAAGAAGCGATAGCGATGTCGAGCATGTACGCGGCCAATCATCTCAAGGGCGTCAGCGCCATTATCACCATGACCGAATCCGGCCGCACCTCGCTCATGATGTCGCGTATCAGCTCCGGTCTGCCGATATTCGCCCTGTCGCGCCATGAGCACACGCTCAACCTCACCGCGCTCTACCGCGGCGTTACGCCGGTCTATTTCGACAGCGACGGCGATGGCGTGGTAGCGGCAACCAGCGCCGCCAACCTGCTGCGGGACAAAGGGTTCCTGATGTCCGGCGATCTGGTAATCATCACCCAGGGCGATGTAATGAGCATGGTCGGCACCACCAATACCAGCCGCATCCTGCGGGTGGAATAACGCCCATCCCAAGGTAGTTGAATATAGTCAAGGGCGCCTCCCGGCGCCCTTGCTTTCCTCAGCGCTGCCGTTTGTAGGGATCTTTATCACCGGGTTTGCGGGTTTTCAGCAGTTTCAAAATCCAGGTGTACTGCTCCGGGTTCGGCCCGACCAAATTCTCCACTTCCTCGTTCATGCGCCGGGCAATAACGCGATCGTCCGCAGCGGCGATATCATCCATCGGCGGGCGCACGTAAATATCGAGCTGGCTGGTTTTACTGTTATATACCGGGAATAACGGGATTACCGCCGCCCGGCAAATTTTCATCAAACGCCCTATAGCCGGCAGCGTCGCTTTGTAGGTGGCGAAAAAATCCACGAATTCGCTGTGCTCGGGGCCATGATCCTGATCCGGCAGGTAATACCCCCACCAGCCCTGGCGCACCGACGTGACGAAAGGTTTGACGCCGTCGTTGCGCGCATGCAGACGGCCGCCGAAACGACGGCGCACCCGGTTCCACATATAATCCACCAGCTCATTGCGCTGATTATGGAACATACCGGCGACCTTGTGCCCCTGGGATGACATCAGCATGGCGGGCACATCCACCGCCCAGCCGTGCGGCACCAGGAAAATAATATTACGCTGCTGCTGCGTGGCCTGTTCGATGATCTCCGCGCCGTGCCATTGCACCCGGCTGAGCAGCCGCTCGGGGTCACGGCACGCCAGTTCGGCCATCAGCACCGTTGACTGGGGCACCGTGGCAAACATATCGTCGATGATCTGTTCGCGCGCCGGCTCGCTTAATTCCGGCATGCAGTATTGCAAATTAACCCGGGCGCGATGGCGGGCGCCTTTGGCGACTTTGCCCGCCAGGCGGCCGATGGCCCCCAAAACCGGGTCACGCAGGCGGGGAGGTATATACGTTGCCCCGGCGATCAGGCCGATGCCGCACCAGACGCCCCAATAACGGGGATGATAAAAGGCGGGCTTAAATAGCGGAACAAACTCAATGGCGTTGGTTTTATTATCGTTTTCCATGCAACTCTCTTTGCTGTCAATTGCCAAAAAAGGTCAATGACCTGTGACGTCAATTGATTAGGCGGGCTCTCTGGCCCTGCTTAGCGTACCGTCGCGATAATGATAAACATAAAACGGCAAGCGATCATCTTTCGCTTGCCGTTAAGATAACATATCAATTGAATTGCAGTTGCGGCATGGCTTCACGAACCTGCGCCAGATAGTCCAGCCGTTCCTTACCGGCCAGCCCTTCGGTACGGGGAAGTTTTGCCGTCAGGGGGTTGACCGCCTGCTGGTTGATCCAGATTTCATAATGCAGGTGCGGGCCGGTGGAGCGCCCGGTATTGCCCGACAGCGCGATGCGATCGCCGCGTTTCACTTTCTGACCCGGTTTCACCAGTAATTTTTTCAGGTGCATATAGCGGGTCATGTATTGGCGCCCATGGCGAATGGCCACGTAATTGCCGGCCCCGTCGCCGTTTTTACTGACCACCACTTCGCCGTCGCCGATGGCCATTACCGGCGTGCCCACCGGCATGGCGAAATCTACGCCGCGGTGCGGCGCTATGCGTCCGGTAACCGGATTTAACCGGCGGGGATTAAAATTGGACGACACCCGGAACTGCTTGGTGGTGGGAAAACGCATAAAACCTTTGGCCAGGCCCGCCCCGTCGCGGTTATAGAATTTGCCGTCCTCGGCGCGGAACGAATAATAATCTTTGCCGCCGGTGTTGAGGCGCACGGCCACCAGTTCGCTTTGTTCGCTGCGCCCATCCAGCATTTCGCGCGAAGTCAGGACGGCGAACTGGTCGCCTTTTTGCAATTTGCGGAAATCGAGCTGCCATTGCATCGCCTTGATCACCGCGCTGACTTCTGCGCTGGACAATCCCGCCGCACGGGCGCTATTCACAAAACTGCCGTTCACTTCCCCGGTGAGACTGGTGTTTTTCCATTCCCCGGCCAGGTTGGCGATGCTCTCTTTGAAATTATTGCCCACGCGATCGTAGGTGCGGGTTTCGCGGCGCGACATTTCCCAAGTCAGGCGCTGCAGTTCGCCGGCGTCCGTAAGGGTCCAGGAAATTTGCTGTCCGATCTTCAGATTACGTAATTGCGGGAATTGCTGGGCCAACTGGCTGACATCCGACATATCGATGCCGTACTGGGTCAGGATGCTGCTTAGCGTATCGCCGGTGGAGACGACATATTCATGGACCCCCGTCTCACCTGCGACCTTC
The DNA here is from genome assembly GCF_047324175.1 of Sodalis sp. RH21. Classification (NCBI taxonomy): domain Bacteria; kingdom Pseudomonadati; phylum Pseudomonadota; class Gammaproteobacteria; order Enterobacterales; family Bruguierivoracaceae; genus Sodalis; species Sodalis sp. RH21. The sequence continues at coordinate 2,537,488 of NZ_CP178732.1, read as the reverse complement.
TCGTCTAGATCGTCTTCCGGCGGCACGTCGTCATCGTTATCCGCGGCGGATTGATCGATGGGTTCGCTGGCTTCGGGGGTAAGTTCCTGCACGGGTTGGTTAACGGCCGGTGCGGTGCGGGGAGGCGCCGTGGGTTCCATAACCGGGGAGTATACATAGGGACGCCAGACCGCGACGGCCAGGGTCACCACGGTCAACGACCCCAGCATTACGCGGTGGGGTCTGGGCAGATTATTATACGCAAGGGTGAGAGAGCGAAGTATCTGCTGCACTGATTCCTATCCTCATGAGTTCTTCTCCAGGCAGCTCACGTACTGGTTCGTCAATTGCAGCAAGAAGTTTATATAACTGTCCTTGCCCAATGCGATACCGCTTCCCAAGGGATCCAACGTGCCGATACGGACAAGGGTTCCTTTGGCGACAGCGTTGATAACGGCTGGCCTGAATTGCGGCTCAGCAAAAACGCACGCGGCTTTTTGCTCAACCAACTGTGTTCGAATGTGATGTAGTGCCTGAGCGCCCGGCTGTATTTCGGGATTTACGGTAAAATGCCCCAGCGGGGTCAAACCATATTTTTTTTCAAAATAACCATAGGCATCGTGAAACACGAAATAGCCTTTACCGCTCACCGGCGCTAGCATTGTAGCGATATTTTTGTCATTTTTTGTCAATGATGCGGTGAAAAACAGTAGATTCGCGTCTAATTGTGATTTTTTATCGGGCATCAGCCGCAATAATTGGTCATGAATGGCGATGGCGGATTGGGCCGCGATGGCGGGAGACAGCCAGATATGCATATTATATTCGCCGTGATGGTGGTCGTCGGCACCATGATCCGCTTCTTCCTCATGGTCGTCCCCTTTCATCAGCAGCGGCGCAATGGCGGGCAAGGCGGATAGCGTCAGGCTTTTGCCGGCGGGTAATGTTCCCACCGGTTTAGTCAAGAATGCCTCCAGTTCCGGGCCGACCCAGATCATCAAGTCGGCCTGCTGGATGCGCCGGATATCGGAAGGACGCAGCGCATAATCATGGGGAGAGGCGCCGTCCGGCAGCAATACGTCCGTGGCGATCACCCCGTCGCCGATGGCGGAGGCGATAAAACCCAGCGGCCGAATGGAGGTGACGATATTGGCACGGGCCTGGCCGCTGGCGACGGCCAGCACGCAAAGCCCGGCCAACAGCAGCCGGATGGTTTTTTTCTTCTGTGGATTCATGATGATAATTCTCTTCGGCAACGGTAAGGTGTGTGATATTATAACATTTTAGCCGTTTCGTAACCGTAATTCACATGATCAGTCTGGTAACGCTAAATCAAATTTCCGTCTCTTTCGGGCAAAAACAGGTTTTACGCAACGTCTCGTTTTCTTTATATCCCGGGCGCATTCTTACGCTCATGGGGCCTAATGGCGCGGGAAAATCGACGCTGGTGCGCGTAGTGCTCGGCCTGGTGCCCACCACCGGCGGTACGCTGCGCCGCGAGACAAAACTGCGTATCGGTTATGTACCGCAAAAAATTCACCTGGATGTCACCCTGCCGCTGACGGTAGGCCGTTTTATGCGCCTGCGTCCGGGAGTTAAAAAATCCGACGTCCTTCCCGCGCTCGAACAGGTCCAGGCCGATCATCTGCTGGAGCAGCCGATGCAAAAGCTGTCCGGCGGGGAAATGCAGCGGGTGCTGCTGGCGCGCGCGCTGCTCAACCGGCCGCAGTTGCTGGTATTGGATGAACCGACCCAGGGCGTGGACGTAAACGGCCAGGTGGCCCTGTACGATCTTATCGATAAAATCCGCCATACGCTGGGCTGCGCGGTGTTGATGGTCTCCCATGATTTGCATCTGGTGATGGCGAAAACCGACGACGTGCTGTGCCTGAACCAGCATATTTGCTGTTCCGGCACGCCGGAAATCGTGTCGGCCCATCCGGAGTTCATCGCCATGTTCGGTTATCACGGCGTGGAACAGCTGGCCATCTACCGGCATCGCCATAACCACGGGCATGATTTGCAAGGCCAGGTGATACATCGGCACGAAGGCGGCCCGTCATGATCGAACTGCTGTTGCCCGGCTGGCTGGCCGGCGTCCTGCTGGCCATGGCGGCCGGGCCGCTGGGATCGTTTGTGGTATGGCGCAAGATGTCCTACTTTGGCGATACCCTGGCCCATGCCTCGTTATTGGGCGTGGCGTTCGGCCTGCTGCTCAATATCAATCCCTTTTACGCGGTGATTTCGGTGACCTTGTTATTGGCGTTGGGTCTGGTATGGCTGGAGCGCTACCCGCAGCTGGCCATAGACACCGTGTTGGGGATCATGGCCCACAGCGCGTTGTCCCTGGGGCTGGTGGTGGTCAGCCTGATGTCCAACGTGCGTGTTGATCTGATGGCGTATCTGTTTGGCGATCTGCTGTCGGTGACGCTGGATGATATTGCGCTTATCGCCCTGGGCGTGGCGGTGGTGCTGATGGTGCTGGCCTGGCAATGGCGGGCGCTGTTGTCGGTAACCATTAGCCCCGAGCTGGCCCATGTGGACGGCATTCGGCTGCCGCGCGTGAAGATGCTGTTGATGCTGGTCACCGCCCTGACCATCGGCCTGGCGATGAAATTTGTCGGCGCGCTGATTATCACTTCGCTGCTGATTATTCCCGCCGCCGCCGCGCGCCGCTTTGCGCGTACGCCGGAGCAGATGGCGCTGTTCGCCGTAGCGGCGGGCATGATTGCCGTTACCGGCGGTTTGGCCTTCTCCGCCTGGTACGACACGCCGGCCGGACCGTCCGTGGTGCTCTGCGCCTCGGTGCTGTTTTTATTAAGCTTGTTTAACCGCCAGCGCATTTGATTGCCGCGCCGGCGATACCGGCCTGGCTTTACAGCTCGCCGCGCACGATGCCGAAGTGCTTATAGGCATGGGCGGTGGCGATACGCCCGCGCGGGGTGCGCTGGATAAATCCCTGCTGGATCAAAAACGGCTCCAGCACGTCTTCAATGGTCTCTTTCTCTTCGCCGATGGCCGCCGCCAGGTTATCCAGGCCGACCGGCCCGCCGACAAATTTATCGATAATCGCCAGCAGCAGCTTGCGGTCCATAAAATCGAAACCCTCGGTATCGACGTTCAGCATGTTCAGGGCATCGACCGCCACTGCGTCGGTAATATTGCCCTGGGCGCGCACTTCGGCGAAATCCCTGACCCGGCGCAGCAGGCGATTGGCGACGCGCGGCGTGCCGCGCGCGCGTTTGGCGATTTCCAGGGAGCCGGATTCGGTAATGTTCAGCTCCAGGCACGCCGCGCTGCGCTTGACGATATGCTGTAAATCCGCCACCTGGTAAAACTCCAGGCGCTGGACGATGCCAAAACGGTCGCGCAGCGGCGAGGTCAGCGAACCGGCGCGGGTAGTCGCCCCCACCAGCGTAAAGGGCGGCAGCTCAATTTTAATGGAGCGGGCGGCAGGTCCGTCGCCGATCATGATATCCAGCTGGTAATCTTCCATCGCCGGATAAAGCACTTCTTCCACCACCGGCGACAGGCGATGGATTTCATCGATAAACAGCACGTCGTGGGGCTCAAGGTTGGTCAGCATCGCCGCCAGGTCGCCCGGTTTTTCCAGCACCGGCCCGGAGGTGCTGCGCAGGTTGACGCCCATTTCATTGGCGATAATATGCGCCAGGGTGGTTTTACCCAACCCGGGCGGCCCGAAGATCAGCAAATGGTCCAGCGCGTCGCCGCGCATTTTGGCCGCCTCGATAAAAATCTCCATTTGCTCGCGCACATGGGGCTGGCCGATATAGTCTTCCAGGGTTTTCGGCCGGATGGCCCGGTCTATCACCTCTTCGGCAATCACCACGCCGGCGGAAATCAAGCGGTCTGCTTCAATCATCCTCTACCTCACAGCGCGGCACGCAGGGCGTCGCGGATTATCGATTCACAATCGGCATCCGGCCGCGCCACCTTGCTCACCATGCGGCTGGCCTCCTGAGGTTTATACCCCAGGGAGACCAGCGCCGCCACCGCTTCGGATTCAGGATCGCCGGCAATTTTACTGCTGGCCGCCGGCGCGAGGGGAATATCGCCGCCGCCCAGGGCGAACAGATCGCCGTTCATGCCCTTGAAGCGATCTTTCATTTCCACCACCAGGCGTTCGGCGGTTTTGGTGCCGACGCCGGGGAGTTTAACCAGCGCGCTGATTTCCTGGCGCTCGACGGTATTGACAAATTGCTGGGCCGACATGCCGGAAAGAATGGCCAGGGCCAGCTTCGGACCGACGCCGTTGACCTTGATCAGTTCGCGAAACAGCGCCCGCTCCTGCTTGTTGGTAAAACCGAACAGCAGCTGCGCGTCTTCCCGAACCACAAAATGGGTATAAATGATCGCTTCCAGCCCGGTTTCGGGCAACGCGTAGAAACACGTCATCGGCATATGTACTTCATAACCCACCCCCTGGATTTCAAGCAACACCAGCGGCGGCTGTTTTTCCAGAATGATGCCTCTAAGACGTCCGATCACGGTAAACCTTCCTTTCAGGGCTATTTATTCAGTAAGCAATGGATAAAGTTTATAACATAATAATGGCTGGATGAATATCCAGCCCGGGACTTGATGGCCGGCGATCAGCTTAAGCGGCCGCGCGCCAGATTTAACCGACTATTGCCCATGCGCACCGCATTTTGATTCACATGGCAGTGGGTGATGGCGATAGCCAGGGCGTCGGCGGCGTCGGCCTGGGGGCTGGCGGTCAGCTTCAGCAGCACCCGCACCATGTGCTGCACCTGGCTTTTATCCGCCGAACCGACGCCGACCACGGTTTGTTTCACCTGCCGCGCGGCGTATTCGAATACCGGCAGTTCGTGATTCATCGCCGCCACGATCGCCACCCCGCGCGCCTGCCCCAGCTTTAACGCCGAGTCGGCATTCTTCGCCATGAACACCTGCTCGATGGCGAAAAAATCCGGTTGGAACTGCGTGATGATTTCGCTGACGCCCGCATAGATGAGTTTGAGGCGGGTGGGCAAATCATCCACTTTGGTGCGGATGCAACCGCTGCCAAGATAGGTGAGCACCCGCCCCTGCTGGCGTAAAATACCATACCCGGTAATGCGCGAACCGGGGTCGATGCCAAGGATAATGGTCATGCCCCGCCACCGCACCGGCGGCGATTTCCGAACCGGACCACCGTCACAGCGTTGCCGCCACCTCGTCGGAGATCTCGCCGTTATGATAGACCTCCTGCACGTCGTCGGAATCTTCCAGCAAATCGATCAGACGCAGCAGTTTGGGCGCGGTCTCCTCATCCAGATCCGCCTTGGTGGAGGGAATCAGGCCCACCTCGGAAGAATCGGCATGCAATCCCGCGGCTTCCAGGGCATCTTTGACCCGGCCGAAATCTTCCGGCGACGTATAAACATCGATGGCGCCGTCGTCGTAGGTCACCACGTCTTCCGCACCGGCTTCCAGCGCCGCGTCCATGACCTGATCTTCCGTCAAGCCGGGAGCATACGAAATCACCCCTTTTTTGGTGAACAGGTAAGACACGGAACCGTCGGTGCCGAGGTTGCCGCCGGTTTTGGTAAAGGCGTGGCGGACTTCGGCTACCGTGCGGTTACGATTGTCGCTCAGGCATTCAACCATCACCGCCGTGCCGCCGGGACCATACCCTTCATAGATGATGGTTTCCATCTGGGTATCATCGTCGCCGCCGACGCCGCGGGCAATGGCCCGGTTGAGCGTATCGCGCGTCATATTGTTGGCCAGCGCTTTGTCCACCGCGGCGCGCAGGCGGGGATTGGACCCGACATCGCCGCCGCCCAGCCTGGCCGCCGTTACCAGCTCACGGATAATTTTGGTGAAAATCTTGCCACGTTTACTGTCCTGAGCCGCTTTACGATGCTTGGTATTGGCCCACTTACTATGACCTGCCATAAATCTCTCCGAAATAAGCCTTATCAGGCCGGATAAATAACAAATTCTTCAATCGCCTGCCGATTGCTCCAGGACTTGGTCAGCGATGCGGCCTGCGCGGCCGGCAGCCAGCGGTAAGCCAAATGTTCGCTAATCTGCGGCGTTCGCTCCGAGGGTAGCGTTAAACTGAACCAATATTCTGTATTGCGCGTCACTCCCGGCGCATATCGGTGGCGCAAATGGCTGAAAATTTCAAATTCGATGCAGCGCCGGCAATCCACCAGCGCCAGATGTTCGGCGTCGATATCAATGCCGGTTTCTTCCTTCACTTCGCGCCTGGCCGCCATGGCCGGGGTTTCATCCCCTTCCAGGCTGCCGGTGACCGACTGCCAGAACCCGGTATCGTCCCGCCGCTGCATCATTAACACCCGCCCGCTGTCGCCGGCATAAATCACAATTAATACCGAGACGGGACGTTTCCAGGCCATTTATTGCTGCCCGCGTTCCGCGGCTTCCTTGCCCTTGCCGATAACGGCGATGGACAATTCCGCCAGCGCGGCCGCATTGCCGAAGCTCGGGGCATCGGTCATGGGGTCGGCCGCCGCGGTGGTTTTGGGGAACGCAATGACATCACGGATATTATCGGTACCGGTAAGCAGCATCACCAGGCGATCCAGGCCGAAGGCCAGGCCTGCGTGGGGAGGCGTGCCATATTTCAGCGCGTCGAGCAGGAAACCGAATTTTTCACGCTGTTCGTGTTCGGTAATGCCGAGAATGCCAAATACGGTCTGCTGCATTTCGCTGCGATGGATACGTACCGACCCGCCGCCCACTTCATAGCCGTTCACTACCATATCATACGCGTTGGCCACGGCATCCAGGGGCGCGGACAGCAGCTCGTCCGGGTTCATCGCCAGCGGCGCGGTAAACGGATGGTGCATCGCCGCCAAGCCGCCTTCGCCATCATCTTCGAACATCGGGAAATCAATGACCCACAGCGGGGCCCAGCGTTTCTCGTCGGTGAGTTTCAGATCGCGGCCGAGCTTAAGACGCAGCGCGCCCAGGGCATCGGTGGCGATTTTAATGCTGTCGGCGCCGAAGAAAATGATGTCGCCGTCCTGTGCGCCGGTGCGCTCCAGGATGGCCGCCAGCACGTCGTTGCTGAGGAATTTGGCGATGGGGCTTTGTACCCCGTCCAGGCCTTTGGCGGTCTCGTTGATTTTAATATAGGCCAGGCCCCTGGCGCCGTAGATTTCGATAAATTTGCCGTATTCGTCGATTTGCTTGCGGCTTAATCCCGCGCCGCCGGGAACGCGAATCGCCGCTACGCGGCCTTTGCTGTCGTTGGCCGGGCCGGAGAACACTTTAAATTCCAGATCCTTGACCAGATCGGCGACATCAACGATTTCCATAGGGTTGCGCAGATCGGGTTTATCCGACCCGAAACGGCGCATCGCTTCGGCGTAGGTCATAACCGGGAAGGCGCCTAAATCAACGCCTTTGATTTCCTTCCACAGTTCGCTAATCAGGCGTTCCATGACTTCCCGCACCTGGACGGCGCTCATAAAGGAGGTTTCGACGTCGATCTGGGTAAATTCCGGCTGGCGGTCGGCGCGCAAGTCTTCATCACGAAAACATTTGACGATTTGGTAATACCGGTCGAAGCCGGACATCATCAACAGCTGTTTAAATAGCTGCGGCGATTGCGGCAGGGCATAAAATTTGCCTTTATGCACCCGGCTCGGCACCAGGTAGTCGCGCGCGCCTTCCGGCGTGGCCTTGGTCAGCATCGGTGTTTCAATATCCAGGAACCCCTGGGCGTCCATGAACCTGCGGACAAAGCTGGTGATGCGCGCGCGGGATTTAAGCCGCTCCGCCATTTCCGGACGGCGCAGGTCCAGGTAGCGGTATTTAAGGCGCTGCTCTTCGGTATTATTTTGGTTCGAGTCAAGAGGCAGCGGGTCGGAACGGTTGATAATGGTAAGCGTGGTGGCGAGGACTTCCACTTCGCCGGTGGCCATGTCCCTGTTGATTTGGGTGTCGGGACGCGCTCTGACCGTGCCGGTCAGCTGGATGCAGAATTCGTTACGCAGTTCCGCCGCGCGGCTGAATGCCTCCTGGCGATCGGGGTCGAAAAACACCTGGGCCAGCCCTTCCCTATCCCGCATGTCGATAAAAATCAGCCCGCCGAGGTCGCGACGGCGGTTGACCCAACCGCACAGGGTCACTTCCTGGCCAACATGGGACAGGTTGAGCTGCCCGCAATATACAGTACGCATAACAATATCCTTAATATTCAGCCCATGCCGTCCTGTTCGGTTACGCGGTAAGGCTGTTATTCATTAATTGGGTCACACCCAGGCCATCGCGGATGGCGGCGATGCATTGGTCTTTTGCCGGCGTTCGAAAGGCGGTCATTATAAAGGAAATTCATTCATAGGATAAGCCCGTCTGCAACGCCCGGGGACCGGCTGGTTAAATAATGTTTCATTAACATATTTATTAACAAAATTTACCGGCCGGGCGCTGTCATCGCGTTACATTTCTAACATACCCTCTCTGGTTACCGATCTGAATAGATAACGGCCTGATTCCACATTCATTTACCCTTCGGAGATGCATTATGCTGAAACTTGACCCCAAATGTAGCGCATTGGTTCTTATCGATTTACAGGAAGGAATCGTGCCTTTCGCCAAAGGCCCCTATAGCGGCGAGCAGGTAGTGGGCAAAGCCGGCCGGCTGGCGGCGCATTTTCGCCAGGCCGGCGCAGCGGTGGTGCTGGTCAGGGTGGGTTGGTCGCCGGATTTCGCCGATGCCCCGAAGCAGCAGGTGGATGCGCCGAACGCCGGACATGCGTTGCCGGATAATTGGTGGGAGTTTCCGCAGGCGCTGGGGGTGGAGGATAGCGATATCCGGGTGACTAAACGGCAGTGGGGCGCTTTTTATGGTACCGATTTGGATTTGCAACTGCGCCGCCGGGGGATTACGACGATAGTGCTGGCGGGTATTGCGACGAATATCGGGGTGGAGTCCACCGCGCGTAATGCCTGGGAGATGGGGTATGATCTGGTGTTGGTGGAGGATGTGTGCAGTACGCAGAGCAAGGAGCAGCATGATAATAGCGTGCAGAATATTTTTCCGCGTATTGGGCGGGTGCGCAGTAGCGAGGAGGTGCTGGCGGCGTTCTAGGGAGGGAGGCCGCGGGAGCGGCCTGGGTGCCGTTTCAGCGGGCGCGGAGTCCAGTTGGCTTCAAGTCCGGCGCCCGGCAGGTTGGCGTTTTACCGTTGCAGCGGGCGCGGCGCCTGGTCGGTATCCATCCCGGTGGGCGGCGGGTTTACCGCGCCAGGGGGCGCTCCGGCGGCCAGGAAAACCATGGCCGCTTCGACCCCCACGGCACGCTTCCCCGCCGGTCGGCATGGGTGCCGTTTCAGCGGGTGCGGAGTCCTGTTGGCTTCAAGTCCGGCGCCCGGCAGGTTGGCGTTTTACCGTTGCAGCGGGCGCGGCGCCTGATCGGTATCCATCCCGGTGGGCGGCGGGTTTACCGCGCCGGTTGGCATGGATACCGTTTCAGCGGGGGTGGCGACCGGGCGGGGTTTCGGTTGGAGATAGTGGATAAAATAACTGGCGCGGGTGGCGGGGAATTCGTTGATTAGGCGGGTTAATACCGGGGGCAGGTATTTGAATACCGTCATCCAGATTGACCAGCCGCCGCTGAGTTTAGCCAAATCAATGATGACCTGGGTATCGATGTTACCCGCCTGGTAATGGACCAGGTATCGCTGCGCCAGCGCCCAGGTTTGTTTGCGATCGCTCCAGCGTTTATCTTTGGCGCTGTAATCGGGGTGGCCGGGTCTGCGGTCGAGGCCCACCAGCCGGATTAGGGCCTGGGCTTTTTGCCGGTCGGCGGGCTGGGTGAGGAAAGCTTGGTTGACGTCCACCCTGCCGTCCTGGTGATAGGCAAAGATGCGAAATGTGTCGCTGATGGTGGGAAAAAACATTCCCTTGACCGGCTGGGTTCCTTTTACCGAATTACAATTTTTGCAGGCCAGTAAAAAGTTCGACCATAAGGTTGCCCGGTTGGCATAGCGCCGTTTGTGCTTGATATGCTCAACGTCTATGCCGCAGGAATAGCTTTGACGTTCGCAATAGCTGCAATAACCGCCGAGAGCGCTAATCAGATCGTTTTTGGCGGTGCCGTAAGGATGATATTCCGCTTGGCCTGCGGCGAATTCTCTTTTATTAACCGGCCGCATTATATTCCTTTCAGTTTTCTCTCGGTGGTTAATAACAAAGCAAGCACCGGGTTGTCCATAAATTCAAGCTCAATATTATCCAGCGCGTGTTTTATCGCGCCGATCTGCTCTGGGGCGTGATTGGGGTTTTCCAGCAGGGAAAAATACCGTTCCGCCAGCTGTTGGTACTCGACAAACCTTCTGCTTCTGCGGACGTCTTCCACGTCCATTTCATCAGCCACGATATCTTCCAGGCCCTTCATATTGGTATTGCCGGCGGTGTTTTCCAGCCGGCATTCGGCCAATTTTATCAGCTCGTGATTTTGGACGGATTGTATAATGAAGGGAGAATGGGTGGTGACGATAAACTGGATGCGCGGGAAGGCGGTTTTAAATAACCGGACGATTTCACGCTGCCATGAGGGGTGCAGGTGCATATCCAGCTCGTCGATGAGCACCACGCCTTCGGTTGCCAATACGGCCCGTTCTCGCAGGTGGGGATTTAATTTTATCGCCCGGTAAGCGATATCGGCGGCCAGCCTGACAATGCTGCGATAACCGCTGCTCAGCATGTCGAAAGGGGTCCAGGTGCCATTTTCCATTTTGCCGAGGATGCAGTTATGCGCCCAGCTGTAATGTATTTTTTCCCAATCCGGCACCATGGTGGTGATGGTATGGGTAAAGGCGGTGTATAAGCTTTTTTCTTTGGCGAATTTTAATATGGAATCTTCGTAGTCGGCAAACCAGGAGACAAAATGCTCTTGCAGGCATTGCGGGTCAAGGGCAGCGGCGTAGCCTTCCGTGCGGGCGGTGGCACGGGAAGCGCGGCTGCGCTGGGATTTATCGCTGAATAAGCGGGCGGTGCCGTAATAGGCGATGAGCGGCAAAGTGGTCTGGTCGTTGGCTTCATAGATATTTTTACATAACCGCTCCGCATGCTTAATCATATCATTGGCATCTTTAAAGGAGGTGGCGCCCCCGGTGACTTTGTTGGTTTCCCGCGCCCAGCAGTATTCGACCCCTTGCAGGGTATGGCGTAATTTAACGTTAAAGGGCAACTGGTAATTAAGGACATGTTCCGTCAGGATTTTCCGTTTTTCCTGCTGTTTGAGCGTTCTGATTTCAATCGCGCTGTCGCCGGTCACTTTTCGCACGCCGATCAAAAACGTGCCCAGGGCAAAAGAAATTGCGTCAAGGATGCTGGTTTTACCGGTGGCGTTATCGCCGATAATAACATTGAAGTGCTCATTAAGTTTCAAGTCTAATGATTCGAAACATTTAAAATTACATAAAGACATAGTTAATATTTTCATATAAATATCTGTCGGTTCGCTCTGTTTTTATTATGCGGTATTGTTTGCGACGCGTCTATAAAAACACGGTTCACCCGTCAAATAACGCCGCTGGTAAATAAATAAAATTACTGGTAAAAACGGCGCTTAATTGAATGCATATTTAATATTGTGAATAAGCTGGCGTCGGGAATGATTTACGATAAGCCGATCGAATCGGTTACCGATGAAATAGTTTTCCTGCCGCACGGCGGCGGACGATAAACGCCGTGGGTTTCTGCGCCGCTATTCTTGCCGCCGTGCCGCAGTCGCGTTAGGCTAAAGAGAGAGGCAATAAAAGGATTCACCGCTATGTATATCGGCTTGCCCCAGTGGCATCATACGGCCTGGGACCGGATTGGCCTGCACAGCCTGGCGGATTACGCCCGGTATTTCAACTGCGTGGAAGGCAATACCACGCTCTACGCCCTGCCCGATCCGGCCCGCGTGCTGGACTGGCGCGCCATGACGTCGGACAGCTTTCGTTTTTGCTTTAAATTTCCGGCCACCATCAGCCATCAGGGCGGCCTGCGTGATTTCCGCCAGCCCCTGGCGCAATTTTACCAGGTGTTGGAGCCGCTGGCCGGGCGCATCGGCCAATATTGGCTGCAATTGCCGGCGGCCTTTGGTCCGGCGGATCTGGACGCGCTGTGGGTTTTTCTGGATGCCCTGCCGCCGGATTTCAGTTATGGCGTAGAAGTGCGCCACCCGCTTTTTTTTACCAAGGGCGAGGATGAACGCCAGCTTAACCGCGGCTTGCAGGAGCGCGGCGTCAATCGCGTGGTGCTGGACAGCCGTCCGGTACACCAGCCCTATGGCGGCGACGGCGGTCATCCCGGCGCCGGGGCCGCCGCGCCGGTCAAATCCCCCGCCATGCTGGCCGCGCAGCGGCAAAAACCCCGCGTGCCGGTGCATGCCGTGCTGACCGCGGACCGGCCGCTGGTGCGCTATATCGGCAATGACGATATGGACGACAGCCTGCGCCTGTTCAAGCCCTGGCTGGAAAAACTGGCGTTATGGCAGCAAAGCCGCACGCCGTTTTTGTTTATCCATACGCCGGATATCGGCTACGCCCCGCGCCTGGCCCAGCATTTATGGCCGTTGCTGGCGGCCAGCATACCCGGCCTCGGCCCCATGCCGCCCTGGCCGCGGCAGGAAACGCTGTTTTAACCGTTACAAACCCCCTGTTTTTAAGAGGATAACTAACGACAGCGCGCCGGAGTCAGGCTATTATTTGGCACGCTGTTCGGCACAAGGGTAATGGAGTGGAAGATGGTTAGTGCGCTTTATGTGGTTTTCGGCGCTATGCTGTTGATAAAATTGTCATTGGATGTGGTAAAACTGCGTACGCAATACCGCGTGGCCTATGGGGACGGGGGGTTTTATGAACTCCAGACGGCCATTAGGGTACACGGCAACGCGGTGGAATATATTCCCATCGGCCTGGTACTGCTGGTGATTTTGGAAATGAACGGCGCGCCTAACTGGTCTTTGCATTTGTGCGGCTTGATGCTGATGACGGGCCGGATCATGCACTCGCTGGGATTGCGCCACCGGGAATTCAAACTGCGCCGCACCGGCATGAGCGCCACCTATACCGCGCTGATCGTGATGGTGTTGCTCAATTTATGGTACTTGCCCTGGGAGCTGATTTTCAGTTGGCGTTAAAACGGGGGTTTCACCGCGCAAAAGGCGGCGGGGCATGATTTGTGCCATCAATCTGTTAGAATAGCGGCTTTCCCTGAACATTCCCGATATTCTAATGACAAACCACGATAATCTCTTCTCCGCGCCCATAGCCAAATTGGGCGACTGGACCTTCGACGAACGCGTGGCCGAGGTGTTTCCGGACATGATCCAGCGCTCGGTGCCCGGTTATTCCAGTATTATTTCCATGATTGGCATGCTGGCGGAGCGCTTTGTCACGCCCGCGTCCCAGGTCTACGATCTGGGTTGCTCCCTCGGCGCCGCTACCCTTTCCATGCGCCGCAATATCATCGCCGAAGGCTGCCGGATCGTGGCGGTGGACAATTCCGCCGCCATGGTGGATCGCTGCCGCCGCCACATCGCGGCGTTTCGCGCCACCACCGACGTAGAGGTGATAGAGGCGGATATTCGCGATGTGCCGATAGAAAACGCCTCGCTGGTGGTGCTGAATTTCACGCTGCAATTTTTGGAACCCAGCGATCGTCAAGCCGTGCTTGACCGGGTTTTTGCCGGCCTTAATCCCGGCGGCGCGGTAGTGTTGTCCGAGAAATTCAGTTTTACCGATCCCGGCATCGGTGAACTGCTGTTTAACATGCACCACGATTTTAAACGCGCCAATGGTTACAGCGAGCTGGAAATCAGCCAAAAACGCAGCCTGCTGGAAAACGTCATGTTGACCGATACGGTGGAAACCCATAAAGAGCGGCTGCGCCAGGCTGGTTTCGGTCACGCCGAGGTCTGGTTCCAATGTTTTAATTTCGGCTCGTTAATTGCGCTTAAACCGGGGACGGCGGCATGACCGATTTTGGCGATTTTTACCAATTGATAGCCAAAAGTCCGCTCAGCCACTGGCTTGATACGCTGCCCTCGCAGCTAAGCGCATGGCAGCGCGACTCCCTGCACGGCAAATTCAAACACTGGTTTAACGCGGTTGAACGCCTGCCGCAGTTGACGCCGGCGCGGTTGGATTTGCTGCATGGGGTCGCGGCCCAGGGCGAGTTTCCCCTGCCAGCGGGACAAAAAGAGGGAATCGAGAGCCTGCTGCGTCAATTGATGCCCTGGCGCAAGGGGCCATTCTCGCTTTATGACATTGAGATAGATACCGAATGGCGCTCCGATTGGAAATGGGAGCGCGTCTTGCCGCATATCGATCCGCTGGCGGGAAAAATCATCCTGGATGTGGGCTGCGGCAGCGGTTATCATCTGTGGCGCATGGTCGGCGCCGGCGCGCAATTGGCGGTAGGCATCGATCCGATGCAGCTGTTTTTATGCCAGTTCGAAGCGGTGCGAAAACTGCTCGGCGGCGATCGGCGGGCGCACCTGCTGCCGTTGGGAATTGAACAACTGCCCGAGCTGGCGGCCTTCGACACCGTATTTTCCATGGGTGTGTTGTACCACCGGCGCTCGCCGCTGGATCATGTGCTGCAGTTGAAAAATCAATTGATCAGCGGGGGCGAACTGGTACTGGAAACGCTGGTGATTGAAGGCGATGCCCAGCAGGTGCTGGTACCGGGCGAACGCTATGCGCAAATGCGCAATGTGTTTTTTATCCCGTCGGCCGGGGCGCTGATGCTCTGGCTGGAAAAATGTGGTTTCGAGCAGGTCCGCCTGGCGGATATGTCGGCCACGACCACCGGCGAACAGCGCCGCACCCCGTGGATGACCAGCGAATCATTGGCCGATTTCCTGCATCCGGACGACCCGCGCCTGACTGTGGAAGGTTATCCCGCCCCGCTGCGCGCCGTGGTGATTGCCCGCAAGCCCTGAAATCCGCTTAAAAAAAAGCCCCAAGAAATAGGTTGGGGCTTGGTACTTGCAAGCATCACGTGGGTTAGTTCGTGTGCGCGGCAAAATCAGTGGTCAGGCCGGCCGGTGGGCGGGACTCGGCAGGGTAAGCGCATGCTTCATGGCCGCCACCATATCGCCGTCCACGCAGTATTGGGTGAACTCATCCGCTTCGCTGTCGATGCTCATGCTGACCCCCGCTTTGCGATAACGCATGCCGGACGGGACAACCTGTTTCGCCGAACTGTGCAATTCACGGATACCGATTTGCTGGAACTTATGCAAATTGGTCAACCTCACGCCAGCGCCTGCCATAATGATTGGACCACGACTTTGGTTGGTCAGTTCCCTTAATAATGCTAAACCTATTTCGGCGTTCTGCTGCTGGCCGGAAGTGAGGATGCGGGCCACGCCGAGTTCGGTTAATTGTTTCAGGGCCTGATAGGGGTTAAAGCACATATCGAAGGCCCGATGGAAGGTCACCGCCAGGCCGTCGCACTGGCTCATGATGCGCTGCATCCTGGGCAAATCGATATGACCTTCCGCGTCCAGCACACCCACCACCACCCCCGGGAAACCCATTTCGCGCACCCGCGCCAAATCGCTCAGAATGGTGTCGAACTCGCTTTGGTTGTAGCAAAAATCGCCGCCCCTGGGCCGGACTATGGGATGCACCGGCAGCGCCACTTTTTCCCGGACCAGTTTAAGCGTGCCGTATGACGGCGTAAGCCCCCCTTCTTTCGGCGCCGAGCACAGTTCGATCCTGTCTGCGCCCGCCTGCTCCGCAGTCAATGCGCACTCCAGACTATAACAGCAGACTTCCAATTTAGGCATTGTATACTCCTTATTTACACCTCAGGATAAGAGGGTTATGCAACCGCGCTTATCCGGGAGTCGGCATTGATCGGCGTTAGCGATAAACGTTTATTTATCGTCTTTCTTATATATCATTCAAGGGAAGAACTATGGCATTCAACTTTGACGAAAGTATCGACCGTCGTCACAGCGACAGTTATAAATGGCAAAAGTATGATGGACAAGACGTTATTCCGCTTTGGGTAGCCGATACCGATTTCCGGTCGCCGCCGTGTATCATCGACGCCTTGCAATCCCGGGTCGCCCACGGCGTCTTCGGCTACGGCATACCGCCCAAGGAACTCGCCGCGCTGGTGGTCGAACGTATGCGGGAACGTTACCAATGGCATGTTGAACCGGAGTGGCTGGTTTTTCTACCCGGATTGGTAAGCGGTCTTAATCTGGCGGCGCGCGCGCTGACGCAGCCGGGTGACAGCATTATTATCCCCTCGCCCATATATCCGCCGTTTCGATCCGCGGCGCGCAATGCGGGCAGGGAAGAACGCCTGGCCCCCATGCGATTACAAAAAGGGCGCTGGTTGCTGGATTTAACCGGGCTGCCGGGGACCCTGGACGGGACGGAAAAAATGCTGATGCTATGCAACCCCCACAATCCGGGCGGTACCGTCTATCGGCAAGATGAGCTGGAACAGCAGCTGGATTTTGCCCGGCGGCACGACCTGTGGGTCTGTTCCGATGAAATCCACTGCGATCTACTGCTCGAACCGGGCGTCAGGCATATTCCGTTCGCCTCGTTGAACAAGGATGCCGAACAGCGGACCATCACCCTGTTGTCGCCGTCCAAAAGCTTCAATATCGCTGGATTGGGGGCATCGCTGGCCATAATTCCCAACCCCCGCCTGCGCATGAGCTTTGCGGCCCAGCGCAGCGGCATTGTGCCCAGCGTGGATGTCCTGGCGCTGGCGGCCGCCACGGCGGCGTGGCGCGACGGCCAGCCCTGGCTGACGGAGCAGTTGGAGTATCTGCGCGGCAACCGGGATTGGCTGGCCGCACGCGTCGCCGCGCTGCCCGGATTGCATATGACGGTGCCCGAAGCCACATATTTGGCCTGGATAGACGCCAGCGAACTGGGCGTGGACCATCCGCAGCGCTTTTTTGAGCGGGCGGGCGTGGGGTTGTCGGCGGGGGCCGATTTTGGCGCCCCTGATTTCATCCGGCTGAACTTCGGCTGTCCCCGCGCCTTGCTGATGCAGGCGCTGGAGCGCATGGAGCGGGCCATCGCCCGCCGCGAGCCGGTCCCGCAGGCTTAGCGCGCTTCGCTGGCCACGATGGCGCGTAGGCTATGGGGATGAAATTTAATGGTAACCTGGCCGTCGGTCACCGCAAGCGTAGGGTTGGGCAGGCGCTCAAGGATGTCCCGGGGCGCGCTGTGGCGGATACTGATATCCGGCGCCGCCAGCGCCGCATCGGCCAATAGCGCCAGAGCCGCGCGCGGCAAGTCCTCCGCCGGCACCGGCAGGACGATTTCGATATGCTCCCAGCCTTCATGGGGGTAGCGGCGCTGCCCCGGCCAGGGTAATTCCACGCAGTCAATGCGCACCGGCCCCAGCGCCAGGGGCTGATGCAATTCGAATAGCGCGATGTTGCGCCCGTTGAATTCGCTGTTCTTCAGGCAGCGCCCGCATTGCTGCCAGCCGTCGAACCAGCGCTGCGCCGTGGCATCCTGGCGGCAGCGCAGCGCGATATGATCAATGTTATAAATATGTAAAGGAAGTCCGAGCCTATCGGCCAACGCCGATAGGCGCTGTTCAAAACGGGTTAAATCCTCAACCAGATCCGCTAATTGCGATATGGCATTCCAATTCATGGGAAAATTCCTAATAATTGTCATACATAAAAATAAAAAAAGCGCCGATAATTTATTTGATTACATTTTTCGTTTTTTATTTGCATAATCTTAATGATTATTGACATATTGTTTTAATTCCACCGCGCAACTATCAATGGCAAAAAATGGCAAAAAGGCGGTTGCCGCATTGCGCGACGGCAATGGACATTTAATGCTAAGTATAATCTTAAAGCTCATCGGGTGGATTGTATATGCCAAGGAAATACGTTATTTTCGCAATATATTATAATGTGAGTACATAATTATGCTGTTATTAATATTATGCCTAATACTCGTTGTTGTAGCGATATTTTCAATTATACAGCATTTGCGCACCCGCAATCGCAATCAGCTGGGCGCATCCCGTAAATCTCGTAATCGATAGCTTAATCCCTTTCTTTTACGGGTATCCCACCCTCTCCTTCTCCCCAACACTGCGATTACTTAGTCCTGAGCGCGGTCGGCCGTACTGACTCGCGGCGCTGATTATGGTATAAGCGTTGTTTCTTTTACTTTACGGTTCGCATCCACGCCCTGTGCGCAGCGGCGGGGGGCGGTCGTTTTATCAGGTTGCCGGAAGCATGGAGCGGCGTTCCTCGCTTCCGACGTGAGTAAGAAAGGTAATACGGTGAATATTCAGGCACTTCTTTCAGACAAAGTCAGTCAAGCGTTAACTGCGGCCGGGGCGCCCGCCGCCAGCGAGGCGCAGGTGCGCCAATCAGCCAAGGCGCAGTTCGGCGATTACCAGGCCAACGGCGTGATGGCCATCGCCAAACAGCTCGGCATGCCGCCGCGGAAATTGGCGGAACACGTGGTTTCGCTGCTGGCGCTGGACGGTATTGCGGAAAAAATCGAGATTGCAGGCCCCGGTTTCATCAATATTTTTCTTGACCGGCAATGGCTGGCGGCACAGATTGAGACCACGCTGGCCGCCCCGCATCTCAATATTACCCCGGTAACGCCCCAGACCATCGTAGTGGATTATTCCGCGCCCAACGTGGCCAAAGAAATGCATGTGGGCCATTTGCGTTCCACCATCATCGGCGATGCGGCGGTACGTACGCTGGAATTCCTCGGCCATAAGGTGATTCGCGCCAATCATGTGGGCGATTGGGGCACGCAGTTCGGGATGCTGATTGCTTATCTGGAAAAAATCCAGTCCCGGGGCGAACCGGAAATGCAGTTATCCAGCCTGGAAGAATTTTATCGCGCAGCGAAAAAAACCTATGATGAAGACGCCGATTTCGCCGAGCGCGCCCGGAGTTATGTCGTCAAGCTGCAGGCGGGCGATGATTATTGCCGCCGCATGTGGCGCAAGCTGGTGGATATCACCATGGCGCAAAACCAGCAGGTATATGACCGCCTGAACGTAACGCTGACCCGCCGGGATGTCATGGGCGAGAGCCTGTATAACGACATGCTGCCGGGCATCGTCGCCGACCTGAAGGCCAAAGGACTGGCGGTGGAGAGCGACGGGGCCACGGTGGTGTATCTGGAGGAGTTCAGGACCAAGGAAGACGAGCCGATGGGGGTTATCATCCAAAAGAAGGATGGCGCCTACCTCTACACCACCACCGATATCGCCTGCGCCAAATACCGTTATGAGACCCTGAAGGCGAATCGGGTGCTCTATTATATCGATTCCCGCCAGCACCAGCACCTGATGCAGGCCTGGGCCATCGTGCGCAAAGCCGGTTATGTGCCGGAGTCCGTGCCGCTGGAACATCATATGTTCGGCATGATGCTCGGCAAGGATGGCAAGCCGTTCAAAACCCGCGCCGGCGGTACGATTAAACTATCCGACCTGCTGGATGAAGCGCTTGAACGCGCCCGCGTCCTGATCGCCGGGAAAAATCCGGATATGTCGCCGCAGGAACTGGAAACGCTGGCGCAGGTAGTCGGTATCGGCGCGGTAAAATATGCCGATCTCTCCAAAAGCCGCACGACCGACTACATCTTTGACTGGGATAATATGCTGGCCTTCGAAGGCAATACCGCGCCTTACATGCAATATGCCTATACCCGGGTGGCGTCGGTGTTCAAGCGCAGCGGCCTGAACGAAGGGCAACTGACCTCGCCGGTCATTCTTGAAGCCGAGCAGGAAACCCGGCTGGCGGCGCGCCTGCTGCAATTTGAAGAAGCGGTCACCGTGCTGGCCCGCGACGGCACGCCCCATGTCATGTGTGCTTATCTTTACGATCTGGCGGGGCTGTTCTCCAGCTTCTATGAACACTGTCCGATTCTTAATGCCGATAATAACGGCATTCAGCAAAGCCGCCTGAAGCTGGCATTGCTGACGTCCAGAACCCTGAAGCAGGGTTTGGAGCTGCTGGGTATTCAAACGGTGGAACGGATGTAACTGCATTCGTACCGGACTGACAACCGCGCCACGGCTCCGGCCGCGCGCGGTTTTTTTTCGCCGTTAACCGGGCGACGCCCCAATCAGCGCAGCAGCTGGCGCAGTCCCAACAGCATAATCACCGCGCCGCAGCAGCGATCCACCCAGCGTTTAGCCCGCCGATACAGCACGGCTACGCGTTTTAGCGACAGGCATAATGCCACGGTCCCGTACCAGGACGTCGCCACTACGCCCACGACCGCCAGCATGGCTAAAAAGGTCGGCCAGGCGACATGGGCCGGCGTCGCGGAGGAAAACACCGCCGCATAAAAGGCGATGGACTTGGGGTTGGCGATATTGGTGGCGAACCCTTGCAGGAAGGAACGGCGGAATCCGCGGTCAGCCGTGATGCCCGTTGCCGGCGCAGCGCGATGGGAACGCCGAATCAGGCGGAGGCCAAAGGCCATAAGATAAAGCCCCCCGGCGATCTTCACCCCCAGCGCCAGCCAGGGGAAAGCGGCAAACACCAACCCCACTCCGAGTATGGCGCAGCTCGCCCAAAATAAATTGACCACGACTATCCCGGCCGCCACCGCCAGGGCGTCCGAGCGCGTAGCCGAGGCCGCGGTATGGGCCACCGCGACAAAATTCGGGCCCGGCACGACCACCCCGACGATATAAACGCTCAATACGGCAATGACGGCATTCCACTCCATTATGCGATCTCCTGGCGGGTGAATGCCCCTGCGGCCAGTTGCCGGCAAATAATTTCCCCCAGGCGTGCGGTGGCCGCAGGCAACTCCGCATGGCTTTGGTGCAGCACAATCCCCAGCGCCGGCAGTGCGGGCAGCGCGGGATGATCCAGCAGTCTTAGCGTATCCGGCTTGCCGATGGCGCTGCGCACCGTAATGCCAAGCCCCGCGCTGGCGGCCGCCCAAATACCGCTTAGGCTGCGGCTGGTGAACGCGACGCGCCAGGGGACGCCGGCGCGATCGAGCGCGGCCGTCGCAAAGCTGCGCATAATACAGGGCGCATCAAACACCAGTAGCGGCAGCGGTTCATTACTCCCCAGATAAGCCCCCGGTTCCCAGCGTGGACTGCCGATCCAGTGTAGCGCGACCGATTGCAGTTGCCGGGCATGGGCCGTGGTCGGTTCCCCTTGCCAGCTCAGGGCCAGATCCAGATCATCGCGAATAATGCCGTCAAGCAGCTCGGCGTTACGCCCGATTCTGGCGGAGATTCGCACCTGGGGATGGGCGCGGGAAAACTGCCCTAAAATAGCGGGCAGCAGGGTTTCGCCAAAGTCTTCCTGCATACCGATGCGCACGCTGCCGTCGAGATCCTGGCCGGTAATGGCCCCGGCGGCTTCGTCATTCAGTTCCAATAACCGGCGGGCATAGGCCAGCATGACTTCGCCGCTGGCGGTTACCGCCAGGCCGCGGCCGCGCTTTTGCAGCAATATGGCGCCGCTTTGCTGCTCCAGCTTTTTCAATTGGGCGCTGACGGCGGAGGTGGATCGGTGCAGCCGCTGCGCAGCCAGGCTAAAACTGCCTAATTCTACGCCGGCGACAAAACTGCGTAAGGCGTCCAAATCAAAGGTGATGCGTCGCGGTTCGCCCATTATCAGTCCTGTATTTCGGGATGGTTGATGCTGTTAATACCGATTTTAAAAACCATCATAACCTTCTAAGCTGGCGTTGAACACCCCAGCAACCCGAAACCCACAGGACAAGCGCATGAAAAAATCCCTCGACCGACAGGATCTGGCCCGCCTGGTGCCCAAGATGGCGCAAATCACCGAACAGGTTTTATTCGGCGATATCTGGCAGCGGCCGGAATTAACGCCCCGGGACCGCAGCCTGATAACCGTTGCCGCATTGGTGGCGCTGGCGCGAACGGAACAATTGCCCTATCACTTGGCGCTGGCACGCGATAACGGCGTAAATGAAACGGAATTAACCGAGTTAGTAACCCATCTGGCGTTTTACGCCGGCTGGCCGGCGGCGGCGTCCGCCCTGGCCTCGCTGGCCAATTGGCCTCAATCTTAAGGAGTGCAATATGCCATTCACTCGTATTACGCTGCGCCAAGGCAGAGCGCCGGCGTTTATCCAGGACCTGTCATCTTTGCTCCAGCAAAATCTGGTGGCGTGGTTCGACGTGCCGCCCGGCGACTGTTTCCAGGTGATTGATCAAGTTCCCCCAGAGTCGCTGGTGGTTGATCGCGACTATATTTGCGGGCCGCGTTCCGAGGATTTTATATTATTGCAGATTATCGCCGGCCGGCGGCGCGACCTTGATACCCAACGGATGTTCTATCGCCGGTTGACCGAGACGCTGGAGCAAAAGCTGCACGTCAGGCCGCAGGATGTGATGATCGTCATCACCTTGAACCGTCCGCAGGATTGGTCATTTGGCGGCGGAGCAATGTTTGCCCCGCCGTGAGCCGGGGTTCGGCCCCGTGAGGTTATGATTACCCGGCCGAACGGGCAAAATGCCGCAGGCGGAATCCCAGGAGTCCCAGCGTGGCGAAGTACACCACCACCCCTACCGCCACCACCAGCGCCAGCCTGAGCAGCCGCGCCAGCATATTGCCCTGCGCCCAGTCGGGCATGACCCACATCATGCCCAGCAGCGCCGCCGCCATGACCGCCACGGCGACAAACATCCGGATTAAGAAACCGGCCCAGCCCGGCTGCGGCTGGAAGAAGTTTTTCTTGCGCAATTGCCAGTAGAGCAGGCCGGCATTCAGGCAGGCGGCCAGGCCTATGGAGAGCGACAGCCCGGCGTGTTTCAGCGGGCCGATAAACACCAGGTTCATGAGCTGCGTGCAGATAAGCGTGATAATCGCCACTTTCACCGGCGTTTTAATATCCTGGCGGGAGTAGAACCCCGGGGCCAGCACCTTCACCATAATCAGTCCGATCAGCCCTACCGAATAGGCCATCAGCGCGCGCTGCGTCATGGAAGCGTCGAAGGCGGAAAACCGTCCGTACTGAAACAGCGCCACGGTCAGGGGCTTAGCCAGAATCCCCAGGGCCACCGCGCTCGGCAAAGCCAGGACAAAGCATAGCCGCAGCCCCCAATCCATCAGGCGTGAATACTCATCATGGTTGCCGCTGGAAAAACTGCGCGCCAGCGACGGCAGCAAAATGGTGCCCAACGCCACCCCCAGCACGCCGGAAGGAAACTCCATCAGGCGATCGGCATAATACATCCAGGAGACCGAGCCGGAGACCAGGAACGAGGCGAAAATGGTATTGATAATCAGCGAGATCTGGCTGACCGAAACCCCGAGGATCGCCGGCCCCATCAAACGCAGCACCCGCCAGACCCCCGCATCGCGAAACTGCAGGCGCGGCATAACCAGCATGCCGATTTTTTTCAGGTGCGGAAGCTGATAGCCGAGCTGCAATACGCCCCCGGCCACCACCGCCCAGGCCAGGGCCAGCACCGGTGGATGGAAATGGGGCGCGGCGAACAGCGCAAAACCGATCATGCTGACGTTAAGCAGCGTAGGGGCGAATGCCGGCACCGAAAAACGATTCCAGGTATTAAGAATGGCGCCCACCAGGGACGCCAGGGAAATCAGCAAAATATAGGGGAAAGTAATGCGCAGCAGCGAAGACGTCAGGGCAAATTTATCCGGCGTATCGACAAAACCCGGCGCGGTAACCATGATGACCCACGGGGCCGCCAGCATGCCGGCTACGGTGACCAGCGCCAGCGCCAGGGTCAGCAGCCCGGAAATATAGGCGATAAAAGTGCGGGTCGCCTCTTCTCCTTGCTGGGTTTTATACTCAGCCAGGATCGGCACAAAGGCTTGCGAGAATGCCCCCTCGGCAAAAATGCGCCGCAGCAGGTTGGGCAGTTTAAATGCGACAAAAAATGCATCCGTCGCCATGCCGGCGCCAAAAATACGCGCGACAATAGCGTCGCGGGCAAAACCGAGCACCCGCGAAAACATGGTCATGGAACTGACAGCAGCCAGCGATCTTAATAAATTCATGGTGTTATTTTTCTACAGCGCCCGGGTGTCGGGGTTCGTTGCATTGCCAAGCCCCGCCGACATCCCTATCCTTTTGTGGTGCGCCTAGTCTACCCTGACTTCAGAAAATCGCTACCGAGAGTTGTTACTCCCGGTAAGCGCTATCATAACTTCAGCACCAGATGATGGGTTCCGCCATCCAATGGCGTTTGTACCCGATGCCCCACCAGTTCCAGCGGCCGATCGTCCAGCAGCGCCTCGCTGACCCCGCGCGGATGCCGGCCGCTATTGGTCACCTCAATGCTAAAGCGGGTATCGAGCACCAGCACTTCGGCGTCGAAACCCGGCCAGGCGGCCGGTAGACAAGGATCGATAATCAAGATATCCCCTTCCCGCCGGATGCCGAGAATCCCCTCGACGCCGGCGCGGTACATCCAGCCCGCTGAACCGGTATACCAGGTCCAGCCGCCCCGCCCGACATGAGGCGCGACGGAGTAGACATCGGCGGCTATCACATAGGGTTCGACCTTATAGCGCGCCACCTGCTCCGGCGTCGAGGCGTGATTGATCGGGTTAAGCAGGGCAAACAGTTCATGGGTTTTATCCCCCCGGTCCAGGCCGGCAAACGCCAGGATCGCCCACATGGCGGCATGGGTATATTGACCGCCATTTTCGCGCAGTCCGGGCGGATAGCCTTTGATATAACCCGGATCGTGGGCGGTTTGATCAAACGGCGGGGTAAACAGCAGCGCCAGCTTATCCTCGCGGCGGATCAATAAGCGATCGAGGGAATCCATCGCCGTGGCCGCCCGCCGCGGCTCGGCCGCCCCGGATAATACGGCCCAGGATTGGGCTATGGAGTCTATGCGGCATTCGTCGTTATCTTTGCTGCCAAGCCAGGTGCCGTCGTCAAAGGTTGCCCGGCGATACCATTCGCCGTCCCAGGCGTCTTGCTCGATGGCCTGGCGCACGGACTGCGCATGGGCCTGCCAGCGCGCCGCCCGCTCGGGTTCCCGGGCGCCGACCCAGGGAGCAAACAGCGCGATGGTGCGAATCAGCAGCCAGCCGAGCCAAACGCTTTCGCCCTTGCCTCCCTCGCCCACCCGGTTCATGCCGTCATTCCAGTCGCCGGTTCCCATTAGCGGCAAACCGTGTTCACCGGTCAGGGTCAGGCACTGTTCCATCGCCTGCACGCAGTGCTGGTACAACGTCGCGCTTTCGGCGGCCACCATGGGCTGGAAAAAGGCATCGTGCTCGCCAGGCGCCAGGCGCGGCCCTTCCAGATAGGGCAGCACTTCATCGAGCACCGCTTCATCCCGGCTGCAGGCGATGTAAGTGGCCACGGCGTAGGATAGCCACACCCGGTCATCGGAAATGCGGGTACGCACCCCCTGGCCCGAGTGAGGCAGCCACCAATGCTGCACATCGCCTTCGATAAACTGGCGGCCCGCGGCGCGCAGTAAATGGCCGCGGGTTTGCTCCGGCTGGGCGAAGGTCAGCGCCATACCGTCCTGCAACTGATCGCGGAAGCCATAGGCGCCGCTGGCCTGATAGAAACCGGAGCGGGCCTGGATGCGGCAGGCCTGGGTCTGATACAGCAGCCAGCCGTTAAGCATGATATCCATGGCCGGATCGGGCGTAGTCACTTGTATCGCGCCCAATCGCCGTTGCCAATGTTCGGTAACCTGAGCCAATACCGCATCCAGATCGGCGGCGCGGTAGTTTTCTATCAGTAACCGGGCATTTTGCGCCGAGTCGCTCTGGCCGATAAACCACACCACTTCAACGCTTTGATTTACGCCTATTTCGATATGGGTCTGCAATACCGTACAAGGGTCAAAACCCGCCCCGCTGGCGCCGCTGAGGCGGCTGCCGTTCACCAAAGCGGCGGGCGCTTGCATGGCGCCGTTGCGGCCGAGGAATTCGGTGCGATCTGCGGTAAATGAATCCTGCCGTCCATCAAGATCGGCGAACGCCACCTGGCCCTGGAAGGCGGTAGCCCAGGAGTTGCGCACCAATATGGCGCCGGTATTTTCTTCCTGGCCGCTGATAAGAAACGGCCCCGATGCGCTGCGCGAGGTGCCCAGCACCCATTCCACATAGGCGGAAACGGACAGATGCAGCGTCTGATCGCCCAGGTTGCGCAGGGTTAACCGGGAAATCTTGATGGCATCATCCAACGGCACATATTGCAACAGCTCCGCCGCGCAATCGAGGGTGTTATGCTCGAAACGGGAATACCCGAAACCGTGGCGCGCCAGATAGCGGCCGCCGTCATTAATGGGGTGGGCGGTGGGGCTCCATAATTCGCCGGTGGTTTCGTTGCGGATATACAACGCCTCGCCGCCGCTGTCCAGGACCGCGTCGTTCAGCCAGGGGGTCAATTGATTCTCACGGCTGTTTTGCGCCCAGGTATAGCCGCCGCCCTGGGCCGACACCTGGAAGCCGAAATCGGGATTGGCGATCACATTGATCCAGGGCGCGGGCGGACGGGTTTGTCCATCCATTACCACCACATATTCCCGTCCATGCCGGGCAAATCCGCCGGTGCCGTTAAAAAACGCCAAATCGGCGGGCACGGGCAGCGGGCCGGGCGCCGGCAAGTGCAATTTGCTCTGCGGCAACAGGGTCACCGGCGGCAGTTCCAGGGAGGCCAATTGGCTGCCGATAGGGCCGCGCCGCGCCAGCAGCGCCAGCCGGGCTATGGACTGCAATAGCATCCGCGCTTCCTGGCTCATCAAATCCGCGCGCAGCGTATAGACATTGCCGCGCCTGGCGTCGCCGGCATAGCGGGGATGGGACTGGCTGCTGCGTACCGCGGTTTCAATGGCGATTTGCAAGTCTTGTAAATAGGACGAGGAGTGCTCGTTGATGATCACCAAATCGACGCTGAGCAGCTTCATTTGCCAATATTCATGGGCGCGCAGCAGTTGTTTCACCTGGGCGATATCCTGGACATCGTCGATACGCAGCAGCACGATGGGCAGATCGCCCGAAATCGACAACGACCACAGGGCGGATTGAATGCCGGAACCGCGAATGATGGTGTCGGAAGGCGCGCGGAAACGCGAGTCGGCATAGAGCAGCGGCGCCGCCAGGCGCTGGAAGTCGGCGGCTTCCTCGGCATTGATATCCAGATGGCGCAGCTGGACCTGCGCCTGGGTCCAGGCCAGGGTCTTGGCCCGTTTATAGGCGCTGCGGTCGTGGTGCTTGTCAATCAGCGCCATCAACTCCTCTTCGGTGGAGGCCACCAGCGTCCAGAAGGTCACGCGCACCGAACTGCCGGAAGGAATACGCACCTGGCGGCGCAGGGAGAAAATGGGATCAAGCACCGTGCCGACGGTATTGGACAACGGCTCCCGGCCGAGGATGGCATCGCCGAAGGTCGGCGAAGTTCCCTGGCCGATAAACCGCGCCCGGTCGGTTTCATACTGCGGATCGCTCAGGCTCTCCCCTTCCACGATGGCCAAATGCGCCGCCCAAACGTGGGGTTCCTGCGGAGTGCGGGTGCGGCGGGTAGCCACCAGGGCGGTAAATTCCGGCAGATAATGGGTCTGCACGAACATTTTGGCAAACGCCGGGTGGGCAATATCGGTATTGTCCGGCGCCAGCACGATTTCCGAATACGACGTCAATTCCACTTCGCGGGTACGGCGGCCGCTGTTGGTTAACATCACGCGCCTGACTTCGCCGTCATCCTCGCCGGACACCAGCACATTAAGCGTGGTGGTCAGGGTGCGGTCGTGATGGATAAAGGTGGCATCGTCTTCGCTGAAAATCACCTGGTTGAAGGATTTTCCTTTCAAGGCGCGGATGCGCCGCTCGCTTTGGGTGGTCATTCCCTGCAACTGCAGGCCGGCCGACCATACCTTGCCGCTGCGCAGATCGCGAAAGCGGATAAAAGAGCGGCTGTCGTCGCGGGTGACATCTTCGCGCCAGCGGGTGATGGCGATATTGCCCCAACGGCTATAACCGCCGCCGGCCACGGTGAGCATTACCGCGTAGCGGCCGTTGGATACCAGATGCGTGACCGGCGCGCCGGCCGGCAGCGCGGAGAAGCGGCGCTGCATGACATATTCCTGAGCGGATTTGACCACGGCTTTTTTGACTTCTTCCGCATGGGGTTTGGTCAACGCCACTTCGCGCGGCATCCGTTCCTGCAATAACAGTTCGCTGGCTTGGATCATCGGTTCGCGATGGAACCGGGCGCGCATGACGCCTCCCAGCAGGGTGTTGTCCAGCGCGACGATCGTCATGCCCTGATGGTGAGCCATATAACTGCGCACAATGGCCACTTTCTGGTTTTCCGGCAGCCGGGCGGCCGTGAAGTCCAGCGCCTCATAAAAGCCATACTCCCCGCGCGCGCCCATCTCCGCCAGCCGGCGGTAATTGAGCATGGCGCCGCGGCCGTCCACCATGGAGGCCAGGGCGGTGGCGTACGGGGCGATCACTTGGTTTTGCGCCAGGCCGCGCTGCAACCCCAGCCCCGGCACGCCGAAATTGGAGTATTGATAGGTAAAATCCAAATCGCGGGCGTTATAGGCGGACTCGGAGACGCCCCAGGGAATCTTGAGGGCCTGACCGTAAGCCTGCTGGTGCGCCACCACGACCCGGTTGGTCTGTTCCAGCAGCGTACCGGCCGCCGCCCGCATCACCAGCGACGGCATCAGATATTCAAACATCGATCCCGACCACGAAATCAGCGCCGTCCCTTTACCGGATTGGATAGCCGCGCGGCTCAGGCGAAACCAGTGCCGGGTGGGGATATCCCCTTTGGCGATAGCGAACAGGCTGGCCAGGCGGGCTTCGGAAGCCAATAAATCATAGCAACTGCTATCGAGCTGATTATCGGTAAAAGAGTAGCCAATCGACAGCAACTTGCGTTCATCGTCCACCAAAAAACGGAAATCCATGCCCAGCGCCAGGGCGCGGGCGCGATCCGCCAGGGATTGCAGGCGCAGGTGCATTACCGCCGGTTCCGACAGCGACAGCAGCCGATCCTCATTGTGGCCGGCAATGCCGTTTTTCAGCGCTTCCAGCCAAAACAGCAGGGCCGGTTCAGGCTTTTCGTCCGCGTCTATGTCCCGATCGTAGACCAGTCCATGCGCCTCTTCGGTGAGCGCGGCCAGGTCAGCCAGCAGTCCGTCATCCGACGGCGATAGTTCAAGCTGGCGGGCGATTTCATCAAGCAATACGCCCAGCGGCAGCTCGGCCAGATCGGGGGATTTCTTTAATGCCCGGCGGATCAGCAGCAAATGATCCCGCGCCCCATCCCGCCAGCCCGGCGCCACGGCGACGCCCTGCCATTCTTCGCAGGCGTTGGCCAATACGATCAGGTGGCCGGCCAGATTGCCGCTGTCCACCGAGGAGACATAGGCCGGGGCCAGGGCTTCCAGATTGCGGGTTTCATACCAGTTAAAGAAATGACCGCGATAGCGCTGTAATTTATCCAGCGACTCGAACGTCGCTTCAAGGCGCCGCAGGCTGTCGTGGGTGCCGGTCCAGCCAAAATCGCGCGCCGCCACGGTGGACAAAAGATACAGCCCGATATTGGTGGGTGAAGTCCGGTGGGCCACGATCGGCCGCGGTTCTTCCTGGAAATTATCCGGCGGCAGCATATTGTCCACCGGGGTGACAAAGGTTTCAAAAAAGCGCCAGGTGCGCCGGGCGGTCAGGCGCAGCGACTGGGCATCCGCCGGGGCCAGGACGGCCTGCGGGGCAATGACCGGCGCGCGGCTGGCCCAGAGGGCCATCAATGGCGACAGCAGCCATAACAGCGCAAAAATAGCGATGGTCGGCCAGCTCCACGGCGCGAAAAAGGCGATTACCGCGCACATCGCCAGTCCCAGGATGATGCCGCCGATCATTTGCCGGTAGAAGCCGAGCAGGTTTAAGCGCGGGCTGCCGCCGGTCTGGGCCGATGTGGTCCATTCCAGCAGTTTGCGGCGGCTGAAAAATACCCGGGATAATGATCGGACGATAGCATCGAGCATGCGCCAGGCATTGTCGGCTAAAAACACCACCTGCATCAGGATGCGCAACAGCGCATAACGCAAATCGATGGCGACGTTGCGTAAATGCTTGCGCAGCGGGACACGGCGGCGGCGCGGCAATAAATCGCAGGCGATGGGCAATAAAGACGGCACGGCGATGGCGGCGACAATCATCGCCGTCGCCAAGATCGCCAGCGGTTGAGGCAATAACCAGCTCCACCCCAGGGCGACCAGGCTAAACGGCGCCAGCAGCGAACGCCGCAGGTTATCGATCATTTTCCAGCGGCCGACGGGCGGCACCGGACTTAACCCGCCGCGGCCGTTGACGATCCAGGGCAACAGTTGCCAATCGCCGCGCGTCCAGCGATGCTGTCTTTTCGCCACTACGTCGTAACGGGCCGGGGAATCTTCCACCAGCTCCACGTCGGACGCCAGGCCGGCGCGGGCATAGATACCTTCGAACAGATCGTGGCTAAGTAATGTATTTTCAGGAATTCGCCCGTCCAAGGCGGCGTCAAACGCATCCACATCGTAAATACCCTTGCCGGTATACGAACCTTCGCCAAACAGATCCTGATAGACATCGGATACCGCGGAGGCATAAGGGTCCATGCCGCCCGGCCCCGAGAAGACCCGCTGATAAACGGAACCTTCATTGCCCAGGGGCAGCGAGGGGGTAATGCGCGGCTGCAAAATGCCGTAGCCGCTGACGATACGCTTGCGCTGCGGGTCGAATTTCGGCCGGTTGAGGGGATGGGCCATTTTACCCACCAGCAGCAGCGCGGTTTCGCGCGGCAGCCGGGTATCCGCATCCAGGGTGATGACATAGCGCACCCCTTGCGGCACGTGGCTGCCCGGGATAAAGCTGGTATCCGTTGCGCCGCGCAGCAGCAGATTAAGTTCATGCAGTTTGCCGCGTTTGCGCTCCCAGCCCATCCAGCAGGATTCGCGCTCATTAAACAAACGGCGACGATGCAGCAGCAAAAACCGCGCGCCCGCCGGGCCGGGACCGTGGCGCTGGTTCAGTTGGGCTACGCCCTCCTGAGCGCAGGCCAGCAGCGCCGCGTCGCCGGGCAGGGTTTCCTGCGGCGCATCCAAACTATCGGACAGCAGGGCGAAGGTTAAATCTCCCGTACTGCTGGCCAGGTAATGCACTTCCAGCCGTTCGATTTGTTCATTGATATCCCGCTCGTCGGTGAGCAGCACCGGCACCACGATCATGGTGCGCAATGCGGTGGGCACCCCGTCGGTTAATGCCAGACCGGCCAGCGGCGATGCGCCGAGACGCCAATTGACCAGCCGGTTAATCAGGGCGCTGGCGGCATCGCTGAACGCGGGCAGCCCCAGCAGGATGAATATCGTCAGCCAGCCGAAGCCCTGGAGGGACGGATGTAAAGCCGCGCCCGCCCCCGCCGCCAATAACAGCGTGACCACCACGATGGCTCCGGCATAGCCGGTGATGCCCGGCTCGATGGCGAAACGGTTGATCCGCAGCCGCCAGGGCGGGGTAAATTCGATGACCCGTTCCAGGGCCAAACGGCCGCCGGCAATCAGATGGTAGCCGGGATCGCCCAGTCGGGCCGCTTCGAGAGGGTCGGTCTGGCCGGCCGCCGCGTCGCGGGCCACTTCCAGCACCCGCGAGGCTATCTCCAATTCGCTCCAGCTCGACCCCCTGGCCAATTGTTCGATGGCGCTGCGATACAGGTTGCGGGTAGTGAAGTTCATTTCGTCAAACGCGCTGTACTGGCGTAAACGGTCGTCCACCAGGCTTACGCTTTCAAATAAGGTGGCCCAATCGATATCGGAAATCAGGCGCATGCTGGTGATGATATTACGCACCGTCACGTTGGAGGCGCCCAACCGTTGCTGGGCGTTTTGCACAATCAGCTCGATGGAGCTGTCCTGCTGATTTAAACGCTCTTCCAGCCAGGCCACCGCGGGCGTGGTGCGAGGGTCCTGATTGCGCAGGCGCTTGGCCAGCTGCGCGGCGAAATGCTCATTAAGCGGCGTGGTGTAGCGGGAAAGGTGCGCCGCTTCCATCGCCGCCTGCGCATTACCCTTGGCCAGCAGCCGGTTGGCCAGTTCCTCGGCATTCTGGCGGGCTTTACGCCCCTCGCCGATTTGATCCGCCAGGCGCCGCAGATTTTCGATGAGCACAATTCGCAGGGTAATGGCCACCGCCCAGAGTTCGCCGATGGTGAGCGGCTGCACCCGTTGGTAGGCATTAATAAAACGCTTGAGATTTTCCGGGTCGAAATGGCTATCGGTATGGGCGATAAATGCCCAGGCCAGGCCGAAGACGCGCGGGTAACCGGCGAAAGGACCCTCTGCCAATTTGGGCAACAGGCGGTAGAAACTCGGCGGCAAATCTTCGCGGATTTCGCGGATCTGCGCTTCGACTAAATGGTAATTATCCAGCAGCCATTCGGCGGCGGGCACCACGGTACGCCCCTTTTCCAGCTCCTGGGCGCTGGCCCGGTAAGCCGCCAGCAATACCGCGGCGTTATCATTGAGCCGCAGGCGCAGCGACGATACGGAGGGGGGGTTAGCGGTAACCGTTTGTGCCATCGCCAGGGTTTGTGCATGTTGTTCCAGCCGTTCGACGCCGAACAATTCTCTTCTGACGGGAGAAGTGTCATTCCACGGTGACGAGGCCTCGCGGAAACGAAATATCCCAGCCAATAAATTTTTCATAGCAGCCTCGACCCGCGGCTTCTTGCCACGGGCATAACCAATAATAATATACGTGCAACATGCCGTATTATGGATTCAATGCAATGACCGTCCCCCGCCATCCCGCGGCGGTTCTCACCGCCGCGCCAGCGGCGCTGGCCGCTCGATAGCGGAGCACATTAGGACAAAGCCATTCGTCGCCGTCATATGCGGCGACATCACCCTGGTAAGAGGCACCGCGCGTGGTGCCGCGCATGTGATTAACCATGCCTGAGTAAGGAATGCCTTAACGGCAAAAAAGAAATGCAAGCATCCGCATGGGGGCAATAAACCGCCCCCTGATCGCGCCGCCAGGCGGCGCGTGCATATCGGGTACTCTGAATATGGACCATAACCTTGATTTTCGCCAATGCGATGATATCAAGTTGCTTAGTGAGTCATTAAATCAAAGCAAAACAGGTCCCGCGGGGAAAAATGGGGCCGTGAAGTTATAAACGCGCCACCCACGCCTGGGCAAGCAACGCCTGGTCGCCGCTGATGGCCGGCGGGGTTTGGTTGCTTACCGCATCGATAAAATGCCGTACCGCGCCGGTAAACCCCCGCTGGGCCAGGATGGTCTGCCAAGCGGGCACCGGTAATTCGCTGATAACGCCCTGGCTTTCGCTGCGCCATACGCGCATCTCTTCGATGCGATACACCGCCCCCGCGTCCACCGCGCCGACGGTTTCGCACTGGCTGCCCGCCTGGCGGTGCATACTGGTGGTAACCAGGCAGCCCCGATGGTTGAAATGATGCTCGGCATACAGCAGCTGGCCCGCCGGATTGCTTTGCAGCACCCCGCTCTCCAGGACCGGGCCGCCGGGCCGATCGGGGCAGGCCAGGGTTGCCGCCCCGCCGCCGGCACGCTCGCCGTCCGCCAGCCACAGCGCGGTGTCCACCACGTGCAGATAATCATCAAGCAGCGTGAAGCGCATATCCTGAGGGCCTACGCTGTCGGCGCGGTGTTTATCCATCCGGATCGAGGCCGGCTGGCGCAAGGATTGTTTTAAGCGCAGATACAGCGGGGCAAAACGCCGGTTGAACCCCACCATCAAAGCCCGTTGCTTATGGGCCGCCAGGGCGACCAATTGCTCCGCCTGCTCCAGCGTCTGCGCCAGGGGTTTGTCCACATAGACATGTAAGCCGCGCGCCAGCAATTGCCCCACCACCGCGAAATGGGTGGCGGTGCTGGTATGTACAAACGCCGCGTCGCACCGCTGCGCCAATGCGTCCAGGCTGGAGAAACATTCGATGCGATAGCCGGCGCATATGGCATGCGCTTTTTGTTGATTGGGTGAAAAGGCGCCGACCACCTGCCAGTTTTCCGTTTGGCACAATAACGGCAAATAGACTTTTTGCGCGATACCGCCCAGTCCCACGATCCCGATGCGTAAGGTCATACTCTCTCCGGCAAGCTTTCAAGCAAGATATTTAACGACCCGGCGTCCAAGCGCTATAGGTCAATGCCGTCAGGACATGATCGCGCCACTGGCCGTCGATCAGCAGATACTCCCTGGCAAAGCCTTCCTGCTCGAACCCCAGGCGCGCCAGCAGGTTACCGCTGCGCTGATTGTGCGGCATATAGTTGGCCATGATACGGTGCATTTGCTGATGGCGCTGCATATACCGAATGGCGGCCAGCAGCGCTTCATACATTAACCCCTGGCCCTGCCATTTTTCGCCCAGCGAATAACCGAGAAAGCAGGCATAAAACGACCCACGCAGCACATTACTGAAGTTGGCCACGCCGTACACCTCTTTTTCCTCCGGATCGAGCAGGATAAAATAGTAAGCGGTACCCTGCCGGTGCATTTCGGTAATCAGGCCCAGGCGGGCCTGCCAGCCCGAAGGGAAGCAGTGGCTTTCATCACGAACCGGTTCCCAGGGCTTCAGGTAGTCCCGGTTGGCGGCATAATACTCAGCCAGTAGGTACGCGTCGCGTTCATGAACCAAACGCACCACCAGCCTGGCGGTAACCAGTCGCACCTTAGGCGACGCTGAGCGATAGCCAAACATCTTTCCTCCGCTATCCGGGCAATTCGATAAGCATGTCGGGTCGACGTCCCGGTCATTGGCCGACGCGCCCTTAAAGAGGTCGCTGTAAGCGAAGCCGCGGCCTCGACCCGGCCATTTCACCACAGTACAATTAGCGGCATACACTTTTTTTGCCGTTAAACCGTGGGAAAGTGATCCCCCTCATAAATTAACGGTTCTGCCATCATTTTTCGATAAAAAAATTATCCCTGCCGCCGGGCTATCGTTATTCACCCATAGCGGTCAGAATAAGGTTCTCATAATAGGTCATTGGGTTCGTGGTGAAGTATGTCATCGGTGTCGCAAGCTCGGAGCTTGGGTAAGTATTTTCTCCTGTTGGATAATATGTTGGTCGTCCTGGGTTTTTTTGTGGTGTTTCCCCTTATTTCCATCCGCTTCGTCGATCAATTAGGCTGGGCCGCGCTGCTGGTGGGCATCGCCCTCGGGCTGCGCCAGCTGATTCAACAGGGGTTGGGCATCTTTGGCGGCGCTATCGCCGATCGC
This sequence comes from Sodalis sp. RH21, assembly GCF_047324175.1. Taxonomy (NCBI): domain Bacteria; kingdom Pseudomonadati; phylum Pseudomonadota; class Gammaproteobacteria; order Enterobacterales; family Bruguierivoracaceae; genus Sodalis; species Sodalis sp. RH21. The sequence goes on along the minus strand of NZ_CP178732.1, from coordinate 2,502,282 downwards.
CTGGGCGCCAAGCCCATGATTATCACCGGCATGCTGTTGCGCGCCTTGGGTTTCGCCCTGATGGCCATTGCGGATCAACCCTGGGTACTTTGGCTGTCCTGCGCGCTTTCAGGCCTGGGCGGAACGCTGTTTGACCCGCCGCGCACCGCGCTGGTGGTCAAGCTGACCCGGCCCCATGAACGGGGCAGGTTCTTTTCCATTCTGATGATGCAAGATAGCGCCTGCTCGGTGATCGGGGCGCTGATCGGCAGTTGGCTGCTGAAATACGATTTTCACCTGGTCTGCTGGGCGGGCGCGCTGATGTTTATCCTGGCGGCGATATTCAACGGCTGGCTGCTGCCTGCCTATCGCATTTCGTCCGTGCGCGCGCCTATGCTGGACGGCATGCGGCGCGTGCTGCGGGACCGGCGGTTCGTCACCTATGTCTTGACGCTGACCGGCTATTATATGCTGGCAGTGCAGGTGATGCTGATGTTGCCGATTAGGGTCAACGAAGTGTCGGGACAACCTTCGGCGGTAAAATGGATGTACGCCATCGAAGCGGTGCTGTCCCTTACCCTGCTCTATCCCATCGCCCGCTGGAGTGAAAAACGGTTCAGCCTGGAGGTCAGGCTGATGGCGGGCCTGCTAATCATGACGCTCAGCCTGTTCCCTATCGGTATGGCCGGCAGCCTGCACGTTCTGTTTAGTTTAATCGGCCTGTTTTACGTAGGCTCAATCATCGCCGAGCCCGCCAGGGAAACCCTCGGCGCCTCGCTGGCGGACGGTCGGGCCAGGGGCAGCTATCTGGGCTTTAGCCGGCTGGGCCTGGCGCTGGGAGGCGCCATCGGATACAGCGGCGGCGGTTGGTTATACGATGTCGGTATGCAATTGGATCTCCCGGAGCTGCCCTGGATGATGCTGGGCCTCATCGGGCTGGCCACCCTATTCGGCCTGTACCGGCAGTTTCACCAGCGCGGCATTGAACCGGCCATGCTTAGCGGGCGCTAAGTACGCCAACCGCGGGCCGTATTTGTCCGCTGCTGGCCGGACAAACGGGGCGATAAATATGGTTATATAGCAAGGGTTAACCCATAATTACCTCTACCGGCATGGATTTACGTTAGCGGACGGCCACGGCTATTGCGTTACACGGCCCCACTATGCCGCCACTATGCCAAGATATATCAACCAGGAGAAGAAGCCTCATTATGAAACTCTATATCTATGAGCATTGCCCATTCTGCGTTAAAGCCCGATCGATATTCGGCCTGAAGAATGTTCCCGTCGAACTGAAGGTCTTTCTCAATGACGACGAAGCCACGCCTATCGGTATGGTAGGTAAAAAAATGGTGCCGATCTTACAAAAAGACGACGGCAGCTTTATGCCCGAAAGTATGGATATCGTCCATTTCATCGATCGGCAGTATGGCCAGCCGCTGCTGACCGGGCCGCTTAACGCCGCCATTGGTCAATGGCTGGCCACCAATCATGAATCATCCTACCCGCTGGTTTTGCCGCGAAACGCCAATGCCCCGTTTGAAGAGTTCTCCACCCCGGCGGCGCGCAGTTATTTCATTACCAAAAAAGAGGCCGCCAACGGCAGCTTCGAAGAACATCTGTCCCATACGCCGGGACTGGTAAAAAAGGTCAGCCAGCAATTGCGCGAGCTCGATCCGTTGATCCAGCAAGCCAACGCCTGCAACGGCGAGTTGTCCGATGACGATATCCATTTATTCGCCCGGCTGCGCTCCCTGACCATCGTCGCCGGGCTGGACTGGCCGACCCGGGTAGCGGATTACCGCGACAATATGGCCAAACAGACGCAGGTTAACCTGTTGACCAGCGTCGCCCAATAAGCTTTACCGCCCGGCGCCGATGGCCGGTGGACAACGGCGCCGGGCGGTTTGGCCAGACTTTTCGGGACGGGAATGAAGAAACCTAAACAGACGGCGCGGGCGTGGCTGTTCGGCGCAATGGCCGCGAGCATGCTGCTCAGCGGCTGTAATAAGCTTACGCAATACACCATCAGCGAACGCGAAGTGAATACCTATCTGCAAAAGCATAGCGATTTCAAAAAAAATATCGGCATTCCCGGCGTGGCCGATGCCCGCATCGAGGTGACCGATCTGGCCAGCCAAATCGGCCGTACTGAAGCGGATAAGGTCAGGCTATCCGGCAACGCCCGGGTGGACATCGATACGCTCTGGGGGTCGCAACGGGCCGATGTGCAGCTGACCTTGCAGGCGCAGCCTTACTATGACAAATCGAGGGGCGCGATTTATCTGCGCGACATGCGCCTGCTGGATTACCGGGTACAGCCGGAAACGCTGGCATCGACATTCAGTGCGCTGAGCCCTTATCTCGATCTCGCCCTGAAGTCCTATTTCGACACGCAGCCCGCTTATGTGCTGGACGCGGATCGCGATAAGAACGAGGCATTGGCCAAACGGCTGGCCCAGCGTATAGACGTTATACCCGGCGCGTTGGTCATCCCCTTTAGCTATTGATGCGTATTCAACCTGCGGGCGTTTCGTCCAGTTCTTCGCGCATGGCTTGCAGGGCTTCGCGGGATATTATCGCCAGGGCGCGGTAGAAGTCTCCGGCGGCGCAGGCTTCCACCTGGTCCAGGAACCGATCGCTCCAGGGCAGCAAATAGAGGTCGAACAGCCGGCGCTGGGCGGCGGTTTCATCCTGCTGCGCATGATCTTCCAGCCACGAAGCGGCCAGCAATAAGGCGCCAAAGTGATCCGCAGGCCCGTCGCCGCGAGGCATGCCGAGCTGCTGCAAGAACGCCGTCACATCGGCCGCGTCCGCCGGCAACCACGCCGAACGCAGGGGCGATACGCGCGCGGCCTCGCCGATAAGCGCACCCTCTCTATCCGTACCATCAATAGCCGTACCATTAATAGCCGTGTTGCCAATAACCGACTTGCCAATAAATAGCCGCGCATATTCCTCGGCCAGACCCGCCGGAACGCAGCTTTGCTGCAACCGCGCCAACAGTTCATCTTGCTCAAGCGGCCAATGGGCCGCCAGCTTACCTTCCGCAATTAGCGCCATCAGCGGCGCCAGCGTGGCATCCTGCGGCTGACGGTAAAATAACGTCCCCAACACCCGGCAAACCATAGAGAAATCGTTCATCCCATATACCCGTTTTACTAAACCGGCGCGAACCTTGGCATAAAATAATGCATTGCGCAATGCATAGAACAGCGTTTTGCGGATGCCGCGCCAATACAAAGCCGAACGTGGCGGCACCAGGCCGGCAAGGGCAAATTGTGATACAAAGCTGCGGCGTGCTGTAACATTTTGTGCTGTTTAGCCTGTGATTCGCGTTTTTTATAAAGCAGAATTTGACCCACCTCCCAGACATTTCCCATCCTGCGTTAAAAAAAATATCCCTCCCCTTAAATGAACATTGTATGGCCGAAATGACAGCGAAGCGGCAAAGTAAAATGTTGTTTTATTTTATCTCATTTAAAGGTATATCTTATAAATCAATTAGTTGAAAACTAAGACCAAAATTTATAAAAAGAATATTAATGCAGGATTTGTGACTCAACAGTCGTTTTTAAGAGTAAAAGTATGCTGCTGGTATAAGCAGACGTGATAAGATCATACCCTTACCTATATTCTGTATTAGGCTGGAATTAAACAACTATTCTATGCATTATTTCAGGTAGCAGCAGCACCCAATCTGCATATTTATGCAACTGCGCATTAACTTGCGATTGCACTGCTGCCAAAATGAACATTCCTGAAATAAATGAGGCAAAATTTTAGATAAAAAAAATAAATAACCATATAAAATATTAGGTTTTATAATTTTATATACAACTTACCAACCCACCCATTGTTCGAAATTCAGATTTATTACCCTCACTATAATTTCTGGTCTCGTCTATTGTTTCTATGGTTCGTATTAATTTTCTTTAAGATAAACCTTATTAGGAGGTAGGCATGAGCAGGTAACGGATTTATGAAAAAGATAAAATATTAGAAAATACAATATTCTATATCTTGAAAATTTCAGCACCTAGCGTAACGTTCACAACAGCATGTATAAGAAAAAGAGTTACCTCGAGGTATTTGCAGATGAAACTGTCACAAACAATAACCATAAATCAGGGTGATGTGAAAATTCCAACCGATCTTCGTACCCGGCTACGCTGGAAAGAGTATCAGATCCTACTCTTATTACTTGAAAAATCACCGGAAGTGCTCACCCGCGCCGAGTTGATTGATACCATTTGGAAAGGCACTTATTGCTCAGATTCAACGATCAATCAAACTATAAAATCAATACGTCAAAAGATTGGCGATGAAAATCATCAAATTATTAAAACCATTCCCAGGATTGGCTATATAATTGAGGAAAAACAAAGAATTACTATTAACTCAGACGAGGAGTTCATTGCCGAAATCAGCCCACCCGAGCCGCAGCATGACACCTCTCAGGTGGCAGACATTTCAGCAGGGAAAAGATCGAATATCCCCCGTAGCAATGAGCATGATCGGTACAAAGGGCATGATCGCGATGAAGAGTTATATTGTGCACCAATCTGGGCGCTGCCTTCTCATTCCAGATCGGCTCGTAGCGTAAGCAAAACGTCATTAATTCGATCGAATAAGTTAAAAAGTATTACTTATCTTTGTTTGTTGATGATTCAGCATAAAAAAAATGAAATAGTTATTAGCTTTTTAGGTTTCTTTGTCTTTGCAGTAGTCATCTTATGTTCCTTATCCATTCTCAAGGCGCCCATATCCTCTTACACTCTGGGATTAGCCAACCTGAGCCGCGCAAATGTCCTATCGTTGACTTGTCCGCTAGGTTATGGAAAGTTTTTTTCAGATGAAGCCAGTTGTGAACATTACACCACCAAATTCGCCATAGACACCGCTGATTGCCAGGCAGTCAATATAAGATGATCTAACCCCCTGCCCTATCGCGTTACTTCTCTCACTAAAAGGCCCGAAAGCCATTTCGGGCCTTTTTTATGTTATTTCCTCATGCGTCGATGAGACCAATGATATAAAACACAATAAAATGTTATATGAATTTTATAAACAAAGTATATTTCATATAAACTCAATAATAATTTCTGTATTAAACATACCATTTCATCTTTTTTTATTTGTTTAACCCAGCGTTTATTCTTATATTAGTCACTCGGCAAACATTATTTTTAGGCTGAAGCATAAGTCGTGAAGAGCGTCTCAAGCTGCCTTCATGATAATGCAATTGTCAATCATGCATGTACGACGATGACTACAGCCCTTCAATACTGCCACGAGGATCATGAAAGCAATAATTTATAATTCTTTTTGGATCATTCTTGAGAAAATTTGCTTCGCCGGTGCGGGCATCATCTCTGCCATGTATGTTGCTCGTTATTTAGGACCGGATAATTTTGGGACATTAAATTATTTAGTTTCAATCATTGCCTTAATTCTTCCTTTCATTCAATTAGGCAGCGATAATATTTTATTCAATCGAATTGCGAAGAAACCGCTTAGCGGTATGACGCTGATGATTGCCTCTTTACGGATAAAATTTATACTTTTTTTGTTTTTTAGCACCGGATTGTTTATTTGGGCGAGCCAGACTTTGCCGGCAGATAAAACGAAAATTTTGGCGATATTATTGATTAGCAGTTTTTTTACTCTGCGTGATATTTATAAATTGTACTATGACGCGACGCTGGCTTCGAAAATTAATTTAGTCATTAATAACACGGCGCTGGTCATTTTTGTGGCGCTTAATCTGGCCTTTGTTCATTTTCAGTTAGGCTTGACGTGGTTTGCGGGTTCAGTCGCGGTACGCGCCCTGCTCCCTTATCTAGTGCGAAAAGTGATATTTAGCCGCGGTCACATGGCCAAGCGCTATGCGCGCCAGAAACCGCTGAAGTTAAAATATTTAAAATTTTATAATATTTATTTATTGAAGGTTGGATTACCGCTGGCGGTATCCGGCCTGGCAATTGTTATTTATACCCGCATAGATCAAATTATGCTGGCAAAATTCATCGGCTACCATGCGGTGGGATTATATAGCGCGGCCATGGCGATTAGCCAAGGGTGGGTGCTGGTGCCAATGGCCCTCATCACCTCGTTCATGAGCCTGATTGCGGGCGAAAGAGACCCGCAGAAAGCCAATGGCCGGATCCGTTTGCTGTATATGCTTACCCTGTCGCTATCCGTGCCGGTAATCATAATAATCGCATTATTCAGCAAAGAAATCATACGGTTGGTTTATGGCGAGGCTTACATGGCTTCCGCAGCTATTTTGCCGATCTGCGCATTGACCTCGCTGTGTGGCGTATTGGGCACCATTTCTTATCGCATCATCATTATGCATGCGGGGTATCGATTTATGGCGATGAAGATGCCCATCGTGGCTTTATTGAACGTGGGCCTTAATTATCATTTTATTCCGTTATTCGGCATAACCGGGGCCGCACTATCCACATTGTTTTCCGAGGCTATATCGCTTTTTTTGCTTAATGCCATGTTTAAAAAAGGGTTAGTCACAAATCATTTATTTGGTGCCTACAAAAGTATCCCTGCTTTAATAATAGAGGTAAAAAACCATGTTAAATCCAATCGCCAGACAAGCCACTAAACTACTCCCAGATATGCTGTATCATCAATTAAAATATGCGCGAGTGTTTAAAAAATGGCCGAACTTCTCCAAGCCCACCACGTTTAGCGAGAAGATCACTCTCCGTAATTTCAGGCCCAAGACCATTTATACTGACTTGGCGGATAAATTAAAGGTTCGTGATTATATAGCGAATTCCATTGGCGAAAAATACCTGATTAATCTACATGCCTATTGCACCGAGTTAACCCAGGCCATCTATGACGGTCTGCCGGAATCGTTCGTGATCAAAGCCAATCATGGCTCGGGTTTTAACCTGGTGGTCTTTGATAAAATGCAAACCACTTTTGCCCAGTTAAGCGCGCTAACCAAGCAATGGACCAAAAGTAATTTCTATAAAGTAACTCGTGAAAGACATTATAAAAAAATCCAGCCTTACATTATGGTGGAGCAACTGCTGATAGAAGATGGCAAAGTGCCAAACGATGTGAAATTTCACTGTTTTAACCAACAGGGGGAAATGCATATCTTTATTCAGGTGGATTATGACCGCTTCGGCGTGCATCGCCGGGATGTGTTTGATACCCAATGGAACAAGACCGATATACGCATGGGCCTGCCGAACAATCCGGTCCCCATGGCCGCGCCCAAAAACCTGGCTGAGATGGTTTCCCTGGCTAAACATATTGCCCAAGAATTTTCCTATGTCAGGGTAGATTTTTACGAAACCAACGGCAGCGTCTATTTTGGCGAACTCACCTTCACCCCCGGCGCGGGGCTGTGTAAAATGTACCCGGAAGGCGTCCAGCATCAATGGGGCAGCTTTTTTACCGACTGATCGGGGGAAATTGCGTGTTTAACCAAAGTCTGCCAATTACGCAAATTGACCGCAGGCGGGCCGGCAAAAGACTAATGGGCCACGCAATAACATATTTTAATAACGATGCGGCCCATATGCTCAAAGCCTGAGCAAACAGCTGAACATTGAAAAATTATACTTGACCAGAATGGGGCGAATCCCTATAGTACCGCCCCGTTGCCCCTGTAGTTAAAGATGTAGTTAAAGATGTAGTTAAGCATGTACTGAATTACATCAACAGCAGCGACAACAACGTGGTGAGGTGTCCGAGTGGCTGAAGGAGCACGCCTGGAAAGTGTGTATACGAGAAATCGTATCGAGGGTTCGAACCCCTCTCTCACCGCCAAAATTAAAAAGAAAGCCCGGATTTCTATCCGGGCTTTTTTTGGTTTAGCGTTTTTAGTCCATCACCGGCCGCCGGCCGTCTTAATCCTCATTGATAGGCATTAAGCGTACGCTGGCACAATGCCGAGCGCACGCAATCCTGTTTACCGAAACGCACCACACCGATCATCTCATCTTCCTGGGTAAAGCGTTCCAGAGCATCCGCCAGACCTGATTTAACCCCCCGCGGCAAATCGCATTGCGTAATATCCCCATTGACGATTACCGTGACGTTTTCCCCCAGCCGGGTTAAAAACATCTTCATTTGATTAACCGTAACATTTTGCGCTTCATCCAAAATGACTACCGCATTTTCAAACGTTCGTCCCCGCATATACGCGAAAGGGGCAATTTCCACTTTGCCGATTTCCGGGCGCAGGCAATATTGCATGAAAGACGACCCTAACCGGCGCAATAAAATGTCATAAACCGGGCGGAAATAAGGAGCGAATTTTTCGGCAATATCCCCGGGCAGGAAACCGAGGTCTTCATCGGCCTGTAATACCGGCCGGGTGACAATAATACGTTCAACCTCTTTGTGGATTAACGCATCTGCCGCCTTGGCGGCGCTGAGGAAGGTTTTGCCACACCCAGCCTCACCGGTTGCAAATATTAACTGTTTGGTCTCAATGGCCGTTAAGTAAGCTTCCTGAACTTCATTTCGTGCCTCAATTAACTTAGTATCGCGACTATCGCGCGCCATGCCAATCGATTCAATCCCGCTCATATGAACAAGAGAAGTGACCGAGTCCTCTTCGCGCATTTTGTGATTGCGCGACTCACGCCGGATAACACGTTTTGCTTCACGACGAGCTTTGATCACTACTTTTTGTCTTCCCATAAGTGGCACCTTACAGTTTGTTTCACCATTCACAGGGCGTAAGCCTTGTGATTACGCTACACATTCAGATGAGGTTGTGGCTTCCTTTCAAGCCAATGATAGCCATAAAATATGATGAAATATCTTGGCGCATGCGCGTTAACCATCCGGACGCGCCGCGATTTCCATCGGGGGTAAAATAGGGAATTAATCGGTAACGCTGAGGCGTAATTAAAGTAGGGGTAAGCAATAAAACGGTAGGCAGTGTGGTATTAAAATAATAGATATCGTAGTAGCAAGTGTCGGAATGGCAACCGCCGGAGACCAGGGAGGCGGCTGGTAAAGCATGTTGCGGTGTCATCAGCCCATAAAAGGACATTGTCATCAGCAATCCCCGCGTTTATGAATCCACACTTGATGTCTTGAGTATAATGACATTGCAACAGATTGCCGCCCCTATGCAACTTTTTTTTTGCCGACCGGGCAATTAATAACCATCTGCCTTTATGTTCTCCTATCCCAACCGCGCCGCCAGCGTTATATAACGCCTTTATGAAACAGGGAAAAAAATTAATTAGCGCCATGGTTTCCGGTTAAAACATGACCGATCAAAAACATCAATTATTACAAATTAGCCTACCGGCACAAGGCGCGTTTTCACTATAAGATAATTGTTTATTAACCTGGTTGCACAAAGTTGCAACATTGGCGATAGTGAAGCATCTTTTGCTCGCGGAAACAGCGCCATGGCCACGACTACGATGGGCGTCAAGCTTGACGACGCCGCCCGGGAACGCATTAAACAAGCGGCGCGCCGCATCGACCGCACGCCGCATTGGTTGATTAAACATGCCATCTTCCATTATCTCGATTTATTGGAAAGCGATGCCGCCCCCGCGCCCGACGCGGAGGCAACCCCGGAAGATCGCGAGCTACCTCCTCCGCCGCCGGCGGACTCACGCCAGCCGTTCCTTAATTTTGCCGAGCAGATTTTACCTCAATCCATATTGCGCTCCGCCACTACCGCCGCCTGGCGCCGGCCAGAAACCGAAGCGGTCCCCTGGCTGATTGCCCAGGCGCGGCAACCCGCCCCGCTGGCGCATGCCATTACCCTCCTGGCCCGCCGCCTGGCTGAAGCGCTGCGTAACCAAAAAACGCAGGCAGGACGCGCGGGCATGGTACAGGGATTTTTACAGGAATTTTCCCTTTCGTCCCAGGAGGGCGTGGCGCTGATGTGCCTGGCGGAGGCGCTGCTGCGCGTACCCGACAAAGCCACCCGCGATGCCCTGATCCGCGACAAAATCAGCCAGGGCGACTGGCAAAGCCATCTGGGGCGCAGCCGCTCCATGTTCGTGAATGCCGCCACCTGGGGCCTGCTCTTTACCGGCCGGCTGGTGGCTACCCATAACGAGGCCAGTTTGTCGCGCTCCCTTAACCGCATCATAGGCAAAAGCGGCGAACCGCTGATTCGCAAAGGGGTGGATGTCGCCATGCGCCTGATGGGGGAGCAGTTTGTGACGGGCGAAAATATCGGCGAAGGGCTGGCCAACGCGCATCCGATGGAGCAACGGGGGTTCCGCTATTCGTACGATATGCTGGGGGAAGCCGCCTTGACGGACGATGACGCGCAGGCTTATCTGCTGTCCTACCAGCAGGCGATTCATGCCATCGGCCAGGCCTCCAACGGCCGCGGGATTTATGAGGGGCCGGGAATATCCATCAAGCTTTCCGCCCTGCACCCGCGTTACGGCCGCGCCCAGTATGCCCGGGTGATGGATGAGCTCTACCCCCGGCTGCTCAACCTCACCCTGCTGGCGCGGCAATATGATATCGGCATTAATATCGACGCCGAAGAAGCCGATCGGCTGGAGATCTCCCTCGATCTCCTGACCAAGCTCTGTTTTGAGCCCGACCTGGCCGGCTGGAACGGCATTGGTTTTGTCATCCAGGCCTATCAGAAGCGCTGTCCGCTGGTGATCGACGAACTTATCGATCTGGCGCAGAGAACCCGGCGGCGTTTGATGATCAGGCTGGTTAAGGGCGCCTATTGGGATAGCGAAATCAAACGCGCCCAGGTTGACGGGCTGGAGGGGTACCCGGTCTATACCCGCAAGGTCTATACCGACATCGCCTATCTGGCCTGCGCCCGCAAATTGCTGGCGGTGCCCCACCATATCTATCCCCAGTTCGCCACGCATAATGCCCAGACCCTGGCGGCGATCTATCATATGGCCGGCCAGAATTATTATCCCGGCCAGTACGAATTCCAATGCCTGCACGGCATGGGCGAGCCGTTATACGATCGGGTGGTGGGCAGCATCGCCGCTGGGAAACTCAACCGCCCCTGCCGGATTTATGCCCCGGTAGGCACTCACGCCACCCTGCTGGCCTACCTGGTGCGGCGACTGCTGGAAAATGGCGCCAATACCTCGTTTGTTAACCGTATCGCCGACGGTACCTTGCCGCTGGAGGCGCTGATCGCCGACCCGGTGGATGAAGCCGAGGCCATGGGGGAACAGGAGGGGCAGATAGGCCTGCCTCATCCACGCATCCCCCTGCCCCGCCATCTCTATGGTCCCGCGCGGCTGAATTCGGCCGGTATCGACCTGGCCAACGAACATCGCCTCGCCTCGCTGTCCACCGCGCTGCTTAACGGCGGCACTCTGCCCTGGCGCGCGCAGCCCCTGACCGACCCGCCCCCGGCCGCCATGATGCCCGACCACCCGGCGCGGCCGATCCTTAACCCCGCCGATCGCCGGGATTGCGTCGGGGAGTGCCGCGATGCCGGCGCCGCCGAGGCCAGTCAGGCCATTACCAGCGCCGGTCACAACGGCCCGGTATGGGCGGCCACGCCCGCGACGCAACGGGCGGCGATTCTATGCCGGGCGGCGGATCTGATGGAACACGGCATGCCGGCGCTGATCGGTTTATTGATCAGGGAAGCGGGCAAAAGTTTCGCCAATGCCATCGCCGAAGTGCGCGAAGCGGCGGATTTCCTGCGCTACTACGCCAGCCAGCTTGGCGCGTTTGCACAGGATGGCTGTCGCCCGCTGGGTCCGGTGGTCTGCATCAGCCCCTGGAACTTCCCGCTGGCGATTTTTACCGGCCAGGTGGCGGCGGCGCTGGCCGCCGGCAACACCGTGCTGGCCAAACCGGCGGAACAAACGCCGCTGGTGGCCGCCCGGGCGGTCGCTATCCTGCACGAAGCGGGGATACCGCCGGGCGTGCTGCATCTGCTGCCCGGCGACGGTGAAACCATCGGCCATCTGCTGGTGGGCGACCCGCGGGTGCGCGCCGTGATGTTTACCGGCTCAACCGCCGTGGCCCGTAGCCTGCAAACCACCCTGGCGGCGCGGCTGGACCCGCAAGGGCGGCCGGTGCCGCTGATCGCGGAAACCGGCGGCCTAAACGCCATGATTGTGGATTCATCCGCCCTGACCGAGCAGGTGGTTAACGATGTTATCGCCTCGGCGTTCGACAGCGCGGGGCAGCGCTGCTCGGCGCTGCGCCTGTTATGCATCCAGGAGGATGTGGCCGACCGGACGCTGCGGATGCTGCGCGGGGCGATGGAACAATGCAGCCTGGGGGACCCGCAGTTGCAAGCCACCGATATCGGGCCGGTCATCGACGCCGACGCCGCGCGGTCGATCGGGGAGCATATCGCCGCCATGGGCGAGGCAGGACACCGGGTATGGCAGCCGGAAGGCGCCGTCGCCAGCGCGAGGGAGCATAATGCCTTCGGCACCTTTGTCCCGCCCACGCTTATCGAGCTGGATAACGTCGGGCAATTGGCTAAGGAGATCTTTGGTCCGGTATTGCATGTGGTGCGCTATCGCAGCCATGAACTGCCGCGGGTGCTCGAAGACATTAACGCCAGCGGCTACGGCCTGACGCTGGGGCTGCATACCCGCATTGACGAGACCATTAACCGGGTGATCGGGCGGGCGCGGGTGGGCAATTGCTATATTAACCGCAATATCGTCGGCGCGGTGGTGGGGGTGCAACCTTTCGGCGGCGAGGGTCTGTCGGGCACCGGTCCGAAAGCCGGCGGCCCGCTTTACCTTTATCGGCTGTTATCCCGGCGCCGGACGGACGAACCCCTTGCTTCGCTGCGCGCGCTTGATAGCGCGCAGGAAACGGACGCCATGCCGCGGCCGGAACCGGCGGCCCACCAGGCGCTGGTGGCCTGGGCCGACGAGGGGCGGCGTACGCAGCAAGCGGCGCTATGGCGCCGTTTTGGCGAATTGTCCCAGGCCGGTACGGTGCGCCAGCTTAACGGTCCTACCGGTGAACAGAATACCTATCGCCTGCTGCCGCGCGAGCACGTATTGTGCCTGGCGCACGATGAAGACGATCTGCTTAATCAACTGGCGGCGGCCACCAGCCTGGGGGCCGGGATTTTGTGGAATGACACGGCGCTGGTCCGTACGCTGCTCACGACCCTGCCGGCGGCGGTACAACAGCGAATTACCGTCAATGCCGACTGGCTGGCGGCCGACGGCCCCATCGACGCGGTGCTGTTTCACGGCGACTCGGACCAATTGCTGCCGGTATGCGCCAAGATCGCGCAGCGACCCGGCCCGTTGATTCAGGTACATGGCTATGCGCGCGGCGAAACGGCCATTATGCTGGAGCGCCTGCTGGTGGAGCGCGCGGTGAGCATCAATACCGCCGCCGCCGGCGGCAACGCCAGTTTGATGACTTTAGGCTGACATCGGCGCGATACCACACGGTGGAATTAAAAATTGCGCTGCCAGTTCAGATACTGATCGTATTTGCGTAGCGCAATACGATAATTGCTTTGTCCGGCGTCGGGCACATCCTCAATTAGCGTTTGCGCCCCGCTTGGCCGCTCGAATTTATCATGGGGATAATTCCTCGCCGCCAATATTTCATCCAGCCGCCGCAGGCGCACAACATATTCCCGAATGGTGCTATGGCTCATTGCCGTCTGTTCAAAGAGATATTGCTTAAAGGCTTTAATATCGAAATAGTTCGCCGCGCTGTCGCAGGATATTACGCTGCAAAAACGGCACAGCGCGGTCAGTTCCTGGCTCAGGCTTTGCCATACGCTATCGTCGATCAATTGATCCATGCCGGCGATAGCTTCTTTATTGATAATTTGCCCGCGAAACACCAGCGTCATGCGATCCAGGGGTTTGGCGCATTGACAGCAATGGGTCTGGGTGTGTTTAAAATCTTTTAAATAACGGCTCAGAGGCCGCTTTTTTCCAACTTTGGCTAACATGTCGTTTTCCCTACTGCCTGGAAACAGGAGTGCGGTAAATTCGTGTTTGAAAAAATACGCCCGCGCTTATTATCCAGCGTCAAAGATCGTTATTTAATCGCGCACGCAAGCGCTTAATGGCCTGACTATGCAACTGGCTGACCCGCGATTCGCCGACGTCGAGAACGGCCCCTATTTCCTTTAGGTTCAACTCTTCCTGGTAATACAAGACCAGAACCATTTTTTCTCTTTCCGGCAGCGCGTCAATGGCCTCGATAACCCGTTCACGTAATTTCCCTTCCATTAATACATGGAGCGGATTAGCATCTTCGTGACCCGGCATAAGGTTATCGGCACTATCGCCGTGATCTTCACACCATTCGTCATAAGAAAATAATTGGCTGTTATTGGTATCGAGCAATATTTGCCGATACTCCGCCAAACTGATATTCAGCGTCTGGGCCACTTCCTGTTCGGAGGCCACCCGCCCGAGCTGCTGCTCGGTCTGGTGAATGGCCTGCGCCACTTCCCGCGCATGGCGCCGCACGCTCCTGGGCACCCAGTCGCGGCTACGCAGTTCATCGAGCATCGCCCCGCGAATGCGTTGTACCGCATAGGTGGTAAACGCCGTTCCCTGCAGGGAGTCATAGCGCTCCACCGCGCTGAGCAGGCCGATGCCTCCCGCCTGTAGCAAATCATCCAGTTCCACGCTTGCAGGCAGCCGAACCTGTAATCGCAGGGCCTCGTGACGAACCAAAGGAATATAGCGCTGCCATAGGGACTGTTTATCTATTACGCCCGTGGCAGTATACAGATCGCTCACCATGACTAACCCTACATTGATCCTGTTATCGCCGTTATTATCCGGTTAGCGGCGGCGATCAATCGCCGGAATAGTCGCGTTATTACCCCTCTATTTAGATCTTGCGCACATTGAACGGAATTATTGTTACCGGCAAATAGTAAAGAGCAGTTCAAAATGCAATAGCCAAAAAAAACCCCGCCGAAGCGAGGTTTATTTGATAGCCGGCTGAAATTATTGCAGCAATTTCAGAACGGTCTGCGGAACCTGGTTGGCCTGGGACAGTACGGACGTACCCGCCTGCTGCAGGATCTGCGCCTTGCTCATATTGGAAACTTCGGTGGCGTAGTCGGCATCCTGGATACGGGATTGCGCTTCGCTCAGGTTGCTGGTGGTGCTAGCCAAGTTATTGATGGTGGAATCAAACCGGTTTTGCACCGCACCCAGGTTGGAACGCATGGTATCAACGGTTGACAGTGCCGAATCAAGAGTAGCTAGCGCGTTATCGGTGCCGGTGTTTTTAATCGCTTTGGTCGAATCAGCGGTAGCGGTCAGGACGCCGTTAGTGTCAATGGACACTTTTGCAGCATAAGAAGTACCATCAGCATCCTGAACATAGTAATTACCTTTTTCATCTGAAACCAGGTTACTGGTTGCAAATTTGGTACTGCTGATGCTGTTACTATCGGCAAGATTAACCTTAGTGACGTCCGTGCCTTCAAATGCGCTAGCAGTAGTAACATAAGAAGTAGTCGGCACACCAGTTGTCGTATCGCTAGGCACCCCAGCAGTAAATGTACCTGAAACTTTAAGAGTTAACGTCTCATCGCCTGTGTTGGTGTCGTCATAGTCGCCACTTGTGGCGTCAGCAGTAGCCATTGTCGCGTATGTGCCGTTGGTCGTATCAATGGCATAGTAATTGCCATCGGCATCTTGTTGAACAGTGATATTATCCGAGTTGGTCAAAGCCACTCCGGCACTATCGGTGAATTTGGTGGTGGTAGTACCAGCAGCACCCGAGTGTAAATCAGCAGATGTCTTGGTAGTTAATACTTTCGGCGTAGTTGTAGTGCCGGTCGTCGTAGTTTTTTCGGCAGTAGTGAAGCTACCCACGGTGCCGCTTAATTTACCGGAAGCATCAATGGAAAGACTGGCTTCATCTACGGCATAGTAACCTTTATCCGTGGTGGCGACATATTTTCCGCTGCTGTCCTTGCTCAATGCGGCGGTAACATCATTGCCATCGCTATCTTTTAACGCGACCGATTTGATCGTATCAGCACCGAACTTGTCGGTGTTAAGAACGACGGCGGTTGGCGTCATGGAAGTGCCGGCTTTGGTCACTGCGGTGGTTTGACCCTGCGTGCCGTTAACGTTAAACGTACCTAAACCCAGGCTTTTGGCATCAATTTTTTTCAATGCGATATCGATGGTTTCACCATCGTTGGAACCTACCTGAATTGACAAATTTTTGTCAGAGCTCAGTACTTTTACGCCGTTGAAGTCGGTTTGTTTGGAGATACGATCAACTTCGTCCAGACGCTGGGTGACTTCGTCCTGGATGGACTGCAAATCGCTGGAAGAGTTGGTGCCGGTCTGCGCCTGCACGGTCAGGGTACGGATGGCCTGCAGGTTGCTATTGATTTCGTCCAGCGCGCCTTCGGTGGTCTGCGCCAGGGAGATGCCGTCGTTGGCATTACGCGACGCCTGGTTCAAGCCATTGATGTTGGAGGTAAAGCGGTTGGAGATCGCCTGGCCGGCGGCATCGTCCTTGGCGCTGTTGATGCGCAGGCCTGATGACAGGCGTTCGATAGCGGTGCTCAGCGAAGACTGAGATTTGTTCAGGTTGTTCTGAGCCAGCAGGGAAATGCTGTTCGTATTGATAACTTGTGCCATGGTAATGTTCCTTATAAAACATGCATCAGGACTGGGTAAAATAATTCGGGCATCAAAACAGATTACCGTTAATGACCGTCCCAACATGTATCGGCGAGGGCCGGACAACCTTTAGCTAAAACTGTAAATTTACTTGCCGCCCTGCCCGCCACGGCCTTGACGCCAGCGCCCCCGCTGCCCTTTATAAAGGCCGGTCAACACGATCGTCGCCCTTGCGCATCAAGTTAGCCGCCATCCCTCAATAGCCGGAATTAGCCCCGAACGCGCCCTCTTTCCCCGCCATGGGAATTATAAAATCGGGGTAAACTTCTGGCCTTATATGCCGATAACCGCTACGCCTAACACGTAACCCTCAGGAGATAGCATGGCCAGCATCAGTTCATTGGGCGTAGGATCGAATTTGGATTTAAGCACGCTGCTTGATACGTTAACCACCAACGAAAATAAGCGCTTAGATCCAATCACCAGCAAAAAAACCAGCATCAACGCCACGACTGCCGCCTACGGCACGCTGAAAACCGCGCTGGACACCTTTAATACCGCCACCAAGGCGCTGACCGATAAAACGCTCTATACCAAAAAAGTCGCCAGCGCCACCACCGGATTTACCACCACGGTGGGCGATAGCGCGGTAAGCGGCAGTTACAATATCAAAGTTACGCAGCTGGCAACGGCCCAATCACTGGCCACCAAACAGGTTTTCTCCGATACCACATCACAGATCGGCGCCAGCAGTACCGATCGCAAACTCAGTATCCAGGTCGGCAGCGGCAAGGAAGTGAGCATCTCCTTGACCGATGCGCAGACCACCCTGGCCGGCGTACGTGACGCCATCAACGCGTCCGGCGCCGGCGTGACCGCCAGTATCGTGCAGTCCAAGGATAATGGCTATCAACTGGTAGTGGCGTCCAATACCACCGGCACCGCGTCCAACATGACCCTGAGCGTGACCGGCGATGACACGCTGAAAGGCATTCTGAACTACAGCAGCGCCGCCACCGACAGCGACGCCGACAGAGCGGCCTCGGGCATGGCGGCCACCGCCTCCCAGGATGCCGAACTGACCATGAACGGCATTACGGTGGTGCGCAGCAGCAATACCATTACCGATGTGCCCCAGGGCGTCACCCTGACCCTGGCCGCCACCAACGATACCGCGCAAAACCTGATTATCCGCCAAAGCGCCACCGATTCGGCCAAGGCGGTGGAAGATTGGGTAACGGCGTACAATACGCTGCAAACCACCTTTAATACCCTGACCAAATATACGGCGGTGACGTCGGGCTCCGCCCAGGATGCCAGCAATGGCGCCCTGCTCGGCGACAGCGTACTGCGTTCGGTTAAAACCCAGTTAAAAACCGCGATCAGCTCGGCGCAAAGTAACGATACGTTTAAGGTGCTGAACCAACTGGGCGTAACGCTTAATAAAGACGGCACCCTGACCACCGACGAAACGGCGCTGGTGAAAAACCTGGCGAATAATCCGGCCAAAGTGGCGGACTTTTTTATCGGCGACGGCAAGACCACCGGGCTGGCGACGCAAATGTCCACCATCCTGACGTCGTTTACCGCAGACCATGGCACCATCGCCGATGCGCAAGACAGCCTGAGCGATGTGCTTACTGGCCTGGATAAGCAATACACCCAGGTGCAGTCCAGTATCGATGCGAATATCGCCCGCTATAAAAAGCAGTTTACCCAGCTGGATGTATTGGTTAACTCGTTAAACAGCACCGCCAACTATTTAACCCAGCAATTTGATGCCATATCCAACATGTCCAGCAGTAAATAGCGGCTGATGCATGTGCGTAATGTCGAAAAAAGGATAACAACCATGTATGGTTCACAAGCTTATGCGATAGTGGGCTTGCAAAGCAGCGTGATGAGCGCCAGCCCGCACAAACTAATCACTCTCTTATTTGACGGGGCGCTCAGCGCCCTGGTGAAAGCGGATATTTATATGGCACAGGGCAATATCGCCGCTAAAGGCAACGCCCTGTCCAAAGCTATCGATATTATCAGCAGCGGCCTGAAGCTGGGTCTGGATATGGAAAAAGGCGGTGAATTGAGCCGTAATTTGGCCGATTTGTATGATTACTGTTGCCGGCAATTGATCCAGGTTAACCTGCATAACGATCGCGGACTATTAACACAAATTCGCGTGCTGCTCACCGACATTGCCGATGCCTGGAAACAGATTTCGCCGGATATGGCCCAATCATAATAAAACTGCCCATTTAACGATTTTATTCATGTTTCGTTTCTAATCATGGTTATCCCGGCACGTCAGGGTGTGAGATAAAAATAGCTAGAAAATGAGCATAATTAACCCAATATATATGTACAATAATTTTTAGGATAGCCATGATGGATGCTTGCCCCGCCCTCTTAGCCCATTATCAGCACATTCTTGTGTTAAGCGAAAATATGCTGTCGATGGCTCGTCAGTCAGAATGGGATGCGTTGGTCTACATTGAAGAAAAATACGTGCAGGCTGTATCAAACATTTCTGAACTCAACGCCGGCATAGAGCAAACCCTGCCCGCGTTGATACAAGATAATATCACCACATTATTACGCCAGCTGTTAGATAATGAAAATGAAGTCAATCAATTACTTCAGGCCCGCATGCGCCAGTTAAAAGAATTAATTAGCCAATCGGCGCGTCAGCAAACCCTTAATTCAGCCTACCATAAATTTTCCGACCTGGCGTCCATCTTGCCTGGCGAAATAAAAACCACCGGCTAATTTTACCCCGGCGCCGGGCTGGCATGACGAACATATCGAAAACGGGACCTGTTTAACCTACAGGCCTCGTTTTGCTCTGGCCCCCTTAGGGCGCCGACAGGCGGCATTGCGCAAAAAATAAAGATAATTCCCAAAAACGTCGTTAAATGGTCCAAAAAGCAGGAAAACTTGCCAAACCCGCCTATATTTAAAGGGTTCCCACTAAAAAAGGATGATAACGATGTTTGATAAAGCCAAAGATAAAGCGGAAGAAGCCGCGGGTAAAGGCCAGGAAGAGTTCGGCAAGGCAACCGGCGATCGCGCACTGCACCTTGAAGGGAAAGCCCGCAAGTATGCCGCGCAGGCGTCGTATAGCGTTAACGACTGCATCGATACCATCAAAGAAAAAACCACCAACGATCCTATTCCCGCGTTGTTAATCGCCAGCGGCATAGGTTTTCTGTTGGCGAAGATTTTGGGGCATCGCCGTCATTAAGGCCAAATAGGCGCCAGCCAGCCGTGCACTGACCGGCAATCAACGGCAGCTAATCCCATGGGAGGCTGCCGTTTTTTGTGCCGGGCCAAGCACAGCGAGCTATCCGCCGCGCGAAGTGGTATTATGAAAAATCAAGTACAACTGCGGCGAATATTATGTCTATCTTTGATGCGCTAAAAAAATTAGGCAGTACCACTGTCAAAGTAATTTGTCCGGAATGCAAACATGTCGCCATGCAACCCGCAGACAAAATGCGTAAAAATGTCACCCTCGTTTGCCCAAAATGCGGCCACTATTTTTTGCCGAAAGACAAATAACTCTTATTTCGTAAATTATTAAATATTTCGTAGTTATGCAAGTTAAGGGGCGTAATTAATCGGCATAGGGTAATGATGTTGGCTAATCAAATATAAGCGTTATTATAACGCCAGCAACCCCGCCGCCACGCCCAAAAAGAATCGCCGGGTCTCGTCCGCCTCTTTTTCCTGCTGCGCCATCAGATAATTGACTATCTGCAATTGGTGGATATTTTTGCCATGCCTATGCAGATCGAGGATGGCTTGCCCAATCAGTTGACTGATAATCTCATGCGCCGCTGGTAACTCTGTTTGCGTTAAAGCCATGGCCGTCCCGATACTCTTCATCTTGCCGCAGGTTAAAAAACCATATTATGCGGTCGTTTTATGTCAGAAAGATGAAGGGAGGAGGAACCAGGACAGGCGGGAATGCAGAAAACCCACAATGAAATGGTTGCACCGCAAAGGCGCCACGCACTGTCCAGGCCCGGGTAAAAGGCGGGCCGGATGCACTACTCTTCTGCCGGCTGCGGGCTCAGGGCCGCCGGAGCGGTATTTGTCTCGCCACCTGTCACCGCATTTGTCTCAATACCAGCCTCGGCAATGATATCGATAGCGGCTCTGGCGCTGGTCTCGTCGCCGGCCTCAACGTCAACCTCGGCATTCGCCTCGATAAACTGCGTCACCGAAATCAACCTGACAAAATGCGCTAACAGCAGATCGGCGTCCGATTGCATTATCTCTTCGGAAGCCTCTTTGGCCGAAGAAATGGCCTTTTGGATATTAACCGACATTACCGAAGAACTGCCCTTGCCCACCGTTAAGACCAGCGCCGCCAGCAGCAGCGACTGCGCCTCCACCAGGGCGGTCAAATCTTTCATTTTAGCGTCGGTGCGGGCCAATTTATTTAGAATCTGGATGATTAAATCATTCATGCTATCTTTTCCCACTCGAAAAGGAGGAGGCATTGTACCACAAACCCGCCTCTGCCGTTTGTGAGGCCTTATACCATAGGGGCATGATATGACCCGAGAAATTTTCAAGTAGCACCATTTGCCCATAATCAAGGAATAGAGAATGCGACCGGCATTACTCGACCCTATCTGGCCGATTTAACCGATTTTCAGCAGAAAACCTCCGCAAACCATCGTCATCAGGCCATGGCGCTCAGTGGGAAATATATATTGTAAACCAGGACCCGCGCGCCAATGAAACAGGCAGTGTTAGATGATGAAACCGGATGGAAATTAATATAAAAGCGCCTTCAGTTGCACCCTCCGTGTACCTAGCCGGCAAGAAAACAGAGGGAGTAAGGAGGAGAACCATCACAGACGCCAAGACATGGGACGCCGGATATCCGCAGTTATATCTTGACTAAAATCATCTCAAATCCGTAAATTTCATTATAAAAAATCATTAAATTCAGATGATTACAAAAAATTTATCGCAATAGATAATTATCGAACTATTTTATTTAATGAATAATTTCACTTATCACAATCACCTACTAATAAATTTCACATCCTCATTTTATATATAAATCTATTATTAAAATTTAAATTTCACGCATCTTTTATATGACCAGGATTGAATATTTAAAAACTAACGGGCAAACTTACGCCGCTATAATGCTTGACAAAAATGCCACGGCTAACAGATAAAAACTTTTTTACGGCAAAAACCCGTATTTAAATTTCAATCAACACATTCATTCTCAGGAATAATAAAAATGAATCGATCTTTTTTTATAGCACCACTGGCTTTATGTATTATTTTGACTTCGGGCTGCGCTTTTTTAAGCGGAACCCCAGGGGATAAACCTTCGAGCACGTCGCCGAAAATTGTCACGTCTTCCGCTCAAAAGCATCAGTTTTGGAATGATTCGAGTTTATTTGGTTCCATACCAAAAAACATGCAGGCTGAAGGAGATCAAAGCTGTTCCCGCGATGGCAATGGCAAAGCCATCGGTTATCATCCGCATCCTAAAAAGTACGATGACACCTATTTTACCGGACCGGGATATTTATGTTTAATGAATTAACCTTTAAACACCGCCTCACGGCTGCGGAACTTATCCGCGTCATTAGCCAAGATACGTAAAAACGTCCCCGTCGCGCCATCCCACGCCTGCCCGCCGCTGACAGCCCATCATTAGTCGCATCACCGATGGGCTACGCCGGCCCCGGGGCTACGCCTTGGTTCGATGAATTTGGACCAGTTCCTCCGTTGCAATCAAACGTCCAATTACCTATACTCCCGCAAGGCGCTATCTACGCCACCATCCGCGGAAAGGGCTGCGCCCAAGACTTTGATTCAACATCACATCATTACGACTCCCAACCTTAAAGCGGACAAGGTTTGTACAAGGAGATCGTATGTCCCGACCTGCTATGCCGCTGTCCAATGACGGCAGAATCAACCTTGAGCAGCAACGCAAACGCGCCAAGGAGCTTCTCCAACGGATGAAAAAAGGTGCTGATCCCGAGCAACTTTCCCAGCTCGCCGGCAGAAATGCGCTCTCTCCTCCGACCCTATCTGACGCCCAATGGCTGATCGCCCGACAATTAGGTTTCAGTAGCTGGCCTAAGCTCAAGGCGCATGTCGATGCTATTGATTTCGCTGCTCGCCATCCGGACTTTGATGCCAGCGATGAAGCTCGAACCACCCACTGGCGATGCGGAAACGATATTGCGCACAGTCTGCGTTTGGCCGGTTTCAAGGGCGCCTTTCAAATGCTGACCGACCCGTTATGCATGGGGCCGGTCCAGGACTTACCTATAGAGAAATACAAGGCTACCCGGAGCCAATATATAAGCCAAGCGTTTGGGATAAATAGCGCCGATGTGATACATCGGCTAGACGACGAGTACACCAGCCTCAAGCTCTTGGGCAGTGGCGATCGCCATGTCCTCTGGTGCGAGGCGGATGCTTATGACCAGCTGTTCTTGATTCGCGCGCTGGCAGGTCTTGAGAGCTTGCCGGCCAAGCTCGAACTTATAGAAGTTGATCGCATACCCGGCGTACGTCGCTTCAAGGGCATTGGCCAGTTGGCGCCTGACGTACTGGCGTGGTTGTGGCCACAGCGCAGGCTCATTGATGAAGAAACTGTTCAATTGGCTCGGCAGGCCTGGTCGGCGTATTGCGCCGCTTCCCCCATCAAACTGGCGAACCTGGCCCACAGCCCGCAAAAATGCCTGCCCTTCCTCGCTCCGGCGCTGCTGCGGCAATTACAAGAACTGCCGGGCATCCGCGACGGATTATCATTGACGGAACGCCTGTCCTTGCAACTTGTAGATGAGGCAGGGCCGGCGACGTTCGGCACAGTATTCGCCGAGCTTATGGATAAGCGAGAACCGTTACCTTTCCTGGGCGATTTGATGTTTTACGCGGTCATGCGGCCTTTTATCGACTCCCCGACACCATTACTGATCGAGTCAGACGCTCATCCGGATTGGCCTAAACGCACGTTGAAGCTGACCCCGTTAGGCCATAATGTCCTGAGCGGAAAGGTTTATTGGCCTGACCTTGCGCCCCAAGAGCGATGGGTAGGCGGAGTATGTATACAACCTGGCCGACCTCACTGGATGATTGATGTAAATTCCTATCCTGTGTGGCGCGACTAACTCCCGGTGAGGGACTACCCAGTTCAACGTCCTGTGGGGCGCATTTAACATCGCGACCGGATACGCGTTGGTCGAACAGGTGGGCCATTTCGACTGAACGATCCCGTCCTGGCCGGCATCGCGGAGCTAGGTGCTTTGCTTATCGGGGTTGCTGGGCGCGCGTGTCCGGACGAGCGCGCCGGGATGGAAACTGCCCCCATTAAAAGGCGCCGACCTTGCCGGGCATTGGGCCATATCCGTTAACGGCAACTGGCGGCTGACGTTTAGATTTGACGGTGAGGACGCTATCCTCGTTGACTATCAGGACTACCATTGATGGGGACAATCATGGCCAGAGTGCATAACCCAGCGCATCCGGGGATCGTCTTACGCGTTTTCTCTTTGGATACTCCCTCTATCATGCTGCTCTTCCGTAGCCGCTGGCGCCAATCCCACGTTTATCGCAGCGCAAATGGGCCATGCATCGGCTCAATTGATTTTCACCATATATGGCGATGCCTGAAAACAACAGTGGGCAGGTAGAGCTGTTAAATCAGAAATTATCAGCTTTTACCCCACCCATGCCTCGAAGAGAAAGCGCGCAAGATTAATATTATAAATTAATAACTTAACACCACTACACCGACATATTCATAATATGATTTGATAAATTAACAACTTAGAATCTCGGCGCATAAGTACGTTGTAGCAGAGCATTACCGCAATGTCCGTCCTATGCGCTCGCATCGTTACGAATAGTTGCGGTAATTTTTTGCCCCCTACATGCCCCCAGACGCTTACATCACCGGTGTATCATCAAACTCCCCTGACGCATATTGTTCATCACAGCAGACCGCAGTGATTGAACCGCCATCTATACTTCAGTGATCACCTTCCACAAAGACTGCCATCATGTGCGGCCGATTTTCCCCGAGCGATACCAGAGAGAAATTCCTCGAATCCCTTAAGCCTGACGTCGAGTTTGTGGGTGCCCTGGATGGCGAACCTCTCGGCCAGCACAACGTGGCCCTCGGCATTCGCGTTCTGTTGCTGAACCCGCGCGATGATAAATTGCAATCGATCCGGTTATGTGGGGATACCAGCCCGCCTGGACCAAAGAAGCTGGTCTCCCTCCCCTGATTAATGCACGCGTCGAGACGGCGGCCACCGGCCATTAGTTATGACGCGAGAAGCGTCCCTTGAATGGCTATCGCCCGAGACAACGCGAGAAACGCGTCGAAGAGCTGGCGCATGACGGCGCCATACCGGCGGATGATTTTGCATTTCATCCTGTGGGCAAAGCTGTGGGAAATAGTCACAACAACAACGAGTCGATTATCAAGCGCGTCGATAACCCGGTACCGTCGCCAACCCATTAAAAACATGAACTAGTCATGCCTCATTAATTACAGCCGCCGCCCAATACCGCCACACATTATATTATTAGTCAGCTAATCACATCATATTGCCAATTGCTTATTTTATTATCTCAATTTCATTTAACATTCCGTGATCTTTTCTGTGGTTAATTTATCTCGTTTGCATGACGCATTTCAACACCATGAAATGTCATTAATATTTTAAATCAATAATTAACAGATTAAACCAGGAAATATCATGGACGAAACTCTAACTGTTTATGCCAATCCCCCTGCAACAACAGAAGATTGCATAAATATACCTTTTGATAAGTCTAAAGGATTTAGTAGTATATTATGTGGTGTTTATAACAACCCTACCGATAGTGCTCAAACCAATACCTTATATCCAGATAATGTAGTACCTATTCATACAGGTGCTCAAGAACAAGCTGCACATACGCAAAGAATGATTACCGAGGCCCAATTTGCAAGCTTAAAAGCTACTGCTGCCGAATCGGCCAGGCTGGATGCACAGCAACAGCAGGTAAGGAGGTTGATAGAAGGCCAGCAATTTACCCTGAATCATATGAAAGTTGAAAGTGAGAGAAATAGAAACCTACAGCTAGACCTCCAGAATAAATTACAACTTTCATTCACCAAACAACGACAACATTCAGATGCGGCAATAGCAAGAAGCATACAAAACACACAGGCAAATTTCAAAGGCCAAATGGCAAAAACCATGGCATCCATGCGCATTGCGGCAGCTCAGACAGGTGCAGCAAAAGCTTGGGAGAGAGCAAATAATTTAGCAGAACAACAAAAGCAAGAATATGAACGGCAGCTCCAGCAGGAAATGGCCAAAATAGCTGAAGCGCAGAACAATCTCATGGCAGAACAATGTCGTCTGCAAGAAGAAATAGCCAGGCGCAACGAAGAGCACAACAGGCTGGTTGCGGAGCAACATCGCCAGGCGGAAGAAGCTCGACAGCGCGCTACATCATTGGCATTGGAGCAAAAACATCAACAGGAAACCCAGCATCATCACGCTCAAGACAGACAACTGCGAGCAGGGATAAGTCAGGATCGGCGGCAAAAAATAGATAACTTTATGCAAGAAATGAAGGATGAAATTGCTTGCATAAAAAATGAGCATAATCAAACAATAGCTAAATATAATAATGCTAACAAGAGCAAAGAAGACCGAAATCGCTGTTCTGAAGCCAAATTAAATTACGCGAATAAAACCATCGAACTTGCAGAACGTTTAAAATCCCGCGCAGAAGAGATGATGCGAGAGACCCAAAATTGGATAAGCGGACTCGATAGCCACTTCCCCATGATCCATTCACATTTCGATCATCAAATAAAAAACATTAATCCTATACTCGATCACGCGACACGTATACATCTTGAAGCTCACTGGAATGGACTGCGCCAAATACAAATTAACGACAAACATCATGATATAAAAATCGCGCAAAATGAATATAACATAATAGCTCATACATTAACCGATAGAAATTATAATATCACTGAAGGACGTATAATAAAGCAAATCGCTGAATCCGAACTAACTCACACTGGAAATGAGTTAAGAAGAGAAAATGAAGCACTAGATAGAATGAATTCTTATAAAATATCATTAGCGAACGCAAAAAAAAATGCCGAGCTGCTTATATCTTCTGAAAATAATTATGATTCCGTCATAAGTTCAATCGACTCTCTTAAAAATAAAGCAGAATCATGGTTGCAACAAGCAGATGATAGAATTAAAATGCGTAATACACACCCACCATTAATAAATGCGCATTACGATGCTAATATTAATAGAACTTTATCTATGGCATTGCCTACGATCTCCAAGCAATTGTTGGAAAAAGAATGGAACAATCAACGTAATCTTGAATTAGATTATAAAAAAGGACAAATTAATGCATCGATTCAAGAACATAAATTTATAAAAGAAATAATTCAAGCCAGAAATATCCAACTCGACGAGGTGAAGCAGATTGCTACTCGTGAAGCGTTAGCTGCTAGATCTAACCATAGTTTTATTACTGAGGATAAAATCCTTAATAATAAACAGCCCAACTCAATAAGTCAAAAGGTGAGCCGTTTGTTTCCTCCTGATAATGCAGCAAGCGAGAGCGCACTCATTAATTTTTCACAAGATGCAGCTTATAAAGCAGGCCAATTTTTAGGTGCCGGCATATCCGCTATTGAAACAAGTATTGGCGTTGCCAGTGTAGTTACGCGCCCGATCGATACAACAGTGTCAGCATATCAATTTCTAATTAGTGACAAAAAAATTGAGAAAATCGATAATGCAGTGAGTGCCAAACTCAATCTTATTCAAGCTGAGAAAGATAAAGGCACCATTGCAGGCATATTTAGCGCTGGTATTGGGACCGGCAAGTTTGCAACCGATGTGGCTACCGCTGTGATAAGTGTGCCTGGAGCGGTTAAATTCGGCTCCGCCAGTTTGCAAAAAGTTGCTGCACTGGTTGGCCCTGCGCACAACATCCAAATTGCAGGTTCCTCATTAACTATCCCGGGTAGAGTTTTAGGTGAATACTCTGCTGTGAAGCCAGGTCCGTTATTCGCTAAGCAAGGGGAAACCTTCGCTGGCGGTAAATATTCTGAAATCCTTCTTAAAGAAGATGTCATAATGTATCGTGCAGGTACTGCAGAAGCACAGTTTGGCCAATATTTTAGCTTAGATAAACCCTTGGGAACGTTACAAGTGCGAATTGACAAGGCGTTATTACCAGAATGGCCCAATGGAGCAAAATCACCAATAGATACCTTATTTACAGTGAAAATTCCTGCGGGGTCTAAAGTGTACGTGGGCGAAGTGGGTACGCAATCAAGCTTCTATCTTGGCGGAACCCATCAGGTGGTTATACCTTCATCGTGGGACATCCCTGGCATAAAGATTTTATCAAGAGAGCCTTTAAAATGAAAAAAATAATGCGAATAAAAACCGTCATCAAAGAAATGATACCAATGCTAAATGATTCTAAATATCTCAATCTAGCTAGCTCTTTAGATAGGCTTTACATCTATCTAGATGATGACCCGGAAGATGCGATTTATAGGATCCATTCACTTTTTGGCGGAATGGGAACATTAAATGACGTCGTACTGCAAAAAGATGGGAAACCTCTTGTTGAGGAAAATAGCAAATTCAATGAATTGAGTAATACTCTTTATGAATTGAGCGTGACGCAGTAAACCGTAATCGCTGATATATAACTACTCGCATCTGATTTGGCAGCTTCACACGCCGAAATCGGTTTTGTCCAGCACCTTGCGTTTAACCGCTGAAAAGGCTGAAAAACAACCTCGGCTTTTGCCAGGGTGTTTGCCTCTAGTCAATCTGTCCAGCGCTACACTAACATTAAGTCCCTTGTCGTTCTTACATTCGCAAGTCGCTGTACCGCGCCGTGTAGCGCGGTAAAATCAGGGACATCCTCAGCTGTTTTATAGGGTAAGGAACACGAATTCACATCAGCCAGGCTGAAACAAAACAAAAAAAGCTTAATCTATCGTCCCCATCCACTTAGCGTTATCTATAAAAAGGCATTTCCTACCGGCCTAGAGGGGCATCATAGCTTTCTGCGTACTTGGTTCATACACGACGGAAAGCGACCCGGGGCGGCTCCATTCGTTCCTGAGACACCAGAAAATAATCGTGGCCAGATAACTATCTTAAATCAGCAATTATCTACAGTTCCCCCCCATAGCGCCCCCAAGGCACAACCAACAAATTAATATCATTAATTATTATATGGTATATACACTACACCGACATATTCATAATATCCTGATAGGCAGCCACCATTTTATTGCGCACCTGCACGCCGGTTTGCAGTGAAATCGATGATTTTTGCATATCGACCATCACATCATTAAGCCCCAGCGATGAGGTACCGGTGGCGAAGGCTTCCGCTTTCTCCCGCGCCTGGTTCTGCGTCCCGCTGATTTTGTCCAGCGCCGCGCCGAGCTGATTGGCGAAAGCGCCGCCGGTCGCCGGGCTGTCGGTAACGCCGCTTGCCGTCCTGGCCATGGTTTGGAGCTGCTGTAACGCCGATTCAATCCCCTGAATTGCCATCATCTTGCCTCTAAATTTTTATAAGGCCGCTACCTTAACAGAACCCAAAGATGGCTAAGGCGCTAAATAACGCTAAAACACCCGGTTATTTCAGCCATCGATTTGTCCTCTAAAGGCAAATAATGGCACCCACATTTATAAGATGACCGCCGGCAACGCCTTTAAGCACAGCAGGGAGAGTGTTTTGTTATCAGTAATTTTGCAACTCCGTCCTACTCTTGGCGGGCATATGCTATGAGTTCGGCTAAAAACGGTTCCGGCGTTCAGGGAAAAAATCCACTCGCTCCGTTGCTGGAACGCTTGCGCACCCATCCCAAAATTTTTGCGGCCATTGCCGCGGCCGCGGCGATAGCTATCGTGGTAGTGCTGGCGTTATGGGCCAAAAGCCCTGATTACCGGGTGCTCTACAGCAATCTAACCGATCGCGACGGCGGCGATATCGTCGCCCAGCTCACCCAGATGAATGTGCCCTACCGCTTTGAAGAACAAGGCACCGCGGTGCTGGTGCCGGCGGAATCGGTGCACGAAACCCGGCTCAAGCTGGCAAGCCTGGGGCTGCCGAAGGGCGGTTCGGTGGGATTTGAACTGCTGGATCAGGAAAAATTCGGGATCAGCCAGTTCAGCGAACAGATTAACTATCAGCGGGCGCTGGAAGGCGAACTGGCCCGCACCATCGAAACCCTGGGTCCGGTGCAGTCGGCGCGGGTTCATTTGGCGCTGCCGAAACCTTCGCTGTTTGTCCGCGAGCAAAAAAACCCGTCAGCTTCGGTAACCCTGAATCTGCAACCGGGCCGGGCCATGGACGACGGCCAGGTGAACTCCATCGTTTATATGGTCTCCAGCAGCGTCGCCGGCCTGCCGCCGGGCAGCGTCACGGTGGTGGATCAACAGGGCCATCTGCTGACCCAGACCGATGCCAACGGGCGCGGCTTAAACGCCACCCAGCTGAAATTCAACAGCGAGCTGGAAAGCCGCTATCAGCACCGGATCGAAACCATCCTGGCGCCGATGGTGGGCAACGGCAACGTCCATGCGCAGGTTACCGCGCAAATCGACTTTGACAGCCAGGAACAGACGGAAGAGCAATACAAACCCAACGGTTCTGAAGACGCCGCCGCGGTGCGCTCCAAACAGGTGGCGCAAAGCGAGCAGTTGGGCGGTTCGCCTCAGGGCGGCGTGCCGGGAGCCCTATCCAACCAGCCCGCCCCGGCCGCGGTCGCGCCCATTGAGCGGGCCGTCGTCCCGGCGGGAGCCAATGGCCAACCCGCGGCGCCCGCCCGCCCCGGTCAAAATCCGCAGGCGAACGGCGGCGCATTGGCCCGCGCCCAGACGGTCACGCCGTCCAATACCCGCCATGACGAAACCATCAACTATGAGCTTGACCGTACCGTCCGCCATGTCAAACGCAGCGAAGGCAACTTGCAGCGGTTGTCGGTGGCGGTGGTGGTTAATTATCTGCCGGGAGAAACCGGTAAGGCCCCGGTGCCGCTGTCTGCGCAGCAGCTCAAGCAAATAGAGGATATCACCCGCGAAGCGATGGGTTTTTCCGCCGAGCGCGGCGATAGCCTTAACGTGGTCAATACCCAGTTCGTGCAGGCCGATGATTTCGGCACCGCCCTGCCGTTCTGGCAGCAGTCGGGCTTTTTCGCCGGGCTGATGGAGGCCGGCCGCTGGTTATTGGTGCTGCTGGCGGCCTGGATATTGTGGCGCAAGATCGTTAAACCCCTGGTGCAGCCGAAACCGGCGCCGGCCGCCGCCAGCGCTGGCAACGGCCCCGCCCAGCCGCCCGCCCCGCGCGCGGCGGAAGAAGATGTGGTGGTTAAACTCAACAAAGATCAGCAAGACGAGCAAAGACGCGCCCAGCAGCGCGAAAATACCGAGGCCCGCAGTCAGCGGATTCGCGATATGACGGATCAGGACCCACGTATCGTGGCGTTGGTGATTCGCCAATGGATGAGCACCGAACAATGAGCATGACCGGAACCGAAAAAAGCGCCATTTTATTGATGGCGCTGGGAGAAGACCGGGCCGCAGAGGTTTTCAAGCATCTGTCCACCCGGGAGGTGCAGCAGCTCAGCACATCCATGGCCAATCAGCATCAAACCTCCCAGCAGGAATTGCTGGAAGTGCTAAAAGAGTTTGAAATCGAGTCCGAACAATACGCCGCGCTCAGCATCAATGCCGGGGATTTCCTGCGCTCGGTGCTGATCAAAGCCCTGGGCGAAGAGCGCGCCTCCAGTTTGCTGGAAGATATTCTCGAAACCCGCGAAACCACCACCGGCATGGAAACGCTCAATTTCATGGAGCCGATGATCGCGGCGGATTTGATCCGCGACGAGCATCCGCAAATTATCGCCACCATACTGGTACACCTGCGCCGTAGCCAGGCCGCCGATATCCTGGCGTTGTTCGATGAAAAAATGCGTAATGACGTCATGCTGCGTATCGCCACCTTCGGCGGCGTGCAGCCCGCCGCCCTGGCCGAACTTACCGAAGTGCTCAACGGCCTGCTCGACGGCCAGAATCTTAAACGCAGCAAGATGGGCGGCGTACGTACCGCGGCGGAAATTATCAATCTGATGAAGACCCAGCAGGAAGAAGCGGTAATTACCGCCGTGCGGGAATTCGACAAGGAACTGGCGCAGAAAATTATCGACGAAATGTTCCTGTTCGAAAACCTGGTGGACGTGGACGATCGCAGCATCCAGCGTTTGCTGCAGGAAATCGAGTCGGAATCCTTGCTGATCGCGCTGAAAAACGCCGCCCCGCCGCTGCGGGACAAATTCCTGCGCAATATGCCGCAGCGCGCGGCGGAAATACTGCGCGACGATCTGGCTTCACGCGGCCCGGTCCGGATGTCCCAGGTGGAGAACGAGCAAAAAGCCATTCTGCTGATTGTCCGCCGCCTGGCGGAAACCGGCGAAATGGCCATCGGCGGCGGCGAGGATACGTATGTCTGATGCCTTCAACCAGTTGCCCTGGCGGCCTTGGGCATTAAACGATCTGTCCCGCACGGCCCCCGCGCCTTCATCCGCGCCGGCGCCCGATATAAACGACGACGGCGCTCAACGTCATGCGGCCGCCCTCGACGAAGCGCGCCGGCTCGCGCTGCAGGAAGCCCAGCGCGGCGGATATGCCGAGGGGCATAAACAGGGGCGGCAGGAAGGCTATCAGGCCGGCTTGTCCCTGGGCCAGGAGGAGGGCCGCAAGCAGATGCTGCAAGAGCAGCAGCCCGTCGTCGCCCAGTTGCAAATGCTGGTGAGCGAATTTCAGCATTCCCTCGACGCGCTGGACAGCGTGGTGACCGAACGGCTGGCGCAACTGGCGCTCGGCGCCGCCAGACTGGTGCTGGGCCAGGCGCCGTCCGGCGAGAGCGATGCCATGCTGCAGCAAATTCAGCAATTTTTGCAGCAGGAACCTATTTTCAGCGGCAAGCCCCAACTGCGGGTCCATCCCTCGCTGGTTCCTCTGGTGGAACAGCATCTGGGCACCACGTTGGAGCTGCACGGCTGGCGTCTGCTGGCCGACGGCGAACTGCATCCCGGCGGTTGCAAGGTTTCGGCGCCGGAAGGTTGCCTGGACGCCAGCCTGGCGACCCGCTGGCATGAATTATGCCGTCTGGCCGCGCCGGGTGAGCTGTAATGTCCGCTCGCCTCGGCCGCTGGCTGAAAACCCTCGATTCGCTGGAGCAGCGCATAGCCGCGACGCCGATGGTGCGCCGCTATGGCCGCCTGACCCGGGCCACCGGCCTGATTCTGGAGGCCACCGGCCTGCAATTGCCCCTGGGGGCGTCTTGCCTGATCGAACGCCAGAGCGGCGCGCAACTCGAAGAGATCGATTGCGAGGTCGTGGGATTTAACGGCGACAAACTGTTTTTAATGCCGCTGGAAGAAGTGGAAGGCATCGTGCCGGGGGCGCGGGTCTATGCGCGTTCGCGCGCCGACGACCAGTCCGGCAAACAGTTGCCGCTGGGGCCAGAGCTATTGGGACGGGTACTCGACGGCGCCGGCCGGCCGCTGGACGGTTTGCCCGCGCCGGATACCGGCTTTAGCGCGCCGCTGATTACCGCGCCGGTGAACCCGCTGCAGCGCACCCCTATCACCCAGGTGCTGGACGTCGGGGTGCGGGCGATCAACGCCCTGCTTACCGTTGGCCGCGGCCAGCGGATGGGGCTGTTTGCCGGCTCCGGGGTGGGTAAAAGCGTGTTATTGGGCATGATGGCGCGCTATACCCAGGCCGAAGTGATTGTGGTCGGCCTGATCGGCGAACGCGGACGCGAGGTGAAGGATTTTATCGATAATATCCTCGGCACCGAAGGCCTGGCCCGTTCGGTGGTCATTGCCGCGCCGGCCGACGTTTCGCCGCTGCTGCGGATGCAGGGCGCCTCTTACGCGACGCGGATCGCCGAAGATTTTCGCGATCGCGGCTGCCATGTGCTGCTGATTATGGACTCCCTGACCCGCTATGCCATGGCGCAGCGGGAAATCGCGCTGGCGGTGGGCGAGCCCCCGGCCACCAAAGGTTATCCGCCTTCGGTATTCGCCCGCCTGCCCGCCTTGGTTGAACGCGCCGGCAACGGCACCAGCGGCGGCGGCTCCATTACCGCGTTTTATACCGTGCTGACCGAGGGCGACGACCAGCAAGACCCCATCGCCGACGCGGCCAGGGCCATTCTAGACGGGCACGTGGTGCTGTCGCGCCAATTGGCGGAGTCCGGTCATTATCCCGCCATCGATATCGAAGCCTCGATCAGCCGCGCCATGACCGCGCTGGTGGCCCCGGAACAGGAAGCCAGGGTCAGGCAGCTCAAGCAACTGCTGTCGCGCTATCAGCGCAACCGGGACTTAATCAGCGTCGGCGCCTATGCCGCCGGCAGCGATCCGCAGCTGGATCGGGCCATCGCCCTGTACCCGGCGATGGAGGCTTTTTTGCAACAGAATATGCATGAACGCAGCGATTATGCGCAGGCCTGTGAACGCTTGCAGGCGCTTTTTGGGTAAAGCGGTTATTTAAAGCAGTAAACGAGGTTCGATGAAAAGTGAAACACCGCTGGACATCTTGCGCGGGCGGGCAAAAGAGGATATGGAGCAGGCGGCGATCGGCCTGGGGCAGATCCGCCAGTCCCATCAGTTGGCACGTAGACAGCTGGATCAATTGCTGGACTATGAAACGGAATACCGGCAGAAATTACAGCAAAGCATGACCGACGGCATGCCGTCCGCCAGTTGGTACAACTATCAGCAATTTATTATTACGCTGGAGACCGCCATCGAGCAGCACCGCGCCCTGCTGGCGCAGTGGACGCAACGGCTGCAGCAAGCGATGCAGGCCTGGCAGCTTAAGCAGCAGCGCCTGAACTCCTTTGTCGCGCTTCAGTCGCGCGGCGATCGGGCATTGCAGCTTAAAGCCAACCGGCTGGACCAAAAAAACATGGACGAATTTGCCCAGCGGGCCGCGTTGAGGAAACACTAATGTTAATACCGCCCAATGTAATCCCGGCCACCGCGGGTAATGCGGCTGGAAGCACCGCGAAAAACGCCGAAAATAAAACGCGCGCGGATAACGGCGCCGGCAACCAGGATTTCGGCAGTTTGCTGAGCGTGAAAGTCAACGACGCGCAGCAAAAACAATCGACCGCGGCGCAAAACACCGTAAGCGGCGACGGGGACGACATGCCTGCAAATGCCTCCGCCCGCCCGGCCGTCGATGAAACCGCCGCCTGCCCAAACCCACCGGCCGAAGACGTCAGCGACACGGCGGCCCCGTCCGGCGCGGGCAAAGGCGGCGTAAAAATACCGTTGTTCCCGGCGAACGACCCCGATCCCTCGCTGTCCGCCGGGGCGGTACAGGCATTGATGGCCCTGCTGGCGCAAACCCGGACAGCTGCGCCCGCGGCAAGCACCCCTGGCGCTACCGCGCTTGGCAATAATACCTCCGCCAACCCCGATCTTGCGGATGCCGCGATCGGCGCCGGCGATAATACGCGGCCGGATGCAGGCGACAATATCGCCGACGCTGCCGTATCTACCGCCGCGCCCATCGACATTGGCGCGGATAACGCGCAAACCGAGGTACTGCCGCTGGCCAATCCCGCCGCCGGGGCAGACAGCATACCGGCATCTCTCATCTTGGCCGGAAACGATAAAATCCTCGCGGCGCCCGCGCCGGCCGGCGGGGAAAAATCCGCTAAGCCGTCCGTCCCCGCCGGGAGCGATAGACACCTAAAAGCGTCCCCCCTGGCCGACGCCGATAATCACGCGCCGGCTGCGGCGCAGGGCGCCGCCATCGCCATGCAGTCCGCAAACGGCGGCCATAGCGATGCGGGCGCCACGGCAAACGGCGCGGTAGGGTTAAGAAAACCCGCCGCGGCCATGGATGCGGCGACGCCCGCGGCCACCCCCGTCGCCGTCCCGACGCTCAGCGCCGCCGGTGACGGCGTTGCCGCCACCCCGACCCCGGCCGCCGCCCTGATTAGCGCGCAGTTGGGCAGCGACGAGTGGCAGCAGGCGATCGGCCAGCAGGTGGTGATGTTCAGCCGCAACGGCCAGCAGAGCGCCGAGCTGCGGCTGCATCCCGATACGCTGGGCGCGCTGCATATCAGCCTGCAGGTGGATAATAATCAGGCGCAAATCCACCTGGCCTCGGGGCATAGCCAGGTACGCGCCGCGCTGGAAGCCGCGCTGCCCCACCTGCGCACCGCGCTGGCTGAAAGCGGCATTAATCTCGGGCAAAGCTGCGTCGGCAGCGACGCGACGCCCAACTGGGGCGGCGGCGATCGGGCGCCCTCGTCCCGGTCCCAGGGCCAGCGCGCGTTTTCCATCGCCGATGCCGCGGCGGCCGACCCGGCCGGTATCCCGTTGCCGGTCGCCACCGCCCGCAGCCTCTCCGGCATCGATACCTTTGTCTAAGCGGGCAAACGTATAAGTTAACGCAAATTATCCCGTCTATTCGCCCTATTGAATTATGCAATAGACGGGATAATTGCCTTCAATAACCGGCATTTTGCGACCGCCGCAATGGAAAAATGCCGTCATGCTTACAGGAATACCAAAACGTTATGTCTGAGAATGTGCTGCCTTCAGCTCGGAAAAAATCGAAATGGATTGTGGTTCTGGCCGTAATTGCCCTGGCCGCCGCCAGCACCGCGGGCTACTTCTGGTGGCAACATAAATTGGCCAGCACGGCCATGACGGCCCATATTGCGCCGCCGCCGCCCATTCCAATCTTCCTGCCGCTGGATACCTTTACCGTTAATCTGGTCAATCCCTCCAACGATCCGGATAGGGTGTTGTATATCGGCCTGACCCTGCGTCTTCCCGATGAAGATACCCGCAAAATGCTCAATAATTTTCTGCCGGCGGTGCGCAGCCGTTTGCTGATGCTGCTTTCGCGCCAGGATGCGGACGCGCTGGCCAATGAACAGGGTAAGCAGCGGCTAATCGAACAAATCAAACAGGTGCTGAACGAACCATTGGTTACCGGCCAACCCAGACCGGTGATCAATGATGTCCTGTTCACCGCCTTTATTTTGCGTTGATTGCCATGGGCGACAGCATTTTATCCCAGGCTGAAATCGATGCGCTGCTTAACGGCGATGATGGCGTACAGGCGCCGATCAGCGGCGGTTTCGAAGACGACATCAAGCCCTATGATCCCAATACCCAGCGCCGCGTGGTGCGCGAGCGGTTGCAGGCGCTGGAGATCATCAATGAGCGTTTTGCCCGGCAATTCCGCATGGGCTTGTTCAACCTGCTGCGCCGCAGTCCGGATATCACCGTCGGGGCCATTAAAATCCAGCCCTATCATGACTTTGCCCGCAATTTGCCGGTGCCGACCAACCTTAACCTGATCCACCTCAAGCCGCTACGCGGCACCGCGCTGTTCGTGTTTTCGCCCAGCCTGGTGTTTATCGCCGTGGATAATCTGTTCGGCGGCGACGGCCGGTTCCCGATCAAGGTGGAAGGGCGCGAATTCACCCATACCGAACAGCGGGTAATCAGGCGCATGCTGCGTCTGGCGCTGGAATGTTACGAAGATGCCTGGAAAGCGATTTATAACCTGAGCGTGGAGTACGTGCGCGCCGAAATGCAGGTGAAATTCACCAATATCACCACTTCCCCCAACGATATCGTGGTCACCACGCCTTTTCATGTGGAAATCGGCTCGCTGGTGGGTGAATTTTATATTTGCATTCCGTTCTCCATGATCGAGCCGCTGCGCGAACTGCTGACCAATCCGCCGCTGGAAAATTCCCGGCTGGAGGATCAGGGCTGGCGCGAAAACCTGGTCAACCAGGTACAGCATTCGGAACTGGAACTGGTGGCCAATTTCGCCGAAGTGTCGATGCGGTTATCCGAGATCCTAAAGCTGGCCCCGGGGGATGTGTTGCCCATCGATAAACCCGACTATTTGATTGCCCATGTGGACGGCGTGCCGGTACTGACCAGTCAGTACGGCACGCTCAACGGTCAGTACGCCCTGAGCGTAAAACAACTGATTAATCCCGTATTGAATTCCCTGAATGAGGAACAGCCCGATGAGTGACCCCAAGAAACCGTCTGCCGAAGCCAATCCGTCCGCAGACGATCTGTGGGCCGAGGCATTAAGCGAGCAGCAGACCGGCGCCAAAGAACGGCCGGCGTCCACCGACGGCATTTTCCACCAGTTGACCGCCGA
The DNA here is from genome assembly GCF_047324175.1 of Sodalis sp. RH21. NCBI lineage: Bacteria > Pseudomonadati > Pseudomonadota > Gammaproteobacteria > Enterobacterales > Bruguierivoracaceae > Sodalis > Sodalis sp. RH21. Next base: position 2,464,436 of record NZ_CP178732.1, on the reverse strand, counting down.
AGACAGCGCCGGCCCGCTGCAGGATATCGATATGATTATGGATATCCCGGTCAAGCTGACCGTCGAACTGGGCCGCACCAAAATGACCATCAAGGAGCTGCTGCGCCTGTCGCAGGGTTCGGTGGTGGCCCTGGACGGGCTGGCCGGCGAACCTTTGGATATCCTGATTAACGGCTACCTGATCGCCCAGGGCGAAGTCGTCGTGGTGGCGGATAAATACGGCGTGCGTATTACCGATATTATTACGCCGTCCGAACGTATGCGCCGGTTAAGTCGTTAAATGGGCGATTCTCAGACCATCGCCGCCACCCCGGTTGCCGCCCATGCCGCGCCGGCATTCAGCGCTACCGGCGCGTTAACCCAGGTCGGCAGCGCGCTGGGCGGTATCTTACTGCTGATTATTATCGGTGCCTGGGTGGTGCGCAAGCTCGGCCTGGCGCCGGCGGCCAAGCGGCCGGGGTTGTTAACGCTCCAGGGCAGCTGCGCGCTCGGACAGCGGGAAAAAGTGGTGATTGTGGAAGTGGAAGGCACTTGGCTGGTGCTGGGCGTCACGGCGCAAAACATTACGACATTGCACACCCTGCCCGCCCCGCCTGAGAGCACGGATACCCCCGCCGGCGCGGCGCCCGATTTTCGCCGGCGCCTGCGCCAGGTAATGCAGCGCGCGGGGAGCGGCCAATGAAGCTCAGCATAAGGCGCGGCGGTTCGGCATGCGTGCGCGCCGGCGCGTTCGTCGCCCTGGCCGCCGGAGCATGGGCGCTGGCGCCGGCCGCCTGGGCGCAGTTGCCGGGCATTATCAGCCAGCCCCTGGCGGGCGGCGGACAAAGCTGGTCGCTGCCGGTGCAAACCCTGGTATTTATCACCTCGCTGACGTTTATTCCCGCCGCGCTGCTGATGATGACCTGTTTTACCCGCATTATTATCGTGCTGGGCCTGCTGCGCAGCGCCATCGGCACGCCGTCGGCCCCGCCGAACCAGGTCCTGTTGGGGCTGGCGCTGTTTTTGACTTTTTTTGTAATGTCGCCGGTGTTTAATACTATTTATGATCGGGCCTATTTGCCGCTGAGCGAAAACAAAATCACCATGCAGGCCGCGTTGGAAAAAGGCGCGCAGCCGCTGCGCACCTTTATGCTGCGCCAAACCCGCGAAGCGGATCTGGCGCTGTTCGCGCGCCTGGCCAACGAACCCCCGCTGGATGGGCCCGAGGCGGTGACCATGCGCATTCTGGTGCCCGCTTACGTCACCAGCGAACTCAAAACCGCTTTCCAGATCGGTTTCACCATTTTTATCCCGTTTTTGATCATCGATCTGGTGGTGGCCAGCGTGCTGATGGCGCTGGGGATGATGATGGTGCCGCCGGCCACCATCTCGCTGCCCTTCAAGCTCATGCTATTTGTGCTGGTGGACGGGTGGCAATTGCTGCTGAGCTCGCTGGCGCAGAGTTTTTATAATTGATGGTTAACCGCGATCGCGCATTACCCACGACTCACCAACATTTGGCAGGCAGACGGAATATGACACCGGAATCGGTAATGGCCCTTGGCCATGAGGCAATTTTGGTCGCACTGGCCCTGGCGGCGCCGTTGCTGATGGCGGCGCTTTTCAGCGGCCTGATAATCAGCCTGCTGCAGGCCGCGACGCAAATCAACGAAATGACCTTGTCGTTTATCCCCAAGATCCTGGCGGTGGTGGCGACTATCGTTATCGCCGGCCCCTGGATGCTCAATTTGATCCTCGATTATATGCGCGCGCTATTCAGCAGCCTGCCGGCTCTCGCCGGGTAATATGCTGGAACTGGATACCACCCAGCTTGCCGGCTGGCTCAGCCAGTTTTTCTGGCCCCTGGTGCGAATATTGGCGTTAATCAGCACCGCCCCGCTGTTCAGTGAAAAAGCCATTCCGGCGCGCATCAAACTGGGGCTGGGCATCATGATTACCGTCCTGCTGGCGCCGCTTTTGCCGCCGGTGGCCACCCCGCTGTTTTCGGTGGCGGGATTCTGGCTGGCCATTGAACAGATCCTGGTGGGCACCGCACTGGGACTCTCCATGCAGTTCGCCTTCGCGGCCATTCGCATGGCGGGCGAAGTGATCGGGCTGCAAATGGGCCTGTCGTTCGCTACGTTTTTCGACCCGGCCAGCGGTCTGAATATGCCGGTGTTGGCGCATTTGCTCAATTTGCTGGCCATGCTGGTATTCACCAGCCTCAACGGTCATCTGTGGATGATTTCGTTATTGGCGGACAGTTTTCATACCCTGCCGATTTCAGGCCAGCCGCTCAACGCCAATGCTTTTATGGCGTTATGCCGCGCCGGAGGCCAGATATTTATGAATGGGCTGATGCTGGCGCTGCCGATGATCACCTTGTTGCTGACGCTCAATATCGCGCTGGGTTTGCTCAATCGCGTTTCGCCGCAGTTAACGGTATTCGTGATCGGGTTCCCGCTGACGCTGACCATCGGCATTCTGACCTTTGGCCTGCTGCTGCCCTTGCTGGCGCCGTTTAGCGAGAAGCTGATGGGTGAAAGCTTTGATTTATTATCGGATATCTTGAGCGGCATGCCGCGGGGATAAAAAGGGCATGTCACCCGTTGTTACCCGGGGCATGCCAAGGGGGGCGCTGCTGGTTTTTATCCAAAACCACCTGAAGAACCCGCCAGGATCACCGGACGGGTATGGTACGGGTTAAGAACCGGCCAACTGGAACAGCGAGAGCTTTTGCATACTGTTGAAAGTGCTGTACGCCGCCTGTAACGCCACCTGTTGCAAGCTATAATCGGAGACGGTCTGATACCAGTCCGCGTTGACCAGATCACTGAGACGGTTCTGATAGATGGTCGAGCGATCGCTGCCTACGCTATCAAGGGTATCCAGTTCATTTAGCTTGCTGCCCACCGACGCCTGTACCGTAAGCACATTGTTCAGGGAATTTTTCATGCCGCGCCCGGCTTTGCCCAGCGCCGCGGTATAGGCTGCCTGAGTATCGCTGTCCGCGCTATCCTGGGGCGTATTCAGGGCGCCCAGGGCGGTATCGATACTGTTGAAGACGTTGGCTTCGCTGTCATCGCCATTTGGCTCAACGGCATAACCGGCCGCCAGATGGGCAAATACCTGAGCGCCGCTATCGCCGATGGCCATTTCACGGCTATCGTCGACCTGCTGGCTGATAGACTGCGCGCCGCCGATATAGCTGACGTTGCCGGCGGAATCCTGCTCAAAGGGCGCGGTACCGGTTTTATAGCCGGCGAAAATATAGTTGCCGTTACCGTCTTTGCTATTGGCCAGGCCCACCAGTTGATCTTTATAAGATTGCAATTGCGTGGACAACGACTGCCGATCGTTATCGCTCAGCGTGCCGTCGCCGGCCTGGACCAATAAGGTCTGGACGTTTTGGATCACGCCCGTGACCTGATCGAGAACCGTGCTTTCCATCGACAGGCTGGCGATGGCGGTGCTGCGCGCCGCGCCATACTGCTCGCCCACCGCCTGCATATTATTGAGGCCGATGGCCTGCGACGCGGCGATGGGGTCGTCCGCCGGCGAGTTGACTTTCTTGCCGGTGGCCAGCTGCAAGGCGGTATTTTGCCATTTGGCATAGGCGTTGGTGATACTGTTTAAATTCTGATGATAAATCATGCTGGTACTAAGGCGCATGGCGTTCATCCCTTCCACGGTAAATTGGGTAAAATGCTGCCCGGTGCCGGTCAGTTACCTAACGACGACAGTATGGTGTCAAAAAGCTTTCCCGCAGTATTCAATACCTGGGCGTTGGCCTGGTAATACTGCTGGTAGCGCTGCAAATCAGCGTACTCTTCATCCAGGTTCACCCCGGAAATCGATTGCTGCTTGGTGGTCAACTGATCGACGATATTGGATTGCGATGTCGCGGTAACCGCGGCGTTGCTGGTTTTGGTGCCGATGGCGCTCACCAGCGACGCGAAGGCGCTAGATAGGGTGGCATTGCCGCCGACCACTTTGCTGGTTTGCAGGGCCAGCAGGGCCTGGGCATTGCGGTTGTCGCTGGCGCCGCTTTCGGCGCCGGCTTGTCCGGCGGCAATCTTCGCCGGGTCGGTAATGGCGACCGACATGCCGGCGATCGCGTTGGTCACCGGATTGACGGTAAATTTATCATTGGCCTCCGGGGTGCCGCTGACGGTCATGGCCAGCCCCTCGAAACTCAGCACCGGCTCGCCTTTGTCATTGTCCGTGGTCTTGAAGTCCACGCTGGTGCCGTCGCTGGCCCGGGTGACCTGCCAACCGTCATCGGTATATTTGACGTTATAACTGCCCGCCTTCACGGCGCTGGTATCGGTAAAAGCGACGCTAAGCTCCGCCTGCCCGGTATTTTTAGTGTTGGTGGTGATATCCGGCTGACCGTAATTAAAAAAAGCTTCGCCGGCGGCGCCGCTAAGATCCACGCCCGCGGCGTGCTGCTGGTTAAAGCTACCTGCCAGCGCCAGGGCAATCTGGCCCAGTTGGTTGCGCGCGTCGTCCAGGGTGCCCGAACGAAACGTCAGCAGGCCGCCGACGCTGCCGGTGGTCAGGGTTTTTTCGTTAATTTCGGCGGGCGAACCGGTGCCGTTATCATAAGCCAGCACGGTGCGCGACGGATCGGCCTGGGAGGCTACCGCCTTGATCTGGGAGGCGGTGCCGCCCTGCACCAGGGTCAGGCCGTTGGCAAAGGTCACCGTCAGCGAATTGTCCGCCTGTTGAGTAGTGCTGACCCCCACCATAGTGTTGAGTTCGCTAACCAGTTGATCCCGCTGGTCGAGCATGGCGTTGGTCGCCCCGCCCTTGCCCTGGCGCACGATTTGATCGTTCAGGTTGGCGATTTGTTTGGCGTAATTATTGATTTGATCCGCGCTGGAGGAGAGTTGCTGATTAACGGCATCATCCATGTTGCGCAGATAGGTATCGTTGCTTTTAAACTGATTCACCAGGCTCTGGGCGCTGCCGATCACCGTCTGGCGCGCCGCGCTGTCGCCGGCGTTGCTGCTCAGGGATTGCAGGCTGCTGAAAAACGTGCTCATGCTGGTGGACAGGCTGCCGTCGGTGCTGGCCAGCATCGAGTTAATCTGCGAAATCTGGTCGGAGTAGCTGCTGGTGGCCGCATAGGTGGTGGCCGCATTACGCAGTTGGCCCATCACCAGCGCATCATAGGCGCGGGTTACGCCGCTCACCATAACGCCGGTACCGGTGGAACCGTTGCTGCCCATTTCCGCCAGCTGAGTGGTCTGCCGGTTATAGCCGTTAACATACACATTGCTGATATTGCTGGCCACGCTATTAAGCGCGTTCTGCGCGGCATTCAGCCCTGTCAATGCAATATTACTTAAAGAACTGGACATTATGTTTCCTTTTATCCGGACCCGGCGTTGCGCCATAAGAAGCAAACAACGGCGTCAGATTCCACAACCTGAGACTATTATCGCCCGCGGCCGGGTAAACTTGAGTGCGCGCGGAAAATTCGCCCACCGGCTTAAAATAGCCCGCCGAGATCGTGGGTATAGGCTTTGGCCGCCCGTTCGGCGGAGTGTTTTAACTGATTGATAATCTGTATCAGCTTAACGGCATAGGCCGGATCGGTGGCGTACCCGGCCCGCTGCAAGGCATAGGCGGCGGCTTCGGGCTGGCCGGCGCTCACCACCTCCCGGTAGCGGGGGTTATCGGTAAGTAAATGGATATAATCCCCCAGCGCGTCCAGATAGGAGTCGTATACCCGGAAACGCTGCTGTACCTTGACCGCCTGGCCGTCCTGGTATTCGGTGGTGGTAATGGTGGTGGTTTTGCCTTTCCAGTCATCGGACGCTTTGATACCGAACAAATTAAAGCTGGGCTGGCCGCCGGCGGCGGGGATTTCCCGTTTGCCCCAGTCCGATTCCAGCGCCGCCTGGGCGAGGATCAGATGATGGGGGATGCCGCTTTGCCGGCTGGCCATCATGGCCGGCACCGACAGACGATCGGTAAAACTGGCGCCGGCGGGGGCGGCATCCGCGCCTGGACGGGCGGATTGCTGCCGTTCGCGCCGCCACAGCTCGCCCGCCAGGGCCGGCGACATGAATTGCGCATTGATGGCGTTGGCGCTGAGCGGGCCGTCGGCGGAGAACGGCGCGGCGGTTTTGGCCCCTGGCGGATCGCCGCCGCCGGCGTTGCCATGGGCGACGGCCGGAGCATCGGCGCCCTGCTGTCCCAACTGCTTGACCATCATATCCGCCAGTCCCAGCCCTTTGGCCGATAATTGCTGCGCCATCTGCTGATCGTAGAGGCTGGTGTACAGCTCGGTTTGATCGCTGCTGAACGCGCCGCCCTTGGGCAGCGCGGCGCGCATGCTTTTAAGCATCATTTGCACGAACAGGCCTTCTACCTGCTTGGCCACCGCTTTTAACGCCTCGGGGGAGGATTTGACCGCCTGGTTATGCAGCTTTTGCAGCGATTTAACGTCATAGGCGGCGGAAAGATCGGCTGCATCGTTAAGCTGCATCAGATGATCTCCAGCGTGGCCTGGAGACAACCGGCGCTGTGCATGGCTTGCAAAATCGACATTAAATCATTGGGAGTGGCCCCCAGCGCATTCAATGTCCGGATAACGCTATTGAGATTGGCGCTCGAATTCACCTTTTGCAACGACCCGCCGCTTTGATTAACCGAAATCTGCGTTTGCCGGGTGACCACGGTCTGGCCGCCGCCAAACGGCGTATCGGGCTGGCTGACGCTTTGCTGATTATCCACCACCACCGATAGATTGCCCTGGGCCACCGCGCAGTTATCCAGCATCACGTTGCGGTTCATCACTACCGATCCGGTACGTGAATTGATAATCACCTTGGCGTCCATTTCGCCCATGACGATATTGATGTCCTGGATTTGCGCCAGAAAACGCACCTGGCTGCTGTTATTGGCCGGCATTTGCAGCTCGATGGTGCGCGCATCCAGCGCCCGGGCGATGCCCATGCCGTTTTGGCCATTGATGGTGTCGCTGATGCGCTGGGCCAGGGTGAAGTTTTCCTGTTTGAGTTGCAGGGTCATGGTGCGGCTGGCGCCGAACGTGCTGGGCAGTTCCCGCTCGATTACCGCGCCGTTGGTGATGCGTCCGCCGGCCAGTTGGTTAATTTGCACCCGGCTGCCGCCGGAGGAGGCACCCGCGCCGCCCACCAGCAGATTGCCCTGGGCCAGCGCATACACCTGGTTATCGGCGCCTTTGAGCGGCGTCATGATCAAGGTGCCGCCGCGCAGGCTCTTGGCCGACCCCATGGAGGACACCACCACGTCGATATTCTGGCCGGCCCGGGCAAACGCGGGGAAATTGGCGGTGACCATCACGGCCGCGACATTCTTCAACTGCATATTGGTGCCGCTCGGGACGGTAATGCCCATTTGCGACAGCATGTTGGTCAGGCTCTGGGTGGTGAACGGGGTTTGGGTGGTCTGGTCGCCGGTGCCGTCAAGCCCCACCACCAGACCATAGCCAATCAGGGGGTTGTCGCGTACGCCCTGGATATCCACCAAATCGCGCAGCCGCTCCGCCCCGGCCGGCAATGCCGCTAATCCCAGGGCCAGCGCCGCCCCCAGGGCGAGCGCCCGGGCGAAACGGCGCCATGGGCCGGCGGCGGGCCGGTACACGTTCAAGGTTAAAATCCGCATTCTGCTGGCCACCTGCTAAAAGGGCGAAATATTAAGGAAGAAGCGTTGCAGCCAACCCATTTCCTGCGCTTCATTGATATAACCTTTGCCGACATATTCAATCCGGGCGTCCGCCACCTGGGTGGAAATCACCGCATTATTGCCGTTGATGGTGCGTGGGTTCACGATGCCGGAAAAACGGATATATTCGGCCCCCTGGTTGATGGCGATCTGTTTTTCGCCCACCACTTTCAGGTTGCCGTTGGCCAGCACCTGCTGCACGGTAACGGTAATCGTGCCGGTAAAGGTATTCTTGGCGGTGGCTCCGCCTTTGCCGTCGAAATCATTGGTGCCGCCGGCATCCAAATCGGCTTTGCCGTTGCCCAGCAGGCCGGTCAGCATACTGGGCGTAGTGGCGAACTTCAGGGTATTGCTGCTTTCGCGCGCCGCATTGGCTGACGAGCTTTTGCTGGCGCTGACGTTTTCCTGCAGCGTAATCGTCAGGATATCGCCGACATTACGCGGCCGCCGGTCTTCAAATAGCGGTTGATAGCCGTAATTCATCGGTTGCACCGCCTGGAAAATCGACCCGTTGGCCACCGGCAGCGAGGCCGGCGCCGGCTGGGCCGAAGTTTCGCCTGCCACCAGGTTTTTATGTGGCATATAGGCACACCCGTCCGAGGCCAGCGCCGCGAAAGCCAGCATCCAGGCCGCCACTGGCGCGGACGTCCGGCGCGGGAAGGTCCTGGGGTTTTGATATTGTTTCATATGACTCAAATTGTCCTGACAGACGGTATAAAGGGGCGCATGGCAAAAATTACACTGTCACTTATAAGCATCTTTAACACGGCGTTTAAGTGACGACGTAACTTTATGGCATCTATTTGTTTTAATTTCAGCATGATAGCGAGCGGTTATCTTGCACCATGAAGTTACGCCGTCACATCAAACCCTTCCGCTGTATTACAGCTGGGTGAGCTTTTGCAGCATGGCGTCCGAGGTGGTAACGGCTTTGCTATTAATTTCATAAGCGCGTTGCACCTGGATCATATCCACCAGTTCTTCGGCCACGTTTACGTTGGAGGTTTCAACATAACCCTGGTACAACAGCCCGGCGCCGTTTTGCCCCGGGGTGGCCTCGTTGGGCGCCCCGGAACTGTCGGTTTCCTGATAGAGATTTTCGCCCAGGCTTTGCAGGCCCGCTTCATTGATGAAATTGCTCAGGGTCAACTGCCCCACCTGGCTGGCGGCGGTCTGCCCCTGCAAGGTAACACTGACCGCGCCGTCGCGCGCCACGGTGACGGTAAGCGCGTTGGCGGGAATGGTAATCGCCGGCTGGACCGGATAACCGCTGGAAGTCACCATCTGGCCGTTTTGGTCCACCTGGAACGATCCGTCGCGGGTATAGGCGGTGGTGCCGTCGGGCATTTGCACCTGGAAAAAGCCTTTGCCGTTAACCGCGATATCCTTGCTGTTTTCGGTTTGCTGCAAATTGCCCTGGCTGTGCAGCCGCTCGGTGGACACCGGCCGCACCCCGGTACCCAGCTGCAGGCCGGACGGCAACGATGTCTGATCGGAAGATTGCGCGCCGGGCTGGCGTACGGTCTGGTAGAGTAAATCCTCGAACACCGCGCGCTGGCGTTTAAACCCGTTGGTGCTGACGTTGGCCAGGTTATTGGAAATAACATCCATGTTGGTCTGCTGCGCATCCAGACCGGTTTTGGCAATCCACAAAGAACGGATCATCCGTTTAATCTCCGATTGAGTTAACTGATTGAAAGCAGTTGATTGGCCGATTCGGCATTTTTGTCGATGTCGGCGATGATTTTCATCTGCATTTCAAAACGGCGTGCGCTGCCAATCATATCCACCAGCGTTTCGGCGGTATTGACGTTGCTGCCTTCCAGCACGCCGGGCATGATTTTGACCGTGGGGTCGGTGGGCAGGGTACTGCCGTTTTGCGCCTGGGCGGCGGCGGTCAGATGAAACAAGCCGTCATCGCCACGCTCTAACTGGGCGGCATCCGGTTTAACCCGCTTGAGCTGGCCCACCGGACTGATGGAGTCCGGCGAGTCTCCATCACCCAGCGACGACACCGTACCGTCCGAACCGAGGGTGATGGACGCCTGGGTAGGCACCACCAGCGGCCCCGCGTCGCCCATTACCGGGTAGCCCTGGATGGTCAGTTGCCCGGTGGCATCGACTTCAATATTGCCGTTGCGCGTATAGGCTTCGTCGCCGTTGGGCATCTGTACCACCAGCCAGCCCTGATCCTGCACGGCGGCGTCCAGCGGACGCTCGGTATTATCGAGCGGCCCCTGGGTCATCAGCGCGCCGGGCGTCGAGGCCACCACCAGAGTACGGGTGGCCAGGGTGGGCCCTTCCACCGGTACCGCGCGCAGGGCGGAAAGCTGCGCCCGGAACCCGGTGGTGGACGAGTTGGCCAGATTGTTGGTGATAACCGCCTGCTGTTCGAGAGTCTGGCTGGCGGCCCCCATCGCGGTATAAATAGCGTGATCCATTGGGCTACTCCGTCAGGTCGATCAGGTCAGGCTAACCAGCGTTTGCATAATGGCATTCTGGGCCTTGATGGTTTGCGCATTGGATTGATAATCGCGCTGGGCCACGATCATGTTCACCAGCTCTTTGCTTAAATCGACGTTGGAGCCTTCCAGCGCGCCGGCGGTCAGCGTGCCGAAGTTACCGTTGCCGGCGGTGCCCACGATGGCCTGGCCGGACGCGGACGTGGCGGTCCAGCTGTTGTTGCCGTCGGATTTCAATCCCTGCGGATTAGCGAAGTTAGCCAGGACAATTTGCCCGAGCAATTGGGTTTCACCGTTGGAATAAGTGCCGGTAATGGTACCGTCGTCGTTAATGGAGTATTTGGTTAAATCCCCGGCCGAATAGCCGTTGACGTCCTGGCTGCTGACGCTGCTGGCGGTGGCGTACTGCTGCTGGGTACCGGTGAAATCCAGCGTAAAGGCGCCGGCGGTCGAACCGTTCATCGCGGCCATATTGATATCAAAGCTGGTGGCGCTGGTAGCGGCTAATTGTCCGTTGGTATCGAATTGCAGTTTGCCGAGGTCTTGGGCGGCCGCGCCGCTGCTGGTGTCGACGCTATGCACCTGCCATTCGTTATTGGCGGTTTTGACGAAATAGAGGCTGACATTATGGGGGTTGCCCAGGCTGTCATAACTGGTCATCGGCTGCGAAAAGCTATAGCTGCCGGAGTCGGCGGCGTCGAATTTGGCGTCATCGAGCACCGGGGAGCTGGAGTTCAGCTTGGCCACCATGGTGCCGGAGGTGCTGGCCTTGGCCGCCAGTCCCGCCGCGGGAATGGTCAAATTAACCGGCTGGGTTCCCTGCTGGATGGTGGGGGGCGTGCCGGTGGCCGCATAACCGGTGACGTGCAGGCCGCTGCTGTTAATCAATTCATTGCTGGAGTTTTTCGAAAAATCGCCGTTGCGGGAATAGAATACCGAACCGCTATCATCCACCAGGCGGAAAAAGCCGTTATTGGAAATAGCGACATTCAAGCCGTTATCGGTGGTATTGACCGTCCCGTCCTTGAAATTCTGGGTTACCGCGGCCACCTTGACGCCAAGACCGACCTGGGAGCTGGCGAACACATCGGCAAAGGAGACTGAACCCGCTTTAAACCCGCTGGTTTCGGAGTTGGCGATATTATTACCGATAACGTCCAAATTGGTGGCGGCGGCGTTCATGCCGCTGACCGCTTGAGAAAAACCCATGTGACTCTCCAGTGATAAGGTTGCCCTGTGATAAGGTTGGCCTGTGATAAGGTTGGCAAGGCTGCCGCGCAGGCCTCGTTGTCCGTTAAATAATTTGTCGTACCTGATCGAGCGTAACGTTGCCGGCCAAGCCGAGGTTAAGCTGCGAGGCGCCGCCGGCGGTGGTGTTGACCCCATACACCGCCGCGTATTTGAGCGCGGTGGCCGTTACGGCGCTGCCCGCCGTCGTCGTGGCGGCGACGCTGAAGGTATATGAGCCTGCCGGCAAGGCCGCGCCCGCGCTGTCGGTACCGTCCCAGGTAAAGGTATGCACCCCCGCGGTCTGCGCGCCGAGGTCGTCGGTGCGCACCACGTTGCCGCTGGCGTCTTTTATGGTAACCGTGGTGGCGTCGCTGGCTTTATCCAGCGACAGGCCGAAAGGCGTGGTGGTGCTGTCGGCGCCCACCAGAATGCTGTTGCCGTCAATCATCACGCCGTGGCCCACCAGGGTGGAAGCCTGCAACGATTGGCTGGTGTTGATTTGGCCGGAAATCGACCCTAGGGTGGTATTAAGGTTTTCAATGCCGCTCAGGGTACTGATTTGCGCCAACTGGGTAGTCAACTGGGAGTTGTCCATCGGGTTGGTAGGGTCCTGGTTTTTCAACTGGGCCACCAGCAGCGTCAGGAATTGGCTTTGCAAATCGACGCTGGAACTGCCGGCCGCGGTCTTGTCGGCAACTTTGGTGTTATCCACCGGGTCATTCATATTGACTGAAACGCCCATCATATCCTCCGGTTATTGGCCAAGCGTCAGGGTTTTTTGCATCAGCGTCTTGGCGGTATTGAGCACATCGATATTGGCCTGGTAGCTGCGCGAGGCCGACATGCTGTTGACCATTTCATCCACCACATTGACATTAGGCATGCGTACATAGCCCTTCTCGTCCGCCAGCGGATTGCCCGGCTGATAGACCAGCTTGTCCGGCTGCGGCGATTCCACCACGCCGCTGACCTGGACGCCGCCGATTTCCTGCCCGGCGGGGGCGGCCACCTGGAAGATCACTTCTTTGGCGCGATACGGCTGGCCGTCCGGGCCGGTCACGCTGTCCGCATTCGCCAGATTGCTGGCGGCGACGTTCATGCGCTGCGATTGGGCGCTCAGCGCCGAACCGGAAATTGCAAAAATCGAGGTCATCCCCATCGGCGGGTTACTCCTGTAGTACCGACATCATGTTTTTAATCTGTCCGCCGAGCACCGTCAGATCGGTCTGATATTGCAGGCTGTTATCGGCGAACTGGGTTCTTTCGCGGTCCATATCAACGGTATTGCCGTCCAGCGCGGGTTGATCCGGCACCCGGTAGAGCAGCTCGCTGGCGGGAGCGGCGGCGCCGGACGCATCGATATGCCGCGCGGAGGTGGTGGTCAGCGCCAACGACGCGCCGCTGGCCCGCCCCTGGGTCAGCGCTTTATTCAGTTCGCTGGCAAAATCGATATCCCGCGCCTGATAGCCCGGAGTATCGGCATTGGCAATATTCGCGGCCAGGATTTCCTGACGCTGCGCGCGCAAGTTGAGGGCTTCCTGCTGGAATTGCAGGGCGGCATCAAGCTTATTGATCATCATGGTTCCCATCATGGTTGCCACGGTAGCTGCCGACGCAGTTGTCATGGCAGTTGCGATAACAACAAAGAAAAATACCGGGCATTAATTAATGGATGCCAGCTTAGACGTATAACCGCCATGCCTATCGCCGGAATAAGCATGAATTGCGGTGCTAATTTACCCATTGAGAAGAAAAGGAGATCGGTACACTGTCATTGCCCGGCTAGCCATGAGGCAGCGGCCACGCCGGCGGGAAGGATAAAACACGCAGGGGATGAGATGAAGAGTATGGACGTTAACCAAGTTGCGCCACCGGCCATCGCCGCCCGCAGGGGGCGTCGGCATCGTGTCCTGGCCGCCGCGTTATTCCTGTTTTCGGCCGCCGCCGCCGCTGACCCGCTGGCGGCGCAGTTGACCGATTTTATGCAGCGGCAATATCCCGCGCCCCCGCAATCAATGCGAATCGTGATCAAGACGCCGGCGGATCGCCGCCTGAGCTGCGAACACCCGCAATTTTCATTGCCGTCCCGTAATCGTATCTGGGGTAATCTCAGTATCGGTATGGTGTGCGATACCCAAAAACGGTTTCTGCAAGCCGATGTCCAGGTCACCGATCGTTACCTGGTGGCGGCCCGGCCGATCGCCGCCCATCAGACGCTATCTGAACAGGACATCATGTGGCGCACCGGCCGCCTGGATATGCTCACCGGCGCGCCCCTCACCGATATGGCGCTGGCGGCCGGCAGCGTCAGCGAGCGGGCGGTAGGCAGCGGCCAGGCGTTAACCGCCGCCATGTTGCGCCGCCCCTGGCGCGTCGCAACCGGCCAAACCGTGCAGGTGACCGCCCAAGGCGAAGGCTTCGCCGTGCAAAGCACCGGCAAAGCCATGAATAACGCGGCGGTAAACGATCGGCTGCAGGTGCGGATGGACTCGGGCCAGGTGGTTAACGGCCAGTTGCTGGACGACGGTAACGTACGCGTCATATTTTAAATTAAAGCTTTGGTGGATTTGGCCGATAATCAAAGTTAACCCGAGGGTGTTTTTGACAACGAATATAAGTGAGGCTGTATGAGTATTGATAGTACCCGCCCAATTCAACCTCTGTCCCCGATCCAGGGTCCGGAAACCGGTACTGTTCAGCCGCAAAAAAGCAAAACTACCGGCGGCGCCATCGCCACCAGCCAGCAGACGCAGGTCAATTTAAGCGACGCCCAGGCACGCCTGCGGCAACCCGGCAGCCAGGATATCGACAGCGCCAAAGTGGACAGTCTGAAACAGGCCATTCGCCGCGGCGAATTGAAAGTGGATACCGGCAAAATTGCCGATGCGTTGATTGCCCAGGCGCAATCGATGCTCGATCAGGATGAGTAATCAACCGTCATGAATGAGTTGGACACCACCTTTACCCGCATGCTGGTAATTCTACGGCAATTGGAACTCACCCTGGCCCAGGAACAGGAACTGCTGAGCGCCGGCCAGGTTAACGCCGCGCTATTGCACCGGGTGACGGAAAATAAAAATGAACAGCTGGCCACCCTGCAGCATTTGGATCGCCAGCGCGAAGCCCTGGCGGCCGCCAGCGGAGCCGGCCAGCCGCCTTATGACGGCCATCCGTCTTTGCGCGCCCAGTGGCAAACCATCGCGCAGCTGACTGAAAACCTCAATCACCATAACTACCGTAACGGCCTGTTGCTGGCGCAGCATCTGCTATTAAACCAGCAAATGCTCGCCATGCTGGAGCAACATCAAACCCAGCGCCGCCTCTATGGCCCCGACGGCCAGGCGCGCAGCGGGCAGTTATTGGGCCGCAAGTTCAGCGTCTAATCCCCGCGCTGCGCTATATTTGCCGCCCGGGGCGCTCCCCCCGCATCCTATGATGATACCGGCCGTCGCGGTCAGACGCCGCGGCGTTGCGGGTTCAGCGGGTGGGCAACGTGCGGTAATTCACCAAGATCTGATAACGGGTCAGCAATATCTGCGGGTAGAAAGCGCCGCTGCCGTTGACTTTCACCAGCAGCGTCAATGGATTATTCGCCGGCGCTCCCGCCAGCGCATCGCTTCGTCCGGCCAGCCCATCGAGATAAACACATTTCACCGGCAGGCAGACCGCCAGCATCGCCCCCGCCGGCAACGGCCGTTCGGTATCGATCCGCCAACTGATGGACGTGACCAGCGCCCCGCCCGGCGGCGCGGTAACGGGCCGCATCGGCGCGCTGCTTTTAACGCTGCCGCGCTGGCCCAGGGACAGCATTTTCCCCTGCGCCTCCCATCCCCCATCCGCCGGGGCGCGGCCCGGCAGCGCGACGTCCCCGGGCGCCGCCACCCGTACGCTGACGGCCAAGTTGGCTTCGGCGTTGGCGATCGCCGGCCTTGCGGCGGGCATGATGGGCGCCGGCGCGGCGGGCGCGGCGATGGCCAGCAGCCAGGCAAGCGGCAGTAGCCGCCTGCCCGGGCGATGGGCGCCGGTGCGATAATCCGCTATCTTCACCGCGGGCCGCCCAAAATGGCCGTCATGCGGATTTGCCGCCGATCGCTGACTTCCAGATTCGACAAGACGGCAAGCTGAGGCAGGCTGCGGCGCAGGAAACGCGCCAGCAGCGGGCGCAGGGCGTGATTGACCAGCAGCACCGCCGGCGCGTTCAGGCTTTCCTGCTGTTGCAGCACCTCCCGCGCCTGCGCCAATACCCGATCCGCCATACCCGGCTCCAGGCCGCCGCCGCTTTGCAGCGCCTGCAACAGTACCCGCTCCAACGCCAAATCCAGACCGATGGCCTGGATTTCACCGTCCCCCGGGAACCAGCGCTGGGTGATCGCCCGCCCGAGGGCGACCCGCACCACGACCGTGAGCTCCGCCGGATCTTTTTGTACCGGGGCATGTTCCGCCAAGGTTTCGATAATGGTGCGCATATCGCGGATCGGCACGTTTTCGGCCAGCAAATTCTGCAACACTTTATGAAAAATGGTCAGCGTCAGGGTGCCGGGGATAAAATCTTCGGTGAGTTTGGGCATTTCCTGGGTAACGCGATCGAGCAATTGCTGGGTTTCCTGCCGGCCCAGCAGCTCGCTGGCATGGATGCCGATAAGATGATTAAGATGGGTGGCCACCACGGTGCTGGCCTCGACCACCGTATACCCCTGGATCTGCGCCTGCTCTTTCAGCGCGCTGTCAATCCAGACCGCCGGCAGGCCAAACGCCGGATCCTGGGTGATATCCCCGGCCAGTTCGCCGGCGGCGGCGCCGGGATTAATGGCCATCCAGCGGCCGGGGAACGCTTCGCCGCGCCCCATTTCGACGCCTTTGAGCAAAATGCGGTAGCTGGCCGGCTGGAGTTCGAGATTATCGCGGATATGCACCACCGGCGGCAAAAAGCCGGTTTCCTGGGCGAATTTTTTGCGGATGCTGCGAATACGGCCCAGCAGTTCGCCATTTTGCTGGAAATCCACCATCGGGATCAGCCGGTAGCCCACTTCCATGCCCAGGGGGTCTTCCAACTGCACATCGCTCCAGCTGGCTTCTTTATTATTTAGCGCGCTGTCCGGTTTAATCAGCGGAGCGCTGGCCACCGGTCCTTGCTCGGTCTTGCCGCGCAGCCACCAGGCCAGGGCCAGCAACATGCCGGTAAACAGTAAAAACACCATATTGGGCATTCCGGGCACCAGTCCCAGCAACCCCAGCACCGCGGCGCTCAATAGCATGACCCGCGGGTTGTTGAATAGCTGGCCGACCATCTGCTGGCCGACATCCTGATTGGTACCTACCCGGGTAACGATGACGCCCGCGGCGGTGGAGATCACCAGCGCCGGAATTTGCGCCACCAGCCCGTCGCCGATGGTCAGCAGGGTGTAGCTTTCGGCCGCATTGCCCAGGGCCATGCCGTGCTGGATCATGCCCACCAGCAACCCGCCGATCACGTTGATCACCATGATCATCAGGCCGGCGATGGCATCGCCGCGCACGAACTTGCTGGCCCCATCCATCGAACCGTAAAAATCCGCTTCCTGGGTGACTTCGCTGCGGCGTAATTTGGCTTCTTCCTCGCCGATCAGGCCGGCGTTGAGATCGGCATCGATGGCCATTTGTTTGCCGGGCATGCCGTCAAGCACAAAACGCGCGCCCACTTCGGCGATGCGCCCGGCGCCTTTGGTGATAACCATAAAGTTGATCACCACCAGGATGATAAACACCACGATGCCGATGGCGAAATTGCCGCCCACCAGGAAGTGGCCGAAGGCCTCGATCACCCGTCCGGCCGCCGCCGTGCCCGTATGGCCGTGCAGCAATATGATGCGGGTCGATGCGATATTCAGCGACAGGCGCAACAGGGTGGAAAACAGCAGGATGGTGGGAAATGCCGCGAACTCCAGGGTCTTGCGGGTAAACATCGCCACCAGCAGCACCATGATCGACAGGGCGATGTTAAAGGTAAACAGCA
Source organism: Sodalis sp. RH21 (assembly GCF_047324175.1). Lineage (NCBI taxonomy): Bacteria > Pseudomonadati > Pseudomonadota > Gammaproteobacteria > Enterobacterales > Bruguierivoracaceae > Sodalis > Sodalis sp. RH21. The sequence goes on along the minus strand of NZ_CP178732.1, from coordinate 2,447,054 downwards.
GATCCAGGATAAAAGGCGGCAACGGCAGCACCATCATCGACAGGATCATCAGGATCAGTACCGGGCCGGCCAGAATCTGCCATTGAATGGTACTTAAATTGGGGGGCAACCGTAATAATGCTACCAGCTTGGCCATATCACTCTTTCTCGTGGGCAAAATCCAGTGCCGCCGGCACCGGTAAATGTTCGGGTTTTTTCGGTATCAATCCGCCCTGCTCCCGCCAGCGTTTTAGCTGATAGACCCAGGCCAGGACCTCGGCCACGGCGGAATACAAGGTGGCGGGAATCGCCTGCCCGATCTCGCCGTGGCGATACAGCGCCCTGGCCAGCGGCGGCGCTTCAAGCTGGGGAATACGGTGCCGATCCCCGATCTCGCGAATGCGCAGGGCAATATCGCCGGCGCCTTTGGCCACCACTTTCGGGGCGTTCATTTTGCCGTCCTCATAACGCAGGGCCACGGCATAGTGGGTGGGGTTGGTGATAATAACGTCGGCGCCCGGCACGTCGCTCATCATGCGGCGGCGCGACATGGCGCGCTGCTGCTGGCGAATGCGGCTTTTAACGTGCGGGTCCCCTTCCTGGTCCTTGAATTCATCGCGGATTTCCTGCCGGGTCATCCGCAGCTTTTTAACATGGCTCCAGAGTTGCCAGAACACATCGAACGCCACCATGGGAATCAACGACGCGATATTCAGCAAGGCGCAGGTGGCGATCAGCCGCAGGGCATCGCCCAATGCGGCAATCGGGGATTCCAGCACCAAATGCAGCATGACCGGCCAATTGTGCCAAAGGAACCAGCCGGTGACCCAGCCCATCAGCAGCGCCTTGAGTATGGCCTTGAATAACTCCGATAGCGCCTGGCCGGAAAAAACCCGTTTTAATCCCGGCAGCGGATTGACTTTGCCCAGATCGAATTTAATCGATGCGGGATTAAACATCACGCCCCCCAGCAGCATCGGCGCGGCCAGGGCGGTGAGCACCAGGCCGGCAAAGACCGGGACCAGCGCCCACACCGTTTGTTTGATCAGGGCCTGCACTTGAAATAAAATCTGGCGGTCGTTGCTGATTATACCGTGGTCGAAACGCAGGCCTTGGGCGATCATCGCCGCCAGTTGGCGGCCCAGCGGCTCGCCGCCCATCCACAGGATAGCCAGCCCCACCAGCAGCATCAAAACGGAAGTCAATTCGCGGGAACGGGGAATCTGCCCCTCTTCGCGGGCTTTATCCAGCCGGTGGGCGGTGGGGGCCTCGCTTTTTTCCAGATCGCTGTCTTCCGCCATTAATCATCCCGATCGCTTCACGCCATGACTGCAAGATGCGTAGCATGACAAAAAGCCGTGCGGACGATGGCGGGAACAACGGGGTAAAGCGGCGGGTATTTGACGGATAGCCGTTGACCGGACGATCTGCCGATCGCCGGTTCAAGGGGGAAACGGGGTTAAAAACCGAGGCTATCGAGCAGATCGTCCACCTGATCCTGGTTGGCGACCACGCCCTCGACGGTGTGATCGAGCTGCGGGCCGTTCAGCAGGCCGTCGCTGGCGCGTTTGGACTGCGCCGGCTCCGGCATGTTTTCCAGCAGCACCATCAGCAGTTGCTTTTCGATCTCCTGCACCACATCCATCATGCGTTTAATCACCTGGCCGGTGAGATCCTGAAAATCCTGCGCCATCATGATTTCCATCAGCTGCGCATGGGTGAAGGCGGTATGTTCCGGCACCTCGGCCAGGTAATCCCGGGTAGCGGTCACCAGCTCGCGGGCATCGCCCAATTCAATGGGCTGCTCGAACCAACTGTCCCAGCGAACGGTCAGCGCCTTCGCGCCTTTCTCCAGCCTGGTTTGGCGCGGCTGCGCCGCATCGACGCAGTTAAGCGCCCGCTCGGCCGCCTGCGCGGTCATTTGTACCACATAGTCCAGCCGATCGCGGGCGTCGGGAATGGCTTCGGCGGCCTGGGCGATGGCTTGATCCAGTCCCAGTTCCTTGAGGCTATCGCGCAGCATCCTGGTCAACTGGCCGATGCGGGAGATGATCTCCGTGGCGGTGGCGTTGGTTTTCGGCATGGTAGGTGTGCTATTCATATTCCCTCCTGATTACATCCCCAGCTTTTCGAATATTTTATTCAGCTTTTCTTCCAACGTCGCCGCGGTAAACGGCTTGACCACATAACCGCTGGCCCCCGCCTGGGCGGCGGCGATGATATTCTCTTTTTTGGCTTCCGCCGTCACCATCAGCACCGGCAGCGCGCCCAGCGCGGCATCGGCGCGGATATTCTGCAGCAGGGCCAGCCCATCCATATTCGGCATATTCCAGTCGGAAATGACGAAATCGATGGGGCCGGCGCGCAGCTTATTCAGGGCATCCGCACCGTCCTCGGCTTCGTCAACATTATTAAAGCCCAGCTCTTTCAGTAGGTTACGCACGATTCGCCGCATCGTTGAAAAATCGTCGACCACCAGAAATCTGAGTTCTTTATCCGCCATACCTGCTCCTGTTATTGATCGTTTGCCCGCGTGCGGGCTGCTAAATACGTAATGCCTGGCCGGCGCTGATTTGGGTCATCATGCGCTGGCTCATCTGGTGTAAAGGCACAATTTCGTTGCTGCCCCCCATGGCAATGGCTTCACGGGGCATGCCGAATACCACGCAGCTGGCTTCATCCTGCGCCATGGTATAGGCGCCGGCGTTGCGCATGGCCAGCAGGCCGGCGGCGCCGTCATTACCCATGCCGGTAAGGATCACCCCGACCGCATTGCGCCCGGCATATTGGGCCACCGAGTGGAACAGCACATCCACCGACGGACGATGGCGATTAACCGGATCGCCGTCATGCAGCCTGACCTGGTAATTGGCGCCGCTGCGGGCCAGTTCCATATGGCGCGCGCCCGGGGCGATATAGGCGTGGCCCGGCAATATCCGCTCGCCGTCTTCGGCCTCTTTTACCGTGATCTGGCATAGTTTGTTCAACCGCTCGGCAAAAGATCGGGTAAATCCCGGCGGCATATGCTGGGTGATCAATAGCGCCGGGCTGGTGGGCGGCAGCGGCTCAAGCACATGGCGAATCGCCTCCGTTCCGCCGGTGGACGCGCCGATGGCGATCAGCTTTTCACTGCTCAGCAACGGCACCCGGATGGTCGGCGCCGCGCCGCTGTTTTGCCGCTGCGGCAGCCTGGCCCGGGACGCCATGCGGATTTTCTCGGCAATGGACTCGCTGTAGGCCAGCATGCCGTCGCGCAGGCCGGTTTGCGGTTTGGTAACGAAATCAATGGCTCCCAGCTCTAATGCGCGCAGGGTGATTTCCGATCCGCGCCCGGTCAACGACGACACCATCACCACCGGCATCGGCCGTAAACGCATCAGTTTTTCCAAAAAATCCAACCCGTCCATACGCGGCATTTCCACATCCAGCGTGAGCACTTCCGGGTTCAATTTTTTAATCAGATCGCGAGCCACCAGCGGATCGGGAGCGGTGGCCACGACTTCCATATCGGGAAAACCGTTGATGATTTCGGTCATCAATTGCCGCATCAATGCGGAATCGTCTACGCAAAGCACCCTGATTTTGCTCATTTTCTTTCCTTGGTAAGCTGGTAAACCGTCTGTCCGCGCAGCTTGAAATCCTGGCTGATCTGGCTGAAATTTTCTGAATGGCCGGCAAACAGCAGCCCGCCGGGTTTAAGCAGCGGCGCGAAACGGCGCAGGATGCGCTCCTGGGTTTCCTTATCAAAATAAATCATCACATTCCGGCAAAAAATAGCGTCGAACGGTCCCGGCACCGCCCACTCTCCCGCCAGTAAATTCAGATACTGGAAACGCACCATGGCGCTGAGCTCCGGACGTACCCGCGCCAACCCTTCGTGGGGGCCGGTGCCGCGCAGGAAAAACCGCTGGCGCTGCACGGTGCTCAGGCCGCGCAGTTCCTCATGGCGGTACACGCCGGCCCGGGCTTTATCCAGCACCAGGGTATTAATATCGCTGCCGATCACCTGCACCTGGCTCATCGGTCCGGTCAGCGTTTCCATTAACGTCATGGCGATGGAGTAAGGCTCTTCGCCGGTGGAAGCCGCGGTGCTCCAAACGGTATACGGCCCCGGCCGCTCCTGGGCGTGGCGCGCGAGAATCGGGAAGTGATGCAGTTCGCGAAAAAAGGCGGTCAGGTTGGTGGTCAGCGCGTTGATAAAGACCTCCCACTCCTCGCCGTTGACATTGGCTTCCAACCGCGCCAGATACGTGCCGAAATCCGCCATCTCCAGGCTGCGAAGCCGCCTGACCAGGCGGTTATACACCATCTCCCGTTTGTGGCTGGCCAGCACGATGCCGGCCCGCTGGTAAATCAACTGACATATGCGCTGGAAATGCGCATCCGATAAGGGCACCGGTTGCGCCCAATTGGACCATCGTGCGGCAATTTCAGCCTGATTCGGCATAGGTTTTCTCATTGCCCGCGCTTGCGCCTGGCGTTAGGTTGTTGGTTCGAGTTGCCGCTCATTAAGGCCGGCCGACCCTTTCTCATCCAGGTAATCCTGCTCGGCGTGCTGTTGCAGCCTGAATACGCGCACCGCCTGCATCAGCGATCCGGCCTGCGCTTCCAGGGCATGGGCGGCGGCGGCGGATTGCTCCACCAGCGACGCATTTTGCTGGGTGGCGGCATCCATTTGATTAACCGCGGCGGCCACCTGATCGATACCCCGGCTCTGTTCATCGGAGGCGGAGGCGATTTCGCCCATAATATCGGTGACCCGGGCGACGGAACGAACGATCTCATCCATTGTTTCACCGGCCGAGGCGACCAGTTCGGAGCCTTGCTGCACGCGAGTGGCCGACTCGTCAATCAATCCTTTAATCTCTTTGGCCGCCTGCGCGCTGCGCTGCGCCAAATTACGCACCTCGCCGGCCACCACGGCGAAGCCCCGGCCCTGCTCGCCGGCGCGCGCCGCTTCCACCGCCGCGTTCAGCGCCAGGATATTGGTCTGGAAGGCGATGCCGTCGATGACGCTGGTGATATCGCTGATTTTCCGCGAGCTGACGGCGATATCCGCCATGCGCTGCACCACGTTGCCGGTCAACGTGCCGCCTTTATGGGCGGTGGACGACGCATCGCTGGCCAGCTTGCTGGCCTGGCGGGCATTTTCCGCATTCTGTTTCACCGTGGAGGTTAATTGCTCCATGCTGGTGGCGGTTTCTTCGAGAGAAGCGGCCTGCTGTTCGGTACGCGCCGACAAATCGTTATTGCCGCTGGCGATTTCCTGGATGCCGCTGAGCATGGCATCGGTGCCCTGGCGCACGGCGGATACCGTTTGCGCCAGCTCATCGCGCATGGCTTCCAATTGATGGAACAACTGGCTGATTTCGTTACGCCCCTGGGCCGCGATCGGATTGCCCAGATCGCCGCTGGCGATGGCGTTAAAATGGCCGCTCATCGCCGCCAACGGGCGCAGCAGCATGCGTTTGAGCCATACCAGGACCAGCAGCGTCAGGGCCGCCGTCATGCCGGTCATCAGCGCCAGCATCCATCCCGACCGGCTGTACGCGGAACGGTTTAACTCGCTGGCGTCGCCGATCACCGCGGACAGATGCGTCATATTGGCGTTATATTGCCGCTCGAACGCGTCCTGGAATTGCTGCGTGGGCTGGGTCATAAAGGCCTGTACATTGCCGTTATCCAGCATCTCTATGGCGTCGTGCAGCGCCTGGTCGAATTCTTTATAGCTCTTGTTGGTTTGCTCGCGCAGCGCCTGCTCCCCGCCGCTCGCCGTGGGATAGGCGTTAAATTCCTTGTACACCGCCTCGCCGTGTTTCAGTTTCTTTTTGGCATCCTCCATAATCGGCAGGATCTGCTCCAGCGGCGTATAAGACGCAAAGCGCGTCGCCGCCCGGTTAAGGGAATTACGGGTTTGCAGTAATTCAGACCAACTCATGCTCAGGGCATTTCGTTTCAGATTGTCCGATTCTACTTGGTGAAAATTTTCGCTGCTGCGTCTGAAATTCTCAAACGACAGTCCGCTGCTGATTAATTGCATCAAACCGAAGATCAATACGATCATAATCAGGCTGGTGGAAATCCGTATACGCGATAACATCATTAGCCTCATGCTGGCGTTGGTTATTTTTACCAAGCGTAATTAAAAGGTTTCCCAATTTTCCTGCGATGTGCTTTCCGCTGTCTTTTTCGCGGACGCCGGCGGCGTAGCCTGCCGGTTGACGGACACGGCGGGTGCGGGCTTATTTACCGCCGGGGGGAGTTGTTCATCCAGGCGGAAGACGGAGACGGCCTGGGTCAATAATCCGGCCTGGGCTTCCATTTGGGCGGCGGCATGGGCAGCTTGCTGCACCAGCGCGGCGTTTTGCTGCGTAGTGCGATCCATGTCGGCCACCGCCTCGCCTACCTGATCGATACCGCGGCTTTGTTCATCGGACGCCGATGAAATCTCGCCCATGATGTCGGTGACGCGGGTGACCGCATTAACGATTTCCGCCATGGTTTCCCCGGCGCTTTCAACCAGGGTGGACCCCACATCCACGCGATTGACCGAGTCATCAATCAAGCCTTTAATCTCTTTGGCCGCCTGCGCGCTGCGCTGCGCCAGGCTGCGTACTTCGCCTGCCACCACGGCGAATCCACGCCCCTGTTCGCCGGCGCGCGCCGCTTCCACCGCCGCGTTCAGCGCCAGGATATTGGTCTGGAAGGCGATGCCGTCGATAACGCCGGTAATATCGGCAATTTTCTGCGAACTGCCGGCGATTTCGTGCATGGTCCGCACTACGTTGTCCACCACTTTGCCGCCCTTTTGCGCGGTTTCCGATGCGCTAAGCGCCAGTTGCCGGGCCTGGCGGGCATTTTCGGCGTTCTGTTTAACCGTGGCGGTCAACTCTTCCATGCTGGCGGCGGTTTGCTCCAGCGCCGATGCCTGCTGCTCGGTGCGCGACGAAAGATCGCTATTGCCGGCGGCGATTTCGCTGGCGCCGTTGAAAATCGAGGTCGCGCTTTGGCGCACGGTATGCACGGTGCCGGTCAGCGATCGCTGCATATCGCGCAGGCTTTGCGCCAGCATCCCCATCTCATTGCGGCTGTTGAGGGTCAGTTCCTGGGTTAAATCCCCAGCGGCGATACCGCGGATATGATCGATAAGATAGCGCAGCGGATGCAGCAGGATACGGCGGATGCCGACCCAGGCCAGAAGCGAGATCAGCACCACGATCGCCAGCGCCGCGCCCAGCACGCCGACCGATTGCACATACGCCTGCTGGTTTTGTTCCACCGCATCGTTATATAAGCGGATATTGCCCGCGAGATAGCGGCTATAGGAGTCTTCGAAATTGTTTTGCAGACCTTGGGTGGGTTGAGCGAAAAAATCGGCGATTTTGCCGTCGTTGAGCTGAACATTCAGTTCAACCAGGGCGGCATGCAACGCATCGTAGCGTTTTTTCAGGGCGACATGATTCGCCTCGTCCTGTCCTTCGACCGCGGGCATCGCCATGAAATTGCCGAAGGTTTGCTCGGAACGGGTCAGGGTGCCCCGCGCTTCGGATAATAATTCGGTTACCGTCGCGCCATTACCGATCTTGTTTTCATCCATTAAATAACGCACCGCCGCCCGGTTCAGGGTATTGCGGGTTTGAACCAAGGCCACCCAGCTCGCGCTTAATGCGGTTTGCTGTTTACGCAAATTTTGGTAAACGCCGAAATAGTGCTGGTCTTGTTTTAAAGAGTGGTAAAAAACGCCTCCCGAGGATAATTGCAAAATACAAAAAATAATTAATATAAAAACTAAGCCGGTCACTACTCTTATACGGTTAAACATGCCTGATTTCCCACTACACCTGGTGCTATTTTTATCGGCAGGGGGCAGGCAAACTTTACCGGTAAATACAGAAATTAGCGGATTAGCGGAATCGACCCGCGTCCCGGGCGATTCCGCCGTCTGTTGCGCGTTGGCAATGCCGCGCTAGCTCCTGGCGGCGCTATCCACCAGCGCCATCTCCTCGCTGTTTAATAGCCGCTCGATATCCACCAGGATCAGCATGCGCTCGCCCAGGGAACCCAGGCCGGTAAGATATTCCGTGGCCAGGGTAACGGCAAATTCCGGCGCCGGGCGGATTTGCTCCGCGGTGAGGGAAAGCACGTCGGACACGCCGTCCACCACAATACCCACCACCCGCTGGTTGAGATTAAGCACAATCACCACCGTGTTGTCGTTATACGCCACGTCCGACTGGGCAAATTTAATGCGCAGATCCAGTATCGGCACGATCACGCCGCGCAAATTGGTCACGCCCTTGATAAACGCCGGCGTATTGGCAATGCGCGTCACCTGATCGTAACCGCGGATTTCCTGTACTTTTAAAATATCGATACCGTATTCTTCGTCGCCCAGCGTAAAGATCAGGAACTCCTGCCCTTCGTTTTCCCCGGTCAGTGCGGTGACGCTTGCAAGTCCTGCCATGGTTTTCACCTTTTTATTCAGTCGGCTAAATATAAAAAATTAAGCAGCACCGGCCATCCGTTTATTACGGTTCAGGGCCTGTAGTGCGGACACATCGATAATCAGCGCCACGCTGCCGTCGCCAAGGATGGTGGCGGCTGAAATCCCCGGCACTTTGCGGTAGTTGCTTTCCAGGTTTTTGACCACGACCTGATGCTGGCCGATCAATTGATCCACCAATAAGGCGTAACGACGGCCCGCGCTTTGCAATATCACCACAATCCCTTGGGTGGGGTCGGTTTTGGCGCCGTCTACATCAAACAGGTGATGCAATTCAACCAGGGGCAAATATTCCCCCCTCACCTGCAATACCTGCTCGCCGCCGGCGAGGGGATGCAAATCATCCGCCTGCGGTTGCAGCGACTCCATCACCGTGTTGAGCGGCAGGATAAAGACATCCTGATTTACCCGCACCGACATGCCGTCCAGTATGGCCAGCGTCAGGGGTAACAGGATGCGGATGGTGGTGCCTTTGCCGGCCTGGGTTAAAATATCCACATGGCCGCCCATGGCCTGGATGTTGCGCTTAACCACATCCATGCCCACGCCGCGCCCGGACACATCCGTCACCTGTTCGGCGGTGGAAAACCCCGGCGCGAAAATCAGCATGCCCACCTCCTCGTCGGTCATGCCGTCGTTGACCGGCAGTCCCTGGGACAATGCCTTGGCAAGGATTCTTTCCCGGTTGAGGCCCGCGCCGTCATCGCTGACCTCGATGCAGATATTGCCCCCCTGGTGTTCGGCCCGCAGTTGCAAATTGCCGACCGGGGATTTGCCGATGGCCTGCCGGGCGGCGGGCGACTCGATGCCGTGATCCAGACTGTTGCGCACCAAATGGGTCAGCGGATCGATAATCCGTTCGATCAGGCTTTTATCCAGTTCGGTGGAGCTGCCTTCCAGAGTCAGTTTTACCTGCTTGTCGAGCTTGGCGGCCAGATCGCGCACCAGCCGCGGAAACCGGTTGAAGACATATTCCATCGGCATCATGCGGATGGACATCACCGATTCCTGCAAATCCCGGGCATTGCGTTCCAATTGGCCCATGCTGATCAGCAGATCGCTATGTTCCACCGGGTCCAGACTGCCGGAGCGCTGCGCAATCATGGATTGGGTGATCACCAGCTCGCCGACCAGATTGATTAACTGGTCAACTTTTTCCACCGCCACCCGGATGCTGGTATCGGCCGGTTTTACCCGCGCGGTGGCGGTATCCGCCGGCCGGGCCGGGACGGCATCGCTGGCCGACGACGCGCCGGCCGCCGCGGTGATGGGCGTCACATTGCTTGGCGGCACGGGACTTGCCGGAGCATTGCCCTGCGATGGCGTGATTGCCGGTGGCGTGAGTGAAGGCGCCACGCCGACCGCCGGCGTGTCGGGAAGTCCCGCAGCGGCGACATCGTCCGCCGCGGCGGCGTTCTGGTCGGCGTTCTGGTCGGCGTTCTGGTCGGCGTTTGCCGCCGCCGCGTCGGCGTCGGCGTCGGCGTCGGCGTCGAAATGAATCTGGTCGGCTTCCAAGACAAAGCACAGCACCGCGCAAATATCGTCTTCGCCTACCGTGGTTTGCAGGCGGGCGCTGAGGCTGTCTTCCGTTTGCCGGTGATCCAGCACGGTGCCGAGATTACCCAGCTCATCGAGCATCAGCGGGATTTCGCCGGGTTTCAGATCGCTCAGGCGAATAGAGAGCATGGCGTCCGCGGCCGGCGGCTTGGCGGGTTCGGCGCTGGGAGAGGCCGCGGTCTGCGGATCGATACCTTTGGCTTCCAGCGCTAGCTGGCGCAGCGCCTCGCAAATATAAGCAAAGCTTGCCGCATCCGGTTCCTGAGCCGTTTTGTAGGCGTCTAATTGATCCTGCATGATATCTTTGGTTTCCAAAAACAGGTTAACAATCGCCGTGCTGAGGGACATTTCCCCCCGCCGCGCCTCGTCCAGCAGGTTTTCCAGCAAATGAGTGGTTTCCTGCAATACCGTAAAGCCGAACGTGCCCGCCCCGCCCTTGATGGAATGGGCGGCGCGGAAGATAGCATTGAGCTGTTCGCTATCCGGTTTCAGCGGGTCCAGAACCAGCAGATGCTGTTCCATATCCGCCAGCAGTTCGGCAGCCTCATCAAAAAATGTTTGGTAAAAAGCGCTTAATTCCATGCTCACGAAGTCACCTCTGCTGTGAATCACGTTCGTTAAACGGCGAGGCCGCCGGGACCGGAGTCCCGGAGGGCGTAGTTATAGGCGCAGTTGCAGACTTAGCCGCCGGCGCGGCATTGGACGGCGCAACCGGTGTTGCTGGCGAATCCGCAGGGGCCGAATCGGGAGCAATACTTGACGGCGCAGCCGCCGGGGCCGAACCCGGGGCAATACTTGACGGTGCAGCCGACGGTGCCGAATCGGGAGCAATACTTGACGGCGCAGCCGCCGGGGCCGAACCCGGGGCAACGCTTGACGGCAAGGGGGCTGCGGCTGGCTCGGCCGCCGCCTTAAATGCCGGCTGCTGCGTCAACGTTTTTGAATCGTTGATTTCCACACCCTGGCTTTCCGCATTTTCATGCTCAATGGTTATTTCCGTCTGTTTGTTCAGCACCAGCAGGCTAATACGCCGATTAATCGCCGCGTCCGGTTTTTGCGGCGCCAGGCTCATGGTGGCGGACATGCCGACCACGCGCAGAATTTTACCCTCCTCCAGCCCGCCGGAAATCAGCTCCCGCCGCGACGCATTGGCGCGGTCCGCCGATAGCTCCCAATTGCTATAGCCCCGTTCGCCGCTGGCGTAGGGTATGGCATCGGTATGACCCGAAATGCTGATTTTATTCGGAATATCATTCAGCACCGGCGCAATGGCCCGCAGCACATCGCGCATATACGGCTGCACCCTGGCGCTGCCGGTTTCAAACATAGGCCGGTTCTGGCTATCGAGGATCTGGATACGCAACCCGCTCTCCACCAGGTTGATTAACAATTGCGGTCGCAGCACCTTTAGTCGGGGATCGGACTCAATGAGCTGATCCAATCTTTCCCGCAGCCGGTTAAGCCGGTTTTTTTCCAATTTATCCATCAGGGCATTAATGCTTTTATGCACATCCCCCTGCTGGCGAGTCGGATCATCACCCCCGCCGGGTATCGGACTAAAATCGGAACTGCTGCGCTCACCGCCGGTAACGGCCACGTTGAGCGGCGTACGGAAATATTCGGCTATGGTCGCCAACTCCTGCGGGCTGGCGATGGACAGCAGCCACATCACCAGAAAAAAAGCCATCATCGCGGTCATGAAATCGGCATAGGCTATTTTCCATGCGCCGCCGTGTTCGGCATGGTGCCTGGGCGACCGCCGTTTGCGCACCACCACTATTGGCTGGTTCTTCATGCATCCTCTTCCACCGGCTGTTTAACCGGTTCCCGGGCGAGCTTGACGTGGGCCTCAAGTTCGCTGAACGAGGGACGCTCGGCGGAAAACAGGGTTTTACGGCCAAACTCCACCGCAATCTGCGGCGCATAACCATGAATATTGGAGAGCAGAGTGATTTTGATGCATTGCATCATTTTGACGGTTTCGTCTTTCTTTTGCCGCAGCAGCGAAGCCAGCGGCGAAATAAAGCCATAAGCCAGCAGGATGCCTAAAAAAGTGCCCACCATGGCCTGGGCTATCAACGCTCCCAGTTCAATAGCCGAACGGTCCGCCGATGCCAGGGCATGAACCACGCCCATGACGGCCGCCACGATCCCAAAGGCCGGCAGAGAATCCCCGACCTGGGACAAACTGCTGGCGGGAATTTCACACTCGTGTTCGTAGGTCTCGATTTCCTCGTCCATCAGCGATTCAATTTCAAACGCATTCATGTTGCCGCCTATCATCAGGCGCAGATAATCGGTGATAAAATCCACCAGTTGCTTATCGTCGAGAATGCGGGGATAGAGTTTGAAAATGGCGCTTTCATGGGGACTATCGATATCGAATTCCAAAACCAACATGCCGTGCTGACGCGACTTTGCCATCAAACGAAACAGCAGCGCCATCAGATCCATATATAAGGCTTTGTTATACTTTGAACCACGGAATAACAACGGTAAAGCGTGGACGGTCGACTTGATTGCTTTCGCGTTATTACCGACGATAAACGCGCCGACGCCAGCACCAATGATTATTAGAAATTCGGAAGGTTGATAAAGCGCACCCAAATGGCCGCCGACTAAGGCATAACCGCCAAATACCGCGGCAATGACGACAAGATATCCCACTATCACTAACACGCCCGTTCTCCCGGTAAAAAAGATGAAGGCCAGCACGCCGTGATAGGGGAAAAAACCGAGCGACGATTACCATGGCCATTTTATGCCAGGGTATCGCCATGGATATTTTCATCCGGTATGGATTACCCGTCACACTGCGCGTTGCGCCTGCTCATCCAGCAGCTTGGGATTAATATCGGCCGTGTCTGGCAAAAGTTTACGTCTTTTTACCGCCCGCGACGGCGGCTGGCATAAACTGCAAACAAAACCAAAGGCAGGTTGGTGGGCATAAGTGATGAAATGGCCGTGACAATGGCTGCATGGCGTCAATTGCAGCATCCCGCTTTCAACAAATCTTACCAGCGTCCAGGCGCGGGTCAGCGCAAGAATCGGCAACTCGCCGTCTTGATGGGGACACTGCTCAAGGTACAAGCGATACGATCGAATAACCGCCTCGACGCCGGTACATTGCCCATTTTGCTGTAACACCTGGAAAATATTATAAAACATCGAGGAATGAATGTTCTGTTCCCAGGTCATAAACCAATCCGTGGAAAAAGGCAGCATTCCCTTGGGCGGCGGGCTGCCGCGCAGCTCCTTGTATAATTTTATCAATCGTCCGCGACTGAGCTGCGTTTCACTTTCCAGCATCTGCAATCTGGCACCCAGCGTGATCAATTCCATGGCGAGCTGAATGTCCTTTGCTTCCTGGACAATACTTTTCACGGCCATCGCTACGCCCTTTTTTTCGGCAAATGGCTTTCTTTAGAAGCTAATCGCTCTTGTAATTGGCTTGATAGCAATATCCCGGTGTGTATTTGCTGCAATTCATCCACCCGGGAATCCTGAGTTAGCTGCGTAATAGTCTGATGGTCGTCAAAACGGAAAAGACACAATAGCTGGTTCGTTTCAGCCAATTTTACCATTTGTGGTAAAGTGAGCTTCAATAATACGTCAGCCATGGTGTTATTAATTCCCAATCGAAACATAGCAGATGCTTTTTCTTGATTAATGAGCCGTTGCGCCAATAATAAATAGGACAAATTTATATCGTAAACGTGTTTGCGTATTTCACTCGTATTCATTTTCCCATCCCTATAGACTATGTTTAAAAACATAACTTGGGTGATAAAATATCGCCCGGTATCCGGGGATCTTCCCCTGGGTGGCTAATGAAAAACATCGGCATCGAAAAATACATATAGTATCCGGTGACCGAAGCGGCTATTAAGTAATGCCGTACCGTTAAATATTTTATGTGCTAATTGTGCCCAAAACTAACCTGATTCATTAGAGTTTCTTCCGTGAAACATTTTTACAAATTAGTGAGATTATTCCTAATTGCGCCGCAACTCTAACGCCGAATCCGTCGTGCATACAATCTACCCAAGGGTAAATTTTAGATAAAGTGTGATCTTGATCACATAAAAAGAGTTTACTTGATCAGAATTGCTACTGGTCAGACTTCCGTGCTGTTCAAAAAACGACCAAAAATCAAAATTTGGGCTATTCGTCATACAATATAACCAGCGAAATAGCGTATTCTGCTGATTTTAGCGATAATGACAGAATATCATTCGTAATCGCAAACTTTCGGTCTAAAATGCTATTTTAAGATCGATTAATCAGCTTAAATGCTGTTTTTAGCAGATTTTTATCTAAAATACATCGATAACAATTATGAAACATAACTTACAATTTCGATGCAAATCCCTGCCGCCGGCTGTCTAAAAATTGAGCGGCGGCACGTTATCGAGTTAACAGTGGGCTTATTGGGAAAGCATCGCGAAAACAGACGTAAAATTTTGTGTGGACGCTACGTAGACGAGGGGAATCCCACACCAGAAAAGGTATGTAATGTTATCATCGGCAGGCATATTTAAAACTTGAGGAAAATCGCGCAAAAATTTTGCTAAAAACGCGGCAAGTTATTAATTTAGATCGTTTTTTATACCCAGGAAATTATAAGATTTACGGCCATAACAGGGATTTAAAGAATAATACCAGCGCCTAATTTGTTAAAAGATGCGATGCAGAATTAATGGATTTTCACATAGCGCGGCGCGTCATGGACTTGCCCGATAAATAACGCCCGGTCCCCTACATAACCATAACATCGGTAGCGTTAACCCGCTGTTAACCTGTCACGCGCGTGCGGCGACGGGGCATCGGGGCCAGTAAGCAAAAAATCCATCGCCGCTCCGGCGGACGAAGCGGCGATGGATTCGTTTTTTGCCCTGGTAAACTCAAAAAATGCCGCTCAGGACGGACGTCTACATGCTGCTTATGACGCTTTTGCGGCTTTGGATTCCTGGACCGGCACTTCCTTAAGATCGTTCAGGAACGTTTGGCGCCAATGGACGATATCATTTTTGGTTATGACATCCATCATTTCCTTATAACGCGAAATACGTTCATCCAACGGCATGCACAGCGCTTTATCCAGCGCAGCGGCCACCCCGTCGCGATCGTAAGGGTTAACCAATAGCGCGGAGGTTAATTCGTTGGCCGCACCGGCAAAACGCGACAAGATCAGTACCCCGGGGTTAGCCGGGTCCTGGGAAGCCACATACTCTTTCGCCACCAGGTTCATTCCGTCGCGCAGCGGCGTAACCAGGCCCACTTCACAATGGCGAAAGATCTTCATCAGCAGGCTGCGTTCATAGTGCTGGTTAAGGTAGAACAGTGGCGTCCATTCCAATGTGGAAAAATGACCGTTAATGCGCCCCGCTTCGGTTTCGAGTTCGTGCCGGATGTCCTGATAGGCCTGCACGTCGCCGCGCGAAGTCGGCGCAATCTGGAAATACCGGATATTGCCGCGATGCTGCGGATAGTTTTCCAGTAGCGTTTCAAACGCCTGGAAACGCTCGGGCAGCCCCTTGGAATAATCCAACCGGTCAACGCTGATAATGAGCTTACCGTTAAGTTTGTCGCGTAAATGGGCCAGCTTGGGCGGCAAGGCCCCCTCCGCCAGCTCGCGGATGCTGTCGGGTTCGACGCCAATGGGGTAAACCCGCACCGTGACCGATTTGCCATACGCGGAAAAACGATCGTCGTCCAGTTGTTCCACATCGGTAACCAATGACAGATTTTCAATAAATGCCAGCCGGTCTGTTTCGGCCTGAAAGCCGATCAGATCATATTCGCATAACATTTCCAGCAGCTCTTTACGCGGCGGCAAGGCATTGAATATTTCTGAGGTAGGGAATGGGATATGGAGGAAAAAACCGATGCGGTTGGTCATGCCCAATTTTCGGCAGGCGGCCGCGAACGGCAGTAAATGATAATCATGAATCCAGAGGATATCATCGGGTTCCACCAGGGGCTGCAGGCGCCCTGCCAGCCGTTCGTTTACCTGGCAATAGCCATCATAATCCTCACGCTGGTATTGCACCAAATCCAGGCGGTAGTGAAAAGCCGGCCAAATAACGGTGTTGGAAAAATTAAGGTAATACTGGTCATATTCGCTTTGTTTTAAGCTAAAAGACGCGAAAGTGATGTTGTCCTGCTGGTGCTTTTCCAGAGGCAAATCCTCTTCGCTGATTTTACCATTCCAGCCAAACCACATGCCGCCAGCATCTTTTAATGAATCCATGATGCCTACGGCCAGGCCGCCGGCGCTTTCCTTTTTCCCTTCCATAGCCGCAATACGATTCGAAACTACCACTAAGCGACTCATAAATCCTCCCCAACTGAGATTTTGGTTTTAATAGAATAATTCTCTTGTTGTTTAACCAGCGACAATAACCACAAATGGACTTTTCCCACATCTGCCAAATGATAACGGGCTTCAGTTTTCCCTGGACCAACTTTGATGGTAATACCATTAAGTTCGTTAACCTGGGTAAAACCGGTCTCGTCTGTCAGGTCATCGCCGATAAATAGCGGCGTTCTGCCGCTAAAAGGTGCTTCATTCATAAAAGCTTTTATCGCCTCGCCCTTGTTTACCCCGCGCGGCTTAAGCTCAACCACGCACTTGCCGGGCTGGAGCGCCAATTCCGGGTAGCGGCGGGTAAAATCCTGGGCCACCGCGAGGATGCCGTCTTTAAACTGCTCGGCGCCGCGATAATGTAAGGCAAAGGCCATTCCCTTGGCTTCTACGTGACAGCCGGGCATGGCGGCGATGGCCTGGGTAAGTTGTTGCTGAAGAGTTGCCGCGACTGACGGCGAGAGTTCGATGCGATGAAGGGTTCCCTGCGCGTCCCGGCGCTCCGCCCCGTGGACGCCTGCCGCCGGAGCGTGCAGCGGGGCGCTTAGGGTATCCAATTCGTTCAGCGTCCGTCCCGATACCAACGCCAGGGCGCCTCCGGTAGCGGTAAAAATATCGCATAACGCCTGCTTGATCTCGTCGGGGATGCTCACCAATTCCGGTCGTTGTTCAATCCCGGCCAAGGTGCCGTCGAGATCAAAAAAGCAGGCTATCCCCGTCAAGGGTATAGGGGGGAGTGAATCACTGTCTGTCATACCTGTTATCCTCGTTTATAACCGCCTGCGAGTTGCATTCAGGGCGCATCGCCGGATAAGTGGTTGCGCTGTCACGCTTTTACGCAGCCCGGAATTAATTGACAGAGGGTAAGCGGGTAACCAAGGAGTGTGAGAAGATAATGAAGTGAATTTTGCTAATCGTCATTCTCCTTGAAACTGCGCAAACCTAATTGATCATTCACCGACCTAAGTCGTTGAACATTAAGTTATGATACAAACGCGCAAAAAAGTAAGGCGGGCATTAGCGCGACGCCTTACTATCCCAGCTGTCCTTCGGGCGGCGGTGAACACGTTAGTTAGTATAGACAATAATTTTTGATCTGTCATAAATGGCACAAAAAGCCCTTATGGGGACAAAAACGCAGGAATGATCTCAGCAGATTCCTCACCATGGACATTTGAACGAACCATCAATAAATGTACGGATACTTCAACATATTCGATAAATATGTTGTTCAATTCCCCCAGTGAGATGCTTACGGGGCTAAAATTTGTTCGTTTAATGCATAATTTTGTATAGAAAATCAAAATTAACCCTACAAAACTGGCCAAAAAACAGCCATTATTTACAAATCGCGGCCTATTTTAATTGATAATGGTTGTCATCAAGATTTATGACCACTTAATATATTGATATTAAAGATTAAAAAAAACCCTGTGCGATTTTCGGCTCATTCGAACAAAATTTTATTTGTAAAAAAAAATAACACAAAAAATGATGAATTTTTCTTATGTATATTCCGTGATTTTTGTAATATGATTTTTCTGATAAAGCACTTGCCTTTGAGAAGAGTCGCTGGCTGCTTGACATTATGTGCTTTGTCGACATTGGTATCATACCTGCATCAGCTTGGTTGCCTGGCCAGCTATACCTACAGACTTAAGTCAAATTTATCGATTTACTTTTGGGAGAACGATCTCAAAAAAATTTCGTTGAAGTCACTCATAGATTGTTGATAAAACATTAGTTAACTGTGAAGCTTTCTGAAATCCGAGGGCCAGACGACAGCATTTTATCATTGATTAAAACAGATTAACCAATTTTAATGAGGGTGCGATATGCCAACGATTATAATGGATTCATGCAGCTATACCCGTCTCGGGCTAACGGGTTTTCTAACGGATACCGGTGTAAAAAGGCGCAATATCAATATCGTATCTGATATCGGCCAGTTGCAAAATCGATGCTCCCGCATAAAACCGGATGTGGTGTTTGTTAATGAGGAGTGTTTCATCCATGAGCCCGATGCCACCGAACGCATTAAACGCGTGATTACGCAGCATCCAGATACGCTTTTTTTCATTTTTATGGCGATGACCAATATCCATTTTGAAGATTATCTGTTTGTCCGTACCAATCTTATCATTACGTCAAAATCGATTAAGCCTGAAACGCTGAATTCATTGCTTGCCGGCTGCAACAAGCAAAAACCTTTGGATGCCACGCACAAATCCCCGCTGGATCTCAACCCGGTGCGTTTGAGCCAGACCGAATCCAATATGTTGCGCATGTGGATGTCCGGCCACGATACCATCCAGATCTCCGACAGCATGCAAATCAAGGCCAAAACGGTGTCTTCCCACAAGGGCAACATCAAACGCAAGATTAAAACGCATAACAAGCAAGTGATTTATCATGTAGTCAGACTTACGGATACCGTGACCACCGGCATCTACGTCAACGTCCGCTGAGCATTGGCCCACAGGAAAGAAAGCCCGACCAACATCTCTTTTATTCTTTTAACGACTGTTTTTTGGTATCAATGCGCCGCTTGATACCTTTTTTTTACCGTACTGCTACCTTTTTTTGCATCTTATCTTGCCGGGCGCGACGCCAGTACATTAGCCAGAGATAGCCGACCGTCGGGCCGGTGGGATGTCATGCCTTTTCCGATAGCAATTCAACAAAAATCCCATCGGGATGACTGGTTTCATTAAAAAACCAAATGCCGGTAGGGTAGTCGTCCAGGGCGACCAGATACATTACCCCTTCGCTGAACTCTTCAATTGCCTGGATGGTGCCCTTGCGCCGCGGCCCGCCGTCCGTTTTAACCGTCACCCGATCGTGTAATTTCATGACTAGCCTCATAATGTGCCCGACAGATAGTTTAGTACAAACCCGCCATTCAGTCAGCCCATTCACCGGCTTGTATCAGCAATATACCGCTTTGACGCTATACTTAATAAGGTCATACCGCGGGCGAAAGATTAACATGAGGAAAACATTATGGCCTTTGCCAAAGAATATAATGAGCAGCTAAAGCGGGAAATCAGTATCGACGTGGATTCATTAATCAAGGCGGTCAGGGAAATTGCGGGCCAGGACGTTTATGAGCATCAGCATAACGACCATGCCCATATGGTTACCGCGCAAGGTCAAGAATTCACATCCTATGGCGCATTGGCTGAAGCCTATAATTTAGACATCCGTGATTATACCGTGGCGGAAGTTAATCGTTAAATGGCGTTTTTTTGTACTTTTCCTGCGTAAATAAAGAACAAAAAAACCCCGGCATAACGCACCGGGGGAATAAAATACTCCGCTTTAGCGCGGTGAATTGAAAAATTCGTTACACTAGGAAATCAAGTACTTGTTCATAGTAAACATATCGCTTTAATTGGCAAGCCACATTAATTTTACTACTGAATTCAAATCATATAAATTATCGAGCACAAGCCAGCCGACGCGGCTACGCTTAGACAAATAATGTTATGATTTTCATGGCGTAAAGTTGATTCTCACCTCTCCTACGCTAAGGTTTACCGGCTATGGGATAAGGTTAACTTTGCTGAATTTTAAGAATTTTCTCAAAAAGAAACATTAATAAACTTTCATTTTAGGACAGCCATCCCTGGCCGGATATCCGGCTGAAAAACCCTTGATGGCGCCCTCTGCATGCCGGGGCATCGTATATACTCTTTTTCAGAAGGTGACATTATTTAATCGTCACTACTTTAGGAATGAGGCGGAAAAAAATGCCGAGTCTACAAGACCCTTTAGTCGTTATAACCGATTTGGATGGCTCGTTGCTGGATCATCATACCTATAGCTGGCAACCCGCCGAGCATTGGCTTGAGACGTTAAAAGCCAATCATATCCCGCTGGTATTTTGTTCCAGTAAAACCGCCGCTGAAATAGAACAGCTGCAAATCAGCATGGGCCTGTCGGGATCGCCGTTTATCGCCGAAAACGGCGCGGTGTTGCGGTTCCACCCCGACGCGCCGCCAGACGCGCAGCCGGACAACATTATGGAACAACGTTACGACGCTATTCGCGCTTTACTGGAGCGCCTGCGGGAAGAAAAAGGCTTCAAGTTTTTCGGCTTTGGCGATGTTGATGAAAAGGTCATTGGCGAATGGACCGGACTGTCGGCGCAGGATGCAGTGTTGGCGCAACGGCGGGAGGCGTCGGAAGCATTCATCTGGCGCGACAGCGACGAGCGTATGGCGGAATTCGCCGCCTGCCTCGCCGCAGCGGATTTGGCTATCACCCAGGGCGGCCGCTTTTATCACGTTATGTCCAAAAACAGCAGCAAAGGCGCGGCGGTGCAACGACTTATGGAATTATACCGTCAACGGGACGGCCGCCAGTGGCTTTCGTTGGGATTAGGCGACGGGCCAAATGATATTCCGATGCTCAATGCGGTGGATTACGCGGTCATTATACGCGGTTACAGCAAGACCCCGGTGGACGTAAGTGCGCAACAACACTATGTTTACCGTACCTCAGCCTTTGGGCCAGAAGGCTGGAGCGAAGGAATGAAACATTTTATCACCTCGGCTTGATAAGAGGTACGCATAATTATTTTAAAAATTGTAATGGCTTGGGGAGAGAACCTATGAGCGATTTTCATCAAAATGGAATAATTGCCAATTTTCATAACTTGTCCGACCGTAAAGTCGAAGAACTGGAAACCGAACTGATCGGCTTTGCAAAAAAGCGCAAAATGGGGCTGATTCTTCCTTCCCTTTTTTCTGAACTGGAAGGACCGGCATTGGCGCATATCATCGACGAAATCGCCAAGGTGCCTTATCTTGAAGAGATCGTTATCGGACTGGATCGTGCCGACCGGGAACAGTTTTTATTCGCCCGGGAATTTTTTTCACGCTTGCCGCAGCATCATCGCATCCTGTGGAACGACGGCCCGCGCCTCAAAGCCATTGACGCCGAATTGGAAAAAGAAGGCTTGTCCCCTACCGAACCGGGCAAAGGCCGCAACGTATGGTTTTGCACCGGTTATACGCTCGCTTCCGACCGCACACTGGCGGTGGCGTTGCACGATTGCGATATCGTCACCTATGAACGAAGCATGTTGGCCCGCTTGCTTTATCCGGTGGTGCACCCCAAATTCAACTATGAGTTCTGCAAAGGATTTTATGCGCGTGTCGCCAACGGCAAAATGAATGGACGCGTGGTGCGCCTGCTGGTGGGGCCGTTACTGCGTTCATTGGAAAATGTTTATGGCCCGTCGCAGTACCTCGATTATCTCAATAGCTTCCGCTACCCCTTGTCCGGTGAGTTCGCCATGCGTACCCGGGTAATGCATGATATGAAGATCCCGGGGGATTGGGGTCTGGAAATCGGCGTATTATCCGAGATCTATCGCAACTATTCGCCCAATCATATTTGCCAGGTGGAAATTGCCGATAACTACGATCATAAGCATCAGCCCCTGGCGGAAGAAGACGGCTCAGGCGGGCTCAAGCGCATGAGCAATGATATTATCCAATCCCTGTACCGTAAATTGGCCACCATGGGCGTCAGCCTGACCAGCGACTCCTTCCGGGTGCTTAAAGCCACCTACTATCGCAATGCCCTCGATATCCTGGAGTTCTACCATCACGATGCCATCATGAATGGTTTGAAATTCGACCAGCATAGCGAGGAAGCGGCGATTGAACTGTTTATGCAATGCATCCTGGATGCCGGGCAGGCTTTTATCGAAAGGCCGAACGACAAACCCTTCATTCCGAGCTGGAGCCGGGTGCAGTCCGCTTTTCCGGACATCATGCAGCGCATCTATGACGCGGTGGAAGAGGATAACAAGGGCGACGTCTAGCTATATCGCCGGATAATCCGGGGCGGCGACCGCTCCCCCGCGGATAAGGGCAGGATTGAACGGGCCGCGGGGAAATTTTTGCCGATACGCCCCCTGCCCGTTTTATCCCGCGCGCAGCGGCACTTTTACTTGCTCCCGTGGCGGCGATCTTTAGAATATGGCGTCTCTTATAAATGCACTACGGGTAACCGCCGAGGCGGAAATGAAACGATATGCGCGAACTCAAACCCAATGAACCCTTGGTCGCTGCCCTGGCGAGGTGGATCGAGGATCATCTAGACCGCGATATCGCGCTGCCCGAACTCGCCCAGCGTTCCGGTTATTCGGTCTGGCATATGCAGGGGGTGTTCCGGGCCACAACCGGCATGGCCGTGGGGCGTTATATCCGCGAACGCAAATTAACCGAAGCGGTACATAGATTGCGCAATACTGACAATAAAATTATCGATATCGCTTTGGATTACGGCTTTAATTCGCAGTCACAATTCACTACCCTGTTTAAGAAATATTTTGGCATAACACCGCAAATGTGCCGTAACGATCGTTCCTTATCGCTGCGTTTGACGCCGCCGCTAAGTTATGATTAATTAAATATATATTGCCATTTTATGACGATATAAAAGGCAACACTCATTATTTTAAGAATTTTTTATTTTACTTAATCGCTAATTTTCATAGCAGCGATATTGCCTTAAATATTTTATATTAAATCATAAATATCAATAACATAAAATTAATTTCGTTCATTTTTTTGCTTAATATAAATTGGGCTATTCGATTATTTCGTTGGCGCCTCAGTAAAATCCGAACTAAATGTATAGTATTTCTGCCAAATTAGCGTAACATGCGTAAGCAAGACTAATTTCCCTGGTGTAACTTAAGAAGTGATTTTACCCGCTGTTTTTGGCGGGTTTTTTTAACGCGTCGCAATAACGCCGATGATATTACTGTCAAAATATTTTTCCACGCCTGTTTTAGTTACATATCCCCTCAGTAAAATATTTTATCGTATATTTTAATCCCCTTTGATATTAGTTTTATTGATGATTTAGCCTTTGATCCGCAGCGTCGCGGAATGTGCGATCGCGCAGGTATATAGCGCACCGCGCAATTAAGCCGTTATATTCGACGTGTAGCGCACGCGCGTGTCGCCGGAAAAGCGAGGGTAATTCAGGACATAGGTGACAAAAACCCATACCCGCCTGACACGGCGCCAGGCGGGGTGAAGCGCTTTATTAAATTTTACAACCTTCGCAATCATCTTCAGCCGTATACGTTTCCGGCACTGCTTTGGCTTTTTGTTCGGCGTTTTCTTCCGCTTTGGCCAACTCAGCATCAATATCGAATTCAAAAATATCATCGTTCATGGGGCGGGTTCTCCGTGGTTTACTTCGGGCTATTATAGCCAATCCGCCATGAAAAAGCGGCCCAACCGGGCTATCGGGGCGAAAAAAACCCGGCTCGATTGCCGGGTACGTTGCGCTGCAAGCCTGGGGACCTAGATATCGAGCCCCTTTTTGCTTTTTTTATCCGCACGTTTTTCCTTCAGTGTTTTCTCTGGCTTCTTCTTGGCTGACTTGTCCTTACCTCTACTCATAAACACCTCGCTTACTTGTCAGATTTAGGGGTTTACCAAAAGACTCCCCCGATAACACTGGGGACTATCTACAGTTACCAAACCTGGCAGCGGAATGCAAGTGTACATTTAGCCGCCAGCCGGGCTAACCGGCTGAAAGTATCATTTAGCGCCCGGGACGCGGGGATGCGCTTTAAGCCAGGTTTCCATCGCTTCGATTTCGGCTTTTTGCGCTTTGATGACATTTAGCGCCAGTTGACGCATCTGCGGGTCCTTGCCGTATTTTAATTCGGTTTCGGCCATGGCGATGGCGCCCTGGTGATGGGGAATCATTCCCTGCGCGAATGCGACATCCGGATCGCTGTCCTTGACCCCTTCGGCCATATCCTGGTGCATGTCCCCCATGGCGGCCATATAGGCCTGGCTGGCGGGACTAAGCGCCTGGGCCGGGGACATATGTTCCATATCCATGCTTTTTGCCGGCGCCGCCACGACGGGGGACGACACCAGGGGCAGCGCCAACAGCAGCACTGGCAGTAAGGAAACTTTGATCATGATTTTCTCCTGTAAAATGATGACCTCACGAAGCCGGGCTATCTGACTGGCTGACCAGGAAGGATTTGAACTGCGGCGACATCCAGGTGGCGAACCCGCCGTCGGTTTTGGTAATCAGGTATACCGCCAGCCCTTGCTGCTCGGCTAGCGCTTTGGCTTTTTCGCTTCCCAGCACCATCAAACCGGTATCCCAGCCGTCGGCTTCCAACGCGGTGGGGGCGATGACCGTGGCGGAGACCAGTTTATGCTCGATAGGACGGCCGGTGGCGGGATCGATAATATGCGACAAGCGCTTACCCTGCAATTCGTAATAATTGCGATAACTTCCCGACGTACTGATGCCATGCCCCTGCAAATCGACGATGGCCTGGGCGCCGATTTCCTTATCGGTGGGACGCTGGATGGCTACGCGCCACGGCTGCCCTTGCGGGGATAACCCCCTGGATATCACCGCCCCGCCCACCGACACCAGATAACGTGTTATTCCCCGCCGCTCCAGCAGGGCGGCCAGATGATCGGTGGCATAACCCTCGCCGAGGGTGGACAGATCCACATAAAGGTCCGGCAAATCTTTTTGCAGCCATTGGCCCCGGTTATCTTCAATCAAACGCAGATGGCGCAGCCCGACGCGTTCGCGGGCTGCATCGATTTGCTGCTGGGTGGGCAGCGTCACCGGCTGCTTATCCGGCCCGAATCCCCATAGATTAACCAAGGGACCCACGGTGATATCCATGGCTCCGGCGGTTTTAGCGCCGATGCGCAAGGCGGTAGTGATGATATCCGCCATGCCGGCGGATACGGGCTGGGGGTCGGTGCCGGTATATTGATTGAAACGCGACAAAACCGTGTCCGATTGGTACGTAGACAGCTCATGATTGTCCTGTTCCAGCAATTGGCCGATTTGTTCCTGCAGACCCGCCACGGCCTCCGCAGGCGGCGATGCCAGGGTAACCCGGTAAAAAGTCCCCATGGTTTTTCCTTCCGCCGACCAGGCCGACCCGCTGTTTTCCGCCTGGGGCTTATCACAGCCGGCGAGCAATAAGGCGCCGCCGAGTAATATCGCTGCGTAATTCTTCATGTTTTCCACTGCTCCAACATTAAAAGGCATTGCACCGTCCGGGCTATGGTAATACGTTCCGTAGCCTATGCAAAAAGCAGATGCAAAAATCAGACCTGGCGCCAAGCCTTAGAGGAGCCCATGGAAAGTCATAAATCGAGATGGTTGCCGCCCTGGGCGTAATTAAACATCCGCTGTACGATTTCATCGGCTCCTTTGATAATCTCGGACAAATGCTTATCGCTGCGGTTAACCGCCTGGGAGTAGGCGATTTCATGGGCTTCGTCCACCATGGAGATAATGCGGTCGCGGGTTTCGGCGTCGATATTACCCAAAATCGTGGTAATAACCACCTGGTAGGCATGGGACGTCACGGTCAACTGCCTTTCCCGTGCTTCCAACGCCTCGATGCGTTCGAGTAAAGCCTCATAAAGCGGATCGTGGGCCATATTTCCCTCTCTTATGCCGTTCAGGCATGGTCCGCCGGCATTTTCAGCGGGCGGACAAGATAATAATCACGTTAAGCTTATATTATTTTTATTGCCAGCGGATAGCAGAAGTATAGCCGACAAACTTTCGAGGTAACCCACGCGGGGAAGCGGACGGCCGGCAGGCCGCCCGGTAAAACGCGGGGCTTATTGGGGGTAAGAAACCGGGGTCTGCCGGGAGGGTCTCTCCCGCCGGGCCCATTTAGCCCACAGCGCGGTAATAATGGGCACCAACAGCGACGTGACGATAACCGCCGTGGCCACCAGAGCGGTGGCGGATGCAACCTGACTTTTGAATATCGGATTCATTTCGGCGATCAGGAAGGGCGTAGCGGCCGCGGCGCCGGCGGAACTGGACGCGGCAATCCCCGCCGTACCGTCGCCGCCGCCAATGTATTTATCCGCCAGGATCAGCGGAATACCGGTCACGATAATGACGCCGACGCCAAGCAAAATACCCAGTAAACCGGTCTCTTTAATTACCGAGAGATCGATAGCGCTCCCCAGGGAGAAGGCAAAAAACGGTATCAGCGCAGGCACCGCGCGGCCGAAAAACTCCCGTAAATCATCATCCAGGTTGCCTAGAATAAAACCGATGATAAACGGCAGCACCGCGCCTAAAAACAGGCGGGGCTCGAAGGAGGCCACGCCGGCGGACCCCAGGATAATCATCGTCAGCAGCGGACCGGATTCAATGGACATCAGCACAAACGCCGCCGAGTCCTCCTTACTGCCGTACTGCTGCATTAACGACGCATAGAGGCCGCCGTTGGTCATATTCATCGACGCGGCCAGCACCAAGGTGGAAATGCCGGTGAAAAAGCCGCTCTGAATGCCCTCAAGCGGCAAGAAATGCGCGGCGATTAATGCCACCACCCAGGCGGTAAGCGTTTTAACCACCACCAGGGTGCCTGATTTTTTCAACACGACGCCGGACGCCCGCAGTTGGATGGTTGCCCCCATGCAAAAAAACCATACGCCGAGGATCGGTACCGTCCCTTTAAGGATGCCGCTGGTAAAAGAGCCAAAGTAACCGGCCGCGTCCGGATAAAACGTATTGATCACCGCGCCGATGAACAGGGGAACCAGCATCAGTCCACCGGGAATTTTGTCTAACCGTTGTTTTATTTTCATACCGCACCCTTAAGAAACGCTATACCTTAAAAAATGAACCAATATTTCATTTTTTTATGATACGACGTTATCCTTCGGGTTAAGTGTGAGCTGTGTCACAAAAAAATTGTGATGAAAATCACTTTTTATTGTAAAGCGCATCATTAGACCATGTGATATAGGTCACATTTTAACGCCACGTGAGAATCGATTACCGACGGGTCACATTGCTCCCAAGCCGTTAACTTTTCGCCGCCAGCAGGCATAATTTGCGCGTCAAGTTATAGCTGCCGACAAAGGAGCTAATGGGCAAAAACTCAAACGGAGAGTGAAAATTATGCGCGCCGGTGAAATAGTTCGGCGTTAATAATCCCCTGGCCGACAGGGCGGCGCCGTCGGTACCGCCGCGCATCGGCGTTACCTTCGGTTCAATGCCCAGTTCTGCCAGCCCGGCGAAAATCAAATCGATGGCGCGGCGATCGCCGGTTATGGCGTTGCTGATATTGCTGTAAATATCGTTAATCTCATAATGTACTTTACCCGTGGGATAACGCCCGGCAATATCCGCCGCCACCTCGCCGATACGCTGTTTGCGCCAATTAAAGCGGGCTTGATCGAAATCACGAATCGAAATGGTCAGCCTGGCCTGGCTGGCGTTGGCCGCCATATCGTTGAACCAGAAATAACCTTCCCTGCCCGCGGTATGCTCCGGCGTTTCCCGGCGATCAAAAGCCGCAATAAAGTCCTGGGCCATCAATAGCGGATTAACCAGCACATTTTTGGCCGACATGGGATGGGCGGTAACGCCGGTCAGCGTGACCACGGCGCTGGCGGCATTAAAGTTTTCATAAACCACCTCGCCCACTTCGCAGCAGTCGATGGTGTAGGCAAAATCCACGGCGAAACGCTCAGGCGCAAGCGCCTTGGCGCCACGCAGGCCAATTTCTTCGTCGGGCACGAAGGCCACGACGATATCGCCGTGGGGCGTATCCTCCTCCAGGTTGGCCAGCATGGTCATAATGGCGGTGATGGCCGCTTTATTATCGGCCCCCAGCACGCTGGTGCCGTCGCTAAAAAGAATATCCTGGTGGTGATAAGCCAGGATTTCAGGGTGCTCCGCCGTACGCAGCCAGATATCGTGCTGCGCATTGAGGCAGAGATCCTCGCCGGTAAAACGCAGCAGTTGAGGATGAATATCCGGCGACAGGCCGACGTCCACCGTATCGAGATGGGCGATAAAACCGATGCGGGGCGCCCCGGGAACGTTGCCTGGTTTAACGGCGGTGACGGTGGCCTGTTGATCGAGCTGAATATCGGTCATACCCAATTCCCGCAGTTCCGTTGCCAGTAGTTCGGCCAGCCGCTGTTGCCCCTGCGTGCTGGGCAGGCGGGTCGCGGACGGATCGCTCTGGCTGGTTAGCGCAACGTAGCGTAAAAAACGGGCAATTAACTGTCCGGCGATATCGTTAGGCATAGGGATTCCTTCAAGGTATTTAACCGGTTGCCACCCGGACCACCGGGCGCGGCTGATTAGCGGATGGTAATCTGTTTTGTCTCTGCGCACCATGACCAAGGCGCCTGAACGAAAAAATGCCTGCACCAGGCAGGCATCTTGGTATTCGATTTATCGGCCCGCGCGCGGCGCAGGCCGGCGCGTTGCGGCTTACAGGCCGGCCGGGCGCGGCACTTCCAAATATTGGCCATTGATGCTGCGGCGGTAATAATGGCCCTGGTTGACGTAAAACCGCTCGCCGTTCAGGTCGACTACCGACATATTGCCGCTGATGCCGCCTGATTCATAAATCTGCGGCGCCGGCGGCGCGTCAACCACCACATACTGGTTTTCCTGGCGGCGGTAATAGATACCGTCCAGGACGTAATAGGTCAAGCCGGCCACCAGCACGGTCGCCGCCACGCCGGGCAGAAAATCATATCTGGCGCCGCGATGCGGACCGCCGCCGCCCCAGCCGCGACCCGGACCGGGGCCGCCGTACCATCCTCGGCCGCCATGCCCCCCATCATGCCAGCCGGGAGCGGCGAAACCAGCTACCGGCACCACGAGACTAAGCGATAAAACCAGGCTCAATAATTTTTTCATAAGATACCTATAATACTCACGCTTAAAAACATTCGCCGATGATCTCATAACAGACCTAAATCCCGTTGGCCGCAAGGGGATTTACCGATCTTTAGTCGGTTATAACGATTTCCTTACCGTCCATTCATACATTATTGCAATTAGGCCCGCATGCTCTGGCGCGCATGCGGCAAACCAGCATGAGCTAAAACAGGCCCCGCTTATGCAAGGTTTTGGTAAATGTTTGAAAATTAATGTAACCGTATAATATATATGAATATTACTCATGGGGGAATTAGACATAATCATTTGATAGCCGGCGGAACGGATGTTATTTTACTTAAGTCCGCTCGCTCCAGAGCGGATTAACGTGATTAACGTGATGTTGTGCACCCACATTTTTTTTGGTGGGTGTTTTTTTAACGGCAAAAATGTGCCGCTGGCGATAATTGGCCCCCGGCTAACGGCAACGGATCGCTATTTAACCAGGTCGTCAAGGCGCTCATCGGCAATGCCCGCCGGTTCAAGATGCGCCAAGACCTCGGCGGCGGGGAACAGCTTCCTGACCGCCGCTTCGGCGGCATCGCCGATATCATGGCCGACGTCCACGGAGAGCTGTCCGTCCACTTCCACATGCAGTTCGACAAACACGCGGTCCCCGCCGTTGCGGGTACGGATATCATGCACTCCGCGCACGCCTTCGCAGCTCATTGCCGCATGGCGGATACGCTGCCGGTCTTCCATATCCAGTTCCTGATCCAGCAATTGCCGCAGGGCCGAGCGCGCCATGCCCCGCGCATTCCAGATCATATAACAGGATATCGCCAAGGCGCCGGTGGCGTCCGAGCGCGTCCAGCCAAACAGGCCGTCGAACACTAAGGCGCAGAGCACCGCCAGGTTAACCGCGATATCGGTAATATAATGCGCGCGATCGGCGGCAATGGCCGTGGAACCCGTCCGCTTGACCACAAATGTCTGCACGGTGACCAGGGCGCCGGCGCACAGGGTGCTGCCGATAATCACCCAAATACCAAGACCATGCTGCATCAGGGGCTGGGGATGGAACAGCCGATGGGCGGATTCAATGCCGAGCACCAGGCCTGCGCCGCCCAGGAGCAGAGCCTGGACAAATGCCGCCACGGCTTCGGACTTGCCGTGACCGTATCGGTGGCCCTTATCGGCGGGCCGTTGCGCGTAAAACACCCCGATCAAAGTCACCACCGAGGCCATAACGTCAACCAGGCCGTCCGCGGCGGAGGTTAGCAGAGCGATGGACCCGGTGAGCAGCCAGGCCCAGATTTTGATCCCCACCAGCACCAGGGCGATACTAAGCGAGAAAAGCGAGGCAAAACGCGTCAGCTTCTTATGCGGGAGATTCACGATCATCAAACTCCTCTCCCAAGGAACTTACAAGTCATCATATGGCTAACCGATTAATAATATATGAGCAAAGACGCTTCATTCTGCGATGAACGTCTGACAGGGCCGCGATCCGGGCACAGAGCAACGCGCTGGCGAATTGCGGCAAAAGGCGTGTTATATAGCATCAGCGCAATATGACGCAGGCCGATATTTTATCAAAATCAACGGGTTTTAATCCATCTGATTTTCCCCGCCGCCGCCGGGCTACAGGCTATCATCAACCTGGCGCCGTGCCTACCCTTTCCCCGCGCAGTTCGCCTGCTCCTTTCGCGTCTGGCCGGTGCCCCCGGGGTATGGAAGATATATTTTCCACTCGGGCGGGCATTTGGTTGCTTAAAAGGCTGTGGATTCCTTTTTTCCAGCAAAGCGAATATTCCCGTTCAAATCAATTATTGCTAACCATTTGATATATAAGCTTGATAAGCTTATGCTGCTAATTAAATGCAGTACAAGTACGGATACTTGCTAAAATGTCATATTAATTTAACAGCCCTGTAATCTATTTATAAATAAAGCGTGTTTTATTGAACGTTGCTTTTTTGCACATAAAATATGTGCGGCGCATTATTTTTGATTGTTTTTTGATCTATTAAACAAAGGAAATACTAAGGTGTTAGGCGAAATAGTTAAAAAATTTTTTCTTTTTATGTTATTTTTAAATGTATTAAACTGCTCGGCATATGCAAACCAATATCTCGCTGACGACAACCTACCTAATATATTATACATACTTCCTCCGCCGCCCGCGCGAAACAGTGCCCAGCTACGGTTGGATAAATCTTTATATATTGATCCCTTGATAGCGTCAAAACGACCTCAATGGAACGAAGCGAAAAAAACCGTGGATTTGTATAATATTGATGCGTTATTTTCACCTGTTGTCGGGCTTACGCTAAGCGAACAAAACACCCCTCAAACCTATGAATTACTTCATTCACTTGTTCCTTTATTAGCCATAACATTAACAGAAAAGACCAAGAGTTATTATCACCGGAAAAGACCATTTGATTTTTTTGGTAAACATTCTTGCACGCCGGCATTGGAGAATGACTTAAAGAACAACGGGTCATATCCATCCGGGCATGCAACAACCGGTTGGGCGCTATCACTCATTCTGGCAGAAATTTATCCAGAGAGAAAAGCGGAAATTCTAAAACGGGGCTATGAGCTAGGTCAATTCAGAGTCATTTGCGGCGTTCATTGGCAAAGTGATGTCGATGCGGGCAGGATTGCGGGCTCTATTGCGGTTTCGGCATTACATTCCGACCCTGTTTTCATGCAGAACTTGGATAAAGCCAAAACAGAGATTCACGGTAAATTATCAGATGCTTCATGGGATAAAACATTATATGCACCCACCTACATGGCGAACATTGATGGAAAATGGTTCATCGTGGATTGCTGGCAAAGCAGGATAATATGGAACAAAACCTTGGACCGCGATCTTTCAAAATGGAATGTGATGGAATCAACGTTCACATCCCACGATGTGGCTTATGACGGTGAAAAATATTGGGCGGTGGAAGATACCGAGCACGGAAGGATGGTATTTTACACGTTTAATGGTAAAAAATTCAATGAAATTGCTTCATTGGATGGATTAGGAAGACGTACGCACCGGTTGCGTTTCGATAAAACCCGCAATCAATTCCTGCTTATTTCTGCCACGACAGGGGATTTTTGGAGGATATCAATTAATAAAGATAAGCCGGAAATCAGATCGCATGCTATCCTGCCCTATTCATTAAAAAATAAAACCAATGATTTCGAAATTCGATCCTTTACACTTCGTGATAATTTAATATATTTTGTTTCATCAATGGCCACACCAGAAATATTAGTCACCAAAAATGATGAAAAACTGACGGTAGTTAAAAGCATACCTGTTTCTAGTGATTTTTCGAATATGCAAGAAATTTACTTTTTGAATGACGGAAAGATATTTATTTCATCGGACTATAAAAAAGTTGCCATCATTGACAAAATTGAAGATTTGCAAACGGTAAAAAATCAATACAATGATTTTGAGTTTTTAGGATCGCCTTACTGGATCACTGCTTTCCAAGGTAATTTAATAATCCCTGAAATAGGTTACAAGACAAATAATCGTGAAAATTATGGCATGAATGGCGTGGGTCTTTGGTCCTATAATAAAGGTGTATTGAAGAAATTAAAAGAAATCATACCCTTTACCGCACCAAGCACTGGCAATACCAAAATGAAAAATGAAATCAAATTCCAAGTGTATTAATATAGCTAGTTAGTTAATTTTTAACGTTGTCGTTATGGGTTCGCTGCGTTGGTGTCAAAGCACATTCGTGGCCAACTCCAGCAAAGGCTACAGATAAAATCGCGCAACTTTAGACATGGCGCCACGCAAACAGGGTGGTAAAGGGGTAAACTATCCCCAGCGAATATGCCAAGTCAATGCAAGTGGGATAAAAATCACAGACGGGAAGTTGCATAAGTGATTGAATAATGGCGGAGAGACAGGGATTTGAACCCTGGGAAGGATCGCTCCTTCAACGGTTTTCGAGACCGTCCCGTTCAGCCGCTCCGGCATCTCTCCTCTTTAGCGGTTGCTATCATGCCCTGTTTTGCGGCATTTTAATAGTGTTTAACCACGCCTAACGATTCAAGTGACGACTTATCGAGCAACACGATGATGAAATGGCCATGGAAAAGTTCTGCTCCTTCCGCTGAGACCCTTGCGTTATGGCAAGAGGCTTTAGCGATCCCGCTGTTTTCCCCCCTATCCAGCGAAGAACAGCATGCGCTGGTTTTGCTGGCGGGTAAATTTTTACAGCAAAAGAAATTGGTGGCGTTACAGGGTTTGGTTCTGGATGACCTGATGCAGGCGCGTGTCGCCCTGATGTTTGCCCTGCCGGTACTGGGCCTGGGTATCGAGTGGCTGGACGGTTTTCACGAAGTTTTGATTTATCCCTCCCCCTTTGTGGTGAACGACGAATGGCAAGACGAGATCGGCCTGGTGCATCGCGGGGAAATGGTGCATTCGGGGCAAAGCTGGGATCAAGGGCCGATTGTCCTTAACTGGCAAGAGATCCAGGATTCGTTCGATCTATCGGGGTTCAACCTGGTGATTCACGAAACCGCGCACAAGCTGGATGCGCGTAATGCCGGCGTAGTGAACGGCGTGCCGCTGATCGCCATGCGCGAGGTGGCGCAGTGGGAGACTCTGCTGCGTGAAGCGATGGAGGATTTGCAAGATGAAGTCGATTTGGTCGGCGAAGAGGCAGCCAGCATGGATGCCTATGCCGCCAGCGATCCGGCGGAATGTTTTGCGGTCTTGTCGGAGTATTTCTTCAGCTCGACGGAATTGCTGACCGAACGGTTTCCGAACCTCTATAAATGCTTTGTGCAGTTTTATCGCCAGGACCCGCTGGCGCGACTGGTGACCCAGCGCCTCGCCGGTATTTGATTTGCATAAGGTTTAGTCAATCGCGCCGGGGGAAATTTTTTTGCATTGACACACTCCGAGGGGCCGGATATGATTCGCCCCGTTCTCGCGATTCCTCTGTAGTTCAGTCGGTAGAACGGCGGACTGTTAATCCGTATGTCACTGGTTCGAGTCCAGTCAGAGGAGCCAAATTCTGTTCTGTGGATGTCTACCGATGTCCATAGGTCATTGATAGAAGGATGAAAACCATCCTTCTATGCTCCAGCGACGTCCACTGAAATCCACCTGTATCCGATACTTTTAAGTCCATGTTTAAGTCCATCGGAAATGCGGGTGAGTTTGGTTCCGGATTGTTGCTTTATGATTGTTCGATTGGAAACCAGAATCCAGCTCTGACCAACAATCAGGAGCTACGATCATGGCACTTTCCGATACCGCAGTCCGCCGGGCCAAAATTACCGGCAAAGCCTATACCCTCTCCGATGATGCCGGCCTTTCGCTTGCTGTTTCACCCAAAGGTGGAAAAACCTGGCACTTCCGCTATTACTGGGGCGGAAAACAAAAGCGCATTTCTCTCGGTTGCTATCCAAGCGTCACACTCCGTGAAGCAAGACAGTTAAGAGATCATGCTTCTGCTCTGTTGGCAAAAGGCATTAATCCACGGACTGCCCGTGAGCAGCAGCGCTATGCCACCTTTCTCGCCTCTGAGAACAGCTTTGAAACCGTATTCAAGGAATGGACTGAATACCGGGCACTCACGTCGAAAGAAGGCAGAAAGTCGCCTCTTTCCCAGTGCCAGCGCGTTTTCAAGAATGATGTCCTGCCGAGAATTGGCAAAACATCTATTTATGATGTCCGCCGGACCGACCTGTTACAAATCATGAGCAGAATTGAACACCGCGGCGCATTCACCGTTGCCGAAAAAGTCCGCGGCTGGTTGAATCAGATATTCCGCTTTGCTTTAGTAAAAGTGGAAGGATTGGAGAATAACCCTGCTACCGACCTGAAGGTGGTCGCACTGCCTAAACCCCCTTCTGTCCATAATCCCTTTTTATGGATGCATGAAATCCCGGCTTTTTTACAAAACCTACGTCGTTATCCTGGCCAACCGAACACCCAGATGGGGCTTCGCCTGTTGCTGCTGACCGGTGTTCGCACCGGCGAGCTACGCCTGGCGACACCAGAGCAGTTTGATCTGGAGCGCGGGTTATGGTTTATTCCACCGGATAACGTAAAACAGCTAAAAAAGCTTTTGCGCAAGAATGGAAGACACTCGCAAGATATCCCGCCCTACACTGTCCCTTTATCTGTACAGGCTATTGAAATCATCTACCACTTGCTCGGAAATAGTAGACCTGCACAGCGATTCCTATTTCCCCACAATTCTGACCTGAAAAAGCGCATGAGTGAAAACACACTCAACCAAGCCCTCAAACGAATGGGATATAAAGATCGTCTGACTGGCCACGGTGTCCGCGGCACAATTTCAACGGCACTGCATGAAATTGGTTATCCAAAGGCATGGATAGAAGCACAGTTATCTCATACCGACCCGAACAAAGTGAGCGCAGCCTACAACCATGCGGCCTACGTTGAACAGCGGCGGATCATGATGCAGGACTGGGCGGACCGTCTTGATATGTTAGAACAAGGGCATATGGAAGCCGCCAATAGCCGGTTGGTTATTCAAATCGCGGGGATCCAAACAATGTCCGGCATGGATTCGGACATAACT
This sequence comes from Sodalis sp. RH21, assembly GCF_047324175.1. Taxonomy (NCBI): domain Bacteria; kingdom Pseudomonadati; phylum Pseudomonadota; class Gammaproteobacteria; order Enterobacterales; family Bruguierivoracaceae; genus Sodalis; species Sodalis sp. RH21. The sequence continues at coordinate 2,411,371 of NZ_CP178732.1, read as the reverse complement.
TGTGAACCCTCTCAGGTGATAAGTGTCAATAGGGAATTTAACTGGGTTGACCCACGCATGCACCATCTTTCGGCGCTTGGGCAAGTCATGAATTCGGTTATAGTCCCGCCCCACCGGGATTCGAAAAGTAAGCGATTCAGATAATCGCTTACCCCTAACCGAACATTACGCGCCTTTAATCAGAAAAGTGATGTACGTGACAGAATTTAGGACGGTCCTCCCTTAGAGCCCCTATATGTAACAAAGCGCTTTGAAAAGAGACGTTAAACATTTCGCCATGAGTGAGTCCGGGATACGGCCAGTATGCCGCTGGCAGCCCATTCGCACGAAGGCTGGCCAGCGTTCTGCGGACTTTGCCCAGGGCATCCCCGACCTCACCTTGTACAATTTTTCCAGGAGCGTCAGCACCTTCCATAAGATATAGCTGCTTGTCATGGAAATTTCGTTTATTTATAGACTCCAGCCTTCTCAGCAGTGCGAAATCATCTCTTTCCAGAGACGGACTGGCGGCGTAATAAAATTTAAAAAAGGATGATGATAAATAAGATTCCATAACAAATAATCCTCCATAGGAATGCCCCCAAATCCCTCGTTTATCGGGGTTTATTTTAATATTTTTTTCTACTGCAAGAGAAATTCTGTCTTCAAGCAGTTGACGAAACATCGCGCTGCCGCCGCCTTTCCGGCCATAACGTTCAGAATCACCGTGTTCCTTACTATTCTGTTTGCCCGGTGGCGTATAATCATACGCCCGCGCGTTCGGTTCGAAGGGGAATTCTGTCTGATATCCAATGGCTACAATTACAGGCGGTGTTTTTTCTGAAAGCTTCCTCAGAAGGGTGTCCGACAACCTGTCCATGACGGCGTTTCCATCAAGCAGATAAAGGATGGGAAAACCTGATGTCGGGGGAGATTTGTCTGGGATGCCCGTCCATATCTTGTAATGTCTTTTCCCGTCCGCGGAGTCGAATCTCCTTACACTGAAATGATAAAAAGAGGATCCCCGGTCGGCAATATTCGACCCCAGTGGTTTCATATCCGGTTTGCCATAACTGTTCCCGGCATACAGGAGTATTATGAAAAACACGGCTGAAAACATCGTCATGCATTGATGACTATTTCGATATTTTCGGCCATTCATTTATGTCTTCTCCGTATTTGCCTATTGATAACTGCATCTGAACACCTTTTAAAGAAATATGCCTGAAAAGGTGTCCGGTTTTAGTCGACTGTTACAGTACGGTGAGTCCGTCGATAAGGGCTCCACGCCACCATGCAAAATCGTGGCCGCCGGTATAGATTGAAAGATCGCTATCTACGCCTGCCGCGAGCAGCCGTTGGTGCAATTGTTGGACATGAGGCACCATCGCGCCTTCCAAAGCGCCCACGCATAGCCGGATCCGCACCTCCTTCGGCGGCGTGGCCAGCACGTGTTCGCTCACCCAGGACGTATCATTCTCGGTGAACATGACGGGACGCCGGTTCCCATCCGGGGTCCACCACAGGGAGGGTGAGTGGCAAAGTACGCAGCCGAATATGCCAGGTGCATGCAAAGCTGCCATGAGTGCGGTAACGCCGCCAAGACTTTGCCCGGACAGTACAGTCTTTGAACGGCCAGCCCATGTTCTATCAGGATATTCCGCACGTACCTGAGGCACCAAGCGCTCGGCAATGTCGAATACGAGCCCGCTATAGCCACCCAGGATCGCACAGCGGTCGGTTTCATCAAGGTTGTCGATTCCTAGCACGGCCAAGGGGCCGATACGGCCATTATTGATGGCGACGTCGATGGCCCCAAGGATTCCTATGTGGTCGAACCAGGTCTCGGCGTCGAGCAATACCAGTAATCCTAAAGGCTCTGACCTGGGGACGTCGGGAAGATAGAGGCGCACGCGGCGCTTGTGGCCAGCGATAAATGGATACAACGTGGCGAGCACGCCGCGATGGGCGCGGGGTACTCCAGCCCACTCTCTTTCAGCCCACTCTCTTTGCTCTGGAGCCAGATCCAGGGCCAGGATAGACTCCTGTGCGTCCCCTCGTACGTTGATGCCAGGCGCCTTGTTAAACGGGTCGGGTCGACCGACAAATGGCGGTCGGCGGCCACCAAGCTGCGAGATCAGTTCGGGTGAGGTTCCCTTTGGAATTTCGATGATCGTGTATGATCCGCGGTACGTGGCCGGCAACCGTAGAGTCAGCATCCAGATGTCGCTAGACGCTACGTGGGTCATTAGCCCTTTGACGACATTGCTTTTGTCGGTCACACGGTTCAAGCGGACATAAACACCCTGCAGCGGCGTTCCCGAGCGCCATAGAAAGGTGACATCGCGGTCATCACTTTTATCGTTAACCTCAGTGACTAGAGGAATATCGACAGATTCAACGTCTCGCCAGAACGACGTGATGTCCGGCGGTGTGCGTGTTGCCAGCGGTGTGCGTATGCGTGCTGCGGCACCGACATCATCGGGCGATAAGGGCGGTATATTCCTCATTTTTGGCATTCCATGAAATATAAAGGTGGTGGGTAGTGTAGCGACCAATAAAAATTGGCCATTACATTAGACTGTTCATGGAACAGACGCGCTGATTCATTTGATGTTAGGCCGCCATTATACCCGTGGGATCTGATGGCACTGCACAAATCCTGTGATATAGCGAATTATGGCAGACTTGACCCCGGTGAGCTTTGGCAGCCGGTCGTCGGCACCATTCCGTCATAAGACTCCTGAAAAACCGTTGCATCGGATTGTTAGCCCAGCAGTTCCCCCGCCGATTTATGCTCTGCGTCATCCTATAGCGCCACAGCGGAGGAAACGGCGGCACCGGCGCTATCATGCCACAGTCGCGCGTAGAGGCCATCCAACGCAAGCAGCTCCGCATGCGTACCGTACTCGGCGATACTGCCGCCCTCCAGCACGGCGATCGCATCGCATCGACAGGCGGTGGTGAGTCGATGGGCAACCACCAGTACCGTTCGGCTATAAGCACGAGCGCCATCGGACAGAGACGTCATCAACGTCTCCTCTGAAGAACGATCCAGGCGGGAAGTGGCCTCGTCGAGCAGCAGGACATGCGCATCGGCAAGCTGCGCACGGGCCAACGCAATGAGCTGGCGCTGCCCAGCCGATAAATCCATCCCGCCGTTGTTCACCGGCGTCCGAAACCCTCGCGGCAAGGCACGCATCGTATCGAGCAGCCCAACCTGCAACGCCGCGCTTTCCACCTCCGCATCCATGCTCCATGGACGCGAATAGCGGATGTTCTCAGCGATATCGCCGCTGAACAACGCCACATCCTGCTCTACTAAGCCCACTTGGGAACGATAGTCGGCAAGTGACATCTCCTCGACGGCACGTCCCCCGATGCGAATCTTGCCGCTCGAGGGGGAATAGAGCCCGGCGATCAGCTTGACCAGGGTAGATTTTCCGGCACCGCTGCGACCCACCACCGCCACTACCGAACCCTCCGGTATGGACAGGCTTAGCCTATCCAGCGCAGGCTCGCTGCCGCCGGGATAACAAAATGTTACGTCTTCAAGCCGAAGCTCTCCCTTCATGGCAACTACCGCAGACGGATCCGAAGGTTCCATTTCCTCCGCTCCCTCGGTGGCCAGCAGTGCGTCAATATGCTTCCCGCTGGCGGAAGCTTGCTGGTAGGCATCGACAATGCCGGACAATTGTTGCACCGGCCCGTAGAACTGCCCCAGTAACAAGAAGAATCCCGCCAGCACGCCTGCGGTCAATTCACCTTCGGCGACGCGGGATGCACCCACCAACAGCACGGCGGCGTAAGATGCCTCGGTACAGAAGGTAAGGAATGGAAAGTAGACGGCAAGATATTTCTGAGCACGCACGCGGGTGGCGCGGAAGCGGTCCGACAGCGCACGCAGCTTGGTAGCCTCCAGATCCTGCTGCCCATGCGATTGCACCACGCGAAGCCCTGACACTTTCTCTTGCAGGGTGCTATTGACTTTGCCGATCTCTATGCGCGCCTGGGCATAGGCGGGTGAACTCAAACGGCGGTAAATCCATGTGGCCAGTATGACCACCGGGACACCGCCTAGCGCAACCAGGGCCAGGACCGGGTCGAGCCAGAACATGGCTATCGCAATGGCTACCATGGTGACCAGGCTGGTCGCGGCGCCGGCGAGACCGTTTTGCAGAAACCGTGCTAGTGCATCCACGTCTACCGTCATTCGGGTGAGCCGGGTATCGACGTTCTGCTCATGGTAAGGTAGGCCTAGCCGCAACAAATGCCCGAAGCTTCTTAACCGAACCGTGTGCTGCACGGTTTCCGCCGCGCGCGCCGAGACCACTGTCTGCAATGAATAGCAACACCAACTGATGGCAACCAGGCACAGGGCGAGCGCCGCACACATTCCGATCATGGCCAGGTTGCCCGCAGCTACGCCCGTGTCGATACCACGCTGCAAGAGCACGAGCACGCCGACGCTCGCTGCCGAGTCAACCGCGATCAGCATGGCCGCGGCCACAAACATCCACGCCACGGGGACTAACAGCGACGCCACCCGCCGCCCCTCACCTGCCTGTGCCAACCGCACCGCCCGTTCGGGCACGCGACTCATGCGTTCACGGAAACCTTCGCCAGCCATGGCCGTGGTGTCTTCATCGCCCTCACCACCAGGGGCCCCCAGAGAGGAGATTGGCTCGGGCCAGAGTATCGCGGTCGAAACGGGGGGTTTCTCCAGGAAATCGCCTGCGCTTGACATGAGGGAAACGAATGCCGGACAGCGCGCCTCAAGCTCAGCCTGCGTGCCGATATCGGCAACGCGCCCTTGCTCTAGTACCACAATCCTGCTGGCCAACTGCAACGTCGAACGCCGACGTGCTATAACCAGAAGCATGTGCCCATGGTCGGAATATCGGCCAAGCGCGGCGTTGATCTCTGCCTCGGTACCGGCATCAACTGCTGAAGTGGTGTCGTCCAGGATCAGTACACTTGGCGCTGTAAGCAACGCACGTGCGAGCGCAATACGCTGTCTTTGCCCACCGGAGAGGTTTGTCGCGCGCTCGGTAAGCCGGGTCTTGAACCCCTTCGGTAGCGCTAAAATGAAGGCAGTGGCTCCGGCCGCGTCAGCTGCATGGCTAATGTCCTCTTCCGTGGCATCCGGATGGCCATAGGCGATATTCTCGGCGACGGTGCCGGCAAAAAGAAAGGTATCTTCGAACACCACGCCAACCGCGCGACGCAGCTCTTCCAGTCTGAGATCGGCAATATTCTGCCTACCCCGCTCAGTGTTGAGCCACAGGTGCCCGGCGGTCGTATCGTAGAACCGTGCGAGCAGCATCAACAAGGTCGATTTACCCGAGCCAGACGCCCCCACTACCGCGATAGTCTCTCCCGCACTGATAGAAAACGACACGTCGCGCAGTACGCCAGCGCCGCCGCCGTAGTTGAATCCGACACCCTCCAATGCCAATCCAACAACTTTTCCGGCAACGGACTGAGACCCATCTTGCATTTGCGGCCGGGTGTCGATGAGGGAGAAAACGCGCTCGACCGAAGCCTGGGTACGCTGAGCAATCACCAGGAACGAGGCAAACACCCGGGTAGGGCCGGTCAGCATGGCGAGGAAACTGGCAAAAGCCACGAACGTTCCCAGGTCGATCCGTCCGGCCATCACGGACCAGCCGCCGAAACACAGCAACACGATTTGACCAAGCACCGGGAGTGCCAGCATGGTGGCGCCCGGCATGGCCTGGGCGATCGCCGAACCAATACGCACGCGTACCATATGCCGCGACTGGCGGTCCAGCCATTGCATCTCACGCAACTCCCCCACACAAGACTTGACGATGGAGATCTGCGTGAGAACCTCGCGCATGTGCTCTGTCAGATGAGCGAGCCTGTCCGAAGCCAGGCCCGTCTGCGCAAAAACACGACGGCGCGCGCGCAGCGCCGTCACGGCTAAACCGGCCAGCACGGCGACGACGATAAGCGTCATGGTCGGCGACATCCACAACATCACCGCGAGACCCGCAACGTAATAGGTAAGGACGGCCAGAGGCACAGGACACATCTGCAACAGAGTATGCATCTGCTGAAGATCGCTATTGGTGCGCGAAATAACCTGCCCCGTACGCAGGGCGTCTTGACCGGCCCCATCAAGTTTTTGGATACTGTCGAAAGCCCTTCCCCGCAAAGTGTGCTGAACCCACAACGAAAGTTCCCCGGCATAGCCGCGGCGCACATAGTTGCCGACGAAATCGAACAGCGCAATGAACAGCAGTCCAGCGGCGAGCCATGGCAACCCTGTGGGATCGCCAGCCAGTGCATCGTTAACCGCCTGGCGGGTAAGTAAAGGCGTCAACGCGGCCAGGATAATAGTCGTCACCGAGGCAAGTACCACAATGATGCTTAACGTCTTACGTTCCCAGCACACGCTGGCAAGGCGAACTATCCAGGAGCCAGCCGGCATTGGAGAATGGGCGGTGAGCATCAAGCCTCCTTCATCTGCGATAGAAGAGATCCATGGGTGCAATGGGCAAACCGCACCCAGACAGATCCAGTTAAAAATTGCGTCAGCGCACGCCCCGTGGGAATCCTTTGCGGGTAAAGGCAGCACCATCACAATGGCGTAACATAATCGTAGGACGGCTCTAGTCAGCCATGCTTCAGTTTTGCAACAAGGCTGTCAGCAACTTCGCATGGGCTAGCTTGCGTAGCCATTTCGGCAGCGACCTGTGCTGAAGCTGCACGCAGTGAGGTATTACTCAGGAATGTATTGATCAAATCGCTGGTCAATCCATCCTCGCCGGGGATGATCCCGCATCCCCGCTCCACGACAGCCTTGGCATTGACAGGACGATCCGCCCCTTGGCCAAACACGATCTGCGGTATCCCTGCGTGTAAAGCCGTAAGGGTGTTACCCGCCCCCCCATGATGAATAAATCCATCGGCGCCGTTGAGAAACACGCCCAGCGGAATCCAGTCGACAAGCCGTACGTTTGGCGGCAGCTTGCGCAAATCAGAACGCGCATTAGCTGATAGCTGTAAGATGATGTCGGCATCCACTTCGTCGGCCGAGTCCATAACCCACGAAATCAGATCCAGCCCATCGACCATGGGCTTGACGGTGCCAAGACTGACCAACAAACGTTTCCGGTCTGGCGCCCTCTCCCACCATTCCTCCCAGACTGCCCCTCCGTTGTAGGGTACATACTGCATTGAAATGATGGGTTCACCTTCATTCTGCAGAATACTCATACTCGGCGGCGTGACATCGATCCATGCCAGATCGCGCGGCGGCGCATCGACACCATGGCGGGCGTAGGCATCGGCCAACGATCGCGTCACCCCTTTTATATGCCATGGGGTGTGGCCGAATCCGACGGTTTGCATGACCACGGGGATACCATACTTAGCCGCAATTAATGGCCCTACGACGCCCAGCGGCGGATACACGATCAGGTCGGGCCGCCATTGCCCTGCGAATTCAACCAAGCGGTCGGCCATCTCTTCACTAAAGAAAGAGAAGTTCCCCATTCTGGTGCCTATGTTGCTCTTCTTCCTCATATCCTCCCGACGCCGATAGTCGGCCTCCGAATCGAATCCGGGCGCGGCATCGAACGCCACCAGGCCGGCCTCAGCCGCCTTTTGCGCAAATTTTCCCGTGCTCGCGATCACAACTTCATGCCCATTCACACGAAAAGCCTGAGCAAGAGAGAACACTGGATACAACAGGCCATACAAAGGTGGACCAACAAAGAGAATACGCATGAGAAAATCCCTCTCCGCTTGACGAACTGAAATCTGGAAGTTAACGCAAACACCCAGCCCGCTGAAGCGGCTCTGTTTTTCCAGTCAAGCCACCAATCAGCTAATCGAAGCTGAGATCCCTTTGAATTCCTATGGGGCGCTTAATCGGCGACCCAACAACGTAACTATTGCTTTTCCACCGTCAGATGCCCCAATAGGGCATCAGTCAGATAAAATCATAATTTGCAAATACTAATGATAATAATTACCAATATCATTAGTATTTGCAAGTATTATCTGACCCATCAGTGAAGCTGGGAAAGCGTGTAAGGACGGTAGCACGCCTACGGCGTGAGCGTGTCTGCTTCGCGGACCCGACAGCACGACCCCTGCTTTATGTTGAGCGCACGCAGCAAAGTGTTCTGCCAACGTCACTGACGCGGTCGCCAGAGTGCAATATCAGCATGACAGTGAATTTGCGGGCATGGTTTTTGTCCCGGATTTTATGGATAGTTTTCTGCATCGGGCCGCGAGAGGGATTGCCCTACCCGCAGCCCTCATACGTCAGTATGTGTTATTGGTTGGCATCAGAAATGCAAACCTAGTTGCATATAGTAGGTTCGACCCGATTCGTTGTACGTCCGCGCGCCTGCGCCATAGGCATAGGTACCGGAATTCCCGGAGGTAGTCGAGTTGCCCTCCCGGAAGTGTCGTTTGTCCAGGAGGTTATCAATCCCTCCGGTCAAATCCACGGATTTGTTAATGTTATACGTCGCGCTCATACCAAACAGAGCGTAAGGGGACACCTGCCAGGTTTCGCTGCCGGTGGTGGTTTCTCCTTTGGCGTTATATTTCTTGGGTTTTTGCTTGCCATACCATGTCATCGTACCCTGCACGGACAGGTCGTTCCTGGCCTGCCAGTCCAGCGTCGAATTAATCGTGTATTTCGGGATGATAGTCAGGTAATCACCGGTGGTTTTGTTTTTATTTTCGATGATATAAGTGAAGTTGTTCTTCATCATCACCGTTTCACTCAGCGGGAAGTTAAGCGTACCTTCCAGGCCCTGGACTACCGCTTTAGGGACATTCTCCCACTTGTAGATGTCTGATGTACTGTTGGAGTATTCCGCTGCTTCGCCCGCCTCAATCTTGTCGCGGTAGTCATTGCGATACCAGGTCAGACCAGCCTGCACATTATCGTGATGATATTCAATCCCGACCTCTTTATTGACGCTGGTTTCGGCCTCCAGATCCTTATTCCCCTGCAGATAGCAGCTGCCGGCGCTGGCATAGCATCCATTGCCGCTGCTGTATAACAGGTAGTTAGGGTTGGTCTGATACAGGTTCGGCGCTTTCCAGGCCCGGGCAATACCCATCTTCAAAGTGAAATCATCGCCCAGTTCCTGAGACAGATTTAATGCCGGGCTGAGGTTGCTGCCGGTGATGGTCTGATGATTAAACCTCAGCCCCGGTGTCAGACGGGTGGAGTCGGTTAGATCAATATTGTCCTCGGTATAAAGGCCGTAAATATCCGCCGAGCTGTAGGCACTACGGCCGGAGCTGGACACACCGCTTACCGCGCCGCCGGATGTTGTGGTCAGCGTATTCGAGGTGGGATCTTTCATCGTCTGATGATTCATCTCCGCACCAAAGGTGACGGTCTGGTTAACCCACATCTCGAAAGGGATATTAATATCGGAATGCAGGTTGGTATCGTTCAGATAGATGGTGGAGAACCCTTGATCCGCGCTGCTGAACATACCTTCAACGCCACCAGACAGCCCTTCCTTCAGGCGGGAATTACGTGTTTTTTCAAACTGAATGTAGTTACTGGTAGTTATCCCGTTATCCCAGGCACCGGTGTATTTCAGACTCAGATCCTGACGATAGATGATGTTTGTCTCTTTGCCGTAATACTTTTTCACCAGTGTGCTGGTGTTGGTGTTTTGGGTATCCCCCGCATAGAGATTACCCTGACGGCTGAAACCGGCATCCAGCTCCAGCGCCTGCATCGGCATAAATTCCCAGCGCAGGGCGGTATTAATATTTTTATTAATGACACCCTCACGGCCAGCCGGCACCATACCGGCATATCTCCCGGTACGTTCAGCCTCATGACCGCTGTTGATGTCCTGTGCATCTGCCTGGGTTTTGCTCCAGTTTCCATAGAGGCGCATGGTCAGGTTATCAGCCAGCTCCCCGCTCAGGTTGGCGTTATAGCGTTTGGTAGCACCTTCAGATTTGTGCTCTGGTACGCTGAAATAGCTATTGAAACTGCCGTGCCACTCACGGGCTGCCGGTTTGGTAATGATATTCACCACCCCTCCCATGGCGGCATTGCCGTACATGGCCGCAGCCGGGCCGCGAATGACCTCGATACGCTCAATCATCTCGGCGGGCACCCAGTTGCTGTCACCACGGGTATCACGTTCGCCACGCCAGCCATAACGTACGGAATTGCGGCTGCTCACCGGCATGCCGTCAACCAGGATCAGGGTATTTTCCGGCCCCATACCGCGGATATCGATCTGGCGGTTGTTGCCGCGCTGGCCACTGCTGGAGTTGCCGGTCAGATTCACACCCGGCATGGTGCGGATAATTTCGGAAACATCACGCTGAATGGGGTGTTTTTTGATGGCCTCGCTGTTAATTATCGACACACCAGGCGCCTGCAGGTTTTGCTTCGCCGCGGTCACTACGATGGTATCGCCCGCCGTTGCCGCGGCGCTGTCGTTATCGGCAAGCGCTGACGCACCGTCGCTTGCCTTGGCGTCGCCCACCGTCGCGGGGGATGATGCCGGCGCGGTGGTAGTACTGTCGGCCGCGGGCGCGGCCAAAGGAAATGCCAATGTCCCCAGGCCCAGACTGATTAGGGTCGCTAGGGAGTAACCTGATAATGTAGTATTCATAAGTTCCCTGAACTGCAGCCGATCTTGAGACTGCCCAAGCGAAATCCGGCAGTATGAACGGCCTGATATGTTATAAAATTGATAAAATAAGCAGTTTTTTCAGTAACTGCCCGGCAGCGAAAATGTAATGTTAAATCACTGTTAACATTACGTTATCCCATCGTTCAGTCACTCCCTTGACAAATAAAACGACCCTTGATGGAACTTTTACACATTATTGCAAATGGAAATAATTATCAATGGCATTTAGATTGTGTTTCGCATTTAAAATTTCACATTCAGGATTTAAACGAGGAATCAAGCCCAGCGGTAACTATCTACGAAGTTGACAGTTACCGGGCTTACGATGCTAGTTGCCTTAAATACTAAGTCTTATTCCGCGCGCGCTAAAAGAATCAATATCCAGTTTTATCTGCCGCAACCGCTACGCTGCTGGTCGCTGCGCCGACCTCATGGATACCGTCATCCCTCTTACCGGTCACATCAAGAATGGCAATGAAAACATAGCGTTCCTCGTAAGCTTTTAGAAAACCACTGCGGTTTATGTACCAAGACATTTAATGATCTTTACCATCATTAGCGGTGCGGCCATCAATACCGCACCTTATCCCGATATCCTATGGTTACCACCAGACTTCAGCTTGGGCACCAACGGTAAATTGATCGCTCTTACTGTCGGCAAACTCAAACTGACTAATGCCATTCCCCAGCACTTTCAGGTAGGCGCCGTAACAACGAATTTCCGAACGTGAGGTGCGCATACTGGTACCCAATTTAAAAGTCTGGAGCAGCGTGGTTTTATATCCTTTCTCGTGATATTCCACGCCACCAGTTTTATTTTTCTGATCAAACCAGCCTAATCCAATGCCTGTCTGGTGAGTGTCGCTCCAGATATAAGCGGGACGGATAACTATGCGGACATGGTCAAAATTGGTAAAGACGCCAAATTTGACCTTTTTTTTGTCGGCGACGCGCTGGCCACCAGCGTACACCGCCTGCCGTCCACTATGGCGCGGCTCGAGCCGCTCACGCTGTTGGCCACCCTGGCGGTCTCCACCCGTCATATCGGCCTGGCGGCCACCGCCTCCCCCACCTTCAGCGATCCCTTTACGCTGGCCCGCGCGTTTTCATCCCTGGATCATATCAGCCGGGGCCGGGTCGCCTGGAACGTGGTGACCTCGTATTCTACCAATGTGGCACGCAACTTCAGCCGGGAGGATATGCCCGACCACGCGGCGCGCTATGCCCGGGCGCGCGAATTCCTCGAGGTAGCATTTAAGCTGTGGAACGGCTGGCGGGATGGGCGGTGGTGGCCGATCGGACCAGCGGCCGCTATTTCGACGACGACAAGATCCAGCCGATCAACCATCACGGCGAACATTTTTCGGTGCAGGGACCGCTGAACATTTCCCGCTCCCCCAGGGGCGGCCGGTGATTATTGAAGCCGGGTCCTCGGCCGATGGCCAGACGCTGGCGGCGCAGACTGCCGAGGTAGTGTTCACCGCCAGCGCCTCCCTGGAGGAAGGACGGGCGTTTTATCGCAGCCAGAAACAGGCGGTGGCGGCCGCCGGACGCGATCCCAAAGCAGTGCTGATCTTGCCGGGGGTGATGCCGATCGTCGGCCGCAGCCGTGAGGAGGCCCGGGAAACCTGGCGTCAGCTTAACGCGCTGGTGGATATCGACAACGGGCTTGACCAGCTCTCCGCCCGCTTTGGTCTGGATCTGCGCGCCTACCCGCTGGACGGGCCGGTACCGCCGGTGCCGGACGGCGAGGGAAATCAAAGTCGCATCAAACTGTTGACCGATCTGGCGGCGCGCGATGGCTTGACCCTGCGCGAGCTGGCGGCGGTGGCCGCCGGATCCCGTGGACACCGGGTGGTGGTAGGCAGCGCTGACGATATCGCCGATGACTTCCAGCAGTGGCTGGAGGCAGGCGCGGCGGACGGCTTTAACGTGATGCCCGCGATTATGCCGGAACAGCTGGATCTGTTTATCGAGCTGGTGACCCCAGAGCTCCAGCGCCGAGGGTTATTCCGCACCTCATACCCTTTCGCCACGCTGCGCGAGAACCTGGGGCTACCGGCGGCGAGCTGAGCACGCCCGCCCCAGACCTCCCGCGCCTGAAGAACGTTTTTAGAGGAACCGCAATGAGTATTCGACTATCGCGACGTGTCCAGCGTGTGACGCTCTCCGCCAACGCCGCCGCCAAGCAACGCACCAATGAATTAAAAAGCGCCGGGGTGGATATTCTTGACCTGACCACCGGCGAACCGGATTTCGACACCCCCGAAGCCGTCAAGCAGGCGGCCTACCGGGCCATCGCCCAGGGTGAAACGAAATACACCGCCACCCCCGGCGTGCGCGCGCTGCGGGAAGCCGTGGTGCGCAAGCTGTCGCGGGAAAACCGGCTGGCCTATCCCCTGGCGGAAGTGGTTATCGCCAACGGCGCCAAACAGATCATTTTCAACGCATTCGCCGCTACCCTGGATGACGGGGATGACGTGCTGGTGCCGACGCCGTACTGGCCCACCTTCCCCGACAGCGTGCGTTTTAACGGAGGCGAGCCGCGTTTCCTGCCCTGCCCTTTGGAGCAGGGCTATAAGCTGCTGCCGGCGCAGCTGGAACAGGCCATCGGGCCGCGTACCCGCTGGCTGGTCCTTAATACCCCAGGCAATCCCAGCGGCGCGGTCTATGCCCGCCAGGAGCTGGAAAAACTGGCGGCGGTGCTGCGTCGCCACCCCCAGGTACTGGTGATGCTGGATGAACTGTACGAACATATCCTGTTCGACGGCCGCCAGCATATCGGGCTGCTGAACGTCGCGCCGGATTTGCGAGACCGCGCGCTGCTGGTGGGCGGCGTGTCGAAAACCTATGCCATGACCGGCTGGCGCATCGGCTACGGCGCCGGTCCGGCCACGTTGACGCAGGCCATGGTGGTCACCCAGTTGCAGATCTCCTCGGGCGCCAGCTCGGTGAGCCAGGCGGCGGCCCTGGCGGCGTTTGAAGGCGGCCTGGATTTCCTGCCGCCCCAGGTGGCCAGCTATCAGCGGCGCCGTGATACGCTGGTGGAACATCTTAGCGCTGTGGACGGGCTGGAGCTACTCCCTCCCCAGGGCAGTTTTTTTGTATTCTGCCGCTGCGCGGGACTGCTGGGGCAACGGCGGCCGGACGGCCGCCGGCTGGAAAACGAGGTGGATGTGCTCGATTACCTGCTGGAACGCGGCGTATCGGGCATCGGCGGCAGCGCTTATGGCTTGTCGCCCTATTTCCGCCTTTCCATCGCCACCGATGATGCCACCGTGGCCGAAGCGGGCCGGCGTATCGCCGCCGCTTGCGCCTTGTTAATGAAATGACTGCTCGCCCTGCCGGCAATCCAAGTTAGATCGCGCCCTGGCGGGTGCTGCCGTCGACCCCATGGGGATACCGGGGGCCAGGGCGACGTAGCGGTAAATAAGATGGTGGATCACGCGGATATTCGCGGGTTGGATACCGCATTACAGAGATCCGTCATCTGATCCCGCCACTTACTTACGACGCGAACTAGCGTTGCGCTGCCGTCGTGAAGCGTCGCCATGGGTTGCTCTTGTTCCGGGCTACGCCGCCTTCAGGAAACGCTCTTCGATAATGCTGGTTCTCTGGTTTCTTGTTCTCTTATGCCATCCGTGTGTCGTGCGGTTCCCGCGTGAGCGACATCGCCAGCCGGCCAATATCCCAGATAAAACCGGCCAGCTCCCGGGCGACGGCCACAATGGGAATATTTGCATTCTTCCCTTTTGCCACGAGCCTGCGTCATCTGGATCCAAAAGGGCGAACAGGATATCGGGCGCAAGCTCGACGGGATTTTCCGCCGCTGGCACCGCGACAGCTTGGCCGCCCTGGCGGATAAACGCGGTTGGTCGTACCTAGCGCCGGCGCTCGACAAGATGTGCCGGGAGACATTAAACGAGCAGTTATCCTGGGGGGCCATCCCAAGCTCAGGCTTTTTTGCCGCGCCACGTCATCCGCCGGCAGTCCAGCCCGGGTTATCCTCGGCTTATAGCAAAAACCGCTGTGCATTATGTTATCGTTATAGATGTTAGCTTTATAGCGGGCGGCCTTAACCGCCCGTCCCGTCGTCTACTTTGCATAGGGTGTATTATGATCGCAGGCATGCCAATCTCACGCCGAACGCTCCACAGTGAGATAGCCGATTTCATTCGTGACATGATCGTCCGGGGAGAGCTGGAGCCGGGCAGCAGGATCCCCGAAAAAGATCTGTGCGCACGTTTTGATATATCCAGAACACCCCTGCGCGAAGCGCTGAAGGTTCTGGCTACCGAAGGCATGATCATCTTGCTCCCGCAGCGCGGCGCCCGCGTGGCGGCGTTGACTAATGAAGAGCTGTACGAAATCTTCCCGATAATCGCCAGTCTTGAGGGCCTGGCCAGCGAGTTGGCTTGCCAGCATATCACCCGCGACGAATTAGCCGCTATCGAACAACTCCACGCGCAGATGCTGCTGGCTTACCAGCGGCAAGACAAACTCGACTATGCCCGCCTGAATCGGGAAATTCACCTTGCCCTGTTCAGCGCGGCCAGAAACCAGTCGCTGCTGGCACTCTATAAAACCCTTGAGCTGCGCATCAGGAATATCCGCCATACCGTGCGCCAGTTGCCGAAAGACTGGCAGCGGGCGGTGAACGAGCATGAGGAAATCATGGCCTGCCTGCGCGTAAAAAACGCCGCGAAACTGGCAAAGACCATGCGCAAGCATATCATGAGCACCGCCAACGCCGTCAAAAATGCCATGGATGCCAAGCTATAATATCCTGTCGGCCATGGCGCCGGGACCGTTATAGCGTCCGCTATCAGGCGCGTCCCGCGGCGTCGCCAGCTCCCTGACGTCATAGGTTTTTCTTATCAGTAATCTGGTTTTTACCTCCTGTGAAATGAATTCATTATTCATTATTTATTTTTATTGACCCCTCGCTCCAGCCGATCAATTCTTGCACGGTTCCCGGTCGCGCACCCAGGGTTTGCTTTCCCAGGGCGGCGGCGATCCCGAGCTCGCCGGCCGTCGGCGTTGATGCGTTCAGGCAACAGTTAATCACCTTTCCACGGAGCTACAATGAACAGACATTTTTTGGTTAACTTTTTTTGCCTTCTGGCCCTGGCGGGCACCGCCGCCAGCGCCGCGGAACTTGATGGAACGCTTAAAAAAATCGCCGACAGCGGCCAGATCACCGTGGGCCACCGTGATGGCGCGGTCCCATTTTCCTACTACGACGATAATCAGCGGCCGATCGGTTATGCGATGGATATCTGCAACGCGGTAGTGGCGGCAGTCAAAGCCCGCGTCCATAAACCAGAACTGGCGGTGAATACCCTGCCGGTCACCGGCACTACGCGTATTCCGCTACTGGCTAACGGCACCATCGATATGGAATGCGGCACCACCACCAATAACGCGGAACGACAAAAACAGGTGGCTTTTTCGACCACCTATTTTGTCGCAGCCGTGCGCATCATGTCCAAAAAGAGCGCACCGGTTGCCTCAATGGCGGAGCTTAAGGGTAAAACCATCGTCACCCTGTCCGGTACCACCAGCGTCAAAATCGTCAATGACGCCAATAATTCCCAGCATCTGGGCATGACCATCCTGACGGCCAAGGACCTGGCGGAGGGCATGCTGACCCTGGAGACCGGACGGGCGGCCGCGCTGATTTTTGATGATGTCTCACTGGCCGGCGCGCGGGCCACGTCCAAGTCGCCTGACGCGTTCCAGATCTCCGATCGGCCGCTATCCGTCGAGCCTTACGGCATTATGCTGCGCAGGAATGACGAACAGTTTAAGCAGTTGGTCAACGACACCATCGCCGGCCTGTACCAAAGCGGGGCCATTAACGGCATCTATAACAAGTGGTTTACCCAACCCATCCCGCCGCGGGGCATCAATATGCAATTCCCGATGTCCGCCCAGTTGCAAAAGGCGATTGCCCATCCAACGGATGACGCCAATCCCGAGGTCTATCGCTAATGCCGGCGCAAGTAACCCTGGCGGATGATCATCCCGGGCGCGTTGGTCGGCATGGCGCGCAGCCTCGACCGCAGGTCTTGGCTGCGGCAGGACAAGTGGCAAAATGAACTATAACTGGAACTGGGCCGTCTTTTTCGATACCGCATCCGACGGCGCCCATACCTGGTGGCAGACGCTGGTCATCGGCCTCGGCTGGACGGTGGCCACCGCCGCCTGCGCCTTTTTTATCGCGCTGGTCCTGGGGGCGCTTGCCGGCGTGGCGCGCAATACGCCGAACCGGTGGTTAAATAGCTGCGGCAGCGCATTTGTCGAGGTATTCCGCAATATTCCCCTGCTGATGCAAATGTTCCTTTGGTATTTCGTCTTTCCGGAAATGCTGCCGGCGGCGCTCGGCGACCAGTTGAAGCAATTACCGAACGCGCAGTTTTATACAGCGGCGCTCTGTTTGGGATGCTATCACGGTGCCCGTATGGCGGAAGTGGTCAGGGCCGGCCTGGAAAGCCTGTCCAAAGGCCAGCGCATGGCGGGACAGGCGTTGGGGCTGACCCTGGCGCAAACCTATGCTTATGTGCTGCTGCCGGTGGCAATGCGCATGGTGACCCCGGCGGTAACGTCCGAATTGTTAAGCTGCACCAAAAACACCTCGGTGGCGCTGGCGATAGGGCTGATTGAATTGACCGGCGGCGCCCGCGCCATGCAGGAAAACACCTTCCAGGTGTTTGAAGCCTTCAGCGGCGCGACCCTGCTCTATCTGCTGCTCAACCTGGCGGTGGTTTTTTTCATGCGCGGCGTGGAGAAAAAAGCCGCGCTACCCGGATTTGCAACCGGCGTCGGCCGGGAAAAGGGCTGATTGATGCTGACGGGATTTGACTATCACACTATTATCCGCACCCTGCCGTATCTGTTTATGACCGGGATGAGCTTTACCCTGCGCCTGACGCTGTGCGCAACCCTTGCCGGTCTGGTGTTCGGCACCTTGCTGGCGCTGATGAGGCTGTCCGGCATGCGTTTTTTGTCTATTCTGGCGACCTGTTATGTCAACCTGATGCGCTCGCTGCCGCTGGTTTTGGTGATCTTCTGGTTCTATTTTCTGGTGCCCTATCTCCTGCAATCGGTCACCGGCGCCGCCTCGCCGGTGCGGGTGGACCCGTTCTGGTCATCGGTGATTACCTTCAGCCTGTTCGAAGCCAGCTATTTTTGTGAGATTGTCCGCTCGGGCATACAGTCGCTGCCCAGCGGGCAGTCTTCCGCCTCGCAGGCGCTGGGTATGACCGGCCGGCAGACCATGCTGTACGTGATCCTGCCGCAGGCCATGCGCAATATGCTGCCGCTGTTCCTGACCCAGACCATTATTTTATTCCAGGACACCTCGCTGGTCTATGTACTGTCGATTACTGATTTCCTGGGCGCCGCGGCCAAGATTGCCCAGCGCGACGGACGCCTGCTGGAGATGTATCTGTTTGCCGCGGCGGTCTATTTCCTGATGTCGTTTGCCGCCTCGTACTCGGTGCGGATGCTGCAAAAACGGGTGGCCATTATTCGCTAGAACTGATGCGTCTCGGGTTTATCTGCCGTAGCCTGAGCTGCGCCCAGGCCAACCGGAGATCAATGGCAACCTTTTATCCGGCCGATCGCGCGGTTAGCATGCGCGCTATTTTCTCCTTATACCATGGTGCTTACATGTCCCCATTACCAACTGTTTCGGTTCCGTCCGCTGCGGGAAACAACGCAGCGCTGTTAGCCCTTGCAGGCCAGCGCCTCAATGTTCTGCAACATGAGCGCGTGGTGCTCTATGCCGGCGCAAACCTGCCCAGTCCCGAGGCAATGGCGGCTTATTCCCCGGGATTAAGCGCCTATCCGGCCATGGGACCCAGTTTTGATAAGGAGCAGCCCGATACCGGCCTGGTCTCCGCGCTTGAAGTGGCCGTTGCCGATCAGATTAGCCGGCTGTTCGGTTCACTCTGGGCGGACACGCGCCTGCCGAACTGCACTACCGCCAACCTCGCCGTTTTCCACGCGTTCGCCAGACCGGGCGATCTGTTGCTGGCTCCCGCAGCCGCCCATGGCGGGCATTTAAGCCAGCGCAAAGGCGGAACGCCCGAATTGGCGGGCCTTAACGTTGAGGATCTGCCCTACGATGAACATCACCTTTGTCTTGACCCGGCGGCGGCGGCGGCGATGATCCTGCGCCGAAAACCACGTCTGGTGATGCTGGGACGCTCGGTCATGCTTAAGGCGGACGATATAACGCCGGTGATAAACAGCGCGCAGCGGGTCGGCGCCAAAACCATTTTTGACGCGTCCCATGTACTGGGGCTGATCGCCGGCGGGATGTTTCCCAATCCCCTGTCGCTGGGGGTGGATATCATGACCAGTTCGACGTATAAGACGCTGCCGGGCCGACCGCACAGTATTATTGCCGGCGGCAATTTGGCCGATCGGGCTTTGTTGGCCAGCGTCATCGAAAATCGCATGATCGCCAACGGCGATGCCGGCTGTTTACCGTCCCTGCTGGTGACTCTGGAGCAGGCAAAACAGAACGGCGCGAACTACGCGCGCCGCATTTGCCGCAATACCGCCGCCATGGCCGCGGCGCTCAGGGCGGCAGGCGTCGTGGTGATGGCGGCGCAGCCCCATGAAACCGCGACCCATCAGTTGCTGATCCCCATGAGCCCGGCGCTGTCGGCCAAACAGACCCTTGCCGCGCTTGAACAGCAGGGGATACTGGTGGGCACCTGCGCCGATCCGGCCGCCGCCGGTCATTTCGCCCTGCGCGTCGGCACCCAGTTCATGACCACCCTGGAGCTTGATGAGACCGGGTTTGCCCGCATCGCGCAACGCCTGGCCGCGCTGTTGGAACGGACAGCCGATAATCGTATGCGGATACGAGCCGGGAGGTAACTCGCTTTACGCTCGACATCAGGCCATACGGCCAGTGGCGCAATGCATCCCAATGCCGCTGGCCGGTTTTCCCCCACGGCTGCAGGCTAGCGTGGGAGACCGCAGCTTCGGCCATTATCTGCGGAGCAGCCAAACGCCGACCTCTCGTGGCCTGGGAACCTTTATTTCCTTATTTGGGGCAAACGTCCTATCAGTATCACTGAAACTGTTGATCTGTTCAGTTGGCACAGGCTGTCGAGAGGAAAATATTTCCTGAAGTGGCGATGCACCTGCAGCAAAAACCGATCGCGATTATGTATTTTGCCATTGGCATGAAAATGATTTTAATAATGCGGTTTGGATAATTCCCGCCGCGAGATGACCAGACGTACGTTACCGTCAAGTAGAAAATGTACTCGATTCACTGCAAGCATCCAGATCAAATATTGAAAAGAAATTTATTACCGAATTGGGCATGACAATCCACAAAGTGATCCAGGAAGAGCGGTTGAGGAAAGCCAAGGAACTTCTCACCACCACCGCAATCCCGATTAGCGAAATCTGCAAATTATGCAGTTATAATACCATCCAATATTTTTATTTTATTTTTAATCAACAAACGGGAATGACTCCCTCGAAATACCGTAACAGCCGGTCTTATCAAAACCAAGGTAAAGATGCCGATTTGATTTATTGACAAGTTTCGTTCAACTATGGCCGCTATGCATTATCCGGCTGACGTTTCAACAACCGCCCCCGCCGTTCTTGTACCTGCCCGTCCTCGTAACCCGCCACGCCATTGACTACCACCAGATCGATCCCGGGCGCTTGCCGGCATGGGTCACCGTAGGTGGCGACGTCCTGGATCCGCTCCATGTCCACCAGGGTTATATCGGCGAACGCCCCTTCGCGCACCACGCCGCGATCCCGCAGGCGAAAGCGCGCGGCCGGCAGCCCCGTCATCTTGCGCACCGCCTCGGCCACATCGAACAGCCGCAGATCGCGGCAATAGTGTGCCAGCACCCTGGGAAAGGTGCCCCAGAGGCGCGGATGAGGATTAGGGTCGTTCGGCAAGCCGTCGGAACCAATCATTGACAGCGGATGCGCCAGGATCTTGCGCACGTCGTCTTCGCTCATCATGCTGTAGATCGCCCCGGCCGGGCGCAGGCGTTCTGTGGCTTGCCATTGGTCGACACCCCACAACGCGGCAATCTCTGCAAGCCGCTGCCTGGCCATTTCCGGGTGCGGCTCCGACCAGGTGATATAGATCTCCATCTGTCCGTCGACGCGCCAGGCGTCAAGCGTGGTGGAGCTGGCCGCATACGGATAGCAATCGCAGTTGCAGGGCTGCTGGCCGGCGGCTTTTTCCAGCGCGGCCAGGGCCTGCGGCGCACGGCCCCAGTTGCCCGCGCCGGCGCACTTGAGGTGTGATATCACCAAGTCCGCCCCGGCATTACGGGCGGTGCTGAACGACTCTTGCAGCGAGTCCAGCAAACCGTCGTGTTCATTACGCATATGCGTGGTGTACAGCGCGCCGTAAGCGCCGACAATGTCTACCAGGCGCTGCATTTCCGCCGCCGGCGCCTGTTTGGCGTTGGTGTAGGCCAGACCGGAGCTGAGGCCGATGGCGCCATCGTCGAGGGCGCCTTTCAGCGCCGCGCACATGTGTTCCAATTCGCACTCCGTCGCCGGTCGATCGAATTGCTCCATGACGTTGGCCCGCAGCGCGGTGTGGCCGATCAGCGCCGCCACGTTGACGCTCGGGCCGGCGCGCTCAACCGCGTTGGCATAATCCCCGAAGGTCGGGTAAACAAATACCTCCTGCGCGCCCAGCAGGTTCATCGGGTCCGGCGGCGCGCCGGGCAAGGTCACCGGCGAGCCGCTGATGCCGCAGTTGCCGACGATCACCGTGGTAACGCCCTGGGAGATTTTGGCAAGCATGTCCGGACTGCGGATAACCTGGATGTCGTCGTGGGTATGCACGTCGATAAAACCCGGCATCAGGCAGCGCCCGGCACCGTCAATCACCCGTCGCGCAGTCTGTCCGGCAAGATTGCCGATAACGGCTATCCGATCGCTACGGGTCGCGACGTCGGCGATATACGGATCGGCGCCGGTGCCATCAACCACGGTGACCGCACGGAACAATAAATCAAACGCCATGTGAGATCCTCCGGCCCGCGGCGAAATCCCAGCCCTTGCCGGGAACCGCGTCCATCAATTGTTGAGTATAGGGATGCCGCGGGCGGGTCAGAACATCGCAGGCCGGTCCGTACTCGATAACCTTGCCGTGTTGCATCACCAGCACGTCGTCGCATAACTGCGCCGCCACGCGCAAATCGTGGGTGATAAACAAAATGGCGACGCCCATACGGTGTTGAATATCGCCAAGCAATTGCAGCACCTGCGCCTGAACCGAAACATCCAGAGCGGACACCGCCTCGTCGGCGACGATCACGTCCGGCTCCATCGCCAGCGCGCGGGCGATGGCGATGCGTTGCCGCTGTCCGCCGGAAAACTGATGTGGATAACGGTCGATGGCGTCGGCGGGCAGCCCAACCAGTTCAAGCAACTGCTGGCCGTTCGCCCAGGCCTGGGCGAACGACACGCCGTGATTCATCGGTCCTTCCACCAGGCTCTTGCCAATGTTCATACGCGGATTGAGCGAACGATTGGGGTCCTGGAAGATCATCTGTATCCTTTTGCGGTGAGGTTTGAGTCCGGCGGTCGAGAGTTCGGAAATATCATTGCCGGTAACCCGGACCGCACCGCTGGTAGGCGTCAGCAAACGCATCACGCAACGCGCCATCGTCGACTTGCCGGAACCGCTTTCGCCGACGATCCCAAGCGTCCGGCCGCGCTTAAGGGTGAAGGTCACATCGTCCAGCGCGCGCGTACCCTCGCGCCGATTACCGAACCAGCTTAGCGCCGTGCCGGCGGCCGGATAGATTTTGCCCAGTTCAATGACGTCAAGCACCACCTGCGTCCTGTGCAGCTCACCGCGCGCGGGCCGCGGCACCAAGCCTGGGACCGCCGCCAGCAGGGCTTTGGTGTAATCCTCGCGCGGTTGCGACAGTACCTGCTCTACCGTGCCGGATTCCACGATACGTCCCTGGCGCATGACGCAGACGCGGTCGGCGATATCCACCACCACCCCCATATCGTGGGTGATAAACAGCACCGCGGTACCGTGTTTTTGCTGCAGCTCGCGGATCAGTTTAAGAATCTGTTGTTGGGTCGTCACGTCCAGCGCGGTGGTCGGCTCATCGGCGATCAGCAGGCGCGGCTCGAGCACCAGCGCCATCGCTATCATGATGCGTTGGCGCTGGCCGCCGCTGAGTTGATGCGGATAAGCATCATAAACCCGTTCGATATCCGGCAGATGCACCTGCGCCAGCGCGCTGATAACCTGCGTACGGCGCTGCGAGGCGCTTAAATCAGTATGGGTCTGCAGCACTTCGTCGATCTGGCGTCCCACCGTAAGCACCGGGTTGAGCGCGGTCATGGGCTCCTGGAAAATCATCGCCATGCGGCTGCCGCGCAGCGCCTTAAGCCGCCGGTTGCCGACCCGCAGGACATCTTCGCCGTCCAGCAGCACTTGCCCGCCCATCACCCTGAGCGCGCCTTGGGGCAGCAGACCCAGGGTGGCCAGCGACGTTACCGACTTGCCCGAACCGCTTTCACCCACCAGGCACAGCGTCTCCCCGGCACGGATACCGAATGAGATATCCTGCAGCACAGGAATGCCCTGCGCGGTATCAACACACAAATGCTCTACCCGCAGGGTGTCGTTTTGCCGTTCACTCATGCGCCGCCCCTTTTGTTCATGCGTGGGTCGAGGGCATCGCTCACCGTGTCGCCCAACAAGTTGATCGATAAAATACACAGCGACAGCGCCAGGCCCGCCCACAGCACCAGCGAAGGCTTGAGCTGGAAGTACAGGCGGCCTTCGGAAATAATGTTCCCCCAGGTCGGCGTCTCGGTGCCGATGCCGGCGCCGAGAAACGACAGGATCGCTTCGGTCAGGATCGCCGACGCGCATATATAGGTGCCCTGCACAATCAGCGGCGCCAGAGTGCCGGGCATCAGGTGCCGGATCAGGATCCTGAAGGCCGGCGTGCCCATCAGCACCGCGGCCTCCACATACGGCTCCTCACGGATCGACAGCACCCGCGAGCGCACCAGGCGCACCACCTGCGGGATCTCCGGCACCATGATGGCTATCATCACCGTCCATATGCCGGCGCTGCTTAGCGAGACGATAGCAATGGCCAGCAGGATGCCGGGGATCGCCATCAGACCGTCCATCACCCGCATCAGCACGGCGTCCAGGCGCCGGAAATAACCGGCCAGCAGACCCAGCGGCAAGCCAATCAGCACGCTCAGCACGGTCACGCCCAGTCCCACCATCAGCGAGATGCGCGCGCCATAGACAATACGCGAAAACAGATCGCGGCCATAAGCATCGGTACCGAGCCAGAATTCGGCGCCGGCTGGCCTGAGCCGAAGCGCCGGAGATAGGGCAATGGGATCGTGATTGGCAATCCAGGGCGCGAACACCGCCATGGACACAATCAGCATCAGGCAGATCAATGCGATAATCGATGTCAGCGGCAGACGCGGCAGTGTTAACCAACGATACCGGGGGGCCGGCAAGGTCAGGAGATCCGGTTTACTCATGGCGATGCCCTCAGTAGCGAATGCGCGGATCGCTGAGCGCGTACGACAAGTCGATCAGCAAATTGATGATGACATATACCCCGCTGGTCAACAGGATCATGCCCTGAATAACCGGATAGTCCCGGGCCAGCACGGCGTCGACAATCAAGCGCCCCAGACCCGGGATGTTGAATACGCTTTCGGTGACCACCACCCCGGAAATCATCAGCGCGAAACCGGCGCCAATAACCGTCAGGATCGGGATGGAGGCATTGCGCAGCGCATGCCTAAACAGCACGTGGATTTCGGCCAGGCCCTTGGCGCGGGCGGTACGGATGTAGTCTTCGCCCAGCACTTCAAGCACGCTGGCCCGCGTCATCCGCGCCACCAGCGCGATGTAGACCGACGATAAGGTCAATGCCGGTAATACAATACGCTGGGCAAACGGCCAGACTCCCCCGGTGATGCTGCGAAAACCCTGTACCGGCAACCACTTCAGTTCGATGCCGAATACGGTAATCAGCACATAACCTATGACGAACACCGGTATCGAGAATCCCAGTACCGACGTCGACATCACCAGATTGTCTATCCAGCTACCGTGTTTCCAGGCCGCCAGTAACCCCAGCGGTACCGAGATAAGGATAGTGAAAGCAATCGCCGTCAGCGCCAGGCTCAGGGTCGGCTCCAGGCGCTGGCCGATCATGCCCAGTACCGGCGTGTGGGCCATCAGGGAGGTGCTGAAATCCCCCTGCAGCAGTTGCCAGACCCAGACGAAAAACTGCCGGTACAGCGGCTCATTCAGGCCCAGGCTTTCGCGGATGGCCGCCAGTTGCTGCGGAGTTGCCATATCGCCGGCAATAATCGCCGCCGGATCGCCCGGCGACAGCCGCAGCAGCAGGAAGACAAACAGCGCCACCACCAGCATCACCGGGATAGCCGCCAGTACGCGGCGAATGAAGTAACCCATCATCGAAGCCTCCGAAGGCAATAATTATCCGCTAATCAGTCGCTTTTCTCGACGTTCCAGAACACGGTGGACGGCCCGGTCATCAAGTGGCTGATATGGCTGTTCCAGGCCGCCACGTCGTAATACTGACCCAGCGGGATATAGCTGACCTGGTCCATCGCACGCCTTTGGATTTCGACCGCAATCTCTTTCTGCTTGGCGGGATCGGTGGCGGTGGCGAAATTCACCCGCAGTTCATTCATCTGCGGGTCGGTCGGCCAGCCGAACCAGGCTCCCTGCCGGCCACCGCCATCGAGCATGGGGTTGACCACCGGGTTCCAGATGGTTTCCGCGTTCCAATAGGTAAAGAACAGATTCCAGCCACCCTGCGCCGGCGGGTTCTGGTTGGCGCGGCGCGATACCAGGGTCTGCCAGTCCATCGGCTGCAGCTCTACGTTGAACCCCGCATTGCGCAGGGCCTGAGCCGCCACTACCGGCTGCGGCGCCTGGCTCGGGACGTCGGTCGGCTGCATGATAACCACCGGCGTGCCGTCATAGCCGGCTTTTTTCAACAGCGCCCTGGCGGCGTTCAGGTCGCCGCCGCGGGTCAGCGACTCGCCGCCCGCCTGACTGTCCAGCGCCGTGCCACAGCCGAAGACCGACGCGCACAGTCTGAAGTACTTCGGGTTGCCAACCAATGCATCAAGTACATCCTTCTGGTTCATCGCCAGCAGCGCGGCGCGGCGAATGTCGGGATTGTTGAACGGAGGATAAAGGAAGTTCATCCGCCCGCCGGTCATCAATCCCAGTTTGCTCAGGACGCCGGACTTGAGATGATTGTCGGCCTGGATCATCGGCAACAGGTCAATGGGCACCTGCTCGATAAAGTCGATATCACCGGAAGACAGTGCGTTGATCGCGGTCATGCGGTCGGGCATATTGATCCATTCGACGCGATCAACCTTAACCACCTTGCCGCCGGCAGTGCCGCTGGCAGGCTCCTTGCGCGGAATGTATTCTTTGAATTTTTCGTAGACCACCCGGTTGCCGGGGTCGAATTCGCCGGCGACGAATTTATAGGGGCCGGAACCGGTATAGTCGGTGATAGTCTTGCCGTCAGGCGTATCGGCGACCCGCTCCGGCATCATGAATGCCGCCACCGATGAAGGCTTGGCCAGCAGTTGCAGGACGTAGCCGAAGGGTTTGGCCAGCGTCAGGGTAATGGTTTTGTCGTTGGTGGCGGTGATACCCGCGGTGTACTTCATCATCAGTTGACCGCCGACATCGAACCGTGCCCAGCGCTTGAGGGAAGCGACGCAATCGGCGGCGGTCACCGGTTTGCCGTCATGCCACAGCAGGCCGTCGCGCAGGGTAAAGGTGTAGGTCAGGCCGTCGGGCGAGACGGTCCAGTCGGCCATTTGCGGCTTGGGCACAAAGTTTTCGTCCATGCCAATCAGGGTATCGTAAATCATGAAGCCATGGTTTCGGGTGATCTGCGCGGTGGTTGCGATAGGATCCAAAACACGCAGGGATGACGACATTACCGCGTGCAGGGTTTTCTCCGCGCCCAGGGCGTACGGCGTGTTCATGGCGGCAATCAGGCCGATAGGCAGCAACAGGCGGGTAACCAGGGAACGGGACGGACGTACTTTCATTCTCAATACTCCTCAAAAATGGCAACGTTCGGTGTCGGCGCTCTTGCCCTGCGGCGCGACGTAGTTAGACCAGACCGGGCACTTTGGCGCGCCCGGCGACGCCATTCCCGGCGCTCAGACGCTCCCCGCCAGCGCATGGCCGATATATAGCTGGCGCAGTCGGCGGGTTAACGGCCCCGGCGTGCCGTCGCCGATGGGCTGGCCGTCCAGGGTCACCACCG
Source organism: Sodalis sp. RH21 (assembly GCF_047324175.1). Lineage (NCBI taxonomy): Bacteria > Pseudomonadati > Pseudomonadota > Gammaproteobacteria > Enterobacterales > Bruguierivoracaceae > Sodalis > Sodalis sp. RH21. The sequence goes on along the minus strand of NZ_CP178732.1, from coordinate 2,384,367 downwards.
GATAAATAAACGATGTGGAGGAGGTCACGAAGGCTTCAGCGGCATTCTTTGCTTCCTCCAGGCTGAAGGCGCGCTCTTCGCGTTGCAGGCCGTGTTCTTTCACCAGGACGAGCAGCGCGCCGCGCGTGATGCCGGGCAACAGCGCGCGGGAAAGCTCGCGGGTCACCACCGCGCCGTCGCGGGTGATGATAAACGCATTATTGGAGGTACCTTCGGTCACCCGTCCATCCTTCACCAGCCAGGCGTCGTCGGCGCCCTGGGCTTTTGCCTGTTCCTTGGCCATGCAGGCGTAGAGAAGTTGCGTGGTTTTGACATCGCTGCGCCCCCAGCGCATATCCGGCAGACCGATGATATTCATGCCGCGTTTTGCCAGCGGACTGTCGAGCACCGCCTTGGCCTGGGTGAAAAGCGCCACCGTCAACGGCGTGTCCGCGGGCGGATATAAAAAGTCGCGGTCTGCGGCGCCACGGCTGACCTGCATATACACCAAGCCTTCGCACAGCGCATTGCGCGCGATAAGCTGCCGGTGGACCGCCAGCAGCTTATCGTCGTCAAGCGGCAGGACCAAAGCCAGCTCCGCCAGCGAGCGGCGCAGGCGGGCCAAATGCGCCTTGGCATCCACCAGCTTGCCGCCCAATACGGCGGTCACCTCGTAAATGCCGTCGGCGAACATAAAGCCGCGATCGAAGATGGAAATCTTCGCATCATTCTCGGCAATAAACTCTCCGTTGAGATAAACGGTGCGCATGGACTGTCGTCTCCTGGTCAGGGGCGCTGGACGCCGGTTTGGCGGGTAATGATGCCGTAATGCTCGATACGCCGGTGGCGGGCGAAATCGAAGATGGTGGTCTTGCCGAAATTGCACAAATCCATATCGCAGCGGTGGACGATAAGCTCGTCGTCCTGCCCTTTAGCCCTGGCGACCACAAAACCGTTGGGATCGATGATTACGCTGCCGCCCATCAGCGGGAAGCCGTCCTCGACCCCGGCCTTGGCCACGCCGACCACCCAGGTGGCGTTTTGATAAGCGCCGGCCTGCATGCACAATTCGGAATGGAACAGCCGCTGCTGTTCGCCTTCACCGGGTTTTTGCGAGTTGATTGACGGCGTGTTATAGCCCAGCGTGACCAGTTCCACGCCCTGCAGTCCCATGACACGATAGGTTTCCGGCCAGCGGCGGTCGTTGCAAATGCACATGCCAATCACGGTTTCCCGATCCTCCCATGTGGGGAAACCCAGGTCGCCGGGTTCGAAGTAGCGTTTCTCCAGGTGCTGGAAGTCGCGGCCGGTATCGAACTCGACGTGTCCGGGCAGATGTACCTTGCGGTATTTGCCGATGATGCTGCCCTGGCGGTCGGTTAAGATGGAGGTGTTGTAATGATGCCCCTCAGGGGTCAACTCGGCGTAGCCGAAGGTGATGGCGATGCCGTGCTCACGCGCGAAATCGAACAGCGGGCGGGTCGCCTCGTTGGGCATCTCCCGTTCGAACCAGGTATCCACCTCGCGCTGATCTTCCATATACCAGCGGGGAAAGAACGTGGTCAGGGCCAGCTCCGGGAAGACCACCAGTTCACATCCCTGCTGCCGGGCCTGTTCCAATAGCGCCAGCATACGCCGGACCACCGTTTCCCTTAAATCGCTTTTTTGAATAGCCCCCAACTGGGCGCCGCCGATGACGATTTCGCGCATGCCGTTTTCCTCCCACAAGACCGACCCGATGCCGGCAAACCTTTTGCGTTACTTAGGGTCATTGTGGGAACTTCAGGTAAGGATGTCGTATGCCAATATGTCGGCCTTGGTTAACCTGAGGTTAATCCATATTGAACAGGTGAAAACCGCTGCCGCCGAGCGTGTTGCGCAATTGCTCGACAAACACCTGGGCAAACTGCGCCAAAGGCTCGCGCCGCAGGTGCACCAGGCTGATGGTCAGGCGTTCTTCGCTGAGGAGGGGCAATACCGCCATCCGCCCCTCTCCCGAGGCGCGGAAGGAAATTTCATCGACCACGGAAAAACCACTGCCGTTTTTGACCAGCGCGCACGCGTGGTGGGGCGAGTCGACATCGATGCTTGGCCGGTATGGCAAGCCCACATGTTCGAAGGCCATCTTCATGAAGCTGTAGAACGGCGTATCGGCGGTATAGCCGATGAACGCCGCATCCGCCAGCGCCTGGGGCAACTCGTCGGCCTGAACCCGGGTCAGCGGATGATCCAGCGGGCACACCACCATAACCCGGATATAGCTCAGCGGCACCGCGCGCAGGTTGGGATGATCGATGGGGAACAGGGAAATACCCAGATCCGCCTGCCGGTCAAGCAGCCGGTCGCGCAGCAGGACATGTCGCAGGCATTCCAGGCTGATGCGAATATCCTCGTTGCACTGCCGGAAAGCAGCAATGGCGTCCGGCACCAGTTGATGCCCCAGGCTGGGGCTGCTGGCGACGCGCAGCACGCCGTGACGCTGCTGGACCAGATTGTGCAGCGTGGTATTGACCCGCAGGATATCGCGATACACCGATTCAACATCGTTGAACAGGCTACGCGCCTCCGGCGAGGGATATAGCCGTCCCTTGACGCGCTCGAACAGCTGGAAGCCGATACGCGCCTCGGTGTGCGAGAGCATCCGGCTAACCGCCGGCTGGGAAACAAACAGCAGTTGCGCGGCGCCATTGATGGAACCGGTGATCATGACAGCGCGAAAGACTTCGATCTGGCGCAAGTTGAGCGGCTGCATGCAACGTACCTCTGTGGAATTTTAGCTTTCGCGCCGGGGACAACGCATAACATCAGGTTATAGGAAGATAGCAATTAGTATGCCAATACACCCAATTGCCTGAAAATCGCGCTGACAGCGAAGGGATTAGCCAGTAAAAATAGCCTTCGCCCATTGTTACAGGAGCCTTACCCGTGGCCGTTCCACAAACCATACTGCCCATCTCGCTGTTGATCATCCTGGGGTATGTCCAGGCGCGCCGGGGCGTTCTCGAGTCCCACGCCATCAAGGCATTGGGCGGCCTGGCTTTCAAGCTGTTCATGCCGATGGTGTTGTTTACCGGCATGGTCAACGCACCGCTGCACGACGGCCTGAACACCACGATCCTGGCGGCGTATTTTGTTCCGGCACTGATGGTTTTCGCCCTGGTCAACCTGCTCGCCCATCGCCGCCTCGGCCACCCAACGCCCTTTGGACTGACCGCCTCCTTTTCCAATAACGCCCTGATCGGCGTGGCGATGGTCTCGGGCCTGTTCGGCAACGACGGGCTAGTGCTGCTGTTCACCGTACTCGCCGTGCACAGCCTGCTGCTGTTCAGCTTCCAAAGCCTGTATGACAGTTTCGCCGGCAGCGAGCCGTTCAAACCCGGCCCGCTGGTGAGCAGCCTCGCCAATCCGATGATTGTCGGCCTGCTGCTGGGCACGGCGGTCAATCTGTCGAATGTGGCGCTGCCGGTCTGGACCACGCAATTAACGACCTGGCTGGCCCAGGCGGCGTTACCCTGCGCGCTGATCGCGCTGGGCGCCAACCTGGCGGGCTTTCGCCTGCGCCCCGGCGGGTCTGCCCTCGGCATTACCGCCGCCAAGCTTGTCGCCATGCCGCTGCTGGTTTTGCTGACGTGCATGCTGCTGGATATCGGCGGTATGCCGCGCCGGGTGCTGGTACTGATGGCCGCCAATCCCTCCGGCGTCAATGTGCTGGGGTTTTCGCGCTCGCTGGAAGACACCCAGGTAACCAGCTCGGCCATTTGTCTTTCAACACTCTTATCGGCCGTCACCCTGCCGCTGTGGATGTGGGTTGATAGCCTGCTGTAATCCGCCGGGCGTAACGCGGGGTAACAAAACGCCGGCGCCCGAAGGGGTTGAAGCAGGTTGCACCAAGGCTGGCGGCCGCAGAAAGACCACCACCGGTCGAGCAAGTCGTCCTGCCAGAGCGCCTGTGCCGTCGCCAGCATAACGCGCGGCTCCGGCAGGATCTGCGCTAGCATCCACTTGTACAATGCTGTTAGTTGCCTAAGGGAATAAAGCGCTGCAGGAAGCAGCAAGTGCCACAGATCTATATGCCGCATTGCCGACGGTAACAGTCGCCGTTTCAAGATCAGCAGTTGTGCCATAACAACCTGTTTAATCCAAGAAAACAAGTCGCTATAAAACAATCCTTTCCTGTGATTGACTAATGCATTTCTTGAACATGCTTGCTGCAAAAGACGCATTCGAGCCGCAGCGCCGCGCTATCACTGACTTATATCGATTTAGGCTTCGCTTTTCTAAAAAAAAAATTTCAAATAACGTTTGACATAAAATAATTAACAGAATGTTTGTAGGAAAAAGAGGGTGATTATTTAATGCCGTTTTTATGGTCTCACATGCGGTGTTGACCGCATAGATCTATACACCCATTCTCGCTTATGATGATAAGGTTTTCTTATGTAGATATTTCCCAGGAGAGCAATAAATATAAATCATTTTTGTGATACGTAATGAAATAGAAATCATCATTTCGATGTGATAAATAAAAATTTGCACAAAGTAACATTTTCACTTCATCATTTATGCCTTTTTTTAAATAGATCAGCCGTTAATTTTCAATTTCAGGTTTGTTTTTATTTCCCATAAACTATTTTCTATTACATTGCAGAATAGTTTACTAATGCCTTCATGAAATACTTCTGACGATATAAATTGAAACTTTCATGATAATTCATCTATAGATTAATTATCAATCAACTGCTGATCATTAATTCATCATAATAGAGGAATCGATCGTTAATAACAATAGTTACTCAAATATTGATAGGTTTTATCTATCAATAAGGTTTTTACGATCGATATAAACGATTAGAATAATAAATGCTAAGGGCGTTTAATTTGAAGTTAGGCTTTGTGTCGCCTTGGTAAGGTTAAGTCGTTCATAAAGGAATATCGACGAAGTATTAAGATTTAGAATAAAATATATAACTGGTGAGCTTCATTTGATGCAATATATAAAATATTGCAAGATTGTTATTATTTAAGCTAGGGTGCACAGTTATGGGAATTGTTGCATTGAGTCTGAGTGTTTATGTTAACATTTGCATCATTTTTGCAACTTTTTCTGCAAGCATTTTTTTACTTAGCCGCAATGAAGCCTTTTCATTTGATGCATCCTACAGCAAGCGTGTTATATTTGGTGTTGTCGGCGGACTTATTACCTTGAGCATTCAACAACAACATGGGGTTTTGACAACAGGTTTCCCCGTTTTTAGTTTCACTGGTTTACCCGTAATTTTAACAATAATAATTGGCGGCTGGGTCAGTGGTTTAATATCCCTGGCAATAGGTATCATTAATATTGATGGAGACCTTTATGAAAAGATGATTATGGGCCTCGTCCCACTAACCCTTTTTCCCTTTAAAATATGGCGTAGCACATCATCGAGAATACCTCTGTTTATTGTGTTTATCATTCTACTCTACAACACTATTACGTTTCATTTTATTAATAACTCACCGCATGATATAAACTCTCTGATAGTTTCTACACTTTTGGAGTGTTTTTGTTTTCTGATCATATATTATGCACTGATGGCTCAGAAATCCTATATTAAAGACAATATAATGATTAAGGATTTCGCCATGATTGACAGCGTCACTAATTTAAATAACCGCAAACGGGTTGATCAAGAAATTGTCCGACTCGCTCTAAAGAAAAACTCATTCGGGGTGGTATTGATTGATCTGGATGATTTCAAGCTTGTCAATGATCGTTATGGGCATCTTGTCGGCGATCAATTACTCTATGAAATAGCTGATGTTTTTAGAGGTACAACGCGAGCTAAGGATTTTGTCGGCCGTTACGGGGGTGAGGAGTTTATCATGTTCATCCAAAATCAGGATCCCGCTGCGGTGCTGTTGGTTTGCCAGCGTATCAGGCAAGCAGTTTCAAAAACGCTGTTTCTGGGAAATTCACAACAGCCATTCAATATCACTGTTTCTATCGGGGTGAGCATGCATTATGCCGATAAAGATCTTATGAAGAGTATACATCAGGCCGATCTGGCCCTTTATAAAGCCAAAAAGCAAGGTAAAAACACTGTCGTAATGAACGATTTCTTAACTGCGGCTTCAGATTTTTTGCATAAATAACTGAAAATGCTATTTACACTTATATTTTCCTGATTAAAGTCAGCCGTGAAAATTTAAAGCCTATGGTGATATGGATCATTCTATTTACATTTTTAAAAAATCAGTCGCTGCAGCAGCATGAACGGGGATCAGCGAGAGACTGTGAAGTGAAAGGGCCATGGTTCTTCTGGCAAGCAGTGATCTAATGAGTTCGAACATTAAGAATTCCCTCGGGCTGTAATATTAGGACGGCAGCGTTAACGGATTCGAAACGCGGCGTTTGCCCCCCACGTAGCCACGAGTAGACTTCCATCAGGTGCACGTGCCAACCCTACCGGGCTGATCAGTCCATCAGCGATCACCGTGCGAGTACCTTCTCGGTCGACGCGGCTGACAGTCGTCCCGCCATAGTCAACAACATAGGCTGCATCTGTACCTGCTGGGACGATGCCGGGGCCTGGGCTGGTGAATTCGGTATTGATTGTTTTTGCCTTCATCCCATTGGATACGAGGGATATTCCGCCCGCAATATTACTGACCAGTAAATCACCATTGGGCAGTTCTACAGCACCTACCGGTGTTTGCAAACCTTCGGCTACGATCTCTATTCTTCCGTCTGGATGGGCAGCAAGAATTTGGTTGGTCTTCCGATTCGCGATCAGCAAGCGACCTCGCATATCAAAAGAGAGACCCGCCGGCGTTGCCAGCCCCTGTACGAAAACAGTCTTATCGCCGTTGGGTGTGAAACGCCACACCAGGTCTTCGTTGTAGGAGGCGACGTACACATCTCCCGTGGATGAAACAGCCAATCCAGACGGGCCACTGAGGCCACTGGCAAAGACCACACGTTCGCCATTAGGCGTGAAGCGCAACACAGTGCCGGCCGACCAATTCGCCACATAAAGGTTGCCGCGCATGTCGTAGGCCATACCGACCGGTGAACTGAGTCCCTCATGGACTGCGGTCCGATCCAACGTCCAATTGACTACTGATTGCGCTTGGGCCGAGGCAGGCAGGTTCAGCGAGACTGCCATAATAAACGCCAACCACACTGAGTAGAATATGTGCCTCATATTGTTACCTCCTGTGAGAAAATTTCTTTGGCGGCGAACAGTCCGTTAAGTGCTGCGGGAAAGCCGGCATAAACCGCCATCTGCATGATGATCTCAACGATTTCTTGTTGAGAGCAGCCGACAATGCGAGCGCCGTGGATATGTACCTTGAGTTGCGGCAAAGCGTTTCCCGTGGCGGTTAGCGCGGCTACCACAGCGAGTTCTCGGCTCTTGAGGTCGAGTCCCGGCCTCGAATAGATATCGCCGAACGGAAACTCAATGAGCAGGCGGGCAAAATCTGGTGCAATGTCCTTCAGGCTCTCAATAACGTTCTCTCCTGCCTGACCATCAACTTCCTTAAGCTTCGCCAGGCCTCGTTCATAGCGTTCGTTATTCATATTCACTCCTGAAGGGTTTTGATACTTGCACTGTATGTTTCGCCTTCGTATTAATCCAATATCATTTTTGTGATACCTTTTGGGTATGAATGAATTCATTGATCTACGACTGGTGCGAGCAGACCGATAAGCAGGGCCACCACCATTACTAGCCCGCGACAATGGGCCGTTGAGCTGTATGAGAAATCTTCTATTGAAAGAAAGGTGCTGATGTCGACTAAAAATTGCACTCAACAGCAATCTTCATTGGCGTCGCCAATCTGCAATTTCCCGAAAAAAAATACATCAGTGGGGTTACTGACTGGGCGTGATAATAAGTCTTCGGGGGGAACTGTCTGCGGGTGTAGCGCAAAATCCACAACATCGCAATATCGCCCGAATGGCGGCCGGCGTGCCCTCGACGTCCAGTAATAACGGACTCTGTTGGCGCCCCTGTTCATCAAACACGCTTGCCAAAGCCTGGGGGTCCACTAATATTCCCCTTCCCTTGGGAAAAAATGTTCTGTGCCCTTCGCGACTTCGCTGCGACGAGGTAAACGCATTCTGCCAACCGTCCAATTGCAAAAGCGTCAATGCGCAGTGCAAACGATACATGTCACTGTGTTGCGACAGTTGGTCTGCGCCTAACTCCCAGTAATACAACAAACAGTGTTTCAACCGAGTCGAGGCCGGGTTTATTTGGCCAAGTCTGAGCAACGACAGCAACACCGGCGCAATATCGCGTGAGAAGCGTTTTTGCTGCTGGGCCTGCTGAAGCCAGCATCGAGTAGGAGGCGGGATTGCTCCCGCCGTCCTCTCACACCACCGTACGTACGGTTCCGTATACGGCGGTTCAGGCTATACGGTTTAGCCGGTTTATCGTATCCAGTATCGAGACCAGTCCAAGCCGGTCCCACCATTTCTTCGGCAACGCCTGATTCATATGCGACGCTCCCGAGTTCCACCAGGGACCTCGTCCATTGCTCGTCGATTTCCAGGCGCGTTCTGCATTCAGCCCCAAGCGCGTCAAGTTCCGTGCCCTTGTCGAGGGATTCTTCCATTGGCGCCATAGGGCACATCGCAGTTTATGCCGCACCCAGCCATCAAGCTTTTCGAGAGGCCTTTTGCTCTGACTTAACTTAAAGTAACCGGCCCAGCCGCGCAGTATCGGGTTTATTCGCTCGATGACATTTGCCATCTTGCGTCCCCGCGCACCCCGCAACATCTCCCCCAGCCTGTCGCGCAGTCGGCCTTGGCTTGCCATGCTTACTCTCAGTCTCGGTTGCTGTCGATGCCTGCTTATCCCATAGCCGAGGTAGTCACATTTCCAGGCTTCGGCTACACGGCTCTTTTCCCCGTTCAGCGTCAGTTTTAACCGCTGGTTCAGGAAGCGCTCCACGCTTACCATTACCCGTTCGCCAGCCCGTTGACTGCGCACATAGATGTTCGCATCATCGGCATAACGCACGAAGCGATGACCCCGCTTTGTCAGTTCGATATCGAGTTCGTTGAGCAGGATATTCGACAACAACGGCGAGAGCGGGCCCCCTTGCGGCGTCCCTTCCTGCCGTCGGCTCAGTATCCCACCCGCCATCACCCCGGACTCAAGATAGCGACTGATAAGCGTAAGCACGCGTTTGTCTTCAACCCGGCGCTGTACGCGGGCCATCAGGATATCGTGGTTAACGCGATCAAAGAACTTTTCCAGATCGAGTTCCACGCACCAGTGATGCCCGGCAGCTACGTGGGCGCGGGCCGTTTCGACTGCCTGATGGGCGCTTTTCCCCGGACGGAAGCCATAGCTGTAGTCCGAGAACAGCGGGTCGAAGATTGGCGTGAGCTGTTGTAGCAAGGCTTGTTGAATCAGGCGATCCACCACACTGGGGATACCTAAATGGCGGGTTCCACCTTTGGGCTTGGGGATCTCAACCGCGCGTACCGCTTGCGGATGATATTCCCCTGTCAACAACCGGGCCTTTAAGATCGGCCAATACTGTTTCACGTAGCCGGCCAATTCAGCCACCGTCATGCCATCGGCACCCGGTGCGCCTTTATTGCCGACTACGCGTTGATACGCACGCTTGAGATTCGCCGGTGCGAGCACCCGCTCCATCAGCGTGTCCGGCTCCGCGTTCGTCCACGTCGCAGACGTCGCCGATGCTTGCACACTGTCGGCCATCATCCTCGGATACCGTCCGGGACTCGGGGAAACAGTTTTCTCGGGGAGAATATTCGGTGTTTCAGCATTCGACGAGACTCCAACGCCTACTGGCGGTATAACCTGTTCAGCCCTTGGTGACGGGGTTAATCGTCACTTACTACGGCCTCGGCTGACTTCTGCACGCTCATCCCGTCGCCTCTCGACGCGCGGTAGCACTATGGCAAACGTGCAGATCTCCCAGGGTAATTCGCGCGACCTTCCTGCTTATGCCTGTCGGATATACGTCACAGCGTTCCGTGCAAGTACTGGGCTTTAACGATTTTCGCCGTCTTACCCCGCTGCGCCGCCTGATCCGCTTCCTGTACGTCAGGCCGGCATTTTGCTTTCAGCTTCCTTCAGATCCGCGATCGCCCGCGACACCCTTGCCTTCAGCTAACACTTCCCCTTGCCGGGTGTGTAGAGGACTTTCACCTCCAAGTCGCCCCTTGGCCACCACGGCCAGGGGACAGCACCCGTCAGGGCGCTACGCGCCATGCCTGGCGCACGAATAATAAACGGCTGCTCTCCCGCATCCGCAACGATACGACCGTCCTGCCACGCCAGCTCTATCGCGACGAGTCCACACCAAGCGAAATGGGCAATTTGTGGGTACATAAATACCTCAGATCTTACGGGATATAGTGGATGAACGCGCAGGTCTGGACTTTGGGACGGATGAACGAGACAAGATAAGCGTATCCGTGCTGGCCGCTGGACGAGCCAGCTGGCCGAACGTCTCGTTGCGTACTGGGAAACTCGGCGATTGATAGCGGGCTATCAGACGGCGCCGTAAGGCTTTACGGTACTGTGCCTGGTGATGAATATCCCTGGCCAGTCGATACAACTCACCATAGCCAATGTCCTTATGCTCCACGACAAACACTTTAACCGCGCTCTGCAATGCGTCGCTGGTCTGACTCAGGGCAATCAGATCTGAGCCGGTGATGGGTAGGGCAGGAATATTATCGGGCAGATGATACAGCCCGCTACGCCTTACGAGAGGCGAGCCAGCGAGCGTAAACGCGGTCCAAACGAGCCCCCCGAAAAGAGCACCCAGCACTATCAGTTGCCCTAGACCAGGCCAGAATCGGTACAGTACCATACCCGCCATCAGCGTACTTCCGGCCCAAATCAGTAGGGCCAGCCATAGTCGGGGCATATGGACGACTATCTTGGGGATACGCTGCGCATTCTCGCGCTTGATGAGGTTTAACACCATGTTTCGGATAAGCGTGACATCATTCTGGGATGACATGAGTGTTGCCTTCCTGTGATTATTCAGAGAGAAAAAACGACACTGTAAAGCTTCTGCCAATATTTTAAGCGGCACCGAAAATACATCCGCATGGCGGGTGGCTGCGCCAACTCAAGCTCACTGATTTTAAGTGCTGATGCCCCATCACGCTTGAGGCGCATAGCATGAAAAGCCGCCATATCGGCTAAGATGCGCTGCTGCCCCATTGAGGTAAGCGGGATAAAATTTTCCATCATACATGCCCCCCTGGCTGCTGTATAACGCGATCAGTAAACCGATTCAGGTGTTTCCCCAGGGGCACTGGATGCCGGTGTTTTTTTGGCTGATGAAAAATTACGCGCTCTGGCCCGGCTTGTAAAACCCTTTAATCACGGACTTCAACGGAAGGCGTACACGACAACGCCCGGACATCATGGCCGGAGCCAATGAAAAGGGTCACGAACCCAGTGTAACCCAAGAACGTGACCGGTTCCCTGGTGTTGTCGTGTAGCGATGTAAAGGTTTTACTTTACACATAAAATGTAAAGGAATGCTAGACAGGCGTCAAGGATAATTGATTGTCTGGGCGACCGATGATAGGAAAAAGACTCAAAGAAGCGCGAAGATTATGTGACATGACGCAAGAGAAGCTGGGGGTAATGATTGGCATTGAGGAAGCTACCGCCCGACAACGCATTTCACAATATGAATTGGGGACTCATACGCCAAAATATTCGCTCGCCTGCCTGATGGCGGAAATCTTGCACGTACCGGAATGCTACTTTTACATCAAAAGTGATGATTTTGCTGATAAAGTATTAGCGCTTTATCAGGCAGAGAACTCTCACTGTGCTACCGACACCAAAGAAAAGTAGGTAAAAAGTCTATTTGATAGCAACAACCACGTTGGCTGATTTTCCGACAACGTTCGGGGACGTATATGCCTATAGTATTATGTCAGGCTGAAACGAGGATATCCGCTGGTCGGTTGCGTTCGTCCTAATGCTGCAACGAATGGATACCCCAAGGATATCTGCTGGACAGACCACACGCCAATCCTAAAGGGCACCATTCTGTCTTGCGTACTACTGCCACACCATCTCTCAGTACCCGCCTCACGCCGCTGGAGCGCAACGGCCGGCAGGTATAGAATCGTCTGAACATGAAGACAGGACCGGAGACGGAGGGTCCGCCCCCGGATCGATAATCAGGTGATAACAGGAGTATTTTTATGAGGATCCGTACTCTTGGCCGTAACGGCCCCACCGTGTCCGCCCTGGGCCTCGGCTGCATGGGCATGAGTGCGTTCTACGGCGACCACAGCGACGAGACCGGCTCGATCGCCGTCATCCGCCACGCGCTTGACCGCGGCGTTACCCTGCAAGGTTGAAATCGCTTGACCCAATGAAAAAGGATCTCTTTCTTTTTTTCTTTATCGGGTTCATTGAAAAGAAGTTCATTGGTTTTGTCTATATCTTTACCGAAAGAGTCAAGATGGCTCCTCGGAATTTTACCGAGTAATTGTTGAATTTCCATACCTTTCTCCTTACTGGAATTTTCAGAGTTACATTAATGTTCACCTGTCTTACTTGATAACATACTTATCATAAGCAACGCACAGATAGTAATAATACTTCCCACTATCTGAATGCTTTCCATCTTTTCTCTTAGAAACAGGTATGCGCCGAAGATCCCAAAAATAGGGACCAAGTTTAGAAACATTCCTGCTAATCCTGCACTGATATTTTTTAATGAAATTAAATAAAATGTGAATGCGAGAGCATATTGAAGGATACCGGATGCTATCGCCAGTAACACAATGCCTATCGATGGAATAGAGAATGTATAATCGGTAACGATATACTCGATAATAAAAGCTAATGTTGTTGCAAGAAGTGCAGTGACTTGTTGAAAAGCAACAATGATAATGGCATCTGCAACCGCTATCGAGCGCGATGTCATCATAACATATACGGCAGCGGCAAGCATACCGGAAATAATAAGAAGATTCCCTATCATACCATTATGTATCAATTCTGACAGACTACTTCCTATTGAAAAGTAGAGGCCAATCAGAATGAAAGACGATAACATAATGAACAATTTACTTAATTTTTCTTTAAAAAACAACGCGGCAATGATCACTATAAATATTGATTCTAACGACTGTAATAGTGCCGCATCCGTTGCTCTGGCGAACGTGAGGCCAATCAACACCAGGATATAGGTCAAAAATGGCTCAAAAAGACCGAGAAAACTCACCTTTTTTAATGATCGTATATCTGGAATTTTTATTTTCTTTATAAGAACAATACACCATATAAAAACAACGCTGGCTGTAAGTCCCCCCCTGTCAGGATAGATGGCATCCCCTACTGAAAATCTAATTGGGGGTAGTGGAGCCTGACATGAAACGTTATTCACCTGAACGTAAAGCTGCTGTTTTGGACAAATTATTACCTCCTCACAACATGACTGTTAGCGCACTTGCACAGCAAGAAGGAATATCGGAAGCTACCCTTTACAACTGGCGTATTCAGGCCAAATTGGAGGGAAAGCCCGTGCCCGGAGCGAATAAAACTACCGAACAATGGTCGACCGAAGCCCGTTTTGCCGTGATCGTGGAAACTGCCACACTCAGTCAAGCCGAGTTAGGCGAATATTGCCGTCGTAAAGGGCTTTATCCAGAACAAATAGCCCAGTGGAAACAAGACTTCCTTCAAACGCCACAACCCGATACCCGGCAGTCGCAAAAACAGGCCCAAAAAGAAATCAAAGGGCTGAAGCGAGAACTGGCCCGAAAGGAAAAAGCCCTGGCGGAGGCGGCCGCGTTGCTGGTGTTGCGAAAAAAGCTCAATGGTTATTACGGGATAGCAGACGAGGACGACTGACGCCAGCGAACGAGCGAGTGCAATTTATCCGGTGGATAGGCGAGGCGACGAGCGCCGGTGCGCGCTTGCTCCCCGCCTGCCGAGAAGTGGGCATCAGCCTGCGCACCTGGCGGCGCTGGAACGGGCAGGCCGAAGACCGCCGGCCTTCGGCGGTGCGCCCACGACCGGCCAATAAGCTGACACTCGCCGAAGAACATCAAATACTGGCCGTGTGTCACGAGCCGGAGTATGCCAGTTTGCCGCCGGCGCAAATCGTGCCACGTCTGGCGGACACAGGGGTCTATCTAGCCAGCGAATCGACGTTTTACCGGATCCTGCGGCGCCACGGTCAGGTGCATCATCGAGGGCGTAGCCGGGCACCGCTGAAGGTCAATAAACCGACCAGCTATCAGGCGCTTGCGCCCCGCCACGTGTGGACATGGGACATCACCTGGCGTGCGCCCGGAGCTCAGGGCTGGCAAGGAAGCTAAATATGAGCCACGAACTGATCTGAAATCCGCCGCTTGTCGACAGGAGTCTGACAAGCGGCGGCAGTGTCTGGTTGTGCAGACACATGAGCCCGAGCGGCAGTGTCTCATTGTATGCTGGTGAGGTGATGAAGCCCGCTGACAACGGGGGGTGAGGCGAACTCGTTAAGCCAAGATGCTCCTCCAGGCTGAGTAGTGGACGGATGAAGAACATGAACCGATTAATCCGCGTCTATGGGTTGAAATGTCACCACCCCCTACACGGGTTAACAGGGGGTACAACGTTAGACGTTCTTTACATGTAGGATGGAGCGTGTCGATTGGCCACTTTACAGCCACGAATATGGCCATGGACTGACGCAATACCACAATTCTGTGTCAGAGCGTTATCGCCTCACAGAATGATGAGGGTAAAGACTGCGATCGGCATCCACCCCACTATGTTTGAGTTCAGGTCAGTAAACCGGGGAAGGTCTGTTTGGCTGTTAAGGGAGCATGACCCCGATGACAAACAGGCTGGCGGAGCTCCCGTAGTAGTCCGCGATGGGGAAAGCCCATTACATGGCGAAGGGGAGCAGTTTATATATGTTTGTAGAACAAACTACCTGACTGAAGTGAGGTGAAGACCTTTGATAATCAGCGAAATGCAATGCAAACTGGCAACGTGGGCGGATACCGAGCCGGATCGTAAAATGGATCGGTTATTGCGCCTGATTGCACACCCGATATGGCTGGCAGAAGCAGCACGGAAAACGCTGGCATCCCGAGGTAGTTACACGCCTGGGATAGACGGCATAACCAAACTGCATCTGGAAAACCGGTTGTTGGAAACTCTGGCTCAGCTCCGTCAGGAACTACTGTCGGGTGACTATCAACCGGCCCCCGCCCGGCGTGTGTACATTCCAAAAGCGAACGGGAAACTGCGCCCACTGGGGATACCTACATTACGGGATCGTATTATCCAGCGGGCCATGTTGATGGCAATGGAGCCCATCTGGGAAAGTGATTTCCACCGTCTTTCCTATGGATTTCGTCCGGAACGCAGTGTGCATCACGCTATCCGCACAGTGAAACTTCAACTGACAGATAAACGTGACACCAGTGGACGGTGGGTCATCGAAGGTGACCTTTCCAGTTACTTCGACACAGTACATCACCGGCTGTTGATGAAGGCGGTACGGCGACGGATCTGCGATCAGCGGTTCTTGTCGTTGCTCTGGAAAATCATCAAAGCCGGCCATGTTGATGCCGGACTGTTTCGTGCGGCCAGCGAGGGGGTTCCGCAAGGCGGGGTTATCTCGCCCCTACTGGCGAACATTATGCTGCATGAATTCGATCAGTATCTTGAGCGCCATTATCTTGGTACAAAGCCGCGTCAAGACCGATGGTATAACAACCATAGCATCAAGGTCGGTCGTCGGTCGGCGATCCAAGGGAAGTGGCAATGGCAACCCGCTGTAGCTTACTGCCGTTAT
This sequence comes from Sodalis sp. RH21, assembly GCF_047324175.1. Taxonomy (NCBI): domain Bacteria; kingdom Pseudomonadati; phylum Pseudomonadota; class Gammaproteobacteria; order Enterobacterales; family Bruguierivoracaceae; genus Sodalis; species Sodalis sp. RH21. The sequence continues at coordinate 2,368,578 of NZ_CP178732.1, read as the reverse complement.
GCTGATGATTTTATCATTATCGTAAAGGGTACCAAAGCGCATGCTGAAGCCATTCGGAACGAATGTCGCGATGTGCTTGAAGGAAAGTTGAAGCTGGCGCTGAACATGGAAAAGACCCGGGTCACCCATGTAAACGACGGCTTCACGTTTCTCGGTCATCGGCTTATTCGGAAACGAAGTCGCGACGGCATAATGCGGGTAGTCAGCACGATCCCACGAGAAAAGGCAAGAAACTTCGCCGCATCGCTGACTCAGTTATTGTCGGGAAACTTCGACGCCAACAAGATCGATATGGTCGACACACTGAACAAGAAGCTTCAAGGCTGGGCGAATTTCTACCAATTTGTCGACTTCAAAGCCAAAGTGTTCAGCCATATCGACGGTGTGGTGTTCTGGAAACTGACACACTGGCTGTCGCGGAAATACCGGACAGCAATCAAGCCGCTGATGCGACGCTGGTTTAAGCTCCCGCTCAACGGGTCAGCAAAGACCTGGGTTCTGTTTGGTACCAATCGCCAAAGCAGTCGATGCCGGGTGGAACTGATACGTTTAGTTGGGCGAGGTAAACGGCAATTCCGCTGGCGACTTCCTGAAAGCAATCCTTACCTCAGGAAGGAAGAACGCAATACGTTTACCTCACGCTATCGCGACGTTGCCATGGCCATGAGCCGTGTATAAATGGAGAGCCGGATGCGCTGAAAGGTGCATGTCCGGTTCGGAGAGGAGAGGCAAGGAAATAGTTCGACTACGCCTTGTCTCTTACTCTACTCGCGTCACGAGTCCGTGGCCGGTATTTTTATCTGTATCTGATAGAAGATATCTTTAGCCGGAAAATCGTCGGTTACGAGGTTCACGAAGAAGAAAATGGTGACCAGGCCGCCGCCCTGCTGCAGCGTACCGTGCTGCGTGAACAGTGCTACCGGCAACCTTTGGTGCTGCACGCCGATAATGGGGCGCCGATGAAATCCCAAACGCTGAAAGCAAAGCTGGAAGAACTGCAGATCACCGGTTCGCACAGCCGGCCGCGGGTCAGCAACGACAATCCGTATGTAGAGTCGCTGTTCAGAACGCTGAAATATGTTCCAGCGTGGCCGTCATCGGGCTTCCTGGACCTAAATGAGGCAAGACAGTGGGTTGAGTGTTTTAGCCGATGGTACAACGAAGAGCACCGGCATAGCGCTATCGGTTATGTGACGCCGGAACAACGCCATCAGGGGCATGACATTGCCCTGTTGGCAAACCGAAAAGCCTTGTATGAATCAGCCCAAAGGGCCAACCCGGAACGATGGTCAAAACACTGTCGCCAATGGCAACGTGTCGAAGTGGTGATGTTGAATCCGGATAAGCCGGAAACAGCGCTGGAAAATGCAGCATAAAAAATGACTAAGGGTGCCAACATCCTTGACAGCCGCCGAAGTTGTATTAATAAGAGCATTATCGGCGGAAAGCTTTGCAAAGCCCCCTTAGACATGACTAAGGCCATACCCCAGCAAAAAGCTGCCAGAATAGCAAACGCAGCGCCCTTAATATGAACGTTTGGTATCATAGTCCACCTGGTGTGGTTTAAATAAAATAATAACTATTTTGACGGTTCTGCTGGACAACACTCCTGCGGACAAGCATTCAAATCGCAAAGCCGACACACAGAATCTGACGTCTGGCGGTCGGTCACGGTATTTTCTAATATTTTTGAAATAAGCACCAAAAAAATGTCTTTTTCTTCCCCTTTTAACGGAGAAATAAGCTGCTCCAACACGCTATATCGCTCTTTGAGGATTTTTTGCATTTCTTCCATGCCTTTACTGGTTAAATGCAACGTAGCTGAACGACTATCTGTGACCGCGCGCTCTTTATAAACCAAACTCTGCTCTTCCAGTTTCTGAACCAGGCGCGTGGCAGCTGACTGCCCCAACGACAATGCGGACTGCAAATTGCTTAGCTGATTAGAGAAAAGGCCAATTTGAACCAGCGCAGAAGGATAAGAGGCATTCATTCCCAAGGCTTCGCTCGTTGCGGCAGAGATACGATCGGAAACTGAGAGGCAAAAAGCCCCCATGATGTTAAGTAGGCGTAGTTCGGACTGATTCATCAGCACACCCCATTGGGTTATGAATACTTAGCTTGTTATACATGTATCACTCATGCATTTACTTGGCAAGTATTATCCACTAACTATGTAGGTGTTCTTATCCAATGCTGTTCTGCGGGATCTTCCACGTCGCCATCACCATCTAAACTGATCGCATAGCGCCCCTGAGCAAACAGCATCAGGCGCCGAACCCATTCAGCCCGGTTGGCTGCATGTCGATTTCTTTCACCGTGTCCAGCCATTCTCCTTGTTGCCGGTTGTAGCCCCCTGCTCTGCTCCGGCCGCCTCTCTTTCAGCTTGGCCACTGCACGATCAAGATGCTGGGAAAAGCAAAGCTAAGGTTTGCGTGGTAATACTTTTATTATATTAATTTCTTTGAAATTCTCCTGCAGCATGTCTTGATTCATACTTGCTTTTCAATCACGAGGAGAAATGACGATGCGAATGAGAATACTAGGTAAAGATTTTACCGTTTCGGCTATGGGTTATGGCGCCATGGGCTTGAGCGAATTCTACGGAGAGGCCAAGGATACTGATTCTCTTGAGGTATTAAAAACGGTCATCGAAAGTGGCGTTAATTTACTCGACACCGCTGATATCTATGGGCGAGGACACAATGAACGCCTGATCGGTCACTTTCTTGGCACGCTGAAAGGTCGTCAGCGTGAACAGATTAACATCGCCACCAAGTGTGGTATTTACCGACCGGTTGAAGCGGCGTATGCACGCAGCATTAACAACGAACCGGACTATATACGCCGCTGCTGCCATGATTCATTACAACGGTTAGGCATCGAGCGTATTGACCTCTATTATCTGCACCGCATTAACCCGCAGGCGTCGATTGAAGAAAGTATGTCCTGCTTGAGCGAGTTGGTGAAGGAAGGCAAAATTGCGCATGTTGGGTTGTGCGAAGTCTCCGCCACAACGCTTGAAAAAGCCCATCGGGTTCATCCGGTCACGGCGTTACAAACTGAATATTCCTTGTGGACTCGTGATATCGAACAGAATATTTTGCCTACGGCCATCCGCCTAGGTATCGGTGTGGTCCCTTATTCGCCCTTGGGACGCGGTTTTCTGACGGGGAAATATTTAAACAACGCCGATTTTTCCGATGACGATTTCCGCAAAAACAATCCCCGTTTCAGTGATGAAAATTTACACTCTAATGCCAAGATCCTTAATGCCATCGAGCCGTTGGCTACGAAATATCAATGTACGCTCGGCCAGCTATCACTTGCCTGGCTGCTGGCGCAATATGACCAGATAGTTCCTATCCCTGGCACGAAAAATAGCCGTTATGCACGGGAAAATGCCGCAGCAGCAGACATTGAGTTAAGTGAAGACGATGTGGTTTTTATCACCAAACTGAAAGACCAGATCGAGATAAAAGGCGAACGTTATAGTCAGGAAGGCATGAAAGGTGTCAATGCGTAACGTTATTATCCAGGCAACCGAAGAGTGAAAACGCAAAAAGGCTGAAAACTTTACTCAGCCGTTTTGTGATTTACGTCAGCACGTCATTAACCGCGCTCTACCGCCAAGGCGACACCTTCTCCGCCCCCTATGCACAACGCGGCCATGCCTTTATGCAAGTTGTTACGCCGCATGTGGTGAATCAGTGTCACCAGTATTCGACAACCCGAGGCGCCGATCGCGTGGCCCAAGGCAATGGCACCCCCATTGGGGTTTACGCGATCCAGGGAAATGTGCAGTTCTGACAAAACCGCCAGCGCTTGTGCGGCAAACGCCTCGTTAGACTCCAATACGTCAAGTTCAGCTATTTCCCACATCTGCTCTTTCAAACAGCGACGAATGGCTTCGATCGGTGCGGCACCCATTATTTCAGGCTCAATACCGGAATTCGTAAAGTGCCCCACGGTCACCAGGGGCGTTAAGCCCAGACTGCCGGCTTTTTCCCGGCTGCATAACATGACCGCAGCCGCACCGTCATTCAGTGATGAGGCGTTGCCGGCAGTGACCGTTCCTGCTGCCTGGAACACCGGTTTCAACAACGACAATTTATCGTAGCTGGTTTCGCGCGGCCCTTCATCCTGGTCGAAACGGATGGTTTCGCCTTTTCTGTTGGCGAATTCGAAAGCTACGATCTCATCGAGAAAATGCCCATCCCGCTGCGCTTTTAACGCCCTCTGATGGGAAACCGCCGAGTATTCATCCTGCCGTAAACGTGAAATACCGAATTGTCTGGCGACATTTTCCGCCGTGACCCCTATATGAAAATCATGAAAAGCATCCCACAGACCATCCTGAATAAGGGTATCTTTCAGATCGGCATGCCCGAGGCGCAATCCTTTACGCGCCGCGTTAAGGATATGCGGCGCCAGCGACATATTTTCCTGGCCCCCGGCAATCACACATTCCGCGTCACCGCACTGGATCGCCTGCATCGCTAGATGAACGGCTTTCAGGCCTGAGCCGCAAACCTTGTTGATGGTCAGCGCATGAATTTTCACCGGTAAGCCGGCCTTTAAGGCGGTTTGGCGCGCGGGGTTCTGGCCACATCCCGCGGTCAGGACTTGCCCCATGATAACCTGATCTATCTCATGGGCGGCGACGCCGGTTTCTTTTAACAGAGCCTGGACCACGGCACTACCCAATGTGACGGCGGCTTGCTCGGCCAGAGCACCCTGAAAATTGCCAGTGGCCGTCCGTTTTGCTGCGACTATCACGACGTCTCTCATGTTGCGTTTCCTTTATCACCCGTTTTTCTGTGTAGTCTGAGCAATAGCCAGACGATAAGCGGTCAGTCCGTTCATGCAGGCGGGAACGCCTGCATAGATCGCCATTTGGATGACAATTTCGAGCAATTCTTTCGGTGTCACGCCGACGTTCATCGCTCCGCGCATATGCAGCTCCAGTTGCGGCTGTGCAGTGCCCAACGTGATTAATGAAGCCACGGTGATCATTTCCCGGGTTTTAAGGTCCAATCCGTCACGCCCGACGACGGCGCCAAAAGCGTAATCGGTGATCAATTGCGGTAAGTCGGCGTCAAGCTCGGCTAAACGGTTGCTGACTTTATCTGCCAAACCCGACTCAATTTGGTTCATTATCGAGCGACCGTATTCGGTTAAATCTTTGCCTGATTTCATGCTGTGCCCCCAGTCAATACCGCCGCTTGCTCGGTTCTCACCGGAATAATGGCGACCAATAACAATGACAAGACAATCGCCACGCCGGCAATGCTCATCAATACCGGAATACTCAGGCTGGCAACCAGCCATGCACCCGCCAGAGCGCCACAGCCTATCGCGGCGTTAAAAAAGGAAACGTAAATCGCTGAGGCGGGAAAGGCATTGTCACCGGCCAGCCTTAATACCCATGTCTGGAAACCCACGAAAATGCCGGACACCGCCAGGCCCCAGACAACGATCAGCGCCAGAATTTGACCGATAGCTAATGTCTGCCCCCATTGCCCAAGGGTTATCAGAACAGCGGCAATCAGCAGGATGGACAGCGAAACCATGGGTTTCAGCCATTTATCGATCAGCATTCCGGTGAGGAAATTACCGGCTAAACCGGCGATACCAAACACGAATAACATCACCGGGATCATGCGGGAGGACAGGGAATGGACGCTTTGCAGCCAAGGTTCAATAAAAGTGAAGGCGGCGAAATGCGCAGTGATGGCGAGCAGGGTAGCGGCGTAGATTTTCCACAGTGGACCCGAGCGCATAACGCGACCTAAAGCGGCCAGGCCCAGCGTGCTACTGCTTTTGACTTTGGGCACGATAAACGCGATGCCCAGAAACGTTATCACGCTGAGCAGCGACATCATCCAGAAGGCCGGCCGCCACCCGAGGTTCAGGCCTATATAGTTTGACAGGGGCACGCCAAAAACGCTGGCGGCTGAAACACCCCCAAACACGATGGACGTCGCCACGCCAATAAAACGTGCGGGGACTAATGAAACCGCCGTGGCGCCGATCATTGCCCAAAATGCCCCATGAGCCAATGCACCGATAACGCGGGCTGCCAATAGCCATTGATAATTGTTTACCGAAGCGCATAAGCTATTGGAAACTAGAATGATTAACGTCAGTACCAACAGCAGCATTTTTTTAGGCAAGTTCCCCAACAAAAGCGACGAGAGCAGCGCGCTGATCGCTCCGACCCAGGCATACAAGGTCACGGTCAGCCCAATCATCGATTCTGACTGGTGCAACCCCTGGGCCATAGGTGTTAACAGGCCAATCGGCGCAAGTTCAGTGGTGACAATGGTGAACGTGGACAGTGCCAAAATAATCAACGATAGCCATGTTTGCAGAGTGAGCGGCTGATTATCATTTAATGTATTTTTCATACTATTCCTTAATGTGAGGGAATATTCTCTTTGAGAATTTTCCATTGATTCTTTTCAGCATATTCAGCAAGATTTGAATATTCCCCGACACAGACAGGATGACCGATGGTTTCTAGCATAGGAATATCTGAAAGATCGTCACCATAGGCATAACTCGTCATGAGGTTAATGTTTTTTCCATGACTGAATGCTAACAACGCTCGCTGTTTTCCCATGCCTATAGTTTGTGGCTCACCAATTTCCCCGGTCAACAGGCCTTTATCATTCAACAGTAATGGAGTGCAAAGGATAGCGTCAGCGCCCAGGCGTCGACCTAACGGTTTAAGTAAAGGCAACATTGACCCTGAAATAAAAACAACAACCTGTCCATTAATTTTATGTTGTTGAAGTGCTTCCACGGCACAAGCAATATAGGTCTCATTATGGGATAAATATTTATTGAACCATGCTTCACCCATATGATAGAGATCTTCAATATCAACGCCAGCGAATTCACGATAATACATTTTGTTAAGTTCTTCTCTGGTCACACCCTGTGCAACCGCATTTTTAAAATTGGCAGTAAATTGTTGATGTTTTGATGTCCATTGTCGGCTCTCACTCCAATATTGATAAAAATGAAACATGCTTTTCATTTTTATCAATGTTTCATCGACATCGAAGAAGGCGGCCGTTAATTTCACTTTTCCTCCCCGTAGTCTTTTCTACGACTTTGGAGGGGGAAAGTGGGGTCGTTGCCTAATACGCCGGCATCGGACCAACGGGAAGGAGGCAATTCAACAATCACCACTGAAATTTTATCCAGCGGCGCACCGCAATGTATATGAACGGAGCGAGTGATTTCATCGACTAAATTTTTTACTTTAGCCTCGTCATTCATTTTCCAGGTGGTTATTTGGACAAATGGCATTGTTCTATTCCTTAATCAAAGGTCGTGAACTCACTGAATGAGAGTGTCGGAAGTTTCAGATGGGCATGAATATCACCGCCTAAACCGTATAATCCGATGGCTCCGCCGTAGCTTTGCTGACAGCTCATAAATAACACCACCACATTGATAATCCGATTACGGTTTTCTCCATCAGCAGGGAATGGATTCGGCAACTGCGCCCAGTATTGTGCATCCCCGCTGGCGTCAGTCATAAAGACATTAGGAATGCCTAACGGTCCGGGGCGACTGGGTAAAATAGGGTCGAGATCTCTTTCTCGCTGGCTCATCACGGTGTACACACTGTCGGGAACCAGTCCTTTAAAGGTGAAATCAAACCGTGCAGAGCGTTTATCTTCACTGACAGAGACGATTAACTCTCCCTGTGCCTTAACCCAATCCGCTAATGTAATGGCCGGTAATTTGCGTCTCCCATCCATGGAGCGATAATCGGCAATATGCCCTTCATGCAGCGGCATCGACGGCCTGACGTCCAGCGCTGCTAGCGGTCTTTGTTCTGGAGAAAAAAGCATGGGATAGTTATTCAGTGGCAAAGGTAATGGCAGCGCAAACAGCGTTATTTCTGCCAGCTTCGCCTCAGTCAATGTATCGATATCTTGCTTTATTTTATAAGGCAATATTTTACCGAACGGCGGCAGCGGACTCTCTTTATCAACAATGGCCGCCCCCCAACTCATACCGGTGTCTTTCGAGATCTGACCGATGACGACAAAATTACCCTGCGCGTCCATGACCTCTGCCGGGGGATAAAGCGGCCCCTGCGTGGTCACGGCCAGGGTATAGCGCTGGCCGTGTAATTCAGACATGTGTGCTTCCTTTGATAGCCATGGAGGGGTCAATTTTCGATTGCAAGACAGAATGCGTCATACCGGTTGCCAATATTTCTTCCCGTTCACTGATAACGACAGAGGGATAAACCGTAAAAGAAACGTCCATGGATGAGCACAGGGTCGTATGTTGAGAAATACGAACGATCGCTTTAAAGCGTGAACGCCGTTCATTAATGTCTTTTTCCAACAGTTCGTAATATATCAATGCCGGCAATGGGAAAAGGAAATTATCAAACTTCATATTCATTTCATTAATGACGTAATATGTGCTGACAGTGTTATCAGCCATATAAAACTCATCGGTAATGGCAATAAAGGCTTGGCGACTCGCTTCAACCAATATCATGCCCTGAATATGTTTGCCTGTTTGATGATCGGCCATGAGTTCACAGCGCTCATCAATCGAAAGTGGCATAACATAAAGATCTTCACTCACTCTGCCCGCGGTGCCAATCAAAATATTATGGTACAATTCTTTGTGAGAATGTACATTTTTACCCGTGGTGGCCAGTTGTTGCAATTCGGTCAGATCCAGTTTATTTTCATGATGTTTATTTCGTTCCTGGTTATCTAATACCTTCCCGGCATAATCTTCTCGGACACCTTGTCCTACAATGAATTGGCTGGCCGTATCAATAATATTTGCCGGGATCTGAGTGATTAAATCCAGTTGGCTGATAGTAATGATATCCCTGCCGTTAGAAAATTCGCTGAATTTATCACCAACAACAATTATTTTTTTAGTCATGACAAATTCTCATAATAGGATGAAGTTTTATAAACCTACGATAGAGCGATAAAATCGGGTATAAAGACCGTCATTGCCACCGGTGATGTAATTATCACCAGCTTGCTGAATAATGGTCTTATAACGCTCGTTGGTGAAAGCTTTCTTGTAAGCCTCTTTATTGCCATCAAATGCCGAGATAAACATCACACCTGGCTGCCCGCTGATCAAAGAGTGATAAGCTCCGAAACTAACAATTTTATCTTTATTATCGCGAACCACGTTGAAGATGGTTTTTTCACGCCATTGACGGTATTGTTTGTAATTTTCGGCAGGGACTTCAACATGCCTTAATTGCACATATTCTGTCTCAGGTAAATCAGTCTGCGATTCAATGGGCGCTTCGACATATTTTACCAATTCACGGCGAATATCGCCTACCAGGTCGCTGGCAAAAAGAGTAAATGCGCTCTCTAATTCCGCTTCCTGGGTGGCAATTTCCGCAAGGGTAGTGAACGCGCGCAGTTCCAGCAGTTCATTTAAACCCGGTTCATCTGAAATAAAATACCTTTTGTTACTGCTGTTAACCAGTGAGGTGAGAACCTGTTTGTCTGCATTAGCTTTCAGCGGAAAGCGCGAAATGAGTACATATTTGGATGACATAGTAAAGCCTATATTATGTTTTGTGTGAGAGACTTCACACTATCCTTTTACTCATTGATGAGAATTGCTACTTTTGTAATATAATTTAAGTATCACGGATTTTTGTTTGGGGTGTCTACCAAAAATAAAGTCCTTACGTTTCTGCCAACTGAAAAGGGTTATCTTATTGTATCTATTATTCTCTTTTCCCTGGAAGATGGTAGAAAAGACGCTGGAGATCCAATATGATTCACCCAGAAGAAAAACTTCCTACAATCAAACAATTACAATGTTTTATTGCGGTGGCCGACGAGCTGAATTTCCGGCGCGCAGCGGAGCGTATGAGCATGACGCAGCCGCCGCTTACCCGTCAGATCCAGTGTTTGGAAGATGTTATTGGCAGCCATTTGTTCACCCGAGATACACATCAGGTTCATTTAACGGAGGTCGGGCTCAAGCTTGATAAGCAGGCCAGGCAACTGATCGACCAGCTTTCACAGGTTATGAAAGGGCTGAAAGTCGTTAGTGACAGGGTCAAAATTGGGATGACACGAACGCTGGATTTCACATTGATCCCAACCATTAATACACATTTGCAAAAGCTGATCGATGCTGATGATATTTTCTCTTACCAGCTGACGTCAAAACAACTATTACATATCCTTGAGCTCGGCAATCTCGATATTGTCCTGACGGGCGAAAAACCCGCAGGTAATCTCAATGATTTCGTCTTCCATTGGCTGCATCAAGAACCCCTGATGTTGGCGATGCCATCTGCTCACCCTGCCAGTATTCAAGAGCGTGTGTCGCTCCAGGATGTTGCTGATTTATCTCTTTATTGGTTTAACCGTAGTGCCAATCCGAGTTTCTATGATAAGTGCGAGACTGTATTTCAAGGCCTGCCGTTTACACTTAAACGTAAACCGGATGACTCATTGTTGACGCTAGCCCATGTCTCTCGGGGGGAAGGTATGGCGCTGATGCCAAAGTCTATGTGCCTGTCGTCGCGCAAAGGCTTATGCTATAGATGTCTGGACGCTCAGACTGGACAAAAACTGAATATCGATGTGTATATGGTGACACGGAAAGGGAAAATACGTGCTCAGGTCCTCGCCGCGGTAGAACAGTTATTAGCCGGTGTTGCATCTGAGCCCTTTGAACCATAATAGTGGTTAGATATTTGCTAAAGCTCAAATAAATTTTTAGGTATAATCATGTCCTGCCGATTAAATTTCCTGAATTGCCGTACGCAAATCATTTTACAGGATACATTATTATCTCTCCGCTTCAATCTATAGCGGAAATGTTAGTGCCTTTGTTCACTGCTCTGCGAGCCATGATAATGCACAAAACTGACAGTAATGCACAAAATGTACTAAACAGGATAGAAGCCGAGTAGGTATGGCTCAGGTCAAAAAGAAGTCCTCCTAGACTGCCGCCGGCGACTGCCGCTACGCCAACAGAAATATAGAGCGCGCCCAGAATGGCGCCCAAATTTGTCGTACCATACCATCCTGCCGCCACTGCCGGATAAAGTGCGATACACCCGCCATTCGCTACACCGAACAACAAGGCAAAAATCGCAAGTGACCAAAAACTATGGGCCTCAAGCCAAAAAAGATTTAGCAGTGCCAATGAAAAGGTCAAATACTGCAACAGCCGGCGAGGTCCCATACGATCCCCTGCCCGGCCCAAAAACAAACGTCCTGCCACGTTGCCGACCCCGATCAATCCTATCAGCAAATTCGCCTCACTGGCGGAAAGGCTGAACTGCCGCGCATAAGGATTGATATGTACCAGAGCTAAAAAAAGTCCGACAGACCCCAGGAATATGGCGCTGAAATACCACCAAAAAGGCGCCGCGGTGACGGCCTCTCTAAATCCCGAGCCCGCTGATGCCTTCCCGCTGCCCGGCGGGCTATTCTCATTTTTTTTCTCGCCATCCGGCAACAAACCATAAGCTTCCGGTTTACTTCTCATCAGGCAACCCGCAAGCACACCGGAAATCAAAATGAAAACAGCAAAAATGCGTAGGGTGGCTTCCCAGGACAGACTTTGCATTAACCATCCCGCCGCAGTCGGCCCAATGAACGTCCCCACGCCGGTTCCCGCAAGGGCTATTCCGGACGCCTGGCTGCGCCTGGTTATAAACCACCGCTGTGTCGTCGTTATCGCCGGGACATAGACCAGACCAACGCCCAGGCCAACCAACAAACCAAAGCAGAGAATAAACCAGTGCAGAGAAAACGACAAAAAGCTGCTGGCAAAAAAACCCATGGATAACAATGCAATACCGGTTATCACCACCGCACGGGGTGACAGTCTATCGGCAAGGGTGCCGGAGAAAACACCGACAATATAATAAAGCAATGCTGTTAGTGAAAAGATGGACGCGACGGAAAAACTCCCTGCCGAAAAACTTGACTGAATATGCGAAAAAAATGCGCCAAAAGAATAAGCCGCGCCAAAAATCAGTGCCAGTAAAATATGTGTGGCGTAAACCACGTACCATCCAAAAAATCGGTTTTCCTTCATATTCAATCTGCCATTTTTTAGCCTACAAATGATTTTAACGAGGTACGCGTTTCTTCTCGTAAGAATACATGAACTACCTCCAAAGTAGTCCAAGTTTTGGTCCGTACCCACGGGAGATCACTTTTGCAACGATGGCGACACGTTCCCGACCCTGCCGATCTTTTCCCCGGAAAATGCGATCATCAATATAATGGAATCCTCTGCCCAATTTAGACGCTCTTTCTTTACCGAGTCTTCGTATTAGCAGCTTTTTGCCTAATCCCCCAGTAGCGACGCTGCCCACCACCACACCTATACAACAACTGCCGTAATCGCTCGCCAAGGTAGAATGCGACGATTTTTCGCAACTGTGCGCATAGACCACCATTTCTGTTGCTAAGGCTTAGGATCTCGGTACGTGGGATACGCTACCAATCTGACATCGACTTAGAGCAGGACGAATGTCTATCTCTTGACCAAACTCACCTATTGCCTGCTACCAGATCAAACGCATTCCAGCGTGAGATCATAAGCAACTAAAAAAAAAAAGACCCCCATCGCTCACCGGAACTACCCACTTTCACTAAAGGAAATATATTATGAGAATTCGTCACCTTAGATATTTTATGGCTGTCGCAGAAGAGCTTAACTTCACACGTGCGTCGGTACGCGTGCATATTGAACCGTCCTCCCTGTCCCACGCCGTCCATGAGATGGAGTCACAACTTGGCGTCAGGCTGATTAATCGGACCCAAGGGAGTTTACAACTGACGTGGCCTGGCGAAGTACTACTTGAGGAAACTCGCCGCATGCTCTCTTTTTTCGAAAACGCACAATCCCGTGTACAGGCGGCCTCTCAGGGTCTGTGCGGACGGATCCGCCTTGGCCTGGCCGATAGTCTTGCTCAACCCCCATTGACAAGACTGCTGGCGAGAAGCCGTGAGGAAGACCCCGGCACCGAGATCCGCATCATGGAGATGACGACCAGCGAAATGCTCCGTGCCCTGCATCATGATCAGATTGATATTGGCATCACCCTCGATGATGAACGCCAGAATGGATACATCAAGTATAAGGTCTGGAGTGAACGTCCGGCAGTCGTTATCCCGACGCATCATCCCCTGCTCAGCGTCAGAACGGTGGCCCTGCAAAACGCTATTCAAAATCGCCTCATACTCTGCCACCCCGAAAAATGCTCGGGCGGCTACAAAGTCATATCTCGCTGGTTTTCAAGCAAAAACCTGCCTCTTCCAGACATCGCTGAATATGTATCCGGGCATGAGCAAATGATCATGCTGGTGGCCGCGGGTTACGGTATCGGCATAGGGCTGGCATCTCAACTGGCCCTCTATGCGCATCCAGACGTCATTGTCAGACCGATGCAAGACGATGTTCCCGACACCTCGACTTTTTTTGTCCTGCTGGAACGCGATCCTGAGCCCGCCATTGCGCGATTCCTGCACCGAGCCGGTGAAATGAACCACTTCTCTCAAAGCCAATGATGCAAACTCGTTCACAGTGGTAAGGCATGGCAAAAGTCAATTGACCATGCCTTTTTTATCATCAGCCCAAGAAATTTTTCAAGTTGCAATCTTTGACGCATATCACTTTTTTCATATTGATAAATTAATTTAAACAAAAAATGTAACAATTATTCCCATTTCCACCTGCGCGCATCCGCTAAATTTTTTGGCCTCACCACCTTGTTTTTCTCATTACACCCCTCGCCTGTTAAAAATTATTGACGACAAGGTCGTTCAAATTTTAATCAATTATTTTCTTCAACAAAACTGTTCATTCCTAATTCGTGCCGTCTCTCCACTGGTGTCAGCCTAACTCAACGTCTGAGTCAGGCATGCAGGACACAACAATACGGTGAGACGCTTGAACCTTTTGTTTGCTGCGTTTTTGTGTTGGTTTTCCTCTAATACGGGTCAGTCCCAGGAATGCCACACGGCATTAAGGAGTGGCCTGTATGTCAAATCAAGATAACGACCCGGCCCAGGAGCACCGCATTCTGCGGCGCGCCGAAGTCGAAATAAAAACGGGGTTCAAGCGCGCCCATATCTACAACCTGATGAAAGAAGGCAAGTTTCCCAAAGCCTTGCGCCTCGGCGTACGCGCGGTGGGCTGGGACTCCGCTGAAATCGATCAGTGGATCATCGAGCGACTGAAAGATCGCATCTGAACGTCTTCCAACGAGGACCATTTCCTTCCATTCAGCGAGGAGTGCGATCATGCAGGTTGTCTCCATTATCTCGACCAAAGGCGGTGTGGGTAAGACGACGACCGCGGCCAATCTCGGCGGCTTCGCCGCGGACGCCGGCCTGCGTGTGCTGTTGCTGGACCTGGACGTGCAGCCGACCCTGTCGAGCTATTTTTCGCTCGCGGCGCGGGCACCCGCCGGCATCTACGAGTTGCTGGCGTTCAACGAACAACGCATTGAGCAACTGGTCTCGCATACCGCTATCACCGGACTGGACCTGGTCATTTCCAACGACGATCGCAGCGAACTCAACACGCTGCTGCTGCACGCACCCGATGGACGCCTGCGCTTGCGACATCTGCTACCCGCCCTGGCGCCGCGCTACGACCTGCTGCTGATCGATACCCAGGGGGCGCGCAGCGTGTTGCTTGAAATGGCCGTATTGGCATCGGATATGGTGTTGTCCCCGGTCACGCTGGAGATCCTGGCCGCCCGCGAGTTACGTCGTGGCACCCTGCAGTTGATCAAGGATCTGGCGCCCTATCGCCGTGTGGGCATCGTTCCGCCACCATTGAGCCTGCTCATCAACCGCATGCATCCGGTCTCGTCCAACGCCCGGTTGATCCAGCAGGCCCTGAGGATGATGTTCCAGGAGCAGGCTGCGGTACGCGTGCTTAACACCGGCGTTCCCGCCCTTGAAGCCTACCCCCGCGCCTCAACGCGGGGACTTCCTGTTCACCGGGTGGAGTACCGGCAGCCTATCGACCGCATCGCGCCCGCCGCACTGGAGACGATGCGTGCGCTGGCATGCGAACTGTTCCCGCACTGGCATGACAGGTTCGCCCTCGTCACCGGTCGCGTCAGAACGCGCATGACGACGGGAGGACCTGTCCATGTCGAACATCCATGAGTTGATCCGGGGGCACAAGCAACTGCGCGCGGTCATTGAGTTCGCACTGGCTGAAGGCTGGCGCGTGGTGCGTACGCACGGCGGCCATCTGAAATTCATCCGGCCCGGCTATGCCACCATTTACACCGGCTCGACGCCAAGCGACCACCGGGTCGGACGTAACGCCCGCGCGCGACTGCGCCGCGCCAAACGTCAAGCGTCGGAGCTTGCTAGCCGGTCTTCCCTGCGGGAGGACGGCCATGGCTGAACTGACTTCACAAGGCATGGCCGACAAACTGCTATCGGCAGGTTTCGAACGCAGCGGACCTTCCGCCGCAGCGCTCAGCGACCCGATTGCCGATACCCCGATGGTGGTCACGCTTGACGAACTGCGCCCCTATGAACTCGACCCGCGCCGGACGCGCAATCCCCTCTACGAGGAGATCAAGGCCTCTGTCCGCGAACGAGGACTCGATGCCCCGCCCCCGATTACCCGCCGGCCGGGCGCCGAACATTTCATCATTCGCAACGGCGGCAATACGCGACTGGCCATCCTGCGCGAGTTATGGGCCGAAACTAAGGAAGAGCGTTTTTTTCGTATTTCCTGCCTGTTTCGCCCTTGGCCGGAACGTGGCGAAATCATCGTGCTGACCGGCCACCTCGCTGAAGACGAACTTCATGGCAGGCTATCTTTTATCGAGCGGGCGCTCGGTGTTGAAGAAGCCCGCGAATTCTACGAGCAGGAAGATGGACGTTCCCTGTCGCAGTCCGAGCTGGCCAGGCGTCTTTCGGCGGACGGCTACCCGATTCAACAGTCGCACATCAGCCGCATGCAGGACGCCGTCCGCTACCTGCTGCCCGTCATTCCGACGGTGCTCTACGGCGGGCTTGGCCGCCATCAGGTCGAACGCCTTGGCGTGTTGCGCCGGGCCTGTGAGCGCGCCTGGGAAGCACATTCTGCAGCCAAACGACTTCCTATGGATTTCGCCTCTTTTTTCCAAGACGTGCTGGCGCCGTTCGACGCAGGTTCCGACACCTTCTCGCTGCAGCGTGTCCAGGACGAGTTGATCGGGCAGATGGCTGAATTGCTGGAGTTGAACTACGACACGCTCAATCTGGAAGTCATCGAGAGCGAACATCGCCAGCAGGTGTTGACCAGTCCGCCCGCGCCGAACACGCCGCCTGCGGCGGAGCCACGCACTAAACCGTCCCTTCCGGCAACCCGCTCCCCGGCCCCATCCGAGGCTCCCGCTGCAACACCCCGACTCCGTCCCGGCAGTGCGTCCACCACTGCTCCGGAGACGACCTTCATGCCACCTGCGGGCGAGAAGGAACCCTCCACGCCCGGACCGGACATCCAATCGTCGGAAGAAACACTTCCGGCGGGGTACGCGCAGCAGGAAGAGCAGGAAGAACGCCTGCTGGGACATATCATCTCGCCGGCGCCCACTACCGATCGTCTGCAATCCATCCAGCGTCTGGTCGCCGATCAGTTGGGCGACCAGGTTACTGATTTTGCCGACAATGTGCTACAGGCCATCCCGATCCAGGTCGGCGGGCTCTATCCCATCACCGATGTCTGGTACATAGAGCCAGGGCTGGAGACACCGGAGCGCCTGCGCGTCCATATCGCGCAGTTCGCCCGCGAGATCGCTGGGGAAGCCTCGGCGACCGACTGGATCACGCTCTGCGATGACGGTATCGGTTTCGTATGTACCTCACCTTCACCGCCTCGCGATGCTGCCTCATTCCCTGCATTCCCGCAGGCGGTACTGACTCTGCTGGCTGCCTTGGCTAACCCCTCCGCGCTGCCCGAGAGGCTTGATCACCCTGTGCCGCCTGACGCACTGGCCGCCCTTCTGTATGGGCATGGTGATACTATCGCGCGGCTCAGTGACGAGGCGTTGGTGAAGCTCTTCCGACTACTGCGTCTGGCGCGCCGCCTGCTGGATCTCGAAGCAGGTTCTGCGCACGACGACGGTTGAGGATGGGAGGCCAACATGTCGTCACCCCATCCCCTGAACCAGGCCGTCATCGCGCAGGCCCTGCATGACCTGCGCAACGGACAGCTGCGCCGTTGCAAAGCAATGGGATTCGGCGAGAAAGAGCTCGATGCCCTCAAGCATCCGGCACTGGTCAGCCTGCTGGTCAACGCCTCGGTGTCCTGGTGCACGGTATCCATCAATCGTGAGGCACTGCTCCGGCTGTTGGATCAGGCACAGGACATCGGCAAAGAGGTTGAAACCATTGACCGCATGCTGCGCCTGGGGGCCAGCACGGAGATGGTCAGCCGCTATTTTGGCCTCACACACCAGGAAGTGGCGCTACGCCGGGATATTCTCGGCCTGCCCCGGCGCAAGGGTCGCCATCCCGTCCTGGATGAAGCCCAGGATGCAGCATTGTGGCAGCAATGGAAGGATGGCCTGCAGCAACACGCCATCTCGCCCGCAGACGAGATGGCGATGCTGCCCCTGGCCATGGAGCTTGCCGAGAACATGGTGCTGCCCATGTCGGTTGTCTGGGCCGCGGTACGACAATGGGTCGACCAGGGGCTGGTGTAGACCATGAGGCTGGATGGCACCTCCCAGCACCACGGATCCGTCGATTTGTCCGAACTCTTCGATGACGCCCTGCGCAAAGTGACTCCGCCACCTGAGTCATCTGCGTCTTCATCCTTCAAAGATGGCATGCTTTACAGCGGCAACCGGCACGAAAGCGTTCCCCGCGCGTTATTTCTTGATGCGCGCCTGACGCCGCTGGAGCGCAATGCCTGGCAAGTGTTCCGCCTGCAACTCAATGGCGATGGCCTCACCGCGTTCCCCACCTATGACCAGTTGCGCCCCTGGCTTGCGTCCATGCCCTGTGGGCCGCAGGCTTCGCATGAAACCGTGGCACGTGCCCTCACGCTCCTGCGGCTGACCCGCTGGCTCAGCCTGGTGCGACGTCGCCGTGACCGCAGGTCCGGCCGCATCCAGGGGAATGTTTATGTGCTGCACGACGAGCCCGTGACCCCGTTCGAGGCTATGCAACTCGATCCGGATTACCTCGGCCTGGTCAGCCAGTCGCTGACGCATGCGGCCAAGGCCGTTCAGGTCACCGGCCGCAACACGCTCAGGGAAATCGCCGCGGACCCACTGCTCAGCGGACGAACCCTACCCACTCGTCTACAGGTGCTGGCGCAACGTATGGCCCGACAGGAGGGGAACGTCACACGCGCACACGAGGCGCAGGCCGTCCACGAATCCGAAGACGGGGATGACGACCTTCTTCGGATTCGTGCTCCCCTCACTTCGGAATCCGAAGCCGGGCCGGAAGTGCCGCCTGACGCCCGTCTTCGGGATCCGAAGACGGTCCGTACAGTACGTATTACAGAAAAAGAAAAAGAAGTACGTACTGTACCGCGTGCGCGTGGGTTGCCGAACCTGAAACTGCCTGAACGTTTTCTTGCACTGAAGGAGGAACAACAGGCTGGCGCGCTGGTTGCCCTGCAACAGGTCGACTCAGGCCAACGGCAAGCCGTGCTTGACGAATGGGCGGTGCGTTGTCGCCGCGGCGCCGCGGTGCGCAACCCGGCCGGCTACCTGTTCGGCATCATTCAGAAAGCCATCCGCGGCGAGTTCAAATCATGGGTCGTCGCCCAGGCCGAGACGTGTCCGCTTGCGACACCGTCTCCGGCATCGCCCTCGGCCAACACAGCGGCGCCGCCGGCTTCCCGCGAGGCGGCCTTGCAGCATATTGCCCGGCTGCGTGCCCTGCTGCATATCCGCTCGCGTCCGGTATGCTAACGGAGATTGCCGGCGACAAGGACTGCAGGCTATCCCCGGGGGATAAGTCCGGCTCCCATGGCATATCTGGCATCGAGGAAGATGACCGGCACGCGAAGTCGGCCGGCTTCGGTGCTATCCCCAGGGGATAGCTGATTGATGCCACACCACCGAGGGATGGCGGCCGCCGATTCAGCCAATTCTCACTATCCCAAACTATCCCCAGGGGGGTAGGTCCGACCCCTGCGTCGTCCGGCATCAAGGAAGAAGCCGGCGTGCGAGGACCACCTATCCCCTGGGGATAGGTGTGATACCTGCCATGCCATCGCAAGAATCGGGATAGCGCCAAGTGCGGTTTTCCGACTGACAGCCTTCCATGCTATCGCGATGCTGGCGACTCGTTCTTCAACTGCGAGGCGTCTCCATGGCAAACAACGAACCTCTGCAACTCAACCTCGGGTCATTGCGCAGTGCGATGACACTGACGCTGCATACGCACCACGCATCCCGTATCTGGCACGGCCGCGCTGCCAGCGATGGCCGGCCCAGCATCGTTGGCCTGGCCGGCTACGTCTCGGTCATGAACAAGCTCAAACGCGGCTCGGAACAGGACGATCCCTACAGTGACGAATGGATGCTACGCATCGAGGAGAAGCTTGAGCAGACTCGCGCCACGCTGCATACCCTGCGCGAACAGGTGGATCTGGCACTGGCCGATGTTCCCGCAGCCCTGAGCCTAGGTGAGAATTTGAACGTTCAGCCGGTCAAGCTGCCGCTGTTCGTCAATTCGCAATTGGGTTTCATGGCGGTCTACCTGCTGGCGGATTTCGACGATATCGCCCGCAAGCTCATCCTGGCACATCACACCGCGCTCATCGACCGCAGCACACTGGAGCGCTGGCTCAACGATGGCGCACATGCCTTGCGCAGTCTGTTTTCATTGGCCCAGCAGTTTCGCTACTCAGGCACCACGCGCGACGATTTCGCCGCGAACAATGCCGCAGCCCGCGCCGCGCTTGAGAAATATGGGCCGCTGCCGCAGGCCGTGCTCGAAGGCACCCGACGCTC
Source organism: Sodalis sp. RH21 (assembly GCF_047324175.1). Classification (NCBI taxonomy): domain Bacteria; kingdom Pseudomonadati; phylum Pseudomonadota; class Gammaproteobacteria; order Enterobacterales; family Bruguierivoracaceae; genus Sodalis; species Sodalis sp. RH21. Next base: position 2,348,579 of record NZ_CP178732.1, on the reverse strand, counting down.
ACGCTTCGCCCCACCGCTGCTGCGTCGTCCGCCGCCGTCGGCCATGACCACACGCTCAGACAGCTCAGCAACGGCTAAGGATGAGGGGGCCGTTCTCGCAACCGAGGGGGCCAGCGTCTTGGCTGAGGTATCCAATGACACAGCTGCGCCTGATGATTCCGATGATGAGGAACGATCTGAATGAGTGGCCCGAACCGTTTTGTCAGTCTGGAACAGGCGGACTTCCGCGGTCTGGAACACGCAGCCTATCTAAAAGGCCTTTTAAGACCCTTTAAGGGTAAGGGGGGTCTGGAGGACTGGGCCAGCCAGTGCCATTCACTGCGCGACAGTCTGATTGGCCTGGCGCAGCGGCGCGTTTTGTCGCAGACACACCGTCCCCCGTTCAACCTGCTGTCCATTGCCCTGGCCCAGCAGGCCACTGGCGCAGGGACCACCTTTCTGCGCTGGCGCAACCTCGACCGCTCGCGTATGGGCGTGGCGCTGTGGGAAGAACTGATGGACCGCACTTCACTCGTCGCCTTGTTGGACGATCTGCTCGCTATTGAACAGCAACGCATCGCCCTGAACATGCAAATCAGCCTGCTGCATACCCTCAGCCGCCAGGCCCAGGAATGCGCCAGCAAGATGGCCCAGGCTGAAGAGGTCTACCTGCGCCGGATGAACGCGCTCACCGACGCAGCACACTCGTATTACCGGCCACAGCCCTGATCCGCCTCGCTGCAGCACACCCGCGCAGGCTGTGACGGTGCGGGCCTTTCAACCACCACGGAGATCGCAACCATGAGCACCTATTTTATCAACGAGGGCAATATCGGCTCGCCGCCTGAGTTCAACGAATACCCGAACGGCAACGAGGAGCCACGGCGGGTACTGCGCCTCAACGTCTACTTCGACAATCCTGTGCCCACCAAGGACGGCAGTTACGAGGACCGCGGCGGTTTCTGGCGGCCGGTCGATTGGTGGCATCGCGATGCCGAGCACTATGCCACGCTGTTCCAGAAGGGCATGCGCATCGTGGTTCAGGGGCGTGAGGAGCGCGACGACTGGACCGATGAAAACAACAATGCCCGCACGACCTATCGCATCAACGCACGCAGCGTGGGGATCCAGCCCTACCGCATCGAGTCGGTCAAGCTCGCCCCGAAGTCGGCGTCCTCATCAGCATTACCCCCCGCACCGGCGGAGCCAGCGCCAACCGAATAGGCTGGGTGCGCAGGACGGTCATTGTGATACGGCCTTCCGTTTACCCGCAAGCTATCCCCTGGGGATAGCTTGCGCTTCTCCTAACTGACCGGACGCGCCGTAATCACTCTCTTTCGCGCCGTCTGCCCGGCACATTGTTATACAAACAGCACGCAACCTTATCTGGCAACAGGCAAATCAGCGTAGCGGGTTGTATAAGTCGGTGAGAGCATGCCCGTTTCATCACCCATGATTTTTTCTGCACACCCTGACCGGCGAACCAGACCTTGCCCTTTCTGATCTGTTTCAGCCCGTCCACCATATGCGTCAGCGCGGCACTGTTCTTTTGAGGTTGATGCTCGTCGAACAGGTTGAACTGCGCGACACCTAGCTGTAGAAGCCAGCCAGCATCACGCCGGCCTTCAAGTAACGGTGCCCTGCGTTCCAAATCCGATCGAGCCGTCTTCCAAGTCAACAACTTTGACAGCGTTTCGCTCGATAATTTTTCTCCTTTGGCGGCCGCTTATAAAGCACTTACGCTCACAGGATGCCCGGTCGGGGAAACCGTCTTGCACTTAAACAGAGCTAACTGGTTTTTATCAGATAATTTTTATCATAGGGCTGCTGCGTATGCAGCACTCCATAACATAGATAAATCAGTTTTCTCACCGCCGCGTCCAGCGCCGACATCTTGGCCTTTCCTTTCAGCAGCAGTCGCTCATAGAGCACTTTCACATGAGCGTTGCAACTGATATATAAAGCTTGGCCCTGGCCCTCATGCTCGATTGCAGCAGTCCGGCTTGAACTCCCTTGATGCGCGTACCCCCGCCAATCCCTGGCCGGCGGATCACAGACCCAACGTGTTCATGGCCCTGATGGAGAGCATAGGCAGTAATATGCTGGTTTTTGATCCTATGCCGGACAATAAAAAAAATCGCTATATCCCGAATCCAGGCGGGAGGTCACGGTCTGGGGAGTACCAGATGATTTTACCCCCCGCCTGGGGGGTAAAATTATATCGTCTACTAAAAGAAATAACCAAAATTTTATTCTTAAAATGTCAGCACAAAAAATCCATGGCTACCGTCCCGCTCCAGCTGTGCCACCAGTCCCAGCTCCCAGGAGATATAGTCCTGCATGGCCCGGGGGGAATTACCGGTGCCTTCATAGGGACGGCGGTAGCGCCGGGGCAAAGGACGCGGCGATTGGAATGCCGCTTCGTCCGGCGACAGTTCCGGCAGTGGCGCGGTCCAGGGGCCGGATACGGTAAAACCGGCATCCTCCCCGTCAAGCACCCAAACCTGCCAGCCCATTTGCGCCAGCCAGGAAGCGGTCATATCGGCACGCGTCCCGCCCCGGCCATCCGTCAGGACTATACGCGCCCCGCGTACGCTGGCGTAGTGATCGGTCTCCTGCACCAGCTGTCCGCCGGGGACCGGACGGGCCGCCGGAAAATGACCGGCGGCATACTCTTCCGGCTGTCTCACGTCAAAGACATAGGTGGTGCGATCCGGCTGTGTCAGCCAGCGCTGCAGTTCGCCGGCACCCAGACGTTTCACTCCGGCCCGATCCGCCACCCGCCTTGCGGCGACGGCGGCAACCCGGCCCGCCGTTTCGCTCACAGCGGGGTAACGGCGCCGTTGATGGTGCTCCAGCGGTAGCCCGGCCAGCATCCAGCCGATGGTGCCGTTGCGCAATGCCGCCACCGGGTTGGCAATACCGGCATTAATCAGCGACTGGGCGCCGATAATACCGCGGGTGCGTCCGGCGCAGTTGACGATAATGCGGGTGGTGGGGGATGGTACGAGATCCCGGACCCGCAATACCAGCTCCGCCCCCGGTACGCTGATACCGCCGGGGATGTTCATGGTCTGGTATTCATCGAAACGCCGAACATCCAGCACCGCCACATCCTCGGCGGCGTCCAGCAGCCGTTTCAGCTCTTCCGCCGCCAAAGACGGCGTCTGGCGGCGGTGCGCCACCAGTTCGCCAAACGCTTTGCTGGGCGAGTTGACGTCGATAAACAGTTCGCCGCCCGCCGCCGCCCAGCCGGCCAGTCCGTCCGCCAGCAAAGCCACATCCAGGTAACCCAGCGCCTGCAGCCGGCGCGCGGCGACGGCTGCCAGTCCCTCGCCGTTATCATATAGGGTCACAGGAACGGAGCGCCGGGGAATGCGCGCCATGACATCAGCCTCCAGCCGGGACAAGGGGATATTGGCGGCGAACAAGGGATGCCCTTCGGCATAAGAAGCTTCCTCGCGTACGTCCACCAGCGCCACTTCCTGCCGGTTCAACAAGGCCTGGCGAATTTCGTCCGCCTGCCTGCGGGGGAAAAGGGGGTTGGTCATGTAAAAATACTCCTGAATCAGATCAATCGAGTAGCGATATGGCTACATCAGCCATGGGGGAATCTGGCGCAGAGCGCCAATCGCTGCACTTTACCCGAGCCACCCCGAGGTAATGCCGTAACGATATAAAAACACACCGGCGCTTTGAAACTCCCCAACCGCTCCAGGCACCATGCCCGCAATCCGGCCTCATCCAGAACCATGCCGGCCCGCAATACCAGCGCCGCCGCGATATTTTGACCGTAATCGGCATCGGGTATCGCAAAAGCGGCCGCGTCACTCAGGCCGGGGAAATCCGCCAGCGCCTCGTCGATTTCCCGCGGGGCGATGTTTTCTCCGCCCTTGATGATGATCTCTTTCATCCGCCCGGTAATGAAATAGAATCCGCGCGCGTCGCGATAGCCAAGATCGCCGGTATGCAGCCAGCCGCCGGCGTCAATGGCCGCCGCGGTTTGTGCGCTGTCCAGATGATAGCCGGCCATGATGTTTGGGCCCCGCAGGAGGATTTCGCCGCAGCGATTATCCGCCAGCCGCTCCCCGCCGGGACCGGCAACGGCGGTCTCAATGCCGCAGGGCAAGCCGACGCTGCCATATACCCGGCCGGTATGGGGATTGCAGAATGCCAGCGAACCCGACTCCGTCATACCCATGCCCTCGATGACCGTTATGCCGAACCGCTGCTCGAATTGCCGGTGCCGGGCGGGCGGCAGCGGCGCGGAGGCGGAGCGGGCGAATTTGACCCAGGGATAGCGGGCATCGCCGTCGGAAGCGCCGTGCAAAAGGAAGGCTATCATGGTGGGCACCAGGTTGAGCCAGGTGCAGTGATAACGCGCCACCATGCCCCACCAGCGGGAGACGGAAAAACGCCGCGGCGCCACCAGACTGCCGCCGCTGACAAAGGGAACCAGCGTCCCGATGACCTGGCCGTTGATGTGGTAAAGCGGCAACGCGCACAGCAGACGATCCTGCGGCGTAAGCCGATGCCAACGTGCGATGCGTTCCGCCGCGGCCAGCATATTGCCGTGGGTCATAACAACCCCTTTGGGCAGGCCGGTGGTGCCCGAGGTATACATCAACAGCGCCGGGCTCCGGGCGGACAACTGCCGCGGACAGGCGGCCGGATCGTCGGCGGGGTGCGGCTTGCAGATGACCGCATCGTCCATCGGCAGGTCCCGTTCGCGGATCACCATCAAGGGACGGCCTGCCGGCGGCAGGCTGTCCAGCACCCTCCGCAGGCGAGGGGCAGACTCCCGGCTGGTGATGACGGTTTTAGTGCCGCAATGGGTGATAATCCACGCCAGGGCCGTGTCGGCGGCCAGCAAACTCAGGGGCACCGGCACGTAACCCGTCAGCATGCATGATAGGCAAAGCGCCACGGTGTCAAAGCCGCCGGGCAGCAGCAGCGCGATATGATCACCGGGCCGGTGGCCGGTGGCCATTAACCGCTCGTCCTGGCGCCGGGCGGCCAGGGCCAGCTGTGCGAAGGTGAGGGTGCGTTCGGTCTCCGGACAAATCAGGAAAACCCGATCGGCGCCCTCACGCAGATGCCGGGCCAGCACCGCCGGCAGCGAGTCGGCGGCGTCTGGCGCCGCGTCCTCCTCTTCGGTGCCTGTGTCGCCCCGCGCTGCTCTCTCTGCTTCGGCGCCGGTGTTGCCCAAGGCCGCTTCTTCGGCTTCGGCGCCGTTCACCGTTGCTTCGCCGCTGCCCTTCACGATCCCTTCCTGCGCAGATAATCGCCGAACAGCCTATCCAGCGAAGGGATATTTTCCTCTATGGGGCGCGAGATGCGGACCTTATTATAAAAATGCCGGTAATTGAGATTGTCGGAGAAGTGATTTTTGCCCCAGGTGCCGCAGCCCAGGGTCAGGGTAAAGGGCAATCCGTTATCAAAATTGCCGCCGGCGGCAAAACTGTGGGCTTGATTGACGATAACGCGGCTCACCGGCAGGGTGAGTCCCGCCGTCAGCGCCTCCGCCGGATCGGTGCCGTGCAGGCCGACGGAGTGGCCGGCCCCTTGCCAGGCATAAAGCGCCCTGACCCGGTCGCATGCCTGGTGAAAATCATCCGCCCGATAGGCGGTTAACACCGGCGAAAGTTTTTCACCGGAAAAGGGAAAGCGTTCGCCCACCCCCTCTTCCTCGACGATGAAAAAACGGGCACTCCGGCAGGCGGATCGCGTTAATCCGGCCGCTTCAGCCAGCAACAACGCGGATCGGCCCACCCGATCCCGCGCCAGCTTGCCGCCGCCGTCGGGCCAAAGGACCCGTTGCAGCCGGGCCTTTTCCCGTGCCGTCAATACCACGCCGCCCTGTGCCGCCAGGGCGTCCAGCATCGGCCGGTAGCGGCCGGACGGGATGATGATGCTGTTTTCCGCGGAACAGCTGGTGGCGTTATCAAAGGTTTTCGAATCCGCTATCTTGCGGGCGGCCGCGGTCAAATCCGCCGATTCGCTGATAATCGTGGCCACGTTGCCGACACCGACGCCGAAGGTGGGCGTACCGCTTTGCGTCGCGGCCCGGACATTGGCCTGGGAACCGGTGACGATAACCAGGTCCGCCGCGCCCATCAGCAACTGCGTGTGCTCGCGGCGGACGGGGGCGGGCAGCATTTGCACCAGATCGCGGGGAACCCGCAGGACATCCAGCTCCGGGTAGATTAGCGCCAGCAATCGGGCGCAGCTGGCGGCCCCTTTCGGCGACGGCGCCACGATAACGGCGTTGCGGCATTTCACGGCATTGATAATGTTATTGATTACCGTGGCCACCGGGTTGGTAGAGGGCGTCACGGCGGCCACGACCCCCACCGGCCGCGCAATGTCGACGATCCCGCGCTGCGGATCTTCGCCAATCACGCCGACGGTTTTTTTACCGTGCAGATCCCGCAGCAGCCCCAGCGTCTTGCGATGATTTTTGATGACCTTATCTTCGACATTGCCCAGACCGGTATCCTCTACCGCCAGGGTTGCCAAGGCCCGGTTATTGGCGGGATTGATCACCGCCCAGCCCAGGGCGCTCACCACCAAATCGATTTGCTCCTGGCTGTAACCGTCTATCCGCCGCTGCGCCTCCCGCGCCCGCGCCACCAGGGAGTGAATCAGCCGGGCCGGCGCCGTTTCCTCCCCGGCCGGGGAGAGGGAGGCCGGCGAGGGTGTCGCCGGGCTCATTTCGCGGCGGCCGGCTGCCAGACCGGCACCGCCTGGGCATTAATGTGTTTAGGCAATAATCCCGCGGCAAAAAACGCGTCGGCGATGCGCTGCTGTTCGCCGAGGCTCTCAAGGGTCACCGGTTTTACCTGATAGGTGCGATGGGCATTGGCCTGTTCCACGGTGGCCACGTCCAGATTGCCCCATAACGGTCCCAGCAATTTCGCCGCAGCGGCCGGATGGGACTTGACCCAGGCGCCGGTGTGTTCCAACTGCCGGTAAATCAGCTCCAGGATCTCGGGATGCTGCCGCGCATAGGAACTGGACGCCAGATAATAGCGCTGATAGCTGGCCAGCCCCTGCCCCGGCGCCAGCACGCGGGCATGCTGCCGGCGTTCGGCGGCGGCGACAAAGGGTTCCCAGGTTACCCAGGCGTCCACCTGCCCGGTTTCAAACGCCGCCAGGCCGTCCGCCGGGGTCAGGTAAGCCGGGGTGATATCATGGAATGTCAGGTGGGCCTTCGCCAGGGCAACGATGAGCAAATAATGGCTGCCCGCCGCTTTGGTGACCGCGATGCGTTTGCCTTTCAAATCTTCCAGGGATTTCAGCGGTGAATTTTGCGGCACCAGGATTGCCTGGGCATCCGGCGAGGGCTCTTCACGGGCAAAATAGGTCAAATCGGCGCCGGCCGCCTGGGCGAAGACCGGCACGGTATCCGCCACGTCGGCGGAGACATCCACATTACCGATATTCAGGGCCTCCAACAGCGGCAGGCCGCTGGAAAATTCATACCAGCTGACCTTAATTCCCCGGGGAGCCAGTTCTTTTTCCAGCGTGCCCTGCAATTTCACCAGGGTCAGCAAGGTGGAGGATTTTTGATAACCGATACGCAGAACGGTTTCCGCCCGCGCATTGAATTGAATCAATAAAGCCAATAAAGGAACGGCGATAAAAATAAGACGGCGCAAGGTAAACGTAAAGCGAGACATAACGGTATCCGACAAGAATAGGTAATAGTAAGCTCCAAGAGTTGCCCTGTACTGTCAAAGTATATAATCAACTTTAGATAGTCTATTTTATCCCTTAATATCCGGTCCGGTTCCCGGCCTTGCCGGCAGGCTTTCGCCAGGAGGGAAAACGCTCAACGCCGCCTTGGATCCGGCATTTTAGAAACACAAAAGCCCTTTAAGATAAACATCCATATAACAACATTACTTTATTAGAATATTTTCATACCGGCTATTAACAGCGGCCCTATATTTATGAATATGATTTTTCTTTTAGCAAAAGAATATCTATCCAAAGCTGAAAATAACATTTACCGAACAATTTCCCGCGCTGTTAGGATTTTCTTTTCACTCATAAAGATGGAAAGAAATGATGAATCTGCGCGGCGGTATTGCATTATTGCTTTCATTGGCCGTCTCGGCCGGTGCCTATGGCGCCGATACCCTGCGTATCGGCTATCAGAAATCCGGCACCACCCTGGTTTTGCTGAAAGGGGAAGGCTCGCTGGAAAAAAGCCTGGCCTCGCAGGGCATAAGGGTGAAATGGACGGAGTTCCCCGGCGGTCCGCAACTGCTGGAAGGATTGAACGTCGGCTCCATTGATTTTGGATTTACCGGCGAAACGCCACCGGTATTCGCTCAGGCCGCCGGGGCCAATCTGGTTTATATCGCCAATGAACCGGCCTCGCCCACCGCGGAAGCCATTCTGGTGCCGAAAGAGTCCGCCCTGCGCAAGGTGGGGGATTTGAAAGGTAAAAAAGTCGCGCTGAATAAAGGGTCGAATGTGCATTACCTACTGGTGCGGGCGCTGCAGGAAGCCGGCCTGAGCTATGGCGATATCACCCCGGTCTATCTCTCCCCCGCCGATGCGCGCGCGGCCTTTATCCAGGGCAGCGTGGATGCCTGGGTGATTTGGGATCCGTTCGCCGCCGCCGCCGAACAACAGCTGCAGGCGCGGACCCTGCGAAACGGCCAGGGCATCGTGGATAACTATCAGTTTTATCTCGCCACCCGGGACTTCGCCACGGCCCATCCCCGGGTGATTACCGAGCTGGTCAGGCAAATCCGGCTGGTGGATAAGAAGGCCGTTGAAGACCCCGCGGCGGTAACCCGCCAGGTGGCTCCCCTGCTGGGGCTGCCGGAGAATATCACCCGCATTGCGGTGGAACGGCAAAATTATCAGGCTGCGTTTATTACCCCGGCGGTGACCGCCGGCCAGCAACGGATTGCGGATACGTTCACCCAATTGAAATTGATTCCGCAAAGCCTGAATGTCTCACAAGCCGTCTGGACGCCGCCCGCACAGTAGCGGCGGACCGTCCGATGCGCACCTTACAGGAGCACGGGATGAAACGCATTACCCTCGAGCTTTCCGAACGTCTTGCGCCCTGGCTGCTGCCGGTGCTGTTAATGGTATCCTGGCAAGCGGCGGTGAGCGCCGGCTGGCTGTCCAGCCGGATCCTGCCGGCGCCGAGCGCGGTGGTCACCGCGGCCTGGCGGTTAATGTACAGCGGCGAGCTATGGCAGCATTTGGCCATCAGCAGTTGGCGCGCCGCGGTGGGATTCGCCATCGGCGGCTCCATCGGTCTGCTGCTGGGCTTTATCACCGGCCTGTCCCGCTGGGGGGCGCTGCTGCTGGACAGCACGGTGCAGATGATTCGCAACGTGCCGCATCTGGCGCTGATCCCGCTGGTGATTTTGTGGTTCGGCATTGATGAATCGGCAAAGATTTTCCTGGTGGCCCTCGGCACGCTGTTCCCCATTTATCTTAATACCTACCACGGCGTGCGCAATGTGGACGCCGGCCTGGTGGAAATGGCCCGAAATTACGGACTGTCGGGTTTTTCGCTGTTTTATCAGGTTATTTTGCCCGGCGCCCTGCCTTCCATACTGGTGGGAGTCCGTTTCGCGCTGGGTTTCATGTGGTTGACGCTGATTGTGGCGGAAACCATCTCCGCCAATTCGGGCATTGGCTATCTGGCCATGAATGCCCGTGAATTTTTGCAAACCGACGTGGTAGTGGTAGCCATTATTTTATACGCCATCCTCGGCAAGGCGGCGGACAGCGCCGCCCGGGCGCTGGAACGCGTCTGGCTGCGCTGGCATCCGGCTTACCAGAAGACGAGGGCAACGGCATGAGCGTTAACGTCTACCCGGTTAATCGCGGCATCCCCCTGGCATTGCGCCAATTGGAGAAGTCTTTCCATGGCCACCGGGTGCTGGGCAATGTGGATCTCGCCATCCCCGCCGGACAGTGCGTGGCCATCGTCGGGCGCAGCGGCTGCGGCAAAAGCACCCTGTTGCGCCTGCTGGCCGGTCTTGACCGGCCGGACCGCGGCGATCTCTCCTCCGGCAATGCTCCGCTGCGCGCCAGGCAAAACGATATACGGCTGATGTTCCAGGACGACCGGTTATTACCCTGGAAAAAGGTCGTGGATAACGTGGGCCTCGGCCTGGGCAAGGACGCCAGGGAGCGCGCCCTGGCCGCTCTTGACACCGTCGGATTGGCCGGGCGGGCCGGCGACTGGCCTTCCACCCTGTCCGGCGGGCAGAAGCAGCGGGTGGCGCTGGCGCGGGCTTTGATTCATCGTCCGCGCCTACTGCTGCTGGATGAACCCCTGGGGGCCCTTGATGCGTTAACCCGTATCGAGATGCAGCGCCTGATTGAGACCCTGTGGCGAGAACAGGGTTTTACCCTGCTGCTGGTGACGCACGATGTGCATGAAGCGGTGACCCTGGCGGATCGGGTCATCCTGCTGGAGCAGGGGCATATCGGCCTGGATATCGCCATCGATTTGCCACGTCCCCGCGGCCATGGGCAGGCCCGGCAGGCGGCATTGGAAAGCGAAATCCTGGAACGCATCTTTTCCAGCGGCGTTCAGGGCGCGCAGGGAGACGGCACGTTGCGCTCCGGGAGCGTTAATCAATAGACCCGCCATAATTCAAGCTGCAGGTGTGTTGGCTGTGTGACTCGGCTACTCCGTAAGCCTCGCCCTTTGGGGCCGCTGCAAGCGGCGTTTCGGATTATTGAGAGAATATAATTTTATTATTGACGACTTAAGGCAGGCAATAACGTGAAGCAAGCCCTGGTACTCTCGCCGCAGGAAGCGCGGCTGCTGCATCCCGACGGCAAGCCCGTCGCCACGGATCGGACCCATCGCCTGCTGGCCCGTATCCAGCACGCCAAACCGGCAGTCGATGTGGAACGGGCGCGCTATTTCACCGAGTCCATGGCGCAAACGGAAGGGGAATTACTGATCCTGCGCTGGGCGAAGGCGATGTATCACATCGCCGGGCATATCCAGGTGTATATCGATGAAGATCAGTTGATTGTCGGCCGGGGCGGCAAACCCGGCCGCTACGGCATTCTTTATCCGGAACTGGACGGCGATTTTCTGGAGCGGGCGCTGGAACAGCTGCCCCGGCGGGTGGAATCGCCGTTTACCGTCGAACCGGCGGAGGTGGATATCATCAAACGGGTGGTATCCCCCTACTGGCGGGGCAAAACCTACCATGAAGACCTGGCCCGCGCCCTGCCCGATGAGACGCTGCGCCTTACCTACGATCCCGCCGACGCCCTGACGTCCCGTTTTATCGTCAACGAGACCTCGTCGTTCCGGTCTTCCATTCAGTGGGTACATGACTACGACAAAGTGCTGCGGCTGGGGTTTAAGGGGATAAAGGAGGATGCACAGCGCCGGCTGGCGGCGCTGGATCCCTTCGATCCGTCGGACAATGTTGAAAAGGCACCGTTCCTGCAGGCCATTATCCTCAGCGCCGAGGCGGTGATTCTGTGGGCCGGACGCCATGCCGCGCTGGCGCGGGATTTGGCGGAACGGGAGCCCGATCCCGTACGGCGGCAGGAGCTGGAGGCCATCGCCGAGCGCTGTGCCCGGGTGCCGGAACACCCGGCGCGGGATTTTCGCGATGCGCTGCAGGCGCAGTGGTTCACCCAGATGTTTTCCCGCCTGGAGCAGAAAACCGGCACCATTATCTCCAACGGCCGCATGGATCAGTACCTTTACCCTTATTACCGGCGGGATCTCGATCGCGGCCTGCTGACCGAAGAGCAGGCCCTGGAATGGCTGGCCTGCATGTGGATCGCCATGGCGCAGTTCGTGGATTTGTACATCTCCCCCACCGGCGGCGCCTTTAACGAAGGCTACGCCCATTGGGAAGCGGTCACCATCGGCGGCCAGACGCCGGAAGGTTTGGACGCCGTCAATGCGCTATCCTATCTGTTCCTGCGATCGAAGCGGGAATTTCCGTTGCACTATCCGGACCTGGCGGCCCGCATCCATAGCCGTACTCCGCCGCGTTTTCTCTATGAAGTGGCGCAAACCATTAAAGACGGCGCCGGATTTCCAAAACTCATCAACGATGAAGAAGTGGTGCCGCTGCTGCTGGCGAAGGGGGCCGCGTTCAGCGAAGCCTATGATTTCGCGGTGTCCGGCTGCGCCGAGTGCCGGATGCCGAACCGCGATACCTATACCAGCCCCTGCGCCTATATCAAATTTCCGGCGGCGCTGGAGATGACCTTGTACAACGGCCGGATGAAACGCTACGGCGGGGAATTGCTGGGTATCGAAACCGGCGATCCGGGGGAATTCGCGGACTGGGAGGCATTCTGGCAGGCTTATGTAAAACAGCATCTGAATTTCCTTCGCCATGCGTTTATCCAGCAAAAAATCATCATTGATTTACGCGCCCGGCATTTTGCCTGGCCGCTGGGTTCCGCCCTGCACGACCTGGCGATGGACGCCGGCATGGATATCCACCAGCCGGACATCAACGGCGGTATCGATTTGGGTTATTTCGAGTTTATGGGGTACGGCACGGTCATTGATTCCCTGGCGGCAATAAAAAAATGGGTCTATGAAGAAAAACGTCTTTCCATGGGACAATTGCTGGCGGCGCTGGCCGACGATTTCAACGGCCATCCCACTGTCCGCGCCCTGCTGCGGGACGCGCCCAAATACGGCAATAACGATCCCTACGCCGACGATATCGGCAAGGCCCTGGATAAAATCTGTCTGGAATTTACCCAGCGCTATTCCCGCTCTCTGGGCGTGCATATGGATCTGCGGCTGGTGCCTTTTACCTCGCATGTGCCGTTCGGCAAGGTGGTGCACGCCACCCCCAACGGCCGCAAGGCCTACAGTCCGCTATCGGACGGTTCGTCGGCCTCCCAGGGCTGCGACAGCCAAGGCCCCACCGCGGTGCTGCTGTCCAATTACCACACCAAGAATTACCGGTTTCGCGAGCGCGCCGCCCGCTTGCTTAACGTCAAATTCACCCCCTCGGTACTGGCCGGCGAGGCGGGCACCCGCAAGCTGTGCGATTTTATCAAGGTCTGGTGCGACCTGAAGCTGTGGCATATCCAGTTCAACGTCATCAACCGGGAGACCCTGCTGGCGGCCAAAGCCGACCCGGAGCGCTTTCGCGGCCTGATTGTCAGGATTGCCGGCTACAGCGCCTATTTCACTGACCTCTCGCCGGACCTGCAGGATGATTTGATTGCCAGGACCGGCCATGAAATCTTCTGATCCGGAGGCTTTGTCGTTGCGAATCCCCGCCACGGCTTTGCCGGCTCCGTCGACGCGCCGGACCGATGGGGCAGAGACGGGCTGGATTTTCAATATACAGCGTTACTCCCTGCATGACGGTGACGGTATCCGCACGCTGGTCTTTCTGAAAGGCTGCCCGCTGCGCTGCGTCTGGTGCAGCAATCCGGAATCCCAGGGTGTATTGCCGGAAATCACGCTGGACGAAAAAAAATGCCTCGGACGGGACTGCGGCCTGTGCATCGGACAATGCCTTTCCCACAGCCTGGCGTATGGGGCCGACGGAGTTGTCCGGCTGAACACGGATACCTGCCGGCAGTGCCTGCAATGCCTGCCCGCCTGTTCCAGCCATGCCCTGCACGCCTTCGGTCAGCGGATAACGGCGGCGCGCGTGATGGATATTGCCGAGGCGGACAGCCTGTTTTATGCGCGCTCACGGGGCGGGGTTACCCTCAGCGGCGGTGAACCCCTGATGCAGGCGGATTTCGCCCTGGCCCTGCTGCGGGAAGCCCAAAAACGGCATATCGATACCCTGCTGGAAACCTGCGGTTACGGCCCCTGGCCGGCATTACGGGCGCTGGCGGGCTATTGCGACGGCGTCTATTTTGATATCAAAAACCTGAACGACGCCGCTCACCGCGGGTTTACCGGGCGTTCCAACCGCCGGATACTGGCCAACCTGCTGGCGTTGCGCCGGCAGTTTCCCCGTTTGCCGATCCATGTGCGCACGCCGCTGATCCCCGCGTTTAACGATAGCTGGGACGCTATCGCCCGCATCATTGATTTTATTCTGCCCCTGGCGGACGTCAGCTATGAAATCCTGCCCTATCACCGGCTGGGCAGCGACAAATACCGGCTGCTGGGACGGCCATACCTGCCGGGGGACATCCGACTGCCGGCGGACACCGTCGAGGAGATCATCAGCCGGGCCCGCCAGCGTCTCGGCCGCCGCTACGGCCCCGAAGGAACGAGGCCGAGTGTTGCCAACGCACCTGCAGCGTGAATGATGACGGGTATAGCTGTTTTACGCATTTGGAATGCCATATATATCAGTTGGAGCACCGGCTCCGGCTGTCCATCATAACCGTTACTCGTCGTTTTATTCAGCAGGAGCCGTCCATGAGCCTCAATCTTTTCTGGTTTCTCCCTACCCATGGCGACGGGCGCTATCTCGGCACGCCACGCGGCGCGCGCACGGTGGACCACGCTTATCTGCAGCAGATTGCCCAGGCGGCGGAACGGGTGGGTTTCGGCGGCGTGCTGATCCCCACCGGCCGCTCTTGTGAAGACTCTTGGCTGGTGGCGGCGTCGCTGATCCCCGTCACCCAGCGGCTAAAGTTCCTGGTGGCGCTGCGGCCGGGAGTGATTTCCCCTACCCTGGCGGCCCGTCAGGCGGCGACGCTGGATCGTCTGTCCCAAGGCCGGGCGCTCTTCAACCTGGTGACCGGCGGCGATCCCGACGAACTGGCGGCGGAAGGGGTATTTCTCGATCACGCCGAACGTTATGAAGCCGCGGCGGAATTTACCCATGTCTGGCGGCGGGTGCTGGAGGGCGAGACGGTGAATTTCCAGGGCAAACATGTGCAGGTGGAGGGGGCGCGCCTGATGTTCCCGCCGGTGCAACAACCTCGGCCGCCGCTTTATTTCGGCGGTTCGTCCGATGCCGCGCAGGATCTGGCGGCAGAGCAGGTGGAGCTTTATCTGACCTGGGGCGAGCCGCCGGCGCAGCTGGCGGAAAAAATCGCCCAGGTACGGGAAAAGGCCGCCGCGCTGGGACGGCAAATCCGCTTCGGCATTCGCCTGCACGTGATTGTGCGTGAAACCACGGAAGAGGCCTGGCAGGATGCCCGGCGGCTGATTGTCCATGTGGACGATGAAACCATCGCCCGCGCCCGGGCATCGTTCGCCCGGTTTGATTCGGTGGGACAGCAGCGCATGGCGGCACTGCACGACGGCAGCCGGGATCATTTGGAAATAAGTCCCAATCTGTGGGCCGGGGTCGGGCTGGTGCGGGCCGGCGCCGGCACCGCTCTGGTGGGGGACGGCCCCACCGTCGCCCGGCGCATCGCCGAGTATGCGGATTTAGGTATCGATACCTTTATCCTGTCCGGCTATCCGCATCTGGAGGAAGCCTATCGCGTGTCGGAACTGGTCTTCCCCCATCTGGACGTGGCGACGAACAGCCCTGCCGCCGCAAGCGATGCCATCCGGCCGCAGGGGGAAGTGGTCGCCAATGATTTCGCGCCGGACAAAATCCATTAAATGCTGACTAAAGTCCCCAGCGGGCATATTTTCAGCCCGGCATGGGGCGAGCCTGAAGATGACGTTGGTGACAATCATGACTGCCCATTACCAGGATATTCTCAACGATAATTTTTGGCTGCCGTTTACGCCAAATAAAGATTTCCGTAACGATCCCAAATTATTCGCCCGGGCGGAGGGAGATTATTATTATGATCCGGACGGACGGGCGATACTGGACGGGGTGTCGGGTTTATTCGCCTCGGCCTTGGGCCACGGGCGTAAAGAGCTTGCCGAGGCGGTTCACCGGCAAATGCTGACCCTGGATTTTACCGCCAGCTTTTATCGCGGCCATCCGGGAGCCTTCGCCGCCGCCAAGGCCTTATCGGCGCTGCTGCCCCCCGGCCTTGACAGGATTTTTTTTGTCGGTTCCGGCTCGGAAGCGGTAGATACCGCGCTGAAAATCGCCCTGGCGTATCACCGCGCCAAGGGCCGGGGTAGCCGGAATATCTTCGTGTCGCGGGAACGCGCTTATCACGGCGTCAATTTCGGCGGCGTCGCCCTGTCGGGGCTGCCCAACAACCGGCGGAATTTCGACGGCGTCGGGCCGCGGGTAGTGCATATGCGCCATACCTGGCTGGCGGAGAACCGCTACAGTCGCGGGCAACCCGGGCACGGCGACTTCCTGGCGGACGATCTTTTACGCCTGATTACGCTACACGGGGCGGAAAATATTGCCGCCTGCGTGGTGGAACCCATCGCCGGATCCACCGGCGTGCTGGTGCCGCCGGTGGGTTATCTGGAACGGCTGCGCCAGATCTGCGACCGGCATGACATTCTGCTGATCATGGACGAGGTGATCTGCGGCTTCGGCCGGACCGGCCGGGCATTCGCCAGCCAGTCCTTTAATATCCGGCCGGATATCATCACCCTGGCCAAAGCCCTCACCAACGGTGCGTTGCCTATGGGCGCCGTGGCGGTGAGCCGGGATATTCATGACGGCATTATCAATGCTGCCGGCGAGGGGGAGATCGAGTTTTTCCACGGTTATACCTGGAGCGCGCATCCGGTAGCCTGCGCCGCGGCGTTGGCCACGCTGGCGCTTTACCAGGAGTTAGAAGGTTACGGGCGCCGCAGAAAGCGCCGGATGATTTTTCCGGAGAAGGTTTTGGGCAGGCACTCGAGGAATATCACGTTCCGGGGCCGGCCATGGCGGCCGCAGCGGGCCACGATAACCGCCGCCAGCGACCGGCGCATGTCGGCATGCCGCGCTACCGGCACCTCCGGCGCCGTGACGACGAACAGCTGCACCATCTGGCCCAGTAGCGGATGCGCTAGACCCACCGCCGCCGCTTCGGCGATGCCGGGCACCGTCAGCGCCGCGTGCTCTACTTCCGCCGTGGACAGCCGCTTGCCGCCGATATTCATGGTGTCGTCCATGCGTCCCTGAATGGTTATGGCGCCGTGTTCATCACGGCGGGCGCGATCCTGCGTCAGATAGCGCCAGCCCTCGCCGTCATGCTGCCAATAGCGCGCCACGAACTCATCGTCATGGCCCCACAGGGTTTGCATGCCCCCTGGTCCCAGATGGTCATGCAGCACCAGCATGCCCGTTGCCGCCGGGCGGCCGGTTTGCTCATCCACAATGCTTACCCGGCGATCCATCACCGGACGCAGGGCGCCTCTCTGCCCGGCCAGGATCGGCCAGCCGCTTTCGGTTTGCCAGTAGTGATCGTACACCGGCACGCCGGCGCCCTGCTCCAGCCATTGACGGGTTTTGGCGTCCAGCGGCTCGCCGGCCAGATAGACGGCGCGCAGGGAGGGCAGCGACGGGTCAAGGGTTTCACTTTGCATGCGGGCCAGACGCATGGCGCCGGGTACGGTAAGCAGACGCGTGACGCCGTGGCGGGCAATCAGTTGCCACCAGCGCCGCCCCGGGGTATTCATGCCGCCGCCGGTGACCACCAGGGTGGTGAAACCGGCCAGCAGGGGCGCCCAGACCAGATAGCTGTGTCCGGTCACCCAGCCGATATCGGCGGTGGTGAAAAAAACTTCATTCTCGCCGGTATTGAAAATATGCGGCAGCGAGGCGCACAGCGCCACGGCGTAGCCGCCGGTATCCCGCACGACGCCTTTGGGCGTGCCGGTGGTGCCGGAGGTGAACAGCAGCTGTGACGGCGCCTCGGCGGGCAGCCAGCGACAAGGTATCGGCTCATTGTGATAAGCCGCCCGCAGCCGCCGGTAACTGAGTTCACCGTCACCGGGGTATTCACCCGCCGCCCTATCGTCGGTGCCGTCAGGATTGCGCATGGCTTCCGATCCGCTGTCGCCGACAATGATCCGGTTAACGGCGGGCGGCGCAAGTCCCTCTTCCCGCAATGCGCGGTTGATTTTATCCTCCAGGATCAGCAAACGGGGCCGGCTCAGGTGAATGCGCTCCGCCAGCGCCGCCGCGCTCAGCTGCGCCGAGACCACCACATGGATAGCCCCCAGCCGGGCGCAGGCCAGCATGGCGAACAGGGCCGGCGGCATGACCGGCAGGCAGAGCAGCACGCGATCTCCCGCCGCCACCCCCTGCCGTTGCAGGATCCAGGCCATGGCCACCACTTCCCGGTGCAGTTCGGCATAGCTGAATCGCTGCTCCGCGCCCTGCCGGTCGCAGCACACGAGCGCCGTTTGGCCGCCGCGCAGGGGCAAATGCCGATCCACGGCGTTATAACACAGGTTGGTGGCGCCGCCCGCAAACCAGCGGCAGTGCGGCCCACCGTGCTCTAAAGCCATCACCTGGCGAAACGGCCGCTGCCAGTGGATGCGCTGCGCTTCACGCCGCCAGAAAGCCTCATCCAGCGGGGAAGAGGCCGGTGAATCCAGCGCTAAATCTGACGGGGAAGGCACTGGCAAATCCGCTGGGATGACGGCCGACCAATCCAGCAGTGAACTGTCAGTCCGGTTAGCGAACGGCATAACGGACCTCCTGCGGCGCCGGCGCCGTCAGGCGGGCGGCGATGTGTTCCGCCAGGTATTCCGCATCTTCCCCCACTCCCTCGAACCGTCCCGAGCCCCAGGTCCACAGCCAGGGCAGACCGAGGAAATGGAGTCCTTCTTCCACTGACACGCCGCGCCGATGGCGGGGGTATCCCTTGTCATCAAACGCCGGCAGGTCAATCCAGCTAAAATCGGTATGGAATCCCACCGCCCAGATAATGGCCGCGAGATTGCCCAAAGGGATAGCGCCCCGGCCCGGCGGCGGGAACCACATCGGCTGATAGGGCGGCTCCGTGGGGGCGTCGATGCCCCGGGCGGCAATCCACTCATCGATATTCTCCCTGATGCGCCGGGCGGTATCATCGGCATTATCAAGATTGGCCGCCAGATCGTCTGCGGTGACCAGCCCCCCCCGCGCCTCATCAATGTCCAGCAACCGCCCGTGCAGTTGCATGCCCTGCCCGGCGAACAGCCGCAAATCGATATCCCGGCCACCGTCGCGGCCGGTGACATAATGGTTGGTTTTACGTCGGGCATCTTCCCCCTGGGGATGGTGGTCCACTGTCAGCCGGTAATGCCCCATGTCCTCCAGCCAGGCCACCACGTCGCGGCCGCGGTAAAAACGATTCACCCGCGGCGCGCTGCCGACGCACAGATGTACCCGGCGTCCGGCGAGATGCAGATCTTCGGCGATTTGCGCCCCGGACTGGGCCGACCCCACCACAAGGACCTCGCCCTCGGGCAAGGCGGCGGGGCAACGGTAGTCCGCCGAATGCAGCTGGTGGATCGTCCCCGGTAAACGGGCCGCCAGGGCGGGGAAACGCCGCCGGTGATAGTTGCCCACCGCGGCAACCACGTTATCGGCAGTGAAGGTTCCGCGGCTGGTGTGCAGAACAAAGCCCCCGCCGCCGTGGCGGCTGACCCGCTCCACGTTGATGCCGGTGAGCAGCGGCGGCCCGAAACGCTCGGCATAGCGCTCCAGGTAATTGATGATCTGGTCATTGACCATAAAACCGTCCGGGTCATCGCCGTCATAGGGAAAACCGGGCAATTTGCACTGCCAGTTAGGGGTCACCAGACAAAAACTGTCCCAGCGCTGCGCCCGCCAGGCCCAGCCGAGCTGATGGCGCTCAAATATCACATGCCCGATGCCCCGCTGAGTCAGGCAGTAGCTCATAGACAGTCCCGCCTGCCCGCCGCCGATGATAATCACCGGATAATGTGTTTGTTCCATGGTACCGTTCCTGAATTAATGATTAACGGGCAGCGCTTCGATTTTCTCGACGCGCACCGGGCGGGCATCGGGCAAAAAACCCCCGGCCTTGAGTTCGATGGCGCCGGACTGATCCATGGCGCTTGAACAGGCATAACCGAACTTCAGCGCGACCCGGTCGCTGGCTTCCTGCAGCGCCCGGCGCGCCAGTCCGGTAAACTCCTCCACGCTGTACTCTTTGCCCACCTCCAGATGCTGTTCAATCACGGTGGACGGTGAATAACACACGTCCACGGAGCTGTCCGGCCAGCGGACGGTAAAATGCATTGCGGGCATAAGCGCCTCCAGAATAAAAAAGTCAGGGGTTGATGCCGGTAAGCGGCGTTGTGTCGAGATCCCAGAAACAGTGGCGGTGTGAACCATCGCCGACCCAAAGCCTCGGGTCGGCGGTAATGCCGCCGATGGCCGCCGCGCCGATACCGAGCCGATGAAAGTGCGCCAGCACCTCGTCTGCCTGCTGGGAATGGACCGTCAACAGATAGCCGTAGCTGGGAAACATGCACAGCCACTCTTGCCAGCGGATCTCCGCCGGACGGGGTATGGCCGTTAAATCAATGTCCGCGCCGGCCCGGGCGCTTTCCAACAGCATGACCAGGGTGCCGAGCAGGCCGGCCTGGCTGATGTCCTTGGCCGCCTGTACCAGCCCCTGTTCCGCCAGCGTCGGCAACAGCGCCATGGCGTCGCGCAGCGCCGCCGGATCGGCGCGGGTCGCGGCGTCCCAGTTCAGCCAGGGCCCGCGTCGGGCGCCGCGCAAATCTATGGCGGCGATTAAGGTGTGTCCCGGCTTCGCCCCGGAGGCCCGCAGCACCCGTTTCGCTTTGCCCAGCACCGCCACCGCCAGCTGCGGCGATTCGCTGCGTAAATTGGTATGGCCGCCGACGATGGGCACCCGATAGGCCCGGGACGCGGCGGCCATGCCCTGCATCAAACGGCGCGCCTGTTCCGGACCGGCGCTCCACAGGGCATTCACCACCGCCACCGCCGTGCCGCCCATGGCGGCGATGTCGCTCAGATTAACCATCAGTCCGCACCAGCCGGCGAACCAGGGATCGTCCGCCACGAACCGGTTGATAAACCCCTCCATGGCCAGCAGGCTATAGCCCTCTTCCTGCGGAATGGCGGCGCAGTCATCGCCGTTGTCGCAGCCGGCCAGAGGCCAGGCTTCACGCAGTTCTCCGGCAATCCCCTGGATGTCCCGCTTCTGATCGATGCCGCCGTACCGGCGCACCTCCGCCAGCAGCACGTGTAAATCATCCATCAGCCGCCCTCCAGGCTCATCAGCAGCGGCGCCAGCTCCCGCGCCGGCCGCGGCGAAGGCCCGCTCAGCACCATGCCGCTGTTGGGGTCGAAACAGGGCGGATAAAACGCCAGATCCGCCTGCATAACCGCATGATCGATACCCCGCAGCCGTTCGGTGGACAGGGATGACCAGTGCATGCGCCGGAACAGCGGCACGTTTTGCTGCTGCACCCGGGCATAAAACGCCTCGCAGCCCAGGGCACAGGCGCTGGATACCGCCAGGCGGATAAGGGTCGGCCCCAGTTGCCCCTGCCGGCGGAAATGCCGGTCCACCGCCAGCCGCGAACCGTACCAAATATCCCCCTCTTCCCGGTGGATGCGCACCGTGCCGACGATTTGCTCCGGCCAGCCCGCCGTACTGCCGATAGCCACCAGCAGCCGGGCGCGTTCATCGATAGCATCCCGGTCATGCTCTTCAAACAGCCCCTGCTCGTGGCAAAAAACCCGCTGGCGCAGCAGATAGGCCTGCTCGCGCTCCCAGGGCAAGGTCACCCATTTGATGCGGTATTCGGGATAGAACATGCTGTCACTCCCCTCAGGCCGAGGCCCGCTCGTAGCTGGACAACGGCGAACAGGCGCCGCAACGGCCGCAGCCGGCCTTGATATCGGCGGAACGCAGGCCGCCGCCGCGCAGCATGCTGCCCAGGGGCTGCAAAATGGACTCCATGAAATCCGCTGCCGGCGGCGCATGATCCTCAAGCGGCGTACCGCGGATGGGCACGAACGGCACCACAAAGGGATACACGCCGATATCAATCAGCTCCCGCGCCGTAGACAATATCGCCTCACGGGTATCCCCCAGTCCCGCCAGGATATAGGTGCTCACCTGGCCGTGGCCGAACACCCGCACCGCGTCCTGGAACGCCGCCATATATTGCTCCACGGTGACGACGGCTTTGCCCGGCATAATGCGCGCCCGCACCGCCGGGGTTACCGCCTCCAAATGCATGCCCAACGCATCGATGCCCGCCTCCTTCATGCGGGTAAACCACAGCGCATCCCCCGGCGGTTCGCATTGCCCCTGCAACGGCAGATCCACCGCCGCCCGAATGGCCTCGGCGCTTTCGCACAGTACCCGCGCCCCGCGATCGCTGCCGGAGGGGGTGCCGGTGGTCATCACCATATGCCGCACGCCGTCCAGTTCCACCGCGGCCTTGGCCACTTCCGCCAGCTGCTGCGGCGTTTTACGGGCGATGGTCTTGCCCGCCGCCAGGGACTGGCCGATGGCGCAAAACTGGCAGGCCTTGCGCCGGTTTTCATAGCGGATGCAGGTTTGCAAAACGGTGGTGGCCAGCACATCGGCGCCGTGCAGGGTGGCGATATGGGAGTACGGGACACCGTCGGCGGTGCTCAGCCGGTAGAAATTCGGCTGGGAGACAAAGCTGATATCCCGCACCGGAATGGCGTCTTTCAGCAAATGGCTGACGCCGGCCCCGTCATGGGTCACGCTCCAGGGGGACTGGTGCGCCTGCTGGGTATACACCGGCACCATGACCGTCATGCCGTCGATAGTCACCGCCTGGTGATCCGACGGACCGGCGCCGCCCTGGCGATTGACATGGGCCGTCTGGGGATTGACCACCTTCAGGCCGTGGGTTTGCAGTTCAGTAATCAGTCGCTGGTTGCTCAGGCTCATGGCGCCCTCCTGTGAGGTCGGAAGTAAAGGACTCTGGGGCGGTTTGCGAAGACGCGAAGGAAATGTGCTGATGATGAACGGCCTGCTCATAGGACGCTTGCGGATGGCAGTAGTCCGCGGGCCGGTCATTGATCAGCAGGCTTAACAGTTCCGGCCGGGCATAGTGCCCCACGGAATCCATCATGCGTTTACGCTTGGCGATAAGCTTCATATCCAGATCGGCGATAAGAATGCCTTCCCCCTCGGTGATGGGAGGCGCCAGATGCCGTCCTTCCGGCGAGATAATGGCGGTATGGCACCCGCCGCGCAGCCCGCGCTGCAAATCGGCATCCGAGGTAATGGATTCAATCTGATCTTCCCGCAGCCAGCCGGTGGCGTTAATAACAAAACAGCCGGACTCCAGGGCGTGATGGCGGATGGTGACCTCCATCTGATCGGCGAAGATCTGGCCCACCAGCGAGCCGGGAAACTGGCTGCAGTGGATCTCCTCGTGCTGGACCATCAGCGCATAGCGGGCCAGGGGATTGTAGTGTTCCCAGCAGGCCAGGGCCGCGACCCGGCCGACGGCGGTATCCACCGCCTTCAGCCCCGAGGCGTCCCCCTGCCCCCAGATCATGCGTTCGTGATAGGTTGGGGTGATTTTACGCCGCTTCAGCACCAGCTCGCCGTCGGCGTCGAATACCAGCTGGGTGTTGAACAGGCTGCCGTGATCCCGTTCGGTCACCCCCAGCACCACCACCATGCCGTGGCGACGGGCGCTGTCGGCCACCGCGCGGGTAATGGGGCCGGGTACTTCCACCGCCTGCTGGTAAAGCCGCAGGTGCTCGGCGCCGGCGGTCATGGGCGGCGCGATAAAGGAAAAATAGGGATACCAGGGCACCAGGGTTTCGGGAAATACCACAATCTCGGCCCCCTTGCCCGCGGCTTCATCAATGGCATCCAGCACGCGCGACAGCGTTTTTTGCGCCTGGCCGAGGTCAGGCGCAATCTGCACGGCGGCGGCACGGATGATACGGTCCTGTGCCATAACGTCGGCTCCTTACACGGTCCAGGTATCAAGAATCACCGCGTTGTCGCGGATGTGCAGCAGCTTCAGATCCAGCACGTCCAGCGGATTGATGGCGCGGATGCCCTCAATGAGCGAGGGTTCGCCGTGGCCGTACAACGCCTGCAGGGCAAAACGGCAGGCAAAGACCTTGCCGCCTTCGGCCATGAATTTTTGCAGCTGGTTATTGAAGTTCATATGGCCGGGGAAGGCTTCGTCTCCCAGCTTGGGAAAGCCGCGCTGTACGCCGAGGGTCACCCCCGGTCCGTATAACAGAATCGAGGTTTCAAAGCCTTTGCGCTGCAGCCGGGTGGCCTGCAGCATATTCACAAAACCGATGGATCCTTCGAACGCGACGGTATGGAAGGTCACCAGCGCTTTCTGGCCTGGCTCGGCCTTCACGTCTTCAAACACCTTTTCTTCGTAATCCACCAGGAAATCGCCGGATTGATGTGCGGGCATTGTTACCGTTGGCATAATCTTAGTCTCTTCGCAGGTTTACTGGCATCGCCGACAGCCGCGGCGGATGATGTATCGCGCCGGCTAACGGACGCGTCATTATCCATGGAGCAAGGGTTATGCCAGGGGCGGAAAGGGACCATGCAATCATCGGCCAATCAATCGCTCAACTTCTGAGCAAAAAAAATTTTTAACGGCCTGCATTTGAGTTTATTTGGCAATCAACGCGCAGCAATTAACCAATTTGCTGCACAATGACAACGCAGGCGTAACCCATGATTGCACCATGCTAACGCATAACAAACAATCTGATGCAATCATTAAACACAATCATTACATCAATGATTGCATGGGCACGGATGAATCCGCTAGAGTGGAAGTCCGCCACCCAGAGAGAAACAGGAATGAAACGATTCGATCGTTGGACGCACTATATGCATGAACGACCGGAGCGTCCGGCCTATCTGCTGATTGCCGATTTGATCCATGACGCCATTGAAAGCGGTGATTTCCAGCCGCGGGATCGCCTGCCGCCTCTGCGGGATCTGGCGGTAAAACTCTCACTGAATTACACCACGGTGACCCGCGGCTACGCCGAAGCGCGCAAGCGCGGACTCATTGATTCCCGTCCGGGCACCGGCAGTTTTATCCGCGGCAAGGTGCCGTCGATCCCGCCCCGCAACGGCAGCAGCTATGAGATGACCATGAATCTGCCGGTGGAGCCGGATTCGCCGGATCTCGTGGCGCAAATCCGTCAGGGCGCCCTGAATCTGTTTGCCCACAAAGATCTGTTCCCCCTGCTGCGCTATCACGATTTCGGCGGCAACCATGACGACAAAGAGGCGGGATGCCGCTGGCTAGGGCGCCGTTTACCGGCGGTGGCCCCGGAGCGGTTGCTGGTGTGTCCCGGCATTCACAGCGTGCTGGTGGGATTGCTGACCCTGCTGGCGCGCCGGGGCGGAGAAATCTGCGTCGGCAGCCTGGTGTATCCGGGGCTGAAGGCCATCGCCGCCCAGTTGGATATCACCCTGCACGCACTGGAATGCGATGGAGACGGCCCTATGCCGCGCTCGTTTGAAAACGCCTGCCAGACCGGCCAAATCCGCGCCCTGTATCTCAATCCCACCATCAATAATCCCACTACCCTGACCATGCCGCTGCGCCGGCGTGAGAAGCTGGCGGACGTAGCCCTGCGCTACAGCGTGCCGATTATCGAAGACGACGCCTATGCCATGCTGCCCTCGGCGTCCCTGCCCGCCATGGCGGAGCTGGTGCCGGAACTGACCTGGTATATTACCGGCCTGTCGAAATGTTTCGGCGCCGGTTTGCGTATTGCCTGGGTGCACGCCCCCACGGTGCGCCAGGGGCAGCATCTGGCCGGCGCCATGCGGGCGCTGACGGTGATGTCCAGCCCGTTCACCAATGCGCTGGCGGCCCAGTGGATTAACGACGGTACGGCGGAAAGAATGCTGCTGGCGGTGCGGGAAGAAGCGGTGCTGCGCCAGCGGATGGCCGCCCGACTGCTGCGCCATTACAGTCTGCAGGCGGATGCCGAAGGTTTCCATCTCTGGCTGCGGCTGCCGCACCGCCAGGGCTGGAATCCGTCGGATGTGGCGGTGAAACTGCGCCATCAGGGGGTCAGCGCGGTCTCCAGCGCCGCCTTCTGTACCGACAATAATCCCCCCGATGCGCTGCGCCTGTGCCTGGGAGGGCCCAACAGCCGCGAGCAGTGCGAGGGAATGCTGAAAAACGTGGCGGACATGCTGGAATACCCCGCCTGGCTGTCCACGGTGGCGCTGTAGTGGCAGCGGTGCGTGAAGATCACGGTGGCGCTATAACCATTATAGTGAGGTTATTTTGTGGTATAGCCGCCATTCACCAGAATGGTCTGGCCGGTCATCCACCATCCCTCCGTCACCAGAAAACGTATCCAGGGAACGATATCGGCGATATCCGTCAGGCCGGTTTTGCTGAAAGGTGAGAGCGCGGCCGCCGTCTTATGGTAATCCCGCGCCTCGGCGCTTTCAGCCGGATAAAAGAACGGCGTATCCATAGGACCCGGACCGATGGCGGTGACGGAAATCCCCCGCTCGCCCAACTCCTTCGCCGCCGCGCGGGTAAAATGCTCCACCGGCGCCTTGGTGCCGGCGTAAGCGGCATAAAAAGGCGTAAACGCTCCAAGCAGGGAAGTCACCAGGGTACAGATTTTCCCATTGTCATTGAGGTGCTTCCCGGCCTCTTTAAGAAAGAAAAAGGCCGACTTGGCGTTCACCGCGCTCATCTCGTCATACTCCGCTTCCGAGATATCGAACAGGGGCTTTTTCAGCACCTTGCCCACGGTATTGACGGCAATGTCCGGCCTGCCGATGGCCGCCGTCACGTCCGCGAAGAGCTTTTCCACGGCGCCGGCCGTGGTCAGGTCGGCCTGAAAGGCCACAGCCTGCGCTCCGGCGGCCATGATCGCCGCCACGGTGGCCTCCGCGTCATCTTTACTTCCCGCTCTGTTGTAATGTATGGCGATGGCTTTCGCGCCGTGCGCGGCAAAATCACGCGCAATCAGCCCGCCCAGATTTTTCGCGCCGCCGGCAATAATGACGGATTTGCCTTTGATACTGTGCTCTGTCATGACGTCAGTCCTCTTCTCTATGGGTATAACAGCCAAAGATGGTGCCCCCTGAGAATAGCTCCTGCATTTTCTGTATAAAGGCCGCAATTCTGATTATACTGTCCATAAAACACGAACAATGTAATTTTTATGGACAGAATTGACCTCTTTCGCATTTTTATACGGGTGGTGGACTGCGGCAGTTTCACCCGCGCGGCCGACGTAATGAACATGCCCAGATCCACCGTTTCCGCTGCGGTTGCGGAGCTTGAATCACGGGTAGGAACGCGCCTGCTTCACCGCACCACCCGCAGCGTTTCCCTCACCTCCGATGGCCGGGCTTTTTATGAACGCTGCCTGAGAGTGATACCGGACGTGGAAGAAACGGAAAATCTGTTCAGACAAAACGATAGCCAGCCTGTGGGGAAAATCAGATTTGATGTGCCGGGACGCATTGGCAGGCTGATCATCGCGCCTTCACTGCCTGAATTCTTTACCCGCTATCCGCACATGATGCTGGAAATGGGAGCATCTGACCGCAATGTCAGTCTGGCGGAAGAGGGAATAGACTGTGCCTTGCGTGTGGGAAAACTGACCGACTCAAGTCTGGTGGCCCGTAAACTCGGGTTCCTGAAATTCATCAATGCCGCGGCGCCGGCCTATATCGCCCTGCATGGCCAACCCGCTACGCCTTCAAATCTGCCCCGCCATCTGGCCGTCAACTATGCATCGCCAACCACGGGCCGGGTCGAGAGCTGGGAATGGCCGGAAAACGACAGCTACCGGTCCGCTGTCCTGCGCGGCCGGATAACGGTCAATAACGCCGAAGCCTACATTGCCTGCTGCCTGGCCGGTCTGGGAATGATTCAGATACCCCGATATGACGTACAAAAACACCTGGAATCAGGTGACCTGATTGAGGTCATGCCCGCCTACCGCCCCCGCCCACTTCCGGTCCAGCTACTCTATCCACACCGTAAACACCTTTCCCGTCCGCTACAGACTTTTATAGCCTGGGCAGAGCCTCTCCTGAGGGAAAAACTGATGCTGGACGCGCCGGATTCTGATTCAGAGAAATGCTGAATACATGCCATTTCAAGGGTCCCACAGCACGATAAGCCCGCTATCACCCAGGGGTGAAGCGAGCGTATTAAAGGGAAACTGATGGGGTCTATGCAGGTGTGGTTTTCCCGCCTGCCCAAGCTCCTCAACGGCGATCCTGATGATGTCGCGGGTATCATTCGATGGCACCATCAGCCGTCCTGACGTCTGATAAACATATAATTCCTCGCTGACCGCACACGGACTGGTGCGCAGGAATACCGATATGTGCCGGCAGTATGGGCGCTCGCCCCGGAGATTTCTGCGGCACGCTCTGCATAGCCAAAAATCGCCTGGCGCATATCGTCATAACCGGTAATGCACGTACCGAAGGAACGGCTACAGACGATTTGCTACTTGGTGAGCGCAAACTCCACCAGAGCTAAACATGGCTTACCCGCAGTTCCCTTAGGGTCTGTTCCAATATTCGTTGACATTCTTGCGGATGAAGCCTGGCGCGCATTCCGCCAGTTAAAGCATATTCGCGATGCCCATCGCCCCAAGCTTTTTGCTGATCCGCCGGCCCACCTCCTGACTGCCTTCACAGGGACCCGTGCCAGCAGCTTTTGCTGCCGCACCGGATCGGTGAGATCCACAACGCCTTCGGTCTTTACTCATTTTTTTGCGACGTAGTTGGCCAGTTTGGCCAAGGGTTTGGTTTGTGCAACCCCCACCCCGACGATTAACCCGGTCTCTTTTAAAATACGTGCCCGTACGTCCCGGCCAAAATTCTACAACCGCAGGCAATCACATACCCCGGTGAGGTTCAAAAAAGCCTCGTTGATAGAATAGATTTCCAGCACAGGCGCCATCTCTTCAAGAAGAGTCATCACTCGGTTGGACATAACCGCATTTATGTGGAATAGAAAATCGACAAGAAATATCTCGGAGGCTCGATATTCATCCTGTTAGTCAGGGAGTAATTTCGGCAACTTGATTACCGATTAGCTGTCCATATGTTGATGCCCTTGAAGTCGATGTGGGGTATGCGTGCGACCTCAGTCAAGAGACTTCATCAGATTATTGATAGCCGTGAAAGGAATGGCTTCATTTGCAAAGGTGAAAGTGCCCTTATCTTTCACCTCTTGTGCCGCGCGTAATAGGCCGCCGAGCGCTGCTCTAGCGAATGAGCTGCCGACGCTTATCCGTCGCACGCCGACATCGGCAAGCTCAGCCACATTGAAATTGGAGCCGGAAAGTCCCATCACTACATTGACCGGTTTATGGAGGGCTCCGCACAGCGTTTTTATCGATTCTAGGTCAGGCAGACCTGGAGCATAAAGCACATCGGCGCCGGCTTGTTCGAAAGCTTGAAGTCTGAGGATTGTGTCATCCAGATCGTTTATGCCAACGCTAAAGTTTTCAGCTCGAGCCACTAGCATGAAAGGGAACGGCAGAGCTTTAACTGCCTCAACCGCAGCACTGATACGCTCAACCGCATGATTGAACTCGTAGACAGGGCGATCTATTTTTCCTGTTCCGTCCTCGATTGACCCGCCAACCAGACCGGCTTCGCCAGCTATACGAATGGTGTGGGCAACCTCTTCGGCAGAATCTCCGAATCCGTTTTCTAAATCAGCACTTACAGGCAAATCGGTCGCCTCGACAATATTTTTGGCATTCTCTATTATCTGACTGCGCGAAAGTAACCCCTCTGAATCACGTACGCCGAGGCTAAATGCAAAACCAGCACTGGTTGTGGCGAGGGCTTCAAATCCTAGTGACGTCAGCAGTCGTGCGTTACCAGCATCCCAGGCGTTGGGTAGGATCAAAGGTTCACTTCTGGAGTGGAGGGCTTGAAATACCATTGCTTTGGTGAGTAGGCTCATGAAATGTCTCCTTGCCGATGGTTTAACTAGTGAGTTGGTGATTGACGATATAAGCCGATTAATATATAGCGTTACCCGCGTCCACCATGCAATCCCCACTGATCTCAATAAAATACGTCGCGCTGGGATGCCGAATAATCCGATTATTTAAATCGATCCGCTCCTCCACCTGGTCCTGAGCCGGGCTGGGAAATCCGCACTGAACACGCTCAATTAAAAAGTCGCTTCACTGCTGCAAGTCATTCCGTCGTCTTTATAATTTTCACGTTAAGATCTACTAAAAACTGTATATATTTACAGTAATATCTAAACCCTAAAATTATCAAGTCGTTTCGTACCGTTTTTTTTCAGGGAGACTGATACTTCAGAATATTCAATTTGGCCCACAATTGAATAAATCTATCTGGATTCATCCTTGGCATGGGCTTCAAACGCGAGCGGACGTCCAAAGGTCAAAGAAAATATGGTGATTGTCAGATCCCCGTTTATTGCTGCGCCGGTAACTTTTATCGCACAAAGTAGAACGCATCGTGTCACTCACCTGTATACCGGAGTTCAAATGCGAATTTATCTGTGCGAAAAACCGTCACAGGCCAAAGACATCGCACGGGTGTTGGGCGCGAAACAACGCGGGGCCGGTTGCTACAACGGTCCTGGTATCGTCGTGACCTGGTGCATCGGCCATCTGATCGAAGCCGCACCCCCGGAAGTTTATGGTGAACAGTACAAACACTGGACTATCGAACAGCTTCCCATTATTCCCGAGCGGTGGCAGGTCGAGGTCAAACCCAAGACCGCCACGCAATTCAAGGCCGTCAAGGCGTTGTTGGCCAAGGCTACCGAGTTAGTGATCGCAACCGACGCCGACCGCGAGGGTGAGCTGATCGCCCGAGAACTCATAGACCTGTGCAGTTATCGCGGATCAATCCAGCGCCTGTGGCTATCGGCGCTCAACGATGCCTCCATCCGCAAGGCACTCAGTGCGCTGAGACCTTCAGCCGAAACGTTGCCGATGTACCACTCCGCCCTCGCCCGCTCGCGCGCGGACTGGCTGGTCGGCATGAACCTCAGCCGGCTGTTCACCCTGTTGGGTCGTCGGGCCGGCTATGATGGCGTGCTGTCGGTCGGCCGCGTGCAGACACCGGCGCTGAAGCTGGTCGTCGATCGCGATCGCGAAATCGCCCGTTTCGTCTGCGTGCCGTACTGGTCTATCGGCGTTACGCTTTCCGCCGCCGGGCAGTCCTTTACCGCACAGTGGCTGGCTCCCGAGGCATGTTCCGACCAGGCCGGCCGGTGTCTGCAGGAATCCATTGCACAACAGGCCGCACAGCAACTCCGCACTGCCGGCAGCGCTCAGGTGGATGACGTCGAAACTGAACGTGTCCGCGAAGCGCCGCCGCTGCCATTCGACCTGGGCACATTGCAGGAGGTCTGTTCCAGGCAACTGGGCCTGGACGTGCAGGAGACGCTGGACATCGCCCAGGCGCTCTATGAGACGCACAAAGCGACCACCTATCCGCGCTCGGACTCGGGATATCTGCCGGAGAGCATGCGGGCCGACGTGCCCACGGTCCTCGACAGTCTGCTCAAGACCGACCCGTCCCTTCGGCCAGTGATCGACCAGCTCGACCGGACCCAGCGCTCGCGCGCCTGGAACGATGGCAAAGTCACCGCGCACCACGGCATCATTCCCACGCTCGAACCGGCGAACCTGTCGGCTATGAGCGACAAGAAGCGGGCCGTCTATCGGCTGATCCGTGCCCACTACCTGGCGCAGTTCCTGCCGCATCACGAATTCGATCGCACGACGGCGCGTCTCTCATGCGCCGATCAGGCACTGCAAGCGGTCGGCAAGCAGATTGTCGTGCCGGGTTGGCGCCTGGTGCTGGCCGAGCCGCAGCCGGAGGACATCGGCGAAGAAGCGGCGCCCCGCAGCCAAGTGCTGCCCGCGCTGCACCAGGGACTGTCCTGCCACGTGACCGGCGTCGATCTGAAGGCGCTCAAGACACTGCCGCCCCGCCCGTATACGCAGGGCGAATTGGTCAAGGCCATGAAGGGAGTCGCCAAACTGGTGTCCGACCCGCGATTGAAGCAGAAGCTCAAGGACACGGTCGGTATCGGCACCGAAGCGACGCGTGCGAACATCATCAGCGGCCTGCTGGGTCGCGGCTATTTGTTGAAGAAGGGTCGCGCCATCCGTGCATCGGATGCCGCCTTCACCCTGATCGACACGGTACCCGCCGCGATCGCCGACCCCGGCACCACCGCTGTGTGGGAGCAGGCATTGGACATGATTGAAGCCGGCCAATTCACGCTCGATGTCTTCCTCGAAAAGCAGTCCACGTGGATCTCGCAATTGATCTCGCAGTACCGCAACACTACCTTGTCGATCAAGCTCCCTCAAGGGCCTGCCTGCCCGCAGTGCGGCGCCGCCACGCGCCAGCGCACCGGCAAGAGCGGGCCGTTCTGGTCCTGCAGCCGTTACCCCGACTGCCAGGGCACCATCGCCGTCGATGGCCAGCGCCCCGCCGCCGCACGAAAGCGGCGGCGCACGGCCAAGACGTCCTGACTACGCCAGATGACCGCCACGCCCGCGATGTCCCGCGGCTTGCCCCGCATCCCACGGGGCATACCAAGCATGTCCCCGCCTTCTGCAATGGCATGTCCCTTCCGGCGCCTCATGCCGCCGGGTGGATGAAGGTTTGTTTCAGTCCTGCCGCACGCACGCGGCTTGTTGATCTGCGTATTCCACGTCTGAACCGAAGGGTCTCCTGGTCGCTTGCACGCGAGAGACCAAGAGACCCTTCGGGGACGATGGTGTTCATTGCCGGTGCCCGCCGGTGAAAAAATGGGCTCCTTTTGTGCGCGGATGTGCGCCGAACGATACCGACCCCAACCACGAAACGGGTCGGGTGCGAACGCTGACGCAGCGCCAGGCTCTACCGACGGCCCAGCGCCTGCCACAGCCCACGGGTGGTGTCTTGTTCTTCCGCTGGGGGCTCTAGCCCCCAGCATCCTGTTCCGATTATCTCTTACTTTTCACGTCGCCGCACAAGGTTCGCGGTTCTATGGCCAATTATTTTCCAACCAAATCTTCAGTTAAATGCCATCTGCGACCTACAAGCAGCATCAAAATAAAGGACTGTGTGATTATTTTTGGACTGTTCTGGCGACAAGGCAGGATGTTTCATCGCCCCTTAAGTGTGACATTTAATCTCTTTCATGAGATTTTCTATATACTGTTAAATATCCTCCCGAGAGGAGAATGCCCAGATTGGTGGTTTATACCTGCCTTGAGTCTCCGTACAATACCGGCTTCAGATAAAAACATCTCATGCTGAGTTAATGTAAGGAAAAAGTATGTCGTCACAACAAAATCAGGATCTAACAGAAGAGATTGCTGGTTTTTTAGCTCATTTTTCATTTTGTGCCCTGGTGGCGCTGAATTTAGCACGGCAGGATGGGCGCGCGGGCAATGCAGTCTCCGACCATATGTTTTTGATGCGCTGGCTTGAAGGCGCACAGCGGCAAAAACGTTTCCCCAGAGAAGTCGCCGCCGAAATATTGTTGCTGCAAAATTTAGGGAAAAAGAACGGACCACAGTCTCATCTGGCTAACAAATTGCAATATCTATGGGAGGCATGTTCGGGTTTTGGTCCGGCTCTCAGCGATGTAGCCCGTCTGAATGCTGCCATCGCACAATTAAAAAAAACCGGCTGGCACAATGAATTACTCAGCCAAGCGGAATGGCACCAGGGTATTCCCACGGATATTCTTCATTCAGGCATTAATGCCATCCTGGCCGAACGCCTAGCGATTGAATCAGCGTTCAATAAAAATGGTGTTCTTAAATCATCACTGGAGTTTTTGATTTTCGGCGATAACTCCGCTGCCATCAATGCGTTCATCGGTGTTTCATTGATCTTGAGTCCTACGTCAGACCCACAAAAGTTTCAACTACTGCCAGTATCGGCAATTAAAGCTAATGGTATTAAGTGAGTATCCACCATGACCTGTTGGGGGTAACAAACCAGACGGTCTTCAGGCTCTTTTTCTTTTGCTTTCCCGAACCACCCAGCCTCGCGGGAGGGTTAATCAAAATCAAACCATGCGTTGTACTTGCACACCTCGCACCAGACATGCCCAATCTGTGGATATAACCGAGTTCACCGAACAGGTACAGCGCACAAACGATTCTGTTCATGTGAAATTTCCACGGTTCTACCACGCAAGGCAACCCATGGAATAGGTGCATGCTGAATCCGGAACCACCAGTTTCCCTTTTCACCACGACAGCTACGGCCGAAAGACCGAAGCTGAGTCGCATAGTCGCTGACATTGTCGGCAGATTGCCCGCAGCCAGGGTCTTCAGGTTGCGCTTGGGGGAATCCCAAATGACCTGCCAGTCCGCCCCAGCATCATTCTGCGGACGCGCGCTCCCAAAGCGCCGATGCTTCTTATCTTCTCAACGTCCGCGAGGGGCATACGTCCCTCCGGGATGGTATGTCCCTCCGTCTTCTCTACAGGAGCAACATACATGTCCCGAAATCCATCCTTTGCCATCGTCCTCGAAGGCGGCCTAGTCCAATCCATTATCGTCAAGGACTGGCCGTCTCACATGCCGCTGCCGCAGATCGCGGTGGTTAACTTTGACACCGAAGGCGCCACCGACGACGAGATCACGCATTTCTCAATCGGTGACAAGCCCGCCGAAGCCGTCTGTCACTGCCCGGTGCCGGAGGTTTACGAATGCTTCGCCATCACGTTGTCCCCCCGAAAGGTGCTCACTGCGTTAGGGGAGACCTTCGATAACGAAGACATCGAATCGCCGCTGGCTGTTGCCCTTGGCGTTCGACAAAGAATTCTCGACCTTGATGCACATCTCAACCAATTGGAGAAACCGCCTACTGGGGACGAGTACAACGAATTATTCGTCCTCGCAAACGACGGTTTGATCGATGTGCTTAAAGCACTGGGCGATCCAGCTGACTTCGGTGCATAGCCGGGTTCTCTTCCACCTGTCCGATGCCATCTGGCGTCTGATTTTCTCATACAGATACCATGTTCGCATGGGCTGGCTTCGCCTTGCGCACCTGAAGCCACACCCTTGCAAACAACAACTTTCACTCACCCAACGGCAGGGGGATCCAATCCCTAACAGGGAATTGCCCCGGCCATACTCTGCTGGAGAAATCCCATGTCACAAATCGTCAACCCCTTCAACCGCGGCTATCAGCGCCCGCGTATTGAACGAACACTGCTCATTACTTACGCAGATGACTGCCCACCGGTCTGGCGCCCGTTGCATCTCAGCCAGGCACATCTTCGCGATGACCAAGTCGCACTGTTCCCCTGCCTGTTCGGCAAGGATTTCGCACTCATCACCGAAGGCCAGGACGTGCGCGAAGAGCTGGAGGCCCAGTGCCAAATCGAAGGTATTGTCAGAACGGCGGTCTACGCCGTCACCGCGGATAATATCGGTGGTCAACAAGTGCATGTAGGCGACACTTACTCGGAGGAAAACGCCCGTGAAGTGGTGCGGCACCTGCGGTTTGAGACGGGAGTCTACAGCCGCTGTTGGGAAATCAGTTCCGCTCACCTCACCGAAGAAGCTGACCGTTACCTGACCGAGCTGGCTGACTACGGCACACCGAGCAACTTCATGTTCGTTGCTTTTCGCATTCCGTACAGCCCTGTGATCGGTGTCAAACTGATTGCCACACCCTGGACGAATGAAAACCTGCAGAAGGTCGACGGCATAACCGCCGAGTGGTTGCGGCTAAAGCAGCGGAAGAAAGGCGTACCGGAATGCCTCATCGAGGTACTCCACCTGGCCGCCATGGCCGACGTTCGCATGCTGGTGTTTGATGCCGACGCCCCGCTACTGGACGGTCTGACGCTGTATGAAGATGAGTGATCCATGATCCCCAAACGGGGCTCTTTCTTTTCAGGAATCCGGTGTCACTGCCGTTCCATTTTTCCGATGACCGCAGCCAGAGTATGACGAATCCTCATCTTATGTCCGCTGGCGTTGCCGGCAGCATGCCCAGGTAGTCCCGGTCTTCAAGACTACGACGCGATTTGTCGCGCCGACCTTAATCCTCTTCGACGCATTTCGCGTCTTGTTACTCACCCCTCAAGGGCATCCTCCCTTGCAGGACGGGTGCCCCTTGGTTTCCACAAGGAGTCCCTATGGATCATTCAACCATTCGCGCACAGATGCCGACGCTGGTTGACGGTCATATACCATCCAATGTCCGCAGCTTCAGATTCAACATCTTCGACGGCCAGCCCAAGGTGTCGACACTGGGTTTTTACATCGACCCCAAGCCGTTCGAAGGCAAGGTCATTGCCAGGACCGACGAGGCTATCGTCATCAAGACGGGCCGGGCCGAATTCGCGGTGCTCGACCGGGCGCTCGTCACCGAGGTGCCAGCCCAGGGCGTTAAGGTACGGGTCGAACCCTATGCCAGGCGCCGCTTCGATGGCCTGCGGGCAGACACGCCCGAAGAACGCACCGAGTTCGCGGCGAACGGCCAGCCTTACACCATGAAGACGTTCATGCTTGGGTCCGCACCCGCGAAGTTGCCAGTCCCCGAGCCGCGTTGTCCGGAGTTACAGGCTCTCATTCAGCAACTGGAAGAGTTGCCGGCACCCGATCATTATCGTCGCATTACGCACCTGCTGGTCGATGCCGGTGCCCGGGACTTCGCCTGGGTCGATCCGTTGCCTAAAGATATCATCGCAACACCGCCGGCCATCAGTTTTACCGTTTCCACGGCGAAGTTTGAGGGCCGTATCACCGTGCTATACGAGCGTACAGATGACCTCTACGCGCTTGAATTGCGTCGCGGTGAAAAACTGGTCGAGCGGGTAGATGAAATTTACTTCGACCTGCTAGGAGAAACGCTGGAACGGCTGATCGATGACGGTACCTGGAAGCATATCAAAGTAGAAGTTATTTCTGGCAATCGCAAGTCAACTCGTATTGTCCCCCACAGTTGACGTTTACTCGTCATAAAGCCCCCAACAGCAGGGGGCTTTTTTCTGCTCAAGATGGGCGTATTCCACCATGAATACGGACACCGGGTAGTGCCGATTCTTGGTCGTTCCCAAGCGAAACATACGGCACGCTTCAACCATGTGTCACTACCGATGTAATTATGACCCACCTACCAATGTAAATCTGACCCACCTGGGGTAACAATGGCAGCTTTAAGAAGCTGCCCATGCTGACATTGGAGTTACGAGTGGAGATCGCAGTTCTTTTACGTCAGGGCATGTCTATACGCGGCATTGCTCGCCAGCTTTCCTGTTCCCGGCAGACCGTCCGCCGCTATATCCGTATGCAGGAGTCCCCGGCCAAGGCCAGCTACAAGTCCAGGGCGCCGAGGCCCGGCAAGCTTGACCCGTATAAGCCTTATATTCTTGAGCGTGTGTACGCCGCCAGACCGCATTGGATACCTGGCAGCGTCATGCTCAGTGAGATACAACTTCGGGGATATTCCGGTGGCTACAGCATGCTTACCGCCTTTTTGCTCAACCTCAAGCAACAACCGGTTGACCCGGTGGTCCGTTTTGAGACCCAGCCAGGCGAACAGATGCAGGTTGATTTCACCGTGATCAGACAAGGCCGTCACCCGTTGTTGGCTTTTGTCGCCACCCTTGGTTGGAGCCGGGCTACCTTTGTACGTTTCTACTCCTGCCAGGATACCGCCGCATGGTGTGATGGCATTGAGCAGGCGCTGCGCGCCTTTGGCGGAACGCCACAGCACCTGCTTTTTGATAACGCCAAGACCATTATTCTTGAACGCGATGTCTATGGCCTTGGCCGCCATCGGTGGAACCCGCCGCTACTGGCGCTCGCTGATAAGTACGGTTTTACGCCTCGCGTGTGCCGTCCCTATCGCGCGAAGACCAAGGGTAAAGTTGAGCGATTTAACCACTATTTGAAGACCAGTTTTGTCGTTCCCCTGGCGACCACCTTTAAGCAGGCCGGTTTAGTCCTTGACGTGGATTCTGCCAACAGCCGTATCGGGCCATGGCTTACCACCGTCGCCAACGCCCGCAAGCATGGCACCACCGGCATTCCCCCCGAGCAGCGGCTACAGCAGGAGATTGACGTGCTGCTCCCGTTGCCGCGCGAAGGCACAGAGGTACCGTTATCGGTTGATAACCGCCGGGTTTTGCCCCGTGAGAGTTTTCAACATCCGCTGTCGGTCTATCAGTCGCTGCTGGAGGTGAGGTCATGAGCCTTCAGCATCAGCGGATCAGCGAACTGTGCGAGTACTTTAAGCTTGACCGCATCGCCGCCGAGTGGCCTGGATTGGCACAGAAGACGCTGGATGATACCGGAACGTTCGGCGATTTTCTGGAGCAGTTGCTTCGACTGGAGAATGACAGCCGCAACGAGCGTCGGCGTCAGACGCTGCTGCGCCTGTCGGGTTTGCCGGCGGTTAAAACGCTGGAGCAGTTTGACTTCAAGTTTGCCAGCGGCGCACCGCGAGCACAGCTGCAGGA
This sequence comes from Sodalis sp. RH21, assembly GCF_047324175.1. Taxonomy (NCBI): domain Bacteria; kingdom Pseudomonadati; phylum Pseudomonadota; class Gammaproteobacteria; order Enterobacterales; family Bruguierivoracaceae; genus Sodalis; species Sodalis sp. RH21. The sequence goes on along the minus strand of NZ_CP178732.1, from coordinate 2,310,343 downwards.
ACTGGCGGGATTGGCGTTTATCGAAAGACAGGAGAACATCGTATTACTCGGGCCTTCCGGCGTTGGCAAGAGCCATTTGGCCTGCGCGTTGGCACATAAAGTCGCGATGGCCGGACTCAGCGTACGCTTCATTACGGCGGCGGATATGATGTTGCAACTGGTCGCCGCTCACCGTCAGGGCGATTTAAAAGGCTATTTAGGCCGGTGTGTCACCAAGCCCCGATTATTGGTGATCGACGAAGTGGGTTATCTGCCGTTCGGTAAAGAAGAAGCCAATTTATTCTTCCAGGTCGTGGCCCGCCGTTATGAAACAGGCAGCGTGATATTGACGAGTAACCTGCCATTTACGCAGTGGTCTGGGACGTTTGGCGATGATGAGACGCTGACGGCGGCGATGTTGGATCGACTGCTGCACCATGCGCATATCGTCCAAATAACAGGCCAAAGCTATCGATTAAAAGACAAGCTCAAAAGTGGTCAGTTAAGGAAATCAACGCCGACTGAATCACAACAATAATTCGTGGGGGGTGGGTAACTTTTACTTTGGCATGGTGGGTCACAATTCGATCGGTATTGACAACCATGTTCCGCTGATGATGTCAGCGACATGCCAGGCAGCTTTCGGTCTTTGAAGTTGCCCACGGTTCACCGTGTGACCGAACCAGTTCGCACCGCATCCTTGCGCGAACGACCACCGGCTTGTAGGTGGCGATGCTTGCCTTATTACCTGAAACCCACCGCGGTGTTACGCCCTTCCCGTCAGGGGCAAGTGTGCCCGCTTATTTGTCCCCAAGCCTGGAGATCACCATGACTATCTCACCCAACGAAAAATCTTTCTTCGATCTGCACATCACCGGTCTCGGATATCTCAATCGTGTCCGCGAAGTGAAACCCAAGAAAGGCGATACCTTTCTGGCCTGCGACATTGCCGCGCTAAATGGTCCCAGCGATGACGTCTCATATGTACGTTTCGATACGCGTGTATCGGGTTCGGAAGCGCAGCACCTGGTTCGTCGCTGCATCGACGCCGTTGAGGCGGAGAAGAAAGTGATGATCGGGTTCCGCCTCGGCGACCTATGGACCGACACCTTCACTTATTCCAAGGGGAAGCGTGCCGGCGAACAAGGCGTAAGTCTCAAAGCCCGCTTGCTTTTCATCAATTGGATCAAGGTCGATGGCAAGCAGGTCTATAAAGCCGAGACAAAGTCGATCTATACCGACGAGCAGGAAACGCAAACCCCTGCGACTTCCGTTGCACCGATATCTCAGGAAGAGCTCGAACCCACCACTCCTGCTGGGGAAGCTACTACCGAAGCTGCCGCTGATACCTCCGTATCGACCGTAGCAGAATCATTCTGATCGAAGGCCCCCACCCAGGGGCCTTATCCTTTATCCTCCGCTCCTTTATCGCAATCACCATGCGATACAGTGCTGCTTACTCATCTCACGCCGGCGTCTTTGAGCCGGAGTAGACCGCAGTTTTCAATCATCACCGCGCTATCGTACCTATTACGACCATCGGTATTCATCCTTATCGATACTGCTGAAACTCGGATGTTTTAATCCCTTAACCAGTCCTTGGTTGGTCCTGCATTGCAGGTTTGTTCCCCGTAAGCGTACTCGCCTGGTCCTACGCCAGTCGATATCGCTTGATCAATCCTCAAGGAGTTAGCCATGCAACTCGCATCTCGCTTCGCCTCACGTACCCCAATACTGCGTGCCGATCATCCTCTATCGGATGACCAGATCCGCGCAGTAGCTCCTTCCATCTTTGCGGAGAACCCGCATGAAAGCCGTTCCGAGCGGTACAGCTACATACCGACCTCCGCCGTCCTGACGGAACTACGCAGTGAAGGATTCGAACCCTTCATGGTCTGCCAGACCCGCGTACGTCATGAAGACCGCCGCGAATACACCAAGCACATGATTCGTCTTCGCCACGCCAGCCAGATCAATACCTCTGAGGCCAACGAGGTGATTTTGCTCAATTCCCACGATGGTACGAGTTCGTACCAGATGCTCGCTGGGATGCTGAGGTTCGTTTGCCAGAATGGTCTGGTCTGCGGCGATATGTTCGCAGAGGTACGCGTACCCCACAAAGGCAACGTGGCCGACCAGGTGATCGAAGGCGCCTATACGGTGCTGCAGGACTTCGAGCGTGTGGGGGAGTCGCGTGATGCAATGCGTTCCATCGCGCTCGACGAGGGTGAGTCGGAAGTGTTCGCGCGTTCTGCGCTGGCACTCAGATACGACGACCCCGACAAGCCCGCACCCATCGCGGAAAACCAGTTGCTAAGCCCGCGGCGTTTCGGTGATCGGAACTCCGATCTCTGGTCAATCTTCAACAGAATCCAGGAGAACCTCATCAAAGGCGGTCTGCCTGGTCGATCGGCCAATGGCCATCGACAGCGGACACGGCGGGTGCAGGGTATCGACCAGAACCTGCGGCTCAACCGAGCTTTGTGGATGTTGGCCGAAGGCATGCGCCAACTGAAAGCCTGAATGCAACACGAACCTTGCCCGTTGCGGGCAGGGTCCACTTTTTCCTTCAGGTGCCTTACCCGCACCACTTCCAACATCCAAAGGAGAGCCGTTATGACGACCAGATTCACCCCCCAAGCTGGCTGATTCACCGATCACCGACCCAGGCCAACTCATGGTCCGCACCATCCATGGCCGCAATGGTCCTTTCATCGTTGGCAAGCTCATCACTCCGGTTGGAAAGTTCGAGGTCAAAGATGCGGAACTTGAACAATACCCGGAAGATAAACACGAAGGGGATTTCGTCATCGGTTACATGTCCCCGCATGTGTTCACGGCTGGCCGCTGGGTTGGGTTTGAGATCTGCGTTTACCTGGTCGGAATGACCCTTCCGGTGCTCGATGCGCTGAGCCGGGACGAAGTTGAAAACTTCACTTCCCAGGAAGTCGATCCGCTTGACGAGGAACAGGGCACCTCGTGGATAACGCATGCTGCCTCCCTCCAGTCCGAACCTGCTCCCCTGTTGGGAACGATGGATCCACTGATCGATACCACACCCGTCGGCGTGGGCGCACCGTCTTCAGCAGTTGCCACTTCTGGCAGCCCCGGCAGCGACGATGCCACGTTGTCCGGCACGCTCTGGCCGCTGGGTGAGTCGGTGAAACTCGGCTCGACCATCGACCGGCGCACCTTGCGCGCGCAGATTGCGCGACTGGATGCGCTGGGCTACGCGCTGGACTTCAAGACGCAAGCGTGGAGCCGCGAGGCCGAACGGCAACCTGCGTGATCTTCGACGCCGCATTCGCGGTATTATTCATCCACCCGCCGGGGTTCCTTACCCCACGCGCGGGGGAGGACTCTGGTTTCATTCTGGAGGTCTTCATCATGTCAACAATCGCATGCAACACATCTTCGCAGCCTATCGAAGAGAACCGTTCCGCGCTCGATGAACCAGCGTGGCGAGCTGTCTGTAAATCCACAGGCGCGCAAGCCAATCATGGTTGCGGTCTGTCTTACGACTACTACGTTGACCGCTTCAGTTCGATGATTGATGTGCGAATTGGTCATTTGCCCGAATACCAGCGCGCGCAGGCCCTGCAAATCGCAAAAGAGGAATGGAGCTACGCGACACCTGCCGAGAGGCAGGAAACCCATGACTGGAATGCAGAAAACAGCTATTGCACGCACGGGATCGAATTGGGTTGCTGCCCGGCCGGTTGCGGTTCGTATTGAAGACTGCACTTGGCTCCATCGCCGCGCACATGCGGCATTTCATCACCCGCGGGGTTCTTCCCCGACGGGGAGGGACTCCAGCTTTTTTTCAAGGAGACCCCTCATGAGCTGGACTTTTTCACACTGGACCCGCAGCGAGCTGATCCACAAGCTGACGCAACCGGATGAGAGCGAAGCCGTGCGTTACGAAACGATCGCCCATACCCTGCGCGGCAACGTGCTGTGGTCGGTCGTTCGGATCACGGCCAAGCAGCCGGACGCGCTTGGTCTCGATATCGGGCAGTCCATTATGTTCATCGCCTGCTACCTGCTGCAGGGCTCCGGCTCAGGCTGGGGTTACAAGTCGATGGATGAGTCGATGCACCCGTTCTACTACTCGTGCCCACAAGGCTACCTGTCCATGGCGCCGGAGCAATCGCGCGAGTGGCGTAAAGGCGTGCGTGCCTACCATGCGCGTCGGCGTACACAGATTGCACCTGCCAAGACGATGCGGACCTGATCCCCCGTTCGATCTGGACTCAATTTTTTCATCCCACGGGACAGCGTCTGCCCCGGCGGCGGTGCTGTCCCTTGCTTTCATCCAAAGGACACTACCATGCCTGCAACCACTCCTTCCCAATCGCTCTACCGAATCTACGAATGCCCCGACCTGATGGCCGACGGCTGAGTCGGCGACAAGCGTGGCAACCTTGTTTTCCTGTCCGTCTGGGCGCGGGATACCGCGCTCCAGCAGTTCCTCGCCCGGCCCATCCTGGGCAGCGACGAGGATGGGCCGGCGTACGCTGTTCGGTTCCATGGTCAACCTGTGGCTGTTAGATAGCCGCTGCGTGAAGCCCGACAAGGCCAATGACAAGGCGCAGGCGCTGCTGCCCGGCGAGTCCGCTCACCGGCCCGGCAGGCTGTGGACGCTGGTGCAGGACACCTGCCCCTTGCCCTTACTCGACCACTGGCGCGCCACAGTGCTGGGGCTTTTGCAGCAGCAAAAAATGCTGGTACGGCTTCCCGTAGCCCTAGGGCCGTTGAAAGGCCATCGACTTGTGCTTGATATCCCGGTTATCACCAAGTTACTCGCCGATTTGATCCGCAACGACACACGTAGTGCAGTTGATCACGAACTGACTTCAGGCAAGCAGATTCGGCGTGTCAGTTGAAGCTACTTCTACGGGCATGCGCACCGTGCATGCCCTCGACTTATCCCAAGCCTTTCAGGAGATATCCATGGCTATCATGTTCCCCCGGCTTGCCCGCAAGTACGTCAGGAGTCGTACCTGAGTCCGGGTTGGACGCCCCCAACCAGTAAGGTGATTCGGTGGAAGTGGCGTTCGCTCGACAACTCGTCACAGCCTGAGCCGGATGCTGTGAATGGCGGCCTCTACGGAGGCCGTTTTTTCCCGACTAAAAGCGGGCAAGGCGGGTTTCCCATTGTCTGCTGCCATCGCCGCACCCGCCTGCGAAAGTGGGATAAAAGACCAAGGGAATCACACTATGCCACCAGTTTTTTTCTCCCCCAGCGACGCAAAGAACGCCTGTCTGGTTGGCCTGACGCTCACGGCCGGGTTACTGGCGGGATGTACGACTGCGCCAACGTCCGCCATCTCTCCCACTCCGCCACGGGACACACCAAAAGTGGTAGCCCGATCCGGCCCGGAATTCGTACCTGTCGTCCGCTACGGGCGCTATACCCTTGTTGAACTCGTGCCCCAACCTGCCCAGCGTGATTTGCTGTTGCAGGTCGTCGCCGTTTCGGTGCCGTCCACATTTGATGCCAACGTAGGCTATGCCCTGCGACATGTGCTGATGCGCACCGGTTACCAGCTTTGCCACACGCCCGAAACCGCATCGTTGTATGCACTGCCACTGCCTGCCGCTCATTTTCGCTTCGGCCCCTTACAACTGCGCGACGCACTGCTGATGCTGGTCGGTCCGGCCTGGGACCTTTCTGTAGACAACGCGAACCGGAAGGTCTGTTTCGATCGGCATGTTGCAACAGAGCACATAAATGGTGACATCGCCGGTCGAGCAGGAGCCGATGTACTCTCCCCGTTTAAAGACGCACAGTCGGTATCGGGGAATGGATCGCCGCCCAGGAAGCAGCAACCATGAACATTCAACAAAACGAGGCCGGACAGGATCGCCACTCACGTTGGCTGAAGATCGCAGCTGTCGTCTGGCTGTTCACCATCAGTTTTCTTACGATCATCAATACCGTCGGCGTCACGCGCCAGGATCATCAGCAACAGACCGCGGCCCTGGACGCCAAAGCCGAGGATATGGCCAAACGGCTGGCAGATATCGAGCGACAGGTCGACGCAGATAAACGCCAGCCGAAGCCGGTCACCCGCGCCGAGTTCACCAGAACGCGTCAGGCGTTTCAGGCGCGTATTGACCAGTTTGAGCAGGCGCATGCCGCCATTGTGCAGGTCAGTGACCTTAAAGCGCTCCAGGACCGCGTTGAATCACTCGCGCGCTTCGCCGGTGCTTTCCAGAAACCCGCCCCGGTCGCAGCAGTGCGCCGCCCGGTAGCGAAGGCCTCGAAACCTACGGTGCCGAATCTACCGTTTCGCGTGGTCGAGATGGAGCTCCGCGGCGGCGAGCGCCTGCTGTCGGTCGCTCCATTGACATCGACAACACTTAACGATGTGCGCCTCCTGCGCCAGGGCGACGCCGAGAGTGGCTGGATATTGCAATCCATTGAGGCCGACGCCGCGCTGTTCCGCGCCGGCGGACAGGCGCGGCGCGTGCCGCTGTCCCGGGAGTAACCCATGGCTCCGCGACTGTTTTCCGCTGCCGCGCTCGTTGCCAGTCTCATGTTTTTTGGCGCTGGCCAGACTACGGCACAACCTATGGCGACCATCCCTTCTCGCCTGATCCCTAGCCAACTTCGTCCGAGTATGGATACCGTCTCTGACGAACGCCAAGCGCAGGACTGGGGGCTGCGCCCAGAAGAATGGACACGTTACCGGGAACTGATGAAGGGACCGCTCGGTATCTGGTCGCCCAACCTCGATCCGCTGACCGCACTCGGCATAGAAGCGCGCAGCGATGAAGAGCGGGACCATTACGCCGAGCTGCAGGCGCGAGCAGAAGCCCGCCGCGTGGAGAAGATCCTGGCCTATCAGCGTGCCTATGATGCTGCCTGGTTAAGGCTGTTCCCCGGCCAGCAGCGCGTGAACTTGCCTGGCGCTCCATCGCCCGATACCGGCAACACGGGCTCTGACCGGCTGGCGGTGTTTATCAAAGCGAACTGTCCAGCCTGCCAACAGCGCGTACAGCAATTACAGGCCGCAGGGACGACTATGGATATTTACATGGTCGGCAGCCGGCAGGACGATGAGCGCATCCGCACGTGGGCGACGCAGGCCGGTATCGACCCGGTGAAAGTGCGTGATCGTACTATCACGCTCAACCACGATGGCGGCCGCTGGCTCTCGCTTAGCCTGCCCGGCAACCTGCCTGCGGTAGTGCGCGAGGTGAACGGCCAATGGCAGCGGCAGTAAGCACCACATACCGACTCCGGGCGGCAACAGCGGCTTTGCTGCTGACGCTTGGCACCGGAACCGGCCGCGCCCTGGAGATACCACCACCGGCATACCAGCTCGCCGCACAGCAGATGGGCGTGCCGTCTCCGGTTCTCTACGCCGTTGCCCTGCAGGAAAGCGGTACCCGGCTTCGCGGAAAGATTGTGCCTTGGCCGTGGACACTCAATGTCGCTGGCCGCGCCGAGCTTTATGCCACCCATGCCGATGCTTGTGCCGGCATTCGCCGGGCGTTATCCCGGGTTCCTGCCAACCGTATTGACGCCGGTCTTGCACAAGTCAACCTGGGTTACCAGGCCCATCGCTACAACGGCCCCTGCGATATACTCAATCCCTACCGAAATCTCGCGATCGCCGCACAAATCCTGCGCGAGCAGCATACCCCCGGTGAGGACTGGTTACTTGCTATCGGACGTTATCACCGCCCCGCTGGCGGCGCCCCCGCTGCGCGCTACCGTCGTAGCGTCAACCAGCATCTTGCGCGTGTCCTTGGCCCCGGAATATCCCTGACTTCTGCGCGGAGTATTACACCATGAAGAAAATATTGTGCCTGCTGCTCACCTGGCTGCTGTCATCCATGACCGCCTTTGCCCAATCCCCCTCTACACACCTAAACGTCGTGGAAGATCGCGGAGGTGTCTCAGCGCTCCCCTATTACCGGGCGCTCGCCCCTCAGGAACTAGCACCATCAGAAAATCATGAACCGGCCCCACACAGGGGTGGCCAGGCCGATGCCGAGGCATCCATGCTGCCGGTACGCTCTAAGTTGCTTTCACCTGGTGTAGAATCGCAACGTATTATTCGCGCACCCGGCCTGTCGCCGCTTTTCCTTATCGGCGATGACGAACGCTCGCGCACCTGGTTGCAACAGCATCGTGAAGCGCTGAACGAACTCAATGCTATAGGCCTGGTCGTCAACGTGGACACCCCCGAGGCACTGGCCGTACTAAGGCATATGGCACAAGATCTTACGCTTTCGCCCGTTTCCGCCGACGACCTGGCCCAGCGGCTCGGCATTCGCCACTACCCGGTGCTCATCACCGCCACCGGCATCGAACCCTGACGTGAAGTACGTGCTATGGCCCATTCCGTTGAAGTTTTGCTACGCCCCGCGGTGGAGTTGTATACCGTGGCGATCTGCGCCGCCGCCGCGACGCTGTGCCTGGTGGCACCGTGGTCGCTCGCGCTGAGCCCGCTACTCGGCCACGGCTCCGCACTGGCTTTCCTGACCTTCGGTATCATCCGCTTTCGTGATGCCTGGACCATCCTGCGTTACCGCCGCAATATCCGCCGCTTGCCTCGCTACATGATGACCAGCCGCGACGTGCCGGTAAGCCAGCAAAGGCTGTTCGTCGGACGGGGCTTTCGCTGGGACCAGCGGCACACCCACCGGCTGATGCAGACCTATCGGCCAGAGTTTCGCCGTTACGTGGAACCCACGACACCCTACCGCCTGGCCCGGCGCCTTGAGGAACGACTGGAGTTTGCCCCCTTCCCACTTTCCCGGCTCGCGCGACTGACGTCCTGGGATACACCCTTTAACCCTGTACGACCGCTGCCCCCGGTCGGGGGTATGCCTCGACTACACGGCATTGAACCCAATGAGATTGACGTCACATTACCCCTGGGCGAGCGCGTCGGGCATAGCCTGGTGCTGGGCACGACGCGCGTGGGGAAAACGCGGCTGGCCGAGTTGTTCATTACCCAGGATATCCTGCGCAAAAATGCCCAAGGCGAGCACGAGGTGGTCATCGTCTTCGATCCCAAAGGCGACGCTGATTTGCTGAAAAGGATGTACGTAGAAGCCAGACGCGCCGGGCGCGAAGGTGAATTTTATGTTTTTCACTTAGGGTGGCCGGATATTTCCGCACGCTATAACGCGGTGGGGCGTTTTGGCCGCATCTCGGAGGTCGCCACGCGCATCGCCGGACAACTTTCCGGGGAGGGGAACAGCGCAGCCTTTCGGGAATTTGCCTGGCGTTTTGTCAACATCATCGCTCGTGCGCTGGTCGAACTGGGGCAGCGCCCCGACTATCTGCTGATCCAACGTCACGTCATCAACATTGATGCCCTTTTCATGGAGTATGCCGCACAATTTTTTGCCAAGACTGAGTCTAAGGCCTGGGACATCATTGTCCAACTCGAAGCCAAGCTCAACGACAAGAATATCCCACGTAATATGATCGGGCGTGAAAAGCGCATCATCGCCATTGAACAGTATTTGTCCCAGGTGCGTGTATACGACCCGGTGCTGGATGGTTTGAGGTCTGCTGTCCGCTATGACCGCACCTATTTCGACAAGATTGTGGCAAGCCTGCTGCCGCTGCTAGAGAAACTCACCACCGGCAAGATCGCGCAGTTGCTGGCACCGGACTACGCCGATTTGAATGACCCACGCCCGATCTTTGACTGGATGCAAATTATCCGCAAACGCGCGGTGGTCTACGTGGGCCTTGATGCATTGTCCGATGCCGAAGTCGCCGCAGCCGTGGGCAACTCCATGTTCAGCGATCTGGTTTCGGTAGCCGGCCACATCTACAAGTTCGGCATTGATGACGGTCTGCCCGATGCCTCGGCCAACGCCAAAGCACCCATCAACGTCCACGCGGACGAATTCAATGAGCTGATGGGCGATGAGTTCATCCCCATGGTCAATAAAGGTGGCGGCGCCGGTATACAGGTCACGGCTTATACCCAAACGCTCTCGGATATCGAAGCACGCATCGGCAACCGCGCCAAGGCTGGTCAGGTGGTCGGCAACTTCAATAACCTCTTCATGTTACGCGTGCGCGAAACGGCAACTGCCGAACTGCTGACACGCCAGTTGCCAAAAGTTGAGGTTTACGCCACGTCACTGATGAGTGGCGCAACCGACAGTTCAGATCCCCACGGCAATACCGCGTTTACCTCCAACACCCAGGACCGCATCAGCAGCACTAGTGTACCGCTGATTGAGCCGGCGCATGTCGTCGGACTACCCAAAGGACAATGCTTCGCGCTGATTGAGGGTGGCAATCTCTGGAAAGTGCGTATGCCGCTGCCGGCCCCTGATCCCGATGAGGACATGCCAAAGGATTTACAGGAACTGGCCGGTTACATGCGCCAGCGCTACGTCGAAGCCGGCGACTGGTGGGACCACCAAGCGGGACCCCAGCTTCAGAATACAGAACTGCCGGCAGACCTGATTGATGGGTTCCTGCAAATGACGAATGCAGATGAGGATAAGGAGTAATGAGAGATCCGGCCATCACAGCACAACAGCAGCAAATGCGACAGCAGGGTCTTGTCGTAAGTCTGCTAACGCTGCCCTTTCGTTTTATCGGCGTGCTAAGCGGTTCGCTGCTGCTCTGCATCGTCATCGAATGCGTGGGCATGCATTTCTTCTGGCCGGAGCAGGGCTGGCATCACGCGCAGAGAATGTTGCACTTCGAACTGGCTCAATTCTCTGAGCATTTCACACGCAGCATACTGATAAAGGAGCCAGGCCACACGGCTCAGGAGCTTATCGAAAGCGTCTACAATTGGTTATTTGTCAATAATGGGCTAAAAGCGTGGATAAGGGATGCCTCAATCCAGGCCAGCAGCGGAGCGCTTAGCCTGACGCATGACTTCCGCTACTACCTAGGTCTGGTCTATGTCCATCTGGAGAGTTATTTGATTGCTGCCGCTTACACCGTGCTTGTGTTCATGGTGCGTGTACTGGTGCTCTGCCTGACCCTACCATTATTTGCGATGGCGGCGTTTGTCGGCTTGGTGGATGGGCTGGTCCGCCGCGATATCCGCCGCTTTGGTGCGGGGCGGGAATCCGGGTTTGTCTATCATCGGGCCAGAGCCAGCCTGCTACCTTTGACGGTATTACCATGGATCATATACCTGGCCTTACCGGTCAGCATTTACCCTCTGATAATACTTCTGCCGTTCGCGTTACTACTCGGTCTGTCCACCGATATCACCGTTGGCAGTTTTAAAAAATATATATGAGCGCCTCCCGTTTGCCAGGCTTTGTACTTCGTGACGTACAGGACGATTGCGGCTATATATCCGGTCTTAACGCAACTGCGAAAGCGGCTGCTGGCCCTAATGAAATCCGCTGACTCACGCCTCAATTACCTTTGCGAACCCGGAGTTCGATATTTTTTTCAGGCTTGATGAGTTACGGTCTGACTTGTTCTGTCATTACTTACACTGCCTGCGCAACCTGTTGACGTTCTTCTCTGGCATCCTTCTGTTTTGGCTCAATTAAGGGCATGATCCTTTTGATAGGGTCTGCCGTGAGCCAGTATGGCCCATATCATTTTTGCCATTTTGTTGGCCAGCGCCACGGAGACAACATTGATCGGTCGCCGTTTCAGCATGTCAGTAACCCAGGGCCCCGGCTCGCGGGCTGTCTATGAGCACGCCCGGTAAACGTCTGGACAGGCGAGCAAATATTTCGGGGACGTTTCTGACGAGGCTGGCGTGCCCCTTACGCATCACTTCACCGTATTCCGCGAGTAATCCGTGAAGTGCATTGGTCTGCATCAGCCAGAATTTCATCAGTTGGGAACGTATCCGGTGCAGGGCAAGCATAGCCTGTTGCTGTTCGTTTTTCACCGTTATAGCCTTGCACGGTTGCTGAACCGCACGCCAGATAGCCTGTGCGTCGGCCGTATCATTCTTGTTACGGATATTGAAGGCCTTGACGAATTCGCCCGGCATCAGTTTGATCTGATGGCCCAGCCGGCTCAGTTGTCTGGCCCAGTGATGTGCGCCGCCGCAGGCCTCCATTCCAATAAGGCAGGGCGGACGATTGGTGAAGAACTCGATAAATTTCGCGCGCTTAATGGCCTTGTTAAACACCTTCCCCGTATTTTTATCCACGTAATGGACCTGCATCACGTTCTTGGCAATGTCGACACTGACTGGCATGGGCTTCATTATCTGCTACCTCCACACTCTGTAAGTTGCTTATAAAAAGGCATCAGGCTGGGCTGCTACAGATTCCGCGGAATTTCAGTCAGCTGTCAGGGATTCAGATATTAATACCCAGTATGTGGAGAAGGCTCTGCTGTGAAGCTGTTTGTAATTTTGTATCTTTGATATGACCGAATCCCAGATTTTCATAAAATTTACGGGCACGATCATTGCCCTCAAGAACTTCTAACCACAAAAATCCTTCACCGCGTCGCCGGGCCAGACTGACAATATGTTCGAATATCTGTTTCCCATAATTTTTACCTGTAGCACTCGAAGCCAGATATAACTTGTTCAGTAGCACGCCTGACATTTCTGTATCCGGAATTTTATCTGCCCATGTGACTTTGGCAAAACCAACTGGCTGATCGGTTTCTGCCAGGTACCAGCACACCTTGGGATCTGACAGGCTTGACTCCAGTGAAGGGGTTGAGTACTCGCGCTCCAGATAATCATTCATTTCAGAATGCGATACCCACAGATGCTTGAAGTGGGTGCTGTAGATTTCAAAACCTAGTTTATGAAGTAAGACAGAATCCGCTAAATGGGCCTTCCGTATATTCAATGCCATCTGGGCAATCCTTACGTTTTAAACGAGATGCATAGTGTAACCTGCCAGATAAATTCAACATATTATTCATTTTAGAATCTGTTATTTTTCAATCAGAAAGGTAGTGGTTACTGAACAACTATGGCGGAAGATAAGCTACCGCTCTCGCCCTGAACTGAGGAAGGTGGGAGGCGCTCATTTCATTATCTTTAGCATCAATGAAGTTCATAGGATTTTGCACTTAGCATATTCTACCAATGTTTTTTTTCGTCGAGACGGGAACTGACAAGATAAAGACGGACAATATCCCGTGATTTTGCTAAACTGATAAGTATGTTTATGGAATACCCCGTTGCTTGCTGAAGGGGGATACTCTGGGGTGTGCAGGTTAGGCTTCGGCACAAGGTTGCTCGAACCGGCGATGAAGTAACTGGCGTAAATGCTAAATATCTCGTAAAAACAAATTGCGGATTGGAGAGCGTGGCCGCGATTCTTGTTTGCATAATCATTGTCTGACAGAGTAGATTGGCGTATATTTAGTCTATACGGCATATGGCCTATACGTTTTGAGAGAGAAGCATCATGTCAGCCAAAGACGCAAAAATCAGACATCAGCAGGTTTACCAAGAACGTGTTGAAGCTGTTCGTAGCGGTAAAGCTCAAGGACGCGTGATGGAGAAACGCCCGGAGGGCATTGTAGCGGCCCGTAATCCGCGCCAGGCGGCCTTCTTTTAACTTACTGACCGATAGATTGTATCTCATGACGGTACGAGAGTTATAATAGGCTCATTGTTGATACGATGGGCTTTTTTATGTCTAAACTTGCTATCCCGCCCGATGAACAGATGGTGAAACTTAATCGCTATTTAATCCGCAACGCTGAAAAGCTGCCTTCACCTGTCATAACTGTAGGTGGTCAGGCTGTCATGTATTGGCTCGCCGTTTATATGGATGCTTACACAGAGAAGCCGGATATGACCTTCATCAATTCGATTGATATTGATTATGTTGCACGAAATGAGGGAATCGCAGCCATCGCTCAAATCTTTAATGTGAACGCTGAAATACAGACTACCTTTACTCCTCCATCTCTGGCTGTACTGGCCCTAATCGATGCAGGCACCGGTAAAGTTAAAGAGGATGAGCACGGTCTGTTTCTCAACCCAGAAGTCAATGAACCCAATATTGTGGATATTATTGATAGGCCATCTGGTTTTGAGTCGGATGATTTTATAGGTAAAAAATTGGCGCTTAACACCGAGTTATTTCAAGTATTGCCAGAGCATTATGGTGACGTAACCTGTAATGATAAAGTCAGGGTGCTTAACCCGATCGCTTGCATACGTTCAAGGTTGTCAAATGCCACCGTACCACCGATGCAGAAGGATCCGCTGACCGAAGCAGCCCGCATCAGAGCACTGGCCATACCGGCATATAATTTCCTACTTGAAAAATTTGAATGTTTGCCCTTCCGTCAAGGAAGGGTTTATCTGGATTATTTTTGTTCTATGATCTGGCAACGCAATTACAGGCGTTATCAGATAGAGCATAAACTACCGCTTTACAGAATTATTGAAAAGATGCTAGATGAAATTAAGTTAAAGCCGAATGATTTTAATTTACCTGAAAATTTCTATCATATAGAGTTGCCTCGGAAACTGGAACACCTGAGGACTGAGTATGAACGCATTGCAAATGCGACAAATAAGTAACGTTCAATTAGTAATCCTAAATCTTACTTCAAGTTAGCGTCGTGCTATAGTAGTTATTTATTCCATTAAAGTTTTTGATGGTCTTACATTCAGAAGAAGACGGAAATGCTTTTGGTCTTGGGTTTTAACTATACAAAAATGTTATGTATCGATAATAAGATTTACGCAAAAAAAGCCTGCTAAAAAAATAAATCATAACATTCAAAAAATATTATATTTCGTCACTGTTTAATGCAGAGTTACGTCATAAGATAAAATATGGGGAATGCGTACCCCCCGTATGAAAAAATTAAACTAATCCTTAGGAAAAATCAAAATTTCCGTCACCATATCATCAATCACTGATATAACGTATTCAACAGTGATGGGCGTTTAGTCATTGCTAATAGTCTTCCCATTTCCTTTACGTACAACAGCAACAATTATTTTCCTAGTAACTTGATCGATGAGTTAGCCCCAAGAATAAGGTAGCGTTCTGCGTTCTTTTATGACCGCTAGCGGTTATGGTACTAGCGATAACAGCAGCAATTGGTACCACTTCATAGATTTTCATATCTTCGTTATCTGCAGTAACGGTAGTGATAGCTATTTCAGCGAACGGAATCCGGGGACCAGATGAACTGGATAATACCGTGGTACGCTCCGCTACAGCATTATTCACCCAGGAGACTGCACTTCGGGCCAGCACCGAAGCGCCGTGCAAACGATCACGGAAATATAAAGTAAAGCCAGAATGTATACTTGGCGGCATTCTGAATATCAGACATTTTCTCAGAATCTTCCCCCCCTTTTCTACAGGAATGGGTGTTCACCTGCACGTCACCCGGGACGGTAGAAAGTTTATCTGATAAAGTTATCGAAAAAATTCATGACATCCGGAGGTTACATGCGTCAGAGGATCATAGTCTGTCCACTTATTGAAAATAATGGCGAGTATTTACTTTGTAAAATGGCCGCTGACCGGGGCGTATTCCCCGGTCAGTGGGCGCTGTCCGGTGGAGGTATGGAGCCAGGCGAAACGATGGAGGAAGCACTACGGCGGGAGATCAGAGAAGAACTGGGTGAAGCGCTACAGATAACCCGTATCACGCCATGGACATTTAGGGACGATGTCCGGGTGAAGACCTATCAGGACGGCACTAAAGAAGAGATCTACATGATTTATCTCATTTTTGACTGTGCCAGCGCAAACCGTCAGGTCACTTTTAATGAGGAATTTCAGGATATTGCCTGGATCAGCCCGGCCGGGCGGGAGTGTTAGAAATTCTGTGTCATTCCAGTAAAATACCGACAAAAAGGAATGATACATGTCCCAGCCCTTCGATTTTGATAAAGCCCTGAAAGCACTTCAGGATGGCCAAGCCCTAACGGGAAAAGATGGAATATTAACTCCATTAATCAAACAGTTAACGGAAGCAGCGCTGGCTGCTGAGCTGGATTCTCATCTCGCTCAGGATATTGCCGCTAACCGTAAAAACGGTTCGACCAAAAAGACAGTTAAATCGCCAACCGGTGCTTTTGAACTCGCCACTCCCCGCGACCGTAACGGCTCTTTTGAACCTCAACTGGTGAAGAAGCATCAGACCACGCTGTCCGATGAGATCGAACGCAAGATCATCCGCATGTTCGCACTCGGCATGAGCTACAAAGATATCAGCCAGGAAATCGAAGATTTATACGCTTTTAGCGTATCCAGCGCCACGATTAGTGCTGTCACCGATAAAGTTATTCCTGAGTTAAAACAATGGCAACAGCGCCCACTGGAGGCGGTATACCCCTTCGTCTGGCTGGATGCGATCCACTATAAAATCCGCGAAGACGGACGTTATCAAAGCAAAGCGGTTTACACGGTTCTCGCGCTGAATCTGGAAGGCAAAAAAGAGATCCTGGGCCTGTATCTGTCTGAAAATGAAGGCGCTAATTTCTGGCTATCGGTGCTGACCGATCTGCAAAACCGTGGCGTGGACGATATTCTGATTGCCTGTGTGGATGGCCTGACGGGGTTCCCGGAAGCGATAAACAGCATTTACCCGGATACCGAAGTCCAGCTCTGCGTTATCCATCAGATCCGTAACTCGATAAAATACGTCGCATCAAAACATCATAAGGCGTTTATGGCTGACCTGAAGCCGGTGTATCGGGCGGTATCAAAGGAGGCGGCAGAAACGGCGCTGGATGAGCTGGAGGCGAAATGGGGTCAGCAGTACCCGGTGGTGCTCCAGTCGTGGCGAAGGAAATGGGATAATCTGTCGCATTACTTCCGGTATCCGGCGACGATCCGCAAGGTGATATACACGACAAACGCAATTGAATCGGTGCACCGTCAGTTCAGAAAGCTGACGAAAACCAAAGGCGCATTCCCTAATGAAAACAGTCTGTTGAAGTTGCTTTATTTGGGGTTAATGAACGCACAGGAAAAATGGACAATGCCGATACAGAGCTGGAATTTGACATTGTCCCAGTTGGCGATTTATTTTGAGGGTCGCCTCGATAAAGTGATTACGTTGTAGTGATTTTTTAACGTGACACAGAATTATGAATGCTCCCGGCCGGGCTCCATGCTCTTGACCTGAATGAGGCTACACGTGTCACCTTTAAGCAAAAAGGTTTTCTGTAATAATACCTTTTCGAATCTGATCTTCTTTTCCGCGCCGGCTCAGTCCGGCGCGTTTCTTTATTCGTGTATGTCCCGAACCTGGATGCGGCCCACCGCCCATTTGATTTCATATTGTTCTCATCTTTCTTCAGGGTAACCGGCTCCGCCCGCCTGCCCGTCGCTGACCGCTCTGGTCAACAAATTTTCGACACTTCCACGCTGATAAGCGCGTTCGATAATGTTAAAGTGGCTACGACAGCGCCCTCCAGCCATTAAATACCACGCTGCTGCACCAACATGGTAGCGATACCGATCATTGCCTGTGGCAGGCGCACAATAAAACTCGCAGACACCAATCTCTATATTTTATTAAAAAAGAATCATTACAATGGCATGCCTAATTCACAGCCTAAAAATAGCTATAGGGGAATTCGATGACAGTCACGAAATTGATATTTATTTGGATATGGACAATGAGTTTAGGCTTTCTTAATTAAAGAATGCCGGCTGATTAAAACGCGGCGATCTCGCCCCCTTTCTTTTTTACAAGACCGGTGCACGTCTAACCGGATATCTGACATCACGGCCAGATGTCGCTTGGTAAGATAAATACACAGACGAGCCCTTGTTTTACATTGAGCCCGACCAGATAAAATAGCTTCTATCGCTCTCAATGTTTTACTGCGACCGGCCCTGATTGCTGAGAGTTTATTCCCCTTGGATTAATTTCCGCGCTGCGTACCAATGGCGCAAGCAAGAATATCACGCCCAGCATTAGCGCCATTACCATGTACACATTGGAAAAACCGGCGAACTGGGCAAAAAAACCTATAGGCGCTGGCGCCATCAATGTTCCTAAGTAGCCTATAGTCGTGGCAACACTCATGCCAGTACTAGTAGCGATGCCTCGCTGGTTACCAGCGGCTGAAAAAGCGATCGGGACAATATTGGCTATCCCGATCCCAGCTACTGCAAAGGCGATGATCGCTTGCCAAGGATTGGTCGCCAACGCAGCGATCAAAAGGCCAGTCGCCGATAACAGGCTTGATATACGTATAGTACGAACAGCGCCGAAGCGGTTACGCACGGCGTCGCCCATAAAGCGAAGGACTGCCATCGTTCCGCCAAAGAACGCAAAGGCGAGACTGGCAGTCTCTATGTTAGCGTTTAGATCCTTTAACAGATAACGCGAGGACCAATCGACGACCGCACACTCAGGGATCATGCCGAACAGCGCTATGAGGCCAATGAGGTAAACGGCGGGGGAACGCGGCAGGCGCATCGGCTGTTTGACATCTTTTTTTGGCGCCGGATCATCCTTGAGAACGAATGGAAAGGTGACAGCGATGAGCGCTACTGCAGTTGCGCTCACCAAGAAGATATGCGCGAGGAATCCGAAATGCTTGATAGCATAGCCTCCGATCGAACCGGCAACGAACAAACCTATGCTCCAGGAACAGTGTGAGAAGGATAACACCGCCTTGGACAGGGCTTTCTCCACCGCTACTGCGTTGGAGTTCATAGCGACATTCATTGAACCGATCATGGCACCGAGGACAAAGAGAGCAACCACCAACAGCGGAATGTTCGGAGCCAGCCCGAGCGGAAGAAGCGCCACAGAAGTTGCGATGGCAAATATACGCACTATGCGTTGCGAACCAAACTTCGCCATCAGCATGCCCGACACTGGCATCATGATCAGCGCGCCCAGTCCAAACGTTAAAATAAGACGGCCTATCATTCTATCTGACGCCTCGAATCGCGGAACGAACTGCGCAATATGCACAGCCCAGCCTCCGGTCACAAAGCCATTGACGAAAAACAGCAAGGCGACGGCCCACCGCCCCTTTTGTTCCTGTTTCATTATTGGTGGTCTCGTGACACGGGCGGCACGTCATTGCGCACAGGTGATCGTTCCACTATTACCTTTTGCCCCGGGCCAAACGAAAGGATCGAACCGTCCACGCCGTTGGTCAGCACTTTCACCCCTCGGAAGTCGGGGATGATAAATTTTGCGCCGCATGGCATCAGGTCCTCATCGCCGATGCCAACGCAATATGCTCCGGCAGCAACAGCGGAGGTTACCCCGCTCTTGGCGTCCTCAAAAACGATGGTTTTGCTCGCAGGAATGCCCAGACGCTCAGCCGCGAGCAGATAGGGATCGGGGTACGGTTTGCCGTGAGCCACATCATCCCGTTCGACAATGACCGAGACGTACGACTGTGCATGGAGTAGTGCTATGACGCGATCGATCTTCAAGCGCCAGCCACTGGTCACGACGCCGATTGAAATTCCGGCCGCACCAAGTGAGGCGATAAGCTGTGCCACGCCAGGAATGGGCTCGCAGTCGGCGGTATTTTCAACATGGATGATGTGCGCCTGAACTTTGGCCTGATCGGAAAGCGGCAGATCATGGAATAGAGCACGGATGGTATGCGGCCCGGGCTGACCGTGAATGTGCTTGAGGATCTCTTCCTCGGTGATCTGGCGCTCGTACATCTGGGCAGCCTCGCGCCATGCTTGTTCAATCACGGCCCTGGAATCGATTAGAACACCGTCCATGTCAAACAAAACTGCTGCTACTCTCTCTACAGATTCACTCATTTCTTTCTTCTCCGTCACACAATAGCGCTTCGCGCTTGATACGGGCGGCGGCGACAACCACCTGACCCAGGGAAATGCTACCGTCATTCGTCGGCACCAATTGATGGCAATACGGCTTGAATCCATGCGACTCAAGGCAGCTCAGCGTATTTATCACGAGAAACTCATTGCAAAAAACACCCCCACTCAATACGATCTGATTAACCCCAAAACGCTTAACAAGGCGTTGGCATACCTCTCCGATGATATCCACGATCGTGGAGTGAAAACGCCGACTTAGCTGGCTTACATCGCTGACGGGCACACGCAGCAGATGGACCAATTCATTGACGAGGGGACGATAGTCCACTTCCAGGCAATCGTCTCGCGCCTCAATGTCATACTCAAATGGCTTGGCCATGCAGAAATCGCGCTGCAATAGCGCTTCCATTTCGATTGCCGCCTGCGCCTCGTATTCAACCTTTGCGCAAATACCCATCAGCGCCGAGATACCATCGAACAGACGACCTATGCTAGTGGTAGTGGTCGCGTTGATTTTCCTGAGGGCCATTTTGGTAAAAACCTCGCGCCGCTGTTCAGACAGGTCGCGTATGGCCGGAACGTCTATTTCGGTGACCCGTTCGCCGAAGGTCTCAACAAGCAGCGACATGGCGACTCGGATCGGCTCTTTCACGGCCTGATCCCCTCCCAGTAGCAACATTGGGCGTATATGGCCAACCCTTTCGAACCCCTCGAAATCGCCGAGCAAGAACTCACCACCCCAGATGGTACCATCGGTACCGTAGCCGGTACCGTCGAATATCACCCCGATGGTTTTACCCGAAAGTCCGTGTTCCGCCATGCACGAGGCCATGTGGGCGTGGTGGTGCTGAACCTGGACGACACGTATTTCGGATTGCTCGATGGCATTTCGGGTTGAGCGGAAGGCAGGGTGCAGGTCACAGGCAAGTGTGTCAGCCCGCACAGCCAGAAGGTCTTGCATATGCTTGGCGCAATCAATGTGGGACTGAAAGGTGGTTTCATTTTTCAGATCGCCAATGTGCTGGCTGATGAAGACTTGCTTGCCCTTGCTGATGCTGACGGTAGTCTTCAACTCGGCGCCGAGTGCCACGACCGAACCCACCGAGTAAGGCAGATGGATGGGATACGGAGCATAGCCGCGAGAGCGGCGTAGGAAGGATATCTGAGGCTCATCCCTACCCTCGCGTACGATCATACGCACGACTGAGTCGTCCACCCGGGTACGGATATCGCGATCGTTCAGAACAAAATAGTCCGCAATTTCGCCCAATTGCTCGATTGCCGTATGGTTGTCGAACACGATAGGATGCCCGGAAAGGTTACCGCTGGTCATGATCAATACCGGCAGTGTGGGATCCTCAAGCAGCAGGTGGTGCAGCGGCGCTGACGGGAGCATTACGCCCAGATGGGGATTATGGGGAGCGATCTCTTCCGGCAGGGTCTTCTGACGCTTACGCAACAGGACGATGGGTCGCTGCACGCTCTCGAGAAGCATCCTTTCATGCGAGTTGATAAAGGCCCAACGGGCGGCGCTCTCGCTGTCGGCAACCATCACTGCGAAAGGCTTGGCATCGCGCCGCTTGCGGTGACGCAGCTCGCGAACCGCCGCTACATTGCTGGCATCCACCGCCAAGTGGAAGCCGCCAAGGCTTTTGATCGCGATGATAGCGCCCTCGCGCAGCTTGGAAATTGCGTAGCGCACCACATCATCAGTCTCGATCAGGGCACCGCTACGGTCCGTGAGCTGAAGACTTGGTCCGCAGGTCGGGCAGGCATTCGGTTGGGCGTGATAGCGGCGATCCTCAATGTCTAAATACTCGTGCTCACATTGTGGGCACATGGTGAACGCACTCATAGTGCTCTGCGCGCGGTCGTATGGCATGCCAAGGATGATCGAATAGCGCGGACCGCAGTTAGTGCAATTAATAAAAGCGTACCGATAACGATGGTTGCTTGGATCGCGCATCTCCCTTAAGCAGTCGCCGCAAACGTTCGAGTCTGGCGGAATGATGGTATTCATGTGTGCTAAGTCGCGGCTCTTACGGATATCAAAACCCTGGTAACGCGGTGCGGGCTCGTCCAGCAGCACCTCAACCAAATCGTTGATCCGCGCGAGAGGTGGTGGCCGCGATAACATATCATCGATAAAGTCCTTGATAGCTTTTGCCGATGCCTGCAACTCAAGTAAAACACCTTCGGAGTCGTTGAGCACCCAGCCGGTTGCTCCATGGGTGCGCGCCAGCCGATGGACGAAGGGGCGGAAGCCAACCCCTTGCACGATCCCGCAGACCCGGTAACGATGGGTCTCGAGCGCTTCGATTGGCTCAACAGAGTCTGGGAAGTTCTGCACCATAGAGTTCCTCAATAATTGTCTGGGTACCATCTGATTCCATCATGCGCACCTCCGGTAAGGAAGATGCCACAACCTCGCCAATGATGGCCGCCTTCTTGCCACAGGGATCTTCGTGCAAAAGAGCCAAAACTCTATCCGCCACGTCGGGCTCGACAAAAAGACACAAGCACCCCTCGTTGGCGAGATTGATCACGTTGACCCCCAGCATATCGGCAGCCATAGCGGCTTCTGGAAGTACCGGCAGCGCTTGCTTGTCGAAGTGGATCGCACAGTTGGCCGCACGTGCGTGCTCGTGCAGCACTGCTGATAGACCGCCGCGGGTAACGTCGCGCATTGAGGCAACTTTACCTGTCGGCACGTTGCTCAATACTGAATCGATCATATGATTTAGCGGTGCACAATCGCTCAGTACGTTGCGCTCAAAGCCTAGACCTTCCCGGATCGAAAGCAGGTGGATGGAGTGATTTCCGATATAGCCGCTGAGGATGATTTTTTGCCCAGGTCGGACGTTACGAACGGAGACTGGAGGACGCTCCATGACGCCGACGCCGGCGGTGTTGATGAAAAGCTTGTCGGCCTCGCCCTTGCCTACTACCTTGGTATCACCGGCGACGATCTTGACGTCCGCCGAGCGTGCTGTATCGCGCACGGACGCTATGATCTTCATCAGATCAGCCATTACTATGCCATCTTCGATGATGAGGCTAAGCGTTATATAGAGAGGACGCGCGCCACTCACCGCCAGGTCGTTCACGGTGCCGCACACCGCGATTTTGCCGATATCGCCATTCCCAAAGAATAGTGGTGTCACCACGAAAGAGTCTGTGGTAAAGGCGATACGGGTAGTTGGCAGTTCCAGAAATGCGCTGTCCTCCATGGTGCCTAGATAGGTATCTCCTAATGTCTCGGAGATCCGCTCCACGAGCTCCCGGCTTAGCTTGGCGCCGGTGCCATGATCCAGAATCACGGTTTCGATCGGTGAACCATGTGATTCAGTGGCCGGGCCATTGCTGCCGGTCTGTGTATAAGCCATATTCATGCCGACCTCCATTCGCCGCGCTCAGGGAGATCGTCGCTCTTGCTCAGTAACGACAGGATTTCCGCAGAAGGTGCTACCGTCGCACAGTAGCCGGCCAGCCATTGTAGCGCCCGATCGGTGTCCTCGGCCGAAGGTGCAAAGACGCAGTCATCGGGGACCCAGACGTTGTAGCCCCGAAAGAATGCATCAGCGGCCGTAGTTTGCACGCAAACATGAGTTTGCAGCCCAGTGACCACTACCGTTTTAATGCCGAGCTTCTGGAGTGTCTCGTCCAACTTAGTGTCGAAAAAACCGCTGTCCCGTCCTTTTATAACTACCAGGTCTGACTGATGGTAAATGGTATCGATCAATCTGTTGCCAGGGGTACCAGCGATCGCCGGAATGCCAGCCGCGCGATTGCGGTAGCGACGTTGCACGGCTGGATCGCTGGGATCATGGATAAGTTGTAGGTGAATGACGGCCTGATCTACAGCTCGAATCCCATCAAGGAACGTATCAAATTTTTTTTTAGTTTATTTTCTAACTCCTGCGGGTCAGTTGTTATTTTATGAGTAAATTCATACTGCAGGTCATTAGTGAGCACAGCGACATTTGGCATTTTTATATTCTCTTATGTTATATACTTATCATAAATGATGACTAACTTTCGTATTAATATACCTACATGCCGAGTGTCTCCTAGGTACAGCCGGTGCTGGAAGCTATGGAAATGATGATGCCCCACTGCAAGCTGTATTATTCCTAAGTTCAAAGCTCATGTTGATGGCTCGTTAACAAACTTCAAAGTAATATTAATTTTTTGTTACCCTCTTCCCCTTTCTCTCAAGGAATTGAATCTTCAGGATTGCTATGTAGGGTTAAGTTTTTTCCCATAACATTTCTCCTCAATGTGAAATTAAAGACAATTTCAGAAACTAATGACAATTTCACACGTAGAGAGCAAACTGTATAATTCCTATTTATCCGGATTTGATTAGCTGCTGGAATGGATATAAAACTGTTGAGGGCATTCGTTACATTGGCTGAGCGAGGGAGTTATCATGCGGCAGCAGATATCCTGTACTTGACGCAAAGTGCATTGACTAAACAAATCCAGACATTGGAACATTTGATTGGAGTGAGCCTTTTTCACCGCGGCCGCCATGGTGCGACGCTGACAGTCACTGGTAAGTTGCTTTATTCCAAGACCTGCAAATTGATGAAACATTACGACGAATATCTAGAATATGCGCATAGGATACAGAAAGGGAATGTGGGTAAGCTGGCGCTTGGATTCGGCATATCATCATTTCAGCTTGCACCTGCATGGGTGAATATTTTTCGTGAACAATTCCCCGATGTGGAAGTATCCCTGAACGACATGCCTTCCAGCGTGCAGTGTCAGATGTTACTGGAAGGGCAACTTCAGGCCGGATTTATCCGTCTGCCGGTGACTACTCCTCTTCAGGTCAAGGTGTTGATAGAAGAAAGTCTGGTCCTTGTCACCCCTTCTGGCCTACGTACAAACCCTGCGGATATCCGGTCTATACTTGAGTCGCATCAGCTCCTGCAGATCCCACCACACCGTGGGAATGGCCTAGTGGTGCAGACGGCCAATTTTCTTAGCGAGAATAAACTCAGCGCAAAAATAGTGTCTGCTGCAGACGATATTCAAACCTTATTAGCATTAGTTTCTACTGGAAATGGTGTGGCATTACTGCCTGCCGGAGTCAGCCATATTTTGCCTGCTGGCCTTAAACTTGTACAAACCCAAGGGGAATATACTAGATGGCAGGTAGGGATTGCTTGGAACCCGGCGATACAGGATGTGCTGCGAGATAAATTTCTACAGATGATGGCAGTCACAACGTGAGATAAGGCAGGCTTTAATAATTTTGAATCTGCTTATCTTGCCACTGCATTAGTCCTCTGATGATCCATACACGTTGACCCGCTTAATGGGCGGATCTAGCGGTAATTGCTGGTAGCATCTCTATTTATAACCCTATGTGTCAATACCGATCGAATTGTGACCCACCATGCCAAAGTAAAAGTTACCCACCCCCCACGAATTATTGTTGTGATTCAGTCGGCGTTGATTTCCTTAACTGACCACTTTTGAGCTTGTCTTTTAATCGATAGCTTTGGCCTGTTATTTGGACGATATGCGCATGGTGCAGCAGTCGATCCAACATCGCCGCCGTCAGCGTCTCATCATCGCCAAACGTCCCAGACCACTGCGTAAATGGCAGGTTACTCGTCAATATCACGCTGCCTGTTTCATAACGGCGGGCCACGACCTGGAAGAATAAATTGGCTTCTTCTTTACCGAACGGCAGATAACCCACTTCGTCGATCACCAATAATCGGGGCTTGGTGACACACCGGCCTAAATAGCCTTTTAAATCGCCCTGACGGTGAGCGGCGACCAGTTGCAACATCATATCCGCCGCCGTAATGAAGCGTACGCTGAGTCCGGCCATCGCGACTTTATGTGCCAACGCGCAGGCCAAATGGCTCTTGCCAACGCCGGAAGGCCCGAGTAATACGATGTTCTCCTGTCTTTCGATAAACGCCAATCCCGCCAGTTCCTGCAGCTGTGCTCGCGGTGCGCCGCTGGCAAACTTGAAGTCAAACTGCTCCAGCGTTTTAACCGCCGGCAAACCCGACAGGCGCAGCAGCGTCTGACGCCGACGCTCGTTGCGGCTGTCATTCTCCAGTCGAAGCAACTGCTCCAGAAAATCGCCGAACGTTCCGGTATCATCCAGCGTCTTCTGTGCCAATCCAGGCCACTCGGCGGCGATGCGGTCAAGCTTAAAGTACTCGCACAGTTCGCTGATCCGCTGATGCTGAAGGCTCATGACCTCACCTCCAGCAGCGACTGATAGACCGACAGCGGATGTTGAAAACTCTCACGGGGCAAAACCCGGCGGTTATCAACCGATAACGGTACCTCTGTGCCTTCGCGCGGCAACGGGAGCAGCACGTCAATCTCCTGCTGTAGCCGCTGCTCGGGGGGAATGCCGGTGGTGCCATGCTTGCGGGCGTTGGCGACGGTGGTAAGCCATGGCCCGATACGGCTGTTGGCAGAATCCACGTCAAGGACTAAACCGGCCTGCTTAAAGGTGGTCGCCAGGGGAACGACAAAACTGGTCTTCAAATAGTGGTTAAATCGCTCAACTTTACCCTTGGTCTTCGCGCGATAGGGACGGCACACGCGAGGCGTAAAACCGTACTTATCAGCGAGCGCCAGTAGCGGCGGGTTCCACCGATGGCGGCCAAGGCCATAGACATCGCGTTCAAGAATAATGGTCTTGGCGTTATCAAAAAGCAGGTGCTGTGGCGTTCCGCCAAAGGCGCGCAGCGCCTGCTCAATGCCATCACACCATGCGGCGGTATCCTGGCAGGAGTAGAAACGTACAAAGGTAGCCCGGCTCCAACCAAGGGTGGCGACAAAAGCCAACAACGGGTGACGGCCTTGTCTGATCACGGTGAAATCAACCTGCATCTGTTCGCCTGGCTGGGTCTCAAAACGGACCACCGGGTCAACCGGTTGTTGCTTGAGGTTGAGCAAAAAGGCGGTAAGCATGCTGTAGCCACCGGAATATCCCCGAAGTTGTATCTCACTGAGCATGACGCTGCCAGGTATCCAATGCGGTCTGGCGGCGTACACACGCTCAAGAATATAAGGCTTATACGGGTCAAGCTTGCCGGGCCTCGGCGCCCTGGACTTGTAGCTGGCCTTGGCCGGGGACTCCTGCATACGGATATAGCGGCGGACGGTCTGCCGGGAACAGGAAAGCTGGCGAGCAATGCCGCGTATAGACATGCCCTGACGTAAAAGAACTGCGATCTCCACTCGTAACTCCAATGTCAGCATGGGCAGCTTCTTAAAGCTGCCATTGTTACCCCAGGTGGGTCAGATTTACATTGGTAGGTGGGTCATAATTACATCGGTAGTGACACCTATGGCGTAACGGGATTTTAAACCAGGACAGCGGGCGATCCCAGCACAGCATGCAAGCCGATAATACCGGTTGTGATGCAGACCGCCTGACATGCATGCAGGATTCCGATGAGATGCGGTGGAACAGGCCAGTCTGGCCCTTATCCCGGAGACTTCTCATGTAATACCATCACAAGCCAGGGGCGCGATGCCCGATTTATCACGGCCGCCGCACTTATACTCGATACCCGCCTCACTCCCCTGGTGTCGCCATCGGTGCAAAAGTGATCCACCGTTCATAATTACATCGGTAGCGACAATGATGTCGGTGAAAACATCCCGCTACACCGAAGAGCAAATTACTTTCGTACAAAAAAGGAAATATCAAGATATGAAGGTATGAAGGTATGAAGGTATGAAGGTATCGGAGGTCTTAAGCAAGTTGGGTATTCCCACTGCCACATTTTACATGTGGCGGAAAATATTTGGCGGATTTTCTCGTCCGAATGTAAGCACCTGAGTTAACTGCGGGAGGAGAATCCCCAATTGAAAAGGTTGGTGACGGATCCCTTGATTAAATTTCCGGCTAAAAGCGGACTACTTCATTATATTACTGCCCTGCTTAAGATATGCCTTCTATCAGAAAGATGTTCAGTAGCTTTTTTACCTTCACAACAAACATACTTTACATCGCTTTTATACAAGACAGGAGACGAATGACTGATTTTGCAAAATCAATATAAGAATTCAGGTCGTTTGCAACGACCTGCAATAAAAAATCAGCATACCCCACCCATCCTATAACAAACCGCTATATTTTCAAAAGCCTTATATTTCCCCTACTTACCGCAAAGGGCTCGCAGAATATATAAAAGATCCAGATAACTTTCATCAAAAAAAAACCTATTCGCCAAGTACTAAAAAATATATGATGCGCATGGGTGAAAATTTTAAACAAGTTCATGAAATCTTCTTCGCTTTGATTATTTAAGATAAGGAATAAAATTATAGACCTTTTTATTATTGCAAATTTAACCAAATTGCTTTATGGCCTGCTTAATTCTCATAATAGCGTCATATAACACTTTTCTTGGATATCCAAAGCTCATACGAACAAAACCTTCTCCATTATCAAAGACATGACCACTTCTAACTCCTATTCCTGCGAATTTTTCGAGAAATATATCGCAGTGTAATTGTGTTTTCTCTTCGAGGACAGTCGCATCAATCCAAGCCATATATCCAAATTGGGGTAAAATTATCGACAATTCAGGTATTTCTTCAGCAAAAAAATCCGTCATCATATCCAAGTTTCCCATCAGATAGTCAAGCATCGCATCCAGATAAGTTCCTCCAGTGTTATAGGCCGCTTGCAATGCAGTAATTCCAAAAATACCCCGATCATTAGATTTATTTTTAATTAGTATTTTATTAAAAAAATCAAACCGAGCGGAATTTGGGATTATAACCGCACTAGCCCTCATCCCTGACAGATTGAATGTCTTACTTGGACTAACACAGATCATCATTTGAGAATCTATAATTTTATGATATTTTAATAATGATGTATGATTTCTTGTGTACGTTAGATCACAATAAATTTCATCTGAAATAATAAAAACATTATACTGAAAGCATAATTCACATATACGTTTTAAATCGAAATCCGACCAAATATTACCTACTGGATTATGGGGATTGCAAAACAATAATACTTTAATCTTCCCTAAGGACAGGGCGTTTTCAAAAAATGAGAAGTCGATACGGTAGTTTTTTTTATCGCGTAAAAGTGGCAGCGCCCTGTATTTTCTACCACTATTTTCGATTATTTTTTTAAAAGCATGATATATCGGCGTAAAAACCGCCACCTCATCGCCAATAATGGAACTGAGCTCAATGCCGTAATAAATAGCACTTCCCGTTGATGGAGAATAATTTACCCATTCTTTATTAATTAGAATATGATGCCTAGAATCAAACCAATTTTTTATTACCTCATTAAATTGATTGTCAGCAGGCATATAACCATAATGCCCAAGCGCTACACGTTCAGCCAATTTATTCCTGACAGTGATAGGAGAGAGAAAGTCTGTTTCCGCAAGGTGCATAGGCAATACCCTTTGTGGATAAGTGCAATGCATTTGCGAATCAGCAGGCTTACGATTTATGATCTGATCGAAATCAATTATTTCATTCATATGCAATTGTCCGAAAAATAATTATTTAAATTTCCTCAGGAGCCATTCCTGAATATTTCAGCTCATTAATCTGCCCACAGATAGTGTTGATATCATCAAAATATAAGGGGTATGTTTGTCCAACGTGATAAGGATTACTGATCATTATACTGTTTTTACATTTAATGCCGATGGTTGTAAGCGCCATAATGATGGCATGGTCATAATGGCCGTTTACGATCACCCCGCCCTCATAACCATTTTTGTTACCAAAAATGGTTAAGCTATCTATAGTTTCCTCACTCTTAACCCCAATTTTATAAAGTTCTTTGCGAAAATCAGAAATACGATTACATTCTTTATAGCGTAGATGTTCTATGTTATAGAATGTGCTTGTCCCTTCGGCAAATGCCGCCACTGCGGCTAATGCCGGTACTGCATCAGGCGCTAACGAACCGTCAAAATCCAATCCTTTTGTTATATTTCCACCAGTAATATGCAAAGTATCATTATGACCATTATCGACAGTTACACCAACATGACGCAGATATTCAATAACAGCTCCATTACCTAATTCCTCTTCATAAAATCCATTTAAGCACACATCTGAATCCACAACTGAACATATCCCTAATAAAGCGGCGGAACTAGCAGGATCAGAGCCAACTATAAATTCTCCAGCATGTATTTTTGACGCTCCGGAGACATAGAAATTAGTAAAACTTTTGTCATATTCGATGTGAACACCGGCAGCAGTCAAATTATTGATTGTTGTACGAACCATAGATGGCGCAGTAATAGAATCAATGACTTTGATATGTAAGTCATTATCTGATAAAGATCCAAGATAAAGCAATCCACTGAGAAACTGTGAACTTTTGCGGCTTGAAATCTCGGTATATCCTTTTATTACCGTTTGGCCCTTAATTCTTATCGGTAATAATCCATCGTCAGTGTTTCCCTGGCAATCTATGCCTAATCTTGATAATGCCAAAATCATTTCACTATGTGAACGCCTGCCTAATGACTGATGGAAATAGGTAATAAACGAGCTAGTTTTCAGCGCTCCAGCAACACCCATCAATAAACGCAGCACTACACCAGAATTGCAAGGATTAAAAATCAGCTCATCAGGCACGTTGCGTATATTAACTCCGGCGACATTATAACCTCGTCTATTCCGTTCAATGATCGCACCGAATTTCTGGCAATTTATCATCATTGCTTTAGCATTATTACTTTCAGCGCAATTATAAATTTGGCTAATCCCTTCACTCAATGATGCAGTAAGAATAGCACGGGTCGAAGTGCTTTTTGATGCAGGAACATTTATTGAACCTTTCATTGACGAAGCAGGAGATATCTCGATATAGGGCGGAAAATTATTTCCATTATAAAACATAATTATTACCTCAGTTTAATATAGGTGTCGAATAAATGCCAATCTGCGTTAAAGCCTCTAGGAAATTTGGAAAGCCATCTGCAAGTGTATCAACATCTTCGACAACATTGGGCTGGTCACATCCCAAGGAAAGTATGATATTACCAGCACAAACACGATGGTCATTGTAGCTTTTTAGCTTAATATTTCCGAATGATTCAAGATTGCTCTGAATGTGCAAACCATCAAAACGCCCAGATTTATCAAAACAGAATCGCGAGTTTATACCCAGAAGGCGTAAATTCTCATTTATCACAAATATTCTTTGGCATTTATGGTTGTTGATATGTCCTATATCATAAAGATCAATGACTTTATGGGTAAATACAGAGCATGATATTATCAAAGTTGCAAGGGATGGTAGTTCCAATAGTGAACTTTTTAAGGAGAATTGTTTTACATTTTGCTCATTTTTTTCTAAGAATAGCATACTATTATCAAGTTTCTGTTCAACACCAAGTTTTTTAAATAACTCTCGCAAAAACAATTCATTGCGTGTATTCCCCCCTGTGTCAGAGTAGTTGAGAAGATCCCTTTTTCGGGATTTCATTCTCAATCCAGGGGGCCGGAGCATCACCATGTCGCGTTTACCTCAGGCTCGCAAGGACGCCATTTTAAGTAAAATGCTTGCCCCTCATCCGCCGACCATCCGTGAATTGGCACAAAGAGAAGGGATTTCAGAAGCTACACTGTACAATTGGCGTAATCAGCTTCGCAAAGAAGGTCGCCCTGTGCCCGAACATGATCGCAGCAGTGAGAATTGGTCTGCGCAAACTAAATTCGCCGTCGTCGTCGAAACCTCGTCGATGTCGGAGATCGAGTTGAGCGAGTATTGCCGAGCCAAAGGTCTTTTCCCAGAGCAGGTTAAGCAGTGGCGCGAAATATCGATCCAGGCCCATGCAGAGCCAGGCGGTTTTAATGATGCGGCCAGCGCACAGCAGAATAAGGCCCAGCGTAAGCAAATTAAACGTCTTGAGCGCGAAGTCCTGCGTAAAGATAAAGCACTGGCGGAGGCAGCGGCATTACTGATCCTGCAAAAAAAAGTTCGCGCCCTTTGGGGCGACAACGAGGACGATTAACTCCTCTGGCGTACCGGGAACAGATCACCGCCTGGGTTCAGCAGGCGTGCAATGATGGCGCATCGTTGTACCGTTCTTGCGAGGGGGTAGGGATCTCTGTTCACAGTTGGTATCGGTGGCAACAGGATGGTGCTGTTATTGCGGATCAGCGTCCATTGATTGACCGCCCTGAGCCGGCCAACAAACTGAGCTCAACGGAACGCCAGTCGGTGTTGGCGGTATGCAATAGCGCGCGTTTCGACAGCGTTCCGCCGAGTCAGATCGTACCGATTCTGGCAGACGAGGGTTGCTACATGGCCTCTGAATCGACGATGTATCGGGTATTAAGAGAGGCGGGTCAAGTGCAGCATCGTGGACGTGCCGCCAAGGCTGTGCGCGTGGCAAAACCGACCAGCTTTACCGCCACCGCCCCTAACCAGGTCTGGATGTGGGACGTGACCTGGTTGCCG
The DNA here is from genome assembly GCF_047324175.1 of Sodalis sp. RH21. Taxonomy (NCBI): domain Bacteria; kingdom Pseudomonadati; phylum Pseudomonadota; class Gammaproteobacteria; order Enterobacterales; family Bruguierivoracaceae; genus Sodalis; species Sodalis sp. RH21. The sequence goes on along the minus strand of NZ_CP178732.1, from coordinate 2,278,194 downwards.
AGTAGTGTTAAGGGGCTGTATTATAAGCTGTATTTATTTGAAGACCTATTCAGTCGCTACCCGGTGGGTTGGGAAGTCCATGATGAAGAGACCGGCGAGCTGGCGGCAGATCTGCTACAACGATGTGTCCTGGGGCAGCGCTGTGCTATGCAACCCTTGGTACTGCACTCGGATAACGGTGCGCCGATGAAAAGTTATACGCTGAAGGCCAAGATGGAAGCCCTGGGTATAACGTCATCCTTTAGTCGGCCGCGGGTATCCAATGACAATCCGTACGCAGAATCAATCTTTCGTACATTGAAATATTGGCCGTCCTGGCCGCGCAAAGGATTTACCTCGATTGATGCTGCACGGCAGTGGGTGAAGCGCTTCATTGATTGGTATTGCCACGTCCACCGCCACAGCGGGATCAAATTCGTGACGCCGGCGCAGCGCCATCAGGGCAAGGATAAAGCCTTGCTGTTAAAGCGTCACCAAGTCTATCAAGCCGCCCGCGCTGCGTGCCCGGAACGGTGGCGAGGTGAGACAAGAAATTGGGGTTGGGACAAGGAAGTTCAACTCAATCCAGATCGGCCGTTGACACAAGAAAACGCCGAGAATTTACAGGCTGCATAAATCGCAATTTTATCTCAACATCTTTGACAAACACCGATTCCCTGCAACATAGTTTTCTATTTTAATCATCGAAGGTTTTTTCATAACACATAGTGTAGACATTATATAGCCAATAGAAGTGAAATCTGTTGGGTTCCTGACGTGGACTACGCTGTTACCCTTTTTATTAATAAAATAAACGTTATCCTTTTTTTTGCACTGATAACCAAATAGGCTGAGCATATCTTCAGTAATTGTGATATATCCCTCGCCCAGATTAATACTATTTACCATAATTTCATGTTGCGGCATATGATTGGCAAGCATCATAGCCATGGACAGAAATTGTGAGCTTTTCTCCGTTGAGATTTTATTCGAAGTCATTGGAACACAGGTGGTAGTGAATTTTAGTTCACTATCACTTTTAGTCACATTAACGCCAAGATAGGATAAGAAGTCCTTATCTAATACAGAATCTCTTGAATAAAGTGAAGCATTACATCTGATAACTAATGTTTCAGTGAGTGCGGAAATAGCTACCATGGCGCGAAAAACAAACCCAGAACCTTCAGCATTTACGTCAGCATTAGGGGTAATCTGCTCAGGAATAATACCTTGTAATGTAATTCTATCTTCACTCTCATTCAATATCTTTAATCCCAAAGTTGTGAGATTTTTAAGTAGTAATGAAGTTTCAGAGCACCAAGAAACGTTTGTTATTTCCGTCTTATGGTTATTAAAGAAGGCGAGAAGCAAGCATCGTTGCATATGAGGTTTTGAAGAAGGCAATTTAATCGTTCCATTGACCTCTAAAACTGGGTAAATGATCGCATTTGTCATGATTAATTGACCTTTGTGGTGATTAAAATAATGTATTTGTAATAAACATAAATAGTAACCAAACCTGATAAAAACATGACCATAAAAAGTGTGCGACCACCGAAGAATTGCAAAATTAATCCACCTATCAGTGGTGAAGCGGAGGTACCAAAGTTAGTGAAATTGGTGATCCCATAGGCGATCCCCCTCTGCCCTTCAGGCGCCAGTCGATCTACCTCAACGTTTATCGTTGGCATAACAATAATTTCGCCAATACTTAAGCAAAGTGTAGCAATCACTAATTGCCACTTTATATGTACGTTTGCGTAACCAAATGCCAACTGAGCGATTGTTATTAATAATATTCCTAGTAATATCCGTTTAGATGGCACAATATTTCTAATAATATAAAATACAGGTAACTGTAAAAAAATAACGGTTAACGAATTAATGATGACTAAAAGTGCAATGACATCGTTGAGATTATTAATTTTAGAACGTGCCAAATACTGTATCAATGAAGAATCAAAAGTAGCATATATTATCATGAGCGTGGTGTTACAAAATAAAAAAACTGAAAATTCTTTATTTTTGATAATAGCGCCCAAACTCTTAAGAAAGAGTGGCTCATTTTTTCCTGTATTGTGATTCCGAATCTCATGGCCGCCAACCATAAATAGAAGGACTAGCAAAATATACAAAAAATATAGCAAGGCAGTCACAAAAAAAGTTAATGTGCTATTAGCAATACCAAATTTTACACCGATAAAGGGTCCAAGAGCGACCCCCATATTTGCAATAAGATACCGGAAATACTGACAAAGCTCCTTAGTTCTCTGATTTTTAAGGCGATCTCCAATATAAGCTTTACTGCAAGATTCTATAAAGGCTCTGCCTAAAGCGATACCGGTGACACAGACAGCGAATCCCAAAATGTTGGAACAAAAGGCTAGATATATGAAACTGAATACGCTGGTGATGAGTCCAGCTATAATAATGGGTTTACGCCCATAATCATCAGATTTATGCGAAACATATACGCTTAGCAACGTTGATAGAAAAGTTGCAAAGAAAAATATAAATCCTATTTCCGACGCCGATAAGGTAAATTTTTCATACAATATTACGGCCAAGTAAGGCCATACCATGAAATAACCAACGCGTGTTAAAAATGTCCCCAACAGCAAAATATTGACATCTAGTGGAAACACCAAATTATTTATTAATCCTCTTTCTAAGGCGTAACGCATTATCACTCCTTTTTAGGGATTAACGGATTCAACATGATATAATTTTTTAGGACGACTGCAATAGTCATAAATCTCTTGGTAATTTTCTCCTGTGAGGATAACATACCCAAGTCTGTCACTACTGCACGTTAATGAATGGACTAAATCACCGGGTTTCATATCAGCATGGACCTCTTCAATACATATATTTTTATTTATTTCCTGAAGTTCAAATGACGAAAAAATCCCCTCATTAGCAGTAATAAAAGCTATTCCAGCATACGTGTTTCGCGTACAGAAAAATTCAGGTTTTTCATTTAATGCAATTGAAATTGCACAATGCCAGAGGTCTACTCCAGATGATTTCATGACGAGTTCTGGAATATGATCTCCGCCTAGCCGAGCCGCGATTTCAACTATAGACACGGTGGAATCATTTATTTTTACTTCAGTATGAGAAACAGCATTATCAATACCTAAGGCTTCTAGGCCTCTGGAAGTTACATCAATGACTTTTTGATACATATCATCGGGGATCATTGCAGGAGATACATGGCCTATTTCAACAAAATATTTTCCATCGCAAACGATTTTTTTAGTGATAGAAACTATATGAGTGATACCATGAAACGTTACTGACTCTACACTGAATTCTTCACCAACTAAAAAACTTTCAATTAAATAACTATCTTCTTTTTCCACACCAAATAATGGTGAAATTGTACTTAGTTCATTAAAATTATTGAGCAGTTCTTGTGGCGTATTGTTTTTTGCGACGCCCCTACTACCTGACATATTTATGGGTTTTATTATATTTGGATAATCAAAATATTTCTTTACAGAATTAAGCTCATCCAGCGTAGTTACCAAAGCAAATGATGGTTGAGAGATGTTATTTTGCTTAAATATCTCTCTCATTTTAAATTTATTACGCGCATTTGACGCGCTTAGGGGGCTAATGCCATTTAGTTTTAAGTGCTCAGCAACAATCGCAGCCAATTCAACATAAAATTCCATAAACGTAAACACACCATCGATGCTGTGTTCTTTAGAAATGGCATCAACCGTTTTGATAACGGCATCGTAGTCATTAGTATCAACCGTATGTATTTCATCTATATATTTTTTCTCGCTATCCTTAAGCCTATTATGATATTTATCGGAGCCTATAAATATCACAAAACAACCGTAATCTTTAGCTTTCTTTAGACCAATTGCACCCGATGGACTTTTTTCAATGATCAACAATTTTTTCATTTTATCAACCAGTTTATTTTTAGTAAAGATTGTTTTCTATCAGAGGGAGAAGATCTCTTGAGAAACAGCCATTGTTGCTCAGTTTGCTTTGCCGGAACTGGAAAAGCTTATCAATGCCTTCGGTATTCCATTCTATATAATATCTCGTTTGTGAGTCTTTAACTTCCTGTAGAACATTACCCAATGTTGGTTCGAAAATATTGACACATCCCGTTAATTCACCAACTTTGTAAATCAGTCGATCTTTTTCTGTGATGTCTAGGATCTTTTTTTCACATGGTATCAAGGCAAATAATTGTCTACCCCCCTTACACATATTAACATTTTCTGGGAAATTCATGATTTCAACTCCACTTGTACCCAGATCGCCACTCATGTTAATTTGGAAATCAAGCGGTATCTTTTCATGGATGTCCTTGATGGTTTTATAAATATCACATATTTCTTCTTCTGATATTTCGAGGTGGGGATGTTTGTGTCCATGGTCAAAAAAACGGTTAAATCTCACCGTTGATACACCTAACTGATTGAAATAACCAATATAACGCTGCAATCTTTCCGTTGCAAAATTATGCCTCCCCAAGGTTAATCCGACATTTATTCTGAATCCCGTAAAATTCACATCCTGTTTCCGATCATTATAATCCTTTATTACACTCACTACTTTTTCGAAACTACTCGCATGAAAAACGCCTTTAATCGGATAATCTTCTTCTTTTTCGATGGTTAAGTTTTCATCTAGTATGCCATGAAAACTTATGCTGATCGTGCCATAATTATATTCTCTTGCCAAATTCAGAAGATATTCTGCATCATGGCCAAGTAAGGGGCGTCCGCTGGTCCATGCTTCTCCTTTTTGCATTGTTTCCGTAGGTTGCGGCGAACTTTTTTCAGCATAAACCCTGGCGGTTGATGCGCCATAAGCCAAAATAAACTCGCCTTTATAAGCAAACGTATCAGTATATCGAGGATAGATTTTATAACCAATTTCCCGTAATCCCTTAACGATCAATTGACCTTCGGGAACATCAAATCTTTTTCTTTTTACTTTATCATTATTGACAAACCAACAGTTCTTGCAATTTTGACCGCAGGTATTGTTACTAATGTATGTATCAACATCCATGTAAATGTCAATTTCTTCGGGCCGCAGCAATGCAAATGGAAAATCAATGGGTTGTGTGCCGTGAAAATCATAAGCAAGCGGGATATTATTTAGCATGTATAAGTCCTTTGTTCAGTTAAAAACCATAAGGGAATACAAAGCTTACCAGGGAGGTAATAATTATCCCTGTTTTAAACTGTCTTCGTTATGATTTGAAAATGCTTAGCTACATTTGTAATACCAATACTATTACTTTTATTGTGGAAATAAAGCCTTAAATTAAAGTTATAAAATGTTGTAGCTTGCCAAAACCTATCATTTAGATTTAATAACCCGTATATTTATTTTATACAGAATAAACGCCTGCTTTTTTTGTTAAATGATATGTATTAATTTCATTTTATTCTTGCGGAATTAAGATAAACCTTATTTAATGAGCTGTATTTACTGATAGGAAAATTGTTTTAAATTGATAACAATCATTTTTAATCATTACTCGTGGTGAGCGTTTTTTTGCATAAATGTTCGCACTCTTCCTTGATGGAATGTACGAAAATGTACATTTTGGAATAAATTGATCAAGATGCATGTTTGGTCAGTTTTAAGGATTACTTCGGTACTTTTTTTGCATGGGATCGGCAGAAATAGATTTTGTTCGCATGAAAGTCTTAAAACTTAGCATTATCAGCTTTATTTGTAAGAAGGAATATGCTGGTATTATAGAATGATAATAACTGCTTCATTAAAAATACCGTCTATAAGGTCGCCATTGAAGAAGAATACCCTATGAAAAATCTTGTTTCTCCCGAGTGGGTTGCTGCACATCAGATAAATAATGATATCCTGCTGCTGGATGCGACTTTGAAAACATCAATGAATGGTGTTATGGCAATTTCAGAGGATATTATACCAGGTGCAATTTGGTTTGATCTGGATAACCACTTTTCTGACACCGCCTCAGGCTTACCCCATACCCTTCCCCATCCTGATGATCTTGCCCAAGAGTTGGCTATGCTTGGGATAAAACGCGACTCCACAATAGTGGTATACGATCAGCAAGGTGCTTACTCCGCACCAAGAGTATGGTGGATGCTGAAAATATCTGGCATCAGTGAGGTATTTATCCTTGCCGGCGGCCTTAATGCTTGGAAAGGGTATGGTTACCCCGTGACTCGCTCGTATACAAAACCCGCTCCCGTTGTTAAAAAGGAGTTTAATTTTCAATCTGACCGGGTTATCACAAAAAAAATGGTGTTTGATAACTTGAGAAACCCTTCTTTTACATTAATTGATGCAAGACCAATGGAACGCTTCAACGGGTGTCAGCTTGAACCAAGACCCGGGTTACGCTGCGGCCACGTTCCAGACTCGCTGAATATCCCTTTCACTGAGGTTGTGCTGAACGGACAGTTCAAAGAAAAATCAGAACTGGTTCGTTTGTTTAAAAAAAGAGGTTTAAAGAATGATAAGCCACTGACATTCACCTGTGGTTCAGGTGTCACCGCATGTATCGTACTCTTTGCAGCCCAACTTGCAGGTTATCATAATCTTAAACTGTATGATGGTTCGTGGGCCGAATGGGGTGCAGATCCTGCCTTACCTGCCGTAATGATGTAGTAGTGTACCATAGGCGATGAAATGGTATTCCCCCTGCCAGGCAGTCTGAGTTGTCAGCGGCTAAAGCACGAGCAGCACAAAGTTTTGAGGCCACGATAAATATCAGTCGTAGCTAGTCCGGGAGCCAACCATCTTGTCAAACTCTTACCGCTGCAAATCCGAACAAGAAATGGGCACGGGACAATGTAAGAACATTTGTCTGTTTTAGTGCCAAGAAATAGTTGATTATTATACTCTAATAAGAAACGGGTTTAGGTTATTTTGTACAAAAAAAAAGAGTAGCAGAATTGTTTAACAGCTCAGGAAACATAGCATGCGCACACGAGCCTCAGCCCGGTTGTTAATAATTAATTCCAACAATCGCATATTGCTTTTCCGTTTTACGCACAACTCTGATGCACTATCAGGTAAGTCTTACTGGGCAACGCCGGGAGGCGGCGTAGAACAAGGTGAATCTTTTGAGCAGGCAGCCATTCGGGAACTTCGTGAAGAAACAGGACTAATAAGAGAACATGTAGGGAATTGTGTTGCGCAAAGAGCATTTGAAATGATGCTTCCAAATGGGGAGAAAGTGCATGCACGTGAGCATTTTTTTATCGTGCGAGTTAACAGCCAGGAAATCAGCACCGATGGTTGGAGTGCTAATGAGAAAGCCGTGATCAGCAACTACCACTGGTGGGATCTCAACGAACGGGAGCATTCATAATTCTGTGTCACGTTAAAAAATCACTACAACGTAATCACTTTATCGAGGCGACCCTCAAAATAAATCGCCAACTGGGACAATGTCAAATTCCAGCTCTGTATCGGCATTGTCCATTTTTCCTGTGCGTTCATTAACCCCAAATAAAGCAACTTCAACAGACTGTTTTCATTAGGGAATGCGCCTTTGGTTTTCGTCAGCTTTCTGAACTGACGGTGCACCGATTCAATTGCGTTTGTCGTGTATATCACCTTGCGGATCGTCGCCGGATACCGGAAGTAATGCGACAGATTATCCCATTTCCTTCGCCACGACTGGAGCACCACCGGGTACTGCTGACCCCATTTCGCCTCCAGCTCATCCAGCGCCGTTTCTGCCGCCTCCTTTGATACCGCCCGATACACCGGCTTCAGGTCAGCCATAAACGCCTTATGATGTTTTGATGCGACGTATTTTATCGAGTTACGGATCTGATGGATAACGCAGAGCTGGACTTCGGTATCCGGGTAAATGCTGTTTATCGCTTCCGGGAACCCCGTCAGGCCATCCACACAGGCAATCAGAATATCGTCCACGCCACGGTTTTGCAGATCGGTCAGCACCGATAGCCAGAAATTAGCGCCTTCATTTTCAGACAGATACAGGCCCAGGATCTCTTTTTTGCCTTCCAGATTCAGCGCGAGAACCGTGTAAACCGCTTTGCTTTGATAACGTCCGTCTTCGCGGATTTTATAGTGGATCGCATCCAGCCAGACGAAGGGGTATACCGCCTCCAGTGGGCGCTGTTGCCATTGTTTTAACTCAGGAATAACTTTATCGGTGACAGCACTAATCGTGGCGCTGGATACGCTAAAAGCGTATAAATCTTCGATTTCCTGGCTGATATCTTTGTAGCTCATGCCGAGTGCGAACATGCGGATGATCTTGCGTTCGATCTCATCGGACAGCGTGGTCTGATGCTTCTTCACCAGTTGAGGTTCAAAAGAGCCGTTACGGTCGCGGGGAGTGGCGAGTTCAAAAGCACCGGTTGGCGATTTAACTGTCTTTTTGGTCGAACCGTTTTTACGGTTAGCGGCAATATCCTGAGCGAGATGAGAATCCAGCTCAGCAGCCAGCGCTGCTTCCGTTAACTGTTTGATTAATGGAGTTAATATTCCATCTTTTCCCGTTAGGGCTTGGCCATCCTGAAGTGCTTTCAGGGCTTTATCAAAATCGAAGGGCTGGGACATGTATCATTCCTTTTTGTCGGTATTTTACTGGAATGACACAGAATTTCTAACACTCCCCAACGAACTGGTTACAACGGCGGAAACTGTTTATCCGTGTAACATCCCTTCAATCCTATCTGTCTCTACTGAAAAGTAATCCTCAACCATAGCCTTAAGTCAGCCCCCAAGTGTTGATCCACCTGACCGCTTCCTGGCGATCGGCAGTAAATACATCAACCAATAGAACATTTCCCCCAAAAAGCGGTGGTGACCAAATCCTCATTGTTTGCGGCTTTCGTGCGGTCGTTGTCGCACCATCGTGCCATTCCTATTCACGGGGAAAATACGATGGCATCTACCCCTTTACCAGTGGCGCCCTGGCGCATCGCAATCATCGCATTGTCATTGGCATTGAACGTCCAGCAGCCCGCCATGGCCGCCGGCGTTGTTGGCGAGCGCGAACAGCTCGCAGCACTCGCTCGTCAACTTGACCTCGTCGATCGCCTGGCCGGCCAGGCCGCCACAAACAGACCGAACGAGCGGGCCCGCTACCACTTCGACTATGCGCGCCTTCATGCTGACCTGGAACGCATTCATAGCGGCGTTCAGGACTACCTTGTCCCGCAGCGTGCCCAGCCCCGAGACCCCGTTCCACTGATCGGCAACTACGTGAGCGAATCCACCCAGGCAGAGAAGGCATCGCCATGACCGCATCTGCAGCGCAAGTGGCCGCCTTTCAGGCCAATGGCGGCTTCACGCCCGCGACGGTGTCCACCGTGGTACTCGGCATTGTTTTTGCCGTGCTGCTGCTGTGGGGTGCATGGGCCATGCGCGCCGCCTATGTGGGCTGGGCCGAACACCGTCTCAACCAACGCCAGTTACTTGCGGTCATCGTGCGATCCCTCGCGATGTACCTGGTGCTGGGTTTTTTCCTCCTGTCCTGATGTTACTCAAGAGACCATCGCCATGAAAACCACGACTCCCTTCCCCTATACCGCCCGCCGCCTGGGCTCGCTCATTCCGCTGCTGGTGGCTTCCCTGCCACTGTCGGCCTTCCCCGCTGGCCTGCCGACCATGGAAGATCCCTCCCGCGGCGCCGGCAGCGGCATCATGGACACGCTGCAGAACTACGGCTATGACATCGTCATGCTGGTCGCCTTGCTTGTCGTCGCGTCCATGTTCGTCGGCGTTTGCTACCACGCGTACACACGCTACTCCGAAATCCATACTGGGCGGGCAACCTGGGGCCAGTTTGGCCTGACCGTCGCCGTCGGCGCCGTGCTGCTGGTGGTGGGCATTTGGCTGCTGACCAAAGCCACCGGCGTGCTGTAAGGACGATCGCATGGCGAACGCTTCGCAGCCCGTACGTGATGGGCTCGTCATCTTCCTGCCGCACCGGCTCAATCGCCAGCCGGTGGTGGTGCGCGGGCTGACGGCTGACGAGCTGTGGATCTGCGCCGGACTCTCGGCAGCGGCCGGGCTCGTCCCCGGCCTGCTGCTGGCCTGGCTGACCCGCAGTATCGCCATGGTGCCGACGCTTATCGTCGCCGGCATCGCGCTCGGCGTTTTTGTCGGCGGCGGTTTACTGCGCCGGCAAAAACGCGGCCGCCCGGATACCTGGCTGTACCGGCAGTTGCAATGGCGGCTGGCCCGGCGTCATCCCGGGCTGGCCGCGCAGGTGGGCGGAGGCGATCTGATTACCCGCACCGGCATCTGGACTACGCGACGCCTTGCCCACCGGCGGAGGAACGCATGAGCCGCTTTCGCAACGAAGTTCAACACCTGCAGGCGCATGTCAAAACGCTGCGCCTGGGCAGTGGCGCACTCCTGCTGGTTGCACTGCTGCTCGGTTTTGGCTGGTGGAGTGCACCCCGGGACCTCACCATCCACGTGCCGCCCGACCTGCGTTCAGGCAGCACCCGCAAGTGGTGGGATGTACCGCCGGAAAGCGTGTACACCTTCACCTTCTATGTCTTCCAGCAACTCAACCGTTGGCCGGCCAACGGCGAGGAAGACTACCCGCGCAACCTGCACGCCCTGTCGGCCTACCTCACCCCCGAGTGCCGGGCCTACCTGCAACAGGACTACGAATACCGGCGCAGCAACGGCGAACTGCGCCAGCGCGTGCGCGGCCTCTACGAGATCCCCGGGCGCGGCTACGGAGACGACCCGCCCGCCCGCGTACGGGCCGTCTCCGACCACGACTGGATCGTGACTCTCGACGTCAGCGCCGACGAGTATTTCGGCGCCGAACAGGTCAAGCGTGCCCTGGTGCGCTACCCCATCAAGGTCACCCGGATGGATATCGACCCGGAGCGCAATCCGTTCGGCCTGGCGCTGGATTGCTATGCCGGTGCACCGCAGCGCATCGAGGCGCCCCCGGCACCGCCTTCATCCGGTACGCCCGCCCGTACTGGCCCCCTGCAGGGAGAAACCCCATGAAGCGACATGTTCTTTGCGTGCTGACAGGCCTTGCGCTGTGCCTGGGCCTGCTGCCCGCCAGCCATGCGGTTGAAATCCTGCGCTGGGAGCGCCTGCCATTGGCCGTGCCCCTGGTCGTCGGCCAGGAGCGCGTGGTATTCGTCGATCGCAATGTGCGCATCGGTATCCCGGCCGGCGTCGGCGATCAGCTGCGCGTCCAAAGCGCCGGTGGCGCGGTCTACCTGAGTGCCAGCGCGCCCTTGCCGCCGACGCGCTTGCAGTTGCAGGACGTGGCGTCTGGCGCGCTGATCCTGCTGGATGTCGCCGCCGAGCCGGCCAAAGACGGCCAGGCGCCGCTGGAGCCGGTGCGCATCGTTGAGGGCGACGCACCGGCCATCCGCTACGGGGTCAGCGCAGACACCGGCACGGACCCACAGCCCCAGGGCGCACTGAAGCAGCCCATCGCCCCGCGCGAAACCCCCATCCCCGTCGTGCTCACCCGCTATGCGGCGCAAAGCCTCTATGCCCCGTTACGCACGGTTGAGCCCGTCGCCGGCATCGCCCGGGTGAACCTGCGCCGCGACCTCACCCTGGACACGCTGCTGCCGACACTGCCGGTACGCGCCCAGGCGCTGGCCGCCTGGCGGCTTGAGGATATGTGGGTCACGGCAGTCCGGCTCAGCAACACCACGGTACGCTGGCTCGCCCTGGACCCACGTGCGCTCCAGGGCGATTTCGTGGCCGCGACCTTCCAGCATCCCACGATCGGCCCCGCCGGCGCGTCGACCGACACCACCGTGGTGTACCTCATTACCCGCGGCCACGGCCTGGCCGAATCGCTGCTCCCCACAGTGTCGACCATCGATGCCACGGTGAACCTGCCGCCCGCGGCGGTGGCAGGCCAGGCTTCGGGAGGCACGCCGCATGAAAAGTAATCCGCTGCTCAAATGGCTGCTGATCCCCGTCGTGCTGCTGCTGGTGTTCGTCGGCATCCGCTTGTTCCCTGGCGGCGGAACGAAGCCGTCGGCGCCGCAGAGCACCGCCAGCCAACTCACTCCCGAAGAGATGAAGGCCCTGGGCATCGAGGGCGACACCCCCCGCGATACCGTCGCCACCCTCGTCGCCCAGGTCAAGCAACTGCGCAACGAGCTAGGAACGGCGCTGACCGACAACAAGAACCAGAAGACCGAGAACGAACGCCTGCGTGGGCGCGAAAGCGCTATCGACCAGCGTATCCAGAGCGCGCTGGATGGCGAGCGCCGCCGCCTGCAACAGGAGCGCGATCAGGTGGCCAGCGACAAGCAACAGACGCAGGGCCTGCTGCAAGACCTGCAGCAGCGCCTGGACGGACTCAGCGGCAAGGGCAACCAGGCGGATCTTCCGGTCGGCCTGGGCCTGGAAGCCGGCGACGGCAAGGGCTTCGCCAGCGGTGAGGGCCTGCACTGGGTCGAACCGCAAGACGCCAGGACGGACGACAAGACCAGGGGTGCCGGCCAAGCCGCGACATTCCCGGTCAGCTTCGGTCCGGCGCAGAAAACCCTGTCGAACGCGGCCGATTCGGTGGCCGATGCCGGCGGCAAAACGATGGATGCCGTCAGCACCTCCACGACACCGGTCTACACCGTGCCGACGAATGCGACGCTGATGGGCTCGGTGGCCATGACCGCCCTCATCGGCCGGGTGCCGATCGACGGCACGGTCAACGATCCGTACCCGTTCAAAGTGCTCATCGGCCCGGATAACCTCACCGCCAACGGCATCGACATCCCCGAGGTGACCGGCGCGGTGGTCAGCGGCACGGCGTCGGGCGACTGGACGCTCTCATGCGTGCGCGGGCAGATCCGCAGCGTCACCTTCGTCTTTCAGGACGGGACCATCCGCACCGTCCCGCAAGGTCATGGCAACCCAGGCAGCGACACGACCAGCGCCAGCAACAACACTGGCAACGCCAACAGCAACAGCGCGACCCAAGGTGGCCTGGGCTGGATCAGCGATCCCTACGGCATCCCCTGTGTTGCCGGCGAACGGCGCAGCAACGCCCAGCAATACCTCGGCTCCCAAGCGCTGATCACCGCGGCCGGCGCCGGCGCGGCCTCGCTCATCAAGTCCGACAGCGGCAACGTCTCCTACATCAGCAACAGCAATGGCTCGCTGGGCACGGTCGGTATCACGGGCAACGAAGCCATGGGCCGCATCCTGGCCGGCGGCGTGCAGGAGATGTCGCAGTGGGTCAACAAGCTCTATGGCCAGGCGTTCGCCGCGGTCTACGTGCAGCCCGGGGCGAAAGTCGCCATCCACCTGGAGCAGCCGCTCAACATCGACTACGACGCCAAGGGGCGCCGGGTCAATCACCACACCGGAGGCTCCCATGCGTCGGATCTGGATTAAAACCACCGTGGCGGTATTGACGGCCCTGCTGCTGGGCGGCTGCGCGACCAGCAAGGAAAAACTGCTGCCGCACGGCGAGCACACCATGCTCGACATGTGGAACCAGGAGACCGGAGGCGGCGCGGGCGGCGGTCAGGCCGCACGGCAACTGCTCGATGCGCGGCAGGACCTGCGCCGGCCGCTGACCGACACCGACGTGCAGAACGCACCCACGGTCAACGCGACCTACACGCGCACAGCCGCCAATGAAATCCAGAGCCAGTTCCACCGGCTGCCCAACCCCGATCTGGTGCTGTACGTGTTTCCGCACCTGGCCGGGACCGACCCTGCCCCGGTGCCCGGCTATACGACGGTCTTTCCTTTATACCAGCGAGTGCAGTACGCCATGCCTGGCGAACGCACAGAGGCGTACTGATGGCCTGGTCGCTCCCCTGGATGCGCCGGACCGCCCCGCCTCAGTCCGACGCCGAGGATGCCTGGGAACGCCACGTCTCGGCCCTGGCCGCACACGGCATCCCCGAGCCCGGCAGCGCCCTGGAGCGTCGCCGGCCGGCCACCGAGGCCGAGGCCCAGGCGCTCTATGACCTGGCCCCATCGTTCGCCGATCTGCTGCCCTGGGTCGAATACCTGCCCGAGTCGCAAAGCATGCTGCTTGAGGACGGGCATTCTGTCGCGGCCTTCTTTGAACTGACGCCGGTCGGCACCGAGGGACGCGAACTCGAATGGCTGTGGCAGGCGCGCGACGCGTTGGAAAACGCGTTGCAGGACTCCTTCGACGAACACGACGACCACCCCTGGGTGGTCCAGCTCTACGCGCAAGACGAAGCGAACTGGGACCGCTATCTGCGCACCCTGGCCGAGTACATCCAGCCGCGCGCTTTAGGCAGCGCCTTCACCGACTTTTACCTGAAATTTTTCGCACACCATTTGCGTGCCATCGCCAAACCCGGCGGGCTGTTCGAAGACACCACCGTGAGCCGGCTCCCCTGGCGCGGCCAGTTGCGGCGTGTACGGATGGTGGTCTACCGGCGCGTCCCCGCCGCCGCCCCATCGCGTCGCGGCCAGTCGCCCAAGCAGGCGCTAACCACCATCTGTGACCGGCTCACCGGCGGGTTGTCCAATGCCGGTGTGACATCGCGACGCATGGACGCGGCGGATATCCACGACTGGCTGCTGCGTTGGTTCAACCCGCGCCCCACGCTGCTGGGCGACTCTGCGGATGACCGGGAGCGCTTCTACGCCCTGACGCGCTATCCCGACGAGCCCACGCCGGGCGAGCTTGAACTGGCCAGCGGCGACTTCGCCCAGCGCCTGTTTTTTTCCCAACCACGCTCTGACGTGGAGGAAGGCACCTGGTCTTTCGACACCATGCCGCACAGAGTCATCGTGCTCGACCGCCTGCGCACAGCGCCGCACACCGGGCATGTGACCGGTGAAACGCACAAGGGCGGCGATGCGTTCAACGCCCTGTTCGACCAGATGCCGGAAGACACCGTCATGTGCCTGACCCTGGTCGCCACGCCGCAAGACGTGCTTGAAGCGCATCTGAATCATTTGTCGAAAAAAGCCGTAGGCGAGACGCTGGCCTCCGAGCAGACCCGCCAGGACGTGCAGCAGGCGCGTAGCCTTATCGGCAGCTCACACAAACTCTACCGCGGCGCGCTGGCGTTCTATCTGCGCGGCAACGATCGCGAACAACTCGACGCGCGCGGCCTGCAACTGATCAACGTGATGCTCAACGCCGGTCTGCAACCTGTACGGGAAGAGGACGAGGTTGCCCCGCTCAACAGCTACCTGCGGTGGTTGCCATGCGTGTTCGACCCGGCCACCGATAAACACCAATGGCACACCCAGCTCATGTTCGCCCAGCACGCGGCCAACATCGCCCCAGTCTGGGGGCGCAACCGCGGCTCCGGGCATCCGGGCATGACCCAGTTCAACCGCGGCGGCGAGCCGATCACGGTCGATCCCCTGAACCGCCTGGACCGGCAGATGAACGCTCATCTGTTCCTGTTTGGCCCGACCGGTTCGGGCAAAAGTGCCACCCTCAACAACCTGCTCATCCAGATGACGGCCATCTACCGTCCTCGGTTGTTCATCGTCGAGGCCGGCAACAGCTTTGGCCTGCTGGGTGATTTCGCCGCACGCCTGGGCGTGAGCGTCCACCGGGTCAGGCTCGCGCCGGGCTCAGGCGTCAGCCTGGCGCCCTTCGTCGATGCCTGGCGGCTGGTGGATACGCCCGATCAGGTCCAAACCCTGGATGCCGACGCGCTGGATGCGGACCAGCCACCCTCGGTCGACGCTACCGAGGGTGACGAACAGCGCGACGTGCTGGGCGAGCTGGAAATCACCGCCCGACTGATGATCACCGGTGGCGAGGACAAGGAAGAAGCGCGCATGACCCGCGCCGATCGCAGCCTCATCCGCCAGTGCATCCTCGATGCCGCCCGGCGTTGCGTGGCCGAAGCGCGCACGGTACTGACCCGCGACGTACGCGATGCGCTGCGCGCCCGTGGCGACGACACCACGCTACCGGAGACGCGCCGCGCACGGCTGCTGGAGATGACCGACGCCATGGACATCTTCTGCCAGGGTACCGACGGCGAAATGTTCGATCGGCCGGGCACACCCTGGCCCGAAGCCGATATCACCATCGTGGAACTGGCCACCTTTGCCCGTGAGGGCTATGGCGCCCAGCTCGCCATTGCCTATATCAGCCTCATCAACACCGTCAACAACCTCGCCGAACGCGACCAGTTCCTTGGCAGGCCCATCGTCAACGTGACCGATGAAGGCCACATCATCACTAAGAATCCGCTGCTCTCCCCCTACGTCGTCAAGATCACCAAGATGTGGCGGAAATTGGGGGCCTGGTACTGGCTGGCCACGCAGAACATCGACGATCTGCCCAAAGCGGCAGAGCCCATGCTGAACATGATCGAATGGTGGATCTGCCTGTCCATGCCGCCAGACGAAGTCGAGAAGATCGCCCGCTTTCGCGAACTCACGCCGGCACAGAAGGCATTGATGCTTTCGGCCCGGAAAGAAGCCGGCAAATACACCGAAGGAGTGATCCTGACGCGATCGATGGAAATCCTGTTCCGGGCGGTGCCGCCCAGCCTGTATCTCGCTCTTGCCCAAACCGAGCCCGAAGAGAAGGCCGAGCGATTCGCCTTGATGCAGCAAAACGGCATTAGCGAACTGGATGCGGCGTTCAAAGTCGCCGAAAAAATTGACCAGGCGCGCGGCATCGAATCGCTCAAATTCGATGCGCTGACATAAAGGAAAGACCAATGCATCCATCCAGTCGCTTTAACATTCGCTCGGTTAGCTTCTCCTTCCTGCTTATCCTGGCGGCAACCTTGGTTGCTGGCCTTGTAGCATGGACGAACCAAGGCAGTTCCCACACACCCGTGCAGGCGCTCTCGTCTAGAGCTAGCCCGACCCGGCACAGGCCACCCTGGCACTACGGAAATGCCGACGCGCGCTACACACTGATTGAGTATGCCGACCTAGAGTGCCCATTCTGTCGGGAATACTTTCCGGTATTACGACAATGGATCGATGCCAATCCGGACGTGAACTGGCAATGGCATCACCTGCCTTTGCAGATGCACGAACCAGCAGCAACCCGCGAAGCACGATTGGCCGAATGTGCCGGTGAGGCTGGTGGGCCTCCCGCTTTCTGGAGTGCTGTCGCCTGGATTTACCAGAACACTCGAAGCGATGGGCAGGGCCTGCCGGAAAATGCGCAGTACCCCGGTATCACCTCGCTCGTCCAGCGATGCCTGGACAGCGAGCGGCACGGCACGGTGATCCGCGCGCAAGTCATGGAGGCAGAGAACCAGGGGATTTCTGCAGCGCCCACCTTACTTCTAAGAGACAACACAACCGGCAAGACAATACTGCTCAATGGACCGGCCGAAGGCGATGCACTATTGTCTGCGATTGATCTGCTGTCCATCAACCAGGCAGTCACCGCAACACCATCAGCGACCCCAAAACCTCCCGACAATGTCGGCGATATGCCATAAGGACTTTACTAAAAATATTCCGAAATTCAACTTTTGAGAAAGGAGACTATTCCATAATAATCAATAATATATGTTATGTATACTAAGCACAGTTGCATTAGTGTATATTTGTTTTTTTAAACACCTCAGTTATTATGGCACAATGTTGCAATATAAAACCTCGGAGCGATGTCATGCAAATGATTTCATCTTGTAAAGATCCCCAAGAGATTTATAAAGATGAGGGAATAACGTTAATTTTTGGATCATATGATCATAAAAATCAATTTACCAGAGGAGAAAAAGCACTTGGAGTACATTGGGGAGATTATCCTCAGTCTCATGGAATATTGAGACCCTGTGTTATTCCTGAAACCACAAGGAATGCAATTCTTTCCGGACTGTTATACCAAGCGGTCACAGAAAAAAAACAGATCAAATAAAAAAGTACAACCATTTATTTTCTAATGGCCATGATTAACAATCACTAAAATAAAATTGGCAGAGACACAGTAATCTCACATCTAACTTAACCACTGAGCCTCTATCAATTTCAAACACATCTTTTCCGATTATTTCGAAAATAAAAAAAGTATTTAGTACAACTCAATGATATGAAATTTTAATAAAATCTTCCGATAAATTATTATTTATATGTTGAATTTCACAATATTATTTTTGGATAAAATTAATTATTTACCAGTCAAGGAAGCCAAATTTGTTTAATGAAACTTTTTTCCTTTTCCGGCCAAAAGAGTATTTAACGTTATTTATTACGACGTCGTCTAATTTCTGAAATCCTTGGATCATCCTTTGTTTCTGAGCATTGGGAAAGATAATCAAGCACTTCATCAGTTTTATAAGGCCACAATGACGGGTCTTCCGCAAGTATGACATAAAAAATATTAAGCGTTACTATTGGATAACAACGGACCGGATGACTGTCATCACCATCCTTTAAATACATCATGCGCAATAAAGACCCACGAATGGGAACGAGCATCGGTAAAATAATCTGGACGATAGCTGGCATTAGCTCACCACTTGCAAACGCTAAATCAGTCAACATAGCTGAAATCAATGGTGTATGGAGTGCCCTTTGTTTTGGCCAGACATTCTTTAAAAAGTATAATATATGTTCTCTCCAAGGCTTAGGTGTTTTTGTAGACCAATTTTCAAGATATCTGAGGATTTGTCCACGAAATGTGTCATCAGCTTGGATCAATACTTCGCGCAATTCGATATCAGTAACCAATTTCTTAGGCTGATCCGCATTATCAAGGCCACCCCAACCATCAAGGATAAACCCTGCGAAAATATTACTTTTATGTCGTAGGACTTGGGGTTGCACTGCTCGAGCAAGAATAAATGATTTAAGAAGCAGAAATAGTTCACAGTTCGGTATCCTTGCAGACCAAAGTAAACCCTCCCAGAACGCATCACCATCCACATCTTTTCTTTCAGCCAAAGAAATTAAATGCCGCTCGGTCCATACGGGATCGATAACAAAAAGCCAGCATAACTGATAACAGACCATCACAATTGCATATTGCCTCATATCCCCGGGCAGGGCCAGAAGTTGTTCGAATCTACCCGTCCAATAAGATGGAAAACCTTCTGCATGAGCAAGGTCGTTTTTGATAGGGTCTTTCATTAGCAAATTAGCCAACTTACCTACTGGAGCATTGATTGCATCATCTGCCCAACCCTTATTAGGGTCATGTGGTTTTTCGGTCTTATAATTCATTATGGCTTCTAAAATTTTATTCCAAAGACCGCCAAATATTGGTGCTGCATCGGTATATAGCCGCGGAGCTAAATGCTCCATCCATTCCGTTACTGGATTAATAATCCCTTGTAACGCCTCGGGAGACAGTTTATTTAGTCGCTCAGCAATAACATTTATCATTCTCAAACGATCTGTGGGACGAGTATCAGCATAAAGAAAATCAGACCAAGCCCATAAGGGAGCTTCTCCATAACGTGCAGCATAAGTCAATACTGCCAATGCCCGGTACGGACGCTGCATTACAAGTCCTTTAAACGGTTCTTTCCGTACTCTATCGTATGTAAATTCTTTTCTCGCTTCATGAGCCAAAGTAAGTACTTGGGAAATAGGAGTGCTAAGGATAAGATCGGGATTATTATCTACATTGATGCTTTGTACCGTTAGCGCATTGGAATTGCCGACTTGGTCACCCGCATGCGTTGTCCATTCAGGTACAATTTTATGTAGTTCTTCGATTTTTTTTGCCACATCAAAACTGAAGATAACACCATGTTGAAATAGCCAATACAAACGATTCAACCGGTCAAGGGCAATATTCTCTTCTCTTCCTTTAAGGTTATCACCGCTCCAGGGAAAAGCGCCTATGAGTAATCGGTGTTCAATAAATTCCTTGTCATCTGCAGAAAATTCTGCCCACCGATCCCTGAGTGCATAAAGCAAATCTCGCTCGTGAAATGATCCCCAAAAAACAGTTTCGGAAAAATCTCTAAAAATCAATGCAACTTCCGTCGGGTCAAGAAAATTGGGAATTCCTGCCGCCCATATACGCAACCGCGCGAAAATATAGTCATCCTTTATCGGCCAACGTTTCGTTTCGGCACGTGCCAACAATGGATCTAATTTCACGAGCCTTCCCATCAACTTTTGATAGATAATAATTGGTCCAGTAAGACCGTAACTATCATCTAGTAAATCTGGACCATCATCACCTACGCAGGTAGTACTGAAATAAAGAGAGTCATTCCCCGAAATTTCCTGCTCTAACGATTTTGACAGTATAAGATTCTCTCTAAACTGGGCAATCGTATAATCGAGTAACTCGTCGGGAACAATAAGGCTCTTATGTGCCTGGGGGTAGTCGATATCAATTCGAATGAGCCCATCTGGCACGTCTTTACCCCATAACAAAGGATGCTTTCCAAATGCAGGTTTCACTATTATCTGTGGACGATAGACGGCAGCCAGCATGCGGATAAGTGCTGGAGTCCACCCCTCTTGTATTGATCGCTCTTCAATCTCGTATATGAACATTTCAGCAGATTCGCGCACATCAGACCATGAAGCAAGAAGCTGCCTCCATCCGCGTAACATATTTGCAGAAAAACGGTGAGCCTCTCTTCTCAACGAATACTGTATAGATTTGACAATAATCGGATGAAGTCCATTCTGGTGGCTGGCCCACCAGAGTGCAACCGGTTGATGGGCAATGCGTTGCAGCCAAATGCTAATGCTGATCAAACGTTTAGAAAGCGTCGAATTAGATTTTAAATCTCTATCTCGAATGCCTAATGACTTCTCACCCTGCTCACCTAAATCATTGATATTTATTGAAAATCCATCCCATGTATCAGCAGGAATATTACGTTTGCCTAATATATTATCATGGTTTCCGGGATCCGGTTGAACATCAAAATCAAGGCAAAGCATAGTGAATGGATCAAAATTTTCACAAAATTTGTCGTAAGGTTCGACCCTTTCAGGCTTCCCGTAACGCTGGTGGGAATCGAACACTAAAAGCCACATCGCGTCGAGTGGTTCATCAGCATTAGCTATGCGATGAGCACCATCCGGGGTTGAAATGATATTGGCTATCTGCCCACGAAGATGGGCGCCGAGTTCGGCTGGACCTTTGATGACTTTTGAAAATAAATTCGCATACCAACCGTCAATATCTCGGGCACGCTCTCCCCACGCTGACAGAGTAGCCCAAAGGGCTCTATATTTATCACTACTATCAAAGGATATCGCTTGAACACCTTTATGTTCCCATAAAGCAGCGGCAGCGCCGCTGTCACCTTCCTGGAAAGCATATAATCGACTGCGGTGTCCTGCATGAAGATTAAGTGCTTCAAGCAAGTATTGAATGGGTGGATCATCGGCGCTGTAGCCAATAAACACAATTTGATAACGGGTAAGTAAGGCCTGGATAAACCTTGTTGCCCAACCATCCGATAAGTATGCACGACCAAAATCGGCACTTGAAGCAACAAATTCATCATCTTGAACGTAATCGTATTGTTCATTAACTCGACCGTGTAAATGAATAACTCCACGGAAATCGCGATCATTTTTCGGGTCGGGTAAATGTGGTGGCCCTGAAGATAAAAGAACTGGAGCACATTCTTCGAATAATAAATCGAAATTGGTCGTTACCAGACGAGTAATTCCATTCGGAGCAGTGGCTATATCAAGCAATATTCGATGGGCCAGAAGATCATGATCTTGATTCGGCTTTATGGCCTGAGCAATTGCAGTTCTGACGTCACGCACCTCAAATTCTCGCTCAAGAAGGCTGAATATGCGATCGGTAGCGACCAAACCTCCAACACCTGCCATTCGTCCCAATTCCCTTGCCTTTTCTAATAGTCTACGTGCGGGGCCATTTTGGGCGGATCCGAGTATTTCAATGACATTTTTGCCCAAGGTTTCAAAATCTGGAAGACCTGCATTAGCTTGAGATACTCCTGCGCCACAAAACAAAATGACATCCCCATCATCACGAGCAGTAATGAGATCATTAGGTACAGAAGGCCCATCGGCAATGAAACGCATTTCTACCCCTTAGGCAATAGTGTTTTCACATTTTGTCTTAAGAGTATATAAATTAAAAGCTAATTTCCGTCTTGAAATACGAAATCAGCTATCCAATGTGCAGAATCAACTGTCTATAATTACAGTAAAAAATTTTCAAATTATAAATTTTTTAAGACAATCACATAATGGTTTCTCCCTGTTTCCAATAGCCATTTCCATGGTAAAACAGATACTTGAATGCACCCTTAGTAGTTATTATCATATCCCTGCCAAGGGGTATATGCTTTCATAGGTCCCTATGGGTCTAGTTTGCAAAGCAAAAAAGATAAATCAAACACAGTTTTTTTTTATCCCGCAACTGCAAATAAAACCGGTAAGAGCATGGTTCACTTTGTTTCTCGTTTTGATTATTCAAGAGAGGTTAACTGAACTGACTAAATGCTCACCCGGTAGCCAATGTAATGAGACCCAATTTTGTATCTTTGTCTTTTTTGCAACTGAGCCTGTTTACAGCAGCGGCTGAGGTCCTGTTGATGACAGGAGCTGCACATGCGATGCAGGTGTTGGTAGTTACTGATAGCCGGCACCCTGTAACGGGTAAAGCCGACCGTATCATTGAATTAGACGCACCTGCACTGCTGGAAAACAACTTGTCTTCCCAGCTTCCTGCCAGCCCGAATGATGCTGAAAAGCTATTAAAAAAAAGACTGAACGACGGCGGTAACGATTTACAACTCCAGTTCTCGGCTGCCTGGCAGGACGTTACTAATGCCTGGAGTGTGGGCATCAAAAAAATTCCAGCCGTAGTAGTTGATAGCCGCTATGTCATTTATGGTGAAAGTGATATTGATCACGCCGTTGCCCGGATACAGGCTTACAGGAGCCGCCAACTATGACCATGAATAGTTCTGCCCTGTCGATGCGTCTGTATATCGCTGCCTTATTTTTCGGTAGCAGCACGCAGGTATTTGCCTTGAATACCGCAACAATAGTTTCTTCCGTGCTATCACCGCCCTGCCTGGAGTATCGTGTCGCAGGAATATGCTACTGGCTGTACTGCGCGCCGTTTGGCTGTACCGTGCGCACTTCGGTCAAGGTCCGCCACTACGTCCCCGATGCGGTGGTCTCCAGCTACGCGAATACCGGCGAAAATCCGTGGGTCGAAGTCCGCGTCATGAGTCCGCATAACACCACGGCACAGGCCGGCGGTGATGGCACGACCAACCACGACGGCGAGAACAACCTTGCCCGGTTCAAAAACACTGACGTCATCGGGCACCCGGCCGGCGATGTATTCAGCCGCTTCGCAAGCGCCTCCGGTTATACCTGCACCGGCGCGGGAATGGCCTTTATGCCGTACTTGCTCAGTACCCTCGATACCGTGGCCTGGCGCTTCAACCTGCCCGAGATGGCCTATCCTGAAGCCCTGACGCCGGGCATGCGCGAAATCGGCGGGCGCAGCACGCTCAACTTATGGGGCAGCGTGTATCCCCGCGGCGGATTCCTGCACCAGAGCGACGATTACAAAGCCGGCGCCGTCGTTGCACAGCGTGCCGGCGACATCGTGACCCGCCGCGGTCAAATCCACGTCTACCAGCCACTACTCGCCAACGCTCACGACGGCTACTGGCCGGCGGGCGAATTGCTCGAAGGTGATGCATCTACCGGCAAGTGGCAGGAACTGACGCCCACGCTCTCCAGCAACTGCGCGGTCTTCCCCCACAACAATGCTCAGGTACAGGCTCAACAGGGTGACTACGCCTGGGCCCTGTGGCGCCCCTATGCCTGCTGCCAGCGCCGGGGACAGACTTTCCTCGGCAGTACTGATTTTCAGTAAGGACGCCCCATGAAAGCACCTAGCGCCCATCATTCCTGCCTCTGGCCGTTTTTGCACGCCATCGTCCTGGCTGTCGCACTCGCCGCAATTGGGACCACCCAGGCACAAATCCGCATTGACAGCACCGGCATCAATGCCAGCGGGAACGTCATCGGTGACGACGTGCTCTACAGCATCGGCGGCGGCCGTGCCGTGTCCATGGGCAGTGCCGGTAACATGCAAAGCATCGGCGTCGGTGCCGGCTGGAACAGCAATCTGATCTGCGGTGACATGAGTCTCACCACCACGCTACAGAACCAGCTCAACGGCGTCACCAACGGTTTCCAGTCCATCATGAGTAACGTCATCCAGAACGCCACCAGCGCGGTGGCTTCACTACCGGCGTTGATCGTCCAGCGCGCCGATCCTGGCCTGTACAACCTGCTGACCAACGGGATCCTGCAGGCCCGGATGGATTTCGACCGTTCCAAGATGACTTGCCGGGCCATCGCCAACCGTCTGGCGGACACGGCCGGCGGCCAGGCCGGCTGGGATCAGCTAGCCGAAGGGGTGGCCCTCAAAAGCGCCGTAGGCAGTACCGATGCGGTCTCGGCCATCGAGCAGGCCGAATCCAGCAAGGGCAACAGCGGCGTGCCCTGGGTGGGCGGCAGCAACGCCGGCGGCTCCGGCCAGAACGCCATCAAGGTGGTCAGCGACGTTACCCGCGCCGGCTACAACCTGCTCAATGGCCGCAGCGTCACCGACACCGCGTCCATCAGCCAGGACGACTGCGGCGAACGGCTCACCTGCCAGGCCTGGACCTCCCCGCAAGCCGCCGCCGACTGGGCCAACCGGGTGCTGGGCGAGCGCGAACAACAAACCTGCGAATCCTGCACCAAGACCCAGACCACGCCCGGCGTGGGCCTGACACCGCTTATTCAAGAAGAATTCGAGACCAAGCTGCAAGCCCTGCAAGAGTTGGTCTCGGGCGCCAAACCCACGACCGCCGAGAACCTGGACGCCGCCGGCAGCAACTCGCTGCCGATCACCCGCGGCGTGATCGAGGCACTGCGCGACGAACCCGATCAGGACCTGCTGGGTAAGCGCCTGGCCTCGGAAGCGGCGCTGTCAAGCGTGCTGGAAAAAGCCCTGCTGCTGCAACGCACTCTGCTGACCGGCAGGCAAGAACCCAACATCGCGGCCAATGAACTGGCGGTCAAGGCGGTAGAGCAGGAAAACAACACACTGGAGCAGGAGATAAACAACCTCAAGACCGAGCTGGAACTGCGGCAAACACTGGCCAACAACTCAGCCATGGCCATTATCCAGCGTCATGGTTCGAGGGCCGCGGGCTCACGCGGCATCTTCGAAGACGACACCTTGCGTAACCGCCTCGATGAAGTTCAGAAATCGCGCAGCGAGACACAATGAGCGTCCCAGCAAGGACATGGATTTTGCGGCTGTTCAGCCACCGGATCATTCTGGCGCTGGTGGGTTTGCTGCTCGTTATCGGTACCGCCCTGTCCATCCACTTTTCCGGTGGCCGCATCGTAGATAACATTGCTGATGGCGAGCGCTGGTTGTGGGCTTATTCCGGTTATTTTTTCGTCTGGCGCCTGCTTCTCTATATGGTTATAGCCACAGGCTGGCGACGGTTACGTACATGCCTGCGACAGCAGGACCCTTCAAAGGAATTCTCCCAACGCATAGGGAGAATTGAAATTTTCACAGTGATGACGATTATTTTACTGGAAAGCCGGTATTCGCTTTCTTAACGCGAATACTTTCTAAACGGTAGTACTCGCTGCCTGCTGCCAAAAGGAGATGCACAAAGGGCCTGGAAAGGGCAAGGGAATAGGGTTCAAGGGGAACGGGCCTACCTGGAAATAATTGATTTTCTCCAAAAGAAAA
The DNA here is from genome assembly GCF_047324175.1 of Sodalis sp. RH21. Lineage (NCBI taxonomy): Bacteria > Pseudomonadati > Pseudomonadota > Gammaproteobacteria > Enterobacterales > Bruguierivoracaceae > Sodalis > Sodalis sp. RH21. The sequence goes on along the minus strand of NZ_CP178732.1, from coordinate 2,252,570 downwards.
AGGAAAAGGCTCACCGCTAATCGTACTTTCAGGGGGGGTTATGCTTGCTCTGTTCCACCGAAAATCCGCCACACGGGTCACAGCATCCACGGCGGCAAACAGCAAAGGGCTGATGCGGCCGGAGCCAGCCGACACGCTGCTGGCATCCCCTCGCCGGAAGAAGTTACTGGAGCATATCTGGCAACGCACGTCACTCTCGCGCAAGCAGTTCGCGGCACTGTATTTGGTCCCGTTGGAACGCTATGCCGAACTGGTCCAGCTTTTCCCGGCCTCGGAAAGCCACCACCATGCCTATCCGGGCGGTATGCTTGACCACGGTCTGGAAACGATTGCCTACGCGCTCAAACTGAGGCAGTCCCATCTGTTACCTTCCGGCGCAACGCCAGAAGACCAAGTCGCACAAGCCGAAGCGTGGACGGCCGCCACGGCCTACGCCGCGCTGTTGCACGATATCGGCAAAGTGGCCGTGGACCTGCTCGTTGAGCAGGCCGACGGCAGCATCTGGCATCCCTGGCATGGCTCGTTGCAGCAGCATTATCGCTTTCGCTACCGGCCAGAGCGCGAGTACCGGTTGCATAGCGCGGCCTCCGGCCTGCTCTACAACCGCCTGATTGATAACTCGGCCCTTGACTGGCTCAGCAACTTTCCTGCGCTTTGGTCGGCGCTCATCTACGTTCTGGCAGGGCAATATGAGCATGCTGGCGTACTCGGTGAGCTGGTAATTCAAGCTGACCGCGCGTCCGTATCACAGGCGATGGGAGGCGATCCGGCCAAGGCACTGGCAGTACCGAAACACGCGTTGCAACGCAAACTCCTGGAGGGTTTGCGCTATCTGCTTAAGGAAGAGTTTAAACTAAATCAACCCGGTCCCTCGGATGGCTGGTTAACCGCTGATGCCCTTTGGTTAGTGAGCAAAACCGTTGCCGACAAGCTACGCGCCCATCTCCTGTCCCAGGGCATCGAGGGCATACCCAGCAACAATACGGCGGTATTCGACGTGCTTCAGGACCACGGTATCGTCCAAGCGACGCCCGATGGCAAGGCCATCTGGCGGGCGACGGTTTCCAGCAACAGCGGCTGGTCGAATCCCTTCACCTTTCTCAAAATGTCACCTTCGCTCATCTGGGAGCCGGCAAACCTACCCGCACCGTTCGAGGGCTCGGTCGAGACTGAACCGGTGGTTGAAAACGCCCCCCAGACGATTTTGGCAAGCGAAACGCCAGTGGCCGACAGCGCAATAACTACGGCTCCCCAACCCTCCAGCGAGACGATAGACAATCTCCTCGATCTGCTTGGCACGCCTAAGCCCGACATTATCGCGCCGACTGAGGAAGCCATTGTCCCTGTGGCTTCAGTACATCACCAGGACGCGCCACCGCTTGCTGAAATAGCATCAGAAAAAGGCGCTTACGACATGTCCCTTGCGCCCTCCGGTCAGCATTTCGTCGCATGGTTACAGCAGGCCATCCAGTCGCATAAACTGATTATCAACGATGCCAAGGCGCTGGTGCATACCGTGAACGATACGGTCTACCTTGTCAGCCCGGGGATATTCCAGCGCTATGTGCAGGAGTATCCCCAGATCGCAACCTTTGCCAAGCAGGATCATCTGGCCGCCTGGCAATGGGTGCAAAAGCGCTTCGAAAAGCTGCAACTGCACCGTAAGCAAGACAATGGCCTGAACATCTGGACCTGTGAGGTAATTGGACCACGCAAATCCCGGCGTTTGCACGGTTACCTACTTCAGGATCCTTTTACAGTGTTCGCCGATAAACCGCTCAACAACCCTTACCTCACGCTCACCCGTGACCAATGAAATGGCGGGCTAACCAACATCTTTTGACTCAACGGCGAAGCACTGGTGGCCTGTCGATTTAGTTATACTTATTTAGTTTTCGCTTTCATTATCAGAGTGATGATGACAAATCACGCTAAGCCTGGCGCTGACCTAGCATGGGCAGGCTGCGGGAAGGTGATTACACACGGGGAATGTTAGATTTATTTCAGAATTGAAGGATATAAACACGATCAATCTTGGTATTATTTATTGTGCATCACTCTGTACAGTATTTTCTGACTCGTATTCGGCCCGATTGGAATAACAACGCGAACATTTTCCAGCAAAGGTAAGCTTAATAGCCTATCAAAAAGATGATATAGCATATTCCAGGCAACCTGGATAATCAATAAATTTCAAATTATCACCTGAGTGATTAACACGTATATTTTATCAACATTAACACTCATTATTGTTTATTTTTTAGAATAGTGTTACCTTTATTTATTTTAATAAATTTGAGTAAACCAACATAATAGCAAATTCGCTTTATCCACTTGATTTTTGAAAAAAATATTTAGACCATCACCGGCCTAAAAAAATAATTTAATATTTATCTATTACTTTTTTTAATTCCCCGATGGAATAAAATTAATTTATTCCAGCATATAAGTTCTGATACATTACAAAATTTAACCATTTTAAGCACGCAATGCTAATTAATAACCCCTAAAAAGGGTTTAAAACAATCAAAATTGCATTTAATTTATGATAACAACAGGTGATAGCTTTGGTCAAAAAAATAGGATTAGGGAAAAGCGTCCTTGAGGCTGCCCAAGAGAGGATAACTTGGGTTTTCGATACATTTCAGCGCATTAGCGTGTCCTTCTCTGGGGGTAAAGATTCAACGGTCTTACTGCATCTGGTGGCTGAAATCGCGCGTCGAAAAAAACGGTCATTTAGTGTGCTATTTATTGACTGGGAGGTGCAGTTTACTCTTACTATCAATCATATAGAGAAAATGAAAGCCCTGTATGATGATTGTATCGATCGCTTTTACTGGGTGGCCCTTCCCAGGACTACCGTGAATGGGGTCTCTCAATATCAACCCGAATGGGTGGCATGGCAACCGGACACTGACTGGGTGCGCCAACCCCCTCCCGATGCGATCACCGACCCTGCGTTTTTCCCTTTTTACCGGCACGCCATGACCTTTGAAGAATTTGTACCCGCTTTTGCCAGTTGGTTTGCGCAAAAAAAGAGTGCAGCGATTTTAATCGGCATCCGTACCGATGAATCGCTTAATCGCTTTGCCGCGATCAGTTCTTATTCTAAACTTCGCTACGCAGATGATAAACCCTGGACAACGGCATCATCAGAAGGTTTTGTTTATAATGCCTATCCTATTTACGACTGGAAAGTGAATGACATTTGGCTTTTTTTTGCCAAATTTAAGCGTATTTATAATCCACTTTATGATCTTATGTACCAGGCCGGCGTGCCGTTGAGCTCGATGCGCATTTGCGAACCCTTCGGCCCCGAACAACGCAAGGGATTATGGCTTTACCACGTGCTTGAGCCGGAAACATGGGAGAAAGCTTGCCGACGAGTGGCGGGAGCGAATTCCGGCGCACTGTATGCCGACCAAACCGGGAATTTTTACGCCAATCGGAAAATAACCAAACCGGTTCAGCATAACTGGAAAAGCTACGCTTTGTTCTTATTGGACAGCATGCCATTGAAAACAGCGGAACATTACCGCAATAAGATTGCCATTTATTTAAAATGGTACCAAAGCCGGGGTTTCCCTGTAGATATCCCCGACGAACAGGACAAGGATTTAGGCGCAAGAGATATTCCTTCCTGGCGCCGTATCTGCAAGACACTAATTCGTAATGATTTCTGGTGTCATACGTTATCATTCAGCCCCAATAAGGCTCACCATTACAAAAAATACCTGCATCGTATGCAGGAGAAACGTAAAGAATGGAGGATTTTATGAATATCGAGGAATTATTTAAGCCCATTTCTGAAGCGCTCAGCGCTATGACCTTCGACGAACAGATCGCAGCCATCAATTCACTAAAAAAGTTTTTACATGAGCAAAGCCCTTTCCGAGAAGAGCCGGTGGACTGTGTCCTCTGGATAAAAGCTGAAAACGTGCTGGCAAATGATTATAACCCCAATAATATGGCGCCCGCCGAAAAAAGATTACTGCTTACCTCCCTGGATAAGGATGGCTATACCCAACCTGTGGTGGTGTGCCAAGAAAAGGAGCGCTATATTGTGGTAGATGGGTTTCACCGAAGCCTGTTGGGGAAAGAAAAAAAGATCCTTCGCAGCCGTTTAAAAAATTATCTTCCTGTTACCTGTATTAGAAACAGCCAGTCAGGAAAAACCGATCGCATCGCGGCCACTATTCGCCATAACCGCGCCCGTGGGAAACATCAAATCATGGCCATGTCAGATATCGTGAGGGACCTGGCGCGATTAGGCTGGAAGGACGAGAAAATAGCCAAGGAATTGGGTATGGATGCGGATGAAGTGCTTAGGCTCAAGCAGATCACCGGATTAACGGAATTATTTGCAGATAGTCACTTTTCTGAAGCATGGACGGTGAAGTAGACTCGTTTTTACAAAATCATGTCCCACCACCGCATCAATAATTATTTATGAGGAGGTTGATATTCCATGGTGGTTCTCATAGAACACGAGGCTTGATATCGAAAAGCGTCCGCCACGCTTCCGATGTCCCGTGGGACCTCAGTAAGGGCCGGATTAGTGAGCAAACGCAACAAGATATTCATCGCATTGCTGGTGTAATGAGAGAGGATATCTAGTGCGCGGTTAGATAGGCAGCTTTTGTGCGGTCAGGTTTAGCTGTAATGAAATGAGGTCGGTAGCATGTCATGGGGTAATACCCTATAAACTTAAAATTTTCCCTGAAATGTGGGTGCTTAGCGTGCGCCCGTGGGCCAGTTTATGCCCAGGCGTACGGCCAGGATGGCCAAACGTCTGTCCAACGTCCACAACCGAGCGTTGGGAGTGATCAGGGTGGAGGCCAGTAGGGTCATATCAACCAGACCGCAACCTTGGCCATAAAGGCCCTCCTGCTCAATCAAGTTCCTGACCTCGGTCTGGTTGGCAGAATGACAGGTACGTAGCAGAGCTAAATCGCCCAGCGTTCTCCCGCGGGGCGCAGGGGGGGTGCCGCACGCTAATTCCGTCAGTACAAACGGGTGGATAAGCACTCTATCCTGCATCATCAAATCAACCAATTCGGTTTTATTTTGGCGAAAATGCTCAATCCAGACACTGGTATCGACCAACACGTCCTGAACAACGGGCATCAGCGGCTCGAATCTTGACGACGGCGCGGCACATTTGACATAGTCGGCGCGCTACCGCCGAGGGCGGCAAGACGTTTGGCGGCCTGAACACGGACAAAGGTGTGGATGGCCTCGCGGAAAAGGTCTGCTTTGTCCATGTCCGGACCAGCCAGTTCCAGCGCCTGCTCATACAAATTGTCATCAATGGTGACGGTGGTACGCATTTTATGACCTCTTTGCGGTGACGCATCTAAATTGATTCTATTTAACATCAATTCACGCATCAAAGCAACACATCAGCACAATTTTGATACCGTTTTTCTTAGAAATGGTTTTGTTTATAGCAGCCTGGATGACCAGAGGCAGCCGAGAAAAACTATATGGGGCGCATCCGTTTCGCATTGTTCATCGCCTTTTCATCGTTGCTGAGATGAACTCGAACGATGTTAATCTGGCGTGGAGAAACGTCTATGCTCTCCTTTAGTTCTGAAATACGCACCAGGCAAAGGCCTTTACTGCTGTTGCTGGGGATATTGGTTCTACTGTTCTTTGCCGCACTGGTTGCCAACCTGCTGGGCATTTACCTGTGCGGCGGTATCGCCGATTGGCAGCAGTGGCTCAATGCCCATAGCGTCCATTTCCTCGTCTGGCGCCTGTGCCTGTATCTGACCTTGCTGGCCGTCTGGCCCTGGGCGCGGCGGCGCAGGCTCCAGCGCGACCCAAATTCAGCCCGGGCGCTCCACATCCTCGAAGCCCTGAGCGTGGGAGCCATCGTGTTCTCCGAAGCCTGCCAGTGGCTGCGCGTAGTATAGGAGACGGTGATGACCTTGCAGACCACCGACTATCTGGAATACTACCTGACGCTGGTCGCCTGGCTCGTTAACAACGGCGTCTGGAACATCCTCGTTGCCAGCGGCCTGTTCGCCCTGCCCTTTGCCGGGATTTTCATTCAGGAATGGCTGCGGGCGCGAACTGAGGGGGCCGACGAGGGCAATAAAGGCGTGTTGTCCTCGATGCGTATCGAGAACCGTATCTGGATGGCGATAGTGGCCATCCTGTTTGGTTGTGTGCCGTATATCGACGTCGACCTGTCCACCATCAAATTTGACACTACACGCTCTACGCAATGCCAGGTCAGCGTACCACTGCCCACGGAGACCGGTTGGGAAAAATCATTTACCTCGCTCAATAACCAGAGCGCGAAAATCCCCCTCTGGTGGTTTTTCATGCATGCCATCTCCAAAGCCGTAACCAGCGCGGCGGTAGCCGCCATCCCCTGCGGTACTGACCTGCGGCAAATGCGCATGGAAATAGACAGCACGCGTATCGACGACCCGGTCCTAGCACAGGAGGTTGCCGATTTCACACACGATTGCTACGGCCCGGCGCGGGCAAAACTGTTTATGGGACGCCCAGAGCTCAGCGAGGCTCAGATGTATGACGTCACCTGGATAGGCTCAAATTTCTTTCTCAATACCAGCGGTTACTATGACAGTTATCACTCAAAAACACCGCGCACAGCCTGGCCCTATGATGCCACACGCGACGCGGGCCTGGCGCAAGTGGACAGCGGAGGCGGCTACCCAACGTGTCGACAATGGTGGTCAGATGCGGACACTGGACTGCGCGCCCGACTGCTGGCCGTGGTCAATCTAGACCTGATGACCCGGATAGCAAAGTGGGCAGGATTCATCTCACGTACTGAACTGGACGATTCGGTGATCCGCGCGATTGCCGCGCCGCGCCAGCAGAAGATGAACCAAGGGGCCGTCTATGCGGACTACGGCGGGCAGGTCGATATGACGTTGCCCAACGTCGTCACCCGCGCCGTGGCGGACGCCGGCGTGACCGTGGGTGCCCTTGCCTATTTCCCGGCGATGGATGCGGTGCGACAGGCCCTCCCAATGGTACTGTCACTGCTGAAGATGGCACTGATCATCTGCATCCCCCTGGTATTGATGCTGGCGACCTACGATCTGAAGGCTTTCGTGACGGTCAGCTGCGTGTTCTTCGCGCTGTATTTTGTGGAATTCTGGTTCCAATTGGCCCGCTGGCTGGACTCTACGATCTTGGATGCGCTTTACGGCTGGGGGCTGGGTGCGGATCGGCCACAGGTGAACTTCGATCCGTTGCTGGGGCTCAACAACGCCTTCGGCGATATGCTACTGAACTTCGTTATGGCGACGATGTTTCTTGTGTTGCCAACATTTTGGGTTACAGCATTAGGATGGGCCGGTGTTCGGGCAGGAAACATGCTACAAGGCTTGACGAATGGCTCCCGGGACGTGGGACAAGCCGGGAGCAAAGGCTCAGGTATACTGATCAGCACAGCAAAGAAGTAGCCTTGGTTTCAGTCGTCCTCGAACCGAGGGTCGGGGTCATCGTTGTAGTTGTACGGATTATAAGAGAGGCTATCGCGATGATCCAGTTCTTCTGCCTTACGCCCCAAGAAGTCGGATTCATCTTGCCCCATTGAATGTTCGGCCACCCAAGCTGCGGCTACCGCAAACACCAGTAGCAAAGCCAACCAGAACGCAGCATACAGAAGCAACCCAAGCAGTACGAGTTTGATGAGCCAAATCAACACACTGGCGCCCACCGCAGGAACCCCCCGTGAAATGATCCAGTCAGCTACATGACGCTCGCGAGACACATACCCACGCCAGGTCCGTCCCATGCTCCGGCCAAGTCGGTAAGTCCATCGTTTCGTGTGTGCGTGTGTAATCATAGCCATACCTCGTGCCTCAATTCTCCATTAAATGGATAGCTGCTCCCAAGGTGTGTCCTGCAATTAATGTTGTTCGAGTTCCATCGCATCATGCAGAACACGGCCAACGGCCATCAAATCCTCAGCGTCTATCCGATAAATGAGAAAATGACGCGGCCGATGAACAACCCCATCCTTCGATTTGGCGCGCTCAGCACTTAACTTAAGATGCCATTACCTCGCGCCTTTGCCGAGTTCTTTTCGCGCCACACTACCGAGCCGACCAGGGTCCGAAGCTACGTCCCGCAACGCTTTAGCTCATAACGCCTACCTGCAGCCTCACCGAACTGAATATGAGTCCATTTAAGTATATTAATTATATCCGATTGGGCGACGGCCGATAGGCGATAGCGCATCATTTGCGATGTTGATTCTGCTCACTGCCAGCGGCGCGAACGCCTAACTCACCGATGAAATCTTCGAGCTTGTCATTCTGGACATCTGTAAAACGGCCATCATCGATTTCTCTCCAGCCTACTTGCGCGGCCGCTTTCAGGGCATCAAGTTTGGCCTCCTCAACGTCCTCTCGTTGCTCGAGCAGGCGTAACCCGTCACGCAACACTTCGCTCGCATTCTGATAACGGCCTGAATTAACAAGCCTTTCGACCATCTCGTGCTGATGGTCAGTCAGTACCACATTGCGTGTGTGCATGGCTTCAACTCCCCAAATAACAGTCTGTTCTCAGGATATCATCATTGGCAGATTATGCCAATGATGCCAGTGGACGTCCACAACTGCGGTTTCATGGCTCCATCGAAAGAACTACCGCCTCACGGTTCAGGCGGTTCCACCTTTTCCAGCCGACTCATTAACCCTGCGCGAAGGATTCCTGATCGTAAGGCTGTCCTCCAGGATCCGCCCGTGGCTCAGGTCCTCGGTGTACAAGATCTGGCAACCAGCCGTCGCCGCGGCTGCGAAGATACAAGCATCATTAAACGAGATCTGGTGCCGTTCCGCAATCTGTTGTGCGCGGCCATGAACATCCACCGTCAGCGGTACGACATTGCAGAAGCTACGTACCAGCACCAGAAAAGGTCCAATATCTTCCCAGCTCATCGCAAGCTTGCAACGACACACGCTCGTCACCTCATTAAGGACCTGTACACTGATCACTGGATTGGTTTTCAACAATGCTTCAGCATTGTCAGCTTTAGCTTTAGCTGAATCTGCAGACAGCAGACAGCAGACAGCAGACAGCAGATAATAGGCCAGGAGTGTCCACGATCCTAAAGACAGTCCAACATAAGCTATGGCCGTGCATTAACGCCATGCGTGTTCGCCTGCTGCGGCTAACGAGCTGGGTTATGCGTTCGCGGGTGCTCCACTCGAATTATCGGCAAGACCAAAACGGAAGCTCGATACCGTAATGCTGCCAAACATGGTGTCGTCGTTATAAACGCACGTCCCGGGCTCATCGAGCCCGGCACCGACGGCAACCATCAGTGGCACAAGGTGGTCTTCACATGGATGTGCGATACGGGCAGCCGGCGCGTCGGCCCAGTGTGTCAGTTGCTTTTCGCGCTCGGCGGGGGAACTGGCGGTCAATGTCTTTTGCAGCCAGGCATCGAACAGACGTGATGGAATCGTTCCCTCGGGACTGAGTTTTCCGAAGTTGTGGAAGCTGACACCGCTGCCAATGATGAGGATACCCTCGTCACGCAACGGTGCGAGCAGTCGGCCGAGGGCAATGTGCGCCGCAGGGTCGTAGCCGTGTCGCAGCGACAACTGCACGACAGGGATGTCGGCTTCCGGGAAAGCAACAGCGGCGACCGTAAAGGTGCCGTGGTCAAAGCCACGGTTCGGATCAAGCTTCGCGGCGATGCCACCCGCGGTCAGTAATGCACACACGCGCTCCGCCAGTTCGGGGGAACCCGGTGCCGGGTACTTTACGCGATAGGTGTGTTCCGGAAAACCTTCGTAGTCATAGTACATGGGGGGATTGGGGCTTGAGGACAGGGTGAATTCGGGATTTTCCCAATGCCCGGAAATCATCAAGATTGCCTTTGGACGTTCCGGCAGACTTGACGCCAACTCCTGAAGCGACTTCTCGAGCCGGTCAAACATCGGCCCGAAGCGATCTTTCATCCACGGCCATGGACCGCCTCCGTGAGACAGGTAAAAAGTGGGCATGCGTTTCATTTTAATTGCCTCCAAACGTAGACATCAGCGCGGCAAAATGGGGGCCTTGCGGGCACGCCCCCACAGCACGAACAGTGAAAGCGACAGCATGACGACGTTCCGGGGGATCACTGACGCCTCGCCGCGCGAAACATGGAAGACCATCGCGAACACCTGAAGCACTGAGCAGCATAGCGCCGCCAGCACGGTAAGCCGCGGCAATATCCGGGTCAGAGAAGGGAGCAATAGGCCAAGCCCGCCCGCCAGATCTATGAAGCCCATGATGCGCACGAACGTCTCCGGGAGAACCCCTGTCCACGGCATCATCTTCGCCAGTTCGGGGATGGGCGTGAGGAGCTTCATGTAGGCAGAAAAGAAGAAAAGTACGGCCAGAAGACCCTTAGCCACCCATACGCCGACCCGCAGGGAGCGACTCGCCGTGGGATTGGGAAGGACACTTGTCATGATGGTTTCCTCATTGCTGATTAAACGTTGGTCTGCGCGTTGCGCGACCGAATTACTGCCCGATAACCTCAACCAAGATCAATAATGGAATCTATTACGCGAGGTTAGGGTTGATGCCCCATTGAATACCGTCATGCTGGTCGTGAAGTCGCCATCACACCACGGTCAGCGTTGTGTTTTTGTTGCACTATGAAGCGCCTAAGGAAAACATGGTTGAAATTGCGGAGCTAAGGCAGCACAGATGAGATTTCCTGGACTGCCTCAGTACCGCTTCTGCTCGGCGACTGCCGGTCACCACAAAATGAGGATGAACCGACTACTGGCATCACGCATGGAGAGCCGCGATCTTCTCTTCAGCTTGTGTGATGGCAACCTCTCGTGCCTCGGGTCCAACCGCGATACCTTCAGCTGCCACTACATCGATGTTGTCGATACCGAAGAAAGCAAAGATGCCCCGTAGGTAGCTCTCGGCATGCTCAAACGACGCAATGGCCGTACCCGGACCATAAAAACCACCGCGTGCAATGGCAATGACCACGCGCTTCCCACCGGCAAGCCCGACTGGCCCTTGCTCGGTATACCGGAAGGTCTTGCCGGCAATTGCCAGCCGATCGACCCACGCCTTAAGCTGGCTTGGAATGCCGAAGTTGTAGAAACCAACGCCCAACACAACGGTGTCGGCCCCCAGGAACTCCTCGAGCACCTCACTCCCCAGCGCGAGATCGGCTTGCAGCGCGGTATCGTGCTGTATTTCGCCCACCTGGCCGGCCGCCAGGTAGGCGCCGGACAAATGCGGGATCGGTACGGCGGCCAGGTCGCGATAAGTGACCTGTATTGCAGGATTGGTCTCTGTGAGACGGGCGACAACGGAAGCGGAAAGCTCGCGGCTGACCGAATTCGCGCCAAGGATGCTTGAATCAAGGTGAAGTAGTTTCATGGACGTCATCTTCCTGTTGGTATAAAGTAGGTACCAGCTATTCTTTAGTAACTGAGATGACTCGTCAAGACGGCACAATTTTGTTGCATAGGAACAAAGAGGGAACCATGGCTGCTATGTCGCTACTGAACGAACCGGAGCGCTCGATGGCGCTGGACTGCCCGCGGGTCAGTACACTGCTCTCGCGTATTGGCGACAAGTGGACCGTGCTGGTGGTGATGCTCCTGCGAGAAGGTCCACGGCGATTCAGCGAACTCAAGCGCGAGATTGGCGGCATCTCGCAGCGCATGCTCACGCTGACGCTCCGTGGCCTCGAGCGCGATGGCCTGGTGGTCCGCACCGTGTATCCCACAACACCTCCGCGTGTGGACTACGAGCTCACGCGACTCGGCCATGAGTTGCGTGAGCCGGTCGAGGCGCTCGGAAAGTGGGCACTCGCTCATCTCGATGTTATCGATCAAGCCAGGCACGATTTCGACGCCCGGGCTGAGGCGAGTACAACGACGACGCCCCCGCAGGCGTCTCACGCGTCGTCAGCCAGATCGGTGGGCCGCGGCTGAAAAATTGCAGACCTTGCGAGTCTGTACATAAGATTGTGTAATCGCCTGATTTTGATATGTTCAATCCATCATTAGAATTAGGTGAATTTATGGACGAAAAATTGCTACAGGCTCTCGCAACTGAGCTGGCTAAAAGTCTCAAAACCCCTGAGGATCTGAGCCAATTTGATCGGTTTTAAAAAAAATTAAGTGTTGAGGCTGCCCTTAAAGCTGAACTGACCCACCATTTGGGGTATGAGAAAAATCAGCTCAAATCGGGTTCCAACTGATCTCTTCCCATTAAGCAAGACCAAGCTAAACTAGAGTTTCCTGTCGCCCGTCGGCACGCCAAAAAAGTGCAATAGAGACGCAAACGCACCGACTGCGTTAAAACTTTATCGTTGATGACGGATTAGCAGGCTTGTGAAAAAAATATAATAAATTGATATTTAACAACTTTTAAGAAAAATTGTTATTCAGGCATGTTTATTGCCTAATCCTAAGTATGGTTCGGCGTTTTGTAGACCCTCTGAAGTGGAAGGCAGGACGTCATAACACATGAATCTGGCAAAGATGCCCTATCAACTGTTGTAATGGTTGATGGGGCTTTTTTTTACCCAATGAGAGAGTGAGAATGATCAATCAACCGGTTTGCGTCGCGGCAATTCAGTTTGAACCTACACAATTCCGTAAAGAAGACAATATCCTCAGGCTGCTAGCCCTGGCCGGGGAGGCCGCGGCCGGCGGCGCGCGCCTGATCGTCATGCCCGAGATGGGCACCACCGGCTATTGCTGGATGGATCGTGAAGAGGTCGCCGATTACGTCGAGACGGTGCCCGGCGCCACCACCGATCGTTTCGTCCTGCTGGCGGCGCGCTATCAATGTTACCTGGTGGTCGGTTTGCCTGAAGTGGATGCGCGCAGCGGGCTATATTACAACAGCGCGGTGCTGATCGGCCCCGACGGCGTGATCGGCAAACACCGTAAAACCCATCCGTATATCTCGGAGCCAAAATGGGCGGCGAACGGCGATTTGGGGCATCAGGTATTCCCTACCCCGCTTGGCAATATTGCGCTGCTGATTTGCATGGATATCCATTTTATCGAAACCGCCCGCCTGGCCGGCTTACAGGGCGCGGACGTCATTTGCCATATCAGCAACTGGCTGGCCGAGCGCACTCCCGCGCCTTACTGGATTAATCGCGCCTATGAAAACGACTGCTACCTGATTGAAAGCAATCGCTGGGGGCGGGAACGCGGCGTCCAGTTCAGCGGCGGCAGTTGCATTATCGAACCCAACGGCCATATCCAGGCCTGGCGCGATACCGGCGACGGCATCGTTTCCGGGGTTTTGCATACCGGCGCCCGCCGCCGCGTGCTGGCAGAGCGCAGGCCGGAGCTGTACAAGGAATTGATGACAAATACCTTTATGTGGAATCCGCTGGATTTCTTCGGCCTGTACGCCACCAAACCCCTGCCGGAGGGCAAACGCTCGCATATTGCCGTCGGGCAATTCGAACCCGACGATGATATCAACGTCAATCTCAGGCATATCGGACAACTGGCCGCCAGGGCAAAAGCGCAGGGCGCGGAGCTGCTGACGCTGCCCGAGCTTTGCCTCACCGGCAAATACCGGGCCCCCGCCGGCGCCATCACCCCGCGGCACGCCGCCGTCAGCGCCCTGATGGATCTGTGCGCCCGCCTGCGGCTCTACCTGGTGGCGGGCATGGTGGAGGACGGCGGCGACGGCAACCGCTATAACTCGGCGGTATTGATCGGCCCGGACGGCCTGCAGGGGATGTATCGCAAAATTCATTTAACCGCGGAAGACAAGACCTGGGCGACGCCCGGCAGCGCCTGGACCACCGTTGATATTCCCTGCGGGCGCATCGGCCTGCTGATCGGCCATGACCTTGAATTTCCCGAGGCGGGACGGATCCTCGCAATGCGCGGCTGCGATATTATCGCCTGTCCGGCGGCGCTGGATCTGCCGGGGCCGATCGATCATCCCGGCACCGCCGTGCCCCACGACTACCCTATTGCCACCGGAGCATCCCGCCACCACTGGCTGTTAACCCGGGTACGGGCCGGGGAAAACAATGTCTACCTGAGTTATGCCAATGCCAATCTTTCGGGGCTAAGCGGTATTTTCGGGCCGGATACCTTTGTCTGGCCCAGGCGCGAGGCGCTGGTCACCGAGGTCCAGGGCCTGGCCGTGCTGGACATCGATACCAGCAACCTGGACTGCGCCTATCCCACCAATGTGGTGCGGCGCAAAGATCTGGTCGCCATGCGCCAGCCCCATTATTACCAGCCGTTGATCCAGGTTGCCGGCGGCGAATGAGGTAACACGAGGTGAATATGTTTTCAGCAGATAACCGCCTGATCCCGGGCGGGAGCCGCTCCAAGGCCATCATTCCGGTGGGCGTGCTGTATTCGGTATCCGGTCATTATGGCGGCATCGGGCGGGAAATGCTCAACGGCATTATGCTGGCCATCGAGGAAGTAAATGCCAGCAAAAGTTTTAACTTTACCCTGGCGCCGGTTATCTACGATCCCGGCTGCAACCTGGATAATTATTATCGCCATTGCCATGACCTGCTGTACCAGCACGGGGTAAAACATATCGTCGGCTGTTATACCTCCGCCTCGCGCAAGCTGATTTTGCCGCTGGTCGAGGGCGCCAACGCCCTGCTCTGGCATAGCGCGCGCTACGAGGGCTTTGAAAGCAGCAATAACGTCATGTACCTGGGCGCCGCGCCCAACCAGCATGTGCTGCCGATGCTCGACTATGTCATCAATCACTATCCGGCCGAGATATACCATGTCGGCTCTAACTATATCTGGTCGGAAGAGATCGATCGCATTATCCGCGACGCGCTGGACGCCCGGGGCGGCACCCTGGTACAAAGCCGGTTCCTGGCGCTCGGCGACACCGGCGTGGAACAGGTCATACTGGATATCATCCGCCGCCGCCCGCCGGTGGTCATGGTCACGCTGGTCGGCATTTCGGCATACCGTTTTTACCGCGTCTGGAAAACCATGGAGCAAGAGCATGAATTCCTGCGTTCGTCATCTGTCGTGCGGCTTAGCCTGACCCTGTGCGAGTCGGAGGTGGCGATGGTGGGCGCGGACGCGCTGGAGGGATATCTGGTTTCCGCCGTGTATTTCCAAAATATCGACAACGAGCAGAATCGGCGGTTTATCCAGCGCTACCGCAGCCGCTTCGGCGAAAACGCCACCACCACGGTGGACGCCGAGGCCGCCTGGATGTGCGGACACTTTTTAGCCAAGGGAATTAATCGGTGCGGCAGCGACGAGACGTCGGCGGTGCGGGAGGCGGTGTACGCCGAAAGCCTGTCGGCGCCGAACGGCATCACCCGCATCAACCGGGAAAATAACCATGCCAGCCTGACGCCGCGCCTGGCGCGACTCGGCGAGGATGGGCGCTTTCATCTCCTTTGGCAGTCCCCCGGCCCGGTAATCCCAGACCCCTGGTTAACCTGGTCCGATTTTTCGTTATAGCGAGCCGTGCGAGGTGTTAAGTGCAAGAGGCTAAAAAACGACTGATGGTGCGAGGGATGAAAATTGCGCTGTTCGGCTGTGCGCCTCGTGACGAAAAGAACCTGCTGCTGCAGTTTCTGCGTCTCGGCGTCCAGGGCCACAGCTTTGTGGATTTTCATGATGACGTATTCCGCGATCGTTATGACAGCGTGATTTTTGATTCCGACAACAGCGTCCTGATCAAACAAATCAGCCAGGGCACCTGGCCGTCTTTGCCTAAAATTGCCCTGATGGGACTGGAGACCCCGTCCCGCTTGTCCTGGGTCATCGATCAGGAAGTGGACGGCTGCCTGCGCAAGCCGGTAAAGACCGACGGCATTTTATCCACCATCATCCTGGCCCGGCATCATTTTGAACGCCATCAGGCGCATCTGGCGGCGCTCAGGCAACAGGACATTCGCATTCGTTCGCGTCGTTTCCTGTTGTCGGCGCAGCTATTATTGATCCAGGAATTCAACTACAGCGAGCAGCAATCCTATGAATTATTGCGGCGGCTGGCGACGGAACAACAGCAAACGGTGGAGGAATTCTGTATCGTTTTTTTATCGCGCCAGCAGGAATGGTTACACATGTTGAAAACGCGCCATATGCAATAGATGCATTACGCGGCCCTCCCGGCATACATCAGCCCGGGGCCGATTAAGACAACGCGCACCACGTTGGTGACCGGACTGCACTTAAACAGCACAAGAAGGTAATAAGCTCGGGACGAGCGGAGGCACCGGTAACAAAGGTAAAATTCAATAGGCTGTTTTATAACAGTAAAAACACAAGTCACACATTGGCATCTATATTGCTTAACAAGATTATCATGTGAATGTTATTTTTCCGCCGTCCAGGCCCGTTGATATTCATTATTGTTAGTGTAGTAGAGTAAACATAACGCCGGCAAAGATGCCCCCGCAGCTCGCAAGAGTTGCAGGGGCTTTTTTTTTGCGCGGTATTTCCCGCGGCCCACGCGCGTTACCAGGCGTAAGGGCCGCAAAACAAAGCAAGAGGAAAGACAATGAGCGATATTTTGGAGCCAACCGCGCCACCCAATATTCCAACGTTACGGATTAAAGCCATTCAGTCCTTATTGATTGAAAAAGGCTACCTCAAGGCGGAAGCGGTGGATGAAATCATCGATATCTTTGAACATCGCTTCGGTCCGAAGAACGGCGCCAGGGTGGTAGCCAAAGCCTGGAGCGATCCGTCCTATAAGCAACGCCTGCTGGATGATGCCACCGCGGCCATTGCCGAACTGGGTTTTACCGGCCTGGAAGGCGCCCATATGTTCGTGGCCGAAAATACCGCGACGGTCCACAACATGGTGGTGTGCACGCTGTGCTCCTGCTATCCCTGGCCTACCCTGGGCCTGCCGCCCACGTGGTACAAAGCGCCGCAGTATCGCTCGCGGGCGGTCATGGAGCCCCGCGCGGTGCTGGAGGAGTTTAACGTGCGGCTGCCGGATAGCGTTGAAATCCGGGTGTGGGACAGCAACGCCGAGATCCGCTATATGATCCTGCCGCTGCGGCCGGCCGGCAGCGAAGGCATGAGCGAGGACCAGTTGGCCGCCCTGGTCAGCCGCGACTCGATGATCGGCACCGCGGTGCTGCCCCCCGTAGGCCAGGCCTGATAACCCAAGCACGAACAGGAGAGAACGATGAATTCAATTCATGATGTAGGCGGCATGCATAACCTCGGCCCGGTGGCGATCAACCCCGGCGAACCGGTCTTCAAAGCCGAATGGGAAAAGCAGGTCTTTTCCACCATCGGCCTGTATTTTGCCGGCGGCCTGTGTCCCATCGACGAATTCCGTCACGCCATCGAGGTGATGGATCCCGCTGAATACCTCAGCACGCCCTACTACGTGCACTGGTATCACGCGATGGAAACGTTGGGCATCGAAAACGGTTTATTTACCCAGGAAGAACTGGAAGACAAGGTACGGCAGTTAGCGCAGCAGGAGAAAGCATCATGAAGATCCTGGAAAAAGAGCAGGTTTACGCCGCGGTGACAACCAACCCGGTCTATGTGCGTCCTACCGATCTGCCGATCCGTTTCGCCGCCGGCGATCGGGTTCAGGCAAAAAACATTCATCCCCTGGGCCATACCCGCCTGCCGCGCTATGTTCGCGGCAAGACGGGTACGGTGGTGCGCCACCACGGCTCGTTTGTGTTCCCCGATACCTTTGCCCACGGCAAGGGAGAAAAACCGCAGCACGTCTACAGCGTGCGCTTCGAGGCGCGGGAACTGTGGGGCGAGGAGGCCGGGGGGCATTCCGCCGTCTATCTCGATCTTTGGGATGACTATATTATTCCGGCCACCTGAGGGGAGCGCAGCATGACGACGATAACCACATCCTCCCCCGCCACGACGGCCGGGGACGAGCCGGAAATGGCGTTCGGCGAGCCCTGGCAGGCCGAAGCTTTCGCCACCGCGCTGCAGCTGTCGCGCAACGGACTCTACCGCTGGAGCGAATGGGTAGAGGTGTTTGCGCGCATCATCAGGGAACAGCCGCAGCGGCCGGACGAAAACCCGGGGGAAGCCTATTATCGCCAGTGGCTGGGCGCGCTGGAAACGCTGCTGCAAGGCAAATCGCTGCTGTCCGGCGAGGATGTCGACGCGCGCCAGGCATTGTGGCACCTGGCCTACTTGCATACGCCGCACGGGCAGCCGGTATCGCTGCAGCGCGTAGCGCATATCATCGATCCGTGCGCCGCCCTGGATCGGGTCGCCGACCCGCATGCGGCGCATCACCATCACAGCCACGCGCATGGGGGCCGCCCGATCCCCACGCCGATTACGGTGGTCCCGGGAGCAGGCTGACCAGGACATAACGCCAGGGAACGGCGTAAACCGCATGGAAAACACGATGGCACAGAGGACACCTTGGCGCGGGCACGATGCTCCTGCCGGCCGTCCCGGCTGACCATCCGGCCCCAACACACACAGGACGCTCGACTATGAGTGATGTATCGCAGGGTCTTCCCCGGAAGCCCCCGGGCTCCCCTCGGCCCGGAAAAGGTCAACTCCCGGCGCTGCGCGGCGCGGCGCTGGCGATGGTGGTGTATATGATCATGTATCTGCTGTATGGCTGGTCGGAGCCCGGTGCGTTCAGCGCCTACGCCGTCGCTGACCTGATCAATAACGCCGCCCCGCTGGCGCTGGCCGCCGCCGGGCAAACGCTGGTGGTGCTGACCAGGGGATTCGATTTATCCCTGGTGGGCGTCATTTCCATTGCCAACGTACTCACCGCCATTGCCCCGTTCGACGGGCCGGGCGGCGCGCTGTTCAGCCTGCTGCTCTGCGTGGGGGCCGGCGCGCTGATCGGCCTGCTCAACGGCTATCTGGTGGCCTATAGGGGCATCCAGAGCATCGCCGCGACGCTTGGCACCATGATTATCGGCCAGGGTATCGCCCTGCTCCTGCTGCCGGTGCCCGGCGGCTCGGTATCGGAGTTTATCAGCGACGGCCTGACGGGCATGCTGTGGCAAATCCTGCCAGTGTCCGCCCTGGTGCTGGCGTTTTTTGCCCTGATCTGGCTGCTGATCAAACGTACCGACACCGGCGTCGCTTTTTATGCGGTGGGCGCCGATGAAACCGCCGCCGGGCTGTCCGGCATCTCCGTCAAGTGGAAGCGCTGCCAGGCGTTTATCCTGGCCGGCTGTTTCTACGGCGCGGCGGGATTTATGCTTAGCGCCCAAACCGCCACCGGCGATCCCAACTCGGGCCTGCCGTTTCTGCTGCTCTCCTTTGCCTCGGTGGCGCTGGGCGGCACCAGCCTCAGCGGCGGGCGCGGCGGCGCGTTCGGCTCGATGGTGGGCGCGGCGGTGCTGCTGTTAATGCAAAAAATGCTGTTCGCCATTGGCGTCTCCTCGTTCTATATCGGCTTTTTCCAGGGCGTACTGCTGGTGCTGTCCATCGTATGCGAGAAGGTGCTTAACCGTTCGCCACGCACAGGAGCACATTCATGAACAAAATCTCCCTGGCGGCGCCGGAAGCCGGACGTATCGACCGGCGCGCCAACGGCCGGATGAGTCCCGAGGCGGTCGCGCCGGTATTATTACTGGGCCTGACGGTGATAATGATCCTGGCCTCCCGCCTGATAAGCCCGTCCCTGGGGTCCTGGTCGCAGGTGCTGATGATCGTGACCCTGGGCTCATTCCTGCTGGTGGTGGCGTTCGGCCAGGGGCTGGTGGTTCTGTCCGGCGGCATGGATCTGTCAGTGGCCTCGCTGTTTATGTACGGCGGCGTGATGTCGGCGGGCATGATAGGTGCCGGCGGCGACAATATTGCCTATATGCTGCCGTTGATCCTGCTGTCCGCCGCGGCCATCGGCGCGTTCAGCGGTCTGGGAATCACCCTGCTGCGCATCCCGCCGTTTATCATGACCATGGGCACCGGCATCATCGTCGCGTCGCTGGCGCTCGGCGCCACCGGCGGCAGCACGCTCGGCGCGTCGCCCCAGCTGTTGGCTGACATCGTCAAGGGCAGCGTATTCGGCATCCCCTGCATCGTTCTGTTCACCCTGGTTTTCAGCGTGCTGGGGATCGTGATCCAGACGCGCACGGTGTTTGGACGCAACCTGTACGCGCTGGGATGCAGCCCGGGCGCGGCCAAGGTCGGCGGCATCCCGGTCGGCGCGGCCACCGTTGCCGCCTATGCCCTGAGCGGGCTGTGCGCGGCCCTGGGCGGCGCGCTGCTCACCGGCTATTCCGACGGCGCCACCCTGCGCATGGGCGACCCCTACATGCTGCCCTCCATTGCCGCGGTGGTGGTAGGCGGCTCCTCGATACTGGGCGGCAAAGGCACGTTTATCGGCACCATCGCCGGGTCGCTGTTTTTAACCACCGTGGACTCGGTGATTGCCGCCACCAGCCTCGGCCAGGGCTGGCGGCTGATTGTCTCCGGGGCGATTATTACCGTCGCCCTGTTATGCCAGTCCGGCTCGGCGAATTCACTTATTTTATTATCAGGAAAGACCAGGGCTTTATTTAAACGTTAATTAACGCCAAACATGTGAAATCAACTTAACAAATCGATCGGGAGTGACTATGTTAATGCAAACACGTCTTAAAAGATGTGCGGCCGCAGCCGTCATTTTAATGGGGTTATCAGGTTATTTTTCAGCGGCGCAGGCGGAAGACGCACCGAAAAAATATAAAATATTCCTGAGCCTGAGTTATAGCGGAAATAACTGGATGAGCGAGACGGCGAATATTATCAAGTCGCTGGCGAAAACGCCGCCCTATGACAAAATGGTGGATTTGCAAGAGGTGATTTCCGGTACCGATCCGCAGGCGCAGATATCGGCTTATGAAAGTATGATTGCCGCCAAAGCGGACGGAATCATCAGTTTCCCGATATCGCCCACCGCCTTGAACCGGGTGATCCGGCGCGGCTGCAGCCAGGGCGTGAAATTTTTCATGTTTGATTCCACGGTAACGGAAAAATGCGCCTACAACATCAGTTATATTTCAGCCGGCGCGGGGGAAAACATGGCCCAGCAATTAGTGAATGAACTGGGCGGCAAAGGAAAAATATTTATGAATCGCGGCGTGCCCGGCACCTCGGTGGATAAACGCCATTTCGACGGCGCCATGCATATATTCAAACAGTATCCGGGGATTTCGGTGGTCTCGGAATATTATGGCTATTGGGACGACCGCATCAGCCAACGGGAAACCGCCAAGGCCCTGGCGGCCCATCCGGATGTGGACGGCATCTGGTCCGAGCTGGGCGAAGCCGGCGTGTTAAACGCCGTAGCCGACCGTAAAGGCCGGATGATGCCCATCATGGGGGAAAACATGAACGGCTTTCGTCTTGGTTTCCTGGATGCCGATTACCGCAAGCGCGGCCTGAGCGGCGTCTCCGCCGGCTCGCCACCCGCCACCGCCGGCTACGCATTTAAGCTGATGATGGAGGTCTTGACCGGTAAACGCCAACTGGAACCGACCAATATCGAATATCCGCTCCCCTGGGTCACCGCCGACCAGATGAAACTGTGCCAGGGCGGCGTCATTGCCGACGGCTGTAATGTGTTCGCGGCCAATCTGGTGCCGGAGGGTTTCTCAACCGAGATCTATCACCCGGAATTCCTGCCGGAAATCACCCTGGATTCGGCGCTCAAGGGCGTGCCCACGCCGGGAACGACCATCCAGCCTTTGCCGGCGGAAATAATCAGGGCCGCGGATGAACCCGGCATCAACTGCGAACGCTGCCAGGCGGCGCCGGACCAGTACAAGCTGACCAAGGTCCAGCCCACGGTCAAGCCCTAAGACGTCCCGGGCGTAACCCCGGCGTGTCAACGGGAGTCCGCACCGGCTCCTCGCGTAAACACGGCGTGTTGCGCCCGGGTGGCGGCAAGATTGGCCAGCACCTTCATACCATTTTACCGGTGGCCGCGCGCCATCGGGACAGGAGACCGCAATCCATGCAACCATCCCTCACTCAACCGGCAGCAGGCGCGCAAGGCATGCGCCTGTCCTCGGTATCAAAATCCTATGGCGCCACCGTGGCGCTGGAGAGCGTCTCATTGACTATCGAACCCGGGCAGGTACAGGCCATCCTGGGGGAAAACGGCGCCGGGAAATCAACGCTGGTAAAAATCCTCTCGGGGGTGGTGACGCCCAATACCGGCACCATGAGCCTGGAGGGACGGGACTATGCGCCGAGTTCACTGCTCCAGGCCCGTCATATCGGCGTCAGCACCGCGTTCCAAGAGCTCAGCCTGTTGCCTAATCTCAGCGTCGCCCAGAATTTTTTCCTGCCGAGCTCCCTGAAACAACGGTTTTTTCTCACTTCGTCAAAACTGATGGCGCGCCGCGCCGAAGCCATTTTGGCCGATCACGACGTACAGGATATTTCGCCGCATGCCAACGTTGAAACGCTCTCCCTGGCCGCGCGCCAGCGGGTGGAAATCGTTCGCGCCATGCACTATCGCCCCCGGCTGCTGCTGCTGGACGAGCCCACCGGCGCCCTGGCCGACGTAGACTGGCTGTTTCGCCTGGTGCGCCGGCTCACCGCCATGGGCACCGCCGTACTCTATATTTCGCACCGGCTGGCGGAAATCCGGGAAATCGCCAGCCATGCCATGGTACTGCGCAGCGGTAAAACCATCTCGACGGTGGATCTGAAACAGGTGACCAACGCCGATATTTTCGAGATGATGGTGGGGCGCCGGGCGACGCACGAGCGCGCGCGCGGGCGCGCCGCGCCGTCGCACCCGCAGAGCGCGGCGCTTACGGCCAACGATTTGGGCGGGCAGAATTTCAGCGATATTTCTTTTGAACTGCGGCGAGGGGAAATTCTCGGCGTGGCGGGCCTGGAAGGCCAGGGACAGAGGGAACTGTTCCGCACCCTGGCGGGCCTAATGCGCCACAGTGCGGGACAAATGCTGCTGCGCGACCGCGAGGTGATATTGCGCAGCCCACGCGATGCGCTGCGTAAATACGGCGGCATTGCCTTTGTGCCGGAGGATCGCAAAAGCGAAGGCATTTTTCCTACCCTGTCGGCCGGCGCCAATATCACCCAATCCGTGCTGCACCGTTTTAGCCGGCTGGGGCTTATCCGCCGGGACCAGGAGCGCCAGGCGGTCGGGCGCGTGGCGCCGCAGGTGGAACTGGACGAGCGGTATTTATCCTTTAAAATCAGCGCGCTCTCCGGCGGAAACCAGCAAAAAGCCTTGATTGCCCGCGCCCTGCTGACCGGCGCCAGCACGCTGCTGCTGTTTGATCCCACGCGCGGGGTGGACGTGGGTACCAAAGAGGTGATCTACCAGGCCATTAAGGCGTTCGCGGACCAAGGCGGCGCAATCCTGATCTACTCCACGGATCTGGCCGAGCTGCAAACGCTGGTCGATCGGAGCCTGGTTATGTATCGTGGCCGTATCGTGGCGGATTTGCCGCGCGACCAGCTGGATGAAGGCGAGATGGTCGGGCTGATGACGGGCAACGCCGCCGGATAAACCGGCGCTATGCCGGTCCGATGGGCTGAAAACCCGCGACGTCGCCAGGGTCGCGTTATTTTTTTAACCAGAAGAAAAATATTCATGCATAATACGCCCATGAGTAATGATATAACATCACAATTAAACCTGGGCACTCCGCTGCTTGAGCTGCAGGACGTTACCGCCGGAGCCCACGGCTGCCCGGCGGCGCTGCGGGGCGTGAGCCTGACGCTTAACCATCATCACTGCCTGGCGGTGATCGGCCCCAACGGCAGCGGCAAATCCACGCTGCTGCGCGCCATTATCGGCGAAATCGGGTTGGCGTCCGGGCAGATCCTGCTCGATGGTCGGCCGCTGGGCAGCTTGTCCAGGCAGGCGCGCGCACGCAGCATCGCGCTGCTGGCGCAAAACGATACGCCCGACCTGCGGCTAACGGTGGCCGAATACGTCGGGCTGGGGCGATTGCCGCACTATGCGGATTTTAGCGCGCGGCAACATGAGGAGATCGTTAACCAGGCCATAGAAGACACCGGTTTACCCACGCTGCGCCGCCGGCTGCTGGGCACCCTGTCGGGCGGGGAGCTTCAGCGGGCCGGACTGGCGCGCGCGTTCGCGCAAACGCCCCGGGTGCTGCTGCTTGATGAGCCGACCAATCATCTCGATCCGCTGGCCCGGGCCCAGCTGCTCGGCCTGGTGCGCGCACGGGGCATCGCCACCATCGCCGTGCTGCACGATCTTACGCTGATTGAATCCTTTGCCGAGCGGGTGGCGGTGCTGCAGCACGGACGCCTGGTGTGCTGCGATACGCCGGAACGGGCGCTGGTATCGTCTTGTATCGAACCGGTGTTCGGCATGCGCAGTTTTACGGTGGCGCACCCCGCCACCGGACAGCCGTTAAAAATTTTCGAAGCATCATTACGCGCGTAACCGCCTGGTTAACCTGAGGACAACTCTGTATGAAGAAGTATCCGAACAAGTCTCTGCTTTCGGCCGCGTTGAGCCTGCTGGTGACGGCGGCGGCGCAGGCCTCGGGTTTCCCGGTCACGGTCTCCAGCTGCGGACAACCGCTGACCTTTACGCAGGCCCCGCAGCGTGCGGTCATTCATGATTTGAATATGACGGAAATGGCGTTTGCCCTGGAATTGCAACCGCACATCCGCGGCGTGACGGGGATTACCGGCTGGTATAAGGCGACGCCGGAATTCACCCGCCAGCTGGGCGGCATTCCGGAGCTGGCGCCCAAATACCCTACCCTGGAAAACCTGCTGGCGGTCAATCCCGACTTCTTTTTTGCCGGCTGGAATTATGGTATGAAGGTAGGCGGCGAGGTGACGCCGCAATCGCTGGCCCGTTTCGGCGTGCCGACGCTGGTGTTGACCGAAAGCTGCGTGCATATCGGCCGGCAAAAACAGAAAGCCACGATGGATCTGTTGTACGGCGATATACTGAACCTGGGCAAGATTTTTGGCCAGGCGGAGCGCGCGCAAACGCTGGTCGACGGCTGGAAAGCGCAGCTCGCCGCGCTGCGGCAAACTATCGGCCAGCGCCCGCCGTTAAAGGTGTTCGTGTATGATTCCGGCGAGGATAAACCGTTTACCAGCGGTCGTTATGCCATGCCTACCGCGCTGATCGAGGCCGCGGGCGGACGTAATGTGATGGATACCCTGGACACCAACTGGGGCACCACCTCCTGGGAAAGCGTGGCCACCGCCGAGCCGGACCTGATCGTTCTGCTGGATTACCAAACGGGCGGCGGCGCGCAGACGCTGCGGGACTTCCTCGAGCGCCACCCCCTGATGAAGCACACCCCGGCGGTGATGAACCACCGCTACCTGAAGTTGCAATATGCGCAGCTGACGCCGGGACCGGCCAACATCGAAGCCATCAGCCAATTGGCCCGGGCGCTGTATCCCGACCGTTTTCAGTGAGAAATGGCGTTTTATGCGAGACAGTATTTAATGAGAGACAGTATTTGATGAAGGATAGCCGTTCATGAAGCAACGGAGCCGCGGATTTGCGCTAATCATGACGGCGGCATTGCTGACCTTGGTCATCATGGGCATGGCCAACGTGGTGTTTGGTAGTACTTCGCTCACGCCGGATGAAATACTGTCGGCGCTGGGAGCGGGAACGGGACGGGCCGAGCCGATGGTGTCGCGGATCGTGCTGGAAATCCGCCTGCCCAGGAGCCTGCTGGCGATGTTAACCGGCGCCGGCCTCGCCATGGTCGGCGCGTTATTGCAAACCACCACCCGCAACGATCTGGCCGATCCCTTTTTGTTCGGCCTCTCCTCCGGCGCCTCCGCCGGCGCGGTGGCGGTAATGACCCGCCTGGGCGATCGGCTGGGAGACTGGGCATTGCCGGTGGCGGCCTTTGTTGGCGGCATCGTGTCGGCGTTGGCCGTCATCTTGTTGTTTTTACAGCAGAAGTCGCGCGGCGCGGCGCGGCTGGTGCTCTCCGGCCTGGCGGTCTCGTTCCTGTTCGGCGCCCTCACCAACTTCCTGGTGTTCTCAGGCGACCAGCGGGCGGCCAGTTCCATCCTGTTCTGGTCCCTGGGCGGGCTGGGGCTGGCCCGCTGGGACAATATCGGTTTTGCGCTGGCGGGGTTATGCCTGCTGGGCGCGCTGGCCGCCCTGCGCTGGCGCTCGCTGGACGCCCTGCTGGCCGGGGAACAAAGCGCGGTGTCGATGGGCATCAACGTCACCGTATTGCGCATCGAAGTATTTCTATGCTGCGCGTTCGCCACGGCCCTGTTTGTCGCCCTGACCGGCGTCATCGGGTTTATCGGCCTGATGGTGCCCCACCTGGCAAGGCCGCTGGCGGGCGTGCGCCACCGGTGTCTATTGCCCCTGGTGGCAGTGCTGGGCGCGGTGCTGATGTCGGCGGGCGATTTGCTCAGCCGCTGTCTGTTAGCGCCCCAAGAGCTGCCTATCGGTATTATTACCGCCGGCGTCGGCGCGGTGTTTGTGCTCGCGCTGCTACTCAGGAGTGATTAAAAGTCCTAAAGATCCCGTGCAATCGATGACGGAATCCTTAAAAAAATGTTTTATTGATAAATAGTGTTAATTTGTATCAGTTATGTTTAAATTGCCTAAGAAGAATGGAAGCAACGTATTAGATGGGACAAGATAAAAAGATAATTCTTCATGGCCGAAATATCTACATTGCGAAAGTTTACAAAAAGAACGGTGATTTACTTTAGATTGAGCAATAATCATTCCTTTGGTTAGCCTTCCTGATGTGCAAACGGCAATCACTGATTCTTTTAACAAAATAAATAAATTTATTACTGATGACCATTCTACTAACCATATGCCTCGTTTTTTTGAAAACATCAGTAAAGTCGAAGCTGTATTAAACTTGCCATAAATGACTGTAATAATGATTTTTGCTTTTCGGATGAAAAGCCATTTTTCTTCTAAATTTTTCTACTAAGTTACCAATAATTCGACGAATTGCCTACAGAGAAAAAGATTGATTTAAAAATATTGTACTTTTTTTTATAAATATCGCAAAACTAAAATCATTTGACCTGGGGGCTTTAATCGGGGATTAATACAAAACCTGATGAATAAATTTCCATATTAAACAATATTTTAACATCACCATCAATTCCGGGACCACCTCTCATGCAATATCGCAGAGTATACCGCAAAAAAAATAGCGGCGCTCATAAATCCAATCTGGCCGTCCCAGGTGACCGTCCCGATGCGACCCGGTGCCCAGCGTCTGGATGACGTTGCTTATTGCCCCGACTTTGATGATCTGAACGCAAAAACCGCGCTTTCTCCATGTAATCGCTCGCTATAGTACACCACATATTTTTTGCCGGTCTTGCTGACCATGGCTTTTGCATGTTCGAATTGTTCAAGCGTGGTCACTGGTGCTTTATCCGTAAAGTAATCCCTGCCTATCGTAATCCTTGCCTATCGCCATGACTTTCAGACCCAGCTCATATCTCTATAACGGAATTACCGCAGCGGCAACAAGCTTAATTTTTCATCGGCAAAGATCTGCGCCAGCAATTCAGCGGCCTCGATCTGCGGATAATGCCTCACAATTTTTTTACTTTCTCCGCACCAGGATTGTAAACATATTTGAGGGCCGAGCTCGCCTCAATTAAGCCATTTCTCATACCGTAAACATGTCCGTATACTAATGCAGCGACGACAAATACGAATTCTCCCGCTTTGACAACCGTCTGTGCTATTCCACCAGGGACATAATTCATTCAATCATTCTTTTGTATTTTCTTAACCTGCTATGTTATCTAACTCTGCAATAATTCCTATCTGTGATACCGGGGCAGGCCTATTTTTATCAGCCAGTATTTACCAAGTGCCATCAACATTGGTTCCATATTACCCGTATAGCACTAAAAGATACCGTACGACTTCCTTGCTCATTTTCTTCTGAATATTCCAGAAAAGATGAGTACAGAAAAAAAGACAAAGCGAATCTGTATGTTCCCACGTTCGCGGACCGCGCTACTCTGGATTCCTTCTTCAAGGGATGGCGACAGAGACAAGCGTGGCTGCCGTCCGTCTCATCGCTGGATGAGCCAGATGAGTGTCCAGATCATCTTTATAGAGGCCCCAGGTGATACAAGTACAGATTAGATGTGTTTTGCGACCCTATATCCAGCGCCATTACTGGGTTAAATAACTCGCACCATGATTTCATCTGAACCCTTTTTCTTTATCACGACACCGGTATCAGGTTACTCAGGTCAACTTCAGGCTTTCAGAAGGACAGTATTGCCCAACCGCCTGAACACAATATATCTAACAAATTCCTCAAGAAAAGGGCTTTGATATGCACAATTTTTTCCATCCAGGGAAGAATATTCAGATTGGTGGTTTATCCTTGCCTTACGTCACCGTACACTACCTTATTAGAGAGAATCAATTTATGATGAGTTGAGTTAAGGAAAAATATGCCACCTTCACAGAACCAGGAACTAACTGAAGAGGTTGCCGGTTTTTTAGCTCATTTTTCATTTTTGCCCTGGTGGCGCTGAATTTAGCACGGCAGGATGGGCGCGCGGGTAATGCCCTCACGGACCATCTTTTTTTGATGCGCTGGCTTGACGGCGCGCAGCGACAAAAACGCTTCCCCAGGGGGTCGCCGCCGAAATACTGTTGCTGCAAAATTTAGGCAAAAAAAATGGCCCGATGTCCAATCTGCCTAAAAAATTGCAAAACTTATGGGAAATTTGTTCTGACTTTGGACCGGAACTCAGCGATGTAGCCCGTCTGAATGCGGCCATTGCGCAATTAAAAAAACCGGCTGGCACAATGAATTACTCAGCCTAGTGGAGTGGCGCCAGGGTATTCCGACGGATATTGTTCATGCAGGCATCAATGCCATCCTGGCCGAACGCTTGGCGATTGAATCGGCGTTCAATGAAAATGGTGTTCTTAAATCATCACTGGAGTTTTTGATTTTTGGTGACGATACTGCAGCCACCGCTGCTTTTGCTGATGCTTCATTGATATT
This sequence comes from Sodalis sp. RH21, assembly GCF_047324175.1. Taxonomy (NCBI): domain Bacteria; kingdom Pseudomonadati; phylum Pseudomonadota; class Gammaproteobacteria; order Enterobacterales; family Bruguierivoracaceae; genus Sodalis; species Sodalis sp. RH21. The sequence goes on along the minus strand of NZ_CP178732.1, from coordinate 2,223,640 downwards.
ATGTGCCACCTCAGAACCACAAAAATTTCAACTATTACCATCTGGAAACTATTACCGTCTGGAGTAGTAGCAAAGACAGCGTGAAGCAATTAGGTCGTTTTATCGCTATGCAATGTTAATCAAATAAAAATTGCCTGTTTTGAGAATCGAGCGAATGCCAAAAACGGCTATAACAATAGATAAGCCAAGGTATCACAGCCATATAACCAATCAATACCTAAAGCTCAATAAACACCTGAGCTCGCGCATTCATAAAAGGTTGAAGCTACCATTCACTTGGAAATTGCGTCATACCGGACCCCTGAAATTCATTAGGGCGACGGTTGAATCCATATCGAGTATAAAACGCATCTTTCCCCAGCGCCGCCATTAACCCTATCACGGAGCCTGACTGCGCCGTGCCATGTAAGAACACCATGACTTCATCCATTAATCGTTTTCCGTATCCTTGTCCGCGCAGACGTTCAGTAACTATCACATCCTGGATATAAAAGGCTAGGCCACCGTCACCGATCACACGTGCCATACCGACCAGTTGCCCGGACTGCCGCAAAGTGACCGAGAAAAGCGAACGTTGTAAAGCTAAGATGGTTATATCTGGCGCTGAACTTCCCCACCCCAGAGCTATCCGCAAGGCATTGTATTCATCTGCGCCAGGAATTTCATGGTGGAGTGTGACCTTCATTTATCGACTCCTTATAATACTGATTTTTTCTGAGGAAATTAATACTCATTATTTTTATTTGTTGTCTTATATAACATAGTGGGAGTTACCCTCCTTTCGGACCCTACGGTTGAGGCATTGTTCTTTACTTCACACATCATATGATGGGGGTAAAAAATAACGCACCCAGATTATCGCTGTCAATACTCCCTTTTGATATTGCATCTATAAAGAAAGCATTAGTTAACGATTTATTCTCGCCGACTGGGCCTGTGACTACCCCGCATACTCCCGCAGCGGCAACTGGAAACCTTGGGCCATAATGAAATGAGTAATCATCAACGACCGATCGCCGCAATGAGATAATCTGGTTGGGTTCAGGCGAAAACCGCTTGTTTACAGTGCATGTCCCGTGTCAGATTGCCTGCAGGATACAGATCATGAATATCAATATGCCTCAGTTATGATAATGTGTTTTGATGTCACCTTGTCGATATGGCCGGAAAGCATCGATTTTTTCCAATAAAACAAAACCCACAGATATCTTCGTATCGGCTGGCGCTACCCGGGCCGGTGCTGTTTCATGTTTTCCGCTGGTTATTCTTAACGCCGGGACACGCGGCCGGTGCAAGGGAAACGCAGTAGGCGACTCATGAGGTGCCACCGGCGCCGTGAGTTGAATAGGCAGGCTTATAAGCTGTACGGCCTTAGTTTTGCAAGCAACTCATATTCAGTTGTCTGCAAAGCCCGGAAGCCTAAAGGCCGTGACATGGCGCCATGATTCCGTTATCCGCCATAAAACGACACCTGAAACAAGCGAGGCAACAATGCTACTACCCCTCTCTACCGCCCCAGCCGATGCATTTCGCTCGGTACGTTTCATCCTGACTGATATGGATGAAACGTTGATTTACCGGGGCAGGCTAGCCGCAACGCCCTATGCGGCGCTCGAACGATTACAGGCGATGGGGGTAAAAGTTATACCCGTCACCACGGCGCCTGCGGGCTAGTGCGATCAGATGGCCAGGATGTGGTCGGTCGATTGCGTGATCGGTGAGAACGGTAGCCTATTTTCCCAGCGCGCATCGAATGGCCATGGCGTAATGCGCGAATTCTGGCACGCAGCGGAAGACCTGCCGGGCATACGCACCCGGCTGGACGACATAGCCTTAAAGGTGAAGGATGCAATACCGGATGTCACTTTCGCCGACGATCAGCTATTTCGGTTGACCGGCCTGGCGTTTGCGCGGCCGGGTGACAAGGCTACTGCCCACCGTCTGGCCGATCGCTTGCGGGCCGTAGGTACGCATACCACGATCAACAATCTGTGGATACTGGGCTGGCTGGGTGACTATGACAAGCTGGCCATGACACGACGCATACTGGCCGACATGTCCGGCGTGGACATCGACTCCCGGCCGGAGACGGTTCTCTACACGGAAGATTCCACCAACGACGCCCTCATGTTCAGTTTCTTCCCACATTCGGTGGGCATCAGCACCGTGCGCCAATACCTGCATGAGATCCCCACGCCCAGCACCGGATCACTGAGGGGCCTGGAGGCGCCGGTTATATCGAAGCAGCTGACGCTGTCATTGCTGCATATGAACATTGAATTCAACAGGAACCAGGCTGAAGGTCGACTGGCCGGAAATCTCATTGGCTGTGCGCTAAATCGGGGACTGCGCTAGCGTTGGCCAATTCATTTTGATTTGATACTGTTGGCTTGCTAAAAGCTTGATATAAAGGAATTACAGGTACTTATGCAAGACCTTCAACAAAGCGGGAAACTGGCAAAAACCATCCCGATCCCTGAAATGTCCCGCCGCAGGAAAGCTATAAAGCTCGGCAGAGAGTTCGCGGCTCAGTGACAGTGTGAAGTCAGGCGGGACCATATCATCATTCATCGACCGCAACGTAATAAGATGGTGAACGTTCTCTTTGAGTTGCCTATAATCAATTCTTTGCCGGGTAAAATCATTCAGTTCAGGCAATAAAGGAACCGGTTCGGCAAACCCCGCCACCAGGATGGCTCCCCCAACGACTCTCCCTTCGTTTAAAGAAGCAAGATAATGCATCAAGGGAATACACCCCAGGCTATGGGCGATAAACCAGGTATGGCATGTGGGTGTAGGGACACTGTGTGTTAAATGGGACAACCATTGTTCTGGCTTGGGTGTCCGGGGAGCAGGCATTCGAGGCAGGATAACCTGGGTTCCCTGGTTTTCGAATTGCGCTTTCAGCCAGCGAAACCAGTGATGGCGAGGCGTTGACAGGAATCCATGAACAATCACCAGCCGATCAGGCATTTTCATTAATTTTTCCTCACTCAGAGCCTTTTATTACGGCCAACCGAACCAGAAACGCGAAGAAACAAAGGGTAACCCCAGCGGATGTCACGCTGTTTACAACGCATCCCGGAGTGAGACACGGATGGTGATCATCACATCTTTTACCGTACTGCAAAAAATCGATGATAACAATCCACCACAACCCCACCTGTTCTATGAGAAAGGAGCCAATTGTTTCCGTACTGGGACCGGTTGCCGCCGCCTATCGTCTAACTGGCCATGTTCCCGAACGGCGTGGCAACCGCTCGCCGAACAATGCGCCGCGCAACATCTACCTGACACGGGATGATCGATGGGTCGTCATTTCAGTGTCCACGCCCGTGATGGCCGAAAAATTTTTCCGTATCTTCGGGCTCGGGCATCTTCTTGAAGACGATCGGTTCGCCAGCCATGAAGCGCGTGTGGAAAACGGCGATGCGATTGACGCCATTGTGGCCGACAAACTCGTTTCATTCACTTTAGCTGAACTTATGGGCACCTTCGAGACCGAGGGGATTGCCGGCGCGCCGGTCTATGACATCGCCCAACTGCTCACCGATCCGCACGTAACCGGGCGTGGCGTGATGGAAAGTGTGGAGGACCCGGAACTCGGCACTTATCCGATGCATGCCGTCGTCCCGCGTTTTTCCCGTACGCCCGGTCGTATACGGCGTATTGGGCCGCGTGCGGATCAGGATCGTGACGATATACTTGGCGAGATTGCGGCTGAAACTGCTTTATCACAATCGACGAAAATTGAGCGGAGGGCCTGATGAAAAAAGCGGAAGAACTGCAACACACCGCCTGGCGTACGGGGATCACGGATTTTGGCAATGGCCGCCTGGCTGTTCGCGGCGTGCCTATAGAAACGTTGATGCAATGGGGTTCTTTTGGCGAGGTTGTCTATCTCCTTTTCACCGGACATCGTCCGTCCCCGGCGGAAGCCGCGCTGTTCAATGCCATTATTATATCCACCTGCGACCATGGTCCCACATCGCCATCAATGTTGACCGCCCGCGTCATTGCGAGCGGCAATCGCCGTGCGCCGGAGGCGGCGGTGGGGGGCGGTTTGCTCGCTATAGGTGACGCTCACGGCGGAGCAGGGGAAGCGTCCATGGTGATGCTGGCGGACACCTTCAAAGACGTGACATCGCCGGACGATATGGCAAAGCGGGCCGCCGGGCTGGTCGCGCAATCAAAGCGGGAAAAACGCCGGCTTCCCGGTCTTGGACATCGCTTTCATACCGAAGATCCCAGAACGCGTGAGCTTTGGCGTCAGGCGGAGACGCTGGGTATTTGCGGCCAGGAGATCGCCATGATGCGTGCGCTTAAACGGGCGCTGGAAGCCGAGCATGGCCGCAAATTTCCGGTCAATGTTGACGGTGCTATCGCGGCGATACTGTTGGGCATGGGCTTTGAGCCATTGATCGGCAGGCTGATCTTTATCATCGGCCGTTGCGCCGGGGTTGCCGCCCATGTACGTGAGGAATTGACGCGCGAGAAACCCATGCGGATCCGTTTTCCTTTTGCTTATGATGGGCCGTTCACTTCACCAGCCGCTATCGATGAGGCTGTCAAATGACGCTACTTGATATGCATCTCTTGCCGGAGGAACGCCGGCCACGATTAAAGCACAGTCTTACTTCCGGTCATACGCTGCGCTTCATGGAATGCCATAACCCGCTCTCCGCGCTGGTGGCATCGGAAGCAGCAGTGGAAATAGCCTCCGGCAAGACTGCGCGTTTCGACGGACTATAGATTTCGGGATTCAGCATTGCGACTTCCCGGGCGCTTCCCGACATTGAACTGGGTCAGTTGGAAAAGCGTCTTGAAACGGTTGAGGAAATAGCATCGGCGACAATGTTACCTTTGATCGTTGATGTTGATACGGGCGGAGAGCCTGTTGCCTGCCAGCATTTTTGTGCCCGGTTGGAAGCGTTAGGGGTGTCGGCGGTCGTCATCGAAGATAAGGTTTTTCCCAAGCGTTCAAGCCTTGCCGCCAGTGTCAGCCATAATCTGGAAGATCTTGAGGTGTTCGTTGCGAAAATTGCTGCCACTAAACGAGCGATTCAAAGCCCCGATTTCATGATAATTGCACGAACTGAGGCGCTGATCGCCGGCGCGGGAATGGCGGAAGCAGTGAGACGAGCCTAACGTTACTTGCACTCTGAATCCGATGCCATTTTGGTACATTCGAAAATGTCTTCCGGGCAGGAGGTGCTTGAATTCGCAGCGCATTACAGCGAGCTTAGCGCTTCATCTGGGATCTTGAAACCGTTATATGCCATTCCGACCGCCTACCCGCACCTGACGGAAGACGAACTGGGGCTGGCCGGGATCACAGATGTCATCGATGATAACCACCAGATAAGGGCGGCCCATGCGGCAATGACGAAGGTATGTAACATCATTCTTCGTACCGGGCGATTCCTGGAAGCGGGCCAGCATATATTCCGTGTCGAAGACATATTCCAAATGTTGGCTACAGGGTGTTTAAACAACAGATAGCCCAATGGCAGAAAAATAATTTAATGATTCATTTCATGTTATTTCCGGCCGAATTCATCCATGACTGAAAGAGGAAACTTATGAGATCCAGTGAGTAGGTCAAAGACAATTCCGCCCCATTTTTTCGATTGTAACGCTGATTTTAGCAAAAATATCAATCACCAAATGCGTGAATTCGCATTGATCAATTGCTTATTTGGTAATTAACGCATTAGGATCGCCATTAATTTCGCTAAAAATTACTTTACCTCAACTGTCTGGGGCATTTGATGCCATTACCGCCTATTTTAAGCGCTGAGCAGGATCGGCAGATGTTCAGACACACGGCATTGCGGATTTCTCGTCTTAAATTTGAATACTTTTAATTTATACACTGGTTAGATAATGATATAAATCACTGCTCAGAACGCCTTATCGTACGCGTGCGCGCCAAATTACAGCAAGCATTCATTCAGTAACCAATTCCAGTTTTACGATATTGATCCAATAGCCGATCCCGAACGACAGGATATCGTCATTAAAATCGAAGCGCGGCGTGTGGACGTGATGAAACGTGCCGTCGGCCTCTACGCCATTGCCTATCAGCATAAACGCTCCCGGCCGCTCCTCCAGCATGTAGGCGAAGTCCTCTCCTGCGGTGATGGCCGGATAAAGCGCTTCGACCCGCTCCTCACCCACCGTGCGTACGGCGGCGGCGGCGGCGAGTTGCGTTTGCTCCGTGGCATTGATTAGAGCGGGATATCCCCGCTCATAGCTGACCACAGCCGTGCATTCATGCGCGGCCGCCAGATTGACCGCCAGTTCGGAGAGACGCCGTTCCAGTATATTTCTGACCGATGGCTCATAGGAGCGCGCGGTGCCTCGTACCACTATCTCACTGGGGATGACATTCGTGGAGCGTACATGACCCGCCGCGATATAACCGGTACTGATAACCGCGGTCTCGCGGGCAGGAACGTTACGGCCGATGATGGTCTGCAGGCCAAGCAGAAAATGCGCCAGCGGTAGGCTGGGATCCACGGCGCGATGTGGCACCGCGCCGTGCCCTCCGGTGCCTGCGAACCTGACAGCCCAGGTATCGACATTGGCCAGCATTGGACCCGGCCGGATGCCAAACCGGCCGGCCGGCAGTCCCGGCTCGTTATGCAAGCCATAAACGGCGTCGCAAGGAAAGCGCTCGAACAGGCCTTCTTCGATCATCTTGCGCCCTCCCCCTCCCTCCTCCTCCGCCGGTTGAAAGATGAGGTGGACCGTACCCGCAAAGTCGGGATCCCCGGCAAGATAACGGGCTGCGCCCAATAGCATGGCCGTATGACCGTCATGGCCGCAGGCGTGCATCTTGCCTGGGTATCCTGAGGAATAGGCCAGGCCGGTCGCTTCCTCAATATTGAGGGCATCCATATCCGCCCTGAGTCCTATACTGCGTATCCCGGGCCGACGCCCACGGATTGTGCCAACCAGGCCCGTACCGGCGATCCCGCGCGTCACGGCGATCCCCCAGCCTTCAAGCGTTTTGGCGACCAGCGCTGAGGTTCGCCGCTCTTCGAACGCCGTTTCAGGGTGCTGGTGAATATCCCGCCGGATGGCGATCAATTGGGGAAGGTACTCGCCGATCTTTTTAAATAGGGTGTTCTTCATTACCGTATATTCCAAATCTTGTTTAATCATTGAGCGCTGTATGCCGCGTTTCACGCATCATCAGCATGGCAACCACGGCGACGGCATTGGCGCCGACCAGGTACCAGGCCGGCGTCATCGGATTGCCGGTGACGGCGATAAGCCAGGTGACCACAAACTGCGCCGTTCCGCCGAAGATCGTGACGGCGACGGCATAGGAAAAAGACAGGCCGATGCTGCGCACCCGGCTCGGAAAGGATTCCGGGATCATGCCAAGCATCACGCCGGCATTGAGGGAATGCAACGTCACGAGCAGCGCGACCATCAGGAGCAGCATGGTCCCCGTTTGTTCCCGCGTAATCAGCATGAAGGCGGGATAGGCCGCTAGGACCAGCAGCATGCGCGGGATGATCATGACCGCTTTGCGGCCAAACCGATCCGACAGCCATCCTCCCAGCAGGCTCATTATCGCCATGGTCGCGCCGGTCACCAGTGTCGCAAGCATCGAGACCCCGGCAGGAAGCCTGAGCGTTGTCATCGCATAGGTGGTCATATAGCTCGAAATGTACATGGTGACGGCGCCGCCCGCGATGGCGAGGCCCGCCAATATCACTGTACGGCCATGGCCGGCGAGCAAGTCGGTAAGAACTTCCCTGGTCGAACCGTACGTCCGCCCGCTTTCCAATGTTTCGGGAAGGCGATTACGGATATACATGCCGACCGGGGCGATCAGGACGCCCAGCAGGAACGGCAGCCGCCATCCCCAGGCCTCCAGGCTCTCTTTCGGCAGGATTTGCGTCATCAGATAACCGATGATGCCGGCTAGCAGGAATGACAGACCCTGACTGGCTGACTGCCAGCTGGTATATAGCCCCCGCCGGTCGGCAGGCGCCCGTTCCAGCAGATAGGTGGTGGCCGGTCCCATTTCGCCGCCGGCGGAAAAGCCCTGGATGAGGCGGGCCAGTACCACCAGACAGGGCGCGGCGATGCCAATAGCCGCATAGGGTGGAATAACGGCGAGCAGACCCGTACTCAGCGCCATCAGGGCGATGGTCAGGGTCATTGCGGCTTTCCTTCCCTTGCGGTCGGCATAAGCTCCAATCAGTATCCCTCCCAGTGGACGCGTCAGGAAACCGACACCGAACACCCCCACCGACAGCATCAGGCTACCCAGCAGCGTATCTGCCGGAAAAAATTGCCGGGCGATGATAGCGGCAAAAATGCTGTAGAGGGTGAAATCATAAAATTCAAGCGCATTGCCGAGCGTTACTGCCGCAATACTTGCCGCTTTCCCTGGCGTGCCGGTCTTAGCTTCATCCTGTTCGCCGGCGGATACTGCCGTCGTGCTTCTTGCCATTTCCCTCCCCCCCTGGTGCCGATTGGTTTGTTGATTACGGGACCAGCGTAGCGAAATTACCTCGTTGGAGAAAATGCATTAATAATGCGCAATACGTACAAAAAATGTATTCTATCCATTGCCTGTCACCGTGATAAATCCGGGAAATGCGTGTCCTATTCGATCAAGCAGCTGCGCTACGTTGTGGCGGTAAAACAGACTGGCTCGCTCGCTAAAGCGTCCGAGCGCATGTCGGTCTCGGTCTCCTCGATACGGGAGGCCATTCGCCTTATTGAGGACCGGCTCCATATCAGCCTGTTTGTCGGCGAACCGGCCAAGGGCATGAAACTAACTCGGGACGGTGAGCGTTTTACGGCGCTTACCGAAGAGTTTCTCGGGGCCTACCGCGGCTTTGAACAAGCAGCGGCACATATTCCCTTGGATTGGGCGCGCGACATTTCGCTGGGTGTGCTTGCCAGCGCGGGCGCGCTCATTATGCCGTCTCTGATAGCGCGGTTGTCCCAATCCATGCTGAACGGGCATATCCAGCTCGTTGAAGAGAGCTCGCAGGGGCTGTCGGCAGCGGTCCGCGCCGGAAAACTGTCGGCGGCATTCACATTCAATGACGATATTCATCCCTCGCTGGAGTTTATTGAACTGTTCAAGTCACCTCTCCACATCGGCTTGCATCCCACTCATCATCTTGCGGGAAAGAAGGAAGTTCATTTATCAGAACTGAAGGAAGAGCCGTATATCCTGCTCGATTTCGATGGCGCCCGGCGTTATTACGCCGGCCTTTTCGATCATCATGGCGTCAGGCCGCGTGTCGGCTATACGGTCGGTTCGCGCGAAATGGCGTACAACATGGTCGCCGCCGGTCTCGGTTATTCTGTCTTTAACCTTTATCCGCTCCCGACTAAGGGTGGACTACCCCCCGCAGATATTGTGCGTATCCCACTTGTATCGGATTACTGGAGCCCTGCCTTCGGCATGATCCATGTACGCGGCAGGGCCGGCGGCCTGATTGACGGACTGCGTCAGGCCTGTCGTTCAATATCGCTCGACGCCGCCTTGGACATTCCCCCTGCTCAAGCGGACGTAAGATCATCATCAGACGAGTCATCAACGTAAACGATCTTGTTTTGCGGAGCGACACCATCGTGCACGTCTGTCACACCCCGAAGATAAATGGTACTGCCGTTGGCTACTTTAACGGGTAACAGACCGAGTTGAGCAAGGGACGAAGGAGTACTTTTTAACTACATGTATATTCGAGCTCACCCATTTTTTTCTGGCGACCATTGGACCCTAGATTATGGGCTGCCGAGCGTAGCGGTAACGTCCCGCACGGAAAAACCTATTAACTGCGGCTCAAATGAATTCATGTCGAATCTGCACCTACACTATTGAACCGCCATAAGGCATTGGAATTATCGCTCCTGATACCGTAATATCGAACCTCAAATCCGTGACAGCTGCGCCAGCATCACGCGCGTGAATGCCGATAAGGGCTTGCCAGCACCAATCCATTCTATCAAATACTTAGTTATCAAAGGCCGGCTTCGTGGATATCATGCATACTGATGGAGCCGATAAGCCGAGAGTCAACAGAGAGAACGGGGGCAGCTGATATTTTCTTTTCGTGAAACAAAGCCAACGCTTCAGACGCCAGCTGCGTTGCGCTCAGACTGACTCCTCCTGCCGTCATCGCATACGACACCGCCTCGTTGAGTTGACCGCCTTTTAACAGCCAGCGGCGCAAATCGCCATCAGTAAAAACGCCGCAAAGCGCCTCATCACTGTTGATCACAGCTACCAGCCCTAGCCCGGTTCGGGTCAGCTCAAACAAGGCATCAGTAACCGTGGCATTGTCCTTGACCTGAGGAATTTTATCATTGGTCCGCATGATGTCGCCTACACGGCTGAGAAGACGCGTGCCCAGGCTACCAGCGGGGTGGGTGCGCGCAAAATCCAGTTCACTGAAATTTCGTGCCTTCATTAGCGCAATCGCCATGGCATCACCCATCATGAGGGTACAGACTGCGGAAGAAGTGGGGGCAAGGCCTAGCGGGCAGGCTTCTTGCGTGACGTATGTTGTGATAACGTGATCTGCACTGCAGGCCAGGGGTGAATCAGGATTACCGGTAAAAGCGATAACGCCGACAGGCAATGCACGTAACAGCGGCATCATTCGACGGAATTCAGCCGCATGTCCTGAATAGGATATCAGTATCACCACGTCGCCCGCCGCTATCATACCCAGATCGCCATGCAGCGCCTCAGCCGGATGAACATAAAAAGCGGGCGTACCGGTGCTGGCCAGCGTGGCCGCAATTTTTTTGCCGATATGGCCTGATTTACCGATCCCACTGACGATCACTTTTCCACGACACGTCAGTATCAGTTTACAGGCATCAACGAAGGGATCATCAACTCGTTCAGACAGGCAAATGATTTCATTAATCTCAGTTTGCAGCGTTTCTCTGGCGGCGTTCATCAAGATTTCGCGCATGGCTTTACTCTTCTTTTCCGGCAATGATGACCTTTATACCCCGTGCACGCAGTTGCGCAGTAATATCGTCTGAGATGCCGCTGTCTGTGATCAGTACATTCACCGACTCAAGGGAGCAAACTACATTCGGACTTCTACGGCCGAATTTTGAGGAGTCCACAAGGAGAATGATCTTTTGGGCAGCGCGGCACATAGCCTGGCTGACGGCAAACACCTCATTAAAGGTAGTGACACCCGCATTCAGGTCAACGCCATCCGCGCCGATAAACAATTTATCGAAGCTAAAGTGGCTGAAAGCCGATTCAGCAAGACTTCCATGAAAAGAGGCGGAAGTACTGCGGTATGTCCCGCCGGGCATCAGGATGACTTGATCATTATTCAATTCGACCAATTCATTCACGATGCTCAGACTGTTGGTCATGACAGTGATATTGTTAAATTTTGCCAGGTGCGGCACCATCTGTAATACCGTGCTACCGGCATCGAAAACCAGCGAGTCGCCTTCAGAGATAAGTCTCGCGGCACACGCAGCAATCTGCTTTTTCTTTTCAATATTGATAAACGTTTTTCTGTCAATGGGCTGGTCTCCCTCATCACGGGTAAGCATTACGCCACCGTAAGTCCGGATAACCGCACCTTGTTGCTGTAAGTGAGTAAGGTCTTTGCGAATGGTGGTCCCAGTCGTAGTGAAGCGCGCTATCAACTCTTCGACCGTGGTATGCCCTTTACCGTGAAGGTATTCGATTATCTGAGTTTGCCGTTGTTTTGGTTTCATCCTGGTTTCCCTGTCTGAGCCCCTATTGATTCCATTCACATTCGCACAACCATATTCGTGATGGGAAGGGATATCTTTCGATTTAAAAGATATCACCTTTTATTTGAGATAGCTAATCCCAGTGCAGCTCGCATGGCTTTACTTTGCGGATAGAGTTGCTCTGGATTAATATGCTCGAGCCGCATACCTTGAAGTTTATCTTCCGCCACCGGGCGGGAAAAAACCGTTATCCCCTTCATAATAAAGGATTGGGTTACAATATTATTGCTGTCCACACTAAGAACCAGGACCAGCCGCGGCATAAAACGGCCCCCCGAGCGTCCGATCCCGACCCGATTTTCTGCCGGCAGTTGCGCCAGAGCTTCATTAAATTTCCGCATCTGCAGCCAGCCGAGCACTATCTGTCCGGCCCAAGCAAGTCCCGCCAAACATATCAGCATATTAACTGAGTTCATTCTGAAACCTCCCGGTAAAAGCCGGCAGCGCAGGCTGCCGGCCTTATGTCAGAACATGACCTGTCCGCCGGTAATGTTGATAGACTGGCCCGTACAATAGGATGCTTTGTCACTTGCATAAAAAATTAGCACATCGAGGACGTCCTGATAGTCGCACCCCCGTTTGAGCGGCACCTTGTCAATATAGAACTGCTCCACCTCATCTGCCCGGATACCCAGCTTTTTGGCATATTGGGGGAGGAGTGACTGGAACATGGGTGACTTGAGCAGATTACCCAGCATCAGGGAATGAACAGTGATACCGTACTCCGCTAAATCGAGTGCCAGCGACTGAGTCAGCCCCACACCACCGAATTTGGCCGCACTGTAACCAGAATTATGTTTACTACCCACTTTGCCGGATTTTGAGTTAATTTGGATAATCCTTCCTGGAATAGTATCGCGGATCATCAGTTTTGAAAATTCCCGGGCGCACAAGAAATATCCCACCAAGTTAACCTGAAGCGACAGGTCAAAATCGTTGAGAGCAAATTGGGTGATAGGTGCGGCTTTTGCGATACCCGCGCTGTAAACAAGCAAATTTGCAGCACCTAAAAATGTCTCATCAATAGCCTTAGCCAGCGCGATAACGCTTTCTTCATTGGTGGCGTCCACCTGAAATCCGGACGCCTGCCCCTCCCCATGAGATTGGTTAATCTCCGCCGCCACCGCGTCGGCGTTGCCGGCATTGAGGTCGGCTACAGCAACTTTATAACCCGCCTCGGCGAGTCCCTTACACAGGTAAGCGCCCAGTGTCTGACCACCACCGATAACTACAGCAACCTGATCCATTTTATTCTCCTGTTTACTCATTTAATACACGAAACTTCTGACCGGGTTCGATTGATGTAGGCGTTGGGCCTTCGACATGAACCGTTCCCGGAAACTCAGCCTTTATGGCTCCGTCAAATCTCACAGTGATATGGCCTAATTCACGTAGGTTGGTTTCTGCCACTTCCCCAACAGCCGTGACCAGCCAGCTTTGCTCACCAATTGTTATCAAGGAGCCCGGGTTGAAGGGGGCCTCCAGATTAATATTCGGACGATGAATAAAGCAGTATTCGGCTACTTCAGCCGGTGCACCTTCTGCAAAAGTGATAATGAAATTATCCTCGAAGGATTCCGTGGCATTTGCGCCAGCTGAAACGAACGTAGATTCATAAATAGTTTTCATAACCCTTTCCATTGCTTACTGGTAAATAAAACCGGACGCAGCCCAGGCCAAGAGAACAGTCGGCGCACCGGTCAGGAAGCGGCCAACCAGTACCGACGGCACACCCACCCGCACGGTGTCTTGCTTGGCCTCAGCCAGCGACAGGCCGACCGGGATAAAATCGGCAGAGGCCTGCGCATTAATGGCAAATAACGCTGGCAACGCCAGATGGGGGGGGATAAGGCCCTGACCAATTTGCACGCCGACCAGGACACCGATGACCTGCGCGATGACCGCACCTGGGCCAAGAAAAGGCGACAGGAGCGGAAAGGAGCAGATCAATGCTAATGTCACTAAACCAATGGGACTGTTTGCCAGCGGCGTCAGACCGTGTGCGATAAAATCCCCCAGGCCGGAAGCGATGATGATGCCAATAAGCGCGGAGACAAAAGCCATAAATGGCAGGATGGTCTTGAGTACAGTGTCAATGGTTTCCCGGCCGGCCTGAAAGAAGACGGCGACTACTGAGCCCATTCCCATCCCCACTTTTGCTAATAAGCCGTCGCTTTGTTCGGTGATTTTTTTGCTGGTATCGTAATCACGACCTTTAGCGCCAGCCCCGGCGGTTGCGCCAGTTTGTTTATCGTTTTGTGGCTTAAGTGCTGAAGGTATTGAAAGTGCTTCATTATCATTGGCGGCACGAATGTCACCCACTCTGACACCGGAGACGTAAATATCTTCCGTAATGAACTGCGCCAATGGACCGGATTTACCGGTGGCATGGATATTGATGGTGGGGATTTGGCGCTTAGGATATAACCCACAACGCAGGGTTCCGCCACAGTCGATGACAGCAACACCAATCTCGTCTGCCGGCGGTTCACCCTCTTTAAAGCCATCAACCGCTTCCCAGCCGGTCAGCTCTTTTAGCCGGTCAACAATTGCCGGGCGGGTGCCTGCGGTAATATAAACAATTTTTTTGCCTGCCGTGGCTGTCAAAAACAGCGGCCCACCCCAGCCACTTTCACCTTTATGAACTTCTATTATCTTAGACATTTTGGACTCCGCCCGTTAAACGAACCTGACTATCAAGCTGTATGTGCATTTTTCTTTCGAAAATAGCCGTGGTAAGGTCCGTTACCCAGCCCCGAACAAAATTCGTCGCCATGCCGACCAACAGATAGCTGACGGCGAGCGGTCCCAGTGGAAGGTGAAGCGTGGTGAGCCCGTTAGCGATACCCAGATAAACGAACAACTCACCCGGGTTAATATGGGGGAACAACCCGTTCATGGAATGACAGCTGTAGGACGCCGCAGCGTAATAGCTGGGTTTGTACTTCTCGGGCATGAATCTACCCAGGCTCAGCGTCATCGGATTACAGAAAACAAACGTTCCGATAACAGGCAATAACAGATAGCGTGAAACAGGGTTGCCAGCACAACGTTGCGCCAGTGCTTCTATCCGCTTTTGTCCAACAAAAACGATTAACGCATTCATTACAACCAACAGACTGATAAGTAAAGGAAGAATACCGGTCACCATGCCGACAAAAGTCTTCCCGCCTTCCTGAAAGAGCCCGATAAACCATTCGGCTCCATGGGTAATAATTTCAATCATTCTGAAACTCCTTTGCGTGGGCACACCTTGTAATATCGTTTATTTCGAAAGAAATATAGATCTAAATAGTGCACAAAAAAGCGTCTTTCATCACAAAAATGATCATTATGATTAAAATAACAGATCTAAATGAAAGATTTTATCTTTTACTTTAGCTTTGACAGCTTTGACCTCGCCAAAAGTTAAGATTGGACGGGGGAGATAGCAAACTGAAAGAAATTGGCTTGGGGACGAAGACCCAAGAGCTTGAAAACTATGGGAACCGAAAAAACGCTGCCCTGAGTGGATTTTTGTGGTGAAGACTCCATGCATGATGGCTCCGAGGAATTAAGGTTGCCAAGTGGCAACCTTTTCCCTGCGGACTTATACAAATTATTTGCAAAATTTACCTGCATTATCCCGTTTTTTCCTTATAGTCCCGTCGTCGTTCCGACTATTGTGTTGTGTGCTACCTTCGGACTTAGGGATGGATTTTTCGGGATTGAGAGGGTTTCTATTTGCCATTGTTTTCTCCTTATCAAAAATGAAACTGTAAAGTAACCAAACACCTAATTACGCCTTCTCTGTGTTTTTTCCAAGCATCCTTATGGCTGTTTATAATTACTTGTATGTATAAATGTTATTTTAATATTAATTTTTTTCGCAAATTCGGCGATATTATCCGCTATCAGACATTCATGTTAGCGCTGATACCGCACCTGTTTTTGAACATGGCCGTTCTATGCTGTATGTATAATCGAAGTTTTTAGAGGCCATAAATCAAATGAGCGTAATGTGAACTATGAACATATCTAATATTCAGAGGTCGTTATGATTAAAAAAATAGGTGTGCTGACAAGCGGTGGTGATTCACCAGGTATGAATGCGGCAATCCGGGGAGTGGTCCGTGCCGGTCTTTCCCAAGGGCTAGAAGTCTATGGCGTCCATGACGGCTTCCTCGGCTTGTTTCAAGATCGAATAAGTAAACTGGACCGTTATAGCGTTTCAGATATGATTAACCGTGGTGGTACCTTTTTGGGTTCTGCCCGCTTTCCTGAATTCAGAGAAGAAGGAACCCGCGCCATTGCCATTGAAAATATGAACAAACGCAGAATTGATGCATTAGTGGTTATCGGTGGCGATGGATCCTATATGGGTGCAAAACGGTTAACTGAAACGGGATTTCCCTGCATCGGCCTACCCGGCACCATTGATAATGACGTTGCCGGTACCGATTACACTATCGGTTATTTTACCGCACTGGAGACCGTGGTAGAAGCGATTGACCGACTACGTGACACGTCTTCTTCCCATCAACGTATTTCTATCGTTGAAGTGATGGGGCGTTATTGCGGTGACTTGACCCTGGCGGCGGCCATAGCCGGTGGTTGTGAGTTTATGGTATTGCCTGAGGTAAAATTTAATCCGGGAGATTTGGTTGCCGAAATCCAAGCTGGCATTGCCAAAGGCAAAAAACACGCCATCGTCGCTATTACAGAGCATGTTTGCAATGTCAGCGATTTGGCGCGATATATCGAAAAAGCGGTCGGTCGAGAAACCCGCGCCACGGTTTTAGGACATATCCAGCGCGGTGGCAGCCCGGTTGCCTATGATCGAATTCTGGCCTCCCGCATGGGTGCTTTTTCAATAGAATTGTTATTAAAAGGCTATGGTGGACGCTGCGTTGGCGTGCAAAACGAAAAGCTTGTCCATCACGATATTATCGATGCTATTGAAAATATGAAGCGCCCTTTTAAAAGCGATTTGTTCAAAACTGCCAAAACGCTGTTTTAACCAGCTCAAGCGCCCTACTTACTTCCCAGGATGCGTCCCGGTCAGGAACGATTACTCTTACTAATCGGGCGCTCATTCCATAACTTGAGTGAGATCACCGTAAGTGCCAACATAGCGGTGATTCCGTTCGATATCATAATGGGGAAGTCCCCCATGCGAAAACCATAACCAGCCCAACAGGAAACGCCCAGGAATAGCACTGCCCACATTCCCAATGAGAGGCTGCTGGTGTCTTTGTTTTTGATGATATGCATAACCTGCAGGAAAAACGAACCAGTGGTTACCCACGCCGCAAGCGTTCCCTGCCAAATTGGCCACGGCGACAGGAGCACAAACGACAGCAGCGCCAAAATTATAGTCGCTGCGACAATCATCAGATTCTTCATATCATACCTCGTATCTTCGTTGTGATAAACTGGTCTTAGCTACCTCTGCGACTCTGCTATATCCTTATTTAATAATGCCTTAACTTTACAAATAACATTGTGTTGCCTAAGGAGGAAAGGGGGAACAACGGGTCATATGAGCCCGAAAATGCAATTCAGTGGCTTTCTCAGCTACATAGCATCCTGATGTCAGTGCAAGCCCTACTTGCCATACAAAAGACAACCCCTCTCTTATACGAATTTTTCGCCACTACCCTTCTCTATTTTTTCATGAATGCTCACCTTACCCATGCGGCGAATAGATCGATGTTGGAGTTGGCCTGCGGGAGAGAAGATTTTTTGTTTGAAGCGAAACATTAAGGTGACGAAATATTGTAAATACGCGTGCAATACGGGGGGTTGCGGATCTTAAGGAAGCGGGATATCCCGCGATGGTGTCCTTCAGAGTTGAATGAACTCGTGCATGAACGCTGTAGAGCGCCAGCGCCAGCATCAACACTAACACTTACCCATTTTGAAATTTTTTCTTTTCTTTTATGCAAATCTTAACCTTTGACAAATAGTGTCTGCTTGATAATGTCAATATCTATAGTTCAATTACCATAGCATAAAAATGTAACTAAATGAAATGAACATTACAGACTGGTTTTGGATTGCGTATTTTGTTGTTTAATGGCCGCGCAGCTATCACATCAATTAACAGAAGCTGGGGCACTACGTCAAGACCGCTTTTCTTGTAAACCTGAGCGGACTGAAAGGGGTTACCCAGATGCGTTATAAGACTACCGCAAACCGTAAGCGGGATTTTTCAGCTTAATTTGACAAAGAGACACAAATGGCAAGCATCGCAGACATAGCTAAAAAACTAAAGCTGTCGAACTCTACAGTATCAAGGGCATTAAGAGATTCAGACCTGGTGACGAGAAAAACCCGCGATGAAGTTCTGCTTGCGGCGCAAGGAATTGGATATGAAGTCAATACCATCGCCAGAAAACTTCGCAGTGGGAATCGAAAACTATCGGTGTAATAGTTTCTGATATAATTAACATATTTCACGGCGAGATTATTACCGCAATCCAGAAAATTGCAATAGATAAAGGCTATACCGTGATCTTTGGAACGTCCTCCGAAAATGAAGCGATTGAGCGCCAAATTATTCATCTTCTGAAAAGCAATATGCTGCAAGGCTTGATTATTGTTCCGACTGCTAACTCAATTAATAATATAGAAAAATTAAACCATTTGCCTATTGTTGAAGTAGATCGATTATCAGGATTCCCATCCAGCGACCAGGTATTAATTAATAATCATGAAAGTATGAAACTTGCAACAAATTATATGCTCAATCTAGGGCATAGAAATATATTATATTGTACGGGCAACTTGCGATTACCACATTCAAGGAAAGACTCGATGGTTTCAAAAATGCCATCATGGAGAGTGCGTCAGTAATAAAAAATAATATTATTTTGATAATGGAAACTGACAAATTACAGGAAAGAGCATGCAGTGAAGTCATGAATTACCTGACCAGAAAACCAATTCCCACAGCCATTATTGCTGCTAATGATTTCATAGGAGAAGGTGTTGTATCTGCTATCTATAAATGTGGCCTTTCCCTGCCAGATGATTTATCTTTTCTTATGTTTGATGATCCCAAATGGGCAAGTTTCTTCCCCACACCATTAACTGTTATTAAACAACCTGCCTATCAGATGGGATTAACAGCGGCGAGCATGTTGATAGACAAGATAGTGAAAAAAAATCGTACTGAGAAAATTATAAAGAGATTGAGCGCCGATTTAATAGTCAGGCAATCAGTGATAAATATTGTAACATTCACTCAGATATTTATTTGCAGAGGATATGAAAAAGGAAGTATCCATGACACTTCCTTTATAAAAACCGCATAAATTCTTCAGTGTACTTCAAGGTTCCCATACGCATTTTTCCAATCATTTTGGAACTGAAGAACAGCAGCTTCCACAAGGGCATTGTCCAATAATTTGCCCGCAAGATCCGCCGGCAAAGTAACACATTCGCAACCTGCTAACAAACATTCAAGAAACTGTCGGTTATTTTTGAAGCTGGCACCAAAAACCTTGCAATGCGGAGCATGCATTTCCAAAAGTTTGACCAATGAAGTGACCGTCTCGATGCCGTTGCCAGAAATTGCCTCAATACGATTAAAATACGGGGCGACATATTCAGCGCCCGCTAGGGCTGCCAGCAAGCCTTGGGTGGCGTTATAGACGGCGGTTCCCAACGTTTTAATATTCGCCTCTTTCATTTTTTTAATTGCTTGTATACCTTCTACCGTCACAGGGATTTTGACGACGATTGCATCGTCCAAACGACTAAGACGTTTAGCTTCTTCAATTATGCCATCCCTATCTGAGGCAATGACTTGAGCAAAAATCAGCTTATTGGGTCCCAAAATGGCGCGAATCTGGGGAATTAACACTGACATTTTAACCGCTGATTTAGCCGCTATACTTGGATTCATCGTTACTCCGGCAAGAGGTAAACTGGCTTCAAGATTTTTAATTTCATTCAAATTAGCGGTATCGACATAAATTTTCATCCAATATACCCTCTTATAGTGTTATCACTCGTGAACGACAACATAACCCAGCTTGACTCCCTCTCTCTCTGTTCTGCTGTTGCATCCACAAAGCTTCAGTTCAGTCACATTTACTTGGCTATGAAAAAGAAGAAAAATGCCAGGCAGTAGTGGTAAAGATCACCCTCTAATCAAATGAATGGAGATTGCATAACCAACAAAGGCCAACATTGGCCTCACGGTAAGTTCCAAAAATTTTTAGAATGAAATCATTTTTATTTTTATAGTTGGTTCACAAAACAAACAATAATTTATTTAATAGAATCAATAAATTAATATTGTTATTTAACTACCTCAAAATGACAACGTTGTCATTTATGGGTATGTTATTCACTTGGACAATTCGCTTAAGTGATATTGATCACAATTTCTCAGTTATGATTTTTCACCTTCGTCGAAAATATAATGTTCCTTCCTGTCAGGCATCGGAGGAATCAGCCATATCATCGACGCGTCCGAAGAGAAATGATCAATGCACCCCGCCTGCGATATGCAGCGCGGGGTATCAGGTTAATCTTGGTTGATTTCCTGTTCATGAGCTAGTAGATACTGCTCCGCTTCGCCGGACCAGATACCTTTATGACGATCCAAAATTGCCACCAGCTCCGGATCTTGGATCTGAGTGAGGGCAGTCAATGCCAAGTATTTCCCAGTATAGACCAGTTTTTTTCCGCCACCGACAGCCGGCAAATCCAGCGTCGTCTCCCCTGCCGCATTCAGCCCAAGGATATGCGTAACAACTTTTGCCGCCTGTACTTTTTTCTCTTCTATCAGTTTTACCGCAGTACGCATATCGTCGGTATTGCCGCCGGAAGTGCCCACATAATGGGTAAAGGCATAGTGCACATCATAAAAGTTAACCGGCGCGGTAAACTGTTTATCCTGCGGCCCGGCGAAGAAGTTCAGACAGCCATCCGGAGCCAGCAGCGAGGACGCCTTAGTGACAAGCTCCTCTTCAGGCACGAAAACAAAAATATCATCAAAGCCGTGCCCGTCGCTCAGTGCTAGCAACGCATCGTACGTCGCCTCCCGCGCATTCAAACAGTGGATTTGTGTTTGCGGCTCTGAGGGATAATGTTTACAGGCGTAGTTCAATTTGTCTTCACGCGTGCCTGTCACCACCAGTAAGGAGGGGTTTACTGGGCCATGCAGCGCGTAATCAATCGCCAGTAATCCCATCGGCCCGGTACCGCCGAGGATAAGCGTTCGTCCTTGCGGACGAATACCCATTTTGTGATTGTAGGTGCCCTCCTGCAGATGATAGTTGGCGTTGAACGCACCGATAACGCAGGACAGCGGCTCGACCAGCGACCCTTCAAAATAGGTTTCCCCCTCATATACCAACAGACAATCCTGCTCCATTACTTCATTGGGGATCACCACATGAGTGGCGTCGCCACCCACCCACCGGAAAGAATATCCGGGGCAATCCGGACGATCAGGTAATTGTAAATTAGCCTGAATGACATAGCGCTGGCCTGGCTTGAATTTATGTTGCCATTTTTTGCCCACCGCGATGATATCGCCGCAAAATTCATGGCCGATAATAATGGGGTTTGTTGCCACATCATCGGGCACCTTTTTATGGTTTTCGCCTTGATTGGCCTCTTTCCAGGAGGAGAGGCACAGGCTGTCGGTGACTACCGCCGCTAGGACTTCATCATCTTGCATATCAGGAAGCTCAAAAGTTTCCAAACGCAGGTCGCGTTTGCCGTACAGGCGTAAAGCCGTCGTTTTCATAAACCACCTCGTTGTTAAGGTTTTCCCGGCATCGCCGGGGTATAAAATTAGGACAAAAAGCCCAGCGCGTTACCCAGTATCCCCAGGCCGAACAGAGCGAAAATCAGCCATACCGGATTGATTTTTTTGTTGAGCAACCGCACCATCAGCAATGTCAGTCCTAATGCCAGCAGGCCGGGACACAGCTGGTCGAGGATATTCTGCACCGTCATGGTGATGGTCGCGCCATCCGGCCCGGGCGTTTTCGATACCACCAATGGCACATTGATGCTGGTCCATTTCGTCACCAGCACGCCCATCACGAACAGACCGAGAATGGAGGCGCCTTCGGTCAGTTTTTGCAGTAGATTGCCGCCCATATCGCTGACGATATTGACTCCTTTACGAAAGCCGTACTGCAGGCCGTACCACTTCATCGCCAGGCGCACCGCATTGAAAATAAAGAAAAACAAGAGCGGCCCGATAATATTGCCGCTGAGCGCCAAAGACGCGCCCAGCGCGGCGGTAATCGGTCGCAGAGTTCCCCAGACCAGGGGATCCCCGACGCCGGCCAGAGGCCCCATCATGCCGACTTTGATGCCGTTGATGGCGCCATCGTCAATCTGCGCGCCATTGGCGCGCGCTTCTTCCATCGCTGCGGTTACCCCTAACACCGGGCCGCAGACCGCAGGCGTGGTGTTAAAGAACACCAAATGTCGTTTAAGTGCTGCTACCTGGTCTTCCTTGCGGGGATAGAGACGTTTGATCGCCGGGATCATGTCATAGCAGAAGCCCAGTCCATGAATGCGTTCAAAATTGAATGACGCCTGTTGCAAATTTGAGCGTAAAAACATGTTGAACAAGTCAGCGCGAGTAAGTTTTTTGGGTTCCATGGCGGGCTCCGTTAGTCATCCAGTTGGTCAAGCGCACCCGATTCGGCAGGGGCGGATTGCGGTTCGGCTTTACGCCATTGAGGGTTAAGCTGGATATAGACCAGCGCAATGATCACGCCCACACCACCGAAGGCCAGCAGGCTGAAGTTGAGATAACCGCCGGCCAGGAAGCCGAGGAAGAAAAAGGGCATCAGGTATTTCACGCTCATCATGCGCAGCACCATAGCGTAGCCAACCACCACGATAAAACCGCCGGCAATCTGCAGCCCACGCGTGACGAAGTCCGGGATTGAGTTCAACATATTGCTGACCATATCGGCGCTGACGAACAGCGACACGACTAGTGCTGGAATGGCGACACGCAGCGCCTGTACGCCTAGAGCTGAAACGTGGAGGATGTCAATGGTGCGAAAGCGCGCCTGTTCGGCGGCCTTATCGGCGGCATGTTGAAAGACGACGGTGAGCGTGCGGGCGAATACCGTCAACACCTGTCCCGCGGCGGCCACAGGCAGTGCTATGGCAATCCCCGTAGCAATACTTTGATGGCCGACGATCACCAGAATGGCGGAGATGATACTGGCGAGTGCGGAATCCGGTGATTGCGCCGCGCCGACATTCATCCACCCGAGCGCAATCAGTTCAAGTGTGCCGCCCAGCATAATGCCGGTTTTCACATCGCCGAGAATAAGCCCGATAACGGTACAGGCAATCAGCGGACGGTGGGTCTGAAATTCATCCAGCACGCTGCCCATGCCGGCAATACACGAAAATATAAATATTGCTATAATTTGTAGGGTACTGATTTCCATAATATCACCTTTCAGGTATAGTCATCCCTGCCTGTTACGGCATAAAACAGGCGACTGTATTACTAGACGAAAGACTGTTCTTTTATTTTTTCTAGAATATTAACGGACGGGTCTGAAGCGACTATACGCAGATCCAGTTTCACTCCGGATTTATCCAGCTCACGAAACGCTTCAATATCCTGTTCATCCAGAGAAACAGCTTTGGTTAACTGTCTTTTCCCGGGTCTCCAAGCCATGCCGCCAATATTCACAGTTCCGATATTTACACCTTGCTTGATCATGCTTAATACATCCTGCGGATTGGTGAAAAGGTAAAAAACGGTTTCATCTTTATATTGCGGATTATGATATACGGCGACGGCCTTTTCGATATTGACCACATTGACTTTCATTCCAGGTGGTGCGGCCTGGCGTAATAAAGTGCGGCGGACCTCATCGTTATAAACATCGTCATTGCAGATAATAATACGCTGTGCGTTAGCCACTTTTGACCAGACGGTCGTGACCTGGCCGTGGATTAAACGGTCATCGATACGGGCAAGAGTTATCTTCATCAGAAATCTTCCTCTAGGGTTTTTACCTGTTGCCAGACCACGCAACATTGGCTTGCGACAGCCGTCAGGTGTGCGCAAAGCGCATCGGCGGCCATATTCTGCTGGTTATCGACCAACTCCAGCGCCAGCGGCAATGACAGGCCGCTGATGAGATGCAATTTCGCATTTTTCATCGCCAGGGAGGCCGCCGCGTTCCAGGGGCTGCCGCACTGTAAATCGACGGCAACCAGCCACTCTTCATCCGGGTGAGGAGCGATGATAGCCGTCAATTTGGCGACAATATCCGCCGCGTTTTCACCAGGAACAAATTCCACCGCGGTCACATTGGTGTCGCCATACACCATCTGAACGGATTCAAGCATCGCGCTGGCGAGCTTGCCGTGAGCACAAAAGATTGCATTAGCCATCATGCTTCCCTCTCGTCTTGTGTCGCCGTCATTTTTGTGCGCCATCTGCCCTTGACACCCGGTGCCGATAGCTGCCCGACACCCTTATTCATACCGCTGCCGGATGCGCCGCCGATAACAATAAAAACGTTACTGGCCAGTTTTAACCACGTTTGCATAATAGACTCCCGTTTCTCGGATAAAATGGTCCCGCCGCAGATAAATTCCGCGTTAATTTTTATTTCTTTTTGTTACTTAAGTAATAACTCAGCCGTTTCCCGATTAGTTACCAGACAATTGATATAATTTCCATGCAAGGCGCCAAGAATGCCTGAATATTTTTCTTCACCTATCGCAATGCCGATGGAATACCGCGCCTTTTTAATACGCGGCATTTCAATGGCCAGCGTTTTTTCACTCATAGTGGTTTCAACAGCGTTGCCGTTAATATCAAAAAACCGTGAACAGATATCCCCTGCAATCGGGTGGGAGTTCAGATCGTCGTTCTCTTCGCTGCCGTAAAAAGCATGCCAGTTGACGCCATCACGGATCGCCGGTGAGCCGATCCCTACCAGTGCAATATCCAGGTTATCCCAAAAAGCAGAGATGGTTTTAAAATGCTGGGATTGCATAATGCCGTTTCTGATAAACGGGTTATCCAGCAAGGCGGGAAAATCGGCCAGATGTGACTCCGCCTTCAGTTTCGCGGCCGCGCCATAGGTAAGCGTATTCACATGGTAACGGCTCTCAAGCTTACCGGAGGGGCCGCCGATAATTGGCACACAAATCACCTGGCGCGACTGACTGGCCTGAGGCAGATTTTCGACCAGCGCCCGCACGGCGCGCCCCCACGAAAAACCGATGATATCACCCGGCTTCAACAACCGGTCAACCAACTGAGCGCCGTGCAACCCCATCACGGCAAGCTTGTCTTCTTCCTGGTCCGCGTCACTGGACGCGACCACCGCCTCCCTCAGGCCGAATTTTTGCTTAAGCTGTTGTTCCAGCCATAAATTCTCGTTATGGTCGTAATTAATGGCGATCGTGATAATGCCTTGCTCGCGGCCACGCTTTAATAAACGACTAATGGTGGTGCGATAAATACCAAGTTCACGGGCAATCTGTACCTGTGTCATGTCCTGCCCATAATAAAGCTGGGCAATTTTCACGATTAGACGGACATCATCGCTGTTTTCCATTCCCGCTCACTTGCACATATGTGCAAACTCCGTTATGACTTGATTACTTTGATATAACAAGTTTCGCGGGGAGTTTCAAAGGCTTTTTATGGTATTTAATCTGAATAATTGAATTATTATACTGCATAAATGTTTCTATGTAGTTTATAAATAAGCACATTTGTGCATTAGTAGTTAACACATTGATTCTTATTTTATTGATGGGACAAAATTGCAAGACGGTCGACCGTGCGCTTTTGTGAGTATATGTGTTGTGGATCACAATTAATTGCGGCAGTTTCACCCAGCGACAAGTGGCTGCGCGCTGGCATACGCCGAAGGATGAGGAAACGAACATCTGGCCCACCACGTTCATTCAATTGGCACTGGAATAACTCGTTCTGCAAACCGGACACCATCCAAGTAGGCGGCCAGATGCGTAGACATGCCTATCTATGATTTGAACGGGCCAGGCCATCGTCAGGATATTTATCGATTAATGCAGCAAATAGTGCCGCGCGTGCCGGTCCCGCCGCTCGTTCAACTGACTGAGCGGCAACGATGTTGATGCGTGGCAAATAATCACCGCCGTCCCAGCGCTCGACCTCCAGCACAACTAGACGCCCCGCGGCAATATCAGCAGCAACAAGCGGTTCGGGCATACTGCCCCAACCCAGCCCTTCATAAAGCAGCCCATGTTTGGTCGTCAAATCAGTCACCCGCCAGCTGTCCAGCGCTGCAACGCCATGTTCGCGACTTCGGGCCGCGTCGCGCGGATCGGTCAGCACGATTTGTAATTCTTTGCGCAGCATATCCACGGTAACAGGACTTTGATGCAGGACGAGCGGATGTCCCGGGGCCGCGACGGCGACCAAATCCATGCTCGACAAGCGGTTTCGGTCGAGCGTGGCGGGCAAATCGATCTCCAGCAGAACGGCAAGGTCTAACTTCCCCGCGACCAGCAATTCCTCCAAACCGAACGATGCCCGGGAGATGCGAAGAACGACCGTGGGAAATTCAACGCGAAACGCAGCCAATATCGGCGCAAGTTGCGTAATGGGCACCATTTCCGATACGCCGAAACGTACTTCAGCCTCCATCCCTTGAGCCATCGCCTTCGCATGATTATGCAGTGCGTTAACGTCTGCAAGAATACGCCGCGCTCGCGGCAGCAATGCCTTCCCTGTAGGGGTAAGCGAAGGACGGTAGGCGCTGCGATCAAAGAGTGCTATTCCTACCTGATCCTCCAGCTTCTGTATGGTGTAAGTCACGGCGGATTGGGTTCGATTGAGTACACGTGACGCACTTGAGAAACTGCTTTGGTCGACGGTGGTGATAAAAACCAATAGCTGATCGAGCGTTAAGGCATTCATATCCCTACTCCGCGGTTAGACAATTCATAACCATAAGAATAATTGAAGTTGTTTATGAAAACAATCCGGGTATCTTTGATGGAGTGATCGCTTTATGCTCAAACCTTGACTGCATAGGAGAGAAAACGTATGAGCATAGAGGACGTAAATTCAACAGAAGGATCTTCGGCAAACAAGCTGTTGCGGATTGGACTTTGGATAGTGCAGAGTGCGCTTTTTGTCACTTTTGTCATGTCGGGTTACCTCAAGTTGGCGTCCCCAATAGCGCAATTGTCCGCGATGATGCCTTGGACGGGCGAGTTTTCCGAGATATTCGTGCGTTTTATCGGTCTAGTCGACCTGGCGGGCGGTCTCGGTATCCTGTTGCCGGCCTTGACGCGCATCCTGCCGCAATTAGGGATACTGGCCGCGAGCGGCATTACGGTGCTACAAGTGTTGGCAATCGTTTTCCACATTTCTCGCGGCGAATACATGGTGTTGCCACTTAATCTGGTGCTGTTGCCATTGGCAGTTTTTGCTCTGTGGGGGCGGACGCGAAAGGCCCCTATTCACCCTCGCTGAATCATCACACACATCCAACCTGATCATCTGGAGCATAACATCATAACTATCTTGCATATTGACTCGAGCATCAGCGGCGAAAATTCTGTTAGCCGCCAACTTTCTGCCACTGCCCTCGCACAAGTGTTGGCCACTCACCCTAATCAACAGGTTATCTATCGCGATCTGGTTGCCGCGCCAATCGATCATTACCTGATGACTGACAAACCGACGAAAGGGACAAAAGAGTCTGCTGCCAGTAAAACCATCCTTGATGAATTTCTTATGGCCGACACCATGATTATCGGTGCACCGCTCTACAACTTTACCATTTCGAGCCAGCTTAAGGCGTGAATAGATAGGATTATCATCGCCGGCGTTACCTTTAGTCTGGATGAGCAAGGCAATTCGGCCGGTCAGGCGGGAGATAAGCGGGTAATTGTTCTGCTGTCGCGGGGTGCGGTCTATCAGCCTGGGGCATCGTGGGCGCAGTTCGAACATGCCGGAACCTATCTGAATGCGATCTTTGGCTTTATCGGCATCAAACCCACGATTGTGGTCGCGGAAGGCACCGCCTTTGGCCCCGAAAGCCGTGCAGGCGCGATTGCCGCTGCCGAAGCGGCGATTTCCTGTATCCAGATTCAGTAGGCCGATATGAGCATGTTTCCTACCTTCTTCATTCTCCATGGCCGCGGCCCGTGCTTTTTTATCGGACCCGACCCCTGTATGACCGCACGATACTTGGGATCGTATGGCTGCGTCCTTGCGCGGACTCGATATGTTTATCGGGCAGCGTCCGCGCGCGGTCATTACCTTATCCGGCCATTGGCAGGCCGGGAATCCGACGGTCAATACGGGCGCGCACCCGCCATTGCTTTTCGACTATTCGGTTTTCCCTCCACCGCGACCTATCGGCTCACCTGGCCTACGCCCGTTGAGCCGATAGGTCGCGGTGAAGGTGTGTCAAAGGCTGGAGGATGCCGGCTTCACCGCCGGTACGGATGATCGGCGCGGTTATGATCACGATGTGTTCATTTCCTTTAAGCTTATCGATCCAGACGCCGACATTCCTGTCCTTCAACTTTCAATGATGGAATCCTATAATCCGACCCGGCATCTGGCGATGGGACGTGCCCTGGCGCCGTTGCGCAATAATGATACCCTGATTATCAGCAGCGGCATAAGTCATCACAACCTGCCACATTTTTTTATCGGACGCGGAGATGATATGACCGAGTCATTCGATTCATGGTTGGGTGAAGCGGTCATCAATCCAGCGTTACGGGAGATGAATTTGCCCGGTTGGCAAACAGCTCCGGCTGGAAAGTCCGCCCATCCCGAGCCAGAACATCTTCTGCCGCTGCTGGTCGCCGCTGGTGCTGCCGAGGGAAAGACAGGCGACTGCGTGTATCATGACCGTATCGCCGAGAAGCCTTTTTCGGGGTTCAGGTTCGGGTAGACTCTCAGTAGAGCCGAAAAACACTTTCCCCAGCAAACACTGCCTTGCGATCAAAACGTCATTACCGTCACCGGCCTATCCCAATCAGCGATGCGCCAGGGATTAGCCGGGCGATTGTTGTCGGCACATCTGTCAATGAAGGGCAAAATCGGCCGGTATCTGGTGTATCCTTCCCGTTTGGAGGATGCGGGATGACCTGCCCATTCATACCAGGTGTACTCATTGGTCACGCGCCAAAAGCCGACTGCGGACAACATTTCCGCGACCGGACTGGCGCTGACAGGACCGCCATCGATATTGTCAAGAGTAAACGGCCGCCGCTAAATGTCGTTCTGAACGGTGGGCAGCCTCACGAAAGCCAATATGCATTACATATTATGTTGGATGGCATGGGCGTTCAAAGGAAAAATGGGTTCATGAAACACCTTGGAAAAGCGGTACTTGCTGATAAAGGGTTACTCAAGCAATTCCGTAACTATTTAAAAGATAATGGGATAAAGGTCGTAATCCCGCATAAATCGCATGAGAGAGCCAGCAGGGATGGGCGGACCCGATTTGACAGAGAAACGGAGCGCAAACGGAACGTTGTTAAAGGCGTTTCGGCATTTTAAAAAAGAACCGTCGCATTGCCACGCGCAACGAAAAAATGACGAGGAATTATCTCTCGATGGTGAAGTTGGGCCGTATCAAACTATTTTTTAAGGGATTATTCAATTGAGGGACACAGCCTATGATGAATGATTTTGATTGACCAATGGCCCAATTTTTAAATATGCGATACTGCCTCCATGGCGGTATTTCCATAAGACAACAATGTGAGGGGAATTAAAGGTTGATATAAACTTCCTAACCCAGCCTTACAAAAAGGTTATATATAATAACTGAAAAAAATCATCAAAATCATTAACTTAAAACATCACTACATATTATTAAATAAATATCCTTACTTTGAATAAATATGATAAATATTTTAATAAAAGATGTTGTTAGAAAATTTTCGCTTCAATGACGTCATCTGTGATATTAGTCACATCTGTAGATGAATGCTAAAAAAGTATCAATTGTGGCGAGTTGAGTATTAGCCGATCTCCGCGAATACAGATAGCATGTTTCTCAATGAATAAGTGGAAAAGGCGAAAGTCGATGACTCATTTGACATTTAACTTAGGGCAGACAAAAAAGGCAAATTTTGTTAAAAACATAATGGAAAACAGGGAAGTCAGCCTGTTTATCATTGTTATGATAACATTTATTTTATTTTCCATTTCACTCAATAACTTTTTCTCATTTGATAATATCCGCTCAATTTTTGCAGGTTCCACTTTTGCGCTACTACTTGCCAGTGGATTGGCGTTGGTTATCATCACTGCAGGTATCGATCTTTCTGTCGGAGCGATGCTGTCTCTCACCAGCGTCTTTACTTGTACACTACTGAGTTCAGGTATACCTACGCTGGTAGCGGTTCCTGCAGGATTGTTTTTTTCTGTCATATTGGGTGGGATAAACGGTCTGGGTGTTGCCTGGTTGAAAATACCATCCTTTATTGTCACGCTGGCCATGTTTTCCGTAGCAAGAGGGGTGGCTACAGTGTGGACTTCAGGATATCAGATCACTAATCTACCCACTTCTTTTCTGGAAATAGGCTCTGCATCAGTCCTTAATATACCTCTGTATATTCTGATCATTATTTTATTTATTGCGTTTATCGATCTGTTACTTCGTTATTGGAAACCGCTGCATATTATTTATTACATAGGATTAAATGAAGAGGCGAGCCGCTTAAGCGGGATGAAAGTGGCCAGGACGCTCATCGCCGTGTATGCGTTTTCAGGCTTATTTTCGGGCATTGCCGCAATTCTTATCAGCGCAAAATCTGGCATGGGTTATGCCGGATATGGACTTGGTTCAGAACTAAATGCAATTACCGCCGCCGTTATCGGTGGGGCAAATCTCAATGGTGGACGAGGATCGGTTTTTGGCGCCTGTCTCGGTGTGATATTTCTTGCAATGGTGAATAACGGTTTTATTCTTGCGGGTATAAACCCCAATTGGCAGTGGTTTATCAACGGCGTGATTTTAATTCTCTTCCTGGTGATCAATGCGGCCACGGCAAAAAAACAATAATTAGGAGGAAGAGATCATGATTTTTGACACTGTTATCGAATTACGAGATATTGAAAAATCATTCGGTTCAAATCAGGTTTTAAAAAAAATCTGTTTCTCCGCCAGAGCCGGAGAAGTTCATGCACTAATCGGTGAAAATGGTGCGGGAAAATCAACCTTAATGAAAATTATATGCGGTATTTATCCCCCCTCGTCCGGTGATATTTACTTTAACGGGAATAAAATTACCCCAACAAACTCACTTGATGCACAAAATATCGGTATAGGAGTAGTACACCAAGAACTTTCGTTGATCCCTGAGTTAACGGTCGCACAAAATATTTATGGCAATCGTGCACCCGCTAACAGGTTAGGATTCATAAACTGGAAGAAGCTTAATCAACAAACACAGGCTTTATTTATTCAGTTAGGGATCAATTTGCGAGCAGATATTCAGGTAAAAAAACTGACGGTTGGTATGCAGCAATTGGTGGAAATTGCCAAGGCGATTTCATTGAATGCAAAGGTACTGATCATGGATGAACCCAGTTCTTCGCTTTCTGAACAAGATGTGGACATTTTATATAGAGTAGTACGTGATCTGAAGAAAAAAGGCGTTGCAATGATTTTTATCTCCCACAAGCTGGATGAAATTTTTGCGATCGCAGAAAGATGCAGTGTACTTCGTGATGGAAATTTGGTTAGTACATCTGACACATCGAAAACCAATAAGGCGAGGATTATTTCTGAGATGGTCGGTAGAGAATTAACCCAACTCTATCCACCGAAGGGGAGCTGTTTTGGTGATGTGATATTCAAGTGTGAAAAGCTGGAAAGAACTTCAGTGTTTAGCGATGTCAGCTTCGATATCCGCCGGGGAGAAATATTGGGTTGTGCCGGTCTAGTGGGTGCCGGTAGGACAGAAATCGCCCGTGCTATTTTTGGCGCTGATAAGTTAACATCAGGAACATTAACGCTTGATGGCAAAAAACTCGTCATTCACCAACCTTCAGATGCCATCAATGCAGGTATTGTTTACCTCACCGAAGACCGAAAGCATTTGGGGTTATTTCTGGAAAAAAATATTGTCGAAAATATTGTTTCCAGCACTCTCGATAACTATACCAATGTCTGTGGATTGATTTTTCGTCGAAGAATGCAGGAAACTGCACAGAAATACATCACCGGCTTGCAAATAAGAACCTCATCAATTGAACAGTTAGTAGGAAATCTCAGTGGTGGAAATCAGCAAAAAGTTCTTCTGGCGAAGTGTCTGGAAGTTAAACCCAAACTGCTGATTGTAGATGAGCCCACACGTGGTGTAGATGTGGGGGCGAAATCAGCTATTCATGGCTATTTAAGAAAACTGGCCAATGAAGGCGTTGCTGTTTTGGTCATTTCCTCAGAGCTACCGGAGGTTGTAGGTCTGAGCGATCGGATTGCCATATTCAGGGAGGGGCGCTTGGAAAAAATCGTTACCGATGAAAGCACGCAAGAACAAATTATGCAATATGCGGCAGTATGAGGCCAAACATGAATATGATCAAAAATATTTTATCAGGATACAATAGCATTCTCGCATTGATTGTCCTGGTTATCATGATATCAATGAACGTAGCATTTCCTGGTTTTATTAGTATATTGAATATGGAATCAATAACGACGGGTTTTATCGGCGAATGTTTTATTGCGCTAGGCATGTTATTAGTGATTATTTTGCGCGGTATAGATTTATCGGTTGCATCGACACTCCCTTTTTCAGCGATTATTGTCAGCCAACTACTGCAATTTTTTACTGGATTGACGGGCAGTATTTATTTCTCAATTTTTATCTCAGTAATTATCACCCTAATATTGTGCATATGTGTCGGTGTGATAAATGGCCTTTTAGTGAATAGGCTCAAGGTACATGCATTTATTGTCACACTGGCAATGGCAATGACATTACGTGGTATCAATCTGGTAATTACCAATGGCAGTACAATTTCTGGTTTGCCAGCAAAATTTACTGCATTTGGTCAGGACTACTTGTTCGGATTGCCTTTAATGCTTTGGCTGTTTATCATTGTTGCCATTGGCTTTGGTTATGCACTGGCAAATCATCGATATTTCCAGCAAGTCTATTTTATCGGTGGTAATGAAGAAGCAGCAAAATTGAATGGCATCAATGTAGATTTATTTAAAATATTTGCCTTCGCATTTTCCGCCTTAATGGCGGGTATCGCGGGCATTATTTATGCTTCACAATTCGGTGCTGCAAATATGGCATATGGACAGAACATTGAATTGCGTGTTATTGCAGCTGTTTTTATTGGTGGTGCAAGTATGTTTGGTGGGGTCGGAACTTTCATGGGGACAATATTAGGCGTATTTTTCCTCGCAATACTTTATAACGGTTTTACCTGGACTGGTATAAATACGTATTATCAAGAAATCTTGATTGGCGGCATGCTGGTGAGCGCGGTATTTATTGGTGAAGTAACCAAGAGAAGAACCAATATAAAAGTAGTATTAAAAAATTGATTTTTTATAGAATTTAACCCTTTATTATAATCGGAGTCACTGATGAAAACTTTCTGGAAAATATGTTCCACAGTATTACTTTCCTTGTCTTTATTTCTTGTATCATCCGCTCATGCGGCAGATAAGAAAGTGGAGACATATTCCATGGTTGTCTTTTTGAAAGGTTCGGAGTTTTTCAACTGGGCATATGCCGGGATGCAGGACGCGGCAAAAATGCTTGGTGATAACGTGAAAGTTGAATTACAGGGGCCCGCCGAATGGGATGCGTCAGTTGAGGCACGTACCGTGACTCAACTGACGGCGCGAAAAGTGGATGGCATCGTATTGACGGCTGGAGAAGCAAAAACGCTGGAGCCGGCCATTAATCGCGCCATTGAATATAAGATTCCGGTTATTACCTTTGATTCTGATTCTCCCACGTCCAATCGACTGACATTCGTTGGGACGAATAACTACCAGGCCGGTTATGCTGCCGGACAGGAGATGGCGCAATGGGTAAAAGGAGGGGGTGCAGTTGGTGTTTCCTATATGAAGGGCCCAGCCCATTTGGCCGCTCGTGTGCAGGGTTTCACTGATGCACTGAATAAAGCCTCTCCGAACACCAAAATTTATGAGGTTGACGATCAGGGCAGTATTGAAGGGGCCGCATCAAAAATTACCGCTTTGATACAGGCGCACAGCGATATCAAGGCGATTTTTGCAGCCCATGGCAATCCGACTACCGGTGCGGCGCAAGCTATCCGCGATCTTAACCTTAGAGGAAAAATTGTCATTATGGGATTTGACTTTGACGAGGCCACCGTTGCCCTGATTGATAATGGCGAGGTCCAGGCGATAGTCGGCCAGAATCCTTACCTCATGGGCTTCCAGGGTCTGCTTCAGGCCTATGCTGCGCGTCATCCAACGCGTGTGGGTGCTGATAATGCCAACTTTGGCTGGGTGCCAAAAACCATTGATACTGGCGTTCGTCTTATCTATAAGAAAGATCTCGAGTCTATTCGAAAAGTTCCTTCCATTAATTGAAAATATTGGGATTATCCCTTTTATCGAGAGGAGTAAATCATGAAACAAGCTGTTATGACTGCCCCCGGGGAAATTGTATTTTCTGCTGATGTTCCTATCCCTGTCATTAAAGATAATGAGGTGCTGCTTAAAGTTAATTATATCGGCGTTTGTGGTTCTGATATTCATGTTTGGCATGGTAAACATCCGTTTACTTCTTATCCCGTCATTCAAGGACACGAATTTAGTGGAACGATCATCAAATGTGGGAAAGATATTCCAACTCATATCAAAATCGGTATGAAAGCCACTGCTTTACCGCAAATCACCTGTGGAAAATGTGCGCCATGTTTACGGGGAGAATTTAATATTTGCGACCAACTCAGGGTGCGTGGTTTTCAAGCGCCGGGTTGCGCCCAAGACTATTTTACCGTGCCGGTAGACCGCTTAATTCTACTTCCTGACGATATAGATATGAAAATCGCCGCCTTTGTCGAGCCAGTAGCCGTTGCCGTTCATGCAGTCTCTCATGTAAAGAAATTACTGGCTGGTGCGAAAGTTCTGGTGACCGGCGCGGGGACTATTGGCAACCTGGTGGCACAAGTAGCCACCGCTTATGGGGCGGAGGTTATGATTACTGATATTAATGACTTCCGTCTGGAAAAAGCAAAAGCCTGTGGGGTCGCACACGTCGTTAATACGGCTAAAGAAAACTTGCCTGAGTGCATTGAGGTTTTATTGGGTCCAAATCGCTTTAGTGTCGGGTTTGAAGTTTCCGGCGTGGAAAAGGCATTGGATCAAGTCGTAAATACCATTGCTAAAGGGGGCATTATTGTTGCCGTCGCCGTTTATGAAGGCAAGCCCCGAGTAGATATGTCGATTCTCGGTGATCGTGAAATTTCGCTCCTGGGAACATTGATGTATAAGCATCAGGATTTTTTTGATGCCATCAACTTGCTTTCAAGTGGAAAAGTCAAAGCAAAGGAGCTGATTTCACGCGAGTTTGAGTTTGATGACTATCTAACGTCTTATCAATACCACGACTCGCACGGTATGGAAACCATGAAACTCATCGTGAAAGTCAACAGTGACGGCACGCTATGAATATATTGGCTATTGGTGAAGTCCTCTGGGATTGTTTTGGTTCTCAGCGAAAACTCGGCGGCGCGGCCGCTAATTTTATCTATCACGCCACGCAGTTGGGCGTCCATGCCACTTTGGTTTCCGCCATCGGTACCGACGAGGACGGACGACAGTTAGAACATGAGCTGAAGATGTTTAGCATTCCCTGTTATCTGCAGTCCAACCACTATCCAACCGGTGTGGTAGATGTGATTTTGAATAATGATGGTATTCCTGGTTACACCATCCACAGTCCCGCCGCATGGGATGAGGTTACACAAACGCCCGAGTTGTGCGCATTGGTGGCCAACGCTGACTTGATTTATTTCGGCTCCCTTTTTCTCAGAGGCGCAAATAATCAGCAACTGATTAATCGGCTTTTGGCGTACGCTAAGGCGGACTGCAAAGTCCTGGTCGATGTTAATTTGCGCCAATCTTTTTTCAATGCGCAGATGCTGACCTATTTGATGCAGAAGGCCGACTTTATCAAGGTGAGTGAAGATGAGTTGAAGGTTATTGCCGGACTACTCGATTTACCGAGTGAGATGGATGCTTTTTATAACGAGATTCGTAAGCGGTTTGCAATAGAGCTGATGGTTTATACCTGCGGTGGCCGGGGAAGTACGCTGTATTGGCAAGAACAAAAAAATGTGCATTTAGGCGTCAATATTAAACCCGTCGATACAGTGGGTGCCGGCGACGCCTTTTCCGCAACGGTGGCCGTATTGGCCCTGCAGAAAAAACCTTTGGCGATGATTAATCATTTTGCAAACAGTTTAGCTGCGTTCGTCTGTACACAACAGGGCGCGATGCCTGAAGTTCCCTACGTCATGGCCGAGAATTGCAGAGGTGAACAATGAAAAGTTTTAAATATGTTAACGGTACAGAAATTGTCTTTGGTTCTGGGGCGCTGCATCAAGTTGGTGAGATCACCCGCCGGTATGGTCAGCGGGCGTTGCTTGTCACTACGCCGGTTGTGGCATATATGCAGCCCCTAATTGATAAAATTACAGCGCGCCTGACTGACAGCGGCGTAAACGTTGCTTTTTTCGACGGCGTGGTGCCAAATCCAACCACTGAAAGCATTACCGCCGGCGCGCGGCGAGCACGGGAGTTTAAGGCCGATGTCGTCATTGGATTTGGCGGAGGCTCGAGTATGGACACGGCCAAAGCTATTGCGGTTGAAGCAACTCATCCGGGTACCGCATGGGATTACTTGTTTTTTAAACAACCACCTTCCGCAACTACCTTGCCCATCATTGCTATTACAACCACTTCCGGGACAGGTTCGCATGTCACTCAAGTTGCTGTATTATCAGAAAATGATACAAAAACAAAGTCGGCGATTTATAACGACATCATTCTACCAAAAGTTGCCATTGTTGATCCCTCGCTTATGTTAACCCTACCAAAATCGGTCACGGCGATGACCGGTTTTGATGCATTCACCCATGCTTTTGAATCGATGATCCATCCCGCCACCTCTCCGTTTATAGAAATGATGGCAAAGGAGGTCATTCACATTGTAATCAATACGTTACCCCTAGTCTTACGCAATCATCAGGATCTTGAGCTGCGTGAAAAAATGGCATGGGCCGATACGCTTGCCGGTTTGTGCATTAAGTCAGCCGGCGTCACTCTTCCTCATGGGCAGGGTATGGCGATAAGCGGATTGTTCAGTCATGTTGCCCATGGTGAAGCGTTGGCTATTGTTTATCCTGCGTTCATACGTTTTACCTGGCAGTCTGCCATTCCCGCTTTTGCCGTCCTGGCACGCGAACTCGATCCTACCTTAACTAAATGTCCGGATAATGAAGCCGCTGAACATTCAGCACAATTGATGAAGGCCTTCTTGTCTGAAATCGGGCTAAACAAAACGTTGCGGGATGTGGGCATGACAGAAAAAGAAATACCTGAACTGGCTGTGGCGTCCATGTTGTTACCGGATTATAAAGGAAACCCGCGTATTGCTACATCTGAAGAAATGATCGCGTTAATTAAAGAAGCCTATTACGGAGCTTGATATGTTAGAGATCGGAATACTTAACCGCCAGCTCGCTGCTTCGCTGGCGACACTTGGTCATGGTGATTTGCTGTTGGTGACAGATGCGGGGTTTGCAACACCCAATGGAATTAACGTGATTGATTTATCTTTGAAAGAGAACCTACCAACGGTTTATGACGTACTGCAGGAAATAAACAAATATTTTTCAGTAGAAGGATTATTTATCGCGCAGGAAACGATGGACATTAATCCTGGCCATAGCTCGAAGATACAATCCCTTTTTTTGCTTAAGGCCGACATCATCTCACATGCCGAATTGAAGAAAAAGGCAACAACGGTGAAATGTGTCATTAGGACGGGGGATTTTACAGCTTTCGGTAATGTGATCCTCATCTCTGGTGCAGGTGACCGTTGGATCAGTGAAGTACATTAAACGGCTTTTGCTAAACAACCGTAGTCTGATGCTACGGTTGTTTGGTGTTATGCTTCTCGTCTCTTCCTGCGGAATTCTGATGGTGATATTTGGTTAATATCCATAAATCGGCGGTTAAAATTTGATATATTACTAAACCCACTCTCAAAACTAATCTTTGTTATAGAATGCTCGGTGTTTATCAACAGATCTGAGGCATATGATATTTTGAGTTTATTCAGAAAATTTTTATAACTTAATCCTGTTTCAGCTTTAAATTTACGGCAAAATGCATTGGAATTCATATTGATGCTATTTGAAACGTCGTGAAGGCTGGGATTTTTTTTGAAATTTATTTTTATATATTCGATGGCCTTATCAATTCTATGCCCGATTTGTAGCTCAAGAGATTTATCATAAGCCGAATTAAGGATCTGATAATTATTGCTTTTTGCCAAATGTAATAATATTTCGAAAAGTTTAATTAATTTAATGGGAGGGCTGTCGTTTTCCATGCTGACAATGTGGTTTTTAACCACTAAGGTGTCCTCTATTAAAAACTCAATTCCTTGGCCAGCATCAGAGAGTAATTTATTTATTTCCCAAAATTCCGGGAAGTTACTGAAAAGCACTTTGAATTCATCCATGCTAAATTGAATTACGTAATCAGTCTGATGTCTTGGGTCGATATTCCCAGACACAATCCAATTATGAGGTATATTGCTTCCAACAAGCGCAGAATAAATATTCCCATACTGTCTTATTGAATTCCCGATAATGGCATCGCCTTCACCATCAAGTATCATATGAAGTTCATATTCAGGATGATAGTGCCATAGACAGTAAGGGTAATTGGCACCATGGACAAGATAAGAAAAAGAGGATCCATTTGTCTTTTTTTCGATATATTCTCTTTTCAAATTCATGATTACTGACCTATTTAGCATTAAAAAATAGCGAAGAGTAACCTGTTAAAAAGAATTATAAACCAAAGAGGTGTACGACTTCTGCATCCTTTATCACATTCTGAAAAGCCTCTGGTGTCAGTAGTCCATTCCGAAAGCAGGCTTACTGCTCAAGCCATTTTTTGGGCAAAATTTAACCATTGGGATGCATTATAAAGCATTATAAATATAGTGCGTTTCATTGACATCCTTCTCGCTGTAACGACCAGTATCCCCACCGTGTTCAGAGCGCAGCCTGATTCGTCTCGGTTTGTTCCTGCTTCAGCGAGCGGCCTGACAGCGCCCTCACCACAGGCTATCACGGCATCTCCCACCGCTAAAATTATTAAGAGCATTGTTGATATCGGCGTTTCGCCATAGTGCCACACGGCCCATACCAAGCAGCATTGGGACAGGTTTTTTTGGCTGTGTGGGCCCATAGCAAACGCATCGTTGGTTGGTTCAAGCAGGCACTAACACCAGACCTCCCCGCTATGCCTGCTGTTTTTTAGTTGTCGGCGTATCTCATCGAGTCCCCTCGGGAAACCTTCGCCTTTCAGGTCGGGGGAGATTAGCCCAAGGAGCGCCTGTAAATCCTGAAACGGCTTAGTGCAGTTCAGGTAGGTTGCTGTGAAGTGTGAATCCCTCTTCAGCAGCAGGGGTGCCGTCAAGGGGTAAAGACCTACTTAGACGCGGAACTTGAAGGCCACAAACAGACATCACCATAGACCATCAGAACGCGCTATAATACCGGAACCTTCATCCTAACATGATAAAGAACATCATGATTTTACCTCAGATTCGGCAAGACGGTTTCTCAGACAACAAATTACTTTTGATATGTGGAACCGGGTGGTTGTTCGATGCGATGGACGTAGGACTTTTATCCTTCATTCTGGCCGCTCTGAGACAAGACTGGGGGCTGACCGCCGCACAACTGGGGGTGATCGGTAGCGTTAACTCGGTCGGCATGGCAGTTGGGGCCTTTATCTTTGGTCTCTATGCTGACAGAAAGGGGCGCAAATCGGCCTTCATGCTTACGCTGCTGATGTTTAGCATTGCCAGCGGACTGAGCGCTTTCTCCTGGGGGCTGGGTAGCCTGCTGGTGTTACGTTTTTTTGTCGGCATGGGACTGGGTGGCGAATTGCCGGTAGCTTCGACGCTGGTGAGCGAGAGTGTCCCGCCCGAGGTGCGTGGGCGCGTCATTGTGCTACTAGAAAGCTTCTGGGCCGTGGGCTGGCTGCTGGCGGCGTTGATCGCCTATTTCCTTATTCCATTGCCTAGCATCGGCTGGCGCGGCGCAATGATCTTGTGCGCGCTGCCGGCATTTTACACGCTCTATCTGCGTTTGAGATTACCGGATTCGCCCTACTTTATCCAATTGAGCCAGCAGGAGAGGAAAACATCGTTCCTCAGAAAAATAACAGCATTGTTGACCACGGAGTATCGCCGTCGCAGCCTCATGCTGTGGATTGTGTGGTTTTGCGTGGTCTTTTCCTATTACGGAATGTTCTTGTGGTTGCCCAGTGTCATGATGATGAAGGGTTTTGG
The DNA here is from genome assembly GCF_047324175.1 of Sodalis sp. RH21. Lineage (NCBI taxonomy): Bacteria > Pseudomonadati > Pseudomonadota > Gammaproteobacteria > Enterobacterales > Bruguierivoracaceae > Sodalis > Sodalis sp. RH21. The sequence goes on along the minus strand of NZ_CP178732.1, from coordinate 2,183,278 downwards.
TCTGGTCAAAAGTTTCGGCTTTGTTTTGATCATGACGGTTGCCCAATTGCCCGGATATTTCTCAGTGGCCTGGCTGATTGAACGTGTGGGACGACGGTGGGTGCTGGCCACTTATCTGTTGGGAACGCTAATCAGCGCCTATTTCTTCGGTATCGCCGATTCAAGCGCTCAGTTGCTGCTTTTCGGTTCATTGCTTTCTTTCTTTAATTTAGGCGCCTGGGGTGCTTTGTATGCCTACACGCCTGAGCAATACGCCACTCAGATAAGAGCCACCGGAGCCGGCGTTGCCGCCGCTATTGGGCGAGTGGGGGGGATCTTTGGTCCGTTGACTGTGGGATATCTGGTTTCGGCCGGGGTATCCATCGGCAGCATCTTTACGCTGTTCAGCATGGCGATCCTGCTAGCGGTACTGGCAATCGTGACGTTGGGTAAAGAAACCAAGCAAATTGAGTTGTAGCATTCACCCGCCAGAGACCGGCTAGACGAAGGGAGTCGGTCACCTTCGTCATTTCTAATTGTCCTAAATTCGGCGCGAGTAACTGTTATTTCGGTTCCATCCAGGTGGTCTTGAAATCAAACCAGCCCAGGTTGTTTAGATGGATTCCCTGGGCCTGATCCGGCCCCTTCAGCCGCATCCAGTGATGGAACAACGGCTGAAGCCATCCTTCACCGACCACATGCTGTACCAACTGCTTTGAACTGAGCGACCCGTCGCGCCACTGCTGCTGCCACGCGCTGAATATCTGCGCATCACCTCCGAAAATAGAGTGTTTCAGCAGCGGCATGCCCAGTAGCCACGCGCCGACGCTCCATGCCTCCGGCACGGCGAAATTCACCGTACCTAGCCAGAGGTCGGCAAAGCCTTCCCCCTTGGCCCAGCGCGCGTAATCCAGTTGCATGATATCCAGACGGATGCCCTCAGTGGCCAGCATTTTTTGCATTTCCGCCGCCAGCATCGGATATTCGGGATGCTGGCAGTGGTAAGCCAATGTGAGTACGGAGACGGGGGTGCGGCTTCCCCCTGTCAAAGGGGCAAAAGGTGCCTGAGTCGGCCCATCGTCCATGCAGTGGAACCAAGTGGGTAACAGGCTACCGGTCGGCACCCAGAACGGGCGAATGGATTCGACTAACTGCTGGGCTAGCAAATAGGGATTCAGCTTTTCCCTAATCCAGCGCCGCCGCTCGATGGTGCGCCAATGCGGCGAGCGGCTGTCGCACAGTAAAAAATAGCCGCCCCGTTCTAGAAACATTTCCTGTGAAAGATCGGACGGTTTTCCGGTTAAACCGACCGCCAGCCCGGAAGCATAGTCAAGATCGCTAATACTTGAGCTTAACCAGGCGGCGGAATACACCGACAGTGTGTGTTGGCCAGACACCGCGATATTTTCGACTGCCGGGCGCGGCGGGGCATTCCCCCGCGTCATCCGGTCCTGGTCGGCGGAGTGCGACAGATCAGGCCAGACAATGACCTCTATTTCATCAAGCAAGCCGCGCAAGCCAAAATAATGATCAAATGCGCGCATCAGCAAATGCCAAGCGTCATTCTCACTGACCAGATAAGGTCCCGTACCCACGGGGTGAGCGGCAAAATCCGCGCGGGCGGCGTGATCGGCAGGTAAAATCATAGCGGCCGGCTCGGTCAGTAATTGCGGCAATAACGGGTCTGGCTGGGTCAGTTCGATAATGACGCTTAAGATGCCCAGTTCATCAATGCGTTTAATGTGCGAAAACAACGGGAGGTGAGCACACCGTCTTAATGAGACCACGACATCTTGGCTGGCAAGTACCCGGCCGTCGTGAAAGTGGACCCCTGGGCGTAAGAAAAATCGCCAATGCAAAGGATCGATCATGCGCCAGTGGTGAGCCAGGTCTGTTTCAACCGCCCCGCTTTCTTCATTGATTCGGGTCAGTCCATTAAATATTTGTCGTACCAGGTGGATTTCCGAGCGGCGCAGAGGCGTGCCGGGATAGAGGTTGGGCATGGTGCGATAATAGGGTATCCGCAGCGACTGGTAATCATCATGAATGCGGTAACCCAATTTAGTCCTCAGCAACGACGCAATCAGGTGTTTTTCATCGCCCAGCAAATCGATGGCCGCGCCATAATCGCCGGCATCAAGTAGATGATCCGCTTTTGCCACCAGTAATTGGTGTTCACTACGAAGCAGCCGCAGCCGGGCTTTATGCCCACGTCCCGGGCTGGCTTGCCACTGTAGCCAGCCCGCCGCCTGCATTTGCGACAAGAGTGCGCGCATATGACGTTTACTGCAGCACAGCCCATCTGCCAGCGCCTGGATCGTGGTGGTGACATCCCGCGAGGGAAATAACGCCAGCAGGCGCAGGTATTGATGTTCACGTCGTAGGCCATTCATAAAAGAGGAATCCTGAATAAAAAAACTCAGCAGTTTTTAATAGCACCTTTTTAGTCCATTATTTTTTTGATGGCAAGGGATAACGGAGGAGATGCCGGCAGTGTCGCAGAGCCGCACCATGCAGAGTCTGCTTGGCCGGGTACATATCCTTACTTTTATTTCAGGATTGATATCAGTAACTTTTATATATATCAGGACACAGGCAATGACCCAGAATCTGAATAAAGACACGAAAATATGTATGTCTCTGGCGGCACGTCCGAGTAATTTCGGGACGCGTTTTCATAATTATCTCTATAACGCGCTGGGACTCGATTATTTATACAAAGCCTTTACCACCACCGATCTGCCCGCCGCCATCGGGGGTGTTCGTGCCCTGGGTATCCGCGGCTGTGCGATATCAATGCCGTTTAAACAGGATTGCATCGCCCTGGTCGATGAGTTGGACGTGTCAGCCAAGGCCATCAATTCGGTTAATACTATTGTCAACACTGACGGCTATCTGAAAGCCTACAATACCGATTATATCGCTATCGCCACCCTGCTAAAGCAATACCAGGTACCTACTTCGCTGACTTTCGCGCTACGTGGTAGCGGCGGTATGGCCAAAGCGGTGGCCTGTGCGTTAAAAGATGCTGGGTTCAGCCGAGGTTATATAATCGCCATTGATGAAACCAGCGGTCGTGAACTGGCCAATTTATGTGGTTATGAATGGCGTGCGGATATAAAGGGTCTGCAACCCGAACTCCTTATCAACGCGACGCCGATTGGCATGTCCGGCGGTGATGACGCCGATAAATTGTCCTTTACGCCCGAGGAGGTCGATGCGGCCAGCGTCATATTTGATGTGGTGGCTTTACCGGCGCAAACGCCGCTTATCCGTTATGCCCGCGATAAAGACAAAACCGTTATCACCGGCTCTGAAGTCTTTGCTATCCAGGCGGTGGAGCAATTTGCACTTTACACCGGCATTCGGCCTGACCCGGCGTTATTTCAAAAAGCCGCTGCCTATTCACGGCAATAGGCGATGTCGGTGGTTTTAAAAGCAATTATTTGCAAGGCCAACAGGCAGTTATGATATCCTCCCCGACGTTTAGGCCGGAGAGGATGTCAAGGACGCAGTATGCATTACGCGCATGGCATTCAACGGCGTGCCGGTAACCAGGCCGTGGCCTCGCTATCATCGTCATAATAGTAGCCGCCAGGGATGGACTGCAGTTCGATCAGCATCCCCCACGGTGCACGTGCATAGACACTCGCGTTGCCAGAGGTATCCTCATGGCGCGAGTTGCCGTGCTTTTTTGACAGAAATTGCCCCCCGGCGGCTTGCAATCGCGCAACCGCAGCATTCATATCGTCGCAGTAAACGGCCAGATGATTAAGTCCAAAATCGCAAAGCGCAGCGGCCGACTGTTGGTGCGGCGATTCTATCTCAAACATTTCCAATCCCGGGCCGTTGCCGATGCGCAGCATACGCTGGCGCACAATGCGCGCGCCTTTGGGGAGCCCGAGTTGGTGCTCAATATCCGGACCTTGGCGCGGAGTATCTTCGCGCGTTAGGCCGTCGTAACACCAGCGCGCACCGAGCGCGGCGCGCAAGAACTCAGTAGCCACATCAATATCAGGCACAGTAATCCCCAAGTGGTGAATACCACGTGGTAGTTCACCGAATATATCGCTAGCAGCAGAAACTGTGGTATTTGCGCTCATATTATATTTTCTCTTTTTCGCTATAAATTTCAAGGGTCCCTGCAGATAATCTCGATTATCACTGGCTCAGGATAAACAGATATTCTAGAAAAAACCCTAAGTTCCTTGAGAGTAATTCAGTTAATTGTAGCTGATGATTCGGAATACAGTCAAGTTAGGTAACGTCAAGAAATAACCACCACGTGTAAAATTTTTCCTAATGGTTAAATATTAATAGCTAATGGATGTATTCTATTCAATCATCATTCCAATGCGTCACGCATTACAACTCCCATTTATGAATTACGGATTCAATAGGATATAATTTTTCTGGATAACAGCAATATTTAAAATTTCTTGATAGTCTTCCCCTATGAAAATGATATACCTTAGTTTGTCACTGCTGCGTGTTAGCGATTGGACGAAATTACCAGCTTTCATATCGGCATGAACTTCTTCAATTTGTATATATTATTTATTTTTTAAGTTAAAATAACGCTCCATTTTAAGCGGGAATAAAAACGTATCGGCTTTTTTTAGTTTTCGCTGCGGATAACGGGATCAAAGCGCTAAGATAATAGCTTCCCTTATTATCTTTCATTGCAAAATTTGCAGTATTTTCCATAAGAAGTCGAGAAAATAATAGAAGTAAGGAGTACGCATACCCGGTTTTTCATGAACCGTATGGCTTTTTTCAAACAGGTACGGCCACCGAGCGAAACTTTTGAGATGGCCGTATCACGGAATGAATCCAGGGCATCCCGCGCAATGCCAGGCGTAGTCGTCTTGGAGGTACAAAGGACAAAATCATAATATCCAATAGCAAGCAAATGCACGGTAGCGCCTTGAGGCTGTTGTAGCTTGCCGGCCCGACGATGACGGTGTGAGTAGGATTACTGGCGCGGATGACGACGAGCGCATCCGCGAGCAGGGCATTCCAGTACCCGGCATCGAGCGAGCGATTTGGTTCATCGGGGATCTCGAACATTACGCCGGCCGGTGCGGCACGATAGTGCGGCGCCACCTAGCCCAGAAGGCAAGAAGTGTCCGGCGACACATGCCAGCATCAGCCCCACAGGGAAGGAAGTCATGTTTGTTCCGAATCACATCAAGATAGGCAGCGCTGGCTTCACGTTCCACGCTGTCGAGCATGGCAATCCAGTTCTTCGGGTCCAGTTTGTCCGTTGTGTCCATAGGGGCGAAGGCCAAAAGGTTGACGCGCACATGACGGAAATCTGCGGCACGGAGCGTGGCGAACAACGCCCAGTGAAAACGAGATTTAGCCGGTTCGGTCCAGAGCAGATCGTAATCCAGCACGTTGCCCCCCACCGCCATAAGCTGTCCATGCGTTTTCAGATAATACGGTGCAGGCAAGAGCGCCGCTGCTGGAGAGGCCTCGAAGATGGTCATTAACAATGTCAGTTGACGAAGTGTAGGAGATGAAAGCAACGGTTCCATCATTAATTATCGTACCAGGACGGCTGTGTAAGGATGATTTTAAATAACGTGTTAATGGCTAACAGCGTCAAACATATGAAATTAATTACTGTTATAGGCTATCAAGTATAAGCCCTGATTTTATGCACTTTGTCTCCTTTTCGATAAAAGTTGTCTTTATTTAACAATAAGCGTCAAAGAAATTGGTTGATAATTATTCCTGGTCATTCAGAAATCGAGGGCCAACAGCACAATCGTCGGGGAATGCCGCCAGCCGTCCCCATAACCTGTCATTTGTTTTTATGGTTTGGAAAAATTTCATGCGGGCTCACATAATCAGCATTTGGCATTTGGCGCGGGCATGTGTGTTGATTTACGCCTGCCTGTATCTTGGCATCGGCATCGCTGCGCTCCTTCCCATCGCTTTGCCAGGCAGCATTCTCGGCATGCTGATCCTGTTCGCGCTATTGTCATCGCAGATCATCCCGGCCGACTGGGTCAAACCCGGCTGTCATTTATTGATCCACCATATGGCCATGCTGTTTGTACCGATCGGCGTTGGCGTCATGCAGTATTTTGATTTGCTGCGGGCACAATTCGACACGGTGGTGATCTCTTGTACCGCCAGCACGCTGATCGTGCTTATTACTGTGAGCTGGTGCTCGCACATTTTGCACAAACAGAATGTTATCCGACGGCGCCTAAAGAGAAACGATCATTTCCGGAAAAACAATCACCCTAAAAAAAACAAAGGAGTCAACCATGTTGCATGACATCTGGTGGTCTCTGCCACTGACGTTGGGAGTGTTCTATCTGGTTCGTCAGTTGGCGATACGTCTGCGCAACCCGTTGTTCAATCCATTGCTGATTTCAATGGTGGTGCTGATCGCGCTTCTCGTCCTCACCGGAATTCCCTACCCGCGCTACTTTAAGGGCAGCGAGGTGCTGAACAGCCTACTGCAGCCTGCCGTGGTGGCGCTAGCCTTTCCGCTATACGAACAATTACACCAAATCAGGATGCGTTGGAAATCAATTATCTCTATCTGTTTCCTCGGCAGTATCGTGGCGATGCTCACCGGCACTTGGTTGGCGTTGAAGCTGGGCGCGACGCCGGCCATTGCCGCCTCGATCATGCCGAAATCCGTTACCACGCCGATCGCCATGGCGGTCAGCGGCAGCATTGGCGGTATCCCCGCCATTAGCGCGGTGTGCGTGATTTTCGTCGGCATCCTCGGCGCCGTCTTCGGGCACACACTGATGGACGCGATGTGTATCCACAACCGAGCGGCACGCGGCATGGCGATAGGGTCTGCATCGCACGCGCTCGGCACCGCCCGCTGTGCCGAGCTGGATTACGTAGAGGGAGCGTTCAGTTCGCTGGCTCTGGTTATCTGCGGGATCATCACCTCGCTAATGGCGCCTTTGCTGTTCCCGTTGATGTTGGCCTTATTCTGACCTGTTCCCGAGCGACACCAAGGTAGCACCGGGAAAAATACCAGTGGGTTAATTGATGAGAATTCGACGATGTTTTGCACATTAATTACAGGAATCGAACAGGCGCAAGCGCTAACCCGCGCCGGTTTTCACCGACGGGCCATGCAATTACGGTGCGATATTGCCGCCCATCCGAACGCCAGCGCAGCGCGGCGCGATCTCGCCTGGCGGCAGATAGCGGAAATGCAAGCTGGGGATGCCCAAATGCAGAAAGCCGCTGCCAGGAAAAAACATGAAGAAATCGAGGAAAAAAAATCCCGGCTGGAGCGGGACCGCTTGCGTATCTTCGAGCTGTTCGCCAAGGGATATACCCCGGTGCAGGTGCGTTCGCTGACTGGTCGATCCCGTTCGTTTGTCGACGAATGCCGCAAAAAGCAGCGCCGCTCATGACGACCGGCGCACGACGTTCAATAGTGGGTCGGCGATACGCCGAACATTTGCCCAAAGGCGAATGTAAAAGCAGCTGTGCTGGAATACCCCAGGTCGAGTGCGACCTGGGTTACGCTGCGGTTATTCTTCAGCATGACGACGGATTCCAGCAGACGCATGTGTTTTTTCCATTCGCCGAAAGTTACGCCGGTCTCTTTTTTGAAACGGCGCGAAAAAGTCCGCACAGACATGCCGGTTTTGGCGGCCCATTGAATAATGCCGTGCGCGGCGTCCGGTGTCGACTGGATCTCCCGGCACACTCTCATCAGCGTGGGAGACGACGGCCACGACAGCGAGAAACCGGCATCCGGCAGCTTTTGCAACTGTGCGATCAAAACTTTAACCAGCATGCCGTCGTGCCCTTCGCTGTCATACTGTTCCGGCACGCTTTCCGTGGCATGGTGAATGAATTCGCGAATGAAATCGCTGATTACCACCACCCGGCAATTGTTGTGGTTGACCGCCACGAAATCGGGCTTGATATACAAGCTTTCCAGCTGGACATCGCCGGTGGTCAGCAGCCGATGCGGCATGTTTTCCGGGATCCACACGCCATAGAACACCGGCACAATCAGCGTCTTGCTTTCAATTTCCACCCGCATACCACCTTCGCGCGAATACAGGAATTCGATGAACGGGTGCTGATGCTGACGGATGAACGTCCCTTTTTGCAACAGACAGGTTCGAAAATAGACCGGGCGCGGCAGCGACAAACGTTCAGGCACCGCAACAAGTTGATTTGTCGCATCTTCGTGAAGTGGGGTTCGAGAAATCTGCAACATAGTATGACCGTTATTCGACATGAATCATTCTTTGATAATAACACAGGGCTATTCGGTTTGCCTGATCATAAAGAGTTCTCAATTTCCATCGATAGATGAACATTCTTTTTAATCATAACAAGGATACTTGAATGGGGAAAAGATTAATGATACTCCGTTATACCACAAAGAGATAACGCCTTATTAACAACCTTAATAGATTTTATTTCCACGAGAGATTGAGACGCTTATTGTCTTTATTAGGTGAATATCAATCTCTCTATGAAGCGTCATTTATATGCAATCGATGTGTTTATCAATTGCATGTGTCATTATTTTATTTGAGGGGTGAGTAAATATATGGAAAGGTTAGGCGATAAGATGAATAATTTCATCATCACATCCATGTCACCGGTTGTCTCAACCTTGATTAATAAGGTTGATGAAAATAGCTTTGAAAGAATTTTCTCCGTCGGCGCCAAATTTGCCGGCTCCAATAAAGACGATTTACTGGCCCTCGCCAAACTTTGTCATGATCGGGATCCGATGCTAAGCAGTTGGATCAGGGCGCTACGAGGATTGAACAAACATGCCCGCGCTAAGTTAATCAAAAACCTGTTGTTCAACCATATGCTCTACGGCGCGAACATTCGCGACCAACAAGGAAAGCACTATTCCACACACATCCCATTTTTAGTGTTGATTTCTCCTACCTATGCCTGCAATCTGCGCTGTAAGGGCTGCTACTCCGCCCTGTACGGTGACCGCTATCATTTCGAAGAAAGCGAAATGATAGATATTCTTCAACAATTCTATGATTTGGGGGTCCGCTTCTTTACCCTCACCGGCGGGGAACCCTTCGTTTATCCCTCTATCATGCGGATCTTTGAAAAATTCAACGACTGCTATTTCATGGTGTACACCAATGGCACGCTGTTGACGGAGTCGCGGGTCAAAAAACTGGCCAAACTAGGCAACGTCGCAACCACTATTTCCATTGAAGGCTGGGAGGAGATGACCGACTGGCGGCGCGGCGAGGGGGTGTTCAAAAAAATCGTCGAATCCTACCATCGTCTGCATGACGAGGGTCTGATGTGCGGCGCTTCTATAATGGCTACGCGTAAAAACCACGATCAACTGATGAATGACGACTACTGGCGCTTCATCAGCGAACTGGGTGTGGAATACGTGTGGGTATTCCAGTATATGCCCATCGGACGCGACGCCACCTTCGATCTGGTGCCGACACCGCAGCAGCGTTACGAGCGATTCCATAAGATTGAACAGCTGCGACTGTCCGGTCAGTTCGCTTTCATTGCCGACTTCTGGAACCACGGTTTCCTGGTGAATGGCTGTATGTCGGGCGGCGCCAATTATTTGCATATCAACGCCAAAGGTGGCGTCGAACCCTGCGTGTTCCAGCAGTACGCAGTGGATAATATTCGGGAGAAGAGTGTGATAGACGTGCTGCATTCGCCGTTCTTCGAAGGGTTCAAGCAGCAAATCCCGTTTAACACCAACCTGATGCAGCCGTGCCCAATTATTGATAACCCGGGAAAATTCCGGGAACACATTCTGAAGCACGGAGCCAAACCACAGCATGAGGGTAGCGACAGCTATTTCAAATTTAGTCATGAACTGGATGAACTGGCGCAGGAGTGGAAGAAATATGCTATTAAAATCTGGGATCAGGAGGGTTATAGTGAACACTATAAAGCTGAAATCGGGCAATATCGATAACGGCAATATCACCACCGCAAGATAATTTCTCGTGCTTTAAACCTAAAAATTCGGGCTGTCCGCCGCGTATTCCGCGCGAAAGCCGGCTCGTTTCCGTTGCTCACGCCTTGTCGTCGTGCGACGGTGCCAACAGCATTTGGTTATTCTCACCCAAGTCGGCATAGGTTTCGGGCAGCGTCCAGACGCAGCAGCAGCATTGCAGGTGCGTCAGCATCACCGGGTAGCCGCTCAGATTCAGGCGCCGAGGCTTGTCAAGTGCATTTGAAACTTGAGAATTCGTGCCCACCGAAGCGCAGCTTTGTTCGAGATGTTTCGCCAACTGGATCGCAAATGATGAGCGATGAAGTGGAGTAAAAATTGAGCTCAATAAGTTGATGCAAATATAGGAGATATATCTATACACCTTACGCAGCGTTAAAATTAATTATGGACATAAAGTAATTATTCGAATTAATTGATGGATTCGAATGATCACGGTCACTGAAGCACTATCTGTCGATGCTGATCGACTATTAAGCTAAGTCATGGTGTTTTGGCAGGGGCAACTCCATTGTATTGAAGCTCCGTTTAACATGAAGCTCACTGCTGCATCAGGAGTCCGTCTTTGCAATTTTTTATCCGAAGGGAGTAAAGTGATAACTTCCTCATTTATTCATATCAGGAGAACATAATGTATCAGTCAATTTTATTACCTGTTGATATCAGTGAACATGAGCTAACAGTGAACGCGTTAAAAGAGGCGGCCTACCTGATGGAAAAATCGCAGGCCAGTCTGCGTCTTCTGTATGTGATATCCACGATGCCGGACTACTTTTTAAGCCACTTCAGTGCATTGACACTGCAGTACGAGGATACAGTGACGGAAGATATTAAACAGCAGTTGGATATCTATGCGAAATCATTGACTCTGCCCGCGGACAGGCTCACATCTAACGTACGCCAAGGCGCTATTTATGATGAAATATTAAAAGAGGCTGATGAAATTAATGCTGAGCTCATTATTATCGGATCCCGGCGCCCCAGTATGTCAACTTATTTGCTGGGATCTAACGCCGCCGCTATAGTCCGTCACGCTAAAACCTCCGTACTGGTAGTGCGTTAACACCATAGACATTCCCCGAGCTCAGACCGAAGGCTCCTCCCCAGTCAAGGTGAGCACCATTGAGGAAATAGCCGCCCGCAATTATCGGACGGTTTATGATGCGCTGGCATCACAGACGCCAAGCATCGAGATGACCCTGGGAGAGGATTATGGCAATACCTGGCAGCCCGCAGCGAATGCCCTGGACCTGAGCGGACTGGGATAAAATCATACGTGGGTATTAATCAGCTGGCCGTCGAGGACAAATTTCTCGCCAGGATCGGGTTGTCCAAATTCGCCCACAGCTATCCCGCCGCCTTGTTGGGATGAATATGGATGAACCTTTTGGTGCCCTGGATGCACAAACGAGAGTCCTGATGCAGGAAATCTGCTGAATATATGTCAGGAGAGTACAGGCCACCGGGGAGCATTCATAATTCTGTGTCACGTTAAAAAATCACTACAGGGAGCATTCATAATTCTGTGTCACGTTAAAAAATCACTACAACGTAATCACTTTATCGAGGCGACCCTCAAAATAAATCGCCAACTGGGACAATGTCAAATTCCAGCTCTGTATCGGCATTGTCCATTTTTCCTGTGCGTTCATTAACCCCAAATAAAGCAACTTCAACAGACTGTTTTCATTAGGGAATGCGCCTTTGGTTTTCGTCAGCTTTCTGAACTGACGGTGCACCGATTCAATTGCGTTTGTCGTGTATATCACCTTGCGGATCGTCGCCGGATACCGGAAGTAATGCGACAGATTATCCCATTTCCTTCGCCACGACTGGAGCACCACCGGGTACTGCTGACCCCATTTCGCCTCCAGCTCATCCAGCGCCGTTTCTGCCGCCTCCTTTGATACCGCCCGATACACCGGCTTCAGGTCAGCCATAAACGCCTTATGATGTTTTGATGCGACGTATTTTATCGAGTTACGGATCTGATGGATAACGCAGAGCTGGACTTCGGTATCCGGGTAAATGCTGTTTATCGCTTCCGGGAACCCCGTCAGGCCATCCACACAGGCAATCAGAATATCGTCCACGCCACGGTTTTGCAGATCGGTCAGCACCGATAGCCAGAAATTAGCGCCTTCATTTTCAGACAGATACAGGCCCAGGATCTCTTTTTTGCCTTCCAGATTCAGCGCGAGAACCGTGTAAACCGCTTTGCTTTGATAACGTCCGTCTTCGCGGATTTTATAGTGGATCGCATCCAGCCAGACGAAGGGGTATACCGCCTCCAGTGGGCGCTGTTGCCATTGTTTTAACTCAGGAATAACTTTATCGGTGACAGCACTAATCGTGGCGCTGGATACGCTAAAAGCGTATAAATCTTCGATTTCCTGGCTGATATCTTTGTAGCTCATGCCGAGTGCGAACATGCGGATGATCTTGCGTTCGATCTCATCGGACAGCGTGGTCTGATGCTTCTTCACCAGTTGAGGTTCAAAAGAGCCGTTACGGTCGCGGGGAGTGGCGAGTTCAAAAGCACCGGTTGGCGATTTAACTGTCTTTTTGGTCGAACCGTTTTTACGGTTAGCGGCAATATCCTGAGCGAGATGAGAATCCAGCTCAGCAGCCAGCGCTGCTTCCGTTAACTGTTTGATTAATGGAGTTAATATTCCATCTTTTCCCGTTAGGGCTTGGCCATCCTGAAGTGCTTTCAGGGCTTTATCAAAATCGAAGGGCTGGGACATGTATCATTCCTTTTTGTCGGTATTTTACTGGAATGACACAGAATTTCTAACACTCCCGGCCACCGTGCCGTTCGTCACCCACGATATCTACGAAGCGATTTTTTTTCGGCAATCGGATTACCGTAATGAGCGCGTCCCCCGGCACCATCCTTGAAGAGCTGTCGGTCAACCTGCCCCCGCCCCCACGCGTTCGACAGCATGACGTATCTCGTTTTTATGGCGCTGCGCCAACGCTGCCTGGCATTATTAACATATGAAAACCGTAAAGCCTTTAATGAAAAACATCATTGAATCCGCTAATGACGTTGGCTGATTATGCGGATTCCGGCAATAATAAATAGTCGATTCGTGGCAAAAGAAATTCACACGCGCTACCTGACGAAAGAAAAATAACCATAACAATCAATTGACGAATCAATTTCTTCATATTAAAACGGATATATTATAGGTTTTGATGCCCTGTTTTTCCCATGAAAATCCAGATGTCATGAGAAAAACCAGGCGAAACGTGCGCTGTGCGTTTGACTATTATCTGATCTTTACCAGCACTTGCATCGATGCCAAAATCGTTGTATAAATTTTATGCAAGTTGTTGTGAACTACACCTCCAGACAGCTCGGGGCTAAAAGACTAGACAGACCGCTCTCACGGTTTTGTCCCTCTCAAGGCTAAAGCCTGCGTTACATCCAGCAGTATGGACGCACTTCGAAAAGTTTGAATGGTGATGTTTTAGTTGTAGTGCGATACCACCCCTTCCGTTATGCGGGCATTTTTCCTATGTTCGCCCTTTGAGACCGGCAGTTGTGCCGGCCTCCTCTTTTATTGCTTACCATAAATTTTTTTATCCCTGCGTTTTATCGTTTGCCCCTGCGACCCCTGTGGCTGCAAATCTTTTCCTTCAATTTCGCCCATTTTACCTTCCATTCCACGCCATACTTCTGCCCTTGCCCGTGTCACTTCGGCCACACCCTCCACACCCTCTAACCTGTAAGTATATTGCTTCAGTAAGTTAAAAAGTTCTGACTACAAGAATTTTGCCGATGCTGATCAAGGCGATATAAGCCGGCAAATAATGAGACTGCCGTAGGTATGCAATCTTATCGAGTCCGACTCAGAAGTGTACGCGACATCTTAGCAGACCCGGATTTGTTTCAAATTCCCAACCGTTTCGGATTGACGGTATGTTGTGTGCCAGCGCCCTGCACCAAAAACGGTCACGGTAGGCAACGTACGCGCAATCAGAGGTATGGAGTACTATCCCTCGTTCACGTAACGACGGCAAAAAAGCGCTTTATCATCAAGAAGATATATACGAGTATTTACAAAAATATATGCTATTGACGGCGGCGATGTGATGGTATCTTTTATTACTGATATTTATGATAACGAGAGTTCTGGTAATGGCATTGCTCAATTTGTCATCAGGTTACGTTAACGGCAGTGTAATGGTAACTCGACGATACATAGCAGAGACACTTTCAATCAGTGTGCCTTGCCCTGTCATTGACGCTGTGGACATCATTGTCATTCAACCCAGGCAGTATAAGACGCAAAGCAGAGTTAATCCGGTCTAAGAGCAGTTCGTTGCTTACTACCACTGTTTTACCTAATAAGGCACGGAAATGCAGATCTCCCATTGCAGCACTGAAAATTGTCATGGACAAATATTCAGGGTCGCCGATTATCAATCCAGGTTCAGATGCCTTCAAGCGAACCAGTCCTGTGGCTAAATAAGCTTGGCTTGTTCGCATAATTCGCTCATGAAAATCTTCGGCCAGACTCGGCGACCGCCCGGCTTCTGAAATCAACAAGCGTGCCAGAAGAATTTGTCTTGGCAGCAATATGTACTGCATCATCGCCAACAAATCGGTTCGAAACGCCTCCCTGGGACAGGCTGCCGCCTCGCACATTTTATCGTGGTTAAGGGGGAAGGCTATTGTATCGCTGAATAGCGCCACCAGCATATGTTCCTTATCGGGGAAGAACCCATAAACCGTCCGTTTCGACATACCGGCAGCGCGGGATATCCCCTCCATCGTGGCGGCACCATAACCCTCAGTCATGAAAATTCGTTCAGCCGCCGCCAGAATACGTCTACAACGTTCCTCAGCAGTACAAACCTGAGGGCGTCCAAGTTTGGCTTTGACTTGGCCCCCAGGTATTTTGGCTAATCCGGTGCTTGACATTAAGAAACGATTCCGTTTTTATTTATTTAAAAAACGATATCGTTTTTTAAGGATTAGTGCAATATATCTGTCTGTAAGCATCCATTAACGAAAAGGTGAGATCTTGGCCCGTTAATCTATAGCCTTTTGAATTTTAAAAAAACTACCCTCGGAACCCAGTCATTCCGGAGAATTTTACGAGATCGGGCAAGCGATCCATACCACACCTGCCCGTCAACTTTCGGTATTTTTTATGAAAAGGTCGTATATGCCCATGCCAGCGGAAAACATTTCAAATCAATTGCTGCAAGAAGAAATTGCCCTAATTATCGGTTTGTCAGTCATGGAACTGATGCGTAAAAAAGAAACACTCTCTGCGCAGGAAGACGTGAATAATACCCATCATGTCGCCCACTATTCTGTGCGATTTATCATGGATAACCTAGCGTAACCAGACACCCATGCTGTACCACAAGGGAAAAGCCATGGCTGAAGCCGATACCATCTACAGTCTGCTGTACTGGCTAGATAACCACCTTGACCTGCCGCTTAAGCTCGACAATGTCGCAGCAAAATCGGGTTATTCAAAATGGCACCTGCAGCGCATGTTTCGTTATGTGACTGGCCAAACGCTGGGCGCCTATATCCGGGCGCGCCGGTTATCCCGATCAGCCGTGGCGCTACGTGTTAGCAGTCGTTCCATTTTAGATATTGCTTTACAATACCATTTTGATTCCCAGCAAACATTTACCCGTGCGTTCAAAAAACAATTCGGGATCACGCCGGCCGTTTATCGTCAGTCCGCCGATTGGCCGTCAAAAGGCCTTTGTCCCCCCATTCGCATGGAGGCGGCCACATGGCCACAACCGGATTTTATCAAGCTCCCAGATATGTCATTGATGGGGGCGCCCCAGATTTATCACACATCACTTGAACACCTCAGTCGCTTTCTGCATTCTGACCTGCGTTTGTATTTCTGGCAGCAGTTCCTGGACAAAGTCAATACTGTGCCACCATTCCTCTATGGATTGCATCGCTTAGTGGCGGGAGCGGCCAATGATATAGAACAGGATATCACGTTGCATTACACCACAGCCGTACCAGCAAAAGAGTATATAACATGTATGCCGATGGCTGGACCGGTGATGATAGAAGGTGGAGATTATGCGCAGTTTACCTATGAAGGGGCCATTGAAGGATTTCAGGATTTTATTATCCTGATCTACGATACCGCCGTGCCGCTATTGGGATTAACCCGCCGCCAAGGACAGGACATTGAGCGTTTCTCTCTAGGCCAACAGGTAAAGGCATTTCCGGAAAGCATTGTGCGATGTGATTATCTTATCCCCATTCTTCGGTGAAATTAATGTTATTTTAACATGAGTATTTCTTTACCGTTGCATGTCATAATCTCAGATTATCCTGGCGCCGTTTCAAAGCAAGACAATGCAAAACTGCCGATTTCTTCTAGAAAAATTTGCCAATTCAGACATAGCGGAAACATGGATAAGCGAGCGATCTTTTACGATAATGAACAACAGGCTGACTTTTAACTTTCATTTCACAGTGCTAATCAAAAAAGCCAGAGAAAGCTCCGGCCGTTCAGCAGTAGTACGTTGGCATCAAACTCACAAGTATCACTCCCTGCCTCGTAGTGCCAGGGTCATTTGGCACACGCGAGGCGGTAAAATATCATCAATAAAAGCGGTGCCTCAGGTATTAAGAAAATAGACGTTAGCCACCATTCGAGGAGAGTTGTTGCATTCTTCCCGATAAACAGTCGCTTGAGTGTCTTTTTCTGGCAATATTGGCATTTCATCCTTCTAGTTAGTTCAGACAAAAAAGTATGACCACTATTAAATCTTTGCCATTATTGGCTGCAACCAGGACCTTTTGGGTTTCTGTAGACATCCATTCTGATTAATAGTTTGATTAATCCCTGCCGTAATGAATGGGGTCATCCTTGTGCAACTCATCATAAAGCGGCGGATAATAAATATAGTCCGAGATTGGTTGGGAAAACCAAGCTAAACACACCACACAAAATGCGCATATTAATGCGATCATTGACAAGCTTTTTCCCCATATACCTGTGAACGATAGGAGTTCCCACATTAAAGAAACCCCTTGCCCATTGGGGGAAGACAGATAAAAATCAACTATGGACAGAAACATCACTGACGCAACCAATCCGCCAATTGTTCGTCGTTCTTCGTTCACCTGCTGCCGATTTCTCTGATGTTCCTCGTAACGACGCATGAGAAACTCATCGTGCTGACGTAAGGCGAGTTTTCTGACGCGTTCTGCTGGTACCTCTCCATAGAAAGGTTCGCGAAACTCGTAGCCGAAAGTCTTGGGAAATGAGGAAATCAACTTCCAGGCGATCCCTTGGAACACAGCAAATATAGTGGGAAAGCCAATAGATGCCAGCAAGCAAAATGACATCGCGGCTGCGACACGAAATCCAAAATCCCGCCACAGATTCAAGGACTCATCTGTCCAAAATAATAAACCATGGTGTTCACGCAAGAGTAAGGCGATGTCAACAAACAGCACGACACAAGAAAATTTCAACGCCCATTGCCATTCCCAAGCCTTTTCAATGACACCAAAACGTGGAATAGAAGGTTTTTCATCTTTTTTTGTTTCTTGATCATATGACATAAGTTACGCACCTCCTCAGTAAATAAACGGATTTTCATCGAAGCTTCGCCGCCCTTACACTTACGCCAAGCTTGGCCATAAACAACCAAGTCAAAAGACCGGAATAGAACAGGCGATGCGCATATCTATTCATGTTCAGCATGAATGTCCTGTCAATGTATGGATGCTTTCATTGACTAAGGTGCTTAGGTTATTACCTGTTTTATCACCATTCATAGACTTTGATTTTAATTGGCCCTTCCATTAAGGCGACAGGTTCATGTTTAGTTCCTCGATTCGCTCAAAAATTTTGCCCTAAACGTTTCGAAAAAACAACACAGTGAAATTGGACAATTATCGGTACCTAGTTTTGACCTGCTCCCACTGGTTAAGCCATCGTCAGATTAGTAATGTTTTGTTTTCCGATGCTGCTAGACAGCGTGGCTTCAGGCAGGGCAATCAGAAGTGACGAGGGACAAATCCACATATGCCAGAATGAAGGAAAATAGATTTCAGCGGATTGAAATGCCGCTGATTTAGGCTAATAGTTGCTAACCATAGCCAGTTTAATCAGTTAATTAACGCCCGCCTCGCCGGTAAGATAACTTTATGTATCCTTTTATTACCGGAGAAACGCTCCATGATACCATACAAAACCCTGGTTATGGGCCTGCTTATCTCGACGCTGGGGGTGGCCAACGCCGACGAGAGCGCCACATTTCCCCAGAAACCGGTCAAAATCATTGTACCGGTGGCGGCTGGCGGCAGCGCCGATAAACTCACGCGCGTGCTGGCGGAAAAACTCAGTGAGAAATGGGGCCAGTCGGTTATTGTGGAAAACGTCACCGGCGCCAGCGGCACTATCGGCAGCGCCAAGGTGGCAAAGGCGCCCGCCGACGGCTATACCCTGCTGCAAACCGGCGAAGCATTAACGCTGAACGCGCTATTATTCAAAAAATTACCCTACGATTCCGCCACCGCCTTTGCGCCGGTGATCAAAGCCGTGGTCAATCCACAAATCCTGGTGGTTAATCCCGATCTCGGCATCGATACGTTTGCGCAATATGTTGCCGTTACCCGGGACAAACCCGGCACCATCAGCCTTGGGCTGCCCACCAACGGCGGCATTGCTCAAATCGCCCATGAAATGCTCAATCAGCGGACCGGCGGCAAGGTGACCTATATTCCTTATCCCGGCGGCGGACCGGCGGCGGTGGATGTTATCGCCGGCCATACCAACGCCACGCTGATTACCCTGGCTGCGGTGACCGAATATGTTAAAAGCGGACGGTTAAAAGCGCTCGCGGTGACCACGGCGTACCGGTCGCCGGCGTTGCCCGAGGTGCCGACCATGGCCGAATCAGGCCAGCCGGGTTTTAGCGTCGAAAGCTGGCAGGGTTATCTGGCGCCGGCCGGCACGCCCACCGCGATTATCGATCGGTTGAACCACGATTTCGCCGAGGTGCTGCGTTCTCCCGGGGTTAAGCAGGAATTGGAAAACCTGGGTTACGGCGTGAAGGCCAGTACGCCGCAAGAGCTGGCCGAAACGCTGTCTGGCGATGCGACGCGTTATGGCAAAATCGTCCGCGACGCGGGCATCAGTATTCAATGATCGCGATTCCACGAATATAAGACTTAAGGTGGCAGGATGTGAGTATCTCTTCTCAGACCAGCGCCGCGGCGCGCCGTGGCGGCGTACCGGCCATACGCCATCAGCAGAATTTCTGGTCCGGCTGTTTTTTTTTCGCGGTCGGCGGCGGTTTTAGCGCGCTGGCGGCGCAATACCCGATTGGCGCCGCTTCCCGGATGGGCGCGGGGTTTTTCCCGCTCCGCCTGGGCATCTTATTGGCGGCATTCGGTCTGCTGGCGATTTTTTCATCATTGTCATGGTCGTCGCCCCGCCGCGATCGCGCGTCCGCCGCGCCGTCGTGGCGGGCAGGAAAATTGGCCTGGATATTGGGCGGGACCACGGTGTTCGCGCTGTTGCTTGAACCTGCAGGGCTGGTGATTTCGCTATCGCTGCTGGTGATGATTGCCAGTAAAGCCAGCAACCAGTTCACCCTTAGCGGCACGCTAGCCAATGCGGCCGTACTGGTGACGTTGAATGTGGCGCTGTTTATCTGGGGACTGGACCAATTAATCCCGGTCTGGCCTGCGTTTATTACCCACTAGGGTTTGGTTATGGCGTTATTAGCGCATCTGATGCTGGGTTTCAGTACCGCGTTGTCTTGGGAAAACCTGCTCTATTGCTTTGTCGGCTGTACGCTCGGCACCCTGATCGGCGTGCTTCCCGGACTGGGGCCAGTGGCGGCTATCGCCATGCTGCTGCCCGCCACCTATGCCCTGCCGCCGGAAGCCGCGTTGATTATGCTGGCCGGCATTTATTATGGCGCGCAATACGGCGGATCCACCACCGCCATCCTGCTGAATATTCCCGGCGAATCCGCCTCGGTGGTCACCACCATCGACGGCCATCAAATGGCGCGGCAAGGCCGGGCCGGCGTAGCGCTGGCCACCTCGGCCATCGGGTCGTTCTTTGCTGGCAGCGTCGCCACGCTGGTGCTGGCGGCCTTTGCCATACCCTTGACGGAAGTCGCTTTTCGCTTCGGCCCGGCCGAGTACTTCTCGCTGATGTTTCTCGGACTTATCGGCGCGGTGGTGCTGTCGTCCGGCTCGCTGCTGAAAGCGCTGGCCATGATTGTCCTGGGGCTGCTGCTGGGATTGGTGGGCACCGATATCAATTCCGGCGCCCAACGCTTTACCCTGGATATTCCGGAACTATCCGACGGGCTGAGTTTTGTCGCGCTGGCGATGGGCATCTTCGGTTTTGCGGAAATCATCCGCAATCTGGAGGATAACGACGGCAAAGCGGTCAACGTCAGCAAAATTTCCACTCTATGGCCGGATAAAACCGATTTTAAACGTATGCGACCGGCTATTTATCGCGGCACGCTGCTCGGCTCGATACTGGGATTATTACCCGGCGGCGGCGCGACGCTGGCATCCTTCTCGGCTTATGCGTTGGAGAAAAAAATCAGTAAATACAGCGCCGAATTCGGCCATGGCGCCATCGAGGGCGTAGCGGGACCGGAAGCCGCCAATAACGCGGCGGCGCAAACCTCGTTTATCCCCCTGCTGACGCTGGGTATTCCCTCCAACGCCGTGATGGCGCTGATGGTGGGCGCGATGATGATCCATGATATCCAGCCGGGGCCTCAGGTGATGACCAATAATCCCGCGTTATTCTGGGGGCTGCTGGCCTCGATGTGGATCGGCAACCTAATGCTGGTGATCCTGAACCTGCCGCTGGTAGGCCTTTGGGCCAGCCTGCTGCGTATCCCCTACCGCTACCTCTACCCGGCGATCCTGGTGTTTTGCTGTATCGGCGTGTATTCGGTGCAAAACGCGGTGTTTGACGTACTGCAGGCGGTCGGTTTCGGCCTGCTGGGATACGTATTGTTAAAACTGGACTGTGAACCCGCTCCGCTGTTGATGGGATTCGTCCTGGGTCCGCTGCTGGAAGAGTATTTCAGGCGCGCCCTGCTATTGTCCCATGGCGATTTGAGCACATTTGTCACCCGCCCGCTGTCGGCGTCCCTGCTGGCTGCCGCCGCCGGGCTGATCCTGCTGGTCGCGCTGCCGGCCATACGCCGCACCCGGCGGGAGGCGTTTCGGGAATAAACGCGGTTTTCCCGCTTTCAAGCGCCAAACCTTTCACTCACTCACGGGGGTAGAACCATGACTACGCTGGACATATCGGGCTCGCGCCGCCAGGAAGCGGTAAATGAAACATTGCGGGACATCCGCGGCATTCTCGGCGGGCAGGCGTTATCCCGATCGCTGCTGGAATACGTGACCCGGCGCCTGGAACGACTGGCACAAAATGAAGGCCTGTTCAGCGCGCGCGATTTTCCCGCGCCGGCGGCCGGGGGCGAATCCTCCGCGCGCTACCGTCTCAACGCGGATGACGGGGACAACGACATCGCGCTCTACTTGAACGTGCTATTGCCGGATAAAAACTCGGTGCCGCATAACCATACCACCTGGGCCGCCATCGCCGCCGTCGAAGGACAGGAACTGAACCGTATCTACGAACGCCGGGATGATCGTAGCCGGCCGGACCGCGCCGAGCTGCACTTGCTGCGCGAAATAGTGGTCGAGCCGGGTACGCCCATCGCCTTCCTGCCGGACGATATCCATAGCATTCATGTCACCGGTAATCATACGACTCGGCATTTGCATTTGTAC
The DNA here is from genome assembly GCF_047324175.1 of Sodalis sp. RH21. Lineage (NCBI taxonomy): Bacteria > Pseudomonadati > Pseudomonadota > Gammaproteobacteria > Enterobacterales > Bruguierivoracaceae > Sodalis > Sodalis sp. RH21. The sequence continues at coordinate 2,161,514 of NZ_CP178732.1, read as the reverse complement.
GGACGCCCGCTGGAAACGCTGGTGCGACGGGTGGCGTTCGATCCGGCCACCGGCGCGATCGCCAATTATAACGCTACCCAGATGGCGCCCGACGGGGGCAAGGCATGACCGGAAAACCGCTGCAGCCACAGCCGCCCCTGCGGGCGGAAACGTTATTGATCCATAGCGGCGCGCCCGTGCCGGATCCCGCCGGCGCCGGGCCGGTCAATGTTCCGGTGGTGCGCGCCAGTACGGTGCGTTTCGGATCGGTCGCCACCATGGCCGACTATCATCGCCGGCGCGAGGCGGGGGAACGCGTCGCCAGCTATGGCCGTCACGGACTGGACACCCACCAGACGCTGGAGGAAGCGGTCACCGCGCTTGAGGGCGGCTATCGCGCGTTCCTGACGCCTTCCGGCCTGTCGGCGATATCCCTGCTCTTTATCGCGCTGGCGTCACCGGGCGACCATATCCTGGTGGCGGACGGCGTCTATTCGCCGGTACATCGTATCAACCGGGCGCTGCTGTCGCGGTATGGTATTAAATTGCAATATTTTTCACCGTCCGGGGACGATCTCGCGGCATTAATCCGGCCGAATACCCGGCTGGTTTACCTGGAATCCCCCGGGTCGCTATTATATGAAGTGCTGGATTTACCAGCAATTGTCGCGCTGGCCCGCCGGCGCGGGATTCTGATGGCGACGGATAATACCTGGAGCGGAGGCTATTTTTTTAAACCCCTGGCGCTGGGCGCCAATATTTCGCTACAGGCGGCCACCAAGTATCTGGCGGGACATTCGGACGTGATGCAGGGCGTCGTGGTGGTCGACAGTCCCGAACTGGCGGCGCGAATAGGCGCCGCCTACGACGCGCTGTGATTGACGGTGGGCGCGGACGATGCGTATCTCACGCTGCGCGGTATCCGTACCTTGGCGGTACGCATGCCGCGCCACCAGATCAATGCCACCGAGGTGGCGCAGCATTTGGAACTTCATCCCGGGGTGGCGCGGGTTTTTTATCCCGCCCTGCCGTCGGATCCGGGCCATGCGTTATGGCGACGCGATTTTACCGGTGCCAGCGGGCTGGTTTCATTGGCCGTGCGCCAAACGGCGCCGGACTTTGCCGCGGCGTTCGTGGACGCGCTGACGCTGTTTGCCATCGGCGCCTCCTGGGGCGGCTACGAAAGCCTGGCGACCATCGCCGACTCGTCGGCGCTGCGCAAGCATAGCAGTTGGCAAGGCAACACGGCGCTGATACGCCTGCATATCGGGTTGGAAAACCCGCAGGATTTGACGCGGGATATCGATCGCGCACTGGCTATCGCCGCGGGTGCGGGGGAATAATGGTCCCGGCGCCCGGCGACGATGCGCCATTAGGGCGCCGTGGCGCTGATAACCTGGAATTGCAGCTCGGCGCCCGGACGGCCAAGCTGCTCCACCAAGCCTATTTCCCAGGCGAGATAATCACGAAACAACCTTTCCCGGCGCTCGGGATCGCTGACGTTATAACCGCCATAACGCGCGTCGTCTTCGCCGGTAAGCACGTCTTGCCCGCCTTGCTCCGTGGGTAAGCCGGCCGCGACCCAGGCGTTGGCGCCTCCCAGCAGCGCCGCGGCCGGCAGATTGCGCCGCCGCAGCTCGCCGGCAATCTGCCGGGCCAAAACGCCGTCGCGGGAGGTCAGAATCACCCGCCGCGGCGCGAAGCGCGGCAGCCACTCCAGTAACCGCTGCGGCGCGATAAATTTAGCTCCCGCGCTATGTTGCCTGGCAAAGCTCAGGCTGTTATCGACATCAATCAACACCGCCGATCCGTCGGCCAACAGACTGTCGGCCCGCTGCGGGGTAAGCAGGGCTACCTCCGGCGCGCGGGGATCGCGCCGCACGCGCACCGGCTCGCTGCCCGCTTCCACTATGCTATCCGCGGCGGGCGCATAAAGATAAATGTCATAACCGCCAAGCTGCAGCAGCCAAGCCGCCGTGCCCTGGGCGCGCACGCCGTCCCAATCGGCAATCACGATCCGGGCGCCCCGGGTGGCCAGGAAACCATCGGTGGCCTGAACCAGCTGTCCGCCCGGCGCCCAGCGGAAACCCGGTAGATGCCCCGCCTCATATTCCTCGCGGGTGCGGATATCGAACCGGTATAACGTTCGTTCCGCATCGGCGACGAAATCAGCCAGGCCTGCCGCGTCAATGGTCGCGACGCCCGCCCGCCTCGCCAGGCGCGCGGCCCCCGCGCGCGCCGCGTTGATATGTTGCGCGGTCGGCTCGGGAAGCTCCGTTCGCCGTGCGTGTTCCAGCTGATGGCCGGCGAGCAGCCAGTCCATAGTGCCGTTTTTAAGCGCCACCACCGGATTGGGAATACCGGCGTTAATCAACGTCTGGGCGCCGATAATGCTGCGCGTGCGGCCGGCGCAGTTCACCACCACCAGCGTTTGCGGGTCCGGCGCCAGTTCACGGATACGATAGGCCAGCTCGCCGTTCGGCAGGCTGTGCGCCCCAGGCAGGCTGAAATGATAAAATTCCTCAGGCGTGCGCCCGTCGACCACCACCAGCTTCTCCCCCGCGGCTTGGCGCCGGCGCAGCTCGCCGACATCAATATGCGGGGTTCCCGCTACCGCTTCAACGACCTCGCCCAGCGCCTTGCCGGGCACATTTTCATCGATAAAGACTTCAAATCCCGCCGCACGCCACGCGGACGTGCCGCCATCCAGCACCGCCATATCGCTATAACCCAGATAATGGAGTTTGTCGGCCGCCGCGTCGAGCAGCGAGCCGTCCTCGTCGGTCAATACCACCCGGGTGGTGGAGCGGGGCACCAGGCGATCGATAAGCAGTTCCAGCCGCCAAAGCGGCGCGCACGCCGCCAGCAGCAGATGCCCGTGGGTAAACAAGCCGTATTCGCGCACGTCGAGCAGCGCGATCTCTCCGGCGCGGGACAGTTCATCGCGCAGTTGCGGCGGCGTCAGACGATCGGGACGTATCGGGCGGGTTTGAGACGCAAGCATAGCGGTTTCCTCCTGGTTCGGGAAATAAGATGATCTGTCAGGCCGGCATGGCCCTTACTTAATGGTGATGCGGTCCGCTTTTTGATATGCGGTTTTGGTTAATTCCTGGCCGATACCGGGTAGTTCAGGTACGGCAAAATGTCCGTTAACCGGTTGATAATTATGCTCGCATAACTCAATATAACCGGGGATTAAGGTTTTTTGATGATGTTCATGAATAATAAAATTGGGGATTGCCGCTTCTAAATGCAGCGCGGCGGCGGCGATAACCCCCGAACCCGCGATATGGACCTGCACCGTGCTTTCGTAGATATGCGCCAGTTCGCTGATTTTTTTTACCTCGCTCAGCCCGCCGCTGGTGCCTAAATCAGGCTGGACAACGTCCAATGACCGGTCGGTAAGAAAAGGCAGGAACCCCCAGCGGGAATAAATACGCTCGCCGGAGGCGATGGGGATATTGATTTTTTCTTTGGCCAGTTTATGCAGTTTAGGATTCAGCGGCGTATTAATTTCCTCATAATAAAAAATAGAAAATTCCTCGATGGCCTTAGCCAGCTGGATGCTGCTGGTGATATCGGTACGGGCGTGGTTTTCAATAATGATATCCACGTCGGGACCGACTTCTTCCCTGATAGCCTTTACTCTGTCCCGCGCCAGGCGCAGGGTGGCGTTCGGCAATGGCCCTTCCAGCCTGCCGGCGTTTTTCCCCTGCTGATCAAACATGATTACGTCCACCTTTACCGCATCAAAACCCGCATTTAGCGCGGTTCTGGCGTTGGCGGCATACTCTTCCGGATGTACGGCTGGCACGCGCTGGGATGACCATCCCAATTGTATTTGCGAGGCGTAACTGCGGATTTTATCGCGGGTTTTACCGCCCAACAATTGATATACCGGCACCCCGAGAGCTTTGCCTTTGATATCCCATAAGGCGATATCTATGCCGCTGATGCCGCCAAAAATGACCGCGCCCCCGCCCTGCCCCCAGAAGGTTTCTTTAAATAACGTTTCCCAAATGGCTTCGATATTAAATGGATCTTTGCCAATAATGTGCCTGGCTAAATCCTGAATAATGCCGAACGCCGCCCTGCCCGCCGAACCGTATGCCAGGCCCACTTCCCCCAAACCGTAAATGCCCGCATCGGTATCGATGCGCACCAGCACGGGACGCTGCCCCTTGTGGCCATCGGTGGCAATTTCGTGGATATGCAATACTTCAACTTGCGTAATTTTCATAACAGGGACCTCTAATGTCATAATAGTATTTATCCGCTGGATAACAGGCGGGATTTCAGGGTTTACAATGCCGTATAAAATACCTGTCGCTAAAAAGCATTCGCGGTTACGCTTGATGGAATTCAATGCGCTTTGGCATAATTCAACCTTGTCTTGGCAATAAAATGATTTTCCAATAGCTTGAAAATTTTCTGGATAAAAAGAGTTATGGCCCAAAAAAACATCCCGGCGGCGAGAAAAGCTTCAAAATAGCGGCCGTTGTCATCGGCCAGCAGGCTCGCCTGCCCGTTCATTTCAATAATAGTTGCCCCAAACGCCAGGGTGGTGCTGTGGACCAGGCCGATAAACAAGACGCAGAAATTGGGCAGGCAGAGCACGGCGGACTGGGGGACCACTACCCGGCGTAAAATTTGCCATATCGTCATGCCGACGGAATGGCCGGCTTCGATTTCCCCCCGCCTGATGCCGGCAACACCGCCACGCAGCGACTCCGACAGCGAAGCGGTGACATTAAAGGTCAGCGCAACCACCACCGACACCGCCGGTGAAAAATGGCGGACGCTGAATTCCATGCCCAGCGCATCGGCCAAGGTTTTCAGCAATATCGGCAGGCCAAAAAAGCACAATACGATTTGCAGATAAAGGGGAATTCCCCGCGCCAGGGAAATATAAAAATCAATTACCTTAATCAGAAAACGAAGCCGATAAAACCGGATCACCGTAATCACCACGGCCAGGAGTAATCCCAGCGCAAAAGCGTTGGTTGCCAACATGATATTGACCGGCAGCTTGTAAATAACTTCTTTCATCACCAATAACATAAAATCCAGGTCAAAACGCATTGCTTAACTCCAGGTAATCCACACATCTGATTGACGACGTCTTATACCGCTATTGATAACTCAGCCGCAGCGACCACTTTTCCATCACTTTAAAAAATGAACTCAGGATGAGATAAAAGAGATAATAGATAACCGTTACCGCCAGATAGCTTTCAAAATTATGTCCGGTAGATTGTCCGATAACCTGCGCCTGGCTCATCAGGTCCACGACGCCCACGGAAAAAGCAATCGAGGTACTTTTGATGGCGCGCAAATACGTGTTCGCCAAATTGGGCAAAAGCACCCGCATGGCTTGCGGCATAATAATTTGCCTTAATGCCGTCAAGGTGGTAAGCCCGATGGCAAAGGCTGCCTCAAACTGGCCTTTGCCTACGCTGTTAACCGCGCCGCGGATATACTCGGACACCATAACCGCGTAATGCAAACCAAAGGCCAGAACCACAAAATAAATCCCGTTGGTTCTGGTGAAATCGATACCTAGCGGCAGGAATATTTCCGGCAAGCCAAAATAAAACAGAAACAGCAAGGTGAGCAGCGGCATGCCAAGGACAAATGACACTATTAGCGTTACCAGCCTGGACAATACTGGAAACGGGAAGATTTGCAGTAAGGCGAATAAGACGCCCAGCACCAGACTGGCGGCAATGCAAATAAACAATAAGAAAAGAGTTTCGGGTATAAAGGGGATCAGCCGTGGAAAAGCGGCAAAAACATAATGTATTTCAAATAGCTGTCCCATATAACGGCTCTCTTATCGGTTTATTTGATGCCGATATTGTTTTTGGCTGAAGGATTTATAGGCCGATCATCGAATTATCCCATAGATTATTGCGTCAGGTTTTTTTCCGCCTGCAGGTCGATCCTGGCCGGATAATCTTCGCTTAAAAACTGCCGCGACAGCCGGCTCAGCGTACCGTCCGCCCGTAGTTGAGCAATGACCGCACTGACATCATCCCTTAATTGCTTATCATCCGGCCTGAACCAAAAATATGCGTTTGGATCATTATCCGGCGTGCCTGCCACACCCCCCACCGGCTCGCCAACGTACTTTAATTTATAATTTTTATGGACCGCATTAAACTGCGGCACATTAAATACCGGTGAAATAACGGCATCGACCTGTCCGTCGGCAAGCAACGTCAGCATTTCCGGACTATAGACAATCTCGATATTGGCATTATGGGATTTAATATACTGTTCCATTATGCCCGCCTGGCCTGAGTTTTTATTCTGGGCGATGCGTTTACCTTCTAAATCCGCCAAAGAATGAATCTGGGTATTGGCTTGCGGCACCGTAATTACATAAGGCGTCCAGTTGTGGGCAACGCGGGTGCGGATAGCATTTTTTTCGCGTACTTCATTGCGTCGCAGATTGCCTTGCACCATATCCACCTTATTGGTCAGCAGGCTGGGAAACAGCGAGCGTTGCTCGAGATAACGGATTTCAAATTTATATTGCGGCAGCTCCTTGAAGACACGTTTTAACACTTCCGCTTCCAGGCCGGTGTAATTGCCGTTTTCATCCACATACGCCACCCCCTGGAAGCCATTGCGGGCGCCGACGATAATGTCCCGGGGGGCAGGGGCGGCATTAGCCAACAGAGCGGAAAACGCTATAGCGCATAGCGCTACAGGCGCTATTTTCTTTATGAAATTATTCATTTATTTTACCCTGGCTGTCATCAATATAATGGCTGGCGGCAAAGCCGGCGTCAGATCTCATAGGTAAGCAATGGGGCAGTACGTTTGAGAAATTTTTTGGTGCGCTCCTCTTTCGGCGCATTAAAAATTTCCGCCGGTGGCCCTTGTTCTATAATGTGGCCGTGATCCATTACCAGGATGCGGGTGGCGATCTCCCTGGCGAATTGCATTTCATGGGTCACTACAATCATGGTGACGCCCTGTTTCGCCAGCCTGGCCATAACGAATAATACTTCGCCGACTAACTCTGGATCCAACGCGCTGGTCGGTTCATCAAATAAAATGACATCCGGATTTAACGCCATTGCCCTGGCGATACCGACCCGCTGCTGCTGGCCGCCCGACAGCTTTGACGGATAGCTGTCGTATTTGGCTGACAGGCCCACGCTATCCAGCAGGCTTTTCCCCTGCGCGATGCATTCTTCCCGTCCGCGTCTTTGTACAACAAGCGGACCTTCAATCACATTTTGTAAGGCGGTTTTATTATTAAATAAGTTATAAGATTGAAAGACCATGGCGATTTTACGACGGAACCGCAGGATGTCTTTTTTACCTGAAGACCCGATATCGACCTCCGCATCGCCGATGCGCATCTTTCCAGTGTCAGCGCGCTCAAGAAAATTCAGGCAGCGTAACAGCGTCGTTTTGCCCGACCCGCTGGGGCCAAGAATCACCACCACCTCTCCTTTTTTAATCGCGAAACTGATATTATCTATAACCTTTTGTTTACCAAAATGCTTGGTGATATTATTTACCTGCATCATAATGCTTATCGTACCCCATAAAATAAACCTTCAGCAGGTGCATCTATGCTAATGCATCCCCAATCTTTTTTATCAGGACATTATGCTCGGGGATATCGGAGCTTTCTTTGCCGTAATAAGCATACTCGACAATATGCTCCGGTCCGATAATAAAGGTTGCCGGCAACTGCAGCTCATTGCCTTCATATTTTCCATGGGTAAAACCCAGCGTTTTGGCCGTTTGTACCCTGGCTTGATGTTCCAATGTCCTGCCGTTGTCGGGATCCCGCGATCCAATCCCGTAAGCTTTATATAAGGTCTGTTCCGGGTCCAATACCAGCACGAAGGGGATATCTTCCTGCTTGAGCTCGCTGGTAATGGTTGCGGCGCTGCTTTGCAATACCACATACACTTCCACGCCGGCCTGCTTGAACTTCGGGTAATCCAGAATAAGATTATGTATTTCCAATTGGCAGGTTGTGCAGCCAAAATAACGCAGGAATAACAACAGCGACCGTTGGTTTTTGGTCTCGGTGAAAAAATCTTTTTTACCGTCCCAAGGAGATGCAAACACAAAATTATGTGCCTTCTCGCCGATGCCTATCTGTGTCACATCTTATCCTTATCATTCCGTAGTTAATCATTTTATAGGGTAACTAGTAGGACTTCACCTTTTCATGGACTTTAATACGTGTCAAAGAACAATTTTAAATAATGAAATGCTATTTTCTCAATAGATAATAACGAGAAACCTTAATGTTATTAGATAGCATATTATCACCCGATTGAAATATTTTCTTTTTTTTCGCATCATACAGTTATGCCCCACCGGACTTTATGAGTTGACATCGCTATATTCAGGTTAATTAATTTCACTCATTGTTAAATTTTAGTGGTGATAGAACAATATGTTACCCACGCATGATGCTCATTATTTTCATATCGATATGCGGAAAGATTGGTTGGTTTCGCTGAGAAATTCCTTATATTTAATATAGTGATTCTCTGGGAAAGTAGAAAACCGTTATGGCGAATAAATTTACGTGCACCGAGTGTAACTTTCTTAACTGCCAAACTCGGGATAAAGAATTCCCCAGAAAATGTTTGACCACGTCGGCGGATAATGAAGCCGTTTTGCGTGCAAGCCTGGACTTGTATCACGACGATCCGATGATATCGAGGATAATGCTGGCATCCGCACAGGTTGAAGGTCAATATTACGGCCAATTAACCCGAGTAGAAGAAATTATTGTATTTGCCAAAAAAATCGGCGCTAAAAAAATCGGTGTGGCATCCTGTGCCGGATTAATCAAGGAAAACCGCATCTTTGCCAATATACTGCGCGCCAATGGTTTGGACGTGTTCGGCGTTTTATGTAAAGTGGGTGCGCAAGACAAGTGCGACGTCGGTATTGCCGAGCAGGATAAAATCAAACCAGGCAATTACGAGGCCATGTGCAACCCTGTTATGCAGGCTAAATTATGCAATCTGGAACAAACGGATCTTAATGTTATCAGCGGCCTGTGTGTCGGGCATGATTCATTATTTATCAAGAATTCCGACGCGCCGGTAACTTATCTGATAGTGAAGGATCGTGTCCTGGCCCACAATCCCATCGGTGCTCTAAATACCGGTCATTCGTATTATAAGCGCCTGCTGGATGGTGTGAAATTAAATGAGGAAGATGCAAAAATATGAATAAGGAAATAACCCATCCGGCCAGCACGTGGTTAAAGTTGATGGCGGCTATGACATTGGCGGCATTATTACCTGTTACCGCCAGGGCTGACGCTACCCTGGATAAAATAAAGTCGCGCGGCAACGTGGCGATTGGCGTTTTGGTGAATGGCGGCGATTTTGGCTCAGTGGATCCGCAAACCCGACAGTTGATTGGCTGGAATCCGGAGCTGGCACGCAAACTGGCGAAGGATCTGGGGGTCGGGGTCGAATTGGTGCCGGTGCAAACCGCCACGCGTACGCAATTTTTAATTGCCGGCAAGGTCGACTTGCTGATTGCTTCCATGGAGCTTAATCCGGAGCGAGCGGAAAGTATGGGCTATGCCCCCACGCCTTTTTATCGGGTAGGCGGAACCGCCCTGACGCTGAAAAACAGCGGCATCGCCAAATGGGAGGACCTGCGCGGAAAAACTGTTTGCGTGTCCCAGGGCAGCAGTTTCGCCAGGCCGCTGGAAACGGAATACGGTGCCGTGACCAAGGGCTTCAAGAGTTCCGCCGATTCGCTACTGGCGCTGAAAGGCGGGCAATGCGTGGCGGCCGTTCACGACTCCACATTGCTGCAGCCCCTGGTGCGCAAAGGCGGGGAATGGGCGGACTATCACGCGCCGATTGCCGATGAAATCCTGCCCGCCGATTCGGTGGTATGGACGCGCAAAGGCGAAACGGACACCATTACCGCCGTTGATCGGGTAATTCAGTCCTGGCACCGGACCGGCTGGTTAATCGAAACGGAAAAAAGACTGGGGATTACCCCGCCGCAACCGTTATTACAGGAATTGCACAAAAAATTCCAGGGCAGTTAACTTTTTAACCAAACGAAAATTGGCTTAGTGGGATGTTATGAAAACACTTTTTCCGCTTCACCTGCTGTTGGCGGCCGTTCTGCTGCCGTTTATTTCCCCGGTGGCCAGCGCGGACGCGACGCTGGGTAAAATCAAGGATCGTGGGAAAATAGTGGTGGGGGTGGACGGCGCCAGCCCGCCGTTCGGCTTTCTGGATCCCGCGACCAACCAGACCGGCGGTTTTCAAACCGAGCTTAGCCGCAATATTGCCAACCGCTTGGGAGTCGAGCTGGAGGTGGTGCCGGTTACCGCCTCTACGCGAGTTCAATTCCTGCAGTCCGGCAAAGTCGACCTGCTGATTGCCAATATCCAGTGGACCCAGGAGCGCAGCGAGTCGCTAAGTTATGCCCCTACACCCTATAATCTGGTCGGCGGCGCGGCGCTGGTGCGTAAAGAAAGCGGTATTTCCAAGTGGGAAGATCTTAAAGGCAAAGTGGCCTGTGTCTCCCAGGGCAGTAACTTTGCCAAGCCACTGGAGGAATACGGCGCCATTGTCAAAGGGCTGCGCGGCATTCCCGAATCGCTGCTGGCGCTGAAAGGTGGCACCTGTGTCGCCTCGGTACATATCTCACCGGCCATGCATCAGGTACTGGTGGGCGATAGCGCGGCGGAATGGGCCGATTACCAGATCGCGACGAAAGATCAATTGATCCCTTCCCCTACGGTTATCTGGACCCGGCGCGGAGAAAAAGACACCCGCAACTTTGTGGACAGCGTGATCCGTGACTGGCACAAGACCGGCTTATTAGTGGATTTCGCCCACAAATACGGTGTCCCAGACGAGTATTTTACCGATGCCCACCAAAAAGCCCTGCGCGGAGAATTCGACGCAGCACCGGCTGAACCGGCGGATAAATAATATGGGCGAGACAGCGGTTATCGGCGCAGCGGGGGTGTCTGCGGTGATCCAGTCGTTTCTTGCCTGGCTGGTGGCTTGTTTCAGACCATTGGGCCTGAATTATGCTTTTGTGCTCGATCCCATCGACCGGCAGGCTTTTATCGCCGGTACATGGGTCTCGCTTAAATTATGCCTGTTGACCATTCCGATCAGTTTGCTTATCGGCGTCCTGATCGCGGCGGCCATGACGCGCAAATCCCGCTGGATTGTCGCTCCGGTCAGCGCCTTCGTGGAATTTACCCGCAATACCCCTGCGCTGGTGCAACTTTACTGCGCATTTCTGGTGCTGAATATGCTGATCGGCCAAAAAATAGCGGGCGGCGCCAGCCCCATCACCCCGCTGATGTGGGTGGTGCTGGTGGTGGCGGTTCACAAAGCGGTATTCCATGCTGAAGCCCTGCGCGCCGGCATCGAAGCGGTTTCGCCGATTACCCTGGAAGCGTCGCGTTCACTGGCGTTCACCCCCCGCCAGACCTTCTGGTATGTCCAGTTGCCGCTGGCGGCGCGTTTCGCCCTGCCCTCGCTTATCAATAATCTGGTCGATCTGGTAAAAATGACCGCGATTGCATCGGCTATCGCGGTGGGCGATGTCACCTATGCGTCAATTATGATTTGGTCCCAGCGCGACAACGTACTTGAGCTGCTGTTGCTGATTCTTATCTGGTTCGGATTGTTGACCTGGATGGTCAGCGCCGTCGGTCACTGGCTGGAACATCGCCTGAGGATGCCCGGATATGGACAATGACGTCTCCCTGAAATTGCATGCTGCGAATTCCGGCCGCCGCGAAATTGTCTCGGCGGTCTGTTCCGACCCCTGGTTTATCGCCTTGCTGATGCTGTTGGCGCTGAATCTGTTTTGGCTGCTTAGCGGCACTGCGCCGCCAAGCATCAGGTTGCTATGGCACTGGCTGCCGGCGCTGTTGAGCGGAATGTGGACCAATATTGAAATCAGTATTGTTTCCATGGGGCTTGGCACTGCGGCCGGCCTGATATTCGGCGCGCTGTCTTTGTCGCCTTCGCGGCTGCTGTGCCGCCTGGTGCGGGGATATGTACAGGTATTCCGCAACGCGCCGGTGCTGGTATTGATCTATTTCACCACCTACGTTTTTCCTTTTGAATTTACTTTATTTCACTGGTACCTGCCCTTTCCGGACTGGTTAAAAGTCGTTATCGGGCTGGGATTATCCGCCAGCGCCATCATTGCCGAAATTTTCCGCGGCGCCATACAGTCCATTCCCAGCGCACAGTGGGAGGCTGCGCAGTCGCTGGCCTTCCGGCGCGGGCAAATTTTTCGTTATGTCATACTGCCCCAGTGCGTGCGACGCATGTTGCCGCCCTGGATGAACCTGTATGCCGGCATCACCATGAGCACATCCCTGGCCTCTCTGGTGGGGGTCCACGACCTGGTCGACATGGCCAGCATCGCCAGTAATACCGTAGCGCGAACTAACTTCACCGTTTTGGTCTATTTCACCCTGTTACTGTTCTTTTTCATCTATTGCTACCCTATTGCCCGTTTGACGAGGCTAAAGGAAAAACGACATGCGCGATCCTGATACCCGCTCCTCACTTATACGCAGCGGTGCGGACAAACCTCTGGTGCGGCTTAATAATGTCCATCTTTCATTCGATGATAATGAGGTACTCAAAGGCATCGATGTTTCCGTCCGTAAAGGCCAGTCGGTATCGATCATCGGCCCCTCGGGATCGGGGAAATCGACCATTCTGCGCAGCATTACCGGGCTATTGCGGCCACAAAAGGGCGAGATAGAGGTCTGCGGCATTCCGGTTCATACCCTGCGGTCGGAAAAGGAATTTGTCGAGCTGCGTCAGCGTGTAGGTTTTGTTTTTCAACAGTACAACCTGTTTCCTCACCTGAGCGTACTGGAGAATCTGGTGATCTCCCCCATCAAAGTGCTGGGCGTATCGCGCCAGGAAGCGACGGAACGGGCGTTCGGGCTATTGCGCAAAGTCCATATGGAGCATAAGGAGACCGCCTATCCGGGGGAACTCTCCGGCGGCCAGCAGCAGCGGGTGGCGATTGCCCGTGCGCTCGCCATGCAGCCTGAACTGATTTTATTCGACGAAGTGACCTCCGCGCTCGACCCGGAAATGGTCGGAGAAGTTCTGAACGTGATCCGCAATCTGGTCCGGGACGGCATAACCTGCGTGCTGGTGACGCACGAAATGCGGTTTGCCGAGGAGGTCAGCGATATCCTCTATTTTACCGAAGCGGGGCACATCATCGAATCCGGCAATCCCGAACGGATTTTCAGGCAGCCTCGTAACGAACGTACCCGGATTTTCCTGCGGCGCGCCCTGGGTGAAACATCGGGGTCGCGGGCGGCGGCGAACATGTGACCTAATAGGGCGAACACAACCGGCTTGAGATTAATAGGGGTGATATCCCTAACGCGCAGGGCGCGCTAATTTCAGCGGTCCTTCGATCATATCCAGCACACCGTGTGCGGCGGGAAATGCTTCGGCAAGGGATGCCATGCGGGGTTTAACAGCATCAAGATAACGCTAACCTGCCTGGGTCTGGTTCAGTTTGCGGGTGGTGCGGTGGAACTAGCAGATCCCTAAGTTTTTTTCCTACTGCAAACGCACCGCTACGGATGCAGAACGGTTTCCCTGACGCTTATGCCGGCCTGGCGCAGAGTGTTTTCGCCGAATGGTCGCAATCGTCGGGCGCTGGACGTGGCGGAAGCCGTATGGGGGGCAGCAAACGACCCTGCATATCATTTAAAAGTGGTATGGCAAGGCATAAAGATAAGACGCTTCAGGTATGGTCTGATGAAATACGGTATCAAAAAACGACAATATTTTTATAGGCCAATGGCGAAAAAAATCGCGACGCCGCCTTGATGCCGTGCAAAACCTCATCATTTATTACCCAGATTGGGTAAACTGTTCCCCATCGTGCACGATGCGGTGGCCAATGGCTCTCGATTGGTCAGAAAGCGCACGCTGCGGCGACAGGATAGTCTCGACGATGAACAGCAATGCTTCACTGGGAGCGCTGCCTGAGCTCAATGCCGCTTCCTATTTTTCCCCCGCGATTTTCCGTTGGTTCCGGGGGTCAGGAAGATGAAAATTCGCAGCTAAGCCCGAAGGGTGTTCCCGACTGCTGTCAGCATCAATAATGGCGAATTCTAATGAAAAGCTGCCGCAGTTTAAAACCGGTACTCGTTGGATAGACAGAACCTCACCTGCTTCTCCGTAGAATAATTGACAGCTTCTTATAGCCGGCAATATCGGAGAATGCCTTCATTGAGGCATGTCGTATCCCGACATCATGCACAGCCTCGCTGATGACAGCGATAAAAAGACCTTAAGTTACCCTGAGCGATATGCTTTACGATTAGCATCACCGGTATTCTCAAGATGTTTAAGTATCGCTTCCCCGCTGGCTAGCGTCCGCAGCTTATACCGCGTACCGCGAGCTGGGAGGGAAAGAGATAACAAAGGATAACCGTGAATGGGATAGCTCCGGGACTAATCGCGGACACAAGATTTTTCTGTGACCCACTTCCGCCAGAGCGGATGCGCAGCATTGCCGAAGAAACTTCATTAGGTCGTGCTGGAGAACCTGATGAAATTGCAGCAACAGTTTCGTATCTGGCTTCTTACGAAGCCACTTTCATCACTGGGGTAACAATAGCGGTAAATAGAGGGCTGAGTCCTGTTGCTCAATTCTGGGGATTTAAAAGCGTCGTTTTGATCTTCCAGAATGCAGGTTCGCCTCATTGCCCCCATGGTCTCGACTGAACTTACTGAACTTAAGTGACGTACGGAACTCACGAAGAAGCTGTACTGACTCATGCTCCTTATGGTAATCGCTCTGCTGAGAGATGAGGGCAAGGAGATTATCTGCTCCTTTATCAGCCTTCTGGAGCCAGTCAACAAATTCATGGTGGCACAACTCGTAGAAAGACGATAAGCCTTGACCCCATCCAACAGTTTGCGGGCCGGCTTTTCGAGATCGTCCAACCGGAGTACATATTCCCGTTTTTACTTCCTAACTTAGGCGCTGCAGTATGACCACTCAGGCAAAAAAAATCAGATTTAGCGATTTCCACGAATGTGTCGCGCATTGGGTTCGGGGACTTTATCGACAGTATAGAGACGTCATACGGAATAGGCGTCTCGGGCTCGGAAATATCGAGGAAACGCACACCAATGGGCCTCGTCGCGGTGAGGAGGCATGGCCTAACCGGTATTGCAAATACGGCATCAGCCACCGCGAACTGCAGGGGATGCTGGCCAATCACGGTGTCTACGTAGATCACACCACGATTTACCTCTGGGTTCAGCGCTATGCGTCTGAGCCTGAAAAACGGCTGCGTTAGTACTGTCGAAATCCCTCTGACCTTAGGTTGTTTTTCAGAAACTTGGTATTTGTAATGTGCGAATATGAAGCATCTATGGCATGCGTGGTGTGCGGAATTCGGTTGCGAAGACGCCCAATATGACCACTACCATAGTGGTTCCTACGAGGGAGGTAGCCAACCAGCCACCGAGATAATAGGTAGCTGATCCCAATGCTGATCCCATTGCACCGCAAAGGAATATGACAGTCATGTATGCTGCGTTCAGGCGACCGCGCGCCTCTGAATCGAGGCTCTGGATGGTGCGCTGGCCGAACACCTGATTCGCCTGCGTTGACGCATCGAGTATAATCGCGGCGACCACCAGAATCAGCAGTGATCCTGCAGCTTGTCCCCACCCACTGATGAGCAGCGCAATGGCGGCGCACAACAATACCAGCCCAGTACCGGATCTTGAACCGCCACGATCGGCCACCATGCCAGCCAGCGGTGTCGAAAGCGCGCCGGCCGCTCCCGCCAGCGCGAAGGCGGAAATACCCATCTGTCCCATGCCAAAGCGGACATGCAGCATCAGCGGACCGGCGGTCCAGAACATGTTGAAAACCGCGAACAGCGTACCCTGATAGGCTGCGCGGCGCTGCAGAGGACGCGACGTGGTTAGAAGGCCTAGCATGGATCGGAGCGTTGCAACATAGCCTCGGCTGGGTCGGGGCCGCCATCGTGGCAAGGCCCGAGCCAAAAGTAATAACGTGCCGAGCATCACGACGGCTGAAAAGATAAATATTGCTCTCCATCCCCAATGGGCCGTAAGAAAACTTGCTAATGGGCGGGACAGCATGATGCCCACCACCAAACCGCCCATTATGTTGCCAATGACCTGGCCGCGCTTCGTCGCCGGCGAAAGTTGCACGGCAAGTGGAACCAGGATCTGGCTGCCCACGGTGCACATGCCAAGCGCAAGGGATGTGATGAGGAGGCCAGGAGCACTGCTGCTGGCCACGCCGAAAAGGCTAAGTATAGTGCCGGTTGTAGTGATCAAAACGAGCCGGCGGTTTTCCACCAGATCGGCCACACAGACTAGAAAGAAGAGCCCGATCCCGTAACCGAGTTGAGTCGTGGTGACAATCAGCCCGGCCAGGCTCGCGGGCAACTGTAGGCTGGCTGCGATGGGCCCCGCAATCGATTGAGAGTAATAAACATTAGCCGTTGTGGCACCGCAGGCAAGGGCGAATAGTAAGACCGTGGCTTTTGATAGCTGCTTTGTCTGCACGGCGGCAGGTAGCAGGTTAGGTCGAGTCGTCATTATCTGCTTATTTGCCTCCCACTACGACTGAAAACGTACTATCAGTGAAGTCCATAGAGTTGTTCCCGAGAGGCTCACCGAAGTTCGACGGCACAATTGCCCCATGCATGCGTGGTAACTACGCGCGCGTCTGAGGATGCATTACCGCCCTTCCCATCACAGCAAACAGTATAAACCTTGCGGAATATATTGATAATTGGTTAAATAACGAAAATATATTTCAGGAATTCCGAAGAACATTAGCGAACCTGCAGCTTTACCTGATGATTATTGAAAAGGGCGGCCTGTCGGCGGCGGGCCGGGAATTCGGACTTTCGCCAGCTTCAGTTTCAGAGCGCCTTGCCATATTGGAGTCATACTACGGTGCGACCTTGCTCACACGAACGACCCGTTCTTTCAGTCTTACCGATGAAGGAAGAGTCCTAGCCGAAGGCGCACGGCGTCTGCTCGCCGAGGCGGAGGAACTGGAGAGCCGAATCAAATCAGGGACGCAAAAACTATCAGGCCACGTTAGACTGACCGCGCCCGTCGATCTGGGACAGACTCGTATCGTGCCCATTCTCGACCGCTTTCTCGAAGAACATCCCCATGTCACCATCGACCTCAGTTTGACCGACAGCTTCGTGGATCTGGTGAGCCAGGGAATTGATTTCGCAGTCCGATACGGCACATTTGCCGACAACACGCTGATAGCCCGCCCCATTGGCGAGAATCGGCGTTTGATCTGCGGAGCGCCAGATTATTTGCAGCGTAAGGGCATCCCCCCTATGTCAGTTGTCGCCTTATTTTTCATGGGGTTTATCGTTTGGTGGACTTCCAACGATCTTTCAGTCCGCAACTGCTCAAGTCTCAGGAAATGATGCCGAACTCGCTACGGCAATGTTGACAACAATCTACAACATCGGAATTTTTGGCGGCAGCGCAATTGGAGGTTTTCTTATCAGCGTATTTGGAGTCGACAGTCTTGCGGTGTTCTCACTGCTTGCGGTACTTGGTGCGCTGATCGTAGTGTGGAAAGGCGCCCGCCACGCCTTTCCCAGGTAATCAAGATGCCATATCACGCTTTTTTATGTGAACCTTGCGCAAGCTATCTATCAATTGTATGCCTTTTCAGCCAATAACGTAGCCAATTTATTGTCGGTTAGGTATTGATACCCGGCTACGTCAACACATCCCAATGTATAATGTTATCAACAACGCTATGCTGCAGAGGTTGACGCAAGCTGACAGCTATCTGAGGATTGTTCAACAGCAGGCGGCGCTATTGGTGCAACAGCGTATCCTGCATCCTGGCTATTAAAAAATGCTCTCGTGCAAGGATAATGCCACCGCTCAATTGTAGGGGGCCTTTATGCGCTGTACTTACTGCATTCGCGACAAAGGAGAACTAAAACCCCGTGGGATAATGAGCGGGCCGGCGATGTCCACCCCACTCGCCGCTTACCCGCCTTGTATCCGCATAACATGATTTGGCCATGCGAGCGGCTTTTAGCCGCTGGACGTACGGCATCGGTAATGCCAATCCACTTGGTTATGAACCCGGCCGGCTAAAAGGTGAAATTTTTTGCCAGGGCGCAGCATTCTCATACTGCGCGGCGGTATCTATCAACCGCCGTTCGTTCCCCTGGGGGGCCACCAGTTGGATACCGGTCGGCAGCCCGTCGGCATGTTCCGGCGCAGGCAGGGCTATCGCGGGACAACCGGCAAGACTGACCGCGGCGGTAAACATCCCCACCGCCCCAGCAACGGCGGGACGGCCGCCGATAACAGCCGGATTGGCGGCGGCGCAGTCCCAGCCGGCGGTAGGGGTTACCGGAGTCATGATCAGATCATAGCGGTTGAATATATCCCTGAAAGCCCAGCGCAGCGCAGTAACGGCATCCAGGCCTTCCACATATTGGCCCGCTGTGATTTGCCGCCCTTTCTCCGCCATGGTCATTACCGCGTCGCTCACCTTGCTTCGCCAATCCTGTTGCCCTGACATCACCCTGGCGATGCCGGCATTTACTAAGGTGGAATAGAGGCGATAAGCCTCGTCCGGATTCCATAAGGGCCTGACTTCATGGACAGTATGGCCCAGCGTGCGCAACACCTGTTTGGCCAACGTGGCTGCGGTCAGCACACTCTTATCGATATACCAGCCGGCGCGGCTGTCCGTTACGACATCGAAACAGGCGATATTAAGTCCCCTGCTAGAGGTCGCCAATCCGATAGTATCGCTGAGTACCGACATTACGGTGTTAAGATCCGCGACATTGCGGGTTAGCGTGCCAATCACCTGGAGATCGTTGGCCAACGGCGGAAAACCGTGTCGCCGTTCCACTGTTCCGATTGACGGCTTAAACCCGACGATACCAGTATGGGCTGCCGGCTTCCTGATCGACCCGCCAGCATCAGTGCCGATAGCGAAGGTACACATGCCCGAGGCAACGGCAGCCGCCGCTCCGCCGCTGGAACCGCCGGGGGTTTTTGTTGTATCCCAGGGATTTTTGGTGATGCCGAACAAACGGTTACCGGTATATCCCGCCATCGCCAATTCCGGAGTGTTGGTTTTACCGACAAAAACGCAGCCCGCCGCGATTAACCGTTCGATGGCAATATCGCTGCGCGGCGCGATAAAATCCCTGAATAATTCACTCCCCCACGTGGCCTTGAGGCCGCCAAAATAAAGATTGTCCTTTACCGTAAAAGGAACGCCGTCTAATTGGCTTAACGGTCGGCCTGATTGCCAGCGCAGAGAAGACGCCCTGGCAGCGCGCCAGGATAGTCCGGTATCCTGAGTGACAATAGCATTAAGAATGGGATTGATGTGTGAAATTCTTTTCTCAATAGCCGCCAAAGTATCTTCCGGCGTAAAAAGACCCTGTTGATATCCGCCAGCCAACTGACAAGCATCAAGCTCCCATAATCTATTTTTATCCACGGGCAGACATTCCCCATTGTAGCAATATATATTGATTATTTAAATAAATACTCCAAAGCCGCCGCCTACACATCGGCTAGAAAAATAATATCCCCGGCCAGACTCGGGTTAACTCAATAATCATCGTAAACTATGCATCAGCATTTTTAGCTGCTTCATGTTTTATCAGCTTTCTGAGTTCTGCCGCTAATGCCACAAAGTCCTGACTCAACGGGTTGCCGGAATCAATAAGATTAACGTCTATCACTTTTTTGATATGGCCAGGTTGGGTTCCCATCACCACGATCTTATCCGCTAAAAAAATAGCTTCTGAAATACTGTGGGTGACAAAAATCACCGTCTTGCGTTCTTGTTGCCAGATCCGCTTCATCTCTTCCTGCAACGACTCGCGGGTTTGCGCATCCAACGCCCCGAATGGTTCGTCCATTAATAATACTGTCGGGTTATTCGCCAGCGCGCGGGCGATGGCCACCCGTTGCTTCATGCCACCCGATAAGTCCCGGGGCAGGCGGTCCTGGTACGGTAGCAACCCCACTCTTTCCAGCACCGTTAGCGCAATGTCTCTTTGTTGCAACCGGGAGTGCCCTTTCAACATGGGACCAAACGCAACGTTTTCCATCACTGTTCGCCAGGGAAATAATGCATATTCCTGAAAGACCACCCCCCGATCGGGCCCTGGACCGGTAACCCGCGTGCCATCTACCCAAATTTCACCGCTGGTTGGCGTGATAAACCCGGCAATCATATTTAATAACGTAGATTTACCGCAGCCTGATGGCCCCAACAGACAGGTAAAGCTGTTTTGTTTTAATTCCAAATCCACCCGATCAAGCGCGAGATGATCTGCATATTTTTTAGTGACGCCTTTAATAAAAATCCTGTGATGGTTTTCCGCATCATCCGGTACACTAATAGTGTCTTGTAGGCTAAGCATTTAAAATCCTTGTTAGTCTCTCCAACCCAGCAGCCTGGTCTCAATCATGGTTAGGAATAAATTGACCATATAGCCAAAAAAACCAATGATTGCAGCCCCAAGCAGCATTTGAGAGACGGAAAAATAGGTTCTGGCGTTATTGATGTAATAACCCAGCCCGGAGTCGGCGCCAAGAAATTCCGCCGCGACAATAACAAAGAAAGACAAAGAAAGCCCAAGCTTCAGGCCGGTGAAGATGAATGGTGTTGCTGCCGGTAATACCACATAGCGAAACATCTGCTTTTTATTGGCGCCTAAGCTTGCACCTGCCCGCAACAACAATTTATCCACATGTTTAACGCCATCTACCGAGGCGGTGAATATGGGAAAAAAAGCTGAATAGGCAATAAATGTCACCTTCGACAGCTCGCCGATGCCAAACCACAGCACCAGCATCGGTAAGAATGCCAGTGGAGGTATCGGGCGCAATATTTCAAACAAGGGTTCGATAAAGAAGCCAGCCGATTTGCTCATACACACCAGCAGTGAGAGCCCAATACCGGCGAACGCCGCAATAACAAAGCCAGCAAGGATGCGGAACAGACTGGCCCCAATATCCACCTGAAGCTCACCGGAACGGATCGAGTCGACAGCGGCATCGATAACGTCCATCGGTGAAGGCAGCAGCAGTGGATTGACAAAGTTCAGACCGGCTTTATTCGCCCAGGTTACCGCTATCCAAATCAATAAAAAAACGCAAACGGCAATCCCGGTCCTGAGCAGATGTGATCGATGAGCGTGGGCGTTATGCATGGCTTGGGCCCCAGTGCACTCTGATGGGATCCACACCACCCAGAGGCATGGGATCGATGGCCTTCGCCATGTCCGGCAATGAGGAAACCCGTTTATTGGCCAGCGCCCACTGTGCGGTTGATCTAAAGGTATCCGCCAATTCATCGGATAGCGAGAGTTTATAAACGCTGTTGTCGACCATCACCCTCAGCGGACCGGCAGGTACCTTCAGCACGCTCTCAAGGGCGGCCAACGATTCTTCTTTATGGGAATAAAAATAGTTTTCGGCATTAATCAATGCCCTCAGCAGCGACGCCGTGGTGCGGGGATACTGCTTTACCCAGTCCTGACGCGCAATAAGAGTCGAATGCTGATATAATAGCTTGTCGCGTTCTGATAATTTTGTCGGCGGCTGTGTAAAATAGAGGGTATTGCCCGTTGCATAGAGCGTGCCGTTTAATTGCTGTAATCGATATAAGAAGGGTTGCCAAGACAATAGCATATCAACGTCTCCGCGACTGGCCGCGACTACGCCTTCGCTCGGTTCCATATTCATCATCCGGATTTTCCTGACGTCAAAATGATACTTTTCAGCCAGATGAGATAAAATTAATGGGTTATTCGCGCCTTCGGTGAAAGCGCATCGTTTGCCCTCAAGCACAGACGGTGACTCCGGATGAAAACCTGGCGCCAATACCAGCCCTTGTCCACCGGATATATCAGCGAAGGCGCAGAGTATTTTTGCCGGTATGTTACGGGAGGCCAAAATAATCTGGCTAAGCGGATTGCCGACGCCGATGGGAAATCCGCCGCCCATAATGGTCAGCATGTCGCCACTAGACTGTTGCCAGCGGATAGTGACATCAATGCCCTGAGCCTGAAATAATTTAAAATAATCAGCCAAGGCCAATTGCATGCCTAATTGCGGATCCCGCACTCCCAATAATTCAAATTCAGTCAATTCATTTTTACCGCTTATCTCGGCGCTATTCGCCGTTTTTACGAGTAACGGCGAAACGGCGATGGCACTAAGAAAGGTTCTTCTGGTCAACATGTGTGTTTCTCCCAACTTTTACGCTTAATTAATGGAAATGATGAGATAAGCCGAAGATTATATTTTCAACTGCAATGATTTAATAATATCCAGATTGACTTCGACCCCGTGGCCCGGAGTGTCTGAAATGTTTACCATGCCGCCTCTAACGGAAAGCGGAGCAGAAGTCACGTCCTGGCTTAAATAATCCTGAGTAAAACTTACACCAGTATTTAACCGCGACACGGTGGCGGCTAAATGAGCCATCGCGCTGGAAGCCACGCTGGACTCCGCTATTTTGCACGCCAGCACCACATTGCCGTTAGTACTGTCACAATTCAGAACGCCGGCTAAAATGTGGTTATAAGTACCAAACTTCAATAATTTAAGATTGAACCACATCACGCCGAGATGACGTTCCCGCAAAATATCGGCGTCGGTATGCAGGCTTTCATCCGCCGCGATGTCCATCAGCGAGGAGTGAGCCAATAACATTTTCAGTCCATCGTCATCCGCAGGTTTCAACGGTTGCTCAAGATATTGCAGGCCCGCTGGGGAAGCGTGACGCATAAACTGAAGAGCCTTATCCACGTCCCAGGCCATATTGGCGTCGGCCGATAATGCAATTTTATCGCCATGGGTCGCGCGGATGGCGCAAATCCGTTCAGCATCTTCTAGCGGATCGTCGATACCAACCTTTATTTTAAAATAGCGATATCCTGCTCTGATTGCGTCGGTTAACGTTGCGTCATCCTGCGATTGGCCGGAACCACTTAATATCTTTAACGCTGGAATACTATCCCTTCTCTTATTCCCAAGCAGTTGCCACAGCGGGATATCTTTCTGACGAGCGACCAGGTCGGCAATCGCCATGCACAGTGCGGACTTGGCGGTTGTTGCTCCAGCGATAAGCCGGTCGATCTTATATTCAATTGCGGTAAAATTATCGGTATCCTCGCCAATTAAATGCGGAATAAGGGAATAATCTAGTGCAAATAATACATCAACCAAATATTCCCCAGTCATGGTCGCAGCAATGCTCGCCTCCCCCCAGCCATGGTGATTATCCGATGAAAGCACCCTGATGAAGACGTTCACAGTGGATTCAATTTTCTCACTGGCAAGCTTCATCGCCTGCTTAAGCGGCAAACGGACCGGATATATTTCTATTGACTTGATTTTACTCATACCGACGTTATCCCAATTGACGTTTTTATAGGATCGCCCTCACCAAATAATACCTGTTCAAGGCTATATAATTCCGCGATGGCGCCATAGCCCAGATCGTTGATTCTGACGAAAGGCGGTTCAATATTTAATCGCCGCCACATATTTTTCACCCCCTCGCTTACCCCCCTTTGATACGCCTGTACTTGTCCCACTACGCCGGACAGCACAATAGTTTTAAGCGTGAAGCAAACTGAAAGGGAAAATATGGCTTCGCCGAGCACAACACCCGCCGCAAAAAAACTGTCTTCGATTTTTTTATCACCGGCATTCAGCCGGGAAATTAAATTCAATAATTTTCCGGGTTCGATTTCATCCAGTAATATCGGTGCAAATCGGTACTCATCGCCGCTGCTTTGCTTGACCAGTGAATAACCGGACGCTTTCGTCAATAAACATCCCCTAGCACCGCATAGACAGAGATCGTCGGCACCGAGAACAGGAATGTGCGCAATCAGCCGATCATCGTTGATATTTCCATGGGCAATGCCGTTAATCAGTACATACGCCCCGATACCGAAGGCGATATAGATCAGAAGCGTCGCGTCCTTGCTCTTATAAGGATCCGGCGCAACGGAGTTGAATTCCAGAGGCCGCTTTTCAGAGAACACCTTTTCCCCTATGCTCAGCGCTTCGCCAATGGTTCCCAGATAAACAGGAACCTTAAAGAACTCCCCCAGCTTATGGGTAATTAATTGATTATTAAGAACATGGATCGAAGAAATACAAATTTTACCCTGTCTTTTATCAACCGCACCGATGGTCACTACTCCGATACCAATGATTTTATTTTTACTGATATTATTTTCAGACAATACCCCGTCAATTTTATCTATCAGGTCCTCAACCACGGTATTGCCGGAGCCTTTAAGAGTATCGGTAAGATCGCTGCGGGCAAGTTGCTGGCCGCGCAGGTTTATTATCGATACGCAATGCTCAAACGCGGTAAGGCACACCGAAATAATAAACTTTGAGGTGACGCTGAGCGCCAGGGGCACCTGCCGGCGGCCGGGTCCTTGCGCCTGTCCCTGCGGCGCAGCTTCACTGATTAAATCATCCTCGATCAATTCCCTGACAATACGGGAGATTGCCGCCTCGGATAAACTGAGGGTTTTAGCAATATCCGAACGTGACATCCTTCCATGCCGGCTCAGAGCATGAATGATCAGGCTGCGGTTATACTCTCTGATATTCACCGTATTACGGCCTTTTCCTTGTTCGTTCATCATCAGTCCAGCACCGCCACCGCTCTGATGGGGCTTCCCGTACCGCCTTTTATTTTCAACGGGAAACCGATAAATTTAAACCGGCCTTTACCGACCAATAACTCTAAATGTTCCAGCCCTTCCATATGCGTGAATCCCATATCCCGGCATACATGATGAACTTCGAAATTATTCCGTCCCGTCCGCCCGGGGCTCATGGCTTCGACCCCGAACATAGCTATGCCCTGCTGCCCCAGCCAGGTTGCGGAATCTTTGGTCAATCCCGGAAAATCGGTAATGTGCCCGGGCGTGCCCAGGGTTCGTTGATTGAAGGCCATATAGAGCAGTACGGTATCTTTCGCTTTTATTTCCACGCCGGCCTTCACGATGGCATCTTGTAAATCCTTCACACTGATATCACTGTTCAGCGGCTTGTGAGATAAATCCAGGCAAACCGCCTCGGTATAAAAGTTCTCCAGGGGCATTTCGTCGATAGATTTCGCCTGTGATGAATCATCAAAATGGTGAGGGGCATCGACATGTGTTCCGCTGTGCTCTCCCATGACCAGCAGATTCACTGCCGTTGAAAATAGATAGCCCTCCGCTGCCCTCTTCTCCTCATGGGTGGTAAATGGGGTAATGCTTACGGTGGGATGATTGGGTAACCGCTGCATTTTGTGGCTTATCTCTCTGCTCAAATCGATTAATTGCATTTGGCTTTCCTTTTGATCTTTCTTATAACTAATTGATTAATATAAATATTACCCTTATGAGAGGTCTGCAATCTCAATTCAAGAGACATTTGTATTATTTGCTGTCAGTAAGTAATTAATAAGCAAACAACATGCCAACCGACTGGGCATTCGACACCTTCAGGGTTACCCCCTCGTCTAATTAAAAATTATTCAAACAAGATGATTGTGTTATCAAAGAATTACCTGGTTAAAATTCCGAAGGAAATGCGGAAACGCAGAGAAAATGAACTTGCCCCTGCGCTACAACCTTAGTTACGTTTAACATTCTTTGCACAAAAAAAGTTCATTTTACGCGATACTTCGCACTGTGAACGCACAAACTCGCTTGGCGAGCCAGCGTCAACGGTAACATTCCGGAGCCGGCCGATGAGCTCCCCTGCTCAACGCAAGGCCTGCGCGTTACATTTTCCAGCGCTATCACCCATGCCGGCAGCACCAAGACCCATCATTTTGTCCTCGCTCAACACCATGACCGTTCAATAAAGCCTGGCATGCGTCAGGTGGCAGTCAGCCCAAGCTTGCGCATCCTATAAATGAGTTGGCTCAAAGTTATTCCCAGCCGCTGCGCGGCTCGTGACTTGTTACCACCGCAGTGGGAAAGTGCCAGTTGGATGGAGTTGGCATCGCTGGGTTCGATACGGGACGAAAAAAGGTGCGCCTGGGAGCTCCCTGCGGCGTCAAGAGGATCGTCCGCAGGCTGGTGCGTCGCAGCGGCTTGTTCATGTTCCAACAAAGCGGCAACGTGCTGGGCATCGATGATGGGTAATTCCGACAGTAAGACCAATCGGTTAACCACATTTTGCAGTTGGCGGACATTCCCCGGCCAGGTATAACGGATCAGCGCGGCCAGCGCCTCCGCGGAGCATTGCACCCGGCGCTGGAAACGCGCGCCGCTCTCTTCAATGAAATGCTGAATCAGCGTAGACAGATCCTCCGGACGCTCCCGCAGCGAGGGTAAAAATATCGGCACCACGTAGAGCCGATAGAACAAATCCAGCCTGAATCTCCCCTCGGCGACCTGCTGGCGAAGGTCCAGATTCGTCGCGGCGACTATACGGACATTGATCGACCGCTCCTCCCCGCCGCCGACTCGCTGAATCGTTTTTTCTTGCAATGCCCGTAATAATTTAGCTTGCAGATTCAACGGCAATTCACCGATTTCATCGAGGAATAATGTACCGTTGTCCGCCTTTTCAAAATGCCCTTGCTTGGTTTTGTCCGCTCCTGTAAACGCGCCTTTTTCATGGCCG
The DNA here is from genome assembly GCF_047324175.1 of Sodalis sp. RH21. Classification (NCBI taxonomy): domain Bacteria; kingdom Pseudomonadati; phylum Pseudomonadota; class Gammaproteobacteria; order Enterobacterales; family Bruguierivoracaceae; genus Sodalis; species Sodalis sp. RH21. The sequence continues at coordinate 2,134,800 of NZ_CP178732.1, read as the reverse complement.
AACAGCTCTGATTCAAACAGGTTTTCCGGCACGGCCGCACAGTTCATTTTGATATATTGTCCACTGCGTTTGCTGGCGATATGCACCGCCCTGGCAAACAGCTCTTTGCCGGTGCCCGATTCGCCGATCAGGAGTACCGTGACATCACTGCCTGCCACCTGTTCAATTTGGCGGATGGCGGCGCGAATTTTATCCGAATCGCCATAAATGCCATATTCCAGCATGTCATGCTTCAGGGCCTGTCGTAGCGTACGGTTTTCATGTTCCAGCGCCACGGTATGCATTTGGACCCGCTCGGCAATAAGATCTTCCATGCGCAGCATTTGAGCGATATGACCCACCACTTCGCGCAAAATCTCAATATCCGCGGTCAGGTTACGCGAGATACCGCGAAAGCGATTGGCGCAAAATACTCCTCGGGCTCTGCCGTTGAGCAGGATGGGGAAGAAAAACATCGACGTGACGCCGCTGGGTAACGCATCCCTGGTCACTGAACGCCATAAATAATTAGGTTCTGAATCGATATCCTGAACAATGGTCATCTGACCCGACAAGAATACCTTGCCGGTGACGCCTTCATCTGGCTGCAATAGGCCTCGCGCTTTTTCCCGCAGTGTCAATCCATAAGCGCAGCGGATGGAGAGCAAGCCGCTTTTATCGTCATAGATAAACAACCGACCTCGATTAAGCCCCAGGATCTCCGACAGCAAATGGAAAACCTCGCGAAGATTTTCGTCGGTATCGGTATAGCGGATGAGAATTTTCGCCATCTCCCGGCGAAAAAACAGTTCGTGCTGAGCCCAGTCGACATTGACATGCACTTCCGTAGTCAGTTCTGCTCGCGCGGAGGGTACCTGCGCGATATGGGGTTGTTGCATGGTCTTATCCTCTCTTTTTGAGAAAATGATCCGGGGAGCGATGTTGGTGGGCGCGACGTTAAGTGTGAGTTTCTCAGCGGCGCGGTGAATAAGTGAAAATTTAAAAATTATTAATAATTTATTAATTTGTCAATAAAATTTGAGTAATAAATCGACCTCCCCAACAAGGATTGACTCCTGTATTTACGCGGTTATATATCAACAACCTTATGATTTTTATAAAATTATATATTTATTTACTCCATTCATCACCGTTTGGCCCATAGTTTGCTTTATAAATCTATAACAGTTAAGGCTGACGGAACCAAAGGACAAAAACCATAATCCACTGGTTAAACAAAACCGTATTCACGTTAATGGTAGGGGACAGAAATGCGCGCGATGGTATATGACTCGGCTAATTCCTATTCCACAGGGATACGTCCTCCGGTGGTCACGATAACAAATCTCCGCAAATGTTTTGGTGCAGACGTTATTTACGATAATTTCAATTATGAGTTCAAACCCGGTACGTTTACCGCCATTTTTGGTCCGAATGGCTGTGGCAAATCGACATTAATCAATATGATGGCCGGGCTCACCCCTTATGACGCGGGCCAAATACTTTATAATGGCAAGGATGTCAGCAAAACCACTATCGGCTACGTTTTTCAAAATTATCGCGAGGCGTTGTTTCCCTGGTGGAAAGCCAGGGAAAATATTGAATATCCGTTGAAGATAAAAGGCATGAAGGCCGCTGAACGCCGTCGGCGCGTCGATGAATTGATAGTACAATTTGATATCAAATTTGACCTGGAGCGTTACCCTTACGAGTTCTCGGGCGGGCAGCAGCAATTGCTATCCATTTTAAGAGCCCTGGCGCCCCGACCAGAAATCATCTTTCTCGACGAGCCCTTTTCCGCTCTGGATTATGAAATGACTCTATTCATCCGGGAAAAGCTGCAACTGATATTTGCACAAAGCAAGATTGCCATGGTGTTGGTTTCGCACGATCTAGAAGATGCGGTATTTTTAGCTGAACAGGTGATGATGTTAAGTAAACGCCCGACCCGTCTGGTTGAAATGATCCCGGTTAATTTGCCTTATCCGAGAAATGATCTGACTTTGCTGCATCCCGATTTTATTGAAGCCAAACGGCATAGCCTCGAAATTTTCCAACAGGAGGTTCGCCGGCCATGAAACAGTCTTTTTTTATTGCCGCAAAGTCGGCGCGAACCTACAAGCCAAATTTTTCCTCGCTCTTTTTACGACTGCTACGGCCGGGGATTATCGGTCCGATAGTATTAATCGCGTTCTGGAGTCTGGCCCACTCCGCCCACTGGGTGACCCCGCGGCTTCTGCCCGGCCCGTTGGAGACGTTTTATGCTTTTACGCAAAGCGTCGTAGACGGCGGTTTGTGGGCGGACTTCATCCGCACGGTATTAAGGACGGTTTACTCTTTTCTGATCGCCGCCGCCATCGGTATTCCGGTCGGTATTACCATAGGAGCGAATACCGGCATTTATCGCTGCGTGGAATTCATTATCGATTTTTTTCGATCCACACCCGCGACCGCGTTATTCCCGCTGTTCTTGCTGATATTCGGTATCGGCGAGGAATCGAAGATCGCTATCGCGGCGTTTTCCGCCTGCCTGGTTATTCTTTTTAACGTAGCGTACGGCGTGATGAATGCGCGCCAGACGCGCATCCTGGCCGCCAGGGTCATGGGTGCCTCAAACTGGCGCATTCTTCGCGACGTGCTTTTGTATGAATCATTGCCGCAAACTTTTATTGGCTTAAGGCTAGGCGTCTCTTATGCACTGGTGGTGATTATCGTCGCGGAAATGTTTATCGGCTCCTCCGTTGGCATGGGCCACCGGATTATTGATGCGCAACAGGTTTATAACCTGGCTGAAATGTACAGCTCCATTATTGTCACCGGCTGTATCGGTTATCTCATCAACTTACTTTTCCTGCTCATTGAACGCCATTTCATTAAATGGTCTGGAAAATAATATTATTATCGCTGAAGGAAATATTATGAAACGCGTTATTTTATTGTCGATAGCTACGGCCGCAGTCCTGTTTTCTTCGCTTTCTGCACAGGCCAATGAAAAAGTAACCGTCGCTTGGCTACCCATTATGCAAACCACGGCCTTTTATATTGCCATGCATGATAAATTATTTGAGAAAGCGGGTATTGATATAACCGCCGTTAAATTTGAAAATCCTAATCAAATAATTGATTCACTGGTTTCCGGTCAGGCCGATGTCGGCGCGCCCGGCTCCGCCGCCGGTATAGCGGTGTTGGCGGAATCACGTTTTCCCGGCACGTTCAAAGTATTCGGACTGCAGGGCGGCAGCATCAAATACCACCGGATCAATGATGCGCTGATTGTCGCCAATGACTCGACGATTAACAGCTTTGCCGATCTCAAAGGCAAATCCCTGGGGCAATTACCTGGTGTACAGTGGCGAACCATCGCCCGTTATATGGTCCGCCAGGCCGGGCTTGATCCGGATAAAGATATCCACATGCAGGATATAGCTACCGGCTTACAGGTGCCCTCGGTGGTATCAGGGAGCGTCGATGCCACATTATCTCTTGAACCGGTCGGCTCTATCGCGGTGGCGAACGGCGACGCACAGCGGGCATTGACTAATCCCGCCGAAACGCTGATAGCCGACCCGTTTTATTCCGGCGTCTCGCTACTCACCACCAAGTTCCTCAAAGAGCGCCCTGAAACCGCCAAAAAAGTCGTGGCGGTGCTTGACGAGGCGACCCGTTTGGCCAATGAACGTTTCGCCGCTTATCGTCCGGTCATTGCCAATTATACGCCGATTAAAAAAGATCAGATTGCGCTGGTGGCGCAACCCTACCTACGCGCCTGGAAAGACATTGGTCCCGAGGATATTCACTCTTATCAGGCGCTGGTGAATGTATTTGAAAAAGAAGGCGTGCTGAAGACCCCGATGGACGTCAGCACAATGATCCTGCGTAACTCAGACTTTGCAAAGTGAGAACCCCATGCCAATAACGTTTAATGCCGCCGTGGTACAGACCCTTGCGGTGCTCGGCGATCTCAAAGCCAATATCGCTCTCGCTACCGACGGTGTGAAAGAAGCCGTACGACAGGGCGCAAAACTGATTGTTTTGCCGGAATGCATGAACACCGGCTATTTGTTCGACTCGGCGCAGCATTGCCGGGCATTGGCCGAACCGGTCGATGGCAAATATTGCCGGGCGCTGGCGTCACTCTGTATCGAATATAACGTATTTATCGCTTCCGGCATGACTGAACTGGGCGACGACGGCAAAATCTATAATTCGGGAGTCTTGTTCGACCCAACAGGGGTGCTGATTTGCCATTATCAGAAGCAATTTTTGGCAACCCATGATCAGAACTGGTTTGAAGTGGGCATTAAAGGCAATCCCTGGGTAGATACCGAACTGGGACGGTTGGGATTATTAATTTGTTTTGACGGACGTATCCCTGAAATCGCCCGTTGTCTCGCGGCGCAAAACGTCGATGTGGTCATTGATATGGCTAATTTTTTCGCCATGGATCAGGCCGAATTGTGGGTGCCGGCCCGCGCTTACGAAAATGGCTGTTGGATTATCGCCGCCACCAAGTCCGGCGTGGAGCGCAGTATCTATTATCCCGGCGGCAGTATGATTGTTGATCCGCAGGGCCGGGTGCAGGCCCGAATACCTTACGATACCCATGGCGTGGTGACCGCCCGGGTGGAGCTAGCTGGCAACGCGGCCAGTCCATGGTCGTTCGGCGGAGACAAGATGGCGGACCGGCGTCCGCCGGCCTACGGTATTATCGCGCAGCCATTCGAGACTACGCCACTGTCAGTTTTATTACGCGAACCGCTGGTGGCGGCACTGAGCAGCAGCAAAGTCGCCGCGGTGCAAGCCCATGTTTCAGCCGCCCATACCCTTGACGATGCCCTGGAAATGATAGAGCACGCGGCGCAGCTGGGCGTCAAGGTCATGGCGCTGCCGGCCTGCTTCGCCTCTCCCGTCTGGTGCCCGGACCAGGATGAGGCGCGGCGGCTGGCACGGGAGGCTGAGACCGTTATGAATGCCGTTACCGGCATTTGCAAACGCCACCAGGCATTGGTTGCCCTGCCCTCGACCACGGGAAAGAACGGCCAACTGCGGCATGAGCTGCTGTTAATCGGCCCGGACGGTATTATGGGACGCCAGCCCCAGGTGCATAACGGACCGCGCGCCGCTCAGTGGGCCTCCGGCGCCGAAGCAGGCTTCACGGTGTTTGATACCCGCTACGGCAGGATAGGGTTACTGAACGATTACGACGGCATGTTCCCTGAATCGAGCCGGGTGCTGACCCTCCTTGGCGCCGATATCATCTTATGGAGTTGCGCCTGGGAACACCCGAACCAGCGTAATCTACTGGCGGTGACCAAAGCCGAAGATAACCGTGTCTATATAGTCTGCGCCAATCGAACCGATTCGCCCTTTCCAGGCGGTTCCCTGGTTATCCCGCCCACCGGTTTTACCAACTGGAACCTCTCTTTCCTAATACCACCTGATATCCGGTGGGGGGCCGTTACGCCACTGTATGCTCACCGCGCGCTGACGAGACAAAAGGAAATGATTCCTGGTGTGGATATGGTGCGCAACCGCCAGACAGGCAGTTATTCAGTACTGATTAATTCATGACGTAGTGTATGTTCACCGGGCGGCACATGTTTTTATTATATTATCAAGCAGCATCTGTTTGAAAAGCCATTAATGCCCCATTAATTACTTTATAAAAAAGTGATGTAAACATGGAGTCACCGCTATTTATCCAATGACGCAAGACAAGCTAATAATAATGAAATGAGAAACGCCCGGTGACTCTTCACTGTGGCAAAGAGATGTTATTCTTAAAAGGAGAGAATATGAAATATGCCAGCGGATGTATTGTCGCAGCCACCCTGTTGGGTCTCGGAATTTCGCCTTTACGGGCCCAGGAAAAATTGACCCATATCCGAGTCGGCCATATGGTGGCGCTGGATATGGCGCCGCTTTTCGTGGCGAAGGAAAGCGATTGTTTTACACAGCAGGGACTGGATGTGGAAACAATGTTTTTCGCCAATCCCGGCGACAATAACGCGGCATTATCGGGCGGCGCGATTGATTTCAGCTTTCTGCCCTTCACCCTGCCGTTTTTCGCCGCTAACAGCGGCGTGCCGATCCGAGTGATTTCCGCCGGCGGCGGCTGGGGCGTCATGGAGGTTGTGGCGCAAGGCAAATTGGGTTTACATGATATGGCTGAGCTGAAAAGGTATATTCAACAACATCCCGGCCATCCGCTGAAAATAGCCACCTTGCAAGGCGACACGCTGGAATTAATTCTGGATCGGCAATTCGCCAAAAGCGGCATTGATCCCAAAAGTGTGGAATTGGTGTATTTCAACGATCTGCTGGCAATGGTTGAAGCCTTCCGCGGCGGTCAAGTTGATATTCTAAGCCATATAAAACCCTATACCACTGATATGGTAGTAAATAAAAACGCATCGCTACTAGCCAATAATGCCTCAACCTGGTCATTAAATTCACCCAATACGGTAGTCAGCGTATTGGATAAAACCCTGACCGAGCGCGGCCCGGTGGTTAAGGAATTCCTCAGCGGTCTGATCTGCGGCGCAAAAATCATCAATGAACACCCGGATCAAGCGGTGAGCTATTTAGATAAAGGACATTATTTCCGGGTTTCGTCCGCGGTACTCTCACAGGCGCTGAAATCCGCATCGGCGCCAATCAGTTTTACCCCGGATCTAAAATCCATACAAAGCGTGGTGGACGATATGAGCCGTCTCGGCTATATCAAAACCGGCGTACGCGCCGAAGATATTTTCCGACTGGATACCATCCGCGGCCTGGAGAAGCAATGAGCCGGTTTATAACGCGCCTGCAAGCCTGCCTGCCGGTACTGGTCGGTACTGCGTCCGTCGGTACGCTGGTGATGGTCTGGGAGCTTGCCGGCGCGGATGGGGGCTCGTCCCTGGCGGCGGTATTGCCGCCGCCCAGCCATTTTTTACGCACCATTGCTGAGAGCGATTTCCGGATCGGACTGGGCAGCCAATCCTCGCCAATAATTGATTCTGTTTTGGCAACGTTCGCCCGGGTTTTCTGCGGTCTGGCTCTCGCGTTTGCCGCCGCGATATTGAGCGCGGCGCTGCTTAGCCTATCGCAGGCGGCCACCTGGATTATCAGCCCGGTTATCTATCTCTTGTCCCCTATCGCGCCCATTGCCTGGATCCCCGCCGCCATTACTTTGTTTGGCATTGGCAACGATACGGCAATATTTATTGTTTTTATGGGGGTCTATTTTATCCTGACCATCGGGACGTTGGCCGAAATCCGCCGGCTGCCGGAAGAGTTCCTGATTGTGGCCCAGGATTTGGGCGCAAACGCATTGCAACGCTGGCTTTGGGTAGTGCTGCCGGCAGTATTGCCGGGCGCGTTCACGCTATTGCGCACCAATTTTATCGCGGCCTGGATGGCGGTGCTGGTGGCGGAAATGGTGGGATTACACGACGGCCTGGGTGCTATCATTATGATGGGGCGGAATCTGTTCAATAATGATCTGATCATGTTCGGCATGGTAGTCATTGGCCTGTCCGGTTTTATCGTCGATCGTTTGCTGGCTTACATTGGCAAATATCTGCTCTGGTGGAGGGTGTAAACCATGGCCGCCGACGCCGATAACGCCTTGTTCCATGTCGATCGCTTCAGCGTTGCCTACGCCGGGGCCTCACCGCTGAAAGAATTATCCTTGACGCTGAATCGGGGGGACATTACCTGCATCTTGGGCAAATCCGGCTGCGGCAAAACCACGCTGCTTAAAGCCCTGGGCGGCTTTGCGGTCGGCCATACCCAGGGAACCATTACTTTCCAGGGAAAAACGCTGCAAGGCCCTAACCCCGATAGCGTAATGATTTTTCAGGAAAACAATCTATTCCCCTGGCTAACGGTCAGACGCAACGTAGAGTTCGGCCTACGGTTCTCCGGGAATGTTTTATCACGCCGGGAACGCCAACTGCGCATCGAAGCGATGCTGGGCACCGTCGGCCTGCTCGACGCGGCCCACCGCTACCCGTTCCAGCTCTCGGGCGGCATGCGCCAACGCACCGCCATCGCGCGTGCGCTGGTTTCCAACCCCAGAGTGGTGCTGCTTGATGAGCCTTTCAGCGCGTTGGACATCAGCCTGCGCCGGCGGATGCAGCTGTTTCTCAAGCAATTGGGGGAGGAACGGCGAATATCGATGGTCATGGTCACCCATAACGTTGAAGAGGCCATTACGCTCGGTCATCGGGTGATTGTGCTGGGCGGGCAGCCGGCACGGATTCTGCTTGAACGCGAGACCCGCGCCGGGGCCTTCGGCGATCGCTACTCGACGGTGTTTCTCGATCTGCAACGGGAAATCGAATCCATTATCGATTAAGGAGTGGCGATGAACGGTATTCATGACATGGGCGGATTACATGGTTTCGGCCCGGTCAAGGTTGAAGCGGATGAACCGGTGTTCCACAGCGAATGGGAGAGCCGCGTTTTTTGCATCACCCAGCTCATCGATACGCTGGGGATATGGAATCTGGACGAACACCGCCATGAAATTGAACTGATGCGGCCGGCGGATTATCTGGACGCCGGCTATTACGGCCGATGGCTGTTTGCCATGGAAAGACTGCTGCACTGTAAAGGCATCGTATTCAACGATGAACTTGAAAACCGGATTGCCGAGTACTGGGCCGATGTCCGCCACTACAGCCAATCCGCTGCCAGACAGCGCAATTGGCCGTTGCCGGCGTCGGCCGAAGTCCGCTGGGGCGCCTGGCGCAAGGAGGCGACCGTGACGCCCCGCTATCAGTTGGACCAGCAGGTCAAGGTACGGAACATCCACCCGGCGGGGCATACACGGGTAGCCAATTATATCCGCGGCAAGGAAGGCATTATCGTCAATGTTCACGAGCAGGCATGGGTTTTTCCCGATACCCGGGCCCACTACCTGGGCGAGAAGCTACAGCCCGTTTACAGCGTAAAGTTCTGCGCCAAAACCCTATGGGGTCCACAGGCGGAAGCAGACGTATTTAACCATGTTGATCTGAGCGAAGATCATCTGGAACCCATAGCAGGAGATAAGCATGAGTGATAATCACAACCACGAAAAGCCCTGGCAAGCGGTCCGCACTGAAGCGATGGAGAGCCTGCTGGCCGAAATCGGGGTCATTCAAACAGACAGTGTCGACAGGATAGTCCGGCACTACGAGGAAAAGGTCGGTCCGCAGACCGGCGCGCGCGTGGTGGCCCGCGCTTGGGTGGATGCCGCTTTTAAACAACGCCTGCTCCACGACGGCCTGGCAGCCTGCGCTGAACTCGGCATCGGTGGTCCAGAGACCGAATACCTGACCGTGGTGGAAAACACCGCCGATCTCCATAACGTTATTGTCTGCACCTTGTGCTCCTGCTACCCCTGGCCGATTCTCGGACTGCCGCCGGCCTGGTATAAATCCAGCGCCTATCGTTCAAGGATAGTGCGGGAACCTCGCCGGGTACTGGCGGAGATGGGGTTGGAGTTACCGCCTGAGGTCACTGTACGCGTCTGGGATAGCGTTTCGGAAATCCGTTATCTAGTGCTGCCCCAGCGGCCTCCGGGAACCGAACGGCTGGATATGGCGGCCCTGGCCGCTTTGGTGACCCGGGACGCCATGATTGGCGTAGCCCGCGTGGCCCCGCCAGCCGCGCCAGCCGCGCCGGCAACACTCGGCGCAGCCCGACAGGCACCCATTAACCAGGACGGCAACTGATGAACCCGACCGATTTCTTAACTCAATCGCTGACGGACCGGCAATTTTTGCAATCCGTCGCTTTTCCCAATCCTTGGGCGGCCAGAGCTTTTGGATTGACCCTGGCCGCCGCCGAACAACGTTTGTTTACCCTGACAGAGTTTCAGCAATGCCTGATCGGCAGCATTGGCGAATTGGAAGCACAAGGACAGGCCATCACCGGCGAAGAACAGTATTACAGTTGCTGGATAGAAGCGTTGAGCCGATTACTCAAGCAAAAACGATTGCTGACGCCGGACAGATTACAATCCGAAGAACTGCGGATACGGGATTATACGCGGCAGTTGCATCAGCATCAGCCGCCTCATTACCCGCCCCGTCCATTGGTAATTCAGGAGGGCCGATGATTATCGCCGGCGAGCCGTACGATTTTCCGATTTCCGGTGATATGGCAACGACGGACAGTGCGTTATTGATTATCGATATGCAACGCGACTTTTGCGATCCGCGGGGATACATGAACCATCGTGGCGATGATATTTCCGCTGCGAGGGCGATCATCCCCGTCATCGAACGCGTGCGCGACGCCGCCACCCGTGCCGGGATCAAAATTATTTATACCCGGGAGGGCCACCGCCCCGACCTGTCCGATTTACCGTTAAGCAAACGGCTCAAGACCGCCAGGGCGGGGGCTGAAATCGGCGCGCGCGGCCCGTTGGGACGGCTGTTGATCCGCGGAGAACCGGGGTGGGAACTGGTGCCGGAATTACAACCGCGCGGCGAGGAAGCGGTAATCGATAAGCCTGGTACCGGCGCTTTCCACGGCACCGATCTGCACCATATCCTGGTCAACGAAGGCATCCGTAACCTGATACTGACCGGCGTGACTACCGGCGTATGCGTATCGTCCACCGCACGTGAAGCCAGCGATCGCGGCTACAGCGTTCTGGTGCTCAGCGATTGCTGCGCCGAGCCCGATCCGCTTAACCATGCGATGGCAATCGGATTGCTTAAAATCGAGGGCGGCTATATGGCCACCGTATCAACGGCGCGACACTTTATCGCCTCATTGACGCCACGAACCACCCCCGCGCCGCTGCAGAAGTGAATGGCGGAGTTCCGCGTGTTGCCTTCCGGACAAGCACGGGGACAATGCGTGATGGCGATTTTTGTTAACAGGGGGCTGGGATGGTTATCAGCAATATTGATTTAAAACTGTTGAAGGTATTCAAAACTGTGGTGGAATCCAACGGCTTTTCCAATGCCCAGACCCTGCTGAATGTCGCGCCATCCACCATCAGCGCACAGATGTCGCAGTTAGAGGTCAGGCTGGGATTCAGGTTATGCCAGCGCGGGCGTGCCGGTTTTCTACTGACCGCTAAAGGGGAAGCGTTCTATCAATACACGCTGCAATTTCTGCAATCGCTACACGAATTTCAGGAGCGCAGCACTGCGCTTAAGGGCGGCCTGACCGGTACACTGCGTATCGGTTTTCTGGATAATGTAGTTACTGACCCGAAAAATCCGCTCTGCCAGGCAATAGAGATGCTGATGCAGTTACCGCAAAATACGCTTCATCTGGAATTGGAAACGCTCTCGCCCCCTGAACTGGAAAAAAAAGTACTGGACCATAGTCTCGATGCGGCGATCAGTATCTTCCCCGGACGCCTGCCCGGTCTCTGTTACCAAGCGCTCTATGACGAACAGGATATTCTGGTATGCCGCAAAGATCATCCCTTGGTCGAGGTGGATAATCCCCAGCATATCATCAGTGCCCTGCCCGGCACACCGCGGGTGATCCGCACCTTTCTGACCAATAACGAGTTCCCGTTGCAGGTTGTCAAGGATACGGTATCAGCCAGCGTCAGCAATCTGGAGGCATCGGCGATACTGGTGCTCACCGGCCTATATATCGGTTTTTTTCCTCAACATTATATCCAGCGCTGGCTGGATTCGGGTGAACTGGTCTCCTTGCGGCCGGATAGCATCAGCCGCCATTCACTCTTCAAACTTATCTACCGCGATAAAAAGACGCCATTATCCCTGCCGCTCCAGGCGTTTTTACGTTGCGTTAATAGCGTCATGGAGACCTAGCTTATTGGGCCTGCGCCTCGCCAAGATTTCCGGATTGTGATAACCGGTCGTCGGCACGCTTCATCCGCAGCAATGCGTAACCAGAAAAGGGTAGAAAACATGACAGCTGAAAACACCGGGGAATTTTACAGCACCCTACTACCGGCCGGTTCCCACTGGTCGTTTCGTCTGCGGCGCGGTACCGCCCTGCGCCTCAACGACAGCCAGGGCGGTGCCAACGTCGGGATGCTGTTTTATAACCCGGAAAATTTGCTGGAGCGCTATAACGCCCCCGATACGCTGAAATGCCAGCACACGTTCCGCCTGACTACCGGCCACTGTCTCTATTCCGATATGGGCCGGATATTCTGCGGTATCGAAAAAGACAGTTTCGGTTGGCACGATACGGTCTGCGGCACCATGAACGCCGCGCTGACCGAACAGCGTTTCGGTCTAGCTAATTATCAGCAGGCGCTCAACGAACGCCATCAGAACGGCTATGATAGTTTTTTGGTCGAACTTAAGAAATACGGCCTCGGCAAACGGGATATGGCAGCCTGCCTCAATCTGTTTTCCAGGGTGGAGGTTAATGATGAGGGCGCAATCCGGTTAGTGGCGCATTCACAGCCCGGCAGTTCGGTTACGTTGCGATTCGCCATGGATTCGCTGGTAATACTGCATACGTGCCCCCATCCCTTGACACAAGCTGTCAGCTACCCCCGCGCCCCCGTGGAAATCGCCCTGCTGGCCGACACCGCGCCGTTGCCCGAAGCCTGCCTGAACCGCGATGAGAACCGCCGCGGACTTACCAATAATCAATTGTATTATGCGGCTTCGCCAGCCCCTTTCGGCGATAGGCAAGACAACCGGGCGCCGACTGCCAAGGCAGGCATCAGCCCCGTTATTCGTTGAGGAAAGTCACATGATCAAGACCAGCGACTTAGAGATGCAGGATTCCCGTTATCACCGCAGGATTGACGCAGGAGACTACTGGCTGTACCGCCTGGAGTCGGGTCATACGCTGCGCATAAGCGACAGTGAAGGTAACCAGGCGGTTGATACCTTATTTTTTAACGCCGATGATATTGCCGAACGCTACAGTATGATGGATACCCTGCGTGGACAACGCAATGTTTTTCTTACCGCCGGCAGCGTGCTGCGTTCTAACGACGATAACCCCATGCTGGAGATTGTCGCCGATACCTGCGGCCGTCATGACACTTTAGGCGGGGCCTGCGCCACCGAAAGCAATACGGTGCGTTACTCCCTGGAAAAACGCCACATGCATGCCTGTCGCGACAGTTGGATGCTGGCGCTGGCCGAACATCCCGAATATGGTCTGACTAAACGCGACATAACCCATAATATCAATTTTTTCATGAACGTACCGGTAACCGCTCAAGGAGGTCTCACCTTTGCAGATGGCATTTCAGCGCCCGGTAAATATGTTGAGCTTGTGGCCAGAATGAATGTGCTAGTGCTGATTTCCAATTGCCCGCAGCTTAACAATCCCTGCAACGGCTACCAGCCTACGCCCATCGAAGTCAATATCTGGTCATAACGATGACGGCTCGGCTTCCATTAGAGGCCGGGAGCGTTAATCCTCACATCCCAATAGGAACTTATGTATGCGACATATCACCTGCGCGACCGTGCAAGAATGGCAAACGCATTATCAGAGCAAACCTGAGACGGTAAGGGATACCTTGACATCCTTACTTGCCAGACTCGGTGGACCGGATACCGCATGGATCTATCTTGCAACGCCAGAGCAATTGGCCCTTCAATGCGACCAGCTTGCAAAACGCGTTGCCAGTATCAAAGGCAATCGTTCTGCCCTTCCGCTGTACGGTATCCCTTTTGCGGTCAAAGATAATATTGATGTCGGCGGCTGGCCGACCAGCGCCGCATGTCCGGAATTTATCTATGAGGCATCCCGTGATGCGCAAGTCGTTGCTCGCTTACGCGCGGCGGGCGCTATCGTTATCGGTAAGACCAATTTGGATCAATTCGCCACCGGACTGGTGGGAACCCGCTCGCCGTACGGAGCGGTGACCAATAGCTTTAACCCAGACTATGTCAGCGGCGGATCCAGTTCAGGTTCGGCATCGGTGGTGGCTCGCGGTCTGGTACCCTTTGCCCTGGGCACCGATACTGCCGGTTCGGGGCGTGTTCCGGCCGGTTTTAATAATATCGTCGGTCTAAAACCCACCAAAGGCTGGCTTTCCACTCACGGTGTGGTGCCCGCCTGTCGGCTGAATGACTGTGTTTCGGTCTTTGCCCTGACCGCTGCCGATGCTTGGACTATTGCCGAAATTGCCGGCGGCTATAGCGTTAACGACGCCTATTCCCGGCATCATCCGGGCACCACGCCGGCGCTGATGCCGGCCGCGCCGCGCTTAGCCGTGCCGGACAAGGTGGAGTTTTTTGGCGATCGAGCCAGCGAGCAAGCTTTTCGGCAGGCGCTGCAAAAGCTGCAAGACAGCGGCGCAATTTTGGAGGTCATTGATTATACTCCATTCAGCAGCTTGGCCGAGCAGCTTTATGAGGCCGCATGGGTGGCAGAACGTACGGTCATCATTGGTTCCCGATTGCAAGATGATCCCGCCAGCCTGGATCCGGTGGTAAGAAGCATTATCGCTAAAGGGCTGGACTATAGCGCTTGCGATGCCTGGCGGGCCGAGTATCTGCGAGCGGAGTTGTCCAGGAGTATCAATGAGACACTGCGCCTCTTTGACGCGCTATTAGTGCCTACCTCCCCCACCATTCGTACTATTGATGAGATGAAACAGGAACCGGTGCATTACAATTCACAGTTCGGTATTTATACCAATTTTACCAATTTGGCGGATTTGTGCGCTTTGGCGTTGCCTTCATCACTGCGCGACGACGGTTTACCGGCAGGTATTACGCTTATCGCACCCGCCTGGCATGACCGGGCGCTGGCCGATTTCGGCATGCGCTGGCAACAAGGGCTGAACCTGCCGCTCGGTGCGACCGGCCGCGCCATACCGGCGCAACGGCCGGTTCTCAGAGAACCTTCACTTTTGCATGTCAGGGTAGCGGTGGTCGGCGCCCATCTGCGCGGTATGCCGCTTAATGAACAATTGACCTCTCGTGGTGCGGTTTTTGTCGAGACAGGCAGCACCGCTCCGCAGTATCGTCTCTACGCGCTGGCCGCGACACTACCGCCTAAACCGGGCCTGACGAAGGCGGAAAATGGGCGAAGTATCGAAATCGAACTTTGGGATATTCCTTTGGCGCGCTTCGGCGAGTTTGTCGACAAAATCCCTGCCCCCCTTGGTATCGGTACGCTGATACTTGCAGATGGGCGTGCGGTCAAAGGTTTTATCTGTGAAAATTATGCGCTGGCGGATGCCCTGGATATTACTGCTTTCGGGGGCTGGAAAAATTACCTCGCCAGTCTTGCATGATGTGCCAATTGCACACCTCATATTGAGAACTTGTCGCCAACATTTTGCTGGCGTCCACCTAGCATCATTCCGATCTTTTTTACGAATTTCAAGTTTCAAGCTTAGCGGAACTCGTACAGGGAAGCGACAGTACTCGGGGTTATGAAGGAGGGTATCACTCAGGCCAGATGGAGATACCATCAAGTCACACTTCGCATACCACGCATGCCAAGTACCATTCAATCAAATTAAAATCTCTTGCCTACGCTTAAGAAATAAGCGTCAACTCAGGGCCGTATTGACGCTTATTCAGCAGGGATGTTGAGGTTCCACGGCAGGAGATCTGTGATTTTGTTGATCGGGTGATCCGCGATAGTGGCAAGCACATGGCGCAGATACGCTTCCCGCTCCACGCCGTTCAGTTTGCAACTGCCGATCAGCGTGTACATCCGCGCCGCCCGCTCTCCGAACCGAAGAACAGATAGATGGTATGACCTTGATATAATCGCTTTGGTATTGGTGCATTATTCGGAGGTCATCATGGCATCGAGTACTCCATCAGTTTATGTAGGTCTGGATGTTCATAAAGAGTCGCTGGCTGTAGCCATCGCCAACCCTGAAAGGCTTGGCGAAATCCGCTTCTACGGGAATATTCCAAATCAGCAGCAGAGCATTCATCATTTATTTCTGAAGCTACAAAAACAACATCCGTATATCACGGCTTGTTATGAGGCGGGCCCATGTGGATTTGGCATTTATCACCAACTTACTGAGATGAATGTCGAATGCATCGTTGTTGCTCCCTCCCGTATTCCCAAATCACCCACCGACAAAATTAAAAATGACCATCGTGACGCGGTCGGTCTTGCCCGGCTGTTGCGTGCCGGCGAACTCACTCCGGTCTGGATACCTGATCTGACTCATGAAGCCATGCGGGATCTGGTTCGGGCGAGAACCGCTGCCAAATTAGATAATAGGATCGCCCGGCAACGTATTCAGAGCATGCTGCTTCGTACCGATAGGCGCTACGATAAAAAGCCCTGGGGATATAATCACCGGGTGTGGCTGGCGGATCAGTCTTTCCCCCTTCCATAGCAACAGATTGCTTTTCAGCACTATTGCCAGAGCCTGGAACAAATTGAAAATAGGATTGAGCAACTGGATAAAGAAATTGAACGGTTGCTGCCAGAGTGGTCTCTGTACAATGTGGTCTGTCAGTTACAGGCACTGAAAGGCGTGGGGAAAATCATCGCGGTTTCCCTGGTATCCGAACTGGGTGATTTCTCCCGGTTTGCCAATCCCAAACAAATCATGGCCTATCTGGGGTTAATTCCTGGTGAGCATTCCAGCGGTAATACAACCCGGCCCAGGGGAATAACCAAAACCGGCAACAGCGAACTGCGCAGATTGCTTTATGAATCCGCCTGGTCTTACCGGGCTCCCGCCAAGGTGGGTGCATGGCTGATAACCTACCG
The DNA here is from genome assembly GCF_047324175.1 of Sodalis sp. RH21. Taxonomy (NCBI): domain Bacteria; kingdom Pseudomonadati; phylum Pseudomonadota; class Gammaproteobacteria; order Enterobacterales; family Bruguierivoracaceae; genus Sodalis; species Sodalis sp. RH21. Next base: position 2,118,174 of record NZ_CP178732.1, on the reverse strand, counting down.
GCCTGATTCGGTCACCCAGGACTCAAAGGATATCGCCTGGAAAGCTCAGCAGCGGCTTTGCTCCCGATATAAAAAATTGCTCCAGAAAGGAAAAAAATCACAGGTTGCCATTACCGCCGTCGCTCGAGAGCTGACAGGATTTATATGGGACATTGACCTGACAGCCCGACAATCCAGTTAACGGTACAGCGTTAAACCCTGAAGCGCGCCGGGCACGGAATGAGTGATCCTCGTCAAGAATTTAGGTCGGTAAACAGTAATCCGATACCAGCAGGTAGAAAGAGGCCAGCTCATGACGAAAACCATCGTGGGGCAAACCATCCCCAAATAAGAGTCTGTTAAATTCAGGATACAGCCCGGTCGCTTCAGGCACCATGACGCCAGTTACTGTCTACAGCGTAGCTGATCCAGGCTGTGCGGGATAAGTACGGGCGAAATCCTTGACAAAGGTCATAAGAGTTCTTGCGACCCCAGGCTCACCACCCGCAGCGCGTTTTCGGCGATATTGTTGTCGATCTCCGCCCAGCCATCGGTACTGTAATAACACAGTGCCTGCCAGTGGTTCATCAGGTAGTTGAACGCCTTCGCCGTATCGGCCAGGCGCGACAGCGTGGTGAGTTTTTCCCGGATCCAGCTCTCCAGGCTCATCAGTAACGGCCAGGATCGCGCTTCGCGCACCTGCCTTCGTTCTTCGGCCGGACGCCCCCGGATGTCGGCTTCGATCGCATACAGTTCACCGATCCACTGCAGGGCTACGGTAGTGGTCGGTGATGGATGCCGCATAGGGATATCATGGATCTTACGCCGGGCGTGGGCCATACAGCCGACCTCGCGGATACGGTCTTCTTTATACAGCGGGTTGAAGCCCGCATCCGCATCCTCCTTCCCCTGCAACAGTCCGCTGAACCCGGCCAGATGCGTTTGCGGGTGAACCCCCTTGCGGTCCGGGCATCAGTCTACGGACCGTTTTGCCATTAAGCAATATTTCTTCATTTTGTCACGCAAGTCTCAGGGGTCGGTATCCGTATCGCCCTTTATTCTGATGATACAGTCTCAGGATCAGCGCCTTTACGGTTTCATAGCGATCCGGGAGGATCATTATTTTCTGATGATAGTAGAATGTACTACGCGGCAGCCCTGCTGCCTTTAACAGCCGGGGCAGTGACCACCACCTATGCCTTAGCTCATTCACGATCTTTACTTTTCCCCTGGTAATGAACGTGATTTTTTGCGGAACCAAGGCCTGCAACTTTTTTAAGTTAGCATTCTTAGCCCGCAACTGTTCAAGTTCTTCCCGCTCTGTGCCGGTCAACAATGATGGCTGTGATGATGGTAATGATTGCAGCGTTTCAGGCAAGCTTCTGGCTTTTCCTTTTTTTCGGGTGAAGGCGTTTTCTCCTGACTTATTATATTTTTTAGCCAGAGCGATACAGTATAGAATGTAGGAATACCATACTTTACAGCAGCTTCTCGAATCGAGAGTTTATTGTGTAAAATTTCGCTGATGACGATAAGTTTGAAATCGGCTGTGGCTATATAGCGGCCCTTCTTCCCCGTCAGGGTTCCGATGCCCTGCTCTCGATATATATAGACCCACTTCCTCACGGTGCTAGGACTGATAACATGAAGTTCAGCAACTGACACAAGGCTGAGCTTCCCTTGGAGATACTTGTATTTGCCCCTTGATGATCCAATACTACTCCGCCACTTTCTGTTTGAACTCTAATGCAAACTTCGGCATTTGTGCCCCTCCATCAAATAAACTGGTCCGATGTCCAACAATTGGGGCGCAGATCACCACCTACGTTTTCATTAAATCTCCACAACAATTTTTCCGGTATGTTTACCCTTGAGCTGATATTGGAAAGCGTCAACAATTTTGTCCAGCGGCCAAACAGAATCAATCATCGGGCGGACGTCAGTTTTTTCTAAGGCCCGAATCATGTCCTGTTGATGCGTGCGGCAACCCACTGTGATGCCCTTGACGGTCAGTTGCTTACCCATAATTGCTCCGGTTGGCACGTCACCGGCGATACCGGTAAAGACACCAATCAAGGTGATTTTCCCTCCGATGCGCGAAGCCTTAATAGATTGTGCAAGAGTGCCCGGACCTCCAATCTCAACCACATGATCGACACCTCGGCCTCCTGTCATTTCAAAGATTCGTTCACCCCATTCCGGTTCTTGTTGGTAATTCACAACGCCCGCAGCGCCCTGGTCTCGCAACCAGATCATTTTATCCGGTGAGGAAGATGTTGCCCAAACTCTTGCTCCTGCCATCTTGGCAATCTGAAGAGCAAAAACAGACACACCGCCTGAACCGAGTATTAGCACATCCTCACCCGGCTTGATACGTCCCTCAACCACCAGTGCACGCCACGCCGTCACTGCAGCAGTCGGAAGTGTTGAAGCTTCGGCATGGGACCAACCTTCAGGCGCAAGCGTGAAATAATGTGCTGGTCTAACGACAAAGGTTGTTGCATAACCGTCGAGCCCATCGCCCGGTGTACGACTGAATCCGCTAACAGGACATTCCCCATTCTCCCAGTCCGGAAAAAATGTCGATATCACCGAGTCCCCCGGCTTAAACGCGGAAACGCCTTCTCCGGTGCTCTCGACAACGCCGGCGCCGTCAGACATAAGCACCCGTCCGGGAGCGGCGGGAAGAATACCTGCAACCACGTTATAATCATGAAAATTAAGTGAAACATTATGAATTCTGACCCTGATCTCGCCTTTTCCTGGCTTGCCCGGATCCGGGATATCGATAATCGAGAGGCTATCAATACCGGCTGTCTGACCTCGTTGAGCAGCTTTCATGTCGTGTTTTTCTCCCTATTTCAGTTATATTGACCGGCTGACTTTAGCGCTATTAAGCAATTCAGGTAAGTACCTACAAAAATGTCTGTATCTATAAAGGATGCTGCTAAATGAAAAATGTGCTGGCAGAACGTCTCCGCCGCCGTGAAACGTTTGATGCCAACTGTCCTCACAGGCGGCTGCTCAGCCATATCACGAGTCGTTGGGGGACATTGGCACTGATTACTATGATAGATGGTCCACACCGCTTCGGTGCACTGAAGCGAAAAATGGGTGGTATTACAGACAGGATGCTGATTAAAACACTACATGAGCTAGAAAAAGATTCAATGATCGTCCGACAGGTTTATCAGATTATGCCCCCTCATACGGAATATGAGTTAACAAAATCTGGAAAGGAAGCAGCTGTCCATATTGAAAATCTCACCGACTGGATAGCTGATTATTTGGATCAGCAAAAGTGAGCATCAAGCTTTTCCCAGACACTGAACGGACGGATGGAGTTACGCGAGCAAAGAAAAGAAACTGGCCTTCGGCCCGTACCCTGCTGTTTCGTCGGTATAAGACCGGCAACAACGAAATTGGACTGCCCTTGGGATCGTGAGCACATGTCATTGTGGCACGACACAAGGCGACGGATACTCCAGACTTATTCCCCCTCGAACTCTTCAGTTGACAGTAAAGATGTCGTCAGGGGTCAGATGAATGCGATAGTTCCTCTGCGCGTCCGGTCCCCCGTAACGCAATAAAGATGACAATGGCGGTTAGTGCCGTTACGGTCGCGAGCACAACGAGCAGGATGCTGACAAGGTGTCCCAACGGATCGTGGCGTTCGATATCCGGCAGGCAACGTTTCGTGTCGGACCGGGGCGAGGCGCTACTGGTGGCCGCCCTGTCTGGTATGGGCATCGCATATCTGCCCGCATTTCTGTTCGAACAGCATCTTGAAGCGAAACGACTCATACAGGTCCTGCCCGAGTGCCGTACGGAAGAGGTGCCAATCTCGGTTATGTATCCTTCGAAGCGTTACCTGCCTGCGAAGGTGCGCGCCTTCGTCGATGCGTTAGTGGAAGCGGCGAAGGATACAGCACCGGTTCCACCACGGTATTGATAACATTTTTTTCCTTTTAGTGAACCCGCGCGCCACCGAGATGAACGTGAAATGGCGCATTCGAATCCAAGGCCACTCGTTCGCAACTGAACTGGCCGGAATTTCAGCGGTTTGCCAACGGCTTGCGCGAGTGTTTCTCGAATCAAGCCAACAAGATAGGCTGATCACTGGTTGCGCTAGCGTGAGGTGTTGGCCAGAATGGCTTAGTACAAGGGACTGGTCACAGAAAGAAAATGAGTTTTCAATGAGATATTGGGAATATCTTCTTATTACACGTAATTATAGATAAACAGCTAATGTAACGGCCTAATAATCAAGGCCAGTAAAATATGCGTAGTGAATGTCATACACCATCTTTAATAAACTTCTTTCTCATAAGGACACTATCATGCTTTGTATCAAAAATTAATTTTACTAGGGACCGAATTTCAACACAATAATACCCGAACATGATAATAAAACCGATTAAACTAACTGTTTTTATAGTGCCAAAATTAACACTAAGTATGGCGCAAACTATTAATTATTGGTTTTTTTCATGGCTAGACGGAGAAAATTTTCTATGATTGGATTGTCTTCATCGATACGGCAAGCCACCGCCAATTTTGCAGTTTGATCATTTTTTGGTAACTTACGATAGATGATATTTTCAAGCTTTATCCTACTTAATGTTTCAGGTAAGATAGAAACACCGAGTCCTCCCGCGATCATCGTCATAATGGCCATGGCATTCCTCACAGGTTTGATTTTTTCGGGGATAAAACCACATATTTTTTGCAATATAGGAAGGAGTTCAAAATTGGATTCCGAATCTGTAAACACAAAAAATGTTTCATCGGCTAATAGCGCTAAATCTATAATTTCTTGGTTGGCCATGGCATGGTCGGACGGTAATGCAATCATCCAAGGCCATGCACCGACTTGTGCAATTTTGATAGACTCGGGGATGCTAACTGAATACAATGTAACGTAACCAATATCGAGTTGACTTTTTTGTAATCCTTGCAATTGTGATCGAATTGACATTTCATTCAAACTAATGTCCACCTGAGGATATTGCTGTCTAAAAGAACGTACAGTTGAAGATAAAACACCAGAATAAGCAGAATTGCCTGAAAATCCAATGTTGAGTTGTCCTATCTCACCTGCACCGGCACGACTAGCTAACAGTGCAGCGTGATCCACCTTTTCAAGAATCATCTTAGCTTCATGGAAGAAAATCCGGCCGGCTTCCGTTAACTCGACATGTCGATTAGTACGGTTAAACAAACGAACCCCGAGAACACCTTCCAATGCTTTAATTTGCATACTAAGGGCCGGTTGAACAATATTTAACAACTGAGCGGCTCTTCCAAAATGTAACTCACTCGCTACAGCTAAAAAATATCGCAAATGGCGTAGCTCTAAATTTTCGGGGGATTTAATAAGCATGATTAGCTATCTTAACTTTGGATGAATGATTTAATTATAACAATAATTTTCACTTATAACCAGAATAACATATAAATTTTTATATCTTTAACGCTTAAGTGTTACTGTATAATATAATACAAGATGCATTCAACTTTCTGTTATTTCTCATTTGACTAAACAGATTATTGTTATAAGTAAATATCTTCTAATATTAAGAATGATGGGGATAGAAAATTCATAAAATTTATTTAAGGCCATATAATTTCATTAAATAAGTTTTTTTGCGATACCTTTCCATGAGAATTTTTAACAATTCATGGAGTCGACGCCTTCACTCTTAATGTTACCGTGACAGGTTCCAGCACGACAAGTAAATATTAATTTCTGACAAGCATACTTAAATTCTAGGCCTGTTACCTCGTCGCCGAACTTGGGTAAACGCAGAGAAAGTATATAAAGCCTTACCTCTTTGTGGTTTAAAATATTTATTCATGTACTATTACAATACTTTTTTAACTTAATGGTTTTTTCATTCGGCTTAGCCATTTACTTCAACAAATTAACATATTGCCACATCAATAATGACAGTAAGTAAAATTCTACTTTCTTTGATTATTTTTTATAAGCAATACCGCTTTATCATATTTAAGTATATTAAGAAAACCTAGTTATCAATTCATCGTTACTTGATAGAATTCGTCTTTTTGAGTATCGCATTCCAGTAGTCATCATTAATACTGATTGATTGATAAAAATAATATATTATGATTATAATTAAAACTATCATATAATCCTTTCCGAGATAAATTATCAAAAAGAATGATTCGTCATATTTCTTAACTTCATTACTTTATAACATGATACCTGGCAATATTTAGCAAAGCACAAGTGATTTATTCCTTAAATTATTCACTATAAGGAAAAGTCTCATGCACATAGTCTTTTTATCTCATCACTTGTTTTTGATGCTGAACATAGCAACCTCACTGTTAAAGTTATCACTGATATATAAGGGTATTTGATGTCATTAATTTCAGCTCTGATCAGAATGCGTTTTGCTTTTAAGTTAAGTTTTGCCGTGCTTTTCGCGTTGGTAGTTGGATTTGAATTAAATTTACAAACCCCACGCTGGTCAGCAATGACCGCAATAATCGTCGCTGGCGGTTCCGCTCTTAGCGCGGGGGGAGAACCCTTCTCTGGTGCCATTCGGCATCGAGGTTGGCTCAGAATAGTAGGAACCTTTATTGGTACGGCCTTCGGTCTGGCGATTATTATTGCAAGCGCTCGTGCACCAATGGTCATGCTACTAGTGTGTTGTATTTGGGCAGGCATCTGCTCCTACTTCTCTTCACGTATTTCTCTAGAAAATTCTTATGCCTGGGCGCTTGCCGGTTATACTTCCCTCATTCTTATCGTAACCTGCGCTAGCAGCACGTCCAACCTTTTACTGGCCCCGCAGTTCGCGGTAGAACGCTGTTCTGAAATCGTACTGGGCATTCTAAGTGCTATATTAGCAGATGTGCTGTTCTCTCCTCGGTCGATAAAAAAAGATATCGACCGTTTGGCAGATAAACTAATAGTGGATCAGTTCCGTTTAATGCAGCTCTGCGTAAGCGGGGATAGCATGGAAGAAAGTGAACTTGACAGACGCTGGAATAGGCTAGTCCATGAAAGTAATAGTCTTACGGGAATGCGTACTAATCTTTTACTTGAATCTTCTGCCTGGCATCGAGTAACACGTCGTATCGAAGCCCTTCATAGTTTATCACTGGCGATGATTACTCATGCTTGTGAAACTTACTTTGTACTGCTCAATAATTCCAGTCAGCTATCAAGTAATATTAAAGATTTATTTAGCGCACCGGTGGAAACCCGGCAAGATGTGCATTCTCGCCTAAAGGTCTTGCGGCTAGAGCTGGCTAATCATGGTATTCAGGAGGTATTACAACCGGTGGTTGATTGGACTGGTGTTGCTACACGTTATTTATTAATAGGTAAAGGTATTCAAACCAATAGCTCAATTAGTATTATTGAAGAAGATGTCTTAAGCCGTGAGCGGTTGATTAAAAAAAATTCGGGAGACTGGCATCAGTCCATAGTCAATGGCATACGTACCTGGTTGGCGACCTCTTTTGGCTGCTTGTTGTGGTTATGGACCGGTTGGTCTTCAGGAAGTGGTTTTATGTTGGCAATTGCGGTAGTGACAACATTAGCAATGCGCACCAATAATCCACGTTTGGTAGCGTTGGATTTTGTTGTAGGATTTGCCCTAGCAGTTCCGGTAGCATCATTCTATTTTTTGTTTATAATTCCCTCAACTCAACAAAGCCTTCTACTATTATGTCTGAGTCTGGGTGTACTCACATTTTTCTCGGGCATTGAAATCCAGAAAAGACGTATGGGTATGCTTGGCATGCTATTGGGATCCGTAAATATATTAGTACTATCAAATCCCATGAAATTTGATATGATCACTTTTATTGATAGTGCAGCCGGCCAGCTCATTGGCGGTTGTGTCGCTTTGGTAGTGTTTACTCTTATCCCTAATCTTGCTCATAAAAAGGTTGGACAGAGGTTACTTGATAGTTTTGTTACTAGTGCTGTAACGGCATTAACAACACGAACCGCCAAGCGAAGCGAGAATCGCCTACCTTATTTATACTCACGGCTAAATAATATGATGATGTCATTTCCAAACGATATACAGAAGTATCGTCTGGCCATTTTATTAATAATTGCACATCAAAGATTTTTACGGACAGAGGTCCCAGACAATAAAGAATTTTTGCATTTACATAAACAAATAAGAAAGACCGCATCTAATCTAATAAAAACAAAAAATCCCGTAAAACGCACTTATTATTTTGATCATTTATTAAATAAGATAGATGATTATCAACTAGTGTTGAAAAAAAACAAAGTATCAAGGGACATTTGTGAACCAATTGATATTTTTTCGAAGATGCTTCATCAATATGGCAATATTTTATTTAAATAGTTTATTTTCGATACTAAAAAGATGATTATTTCTTTAGACATTACCATTACTTCATTAAATGTAAACTTCTGTAGATCTCCATGTGCTTTAATGAACCTGATACGGACATTACCAGCATAATTACATAAAGCAGTGTTGATATAACAGATAATATTCCTAGGTTTGTTTATTTGTTTAGAAAAAAAAGAATGTACTACTAAACAGAATATCCGCAATGCCTGGGGTAATACGGACCTCCTCGTTAATTCTGATGGTGTCGGAGCAGTCATAACGGATTGCGCGGGGTAACTATGTGCCTGTACATCCGTCACAGCTGCTGAATGTAGTTTTACTGCCTGCCGGCATTAACTCCCTTTACAGTCAGTTTCGCTGACTCTTTCGCCATGAATGATTTTGCTGTAGACCTCCGCGCTTAATTTTGGCGTTCTCTTCTGCGTGTCGTAATCCACATAGATCATGCCGAAACGGCTTTTATACCCGCTCAGCCATTCAAGATTGTCATGACTGGACCAGACGTGGTAACCCTGGACATTAGCGCCCTTCGCAATTGATCGTTTCATGGCAGCGATGTGAGCGACCAGGTAGAGACAGCGATTTACGTCGGTAACTTTACCATTGATTAACTTGTCCTCCCCCTCAAAACCTGCACCATTTTCGGTGATGATGACAGGTGGGTTACCATATTCATCCCTCACGCGCTCAAGCAGAGCGGAAAATTGATCGGGTCTGACCGCGCCATTAAAAGCAAGTTTTTCATCAGGCGGGAAGAAAAGTTCAGGGGCGTAGCTTTCGTTACTGCTTTGCTGATGGCGAATGAAAAAAGGGGCGTAATAATTAATACCAAGGAAGCCCAAACCAGCGTCGTGAATTCGTCTGGCATCATCAGGCTGAACATCTATATCCAGATGATATGCTGACACCAGTTGTAGGACATCAGCCGGATAGGTTCCTTTGTACATTGCATCAAGGAACCAGCGGTTCAAAATACCGTCAACGAGCCGGGCGTTGTCTTTATCCTCTTTTGACGCTTTTTTTCCCGTCAGCACAGGAAAGAAAGGCAGCGCAATGCCCAGACGGCCTTTATACTGTTTCGCTTTAAAACTTTCCGCTGCGGCGGCAGATGCCAGCAGGATGTGATTGTATGACTTGAGCGAAGTCTCAAGGTAAGGCAGCGTTGGCACGATGGGAGGAAACTTAATCTCTTCACCCTTTATCCGTTTCTCGGCCATGATTTTTGTTGCGACCTCAACGGTCGGCTCATTAATCAGAACGAATTGGTCGACCTGGTCTGAGAAGTTGGCAAAGATGACCTCTGCATAGCGACGAAACCACTCTACAGATTCACGATTTTCCCACCCTCCGGCCGCAGCCAGCGACTCTGGCATGTCCCAGTGATACAGGGTCACAAGCGGTACAATACCGGCCGCCTTAAGGTCCGCAATGAACTGGCGATAATGGGCGATGGCCTGCAAGTTCACTGGTCCCTGACCATCTGGGATAATGCGGGTCCAGGCAATAGAGAAGCGATAGCTGTTCAGACCGAGCGATTTGAATAGCTCAATATCTTTCAAATATTGGGCACGATCATAAAAATTAATGGCTACATTTCCTGAAATGCCTGGCCCTGCAAGATGTTTTTCATCAAGATAATAGTCCCATACGGACCGGCCTTTCCCGTCTGCATTGTTTGCGCCTTCAACCTGGTAAGCGGCTGATGCTGCACCCCACAGAAAATTGTCAGGCACATCGGCAGCCCACACAACATTCATTGCGGCGGTCAGGCCTAACGCCAGTACTCCTCTTATCATCATTTTCCCCTAGTTAACATCAATAGCTCGTTAAAATCACATTCCGGTCACTCTGTTTTTCAAAAAGGTGAACCAGCATAAATTCATGTGGCAAATATATCATCATCAGATGATATATTCCTTTAACTCTATCGTCGTTTCCATTTTATTTACGTAAGCGTTATCCCAGTAGGGTTCAGCGGGCTGTTGCAGGCGAAGGCGGATGCGGGCTTCAACCCGCTGTATAAAGAAGACCGTATCCGCGAGGTCGGCTGCAATGGGGCCCACGCTCGGCGTAAGATCCATGATATCCCTATGAGGTATCCGTCGCCGACCTCCGCCGAGGCCCTGCAGCGTACTGAGTGAAGAAGCCGTTGAACAGAAGAGATTACCCCGACATAATCAGTCTGGGCTGCTGAAACACAGCCATTGCGAACCTACATCCCTGTCCCGCATATTGCCATTGCTTTATTGGGCAGAAAAAGCAGAAAGCGCCGGATTGGTGGTAACCGTTCCAAAGCGTATATTTTGCTTTGACAACCCGGACGTTAAGCGCGCCAGACAGGTAAGCTGCGGAGTTCACCTGCGAAATACTGAAGTCTTTTCCACATGTATCAGAAGATGATCTGCGAGCCGGCGAATAGACGGATAGCTTCGTCCGCCATGTCATCAAGAAATGAAGACGATTGCTCCGCACCCTGGCTTATCAGGCCGGGCGTGATAATTGGCAATGAAATGGCCGAAATCAGTAGTGCAAAAATTATTTCCGGTTGTTTCCCATTAATGATGTCATGGGCGATTGCCTGCTTTATCACCGGAAGGCAACTTTCACGAAAAGGCGACACCAGATACCGAAGGAGATGATCCAGACGCACTTCGCCCCTGGCCGCTTCATTAAGCAGCAGTGACGGAAATTCAGGAATGTCTATACTAATGGTGATAAGTTGGCGAATGAAACGCCTGAATGAATTTTCTGGATTGGTGCTGAAGTGCTCATCAATATCCCTTATTTCAGCAAGATGAATGCGCTGTTTTTCAAGAAGATATTCGAGTACGGCCTCCCAGAGAGCCGATTTCGACCCAAAAAGGCGTGCCACCAGTGCCATATCGACACCTGCCTCGCTGGCTATTTTGCGCAATGACGCACCCTCATAGCCATATCGTGAAAAAAATCGGGTAGCAACCGGAAGCAACGCTTCACGACCAGATACTCTACCGCCGGGCCGGCGGCCTCGCATGGGAGATTTGATTTCTACTGAACTCATTATGCTACGCTATTGAGAGCACCGGGACTAGCCGGTGCTGACGTGTCTGTTGTCAAGACACCATATCATCTTTTGGCATAAAAGGGACTTGTAGATAGCTGTCATATTTACCGCCAAAATGAATGACATGAGTCCCAGCATTACGGCTCATGGGCGCCTGGACCTGCTGCTCACTAACAAACGATAGCAGGGTTGAGCGATCCCCGCCAAGCGCTAGACGCTTCACTTTGTTACCGGGCGTAAACGTCCCCCCCGACGCCGGTAAGGTGATAATAGCTGAGCCAAAACCCATATCGATACTGGTTGGGATAGGACGCTGTGCAGCAATGGTCAGCACTAATTCTTCACCGGGATGATAACGCATGGCCATTGGCCAGATGCCAATTTCCACGGGTACAATCTCGCCGGGTTTGAGTTTTTCTTCATGTGTGTGGAGCAGTAAGGGTTCTTCGTTCGTTGTCCGCTCAGGATCAAGGGCTCGCTGGGAAACCCTTAGTAAACCCGAGGCAACAACAGGACCTTTTACCCCCTCACCAAGAAGACGCTCGTAGGGTTTCCCGTTTTTATCGCGCTTCTCAACGCCAACCTCCAGTTCCATATCTTCCGATCCCCGCGCTTCCACCCAGAGTTTCAGCTTCATATAGCCGATGATCTCAGTTTCCTGAGTAAAGGTGTAATGCAGCTCAGTTTTTCCTTCGCCTGACACCTCATAAGACAGGGATGCAGACAAGCTCTGACCGAATGTGTCAAGCTGGCCATTGCCACTAATAAACATTCGCTTCATCTGCACCTTAGGCAGTGGCCAGCTGTCTTCAATCCGGTCAACGATATCGGTTCCGCCAGCATCCAGTACGCATATACGGACGCGAGGCGTTTGCTCCCAGCCGTTATTAGCGCCTTTAAGGTAATGATCGAAAAATGCCAGCAGCTCATGTGCATATTTTGGCGTGTAAAAATCCAGCCATTCATTGGTATTGTTCACTCGGAGCCATTTTTCCTCCGAGGCTATCTGACGATAGCCGGCAAATGATCCGTGAGTGTGTGCATGGTTTGTATAACTGGCCACGACATAAGTGGGAATTTTAATGCGCTCAAGCCGTGCTTTTTTATCCTCCCAGTAAGGATCCATCAGTTGTGTCTCCATGATCATTCTGGGTTGATCTTCAACCAGATTTCCCCCGGCAAATGATTTCAGGATAACTTCCGGGAATGCTGGTGCAGGTATGCCTCCCCGGTTACCGGTTTCGCGGAAGTGATCGACAAAACCTTCCCAGGGAGCTATGGCAGTAAGATGCGGCGGCTGCTCTGCCGCGATGAACCACTGAGATACGGCAAGCCAGGAGTTGCCCGCCATACCGACTTTTCCGCTGCTCCAGGACTGTTGGGCCGCCCACTCAATGAAGTCGTAGCCGTCTTCAGCCAGTTGACGTCCCCAATAAGAGATATTCCCCTCAGACTTATAGGCGCCTCGAGGGTCGGGATTGAGAATAACATATCCTTCATTAACCCAAAATGCCGGGTCTGGTCCCTCGAACTTTTGCAGTTCTGACACCCAATCCAGCGGTACACCGGAACGTTCCTGGATATCGTCCAGCCACTGCCCGCCAATCTCCTTGCCATAAGGACTCCATGCCACCAAGGCGGGGTATTTCCCCTCTTTTATCGGGCGGAAAACATCTGTGTAAATAGTTATTCCATCGCGCATTTTAAGAGCAACGTCACGCTCAAACAAGATGTCGCAGGGCAGTGGTCTCGCACCTTCTCGGCGCACCGTACCTTTCTTCAGAACGGTGATACCCGGTGCAAATCCAGGGTACCGCGCTCGCGGTGCATTCAGTGGAAGCGGACGGCGGTACCAGACGGGGTATGCTGCATCACCATAAATTCGTGTTTTGAGCATAATCTTTTCCCCATTTTGACTGACGGCCCCGGCAAAAGAGAGCCTAGGCATTATCATGTTAGTGACTGCCATACTGACAGCGCCCGCTAATAGCGAACGACGCGACAGATAGGAGCCATTCAGATCTGTGATTTTCATAACGCATCCTTTTAAATCATCACTTGATGATTTAATTTTAAGGCGAAAACCGACTTAGTCAACAGAGTGTTGATGATTTGGAAGCATTGCGCATTTTTACTCAATAAACGCCGACAAAAGTCCGCGTTCACGTCAAATCTTCACCCTCATTTCCCTATATTTTTACCAATGCGTAGATGTCGGAATGCATCCTTTATTTCGTTCAGCGACCAGACGGAATCAATGACTGCACGGACCCTTGACTTTTCAAATGACTGGATTATTTGTTGTTGATGCTCTTCGCTACTTAAGGTAATTCCCCGCAGGGTGGGCTGTTTGCCCATGATTGCGCCCGTAGGTACATCATCTGCGATGCCGGAAATCGTCAATTAAAGCGGTTTCCCCGCCAATGCGCACAGCGTCCATAAGCTGATGAAGCGTACCCGGCCCGCCAATATCTACTACGTGACCAACGCCACGGCCTCTGGTCATTTCAAAGATTTTTTTGCTCATTTCGTGTTTTCTCTAAAATTCACAAAGGCCACCCACATTGCGTATGTAGCCAATCCATCTTTCCCGGCAAAGGAATAGTGAAAAATTGAAAAACTTGACTGCTAATGACCCCAGCGAAGAGGACTGAGCTAAGGATTTATTCAGACTTTAAACATCGTTAGCGCACGGCTACGTACCCTAACAAATAAAGTAAAAACCAGTGCAATCCCCGCAGCAAAAAGAAAAACAGACTGCAGGGTACCCGGGAAATATCCCATAAAAGACGATAGAAACTGTCCCAGAAATATTGCCATTGAAAGCCGAGCAAGATTCCGTCCCCGAAATGTCGTGCTGCTCAGATCCACAATAAGATGGTTCACGAGAGGAACGGAAAAACCGAACCCCAGCCCGAGGGCAATCCCGCCAATCACAAAGACGGGCATGGAAGGAGCTACCGCAAAAATAAGATGAGCAACGGTGTAAAAGCCAAACGCGATGGATAATGTTGGAAAATCACCAAAGCGACTGACCAGTTTCGGCATCAGCCATGCGCCAAATACCGCCACAAGCGAGACAAATGAAAGGAAGTAGCCGATCTGCAACTCAGTAACGTCATTGTCATGCAAATGTAGCGGCAGCAGGACAATAGCGGTAAAGAAAACGATCATGGAAAAAAGTGCCGCCACCCACGTCAGTACCATTGCTGAAGACGGTCCTCCGAGATGAATCTCATGAGTGCTTTCATCAGATATTACCAACTTGCCCGGTCGGGGTACATACGCCAACACCATGAGCAGCATAAGCCAGGCGAAAAGGTAAAGCATGAATGGCCAGCGCCAGCCGACGGCTGCCAGCAACCCGCCAATAAACAGGAATATTACACCACCAAGCTCAATCGACATCCCTTGGCGAGCAATCATCTTCATCCGTTTCGCGCCGTCATAAAAAACGGAGATTAAGCCGGTACCAGCCGACATAACCAGCGCCGTTGCACCACCGAGCAAAAACCGATCCGCAAAAACAAATGAATAACCCGACAAAAATGCACCGGCACCACCCAACAGCCCGTAAAGGAAAAGCCCGAGACAGAGGGTTTTATAAAGACCAGCCTTTTCAACAAGTTTCCCCACTAATGGCCCGAGCACCACCACCCCCAAAGACGGCAAGGTAACAAGCCAGCTCTCTGCACCCTTAACATCAAGTGCCGTGGAGATAGTGGTCAGGCCTGGTACAATCACGCATCCCACCATGATGGTTAGGCAGGCTACAGCAAGTAGCGTAAATCCTCCTGCCTTGTTTATCTGTTGCATACAAACTCCAACTGTCCACTATATGGATATGTTAACCATTATTAGGATATAATTTTCATGGTATTGTCGGATTATGTCAATGCGCAAAATGTAAGATAAATGTTTCTAAATCTATAACAACTGTAAAGAGGATCTATGGAAACTGATACAGATAGCACGGGTTCCCAGGTAATTGCCCGAGCCGCAAAATTGTTCAAAGCGGTTGAAGAACAACCTCAGGGTTTGACTATCTCCGCACTCTCACGAAGTACGGGACTGCCGCGGACAACCGTTCACAGACTGGTTGCCTCTCTCGAAGCCGAACAGTTATTACTCAACAGCTCAGGCATGATCCGACTTGGTCCGGCGCTTGCACGTCTTGCAGCCTCCGCTCATACGGATGTCATTTCACTGTCGCGTCCGTCGATTGAGACACTTGGCCGGCGAACACGGGAAACGGTCGATCTTTGCGTGTATCGCGGGTCGCATGCACTTTTGGTTAGCCAATACGCATCTGATCAGGAACTGCGGGTCGTTTCGCCCGTTGGCACTGCTTTTCCCTGCCACTGCACTGCGACTGGTAAGGCTCTGCTTGCCGGTTTACAAGACGAGCAGATATCTTTGATATACACACAAAAACCTGAAACAAGAACGGCACTTTCTCTGAGAACAGTGGCCGGAATTCTTGATGAAGTTGAAAAAATACGCTCAGAAGGGTTTGCTAGTGATCGTGAAGAACACGCAAAAGGCGTTTGTGGTCTGGGCGTAAGCATCCCCTATTCCCTGAACGAAAATTATGCCATTTCTGTGGCAGTGCCAGCATCGCGATTCGATGAAAATTTTGATTTCCTGGTTGCCTCTCTCAAGCAATGTAAGGCTGAAATTGAAGCTTTGATTTCTCCCACCGTTTGATCTACAAGCAAAAATACGGGTCAACCGGCGGGGATAGAATTTATGATGAAATTCAACTTAATAGATAACTGAATGTTCCCGAGTCCGGGCACCACCATTTCTTTTTTATGCTTTCTTATGAATCCCTATATATCTTAAATTCAATAGGTTAGCGTAAAAACCCTTTCCGATACGTTTTAATTTATCCCTAGGTATCCGGAAAATGTGGGGTCAAATTGCGGGTCATTCAGTTCGATGAATGGAGTGACCCTCACATGGCTCTGACTGACAGCAAAATCCGCGCTGCAAAAACCTTCGTAAAATCCTACAAACTCTCCGATGCCCACGGTCTGTATCTACTGGTATCAACCAGCGGCTCACGTCTGTGGTATTTCCGCTACAGCTTCGGTGGCAAAGAATCCCGCCTGGCTTTAGGCGCCTATCCGCAGGTCACGCTGGCGGAGGCTCGCGAAAAGCGCGACGCTGCCCGCAAGCTGCTGGCCTCCGGCATCTGCCCTTCCCTGCCCCGTGAATCCGAAAAAACCGCTGTAGACAAAACCCGCACCTTTAAACACATCGCAATCTCGTGGCACACCAGCAGCCTCCGGCTCTGGTCGGCAAGCCACGCGGATAAAATTCTTACCTGCCTGAGGCGCTATGCCTTCCCTGACATGGGCGAAATGGATATCGCGGAGATCGAAACACGGCATCTGGCGCAGCTCATCAAAGCCATCGACGACAAAGGCGTGCATGACGTGGCCGGGAGGATGCGCCAGTATCTGACCAAAATCATGCGTCACGCCGTGCTGCAACAGGGCCTAATCAAATACAACCCCGTGTTCGACCTGGGCGGCGTCGTGACGCCGATTGTGGCCCAACATCTTCCCGCGTTGCCACTGCGACGCTTGCCTGAACTGTTGGTGAACATAGAAAACTACCAAGGCCGTGTACTGACCCGTTTGGCGCTGGAACTGAATTTGCACGTCTTTTTGCGCTCAAGCGAGTTGCGCTTCGCCCGCTGGGAAGAGTTCGACCTGAAAGCCCATATCTGGACGGTGCCCGCGCAGCGCGCAGCCGTAAAAGGCGTGAGATTTTCAGAGCGTGGCGCAAAGATGAAGGACGAACATCTAGTGCCACTATCCAATCAGGCAGTTGCCCTGCTAAAACAGATCAAGGCGCTTACCTGTGAGTCGGTCTTCGTTTTTCCGGGTGCGCGTGGTCTGGACAAACCGATGAGCGAAAACACCATTAATAAAGCGCTACGTGTGATTGGTTATGACACCAAAATCGAGGTTTGCGGCCACGGATTCAGAACGATGGCCTGTAGCGCCCTAAACGAGTCCGGGTTGTGGTCAAGGCCATCGAACGTCAGATGAGCCATAAAGAGCGCAACGGCGTGCGGGCCGCCTATGTCCACAAAGCGGAGCATCTGGAAGCCCGCATGGAGATGATGCAATGGTGGTCGGATTAACTGGACGTAAATCGGAAGGGGTATGTCGCGCCATATATTTATGCGCGGCAACATAAAGCAGCGAATGACAATTAGCTAGCAAAAAGCGGATCCCTTTCAGGGGGATCTGTTTTTTTACTTTATGAAAGCTTTTATCTTTTTTATTTTGTTTTAACGGAATTATTGTGAAAACTTACCAAGATGAGTTGATTGAAACAGTTTTTTAAACTTCTCGAAAAGCGCTGGCAATAGCACGTAAGGCTCCTCTTGTTCTCTTGTCAGATAAAGAGGAATGAAGGACGATTGAAAATGAAGGGAGAACAGGAAGACCAAACTTGGGACCAACCTCAACGAGTTCAGGAGAAGCTAGTCTACGTGAAAATGCTCCAATTGCGAGTCCCGCCGATATCGCGGCAATGACTACCGATAATCCTCCACCGACGAACACTTCTGTCCAGCGGATTGAGGCCTGTTTCAACGCCTTGGCCGCTAGATCGCGCACTCCACAATCAGGGGTGAGGCTAGCCAAACGTAAAGGCTCATCTGAACGATATTCGAAGTCAGGTGCGGCAAACCAACCGAAGTGCTCTGGGCATAAGACAGTGCCATCCCGTCTAGCATCATCGCTACGTATTATTACAGCATCAAGTAATCCGTTACTAAAATCGTCGAGTAATACTCGCGAACTGTCAAGTTTGACTTCAATTAAAAATGAGGGGTCCAATGATTTCAACCTGGAGAGGATTTTTGGTACTTCTGGGCCCATCACATAACATGCAATGCCAAGTTTAAACTGTCTCCTGGTAGCAGCTAGACTGGTAATTGCGCGTTCATGCGCCTCAAGAAAATTCCGGGCGGACTCAATGAATAACTCGCCGGGTGATGAGAGCCGCACGTGACGTGGCGTCCGTTCAACCAACCGTTGCCCCAGCCGGTCTTCGAGACGTTTCAGCTTGACGCTAAGTGCCCCTTGCGTTGTACCTAGCTCCTCAGCTGCACGAGTGAAGCTCTTTAAATCAGAGATCACAACGAAGGCTCTTACCGAGTCGACATCAAGGCTAATCATATGGATCATTCCATTTTGTTGTCATGGAAACACTTAAACATACGATTATGATGTGGTCAAGCGAATGCTACTATATACGAGAAAAACGGCATTCCATCAATACTTATTTCGACTTAGTATAGAGTAAACCGACTGACATCAATGTTAAGAAATAATACAACCTAAACACTGTTGCCAAAGGAAGAAGCTGTCCTCACCAGTTCGATCAAACATCGCTATATTATTTGGGCTAGCACTAATGTCCAATACAATTGATTTATCCTTTACATCGCCTAAATGGCGATGTCGTCAATAGTTACTGCCACTTTGGCAACTACAGTAACTATAAAAAATAAATGCCTACGCAATCGTAGATGCTCTCCTATGCGTACCACGAGCACGAAAGAGCGCGAGCACGAACCCTATAAAAGACAGCAGAATCAGGCTACTACCATATAGATTCGCGACAGATAAAAGGTCAAGATGTTGGGCCATGTATCCTGCAAGGATCGCTGGAATGCTATTAGCCAAATAACTTTCTACGTAAAAAGCGGCCATTAGCCCTGCTCGTTCAGTTGGCTCAGCAAGTGGTACTATGCTTCTGATTGCACCAAGAAACCCTGAACCGAATCCGACCCCAGCGATAGCTGATCCGGTTAGCAAAACCACCGTCAATCCTAGATTAGCGCCGGCAAGGATGATGGACATTCCAATCATCAACATTACAGCACCAATGACGAGTGCCCAGAATGCATTGCTACGCCGTACCAAAAAAATGGCCAAGCCACCACATAAGGTCAGGGTGGCGACATTCAGACCACCGAGCCAGACAGAAGTCGATTTAGTAGTCATGGCTATCAATGAGGGCATGAGCGACAGATAAAATCCACCGAGCGCCCATACCGCCACGTTAATGGGTGTAATCGCTAGTAATGTCGCCCTTGCTCGTTTGGGTATCGCAACACTTGGACGCAACGAACCTAACACGCCTGGGCGGCTCTCTGATGTTTCGGGAGTACGCCAAGTTTGCAATAACTGCACGAAGAAAAAAAGCAGCAATAATATGAAGACGAGGTGAAGCGGTGCTGGCGCGAGTTGTACCAAAGCGGTCGTGCCTAAGGCGCCAATAGCCATGCCACCCATCGTTGAAAGGCCATTGGTCAAAGCGCCGCGTTCCCGATCGAGGTCGATGAGGGCCGCGCCCAATGCTGCCGTAGCAAGCCCTGTTGCCACACCTTGAAGTGCTCTTGCGGTAATCAACCAACTGGGTCCACCAGCGGTAAGGAACAACCCCATAGCGGCGAGTTCCAGCGCCAGTGCAATACTGATGATAGGGCGTCGACCGATATAATCGGAGATACTGCCAGCCACAAGCAATGCTGATAGTAAGGCAAGTGCATAAATACCGAATATTAATGTCAACATTACCGATGAAAAATGCCATTGTGCTTGATACAATCGATAGAGAGGTGTTGGGGCAGTCGATGCGGCAAGATAAGCCGTAAGCGTCACAGTGTGTACAATCAGTGATGATTCAATGGGTAGTTTCAAACCGAGCGTAGAAAATTTCATAAATTTTTTTTTATTGAGATTGTTGGCCATTTTATTTCTCTCTTATGTTTTATGCCATTAATATTATTTCGCAGCGAATAAATATGTTTCCTATTTACATTTTATAAAACGCGAAGTTTTCGAGGAGAAATTATTAATTTTCATAATTGATCATATATATAACAGCACTGTATTCAATACTCTCTCTTTCTGAGTCATTATCTCAAACGGCCTTGCTCGCCAACACGCTTGAAATGTTATCCCACACGCCAATAATATAATGAATTTAGTATTGTAAGAAAATCACACAAATAAGGTTAGCTTCACACGAGCTTATTATTTAACATACCAGAAACAGCAATATTAAATAAATAAAATCAAACATAACTTAAATAAAGCAGTCGTGAAAACCTCCGCAACCGTGATCAACTTTACGGTTCAAACAGGTGATTACCCTATCAACTGACACCATAGTTTCAATTGAATTTTTCTAACAGGATTTTTAAAACTCGGGCAATGGTGCGGAGCCAAGAGCTTTTTCTAAAGACAGTCCCAGAGCAAGTAACTCTCTGTCATGTCCTTTTAAATTAGCGAATTCTATCCCAATAGGCATACCGTTACGTGCAAGTCCGGCGGAAAGCACGAGACTTGTCATGCCGGCACAGCTTCCTAGTGCTACGTTTCGACCGAAGGCATCAAATGCACTAATTTTCCGGCCTTCTTCAATCATAACTTCGTCTTCCTCTCCAATTTTTGGCGCTCGAACCATCGCAGCAGGATAGGCAAGCGCATGGACACCTTGATTTCGCATATAGGAGGTAAGGGCTGAAGTTAGCGCCGTTTTTCGAACTATTGCATTTTCATAGGCTTCCCGCGACGGAGTATTGGGGCTAAGAACCATAGAATCTACCAAGTTTTTTGTATTAGCTCCGAGATTTGCGTAAAGGTTATCAAAGGATACTCCGGTTTTTTGCTGTTTAAGAAATGCTGAAATGCAGCCTTTTAACTCATAAGATACGATAGTCCCAACTATGTCGGAGGATTTTTCAATATCTTTTATTGGGAATGAAACATCAATAATTGATGCACCAGCGTCTCTCAAACGGGTAATTGCATTGAAAGAAACGCGCTCAACTTCTGGGTCTAATCCTTCCCAGAATGCCACAGGGATAGCTATGACAATCTGGTTCAAAGGAAGTGGCTTTACCACACGGTAGTCGCTTGCGGCTACTTGATCGAACAAGATAACGTCTTCTACAAACCGGGCGAGTGATCCAACTTGATCAAACGATTTGGTTAGTGGCATGACACCGTCATCAGGATAGCGTCCACGACTTGGTCGAAAACCTACCAGCCCGCAAAAAGAGGCGGGCAAACGAATAGATCCCCACGTATCTTCAGCTACCGCTAATGGTGCTATCTTGGAAGAAACGGCTGCAGCTGAACCTCCGCTACTGCCACCGGTACTACATTCCATGTCGTAGGGATTGCGAACTGGCCCGAAGTTTTCGTTATTGCTCGTCCATCCGAAGGAAATCTCGTGTAGATTGGTTTTGCCCATAATGATGGCACCCTCATCTTTAATGAGTTTGATAATGCCTGCGTCGACAGCCGGTCTGAAATTCTTCAGAGACATCGTCCCATTCGAGGTTGGGAAAGAAGATGTATTGACGCTATCTTTTACCGGAATTGGCAGACCATGAAGCAGGCCCAGCGCCTTCCCTTGATTGCGGGCATTGTCAAGAGCACGGGAAGCTGTAAGCAAATTCTCATTATCCATCGTACAAAATACATTTAGGAGAGACCAACGTTCTGCTTGCGCGAGAAGTGCCTTCGCGTACGTCTCTGCTGTAAAAAAACCTTTTTGCATGGCAGTCACCGCCTGGACAGCACCAAGCTCTAGCATATTTGAATCATATTCAGAAATAGCTGGAACAATGGAGGAAGGTGGTTCATTCGGTCCCAATAGGTTTGGGGATGATTTTATGAATTCTATTTTATTGAAACGCTCGTTCATTCCTATTTTTTCCTATGTTTCAAAATTTTAAAAATATTTCGCAACGTATTGATATATCATTTTTCTCGTTTTATGAAATGCAAAATTTTCTATAGGTTAACCTTCATGCGCTTGAGATACCATGATAAACGGCACTCAACATAAAGAGATTTTATCATCCAAAATATTCAAAGCAGATCATAATCCAGTCACCTTTAATCCTGTGTTCACATGATCATATGGAAAGATGTATCACCCTTCCTGGTAACTATATAAACATTAGCACCATTGCGAAACAAAATTATTTTACATTTCAGTGATAACAATATTGGATAGGTCATATGAGCAAGTTGAAAATTAGGATAGTGCAGTTTAAACAAAATAACGCGATCGCGATCTTCGGTCGCTGAAAAAGATGAACCCCACAAAAAAACATGGGGTTCGTCAGCAGTCTGAAGCCCGTTAGTTAGCGGGCTTTTTGGTCTTCTGCCTGATGGCAGAGTTTTCTACGCTTCTATTTTCCTCTCACTGTCAAACACCGGCACTTATTACGACATAGAAGGTTTCAAACGATTTAGCCATACCCGTAAGGGTTCATCCAGAGTTACCCCCCCCATTTCATCTAACGTTGTGCGCGCCCCATGGGATTCATGGCACAAGTGAATGCCCGCCTTGGCAACGAGCGTGGCCAGTCGCCCACCAGAATATGCAGATGGGCTAGGAAAATGGCTTATCGCGCCGGCGCACGATGTGGATTATAAAGGTTTATGCGCTGTCTCTTTGGCGGCGAAAACCGCTACCAACGTGATCAGCAGTGCCAGTGTCACATAGGCGGAAATGGCCAGCGTACTGTTATACTCTTTATAGAGTGTGGTGATAATCAACGGGGCAAAGCCGCCGCCGACAATACCTGCCAATGTATAGGCCAGGGACGAACCGGCATACCGTACGCGCGTCGGAAACTGTTCGGTCACGAACGCCGCCTGCGGGCCGTACATCATCGCATGAATCAATAATCCGATAATTACCGCCAGGCAGATAAGCACCGGCTGGGTACTGTCGAGCAACACGAAAAAGGCATAGGCCCAGACGATCGCCAGCAGTGCGCCGACAATATAGACCGGACGGCGGCCGAAGCGGTCGGATAGCGCGCCGAACACCGGTACCGTAATCGCATTGCCCAGCGCGCCGAGCATAGTGGCGGTCAGCGCCAGCGGACGCGGCAGATGCAATACGGTGGTGACGTAGGTCAGCGTGAATACCACCACCAGCGCATACAATACATCCGACCCGATGCGTGACCCGCCGGCGATAAGCAGCGGTCGCAAATGTTGACTAAACACTTCTTTTACCGGGGTGTGGGTAGTGTTTTTGGCCTGTTCCAATTTGAGGAACGCCGGCGTTTCGCCCACGCCGCTACGCAGCCATAAGCCGAAGATTACCAGTAGCAGACTCAGCAAAAACGGCACGCGCCAGCCCCATAGCTGGAAATCTTCCGCGGGCATCATCACCGTGACCAGCGTGATAAACCCGGTCCCAATCAGGGTGCCACAGGAAGGGCCGACCTGGGCGAAGGAGGCGTTGCGCCCGCGCTGTCCGGCGTCGCCATGTTCCATTGACAGCAATACCGCCCCCGCCCATTCGCCGCCGAGCGCGATACCCTGGATAAAACGCAGCGTAACCAGCAGCAGCGGACTCCAGACACCTAAAGACGCGTAACCGGGTAACAGCCCCATCAGCGCGGTGGTGACGCCCATGATGATAAGCGTCGCCACCAGCACGAAGCGACGCCCCATCACATCGCCCAGGTGGCCAAACAGAATGCCGCCGATGGGCCGCGACACATAACCGACGGCGTAGGTGGAAAAGGCCAGGATAGTACCCACCAACGGATCGAATGAAGGGAAAAAGACATGATTGAAAATCAGCGCCGCCATGATGTTGTAAACGGTGAAATCGTACCATTCCAGGGCAGTGCCGATCGAACTGGCCGCGGCCAGCCGACCGGTATTGGGCGGCAGGCGCACAATACCGTCCAACGCGTCGACGTCCTTTGGAATAACGTTATTCTCGCTGGAAAGGTTCATGATTTGAGCTCCTGTGCGCTAAGCTGCCAGCTCAGGCCGTAGTACTGCACCTCGCCGTGAGGGTGTTGCAACGTCTGGCAGGCGCTCGCCGCAAATGTCCGGCTGGCCTCGGCGCTGCTGCTTTCAAGCAATATCATGGGCAACAGTTCTCTGTTGTCGCGCGACTCATTGGGCAACGGTGAACTGAGGGTTTCGTCGGGCGTCAATAGCGAACAACGGACAAATCCGTTTTGTTCGCGCAACAACGCGCCAAGGGCGGCGACCTCGGCGTTAAGTTTGGTCCCCGGCGACCGGGAGGCCAGGACCAGGATAGCCAGGTAACTCCCCGTGCCGATCCCGGTCACCGACTCGACAGCGCAAACCCGACGCATCGGATCCTGCATTTTCGCCAGGTTAGCCACCGACCAGGGCGTTTGGCGGGTAAAGGCCGCATGGTAGGCTTGCGAGGTGAAACTCGCCAATGATTCGGTCAGATAGAGCCCCAGATACTTACGCCCGCCCTGCAAGGACTGATAGCGGGTGCCCGACAGAAATCCGGCAATGCGTACCCGCTCCTCCACGTGTTCCCGGTCATACCACCGGTTAAAATCCTCTTCATCCGCCGGCGCGATGCCGGTTGCGACCAACAGCATAGCGTTCGATCTGTGTTCCATGGGTACTCTCCTCAAGGTTAACGTCGATAGGAAATTATTTTCCCGCAGGGAACCGTGCTGCGCTCAGGCAGCGTTCAATTTGCAGCGCCCAATTCAGCAATGCACCGTCCCGCATCGGCAGGGACGCGACCATCAGCCCCACCGGCGCGGCGTCCACCGGTTGGCAAGGCAGTGATACGGCGCAACCGTCGAGAAAATTGATCATCGCCGGATTGCGCAGCACCGCGCCGTTGACACGGAAATAGGCATTTTCATCCGCGTCCAACGCGGCAATGGGCGGCGCAATCAGCGGCACCGTCGGCATCAGCAACGCGTCATACGAGCCGATGGCGGCAGCTACCCGGTGCTGCCAGTCGGCGCGCTGTCGCAGCAGTTGCCGTCGGTCGTTTTCGTCGAGCGCCTCGCCGCGGCGGATGCGTGAAATAACCCGGGGGTCGTACTGCGCGCTGTTTTGTTCAATCAAGGGCCGGTGCCATAACCAGGACTCCAGCGCGGTAAATCCGCCGGCGGCGTTGATGCGGGACAGTTCGGCAAATTCAACGCAGGGGATCTCTGTGATATGCGCGCCGGCCCGCCGCAGATGCGCCAAAGCGGCGGAAAACGCCGCCGCTACGTCGTCGTCGAGATCGTCGAGCACCAGCGTTTGCGGCACGGCAAAATGCGCCTGCGCCAGCGGTTTGTGGACCAGCGCCAACGGCCGGTCACTGATGATATTATCGAGCGCCAGGCAGCTGGACACGTCATGGGCCATCACCCCCACCGAGTCCAGCGCGGGAGACAATGGCAATACACCGGCGAGATCGATACGGCGTGCGGTGGGTTTATAGCCGGTCAGCCCGCAAAAGGCCGCGGGAATACGCACCGACCCGCCGGTATCGCTGCCAATCGACCCCAGGCACATGCCATCGCTGACGGCAACGGCGCCGCCGGAGGACGACCCGCCGGGAATGCGGCGCGTGGCCCGGTCATAGGGATTGGCCGGCGTGCCATAATGCGGGTTGATCCCCAAGCCGGAATAGGCAAACTCGGTCATATTGGTTTTGCCGACGATCACCGCGCCCGCGCGCAGCAGTTTGTCGACAATGACGGCATGACGCGCGGCGACGGGCGCATCGGCCAATACCACCGAGCCGCCGGTGGTGCTTTCGCCGGCCACGTCGAATAAATCCTTGATGGATATCGGCATGCCATCCAGGGAGGAAAGCAGCCTCCCTGCCCTCCGGCGCTCATCGGAGGCCGCCGCCCGTAGCCGCGCCTGCCGGCGATAAATGCGGGTAAAGACGCGCACGCCTTCACCCCGGGGATCATCCATTGCCGCCAAGGCCGCCTCTGTTAACTCCCGGGCGCTGACAGTGCCGACATTAAGCCGCTCCGCTGCCTGTGATAAGGCCATCTCGCTCTTTTTCATCATCGGTCCCCCCTTTACGCAACAACCGGTAATTCGGTGCAGTAATAGCGGTGAGTGATGGTCCGGCCCAGGACGTCATCTACCAGCGCCATTCGGAATTCCGTGGACGGTCGGATGCCACCGATGGCGGCCACCGTGCCGCAGACTATGGCCAGGCCGTCGATCGGCCCGGACGACGGAGTTAGTCCCCTTGCCAACATTTCTTGGCTAGAGAAATAGCACTCCAGCAGTTCGGCCGGTTTACGCAGGCTGGCCAACGTTCCTTGCTGATACAAACGAAGCTCGCCTTCCTCTTTGATCCAAGAGCGCAAGATGAGTTGGTCCCAGTGCCCCGCCACCTCATGCAGCGGCCAGGCGGTACGGGCTACCGGTTTGGCACAGATTTGCTTTGATAGCGCGACGCTGTGAGTTTCCAACCGACGATCGGTATGGTCGGACGCCAACGAGACGTAAAGACAGCCCTGATGGGAGAAGACCAGGGGTTCAACTTCGCCCGACGTCGCGCCGCCCATCACTTCGATAACCTCTTGCTGGCTTAACTGGTTGGCGGCCACGCGATAAAACAACGGTGTTGCACTTGGCCGGGGCACGCCCAGCGCTTCAAGTTCACTGATATGGTGCAGGATCGCTTCGGGATCGCGACCGGTCCAGCCGGCAACGATTAATTGATTAATGTCGGTCTGTAGGTGCCCGGCGCCAGTGGATCCGGGTAGCTCAAAGGTCAATTCCATAGTTGCCAGCTCGCTGTATTTAAGTGATTAAAGAAAACATCGTGAAATTTCACTCTATTTTCAGAAATGAAATAAGCGATTTTCATGCCACCTTTTGTGTAGAATGTCTAAAATGTTTTAAACAGGACATTACGCGTGAAATCTTCTGATACCGTGAGCCAAGATTTGCCGATGGACGATGAGTCCGATTTGTCGCTCAATGAACTGGCCTACCGCCGTTTTAAACAGGCGCTGGTAACGTTGAGCTATAAGCCGGGTGATTTTCTCAATACGGCGCAGGTGATGAATGAGCTGGCGATGGGCAGAACGCCGATCAACCAGGCAATCCACCGCCTGGCCAATGAGGGCATGCTGCAAATTATCCCACGTAAGGGTGTGATGGTATCGCCGCTCTCTATTGACGATGCGCTGGAGCTGATTGAGGTTCGGCTGGCGAATGAGATCTTATGTGTGAAATTGGCCAGCAAGCGAATTTCCGCTGCGGACGTTGCCAACCTACGGGAAATAAACGAATGGATTGCAGACGCATGCCATTCCCGAGAGCGGGATCGGATGATGGCCCTGGATTATCAGTTCCATCAATTGCTGGCGCAAATCGCCGGTAATGCAATGTTGGCGGACATTTTGCGGGTGCTGCATGCCAAGGCGCAACGATTCTGGGCCAGTTCGCTGTCGAAAGAGGGCCATATGCTGGAGGTTATCGAAGAACATCAGGCGATCATTGTCGCGCTGGCCGCACAGGACGGCGAGGCGGCCGCGCTTGCGGCAGAGGCGCATATTATATCGTTCCGCGGCGCCCTGCTTCGGGGATAGGCCAAATCACCCGATGTGGGCTTCGCTTGCAAATGACAGGCATCAAATTTTGAGCCATTAGCGCATATAACGTTGCACTGATGAAATACTGACTGGCCTCCCTTAGCGAGCACTTAGTTACTAAGTTACAGTAGTAACCTTGACCAGCACTATCATTTGAAGCTGGCGTCATATTTGATCGCCACACCCCATAATAGTACTGACCAAAAAGAAATCTCTTGCCACCTTATTTAAGTAAGTCCAAAATTGAGTCCAGTTCTATTTGATGAATATATAAAATTGTTTAATCTACAATTGGTTAGCGCATGGATTCAGGTCCAGTCAGAGGAGCCAAGATTATAGAAAAGCAGACGTCTTCGGGCGTCTACTTTTTGCATTTCAGGCAAAGGTGTTTTCCTCATCAGCTATCCTATCAACCCCCAGTTCTTAACTCGCCCAACAGATTCAATTTATTCAACAAAGTCCAAACGTACAATAGTATCCCTTTCCCTGGCAGAGCGGGTTATATCTATAATGGATTATGAGTACACATGATTTTCGGGGTCTTTTATGTCAGCAACGTGTGGTTTTTTCATATGGTGGAAAGGATTAAACGATGACATAGTAAAAACAGAGTCTTTTGAAGAATTGCTCACCTTGATTACTCGTGAAGGAAATTTGATGGGATTTTCGTATTTCTCCCTGATAATCAAACATGCAGTTCCTTTTACTCAACCCTGTATAGATTTTTTCGGTAATTATCCTGATGAATGGGTTGACAGATATAAAAGAAAAAAATATTTACATATCGACCCCGTTTTCCTTGCCGTTGAGAATACGCAGTATACGATAGCGTGGCTAAATGGTTTAAAGCGTGAGAATGCAACGATTTTCCTTGAGTCAAAGGAGTACGGAATAAATGATGGTTTTTCACAGTCCGCGATAGGAAATGATGGTGCTTTGCGGGTATTATCCTTTTCCGGAGAGTCACTCATCAAAAACGTCGATACTGATTTGTTAAAGCTAAAAATAAATTGTATTAGTGGACTCATAAATGCCAGAATGAACGATTTTGAAAGTTATCCGTCACAATTAATCCTGCCCTCTTTAAGTCTTAAAGAAAAGGAGATATTGAGGTGGACTGGGGATGGTAAGATTGCGGAAGAGATTGGAACGATATCGAATATAAGTGAATCAACTGTTAATTTTCACATCTGCAACATTCTCAAAAAATTTAACGCTCCTAATAAAACGTTAGCCGCTGCTTATGGTGCTGCCTGTAGACTGTTAACACGATAGTCTGCAGGCTTTCGACGTGTAGCTTTTTCTCTGTACATCTAAGTATTATCTTCAGGCAGTAATAAATTCTTTATGAATATTGCTATGCCCAATAATGCACCCATGGATAAGATTAAAAAAGAAGTCAGGTTGTTATCCGCTGTTAATAACGAAATGGATAATGGTATGAAAATAAAAATAAAAACATTGTTCATTGTTTCAGCCAGAGAAAGACTAAGTGTTTTATTATTTTGATTTGTCTTTTTAAGTATCAATACAGTGCTTACTGGTGCGCCTGATCCAAGAGAGTAACCGAGAAAAATCAAACCCAGGAAATATCCCCACAAAGGAAGCGGAGCCATGATAAGCAGATAAACAGACAATAAAGTAATTAACGCCATAACCAGCACCGTTATTTCTTCCTTAACTAAATATCTGTTAACTATACCTACTGTAATGTTTCCCGTTCCCAATCCAATCCCGAAGAGGCTGACTATCATGCCTGTACTGGTAGGTGAAAAACCATAACGTATATGTAGCACCTCCCCTGCAATGATGAACGTCGCCACGCCTGTACCATTCCATGCGCCTTTGGCGAAGATTATTTTTAACAAAGGAAAGTGGGGAATAGCAGACATTCCAGAACGATTATTGGCCGATTGGTCATGCTTATTAAAATGATGATATTCTCTTTTAAGTATAAACGTCGCGATGAAAAAGATGGCTAAACTGCCTGAAGAACAAAATGCGAAGGGAGCCCACCATTCTATTTGATCATTCAGGAACCCCGCCACAGCCGGGCCAAAGGCAATACCTGATGTCATCCCTACCAACACGAATCCCATGGCGCCGGCTTGCCTGTTGCTCGCGACCAGATCGGATACAAGGGAAAAAACAACCGGAATAATAATGGCGGAAGAAATGCCGCCAAAAACGCGTAGCGCGATAGCCCACTCAAGCGTCGGGGCAAAAATAATCATAGAATTATCAATGCTATACAACAAAATAGAGATGAGAAGTAATTTTATACGATTAATCTTTTTCGAAAAATAGCCAATTATGGGAGCAGAAATGGCGTAAGAGAACGCATAACCGGAAATGAGTAAGGCCGCTTTATCGACAGTTGTTCCAAAAGCGTTAGCCAGAGGCGGAAGCATAGAAGATAACATAAACTCAGCCACACCGACAAAAAAAACGGTTATAGTGAAAATAGTGAGTTTTAACCAGGGAAGTTCCTTTTGTAAATTCCGAATGTCGTCAGAAATCATTCATCATCCTTTTATTTTTGTATATAATTCAAACTTTTTAAATTAATAAAGACCGTCTCCATCTCTCTGATAGGTTCTGTTAACTATATCATCAATAAATGAAGCAAGCTCTTTTTCTTTAATAAGTGAATTATTATCAGAGTAACTATATAACCCCTGACAGACAGTTTCATCAAAGCTACTATCGATAAATAAGGCGTAAGAAAAACGGTCATTTGTATTCCCGTTTTCCGTTTGCTGTGTCACCCGATGTGACACAGCGGAAACCTTTTTTTTCATCTTGTGGCTTAGGATCTCAATAGCACAACCGAAATTAACAATAAAGTGGTCCGCTTTAGGATTAATCGGAACCCATTCCCCTTTTCGCAACACTTCGAGGCCGGGGTCGATCGAGCGCAAAATAGTCAACCAGCCTGAATCTTTGTGTACGTTTAATCCACGAGCCTGAACTGATGGCCGGAAGTGATTGAAAGTGAGATGATAAGCACCTCTACCGGAGAGACTCCTCCCTGTTGCTTCGTCCCAAAGCTCTACGGGTAAATCAATGCTTTTTAGCACAGACTCCAACACTAGTAAGCCAAAAAATTGCATCCTCTCCGCTAAAATTCTTAGCTCTTCAGGAAAGACTTTAGCCCAAAATTGCTTCTCAAGAAAGAATTGTTCTACCTGATCATCCGTTCTTACGAAATAACCTTCGCGCGGCGCCAGATTAGAGGAAGTCCAGGTATGGAATCCTCGATAGTTATCAACGATATCACCTGTTTTCATTTTATAGAATTCATTTGCAAATAAATCCCCTCCAATAAAATCAATATCATCAGGTACTTTTATAAAGAAGAAACCATCTTCAATTGCTCTTTCGAATCCATCTTCCTCAATAAAAATCAAATCATTGTTCTTCAACGATGCAGTTACCCATTGATAAACATTTTTATTTTTCATCATGCTATCTCAATATTAAAGAGTTGAGCTATAGTCGTCATACGTTCTTTTGACTTCCTGTTCAGCGAATTCCTTCATACTTTGGACTTTCTTTGGGCCTGTACCAGGAAAATATTTGTAGACATCGCCCTGCAGATCACTATCAAGAAAAACAGCATAAGAAAATCGTTCTTGCTCTGCCAGGCGGCACGTCTTTACCACACCATGGACATTGGCATGGACTTTTTTTGGAGTGCACTCTGTTAAAACTTCGATTGAGCTACCAAAATTAATGATGAAATAACCGTCTACTGGATTAACCGCCCAAAGTGAGCCTTTTATATAGGCTAATAATCCGGATTCTGAGGAACGTAATATAGTTACCCACCCTGAGTCGCGATGGAACTTACAACCGCGGGTATTTTTATCTGTTCGAAAGTGATTGAGCGCCAGCATCTGATGTCCCCTGTTTTCCGTTAAACCATTCGTAATCCTCTCCCAATTTTTTTCTTCGATATGGACAAGACTGAGAATTTCTCTTAAAACTTTTATGCCTAATGTAGCCATATCACCAGCCTGGGTTGATACATCAGATGGCAATAAAGTCCAATTTTTTCTTTCAATATAAAAATTTTCCCATTGATCAAACTCTCTGTCAAAGTATCCTTCATACGGAGTATTCAATGATTTCTCTTTGAATCCAGTATAGTCTGCAAACTCTCCAGCTTCTGCTGGCTTATAGAAGTTCCTAACTAATTTATCACCACTACGGAGGTCGATGTCTTCAGGTGCTTTCAAAAGGAAGAAACCATGATTTATTACATCGTAAACATCATTGCCATTCTCGCATTTAAGTTTTCCTGTCGCATCAAAATAACATTTTATCATTTCGAAAATAGGGATATTATGAAATATGCTATCATCCTCCGCCGGCATACCAGGTAGGTTGACTGTAGTTCGATATGTTTTGTTTTCTTTTATCATGGTGAAGCTCCGGCTAATTGCTTACTTTAGGATGAAATTCATATTCCATTTCTTCTGCTTTTCGTTTCTGGAATTCTATAAATGGTTCTGTCGGTATAAGCTTACCTTGCAAATTATACGTATATAAATATTGATTCCATATTGGCCCGATGTAGGTGCCGAAGGTATATCTGTCTTCATTGGTACTTTTCCTGGTAGCAGAAGCAACGACGCGATGGTAACTGGCATTTACTGCAACATTCATATTTTTCGTTAATATTTCAAATGCGTGACCTATGACAATAGTAAAACATCCTTCTCTAGGTTCGAAAGGAATCCATCTGTCTTTATAAAAGGATTCAAGACCGGGCTCTATAGTATAAAGCAGGGTAATAAAGCCGCTATCTTTATGTGCTGTTAGCCCCATAGCCTGGTTTATTACTGAACGGAAATGATTGAAAATACAATATTGCAATGCGTTATTCTCCCCCAAACCGTTTATTATTTTTTCAATATCATTTCGTTTGACTTTAGCAGAGAAAAATAAACAGTAGAGCACCTGCCGACTAATTTCGTTCATTTCCCACAACAGTAAGCCAACATCTTCGGTAAAATAATCATTCCATAAAGTATTTTCTATCTGTAACAATTCATCCTGATCATTACCTGTGCAAGAGTAGCCCAATAAACTTTTCTCAAGATTTTTTTTGTGAAATCCTCTGTAGTGATCTAGTTCGCCACCGTTTTTATCGATATAATAATTTTTGGCTATTTTTATTCCTGCTGTGAAATCAATGCCTGATGGATATTCTAGATAGAATGCACCATATTCGAATGCTCGCAGGATCGCCGTTGGCTCTGTAAATATGAGTTCTTTATTTATCAGTTTGGCTGTCGGTAGATGTGTCATGATTTATACCGCCTCGTTAGTTTGATTTTTGATAACTATCCTTCCCGCAGATGTTGGTCGTGGCATGGCAAAGAAAGGCGCAAGATTGAGATCATAGTCAACGATGCTAAATTCATATTTTTTTATTATCAAAATAAGTAATACCGCTTGCTCGATTACAGAAAATATCCTGCCTGGACACTTTCGCCGGGAATCCTTAGTATTAATCATATTGAATGAATTTATTTCATAGTGTCCTTTGTTCAAAACAGACAATGGTGAGTCGTTCTTAAAAAGGTAAGAAATATTTTCGACATTGAAATTTCCCGGCTCAGAAAAATGATTACGATCTCTGTTGGCATAACGCCTGTCGAGCCAAAGAATCGTACCTTCAGGAATAATGATAATTTCATTATTTACTTCGATATTACAATCCTTCTTGACTTTCCTCCATAAAGCGGTCGGATTATTACCAGCAATCCTTATTGCTTCAAGAACCAGTGACATGGCATAATCTAAGTAATTGCTTTCGTTTTTTATTTTTTTTATCAGTTCAGTCTGATATTTTTTATTTTCATTTAAATAAAGCAATAGCCAAATAAAACTGAGTGATGTTGTATCGTACGATGCAATAATTATTGTCCCCAGCTCTTTTAACTCATCAGCGCTAAGGCGCTCTATATTCTCTTGGGTAAATTCATAACCGAGGACAGAGAACTGCGCTTTAATTACATTAGTTCTTAGCGCCTTTTCAATAGAGGAGAAATTTTTCCTCAGTATATCCTTTGTCATGTCGCAGATCATATCCGTGTTTTTTATTGCTTCATGGTTAACTTTACTTATCACTTCCGAAGCCAGCTCGAAAAAGCTTTTTGCGATTATGGAATATTTTTCATCAGATAAATAATCTGAAAGTGGTTTTTCATTCAAATCAAGCACACCAGGAAGATGACTATCAATATAAGAAATCAGCCCTGGTATAAAATCGTCGAGATTATGAATCTCATCTATATGTCTGCTTATAAAATGTTCAGCATTTTTTTCGATACTTTCGCTAAGAGAATGGACAAATCTGGCATTGCCAAAAACTCTCTCTACGACTGCCCTTTTTTTATTTCTTAGTGGTGTATCCGATTCCATTGCTCCGATAAAAGAACCAAATAACTCAGCATTGGCATTAATTGACGGCTCAAGGTCTATGTCATTCAATAATGGTATATTTTTACTCTGATAAAGTGCCATATTTTCATTTAACTGAAAAGAGCACAAGCCTCCATTCATATCAGCAAAACTGGCGATACCTGATTCTGTGAAATAGGCAGAAGCATCGCCACCATTTTTTATCGTGAAGGTACGAAATGCCTCGCCATGGCCGGTTTTTGAGCAAGGCCCAATATGGTGAGCAATCTTGTCATTAAGAGTTGTATCTCTGCCTGATTGCATTATTAATCCCTTATTTTAATATACCAAAGTCCCTGTAATCATCAGACCATGTGGTACTATTAAATGTTTCTAAGAATTTTTCTACCGATATAATTTTATTAGCCTGTCGTCCACACTTACTAACCTGGTAAAGCACTGCGTTCGCAGATGGATTAATAAATTCGGCAAAAGAAAATCGTTCCTCCCCCGACGTTCTTTTTTCACATTTTTTCACTCTATGCAGTACTGCACTGATGGGTATCGATAGTCTCTGCGTGAGTAACTCTAGCGCCCCACCGAAATTAATAATAAAATGATTTTTTATAATCTCAACCTCCAGCCATTGTCTATTGATATAAACCTCAAGTCCTGGCTCCTCACAATACAACACCGTAATGAAGCCAGTATCTTTATGTTCTGGCGCACCAAGTGAATCTATTTCACATCGGTAGTGATTTGCGGCGAACCACTTTACTCCGGAGTTGATGTTATCTGAGATATCATCAGTCACAATGGACCATAGTTTCTGATCAATTCCCACATAAGTTAATATATAAATCAGTATTTTTCTTGCGATATTATGCATTGCTTCGCACATTATATTGACTTCTTTAGGAAAAAATGTTTCTCGCCCATGTTGATCAATAAGTATATGTTCGGTTTGATAGCCTTTTCTTGGAAAAAAAATTTTACTATTTTCTTTAAAACCACAATAACTTTTCGGAGCAGGAATAGTATCTGTTTCCTTCGGCAAATAGAAAGACATTGCCAATTCAATGCCCGGTTTAATGTCCATTCTGTGAGGAATTTGCAAACAGAAGCATCCGTCAGATAGGGCTCTTTTTCTTTCTTCTGTGGAAGAGAATATCAATTCATTTTCGCTGAGTGACGCACTTGTCAATCTATATAGATTACCCATTCATTTCTCCTTCTGCAGGAGGGAGAGTACCATCATAAATCTCATGATCGTTAGCGTTAATCAGCGTTCTGGAGTTACATAACTTATCCACTCCCTGCGCTGATGAATAGCGATAGATACCCGCATCCCGACCTTCCATACAATTACTAGAGGTAAAATGTCCAAAACTGGATCTATCTTTTAGTTGATGCCTTACTCTGTGGAGAATAGATTTTACCGGCATAGCACAGTCGCAGGTGAGTATTTCCATGGATAGTCCAAAATTAATAATTAAATATCCAGGCAAAGGCAGTACTTTTTCCCATTTATCTGAATTATTGATTTCAAGCCCTTCTTCTTTGTTATACAAAATAGTTAAAAAACCATCATCTTTATGAGATGCCAAACCTAACCCCTCTTCTTCTGGGCGATAATGATTAAATGTAAAATGGTAAGAGCCACTGCATGCCGAACAACCACCCGTAACCTTCTCCCACTCATCGGCGGGAATGTCGGTTTTTCTTAACACGCTGTCGATGATGATTTTGCTGAGAATGGTGAAATTTTCACCTGCTTGCAGGATGACATCAGGATAGATTTCCTTCCAGTACCTTCTTTCCAGCAAGAACTGTTCTATTTGGTTTGTTCTTTGATGGAAACCGAGCAAAGGATCGTTGAATCTGACTGAATTTATCTTTCTGTAACCGCCATAATGATGTTCTTCTCTTTCTTTATAGAAATTATCCGAAAAAATCTCACATTCACTAACATTGATCCAATCTGGAATTTTAAGATAAAAAAGTCCATCCACCAGCGCCTGAGAAAAGATGTCTTCGTTTTTGAAAACAAGTTCTCCATCTACAATTTTTGCCCGGTGAATATTCGAAAAAGAGTCAACTTCGCGTTGATCTATTCTCTTATTATATATATCGCTATATATATAACCTGTCTTTATTTTATCGCACTGTGGCGCAGGGATATGTTTCATATTATCTCCTTTTTACATTAAGAGATACTACTGTGAGATTTTCCAGCTCATATAAAACCCCTGGAAACTTTCCATCTGCGATTTCAGCCAGAGAACTGAATGTTCCGGGGTAAATCATAATATTACTGCCGTTCTTTACCATGCAGGCGAAAATCGCAAACTCTTCGAGGAAGTATTGTGTTGACATGTTAAGTTTTCTTTTTTTGTCCTCTTCGCTTAACACACCCCAGTCTTTTTTATGGTACCTGACGCTAAATTCTTCGACAGACTTTCTGAAAGCAGAATTTATACTGTGATAGCTACATAGTTTTTCATAGTACTCATGGTATTGCGTGCAGCTCTGTAGTTGATGACATGTAACAAAGGAAAAGTTTGTATTGCATTCGTATTGTGATAAAATTTCTTTTGTTCTTTCTATAAACTGTTGGCCAAGGTCTATGGCCATGTTTATTGCGTCTTCCGATGCAATATCCATTTGTGTTTGCAGGGTAATACGATGGATGCTATCACCAATAAGCAGTTCACATTGATTAAAGCGCGCTGATATCCATTTTAACATCGCCCCTATTCTTTCAGCCTGAAAATTTTTATTTTCTAAGCTAACGCCAAGGAAGCATCGTTCCTCTTTCTCTAAAAGGACTCTCTTTCTTTCCGGAAAAACAAAAGCTGTTTTTGCTCTGAACCTTTTCGGACTAGTGACGGTTTCAATGGTGGCCATTATGCTCCCCTGCCGTATGAGATTTTAAACGAAATGATTTGATGGTTTATAGTCAAAATGTTAATAAGATCGGTATCTTGTTAATTGACATTAATAAAACAGCAACCATGAGAAATCATTTTTTATTTTTCTGCCTCCATAAAATTGTCTAAATTAAAAAAATCGCAAACTATTTCCCTTTGGTGATGTTATGTCCTTTTTTGAGTATAAGTAAACTAGTAAAATTGCTAGTTGACATCTTTTAGTAATTTAGCGCAGGTACGAGCAGGCCATTAGGAATCGAGTCTCACATATCATCGGAAAGTTGTAAAATAGATGTGAGAACGAAGAATTATATGATTATATTTTTACAGGTTATATACTATATATTTTTAACATAAGACCCTCATCTTTCCGTCAATTATTTAAGGATTGCTGCTCAAATCCAGCCGGCGACATCTGATCACTCAAGCCAGCCATGCCGCCGCTTACTGTTAAAAAACATTTCAATGTAATCAGAAATATCGCTACGAGCTTCTTCCCGCGTCCCCTAGATCTTTTTTTTAACCGCTCACGCTTCAGCACTGAAAAAAACTTTCTGCGACCGCATTGTCGTGACAGTTACCACATCCGCTCATGCTATCTTCCAGGCCGTGTGATTTCAGGAACCACGGCCACTCATGGCTTGTGTGTACTGGTTACCCTGGTTCACAGTCAGCCCTAGGAAATCGAAACGGTATGGGTCTGTCAGTGATTCACGAGCTAGGTCAGACTGCGCCTAAGGCAGGCTGACATCGAAGTTAGTTACTGCGGTGCCGCTACGCTACAACAAGCGACTTTCAATTTGCATTACCAGTGCATTACGTGACCAGCTATGCTCAATAGACTTGAAGGCATACCAGCGGCGATTTTCAGGGCAGTTAAATTTGTCCAATAGGGCCAGTTGGTGATACCAGGACAATTGTGCAAACACCGCTTGCACAAATTCTGAATCCGGCCACGCTTCGGCAAAAGCGCGCATGTACTTGTGGTTACGCGGTGAAAAGCCCTTCATTTGGGGTAAAGCTGTGCGTAAATCATGCGCCGGCCGTTCAATGACTTTGGCACCTCAGCCCAGCTCAGCCTGCCGTGCAAGGATATTCCGGCCTATCTGCCAATACAGGCCCACCAGTTCCCGGTTGACCACCAGTGCGGCACGCTGCTGGGCGTTATGGATACGACACTTCAGGTCGGCCAGCCATGCGGCGTAGCCGCTGGGTACTGGAGTCAAAGAAGCAGGGAGCTCCTGCGTCATACCGTCACCTCCGTGTCGGGTTAGTCAACCTGCACCGGCAATTTGCCGGTGCAGGTCTTGCATTAGGCCAAGTTTTTAGTTATGAAGCTTCGCAACGCGAGCTTGTTCTCTGTTTAGTTTTGCTTGCAACAAGTTAAGCCGGAAACTTGCGCGTTGTTGCTCATCAAATAGGGGCTTGGCAAGTTTCACCGAACCGAAGTCCGCAAGCTAATTTTTGGCTGTGTAATTTCCGCTGTGATTGCAGCTACTTGGCGCATCACCCTGTCTTGGTTGATTCCGTCTAAGCGTCGCTTCATGACGGATGATATTGGTTGCACAAAAAATTGCTATCAATTGTATCAGCCTGACAACACTATGACGAGGGCACGATTAGGCAGATTTCTACTTAAAACGACTTGGCCTTTTGTTCGATCAGCGCCTGAATGACAAATTTTTGGGCTGGTCTCATATCCGCAGGCATTTCGTGCCCTCACGATGAAGCCTGTTCGAAAGCAGCTGGACTGACGCCGCCGAACTGACTGATGTGAAGAGTCCTGTTTTAGAGTTGTTCAATTCAACCAAAAAAAAGCCTTATTTCCTAATCCCCCTCTTGTCGTACCACTACCGTATCGCCATAGTTTTATTTGGTGGTCATTCTGGTGGTCTTGACAGAACGGAAATTTTAATTTAGCCTACTTATCATGCAATTACTGGCAAAGGCGATCCCAGTCAGAGGAGCCAATTTCTGTTCTGTGGATGTCTACTGACGTCCACAGGTCATTGAAAAAAGGATGAAAACTATCCTTCTCTGCTCCAGCGACGTCCACTGAAATCCACCTGTATCCGGTACTTTTAAGTCCATTTTTAAGTCCATCGGAAATGCGGGTGAGTTTGATTCCGGATTGTTGCTAGATGACTCTACGATTGGAAACCAAAATCCAGCTCTGACCAGAAATCAGGAGCGACGTTCATGGCACT
Organism: Sodalis sp. RH21; assembly: GCF_047324175.1. Classification (NCBI taxonomy): domain Bacteria; kingdom Pseudomonadati; phylum Pseudomonadota; class Gammaproteobacteria; order Enterobacterales; family Bruguierivoracaceae; genus Sodalis; species Sodalis sp. RH21. The sequence continues at coordinate 2,078,803 of NZ_CP178732.1, read as the reverse complement.
TTCCGATACCGCAGTCCGCCGGGCCAAAGCGACCGGCAACGCCTATACCCTCTCCGATGATGCCGGCCTTTCGCTTGCTGTTTCACCCAAGGGAGGGAAAACCTGGCACTTCCGCTATTACTGGGGAGGAAAACAAAAGCGAATTTCCCTGGGTTGCTATCCCAGCGTCACACTCCGCGAAGCAAGACAATCAAGAGATCAAGCGTCGGCCCTGTTGGCGAAAGGCATTAATCCGCGGACTGCCCGTGAGCAGCAACGTTATGCCACCTTGCTGGCTTCTGAGAACAGCTTTGATACCGTATTCAGGGAATGTATCGCGGAACACCCCATCAACAAGATCAAAGATCTTCTGCCGTGGAACCTCGCAATACCTACTGAATAAGCGTCAATACGGCCCAGAGTTGACGCTTACTTATCTAATGCAATATTTCTGATTAAATCAAAATCCATCACCGTAATCAGGTGGATGATAATCAAGCCTCCGTTATCGGCAATCTGTAGTTTATCGAAGAAAAGGCTAAGCCTTTCCTTCGACCGACGTTTTTACAATATCATTTGTTCCCTACTGTGGCGATTAGCCTTGCATAACGGGTTATCGGTATTTGCGCACGGTCCTGAACTTCAAGGATCATGTGGATTGTTTGTCCAGGCCGGGCATCCGTCGGAATCAGGAATGAGGTATCCAGGGCCGATGGCCGGGCAATATCAACAATATTAGGGTAGGTGCCGGCCTCTTGATACTGCCACCAATGAACCACAAGTTTATTATTGTCGGGATCCGATGCTATCCCGTTGAGAGGGACCTTCTCTCCCGGCTGCACGACAATCTCCGTTTTGCCATCGGCGATACTGACCACCGGCGGATGATTGGCATCCTTATAGGAGACCGTCTGCCATTGCGAGCGCGCCGCCAGCTCCTGCTGCAGCGCGGGGATAAAACGTGCGGTGGGATACGCCACATCGTAAGATTCAGGATATGGGCTGACATCACGCACACGGGAAGCCTCGAGGCCATAGCGGCGATCGTCGAACTTCCAGCTCTTATCCGTGATGTAGGAGGGGAAATCGGACCAGCGATGTTCAGTCACTTTTGCAAAGCGACCACCCCACCCGCCATAGGTCGGATCTTTCCAGCTGTTCAAACCGTTGCTGAGGAGATAAAAATAGCTGGGCGAGTCGCCCTCGGAAAGAAAAGATTCCGTATCAGGATAACCGGCAGAGCCAAGCGCCAGCCTGTCAGCTGAAACAGGGTAGCTCGACATCAGCGGACCGGTACGCAGCCGATGAATAAATTCCGGCGAGAAGTAGGCGTCTTCAATTACATCGGGCACGCGCGGCAAACCGCGAATACCGGCGGTCCGATACGTGTAATAAGCCACGGTCCAGAACTGATCGCGATTAACGATGATGTCGAGGTCGGGCCAATGGGGGTCGATATAGTCTTTATATACCTCGTCCTGATCGAGAATCACATATAAACGAACCTTTGCTGTCACATGGCGATAAATTTCATCCCATTTATCGGTGCCTTTATATTCATCCTCGATGGACCGCAGCGCGGCGGCAATGGTGTTGGTACCACCCCAAACCTGCAGAAACAGCGGCCGTGGATCGTTATCGAGCATTGCTTGCTTGATGAAATTAGACCCTTCCGAGTCCTTTTTCATCTCCCCGCGATAGGTAACGTTGCCTACCTTGATAAGACTGAGCATATGCTCGACAGAAGGAAATTTTGGGTCATGGAGCTTGAGATTGTTGACGACCGCCGCATAGCCGCCCCCTTTTCCCCATTTTCCCGTGCCGTTGATAATTTGCTGAAAGACGTCGCTGCCCGCCCAATCCTTGGCCGGGATGGGGGGATTAGCGTTGGGATCCCCCGCCCAATGGAACGTTGAGCTGGAATAAATCACCGCTTCCAGGCTGTCAGACATATCGTTCATATGGAGAAGCAGCCGATGAAATGATGCGACATCATCGATTTCGGCATCACTCGTAACGATGGTGCGAAATGGTGACTCGGCTGCATATACATTTGTGATACCTGTCAGATAAACACCACAAGCCAGTACCGCAGAGATTATCAGCAGAGAGATTTTTTTTATGAGCTTAACGAAACATACCCCAGAGGCAGAGAGTAGTGTAGACATAAATTCCCCTTATATAAATGAGTCTGACAAAGCAGAATCAAGCAGGCCGAGAGAAAGCATAAAAGAGATCATTTCCAACAGGTCAGTCCTGGCCTGGGTGTTCCTTTACGGACGTATCGACGAATCTTCCGCGTAACGCCCTGGAGTCTGTAAACATCTGCTTGACCACAGCCTAACATCATCGCTTTACCCGTCTATCACGTCTGTTCTAAACGCTTGGCGGTCATAACGCTTTCGAAAGAAAATTATATATTATCGTTTTATACCATTATGAGGCCGAGATCGAATTTCTAACAAAAATCATACATTTTAAAATGTACATATTATTCAATATATTATGATTTTTCACGCAAAATAATCAAGATTAAATTTTTGATAATAAGGATATTTTATCTGGATAAGGTAAATTTATTTTCATTCGAAAATTAAAAAGAAAAACACAGAAACTCGCTTTACATTACGCTCAACGTTATGATTTGCCTGGGAGCCGCGGGAATGAGAATACCGACAGGAGTACCATGATTGAAAAGCAAAAATGAGCAGTGGGCTAATATGCAGCATCGTCGCAATAAAATACTGGAAATGATAAAAGAAGACGGTACTGTGATGGTGAAAATGCTCACCGACACTTTCAATTTGACAGAAGCAACCATCCGCTCGGACCTCCGCGCGTTGCAACAGCAAGGCTATGTACAACGCTACCACGGGGGAGCGACGTTGCTTGATGGCAAACAGAACACCAATGCTTTACTGCTGGCGCGCCAAACCCAGCTCGACGAAAAAGCCGCTATCGGGCAATTGGCTGCCAGTTTTATCGAGCCGGGCGACACCATTATTCTCGACTCAGGCACCACCACCACATCCATAGCCAACAATCTGAGCCATATTAAAAGGCTGTCGGTTATTACCACTGCCGTCAATATTGCCCTGCAACTCGGTGGGGAACCGGGGGTGAATATCCAATTGGCGGGGGGAACCTTTAAATTTCCCACCCTATCCACCTCCGGCGAGAGAGCCGCGAGCTTTTTCGATAATATGCTGGCTGAAAAACTATTCCTGGCCACCGCATGTATTTCATCCCGCGTGGGGCTCAGCTATCCCAGCGAAACGGATATCAAAGTTAAAACGGCGATGATCAATTCGGCCAATACCGTTTATGTGGTGGCGGACTCCACTAAAATCGATAAAGTGTCGATGTTCGCCCTGCCTTGTGAATGGCGGAAATTGCGATATCTAATCACCGATAGCGGAATTACTCCCGCAGCAAAAGCGGCATTTGAAGCCTTGGGCGTCACGGTACTGGTGGCAAAAACACCAAGCGCCGAAAGATAGGCCGTCAGCCTTAGGTAGCAAGACGCCGGACATACCCAAGCACTGGCTCGTGCTCAATGGCACCTTGATGATGAGCGGTCATTCCTTTTGCAAAGGCTACATCAGGGTTGGACGACATCATTCCCGCCATCATGCCATCATATTGTCATTCATACTTTGCATCCCAGACATATACTCTTGCGCTGCTGGCGACATTGAAGCCTTATTGTCCATTTTCATACTTTGGTCGGCGGACAAAACTGCCACATGAGACATCAACGCCGCCACCAAAATCATTAACTTTTTATATAAGTGCTCGCGATATTTCCTTCAAAAGGCCACAATTCAATAAACAAATCGTGGCATTATAATGAAAAGTTGGTGGCGCGGCTAAGACAAAAATCATTATTCCCGCGCCCTGCCTGGCCCAAGCCAGTGTTACCCGGGCTATTGATTGACGGTAATGATCACCCGCCGATACGACGTCAGCGATGGCAGTCCATCATCCTGTACGGCTAAAATAATATGCTCGACCCCGGATTTTTGCGGCGTCACGGTGACCTTCCCCGCGCTATGTCCGCTCAGGTCCAGCACCGGCCGAGCGTTGAGCGACTCTTCCCCCGGTTTACCCTGAACCTCATCGATAGTTACCTGTTTTGAGGTTGCCGAACCGGCTTCGGGATAGGCTATCCATTGATAGCTCAGCTTATTGCCGTCCGGGTCTGTGGTGCCCTGTACATCCAGCACTACGGCGTTGCCGACGTGGGCGGTAAGGTAGATGGTGTCTTTGCCCGGTTGGTTATTCACAACCACCACCGGGTTATGGTTGGCATGGGCAAAATCTTTAATGGTCCAGTCCATACGAGCGGCGAAATCGTGCTGGTATGCTTCCCGCCAACGCCAAATGGTAGCCTGGTTGGAAGTATAACTTTTACCGTCGGCGCCGATGACCGTATCCGCCGCATTGGGATTCCCGGGGAAAAAGTCGCCGCCGCTGGTCCAGACCGGGCGGGTTTCGCCATGGGGTTGGCGCAGGATATAACGTCCGCCCCACCCCCCCCAGCCCGGATTCGTTTCGCTGTCCAGCCCATTGCGTATCAATCCCAGGTATGACGGCGTATCCCCTTCCATAATAAACATATACTGCGGATAGCCTTTGCCCATCGGTCCTTTGCTGCGAATATTGCGGTCCAGCCAACTGTTGGCCACAGTGGTAAAATCAGCGCCGGGCGCGTTACGGTAGTACTTGTCGCCGCTGATGCCGGTCCAGGTGGCACGGGCGTAATCTTCGCCATTTTGGGTGGAGGGATCAACGATATAGGTAATGGCCGGAAAGTTATTACGTATCCAGATGCCCGCATCATCCTGATCGGAAATCGAGTACACAATGAGATGTCCGGTCAGTGTTTCGACTTCGGCGGCGCTGTGCCCGGCTTTCAAATCTGTCAGCGCCTGCGCCAGCGTATTAGCGCCGCCCCACAGGCTGATATACAGTGGCCGATCGGCCGAAACGCTGTTCTCAATCGAACGCAGCAGCAAATCCGAACCAGGGGTGGATTTACCTTTACCCACCGCGGCCATGCCGTAATGGCCTTGCCCGGAAGCCACGATGCCCTTTAGCACTGAGGCGGTGGGAAACGCGGGGTCATGGCGCAGCAAATTAGGCTGCACTTCGGCATAATGACCCAGCACCAGATTGATGATATCCGGATGGACAATATCTCTTTGCCAGGTGGAGGTGGTGGCCACCAGTCCTTCAATGTTCATTTCGTTTGAATAGAGCAGAAAGCGGGTCATGGACATTTGATCATCGGGTTCATTACCGATATCGGTTAATACAAAAACACGAGGCCTGGCTTGGAAGGGGACTGTTTTACCGGCTAATGAGGTAACATCCGGCGCGGCAAAGCTATAGGCCGGGATAGCCAATGCCAAAACGGGCAATAATGTCATGGTGCCAACGATGCGATTTAACCGCGGTTTTTTCAACATATTTTTCTCCTTGGTCAGTGACATATTCTCAGAATATCAGTTGCTCACAACATCAATTGAATAAATATTCACTTATGATTTATTATTTTACCTGTAACAATAGAAGTTTAAAAAATGGAGTACAGCTTTATGAGTGGTAAAAGTGATGTCATTCACAAAAGCCGCTCATAATGAATTTAACACCCACGCAATCACCGAAACCGCACCCATTGACGCCAGTACATAAGGTAATAACCTACCCTGCCATCACATCGCGACGTTAATAGTGCCAATATCGAAGATGCTGGCACCGTCGAGAGAATAGCGTCGATACCCACAGCAAATTCAATACTGAACTGTTTACCGGCGTAGCCTTATTCCTGTCTCGTTGAGATGAGCTCTGTGCCTAGAGATTTATTACCAGGCTATTCATGGTCAGCATCGGCATTTTTACCCTTATCATTTTATCGCCTAGTGTTATGCGCATTTGCTTCTCGGAATAGCTCGGGTTAGCCAACACAAGCACAATACTATTGTCCGTATTAATAAAGGCCAGTGCGTCTTCATCGTTTTTCATGTTCAGCAAATGCGCTTTCGGCCTGACCAATGCGCTGACATGTTTCAAGACATAATATTCAAAGTTATAACTCACTTTGCCATACATCCGGTCTACGGATATCAAGGAATTCTGCTTCCAACCCCATGAACTGTTGCCTGAAGAGTCAAGAACCATGTTCCAGTAATAATACTGGCTCGCCCCGGCCTCCAGGTATTTTTTTATCAGGTTAAAAGTATAGAATCCAGCAAACAGATCATTTGAGCCATTGCCGCATTCTGATTCAGTTTGAATCAATTTTGTACCTGGGTAACGTTTCCTAGTCTCCTCAATGGCATATTTCCCATCCCACTGATAGCCGACGCCGCCAAGCTTACCCCGTAATGCCTTATCTTCCAGGACAGGTTTTGCATAGCTTTCATAGTCGCCATAATTAATCGTGCCTAGCCACGCGGTCGCAGGGAGTTTATCCTTTTCAAATTGAGGGATCAGATAATCACGCAAAAAATCGCGCATTTGCAGGCCCGTCCATGTGCTAGAGGGAAAATCCTGGCAGGCGGCCGGTTCATTTTGTAGATGAACCGCACTGATATTGATGCCTTTTTCTTGATATGCCTGGACAAATTTAGAGAGATATAACGCATAGGCCTGCTCTATCTTCGGTTCCCACACGAGGTGAGCACGACCTTCCGAACCTCGGCAGCCATAGTAATTATTGGCTTTCATCCATGCCGGCGGTGTCCAGGGCGAAGCAAAAAACTGCATGTCCGGCTGGTAAGCAAGAGCTGCCTTGATAAAGGGAATAAGATATTTTTCGTCCCGGGCGATTGAAAAATGCTTCATTTCATAATCAGCGGGATGGTCATCTAATGAATAGTAATCCATCGAAAAATCATTCGCGCCGATAGGTATGCGGCCCAACGTGAGATTCAAACCGTTATGGCTAGCAAATAACGACGTTAATACCTTTGCGTGTTCAGTTTGCGACAGGCCGGAAAGCGCATCCCAGCCTTTTTCATTAAACGCCGCGCCAAAGCCATCAATTTCCTGCAGCATATCTTTTTGATTAATGCTCAGCACCCGATAATCGCTGTTATCAAACTTCTCCAACGCCGGAGAGTTCATGGCTTTCCATTCAATGACCGTATTGGTGTGCTTATCATAACCGGACTGAAACCATTCTATTGTGGCGGCATGGGAAGCCAGCGTGGCCAGCCCTGACATTACAGCCGCCATGATGCAGATATATTTGCGCATATGTTTCCCAGGGTTAAAAAGTCACGACGGTTTTCAGGCCCAGGACCCATGCTTCCTGGGTCTCACTCAACCCGCCCGGGCGATGCCAGTACTGCACATCCGGCTGCAGTTCAAGCCACGACCTGACTTTGACGCGATAATAAAGTTCGGCATTGACGGAATGTCCGGGCAACGGGCTGTACAGAGGATTGCCATAATCATCCACATCGTTCAGTTGGTTCCGGTAGCCCTGGTTGCGGCGGTAATCATCACTGTATTTGAGATAGGCCACGCCTAATCCTAACCAATCCTCCGGACGGGCATCGAACGGCCCGCGATAACGCACCGACGCCGCGGTGGAATAATGCATATAGTTACACGCTGATCCGCCAGGCCGAGGCTCCAGGACAGGCTCATGCCGCGATTGGCGTCATCCACCAGCCGGGTTACCTGCTGATTAAAGCCGGTGTACATAAACCAGGTGCGGTCATATTCTCGATAGCCGTCAGGATCTGACGCACCCGCGCCACCTGATTTGCCGGTATACAAAGCCTGCTGCGGCGCGTTGGTGAACAAGATGCCAAGGTTATAGATCCCCGGCAGGTCGTTAACATGGGTTTTCAGTTCTGCTTCCACCGGCAACAAGATCCCCTTGCTGCCTTTGGTGGACCAACTCCAGGCGTGACTACGTGCGGAAGCATCGGGGTTTTGTTCCAATATGCCGGTTTTTAACGTCAATTCGGGAGTGAGCTGATATTGAAACGTGGTGCCCCAATAATGAACATTCCAGTTGGACCAGGTCATGGAACTGGCGGATTTACCGCCGCACAGGCTTAACAGTTGAAAGTCGCAGGGAATAATTTGATCGAAATCCTGATTTTTATTCATCATACCGATACGCCAATGCAATCGTCGGTCGTCAAAACTGCGGCCAAAGGTCAGCCAGCCCAGACGGGTAATGGATTGCCCGCCCCAGCTTTCCTGAGATAAGTCGTTATAACTCACCCGATTGTCCTGCAAACGATCGGTGGTCAGATTGCTATTATGATTACGATTAACGATATTACCTTCAATGGCGGCATCGGGAATACCGGTCAGGGCTTCTAGATCCTGAGTAAACGTCAGTGAAAACTGGTCGATATAGGCAGCCTTGTCATCATGGTCATAGCCGCCGCCGGCGTTATAGGCTAATTGACTGAGATAACCTAAACGATAATGGAATCCACGGTCCTCAAGAATCGGCCGAATACCCAGCATATCCCCAAGCAAACCTTCCGTTGGCGCTTCAAATCCTAACACCGTGCCGTTCCATTTCCCGTCTGGTATTTCCGCGGCTTGTGTCACGGCGGCAAACAGCGCCGAAACAATACAAAGGTACCGAACCCATTTATTGGATTCTGAGGTATTATAAATTAAATTAATCATTATTTTCCCCATTTATTTTTTTATTTAGTTCAGGCGATAAAATGCCCCATGGGCAATATCGCCATGTTTTAATCACGCGGCTTAAAAATTAAACCGCGAAAATAATCATTAAGAGATAATTAAGACTTTAGCGTTCCGCCATGACTTTTAATGACATCGGCATACCAGTAGAAACTTTTTTTACGCCGGCGTTCGAGAGTGCCGTTGCCCGCATCGTCTCGATCCACATAAATAAAACCGTAGCGTTTGGAAAATTCCGCTTTCGACGCACTGACCAAGTCAATGGGCCCCCAACTGGTGTAGCCCATCACCTCGACGCCATCCTTAATCGCCTCCCCTGCCTGCACCAAGTGATCGTTGAGATAGCGGATGCGATAGTCATCGTTAATGCTACCGTCTGCCTCCACCGTATCCCTGGCTCCCAGGCCGTTCTCCACGATAAACAGCGGTTTCTGGTAGCGGTCGTACAGTTCGTTCATCAATACACGCAATCCCACCGGGTCGATTTGCCATCCCCAGTCCGAACTGGCCAGATGCGGGTTCGGCACCATATTGAGGATATTACCGCGCGCCTGGTTATTCAGCTGTTGATCGGTGGTCACGCAGCCGGTCATATAATAACTGAAAGAGATAAAATCCACCGTTTGTTTTAAATCTGTCTGGTCTTCCGCGGTAATCGTCAACCGTATATTCTGGTCCTTGAAATAACGCGTCATATAAGCGGGATAAGCTCCACGCGCCTGCACATCGCCGAAAAACAGCCATTCACGGTTTTGCTGTAAGGTTTCCAGCATATCTTCCGGTTTGCACGACAGGGGATACAGCAGGCCACCCAGCAGCATATTGCCGATTTTCCCATCGGGGATAATCTCATGACAGGCCTTGACCGCCCGGGCGCTGGCCACCAGTTGATGGTGGATGGCCTGGTAGATGGCCTGGCGCGAACTGCCTTCGGGCAGGCCGACGCCGGTGAAGGGCGCATGCAATGACATATTGATTTCGTTGAATGTAAGCCAATGCTTCACCTTGTGCCGGTAGCGCTGGAATACCGTACGGGCGTAACGTTCAAAACAGTCGATGGTGTCCCGGCTGCCCCAGCCGCCATGGTTCTTGACCAAACCATAAGGCATCTCGTAATGGGATAGGGTAATCAGCGGGGTGATCCGGTACTTGGCCATCTCATCAAACACGCGGTCATAAAACGCCAGCCCGGCTTCATTCGGCTGTTCTTCGTCCCCCTGAGGGAAAATGCGCGTCCAGGCGATGGACGTGCGCAGGCAGCGAAAGCCCATCTCGGCAAACAGTTTGATATCCTCGGGGTAGCGATGATAAAAATCGATCGCCACATCCTTGATGCCGCTGTCTCCGTCATGGCGTTCCACCACCCCGCCGAAAATGCCCTGCGGCTGCAAATCGGAGGTGGACAAGCCTTTGCCGTCGGTCAGATAGGCGCCTTCCACCTGGTTGGCCGCGACCGCGCCGCCCCATAAAAAATGCTCTGGAAAAATCGTGCTCATATTTTTTCTCCTGAAAATTTACCGTACCAGCGTCAGCAACGGCTGTTGTTCCCGAATGGTATTTCCGGCGGTGGCCGGCAGCACATCCATATAGTCTTCACTGTTGGTGATAATGACCAGCGTAGTGAGGTCATAACCTGCGGCGGTAATGGCAGGCGCGTCAAACTCCACCAGCAGATCGCCCTGGCTAACCCGATCGCCGGTGTCGATATGGGCGTTAAAATACTGTCCGTCCAGCTTGACGGTATCGATTCCCACGTGGATCAGCACTTCGACGCCCTCATCGGATAACAGCCCGATGGCGTGATGGGTTTTGAACAGCGACGCCACTATGCCGTTTACCGGCGATACTACCCGCATGCCAGAGGGCAGGATGCCTACGCCCTTCCCCATCAAGCCGCTGGCGAAGGTGGCATCCTTGACGTCAGCCAGCAGGCATACCTCGCCCGCCAGCGGGCTGGCGACATTCAGTCGGCGCCCCAGCGCATCCGCAACTGGCGCCTGCGACGGCACTTCGGCCGCTGCTACGGGCGCGGCCGGTTCTCTTTTAATGCCGAACAGCCAGGTGCTAACCAGCGCGAAAATAAAAGCGACCATGGTGCCGACGATCCCTGCCCAAACGGTGTTATCCATGCCGGTAGGCGGGATGATCTGGGCAAAGGTAAAGATGCTGGGAAAACCGAAGGAGTAGATGGTGGTATGGAAATAACCGAATACCGCGGCGCCCATGCCGCCGCCGATACAGCCAAAGATAAAAGGCCGACGCAGCGGCAGGGTGACACCGTACACTGCCGGTTCGGTGATGCCGAAAACCGCCGAAGAAAACGCCGAACCGGAAATCGCCTTAAGTTTGTTGTCACGGGTCCGCAGCATAACGCCCAACGCCGCCCCGGCTTGCGCCAGCACCGGTGCCACCAGCATCGGCAACATGGTATCGTGGCCCATTACGCTGAGATTATTGATCATCAGCGGCACCAGCCCCCAGTGCAGACCGAATATTACGAACACCTGCCATAATCCGCCCATCAGCAGCCCGGCCAGGACGGAATTAAACCCGTAAACCGCCTGGTATCCTGCGGCCAGCAGATGACTAAGCCAGGTGGCCGCCGGACCGATAAGCAAAAAGGTCAGCGGTACGGTAATACAGATGCACAGCAGTGGCGTAAAGAAATTACGGATATTACTGTGCAAGATGGCATTAAGCGGTTTTTCCAACCGGCTGGATACCCAGGCGGAAAATACAATCGGGATAACCGAGGACGAATAATTAATAAAGGTAATAGGCAATCCCAGGAAATAAAGCGACTGATGGCCGGCCAATTGCATGCTATCAAACGCGGCAATCATCGACGGATGCACCAGCGTGCCGCCGATAACCATGGTCACAAAGGGGTTGCCGCCGAATTTCTTCCCGGCGGTATAACCCAAAAATACCGGGAAGAAATAAAATAATGCATCGCTGGCAGCATACAATAATTTGTAGGTGCCGTGAGCCTCCGTCAGCCAGCCGCATACCAGGCTCAAGGCCAGAAATCCTTTTAATATCCCCGAAGCAATCATAATACTGACTATGGGTGTGAAAATACCTGAAATCAGATCCATGAAACGGGCGGCAATATTTTCCTTTTTGGCTTCCGTCTGGGCGGAGGCGGTATTTTCATCCATCCCCGCCACCTGGAGCACATCTTTATATACCTCACCGACATGATTACCCACGACCACCTGGAACTGGCCGCCGCTTTCCACCACCATAATAATGCCAGGATTATTTTTCAGTCCGGCAACATTGGCTTTTTCATTGTTTTTCAGCTTAAATCGCAAGCGTGTCGCGCAATGCACCACGCTATTGATATTGCCGCGCCCGCCTACACCTTCAATGATCTCACTGGCTAATGCTTCATATTTCATTGCCTATCCTTAACCCACGGTAACCACACAGGTAATTCCGGGCGGCACGCCGGCCCGACGCTGTTTTCAGAGCAAAAAAAAACCTAAATCGCTTTTTTCATGTCCAGATTCGGGACAGAAAAAACTGATTTAGGTTTTGCCTGCATTGCCCATTAAGGGGCGGCAGTAACAATCCTGGTACCGGCTACATAAACGTCATTATTACTAACGTATCCTTACTGACTATCTTGATAAAATAAGGTTCCTCACCTGGTGGATAGTATGTGTTTTTTCAAACACCGCTTCAATCACTTTCTATGAATTAGAAAAAATGTGTGATGAAGATCAACTTTTTTCGGTTACACCCGCTATGCGCTCATCCCTCCAGCAATTCAGTGCGCACCCGCTCGATATGAATGGTGAGAAACATCATCTCTTCCTTGGTCAGAGAATATTGATATTGATGTTCAATATGCGCCTGTATTTTTTCAGCACAGTGGTAGGAGAGGATATATTTTTCTTTTACCACATCATGCAGGGATTCATCATCGTTATGGACGATGTTTTGCCCCAGTAAACGCTGTGCAAAAAATTTAAGATGCGTGACAAAACGGTGGTAGCTGAGCGCCTTTTCGTTGTAGTCGATGTTAAGCTGATATTTAACAATAGTTAAAATTTCCTGCATGATGCGGGTAATATGCATGACCTGCGGCATTTCACTGTCAAGTTGGGCATTGACCAGGTGCAGCGCAATAAATCCCGCCTCGTCCTCCGGCAGCCGGATACCGAGCCGCTGTTCGATAATCACCAGCGCCTCCATACCCACGGCGAATTCATTTTGATACAGGCGCTTTATTTCCCATAGCAGCACATTGCGAATATCTATCCCTTGCTTGTGGCGCTCAATGGCAAAGTGGCAGTGATCGGTCAACGAGATATAGATACTGTCCTGCAACTTGCCGGGCAACCGTTGCTTAGCCAGGGTAATAATGTTATCTGCAGCGCACATCACCTCCACCGGGATCGCCGCCAGCAGTTCGGTGAGCCTCGAAGTCAATTCACCGCTTTTCAGCGCGAAGACTTTCTCAATCAATACCGGATCCAGTCTGTCGCCTACCCGCTTTTTAAAACCAAGACCACGCCCCATCACTACCTGTTCGTTGTGATGTTCATCAAAGCTTAGGACCACATTATTGTTAAGTATCTTGGAAATCTTCATTTTCCCGGCTCTAAAAATAAAAAACCAGATATCCGAACAATCGCGGAGATCTGGTTTTGCCTGCTTTTGCAGTAACAATCCAATTATTCAGTCAACATATCATTTGTACTTCGCATCACAATATCCCGCAACCAAAAACGTGAGCTGTAGCGTAAAAAATCCATACCAAACCGCCGACCCACTCATTTTTGTCGCCATCGGTGCAAAAGTGGGTCTTCCGCAACTTGGGTGGTGGGAAAGGAATGAAACTTTTTAGTTAACAAGGATCTAAGTTGTTTTAAGTTAGGGACAACTCAATGGCTTCATCCAAGTCTCTATTGCAACTGCCTCGCGGATGGCAGCCAATCCGACAAATCATTAGCCCGGGCGGGCTGACCATCAACCTTCGTGCCACAGGTAAAACAGCGAATTGCCCTGAATGCCTTAAGCGCGGCAGTTCCATACCCATACATAGTTATCGCCGGCGCCGTATACAACACCTTCCATGCTCAGGCCAGACCTTATATCTGATCCTTGCAATCCGCTACTGGTACTGTCGTAATCCATCATGCCCGCATAACATGTGTGATTGATAAATCAGCGTTCCCCTATTAATAGTTGAGCGCCGACATGGTTTAAGAAATCATTATCGACAGGTCTCGATCGGTTAAAGAAGACAATAATACGTTTCACCACATTGTATGTTTTCCCGATCAGAATAGCAGCGACCGGAATGGGCTTCCTTGCAACAAATAGCCCGCATAGAGTAACTTCAATCACGCGGGTCTTACCCTGGTCGCCATTCGGCTAATAGCCCTGCGTAGTTGGCAAACGCTCTCTGCCAGCAGATACCTAAGATACACTCTAACGAGCGTTAAAAGATGCAAAATAGCCTCGATAGCGCCATACCCTGCTCAACCATTCTCTAGGCGTGGAGGTTTCAATCGACAATGGATATCTATGATCGGTGTTATCAGCAACTCAAACAGACCGGTCAGCAGGCCTGGACCGGCGAGGGTTATGAGCGTGCCTGGCGAAAACTGACCGCTACCCTGCAATCATTGAAGGATGACCAAGTGTTGCCGGCCACAATTCCCTTAGACTGGCGGCTCATGGTGAGTTCAAAAACAAAAACGATACGTTAAGCTTAGATTTGATAGGTCACTTTCTTGACACGCCACCTTCATTAGTGAGGCGCAATACAGCGCCCATTCCGCTGGTTGCAATGTAACCAATATCCCCTCGCCAGCGCCCTGTGACTAACATAAGTGGCACACATTTACGACGTCACACGTCGTCCGCTCTCAGGTTCAAACAGATGGATCTTGTCCAGGCGAGGATAGAGTTTTAGTGTCTCCCCGGGGACGCCGCTGAAACTGGCGTCCAGCCGCACGCAGTAGTCCTCGCCGTAATGGCGGAAATACACCAGGGTTTCCTGACCGAGCGGCTCCACCACATCCACGATCACCGGCAGGCAGGCCTTGTCGTCGCCGCTCAGGGCCCAGTGCTCGGGGCGGATGCCCACAGTAAGAGGGCGACCGGCAAGCGAGCCCGCCGGAAAACGCGCCGGCGGCAGCGGCAACGTGATATCACCGGCGAGCGTTAGACCGAGCGTGCCGTCGCCGGCGGTCAGCGTGGCCGGAAAGAAGTTCATCGCCGGCGAACCGATAAAACCGGCCACAAAGCGGGTATCGGGAAAATGATACAGTTGCTGCGGCGGACCGGACTGCTCAATGCGGCCGCCGTTCATCACTACGACGATATCCGCCAGGGTCATGGCCTCGGTTTGATCGTGGGTGACATAAATGGTGGTAGTGGGCATGGCCTGGTGCAGCCGCTTGATTTCGGTGCGCATCCGCACCCGCAGGCTGGCGTCCAGATTGGACAGCGGCTCGTCAAACAGGAACAACGCCGGATTACGCACCATCGCCCGTCCCATCGCCACCCGCTGGCGCTGGCCGCCGGACATGCTGCGCGGTTTGCGATCGAGCAGGGTTTCAATATTCAGCAGGGCGGCGATGTCGGCGATACGCCGGGCGATTTCCGGCTCGGGAAGACGCCGCTGCTTCAGGCCGAAAGCAATATTCTGCCGTACCGTCATATGGGGATAAAGCGCGTAATTCTGGAACACCATGGCGATATCACGTTCCCCGGGCGGCAGTTGGTTAACCACCCGGTCGCCGATGCGGATCTCCCCTGAGCTTATCTCCTCCAGCCCGGCAATCATCCTGAGCGTAGTGGACTTGCCGCAGCCGGAAGGCCCCACCAGTACCACAAAAGCGTTGTCGGGAATGTTCAGGCTGATGCCTCGCACGGCGTGATAGTCCTCATAATACTTTGCTACCTGGTGGAGCGACACGTTCGCCATAAAAACCGTTTCCGCATAGTCGTTTCGTTTCACTACGCCGGCCCGTTCTCGGGTCGGCAGAGACAAGCTTATTCACATACCAGCAATTGGTCGGCGGCCAGCCAGCATGGCGGCAGGCACAGCGGCGTATTGGACAGGGGCAGCGCCGAAGGCCGCAGGCCGACGCCCAGTTCTTGCTGCATAAAGCGGCGCCGCGCCTCGATGCGCCGCCAGACGTCGGGATAAGCCTGGCTAAGCTCAAGACGCAGATCGGCATCTGCGAAGGTGACCGCATCCTCGCAGTTAAGCGCCCAACCGTCGGCCACCGGTGTCGGGATCACATCCACCTGGAACGGCATGCCGGAACGGATGCGCTCCGTCGATCCCGGCCGCACCGGGGTGTTGACCCATTCATCATGGCCCACCAGATGACCGGGGTTCAGCGCTGGCCTCAGACCTCCCTGTGCCAGCGCGTCGGTGACGCGCCCGAATAGCTCGCCGCCGCTTACGCCGATATCCGCAGCGTCATACCAGGTCAGCAATCCGTTGAAGTAGGCTTTGGCGATGTCGGTAAACCGGGCGTTTTCGGTGGCCAGCAGGCCGGCGCGGGACGACAGACCGCCCCAGTAACTCACCGCGGTGGTCACGCCATCGCCCTCGGCCAGCCGCCGTCCGCCGGGACTTGCCAGCCCCACCACCGGGCCTTCGCCGGGACGGCTGGAGGAGAACATCATGTGGGTGTTCATTACCTCGCCAGCGTACCCCATGCGCGCGGCCGCGGCCAGTTCGCTCTCCCCGGGGCGCGCACCGGTGACGATGCGCCACACCGCGGCCGACGCCCGGGCCGCGCCCCACTCCTGAGCGGCTATCTGGTGTACGTCTACCACCGCCCGCAGGCCGGTTTCAGGATGCATCAGCACCCGCGTGGCATCAGTCAGCGCCTGGGCATCGCCCAGCACCGCCCGCAACGCGTCCACTACCAGTGCCGAGGCGTGGAACGTGGGCAGCGGTCCCTGCCATTCTTCCGCCAGCAGGTATTTCCAACCCACCAGCCCGGCGCTTTGGCCCGCCGCCATGCCGGCCTGACGCAGCACCGCAACCAGATCCGGCCGCTGGGTGCGATCCTGGCCCAGCAGGCTCATGGTCTGGCTCAGCAACACCTCTATCTTGCTCAAGCCGGCGCGCGGCACATAGCTTAGGCTTTCGTTGCCAGTGATAACGATGCGCCGCCCGCCGGGACCTAGCAATAACAGCGCTTCCTCAAAACGCGGCTCGAATCCGGACAGGAAGGCGATATTAGCCAGATGTTCACGATCGGCATACACAACCAGCCAATCGCGGCCGGCAGCATGCCAGGCCTGCCGGCACCGTATCTCATAAATCGCCGGAGGGATAGCCGGCGCCGTTTCCGGCACGCCAAAATCCGGTGGGACGACAGAACGTAGACTCAGTTTACGCATAGGGGACGGCCTCCTCAGACCGGTGTAGTATAAGTATTGGCGACGGCAAACCACTGCCCTTCGGGATCCAGCGGCCAGGACGGGCGCGGCACTTGGCTGAACGGCAACCGGCGCACGTCAAGATTGGCGGCGCCGTCGCTCATCAGCAGAATATGGCGGGCGACGATGTCCTCCAGTTGCGGATGCAGGTAGCCCAGCTTAACCACATAGACCTGGTGAGCCAGGGGATCAATGCCCATCATCGTGAAATGGGCCGGCGTGGTGATGCCAATGGACGC
Source organism: Sodalis sp. RH21 (assembly GCF_047324175.1). Taxonomy (NCBI): domain Bacteria; kingdom Pseudomonadati; phylum Pseudomonadota; class Gammaproteobacteria; order Enterobacterales; family Bruguierivoracaceae; genus Sodalis; species Sodalis sp. RH21. The sequence continues at coordinate 2,061,470 of NZ_CP178732.1, read as the reverse complement.
GGCATGGAACGTCGCCAGCACACGGCCGATGCGCACCCGCGCCCAGGCGGCGCTTTCCCGCAGATACGGCTGGAAACCGTCGGGACGCAGCTCGTCGTCCACCGCCTCCACCACCGCGCTGACCCGCCGGGCGGTTGGCGGAGCCGAGCGGTGTTCCTCCCCCAGCGTCAATTGGACGGTGGCCCCGACCCCCGCCTGATGGCATTGGCGCACAATGCCAGGAGCGGTGATACCCGCGACCACCGCATCGGTAAGCGCGGGTTCGTCCAGCACCGCCTGCAACACGGTGGTCAAATCGCCATAAGCGCCGGCGGTGGTATTGTCGCCGGAATCAGACAAAAACAGCGGATGTTCGCGCGCCGCCGCGGCGCGCCTGAGCCCTTGCGCGACGTCCGCGCTTTCCATACGCAGGATAAAATCCCGTCGGCGCGCCCAGATGTCCTCGGCCAGTTGCTGCGCCAGCCGGGTGGCCAGCGCCAGATCCTCTTCAGCCGTCACGTAGGCGGTCATGCCTGCCCAGGGACGGTCGTTCCAGGCGAAACCGATCAGGATATTGGCGTCCATAATGCCCGGCAGTGCGTTGATTTCCGGCAGGCGGGCATAGAGTTCCTTGCCGGGGCTGGCGGTGGTCACCGACTGTTCGCCGGGGATCAGCATCGGAATACGCACGGCGGCGATTCTAGGCCGCCGCCCGGTGCGCAGGATCTGCATCAGTTGATGCGCGGCGCGATAACCGGTTTCCTGATCGTCGCGATGCGGCGCGGTGCGCAGGGCGCTGATGGCGTTCACTACCGTCAGCATGCGCGGTGTAATATGGCCGTGCAGATCCAGTGCCACTGTGATGACGGCGCGCGCGCCGACCGCATCCCGCACCGCCACGGCGAAATCCGTATCGGCATGGCAATCCAGGCCTTGTACTTCCATGGCGCCGTGGTTCGCCAGCACCACGCCGTCCAACGGTCCGGCGTTACGCAGGCCCAGCAGGCATTCCGCTTTGACCTGTTGATAAATCCCTGCGGTAAATCCGCCGCCGGGCAACGCGGTAGCCCACAGAATCGGCACGATTTCCACATCTTCCTCTTCGCGCAGACGCTGTTCTATGCCGCGCACCAGCCACAATCCGGCATCCAGCATCTCCGGCCCGCGCCGGATCTCCATGGTGTCGGTGAGCACCGGCGAGCGCAGCAACGCTTCGTAAGAGATACCCAGTACAGCAATGCGTTTCATGAATCCTGTTTCCTTTTGGTAAGAAGTGACAGTGTCAGCCAAACAAGGCTTCGGGGGCATCAAGGCTGGTAAAACCCTCCAGCGCCAGCGCCACCCCGCCCAGCGGCACCGAACCGGTGCTGAGGCGAGAAATGATGATATCCACTTGGGAAAGCGCCGCCGGCAGGGCATTTTCGCTGAGCGAACGCCGCACGCCGGCTTCCAGCCAGGGCCACAGTCGCGCCAGCGTACCGCTCAATACCACTGCCGGTGGGTTAAGCGCATTGATCAGGTTCGACAGCACCAGGCCGACATAACCTCCTGACTCATCCAGCAACCCCAGCACCCCGCGCTGGCCGGCGACCGCGGCCGCCTGTAAATCCGTTAACGACGCGATGCCCGGCGCGCTATGCCCGGCGCGCTCCAGCAGCACGCCTTGCGCTACGTAGGCGGCCAGGCACCCCATTGCGCCGCAATTGCAGGGCCGGCCGTTGGCGATGACTTTTTGGTGGCCCAGTTCGCCGGCAAAGCCTGATTTGCCGCGATAGACCCGGCCGTCCATAAACAGGCCGCCGCCAATGCCCTCGCCGCCCTCAATCAGCAGAAAGTCGTCGATGCCGATACAGTCGCCAAACAAATGTTCGGCCAGGGTGGCGGCGTTGGTATCGTTATCCGCCTGGACCGGCACCGGCAGATAAGGCGCCAGCAATTCGGCCACGTTCACATCGCGCCAGCCCAGGTTAGGCGAAAACGCCAATCCCCCCCCCATACCCACCAGGCCGGGCAGGCATACGCCAACGCTGCGGATGTCAGCGACCGGCTGAGGCTGTCCTTGCAGCATGACCGCCACACCTTCGGTCAGCAGCGGACCCAACACTCCGGGGTCGGCGGGCAAGGGTCCCCGCCAACTGTCAAGCGGCTGGCCGTCCAGGGTGGCCAGCACCAGCACCAGTTGTTCAAATTCCAGATGTACGCCCAGCAGGAAACCGCTGTTCAGGGAAATGCGCAGGCTCTCCTGGGGACGACCCCGCGTGCCGCGCGGCTGCCCTTGCGCGCGTTCAACCAGTCCCGTCGCCTCGAAGCGCTTAATAATCACTGACACGGTGGATTTATCGCACCCCGTCAGAGCGCATAGCTCGCGCTGAGAAATATTAGGGTGGGCGCGCAGTGCGTGAAATACCTGAGACGCGTGGAACTGACGCAGATAAGTAGGATTCATGGATCTCGCTGCATGGCATTTAAATTGATTATCAAACAAAATAAGAAACCCTTGCCGGTAAGTCAATATGCAAGGACATCACCGATTGTCACCCACCATCATCAATAACTACAATTAAGCGTTAAATCAGTATTTAACACTATTGAAGAAGGTAAATTACCGAGTAACAATCCAATAGTGGCTAATAAAAAATCGCGCGCGCCTTGCATTAACCAGTAATAAGCAAACGCTATGACCCGTCAATTGACTCTCCGTGCGTCGTTCAGCTACTTTATGTTTGTATCTAAGAATTATTAATCGCCGGCCCAAAAACCCTTCATTATTCACTCAGGAGATCACCACCATGAAGTCTGGCATCACCCTGGTCACGGCCACTCTGATTACCATCTGCGCTTTTAGCGCGGCCCCGGCGCAGTCTGCTCCTGCTCCCGCCAGCGAGATTTGGACTTATTGGGGATCAGGGACCGAACTGGCGGCCATTGACGGATTGATGGCGGTGTCCAATAAAAACTATCCGGATACGCCTATCAAACAGCGGGTGATCTCAGGCAATACCACCGAGATGCGCCAAGCGTTGCAGGTGGGGTTTATGGGCGGTAATATTCCGGCGGTCTGGCAAAGCGCGCTGGGACAGGAACTGAAAAACTTTGTCGACAGTGGCCGGCTGACGCCGGTGGACGATATCTGGCAACAGGTGACTGGCGATAAAATTTTCCCTGAAGGGCTCGCGCGCGTGGTGACCTTTAACGGCAGGCACTATGGCATTCCCCTCAATATGCACACCGTCAGCAACGTGTTTTATAACAAACAGATTTTCGACAAACTCCGGTTAGCGCCACCTAAAACCTGGGAAGAGTTCGCCGCCGTCAGCAAGGCGCTGAAAGATGCCGGCTACGAGGTGCTGGCCAACGCGGGCGGCAATAACTGGACCGCCTATAACCTGTACGCACCGCTGGTTTCCACGCTGGGCACCGAGGGGTATTACCGGCTGGCCAGCGGCGACCTGCCGTTTAACAGCCCTGACGTGCATAAAGCTTTTGCCCTGTTCACCGAGATGTACGCCAAAAACTATATGAAAAACTGGAGTGGCTATACCTGGTCCAGCGCCGCCGACCGGTTGGTTCAGGGCAAGGTCGCCATGTATCAGATGGGTGACTGGCTCGCGTCTTACCTGAAAGACAAAGGGATGAAGCCGGGAACGGATTTCGACTTCTTCCCGGCACCGGGGCTTGCGGGGGCCACCGTGGTACAAGTAGACGTGCTGGCGCGGGCCGATACCGGCGACAAGGTTAAAAACCAGGCCGGGAAAAACTTCCTGCTGGCCGCCGCCAGCGCCGAAGGCCAGCGGGCGTTCAACGGTCCCAAAGGCTCGGTGACCGCCAATATAACGGTGGATGACAGCATCTACGATACCATCGGTAAAAAGACCTGGCGCGAGGTACAGCAGTCGAACCAGCAAAATAAGGTGCTGCCCAACTTCAAGTTCCTGCTGCCGGTGGAATTAGGGGAAGAGCTGGGTAATCAAATTGCCGCCTATGCGCAAAATCCCAGCCCGCAGGCGCTGGACACCATGCTGGACGCGCTTGAGCAGCAACGGCAAACGCTGAAGGAAGAAGAAGGCAAGTTCGTTAAATGGTAACCGAAAAGCACTGGTAAAATCCGGGACGCGCCTTCAGGTCACCACAGGTGCGGCGCGCCGGACCGTCCATAAAGGAGTTGCGAAACGCTATGCCAACTTTGCCGACCCTTTCCGCCCGCGGGCAGCGCAACCTGACCTACGCCCTATTTTTAATAGTGCCGATGGTGTTGTTTGTCGCCTCCTATTTGTACCCCATTTATTATACGCTCAACCTGTCGCTGCACGATTGGGACGGCCTGTCGCCACGCCAGCGCTTCGTGGGATGGGATAACTACACCACCCTGCTGGCGCAAACGCGTTTTCATCACGCAATTATGAATAACATTGCCTGGCTGGTCTTCTGCCTGGTGGCGCCCAGCCTTGCGGGGCTGGGGCTGGCCTTGCTGGTGGATGGCAAGTTGCGCGGTGAAAGCCTGTTCAAACTGGCATTTTTTATTCCCTATATTTTTACGCCGGTGGCGGTGGCCGCCATCTGGCGCTGGCTATACCTGCCGGATGGCGGTCTGTTCAATACGGTGATTGCCGGCCTGGGGTTTCCCGACCAGACGCAAAACTGGCTTGGGGATCCGGCCATCGTCAACCTGTCGGTGATGCTGGCCGCGCTCTGGTCCGGCACCGGCTTCGCCTTTATCGTGTTCCTGGCCGGCCTGCGCAATATTCCCTATGAGTATCTTGAGGCGGCTCGGGTGGACGGGGCGTCGAGCTGGGGAATTTTTTGGCACATTATCGTGCCGCAGCTGTGGCCTTCGACCATTCTGGTGGTGGGTATTTTCGGCATCGACGCCATGCGGCTGTTTGATCTCGTCTGGTCGATGACCGGCGGCGGACCCGCACGCGCTTCCGAGGTGCTAGCCACCCAACTCTACGATGTGGCCTTCGGTCAGTTCAAGATGGGCATGGCCAGCGCCATTGGGGTTTGCCAGTTGCTGCTGGCCGCGGTGCTGATCCTGCCTTACATCATCTATATCACCCGCCGCGTGGAGGATTTAAGAGAATGACCTCGGTTATATTGGCGGTCAAACCGCTGCGCCTGCTGCGCTACGGCGCGGCAACGCTGCTGGCGCTACTATTTGTTCTGCCGCTGCTGCTGGCGGTGAGCGCGGCGTTGAAAACCCCGGCGGAACTGGTGAATGTGCTGACGGCCCCCACCTCCTGGTACGGCGGCAACTTTGCCACCGGCTGGCGGCAAATTGGCGTCAGCCTGTTCAACAGCATTGAGATCACCGTACCGGCGGTGCTGTTATCGGTGCTGATTGGCTGCGCCGCCGCCTTTCCCCTGTCGATGCTGCCGGTGAAAAGCAGCCGCTGGATTTACCTGTTTTTGCTGAGCGGCATGTTCGTGCCCTACCAGATTGTTCAAATACCGGTTTTTTTCATGATGCGCCAGCTTGGCCTGTATAACCATATCGCCGGGTTATGGCTGGTGCATGTTGCCTATGGCGTACCCGTCTGCACTTTTTTTATGCGTAACTTCTTCGCCACGGTGCCGCGCTCGATTTTTGAGGCGGCGCAGTTGGATGGGTGCGGACCCACCGGTTATTTTTTCAAAATCCTGCTGCCGGCTTCCCTGTCGGGCATCGCCGCACTGACCATCGTGCAAAGCCGGTCCATCTGGAACGACCTGTTGTTCGCCATGACGCTGACCAACAACGAAAGCACCATGCCGGTCACCGCCAAACTTAATGGTTTTGTCAGCGCCATCCAGGTGGATTATGGCGCGTTGATGGCGTCGGCGCTAATTTCAGTGCTGCCGATACTGCTGGTTTTTCTGTGTTTCCAGAAAGCGTTTGTGCGGGGATTACTGGGGGGCAGCTCTAAATAATCGAACTGGGTGGTGGCAGAATTTTTATAATAGGTGTCAGTATCAAAAACCAGTATTCTATGATAGGCAAAAAAGCTGATGAATTGAAAAATAAACGGAGCTGATCTCGCGGCCAGTAAGAACCTCAGCACATAATCTGCAGGGAACGAAGTTAAACGATATTGATGCGATGACCAACGTCCTACGCACTCATGAAAGTCGCCGCAGTAATTATGGAAACCATTCCGGCCACTTATGCACGCTCACTGGCCTCATCCCGGCTAAACGTGAAATCGGCAGGCAACTTACCGCGGAAATGGCGTAGCCGCGCAAGCAAAGCATCAGCCCCAGGCTTCTTGCGGACCGCGAATGTGCGCGGGTCGTCGAGATATCATCCCCCTCACGCAATTACCACGCTTCCACCAGGCTGGCCGGTAGTCTAACCGCCAAACTATTGCCCCACGTTGCCACTTGCATACATTACCTCCAAAGATATATACATATAACTGTATATCCAGAAAAGAGAATTGCAATATCGGTGGAGATCCGGCGAAGGCACTGGCAACCCCAAACTTATCGGTTGCGGTTACGCCAACGCCCAAAAATCCCATCCCCGCGATGACCGCCGCGCTTTATGAGCCTCAAGACTCCCTGTGGCCATCCGGTGAACACTTCATTAAATGGTTGAAACAAGGCATCCAATCGCACAAGCTCATCCTCAACGTTGCCAAGGCCCTTGTGCATACCGTAGCCGATACCCTTTATCTGGTCAGCCCTGGCATCTTCCAGCGCTACCCACATGAGCATCCAGACATTGTTGCGCTAGCGCGACAGGAAAAACAATAATATTTGCCAGCATCGGAGCCACCATTCTGGCGGTAGTTAACGCCACCACTATCGCTGAGCCTAGGCATATACGTAACACTGCCGCAATCATCCAAGTTTATAAAAACCAGTAATACCTCTATTGGGAGTTAGGGAAATTTCGACGCTCGTCGAAAGGCAGTGGCTTGCCTGTACCAGGAACAACCATAAAAAATAAAGCGCGTGGCAACCACGCACTTAGAATCACGGATGGCATTTTACTTGACCATTAAAGAAAAATGATTTTATAAAAATCTAACTTTTATTCACCATAATAAATTTTTTCAAATAATGATTTAACATCTGCAGTTGACGGCTGCACTGGATTAGTTAAAGTACAAGGGTCGGCTACGGCATTTTTACTCATCCTATCGAGCACCTTTGTAAAGGATTCCTCCTCTATAATAACTTCGTCGCACTCTTTGAATGTTTCAGGAATACTAAGACGCCGATTTAATTTATTAACGGCATCAATTAAATCGCCAATTCCTAAATTTTTTTCAATCCGATGATACTTATCCGTATATCTGCCATTATAGCGGATAATATAAGGCAGCATAATGGCGTTGGCCAAGCCATGCGTAATACCAAACTCGCCCCCTACTTTATGCGCCATTGAGTGCACGAGTCCCAACGATGCATTCGTGAATGCAATGCCGGCTAACGCCGAAGCGATATGCATACCCATTCGCGCTTCAAGATTATCAGGATGCAAATAAGCTATTTCCAGATTCTCAAAAACCAGGCGAATGGCTTCAAGGGCATAGGGATCGGTAAACGAACTCGCGGCAGTGGAAACATAGGCCTCCACCGCGTGAGTCAGTACGTCCATACCGGTATGAACTGTGATATGAGGCGGCATTTTCGCCGGAATTAAGGGATCCAGTATCGCGATATCGGGCACCATGTCCGCAGCAACGATAGGAAATTTGATGTGGTTAGCCGTATCCGTGATCACTGAGAAAGCCGTAATTTCAGAAGCGCTGCCGCTGGTGGAGGGGATCGCAACCAATCGCGCCTTATTACGCAATGGCGGCATTGAGCCCACAGGGATAATATCTTCGAAACTTAATTGCGGATGTTCGTAGAAACACCACATGATTTTCGCCGCATCGAGTGCGGACCCACCCCCGATGGCGACTATCCAGTCCGGCTCGAAAGCGAGCATGGCTTCCGCACCTCTATGTACAGTTTCGACCGATGGATTCGGTTCGACATTATCGATAATAATGCATTCAAAGTTTGCCTTATTTAATTGCTCAACCGCCCTATCCAGAAAACCCAGGCGTTTCATTGAGTTCCCCCCTGTCACAAGTGCCGCTTTTTTACCTTTTAATTGTGACAGATAGTTCAAAGCATTTACCCCGTAAATAATATTACGGGGTAAAGAAAACGTAGATAATTGCATAAGCACTCCTGGGTGTTTAATACAATAAATAATTCTTTGCACTGTTGATTATGGATATCGACGCAGAATGCCTTATAGAGGAACTGGTTGGAAGCGCGCTTCAAAATCGCGCTTAATAACCCGCACAATAACGCCGATAATCGTATGACAAAGTCAAAGATACATTCTTGCCATTTACTCATGACAGTTCCCCTACTTGCTGGTTTGCCAGCGTTCGGGGTTTAGTTAATTGACCAGACTCTTAAAGCATAGGCGTCAAATCGTGCCGTCCCATGAATCTACTTTTTCACGTTTCCGCTCATCCTCGTCAAACCAGCGCGAGGTAACGCATTTACTTTCGGTATAAAAACGCACGCCGTCTTTGCCCAGGCAATGTAAATCGCCGAAGAAGGAGTTTTTATGGCCCGAGAAGGGGAATACACCCACCGGCACCGGTATCCCGACATTAATCCCCACCATGCCGCCGTGGGTTCGTTTCTGGAACTCCCGGGCGTAATGGCCATTCTGGGTAAAGATGACCGATCCATTGGCTAATGGATTGCGGTTCATAATGCGCAGACCTTCCTCGAAGTTTTTTACCCGCTTGATGCACAATACCGGCCCGAAGACTTCCTCGTCACCAATACTCATCTCTTCCGTGACATGGTCAAACAGGGTTGGGCCGACATAATAGCCGTTTTCATAACCGGCTACTTTATAATTACGGCCGTCCAGGACCAGTTTGGCGCCTTCCTCGATACCCTTACCGATCCAGTTTTCTACCGATTGCTTGTGCTGGCTGGAAATTACTGGCCCCATATCCGTGTCGGGTTCATATCCCGGCCCTACCTTCAGCGCCTTGGCCTTTTCCAATATAGCCGCCACCAGTTGATCGGCAATCTCTTCTTGCACCACAATCACCGGTAACGCCATGCAGCGTTCGCCGGCACAGCCAAAGGCGGCATTGATGATGCCGGCCGCGGTACGCTTAACCGGCGCGTCGGCCAGCACCAGCGCATGGTTTTTAGCTTCGCACAGCGCCTGCACCCGTTTGCCGTTCGCCGCCGCTTTGGAGTAAACATGCAGACCAACCGACGTGGAGCCGACAAATGAGACACCGTTAACATCCGGATGGGTCAGGAACAGGTCGGCCTCGTTGCGCGAACAGGTCACGATATTAATGACCCCGTCGGGCACACCGGCTTCCTGATAGAGTTTGGCGATTTCCATACAGGTCAACGGTGTCATGCTGGCCGCTTTGATCACCAGGGTATTGCCGGAGGCGATACACAGCGGCGCCATCCAACCCATGGGGATCATGGCGGGAAAATTAAATGGCACGATACCGGCAAATACGCCGATCGGCTCGCGATAGAGGGTGGTGTCAATGCCGGCGGACGCATCCATCAGGCTTTCTCCGCCTAACAATGTCGGGATGGAGCAGGCGAGTTCGGTACCTTCTTTAGCTTTTAGCACATCGCCCTGCGCATCACCCAGAGCTTTACCGTTTTCACGAGCCACCAGTGCGGTCAGGCGTTCCTCATGTTTGATCAGCAATTCGCGGATCTGGAACATAATCTGGGCGCGTTTAATCGCCGGCGTATTTGACCAGGCGGGAAAGGCTTTACGCGCGGCAGCGATGGCCGATTTCACCTCATCTTCCGTGCAACAAGGAGCATTGGCAATCACGTCACCAGTGCTGGGATTATGCACTGCCATAAAGCGCGTGGTTTTGGAATCCAGCCAGCGGCCGTCAACCAAATACTGTAATGTCGGTATTGTAGACATGGTATTACACTCCGTAATATTTTCAGACGTTATATTCATTCAACTTTCATTTTCTGCTTTTTGGTTTCATTGGTTTTTTTTATCTCAGCCGGGATAGCGTCAGCCTGGGCCGTTGGGATGGCGGCGGCTAAAACGGTGTCAACCTGCTCCGCATATTTACGGCCATAGTAGGTATCCATCAGGATTTGCTTTAATTCACTAATCAGCGGATAACGCGGGTTGGCGCCGGTGCACTGGTCGTCAAACGCATCCTCGGACAGCTTATCCACCCTGGCCAGGAAATCCGCTTCCAGCACGCCGGCTTCGCGGATTGACGTCGGTATACCCAAATCGGCCTTGATTTCATCCAGCCAGGTCAACAGGTTCTCTATTTTTTGCGCGGTATGATCTCCCGGCTTGGACAGCCCCAGATGGTCGGCGATTTCGGCATAACGACGCCGCGCCTGCGGACGGTCATACTGGCTGAACGCCGCCTGTTTGGTCGGATTGTCGTTGGCGTTGTAACGGATCACGTTGGCAATCAGCATGGCGTTGGCCAGGCCATGGGGAATATGGAATTCCGACCCCAGTTTATGGGCCATGGAGTGGCACACGCCCAGGAAGGCGTTGGCAAACGCGATGCCGGCAATGGTGGCGGCGTTATGCACGCGTTCCCGGGCCACCGGGTTCTTGCTGCCTTCATGATAGCTGGCCGGCAGATAGGTCTTCAGCAGTTTCAGCGCCTGCAATGCCTGGCCGTCGGTGAACTCGGTAGCCATGATGGAAACGTAGGCTTCCAGCGCATGGGTCACCGCGTCCAGGCCGCCGAAGGCGCACAGGGATTTCGGCATATTCATCACCAGATTGGCGTCGACAATCGCCATATCCGGCACCAGGGCATAATCCGCCAGCGGGTATTTCTGGCCGGTGGCGTCATCGGTGACCACGGCGAACGGAGTGACTTCCGAACCGGTGCCCGAAGTGGTGGTCACCGCGATCATCTTGGCCTTGACGCCCATTTTCGGGAATTTATAAATACGTTTACGGATATCCATAAAGCGCAGGGCCAGTTCTTCGAACGGGGTGCCCGGATGTTCGTACATCACCCACATGATTTTAGCGGCATCCATTGGGGAACCACCGCCCAGGGCGATGATCACGTCGGGTTTAAACGACATCATCTGCTCGGCGCCTTTGCGCACTATGCTCAGGGTCGGATCGGCTTCCACTTCAAAAAAGACATCGGTTTCGATGCCGTGATTTTTCAGCACCGAGGTGATCTGATCGGCGTAGCCGTTATTGAACAGATAACGGTCGGTGACGATAAACGCGCGTTTTGCACCGTCGCTGGCCGCTTCGTTTAGGGCGATGGGTAATGAACCCCGACGGAAATAGATGGATTTGGGAAGCTTATGCCACATCATATTTTCAGCTCGCTTGGCCACGGTTTTTTTATTGATCAGATGTTTGACCCCGACGTTCTCGGAGATCGAGTTACCGCCCCAGGAACCACAGCCCAGCGTCAGGGAGGGCGCCAGCTTGAAGTTATACAGGTCGCCGATGCCGCCTTGAGATGCCGGCGAATTGATAAGAATGCGCGCGGTCTTCATTTTATCGCCGAAGTAATTCACGCGCTCCGGCTGGTTGTCCTGATCGATATACAGGCAGGAGGTGTGGCCGATACCGCCCATTTCCACCAGTTTTTCCGCTTTGATCACGGCGTCTTCAAAGTCCTTGGCGCAATACATGGCCAGCATCGGCGACAGTTTTTCGTGAGCAAACGGTTCGGACTCATCGATCACGGTCACTTCGCCAATCAATACCTTGGTATTGCCTGGTACCTTTAGACCGGCCATCTCGGCAATTTTAGCCGCCGGCTGGCCGACGATGCCTGCATTGAGCGCGCCATGATTCAGGATAATGCCCTGCACGGCCTTCAGTTCGCCGCCGCGCAGCATGTAACCGCCGTGGCTGGCAAAACGTTCGCGCACCGCGTCATAAACCTGTTCAACCACGATAACCGACTGTTCGGAGGCGCAGATCACGCCGTTATCGAAAGTCTTCGACATCAGGATGGACGCCACCACGCGTTTAATATCCGCAGTTTCATCCACCACCACCGGCGTGTTGCCGGCGCCGACGCCGATGGCCGGTTTACCGGAGCTATAGGCCGCCTTGACCATGCCCGGTCCGCCGGTGGCGAGGATCAGGTTGACCAGCGGGTGATGCATCAGCTGGTTGGACAATTCAACCGTCGGCTCGTCGATCCAGCCGATAATATCTTTCGGCGCACCGGCGGCTACTGCGGCTTTGAGCACGATTTCCGCCGCACGGTTAGTGGCGTTCTTGGCGCGCGGGTGTGGGGAAAAAATAATGCCGTTACGGGTTTTCAGGCAGATTAGCGCCTTGAAAATCGCCGTTGAGGTTGGGTTGGTGGTGGGCACGATACCGCAGATGATACCGATGGGTTCGGCGATGGTGATGGTGCCGAAGGTATCGTCCTGCGCCAGGATGCCGCAGGTTTTTTCATCTTTATAGGCGTTATAGATATATTCGGAAGCAAAATGGTTTTTAATCACTTTATCTTCCACAATACCCATGCCGGATTCGGCTACGGCCATCTTGGCGAGGGGGATGCGCGCATCGGCGGCGGCCAGGGCGGCGGCGCGGAAAATTTTGTCCACCTGCTCCTGGGAAAAATTGGCGTATTCGCGCTGAGCTTGGTATACACGGGACACCAGGGCGTCCAGTTCAGCTGTGTTTGAAACGATTGACATAAGCATTTCTCCTATAGGGATAAAACTGTTTTAAGTAAAAACTCTTCATCTCTCCCACAGAACGTCAATGCCTAGATTCAGACCCGGTGAGTTGCCAGTTTTTAGTTAAAAGAGCTGGTAGGCCAAGTCACTTGCAGCCGGATGATTGTCCTTGATGGCGTTCAGTGAATTTGAAATACCACATATCGATAATATTAATTCGATTTCATTTTCATTAAAAAAAACATTTCGTTTTGAGATATAGATCAAATATAAACAAGTCTGTCTTGAATCACTTTAAAGATCGGCAGGAAATGTTAATGATGGGATAATAGATAGTTCTTAAAATGTGAAAAACAAAAGGCTTTACACAACATTTATTCTTTGAAGCATCGTCAAGAGATACAAATGATAATCTTATATTAATTTAAAATTATCATACGTTTAAATAAAAAAGGATAAAATTGGAAACCCTACAAACAGCATGTTAACATTATGTAATAGTTTTGTTTTCCTTATGCCGTTAATAAATTAACGCGATAAATTCAGGAAAATGTCACTGAACAAAAATTACACAAAATATCAAAAAAGATTGAAATCCAATCTTTTTAAAAAGAGTTAAAAATTCTGCAACATAGGATAAATGAAAATATTTTCCGAAAATATTCCTGACTAGTGTGTCATTCCCGCTACGTATCGTACTGAATGCGGCTATCAATGCGGGCTTAACCAGTAAGACGGAGCTTTACTAAGATCTTCCCTCGACCGCGGGGCGGACGAGAGTCCGCCAGCGGTAAAAAAATTGCGCAACTAGGATCAAAAGCCCGCCGATAATTTGCTGAACAGGCAAATGTTCGCCATACCAGAAGGCAGCAGCAATCACTGTGAGTAAAGGTTCAAGAATCATGATAATGGCGGCATTAGCAGGGGTGGCGTACTTTTGTCCCTTAAGCTGTAATCCAAAGCGCAGACTGGTGGCGATTAGGATACTGGCCAAAAGCCACAGGCCCGTTGGGAGAGAAAAAGGTTGCGACCACTGTTCCAGAAACAGGGACAACACCAGACCACTGACACCGGTACACGCGAGTTGTACCGTCGTGAGCGGAATCAACGGTACCTTGCGTGAGCAGCGGCTGGTATAGCAAAATGACACCGCCTGGACTATGGCTGTGAGCAGAAACCAGCCCTGGCTGGGATGAAATGTTATCGGTTGATGCAAGCTCAACAGGCCAAGCCCAATCATCGCCAGCGGTAAGCATTCCCAATAAGCGCTCAGCGGTCGAATTTTCATCAAACCCCATGCGACAAGAGGTACGAACAGCATGGACAAACTCATAATGAATGCCCCTTCACCAAGAGAAGGGGTGGTGGATACCGAGTAGATCCATAAGCACATGTTCAATGCCAGCCACAAGCCGCTTATCAACGCCGGTATCCACTGACGACGTGAGATCCGCTGTCCCCCCCAGAACGGCAGGAGGCACATCGATGCGAAAAGAAAGCGCAGTCCAAGAAAGGCAAATACGGGCATACCTGTAATGGCTTCACGGGAAAATATCCAGCCACAGGCGGCTATAAAGGTGGTCAGGACCAGTAATAAATCGGCTTTACGTTGCTGGGTCATTAACGATGCCTCAGAGAATTAAAATTTTCTGACCATTTTTATTATTAATATCGGCGGAATATTCAAGCATGTTATCGACATGCCAATGGTTGAAAACTGCATAGTACCAACAATATTGAGTAATATTCTTCAATAAAAATGGATATGGCTCATTAGAGTACGATAAGACACTGAGTTATGTTTAAACAAAATATCTATTTATTTTATCTGCATGTCAAAGCCCCCTCTTTGGCCATATCCTTATGGCCAAAAATTCTTTGCAACACTCTTTCACTAGCCGCCAGAAACGTGAGGGCAGACTAAACGGGTTGAGTAATCATTCATATTCAAAAATAATTGATAGCCAATTCTTTATGATCTTTAAGAGATTGGTATGCTATCACGGCAATGAATAGCGCTTTTTTCCCATCCTCGCCGGTGCATTGCGGAGGTCCATCCCCTCTCATCACAGAAATAAAATGCTCTAATTCCGCAACATAAGCGTCCCTATAGCGCTGAAGATAAAAATCTTCCAGGGGCGCATACATTCTTCCGGAGTCATTCCAGACTGATACCTGGTTTTCATAGATGTTGCCAGCTTGCAGCATTCCTTTAGAACCATGCAACTCAATTCGCTGATCATAACCATAAGCAGAACGACGGCTATTAACGATGGTTGCAATGGCTCCTGAAGGAAACTTCAATGTCACAAACGCAGTATCGATATCATCGACATGACCAATTTCAGGATCAACTAAATTACTGCCTTGGGAAAAAACAGATTCCGGTTCTTCCTCCATAATAAATCTGGCCATATCAAAATCGTGAATCATCATGTCACGAAAAAGCCCACCAGACGTTTTTACATATCCGATAGGGGGAGGAGACGGGTCCCTTGATATAATCAAAAGCGATTCTCTCTTTCCAATTCTCCCTTCATCCGCAAGTAATTTAACTCGACCGAATTGCGGATCAAATCGCCGATTAAATCCCATAATCAACGGTACATTATGTTTTTTGACCGTCGTTAAACATTTAAGCACACGTGCAGGATCAAGGTGGATAGGTTTCTCGCAAAAGATGGCCTTCCCATTGATGGCAGCCATCTCAATCAGATCGGCATGAGTGTCGCTTGCTGACGCTATCCATACGCCATGAACATCGCTATCGGCCATAACCCCTTCAGCAGTTGTACACCATTTAGCATGATATTTCTCGGCTAACCTCCTGGCATTTTCTACGTTGGGATCAACTACCGCCCACAGCGTAGCTTCATTATGGCTGGAAATATTCTTCGCATGAACACTTCCCATTTTTCCTGCACCCAGTAAAGCTATATTGAACATAACGCACCTCAGTCTTAATCAACTACACCTACTCATGATTCATGGATAGCAATTAGCTATGAACGCTGGTTTGTTCAAGATATCTTTCAATGCCCCAGGCCGCTAGCTGGTGGTCGGCATATGAAGCTAAACCACTGACGGTGACCGCGCCAATGACTGCCCCACTACTCATAAGTATAGGGAAACTACCCCCGCTGTCTGTATACTGAAAGGCATCAATATAAGGAAGCTCTTCCATTGATATATTATCATCTTTATTTTTTAGCTCAGATAATAAAGAGGAATGTGCATTTCTTAATACTGTATTTCTTTTCCTGGCAATCCATTCAAAGTGCTCACGACTAGAACCTTGCAGGGCCGTAAAAAAAAGCGTTTGTCCAAACGCATAGACCTCAAATGCAATTGGCAATTTTTCGGCAATCGCTTTTTCGCGGATGTGATAACCAATAAACCAAGCGGCGTTAAAATCAAAACCCCTTACTCGGATATGCTCTTCTTGATCTAGAATATCGTTTATGGATGGGATTTCTGACATAGTGATTCCTTTTAAAACTGACCAGGCCTATATAAGCAGGCAAACCGGTACACGTTATTGGATATTGAAATCTGCTCCCTTAGTTGCAGCATGGGCAGATTTCATATCATGTTCAATCCACAGCTAACGGCAATTTGCTCAGCCCTGACATTCGGTTTTCAGAAATACGCTGGAGTGGTTCAATGCCATTAATCATTGTGAAGCGCCCTTTGTTTCAGAAACCAACAGACTTCAGGTAGCGGAGGCTTTCGCTCACATCATGCAAGCTGCCTTCAGCTTGCAGCGGATCGCGCTCTTGTTCGATGGTGATCCAGCCCTGATATCCTCGTTGGTCCAGCAACGTTTTTATCGCCGGATAATCAATAGCACCTTTACCTATCGGACACATAATCCCTTCCCCAGCGGCGGAAAAGAAATCCAGTCCCCTGCTAAGCACATCTTGATGTACCGCCTGGTTGACATCCTTGAAGTGGATATAATCCAAATGATCGAAATAACGCGTGAGCCATGTGACCGGATCCATTCCTGAGTAATAAAGATGTCCCGTGTCAAGACAGAGTCCTGCGATAGCGTATGGAATATCTTTTGCGAGCTGCTCAATTTCATCCGCAAATTCGATGCTTCCTCCGGCATGAGGATGTATCACAGGCCGCACGCCGTATTCATTCCAGGCAATGCGACTAATCTCTTTGATATGTTCAATCATACGCTGCCAATTCACCGCATTTAAACGGGGAGATTTATCGGGATGTCCTGCATAACGGGCGCGATCTGGATTGCCAAAATCTATAATCACCAAATACGGCGCCGGATAATTAATACCATGCGTTTTTTGTGCGGTAGGAATTATCGAGATATTCCGGCAAATATTGTGGGTAAGTTCAATCATATTACCGAAATTCTCTTCGCTGACCAAATCATCGAAAATCGTGCCAGCGACGATTGATAGCTGATATTGATTCAATGCTTGAGTCAATTTATCAGCGTCAGTAGGCAAATAAGTCCATGGGCCGAGTTCGATACTTTTATAACCCGCTTGGCAGGCTTCCTTGAGCACTTTCGTCCAAGGAGGAAGATTCGGATTTTTAGGATCATCCACACCCCAACTACAGGGTGCATTTGCAATATGTATAGCCATGATAACATCTCCTCATTTGACAGATAAGTCTGTGGCCGCTACTGAATCTTTTCCCTGACTTTGCCCTTTTTTACCGAAAACAATCAGCTCTTCAATTTTTTCCAAAGCAACACCTTTCGTTTCGGGCAGGTAGCGATGAACGAACAACCACGATATCAAACAGCAAATGGAGAACAGCAGAAGCGGAAATCCACCATGAAATTTTTCACGCAACCAGGGATTATCATTCAATACCGGGAAAATCTGGCTAATGATAAAATTAGAACCCCACATGGCGGCATAAGCCAATCCCATACCCATCGCTCGCAAACGATTAGGCAAAATTTCTCCTACCACGGTCCAGGCTATTTGTGCCCACGTCATGCCGAAAATGAACATAAATCCCAGCAAGCCGATGATAGAGGTAAACCCTCGTACCCCGAAATAGAATGTCGCAAAAGTTAATGCGAGGCATACGAACGTGCCAAAAGACCCTATCAATAATAATTTCCGGCGTCCTAAACGATCAACCATCGACATCCCGGCTAAAACCCCCAGAAATTGAAGGCCTGCGAGCCAGGTCACCATAAACATGGCCTCCTGCATATTGCCCGTGACATTCATCAATAAAGTGGGGCCAAAATATTGAATAACATTTATGCCGGTAAGTTGATTAAAACACGCAATTAAAATGGCTATTATAATAAAAATAGCACTCTTATTGGGTTTTCCCGTAACGTTGGCTTTTGCTTGTTCCGCTGGTGTTTTGATAATAAAGGAATCTTTAATATCCTGTAAAACACTGTGAGCATGTGATTCATTCGAGATTCGAGTCAAGGTGTGAAGAGCAGCGCTATCACGCCCTTTCATGACATTCCAGCGTGGCGACTCTGGGATGAAACCAACAAATATTAAAAACAATACGCAAGGGATAAAACCGAATCCCAACATATAACGCCAACCCTGTTCAACTATCCACGATTCCCCCGCACTTCTTACAATCAGATAGTTCACTATCAAAACAAGGACTTGACCACCAACAAAGCAGATCATATTCATGGTTACAACCCGACCACGGTATTCGCTTGGGGCCACTTCGGTCATATAAATTGGCGAGACGACAGAAGCCAGGCCAATACCGAATCCTCCAAGTATCCTGAAGATAATAAACCACGTAAAGTTGGTGGCAAGGGCCATTCCCAAAACAGAAATCATCATCAAGAAAACAGTGATAATGAGTGCCATTTTCCGACCATAGCGGTCAGCCAGCGCGCCGGCCAGGTAAGCACCCGCGACGCAGCCAATCACGATACTTGAAACAGCCCATCCGGTCTGTGAGGGTGTTAAAGAAAAATATTGATTCAAAGGTTCAATAACGCCTGAAATTACCGATGTATCATACCCTTGAAGTAATCCGCCTAGTGCCGCCACACTACATATTGCTATGACATAAGCGAGATTATGTTTCGTTTTTCCACTACTATTCATTTTCATCATGCCCTTATGTTTGATACACACCTTTAGCTGTAATAACAGTTCATAAGCGGGGTATGCTCGGGTTGAGAATTAAATTAATTGCAGCACACCTATAAACGGCGCCCTATAAAAAACATAAAAAATTTCCCGCTAGGTTAATAGCAAGCATTGTTCCTTCAAATGATAAATGAAGCCAAGTCAAAACCAATATTTTATTTTTAAAAACAACAGTCACCACATTGCGTGGTGATATTTTAAATAAGCGAAATCATGCTGACATGCAGATCATTACTCTGCGAGACCGCGATAATGACATCAATCTCGCAGAGAACAACCTTATTCCATTTAACCTACTTCCCCAAAAGTTCTCGCTCTATACGCTCACGCGTTTCCACCGCCTGAATGCTCATCTTTTCAGGATATCCAAACAGTGAAGCCGTAATGATCGACTCGCCGCCCACATTGAATTTCTTATTCGCAAAGTTCATTTCCTTTAAGGTTTTAAACAAGCTATCAAAATCCACTTCACCCTCCCCTAACCCCACATGCTGATGGATAGTAGCGTTGACGCCTGGCGGATTAACGATATAGCGGCAGTTCAAAGTATGATTCATGGTATCGGCCAGCAGAACATGGGATAAATCACCGCCTGCATACTTGAGCATATGCGATACGTCCCCTTTACCTTTGTCATAAAAAAAAGTATGGGGAGCGCTATAAAGATAAGTCACGTTATCACTGCGCAAAGACTTAACCAAATCGGCGGTTTCATCGTTTAGTTCACAGAAGTCCCAGGGGTGGGACTGAATTTCCACCCTGATCCCTTCTCGCTCGATGATCGGCAACAACTCTTCCATCGAGCGATACCACATTTCCTCACAGATTTCCGGTTCATCAGGCGTACCGCTCAGTTCAGTATTAATGACCTGGACGCCCATTTCCGCCGCAACCTCAATGATGCGCTTCCAGTTCTTGACCGCCGCCTGGCGGCGCAACTCATCCGGACCCGACCAGCGGTAGACCACAATAAAAGAAGATATTTCCACGCCGTAATTCTGTAACGCACTCTTATATTCGGCCATGGTTTCCCGACTTGCCTTGGGATGCTTATAAAACGGGTTGATGCGTGGATGGGGGGACTGTTCGATATATTTATATCCCCACTCGGATACTTGTCGCACCATCTGGGTAATCGGCAAATCCTTTATCACATCGACGTCAAAGGCAACTTTCATCGTCATTATCTCCAATAGGAACTTTTAATACCGCCGCGCTTTATCGATATTTTCCGCCAACATCCGTGCCACCGCCTGAACCCGTTCGCTGCGAGAGACTTGCGCGCCGCCGACCCGCCACCAGCTCAGGTATTTATGCACCATGGTTTTCGGCAGCACTTTAATATCAATCAAGGTTGATACCGTCTGCTGGCGGGCATCCGCCAAAGCGTGATGCAATTGATCCAGTGTCGTCACCCGATAGCTCTTGCAGCCGTAACCCTCGGCGATTTTGGCAAAATCCACCGGAATGAGTCCGCCATCCTGTTGGCCCCCGCCTTCCTTGTGGTAACGGAACTCGGTATAAAAACTGTTCATGCCGTGTTCCATTTGCAGGTTGTTGATGCAACCATTTGCCATATTGTCGAAAAGTACCACATTGATTTTTTTTCCTTCCTGCAATGAGGTGATCAGTTCGGAATGCAGCATCATGAAGGAACCGTCGCCCACCAGTGCATAGACTTCCCGTTCCGGCTCCGCCAGTTTGACGCCCAGCGCTGCATTAACTTCATACCCCATGCAGGAATAGCCATACTCCACGTGATAGTCATTCTCTCCGCGACTTTGCCAAACGCGTTGCAAGTCGCCCGGCAGGCTTCCCGATGCAGCAACAATCACCGCGCCCGGCAGTAATGCCTGGTTAAGTACGCCTAGCACCCGGCTTTGGGTGAGCAGCGAGTCCGTCAACCGCTCAAATTCGGCGTATACCTGTTCCCTGACGAGATGGTCGTCAATCTCGGGGACGAAGTCATCACCGGTATATTCCACGCTGTAAACTCTTTCCACTTCCTGCTGATACCGAGTTCGCGCTTCAGCGACCCCCTGACCCCAGGCGGATTGATAGCCATCGTTGGCCAGTCGCTGTTTCAGTGCATCAAGCGCTGCGCGCGCATCTGCGACCAGTTCCACACCATCCAGCTTCAACGCATCGAAGCGGTTGACATTAATATTGAGAAAGCCCACCTCTGGATTCTGGAAGATCCATTTCGAAGACGTCGTGAAGTCGGTATAACGCGTTCCTACGCCGATGATCACATCTGCCTCCTTGGCCA
The DNA here is from genome assembly GCF_047324175.1 of Sodalis sp. RH21. NCBI lineage: Bacteria > Pseudomonadati > Pseudomonadota > Gammaproteobacteria > Enterobacterales > Bruguierivoracaceae > Sodalis > Sodalis sp. RH21. The sequence goes on along the minus strand of NZ_CP178732.1, from coordinate 2,040,428 downwards.
GCAGGTTGGCCGCTAGCCCGCCGGTCTCGCCGATGCCACCGACGTTGAGAGGATGGCCGGACGCGATGGCGCCCTTGCCGGCCTGGGTTTCCGCAATCGGCAACTGAAACTGCTCGGCAAAACGCAGTAGGGCCGCCTCTGCCTGCGAGTATTTGACGCCGCCACCGCATATTATCAGCGGACGGCGTTTACCGGCCAGCAGCCGGGCGGCATCCGCCAGCATGGCGGCGGTGGGGAGGTGACGTTCCAGCCGATGTACTCGCTTGGCAAAGAAATAATCAGGATAGTCCCAGGCTTCCCCCTGCACATCCTGCGGCAGGCACAGCGTGACCGCGCCGGTTTCCGCAGGATCTGTCAGTACACGCATCGCATTGATGCATGCGCTCATCAGTTGTTCCGGCCGGCTGATACGATCCCAGTATTTGCTGACCGGGCGAAAAGCATCGTTGGTGCTGATGCTGAGGTCGTGACTCTGTTCAATCTGCTGCAGCACGGGATCCGGCTGGCGGGTGGCATAAACATCACCAGGCAGCAGCAGCAGCGGGATGCGGTTGGCGCTGGCGGTCGCCGCAGCCGTGATCATATTGGCGGCGCCAGGCCCCACCGATGAGGTACAGGCATAGATTTGCTGACGCAATTTCTGCTTGGCAAAACCCGTGGCGACATGCGCCATCCCTTGTTCGTTACGTCCTTGACGCACAGACAGTTGACCACAGTCCTCTTCCAGCGCCTGTCCAAGCCCCAACACATTGCCATGACCAAAAATGGCAAAAATCCCTTTGACGAATTTTATCTCGGTACCATCTACTTCAACATACTGGTTATCCAGGAAACGCACCAATGCTTGGGCTGTTGTTAATCGGATTGTTTTCATTACCCCCCCTGTTTGATAAGCCTTATTCATGAGAGCCATCCGCCAAGGCTCGACTGCCACGAAATGAGGTTTAAGTTTCTATGCCCACAGTATGAAATAAAAAATTTCCATATCAATATATAATAAAATTTATTATCCATTTTGAGAACAAGATCAAAAAATGAAAACTAGAATTCCAACAATGGAAAAATTCCTGCCATGCCGAAAAAAGAGAATGAATAACGATTAACTTATTGTAAAATAATAATTAAATATAATTATCCGATACATTGCCATATCCAAAACGTGATTTAAATCACATGATTAATCGAAAAATATATTTTAATTTATATTGAAAATAAAATTTTTGCTTCTTAAAATGCCTGTAAACACTCTTGCTCAATCAATGTTTTGAAGGGGGATGGTTATGGACAGACTTGAAAAGCAGTTGGATGTGATTTGCATCGGACGCGTTGCGGTTGACCTTTATGGTCAGCAGATCGGCGCCCGTCTGGAAGACATGGGCACATTTGCAAAATACCTGGGCGGCTCATCGGGCAACGTGGCGTACGGTACCGCGGTTCAGGGCTTGAAGTCAGGCATGCTGGCCCGGGTGGGCGACGAGCATATGGGCCGATTTCTACGCGAGGAGCTACAGCGCGCTGGGGTGGACACACAATTCCTGATCACTGACAAAGAGCGGCTGACCGCCCTGGTGATCCTCGGAGTGAAAGATCAGGAGACATTTCCGCTGATTTTCTATCGGGAAAACTGTGCCGATATGGCCTTGACCCCGGACGATATCGACGAGTCCTATATTGCCTCCTCACGGGCGGTGGCCATTACCGGTACCCACCTTTCCCATCCCAATACGCGCGCGGCGGTGATCAAAGCGTTGGAACTGGCCAAGCGCCACGGCCTGCGCCGGGCATTGGATATTGATTATCGCCCGGTATTATGGGGCTTGACGGCGTTGGGCGACGGCGAAACCCGTTTCGTCTCCTCCGAGCGCGTCACCCGAGAATTGCAGGAGGTGCTGCACCATTTCGATTTGATTGTCGGCACTGAGGAAGAGTTTCATATCGCCGGCGGCAGTACGGATACGCTGGCGGCGTTGCGCAATGTGCGCCAGGCCAGCCAGGCTACGCTGGTCTGTAAGCGCGGCGCCCAGGGGTGCTCCGTGTTTGAGGGGGATATTCCGGCCGATTGGGATGATGTCCGGCTACACAGCGGGGTACGAGTGGATGTGCTCAACGTGCTGGGGGCGGGCGATGCGTTTATGTCCGGCCTGCTGCGCGGCTACCTCAACGATGAGGGCTGGGACAAAGCCTGCCGCTTCGCCAATGCCTGCGGCGCGCTGGTGGTGTCACGCCACGGCTGTGCGCCGGCGATGCCCACCAAAGTGGAGTTGGATGACTATCTGCAGCGCGAGAAGTCGGTATTGCAGCCGGATAAAGATGTGCGGTTGAATCATCTGCACCGGGTGACAACCCGCAAACAGCAGTGGCCCGAGCTTTGCGTGTTCGCCTTCGATCACCGCAAGCAATTGGCCGATATGGCGCATGAAGTGGGCGTGAACGAAGATCGCATCCCTGAGCTTAAGCTCCTGCTGCTGGAGGCTGCACGGGAAGCCGCATCCCAAGCGGGCCTAAAGAACAACAGCGGAATTCTGGCGGACACGACTTACGGCCAAAAAGCATTAAATGCCATTACCGGTGAGGGATGGTGGATTGGTCGGCCGATTGAATTACCCGGCTCCCGTCCTTTACGCCTCGAACATGGCAGCATAGGTACCCAATTGGTCGGTTGGCCTCTGGAACATGTGGTTAAATGTTTAGTGTTTTATCACCCGAAAGATAGCCGTGAATTGCGTGAAGAGCAGGAAGCATTGATCGAGGAAGTGTACCAAGCGTGCAACCTGTCTGGTCATGATCTGTTGCTTGAAATTATTCTCCCTCAGGACAATCCGGATCGCGATGAACATTACTATGCCCAGATCGTTGAGAGATTTTATCAGTTAGGCATTCAACCCGACTGGTGGAAGCTCCCATCATTACAAACAGATAATTGGAAAATCATAAGTCATTTAATTGACGTTTACGACCCTCAATGCCGCGGCATTGTGATCCTGGGTCTGGACGCCCCGGAAGCGGAGTTGAAGCAGGGTTTTGCCGCTGCGGCCGACAGTCCCCGGGTGAAGGGTTTTGCAGTAGGTCGCACTATCTTTGGCGAGCCTTCTCGGCAGTGGTTAAGCGGCCGCTACTCAGACGCCAGATTGATTGATGAAGTGAAAAATAATTATCTTAAACTGATTGGTTACTGGCGTGAGTTCCGCCCCGCCCCTGACCGTTAACCTTTACGCATGCAGGCTAACCGAGCCCCATTGCCGAGCAGATGGGGATCGGTCACGGAGAATATTATCCATCCTACCCTATCGGAGAGATGCAATGCATTCTGCGGAAACGGTTCCTGCACATCGTCGAGATTCAGGACAACTGTTTCGTATCAGTGTAGCCATGTTCTTTGCCTACATGACTATCGGCTTACCTCTGGCAGTACTTCCCTTATATGTTCATGAAGAACTGGGCATGAGCGATATGCTGGTTGGTGTGGCGATGGGCACCCAGTTCCTGGCGACTCTACTCACACGTGGTTATGCCGGACGCAGTGCCGATCGTTACGGCGCCAAACGTGCCATGCTTCAGGGATTATTCATCTGTATTTTGTCTGGTCTGGTCTGGCTATTGGCCGCCGTGGTTCACGGAGGAACCTGGCTGCCGTTCCTTCTTCTGTTATTCGGCCGTCTTTTACTCGGCATTGGCGAAAGCCTGATCCTGACGGGGAATATCACCTGGGGACTGGGGCTCGTTGGCACGGCCTCGGGTGGACGCGTCATGTCATGGAACGGCATGGCCACCTACGGCGCCCTCGCCGTTGCTGCTCCGCTGGGGCTGTTTATCTATAAGCGATATGGCTTCATCGAACTGGGGGTATGTACTGCATTACTGCCGCTGCTGGCGCTAAGCGTAAACTTCGCTGTACCGGCCGTGCCTCTTCAACATGGGGAACGTCCCTCGATCCGAACGGTATTGCAGAAAATCTGGCGCCCTGGTTTGGGACTGGCACTGCAAGGTGTGGGTTTCGCCGCCCTCGGAACCTTTGTCTCTTTGTACTTCAACCAGCAGTATTGGGGGAATGCCGGTCTGGCTCTTACCGCCTTCGGAGTGACGTTTGTCGCCATGCGTCTGTTGTTCGGTGACATGCCTGATCGCTATGGCGGCAAACAGGTCGCGACACTTTCGTTAATATTGGAGAGCTTGGGCTTACTACTGCTATGGAGCGCGCCTTCGGCAGTCATAGCGCTGGCCGGGGCCGCACTGACCGGCGCCGGTTGTTCACTCATCTTTCCCTCGCTGGGGGTGGAAGTGATCCGCCAGGTTTCACCACCAATACGCGGCACAGCACTTGGCGGCTACGCGGCATTTCAAGATGTTGCCTATGGAGTGACCGGGCCGCTGGCTGGTCTGCTCGCTGCCAATGCAGGCTACCCGTCAGTATTTCTTGCTGCTGCCCTATGCGCGCTGGCAGGAGCGGTGTTCGTCCAATTCATGATTAACCCTGGAGAAAAATGAAATACTTATTCCACAAAACGCCGTGATTAGCCACCCGCCAGCCGATAAGGGATATTAACAATAAGATACAATTAGTTATATTAAATTTAAGCACACCGGACAAGCCATGGATGGTAGGCTTTCATGAAAAAATTTGCTTGCGATCACATAAAATTATAATTCCATAAAATTATCATTGAAATTTTTAATTCGCATAATAGAATGTAATGTAAACATAAGGCTATCCACACCGGTGCCTGTCCAGTGTCTAGTAAGATCAAACATAAGGTTATTTATATGGAAATAGTTGGTAATTTCATTAACGGTACCATCGCGCTGAGTAGTAGCACCGACTCATTACCTGTCACCAATCCAGCTACCGGTGAGGTGACCCGCCAGGTTACCCAGAGTACCCAAGACGAAATGCTGAGTGCGATTACCTCTGCCCACACGGCATTTCCCGCCTGGGCAGCCACTCCCCCCCTCCGCCGCGCCCGCATCCTATTTAAATTCAAGGAACTGCTTGAACAGCATCGCCAGGAGCTGGCTGAGCTGATTTCCAGTGAACATGGGAAGGTCGTTTCCGATGCCCTGGGCGAGTTAACCAGGGGAATCGAGGTCGTGGAGTTTGCGTGCGGCATCCCACATCTCATCAAGGGAGAATATTCCGCCAATGTCGGCACCGGGGTTGACTGCTTTTCAATCATGCAACCCTTGGGCATAGTGGCAGGGATAACCCCGTTCAACTTCCCGGCCATGGTGCCGATGTGGATGTTCCCCATCGCGCTGGCATGCGGCAACACGTTTATATTAAAACCCCCTGCCCCAGTCCCATCGGCATCGGTACGCTTGGCTCAGTTGCTGAAAGACGCGGGTTTACCGGATGGCGTATTTAACGTCGTACATTGCGGCAATGAAGTGGCCAGCCTGTTAACAACCGATCCGCGAATCAAGGCGGTGAGTTTTGTTGGTTCCTCCGGCGTAGCCGAACATGTCTATAAAACGGCCAGCGCCAATGGAAAACGAGTCCAGGCCTTCGGCGCGGCCAAAAACCATGCCATCGTTATGCCAGATGCGGACTTAGATGCTACCGTAAATGCCATTATGGGCGGCGCATTTGGCTCGGCGGGTGAACGCTGCATGGCCCTGCCGCTAGTTGTCGCCGTGGGTGATAATACGGCGGAACATCTTATCGCCAAGTTAAAGCCGCTAATCTCAGCTTTACGCATAGGCCCGGGGGACGACAAAAGTCAGCAAGAAAATGAGATGGGGCCGGTCGTATCCCAGGCACATCAGAAAAAAGTACTGGGCTATATCGACAAAGGTGTGAGTGAAGGCGCCAAACTGGTGATTGACGGACGCAACCACCAAGTACCGGGTCACCCGAACGGTTTTTACGTTGGCGGGACGCTATTTGACAATGTAACCCCCGAGATGACCATCTACCGGGAAGAGATTTTTGGACCGGTGCTGGGCATTGTGCGGGCAATAGATTTTGATAGCGCCCTGCAGATTGTGAATGGACATGAATTTGGCAATGGCAGTGCCATATTCACTTCAAACGGACACTATGCCCGTGAGTTCGTACAAGCGGTGGAAGCCGGTATGGTGGGTATAAACGTCCCGGTACCCGTCCCCGTTGCGTTTCACTCATTCGGTGGTTGGAAACGCTCCGTCTTTGGCGCACTGAATGTACACGGCCCGGACGGCGTTCGTTTTTATACCCGGATGAAGACGGTTACCAGCCGCTGGCCTACCGGACAGCAAACTGTTTCTGAGTTTAGCATGCCGACATTGGGATGATCCCAGGAGGAAAAAATGACTGACTCGCTCATTAGTAGGCGAGCCGTACAAGAGTACGGCCACATTCAGCATATTACGCCAGATAAAGCCGGTTGGAGTTATGTCGGATTTGACGTCTGGCATTTAAAGGCAGGGGAAAAAATTAACCTTCCCGCTGACGACCTGGAGCGATGCCTGGTACTTGTGGCCGGGCTGGCAACAGTGAATACCGACGCTGGCAGTTTCAGTAAAATCGGAAAGCGCATGAACCCTTTCGAGCGCACCCCGCCCTGGTCGGTCTATCTACCCCACCACTGCGCGGCGCAGATTACAGCCGAAACCGAATTGGAGCTTGCTGTGTGCAGTGCCCCGGGTTCCGGCGACCTGCCGCTGCGGTTGATTTCACCAGAGGATGTTGGGGTGGAACACCGCGGCAGGGGACGTAACCAGCGGCTGGTACATAATATACTTCCAGATGATAAGCCGGCGGACAGCCTGCTGGTGGTCGAAGTCTATACTGAGGAAGGAGACACCAGCTCGTATCCTAGCCATAAACATGATACCGCGGTAGAAGGCAAGGAAACCTATCTGGAAGAAACCTATTACCATCGTTTCAATCCAGCGCAGGGGTTCTGCATGCAGCGGGTTTATACCGATGACCGGAGCTTGGACTCATGTGTGGCACCGTATAACCACGACGTGGTAATGGTCCCCCGCGGTTATCACCCCGTGGCAACCATCGCGGGATACGATAACTATTACTTGAATGTCATGGCAGGCCCGGTGCGTAAATGGCAATTCACCTGGGAGCAAGACCACGCTTGGATTAACTCAACGGATTATCCACGCCGGGGGAAATAACCGAGTTCCTTATTTTAGACTTATATTATTTAGTCTGAGCAGCCTGTAGTCAGGCTGCTTTATTTTTTCGCCGGCACAGAAATTACGGGTCATTGACTTGAGTTGTTCAGCGCCAGGGAAACCGCCAGCGTTTGAACCAGGCACATGGAGGCTACTTGTGAACGAAATCCATCAACTTGCGCTTCTCGAACCACAAAACTGACATCGCTGAAAGCAGCCAATGGACTCACCTGACTGTCGGTAATGGCAATCTGCTGTGCGCCATTTTTAGCGCCTAGCTCCACCAGCTCCAGCGTTTCTTTAGCGTAAGGGGAAAAGCTGATTGCCACCACGACATCGCTTTGCCCGACCATGCGCAACTGCTCGGTAAACATGCCGCCAAGTCCGTCAATCAAAAATACATTACGATCGGTATGGCGTAATGCGTAAGTCAAATAGCAGGCCACGCTGAAGGATCGCCCAAGTCCGATGATGTAGATGTTATGCGCCGCTTTAAGTAATTCAATCGCCTGATCAAGGGACTCCTCTCGAATCTGAGAGTTTAGAGTCTGCAGAGCCTGGGCGTTAACCTGCGTAAACACTTTAAGGATTTCGATGGGCCTTTCGGGACTTTTATGCTCATCGTCCTCGGATGATTGACGATAAAGCTTTGCCCGTTCAGTATAATTTGGCGTACCTTCCAAAATGTGTTGCCGGAAGATTTGTTTCATTTCATTGAAACCACTGAAACCAAACGCACTGGCAAAACGAATCAGAGTCGAAGGAGGCACTTTCGCATGCCCGGCAATGGTGGCTATGGTATCTAATGCAACACTATCGGGATTATCAAGCACATAACGACCCACCTGTTTTAGGCGTTTGCTTAAATTGTCATAGCGGCTGTAAATTTCGTCATGCAGTGATGCATATTGAGTTGGTGTATCCGTCATTATCTCTCTCACCAGAATAAAAATTTCGAATCAACCTATTCTATCAGACGTGCCGCGGGACTGCGATATCGATATTCCGCCCATTCTGGTAGGATTAAATTTAAAGAAGCATATTCTTTAAAGCAAGCAGTACCCAAAGACTCAATTTAGCTTTAATTCAATTAATTAACTGTGATCGCACGCTAAATCAAGGTGTTTATTCCCGTACCTTACTAATGATTAAAAAGTGATAATCCTGCGGAAACGACATGATGATTTTAGTCATACATTTATGCCATTTGAGACAAAAATCCACATTCTAGTTTAGCTTATGAAACTTTCTTGGGCAGTAGATTGATCTGTCGGGCTTCCGAAAACGCCGGTACTCAATGCAAAGCATGGCAAAATGTGAAGTAACGCCGACGATGCCTTAGCCAATTATTTTCCCCCTTTCCGCCAAGTTTACCGCCTTTTGCGATATACAAGGATCGGTTATTTTTTCCCCATCCGTACGTTGCATACTCAGCGGGATTACGTGGTTTGGTAAATTTGTGATCGTCTTAACGGAAATTATATTTCATTTATATTAATATGGATAAATATTATCGAATATAAAATTCATGAAATTTCCAAGGGAGCTTATAGTACCGGAAAACGGAAACGAAACCGCACCATATAACTTCAATCAGAGGGTTATTTCCAAAAAAATGGCCGTATGAAGATATGGATTTTTATAATTACTTTGGTACAAATATTATTCTGTAAGGATTAAAAATGAAAAAAGCACTACATGGCGTTTCTGTGTGGTACAGCAATGCAGTGACGCAACTACGGATTGCAAAAGAATGCGGGTTTGATGCGCTGGAAATCCTGCCTGAGCACCTGTTTCGTTATCTGGAAAATGGCGGTACGTATGAAAAATTCTCGAAATTGTTAACGTCGTATGGTATTGAGATCAGCTGTATTAATGCGCTCAAACGCATTGGCCGCTATCAACCAGCAGAACGTGAAACAATGCTTCAGGAAGCGCATAAGTTCTGCCATGCCGCAAAGATGTTACGCTGTCCGGTGGTCCAAATCATGGCGCTTGAGGAACTGAACGATTTGGATGAAGAAACCCGGAATGGGATTTTAGTTAAAAATATTACGGAAATCGCCGACATTGGAAAATCTTATGGGATCAAATTCCAGATTGAAGTCGTCGCATTCACTCACTTTAATAGCCTCAGCCAAGCACTGGAAATAATCAAACGTGTCGGTCGCGACAATGTCGGTGTCGTCATCGATTTTTGGCATTTGCATGCAGGCGGCAGAACCACGCCGGATGAAGTAGCGCGCATGGATGCCAACCTTATTTATGGTATCCATTTCTGCGATGGGCGCGCGGTATGCCTGGGCGAAAAATGGGATGAGTGGGTACAACGTAATTACCAGCCAGGCGAAGGTGAAGTTGATATCCCCGCGTGGATCAAAGCGGTACGAGCCACTGGCTATGATGGGGTATGGTGCCCGGAACAACTGAGCCCGACGCACTGGGAGGATGACTTATGGCAGATTGGCACTGATAATTACAACAGCCTGACGGCGTATACGTCCTGGTGATGTTTATAATTTTGATTCAAAAAGGATAGAAACCATACTTTTTGCGCTAGTGTTTTCTATCCTTTAAAATGTGCCTATCAAACATCTGTCGGCTATCATTGCAACAAGCATCGGGTGAGCGCTAGCTACCGCCATTGTTCGTATATTCATTCATTGCATTTCCGTTATATAAACGAGCGGCATCGCTACGTTTATTGATTTTATTGTTGCAATGGAATGTACATTCAAATAAAAACTGAAGAGCCAGTTAATTATATTATGGTATCTTGAACTCATCAGCACTCCAATAAGAAATCACATTAAAATACGCAAATAAAATAAACAATGTGATAATTTTACATATGAAAGGTTAAATTGATGATCACAAAAATATATACGACAAAGAAACTAAATAATCGCGTGGATCTTGTTGTCAACATAACATTGAGGCATAGTACGGCACTAAGCGCAAGTAAAATGCAGAATGATGAAAAAAGTCCAAAATCCAGGATCGCGACAAAAAGCCACGGCCAGCGACGTGGCAAGACGTGCCGGCGTCTCGAAATGGACGGTATCCCGCGCCTTTACCGAAGGAGCCTCCATTTCTGCTACGACGCGTAAACTTGTGCTGGCATCGGCCAAAGAGCTCGGCTATCGCCCGAACTTGCTGGCACGCAGCCTATCGCAGAAAAGCTCGCATATCATCGGGATAGTCGTGGATCAATTGGGTAACCCGAATCTGAATGCATTATTGGACGAAGTTACACAGCAACTACAAAGCAAGGGCTATATGGCTCTGCTGCTGAACATCACTTCCGAATCCAGCTATGAGTCGGCCATGACGCTAGCCGATCAATTGCAAATCGATGGCCTCTTGTTTTTAGGAACTGTCCTGTCCGACGAGCTTATCGCCTTGGCGCAAGATATTCATCATATACCCCTGGTGCAATTGTACCGCAATAATAATAATCCCCTCATCCCCGTCGTTAGCACGGATGGTTACCAAGCGGGACAGCACATTGCCCAACTCTTGTATGACGAAGGCTACCGCAAGTTTGGCTACATGATTGGACCAAATAATGATTCAACGCCATTACTGCGTTTCGAAGGATATAGAGACGCTTTATCGTCACGAGGAAGCCAGGTTATTACGACGATATATGCTCATCATTATCAACGACACAGCGGCTATGAGGCATTACTTTCGTATTTACAAACAACGCCTATTGGTGAACGCATCGATGCGTTGTTTTGCGAAAACGATATCATTGCCGTTGGCGCCATCGATGCGTTAAGCGATTTCGGCGGTTTACACAATATTGGGATAGTCGGCTTTGACGATATCGATCTCGCTTCCGCTTCGGCATACCAACTCACGACTTATGCGCAGCCGATGAAAAAAATGGTGGCGGATGCCATTAGCCGTATCATGCAGCCGCATAAGACAAAGGATGCTTCACTGTATACCGGTGAATTGAAACTAAGACGCTCACATCTCAGGATCAAAACACAAAGACTTCACAAACCTGTATCGTAGCATTGCAACGGCCCCGCTTACGGACCGGCGATAGCAATATCGCTTATTATTCCATGAATCAAAACCCGAACGTGGCGTCAGCTTACAAAATTGCGAGCGAAGCCAGTGCATGAACGCTGTCACCGCGCGTGGCGCCTGGGCAGCGGCGTTATCCCCAAGCCGCGCAACGCAGTGTCCCGCATAGATTCTCTGCTATTGGTGGCGCAAGTGCCTTTTACTTTCACCGCGAGCACCTCATTTTACCGCGATTGAAATACAGCTAAAAGGCCATTCCACAGCAGGCTATGCGAGCCTGCTATGGAGCTTCCATTAGTATGGTCTTGACTCCGCCGATCCGGTCTTGACATTACCACTCATCGCATATCAATGATCGATAGTGGCTTTGGGTGTTTCAGTACCCGTACGTCGCGCGCCGGGTCCGACTAATGCATCCTCCCCGCTGTATTTTTCCTTGAGGTAGTGTTCTATTTGTTCCAGACTTCTGTCTTTGGTTTCGGGCACGTATTTCAATACAAAAATGGAACCGATAATGCCGACGACGCCATAAGCAGCGAAAGCGCCCGGCAAACCAAACGAATTCAGCAAGATCGGGAATGACATAGCGACGATAACGTTCGAACCCCACAACGTAAATACGGCGGCGCCCATGCATATTCCGCGTATTTTAATCGGGAACATTTCCGCCAGCATCAGCCAGATGATCGGTGCCCAGAAGCCCTGTAAAAAGCACAGGAACAGCAGCATGCCGGCCAATACCAGATAGCTGCGCACGAGATCGACCTCGCCATTGATATATTCGGGCATAAACCCGGAGATAGCGGCGATAAGAAACAAACAGCAGGTACTGCCAATCTGGCCAATCCCGGCCATGGTTCGCCGCCCGAGGTGGCCCAGCAGCCAGATGCCGACCATTACCATAGTGACCGCGACCACGCCGTTGCCGATGGTGGCGAATAGCGCCGCATCGGTACTCAGCCCCGTGCTTTTCAGGATGGTGGGCGCATAATACATAATACTGTTTACCGCGGTCGCCGCATGAAAGAAGGCCAGCCCGATGCCTATCAGGAATACCTTGCGCATCCACGGCGTTTTGAGATCGCGGATACTGCCCTTATGCTGGGGCGACTGGGAAATGGTTTCCTCAATCTCCATCATCTCCCAGTCGACGTCTTCCGGCGCCCGGGTCTTTTCCAGCACCCGCCGGGCGTCGGCGAAACGGCCATTCAGCGCGTACCATCTTGGCGTATCCGGCATAAACAGCATTCCCAGCCAGAGGAAAATCGCCGGCAGCGTGGCGATCCCCAGCATCCAGCGCCAGGTCTCTTCGCCGCCCCAAATCTCGTGGAAAGCATAGTTAGAGATATACGCCACCAACTGTCCGGTCACAATCATCAGTTCATTGATGGAAACCAGACGCCCGCGTTTATTCGCCGGCGCGATCTCGGCGATAAAAACCGGGATGGTGCTCCCCGCCCCGCCAACCGCCAAACCTAATATCATCCGGGAGATGACCATGACGGTGACATTGGGCGCCAGCGCGGAGCCCATGGTGCCAATGATAAAGATAAAGGCGAGGATCAATATTATCCTTCTGCGTCCGGTTTTATCCGCTAATTTACCCGCGACAAGCGCGCCCGCTGCCGCGCCTACCAGCAATGAACTGGTCACCACGCCGATGGTGACGGGCGTGAGACCCAATTCTGGCCCCATAAACAAGAGCGCCCCCGATATCACACCGGTGTCATAACCGAACAGGAGCCCCCCCAATGTGGCGATGGCGGTGATGATTTTGACGAATGGTTTGACTTTGGCGTTGCTATTAGGTCCTGATGCAGGATTCTTGGTTATGTACTGTTCCATAAAGCAAACTCCATACATTAATGGCGCTCCCCCGGCGGAATGCCATCGAGTGGGTGATAGTGATGGTTGAGGAATTCATACAGCCATCACCCTCGCGATACATGATTGCGGAGTAACCCGCAATCATGTTGGACGGTGGGATTTAGCGACTGATAGTTTGTTGCAGCGCCTGGATCGAGGTCTCTATGCCGGCCTCAACGGACATGGTCAGATCCTCCATCTCAAGCGATACCCAGCCGTTATATCCGGTCATGCTCAATACGGAGAAAAACTCTTTCCACCACAGCAAATCCTTACCGCAGCCGACAGCGACATAGTTCCAGGTCCGGTTTTTTGATGCCGTCACCGGCTGGTATTCCAGCAAACCGTCAATATCGGCCAGCCCTCTTTCGATACGCGCGTCTTTGCCGTGCACATGGTAAATCGCGCCTTCCAGTTTGCGCGCCGCCGCGATAGGATCGGCCCCCATGGCGATGAGGTGTGACGGATCCAGATTCATGCCGATAATGTCGCCGACCGCCTCGCGCAGCCGTAATAAGGTCGACGGGTTGTACACCAACTGACTGGGGAACTCTTCCAGCGCGATGTTCTCCACGCCATGCGCTTTGGCATGCGCGGCAAAGTCCTTCCACCAGGGAATGGCCACTTCATTCCACTGATAGTCGATCACCCCCGGCATGTAATCCGGCCAGGACACCGTCGAGGTGATCCAATTCGGAATGGTGTCGTCCGGCCCGCCGGCGGGCAGACCGCTCATCATGACGATTTTTTTCACCCCCAGCTTGCCGGCCAGCTCGACCGTCTTATAACTGCTCGCGGTGTGTTTTTCCCCCAGTTCGCCCGGCGCCAGCGGATTCCCGGAGCAGTTCAGAGCGGCGATTTCCATGTCCCGCTTATCCAGCTCCTTGCGGAAGGCCGCCAGTTTGTCCCGGGATTCCAACAATTCGTTGGTTTTGACATGCGGGCATGATGCCCAGCCGCCGGCGGTCATCTCAACCCCGGCAAGGCCATAACCTTTCACCCGATCCAGCATGTCCGTAAAGGACAGATTCGCCAGAACATCTGTGCACAGTGCAAGTTTCATAATCAATCCTGTCTACGATGATTCATGTTTACGTCTGGCAGGCCGCAGTCTGCCAGGCTTCTCAATGAACAAGACGTTGTTATGCTTTCATTTCCGCCACAATTAAGGGTGTCCGCGGCGGCCAGTACCAAAAGCACGTGTTCGCCAGCGCTTATTCGAAATTCACCCAGGCGGAGCCGCTGTTGGCGGAACGCACGCAGTTTTCAATCCAGCGCACCCCTTCCAGGCCGGCATTGATACCGGGATAGATTAATTTTTCCAGCGCGGCCGTATCGCCCGTCCGTTTGGCCTCGATAGCGATGGCGCATTGCAGGTAGATATTCGCCCAGGATTCGGCCAGACCTTCGGTATGCAGCGCGCCCAGACGCTCGTATTCCAAGGCGCTTTCATCAAGGTAGGGCATACCATGGTGCAGGACCTGATAGGGCTGGCCCTGTATCTGGTACTTGAGTTCCCCGGGGTTATAGTCCCCCCATTCCAGGCTGGCTTTGGAACCAATCACACGGATGCTCTGGCTATCCATGGAGCCCGCATTAACCGCGGAAGCCCACATTCTACCCACGGCCCCGCCGTGATAGTGCATGAGGACCATGGCATTGTCCTCCAGCGGCGCACGCGAAGGAATGAAGCTCTGGCGGTCGCACAGCAGTTCCTTGATATGCAAGTCCGGCATTACCAGTTGCGAGATGTAATAGGTGTGCGTGGAAATGTCGCCCAGGACAAAGGTGGGACCGGACACCTTGGGGTCGACACGCCATTTGGCTGCGTCGCTGCTCTTCTCCGCCGCCGCATCAGCGCTAAAACCATGCGTATATTGCAGTTCAACCATTCTGACGTCACCGATATCACCCCGAGCAATCATGGCGCGCATCTGCATCAGTAGCGGATGACCGGAAAAACCATAGGTAACGCCGACGATAAGCCCTTTATCTTCCGCCAGCGCCTTGATTTCCTTCGCTTCCTTGGTCGTGAAAAACAGCGGTTTCTCACAAATGACATGCAGGCCTGCTTCCAGCGCGGCACGGGTGATGGCGTAATGGGTGCCATTGGGGGTGGCCACGGTCACCACTTCCACGCCATCATCGCGCTGGGTTTCAGCCGCCAGCAAGTGCTGGTAGTCGTCATAGCACCGGCTGGGGTCCAATCCCAGATTGACGCCGAAATCACGTCCCCGTTCGGCATCGATATCGAATGCGCTCGCCACCAGTTGGAACGCCGTATTATCGCGCAGCGCGCCGCTGCGGTGTTTATAACCAACCTGGCTCAGCCGTCCGCCACCGATCATCGCCCAGCGCAGCGGACGCGGTATTTTCTTCTCACCGATTAACATATTCCCTCCTGTTTTTGAGAAACATTTTTAAAACGCCATATTTAAACTCCGTCATATAGATTTCCTTTTTATATTAAAATCAAAATATTGCACCCGGGTGCATTTTAATTCGCAACAAAACAAAAAAGTGTGGCTCTTTTATTGAATCGATAAAGCATGTTATTTATCAATCCACAGCGCCTGAGTCTTTTGTTAAAAAACTCCATGCACCCGGGTGCATTTTCGCTAAAAAAATTTTATATATTAAAATAAATTGCAGATTGTAGATTGTTATCCAATTTTGGACATTAATTTTTATGTGAAAAATATGACCACGCTTCACCACTAGTACGGGTGAATTCGAAAAAGTAATCATCTGCTAACAAAAATTGAAAGAATGCTATTTTTTTTCATCCCATCCTCTCGCGACCAGACAACATTTCATAATGTAACACACTGAATTTTAATGAAATGATATAATCCGGTTGGTATGCCAAAAGTATCCGCAGCTTTGTGTTATTCCCTAAAAAACGTCAGCTGCCGCCATTGGATGTTACATTTTATTCATGAAATATAATTTTCACATTGAGTAGAAAAAGTATAAAAAAACTGAACTGACGATGACTATAAGGTTGACAAGCAAAAAGTCAAATAACAAATTTTTAAAATTGAGATATTGATCACCATCGATAGAAATGGATTAAGGCGGATCATTTCGCATCCCTCGCCGCCTATCGCCGCTACAAAGTCCATTCAGAAATGATCCCAACGCTTTATTCTATCGCCCCTCCAATTATCGCATCGTGGTTGTTGTATGTGCGAAGGGCACACTATTAGCTTTGCAGCAAAAGCTGCATTTTTTCGCGGTATAAAATCTCGGATGGGACGGCGGGACGCCCCACAACTCACAAGATGAACCAGTCCCAGCGCGACGATCTGGGCAGGTATCGGCCAAGAACCGGCTGGATTGATAAACTGAGGCAACAGGGCCGGGAAAAGCAGGAATACCTTCGGGTTAAAACCGCTCGCGCAGGCCACTTTCGCGGCCCACCGCGCCCATGAGCCGGATTCATGTCCGTCCCCGACGCTGGGTATGGATGGATGAACCAGCATATTAATGCCAAGCCACATCATTAAGTGAAGTGCGCTTTAAGGGAGATTATTCTAAATGGATAAGCTAGATCGCAATATTCTTGCGGAACTACAATCTGATGGGCGCCTTTCATTAACGTAGTTGGCCGACCGGGTGGGGCTAAGCCTTTCCCCTTGCCATCGGCGGGTGCGTGCGTTGGAAGGGGCGGGCATTATCATCCAACCTTGATCCCGGCAACCCGGTTTTTCATTACCGGGCAATCGTCTTTGTAACCCTCCGTGAAGGCGACCGGCACTCTGTAGAAACGTTCGAAGCAGCAGTCACCGATATACCTCAGATTGTCCTGGTTCAACGGCTTTTCGGCGAAACGGACCAATTTCTTAACGTAATTGGCCATGACCGGCTTATTACGTTGCCTGAAAAAAATCTGAACAGGTAATTAAAGGCATTTTTTTGGCATCGCGAATGTTTCACTGAAGATTAGCCACATGGCATCGCCATAGCTTATTATGTGCATCAATAACGTCTTCGCAGTTTGAGAGCAGCAATGAAACTCCCTCAGTCAACCCTTTCTGAATCCGTAACGCAGCATCTCGCACGCAGAATCATTGACGGCGATCTCGCGCCGGGACGTTCTTTACCCGGGGAAAACGAACTGGCCGGCGAGTATAAAGTATCGCGAACCTCCGTGCGCAATGCACTACAGGTGCTGGCGGCCAAAGGGTTAGTTTCAATTCAGGCGAAAAAGCGCAGCACCGTCAATAATCGCGATCAGTGGAGTTTGCTGGATGTTGATGTGCTCGGCTGGCTTGCAGAGGGAGAAGTGGACCAACAATTGGTAGAACAATTGATGGTGACCCGTCTGATATTTGAGCCCAATGTAGCAACCCTTGCCGCCCTCAATGCCAACGGCCACGATCTGGCATCACTGGAAGATGCCCTCAAGCGTATGCATAATGGCCAGCAGCAGGCAGAACGTGCCCTGTTTGAAGAAGGGGACCTCGCTTTCCACCAAGCTTTATTGCGCGCCACTCATAATCCCTTCCTTCTGGCGTTAGGTAATGCCTTGTCCGCCGCCATGGCGCTTTCCTTCCGTCAGACGCTTGAAAAAGACGTACGCCAAACCAAATCCGCCGTTGACGAACATTTCCTATTATATGAGGCCATTCGTCTTAAACAGGTGGACAACGCCCGCCAGCAAATGCGCGTAATCCTGCTTAACGCCGCAAGGAAGCGTATCTGGCAGGATCGCCCGGAGATGTTAAAACATTTTATTTGATCCGCGATTGACGTAATTCCGATCTGACTCACAGATTGTGGGTATTTTTTTTTCTATCATTCTTGTATTACAAGATGACATCGGTTGTATTACTTGATATGAAGAAAAATTGGATCGCTATCGATTGGGGCACCACCAACTTCCGGGCATTTCTGCTGCGGGAAGGGGAACATATCGAGTCCATCAACCAAGCCTGTGGGCTATTATCGGTGGAAAAACAACAATTTGCCCCAACCTTGCAAAATCTTCTGCGCCAATGGCTTTTGCGCTATGGTCCCCTGCCAATAGTAATGGCCGGAATGGTTGGGTCACAGCAAGGCTGGCATGATGTGCCTTATACCCCGCTGCCTTGCGGTGTAGGGGAACTGCTCTCGCGGACGTTGGCGTTCGTCACCCCCTGGGGCAGTCCGGCGTGGATCGTGCCCGGCGTCCGGGGTATGAGCCCATATGGACTGCCCGATGTGATGCGCGGTGAAGAAGTCCAACTGCTGGGGCTTGCCGCATTGCACCCTGCCGGCGGGCATACCGTCCTATTACCTGGCACCCACAGCAAACATGTACTGATGGTGAACGAGAGGATCGCCGCCTCCTCCACTTTTATGACCGGCGAGCTTTTCTCGCTTCTGAGTCAATATTCGATTCTCGGCAAAGCATTGCCGGAACAGCGGGAAAGCAAACATGCGTTTGTACATGGCGTTGCAACGGCACAATGCGGCGCGCCCTTTACCCACCAGATCTTTTCCGCGCGAACCTTCCGCCTGACTGGTGATATTCCGGAGACCGCCATCCGGAGCTATATCTCAGGTTTATTAATCGGCTATGAACTACTGTCGCTACCGGAGCAGGAGCAGTCGTGGGTTATCGGCTCGCCTTCTCTGACCGAACGTTATCAACTGGCCTCAGGCCAAATGAATCGCAATCTATTCGCTGTTAACGGTGACGACTGTTTTGTCAGTGGCCTCGACCTTATCTTTACCCTGCTTTAAGGAACCGAACGATGAATCCGGAACAATTTCTTATCCGCTGGCAAAAGGAAACTTTACCGCTTGTCGCGATTTTGCGTGGCATAACGCCTGACCAAGCGGTAGCCGCCGCCCAAACGCTACTGGCATGTGGTTTCCGTTATCTTGAAATACCGCTTAATAGCCCGACCCCGCTGGAGTCTATACGGCTGATGCGCGATGTCGTAGGAAATCGTGGCTACGTTGGCGCCGGGACGGTTCTGAAACCTCAGCAAGTTGAACAGGTTGCCGAATACGGCGGGCAATTAATCATCAGCCCGAACTGTAATCCCGCAGTCATTCGCCGCGCTTGCGAACTCGGACTGATAAGCATACCCGGCGTGATGACCCCGAGCGAGGCATTTAGCGCAATCGATGCCGGCGCCAGCGCGCTGAAACTATTTCCCGCTGAACAGATTACCCCGGCAATCACCAAAGCTTTCCGCGCAGTGCTACCGCCTGAAGTAGCCTGCCTTGCCGTCGGGGGCATCGAGCCAGACGCATCGCAAATGCGCGGTTATATCCGGGCCGGAGCTAACGGCTTTGGCCTCGGAGGCGGCCTTTATCAGGGGGGAATGGACAACGAGACGTTACGTGAACGCGCGTGCGCTTATCAGCAAGCCTGGCGCGAGAGCATGGAATGACAACCTGATCTGCTTTTACAGCGCTGCCGTGCAGGCGAAAAACCATCGGATAGCGAAACCACAACGACATTCGCACTGACGCCATCATTGCGAAACAAGTTCAATTTGATTCTCTGGAGATGACAACAATGAATGAGACTCTAGACTACACGCCTGCTGCGCAAGCAGTTGAATCCAGGGTATACGTAAAAATCACGCGACGCCTGATCCCCTTTCTGATCCTGTGTTATTTCTTCGCCTACCTGGACCGTGTGAATGTGGGGTTCGCCAAACTGCATATGCAGGATGCGCTTAACTTTAGCGATACGGTATACGGACTGGGAGCCGGGATTTTTTTTATCGGTTACTTTTTGTTTGAGTTACCCAGCAATCTGATGATGCAACGATTTGGACCGCGCTTATGGATCGCCCGTATCATGGTAACCTGGGCGGTGCTTTCGGCAGGGATGATGTTTGTCACCACGCCCACCCAGTTTTATGTAGTGCGCTTTTTACTCGGCGTCGCCGAAGCGGGGTTCTTTCCAGGGATCGTTTTCTACCTTACCTTATGGTTTCCGTCCTGGCGCTCTGCTCGCACGCTGGGGCTGTTTATTCTCGTGACGCCGCTTTCGACCATTATCGGTAGCCCCTTATCAGGTCTGATCCTCAAACTGTTTGACGGCGTAGGAGGTTTGCACAATTGGCAGTGGCTGTTTCTGGTCGAGGCCGTCCCATGTTTCCTGTTGGCTTTCGTGGTGCTTCGCTACCTCGATAACGATGTGAAGTCCGCAAAATGGCTGAGCGGCGCCGAGAAGCAACTGGTCATGGATGATCTGGCGAGAGACGCCGCCAACCGCCAGCGGGCAAACAGCGGTAGAGTGGACAGTAGTCTCAAGGGTATGTTTTCCAATGGCTATGTCTGGCTGCTGGCACTGGTGTTCTTCAGTTTTAATATCGGTTACTACGGCATCAACTTCTGGCTACCGTCGATTATCAAAACCTCTGGTGTAAATGATGATGTCTACATCGGCCTACTGGCTGCGTTGCCCTATGTCTTTGGCGCGGTGTTTATGGTGTGGAACAGCCGTCACTCCGACCTGAAACGGGAGCGCCGCTGGCATATCGCTGTACCGGCGATGATCGGCTGCGTTGGCCTGGTACTCAGCGCCTATTGCAGCGGCTCGACTTTCTGGATGATGCTATGGATTTGCGTGGCGATGTCCGGCACCTTGGCGCTCATTCCGACTTACATCAGTCTGCCCGGCTCGTTGTTGTCCGGCACAGCGGCGGCGGCAGGCATCGCACTGGTCAACTCCGTGGGAAACCTCGCCGGTTTTTTCGGCCCCACCGTCCTGGGCTGGCTAAAAGACACCACTGGACGTACCGACGCGGGTTTATACATTCTGGCGGGTTTCCTGCTGCTTTGCGCCCCGCTGATCCTTACCCTGCCGGCCCGTCTGGCTAATCCGAAAAAAATCGACACGATACCCGAACAAAGCGGTGTGCAGCCTCAAACTGCCCATCATATCAACGCGACTTCGCGTCGCTAACGTTAAAAAGAGAGGGTGACTATGAGTGGATGTGGAGGATGTGCCAACTGTGGCACGCATTTCAACCCTATCCTGGAAGGCGATGATGGCGCCCTGAAACGTGCGTTGTATAAGTCCATGGGACATACCGACGAACAACTGCGCCGTCCGGTAATCGCAGTAGTGAACAGCTATACCAACGCGACGGCGGGTCACGCTAATCTGAATGAGCTCACGGCAAAAGTGCTTGAGGGGATTGACGAAGCCGGCGGCGTCGGCATGGTATTTGGGACAATAGCTCCCTGCGATGGCATCGCTGAAGGGCATCTCGGTATGCGCTTCATTCTGGCAGCCCGCGAGGTGATTACCGCTTCAATTGAAGTAATGATGCGCGCCCATCGTTTCGACGGCATGGTGTTGCTCGGTTCCTGCGATAAAATTGTTCCTGCCATGCTGATGGCCGCCGCCCGACTGGATATCCCGGCGATTATGGTCAACGGCGGTCCTATGTATCCGGCCGAATATAAAGGAAAACACTGGGACGGAAATATTGTCACTGAAGCCATCGGCTGGAAAAAGCGAGGAGAAATCAGCGAAGAAGAATTTGCCCATATCGAGAATATCGCCGAACCGGGTCCTGGTTCCTGTACCATGTATGGCACGGCGAATACCATGTGCTGTATTGGCGAAGTGCTGGGAATGAGTCTGCCGGGCAGCAGCACGCTGCCGGCCGTTTCACAGGCGCGGCGCGAATGCGCTGTCGAAACGGGGCGCCAGGCCGTGAAACTGGTGCAAGGCGGCGTGAACGCACGCCGGATCATCACCCCTGCGGCGATTCGTAACGCCATGATTTATCTGCTGGCCACGGGGGGGTCCACCAACGCTATTTTACATCTCCAGGCAATCCATTATGAAGCTGAGCTGGGTCATCTGCCGCTTTCGGCTTTCGATAAGTTAAGCCATCATGTCCCGCTGGTGGCATCACTCTACCCGGCCTCCGAGCACGACATGATCGATTTTTGGGAGGCGGGCGGCGTACAGGCGGTGGAATACGAAATCCGCAAACTGATGGATCTGAATGCCCTCACCGTGGCTGGAAAAACGAAAGCCGAACTGCTGGCTGCCGCCAAGCCAAGCTGCCGTCCGGAAGTGATCCACACGTTGGCTATTCCGGTGCGTAATGAAGCAGGCGTCGCGGTATTGCAAGGTAATCTCTCACCGCTTGGCTGTGTGGTAAAACCGGCGGCGGTACCGGAAAACCTGATGGTATTCCGCGGGCCGGCAGTGGTATTCAACAGTGAACAAGAGTCTGTCGACGCTATTATGTCCGAGCGGATCAAGCCTGGCAGCGTACTGGTATTACGCTATGAAGGCCCTAAAGGCGGGCCGGGTATGCCGGAAATGTATAAACCGATGAAGTCGCTTGAAGGAATGGGACTATCCGATAGCTGCGCGCTGATTACCGATGGCCGCTTTTCCGGATCTAACCGCGGCCTGTTCGTCGGCCATATTTCACCGGAAGCAGTAGAGGGCGGCGCGCTGGGGCTGGTGGAAAACGGCGATGAGATCACAATCGATATTCCGCAACGCACTCTGACGCTGCATGTCGGCGAAGCCGAGCTGGCCACGCGACGCGAAAACTGGCAGCCGGTGAATAAAGACGTACCGCGCGGCTTTTTGCGGCTGTATCGCCGCTGGGCGCTGCCTGCGGCACAGGGCGCAGTGTTGGCGGACCGGGAGGATGACTGATGACTCAGCACTTTACTGCTCAGGATATTGTCGGGGTTAATCCCATCACTGCGATGCCGTTTACCCGCCAAGGCGAACTTGATGAAGACAGCTTCGTACGACTGCTCGAACATCTCGCCGCCGGCGGCGCGCAAGGTACCACACTGTTTGGCATTGCCAGCGAGTTTCCTAAACTCGACGATCGGGAGCGCGACCGCCTGGCACAAATCTTTGTCAGTGTATTGGCGGGCAGTCCAATATACCGAGCGGTGTCGGTCACCGACCACAGCACCGAAGTTGCGGTTAAGCGAGCCCGCTATTATGCCGGACTGGGCGCGGATGCGTTAATGCTGTTGCCGCCTTTTTTCCTACAACCCAGTCCGGATGCTATTCAGGAGCATATTTTCGCCGTGCTTGATGCCGTAGATATTCCGGTGATGGTACAGTATGCCCCGGGGGAGACCGGGCTGACCATCACTCCCGACCAGTTGGCCGCCGTCAGCGCACGCTATCCGCACGCGGTATTTAAAATCGAGTGCAACCCGCCGGTCGAATACACGCGCGAGTTTCTCGCTCGGGCGCCGCAGGCCAGCGTGCTTAACGGCTATGCCGGGCTGTTTATGCTGCAAATGCTGGCGGCGGGCGGCAAAGGCGTAATGCCCGGCTGTTCATTTACTGAGGTTTATGTGCGTATTTATCGTCATTGGCAGCATGATGAACGACAGCATGCGCATGCGTTACATGATGCCCTATTACCCTATATTGAGCGCTGGATGAGCCACTGCGAATATATCATTCAGGTGGAAAAAACCATTCTGATGCGACGCGGCGTAATAAGCACCGATTATTGCCGCCGCCCCGGGTGGGTACTGACGCAGGAAGACCACCAGTTGATCGACCGTTTCATCGCCGACTTCCAGCTCTAACCTTCTGGCCGCGATACGTTCGCGGCTTGCCAGCGAGCCATTACCCCCCGCCAGGCAATAGCGCAGGATGTACCGACTGGCGTATCGCCGCCAGCATTACCCGAAACGCCGGATTATCATTGTCCTCCCGCCACACCAGATAAAGCGCGCTTTGTATCCCGGCCGGCAATTTAATACGCCGGAACGCCGTATTTTCAAAATGCACCCGCGTGGCGCTTTCAGGGACCAGCGCCATAGCCATGCCGGTATTTACCAGGGCCAGAATAGTTATTGTCGAACTGATATATTGCACATATTCCGGCCGTACATCCACCGAGCGAAACATCCCGGTCAGTAATTCATAAAAAGGTTGCCAGGCAGAAAGCGAATACATAATAACCGGCTGCCCCTCAAGTTGCTCGAGCGCAATCTCGGGCAATGTCGCCAGCGCATGGTTCCGGGGTATGGCCAGGACAAAGTCCTCTCGCACCAGACATTCGCTTTCAAACCCCTGCTGACCCAGGGGAGAGCGGACAATGCCGATATCGGTCTGGCGCAGGCGTAGCGCTTCCAGTTGTTCAGCCGTCGACATTTCCCGCAGAGAAATGTCGATATCCGGATGGCTATGGCGCCCTTCGGCAATCACTTTCGGCAAAAAATCGTACACGGCGCTGGAAACAAAACTGATGGTGACGGTGCCAATATCCCCTTGCGCCATTCTGCGGACATTAAATGCGGTCGCATGCGCGCGTTCGAGCAAATCCTGCGCCTCGATAAAAAATCGGCGGCCCGCCGCAGTTAACGTTACCGCTCTGGTGGTGCGCTCAAATAAACGTACCCCAAGCTGACGCTCCAGTAACTGGATCTGGCGACTGAGGGGCGGTTGAGTCATATGCAGCCGCTCGGCCGCACGAGAGAAACTCAGTTCAGTGGCAACAGCCATAAAACATCGCGCTTGTCCTAGATCGAACATTAATATAATCCCAGCATTAATCTATATTTTAATTAGATTAGACAGCATAAGTTATTCATTGCAAGATAACACTTATCGAATCGTACTGACAACCTGGTTAACGTTAACGGCGTCGCGCCTGCGGCTTATATGCCCCGGGCACTATCGTCCAGGGCATCACCGCCCGATGAACCTTGCCAACCACCCTATACAGAATGACTCATACTAATAAGGCCAGACCATGACAATACATCTCCCCTCCTCCGCCAATGGCGCAGACCGTATCAGCTGGATCAATCTTTCTTCCGTAACAGTTCCACTCAATGTAGCGGTCAGTGATGCCAAGGTACTTACCGGCCGGCAAAATGCATTGAAGGATGTGTCGCTGCTGTTTGCGGAAATTGAAACCGAACAAGGGCATAAGGGATTGGGTTTTACTTACACTTTGCGCACCGGCGGTCCGGCACAATTTGCCCATGCCCGTGAAATCGCCCCGTTGCTGATCGGAGAAGATCCGAACGATATCAGCCGGCTGTGGAGTAAAATGGTGTGGGCCGGTGCTTCGGTGGGACGCAGCGGTTTGGCTACGCAGGCCATAGCGGCTTTTGATACCGCTCTCTGGGATTTGAAAGCCAAACGCGCAGGACTTTCGCTCGCCAAACTGCTCGGCGCTCACCGGGATGCAGTACGCTGTTATAATACGTCGGGCGGTTATCTCCAGGCTTCGGTAGAAGAAATTCTGGCCAAATCGACGCAATCATTGGAACGTGGGATCGGCGGCATCAAAATGAAAGTCGGCCATCCGGATCGCCGGGTGGATTTGCAGCGTGTCGAAGCGGTACGTAAACATTTGGGTGACAGCGTGCCCTTGATGGTGGATGTCAACCAGCAATGGGATCGTACTACCGCGTTGCGTATGGGCCGCGTGCTTGAGCAATATAACCTGCAATGGATAGAAGAACCTCTGGATGCTTATGATGTCGAAGGGCACCGCGCATTATCGGCCGAGCTTGACACCCCGGTCGGAACCGGCGAAATGCTGACCAGCGCCGGCGAAGTTGCTGAATATATCCAGAAAGGGGCCATTGATTTAGTCATGCATGACGCCCCCCGGGTAGGCGGAATCACGCCGTTCCTGAAAGTGGCGCAGATGGCGGAAGACCATGGATTAATGATGGCGCCCCATTTTGTGATGGAAATCCATGTCCATCTGTCGGCAGCTTATGCCCACGAAACCTGGGTCGAACATTTTGAATGGCTGGAACCTGTATTTAATGAACGCCTGGAAATACGCGATGGTCAAATGATCGTCCCCACCCGCCCTGGCCTAGGCTTCACATTACACGAACAGGTTACCGCCTGGACCGTAGCACAATACGAAACCGGGCTACGGAAATAAGCGATTAAAGATTGCGCTTAGGAATAAGCTGTTTTCTCAAGGGATGAATCCATCAGCGCAAGGGTAGTTTTCGCTTATTTAAACGAATCGTATGCACAATATTATTTCAATATTGTGCATTCTTTTTTTTATGATTTATTAGCATCTTTTCTACCGCGGTATTGTAATTAACCCTCTCATTATCCCTAAAAAATAATTTTAATAGTCTTTTTTTTGGCGTCAATTAATTGTGATTAGCATCACAAAGTAATGGGACTTTGCCTTAGCGTAGGCGAAATTTTCACTATATATTTAAACAAACGCACAATGTTTTATGCTGACTACTCACTTATAATCCCCGAATCGTGCCTTAACCATACTTTGTTTTTTTATCCGAAAGATATGTTGGATTTCATTCAGATTTTATCGAACTATCGTCATACCTCTTGGTGACAATTGTTATCATAACTTGCACTCCCCTACTATAATGCAGAGGTGTATTTAAATGAACGTCCAGTCTGTAACGCCGCGTAAACAGAATAGCCATATTCGCTATTTAATATTAATTATCGTTTTTCTGATCACCAGTGTTAACTACGCCGATCGCGCGACCCTTTCTATCGCCGGCAGTTCGGTGGCGAAGGAACTGGGTTTGGATACCGCGGATATGGGGCTGATTTTCTCGGCCTTCGGTTGGTCTTATTTATTGATGCAGCTGCCCGGAGGTTGGCTGCTCGATAAATACGGTTCAAAAAAGGTGTACGCCTTTAGCCTGTTTTTCTGGTCCCTGTTTACTTTCCTGCAGGGATTCGTGCATTTTCTGCCGCTGGCCTACACGGTCGTCAGTTTCTTTATGCTGCGCTTTCTACTTGGCGTAGCCGAGGCGCCCTCATTCCCCGCCAATGCCCGTATCGTCGCGGCCTGGTTCCCAACCAGTGAACGCGCCACCGCCTCATCTTTTTTTAATGCCGGCCAATATTTTGCTTTGGCATTATTTTCCCCGCTGTTGGGTTGGTTGACGTATGCCTGGGGCTGGCAACATGTTTTCACCGTGATGGGGAGCATTGGATTTGTCTTGACGCTGATTTGGTTGAAATACGTACATAATCCGTCGGAACATCCAGGGATGTCCGCCAGCGAACTGGACTATATTGTGAAAGGGGGCGCCATGATCGATATGGATTATAAAAAAACCGACCCCTTACAAGGCGGACCTAAGTGGAACTACGTTAAACAAATGCTAAGTAACCGGATGTTGATGGGAGTATTCCTGGGTCAATATTTTATCAATACCATTACTTGGTTTTTCCTCACCTGGTTCCCGATTTACCTGGTTCAGGAAAGAGGCATGTCCATCCTGAAGGTCGGATTAGTGGCATCGATACCGGCCATTTGCGGTTTTACCGGCGGTATTTTGGGCGGAGTCAGCTCCGATTGGCTATTAAAGCGTGGTTTAAGCCTGACCGCCGCCCGAAAAATACCTATTGTCGCAGGGATGATCCTGGCCACCTCGATTATTTTATGCAATTATACCGACAATGAAATCCTGGTGGTCGCGCTTATGGCCTTGTCCTTCTTTGGCAAAGGGTTTGGCGCATTGGGATGGCCGGTGATTTCAGATACCGCGCCAAAAGAGGCTGCAGGACTATGTGGCGGCATTTTCAATGCCTTCGGCAACGTCGCATCGATTGCCACACCGCTGATAATTGGCTATATGGTAAAAGAAATGCACTCTTTCAACAGTGCGCTGGTTTTTATCGGCGCCTCGGCAATTGCCGCAATGCTTTGTTATTTGCTAGTGGTAGGGGAAATAAAAAGAATGGAATTAAAAAAACCGGCTATCAATAAACAGTAATGAGTATTGCGCGCCATTAGGGTTAATGTACCGAAAAATTAATTTTGACAGGGTTACACAACAAAAAAACAGCAAACTTTATTGTATGCTGTTTTTTTATTTCTAGGAGTACTGACGAATGCTCATTGCCAATCTAATCGAATTACAGCTGACACTCGTATAAAGAAATTTATTCGGTCAGGTCAGGTTCCCACACGCAAGTGCGAAATCAAGCGATCCAGTACTGCAAGCACGCTATATATAGAGAGAACGCCGGTACGGGGATTATCACGCGAAGGTACATTTTCTATACTCATCGTAAAACGTGAAGCGGAAGAATTCACTATGACAGTATGAGTATTATACTGAAGTCCCGGTACAGCCCAGATTTCGTATTCAGTGAGATCTGGTCCCATACCTGCAAGCGCCACGCTCGCCAGCACGTTGACATTAGCGGGAAATAGCAACGCCGCATCCCGTGGTGAACCGCTAAAAATCCGGGTCGGTTCAGTCATGATATTCACGTCAATACCGTTATCCACCAGATAAGGCGCGCCAGCCAAGGATTCAGGCGGCTTACGCGTGACCATTTTCACCGAATACAACTCGCCCTCCGCGGCAGCAGCCAGGGCATCGAGACCGGCAATACCGCCTGACGGCACAATAATCCTCCCGCCGTTTTCGCGGGCAATAACGCCTAAGTGCGGCAGGGCAAGCAACCCGGTGGAGCTAAGCACGACCACTGTTTTACCCAAGCGCAGCGCCGGCGCGGCAATTGACTCAAGCAGATTGGACGGCGCGCATTCAATAACAATATCGCACAGTGTTGCCAACCCCGCGATGTCGGTGATTATTGGTTCGGCGTTTTGCCAGATCATGGGTGGCGGGGATAACGGCTCCCTGACTGCAATGGCGGCCAGCGTATAACCCGCCCGCCCTTCATCCAGCGCCTTTGCCACGCCTTTTCCTATCGAGCCAAAACCGGCAATACCTACGCGTAATTTTTTTTGCATCATCAACCCTGCTTTATTTGTGATCAGTGAATTATTTTACTCAAGAAGTCTTTCGCTCGTTCTGTCTGGGGATGCTGGAAAAATTCATCAGGAGTCGCTTGTTCAATAATCCGGCCCTGATCCATAAATACCACTCGATCGGCCACCTCTCGTGCAAACCCCATTTCGTGGGTGACGCATAGCATTGTCATGCCATCCCGGGCCAGGCTTATCATAGTATCCAAGACCTCATTGACCATCTCGGGGTCCAGCGCAGAGGTCGGTTCATCGAATAACATCACCTTCGGCTGCATACACAACGCCCTGGCAATAGCAACCCGCTGCTGTTGACCGCCGGAAAGTTCACCGGGATATTTTTTCGCCTGATTGGCTATGTGCACTTTCGCCAAATACTGCATGGCCAATTCTTCGGCTTCCTGCTTGTTTGTACCCAGGGCGTTGACCGGTGCCAGCGTGCAGTTTTCCAGGATGGTCAGATGGGGAAAAAGATTGAAATGCTGAAACACCATACCGACATCACGACGAATTGAGATAATATCGTCATGCTGCTCCGTCAATGTTTTACCATTTACCACAATCAACCCCGAGTCATGCTTTTCAATATGATTAATGCAACGGATCATGGTCGACTTACCGGAACCTGAGGGGCCGCAGATAATAATTTTTTCCCCTTTTTTTACACCAAGATCGATTTCCGATAGCGCGGCGAAATGGCCAAAATGCTTATATACCGCCTCAAGTAAGACGATAGATGACGCCCGATCCAACGAGCATTTTACATTATTTACCGCATTCATCGATTCTTTCTCCTGTGATAGACCGCTGCGAAGCTAGCATGAGCGCCATTTTTTGATAAAGACATATTCAAGTCTTGAAATCAGAAAGCACAGAATAAAATAAAATAGAGCCACCAGGACAATAATATCCGGTCCCGGCTGGCCGACCCGGGATTCCCGGATGGCGAGCCCTGTGCCGAGAAGATCAAGAAAACCAATGGTCGAGGTTAACGCCGACTCTTTTATAACGGTAATGGCCACATTAACCATAGCCGGCGCCATGGTTCTCAGTGCTTGGGGGAAAATAATTTTCGAGAATATTTTATAGGTGCCAAGACCCAAAGCCATGCCGGCCTCAAGCTGCCCTTTGGATAAGGATTTTACGCCGCCATAGACCACTTGTGCGATATACGCGGCGCAGTTAATACTGAGCGCAGCGATAGCTGCAATATACGGTGGAATATCCAGCCCGGTCGTCAGCGGCAATCCATAAAAAAAGAAGAAAAGCAGAATAAGAAACGGTACCGATCTCACCAACTCCACATAAATAACGACCCCTGCACGGAAAAATTTATTCCCGAAGACGCGTACAGCGCCTAACAACGTTCCCAATACCCCGCCCAGCATTAGTGAAAAAACGCATAATTTCAGAGTCACCCAACTACCGAGCAAGAGGATATTCACATATTGGGATATGACTCCAAATTGGCTCATCGTGAGGCAATCTCCTTAACAAAACGCTGACCTATAAACCGCCATACCAGGCTTATAGCATGAACACAAATAATATAAAAAAGAGCTGCCACCATAAAAACTTCAAAATAACGGAATACAGCCGCACCGACTGACTGTGTACGGTATGTTAACTCCGCTACACCGATAATGGATGCCTGAGCCGATCCGAGCACCACCATTACCACCTGATTACCTAACGAGGGAAATACTACCCTTAGCAACTGAGGAAAAATAATTTTACTGAAGGTTTTTCCACGTGACAGACTTAATGCTTGGGCGGCCTCATACTGGCCGGCAGGAATGGCATTGAGACCGCCACGAAATATCTCAATGACAAAAGCGGTGCTGTTAAGCGTCAGACCCAGCACACCCGCCTGCAGGCCCGATAATGGAATACCGTTCTCGGGCAGGATAAAGAACAACAGATACAGCACCACGATAATCGGTATATTACGGAAAATTTCCACGTAGGCGGCCATCAAATTCCGTACAGCGCGATTTGCCGACGTGCGTATCAGGGCGCCAGCCAGCCCTAGGGGAAAGCTTACTAGTAGGGATAACAAGCTGATCCATAGCGTCAATAATGCTCCCTGTTCCAGTTGCGGCATATAAGGCAGCAATGCGGAAAAATTGGTCTCGTATTCACCGATATGCATAAAAACATCCCCCGTCAGACATTGACACAGTAGTCCTTGATCCGCGGCAGGACCTGAATGAGATGGTCAATATCGGCCAATGCGTTGTATCCATGAAAACTAAACCGGACTCGTCCGCGGCCGCCCCAGGCAAAAATACCGTGCTCACGCAACATTGCCACCACCTTGGCATTATGCGGCGTGTCGATACACACACTGGCGCCATGGCGAATCGGTTCAGGGGGCGTAGAGGTGGAAATGGCATGGGAGGCCAGCGCGGCCAGCAACGGTACCGTCAGTTGCTGGATATGTGACTCGACCAAATGCATATCGAAAGTCGATAAATAGTCTAGCGCCGAGGATAAAACATAAAGTGAAATATGGGCAGGATTGCCACGCGTAAAACACATCGCGTCATGATGTAACGTTAATTCACCCAAGTAATCCGGCCGGTCGGTGCCAATGGAAATAGAATGCCAGCCAGCACTAACTGGACGCCACGCAGGTTGACGCCGGCTATTCCAAAAAGCAATGGCAGTACCGGTGATTCCCAGCAGCCATTTATAGCAGGCGGAAAATGCGAAATCGGCAATTCCGGCATCAATGGGTAAATAACCGGACGCCTGAGTATAATCGACTACCAATATGGCGCCCACGGAATCCGCCAGCGCACGGAGCCTCGTAAGATCGGCCCTCTCACCGTTGAGATAAGAAATATAACTCACAGCGATGAGTCGTGTCCGGCCGTCAAGGTATTTAGCCATATCCTCAGGTGCGAGACTCGGAGCCAGCCGCAGTTCCATTTTTTGCTTTTGCAGCGATAGCGTGCTGACCAGCGACGGATACTCGTTAGTATACACACAGACATTATCCCCAGGTTGCCAGTCGATACTTTCAATCACCATCGACACGCCTTCGGCCACATTGCTGACAAAACCAATATCCTGCGCCTCAACATGCCAGAAAGACGCTATTTGCTGACGGACAACCTGAACTTTTTCTTCCTGCGCAGTCCTTCCTAACATGCCATTCGATTTATCCGCAAGATATGTCGCAATAGCCGCTTGATGGCGATGAAGAACCGCCGTTTCACCGCCGGCACAAATATGGGTAATACCGTTTGGTAAATTAAAATCAACCGGATTAAATATAGGAAAATCAGCTTTTCTATTCATTATTACTCCTAAGTTTCCAGGCAATAACTTATGCACTCAAAAGTAAGTAATTATTTCGTTGGTGCTTTAACAAAAACGGGCGGCTCGGTTCCGAACCATTTTTTGGCTAAAACATAGTTAGTTCCATCACTATTTATCTGATTAACAAAATTATTGAGCAGCTTTAACCAGTCATCGTCCCCTTTTGCTGCACCAATTGCATCCGGTTCGGTGTGCAATAGTGGCGATACTGTCACGAAATTCCCACTGCCGCTCTTGGCAACCAACGATATCAGGCCATTATTTGCAGCAACGGCGCTGACTTGTTTACTTTCCAGCGCGCCGATCAGGTCTGCTTGACCTGCGAATTCGGACATTTTTGCTTTTGGCAATTCAGTTTCAATAACCTTACCCGTGGTACTTCCCCGGGTGATGCCGATAGTGACATCTTCACGATCAAAGCTTTTAACCTCTTTATAAGGACTGTCCACGCGAGTCAATAATTGCACTCCATCCATCATATACGGCGTGGAAAAGGACACTACCATCAGGCGTTCCGGTGTCGGT
The DNA here is from genome assembly GCF_047324175.1 of Sodalis sp. RH21. Lineage (NCBI taxonomy): Bacteria > Pseudomonadati > Pseudomonadota > Gammaproteobacteria > Enterobacterales > Bruguierivoracaceae > Sodalis > Sodalis sp. RH21. The sequence goes on along the minus strand of NZ_CP178732.1, from coordinate 2,007,840 downwards.
GTAAATACCGCGATGGTGACGTCAGCCTTATGGGTCTGTAGGGATGCCACCCGCCCGGCAATATCCGTACGGATATATTGTACCTTGACGCCTAATTGCTTGCTGAGCAATTGAGCAATATCAATATCGTATCCCTCAAAGGTGCCGTCAGGTTTTATTGACTCCCAAGGAGCATTGGCAGCTACCGTGGCGACCCGCAGTATGCCGGTTTTTTTTATGTTCGCCAGGGTATCCCCATCGGCGCTTATGGCAGACGTCGAAAGGAGTAAAATGCCAGTAACTAAGGCGCAGAAAATCGTCCGGAATGGTATTATCTTGCATGCTGTTGCTGATAGTTGCTGCATTTTTTTGCTCCACTGTTAACGTTAAGTCAATTTCTGACAATATCCATACCAGAAGAGGCTGTGTCCACGCTAATAATGAATGAACACGTTTTCCTGATGGCATGTCCTGCATGGGATGAAATAATTTTCGCCTTTTAGCTATAAGAACAAGTTATATCCAAATTGTTCTAAAATGGGTGATGTTAAATAAAGCAATAAATGAGCCATTAGTTCATTCTATTAAAATTTTGCGTATAATAATTCATTGATAAAAATTTCCGATGAATGGAAGTTAAAACACATCGACTCTCCTGAATAGCTGCCTTTTATAGCCACGCATAGACGACAAAAATGTTCATACAGAGCTCCATCTCATTTCCAGCGCCTTTTATCGCCCAACGATAATTCACCAAGCGGTTGACATGCATTGTAATGGTGCGCCAGGCCATTGCTCCGCGTTTTATTACTTGGCCGAGGCGCCTCAATCCACAGTTTTCAACGCACCTCAGGGAGTTGCGCCGGATGCGCGGTTTTCCCACCGTCCTACTCCAGGTCAAACATTCGGCGCACTTAAGGCAATAGCCCGCAAAGGTTCAATCGGCGAGGGGTCCGTTATTCATTCAGGTTTGCTGTATGGGAGAGTAGGGAAAAAATCGAGCCTTATTTCGCAAAAAGCTGACCTATATCTTTGAAGGCTTTAAATTCAAGAGCATTCCCGCAAGGATCCATCAAAAACATAGTGGCTTGTTCTCCCACCGCCCCTTTAAAACGGATGCCTGGTTCAATAACAAAAGATGTTTTGAAGGATCGCAAGCGCTGTGCGAGACGTTCCCACTGTTCCCATTCCAGGACGATGCCAAAATGCGGTACCGGTACGTCATGGCCGTCGACGGAATTAGTATGGGCAAGTTGTTGCGACGCCGTGATCGGATGCTCATGGATAACAAGCTGATGACCATAAAAATCAAAATCTACCCACTGTTCGCTTGCACGGCCTTCGCTTAACCCAAACACTTCGCCATAAAAGCGTCTGGAGGCGGGCAAATCATATACCGGGATAGCTAAATGAAAGGGGCTAAGCGCCATAACTCTATCTCCTGTTAAAAAAATCAATTAATTGTTGTAACGATGTAATTTTACCTATAATTTTTCTTATTAAAAGCGAATATTTTTTGCTTGAAATATTAATTTTTTTGATGAATGGAGAGATTGGATATGCTGCGCGAACTCAAAACCTTCCTGGCGGTGTTCCAGTACGGCACCTTCTCCGCGGCCGGCCAACGCATCGGTCTGACCCAATCCGCGGTAAGCGCTCAAATACGTATTTTAGAACAGGCCATTGGCATGCAGCTTTTCGATAGAACAGGCCGAACAGCAGTGCTCAATGCCGCCGGCATCCGAATATTGCCAATGGCGGAAGAAATCGTGGCCATCTTTTCCCGTATGTCGCAACCGGATAACGTCAGGGATTATCATGGGCCCATAAAAATCGGCGCCATTGCAACGGTTCAAACTGGAATATTGCCCAACGTGCTGCTCAGATTGCATCAGGAGGCGCCAGCAATTGAACCAAAACTTATTCCCGGTCTTTCGTTCAATCTGCTGGGTGAGGTGGAGGCAGGAAATATTGATCTTGCTTTGGTGATCAAACCGGGTTTCCCCCTGACCAAAGAGCTGTATTATGAGACCCTGCAATTAGAGCCTTTTGTCCTGATTACGCCTTCAGACATGGAAGAACTCAATCCTATTGCTATATTACGCAACCAACCTTTTATCCGCTACGATCGCACTTCTTTTGGCGGCAGACTGGTTTCACAGTTTCTGCGTGAGCATCATATTGATCCCTGCCATACACTCGAGATCGATGAAATCGATTCCATTGTAAAAATGGTCGAAGTGGGGCTGGGTGTAGCATTAGTACCATTAGCGGGTCTTTGGATGGAGCGCAAGATGAATATACGCGTAATTTCACTGGGAGAACTCACATTCCACCGGGAGCTCATTTTAATCATGCGCTACTCTCAGCGCCAATCATCATTAAATATGTTATTCAAGCGTTGTCTGTTCGACGAATTGCCGCATGAATCAAAGGTTAAGTCTTCTCATAAATAAAAATTATTACATTTTTCCAAATTATTGGATTGTTCAAGGAACAATACATGATGCTTCCATTACCGCTAAAAGTTAATTATTAATATAATGCAACCAACGGCGCGTGTCTATTTTTAATAAAATTAAAGCGTATTTATTAGAAACAGAGCAGAATTGCCATTATCATTTCCTATATATAAATCTAAACTAACAACTTTTGCAGGCGGCATGAAAAATAAAACCAGCTTTATCTTTCAGCGATGATATGATTTCCCCTTTTTTGTTACGTAATAGAAACAACAATTTTATTCTCAAGCTCAAAAGCACGGGCATTGCCCAAAGTCGCCCATTCCAACGCATAATAACTTCCCGTTGCATGGGGAGGAGGCGATGCCTTACTACGGAGAACAGCAGTGATGCGGACAACCCTTATGTGATTATAGATGCGACAGGCAATTATAATTACTTTTACCGGCTGGAGACGCTCCGGTCGGATCGGCGGCCAAAGCGGCGGGAAAGAAGGGCCGCGCTTTCGCTTAGCGCCCGCTGCAATTGCTGCAGCCGGGCGTTAATAGCCTCTTCCGTCGGTAGAATACAGCCTATGGCACCCAGCACTTCGCCAGATTCTCCCCGCAGCGCACAGGCCAAGCCGGATAGTCCTGGCAAGAACTCTTCATCTTCAAGAGCAAAACCATGCCGGCGGATTTGACGCAGGCTTTCAATCAGTGTGGCCAACGACACAATCGTTTTACCGGTAAAGGGCGTAAGTCCCCGATCGGCGACCACTCGTGCTATTTGTGGCTCAGGCAACCAGGCCAGCATTGCTTTTCCAACCGCGGTCGCATGAGCGGCGGCGCTGATATCCCCTAGATTCATCGGCTCATTATCCGGCGGCTCCTGACGGGTTATAATGGTCAGACTGGAGCCGGCAAATGCAGCCAGTAACACTGTCACGCCCAACTCATGACATAGCCGCCGTAATTCCGGCAGCGACTCGCTCACTAAGTCAAACGGTCCACTATTGTAATATGTGAGCTCCAGCAGTCTTGTTCCTAATTGATAGGTCCGGTTATCATCCCGGCGATTGACATAACCCCTATAGACCAGGGTATTGATCAAATGGTGGCACGTAGAACTGTTCAGCCCGCAGCGTACGGTAATATCCTGTAGCCGCAAGGCGCCGGGCTGCTCTGCCAGAATTTCCAGGATATCGAGCGCACGGCTTACCGACTGAATAAGCGTTTTGTCATTAGTCTGCACCGCCGGTTTGAACGAGGGGATTGGAGGACTAACGTCATCGGCCGGCACAATATTGTGCAGCGGATTCAACAGCGGACAGACATCCTCCGGTTCCAGCCTGCGGAGCGGCTTGTCGGCTTCCTGCGCGCCCGGCGTCAAAGGCTTGGTCATGATTAATCCTTATTACCAAACTGCTCTAGAAGTGGAAAAAGTTCAGCCAGCGCTGGCTGACCGTTGTTCTATACCCAACAAACGGAACTGAATCATTAAGGCTAGCGCGCAAAAGCCCGCGCCGGCAATACATATCCCATACCAATGTCCCTGCTGCCACACTATACCCCCGATCAGGGTGCCCAATGCCCCGCCGAGAAAACGCGTTACCATATAAAGCGTATTGAGCCGGCTTACCGCCTTCGAATCCAGCTGGTAGTTACGATTCATACTAATAACATGGCTGATCTGCATACCCAAATCCATGATTATCACACCGGGTATAAGAGCAAAGGCATTACCGAAACTCAATGCAAACGACAAAAACGACAGCAACATCATGGCTCCGCCGATTAACAACAACAGGCTCGGGTTTATACGAGTGGATAGACGTCCCGCCGCGGGCGCGGCCAACGCTCCTGCAGCGCCTACCAGACCGAACAGTCCTGCATCTCTGGCGGTATAGCCCTGTTGCAGGTTATCCAGATAAAATGCCAACGTGGTCCAGAATAGGCTAAAGGCGCCGAATTGTAACGCAGCGGCCAACGAGGTGATCCGCAGGATTTGATGACGCTTTACCAGTCCGGTCAGACTGATCAGCAACGACAAATAATTACCCTTAAAGGTAGGCTTTGCCGCTGGCAGCAGCGCCCGCAGCGCAAAGAGCAAAATAATCATGATGCCCGCCGCCATATAATAGACCGCCTGCCAGCCCAGCCAGGCGCCAATCTGGCCTGAGACAAAGCGTGATAATAAAATCCCCAGCAGCAGGCCGCCCATCACCAGACCTACCGCCTCCCCCGCCTTTTCCGGGCCGGCTAATTTGGCGGCGAACGGCGGCAAGATTTGCGGCACGATACTGGTGAAGCCAATCAGAAAAGCAAAGACCAGCATTAGCCGGAAATCCGTCGCCCGTGCAAACAGCAGCAAAGCCAGGCAGGCCAACGTTAGCATTATCGTTATCAAGCGGCGGCGTTCCATTTTGTCCCCGAGCGGCAGCAGTAAAAACATGCCCAGCGCATAGCCAAATTGGGTCAGCGCCGCAACCGCGCTGGCGCTTTGCTGCGTGACGTGAAAACTCGCCGCCAGCGTCGCCAGCAGCGGCTGATTGTAATAATTATTGGCGACAACCAGACCGGCGGTTAACGCCATTACCCACAGAGTAAAACGCTGCATAAGAACCACTCCAAATTTATTACCGCCCTTCCCGCTCACTTAACAATAATCAGCACCGGCCTGTCGCGCCTTGCGAGTGTTGTTAACGCACAAGAATCTTATTTATTTCATATTATGAAATCATAATAAAATCATATGAACTGACATCTTTATTTTTTGGCGTAAAAAACTCTATCATGTCTCCTGATAAGACACAAACCGTGATTCACAGCCTATAAATTGTTTTTTCGCAGTCTCTGTGTATTTGAACGTTAAAAATTAAATTTCATAATATGAAATATACTTTATCTCGGAGGGAACACTAATGAACATTACACAGCAGCCGCGCCCGGCCAAACTCAAGCCGTCGGATCTAAAAGCAATTGCTGCCTCGGCTATCGGCAATTGTATAGAATTATTTGATCTTACCGTTTTTGGTTTTTTTGCCGCCGTTATTGGCGCGCAGTTTTTTCCTAACGATAATCCAGTCACCTCTACGCTCAGCAGTTTCGCCACTTTCGCTATCGGTTTTTTAATGAGACCGGCCGGAGCATTGCTGCTGGCACCGATTGGCGATAAGTTCGGCCGCAAACAACTCCTGTCCATCACGATGATCCTGATGGGATTGGCTTCCTTGGGCATCGCGCTGTTGCCCGGTTACGCCATCATCGGTTGGCCGGCGCCGGTATTATTGATTTTATTTCGTCTGATGCAGGGCTTTGCCGCCGGCGGCGAATGGGGCGGGGCCGTGTCCATGATGGTGGAGCATGCGCCTGCGGATAAGCGGGGTTTTATCGGCAGCTTCCAACAAGTGGGTTTTGGGCTGGGCATTTTGGCCGGTACTATTTGTTCCTTCCTGCTTAATACTTATCTTAGCCATGAGCAGGTCGCCGGCTGGGGATGGCGGATACCGTTCTTTATCGGTTCGGTAGTGACGCCATTGGCCTTGTATATACGCCGTAATATCGAAGAGTCACCTGAATTTGTTGCGTTTGAACGCCAGGGAGAACTGCCGGCCCGGCCATTGACGGAAGTGTTCAGATATCACTATCGGGGGATTTTATGCGTGATCGGTATCGGCACCGTAGGCACCGCCGCGGGTTATATTGCTAATCAGTTTATGAATAACTATGCATCGGGAACATTAGGCATGCCGATGGCCCGCGTGTCGCTGCTGATTATGGTAGCCTCGGTGTTACAAACACTGCTGATTCCGGTGTGGGGATGGGTTTCCGATAAAGTGGGACGCGTACAGGTCATTGGCGGGGCGGCACTGCTCTATTTGATCCTTATCTATCCGCTTTTTGTCCTGCTTTCCCAGCATCCCTCCGCTTTCACCCTGGGACTATTGGTCATAAGCTGCGCGATTTTGGTTTCTGCCAGTTTCGGCCCTTTGCCGGCGCTGATTTCAGAATTTTTCCCGGCCCATATCCGCACCACGGCCATTTCAATCGGTTATAACTTTGCCGCTGCCCTGTTTGGCGGCTGCGCACCGCTCATCAGCACATGGTTAATCAGCCGGACCGGCAACCTCATCTCACCCACCTATTACGCTATATTTTGCGCGCTGATTTCAACCATAACCGCAGCGGTATTGTTCAACCAATCCCGTAAATTATCCGCAACCAACAAGGCAGCCTGAATGATGTCGATACCCGCATACCACTCTCCTCCGGCGATGTTCAAACCCACCGGTCCCTGGAATATGCTGGCGGATACCGGCAGTCTGGTATTCCTGGCCGGAATGCGCGGAATCTTGCCGCAAACCAATCAACTGGTGGCCGATGAACGGCAGCGTATCCACCAGGTATTTATTAATATTGAAGCCGCCGCGGCCTCGGTAGGGCTGGATATGCGGCATGTAGTCCGCCTGACCGTATTTGTCACCGATATGAAACGCTACCGTCCGATGGTAAATGAAGTTCAACAGGAGCGCTGGGCAAATAATCCTTTCCCACCCCGGACCATTGTTGAAGTATCAGCGCTCAATCAGGATGATTTTGTTGAGGTGGAGGCCATATTGGCCCGTATGACTCACGCAGAATGCCCCTAGGGCAGGAGGCGATTTATAAGGAATGATGTTTCACCGGGTTCCAAGCGTCGCGCTGGCCACCAATTCTGCCGCGACGCTCGGCGACGTCGCGCCCCCGGTCCGGCCGGACTCGATAATATTGGGTTAAAAGGCGCAATAACCACCATCCCCCTCATTGGGATGTAATAGCGCTTTTGACCCACGGCGGCATTTGGTGCTGACGGCCTTAACGGGATTTTTCGGCTTGGGACAATTCGGATAGCCTGGCCCAAAGAACGTCATCAATGTCTAGCCCTTCCTTAAGCTGGCGTGCCTTTTCTGACAGCGCCCGCTCTCCCGGCAGTCGAATACTCTGTTTACCCTCGGCGACGCGGCTTGCTTTGCATCGGCGCACGAAATCGGTTGTTTCTTCCAGAAACGCTTGCCGGCCTGCGAAAAATTCTGGATCAATAAATTGTAGAAAAACGCCCTGCGCGCCGCGCTGCCTTGGCGTTTTCCGGCCATATCCGGAAAGCGCCAAGGCAAAAGCTTCCACCATAATACCGAACCCGAAGCCCTTGTAGCCGAAGTCCTCCCCGCCAAGGGGCATGATCGTTCCCGGGGGAGTTGCCGTAAACGCAGTTGGGTCGTTTGAAGGTTTTCCCTTATTATCTGCCACCCAGTTCCCCGGCAGCGGCCGGGATTTATCAGCGGCTTTAATTTGAGCATTTGAAACGAGGGAGGTGCATTGATCGATCAGGATCGGATCGACAAGCGTAGGAATACCGACCGCTATCGGATTCGAGGTCAATACCGGGTCGCAGCCTCCAAATGGCGCGACAGAAGCAACACCAGGATCCGTTACCATCATCAACGTCAGATAGCCACGCCGTGCAGGTTCTTCAAGGTAGGCCTGCAGGCTGCCGATATGGGAGCAATTGGCGATGCTCGCCGTCACCACGGGATTGGATTTGGCTTTTTCATACAATGCCGCGAGTGCCCGCCTGACGACATAGGCGCCCGGCAGCCGATGCGCCTGCCAGATGAAGGCGGAGGGTAAGTCTTGCACAACGGTAATATCGCCGGCTGTGGCAATGTGGCCTTCTTTTAACCGGTCAAGGTAGATCGGCAGCATTGCCAACCCGTGGGTACGATGGCCCATGAGATCGCTTTCGATAATAATATGCGCCATATCTTCCGCGTAGGCCGCCTGCAGGCCGCGGCCCATCAACAAACTGACGGTCATGCTCTTCGCGTCTTCTACATCTAGTTTTTTCATTTTTTTCCTTTTCGTGGAAATCGTCATGCAACGGATAACCACTAACGTAAAAGTAAAAATCGTTCTACTGCATTCACCGCTTTAGGGAGGATAGTCATCGTAACACTGTATGCTTATGCTAAATTGAGTCCTCATCACCTCGAATATTGGAAGCCACGGAACATTAACAAAACGACGTTTGAATCCGCAGGATTTACCCATATGGACTCTATTATATTTGAAGCGTTCTCCAATCGCTTAGGGCAAATTCAACAAGAAGAATAGCCTCAGTTAATTGAAACAATCTGACTATCCTGTAAATAAAAAATCAACGGATAAGCGATTGTTAACAACAGAAATTTAAGATATCGCCCGTGCCAATTTTATAATAGCGGCAATATTTCGTGCGGCCATCCGGATATTACGCGCGGCATTGCCCAACGCGTCTTCGAGCGTACAAATTTCAAACAGTACGCTGAACACGGCGTCCAGGCCGTGCCGGTGTACCACGCCAACGTCGGCGCTCAGGCTGCCGGCGATACCGATAACCGGTTTGTTATACCTTTTGGCGATCTGCGCCACACCCATTGGCACTTTGCCGTGGATGGTCTGGCTGTCGATGCGTCCTTCCCCGGTAATCACCAGGGTGGCATCCCTGATCAGCGCATCCAGTCCCAATGCATCGGTGACGATTTCAATCCCTTTGCGCAGCTCCGCGCCGCAAAACGCCTGTAAACCCGCGCCCATGCCGCCGGCCGCACCCGCGCCGGGGATATGTTCGACGTCTTTATCCAGATCGCGCTTGATGATCGCCGCGTAGTGCTTGAGGGAAGCGTCCAATTGCTTGATCATCGCGGGGGTAGCCCCTTTCTGCGGGCCGAAAATGGCCGTGGCGCCCTCACTCCCGGTCAGCGGATTGGTGACATCGCAGGCCACCTCGAAACGGCAAGTCTTAATGCGTGGGTCCAGGTTGGCGATATCGATACGCGCCAGTTTATCCAGCTCGCCGCCGCCGTAGCCGATTTGCCGGCCCTGCCCGTCGAGCAGTCCGCCGCCCAGCGCCTGCACCATGCCCGCGCCTCCGTCATTGGTGGCGCTGCCGCCGATGCCGATAATGCAGTGTTTAACGCCATGATCCAGGGCGCAGCGGATCAGTTCGCCGGTGCCAAAGGAGGTGGTTAACAGCGGATTGCGGTCGCAGGCATGCACCAGCACCAGACCGCTGGCGGCGGCCATTTCGATAAATGCGGTTTGCTTATCGCCGGACAGGCCGAAAAAGCTGTCCACCTGCTCGCCAAGCGGCCCGGTGACCCTGACATCGACAATGTTGCCGCGGGTGGCCGCGACCATGGCCTCTACGGTACCCTCGCCGCCGTCCGCCACCGGCAGTTTAACGTAATGGGCATCGGGAAACACATCACGAAATCCCTGTTCTATCTGCGTAGCGACATCTAGAGCAGACAAACTTTCTTTGTAAGAATCCGGTGCGATTACTATTTTCATAGACTACCTGCGCCTGTTGATCTGAAGCCGGCGAAATGGCTATTTCACCGCCTGATGGGGGAGCGCCGCTGCGCCCGAGCCATTAACGCCGCTTAACTTCAACCTTGGCCAATTTTTCATAATAACAAGCCAGGGCGCTGTGATCCGCATTGCCCAAATCGTCTTGCTTCAGTGATTGCATCATTTCCATTACCACCGCGGTCAATGGCAGTTGCGCACCTACGCCGTGGGACGTATCCAAGGCATTGGCCAGATCTTTTATATGCAAATCGATGCGGAAACCCGGCTTGAAGTTGCGATCCAACACCATCGGCGCCTTGGCTTCCAGCACCGTGCTGCCCGCCAGTCCGCCGCGAATGGCCTGGAATACTTTTTCCGGATCGACGCCGGCTTTGGTTGCCAGCACCAGGGCTTCGGACATGGCGGCGATATTCAGCGCCACAATCACCTGGTTGGCCAGTTTGGTCACGTTGCCGGCGCCGATATCACCGGTATGCACCACGGAACCCGCCATGGCTTTCAGCAATTCGACGTGTTTGTTGAACAAAGCCTCGCCACCGCCGACCATCACGGACAAAGTACCATCGATGGCCTTCGGTTCGCCGCCGCTAACCGGGGCATCGAGCATATCAATGCCTTTTTCCGCCAGGGCAACGGCGATTTCACGGCTGGCCAACGGGGCAATAGAGCTCATGTCGATGACCACGGTGCCGGCTTTCGCGCCTTCAACCACGCCGTTTTCGCCCAGCACCACCTCTTTGACATGCGGAGAGTTCGGCAGCATGGTGATAATGATATCGGTTTGTTCGGCCACGGCCTTCGCCGTGTCGGCAGAGGTCGCCCCGGCCGCGACCACGTCCGCTACCGCTTCGGTATTGCGATCCAGTACCACTAATGAATAACCTGCTTTCAGCAGGTTTTTGCTCATGGGCTTTCCCATGATGCCTAAGCCAATAAAGCCAATTTTCATGATGGTCACCTCTTAACGCTTGTTAAAAAAATGTAGGGCGCGTCAACTGCGCCTTGTCCGTTATTTTATAAACTTGTCGCATAAAGCCTGGGTGCCGCCGCGGAATACGCCCAAATCGCTGCCGACCGCGACGAAGGTCGCGCCCCATTCCAGGTAGCGGCGGGCGTCGGCTTCCGCCGGCGCCAAGATGCCGCTGGGTTTGCCATGGGCCTTGGCGCGGGTAAAGATATGGCGGATCGCGCTTTGCACGTTCTCATGGCCCGGCTGTCCCAGGTAACCTAACGCGGCGGATAAATCGCCCGGGCCGACGAAAATACCGTCCACGCCGTCAACAGCGGCGATGGCGTCGATATTGTCCACCCCTTCCTGGCTTTCAATTTGCACCAGCACGGTGATGTTGTCGTTGATGGTGGCGTTGTAGTCCGGCACGGTGCCGAACATATTGGAACGATGGGAAACCGACACTCCGCGAATACCGGCGGGCGGATAACGGGTGGAGGCCACCGCGCGCAGGGCCTGCTCTTCGGTTTCGACAAACGGGATCAGGAAATTATAAAAACCAATATCCAGCAGGCGTTTGATAATCACCGGCTCATTGGTGGGCGGGCGCACCACCGGCGCGCTATGGCTGACTTTAAGCGCCATCAATTGCGGAACAAAAGTGGCGACGTCATTGGGCGCATGTTCGCCGTCCAGTACCAGCCAGTCGAATCCCGCCAGGCCCAGCACTTCGGTGGTCACTGGATTAGCGAGTGCGCACCAGCAGCCAATAAGCGTTTCGCCACCCAGCAAACGTTGACGAAAACGGTTTGGTAGTATTAGGTTACTCATCATAAAACCTCATTGTCATGTAACGCTTTTCAAATGACACAAATGCCATCATCGCGTTAATCAGCAGAAAATCAGTAACGGCCGAAGGCGGGACGTTTCCGGTCAAATTTCCAGCCGGGGATCAGGTATTGCATGGCGGTTGCATCATTGCGCGCACCGCCTGGTAGCGTTTTATAAAGCGCATGCGCCTGTTCAACCTGTTGCCAGTCCAATTCGACGCCCAGCCCCGGACGGTCGGGTACCGCGATTTTGCCGTTGACGATTTGCAGCGGCTCTTTGGTCAGGCGCTGATTGCCTTCTTGCCATATCCAGTGCGTGTCAATAGCGGTCGGATTACCCGGCGCGGCCGCGCCCACATGGGTAAACATTGCCAGGGAGACGTCGAAATGATTATTGGAATGGCAGCCCCAGGTGAGTCCCCAGTCGTTGCACAGCTGTGCGACGCGAACTGCCCCGGTCATCGTCCAGAAATGCGGGTCAGCCAACGGGATATCCACTGCATGTAGCATTATCGCATGACTCATTTCCCGCCAATTGGTGGCGATCATATTGGTGGCCACCGGCAAACCCGTCGCGCGACGAAATTCAGCCATAACCTCGCGCCCGGAGAATCCCTGTTCGGCGCCGCAAGGATCTTCCGCGTAGGTCAGGACATCTTTCATGCCCTGACATAAGCGGATGGCCTCATCCAACAACCAGGCGCCATTAGGATCAACGGTAATTCGCGCATCTGGGAAACGATTGTGTAACGCAGTCACCGCCTCAATTTCCTGCTCGCCAGGAAATACCCCGCCTTTAAGCTTAAAATCCTTGAAGCCATAACGGTCTTGTGCAGCCTCGGCTAACCGGACGACAGCAGTGCTGTCCATCGCTGCCTGGTGACGTAAGTGGTACCATTCATGCTTACCCGTTTCGCCCGGCTGATAAGGCAAATCGGTACGCTGGCGATCGCCGATGTAGAATAAGTAGCCAAGTACGGTAACCGCATCGCGTTGTTTGCCCGGTCCGAGAAGTTCGCATACCGGTACCCCCAGGCACTGTCCGAGCAGGTCCAGTAATGCGGCCTCTAATGCAGCGACCGCATTCACGCGAAGTTCAAACGTCCATGCCCCTCCGCCAAAAGCCGCGAAATCAGATGATTGATTACCAAGATGCACCTGCTGCACGACATGATTCATTCTTGCCACTTCGCTGCCAACCACTTGAGGGATCGCCTGTCTTAATGACTCAAGAATGATTTCGCCGCCGGGGGCCTCTCCTATGCCGGTCTGGCCTGCGCTGTCTTTCAGCACTACGAGATTACGGGTAAACCAGGCGCTATGGGCTCCGCCGATATTCAGCAGCATGCTGTCGTGTCCCGCGACCGGGATCACTTTCATATCTGTAATGACGGGACCATTCGAAATAGTGGTCATTGTGCGTCCTCAAAAGTGAAATAATAATTAATATGCCGTTTACTTTGAAAAATAATATAAATAGATATTTTTCAAGCAACAAGAATTCATATAAATGGCTATTAACGGTAATCTGCCAAGCTATTCCGCCATCTTGACAATTACTAACACAGAGACTAAATTATTAATAAAATCATAAGTTAATAAATTTACGATATATTTTTATCGCCGCCAACGCGGCACCAAAACCATTATCAATATTAACCGTCAATAATCCGCCCGCGCAGCTGGATAAGCAAGAATGGAGAGCGGCCATTCCGCCATGAGATACACCATAACCAATAGAAGTGGGTACAGCGATTATCGGCGCATTGACCAATCCAGCAAGAACAGTAGGCAGAGCAGCTTCCATACCAGCGACTGCTATGATAATTTTATAAGTTAAAAGGTCTGGTAAACATTCTTGAAGTCGCCATAATCCCGCCACTCCAATATCTTGGTAGAGATCGCAAGAGAGCCCATGATAATTGAGGGTCACCTGCGCTTCATAACATACACTTGCATCAGAACTTCCGCCGGAAACAATGGCAATGGATGGGACCGTATCCTGTTTTACAATGTCCCCGCCAAAAACCGCGCAATTGCATAATGGGTTGAACATCAGGTGCTTTCTAAGCATCTCAGGAATCATTAAAAGTTTTGTTTCATCAAGCCGAGTAAGTAATAATCTTCGATTATTTTCTAAAGCTAAATTTAAAATGTCAGTCATTTGACTTATTGACTTAAACTCGCAAAATATAGCCTCCTCGACAGCACATCTTTGCTGACGATCAAAATCCAGCATGATCCCGTTTTTATTCATAATCTGTAACCACCGGTATTTTTTCACCTATAAAAGAACTGCCGCGAGAATAAGTTGAAATTTCAACCAACTTATAACCATGAGCAGTTTCACTTAAAATAGATGTGATATCAGATATTATTTTATTTTTCTTTTCTTTGCTTAATCTGCGCAAAGTATCCTTATCTATCTCCAAAACTGTTTTTTGTGCATGCAGACGGAACCTGAGAATTTTTGTTTTTAAAAGACTTTTGAATTTACTTTCAACTTGATCAATAATATTTAAATCCTTGGCATTTACTTTGATTCCAGTTTCAATACGGCTTGCCAGACAAGGAGATGAAGGAATATCTTTTAAATCATCGAGATTAAAGTAAGTGGCCATCGCACGGATGGTGGCTTTATCAATGCCTAGCTCTACATAAGGTTGACGAATACCATATTCCTTTGCAGCAATAAGTCCTGGTCTGTAATCAGTGAGATCATCAATATTAGTGCCAGTAACAATAAGACCATGATTTAATTTTTTTAAGGATGAAAATAAGCATTTTTTGCAAAAATAACAACGATTAACGGGATTATCGATATAGTTTTCATCTTCCAGCTCCCCTGCATTGACCTGACTGAATGTCCATCCGTATCTGCGGGCATATTGGCCTATGCGTTCCCTATCAGTATGAGGGACGGCCGATGAAGAAGAATGCGCAATCAAAACCCGGTTTTCAAGCGCCTGATGAGCAATATATGAAAGTAGCGTACTATCAATCCCGCCACTGGCAGCGATAACACAAGTATCAATAGACGAGAACCAATGAGATAGTGCGTTAATCGCACGTACGGTAACTTCCTGATCGCACATATCGTTCATTCCTTATCTTTCAGTCGAACTGACTTGGCGGCTGCTTTTTCAATTTCATATTTCAAGCGCATACGACTTTCATAACCGTAATCGACTTGAATTAAATTATCAGATTCAATTTTACAGCTTATATTCCCATCAGGCCTTTTGGTGGTTTTCACCTGCCAATCATTGTTATCGAATGTGAAAACCGATGAATTTCTTTGTAAAACTTTTCTGTCAGCTTGCCAATATCTCACGCCTAATGTTGATGTTTCAGTTAATATTTTCCGAGCAATGTTATCCAATACATCTAATCGTATAAGTAATTCGAGACGAGTTGCCCAACGATTTTTCTTGCCCATAATCATTTGACTAGATATATCAATAATGCCTTCAGTACCCCTTAAGTTGTTGATTGCGAGAGCAAGCAATTCTGGAGTCATATCATCTATATCGCATTGAACAATATAAATGGAGTCCGCTGACAACGGATCATTAACTTCTTGGCCATGGTCGTAGACCGTAATTCTTAGTGCATTTAATATATCGCCAAACCGCCGTTCCCCTATTCCATACCCATAGTGAATCAAGCGGCCGGAAATCACCATATTCGGCATATGCTGAACTAACCACGCAAGGATTGCAGCCCCGGTAGGAGTAACTCTTTCGCCAGGAATACCATCATCGTGCCACAAAAAACCTCTCAATATCAGCAACGTTGCTGGTGCGGGAACGGGTATTGTCCCATGCTCGCATTTTATTGCGCCACCCCCCAAAGGCAATGACGATATCGACCATGAATCAGCGCCACTCTCCATAATCAAATAGGCTGCGCTCATGATATCAATCATAGCATCATCTGCGCCCACCTCGTGGAGATGGACATCTTCCATTGGCACACCATGAATAATACTTTCGGCATTGACCAGAATAGAAAATATTCCTTCTGCGCATTCATGTATATCTTGGCGGGAGCAATATTTTTTGAGATCTTTTTTAATTTTTTGCCATGAGTAGTGCCGATGCTGATGCTTATGATCTGCATGATGGATAAGAGTCGAATTATCGATAGAATCATCTATTTTTTTATAGTAAAAATGATGCTTGTCATCAATCTTTACTTTTCTTTTTTTGACGATAAAACGCTTACCTAAAGAAAACAATCCCCGAGAAGTTTCGATATCTACTGATATATCATTAATACACAATATATCCTGTAAAAAATCAAGAAGTCCCGGTTGAAGATGAGGAAACGCATCGAGCATTCCAGCGCAAAACATATCGCCAGCCACTCCACCTAATGCATCAATTTGTATTTGCACGTGCTATTCCTCTAACTCAATATTGGCATTATCGATTAATTACTGTAATTACCACGCATCCAAATCAGAAATATTTCCTTGTTCATCAAATTCCCATTTGGCAGGACTGCCCTGAACTTGTAAATTGGGATTGTTCTTTATTTCATCGAGCAAAGTCACTGAAACCTGCATATGGTCGAGTGTTAAGGTATTTCTCAGCCGTACAATTCGTAACTTTTCCGGATCTTCAACATTGCTTGTAAAAATACAGGCTTTTATTACGAGAAGATCCGAGTCAAGAACAATAGGAACTTTTGCTCCAGGCAAAGTAGTCGAGGTAAGATGATTGGCATATACCTGTTCAAAATCAATTTTATTAAACAAACGTCGAGTCGTAAATTCAGCAAGGCCAACACCGGCGGCATTGCCATGACTTTTCTCATGTAAATCCAATATCGCCATACGATTAGTTTTTTGCATCGGATGAATGTAAGGGGTTCCTACTTTACCGGTGATATTAGGATCAGTACCATTACCAGAGAAATGTTTACCCATTGAATCTACTATTAACACATCAATAGGATTGAATGGAATACTGGGCATTGCTTTTTTGGCTTGCTGTAATAGTTCAGCTTCTTTTTCCAAAATATCTTCGGCTGGAATAACTGCTATTTTTGCAATATGATCATATGCATTTTCTACAGATCCCACCCCGAACAGTATTGGCGTATTCTCAATTTTGTATTTCCCGAAATCTATCAGATTCTTGGCCATATGGCCGAACCCCATCATATGAGCGGAATTTGCGCCTTTTTGCTTACCTAGGCCAATGACTATCATTTTTAATAGCCCACTTTCATACTTTCCCGTAAAGCTAGTATGCGGTTTAATTCTATTGATTACGACAATGCCATCCGCTTCCATTGCGGCTTTATCCATATAGACGGGGAAACCATTAATCTCGCCAATATTTTCAACTGCCATCGAAGAAATGATGGGGCAACCGGCGCTTTCCTCTGTGACCCCTAATGCTGCAAGAACACTTGTTTGACCTTCGGCGGACGCCCCGCCGTGACTTCCCATTGCTGGAACAATAAAAGGATTTGCGCCATTTAACTTGAGTTCGTCGACGGTAACGGAAACTAACAATGGTAGATCAGCAATACCTCTACTTCCCACACCTACAGCAATATTTGCACCAGGTTTAATTTTATTTTTTATTTCTGGTGTATTCAGCTGCTTCCTCAATGCTTTTTCAACATCATCGATTTCTTCGACAGCAAAGCGCTGTGACACATTGATGACATCAGGCAAAATCACATCGGCTAAAATGTTATCGATGATTAGCATTTCTTCACCTCCTCTTCGCTTTCGCTGAACTTTAAATTATCTATTATTTTGCATTCCAATAGCATTTTTCTTTGAATTATTTTGGTCGTCAACGTCATTGATGATATCAACGCGTTGTAATTTTCCTACTATTACCCAATAACTTACAACCGCAATGACACCATGCAAACCGACATAAATCAATGCAAATTCAAACGAATCCGTTGAGCTAAGAATATACCCAATCACTACAGGTGTGATGACTCCAGCGCAATTAGCGATCGTTCCAAATATCCCCGCAGTTAAACCCACGATCTCCCTAGGTGCTGTATCAGCAATAACTGCATGCCCAAGAGATCCAAAACCTTTACCGAAGAAAGACAAACTCATTAAAACAATGACAATAGTTTGTGACTGCGTATAGTTACAGGCGATAATAAGAGCACTGAGAGTTAATCCTATCGTTATTGGTAATTTTCTCGCCAAGGTAAGGCTGCCAGTTCTTTTATACATCCAATCGGAAAAAAATCCTGAAAACACACCACCGATACAGCCACTGATTGCCGGTATGGCTGCGATAAAACCAGCTTGTAAAATATTAAAACCCTGTTGCTTGACTAAATAGATAGGGAACCATGTCATAAAAAACCAAGTAATCGAAGCTATGCAATACTGCCCTATGAAGATTCCGCATAACGTTCTATTTTTTAGTATTTTTTTAACCATCACCAGGTCAGAACTTCCTTTTTCCTTAATCCTTTCTTTTTCCGCCTTACTATCCATTTCTACTATTCCGCCACCGTTGCGAATATAATCAATTTCATCCTTTGTAATTGATGGATGTGTGGTAGGCAGATATAATACTTTTTTGATAAAAATTGCTACGAAAATCCCGAGCCCCCCCATAACCCAAAAAATATGTTCCCATCCAAATTCATGATCAAGCCATCCCATTAAAGGGGTAAAAATGACCAATGATAAATACTGGGCACAATTGAATATTGCGCCTGCTTTTCCTCTCTCTTGCGAGGGGAACCACGCTGCCAATACCCTGCCAGAACTTGGCGTAACGGGAGCCTCCATAAAACCTAATATAAAGCGCAATACCAGCAATGCGAGGAAAACAAAACTAAACCAACTTACAAACCCCATCAAAATAGTGATGAGTGACCATAAAACCAAGGCTATTAAAATAGTCTTCTTAATCCCCAGTTTATCGGACAACCAGCCGGCCGGGGCATGCCCAATTGCATATGACCAGGCAAATACAGAAAAAAGCCAGCCTAACTGCACTGAATCCAACCCGAGATCTCTTTGCATATGGGGGCCGGCAACCGACAGTGTTGCTCTATCGCCTATACTTAATGTTAACAATAAAGTAATACAAACTAACGCCCAATATCTGCAATGTCCTATAGGTTTAACAGAGGTTAAATTTTGCATAAAAATTTCCTAATGTTGTTCGTAGGTAATGCTATTTATGTGACTAGTTTTTGTACCCATAAATTTTATTATAAATGCAAACTTTACTGTTTGGTTTTCAGAAATAACCCTCAAAGAAAACATCCCTTCGATGATATATGCCGAAAATTATTTTTATCAAATCATCCGTAAGACATTAGTCCTGTATACTTAACTAATCGCACATTACCATAAGTGCTTCCTCTATAAGCATCAGCTAACTCATATGCATAAAATGTAAGTAATACATCGGGATAAATGTTTATCCCCTCTCTATTCTACTAGTGAAGCAGCAAGCGATTGTGCCGATTAACCGCTGCGCTCAATTCAACAAGCTCCTGCAACCAGAGTAAATCTGGGGCAAAATCAGTATCTTCATCAGATTTCTCCATAAACTAGAAGGTCCTGCTTCAAGTATTGATGCAAATTGGCCAGGCCCTTTATGCTTCATGTCAGTAGAATTGCATAAAACTGCATTTCCCTAAAATGCTATAGAGTATGAAATCAAGTATTGATCATCATATTGAGCCATCCTTTACTAGCCGTTTTTGTCAAAATGTTGATGATGGCACAGTAATACATCGGACATGTATTATATGGTGGTCTTGTAAGTAGATATTGTCTAATCCAAATTCGGTATCATTCAATTCAGAGGAAAAATCAATGTTTGAGCTTGGCCAACTGCGATGCTTCATCACGTTAGCTAACGAACTTAGTTTCCGTCGGGCTGCACAGAAGCTCAACATGACTCAGCCTCCGTTGAGCCGACAAATCCAGTTGCTGGAACACCAACTTGGAGTGCGTTTATTTGAGCGTTCGACTCGATCGGTGCAACTAACCTCGGCAGGTCAAGCTTTTCTCGTTGAGGCTATAAATATTATTGAGCAAACGAATAATGCTGTCGTAACGGTGAAACGTATCGCATTAGGCGAGATGGGGAATATTTCGATTAGTTTCGTTGCTTGCGCGGTTTATGAATATCTTCCAAAGGTGATCCAGCAAGTGCAGGATAAATATCCTTGTATCGGCTTCACTCTTAAAGAAATGCCTACTCCGGCGCAAATCAATGGCCTGCAGTTACGCAGAATGGATTTATGTATTGTTAGGGACCCTCCGTATATTGAAGGATTTATCAATGAGCTACTTGTGACTGAGTCGTTTGTATTGGCTATCCCTGCTGAACATCCCTTGGTTAACGTAGATAATTTGACCCCTGAATGCTTGGCTGGTCAACCTTTCATTACCTATGCGTCTTCAGGCTGGCGGCCATTTTATGAAATGATAGCTGCAGCGTTCCGTCGTCATAAAATACATCCCCAATATGCTCATTCTATTGAATCTACTGTGACTATATTATCTATGGTTAATAGTGGCTTGGGTATAGCTTTAGTTCCAGCCTGTAGTAAAAGCATCTGTTTTCCCAACATTGTGTTCAGAACCTTCGATATTGATCCAAATTTACGTAGTAATCTTTATTTAGTGTGGCGAGAGGATAATAAAAACCCTGTTTTGCCCGTTTTATTAGATATGTTAAGACATAAAGCTCATGATTATTTCTTGAGTACAGGATAAGTCTTTGCATAATGAGTTTAACTGCCTTACTAAAACATTATTTTAATTGATATTTAATATAGTACACGATTTTAACATACTGTTTTTATCTGGTTGCGCCCTTCGCAACTCTCTAATTTTAAAGCGATTTAACTCTATTAGCAGAAAAAATATCGAAAAACGATCGCTAACTCAGCCAACATGATTTTATGCTGGCTGACCCCGCCTAAAGTAATAAGACCTTCATATTTGACCAGCATTATGAATGGCAAAAAAATTTATAACATAATTAAAAATCATGCAAATACTCACGATAAAAATCGGCTTTTAGCGTTTTTAGCATCGTGTTACCGGTCAAGATCATATCGAATACCCATGCGTGCTATTTATATCAGCCGTTGCGGTAATGCTGGCAGAGTTTCTGGGTTTCTTTGCGAAAGATGCCCTGATCGCTGCCGACGGCGATAAACTTAAAACCTTTATTGATATAGCCGCGAATTTCGGATTCTTCAAAGGCGATAGTGCCCAAGGGCTTGCCATATTTATTAGCCATCCCAATGATATAATCAATGGTTTCCCTGACATGCGGATGACCCGGTTGCCCTAAATAGCCCAACGAGGCCGACAAGTCGCTCGGGCCGATAAACACGCCGTCCACACCCTCCACCGCTAAAATTTCCTCTATATTTTCCACGCCTTGCTTACTTTCTATTTGCACAAGTACCGAAATATTATCATTGATGATTTGCTGGTAGTTTGCCACGGTGCCAAAGCCATTGCTGCGTTGAGACACCGCGACACCACGCATGCCCTGAGGCGGATAGCGGGTGGCTGCGACGGCTTTGATCGCCTCTGCGCGGCTTTCGATCATCGGAATCAAAAAATTATAAAAGCCGATATCCAGCAAACGCTTGATGATTACCGGATCGTTTTGCGCAGGACGCACCACCGGCATGCTGCCGCTTCCTTTTAGTGCCATGAGCTGCAGCATCAACGAGTGTACATCGTTGGGCGCATGTTCGGCATCAAACATAATCCAGTCAAAACCGGCCAAACCAAGAATTTCGGCGGTAATGGGACTGACCAGCGAACTCCAGCAGCCGATAAGCGGCGTTTCCCCGGTTAGATTTTGGCGAAATAGATTGGGTATATAATTCTCATTCATAATAATTCTCATGACGTTAAGCTAAGATCGAACCTTAACATACGCATCAATGATGATGGTTGTCCAACCAATATGGGAATATTCGCTGCTAAGATCACATTTTCTCCAAAGATGATGAGACCTGCGACATAACCGCCCCATTTACAGGATTGCGGGGATTACTCGATTTCTTTATCAACATGCTGGACGATTAAATCCACTACCCGCCCGCTGTTCTTGGCCGCCAAAGCCTCAAGGATATTCAGATGTTCCTGATGCAACACGATTTTTTTTTCCGGAACAAAGCCATATTCGTTCCATGCGCTAACCCACAGTTGATGGATTTGCTGTTGCAAATTGGACAAGATAACGTTTTGGTTGAGCTCGGCCACTTTATTTTCAAAGCTTAAATCCAGGCCGCCATTCTCGTCATTCTCTTCATCGTCAATAAAGTCCCGCGCGTTATCCTCGATAAGGGTACGCAGTTGATTAATACCGCCGCGGGTGGCTTTGCGGGAATACTCTTCAAATATCGCGCGCTCGATTCCGGCCCGCGCCACGATCAGTTGTTGCATAAAATCCTTGGTGACGCCTGCTCCGGGCTGAAGGTAGATACCCATACCCCCCGTGCGTGGAGTGTGGGCCTGGGTCAGATAGGTACCGCTGCCCACGCGGGTTTCCAGCCGGCCCGACGCCTCCAGCACTTTCAGCGCCTGGCGGATGGATGTGCGGCTGACGCCCAGGCTTTCAGATAACTCGCGCTCCGAGGGCAATCGTTCACCGGGTTTGATACTACCGCTGTCCAGCAGATTGCTGAGTTGCTGAATTATCGTTTGGAATACATCGGTACGTTTAATCGGTACCATCGAAAATTTATTTTTATCCGGCATGTCCTTGTTCCCCTGAAAGCAAAATACTCATCCATGGTTAAGCCCGCGGGATGAGCGCCGCCCATGGCGCCGCCAACGCGAATGGCACGGCAATATTTTATGCAATTTTACCCAGCGGGTATAGATCCCGCCGCCATATCGGTTGGACAACTTTTATTGTACCAAAAAAATCAGCCGCCGATGGTGTTTTCATTGCATCCGCTCTCCTGTTGACGCGATATGATGGTCTCGCGCGACGGCTTGATCATTTTTCTCCAGGCAGCATCAGTAGGATGGTGAGCCCAAACGGGTGTCCATGTCGGCATTTACGCACTATCCAATTTCAAAAATGTGCGCCAGGATGGATTTTCTTTATAATTGGATGGACAACTTTCCAATATCCCTGAATAGTGTCTGTGTTTATTAATCCCGTACCCTACATAGAAAAGGGGATTGGCCGTGTATTCACAAGCAAAAAAAACCCACGCCAGATACGTTATTTTAGCATTAATTACCCTGGTGCTTACCCTCGCCACCGGCGACCGGGCAACGCTCTCAGTCGCCGGGCTCGATATGCAACGCGATCTGGGCATCTCTTCCATAGAAATCGGTTATCTGTTTTCCGTCTTCAGTTGGGCTTACGTCCTTTGCATGACGC
This sequence comes from Sodalis sp. RH21, assembly GCF_047324175.1. Classification (NCBI taxonomy): domain Bacteria; kingdom Pseudomonadati; phylum Pseudomonadota; class Gammaproteobacteria; order Enterobacterales; family Bruguierivoracaceae; genus Sodalis; species Sodalis sp. RH21. The sequence continues at coordinate 1,984,860 of NZ_CP178732.1, read as the reverse complement.
CGGCCGGATGGGTGGCGGACAGGTTCGGCTCGAAGCTTGCCATGTTCCTTGGGGTACTGGTATGGTCCCTCGTCACGATATTAATGGGCTTTGTCAGTTACATCACCTTGGTTATCCCCGCCCTGCTGGTATTGCGCTTTTTGCTCGGCGTATGCGAATCCCCGGTGGGTCCTTCCGCGGGCCGGATCATCGCCGCCTGGTTTCCATCCGCCGAACGCGGCGTGGCCGGCGCCATATTCAACAGCGCCCAATATATCTCCATAGCCATGTTTATGCCTTTGATGGCATGGCTGTGCCATACCTTCGGCTGGCAGCACGTATTTATCGTGATGGGAATTCTGGGCATAGCGGTTGCGCTGGCGTGGGGAAAAATATTTTACGTGCCCATGAAACATCCGTGGGTTAACCAGGCGGAGTTAGATCATATCCAGCAAGGCGGTGGCTTGATCGACCTGGATATAGCCGTCGGCCAGGTCAACCGACAGCTTGACAGGAAAAAATCCGCCTCATGGTCGGATATCGGCCAGTTATTTAAAAGCCGGATGCTGGTAGGCATTTTTATCGCCCAATATTGCATCAACGCCATCACCTGGTTTTTTATGACCTGGTTCCCGATCTATTTAGTTAAAGAACGCGGTTTCACTATTCTGCACGCGGGATTTATGGCTTCTATCCCCGCCATTTGCGGTTTAGCGGGCGGTATCACCAGCGGATTTGTTTCCGACTGGCTGCTGCGCAAAACCGATAATCTTAGCCTGGCCCGTAAAGGCCCCATCACGGTCGGTCTGACCCTAAGCGCCAGCATGATGCTTTGCAACTATGTGCAAGCGGAATCGCTGGTGATTTTCTTTATGAGCCTCGCCTTCTTCGGCAAGGGTTTCGGCTCCCTGGGATGGGCGGTGGTGGCGGATACGGCACCCAAAAAAATCATTGGCACCACCGGCGGGATATTCAATTCCATCGGCAATCTGTCCGGCATCATTACGCCTGTCGTGATTGGTTATGTGCTGTCGATCACCGGCTCATTCCAGGCGGCACTGATCTTCGTTGGATCGCATGGCATCATCGCCGTATTGAGCTACTGGTTTATCGTCGGGAAAATTCAGCGCCTGGAGTTAACCCCCGCATCCCCACGTCCCGGACCTTCCGAGACGGTGACAAAATCATGAACGCCTTAATAACCTCAATGCCGCTCTACTGAGCCATAAAAGGCATATTTCCTGCAATATTTTCTGATTATTATGTACTAGACTGGAGAAGAAATGATGAGTAATCAATCTGATAATAGCCGGGTCATCAGGCTGGACGCCAAAGACAATGTCGTTGTCGCTCCCAATGAAATTTCCGCGGGCACCGTCATTGTCAGCGAGGGCGTGACGACGCTGCATCAGGTTCCCGCCGGCCATAAAATCGCGACCGTTTTTATTAAGAAAGGCGAGCCGGTATTAAAATACAATACTGTAATTGGTTTCGCCGGCGAGGATACCCCGCCCGGCAGCTGGATGCACAGTCATAATATTCTGTTTGATAACTTTGTCAGGGATTATGCCTTTAGCCAGAATTACCATCCGACCGATTATCTGCCGGAGGATCAGCGGGCCACATTCCAGGGTTTTGTCCGCGAAAACGGCAAGGTGGGCACCCGCAATTACATCGGGGTATTTGTGGTAGGTAACTGCGGCGCCACCGTGGCACGCAAGATTGCCGACTATTTTACCGATGAACGCCTGGCCGAATATGGCAATGTGGATGGCGTAGTGCCTTTTGTCCATGAGCTGGGCTGCGGTATGGAAATGACCGGCGAGCCGATGGATTTGCTGCGGCGCACCCTCGCCGGCTTTGTACGCAATCCTAATACCGCCGCCGCGCTGGTCGTGGCTCTCGGCTGCGAGCGCAACAATATCCACGGTTTTTTTGAACAGATGGGGCTGGAAGAAAGCGATACCGTGCGCAAACTGGTGATTCAGGATACCGGCGGCACCCGCAAGACGATCGAGAAAGGCATAGAGGAAGTTTACGCTATGTTGCCCAAGGCCAATAGCCATACCCGGCAAACCGTTTCCGCCGAACACATCTGCATCGGCATGCAATGCGGCGGCTCCGACGGTTTTTCCGGCCTGTCCGCCAACCCTTCGCTGGGCGCGGCGGTGGATATCCTGGTACGGCATGGCGGTACGGCCATTCTTTCGGAAACCACGGAAATCTTTGGCGTTGAGCACACCTTAACCGCGCGCGCCGTCACGCCGGCAGTGGGGCAGAAGCTGGTGGATCGCATCAACTGGTGGCTGAAATACAATGCGGGACGAGATACCCAGATTAATGGCCGCGTCAGTCCGGGCAATAACGCGGGCGGCCTGGCCAATGTTCTGGAAAAATCCCTTGGCGGCGCCAAAAAAGGCGGCAACGCGCCTTTAATGGAGGTTTATGAATACGCCTATCCCGTGACGGCCCATGGCCTGGTGTTTATGGACACCCCCGGGCTGGATCCGGTTTCCGCCACGGGGCAAATAGCCGGGGGCGCCAATCTGATCACTTTCACCACCGGCCGCGGTTCTTGTTTCGGTTCGGTGCCTTCGCCCTGTATCAAGCTGGCCAGTAATACCCCGATGTACAACCGCATGGAAGAAGATATGGATATCAATTGCGGCGTCGTGATTGATGGTGAAAAAACCATCCAGGAAATGGGCCAAATCATTTTCGAGAAGATCCTGCGCGTCGCATCCGGTGAACAGAGCAAAAGCGAGGCCCTGGGCGTGGGCGAAAACGAGTTTGTCCCCTGGCCTATCGGTGTACTGGCCTGAGTTATCGCCGTACCAATCTATCCCGCAACGGGCGCGGGATAGATTAATTGGATCAACCAATATTCCGCAACGATCTTTACATCAACACTTTAGTGCTCCAAGGCATTTTTAACCGCGGCATGGCGGTATTAAATGTGAAGCGTATCATCAAATTCATAAAAATTGGTTGGACAACATTCCAATTTAGCTCACTATAAAAGCTGATAACCATTTCGAAAACGAGGGAATACCATGACTTACCGCAGCAATTTTAAACCCGGCTCCACCCGTTGGGCCGTCCGCCGTAGTCAATGGCGCAGCATGGGCATTAGCGACGAGGATATGCTCAAACCGAAAATCGCCGTGATTAATACATCCAACTCACTGTCGTGTTGTTATATCCATCTTGATGAGATCTCCAAAAAAGTTCAGGAAGCCATTCGGGCCGCAGGCGGTTTGCCTTTTGAGATACGCACGGTGGCGCCGAGCGACTTTGTCACCAGCGCCGGTAAAAAAGCCCGGTATCTGATGCCGACCCGCGATCTGATTGTCAATGAAATCGAAGTGATGGTGGAAGGCGCGGTGCTTGACGGCATGATTTGCCTGTCTTCCTGCGATAAAACCACGCCCGCGCACCTGATGGCGGCGGCGCGGCTTAATATTCCCGCGATGTTGCTGACCTGCGGCTACCAAATCGGCGGCAAATGCCACAGTGAAAAATTTGTCGATATCGATGATGTCTATGAATCCATCGGCGCGGTGGAAACCGGTACTATGACACTCGAAGAACTCACGGATATGACCGAGGCCGCGATTCAGTCCCCCGGCGTTTGCGCCGGGCTGGGCACCGCCAACTCCATGCATATCGTCGCCGAAGCGCTGGGCATGTCGCTCACCGGCAACTCGCCTATTTGGGCCAACAGTCGCCGGCTGCGCGAATACGCCCAGGCGGCCGGCAAACGCATCGTCGAACTGGTGGAGCAAGATATTCGCCCGCGCGATATTCTCACCGTCGAGGCTATTGAAAACGCCATTATGGCGGTACAGGCGGTGGGCGGCTCAGTTAACACCGTGCGTCATATTTCCGCCATCGCGACCGAAGCGGATTTACCCGTCGATGTGATCGGTCTATATGAAACCCTGGCCGATAAAATCAGCCTGCTGACCGCGGTGCGGCCCAATGGCCCGTTCCGGACCGAGGATTTGGATGTGGCCGGCGGAACGCCGGGCGTATTGTCGCGTCTGAAAGACCTGATTCATCTGGATTGCATGACGGTGAACGGCCATACGGTTGGGGAAAACATCGCCTCCGTGGAGGTCAAAAACAACGATGTGATCCGTCCCATCAATAACCCGATCAGCCAACGACCGGGCGTCGCGATTTTCCGCGGCAATATGGCGCCGGACGGCTCGATAGTGAAACTGTCGGCGGTTTCGCCTGAGCTGCATGAATTTAGCGGTCCCGCCAATATTTTCGACGGCGAGGACGAAGCGATCTCGGCGCTGGGCAACGGCAAAATACAACCCGGGGATGTGGTGGTGCTGCGCAACATGGGCGTGATGGGCGGTCCGGGTACCGTGTTCGCCGCCAGTTTTGTCGCCGCCCTCAACGGCGCGGGCATTGCCCGGCACGTGGCGGTGGTCACCGACGGCGAGCTGTCCGGACTCAATCGCGGGATCGTAGTCGGCCAGTTGATGCCGGAAGCCGCGGCCGGCGGTCCGCTGGCCATTGTGCGGCAAGGAGAAAAAATCACCATTGACGTGGTTAAACGCCGTATCGATGTGGATATCAGCAACCAGGAACTGCAGCAGCGTTTAAACGACTGGCAACCCCTTAAACGGGAGGCGGACGGCGGTTGGTTATCCCAATACGTGCAGTTGGTGCAACCCATCGCCCAGGGCGCGGTGCTGGGCAAACGCAAAGTGCATGAAAAATAATTGTCCTGAGCGCCTGCCTGCCATGCTGGCGCGAGACTTACCAGGCCCGAAGGAGTTCAAAGATGATGACATACCGTGAAAATGCCAGGGCTCTCCCCGTCGCCTGGCAGGTGGACGTATTGGTGGCCGGCGGCGGCCCGTCAGGCGTAGCCGCGGCGACTGCGGCGGCCCGGGCCGGCCAGGACACCATGATGATCGAACGTTATGGCTTTTGCGGCGGCATGGCCACCGCCGGTATGTCGGGGGCTATTTGCGGTTTGTTCACTTCCGGCAAGTCGGCGCCCTTGCGCCAGTTGGTGCACGGTTTTGCCGGCGAGTTTTATCACCATCTGCAAACACGCGGCGCGGTCAGCGCTCCCTTTGCCTTTGGCGAAACCGCTCTGGTGGTGCACGACCCGCATGTCTGGAAGGAAATAGCCGACGATCTGCTGGCGGAAAGCGGCGCTAAAGTGCTGTTCCATACCCAGATGACCGACGTTGTCATGGAGAATGGCCGATTGAAAGGCGTAATCATCGAGAACAAAAGCGGTCGACAGGTGATCCTCGCCAAGCGTTTTATCGACGCCACCGGCGATGGCGATCTCTGCGTCAGGGCCGGAGTGCCCCATACGGTGGGGCGCAACGGCATGGTGCAATACCCCACGATGGTGTTCCGTATGAATAATGTGGATATAGCCCGCGGTATCGGCCATCCGGTGTCGCGATTGGAAGCCTGGGTAGACGAAGCCCAGCGCCAGGGTTACCGCCTGCCGCGCCGGCATATTTACCTGCTGCCCTCCCCGCGTCCCAATGAAGTGATGTGCAATGTCACCAGTATCCTGCGCGATGACGGCATGCCGATTGATGCCACCAGCGCAGTGGACCTGACCTTTGCCGAGCAGCAGGGACGCCGGCAAATCAGGGAGTATGAGCGTTTTTTGCAAAACTTCGTGCCCGGTTTCGAGCAGGCCCGTATTAATGATGTCGCGGCGCAGATCGGCATTCGCCAGAGCCGCACTATTCGAGGACAGGCCACCCTGACCAACGACGATGTCCTGAACGCGCGCAAAAGCCAACGTTCCGTCGCGAAAAGCGCATGGTGTATTGAGGCGCATAACCGGGAAGGGATTTATATGTTTTATCTGGATAACGACTATTACGACATCCCCTATGACACCCTGCTGCCCGAGCATGTTCCCAATCTGATTACCGCCGGGCGCGCTTTATGCGCCGAACATGAGGCGCTGGCCTCCGCGCGCGTCACCGCGCAGTGTTTCCTTACCGGTTACGCCGCGGGTACGGCCGCGGCGCTTTCGCTGCGCCAGGGCGTGGCGTTTGACCGCGTGGACGTCGCCGAACTGCAATCGATTATTGAATACCAACGTTGACCCTACCCCGAGTTACTTTAATGGAGATGTGGAATGAAACCGATTTTAGGCTTTATCGGCCTGGGCATCATGGGCAAACCCATGGTTCGCAATCTGCTGGCGGCCGGTTATGAAGTGCATGTCTATAGTATTTTCGCGCAAGATATCGAAGAGGTCGCCTGCGATGGCGCCAACGGGCAGCCGAACAATGCCGAAGTAGCGCGCCGGGCGGACATCATTATTACCATGGTGCCCAACACCCCGCAGGTGGAAGAGGTGGTATTCGGCCAGGACGGCGTGGCGGAGGCGTTGGGCGAAGGAAAAATCTGGATGGATATGAGCACCATCTCCTCTCTGGCCACCCGCGAATTTGCCGAACGAATCAGGCAAACCGGGGCGCGCATGCTGGATGCGCCGGTCAGCGGCGGCGATAAAGGCGCCAAAGGCGGCACGCTATCCATTATGGTGGGCGGTGAACCCGACGTGTTTCAGCGCTGTTTGCCGATACTGCAAATACTTGGCGAACGGATTACCCATGTGGGCGGCAATGGCGCCGGCCAGGTTGTGAAATCCTGTAATCAGGTGCTGGCGGCGGCGACCATGGCCGCGCTGGGTGAATCCCTGGTCATGGGGACCAAAGCCGGCGTCGATCCCCGCAAAATCGTCGAGGTGCTATCAGCAGGTTACGCCCGCTGCGGCGCGTTGGATATTCGTGGCGGCCAAATACTCGAACGCAATTTTGCGCCGGGTTTTATGACGCGACTGCAATATAAAGATTTGGGCCTGGCAATGGAATTAAGCAAAGGTATCAACGTGCCGATGCCCATCGCCGGACTGGTACACGAACTTTATAAAACATGCATGGCACAGGGCGACGGCAATGAAGATCATTCAAATATCATCAAGGTCTTTGAACAGATGGCCGGAATTAATATGGCGGCCGGCGGCACGGCCGATCAACAGGAAATTATCAGGTAAACCCTAATATCGGGAATATATCGGCCCGCATCATGGGCCCATGATGCGGGCCGATACCGGAAAAGGGAAACGGCCCGGGTACCCGGCAGGTAACCGGCTATAAAACGTATCGTCTCAAAACGGCATCCGGCCGGTTTCGCACGCTATTTTTTGCCATTGATTAACGATACGCATAGCGGCCACCGCCGCGCCGTAGCCGTTGTCGATATTTACAGTGCAGACGCCGCCGGCGCAGCTGGCCAAGCAAGCGTGCAGGGCCGCCTCGCCGCCCCTGGACACGCCGTAGCCCACGGAGGTGGGCACGGCAATTAACGCCGCGTCCACCAGTCCGGCCAGCACAGTCGGCAATGCGGCCTCCATGCCGGCCACCGCAATAATCACGCCATAAGCGCGCAATCGCGGCAGTTGATCCAACAGCCGCCACAGCCCCGCCACCCCCACATCCTGAAAAAGATCGGCGCCGACCCCATGATGGTTCAAGGTTATAAGCGTTTCCTGGCATACCGGCAGGTCGGATGACCCGCCCGAGACAATGGCAACCCGCGCCGGTCCTGCCGGAACCGGCGTCGCGCCCAATTGAGCGCAGCGACCTACCGCATCGTAGTTCAGTCGCCGCCGCCAATCGCTAGACAGATCGGCAAACTGCCTGGGCGAAAGCCGCGTCAACAGCAAAGGAACGCTCCGCGCGCCGGCCTGGACCAAAGCGGCTTCAATTTGTGATGAGGATTTGTATTCGCACAGTACCGCCTCGGCATAGCCGCACCGCGCCTGCCGGGCAAAATCCATGGTGATGGCATCCATGTCAGCGTTATTCACCGTGGACCTCCTGCGCGCCGCCCCGGAGGTCCACGGTATCGCAAAGCGGCGCCGCTTTGTCGCCGACAAACGCAGCTCCCCGCCGGTAATCGGCCAGCGCGACCGGCAAACGCAGGCCGCAATCATCCGCCATTACGGCGATACATGCGGATATCGTCACCCGGCGTTCCGGCGTCAGTTGCGCCAGCGTCTCGCTATCGAGTTCGAGCACCAGCGCCGATCGCCTAACGCGCAAGCGTATCGTCCGCGCCGGGATCTCCGCTCTGGCCCACGCCTCGACGCGCTCAATCAAGCCCAATTGGCGCGGATCGATGTTAATGCCGGTTTCCACCCGGCTGGACAGGCACGGCGAGGCAGGCAGGTCCTGTAAATCGGTCAGTTTTAATAAGCGCGCCATATGGCGTATGGCCGTTTTATCGACCCCCGCCTCAATATAGGGATGCCGGATCTCCTGTTCCCGCGCCGCGATCAACCCGGGCCGGTAATCATCCAGATCGTCAAGATTGGTGCCTGAGACCACCTGTCCGCAGTCAAGCGAACGCAACCGCTGATACAGGCAGCTTTTACAGTAATAGCAGCGGTTGACCGGATTAGCCCGGTAAGCGTCATGGGACATCTCGCCGGTATCGACCCAGGCCACCCGCCAGCCATAGCGTTCGGCATAAGCGTTGACCCTCAGGGTATCCGCTTTGGGCACCGCCGCCGAGCAGGCATGACCGATCAGTGCCCCATCTCCCATCATACGCTGGGCAACAAACGCCAGCAGCATGCTATCGATGCCGCCGCTGACCGCAACGGTGCACGTGCCGATACCGCGTAGCACTGCTTGCAGGCGGTTAAGCGCCGGGTAATCTTCCATAAGATGCTTCATGAGGATTTCTCCTGTGGCGGCGGGAGGGAACCGGGGGGCCGGTGTTCAATGTCCGCTTTGATTTCCTGGCGCGCCCAGTGTCCGCCGGGATAAAGGGCCAGTTCGTCAGCTTCGATTTTGCAGGTGCGGACGCCGTCAGGCCGCAGGGCGTATTTTACCGCCCAATCGCCATCCTCCCGGCATACCGTTGCGCCTTCGCGGGGCAGTACCGCCCGTTCGGCGAGCCAATAGCGCACCCCCAGGGTGGATGTTTCCATAAATACCGCCGACAGGATGTCCAGCACATATTCCGGCAGACAGAGCAATTCCAGACGCATCACCCACCGGTTCTTTTTGCCCTGCAGCGTCTGGCTGGTGATATCGACCACGCCGCATACGGTGCGCAGGTTTTGCTGCGCAATGGCCAACAGTTCGGGCGTCATATCATCGATATCACACTGCAAGATCGAGATCTGTTCCGTGCTCCAAGATGCCTGCGGCGTCAGCGGGCAGACGCGCAGCAGGTTGGCTTTACCGGCAAGCTGTCTGCGGCCGAAGCCATACCCTATACGGCCGGCCCGGCCCGGTCGCGTCCGGCTGCCCGGCTTCAGCCAGGCAAGGATCGCGGCGCCGGTAGGCGTAACCCGCTCACCCGGTTGGTTATCGTCACGCCAGTGAAAATCGCGCAGCAAGGCAAGCGTAGCCGGCGCGGGCACGGGTATTTCGCCATGGGCGCAGTTCACCGTGCCGCCGCCCCAGGGCAGAGGGGAAACCGACCAGCTTTGCGCGCCGCTGGAGACGGCCAGGAAAGCGGCGCTGATAATATCCGCCAGCGCGTCGGTCGCGCCGACTTCGTGCAAGTGCACCTGTTCCGCCGCAATACCGTGAACTTGCCCTTCCGCTGCTACCAGCAATGTATAGATCGCCAGCGCGCCGGCGCGCACCGGTTCCGGCAGCGGCGCCCTGCGCAGCCAGGCATTGATAGCCGGCCAACTGAAATGATCGGGATTATTTACCGCGCGCGGCACGTCAAGCCTGCCGGCCCCCGGTGGACTGGCGGTAAAAGCGGTAAATTTACCGGTGCTGAGATGGCGGGTATCCTCCGCCGGGTTATCTCCCACCGTTACCTGGAAGCGATATCCCGTCAGGCCGTGATCGCGCGCAGAGGCCAACGCCACCGCCACGGGAACGGGAAAATCAAGACCCGCAAGCAAATCCAGCAGCGGCTGCCGCAATCCGGGAAACGCGTCCAGCATCGCGGCGGCGAACATATCTCCCGCGATCCCGCCCACCACATCCAGGTGAATATGCATCTAACCTGCCTCCCCATTGCCTCGGGGTCCGCGACTCATCACGATACCCATTGCCCCAAATCGGTGAAATTATCATCTTCGTCAAATGCCATTTCCCCCGCCTGGCCGATCACCCGGATATCCGGGTGAGCCTCGGCCTCAGCCAGCATATTTTCCGAGATATAAATATTTTCAACACTCATCGTATTGGCGATGCGCACGATATTGATCTGGTTTATGTCGCCGATATTGCAGGTTTTAATCGCCGTCTGGATGGCAAGCTTATCGGAATTCATGATGACCGGTATCTTGCCCGACTGAATAACCGTCGACGTCAGGAAATTCGGATAAGTGATGTCAAAATCGATTTTATTGAACAACCTGCGCGTCGAGATATCGGCAAACCCCATGCCGTTGGCATTGCCATGGCTTTTATCGCTTAAATCAAACACCACCAGCCGGCTGGGATTGAGGGGAGAGGCCGGTTGAACAAACGGCGTCGCTGCGCGGCCGGTAACATTGCAATCCATACCTGAACCTGAAAAATCCTTACCCATTTGATCAACCAGCAAAATATCCACCTTGGCGAATTTTATCTGCGGTAGATTTTTCTTGGATTCGGTCAATAGCCGTTGTTCCGTTTCCAGCAAAGTTTCGGCAGGAATGGCCACAATATTGGCCGTACGATCGTAGGCGTTTTCTAAAATACCGACGCCAAACAGGATATTTGACCTGGCAAGCTTAACCTTGGCCATCTCGACAATGTTGGCGGCCATGGTGCCGAAACCATAGGTATGACACGCATCCGCCCCCTCCTGTTTACCCAGCCCGATAGTGATCATTTTGACCACGCCGCTTTCAATCGGCCCGGTAAAACCGGTATGGGCTTTGATACGGTTAATCACCACGATGCCATCCGCCGACATGGCGTTTTTATCCATCAACACCGGCAGGCCGTTGTCCAGTTCCCCCAGTTTTACCACCGCCATGGAGGATTTAATCGGACAACCGGCGCTGCTTTGCGTGACGCCCAAACTAGCCAGCACGTCGATTTGACCTTCGGCAGTGGCGCCGCCGTGACTGCCCATGGCCGGCACGATAAACGGCTGCGCGCCGCAGGCTTGCAGTTGCGACACCACCTGTTTGACAATTTCCGGCAGTGCGGCGATGCCGCGGCTGCCTACCGCCACGGCGATGGTCATTCCCGGCAAGATTTTTGCCTGGATAGCGGGTTTGGCAAACTCGTTCGCCACGGCGGCGGCGATATCCGTCAAGGTTTCTCCGGCGAAGAGCTGTTTGGCCCTAATCATGCGCGGAATACGCACCGGTTTTAATAAATTATCTATTATGCTCATGTCTCCTCCCTGTGGCGGCGGCCTAATGGACCTTGCCGGGCAGATACTGCGCCGCAGGCAGATTAAGCTCCAGCCGTTGCAATTTGCCGACTATTACCCAGTAACTGAGGATGGCCAACAAACCATGAATGCCAACGTAGACTAATGCGGCATGGAATGAACCGGTTCGGGCCAGCAAATAGCCGATGACCACCGGGGTGATGATGCCGGAGACGTTGCCCAGAGCATTCATCAGGCCGGCGGTGGTGCCGACGATACGTTTCGGGGCACAATCGGCAATCACCGTAAAACCCAAATTACCGAATCCTTTGCCAAAAAACGCCGCGCTCATCAACCCCACCACTGCCCAACTGCTGTCCACATAATTGCAACCTACCATAAAAGTGGTCAGCGTCAGGCCGAAGGTAATGGGAATTTTACGGGCAATGGACAACGAGCCGGTTCTTTTTAATAAATAATCCGAGAAAAAGCCGCTGCTGATACCGCCGATCCAACCGCAAATCGCAGGAACCGTAGCAATGAAGCCGGCTTCGAGAATCGATAATCCGCGCTCCTTGACCAAGTAAATCGGAAACCAGGAGAGAAAAAACCAGGTAATTGAGGTTATACAATATTGGCTGATAAATATTCCCACCAACATTCTGCTTTTAAATAATTGACCGAATTCACTTAGCGTGGCGCCTTTGACTTTTTGTTGTTTACCCTCCGCATCACGTATATCGGCATCCAGTTCAACCAGGCCTCCGCCCGCTTTTATATATTCCAGTTCAGCCGGGTTGATTTTTTTATGTTTGGTCGGTACTTCAAATAGCTTGCCCCAAAACAGCGCTAATAGTAATCCGATTGCCCCCATAACGATAAAGACATGCTGCCAGCCAAAAACATGGCATAGCCAGCCCATCAGAGGGGTGAATATCGCCATGGAGAGGTAGGCTGCGCTATTGAATATCGAACCGGAAATACCCCGTTCGCTAGAGGGAAACCAGGCGGCGATAATGCGTCCGGCGGACGGCCCCACCGGCGATTCGGCTATCCCCAGCAAAAAACGCAGGGCCAGTAATGCCGGCAAAACCAGGGTAAGATAGCTGACAAAGCCCATCATCACGGTAAATAACGACCACAGCAGGATGCCCCAGAACATCGCCTGTTTAGAGCCGATTTTATCTGCCAGCCAGCCGGCAGGCACCTGGCAAATAACATAGGACCAGCTAAAAATTGAAAATAAATAACCCAGCGCCACGGGGGTGATGCCCAGATCTGCCGACATGGCGCTACCGGCAATGGATAAAGTGGCGCGGTCAGCGGTGCTCAATGCCAGCGATAAGGTAATCAGGGCCAGCATGACGAACCTATATTGAGTTCGTTTAGGCGTAATAGTATTCATGACATGCTCTCGGCATTAAAGTATGCCGAGAGCCTGATAATAGGCGCCGGCATACGGTGGATTGTAGGGTATAATTAAGTTTATTGTTTTCACTATGCTAATAGTAATAACCAAAATATCACGATGGTGGTGTTATATCATTTTCCTTAAATTTAATTACCCGCCGCATAACGCTTAGTAACGGAGTTCTTATATCGCCCGGAACATCCTTTATGCCGGGCCGCGGAGTGTCGCAGGATAAACGATATCCGTTACGGTTGTTTCCAGCGCCGGCGCACCTTTTTCATGGTGGAACACGAGGCGCCGAATGGGAGGCAAAGATGCTGAAGCTTTTCGTTGACAGCCTGTCCCCATCGCCGATCCCTGAGCCGGCCGCCCGATGCCGGCGGATGCCGCGGCCGGTGGATGTAAGGTTAAAGCCGCTTGTGAGCATCACATTGTACCTCCGGTAAAAGTACGGTTATTGCTGTGCTTATAATCAATTATAATTGGCTATTTGTCCATCCAAATGCAAAGCCAAAAATGTCGTTCAGCCCACAAATTTATCAAAAGAAGGCTAGTGGTTTTGATGATTTTAAGCTGAAATTTGCCGTTAAATGATATCCGCGCTGATTGAAACCGCATTTTATTGGTTTAAAGATTTACATAACTTATTGATAAATAATAATATATAAAAAATATATCAAACAAAATTTTTTTTACCATGTACGCAGCAATATGAGACGACTTTCTAAGATATATTTATTAGCCAATCCATAATTGGTTAGACCAGATGCCAATAATATCGTTTTATGGGCGAGGCGAGAGGTGATGTCTCGCCTTGATGTGACATCGCCGGAAGCGCCAGACAGGGCTGACGCAAGAGAATTTTATGCGCTCGCCATACTGACCCCCGGTAGCGGGACGGGACGACATCCGGCCCGAATCCCGGGGTTCCAGCGAGCCGTTACGGTTGTATTTAGGTAACGAACTCGTTAATAAACGTGATTTTGATCACAAATCCAGCATAAGCGAAGAAATATTTTACTTTCATATATAAAAGTCGACATCGCTATACCGCGGCTTAACCGATTGAATATGAGAAAATTCATTGGCACGCCAAACCACAATCATCCTCTTCGCTTTTATATATAAAAGTTCGATATACGCCCATTCCGTAAAATGCCATTTTTATCGCAAAAACGAAAAATAGAGCGGCGCCGCCCCCACGTTGACTTGATCGGGAAGCCACCTAGAATCCGTCATTATGTCAACACATTGAACCTGCGATGACGGGTCGGGCCGCGACAAAGGCCGGTCACCATCGGCCTACAACGGCGGGCCGCCATTGCGCAAAATAGAGTGCCTAAACAATGACAAACAAAAGACGAAGCCAGGAATGGTTTGGCCGGACGGATAAATCAGGTTTTATCGCCCGCAGCTGGTTGAAAAACCAAGGCTTGCCCAATGATGTTTTTGACGGCCGGCCGGTTATCGGCATCTGTAATACGTGGTCGGAGCTCACGCCATGTAATGCGCATTTGCGCGATCTGGCCGACCAGGTAAAACAGGGCGTGCTGGAAGCCGGCGGCATCGCATTCGAATTCCCGGTGATGTCGCTGGGCGAAGCGCTCATGAAGCCCACCACCATGCTATTTCGCAACCTTGCCAGCATGGACGTGGAAGAATCGATTCGCGCCAATCCCATGGACGGGGTCGTGCTGCTGGTCAATTGCGACAAAACCACGCCTGCCTGCCTGATGGGCGCCGCCAGCGTCGATTTGCCCACCATCGTGGTCAGCGGCGGCCCGATGCTTAACGGCAAACACCACGGCAAAGATCTGGGTTCCGGCACCGATCTGTGGAAATTCAGCGAAGATTTGCGCGCGCAAAAAATCACCCAGGAGGAGTTTGATCAGGCGGAAAACAGCATGTCCCGCAGTCCCGGCGCCTGCAACACCATGGGCACCGCGTCTACCCTCTCCTGCATGGTGGAGGCCCTGGGCCTGACGCTGCCGGGGGGAGCGGCCATTCCGGCGGTGGATGCCAACCGCCGGCGCCTGTCGCGCCTCGCCGGCCGGCGCATTGTGGCCATGGTCGACCAAGACCAGCGGCTATCGCAGATCCTGACGCGGCAGGCATTTGAAAACGCCATCGTGGTCAACGCGGCGATCGGCGGCTCAACCAATTTTATCCTGCACCTGCTGGCGATTGCCGGACGGCTGGGTGTGGAGTTGACGCTGGATGACTTTGATCGCCTCAGCCAAAAAGTGCCGCTGCTGGCTAACCTGAAACCCTCGGGCGACTACCTGATGGAAGATTTTTATTACGCCGGCGGCATACCGGCGGTCATCGGCCAGTTGGCGCATCGGCTGCACGGCGGGGTTATACAAGCCAACGGCCTATGCCTTGAGGATAACTACCGTGGCGGCCGCAGCTATAACACTGCGGTGATCGCCGATGCCGCCACTCCGGTGCAAGAAGACGCCGGCACCGTGGTACTGCGGGGAAACCTCGCGCCTGACGGCGCAATAATCAAGCCCTCCGCCGCGTCGCCTGAACTGCTGTGCCACACCGGACGGGCGTTCGTATTCGAGAATATCGAACACTACAATGCGGTGATTAACGATTTGACCCTGCCGGTGGAAAAAGACGACATCCTGGTGATGAAAGGCGCCGGGCCGCGCGGCTATCCGGGAATGCCCGAGGTAGGCAATTTCGGTTTGCCGAAAAAGCTTTTGCTGGCGGGGGTGCGGGATATGGTGCGCATCTCAGACGGGCGCATGTCAGGCACCGCTTTCGGCACTATCGTCCTGCACGTCAGCCCGGAATCGGAGATTGGCGGCACGCTGGCCCTGGTGCAGACCGGCGATGTCATCGAACTGAACACCCAGGAAAAAATCCTGCGTTTGCGCGTGTCCGAGGATGAGCTGGCCCGGCGCCGGCAGAGTTGGGCGCCGACGCTGCCGGCCATTACGCGCGGCTATGCCAGTTTATATATCGCGACCGTGCAGCAGGCGCATCTCGGCGCCGATCTGGACTTCCTGGTAGGTCACTCCGGCGATCATATCGACCGGGAACCGCACCCCGAGTAGCGCCAGCACATTACACACTACGCCAGCCGCCTTGGCGGCGGCCATTTCAACCCTTGCACTTGATGATACATCGACCGGAGAGAATGATGAAAGACCATTGGCCTGATGATGCCGCCCTGTTTGCCCTGGCGCGTGAAAAATTATTCGTGGCGTTGGTGGGCGATATCCTGGATACCATGGGTTTGCAGCACCAGTATTTACATCCGCACTTGAAACCCGTCGATCCCGCCGCGGTGATCCTCGGTCGCGCCATGCCGGTACTGGAAGCGGATTTTTTCGATACGCAATATGAGGGTCATAATCCCCTGAGCGCCCAGCCATTCGGCCTGATGTTCCAGGCCCTGGACGACCTGCAAAAGGACGAGGTCTACATCTGCGCCGGCGGTTCCCATCGCTACGCCCAATTTGGCGGATTAATGGCGACCCGCGCCCTTTATTGCGGCGCCGCGGGCGCAGTCGTTCACGGTTTTCACCGCGATACCAACGAAATTCTGAAATTACGGTTTCCGGTAGCGTCTTTCGGCAGCTATGCGCAGGATCAAGGGCCGCGCGGCAAAGTGGTGGACTGGCGGGTGCCGATTGAATTGGACGGCATCAAAGTGATGCCCGGCGACGTCATTTACGGTGACCGCGACGGCGTACTGGTGGTGCCTGCCGCCGCAGTGGACGATGCGTTCCATGGCGCATTCGAGAAAGCCAAAGGTGAAAATAACGTACTGGAGGCGTTACGGCAAGGTATGCGCACCACCGATGCATTTGAGAAATTCGGCATTATGTAGCCGCCGCTTACCGCCGTAAGCGTATCCTTCTGCGAGACAATAAGCGGTTCGCTGGGTTGCCTTCACGTTTTATTGCCTGGAGTCTGAAAAATGGAAAGTCATATCCACCTCGAAGAAAAGGCGCTGATGAAAAAAATAAGCGTCAAAATTATCCCTCTAATGTTATTGATGTATATTATTGCTTATATCGACCGACAGAATATCGGTTTTGCCAAATTACATATGGTTGATAGCCTGGGTTTAAGCGAAACCGCCTTTGGCCTGGGCGCATCGCTATTTTTTATCGGTTATTTGTTTTTTGAAATTCCAAGCAATATCTTTTTGCATAAAATAGGCCCACGTATTTGGTTTGCCCGCATCATGATCACGTGGGGTATCATTACCATCCTGTTGGCTTTTACCACCAACGCCACCATGTTTTATATTTTACGGTTTTTAATCGGTGCGGCCGAGGCAGGACTGTACCCCGGTTTGCTTTATTATATGACCCGCTGGTTCCCGCTTGAATATCGGCCCAAAGTCGTCAGCTATCTCATTATGGCCAGCCTGTTTGCCAATCTGGTCGGCGCCCCGCTCAACGGGATGTTGCTCAGCATGCACGGCGTACTGGGGCTTGACGGCTGGCAGTGGATTTTTATCGGCACCGGCGTGCCGGCTGTGCTATTGATTATTCCGGTCGTGATGTTTTTAGCCGAAACCCCTGAAAAAGCCGGCTTCCTGGACGAGGGGGAAAAACGCTGGCTGGTCAACCGTCTCGACATTGAACGCGAGGCCCATCAGGATCATCGCATAACCGGCGTATTGCAGACGCTGATCGATCGCCGCGTCCTGCTACTGGCGCTGGTGCTCGGGTTTATTTCTTTTGGCGCCTACGGCTTGAGTTATTGGATGCCGACCATTGTTAAAGGGTTCGGCGTATCCGACTTGCACAATGGCTTTATTAATATGCTGCCCTGGCTGATGTCGATTCTGCTGCTGTGGTGGCTGACCGCGAAACCGGGACGCACCGCCAGCCCGGTGCTCAACATTGCGCTGCCGATGTTCGTCGCGGCGGTGTTCCTGGTGGCCAGCGCCTGGTTTATCAACACGCCCGTCCTGAGTTTTTTCTCGATTATCCTGGTGATAATGGCGATATTTTCCATCCAGCCGTGCTTTTGGAACCTGACGCGTTTTCTGAGCGGCGGCGCCGCGGCAGCCGGGCTGGCCGCCATCAATTCCCTGGCCAACCTGGGCGGTTTTTTTGCGCAGAATACGGTGCCCGCGATCCGTGACATGACCGGCAGCAGCAGCGCGCCGATGTATTACCTCGGCGCTTGCATGGCCGTCGGCGGCGTGGTCACCTTGCTGGTCATCCGCTATCTGCGCCGCAGCGAAACGCCGCAAAAATCCACGGGACGCGCTGATATCATCCCGCGCTAGGCGCGGTTCCCTACTGCTGCTACTCCGGCTCATCGCGAATAGCAGCAGTTATTTTTGACAGCGCCAGCGGGGTTACCTAAGGTAGTGTCTACCTTTTGCGCGTGATAACCGTAAGCCGCCATGAATACGCCCAGCCAGGAATATAAAGCGCCGGCCCTAAGCCGCGGGCTAAAAATCATCGAACACTTCGCCAAAGCCGGGGCGCCGAAAAGCATGGGGCAATTGGTGGCTGAACTGGGGTTGTCGTTCAATCAAATTTATCGCATTGTGCATTGCCTGTCGGCAGAGGGCTATCTGTATCAAGATGCCGCCCGGCTTTACCATCTGACCGATAAGGTGCAAGTCAAATACACCGTCAGTCCAATCCAGCAATTCGCCCTTTCTCCGCCGTGCCAGCGCCTGATGGCCGATTTCGCCTGGCAAACCAATCAGCCCTGCCACCTAGCCTCGTTGAAGGAAGATGATTTTGTGGTGCTGGCGCATGCCTATCCTGAATTCTCCGCCGCCATCGGCGCCCGCGCAGGTTCTACCCTAAATGCGGTCAAATCCAGCTCGGCGCTGTTGTTCCTGGCAATGGCTTCCGACCAGGCCGCCCTACGGCTTATACGTCATTACCCGCTGGGCCCGGAACTGCGAGCCAACCTTCATCGACAGTTAACGCAAATCGGCGAGCAAGGATTTTCCGAGATCAAACACGACCGGATAATCGGTCTTACATCGGTCTCATTTCCCGTCCTGGGCCATGACGACCGGGCCGAGGCGGTGATAACCTGTCCCTATTTTGATCATGTGCCCGGTGATTATGATGAACTTAAAAAAAGCTTGCGCGAACTGTCCCTGGCGCTGACCCACGCTTATCGCCGATAGACAGCGCCAGGGCTATGATCCTCACTAGCGATTGGCCGTAACTGCGGGATATTTGCGCTTAAAGCCGATGGTTACGGTGCCGGTATCGCCCTGCGCCACTTGGCGGGCGGTGAACGCGGCGCTATGGGCGCGCCTGCGCCTCGATAAAAAATGCCCTGCCGGCCGCCGTAAACGCCACCGTTCGGATTGTACGATCAAACCAGCGGATACCGAGCTGATGCTCAAGCAACGGAATCTGTCGGCTAAGGGGAGGCGGCGTCATATTCAATCGCACGGCGGCACGGGAAAAACGTCTCTCCGTTGCCACCGCCAGAAAACCGCGCAATTGTCCAAGTTCAAAAATTTATGCAATTCCTGTATTAATCTATGCTCTGATTGGATTAGACAGTATGAGTCAGCGCGTCCAAGATAACACCGGGTCGTCAATAAAATCAGATTTAAGGCAATAAAACGATAACTGGAAAATTTGTGACCTATATTCATTTTTTAGAACGCTCTTACTTTTATTTAATTATAAATATCACTCTTAAGGTGATGAAATATAAAAAATAATATTCATGGAATCTCGTCTTATTCAATGGATATATCCTGTACCCGCTCCGAGGAACGACTATGACCACTGCCATACCACCCGATCAGATAAAGCGAACAAATACACGATTTATAATTTTATCATTCATCTTTCTGGCCACGGTATTCAACTATGTAGACCGGGCGACCCTTTCTATTGCCGCACCTTTTATGAGCAAGGAGCTGGGATTTGACGCCGTCACAATGGGATGGGCATTCTCCGCGTTCGGCTGGGCTTATGTCGCCATGCAATTACCGGGAGGCTGGCTGCTGGATAAATATGGCTCCCGTCTGGTCTATGGGGTTGGCCTGATTGTCTGGTCTTTGTTAACTTTTTTACAGGGCTACGTGCACCTCTTTTCAAACGCATTTCTTATCCTGTTCGGGCTGCGTTTTTTAATGGGCATGGTAGAAGCACCGGCGTTTCCCGCCAACAGCCGGCTCAGCGTGCAGTGGTTCCCGAATAAGGAGCGCGGTTTTGCTACCGCGGTCTATTCCGCGGCGCAGTATATTGCGCTCGGTATATTTACCCCAATTATGACATTTATCCTGCAACAATGGAGCTGGCATTATGTTTTCCACTGGGCCGGCGGCGTGGGTATTATTTTAGGGGCGTTTTGGCTATGGTATGTGCGCGATCCCCGTCATCATAAGCGAGTGAACCGCGCCGAATATGACTACATCAAGGACGGGGGAGGCATCCCCGACCTCAGCTCCGATGACAAAAAAAACCCTATTACCGCCAGGCAGCTTAAGTACCTGGTATGCAATCGTATGATGGCCGGCGTTTACCTGGGGCAATTTTGTTTAACATCCATCACCTGGTTTTTCCTCACCTGGTTTCCCACCTATCTTTATCAGGCCAGGGGAATGTCGATTCTCAAGGTGGGCATGGTGGCATCGATTCCCGCCATCGCCGGGTTTATCGGGGGTTTGGTTGGCGGCGTGTTTTCCGATTATTTATTGCGAAAAGGTTTTAGCTTAACCGTGGCGAGGAAAACCCCCATCATGGCCGGCATGATTTTATCGAGTACGATTATTCTGGCGAATTATGTTCAGTCCGATGTTGCTATTGTCATTGTGATGAGCGTCGCCTTTTTCTCCAAAGGATTCGGCAATATCGGCTGGTGCATTCTCAGCGATACTTCGCCGAAAGAAGTGCTTGGTATCGCGGGGGGCGTATTTAATTTCTTCGGCAATATCGCCAGTATTATCACGCCCCTGTGTATCGGTTTTATTCTGTCCCGTACCGGTTCTTTTAATCTGGCCATCCTGTATGTAGGGATGATGGGTATTGTGGGGGCGATCTCTTATCTCTTTATCGTGGGTCCGCTAAAACGCCTGGATTTTGCGGCCCAGTCTTGATACATCAATTTAATCCAGATAACGTCCATTGCCGGCGGATTAACTGACGTTCTTTCGCCCGCTATTACATTTTACAGTTGGAAAGATAAATGATGACAAATCAATCTCAAGGTGGCGCCGGCATGCTGTCGGACCGGATACGTCATTTTAAAATTTTTCCAGTAAATGTGCCGTTAACGTAAGCGTAAGCCCAGCCTTGCAACTACCCACATCTCCCGGTGGCCGATATGCACGCATCGTTCCGGACATTGCAGTAATACCGTTGACTGCCGCAAATTCTCAAGCCAGCGATAGCTTTCTTTTTCCTCAATGGAAACGCGGGTGGGATTAATTTTCCTTTTGAGTGCATTGGTGCCTTTGAATTTTTTCCGGGTCCAGAATTTCACCGCAGTCAGGCCGAGCGGGAACCCGGATGTCGTTACGGCCAGATGCACCTGGTAGTCGGCGGCGTGTGCATATCGTTCGTGCGACGTGGCAGGACGCGCTGGTCTTTTTGCTCATTCCTTTCTATCAGGAAACAGACATCCGCCATTGCGGACCAGCGCCTTCACCTCTTCACTCACCTGCATGGGGCTTTGGCTTAATCGGGCAACAAACTCCTTGCGGCGCCGCACGTACGACGTCGAATCGTGCTTCGCGCTCCAAAGGACTATGTTAAGCACGATGGGAATGAGGTCCAGGCCTCTCTCGGTCAAAATGTAGAAGTCCTTGCGCCTGTCGTCAGGGCTGGGCACCCTTGAGAGAATTCCCTGCTCCTCAAGAAAGGCAAGGCGGGAAGCAAGGACATTGGTCGCGATCCCCTCTTCCGATTTCAGGAACTCGCCATACGTCTTCTTGCCGGCAAAAATGATGTCGCGAATAATCAAGAGCGACCACCGGTCGCCGAAGATCTCCACGCCATAGTTCACTGCGCAGTGGGACCGAACTTCTTTACTCTTCGTTTTCATGGCGAGATCTTAGCATCGCTTGCATGCCGCAAGCAAACCCCGTTGATTACTTTTTTTTTGCAAGTAATATTACTTGCTTATTACAAGTGATATCACTACCCTGGCCTGTACGTTAAGCGCGGTCGTTGGATCGCGCCGGCAGTCCATGAATGTCCATCCCCATATCAGTAAGGACAATGTACATGAGCACTATCAGCATCATCGGATCAGGCGGCATGGCCGCGGCGATCGCGGGTCGTACCGTCAAGGCTGGACACACCGTCGAGGTGGTCAACCGCGACCCCGCCAAGGCGCGGGTGCTGGCCGACCAGCTTGCATCCGGAGCAACCACCGGGACATACGGCGCCGCGCCGGCGGGCGACATGGTCATCCTCGCCGTACCCTACGCCAGTGCGGCGGCGGTGCTGGCAGACTTTGGGGACGGGCTTGTCGGTAAGGTGATCATCGACATTACCAACCCGGTTGCCCCGGACCTCTCGCGCCTCGTAACCCCCCACGGCAGTTCAGGTGCGCAGGAGATCGCCAAGGACGCCCCTGCCGGCGCGCATGTCGTGAAGGCGTTCAACACCCTTTTCGGCCACGTTCTTGCTCGGGAGGGACGCCTCGACGCATTCATCGCAGCCGACGATGCGCAGACTAAAGCGCGCGTCTCGACCTTCATCGCGAGTCTCGGGCTGCGTCCGTTCGATATCGGCGGCCTGCACATGGCCCAGACGCTCGAAGCGCTCGGTTTGATGATGATCGGCCTGGCCAAAAACGGCGCCGGCACCTGGGACATCGCCTTGAACGTCGCTATCGGTTGAATCACCAGCGCTACGACCTCACCGGCAGGTCCACAATGCCACTGGGAGCAAGCCGGTGGGCATTTCCTGTCCTCACCACGCGGTCTGTTCGATGGCCTCAGGGCTGACGCCGTCGAGATGGCTGAGTAGATGGGTCCGGCTGTAGAACACTACGCATAATCGAAGGAAAAGGTGGTCATTTGGGTGGTCTTGAAAGGAAAATTAGAACCCCGACATCCCTGCTGAATAAGCGTCAATATGGCCCTGGGCGCTGGGCGCACGCTTGCCAACACCGCAATTATAGGTCGGTTGCAGAGTTACCCCTGCCAGTCCAGGTAACTCTGCCGTACCGGCGTCCATGTTAAAAGACTAATTAAACGCGGAATATCAGCCCTGCGGATCGGTCTTATTTCCTTTCATTAAAATAGAGCGCCGGCGTGCAACCGACAGACTTCTTAAACATGGTTATGAAGGCATTGACGGATTCATATCCTAATTCATTAGCCACATTTTGCACAGGCATACCGCTGGCAAGCCCTCGTAAAGCAATAATTAAATGGAACTGCTGGCGCCAACGGCCAAATGAAAGACCTGTCTCGCGTACCATCAGCCGTGCAAGAGATCGTTCACTTAATGCCAGTCGTTTTGCCCATTCATTCAATGTACTTCGGTCTTCTGGATGGCTTACCAGCGCATCGGCCATCATGCGTATTTTGGGATTGGCAGAGACTGGCAGATTAAAATTCTGCTGTGGCATATTAACCAATTCATCAAGCGTGACCCGGGCCAGCCTTGCTGCATGGCTGTCGAGTGGATAATCACTATTTTCGTTAACTAAACGGCCTATTAATTCGCGAATCAGCGGAGAAACAGCAAATGTGCAACATTGTTCCGGGAGTGGGGCTGCCCCAGGCTCAACGAATAAATAGGTGAGATGCGCATTCCAGGTCGCTCTCGCGCTATGAGGAGTTCCGCTAGGTATCCATACGCCGCAGTGAGGCGGCACAATCCATATGTCATTTTCAGCCCGACAGGTCACCGCACCATAAAGGGCAAGAATTAACTGTCCCTTTCGATGCGTATGAATGGGCACTTCCGCTTCGTACCCGGTGAAATCAAGGTGACGCGCGACCGCCGCACAGCATGTGGAGTCAGGATCAAATACAGAAATGGCATAACGGGAATTTAACATGTTGGCATGATTTAGGTATTTTTTGGCAGCATATAGTATTTAAACGTTTTTGTAATCCGACAATAATGGCCCGCATGAGCAAATTATCCTTCCGCTACCACTGTTTGTCACGGACTACAACTCGCATGTTCAACACTGTCCGCGGGGCATTCGCCTCATCCAGCCTCCTGAACGATGTCAATGCGTTGTTATATTCAGCCAAGAGCTTTGCGGCGGCGATGCTGGCTTATTACATCGCACTCGCTATCGGCCTGGAAAGACCTTCCTGGTCAATTATCACCGTCTATATCGTTTCGCAGACGTCTGTGGGCGCTTCTCTCAGCCGGAGTGTTTATCGCCTGACCGGAACGATAATCGGAGCGGTAATGACCGTGGTGATTGTGCCCAATTTTGCCAATACCCCGATTATTTGCAGTATGGTACTAACCGGCTGGATAACAGTTTGTCTATATTTATCGCTGCTCGATCGCACCCCCCGCGCTTATGCCTTTGTATTGGCAGGCTACACTGCGAGTCTGATTGGTTTTCCGGCCGTATTCGATCCCGGCGCGATTTTTGATACCGCTATCACTCGGGTGCAGGAGATCATCATCGGGATACTGTGCGCCAGCCTTATCCATCGATATGTCATACCAAAGCGCATAGCCGGTCTTTTCAACGGCAAGCTCTCGGCAACGCTGTGTTATGCCCGGCAGATGGTCGCTGAAACGCTAAAGGGGAAGCCCAGCGAGCAAGGGAAGCAGCTTCAACTTGCGCTGGCGTTGCAGTCCCTTGAGGGAGTTGGCCACCATTTGCCTTATGACTTCGCTATATCAAAATCATCGCGTAAAGCACGTCAATTAATCCATGACAGATTGTCGCGGCTTTTGGTCGTGAGCAGCCAATTGCATGATTACCTGCAGGTATTAAAAGCCTTACATGAAAACATTGTAACGCTGGTGAATGAAATCATACTCTGGCTCGCCTGCGAGGATTCGACTGAACGTAAATCCAGTGCCGAAGCGCTGCTGCTACGTTGCGTGAAGTCGCAACAGCTATCATCGGCCAAAGCGTTAAACTTTAATGAAGAGCTGCAAGTTAATTTTATCAAACAGTTGCAAGAGATGATCATGCTGTTGCAGCAATGTGAACAGCTTTCTCACGCAATCCTTTCCGCAAAACCCGTGCAGATGCTTAAGGAGGTCAAAGATGTAAAAGGTTATGTTTTCCATCGCGATCATTTTACCGCTGCACGCGCTGCGCTGGGGGCGTTTGCAATAATCTTCGGCGGCTGCCTGCTATGGATTTACTCCGCTTGGCCCGATGGCGCCACGGCGGTATCGATTCTCGGAGTCTGCTGCACATTGTTTGGCAGTTTCGACACCCCGGCCCCCCACATCGTTAAATATATTGTTGGCTCAGTCTATGGGGTCATTCTCAGCCTGCTCTACAGCTTTGCCCTACTCCCCGAAGTTACGGAGTTTAATGTTCTGGTTGCGGCACTTGCTCCGGCATATTTGCTGGCCGGTTCTCTGCAGGCCAGGCCTCCCACGACCTTTATGGCCATGGGCATCACTTTAACGCTGCCCATTTTGTCTGAGTTAGGGGCTCGATACAGCGGTGATTTCGCCGCTGCAGTGAACACCGCGGTCGCATTATTCGCCGCAACCGGCTTTGCAGTGGTCAGTATGGGCCTGCTCCAGACCGTGCAGGCGGATTCTGCTATCAATCGTCTGCTGCACAGATGTCGCCGCGATATCAGACACCGCGCGATGGGCCTCTCATCCAATAATGATGTGCGCTGGACGAATCTGATGATAGATCGAACCGCATTGCTGCTGCCCCGACTGCAACGTAGCAGCCAGCCGGCGGAGCTTGTTCTTGATAACATGCTGAATTACCTGAATATCGGCCTCGCCGTCACTCATTTAAGACGCTTACTGGATCAACTGGAGGGGGAAACGGCGTTACGGGTTAATGATGTACTCCGCCTGCTGGCCCGCGGTGCGCAGACCAGTGAGCTACAGAAACGTATCGAAACAATACTCGCCGTTAGCCCTCCTGCTACGCATGAACCATCGCGCGCTCTTATTGAGCGTCTTATTGACCTGCACTGCGCGTTAAAAGAGCGGGATAAGGAACAGACACATGATTGCTGACGTTAATATTGGTGGGGTCTTTTTGCCTGGTCTATTGGTAATGGCGTTCGTGGCATTTTTCTGCACGATTTTAGCGATCCCTCTTCTGGCTTTAAGCAAGGTCTATCAACGCTCGCCCTGTCGGCCGCTGGTTGATTTCGCCATTTTTATAGTTATCTTTGCCTTGTTAATGCAGGGCCTGAACGCGCCGGGATTATTAGCATGAAGCCATTTTTTTCTCTGTTAGGCCGCTATGCGTTTACGCTAAGCGCAGTCATTGCGGCAACCATTATTGCATTCATGATGTGGAAGCATTATGCACAGACCCCCTGGACTCGTGACGGTCGCGTACGGGCTGATGTGGTGCAGATTGCGCCAGATGTTTCCGGACCGGTAAGCGGCGTAGCGGTGAGCGACAATCAGTGGGTAAATCGCGGAGATATACTTTACTCGATCGATCCACAATGGTTGAAACTGGCGGTGACCAGCGCGCAGGCTCAGGTTGAAGCAAAACGACATGAAATGCTAATGCGTCAAGATGCCGCCAGGCGACGTAGCCAGATTAGCGGGGCTGTATCTAAAGAAGATATACAACAAACAGGCAGTGCGGCGAGCATTGCGATGGCGGATTACCAGGGGGCATTGGCCGCGCTGGACCTGGCAATGCTCAATCTTTCCCACGCCACAATTCGTGCGCCCGTAGACGGCTATGTCACTCATCTCAGACTTCGTCCAGGGGACTATGCTACCGCAGGGGTGACAAAAGTTGCGGTTATTGATGCTAACAGTTTCTGGGTTGTTGGCTATTTTGAGGAAACGAAAATGCGGCATATCCATGTCGGCAGCTCCGCCCAGATCGTGCTAATGGGGTATGAACCCACGCTTGCAGGCCATGTGGAAAGTATCGGTCGCGGGATAGATGATAGCAATGACGCTCCCGGCGGCCTGGGCCTCCCCGATGTAGAGGCCACGTTTAGCTGGGTGCGACTTGCCCAGCGTATTCCGATACGCATCCATATTGATAATCTGCCCGGAGGGATCGAGCTAGTGGCAGGCATGACCGCCAGTGTCGCCATCAGCTCGCCGAGCAGAGCCGACAAGTAGCCATCGGGTTGTGGCCTATGTCGGAGCGGATAACGGCTAAACTGGCCTGCGACGCACTTAAAATGGCGTTACATAAAAAAAACCTTGTGAGACCATTGCGCACACTGGCGAGGCGGCCGGCATTGCTAACAAGATTACGGTAATATATTGAAAGAAAGCTTCAGTCTTGATGCCTTTGGCCAGTTCTGTAACAAGTCCCTGAAGCTTCTTCCCGTCCATAATTTACTTGTCTCCGTTGTTCGGATAACGATATCAAAAACAGGCAATTACACAATTTAATTTACAGGCTTGTCCCTGCGCCCAGGAATTTATCAACTTTATCGTACGGCAGGCGCCGGATTTCCAGCCGCGATAATTTACCCCGAATGTACCCGATGACGCCCCCCTGCCGATATCCATCACATGCGCGACTGCCGCACCAGTACCGATAATGGATATCACGCAGGCGATTACCGGCGCGTCAGTCTCAGTCCGTTCGCCACCACCAGCAGGCTGGCCCCCATGTCGGCAAAGACCGCCATCCACATGGTGGCCATGCCCAGCATGGCCAATGCCAGAAAGACGGCCTTGATACCCAAAGCCAGCGCGATATTTTGCACCAGCACCGTTCGGGTCGCACGCGACAGACGAACGAAACGCACGATCTTATTCAGATCGTCATCCATCAGCGCCACGTCGGCGGTTTCAATGGCGGTATCAGTCCCCGCCGCGCCCATGGCGAAACCGATGTCGGCCCTCGCAAGGGCGGGCGCATCGTTAATGCCGTCGCCAACCATACCCACCTTGCCGCGCCGCGCGTACTCCGCCACCGCCCGCAGCTTATCTTCCGGCAGTTGATCGCCCAGGACGTCATCGATGCCGATCTGGCCGGCGATGGCGCGGGCGGTATGGATATTGTCGCCGGTGAGCATCACGGTCTTGATGCCCAGCTCATGCAACTCCCCGATGGCGGCACGGCTGCTGTCCTTGACGGTATCCGCCACCGCGAACAACGCCAGCACGCGCTCGCCGTCGCTGAGCAAAACCACGGTCTTGCCCTGCCCCTCCAATTCACCGAGCCGCGCCTCCAGATCGGCAGAGCAAACCCCGAGTTCATGAATTAGCCGATGATTACCGAACTGGTACTTAACCCCGTCCACGGTGCCGCGCACCCCGCGGCCCGGCAGGGCGCTAAATTCCGTTACCTCCGGCAGCGCATCGTCCTCTTGCCGTCCCGCCGCTACGGCGCGTGAAACCGGATGATCCGAACGGGCGGCGATGCCTGCGGCGATACGCACCGGGTCCAGCCCTGCATCCTGCGCCAATACCACCGTATCGGTTAACGCCGGTTTGCCATGGGTAATGGTGCCGGTCTTGTCCAGCGCCAGCCAGGCGAGCTTGTGGCCTTCCTCCAGATAGGCGCCGCCCTTGATCAGAATGCCATGCCGGGCGGCAGCGCCCAGGCCGCTGACGATGGTTACCGGCGTCGAAATCACCAGGGCGCACGGGCAGGCGATAACCAGCATCACCAGCGCCCGGTACGTCCATTCGTACCAGCCGCCGCCAAAAAACAGCGGCGCCAGTACGGCGATGGCCAGGGCGAGGACAAACACCGCCGGGGTATAAATTCTGGCGAACCGGTCGATAAACCGCGCGGTGGGCGCGCGCGCGCCCTGCGCTTCCTCGACCGCGTGGATAATGCGCGCCAGCGTCGAATTCGTGGCGGCGGCCGTGACCCGGAATTCAAACGCGCCCGCCCCGTTAATCGTGCCGGCAAATACCGTATCGCCGGCGGTTTTCTCGACCGGCAGGCTCTCGCCGGTAATCGGCGCCTGGTCCACGCTGGATTGGCCGTCGGTGATAACCCCGTCGAGGGCGATGCGTTCGCCGGGTTTTACCCGCACGATCCGTCCCGGCTCAATGTCCCCGGCGGATATGTCGGCCCAGCCGCCGTCCGGCAGCCGCACCGTCGCCAGTTCCGGCGTAAGCTGCACCAGCCCGCGGATAGCGTTGCGCGCCCGGTCGAGCGACTTCGCCTCGATAAGTTCCGCCAGGGTGAACAGCACCATCACCATCGCCGCTTCGGGCCATTGGCCGATAAGCAGCGCCCCGGTAACGGCAATGCTCATCAAGGCATTGATATTGAGATTGCCATGGCGCAGCGCAATCCAACCTTTTTTGTAGGTGCCCAGGCCCCCGATGGCAATTGCCGCCAGCGCCAGCACAGCGCCGATCCACGCCGGCCATCCCGCCCAGTGGACCACCTCCGCGCCCAGCGCCGCCGCACCCGCCAGCGCCAGCGGCCACCAGGGCTTGGCGTCAGGCTCAGGTGCGGCCTGGGCGGCGCCCGTCTTTGAATCCGCCACCGGCCGGCTATCCATGCCCAACTCCCGGATAGCAGTTTCTATGGCGGGCAGTGCGCCTTCGTCGTGTGCGACGGTCAGCACCCGTCCCATCAGATTGAACTCCATACCCTGTACCGCGGGCATCCCGCCCAGCTTCTTGCGGATCATCCCTTCCTCGGTGGGGCAATCCATCTGATCAATATACAACCGGCTTAACCGGCCGCCTGCGGGAAGGCCGGCTGCGCCAAGAGCGGCAGCGCCCGGCCCTATAGGTGGCGCCGCATCCGCCGTGCAGCAAGGTGGCCGCGGGCTCCGGCCATCCCGATCGGCCGGCTTTTCCGGCCCCGGGGCGTCGGCATGACAGCAGTCTGGCGGCGTGGTAATAGGGGTTATGCGCTGAATGTCCATGTCGTGCTCCTGATAATATTTTCTATAGCGTATTGCACACCCTGAAGCTACTATAGAGTCAACACATAAAGGAGGCCGGCATGAAAATCGGTGAAGTCGCGCAGCTTGCGCACTGCACGGTGGAAACCGTGCGTTTTTATGAAAAAGAGGGGCTGCTGCCCGTCCCTGTGCGCACTGCGGCCAACTACCGCAGCTATACGCCAACGCATGTGGAGCGCCTGCGGTTTATCCGCAACTGCCGCGTGCTGAATATGACCCATGGGGAAATTCGTTTGCTGCTGAGCCTGGTGGATCAGCCCGACACCGGATGCGGCGCGGTTAACCATTTGCTTGAGGAGCATATCGACCATGTTGAGGTGCGCATCAAGGAGCTGACCCAGCTTAAGGACCAACTCACCGACTTGCGTAGGCGTTGCCAGCGGGAACAGCGGGTGGACGCCTGCGGCATCGTGCAGGGCATCGTATCGATGGACGCCGGGTCCGCCCAGGAAAGGCATACCCATTTAGGTTAGCCACCCCGTTATTGCTTTTCCGGATAGTCCCGGCAAAAACGCGCCGGCGATCGCAGCCGCGCTGGCGTGGCGACGGATGCCCTTAGTCACGCGCTGACGCGCCGCAGCCATCAGACCCGGCGCGGGGTCTGACTATTATTCGCGAGCAGCAGGCGATTGCCGACCGCGTCTACGCGCTGGGTCTGCTGCCGCGGGCCATTAAAGTCCGCGACGCGGTGTGGCGGGAATGATTTAATCGGCCAATGATATGAATGGCGCCGCTAAACCATGCCCGTGCAAGACGATGCACGGGGATCAAAGTCCGGCGCCATTTGATCTGATGACATCCTGGTACCAATAGAAACTCTGCTTGCGGCTACGCCGCAACGTTCCCTGTCCCTGGTTATCTTGATCCACATAAATGAAGCCATAGCGTTTGTTCATTTCCGAGGTGGAGGCGCTAATAAGATCTATGGGGGCCCAGGAAGTATAGCCCAGCAGATCCACGCCGTCTTTCACCGCCTCTTTCATCTGCTGCAAATGAGACTGAAAATAGGCAATGCGGTAGCCATCGCGGATAACGCCATGTTCGTCCGGCGTATCCACCGCCCCCATGCCGTTTTCCACCACAAATACCGGGATTTGATAACGGTCATATAAATCATTCAGTGCAATACGCAATCCCACCGGATCAATCTGCCAGTCCCATTCGGTGGTTTTTAAATAGGGATTCTTGACTCCGCCGGCGATATTCCCCCCCACTTGGTCCATTTTATCGGCATTGACGCTGGTGACCAGCGACATGTAATAACTGATCGAGATAAAATCGACCCGATGCTGGCTGAGAATCTCCTCGTCGCCGGGTCGCGTGTCGATCTGAATGCCCTTTTCACTGAAGCGACGCAGCATATGACGCGGATAGCGGCCGCGGATTTGCACATCGGAAAAGAAATAATTCAGTTGGTTCTCGCGACCGGCTAACAAGACATCTTCCGGCGCGCAGCTTTCCGGATAGGTCAACAGGCGGGTTAGCATGCTGCCGATTTTACTGTCTGGACTCAGGCGCCGGCAGTGTTTCACCGCCAGAGCGCTGGCCACAAACTGGTGATGCAGCGCCTGGTAGATGACATTTTCCAACTGCTCCGCCGGATAGCGTTCCGGTACGATGCCCCCGGTAGTAAATGGATGACGGATAATGCTGTCGATTTCATTAAAGGTGAGCCAGTATTTGACCTTCTTTCCGTAGCGCTTTAGCACCGCCAGCGTGAAGCGCTCAAAACAGTCCACGGTGCGGCGATCGCTCCAGCCGCCGAAGTGATTGACCAGATACATCGGCATTTCATAATGTGACAACGTGACTAATGGCTGGATATTATTGCGCAGCAGCTCATCTATCAGGTCATCGTAGAATTGCAGCCCCGACTCGTTTGGCTCGGATTCCACGCCGGTGGGGAAAATCCGCGTCCAGGCAATGGAAAACCGCAGCACTTTAAACCCCATTTCCGCAAACAGGGCAATATCGTCTTTGTAGCGGTGATAAAAATCAATGCCGCGCCGTTTGGGGTAGTCGGAGGCATCCGTCGCCTGCATCGCCTGCTCGATTTGCTGATTGGTGATGGTATAGTGCTTTGAATATTCCTCTGGTTTAAGGTCTTTTTTAAAGATGGCCATATCCGCGGTGGATAGCCCTTTCCCCCCCTCGTTCCAACCGCCTTCCACCTGATTGGCCGCAATAGCGCCGCCCCATAGGAAGCCTTCCGGAAAACCGTCAATTTTCTCTTCAAACATGGTATATCTCCTTATGGTTTATTCAACGGGCCGACATCGACACGCGCAATAGGGGCCCGCTGGTTTCCACTTGCTGCGAATCCGTGATGCTGACGCTGGGGTAGTCATCGGAATTGGCGATGATGACCGGCGTGGTGATATCAAAATGGCGGCGCAGCAATTCTTCGCGATCAAAGGTCAGTAATAAGTCGCCGGAACGCACCCGGTCTCCCTCGCGGATATGGGCGCTAAACAATTCTCCATTGAGCCGCACCGTGTCCAGACCGATATGGATTAGCACTTCGACACCCTGATCGGATGTAATGCCTATGGCGTGGCGGGTGTGGAACAGTTTGCTGACAATGCCGTCCACCGGGGAATACACTTCTCCGTCGATGGGAATAATTGCGATTCCCTGCCCCATTACGCCGCTGGCGAAAACGGGGTCTTTCACCTGTTCCAGTGGAATAACCCGGCCATTAAGCGGCGCCGCCAGGAAGGATTCTGCGCCAATACCGGCATTGCCGGAGTTGGCCGCCGGGGTTGCGGGGGCCGTGGTGGAGGCCACCGGCGCCCCGTTAACCGCTGCGCCGGCGTTCTGTCCATCATCGGTTGCCGGGTTGACGGGCGAGCTGATGGCTTCATCAAAGCCCATAATAAACGTCAGCGCCGCCGACAGCACGAATGAGAGCGCAATCCCGGCAATATAGTATTTGAAGGTGGCGGTCATAAAGGCGGGCAAGGTGGTCAACGAAGGGAAGACGTAGGCCATGGCGGTGGTATTCATCGCGCCGACAAACCCGCCGGCAATCACGCCGGCTATCGTGGCGGCGACCAAAGGGCGTTTGTATTTAATGGATATACCATAGACGATGGGTTCGGTGACGCCGGCCAGCAGCGCCGGCAGCATGGCGGACAACGCGAAGGACTTCAGTTTCGGGTCCCGGGCACGCAAAAATACGCCAAACGCCGCGCCGGCCTGGGCAAAGGTTGCGGTGCCGGCGGGCGGCTTTATCGTGTCGTAACCGTGTAATGCCAAATTGTTCAGCATGACCGGAACCAGGCCCCAATGCAGGCCAAACATCACCAGGAAAGTCCAGCCGGCGCCGATAAGTGCCCCGGTCAGCATGCCGCTCTGGTGGTTCATGAAGGCGATACCATCGCCGATCGCCGTACCGGCATAAATCCCGATCGGCCCGACAACGATAGCAACCAGCGGCACCATAATTATCAGCCCCAGCATCGGCACCGCCACCATTTCGATGCTTTGATGGATAATGCGTTTGAGGCCGCGCTCCACCCACGAATAAACCCAGATGGCTAAAATAGCGGGAATAAGCGTGGAATTATATTTCATCAACACTACCGGGATACCGAGAAAACTGACGATATCTCCGGGTTGTTTTATCATGGCGGTAAAATTTGGCTCTAACAGCGCCGCGACAATAGCAACCGAAACAAACGGATTCGTGCCGAAGGCTTTGCCGCAGGAAAAGGCCAGCAACAATGGCAAAAAATAAAACACGCTGTTACTGGCGGCCAGCAAAATAAGATAAGTGCTGCTGTCGGTCGCCAGCCAATGATAGGTGGTGAGGATCACCAGGACGGCCTTAAGCATGCCGGCACCCGCCAGCGCGGGGACGATCGGCACCAGGATTGACGACATGGTGTTGAATACCCGGGCCAGCGGGTTTCCTTTACGGGCGCCGGTTTCCCCTTCCCGTCCGGCGGTACCGCTGATGGTATAGCGGTCAATGATTTGATGATAAATGGTCGCAACCTTATCGCCGACCACCACCTGGAATTGGCCGTTGCTTTCCACCGCCATGATTACGCCGTCCAATTTATCCAAGGCCGGTTTATCAAATTTACCGGCATCCTTGAGATAAAAACGCAGCCGCGTGATGCAATGCGTGAGAGAAATAATATTTTTATCGCCACCGACGAGGTTAATAATCTGCGCCGCCAGATCCTGTTTTTCAGACATGGTAATACTCCGGATATGTCAATCTCATAAAACCAGATTCGGGGGGAATTCCCCCAGAGATTAAGCGATAACTAGTTCATCAGGTTTAATTCTTTGAACTTAATCTCACATGTTCAATATGCAATGATAAAAACATCATTTCGTCGTCCGTTAAAACGCGTTGATATTCGTGTGTCAAATAGAGATTTATTTTTTCGGCACAGGCATAAGCCAGGCCGTATTTTAACGCTACCAAATTATGTAACTCCGCATCATTTCCGCACACATAGGCATGGCTCAGCAACCGATGGGAGAAAAACTTAAGATGGGTAATAAATCTCTGAAAATCAATGGATTGCTCATCATATTCCAATTGGAAATGATATTTTACGATATTCAGTATATTCTGGATTAACCGTGACATTTGCGCGACATCCGGCATGGTGCCTT
Source organism: Sodalis sp. RH21 (assembly GCF_047324175.1). Taxonomy (NCBI): domain Bacteria; kingdom Pseudomonadati; phylum Pseudomonadota; class Gammaproteobacteria; order Enterobacterales; family Bruguierivoracaceae; genus Sodalis; species Sodalis sp. RH21. Next base: position 1,950,499 of record NZ_CP178732.1, on the reverse strand, counting down.
CCTGTTGCGCATTCAGTAAATGCAGGGCGATAAAAGCCGCCTCATCCTCCGGCAAGGCGATATTGAATTTTTGATTAATATCGTTCAAAGCCACCAGGCCAATGGAATACTCCGCCGCATATAATCTTTTTATATCCCATAGCAATTCGCTTTTGGCAAATTTCTGCTGTCGGCCGCGCTCGGTGGCAAAATTCAAATGGTCCAGCAACGACGCGTATAGGCTTTTATGGATTTTGCGATCCAGACGAAAAGAGGCTTGTTTTACAATATCAATAACAATATTGAACAGTTCATCAGGTACATTGTTATAATCCGCGGTTTCTCGTTGGCGTTTATCTTCGCGAGCGAGACGGAATATTTTATCCACCTGCGTCTGGTCAATCCATTGCCCGTTTTTCTTCTGAAAAGCTATTCCTTTGCCTATAACGACGCATTCTTGTTCATTATCATCATTTACAATGACGACATTGTTATTCAGCACCCTGAGAATTCTCATTCTTCACCCAAAAAAAAAGGCAAAACATAAAAGAGTGCTTATCTCTTTTAGGTTTTGCCCGTTTTTCAACAGTTACAATCCACTGGCCCGATTATTACACCTTGCGTTTTCCCAATGCAATACGGTTATCCAATAAGGTTAAATTTTTGTGATCATAAGCACAAAATCAGCTTTCACCGGCTTTTATAAAACCCACCGCATTTTTGCCGCATCGCTGGATGCCGCCGGTCTATGGCGCAGCGGATAAGGGGTGTATCACTCTCAGATAACTTTCCGCAGGACCGGAACGGGCGGTATTTCCTCGGCGTGTTCAATACTCCCGGGGTCCAGGCGGAACGCTTGCGGATAAACCCGCGGATCGGAACGGCGCGGCGGCTCGGTCGAACGCCAGGCGTACAGGCATTGCCCGCATTGAAATACGGTGAATACGCCCTGGACCGGGCTTTCAAACAAAACGTCCGTCTCTGGATGCTGGCAGCGAGGACAAATCATCATATGTTCCTTTTCATTTATCAGATCATCGGTTGTTGGCGATCAGCGTGTTCAGCCGGTCGATCCAGCGGCCCGTTTCGGGAAGATCGCGCACCGGCAGACCGTAATTGCCGCGCGTGTCCGGAACGACGGGGGTCGTCGCATCAATGACCAGCTTGTCGGTCACGCCTGCGGGCGACGATCCGGGGTCCAGCGCGACCACCGACATATTGGGCAGTTGTACCAGATCGCCCGCGGGGTTCACCTTGGTGGACAAAGCCCACATGACCTGGGGCAAATTGAACGGATCGACGTCCTCATCCACGATAATCGCCATTTTTACGTAACCCAATCCATGGGGCGTCGTCATGGCGCGCAGTCCTACCGCTTTCGCGAATCCGCCATAACGTTTCTTGGTGGAAATAATCGCCAGCAGGCCATGGGTATACATGGCATTAACGGCTTGCACCTCGGGAAAATCGGCCTTGAGCTGCTTGTATAGCGGGACACAGGTTGCCGGACCGATGAGATAGTCCACCTCCGTCCAGGGCATGCCAAGATAAAGGGACTCGAAGATCGGCTGCGTTCTATAAGAAACCCGGTCGATCCTTATTACCGGCATCCGGTGCCCGCCGGAATAATTGCCCGTGAACTCGCCGAACGGGCCTTCCAGTTCGCGCTTGCGGCTTTCGATCGCGCCTTCGATAACCACCTCCGATCCCCATGGGACGTCAAATCCGGTCAGCGGGGCCGTGGCGATCGGATAAGGCGCCTGCCGCAGCGCGCCCGCCATTTCGTATTCCGACTGGTCATAGCGCAGGGGCGTCGACGCCATAAGCGTGATAATCGGATCGTTGCCGAGGGTGATGGCGATAGGCAGGTCCTCGCCCCGTTCCTCCGCCGCCTTGAGGTGGATGGCGATATCGTGCACCGGCACGGGCTGGATGGCGAGACGGCGTTTGCCCTTGACCTGCATACGGTAGATGCCGACATTCTGCTTGCCGAAATTATCGGGGTCCTGCGGGTCGCGCGAGACCACCGCGGCCTTGTCCAGATAGAAACCCCCGTCGCCATCGTTAAGGCGAAACAGCGGCAGTATTTCAAAAAGATTGATATCGTCGCCTTCGACGCTGTTTTCCCGCCAGGGCGGATTTGCGCGATGCTCCACCGGTACGGGGAATTCGTCCCAGCGCCGGATGAATTCCGCAACCTGATCCTTGGTGGAAGTGCCGGGAGCCATGCCCAAGGCGATAGCGTGGTTAGGCCACGAACCCAGGGTATTAAGCGCAACCTTGGCGTCGGTAAAACCCGCGATATTATCGAAATACAGCGCCGGCGCCTTATCCCCAATCCGGCCGGCCGCGTTGGCCGCCGCCGCCAGATCCGGCTCGGCCTGGACGGAGTCTTTCACATGCAGCAGTTGGCCATTTTCATCCAGCGCCTGCAGAAACTGGCGCAAATCGTCGAATATCATGTTAGATCCCGTGTTCCCTGTGAAAAAGGCTGGTCGACTCATCTACCCTGGCCGTTTTATCCAGCGCCGGTCAGCCCTTCCCCAACGTCAGCGGCTCGCGATATAACGAGGATAAGTCGCATAAACGAAGCAAGGTAAAAACACATAGTTCGTATACGAACTATGTGTTCGGACGAACGATCTTAAACCCAGGCTTCGTGGGAAATTCTATTTAGTTCGCATACGAACGTCAAGCCCGGCATGCATCGCTGGCGGGATTTGCTTGTGCCCGCCAAACGTAGCGGAGATAATACCCGCCCCGCCGAACGGGCGTGAACCGGGAACTACCGGACAGGATATAAAGCGGATGTTTGACAAGACCTTATTTCACCTCATGCGCGTCGTCCTGCAGGAGCATACCGCCCGCTGGACCTTGCTGATGCCCGAACTTACCAAACCGCAATATGCGGTTCTGGAAGCGCTCGCCACCTCGCCTGAAGGACTCGACCAGGCCACGCTCGGGCAGGCTAGCGCCACCACCAAGGCGACCCTGGCGGAAATGCTGGGGCGCATGGAAACCCGGCAGCTGATTGTCCGGCGGCCGGATGCCACCGATAGCCGCCGGCGTCTTATCCGGCTCACCAGGCAGGGCCGCGATATGCTGAATCTTGCCCGGCCCGTGGCCGAACAGGTCTCGGACAGCTTATTGCAGACGTTGTCCGCCGATGAACGCGAGGCTCTGGTGCAAATTCTGGCCAAGATGAGACGCGGCATCCACGCCAAGGATACCTAGGGCGGACCGGCGGCGCGTAAAATCAACCCGCCCAGTCGCTCATTAAATGACTCAGATGATTAGTCATCAGACGAGTGGTCATTTCCGTATCCCCTGATAACATTGCATCAAGGATAGGTTGATGCTCTTCAGCGGATTTCACCAGCCCGCCGCTTTCGCGAAGTGCTTTAAGACCATACTGCCGGGACTGATCGCGCAGGTTTTCCACAATTGTCACCAAAGGCTCATTTTCGAGCAGCGACAGCAGGCCGAGATGGAACTGGCGATCCATTTCCAGATAACCCGCGATGTTCCCTTCCTTGGCATAGGCCACCATGTCGGAGGCGATTTGGGAAAACTCCTGCCGGCGCGCTTCCACCCGCGGCCTGAGCGTGGCGAGTTTGGCCATCGACGGCACTTCGAGCAGTAGCCGGAGCTCATAGACGTTATGACGCTCTTTTTCGCTGAAATGCACCACGCGAAAACCGCGATTACGCACCGTTTCCATTAACCCCTGGTTAACCAGAGTCAGCATGGCCTCGCGCACCGGGCTATTGGAAACGCCCAATTCTTCGGCCAACGCCGAGGCGGAATAAATTTGGCCCGGCGCCAGATCGCCGGAGACCAGCCGTAATTTAAGAATAGACAGCGCCTGATCGCGAAGATTGGCTTGCCGCAGTATAGGATGTTCCTGTTCCATATAACCCTCAGACTGACATCTCAGTAGTCGATAACATGCTACATTTTAGCCCGAATGAAGATTCATCTCAATACAGATTCCGTTTTCTTATGACCCAGCGGGTGCATCCCTGTTGAGCAGGCCTATTAAACGGCGGCTATCATAACGTTTCCTTATTACCATAAGTAATAGTTGACTGCCGAAACGAAAAGCCTCCCATCCGTGGGAGCCACATCAGAAACTGTATTTAGGCGGCGTCGAGCCCTCCCGGTAGATTTCAGCGCTTTTTACGGCGCCAAACGCGGTATCGTTCTTGTCGAGGATCTTGGCGTATTCGCCATTCTGGATCAACCGATCGTAGGCGCCTTTTAACGCCTGCAGCAATTGACCTGAATTAGCGTTGCGCGCCACAGCGGTCGCGGTCGGCCCCCCGCCTATTTCACCGGAGGCGTTAAGTCCCGCATCAACGCGTATCGATTCCTGCGCCCCGCCGCGGTTGATTAGTACGCCATCCACCCGGCCACTGTTGAGCGCCAGCACGGCGTTATTGATTGATGGAAATGCGCTAATCGCCGGCGCCTTATCGGTACATTTCGACGATGCGGATTTTAGGGTGGCCAGTTCCGCCGATCCGGCCATGGCGCCCACTTTATGGCCGCAAATATCCGCCAGCGTTTTGGCCTGGAAAGGTTGGTTTTTTTTCACCAGGAAAGTGCTGTAGTCCTGCCAGTTAGTGACGAAATCGGCGATTTTCAATCGTTCCGTCGTGACATAGAACTCGCCGTAGGAAATATCGAATTTATTCGACTGCAAGCCCGTCAGCGCGGTGGCAAAAGGAATCAGGCTGATATCGGCCTTCAGCCCCAGCACCGCAGCAACCGATTGCGCAAGATCCACATCCATCCCCTTAAGCTCGCCGCCTTCTTTATAAGCCAACGGTTTACCGGTGTCCGGCACGGCGATGCGCAACGCACCGGAGTCTTTTATCGACTGGGGCAGCAGCGCGGCCACGTCATCGGCCTTGGCGATCGCCTCCTGCGACCAGGCGGATGCAGCGGGAAGCGCGCCAGCCGCCAGCGCGGCGATCAAACACAACTCTTTGGAACGATTGAATTTCATATAACTCTCCCGGGATGAATTGAGGGCGCGAAGCGTACGCGAACAACAGCCGAACATTGACAATAGGATGTAACATGTAATATATTACCCGTTACACTTAGCGACTGCAAGCGCGATGTTAATCCCGCCGCCCGGTCCGGGGTCCCCAAGGCATCCCCCTGTCGGGCAAGACAATTAAACGCATAAGCAATTGAGGTGAAACAAAAAATGGTTAAACCGGAATTTGATGTCGTGGTTATTGGTGGCGGCCCATCGGGTTTGTCGGCGGCCTGGGAACTCAGGGACAAGAACATTCTGGTCCTGGAAAAATCGCATCGTCTTGGCGGACGTCTCTACTCGATATCACGGGGAGACTATTGGCTGAATCTGGGCGGCCACCTGTTTCCACCGCCGGGATCTCACATGCGCAACATCCTGCATTCCATAGGTCTGGATATCATCAAGATCCCCGGCAATAAATTCGCGATCTATTGGGGTGGTAAAGTATATAAGCCCAAAATGGTTTCCGCCCTGCCGCTGACCATGTCGATGACCCTGCGTGAGCGTTTTGCCATGGCGACCAAAGGCATGCGTATTCTAAAGGCCGTGAAAGGCTGGCAAAAAGCGATGGCGCCGGTGTATGGCGAAAGTAACCAGCGCCGCCGGGCGCGGGTCGCCAGCTATCTGTCGGATAAATCCTTTCACGAATTTATGGGGCCGCTGCCCAAGCGTCTTGAAGCGCTATTTCGTTCGGCGGCGCGTCGGGCGGCGGCTGAAATGGAAGACCAGCATGCGGGGGTCGGCGTCTCGCTTTTTGGCGCCGTGTGGGCCGGTAAAGGCGACTCCATGGCGCTTAACCTTGACGGGGGATCGGGCCGTTTTGGCGAGGTGATGATGGAGCTGCTGGGCGATCGCGTGCGCTATCACACTACCGTGAAATCGGTAAGTAAAACCGGCGACCTGGTCACCGTGGTCTATGACACCGACGGGCGCGAACATACTGTAACCGCCGCGGAAGTCGTGGTGGCGATACCAGCTTACCAGGCATCGGATATTGTCCGCGATATCCCCGACGATGTCCGCCATACCCTGCAAAGCGTCCAGTACGGCCCGTTCCCCACCATGGGGATCATTACCGACGAGCCGGGCCCCATGCCCTATGACGATATCTATGCCATCACCACGCCGGATGCCTCGTTTGACATGTTTTTCAATCATGCCAACCCGCTGAGAACCGGCCCGCGCAAACCGGGCGGCAGCCTGATGGTTTATTCCGGCGGCACCCCGGCGCGCGAAATGCTCAAGTTGACCGACGATGAAATTCGCGATCGTTATCTCGCCGATATCTACAAAATGTTCCCGCAGTTGCAAGGGCATGTGAAGGAAACCATCGTGCAGCGCTGGGTGCCCGGCAATACCTATCGCCCGGCCAGTTTTAATTTTGACCCGATGCTCGCCTACTGCGAGCGCAACGACGTCAATATCCACTTTGCGGGCGACTACTTTGCCGAGATCGGCAATATGGAGATCGCCACCGGCTCCGGCCACGAAGCGGCGCGGCGCGCCCGCGTGCATCTGATGAGCCAAGCGCAAAAAAGGGCGCAGTTGAAAATCGTCGAGCGGGACCGTGTCGCCGCCGCCGGCCAGGTGAAGGAAAATGTATGAAGACCGCGTTCCCGCTTCGCATAGGTATTATTGGCGCGGGCGCGGCGGCGGAAACCCACGCCCGGGAGTTGGCGCGGGTCGAGGGCGCGGTCGTCAGCGCCGTTTTCTCCCGGAACGTGGATAAAGGGGCGGCCTTTGCGGCCGCTTTTTCAATCCCGCGGTTCTATCACCGCCTCGACGCCTTTCTGTCCCAGCCCGCGCTGGATGCGGTTATTATCACCACGCCCAATGGCCTGCATCTCGATTATGCGGGCGCCGCGGCGCGGGCCGGCAAGCATGTCATTATTGAAAAACCGCTGGAGATTTCATTCGTGCGGGCGCTGGCGACGGTCAATGTGGTGGATGCCATTTACCGCTCGGCCGCCACGCGCCTGCCGCAAAAGATATAACGTCTCGCGCGCCGGCTCCAGGCGCGCGTTTTCCCCCTATATCCTGCCCCATGACGTAGTGAATGGTCCCGCAGCGCGCAAAAAAAGCGTGGTTTTAACTGTCAACCACGCTGGAATATACCCTCCGGCACCATCCCTACGCGGCTCGCTCCATGCCGTTTTTATAGCGTTGTACCGCTCCCGGCAGTTGGCTCCATTCGGCGTACCATTGATTGAACAAACGGAACTGCGCTTCCACGTAGCCGCGCTGGCTGTCGGTAAGCGCATCGGTCTGGTTGAAGTGCAGCGCGTACTCTTTATTCCCCTTCAGCACCATCATATATTTGAAAAACAACACCAGATCCGGACCGGCATCGAATGACGACAGGATCGCCAGCGCCTGCTCAAGTTCCTGCGCCCGTTGGCGCGCATCGCTATCGCCCGCCGCCGCGGCCAGCGAAAGATGACACAAATGCAGTACTTCTTCGGGCAACACGTTGCCAATGCCGGTGATGGCGCCGGTGGCGCCGCAGTTGACGAAGCCATGCACCACGGCGGTATCGACGCCAATCATCAGCGTGACGTTATCATCGCGGCTGGTGATATTTTCCGCGGCGTACCGCATGTCGTCAATGCCGCCGAACTCTTTAAAGCCGACCAGATTGGCATGTTCGCCGCGCAAGGCGAAAAACAGATCGGCGCGGGTGGCAAAACCATAGTAAGGGCTATTATAGATGACAGCGGGCAGCTCGGGCGCGGCGGCAAGAATGGCTTTGAAGTGTTCTTTTTGCGCCGAGATCACCGAACCGCGCGATAACACCCGTGGAATGACCATCAGGCCTTTGGCGCCCACGTTCTGCGCGTGGGCGGCATGGGCCACCGCCGAAGCGGTATTCACCGCGCCGGTGCCGACGATGACCGGAATGCCGGCCCGGGTCAGGCGTTCCACCCCTTCCATGCGCTGCGTGTCCGTCAGCAGCGGCCAGTCGCCCATCGAACCACAATAGACCACTGCCGACATGCCGACGCCAATCAATTCCTGCGCTTTACGCACCAGGGCATCAAAGTCGGGCTGCCTGGCCTGTGTGCAAGGCGTCATCAACGCCGGGATCACCCCGGAAAATATATCTGCTTTCATACTACCTCTCCAATGAAGGTTCGTAACGGGCGTCGCAACCGGGTTGCCGGTGCCGTTGGGTTACCGGCGCGCCGCGCCGGTCAGCAATGCCGGATCGATGGCGGAAATGGCCTGCCCGAGCGCGTCTTTCTGCGCGGCGGAATAAGGCGGGATCGGCGCGCGCACCGGCCCGACGCTCAGGCCCAGGATTTCACAGGCGGCCTTGATGCCGCTGTTGTAGCGCCCCGAACCCAGCAGGCGGATCAGCGGATACACTTGCCGCCAGAGATCCGCAACCGCCTGGTCGTCGCCGCTTTCGCTCGCGCGCTGCAATTTCACCAGTCCCGGCGCCATAAAGTTACCGGTACCCATCACCATGCCGGGCGCTTTCAGTATCAGCGCGGGCAGCATCAGCACGTCTTCGCCGTTGAAAAAAGTGATTTCATCGGCATGATCCATCAGCAGCGCGCTCATCTGCATGATGTTGGCCGACGAATCCTTGACGTATTTTACCTGCGGGATCTCCCTGGCGAGCTTTAGCAGGAAATCCACGTCGAGATGCAGCCCGGTGGCCGGGGGAAAGTTGTAAGCGCAAATGGGCAGGCTGGTGGCCGCGGCGACATCGGCGTAATACGCAAAGGCCTCAGCGAAACCGATGGGCTCATAGTACGGGGTCGCCAGCATGATTGCGGTGGCGCCCACGCTTTCGGCGTGCCTGGAAAACGCAATGGCCTCCCGGGACGAGGTCGCCCCGGTATGGGCCAGCACCGTAGCCTTCCCTGCCGCCTGCTCGGCCACAATCGCGACCAAACGTAATCTCTCCTGATGGGAAAGAACGGAAAACTCGCCGGTACCGCCGGCAGGAACAAACCCATCGACGCCGTCAGCGATATTTTGATCTACGAGCTTGCGCAACGCCGCCTCATCGATATGTTCACCATCCGCGGTGAACGGCGTAACGATGGCGGAAAGAACTCCCTTAAGGATCATGAGCTGAATCTCCATTGATAAAAGTCAGAGTGGTGGAAAACCATCGGCGAGCTCGTCTTCCGAGTCCGCCGCAATAGTCAGAAAACCGTTGATATAGGCACGCCCGGTCAGCGCCGGGGTAACAAAGGTACGCCCGCCGGCGCTGCGCACCTGCGCGGCCGTAACCGTAAACGTCGAGCCGATGATGCTCTGCGTGGTGACGGTGTCCTCCGGCTGGACTTTGCCCTCGGCGACCAGTTTGGCGAACAGCGCGCTGGTGCCGGTGCCGCAGGGAGAACGGTCTATGACGCCCGGCGGCGCCACCACCACGATTTTCGCCCGCAGGGGTTGAGCGGGATCGCAGCGGTAAAACAATACCTGATAGACGTCCAGCGCCGCGCCGGTAAGCGGATCGGCGACGCCTTCCCTGGTGTAGGTTTCGCGCAGTGCACGGGCCAGACGGACGATTTCGGTGGCGTTGCCGCGCTCAAGCGAGAGGCCGATACTCTCGGCATCCACCGAAATGTAATAGTCGCCGCCATAAAGCAGTTCGACCGGTACCAGACGGCCTTCCAGCCCGCATTCGCCTTTGCCGACCACAAAAGATTCAACATTGGTAAGCGTAACGGTAGTGAATTTCCCGCCGTCACGCCTGGCCGTCACGCCAACCGGGCCCGCCGGCGTGCGGATGCGAAATGACGTGCTGCCGGCGCCGTCGCGCCACAGATTGGGCAGGAGGTTAAGCTCGACTATCACCGAGGCGAAGCCAATCATGCAGTGTCCGCACATCGGCGGGTAGGAACCGGGCTCAAGGATTACCGCCCCGATATCACAGCCGTCCTCCCGCGACATGATCGGCACCACCGCGCAGGTCAGCCCGCCGCCGCGCGGCTCGTGCACTAAACGGCGGCGCCAGTGGTCGGCCCGATCGCGCAGCCACCGCCGCGCGCCGTCGACGGTTGCCGCCTGCGCGGGCAAATCAATACCCGACAGCACTATGCGCGTCGGATTGCCGCCGGTGTGCGAATCCACCGCGAAGATGTCCTGCCGGTCCTGGCGGTTGAGCCAATCAACGGCGCTTTGCGGCAGGGCGTGGTTATCGGCCATGGTTTTCCACCCGGAACAGCGCCGCGCCTAATGACCGGGCGTCAACGGTAATCCCAAGACCCGGCGCGGCGGGCGCTTTGCCCCGACCCCGCTCCGAGCGCGGGGCATAACCGGCGACATGCTCAAGCGTCCAGTCGTTGAAAAACGAGGCGTGCATCAGCGCATCCGCGCGGGTGCTGGCGGCCACATGCGCTACCGCGGCGGTCGTCACATCGCCGCCCCAGACATCCTCGATACAGACGGTCATGCCTAAATCCAGCGCCTGGTCGCGCATGCGCACCGCGCCAGTGATGCCGCCGACCCGCGCCAGTTTGATATTGACCGAGACCGCGCCGGCCTCGTATTTCGCCCGGTACAGTTCCGCGGCATTGACCACCGACTCGTCCAGCACCAGCGGTAGCGAACTCATGCGCTGCACCAGCGCGCAATCGGCGGTATCGCGACAGGGCTGCTCGACGAAAATATTCAGGCCCGCCAGTTCCCGCACCGCGATCGTCGCCGACTGCAGGTTCCAGCCGCCGTTGGCGTCGGCCACGATCGTCACATCATCGCGGCAGGCTTCCACGACGCTGCGGGTCCGCGCGGCATCGTCGAAAGGATCGTTGCCTACCTTTAGTTGAAAACGGCTGATGCCCGCTTCCCCGCGCATGCGCACAAAAGCGGCCATGTCGCCAGGGGACGCCAGCGGTACGGCTTCATACAGCGGAAAATCCGGCTGGGTCACGCCGCCCAACAGCGTGGCGATCGGCAGGTTGGCCGCTTTGCCCAACAAGTCCCAACAGGCTATGTCGATGGCGCTTTTGGCGCTGTTTTGCCCCAGCAGGCAGGCGTTCATGCGCTGATGGATAACGGCCAGGTTGGTCGGTTCCAGCCCCAACAGCGAGGGCGCCATGACGCGAATACCCGCGCGCGTCCCTTCGGCAAAATCCGGCAGATAGGTACCGCCGAGGGTACAGCTTTCTCCCCAGCCTTCCCGTCCCTCATGGGTAACGATACGTACCAGCGTGGACGCCTGGCGCTGAGCGGCGCGGCCTTGGGACATCACGTATTCGCCATGGGCGTAGGTCAGTTCATAGCCATAAACTTCAATTGCCGCGATCTTCATTGTACTCTCGCCGTAGTGGTTGGTTATGTGTAATATATTACATTCAACGGTAGGTCTGTCAATGCGCTTTTTTAATCAGCGGCGTCAGACAAACAGCGCGGCAAAATGCGGATTCAAAAAAAGATTGTGCGGGTCCATTTGCCGGCGGATCTGCATAAAGCGCGGGTACTCGGAGTAAAGCTCGCTCACCCGCCGACGATCGAGAAAATGCAGCTTGCCCCAGTGCGGGCGGGCCGATAGCGGACGTAAAGCCCGATCGACCGCCTGCAGGAAGGGAAAATAATGGCTGCCGATGACCCCTGAAACGGAGATGGAGGTGCTATTGCGGCCGCTCTGCGGCGAAAGATAGCCGGTATCGGCTTTCTGCCAACGCACCTGCAGCGGCGAAATTTCATCAGGAAATCCGGTGCGCATCAGATGCTGCATACGCTCGACCGCCTCCCGCGCATCGGCGGCGTCGACCATGTATTCCAGTTCGTGAAATTCAGCGTCGGTGGTGCCATCGGGGTAAATGCGATACGCCCGGTCCGTGCGCTGGTTAATCCCGCCCCGCGGAATATCGGGCTCGTCGGCGGACACTTCGCGTAGCAGTTTGACGAAACAGTGACCGGCGGGCACCTCCCCCAGCTTATACATCTGGGCGGAACGGACGGTGGGCATCCACCAGAAGGAAAAATGCCGGTAGGCGCCGAGCAGATAGTCCCATTGGCGCAGCACCTCCGACATCGGCAGGATTATATTTTCCTCTTTCAGCCGGTAGGCAGGGACCAGCTGTAAACCGACGCGCAGTACCGGCCCGAGCAAACCGAGCGAAACCTGGCCGGCGCGCAGGTAATCGGCGGTTTCACCGTCGATATCTACCACTTCCCCGAGCCCATTGACGATACGCAGGCTGATCACCCGCGATGAAAGCGAGCCAAAAGCGGTTCCCGAACCTTTGGTACCGGTGGCGATGGCGCCGGCGATGGATTGCACGTCGATATCGCCCTGGTTTTCAATCGACAGCCCCGCGGACCAGAGCGGTTCGCCAAGGGCGGCGATGGTGGAACCCGCCGCGACCTGCGCCCGTTGCTTAACGTTATCAATGGCAATAATGCCGCTTAGCGTGCTGAGATCCAGCAACAGGCTATCCGTATGGACGATCGGAGTAAAAGAGTGTCCGCTGCCGGCCACCCGCACCGATTGTCCTTTGCTCACCGCTTCGCGAATGCCGGCAATCGCCTCTTCCTCGCTTGCCGGCCGGAAAAATTTTTCCGCGGTGAAGGTTTGGTTGCCTCCCCAATTGGTCCATTCGAATTGAGACATCGTCATCACTCCCATTTTTGCGCAATTGAACTTGACGGATAAAAACTAAACTAACATTATGTAAACGGCTACCGGTTATCGATTACCGCAGAGTCTCACATACATTCATAGCGAGTTTCAAGTATGTTTAGGGGAACGAAAGTGACACAGACACAATTGTTAAATCGGCAGGTAGCGAGAGACATCGGAGAACATGAAGGCATGCCCGTGGTGCCCCTGAAATATCATGGGCGCTGGGCCGCGGCCGCGCTGCTGATCATCGTGGCGGCGGGGTTGATTGTTTCGCTAATCACCAATCCGCGCTATCAGTGGCAGGTCGTCGCGCAATACCTTTTCGATGCATCGATTCTCTCAGGACTGATGGCAACCGTCTGGCTGACTCTCGCCGCCATGACTATCGGCGTGGTATTAGGCACCCTGCTCGCCCTGATGCGCATGTCAAAAAACCCTGTGCTCAACAGTATCTCCTTTATCTATTTGTGGATGTTTCGCGGCACACCGCTGCTGGTGCAATTGATATTCTGGTACAACCTTTCCGCGCTTTACCCCGAGATCACCATCGGTTTCCCGTTTGGCCCTAATTTAGGCACCTTCGACGCCAATCAGTACATCACGGTCTATGCCGCGGCGCTGCTGGGGTTGGGTCTCAATGAAGGGGCCTATATGTCCGAAATTGTGCGGGCAGGCTTGAATTCAGTGCCTGGCGGACAGCGGGAAGCGGCGGAAGCGCTGGGCATGTCGAGCTTTCGCGTGATGGTGAAAATCATCCTGCCGCAGGCGATGCGCATCATCATTCCGCCGACCGGCAACCAGTTAATCGGCATGCTCAAGACCACCTCCCTGGTCAGCGTTATCGCCCTGCAGGAGCTGCTCTACTCCGCGCAGCTAATCTATACCGCGAACTTCCAGACCATCCCGCTGCTGATTGTGGCCTCGCTATGGTATCTGGTTCTCACCTCGGTGCTTTGCGTGCTGCAGCACTACACCGAGAAGCATTTTTCCAAAAGCGATCATCACTCCTATGCCGTGCCAGCGCCGGCGGACGAGAAAATCGACGATCACAGCGTAAGGAATGCCTGACTATGCCTCTTTCCCCATCTTCCCCGCACGGCCATCATTTTGCGGTGGTGGCGCGCGGCGTCGAGAAATCATTTGGCCACCTGCCGGTACTCAAGGGCATTGACCTGACCGTCGAGTACGGCAACGTATGCTGCATCCTGGGGCCTTCCGGATCGGGTAAAAGCACTTTTTTACGCTGTATGAATCACCTTGAGCGTATTGAAAAAGGGCTCTTGCAGGTAGGCGGCGAGACGGTCGGCTATCGCGAACACAACGGCAAGCTTTACGAGATGAAGAAATCCGAAGTGGCGCGGCAACGTGCCGATATCGGCATGGTGTTCCAGAGCTTCAATTTGTTCCCGCATATGACGGTCATGGAAAACATCATTGAAGCGCCGATGCACGTCAAAAAAGTGCGCAAGTCGCACGCCATCGAGCAGGCGATGGTGATGCTGTCCAAGGTGGGCCTGACCGGCAAGGCCAATGCCTATCCCCGTACGCTTTCCGGCGGCCAGCAGCAGCGCGTCGCCATTGCCCGCGCGCTGGCGATGAAACCCAAACTGATGCTGTTTGACGAGCCGACCAGCGCCCTCGATCCCGAACTGGTGGGCGAAGTGCTAAGCGTAATGCGCGAACTGGCTGACGAAGGCATGACCATGATCGTCGTGACCCATGAGTTAGGCTTCGCCCGCGAAGTGTCCGACCAGGTGGTCTTCATGGACAACGGCGTGGTGGTGGAGCAAGGCAACCCGACGGAATTTTTCAGCCATACCAAAAACGAACGCGCCAAAGCCTTTCTTGGCAAAGTACTATAACTTCTCTTCCTGGAGTGCATATGATTGCTTTACCTGACACCGTACGGACCCGCGCGTTTATCAACGGCGAATATGTCGACGCGGAAAACCAGCGGGTTTTCGATAATTTCAATCCCGCGACCGGTAAACTGCTCAATCAGATTGCCGCCTGCTCCGCCGCCGATGTCGATAAGGCGGTAGCCGCCGCCCGCGCCGCTTTTGAGCGCGGTGAATGGAGCCGCATGGAGCCGCGCGAGCGTAAGCGCATCTTGCATGCATTCGCCAACCTCATCGAACGACACGCCGCCGAGTTGGCCCTGCTGGACTCGCTGGACGCCGGCAAACCGCTGGCGGATTGCGAAAATTTCGACCTGCCCGATGTGGTCAACAACGTCCGCTGGTATGCCGAAGCCATTGATAAGGTTTTTGGCAAAATTTCTCCCACCGGCGCGGGTAATCTAGGCCTGATCGTCCGTGAACCGGTAGGGGTGGTCGGCATGGTGCTGCCGTGGAATTTCCCGGCCGCTACCCTGTCATGGAAAATCTCGCCGGCGCTGGCGGCGGGCAACTCGCTGGTGATTAAACCGGCGGAACTGGCCTCGCTGTCGACGTTACGTATCGCCGGCCTGGCCCGGGAAGCGGGTATTCCCGCCGGCGTGTTCAACGTGGTGCCCGGTTTAGGCCATATTGCCGGTAAAGCATTGGGATTGCATAACGATGTCGATGCGTTGACCTTTACCGGCTCAACGGAAATCGGCCGTCAGTTCCTGCGCTACTCCGCCGACAGCAACCTGAAAAAAGTGGTGCTGGAATGCGGCGGTAAAAGCCCGCAGATCGTCATGGCGGATATGGCGGAGAACCTGGATGCCATCGCGGAAAACCTGGCGAACGCGGCATTCTGGAATATGGGGCAAAACTGCACCTGCGGTTCACGTATCCTGGTGCACTCCGCCATTAAACAACCCTTTATACAAGCCTTTATCCGGGCCGCGCAGGTATGGAAAACCGGCGAACCCACCGACCGCGCCACCAAGCTGGGGCCGCTGATTGAGCCTGATGCCTTGACGCGGGTATTGGGCGCCATCGCGCAGGCCAAACAGCAAGGCGCCACCGTGCTGCACGGCGGCAACCAGGTCCGGCAGGAGAGCGGCGGCTGGTTTGTCGAAGCCACGATTATCGATGGCGTCACGCCGGAGATGGCCTTGGCCCGCGACGAAATCTTCGGCCCGGTGGTGGCGATCGTCACTTTCGACAGCGAGGAGCAAGCGGTGGAAATAGCCAATGACTCCGCTTATGGCCTCGCGGCCACGGTGTTTTCCAACGACATCAATGTCGCCGTGCGCATGGCGCGTCAAATCCAGGCCGGCACCGTGGCGGTTAACGGTTACGGTGAAGGTGACATCACCACGCCGTTCGGCGGTTACAAAACCTCGGGTTTCGGCGGTTATGACAAAGGGTTCGAAGCGTTCGATCAATACACCCAAATGAAAACCATCTGGGTATCGCTTACCTGAAACCGAACGCAAAACATCCGCGGCCCGGTCGCCGGATGTTTTGCGTAAATCGGCTTCGGTCGCCATAAATCCGCAGGCAACCCCGCGCCGTCCGCCGGCGCTCGATTTCTTTTTCAGCACGTTATCAAGGTTCCGCTATGCAAATTCTGGGTGAAAACTTTATTCACGGTGAACGCAGCCGGCAAAACGGCATTACGCTTACCAGTTATGATGCGTCTACCGGCGAGGCGCTGCCCTACGTTTTTTATCAAGCCACAGAGCAGGAAGCCGCCCGGGCCTGCCTGGCCGCGGAGCAGGCTTTCCCGGCATATCACGGCGTATCTGTGACGGCTCGCGCCCTGTTTCTCGATGCCATCGCCGATGAACTGGATGCACTGGGCGATGACTTTATCCGGTTGGCGATGCGGGAAACGGCGCTGCCCGAAGGCCGTATCCGCGGGGAGCGCGCGCGCACCAGCGGCCAAATGCGGCTATTTGCTTCCGTGCTGCGGCGCGGGGATTGCTTCGGCGCCCGCATCGATACCGCGCTGCCGGACCGCACCCCGCTGCCGCGCCCCGATGTGCGTCAGATAAAACGCGGTATCGGGCCGGTGGCGGTATTTGGCGCCAGCAACTTCCCCCTCGCCTTCTCCACCGCCGGCGGCGATACCGCCGCTGCCCTGGCGGCGGGCTGTCCGGTGGTAATGAAAGCGCACACCGGCCATATGGCCACCGCCGATTGCGTGGCAAACGCCATCGTGCGCGCCGCCCGGCAAAGCGGCATGCCGGCCGGAGTGTTTAATATGATTTTTGGCGGCGGCATCGGGCAAGTCCTGGTGCGGCATCCGGCCATTCAGGCGGTGGGTTTTACCGGTTCGCTGAAAGGCGGCCGCGCATTGTATGATATGGCCGCCGCGCGCCCCGATCCTATCCCCGTGTTTGCCGAAATGAGCAGCATTAATCCGATAATCCTGCTGCCCGGCGCGCTGGCGGTGCGCGGCGAGAAAATCGCCCGCGAGCTGACGGATTCGGTGGTGGCCGGCTGCGGGCAATTTTGCACCAATCCGGGGATGATAATCGGCATTGACTCGCCCGACTTCAGCGCTTTTTTACAGATGATGCGGCAAAATATCCGGCGCAGTCCGCCGCAAACCATGCTCAACCGCGGCGTGCTCGCCAGCTATGAACACGGGCTGGCGCAATTGCATCAACATGCGGGAGTCTCCCATCTCGCTGGCGAACCGCAGCAAGGTATGCAGGCGGTTCCCCAGCTGTTCCAGGCGCAATCCGGCTTATTGGCCTCAGGCGATCCGCTGTTGCAAGAGGAGGTTTTCGGGCCGGTAACCATCGCCATTGCCGTGGCGGATCAAGCCGAGCTGGCGCAGGCCCTGGCGGGACTCCGAGGGCAACTGACCGCGACGCTGGTAGCAGAAACGGAAGATTGGCAACGTTTCGCCCATCTGGTTCCTTTATTGGAACGCAAAGCCGGCCGCCTGCTGTTAAACGGTTATCCCACCGGCGTCGAGGTCTGTGACGCCATGGTGCACGGCGGTCCTTGGCCGGCGACCACCGACGCCCGCGGCACGTCGGTGGGCACGCTGGCGATCGACCGTTTTTTGCGCCCGGTCTGCTATCAGGATTATCCGCAGGAGTTACTTCCCGCAGCGCTAAAAGATGGCAATCCGCTGAATATACCGCGCCTGGTCAACAGCGTTTGCACGCGCGAAAAAATCTGAACGGAATCGGGGCGCTACCTAAGGAAGGGCTAGACGGATCAAGACGCGCTCGTTCAGCGCCCCGGGCTGCTGGTTCCGGGGCGTTTTTCATTTATAACCCATATGCTTTACTGCGATACGCCCCGGCGCAGGCGTTTGCCTGGCGGGAATACCGTCATTATCCTACGCGGTCCGGTTTTCCGGCGGCTGCGCATCGCTGCCGTAGCCAACGCCAAATCCCTCGACAAAAGGGTCTTGGGGATCGAGCAGAAAGGTCGATTGCGCAATGATATGGGCGCGGCCGCGTATCTTCGGAATGATGGCCTCGACATTATTATTGAGCATCACCGTATCCGCTATGGTGCCTTCGAAAACCGAACCGATGATGCTCTCGTGCCGGAACCTGTCGTCTTGCGCTTGCTGGCGGCGATAAAACCGCTGGGCCATGCGCGCCGACGTTCCCGTACCGCCGGGTGAGCGATCGACGCCTGATTCGCCGAAAAATACCAGATTGCGATAGTTGCCGGCGCTGTTCTGCTCTTCGGTGAAAATCACCATCGGCACGTGGCAAGCATGACCGGTAGCGGGATCGGTGAGGCGCAGATCGCGGTTGACGCTATCGCGGATGGCGCGTCCCGCGCTAACCAGCCGCTCCGCAAACGCCGGGCTCACTTCCAGCGCCAAACTGGACGCAGGGACCAGCGCGTAGTAATTCCCGCCGAACACAATATCCACGGTGACGGGGCCTAGCCCCGGCAGGTTCACCACCCGATCCGGCGCCACCATGTAAGAGGGGACGTTTTGGATCGTGACCCCTTTCACCACGCCGTTGACGACCTCGACTTCGGCGGTCACCAGACCCGCCGGTGTATCGAATGAAATACGGGATATGGGTTCGGTAACGTCGACATAACCGTTTTCCACCAGCACGGTGGCGGCGCCGATGGTTCCCGCGCCGCACATCAACGGCCACCCGCCGGTTTCGATAAAGACAATACCGATATCGGCCCGGGGATCGCAGGGCTGCATCAATATGCTGCCGCACATTTCCGAACTTCCCCGCGGCTCATACATCAGCAGCTTCCTGATCTCGTCGCGATGCTCCATCAGGTAGGTTCGCTTTTCGCTGATACGCGCGCCGGGAACGGGCGCGACGCCGCCGACCACCACCCGCGCGGGCGCACCGGCGCTGTGGGCATCGATCACGGAATATTGGACGGTCGACTTCATGGGCGATCCTTATCGGCTGAAAAAGTGGGACGCTTCGCATCCGCCGCATAACCAACCCCAAATCCCTCTTGAAACGGGTCTTCGGGATCGACAAAAAAGTTGCGCAGCCCAATCACGAAAGCGCGCCCTTTGATCAGGGGGATGACCATTTCCCTGCCGGCCACGTTTTGCACACCTGTGAGTTTGCCTTCGAAACGCGAGCCGATAATGCTCTCATGGAAGAACGGTTCATCCAGCGCCAATTCTCCCCGCGCGTAGCGCTGCGCCATGCGCGCCGATGTCCCGGTCCCGCCCGGGGAGCGATCGACGCCGGCTTCGCCGAACAGCACCAGATTTCGATGAACGCCGGGACTTGAACCCGGCCCCGTGAAAATCACATTCGGGATCGGCGCCGCGCTTGTTTCCAACGGGTGCCTGACGGCGATGGTCGCGTTGGTCCTTTCCCGCACCTGCCGCCCAATGGACACTAGCCGTTCCGCAAAAGCCGGGACCACTTGCAGATCGAACCGGTCGGCGGGAACGATCGCGTAAAAATTTCCGCCATAGGCAATATCGACGTTGACCATGCCATGCCCGGGCAATTCGATCTGATGGTCCTTAACCGCGAGGAATGACGGAACATTAGAGAGCGAGACCCCTTGGACACTGCCGTCTTTAATATCAATATGCGCCGTCACCAGGCCGGCGGGCGTGTCAAAGACGATCGACGTCTGCGCACCGGTCGCTTTAAACATGCCCGTCTCAATCAGCGCGGTCGCTGCGCCGATGGTCCCGGCGCCGCACATGGTCAGCCAGCCGCCGCTTTCGATGAAAACAATGCCGACGTCGGCGCGCGGATCGCAGGGAGCCATAATCAGGCTGCCGCTCATTTGCGAGCCGCCGCGGGGTTCATACATCAACAGCTTGCGCACATGATCGAAGTTCGCGGCCAAGTACATCCGCTTCTCGTTCATGGTATCGCCCCTGGCTTGCGGAACGCCGCCAATCACGACACGCGCCTGCGCGCCGGCGGAATGCATATCAACAACGGAAAAGTGAGATCTAGAATGCATCAGGTCTCCCGGGAGATGAAATTGCCGATAAAATATATCTATCAAGCGGTTTGCTACCGCCTACTCTACTTTGTAATCCGGCAGGGCATCGCCTTGCTTATAAATGGTCGGATTATCGATCATGCCGTAGTCCGTGCCCCACCGTTTATGAATTTCTGCATATTTTCCCGACTTGATCAGGTGTACATAGGCCGCCTGAAGGGCTTGCAGCAACCCCGCGCTTGACTCATTGCGCGCGACGGCCGTGGCGCAGGGGCCCCCGCCGACATGGCCGGTGGGCACGAACGGTTGTCCCGATGCAGCCAGGGTCAGTCCGACTTCGCGACCGGTCAATACCGCATCCACGCGTTTGCTGGACAGCGCAAGCACGGCATCCGCCATTTGCGGGAAGACGCTGACCTGCGGCGGGGCTTTGCCTGCGCTGGCGCAATGCGCCTTGCCGGCCTCCATGGTGGGAACGCCGGAAGACCCGCCGAGGATCGCGATCTTGTGCCCGCAGACATCCGCGATGCCTTCAGGCATATATTTGCTGCCTTTATTCACCACAAATGCATCGAAATTGCTCCACTCAGTGACAAAGTCAGCCACTTCAACCCGGTCTTTGCGTACGAAAAACTCGCCCATGCCTATATCGTATTTTTGCGCCTGTAGTCCCAACAGAATGGCGGGAAAGTCCATGCCCTGGATATCGACTTTCAGTCCCATCGTCTGGGCGACCGCGGTCACCATCTCAGGGATCATGCCGACGTTTTTTCCATTGACAGCAAAAGAAAAGGGTTGATATTTGGTCATGGTGGCAACACGCAGCACCCCTCTTTTTTTTATCGCATCGGGTACGAGCGCGGCAATCTCCGGCACCGCCTCGACGCTGCCCACCTCACCGGTGGGCAGGTTGTTGGCGGGGGCCGCATTTGACGAGGCGGCGAAAAGCATCAGCGCCGAGCTGACCAAAACCACACCAATATTAATTCGTAAGCGCATTGCTATTCTCCTCAGGGAATCATAATACGTAACACGTTATATATTACCGATAGACGATAGCACGTTGCAGTTTTGTGTCAATAGAGCGCCGCACACAATCCCTCGGCGACTTGATAACCTCATCCCGGAGACTGTTAGCCATCCTTTCGCATACATCGGCCTGATTACCCGTGCGTGAGGCTGAAAAACTTATGCCATGCGGTCGCCTGATATCAGGCTGGGGTGATAAAAAGCATATTTTTATATCCTTTCACTATCTTTACCTCCAATTCATTACTTCTTAACATAAATAAAAACGCCGTTTAAGACCGGGTTGATATGTGATTTATTTCACATCTCCGGCTATCAATTTTATTTATAACTTAATCTAACCTTCTATGGCCTTTGAGCCAAAACAGTATTTTTTTCAACCACCGGTTTTCAAGAGGCCCATCATGTCCAGCGGAAATTTTCTTCATACGGCTAACGAGACCGGGATTGATTTTAAGAAAATCGTCGATACCCTGGAATGCCCCATCTACATAACCAACTCCAGCGGCGTAACGGAATATATCAACCAGGCTTACCTGCGGGAAAATCCCATCATAGACGCTGATGCGATCCTTGGCCGGACCATTGACGATATCATCAAAGAAGGGAAATATTTCAAAAACGCGATTACCACGGAAGTCCTTAAACAAAAGAAAGAGGCGATGGCGTTTTTTGTTCATCATCTGTTACCGGAAAAAATGGCTTTTGTGTCGGGCATGCCGGTGCTCGATGAAGAAAATGAGATTGAGCATGTGGTTTCAATACTGTACGCGCAATCCTTTTTTCAAAAACTACATGCCAAATTCAACTATCCTATTTATTCTTTCGAATCCTATCATGAGCCGCTGGAAAAAAAAGGATTGCCCGCTTCCCCGCCCTTCGCCAATTTGATTGGCATCAGCCGACCGATGGAAGAGTTGAAGCGGATTATGCTGCGGGTCGCAAAAACCGACGCGTCTGTTTTACTTCGCGGCGAATCAGGCACGGGTAAAGAAGTCGTGGCCGAGAATATCCAGAAATTAAGCGCACGCGCAGACCGGCCGTTTATTAAGCTCAATTGCGCGGCGATACCGGTCAGCCTTATAGAAAGCGAACTTTTCGGCTATGAAAAAGGGGCATTCACCGGAGCGAGTTCTGGAAGAGCCGGTTTTTTTGAACAGGCAAACGGCGGTACGATATTCCTCGATGAGATCGGCGATTTACCCTTTGAGGCCCAGGCTAAATTATTACGCGTATTGCAGCAAAAAGAAATCGTCCGCTTAGGCGGCACCAGGCCGGTTAAACTTAATGTCCGGGTCATTGCCGCCACCAATGCCGATCTGGATAAAAAAGTTGCCGACAAGCAATTTCGTGAAGATCTTTTTTACCGGCTCAACCTTGTTCCCATTCATTTGGTCCCCTTACGGGAGAGAAAAAACGACATCCCGTTGCTGACTGAGTATTTTCTCCATAAATTCGATGCTATTTATAACAGAATTATCAGATTTCCCACGCCAACCTTAAATCTGTTAGTCGATTACGCCTGGCCGGGCAATATCCGCGAACTGGAAAATATTATTGAATATTTGTATATATGTTCCGATGAAAACTTCATTACCGAAGAAATGATTTCCCCGCTGTTAAGCAAGAACGAACAACGTTCGTTGCCTGAAAATTTTGACCACGGATTATTGGATTTTTGCTCCAGTCAAATACGCCTTAACCATACTCTGCCGGATATTCTGTCGCAAATCGAAAGGACGGTATTGGCGCTGGCATTGGACAAATACAAAACCACCTATCATATCGCCGCCGCGCTGGGCGTATCCCAACCCACCATCGCCAGGAAAATGCAAGCCCTGGGCCTGGGACGCAGAAGGTCCGGTACGGATACGCAGATGATTTGCTACCAGGAATAATAGCCGCAAGCGCGAATTGCCGGCGCCAGGGCGGGCCGGCAATGTCTCCTGTTCGCCGTCGTCACAGACCGAGCAGTTTTTCCAGCATGACGTTGATTTGGACCCAGAATGTGTAGCCATCCTCCGGTTTGATGTTGGAATAGGCATACTGGTAATTGGTGTTGTTCCAGACACGGGAACCGGTCATCGTCAAGTTGATCTCCGGCGTCAGCATAAAGGAAGCGTCGATGCTCAACTGCCGTTCGTTACGCGGCACCCGCCACCCCGTTCCCCCCAGGGAATCGTACATATCCTGCAAGTAACGGTGCTCTCCATCCGTCAGCCTGGCCCAGCGGAAAGTCAGGCCGTAACTGTCATTGGGACGGCTCTGCCAAGGTCCCGACCAGATAAGCCCGATGTCGGCCAACGTGGCGATCCCCGTATAGGCATCCGATTGCAAGGTTTGCGACACGCTGCCGTGCAGACTCACGGCGCTGGGCGCGGGATTTTCGGCGTCGGCCCCGCCGTCACGCCGCCATAAGGCCTTTTTCGCCGTAAGATAGAAGCCGGACACATCTTTGTGGGTGCGCACCGCGGAGCCGCTGTCGTACACTTTCGAGGTGCCGTTGACCGTGGAGTACGCGTCGTCGTATTGCAGATTGTTGTGGAACGCCAGCGCCTCCCAGTTTAAGGGATAGGGTTCCTGCTGCCAGCTGACGCGCCGCGCTACATTGGCCACCCATAGGGTACTACCGGAATCGTAGTCGTCGTCCCACCGTTCCCAGCCGTTGGTGAACGGAAACGCCTGATAGGTGCGCCAGACGCCGATGTTGGACTCCAGCTCCGGCGTAAAGCGGTAGCTGACGCGCCCCCCCCAGCCGGCATAAGGCGCGGGCGCGAACCCCGCCGTTTTATTCAGTACGGTATTCACGCAGGACGACTGTACATTACAGTTGGTGAAACCGACAAACTGGCCGGGGTTGCTCTTGCCAACTTCGATGGACAATTGATCGTTAAACAGTTTCTGTTCATAACCAAAACGCAGCAAATGCGCGACCTTGGGGATATAGGGCGGCGGGTCGCCGGCCAACAGACCCCCGGCGCTATTGCCATATAAGGTATTATGGGAAAAGGGCACCCACAGTTGCATGAAGTGGACCGTGCCGCCCGGAATCAGCCCCATACGATCCAGATCGAAATCCGCGCCGGCGAAAAACATCGTATATGCCTGCTGCTCGTCGGTGGAGGTGCCCGCGCCGGGGTTGCCCAGCCAAAGCTGGGACGCCATTATATGCGGGGTCACGCCGTGCTCCGACAGCCATGCCCCCGCGTCGGACAGCGGGCGGTCGGAGGATTCCGCGCCGGCGGCGGCAAGCGCCGCATTGCTCGCGAGCGCTATGCCGCACACGATCGCGCCGGAACATAGCATGCAATTCCATATATTATGAGGTGTTATCTTCATTGTTCTATCCCATTGAGGTAATAAGACGCAAACGGCCGAACGCTAATATGTTCAATGACGGTCCGAGGGTAATAACATGCCCTATTCCGCACGAGTTATCAGCGCGTTGTTTTTCCAACTCTGGTTATCATTAATAAGGTACATTCTGTTAAAATAATTGTGTCAACATGCCTACCAAGGTTACCGGCAGGCAGGATTATTTTTTATATTGTCGTATTTTTACTTCTGCATTCGCTGGATCAAAACATCGCCATCATTTTTATCCAGGCGTAAAAAAATAAAGCAACATAAAAACAGCCCAAAACTCATCAATAAAAACGACACATGGTAATTTTCCAACCCCCTTGCATTATCTGCGTAGTTAACATAATGAAGTAGCGCGAAGGTTAAGGTAACGCTTATTATGATTGAAAGTAGCTGGCTCAGTATAAGCAAGCTATTGCCTGCATTATAGGTATCATCCGTTAGCTCGCTGAACGTCAAGGTGTTCATGGTGGCATAAAGAACGGAAGTAAAAACCCCTAATATAAATATCACTACCACGATAATATCCAGCGACCCGTTCAAAGCCGACAAAGTCAAAGAATAGATCAACGCAGCGCTCGCCGTCGTCGCAATAAGCAGTAAACACCGGTAGCCGCACCATTCCAGTGCCGGTCGCAGCAGGAATCTGGCGCTTAACGATCCTGCCGCCAGCGACAGCATAATAATACTGGCTCCCGCCGGTGAATAGTTAAACTCCAATTGCAGCATCAGCGACAGGACCAAGGGTACCGACGCTAAAAAAATTCGCACGCAAATATTACTGGCGATGCCCACGGCAAATGTTCTGTGGCGAAACAACGAAAGCGTAAATAGCGGTTCAATGATGTTATCCTGATGATTTTTATAGCCATATAGCAACGCCATTGCTATCAGGAAGAATGTCGTCACCCACAGGCCGGTAAAGTATTGTTTACCTATACCCAGCAAACCAAGCAAGATAAATAATAATGCCGGCACCACCAGCATGAATCCTATCGTGTCGAAGCTCCCCCGTACGTTTGGTTTTATCTGTTCCGGCATATATTTTTTTGCCAGAACGAAACAGATCAGGCACAGGGGAATATTTACCAGGAAAATCATTCGCCAGGAAAATGTGGTTATCAGCAACCCGCTTAGCGGCGGTCCCAGCAGCGTCCCCCCTAACCCCAGTAAGGTGATTTTATTCAAGGCGGATAATTTTTCCGCCGGCAGGGTTGTTTTCAAAATGACAACCCGCACCACCGGCAGCATTAACGCCCCCCCCATACCTTGTAAAAAACGCGCCAGGATAATACCGGTTAACGTATCCGCCGAAGCGCACAAACAAGACCCGAGGGTAAACAAGCCCAACGATAATAGATAGATTCGCCGATAACCATAGGTATCCGCCAGCCATCCGCATACCGGCGTAAATACCATTACCGTCAGCACATAAGAAACCACCACCATCCCCATGCTTAGGGAAGAATAATGCATGGCCTCCGCCATGGAAGGGATAGCCAGATATAACATGGTGGTATCCAATGATTGCATGAAAAAAGTTAATGATGCAATGCTCAGAAGCCAGGTTAATTTGTTCATCTATGCCATTACCATCTGTCCCGCATACAATATAAACATGCGCAGCATAAATACGCTGCACAACGCGACGCCCGACATTGCCAGCCAATAAATTTTATGGAATTTGATACGTTCCTTGCATAGCAACCTTAAAGCCACGGGCAATACCATACCCAGCCCCACTACGCCAAGCCAAAAAACGGCGCCCCAAAAACCGCTCAGGGCGTTTAACGCCGCCGTTTCCTTTTGTCCGCCGCCAAAAATCAGGCCGATAAAAAAAACTGCCAGCAGCACCAGTTCGGTCAAGATAAGCGGCTGTTCCAGCTGATGAATAAAAGCCAGGGACGGCGAATGAACCGATTGTTTACAGAACGCCAGTCCGCAAAATATCGCCATGGCAACCGCCGACGTCAGGCCGGAGACCAGGAAAAGCAAAGGCAATACCGGATTATTCAATAACGGGTAGGATTTCAGGGCTAGCAACAGAAAGCCGGTATAGACGCCCAGCAGAATGGCCAAAATAAACACGGCTATATCAAGCCTGCGTTCCCATCCCGCGATGAAATGGACAATCCGGCTCACCCAGGCCAATTGAATAATATCAACGATGTTTTGCTGATATATGGCGACGATCCACAGTATCAGCGCCACCATGTAAATCTGAAATAGCATCACCCCCAGCGACATAACCGAATGGGGATTGTAAAACACCATCAAATACCAAAATGTCCACGGGCGAGCCAAATGAAAGATAAGAATCACCAGCCCGAGAATAACCGTTAAAGGCGCGATAATTATAGTCGCCTTAATAATACCGTCGCTGCCGGCATTCCCCACGAGGATTTGTCTTTTCAGCACAACGGCTATTATGACCATACCTGATGAAATACCTATCAATAACAGGTAAATGGCAATGGGCCAATCCCAGACCAGGGTATCGAAATGAAACGCAGCGTTCATCCTCGTATCTCTCCAAATTTACCGGCGATATGATAGAGCTTGGGGTGGGTGCCCAAATATAATTTTTCGCGGTACACCGTTTTGCTGGCGATGAGTTTGGCGATATCGCTGTCCGGGTCGTCCAGATTACCGAAGGTCAGCGCCTTCACCGGGCAAATCGCCACGCAGGCGGGAGGTTTGCCGGCAGCCAGATTGGTATCCCGGCAAAAATTGCACTTATCCGCCGTTTTCGATACCGGATGGATAAAACGGACATGATAGGGACAGGCGGCAAGGCAGTACCGGCACCCTACGCAACGCTCGTGGTCGACATCCACAATGCCCGTTTTAGCGTCTTTATATGAGGCGCCGGTAGGACAAACCGCCACGCACGGCGGATTATCGCAATGCTGGCAGGATTTGCGCACAAACTGCCGCTTTTTTTTATTCAGTTCCAGGTAAGTGCCGTTATCCAGAATATCCAGTCGCGTGACCTGCGCCGGAACCTGATTCACTTTATGGCAGGCTAAAATACAGGCTCGGCATCCGATACACCGGGTTTCGTCATGGATCATGCCATAGCGGATATTACCGATGACGAGGGTCTGCGGGTTAATGACTTCCGCCAGAATACGTTTGACTGGATTGGCCGCCAATACGGCACCGCCTATCCCCATAATAAATCCGCGACGCGACACGCCCATACCGACCCCTTGATTAAATACCATGCGAGAGCAATGCTTCATCACTTGCCGGAATACTCCGGCAAGTGGTAATGCTCCTTTTTTCACTAGCGACTATGACTCAATAGCGAGCAGCTATAAGGCGCTGCTTATCCGAGCTCGTCCTGTTTGATATTAATGAGCGGCCGCGATGGTTTCCGCCGCGCTTTCCCCGGCAATGCGGCCTGAGTTCAGCGCAAAACCATTGGCTAAGCCTTCATAAGGCGGATAAGAGGGTCCGCTATAAAAACCTCCGGCAACATTGCCCACCGCGTATAATCCCGGGATAGGTTTGGCATTGATATCGGTGACCTGTAATTTGGCGTTCACCCGTACCCCGCCGATACTGCTTAAACTGACCACTTGGGTTTCAAACGCATAAAACGGGCCGGATTTAACCGGATAAACCAAATAGGCCGGCTCTTTGCCATAGTCCGCGTCAACTTTGGCTGTTATCAGATCGTTATAACGGGAAACGGTTTTTTCCAATTGGCCGGCCTCTACGCCCATGTTTTTTGCCAGTTCTTCCAGGGTTTGTCCTTTGAAAATATTTTTACTTTTACCCCCGTCGACGGCGGCATCCGCCAGCGCGGTGAAATCCCCGCCCTTGGGGGGATTGGCCGGGCCGGCGCCAGATAAAGGAAAGGGGAACGATTTCTTGGTGTAGGCATTCAACGTCTGGCTGTCGAGAATAATGTAATATTTACCGCCCGCCGAATAAGACACATTTGCCCAGTAGGCCGAATCATAAACCAGGCCTTCGTCGCCGAATCGTTCACCGTTGGCGTTCACCCATAATAAAGGCGATTTCAATAGCCATATAAGCGGGCTATCATTTTCGGCATTGCCTTTATCGGCGGAGGATGACGACGTAATCCCCACCAATTTACAGGCGTGAATCAACGCGGAATGAAAGTTCCATTCCGCCCCGCCGGCGGCCCAGGCCATTCTGATGCCCTCGCCCTGATTCGGCCAGGCCAGTATATGGATATTCGGCGTATTCATGGCGTCCCTCACCAATTTTTCATTGCCGCCAAATCCCCCGCTGGCAATGATAACGGCCTTGGCATGAACTATTAATTTTCCACCCTGTGCTTTTTGCGCCATTATGCCGGCGACTTTACCGTCTGGTTCCTGAATCAACGACGTCACCGCGGTATTTTTGATTAATTCTCCGCCGTGTTGCTGGAAGCTGGCATAGAGACTCTTATATGCGGCATTGGTATCCAGATAATGGTGGTAAATATCGGACTTGATAGGATCATCCATATGCGCCTGCTGTAGCTGGTTGGTGTTTTTGGTGGCGGTTTTGATTTCCAGCTGCACTCCGTGCTTTGCCATCCAATCAGCCGTTGAACCGGATTTATATACAATGGCTTTGGTCAGCGGGCCATCGGATAAATAGTGGTTGTAATCCAGCAGCCGATGGGTCAGGTCTTGCGCGGTATATTTCATGCCTAGCGATTTTTGCAGCGCTGATTCCACGGCAAAAAAGCCGCTGGCCATGTTACCGCTGCCGCCCACCACCGCGGATTTTTCAACCACCAGTACCTTGGCGCCTTTTTCCGCCGCGGCCAGTGCGGCGGCAGTGCCGGAAGTGCCGCCCCCAATCACCACCACATCCACCGTTTTCTCTTCATCGGCGACGGGGACGGCGGTTTTAGCCGATGCGCGGGTATATTTGCCGATATCCGCGCCGGCCTTTAACAAGGCCGCCTTGGTGGCTTGCTTAACGGCATCGCTGGTTTCGGTGGCGCCGGTCATGCCGTCGACGTCCAGGCTTTGACCATCGACGATGGACTTGGCGACCTCGGGCGCCGCCACGCCCCCTAATTCAGGGGTTTCTCCGGACGCATCGGCGACGATGTTTTTAATCGTTCCCGCTTGATCGATGGAAACGGTAACCTTGACATCACTTTCCAGGCCTTTGGCCGAAGCCGTATAGTCGCCGGCGGTAACGGCCGCGTTGGCCGACAATCCCACAGAGCAACCCAGAATGAGCGCAACCAGCGCTGATAATCTTTTTTTCACATAATTATTTTTCATAGAATATCGATCCGCTTATATAAATTTATCAACCAACGATATTGAGCAAAGTTGGTGCCAATATTAATCCACGTCCGATTTTATTGGGCGCATAAGGTAAAAATGATTGCAATTAGCCTAATTACACGTTATTTCCAACTTCACCCCGCTTATTATGTCGGGTGTTAATCCTGGTTATAAAAGGTATCGTTAAAATCGGGATGTAAAATGAGCCCGCAAAAATAGTAATCATGCATTTTTGTATTTTTAATGCATTGATGAATTAACGATCCGCCCCTTTGTCGGTAAGACGCATGTCAGAGGCGTTCCACCACCACCGCCACCCCTAGTCCCCCGCCGACGCACAGGGTCGCCAGGCCGAAGGTTTTGTCCCGGGCCGCCAGGGCATATAACAGCGTTACCAGTATCCTGGCGCCGGAGGCGCCGATGGGATGGCCCAAGGCAATGGCGCCGCCATTGACGTTGGTCTTGTCCTCATCCAGCCCCAGCTCATGGCCCACGGCGGCGAACTGTGCGGCAAAGGCTTCATTGGCCTCGATCAGGTCAATATCACCGATGCCAAGACCGGCCTTCTTCAGCGCCGCGCGTACCGCCGGTACCGGCCCGATGCCCATAAAAGCCGGATCGACGCCGCAGGTGGCATAACCGCGAATCCGCGCCAGCGGCCGGATACCCAGCGAGCAGGCCCGGGCTTCGCTCATTACCACCAGCGCCGCCGCGCCGTCATTGATGCCGGAGGCATTGCCCGCCGTGACGCTGCCCTCAGGCGTAAAGGCCGGACGCAGACTGGCCAGGCCCTCGGCGCTGGCATCCCGGCGGGGATACTCGTCCGTATCGAAAATAATGTCGCCTTTTTTGCCGTGCAGGATGACCGGCAGGATTTCCTTGCGAAACGCGCCGTCGTCAATGGCCGCCACCGCCCGCCGCTGCGAACGCAAGGCGATGTTATCCTGCTCCTGCCGGCTGATATTATGGCGGGCGGCGACATTTTCGGCGGTGATGCCCATATGGTATTGATTAACGCTGCAAAACAGTCCGTCATGCACCATGCTGTCGGTAAGCGTGCCTTCCCCCATCCGGTAGCCCCACCGGGCTTTATCCAGCAGATAGGGGGCCGCCGACATATTTTCCATTCCCCCCGCCAGGACAATCTGCGCATCGCCCGCGGCGATAACCTGAGACGCCAGGATCACGCTTTTCAGGCCGGAACCACAGACAACATTCACGGTGGCCGCCGGGGTTTTTTCATCAATGCCGGCATGCAGCATCGCCTGGCGGGCCGGGTTTTGGCCCAATCCCGCCTGCAGGACATTACCCAGGAAAACCTCGCCGATGATATCGGACGGAATACCCGCCCGCCTGATACTTTCCCGCGCCACCAGCGCGCCCAGCCGGGGGGCCGCCAGCGACGCCAGGCCGCCGCCGAAGCTGCCGATTGGGGTACGCACGGCGCTGGCAATAACAATCCCCGTCATATTGACCTCCTGATGAATCTCATTTTATTACTCCAGGAAAATCCGTCTTATTAAACATGCCTGTTATTATTTAATCAGCGCCCGCTTTTATCCGGATAAATAAGCGCTGCCGTTATTATTTCCGGCGTTTTAATACTCTGTTTGATAAACAGCATAATGTCCCGGTTCGGAAAGAATTTTATTTGACGCGTGTTCCTCCGTTAACCAATGCCGGGTTGTTCGCCGGATGCTGGCGGCAAGTTTCCTATTGGCGTCACATCGGTTTGCCAAATCAAAATCAACGTCACGGCGCCTACCGCCACCAGCAGGAGATAAGCGCCGGCATATCCCCCCAGATAGGTCAATCCCGCCGCCAGGATGGAAAAGGCGAAACAGCGCACAATGGACTGGATGGGCGCGATAATGCCGATGGCCCGGATATAGGCTCTGCGCGGAAATTTAGTGGCGATCAGGGCGGTGCTTAAATTGGTGGCGCCCGCCAGGCTAAAACCGATCATCAGCAGAGAAAGCCACAGGGTCAGCGCGTTGAACTGGAAGATATTGATCGCCACCGACGCCATCCACCACAGGGTGTAAATCATGATGGCCGCTTTAATTCCCACTTTTTGGTTGAGCCAACCCCAGCCATAGGCGCCAAAGGTGCCGAACAGCGCCGAAAGGGTCATATAAAAGATGGCGGTGCCCAGTTCAAATCCCATGCCCATCAACCGGGGCACAATCTGGCTCACCACCCCCACCAGCATGATATAGATACCGCCGGTGGCGATGCCCATGAACCAGACGTCCTTCATGCGCAGCAATTGACCGGTGGTGACCGGGCAAATATAGTCGTTATGCGCGCGAATCCGTTCGGCCAGCTCCTCGGCGGTAATGGGCGCATTGTCCGGCGCACAGCCGATATCTTCCGGTTTGTTGGCGGCAAATAGCGCCACCAGCAGCGCGGTGGCGAACATCAACAGCGACACGCCCCAAAATCCGTTATGAACGCCGAACCATGAGAAAAAACCGGCCAGCACCGGCACGAAAAAGGCGCTGGAAAAGGTCTGTCCCATGGTGCACCAGCCCAGCGCCAGGCCCTGTTTACGGATAAACCAGTTGGCGATAAGCGCGGTTCCGCCCATATACGCGAAACCGGTGCCGAAAAAACAGACCCCGGCAAACAGTACGGTGAACCCGGTCAGCGTCCCCCAGGAGCCCAGCAGGCCGAAACACAGGCCGCAGGCGATAAGGCAGAAAACGATATTGAATTTGGGCCCCTTCTTTTCACACAGTTTGGCGCACAGGGGTCCCGCCAGGATTGAGGCCCAGGAGGCGGGGGTCGCCAGCGCCAGCAGCGCGTTGTAATCCAGGTTAAAGGTTTTGGACAAGGCGGGCAGAATCACATTCAGACCGTGGGTCACGGCGCCGGCGGCAAGCCAGAACATCAGGGCCTGGAAAAAAATAATGGTCCATCCATGGGGCCCAAAACTACTTTTGGTAGCGGAAAGATGATCGTCCCCCCCGGTAGCAAGATCGAGAGTCTTCTGCGGCAGCGCCAGGTTTTTGTCTTGCCCAGTCATAGTGGTAAGCTCGTTGTACGCGGCCGGGCCCGCCCGGGGATGCGTAGTGGGTTTATCGGATGTTCCGCACGTTTGCCAATATTCCGACCCGGCCGCGGCGTTATCGCCCGCGTCGTAATCCAGCGCAAATTTGCCTAAAACGTCATTTTTCACGGGTCTCCTGAGATTATATCTCCATGATTTTCAAGCAATCGGCCACAATCAGCCGGGGCTCGACCTGGCGCTGGATGTCTTCAGGGGTCAATCCCGCCAACAGTTCCACCAGCACCAGTCCTTCTTCGGTAACATCAATCACGCACTGTTCGGTGACGATATGATTGACGCAGCGTTTGCCCGTCAGGGGATAGCTGCAGGCGTTGACGATTTTCCGCGCGCCGTCTTTGGCGCAGAGCTCCATGGTGATAATGACCCGCCGGGCGCCGTTCACCAGATCCATCGCCCCGCCCATGCCGAACACCCGGCCGGGCTGCGCCCAATTGGCCAGATCGCCGTTTTGCGCCACCTGCAGGGCCCCCAGCACCGAGGCCGCCAATTTGCCGGAACGGACCAGCCCGAAAGATTCCGCGCTGTCGAATGAACTGGCGCCGGGCACCGGCGCAAAACGCATGCCGGTGGCATTGCAGAACCCTTCCACCGCCAGCGGTCCCGCGGTCAGCGGGCCCATACCCACCAAACCGTTTTCGGTATGGAACATCACGCCGGGCGCCGCATAGTCGCCGCACAGGCTGGGAATGCCGATGCCCAGATTGACCACATCGCCGGCGGAAAAATATCCTGCGGCGCGTTTTGCTATCCTGTTACGGGCATTCATTGGTTTTCTCCTTGCGTTGCCAGGATCTTGTCCACATAGACGCCGGGGGTAACGATGCGATCCACGCCGTATTCATCCAGATCCACCAGCATGTCCGCGTCCACCAGGGTCACCTGCGCCGCCTTGGCCACCAGGGGATTGAAGTTGCGCATGGTGCCGCGATAGGTCAGGTTGCCCAGCGGATCGGCGGTACGGGCGCGCACCAGGGCGATATCCGCCCGCAGCGCGGTTTCCAGCAAAAACAGCTCGCCGTCCACCACCACCCGGTGCTTGCCCTCCTCCACCACGGTGCCCAGGCCGGTTTTGGTCAAAACGCCCCCCAATCCCGAACCGCCGCAGCGTATCCGCTCCGCCAGGCTGCCCTGGGGCACCAGTTCCAGTTGGATTTTGCCGGCCTCCACCAGCGCCACGGTTTCGGTATTGCGGCCGATATGGGAGGCGATAAGCTTATCCACCAGACCGTGATGAATCAGGCGGCCGATGGTGAGATCGGCGTCGCCGGAATCGTTGGCGATCAGCGTGAAGTGCCTGGCGCCGCTGTCGATCGCGCATTGGATCAGGCGATTGGGGACGCCGCAATTGGCGAACCCGCCGCAAATCAGCGTCTGGCCGTCTTGAAAAAGGCGGGTGATTTCTTCGGCTGAGGTATATTTTCCCGGCATGATTAATTCCTCGTCAGCAATACCGCCACGCCCTGGCCGCCACCGACGCAGAAGGCGATAACGGCGTTGTGCAGGTTGCGGCGTTTCATTTCATACAGGGTTTTCGCGGTAAGGATCGCCCCGGTGCCCGCCAGCGGATGCCCCAGGGCGATAGCGCCGCCATTGGGATTGACCCGCGCGGGGTCCATACCGATTTCCCGGATGCAGGCCAGGGATTGGGCGGCGAACGCCTCGTTCAACTCCCATAAATCGATATCGTTCACCGCCAGACCCGCCTGTTTCAATAGCTTGGCGGTGGCGGGAACCGGCCCCAGCCCCATCAGGTCGGGGTCCACTCCCGCCGCCGCATAGCCGCGAAATACGCCCAGGATCTCGCGGCCGTTTTTTTCCGCCAGCGAGCGTTCCATCAGCACCATGGCCCCCGCGCCGTCGCTCATGGGCGAGCTGTTGCCGGCGGTCACCACGCCGTCCGCTTTGAAACTGGGCCGCAGGGAAGCCAGGGCTTCCAGGGAACAATCGGGGCGCAGCGGTTCGTCGCGGGATACCGGCGTTTGCCGGCCTTTTTTATCGGTTACGGGCACCGGCACGATCTGTGCGTCAAACCGGCCCTCCCGCCACGCGGCGCTGGCCAACCGGTGGCTGCGCAGCGCGAACTCGTCGAGCTGGCGGCGGGACAAGCCATATTTGGCGGCCACGTTTTCGGCGGTGATGCCCATGGGCGGATTGCCCAGGCTATCCGGAGACGTATGGATATCCACGAACCGCGGCGGCTGTACCGAATAGGCGCTGTCGGTTTTTTCCAGCGACCAGGTGCGGCGGGAATCGCTTTCCACCCCGCCGGCGATAATAATGTCGGCGAAACCGGCCATGATCTGGATGGCCCCGTAGGCCAGCGCGTTCAGCGACGCGGCGCATTGGCGATCCAGTGTTATCCCCGGCACGGAAACCGGCAGCCCGGCCTCCAACGCCGCCATGCGGCCCATATTATTGATTTCGTTATTCATCAGGTTGGCAAAAATCACATCATCAATGCTAGCCGGCTCGATGTTGGCGCGGGCCACCGCTTCTTTGACGGCAAGGGCGCCCAGGATATGCGCCGGTACCGGCGCCAATGCGCCGCGGCATTTGCCTACCGGGGTACGCACCGCCGATACTATGACTGCTTCTCTCATAACCACCTTCTTTTACATGCCTGCGAGACCCGCGGGATGGGGCCGGGGATGGCCTGGTTTATAACGGCCGGAGCCCCAGCAGTTTTCTTGCCCGTGCGGGTGTGGCCACCTCTTTGCCGAACAAGCGGATTGCCTGAGCGGCGCGTTCTACCAACTGCGCATTGGACGCCTTTACGCCCTTGCTGAAATAGACGTTGTCTTCCAGCCCCACGCGTATATGTCCGCCTAATGCTATGGCGGCGTACAGTATGGGCATATGGGCCTTGCCGACGCCGAACGCCGACCAGGTGGCATCGGGCGGAATGTGCGCGCAGAGATAAAGCAGGTTCTCCACCGTGGCGGGCATTCCCCCCGGCACGCCGAGGCAGAATTGATAATGCAGCGGCCTGGCCAGCTTGCCCTGCTCGGCAAAATACCCGGCGATGCCCAGCATGCCGGCATCGAAAATTTCCACTTCGGGTTTGATGCCCCGCGCGGTGAGGACTTCACCGAGGGCGCCTAAAAACTGCGGGGAATTGATAAACACGCCGCCGGGCATCCAGTTAAAGGAACCCGCGTCCCAGGACGCCATTTCGATCCCGTCCAGGTTGGTCACATGTTCCTGCCGCTGCTTATCGCTGGCCCGATGGTCGCCGGACGTTGTGCAGTTGATAATCACATCGCAGTCATGGCGGGCGCGCAGCAGACGGATGGTTTCGGCAAATTTCCCGCTATCCATCGTACCCAGCCCCCCATCGTCGCGCATATGGAGATGGACGATGGCGGCGCCCCGCTGCCAGCAGCGATAAGCGTCGGCGGCGATTTCTTCCGGCGTCAGCGGAATATTTTCATTGATGTCTTTTGGTGTCACCGCGCCTGTCAATGCGGCGGAAATAATAACGTCGTTCCCTGTATTCATGGACCTGCCCCGCTTACGGTATGTAGGAATTTTTCGCCGGTTAACCATTACCCGGATAAACCGGCGGCCAGGACGTAACGCCCCGCTGCGGGCGATAACGGGCCGGCGCCGCGCGTGCCGCCAACAACGCCGCCGCGGCGGTGATAATCATCGGCAATGCGCCGGTTTGTTTGCCGTTCAGGCGACCCCATGGCCCGCCACCGCCGATGACCCGCGATGACGGGTCATCCGTTACCGGGCCTGTGGAGACAGGCCTGTTACTTGATTTCGTCTTCTTCCTGGCCGCCGTTGACGCGCGGACGGATGACCTTGCCTTTTTTCTCGGCCGCCTTGACCAGTTCGGCCTCTTCGTGCGCCCAGTGCCAGTAATTGACTTCGTGGGGGCTGTGTTCGGTAGCGGTCACGAACATTTCGGTGGAGAAGGCGTTGCGCAGCTCGTTGGCGATATCTTCCTTCCAGGCTTTCCGGAGCTGCTGGGTGGTGATGCGGCGGGTGACGCGGCTGCCGGTGCGCATGATAAGTTCGGCAATCTCCTGGGCCCGCGCATAGCAGGATTCCGTATCCGGACAGATCTCGTTGACCATACCAAGGGCGAGGGCCTTGCGGGCCGTGATGATCTCGCCGGTCAGTTCGGCATAGGCGTATCGCTTGCGGCCCATCAGTTCCCGCCAGGCAATGCCGATGCCGTCGCCGGGGACCATGTTGACCCGGAAATGCATATCCGTGGTCCACGCATCTTCGGTGCAAAGGGTAAGATCGCTGAAAAGCACCAGATCGGTATGGAAAGCGGCGCCGTTCCATACGCCGATGGTGGGCACTTCCACATCGAATACCTGGCCTTCGATATCGTTGGTACCGTCATAATATTGATACTCATACATCTTCCAGGCTTCTTCCGGCGCGGAGTTGAATTCGGTTGCCGGACCCCAGTTGCCCTTATCGTCAAGCCGGCCGATGCCCTTCATAAAGTCCTTGCCCGTCCCCCCGAGGATGATGACCTCGTTGTCCGGATCCCTGCCTGCCCAGTCGAAAAAGTAGTGAAGAGCCTGGTGCGCGGGAGCGCCCCACTGCAGGCTGTCGCCGTTGGTATGCAGCCGGGCTTCGAGAATTCCGTTTTCCCGTTTCATGGTGAAGCAGTGTTTCAGTTTTTCCGCATACTCTTCGAAACGCATATGGGGAATTGTTCCCAATTCTTCATGGGACATTTCTTTACGTTTTCCATGATCAGACTCGTAATTGGCTTTAATCGCCATGGTTTACTCCTTTATAGCTTTATTAGAATTTATTGGAAGCAACACAGATTTAAGTCATGTGATTCACATTTTCTGGCCCGGTGCTTCCTGGTAATAAAAACGTACCATCGCCGTACCAACGGCGGAAATTCTTTTTATTTTTTCGGCTATGCATTTTCGACATAACCGTTTTGGCAGCGATCCCGGAGGCCGGGAATTTTTAGGGAAAAACATGTGGCTTTTATCATAAAAAACAAGATAAAAATTATTCTATTATTACCCATTCCGGTTAAAAATCGGAACGGCGTTTTTATTAAATACAGCTATCAATATATATTTTAATAAATCCATAGGTAAAAATAAGGAGGTGAATGTAATGTAGGATATGGCCATAGACAGATTTATGGCTGCATAAATAAATTTTAATCAGCGTTTAGCTGTAAATGAAAGGGGAATGTATATGAATATGAACAGGGTTGGAGTGTGAAGCTAAGCTTATTGTTTTAAAAAAGATTTAAACTCCTTCAAGAATATGGCCACCGAGGGATTGGTATTTTTGCTATCCCATACCAATTCCAGGTTGAACCAGCAGTCCTCTTCGGCAATGTCCAGCATGACGCAGTTCTGGCCGGTCAGATATCCCCGGTGCCTGGGCATCAGGAGCACCGCGCGATCGGTAAATTCCAGGTTAAAACAGCAGGTCTTAAGATTGGGGTATTCTTTATCCAGTGTGAAATCAATGCCATGAATGGTCAAGAAGCGGGTGCTGTATTCATCGGACAAGGAGAATTCCCGGGGATCGATGCGCATTATCGGCCATTCGCTGACCTCGCGCAGGGAAACGCTGCCGCGCCCGGCCAGGGGGTGGCATTTATTTACCACTACGCATAGCGGATCGGTTTGAAAAGGCAGCGTGCAAAATCCCGATTCATTGGCCATAAAATTGGGCCTGATAAGGAATCCCATATCGCTGGTGTGATTATCCAGTAAAGAGAGGGCTTCATCCAGCTCGCTGTCGCGGCATTCAATGACGATATCGCTATGCTTGGCGCGGAACTGCGTCAGGAAAGTAATCAAAAACTTCTGGATAGCCTCCCCCAGGAAAGTAACGGCGAGCCGGCGCCGGCTTTTGCCGGTAAACGAATGAATCGCCGATATGGACGTTTCATACTGGAATAATATCTTACCCGCTTCTTCGGAAAATAATTTCCCAGCGGTGGTCAGTTCTACCTTATGGGTGTCGCGTTTAAAAAAACGGGTGCCAAAATACTCCTCCAAATATTTCATATGCCGGCTTAATACCGGCTGAGTGATATTCATTTTCTGCGCGGCTTTACTAAAATTCAGTGTTTTCGATAATAAAACAAACTCATGTAAAAGTTGCGTTTCCACGATCGTTCCCTATTCACTGAATAATACATGCCCTTATCCTACTGAAGAGTCATCGGCTAAACCGTGAGACCCATCAAAGGCTTTACGCTGATGGGGCTTTCGCCATGTTGTTTTTGCATAATCGCCATTGAACGACGGCATAATCCAGGCATATGTAATTAAAATGTGAGATACATGTTGCACTGAATGGCGCAGGCAATACCCGTTTTTCTTT
Organism: Sodalis sp. RH21; assembly: GCF_047324175.1. Lineage (NCBI taxonomy): Bacteria > Pseudomonadati > Pseudomonadota > Gammaproteobacteria > Enterobacterales > Bruguierivoracaceae > Sodalis > Sodalis sp. RH21. Next base: position 1,911,495 of record NZ_CP178732.1, on the reverse strand, counting down.
GCCATTCCCTACCTAAGTTCATCAATATTTAATCTTTGACCCGCGGCGGCAGGGTTGCTAGCTTTTTTGTCTGACAAAAGAAATAGCCTGTGCGGGAATACTGACCATGACATCTGATGTTTTAACGGATCTTTTAGGGGACAAGCTGGTAGGGTGGCGCAGGGAGTTACATCAATACCCTGAATTATCCAATCACGAATTCCAGACGACACAAAAAATCAGGCGATGGCTGAGCGAGGCGGGCATCCCTATTTTGCCGCTGGCGCTGAAAACCGGCGTGGTCGCGGAAATCGGCCGGGGCGACGGGCCGACCATCGCGTTGCGCGCCGACATTGACGCCCTGCCCATCGATGAGCAGTCGGACCGGCCGTTCAGTTCACGCAACCCCGGCGTCATGCATGCCTGCGGCCATGATATCCATACCTCGATTATGCTGGGCGCCTCGCTGCTGCTTAAAGAGCGGGAAGCCGGCCTGGCCGGTAAAGTCAGGATACTGTTCCAGCCGGCCGAGGAAACCTTCGACGGCGCCCGGCAATTAATCGACGCCGGCGCACTGGAGGGCGTAAGCGTGATTTTCGGCGGCCATAACGCCCCTGATTTGCCGGTGGGTGAATTCGGCACCCGTTCCGGGCCGCTGCATGCCAACGTGGACCGCTTTGAAATCCTGATTAACGGTAAAGGCGCCCATGCCGCCCGTCCCGAGGAGGGTGTCGACAGTATCGTGCTGGCCGCCCATATCATCACGGCGTTGCAAACCTTGCCCAGCCGCGCCTTTAGCGCCTTGGACTCGGTGGTGTTAAGCGTCACGCGCATCCACGGCGGCAATACCTGGAACGTGCTGCCGCAGCAGGTGGAGCTTGAGGGAACGGTGCGCACCCACAATACCGCGGTCCGCGCCCTGGTGCCGGAAAAAATAACCCGCCTGATTGAACATATCGCCGCCGGCTTCGGCGCCCGCGCCGAGCTGCGCTGGCACGCAGGTCCCCCGGTGCTGGTGAACAGCGCCGAATGGGCGGATTTCACCAAAGACATCGCGGCCAGGGAGGGCTATCGGGTGCATGACCTGCCGCCGCTGATGGGCGGCGAGGACTTTGCCTTTTATCTGCATCATTTGCCCGGCGCCTTTGTCAATATCGGCTCGGCCAGCGCCTTCGGCCTGCATCATCCGCGTTTCGATCCGTCGGAAGCGTTAATCGCGCCGGCGGCGCGCTACTTCGCGCGCCTGGCGCAAGAGACGCTGCATACGCTGCGGCGCTGAGCGCCGGGAACCGGTGCCGCGCGGCCGGCTACAATCGCTGGCCGCCGCTGGCGTCGATGCGCTGGCCGGTTATCCAGCGTCCGCCCTCGCCGGCCAGAAACGCCACCACCTGCGCGATATCTTCCGGCTGGCCCACCCGGCCCAGCGCCACGTTTTGGCTAATCACCGCCGCGGACTGCGGATCGACGGCGCGCGGGTTCATCGCCGTGGCGGTCGCGCCCGGCAATACCGCATTAACCGTGATGGCCCGGCCGCCCAGTTCAGGCGCCAGCAACACGCTGAGGCTTTCCAGCGCCGCCTTGGAGGGCGCATAGGCCGCCATTTCCGGGAAGGCGGCCCGGGTGCCCATGGACGAAATATTGATTATCCGCCCGCCGTCCCGCAGCAGCGGGATAGCGTGCTGAATAAGGAAAAACGGCGAAATAAAATTGACCTGCAGCGTGTCGGCCAGCCGCTGCGGCGTAACCTCCGCGATGGCTGCCCGTCCGCCCTGCCCGGCGTTATTGACCAGGATATCAAAGCGCGGCGAACCGAAAAGCCGGGTCAACTCGGTTTGCAGCCGGTCTATCAGCAACTGCGCCCCCGCGCTCTCATCCAGCGACGCCTGCAGGATAAAGGCGCGGCCACCCGCGCGCTCAATCTCCTCGACCACGCGCTCCGCCTCCTGCCGCGCCTGGCGATAATGCACCGCCACCGCCACGCCCTGGCGGGCCAGGGCCAGGGCGATGGCCCGGCCGATGCCGCGGCTGGCGCCGGTGACCAGGGCTATTTTAGGCATGATCCGGCTCCGTCGTCAGCAGCGGATTGTTCCAGTCCCGGCGCGCTTCCAGCGCCCGCGCCAGCGTGGTGAGCGCATGGCGGTCCACTTTATTGGTGCCCGCCCAGGGCAATTCGGCCAGGAAAGCGATCCGCCGCGGGTGCTGGTATGCCGGGCCATGCTCAAGGGCATGCTGCTTTAATGCGTCCGGGCTCAGGTCGCTGTCGGGCTGCAACACCACAAAAGCCACCGGCACCTGGCTGCGCTCCTCATCCGGCAACGGCACCACGCAGGCCTGGCGCACCTGGGGATGGGATTCGAGCGTTTTTTCCACCTCCACCGGAAAAATATTCTCGCCGGAGCAAACGAACATGTCGTCCGCGCGGCCGGTAAAATAATAAAATCCCTGTTCATCGCGGTGCATGACATCGCCGCTGTAATACCAGCCGTCCCGGAACACCTGGGCGCTTTTTTCCGGCAGGCCGAGATAACCCGGGGTCACCGCCGGGTTGCGCATGCATAGCACGCCGTCGTTTGCCGTTTCCCCGTCCACCAGCTTCACCTCCCCCGCCGCGAGCGGATAGCCCAGCGCCAGCGGCGGAGTGGGCAGCCCGTCGGGATGGGGACCGAACACCGCCGGCCCCGCCTCGGTAGTGCCATAACCGTGGGTGATGGTCGCCGCGGGAAACGCCTGCTGGATACGATTGAGCAACGATAGCGACATGGGGGCGGACCCCAGCATCAGGCGGTTCAGGGCGGAGAAATCCCGCCCGGCCAGCAGGCGCGGATCGCGCAACAGCCGGGCGAACATGGTCGGCACGGCGGTGACGATATTGATGCCGTAATCGGCCAGCGCGGCGGCATAGCGCTGGGCGTCAAAGGCCGGCAGAACCACCAGCAAGCCATTAACCGCAAATACCCGTTTGGTGAGAAATAAACCGTTCATATGAAACAACGGCTGCGCCAGCAGATAGCGGGCTTGCGGCGCGTCCGGCTCCACGCCGCCGCTGCGCGTGGCCTCCAGCGCCCACAGCTGCCCTTGATGGGTCAGCGGCACCCCTTTCGGCCGGCCGGTTGAGCCGGACGTATAAAGTATCATCGCCACATCTTCCGGCCGGGGCCGCGCCGTATCGAAAGCCTGCGGCGTGATGCATTGCCGGAATCCTTCCGCGCCGTCCCCGTCAAAGTTCACCAGCGGCAGTTTGCCTTGCAAAATCTCATGGCGCTCACCGTCCACGAACGCCAGGCGAATTTGCGCGTCGGCCAATAAATACCCCAGGGTGTCGAGCGGCACCTTGATATTGAGCGGCACCGCCACCAGCCCCGCCCGCATGATGCCGAAATAGGCGGCGATATATTCGGCGCGGTTAAGGGAGGCGATGGCGACGGTGCTGCCCCGCGGCAGGCCAAGATCGCTAAGGTAGCGGGCCACGCCGCCGGCCAGCTCGTCAATCTGGCCATGGCTCCAGTGGCGCGGCCGGTTGACGTCGCGCAGGTCGATTATGGCCTCGCGCCGTAAATCACCGTTGCGATCGATAAGATCGCCAAGATTCAGGTTCATTGATACTCCTTCATAACGCCAACGGCGACAATTGCGCGGCGTCAGGTTCAAATAGCGGGAAATGACAGGCAACCTGCCGCCGCGCGCCGCTGCCGCGCAGCGCCGGCCGCTCCGCCCGGCAGCGTTCGGCGGCGCGCGGGCAGCGGGTGTGGAATGGGCAGCCGGGCGGCGGCGAGATAGGACTGGGCAATTCGCCGGCGAGGATATTCTGGCCGCGCGGCGCGCGGGGGTCCGCCACCGGCGCCGCCGCCAGCAGGGCCGCGGTATAAGGATGCGCCGGGCCGGCCCAGATCTCGCGCGTGGGGCCGCTTTCGACGATGCGCCCCAGATACATCACCAGCAGGCGATCGGAGATGTATTCCACCACCGAGAGATCGTGGGAAATAAACAGGTAGGCCACGCCGGTGCGCTGCTGGATATCGCGCATCAGATTAATCACCTGCGCCCGCACCGACACATCCAGGGCGGAAACCGGCTCGTCGCAAATCACTATCTTCGGTTCAAGGATTAACGCGCGGGCAATGCCGATGCGCTGGCGCTGGCCGCCGGAAAACTCGTGGGGATAACGGGACGCCGCCGCCGCGGGCAGTCCCACCAGTTCCAGCAGCTCGCCGACCCGCCGGCGGATTTGCGCCGCATGCCAGCCGGCCACCTCAAGCGGCCGGCCGATGCTTTTCCCCACGCTTTGGCGCGGATTAAGCGACCCCTGCGGATCCTGGAACATCATCTGCATATCCGCCCGATAGGGTAATAACGCCTTGCGCCCTAAATGGGTAATGTCGGCATCGCCGATGTGTATACTGCCGCCGGTGCTGGGAATTAACCGCATCACCGCCTTGCCCAGCGTGGATTTGCCGCAGCCCGACTCGCCCACCAGCCCGACGGTTTCACCGCGGTTTAGGGTAAAATCCACCCCCGACAGGGCGAATACCCGCCCGTCGCGGGTGGGATAACTGACCTGCAGATTGTTTACGGTAAGCAGCGGTTTCATCGGCGCCAGCCCCCGTTGGCCAAGCGGGGCGGCGCGGCCCGCGCCTGGGCTTGCGCCACCAGGCAGGCAACCTGATGCGCCGGGCGCAGGGACTCCAGCCCTGGCCGCAGCCGCGCGCACTCGGGCGTTGCGTGCGGGCAGCGCGCCGCAAAAGCGCAGCCCACGGGTAATTCCGCCAGGGCCGGCACCCGTCCCGGGATATCCACCAGCCGCTCATCCGGCCGCCCCGAGGTCGGTGTGGCGCGTAAGAGCCCCTGCGTATAGGGATGCAACGGATAGTCGAACAGTTCCAGCACCGGCGCTTCCTCGACGATTTTACCGGCATACATTACCGCCACGCGCTGGGCCATCGCGGCGACCACGCCCAAATCGTGGGTGATCAACATCAGCGCCATGCCGGTATCCGCCTGTAACTCCCGCAGCAGCGCCAGTATTTGCGCCTGGATGGTAACATCCAGGGCGGTAGTGGGTTCGTCGGCAATCAATATCGCCGGCTTACAGGCGATGGCCATGGCGATCATCACCCGCTGCGACATGCCGCCCGATAACCGATGCGCGTATTCATCCATTCGCCTGGCCGGATCGGGAATATGCACCTGCTCCAACAGCGCAACGCCGCGGCGCCAAGCCTCGCGCCGTGACAGGCCCAAATGCACCCGCAGAACCTCCCCCAGTTGATCGCCGACGGTTTTCACCGGATTCAGCGAACTCATCGGGTCCTGGAAAATCATCGCCAGCCGATTGCCGCGCAGTTGCCGCATCCGCTTTTCGCCCAGGGCCACCAGGTTTTGCCCTTCAAACCGGATTTCACCGCCGCTCAAATGCGCCGGGGGCGTGGGCAGCAGGCCCATCAGCGCCAGCGCGGTCAGGGATTTTCCGCAGCCTGACTCTCCCACCAGCGCCAGGGTTTCCCCGGCCGCCAGGGTCAGGGAGACGCCGTCCAGCGCGGTCACGCTGCCTTGGCGCCCGCGCAGTTCGACGCTCAGATCGTTCACCTCCAGCACGCTGCTCACAGGCGATCCCTCAGCTTGGGGTTCAGGGCGTCGTTCAGCCCGTCGCCAATCAGGTTCAGCGCCAGCACCGCCAGCATAATCGCCACGCCCGGCACCGCGCAGATATACCACGAGGAACGGATAAGCGTGCGCCCTTCCCCCACCAACCGGCCCCAACTGGCCAGGTTGGGATCGCCAAGGCCGAGGAAGGAGATCACGGATTCGTAGAGGATGGCCCCGGCAATCACCAGCGACGACAGCACGATCACCGGCGGCATGACATTGGGCAGGATTTCGCCCAGGGCGATGCGCAGGTTGCCCATGCCGCAGGCCCGGCAGGCGAGCACGAACTCGCGATCCTTGAAGGACAGGAATTCGGCGCGGGTCAGCCGGGCGATGGGCTGCCAGGACACCAGGCCGACGGCGATAATGATATTTTCTATCCGCGGGCCCAGCACCGCCACCACCGTCAGCACGAACACCACGTTGGGAATGATCTGGAACAGCTCGGCAACCCGCATCAACACTTCGTCGATCCACCCGCCGAACCAGGCGGCGGCGGCGCCCACCGCCACGCCAAGCGTGGTGGCCACCAGGCTGGCCACCAGCCCGATAAGCAGGGTGGCGCGCGCGCCGTGCACGATAAGCGCCATGATGTCGCGGCCCAGGGAGTCGGTGCCCAGCGGATAACGCCAATCGGTAAAGGGCCAAATCTCCGGCATGGCGACGATGCGCAAGGGGTCGGTGGGATAAAACCATCCGGCCAGCAGCGCGGCGGCCGCGATGATCAACACAACCAGCGCGCCGAACACCGCGCCGCGATGGCGGCAAAACCGGCGCAGCAGCGCCAGGCGCGGCGCGGCGGCGGACAAAAGGGGGACGATAACAGACATTTTTCAGCTCCCAATCCGCGGGTCCAGGCGGGAATACGCCACGTCCACCAGGATATTCACCACGATCACCACCAGCGAGCTGAGTACCAGTACGCCCATGACGACCGGAAAATTGCGGCTCATCACGCTGTCAAACAGGACCTGGCCGATACCGGGCCAGCTGAATACGGATTCCACCACGACGCTGCCGCCCAGCACGGTGCCGAGCTGCAGGCCGAACAGGGTCACCACAGGCAGCAGGGCATTGCGCATCATGTGCCCGGTTATCACGCGCAGCCGGCTCAAACCCCTGGCCCGGGCGGCGCGCACAAAATCCAGCTGGGCGATTTCCAGCATCGAGGCGCGCATCACCCGCGCGTAGGTAGCGGCGTAAAACAGGCCCAGGGTCAGCGCCGGCAGCACCAGATGATGGGCGATATCCAGCGTCCTCCCCCAGGGCCGCTCATCCGCGCCGATGGTTTCCATCCCCCCCACCGGAAACCAGCCGAGTTTGACCGAGAACAGGATAATCATCATGATGCCGAGCCAGAAACCGGGCGCGGCGAAACAAAGCACCGCCAGCGCCGATATCAGCGTATCCCAGGCGCTGTTGACTTTTATGGCGGCCAGCACGCCCGCGCCGACGCCCACCAGCAGGGCCACCGCGATGCTTGCCAGCATCAGCAGCAGCGTGGCGGGCAGGTGCGATAGGATCACGTCCAGCACCGGCAGGTTATGCCGGTAGGAAAACCCCAGATCCAGCCGGGCCACCGCGCCGATATACTTGAGCAATTGCAGCCACGCCGGCTGATCCAGTCCATAGAGCGCGCGCAGCCGATCGATCATCGCCGGATCGGTGACCTGCTGCTCGGCGGTCATCACGTCCAGCAGGCTGCCGGGCACGCATTTCATCAACACGAAATTGATGATAACTACCCCGAGCAGCAGCGGCACCGCTTGCAGCAGGCGCCGCAGGATAATGCGCGTCATGCCGCTACCCCGCCAGCCAGACATCGTTCAGGGACGCGCCCTGGACATTGGCATCGGTGGTAAAGTCGCGGACATTGGCGCGCGCCAGGGTGTAGGACTGCATTTCCACCAGGGGCACGATGGGCACATCGGTGCTGGCCAGCCGGGAAAATTGATGGACCAGGTCGCGGCGTTTGGCTTCGTCCACCTCCACCGTGATATTGCCCACCAATTCGTCCATCGCCGGATTGCTGTAGCCGGTGGCGTTGCGAAAAGCGCCGCCTTTTACGATGCCGTCGCTGGTAAAAAACTGGGTTACCGTCGGCACCGGCTCCAGCGGGGCGGTAAAGTTGGAGATGGCGATATCATAATCGTAATCGCTATAAATCCGTTTCAGCGCCGTGGCGCGATCCACCGAATCGAGACGTACGGTGATATTGAGATCCTCCAGGGCCTGTTTCAGGTACTGGCCCAGCTTGGCGTTTTCCTCGAACCAGGCCGCCGCCAGCAGGTTGACGGAGAACCGGCTGCCGTTTTTCACCGGCAGGCCGGCGGCATCCAGCAGGGCGGCCGCTTTTTTTACGTCAAACTCATACTTGGGAACCTCATCGGTGAAAAACAGGGTATTGCTGCTGAAAATCGGCGCCACCGCCGGTTTCCCCCGGCCGAAATAGATAGTGTTGACGATAAAATCGCGATCGATGCCATGTAGGATCGCCTGGCGCACTTCGCGGCGTTTAACCACCTCGCGCCGCTGGTTAAATTCCACCGTTACCGTCCAGGCGCTGTTTTCATAACCACTGGTGTCAAGCACCACCTGGCCGGTTTTCAGCAACCGGTCAACTTCCCTGGCGGGCACGGGATTCGAGTAGCCGAGTCCCAGTTCCCCGGTTTCCAGGGCGGCGGTACGCGACGCCGCGTCGCTCCACCACCTGACCAGCAGTTTGTCGAGATAGGGTTGGTTGGGCGACCAGTACTGGTCATTGCGGCGGTATTGAACATAGCTGCCGCGCGTCCATTTATCGTAGATCCATGGGCCGGTGCCCACCGGCTGGTTATTCAGCGGATTGGTAAGAATATCCTTGCCCGCATATAAATGTTTCGGCAGCAGCAGTTGGTACTGGCCCGCCAGTATGGATTTGAGGAAGAATTCCGGCACCGGGCGATCAAAACTCAGCCGCACGTGATGGGTATCCAGCGCGGTGGCGGCGTTCAGGGCTTTCAGGGCGATGCCGGCTGAAATGGCCTTCCAATGCTCGATGACGTTGTACACGACGTCGTCCGCGGTAAAATCGGCGCCGTCATGCCACTTCACACCCTGGCGCAGGGTGATGTCATAACTTTTATAGTCGGGAGCGGCCACCACCGACTCGGCCAGCGCCGGCTGGAAATGCAGCTGGTTGTCGAGCTTCAGCAGGCGCTCCAGGATTTTGGTCGAGGTCTGGAACGGCGACGAACCGCCGCCGCCCGGCACAAACAGCGCCTGCGGCTCAAGTCCGCCCCAGGAGATGACCAGAGTACCGCCCCGGCGCGGCGCGGCGCCCGCCACCTCGGCGGCGGAGGCGTTGGCCACCAGCCCTATGCCCGGCATGCCGCTGGACAGCGCCGCCAGCGATCCGCCCACGCCCAGGATGCCCAGAAACTTACGCCGTGAAAATTGTCCGTTCATGATGAAACTCCTGGTTGTGCGACGCCGGTGGCGTAACTTGCGCGGCCGATGGCCAGCAATTGGTGTTGTTCATTAAACACGTCGACATCGGCCACGCCGATGGTGCGGCCGATGCGCCGGCTGCGCGCCACGACCCGCAGGGACGTATTCACCGCCGGGCGCAGGTAGTCGACGCGAAAGTTGACCGTGGGCAAACCTGCGCCGACCATCATCGCCAACGCGAAATCCCCGACGGTATCGATAATCGAAGCCAGCGGTCCGCCATGCCATTGGCCGCTGCCGGCGCTGCGCTCGAACTCCGCCCGCATCGGCACCGTGACCGTCAGGATTTGTTGATCGTAATCCACCGATTCGACGCGCAGTTGCAGCCAGGCGATAAAGGGCGATGAAAGGAATTTTTCCTCGATTTGCGTTTTGCTCAACCGCGTATTCATACCACCACCACTTTGCCAGTCACCTGGCGTTGTTCCAGCGAAGCCAGCGCCTGCGCGCCCTGCTCCAGCGGCCACTGGCGATCAATTAGGACGTCGAGCCGTTTGTCGCGCACCAGCTCCAGCAGTTGATGCAGATCCTCGCGCTCCCAGCCATTGGAACCGCGGATCTGCAATTCATAGGTCCAGATATAACGCAGATCCTCGGCGGGATTAAAACCGGCGGTCGCGCCGCAGGTCAGCAGCCGCCCCCCAACCCGCAGGCAGCGCAGGGATTTGACCCAGGTATCGCCACCGGTAAAATTGACCACCACGTCCACTCCGCCCGGCACGGCGGCATGGCGCGACCGGGCGGGTTTGCCGAAACGCCGGAACACCTCTTTGGCGAAATCCTGTTCGGTGTACAGGATGATATGGTCGGCGCCGATGGCGCGCAGACGTTCGGCTTTATCCTCGCTGCCGGCGCAGGCAATCACCTGCGCGCCGGCCAGCTTCGCCAATTGCACGCAACAGACCCCGACGCCGCCGCTGGCGCCGAGGATCAATACCTTTTCCCCGGCCTGTATCTGGCCGATAGCCACCATCATGCGCCGGGCGGTGCCATAGGCCACCGGCAGCGCCGCCGCTTCGGCGAAGCTGATTTCATCCGGCAAAGCGATCAACTGATGGGCCGGCGCCCGGCATAGTTCGGCGAGGCCGCCGTGGGTGGTCTCGCCCACCAATCCGCCGTCTACCCGGTTTATCGGGTCCACCACCACGCGGTCGCCGATCCGCCATCCGGTCACGCCTTCGCCTAAAGCGACGATCTCGCCGGCTACGTCCAGGCCGATAATAAGCGGCAAGGGCAACGTAATGCCCGGCATGCCGCGCCGGGTAAACACATCATGGTAATTAAGCGAGGAGGCGCGCACGCGCAGCACCACATCCCCCCTGCCGGCGACGGGATCGGGAAAGTCGTTTTCCAACCGCAGGTTTTCATTACCGCCATGTTCACGTAATACGATGGCTTTCATGCTTAACGCACCTTAAAATAAGAAAATCAGGAGGCTGCGAACAGCAAAGCGACATTGAAAGCGCGATCCGCGCTAATCAGCAAGGTATCCGGCGCCGGGGATGACGTCTGGATGCCGCGGCGCTGAAAATAGTCGGCGCTCGCGCTCAGCGACGAGACCGTAAACTCAAGCGCCACCATGCGTTCGGTGCCGTTTTCGCCTGTAGGGACCTGGCCATAAAGTCCGGCGGCCCGCTGGGGAGTGATAAATCGCACCTGGGTTTTGCCCGCCTGCAGCCGATAGCCGCCCTGGCCGTCGGCATCAATAACCTCCCGGCCAAACAGCGTGCCGTAAAGACCGGCCGCCGCCGCGGGATCGGCCGCGGCAATCACCAATGCGCTGATATCCACGGCGCCGTTCGGGTGCTGGCGCCAGGGGGAACGCCAGACCAGTTCCGGCGTGTCATGCTGGCAAAAAAAACTGCGGCCGTTTTTTACCCGCTCGGCGGCCAGCCTGACGGTGCGAAAGCGAGCGTCAGGCCGGCTGCCGTCGGGCAGTTCCACCGGACGGGAAAATGAACCGGGGGGATCGCCGGCCAGGCCGACGGATTGCAGATGGCGGTAGACCGCATCGGCGTCGGTGGTTTTCCACACCAGGCCGGTGAGCCCGAGGGGCGCGTTCCAGAGGTCCTGGCGTTTATCGGCGTTACCCGCCTCAAACCCCAGCAGCTCGAAATAATTTTCGCCAAAAATGGCTAAATGGTTGCTGGAGCCCAGCGAATGGTGACCCCGCGGCGTCAACTGGAATCCTAAAAGCGTAAATAATTGCTGCGTTTCATCAAGCTTGCCCGCGACATTAATTACCGCGTGATCCACTACCGGAATTAAGGCACCCATTAACTTTTACCTGACTATCCAATAACTAAACCGAGGTATAACTCTAACCAAGGCTTGGACGGATGCCAAAGTACAAATCCGGTAAAGATTAACTGGAAACCGGCTAAGGCTGGTGGGGGGCCAGAAAAAAAAAGACCTGAGCCCCGGTAGATGCCAGGAGCCAGGTCTTGCCTGCCGACGCAGTGATAACCTTTTGCTATTGCGCCGTTACCGCTGCGCCTGCACGGTATTCGGTTCATTGGTCTTATCGGGGTCCTTGCGTTCCACCGTCGACGATGCATTGCGCAGTTTTTCCACCTGTCCGGCGCTGACCGCCGGCGCGTCATTGCCCCAGGCGCTGCGGATAAAGCTGAGTAAATCCGCCGCCTGTCGGTCGTCAAGCCGCCAGCCGAAGTCCGGCATGGTCAATCCCGTCACGGCGTCTTTGGTGACCGCCATCTTGCCGCCATGCAATACGATGCTGATGAGCGAAGAAGGGTCGTCGCTCAACACCACCGGGTTATGCGCCAGCGCCGGGAAGGTTTTGGCATATCCCCTACCGTCGATACGATGGCAGGCGGCGCAGTTGTCCATATATTCCTGCGCCCCCGGCTTGCTCATATCGCCCCGGATCAGCGCCGCGGAGGTGGCGTCATCCGCCGCCGGCGCCGGCGCCCCGGCGGCGGCGGGTTTCAGCGATTTGAGATACACCGCCATCGCCCGTAAATCCGCATCGTTCAGGTATTGCGTACTGTGCTCAACCACATCCGTCATGGACCCAAACGCCGCGCTGCTATCGGTGCGGCCGGTTTTCAGGAACATCGCCAATTCATCCGCCGACCAGCGTCCCAGTCCGTCCTTGCCGTCGCCGGTAAGATTGGGCGCATGCCAGCCTTCCAGCGTGCCGCCGGTCAGGTAGGCCGAGTCGGATTGATCCAGCGCCTTCTCCTGGAACGCGATGCCGCGCGGCGTATGGCAGGTGCCGCAATGCTCCAGCCCCTGCACCAGATAGGCTCCCCGGTTCCACTCGGCGCTTTGTCCCTGGTCCGGCCGGAACGCGTCATCGTCATGGAATACCCAGTTCCAGGCCGCCAGCGGCCAGCGCATATTCAGCGGCCAGGGGATATCGCTGTCGCGGTTGGCCTGCTTGACCGCCGGCACCTGATGCATAAAGAAGTCATACAGCGCGTGCATATCTTCATCATTAATCCTGGCAAACGAGGTATAAGGCATGGCCGGATAGAGGTGATGGCCGTCTTTCGCCACCCCTTCGCGCACGGCTTTGGTAAAATCCTCATAGCTGTATCCGCCGATCCCGGTAGCGTTATCCGGGGTGATGTTGGTGGAGTAAATGGCCCCCAACGGCGTGGACATCTTCAGTCCGCCGGTAAACGGTTTGCCGCCGGCCGCGGTGTGGCAGGCCACGCAGTCGCCGGCGGTGGCCAAATATTGTCCTTCGCTTACCGGCTGGCCAGCGGTCGCCGCGTTAGCCGCGCCCGGCAACAGCGCCAGCGCCATCAAGGGAAGCGCTGCATTCCATAGAACGTTCATCTCGGTTCCTTCCCTGTTAAGCCTGGACCAGCGGTCCGGGGTTGGCCAAATACTGCGTACGAATCGCATTGGCGGCAAATAGCGCGGTGGCGCCGACAATACCGGTCGGGTTGTACGACAGGTTTTGCGGGAAACAGCAGGCGCCCAGCACAAACAAATTGGGCACATCCCAACTTTGCAGGTACTTATTCACCACGCTGGTGGCGGGATTATCGCCCATCACCGCGCCGCCGGTGGTATGGGTGGACTGGTAGGGACGCACATCGTAGTGGGCGTTCATGCCTTTAAAGCCCATTTCGTAATGCTTCGGCCCGATGGCCTTGGCGATTTCCTCCGCCTTGCCGCCGATGAAGTTGGTCATCTTGAGCTCGTTTTGCTGCCAGTCGAACGTCATGCGCAGCAGCGGCTGCCCGTGATGATCTTTATAAGTGGGATCGAGATCGAGATAGCACTGTTTATACGGCATCACCGATCCGGAAGAGCCGACGCTCATGGTGTGCAGGTAACTTTCCTTGATCGCCTTTTTCCACCCGGTTCCCCATTTCGGCGCATGGTTGGAAATACTCATCTGCTGGATCGGACGGCCGCCGGTGATGGTGGCGGAAATAGTGGCGCCGCCGACAAACCCTAAACCGCCGTGGTCAAAGTTTTCCGCGTTAAAATCATCGATAAAGGTCCCGGTGGCGCCGGTGGCGGCAAAGGGGTTGAAATTGGTGTCGGGATCGAAGAACAGCGAGACGCCGCCGTTCATCTGGTAGGCATAGTTGCGCCCGACCACGCCGTCGCCGGTGGCGGGATCGTAGGGCTTGCCGATTTTCGACAGCAGCAGCAGACGCACGTTGTGCAATTGGAATGCGCTCAGCACCACCAGGTTGGCGGGCTGTTCCACTTCCTGGCCGTTGGCGTCGATATAGGTGACGCCGGTGGCCCTGGCGCCGGTGGAATCGGTATTGACGCGCAGCACGTGGGACTGGGTGCGCAGCTCGAAGTTTTTATACTGATAGAGGGCCGGCAGCACACAGCTCTGCGGCGACGCCTTGGAGTAGTTGAAGCAGCCGAAGCGCTCGCAAAAACCGCAGTAGTTGCACACGCCCAGCTGGACGCCATACGGATTGGTATAAGGTTCGCTGCACAGCGCCGCCGGCAGCGGGAACGGATGATAGCCCAGCCCGGTCGTCGCTTTGCTGAACAGCATGCCGGAATACTGCTGCTTAAGCGGCCTGGTCGGGTAAGGGTTCTGGCGCGGCGCTTCAAAGGGATTGCCGCCGGCGATTTTTTCACCCTTAAGGTTGCCGGCGTGCCCGGCGGTGCCGCAGATCTTCTCGAACTTATCGAAAAACGGTTCCATCTCCGCATACGTAAACGGATAGTCCTGCACCGTCATGTCCCGGGGAATAAAATCCGCGCCGTAACGCTCGATTACGGTGCTGCGCATCCTGAGATCGGCCTCCAGCGGACGCCACAGCATGCCGTTCCAGTGCACCCCGGCGCCGCCTACGCCGTCGCCCGGCAGGAAAGAGCCGAAGCGCCGGTACGGCAGCGCGGTTTCGCCGGAGGTATGCCGTACGGTCACTGTCTCTTTCGAGGCATTCTGGAACAGCTTTAACCGGATACCGTAGGTCAGTTCATCCATGATGCGCGGGTAGGCGAAATCGGGATACGTGTCGCGCTGCTCGCCGCGCTCCAGCGCCAGTATTTTCAGGCCGGTTCCCGCCAGCTCCATCGCCATCAGCGAACCGGTCCAGCCGAAACCGACGATAACAATATCGACCGGGTCTTGTTTAATCGCCACGTTTACACACTCCTCTTCCCTGAAATACTGACCGGACCCAGCGGATAGGGCTTATTGGGATGGTCCATCGTTTGCTGGTTGTCGGCGCGCGCGCCCGGGAAACCGATCAGTTTCCACGAGGCCAGCGTTTGATTACCGCCATGCATGGGGTCGGCCAGATAACCCTCTTTGGCATTATCCAGCAGTTGGGTAAAAAATAGCGTGCCCGGCACGTTATCGAACGTCAGCTTGCCATCTTCCAACTGGTGCAGCACCGCGTCCTGCTGCTCGGGGCCAAGGTCGGCAAAGACATGTTGAAACTGCCGCCGGCAGTAATCGTCCACGGCTTTAATACCGCGGCGATAGGTGTCGCGCGGAGCCAGCGGGGATTGATAGCCCAATTCGGCCGCGGCCTCGGCAAAGGGGGGCTGCATATACCATAAATGGCCGTAGCCGTAGGGCAGCTCCATCTGCTTATCGATATAGACCGGCACTCCTTCGCTCACCGCGCCCGGCCCGTATTCATCCGTGGGAATCAGCCGGTCGGCGGCGGCCAGGATAAAACGCCATTCGTCGTTGTTGAAAAAAATGGGGACATAGTGGGCGGAAACGCCTGCGGATGCGGGTGCGGCTGCCTGGCCGGCGAAGGAAACAACGCCGCTCCCGGCTGCGGCCAGCGGGATAAGCGACAGCGTTTGTTGCAGAAAACGCCGCCGTGAGGGGATACCCTCGTCATTTTGCTTGCTCATAAATCTTCCATTAAAGGGTGTTGATCAATGCGCCAGGCACTACCGCAACCAGCCCGGTACGTCGTGGCTAATAATTATTTGTGTGATAATTTTACAGGTAGAATAAGCGCTATTTTTGTCAATACAAGTTATAGAAATGTTAATTTATGTAAATAACACCGAGAGTTACCGGTAACATTTCAGCTGCAGGAATTTATAATAATTTGATTTTGATAATTATTATTTCACGGCATAGATGGGGGATTTTGTTTATGACAAAAAGATGTTTTCCATGCTAATTATCGCGCCCTTACCGCCAAGCCGATGAAGGCTTACGTTGTTATTCGATACGCAATGCGTCGGCGCAAACCACGATGAATATCAACGCCCAGGGCTTGATCGCCACCGCAGAATCCATCGGCACACCAAATCCAGGCCGGGTTATCGATTCCTTTGAGGCATGTTGCAGGCAAGATCCGCGCCTGCCTGGCCGGCTAAAAGAACGCGGTAGGCAGCAGCGAATTAACCCAACGCACCGGGATGTGGGGCCGGTCATCCCCTGGGCGGGGTTCGGGCAGCGTTACACGTATTTATTCAAATATTCAGATAAGCATAAAATCGCCATCGCCTGGCCATAGGGCATGGACGTCAGCGGGATCTGGCGATAATAGTCAAGGTCGCTGCCCATGGCCGTACCGAACGAGACGCGGGTCAGTTCGCCTTGCGCATTGACATTGGCGATGACGCCGGCTATCGCTTTTTCCGCCATGGGCAGATAAGCGCCGTCGATATAACGTTTACGCACCGCTTTTAGAATGCCATAAGCAAAGCCGGCGGTAGCCGAGGCTTCCAAATAGGAATCCGGGTCATCCAACAACGTATGCCATAATCCGCTTTCATCCTGGCATGCGGCCAGCGCGTCAATTTGGCTTGTTAATATTTGCAGCAGAAAGCGACGGGTGGCATTGCGTTCGGGCAGGTCCAGCAGTTCGATGAATTCCGGGATCGCCACCGTTAACCAGCTATTGCCCCGCGCCCAGCGGGCATGGGCAAAGTTATGCTTACCTTCGAAATTCCAGCCATGGAACCATAGGCCGGTTTCACGATCCATCAAATACTGGGTGTGCAATAAAAACTGGTAGGTGGCCTCTTCGACAAACTCCGGCCGGTTAAGCAATTTGCCGATTTTCACCAGCGGCAGCACGCTCATCATTAATGTATCGTCCCACATTTGCTGGTGATTTTCATTATTATAAACAATGTGCTGCAGTCCCTGTTTTTCCGTGCGCGGCATGTCATACATCACCCATTCGGCCCAGCGCTCCAGATAGGGGCGCCACTGCGGATGAGGGGTTTCTTCATACATATAGGCCAGCGTCAAAAACGGGCAGACCGTATTGACGTTTTTGGTCGGGGTGCCTTTAGCCAGGCTATTGGCAAACCATTGATCCAGAATGGCGCGCATCGCCTTATCACCGGTCTGGCGATAGTATTGATAAATTCCATACAGGCCAATGCCGTGGGTCCATTCCCAACCCGCGGCCCAGCCTTTGGTATCGATAACCCGGCCATCGTCCAGCCGCAGCAAGAATTCACCGGTGGTATCTTTAATATTGACCAAATTATCGGTAATTTTACAAATTAATGATTTAAGATCGTCCCGCGAAATGAAATGTTCCGGCTGGCGCAATAACGCGCTGTGTTTTACTTTAAAAACGGCCATTATTATTCCTTACTTTACCTTAATTTGATTCACACATGCTCCAATCGGGATTCTTTCCCCGGAATATCCTTGCCGTGGTTCAAATAACCGATGTTGTTGTTTCCCCACAGCGATTCATATTTCATGCCGGCCAGCATTTCAACCGTCGCCCGGGCTTGGGGGGTAATATCCTGCGGAACCGGCCGATTCGCCGCGCGCATCTTGCGGATTTCCTCCTGCAAGACCCGATGGGTTTTCAGGTTCAGTTTGAATCGGAGGGAAATATAGAAACCGATACAGAGAATGATCACCGTGCCGACGCACAGGACGGCGAGAATGGTATGCTTGACGCCCGGTGCCTGGGTGCTTTGCCCCGAAACAAAACCGGATATCTGCAAGATAATCCCCACCAGCATTACCGCACCGGCCTGGGAGGCTTTACGGGTCAGGGTCATAATGCCGGCAAATACCCCCTCGCGCCGCTGCGCGGTGATCGCTTCATCCACATCGGCAATATAAGTATAAATATTCCAGGGAACATAATTGATGCCGCCCCGGCCCAGTCCGGCAATACCGGAGATCGCCATCAACAGCAGGAAATTATAATCGAGGCTGAAATAATACAGGGCGCCATAAGCGATTGCCGCGATACCGAACAACGTCACCACCAGGCGATACGAAGGCGCCGGCCCAAGGCGAATACACAATGGGATCATGCACAGCACGGCTATCAGTTGAAGAATCGACATAACGCCCATCAATTGTGACGCCACCGTCGCGCTTTGCATCAGGACAAAAACCACATAGTAGGTAAATACCGCGTTAAATATGTCCTGCGCGATATAGCCGCCTAAATACAATCCCAGGTGCTGTCGGAAAATACGAATACGCAACGTTGAAGACAGCTCTATATGCAGTCGCTTCAGACTTTGCATCAAGGTTAACTGCTGCTTTTCCCGTTCAAGTTTCAGGGTGGCTTCCGATTTGAGTTCCGCAGGCCGTTCCCAGGTAAACAGATAAACCAGCGTTAACATAACGGCGCACAGGGTGGAGAATACCAGGCTGGCGTAAAAGAAGGAGATGGCGTTATCTTTACCAAAATGCGCTAACAGTACGCCGGGTAAAAACGCGGCCAGGATGGCGGAGGTTTGCGCCAGCGCGATACGCGCGCCTGAAAATTTCGCTTTCTGTTTGAAATCGTCGGTCATTTCAGGCACCAGGGTTTCATAAGGTACCAATATCATGGTGTAGACCGAGTCAAACAGCAGATATGTGAACAGGTAATACCAGAACTCCATATGCCCCATCCACATCAGACTGTAGCTGAACACGCAGGGGATACCCAACAGAATAAAAAACTTACGCCGGCCGAAATGCTTGCCTAACCACGTATTGCCGAAGTTATCGGTTAAAAACCCCATCAAGGGGCTCAATACCGCATCCAGTACCCGGGCGGAAAAGAAAATAAACGTCGCCTCTATCGCGGTTAACCCGCAAAAGGTCGTATAAAAATAGAGCAACCATGCCGAGGTGAGCGCCGTGGTGCCGGCCCCCAGAAAATCACCAGAACCGTAGGCCAGATAATTATGTAATCGGATTTTACGTGTTGTCATCGTTAACCTGCCCATAGTGGAATCATTGTAGACATGACCCGGTGCGAACTGACTACTGCCTGCCATTCGATGATTCACGATATCCCCGCGGCTGACGAAGAACCTCCCGGTTTTTGCCACTATTTCCCAGGATATGGCAAACAAATAAAGAACCGGCCGATCCACCTCAAATAATTGAAAGGCAGGTTTATAATTAAAGAAAATGTATTTTATAAATGATGCCATCAGGCTCATGCGTAGCGCGACCCGACTTTATATACCGGGCCGGGATGGTTTATCATTTCAGTTGGGAGTGGTTGATTATGAAAGCAGTCATTCTGTTAGCGGAAGGGTTTGAAGAAGCGGAAGCGATCATTATTATCGATCTTTTGCGACGCCTGGACATACACGTGGATACGCTGGCCTGCCAGGACCGGTTAGACGTGGTCAGTTATCATAATATCCGCATGTTCGCAGACCATCTGCTGGCTGACCGGCAGCATACGTTGTTTGACGCAGTCATTATTCCCGGAGGCCCCGCCGGCACCGTCAACCTGGCGGCCAATCCGCGGGTGGTGGAATTTATCAGGCGCCACGACGAAGCACAGCGATTGATTTGCCCCATCTGTTCGGCGGCGGCACGGATATTAGGCGCGCATAATTTATTACGCGGGCGCCGCTATGTCTGTTCGGGCGATCTATATCAGCAGGTGACCGGCGGCATCTATGTTGATAATCCGGTGGTGGAGGATGGCAATCTGGTTTGCGGCAAAGGATTAGGGGTGGCATTCGATTTTGCCGCGGCCATAGCCTATCGCCTGACCGGCGCAAGAGAAAACATCGATTTCCAACTCGACCATATTTATTATAAAAGCGCAAGCCATGCGGATTAAGCGCAACGGAAGAAATCGGTCCGAATGCCTTGACATTGAATTTAACCGCGCGGGAAATTTCAATCCCGCGTCAGCCGGTGTTTATGTCCCTTCATCAAACTCAGCGATGCGCTGTAAGCGGCGCCTTCGTCCCCCGCCATGATCGCTTCATAAATCTTTTTATGTTCATTGAGGCACATGCCGCCTTCCTTTGACGAATACGCAAAAAACCACTTAAAGATAGTCGTCAATACATTACCAAACGGGACATAAAAACAGTTTCCGGAGGAGATAAAAATCATCCGGTGAAACTGGGTATCCACATCCACCCAGAGCTGGGCATCAAAGTTCTCCGCGACGTGACGCATCTGGCGGTAAATCCGCGACAGTTCAATCCGCTGTTCTTTGCTGGCGTTGACCGCGGCAAGCGCAGTGGCGTGCGGTTCGATTGCTTTGCGAAATTCAAGAAACTGGTGATAGATATCTTCGGTTGCTTCCATGCCCTGCATCCATTCCAGCAATTGCGGGTCGAGCATGTTCCATTGCGGCCGCTCTTTAACCCGGGTACCGATTTTGGGGCGTGACTCCAGCAACCCCTTGGAGGTCAGCAATTTCAAAGCTTCGCGCAGGGCGGTGCGGCTGACGCCGAACTGCTCGCCGAGTTCGATTTCGCTCGGCAAGATGGCGCCCGCGGCCAGTTCGCCGGAGAGGATCTTGCGGGCGATATCGCGCGCGATATGAGTATTCAGGCCGCGGGTCATACCGGCGGCGGTTTCAAACTGCATCGTCATGCGGGTCTCTTTTTCCTGTTGCGGATTGTCGACATCATAGTTCAGGTAGCGGAGCGCTGCATGCTCCGCCGGCCTGAAACTCCCGAACCGTGCGCTATGGCGCCAACTGGCCGCCGTTGACGTCTAAAATCTGGCCGGTAATGTAGCCGCTGCACGCGTGCGAGGCGAAAAACAGGTAGCTTGGCGCCAGTTCTTCACTGGTGCCAAAACGTCCCATCGCAATGGTGCCGGCAATTTTCTCGCGGACTTCCGCGCTTTTATCGGCGTGGAACACCGTGTCGATGGTACCCGGCGCGATCACGTTGAAACGGATATTGTCTTTGGTGAATTCCTTCACCCAATTACGGTGAACGTTATGCAGCCAGGCTTTGGAGGCCGCATACAGACTGGCGCCCGGGCCGCCGCCTTCGCGTCCGGCAATCGAGCCGGTGCTGATCACCGACGTGGTTTTACCGGTTTGTTGCGCCGCGCGGCGTAAATGCGGAATAGCATATTTAGTGACCATCAGCGCCGAACGGGCGTTAAGATCCATTACTTGCTCGTAAAACGCATCGTCGATATTTTCCAGCCCCTGGCGTCCGCCCAGACCGCCCGCGTTATTGATCAGTACGTCAAGGCCGCCAAAACGCTCGACGAAATTCGCCACCAGCGCCGCGCACTCGGCTGATTTCGTCACATCCGCCGGGAAATACGCCACTTCGCCGCCGTGTTGGGCAATGTCCGCCGCCAGCCGCCCAAGGCTGTCATCATGACGGTGGCCGTTAATACCCACTTTCGCGCCCGCCGCGGCAAACGCCCGCGCCGCCGCCAGGCCGATGCCTTTAGTCGAACCGGTAATCAAAACACGCTGGCCTTGCAAATCGTTAAACATAAATGCTCCTTCATTAATCATGGGTGTAAAGCGGTGCGACGGATTGCCACGCCACGTTGAACGCGTTCTCCGCGGCCGGCGCGGCGCCGTTATTGATACGAACGTTTAGTGTCCGGTTTTCACTGCAATGGATGTTCAGTTCGGTCAGCCGCGCGTCGTGGCAAACGACGCTGACCTTTAAGACCTGGCCCCGCGCGCCGAGCGAGGTTTCCGTGGCTTCATCAAAATAGCCGTGCGTTTCGAAAACGCTGGCAAAAATAGCGTTCGCGCCGTGGGTGCGCAGTAAAAGCGCCGGTTCATTACGCAGATTGAAATGCGGATCGCCGGCGCCGGTGCGCGCGACGATCGTTTCACCGCCGGCGGGAAACGCGCTGACCAGCGTCCGGTAACAGTCGCCGTCAAGCCAGCTGAATAAGGCGGAGCCGCCCGGCGCAACCGCGCCGCGCGCGCAGTCCCACAGATGCTGATAACCATGGCTTTCGCCGAGGGGGGCTAATTGCACGGCAACGTCGAGCCCGACATCGCTGCGCACCCACTGTCCGAGATAATGCAGGCAGTAATCGTAGCGATGCGGTTTATCGCCGGCCAGGCTGAATACGTCCACGATCAGCGGGGAACTGAACTCCGGCAGGCTGAGCATCAGCAGGGTTCGCTGCTGATCAACGCCGGGATAATAGTCGTGCAGCCTGGCGCTCATGCCCTGTCCCGCCTGGTGGCCGGTCACAAAGAAATGGCGCTCGCCCCAGCGTTTTTCGGCTGCCAGGCTTTGCCCGCCGTTCTGGCTTTGTCCGTCAACCACCACCGTGTTGTGGGCGACGGTTTGTTTGCAATAGCTGTTGTTTTCGGGAATGTAGCGCCCGCCGAATTTTGGTTCGACGTTCACCCAGCGGCCAAACCCGTAGTCGCGCAAATACTCGCGCCCGCGATTGAACAGGCTGAGATGCAGGCCGTCGAAATGCCCGTGATTCAGCGCCGAATGCAGGCGCGGGATGCTGCCGTGCTGTCCGTACCACATCAGCGCCATGCTTTGGTCGTCCGTATCGCTGCGCAAAATACCGACGCCGCCCCGGGTGCCTTGCGGCCCATCCCTGAGTTCCGCGCTGCCCCAGTTCAGGGGTTGCGCAGGCGCCTCCTGCAACGCGGCGGACAAATCCAGCGCCGCCGGGCTGACCCACAGGGTTTGCTGCCGCTGCGCCACGGCGATCCATTGCGGATTGGGCGGATAACGGTGATAACACACGCTGGCGGCAATCACCGCGCCGTCATCGCGCAGATTGATGGATTTGGAGGAATCATTGAGCGCTGGCCAGGTACCGTCGGGAAACACGGTCTGCATCAGCGCTTCGCAGGTTTTACGGATAATCTGGTCGCGGAACTGATAAATCTGCAACTCCGGCTGCCGCCGCTCCAGCGCCTCGGCCAGCAACAGCAGCGGGCGCAGCGCGAAACGGTGATAATACGGCCCTTCGATATAATAGCCGTCCGGAGAAAACAACTGGCCGAGTTGCGCGTAAAACCCGCCGCTTTCACCGTCGCCCCGCAGGCCGTACAGCGCTTTTTCGACCAGCGATGCATCGTCGAGCGCGTAACCTCCCATCGCCGCCGCGGCCACCGACCAGATCCCGTGGTTGTGCACGATATCAAAATCTTTGCCGTGGCGGTTCAGCGCGTCGTCGGCCATTACGCGAAACAGATTATCTTCAATGTGCGCGCGCTGGCTTTGGCCGAGCGACGGGATAAGGCAATGATAGCCTTCCACGGCATATAGCCAGAACATGTTTTCATTCAGCGTTTGGTGAAAAAGGCGTCCCGGGGCATTGCTGTCTTTGCTGGTCGCGCTGCCCAGCGTCGGATAAATGTCGGCATAGCCCTTGAGCAGCGTCAGGGCAAAGTCGCGGTAACGTGGCTCGCCGGTGATCAGAAACAAGCGTCCGGCCAGGTTGATGTGCACATAATTCCGCTTATGCCGGGTATGCTCCGGGCCGCCCGCTTCACCGTGGCCGGGGATTTCCTGCGGCTGCGTGATATAGCTTTCCAGCGCCGAGATGTGTGCCCGCAGCGCGTTTGCCAGCGGACCCTCCGCGTCGATCTGCCCGCGCAGTTTTTCCGCTTCCGCGGGAGTAATCAGTAAAGGCTGCCAGGTGCTCATTTTCAGTTCTCCCGTGCGGCAGGTTGTGGAGCAGATTGTGGAGTAGGTAGGCGTCGGCGGTCTGCGGCGCGGCGCTATGATTATGCAATTGCCGACGCACCTCCGCCATTTGCGCAGCGTGCAAAAAATGCCGGTTCCGCCGCCCGCAGCGCGCCGGCGCAACCGAGCATCAGCACGGCGGCCGCGGCCTGCCTTGCCCGCCATTTACGGCCCTGCAATGACGTCATATGGTCTCCCGAATCGGCTATTGGCCGATGCTTTAGTAATACTAATAAAGCACCTTACGGCAAGACTCGCCAGTTAACAGCAGCATAAAAGCCCTAATAATGCCTATCAAGTGACGAAAGTCACAATCTGATAACAAAATGGACTTTTCTTATTTGTCCGACTTTTAATTTTACCACCCTCTTCTACGCTTGCTCAATACGGCCTCAAAAATACCTCACCTGCAAACGAGAGAGTAACGGCAATGGATATCAATGTTCTGGTCATGATCGGTTACTTCGTCTTAATGATTGCCATCAGTTATGCCTTCAAAAAGATGGCTTCCGGCTCTTCGAGCCATTACTTCCGCGGTGGCGGACGAATGCTGTGGTGGATGGTCGGTGCCACCGCCTTCATGATTCAGTTTAGCGCCTGGACCTTTACCGGCGCCGCCGGGCAGGCCTACCGCTACGGTTTTAACGTGGTCAGCGTATTTGCCGGTAACGTGTTCGGTTACCTGGTCGCCTGGTGGTGGTTCGCCGCCCGCTTTCGCCAGCTGCGCGTCGATACCGCCACCGAGGCCATCAACCATCGCTTCGGCAAAGGCAACGAACAGTTTTTCACCTGGATGATTATTCCGCTGAGCATTCTCAGCGCCGGCGTGTGGCTAAACAGCCTGGCGGTGTTTGCCAGCGCGGTGTTCCAGCACGACATCACGCTGACGCTGTGGGTCACCGGCCTGGTGGTGCTGGTGATTTCACTGTTAAGCGGGGCATGGGGCGTGGTGGCGAGCGATTTTGTGCAGACGCTGGTGGTGGCGATCATTTCCATCGCCTGCGCGATGGTGGCGCTGGTTAAAGTCGGCGGCCCGGTCAAACTGGTGACCGAATTCCCTGCCGGGTTTTTCACCGGCCCGGGCGTCGGCCCGCATTACATCTCGCTTCTGGCGGCCTGTTTCCTGTTCTTCTTTATCAAAAATGTGCAGAGCATCAATAACCTGCAGGATTCCTACCGCTTTCTGAATGCCAAAGACAGTTTCAATGCGAAAAAGGCCGCGCTGTTTGCGCTGCTGCTGATGCTGGTCGGGACGATTATTTGGTTCATCCCGCCCTGGGCGGTCGCCATTCTTTATCCTGACGCCGCCACCGCACACCCGGAACTGGGGAAAAACGCCACCGATGCGGTATATTTGATTTTCGCCGAACGCGCGATGCCGATGGGCACGGTCGGGCTGCTGATGGCCGGATTGTTTGCCGCCACCATGTCGTCGATGGACTGCGCGCTGAACCGTAATTCGGGGATTTTCGTGCGCAGCTTCTGGACGCCGATCGTCAACCGCAATACCGGACGCAGCGATAAATATCAGCTGCGCGTCGGGCAAATCGCCTGCCTGGTAAACGGCGTGCTGGTGATTCTGGTGGCGCAATACATGCATACCATGCAGACGGTCAGCCTGTTCGATCTCATGATGAAAGTCGGCACGCTGATGCAGGCGCCGATTATCGTGCCGCTGTTCCTCGGCGTGTTCATCCGCAAAACGCCGGACTGGGCGGCGTGGGTCACCGTACTGTTCGGGCTGTGCGTGTCTTATATCGTCGCCAACGTGTTTACCGCGCCGGACGTGGCGCGGCTGCTGGGTATTCCCCTGACGCCGCGTGAAATACTGGATGTCGCGATCATGTGGAACATCTTCGCGCATTTGGTCTTTACCGGCGGGTTCTTCTGCCTGACGACGCTGTTTTATCGCCAAGGGGCTACGGCGCGCGATACCCAGCGCGAGCAGTTTTTCGCGGACATGGAACGACCCGTGTACGCCGATAATGAACAGGACGAATTCGACCGCCTGCAACGCGATAAAATCGGCCGCATTTCGATGTATATGGGCGCCGGTTTGCTGTTAATGGTGCTGGTGCCGAACCCGCTGTGGGGCCGGTTCCTGTTCCTGCTGTGCGCCCTGTCGATTCTGACCTTCGGCTGGGTTTTGCATCGCAGCGCGGAGAAAGGCATGAAAGCGGCGCTGGCCGAAAAAGCGCGCAAAGGAAACGTGGCGACGTCGCACAGGTAAGGTGGAACGGTGAAAAAATGCGGGGTATTTTTATTATTGCCCTAATTTTATTGCGGATATTTTTGTCCGGCACGATGAGTCGATAAATGGAATTGTTAAGTTAAAAAACCGGATTAGAAATCTGATTATATCACTAAGGGACCGCGCCGCCAGCGAAGCGGGCTTGTTGCCCGCTCATTGCGTTAATTCTGTTCGCTTACAAAATCTTTAAAGCAGCGTAATACCCGGCTCGTTTCGCGGCTTTTAAGCCAGATCATCAGCGTATCCACTTCACCGATCGCCGGGGTAATCCCATGGCTGCGGATGGAAAAGCCCTGCTCATACTGGCATACCACGTTTTCAGGCAACAGCGCTATACCCATACCCGCCGCGACGCATCCCAAAATAGCCTGAAATGAGCCGAACTCCTGCGGCGCGGCTTCGCTTATCCCCTGCTCCCACAACCAATGTTCGAGCCGCAGGCGATAATTACAGCCCTGGCGAAACGCCAGCGGGTTGGTCACCTGTAAATCCGCCCCGGTCAGCACATCGGGATGGCCGGCGGCGGTGACGAGCACCAGCGTCTCACGGCAAAGTACCGCCGAATTCAGCAGATCATGGCGAATCCCGTCGTTTTCGGCTACAAACGCCACGTCCAGTTCAGAGTTAAGGACCTGTGCCGTCAGCGGCCCGCTAGCCGAGGTGTTGAGATGCAGTTCTACCGAAGGCATATGCCGGTGGAACTGCGCGAGCAGGGGGGGAAGGCGCGTCGCGGCCGTGGTTTCCATTGCGCCGATGCGCAGCGGACCGACGGGATTCTTATCGCGCAGGGAAGTTTGCGCCTCGTCGATAAGCGCCAGTATCCGGTTGGCATAACGCAGCAGATGCTCTCCCTCGGGAGTGATATACAGACGGTTTTTCTCCCGGATGAACAAGGAGACCTCCAGGCCGGCTTCCAATTGCTTAAGCCGCGTCGTGACATTGGATGAAACGCAATGTAAACGCCTGGCCGCCGCCGCTATCGAGCCGGTATCCGCCACGGCTTTAAATACATTCAGAGAAGCGCTGTTCATTTCAATACCGCACTTTAAGTGAAGGTTACCGTCAATAATATTCACTTTTTATTATCATTTATACAGGCATGATAATAATTATTAACAAAATAACGACGAACATTATGAGTGCACATATGACAAGGGATATCACTGCCGCAGGCTCGCATCAGTTGCGTACCGCCATCTTTGGCATGATTGTGTTAGCGCTGGGCATGGGGGTAGGCCGTTTCTTTTACACGCCCATGCTGCCGGTAATGCTCGCGGAGGGAAACCTTGATTTTAATCAGCTCTCCTGGATCGCCAGCGCCAATTACGCGGGTTATCTGGCCGGCAGCCTGCTTTTTTCCTTCGGCGCCTTCCACCACGCTTCCCGCTCCCGCCGGATGCTGCTGCTGGCCGCCATTACGACCGGACTGCTGATTTCAGCGATGGCGCTATTCATACAGCCCGCCATCCTAATAGCCGTCCGTTTCCTGGCGGGTATCGCCAGCGCGGTCATGATGATTTTCGGTTCGATGGTGGTGCTTGCGCACACTCGCAGCGCTTTGGTTATTGCCTCGCTGTACGCCGGGGTGGGCAGCGGGATTATAGTGGGCAACGAGTATGTCATTACCGGGCTAAGCCACGCACTGACCGCAAAAACCCTCTGGCTGGGCGCGGGCGCCATATCATTGGCATTGTTGCTGCTGCTGGTCCTGCTTGCCCCGCCCAACGCCGGTTCGCCGGCCATTCCGGCAGCATCCGCGGGGGAAAGCCAGGTCATGCATTGGTGGCAACTGGCGTTGCTCTATGGCATGGCCGGGTTTGGCTATATTATCGTCGCCACCTATCTGCCGCTGATGGCGAACGGGCTGGGTATGCCGGCGCTGACGGCGCATCTCTGGTCGCTCGTCGGCCTGGCGATTATTCCCGGCTGCTATGGCTGGCTGTGGGCCGCGCATCGCTGGGGCATACTGAAAAGCCTCAGCGCCAACCTGGTAATCCAGGGGATTTGCGTTGTCCTGACGCTGTTCGGCCACTCCCCCCTGCTGCTGGTCCTGAGCTGCATCGGTTTTGGCGCAACGTTCATGGGCACCACTTCATTGGTTATGCCGCTGGCAAAACAGCTAATCGTACCGGGGAATATCAATCTTCTCGGCGTAGTAACGCTCACATACGGTATCGGACAAGTTATTGGCCCCCTGCTCGCCAGCATCCTGCAAACCGGTTCCAGCGCGGTGACGACGGCGACGGCCTGGGGCGCCGCGGCGCTCTTTATGGCGGCCGTCCTTTGCCAGTGGCGCCTTTATAAAAACAGGCGTTGAGCATGAAATCCCGTTCCCCCGTAATGTTGACTATCTGGAGATCAAATGCCCTACGTAAATATTAAAATCACCAACGAAGGCGTTACCGCCGAGCAAAAACGCCGGCTGATAGAAGGCGCCACGCAACTGCTGGTCGACGTGCTGAACAAAAACCCCGGCACCACTATCGTGATTATTGATGAAGTTGACACCGATAATTGGGGGATCGGCGGCGTCCCGGTCACCGAACTGCGCTAATCCGGGCTTGGCGCCGGTCTCCCCGTCCTGGGGCCTTGATAATCTACCAAAGGTAAGTTACTATTGGTAGGTTTATTAGGCTCATTGGAGACTGACCATGCACGCACTTATCGTCATCGCCCATCCCGCGCCCGGGTCGCTCACCCATGCCGTCGCCGGTCAAGTGGCGCAAGGGGTCGCCGCAGCCGGTACCGGGCATTGCGTTGAAATCGCCGACTTAGCCGCGGAAGGATTCGATCCGCGCTTCACCCGGGCCGATATCGCCCTGTCCCTGAAGCAGGCCGGGCCACCGGCCGATGTCGCCGCGGAGCACGCCCGGCTTGAGCGCGCGGACGCGCTGGTTCTGGTCTATCCGATCTACTGGTGGTCTTTCCCCGGGCAACTCAAGGGCTGGATAGATAGGGTATTTACCCAAGGCTGGGCTTATGACGACACCGACGGAAAACTGGTGAAAAAACTACGGCGTCTGCAGGTGCATCTCATCGCTATCGGCGGCGGCGATCAGAGGACCTATGCGCGGCATGGCTATGGCGGCGCAATGAAAACGCAAATCGACCACGGCATCTTCGATTTCTGCGGCGCGCGAGTCCGCACCTCCGAGCTGCTGCTCGCCTCCGATGCCGGATTTCCGGGTTCTTCCCTTGATGCGGCACAGGCGATCGGCCGCGGGCTGTTTAAATGATCGTATGAGAACCGGGCCTATTTGATCGGCGGGCCGGTTGCTTTGCTTTAACAGCACCTGATTGGAGTTCATTAGCAGTGAACCGATCGTGTTTTGCTATTTCGGTAATACGCCCGGCTCCGGCGTCCCTGAGCGCGGCGGCGGCCGCGCCGTCGCTGCGGGAGGATTATTTCAGCGCGATACGGACCACGCTGTCCGGGCCTTTCGTCGAGTTATCTTCGTTGGCGTCCTGCTTCACGGTGACATACAAGGTCCGTCCATCCGGTGAAACCAGCAGGCTGTTAGGATGGTTGTCGAATGACCAACTGTTTTTCACCGCATAGGTGGCGGCGTCCAGTTGCAGCACTTTTTTCGACCCGCGCTGGCTGATGTAAATCTCATTGCGTTTGGCATTAAATTTGATGCCCAGCGCGTCCCCATTAATACGTTTGATCACCTTGCCGCTGCGCTCATCAAATACCAGAGTGGTTTTCGCTTTGGAGTCGTCGGTCACGAACAGACGACCGGTCGCGGGATCTTCCGCCAGGTTCAGGAACAAATAAGCGTCGCCGTCGTCCGGCTTCCAGCGTTTTTCAATGCGGTGGCTGTGCGGGTTGATCGCTAAAATCTCGCCTGCGCCGTTCGCCGCGTAGAGGCGGTCCGTAACGGGTGAATAGATAATGCCCGTCACCCATTTGCCGGCATTTTTGATGCGGGTCTTCAATTGCATGGTTTGCGCATCCACCACCCAAATGACGCCGGGGTCACCCACGCCGCCAATATAGAGCTGGCCCTGATGCCAGAAAATTTCACGGGCACCGAGAGGATCGCCGTCGCCGTCTTTCTCGCTAAACATCAAGCGTTGCAGCACCTTGCCGCTTTTTGCATCCACCTTCGAAACGCCGCCATCCAATGTGTTGGTGGTATAAAGCACGCTGCCGTCGGGATCGATGGCCATGCCAAAATTTTTCAAATCGGTGTGGGTCTCGCCCTTGGCTGCCAGGGTAACGGGATCGAGACGATAGAGTACGCCGCCGTTAACGTCTTTAAACGACTGTGCGCTGGCGACATAAAGCGCCTTCGCCGCTGGGGAATAGGTCATTTCATACAATCCATCCCCTAAAACGCGCTGGGAAATTCCCGCATCAACCTGCTTCGGATTGACAGAGGCCGCAGCGGGGGCCGCAGCTTTTTTGGCCGGCGCCTGGCACGCCGTCAGGCCGAGCGATGCCGCCACCGCAATTGCCACCGCGGCTTTAAGCGGACTGAACACAGATTTCATTCTGAACTCCATCAATGGATGAACGTCTCCCGCCAAGGCTGGGCCGTGGCGGGAGACTCACAAAAAAGAATGAGAATCATACGCATTACAAAAACATAAGTAAACGCGATACCGCAGTCCGCAGGCGCCGCCCCTTTCGCCAAGCATCGTGACATCTTCAATAATAACAGTTTGTTACATTTGCTATAAAACATTCTCGATATTTATCTAACGCAAATCATTATCATTATCTTTCTCATTTCTTACTGCTCTTCTTTTTGCGATGCCGGCCGAGTAACGGTATTAACACCGGGTAACAACGCCGCATTGGCGTCAGGCCAATAAAAAAGAAGCGGCTCGTTTCGGATAACAACGTTCCTTACGGGAAGTATTTATGTCTTTCAATTGCAGGGAAGCCGGCGCAGGTAGGCGCGCGCCGGGTATCAAAAACGCGTTTACCGTTTCATTGCTGGCACTGGCGATTCATGGGCTCATCAATCCTGCACCGGCGCTGGCGGTTGAAACCGGTAGCGACACCCCGGCCCCGGCGTCAAACTCGCAGGAAGTCATGGTGGTTGATGCCACGGCTACGGGATCAACCAATGAGCAGCAGGATTACAGCGCCAAAACCACGCGCGCCGGCACGAAAATGCTGCTGACGCCGCGCGACGTACCGCAATCCCTCAGTATCATTACCCAGCAACGAATGCTGGATCAAAACCTGCAATCGGTGGGCGATGTGCTGGATAACACCACCGGCATTGCGGCAGAAGTGATTGATAGCGAACGCTCCGCTTACTTTTCCCGTGGTTTTCAAATTAGCAATTACACCTTCGATGATATTCCCACCTCGGTCAGCGATACATGGAATTTTGGCGATACCGGGGAAGATACCGCCATTTATGACCGTATCGAAGTGGTGCGCGGCGCCACCGGACTGATGACCGGCGCCGGCAATCCGGCGGCATCGGTGAATATGGTGCGCAAGCATGCCGACAGCAAAGAATTTACCGGCAATGTTTCGGCCAGCTACGGCAGTTGGAACAAGCAACGTTATGTCATGGACGTCTCCGGTCCGCTCAGCGAATCCGGCAAGGTGCGCGGCCGCGTCATCGCGGGCTATCAGGATCAGGACAGTAGGTTGGATCGCTACCATAAAAGCAAAAAATTCCTGTACGGCGTGGTGGACGCGGATGTGACCGACAACACCACGGTGTCGCTGGGCTACGACTATCAGCAAAGCAATACCGGCAACCCGACCTGGGGCGGATTGCCCACCTGGTACAGCGACGGTTCACGCACGCACTTTGATCGCAGCACCAACCCATCGGCGGACTGGACGCGCTACGGCATCGATTCGCGTAAAGTTTTTGCCAACGCAACCCATAACTTCGATAACGGCTGGAGTTTACGCCTCAATGGCACTCATGCGGAAGAGACATTCAACGATAAGCTCCTCTATATCATGGATTTTCCTGATGTCGTGACCGGCGAGGGCATTTCCGGATTCGGCAGCAAAGACCGGGGGACACGTAAGCTGGACTCGGTAGATACCTACGCCACCGGCCCCTTCGGGCTCTTCGGCCGTCAGCATGAATTGGTGGCCGGCGTCAGTTACAGCCGTCAGCATAACGCCACTTACAGCGCGAACGGGCCTATGGATACCGACCAAATGGGCAGTTTCAACCATTGGAGCGGCGATGTGGCCGAACCGGCATGGGAAGACTGGTACCTCAATGCCGATGATGTCGTGCGGCAGAAATCCGCCTATACCGCCGCGCGCTTCTCGCTGGCCGACCCGCTGGCGCTCATCGTCGGCGCGCGCTACACGCAGTGGGAAACCAGCGGCAGCAGCGGCGACATGAGCAAGAACAACCTCACCCCCTATGGCGGGCTAGTGTATGACATCAACGATGCCTGGTCGGCCTACGCCAGCTATACCTCCATCTTCCAGCCCCAGACTTATCGCAATCGCAACGGCGGCTATCTCGCGCCGATTACCGGTAAAAATTATGAAACCGGCCTGAAATCGGACTGGATGAATGGTCGCCTGACGGCAACGTTCGCCGTGTTCCGTATCGAGCAGGACAACGTGGGGCAATCCGACGGCGACAACCACGTCAACGGTTCCAGCGAGCAGGCTTATTACGCCGCGAAAGGCGCGGTCAGCAAAGGCGCGGAATTTGAACTTAATGGCGCGGTGACGGACAATCTGCAGATGACGTTCGGCGCCACGCGCTATGTGGCCAGGGATTCCTCCGGCCGTTTTAACAGCAATATGCCGCAGACCTCATTCAAACTGTTTAGCCGCTATCGGCTTGCGACGATGCCGGATCTTACCCTTGGCGGAGGCGTGAACTGGCAAAACCGCACCTTCCAGGACGGAACCGGACCGGATGGTGAAACGAAGCGTGTTTACCAGGGCAGCTACCCGCTGGCCAACCTGTTCGCCCGTTACCAGGTAACCAAACAGCTCGCGCTGCAGGCCAACATCGACAATCTGTTTGATCGCACCTACTACTCTTGGCTGAGCGACTACGCGGTCTATGGGGAATCGCGCAATTACTCCGTCAGTCTTTCTTATGCTTTTTGATGCCCCCCGGCCCCGTGCCGGGGATGTTGTCGGTAGTCATTTATGCGGGGCTGGCGTAGGCCATCGGCGCCGCCTCGCCCCTGCAACAATGTCTGCAATAACATGGCGACAGCAAAAATTTCCGCGAGTTCATTAATATCTTTTTACATTGCTAATAAAAATAAATACAATTCTCATTCGCATTGTTGTCTGGGATGTTTTCACGTGTTTATTTCTCGCCAAAGGCGCTAGCGGTGAAAGATACCAAATGTGCAGCATTTCTCATCCATGAAAAATGTGTTTCCTTTCAACCAATTGAAAATATTTGCATATCTTAAGGGTAACTCATGTTTTTTGCTCCATATCATAATAGAGAGAACGGCGTCGGCGGTTCCGCTGCCGCTCTCCTCCCGGTTACATCGCTGTCCTGTCTTGCCGTGCTGGTCGCCGTTGCGCTGCACGCGCCGTACGCCTCGGCCGCTGAAACCGCGCAAAAAGAAGAAACCCTGGTGGTGGAAGCAGCGAACGCAAGCGCGGCCGACACCGCGGCAAGCGACTACAGCGTCCCGGTCACCCGGGCCGCCACCAAAATGGCTCTCACCGCGCGCGACACGCCGCAATCCATCAGCATCATCAGCAAGCAGCGTATGCGGGACCAGCAGCTGAATTCGCTGGGCGACGTGCTGCGTAATACCACCGGGATAACGGAGAAGGTGGCGGATTTTGACCGCCGGACCTATTACTCGCGCGGTTTTTTAATCGATAACTACCAGGTCGATGGTATCCCAACCGTATTTGAAGAGCGATGGAACCTGGGCGATGCCGCGTCCGATACCGCCATCTACGACCGCATTGAAGTGGTGCGCGGCGCCACTGGCTTAATGACCGGCGCCGGCAATCCTTCGGCTTCGGTGAATATGGTGCGTAAGCACGCCGACAGCCGTGAAGTTACCGGTAATGTCTCCGCGAGCTACGGCAGTTGGGATAAGCAGCGTTATGTGGCCGATCTTTCCGCGCCGCTGACGGACTCGGGCAATGTGCGCGGGCGGATCATCGCCGGCTACCAGGATAACGACAGTTATATCGATAACTACAGCGCCAATAAGAAATTCCTGTATGGCGTGGTGGATGCTGATTTGACCGATTCCACCACCTTGTCCGTGGGCTACGAATATCAGGAAACCAGCACCAATAGCCCGACCTGGGGGGGCGCGCCGCGCTGGTACGCCGATGGCGGCAAAACCGACTACAGCCGCAAGTTCAATACGGCGCCCGACTGGGCCTACAATGACAAGGACACCCGAAAAGTCTTTGCCACCGTGAACCAAAAATTCGACAACGGCTGGCAGTTCACCCTCAACGGCACCCATACGGAAAACACCCTCGACAGTAAAATGCTGTATATCGATGGCTACTTCGATAAAAACACGGGTATCGGCGTTAGCCCTTATGCCAATTACCCCGTGGTTGGCGGAACCGGCTACAACACCGGCAAGCGCAAGGTCGACGCCGTCGATGCCTTTACCAGCGGCCCTTATGAATTATTCGGGCGCAGGCACGAGCTGATGGCGGGCGTTAGCTATAGCAAACAGAACAACCGCTATTTTAACGCCTGGGCCAATCTCTCCCCGTCCGACGTGGGTAATTTCAATAACTGGAATAGCGATTTCCCGGAAACGGAATGGAATGAGCGTACCCTGGCGCAGGAAGATACCATCCGCCAGAAGTCCGCCTATACCGCTACCCGGATTTCGCTGGCCGATCCGCTGAATTTGATCGTCGGCGCCCGTTATACTAATTGGAGCGCCAACACCCTGACCGCCGATATGGAGAAGAACAACGTCACGCCTTATGCGGGGCTGGTGTATGATATTAATGATACCTGGTCCGCTTACGCCAGTTATACCTCGATCTTTAAGCCACAGACCTATCGCGACCGCAGCGGCAGCTACCTTTCCCCCGTCACCGGCAAGAACTATGAAACCGGCGTAAAAGCCGACTGGTATAACAGCCGGCTCACCACCTCATTTGCGGTATTCCGCATTGAGCTGGAAAACGTGGCGCAAAGCACCGGTTCCATTATTCCCGGCACCACGGAAACCGCCTACTATGGCGCCAAAGGGGCGGTAAGCAGGGGCGTCGAGTTCGAAGCCAACGGCGCATTGACGGATAACTGGCAGATGACCTTCGGCGCCACCCGCTACATAGCGGAAGATCGCAATGGGGATGCGGTAAGCCCGACCCTGCCGCGCACCGAACTGAAGTTATTCAGCACTTATCGCTTGCCGATGCTGCAGGATCTGACCGTCGGCGGCGGGGTCAATTGGCAGACGCATATCTGGCAGAACGTAGAGGCGCCGGACGGCAACGGCACCCTGCGCGCGGAACAGGGCAGCTACGCGCTGGTCAACCTGTTTGGCCGCTACCAGTTGACGAAACAACTGTCGCTGCAAGCTAACCTGAATAACCTGTTCGACAAAACCTACGATACCGCCGTTGAGCGATATACGGTATATGGCGAGCCGCGTAATGTGACGGTAACGGCCAACTATAGTTTCTAGGCCGATAGTAAATGGCCCCTTGCGGGGCCTTTGTTATTAATGTCTATTGCGCACTCCCGCGCCGGCCTGGGCCGCGTATCACCCCAGCATCGCGGTACTGAGCCGGCTGGTGCAGCACCGCCTGCCCTGTTCGTCAAAAATCACGATTTCCCAGCACTGGTTAAGCCGCCCCCTATGCAGCGGCAGGCAGACGCCTCGCACCTTCCCCTGCGATACGGCCCGATGATGGGTTACGCTGAGCTCGGTGCCCACCACGCATTGCCCGTCGCCGGTGGTAAGAAACGCCGCCATTGAACCGAGGGTTTCAGCCAATGCCGCGGACGCGCCGCCGTGCAGCAGGCCGAACGGCTGATGCGTGCGGGCATCCACCGGCATTTCCGCTTCCAGCCGGTCATCGCCGATGGCCGTATAGACGATGCCCAAGTGGGCGACCAACGTCGCTTTGCTGGTGGCATTGAGCTCCTCCAGACTTAAATGGCGTTGCCAAATCATGTCAGGCCCCAAGTGTCGAACCGCCATCCACTACAATGTCCTGCAGCGTAATATGGCTGGCGTAGTCGGAGGCGAGAAACATAATAGTGCCCGCAATTTCATGCGGACGCGCGATTTTACCCAATGGAATGCCAAGCTTGTATTGCTCGGCAAAACCGCGGATGCGCCGTTGTTCCGCGTCGCCGTCGGCCCATAAGCTACGCTGCATGTCCGTGTCGGTTGAACCGGGGGACACCACATTGCTGCGCACCCCTGCGTCCGCCAGTTCAAGGCCCACCGTCAGCGCCAGGCTTATCAGCGCCGCTTTCGACGCGCCGTAGGCCGACATGCCGATGCGCGGCGTATGGGCCGCGTCCGAGGCCACCGTAACGATCGCCCCGCCCCGCTGGCGGCGAAACTGCGGCATGGTCTGCTGAAACAGGTTAAATGCCCCGCCCACGTTTACCGCAAATACCTGCCGCCAGTCGTCCATGGCCAGCGCGTCCGTGGCGCCCATCCGCAAGATACCCGCGGCGTTGACCAATACATCCAAGCGATCCGCCTGCGCCAGCAAACGCCGGCATACCCGGGCGACCTGCGGGGCATCCGCCACGTCCATTACTTCGGTATCGAACGGATAATCATCAAGGCCGAAGTCAAGATCGAATCCGGTCACGCGGGCGCCCGCATCGGCAAACGCCAGCGCGGTGGCATAACCTATTCCTTTACCGGCCCCGGTAACCCAGACCGATTTTCCGCTAAAGTCCAACCCGGCCATTACGCGTGTTCCTTGCGGGAAAGCAGCGCCCACCAGGCATCGATAGTGGGGTTTTTCGCCAACATAACAAAATCGATATCGTGGTGGACCCTGCGCCAGCGGGCGGCGAGGCCCATGATGCGCACCGAATCCAGTCCATAATCGACCAGGTTTTCATCATCTTCCGGCACATCGGATTCATCCAGCAAGGGCGTGATCAGGTTACGCAGGCCCGTTTTGCTTAGCGGCACCGGCAGCAAATCGTCCGTCATCACCACGCGCCCCGCGCGCCCGGCCACATATTTCAGCGCCATCAGGTGATCCTCGCGGCTGAAATCCGCCAGCGCATCGGCGACCATAAACGGCTTGATATCGCGCATAAAGGCGTCGGTGGCGGTGGTCATGCAGCCGATATGCGCATATACGCCGGTAATAATCAGCTGATCGCGGCCGCTTTCCTTTAGCATTTGCTCAAGGGGGGAGCGGTGAAACGCGCTATAACGCCACTTATCCAATACCGTATCGCTTGCATCGGGCGCGAGCTCGGCCACCACGTTGCGCAGCCCGGGATGCTGATTCAGGCCCGGACCCCACATATCATTTAGCAGCGCCCGGTCCTCGCCGGTCTGTTGGCCGGGCTGCGCGGTGTAGTAAACGGGAATATGCTGCTGTTTGCAGTACTGCCGCAGCGCCGCGATCCGCGTTATCACCTGGCCTATCATCGGGTTGTCGTCACCCCAGAAATGGATGAAGTAATCTTGCATGTCATGAATGAGCAGCGCGGCATGTTCCGGCTCAAAGGCCCAGTTCACTTTATTGGGCGGGATATCCTGCAACACAGGAAGCTCGTATGCGTTCAATTTTGCGATAGCCATATCTTTTTCTCATTCAGGATGCCGGCGGGCGCTGGGCCAGACGCTGGCGTAATTGTTTCTTATCGACTTTGCCAACCGCGGTGAGCGGCAACGACTCCACGCATTCCACGCGATCCGGCAATTTGAAATC
Source organism: Sodalis sp. RH21 (assembly GCF_047324175.1). Taxonomy (NCBI): domain Bacteria; kingdom Pseudomonadati; phylum Pseudomonadota; class Gammaproteobacteria; order Enterobacterales; family Bruguierivoracaceae; genus Sodalis; species Sodalis sp. RH21. The sequence continues at coordinate 1,873,969 of NZ_CP178732.1, read as the reverse complement.
CGCCACGCCCAATGCCCGCAGATAGCGGCGGATGTCCACCGCTTTTATCGGGCGCCGGGTGACCAGATAAGCGCAGCTCTTTTCGCCCAGCAGGCTGTCGTCCATACTGACCAGGGCCGCATGAACGATCGCCTCATGGCGCAACAGCAGGTTTTCGATTTCTTCGGCGGCGATTTTTTCACCGCCCCGATTGATCTGATCTTTTTCCCGTCCGTGAACCGTAATGTAGCCTTGCGCGTCGATGGCCACCAAATCACCCGAACAGTAGAATCCGTCGGCGTCAAAAGTCTGCCGGTTATGCTCGGGGCTTTGATAGTAGCCGCGGAAAGTATAGGGCCCGCGCGTCATAAGCCGCCCGACCTGGCCCGCCGGCAAAGGATTGCCATGCTCATCGGCTACCCAGACTTCATCATCCGGGCACATCGGACGCCCCTGGGTGTTGAAAATATGCTCATCGTCGTCATCCAGGCGGGTGTAATTTACCAATCCCTCGGCCATGCCGAATACCTGCTGAAGCTGGCAGCCCATTTCCGCCGGAATTTGCGCGGCGAGCGAATCGGAAAGCCGCGCCCCGCCCACCTGCAGCAGCCGTAAGGACGCCAGCTGCGTATTACCGCCCCCTTCGCGAATGGCCTGCAGCCATAAACTGACCGCGGGAGGAACCAGGGCCGTGACGTTGATTTGATGTTTTGCTATCAGCGGGAAGCAGCCCGTGGCGCTCGGATCGCCGGCCAGCACCACGCGCCCCCCGGCCAGGAATACCCCCAGCGCGCCCGGGGAGCTCAAGGGGTAATTATGCGCGGCGGGCAGCGCGCAAAGGTAGCGGGTCTGCGCCGTGAAATGACAGATTTCGTTGCTGCGGCGAATACTGTAATAGTAATCGTTATGGGTGCGGGGAATCAGCTTCGGCGTACCCGTGCTGCCGCCGGAAAGCTGAAACAGCGCAACGTCGTCGTCGGCGGAGGGAATCAGGTGCGCGCGTTGTCCCGCAGCGGCCATCAGCGCCGCCAGGGAGTAATCCCCTTCCCCGTTGCGCAAGGCAATAACGCGCAGCGAAGGGCATTGCTCGACCAGGCTGTCGAGGTATTCGTCATTGTGAAACAGCGCATGGCCGCGATCGGCTATCAGCAACGATGGCGCAATCTGGCGCGCATAGGCGCCGAGTTCCGTACGCTGATGGCCGAAAAGCGCATTCACCGGCGCAACGCCCAGCTTAAGCAGGGCAAACAGCGTGATATAAAACTCCGCCACGTTGCCCAGCTGCACCAGCGCCGTTTCGCCTCGTTCCAGCCCTCTGAGCCGCAGCGCGCTTGCCAGATTGGTAGACAGCTGGTCGAGCTCGCGGTAGCTATAGCAACGTTCGCCATCGATAACGGCCGTTGCGTCGGAGTCTGCATGGCGGGCCAGAATGTCCGTCAAAGGCAGATCGATCCAATAACCTTTCTCACGATAGCGGCTTGCGAATGCATCTGGCCAGCGAGTAAAAGGGATGGTCATGATAAGTCCTTAATGAAGTCCAAAAACATTGAGCATGGTGGAAAGTTTCAGGCCGGTTTCCTGCCACTCATTTTCCGGTGACGAGGCGGGCACGATCCCTGCGCCGGCAAATAGCCGCATGTGATTATCCGTGATTGACGCGCAACGAATCGTCACCACCCATTCGCCGTTGCCTTCGGCGTCGGACCAGCCCACGATGCCGCCGAACCATTGGCGATCGAACGGTTCGAGTTGCGCGATCAGCTCATTGGCGGCCTGGGGCGGAAAACCGCTCAGCGCCGGCGTGGGATGCAGAAGGCAGGCCAGCGACAGGGCATTTTCATGGGCGTGCTTAACCGTCCCTTCTATCCGCGTGGCGAGATGCCAGAGCGTAGGCGTGGTAATCAGCTCGGGGGATTCCGGCACGCGCAGGGACATGCTGCGATCGGCCAGCAGGTTTTTCATGGCGCGGGTGACCACGCCGTGTTCATAGCGATCTTTATCCGAATTCATCAGGTTATCGCCGGCCTGCCGGTCGCGCGCGCCGTCCGTTTCCCGGCGCGCGGAGCCCGCCAGCGGGCAAGAGATGAAATCGCCGCCCTGTTTGCGCATCAATAACTCCGGGCTGGCCCCCATCAGTACGCCGCCCTGCGGCAGCGGCAAATGGAAGTTGTAGCTGTTGGGATTCTGCGCCACGATACGCCGCATCATCGCGGCGGTATCCACCGGCTGCTCGGCAACGATATCCAGCAGCCGCGACAGCACCACTTTATCCAGTTCGCCGCGTTGCGTTGCGGCCACCGCCTGCGCCACCATGTTGGTAAAAACCGCATGATCGGGCAGGGCGACGCGGCGACTTATCTTGGGCGGCGCCGGGGAATGACGATCCAGGTCCGCCGGCGTCAGATCGGCGCGGTCGAACGACTGGTGAAATTCCGGAATAAACAAAGCCGCGGGCTGGGTGACGTCAAATGGAATGGCGCCGACGATAATGGGATGGGCAATGCCGTGCCGCCGCGCATCGATGAAGTGCTGGCGCAATTGCCGCTGGAAATCGCCGTCCATCCGGTCGGCGTCGGCGACCGGAGCCGTAAGCGCGGCGTAACAGCCTTGCGTTGCGAGGCTGCGCCAGGGGGACGTAAAGACAAAACCGCGGCACAGCGCGGAGAAATCTTGCAAAGAAGCGGTTTTAAACATCAAGGTTTCCACCATTAGGTTACCTTTAAATGATAAGGCGATGAATAATGATTATCATTTGTATTATTGGTCAGTAACCTACGTCTTCTGAGCAAAGGTGTCAATAAAATTACCGCTCAATTGCCTGCCGGGGCTGGCGGTTGGTAGCGGCGCAGGCGCCCCATGGCCAGCCACAGCACGACGCTGAGCAGCGCCGCCGCGAACCCGAACAGGCTGGCGGCATCAACGGGCAGCAGCCACGTTCCCAAGGAGCCGATCAGCGCGGCGCCAAGCGCATCGCCGGTGACGTTCTGCGCCGTCCACAGGCCGTTAATGCGTCCGAGCAAAGCATCCGGCGTTAGCGCCTGAATCATCGCATATTGCAGCAGGCTATTGATGGCGCTGAAATAACCGAAAGTCGCCAGGCAGAGCAGCGCCAGCCAAAACTGCGGCATCAGGCTGAATAGGCCGAGAGCCGCAAAAGCGGCGATGGCGCTGCCCAGCACCCATTGACCGGGATGGGCGACGTGCGCGAGACGCCCGCTGGTGAGCGCGCCGACGGCGGCCCCCAGCGGCACGGCGGCGTACATCAGCCCCAGATGCCCGGCATCGACCTGCCAGTGCGGGGCCAGGGCCGGATAAAGCACGCGTACCGCGCTCGCCAGCATCAGCAGCGCGCCGACCAGCGCCACCATCCCCACCAGCGGGCTGGCGAAGAGAAACCGTATGCCCTCGGCCAGCGCGCGCAGCGGATGTTCGCGCGGCTGCGGCGGCGGGGGCAGTTGCGGCAGTTTGAGCAGCGTCAGGACAGTCAACAACGTGCCGAAAGCCGCCAGGCCGTAGTTCCAGGCGACGCCCCCGCCGGCGATCGCGATGCCGCCCATCACCGGCGACAAAATAGCACCGAAGCGTACCGTCAGCATGGTGATGGCGCCGGCCTGCATAATATTTTCCCGGCCCACCAGCGCAGGCGTGGCGGCCAGCAATGCCGTGACGCCGATGGCGCCAAAAAAGCCATCCCACAGCGCCAGCAGGTAAACGGCAAGCAGAGAAGGGTGCGGCAAGGCCGCATTCACGCATAAGGCGACGAAACCCACCCCGCAGGTGGATCGGGCGAAGAGAATCAGGCTCTTGCGTTCATAGCGGTCCGCCAATACCCCGCCTAACAGCAGGCCGACGAACATGGCGCCGCCGGCCAGGGTGACGGATAACCCCACCAGCAGCGGAGAATGGGTCATGGCCTGGATTTGTACCGGAACGGCCACCGCCAGCATGCCCAGCGCCAGAATGGAGATAAAGCGGGCGACAAAGACGGCCCGGAAAGCCGGATGGGTCGCCAGCAAACCCAAATCGATAAACCAGGAGGGTTTGTTCATTATTTGGCCTTATCGCCTGCATGTTTTTCTAATAATCCGCTCAATAACGGTCCGATCCGCTCAAACATGGCGGGAGAAATAATGTCCACATGGGCGCAATTTATGGGCCACACCTCCAGCTCGCCAATCCAGGGCGCCCAGGCGCGGCGGGCATCCTGCCCCGGCTGCTGCGTCCGTTCGGCCAGGAATAGCGTGGCGCGGCCGTTGAAACGCGCGCTGCGCGCCGTCGCCAGCAGCCGCACCGAATTGGCGTAGTTGGCTTCGATGATGTCGAACATTGCCGTCATCTCCTCGCCCCCCTGCCGGCGCTGGGCGGCAATAAACTGCCGCCGCTCGCGATCGACTTCCGCCAGTACCGCCGGGTCCAGCACATTTTCGCCGCGTTTTTCATCCCAGTTTTGCGTTTCCGGCGGCCAGGTATCCAGCAGGCCGAGGAAGGCGACGCTCTCCCCCGCCGCTTCCAGCCGTGCGGCTATGCCCTGCGCCAGGGTGCCGCCCAGCGAATAGCCGATCAGGTAGTAAGGACCGCTGGGCTGTTCGCGGCGCAGGGTGCTCAGATGGGCCTCGCACACCGCGGCCAGATCCGCGCTGCGGCTTAGCGGGCCGTTAACGTCCGGCGACTGAATGCCCACCAGCGACCAGCGCGGGGCAAGGTAGCGCTGCAACACGCTGAACTGCCAGGCGAAGCCGGATGCGGGATGGAAGCAGAACAGCGTAGGGCCATGGCCGCGGCGCAGCGGCAGTACCGGTTCAAAGCCCGCGCGCCGGTCGCCGGCCGGCGCGCTGCCCAGCAGCGCCGCCAGTTTTTCCACCGTGCCGGCCACCATAATCTGGCCTACCGTAACCGGCTGCTGAAGTTGACGGCGCAGCCGGGCGGCAAGACGCATCGCCAGCAGCGAATGGCCGCCGAGGGCAAAAAAATCATCCTGCGCGCCGATGCCGTCGCGCTCCAACAGGGCGCAGAAGGCCGCCGCCAGCTCGCTTTCCAGTCCCGGCAGCGGCGCGCGGCCCGCCTCGCCGGCATTTATCGGCGGCGGCGGCAGCGCCTTGCGGTCCAGCTTGCCGTTACTGCTCAGCGGCAGGGAGTCGAGCCGGACGATGGCGACGGGCACCATATGCGCGGGAAGGCGCCGGCCAAGGGCTGCGCGCATCGCTTCGCCGTCCAGCGGCCGGCTGGCGACCACATAGCCCACCAACTGGCGCGCATCGCCCTGCTGCCCGGCGCTATTGCCCAGCACCAGCGCGTGGGTGACCGCCTGCTCGACGCCGGGCAACGCGCCGAGGGCGTGATCGATTTCATCAAGCTCAATGCGCTGGCCGCGAATTTTAAGCTGATCGTCGCTGCGGCCCAGATATTCCACCGCGCCGTTGGCCAGCCAGCGGGCCACATCGCCGGTGCGGTACATGCGCGTACCGTCGCCGTAAGGGTCGGCGACAAAACGGCCGGCGGTGAGGCCGGGCCGATCGAGATAGCCGTGGGCCAGCTGAATGCCGGTGAGATAAAGATCGCCCGCGACGCCCGGCGGCACCGGTTGCAGCCGGGCGTCCAGAATGCGCAGGCCGGTATTCCATACCGGGAAGCCAATCGGCACGCTGGCCCCGGCGACGGCCGCCAGCTCGGCGCCGAATGCCGGATACCAGCTTACATCCACCGCGGCTTCGGTCGGTCCATAGAGATTGTGCAACGGTATCCCGGTAAGCTGCTGCCACTTGCGCGCCAGCTCGCCGGGCAGCGCTTCGCCACTACAAAATACGCGGCGCAGGCTGGCGCAGCGCGCTACCGCTTCCTCATCGTCCAGGGAGGCGACAAAGGCCGCCAGCATGGAAGGGACAAAGTGGGTAGTGGTAACCTGATAGCGGTGAAATAACCGCTGCAGCGCATCAGGATCGCGATGCGCTTGCGGCGGCGCCATGACCAGTTGGGCGCCGGCGATCAGCGGCCAGAAGAATTCCCACACCGAGACATCGAAACTGCAGGGCGTTTTTTGCAGCACCACATCATCAGCGCCGAGCGGATAGCGATCCTGCATCCACAGCAGGCGATTGACGATTGCCTCATGACCCACCAGCACCCCTTTCGGTCGTCCGGTGGAACCGGAGGTATAAATGATATAGGCCCCGTCCTGCGGGCGCGCCGACGCCGGCAGCATGGCCGATGGCGCCGGCAAGAGCGTTTCAAACCTATATTGCGCCACCGGGCTTATCGCGGCAAAGCGCGCGGCCAGCCCGCCGGCGGTTATCAGCATCTTCGGCGCGGCGTCGGCCAGCATCAGCTCCAGGCGGTCATCGGGATAACCGGTATCGAGCGGCAAATACGCCGCGCCCACGCTGACAATCGCCTGTAGCGCCAGCGATAAAAACACCGAGCGCGGCAGGGCCACCGCGACGATATCCCCCGGCTGAATATCCTGCATCAGCAGTTGTTGCGCCAACGCCTGCACCTGCTGATGCATGGCATGGTAATTCAGGCGGTGCCGCTGGTCGGCCAGCGCCGGAGCATCGGGCGTGCGCCCGGCCTGCTGCGCCAGCAGGCCGCCGAGGGTGTGCGCCGGGATCGGCACTTGGGTCCGGTTGATGGCGCCGAGCAACCGGCGATCGGCCGGCGTCAACAAGTCCAGCTGACCGCAAGGACGCTCGGGCCGCGCGGCCAACTGGTCAAGCAGCAGGGCGAAGCGGCCGGCATGCTGCGCCAGGACGGCGGCGTCATAACGTTCGGCATTGGCCAGCAGTTCCAGCGTCAACTCGCCCTGTTCGCCGATATAGATGGCGATCTCCAGATCGCGCACCGGACCGGAGGCCAATTGGTGGGTCACCCCCGCGACGCCATTAAAGTCGAGCTCGTAGTCGAACATTTTCAAATTGATTACCGGGCCATAAAGCGGATCGGCATCGCCGAAGCGTCCCAGATCGCGCTGCACCTGCTCGGCGTCATAGCGCTGGTGGCGGCGCATCTGTTTCACTTCCCCGGCCAGCCGGGCGGCTAGCGCGCCCAGCGGTTCGGCCGGGTCGTAGCGGACCGCCATCGGCAATACGTTGATCACCGGGCCGGTGGCGCACAGCGCCGCAGAACCGATGCGGCGCATAAAAATAAAGCCCGCGGCGAAATCATTCTGCCCGCTCAGGCGCGCCAGCCAGAGGGCTACCAGCGCAAAGGCGGTATCGGCCGCGCTCAGTTGCCGCCCCCGGTGATAATCGGCCAGCGTCCGAAAGGCGCCGCTTTCCAGCGCCAGGCCATGGCGCAGCAGGTTGATACTGGCGCTTTGCCCGGCCAGGGGCTGGGGGGACAAAGAGGCGGGCGGCGGCAATTGCGCTCCTTTTTCGCGCCAGAACCGGGCATCGCGCTGATAAGATGGCGACCGGCGATAATCCCGGTACTCCGCCACCACGTCGCTAAAGGGAGTAAAGGGAGTGGGTTCGGGTATTTGGTCCCGCGCCCAGGCGCTGTAGAGATTGGCGATACGCCGCGTCAGGGCGGTAAAACTGAAACCATCCACCACCAGATGGTGGTAGCGCTGATACCAGTACCAATGGTCGTCGCCCAGGCGCATCAGGATATGGTGGTAAAGCGGCGCCCCGCTCAATACCCGCAAATCGCCCGCCATATCTTCGCGCATCAGCGCGCGGGCGGCGCGGTCGGGATCGGCTTGTTGCCGCAGATCGACAGTCTCTGGCGCGCTAAAGCGCCGCGCCGCCGGCCACTGCGCCGGCTCGCCATCCTGCTCGCCAAACGCCATATTCAGCGTATCCGCCTCCCGCATACCGGCAATGACGGCTTTGGCCAGCAGCGCGCCGTCGAGGGGACCGCGCAGCTCGATAAAGTGCGCCACCGCGTAGGCGTTGGGGTGTGATGAAAGCTGTTCGGCGACCCAGATACCGGGCTGTGCGGCCACCAGCGGCAGGGGCCGATCGTCCCGGCTGTGTTGGTTCATAATCGATTCAGACATGGTTATTTTTCGCGTCGTTGGGCGTCAGGGGGCGGATATCGCACCAGTTCTCTTCCAGCCAGGCGAGGCAAACCGGCTGCGGCTGCGGACCGAATACCGGCCGCCAGCCCGCGGGGACCTCGTTGAACGTCGGCCATAAGCTGTACTGCCGCCGGCGGTTAACCAATACAAGACAATCCTGTTGCGGATCGTCAAAGGGATTGAGCTGTTCCATACGTGTCTCCTGCCGCACCGGTCTCCTGCCGCGCAAGATGCCCTACACGCGCTCGCCGGCGAGATAAATGATGATTTCATGAATGCTGCACGAATACTATTGAGAATTATTTTCATTTGCAATAGGCGCTACGGCTCAAGCATCCGTCCCCTCTGCAAGACGCTTGTTTACCTTGGTATTTTCCGGAATCTCCTTGATTATGTAAAGATAATGAGTATAGTTCTCATTTTCTTTTGTATTTAAACGTATTTCCTCTCACCGCCGTATCCAAATGCGGTAGCCAATTTTTCTTCGATATTTATCCTGTGAGCGCGGTAATCACAGGGGGTGGCGCCGGCTACTAATGGCGGCTTTTAATGGTTAAGGAGTTTTCAATGAATAACAAAACATCTGCCCTGGCACTGCTGGTGGCGCTGGCGCTGAGCGGCTGCGCCGCACATCAGTCCGGCACGGCGAAACCGGTTGCGGCGGCCCCGGCCGCGGATGCCTCCCAGACCCCCGCGGCTGCCGTGCAACAGCGTGAATTGGCCGACGGACTGTATGAAATGGCGCTGAGTCCCGCCGCCGGCGCGCTGTATGTCGCCAGCGCACAGTCGTTTACCGTACAAGGCGGGGTGGTCTACAAACTTGACCCGGCCACGCTGAAAACCCTGGGCCAAACCCATACCGACCTGAAAAATTTCGGCGTGGCGATGGACCCGCAAGGCAACACGCTGTTTATTACCAATACCCTTGATGGCGGCGTCAGCGCGCTGGACACCGCCACCGGCAAAATCACCGGCCGTTTAATGTTCGGAGAACGTAACGAAAAGGATTTCCCGACCGGCGCGCGTGAAATTATCTGGCATAACGGCCTGCTCTACGTCGGCGCCGTGGCGGACCCGGGGGTTATCTGGGTGGTGGATGCCAAAACGCTTAAACTGAAAGCGCGCATCCCAAATGCCGGTAAATGGGTGACCGGGCTGCTATATTCCGAGCAGACGCAGCGGATCTACGCCGCCAACGGCAGCGGCGAGATCCTGACGATCAATCCGCGCAACCACCGTATCGAAGCGCGCTGGAAGCCGCTCGGCGGCAAAGAGGCCCTGCTGCTCAATCTGGCGGAAGACCCGAAAACCGGCCGCCTGTTCGTGACCGACAATTCAAAAGCCAAAACCACCCTGGTGTTGGATATTCGCAGCGGCCAGGTGCTCAAGCAGCTTGAGATCGGCGATTCCCTGGCGGTGAAATTCAACCCGGCGCGCAACGAGCTTTACGTCACCCAGCGCGAATCCGGGAAACTCGTGATCCTGGACGCCGGTACGTACGCGGTGAAACGCCAATTAAACCTGACGCCGAATCCGAATAGCCTGCTGCTGTCCGCTGACGGCCAAACGCTGTATGTGACGGTTAAACAGGCATTTAACAAGGATCACACCACCAAAGGGCCGGACAGCATCGTACGCGTGCCTTTGAACCAGTAAACGCCGGCCCGGTTACGGGCCGTTTTTTGCCTTGTATTATCAGGCCGCTATTCCGCCGGGGATACGGCCCTGACGCCGCCGGCGCGAGACCGCGGCCAATAATCATTGCTGATCACATTAATGTTTGATGTATGCATTTATTATGTCCTCTGGCGTAATAGATGAGGACTATCAAACGGATGAAAATTTTACCTATTGCCGCGTTGCTGGGTTTATTGCTGGCCGGTTATGCCCAGGCCGCCGATGAACACTACCTGACCCTCGAACAGACGCCGGATAGTCTGAAGCTGCTGCCGCCCCCGCCGTCTTTCACCAGTATTGATTTCCTGCGCGACAAAGCCCATTACGACGAAGGCATGGCGCTGCGCAATACCGATCGCGGCAAGCAGGCGTATAATGACGGCGATACCTCGAAAGTCAGCCTGGCGCGCAATTTTTCCGAGGCGTTCGGCACCGAGATCTCCGCGGCTAAAACGCCGGAAACCTACCAATTGATGTTTACCATGAAAGAAGACGCGGGGGACTTCGCCACGCGCTCGGCCAAGAAATATTACAATCGCATCCGGCCTTTCGCCTTCTATCATACGTCCACCTGCCGCCCGGAAGATGAAAAAGAGCTCGCCACCAACGGTTCCTATCCTTCGGGGCATACCACTATCGGCTGGGCCGTGGCGCTGGTGCTGGCGGAAGTCAACCCGGCGCGCCAGGACGACATCCTGAAACGGGGCTATGAACTGGGCCAAAGCCGGGTTATCTGCGGTTATCATTGGCAAAGCGACGTGGATGCGGCGCGGGTGGTCGCCAGCGCCGTGGTGGCGACCCTGCATACCAACGACGCCTTTATCCGCCAATTAGCCAAGGCCAAGGCGGAAATCCGCGCATTGAACCCGGCGCAGTAGTTTCTTTTCCGGCTAATCGCCCGGCCATACTTGCCCGGCACCGTTGGTGCTTATTTTTTTCAGGCTGCCGCCCGGGTCGCTTTGATTGGCGACAGGTAACTCCGAGTGGTAATTCATGGGTAAACCCATCCACATGCCTGCTGGACGGGCATGGATGCCAAGGTCGTCTTTAAAACGATGTTGCCGCGGCCCGGAGATGATATTTATCGCGCGCTGCTCCAACTGCTCCAGGCGGTGGTGCAGCGGGCCGCAAATCCCATATACTGCAACCACGGGATAAACATAAGAATAACGTTTACGCAGGCAGGTTTAGGGATGGAAACGGTTGGCTTTCTGGCTCAGCTATCGCACCAGGTTATACTTTCGGCGCCGCTTTTTTTACTCATCGCCACGGGTTTTTGTCTCGGGCGCTTTGCCGGCTGGCCCGAATCGGTCAACGAGGGGCTCAACCGGTTTTGTTTTACCGTTGCCTTGCCCTGCATGCTATTCAAAGTCATGAGTAAATTTTACCAAAGCCCCGCCGTGGACGTGCGGTTGCTGATTGCTTATTTTGGCAGCTGTTTTGCGGTTTACATCGTGGGCAGGATACTGGCAAAACATGTGTTCCGGCTCGATCCGGTTTCAGCGTCCGTGTTTGGGCTGGGCGGAATTTTTTCCAATAACGTCATGCTGGGCATTCCCGTCGCGCTGATATTACTTGGTCAATCGAGTCTGCCCTCGGTAGCCTTGGTGCTGGTATTCAACAGCCTGATCCTTTGGACGCTGGTAACGGTTTCCGTCGAATGGGCGCGGAGCGGGAGTTTCTCATTGCAGGGAATCGTTAAAACGCTGCTCAGCGTCTTGCGTAATCCCTTGATTATCGGCATTTTCAGCGGCTTCGCATGGAGTTTCCTGCTTCACCGATCGCTGCCCCGGGCCATCGATATATCGGTCACGATGCTCGGAGACGTCTCCGCGCCTTTGACGCTGGTGACGCTTGGCATGAGTCTCGCCCGCTACAACATCAGCCAGGGTCTGCGCGAAAGCGCTGCCCTGTGCGTATTAAAGCTGCTGCTGATGCCGGCCATTATCTGGGGCATCGCGTTCCTGCTCCACTTGCCGCTGCAAGAAAGCCAGGTGGTCGTCCTGCTGGGATCGATGGCCGTAGGCGTCAATGTCTACCTGATGGCGCAAAAATTCAAAGTGCTGCAAGGGGTGACGGCGACCAGCATGTTGCTGACAACGCTGCTGTCGACCATCACTACGCCCTTGCTGATGATACTCATGAGCCGTTATTATCCTGTGTGGCAGTAGCCTGGCATCCAGGCCGGCCCGTTTTTTTACATGATTTTATGCAGCAGCGCCCGCGTCCGGTCATGGGTGGGATGCGCAAAGATGGCGGCGGCCGGCCCGCTTTCCACAATACGCCCCTCCTCCATAACGATCAGCGTATCCGCCATTTCGCGCGCGAACGACATCTCATGGGTGACCACCAGCATGGTCATGCCCTCGCCGGCCAATTGCTTCATCACCGCCAGCACTTCGCCCACCAGTTCCGGGTCCAACGCCGAGGTCGGCTCGTCGAACAGCATCACTTCGGGTTGCAGCGCCAGCGCGCGGGCGATGGCGACGCGCTGTTTTTGTCCGCCCGACAGGCTGGCGGGCATCGCTTGCGCCTTGTCGGCCAGACCGACCTTTTGCAGCAGTTTGCGCGCCATCTGTTCGGCATGGGTTTTGGGTTGCCTAAGGATCTTGTGCGGCCCGATGGCAACGTTTTGCAAAATGGTCAGGTGGGGAAACAAATTGAAGGACTGGAAGACCATACCCACATGAACGCGTAAACCGTTCAGCCGCCCTTCTTCCAGCATCGTCCCCTCTTGCAGCAGCCATTCCCCGCAGATGCGAATCGAACCGCCCTGGGCGCGCTCAAGCCCGTTGCAGCAGCGTAAAAAAGTGCTTTTGCCCGACCCGCTGGGACCGATAATCACCACCACCTCGCCGCGGTGAACCTCAATATCGATTCCCTTCAAAATAAGCTGGTCGCCAAATGATTTTTTAAGATTTTTGACCTGGATAATGCCTTGGCTCAATTTACCATCCCCCCGGCCCGCAGCTTGTGTTCAACCTTGCGCAGGGCATACATGGTGCTGCCGGTAAGCACAAGATAAATAAGGGCAATAACGATATAGACCTCCAGGGAGCGATAAGAGACGCTGATGATTTTCTGCCCTTCATGCATCACATCGTGGATGGTCACCAGCGACACCAGCGCGGAATTTTTTGTCAGGGCGATAAATTCATTCGCCAGCGGCGGAATCATCCTCACCAGCGCCTGCGGCAGGATAATCCACCGCATGGCCTGGCCGGAGGACATGCCCATTGAGCGGGCGGCTTCGGTCTGCCCCCGATCGATGGAGATAATGGCGCCGCGCACCAGCTCGGAAACATAGGCCGCCGAATAGCAGCCCATGCCGATCACGCCGCAGACAAAAGCCGGGATGACGATATCGAAATAAGGCAGGCCAAAATACAAAATAAACAGTTGCACCAGCAGCGGCGTACCCCGGATAAACACCACATAGATATTTCCGGCCAGCCACGGCAGACGCCGCTGCGGATTGGACCGCGCCAGGCCAATCAGCGTGCCGAGCAGGCAGCTGACCAGCATCGCGCACAACGTTATCTCAACGGTCACCAGCGCGCCTGCCAGCAAATCCCGCCAGCCCGCCAGCGCGGGCGTGAAATCAAAGGTGACCATATTGCACGATGCTCCTTATTTTCCCGCCTCGCCAAACCATTTTTGCACCAGCGCATCATAGGTACCGTCCGCCCTGATTTCCTGCAAGGCCTTATTCAGCGCCGCGCGAATTTCCGGCTCGCGTTTGCTGACGGCAATCCCATATTCTTCGTGGGTCAGAGGTTCCGGCAACAGAATAGCGGTGCCGCGCGTTTTGGCATAAAGCAGCGCGGCGGGTTTGCCCGTGACCACCGCATCGGCGCGCCCGGTTTCAAGGGAATTGAACATTTCTTCATTCTTTTCCACCTCGACCGGTTTTGCCGTCGGATAAGCAGCGCTCAATACCGAGACGGATTTGGTGCCGACCTGGACCGCGACACGTTTACCCGCCAGGTCCGCCGGGGTTTTTATACTGTCATTGCCCTTTTTCACCATCACCACCAGACCCGCGGAAAAATAGGGATCGGTAAAATCCACCACCTTTTTGCGTTCATCGGTAATGTAAATGGCGGACATGACGATGTCCTGGCGGCCGGCCAGCACCGACGGCACCATGGCCTTGAAATCCATATCGGTATAATTCATCGTACGACCGATTTTTGCCGCCAACGCATTGGCCAGATCGATATCAAAGCCGACGCGCTGGCCATTTTGCATGTATTCCATCGGCGGAAAGGTCGGGTCGATGGCCACGCGAATCGGCTCTGCGGCCAGGCAGGCCCCGGCATAAAAAACGGCCGGCGCGAGTACGGCCAATAAAATGCGTTTGATATTCATGAATTGCCCTCAGGGGTCGGTTAGCGTACGGAATCACAATAACCGGCGCGGATGGCGGCGCCGATAAAATTCAGGATCAGGCGTCCCGCGATGGTGCAGGAAAGCTGGTGAACGTCTTTTGACGGTTGAATTTCAACGAAATCCATACCGATAACCCGGCCTTTTTTTACCAAGCCGTGGATCAATTTCCGCGCCTGGACGAAGGTCACGCCGCCCGGCGCCGGACCGGCCACGGCGGGCATGCAGGTGGGGTCCAGGCCATCGGCGTCGATGGAGAGATAATAGCGGCCGCCGTCGGGGATCTGCGCCAGCACGGCGTCCATCCCGATATCGTGCAATTCATAGGCGGTAAAAATTTTGGCGCCCCAGGCGCGGGCATAATCCGCCTCCTCCTGGCGCGCGCTGCCCGATGCGCGCATGCCAATCTGGATAATATCTTTCACGTAAGGCAATTCGGAGGCGCGGCGCATCGGGCTCGACAGTCCGTCTTTTACGCCGTTAACCTCATCGCGCCAATCCAGATGGGCATCCAGATGAATAATGGTTATCGGCCCCTGCTCGTCAAACGCGCGCAGGATGGGATTGGTAATGCCGTGATCGCCGCCCAGCACGATCGGGATGGCGCCCGCCGCGAGGATCTTGCGGGTGGCCTGTTCCGCACGGACAAAGTGGCCGCGCGGGTCGTTGAGATCGGCTGGAATATCCCCGCAATCGACAAAACGGATATCGTCCCGGCCTTGCAGCAGCGGACCGTCAATATCAAAGTCGTAGCGTTCCGGGCTGCGGATCACCCGATCGGATGCCTGGCGAATAGCGGTCGGCGCCCGGGTTTGGTCGTTATTATAATCCTGCGGCGTATAGGCGGCGCCATACGGCATTCCCAATACCGCGAAATGGGCCTGTAAATTATCCAGGTCGAGCGCCAGATCGGAAAATAGCAATGATTTATGATTGGTCTGCGGGGCAATGGTAAGCGCATCTGACATATATTATTTCCTGCATTGGCAAAAAAGATGTTGCCGCGATTGTATACAGAGAATATCCGGTGGAAAATAGACATTATTTGCAATCATAGTATCGGAAATGACAACCATGAAAAATCGGATGCTAAATGAGCGGGATCTGAGAGCATTACGAATATTCTGTGTGGTTGCCATGTCAGGTGGTTTTTCCGCTGCGGAAAGTAAGCTTAATATGACCAAAGCCACCATCAGCCGCCAAATCAAATCGGTGGAAGAAAGCCTGGGCGCGCAATTATGCACCCGCGGGCCGCGGGGGTTTGAACTTACCGCCGCCGGGAAAGCGGCATTAATTTATGCCCAGGAAGCGCTGAACGCCCTTGACCGGATTTTTCCCGCCATTGATGCCAGCCGGGGAATTATTTCCGGCCCCTTATCCATAGGTTTTACTGATAATATAATTGGCAACACCGCCACCGCTATACATATAGCCCTTAAAGAATTAAATCGCCTGGCGCCGCTGGTGAATTTGTCTTTGCACACGTTAAATGCGCAACAACTTATTCAGGCATTAATCGATCGCAAGCTGGATATTGCCGTAAAAGGGATAATGGAGCATCAAAAGGTCATATCTTTACGTTATATTGAACTCTATAGCGAAACCCATCGCGTGTACGCCGTCAACCGGCGGCAAAACGGCGAAAACCGGCCGGTGGTATTTCGCCAGCAGCAGGCGTTCGTGGCGGAAAGCATCTCGGTGCTGGGCTATGCCCAGGGCCCCGAAGCGACCGGCATCGAGGCGGTCGCCATGCTGATCGCCACCGGGCAATATATCGGCATTTTGCCGGAGCATTACGCCGCGCTGTTGCGCCCGGTACTGCCCCTGGAAGAAATCCCGGGCACGCCTTCCTGGGAGATGAAGCATTATGCCGTGACCCATGCCGCCTACCCGCTTTCCCGCGCGGCCGAAACCATGGTGGAACTGCTGGTGTCGGCGCATCGGACATGATGAACCGCGATCGCTTCTTGCAATCGAGGATTAATTGATCAACGGTGATATACCCGGCACTATAGCCGGGAAAATAATCGTTCCCCCCATGATGAATAGCGAATATCTGACGCTGCTTTTTCCATTTATTGGGTTGCGCGCTCACGCTATTGAATCAACACATCAAACATAGCGATCGCGCTGGTTAAAGTTTCAACCAGTACATCAAAATGACGCGACTCCACATGATCGAAGGCGATGACCAGAACGTGGTCCGCGTGTGACCGGCCAAGCCAATTACAGACTTCTTGCGAGGTGCCGGTCTGCATCGAGATACCGGAATGATCATTGCTGGATATCATAACCTTAAAACTCCACCATCGCCGGTCGCCCGGTTCATCCCGAACCGGTTTTACTTGGCTTTATCACGCCGCGCCGCAATTTATTCGGGTTCCTTACCGCGATGAAAATGCTGCCGACAATCAGCGCGGCGCCCAGCATTTTACCCTGGTCCAGTTTTTCACCCAGGATCGTCGCCCCCATTAACAGCGCCAGCGCCGGGCTGAGCAGCGACCAGGGCAGGATCTGGTTAGCCGGGTATTTTTTCAATAGCCCGTACCAGAGCGAATAGGACAGCAGCGACGACCCCAGCGCGCTGTAAATTATCCCCAGCCAGCCGCGCCAGCCCGCCGACAGCAGTAATGTCAATTGATGATGCTCGGCGAGAAAGGAGCTCAGCGAAACCAGGGGAATGGCGAGCAGCGACAGCCAGCCGGTCATCGCCAGCGGCGGGATCGGCGGCGACCGCTTAATCACAATGTTGGTAACGGCCCATCCGCCGGCGCTGATCAGCAGCAGCGCCGGGCCATGCCATGAATTCAGCGCGGGGCTGCCGGACAGCACCACCACCCCCGCCACGGCGCCGCTGACACCGATGATTTGCCGCAGCGAAAACTTTTCCTTAAGCCATACCGCCGCCAGCACCATCGCCATCGGCGTTCCCATTTGTACCAGGACGGCCGCGCTGCCGGCATCGGTATGGCGCATTCCGAACAGCAGCAGGCCAAAGTGCACGAAACCAAAGGTAAATGCCAACAAACACAGCAGCGGGACCTGTTGCCGTTGTATCGGATTAAACGGCACCAGTACCGCCGCCACGATGATAAAGCGAACCAGCAACATCAGCAGCGGCGGCAGTTCCATCAGCCCGAATTTCATGGCGATCACGTTGAACGCCCAGCCCGAGACCACCACCAGCAGAATCAGCACATCCCGGAACAGCAGTTTTTTCAACGTTTGACCATAACCGGCGTGCGCCGGTGGTAGTCGCTTTCCCGCTGGAAACGGGCGGCGATGCCCATCAGTCGCTGTTCGCCGCCATCCGGGCCAATCAGCTGCATGCCGATGGGCAAGCCGGCGCGGTCAAAACCCGCGGGCAGGCTCAGGGCGGGCAGCGCGGCCAGGCTGGCAAGCGCGTTGAAACGCATATTGCCGGTGAGCACGCTCTCCTCCTCATCGCCGATGCGTACCTGCGTCTGGCCTTTCAACGGCGCGGTAAACGGCAGCGTGGGCACCAGTATCACGTCCACGTGGTTGAATTTTTCCAACAGTTGCTGCCGTAATGCGGTGCGATAGCGCTGCGCCTGCAAATACTCCACCGCGCTGATGCCCAGGCCGGCCTGCAACAGCAGGCGGACATCTTCGCCGTATTCACCGGCCCGGTCCGCCAGCCACGGGGCATGCAGCGCGGCCGGTTCGGCCATATTGATTAAGACCAGGGCATTGACCGCCTGCTCCAGTCCGCTGAAAGCCAGGGTTTCGCAGCGCCCCCCGGCGGCGCGGAACCAGTCCGTCAAATCATGATAGGCGCGCGCCACGTCCGGCTGCACGTTCTCGCTGTACTCCCCCAGCAGGCCGATGCGCAGGCCGTGCAGATCGGGTAAGGCGGCGGGTACGGTATCGCCGGTTAGCGCACTGAACATCAGCGCGCAGTCTTCGGCATAGCCGGCCAGCGGCCCGACGGTGTCGAGACTGGCCGCCAGCGGGAAAATGCCGTCGGTGGCGATCCGTCCCACGCCCGGACGCAATCCGGTTACGCCATTCATGGCGGCGGGCAGCCGGATGGACCCGCCGGTATCGGTGCCCAGCGTGCCCAGCGCGCTGCGCACCGCCGCCGCCACGCCCGAACCGCCGCTTGAGCCGGCCGGTATGCGGTTGCTATCCCAGGCGTTGCCGCTGGGGCCGTAATGGGGATTATCCGTCGTGCCGCCCCAGGCGAATTCATGCATATTGGTGCTGCCGATGATAATCGCGCCGGCCCGCTTTAGCCGCTGCACGACCCCGGCGTCGCGCTGCGCCAGCGATCCGGCCAGTATCCGGCTGCCGGCGTGCATCTCCTGCCCCGCCAGGGCGATATTGGCTTTAATGGCGATCGGCATCCCCTGGAGGGGGCCGAGATCGTAGCCCTGCTCCAGCAAAGTCTGGCTGGCCTGCGCCACTTTGCGCGCCCGATCGCGATAAAGCGCGTTAAACGCATTCAGATCGCGGGTGGCGGCTTCGCGCGCCAGACAAGCCTCCAGCAGCTCCGGGAAGCTGAACCGCCGGGCGCGCACCCGGCGTCCGGCTTCGCCCATGGAAAACTGTAACAGCTCGTCCATCAGTCCTCCTCCGCGGCCATCGCCGCCGGCGGATGCAGCGGCGAGACCCAGGCGGTGGCCGGCAACAGGGCCGGCGGGAAATGGCGCGCGCCGTAGGCGGCCACCCCGGCGGCCCGCTGCGCGCAGTCGCCAAGCAATGGGAGTAATAGCGCGGCATCCGCCGGGGTATAAAGGTTGATCAGCGCCAAGCGTGCGGCGATTTCATCATTCATGGCCAAGCTCCTACTGTTTACCCATCGCGTCTACCGCCTGTTTGGCTTTGCCGGCCAGTTCGGTATTCACATTACTTTCGTAGGAGGTGGCGGCCGAGGGATAAGCCTTGATGTTTTTGGCATACAGGGCAATGTTCATATTGTTATCCCAGGCTTTTTGCGATACCAGCACGTTCTCCGGATAGCCTTTGGCGTCGATTTCGCGCAGCACCGCGGCGCGCACCAGCTCCTTGGGCACATTGGGGAAGTATTTGGCGGCAATCTCCACCGCCCGGTCGGTGTTGCTGTAAATAAAGCGCGACGCCATTTCAAAAGCGGTCACCACGCCCTGCGCCGGCGCGGGGTTCTTGTCGATGTAGTCCTGGGTAGTGGTCAGGCTGGAGAACGCAAAGGGAAACCAGTCCTGGTTGGCGGAAAATGAATACACCACGTGCAGGCCGTTCTGTTTTTCCGCCATCGAGGTTTGCGGCTCCACCGCCAGCGCGTAGTCGGCGCGATCGGCCACCACCGCCGGGATTTCATTGCCTATCGCCACATGCACCAGCTTCACATTGCTCAATTTTTGCTGTTTGATCAGATAGCTCATAAACGCCCAGGTGGTATCGGGCTGCGGACTGGTTACCACCCGCTTATTGGACAAAAAGCCCAGGTTATTTTGCAGCGGCGTGGCGTCCTTGCCGAAGATAAACACCGTCGGCGCGTTTTGCACGCCGGCCACCACGACCCCGCCGCCGCCATTTTCATGGGATTTCGGCACAAATACCGGGTCCTGGATGGAAAAATCCGCCGAACCGCCGATCACCGCCGCCCAGGACTGGGAACCGCCTCCGCCGGTGCTGATCTTGACCTCGAGGCCCTGCTGTTTAAAAAAGCCCTGCTCCTGCGCGACATACAGCGGCAGGTAGAGCAATGATTGAAAAGCCTGGTTGATGCGCACCGGCGTTTGCGCCGCCGACGCCGGACCCCATACCGCGCCGCACAGTAACGCCGCCAGGGTAAAACTACGTATACGCTTGCTTATATTCATTTTTCAGGCCCTTTCCCATGAGAGAATCATACGTTCGAGTAAAGCGACTAACCCGTTGAAAATCAGCATCATAATCATCACCAGCACAATACCCGCCAGGACGATATTCATACCGAAATTGGAACTGCCCAGCAGGATCATATGGCCGACGCCGGCGTCGGAGGAGATGTATTCCCCGACGATGGCGCCCACCAGGGCGAAACCGACGTTCAGGCGCAGGCCGGACACCACCCACAGCATGGCGGACGGCACCACCAGCTTGACGAAAATCACCGTGCGCGAGGCATCGAAGGATCGCAGCAGGTTTATCAGGTCGGGGTCGGTGCGCAGCGCGCCCTTATAAGAGGTGGTCAGCGAAACCACGACGCAGGAAAAGGCGACGATAACCACTTTGGACAGCATTTCCGTGCCAAACCAGATAATGGTGATCGGCGCGATGGCCAGTACCGGTATGGCGCCGATGGCGGCGATAAACGGCGCGGCCAGATCCGAAATAAATTTGGAGTACCACAGCAGCAATCCCAGGATCGACCCGCCGACCGCGCCGACCGCAAAACCTATCAGCGTCTCGTAGGTGGTGATTCGAATGTCGGCCAGCAGTTCGCCGGACTGGAAGCGCTGTACCAGCACCTCCCACACCATGCTGGGACTGGCGAACAGGAACTTGCTGATGCCGCCGTTGCGTACGCCGATTTCCCAGCCGGCCAGCAGGCCGGCCACTATCAGGATCTGCAACAGCAGCAAGGTATAGCGCCTGACGGCCGGGGTACGGAAAAAGGACTCCAGCCGTTCGCTCTTGCGGGAGGTGTTCACCCGGGTAGGTTGCGGAATACTGCTCATGATTGCGCCTCGCAAAAAACATTCATATATTGACCGGGGCGGCGCCGATACTGCGCCAAATCATTTCGTAATACTCATTGAAGCGCGGCGAAAGCCGGCGCTCGGGAATGATCATGCTGTCGGTTTCCAAATCCACTCTTATCTCGTGTACGATTTCGCCCGGCCTGGCTTTCATGACGTAGACCCGATCCGAGAGCGTGACCGCCTCCTCGATATCGTGGGTGATAAATATCACTGTCTTTTTCTGCTGTTTAACCACCGTCAGCAGTTCCGACTCCAGCGAGACTTTCAGCGGATAATCCAGCGCTTTATACGCTTCATCCATCAAGATGATTTCGGGCTCGGTAACCATGGTGCGCATTAACGCCACCCGTTGTTTCATGCCGCCGGACAGTTGGGCGGGATATTTATCCTCGTATCCTTCCATGTGGTAGGTGCGCAACAAGTCGGCGGCGCGTTCCCGGGCGATTTTTTTATTAATCCCCCGCACCTCCAGGCCCAGGATGATGTTCTCCAGCACGGTCCGCCAGGGGAACAGCAGGTCCTTTTGCAGGACATAGCCCAGATCCGGCGAGGGACTGCCGGTGGTCTCGCGGTTTTTGATAATGATGTGGCCGTCGTCGGGCGCCAGCAGGCCGGTGATAATATTAAACAGCGTGGATTTACCGCAGCCGCTGGGGCCGACAAAGGAGATAAACTCATTTTCATCGGCGTGGAAATCCAGGGCATTGAGCACCGCCACCGGCCCCGCGGCCGAGACATAGCTTTTCGAGATATTGACTGCTTCCAGGGTGTGCGGCATGACGTTATTCCCCAACCTGTCGGGTATGGTAATGGCGGACGGTCAACTGCGGGTCGGACGCCTGCACCGGCACATAATCCTTGAGGAAAAAATACCCCATATACCCTACGCTGCGCGCGCGGACGATCTCCTGCCTGATGTCGACGCTCGCCAGCGCGATGCCCGCGGCATTGCCGGTATCGGCAATAATGTTGCCGCGCGGATCGATGATCCGGCTGTGGCCGTGATACAGCAGGTTGCCATGGGGACCGTGCAGATTGGATTCCACCATCCAGCATTGATTTTCCATCGCGCGCACCCGGCCGAACAGGGTATAGCTGTCGACCATGGAATCCTGCTCCGGGTCCCGGTCATCGCCCGCCAGCCCCCAGGCGGTGGGCATGATCATGATATCCGCCCCCTTGAGCGCCAGTTCGCGGGTGCTTTCAGGAAACACCTTGTCATAGCAAATCAGCATGCCGATGCGCCCGAGCGCCGTATCGAATACCGGAAAACCTTCGCCGGGATAATAAACATGCTTCTCGTCCCCCGGCTGGTGCACTTTGCGATAACGGCCCACCTCCCCGTCCGGTCCCAGCAGCACCACGGTGTTGAACAATATTTCCGGATAACGGGGATGACGCTCGGTCATGCCCACCACCGCATAGACCTGGTGCCGTATCACCGCTTCGCGGATCTGGCCGATGCCCTGCCCGCTTTCGATTACTTCGGCGCTGGCGAATTGCCAGGCCACGTTATCGAAATCCAGGCTCAGGGTATCGGTCAGGTAGCCTTGCAAAATCTGCTCGGGAAACACCACCAGCCTGGCGCCGGCATCGACGGCCTGCGCCAGCAGCGCGAGGATATTGCCGACATTGCGCGGCTTGTCATAAAACGCCTGCATGGACACGGTGGCGATAATGGTTTCGCTCACGTCTTTCTCCCGTAGCTTAATGGATCAACCGCCGCCGGTTTTCCCGGACCTGCAGGTTGCGCTGGTTTTCACATCATGCCGCCTATTTTTCATTTATACCAAAATGTTTTTCTTATAGTAAAAAATAAGCGATCGACGAGAAAATAACGTACACTTCAGCGCTAGGTAGGTACTCAGTATCCCGGAGCGGACGATGGCGAATAATAGCTACAGTAAAACGGCAGGCATAAGGACCGCGTTGACCACGGAGCAGGATTTCGGCAAACGGATTAAAGCCATGCGGGTGGAACGGCGCTGGACGCTTGAACAGGTGGCGAGAAACTGCGGCGTGTCCATCTCGACGCTGTCAAAGATAGAAAATGGCCAGGTATCGGCCTCCTTCGACACCATTACCAAAATTGCCAACGCCTTTGATTTGTCCTTCGGCGATTTGTTTAAACAGCCGGCCCAGGCGCCCGCAAGCCTGCGCCCGCCGGTGGCCGGACGGCGTACCGTCACCCGCGCCGGCGAGGGGCTGGTATTTACCAACGCCCACTATATTTATAATGTGCACTCGGAAGATCTGACCCATAAAGGCATGATACCGATCGTGATGCAGATTACCGCGCGCGAAGCGCCGCCGCAGGATCAGTGGTCCTGCCACGAGGGCGAAGAGTTTATTTACGCGATCAGCGGCACCACCATCCTGCATACCGCCTGGTATGCCCCGCTTTGCCTGATGCCCGGCGACAGCGCTTATATCGACAGTTCGATGCCGCACGCCTTCGTGACGCAGGGAGAACGGAATGCCTCCATTTTGTCTATCTGCCTTACCGATAAACTGGACTTTGAATCGCAGGCCGGCGCCGCGCCGCAATAAGGCGCAGCCAGGCCCGATGCGGCTGCCCCGCTAAACGCCCGCGGCGCCAGGGGCCGCGTCCAGCCTAATTCCCTCCCGATCGAAGACATGGACTTTCGCCCTATTCACCCCGAGAAACACCTGCTGGTCGAGTTGCCAGCGATGGTCGGGTTTCTCCTCGACCACCACCGTTTGTTCGTTCCCCAACTGCACGCGGATATACGTGACATTGCCCAAATACTCGGTGCCGGTGATGCGCCCCGTGAAATCGCTGTCCGCCTGCGGATCGGCGTGAATCATAAAATCCGCCGGCCGGATGCCGACGGTGACCGGGCCATCGCCCTCCACTGCCAGGTTCAGGGCGCCGGTGGCGGCGATATCAACCCGCCGTTGGCGCAGCCGTCCGGACAGCAAATTGATCTTCGGCGTGCCGATAAAACCGGCGACGAACAAATTGGCGGGCTGGCGATACAGGTCCGAAGGGGTGCCAATCTGCTGGATGATGCCCGCATCCATTACCACGATACGATCGGCCAGCGTCATGGCCTCCACCTGATCGTGGGTGACATAAATCATGGTGGTGCCGAGCCGGCGGTGCAAATCGGCGATCTCGACCCGCACCTGATTGCGCAACGCGGCGTCGAGATTCGACAGCGGTTCGTCGAACAAAAACACGTCCGGATGACGCGTAATGGCGCGGCCAATGGCAACCCGCTGCCGCTGTCCGCCGGATAACTGCCCGGGCTTGCGTTTAAGATAGGGTTCAAGTTCCAGGATACGGGTCGCTTCATTGACGCGGTCGGCAATAATTTTCGCCGGCTCGCGCGCCTGGCGCAGGCCAAGCGTCATATTGCCCTCGACGGTCAGGTGCGGATAAAGGGCATAGCTTTGGAACACCATGGCGATTCCGCGCCGGGCGGGGGCCAGGACGCTGACATTTTTATCGCCGATGATCACATCGCCGCTGGTCTGGTTCTCAAGGCCGGCGATAATGCGCAGCAAGGTTGATTTTCCGCAGCCGGAAGGCCCGACGATCACCACGAACTCGCCGTTGGCCACTTCAACGTCAACGCGCTTTAGCACCTCGGTTTTATGAAAACTTTTGGTGATATTACGCAGAATAAGATTTCCCATGAAACTGGTTCCCTCTGGTTAAGCCGGTTTATTTCACGGCGCCGGAAGTAATGCCGCTGATGATTTGCCGTGAAAAAATAAGATAAAGAACCACAATTGGAATAATCGCCAGCGTCAGCCCGGCCAGCACGGCATTCCAATTGGTGACGAACTGTCCGATGAAATTCTGGGCGCCCAAGGTCACGGTGCGGGTTTGCTCTCCGGGCGCGAGCACCAGCGGAAACCACAGGTCGTTCCAGATGGGGATCATGGTAAACACGCAGATAGTGGCAATGGCCGGACGCATTATCGGCATCACCAGCCGGAACAGAATTCGGTATTCCGACAGCCCGTCGATCCGGGCGGCGTTCTTGAGATCGTCGGAGACTTGCCGCATTAGCTCCGACATCACAAACACCGCCAGCGGCAAATGCTGCGCGGTATATACCAGGATTAACGCGGTGCGGGTGTTGCTGAGCCCGGCGTCCGCCATCAGCCGGAGAATGGCCACCGTGCCCAGCCTGATGGGGATCATAATCCCCAGGATCAGGTAGAGGTTGATCGCTTCTTTGCCGCGAAACTCATATTCCGACACGGCGAAGGCCGCCATGGCGCCGAACACAATGGTCAGCACCAATGAAACCAGGGTGACGATAAAGCTATTTTCAAAATAGAGCGGGAAGTTGCCAATACTGAATACGGTTTTATAGCCAATCAGGCTGAACGCCTTTCCTACCGGCAGCGATAGCGGTTCATTGAATATCCAGGCGCGGCCTTTGAATGAATTAATCACGATCAGCAGCACCGGCGCGATGCAAATCGCCGCATAAAAGATCAAAATGGCATGAATGGGCGCGATGACGCGCAGACGGCTATAACATGAATTCATGGCGCCTCACAATTTATAATAAGTTAGCCGGCGTTGAATACCGAACAAATACAGCACCACGCCTAGCAGGATAATGGCAAACATAATGCTGGCAATGGTGGCGCCCATATAGGGATCGCCCAACTGGGTGGTATTGCCAAAAAAGGTGCGGAACAGCAGCGTACCCAGCAGTTCGGTCGAGCCGTCCGGTCCGGCGAAAACGCCCTGCGCGACATACACCAGATCAAAGGCATTAAAATTGCCGACAAAGGTCAGGATGGAAATAATGCCGATGGACGGCCACAGCAGCGGGAGTTTTATTTTAAAAAATTGCGCGAAACCGGTGACGCCGTCGCATTCGGCCGCTTCGATCAGTTCATCGGGGATGGATAACAGCGCGGCGTAAATCAGCATCATCGGGATGCCGACGAATTGCCACACCGAAATAAGCGAAAGGGTGAACAGCGCAGTGCTTTGCTGGCCGAGCCAGGGCTGGAACCAGCCTGCCAGGCCCACCGCCTTCAACAGCGATTCCGCCACCCCCCAGGTGGGGCTCAGAATTAACCGCCAGGCAAACCCGACGATGACAAAAGAGAGCATGGCGGGAATAAAAAATATCGTGCGGTAAACCGCTTTGCCCTGCACGATGGGCAGCGACAGCAGCGCCGCCAGGGCAATGCCGATCGGGTTTTGCACCAGCATATGGACGGCGAAGAAAATAAAATTATTTTTCAGCGCGTTCCAGAATTGCCCGGACCAGAAGGCGTCGCCGAATAGCTTGGTGTAATTAGCCAATCCGTTGAAGACCTGCTGGTTGGTGCCGTGGCCGGAATAGAGCGACATCCGCAGGCTTTCGAATAACGGCCAGACCATGACGACGCTGTAAATAACGATAGTCGGAATAAGAAATACCGGGATATACCAACGAAACGGACGCTTATTTCGAACTGCGGACATAAAAACCTCGCGCAATGGGCATTCGGCCGGCGTTAACCGGCCGAATGCGGGATCTTGCCATTATTTCGCCGCTTTCTGCGGACCATACCAGCCCACGCTATCCTGCATGCGTTTTGCCGCTTCCTGCGGGGTAAGGGTTCCGCTGATGACCGCGGCCGACACCACTTTATTCAGCTCTTCGGTGCTGGGATTGCCCCGGGAAAGAATTTGATAAAACGGCCGGATGGTGGTTTCGCAGGTGGTGCGCATTTTCATAAAATCCAGGGCCAGCGGGTCGTCAATCTTGATATCGGCTTTCGACAGCGGGAAGAAGCCCGGCAGCGCGCTGGCGTAAAGCTGCGCGAACTCATCCGACGCCACCCAGCTCAAAAAGATTTTTGCGGCTTCCGGATGCGGGGTTTTGGCATTCATTCCCATCGCGACATCAGGATGGTCGGTGACAAAGCATTTGCCGTTTTCGTCCACCGGCGGCGGGAAGGCGCCCATGGCAAAATCCACGCCCTGGCTTTCGAACGGCGCGATTTCGAACGATCCGCCGGGATAGATAATCGCCCGCCCGAGGGTAAACATGTTCTGGCTATCAGAGTAGGAACGGGCCTTGAAGCCATTGCCCATATAAGGGGCCCAGCGTTGAAGCACCTCGAACGGTTTGACCCAGTCCGGATCGGTCAGTTTCTGCGTGCCGTCGAGCAGCGCTTTGCGTCCGGCTTCCCCTTTCCAGAACACCGGGCCGATATTCTGATACCCCATCGACGCCGTGCCCCACTCGTCGGCGGTTCCCATCGCCAGCGGCGTATAGGTGCCGTCTTTTTTTATCGCCTCCAGCAATTTAAAAAACTCATCCTGGGTGGTTGGCGGCGTCAGTCCCAGTTGCTTAAACGCATCCTTGTTATAGATAAAACCGTGCAGCACCGCCGCCATAGGCACGCAGAACGAGGATTTTCCGTCATCGGTGGACCAGGCGGTTTTCGCCAGGGGGGTAAAATTATCCATGCCCGGCAGATGGGTTAAATCCGCCAGTTGGCCGCGCTGAAACATATTTAGGGAAAGATCAAAAGGCCGGCAGGTAATCAGGTCGCCGGCGGTGCGGGAATCCAATTTGGCATTCAGCGCCGCGTTATATTGGGTGGAAACGGTCGGCGTAAAGGTCACGTGAATCTCGGGGTGTTCTTTATGAAATACCGGCAGAATTTTTTCCTGCCAGATCATCAAATCGTCATTACGCCAACTTTCTATGGTCAGCTCAGTGGTCTGCGCGGCGGCGGGCGCTACGGCTGCAAGGAAAAAGCCGGCGGATAAGGCCGCTATACAGAAAGATTTCATAAGCGTTTCCTTTTGACGTTAATTTTCGTGACGTTTTGAGTACATAAGCCCTAAATTAATACCAAAAAAAACCATTTAGCAAGATGTGATTTCTAATTTTTGAGATACTCTGCATGATTAATAGTGAGAATCTTATCTTTAGCGCTAAATTTAACATTTATCCGCAGACGTAATAGCCTCTGCGGCAAGGGTTTGCCGATAATTTAATGATATGCGACGCCGCATGGGCCATAGGAAAAAACTATGTCCAGGCAATACTCTTGTAAATTAATAATTATTTTAATAAAATTCAATGAATTACAATTAATCTTTTTATCGCGGATAAAATAAAAAAACCACCACTCTACCAAGGAGAATAGTTATCAATGGTATGATTATTAACTCTTTATCCCTAGGCGACCCTCCCGCCAAGACATAATAAAATCCGTCGTTTGTTTACCGCTGCAATGCGCAACTAAAAATAATTTTGCAAAAAACAAACGGATAACAACTGGATGATATTGATCTTTACCCGCTCATTGGTATTATATTGGTATGAATACAACAACCATCTTTTGTATCGACGGCGGGGGAACCAAAACGCGCGGCCGGGTCTACGGCCGCGACGGCGCGGTGCTTGCCGAGGCCGTTGCCGGCCCCTGTAATGTCTCCTCCGACCCTGCACTGGCCGCCGCCAATGTCGCCGCGGTGTGGCGCGCCTGCGCGGCGCAAATCGGCCAAGACGCGGCGGCGCCGGAACAGGTCAAGGCGGTGATCGCGGCCGCGGGCACGCTGCCTGCCGCCACCCGGGACGTTTTTCTGCGGCAGATCCCGCCCTTCGGCGCCCTGTCGCTGGAAATGGACGGCCACGCAGCGCTGATAGGCGCGGGCGGCGGCCAGCCGTGCGCCCTGATTATCGCCGGCACCGGGGCGGTGGCCCACCGGCTGTATCCCGGCGGCCGATCGATCCGCCGGGACGGCTGGGGCTGGATCGGCGGCGATCGCGGTTCGGGCGTCTGGCTGGGCCGCAAGGCGCTGCGCCACGCGGTGGCCGTGTATGACGGCATCACGCCGCCGACGATATTGGCGCGCCGCATCCTGCGCCAATTGGCGGCGCAAGGCGGCATTGCCGAGACCTTCGCCGGCATCCGCCCGTATCAGATTGCCGCTTACGCCCCGCTGGTGATCGACTGCGCGCTGGAAGGCGATGCGTTTGCCCAGGGGTTGTTAAGCACGGCAGCGGATCATTTCGAGCGTCTCGCCGGCCTGCTGGATTTAACCGACGGCGTGCCGCTATATATCGCCGGCGGCCTGGCCGGCGTACTCGGTCCCCATTTGGCTCAGCGATTGGGCCGGCCGGTGGCCATTCCGGCCGCCGATGCGCTGTATGGCTGCTATCTGATTGCAATTGGCGCGGCGACATCTGAAGATGCCTCATTTAGCACCTATCCGGATGAAGAGGCATTAAATGGAAATGACCAGGCTCGGTAACTTTCTCAAAGCGCGCATGGCATTGCAGCCCAATGGTTTAATCAGCGCCACGGTCGCCAGGGTATTGGAAGAAGCGGTACAGGCGGGTGAGTTGCTGCCCGGCGAAAAGCTGCCGGCCGAACGGCTATTGTGCGAGGTGCTTGATGTTTCGCGCACCACCCTGCGCAGCGGACTGGCGTTTCTTGAGGAGTCGGGGGTGATCGATCGCCGCCCCGGCGCCGGTACGTTTATCAGCGCCCGGGTGATGGCGCCTAAAGCGGTGCTTACCGGCTTTACCAAGGATATGGAAAACCGCGGCATCAAGGCGCACTCGCGCCTGCTGTCCAGCCGGCGCGGGCAGGTATTGCCCGACGAGACCTTTAATCTGGGCCTGGCCCCCGGCGCGTGGGTGCTGCGCCTTGAACGGCTGCGCTTTGCCGATCAAATTCCGATTTATATCGAGTCTTCGGTGATCCCGGTGGACGCCGTACCGGCGGACTACGACGGTTCAACTTCGCTGTATGCCGCCATGCAATCCATGGGAACCAAGCCGGTGAAGATTGTTCAGCGCTACGGCGCCATGCTTGCCGCCGCCGACCAGGCCGCGCACTTGGATATTTCGCCGGGCGATCCCCTGCTGGTCTTGCAGCGGCTCGGCTTTTCCGCCCAAGGCCACGCCGTGGAATTCACGCGCTCCCATTTTCGCGGGGATCGCTTCTTTATCTCAACGGAGCTCGATGTCTGATGCAAAATAATTTTTTTATCGATGGAACCATATTGACGCCCGGCGGGTGGGTAAAAGGGCAAATCGAGGTGAACGGTTCGCTTATCGCATCGATCCGCGGCGAGCGGCTGCGGCCCGGCGAGCATCCCCGGGCGCCGTTTATCTTGCCGGGCTTCGTCGATCTGCACGTACACGGCGGCGGCGGATTTGATTGTCTGGAAGGCGAGGCTTCGACGCGCGGCATGGTCGATTTCCATGCCCGCAACGGAACGGTGGCCATCCTGCCCACCACCTCCACCGCGCCGGAAGCCATGATCGAAACGGCGCTGGCCGGTATCGCCCGGGTGATGGCAAGCCAAGGAAGTACCGATGCGGAAATCCTCGGTTCGCATCTGGAAGGCCCTTTTATCAGCGAACACCGCCTCGGCGCCCAGGAAACACGCCCGCTGGAGGGCGATGTCGCCCTGGCCGCGCGCTGGGCGGCTATCTGCCCGATCCGCGTGGCCACGGTGGCGCCGGAAATCATCGGCGGAATGGCGGTGGCAAGCGAACTCGCCAGGCACGGAACCCGGGTGCAGGTCGGCCATAGCATCGCCGACGACGAAACCCTGCGCCATGCTTTCGCCATTGGTTATACCGGCTATACCCATTTGTTTAACGCCATGACCCCGGTGGATCACAAAACCTCGGGCATCGCCGCCTATGCCATGGCCCATGGGCTGCATGCCGAAATCATCGCCGATTTGCGCCATGTGCATCCCACGGTGCTGCTGGCGGCCTGCCGCGCCATTCCCAAGCTTTATGCGATTACCGATGCCGTCGGCGTGGCCGGGCTGCCGGACGGGGAACATACCACCCGCGGCGGCCGGCGCACCATTATCAAAACCGGGGTCGACGTGTTCCTTAAAGATCGGCCGACCACCCGCGGCGGCAGCGGCGCCACCATGATCTCCAATTTTCAAAGCCTGATGTCGCTGGGCTTATCCCTCGAATTGGTATCCGAAATGACCTCGACGCGGGCGGCGGACTATATCGGCGCGAGCGATTTGGGCAGGATCCAGCCCGGCATGAAAGCCTCCGTGGTGCGGCTGGACGCCGGCTACCGTCTGGAGCAGGTGTATATCAAGGGCAATGCCGTGCTTAATCGATGACGGCGTGGCGATTTATGCCGCCCCGTCGCAATGACTTATGCTGCAACCGCCGGGAGCGGCGGTAAGCAATGCATTGCCGTATCGCCATAGCGTTGTATCATATCTGACATAACGATCTCTTCAGATGGATAACGACACGATGAATTTATATATGTTTTATCTCGGCGGCAATGCGGGAAAATCCAATATCGAAGTTCATGATATTCAATTCGCCGCCGTCGACCGGCCCGAGGATGCCATACCGCTGCTGCGCGAAGCCTGGTTTGGCGATAAAGATAAAATCCATTTGGATGGCTATGCAAAAATCACCTGGGCGGACGGCTACGACATTATTTTAGCCGCGCAGCCCGATCCCGGCAGCAAGCGGCTGTTTTTTGTGAACGCCGGCGGCTACCGCCCCGACACCCTGGCCGAGCAGCATGAATTCGACCTTTTTGTGGCCGACAACCCGGCGCAGGCGAAGCAAAAAGGGTTGGCGGCCCTGCTTACCGGCTCGAACCAGCAGCACAAAGATAACCTGAAAGATGTGGATGATTGCCTGTTGCTGACCAAAATCGGCGATTATTACCTGCACCTCACCGCCAACCCCCATGGGCGGCATTTTACTCCCGAGTGGCAGGGATACCGACCCATCGGCCGCTAGGCGAAAGTAAAGCATACGCATGCAATCGCTAAGTAATGCGCCCGTCGTTTTTATTCACCGTCAATTTTTCATCGCCGACGGTCCAATTGCCTTGCAACCCCCCGCGAGTCCACTTGCAACCGCGCCGGAAGAATAAGCTACTTTTTAGCGCCTGACGGCGGGTAAACCCGCGGCTTCGCCCGTGCGGCAAGGGGTGCCGCCGGGAAAATTACACAATGAATGATTCAGTGCTCCATGGCTTATTTCAATAAAACCTTTATAAAACAAATAATAATAAAATGTTTATTTTTAAAAAGGCATCTATTTTTGTTTTAGTGTGTAAAATTACACACCGATCACATTTAGCGTTTGGTTAACATGATTTAATCATTCCACTTATCCAAGCGAGAAATTGATATGAAACATATGATGATCTGTTGTGGCGCGGGCGTGGCAACCAGCACGGTGGCGTTGAAAAAACTGGAAGCCTTTTTGCAAAGCGAGAATTTGCTGAATAAAGTGCGGATCTCCCAGGGTACGGTGGCGGAAGCGACCACCCGTGACGATCTTGATTTCATCGTATCGACCTCCCCGGTGAAGGTTTCCGTCCCGGTGGTCAACGCATTGCCTTTGCTGACCGGCATGGGTATCGACAAGGTCTTCGACAGCGTAAAAAAATTGATTCTCGCCGAGGGTTAACATTATGTTTATTATCGATTACATCTTGAGTATGGGGGCCTCGGTGATGATGCCTCTGATATTCATCATCCTGGGCCTGTTGCTGCGGTTATCCTTCGCCAAAGCGATAAAAGCCGGTCTGATGGTCGGAATCGGTTTTATCGGGTTAAGCATTACCGTGAATTTGATGATCGATTCATTAACGCCGGTCAGCAACGCCATCGTCGAGCGCTTCGGTTTACACCTGACGGTGCTGGATATGGGGTGGCCCGCCGCCGCCGCGGTCGCCATGGGCACCCGGGTCGGCGCGCTGGTGATCCCGGTCTGCGTGGCCATCAATATCCTGATGCTTACCACCAAGACCACCCGCATCCTGAATGTGGATATCTGGAATTTATGGCACCACGCCTTCACCGGTTCGCTGGTGGCGATTATTACCGATAATCTGTGGCTGGGGGTATTGGCCGCCGGGCTGAACTGCGTCGTCACCATGGTGATTGCCGACCGGACCACCCGCGACGTGGAAAAATACCTTAATTTGCCGGGTATTTCGGTGCCCCATGGCTTTTCCGCCTCGTTTGTGCCCGCCGCCTGGCTGGTGAATGCCATTGTCGATCGCATCCCCTGGGTACGCGATATTAAAATCGATACCGAGGTTATCCAAAAACGCTTGTCCATCCTGGGCGACCCCGCCTGCCTGGGGGCCATTATCGGCGCCATCCTGGCGATTATCGCCGGCGTGAATGTGAAGTCGATCCTGCAAACCGCCATTACCATGGCCGCGGTAATGACCATTATTCCGCGCATGGCGAAAATGCTGATGGAAGGGGTTTATCCCATCAGCGAACGCATCCAGGATATCGCCCAGTCGCGGGCCGGTTCGTTTGGAAAAATTTCCATCGGACTGGATTCGGCGGTCAGCGTCGGTCACCCGGTGACGTTATCGGTTTCCATGTTAATGATCCCGATCATGCTGGTACTGGCGGCGATTATTCCCGGCAATCAATTTTTGCCCTTCGCCTCGTTGACCGGCCTGCCGTTTGCCTTTGTGCTGGTGACCGCCGTTTGCCGCGGCGATATGTTCCGCACCCTGCTGACCGGCTTGTTGACCCTGAGCCTGGCACTGCTGATTGGCACCGCGCTGGCGCCACTGGTGACCAGTACGGCGATGAGCACCGGTTTCTCCCTGCCTCACGGCGCCACCAGCATCAGCAGCATCGATTACGCGGGCGCCATGCTGCCTTGGGTAATTATCCAGGGGTTTTATTTTAAAGCCATCGGTATCGGCTTATTGATTCTCTGCACCCTGTTGCTGGCGCTGTGGAACCGTAAAAAAATCTTGCTTGAAGATAAAGCGCTGCTGCAATCAGATGCGGCGCAGGTAGAGATAGGGGAATAATGATGTTTAGCGCAAAACGTGTTTTTACCATCGACCAGCCGATCGGTCGTACCGGGTTGCTGACGTTGCTGGCCAATAGCCTGTATGAAGATGGATTGGTGAAAGAGAGTTTCCTCAAAGGGGTGCTGGACAGGGAAGCGATTTATCCCACCGGCATCGATATGGAAACACATAGCATCGCCATACCCCATACCGAGTTTGAGCATGTTATTCAAACCGGGTTTGCCGTGGCAATCAATCATGCCGGTGTGGAATTTCATCGTACCGATGAACCGGATAAAGTGGTTAAACCGGCGATTGTGGTGTTAATGGCCATCGATCCCAGCTGCGAAAAAGTGGCGGTGATACAATCGCTTTTCGCTTTGCTGGCGGATATTGCCCAGGTTAACAAAATCAGCCGAAACACCCCGCAGGAGATTGCAAAATTATTCACTGAAGCCATCGCGACACGGTAGAATGAACCACTGAAACTTCCACCGACCGGAAAGAGACGTCAGAGAAAAACGATGTTAAGAATAAGCCAGGTGATTGAAATTGCGATGGTCAGCCGCAAGACCATTTATAACGCGATCAACAGTGGCCGTTTGAAATATCAGTTGGTGACGCTGGATAACCGTCAGGTACGTATGTTTGATGAAAACGACGTACTTGACGCGTTTCCCAAGGCCAATCGCACCACGCTGGAAGTCCAGGCCCTGCAGCAGGAAATTGCATCCTTGAAATTCGCGTTGGCTGAATTACAAAAGGCCGTTGAAGCCATGGACCCCGCCACTGCGGTGGAGATGGTTTCGGTTAAGCCGAAAAAATAAGCCGGCCAATCCGTTAAGCTACTCCCCCGCGCCGCCGGGTGTGGCCGCCATGATCTGCCTGGCGGCGTATTTGAGCTGGCCTAGCACCGCTTCGCGCGAAGGCGTCCCCATGCTGTCAAGATGTTGTAGATAGGGACATGCCAGAACGGCAATAACCTTATCGCTCGCAGCAAACAGCGGGACGGCGATATTATAAACCCCCTCGGTCTGTTTACTGGGCATCATTTCATAGCCTTGCCGGCGCACCTGTCCCAATACGCTAATCAGCTCATCGGCTACATATCCCGCCGGGGATTCTTCACATTCCCTGAGCATCGATTCACGTTCGCTGGCAGAGGAAAACGCCAGCATCACATGTCCCGAACCGGTATCAAGTAAACCAATACGCGAACCGACGCGAATGCCGAACCCCCAATAACCCGGCGCATCCACCTGGGCGATGGCGGTCAGCGCCCCGCGATCGTAAACCACCAGATGGCAAGCCTGCTGCGTCTCGCGGGAAAACTGGCGCAGGTGTGGCAATGTCTGGGTGGTGAGCCGCCTGAACGGCGAATGGCGGTTGGCCAGCTCAAAAAGCTTCAGGGATAACTCATACTGATCGACGCTGCTGCGAATGACATATCCCCGGCGCACCAGCCGATCGAGCATGCGGTAGATTTCATTGGGTTTGCGTCCGAGCGCCTTGGCGATTTCAGCCTGCGATACCCCTTCTTCCCGTTCAGCCAGCGCCTCCAGGATATCCAGGCCTTTATCCAGGGCGGGCGCCCGGTAGCGATCTTCCGATTCTTCCGTTTCTTGGGCAATTTCAGTCTTGTGCTGCGCCATGACCTTTTTCTCCCCATCAACCGCGCCCTTGTTACCCGAGCGCGGCGATTGCATGTTCTCCAATGCAGCCAAGTTTACCATTTATGTGAGGCCAATCGAGATTATGGCCGAATAAACTCAAAATATGTGATGTTTATATATGAATTTAAAATTTACTAATGAGCATATTAAACAGCGATGCTACATTAAATTTCAATTTATGAAACAACATCTGTTCTTCAATAAGGGGCAAGTCGATGACGCAGCGCACAACCCAAAAAATATTGATCACCGGAGCGGCGCAGGGTATCGGGCGGTCGACCGCGCTACGCATGGCCGCCGCGGGTTTTCACGTTATCGCCAGCGATGTGAACGCCGAAAAACTCAACGAGCTGGATGGACGGGAGAATATACAGACCGAGCGGCTCGATGTGCTGCGCCGATCCGATATCGATGACTTGGTCAGCAGGCAAGGCACGATTGATATGCTGTTTAATTGTGCCGGTATTGTGCATAACGGCACGGTGCTGGAGTGTAACGGCGCGGATTGGGATTTGGCCTGGCAGCTCAATGTGAGTGCGCAATACCACTTAATTCAGGCGGTGCTGCCCGGTATGCTCGCCCAGCAAGAGGGTTGCATTATCAATATGGCGTCCGTGGCTTCAAGCGTAAAAGCGGTGCCGAACCGGTTTGCCTATAGCGTCACCAAAGCCGCGGTGATCGGCCTGACGAAATCCGTTGCCGCCGATTACGTCACGCAGGGTATCCGTTGCAATGCCATTTGTCCCGGCACGGTCGACAGCCCGTCGCTGCAACAACGCCTCCGGTCCCAGGGCGATTACGATGCTGCGCGCAACGCGTTTATCGCCCGCCAGCCGATGGGCCGTATCGGTCGCCTGGACGAGATTGCCGACCTGGTGCTCTACCTGGCCGGGGCCACCTTCACTACCGGCCAGATTCATATTATCGATGGCGGCTGGGCCGCGTGATCCTCCCGCCGCTCATCTTTGCCCGTTCATTACCCATCCGTTAATAGAGGGAGATACGTTATGAAGTTGCTTCGTTATGGTCCGGCCGGTCAGGAGCGTCCGGGATTGCTCGACGCGCAGGGGCGGATACGCTCGCTAACCGGCCAGATCGAGGACATCGGCGGGACGGCCCTCGGCCCCGACGCCTTGGCCAAACTGGCCGCGCTGGCCGTTGATCGACTCCCGCTGGTGGACGGCCAGCCGCGCCTGGGCCCCTGCGTGGCCAATAGCGGGAAATTTATTTGTATCGGCCTGAATTACTCGGACCATGCGGCGGAAACCGGCGCCGTCGTGCCGCCCGAGCCGATTATTTTCATGAAATCCACCGGCGCCATTATCGGCCCCAACGATCGCATCGAGATCCCCCGCGGTTCGCAGAAAACCGATTGGGAAGTGGAACTGGGCCTGGTGATTGGCAAAACGGCAAAATATGTTGCCCAGGAAAGCGCCCTGGATTATGTGGCGGGGTATTGCGTGGTCAACGATCTTTCCGAACGCGCGTTCCAACTGGAGCGCCACGGACAATGGTGCAAGGGCAAAAGCTGCGACACGTTCGGCCCGATCGGCCCCTGGCTGGTGACCCGCGACGAAATTGGCGACCCGCAGGATTTAGCGATGTGGCTGGAAGTTGACGGACACCGCTATCAGCAAGGATCGACCCGCACCATGGTGTACGGGGCGGCCTATCTGGTGTCCTACATATCCCGGTTTATGACCCTGCACCCCGGCGACATTATCTCCACCGGCACCCCGCCCGGCGTTGGCATGGGTCAAACCCCGCCGGTTTACCTCAGGCCAGGGCAACACATCCGCCTGGGTATCGCAGGACTGGGGGAACAACATCAGGAAACCAGGGCCGCCGATTAAATCGGCCGGCACAGAGACCGCCGCCCCCGACCACGCAGGAGTATTCGTTATATGGCCAGAATTACGCAAGTTGAAATTTTTATGGTTGAACTGCAACCCAAAGTAAAACGGGTTGACGCCATCCAATCTTTTGTCTGCCAGGAAACGCCTTTTGTACGCATTACCGATACGGACGGCGCCGTGGGTACCGGCTATAGCTATACCATCGGCACCGGCGGACCCGCCGTGATTTCCTTGCTTGAGCGAACCCTGGCGCCGGCCCTGCTGGGTAAAGACGCGGAGCACATCGAAGGCATCTGGCGCGAGCTGGCGTTCCTGACCCATGCCACCACGGTAGGCGCGATCACCGCGCTGGCGCTCGCCGCAATTGATACCGCTCTGTGGGACTTGCGCTGCCGCCGCGCCAGTTTGCCGCTGCACCTGGCGGCGGGCGGCGCGCAAAGCAGTATCCCCCTGTATACCACCGAGGGCGGGTGGCTGCATCTACCCCCACAGGCCCTGGTCGACGATGCGCAGCGAGCGCGGGAACAGGGGTTCATGGGCTGCAAGATCAAAGTAGGCCGCCCGCTTAATGAAGATATCGCCCGGCTCGGCGCGGTGAGGGAAGCGGTGGGCGACGGCTTCGAGATTTTCACCGATGCCAATCAGGCGTTTATGGTGGATGACGCGATCCGGCGGGCGCACCGCTATGAAGAGTTGAATATCGGCTGGCTGGAAGAACCCCTGCCCGCCGACGATATCCAAGGCCATGTGCGCCTTTCCCGGCACAGCTCCGTCCCCATCGCCGTGGGCGAAAGCATTTACAGCGCCCTGCACTTCCGCGAATACCTGCAACGGGGGGCTTGCTCGGTGGTGCAGGTGGATGTCGCCCGCATCGGCGGTATCACTCCCTGGTTAAAAGTGGCTCATCTGGCCGAATGTTTTAATGTCGCCGTGTGCCCGCACTTCCTGATGGAGCTGCACGTCTCCCTCTGTACCGCCGTGCCCAACGCGCGCTGGCTCGAATATATCCCGCAGCTCGACGATCTGACCCTGGCCGGCATGCGGATAGAAAACGGCCGGGCTTTTCCCAGCGACCAACCGGGACTGGGAATCGACTGGAGTTCCGCAGCCATTGATGCCCACTGTATTTCGGGTTCATGTCACCTGATCAAATAGCTGAAAAGGAGACTTTATGCATTCACGTTATGACATGCGGGCGATCGCGGACCTGGGCCGCGACTTGCTGATTAAGCACGGCATGCCCCGCGACAAGGCCGAAGCGGTTGCCGAAGTGCTGGTGCGCGGCGAGGGATTCGGTAAAACCACCCATGGACTGGCGCTGCTGCCGGCCTATCTGGCCGAAATCGCCCGCGGCGGCATGAATGTCGCCGGCGAGCCGCGGGTTATCCATGACCATGGCGCCTGCTTAACCTGGGACGGGCGCAAATTGCCCGGTCCATGGCTGGTGCAACAGGCCGTGCGTACGGGCGCGGAGCGCGCCGAACGCTATGGCATCGCCATAGTTTCTCTCTACAACAGCCATCATACCGCGTGCCTGAGCGCCTACCTGCAGGCCGCGACCGATAAAGGGCTGGTTATTTTCATCGCCCTGACCGATCCGGGCCATAGCAGCGTGGCCCCGTTTGGCGGCACCGGCGCGGTAATGACGTCCAACCCCGTCGCGCTGGGCGCTCCGACCGGCGACGGGCCGGTGTTGATCGATATGTCCACCGCCCTGGCGACCAATGGCGCGGTGGCGCTCAGACGGCAAACCGGCGCGCAGTTCCCTTATCCGGTACTGCTCGATAATCAGGGCCGGCCCAGCGCGGACCCGGCGGTTATGGCGACCAATCCGCCCGGCACCATTATGCCGCTGGGCGGCGTCGAGGCCGGCCATAAAGGTTACGCCCTGGGGCTGATGGTCGAAATATTGTCGGGCTGCCTGAGCGGCGGCGGACGGGCCGAACCCCATGAGGGTTGGAGCGCATCGATGACCATTACGCTTTACTCCCCACAGGCCATGGGCGGCAGCCAGGCTTACCTCAAACAGATTGATGCGCTGGTGCGGGCTTGCCGCGATTCGCCGCCAAAACCCGGTTTTGAGCGCGTCATGCTACCCGGCGAACGGGCGCTTAATGCATTAAAAGACTGCCAGAACCGGGGAATTCCGCTACCCGTTTCGCTGTGCGGCCAGCTGGATGAACTGGCGCGGGCACACGGACTGACGATGCCGACGCCGGTGGCGAACGGCTGACATCCGGACCGTTCCCGGCAACCACCAACACACAGGAATACCGCCATGAGCCAAACAACGCGTTCTTCCCATCAGACCGGCATCCGTAAAGCGGTTGTCGCCTCTGTTATCGGTACGATTATTGAGTGGTTTGATTATGCCCTGTACGGGGCGGCAGCCGGTTTGATTATTAACCATATTTTCTTTCCCGAACTGTCGGCTCTGGCCGGCACCGTGGCGTCTTTCGCCACGTTTGCCATTGGTTTTATCGTGCGTCCGCTAGGAGGGGTG
This sequence comes from Sodalis sp. RH21, assembly GCF_047324175.1. Taxonomy (NCBI): domain Bacteria; kingdom Pseudomonadati; phylum Pseudomonadota; class Gammaproteobacteria; order Enterobacterales; family Bruguierivoracaceae; genus Sodalis; species Sodalis sp. RH21. Next base: position 1,834,394 of record NZ_CP178732.1, on the reverse strand, counting down.
CTTATCGCCCATTTCGGCGACCGGTTCGGCCGTAAGCCCGCCTTGATATTCTCCATTTCCCTGATGGGTTTTGGCACCGTCGCCATCGGTTTATTGCCGGGCTACGCCCAGATTGGCTTCTTCGCCCCGGCGCTGCTGGTCATGATGCGTATGGTACAAGGTTTTGGGGCGGGGGCGGAATACGCCGGCGCGGTGACGCTGGTATATGAATATTCCCCGGTTCGCCAGCGCGGCTTTTATACCTCCTTACTGCAATCCTCCACCGTGGTCGGCATTTTGTTCGCCAGCCTGGCCTTTCTCGGCGTTTCGCATCTCCCCGAACCGGCGCTTATCAGCTGGGGCTGGCGTTTGCCCTTCCTGTCCTCGGCCGTACTGTTCGTGATTGCGCTTTATATCCGTAAGCAACTGGATGAAACCCCGGAATATTTGAGCGCCGTACAAAAAGCCGAACGGGACAGGAACGCCCATAAATTACCGCTAAAGGAACTGCTGACCCGGTATCCCAAACAGCTGGCGTACGGCTTTCTGGTGGTCACCGGCCACAACGCCAATGTCTATATTCTCAGCGCCTTTACGTTAAGCTATATGACCAATACCTTGGGCATCGCCAAGCCGCAGGCCTTGACCGCCCTGCTGTATGCGGCTTTATGCGGGGTGATCTGCGCCCCCTTCATGGGCTGGCTGGCGGATAAATTCGGTTCGGCGAAAATCCTGATCCTCAGCGCGCTGTTCACCGCCCTGTTCGCTTTTCCGCTGTTTGCCTTGCTCGATACCCGCAATATGCTGTGGATCACGACGGCGATGTGTATCGGTTTCGCCATCGGGTTTGGCGGTATGGCGGGGCCTCAAGGGCTGCTGCTGGCCAATATTTTCCCCACTGAATATCGTTTCTCGGGCATCAGCGTGGCGCGGGAATTGAATAGTATGCTGATTGCCGGACCCACTCCGTTGATTTGCACCTTGCTGATTGAAGCCGCGGGAGGGCATTCGCTGTATGTTTCGGCTTATCTGGCGGTTTGCTGCCTGGTGACCCTGTTCGCCGTGGTGAAGCTGACGCGTTATGAAAACTCGCCGGGCCGGGCGGTTTTCACTGAGCTGGGGTAAGCGCGGGTTTTACCCCAATACCTTTATCCCGCGCTCACCCGGCCTGTTGCAGCACGCGGATGATATCACCCAACATTTGATGCAACCGATCCCGATGACCGGAGCGGGCGGCGGGCGAACCGCCGTCAGAGGTCATGACCACGGTCAGGGCCAGCCGGGGCACGATATACAGCATCTGTCCGCCGTAGCCCCAGGCGTAATGCACCGTCTCATCGGCGATCCGCGTCTGGAACCAGCCGTAGCCGTAACCGTCGCCGGTATAAGGCGATTGCGTGCGCGACCGCCAGGATGCATTAACCCACTCCTGCGACAACAGCCTTTTACCCGTCGCCGCGACGCCGCCGGTGCGGTAGAGTTCGCCAAAAGCCAGCAGTGAACGCGGACTCATCGCCATTTCGTTGCCGCCCAGATAAATGCCCTGCGGATCGCGCATCCAGCCGGCAATGCTAAAACCCGTCTGCGGCCCGAGCCAGTCGCGCGCCAACTGCAAGGTGGTGCGTCCGGTCCGCCGGGTCAGGATCGCCGACAGCAAATGCGTCGAACCGGTGGAGTAAATCATGCGTCCGCCGGGATCGTCCGCAAAAGGCCGGGCCAGCGCGGCGCGCACCCAGTTGCGGCTGCCGACCCAGGCCCCATACCCGGCCCCGGAGGTCGACTCCAGCCCGGCCTGCATGGACAGCAGATTACCGATGGTTATCTTTGGCAAACGGGGATCGGGGTTGGCGGGAAGCTGGTTGGCCAGCAGCGGCGCCATGGTTTGATCGGGACCCGCGAGCAGGCCTCGGTCGATGGCGATGCCGACCAGCGCCGATATTACCGACTTGGAGGCCGATTTGATATTGGTGGCCGCCGTGGTCGAATGCCCCCGGTAGCCGCGTTCGGCCAGAATCTCCCCATGGCGGGCGATAACCACCGTTTCCAGGGGAGTAATGGCCTGCGCCTCATCGAGCAGCCGGGTCAGCCCCGGCATCGGCTCCGCCGCCTCAGCCGGCGCCAGCAGCAAAAACAGCGTGACGGCAGCGGCCAGCAATCCCGGCAGCGCGCCGGGCCGCCGCCGGCTATGGTGGTGATGCTCGCGCCTGGCCATCCGCTCCCCCTCTATGATATGACGGTGCTGATATTTCCTCCGGCGGTGCGGCAAAGCCGTCTTATCCGCCATGGTTTTAACCCGTGATCTCTTCTCAGCCTTTTTGCCGTTTTAATACGATCGAGCACGCATATCTTTCCGCGGGATGCACGGAGACCGTGGTTTCAAATACGTTGCCCGCGATATCGGTATAGCGGCGGATAATCTTCAGCGCCGGCGAACCCGGTTCGACCCCCAGCGTTTTCGCCATTTTGGGCGGCACGCCGATAGCGGTAATCGTCTGTCTGACTTCTTCGCTTTTAATGCCATAGTGCTTTTCAATCAAATCACTGATTAACGCGAACGGATCGCTGCGCACCAACTGGCGCACTTTTGCGTAATCGGTACTCGCATAGCTGTCCGTCCAGCAAATCGGCGCATCCTTTTTCTTACTGTCTTCACGAATACTGGCGATATGCAGCCAGCGCGATCCCGGCCGGCAGCCGATGGTTTTGGCCAGTTCATAATCAGCGACGATTTCGTCGATTTTTTTGACCACCCGGATATTGGTCTTTGCCAGCGTCAGCAGGTCTTCCAGGGTCGCCAAGGAATGGGCATGGCCGTTGTCATCCCCTTTACCGATAACCAGGGTCCCGATGCCTTTACGCCGCGAAACCAACTCAAGCGCGGCCAACTCGCGCAGCGCTTCGCGTATGGTATGCCGGCTGACTTCATAATGCTCTGATAATTCCAATTCGGATGGCAATAACGAACCCGGCGGATACTTGCCGGAGGCTATGCTTTGCACGAGTTCGCGGGCAATCCGCTTATAAAGAGATTCTTTCATAGGTTATTTTCTTCAACTGTTATTGACCCCGGTCAATTAATAAGCACAAAACGCTTCCTTTCACATGTACGTACATTTTAGTATGAACGGACATGATTTCCTGTACGTACATTTAAGCATATACGTACATTTCACTATATTGGCGCCCTCCCAGGCAGGGATCAAAGCATATGTTAATTTTTTGTAAAAATAGCATACGCGGATTGACGGTTCAACGTCCTTGATTGGTCACCGTTATTTGCGCAAACGCTATTTATCTCACTTCTATAGGTTTTATTCATTAACTTTTAAGGAAATGGTATGGCTTCTAATGTTATTGACTCAATCCTGTTCCGCGACTCATTCGGCACTCCTGCCATGCGCGCCATATTCGACGATCGCGAATTGATTCGCAAATATGTCGCGGTCGAGATCGCGTTGGCCAAAGCGGAAGCACAGTGCGGGGTAATCCCCGATGAGGCGGCAAAAGAAATAGCGGCGAGTTGTAATGCGGATACGCTCGACTTTGATTTATTACGTGATGAAACGGAAATCGTCGGTTATCCCATTTTGCCGTTGGTGCACCAGATTGCCAAACAGGCCAAAACCTATGGCGGTTATGTGCATTGGGGCGCAACGACGCAGGATATCATGGATACCGCCGTGGTATTACAGCTACGGGATGCTTTTGATTTAATTGACTCGGATATTAAGGCATTACGCCATATCCTCGCCGGGCTGGCCAAACGTTATCGCGATACGCCGATGGCGGGACGCACCCATTTACAACAGGCATTGCCGATCACCTTCGGTTATAAAGCCGCGATTTGGCTTGATATGTTCGATCGCCACGCAGAACGCCTGGCGCAGACCCGGCCCCGGGTGCTGGTCGGCGAATTCGCCGGCGCGGCGGGAACGCTGGCGTCATTAGGCGATAAAGGCCTTGCGGTCCAGCAAGCGATGATGAAGGAACTGGATTTAGGCGTGCCGGTTTCGACCTGGCATGTGGCGCGGGATGGTTTTGCGGAAGCGGTGAATTTACTGGCCGTTATCACCGGTTCTTTAGGGAAAATAGCCTACGACGTTATTTTGTTGGCGGCAAATGAGTTCGGCGAGCTTTACGAACCCTTTGTTAAAGGACGCGGGGCCAGCAGCACTATGCCGCAAAAACGCAATCCCATCTCAAGCGAACTGATATTGGCTTGCGCTAAAGGCGTGCGTCAGCAGGCCGGTTTAATGCTCGATGCCATGGTGCAGGATTTAGAACGCGCGACCGGCCCGTGGCATGCGGAATGGATCGCCATTCCAGAAAGCTTCATTCTCGCGGCCGGGGCGCTGAATCAGGCCAAGTTCATGCTGGGCGGGCTGGTGGTGGATGAACAAGCCATGGCCAAAAATCTCGATTTAACCAAAGGGCTTATCGTGGCGGAAGCCGTGATGATGGGTCTTGCGCCTTATATCGGGCGTCAGGATGCCCACGATATCGTGTATGACGCGTGTCGCATCGTGAATGAAAAAGGCGGCCGCCTCGCCGATGTTCTTAATGCCATGCCCAGCGTCTCTAACCGTCTCGAACCCAGCTTGATTGAACATTTAACCGATCCGGCTAATTACCTTGGCATGGCGGCGGAAATGGTCGATCGGGTATTGGAAAACTCCGCTAAATAGCCCGCATGGTAAAGAAATTCGTGTGCATGAATAAGGGGTTAATATGTCATATGAATCATCTAAAAAGAGAACCATTATTGCCGTTGCTATTCCAATCTTGATCGGATTGGCCATATGGATTATTCCCACACCGGAAGGACTCACACCTAGGGCGTGGCATATGCTGGCGATTTTTGCCGCAACCATTGCCGCTATTTTGACTCAACCCTTACCTTCCGGGGCAGTGATGCTGATAGCGATCTGCGTGGCGATATTTACCAAAACGTTAACGGAAGCACAAGCGCTGTCAGGATTCGCCAACGGTACGGTCTGGTTGATTTTTTGCGCTTATATTTTGTCACTGGGCTTCGTCACCTCGGGATTGGGCAAGCGGATTGCGTATAAAATGCTGTCGCTGTTCGGCGGCAGTAGCCTGGGCATCGCTTATTCCCTGGGTATTTCCGATCTTATTATGGCACCGGCCATGCCCTCGGTAACCGCGCGTTCCGGCGGTATTATTTTTCCCATCGCCCGATCTATTAATAGCGTATTAGGCTCGGCCCCCGGTGTGACCGGAAAAAAAATAGGCGATTTCCTGACTATGGTCTGCTTTCAGTTTACGCCGATCACCGGGGCCATTTTTCTGACCGGTATGGCGGCGAATCCGCTGGCAGGCAGTCTGGCGAAAACGTCATTAGGCATTAATATCACCTGGGGCGGGTGGTTTATCGCCGCCGTGGTGCCGGCGATGGTGTGCTTCTGCCTGATGCCGCTATTATTGTACAAAATATTAAATCCGGAACTTAAACGTACCCCGGAAGCGAAACTGATGGGCCGCAATGCGCTTGCCGGATTAGGCCCGATGCTCATAGCGGAAAAAAAAGTGGCCTGCGGTTTCATCCTGGCGCTGATCGGCTGGGGCACCAGCCTGATTACCGGTTTGTCGGCGACCACGGTGGGGCTGGGGCTGGCGGCTTATTTGTTCGCGACCCGCGCGGTTGACTGGAAAGACCTGTTAAAAGACCATGCGGCCTGGGATACGGTAATCTGGTTTGGCGTCATTATCAGCCTGGCGACCGGATTATCGGATCTGGGGTTTATCAAATGGATGACCGGCCATTTAGGCAGCGTTATCCATGGCTTTGGCGCGATGGGCACCTTCGTCCTTCTGGGAATCTTGTATATTTACGTGCACTACTTATTCGCCACCGCCACGGGTCATGTCGCCGCGCTGTATGCCCCTTTTGCCGCAACGGCGATTGCCGCCGGCGCGCCGCCGATGATGGTGGCGATTTGTTTCGGTATTTTCAGCAACCTGATGTGGGGGAATACGGAATATGGCGGCGGTCCCGGCCCTATCTATTTCGCCCAGGGTTATTTTGAACGGCCGCGCTTCTATCGCATTAATTTTTGCATCGTCACCTTTAATGTCATTTTGACCTTTATCGTTGGGCTCTTCTGGTGGAAATTACTCGGCTATTATTGACAAAACATAGTATTTATTGACAAAACATAGTATTGACGAGGCATGGCTACCCCGTCCGGCGCATTGTGCAGGCAATGCGCCGGCGCGCACCGAACACCCGCCTATTTGATTGCGCTGCCATACTATCCGGCGACGGCTCCGGCGCGCGGACGGCCAATGCCCGGCCTGGCAAACCCCGTTTCGCGCCGGTCATAAAGACGGCATGATCCCTACCGCCATGCCGATTGCGGGCCCTTGACGCCCCTAACGAATATCCCGGTATTCGGAGGTCGCCGGTTTATTGCGCACCACTTCGGACATGAAATTGACGACATAACGCACCGCGGTGGTAATAAATCCCTCTTCTTTCAGGCGGCGCGCCGAGGTCGCCATCACCATAGCCAGGTCGAATCGCACCCTCCCCACGTTCGCAAGCCGGCGGGCGATATTGGTATCTTCGCCGTAAAAAGCGATCGACGTATCAAAGCCGCCGATGCGCAGCAGGGCCTGCTTGCTGGCGGCGAAATTACCGCCTACCGCCATATACCCCGTGAACCAGTAGGTGGGTTTTGCCAGCAGCAGCCAGTAAAGATCCACCAGTAAACTTTTCATCCATGGCAAGTCGAAATAACGGTATGGGCCGCTGACGCAAACCAGATCGCTATGTTGCTCATAGGCGGCCAGTACCGTGCCAAGCCAGCCGGGCGGCATGCGCGTATCGGCGTCGATAAAGCCCAGAACATCGCCGGACGCCGACTCCAGCCCCTTTTGCCGGGCGCGGGTCAGCCCTTTTATCGGCTCGTAGACCACGCGTACCCGCTCAAATCCGGCCGCGATGGCCGCGGTACGGTCAGTGCTGGCGTTATTGACGACGATGATTTCATATTCGCCGGGTTTCGCCCTGGCCGCCAATTCCTCGATGGCATAATGCAGGCAGTCCGCAAGATACAACTCTTCGTTATAAGCAGGAATTATCAAACTAAGTTTCACAATTACGCTCCTTAAATACGCGACATCCCCTCGGGTACGGCCAGACTGATTTGGGCATAAATTTCTTCCCAGCGGCTTGTCACGGCAGTGATGGAAAAAGGCGCGGTCTTCCGGACCGCATGCTCACCCATTTGTTGGCGCAACGCCGGTGAGCGCAGCAAGTGCGTCAATTTGCGGGCAAAATCCTCATGGTCGCCCGGTTGCGCCAAAAAACCCGACTGCGGGTCGATATATTCAGGCAACGCGCGCCAGCGCGCCCCGACCACGGGCAACCCCGCGCTCATCGCCTGCATCAATACCATACTTTGTGTTTCAGAAGTGCTGGCGATCGCGAAGATTTCCGCCGCATGAAAGGCGCCCGCCAGCGCGGCTTTATCCAGGGTGCCGGTAAACCTGACGCGTCCCGCGACCCCCAGCGCGCGCGCCAGTTGTTCCAGGCGATGGCGCGCGGAACCATGCCCGGCCAGCACCAGCATCACATCGGGCACATGCCGCGCGATTAGCGGCAGCGCGCGGATCAACACATCGATTTTTTTCTCGTCCGCCAGCCGGCCGGCGTAAATTAGGGTGGCGGGACTAAAACCGTAAGATCGTTTCAGCGCCGCACGGCGGGCGGCGGGCACCGGATGGAACCGGACGGTATCCACCGGGTTGGATACCACGCAGCGGGGACGGCGCAGCCCGAAGTCGCACATTTCGTTTAGCACGGAGTGGGAAGGGCCGGTCACCAATGCGCAGTGGTTGTAGTAGCGTGTTACCGCCCGCACGCTGACTTTGCGGAAAAAATCGGCCGAAAACGGCGTATAACCGCCAAACTCCCCGATAGCCCAGTGATTAGTGCCTACGGCCGGTACATCCAGGTGGCGCGCCGCGCTCAGCGCCTCCAGACCCGCGCCGAGAAAAGTATGGGTGTGGATAATATCCGGCGCGAAAGGCAGCAACTGGCGCCAGCGCCGTCCGTTGGGCACCAGCAGGCGGGACTGCCCGGTGGAACTGGGGATCGGTAGCGCAAACAGCCGCCGTATTTCGACATTTTCTCCCGCATCGGCTTCCCGTGCGGATACGCCGGCCAGTTTAAAATCATGGCCGGTCGCGCGCGGAGCGAAAATAACCACCCGATGGCCGCGTTTGCCGAGTTCCCGGCATACGGACAACACCGAGTCCTGTATTCCCCCCAGCTCGGGGTAAAAACTGTCGGTAAACACGGCGATGCGCATGCAATTACCCCCCTGGCGGCAAAGATCCGGCGCTGGCGCGCCGATAAACATCCTGCGCCGCGCGCCGCAAAACTAGGCCAAAACGGCAATCAGCCGTTCCGCCCCGTAATTATGGCCCCGCAATGATATATGGCTTAAAAAGCCTACTCCCGGTATGTGACGGCAATCATACTTAGGTCTGAAATATAATATCAGGCCGCCCCCCACCGCCCCTGCCCCGCGTTATTGACAGCCCGGAGACTTTACTGAATGATGATGGGTTATGCGTGGTTATGTTCATTTCATAAGGTATGTATGGTTGATTACACCGACTTTCCCGAACAACGGCAATCTCAAATAAAGCAACGCCTCAGCGAGCGGGGCAAAGTGGTGTGCGCGCAACTTTCGCGGGAGCTCAAGGTTTCCGAACACACTATCCGGCGGGATCTGAAAGAGCTGGCGCAGTCGGGGATCTGCAAGCGCGTCTACGGCGGCGCGGTCAGCCTGTTGCCGATAGCGGGCAGTTTCACCGACCGGGAAAACGTCGATACCGCCCTGAAAGACCGCCTCGCCCTGGCCGCCATTCCCCTGCTCAAACCCGACGGCTGCGTCTTCTTTGACGCGGGCACCACCAACCTGGCGGTGGCGAGAAATATCCCGCGGGAGATGCGGCTCACCGCGGTATGCAACTCGCCGCTTATCGCCGTGGAGCTGATGCGCCATCCCCGCGTGGAGGTGGTGTTGCTCGGCGGGAAAATACAAAAAGAGACGGGCGGCGCGGTGGGCATCGATACGCTCAGGCAGTTGGAGACAATGTATTTCGATCAGTGCCTGCTTGGGGGCTGCGCCTTTGATATTAATGAAGGCCTGACCGTATTTGACTATGACGATGCCGAATTCAAAAAGCACCTGGTCAAGCGCAGCAATGAAATCATCGTCGCGTTAAGCGTCAATAAGCTCTCCGCCCTGGCGCGTTACCGCGTCGCGCAATGCGGCGACATTACCACGCTGGTCACCGACCACGCCGTTTCCGCCGCCTATTTGCGGCAGTTAAAAGAAAAACCGCTGAACGTAATAGTCGCCGGATAATTCCCCCTCGGTTGATTCCCCGTCGCCGGCAAACCCTGTCGCCGGCAAATATCGCCACGCCCGCCGGCGCGGTTCACCCGTGACCGCGGCAAAGCCATGCATGCCCCTTGAAACAAACATCAAAATAATACACAATCAAGCACAAACGAGCAAAGACCTGCCGTTTCCTTTCCCCGCTGGTATCAACCGAGGATGTAACGATGAAAGATGCTGTCCCTGATATCGCTTTTTTCCATAAGCTGGCCGATGCGGCGCAGCAAGAGACGCTGCCCCGCTTCCGGTCGCCAATCGACCTGCATGTGGGCACCAAGCCGAAAGAGGGCTTCCGTTTCGACCCGGTGACCGACGCTGACCGGGAAGCGGAGCGGGTAATGCGCGCGCTGATTGGCGAATATTTTCCCGCGCATTCGATCGTGGGGGAAGAGTATGGCACCACCGGCGGCGGCCCCGTGCAGTGGGTGCTGGACCCCGTGGACGGCACGCGCCCCTTCCTGTGCGGCCTGCCGGTCTGGGGTACGTTAATCGGGCTGACGATTGACGCACGGGCGACAATGGGCATGATGGCCCAGCCGTTTACCGGGGAACGCTTCTGGGCCGACGGCAAACAGGCATGGAGCAGCGGCCCGCAGGGCACAAGGCAACTTGGCACGCGTAAAGGCATCCCGCTCGATCGGGCGATACTGCATACCACGTCTCCCGAACCGATCGTCCGCCATTCGGCGGTAAATTTCGCCGCGCTGGTCGCCGGCACCCTGATGACCCGCTACGGGGGAGAGTGCTACGCCATGGCGATGCTGGCCGCCGGCCAGATTGATATTTGCCTTGAATACTCGCTCCAGCCCTATGACATCGTGGCGTTGATTCCGATTATCGAACAGGCGGGCGGCGTGGTGACCACCCTCAAGGGCGATCGGGCGGAATCCGGCGGGCAAGTCCTGGCCTGCGGCTGTCCCCGTCTGCACGAAACCGCGCTTAACATGCTGAATAATTGAGTGCGGCCGCCATCGGCCGGATTATTATCCGCGCCGGGCGATGCCCTGCCAGGGGGGACGCGCCTATACGGCGCCTTGCCGCATTTTAATAAAACATCGTTTTAGTACAGCCCAATGTACTGGCCATTTAAAAATCTGCGTTATCCATCACATTTTTATTAAGATAAATTTCCATTTTGGCAATGGAAGATATTTTTTTGATGGCCATCACAAACCATAAATACCAATCAGCCAACATTGATTCCATTGAGCGAGACCGGAGTCCAGTATAATGGAATCAAGCAAAGTACCCGCCTTAACCCGCGGCATCGAAATACTTAATATGATTGCACGCCGCGGCCCCTGTCCGGCGGCGGATATCATCGCTGAATTAGGCATACCCAAAAGTACCACCTATCTCCTGCTGGCGGAGTTAAAAAAGCAGCGCTTTATTTCCATCGATGGCCGCGATAATTATTGCCTGTGGACCAAGCTGGTGGAATTATCCGGCCAGGCGCTGGGTAAAATGGATTTACGCGATATTGCTAAAAACCGCCTTACCCGATTAATGGAAGAGACAGGCCTGCTATGTCATCTCGGTATTATTGATGAGGAAAATGCCTATTATATTCTTAAAATAGAATCCACCTCGACTATCAGCGTGCGATCCCATGAAGGTAAAAGCCTGTCTTTATACCGGTCCGGCATCGGTAAATGTCTGCTCGCCTGGCAAACGGAAGCACAGCAGGAAAAAATCATCAACAATATTGAATTTATCGCCAAAACGCCTACCACCATTACCGGTATTATCGCGCTGAAAAACGAGTTGAAGAATATTCGCCGCCAAGGGTGGAGTTTTGACAATGGCGAAGATTATACCGACGTACGCTGCGTGGCGGCACCGGTATTTAACGCCCGCCAGGACTTGGCCGCGGCAATTTCCCTGGTGGGCACCCGCTTGCAAATCAATCAGGACAACCGCGACTTCTTTGCCGGGAAAGCGATTGCCTGCGCTAAAGATATTTCCCGGCTACTGGGTTGGGAAAGTCCTTTTGAACGCAAGGCTTCCTGACATTCCGTCTCGTCTTATTTGGAGAAATAAACCATGACCCTACCTAAAATAAAAAGCGTCCGCGCCTGGTTCTGCGGAGGCGCCACCGCGGCCACCAGCGGCGGCGGCGGCGATTACCACGATCAAAGCGGCCAACATTGGATTGACGATCATATCGCGACGCCCATGAGCAAATATAAACAATATGAGCAATCGCGCCAGTCGTTCGGCATCAATGTACTGGGCACGCTGGTGGTGGAAGTGGAAGCCGACAACGGACAGATCGGTTTCGCCATTTCCACCGCCGGCGAAATGGGCTGTTTTATCGTCGAAAAGCATCTCAATCGTTTTATCGAAGGTAAATCGGTCAGCGACATAAAACTGATTCACGATCAAATGCTCGGCGCCACGCTGTATTATTCCGGTTCGGGCGGCGTGGTGATGAACACCATTTCCTGCGTCGATCTGGCGCTGTGGGATCTGTTTGGCAAAGTGGTCGGCCTGCCGGTATATCAAATGCTGGGCGGCGCGGTGCGCGATGAAATTCAATTTTATGCCACCGGCGCCCGCCCGGATCTGGCGCAGTCCATGGGTTTTATCGGCGGCAAGATGCCGACGCACTGGGGCCCCCATGACAGCGATGCCGGCATTCGCAAAGACGCGGCCATGGTGGCGGAATACCGCGAAAAATGCGGACCGGATTTCTGGCTGATGTTGGACTGCTGGATGAGCCAGGATGTGAATTACGCCACCAGGCTGGCCCATGCCTGCGCCCCTTATAATCTGAAATGGATCGAAGAATGCCTGCCGCCGCAGCAGTATGAAGGCTATCGCGAACTCAAACGCAACGCCCCGCCGGGAATGATGGTCACCAGCGGCGAGCATCACGGCACCCTGCAGTCGTTCAGGACGCTGTCGGAAACCGGCATTGATATCATGCAGCCCGACGTGGGCTGGTGCGGCGGACTGACCACCCTGGTGGAGATTGCGGCCATCGCCAAATCCCGCGGCCAGTTGGTGGTTCCCCATGGATCGTCGGTGTATTCCCATCATGCGGTGATCACTTTTACCAATACGCCGTTCAGCGAATTCCTGATGACCAGCCCGGACTGCTCAACCCTGCGGCCGCAATTCGACCCGCTATTGCTCGATGAGCCGGTACCGGAAAATGGCCGTATCAAAAAATCGGCGCTGGATAAACCGGGGTTCGGCGTAGAACTTAACCGGGAATGCCAATTACAACGCCCCTTTACCCATTAATTAACCGGTAATATCTTGACCGGCTTTATTCACCCGCCGGTCAAGATAATTATTAATAACCTCTGCTGAGGACTGCCCTGCTATGAGCACAATTCTTGATCGCGTGGTTAAAAAAAATCGCGCCCGGCTAATTCCGTTTATGCTGGCGTTATATATTCTGGCATTCCTGGATCGCTCAAATATTGGTTTTGCTAAAGAAACCTATCAAATAGATACCGGTCTCAGTAACGAAGCCTATGCCTTGGGGGCCGGTATCTTCTTTCTGGTTTACGCATTTTTAGGCGTCCCGGCTAATTTGCTGATGCGTAAGTTCGGCGCGCGCACCTGGATCGGCAGCACCACGGTATTATGGGGCTTATTATCCGCCGCCATGTGTTTTGCCGATACCGAAACCAAATTTCTGGTGGTCAGGACCCTATTAGGCGCGGCCGAGGCCGGATTTTTCCCCGGCATGATTTATCTCACATCATTATGGTTCCCGCAAAATAACCGGGCCAGCATCATGGGGTTATTTTATATGGGCGCGCCGCTGGCGCTGACGCTGGGCTCGCCATTGTCGGGCGCGTTATTGGAAATGCATGGTTTCATGGGCCATGCAGGCTGGTTCTGGATGTTTGGCATCGAGGGGCTGCTGGCGGTATTCGCCGGTATATTTACGTTTTTCTATCTGGATGATAATCCGCAAAAAGCCCGGTTTTTGAGCGCGGAAGAAAAACAGGTATTGGCCGCGCAGCTGGCCAGCGAAGACCAGAAAAAAACCACGTCGCGCTTTCGCGATGCCCTGGCCAATAAACGCGTATGGCAACTGGCGCTGATTTACATGACCATCCAGATTGCGGTCTATGGCCTGATTTTCTTCCTGCCGACCCAGGTGGCGCAATTAATCGGTACCAAGGTGGGCTTCACCGCCTCGGTGGTCACCGCCATTCCATGGGTCGCCGCCCTGTTCGGCACCTGGTATATCCCCCGCTACTCCGACCGTACCGGCGATCGCCGTAATGTTGCCGCATTGACCTTGCTGTGCGCGGGTTTTGGCATCGGCCTGTCGGGGCTGGTCAGCCCAATCCTGGCCATCGCCGCGCTATGCGTGGCGGCGGTGGGTTTTATCGCCGTGCAGCCGGTGTTCTGGACCATGCCGACGCAAATACTGTCAGGCACCGCGCTGGCGGCGGGCATCGGCTTTATCAATCTCTTCGGCGCCGTGGGCGGTTTTCTGGCCCCGATTATCCGGGTTAAGGCCGAAACCGGCTTCGGTTCCGGCTCGGCGGGCCTGCTGACCCTGGCCGCGATCGCCATCATCGGCGCGCTGGGCATCATGACGCTGAAAGTGACTAAAACCCATCCCGGCATAAATCGTATCAATAGCGTATCGGGCAAATAAGCCATCATTGAAATTGAATAAGGGCATTTCATGAAAGAGATATTAGCCAACCCCTTCAAGGCGGGATTACTCAGGGGCGAGGTGCAGATTGGGCTTTGGTTGAGCACCACCTCGGCCTATATGGCGGAAATCGCCGCCACGTCATCCTACGACTGGCTGCTGATCGACGGCGAGCATGCGCCCAATACCATCCAGGATCTCCACCATCAGTTGCAGGCCATCGCCGCTTACCGCAGCCAGGCGGTGATCCGCCCGGTGGAAGGACAGAGGGCGCTGATAAAACAGGTACTCGATATCGGTGCCAGGACACTGCTGATCCCGATGGTGGATACGGCGGAGCAGGCGCGGGCGGTGGTGGCGGCGACGCGCTATCCGCCGCAAGGGGTAAGGGGCGTGGGGGCGGGCGTGGCCCGCGCCGCGCGCTGGGGCCGGGTAACAGACTATATGCGCCAGGCCAATGACGAACTGTGCCTGCTGGTGCAGGCTGAAAGCAAGACCGCGCTGGATAATCTGGATGACATCCTGGCGGTGGAAGGCATCGACGGCGTATTTATCGGCCCGGCGGACCTGTCGGCGTCCCTCGGATACCCCGACCGGGCCGACCATCCTGAGGTCCAGGCCATTATCCAGCGCAGTATCGAGCGTATTCGCCAGGCCGGCAAGGCCGCCGGTTTCCTGGCGGTCGATCCCGCCATGGCCCGGAAAGCCATCGGCTGGGGAGCCAATTTCGTGGCGGTCGGGGTGGATACCATGCTGTATACCGAAGCGCTGGACCATCGGCTGCAACTGTTCCGCCAGTCTTCATGGACCGCGGCGCCGGGGAAAAGCAATTATTGAATCGGCTAGCCAAGCCCGCCAGGGGAAACCGGGGCGGGCTTTTATCTTGCCGATTATAATCCGGGAAAACCTGCGATTAATTTTTGGCGGGTGGCATTCCACCCTGAAATTCATTTAATCCACCGCAGTTTTATACCCTGGGCAATGCCGGATCAACGCCGCTATATATTCAAAAAAATATGTGATCGGCAACGCATTCATCCGGGCAGATGCACACAAAAAAAAATCTTAACCCGCGTAATTTTGTTTATCTGTCTGATGGTTTTTGATTTTCCCACCCCTATACTTTTATACAATTTTAAAAATGAGTAACGTGGCGATTATTAAAAAAACCGCTGCGGCGTATTAATCTACGTCGATTTACTCACCCATTATTCGTCACTGTTTAAACGAACCTTGAGGGACTTTTACATGGCGCAAGAGACTTCCCAGCCGACCGTCACGTCGATGAAAATTATTCCCGTTGCCGGCCATGACAGTATGCTGCTCAATTTAAGCGGCGCCCATGCGCCATTTTTTACGCGTAACATCGTGATATTGACTGATAATTGCGGCCACACCGGGGTCGGCGAAATCCCGGGGGGCGAAAAGATCCGGCAAACCCTGGAAGATGCCAAGCCGTTGGTGGTGGGCAAGACGCTGGGCGAATATAAAAATATCCTCAACCAGGTCCGTCATCAATTTGCCGATCGCGATGCCGGCGGCCGCGGCCTGCAAACCTTTGACCTGCGCACCACGATCCACGTGGTAACCGGTATCGAGGCGGGTTTGCTCGATTTATTAGGTCAATTCCTGAACGTCACGGTGGCCTCGCTGCTCGGCGATGGCCAGCAGCGCGACGCCGTTGAAATGCTGGGCTATCTGTTTTATGTCGGCGATCGCGCCAAGACCGATCTGCCTTATCAAAGCCAGCCCGGCGACCCTTGCGATTGGTATCGGCTGCGCCACGAAGAGGCGCTGAACGCCGATGCGATAATCCGCCTGGGCGAAGCGGCCTATGAAAAATATGGTTTTAATGATTTTAAACTCAAAGGCGGCGTGCTGTGCGGCAGCGATGAGGCCGAGGCGGTCACCGGGCTGGCCAAACGTTTTCCCCAGGCCCGCATTACGTTGGACCCTAACGGCGCCTGGTCTTTGGAAGAAGCCATACGCCTGGGCAAACAGCTGCGCGGCGTATTGGCGTATGCGGAAGACCCCTGCGGCGCGGAACAGGGATTTTCGGGGCGCGAGATCATGGCTGAATTCCGGCGCGCCACCGGGTTGCCCACCGCCACCAATATGATTGCCACCGACTGGCGCCAAATGGCGCACACCCTTAGCCTGCAGTCGGTTGATATTCCGCTGGCGGACCCGCACTTCTGGACCATGCAGGGGTCGGTGCGCGTGGCGCAAATGTGCCATGAATTCGGCCTGACCTGGGGTTCGCACTCCAACAACCATTTTGATATTTCTTTGGCCATGTTCACCCATGTGGCCGCCGCGGCGCCGGGTAAAATCGCGGCCATCGATACCCACTGGATCTGGCAGGAAGGCAATCAGCGGTTGACCAAAGAGCCTTTGCAAATCGTCGGCGGCATGGTCGAAGTGCCGAAAAAACCCGGACTGGGCATTGAAATCGATATGGATCAAGTCATAAAGGGCAATGAGTTATATAAAAAATACGGTTTGGGCGCCCGTGATGATGCGATGGGAATGCAATATCTCATCCCTAACTGGACCTTTGATAATAAGCGACCTTGTTTAGTTCGCTAAATACCATCGCTTTCATTCTGCTCCAGGCGTGTTACCTGGAGCAAAAAAAATTCCGTTTTATCGTAAATAAAACCAAGCCTTTTTATATTTACCTTGTTTAATGATGCAGGCAGATTGTTGTGGTTGCTGAGTAATATGTAAATATTTCTAGCTAAGTTAATATTTTCATTCAAATAGTTGTTATTAATTATTTGCAATGAAGACAATACATTACTATGATTCAGGAGTTTTTATGGATACGGTAACTTCCGCAACAATTGCAACCAAAAGAACCAATAAACGCTATTGGATCGTGGTAATGCTGTTTATTGTTACCTCGTTTAATTACGGCGATCGGGCGACGCTGTCCATCGCCGGCTCGGCAATGTCCAAAGAAATCGGCTTGGACGCCATAGGGATGGGGTATGTTTTTTCCGCTTTCTCCTGGGCGTATGTCATCGGCCAAATACCGGGCGGCTGGCTGCTTGACCGCTTTGGTTCCAAGCGCGTTTATTTTTGGAGTATTTTCGTTTGGTCATTATTCACGTTACTGCAAGGGTTTGTCGATATTTTTAGCGGCGCCGCCATTGTGGTTTCGCTGTTTATGCTGCGGTTTCTGGTGGGATTGGCCGAAGCCCCCTCTTTTCCCGGCAACAGTAGAATAGTCGCCGCCTGGTTTCCGGCGCAGGAACGCGGAACCGCGGTATCCATATTCAACTCGGCGCAATATTTCGCCACGGTGATTTTTGCCCCGATTATGGGTTGGCTGACCCATGCGGTGGGCTGGTCCCATGTGTTTTTCTTTATGGGCGGCCTGGGTATCGTGCTCAGCTTCGTTTGGCTGAAAGTTATTCACGATCCCAGGGATTATCCCGGCATCAACCAAGCCGAGCTTGAATATATGGAAGCCGGCGGCGCCTTGATAAATATCGATGCCAAAAGCGAGAAACGCGCGGCGGTCAAAGGCGAGAAATGGCGGCAGGTCAAGCAGCTGCTATCGTCGCGGATGATGGTAGGCGTATATCTCGGGCAGTATTGCATCAACGCCCTGACGTATTTCTTTATTACCTGGTTTCCGGTTTACCTGGTGCAAGAACGCGGCATGTCGATTTTAAAAGCCGGTTTCCTGGCGTCGGTGCCGGCCATTTGCGGCTTCCTGGGCGGGGTGCTCGGCGGGGTGATCTCCGACTTCCTGATGCGTAAAACCAACTCCTTGACCTTCGCGCGCAAAACCCCCATCGTCATCGGGATGTTTTTGTCAATGTCGATGATCTTTTGCAACTACATCGAGACCGAGTGGATGGTGGTGGGAGTGATGGCTTTCGCCTTCTTCGGCAAAGGCCTGGGAGCGCTGGGCTGGGCGGTCATGGCGGATACCGCCCCTAAAGAAATCAGCGGGCTGAGCGGCGGTTTGTTTAATATGTTCGGCAATATTTCCGGCATCGTGACCCCGATCGCCATCGGCTACATTATCGGCGTTACCGGTTCGTTCAAGGGCGCGCTGGTCTATGTCGGGATACATGCCCTGGTGGCGGTGTGCAGCTACCTGTTTATCGTGCAGGATATCAAGCGCATTGTATTAAAACCCGTAAGTTAACTTGGACCAGTCCAGGATTGGCGGCCGGCCCAGGATAATCGCCCGCGGTTTAAAATTCATCCAGCTGTTTAATATGGTCGTTTTTATCGAGCGTCAGCAGCGCGCACAGGCTGATAACCGCCGTGACCGCCACGTAATAGGCGGGAATATCATGGTTGCCCGTTTGCTGGATAAGCGAGGTGATAATTAATCCGGCACAACCGGAAAATAGCGCATTGGACAGCGAATACGCCAGCCCCAGGCCGGTGTAGCGCATGCGGGTAGGAAACATTTCGGCCAGCATCGCCGGGCCAGGGCCGGCCAGCAACCCCACCGCCCCGCCGGCGATCAGGACGGCCAGCCCCTTGACCAGCAGCGAGTCGCCGGGGTGTTGCAGCACCTTCAGCAGCGGGAACGCCAGCACCAGCAGGATCAGGGTGGCGGTCACCATCACCGCGCGCCGGCCGATGCGATCGCTGAGTATCCCGGCGGGGATAATGGTCAGGGCGAACCCCACATTGGACAGGACGGCAATAATCAGCGCGGCGTGAAAACCGGTGTGCAGCACCGATTGCAGGTAGGTGGGCATCACCACTAAAAAGGTATAACCCGCGGCCGACCACACCATCACGCGGCCGATCCCCAGAAAGATGGCTTTAAACACCTCGCCCCGCGGCGGCGCGGCGGTCGCCGTACGGGCGGATTGCGCCCGGACGAACGCCGGCGTTTCCTCCAGGCTCATGCGCAGCCATAGCGCGACCAGCCCCATCGGCAACGCGAGCAGAAATGGAATGCGCCAGCCCCATGCTTCGAGCGCCGCCTGCCCAAGGATACCGGACAGCAGGGCAATGACGCCCGCGCCGGCCAACAGCCCCAGCGCCACCGTCAGCGACTGCCAGGCGCCGTAAAGGCCGCGCTTGCCGCGCGGGGCGATTTCGGTCATCAGCGCCACCGCGCCGCCATATTCCCCGCCGGCGAACAGACCCTGCAAAATACGCAATAGCGTCACGATCAGCGGAGCCGCCACGCCGATGCCGGCATACACGGGCACCAGGCCGATCAGCGCCGTGGCCAGCGTCATCATCACCAGCACCAAAATCAGCGTAGGCTTGCGGCCGATGCGATCGCCGATGCGGCCGAACACGGCGGCCCCCAGCGGACGAAAGAAAAACGCCACGGCAAACGAGGCGTAAGTCAAAATCAGGCTGGTAAGATCGCTTTCGCCCTCCAGCTTGAAAAAATTCTTCGCAACGATGGTGGCCAAAAACCCGTAAACGGCAAACTCATACCACTCGATAAAATTGCCCACCGACCCGGCGAGCAGCGCTCTTTTGTGGGAACGTAACGCCCTGGCGTCGGCGTGCGGCATGTTTACCTCTCAATAAACCGTTACGGAACAGGATGGCGCGCAGCAGGCCGACCGCGCGGCCGTTTATTTCTTCCAGAGCTTTTTACTGGCGAGGTCCGCGCCCGCGCGCATGGCGCGGAATTTTTCGCGCACCACCGTAGGATGGACTTCCGTATGATAGGTGGCCTGCGAAGAAAAACCGCAGTCGGCCCCGGCGATGACATTGTCGCGTCCCACGCGTTCCGCGAAGCGAATCAGCCGTTCGGCAATCAGCTCCGGATGTTCCACGGTGTTGCTGGCATGGCAGATCACCCCCGGAATTAATCGCTTACCCGCCGGCAGCTTGACCTCTTCCCAGAGGTGATATTCATGTTCGTGGCGTACATTGCCGGCCTCGAATGAATAGTCCGACGCATTGATATCGAGCATATAACGCACGAACTCGGCAAAGGGCACATCGTGGATACGCGGGCCTTCGTTAATGCTGTAGCAGGTATGATAACGGATTTTTTCCTGCGGCAGGCCGCGCAGCGCGTGATTGAGTATCTCCACATACTGGCCCGCTTTGCGATGAATGGCCGGATTGTCCAGGGTGCGATCGGCAAACAGATCGGGCAGGAAAGGATCGTCGATTTGCAAGCTGAAGCCCGCATCAATCACCGCTTTATACTCGACGCGCAGCGCGTCGGCCACCGCGGCCAAATAGTCGGCTTCGCTGGCGTAAAACTCATTGCTGCCCACGCCGGTGGGCGCCACGGACGGGATAAAAGCGGAATGCGCGCCCGCTTTACCCAGCGCTAGCGCCAGGTTAGCCAGATCCCGTTGCAATTGCTCGATCCCGTGATAAACGATCGGGCCGGTACAGGCCACCGGCACAAAGGGCACCAGATTGCCGCCGAGCATCGCCGCGCCGAAATAGTGCTGGTAATACTCGGGGAAAGCCTCGACTTCGGCGTCGAAAGCCGCATATCGCTGCCCAGGACGCGGTGAGAATCCGCTCATGCGGTCGCGGACATACGCAAAGAAACCGACCTTGGATTGCTCCCCGTCGGTGACGATATCGATACCGTCGTCGACCTGCTGCTGAACCGACTCGATCACCGCTTGTGTGATGCAGCTTTCCAGCTCCGGCTGATTCTCTTCGCCTTCGATATTCGCCTTCATCAAATCCAGTAATTTCACGGGACGAGGAAGACTGCCGACATGGGTGGTCAAAATACGTTCAGTGCCTTGCGGTGTGGACATCATTACCCTTTAGCTCAGGTTAAAAATGGGTGAGAAATTACCTTACTATGGCATCCGGAGTTTGCAAAGCCTTCCGGCGCATGATTGCGGCCGCGAACCAAACGGCGGCGCGCGCCATTTTCTTTTACGTATTATCTCATATGGTTATCAAGAATTGATGTTTGTAGATCAACGCTAAGATCATATAGTCCCGTCATGGATTTAACAAACGACTTCATATTATGACAACCATGATTAACAAAAGGGCCGCAATTTCCACATCGCCCAGGGCGTTGGCCGCCCGGTCGCTATGGCATTGCAGCCGCGGATGGCTGTCCACGCTGCTATTGGTGCTTATCTGGTATATCGCTTCCGCTACGGGTTATCTCAGCGCGCGTTCGCTGCCGGGGCCGGACCGCATTATTATCCGGGCATGGCAATTAACCCTGGACGGCACCTTGCCCCAGGCGCTGTGGGTCAGCCTGGCCAGGGTATTTTGGGGGGCCTTGCTAGGAATAAGCGTCGGGTTGACGGCCGGGCTGATCGCCGGATTCTCCCGGCTGGGCGAAGATATCCTCGATAAACCCATGCAAATGATCCGCACTATCCCGTTCACCGCGCTGGTGCCGCTGTTCATCCTGTGGTTCGGCATCGACGAAACGCCCAAAATCCTGCTGGTGGCGCTCGGCGTAATGGTGCCGCTTTATGTCAATACCTTTGGCGGCATCCGCAATGTCGATATCAAGCTGGTGGAGGTGGCCCGCGTCGCCCGCATGGGCCGCGTGGCCATCGCTTTGCAGGTGTTATTGCCGGCGGCCCTGCCCACCTTGCTGCTGGGGCTGCGCTTTGCCCTGGCCCTGGGATGGATCGCCATTATCGTTGGCGAAACCGTGGGAGCGAACTCCGGTATCGGCTTCCTGCTGACGTCCGCCCGCCAGTTTGTGCGCACGGATATCATGATGGTCTGCGTTTGCCTGTACGCCGTCCTGGGGTTGGCCACCGACTACCTGGTGCGTCTGCTGGAACGGTGGTTATTGTGCTGGCGGGTCGTTTATACCGGCTGATTTCCCTGCGCGTCACGCCATTTCATTCATCCGATCCGAGGAAAAATTTATGACAGTCGTTGTCGGCGCACACCCGCAAAACCTCTCGCTCTCGATTCTGGCCCGCAGGAAATCCCTGGTGGAGGCCCTGCGCGAGGCGGGCATAACTTTTTTTATCCATAGCGCCGGCGCCCAAACCCTTCCGCTGGTCCGTCTCGGGGCGATCCACTTGGCCGGCACCGGCGCCACCCCGCCCCTATTGGCCGGGGACCTGGGGTTGAAGGTAGCGGTATTCGGCATGTCGGGACCGCGCCCGGAAAACGGCGGCCTGGTGGTTCGGCGCGATTCGCCCTTCCGCGACCTGCGGGATCTGGCCGGGAAAAATATCGCCCTGATGCCCATTTCCTGGCATCAGCAATTTCTGGCGGCGGAATTGGACCAGGCCGGGCTGGGCTGGCGCGACGTGAACGCGGTGGAGCTGCTGCCGGCGACGGCGGGCGACGCGCTGACCGCCGGGCTATTGGACGCCATGGTGACCACCGATCCGCTGTATTCGCAATTGGCGGCCAAGTCCCCGCTGCGCGTGCTGGCGCGCCCCGGAGATAATTTCTCCAATCGTTCCGTTTATTGGGGCACCCATGACGTCCTGCGGGAACGGCCGGGCGCGGTAAAAATTCTCTATGAGGCGCTGATTGCCTCCGACCGGGCCACCGCGGCCGACCCGGCCGAGGCGGCCCGGCTGCTGGACGGCGTCAACGGCAACAGCGCCGACCAATGGCTGCCGGCGCTCACCGCGCGCCCCTGGGGGGTCGAACCGCCGGACGCCGGCTTCCTGGCCGAACAGCAATCCCACGCGGATCTGTTCGCCAAATTCGGCCTGCTTAGCGCCGCGCGGGATATCAGCGACACGGTTACCTACCGCTTCGCGCGCGCCGCCATCAATTAACTGACTCCCGGAGCTTTGTATGGACGTTTTATGGTATCTGACCGGCCCGGACGGGCGTTATCCCTGGCGGGCGGACGGCGCCCGGCCGTTGACCTACCCCTATTTCCAGCAATTGGCCCGCGCCGTCGATCATTTGGGCTTCACCGGCGCCCTCCTGGCCACCGGCGCGCACGACGCCTGGGTGCAGGGCGCCTCGCTGATCCCTTATACCGATGATTTCCAGCACCTGATCGCCGCGCACCCGCCGCTGCTCTCGCCCACGCTGCTGGCGAAAATGATCGCCACATTCGATCGGTTTTCCAAGGGCCGGCTGCGGGTGAACATCGTAAATGGCGATGCCAAACTGATGGCGCAGTTCGGCGTGCATTTAAGCCATGATGAACGCTACGCCTATACCGACGAATATCTTACCGTGCTGACCGCGCTGCTGCGCGGCGAAACGGTGACCTTCAAAGGCAAATATATTCACGTCGTGGATGCCGGCCTGCCCCTGCCGCCTTACCAGCAGCCGATCCCGCCGTTATGGTTCGGCGGTTCGTCCAAAGCGGCCCATGAAGTGGCCGCCAAGCATATCGATACCTACCTGTCCTGGGGCGAAACCCCGCAACAGGCGCAGGAAAAGATACGCGAAGTGCGCCAGTTGGCCGCCAAATACGGCCGGGCGGATAAAATCCGGTTCGGCATCCGCCTGTATGTCATCGTGCGCGATACGGAAGAGGCCGCCTGGGCCGCCGCGCAAGATCTGTATGACCATATGGATGAAAAATCCATCGCCGGCGCCCAACGTTATGTGGCCGGCATCGATTCCATCGGCCAGCAGCGGATGTCGGCGCTGCACCGCGGCCAAAAGCCGCGCGATTTGCGCGAACTCGAAATCGCCCCGAATCTTTGGTCGGGCATCGGTCTGGTCCGCCACGGGCCCGGCACGGCCCTGGTCGGCAGCCCGCGCCAGGTCCTGGCGCGCATGCAAGATTACCGCGATGCCGGCATTGACGTATTTATCGTTTCCGGCATGCCGCTGCTCGAAGAAGCCTACCGGTTCGCCGAACTGGTATTGCCCCATCTGCCCGTGGCCCGCAAAACCGAACAGGGCGTCACTTCCGCTTGGACTAAAGAAAGAGATACCGCATGGAAAAATCTGGTTTGAAGCACAAGACCCCGGCCGGCAGAATCATCACCAGCCGGCGGCAATTTATCGGCGCATTGGGCGCCGGCGCGGCGGCGCTATGGCTTGGCGCCGGCTCCCGGGCCGCCCGCGCGCAATCCGCCAGCGCGGCATCCGACCAGGGGGTGGCGCGGATTTCGCCGCTGCAGGCCTTCAATTTTCTGACGCTGGCGCAGTTGGACGGCTTGATTGACGCCCGGGTGAAAGCGGTGGGCGGCTCGGTTGACTGGAAACCGGCTTTTCCCGCCTATGTGCCCACCGCCGAGGCGTTGCGCGGCGGCAGTATCGATATCGGCAGCGGCAGTTCCACTTCGTTTCTGACCGCCGCCGACGGTGAAAAGGATTTGGTGGTGTTTGCGGTCGAACACAGTTCCGGCAAGGATCAGGGCATTGTCGCCACCGCCGCCAGCGGAATAAAAACCGTCGCCGACCTGGTGGGTAAAAAAGTGGCGGTCAACCAGGGGGGCACCGGGGAATACCTACTGCGCCTGGCGCTGGCCCGTCATGAGATCCCGGTGGAAAAAGTGCAGGTGGTCTATCTCGGCCCCACCGACGCCGCCACGGCGTTCTCCCAAGGCCAGGTGGACGCCTGGGCGGTGTGGGAGCAATTTTTTGCCATGGGCCAGGCCGAACCCGGCGCGCAGGTGGTGGTCTACGCCAGCGATATCGGTTCGCTCAACCGTAATGTCCATGTCACCACGCGCCGTTTTGCCCAGGAGCATCCCCTGCTGGTGCGCGCCGTGTATGATGCGATGCGCCAGGAGGCCCAGGCCGTGCAATCGAAGCCGGATCTGGTGGCCGAGCTGAATGAGAAAGCGGGCGTGCCGAAAGACGTGGCCGATATCATCCGCCGCATTCCCCCGTCGACCATCATCCCCGCGGACGAATCGGTGCTGAAGGAATTCCAGGAAATAGCCGATTTTTATACGCGTTATGGACTGACCAAACAACCGATCGACGTAACGGGCACCGTTTATAATGTCATTACACCAGGCTGAAAATCCCATGGACGGCGTAAAAATCCGGTCCTTGTCCCGCCAGTTCGCCGGCGGTCCGCCGGTGCTGCACGGCGTGACGCTGGACATCGCTCCCGGCGAATTCGTGGCGCTGCTCGGACGCAGCGGCTCGGGGAAATCCACTCTGTTGCGTATCCTGGCCGGTCTGGATAAAGGGTATCGCGCCGATTCGCTGGTTATGCCGGCTTCGGTGGCGGTGGCCTTCCAGGAGCCGCGGCTGTATCCGTGGCTGCGGGTGTGGCGTAACGTGGTGCTCAACCTGAAAGTGGCACACCGCGAGCGGGTGGCCCGGGACGCCCTGGCCGAGGTCGGCCTGGGCGACAAGGCCGGCGTATGGCCGCTAACCCTATCGGGGGGCCAGGCCCAGCGCGTCTCGCTGGCCCGGGCGCTGGCCCGCGAGCCGGAATTATTGCTGCTGGACGAACCGTTCGGGGCGCTGGATGCGCTGACCCGCCTTAGCATGCATAAATTGGTGCTGGATCTGTGGCGGCGCCATCAGCCCGGCGTCCTGCTGGTGACCCATGATGTGGATGAGGCGCTGTTATTGGCGGATCGGGTATTAATCCTGGATACCGGCCGGATTGTGGCCAACGTCCGGGTGGATATTGCCCGCCCCCGGCGCATGACCCATCCGGTGCTGGATGGGTTAAAAACCGAATTGCTGTCCCATTTGGGGGTGAATGTGGATCTGCCCCCCGCCTGATCGTGGCCGTTGCGCGCCTATATAGCCGTTTAATGCATTTGAAAAGCCGGATATATCAGTTGGCGCGCGTGCGCCGGACCCAATACATTACCTACTGGCTATGGGTATGCGCTGCCTTCGTTTGGCGCGGCGCGCGACAATTTATGGCAGATGAGCCCCCCGCTTCGGTAAAAATAATGACCACCCGCTATCAGGATATTATCAACGATAATTTTTGGCTGCCGTTTACGCCAAATAAAGATTTTCGCCGCGCGCCGAAATTATTCGCCCGCGCGCAAGGGGAATATTATTACGATCCGCACGGCCGGGAGATAGTGGACGGCGTCTCGGGCCTATTCGCGTCGGCCCTGGGCCACGGGCGCGCAGACATCGCCGGGGCGGTTTACCGGCAAATGCTGACCCTGGATTTTACCGCCAGCTTTTATCGCGGCCATCCGGGGGCGTTCGCCGCCGCCAAAGCCTTGTCGGCGCTGCTGCCGTCCGGCCTCGATCGGATATTTTTTGTCGGTTCCGGTTCGGAGGCGGTGGACACCGCGCTGAAAATCGCCCTGGCGTATCACCGGTCGCGCGGACGCGGCAGCCGCAACATCTTCGTCTCGCGGGAGCGCGCTTACCACGGCGTTAATTTCGGCGGGGTCGCCCTGTCCGGACTGCCCAATAACCGGCGGGGCTTTGACGGCGGCGGGCCGCGGGTGGTGCATATGCGCCATACCTGGCTGGCGGAAAACCGCTACAGCCGCGGCCAGCCCAAGTACGGCGACTTTCTGGCCGACGATCTGCTCGCGCCGATCGAACGCCATGGGGCGGAAAACATCGCCGCCTGCGTGGTGGAACCCATTGCCGGTTCCACCGGGGTACTGGTGCCGCCGGCGGGTTATCTGGAACGGCTGCGCCAGATCTGCGATCGGCATGACATCCTGCTGATTCTGGATGAAGTCATCTGCGGCTTCGGCCGCACCGGCCAGGCGTTCGCCAGCCAATCCTTTAATGTCCGGCCGGATATTATCACGCTGGCCAAAGCCCTCACCAACGGCACGTTGCCGATGGGCGCCGTGGCGGTGAGCCGGGAAATTTACGACAGCATTATCAACGGGGCCGGCGAGCAGGATATCGAGTTCTTCCACGGTTACACCTGGAGCGCGCATCCGGTGGCCTGCGCCGCGGCCCTGGCCACGCTGGAGATTTATCAGCGGGAACAGGTGTTTACCGCCGCCCGGGCGCTAAGCGATCATTTCCTGGGGCGCTTATTTGCATTGCGGGATTTGCCCCTGGTAACGGATATCCGCGGTTACGGTTTACTGGGGGGAATCGACCTGGCGCCGGCGGCTAAACCGGGGCAACGGGGCTATGAGGTGCAAAAACAATTATTCGATGCGGGCTTGCACCTGAAGTCCACCGGCGACGCGCTGATTATCGCGCCGATACTGGTAAGCTCGCCCGAGCGGATCGATCGGCTATTCGACATCCTCGCCGGGGTGCTGGCGGCGATCCGGCCCTAGGGGACGGATCTACGTGCCGGCCGACGTTCCAGGTTAGTGGAAACGGCCGTGCCACGGCACCCACCTACGTTGTATATAACGTAAGCCGGTTTCCATAAGGCAGGCCACCGCGGCAATCACCAAAATGCCCATGATCACCACATCCGTCACCAGGAATTGCGCCGCCGACTGCACCATAAACCCCAATCCCCGGGTGGCGGCAATCAGCTCCGCCGCCACCAGCGTCGACCAGCCGACCCCCAGTCCGATACGGATACCGGTCAAGATATCCGGCAGCGCGGCGGGAATAATCACATAGCGGGTCAGTTGCCTGGTGGTGGCCCCCAGGGACTGGGCCGCCCTGATTTTCGCCGGGTCGACGCTGCGCACCCCATTGGCGGTGGCAATCACCACCGGCGCGAAAATCGCCAGGTAAATCAGCAATACTTTCGACAGTTCGCCGATCCCGCACCAGATGACTATCAGCGGCAAATAGGCCAGCGGCGGGATGGGCCGGTAAAATTCAATCAGCGGGTCGAACAGTCCCTGCGCCACCCGGTAGCGGCCGATGGCGATGCCTAAGGGAATGGCGGTAAACAAGGCGGCGACCAGGGCAATGCCGATACGCTGCAAACTGGCCCATAGATGCTGCCAGAGAGTGGCATCCAGATAGCCGGTCACCGCCACCTGGCGCAACTTGCCGATCACCGCCCACGGCGAGGGCAAAAATAGCGGATCGATGAATTTCAGCCAGGTCACCAGCCACCAGATCAACACCAGACTACCGATGCTGATGACGCCCAATACGCTCAAGGGTAGCGGTTTTTTCCCGGCGCTTGCCGGGGACGCCGGGCCGGCGGGCGTTTGATTATCAACATGGCGGGAATGGGTCATCGCTGGGTACCATAGTCGGGCTGAGGGTCGCGCGCGTGGCGGGTGGCGAACACCCGCGCCAGGATATGTTCGCGGGTGGCGATAAACAGCGGATCGGATTTCAGCGCCCGGGCGCTTTCCCCATCGGCGTAGCGGCGGCTGAATTCCAGCGGCAGGCGTTCGATGATCCGCCCCGGATTTGGCGATAACAGCACCAATTCGGTGGCTAAAAAAATCGCTTCTTCAATATCGTGCGTAATCAAGAACACGGGGGTATCCGTGCGCCGCCAGACCTGGAGCAGCAACTCCTGCATTTGCTCGCGGGTAAACGCGTCCAGGGCGCCGAACGGTTCATCGAGCAGCAGGACCCGCGGCTGGGCGGCCAAGGCGCGGGCAATGCCGACCCGCTGTTTTTGCCCGCCGGATAACTGCCAGATGCCGCGCGCTTCATAGCCCGCCAGATCCACCAGGGCCAGTAATTGTTGCGCGCGCTCTTCCCGCCGCCGGCGGGGAACGCCGGCCAGCTTCAGGCCGAAGGCGACATTCTCCAACACGTTTTGCCAGGGCAGCAGAACGTCATCCTGGAATACCACGCCGCGCTCCGCGCTCGGTCCGGTGACCGGTTTGCCGTCCAGGGTAATGGAACCGCCGCTCGGGGAGATAAACCCGGCGATCAGATTAAGCAAGGTGGTTTTGCCGCTGCCGGAAGGGCCTACGGCCACGCAAAGCTGCCGCGGGCCCAGGCTAAACGAGATATCCTGCAATACCGGCCGCGGCGATTCCGGATAATGGGCGGCGACATGCTCTAAAATCAATTGGGTCATAACCCTCCCGTCGCCGGTTGCTTATGCGCCGGGCCGCGGACGCCCGGCGCATACCGACGGTTTATTGAGGAATAAACGCGGCCGTGACAAACGGGGAATAATCGGGCAGTACCGAATCAATGCGCCCCTGCTCTTTCAGAAATAACGCGGTATCGTTGATTCCCTTGGTTATCGGCGCCCCCAGGGCGGTTTTCTGTTCAGCCGCCAGCGGATAGCTATTACCCTCAAGCAAGCCGGGAATATCTTCCGGTTTCGCGCCGGTTACCCTGACCAGCGTATCGATATTCCGTTTATTCGCCAGCCAGGCTTGGGGATCGTTATAAAACGCCTGGTAACTGTCGAGGGTGACTTTGGCAAAGGCCTTGACCACATCCGGGTGGGATTGCGCGAAATCCTTTCTCACCAGCCAGATATCAAAGGTAGGCGCCCCCAATTTGGCCAAATCGCCGGAGGTAATCAGCACCTTGCCGGTAGCTTTGGCGACGCCCAGCGCCGGGTCCCAGGTATAGGCGGCGTCGATATCGCCACGCTGCCAGGCCGCGCTGATGGCGGGCGGCGTCAGGTTGACAATGGTCACCTGGCGCGGGTCGATATGCCAATGCTTCAGCGCGGCCAGCAAGCTGTAATGGCTGGTGGATGAGAACGGCGTGGCGATCTTTTTGCCGATCAGATCCTGCGGGCCGTTGATGCCGGAACCATTGCGCGCCACCAGCGCTTCGCTGGTGCCCAGATTCGATGCAATCAGAATGGTTTCAATGGGCAAATTACGGCTGGCGGCGACGGTAAACGGACTGGACCCCAAATAGGCGATTTGCACATCGCCGGAGGCCACCGCGGTAATCACTTCGGCGCCGGCATCGAATTTACGCCAGTCAATCTTGGCCTGGGTCGCCCGATCGTAATCGCCGTTAACCTGCGCGACCTGCGACGGATTGGGGATAGTTTGGTAACCGACGGTAAAACCGGCGGCATGGGCCATGCCGGCCAATAGACTCAACATCAGCGCGGCGGATAAGCGCCGGGAAAAAAGAGCAATTTTCATAAATATCCTTTTTTAGTCGACAGCCCGCCTCCGCCCAACAAAAATAAGCCGGTAAGCAATGCGATTATTAGATAGGGTGCCTGCGTTAAATCGATATCGGCATCGATATCGGCAATGAGATGCCGGACATTCAGAGGTAACCCGGCCAGGTTTAATCTAGCGAGTTACCCAAATCAGGCGCAACGATTTTTTTCCGCTATGCTTTGCCGGAAAAATCAATAGGCTTGGACGGAAAAGGATAACCGGCCTGAACGATATCCATCATTTCTTTCATATAGGACGCTACCGACATTTTCACCACCGCCGGGAAAAAAATCTGTGGCGAAGAGATAATTTCAACCACATGGCAATTAGCCAGTTTTTCGGGGTCCACCTCGGAGGAAGGAAGTAAAGCGGCCGCTTCAAGGCCCGATTCCAGCCAGTCGAGAATAACGCCGGGCTGTGAAATATTCATAATGATATTCGGATTAACCCCGCCTTTACGAAAATGATCGGTGATTAATTCGTAGGTCCCCGCATCCCGGGAGCGGCGCAATAATACCAGCGGAAATTTCCCAATGGTTAAAAATGGAATCGGACTGCACGGTATTTCCGGCGATAATTGTTTATTTATTACCGCCACCAGGCCGATAGGAGCGAAGGAAATACAATCATAGCCTTCTTTATGAGCGGGTTTTTGGATCAGGGCGATATCAATCAGGCCATTTTGCAGCAGGGATTCAAGATTACTGGAATCAGAAACGGAAACGCTGATTTCCACATGCGGGTTATGCTGGTGCAATCTCAGGATCAACGGTTTGAAATAGGACTGGAATAAATGGGTGAGCCCAATGCGTAACAGGCGGCTTTCCCTATTTGCAATCAGGATGATTTCCCGTTTGGTCTCTTCCACATCGCGTAAAATGGCGCAGGCATTTTTATATAAATGATAACCCGACTCGGTGGGTTCCAGTCTTCGGCCATGACGCAGGAATAACGCAACGTTGAGTTCTTCTTCCAATTCCTGTATACGTTTGCTCAGCGGCGGTTGCGCCATATTCAATATACGGGCGGCCTGGCTGATCGTGCCTTGTTCAAAGATAACGCAGAAATATTTTAACCTTTTGAGATCCATAATTACCTCCCTGAATAGATTAATACCTGCCCGATGCGCAGATAGTGACGCACATCAATCCTAAAGCAAAGAAAAAAACCGTTTTGGTATGAGAGATATTACCAAAATGGTATTCGCCGGCATTTTAAAATAGGCGTATTTTCCTTATCAAATTACAATATAATTGCCCTATAGGGAAAAAATATGTCTGCTAATAACCTCAGCCAAAGCCCGTCCGACGCCAAGCCAAATAGTCATGAAAATGGCCACCCGGTCCACGATTTGCGTTCGGCCCTCGAACTGCTGAAAACCTTGCCCAATGAGCTGGTCGCCACCGATGTGCCGGTCGATCCCAACGCCGAATTGTCCGGCATCTACCGCTATGTCGGCGCCGGCGGCACCTGCATGCGCCCTACCCGTAAGAACGGACCGGCCATGGTGTTTAATCACATCAAAGGCTTTGACGATATCAGCGTCGCCATCGGCCTGGTGGGATCGCGCAAACGCGTCGGGCATTTGTTAGGCTGCGCCCCTGAAAAACTCGGCCATTTATTAAAGGAGTCGGTGCATACCCCCATTGACCCCATCGTGGTCGACGCCCGGGGCGCGTTGTGCCAGGAAGTGGTGCATCTAGCCACCGACGCCGGTTTCGACTTGCGCACGCTGCTGCCGGCGCCCACCAATACGCCGGAAGATGCCGGCCCCTACGTGACCATGGGCCTATGCTACGCGTCCGACCCGGACACCGGCGAATCGGATATCACCATCCACCGCCTGTGCGTGCAAAGCCGTGACGAATTGTCCATGTGGCTGACCCCCGGCCGCCATATCGATGCCTTCCGCCAAAAGGCCGAAGCCGCCGGCAAACCCCTGCCGATCTCCATCAGTATCGGCGTGGACCCGGCCATTGAAATCGCCGCCTGCTTCGAACCGCCGACCACGCCGCTGGGTTTTAACGAACTGAGCATCGCCGGTTCGCTGCGCGGCCGCGCGGTGGAGTTGGTACCATGCCAAACCATCAATGAACGCGCCATCGCCCATGCGGAAATCGTCATCGAAGGCCAATTATTGCCGGATGTGCGGGTACGGGAAGATCAAAACACCAATACCGGCAAAGCGATGCCCGAATTCCCCGGTTATACCGGCGGCGCGAAGGCGGCCCTGCCCGTCATCAAAGTCACGGCGGTGACCCACCGGCGTTCGCCCATCTGGCGCACCACCATCGGCCCGGGGGAAGAACATGTCAATATGGCGGGTATTCCCACTGAAGCCAGTATCCTGGATATGGTCAACCGGGCCATGCCGGGCAAGCTGCTCAACGTCTTTGCGCACTCCGCGGGCGGCGGCAAGCTTCTGGCGGTAATGCAGTTTAAAAAAGCGGCCGCGGTGGATGAAGGACGGCAGCGCCAGGCCGGCCTGCTGGCTTTTGCCGCCTTCCCGGAATTGAAACATGTGATCCTGGTGGATGAAGATGTGGATATTTTCGATAGCGACGATGTGCTGTGGGCCATGCAAACCCGCTACCAGGGCGATGTGGATACGGTATTCATCCCCGGCGTGCGCTGCCATCCCCTCGACCCGTCGCAGGTGCCGGCCTACAGCCCCAGCATTTTGCAAGAAGGCATGTCCTGCAAGACCATTTTCGATTGCACGGTTCCCTTCAGCCTTAAGGCGCAATTTGAACGTTCACGCTTTAAGGACGTGGATATCAAACGGTTCCTGCCGGATTTTGAATAAGGGGCCGGCATGACCACCAGACGCATCATTGTCGGCATCAGCGGGGCCTCGGGTTTTCAGTATGGGGTTAAAGCCCTGGAACTCCTGAGCGAGCTGGATTTGGAAGTGCATCTGGTGATCTCGGCGGGCGCGGAGAAAACCAGGGAACTGGAAACCGATTATCGTTTAGCCGACGTCGTGGCGCTGGCGGATAAAGTGCATGCCATTAATAATCTCGGCGCCGCCATCGCCAGCGGCTCTTTTTTAACGCTCGGCATGCTGGTGGCGCCCTGCTCCATGCGCACGTTGGCCGCCGTTGCCCATTGCCTGACGGATAATCTTCTTACCCGCGCGGCCGATGTCGTGCTAAAAGAACGGCGCCGGCTGGTATTGATGGCGCGGGAAACGCCGCTTAATCTCGGCCATTTGCGCAATATGCAGCAGGTGACGGAAATGGGCGGCATTATTTTCCCGCCCGTGCCGGCGCTTTATCACCGGCCGCAAACCCCGGACGATATTATCACCCATAGCGTAGGACGCGCCCTGGACCTATTGGGGGTCGAGGTCAAAAACCTGCCGCGCTGGGGCGACGACACCCATAACAAAACCGCCGCCGGGTAAACCGGCAGGGGTTAACTCAAAGGATGTTACATGTTAATTGGACCTTATGTTAATGGGGCCGCCGTGGTTATCGGCGGCCTGGCGGGTGCCGTGCTTAGCACCCGCTTACCCGAACGCATCCGCACCGCCCTGCCGATGACGTTCGGCCTGTGTTCCATGGGCTTGGGGATCATGCTGATCGTCAAGGTCAAGTATATGCCGGCGGTGGTGCTGGCCATAATCTTGGGCGCCATGCTGGGCGAGCTTATCTATGTGGAAAAAGGCATCGGGAAAGCGGCGGGTTATACCCGGGGGCTGGTGGACAAAATCCTGCCGCCGGCGCAGGGGCTGACCCACCAGGAATTCATGGATAAATTCGTGGCGATTCTAGTGTTGTTTTGCGCCAGCGGCACCGGCATTTTCGGTTCCATGCATGAAGGCATGACCGGCGATCCGTCAATCTTATATATCAAAGCCATTCTGGATCTGTTCACCGCGGCCATCTTCGCGACCATCCTGGGTTACGCGGTGGTCGTCATCGCCGTGCCCCAGTTAATCATCCAGCTCGGTTTAGCCATGCTGGCCATTTTTATCCTGCCGATGACCACCCCGGAAATGATGCTGGACTTCTCGGCGGCGGGAGGCCTGATCATGTTCGCTACGGGCCTGCGGATTTGCGGCATTAAAATGTTCCCGGTGGCCAATATGCTGCCCGGGCTATTGCTCGTCATGCCGTTCTCCTATATTTGGGCGACGTATATCGTGTGACGGCTCCCCCGCCCGCGTTGGGTGGGTATGCGGCGGATTTTGCCGCAGCACCGCCTTGAATCCAGTCCGCGCGGCTTATTCGAGGCGAAATGCCCCTTCGATCATCGTCTGGCGCTGGGCCGGCGAGTACTCCAGCCAGGAATTCTTGCTATTGGATTTTTCCAGGACAACCGCCAGTTCCCGCCGGTTGAGCGCTAGATTGTCCCGCCAGAACGGAGCAATGGCATGGCGGGTGATAAAGTCGGCCAGATAGCGTTCCGGGTGGGTCTGCCCGCCGGGGGGCAGGCGAACGGCCAGCTCAGCCATCAGCGCCCGTTGCTGCGGCTGCGCGCTTAAGGCCAATTGTTCCAGGAATGGCAGCAGCAGCCGGCCGCACACCTGGCCATGGTGGTAATTACGCAAGGCGCCCACTTCCCCCGCGATGCCGTGAATCACCCCCAGCCCCGCCATGCTCAGCGTCAGGCCGCCCAGATAGGACGCCTGCATAATGGATTCGCGGGCCTCGCCGCTGCGGTTTAGTGCCGGCCAGGCGGCAAGAAAGTGGCGGATGCCGGTGAGCGACATCTCGCGGGACAGGCTGCTGGCGGTGTTCGACAAATAGGACTCGAACAGATGGGTGAAAGCATCGATGGCGCAATAGGCCAGCACGGTATCCGGCGCGCCCGCCAGCAGCTGCGGGTCGAGGATGGCCACCTGCGGCACAAAATTATTATGGCGCAGCGAGGCCTTGACCTGGTTAACCTGGGTATCGGTGATCACCGCGTTCTGCGTCACTTCGCTGCCGGTCCCGGCGGTGGTGGGA
This sequence comes from Sodalis sp. RH21, assembly GCF_047324175.1. Taxonomy (NCBI): domain Bacteria; kingdom Pseudomonadati; phylum Pseudomonadota; class Gammaproteobacteria; order Enterobacterales; family Bruguierivoracaceae; genus Sodalis; species Sodalis sp. RH21. The sequence continues at coordinate 1,799,563 of NZ_CP178732.1, read as the reverse complement.
ATGGCGATTACCGGCAGCGTGGCGCCGCTGACCTTGCTGTCCCCCACCTTTTCCATATAACGCAGCGTCGGCAGCGGGTGCTCCGCCAGGGCGGCGAATGCCTTGGCGGCATCCAGCACGCTGCCGCCGCCGATGGCCACCACGCGCCGCGCTTTGCCGCGCCAGCGGGCCACCCACCGGTCGATTTCCTGCGGCGACGCCTCATGGCTGACGATTTCGGTGCCGGCCAGCAGCCCCGCCAGCGTTGGCGCCAGCCCCGCATATACGGGTCCCACCAGGAACGAGCGGCAGCTGAACAGCAGCGTCGGTTGCGGGTCGGCTTGCAGCAAAGGGATCAGTTGATTGATGCTGCCGCTGCCGAACCAGGTTTGCCGGTTGGCGATCATCAGGCTGGTGGTCATGTTCTCTCCTCGGCGCGCTAAAACCCCAGCATAATCCAGCGCTGCCGGGCAAACCAACCCTTTTCGCCGGCGCGGCGGGGACCGACGATGCCGCACCGCCGCCCGCCAAGGGGACTTGCCGGGCGGTTTTATCCGGCGAAAACCCGTGCCTCAGATCCCCTGGCCGCCGGAGACCTCGATGCGCTGGGCGTTGACCCAGCGATTATCCTCGGACAGCAGGCTGGCGATCATCGGCCCGATGTCGTCCGGCAGGCCGGCGCGGCCGAGGGCGGTCATTGCGGCGAACATCTGGTTGATCTCGGGGTTGTCGCGCACGGCGCCGCCGCCGAAATCGGTCTCGATGGCCCCCGGCGCCACCGTATTAACCGTGATGCCGCGGCTGCCCAGCTCCTTGGCCATATACACCGAGAGCACTTCCACCGCCGCCTTCACCGCCGCATAAGCCCCATAGCCCGGATAGGACACCCGGGTCAGGCCGGAGGACAGATTAACGATGCGGCCCCCGTGCGCGATCAGCGGCAACAGCGCCTGGGTGAGAAAAAACACCCCCTTGAAGTGCACATTGACCAGCCCGTCGAACTGCGCTTCGGTGGTCTGTTCGATAAGGGCATAGTCGCCGTGGCCGGCATTATTCACCAGATGATCGAAGGTATCGCGCCGCCAGGTTTCACGCAGCGTATCCCGCAGCAGTTCGGCGAACGGCGCGAAGCCGGCGATATTACCGGCGTCGAGCTCGATAGCGACCGCCCTGCGGCCCAGGGATTCGATCTCGGCGACGGCGGCCAGGGCCTGCGCGCGGCGGCTTTGGTAAGTGATGATAACGTCGCTGCCGCGGCGGGCGAGGCTAAGGGCGGTGTTGCGGCCGAGTCCGCGGCTGGCGCCGGTAACGATGGCGATTTTGGTCATGGGATAGCTCCTGTGGCTGTTGCTTGGCGTGGAGCGTCATCATAGCGGCCGGAGCGCCGATGGCGATTGCCGGAACCTTGACGTTGTTTGCCTATTCCTCCAGCTTGCCTAGGCGCGTCGTCCCGGAATGGGTTAATATCCAGGCATGACTGATACCTTGCTTAACGCGGTCCGCCGCTATGTGCAGGCGTATGCCGACCCGGCCGGCCTCGCCCAAACGCCCATACCCGGCCTGACCACTATCCGGTCGACCGCGCCCAGCGGCCTGGTCCACGCGATCGCCAAGCCGCTCGTCTGCCTGGTGCTACAGGGCAGCAAGCGGGTGGCGATGGGGGCCGAGACCTTCATCTTCAACGCCGGCGATTCGCTGCTGATCGCCGCCGACGTACCGACCGTGAGCCAGATTACGTGCGCCAGCATCGACGCGCCTTATCTCTCGCTGGTGCTGGAACTGGACCCGGCGGTAATCGTGGATCTGTCGATGCAGATGAAGGCGCTGCCGGCGGCCGATGGCCCGCCGGTACGGGCCGAGCCGACCGATGCCGAGGTCGCCGACGCGGCGCTGCGGCTGATGCGCCTGCTGGAACGCCCGGCATCGGTGCCGGTGCTGCATGGGCAACTGGTGCGCGAGCTGCATTACTGGCTGCTGGCCGGCCGGCACGGGGCGGCGATTCGCCGGCTCGGCTGGCCCCAGGGTCATGCGCGGCGGGTGGCGCGCGCCGTGGCGGTGCTGCGGGCCGAGTTTATGCGCCCGCTGCCGGTGGAGCGCCTGGCGGCCATCGCCGATATGAGCCCGTCGTCATTCCACCACCACTTTCGCGCCGTAACGTCGCTTACGCCGCTGCAATTTCAAAAGCAATTACGGTTGATCGAGGCGCGCCGGCTGATGATGTCGCAGGGCGTGACGGCGAGCAGCGCGGCGTTTACGGTGGGCTACGAGAGCGTGTCGCAGTTCACCCGGGAGTATGGCCGCATGTTCGGCCTGCCGCCGGTACGGGACACGGCGGCGGTGAAGCGCTGGGCGGAGGGGCCGGCTTAAGCCAAAGCCGCTCCACTCGCCGGGATTCCGGTAAGGAACCCTGTAGGTGCAACGGCCGGCATCGCGTTATTTAGCCAGTTCCGCCGCCGACAGATTTTTCTTGAACAGCAAAATCAAGGCGGCGGAAATAGCCACGCCGATCAAGGTCGACAGAATAAACAGCACCGGATGGCCGACCACCGGCAACACGAAGATCCCGCCGTGGGGGGCCGGAAACGTTACGCTGAAAATCATGGCCAGGGCGCCCGCCACGCCGGAGCCAATCATCAAGGAAGGCAAAATCACCAGCGGATTGCTGGCGGCGAACGGGATAGCCCCTTCGGCGATAAACGACAGGCCCAGGATATAATTGGCTTTGGCCGCTTCCTGCTGGCTTTGGGTGAATTTCTTTTTCGACAGGCTGGCGGCGACGGCGACGGCCAGGGACGGAACCATGCCGCTGGCCACCGCCGCGGCCATCACATAGTAATTGCCGCCGGCGAGCACGCCGACGCTGAACAGATAAGCGGCTTTATTTATCGGCCCGCCCAGATCGGCGGCCAGCATGGCGCCAATAATAAATCCCAGGAAAACTTTATTCACCGAGCCGATGCCATTAAGGAAACCGGTAATCCAGATATTGATTTCGCCCATTACCGGATTAACCAGGGCGACGGTAATAAACCCCACCACCAGCACGCTGACCAGGGGAAATAACAGCACCGGTTTAATCCCGTCCAGGGATTTGGGCAAGGGTTTGGTGGCGCTGCGCAATAATTTGATGGTATAGCCGGCAATAAATCCCGCCAGGATGGCGCCCAGAAAGCCGCTGCCGCCGGTATTGGCCAATAATCCCCCCACCATGCCCGGCGCCAGTCCCGGCCGATCGCTGATGGCATAGGCGATATAGCCGGCCAGAACCGGGATAAACAGCATAAAGGCGGCATCGCCGATTTGTTTAAACATATGCGCGATCTGGTTAAAAGTGGGGTCCTGCGCATTGGCGGAATTAATGCCCCAGAAAAACGAGATGGCGATTAAAATCCCCCCCGAGACCACAAAAGGCAGCATATTGGACACGCCGTTCATCAAACATGCATAAATACCCGGTCCTTTATGGGCGGCGCCGGCAGCAGCCCCTGCCGGCTCGGCGGCGGCGTATTCCGCCGGTTGATAGCGCGGGGAGGCGAGCGCGGTTTGAATCAGCAGTGCCGGCTCCTTGATGCCTTTGGATACGCTGGTGTAAAACAGCCGCTTGCCGGCGAACCGGTCCATGGCCACCTTGGTGTCGGCCGCGATCACCACCGCGGCCGCCCGGGCGATATCCGCCGGGGTTAACGCATTCTCCACGCCCACCGAACCGTTGGTTTCCACTTTGATGTCATAACCGAGGGCTTTGCCGGTCTTTTCCAGGTTCTCCGCCGCCATATAGGTATGGGCGATGCCGGTGGGGCACGCGGTCACCGCGACGATGAACTCCCGCCGCTCGGGGGACGCGGCGGGCGCCGTTTTATCCCCCTCGCCCCGTTGGCTTTCCTGTTGCTTGGCCCGCATTAACGCTATCACCTGGCGACCGTCGGCGGCCCGGGATAACCGGTCCCTGAAATCATCATCCATCAGCCAGCGGCAAAGCTGGGTCAGGATATCGAGATGTTCATCGGACGCGGTTTCCGGCACCGCAATCATAAAAATCAAATGGACCGGCTGGTCGTCCATGGCATCATACGCCACCGGCCGCGCCGAGTTGAGAAACAGCAGCGTCGGCGACTTCACTAAAGGGCTTTTGGCATGGGGAATGGCGATACCGTCGCCGATACCGGTGGTGGATAACGCCTCCCGGGCATTAAGCGCGTCAATAAACGCGGCTTCATCTTGCGCCAGGATATAATTATTTATTTTCATCCTGGCGGCCAGCGTCTTGAATAAGGCCGGTTTATCCGCAGGCGTCTCGTCAAGTATAATATTTTCGGGTGCCAGGAGTTCTGTAATATCCATGATTTACGCCCTCATATTTGGTGTAGGGTATATGGCTGACGGTTATTTATCAGGCCGGCTATTTATTTTGTTATTTTTGCGTAATAACGCTGCTCCAACAGCATTTCACTCTGGCGCGACCAGCCTTGTTCATTAACATATTTCGCCAGGATGGGGTCCCAGTCCGCCAGTTCGGCCAGGGGAATAAACGGCAGCTCGATCAACTGGGGATACACCACCACCTTGCCGGCGACCTTGCCTTCTTTCACCCGGATAATGCCCTGTTTGACGGCCAGCAGTCCGGCAATCGCCGCCACATTGAAGTCGGGCGCCAGCTCCCCGCGTTCGATATTGCGCAATACCCGCAATTGATCCTCAACCGAGGAGCCGCTGCTGGCGGTAATGGATACCTGGCCGCAGGCCACCTGGCCCAGGGGCAGATCGCCGAACTGGCCGTAAGCGGTGCCGGAAAACAGCACCAGCATGCCGTCATCGGCCAGAAATTCCACCACCGCGTTTAACGGCCCGACGCCGGGCGCGCAAATAATCATATCCGAGGCGCCGTCAGGGCCGAGCAGGGAATAAAGCCGGGATTTATAATCGGGGGTTTCGTTTAATGAAATATAAATAATTTCCCGGCCGGCGGCCTGCGCCATTGCCCGGAAGTCGGCTTGCATAATATCCAGCCGGGCGCGTGAATTATTGGTAACGATTATGCGCCGGGGACCGCGGCGATGTTTTAACGCCCGCAGCAGATGAATCCGGCCCATGGTACCGCCGCCGCCGGAAATCAGGAGCGTACCGTCCGGTTTATAATCATAACGGTATTTATCGGGCCTTAATGCGCGCGATAGGGAATGGTCGCAGGAGCCGGTGATATTGACCTTGTTATAATGAATTTTAGCGATATCGGCCCGCACGCGGTCGCGCCGCGGGTGCTCCTGCAACCAGCAAAGCAGCCCGCGCACGGCCAGGCGTTCCGTCAGCGCCGTTACCGTAGCGCCGTCCGGGTTGCCGATAATGATAATATCATCGTAACCATCGGGCGGTAATTCGGCGCAGGTGCGGGCAATCGCCGTCCCGGCGGGCAAGCGCAGGGTATGGAGTAATTTACCGGCATCCACCGCGGTAATATCGCGGGCGACCAGAGGCGCATCCAGGCTAAAAGATGCGGTGATGCCCGGATCGATATAGATAAGCAGCCGTCCGTCCGGCAGCATGGCCTGCCGGGAATGCTGCACAAACGCGGCTTCCACGCAGGCCAAAGGCTCGGTTTGCGCCACCGCGGCGTAACTCAGGTCGTCCCCCACCGGGAAGGCGCAACTGCCGTGATCCGAGGTAAACACCTCCGCCCCGAGCAGGATATATTGCGCCATGCCGCCGGGCACGTTAACGCCGATACAAAAACGTTCGCCGTGCAAATAGACATCCGGCTGTACGCCGAAACGGGTCCCCGCGGGCCATTGCCGGGCCATGTCCCGCCCGGGCCGCACCACCGTCAGCGCAAGTTCATGGCCGAGCACCACCGGGTCCCGGCTGAAATCACGATCCTTGAACAGCGGATAATCATTGCCCAGCGCGATCATCTTGACGTCGGAGGCGCAAATCGAGAAGGCGTCCACTCGCGCCAGCACTTCACGGGGGCCCGGATCGGGCAGCTTCTGCGCGGTGGGCTGGTCGTGCCGGCCGAAAGAGTCGATGCCCCGGCCGTAAAAAGTCCAGCGCAGATTGTTCAGGGGTTGCGTCATCACCCGTTCCTCAATTGATTAGGGCGGGCCGGATTGCCCGCTGGCAACCCTGCCCAGATCCGGCGCCACGCCCGGTTGCTCGGCGGCCAGCCGGTCCAATTCGCAGCAGGCGACATACAAATGATAAAGCGTCGACGACGGCGTGGGCCGCGATATCCGTTCCCCGGCTGAGGTAATTTCATCGCAGTACAAGCCGCGGGGTTCGCCATGGATAAATGCGGCGAACATGGCCTCGACGTGGGTATCGATATCCCGGTCCGGCCCCGGCGTCGCGCCGTCGCGGCAATTCACCACATCCGCCTTGATACGTTCAGTCTGGCACCAAAGCCGGCTCGCGGCCCGCAAGGGCGCGCCGTCCCATCGCAGCTCATTCATCACGGCGCCGCTCGCCGGATTTTCGCCATGGGACCGGGCAAAACGTTGCAGCGCCGCCCGGACTTCCGCCGTATCGATACCGGATTGCCGCTGGTATTCATACAGCAACCAGGTCCATTCGTGATGGTGCCCCGGGTCAACCTGCGGCGACACCTCCAGCGCGGGTTGCCAGCCGGCGGCGAAAAACTCCACCAGGCACTGGCGGCGATGATTGAAAAAGCGGCGCATAAACAGCTGATAAAGATGATGGGATTCCTGTTCCCACCGGCTGTCGCCGGTGGCGCGCCACCAATTAAGGCACGCTTCGAACAAATGCATATTGGGATTTTGGCTGAGCAGCGGCGGACGTTGGGTATTGAGGGCGTATCCCCCCTCAGCCAGGGCCAGATGACGTTTCATCCAGTCATGGAGCCGCTGCGCTTTGAGTCGAAACGCCGCGTCGCCGGACATCTGGTAAAGGGCGCTATAAGCCAGCAAGGCGAAAGCCTGCTCGTAGGTATTGATTTCCCGGGCCGCGCCGGCGTCGCCCAGGGCAAATAAAAACGGGCCGTCGGCCAGCCGGAATGCCGGCAACGCGGTGCGCTCGCAGGCCAGCACCTGTTCGCCGGCGTCAATCCAGCCGGCGGCGGTCGCATGGGCGAACACATATAGTTGCCGCAGTTGCACCCGGCTGCGCATCAGCGCCGCGACGGCAGGGATTTCCTCCCTAAACGCGCGCGGGTAAGGGGGCTGGTCATAGATGCCCGCGCGTAAAAAAACCGGCAGCGCGTCGCGGCGCATCCACCGGCTGAAACGCCGCGCTCCGGCCATCATCGCGTAGCCTCCTGTTGCCGGACATTGGCCACGATAATGCCCGTCGCGCCTTGGCCCGCTATCCCGGACACGCGATAGCGCCGCACCGACCCGGGGATAATCAGCGTCTCGGCGTAATGCAGGGTATAAGGGGCAAAGCAATTGTCCGGGCAGTCGACGATAGCCTCCTGGCCTTCAATCAGATTGAGCATCTGGAACTCCCCGCGCGTTTCCAACGTAACGGCGGTTTTGATCCAGTAACGGTGGGTATCGATAAACTCCAGTTCATGCAGCCCGGTGCGTTCGCAGGTGAAATCCGCGTTATCTTCCTTGACGTCTATCCGGTTGATCAGCTGTTCCCGGCACCATTGAGTGTCGCGATCGGCTTGAATCACCTGCCGGCCATGGGCCAAATGCACGGGACGCGGCTGGTTATCCAGCCCCAGGCGCCCCCAGTCCCATAATTTGAAGGTGAAAATATACGGGGTGGCGGAAATTTCCAGGATCATGGCATTGCTGCCCGAACAGTGAATGGTGCCGGCGGGGATCAAAATATGATCGTGTTTTTTTACCGGGAAATTGTTGACGTATTGCAGCGCATCCAACTGCCCGGTCCGCTGCGCCTGCTCGATGGCCGCCACCATCTCCGCCGCCCGCACGCCGGTTTTCAGGCCAAGATATACGCTGGCATCGGCGCCGGCATCCAGCAGGTAGTAGCTCTCATCCTGGGTATAATGCATCCCGAAATGCTGCTGGATATAATCGGTTAACGGATGCACCTGCAAACTGAGATTGCCCCCCTCCATGGTGTCGAGAAAGTCAAAACGGATAGGAAACTCGGCGCCGAAACGGGCGTAGTTATGCTCCCCCAGCAATTCAACCGGCCTGGCCAGCACCAGGTTGATGGCCGGCAGGGTGATGCGGGCGCCGTTATAGCTGAGGGTCAGGCTGTTCTCTTCGGGCACGCCGTCAAAACACCAGGCATAATTTTTTTCCGTCGGCGGCAGCGCGCAGACCTCCTCCATCCACTTGCCGCCCCATACCCCCGGGTCGAAAAAGGGTTTTAGCCTGAACGGCCTGGCCAGGCAGGCGTCCAGTCCGGCCTGGAAAGCCGCTTGATCGATCATCACCGCCGGTTGCGCCAATGAATCGAGATAAAAATCGAACTGTGCGAACAGCGTGCGCTTATGCCGGTCGGCCACCCGCCATTCCCAGAAAAACCCGCGTTTATATTTTTTAAGAAAATCTTCCTGCGGATTATGGACCAGCCAATTGCTGCCCCCCGCCCGCCAATCCAGCTGCCGCTGCCAGCGGGGATAATCGATATAGACCAAAATATCGGCCCGCCCCGCCAGCGCCGCTCCGGTGCCGATAATGCAGGTTAAACCGTCATATCCGCGCTGTTGTCGCCGCAGCCGCTCCACGGCATCGGGCAGCAGGTAATCATCCAGGGTCTGGCAGCTCATTACGCCAAACACCCGATCGGCGGTAAGCGTATCCGCCAGCCGGTTTTCCAGCGCGTCGTCACGCTGATAGCATTCGTCCATAGATAGCCACTGGGCCGCCCGCAATAACTCATGTTCTTCGGCCAATTGCCGTTTTAGCCCGGCGAGATCCACGCCGGGATAACAATCCAGGGCGAGGGTGATACCCGCTCCGCCGGCCGCCGCCGCGGCCAGCGCCCCGCAGATCTCGCGCCAGCCTGAATAGACTTTGCCCGCATGGCTCGCCACCTCGATCGATGGATCTTTCTCATAATTCGCTTCATGAGTGAGGTAAGGCATGAATTCCCCCGTAGGTTAAACGATTAACTAAAAATTCACCATAAAGACTATTACCTACCTTGGCTAGTTTCAAGTATGGATTTCTAGCCAGTTTAATTAACTACTTGAATTTACTTAAATATAATAATATGAACGACGAATTTAATCGTTAATTTGTGATTACAGTCATATTTTCATGCGAAATAACTGACCAAATATGGGTAAATCGAATAACCTTTATTTACGCGATCGAAACGGAGAGGCGGCACGGAGACGAATGAAAAAAACAGCGGTACATTTTGGCGCGGGAGCGCTGGGGCGGGGTCTGGCCATCCCATATCTGCTGGACGGCGGTTATGACGTGATTGCGGTAGATGCGGATCGCCAACTGATCTCCTTGCTCAAGGCGCGCGCGGGGTATGGCCTGGCGATCGCCGATCGCCACGAAACCCGGCATATCCCCCTGGCCGACGCGCTGCACCCCGAAGATGGCGCGCTGGCGGACCGGCTGGCCCAGGCGGAGCTGATCACCACCTCGGTACGTAAAGAAAACCTGCATCATGTGGCCGCGGCGCTGAAACACGTCAGGCCAAAGACGGTGATCTGCTGTGAAAACATCGAACAAAGCGGCGCTTTTTTTGCCTCGTTGCTCAGCCGCGCGGGCGTTGACCCCCAGGGCTGGCTGCTGCCGGATTGCATGGTGGATCGCATCTGTTCCGCGCAATGGCCCGCATCCCTGACCATTGAAACCGAGTCGTACGGGTCGGTGGTGGTTGACGATCTGCCGGGCGCCGCCATTCCGCCTACCTTCGAAACCACCCGCGACATTGCGGCCCGTTTTCAGGAAAAACGGATTTTGGTCAATACCTATGCCGACGGCGTCGCTTTCCTCGGGCAGGCGCGGGGGTTGGCTTACCTGTACCAGGCCGCGGAAAACCCGGAGATCAACGGCCTCATCGCCGGTTATATGCAGGTGACTAAATATTTTCTGCGGGTGGTTTATGATTTTGATGCCGGCCATCTCGACGCCGTGGCGCAACGCCACCGCGCCCGGCTGGGCAACCCCGCCATTCAACGCCCGCTCGCTACCGTGGCCCGCGATTTTCTACGCAAAATGACGGTAGGGGAGCGGTTTATTTACCCACTGGTTGAACTGATGAGGCGCGGGGAAAATATCGATAACGCCCTGCCCTTTCTCAACGCCCTGATCGCCGGCTGGGCCAATCAGCAGGTCGATCCGGCCGCGGCGCGCCAACAGGCGCTGGCGGCGATTGCCGATGACGCGCTGCTCGCCAAACTCGGAGAAGCATTATGATAGAGGTTATTTTTGCCGCCCACGGCCAGTCGGCGCCGGCCATGGCGGACAGCGTCGCGATGGTGCTGGGCGCGAGCCAGCGCTTGCATACGCTGGCATTGACCCACGATGGAGGCATAGCGCATTTTCGCCGGCAGTTAACGTCGCTGGTGGCAACGCTGCGCCAGGGCGCAAACGATGGGATATTGATTTTAACCGATATGCCGGCGGGCACGCCTTATAACGTCGGCGTCGAATTGGCCCTGGCCCATGAAAATATGGATGTGTTATCCGGCACCAACTTCCCCATGGTATTAACCGCCTTGGACCAAAATGAGCTGCCCCTGGCCGAATTAACCGCATTGGTCATGGCGACCGGCCGGGAGTCCATTCATCGTTTCGTGGACATAGAGTTCCCCCAGGAGGATTTTTAATCATGGCTATTTCGTTTTTGCGTATCGACGATCGGCTTATCCATGGCCAAATGGCGGCCAGCTGGATCGGTTCAAGCCCTTGTGACGGCCTCGTGGTGGTGGATGACGACGCCGCCAATAATGAAGTTCAAAAAAGAGTATTACTTTCCATTTTGCCGTCGGTTAAAACCTGGGTATTCAGTATTGATGAAGCCGCGGAAAAACTGCCCAAAATCATGGCATCATTAAAGAAATACTATCTTATCGTGCGCAGCGCATCGGCGCTGGTCAACCTGACCGCGCGCAATGATCAACTGGTAAAAATCCACCCCCGCATTAATGTCGGCCCGCTGTCAAAACGCCAGGATGCCATCGCCATCAATAAAGGCCAGGGCATTATACCGGAAGAGATTCCCGCCTTTGAACGGCTCAACGCCCTGGGGTTCACCATCGAGTTCCGTTTGCTGCCGGACACACCGGCGGTGAGCTGGGACAGTGTCGCGGCAAAGCTGGCGAGGTAACGGCATGATCGAAATCAATATTTTCCAGGCGGCCCTGATCGGCGTGTTTTGTTATCTGGGCGCGCTCACCACCCCCTGGCTGCTGGGATTGACCGGCGGCTGGTATACCCTGTCCCGCCCGCTGGTGGCCGCGTTTATCACCGGACTTATCGTCGGCGACGTGGAACGCGCGATTATTATCGGCGTAGCGGTCCAGACCGTGTATATCGCCTTCGTTTCACCCGGCAACGCCATGCCGCAGGATCTTAATTTTGTATCCTGGCTGGCCCTGCCGCTGGCGATACTCTCGGGCCAGGATGCCAAAGTGGCGGTGACCCTCGCGGCGACGATCGGCGTGGCGGGCACCATTATTTTTAATTTCACCATGTTATCCAACGTACTGTGGAATACCCGCGCCGATCAGGCCCTGGCCGAGGGAAATAAACGGGCCTGGCAGCGTAATGCCGTATGGTTCCCGCAAATCAGCAATTTTATCGTTCGTTTCGTGCCGGTATTTTTTGCCTGCCTGTATGGGCCGAAATATATCGAAGCCCTGGTGAATATCATGCCCGCCACCCTGATGCACGTGGTAACGGTATTCGGCGGCGTACTGCCCGCCGTGGGGATCGCCATGCTGATGCGCCAGGCCATTATTGAACGTTCGATGTTGATTTATTTTTTATTTGGTTTTGTCTGCGTGGTTTTTCTCAAGGTCAATATGATTGCCCTGGTGATAATCAGTCTATTGCTGGCGCTGATTCACTATAAATATAAGCCTGCCGCCGCGGCGCGTAACGATAATAATCAGGAGGATGAATTCTAATGAGTAGCGATAATTATTCCACGCCGGCGGATTACCGGCAGAATTCCGCCGCCCTGCCGGTCAAACTGGATAAAGCGACCCTGAATAAATGCTGGCTTAATTGGGCGATGCATAATATTACCGTCGCCTCTTATGACCGTATGGAAGGCCATGGCTTCGTCAAAGCGCTGATGCCGGCCATCGAACGGTTTTATCCCGGCGAGATCGGCGCGCAAATGGCGGTGCTACAGCCCCATACCGCTTATTTTAATACCGAACCCCAGCTTGGGGCTATCGTTACCGGCATCGTCATCGGCATGGAAGAACAGCGGGCCAACGGCGAGCCCATCGATTCAAACTCCATCCAGACCATTAAAAATTCCCTGATGGGGCCGATTGCCGGCATTGGCGATTCATCTATCCAGGGCACCCTGATCCCGATTTTGTTAAGTATCGCCATTTCGTTATCCCAGGGCGGCTCGGTGCTGGGGCCGATTTTTTATATTTTGGTATTTAATATACTGATTATTTCGCTGAGTTATCGCGTATTCCATTCCGGCTATAAGCTGGGGGTCAGGGCGGTAGATTATTTTGTCAGCGAAAATGCCAATAAGCTGCGGGAATGCATGTCGATTATCGGCGTGACGGTGATCGGCGGCATCGCCTCAACCTATATTAACCTGTCCACCCCCTTAACCTTCTCCTCCGGCGGGGTGAAGATCGACGCGCAAAAGATTCTGGACGGCATTTTCCCCAATTTACTGCCGCTGCTCGCCGTACTGGGCGTCTGGATATTGTTAACGCGATTTAAGTTATCGGTGGTTAAGACTATGATAGTGACGTTGTTGATATCGGGGATCGGTGCGTTCATCGGCATTTTTTAAGGGAGCAATACCATAATGATAAAACGCGCGACTGTGTCTGATGTTGCCGCTCTGGCCCAGGTCTCTTCGGCGACCGTCTCCAATGTGCTGGGGAACCGGCCGGGCAAGGTCTCGGCGAAAACCCGTCAACGCGTGCTGGCAGCCATTAAAACCCTTAATTACACCTACAACGAAACCGCTGCGACCTTACGCAGTAATCGTTCCAATATTATCGGCCTGGTGATCCATGACCTTAATAATCCCTACTACACCGAGCTGATTGCTAAAATCAACCGCCGGCTGGCCGAACATGGCTACGCCACCATTTTGGCCTGCTCCAATGAAAACCTGGAAAGCCAGCAAAGTTATTTGCAATTAATGCAGCGCCATAATGTCCTGGCGATCCTCCTTTGCCCCACCTGGGATACCACGGCCGAGCATATCGAGGCCTGGAACGCCATGAGCCCCACCATTACCTTTTTGCGCCCGGTGGCCTCGATGGACGTTGATTTTATCGGCATCGATAATTACCAGGCCGCCTATGATATCACCAGTAAACTTATCGCCGACGGTCACCGGCATCTGGCTTTTATCGGCGGTAATCTGCGATCGCGGCTGCGCCGCCAGCGAATCCAGGGCTGGAAGGATGCCCACGAGGATGCCGGGCTGGCGTACCTGGACGGGCGGATTATCGACTGCGCCTCCAGCATGAGCGCGGGTTCGGCCGCGGCCTTGGGGTTATTAACCACGGATGCCGATCTGAGCGCGCTGGTTTGCTATCAGGACGTGGTGGCCTTCGGGGCGATGAACGCCATCCAGTATCTGGGCAAAAAACCGGGCCAGGATATCGCGGTAACCGGCTTTGACGGGCTCAGCGACGCCGAAGGATGGCTGCCGTCGTTAACCACGGCCGAAGTGAATATCGGCGAACTGACCGATCATATCGTTACCCGCCTGGTGGAGCGCCTGGGCAATACGGCGAAATCGTCGCAGGTCATGTTATTGCATGCCTGCATCCACTGGCGCAATTCCACCCGCATCCGACCCACGGCCGGGGCGTGACGCCCTTCACTTATCCGTCCTAATCCATTCCGCGCATTTATTATGCCTAATATAGCGTTTGGCGGGCCGGCACCGGGTCGCCATCATAGCCGGACGCCGCTTTTTGGGCGCCATTGCCGGCAACTCTCCCCTGGCGGCCGCGGCCGTTGAAGCGTTATCGGGGATGGGATTAATCACTTATTTTATTTAAGGATAAGTTCTGCGGAAATATAATTCTCCGAGGACGTTATTATGCGTTTTTTCATAGTAGTTAGTAACCTTCCCTATTGCCAATATCTTATGGCAAGCATAGTTATTATTCGGCATTGAATAGCATAAATATGTATTTGCCGTATTCATTATCCTTAATTCAACGGTGCTACCGGGCTTGCGCTTAGCGCACCTGGCGCGTAACGGGTCTGCCGGGGCGATTTGTTAACATTTAACCTTTTATATTAACTTTTAAGAAAACTATTGCATAAATAAATATAACACTACGATTTTAATTGATGCTAAATTCGGCTCTCAATTTTATTCCGTCATTGTGTAATTCCATTATTGGAGTTCTATTTATATTGCTGGGGATGGTTAATCGATGTCATTGAAAACAAAAAACCGCAGGACTCCTTTAAGCCGGGCTTTGGCGGCATGCTTGCCGTTACTGGTTATTTCCGGCAGTCTGGCGCTGGCGCAACGCGCCGATGCCGCCGGCGAAGCCAAGGTATTAACCATCGGGCTGGCCGAGCAATCGCAATGTATCGATCCGCAGCAAGATAATTATGGCTATGCGGCCATAGAAGGACGGGGCCTGGTGGATTCCCTGACCGACCAGAGTTATGAAGACCCGGCGAAGATTTCCCCGTGGCTGGCGCAATCCTGGCAAATCAACGCCGACGCCACCCGCTACACCTTTCATATCCGCAAAGATGTGACTTTCAGCGACGGCAGCAAGCTGAATGCGCCGATAATCAAGGCCAATTTCGATGCCATTACCAACATACCCGGCGCCGCGGGCGCGTCCTATTTTAAAGGCGTCAAATCCATCAAGGCCCTTGACGACTATACCCTGGAGATTGAATTCGAGCAGCCGAACGTGCCGTTCCTGGCCGCCACGTCCACCGGCGAGCTGGGCATCGTCGCGGCGGCAACCCTGGCCAAATCCCCCGAAGAACGCTGCCATGTGGGCGTCATAGGGTCCGGCCCCTTCGTGCTTGACGGCGTCAAGCTCAATGAGAAAACCGAACTGGTCAAGCGCCGGGGCTACGCCTGGCCTTCATTCCAGCGCAAGCATACCGGGGACGCTTATCTCGATCGCGTCATTTACCGCATTATCCCGGAATCAACGGTACGGACCGGGGCGCTCAGAAGCCACCAGGTCAATATTATCCAGGCCACCGGCTATGACGATGCCGAACCGCTCGCCAAGGAAGGGTTTCCGCTGGAGAAGATCGAATCCCTGGGCACCGCCGTAAATCTGCTGATTAATACCTCGCGCGGCATCCTGGCCGATGAGCGGGTGCGCCAGGCGTTCAGTAAAGCCATTAACCGGCAAGAAGTGGTCGATCTGGCGTTCTCCGGTTACAAAATCCCGGCCACCGGCGTGCTCACGCGTAAGACCCCGGGTTATCTCGATCAGAGCGCCCTGCTGGCCTTCGATCTCAACGGCGCGAACGCCTTGCTCGACCAGGCGGGCTGGAAAAAAAGCGCCGACGGGGTCCGCGTCAAGGACGGCAAGCCGTTGCGGATCACCGTGTCCTTCTATGCCGCTCCGGTTAACCAGGCGTTCCTTGAAGTGGTCCAGCAACAGGTGCGCGATGCGGGGTTCGATCTCCGGCTGCGGCCCCTGACCGGCGGCGCGTATGACGAGGCGCTGCTGGCGGGCGACTACGATCTGCATCGCTGGGAGTGGTCATTGGGCGACCCCGACGTTTTGCGCCAGCTCTATTCCACCAAGGCGCTCAATCGGTTCAGATTATCGACGCCCAATCAATTGGACGGCCCGCTGGACGCCCAGCGCGCCACCACCGACCCGGCCGAGCGCAAAAAGCTGACGGATGAGGTGCAGAAAATCATCCTGCAACGGGCTTACGCGGTGCCGGTGTTTTTCACCCAGGAGCTGTGGTCGAACGACGGCACCGTACGCAATCTGGAATGGGGCGGACCGGGCGCCGGCTCCACCAGCCAGATTCTTTATGATGTGACCCTGGCGCCGGCCGCGAAGTAGCATAAGTGAATATGATGACGCCTTTTATCTTGAAACGGGTGGCGCACGCCGTCGGCGTACTCTGGGCGACCTTTACCGCCGCTTTCCTGCTGTTGTATATCCTGCCGGGAGATGCCGCGCTGAGCAAAATGAACCTCGGCGCCGGCGGCAGCGGTTTCTCAGTGGAGGCGCTGGCCAAAATGCGTGCCGATATGGGCCTGGACCGCCCGGCCTGGCAGCAGTATATCCGGGCATTATGGCATGCGCTGCACGGCGACTTCGGCGTATCGGTCCAAACCGGACAGGACGCGCTGCGGATGTTCGCCACGGGCATCCCCGAGACGCTCAAACTGGCCGCGCTGGCGCTGTTGCTGGGCCTGGCGCTGGGTAGCGGCATCGCATTGCTGGGGGCCTATACGCGTTCGTCCGCGGTGCGCGCCGTCGTATCATGGCTGCCCGTGGTGGGCGTATCGATACCCTCGTTCTGGATTGGGCTGATTTTCCTGCAAATATTCTCGTTTGAGTTCAAATGGCTGCCGGGCATGGGCAATGACGGGCTGGCCAGCCTGGTGCTACCGGCAACCGTACTGGCCATCCCCACCGCCGCGCTTATTGCGCAAATCCTGTCGCGCAGCCTGAACGCTATTTTGCCGTCCGCCTACATCATCACGGCGAAAGGGCACGGCGCCAGCCGGCTGCGCCGCCTGCTAAGCCACGCGCTGCGCAATGCCGTTATCCCGGTGGTGACGGCGCTGGGCATGACCACCGGCAATCTGATCGCCGGTTCGGTGGTGGTCGAGACGGTGTTTTCCCGTTCCGGCATCGGCCTGCTGACGGTCAAGGCCGTGCTGTTCCAGGATACGCCCATCGTGCTGGTGGCGGTATTGTTCGCCGCGACGGTGTTTGTCATCGCCAACCTCCTGGTGGACATTCTTTATCCGTTTATCGACCCGCGCATTGAAATCGGCGTGCGCCGGCCGAAAATAATGGGCCCTACCCTATGAGCAATCTTTCTTTGTCGGATACCGCCGGGCGCAGCCCGTCCGATGCGCCCCCGGCCGCCGCGGCATACGGCGGCGCTTACCGCCGTCCGGGTTCGGCCTTGGCCCGCGCCATCGTTGCCCAGCCTGGACTGTGCGTGGCGATCCTGGTGCTGCTGGCCGTCTTTTTCGCGGCCCTGTTTCCCGACGTCCTGACGGCCTACAACCCGATCCGCGGCCAGGGAGGCGCCCGGCTCAAGCCCCCCAGCCTGGAGCATTTTTTCGGCACCGACCATATGGGCCGCGATCTGTATGCGCGGGTGGTTTACGGCACGCGGCAATCCCTGCAGGCCGTCGTGCTGGCCGTCGGCGTCGGCATGGCCGCGGGCTGCGCCATCGGCCTGTTCGCCGGATACGTGGGCCGCTGGGTGGACGATGTTCTCATGCGGCTGATGGACGTCCTGCTCTCGGTGCCCATGATTTTGATTTCGCTGGCCATCATCAACGCCCTGGGGTTCGGCATGGTCAATATCGCCATCGCGGTGGGCATCGGCAGCATCGCCGGGTTCGCCCGCGTCACCCGCTCCCAGGTGCTCGGCATCCGCTCCACCGCCTATGTGGAAGCCGCATTATTCGCCGGTATCAGCCAGGGCCGGGTGCTGGTTAAACATATTATCCCCAACGCGCTGGGCCCGGTGATCGTACTGGCCACGCTTGAACTGGGCTGGGCCATCCTGAGCGTTTCCGCATTGAGTTTCCTGGGATTCGGCCCGCCGCCGCCCACCCCTGAATGGGGGCAGCTAGTGGCCGGCGGCCGCGATTATATGACCACGGCCTGGTGGCTGACCGCCCTGCCCGGACTGGTGATTTTACTGACCGTATTGGCCGCCAACCGCGTCGCCCAAGCCTTGGCGGGACGCAGGGTAATTAATTTATGACGCAGCAATCATCCGATATCCGCGCGGACCAGACCGCTGCGACGCTATCGCCGGACGCCGTCCTGCGCATCCAGGATCTGCATATCGACTATGCGGCGCGCGGCCAGGTATTCCCGGCCATCCGCGGCGTGTCCTTCGATGTGGCGCCGGGGGAAGTCGTCGCGCTGGTGGGGGAATCCGGGTCGGGTAAAAGCACGCTGGCGCTGTCCGCCCTGGGGATGTTGCCCGATACGGCGCGGATTAGCCGCGGTTCTATTACGTTAGCCGGACACGCATTGGCCGGACACGGATCGAAGGGACTTGACGAACGGGCGGCCAATGGCATTCGCGGCCGGGACGCCGGGTGGATACCCCAGGACCCGATGACGGCATTGAACCCGCTGCACCGCATCGGCAGGCAGGTGGCGGAACCGTTGGTCATCCATCGCCTGCTGGATCGCGGCGAAATCGACGACAAGGTGGTCGCGCTGCTCGCGCGGGTTCATATCCCGGACCCGGCGGTCCGGGCGCGGCAATTTCCCCACGAGCTGTCCGGCGGCATGCGCCAACGCGTCCTGATCGCCGCGGCCATCGGTCCGGGGCCAAAACTGATCGTGGCCGACGAGCCGACCACGGCGCTGGATGTCACGGTGCAAAAGGCCATCCTGGACGATATCGACGCCCTGGTGGCCGACACCGGCATGGCGATGCTGCTTATTACCCACGATCTTGGCGTGGCGGCCGACAGGGCGGATCGCATTATTGTGTTAAAGGAAGGCAAGATTGTCGAACAAGGCGGCGCGCTGCAAATCATGACGCGGCCGCGGCACGACTATACCCGGCAACTGCTCGCCAACGCTCCCGGCCTGTCGGCGCGCCGCCGTCCCGCGCCACAGCCGGCGCAGCAAGCGCCTGCGCCCGCCGGCGCACCGCTGCTGGCGCTGCGGGGCGTATCCCATGCTTTTGTTTCAGATCGCGGCGCCAGGGGCGAGCATCGGGTGCAGGCGGTGGACGACGTCAGCCTGGATGTGCCCCAGGGCAAGACGCTGGCGGTAGTGGGCGAATCCGGTTCGGGAAAATCCACCAGCGCGCGCATCGCCCTGGGCCTGACGGCGCCCGATAGCGGCAGCGTCTGGTTTGAAGGCGTCGACATCCGCCGCCTGGACCGGGCCGGCATCAGGCGAATGCGCCGCCTGGTGCAGCCTATCTACCAAAACCCCGTGGCGTCGTTCGATCCGCGGTTTACGGTAGCCGATCTGATCGGCGAGCCGCTGATCGGCTTCGGATTGGGCGATAAAACCCGCCGGCGCCGGCGCATCCGGGAGCTGATGGAGCAAGTCGGCCTGCCGCAGCCGCTGCTCGGCCGTTATCCGGCGGAGCTGTCCGGCGGCCAGTTGCAGCGGGTGGCCATCGCCCGGGCGCTGGCCCCGGAACCCGCCCTATTGATCTGCGATGAACCGGTTTCAGCGCTGGATGTGTCGATCCAGGCGCAAATCCTGGATTTGCTGGCCAGCCTGCAGGCCTCCCACGGCCTGAGTTACCTGTTTATTACCCACGATCTGGCCGTGGTCAGGCAAATGGCCGACCGCGTCGTCGTCATGAAAGCAGGCCGCATCGTCGAGTCCGGCCCCGTTGACGATATTTTCACCCACCCACGCCACGAATACACGCGGCTGCTGCTGGCCTCCATCCCCGGCAGGGCCGCGAGGACCCCATTATGACCGAAAGACCGGACTTGCCCGTGGGGCGCCCTGCGCATTTTTTTCGCCCCGCCTCCGCGGCCGCGCTCGATATCCATGAGGCTTGCCAGGAGGTGGCGCTAACCGCCGCGGCCGATCCGGCCGCCGCCGTGCGCCAAATCAATGACATCATTGCGCGCCGGGTGCTGGGCCTGCAATTGCCCGATGACCGGCAGATTGCCGGATGGTCATGGCCGGCCCCGCCGGGGGATACCCGTTTACCCGACGGCGCATTGGCCGCCGCGGCGAGCGGGGAACGGCTGGAGATCCACGGCTGGCAGCGGTTTCGCGCCGGCCCGCACGCCGACGGCGGAGCCATCGCCCTGGTGCGGGATAAAGAGGCCGCCAACGGGGGATATATCGTCGCGCTGAATGCCGCCGCCATCCGTCATGGCGAGCCGATTTTCGGCCGCGACGGCTTTCGGATCGCCGAAATAGCCATTACGCAACCGCAGCCGTTTACCGCGTTTGAGAAAGTGGACGCCCATCGCTGGCAATCCGCCCTGGACCGCGCCGTATTGGTGGAGGAACTGCTGCATGCCGCGCTGGATTACGGCATTTTGCACGAATTCTCCTCGGCGGCGCATGTGCATCTGACTACCCGCACCCGGCCCTGGCAAGGGCAGGCGCTGGACAAGGCCACCAGCGATCCCCACCTGGTCCGGCGCTATGGCGAATATGTCGCCACCCGGCACGCCCTGGAAGAATTGCTGGCGCAGGCCCGCGGCGCGGTCGCCGCCGCCGCCGGTTCAGCGGACGACGCCGCGCATCGCCGCCAGGCCAGGGACGC
The DNA here is from genome assembly GCF_047324175.1 of Sodalis sp. RH21. Classification (NCBI taxonomy): domain Bacteria; kingdom Pseudomonadati; phylum Pseudomonadota; class Gammaproteobacteria; order Enterobacterales; family Bruguierivoracaceae; genus Sodalis; species Sodalis sp. RH21. Next base: position 1,779,044 of record NZ_CP178732.1, on the reverse strand, counting down.
GGTGGCGGCCGCGCGCACTTTCGCCGCCCTGGCGGGACGGGCGATTATCAACGGTACGCTGGAGCTGCTCGGCGCCGGCGCCACCAGCCAGCACTATGGCTTTGATGTGTTCTGGCGCGATTTTACCGCCCATGGGGTAACCCACCCCCCTTACTGGCCCGCGGAAGTTATCGGTCGCGATCTGGTGGTTAATCTCCAACGGGAGAAATACTATGAGTAACAAACAGATGCATATCAACGTCAATATCCTCAGCTCCGGTTCCCACGGCGCCAGCTGGCGCTCGCCGCTGGGCAACCCGCTGGGCTATATCCAGATCGAACACTATCAGCGGATTGCCCAAATCGCCGAACGGGGCAAACTGGATGCCGTATTCCTGGCCGATGCGCTGGCCATCGCCTTCGATCCCAAGACCAACCCCAGCTGGGCGCTCGACCCGGCGGTGATTGTCGCCGGCATGGCGGCGGCGACGCGGCGCATCGGTTTTATCGCCACCGCGTCGACCACCTTTTCGCACCCTTATAATATTGCGCGCACCTTCTCCTCCCTCGATCACGTCTCCCATGGCCGCGTCGGCTGGAATGTCGTCACCACCTATGACGAACGCGCCGCCGGCAATTTTGGCGCGCGTAATCTGCCCAAGCATGCGGACCGCTACGCCCGCGCCGCGGAGTTTGTGGATGTGGTGCAAGCGCTGTGGGACAGCTGGGAAGACGACGCGCTGGTGCTCGATCGCGCGGCGGGACAGTTCGCCGATCCCGCCAAAATCCACGCCATCAACCACAACCGGGCCCATTTTTCCGTGACCGGCCCGCTGCAAATCCCCCGCTCGCCGCAAGGCAGGCCGGTACTGGTGCAGGCCGGCAGTTCGGAACAGGGAAGGGATTTGGCGGCGCGCTATGCCGAAGCGGTATTCAGCGTGCAGCAGGACCTGGACGAGGCTAAAGCCTATTACGCCGATGTCAAACGCCGGGCGGCGGCATATGGCCGCGATCCGGCGGCCATCAGCATCCTGCCGGGGCTGTTTGTGATCGTGGCGGCCACCGAAGCCGAAGCCCGGCAAAGGCGCAAGGCGCTGGATGAATTGGCGGGCGAAGACAGCCTGTTGGCGCGTTTCGCCGGGCAACTGGGGCTGGACGCCGCCGAACTCGATCTCGACCGGCCCTTTCCCGAAAAATTGCTCGCACAGGTGGAGAATTACATGGGCACGCGGGGCTTTGTCGAAGCGACGCTGTCGCTGGCCCGCAATCAGGCGCTGACGGTGCGCGATATCATCGCCCGCGGCGGCGGCGCGCATCGGCTGGTGGTCGGCAGCCCGCGGCAAATCGCCGATACCATGGAGCATTGGGTGAACGAAGGGGCGGCCGACGGCTTTAATATCATGTGCGATGTCTTTCCGTCCGGCCTGGAGTCCTTTGTCGATCTGGTGGTGCCCGAACTGCAACAGCGCGGCCTGTTCAGGCGCGAGTATAGCGGCAGCACGCTGCGCGAGCATTACGCCCTGCCCCGGCCGCCAAGCGCATTCGCCGGCGAATCCCTGCCCGCCCGGCCCGACGAGGGCAATAACGGACTCTGGGAGGTGGCCCTATGACCGCGCCGGTGCGGGTTATCGCCTCGCCGGAGGAAGCCATCGCGGCGGCCGGGGAACTGGCGTTGATTTGGGCGCGCAGCGCGGCGCAAATCGATGCGCAGCGCCGTATTCCCGTGGACGAACTTAAGGCGCTGGCGCGTTCCGGGCTGCTGGCCATCACGGTGCCGCGGGAGTTTGGCGGCGCGGGCGTGCCGACCGAGACGCTGATCGAAGTGATTCTGATCCTGGCCGCCGTCGATACGTCCCTGACCCAGATACCGCAAAACCATTTCGATTTTGTCGATACGCTGCTGGTGGCCGAGCCCGCCACCCGCGCTTATTTTTATGCCCAGGTGCTGGGCGGCGCGCGCTTTGGCAATGCGCTGGCGGAACCTGGCAGGCCGTCGCGGCGGGATATCGCCACCACCATCCTGGCCGAAGGGGATGGTTTTCGCCTCAACGGCCGGAAATTTTTTTCCACCGGCGCGCTTACCGCGCAGTGGGTGCCGGTGTTCGGCAAGGCCGCCGACGGACGGATACTGACCGCCTACATCGAGCGCGACCACCCGGGGCTGGATATCCTGGCCGATTGGGATGCCTTCGGCCAGCGCGGCACTTTTAGCGGAACCACCCTGATAAACGATGTATGGGTGCCCGCCGCCCAGGTGGTGGACCGCGGCCGCGGCGATCCCGCCATACTGGTCGCGCAGTTCGCCGGCAATCAGCTGATTCACGCCGCCATCGAAACCGGCGCCGCCGAAGGCGCCCTGCGGGCCGCGGCGCGCATTTTGGGGGAGCACGGCGTATTAACCGACAGCGATCTGGCCCGGCTCGGGGAGTTTGCCGCGCGGGTGCGCGCCGCCAGGAGTCTGGTGATTCGCGCGGCGCGGCAGGTGGATGCGGTGCTGTCCGCCGCCGTGCCCGCGGCGGCGGCGGCCGCCAAAGCCTTTATCGCCACCGATGAGGCCAAAAGCCTGTCCTACGAACTGTCGCCGGCCATCGCCAATGAAATCGCGCATTTCCGCGTATCGTCGGTGAACGATGAACACCGCGGGCTTGACCGCCTGTGGCGCAACGTGCGCACGCATTCGCTGCATGATCCCGTACGCTGGCGGCAATTTTATGTGGGCGACTTTTATCTCAACGGCAATTTGCCGGGAGACGTGGCCGCCATCGTCAACCGCGGCGGCTCGCCGGCCTGAAACCGCCGGCCCCCTTAGCCGGCGGCATGGCATGATTTTTTTTTCATAACGAGGTATCCAGCATGTCACGTTCTCTTATCTATGGCGCGGTCACCAAGCATGCCGCCGTTTTGAGCCGCTTCGGCGCCCAGGCCGGTTTCTTCGCCCGCGAAGGCATTGATTTAACGGTGCAAAACGTCTTCGGCGGCCCCGAAATGGCCGCCGCCGTCGAAAGCGGCGCGGTGCATATCGGCGAAGTCGGTACGCCGCCGGGACTGACGGCCATCGGCGAAGGCAAACGGATTCGCATCGTCGGCAGCTCCCTGGATCGCGGACTGGCTTTTTTTCTGCTCACGCGCGCCGATATCCGCCACTGGCGCGATTTCAAGGGTAAAACCGTCGCGGCGTTATCCCGCGGCAGCTGCGGTTATTGGTACCTGCGCGATATTTTGGCGCAAAACGGGGTCGATCCGGATCGGGACGTGACGTTCCGGCATCTCGGCGGGGATATCGATAAACAGCTGGAACTGCTGGCTGCCGGGGAGATCGCGGGGCTGCTGTCGGGCGAACCCTATCTTTCCCTGGGCGAACGCAGCGGCGTAGCCCGCTCCTGGGGCGCCCCGCAAAAGCTTGCCGATGTTCCGTCCATCCAGTGGAGCATACAGATCGCCGGCCAGGATTTTATCGAGCGCGAGCCGGACCTGCTGCGCGATGTGCTCGAAATCATCCGGCAAACCGCGCATTACGTGTGGCGAAATCCGGATGAATGGATCGCTTTTTACCGCAAATTGCATAACGTCGACGAGGAAATCGCCCGCAACTCCATCAAGCATGAATGGCCCTATTTTCATTTCGACGGACAAATCGATATCCCCGGCCTGGAGCGGGCGCTCGACCTGCAATACCGCATCGGCTCCACGCCCCGGCGGTTATCCCGGGACGAGGTGCTGGATCTGCGTTACCAGCCGCGGCCCAGCGCCCGGGCGCCGGAGGATGGGGCGCCGGATTTGCCCGCTACCGGTGCTTTTCAGCTATAGAAAGCAATAATTGATATTTTTCAACGCTGGATTTAGGCCATAACATACTTTTGCAGGTAAATGAGGCGGTTTGCTTAATCGATCCCTATTACATCCGTTATCAGTATGAATGTTTAATACAGTACTGGATTAAAACAGCGTTAATTCCCTAGGAGCCGTAATGAATGTTATCACCTTGGCCGGCAGCCCGCGTTTTCCTTCAAGATCGACGGCGCTGCTTACCCTCGCGCAGCGTTGGCTGGAGCGACAAGGCATTAACGTCATACCCTGGAATTTATTTAATTTCAGTCCGGAAGATCTGCTTTACGCCCGCTTTGACAGCCCCGCGCTGAAAGTATTCAACGAGCAGTTGGCCGAGGCCGACGGCATTATTATCAGCACCCCGGTTTATAAGGCGTCCTTTGCCGGCGCCTTGAAAACCCTGCTCGATCTGCTGCCGGAGCGCGCGTTTGAACATAAAGTCGTGCTGCCGGTGGCGACCGGCGGCACCATCGGCCATATGCTGGCGCTGGATTATGCGCTCAAGCCGGTGCTTAATGCCTTGAAAGCCCAGGAAATCCTGCACGGCATTTTCGCCGAGGACAGCCAGATAACCCACTACGATCGCGATCCGCTATTATCGCCCATCCTGGAGACCCGGCTGACGGAATCCTTGGGCACGTTTGCCCGCGCGCTGGAACGGCAGGCGCAGTTTAACGCCGCCGAAACGTCGCAGCGGGCGACCATACCGAGCAACTGACCGCGGCGTTATCGCGTCCGGCGCCGGAAAACCCGCCGTTTTCGGCGCCGGCGGCGGCCCGGTTCATACGCTTTCCCCGGCTTCATTTTGCAGCCAACGCTGCAAGCTGGCCCCTTCCGCCGACAGCTCGGTGTCTTGCCGCACGCACAGATAATAATCCCGGCCGTCATCAATGGGCCGATCAAAGAGCTTTACTAATTCACCGCTGCGCAAATAGGCGGCGATCAAGGGTTCGCGCATCAGGGCGCACCCCAGCCCCGCCTGCACGCCCGCCAGCGTCAGCAGGCCGTCCTCGAACATCGGCCCGGTACCGCGCACCGGTCGTTTCACCCCGGCCGCCTGGAACCACTGCGGCCAGGTGCTGCGTTCTTCATCGTGCAGCAGGGGCAGGGCCATCAATTGCTCCGGCGTATCAATCACCCCGTGCAGCCGCATGAAATCCCGGCTGCATACCGGGATCATGCGCCCGGACATTAACTTCTCGCTGCGGTATCCCGCCCATTGCCCGACGCCGAAACGGATGGAAATATCCGCCGCATCGCTCGGATAGTTGCGGTGATTGGCGTAGAGCACATTAATATCGATATCCGCATGTTCCCGTAAAAAACCGCGCAGGCGCGGGATAAACCACCCCATGCCGAACAGCGGAATCAGGCTGATGGTCACCTGGCGGCCGGCCGACTGCTCGCGCACATGCTCCGTAGCCTGGCGCAGCACCGAAAACGCGGAGCGGATCGACCGGTAATATTCCCGGCCTTCGGTCCGCAACGCTAAATTGCGCCCCTGCCGTTCGGTAAGCGGTGTTTGCAAAAACAGTTCCAGCAGCCGGAGCTGGTGGCTGACCGCCGAGGGGGAAATCGCCAGTTCTTTGGCCGCCGCCGTCACGCTGCCCAGGCGGGCGATGGCTTCAAAAGCCCGCACCGCCCGCAGCGGGGGATCGTTGGGTAATAACGCCAGCGGTCCGCTGGCGGGCCCTGCATCCTGATATTGTTCTGTTTTATTCATATATTGATTAATTTATTTGATAACCGTAATAGTCATATTTTTAATTTATAGTAAAAACATGTAATTAGAAACAAACGTTTTGAGTATAAGCAATGATTTATCCGTATTTCACAAATTAAACTAAATGATTAGTATGTGCTGCTGCATCGGGTTATTTTGGAACGGCCGCTTTATGGATACATTTATTCAGCAAGTGATTAATGGATTGATGCTGGGCAGCATCTACGCGCTGGTGGCGCTCGGCTACACCATGGTTTACGGCATCCTGCGCATCATTAATTTCGCCCACGGCGATTTATTAATGGTGGGCGCGCTCAGCGCGTTGTCGACCATGGTGTTTTTGCAGCGGCATTTTCCCGGCCTGTCGGTGTACGGCGTGCTGGTGCCGGCGCTGCTGCTGTCGATGGCGGTATGCGCCGTCGCGGCAATGGCCATCGAGCGCCTGGCCTATCGCCGGTTGCGCCACGCGCCGCGCCTGGCGCCGCTGATTAGCGGCATCGGCGTATCGCTGCTGTTGCAAACCGTGGCGATGATGGTCTGGTCGCGTAACCCGCTGATGTTTCCGCAACTGCTGCCCATGGACCCGATTAAGCTGACCCGGGGTGACGCCGGCCATGCGCCGGCGGTCATTACCGGCACCGGCATCGCTACCGTGGCGGCCGCGCTGGTGGTGATGGCCGGTCTACTGCTATTGATCGAATATACCCGTTTTGGCCGCGCCATGCGCGCCACCGCCGAAAACCCGCAGGTCGCAAGCCTGATGGGCATCAATCCCAATCGCATTATTACCCTGACCTTCGCCATCGGCGGCATGTTCGCCGCCCTGGCCGGGGTGATGATGGCCAGTAATTATGGCAACGCCAATTTTTCGATGGGTTTCCTGCCGGGCATCAAAGCCTTTACCGCGGCGGTGCTGGGCGGTATCGGCAATATTCGCGGCGCCATGCTCGGCGGCATGCTGCTGGGCTTGATTGAATCCCTGGGGGCCGGTTATCTGGGCGCGCTGACCGGGGGCAATTTCGGCAGCAATTATCAGGATATCTTCGCCTTCCTGGTGCTGATTGCCGTACTGGTCTTCCGGCCGTCCGGCTTATTGGGCGAACGGGTCGCCAATCGCGCGTAGTAACGCGTGGTAAACAGGAAACGGCTATGAGCTTAATGACTTCCTTTCTGCCGACCGCCAGCCGGCGCGCGCATCTGGGCATGTGGCTATTCGCCATCGGCCTGCTGCTGGCGCCGTGGCTGATCGGCTCGGCCGGCGGCAATTACTGGGTGCGGGTGGCGGATTTCGCCCTGCTGTATATCATGCTGGCGCTGGGCCTGAATATCGTGGTGGGTTTCACCGGGCTGCTGGATATGGGCTTTATCGCCTTTTACGCCGTCGGCGCCTATCTTGCCGCCCTGCTCTCCTCGCCGCATTTGGTCACGCAATTTCCGCTGCTATTGGCGTGGTTTCCCCAGGGTTTGCACCTGCCGGTGTTGCTTATTATCCCCCTGGCCGCGCTGCTGGCGGCGGTGTGCGGCATTTTGCTCGGCGCGCCGACCCTGCGTCTGCGGGGGGATTATCTGGCGATTGTGACGCTGGGCTTTGGCGAAATTATCCGCATCCTGATGCGCAATCTCGATCGGCCGGTGAATATTACCAACGGCCCCAAGGGCATTTCGGGTATCGATCCCGTCTCGCTGTTCGGCCTGAAATTTTCCGGCATGCATCACTGGCTCGGCCTGCGCTTTTCATCGTTATATCTCTATTACTATCTGTTTGCCGCGCTGATCGTGCTGATTGTGTTTGTCTGCATCCGGTTGCAGCAATCCCGGGTCGGGCGCGCCTGGACCGCCATCCGCGAAGATGAGGATGCCGCCCGGGCGATGGGCATCAATACCCGCAATTTCAAGCTACTGGCCTTTGCCATGGGCGCTGTTTTCGGCGGCGTCGCCGGGGCGCTGTTTGCGGCGTTCCAGGGGTTCGTTTCGCCGGAATCCTTCTCGCTGCAGGAGTCGATCGCGGTGCTGGCCATGGTGGTGCTCGGCGGTATGGGCCACATTCCGGGGGTGATCCTCGGCGCGCTGCTGCTTAGCGCGCTGCCCGAATTTTTGCGCTCCAGCACCGGCCCGCTGCAACAGGCGCTCTTTGGCCAGGTCATTATCGACCCCGAAATTATCCGCCAGCTGTTTTACGGCCTGGCGCTGATCCTGGTCATGCTCTATCGCCCGTCCGGCCTGTGGCCGGCGCGCCATCACCGGGAAAATCAACCATGAAAGCGCTGCTTACCCTGCGCAACGTCAGTAAACGCTTCGGCGGGCTGGCCGCCGTCGACGGCATCGACCTGTCCATCCAGCCGGGGGAGATCTATGGCCTGATTGGCCCCAACGGCGCGGGCAAAACCACCTGCTTTAACTTGATTACCGGCCTGTACCGGGCCGACGGCGGGGAATTCACGCTGGCGGATAAGCCCTACCAGCCGCACGCCATTGAAAAGGTGACCGAGGCGGGCATCGCCCGCACCTTTCAGAACCTGCGCTTATTCAATGACATGAGCGTGCATGAAAACGTCATGGTCGGCCGGCATGTGCGTACCCGCAACGGCTTATGGGCGGCCATCAGCCGGCATAAACGGGCGCGGCAAGAAGAAGCGGACACCCACGAACGGGCCTACCGGCTGCTGGAATATGTGGGCATTGAGCGCTTCGCCCGCTACCGGGCCGGCGATCTCTCCTATGGCCATCAGCGCCGGCTGGAAATTGCCCGGGCGCTGGCCACCGAACCCAAGCTGCTGGCCCTGGACGAACCCGCCGCCGGGATGAATGCGGCGGAAAAAGTCGAACTGCGCCAGTTGCTGTTGCGCATCCGCGACGACGGCAAAACCCTGCTGCTCATCGAGCACGACGTCAAATTGGTCATGGGCCTGTGCGATCGCCTGACCGTGCTCAATTACGGCAAAGTGATAGCCGAAGGGACGCCTAAAACCGTGCGCCGGGAACCGGCGGTAATCCACGCGTATCTGGGAGGGGACGCCCATGAATGACGCCCTGCTGGCCGTTAAACGGCTTACGGTGTCCTACGGCGGCATCCAGGCGGTGAAAGGCATCGACTTCGCGGTGGCCGAAGGGGAGCAGGTGACGCTTATCGGCGCCAACGGCGCGGGCAAGACTTCGACCCTGCGCGCCATTACCGGCCTGCAATCCTTTACCGGCGAGATCCTGTTTGCCGGCCGGTCCATCCGCGGCGTGCCGGCATACCGGCTGTTGCGGCGGGGGCTGGTGATGGTGCCGGAGGGGCGCGGCATTTTCGCCCGCATGACCGTGTTGGAAAACCTGCAAATCGGCGCCTACCTGCGGCGCGACGCCGGAGCGGTCAGGCAGGAAATGGATGAATTGTTCGAGGTGTTCCCACGCCTGCGCGAGCGGCTGGACCAGCAGGCCGGGCTGCTTTCCGGCGGCGAACAGCAAATGCTGGCCATGGGCCGCGCCCTGCTCGGCAAACCGCGCCTGCTGATCATGGACGAACCGTCCATGGGGCTGGCCCCGATTATGGTGGAGGCGATTTTCGCGGTGATTAATACCCTCGCCCGGCGCGGCGTCACGCTGCTGCTGGTGGAGCAAAACGCCCGCCTGGCGCTAATGAGCACCCGGCGCGCCTATGTGCTGGACAGCGGAACCATCAGCCAGGGCGGCGCATCCGCCGCCCTGCTGGACGATGAAAAAATCCGGCGGGCCTATTTGGGTGAGTAGCCGGCCACCCCGCGGGAGTGGCGAACTCACCGCGACGGCACCATGCAAACCACAGATAACGATATAAACCATAAGGAATAACGATATGACCCAGGCATTTAAGCAACTGACATTGGCCACGCTGATTCTGGCCTCCTTTAGCGCAATGGCCGCCGACGCCGAAACCGTCTTGATTGGCCTGGCCGGCCCGCTTACCGGTCCTTCCGCCCGTATCGGCAAGGATTTGGAAAACGGCGCGCAGCTGGCCATTACCGACGCCAATAATAAAAAACCGACCATCGACGGCAAAGCGGTCACTTTCAAGCTGGTGTCCGAAGACGACCAATCCGACCCGCGCACCGCGGTAGCCGTGGCCCAGCGGCTGGTGGACGCCGGCGTGGCCGGGGTGGTCGGTCACTGGAACACCGGCACCAGCATTCCCGCCGCGCGGATTTATCACGATGCGGGCATTGCGCAGGTGGCCCCGGTCGCCACCGGCCATGCCTATACCCAGCAGGGTTTTGACACCAGTTTCCGCGTGATGGGCCATGATGACGACGGCGGCAATTATGCGGGCAACTATGCGGTGAAAATCCTGCAGGCCAAGCGTATCGCCGTTATCGATGACCGCACCGCTTTCGGCCAGGGCCTGGCGGATCAGTTTATTCACTCCCTGAAAAGCCAGGGCGTGGAGATTGTCGATCGCGAATATGTCGATGAGAAAACCGTCGATTTCAGCGCCGTGCTCACCAGCATCCGCAGCAAAAACGCCGATCTGATCTTCTTTGGCGGCGTCGATTCCCAGGCCGCGCCCCTGGCGCGCCGCATCAAGCAGCTGGGCATGCCCGCCACGCTTATGGGCGCGGGGGGCTTTGTCAGCCAGACGTTCCTCACGCTGGCGCAAAAAGAGGGCGAAGGCGTGGTGGCGCTGGAACCGGGTCTGCCGGTGGACAGCATGCCGGGCGGCAAAGCCTTTGAGCAGGCCTACCGCGATCGCTATCACACCCATATCGAACTCCATGCGCCGTTCGCCTACGATGCCGCCAGCGTATTAATCGACGCCATCGAGCAGGCGAATTCCATCGACCCGGAAAAATATCTGCCGAAACTGCGCGGCATTAAGCACCAGGGCGTCACCGGCACGATTGCCTTCGACGGCCAGGGCAACCTGCTCAACCCCTCGTTTACCGTATATAAAGTCGTGAATGGCCAATGGCGGCCGCAGACTATTTTAGGCGGGGCCGCCAATAGCCAGCCGGCGCCGGCGGCCGAGTAATTATGTGTAAGAAGGAGTAAGGCGATGACCTGCAAAGATAATAACGACCTGGGCATCCTGGCCCGCCGGCGTATCGAAGCCGAAATCATCAAGCCGATCTACGACATCCTGGTGCGCGATATCGGCAAGGCCCGCGCCCAGGCCGCGATCGGCGAGGCGATTGAAAACGCCGCCATTGAAGCGGGCAAGGAATTCGCCCGCCGGGAGCGCAACGGAGCGGATATCCAGAGCTTCGCCGCCTTGCAGTATTTATGGGAAAAAGACGACGCGCTGGAGGTCAAGGTCATCGCCAGCACCGATCGGCGCTTCGACTATGATGTGCACCGTTGCCGCTATGCCGAGATGTATCATGCCATGGGGCTGGGCGAAATCGGCCACCTGCTCTCCTGCGCGCGGGACAGCAAATTTATCGTGGGCTACGCGCCGGAGGTGGCGCTGACCCGGACGCAAACCATTATGTCCGGCGCGCCGTGCTGCGATTTTCGTTACGCTGTCACAGATCATCCCGCCGAGGATAAAAAACCATGAGCGCGCCGTTAACCGTCAACGGCGCGCGCTTATGGCAATCGCTGGCGGAGATGGCCCGGTTCGGCGCGATTGCCGAGGGAGGCGTATGCCGCCTGGCGCTCAGCGACGAAGACCGCCGGGCACGCGACCGTTTGCAGGCGTGGGCGCTGGCGGCGGGCTGCGCGGTCCGGGTCGATGGCATGGGCAATATGTTCCTGCGCCGTGAAGGAACGCGGCCCGACCTGCCCCCGGTGGTCACCGGCTCCCATGTGGATTCGCAACCCACCGGCGGCCGCTTCGACGGGATTTACGGCGTGCTGGCCGGGCTTGAAATCCTGCGCACCCTTAACGATGCGGGCATCCAGACCGAGCGCGCCATTGAAGTCGTCAACTGGACCAACGAGGAAGGCGCGCGTTTCGCCCCCGCCATGCTTGCGTCGGGTGTGTTCGCCGGGGTATTCGATCTGGCGTTCGCCCACGGCCGCCAGGACCCGGACGGCGTGACCCTGTCGGACGCCCTGCGGGCCATCGGCTATGCGGGCCCGCACCCGGTGGGGGGTTTCCCGATCCACGCCGCGTTTGAATTGCATATCGAGCAAGGCCCGATCCTCGAAGCCGAACACAAAAGCATCGGCATTGTCACCGGCGCCCAGGGGCAGCGCTGGTTTACCGCGCAGGTGACGGGTTTCAGCGCCCACGCCGGCACCACGCCGATGGATCGCCGCCGCGACGCGCTGCTGGGTTTTGCGCAACTGGTGCAGGCGGTCAACGCCATCGGCCTGCGCCATGGCCCCGACGCGCGGGCCACCGTGGGCCGGGCCGCCGTTGCGCCCAACTCCCCCAACGTCGTGCCGGGCAAAGTGACGTTCAGCGTGGAATTCCGCCATCCCCGGGAGGAGGTGCTGGAACAGATGGAGCGGGAACTGCATGCCACGATAGCGCAGGTGGGGGCCGGCGGGCTGCAAACCGCCGTGGAACGGATTTTCGATTATCCGCCGGTGCGGTTCGCCGCGGATTGTATCGCCTCGGTCAGGCAGGCGGTGGCGGCATTGGGGTATTCCCACCGGGATATGGTGTCGGGGGCCGGCCATGACGCCTGTTATCTTAATCGGGTCGCCCCCACCGCCATGATTTTTATTCCCTGCGTCGATGGCATCAGCCATAACGAAGCCGAGGATATCCGGCCGGAGTGGGCCAGCGCGGGCGCCGACGTGCTGCTAAACGCCGTGCTGGCGCAGGCGGGGCGCATCCCGCCCGCGGACGGCCAGTGAGCGCGCACAGGGCAACGCTTTATAACCCGGCCAGGGATTCGTTCACCATCTCGGCCTTATGGCGCAAATGGGTGCGCAAGATCCCGGCCAAGCGCTCGCCGTCGCGGGCCTCCAGCGCCTGGATCATTAGCTCATGTTCTTCAATGGCCTGCCGCCAGCGCGCCGGACTTTTGCGTGCGATATAACGCGCGCCGTGGATGCGGATATTGAGCCGCTGGTAGATGGCCAGCAGCTCCGGATTGCCGGCTATTTCAAATAAGCTATGGTGAATCGCGCGGTTTATGCGCGCGTAATCCGCATGATTATTTTGCCGGTGGTAACCCACCATCTCGTCGTGTAATGCCCTGATGCGCGCCAGGTCGCCGTCGTTCAGCCGCCGGCAGGCCATCTCCCCCGCCAGCGCCTCTAGCGCGCCGATAATGGGGAACAGCTCCGCGATCTCGTCAGGGGTAATTTTGGCCACCCGCGCGCCACGGTTGGCCAATAATTCGATAATGCCTTCGTGGGACAATACTTTGATCGCTTCGCGAACCGGCGTGCGCGACACGCCAAAACGATCGCATAGCGCCTGCTCGACGATTTTATCGCCGGGATTGAGTTCATGCCGTAAAATCATGTCGCGGATTAACGCGGCGACTTCATAATGCAGGCTGATGCGGGCCTGTAGCGATCCGGGCTGGATAACAACATGGTTCATGGTAAGTGTCCGACCAGTAATCAATAGGGTTAAGGTTTAGCGGCGCGCCGATGATTCAGCGCGTTACGCCAAGCGCATCCAGCAATGTCTTGCGATAAGCGCTGAATTGCGCTTCGTGGCGGGCCAGCGTAATGCCTTGGATGATGGGCAGTTCCAGATGTATAACGCCGTCTTGCAGGACGATCACCCGATCGGCCAGGCCGATGGCTTCCTCCACGTCGTGAGTGACAAACAGCACCGCCGGCCGATGCTCCTCGCACAGCCGGCGCAGCAACGCCTGCATATTTATCCGCGTCAGCGCGTCCAGCGCGCCGAAAGGCTCGTCCGCCAATAATAACTCCGGCTTGCGCGCCAGGCTACGGGCCAGGGCGGCGCGCTGTTGCTCGCCCCCGGACAGCGCGTTTGGCCAGGCGCGCTCGCGGCCGGCCAGCCCCACTTCGGCCAGGGCCCGCCTGCCCTTGCCCGGCGCATCCGGTTCATCCAGACCCAGAATGACATTATCCAGCAATCGCAGCCAGGGCAGCAGCCGGGAATCCTGGAAAGCCACGGAATAATTTGCCGGCACGGTTAATTCGCCGCTTCCGCCGACATCATTATCCAAGTTGGCCAGCGCCTTGAGCAAGGTGCTTTTACCCGATCCGCTCCTGCCCAGCAGCGCGACGAATTCGCCCGCCCGCAGGCTCAGCTGCAAATCGTTTAATACCCGCCGGGGCCCGAAATTGCGCACCAGATGCCGGACCACCACCACCGGGGGCTGCGACGGCCCGATCCGATCTTCATGGGCGGCGATGCTTAGTTGCCCAACGCTCTTCTCCATGACAAGACCCTCCGTTCTATTTCCCTTACCAGGCTATCGGATACCAGGCCGAACAGCGCATAAATCACCAGGCCGACCATGATGATATCGGTTTGGCCATAGGCTCTGGCGCGCGTCATGAGATAACCGATCCCGCTGGTGGCGTTAATCTGCTCCACCACCACCAGGGACGTCCAGGAATGGGCCACCGCCAGCCGCAAACCGGTAAAAAACCCCGGCATGGCGCCGGGCAGCGCCACCTTGCGGATAAACAGCCACCGGCTTAGCTTGAGGGTTTCAGCCAGTTCTATATAACGTTCATCAACCCCGCGCAGGCCGGCATGGGTATTGATATAGACCGGTATCAGCACGCTGAACATGATAATGGTGATTTTGGTGGCCTCGCCAATCCCCAGCCAAATAATAAATAGCGGGATCATAGCCAGCGTAGGAATGGCGCGTTTTATTTGCATCGGCCCGTCGATCAGCGCCTCGCCCATCCGGCTCAAACCGGCGCACAATGCCAGGATAACGCCCAGTACGCTGCCGCTCAGCAGCGCGATGGCCGAACGCCAGGCGGAAACCTCCAGGCTGGGGATTAACCTGCCGTCCTCCAATAACCGCCGGAAGGTCGCGAAAATCCGCTCCGGCGCGGGCAACGTCATGGCATCCACCCACCCAAGCGTGGTGGTCAGTTGCCAGACGGCCAGGATCAGCAGCGGGCCAAGGAGGCGGTAATAAGACCGCGGCCTGGCCGGAACCAGGCGCGTTTTCTTACGGCGAGAGGCGGGGAATGGGAACAGACTACTCACCGCCGGCCGCCGCCTGCTGGATAACCCCATCGAAACGCACATCAAACTCCTGCCTGGCGTCCACTTTTTTCGCGATGCTGCCCGCGGTAAACAATAAATCGGCGGTATGCTGCTGCGTGGTTATCAGTTGGTCATCAATACGGGGAAAATGGGTCGGACCGGCGATTTGGTTGATGAGCCGCCCTTCCGCCGGTTTCAGCCCCTGGTTTTTCACGTAATAACTCTCCACCCATTGTTCGCTATGCGCGTTGGCCCACTGCCAGCCTTTGACCCAATGCGCCACGAACTCCCGCAGCGCGGCGGCTTTGGCGGGATCTTCCACGGCGCTGCGCCGGGCGTACAGATAGCGTAAGCCCGTTGAGCCGCCGGCGGTGGCCTCGGAAGAAAGCACGGTTCCGCCTTTGGCTTTATATGCGTTGACATACTGAGTGAGATTGGGCTCTTTCAGGGCGGCGGCATCCACTTGATCGGAGCGGACGGCATCGGTGAAATTGCCGGTCTGGAGATTGATAAGCTTCACGTCGGTCAACGCCAGACCCGCCTTATCCAGCACCCGCAGCGTATAGGCTTCCCGGCCGGTGCCAGGCGCATTGGCGATGCGTTTGCCTTTCAAATCGCCCAGGCTGGCGATATGGGCATTAGGCGCAATGGCCAGCTGATATTCTTTATCGCTATTTTGCTGCACCCCTACGATCAGTACCGCGTTATCATTGGCCTGGGCCTGGATCGGCGGGGCATCTCCCACCACCGCGACATCGACGGCCCCGGCGCGAAATGCTTCCAATATTTCGGGGCCATCGCTGAAATTGCCGAAATGCACTTTGCTTTGCAAACCTTCCAACTGGTGGGAGGATTTAAACAGGGTCTGCAGCACTTCATCCTGATCGGCCACGTTAAGCTGCGTCCCTGCGGGTACGGCCGTCGGCAGCGGCGCGGTCAGCGGCAGCGCCGTCGCAGAGGCGTCCATGGCGCCAAGCAGACTGCCGGCGATGATCATTCCCAGTAATGGCCGTTTAAACATGATATTGCCCCTTTGGATAAATGTATCAAAATGTAAAATTGAATTCATAATTCATTTTAAGCATAAGGTTGGCACAGTCTTTAACCAACCAACTTTTCCGGGTAAGCAATGTCTGTTTTTATCTAACGGCGCGGAGGGTATGAACCGGCATGCCGGACGCGAAGTTTTATTGCGCCGCGGCTTTCATGGAGAAAAACCGCTCCCGCAGCCCGGCGCGCAGCGAGCCGTAACGCGTCAGGTCAGCCGGATGAATCAGATCGTTTCTCGGCCGGGGCAAAGTCACGGCGACCACCCGGTCAATCTCGCCGGGATGGGGCGAAAACAGCACGACGCGATCGGCCAGGAGCAGCGCCTCGTCGATATCATGGGTGACAAAAATAATGGTCTTATGGGTTTCCCGCCACAAATTCAGCAGTAACATTTGCATCTCGTAGCGCGTAAAAGCATCCAGGGCGCCGAAAGGCTCATCCATCAGCAAAATAGCCGGTTCCACGGCCAGCGCCCTGGCGATGGCGACCCGCTGCTGCATCCCGCCGGATAAGTCGCCGGGCCAGGCCCGCGCTTTATGGGCCAAACCCACTTTATCCAGCCAGGCGCGGGCCCGGGTGCGGCCCTGCTCCCGCGATAGCCCGCACAGGCGCAGGCCGAAGGCCACATTATCCTCGACGGTCAGCCACGGAAACGACGTATAGGACTGAAACACCATGCCGACCTTTTGGCGGCTGCCGCGGGCATCATGGAGTTGTACGCTACCGCGGTCCGGCTGCTCCAGGCCGGCCATAATTCGCAGTAATGTCGATTTACCGCACCCCGATGGCCCCAGCAGCGCCACGATCTCCCCTGGTGCTACGGTCAGGGAAATATTATTGAGTACCCGGGTCGTTTGTTTTTGGGTGTTAAATGATTTATCCAGCGCCGAGATAATGACCGCGTTATCCATTGATTGTCCTTAGCGTTATTTCCGCTGGTTGTTATGATAGGGAAAAAGCAGCCGCGAGAGGGTGGAGAACAGCAAATCGCTAAGCACGCCTACCATCCCGATGGAAATAATGCCGACAAATATGGTAGCGACATCCATATAACGCGATGCCCGCAGGATAATAAAACCGATACCGCTGTTGGCGGCCACCAATTCGGCCACGATGATATACGTCCAGGCCCAGCCCAATACAATGCGCAGGTTATCCCAAATCGCGGGCCGGGCGGCCGGCCAGATCACGCGGATCAGCGTCTTATAGCGGCCCGCGCCCAATAACCGAGCGGATTCAATAAACGCCATGGGCACATTTTGCACGCTATGCATGACCATCAAGGTTAAGTGAAAAAAAGCGCCGATAAAGACCACGGCGAATTTTTGCTGTTCGTCGATACCCAGCCACAGCACCAGCAAAGGAACGAATGCCGTCGCGGGCATATAGCGGACAAACGCCAGTCCCGGTTCAAAAAAGCCGCGCACCGCCGCCCAACTGCCCATCAACACGCCCAAAGGAATGCCGATGGCCGCGGCCGATAAAAAGCCGATCCCGACCCGGAATATGCTTATGGCCAGATCAGACAGGAAATTCTCGTGTCCATAAAGCCGTCGCGCCGCGTACAGTACTTCCAGCGGCGTGGGTAAAAACAGCGGCGCAACCCAGCGCATACCCACCAGCAGTTGCCAAAATGCCAGGAAAGCCAACAGCGAAGCGAATGCCAGGAGGATCTTTAAACCGGGAGAAATTGCCTGTCGGATAATCAAATTATTCTATCCTGCCGATAACCGCGGCTCCCGGCCGCGCCGCCGGGAGCCGCGGTTTTAGGGTTTAACGACGCTTTGCAGCAATGAAAGATCGACAATATCCTCTGCCTTGGGTTGTTGTTTTAACAGGCCTGCCGCGCCATAGACCGCCACGCCATGTTCAATGACGCGCGTAATGCCGTCCGCTTTAAGCAGATAATCGATATTTTCCTGTTTGGAACCAAATTTCACCGACTTAAGCCCTTCCTGCACATCCTTTAACGGGATACCGCTGGCTTTGGCAATGATCTGGTTGGCTTCATCCTGATGCGCATACCAGTAGTCATAAGACGCGAAATACGCTTTGATCAGTCCTTCGATATCCTGGGGCCGGTTGGTTATCACTTCATTGCGCAACGCCAGGGTATCGGCAATCAGCCCCGGCTTTTGGCGGGTATCGATCAGGATATGGCCACCGTTGCGTTTACCCGCCTGCCCCAGCCAAGGGTCCCAGGTGCCGGCGACATCGATTTTACCCGCCACAAACGCGGCCCCGGCATCGGAACCCTTCATATTCACGATCTTAACGTCATCCTGGGTGAGATGATTATCCGCCAGCACGTTCAATAGGAAGAAATAGGCCGGAGAACCTTCTTCCACGGCAATTCTCTTGCCTTTAAGCTGCGCGACGCTGGTGATATCGCCGGTTGCCAGAATGCCTTCCGCCCCGGCCGACAGGCTGATGGCCAAGACCTGTTTAATGCCCAGCTTTTTGGCGTCATAAAAAATAAAGGTATCGACGGTGGTCACCCAGCCATCAAGGCGGCCGCTGGCTAACGCGGCCGCGGTGGAAGGCTTATCCTCGGTATTGACGATTTGCACGTCGACGCCTTGCTGCTTAAAGAAGCCCTTTTCTTGCGCCAGATAAAGCAGGCCGTAACCGACAAAAGTATTGGCGCCGATTTTTAACGGCGGCGAAGTTTGAGCCACCGCATTAAAACTCAATGCACCGATCAATAAAACCAATGAATAAAAAAATGTTTTCACCAAGGTATTCCTTATAGTAGTAAGAGTTAAAATAACGGTTGGATCAATTTAAAAACAATACGCCATTACCCGCCATCGGCTGGTTATTACCGGCTAAACGCAGCGCATCCCAGGCCAAGGCCTGGTTACTGGTAATTACCGGTTTACCCAGCCGCTGTTCCAGACGGGAAATCACGCTATGGCAGCGCAAGGCGGTGCACGAAATAAACAATGCATCCACCGCCGCATCGCTAGCCAAATATAAGCCGGCATTAAAAATATCCTCCGGCGATATGCGGCTTATCGTCGGATCGCTATTCTTGTTAAAACAGCCACGGCGAATTATTTGCGGAGCATCCAAGCCGGCTAAATAGCTATCGAGCAGTTGGTTAACATCGGCGTCATAGGGGGTGAGCAGCGCGATTTTCCGGCTATTAAGCTGCTTTAGGGCTTTAAGCGCGGCACTGATGGGGTCGGTGGTTTTGACCGACGGCCTGGCGCCGCGAATAATCTCGCCCACGCGCTGCGCGCCGATGGCCATCGTCCCCGACGTGCAGCCAAAGGCAATCACATCAAGCCGGTCATTAGGCACCAGATTGCCGATCCCCGTGGGTAAATACCCGGCCAGGTCCGCTAATGAATCCGGCGTCATCTTGGCGGCCATGGGAAGGCGGTTTACGTACAGGCCGACCCCTTCACCGGGTAAAAAACGGCGTATTTCATGTTCTATGACGATATCGCTGTCCAAAACCAGCAGGCCGATGGCCGCCAATGCCGCAGGTCCCCGATCGCAATTACTTACCAGTGATTCCCACTGTTGACCAATAATCGCCATGGGGTATTTTCCTACTCGAATCAGTGAATAATTCGAGCAATATATTCATACCTGAGCGATTTAATAAATAAAATATATTGCTAAATTAAGCTTTAAAAGACATATATAGCCAACGCATTGATAAATTGCCATTAGTTAAAAATCAGCAAACATTAAATTACCGGTAAAATTCAACATATGAAAAAAACAGAACGATTAATTTATTTTTTTATGGAAATAAAATAAGTTCGATAAATATGCTTATTAAGCAAATTTAATTCTTATCCGCAAATAGCGGGCGAACCATGCCGCCGCCCCCCGCTGTATCGCTGGCCCTACCGGCCGCTCAGATCTTCCCGGCTTTCGTCTTCCGCCCAGCCCCCGCGATAGAGATGGGTCAGGATATCCTGGCGAATGGCCTCCAACTCCGGACGCGGGCCGGCATTGACGTTTTCATACGCGGCCAGGACCGTGCCCGGCTTGCCCAGTACGATAATTTTATCGCTTAGCTCCAGCGCTTCATCGATGGAATGGGTCACATGCAGTACGGTTTTCCCCTTTTCAACGGCCACCCGCTTGAAATCCCGCCGCAGGGATTCGCCGGTGGCCACATCCAAATGGCCAAACGCCTCGTCGGCCAGCAAAATATCAGGGTCGCTCACCAAGGCGCGCACCAGCGCCACGCGCTGGCGCATGCCCCCGGATAACTCGCTGGGAAAAGACTTCTCGAATCCCTTGAGGCCAAAACGCTCGAACCAGCGCGCCGCGCTTTGCCACGCTTCGGGTTCGCGGATATTCAGTATTTCCAACGGCAATAAGGCATTGTCGATGGCATGTCGCCAGGGCAACAGCCGATCCGTTTGGAAAACGCAGCCGATGCGGTTTCTCAGCCGATCGAAATCGGCGTAGGGATCGATGCCCATCACCCGAATCTGGCCACCGTCCGTGCCGTTCAGCCCCAGCAGAAGATTAATCAGCGTCGACTTGCCGCAGCCGGAGCGGCCCAAAACCGTGACATACTCCCCTGTCCGCACGGTAAATGAGATATTGTCGATGGCGGTGATGGTTTGTCCCCGCCGGGTGAAACGCTTGTGTACTTGCTGGAATGAAATGGCCGCCGTCATGATTGTTGTTCCAAAAGGCCGCGGGATTTAAGCAATCGATTTTCGATTACCGACATCAGTTTGTCCGAGGCCAGGATCAGCACTACCAGAATAATGGTCCAGGCCATCACGGCATCCATGCGAAACTGTTCTTCCGCCACGCGCAGATGGTAGCCCACGCCGCTGATGCCGCCAAAAACTTCGGCGAAAATACCCACCCGGGCCGCGGTGCCGATATTGATGCGCAGCCCCGTGACCATAGCCGGCAATACCGCCGGAATAATAATTTTCCGGGCAATTTGTATCCGGGTCGGCCGCCAGGCGCGTACCATATCCCAGAGATCGGTTGGAATAGCCTTCACTCCATCGCGGGTCAAATAGTACAAGCTGGGCACCGTACTGACGATAATAATAAAAGCGATCCGCACCTCGGTATTTTTAAAACACAATACCGAGAAAATGATCCAGCATACGCTGGGCACGCCCTGCTTAAACTGGATAAACGGCAGCACGATGCGATCAACGGTGCGATGCAGGCCGCCGCAAAATCCCAGGGCTGTAGCAATGATAAATGAGAACGACAGCGCGGCGATCACCCGTAAATAGGTTAGTCCCGCCGTACCCAGCAGCGTTCCGTTCAGTAATAATTTAGTAAAGGTGGCGATAATATCCTGTAGCGGGGGGAACAGGAACGGCGGAAAATAAGCGGAAGCGATTTGCCAGGCAATCAATGCAATGACCATCGTCGCAAGACCTTCGATATTTAATCGCCGGCCCAGCACCGCATAGGAGAAGGCCCGCCGCGCTGGCGCCAATAAAGCAACTTTTGGCATGTTCGGTTTCCTGTGGCACGTTTTAAACGTCATGGCCGGAAGTCGAGAATAAGTTGGTCCACTTCCTTATCGGTCAGCGGCCGGTCGATCAAGCCGCTGGGAGGCAGCAATTCCTGCGTCAGCTGTTTAACCGCCTGCCGATAATCGCGGACATATGTCATATCCGCGGTCTCCGGATAATTTTTCAAATAGCTAATCGCGAAGTCGGGGGACGCCTGCAAGCGGTCTTCGCCCAGCAGCTTCGCGGTTTCTTCCGGGTTTTTAACCATAAAGTCGATGGCTTCTCGATAGGCCGCATGGAATTTTTTCAGTAATTCCTGATTGCCGGGCTGTTGATACCAGGAACGGCGCAAGCCGAGTAAAAACATCGGCAGATAATCGATCCCCGTCTCGGCTTGCCATTGTTTGGTATCGAAAATAGGAATATAGCGGAACCTGCCGGGGGCCAGTTGTTCCAGCTGGATGCGGGTCGGATCAAAAACGGTAATGGCATCCACGCGCTTGGCCAACAGATAAGTGGACTGCGCGGATGCGACAATGGAGGGAATGTCGACTTTGGACAAATCAACGTGCTGCTGGCGTTGCAGAAAATATTGCTGAAAAATCCACGATCCCGAACCGGTGGAACCGGCCAGGGAGTGGCCGACCACATCTTGGGGCCGCTGGATATCCGGCTGCTCGGTAACCAGGTAAGCATGCTTATATGCGTTATAAGTCCAAACCAGCGCGACATCCACGCCCTGCAGCAGGAACCGGGCGCCGGTGGCGATGGTCAGGCACATACAGACCGGGTCGGACCCGTTGACGAAATCGGTGTAGGCCACCGAGACAGGCTTAAGGGTAAAATCCAGGGTAAAGCCGTACTTGCGATCGAGCCGTTGTTCTTTGATCAGCTCCACCGCCCAGCGCGATTGATCGGGATTGGCGATGGCGGCAATGTGAAACACCGGCAGCGCCCCCGGGTTCGCTTGCGCGGCCATCGGTTTGCCCGGTTCCATCACGAGACCGGCCAAGGCCAGCGCCAGGTAAACGTAGCGTCGCGCGACGCCGCCTATTTGGTACCTATGGAACATCATGCATCCTCTTGTTGATTTGCCGGCGGGTTGGTCGGCTGGCCGCGGCCGGCGGCGGCTTGTTTCAGCGCGGGTATGATATAGCGCCCATAGTCATGGACATCGTTTAATCGGTCGAAGCCATCGAGGATAAAGATGGAAACGCCGGCATCCACATAGTCGAGCAAGGCGGCCACCACGGTTTCCGGCGACCCCACCAGCGCGGATGACTTGCCGCGCCGGGTGATTTCCGACAGGCCGGTCCAGAGGGCGCGATCGTGGCGTTCGCCCCGTTTATTGGCGTCGACTTGTTTTTGATCGCCGACGCTGGCGGCACGGCCGTCGCTGGCGGGCGTCCAGCGGGCCAGCGACGATCCGGCGCCGTCGGCCTGCCGCCGGACCAGGGCCCGCAACTCCTCCGCCCGCAGCCAGGCAAGCTCGTCCGTCGCACCGAGGATAAGGCGAACAAATACGATGATGGCCGGCCCCCGTTCGCGCCCCGCGGCCACCGCTTCGGCCCGGATGCGGCCGATATCCTGGCGCAAGCGATCCAGCGGTTGCGCATACAGGGCATAGCCGTCCGCTTCCGCGCCGCCCACCGGATAGGCCTCATCGGAATTACCGGCGAAATAGAGCGGGATGCGCGGCTGGCGATACGGCAGGATGGTGGCGGCGAAATTTTCGATCTGATAATATTCGCCGTGATAATCGAACCCGGATGATGACGTCCAGGATTGCTTCACCACCTGCATAAATTCGCGGGTACGCTGATAACGCGACTCTTTTTTCAGCGGATCGCCATAACGCATCTGGCCGTCCAGATCGCGTCCGGAGATCACATGGAACCGGATGCGCCCCTGGCTGATTTGGTCTAATGTCGCGTAGCTGCGCGCCACCATGGTCGGGCTGACCAGCCCCGGGCGATTGGCAATCAGGAAATTCAATTTTTCCGTTTGCGCAACGCCGAGCGCGGCGATTTGCAGGCTGTCGGGGCCGTCGCCCCCGCCGCCGACCAGCACACCGTCAAAACCGGCGTATTCGTGTTCCCGCGCTTGGCGTTTGATATAGTCGCAATCCAGGCTTGCCTGGCCGCCCTGGTGGGCCTCCGACTCATTGCGGTGGGTCAGATGGCCGAAAATCTCAATTCCCATCTGGCTGGTTCCCCGCTAAAGCCGCGAATAATGGCGCGCGGGAGAGTTGGCTGAGCTCCTCATCCACATCGAACAATTCCACCGTTATATTGTCGGATGCCGGGGAAAATACGCGGTTTGCCCTGCCCGCCAGCCAGGCATCGGCGGATGGGCGATCCTCGAATAAAAATAACCCGCCGCCGCGCCCGGTTTTCCGATCGCGCAGCCAGACTTTCCAAATAAATCCCGGAATATCGGCGCGTTTTTCCGCAATGGCTAATTGTTCTTCGCGGGGTTTTTCCTGGGAAAAATCGAAATTATAATTTACTTGGGCAATAACTCGGGTCATAACAATCTCCAATTTTATTTTATAAACAAAGCCGCTATTTTTGGCCTGGGCAATTCCGCGGTTTATGGCAATCAATCAAACCATGGGCCAGGGTTAATTCATGGAAAGAATTACCGATAACAGTAAATAAGATGATTGACCGGGCGAGTATTAGCTTGCGCGGCTAGCAGTTAACTTATGGCATCCGGTTAACGAATCAAAATGTTATTTGAACATATTCTTTATATGTTTTGTTCTATGAGAGTTTTTGAACATATTATTGCGCCAGGATAACGGCCTGTTGCCTGGCCCGAAGGGGCCATTGCGTTTTTTGTCCTTATATAATCACTATATGTACTTTATACCGCCCTTGATAATAGTAATCGGCAATGTTAATTATAAAATATGTTCAAGGGTATTTTGGGAGTGATCATTGATCGCTAGAAAATATTTATACCACGTCGATCCGCAGCCGGTTAGCGACCAGGCTACCGCCGAATGGCTGTCAGCCCATTGTAATGGCACCACGCCGGATGATATCGCCGCCAGTATCGCCGCGCTGGTGCGCGAAAAAAAATTGCGGGCGGGCGCCCGTTTACCGACTATCCGCACCATGGCGTCAAATCTGGCGATCAGCGCGGGTACCGTCGCCTCGGCCTGGGCCATACTGCGGGACGATGGGATTATCGATACCCGCCGCCGGGGCGGGAGTTTTGTGCAGCAACTGGCCACGGGGTTTTATCACGCGCAGCATGATGAAGCCTGGCTGCCGAGCGACCTGGCTTATAATTCCGCCGATCCCGAACTTCTGCCGCCGATTGAAAGCGCGCTGATGGCCGGTACCAAAGTGCGCAATCTGCACAGTTCGGCGCGCGAATATATCATCGAGCCACTGCGCCAGGCCGTAGCCGCCCAATGGCCGTTCGCCGCGGGCGCCTGGGCCATTGCCAGTAGCCACTCGCAGGCGTTGCTGCTGGCGCTCCAGGGGGTGATTCCCGCCGGCGCAACGGTGGCTATCGAACAGCCGACGAATCCGGCGCTGATCGACCTGGTAACGCGGCTGGGCCATGAGGTCATCGCCATCCCATGCGACCGGGAGGGACCCTTGCCGGATGTCCTGGAAATAGCCATGGCGCGTAAGCCCTGCGCCTTGATTTACCAGCCGCGTGGCCATCTGCCCTTGGGCCATGCCCTTTCACGGGAACGGCTGGGCGAGCTGGCGCACATCATCCGCCGCGCGCCGGGACTGATGATAATTGAAGACGATGCGTTCGGGCCGCTGTCCGCCGTACCCGCCCAAAGCCTCGGGACGATTTTCCCGCTGCGCACGCTGCTGCTGCGATCATATTGCCGCACCTATGGCCTGGATCTGCGCATCTGCGCGATCGGCGGAGATAAAGATATGATCAACAAAATTCGTGAAAGCCAACCGCTGGGCCTGGCCAACCAAAGCCGCATTTTGCAAGGCGCCCTCGCCCACCTGATAACCAGTCGCGATACCCAGGCGCTGGTCGCGCGGGCCAAAACGCTGTATGCGCGGCGCAGGGCGGCCTTGTCGCAGGCCTTGCTGCGGCGGGGAATTGCCGTTAACGGCGCGGGCGAAGGATTGATTTTGTGGGTGCCCGTCAAGGATGAAAACCAGGCCCTGCTCAGCCTGGCGACTCACGGTATCATCGCGGGCGCCGGCAGCCGGTGTTATTTCTCCGCGCCGGCCGAGCATCATTTACGTATTGCCAGCAGCCGATTGCCGGACCGGTTCGCGCAGGTGGAGCATTTGGCCGCGCTGATTGCCCAGGCCTCGGCCGGCCAGGCGCCCGATGATTTCGACTAAGGGGATAATTGCGGGCGACGCCCGCCCCGCCCGGGGTATGCGGGCGGGGCGGGGTTTTTACGGCAGCGAAAAATTAATATCTTTCCAGCCAGTGGGCATAAGGCGCGGGCAGCGTCCAGGAGGGGCGCTCGATGCCCAGCTCGCGGGCGGCGTAATAGCTCCAGTGCGGGTCGGCCAAATGCGCCTTGCCCACCATCACCAGATCCAATTGCCCGTCGCTGACGGCCTGCTCGGCGAGGGCCGGCGTGCCGAAGCCCCAGGCGGAAGCCACCGGGATATCCGCTTCTTCGCGCACCCGTTTGGCGATCGGCCCCATAAAGGCCGGCGCCCAGGGAATATTGGCGTCGGGCGTGGAGAAACCGATGCTGACGCTGAGCATATCCAGCCCGCCCTGCCTGAAACGGCGGGTCAGTTCAATGGATTCGCCCAGGGTTTGTTCATCGCGGCCGTCGAATTCCAGCACGCCGAAACGGGCGGTCAACGGCAAATGTTCGGGCCACTCGGCGCGCACCGCCGCCAGGGTTTCCAGCAGGAAACGGCTGCGGTTATCGAAGCTGCCGCCGTATTCGTCATCGCGCTGATTGGAATGAGATGAAAAAAAGCTCTGTCCCAGATAGCCGTGGGCAAAATGCAGCTCCAGCCACTCGAATCCGGCTTCCCGGGCGCGGCGGGCCGCCGCCGCGAAATCATGGCGCACCCGCGCGATATCGTCACGGGTCATGGCCCGCGGGACCTTGGGCAGGTTGGCGCCAAACGCCAGCGCCGACGGGGCGATGGTCTGCCAGCCGCGCGAGTCATCTTCGGCGATATGATCGTCCCCTTCCCAGGGGCGATTGGCGCTCGCCTTGCGTCCGGCATGGCCGATCTGGATGCCGGGCACCGCGCCCGCCGCCTTGATGGCCTTGACCACCGGCACGAACGCCTGCGCCAGGTCGTCGTTCCAGATACCGGCGCATCCGGGGGTGATGCGGCCTTCGGGGGCCACGGCGGTGGCTTCGACGATGACCAGCCCCGCGCCGCCCCGCGCCAGCGAAGCCAGATGCACCTGATGCCAGTCGTTGATCAGGCCGTCATCGGCGGAATACATGCACATCGGCGGGACGGCGATGCGGTTTCTGAGGGTGATATCTTTAAGTTTAAAGGGTTGGAATAACGCTGACATGAAGGTTCCTATTGCGATCGGTTATGATTCCATAGTTCGATATTATTCGAATAATGGATTTATAACAACCCTTCGGTTATCATTGATGCATGCGACCTTTTAAACACCCCGCCGCCAATGAATTTGTCCTTGAACGCGTCCTGTACGCCTTGAGCGACCCGATCCGCCTGGAAATCGTACGGCGCCTGGCCCTGCTCGGCACCGCCAGCTGCGGCGAACTGGACGGCGGGCGGCCTAAATCCAGCGTATCCCATCATTTCCGCGTGCTGCGCGATTCGGGCCTGGTGCATACCCAAAATGCCGGCACCGCCCATATCAACACGCTGCGCCGCGCGGAAATGCACGGCCGGTTTCCGGGACTGCTGGAAGCGATTCTGGCGCAGGCCGAGTAAAGCCCCCGGTCAACCCCGCTGTTCCCCGCTGAAGTAATGTCCCGGCGACGTGCCGAGGGACTTTTTAAACATGGTGATAAAAGCGGTCACCGAATCATACCCCAGTTTTTCCGCCACCTGCTGCACCGGCATACGATCGGAAAGATGTCCCAGCGCGATAATCAGGTGCAACTGCTGCCGCCAGCGGCCAAAGGTCAGCCCCGTCTCCCTGACGATAAGGCGCGCCAGCGAGCGTTCGCTCATGGCCGACTGCTGCGCCCACTGGGCCAAAGTGCCGCGGTTGGCGGGATCGGCCAGCAGAATATCGGCCATGCGGCGCAGCGTGGGATGGCGCGGGATCGGCAGGTTAAGATGTTCATGGGGCATTTGCACCAGTTCTTCGAGCAGCAGCGTCACCAGCCGGCCGGTAAAACTGCCCGCCTGGTAAACCGGCGGCAACCGGGACAGGCGCAGGATCAGCTCGCGCAGCAGCGGCGACATGGACAGCGTGCAGCAGCGATCCGGCAATAGCGCCGCGCCGGGTTCGACGAATAAAAAGCACACTACGGTATTGGCCGTAACGCGATTGCTGTGGGATAACCCGCCCGGAATCCACACCGCCCGCTGCGGCGGCACCATCCATAACGCATCCGGCACCGAGCAGGTCACGCTGCCGCGCAGCGTCAGGATCAACTGCCCTTTGCGATGGCGGTGCACGGGGATTTCGCGCAGATTATCGGTCACCTGTACCCCCAGCGCCACGGCCGGGCAGTGATTGCTATCGGGATCGAAATCCGACAGCAGGGATTGGGTAAACATGGATTAAATGTCTTAATTTAGCGTTTATTTGTCATAGTAGCTTAAT
This sequence comes from Sodalis sp. RH21, assembly GCF_047324175.1. Lineage (NCBI taxonomy): Bacteria > Pseudomonadati > Pseudomonadota > Gammaproteobacteria > Enterobacterales > Bruguierivoracaceae > Sodalis > Sodalis sp. RH21. Next base: position 1,751,191 of record NZ_CP178732.1, on the reverse strand, counting down.
TCTAACGGCCGATAAACGGGTAAGATCGCAGCACGATTGCTAACACAGGTGTTTTATGTCCCGTCCTACCCCCCTTGATTTGAACGCCGCAGCGCGGGGCCGTCCGCTGTTGCTGGTAACCGGTATTGTGCTGATCGCCGCCTGCCTGCGCGCGCCTTTTACCAGCGCCGCGCCGCTGCTGAACCCGATCCGGGAAAGTTTCGGCCTCGGTACCACCCAGGCCGGCATGCTGACCACGCTGCCGCTGCTCGCCTTCGCGGCCGTCTCGCCGTTCGGCGCGCGGCTGGCGCGCGCATTTGGTTTTGAGCGCGCCCTGTTCGGCGCGTTGCTGCTGATCATGGGCGGCATTGCGCTGCGTTCGTTTAATGCCGTCGCGTGCCTGTATCTCGGCACCGCCGTGCTGGGCGGCGGTATCGCCATCGGCAATGTGCTCTTGCCAGGCCTGTTGAAACGGGATTATCCGGATAAAATCGCCCTGCTGACCTCGGCCTACGCCCTGACGATGGGGACGGCGGCGGCGCTGGGCTCGGCGGTGATGATCCCGCTGGTCAACGGGGCGGGATTGAGCTGGCCCCTGGCGCTGGGCCTGTTGATTATCCTGCCGCTGCTGGCGGCCATAGGGTGGTTGCCGCAGTTGAGGTCGCCGCGGCGCGAACTGGTGCAAATGGCGCCGTCCCGGTCCGTTAAAGCCGGCGCCGTGGGGGACGGCGCGGCGCGGCGGCCCGCGGCCGGGCGGATCTGGTCGTCGCGGCTGGCCTGGCTGGTCACCTTGTTTCTGGGGTTCAACTCATTTATCTACTACGTGATTGTGAGCTGGCTGCCGGCCATTCTGATCGCCGCGGGCTATTCGCCTGCGCAGGCCGGCTCGCTCCACGGGCTGATGCAGTTGACCTCGGCGCTGGCGGGGCTGCTGGTGGGACCCGTCGCGGGGCGCATGCGGGATCAGCGGGTCATTGCCCTGGGCGTATCCCTGCTTTGCCTGCTCGCCCTGGCGGGGTTGGCGCTGTATCCCGCATTGGCGGTATTATGGACCGCGCTATTTGGTTTCGGCTCGGGAGCGGCGATTATCCTCGGGCTGATGTTTGTCAGCCTGCGGGTCCATACCTCCCATCAGGCGGCGGCCCTGTCGGGCATGGCGCAATGCGTCGGATATCTTCTGGCGGCGACGGGACCGATCCTGATTGGCGCCCTGCGCGACGCCGCCGGCAACTGGGAAAGCGCGCTGCTGATGTGCGCCGCATTGTGCCTGGTGATGGCGTGGCTGGGAATGCTGGCGGGACGGAACCGGCAAATCCCCGATTAGCGCTTACGCCAGGTAGCGCCTGAACCAGACCAGGGTGCGTTCCCAGGCGAGATCCGCCGCCGCCTTATCATAACGGGGCGTGGAATCATTGTGGAAGCCGTGGTTTACACCGGGGTAGATATAGGCTTCGTAGGTTTTGCCCGCCGCCTTGAGCGCTGTTTCATAGGCCGGCCAGCCTTCATTGATGCCCTGATCCAAGCCGGCGTAATGCAGCAGCAAAGGCGCCTTGATGCGGGGCACGTCTTCCGCCCGCGGCTGCCGGCCGTAGAACGGCACGGCGGCGCCGAGTTCGGGATAAGCGACGGCGGCCGCATTGACGACGCCGCCGCCATAACAGAACCCCGTAATGCCCACTTTGCCGTTGGTGTGTTCATGGCGCGACAGAAATTCAACGGCGGCGAAGAAATCATTCATCAATTTTGTCGGGTCCACCTGCTGTTGCAGCTCCCGCCCTTTATCGTCATTGCCGGGATACCCCCCCACCGAGCTCAGGCCATCGGGCGCGAGAGCGATAAATCCCGCCTTGGCGAGGCGGCGCGCCACGTCTTCTATATAGGGATTAAGCCCCCGGTTTTCATGCGCCACCACCACCGCGGCCACCGGGCCGGCGCCGGTGGGACGGACATAATAGCCGCGCACGTCGCCGTGGCCGCGCGGCGACGGATAGGTGATATATTGCGCATTAATGGCGGGATCGGTAAATTCCACCTGCTGGGCCAGGGCATAATTGGGGCTCATCAGGGACAGGATGCTCGCCGCCGTCAGAGTGCCGAGGGTGAATTTGGCGGCCAGATCGAGGAACTCCCGTTTGGTGATTTTGCCATGGGCATAATAATCGTACAACTCAAGCAATTCCTGGGGAAAGTCTTTTGCCGTAAGACGCGCCATAAGCCGTGCTCCTGCCTGCGGGGTTTGGCTTAATTTAACAGAGTCCCAACATAAAACGGAAGCCGCTTTGCGCATTTTATCGCCACTGCGCGCCGGCAGCGGCCGGCGCCAGGGCTTATTTGACCCAGGGAAAAGCGGTGCGGTACCGCCGTTCGAACGTCAGGATGGTATCGAGATACCCTTGGGTCAGGGCGATATCGTCGATGCCTTCAATCAGGCTTTTTTTACGCAGCGGATGGATGTCGAACGCGTAGGCCTGGTTATGCAAATCCCACACCTGCTGGTGTTCCAGATCGATGCGGATGCGCGCCCCGGTGTCGCCGCGCAATTGGTTGCGCAGGGCAACGCAGGTTTCGTTGGGCAGAATCACCGGCAGCAGGCGGTTTTTGTAGCAATTATTAAAAAAGATATCGCCAAAACTTGGGGCGATCACCGCCCGAACGCCGAATTCCGCCAGCGCATAGACCGCCGTCTCGCGCGATGAACCACAGCCGAAATTGCGATCGGCCGCGATAATGCCGCCGGTCTTCGCCGGCGGGCGCAAACGGCCGGCCCTGCAAATACGCGTAGGTGGTTTCATCCGGCGCGACGATGCCGGCCCGTCCCCACGCTTTATGATAACTAAAGTCAAATAACGTGATAACGGTGGGTGTTCTCTAAAACAGGTTATTAAACGGCGAGGATAATCAGCGGGCGCAATATAATGCGGCGGAAAAATATTTACCCGTCCAGCCGGCCCGATCCCACTGCACGGATCGCGGGCCGGCTGGAGGCCCATCTCAGGAGCGGGTTTGCTCCCTATGCGCCTTAATGTAAAAATGGCTTAACTGTTCGATGATTTCAACCATCAGCGGATCGTCCCCTTGCCCTTGGTGCCGGGCCATGCCGATGTCCACCAATCTCAGCACTTCGCCGGCGATCGTGGCCGACGTGCCCAGATCGTTGGCCAGCGCCATTGCCGAACGCATATCTTTTGCCGCGATGGCCAGGGTGGCCCCGCTGGCATAATCGGTTTGCCACGCCAGCGGCACCCGGTGCACCAGCGCCCAGCTGCTGCCGCTGCTGATGCCGATCACCTTGATAATCGTGTCCGGGTCCAGCCCCGCCTTGACGCCGGCCACCACCATTTCCGAGGCCGAAGCCAGGGCGGCGAACAGCATCGCCTGATTGATGGTCTTCATCGTCGCCCCCAATCCCACGTCCGGGCCGACGTTGATCACATTTTTGCCCATCGCCTGCAACACCGGCAGCAGGGTTTGCTGTAACGCCAGCGGACCGGATGCCATGATGGTCAGCGACGCGGCGCGCGCCCCCTCCACCCCGCCGCTGACCGGCGCGTCCAGCACCTGGAATTTGCCCGCGGCCCGCGCGGCCAGTTCCCTGACATATACCGGCGAAAGGCTGCTCATAATAATAAGAGTGGTATTTTTGTCCGCGCCGGCGGCAAAACCGTTCTCGCCCCAGACCGCCGTTTCGGCCTGGTCGGTATTCAATACCATCAGCACCGCGGCGTCGGCGGCGGCGGCCAGCTCCGCCGGGGATGCCGCCGCCTTGACCTCGATCTGCGCCATGCGTTCCCGGCTGTCGGGCCGTGGATCGAAACCCAGCACGGAGTAGCCGGCGGCGGACAAATTTTTCGCCATATTCCAGCCCATTTGCCCTAAACCAATCATGCCGATATTCATCGTTTTGTTCTCCGTAGTAGGGGTTATTGCGCCGTCCAGCCGCCGTCCACCAATAAATGGTGGCCGGTAACCAAGTCGGCGCCCTCCGAAGCCAGATACACCACCGCCGCGGCGACTTCCGATGCCCGGCCCAGGCGCTTGATCGGGATGCGCCGCATGACTTCGTCGGCGATTTCCCGGTCCTGGAACGCGATCTTCAATAAGGGCGTATCAACGAAGGTCGGGCCGACGCAATTGACCCTGATTCCCTGCTCCGCCCACTCGATGGCCATAACTTTGGACATATGCACCAGACCGCCTTTGCTGGCGGCATAGGCGGAGCGCTTGTAAAAGCCCACTTCGCCGATTTGCGAGGCCATATTGATAATCCGGCCGGGACGTTTAGCGTCCAACATCCGCCGGCCCACTTCCTGGCTTAAAAAAAACACCGATTTTAAATTCAGCGCGAGCAGGTAGTCCCATGTGTCCTCATCGACATCGACGGCCGATTGCTGAATATTGGTGCCGGCGTTATTCACCAGGATATCGATGGGACCGACCTCGGTTTCAATTTGGGTAACCAGCCGATTAAAACCGTGAATATCGATCAGATCGGCCTGGAATGGGAACATATTGCCGCCGTATTCTTCTTTGGCGGTACGGGCGACCTGCTCCAGCAACGCCTTGTCGCGGGCGACAATGGCCACCGTCGCGCCGGACTCCGCCAGCGCATGGGCGATGGTTTCGCCCAGGCCTTTGCTGGCGCCGGTCACCACGGCGATTTTGTTATCAAGACGAAACCCCGGGAAATACCGCATCTATCCTCCTAAGCATGGTTACCGCCGCGTCCTGCAACACCGAAACGGCCCCGAACGCGCCGGGTTTGGTTAAAATAAACGGATGGCCGGTGCCCGGCAGCGTGGCGATGGGCACGGTCGCGGAAAATTCGCCGGTGACCCGCATGCCGCGCCAGCCCTGCAGATCGAATAACGCGCCGGTGGTCTCGCCGCCGACGACAAAAATCCCGGCGTCGGGTAATTGGCGCACCGCGGCGGCAAAGGGCGTCGCCAGGGCCTGCGCCAAATCCCGGTCGCTCCAGCCCCGGGCCCGGCAGAACCGGCCCACCTCGTCGGCGGTGTTTTTGGCGTCGGTATGCACCAGCAGCACCGGCGCGGTGGCGCGGGCGATCTCCTGGCGGATACGGCTTAGCTCCGGTTCGCCGTCGGTATTGAACAGGGAGCCGACCCGCAGCGCAATATTGGCCGCGCCGTGCCCGATCAGGTAATCCACCTGCGCCACCGTGGCGCTGGACGTGGACCCCACCAGCACCAGCAGCCGCGAAGCCCGGGCCGGCGGGCGCATATCCGGCCCGCCCGGCAAGCCGGCCAGCGCGCTGCCCAGGCCATAGACGCCGGCAAAGGCATTGATGCCGGCGGCTCTGGCGCCGTTGACAATCTGCTGAATGTCCCGCTGCGTTTGCGCATCGGCGACAATTACCTGGCCGCGATTGGCGCCTAGCCAGGCGCGGACGGCGTCTTCGCCGGCGCGCACCGCAGCCAGCGGCAGCGATAAAGGCGGCCGGCCCAACGCCTGCGCCACCAGCGCGATGACATCCACCCCCCGGCGGCCGGACTGCCATTGACAGCCCGCCCGAACCTCAATTTTCATCGCCGGGCAAGCCGGTACGATGACCAGCCGTTCACCGATAGCGCGGGCAAAGGCCGCCAATTCGGCCGCGACATTGCCTTTCAGGGTGCTGTCGATTTTCTTCATCAGCAGGCTGAATCCGGCTTGCCGCAATTGCCGGACCGCCAGCATCACCCGCTGCTCCGCTTGGGCCACCGGCATGTAGCGGCTGCCGGTTTCCACGATCAGCGTATGCCGTTCGACGCGGCCGTCCGGTTGCAAACGCAAGACGGGAACCGGTTTGCCGGGACGGACGATTTCGCCGGCGATGGCGGCCCCGCCCGTCAGATCGTCGGCGACGATACCAATACAAGATCCCGACATATTGTCTCCCTCTGTGGCGCCGTTTCTGGCTGCGTTACCGGGTCATCCGCGCCGGTGCCGGGCTTTGGTCAGGGCCAGTTCTTCGGCCTGCTTCACCGCGCGGGAAAGCAGCTCGGGTTTGGCGATGCCCTGCCAGGCGATATCGAACGCCGTCCCGTGACCGGCGGTGGTGCGGATAATAGGCAGACCGACGGCATAGGTCACATAGCCGAACCGTTTGAGCGGAATGGTGCCCTGGTCGTGATACATGGCCAGGATGGCGTCGTACGCCCCTTGCTCCGCGGCATAAAACAGGCTGTCGGCGGCCAGCGGATCGCTGACGTTCATGCCTTTGCGGCGGCAGCTCTCCAGGGCGGGCCTGATATGTTCGATTTCCTCCATGCCCAGCACGCCGTTTTCACCGGCATGGGGATTGAGGCCGGCCACGCCGATGCGCGGATTGGCAAAACCGAACTCTTCGCGCAACGAGGTATGCAACTCGCCCATAATGCGTTCTATGCGCGGCTGTTTGACCCGCGCCACCGCTTCGAGCAACGAACAATGGGCGCTGACCAGGCTGACCCGCAGCGGACCCCCGACCATAATGGTATGAAACGCGGTGGTCCCGGTCAGGTGGGCGAAGATTTCGGTTTGTCCTTCAAATTTGTGCCCCGCCAGATGAAAGGCCTCTTTGTTGGCCGGCGCGGAACAGATAGCGCTCACCTCCCCCGCCAGCGCCAGCCGGGTGCTAAGCGTAATGGCATCCACCGACGCCTGGCCGCATATTTTGCTGATGCGGCACGGAACCACCTGCTGATAATCCAGGGGAATATCCAGCACCCAGACGACGCCGGGCAGGCGCTGCGCTTCCTGGGGGCTGGCGATGGCGCGAATCTCCACCGCCAGCCCGATATGATCGGCCACCCGGCGCAGCAGTCCGGCGGAGCCGATCAGCACCACCGGCGTCTGCGGCATCAACGCCTCCGTCGAGGCCACTTTAAGGCTTAATTCAGGGCCGGTGCCCGCCGGATCGCCGACGGTGATGGCAATGGGTTTAATCGTATGCATATTTCGACCCCTTATGGTTTATCAAAGCCCATTTTCCCTGGAGAGAGCACCCCTTGCGGGTCCAGCGCCTGTTTCAGCTTCGCCAGCACCGCCAGGCTGCCGCCGTGTTCACGGGCCATCCACTGTTTGCGCGCTTCGCCCACCCCGTGGTGGTGGCTAATGGAACCGCCGTATTCCAGCACCGTGCGCATGGTGATATCCCACACTTTGCGAAAACGGCTCACCGCGTCGTCTTTATCTTTGCCGGTAATGAAAAAGATAAAATAGATGGCGCCGCCGTTGCTGTAAAAATGAGAAAAATGTGCATAGGCATTGTCGGCGTAAGGCGCGATGGCCCCCAGCACTTTGCCGTGCAGCGTTTCCAGCGCGTGCCAGCCGGCGGCGATTTCGATGGCGTCGGCAAAATCGAAGTCCCCGGCATTGCCGCGATCCAGCCAACCGGCGTCATAGCGGGTTTTTTCCCATATTTCGCCGGGCGCCACGCCCAGATCCTCGCCGCCCTGGGCGGCGGTGATGCGCAGCGACTCGGCCTGTTCCGCGGCGGCCACCGCCGGATTGCCGTCAAAAGCCAGCACCAGCAACACCCGGTTGGCCGCTTCCAGACCGCTTTTTTCAAAAATGTGCACCGCTTCTTTCTCGTCATACAGCCGGATCACCGCCGGCGTAATTCCGGCATCCAGCAATTGGCGCACCGCCTTCAGGCCATGGGCCACTCCCTTGAAGGCCACGCCCCTCAGCAACAGGGACTGGGCCAGCGGCAATGTGCGCAGGGTAACGGAAGTGATGATGCCCAGCGTACCCTCGCTGCCGACAAACATCTGGGCGACGGAGGGGCCGGTGGAAGACCGCGGCGAAGCCGGGGTATGAATGATGCTGCCGTCGGGCAGCACCACTTCCAGCGAGGTGACGAAGTTTTCGATATTGCCGTATTTGCTGCTAAAGGTGCCAGAGGAACGGGTGGCCACCAAACCGCCGATGCTTGCCAGCGCCAGCGACTGCGGATAGTGGGGCAAACGCCGGCCGGCGGCGTTCAGAATCTGTTCCAGGTCGCCGCCCAGCACCCCCGCGGGCACCGTCGCTTCGCCGTTTTCGGCGTCCAGCACGGGCTTGCCGTTCAGGCCGGAAAGATCAATGCACAGATAACCGCGCCGGTTCACCACGCCGCCCACGACCCCTGAACCGGCGCCAAACGGCACGACCGGAATCCGATGCGTACCGGCGAATTTCAATAGCTGGGAAACATCATGGGCGGAACTGACCCGCACCACCGCCAGCGGGGTGTGGGTATTCAGTTCCTCCTGCGACCATTTCGCCGCGATCGGCCAGCGGTCGAACGCCCTGGCCCTGCGCGTCTCGATATCGTCGTCGATTACGCATTCAGGCACCAGTTGCTTAAGCTGTTTAATGATGGATTCCGTATCGCTACTGCCGGGGTGTCGACTGTTCATAACAATCCTTAATTTGTGGGTGGGTTCAAAGTATTGACATAAGGAACGACATAACAGGTTTTGTATTTACATATTACTGTATATTGTTTATATCACTCCGTCAAACGTGAAATCAACCAAGGTGACCACGCTATGTCAATCGAGACCGCAGATAATAAAGTAAAGCCGCCATCGCAAAACAAAGCTACGCTGCGCTGGGTCATATTAGGCATGACCGCGCTGGTTTTAGTGCTCAACTATGCCGACCGCGCCGCTATCGGCGTCGCCGGTCCCCACATCATCAAAGAGCTCGGTCTTAGCGGTACGCAGTTCGGCTTAATCGCCAGCGCCTTCTTTTTCAGCTATTCCCCGTTCTCGTTTGTCGGCGGCTGGCTATCGGATAAATACGGTCCGCGCAATGTCATGGGCATCGCCGTGGCCTGGTGGTCGCTGTTCACCGGACTGACCGCCCTGGGCAGCACCTTTATCACCATGTTTATCGTCCGTTTTCTGTTTGGTTTCGGCGAAGGGCCGCAGGGGTCGGTTTCCACCAAAACCATGCATAACTGGTTCCCCCAGCGGCAAATGTCCACCGCCATGGGCCTGGCCCAGGGGGCGACGCCGCTCGGAGGCGCCATCGGCACGCCGCTGGTGGTGGCGTTGATCAATATCGCCGACTGGCGCTGGGCGTTTATTATCCTGGGGCTGCTGGGTATCTTTATCGCTATCGCCTGGTTCGTCGTGGTGCGCGATCGTCCCGACCTGCACCCCTGGGCCACGCAGCGCGATATCGAGATCCAGCGGGAAAAGCTGACCCAGCCGATCACCTCGCCGGATGAACAGGGAGAACCGTCCCTCGGCTTTTACTGCAAAATGCCGGTGCTGCTTGCCACCGCCGTCGCGTTTTTCGGTTATGGCTGGGTGCTGTTTACATTTTTAACCTGGTTCCCGATCTATTTGTCCGAAGTGCGCGGCGTCGATCTTAAAGGCCTGGCGTTCGCCGGATCGCTGCCCTGGGTATTTGGCGTCATCGGTTTCGCCAGCGGCGGGTTTATCGCGGACGCGATCGCGCGCTTTACCGGCAATCCCATCGCGGCGCGCGCCACTATAATCGTGATCGGCCTGGTGGCCACCGCCATCCAGTTCGCGTTTATTACCTTTGTCGGCTCCACCCTGGGCGCGGTATTGTTAATGTCGGGGGTGGTATTTTCCCTTTACATTACCGGGGCGCAATATTTTGCTATCATTGGCGATATTGTTCCCAGCCGGCGCCTGGGCGGCGTGATGGGGTTTGTCCATGCCATCGCCAACCTGTCGGGAATTATTTCACCGGTAGTCGCGGGTGAAATCATCGATCGCACGGGGAATTGGTCGCTGGTGTTCTTTACCGCGGCCGGGATCTGCCTGTTGGGCTGTATTCTGGTATCGTTCTTCGGTCGCGAACGGAAAATAGAGGTATACCTAAAAAAACATGAATCCAAAAGCTGAACCTCTGGTATCGGCCCGTCTTAAAGGCGATGTCGAATCCCCGCAGCAACGGGCGACCGAGATGGTCGCCCGGACCATTCTGGAAAGGAAAATCGGCGAACGCCTGCCCAACGTCGCGGAATTCAGGGTTTCCATCGGCGTAGGGGCCGGCACCATCCAAAAAGCGCTGCAGGAGCTGCAAAACGACAATCTGGTGGTCCTGACCTCCAAACAGCGGCAAGGCACTTTTATCGTTGAGAAAAACCTGGGCGGCTTATGGTCCATGGCGGGCTTCCATCCGCTGTCGGTGATTATGCCGCTGCCGCTGAGCTGGGAATTCCAGGGCCTGGCCACGGGATTGCGCGCGGCCCTGGACCAGTACAACGTGCCCTCTTCCTTTATTTTCGGCCACGGTTCCACCCAGCGTTCCAAGGCCCTGAGCGACTCATTATCCCATGTGGCCGTGATGTCGACCCACGCGGCCAAAAAGGTGATTGCCGCCAAACCCGAGTTGTTTATTCATACCACCTATGACGCCGGCAGCTATTACGCCGCCGACTCGGTGATCGTCGTGGCCCGCGCGCCGCGCGAGCGGCTCCCCAAGAATCTGCGCATCGGCATCGATCGCCTGTCCATCGATCACGCCATGCTGACGCAACTGGAATTCCCCGATAATAATTACGTGGACGTCTCTTACGCCCATATTCCCGCGGCCCTGATCGGCGGCGCGTGCGATGTCGCCGTTTGGCATCATTCGGCGTTCGGCCTTTCCCTCAATCATCAGGAACTGGTGACCTGGCCGCTTTCCCCGTCGGCGATGGCGTTATTGACCAACGAGATGTTTTCCGCGGCCCTGGTGCTGAATAAAGACAATACGGCGACGCGCGCGGTGCTGGACGAAATTAATATGGCCCAGGTGCGAACGGTGCAAAAAGAGGTGGTCGAAGGCAAACGGCTGCCGACCTATTAATTCACGTTGGCAAACAAGATTGATTGGAGGCCGTCAGGCTCGATCCGCAGGGTTTACTCCGCCGGCGAAAGCGTCGGCGAGGCTGGCCGATATCATTATTTGAATAAAAAAACAACTATCATATTGTAAAAACAAACTCGCCCGTAGCAATTTCCTCTCATAATGCCGCATAAATATCACAATAAATTCAGAAATATAAAAATAATCACCGCAAAAAAAAACCACTAATAACCACCGCTGTTTTCCCAAAAATTTTAACAGGGCAATTATTTTATTTTTTTCTCCCTTACCCTACTTGCGTGAATTTTATCCCCTCCCCACGATTTGCGCCCAGGAGAATAACATGCAACAAGAAGCGTTAGGTATGGTAGAGACCAAAGGATTAACCGCGGCGATAGAAGCGGCGGATGCAATGGTCAAATCGGCCAACGTCGTACTGATTGGCTACGAAAAAATAGGCTCGGGCTTGGTGACGGTATTCGTGCGCGGCGATGTTGGTGCGGTAAAAGCCGCCACCGACGCCGGCTGCGCCTCAGCCCGCCAGATCGGCGATGTGATCGCCACGCACGTCATCCCCCGTCCTCACTCCGACGTTGAGAATTTGCTGCCAAAGGGGCTTAGAGAATGAGTACCGATAACCTTGTCGACACTATTATCGCCGAGGTGCTCGGGAAAGTGGGCGAACAAAAGGCCCCGACCGCGACGCCTCAACACAACAGATCCCAGGCGGACTCCATTATGTCAGAGAAAATGTGCTCGTTAACCGAATTTGTCGGCACCGCCGTCGGCGACTCTATCGGCCTGGTCATCGCCAACGTCGACAGCGCGCTGCTGGAAGCCATGCATCTGGAAAAAAAATACCGTTCCATCGGCATTCTGGGCGCCCGCACCGGCGCCGGCCCGCAAATCATGGCGGCGGACGAAGCCGTCAAGGCCACCAATACCGAAGTCGTGGCGATTGAACTGGCGCGCGACACCAAAGGCGGCGCCGGCCACGGTTCTTTGGTGTTGTTCGGCGGCCAGGATGTCTCCGACGTAAAGCGGGCGGTTGAAGTGGCGCTTAACGAATTGGATCGCACTTTCGGCGATATCTACAGCAATGACGCCGGCCATGTAGAACTGCAATACACCGCGCGCGCCAGCTATGCGCTGGAAAAAGCGTTTGGCGCGCCGTTGGGCAGGGCCTGCGGCGTGATTGTCGGCGCGCCCGCCGCCATCGGGGTGCTGATGGCTGATACCGCCATTAAAGCGGCAAATGTGGACGTCGTGGCCTATAGCTCCCCGGCCAAGGGCACCAGTTTCACCAATGAGGTGATTCTGATCGTTTCCGGCGACTCCGGCGCGGTTCGCCAGGCGGTCCGCTCGGCGCGTGAAATCGGCCTGGTGTTATTGGAAACCATGGGCGGCGAAGCGCCTTCGGCCACGACACCTTACATTTAACCAGTGTTGCTTTGATGCGGAGAACATAAAATGAGTCTTATATCACAGGGTTTTGGCGAACCGACCCGGCGGGTAGCGGCGCTGCGCGAACAGATCCTCGACACCACCCCCTGCATTGAAACCGACCGCGCCCGGCTGATTACTGAGTCCTATCGGGAAACGGAAGCGCTGCCGATGGTGATTCGCCGGGCAAAAGCGCTGGAAAAAATCCTGGCGGAACTGCCGGTGACCATCCGGGACGGCGAATTAATCGTCGGCAGCCTGACCGTCGCGCCGCATTCGGCGCAAATCTATCCCGAGTATTCCAATATCTGGATTAAAGATGAATTCGAACGCCTGAATTTACGCAAGGGCGACCGATTCACTATTTCTGAACAGGCAAAACAGGAATTAACCGCCCTATTCCCTTATTGGCAGGGCAAAACCACCAATGAACTGGCCACGTCCTATATGCTCGCGCAGACGCGGGAATGCATGGCGGAAAATATCTTCACGGTGGGAAATTACTATTTTAACGGCGTAGGCCATGTCGCCGTGGATTATGCCAAGGTATTGAACAAAGGCTATAAAGGCATCATCCAGGAAACCATCGCGGCGATGTCGGCCGCGGATAAAACCGATCCGGCCTACATTAAACAAGAGTCGTTTTATAAAGCGGTCATTATCGCCTGTAACGCCGCGATTCATTTCGCCCACCGTTATGCGGCCAAAGCCCGCGCCAGCGCCCAGGGCGCCGGTCCCGAACGGCAAAAAGAATTGCTTGATATTGCCCAGATTTGCGAACGGGTGCCGGAAAACGGCGCCGGGAACTTCCATGAAGCCTGCCAGTCGTTCTGGTTCGCCCATGCCATCATTCAGCTGGAATCCAACGGCCACTCCATCTCCCCGGCCCGCTTCGATCAGTATATGTTCCCGTTCCTTGAACAGGACAAATCACTGGGCGACGAACAGGCCCAGGAGTTGCTGGATTGCCTGTGGGTGAAATTCAACGACATCAACAAGGTACGCGACGAGGGTTCCACCAAGGGTTTCGGCGGTTATCCCATGTTCCAGAATCTGATTGTCGGCGGCCAGACCCGCGGCGGCCAGGACGCCACCAACCGGTTGTCGTTTATGGCGATGGCCGCCACTGCCCATGTACGGCTGCACGAGCCTTCGCTATCGGTGCGCATGTGGTCGAAATCACCGGATGATTTATTGCTCAAGGCCTGCGAAATCAGCCGGATGGGCATGGGCATCCCGGCTTATTATAACGATGAAGTGGTTATCCCGGCGCTGGTCAACCGCGGCCTGACGCTGGAGGATGCGCGCGACTACGGCATTATCGGCTGCGTTGAGCCGCAAAAACCGGGTAAAACCGAAGGCTGGCACGACGCCGCATTTTATAATATGAGCAAGGTGCTGGAAATTGCGCTAAACAACGGCCGCAGCGGCAACAAACAGCTGGGACCGCAAACGGGCGAGCTGACATCCTTTCATAGCATCGATGACATTATCGACGCCTATCGCAAACAAAATGAGTATTTTGTCTACCATCTGGCGGTAGCCGACAACAGCGTGGACCTGGCGCATGCGGAACGCGCGCCCCTGCCATTCCTCTCCAGCATGGTCGACGACTGTATCGGCCGCGGCAAGACCGTGCAGGAAGGCGGCGCGCACTATAATTTCACCGGACCGCAGGGTGTGGGCGTCGCCAACGTCGGCGACTCGCTGATGGCGATAAAGCGCCTGGTATTTGACGAAGGCAAACTGTCACTCGCTCATCTGAAAGCGGCGCTTGACGCCAACTTCGGCATTCCCGTCGGCGCGGCCGAGACCGCGCCGGCGCCTGCCGGCAGCGGCCTGGAAAAAGACGCCGCCTATAATCTGGTGCTGGAGGCGGTGAAGAAGGTGCTCGGCGAGAGCGGCGTGCAGGCGCTGTCCGCGCTCGGCGCCGATGCGCCCCGCGCGGCCAAACCCGCTGACGGCGGTATGGCCGCGCTGCGACAAATGCTGATCAACGGCGCGCCGAAATTCGGCAACGACATCGATGAAGTGGATATGCTGGCGCGCGTCGGGGCCGAAATTTATTGCCGCGAAGTGGAAAAATACACTAACCCGCGCGGGGGGATCTTCCATGCGGGGCTGTACCCGGTTTCGGCCAATGTGGCGCTCGGTGAAAATGTCGGCGCGACGGCGGACGGCCGCCTGGCGGGACAACCTTTGCCCGACGGCGTTTCGCCCAGCCGCGGCATGGACACCGCGGGCCCCACCGCCGCGGCCAATTCGGTGGCCAAACTGGACCATTTCCTGGCCTCCAACGGCACGTTGTTTAACCAGAAATTCCATCCGGCGGCGCTGAAGGGCGATGAGGGCTTACATCACCTGGCGGCGCTATTACGCGGCTATTTCGATCAAAAAGGCATGCATGTCCAGTTCAACGTCGTTGACCGGGCCACGTTACTGGCCGCCCAGAAGGAACCGGAAAAATACCGCGATTTAGTGGTGCGGGTTGCGGGTTATAGCGCCCAGTTTGTTTCACTGGATAAAGGCGTCCAGGATGACATTATCATGCGTACCGAACATGTCTTTTAAATATTAAGGCCGGCAGAAGGGTATTTTTCCGCGACGGCAAACAACACCGATAGTTCGATATCGGCGGGGATTGCTGTCGCGGTCAAATCCCCAACGACCGCTGAAATAGCGACACCAGTTGCATGACGTAATATTTTTCTAAAGGTGATTACATGGCGGCGATTGATTATGAAAAAACGGGCACCGTATTTAATATTCAAAAATTCTCCTTACATGACGGCCCGGGAATTCGAACCATTGTATTTTTAAAAGGATGTTATCTGGCATGTAAATGGTGCAGTAATCCAGAATCCCAAAGGCCTGAGCCGGAGGTCTTCTATTATGAGAAAAACTGTATTCATTGCGCAAGCTGCGTAGCCGCGTGCCCCGTCCATGCCATCGATCCGCACCGCCCCGGCCTTATCGACCGCACTATATGCACGGATTGCGGCGCCTGCGCCAGCGTTTGTCCGGCGGCGGCGATGGTGCTGTCAGGCAAAAAAATGACGGTGGCGGCCGTTATTGATGAACTGCGCAAAGATGAAATCCACTACCGGCGTTCGGGCGGCGGCATCACGCTTTCCGGCGGCGAGGCGCTGGCGCAGCCGGAGTTTACCGCCGAACTGCTCGCCGCCTGCCAAGCCCGGGGCTGGCATACCGCGATGGAATCCACGGGCATCGCGCCGTTAGCGGTGCTGGAGCGGGTCATACCCTTGGTGGATTTGCTGCTGCTCGATATAAAATCATTTTATAGCGCCCGGCATGAGGAATTTACCGGCCATCCCAACGAAGTGATTTTACGCAATGCATTGGTTATTTCTGGTTTAGCGAAGAATATAGCGATTCGGGTGCCGGTGATTCCACATTTTAATGACGACGAGCAGAGTATCCGGGCCATTGCGACTTTTGTGACTTATCTAAAAAATGTCTCGCGATTACATTTATTGCCCTATCACAGTTATGGTCAGAATAAATATACGTTATTAGGCCGAAAATACGACATGATCGATATTAAAGCGCCTGACGATAACCAACTCCTGCGGCTAAAGGGCGTGGTTGAATCCTTGGGAATAGAATGTGTTGTCGGCGGATAGCGATCAAAACGTAGTCATTATGTTAAACATCTTATTCAGGACTCAATTATGAGCATATTCTCGCCTTCATTAAAATGTCAGTGTTTTGCTGAATTTCTCGGTACCGGATTATTTTTATTTCTCGGTATCAGTTGCCTGGCGGCAAGCCGGCTGGCCGGGGCCAGTTTCGGCCTGTGGGAAATTTGCATTGTCTGGGGGTTAAGCGTTTCGCTCGGGGTTTACCTGACCGCGGGAATTTCCGGCGGCCATCTTAATCCGGCGGTCAGCATCGCTTTGTGGCTATTCGGCAATTTTGACCGTAAAAAAGTTCTGCCCTATATCGTTGCCCAGACGCTGGGCGCCTTTGGCGGCGCGATGGTGGCCTACCTGCTTTATTATAATTTGTTTATCGATTTCGAATTGGCCCATCACATTCAGCGCGGCAGTATGGAAAGTCTGGCGCAGGCCGGCATATTCAGTACGTATCCCCATGCCTCCATCAATCTGGTGCAGGCGTTTGCCAGCGAAACGATCGGTACGCTGACGCTGATGTGCCTGATCATGGCGCTGACCGACGACGGCAACGGCGTGCCGCGTGGCCCCCTGGCGCCGTTACTTATCGGCGTGTCGGTCGCCATTATAGGCGTAGCCATCGGCGCATTGACCGGCTTCGCGCTCAATCCGGCGCGTGATTTCGGCCCCCGGCTATTTAGTTTCCTGGCTGGCTGGGGCGACGTCTCGCTCACCGGGGGACGCGACATACCCTATTTCATTATCCCCATTATCGCCCCGATTGTCGGCGCCTGCATCGGCGCGGCGCTTTACCGCGGCCTGATCGGCAAACTGCGGCCCGGCAAAGCGCGGGATGAACATAGCGATTCCTTGCCCCGGCGCCAGAACGTTTAGCCCGCCAAGGGAACCGTACCGGGAGTTAACCTAACGCAGTGAATTCAGGAGAAGTAAATAAATGAACAATGCACTTGGCATGGTTGAAACCCACGGACTGATCGGCGCGATTGTCGGCGCGGATGCCATGGTGAAATCGGCGAACGTTCAATTGGCGGGTTACGAAAAAATCGGTTCCGGCCTGGTTACGGTAATGGTGCGCGGCGACGTCGGGGCGGTTAAGGCCGCGGTGGAAGCCGGCGCGGCGGCGGCGGCCAATGTCGGCGAAGTAAAATCCACGCATGTTATTCCGCGCCCGCATATGGACGTGGAAGTGCTGCTACCCGCGTTATCGGCGCCGATCGCCGCTGAGTAAGCCATGTTATCCAGGATGAGGGCGAACCAAATGCAACATTCTCTGGGCTTAATCGAAGTGTCGGGGCTGGCGCTGGCCATCACCGTCGCCGACGTGATGGCGAAAGCCGCATCGATCGGGTTGGTGGGGGTGGAGCGGACCGAAGGACTCGGCTGGTTGCTGGTAAAAATCAACGGCGATGTCGCCGCGGTAGGCGCGGCGCTGGCGGCCGGCGAGGAAACCGCCCGGCGTAGCCGGGGGTTTATTGCCAGCACCATCATCGCGCGCCCCGCCGACGGGACCCGGGCGCTGGCCATGGCGTATCGCCGGCGCGCCGCGGCGGTACGGCCGCCGGCCGCAACCCCGGAGATAGCCGAACCGGCGGCGCCTGTGCCGGCGATATCCCCGGAGATAGCCGAACCGGTGGCGCCTGTGCCGGCGATATCCCCGGAGATAGCCGAACCGGTGGTCTCCCGGCCGGAGGCAGGCAGGGAATTCGCCGGGCCGGCCGCACCCCCGCCGGCGACTTCGCCGCGGGCCGCCGAACCGGCGTCATCGCTGCCGGCCATATTCCAACAGGCGGCCGAATCGCCTTTTGCCGGCGTGGAAACCACGATGGCTGAAGACACATTACCCCTGGCCGGTACGGCGCGGACGCTGGGGACAGTAGCCGCCGAACCCGCTGTCGCGGTAGCGGACCGGCCCGCGGCGGCCAAACCGACGTGCAATCTCTGCGGCGATCCTTCATGTGCCAGAAGCAAGGGTGAACCCCGCAACCGATGTATTCATCACCAAAAAGAGTTATTGAGGTAAAACGAATGGATAACGATCAGATTACGTTGCTGGCCGGCCGCGTTATAGCACAAATGCGGCAGCGGTTTATTCCCGTGGGAATATCCAATCGGCACGTGCATTTATCTGCGCGGGATTATCAACGCCTGTTTGCGCAGCAACCGCTTGCGGTTAAAAAAAACCTGCTGCAACCGGGCCAGTTTGCCGCCGAACAGACCCTCACGCTAAAAGGACCCAAGGGCCGGCTAACCGGGGTGCGGATATTGGGGCCGTTGCGCGAACAATCGCAAATCGAGATCTCCCGCACCGATGCCCGGCTGCTTGGCATCACGGCGCCGCTGCGGTTATCGGGAAACTTGCAGGGCACCGCCGGCATAACCCTAATCGGCGATAGCGGCGAAATCACCCTGGATACGGGGGTCATTATCGCCCGGCGGCATATCCATATGTCGCCGCTGGATGCCGCGATATTCGGCGTAAGCCAGGGCGAGAACGTCAAAGTCGAAATTAGCGGCACCGGCAGAAAGCTGATCTTCGATGACGTTGCCATCCGCGTGGCCGACGGTATGCGCCTGGAAATGCATATCGATACCGACGAAGCCAACGCGGCGGATATCGGCGAGGGTAAATCCACGGCACGACTTATCCTCGCGCAGCCGTAACCGAGGTGAACCGATGCTCGACTCCATCGTGGCCAGGGTGATCGCCATACTGCAACAGCGGGAAAAGAACACCCGGCTGGTCAATATGACCGAATTGGCCGCCGGTTTATCCAAGACCGTTTATTTGCACCACGCACAGTTATATTTGCAATTACCCGATTTGGGTTTTGTCCATAGCCTGGTGGCTTATGACGCCCGTAATCCGGCCGTGGCGACCATTTTGGAAGCTTGGGCATTCGGCGTGCGTTTACGTCTGATGATCCACCGCCAGTTATTGGCCGCCCTGCCGTTACGCGAATTATTCCGCTTACCGGTATCGATCGTCGATCAATGGGAGACGCCGGTAAATATAGCGGCACGGGGAAGTATCAGCTACGCCAACGTCATTTTATTACACGACTGCTGGCTATTAATTGAAAGAGGGACATTTATCACCCCTCTGGCGCGGGATGTTCTGGGACAACGGAATATCAAACTTATATGGCGGGAATAAAACGATGCAAGTGGCAAAAGTGATCGGTTCGGTGGTGTCGACGCAAAAATCCGCATCCCTGCTCGGCAAGAAGCTCATGGTCATCGCCTGGGTCAATACCGATGGCAGCGGACCCGCGCTACGCGAAACGCCGGCGGAGATCGCCGTGGATTCGGTAGGCGCGGGCGTCGGTGAATTGGTGCTGGTAGCACGCGGTTCGGCGGCCAGAAAGATGTTTCCCGAGCCGAACCAGGCCATCGATCTGGCGATAGTCGGCATCATCGACACTATCGATCGCTTTTGACCGCGGCCACCCCCGCAGGGAGAAACAACATGCCGGACCATGATATTGCGGCTTTAATCCAAGAACATCGCGTATTACTTGACTATGCCGTCAGCGAGGCAATCGCCCAATATCGGGCATCGGCCGGCGGCGGCAGCGCCGTTGACGACGACAATACCAATACACCACGGGCTATTAACAGGTCTGAATCAGAGGTTAACAATGAACAGCACTGAGTTGGAAAACATGATCCGCACTATTCTTGCCGATAGTCTGCATAGCAAGAGCGACGCCCAAGAACCGCAGAACGCCATCTTCGGCCAGGTTGGCGATGCGATCCTGGCGGCCCAGGGCGCCTATACGCGCTACGCCGCCGAGACGCTGAAACTGCGCGCTAAAATCATCGCGGCCCTGCGGGAAGAACTCTCCCCGCTAATCGGCGAGATGTCCGAACGCGCCGCCGAAGAAACCGGCATGGGCAATGCGCCGGATAAAATCAATAAGAACCGGGCGGCGCTGGATAATACCCCGGGCATAGAAGACTTAACCACCAGCGCCCTGACCGGCGACGGCGGCATGGTCTTGTTCGAGCTGTCGCCGTTTGGCGTGATCGGCGCCATCGCCCCCAGCACCAACCCCACCGAAACCATTATCAATAACACCATCAGCATGCTGGCGGCCGGCAATGCCGTCTATTTCAGCCCGCATCCCGGCGCCAAGCGCGTATCGCTCTGGCTAATCGAAAAAATCGAGGGGATCGTTTATCGCGCCAGCGGCATTCACAACCTGGTGGTCACGGTGGCCGAGCCCACGTTCGATGCCACGCGCGAAATGATGGCCCATCCGCGCATTGCGCTGCTGGCGGTGACCGGCGGCCCGGCCATTGTGGGCATGGCGATGACAACCGGCAAAAAAGTCATCGGGGCCGGCCCGGGCAATCCGCCGGTGCTGGTCGACGAAACCGCCTGCCCGATCAAAGCGGCCAAGGATATCGTCGACGGCGCGTCCTTTGACCACAACGTTCTGTGTATCGCGGAAAAAAGCGTTATCGTGGTCGATAGCATCGCCGACCGGCTCATTGAAAATATGCAAAAAAATGGCGCGCTGCTGATCTCTTCCCCCGCCGATGTGGCCAAATTGCGGCAGGCGGCGATCACCGATAAAGGCGAGGCCAATAAAAAATTGGTCGGCAAAAGCCCGGCGGTGATTTTACAGGCGGCGGGTCTGAGCGCGCCGGCGACGCCGCGACTGATTATCGTGGAGGTGGGCGAGGACGATCCGCTGGTATTGGTGGAACAGCTCATGCCCCTATTGCCCATCGTGCGGGTCAAGGATTTTGAAACCGGCCTGGCGCTGGCGCTGCTGGTGGAAAATAATCTGCACCACACCGCTATCATGCATTCACAAAACGTCAGCCGGTTAAACCGCGCGGCCAAATTGATGCAAACCTCGATTTTTGTCAAAAACGGCCCTTCATACGCCGGATTGGGCATCGACGCCGAAGGCTTCACCACGTTTACCATTGCCACGCCCACCGGCGAGGGCACCACTGCCGCGCATACCTTCGCCCGTAGCCGCCGGTGCGTACTGACCAACGGGTTTTCCATTCGCTAGGGGAAAAAGAGGCAAAGTATGGCAATATTTACGGTAAAAACCCGTATACACAGCGGCGCCGACAGTTTGTCCTGGTTACGGACGCTCCATGGCAAGCGTATCTGGATTGTATGCGACGGCTTTCTGGCCGGCAGCGAAAACCTGAAGATGATCATGGGTGAAATCGCCCCGGATAATACCACGGCGCTATTTACCGATATTATCCCCGACCCGCCCATCGCCACGGTGATCGCCGGTATCACCGCCATGGAAAAGATTCAGCCGCAGGTGGTGATCGGATTTGGCGGGGGCTCGGCGCTGGATTCCGCCAAAGCGATTATTTTCTTTGGCCGCAAGCAGGGAATGACGATTGAAACCTTTATCGCCATTCCCACCACCAGCGGTACGGGGTCCGAGGTGACCAGCGCCTGCGTGATCGGCGATCCATCGACCCATGTGAAATATCCGTTATTTGATGACAGCCTCTATCCGGATATTGCCCTGCTTGAGCCCAGATTGGTCATGAGCGTACCGCCGGCGGTAACGGCCAATACCGGCCTGGACGTGCTGACCCACGCGCTGGAAGCCTATGTCGCCACCGGCGCCACCGATTTTACCGATGCCTTGGCCGAGAAGGCGGTGCGGCTGGTATTGCGTTTTTTGCCGCAGGCGTACCGGGACGGCCGGCAGTCCGAAGCGCGGGAAAAAATGCATAACGCCTCCACGCTGGCGGGAATGGCATTCAGCCAGGCGGGATTGGGCTTGAACCATGCCATCGCCCACCAGTTGGGCGGGCAATTGCATATTCCGCACGGTTTGGCCAACGCCCTGCTGCTTTGCCATGTGATCCGCTATAACAGCCGGGATAAAATCGCCCGCGCCAAATATGCGCGGTTAAGCAAACTCTGCGGCCTGGCCAACTTTCAGTCGATGGATGAATATTGCGTGGCGAAGCTGATTAATCATTTAAGTAATTTAATGCAGCAGTTGAACATGGCCGGCACATTAACCGCCCTGAATATTGACCGCGACCGGATTTTGTCGGTGACGGAGGCCATGGCGGCGGCGGCGCTGCGCGACGCGACATTGGCAAGCAATCCGCTGCCGGCCGGGGACGCGGAGATAAAAGGGATCATTTGCTCAATCATATAGCGCAGCGCCGATGTATTCCAATGAGCGGCTAATAAGCCAGGTATAACGGAAAAAATGGCCGCGCCGGCAGGCTAAATGTATGAATAACAGCTTTTTAACACACATGGCTAAATGTGGATATTGGTAAGCGTCAGTTTATTTCACCAAGATTATGGCCGCAATTTATTATTGTGGATCAATTTTACGCGAATGAAGATCAGATTAACTAAAGGAATAATTATTATACATCAATTTTATCTGGGGCGTTCTCAATGGCCGCCGCCTTTTATGTTATAAACGCCTTGTCAATCGGAAATTCCGCGGCAAAGTGTGATTTTTATCCTATTACCGAAATTATATTGGATAGTATAATGTTAATGGAGTGACTCTTGCTATTAAATAATGAACAAGGGCTATCTTCCGGATTGGCATAAATTGGATAATTCGTAAGATATGTTAATGAATAACCTGAGCAACAGAGGTTAAAATATGCGACCATCCAAAGACATTATTGATAAGATCTCGTATGATTTTGCCTACGCCACCGGGTTGGGTTCTGTTGTGGTTGATATTAACGGCAAGGAGATCTCGCCCTGGTATAACTTTACGCCTTTCTGCCAGCACGTCAGAAAAACCGCCGAGTTTTATCCCTACTGCCAGCAATGCGATCGCAACGGCGGTCTGGAGAGCTCCAAGATAAAGCAAGTCAACTGCTACCGCTGCCATGCCGGATTGGTGGATTTTTCCATACCTATCGTCATCAATGACAGCATGGTGGGTTTTTTGGCCTGCGGTCAGGCCCGCGTGGCGGATGATTCCCCGGTTCCCAACATTCTCAGGGAAAATAACGACGTGCGGAAAAAGTCACGGCTGGCCGATCTTTATCATGAAGTTCCCGTCATGAATCTGATGAAAGTGCAGGCCGCCGCGCAGTTATTGAATGTTATTGTCGAGAATTATCTTTGCAAGCAATACGATGTGCGCATAATAAAAAGCAAAGAAACGGATGACGACAGCGAAATTTATGTAGGTACGCCGGATATTCATCGCGCTAAAATAGAAAAAATAGTCAACTATATTAATAAGAATTTTTCCGACAATCTTAGTCTTGAGCAAATGGCCACGATGGCTAATTTGAGTCAATTTTATTTTTCGCGCTTATTCAAACGTTTGCTTGGCGTAGGATTCAATTCTTATTTAAATAATAAAAGAATGGAAGAAGCACGTTATTTGCTCGAAAGAACGGAATGGAGCATAGAAAAAATCGCCAGGAATGTCGGTTTTTGCGATAGTCCCTATTTCGCCCGCTCATTTAAAAAAAGCTATGGCCTGTCGCCGAAAGTATTCCGGCAAACCACCGCCAATCAAATTGAGCCGAAACCCTTTTATATCCCCCAGATCTCCGTGTGACGCCACCTCCCCCCGCGCGCCGGCCATGCAATCGCCGGCGCGCGCAATAGCCGGTTATTCGCCCCGGCCGACGGCGGCGGCTTGCTCCAGCACCGCGTGAAGCAGCACATTGGCCCCGGCCGCCACGTGTTCCGGCGACGCATACTCGATTTCGTTATGGCTGATGCCGTCTTTGCAGGGAATAAAAATCATGCCGGTGGGGACCAGCCCGGCCATATACACCGCGTCATGGCCGGCGCCCGAGACGATATCGCGCTGTGAATAGCCCAGCGCCCGGGCGGCGCGGCGCACCGCGTCGATACAGGCGGGATGGAACGGCGCCGCCGGATAGTGGGACACCTGGGTAAGATCGATGGTCAGGCCGCTTTCATCCATCAACCGCTGGATAAAACTTTTCAGCGCGCTATCCATCCCGTCGAGCAAGTCATCGGTGATATTGCGAAAATCAATGGAAAACTTAACGCTGCCCGGCACCACGTTACGGCTATTGGGATGCACCTGCACCATGCCGACGGTACCGCGTCCATCGGGGGCGAAACGCTCGGCGATGGTCGTCACCTGCTGCATGATATGGGTCGCCACTTGCAAAGCATCTTTGCGCAGCGCCATGGGCGTCGGGCCGGCATGGGATTCCATACCGGTGACCACGCAGTCATACCAGCGAATGCCCAGCGCCGCCCGCACCACGCCGATGGTGATATTTTCATCTTCCAATACCGGCCCCTGCTCGATATGCGCTTCGAAATAGGCCCCGATGGGATGATCGCCGGGCTGCTGCGGGCCGGCGTAGCCGATGTTTTCCAGTTCGTCTTTAACGTTTTTTCCCGCTACATCCAGCGCGGCATACGCGAAATCGAGGGGAAAAATGCCGGCGAACACGCCGGACCCCATCATCACCGGCACAAAACGCGATCCCTCTTCGTTGGTCCAGAACACCATTTCCACCGGCGCTGCGGTTTCGATCCGGTGGTCGTTAAGCGTCCTGATGACTTCCAGCGCCGCCAGCACGCCGAAATTGCCGTCAAATTTGCCGCCGGTGGGCTGGGTGTCGATATGGCTGCCGGCGACAATCGGCGCCAGGGCATTATTGCGCCCGGCGCGGCGCATAAAGACATTGCCGATTTTATCCACCGCGACCTGCAGGCCGGCGTCTTTGCCCCAACCCACAACCCGATCGCGTCCCTGGCGATCCAGATCGGTCAAGGTCAGGCGGCAAACGCCGCCCTTGGGGGTAGCGCCAATCTGCGCCAGATCCATCAGGGATTGCCAGAGACGCTCGCCGTTGATGCGCAGGGCCGAGATATCGCTGGCCCCGCCGGTGGCGGATAAAACATCGTTATTCATTATCAGTATCCTTGCTCCGATCAAAAGGGGAAATATCCATGAAGAGACCATGCCAGATCCATGCCAAGATCGCTGTCTGTTTCACCCTGAAAAACGCGCGGCCAGGAGAACGCCGGCAGACGCGATGGTGCAACGCCGCGCGGGGATCGCCTTAAATCAGGGCAGTTCAACCCCGCCCCAGGCGGGTTATAACCGAAATTTCGCAGGGAAAGGAAATGCGGGGGAAAATAGGGTTAGATGACCACCGGCCATAACCTGGTAATTTATGGCCGTTCGCACTGTGCTATTTATTACGCCTATATTACGCTCTTATTACACCGGACCGGCTATATGGCGATTGCACTTTAATTTAACCGGCTATATCGGTTTGGGTCGGATCGTTGACCTCGACAAACTGCGCTATGGTCATTAATCGCAGAAAGTGCCTTAATAATAGGTCCGCATCGGATTGGAATATCTCGGCCGATGCCGCGGCCGCGGAACAAATCGCTTTTTGGATATTACTGGACAAATAGGCGTCGCCCCGATTATCCAGCGTTAATACCATGGCGGCTAGCATCAGCGCTTGCGCATCGACCTGGGCGACGAGTTCTTTTGTTTTGGCATCAACTTTGGCAAGTTTTAACAGAAGTTCTATGACTAAGTTTTTCATGAGTTTTCCAATGAAAAAACGCCTGTAGCCAAGCTAACACAGAATATTTAAAAGAACATATGGCATTAATCTTAATATCGCCATAGCCGGCATGACGTCACATCCGCAATCCGCGCCCGCTGACATTTTAATCGGCCCGCATAATTCGCTCATGGTTGCGGTTTAACGGCGTCACGGGAGCGGGCAGCCGCCGTTTATTTCCGGCAGCCGTTGACGGCAGACGCCGAGCATTAATTGCCGAAGCCAGCGATGGGCCGGATCGACCTCTGAACGCGGATGCCACATCTGCGATACGGTAATGCCTTGGGTGGTTACCGGCAGTGCAAAAACATAAAAAGCGCCAATGGCCCCATTGCCATTAGCCACCGGCTGATTGACCAGGAAAGAGCGGGGCACCAGCGCCACGAGATCCGACGCCTGCGCCACGGCCAGCGCGGCGGGAAAGCTCGGCACCACGGCGGCGATCTTCCGTTCCAAGCCTAATTCAGCCAACGCGTCGTCTACCGGCCCGCTTAGCCGTCCGCGGCGGGACGCGATCACATGCCCGCAGGAGGCATATAGCCTGGCGGTAATTTCAGGTTCCAGCGCAAGCGGATGGTCCTTTCTGACTATACCGACGAACCGGTCCCGGAACAGCGTCTGTAACCGTATTTCCGGCCCCATATCCCCCAAGACGCCGATCTCCAGATCCGCCATGCCTTCGCGCAAGGGTTTCGAGTTCTTCTCCGGCTTTGGCGCAAACCGCAGGCGGACTAAAGGCGCCGCCGCCGCCGCCGCCGCGATCAGCGCAGCGCCGAACGCCTCCACAAAACCATCGTTGGCGCGAATGGTAAAGGTGCGCTCAAGCGTTGATAAATCCAGTACCGCCGAAGAAGGGGTAAGTACGGCGCGAGCCTCGAATACCGCATTTTGCGCGCGTTCGCGGATCGCTTGGGCATGAGGCGTCAACACCATATGGCGCCCTGCCCTGACCAGCAGAGGGTCGCCGGTGGCCGCGCGCAGGCGGCCGAGCGTTCGGCTCATCGCCGAGGCGCTTAATCCAAGGCGGCGCGCGGCGCCGGCCACGCTTTCCTCGGTAAGCAGCACATCGAGCGCGATCAGTAAATTGAGGTCTGGTTCAGTCATATCCCATTGTATCCCGGCCTGGAAAAGGTGGGAAGGCGTTAGGTGCAGGTTATAAGTGCAAATGCTGCGTCTTCCGCCTTATGTCCCCCATGGCTATAGTTCCGGCATTACAGTGCCGGCAATAACCGCCCGAGACGGCATCGATCCGGACGACATCTTCTTCCGGCAGTTCAAACTCAGAGGAAATGATTAATGCACACGCCTTCCACGCCGAGTCGTCCCGTGGTGAACCACGGTATGGCATTATTCTCCGACCAGCCGGGCGACGAGGGACTGCCCGGCCGTGCACGCCGTTTAGCCATGACCGCCGTGATGACCACCACGACGATGGCCGTATTCGACGGTTCCATGGTAAATATCGCTTTGCCGCAGATAGCGCGGGCGCTGGACGTTTCCGCAGGCGCCGCCGTCTGGGTTGCCAACGGCTATCTTTTGTCGGCAGCCATGACGCTGGCGATATTTGCGGCGCTCGCCGCCCGGATCGGGTTTCGGGCGCTATTTACCCTCGGCCTCGCCGTGTTCGTTCTGGCGTCGCTGGGCTGCGCGTTGTCAACGTCGCTCGGGATGCTGATTGTCATGCGCCTACTACAGGGCATTGGCGGCGCGGCGACCCTGAGCATTGCCCCGGCCATTCTCCGATCGGTTTTCCCCAACCGCTTGCTGGGGCGGATACTGGGGCTGAATGCCTTGCTGATTGCCGCATGCACCGCCATTGCCCCCATTTTTGGCGGTACGCTGTTGTCGGCCATGAGCTGGCGCTGGCTATTTGCCATCAATATTCCGTTGGGCATCATCGCGGTGATGCTTACCCTGCGTGTCATTTCCGGTCAACGGGCGGCGGCGCGCGAACCGTTCGATTTCGCGGGAGCCATTTTGTCCGCCGCCATGCTGGGAGCGCTTATTATGGCGGCGGACACCTTTTCCCGGCCCGGCGCGGGGAAACTGTCACCGGCTATGCTGGCTACGGCCGTGGCTTACGGGCTGACCGCCGTCATCGCGGGCCTGGCGTTCATCCGGCGGCAGCGGCGCGCGCCGAAGCCGCTTCTTCCGCTCGGCATGTTCGCTTGCGCGCGGTTTTCACTTGCCGCGTTAACCTCTTTGGCGTCTTTTGTCAGCCAGGGTATTACTTTCGTCGCATTGCCGTTCCTGTTCCAGAGCGTTTATGGTTACAGCGCGTTTATGTCGGCGCTGCTTTTTACGCCCTGGCCGATAGGCATTGTCCTGGCCGCCCCCCGCGCCGGACGGCTCGCCGACCGCTATTCGCCGGCGATAATTTCCACCGTCGGGTTATGCCTGTTCGCGGTCGGGCTCGCGCTGCTGGCGCAACTGCCCCCTCGCGCGCAGGAGTGGGATATCGGCGTGCGCGGTTTATTGTGCGGCATCGGGTTTGGTTGTTTCCAGAGCCCCAATAATCGCGAAATATTGTCCAATGCTTCACGAGAGAACAGCGGCTACGCGTCGGGCGTGCTGGCGATAATGCGCACTTTCGGCCAGTGCCTGGGCGCGGCGTTGGTCGGGGCCATCCTGTCGGCCTATGGGTTGTCCGACGGCGACCCCCTGAAGAGCGCGGCGCAGGAGGCGCAGGCCGTTCGATTAAGTCTTTGGGCGGCGACGGCCGCCACGATAGTGGCCATCGCCGTCAGCTGTAGCCGCTTACGCCAGGCGACCAGCGCGCGGAATACGCGGCGGTGATTTTTTATAAATTTTAATCGCCGCCGGCGCCGTGGAAACATCCTACCCCACCGACGCGGAGGCCGCGGTGCCATGCGCCAGGCTTTCCGCCTCGGCCAGCGGAGTGCAGATGCCCGCCGCGCAGCGGCGCACGTCGGGGGCAAGGCGATTGGCCCCACGGTAGCGAAATGTATATGCATCAGTCTCCCGGTGTTTATCTCTTACTGATATCACTTGGCCCGGGTAAAACGGCGGCCGGCATTAATAATAATTGGCTGATATGCTGATATTTCAGCGGTTTTTGCAAATTCTTTTCGCCAAAGTCCCGGCGGTTAACGTATATTAACCCTTAGGAAACGTCGGGTCCGGCCTCCGTTTTTGGCCTCGGCGCTGGTTGGCGTCAACCCCAGATAATTTTTGCAAAGAGGCCGGCATACCATGGGTAAAAGGTTGCGCTTTTTCAGCGGCGTCGTGCTGTTGGCCTGCTGTGCCGGCATGCTGATCGGCCTGTTGCTCGGCCAGCTGTATATCGCCAAAACGGGCCGGCAACAATTGCGCCATTATACCCATGCCCTTCTGGTCCGGGGCATGGCGGTGGCCGAAGAACAGCGTTATATTCTGGAGGCGGTACGGTCCCCCGGCACGCCGCTTTGTTCCGATGCGGATCTTAACCAGTTGCGCTTCTTGCTGGTCAGGGCGGCGTATATCGCCGATATCGGCCGGGTCCTGAACGGTAAATCCATATGTTCCGCGGCGCGGGGCGCCATCGATGTTTCCAGCCGATTACCCCCGCCCGATACGCGGATTACCGCCAATCGCATCATGCAGGGGCAAACGCTGGTGGTGACCGATCCCCTGGCCTTCAGCTATTTTTACAAGTCGTCCCAGGGATACAGCGGCCTGCTGGCCGCGCGCAATTTGCAATCCATTTACCAATCCTTCGGTTATAGCGACGTTATTCGCGCGAACCCCGGTCGGCGGGAGCATCCCTGGTGGGCTACGGCGCATTTTGAATACGAATGCGATGACCGGTCCGATATCTGCGCCTATTCACAATTACAAGTGCCTAGTATTTTTCAGGCCCCACCGGCTATTCTGGCCGGCCTGCTCTTTATCAGTATGGCGATCGGCGGGTCCGCCTGCGCGGCGCTATTGCTGGCCATCGAAAAATACCGCAGCCTGAACCGCCAGCTGTTCAAAGCGGTCAAAAGAAAGCAAATCGAGGTGCGTTACCAGCCGTTGATGTGCCTGCGGCGCGGCAAATTCACCGCCGTGGAAGCCCTGGCGCGCTGGAAAAACCATCGGGGCGAATATGTCTCTCCGGAAATCTTCATCAAGATGGCCGAAGATATGGGAATTATCGGCCTGATTACCCGGCAGATTACCCGCCAGGCATTACGGGATATGTATTGTTTTATGCAGGCGGACAGCGAGTTTTATGTCAGCATCAATGTCTCGGTATCGGATTTGCTGTCCGCGGCTTATCATGACTTTCTCGATAACGAAATACGAAAATTAAACCTGGACCCGCGACAGGTGATGCTGGAAATAACCGAACGATCCACCAGCGAGCACGGCGGGTTGGCCAAAGCGATCGGCACGCTGCGGAACAAAGGATTCAAAATCGCCCTTGATGACTTTGGCACCGGCTATTCCAATCTGGATTATCTTTCCAGTCTCACCGTCGACGCCATTAAAATTGATAAAATATTCACCAATGCCATTGGTACGGACTCGATAAATGCCAAAATGGTGGATTTGCTGTTTGATTTAATCCAATTCCTGCAGCTCGCCATTATCGTAGAAGGCATTGAGACCGCCGGTCAGGCGGAGTACGTCGCCGCCCACTGCCCGGACGCCATCGGGCAAGGATGGTATTATTCATACCCCCTGCGCGTTGATGAACTGGCGGAAAAAATGCCGCATATCCGGCCGGCCTGCCGCATGTAAGCCCTTGTCCGGGCGGCGCCTTTATTGTTCCTCGCCCTGAAAGTCGGGCAACGCCGGCGGGGGCGCCAGCGGCAGCGTGATGTAAAAGCAGGCGCCCCCCTGCGGGCGGTTCGCCGCGCGAATACGCCCCTGGTGCATTTCGATAATGGCTTTGCAGATTGCCAGCCCCAGCCCCACGCCCGGTACCGCGGATTCCTTGGAGCCGCGGGTGAATTTTTCAAAAATGCCCTGTTCCTGCCCGGGGGGAATGCCGGGGCCGTTGTCCCAGACCTCGATCTCCAGCCGGTCCTGGCGCGGCGCGGCCCGGATGCCCAGTTGGGCGTGTTCGCCGGCATACTTCAGGGCGTTTTCCAGCAAATTGGTGAACACGCGCTCCAGCAGCGGGCCGTCAGCCTTGATTAACCGCAGGGGTTCGGCCAGTTCAAGCCGCACCTGGCGGCCGTCGAGCAGCGGCGCCATCAGTTTTATCGCGCTGCCGATCGCCTCTTCCAGCGTGATCCACTCCGCGCGCAGGTTAAAACCGCCCGACTGGATGCGGGCCATATCCAGCATATTATTTACCAGGCGGATGGTGCTGAGGGTTTGCTGGCGTATCCGGCTGGCCTGCGGGGCATATTTCGATCCTTCCGCCGCCAGATCCAGCGTCAAGATTTCCGCCAGGCCGAATAATACCGTCAGCGGCGTACGCAAATCGTGGGACAGGGCCGCCAGCAGCGAATTACGCAGCTCTTCGCGCTCGGCGGACAGCCTGGCCCGCTCTTCGCGCCGGGTCAGTTCCATGCGCTCCAGGGCGCTGGCCAGCAGCACCGTAAACGTCTCCACCATGCGCTGCTGTTCGGGGATCATCAACTGGCGCAGATTGGCCGGCTCGATGACCAGCAGCCCCAGGGTGCCGCCGGAGGTTTTCAGCGGCAGGATCTGCCAGGGCACCCCCGGCAGCGTATCGGTGCCGGCCCCCGCCGGCAGCCCGCGATCAAAGCTCCAGCGGGCGATGGCGCGATCGGGAGCGGAGGTCAGGTGCGGCCCACCCGCCGCCGCCAGTTCGCCGTCCGGCTGCGGCAACAGCAGTTCGCTGCGCGCCTGCAGGGTCACATCGATAATCCGCTGGCAGGTTTCGGCGATGTCATCCATGCCCCGCGCGCTGCTGAGCGCCCGCGACATTTCGTACAAATGCCTGGCCCGCTGCTCCCGATAGCGCGCCACCCGCGCCTGATAACGCACCCCCGCGGTCAGGTTACCGATAATCACCCCCACCGCCAGCATCACGCCGAAGGTGAGCAGGTACTGTACGTCCGATACCGCCATGGTGCCGGTGGGGGAAATAAAAACCATATCGAACACGGCGACATTGAGCAACGTCGCCAGCACCGACGGCCAGCGCCCATATTTCAGGGCCACCATGGCCACGCCCAGCAAATAGATCATCACCAGATTGACGGCATCCACCCCCGGCAGCAACCATTTGCCGCCCAGGGTGATCAGCCCGCACAATATGATTGCCGCCGCGCAGCCGCGCAGCTGCACGCGCCATTTATCGCTGGCCGGGCGATGATCCGGCAGCGGGCCGGGGGCGGCATCCACGCGGTCGTCGAGGGCCACGATAATCAAATCCAGATCCAGCCCGCGGCGTCCCAGCCGCTCGGCAAAGCCGTCGCGCCGCCACAGGCGCGCCGGCCGCCGGCCGATGACGATTTTGCCCAGATTATGCTCGCGCGCATAGCGCAATACCGCGTCCACTTCACTGGGATCGGACAAGGTGGCGGTTTGCGCGCCCAAATCCTGCGCCAGGCGCAGGGTGCGCAGGATAGTGCGGCGGCGGTTTTCCGCCAGGCGGTGCAGGGCCGGGGTTTCCACGTAAACCGCGTGCCAGACGCTGCCAAGCTTGGCGGCCAGCCGGGCGGCGGTACGCACCAGCTTTTCGCTGCCGGTATTATTGCCGATGCACAGCAAGATGGCGTCGCGGGTGTGCCAGACTTTTTCCCGCCCCTGCACGTCGCGCCAGGCGCGCATCTGGTCGTCCACCCGATCGGCGGTGCGCCGCAGCGCCAGCTCGCGCAGGGCATATAAATTGCCCTTGCGGAAGAAATTTTCGATCGCCCGCTCGGCGCGATCGCCGATATACACTTTGCCCTCTTTGAGCCGCTGGCGTAAATCGTCGGGGGGCAGGTCCACCAGCACCACTTCGTCGGCGGAATCAAAAAACGGATCGGGCACGGTTTCCCGCACCCTGATCCCGGTTACGCCGCTCACCACGTCATTGAGGCTCTCCAGATGCTGAACATTAATCGTGGTAATGACATCGATGCCGCTGTTAAGCAACTCTTCCACATCCTGCCAGCGTTTGGGATGGCGGGAGCCGCGCGCATTGGTGTGCGCCAGTTCATCCATCAGGATCACCGCCGGCCGGCGGGCCAGGGCGGCGTCCAAATCAAACTCCTGGTGCTTATGCCGGCCGGTGGGGCGGCGCGGCAGCAGCGCCAGCCCCTCCAATTGCGCCGCGGTCTCGGCCCGGCCGTGGGTCTCCACCACGCCCACCAGCACATCCAGGCCCTGGGCGCGCAGCCGGCGGGCTTCCTGCAACATCGCCCAGGTCTTGCCCACCCCGGCGCAGGCGCCGAAATAAATCTTCAGCTTACCGCGGGCGGCATTACCGGCCCGGATTAACAACGCATCGGGATCGGGGCGATGCTGCTCTTCGTTCATGCCGGCTCCTTAAGGTTGCTGGATATTATCCAGCGCCGCGTTCAGCTTCAGGACATTCACCGTCGGTTCGCCGAGGATAGCCAGCCGCGGCCGGGCCGTATTTTCCGCGATCAGGCGACGTACCAGTTCGGGGGGCAGATGACGGGCCGCCGAGATGCGCGGCTCCTGCCAGCGGGCGGCGGCGGGGGAAATATCCGGGTCCAGCCCGCTGGCGGAGGCGGTGGCCAAATCCACCGGCACCGGCCCGATGGCCTGGGGATTGGCGGCTTTGAGCGCGGCGACCCGCTGTTTTACCGCCTGATCCAGGGCCGGGTTGCTGGCCGCCAGGTTGCTGCCCGATGACGCCAGGGCGTTATAGGGACTATCGCCGGTGGCCGACGGGCGGCCCTGGAAATAGTCCGCCCGGGTAAAAGCCTGGCCAACCAGCGCCGACCCCCGGGGTTCGCCGCCGATATAAAGCAGCGACCCTTCCGCCTGGGCGGGGAACCACCAGCGGGCGAGCTGGGTGGTTAATAAAGGATAAACCACGCCGGTAAGCAAGGTCAGCAAAATCAGCAAGAACACGGCAGGACGTAATTGACTCATGACAACCCCTCTTAGGCCAGACCCGCGACGGTCAATAGCATATCAATCAATTTGATACCGGCGAACGGGACCAATAATCCCCCCGCGCCGTATATCCATAAGTTGCGGCGCAGCAGCGCGGCGGCGCTCATCGGCCGATAGCTCACGCCTTTAAGCGCCAGCGGGATCAGGCAGACGATGACCAGGGCATTAAAGATGACCGCGGACAAAATCGCCGAATTCGGCGAGTGCAAATGCATGACGTTAAGCCGGTTCAGCTGCGGGTAGGTCACGGCAAACGCCGCGGGAATAATCGCAAAGTATTTGGCCACGTCGTTGGCGATACTGAAGGTGGTCAGCGAACCGCGGGTCATCAGCATCTGTTTGCCGATATGCACCACTTCCAGCAATTTAGTGGGGTTGGAATCCAAATCCACCATATTGCCGGCTTCTTTCGCCGCCTGGGTGCCCGAGTTCATGGCCACCGCCACGTCCGCCTGCGCCAGGGCCGGGGCATCGTTGGTGCCGTCGCCGGTCATCGCCACCAGGCGTCCTTCGGCCTGGTACTGCCGTATCAGCGCCAGCTTGGCTTCCGGCGTGGCTTCGGACAGAAAGTCATCCACCCCGGCCTCGGCGGCGATGGCCGCGGCGGTCAGCGGGTTATCCCCGGTAATCATTACCGTTTTGATGCCCATCCGGCGCAGTTCGGCAAAGCGCTCTTTAATCCCGCCCTTGACGATATCCTTGAGCGCCACGACGCCCATGACCCGCGCGTCTTCCGCCACCACCAGCGGCGTGCCGCCGGCGCGCGCCACGTCTTCCACCAGGCTGTTCACCTCCGGCGGGAAGCTGCCGCCGTTGGATTCGATATGGCGGCGTATGGAATCGACCGCCCCTTTGCGGATCAAGCGCTCGCCGACGTTCACGCCGCTCATGCGGGTTTGCGCCGAGAACGGAATAAAGGTCGCATCGAGGCTTTGCAGATCGCGCTCGCGCAAATTGAATTTTTGCTTGGCCAGCACCACGATGCTGCGGCCTTCGGGGGTTTCATCCGCCAGCGAAGCCAACTGGGCGGCCCCCGCCAGCTGTTCCTCGCTCACGCCCCGGGCCGGCATAAACCGCGTGGCCTGGCGATTGCCCAGCGTAATGGTGCCGGTTTTATCCAGCAACAGCACGTCGATATC
Source organism: Sodalis sp. RH21 (assembly GCF_047324175.1). NCBI lineage: Bacteria > Pseudomonadati > Pseudomonadota > Gammaproteobacteria > Enterobacterales > Bruguierivoracaceae > Sodalis > Sodalis sp. RH21. The sequence goes on along the minus strand of NZ_CP178732.1, from coordinate 1,716,573 downwards.
GCCGGCGGCTTCGACGGCGCGTCCGCTGGTGGCAATGACATTGGCCCCCAGCATGCGGCTCATGCCCGCCATGCCGATGGCCGACAGCAGGCCGCCGATCGTGGTGGGGATCAGGCAGACCACCAGCGCCACCAGCACCGTAATGCTCACCGGTTCGCCGCCCCAGGCGGAAAACGGCCACAGGGTGGCGGTGGCCAGCAGCAGCACAATCGACAGCGCCACCAGTAAAATGGTCAGGGCGATTTCGTTGGGGGTTTTACGCCGTTTGGCGCCTTCCACCATGGCAATCATGCGATCGAGAAAGGTTTCGCCCGGGTTGACGCTGCACTGGATCACCAGCCAGTCCGACAAAATGCGTGTCCCGCCGGTCACGGAAGCGAAGTCCCCCCCCGCTTCGCGGATCACCGGGGCGGATTCGCCGGTGATGGCGCTTTCATCCACCGATGCGCCCCCGGCCAGCACTTCGCCGTCGCAGGGGATAATATCCCCCGCCTGCGCCAGGACCACGTCGCCTTTGCGCAGGGAATCCGCGGCCACTTTTTGCTGGGGGGCATCATGGCGCGGTTCGGCGAGCTTTTTCGCCCAGCTGCTTTTTCGCACCCCTTTGAGGCTTTCCGCCTGGGCCTTGCTGCGCCCTTCCGCCAGCGCTTCGGCAAAATTGGCGAACAAGACGGTAAACCACAGCCACAGGGAAATGGCCGCCGAGAAACCGGCGTCGCCGGCGGTCAGGCGCGCGGCCATGGCCATTGACAGCAAGGTGGTGACCATGCTGCCGATATACACCACAAACATGACCGGATTGCGAAACTGCACCCGGGGGTCCAACTTCTTAAAGGCATCGGCGAGAGCGACGCGCATCATTGCCGCGTCGAACAGCACCTTTTGATTACGACTCATGACTTCATTCTCCGGCGATTACTGACCAAGCAGTTGCAGATGTTCCGCGATCGGGCCAAGTGCCAGGGCGGGGATAAAGGTTAATGCGCCGACCAGCATCACGGTGCCGATCAACAGTGAAATAAACAGCACGCCGTGGGTAGGCAGCGTGCCGTTGCCCACCGGCTGAACCTTTTTCACCGCCAGGGAACCGGCGATGGCCAATACCGGCACGATCACCGCAAAACGGCCCAGCAGCATGGCGGCCCCCAGCAGCAGGTTCCAGAACGGCGTATTGGCGCTCAGCCCGGCGAACGCGCTGCCGTTGTTATTGGCGGCGGAAGAGACGGCATACAGCACTTCGCTAAAGCCGTGGGTGCCGGGATTGGCCATGCCGGCTCGGCCCGCGTCGGTCATCATCGCCAGCGCGGTGCCGAGCAGCACCAGGGACGGGGTGATTAAAATGGCCAACGCGGTCATTTTCATTTCCCAGACATCGATTTTTTTACCCAGGTATTCCGGCGTGCGGCCAATCATCAAGCCGGCGATAAACACCGCCAACAGTACAAACAGCAGCATGCCGTACAGGCCCGACCCGACCCCGCCGAACACCACTTCCCCCAGTTGCATCAGCCACATCGGGATCATGCCGCCCAGGGCGGTGAAGGAGTCGTGCATGGCATTCACCGCACCGCAGGACGCCGCCGTGGTAATGACCGCGTACAAACTGGAGTTCAGGATGCCGAAACGGGTCTCCTTGCCTTCCATGTTGATGGCGCTGTCGGCCCCGAGGCTCAGGAAATGCGGATTGCCGTTCAGCTCGGCCCACATCACCACCGCCGCCGCCGCGATAAACATCGCCGACATGGCCCACAGCAGCGCATGCCCCTGGCGGCGGTCGCGGTTGACATCGCCAAACGCGAAGCACAGCGCGGCCGGGATCAGGAAAATGGCGATCATCTGGATAAAGTTGGTAATGGCGTTGGGGTTTTCGAACGGGTGGGCGGAGTTGGCGTTAAAGAATCCGCCGCCGTTGGTGCCCAGCATTTTGATGGCTTCCTGCGAGGCGACCGGCCCCATGGGCAGCGTCTGCCTGGCCCCTTCCAGGGTGCTGAGCGAGAGATAGTCGCTGAAATTCTGCAACGTCCCCTGGCTGATGCTTATCAGCGCGATAATCAGCGCAAGCGGCAACAGCACATACAGCGTAATGCGCGTCATATCCCGCCACGCATTGCCCAGCGTGGCCACCGACCGATTGGCGAAGCCGCGGATCAAGGCGAAAGCCACGGCGATACCGGTGGCGGCGGACAGGAAGTTTTGCACGGCGAGTCCCGCCATCTGGTTAAAATAACTTATGGTGCTTTCGCCGGCGTAAGACTGCCAGTTGGTATTGGATACGAAGCTAATGGCGGTATTGAGCGCCAAATGCCAGGACAGGCCGGGCAGATGTTGCGGATTTAACGGCAAGCGGTCCTGAAACAATAACATCGCTAACAGCACGATAAGACCGAGCCCATTGAATAACAAAATGGCCAGCAAATAATTTTGCCAGTTCATGCCCGCTTTTTTGACGCCGCAAATACGCCACAGGACGCGCTCCATCCCGGCGAACCCGGGGGCCGGGCGGTCATTGATTAATCCGGCCAGACCGCGGCCCAGGGGCCGGGCAAGCAGCAACAACACCGCCATATAACCGGCGATTAATAAAAATGCGCTGGAAGCCATCAGAATTCCTCCGCCCTTATCAGGGCGTAAATCAAATAGCCCAGCAGTAAAAACACCAGCACGATGCCGGAAATAATAGCCATGCTCACGGGGCACCTCCATTGGGGAATCAAGTGAGCATGAGTGTAAATTTATGGTTGAAAAGTAAGTGTAAAATTAGCGGGGCGCGATATAAAAATAATATAAAAATCCATTTATTCCGCGCTGTGCGGCGAAGCGTTGTTTTAGCGCCGGGGGTGTGCCCTAACGGCTTGCGGGCGCCGGACATAACGCCGGCGCCCCGCGGGTCAGGATTTTTTACCGGGCAGGATATTGAGCAGTTGATGCGCCGTATCGGCTATCACCTGCCCGGCGCCGCGATCGCCTTTGGCCATCGACGACATAAACGCCTTGGCCTGCTGCCAGGTAATATGCGGCGGCAGCGGCGCCACCTCGGGGTCGGTTTTCACTTCCAGCACCACCGGCCGGTCGGCGGCCAGCGCATCCACCCAGGCCCCGCGCAGCGCCGCCGGGTCGTCCACATAAATGCCGGCGAGGCCCAGGGATTGCGCAAACTGCGCGTACCCGACATTGGGCACCGACTGCGTGGCCGGATAGCGGGGGTTGCCCTCCATGACCCGCTGCTCCCAGGTGACCTGGTTTAAATCCTCATTGTTGAATACGCAGATCACCAGGCGGGGATCGGCCCACTGCCGCCAATATTTCTGGATGGTGATAAGCTCGGCCATATTGTTCATTTGCATCGCCCCGTCCCCCACCAGCGCCACCACCGGACTATCCGGCCTGGCGAATTTCGCCGCGATGGCGTAGGGCACCGCCGCGCCCATGCAGGCCAGCCCGCCGGACAACGAGGCCCGCTGCCCCTGTTTGACCCGATAATCCCGGGCAAACCAGTTGGCGCAGGAACCGGAATCGGACGTGACGATGGCATTTTCGGGCAACAGCGGCGACATCTCCCAGACCACGCGCTGCGGGTTGACGGGGTTGGCCGCGGCCATGGCCCGCTCTTCCAGGGTTTGCCACCACCCCTTGACGCCCAGCGCTATCTCTTCCTGCCAGGCGCGATCCTCTTTATGGGCCAGCAGCGGCAGCAACGCGCGCAGCGTTTCGGCCGCGTCGCCGTGCAGGTTCACCTCCGCCGGATAACGCAGCCCCAGCATCGACGCGTCCAGATCGATCTGCACCGCCCGCGCCTGGCCGTCTTCGGGCAGGAATTCCGCCCAGGGGAAACCGGTGCCGATCATCAGCAGCGTATCGCACTGCCGCATCATATCCGATGACGGCTTGGTGCCGAGCAGCCCGATCGCGCCGGTGACGAACGGCGCGTCGTCCGGCAGCACATCCTTGCCGAGCAGCGCCTTGGCCACCCCCGCCCCCAGCAGGTTGGCGGCCTGCACGACTTCGACGGCGGCGCCGCGCGCGCCGGCGCCTATCAGGATGGCGACTTTTTTACCGGCGTTCAGCACGTCCGCCGCCCGCTGCAAATCCGCCGGATAAGGCACGACGCGGGGACGCTGGTAGCCCGGGCCGGAGCGGGTAAAACCGTGCGCCTGCTGCGGTTCCTGCCAGGGTTCGTCCTGCACGTCCTTGGGCAGAATCAGCACCGTAACGCCGCGTTGCGCCTGGGCGATGCGCAACCCGCGGTCGACGAGATGACGCAACTGGGCCGGCGAGGCCGCTTCCTGCACAAAATCGCTGACATCGGCAAAAATGCGATCGAGATTCAGTTCCTGCTGATAGTTGCTGCCCCGCGCGGTGACCTCGGCCTGGCCGGCGATCGCCAGCACCGGCGCATGATCCATTTTGGCATCATATAAACCGGTCAGCAGGTGGGTGGCGCCCGGTCCGCCGGTAGACAGGCAAACCCCGAGCTCGCCGGTGAATTTGGCGTGGGCGCAGGCCATGAACGCGGCCATTTCTTCATGGCGTACCTGGATAAATTCGATGCCGTTACCCTGTTTTTCCGCCCGCTGCAGCGCGCCGAGCACGCCGTTGATACCGTCGCCGGGATAGCCGTAAATCCGGGTCACGCCCCACGCCTGCAGGCGTTCAACAAAAAAATCGCTGGTTAACTTGGTCATTTTTATCCTTGATTTCGCTGAGGGTTAAGGTCCTATTTACCGCGTCTGGCGGCATCTTCACGGGCCATGCGCTCCCGGATGCCGCCGCCGATGGTCGCGGTCTGCGCCATCGGCTGGTAAATCGCCCCGGCGGTGGGGGCCAGCGGCCCGGCTTTGTTAACCTCGCGCTCGGCGATATCCGCCGACAGGCGCTCGGTCAGGTCCGGGAAAAGATGGTGGGAAATGTTCGAAGCATGGGCTTTCCACCCCACCGGCATTTCTTCAGCGGGGTCCAGGCAGGCGTTAACGATCGCCTCCACCACCAGCGCGGGATCGTCCATTTGCGCCATGCGCGGCGCATGGCCGGTATAGTTCGCCGCATGGGTCCACCAGGGCGTATCCACCGCCCACGGCATAATCGTGGCCACCTTGATATCCTTATGATGGCCCGCCAGGCGCAGCTCCTCGTTCAGCGTGCGGCCCAGGCTGAGCACGGCGGCCTTGGACGCCGCGTAGGAAGACTGGTAGGCCAGGGGCACCTCGCTGTCGATGGACCCGATATTCACCAGCGTGCCGGCCCCTTGGGCGGTAAAGCGGCGCAGCGCCTCGTGGGCGCCGAAAATCAGGCCCTTGAGGTTGACGTCGATCACCCGCGCATGATCCTCAATGGGAATGGTCCAGAAAAAACCGAGCGCGCCGACCCCGACGCCATTGATCCAGATATCGATGCGCCCGAAGCGTTCCACGGCGCGGTCCGCCAGGCGCGCCACATCGGCGGCGTTGCTGACATTCGCCGCCACCGCCAGGGCGCTGCCGCCGGCGGCCAGGATTTCAGCCGCCAATCTATCCAGCTCCTCCCCGCGCCGCGCCGCCAGCACCACGTTGGCGCCCTGCCCGGCCAGCTTAAGGGCGGCCCCCCGGCCCATGCCGCTGGACGCGCCGGTGATCACAATGGTGGCGCCGGCCACGCTTTCCCGTTGGTTTGGCATAATATTTATCCTGTGGTTTGGGAGACGGCCGCCATGGATACATAAGCGCCGCTCATGTGGTTATCCATTGAGTATGGAAGCCGGTTGCCGGGGCGTCAAAGCGGCGCCGGCTTGCCTTATCCCGGTGCAGGTCCCCACGGCGGTGCATCATGGCGGCCGGTTTGGTTATCCGGCCGTGGGGACTCAGCGGCGGTCCAGGAGCGGGAGATGCATTTTTGCGGCATTATAAGCAATTAATTTAAAAGGTTTTTTTTCGAATGCAGCCCGCAATGCATCGAAAGGGCATAACCTGGCAGGCATTTTGCTTGTATACAAGTGCAGGAGCGATAGCGGAAAACCGGTGTCGCCATACAATTTATAACAGGTCACTAGGGTTCCGGTTCGCTTGGCGAATGGCTGGTCCGAGAGTGACCGACCACCACTGACGGTTAACACCCTCTGGCGGTTACACGGCGGGATAAAAGCCCGGGAGGCCAAAGCGAGAAGCCATTCTTGCCGCTGACCTCCTGTGCCCATTCGCCGTAGTCAACGCCAGAGGTAGAAATGATGACCGTATTCAAACCGCTGCTCGCCGGGGCTTTGTGCCTCGCCATGCTGTTCAGCCAGGCCGTATCGGCCGCCGACAAACCCTCCTTTAAGATCTGCTGGTCCATTTACGCCGGTTGGATGCCCTGGGACTACGCCCAGCAAACCGGCATCGTAAAAAAATGGGCGGATAAATACGGTATCGATATCCAGTTCGTCCAGGTCAACGATTACATTGAATCCGTTAACCAATATACCGCCGGGGGCTTCGCCGGCTGCACCATGACCAATATGGATGCGCTGACCATTCCCGCCGCCGGCGGCGTCGATAGCACCGCGCTTATCGTCGGGGATTACTCCAACGGCAATGACGGCATCCTGCTCAAGGGCCAGGGGAATATCCGCTCGCTGCAAGGCCAGCCGGTCAACCTGGTGGAACTGTCCGTGTCCCATTACCTGCTGGCCCGGGCGCTGGCGAAAAACGGCATGAGCGAAAAAGATATCAAAGTGGTCAACACCGCCGACGCCGATCTGGTGGCGGCCTTCAGCACCCCCGAAGTCAAAGCCATCGTCACCTGGAACCCGCTGCTGGCGGCGGCCAAACAACAGCCCGACAGCCATGAAATCTTCTCTTCCGCCCAAATCCCCGGCGAAATCCTCGACCTGCTGGTGGTGAACAGCGACCAGCTCAAGGCGCATCCGGAACTGGGCAAAGCCCTGACCGGCGCCTGGTATGAAACCCTGGGCGCCATCAGCGGCGACGGCGCCGCCGCCATCGCGGCCAGGACCATGATGGGCCAGGCGTCGGGCACGGATCTGGCGGGCTTCGACCAGCAGTTGGCGGCCACCTTTTTGTTTAAGGACCCGCAGCAGGCGCTGGAATTCGTCCAGGGCAAAAACCTGCTCGCCACCATGCAATCGGTGGCGGAGTTCTCATTTAAGCACGGCCTGCTGGGCAACGGGGCGCCGGGCGCCGACGTGGTCGGCATCAGCGCGCCGGCCGGAGTATGGGGCAACGCCGCCAATACCAAGCTGCGCTTCACCGATACGTTCGTGAAGCTGGCCGCCGCCGGCCAGCTATAAACAGGAGCCTTCCGATGCGCAAGCTGATCAACTATCAACCACAGCGGCTCTCCCGGGGCCTGTTGGGGGTTCTGCCGCTGCTGCTACTGCTGCTGGTCTACCTGATCGCGTCGGATGCCCGCCTGACGGCCAATGCCGTCGATAAACTGCTGCCGGGCTTTAACAGCATGGGCGATGCGCTCTATCGCATGGCGCTGCAACCCGACCCGCGCACCGGCGAATATCTGCTGTGGTCCGATACCCTGGCCAGTCTGACCCGCCTGCTGTCGGGCATGGCCATCAGCGCGCTGGCGGGCCTGGTGTTCGGATTGTTCTGCGGCGCCCTGCCGCTGGTCAGGGCGGTGCTGTCGCCGCTGGTGATGCTGGCGGCGCTGATTCCCCCGCTGGCGATCCTGCCGATCCTGTTTATCTGCTTCGGCCTGGGGGAGTTATCCAAAGTCATGCTGATCGTTATCGGCGTCACGCCGTTTATCGCCCGGGATTTACAGCAGCGGGTGGCAAGCATTCCGCCCGAACAGCTGATCAAGGCGCAGACGCTGAGCGCCCACAGCGCGCAGATCCTCTGGCGGGTGATCCTGCCGCAGTTATTGCCCAGGCTGCTGGAGGCGGTGCGCTTATCGCTGGGCTCCGCCTGGCTGTTCCTGATCGCCGCCGAAGCGATCGCCTCCACCGAGGGGCTGGGCTACCGCATTTTCCTGATGCGCCGGTATCTGGCCATGGACGTCATTTTACCCTACGTGGCCTGGATCACGCTGCTGGCCTTCGCCCTGGACGCCGTGCTGCGTATCGTCAGCCGGCGCTGCTGGCCCTGGTATCACGTTAAATAAGGAGCTGCCCATGAGCCTGTTAAGCCTGCGCCGGCTGGAAAAACATTACGGCCGGCAGGTCGTGCTGGAGCGGATGAACGCCGAAGTGGAGGAAGGGGAATTTATCTCCATCGTCGGCGCTTCCGGCTGCGGCAAAACCACCTTCCTGAATATGATGCTGGGTATCGAACCGCCCAGCCGCGGCGAGCTGTTGCTCGATGGCCGCCCCATCCCGCAGGAGCCGGGGGAAGATCGCGGGGTGGTGTTTCAGCGTTACTCCGTGTTCCCCCATCTGAGCGCGCTGGAAAACGTCATGCTCGGCGGCGAGTTCAGCCAGGCCCGCTGGCTGGGGCGGACCTGGGGCGCCCGGCGCCGCGCCATTGCCGTCGAGGCGCGGGCCATGTTGCAACAGGTGGGGCTGGAACATGCCGCCGATAAATACCCGCACCAGCTTTCCGGCGGCATGCAGCAGCGCCTGGCCTTGGCGCAGGCGCTGACCAAAAAACCGCGCATCCTGCTGCTCGACGAGCCGTTCGGCGCGCTGGACCCCGGCATCCGCCGCGAAATGCACCAATTGATTACCGATCTGTGGCAACGGCACCGGCTGACGATTTTTATGATTACCCACGATTTGCGCGAGGGATTTTCCCTCGGCTCCCGGCTGTGGGTGTTCGACAAAGTACGCCACGACGCCCAGGCGCCGGACGCCTGGGGCGCCAGCATCACCTACGACATCCGGCTGGACCGCGCGCCGGCCGGACTGGAACAGCAGGTCGGCGCCAGCGTTTATCCGCCGCGGCACGTGGCCTGAACCGGCTTTAGCGATAAAGGAGACATCATGACAGAGAATATCATCACCGAATACCGCACGGTTTTACCGGCCGGCGCGCACTGGTCGCTGCGCGTGCGCCGCGGAGCAGCCCTGCGCCTGACGGATCTGCAGGGGGGCGCCAACGTGGGTATGCTGTTTTATAACCCGGAAAACCTGCTGGAGCGCTATAACGCGCCCGATACCCTTAAATGCCAGCATACGTTCCGCCTGACCGCCGGCCACTGCCTGTATTCGGATATGGGCCGCATTTTCTGCGGTATCGAACGGGATGATTTCGGCTGGCACGACACGGTATGCGGCGCCATGAACGCCGCATCCACCCTGGCGCGTTTTGGCGCGGCGGATTACCAGCAGGCGCGCAATGAGCGTCACCAAAACGGCTATGACAGTTTCCTGGTGGAGCTGGCCAAGTATGGGCTGGGCAAGCGGGATATGGCCGCCTGCCTGAATCTGTTTTCCCGGGTCGGCGCCGACGACGACGGCAACCTGCGGCTGGCGCCGGCGTCAATACCCGGCGCGGCGGTAACGCTGCGTTTTGCCATGGATACGCTGGTGATCCTGCATACCTGCCCCCACCCGCTCGGCGCGGCGCGGGATTATCCCCGCGCCCCGGTGGAGATCGCCCTGCCGGCCGGCAGCGCGCCGCTGCCCCCCGCCTGTCTGGCGCGCGAGGAGAACCAGCGCGGCATGGCCAATAATGCCCTCTATTATTTCGGCGCACCCGTTCGTACAGGAGTCCCATCATGATCGTCACCAGTTCCCTGCGTCAACAGGACGCGACCTACCGGCAGCGGATCAATGCCGGCGATTATTGGCTGTATCGCCTGGAGGCGGGCCGGACGCTGCGCATTACCGATTGCGAAGGCAATCAGGCGGCGGATACCCTGTTTTTTAACGCCGACGATACCGCCGAACGCTACAGCATGATGGATACGGTGCGCGGCCAGCATAATCTGTTCCTGAGCACCGGCAGCGTGCTGCGATCCAACGAGGACCGGCCGATGCTGGCCATCGTGGCCGATACCTGCGGACGCCACGATACCCTGGGCGGCGCATGCGCCACCGAAAGCAACACCGTGCGCTATTCGCTGGAAAAGCGCCATATGCATGCCTGCCGCGACAGCTGGATGCTGGCGGTGGCCGAACATCCCGAATACGGCCTGACCAAGCGCGACATTACCCACAATATTAATTTTTTCATGAATGTGCCGGTGACCGCCGACGGCGGACTGACGTTTGCCGACGGCATTTCGGCGCCGGGTAAATACGTGGAGCTGGAGGCGCTGATGAACGTGCTGGTGCTAATCTCCAATTGCCCGCAGCTCAACAACCCGTGCAACGGCTATAACCCCACCCCCATCGAGGTGAGCCTGTGGTAGGCGGGTCCGGCACCCGATCAAGGCGCGCCGCGGGACGTCCCGCCGGCAACCGCGCCATGGATAATCGCAGGACGACCTGCCGGACATTAAAAGAGAGTTAAGCATGTTCGATTGCATCCTGATTGCCAATCGCGGCGCCATTGCGGTGCGCATTATCCGCACGCTGCGCGCCATGGGTATCCGGGCGGTGGCGGTATATGCCGAAGCGGACCGGCATTCGCTGCACGTGCGGCTGGCGGACGAGGCCCATAGCCTGGGCGACGGCAGCGTGCGCGAGACATATCTCTGCCAGGATAAACTGCTGGCGATTGCCGCGCGCTGCGGGGCGCAGGCGGTGCATCCCGGTTATGGTTTTCTCAGCGAAAACGCGGAATTCGTTACCCGCTGCGGCCAGCAAAACCGGGTTTTCCTCGGCCCCACCGCGGAGCAAATGCGGATTTTCGGCCTGAAGCACCGGGCCAGGGAACTGGCCGAACGGCAGGAGATTCCGTTATTGCCGGGCAGCGGATTATTAGCGGATCTGCCCCAGGCCCTGGGCGCCGCGCAGCGCATCGGCTACCCGGTCATGCTTAAAAGCACCGCCGGCGGCGGCGGTATCGGCATGCAGCGCTGCGACGATGCCGCCGCCCTGCGCGACGCCTTTGAGCGGGTCCGGCGGCTGGCGGGCAATAATTTCGCCGACGACGGGGTATTTCTGGAAAAATTCGTGGCGGCGGCGCGCCATATCGAGGTGCAGATTTTTGGCGACGGCGCGGGGAACGTGATTGCCCTGGGCGAACGGGACTGTTCGGCGCAGCGCCGCAACCAAAAGGTGCTGGAGGAAACCCCGGCGCCCCATTTGCCGGAACGGGTGCGCCGGGCGCTGCGCGCCACCGCCATACGCCTGGGCCAGGCGGCCGATTACCGCAGCGCCGGCACCGTGGAATATGTCTACGATGTGGACAGCGAAGCCTTTTATTTCCTGGAGATGAATACCCGCCTGCAGGTGGAGCACGGCGTCACCGAAATGGTCTACGGCGTGGATCTGGTGCGCTGGATGGTGGAGCTGGGGGCTAACAGCCTGCCGCCGCTGGCCTCCCTGGCGGTGGGCGCGCCCAACGGCCACGCCATTCAGGTCAGGCTGTATGCCGAAGACCCGGCCAAGGAATTCCGCCCCTGCGCCGGACTGCTGAGCCAGGTCGATTTTCCCGCCGCGGCGGACGGCGCCGAACTGCGCATCGACCGCTGGGTGGAGAGCGGCAGCGACGTTTCGCCCCATTACGACCCCATGCTGGCTAAAGTAATAGTGCGGGGCGCGGATCGCGCCGCGGCCCTGCGGGCGCTGGCCGCCGTCCTGGCCGGCACGACGCTGTACGGCATCGAAACCAATCTCGGTTATTTGCGCCATCTGCTGGAATTGCCCGCGCTGCGCCGGGGCGAAGTGCTGACGTCCACCCTGGGCGCGGTGCGCTACCGGCCCGCCACCCTGGATGTTATCGCCCCCGGCACCCTGACCAGCATTCAGGACTTTCCCGGCCGCGCCGGCTACTGGCACGTGGGGGTGCCGCCGTCCGGCCCGTTCGACAGCCGTTCGTTCCGCCTGGGCAACCGCCTGCTGGGCAACGACGAGCGCGCCGCCGGGCTGGAAATCACCCTGCGCGGGCCGACGCTGCGCCTAAACCATGACTGCGCGCTGGCGATTACCGGCGCCCCCATCGATGCGACGCTGGACGGCCGGCCGCTGCCCATGTGGCAGGCGATCCGGGCGCGCGGCGGGCAGGTGCTGGCGCTGGGGGCTATCGGCGGCGACGGCTGCCGCAGCTATTTGCTGCTGGCCGGGGGCCTGCGCTGCCCCGGGTATCTCGGCAGCCGCAGCACCTTTACCCTGGGCCGTTTCGGCGGACACGCGGGCCGGGCGCTGCGCAGCGGCGATGTGCTGCATCTGGCGGCGCCCGGCGCGGGACGGGCGGCGGCAACCGGCAATGTCCTGCCCGCGCATCTGCGCCCCGATCTGGACGGCGTGCGCCAGCTCCGGGTGATTTACGGCCCCCACGGGGCGCCGGAATTTTTCACCGGAGCGGATATCGAGCGTTTTTTTGCCGCCACCTGGCGGGTGCACTATAACTCCAGCCGCACCGGTATCCGGCTGATCGGTCCCAAACCCCAGTGGGCGCGCAGCGACGGCGGCGAAGCGGGGATGCATCCATCCAATATCCACGATAACGCCTATGCGTTCGGCACGGTGGATTTTACCGGCGATATGCCGGTGATCCTCGGCCCGGACGGCCCCTCCCTGGGCGGTTTTGTCTGCCCGGCCACCGTTATCCATGCCGATCTATGGCGGCTGGGCCAGTTGAAGTCCGGCGACCGGGTGCGTTTCGTGCCGGTGTCGCTGGACCAGGCCGACCGCCTGGCCCGGGAGGCCGAAGCCGAAGCCGGCGCAGACCACCCATGGACGCCCCAGGCTCAGGCATTAAAAACGCCGCCGGCGCCTTGGCCGGCCGGCCTGGGCACGGGGGAGGCCGCATCGCCATCGCCCGCGCATACGGCCGCCGGCGCGGCCGATGCGCTCGCGCCCGGGGTGAATACCGCGGCCGCCGGCGAACCCGACGCGCCGATCCTCTGGCAACGCGCGGCGCGCGATGAGCTGCCGCCGGTCGCCTACCGCGCCGCCGGGGACCGTTTTATTCTGGTGGAATACGGCGAGCAGGTACTGGATATTACGCTGCGGTTTCGCGCCCACGCGCTGATGCAGTGGCTGGAGCAGCACGCCCTGCCCGGGGTGCAAGAGCTGACGCCGGGTATCCGCTCGCTGCAAATTCACTTCGATAGCCTGGCCTGCCCGCGCAATGACCTGATCGCGCACTTACAGCAGGGCGAACGGGAGCTCGGGGATTTACGCCACGTGGTGGTGCCGTCGCGTACCGTCTGGCTGCCCCTGAGCTGGGACGACGACGCCTGCCGCCTGGCCATCGAAAAATATACCCAGTCGGTTCGTCCCGGCGCGCCCTGGTGCCCGAGCAATATCGAATTTATCCGCCGTATCAATGGGCTGGATTCGGTGGAGCAGGTCAAGGATATCGTCTTCAGCGCCCGCTATCTGGTAATGGGGCTGGGGGATGTCTATCTCGGCGCCCCGGTGGCCACGCCGCTGGACCCGCGCCATCGCCTGGTGACCACCAAATACAACCCGGCCCGCACCTGGACCGCGGAGAACTCGGTAGGCATCGGCGGCGCTTATTTGTGCGTGTATGGCATGGAAGGTCCGGGGGGCTACCAGTTTGTCGGGCGCACGGTGCAAATGTGGAACCGCGATCGCCGGACCGCGGATTTCACCCGGCCCTGGCTGCTGCGCTTTTTCGATCAGATCCGCTTTTATCCGGTGAGCGCGCCGGAGCTGCAGGATTTGCGCCAGCGTTTTCCCTACGGCCAGAGCCCGCTGCGCATCGAGGAGGGCAGCTTCCGGCTGGCGGACTATCAGCAATTACTGCTGGATAAGCAGGCGGAGATCGCCGGGTTCCAGCGGCGGCGCCAGCGGGCCTTCGACGCCGAACTGGCCCGCTGGCGCGCCGACGGACAATTTACCTTCGACAGCGCGCTGCCGGACGAGCCGCTGCCGGCGACCGAGCTGCTGCCGGCGGGCTGCGTCGGGGTGGACAGCCAGGTGGCCGGCAATGTCTGGCAATGGCTGGTGCAACCGGGAGACCGGGTCAGCGCGGGGCAAACCCTGGGCATTCTGGAATCCATGAAAATGGAGATCCCGATATCCGCCCCGGTGGCCGGCTCTATCCGCAGCCTGTCCCGCCAGGCGGGACATCAGGTACAGGCGGGCCAGCTGCTGCTGGTCATTGAGGAGCACCCGGCGTAGCGCGGGGTTCCAGGCCTGCTCAATAATCAATGCGCGGCTTTGCCCCGGTGAAGCCGCCCTTTATGGATGCGATTTATGCAAACTATTACCACCGGTACCCTACAGGCATGGCGGGATTTTTATGGCGAGCGCGCCGCGCCGCGGCTGGTCAGGGAAACGCTGAGCGCGCTGGTCGCGCGGTTTGACGCGCGGGATACCGCCTGGCTTTATCTGCCCGCGGCGGATCGGCTCGCCGAGCAATTCGATGACCTGGACCGGCGTCTGGCCGCCCTGGACGGCGACCCGTCATCCCTGCCGCTGTACGGCATTCCTTTTGCCGTCAAAGATAATATCGATGTGGCCGGCTGGCCCACCAGCGCGGCCTGTCCGGGATTTATTTACCAGGCCGAACGGGACGCCCATGTGGTGGCCCGGCTGCGGGCCGCGGGGGCCATCGTGGTCGGCAAAACCAATCTCGATCAGTTCGCCACCGGTCTGGTGGGCACGCGATCGCCTTACGGCGCGGTGCCGAACAGTTTTAATCCGGCCTATGTCAGCGGCGGGTCCAGCTCCGGCTCCGCCTCGGTGGTGGCCCGCGGCCTGGTGCCTTTCGCCCTGGGCACGGATACCGCCGGCTCCGGGCGCGTGCCGGCCGGATTTAATAATATCGTCGGGCTCAAGCCCACCAAAGGATGGTTGTCCAATCGCGGCGTGGTGCCCGCCTGCCGGCTGAATGACTGCGTCTCGATTTTAGCGCTGACCGTCGCGGATGCGCGGGAAGTGGCGGCCATAACCGGCGGGTACGATGCCGGGGACGCCTACTCCCGGCATAATCCCCATACCGCGCCGGCGGCGCTGCCCGCCGCTCCGCGTTTCGCGCTGCCGGACCGCCTGGAATTTTTTGGCGACCGGGACAGCGAGCGGGCGTTTGCGCAGGCGGTGGCGGACTTGACCGCCTGCGGCGCCGTACTGGAAACCATCGATTTCACCCCGTTCAGCCAACTGGCCGAGCAGCTTTACGCCAGCGCCTGGGTGGCGGAGCGCACCGTGGCGGTGGGCGCTATGCTGGAACAAAGCGCCGACGCGATGGACCCGGTGGTGCGCGAAATCGTGGGCAACGGCAATCGCTTCAGCGCCGCCGACGCCTGGCGGGCCGAGTATCTGCGCGCGGAGCTGGCGCGGACCATCAACCGGGCCCTGGCGGGCTACGACGCACTGGTGGTGCCCACCTCCCCCACCATCCGCACCCTGGAGGAAATGAAACGCGAACCGGTGCGCTACAATTCGCAGTTCGGTTTTTATACCAATTTTACCAATCTGGCGGATTTATGCGCGCTGGCGCTGCCCGCGGGTATGCGCGCCGACGGGCTGCCCGCCGGCATTACGCTGGTGGCCCCGGCCTGGCACGACGACGCGCTGGCAAGCTTTGGCCAGCGCTGGCAACAGACTCTGAAACTGCCGCTGGGCGCCACCGGCCTGCCGCTGCCGGCGCCGTCCGCCGGGCCGGATACGCCGCCCGCCCCGGCCGGCCAGGTGCGGGTGGCGGTAGTGGGCGCCCATCTGACCGGCATGCCGCTTAATTTCCAGTTGACCGGGCGCCAGGGAGTGCTGGTGGAACGGGCCGCCACCGCTCCCCACTACCGCCTCTATGCCCTGGCGGACAGCCGCCCGCCCAAGCCGGGCCTGGTCAAGGCGGAATCCGGGGCCAGTATCGCGGTGGAACTGTGGGATATACCGTTGGCGCGCTTCGGCGAGTTTGTGGCCGAAATCCCGGCGCCGCTGGGCATCGGCACCCTGACATTAGCGGACGGGCGCAGCGTTAAAGGGTTTATTTGCGAACCGCTGGGGCTAAAAGGCGCCAGGGATATTACCGAGTTCGGCGGTTGGAAGGCCTATCTGGCCAGCCGGGAATAACCACGCCTTTGCCGGTCGAAAAGGCCGGCAAAGGCGCCAGATTTCTGGCAAACCTACTCGCAGCCAAAGCTCGGAGCCAAAAGGCGGGACAGGCTGCTGGAAGAGTAAACCGTCCGCGCCACGGACGGCGCGGATCGAGCTTGCAGGGATGTAATTTTGCGTGTTTGCGATCCGGCAGCTTGTCCCGACCGGACGCTTTGTCAATAAACTCACGCCTTCGCCGGCCTGCCGGGGAGTTATCCGCCGGCGGCCTTGGCCGCGGCCAGCGCCAGCATCTGGCGGATATTATTGCGGTGCACCGGTTCATACGGCGCGAAATAGGCTATCGCCCCGGTGGCGAAAGCCCCGGCGGCGAACTCCGTTAACGGCAGCGCGGCTAATTCCGGCCGCTCGACCAGCTCCAGCAGGCGTTCGGTATAACGCTGCGTGGCGGTAATCAGATTACGTCCGTATCCCCCCGCCGCGATTGTGTCATAACGGCCGTGGTTGGGCAAAATCCAGTCGAATTCCCAGGCCATAAACTGCGCCAGGCCGCGTAAATGATCGTCAAGCCTGGCGGGCTCGGCCACGTAGGTCAGGGTATCTTCCAGGGTATCGCCGGCCAGCACCAGCCGTAGCGCGGGGAGCGCCGCCAGCACGCCGTCGCGGCTGTGAATATCCAGCTGGCGCAGCTCCAGCTCAAGATTGCCCACCCGCAGCGCCAGCCGCCCCTCGAACGTGGTGGTGGGTAAAACCAGCGGCCGGATGGGCGGCGCGCCGTGTTCCAACTGTTCCCGGTGTTCAATCAGCAATTGCCGGGTCAGTTCGCAGGCGATGATTTCGCAGTCGGCGAAAACCTCGTTGCCCGCCACGTGATCGGTGTGCCAATGGCTGAGCACCACGCGGATCGAGGTAACCCCCGCGTCTTCCAGCGTGCGGCGAATCACCCGCGCGTGATCCAGCGTCATATGGGTGTCGTAGACCACGGCCTCGGCCCCGTCCACGATGGCATAGCTGGCGGTTCCCAGGGAGTAGGCGCCGTTATCCAGCCAGTTATCCCGCTCGGAATACAGCCGCTTGCCCGCGATGCGGCCGTCATAAAACGCGATAATGCCCGGCCAGGGACGGCAAATTTTCATGGTGGCGGCGAGCGAAGTCGGCATCGTTAAACTACCCCGTTGGTTAATGGGTCATCACAGCGGCGTGCGCGCCATGCTCAGCATGTGCATGGTGATATTGCGCACCACCAGTTTACTGGCCAGAATATGCTCCGTCAGCAGCCGCTGCGCCTGCGGCAGCTGCCGCGCCAGGATCGCCTGCAAAATGGCGTTATGCTCCTGGTAAGTGGCGGCGATGCGCACCGGCTGGGTAAAATCCAGCCGCCGGATAATGCGGATTTTTTCGGTCACTTCCCAATGCATGGTGGTCAGTTGCCGATTGCCGGTGGTTTCCACCAGCGCATTATGAAAGCGCTCATCCAGCGCGGACGCGTCGGCGCAGGCGGTAAGCTGCCGCTCCGGGGGGACCATCCAGGCGGCGCGCAGTTCGTCCAGCTGCGCCGGATAGGCGTCGGCCTGCGCCCGTTCGCACAGGCGTTGCACCGCCGCCAGTTCCAGTACGATACGGATATCGTACAGCTCCTCAAAATGGCGAAAATCAAACGGCCGCACCTGCCAGCCGCTGCGGAAATACACTTCAAGATAGCCTTCGCGCTCCAGGCGAAACAGCGCCTGGCGCACCGGCGTCCGGCTGACTTCCATGCGCCGGGCGATATCCCCTTCGCTGAAACGATCGCCGGGCATCAGGCGCAATTCGAAGATATCATCGCGCAGCTGCGCATAAATGCGTTCGGCGATGCCTTCGGGACGGTCCTTGATCGGCCGGTCTTGTGGATCAGATGTCAGTTGCATAGCCTTCCTCGGGAAATCCACCGTTATTTATTGATAGCCGTTCCACTGATAGTCGCCCTATTGATAATCGCCCCGGCCGCGCCGCCATCAGTTGAGCTTTCGCCCTCGGTCCAGGTGGCGTTCCAGAAACTGCGCGGGTCGCCGGTCAGGGTGCGCCAGGCGCCCAGGCGCGGCGGGCTTAAATCCCCGCTGCCCGCGCGCCGGATTAATTCATCTTTGGCCTGGGCGACCAGCGCCGGTTGCGCCAGCAGTCGGCAGCAGGCGATAGCCAGCGCCTCCGAGGCCATTAGCGCCCCGGCCCGCCCCGCCCGGTGCCCGGCCAGGGCGGTCCAGCCCCAATGATGGATCGGTACCTGCTGTGGAAACGCCCAGTTCACCCGGCCCAGGGGGATGCGCCAGCTGACTTCGCCGTCGTCCTGGCAGAAGTAATCCTGTCCCTGGTCATACAGGGCCAGGCCGCGGTCCAGCTGCATCGGCTGTCCCGGCGCGCAGGCCGCCGACAGGCTCTCCATCCAGGCCAGATCCCCGTCGTCCCACCGCGGCGGCCCTACCGTGCGCAGGCCGTCGAGCAGCACCTGGCCCAGCGCCGCGTTGGGCAGGTAGCCCCGGCAACTGGCGATGGGCAGATGGCGCCAGGCCAGGCCGGCGCGACCCGCCACCGAGCGGCACAGGTCGATAACCGCATCGTACACTTCTTGCGCCCGCGCCACATCCGCATGGCGCAGGGTAAAATAGAGCCTGACGTCGTCCGGCACCACGCCGGCCATATGCATATTGCCGCGTATGACATGCTTGAGCGGGGTATCGGGGTAACGCCGGCCCAGTTCGCGCAGGGCGATAATGGCATCTTCCGCGCCTTCCAGCGCATTGATTTTACCGTTGAATCCGCCGTGGCTGCTCTCGCCGAGGAAAACAAATTCCCCGGTGGCGGCGGACTGGCACGGCCGGGACATAGCGCCGTTCTGGTAATCCCCGTGGGAAGTGAGCAGCGCGTCGCAGCCGGCAAACGCACCGGTGCTAAACAGCGCTACCTTGCCCCAGAGAATCTCTTCCGCCGGGCAGCCGATCACCCGGATCTCCCCGCCCAGCCCCGCCCGCTGCGCCGCATCGGCGGCGGCGATGGCCGCGCCGGTATTGGTGGGGCCGATCTGGTTATGCCCGCAGGCATGGCCCGCCTCCTGGGGCAGCGGCGCACGCTGCGCACGCGAGGCGTTGGCCAGTCCCGGCAGGGCGTCGTACTCCGCCAGGATGCCGATGCACGGCCCCGGCCCCAGGTATTTGCGGGCGATAAAGGCGGTGGGAATGCCGTTAACCCCGCGCTCCACGCTAAATCCGCGATGCTCCAGCCACGCGCACAGCGCCGCCGCCGCGCCGTACTCCATGCACGGCAGCTCGGGCGAACGCCAGAGCAATCCGTAATGGTGCTCAATTTCCTCACGCACCGCCTGCCAGGCGTCGCGGACCAGGGATATCTGCACGTTAACCCTCCTCTTTAGCCCGCCGGCCGGCTTACGCCGACGCCTGTAGCGGCAACGCGCCGCGGCCGTACTCGCCGAAGGCGGCAATCATCTCGGCGGCGCTGCGCCGGGCGCCGTGCTGCAAATATTCCATCGCGGTCAGCGCGGCCTGGTGGGCCGCCAGGTCCGACCCGCCGACGCAGTCTTCCACCACCCGGCAGTGGTAATCGCTCTGGTGGCCGTCGGCGAAGGTGTAATGAATACACACATTGGTCAGCCCGCCCACCAGGATCAGGGTTTCCGCCTTTAATCCGCGCAGCAATATCGGCAAATCGGTACCGATAAACCCGGAGTAACGACGCTTTTGGATCACGTAATCGTCGGGGCGCAGCCCCACCACGTCGGCGGCGATTTCGGTGCTTTCCCAGCCGTCCACCAAATGCTCGTCCTCATCCCCGTCCAGCTCGCGGCCGAAATCCACGCCGGAAGGACGATGGACTTCCTGTAAAAAAATAATCGGCACCCCATTGGCGCGCGCCGCGTCAATCACGCCGCGCGAGCGCAGCATGTTGGGGATCATGCCCGGCATGGAGTCGATGCCGCAGGTATCGTCTTCGCTCATGCCGCCTTTTTGTATATCGACCACAATCAACACGGGCTGGCCGACGATAATCGGGTTATTTTTACGTTTTGCCGTCATGGTATTCCCTTTAAAGTTAATGTTTGCCGCCCAGCAGCCTGGGCAAATTGTCCAGCCAGGCGATGGCGATAAACCCCATCAGCCCGACCAGCATAAACAGCACCGCCCCGACGCACATGGTGGGGGTAAAACCGGTCCGCAGGCTGGAAAACACCTTGACCGGCAAGGTTTCAACCGTAAATCCGGCCACCATATAGGCAATCAGGTATTCATTCATGCTCAGGATGGCGACGAAAATCAGGCTGGATGCGATATACGGCGTAATCAGCGGCAACACGATGCCGCTGACGATATGGCGCTGGCGCGCCCCCAGGGTTCTGGCGGCTTCCACCAGGCTGGGATCGATTTGCTTAAACCCCAGGCTGAGCAGCACCAGCGGCAGGGCCAGAAAGGTCATGCCGTGGCTGATAATGGTGTTTTCAATCTGCCCCACATGGCGCAGGAACCCCCACAGCAGCATAAACAGAATGGCGATAATCACCGGCGGCAGCATAAAAGGCATGGTGCCGGCGCCGCTTAATAACCGCGCCAGGCGCGAACGCCGCTGCCAGGCGATAAACGCCAGCGGCAACGCGATGCTGGTGGCCAGGATCGAGGCCAGGGCGGCGATGGCCAGCGAACGCTCAAAGGCCGCCACCCAGCCGGGATCGGTAAAAAAGTCCTGGTACCAGCGCAGGCTCCAGGCGTCCGGCGGAAACACCATCCTGGACGTGGAATTAAAACTGATGGCCACCACCACGCACAGCGGCATGGCGATAAACAGGGCCAGCAGCGACAGCAGCAGGCGCTGGGACATAACGGCCAATAGACGATTCATACCGCTTCCCCTTTCGCGCTGAACTTCACCACGCCGCCGATCAGCAGCAGCGTTACCGCCAGCAGCAGCACCGAGATCGCCGCCGCCATCGGCATATTATGGCCGCTCATGGCGGTTTCACTGATGACCACGCCGATGGTCCAGTTGCCGGGGCCGCCCAATACCAGCGGGGCGACGTACGACCCCAGGGTAAATACCAGGCTCATGATATAAGCCGCCCCGAGCGGCTTGCCGATCAGCGGCAGCAGCACGCTGCAAAACGCGCGCAGCGGCCGGGCGCCCAGGGTACGGGCCGCCTCCAGATAGCTGTGATCGAAGCGGGACATGGCGGGATAGAGCGTCAAAATATTAAACGGGATCACCATATAGGTAATGCAGGCCACCATGCCGCCGAAGCTGGGCAGCAGCGAAACGGGCTTATCCAGCAGCCCCGCCAGCACCGCCAGATTGGAGATGCCGGCCTTTTTCGACAGCAGGATTTGCCAGGCGAACGTGATCAGCACCTCCGACAGGGCGAAAGTGGTCAGCAAGGCGATCAGCCAGATTACCTGGCCGCGCCGCGACATACCCGCAATCGACCAGGCGGTGGGCAACGCCACCAGCAAACTGATGCTGGCCACGATAAAAGCCAGCATGACCGAAAACCCGATGGCGTCCACCACCACCGGCTGCAGCAACTGTCCATAGGCATGCAAGGTAAAACCGCTGCCCTCGATGGCGTTGGGGTCCAGTTGGGAAACGCTGGCGCGCAGCAGTAGCACAAACGGTATGGCGATAAATACCAGTATCATCGCCAGCGGCCACAGCAGGCCCCAGCCGGGGCGGTGGCGGCGCGCCGCGGGCGGCGCCGGGGCGCGGGAGTGAGTCACGGTCGACATAAGTTACCTTCGGCTAATGGGACAGCAATTGCGCGGCGTCGGCGGGGAAACTGACGCCGATACGGGTGTGCGCCGCCAGCGGGCGCCATTGGGCGGCGGTGGTGCTGGCCAAAATATCCGTGTGCTGGCAGCGCAGCCGGATATCGATGCTGCTGCCCAGATCGCGCACCTGCACAATGTCTCCCTGCAACAGGCCGGTGCCCGGCGCGCCGAGCAGCACATCCTCCGGACGGATACATAAGGTGGCGGTGGCGCCCACCGCCACGTCCGCCGGCATGCGCGCCACCGCCAGGGTGGCGTCGCCCAGGCGCACTGCGCCGCCGCCCAGGGCTTCCACCTCGATCAGGTTGCTCTGGCCGATAAAATTAGCGACGAACCGGTTGGCCGGCTGGTGGTATATTTCGCCGGGGGTGCCGATTTGCTGCACCCGGCCATTGGCCATCACCACGATGCGATCGGCGATGGTCATGGCTTCGCGCTGGTCATGGGTGACAAAAATAGTGGTGATTTTCAGCTTCTGCTGCAACCGGCGGATTTCCAGCTGCATATGGTCGCGCAGCCGGGCATCCAGGGCCGACAGCGGTTCATCCATTAAAAACACCGCCGGCTGCTGCGCCAGGGCGCGGGCGATGGCCACCCGCTGCCGCTGGCCGCCGGACAATTGATCGATACGCCGCTGGCCGACCCCGGCCAGATCGATCAAGGATAATAATTCGGCCACCCGCGCCTGGCGTTCGCTGGCCACGATGCCCTTGATTTTCAGGCTATAGCCGATATTTTCCGCCACGCTAAGATGGGGGAACAGCGCCAGCGCCTGGAATACCATGCCGAAATTGCGTTCATGCACCGGCCGGTGGGTGATATCCTGCCCTTCCAGCACGATGCTGCCCGAATCGGGCTGCTCCAGCCCGGCAATGATGCGCATCAGCGTGGTTTTGCCGCATCCCGACGGCCCGAGGAAACACACCAGTTCACCCCGGGGCACATGTAGGGAAATATGGTCCACCGCCGGCTGCGCACCGTACATCTTGGTGATCTCCACCACCGCTAACCCGTTCATCGTAAGCTCCTCAGACGGTAAGCATTTTCAGGAACTGCTGCGCCAGATAATCGGCATACTTCACCTTGACGGCGGCGTCGACCAAAATGGGCGTGGATTCCGACGACACGGCGGCGAATTCGGCGTCCGTCAGGTTGAGTTTGGCGCGCGGGAGCAGCGGCGCGGCCCCGACGCCACGGGCAATCAGCTGATGGCATTCCGGAGTGCAGCTCCAGTTAAGGAACTCCTGCGCTTCGTCGGCGGATTGGCCGGCCTTGGGCAAACACCAGGAGTTATACCCCTGCACCGCCCCTTCCTGCGGGAACGTGGACAGTACCGGCGTGCCCTCGCCTTTCATGATCATTGACACATCGTGGTAATACAGCCCGCCCTTCACTTCGTCATTTTGCAAGGCGGTTTGCATGGTGCCTTCATCGGTCCACCAGATTTTGGCATTGGGTTTCAACTCGGCGATTTTGGCGATCACCCGATCGATGCCCTCTTTGGTTTGCAGCGTTTTGCTGCCTTCAAAGAAGGTGGCGGCGGTGATTTCCAGCAACACCGTCGAAGCCCCGCCCTGTAATCCCCAGGCCTGGGGATTTTTCTCCCACAGCGTCCGCCAGCTGGTGGGGGCGGTCGTCACCTCTTCCGTGTTGGTCACGAACGTCAGGTACCAGCCCATGGCCGCGACATTATCCACATCCGCGCCCGCGTCCTGGCGATAGGCCGGCATCAGGTTGCCCAGATTCGGCACTTTACCGGCGGCAACGGTTTTCCATAGCCCCTGGCTGCGCCCGCGCAGCAGGTCGCTTTGCTGAACGCAGCAAATATCCATCGGCACCGACCCGGCCTTGTTGGACTGGCTCAGTTGCATCAGGAATTGCTCGCTGGCGGATTGCGGCGACGACACAATCTTGATGCCGGTAGCCTGGGTAAAGGCCGGATAAACATGTTCCTTAAAGGCCTTTTCAAAAAATCCGCCGAAGTTGGATATGCGCACGCTGCGCTCTTTGGCAAAGGCGGGAGCCATCGACAGGCCCGCGGCGCCGGCCAGCGTGGCGATACCCATGCCTTTTAACAGGCCCCGGCGGGAGATCCCCTGGCCGCTTGCATTTTTTTTCATCATGTCTTCAACCCGACCTCATAGCTGTGTGATTAATAAACGCCCTTTTAAACTTTCCCGCCCCGCCAACGGAGGAATGCGAAGATCGATTAAACTTGTATACCATCTTATATATAAGCTGGTATGCAAGAGCTATGCCAAGGGAATAATCACTATTTTATCAGCAAGTTATAAAATAGATGCGGAGGGATGCACCGGCACAATGCACCCGCTGCGCTAGCGGGACGCCATATTTTGGTGCAATACCGGACGGGCAAACAGCGGCGATATCAGTGAAAGAGTGCGCGGCGATCGGGGGTTTTTCGAATTGACGCGTTTTCTGGATAGCGCGCCGTTTACCGGCGCGCAGCGATCGTGCCGCTTGCCGCGGGTTAACCCCGCCGGCAAGCGGTTTACCCGGCGGTCAGTCCCCCTTTTCCGCCG
This sequence comes from Sodalis sp. RH21, assembly GCF_047324175.1. Taxonomy (NCBI): domain Bacteria; kingdom Pseudomonadati; phylum Pseudomonadota; class Gammaproteobacteria; order Enterobacterales; family Bruguierivoracaceae; genus Sodalis; species Sodalis sp. RH21. The sequence goes on along the minus strand of NZ_CP178732.1, from coordinate 1,692,232 downwards.
CCAGTTTCGCCATATGTTTCTTTTCGCTGATCATGGTGATGACCAGCAGCAGCACCGCCAGGATGCTGCCGCCGATCATCACCATAAACCCGGCGTCCCAGCCAAAGAAATCCACCGTATAACCCACAATGGCGCTGGCGGCGACGGACCCGCCGAGATAACCGAACAGGCCGGTAAAGCCGGCTGCGGTGCCGGCGGCTTTTTTCGGCGCCAGTTCCAGGGCGTGCAGGCCGATCAGCATCACCGGACCATAAATCAGGAAACCGATGGTGATCATGCAAGCCATATCGATACCGGGATTACCTACCGGGTTTAGCCAATAAATAATAGTAACGATGGTCACCAGCACCATAAAAAACACCCCGGTGGCGCCGCGATTGCCTTTGAATACCTTATCCGACATCCAGCCGCACAGCAGCGTCCCGGGAATCCCCGCGTACTCGTACAGGAAGTAGGTCCAGGAGGATTTATCCAGCGTAAAGTGTTTCACTTCCTTGAGATAGGTCGGCGACCAGTCGAGAATGCCGTAGCGCAGCAGGTAGACAAACACGTTGGCCACGGCGATATACCACAGTAGCTTGTTCGGCAAAATATATTGCATAAAAATCTGCTTGGCGGTCAGTTCGACTTCGGCCTTGTCGCTGTAATCCACCGGATAGTCGTTTTTATACTCCTCAATGGGCGGCAGGCCGCAGGACTGCGGGGTATCGCGCATCAATCCGAAGGCGATAAAGGCCACCAGAATAGCGGCGAACGCCGGCATATACAGCGCGGCGTGCCAGTCGTTAAACCAGGCCATGCCCAGCAGGAACAGCAGGGGCGGCAAGCCGCCGCCGACGTTATGGGCGCAGTTCCAGATAGAAACGATGCCGCCGCGTTCTTTTTGCGACCACCAATGCACCATGGTCCGTCCGCACGGCGGCCATCCCATGCCCTGGAACCAGCCGCACAGGAACAGCAGGACAAACATGACCGCGATACTTGAGGTGGCCCAGGGCACAAACCCCATAAATAACATTACCGCCGCCGACAGGATCAACCCCGCGGGCAAAAAGACGCGCGGATTGGAACGGTCGGAAACCGAGCCCATGATAAATTTGGAAAAACCGTAGGCGACGGAAATACCCGATAACGCAAAGCCCAGATCCCCGCGGCTAAAGCCCTGTTCAATCAGATATGGCATGGCCAGGGTAAAATTTTTCCGCACCAGGTAAAACGCCGCATAACCGAAGAATATCCCCATAAAGATTTGCCAGCGCAGCCGGCGATACACCGGGTCGGTCTGATCGATAGGGACGCGGGGCTGATGTGCCGCTGGTTTGAAAATGCTCAACATGGGCGCCTCCAATGGCTCTGTTAGTGATGATTCGCGCATAATGAATCACGGCAATGCGAGGTTGAATTGATTACATACGAATAATGTGTTCGATAACGAATCTTATCCTAGGGAGGGGCGCCGCCGGGGGTTGTGATTTGTGTAACATTTATTACATTTTTATGAATTTAATACCAAAAATTAACCATTAGTCATACTTTGGCATATTCACACATAATTAATTTATGACATTTATCAACTAAAGGGTTTTTAACGCGCGTATAACTTTCGTTTATGATTCGATATTGTTCCTTATCACACATTTTTTGCGGATTTCGTGGGTTAATACTGCTATAAACCGCCGCCGCCACGGGGCGCGCCATAGGAGGTTTCATGAGTAACCGTATGAATGACGGCGCAACCAGCCGGGAGCCTTATGCTGATACGGATGTCATCATTATCGGCGGCGGGGCGACCGGCGCGGGTATCGCCCGCGACTGCGCCTGCCGCGGCCTGGATTGCCTGCTGCTGGAGCGCTATGATATCGCCAGCGGCGCCACCGGCCATAACCACGGCCTGCTGCACAGCGGCGCCCGCTATGCGGTAAATGACGCCGAATCCGCCCGCGAATGTATTGAAGAAAATCGCATCCTCAAGCGCATTGCCCACCATTGTATTGAACCCACCGACGGATTATTTATCACCCTGCCGCAGGATTCGCTGGACTATCAGCGGCAATTTATCAGCGCCTGCGCCGACGCGGGCATCGATGCGCAGGCCATCGATCCCCAATTGGCCCGGCGCCTGGAACCGGCGGTGAATCCCGCCCTGGTCGGCGCGGTGAGGGTGCCGGACGGCACCATCGATCCGTTTCGCCTGAGCACGGCCAATATGCTCGACGCCCGGGAACACGGCGCGCGTTTTTTGACCTATCACGAAGTCACCGGCCTGCTGCGCCATAACGATCGGGTCACCGGGGTGCGCGTCTACAATCACAAATCCGGGCAGCACCATGAGATCCACGGGGCGATGGTCGTGAATGCCGCGGGCATTTGGGGGCAGCATATCGCCGAATATGCCGACCTGAAGATCCGGATGTTCCCGGCCAAAGGGGCGTTGCTGATCCTGGGCCATCGTATTAATAACCTGGTGATCAATCGCTGCCGCACCCCCGCCGATGGCGACATTCTGGTGCCGGGAGACACCATTTCGCTGATTGGCACCACCTCCACCCGCATCGGGTATGACGAGATCGATCGTCTCGCGGTGACCCCGCAGGAGGTGGATTTATTAATCCGCGAAGGCGCGCTGCTGGCGCCGATGCTGGCGCACACGCGCCTGCTGCGCGCCTATGCCGGCGTGCGCCCCCTGGTGGCCAGCGACGACGACCCCACGGGCCGCAGCGTCAGCCGCGGCATCGTGCTGCTGGATCATGCCGCCCGGGACGGCATGGCGGGATTTATCACCATTACCGGCGGCAAGCTGATGACCTATCGCCTGATGGCGCAATGGGCGACCGATAAAGTCTGCGAGAAACTGGGCGTTAGCGCGCCCTGCACCACCGCCGAAAATCCCCTGCCCGGCTCCCGGCTATCGCCCGAGGAAACTAAACGCACCGTCAGCCGGCTACCCGTGAGCATCGCCGGGTCGGCGGTTTATCGTCACGGCGATCGGGCCAGCCGGGCGCTCGGCGGCAGCCGGCTCGATAACAGCCTGGTATGCGAATGCGAGGCGGTTACCGCCGGCGAAGTGCGTTATGCGGCGGAGTCCCTGACCGTGAATAACCTGACCGATTTGCGCCGCCGTACGCGCGTGGGCATGGGCACCTGCCAGGGCGAACTGTGCGCCTGCCGCGCCGCCGGCCTGCTGGCGCGGTTTAATGTCGCCACGCCGGCGCAGTCCATCGTCCAGTTGTCCAGGTTCCTGAACGAACGCTGGAAAGGCGTCAGGCCGATTGCCTGGGGGGACGCGCTGCGGGAAAGCGAATTTACCAGTTGGGTTTACCAGGGATTATGCGGCCTGGACGGCGACAATGCCGGTAAACGGGAGGCGGACGATGGAATTTGATACCGTAGTGATTGGCGGCGGCCTGGCGGGATTAAGCTGCGCCATCCGCCTGGCCGAACAGGGTAAACATTGCGCGGTGGTCAGCGCCGGACAAAGCGCGCTGTATTTCTCTTCCGGTTCCCTGGATCTGCTGTGCCGGCTGCCGGACGGCACCCCCGTGGCATCGCCCCCGGCCTGTTTGGCCGCGCTGGCCGCGCAGGCCCCGCGGCACCCTTATAGCGTCATCGGCGCCGACCGCATCATCCCCCTGGCGCGCGAAGCGCAGGCGCTGCTGGGACGCTGCAATATCGCCCTGTCCGGCGATCCGGCCCATAACCACCAGCGCATTACCCCCTTGGGCACCCGCAAGGCCACCTGGCTCAGCCCGGCGGATATCCCGGTCACCCCGCTGGACGGCGTCTTGCCCTGGCGGAAGGTGGCGGTAATCGGCATTGAAGGGTTCCTGGATTTTCAGCCGCAGATGGTGGCCGATTCGCTGGCGGCGGAACAAGGCATCGCGGCCGAAGCGGCCTATTTACATTTGCCGGCGCTGGATTTATTGCGCAATAACCCCAGCGAATTCCGCGCGGTAAATATCGCCCGGGTGCTGGATTTGGCGGAAAACGGCGCCGCCCTGGCCGATGAGCTGGCCCGCCTGGCGGGAGATGCCGAATGCCTGATCCTGCCGGCCTGCATCGGCCTGGACGACCGCCGGGCGCTGGATGCCCTGCGGGCCGCCATCGACCGGCCGGTATATCTGCTGCCCACCTTGCCCCCGTCCCTGCTGGGCATCCGTATGCATCAGGGCATGCTGAGGCGCTTCAACCAGCTGGGAGGGATATTTATGCCCGGCGATAAAGTCCTGAAAGCGCAGTTCGACGGACAGCGCATCCTCGGGGTTTATACCCGTAATCATAGCGATATCCCGCTGCGCGCGCGGCAGGTGGTCTTGGCCAGCGGCAGCTTTTTCAGCAACGGGCTGGTGGCGACCCGCGAACAAATCGTGGAACCGGTATTTGGCCTTGATGTCTGGGACAACGCCGATCGCGGCGCATGGAGCCGGGCCGACTTTTTCGCGCCCCAGCCCTACCTGCAATTCGGCGTTAAAACCGATGCCGGACAGCGGGCGCTGCGCGCGGGCCGGCCGCTGGAAAATCTCTACGCCATCGGCGCGGTATTGGGCGGCTACGATCCCCTGCGGCAAGGCTGCGGCGCCGGGGTCTCGCTTACCAGCGCGCTCCATGCCGCCCGGCGCATTATCCTGGCACAGGAGAACCAATGATGAACCTGTCGAACGACCAGAGTTTTGATAGCTGCCTGAAATGCACCGTCTGCACGACCTACTGCCCGGTGTCCAAGGTGAATCCGCTGTTTCCGGGGCCGAAACAGGCCGGGCCGGACGGGGAGCGGCTCAGGCTCAAGGACCCGTCGCTGTATGACGAGGCGTTAAAATACTGCACCAACTGTAAACGCTGCGAGGTGGCCTGTCCTTCGGAAGTACGCATCAGCGACCTGATCCAGCGGGCCAAAGCCCGCTACAGCGAGCACCGGCCGACCCTGCGCGATGCCATCCTGAGCCATACGGATCTGATGGGATCGCTATCGACGCCCCTGGCGCCCATCGTCAATCTGGGCACCGGGCTTAAACCGGTGCGCCAACTGCTGGATAAAACGCTGCATATCGACCACCGCCGGGAACTGCCCAAATACTCTTTCGGCACCTTTCGCCGCTGGTATCGCGGTCAGGCCGCCGGCCAGCGGAAATATACGCAGCAGGTGGCTTTTTTCCACGGCTGCTTTGTCAATTATAACCACCCGCAGCTGGGCAAGGACCTCATCCGGGTGTTCAACGCCATGGATATCGGCGTGCAGTTGCTCAAGCATGAAAAATGCTGCGGCGTACCGCTGATTGCCAATGGTTTTATCGAACGGGCGAAAAAACAGGCCCAGGGAAATACCGCCTCGCTGCGCGACGCGGTGCTGGAGCGGGACATCACGGTGGTGGGCACCTCATCGAGCTGTATCCACGCCCTGCGCGAGGAATACCCCCACCTGCTGGGGGTGGACACCTCCGCGGTGCGCGATCGGGTCGAGCTGGCCACGCGCTATCTTTACCGCCTGCTGGATGCCGGCAAAGCGCTGCCGCTCAAACCCATGCCGCTGCGGGTGGCTTACCATACGCCGTGCCATATGGAAAAAATGGGCTGGACCGCCTATACCCTGGAGCTGCTGCGCCAAATCCCGGGCCTCGAACTGGTGGTGCTGGACTCCCAATGCTGCGGCATCGCCGGCACCTATGGTTTTAAATCCGAAAACTACGCCACGTCCCAGGCCATCGGCAACTCGCTGTTTCGCCAAATCGAGCAAAGCGGCGTGGACCTGGTGGTGACCGACTGCGAAACCTGTAAATGGCAAATAGAAATGTCCACCAGCAAAAGCTGCGAGCATCCCATAACCCTGCTGGCGCGGGCGCTGGCGTAGTATTGCGCCGCCGCGGCGCCCGGCTGGTCAACGCATAATGGGAATCAGGTAATCGCAATGGACGATATCGGCATCGGTCTCCTGGCCGGCGTCCGCGTCCGGCGGCGGCAGGCGCTGGAAACGCTCGATATCGTAGCCTTCGCGCCGCACGACCTGGAGCAGCGGCAGGCAAATGCCGTAGAGATCCATGATAAAGCGCTGCAGCCCCTCGGTGGGGCCGGCATAGGTAAACTGCGCGTAATCGCCCGCGTTAAGCTTGAACATCTCCATGTTCTCCAGTTTTACCGGCAGATATTGCGGCTCGGCGGCGGTGGTATACCACACCTCGTTTTCACCGTTTTTCACGCTCGCCGGGCGCGAATAACTGAGGCCGTAAAGTACCGGCGCATCGCTTTGCGCCTCATCGAGAAACTGCCCCCAGAAGCGCTGGCGCAGTTGCGTGCGGCAAAGGCTCAACTGTTCCAGGGTACAGGTGTAACTTTGGGTGATGCCTTCCAGCTGGAGTTCCGGCAGGGTGATAATGTCGCTTTGCGGCACCGCGCCCGTCCTGCCGCGCAGCGGCGGTTCGAGGCCGTAAAAATCCCATTTCATCGACCGCCGGTACAGGGCGGGCGTCTGCAGGAACTGCTTTTTAAACGCGCGATTAAAGGACTGCTGGGATTCAAAATGATACTGAAGCGCGATAGCGGACAGGGGCTTGCTGGTCAGGCGCAGCGCCATGGCGGCATTGGAAAGTCGACGGGCGCGGATATAAGCGCCCAGTACCTGGCCGGTCGTCTCTTTGAACTTGCGTTGCAAATGCCATTTGGAATACCCCACCCTGGCGGCCACTTCATCGAGGGAGAGCGGCCGATCCAGATTTTCCTCAAGCCAGTTCAATAGATCGCAAATCGTTCCAGATTTATTCATAATTACGGTATTACCCCTTGGAAACTCTCTCTGTAGGGAAAAGGAAAATAGTCTTCCCTTTCGCTTTACCCGCGGCTCACTCTCCTTCTTTGGCGACCAATAATGCGCATTATACCGTTCTATGCCGCTATTATGCGACGTAGCGGCATAGACCTTCACAAAAAATCCTTTTATATTTCTAAATATTAATGGAACCGAAATGCAGGTAATACACCGCAATAAAATAACCTGCCGTTTCGTTTCGTCATTGACCATTGGTGCTGTTTTTATCATTTCGTGATATTTCAAAATCCTTGGGTACTATACGGGTAAATAAGTGCAAATTAACCAAAAATGCTTTTTTTAGCCATTAATGCCTTATTATGGCGTGACTATCACGCTATGTTTTTATATTTTCAGTGAAAATCATCTTTGATAATAAATGTCTTTTTGTGCAAAGAGTGTTATTTGTTGCCAAAAATGCCATAGGTTATTTATATATTTCATTTTAGTTCCGTAGGTTAATTACAAATATTTTAAGTTGATCACAAATTTTCATTATCAGCGTTTCGTTTTTTAATTAAAGAGAGTTACTATTCTGTCTCCCATTGGTGCTTCCTGTGTCTACTCGATGCGCTTCCGCCTTGGCCCCGGGATGAAAAAGGCCAAGGCAACTTATACCAACATCGATCGGGAATATGCCAATAGCATAAAAGCAATAACTATTTACAAACCGGTCCCTACCCCGGTGATTCATACTATTTATGTGTGTTACAGGAGGGGATGTTTCGCATAAAAAGCAGGCAAAAATGACGCATGCAAGGGACGGATACATCAGTATTGGCCTTGCAAACCTTGTATAAAAGTTCAGGCAGTGGCGCGGGCAACTGCTCGTTTTAATAAAAATACTTTATAAGGTATCTTTTCGATGAAATATAGCATTCTTGCAGTGATGATCCCGGCATTGATGGCGTCCGGAATCGCAGGCGCGGCCGAGGTATACAATAAAGACGGCAATAAACTGGATTTGTATGGCAAAGTGGACGGCTTGCATTATTTTGCCGACGATGACGGTTATGCCTCCGATGGCGACCAGTCTTATATCCGTTTCGGTTTTAAAGGCGAAACGCAAATTAATGACCAACTGACCGGTTATGGCCAGTGGGAATATAACGTCCAGACCAACAAAACCGAAGGCAGCGATTCCAACGATGGCACTAAGACCCGTTTGGGTTTTGCCGGTTTGAAATTCGCCGATTACGGTTCGTTTGACTATGGCCGCAATTACGGCGTGGTTTACGATGCGCTGGGCTGGACGGATATGCTGCCGGAGTTCGGCGGTGAAACCGCTTACACAGATAACTTCATGGTCGGCCGTACTACCGGCGTGGCTACGTACCGCAACACCAGTTTCTTCGGTTTGGTGGACGGCCTGGACTTTGCCCTGCAATACCAGGGTAAAAACGATCGTACCGATATCCAGCGGGCGAATGGCGATGGTTATGGCGGTTCAATCACCTATACTTCGCCCATCGGGGTCGCCATCGTCGGCGCGTATGCTTCTGGCGATCGTACCGACCGGCAGAATAGCGAAACCATCTACGGCAACGGTGACCGCGCCGAACAATGGGCAACCTCTCTGAAATACGACGCCAATAATATTTATCTGGCCGCGACGTATGGCGAAACCCGCAACTCCACCTATTTTGACGGTACGCTGCCAAGCGGTGTCACGGCGGCTGGTTTTGCCAACAAGACCCAGGACTTCCTGCTGGTGGCCCAGTATCAGTTCGATTTCGGCCTGCGCCCGTCCATCGGTTATACCCAAACCAAAGCCAAGGATGTTGAAGGCGTGGGCGATGTCGACCTGATTAAATACTATGAAGTCGGCGCCACCTACTACTTCAACAAAAATATGTCCACCTATGTCGACTACATCATCAACCGCATTGATGATGACAACCGCCTTGGCATCAACAGCGGCGACGTAGTCGCCCTGGGCCTGGTGTATCAGTTCTGATAATGATGCCTTGATGCAGGGGCGGACGTTATCCTCCTTCTTATACCGCCTCATCTAATACGGCTCCCAATCGGGGGCCGTATTTGCATTTACAGCTCGACCGCGATAATTTGCGACCAAAGTCAGAAAAAATGTGTTTTTTCCGCTTTTTTTCGCCGCCGGGGTAACACATCAGTCCTCAAACGGACAAAAAAAAGGTATGTTAGCCACTGTTTTCGAACGAGCGTGATAAACATCTTATGATCATCAAACCTAAAATTCGTGGTTTCATCTGCACCACCACTCATCCCGTCGGCTGCGAAGCCAACGTGCGCGAGCAAATTGCCTATGTTAAATCCACAGGCAAACTGCAAAACGGTCCTAAAAAAGTGCTGGTCATCGGCGCATCCACCGGTTACGGCCTGGCCTCGCGCATCAATGCCGCCTTCGGCAGCGACGCCGCCACCATCGGGGTGTTTTTCGAAAAGCCGGCCAGCGACAAAAAAACCGGCTCGGCCGGCTGGTATAACGCCGCCGCTTTCGATAAAGCCGCCAAGGAACAGGGGCTGTATGCCAAAAGCATCAACGGCGACGCCTTTTCCAACGCCTGCCGCGACGCGGTCATCGACCTGATTAAACAAGACCTGGGCCAGATCGATCTGGTGGTTTACTCCCTGGCCTCGCCGGTGCGTAAGCTGCCCGATACCGGTGAAGTGGTGCGGTCCGCCCTGAAACCCATCGGCGAACCCTATAAATCCACCGCGCTGGATACCAATAAAGACGTGTTGATCGACGTGGTGGTCGACCCCGCCAACGAGCAGGAAATCGCCGACACCGTCAAGGTCATGGGCGGGCAGGATTGGGAGCTGTGGATGGGCGCGCTGGAAGACGCCGGCGTGCTGGCACCGGGGGCCAAAGCGGTGGCCTACTCGTATATCGGCACCGATCTGACCTGGCCCATCTACTGGCACGGCACCCTGGGCAAGGCCAAGGAAGATCTGGACCGCGCGGCCCACGCCATCGACGCCAAACTGAAGCAACAGGGCGGCGCCGCGTACGTCGCCGTACTCAAATCGGTGGTCACCCAGGCGTCGGCCGCTATTCCGGTGATGCCGCTGTATATCTCCATGGCCTTTAAGATCATGAAGGATCTGGGCATCCATGAAGGCTGTATCGAGCAGATCCAGCGCCTGTTCGCCACCCGCCTGTTCGGCGACCGGCAGCCCGCCACCGATGACCAGCACCGCCTGCGCCTGGACGACTGGGAACTGCGCGACGACGTGCAGGACGCCTGCCGCCGGCTGTGGAGCCAGATTAACAATGATAATATTTATCAGTTAACGGATTATCAGGGTTATAAAAACGAGTTCCTGCGTTTGTTCGGCTTCGGTTTAGCCGGGGTGGACTACGAGGCCGATGTCGACCCCGAAGTCAGCTTCGACGTACGCGAACTGGCCTGATAGGTTTTACATGCTGCCGGCGTTAACCGCCGGCAGCATGCTCCGGTTCCGGCCGGCGCCCCTTCGATTACCTCGCCAGCAAATATCGCCGCGTTTAGGGATAAATGTCAAAAGTCCAGTTCCCTGCCGGCGGGGGTAATATGCTCATCGGCGTGAGCCGCGTGGGGGGTGAGACCCAGCAGCAAATCCGCTTCGGTAAACCGGGGTTTGACCGCCTTGCGGATCGTCAGCCCTTGCTCGCCGATCTCAATATCCACCGTGTCTCCCGCCTCGAAATGCGGTATTGTTTTAAGATTGCCTGACAGGCGCAGCGCAATGCTGTTGCCCCATTTTTGCAACACAGCCCGGGCGTGCATGGTTTTCTCCCGCGGGTATGATTAGTATCTACAATGAGTAGACATGCACGTATGGCCATGGCAATGAGTTCAAATGGCATTGCGTTAGGCGGTTGGGTTGGCGTCCGGCCCGGGGTTGCGGGCAATATCCTCGAACAAGGCGGCCAGTTTTTCCTGCGCCAGGGGTTTGGAAAATAAAAAGCCCTGCATTTGCGTGCAGCCGGCATCCACCAGAAACTGCTTTTGCTCCGCCGTTTCCACGCCTTCGGCAATCACCTGCAAATTGAGTTTTACCCCCAGGTTGGATACCGCCGTAACGATGGCCGCGGTGTCTTTCAACTGGGTAACGAACTGCACAAATGAACGATCGATTTTAACGCTGTCCACCACGATATCTTTCAACAGGCTCAGGCTGGAATAGCCGGTGCCGAAATCATCCAGGGAAATCCGCACCCCCGCCTGGCGCAATATCACCAATTGCGCTTTGCTATTGGCATCGGAATTCATGATCGCCGTTTCGGTCAGTTCCAGCTCAAGGCGCTCCGGCGCGAACCGCTCCTCGGCCAGCAGATCGAGCACCATGCGCGCAAAACCGCGGTCCCGCAGTTGAATGGGCGAGACGTTCACCGAGACCGATAAATCGGTCCAGCGCAGCATTTCGCGGCAGGCCTGGCGCAATATAAATTTCCCCAGCGGAATGATCAGCCCCGTTTCCTCCGCCAGGGCCACAAACTGTACCGGAGAAATTTCGCCCAGCTCCTTATCCTCCCAGCGCGCCAGCGCTTCCACGCCGATGATTTGATTATCCGCCGAGCGGATCAGGGGCTGATAGGCGCACGAAATATCCCGCCCGGAGGAGAGCGCCAGCGCCAGCGCTTTTTCCATGCGCCGTTTGCTGGTCAGGCTGGCATCAAGGGACTCGGAGTAAAAACAGTGCACGTTTTTGCCCAGCCGTTTTGCCTCATACAGCGCGGCGTCGGCCTTGCGCAGCAGCTCGCCGGCGGTAATGGCGGACGGGCCGATAAAAGTCGCGCCCACGGACACCGTGACAAAGGGCGACGCGCCGATCAGGGTGAAGGGGGACTGGGTCAGTTTGACGATGCTCTCGCACAGGGTATCGGCCGCCTGCCGGGATAAAGCCGCCCGGATCAGCAGGGAGAATTCATCGCCGCCCATCCTGGCCACCAGGCTTTCCTGCGGCGCCACCCCCTGTAAGCGGCGGGCGAACTCGCTCAACACAAAATCCCCGGCCGGATGCCCGTAGGTGTCGTTGATATTTTTAAAACCATCCAGATCCATCAGCAACAGCATCCCGCCGGCCGCGCCGTCCTGTGCGGCGGCGGGCACCACCACCTGATTGAGCTGCTCGTACAGCGCGGTGCGGTTGTGCAAGCCGGTGAGAATATCGTGATAGGCCAAATAGCGCGTTTGGGCCTCCGAGGCGCGCAATTCGGAAATATCATTGAGCGTCACCAGCAAATAGGGTTCCGACTGCAGGAAAATCCGCGAGCTGCGGACGATAAACGACAGGGTTTCATTGGTCGGGGTAACCAATTGCTCTTCGAACGCCACCGGTTCGCCGGTTTCCATCACAAAACGATCCCGATCCAAAATATGGGCCACCAACCGGGCATCAAGATCGTCCAGGGCGGTCTGGCCGATCATTTCAGCCGCGCTTTTACCAAACAATTCGCACGCTTTGCGATTTAAAAACACCAGCCGGTACTGGCGATCCTTTAAAAAAGTGGCGTCAGGCAATGCGTTTAATACTGCCTGGCAGACTGCGAGATTGTTAAACATGGCAAGCGGGTCCCGAGTTGATCTTTCCTTGAAGGGTAGCAGAACTTTCCGCGCCCGCCGCCCCTTTCCCAGGCCAGGCCATAACCATCAAGGCAGGGAATCGGCGGCGGCTGGCGGGGCGTCGGCCTGGGCCAGCCACAGGGCGCTCATCGCCAGTTCCAGTTGTTTAAATAACCGGTAGCGGGCGCTATGGAAAGCATGCAATTCCTCGTCGGGGACAAACAGCCCCGGATTAAGCTGCACCGCCTGCGCGGCCCCCGCCGACATATCGCGCCATACCCCGACCCCGACCCCGGCGCAAATCGCCGCTCCCAGCGCGCCGGTTTCGGTACACTCCGATACCCGGATAGGGATGCCCAGGGCGTTGGCGAACATTTGCGGCCAGACGCAACTGCGCGCCCCGCCCCCCGACAGGGTCGCCTGGGTAAAAGGGATACCGGCGGCGCGCAGGCGATCGATATGGGCGCGGTGGGCAAATGTCACCCCTTCAAATAGCGCATAGAGCATATCGGCGCGGGTATGCCAGCCATTCAGCCCGTAGAAACCGGCTTTCGCCGGCCCCTCTTTGCGTCCGGAATAAAGATAAGGATGATACAGCGGCAAATGCGGGCCGGGTTTAACCCCGGCCACCGCGCTGCTGCACCGTTCGGCGCCGCCGCCGTCCTGCCCGTCCTGCAGCTCGCGCACAAACCAGTCCAGATTGGCGGCGGACGTGGCGCTGGCTTCGATGGCCATATACCGGTCGCGTTCGATAATGGAATTCATAAATACCGGGCGCCGGTAGTCCGGGGCGTCAACCACCACCTGGTTAATGCTCCAGGTGCCGGCGACAATGGACGCGTCGCCGGTATGCACCACCCCCGACCCCACGGCGCTGGCCACTACGTCAAAGATGCCCGCCACCACCGGGATGCCGGCTGGCAGGCCGGTGAGCCGGGCGGCGTCCGGGGTCACATAACCCATAATATCGCAGGATTCCCGCAGCCGGGGCAACAGCGGCATGGCGTCGGCCAAATCGTAGAGCGCCATCAGCTCGGGATCGTAACCGCGCATGGCATAGTTGATTAAACCGGAGCCGGCCGCATCCGAAACATCGCTTGAGGCCACGCCGGTTAAAAAATGGCTGATCGCGTCTTTGGCGAACAGCACCGTACCGATGCGGCCAAACAGATCGGCGTGATGGCGTTTGAGCCAGCTGAGCAGCACCGGGGTCGCCGCCGCCCAGGGCTTTTGCAGCGAACGCCGGTAAATGGCCTCGCCTAAACCCTGCTGCTCCAGTTCCCTCACCCGGGCAAACGCGCGGCCATCGATGGACTGAATACCAATCAGCGGCTGGCCGCGCCGGTCCACGGCGTATAGCCCGTTGCCATGCCCGGCCGCGCCGACGGCGAGCACCTGCCCGGGTCGTACCCCGGCCCGCGCCAGGCTGTCGCGGATGGCCTGGCTGGCCCCGCGATAAATTTCGTCCAGAGAACGCTCGGCATAACCGGGGCTGGGCTGGCGGGTGGTGCCGCCGCATTCCCCCACGCCCAATACCCGCCCGTGCAGATCGAACAGGACCGCTTTTATCATCGTATTACCGGCATCGATACCCAGCAGACAGTCGACCATATCTCTTCTCCCAATAGAGGATGCAACGATCGGCGCACCACTTAAGCGCCGGGCCAGGCTCAGGGCCGGCGGTAGATTTCCAGCGCCCGCGGCCCGTCGGCGCCCTGGTGGATAATCGCCATCAGGGCCTTGACCACCCGCGACGGATTACTGTGCTGATACACATTACGGCCATAAACCATGCCCGCGGCCCCCTGGCTCATCAGCGCAGCGCTTTTATTCAGCACGCTTTCCAGCGCGTCTTTGCCCCCGCCCCGCACCAGGGTCGGGCAGCGGGCCGCTTCCACCACCCGGTGGAAATCCTCTACCCGCTCCGTCGGATCGGCCTTGACGATATCCGCGCCCAATTCCCGCGCCAGGCGCACCAGCGGCACCATTTTTTCCACATCCCCCAGGGAAACATAGGCATTGCCCTTGCCGGGAGGCGCCATCACCAGCGGTTCTATCATCAGGGGCATGGCGTATTTATCGCAGGCATGGCGCAGGCGGCCGATATTTTCCACGCATTGGCGGAAAATTCCCGGCTCGTCGGGGATCATATACAGATTGACCACCACCGCGACGGCGTCCATCTGCAAGGCGGCCAGGATCGGCTCCTCCGGATTATGCAGCACCGCCCACATTTCCCGGTGCCGAGCGGTGTTATAGGCGTTGCCCACGTCGGCGCGCATCACCAGCGCCGGCTTATCCGGCGCCGCGGCGTATTGCAAAAGATCCGCCTGGCCGAAATTCACCTGGATGGCATCCGGCCCGGCGGCGATAAGCTGCGTCATCACCGCGCCCATATCTTCCAGGCCGACCAAAAAATCCGGCTCATTGGCGATACCGTGATCGATGGCCACATCCAAACACTTGCCCTGGCGGAACAGGCGATTCATTCTGACTTTACGGGTGGTCATAGGTTTCTCCCTCGGCGACTGATGCGGCAAGCTTGGCCAGACCGTGCCGCTGCGCCAATTGTTCAATGGTCAAACGCAGGTTTTCCCGCGCCAGGGTCTCGCTCCAGCCGCGCTCGGCGGCGAGCAGCGCGGTGACTTCCGCCGCCAGCGCCGGGGTCAGCCGGCCGGAAATCGCCATGGCGGTGCGGCGTACCAGCAAATCCGCCGGCATCTCCACCTGTTCGTTAGCGATCAGCCAGCGCAGCTCATTGACGGTATAACCGGCATGGTGATCCAACGGCCGGTCGGGGGACTGGCCGGCGAATTCCAGCAGCGCGGCCACCCGGCTGCCGTAGCGCTCGGCCCAGCGCGCCGCCTGCGCGGCCTCCAGATGATATTGCGCCGCCAGCCGGGCGACCCAGGCTTTGCGTTCACCGACCGCCGGGAAATCCCGTCCCCCGCCGATGGCCAGATCGGTGGTGCTAACCCGGCGTTTTTCGCCGAGCAGCTGCAATACGCGATCCGCCGCCTGTTCGCCAAAGGCGCGAAACGTGGTCCATTTGCCGCCGATCAGGCACAGGGTAGTGAAATCGCGGCCCGCCGCGGGGGCGATTACCCTTAACGAATGGTTGCGGGAAATCCGGCCATTAACCGCCGTATCGCTGAGCGGCAGCGGCCGGATGCCGCAAAAGGTATAGAGAATATCCTCGTCGGCGATGGCGATATGGGGAAACACAAAACGCAGGGAATCGAGAATATAGCGTTGCTCATCGGCGGCGCAGATCGTATCCAGGGGGTCGTCGGTGCGGATATCCGTCGACCCCACCAGCACATTGCCGAAATAAGGAAACAAAATACACACCCGTCCTTCCTGGTTTTCGTAATACACCATGCCGCCTTGCAATGCCGCCAACAGTTTGGGGCTGCGGATAATCAAATGGGAGCCTTTGGTGCCGCCGATAAGCCTGGCGCTTCCCGGCCCGGGAGCGAGCACGCCGTTAAGCTGGTCCACCCAGGCGCCGGTGGCGTTGACCACCACATGGGGCGCCAGGGTAAACGTTTCGCCGCCGGACATATCGCGCAGCGTGACCCGCCCGCCCGCCGCGCCCACCACGCCCAGATAATTAATCGCCAGCGCCTGCGGATTCGCGCGTTCGCTGTCTTCGATCAGTTCGTACCCCAGCCGTTCAGGATAATTAATCCAGGCGTCATAATAGGTGGCGCTGCATTTGACCCAGTCGTTGAAATCCGGCCACAGGCGGCGGGTCTCGCCGCCGCCCGCCAGATGGTGGCGCGGCATGGAGCCGTTTTCCCGGGTATAAAGATCGTAGAGGGTCAGGCCGGCCTTGATGACCATCGCCCCGCGCCGCGAAGGCCGTTCGCTCAGGCGGAAAAAACGTTTGCCGGCGTTGACCAGGCCGGAACAATACGAGTCGATGGGCACCGTGGTGCGCAGGGGCTGCACATAATGCGGCGCGTTTTTCAGCAAACGATCGCGCTCGTTCACCGACTCTTTCACCAGGGCGAATTCACCGGTTTCCAGATAGCGCAATCCGCCGTGGATCATGCGCGACAGCGCCCCGCTGGCCGCCTGGCACCAATCCTCCTGCTCCACCAGGATGGCCGGGATGCCCTGCAGCGCCAGCTCGCGAAAAGTGCTGATGCCGTTAATGCCGCCGCCGACAATCAGCACCGGCGTAGCGGTACGGCGCCGCAGCTCGGCCAGGCGGTCGGCGCGGCTGCGGCCGGATATAACGCGGTTGATCATGACGGATTCTCCCCGGTGCGGCTAAACGTGCGGCTCAATGGCTGGGATAATTCGATAATCCCCGCGGCGGTGGCCTCGTCGGTAACCATGCCTTTGAGGTAGCGGCCGCGTAATACGCTGCTGGCGGGTTCCACCTTATTGCTGCCCGCGGCCACCGCAAAGGAAAAGGGAATGCGGCGCAGTTCGTCCAGGGTCAAGCTGACCAGCCGCTGGTTATCGGTAAAACTGGCCGGCTGGCCCCGAGCGTCCAGCAGATGCGCCAGCAGTTCGCTGCACGCCCCGCTGGACTCCACGCTGTCCGAAGCGTGGCGCGCCGACGGGTTAAGATCGTAATAGCTGGAACTGGACGCGTGAATGGACCCCAAACCCACAATGGCGATATCGGCTTCGCGCGCCTGCTGCAACACCTGGTGCACCTGGCTGATCTCCATCAGCATCCGGCGCTGCTCCTCGTTATCGGCGAACAGGGGCGCATGAATCTGATACGCCCGGCCGCCGAGTTTGGCCGCCAGCTCGGACGCCACGTGATTGACATCGGTATAATGCTTGCCCTGTACGCACCCCAGGGCCGGCACCACTTCCACCCGGTATTTGCGCGCGGTCGACAAGGCATCGACCATGGCGCTGACGCCTTTGCCGCCGGTGAGGGTAATAACGTCGCCGTCCTTGACCCGGCCCAGCAAAAACTCCGCCGCCGCCGCACCCACCACTTGTAAATCCCCCTCTTCGCCGCCGGTGATATTCGGCGCCACCACCACCTCTTGCAGGGCGCCGATGGCCGCTAAGTCGAGCTCCAGTTGGTGCGCGGACAGAAACGGCGATTTGATGGTGATTTCCACCATGCCGGAATCCCTGCCCTGGCGGATCATGCGGTTGACGGTGGCCACCGATAAATGGGTGGCCTCGGCGATTTCCGACTGTTTTTTCCCGTCCTGGTAATACATCACCAACACCCGGTAGATTTGGCGCGTCAGGGTAAACGGCGGTAACTCGATATCATTATCCATGTACATTAGCTCCCGCGAACACGAAGGTTATGGAACATCAGGCGGAACGATATTTGTTCATCAGGTGGTCCATTGATACCGCCGCCAGCAGGATCAGGCCCTTGATCAAATCCTGCCAATAGACCGAAACATTAATCAAAATCAACGAACTGGTAACGATGGACAACAGCGCCACCCCCAGCACCGCGCCCAGGATCGAGCCGGTGCCCCCTTTGAGGCTGGCGCCGCCGATCACCGCCGCCGCAATCACATTGAGCTCCATGCCGACGCCGAAGGTCGGCGTGGCGGACCCGAGTCGGGCCATATAAATAATGCCGGCCAGTCCCGCCAGCGTGGAGGTCAGGATGGTCACCATCAGCTTGATCTTATTCACCCTGATACCGGAATAGGCCGCGGCCCGCTCATTGCTGCCGGTATAAAACACTTTGCGAAACGCCGCCGCCTTGCGCAGCAGGAAATCAAATGCCGCCACCAGAATAAAGAATAGGATAATCACGAACGGGATGCCGTACAGCGACCCCTGCCCGATAAACTTAAAACTGGCCGGCAGGGTAAACAGCGACAGCGGCGTGCCCTGGGTAATAATCATGCACAGGCCGCGCACGATCACCATGGCCGCCAGGGATGCGATAAAATGGCTCAGTCCGATACCCGTGACGGTCAGTCCCATCAGCAGGCCGACCAGGGCCGCCGCGCCGATACCCGCCAGGCTGGCGAGCCAGGGGTCGACGCCGGCCAGGAACAGTTGTCCCCCCACCACCATCGATAAACACACCACCGATCCCACCGATAAATCGATGCCGCCGACAATCAGTAAAATCGTCATGCCGACCACCACGATGCCTTCAATGGAAAACGACAACAGCATGGCTTTCATATTGGCCCAGGTGAGGAAATAGGGCGAGGTAAAGCTCATGATGGTAAAGATCAGCAGGATAATCACCGTCAGGCCCACTTCGCGCTGCCTGAACAGCACGCCGAACCAGCGCAGCGGGGAATGGCGTCCTTTTGACATTAGAAACAGGGTATTGATAGTCATGCTGTTACCTCATTGGGTTACGCCGCCGCGCCGGCGGCGAGACGCATGATATTTTCTTCGGTAAGCGCATCGCCGCGCACTTCGCCGCCAATGCGCCCTTCATGGATCACCATGACCCGATCGCACAGGCCAATCAGTTCGGGCAGTTCGGAGGAGATCACCACCAGCGCCACCCCGCTTTCCGCCAACACGTGCAAAATCTGGTAGATTTCCGCTTTGGCGCTGATATCGACGCCCCGGGTGGGCTCATCAAGAAACAGGATGGCTGGCTTGATGGACAGCACTTTGGCCAACGCCACTTTTTGCTGGTTGCCCCCCGATAGCGACGACACCGGGTCGCTGAATTTGCCTTTTTTCAATTGCACTTCCCGGCCCAGGCGCTCCGCCTGCCGGCGTTCGGCTTCCTGGCTCAGCAGTCCGTAACCCGCGCAGACCGCGGGGATATCCAGCGCCGACATATTCCAGTCGATGGGCATATCCAAAAACAATCCCGCCGCCTTGCGGTCCTCCGACAGGTACGCCATGCCGTGGCGGATGCAATCGCCGTAGTGGCGCAGCCGCACCGGATGGCCGTTAAGGGCGACCGCGCCCCGGCGACAAGCATCGATAGCGCACACCGCCTGGGCAATCTCGGTGCGCCCCGCGCCCATTAATCCGCCAAATCCCAGGATCTCGCCCGGGCGCAGTTCAAACGAGATATCGAAAAACCGCCGGTCGTCCGATAGGCCGTCGACGCGCAGCACCGGGTCTCGATGCTGGCAG
Source organism: Sodalis sp. RH21 (assembly GCF_047324175.1). NCBI lineage: Bacteria > Pseudomonadati > Pseudomonadota > Gammaproteobacteria > Enterobacterales > Bruguierivoracaceae > Sodalis > Sodalis sp. RH21. The sequence goes on along the minus strand of NZ_CP178732.1, from coordinate 1,672,843 downwards.
CTGGCGCGTTTCGGGGGAAACAGGCGGGTTAATTCCCGTCCGACCAGGCGCGTAATCAAGCGATCCGGCGTTAGCGAGGAAAGGGTTTCGCAACCCACCGTGCAGCCGTCGCGCATAATGGTCACCCGCTGGCACAAAGCGAAAATCTCCGCCATGCGGTGGCTGATATAGATAACCGACATATTCTCGGCCTGCAGCTGCCGGATTATGCCGAACAGCCGCTGCGCTTCGGGTTCGGTCAGCGCCGCGGTAGGCTCATCGAGGATCAAAATGCGGCAATCCAGCGTCAGCGCTTTGGCGATTTCCACCAGCTGTTGCTGGGAGATGGATAAATCGCCCACCCTGGTGGTTACCGGAATCGGCGCCAGGCGATCCATTACCGCCTGGGCCTTGCGCCGCAGTTGGTCGTGATTGACCCACAGCCGCCCGGCGCTGTTGGTATGGGCCATATAGATATTTTCATAAATGGAAATATCCGGGCATAACGCAATCTCTTGATGCACCAAGGCGATGCCCAACCGCTGGGCGTCCGCCGGCCGGCGGATCTCCACCGCCCGGCCGTCCACCCAGATACCGCCCGCATCGGGCCGGATAATACCGTCGATGACATTCATCAGCGTGGACTTGCCGGCGCCGTTTTCGCCGGCCAGCGCATGAATCTCGCCGGCGGCCAGCTCAAAGCCGACGTTTTGCAATGCCCGGACGGGGCCGAAGGATTTACAGATCCCGCTGAGCCGCAGCGCAGGTGTTGAAGTCATGGCGGATTCCTTATTCATTGATGCCTTTGGTGCCCCGGCGTTTCAAATAGCCATCCCAGCGGAAATCATCGGCATTATCCTTGGTGACGATGGCAAACCCGTTATCCAGCAACGGGAAGGAAAAAGGATTGGCCCCGGTGCGTTTGGCATCGTTCATCGGATCGATGAGTTCGGGATGGGCCGCCAGGAACAAGGTCATAAACCCCATATAACCCTGTATGCCCTGGTTGGGGTTAATGGCGGCATAGACTTGCCCGGCCTTGATCATATCCAGCACCTTGGCATTTACATCCACCGTAATCACTTTCACCTTGCCGCCGTTTTCCACCACCGCCTGGGCCGCGCCGATGGCGGAGCTGGCTTCCGGCATAAACAGCACCGTCAGGTTGGGATGCGCCTGCAAAATCGACAGCACGGCGTTATACGCCTTGGAGGGGTCCTGGTTGGTTGCCGCCCGCGCCACCAGCTTGATATCCGGATATTGGGTTTTCATTTCATCGATAAAGGAGCTGACCCGCCGGTCGTGATTATCCTGGCCGGGATTTTCCAGCACCGCGTACTCCCCCTTGCCCTGGGTGACCTTACCCATCAAATCCGCCGCGGCACGGCCTTCACGGAAATTATCCGAGGTAATATAGGCTACGCGCTTGCTGTTGGGCGAATCGGCGGCAAAGGTCACCACCGGAATACCGGCTTCGGCCGCCCGGTTGATGGGTTCGATAAACGGGTCCGGGTTCATGGGATGCAAAAAGATCCCGGCCGGTTTTTGCGCCAGCACCTGTTCGAAGCTGGCGAGTTGCTGGTTAACGTCATAAGCCGGCGTACCGCCGTATACGGTTTTACAGCCCAGTTGCTGCGCCGCCTGTTTAAACATTTCGTAGACCGGGAACCAATATTCCACCCCGGTGACCATCACATTCATATAGTAGGTTTCACCGGGCTTACAGCGGAATTGCGGCGTTTTATCCTCAGCGCGGACCACGGAGCCAAATGCCAGCGCCGGGATCAGGCAAGTCAGGGCGATCAGGTGTTTTTTCATTATATTTCCCCGGATAACAGTAGGTTGACCTGGCTCAGCCGCGATGGCGACACTGCTACGGAACCGCGAGCCCGGGAGTCATGTAATTTATTTCTTACTTATGAAATAAATTACATGAGTATGTATAGATAATGTAAAAACAATGATCAACATATGCTTTACTTGCGTTATCAAAAGCGTGAGAGGCGTCAAAAAGCGGAGGCGAAGTGTGAGATTGCGCAAAGTGACCGGCGATTGACCTTTTGCGGGTAAAAACGCGTATGACGGGGCGTTGCCCCATAATGGATAGATATGCACCAAAAGGGTTATATCGCAGCACCAAATCAGTGCAGCCGTTTTTGCCCGCCGCCGATTTATTCCCGCGTTACGATGCACTTTACCTAACTTTACCTATATAATGCGCCCGCGCCATCGTTTGCGTCTGTCGCATCACCGACGGAATAGTGGCATAGCTATTGCTTTGGCTGTGCAGACAACTTCAAAGAGATAACCTCCATGTTAGAAAAAATATTTCATTTAAAAGCTCATCGTACCAACGTACGAACTGAGATTTTGGCAGGGCTGACCACATTTTTGGCAATGGCATATATTCTGTTTGTAAACCCTTCGATCCTGAGCGCCACCGGCATGGATAAAGGTTCGGTGTTTGTCGCGACCTGCCTGGCCGCCGCTATCGGTTCGGCGCTGATGGGCTTTATCGCCAACTACCCCATCGCCCTGGCCCCCGGCATGGGCCTGAATGCGTTTTTCACCTATACCGTGGTGTTGCATATGGGCTACACCTGGCAAATTGCGCTGGGCGCGGTATTTTTATCGGCGTTGATCTTCTTTGCGCTGTCGATTTTCAAAATTCGCGAATGGATTATCACCAGCATTCCGCTGCCGCTGCGATCCGGCATTGCGGCGGGCATCGGCCTATTCCTGGCGATTATCGCCCTGGAAGGCGCCGGTATCGTCGTGGCTAATCCGGCGACCCTGGTAGGCTTGGGCGATCTGGGCAAATCCGGCCCGCTGTTCGCCATGCTGGGTTTTATCATCATCGTGGTGCTGGAAGCCCGCCGGGTGCCCGGCGCGGTGCTGATCGGCATTCTGGCGGTGACGTTCCTGTCCATCGCCCTGGGCTACAGCCAGTTCATCGGCGTGGTGTCCATGCCGCCGTCCATTGCGCCCACCTTCCTCCAGTTGGATATCCGCGGCGCGCTGGATATTTCCCTGGTCAGCGTCGTGTTCGCGTTTCTGTTCGTGGATGTGTTCGATAACTCCGGCACCCTGATAGGCGTCACCAAACGCGCCGGGTTGACCGATGATGCCGGCAATATCCCGCGCATGGGCAAAGCGCTGATCGCCGATAGCGCCGCGGCGCTGTTCGGGTCGTTGCTCGGCACGTCCACCACCACCAGTTATATCGAATCCGCCGCGGGCGTCAGCGCCGGCGGCCGCACCGGTTTGACGGCGATTGTGGTCGGCATCCTATTCCTGGCCAGCCTGTTTTTCGCGCCGCTGGCCTCCAGCGTACCGGCATTCGCCACCGCGCCGGCGTTACTGTTTATCGCGGTCTTGATGACGTCGGGCCTGGCGGAAATTGATTGGAAGGATATCACCGTCGCCGCGCCGGTTACGGTTACCGCCCTGACCATGCCGCTGACCTACTCCATCGCCAACGGCATCGCATTCGGTTTTATCACCTGGACGGTGGTCAAGCTGCTGAGCGGACGGACTCGCGACCTGAATGCGGCCCTGATCATTTTATCGATTTTGTTTGTGATAAAATTGGGCTGGCTGAGCGCCTGACCCCCTCCGGACGATGCCAAATGCCCGTCCGGCGGCAGAGACCCGACACCCCGCCCGCATCGCGCCGGCGGGGTGTTTTTTATCGCCGGGCGCATTGCCGACGAACGGCCGGGAGCGGTTATTCAGCCGCGCCGCCTATCGTCCCGGCGACTATTTTGGCCGCCGGCCGGGCGCTGAATTCGGCGGTGGAATAAGCCCATAAATATAACGACGCGGTGGACCCATACGGCGAATAGCGCCGGCGATAGCGCTCAAAACGCTCGCGCGGCAGCGTCTTATGGCGATAAAGATTCATCATGCCGCGCCGTATGGCCAAATCGCCCCAGCTCAGGATATCGGGCCGGCCGAGGGAGAAAATCATCAGCATCTCCGCCGTCCAGATCCCGATGCCCGGCAGCCGCGACAGCGCGTCGATAACCTGCTGGTCCGTATAATCATGAATGGCCGCCAAATCCAATTCGCCGCTCATGGCGGCCGTAGCCGCGCCTTTGATATACAGCGCCTTGCGCATGGACATGCCGCAGGACTGGATTTGCTCCGCGGTCAGCCGTTCGATACTGGCGGGAGTAATGGCGCCGGCCAGCGCCGACAGACGGCCATTAACGGTAATACCGGCCTTGGTGGAGATTTGCTGATCGATGATATTCCTGATTAAAGCGGCAAACAGGTCCGGCATCAGCGGACGGGTAATCAAGCCGATACGCTCGATGGCCTCGGCCATGCGCTTATCTTTTTTGGCCAGCCAGTCCAGCTCCGTCGTACCGTATGCAAAAATAGCGCGGTGTTCCAATATTTCCATTTACCCTCCCCTGCGGCGGCGGCCGTCAAAAAAACGCAGCGATAAGCATAGCATTTTGTTAATTAGGCAATAATTCATTTAGACTATCATAACCAACGCGATTTATTTCCCTGCGGTCCGGATTTTGCGTCCATCGCCCTTTATAGAGGTAACATGCATGAAACCACGCAAAGTGATGATCATTGGCGCAGGCAATGTCGGCTCGTCCGCCGCCTATGCGCTGCTGAACCAGCAGATTTGCGAAGAGATAATCCTGGTGGATCTCAACGGACAGCTGGTGGAAGGACACCGCCAGGATCTGGCGGATGCGGCGGCTTATATGCCAGGGCGCATTACGATTAGCACCCGGCCGTCCGGCGATTGCGCCGACGTCGATATAGCCGTGATCACCGTCTCCGGCGGCGCGTTGAAACCGGGACAGACCCGGGTGGACGAGCTGGACGGCACCGCCCGCATCGTCGGCCATATCGTGCCCGAAATGATGCAAAACGGCTTCCAGGGCATATTCCTGATTGCCACCAATCCCTGCGACATCATTACCTATCAGGTCTGGAAGCTCTCGGGCCTGCCCCGTCAGCAGGTGCTGGGCACCGGCGTATGGCTCGATACCACCCGCTTACGGCGTATTCTGGCCGAACAATTGGATATCGCCGCGCAAAGCGTCGACGCCTTTATCCTCGGCGAGCACGGCGACAGCCAGTTTCCCGTCTGGTCGCACTCGTCGGTGTACGGTATGACGCTTAATGAATATAGCCGGCTGAAAACCGGCCGCGATCTGGACTTCGCCGCGCTGGGCGACCGCACCCGCCAGCTCGGCTTCGAGATTTATTCCCAAAAAGGCTGCACCGAATACGGGGTCGCCGGTACCATCACGGAAATCTGCCGCAACTTATTTACCAGCAGCCACCGCGCCCTTACCGTATCATGCGTGCTTGATGGGGAATACGGCCAGCAGGGATTAGCCATCGGCGTGCCGGCGGTATTATCGCAGCGCGGCATTGAACAAATTATCGAGCTGGATTTCAACGAACAAGAGCAACGGCAATTCGCCAACTCCGCCGCCGCCATTAAGTACAATATCCAGCGATTGGCGGTGCTGCATCATTAGGTCCGGCTGTTCCGCGTCCCGCGGCGCGGTGGTTATCACGCGGCGCCGCGCAACGTCACCGGCGCGCTGGCTTCCCGGCCGTTTATCCCGGACAGGGTTTAAGCCGCAGCAGCCTGCGCACCGCCCGCTTTAATCTTTTTTTCCATGTCTCGGTTTTAATAAACCGGTAAATGCTTTGATTGCCCTCCGGCTGCCCCTGGCAAAGGATGTCCATATTCATCAAATGGCTATTGCCGGCAATAAAGCAGGTATGCCGCAGACTGCAAGGACACTGCGCCGACGTCAGTCCCTGATGGCAGGTTCTGACCGGACAAAAGGGGTTGGCCGGCTGGACGGCGGGCGACAACATCCCGTGATATTGCACGGGCAGCGCGGGTTGGAGCAATGGCGCCGAGACTCTGGCATTCTCCATTGCTTGAAGTAATATCATTAACGTAAACAATAATAAAATCGGGCGCAGTATAATACCGATCTGATGTTTTCTGTTGGTCATGAAATAACTTACCTGCGATTTACTTATGCCGTTGTCGGCTCCCTTACGGTCAGATAACCCGTCTGAAAGCGGGAGAAGTTTCTGTCTTCCTCTGCCGGTAAATAGATAACTCGCTATGAAATTATTATTTTAATAAAATGGATAAAACTACTTATTATATAAATAATTGTAAAACATGATTTTTTTCGAACATTCAATCACAAGAACAATCTATAATATTATTATGGCAAACGTAAGCATGCAATGGAGATACGGTCATGAGTCGGCGCCATAATCATAAAGCTGAGTGTATGCTATCATTCTTTTTCATATTGCATGGTGTTTTATTTATTACTGATAGATTATTATTTGTTATTAAATGAATTAATTTATTCAAATAATAGATCTCAATATTATTGAGCGGAAATAAAAAAGGGTTAGACAATATCTAACCCTGGTCCAGCTAAAAGGATATTTGCGGCCGGCCCGCCAACGGCCGTACGTCGGCACGGCATTGGCCGGGCCGGTCAGGCGGGGGCTGATGGCCCATATTCAGACGGACTTGTCCGTTTCCGGCAAACTGGCGGCAACCATCGCCTTGACTTCGCCGATGGCTTTTAATTTTTTTGACAGCTCGCGGCGTTCTTTCGACAGTTCGGCGTTTTTGATGATGTAGTCATCAACGCGATCTTCATAGTCGGTACGCATGCTGGCAATGATGGCCTGGACTTCCTCGATGGACATGCCCGGCTTGATATAGTCGCTCAAGTTATCGAGCAACAGCACGCGTTTTTGGTTATCACGGATTTTTTTCTCGTTATCGGCGATTTCACGCTGCAACTTATTTTTGCGGCGAAACATACGCACAAACTCCAGAACATCCTGGAAAGAAGGCTTGGTGTGTTCCATTTCAATTTCCTTGCTTAAGTCATAGGTTAAATGGGTTGCAGTGACGCATTGATAGTCGCTACCTTACAGAGTAGCAGCTATACGGTGCAATGGTATTGGCCTATTTTACCCGCTTTTGGTGTGGCCGCCACACTTCAATCTTCCTGTAACGGCAAAGGCTTACGCAGCGCCTGGCAAAGTAACCGCGCCATTTGCTCCAATTGCTGGGTCAGTTTCAGGCTCAGCCACACATAACCGAATATCGGCGCTTCCACCTCGTTACGCTGGCTGGCCTGCTCCATCAGCAACTTTAGCTCAGCGGCAATCACCGCCAATTCGCCGCTGTTGGCGACGATGGGCGCCGGATTGCCCTGGCGCAGCGCGTCGGCCAGGGTAATCAATGTGCGCAAGGTAACCATTTGCGTGCTGCGCAGCGTAGTGGCGTTCAGCAGGATAAAATGGCTTTCCCGCGACGCCCACCACGCATCGATTTGCAATTCCAGTACGCACACAATATTACGGTTCAAATTTTGTATCGCGTCAAACACCTCTTTGCGAATCGCGGTTTCCTTACTGGCCGGGGCCACCAGGGCGCCCATCTTGACCACGTCCCCCAGCAATTTTTTCAGCCGGCCGTCCAGGCGCGGCCGTTCAATGATGTTTGGCGAAACATAAGCGGCGTAAATTTTACTGAGCCCCGTCAGGCTAAAACTCATTTGCATCCGCCAATGAATAAACGCCCGCTGCGGATAGATGCTGGTAAACAGCAGCGCCAGCAGCGAACCGATAATCACATCGCCGCTGCGCCACAGCGCGGTCTGCATATCCCCCGCGCCGGCGCCGCAGACTACCGCCAGCGTAATGCCGATCAATAATGCCATATACGGCCGCTTGCCCAGCGTGAGATAGCCGCAGATAAACATCACGATGCCGCACCACGCCAGCATCAACGGCAGGGAGTAGAGCTCCAGCCGCAGGCCGATGAGCCCGGACGCGGCGCCGAAAACCGTGCCGATAATGCGCTGCACCGCCCGTTGCAGCACATTGCCCCAAAACGAAATCGGCCCCATGACCACCACCAGCGTAATCAGCGGCCAGGTGCCTTCGGGAATATCCAGCAGCCGTATGATCATAAAGGTCAGGACAAAAGCCAGGCCGATGCGCAGGCCATGGGCAATCCGATAGTGTTGGTAAATGGTATGTTCGAGGGAGGAAATTTTTCTATCCAAACGCACGGGAAATCGACCTGAAATGACTAGCGGGATAGCTAGTCTAAAGAATTTCATTGTTTTTCACATCATTAATTAGCCCTACATATTTCAAGGTGTAAATTTTGCCCGTGCAAAAACTCTTTTCCGCCCATGGGGTAATCACCGGCTATGATTTTAACTGAAATAACTCCACTTAACATCACGGCATTCCCGCCGGCCGTCCTGACCTGGCAGAGCGCCGCGATGACATGCCGCAATGGAGGCAGCCGGCGGTTATCCGCCCATGACCGCCGCCCGGTTTAATTTTCTTACAACTTCGCGCCATGGTTAACGATGACCAAAAGTGCGGCTAACGTGCGCGATATCCGGCATCACATGCAGTTTGGGCCGCCATCGGCGCCTATTCACCTATAGTTAGCAAGGCCATGCCCGGCGGCGCCATTGCAAAGTTACGTAATTGTTAGCAACATATTCATACATTGCAACATTTCAGAATCATTTATAGTAAACATGTTCAAACATGGTGAGTCATGTCGTCGTACGACCTGCCTTGGGCATCCCGCATGGGCGCCCAGGCATACAGAACAGAGCGATGCTTTAAGCGCATCGACACAATAAGATACGGGAAGCACATATGCGCAAAAGAAAAACCACGCTGCCGGGGGTAACCCGCAGGCAGCTTCTTTCCTATTCCGCCGCCACGCTCGCCATCGGCGCCGGCGTCAGCGCCAAGGCGGCGACGCTAACCGGCACTCCCGTCTGGCAACCCTTCGCCCATAATCCGGTGGATAGCGTGGATGAAGCGGGCTGGCAATTCTTCACGGATAAAGAAGTCGCCACCCTGGAGGCGATTGTCGAACGGCTGATACCCGCCGACGAACTCAGCGTAAGCGGTAAAGACGCCGGCTGCGTGGTATTTATCGACCGGCAGATGAAAAGTTTTTACGGCACATTCTCGCGTCTTTACCGGGAAGGCCCCTTTCGGGAAGGCACCCCCGAGCAGGGCGATCAGTCTCCGCTGGTGCCCCAGCAGCGCTATCGCATCGGCCTGGCCGACTTGGAAGACTATTGCCAAAAAACCTTCCAGAAAGCCTTTCATCAACTGCCGCCCGAGCAGCGCGATCGCCTTTTGACCGGACTGGAGAAAGGCGACGTCAAGCTGGCCAATATCGACGGCAAGTTTTTTTTCAAGCAGGTGCTGGATAACACCATGGAAGGGTTCTTCGCCGATCCGATGTATGGCGGCAACCGCGATATGGTGTCATGGAAAATGATAGGTTTTCCCGGCGCCCGCTACGATTACCGCGATCTTATAGAACAACATAATCAAGATCTTCATTTAACGCCGGTAAGCATTGGCGGCAGTGAGCAATGGAAAATCAAGGGATAAACCGACATGGCAAAGAAACTCCCTAAAACCGATGTAGTGGTCATCGGCCTGGGCTGGGCGGGGGCCATTATCGCCAACGAACTGACCGACGCCGGCCTGGAAGTCATCGCTATCGAACGAGGTCCGTGGCGCGATACCGCGCGCGATTTCAACGTCGCCTCGGTAACGGATGAATTACGCTACAACCGCAGCCAGGAATTAATGCTCCGCACTAAACAAAACACCATAACCGTGCGTAACAACCCATCGCAAACCGCACTGCCGATGCGCAGCTGGGGGTCGTTTCACCCCGGCAACGGCACCGGCGGCGCGGGGAATCATTGGGCCGGCATTACCTTTCGCTTTCAGCCCGATGAGTTCCGCTTAAAAAGCCATCTGCTTGAACGTTATGGCGCCGACGCGATGCCCGAAGAGCTGACGCTGCAGGATTGGGGTACCGATTGGGAAGAAATGGAACCCTTTTATATGCAGTTCGAGCGCCTGGCGGGCACCTCGGGATATGCGTCCAATCTTAACGGCGTAAAACGCGACGGCGGCAATCCCTACGAGGGCATGCGTTCCGGCGATTACCCCACGCCGCCGATGAAACAGCCCTATGGCCCGACGTTATTCGCCGAAGCCGCCAGAAGTATGGGCTACCAGGCCTTTCCAGTGCCCTCTTCCCTGGTATCGCAAGCCTATACCAATCCGCTGGGGGTGAGCATGGGCCCCTGCACCTACTGCGGTTTTTGTACCAATTACGGCTGCGCCAACTACTCCAAGGCCAGCGCGATTACCACCGTCTTGCCGGTACTGGTGCGCAAAGATAATTTTTCCGCCCTGACCAATAGCGAAGTGATGAGGGTCACCCTGGATTCCACCGGCAAACGCGCCACCGGCGTGGTATATATCGACTCTTCCGGCGACGAGTGGGAACAGCCGGCCGACCTGGTGATCGTCACCGCATTTACCTTCGAAAACGTACGTCTCATGCTGCTGTCCGGCGTCGGCAAGCCTTACGATCCGGTCACCAATACCGGCACCACCGGCCGCAATTATGCCTACCAGACCGCCAACTCGGTGCAGCTTTTTTTTGATAATAAAAATTTCAATCCGTTTATCGGCGCCGGCGCGGTAGGCATGGGCATCGATGATTTCAATAACGATAACTTCGACCATTCCGGCCTGGGCTTTTTTGGCGGCGGCAGTATTCGCGTAACGCCCATAGGCGCGGCGCCCATCTCCTACCACCCCACCCCGCCGAGCGCCCCCACCTGGGGCAGCGAATTTAAGCGGCAGGTCAAAAATAATTATCTGAGCAGTATGAGCATTGGCTGCGAAGCCAGCAGCTATAGCACGCGCACTAATTATCTTTCCCTGGACCCCAACTATAAAGATCCCCTCGGCCGCCCGTTATTAAGGGTCACCTTCGATTTCTCGCAAAACGATCTCAAGATGGCCGAGTACTGCACCGGCAAGGTGGGCGAAATCGCCAAGGCCATGAACCCGCGCGAATATTATATGCGGCCCATGAAGGGGCATTGGAATTCAGCGCCCTATCAGTCGTCGCATATTGTCGGCGGGTTCGTGATGGGAGCAGATCCGGCCAATAGCTCGGTGAATAAGCATTTGCAGGTTTGGGATGTGCCGAATCTGTTTGTGGTGGGCGCCTCCGCCTTTCCGCAAAATCCCGGCTACAACCCGACGGGTACCGTGGGCGCGCTGGCGTTTAAAGCCGCTTACGCCATTCGGCATTATTATCTGCAACGTCCCGGGGAGATGATCACCGCATGAAAAAACTGACTTCGCTGTATGTCGGTGCGCTGGCGCTGGTGGCCGGGATAGGGCATGCCGTCGCCCAGCCGGAATTCGATCAGGTGGCGAAAGGCCGCTATTTGGCGGTGGTGGGCGACTGTACCGCCTGCCATACCGTCGATCCCGCCAAGCCTTTTGCCGGCGGATTTCGCATTGATACGCCGTTTGGCGCCGTCTTGGGCGCCAATATCACGCCGGATGTGCTCACCGGCATCGGCCGCTGGAATTTTGATGATTTCCAGCGGGCCATGTCGGAAGGCATAGGCCACGGCGGCAAGCGTCTTTATGGCGCCATGCCGTTTACCGCCTATACCAAAATGAGCCGTGAAGATAATCAGGCGCTGTGGGCCTATTTGCAGACGTTGCAACCGATCGCCAATCATGTCGAAACCAATCAGTTGCCGTTTCCGTTTAATATCCGAACCAGTTTGATCGTCTGGAACTGGCTGAATTTCGATAAAGGCGAGTTTGCGCCCAATCCGCAAAAATCCGCCGAATGGAATCGCGGAGCCTACCTGGTGGAAGGCCCCGGGCACTGCGGCACCTGCCATACGCCCAAGAACCTGCTGGGCGGCGATAAAAACGGTAGTTTCCTGCAAGGGAATAATTTGGGCGCCTGGTGGGCGCCGGATATCACCAATAACGATCATTCCGGCATCGGTTCCTGGAGCGAGGACGATCTTATCGCCTATTTGCGTACCGGCGCGAATCGCTTCGATATCGCTTCCGGTCCGATGGCGGAAGAAGTGGAGCATTCCTCCCAGCATTGGCATGAGGCGGATCTGAAAGCGGTGGCGGTCTATTTGAAGGATGGCGATAAGTCCGCCGCCAAGGCCCCCGCGGCGCTTAAGGCGGATGATAGCCGGATGGCGGCCGGTAAGGCGATTTACTTCGACCGCTGTTCCGCCTGCCATAATTCGGCCGGTACCGGCGAGGCGAATATGTTCCCGCGTTTAGCCGATAATCCGCTGATCCGGGCCGCCAATCCCGCGTCATTGATTAATGTGGTGCTGGCCGGCAGCCGCGCCGGCGCCACCGTCAGTCGCCCTACGGCGCCGGCGATGCCGAGTTTCGCCTGGAATCTTGATGATGACGAGGTGGCCAGCGTGCTGACGTATATTCGCAATAGCTGGGGCAATGCCGCGGAACCGGTCGACGCGGCGCAGGTGAAGAAGATGCGCAAATCGCTGCAACCGTAGGGGGCTGGGCGCGGAAGCGGGGCTTCCCCGCCAATCGGCATGGGTTCCGTTGCAGTGGGTGCGGCGTCTGGCCGGTTTTCGCGCCGGCGGGTGGCGGGTTTACCGCGCCAGGGGGCCTCCGGCGGCCAGGAAAACCATGGCCGCTTCGCCCCCCGAGGCACGCTTCCCCGCCAATCGGCATGGGTTCCGTTGCAGTAAGTATGGCGTCTGGCCGGTTTTCGTGCCGGTGAGTGGCGGGGTTACCGCGCCAGGGGGCCTCCGGCGGCCAGGAAAACCATGGCCGCTTCGACCCCCACGGCACGCTTCCCCGCCAATCGGCATGGGTTCCGTTGCAGCAGGCGTGGCGTCTGGCCGGTTTTCGTGCCGGCGGGTGGCGGGTTTACCGCGCCAGGGGACTCGGTTGACCTTACTGGTTATCAAGGGGAGAGCTTGGCTCTCCCCTTTTCTTTGATAAATTTAATTAGGGTTGGTAATGTCTTGGTGGTTAAATATATACGTCAAAAATACACCTTGCACTTAAATGCACTTGCACTTAGTTATGATGTTTATATTGTCAATAAATAAGTATTTTATACCATTTCATTGTAGTTGCTTCATATATTAATTTGAATTAAATCAAATATCAGCATAGAGATGTTTCAATTTAAACCCTTATCATTTAGTAAGTTGGCGCCACTATATCTAACTTTACATTTTCATGCTAGCCCGTTGGTTATATTCTCGTTATGATGATGGCTTAATAACAACGCCGCCGATTACTCCTATTTTCATCGCAGAGTAATTTTTTATTCTATTATTTGTACACAATCAATTTTCATGCCGAATATATGATAAATATTTCTTCATCTTTAGCCTGGCGACTGGTTTTTATAATAAGTTCATTCTTCTGGTTAGGCGTCATCGGGCTCATTACCTGGCTTTAAACCGCGCCGGGAATCGGCGCGGTTAATGTCAAACGGCCCTATTTCAACGCTGGCAGCGCCTCGTATGGCACTTCGCGATCGCTGCGCTTATCAAGGCGATAGGCTTGGTAAGCCGCGCGGATGCCAAACAACAAGATGCTGATCATGACAAAGATAAACAGCGCGGTCAGCCCGGCATTGAGCTGGTTGTTGAATACCAGCCGGCCCATCTCCTCCATGGTTTTGGCCGGGCCGATGATCTGATTTTGATCGATACCGCCCTGGTATTTACGCGCCAGCGCCAGAAAGCCCACCCGGGGGTCGCCGGACATGATTTTCATCAGCCCGGCGGTGGTGGTGCAGACCAGCAAGAATACCATCGGCACGCCGGCCACCCAGGCGTATGCCTGCCGTTTCATTTTGAACAGCACCACAAAACAGAGCGTCAGCGCCATGGTAGCCAGCATCTGGTTGGCGATGCCGAACAGCGGCCAGAGAGTATTGATGCCGCCCAGCGGGTCCACCACGCCCTGGTAAAGGAAATAGCCCCAGGCCGCCACGCACAGCGCGGTGGCGATGATATTGGCCACCAGCGAGTCGGTACGCCGCAGCGACGGTACCGCCACGCCCAGCAGGTCCTGCAGCATAAAACGGCCGGCGCGGGTGCCCGCATCCACCGCCGTCAGGATAAACAGCGCTTCGAACAAAATAGCGAAGTGATACCAGAACGCCATGCTGATGCTGCTGACGGCCTGGCTTAAGATATGCGCCATGCCGACCGCCAGCGTGGGCGCCCCGCCGGCCCGTGAAACGATGGTGTTTTCACCCACGGACTGGGCATAGTCCGTCAGCATTTGCGGCGTGATTTCAAACCCCCAGCCGCTGACCGCCGCCGCCGCCGCCTCCACCGTGGTTCCCCCCAGGGCCGCCGCCGGGCTATTCATGGCGAAGTAAATGCCCGGGTCGATAACCGACGCCGCAATCAGCGCCATAATGGCGACAAAGGATTCCATCAACATGCCGCCATAACCGATAAAGGCCGCCTGGTTTTCGTTTTCCAGCATTTTGGGCGTGGTGCCGGAAGCGATCAGCGCATGGAAACCGGACACCGCGCCGCAGGCGATGGTAATAAACAAGAAAGGAAATAGCGATCCCGACCAGACCGGCCCGGTCCCATCGATAAAACGGGTCATGGACGGCATTTCCAACGTCGGCGCGATAAATACGATACCGATTGCCAGTCCGACAATGGTGCCGATTTTCAGAAAGGTGGATAAATAATCACGCGGCGCCAACAGCAGCCATACCGGCAGGATGGACGCTATGCCGCCATAAATCACCAGCATCCAGGTCAGCTGCTTGCCATCCAGGGTGAAGTAAGGCGCCAAGGTCGGGCTGCGGGCGATATCCCCGCCATAAATAATGGCGGCCATCAAGATAATAAAACCGATAACCGAGATCTCGCCGATTTTACCCGGCCGGATAAAGCGCAGATAGATACCCATAAATATCGCCAGCGGGATAGTGCACCCCACGGTAAAAGCGCCCCAGGGACTATTGGTCAAGGCCTTCACCACGATCAGCGCCAGCACCGCCAGGATGATAATCATAATCATAAAGGTGCCGAACAGGGCAATAACGCCGGGCACCGCGCCCAATTCCTGTTTGATCAGATCGCCAAGGGAGCGTCCATCCCGCCGCGTCGACACAAACAGTACCATGAAGTCCTGCACCGCGCCCGCCAGCACCACCCCGGCCAAAATCCAGATCATCCCGGGCAGATAGCCCATCTGCGCCGCCAGCACCGGCCCTACCAGCGGCCCCGCCCCTGCGATAGCGGCAAAGTGATGGCCAAACAGCACATATTTATTGGTGGGAACATAATCCAGGCCGTCATTGTGCCGCCAGGCCGGCGTCATGCGCGTCGCATCCAGGCGCAGCACCCGGCGGGCAATAAACCGGCTGTAAAAACGATAGGCGATCAGGTACACCGATACCGCGACCACCAGTATCCACAGCGCGTTGATTTTTTCACCGTTATGCAAGGCGATAACGCCCAGCCCAAAGGCACCGGCAACAGCAACCAAGACCCAAACCAAATGGGAAGCAATGTTTCGCATACACCCGCTCCTTGATGATTTATTAGCTATCTAAATAAATTGATGTGTGGTGGTGATATGTAAACTGTTGTATTCCCGTTTCTCATAACATTGCTTAAACAAGTTTGATAGTTGCAATATGCATATTTGTGATCGGCCATGAAAGCTTTAACTTTCCCTTACCAAAAATCAGACATGGGTTATAATTATCCGCGCTGCAGGATTGGCCAAACGGCGTGGCGCAAGCGATCGGGCCCGACTGAAAATTAAGTCGGCCAGGCTTAAGTTTTGAGATTATTATGATACGGGAAATAAGATAAATCGCAGGCGGACATATTCGCGCAGCATGGAACTAGTATGGTACAGTTCATGCTTACCTGGTAATAATACTCGCTCGCAGCGGGCGTTAAGGGGTATGGCGGTTATTTAACGGTTTTTTTAATCCGTACAGATTTATGGATAATAAGCGCGACCGCGGCCGGAATACCAAAAACCACTAACAGTATAGGCAGCTCCTCCAGCACGGTATAACCCGCACGAAACACCCCCATGCTCAAATTGGCCAGGGAGATGACCAGCCAGACCAGTAAAAACGCCTTGAGCGCCGTTGCGCCCGACAACCGGTCCACCGACCGCGCTATGACCATAAACACGCCGAACAGCACAATACCTGCGGTAACCATTATGATGGTATGCATCTCGATCCTCTGTTCAGCCCATAAAATCGGTTAAGAATACCAATATATTGCTGGTATTCGTCGTCCGTATAAACGCCCTCAAAGCCATGCCTGGCCTCTAGTTCTACCATCTGGCCAGTAGCAGCCATGGCCCTGTTGCCGATGAGCACTAAGTTAACCGCGTTTTTACCCTTACGGCAACCGGTAGCCACAGCCCGCCACTAACTTGGCCGATTATGACAGCCCACCCAAGCCACGGTAGGCAAGGCTTGAGTCCAAAAACCGCCGTCTGTCCTACATAAACGTCGGCTCCGTGCCAGTATGCCTCTCAGCTCAAAAAAGCGGTCACCCTGAACTTACACTGCCGATTCGGTCAGAACGGTACCATATTGCAATAAACACTAATTATTCTCATTTGGCACAGTGTGGTTCAGCGCTAAGAGCTATAAATGTTAAATAAAACGGTACATTTTTTTTAATTTTATAAACCATTGTTTTACATAATTATTAATTTAAATTTAGCCGATTTAATCTTCGTAACCAAAATTTTTCAGATAATATCCTGTAATAAAAATAACTTAAATGTAACATTTGCCATTTATTTTTATTTCTTAAAAAAAACATGCAATTTATTATGGATTTATTTTTATAATTACTATTTTTTCCTATTGAAATCGGTATAATCTTAAAAAAAATCACATGGCGTTATAATCACCTTAATGAACAAAAACATTAATATTGACCTTCTGCGCGCAATTTCTATTTTTGCCGTTATCGTTATTCATGCTTCGATGGAGACATTTTATCGTACTCCAATCGGCTCGGTTGCCTGGAACATATCTAATCTTGCTTATTCTCTAACCAAATTTTGTGTTCCTATCTTTATTATGATCTCAGGTTTTTTATTAATAAAAGACAAGATGGATTTTGTTATTTTTTATAAAAAAAGGCTTTTAAGAATCTTACCCCCATTAATTTTTTGGTCGATTATTTTTGGTTTGATAACCGATGAAAATATCTTTTCATACAGCTGGATTATCAACCACTTCATTGAAAATCCAGCTTATTTTCATCTATGGTTTGTTTATGCCTTGATTGGTATATATTTTCTTATACCTCTCATTTCTATTATATATTTTAACGGTAAATTGTCACTCTTCGTTATTTATACCGTTTCAATATTTGTCTTTGCATGCTTATTACCATTTATAAATATTCTTTATGGTGTTAATACTAACTTTATTGCAATCACTACCCTTAATAATTTCAGTGCGCTTTTAATCTATCCTTTCCTAGCTATAATCCTGAAAAATACGGCTTATACAAAACAACGCATGCGTGCGGCGATATTATTTTTTATAGCATCAGCAATCTTTATTTTTGTGTCGACAGCGATAACTGACAAGGCGCTTAATGTCGCATCTGAATTATTTTATACTTATACTTACCCGCCTGTTGTTATTATGTCCGCGTCATTATTTTATATTTTCATCAATCTAAATTTCACTTTCACATCAAAACAAAAAAAGGTTATCGCCTCTATTTCAGATTGTACGTTCGGGATCTATCTTTTTCATATGGTAATCCATATTTATGTCATCAAATTA
This sequence comes from Sodalis sp. RH21, assembly GCF_047324175.1. NCBI lineage: Bacteria > Pseudomonadati > Pseudomonadota > Gammaproteobacteria > Enterobacterales > Bruguierivoracaceae > Sodalis > Sodalis sp. RH21. Next base: position 1,655,109 of record NZ_CP178732.1, on the reverse strand, counting down.
TTATCATCTCTGAATATTCTTGAGGATTTGCATTACCCTTTTATCAATATTTTCTATGCACTGTTTTTATTTTTAACTTCATACGCTATTATCAGCAATGCTCGGAAAATTAAATTTATCACAAAAATTACCTGAGGGAGAGTCCATTTAATCTCATTGCCCCATGTTCCCCACAGGAGAGAGTTCAATTATCACAGCTGACCCAAGGGTGATAAGTGAACTCTCACAGCGATTAACCGTAAGGTAAGGGCAGCTCTGGTGAGATACTATCCGTAAGTATATATCACAGTGTGACTAAAACGTTTGGGTTTACATAAAAATAAAAAAGCGATTCAAGTCGAGAATTTGTGATCTTATAATTTATAAAAATAGTAATTTTGATAGTTACTCTCATCCAAGGAAATTTTTTAAAGCACCTCGTAACATTTTATTAACCAGGTTAAGTGAAATTTAAACGCAGTGTATATTGCCTCATTTTTTATGTGATTGATACGGATAAATCGTTTGAATTTTTTTCAGATTAGTCCTATTATCCCTGCCTTCCTTTCCCTATCCTTACATTACAGATAATGAATAATAAAGTGCTTTTTGCGGACCAGTTAAGGTCTTTAGCTTTCCTTTCTGTCGTCGTGGTACATTGGTTTGGTGTTTTTTGGGCACAACCTAAAGTAATTTCTGATGCACTAAATGCACCCGAAATAGAAGAGATATCATCAAATATATACTATCAATTATTACCACCCTTAACAAATTTCAATTATGGTCCATTCGGCGTGTCGCTGTTTTTTTTAATAAGCGGTTTTGTCATACCATTCTCCTTATCAAAAAAAACCCGCAGCGGTTTTTTGATCGCCAGAGCATTAAGAATATACCCGGTGTACATTATTTCCTCTCTGATAATGCTCCTAACTCTATATCTTACATCGAAATATTATTGGGGCACAGCTAAATATTTTGATTTTTACACAATTTTAAAAAACCTGACATTAACTCAATCTATTTTTAATGCACAGTCTATTGATATGGTAAATTGGACACTATCAATAGAGCTAAAATTTTACTTTTTTTGCGTGCTATTTTATAGTGCAATTAATAACGCAAAAATTTTCCCAATATTTTTATTAGGCTTATTTTCTTTAATTTTAATATACACGACAAATTCTCAAGCACCCATATGTAATATAGGCCAATTTAGCATCTCGTTTTCAGCAATAAAAGATGAATTGATTTACATGTGTTTTATGAGCATTGGTATTCTCTTTCACTTTAACCATATGCAGAAAATATCCACCAACACAATGGTCGTCTCAGGTGTAGGCATTATTTCAATAATACTCCTTATGTGTAAAATAAAAATGGACGCAGCCTCTTTTAGCGGTCTAACATTAAATTATTCATATGGATTAACTGTTTTTTTTATGGTGTTTTTACTTAGAGATAAAGTAAAAAAAGTAAAAATTTTAGCCTTCTTATCAGGTATAAGCTATCCTTTTTATGTCTTGCACTCGATAGTTGGTTATTCAATGCTCCGGATTTTAGTCGATAAGGGAATTAATTTTATATACGCATTTACTTTCACTTTTGTTGTCGTTTTACTTATTGCATTTCTCATGCACGCAACCATTGAAAAATACACGATACAAATGGGTAGGCATTTTAAATAAATAATTGACTGCAATATTCCAGAGGATGTCGAGATTGGCTGATATTGCAACATTAACGAATGCATTTAAAACGGGGGTTTGGCCCAGCGGCTTCCCATGAACACCAGCACATAACATCACGTGACAGAAAATCAAGATAGCTGCTTGCCTGTCACGATTCACTACACTGCCTCTTTATTAAACTTGTTCACTCATAATGTAAATCGTATGCCAACATTTTGCAGCTTAGACAGAGGAACTCATCATTTAGAACATGGCAGGCGCCAGACATCCCAACGGAGTGTTGCTTGAATGAGAAGATACCTTTACCCCGCCTCCACATAGATCTGCTGCTTCTGGGCTATTCAAAATTCAAATATGGTTTACCATGTATGGAACGCAGTCTAGCGTCGCTTAGGCTAGTCGCTTAGGACCATAATGATATTCTTTATTACACTACACTGCTCGGTGAATTTTATAGCACTCTGTACCTAGCCTGCATTTTCCTGGCGCAACGGTAAAGAAGCAGATCCTGCCAGTAGCAGGTTATAGCTAAAAAATGTAAAATTAATTATTTGTAAAATAACGGGTATTGTTAAAAAATTGGAAATAAGCCAACAGTGAATAACCATAGCAAACAATCCACATTTCTGGTGCATGACTACGAAACCTTCGGCAAGCATCCGGCCCTGGACCGGCCGGCGCAGTTCGCGGGGGTGCGCGCCGATTTGGACTTTGAGCCGCTGGATGAGCCGCAGGTGTTTTTCTGCAAACCGGCGGATGACTATCTGCCGGACCCGGAAGCGGTGCTGATTACCGGCATCACCCCGCAGCAGGCCGCCCGTGAAGGGGTGAGCGAGGCGGAGTTTGCCCGGCGTATCCATGCCATGTTCAGCGTACCCGATACGTGCATCCTGGGTTATAACAATATCCGCTTTGATGATGAAGTGACCCGCGCCATTTTTTACCGCAATTTTTACGATCCCTACGCTTATAGCTGGCAACAGGGCAATTCACGCTGGGATCTGCTGGATGTGATGCGCGCCTGCTATGCGCTTCGTCCCGAAGGCATCAATTGGCCGCTTAACGATGACGGGCTGCCCAGTTTTCGCCTGGAACACCTGACCCGGGCCAACGGCGTGGAGCATACCCACGCCCATGATGCGATGGCCGATGTCGATGCCACGCTTGCCATGGCCAAGCTGGCCCGGCAGGCGCAGCCAAAGCTGTTTGACTATCTGTATCAGCACCGCGGCAAGCAGAAGCTGAAAACCCTGGTGGATGTGGCCGCCATGAAACCGCTGGTCCACGTGTCGGGCATGTTCGGCGCAAGGCGCGGCAATACCAGCTGGATTGCGCCGCTGGCCTGGCATCCGGAAAACCAGAACGCGCTGATCGTCTGCGATTTGGCCGGCGATATGGACGTATTGCTGGATCTGGATGCGGACGCGTTGCGCACGCGCTTATATACGCGCCGGGATCGCCTGGGCGAAGCGTCGGCGGTGCCGATTAAACTGGTGCATATCAATAAGTGCCCGGTGCTGGCCCCCGCCAATACGCTGCGGCCGGAAGACGCGGAGCGGCTGGGCATCGATCGCCAACGCTGCCTGCAAAACCTGCAGTTGCTGCGCCGGCATCCCGAAGTGCGTGAAAAACTGGTGGCGCTGTTTGCCGAAGCAGAACCTTTCGCCGGATCGGATAATGTGGACGCCAAACTCTATGACGGTTTTTTCAGCGATGCCGACCGCACGGCGATGGGAATTATCCTGGAAACCGACCCGATCAACCTGCCGGCGCTGGATATCAGTTTTGTCGACCCGCGCCTCGAAGAGCTGCTGTTTCGCTACCGGGCGCGTAACTTCCCGCAGACCCTGGACGACGGCGAGCAACGCCGCTGGCTGGAGTACCGTAAGACCCGCTTTAGCGCCGAGACGCTGGAAACCTATGTGGCGAACCTGGAGCGACTTTATATTGAGCATGCGGAAGATGAACCTAAAATCCGATTGCTTAAGCACCTGTTTGATTACCTACAACAACTATAAAACCATGAGATCATTATATTATGACGATTCTAATGGTTTTACCTGGGGTGATTTTCCCTCAGGGAATAAGTAGTATAATGGTCAGCGCTGAGAGTTTGGACGTACATTGGTGAGATCTCTTGAGACAAAGCATCGCTCAAGCAGCATGTTAAAAATTAATTACTGGTAATAGAGAAAAAAATGCAACTTACTGAATATCATGGAAAAGATATGGCACGACAAAATATAATTTTAGGTATATCTATAGTACTTGGTATTATATTAAGTTATTATTTTGTTACTTTCAATTTTAGCGCCGACAATGATGTGGCAAATTCGGCCATTGTGTGGCACGAAGTCCAGAAACATGGCTTATCGGTATTGTCCCAGTGGCGGCCTACGCCTGATAATTGGTACTTTTCCACTTATCCGATTCACTTTCTACTGTTTAAACTGACGGGCTCGTCTTCCCCACGGGTCATCCAGTTTATCGAGATTGCACAAGTATTTTTAGGCGCGCTTATCGCCGCCATGATTTGTTTTAGAAAAACCCGCAGTCAATATTCTTTTTTGTTGATCCCATTTTTCTGCGGCTTGTCCCAGTTTGCTTATACCGTCGGCTACATCTCTCATCCGTTTTCCCATAACCTGACCAATGTCTACGGATTATTGTGTATTTATCTTTATATGGTCAAACCGAAAAACGCTAACTTTTTTTATGAGATAGGAATTTGCGCGCTTATCCTTGTCGCATCCGTTTCCGATCCCTGGTTCCAGGCGGCATATTATCTACCATTACTGCTGGTTAGCCTCTATAAAACATTAGTGGCCAAAACGCAGTCTAAAAAAGCTCTTTTGCCATTGTTTATAACCGGGATTATTCTCTTCACCCACCTTATCGAACGGGTTTTGCACCTGCCGGTTGCGCATTTTTCCTTGGGTTCGCCGCAGCAAATGCTCGCTAATGGCTACTGGTTTTTGGTTGGCCTTGGCGGAAATCTCAATTTATTTTTTGTGCAAAACAACAGCGTAAATATCGCTTCATCTGTTATCGTGATTGTGCTTTACCTGTTTTCTATGGCAAAACTCAATAAACGGGATGACGTAGATTTTATTATTTTCTTTTCGCTAGCCGGCATCACATCCGCGTTTATTTTAAGTAGCACGCCAGGTGCGGCCTATAGCGCCCGTTTTTTTGTCAATATTGTGTATCTTGCCATTATCGCCCTGTTTGCCAGCGCCCTGCAAAGCAAACGGGAATCGATAATGCTGTATTTAGCAATATTGTTTTTGTCCGGCCTCTATTCCCATTGGAATGTCCCGCCACGTGATTCGGATCGTCCACTGGTTGAATTGCGCACGTTCCTGGAGAAAAATAATCTTCATGATGGTTTTGGCCCTTATTGGGGCAGCCAAACTCTCGCCATGGCCTGGAACACGCAATGGAATACCCTGATACGCCCGGTCGCTTTCGACAAAAAGACCGGTTACATGCAATTAGGGGGGCGATCGCAGACGTTTGATTACTGGTACACGCCTGAAACCAATAGCGATGCAAAGAGGCAATTTATCGCCATTCTCAGCGATGGCGAAGAGTGCGCAGACCTCACGCTTTGTCTCAATGGCGTAAGTAAACAGTTTGGCGAACCCGATGAAAAACTTAGCTTTAACGGTATGCTATTTTATGTTTACAACAGACCGATCGTAGCTTATTCCGTACCGGAGCTTTCTCCTGCCGGGGAAATTTTATTCGGGCAAAGCGCTGAGAATTATTTCTGGAAAGGATGGAGCGAACCGGAGGCGGGATTTAGATGGACAGAAGGCCTGTCGACGGAAATAAAAGTGCATCAGGCGTCCCCGTGGAGCCAGGGTAGGTTTTTAATAGCGGCGTCGAGTTATCAGCCGATTAAAGGCGCTATTTATTACAACGGTGACAAGATCCAGGATCTGGATTTACCCGCAGGCGAGCATAATATTGATTTCATCATACATAACGCCGGGCACGGCAAGGGAAAGATCACCCTCGGCTTTGCATTCGACGCGCTGAAGAGTCCGAAGGAAATGGGCGCCAGCATAGATGGCAGGAGATTGGGACTCTCTTTCAAAAAGATAGAGTACCGTTTTGAGTGACAGATAAAGGCCCACAGGGCCTTTTCTATTGCCGGCATAGTGTCGGAACATCTGCTCACCGTATCAATTAGGCGTTTTTCAACATCCAGTCGATTTCGGTTTCCGTCACCAAACGCTCGAAATAGCTCAGTTCCGCCTGCTTGCAGGTATGGAATACCTGGCAGAAGCGCTCCCCCAGCAGTGACGGTAAGACCGGGTTGTCCCGAAAAATTCGCAGCGCTTCGCTTTGACGCAGCGGCAACGGTTTACCTTTACCGATCCCGCCGCTGCCGGTGACCTGCGCCGGCAGCGGCAGCGGGTTATCAAGCCCGTGTACCACGCCGGCCAGCGCCGCGGCCAACGCCAAATACGGATTGGCGTCCGCACCCGCCACCCGGTATTCCACCCGATGATTTTGCCGGTCGCTACAGGGAATGCGCAGCGCCGCCGTGCGGTTATTTATCCCCCAGGTGGCCTGGGTGGGCACATACATACCCGGCTGGAAACGCCGGAAGGCGTTGACATTGGGGGCCAGCAGCGCCATGGACGCCGGCATTAAATCCAGCATTCCGGCCAGCACGCGGCGCATCAGATCGGAATTGCCGCCGTCCTGGTTTGACAAGGCATTATTGCCCAGGCGGTCAAGCAGGCTAAGATGAATATGCATGCCGCTGCCCGCAAAAGCCGCATACGGTTTGGCCATAAACGTGGCATCCATGCCGCTTTTTTCCGCCGCCAGCCGTACCAGCCGTTTCAATTGCAAGGCGCGATCGCAGGCTTTCAGCGGATCGTCGCAATGGTTCAGATTGATCTCGAACTGGCCCGGCGCCGACTCCGCCACCGCGCCGGTGGCGGCCAGTTTTTGCAGCTGGGCCAGCCGGTCGATTTCCTTGAGCACATCGGCGAAAATATCCAGATTATCCAGGGAATACACCTGGCAGCGCGTATGGCGCTCGCCGGTATGCGGCGCACACGGCGGCTGCAATAAACCGCCCGCGCCGCGTCGTTTATCCACCAGGTAAAATTCCAGTTCTACCGCCGCCACCGGCGAAATGCCGCGCCGGCGCACGGCCTGCAACACCCGGTCCAGCACATTGCGCGGCTCCACGTCAAAAGCGGCGCCGTCTTCATCACGCATGGTCAGCAATAACTGGGCGGTCGTGTCAGGATCGGCGGCGGACGGGATAAGGCTACCGGTCACCGGCACGCACATCAGATCCGGCTCGCCTTTTTCCTGGCCGAGGCCGGCCGCTTCCACGGTGTGGCCGTAGAGGTTGATGGCAAATATCGAAGCGGGGAAATAACATCCGGCTTCAAGAGTAAACAGGCCGGCAATGGGGATGCGTTTACCGCGAAAACAACCGTTAAGATCGGTGAGGAGAATATCGACGTACTGGGTCTGGGGGTGGCGTTCCAGGTAAGAAGCTATCTCACGCTGGAACGCGCTGGTTCGATGCTCACTTACCGGCCTGCCCTGGCGCAGCGGCGCAGTCGCGTCCGGCGCCGAGAATGTGTCGACTGCTACGAGATTTTGCATAGATTACCCGCTCAAGCATCCTGTCTTCATACATTGGCGGACAGCAAACCGGCCTGCGCGAAATTACGCCTGCTTTAAAAACATAGCGGTTACCCCGTTCCTTGGCAAATTTACTACGACAACCTCATCGGCATTAGCGCCGGATCGGGATATAAATATTCAAACCCCAATTCACGGCAAATCCGGCTGCCGTCGATAATCTTGCCGGTGTCGCGCTCATCGGCGGCCAAATACTCCGGCGGCGCCAGATCCAGTTCACGCGCCCGATCCGGGTAATAGTCGCGTTTTGCCGGATGGCGCGGCGCGCATATATTATAAATATGCCCGCCCTTGGGCAGCTTAAGCAATTGCTCGATGGCCGCAATTACATCAGATTGATGCACCAGGTTCACGCCGTGGGAACCTCCCGCCAGCCCGGTTTTACCGGCCAGAAACCGCCCGGGATGGCGGCTTGGTCCCACCAGCCCGGCCAGCCGCAGGATATCCACCGACGTATTGGGCAACCGGTGCAACCAGCGCTCCAGCTCCACCAGGGAAATCGCCGACGGCGTCACCGGCGCCAGCGGGCTATCTTCGCGCAGGGTGCCCCGCGCCTCGCCGTAGACCGAGGTGGAGCTGGTGAAGATAATACGCGGCACGCCAAAGGCCAGGGCGCTGTCCACCACCTGCTGCACCGCCAGGCAGTATTGATCGGCGCGTTCCGTGGTGCGCCCGGCCGGCAGGGTAACCACCAGCGCGTCAACCTGGAACAGCGCCGCCAGATCGTCCTGTTCGGCGTTGATTTCCGGCGTCAGCAATAGCGGATAGCATTCCACGCCGCACATGCGGGCCGCTTCCACGCCGTCGGGGGTGGTCTTGGTGCCGGTGACCCGGTAACCCCGGGCAAGCAGCGAGAGCGCCAGCGGCATTCCCAGCCAGCCTAAACCGACGATGGCAATTTTTTTCATTTTTCCCCACTCTCTAGATACTGACGCTTCAGGCACTGACGCTCATACGGCGATGCCGATTACCCATGCTAATTTACGCTTTGGCGCCCACAAATGCTCGATTCACCCAAAATAAATGTTCGTGACGGCAAAAACCGGTATGCCGGCAAAAAAAGTTGCACTTGTTTCGCACTTCTTACTTGCACTTCCGACTAAAGATCGTTAGCTTAAATACGCAGATGACTTATCGTATCAATACTATTTGCACGGCATGGCTACCATAACTATGCGGCGCTACGGAAACCATAATGAATAACGTTCTGTTTAACCACCATCATCACCATCATCCTGACTAGTCTTTCAGGCGATTGGTGCTGGAAGACATAATATCTTCCAGTGGCGCAGAATGTAAGAGAGAGCCCTCGGAAGATAACTTCCGAGGGTTTTTTTATGGGCAAAATAAATCACATTTTTTAGGGCAGAGGACATTATGTTGGACAAATCACGGTTACGGATAGCGATGCAAAAATCAGGCAGGCTGAGCAAGGAATCCCAACAATTGCTTGAGCACTGCGGCATCAAAATCAACTTGCAGCAGCAGCGCCTGCTGGCCTTTGCGGAAAATATGCCCATCGATATCATGCGCGTGCGCGACGACGATATACCGGGCCTGGTGATGGACGGCGTGGTCGATCTGGGCATCATCGGCGAAAACGTGCTGGAAGAGGAACTGCTTAACCGCCGCGCCCAAGGCGAAGACCCTCACTACTCTATTTTGCGCCGCCTGGATTTTGGCGGTTGCCGCCTGTCGCTGGCGCTGCCGCTGGACGAACCTTTCACCGGCCCGCAATGCCTGCACGGTAAGCGTATCGCCACGTCCTATCCGCATTTGCTTAAGCAATACCTCGACAAACTCGGCGTTAATTTTAAATCCTGTCTGCTCAATGGATCAGTTGAAGTCGCACCCCGCGCCGGGCTGGCGGATGCCATTTGCGATTTGGTCTCCACCGGCGCGACGCTTGAAGCCAACGGGCTGCGTGAAGTTGAGGTTATCTATCGCTCCAAAGCCTGCCTGATTCAAAGCAATGTGGAGTTGCCGCCGGCCAAACAGGCGCTGGTGGATAAACTGATGTTGCGCATCCAGGGCGTAATCCAGGCGCGCGAATCAAAATATATCATGCTGCATGCGCCCGCCGAGCGCCTGGACGAGATTATCGCCCTGCTGCCGGGAGCCGAGCGTCCGACTATCTTACCCCTGGCCGGCGACAAACATCGCGTCGCCATGCATATGGTGAGCAGCGAGACCCTGTTCTGGGAAACCATGGAAAATCTCAAAGCCCTCGGCGCCAGCTCGATACTGGTGCTGCCGATTGAAAAAATGATGGAGTAAGCGGCGATGACCTCCTCCCCTTTTTCGACCCCCGTGCGCTGGGACGATTGCTCCCCGGCGCAACAGGCCGAACTGCTGGCCCGGCCGGCGGTAGCCGCCTCGGACCGGATTAGCAGTACGGTAAGCGGTATTCTCGACAGCGTCTTGCGGGGCGGCGATCGGGCCGTCAAAGAATTTAATCTGCAATTCGACCGGACGGCCACCGACCAGCTCCGGGTGAGCGAGCAGGCGATCCGGCAGGCGGCAGACCGCCTGGCGCCGGACGTGAAGCGCGCCATGGCGGTAGCGGTGGCGAATATCGACTGCTTTCACCGCGCCCAGCAATTGCCGGCGGTGGACGTGGAAACCCAGCCCGGCGTCCGCTGCCGCCAGTTAACCCGTCCGGTGGCCTCCGTGGGCCTGTATATTCCCGGCGGTTCGGCCCCATTGCCCTCAACGGTGCTGATGCTGGCCACGCCGGCCCGCATCGCCGGCTGCCGGCGGGTCATCCTCTGCTCGCCGCCGCCCATCGCCGACGAAATTTTGTATGCCGCCACCCTGTGCGGCGTCAAGGATATCTATCAGGTCGGCGGCGCGCAGGCCATTGCCGCCATGGGATTCGGCACGGAGTCCATAACCAAGGTGGATAAAATCTTCGGACCCGGCAATGCCTGGGTCACCGAAGCCAAACGCCAGATCAGCCAGCGGGCGGGCGGCGCCGCCATCGATATGCCCGCCGGGCCCTCTGAAGTGCTGGTGATTGCCGATAGCGACGCCACCCCGGCGTTTATCGCCGCCGACCTGTTATCCCAGGCGGAGCACGGTCCGGACTCGCAGGTGATCCTGCTGACCCCCGACGCGGCCATTGCCGACGCGGTGGCGCGGGAAACCGAAGCCCAGCTCGCAATGCTGTCCCGGGCGGATATCGCCCGCCAGGCCCTGGCCGGCAGCCGGTTGATTATTACCCGCGATCTGGCGCAGTGCATCACCATCAGCAACCGCTACGGCCCGGAACATCTGATTATCCAGACCCGGGACGCCGAAAGCCTGGTGGCGGCCATTACCAATGCCGGTTCGGTATTTCTCGGGGACTGGTCGCCGGAATCGGCGGGCGATTACGCCTCCGGCACCAACCATGTCCTGCCCACCTATGGTTATACCAACACCTATTCCAGCCTGGGGCTGGCGGATTTTCAAAAACGGATGACGGTACAGCACCTGACGCCGCAGGGGCTGCTGGACCTGGCGCCCACCATTGAAATCCTGGCCCGGGCGGAACAGCTTACCGCCCACAAAAACGCCGTGACGCTGCGCGTGGCCGCCTTGTCCGCCGGCGCAACCGATCGCTCATCGGCTAATGCGCCGGTTACCGCCCGGAGGGAGCAACAATGACCATTAGCCAACTGGCGCGCGCCAATGTGCTGGCGCTGGAACCTTACCAATCGGCACGCCGTCTCGGCGGCAACGGGGATGTCTGGCTTAACGCCAATGAATATCCGCTGCCCACCGCCTACCGGCTGCGCCCCGCCAATCTCAATCGCTACCCCTCCTGCCAGCCGGAGGAAGTCATCAATAATTATGCCGCGTATGCCGGCCTGCCGGCGGATCAGGTGCTGGTATGCCGCGGCGCCGATGAAGCCATCGAACTGCTGATCCGCGCATTTTGCGAGCCCGGGCGCGATGCCATCCTGTTTTGCCCGCCGACCTACGGCATGTACAGCGTCAGCGCCGAAACCTTCGGCGTGGCCAGGCGCATGGTGCCGGCGCTGCCCGACTGGCAGCTGGATTTAGCGGCCATCGAGGGGCAGTTGGCGGGGGTCAAGCTGGTTTATGTTTGCAGCCCCAACAACCCCACCGGTAATATTATCCGTCCCGACGATCTCAAACGCCTGCTCGACCTGACCCAGGGCCGCGCCCTGGTGGTGGCCGACGAGGCTTATATCGAGTTCTGCCCCCAGGCGACCCTGGCCGGCTGGCTGGCCGACTATCCGCACCTGGTTATCCTGCGCACCCTGTCCAAAGCCTTCGCCCTGGCGGGACTGCGTTGCGGGTTCACCCTGGCGAACGCCGAGGTGATACAGCTGTTATTAAAGGTCATTGCGCCCTATCCCCTGTCGCAGCCGGTGGCGGATATCGCCGGACAGGCGCTCGGCGCCGACGGCGTGGCGGCGATGCGCGAACGGGTGGCCGGCATTACCGCCACCCGCCGCTGGCTGGCGCAGGCGCTGCGGGAATGCCCCTGCGTGCTGGAAGTCTACCCCAGCGAAAGTAATTATCTGCTGGCGCGTTTCGATCCGGACAGCCAGGCGTTCAAGGCATTGTGGGACCAGGGTATTATCCTGCGCAATCAAAGCGCCCAGCCGGGCCTGGCCGATTGCCTGCGCATCACCATCGGTACCCGTACAGAGTGCGAACGGGTCGTATCCGCCCTGCGCGCGCTCCCTGTCGCCGCTGATTCCACCCGCAAGGAGGCCATGTGAACCAGAAACTGCTATTTATCGATCGCGACGGTACGCTAATCAGCGAACCGCCGGACGATTTCCAGGTGGACCGGCTGGACAAGCTGGCGTTGGAGCCAAACGTTATCCCCGCGCTGCTGGCGCTGCAAAAGGCCGGTTTTACCCTGATTATGATCACCAACCAGGACGGCTTGGGCACCGACAGTTTTCCGCAGGCGGATTTCGACGCGCCCCATAATCTGATGATGCAAATTTTCAGCTCGCAGGGCATCGTCTTCGAGCAGGTGCTGATCTGCCCCCACCTGCCCGCCGCGGGTTGCGACTGCCGCAAGCCCGCGCTCGGCCTGGTGCAACGCTATCTGGACGGCGGTCTGATGGATGCCGCCAATAGCTATGTTATCGGCGATCGGGAGACCGATATCCAATTGGCGCATAATATGGGTATCAACGGACTGCGCTACCAGGCCGAGACCCTGAATTGGCAGGCGATTTCCGACCTGCTGACCCGCCGCGATCGCCATGCCCACGTTAACCGCGTCACCCGCGAAACCGCCATCGACGTCGACGTCTGGCTCGATCGCGAAGGGGGCAGCAAGATTAATACCGGCGTCGGCTTTTTTGACCATATGCTCGATCAGATCGCCACCCACGGCGGTTTTCGCATGAATATCGAGGTCAAGGGCGATCTGTATATCGACGATCACCATACGGTGGAAGACACCGCCCTGGCGCTGGGCGAGGCGATTAACCAGGCCTTGGGGGATAAACGCGGCATCGGCCGTTTCGGCTATATGCTGCCGATGGACGAATGCCTGGCGCGCTGCGCGCTGGATATTTCCGGCCGGCCGCACCTGGAATACAAAGCGGATTATAATTACCAGCGCGTGGGCGATTTGAGCACCGAAATGGTCGAGCATTTTTTCCGCTCCCTCTCGTATGCCATGGCCTGCACCCTGCACCTGAAAACCAAGGGCAAAAACGACCATCACCGGGTCGAAAGCCTGTTCAAGGTATTCGGACGCACCCTGCGCCAGGCCATTCGCGTGGAAGGCAATACCCTGCCCAGTTCGAAAGGAGTGCTGTAATGAAGGTCGTGATCCTGGATACCGGCTGTGCCAACCTGTTCTCCGTCACCGCCGCGGTGCGCCGTCTCGGCTACCAGCCGGTGGTGAGCCGCGAAACCGATATCGTGCTGCACGCGGATAAACTGTTCCTGCCGGGCGTCGGCACCGCGCGGGCGGCCATGGATCAATTGCGCGAGCGGGATCTGATCGACCTGGTCAAAGCCTGCACCCAGCCGGTATTGGGTATCTGCCTGGGCATGCAGCTGCTGGGCAGCGGCAGCGACGAAAACGGCGGCACCGCTACGCTGGGTATCATCGATACGCCGGTAACCAAGATGACCGATTTTGGTTTGCCGCTGCCCCATATGGGCTGGAACCAAGTGCATCCGCATAATAACAACCGGTTGTTTCGCGGCATCGCCGACGGCAGCTATTTCTATTTCGTCCACGGCTATGCCATGCCACTGTGCGCCGCCACCATTGCGCAAACCCATTATGGCGAGCCCTTCACCGCGGCGGTGGAACAAGATAATTTTTTCGGCGTACAGTTTCATCCTGAACGCTCCGGCGCCGCTGGCGCCCAACTGCTGAAAAACTTTCTGGAGATGTAACCGGTGATCATTCCCGCTTTGGATTTAATCGATGGGGTGGTGGTGCGCCTGCATCAAGGTGATTACGACCAGAGCCGCCAGTACGGCAGCGATCCCCTGCCCCGGTTGCAAGAGTATGTACGTCAGGGCGCCCAGTTATTGCATCTGGTGGATCTGACCGGGGCGAAGGACCCGGCGGCGCGCCAGATACCCTTGCTGAAAAAACTGCTCGCGGGCGTGTCCCCGGCGCCGGTGCAGATTGGCGGCGGCATTCGCGACGCCCAGGATGTGGCGGCGCTGCTGGAGGCGGGCGCCACCCGCGTGGTGGTGGGCTCCACCGCCGTCAGGCAACCGCAGGAAGTTCAGCGCTGGTTCGAACGTTTCGGTCCCGACGCCCTGGTGCTGGCGCTGGATGTGCGCATCGGCGATCGGGGACAACGTGAAGTGGCGGTCAGCGGCTGGCAGGAAAACTCCGGCATTACCCTGGAACAGGTTATCGGCCAATACCAGCCCTTCGGTCTCAGGCATGTGTTATGTACCGACATTTCCCGCGACGGCACGCTCAAAGGCGCTAACGTGGCGTTATACCGGGATATCTGCGGCGCCTTTCCGGCGATCGCCTTCCAGGCTTCCGGCGGCATCGGCAATCTTGACGATATCGCGCAATTGCGCACCAGCGGCGTACAGGGCGTGATCGTCGGCCGCGCCCTGCTGGAAGAAAAATTCACCGTCGAGGAGGCTATCGCATGCTGGCAAAACGTATAATTCCCTGCCTGGATGTCCGGGACGGACAGGTGGTGAAAGGGGTGCAGTTCCGCAACCATGAAATTATCGGCGATATCGTGCCGCTGGCGCGGCGCTACGCCGAGGAAGGCGCGGACGAACTGGTGTTTTACGATATCACCGCCTCTTCGGACGGCCGGGTGGTGGATCGGAGCTGGGTTGAGCGCGTCGCCGAAGCGATCGATATCCCTTTTTGCGTGGCGGGCGGTATCAAAACCCTGGAGCAGGCCGCCAAGATATTGTCGTTCGGCGCGGACAAGATTTCCATCAACTCGCCGGCGCTGGCGGACCCGACGCTGATTAGCCGCCTGGCGGATCGTTTTGGCGTACAGTGCATCGTGGTGGGCGTTGACACCTGGTACGACGCCGACAGCGGCAAGTATCAGGTTAATCAATATACCGGCGACGAAACGCGTACCCGCGTAACCCAATGGGAAACCCCCGACTGGGTAGCGGAGGCGCAAAAACGCGGCGCGGGGGAAATTGTACTGAATATGATGAACCAGGATGGCGTGCGCAACGGCTACGATCTCCGCCAGCTCAAGCTAATACGCGACCTCTGCCATGTGCCGCTGATCGCCTCCGGCGGCGCCGGCACGCCGGAGCATTTTCTGGAGGCGTTTCGCGATGCCGACGTGGACGGCGCATTGGCGGCCTCGGTGTTTCACAAACAGATTATTAATATTGGCGAGCTAAAAAACTTTCTCGCACAACAGGGAGTGGAAATAAGATTATGTTGACCGAACAACAGCGCAGCCAGCTGGATTGGACTAAAACCCAGGACATGCTGCCCGCCATTATCCAGCATGCCGTCTCCGGCGAAGTGCTGATGATGGGCTATATGAACCGCCAGTCCCTGCAGGTTACCGAAGAGACCGGCAACGTCACCTTTTTTTCACGCACCAAACAGCGACTGTGGACCAAAGGCGAAAGCTCAGGCAATTTCCTGCGCGTGGTGAGCATTCACCCCGATTGCGATAACGATACGCTATTGATCCTGGCCAATCCCGACGGACCGACTTGCCATACCGGCACCAGCAGCTGTTTTTATCCGGCCGCCACCGACTGGGGGTTCCTGCATAATCTGGAGACCCTGCTGGCGGAACGCAAAACCGCCGATCCTGAAAGCTCCTATACCGCGCGCCTCTATGCCAGCGGCACCAAGCGCATCGCCCAAAAAGTGGGGGAAGAAGGCGTGGAGACCGCCCTGGCGGCCACGGTGCACGACCGGGAGGAGCTCACCAACGAAGCGGCGGATTTGGTTTATCATCTGCTGGTGCTGCTGCAGGATCAGGATTTGGATCTGGGCAAGGTGATCGGCCGGCTGCGCGAGCGCCATCAGTAGCGCCGTAAGCGGTAGTTACTCTACCGCGCCTGGCCCGCTGGATTGGCGGACCAGGTTGCTTGTACCAGAAGGGCTACCGATTATTGCACCTGGCCCGCTAAATTGGCGTGCCGGATTGCTCGTGCTGCAAAAATGGCTAACGTTTATCGCTTCCGGCCCGCCGGATTCGCGGCCCAGTTGTAATCGTTAAAACCTGAATTTATGTTTAACTTTCTTTCCTAGCGACTTCACCTGTTCTTCCAGGCGTTTGGCTTCCCGCTTGGCCTGTTCTTCTATGCGTTTGGCTTCCCGGTTCAGTTTGTCTTTTGTGATCTTGTCTTTGAGATCGGAAATCTTTGACTGACAGAGATCGCGGGCACGTTTGAACTCCGTTTCGCTTTGAGAATATACGGTTTTCAACGCACCGCTGGCCTGCTCCACAATGCGCTTGGATTCACGCTCAACTGAGTGGCTGTCAATGCCGGTCCGGTCCTTCAGGCGCTTCAGCTCGTCCTCGAACTGCGAACGCACTCTTTGCAACTCATGGCCACCTTTATCCTGAAGCTGTTTCAAGTGTATCTTGACGGCGTCCGGCTGAACACCGCTCTGCTCTTGAAGTTCGCCGACATCCTGCTCCGAAGCGGCCTCCGACCGGGCCTGGGCCAAATCATTAATTATCTGATCCATCACGCGATTAAGCTCCAGTTCGAACTCAGACAGCAGCTCGTCGTTTTGCGCGTTCAGCTGTATAATCGCCTGGTCCAAACACTCATCAACGGCACGTCTTTCGTGCTCCGGCACCGCACCGTCCGCCCCAACGCCAGGCGCGGCCTGCGGCGTGTCGCCCGCAGGTTCGGCCGCCGCATCCGACCCTTGGCCGGCGGCCGGCGGGACAACGGCTTCGGGCTGCATGTCCTGCCCTGGCGCGTGCCGAGAAGCCCCCTGGCTATTGATATGGATTTGCTCGCAGCGGGCTTTGACGCTGCTGGCGAATGCCTGGATCGCCCCTGGGCCTTGTCCGGGATGATCGAGTTCTACGGCCCGGCCGTTATTAACATCGGTCAAATAATCTTTGATGGAATGGTAGCTTTGGGCGACATCCCCCTGATGGCGGTCGATATTGTCGAGCAGCGACGCGGGTAAGGGCTTATCATGGGAGCATACCGTTTTCAGCGACGTTTTTATGACCTCCAGCGATGTACGGTTGGCATCGGAATCCCCGCGCATGGCTGCGGATGGGACAGGGGCAATCGACTTATTAATTCCATTGAACATTTTAAACTCCTTATTACAAAATAAAAATATTCCATTAATGAACAACGTATATTATTTCTTGGAAATCATATACTCTTAGCGGTTCCATTAATTAAAAAAATTATGCCGAACACATGCTCGCCCGTCAAGCCCACGCGAGCGTTTTATAAAAGTTTAAAATAAATAATAATGTCATTAATACATATTAAGCACAGAAAGTAATAATAGTGAAATAGGTACGTATATGGCAACTATGAGTAATCAATCTAAGTTAAACGAGCGCGATACCGGCTAGAATATCATTGATACATTTTTTTTCACTCTCTGAAAAAAACGGTTCCTCCATTATCAGAGCGATCGCCCGTTTATGTATCGCTTGGCTGGTGGCAGCCAAATGGACAATATTTTCCGCCAGCGCCGCCAGCAAAGCAAATTGTTGATAAACACTAAAACCACGGATACGTTGCAGCAATAAATCATAAACTTGCGCCTTGCGGGCATCAGCGATGCGATTGAAACGCTGTAGCATGGCGTGGCAAATACCCCATTGATAGTGCGGCCACAATGAAACGCTGTTGGTGAGTAAATCTTTATACACCAAATAAATCCGCTCCGCGGGCATTTCAAGTAGTATTCTCTGGCTAAGCAACAGCCAGCCCTGTCCTTTTAACTGCATGGTCCCGCCGGGGACTTTACTTCCTGGAATCTCCGGCGCCAGTTCCTGCAAATGCGCCGGCACCTGGCCCGAACGGTTCACCGGCAGCGCCACCGGCGCGTCGGGCCATTGCTGGATAATGTTTTTGCAGCGATGGTAGATATAAGGTATGGCTTCCCGCTCGACCCAGCGCGGCTTTTTCATGATTTTTTTCAGGATAAGCAATTGCTCAAGCGGCTCATAGCGCACGATGTCCCCGGGATGCTCCGTACTGCCTAATAACGACAAGATCCGGGTTACCGAGCAGTCGCGCCCCAGGTTATGGACCAGCAACGCAAAACTTAGATACCCCCTGCCCGGCGCAGCCTGCCCGGCGCCGGCCGTAGCCGCCTCCGCACGTGCCTTGGGGGGCATGCTCACGCGCCGTTGCACCCCGGCGCGCGGCGGCGGAAGCGGCGCGTTGAAACTGTTGCTGCGATTGATCTGCGGCTTATGCAACCGCGGGGATGGCGGCCGCACCGGCAGGTCAAAAATCGCTTTTTTAGCGTGCGGCGCCCTATTGCAGGGTTGGGGATTGCTGGGTGGGGATATCCTTTTATCGGGTAGGTTTACCGGCAAGAGAGGAGTATTCGACACGGCATTCACTTTAGCGCCCCCATCCTCCGTGTCACGAGCGGTCAGCGACAGCATGGGCATATCGGGTCGCAGAGCTAAATCGGCAGGATAGCAGCATAAAAAACGCAGCATCAGGTCCTCCATGGTTTTCAAGAATGAACGAAAAATGCGGATAAAACCCAGTCATTGTTACACGATAATATGCTCAAATCCTAAACCGTTCATTACCGAGCGCATCAACTGCCTGGCTTGCAGTTGAATATCCCGATCAAAATCCTCAATCAACCGCTCGATGATGCCAATTAAGTCGTGAATAATCGGACACGAATAGTTTCCGAATTCAATATGATCCGCCATATAAAGGAAAAAATTATATTTTTCATTAATTGGAAAACTGTCAACGTTGGTTTTAATTTCCGCCGCAATGCTTTGCTGTTGCGCATAGGGAACCGTTTTCAAGCCTTCCAGCGATATTTTAGCCTCTAGCATTAGGTTCGGCATACATTTAGTCGATCCTGTCTCTTCTTGCGCCGTTTTATCCTGCAACGGGGGAAGCCGCTGCGGCTTGTCATTTCCGGTCAAATTCGCCTTACCGCAAGCCTGCGGGATCTCGGCCCGGGCCGAGGAACGATAGAACAATCCTTTAAATGCATATATGCCGCAGCATACCGTTGCGTCGGCTTCCGGCAACGATTCGGCACTGTTGGCCACACTTGAAATATCTTTTGCTAATGTCAGCGCAGGCGATAATCGCTCATAAGGGTTCGTGAATTTTTCAAACTTAATATTATCGTGTTCGGCATACAAACAGTTTAAACGCATATTCGGCATTCCTTGCTCCTTGCTCTACCGCTAATGGCTTCGTGAGTTAGCGGTTCCAGTTTACGCATATGCCATTCCTATCTCAAACCATCAGATGGATATTATTGGCTAATAAGATCTTGATTCCGTTGGGCGGAAAAACGGCATGCAAGCGCTCTACAAGTACATTACTCCGTTCCTTTCGCCGCTAGGCTTTTACTGCGGTAAACGGGCGCATTTACTTGAGGCTTTGGCGCATTTTCCGGAAGAAAATTTTTACCCGCGGTGTTAGCATTACATCATGGCGTTATGTTAATTATCTCCGTGCCGCCTCGCCCCGATAAAGTCGTCGCGAAGCGATTGATGCCGCAAAAAACGGAAATAATGGCAGTGTAATTGCAGATCTGGCTGGTTGATGTTCTGTATGGAATACGTTAATGAAAAGTGCTCTTTTGGCGAAGGAAACAGGCAGGCGTGAGCATCCGCTCATACGCACTGTACTCGTATAAAGCGTCTGCCGATGATTGATATTTTTGGGATGAAAAAAAGCAGATTATTGCAAGGTAACAATAAGAGTGATGGAACTTGAGATGACAAAGTTAACCTGTTTTAAAGCATATGATATCCGCGGCAAATTGGGTGAAGAATTAAACGAGGATATTGCGTATCGAATCGGTCGCGCTTATGGCGAATACCTTAAGCCCAAGACGCTTACGCTGGGCAGCGATGTACGCCTTACCAGCGAAGCCCTGAAATTGGCCTTGGCGAAGGGCTTGCAGGATGCCGGCACCGATATCATCGATCTGGGCATGACGGGTACCGAAGAAATTTATTTCGCCACCTCTTTTCTGCAAACCGATGGGGGCATTGAAGTTACCGCCAGCCATAATCCTATCAATTATAATGGGATGAAATTGGTACGCGAAGGTTCCCGCCCCATCAGCGGCGACACCGGATTGCATGAAATTCAGCGCCTGGCAGAAAATAACGCCTTTGCGGCGCCAGTATCGCAGCGCGGTACCTATACCCGCAAAAGCGTATTGGATGATTACGTAAAGCATATCCTGACCTATATTGATATGACCCGCATCGCCCCGCTGAAATTGGTGGTCAACTCCGGCAATGGCGCTGCCGGGCACGTCATCGACGCCATTGAAGACATCATGGTGAAACAGGGTGTGCCGATTGAGTTTATCAAGGTCCATCACCAGCCGGACGGCAATTTTCCCAATGGCATCCCTAACCCGTTATTACCGGAATGCAGGGCCGATACCGCCAATGCCGTCCGCGAGCATGGCGCCGATATGGGGATTGCTTTTGACGGTGATTTCGACCGGTGCTTCCTGTTTGATGAAAACGGCCGGTTCATAGAAGGTTATTATATCGTCGGCCTGCTGGCCGAGGCCTTCCTGCAACTACAGCCCGGGGCCAAGATTATTCATGACCCGCGTTTAAGCTGGAATACGATTGATTTGGTTAGCAAGGCGGGCGGCACGCCTATTATGTCAAAAACAGGCCATGCCTTTATCAAAGAGCGTATGCGGGCCGAAGATGCAATTTATGGCGGCGAAATGAGCGCCCATCACTATTTCCGTGATTTTGCCTATTGCGACAGCGGCATGATCCCATGGCTGCTGGTGGCGCAATTGATTAGCATCAAGGGCCAGTCCCTCGGCCAACTGGTCAAAGAGCGTATTGCCGCCTACCCTTCATCCGGCGAGATAAATATCAAGCTGGAACAACCGGCGGTCACTATCGGTAAAGTAACGGATCATTATCTCGCCCAGGCGAAAAGCGTCGACCATACCGACGGCATCAGTATGGAATTCGGCCAGTGGCGTTTTAATCTGCGTTCCTCGAATACGGAACCCGTGGTTCGCCTAAATGTTGAATCCAGGGGCGATATTGCCCTGATGCAAGCCAAGACCGATGAAATAATGGCGATGCTGCAGCAATCATAAACCATCCCCTGCGCGCCATATCGAGCCGCCGCTGGCCGGCGGCTCTCCCCTATCAAACGGGGCGGTGGATACTTAGCACTTATCAACCCATATTCTGCGAGAAAACCGGCCCCGGTGATGCTAGCATAAGTGGTACCAAAGCGCGGCGAACCATCGCGCGCTGTCCGCTGCCTTGTGTATAAGCTCAGAAAATAATCAGGTACTGTTAACAACCTATTATTCCAATCACTTCACCCCTATAGTGATCCTGAGTTAACATGTACGTCACATTAAAAAAACCTGCTGCCTGATCATCAGGCGGCGGGAGTCCACACTCAGACAGGAGTTAGTAATGTCCAAACAACAGATCGGCGTGGTCGGTATGGCGGTCATGGGCCGTAATTTGGCGCTTAACATTGAGAGTCGCGGCTACACCGTTTCCATTTTCAACCGCTCCGGCGACAAAACCGATGAAGTCATTGCTGAAAATCCGGGTAAAAAGCTGGTCCCCTACCACACCATCGAAGAGTTCGTGGATTCGCTGGAAAAACCGCGCCGAATCCTGCTGATGGTCAAAGCCGGCACGGCTACGGATAAAACCATTGAATCCCTGACGCCGCACCTCGACAAAGGGGATATCCTGATTGATGGCGGCAATACCTACTACAAAGACACCATCCGCCGTAACCGCGAGCTGTCGGATCAAGGTTTTAACTTTATCGGCACCGGCGTATCCGGCGGCGAAGAAGGCGCGCTGAAAGGCCCCTCCATCATGCCTGGCGGCCAGCGGGAAGCCTACGAACTGGTCGCCCCGATCCTTGAGCAAATCGCGGCGAAGGCCGATGGCGAAGCCTGCGTGACCTATATTGGCGCCGACGGCGCCGGCCACTATGTTAAAATGGTCCATAACGGCATTGAATACGGCGACATGCAATTAATCGCCGAAGCCTATTCGCTGCTGAAGAATGCGCTGCATTTAAATAACGAAGAACTGGCTAAAACATTTAGTGAGTGGAATAAAGGCGAGCTGAACAGCTACTTGATTGATATCACCAAGGATATTTTTACCAAAAAAGATCCTGAAGGCAACTATCTGGTTGATGTGATTTTAGATGAGGCGGCAAACAAGGGTACCGGTAAATGGACGAGCCAAAGCTCGCTGGATCTCGGTGAACCGCTGACGCTTATCACCGAATCCGTCTTCGCCCGCTATATTTCCTCGCTGAAAGATCAGCGCGTCGCGGCGTCCAAGGTATTGACCGGTCCTGCCGATAAGGCCTTCAGCGGCGACAAAGCGGAATTTATCGAAAAGGTGCGCCGTGCCCTGTACCTCGGCAAGATCGTTTCTTATGCCCAAGGCTTTTCCCAGTTAAAGGCGGCCTCGGATGAAAATAATTGGGATCTGCACTACGGCGATATCGCGAAGATTTTCCGCGCCGGTTGCATCATCCGCGCCCAGTTCCTGCAGAAAATCACTGATGCCTATGCTGAGAATGCCGGCATTGCCAACCTGCTTTTGGCGCCTTATTTCAAGGATATCGCCGATAAATACCAGCAGGCGTTACGTGATGTGGTGTCTTATGCGGTGCAAAGCGGTATTCCTACGCCGACGTTCTCCGCCGCGATCAACTACTACGACAGCTATCGTTCAGCGGTGCTGCCGGCCAACCTGATCCAGGCGCAGCGCGACTATTTCGGGGCGCATACCTATAAACGCACCGACAAGGAAGGCGTATTCCATACCGAATGGCTGGAGTAAGCTTCGCCGCTATGGCAGTTAACCAGGCTTAATCGACTTGCGCCGCTAAATGACTCACGCAAATCTGCGTTTTTCACTTGGCGGCGCAGTTTTATATTATACCCGTCCGTAATGATCCTTGATGCGCACGATATCATCCTCGCCCAGATACGACCCGGACTGGATTTCCAGCAGCTCCAACGTAATCTTGCCCGGATTTTCCAGCATATGCACCGATCCCACCGGAATAAAGGTGGATTGATTCTCGGTGATTAAAAAACATTTATCTTCCACGGT
This sequence comes from Sodalis sp. RH21, assembly GCF_047324175.1. Lineage (NCBI taxonomy): Bacteria > Pseudomonadati > Pseudomonadota > Gammaproteobacteria > Enterobacterales > Bruguierivoracaceae > Sodalis > Sodalis sp. RH21. Next base: position 1,631,984 of record NZ_CP178732.1, on the reverse strand, counting down.
CACCTTGGCGGTACCGGAGAGGATCACCCAATGCTCGGTGCGGTGATGATGCATCTGCAAAGAAAACATGCCGCCCGGTTTTACCGTAATACGGTTAACGTTATAACGGGTTTCATTCACCACCACATCGCTGCGGCCCCAGGGACGATAAGACTCGCGGTGGCGGCGGTACTCCCTGCGCTCATGCAGCTTAAGGTATTCGACCACCTTTTTAACGTCCTGGACCTGGGATTTATTGACGATCAGCACGGCGTCCTTGGTGTTGACAATCACCAGATTATCAACGCCCACCGCGGCCACCAGTTTTTCATCGGTATTGATATAGCAATTCGACGTGTCGTGTAAAAAGATATCGCCGGTCAGCGCATTATGGCGGCTGTCTTTCTCGCTGACGTCCCATAACGCGGACCAGGAACCCACATCGCTCCAGCCTGCATCCAAAGGAACCACGATGGCCTCGGCGGTTTTTTCCATCACCGCGTAATCAACCGACTCGTCGGGGCAGGCGAAAAAGGCTTCTTTTTCCACCCGGATAAAATCCTGCCCGGCATCGGGCTGGTGGGCATGCATGGCTTGCTCGCAGGCCGCCAGGATATCAGGACGGAATTTAGCCAGTTCGGCCAGATACTGCTTGGCGCGAAACATAAACATCCCGCTATTCCAATAATACTCCCCGCTGGCGATGTACCCCTCGGCGGTCGCAAGATCCGGTTTTTCCACAAAACGGTGCACGGCGAAAATCTCGCCATCCGCATCCGCGACCTGATCGCCGCGCTGGATATAACCATAGCCGGTTTCCGGGCCGGCGGGAACGATACCAAACGTCACCAGCTTGCCAAGCTCCGCATAAGGCAGCGCGCGGTTGACCGCCTGGTGGAAAGCGCTAGGATCGTCGAAAACATGATCCGCCGCCAGCACCAGCAAGACGGGATCGTCGCCCGCGGCCACCGCGCTCAGCGCGGCCAGCGCAATGGCCGGCGCGGTATTGCGCCCTACCGGTTCCAGGATGATATTACCGGCCAGTTGATGAATTTGCCGCAATTGCTCAGCCACCAGGAAACGGTGCTCTTCATTACAAATCACCAGCGGCGCGCGGGTATCCAGGCCCTCAAGGCGGGTCAGGGTTTCTTGCAGCATCGACTGCTTGCCGTGCAATACCAGAAATTGCTTGGGATAAAGCTCGCGCGACATTGGCCATAACCGGCTGCCGATGCCGCCGGCCATAATGATAGGAAGCAACATGTTATTCCTTGATAGCCGTAGCTATGATGGTTAACGGGTCTAAATAGCGGGACGATACCCGGAACTCTACCCGGGACTATGCCCCGGAAAGCAGTTTTTTATAAATCTTGCTGTATTTTTCAACCATTTGCTCTGACGTAAACATCGAATCAAAACGCGCGCTGGCGTTGATGCCGAATTGTTTGGCCAGTTCCGGTTCACGCCATAATTTATCCATCGCCGCACGCAGCGCCGACGCATCGGAAGGAGGAACCACCAGGCCGGTTTCATTATGAATGTTGATAAAAGTCGTGCCGGTGCCAATCTCGCTGGAAATCAGCGGCTTTTGCGACATCGCGCCTTCCAGCAGCGAAATGCCGAACGCTTCCGAACGCAAATGGGAAGGGAAAACAATGCCATAGCAAAGTTCCAGCAATACGACCTTATCGGTATCCGGCAGCGCCCCCAGAAAATGGATATTGGTTAATCCCAGCTTTTTCGCCTGCTGTTTAAGCTCATCTTCAATCGGCCCGGCGCCCACAATCACAATGGGATAAGGCGCGCCCATCGCCGCCTCTATCAGGATATGCAATCCCTTATAATAGCGAAATGCGCCGATAAACAGGAAAAAGGGACCGCCGATTTTGGCTTTCCACGCCGCCATGCTTTCCTCGGAAACCGCAGGATACGATTTTTTATCCAGCCCATAAGGGATCACGCTGACTTTATCGATAAACTTCTGCAGCGTCGGACTGGTGGACACATAATTCGGCGACGCGGCGATAATATGATCCACCTTGCCCAGGAAATATTCCATCAATGGTGTATATAACTTCAGCAATGTTTTTTGCTTAACAATATCGGAGTGATAACTGACCACGGTCGGTTTGCGGGTACCACTGAGAAAATGCACCATATCCATAAAGGGAAATGGGAAGTGGTAATGAATGATATCCGCCTGCTCAGCCAATACTTTAAAACGTTTAATAGCGGCAAATGAAAAAGGGGTGGAACCTAATTCAAACGTTATCGGCTCGCAGTGGGTCATATGCGAGCCGAGCGGCCGATTCGCGATATGCCCGCGCGGGCTGAGGGAAAGCACGTCGCAATGAATCCCATGTTTAACGCCGCCCTCGGATAATTGGAAAATGACTTGCTCAATACCGCCAAAGGAATCGGGATAATATGTTTTATAGAAATGAAGAACTTTCAGCATGTAAAATATTAAACCTGATTATATGCATTGATCGTTTCTTGCGCGCAACGCCGCCAAGAAAAAAGTTTTGCCCGTTCCAACCCCGCGGAGATAGCAGCCTCACGCCAGAGGGCATCTTCTAGGCTCTGCCGTATTGATGTCGTAAATCCGTCGGCATCCAAAGGATCGTGCATTAACGCACAGTCGCCGACGACTTCGGGTAATGATGAACTGTTGGAACACACCACGGGAACCCCCGACGACATGGCTTCCAGCACCGGCAAGCCGAACCCTTCATAAAGCGATGGGAAAATAAAGGCCCGCGCGCCGGCAAATAGCCAGGGTAAATCATCCGCCCGGGCAAAACCGAGATAACGCAGCCACCCTTCCTTTTCGGCCTGTTCGAAGCGCGCATGCAAAGACTCGCTGCCCCAGCCTTTAAAACCGCAAATCACCAGCGGATAACGCTGGCGCAGGGACACCGGCAATTGCTGATAAGCATCCAAGAGCGTTTTAAGATTTTTGCGCGGTTCAATGGAGCCGGTAAATAGCGAATATTGCCCGGCGGACAAACCAAAGGGTAACAGCGCCTGATTAATCTGCTGCCCGTCGCGGGGGTAAAATTCGCCGCTGCTGGCCAGCCTGGCGGTGACGATTTTGGCCAGCGGATAATTAAAATATTGGGCTAATTCTCGCCGGGTAAACTCTGAATCCGTAATTAATACTTTGGCCCGGCGCAGCGTCAGGGACAACTCTTTATGCATAAAACGCACCCGCTCCGCCGGGTGGCATTCCGGAAAGCTGAACACGGAAAGATCGTGAAAAGTGGCCACGCAATTATCCACCCCCGGCGGCAGGTAAAAGTTGGGACCATGGTAAATATGCTGCGGATAAGGCTTTAACGCCCGGGTTTTCAGCCAGGGCGCGGTTAGCCGATACAACTCGGAGGCCAGCCTGCTGCGCTGGACCATGCGTTTGAGGCCGGTATTTCGGGGGGCGGTTTCGCTAGCCGCGGGGATATCCCGGCTGATATGCCGTCCCTGAAGAAATAAAAGCTCAGACAATTCTGAGCTTTCATATGACTGCAGCGCCTTGGCCAGTTCATAGGTATAACGGCCGATGCCCGTTAATGGATACTTGATCGGGTCGGTGCCGAGAATAACTTTCATAGGGTCAGCTTTCCAGCATCCAGCGCAGGGTATCCTGCAGCGGAGGCGAACTCCATTCCCCAATAATGGAACGCAGCTTGCCCGCATCGCCACACAGGGTTTTTACCTCATTGGCCCGGACAAAGGCCGGATTAACGGTGATTTGCAACTGATGGCCGGTAATCGCCGCACACATCGCCACCGCTTCGCGCAGCGAGTACGTTTGCCCGGAACAGACATTGACCGTCTCCCCCGCCGCGCCTGATTGAATCAGCCCCAGGTAGGCTTTGGCCAGGGCGCGCACGTCGGTAAAATCACGCCATACGTCCAGGTTGCCCAATTCAAGCACCGGCGCTTTTTCTTTAAAATGTTTGACGATTTTCGGCAACAGAAAGTTTTCCGCCTGGCCGACCCCGGTATAATTAAACGGCCGCACCAGGATTACCGGCAGCTTATCCAGCCATAACCGCGCCATGTATTCCATCGCCACTTTGCTGACGGCGTAATCGTTGGCGGGATTAAGCGGGGTCGATTCATCAAGCCGGCCTTCGCGGCTGTTGCCATAGACATTCGCGCTGCTGGCCAGCAGCACCGCATCGGGCGCCATGCCCGATCGGCCGATCGCTTCCAGCAAGTTGCGGGTGCCCACCAGGTTAACGTCATAAAAGGCGTTGGCGTCGCCGTGGCCGACAAACGCAATGGCGGCCAAATGGATCACCACGTGCGGCTGAACCTGCGCGACCACGGCGGACAGGGCCGGCAAATCGGCCAGATCGACCTGGAAGTAATTCTGCTCATCCGACGCGATTGAACCCAAACCAAATACCCGGTATCCGGCAGCGGATAACTCCGCTGCCATATAATGGCCGGTGAACCCGTTGATTCCGGTAATCAGGGCTCTTTTGCCATGGTCGGCCATCAGAATGAGAAACCTTGCTCATTGCGGCGCATATCGGCCTCGACCATCATTTTGCACAGGTCTTCCAGCGACGTCTTAGGCTCCCAGCCCAACACGTCCTTGGCCTTTTGCGCATTACCAATCAGCAACTCCACCTCGGACGGACGGAAGAATTTTGGATTAACCCGCACCAGGGTCTTGCCGGTATCGGTATCAATCCCCACTTCCTGCTCGTTATGCCCATCAAAACGCAGGTTGAATCCCGCGGCTTTAAACGCCATGGCGACAAAATCGCGCACGGTTTCGGTACGGTTGGTGGCCAGTACAAAAGTATCCGGCTCGTCTGCCTGCATCATGCGCCACATGCCTTCGACATATTCCTTGGCAAAACCCCAGTCGCGCTTGGCATCCATATTACCCAGTTCCAGCACATCCAGCTTGCCCAGCTTGATTTTAGCGACGGAATCGGTAATTTTGCGGGTGACGAATTCAAGTCCGCGCAGCGGGGATTCGTGGTTGAACAAAATGCCGCTGCAGCCGAAAATACCGTAGCTTTCGCGATAGTTGATGGTCATCCAATGGGCATAAAGCTTGGCCACCCCGTAAGGGCTGCGCGGATAAAACGGCGTATCTTCCATCTGCGGGATAGCCTGGACTTTACCGAACATCTCGGAAGTCGACGCCTGGTAGAACCGGATTTTAGGGTTAACGATACGGATGGCTTCAAGCAGGTTCACGGGACCGATGCCGGTAATCGCCGCGGTGGTGATAGGCTGTTCAAACGAAACGCCGACAAAGCTCTGGGCCGCCAGGTTGTATACCTCGGTGGCGCCCGATTGCTGGAGTAAACGGATGCTATTGGACAAATCGGTCAAATCATATTCAACCAGATGCAGATTCGGATTCTGGTCGACGCCAAGTTCCTTAAGGCGCCAAAAGTTAACCGAGCTGGTACGGCGGTAAGTGCCATACACGGCGTAGCCCTTTTCTAATAATAACGCCGTCAAGTAAGCGCCGTCTTGTCCGGTAATACCGGTAATTACTGCAGTTTTCATAACTATTCCTATCAATGACTATCATCATTATTTATTGCAACTTACTCAAAGGTAGTTGCGCTAATAACTGTTGCGTACTTTCTTGCCAGGTTAACCAAGGTATATTTTTCGAGTCCGGCACCCTGCCGCCGGCGTTTAGTTCGAGCCAGTCCAGCACCGCTTTCTCCACGCTTTCCGGCGTTTCGCCCTGGAAGTAAAAGGCATGCTCGCCGGCGACTTCACGCAGCACCGGGATATCGCGCGCGATTATCGGCAGCCCCTGCTGCGCCGCCTCGATGATCGGCAGGCCAAACCCTTCCGCCAGGGAGGCGACAATCAACACCTGGGCGCGAGAATATATTTCGCTCAAAAAATCATCACCGATACCGCTAAGCCAGAATAATTTTTTATTAAGGGCGCTATGCCCTTCTATTTTAGCCGCTAACTCGTCAACACCCCATCCTTTTTTACCTACGATGACCAAAGTGCAGTCAACGCCCTGCAGCCATAATTTGTCAAAGGCCGCCAGAACCTGGGCATGGCCTTTGCGCGGTTCGACGGTGCTCACCATAAGGAAAACCGGGCTGCCGCTCATTTTATGCAGGATATAATCCGCATTATCGGGCCGGCCGGCAGACGGCGCGCTGGCATCAATGTCAGCCCCCAAATGGAAGTGGCCGATCTTAAGGTAAGGATTGGTATGGATCTGGCCGGCATTGTCCTGGAGCCATTGTTCTAATTCTTGCGCCACGCTATTAGAAATACACACCAGGCCATCGGTATGCTCGGCCAGCGATTTGATCCACAGCGGGAATGCGGCTCGTACGTTGGTATCCGTCCATTCGGGATGAAGCAAAGGAATGAGGTCATAAACAATATAATAAACCTGCGCCCCGGTTTTCCGGATGTGATCCAGTTGGGTATTCAAATAGGGGAACAGATGGGCCGTCAGATCCAATCCAAGCAGAATGTCGCCTTTGGCAAACAGTACGGGCTCGTCATCACCGTAATCCGCCCCATAGTTGTCTGCTACATAGCGATTGGCATAATGGAATAACTGCCCCATTTGGCAATAAACCGCCCTGACCGAATACCCTTCATAACCTTGTTCCAACATACAGGCCAATACGCTGCGCACCACCCGCTGGATGCCGGTACGGGCATCGTGTTGCACCAGCACCGAAATATCCACCAGCAGCTGTTTTTGATGGGTGCGATAGCTATTTTTGGCCAACGACCAGGCCGCGCCGAGCTTATCCAGATCGGATAAATCCGGTTGCGCGATATTTCTGATCTTTTTCACCGCCAGTCCTAGTGCGGTTTCCGGTAACAGCGTCGGTACGGAATCGCGCTTCAGGCTGCGTTCAAACGCATCCACCGCCGTCTGGGCGCATTTATCCCATGAAAATAAGCTGGCCTGATGCTTGGCATTATCAAGCAGCTCCTGGCGAAAGATTTCATCGGTCAAGGCTTTTTCCATCATTCGGGCCATATCCGTCACATTGTGCGGATCAAACATGGCGCCATCCCAGCCCATCACTTCCGGCAGGCTGGTGGTATTGGACGCAATGGTGGCCGCGCCGCAGCACATAGCCTCTAACGGCGGCAGACCAAAGCCTTCATGAATGGACGGAAAAACAAAAAGCTTGCAAATATTATACAGCGCGACCAGATCCTCATCCGGAATAAAACCGGTAAAAGCGATCTCGGATTCCTGCAGCCCATGTTTTAAGGCGAGGCTTTTCAACCGGGCTTTATCATGAGGTTTGATTTGGCACGCCAGCACCAAGGTATGTGCTGACCTAACTTCAGGAGACAGTAGCCCATAAGCATGGATCAAGGCTTCAATATTTTTCCGCTGCTCCAGCACGCCGATGGTCATAACGAATTCGCCGGTGATGCCATACGTTTTCAGCAGGCGTTTCTTTTCTATCTCATCAATACTGACAATCTTAAAATGGTCGTCCGTAGCCGAAGAGATATTGATCACTCTTTTATGCGCGATATCCGTATGTACTTGCACTTCATTTGCAGCAGAAGCGGAAATAGCGAGGATACCATCCGCCATCTCAAGCTCACGCAATTTATTCAGATAAAACTTCCGATATTCGAGATCGCAAAGATAAACATCTTTATTTAGCAAAGGAATTAAATCATAAACAATCGAGAAATTGCGCGCCCCGTTTGCCTGCTTTAATATAGAGACAACAAAATCGTCAACATAACCTTCACTGAAACTCATGTTACAGATAATATCGGGATTAATATTGGCAATGGCCAAATCCCGGCATATTTTTGCCGCCTGATTTCTGGCGCGATTAGCAAGATCATAATAAGCGATCGGCCCGTGTGCGGAAAAAACAAAAATCTGCTCCGGTGGGATCAGCCCGTTAAACTCTTGTTTTACCGCATTGGTGATATTATTCGGATACAAGCCGTTCAATAACAAGCTGACTTTGTGGCCTGCCGGGTTTCTGATTATAGCTTTTGCCAGAGATAATGTATAACGACCAATTCCGCGCAGTCTGCTTTCTGACTGGCAGCTTTGCATATCTAACAAAATGTGCAACTTCTTCCCCTTACTTAGCATTCCATAGAAATTTTACTTTTTTATTTTCAAGTAAATATCTTCCACCGAAGGCGGCCGTTGGCTGTCATCATTATAAGAAATCAAAACTTCGTCATGGGACGAGTTTACGACTTCAGGTTCGTGTCGGGTTACAGGAAAACAACGCTGGTAAAATTTAAGGCTGAGATTATAAAGACCCGTCACACGCAGCGTACGTAACACCGCGCGTTTGAGCGACGGCCGGCGACGGATAAAGCCGCTAAGCCTGGTCAAAATATACCTAATCGCTTTTTTGCCGATCGGCTGGTTGACGGTGGTTTTGATTGGTTGCCCCACCTTGCGCCACCAGGCCGTCATCTTCCATGAACGGCTGTGTAACATAGCCTGGATATGCCGGTGCAACCGGTCATTTTCAGCCGCCATCCTGGCAAGTTCGCCGGCCAAACGGCTGTTTTCGCCGGCATAATGGGCAAGTTCACCCGCCAACCGGGTGCTTTCCGCCGCCCAGCGGGCAAGCTCACCCGCCAGTTGGCCATTTTCGATTGTTGACTGGGACAGCGCATCCGCCAGGCGACCGTTTTCCGTTGCGGATTTGGCGAGTTCCTCGGCCAGCAAGCCATTTTCGGTGGCCGATTGGGCAAGCTCACCCGCCAATAGGCCATTTTCATTCGCCGACTGGGCAATATGGCCCTCCGCATCTTCAAGGCGGCGGGTCAGAACGTCATGTTGTCGCGGGTCAAAGGCGGCGGCGTTGTTTCCGCCGGCAGGTGGAAGCGGCGGGATACGCTGCTGTAGCTCCAAAAGCGCCTGTTCCAGCGACGTCACTCGCTGATCCACCCGCTGCTGGTCAAGATGCTGTTCCAGTTCAACCACGCGGCCCAGACAGTTATTAACGCGAGTATGACAGTCGCTCACCAAGGCATCGACCAGATGGATATGGGTCTGGTTGTGCATCATGACTTTTTCCTGCGCGCCAATCCACAGCTCGATGGCGCTCAGCGCGTTTGCCATACCGGGCAACGTGCTTTTTTTCAGGAATAGCGCCTGCAGTAACGCAAAACTCCAGTCCGCCGTGGGCTGCTGCCAAAAGGCGTAAAGCCAGTTGGCGTATGGGGCCGGGAGGTTAAAGGGGCTCAGGGCCGCCGGGCGCAAAAAACCGCCGCTAACCGATTCCGGAATCACGATTTCATTGACCAGAATGGCAAATGATTGGAATAGATCTTCAGGCCAGACGCAGTCTTGTTTTAATGGGGTGATTGAACCGTAGTCAATGATGCGCGCCTGCTGCCGATCGTCAACCATGATATTCCAGGTTCTGAGATCGTCATGATACTGGCCATTTTGTTCCAGAATGACTAATTGCTCCAGTACCTGGCCTAGCAGCGCGTCGGCATCGATAGGTTCGGCAAGCTTGATTTTATCCATCAGCAGCTTGCCGGGAAAGCGCTGCATGACCAACCATCCATCCACCTCATTGAGGCCGGAGGAAATAAGCCGCGGTGCGGGGAAACCCGCCGCAGGATCGCTCAGGAATGCAATTTCATTTTCCAGCTCAGTGCGATTGCGCGCGCTTTCGCGGGGCAGTAGGTTACCCGTAGAGGTTGAAAAATAGTACAGCTTGCAAATCGTTTCCTGACTGAAATAGTACCGGCGGCTGCCTTTATGGGCCAGGCCCGCTTCCGCATACGGATGCACGCTCCACCGGGTAAACGGCTGGCAATACTCGCCGAAAATAAGATGATCGTTGCTGATCAAATACATCGGTCGGGCGATAGCGGACAGATGGGTATCAAACGTGGCCAACTGATGATAAAAGCTGCATTGTTCGATCAATTCACGGGGATCGCCAGGCTGCGAAGGCCCCCAATAAAGCGGCTCTTCTTTCAGCGCCAGCTCCACAATCAGCCCATGGACCGAATCGGCCAGATGTTGTATCCACGTTTTCACCTGGGCGAGGCCATGCTGATGAACAATGTGGTGAAATACGCTAAGGCCAATCGCCAAATCATATTGCCCGGCTTCAAGCTGTTCTATAACTTCTTCAATCCGGCCGATGGAAAAGCTGATGGATAAATCCGGATGTTCGTGCGCCAACGCATTACAGACATCGATATTTTCCTGTAAAAAATCGATACCTTGCACCGAGGCGCCTTTGCTGGCCAGGCTCAGGCTGAAAAATCCTTGCGCGCAACCCAAATCCAGTACGCGTAACGGACGGCCCAGTTCACGGGAGAGGGTATCGTAAACTTGGCTGATGACGTCTAACCGTTCATTGCAATCACGAGAAACATCGCCATCCCATTCCGGATGACCATAAATAGTTTGATAAACTTCAGGCAGTGCTGACACTAGATCTTGTAAGTTTATACTCATGTCTTCTACTTACCTTTAATTGAATTAATTATAGCTTTCAAATGTCGATTTTAAATCGATAACGCCCCAAAATTCCATCGCCTTGCTCACGTGGAGGATAATGGAATCATAACGGCGGTCGAGGGGGGTCATTTCCGCTGGCGGGGCGCCGGCGGAAATACCAAATGACAACAAATAATCCCCTTGATTTAAATTGACAGGGAAGCTGAATTTAAAAACTTTCACGTCGCCACGCCGGGCTGAGACATGTTCCTGGCCTCTGGACGTTAAGAATGAATTGGTGCCATAGAGGAAAAGGCCGTCTAAGGTTTTAATTAAAATTCCCGGCACCACATTGTCATAATCGGCTTCGAATACAACCTTATAATAAAAATCCGTAATGCTATTACTTTCAATACTGGACGGAAAGCTTTTCCCGCCAACCTGGATATCATAGTCAATAATTTTGGCGCCGCCTTGCCCCCAGCGATATTCTTCCTGGCGGTATCCCGGGCGGGTATGAAAAATATCATCGTGATTTTCAAGTGAGACCGCGGTGCCGGCCAATGTAGCGCGTTCCGTTGCTGACCGCACGCTTTCGTCAGACTTGCCGAACAGTTCATCCAGGTAACGGTTAGTCACGTCCCTGGAGGTGCCATCCATGCCAATGGCGCCATTTTTCAAAAAGATGGCGCGGTCGCAGTGTTTGACAATATCGCCTGCGCTGTGCGATACCAGCAATAATGTGGTGCCTTGCTGCTTGAATTCAGCAATACGCGCGTAGCATTTCGCCTGGAATCGCGAGTCACCCACCGACAGGGCTTCGTCGACAATCAAAATATCGGGGCGCGAGGATGTCGCCACGGCGAACGCCAAACGCATTTGCATGCCGCTGGAATAAATACGCACCTGTTGATCGATATAATCGCCGATATCGGCGAAACGTTCGATATCCGGCATTAACCGGGTGATTTCTTCCCGGCTGTACCCCATCATCAGGCCCGACATATACACATTTTGCCGGCCCGTGAAATCAGGGTGAAAACCCATGCCCAATTCCAGCAACGCGGCAACGCGGCCCTGGGTCTGGATGGTGCCTTCGGTCGGCTGAGTGGTGCCGGTGAGTAATTTTAGCAGCGTGCTTTTGCCCGCGCCGTTTACCCCCACGATACCGACCGACTCCCCGGCTTTTATTTCAAAGGAGATATTTCTCAGCACCCATTTTTTCGAATGCCGCTCCTGATTGCCAGGCATCAGTTTTTCCGCTATTCGTTGCCATTTGGAAGAATAGTATTTATAGGCTTTGCCGACATTACTTACTGAAACACTTATCATTATAATTCGTCCACAATATCAGCCGAATGCTTCTTGAACATCCTCCAACCCACGCCAAATAAAATAATGGCGGCGATGGTAACCGGCAGGAGAGAGTTAAAATCAGGGCTCCGGTGATAGAGCAATATATTCTGATAACTGGCGACAATGGTTGCCATCGGGTTATATTTTAACGCATCGCTCGCCCAGTCAGGCAATGTCTTGCTGACATAGACTATCGGCGTAAACCAGAACCAGAATTGCAGCAAAATGCCGACGAATTGGCCAACATCGCGGACAAAGACGTTCATCACCCCAAGCACCACGCCCAGGCCAACGGTAAATAGCATCTGAATAAACAATACCGGAATAATCGTAAAAAACACCCAGCCGGGGAAATTACCGGTAACGATGAGAAACACCATGAACAGCGAGAATATAATCAAAAAATTAATAAACGATGAGCAGGCTACGATTATCGGCAAGCAAATACGGGGGAAGCTTAATTTTTTAAGAATATTGGCATTGGTGAGAAACACGTTAACCAGGCCATTGAGCGTTTCGGCGAATAATCCCCAGGTCAGCACCCCCGAGCACAGGTAGATGCTATACGCAAAAGGCGTATTCATATCCGGCAGGCGCGCCCGCATCAATTCCGAGAACACCAGCGTATACACGGCGATCATGGCAATGGGCTGCAGCACCAGCCAGATAGCGCCTAAAAAGCTGCTTTGATAACGCGACTGGAAGTCCCGTTTGATACTGTCGATGATAAAACCACGATAACGACTGATACCACTAAGCAAGGCATGTAACATGTGTTATTTACCACCCAGAAGCTTCAGCATCTCAGCGGTTATTTCCTGCATGAGCATAATTGGATTCCTTAAATTATGGCCGGCAAGCCCGGGGACAGATTTTCACCCCGTTAACCTTGGCGGCCATCGGCTTAGAACAGATAGGTTGCGCAATCCGGCGTCTGGCTAATTGCGGCCATAGTGGTCTTTGATACGAATAACGTCATCATCGCCGAGATAGGAACCCGAACGCACCTCAAGCAATTCAAGCGTGATTTTGCCCGGATTTTCCAGCGTATGGACTGCGCCGATCGGAATAAAGGTGGATTGGTTTTCCGTTAGCAGGAAGGTCTTGTCGGCAATGGTCACCTTGGCCGTACCGGCCAGGATAATCCAGTGCTCCGCGCGGTGATGATGCATCTGCACAGAAAAACTCGCACCCGGTTTAACCGTAATGCGATTGACGTTAAAGCGGTTTTCCGCGACCACCAGATCGCACCGCCCCCAGGGACGATACACTTCGCGATGCCGGCGATATTCGCTGCGCTGGTTGGCCTTAAGATATTCCACCACGCGCTTGACGTCCTGCACCTGGGATTTATCCACCACCAGTACCGCGTCCTTGGTATTGACGATAACCAGATTTTCCACGCCAATCGCCGCCACCAGCTTTTCGTCGGTATTAATATAGCAGCCGTGCGTATCATGCAGGAAAATATCCCCGGTCAACGCGTTGCCGTCTTGCTCTTTTTCGTTAACTTCCCACAAAGCGGACCACGAACCCACATCGCTCCAGCCCGCATCCAGGGGCACCACGACGCCATGCCGGGTTTGTTCCATTACGGCATAATCAATGGATTCGTCCGGACAGGCGGTAAAACGCTCCTGATCCACGGTAATAAAATCGCTGCCGCCCACATTATGATCCAGGGCCTTGCGGCAGGCATCAAGAATATCCGGGCGGAATTGCGCCAACTCTTCCAGGTAGCGTTTGGCGCGGAACATAAACATCCCGCTGTTCCAGTAATACTCGCCGCTCTCAATATATTTTTCCGCCACCACCTGGCTGGGTTTTTCGACAAAACATTTAACCCGGTAACCGGTAGTGCCATCACCGGTGGGTTCACCGCGCTGAATGTAGCCATAACCGGTCTCGGGACCGGTGGGGACAATGCCGAAGGTGACCAGGCTATCTTTGCTGGCAAACGGAATGGCCGCCTCGATCGCCCGGTGAAACGCCGGGATATCGTTAATCACATGATCGGCGGCCAGGACCAGCAGTAACGGATCGTCGCCGTTGGCGCTCGCATTCAGCGCGGCAAGCGCTATCGCGGGCGCGGTGTTGCGGCCGATAGGCTCAAGGATAATATTATTGGACAGCTTATCAATTTCACGCAGCTGTTCCGCCACCATAAACCGGTGTTCTTTGTTGCAAATCACGACAGGCTCGCGCACCTCGATACCTTTGAGACGCAACAGGGTTTCCTGTAGCATCGAGTTCACACCGTGCAAGCGCAAAAATTGTTTCGGGTAAAGCTCCCTGGACATAGGCCACAACCTGCTGCCCGTGCCGCCTGCCATGATAACTGGAAGTAACATTCCTGTTCCTTAAATCACATCTGTCTAGTTATGCGCACTATTATAAAACAAAGGGTTATGCGCTAGATGCATCAACGAAATAAAAAATTGGCACGCTACCGCCCTTGGCTCGCAGCTACCAATTCACTGACCTCGTGAAACCGAGGCATAAACCACCGATTCCGGCACTTATCGCCGCTTGGCCGATTGTATTACCGTTGCGGGGAAACCTGAGCGCTTATCAAGCCTGGGTCCCCTCCGCCGGCAACAAAATTTGGCGTCTCATGCTACCATCACTGTAAGTGCTTTTCTTCAAGATAATGCGCCATGCCTTGATTCCAATCCTTGCGCCAGGCTTAAAGATTGCGAGATCCCTGGCCCTGCCGATGGGTAGTATCGGCATTACCTGCGCCCACTCCATTTTTTTCGCCAACAATCGCCGCTAAAACCCGCAATATTATCATAGAGAACCTCGTTGGGAGAGTCATTGCGGCAAATCAGGGGGGTAAACTAGCCTTCCGTAAGGCATGCAGATAATCTGAAAAGTGAACTATTGCTTAAAGAGGCATCTTTTAACCAACATTAATTATTCGCGCCGCAATCGTAGGTGATAAAATAAGCGATTGGCAATCGGAGGAATCGCATTATGAAAGGATTACGGCATGGGGCCGGCAATACGTTAAAAAAGCGGGTAACGGTAGCCGCGCTAATCGCGGGTGCCGCATACTGCTACTATCAGCCAACCCTTCCGTTTTCTTCCCTATGCGCGCTTTGGCCCACTAATCCCTGGCAAATAGTCAGCGGGCTGGGAGCAACGGCATCAAATCCCCTTCCCGCTGGCCCTGGCGCGGAGGAAATGGAATATCAGTGGCAAAATCCCATAACCTTAAAGCAGACAGTGCTTGGACAAGGCTGGATAGTCAAACAGCTATCCAAAGATAAAGATGTAGCCGCCAGTTCATTTATCACCGATGACATCGTGGTAAACCTCAGCATCGTCCGGGCGAGTAATCAGACACTGACTGACCTGGTTAATCATTTGAAGACAAGTGATGCCACTTTGCGATTTGTGAATCAGGGCTTTTTTGGCCGTACCGGCAATCTGCCGAACTGGACGGGCATCGCCACCAGCCGAGACGATCATACTAAAAAGTATGTCGTGCATGTCACCAGCGCCGCCACCGGCTATGGGATACTCATCGGCGCCCTGGCGCAGCAAACCGCGGGCAGCGTGAGCCGGCTTGAAACGCTGATGGCTGAACTTGATCTTACGTTTAAAGATAATTAGGGATGCAGCGATTCAATACAAACGTGGGTAGCACGTAGTTGTGTAAAATTGCATAATAAAGTCCACAGATAAATGCATAACCACCATCATTTTGATGGTAATATTTAGTAAAAGTAATTGCTAATTTACTTATATATTGATTATAGTAACAACCGGGTTAAATATTATTTTTCGTTCTATTTTCCCTCATGATATATCGCCAAATCAAAATTAATCTTGATCGGGAATTCAATCTTGTTTACTGTATTAATGCTACGGGTAAAACCTGTAGCCGGGTGTGACAACCTGAAAACAAACGACGTTAAACGCGCTTTAGCGCGCTCTTTTGTTTGATGGAGAATTGTCATGTCCAATTTGTATGAATGCATGGTTGATAAAAATATTAGCTTTATTAAAAAAACGGGTGCGTACACCCTTTTAGGCCACATTAGCCGGATCGGTTATAAAGATTTTACAGTCGATCTGCGCGGTTGTGATATCACCACTATACCCGGCATGCTGATTATTTATGGTTCGCTGCAATTGCAAGGATGTAATATTAGTGAACTACCACATGAGTTAATGATTTACGACTCGCTGGATCTGCGTGATACCGCCATAAAAGTATTGCCGAAGGATTTGGAAGTGGGGGGCTCGCTATTATTAGGCAATAGCGGCCTGACTGAATTGCCTGCTGCTTTTTATGTCGGCAATGAATTGGATCTGCAAAATACCCCTATCCGCCAGTTACCCGAGCGACTTTATGTGGGTGGCGATCTGAACATCAAAGGCACCGCCATCACCGCCCTCCCCGACGATTTGTTTGTCGGCGGCCAGTTGCTGCTGGATGCGGCGAACATCACCACAAACCTGGCGTTCCGCCAGGTCGATTTGGCCACTATCGCCGATGAGATGAAAAACAAGAGCAGCGTGCCGTTTAATCTGGTGGATTTTATCAATTGCGAACCGAATGGCGATGAACTTTTATCCCACCTGACCGTATTTGCGGTGAGGCTACAGGATGAAATCAAAATCTCTGCCGGCTGCTTTTATGGCACAGTTAATGAGTTTACCGGTATAACTGTTACAAGTAGCATTAAAAGTAAAGTACAAGAGTGTATTGATGAATTAAGCGCTGCTGCTTAATATACTCTCTCATAATAATCAACCACTAGGAGTGAGTGCCGAAATTATACTGCTTTCAGTTTAGCATTATTACGCGTTCACTCCAGATAAAAAGCTGCATTTAACGAAAATGATATAACAAGCATTATTAATTCCATCCATATAATTTCATTAAAACACATTAGTAATTTATTCCCTGCCACCCTACTTTCCAATTGACAGTGTAATTACAAAACAGTAAAGTGCACCCAGCTTGTAATCATATCTAAGCATTCAATAACAAAAAGATGCTCAAAAGCATTCAATTATATTATTATCAACCTTTTGGTTGAATACCGCGTGCTTGCAACTCTTTTCGCAACATGCGTTTAATCCAGGCAGCAAGGGACGTATCGCCGTCATTACGCGCCTGCTCCTCAAGTTGCGCGCGCAGTTCATGCGCAAGTCGCAATTGGTATTGATCGGTTTTAATCGTTTTATTGAGCATGGAAGTTACATTAATATAATTAGGTTGAAAACAATTGCAGCCTATATTTTAACGACAAACAAAATATAAAGGCATTACCCTAAATGATATTTTTACAGGGTAGGCGATTAATAACTCACATTGAAGGAGCTCGCGCTATGGCCATGCCGAAGTGTACCCAAACTCGCCCTGAATTTCAGCATTGTTTTTATCTTAAAACCAGAGCTTATAAATGCCATGCTCCCTATTCACAGCCGGGGGAGAAGATGCCAAATTACTTTTTGACTATGATTTCGCACCTCAACCCGATGCTGTCAGGGCAGATTCTCGTAGCATTGCGGAAGGTGAGCCATGGCTAATTTTTATCAGATTTTAGTAGAAAAAAACATCACCTTTATCAAATCTCCGGGCGGATACGTACTTGCAGGTTATATAGGCAATACCGGCTATGATGAGTGCATTATCGACCTGTGCGGCAGTAGTGTTACCAGACTGCCTGAAAAGCTGATCATTTATGGGACATTGGTATTGCAAGGATGTGATATCAGCGAACTACCTTGTGGCATGAAAGTCCATGGTTCACTGGACCTGCGGGATACACTGATCAAAATGCTGCCAAACGACCTGCAGGTTGGGGGGTCGCTTTTCGCGGCCAACAGTTGCCTGCAAGAACTGCCTAGGGGATTTAGCGTGGGAGGCACATTGGATTTAGAAAATACGCCGATCCGGCATTTACCTGATGAAATGTATGTTGGAGGCGATCTTAATATTAGAAGCACCGGTATTTCAAGACTGCCTGATGGCGTGTTTGTTGGGGGGAAAGTTTTACTTGATCGTCCAAAATAAATTGTCGTTCAAGGAAAAATATAAAAAAGTTAGCAAAGTGACTTTATTTTTGAGGGGATCATTGACTGTACCATCAACAATGAGTAATTTAAAACTACGATCAGCCCTGTACGCAACGATATCTCACTGGCGGCAGAGGATGAAAAACCGACCAGGTGTCGGTTTTTTCATATCTAAAGAATAGAGAACCGTGCGCATCGTTTTTTATTGGTGGATATAACATTTTTACTGGCCACTGGCTCGCACTTCCTGTAAATATCTTAACATGCCAGCGCCTTTATCACATATTTGCCGTGTCGATAGTCCTTGTTTCACAAAAGGTCTTTGTTGATCGTTCCACTTCTAAAGAAGACAGAATATTAATAAAATTGCCGCCCTGCCAATGACAGACCGGCTCTATCAATTATGCTATTTTCCCCATGCAATAATTTAACGCTGCAATCCAATCTGACGGACGGATACCATAAGCCGCGATCTTTTCACAGGATAACGTTGAATATGCAGGGCGATGAGCAGCTGTAGGATATTCAGCGGTACTTATCCCTTTAATCAGCGGGCTATGGCTGATTAGCGTCAGCGAGTTTGCAGTGGCGACAATGTCATCCGTGAACTCTTTCCATGAGACTTCCCGGTCACCGCAGAAATGATAAATCCCGCCGGCATTCTTTTGTTGGGCAATTTTAATTATTGCTTGAGCAATATCACCGGCATAGGTTGGACATCCGCGCTGGTCATCAACAATACTCAGGCTATCTCGTTCACGAGCAAGCCGCAGCATCGTTTTAACAAAATTATTGCCATACTCGCTGAATACCCAAGCCGTGCGGATAATGATAGACTGCGGATAAATTTGCAACACAGCCTTTTCACCCTCAAGCTTGGTCACGCCATATACGCTCAACGGATTGGTTGCATCGGATTCTTTATAAGGTACCATCGACGTACCGTCAAAGACATAGTCAGTGGAAACATGCACAAAACCAGCGTTAATATTTTTGGCTGCTTTGGCCAAGTTTTCCGGCCCTTGCGCATTGATACGTCGAGCAAGTTCGGATTCAGATTCCGCTTTATCTACCGCCGTATAAGCTGCCGAGTTAACAATCAAGTCAGGTTGAAACTGGTTTACCACTTGGTCGACCTGATGGGCATGCGTGATATCCAGTGAATCGCTATCAGTGGCCATGATCTGCCAATCAGCGGGAACACGATCCTGGAAGCAGCGACCAAGCTGACCGTTGGCCCCGGTAAGTAATACTTTCATATTCACAGATCCTTTAATAGCTTGCCCAGTTTATCTTTTTCAGATAAGAGGGGCTGTGTTACAGGCCAATCAATCCCCACCGCCGGATCGTTCCACAGCAGGCATTCTTCATGCTTTGGATTATAATAATCGGTGCATTTATATTCAAAATCGGCCACATCTGTCAGCACTACAAAGCCATGAGCTAATCCGGGCGGAATCCAAAATTGTGTCTTGTTCTCTTCGGATAATAAAACCCCCTCCCACTGACCATAGGTTGGCGAATTTCGACGGATATCAACCGCCACATCAAACACTTCTCCCCGTACCACCCTAACCAGTTTGCCTTGGGGATTTGTTTTCTGAAAATGTAGCCCGCGCAATACATTTTTAGAAGACCGGGAATGGTTATCCTGAACAAAATCCAAGTCTATTTCTAACAATGACTGATAACGCTGTTTTTCAAACGTCTCCAAGAAAAAACCTCGAGCATCACCGAACACTTTAGGCTCGATGATTTTTACGCCATCAATTTTGGTCTTATGCACTTTCATTGAAATGTTTCCCCGGCAACTTGGATCAAATATTGTCCATACTCGGTTTTGCTCATTAGCTGTGCTTCTACCAATACCTGCGCCTTGCTTAACCAGCCTTTGTTGAAGGCTATTTCTTCCAGACAGGCAACTTTAAAGCCCTGCCGTTTTTCAATAGTATGGATAAACACAGACGCTTCAATCAGGCTTTCGTGGGTACCGGTGTCCAGCCAGGCAAAACCGCGACCCAATAACTCTACGTTTAACTGATTCTGCCTCAAGTACAACTCATTAAGGGTAGTAATTTCTAACTCGCCGCGAGCAGAAGGTTTGACCTGCTTAGCCAGTTCTACTACCTGCTCGTCATAGAAGTACAAACCTGTAACCGCCCATTCGGATTTGGGTTTAACCGGTTTTTCTTCCAGTGACAATACCCGGAATTGGTCGTCAAACTCCACCACGCCAAAACGTTGAGGATCGACCACATGATAGCCAAATACCGTTGCGCCAGAGGTTCGGGCAGCCACATTTTCCAGTTTGGCACCAAAGCTCTGGCCGAAATAGACGTTATCGCCCAAAACTAAAGCGCAGCGATCGCCATTGATAAATTTTTCACCAATCAAGAATGCTTGCGCCAGGCCATCAGGACTTGGCTGGATGGCATAAGTAAAATTAACGCCAAAACGACTGCCGTCACCCAGCAAACGCTGAAATGCCGGCATATCCTCCGGCGTAGAGATAATCAGGATATCTCGTATGCCGGAAAGCATTAACACCGAGATTGGATAATAAATCATGGGTTTGTCGTACAGGGGGAGCAACTGTTTAGATACCCCGCGGGTAATTGGATAAAGACGAGTCCCCGTTCCGCCAGCCAGTACAATACCTTTCATAAGATTCACCGATTCCTGATGTATTATTGTAAACCAAGGCGTTCGCCTGAATAAGATCCGTCCTGAACACGCTGCCACCAGGTCCGGTTGTTCAAGTACCATTCCACCGTTTTACGTATTCCGCTTTCGAATGTTTCCAATGGCTGCCAGCCCAGTTCCCGTTTAATCTTGGCACCATCGATGGCGTAACGCAGATCGTGACCGGGCCGATCGGTAACATAGGTAATTAAATCTTCATAACGGCTAACTCCCGACGGCTTGTTAGGAACCAATTCATCCAACAAAGCACAGATAGTCTTGACTACCTCAATATTTTTACGTTCGTTGTGGCCGCCGATATTATACGTTTCACCTAAAACACCAGTGGTCACTACCTTATATAAGGCACGTGCGTGATCTTCCACATATAACCAATCGCGGATTTGCGCGCCGTTACCGTATACCGGCAATGGCTTGCCTGCGATAGCGTTCAAGATCGTCAGGGGGATCAGCTTTTCAGGGAAATGATAGGGGCCATAATTATTGGAGCAGTTGGTGACTAAAGTTGGCAAGCCATAGGTACGGTGCCACGCCCTGACCAAATGGTCGCTGGATGCTTTTGAAGCCGAATAGGGACTGCTAGGGGCATACGGAGTGGTTTCAGTGAAGAGGTCATCGGTGCCATGCAGATCGCCGTAAACTTCATCGGTAGAAATATGATGAAATCGAAAGGCAGATTTGCGCTTGTCATCAAGGGCCAGCCAGTATTGACGGGCAGCCTCCAGCAAGGTATACGTCCCAATGATATTGGTTTCCATAAAAGCCGACGGCCCGTCGATGGAGCGATCCACATGACTTTCTGCCGCCAGATGCATTACCGCATCGGGCTGATGCTGTTTAAACACCCGATCCAATTCTGCGCGATCGCAAATATTGACTCGCTCGAAGCTATAGCGGTCATTGTTGCTCACATCGGCCAGTGATTCGAGATTGCCGGCATAAGTCAGGCTGTCGACGACTAAAGCCTGATCCTGTGTATTCTCGATAATATGCCGAACAACGGCTGAACCAATAAAGCCGGCGCCACCTGTAACTAAAATTTTCATATGGAATGCATCCCTTAATTAATTCTTATTGCTGACAAATTACGCCAAAACTCATTCATTATGACAATACACAATGACAATACACAAATACTAAGTTAAGAAGAAGTAAATTTAAGCGCAACATGAAACCTTTAACACTCTAAAAGTGACACTGGTAAAACTACATGACACTATATTTTTCACCAAATAATTACAACAAACCATGACGGACATTAACACTTAATATGCACCATCCCGTTTCAAAACAACATTGATGGTTTTAAACAGGATTGCTATATCATTCCACAGAGACCAGTTTTTAACGTACCATGCATCAAAGTAAACCCGAACATCGTAATCTACATCATTTCTTCCGCTGACTTGCCACAAACCGGTCATTCCAGGCTTGGCCATCAAATAATAATCAGCATCACCGGCATAACGTTCAAGCTCTTTCTCAATGACCGGCCTAGGCCCGACTAAGCTCATCTCGCCTCGGAAGACATTCCAAAGCTGCGGCAATTCATCAAGGCTGGTTTTACGGATAAACTGACCGACTTTCGTAATTCTGGGATCGTTTTTAAGTTTGAAGTCTTTATCCCATTCGGCCCTGGCTTCAGGGCTGTTTTCCAGCAATTCCGTTAATACTTCTTGTGAGTTCAGGACCATCGATCTGAATTTAAGACAGCTGAATTTCTTGCCGTTCAAACCTACCCGCTCATGGCCATATATAGGTTTTCCGCCATCACGCGAAACTTGGTAAAGTATAAAAAGAATTACCGGAGCGAGGAAAAGCATAATTATTGCTGAACCCACTATATCAAAACCACGCTTTAAAATTCGTGAAGAGCGCTTTGCCAGATTATTGCTCACCCGAAGAATCATGACTTCGTGACTGAAAATGAAAGACATGTCCGTGCCGTATAGTGGCACTCCCCGTAAAGTAGGAATAACCGATACTGAACGACAGTCGTGCTTAGCCAAATTTTTTAACCAATAGTCGCGGTCAGCGTGCTGTTCAAATTCCACCGCCACGATAAATTGCGTATTATTGACATCGACTAAAGACCATAGCTCCGATTCTGCGTGTAACACAGGTTTATCAAGCAAGGTGGTAATTTCATCAGAGCCAACGGCATAAAACGCAATAACATCAAATCCTAGTATCTCTTCGCTCTGCAAAGCATAATAAGCATCACTGGCATTTTTATTAGATCCAATAATAATAGTTTGTTTTTTCCACATACCGAAGTAATTTAATATGCGCTTAACTGCTGCGCGCGCCAGCGGTATACTTATGCAAGCAAATACCCAAGTAAAGAACCACACATAACGTGATAGCTCCCATTTAGAGAATGCAACAATAGCCAGATCAATTACTGAAAAAATAAGCAAGGTCCGTAATACTTCTTTCAACTCGAACCAAAATGGTTTGCGATATGTATAATGCCGCAATCTTGTCCAAAACCATGTAACACACACGATTGATAAAATTACATGCGAATAATATCTAGCATGAATTTCACTTTTTGGAATAAAAGCATATAAATTTTCAGACATCATATCTATGACGACAAATGCAGCAATCAGAGACAGGTTAAAAAAAAGCAGGTCTGAAAAAGCCAATGCAACTTTGGCCATAAAACTTTGAAATGAGGAACTATATTTTTTCATATAAGCTCTTTTTTAGCAATTGATGTTAGCACCACAAAAAACACCTAATATAAGTGGACTGCATCGTCTTATTTAAATTATTAATGCCACTTTAGGGGGAAGAATATCAATAGAAAAAATGATATCTTAAGTATCGGGTAAAAAAACGTGTCCGATATGAGAATAAACCTATATTAGATTTTATTCATAACCATCTGAAATTACTGTATTTTTATTTTGAACATAAGCTAGGCCTGATTGTTCACCAAGCCAAGCTTATAAATCAAGTTTTATAACCGTTAGGATTTTTTTCTTGCCAGTGCCAAGTATCCCGCATCATACAATCAAGATCGCGTGATACCGACCAGCCCAGCTCTTTTTTTGCCAAGGAAGCATCAGCCCAGAATGCCGCCAGATCGCCATCGCGGCGTGGGACAATATCAAAGGGGATGGTCTTACCAGAGGCTTTCTCAAAGGCATGTACCATTTGTAACACTGATGACCCAACGCCACCACCCAGGTTGTAGGCTTTGTAGCCCTTAAGAACCGACAGATGGTCCAATGCTTTTAGATGTCCGTCGGCCAAATCCATTACATGTATATAGTCACGTACGCAGGTACCATCATCAGTGGGATAGTCATTGCCAAAGATCTTCAACTTTTCTTGGCGACCAACCGCTACCTGAGCGATAAATGGCAACAGATTATTGGGAATGCCGTTGGGATCTTCACCGATACGCCCTGATTCATGCGCACCCACCGGATTGAAGTAACGCAAAGCGATAATAGAAAACTGTGGTTCAGCCTTGGCAAAATCACACAGCACCTGCTCCACCATTACTTTTGACGTACCATAAGGGCTGGTAGTGCCGCCAATAGGAGTAGTTTCCACATAAGGCACCGGCGCATTCTCACCGTAAACAGTAGCGGACGAACTGAAAATAAAGTGATGCACGCCTGCACGGCGCATTTCTTCCAATAGGACTAGAGTACCGGATACGTTATTTTGATAATATTCCAGCGGCATACGGGACGACTCCCCTACTGCCTTAAGCCCGGCGAAATGGATAACCGCCGTGATGTCGTGGTCGTCAAAAATACGCTGCAGGCAGTCTGGATCGCGTACATCGCCCTGGTAAAAAACGATGTCTTTATCCGCCAGCTCCGAAACACGATCTAGCGAGATCTCCGAGGCATTGGATAAATTATCCAATACCACGACTTCATCATCCCGCTCCAGCAACGATAACACCGTGTGGGAGCCGATATAACCGGCCCCTCCGGTGACTAGAATCGCCATAAAAACTCCTTGGGTAAGATTTTCACCATCATATGATGTTCACTAGTCTCCCACCTACAGCAGGCTTTTGATTTTCTCGCGAAAATCCTTGCCCCATTTCTCATTACGCAGGCCATAAGTAACAAATGCCTGCATATAACCGAGCTTGCGGCCGCAGTTAAAACTTTTGCCTGTCAGGTAAAGCGCATCTACGGGCTGATGATTAACCAGAGAAGCAATGGCGTCGGTCAACTGGATACGGCCCCATGCGCCTGGCTCTGTTTTTTCCAATAATGGCCAGATATCCGCTGACAGCACATAGCGCCCTACCGCCGCTAAATCCGAATCAATAGAACTTAGATCTTGGGGCTTTTCGATAAATGACTGAATCAAAGCATGATCGCCTGGTTCTGAGACGTCTTCATTACAGCTGATGACAGAATATTCAGGTAAATGTTCACGCGGCATGGATTGCACCAGCACCTGGCTGTGGCCGTTTTCATGGTAACGCTTAACCATGGATGCCAAGTTTTCAGTACGATTATTGTATGTTGAATCATCTAGCAGAATATCAGGTAACACAACTACAAACGGTGAGTCACCAAGCATCGGTTTTGCAGACAGGATTGCATGCCCTAACCCTAATGGCTCACCCTGACGGACATTCATGATGGTTAGGCCTTTGGGACAGATCGCCTGTACTTCAGCTAGCAAGGTATTTTTTACACGTGCTTCCAACAATGCTTCGAGTTCATAGGAGGTATCAAAGTGGTTTTCAATGGCATTTTTTGATGCATGGGTGACCAATACAATTTCTTTGATGCCTGCGGCAGCGCACTCCTCGACCAGATACTGGATCATCGGTTTGTCCACGATAGGCAGCATCTCTTTTGGGATGGCTTTGGTTGCCGGGAGTAGATGCATGCCCAGACCGGCGACAGGGATTACGGCTTTTAAAATTTTCATTCAATCAATACCCATAAGTTGAAACAGACACGACATGTTGAATACAGTAACAATATAGCATTTAGATTACTCTATTCAAAAAATATTAATGCCGTATGGAGAATTTTTTGTGATAGAAGATTGATTTTCGTATAGCAATTGCACTGACAATATCGAAAAAAATCAAAATATATTTTTATCTAATAGTATAGACTATGTTATAGCCCACTACATAATTAAATCATTAATACTTCAATTTTAAAAATTATTCCTATGGATAAGACAAAACTAAAATATATATCCTAAAAAAAAAAGGAATTAGGAAATTTTTTCCATTATAACTTTCCTAATTTTTTTAGAAGAGGAAAAAATGAATGCGCTATATAAAACAATCCCAACAATGATATCAAATATCACCTTGATCCAGCCAGTATTCATTGCAATAAAATGATCGACCCCCCACAAAGATATACACATAGCAAATGCAGAAAAAGTAGGTGCAACTAATTGTAATATATATTCCATCCATTTTATTTCCAAGAGGGTTAACGCACACCAAGCAGAAACAGGATACAGAATTAAAGTCCTTAATGAGAAAGCTAAAGCTGTTACAATTATACCAAATCGTACAAAAATATAAAAAACTATTACATTTGTTATTGCATATAATAAAGTCAACCTAGCCTGCCACTCCGGCTTATCTCTTGCAAACATCACAGAATGATTATAATAACCGATTGAAATAACAAATCCAATAGCGCTCACGATCTGCATAATGGGAACAGAATCTATCCATTTAGTGCCTAACAAAAGTAATGTAACATCGTGCGATAAATATGCCAATCCTAGAAAGGCTGGTGCTGTTATTAAAATTGTGAAATAGGTCGCATTCAGATAGTGCTTACGAAACTCGGGAAGATTGTTTTTTAGTCTAGAAAACGCGGGCAAAGAAACACGCATTAGTGCGGAAGCTAAAACGATATTTAATGTATTTACAATTCTTTTTCCAGCAGAATATATACCTGCAGGAGCCGCACCCAAAAAATAAGTTATGAAGAAAATATCACTATTTTGGTTTGCAAAATTTGTAATACCGCTTAAAGCTACATGCTTTGAGAAATTCAGGGAACTTTTAATTGAGTTACGGGAAAAACTAAATCCAGGTTTCCATGGAGTAACAATCCAAAGGGTAATTGAAGAGACAAGGGAGGTAACAACTTGCTGCATAACAAGGCTCGTTACTGCAAATCCCTTATAGGCTAAAAAAATCCCAGTTACACCACCTAAAGAAATGGAAATAATTGATCGTATAGCTAATGGCCTGAATAGCATATTATGACTTAGCCACGCCTCATGTATCCGACTTAGCCCGCTAACCAAAATGATTATACTAGTACCACGGATAACATTAGCAAGTTGATCAATCCCCATAATTTTTTCAATTATTGGGGCCGAGAAAAAAACGATCAAAAATGCTGGCAAAGAAAAAAGAAAGCAAAGAAGCAACGCTGAATTATAATCTTGATTAGTAGGCTTTTCAATACGAACAATGGATGTTGCAATGCTATCAAATATAACCGACCGAAAAAATTGTGAAACAAGTAATGAAATACTGAGCATGCCATATATACTAGGCGATAATAATCGTGCAAGTATTATAAAAATGACAAAAGTGATAGCTTGGGCAGCAGCATTATCCAATATAGACCATATTGCTCCTGACACAATGGTTTGTCTAATGACAGGCTGCTTATTTATTTTAGACACTAACGTTACCTTATATAAATAACAATGAAAATTTTAAAGGGAATATCGATATCTCTCTTCAATTATTTTGAGTCCGGATTGAAGTCTTTCAATATTTTGATGAAATATTGTGTCGTCACTAAGAAAACCATCCATTTTAGCAGCAGCATCTAAGCAAATTGCAGCTTTATCTATAGAATTTTCATCCCACGTCTTATCCAATTTATTTTCAAGGACTTTAATCACTTTATTAGGTATTCGGTATGTCAAAAGCTTTGTGGTGTTCATGTAACGCGGCCACCAATAAGAACTTTTTATTTCTCGCTGTCTTTTAAATTGAGTTATCGATGCTGCCACATCTGCACCAGGTAGAAAATACCGCTCACCATATAGATGTAAACATTTATTACGGAGAGATTCACGTAAAGAGCTACTCCCTAATACTATAGGCATATATGGTAAGGAGATCGTTTGAGTCCAATCTAGCCATTTAAAAGTATTAATTTGACTCGATGAAACTAATGGTACCCATGGCACACGCATTGCGTCAGCGATAATAGCTGCATGCATTGCGTCAGCTAACACTAATTTCGAATGTCGAATTTTTTGGATGATTTCTTTCGCGTCACCTTGTGGGTTTACGAAAGTGATATGCGCTCTTTTGCAAGCTTTTTCCCATTGTCCTGTTTCTAGGGCATTGTGATGTGGAATAAAAATCGTGCCTGAACGCTCATCTGAAGATAGTGGTTTAAATTCGCTGAGAGTATTTAATAATGCAGCACCATCTGTAATATATTTGTCTTGAGGTAGCCCTAATATTTGTGCACTTAGAGGTCCCCGTACACATATAGTATCCCATCCTATCCCACCAAAATCCTTTGGAGGGTATCCATACCCCACACCACTACTAAAAACTATCCATTTTTTTGCAACTGGCATTGCCGTGTTAATTATGGTTCCTATACCTGAAAAGCGTACATCATCATTTTGATCAAAATAACCGGGCAGTAAGTCATTCCATAACCATGCATTAATATCATCACCAAAATTCCCTAAAGCCGACTTGTAATAATATAATTTCAATTGAAAACTCTCCAGGATTTAACATTTAAAAAAGAAAACAATAAAAAAAACTTTTTATAAATTGCAAAAAAAAGTCAGATAAAATCAATACAAATTAATTCGATTGGAAAAGTTTTATCCATTTCCCTTTACTAGAAATTAATTTTATGTAAGTTCCTTTTTTTACATCTAAGCTATAGGTTGTACCTTGGCCATTTACAGAAATATTATTTTCTTCTGCCGATTTTATTTCATATATGATACCATCATGCTTGCTAATATCTGGCAAAGTAATTTTTATTGGTGTAACGTTATTGCAAATAATCACAGAGGGTCCATTAATATCAAGCGTAGTACTTTCAGTTATATTTAACACTTCCTCACGCTGACTACTTCTCGTTCCATTTGATTTAATATAAAATATATTTTTATTACCGATGTTGCTTTTAAGCAAAAAAGAATTGGAATTATCATTATTGCTATCCAGAGTTACCACTGTGCCATTCCACTTTGCATCTCTGGTATTTTTAACTAAAAGAGCTGAGTTACGTGGCTCATCTGCAATAAAAGAGTTAGTTATTTGATTTGAAGCGAAATAACCATTAACCCAAGCTCCAGTTGCTCTAAAAGCTTGGTCAAAAGGTCGATTTGCGCTTCTTAGATTTACAGCATGAAAGCCCCAAACTGGTTTTGCTTGCGAACCATCAGCAAGAATGCCTAATTCATAACCTGTCGCAGTTTTTGCAGAACTAGTTTTATCAATATAAATATTTGTATTTTGCCCCCAGATTTTATCAGCCGCATTAATTATAGCAGAATATCCATTTTCTGGAACCTGACCCTTCTTTTCATTACCTACTTGGTACCAACCGCTGACTCCAATATATTTTTTTTGAAAGTCAAGAGAAGTTATTCTTGCCGAGAAAGGAGGAGAATGTGCGGTTGTAATAAACATACCTACAGCAATATTGGCATTTGGTTTTATATTGGGAGAGTAGAGACCATCCGAAGTGTATTTCGTATTTATTGCTTGCGTCTTAAGTTGATCAGTTGGGCCATGCATTGAAATATAGTATCCCACATGATCTTTATTCGTATACGCTGACATAGCCGAATCATTTCTAAATCCTGATATTTCAGCTTTTGCTGATGAATCATTCACTAATAATGCTTGCCCAGCAGCCGAATTAAAGTTTCCATATGTTTTTCGCATTTCAATATTCGAATCATTTAATTTTGGCTTATTTTGACTATAATTTTCGTCAGCAAAGGATGAAAAAGAGATAATTACTATTACTAAGCAATATAATTTATTCATTATAGCAATCCATATTTTGATACTCTAAATTTAGAAAAAATGCTTATAATAACTAGTTGCATAACACACGCTGCAAAAACGAGCATATTATCAAAAATCATAAGCGCAGCCGTAGTCGATAATATTGCAGCTATCGAGCGCATATACCCATTTTTGTTTACGTATGTGAATAAAAAAATAAGAAAAATCATATAAATATAGGTTAAAACAATTCCTGCAAAACCAAATGTTGTGAGAGCATAACCAAATCCAGTTGTTACCGTAAGTTCTGGCGTAATAAGGTTTAAATGAAATTTATTTTTGATATTATCATCTGTTCTTTTGGATATAAAATCAGGTAAAATTGCTGCATTTATAAAATCAGAGATGAATCCTTTATCATATCGCCCCTTACTCTCTTGACTAACGAGAGTGGCATAAGGAGAGGAGACATATACATAGAACCAGGTAAAGCCGCTAGGTAGCGTATTCTTTAAAATTGGATTATCAATCTGTGCTATTCTAAAAATTGGTTTATCATCTGTATAACCAGAGGATTTCATCCTTTTATCCCCAATATAACCGAAAATTGTGATAAGGGATAAGAAAAGGACTAATATTAAAACTTTAGACTTAACTTTAGAATTATGAGCTAAATAAATAAAAAAACAAGGTAACATAATCATCAGCATAGATGCTCTATTCACGATGATAATCGAGAATAGGAAGCCCAAGAAGGTTGGGAATAAATTCTTTTTTCCGCCAAATATAACATATCTTTCATAACCAATTATCGCACAAGCTGAAACATAACTTAAAAAGAAGACATGGAAAGTAGCAACACCAAAATTTCTATAATAATATGATGCACCAGTTATGATGCTTAGTATTGGTAAAACTCCAGAGACATAGACCTCTAATATTATTCCAAAGATAATAAATGAGCACACATAAAAAATATTTCTTCCTGATGAATTTTTAGGTTGACTATTTTTGATATATCTTTTAAGCGTGAAGTTATAAAAATATCCTATCATGAAACTAATGCCAGTCAATGTAATCACAGTGACTTCTGTTATAGATAATACCCCGTTTCTATAAAGACCGGAAAGCTGTAAATGATATAATAGTATCGCAATAATAAAAGCTGTTGCGAACATATATAGTGGATTTAAATAAAATGATTTCATTCAGGACTCGATGATGTGGTTAGCCAGCTTAAATATCCAAAACTACAATTTGGAAAACATTAAAAGTCAATATTAATTAACTGAAACAATACGAACGAAAATGGTTTTAATATAAAAAATAAGCTGTAATCAATAATTTTAAAATACTACTTTGCTAACTCCTTCAACCTGTTGCCAAGAATAACATACACAATAAAAAAACCAATAATTCGTGACATTCCTGTCTTATTTATATCTTTGAAAAGAAACAAGTACAGCCGCACAAATATATTTGATTTGAACGAATTAATATAGTCACTAGCCTGTGTTAAATAAACACTATCAATATACGATCCATAATCCGATAAAAATAATTCTGCCTGTACCCTCGTTTTTTCAACTGATTGTAAAGATGATTGATATTTAGAATACAACTGCTTGCTAAAAAATGTTGTGCCGAATGTCAATTTTTTAGCACCCACCTGATTCTTATCATGTTGTCGATAAAGAATTAGAGATTTAGGAATATAAATAATCTGGCCAAATGCCGAGGCCACTAAAGCAGCATACCAATCATGCATTATAGACTCAGAAATAGAACTCTTTTTCAATAAAATTAAAAGAGGATTATTAATGGCACAAACACAGCCCGTAATAGAATTACTTACGAGTAGATGGCCAAATGACGGGTTATTATTTAACTTTTGATATTCGAACATGGATGTATGGATTGGTGATAATTCTTTGTTGCTAACACATAAATCTGAATGAATTAGAAGCGGCTTATTTTGCATTTCGTTTGAAGTAAAATGATCCATAAATATTTTCATTTTCTTTGGTAGCCACAAATCATCCTGATCGCAAAAAAAGACATAATCTGCCTCTGTTTGTTTCAAAAGGAATGTGAAATTGTTTCTCACTCCATTTTTTCTTTTGTAATCAAGCAAAATCACTTTATTAGAAATCAGTAAATCATTTATTAATTCTATCGTATTATCAGTAGAACCATCATCAGAGATCAATATCCTGCAAGTATAATTTTGTAGATACTCAAAGTTTATAAGCAATGAATTAATTTGATCTTTTATATAAGAAGCCCCATTATAAGTAGCTAAAAGAACATCTATTTTTTTCATAAGAATACTCATGTTTTGTTAAAAGTTATCTTTAAACATTTTTCTTGTCAAAAAACTGATAAAAATATCTTGCTAAATTTTTAGGATTTTTTGTTAAAAACATCCACTTGATAGCTTTCCCTATGGAAAGTTGTCTTTTGTGATACGCAACGGTATTTTTCATACAAAAGCCGTCTGTTTGTCCATAAATGTGGTTATTGCGATTTATAAAATCTTCTAGTGCATCTGCATATGAATATGAGGTAGACACCCTCATTTCTTCGATGCTATGATTATGATGCATCATATATGTAGGAATGTTTAATCTTTTAAAATCACCATATTTATAAGAAAGCCGAAGCCAAGTATCCCAATCTTGTAGTCTTTTAACTTGTGCATCAAAACCACCGATATTTTTTAATCGTTCTGTTAGCGTAAAAATTTGGTTCGATGCTTTATTTTCATATAAAAGATCTTTGTATGTAAATGTATTTATCCATGCTTCTTGTTTATAATTAATTTCTTTTTTGTTATTACTGTACACATTGGTGAAATTACAGCAGAGAAAAGAAAAATCATTATCCCAATTTTGGACAAAATTTGAAATTCTGTCTTTCGTGAATTCGTCGTCATCATCTAGGCCAGTTATAAATTTTCCTGTTGCAGAATATATTCCTAAATTACGAGTTACGCAAGCTCCTTTATTTTTCAAATTTCGTATATACTTTATTTTGGGTTCTGTTTTAGAAAGCAGCTCTACAAACTCTTTAGTTCCATCTGTCGAAGCATCATCACAAATTAGTATTTCTATCTCCGGATAATCCTGAGCCAAAACCGAAGCCACCGCTCTTTTTAATCGTTCTAATCGATTAAAAGTTGATATGTAAATACTTACCTTATCCATTTGTCTCCCTTGCTTAATATTTTGAGTTAAATTTGTCCAGCAGATTATTTATTATTATTTAATTCTCCTAATAATAACTCTTTGATATTGGGATATGTTTCTAATACTTTTTTAAGCTGAATATCATTCTCATTATTACCTACATTTTTTAAGGTAAGAGATTCACGCTGAGAAGCGGGCAATAATATAAAATCCTGGTTTCGATCGGATGCTCGCAATGATTTAAAGCCATTCAGAATAGTGCGGATTTTGAACCATACATCATCAGCAAGCGGACATAGATTAAGAAATAATTCCTTATCAAGATTTAAGTTATAAATACTTTTAACAGGATACAAAATACCGCTAACACCTGTGGGTAAAAAACCAAATGATGGCTCGTGTGTTGCATCCTGTTTTAGGCTATTAATCATAAAATCATGGTAATCCAAAAGATTACCATTTTTGTCGAAAAGAATTTGATGCCCTCGATAAGCAATAATACAGCTAGGGTTCCTCACACTCACTTCTAGCAACTGACTAAGCCACCACTTGGGATAAAAAACATCGTCATCAGCCGTAATAATAATTTTTTCATTATTATATATAGAAGAATAATAAAGTTTTTTATATGACTTTATATTTTCATTTAGAATAAAAATCATCAACCCTCTAGTCTGCAATTTTTTTAATCTTTCAGGCACTCCACCATTTTTAATTACATCGTCCTTGCTTAAATACAATCGTATTTCATATTTTCCATCGTAATTTTGCTGCATTAGTGTTTCTAAAGTTAAAAAGACATTTTTTATTCTTTTATGATATGTGGTCAAAGATATTATAATACTAGCGCTTTGGCTTACTTTCTTTTTAGAAAATTCATTTATTATGAAAAATTTACAATATAAATATAAGGACAAGATTTTATTAATATTGCCTTTTAATATGTTTAAAGCTCTAAAGTATATTTTTTTAAAAAGCATATTATAAACACCGTAATTATTAATATTAAAAAATACAAGGAACTATTTTGACATATTTATTTTTTAAAGATTGCGAAAAAAATAAAGGGTAACAGAAATGCACGATCTTGCCAAAAATACACAAAGAGTTTTTGTTTAATTAAAGCAATGATAAAGGACTTTGGGCTACTTTTACATAATTTTAAAAAACCATGTACTGACCATTTTGAATAAAGATAAATGCACTTTTTTTTCAACCTATTTTTTAAAATATTTTTAACTTCCAAATACGCATTATATCGCTCTGATATATAGTGCGGGCTTTTAGTGGAATTTGTAAGCGACCCTGCTCTAAGATTTTGCAGATATAATACTTCCTTCAGAGTGACAATTAAAGTTGAATTTAATAGTAATTTAATTGTGAACATATGATCTTCATGAACTGGCCTTGCCGTAAATTTAGCTCCACTACTTATAGCTAACTCGCGCCTAAATACGTAAGACCATACAGCCGCAGTATAATAACCATTTGTGAGTAAATAATTTAAAAGTTCCTCTCCATTTTTGTAAATGAAATCTTTTTCAAAAAAAACCTTTTTAATATGAGTTTTTTTATTAAGTTCAATTTCTTTAACAATGTTTGAAGAATAATAAATCATATCGGGTTTTATTTCGGATGATACAAGAATTGCATTAATAAAATTAGATGCTACATCGTCATCACTATCACAATAGGAGATATATTCGCCTTTAGCTTTTATTAAGCCATATTCTCTTGCGGCTGCTGCTCCTGAATTTTTCGTATTATATATACATATTGGCATTTGTACATTACATGTTAAAAAAGCATTAACAATATTTTCTGTATTATCTGTCGAACCATCATTAACGATTATTATTTCAACACCGATAACTTGTTGTTTTGCCAGCGATGATAATAATTTACCAATTGAATTTTGTGCATTATAACATGGGATAATAATTGTTAGCTTCATTTGTATATTCTTATGGTTAAATTTTCTAATTAATACTCTTAATAATTTTGAATCAATAGATTCGGTAATTAGGCCATATTTATTGAAATCATTTTTACATTTCAATTAACCATACAATATATATGATAATAACAATATAATGAAAAAAAACATATTTCATTATATGATACTACAATGCATTTATTTTAGTTGTTTACTCTAATTATGACTACTAACTAAGCTTTAGTTATTAATCTTGTAAACATTGTCACTAAATACTATTTTTCCTTACCAATAATATAACTTTATATTATCATTATAATATTTAAAGAAAAAGGTGAGCAGTGTATTAAACATAACCTCTGCTTTTATACTGTTATTACTATCACCAATACCTTTTATGCATACTTAATTTTTTAATAAAATATTTCGGTAACTTCTGATAATTTTGTCCAAGTTTATAGCCAACAATTTTGGCAAAATTATTGGCGCAAGCTAATGGTACTAACAGTGGCTTGTTTCTTAATAGGTGTTTGAATTCAGAAATAATAAATCGTTTGCCTTCACCACCTGCACCTCCAAAATTTTCTCTTATCCACTTTTCATCATTATGAAAGACGCCAATATCAAAATACCGTTTAAACTCAGCTACCAGAGTGTAATTATGTGAATGTTGAACGATTGCATCGGCTGCATAAGCGATTTTGTATCCTGAAAGAATAGCCTTCGCCGCGAAAAACATATCTTCGCCGAGGATGGTATTATTTGGAAAACCGCCAAGATCATTGAAAATAGATGTTCTATATGCTGAAAATGAATTTGACAAGAATACTGTTTTAATGCCTAAAGTTTTTTTTGCATTAATTTCCGAAATATAACTTTCTTCTTTGTAATTAAATTGCCGTGCATGAATGGCAATCGGTGTAGCATTATCATGTGGCGTCTGCCGTCCGTAAGCTGCAGCAACAGTTAGGTCCTTAAATGGCATAATTATATTTGCAAAACTGTTTTTTGTAGGTAAAGCATCTTGTGTTAAAAATATAACTATATCACTACCACTTAATGTTACTCCAAGATTCCTTGTGCCACCATGATTAAATTCTTCTGAGCTTATGGAATGGACATCAAACCCGCTTTGCTTAGATATTTGAGTAGTTGAATCACTACTGCCAGAATCAATAATTAAAACACCATTGATGTATTTTTCATTTTTTGTTATCTCCACTACACGTTTTGCAACCATTCGCCATAGTTCACCTCCATTAAATGTAGGTATGACGATTTTCACTTTTATATTTTCCAAAGCATTCATATCGCAACCTATCGACTCTACAATCTAATACACTTCAAACAGGATGCCACTGCTACTCGTGGATTTATGAGTAACAGTGAGATTTCATGATTTTTAGAAGCACTTACTTATTTACTTTAAATATTAACTATTCTTTTGTAGTTTTATATTCATACTGATAATAATCATACCCAGAATAAGCATTATTTCTCTTAACAATTGCATTAAGTATTACTCCTTTGATATGTACCCCATTCTGCTCAAATCTCTTTATACTATATTCAACCTCTTTTACGGTATCTTTCTCAAATCGAGTAACCATCATATTTGTACCAGAATGCCGACCAATTATGGCTGCATCAGTTACTGCTAATATAGGAGGAGTATCCACCATTACATAATCGTAATTTTCAGAAGCCCATAATAGCACTTTAGCAAAATTTTCGTGCATTAATAGTTCAGATGGATTTGGTGGAGCCTTGCCGCGGGAAATAAAGTCAAGATTAGTAATTTTTGTTTTAACTAAAACATCGTTAGTTACTTTTTGCTCGGAAAGAATCTCTGCTAAACCAGAAGAATTGCTAGCGCCCATTATGTTATGCATATATCCTTTACGCAAATCACAATCAACTAGCAGTACTTTATTACCTGCTTGAGCTAACACTGAGGCTAGGTTAACACTTACAAACGTTTTCCCAATTGATGGGCTTGCGCCGGATATCATTAAAATATTATTTGGCGCATCCATCATTGCAAAATGCAGACTAGTTCTCAAGCTTCGTATAGACTCCATTGCCAAGTCGGCGGGATTTCCCAGCGCCATAATTGAATTATCGGATTTTTGGCTTCCTTTCTTAAGCGCATTTTCACGATCCTTTTTAACTTGCCATTCCGATAGTGGTATCGTTGCATAAACATTGATACCTAATTGTTCCAATTGTTCTGGACTCTCAATTCCTTTCCGGAAGATAGATTTAACTAAAACAATACCAACAGATAGCATTCCGCCTAGAATAAAGGCAAGTATCAATATCATTGCCTTGCGCGGAGCAACAGGCCTAACTTGTGTTTCAGCTGTGTCGATAATTCTAACATTACCTACCGTACTCGCTTTGCTTATAGAAAGCTCTTGTTGTCTATTTAACAATTGCATATAGACTTGTTGATTAACGTTTACATCTCGCGTTAATCGCAGTATTTCTTGCTGAGTAACAGGCATGCCATTAATACGTTTATCTAATTTTGCTTTCTCGCCTTCTAAGGTCTTCCTTTTTTCTAATAAAGCCCTATATGCTGGATGCTCTTTTGTGAAGAGTTTTGAAATTTCAGCTTCTTTGAAAATAGATTCATTCAACTGCGTTTCGATAGATACGGTTGAATCTAGGGCAGATTTCGCTTCTAAAGACAGATCAACTGAATCGTTTTGTCTACGATATAGGTTTAATTTATTTTCTGCAACATCTAAGGCTTCCCTCACGCCTGGAATTTGTTCCTCTACGAATTTAAGACTTTTTTCAGCTTCCTCGGATTTTCGTTCAATATCTTGTTGCAAATAATTATTGATTATGCTATTTAGTATTTTTTTAATCTGCTCAGGATCATCCCCAAGTATATTAAGGCCTAAAACTCCTGTATCTTTACCCTTATCAGCGACATCAATGCTATTTAGCAAATCATTATACGTTTGCAATGTCTTTTTTTTCTGAATATAGAACTCTGTTCCATCTTTAGCTTTGATATCGCTAACTAATATTGTTGTACCTTTATTGCTTTCAAACTTCCCAATATTTCCTTTAATTATAATGTCGCCATCATCTTTAAGGAGGTATTCTTTATTGTTTAAAACCTCTAAAATAAGATAATCGCTATCAATATTTTCTGAGGGCATAAACTTTGATACTGCAATTTGCGCAGGTTTATCATTAATAAGCCTAGCCCATCCCTTCCCAAAGAAAGGGAAATATTTTTGCTCAATAACAGTATCAAGTTGTAAATCAGATATTGTTTTACCTAAAACCATTCGCGACTTTATTAGTTCTATTTCAGCAGCCGACTGTGGCTGAGAACTTCCGGATGGTAGCATTTCAGAAATGTTATTTAATAATGAACTGCCTATGCTTTGTTCAACTTGTACAAGAGCGTCACTCCTATATATGGGAGTAGTCAGCAATATATATAATACAGCTATAATCATGCATATGCTGGTGATACTTACTATGAGCCAGCGTGACTCGATTAGTTGGGCAATAACTCGCATTAAATCAATTTCACTTGAGTTATCTTCAACCGATTTATAAGTTTTATTTCTTTCAGACATTATTCATCCTAACTATCGGTTTAAGGCTTTCGCCCATTGTTGTGCAGACTCATCTAATAAATGATAAACATATTCAAATGTTTTTCTACTTTGTTTATAGGGATCAGGAATTTCTGTTTGCTGTAACCAATGACCAAATAACATAATTTTACCTCTCGCTTCGGGTGCAATTTTGCATAGCCGATCGATATGTTTTCTCTCCATGACCAAAATTAGATCATATTCATGACACAGGTCCGCTGTGACTTTTTTTGCATGGTGATCAGCAAGCGAAAGTTTGTTGTCATTTGCTACATGGCAAGCTAACTCATCAGCCGGTTTATTTAATAGCGGGCTTAACCCGGCAGATATAATATTTTTCCCTGGCAAATACTTTTGTAATAATCGTTCTCCCGTAGGAGAACGGCAGATATTACCGACGCAAACCACCAATACAGTATCAAACATGATTAATCCCAGTTTTTAATATATCGTGTTGTTTCCGTCATATCATGAACACCTGCAATAGTTGGAATTAGTTGATTTACAAGCCTATTCCAACGTGTAATAGGTGCTGTAGTCACATAAACAATGTCATATGGTTTAAGCTGAAACTCAGTACCCATAACCAATGATGTTGCATCAGAAACATCTAGCTGATAGAGGTCTGCTATTTGGCTTCCGTGAGAACCTTTAAGGGGTCTTATAACAAATATACCTGTCGTATTTGCTGAAACTTGGTCAATGCCTTGTGCATTCCCCAGAGCTTCGGTTAATGTCATTCCGCTTCGATCCATTTTCAGGGTAGATTGTTTTGTCACCTCACCCATAACAAAAATTTTCAAATCATCGTTGCGGGGTATAAAAAGGATATCACCAGGATAGAGCAATCTATTTTGTTGAAGATCACCATTCTGCATAAGCGCCTGCAGCGAAATTTGCTGATCTTTGCCATTATGTGTGAGTATTACATTTCGCCAATCTGCATCAGCAGTAAGCCCACCGGCGGAGTTTATTGCATCTAGTATCGTCAATGGCACATTACTGATAGCCTGCTGACCAGATTTATTCACTTCGCCTGTCACGTACACTTTCTGCGAGCGGAAAGAAGCTATATTGACATCCACTTGAGGACTTTCAATGTATTGTGCTAAACGATTGGAAATTTCATTTCTTATTTGAGTAACAGTACGGCCTTCAACGCTGACCTTGCCAATATAAGGATAAAAAATAGTTCCATCTGATTGTACCCAATTGCCAGTATCACTTGCGCTACGATACTGACCAGCCGGAGTGGTTAGTTCGGGGTGTTCCCAGACGGTGATGTTCAAAACATCACCGACCCCTACTCTATATTCGTAATTTTTTAGTTCTTGCTCAAGTGGAACATTGTTTTGAGCCACCACTGGCTTTGAGCGTAATTCCTCAATTAGTCTCGGTGTCAATGGATAAACATTGACGAACTTGCTAATATCATAATTTGCATCATCTTGTTTTATAACATTTTTACCGCTGGTCGAGAGACTAGAACCAGGGAAGACGGTACAACCACTAATCAAGGCCACCGACACCAAAAGCGGCATCAACTTAAGTTTGGTTTTCATCATTGAGTTATCATCACTATCGCTGTTGCTCGGGTAAAAAGCGTATCCATGTGTGGTAGCGCCTTACGCAAGTGTGTTAATGCCAAAAAAGCCCCAAAACTTAGCGCTGTTCATTGTGGTACATGCCTGCTTTCATCTTCTGGTGCCATATCCAAAACTCTCATGCCCACATCACAAATGTTAAGATTCATCTAATTGACCAAAAATGACATAAAAATACAACTATAAATCTTATGATTATGACATTATTTGTTCTGAAATTGAGCGATCGGCCCTTGCAGCAACGGCTAAATTGTTGTGCATAGAGAATAGACGTGTTTTTGCGGCCATGCTGGAAAATCTCGTCATTACAGGCATTGATTTTTTCTCATCAAAAAATCTTCTTTTACCTAAAGCTTTTGCGCGCATGACCGATAGTGTTATCGCTAGTGGAAATTTCATAAAATCTGATTATTTATTAGCCAAATATGAGAGTGACAACCCACTGGACTTAATAGGATAAGACTATCGATACACGACATTTAAACAAAAAACTTATTCCATTGCCTTCTTTTAATAAAAGGCAGGATTACTGATACATGTACTGGTTTAAACACGACCAGGAACCAGCTATGAGTTGATTATGCTCACACCACGCTACCGCCCTTGGCTTGTAGCAACCAATGAGCTGTCGAGCATTTGTTTGAAATCTGTACTCTGGTTCTGGCTTGATGCGACGCAAACTATTCTTACTAGTGATAGCTCAGTCACAAAACTACACTTGCCAGCCTATCTTTTGGCCAAAAATTGTATAATTGGCACAACAAATGCCTCATCGTTGTTATACTAATTATTAATTACCTCTTTACAAGGTTTCGATCTCCCATGCCCTGCGTTTTAGGAATAAGACTACCCGTATCGCTGTCGTCGCGGCGGTTTAGCTGGCTTGTAGCAGGCTGATAACATAAACAAAGCAAATGCATAATGCCTATAATGGCCCGTTTTCAGATACAAATAGTTGATTGATGTTACAGATTTATTACGCATATTAATGATTTCCTCAGGAAATTGGCTGGTGACGGCGTTCGTCTTCCAAACCGCCCACGTGCTCCCTGCGTTATCCTCTCTTGAGTTTTGCCGCGTTAACTCCCATCATTCTTCACGAGCTCGTGACTAAAACAGGTTAAACATTGATTATGGAATGGATCGCCGATCCAACGATTTGGGCAGGTCTGGCAACATTGATTGTGCTGGAGCTGGTGTTAGGTATCGATAATTTGGTGTTTATCGCCATTTTGGCGGAGAAGTTGCCGCCCGCGCTGCGGGATAAGGCCCGGATAGTGGGTCTGGCGCTGGCGTTGATTATGCGTTTGCTGTTGCTGGCGTCCATGTCATGGCTGGTGTCGTTGACCGATCCGCTGTTTTTCGCCGCAGGGCACCCCTTCAGCGCCCGCGACCTGATTATGCTGGTAGGTGGTATATTTCTGATATTTAAAGCCACCATGGAGCTTAACGAGCGCCTGGAAGGCAAGGATGAAGAGGTGCAGGCGCAGCGCAAGGGCGCGCGCTTCTGGCCGGTAGTGGCGCAAATCGTTATTTTGGATGCGGTGTTCTCGCTGGACTCGGTGATTACCGCCGTGGGCATGGTGGATCATCTGGCGGTAATGATGGCGGCGGTGATTGTGGCCATCGGCGTGATGATGGCGGCCAGCAAATCCTTGACCCGGTTTATTAATGCCCATCCCACGATTGTGATTTTGTGTTTAAGTTTCCTGCTGATGATTGGCTTTAGCCTGGTGGCCGACGGCTTTGGTTACCACATTCCCAAAGGATATCTTTATGCAGCCATCGGTTTCTCGGTGGCCATCGAGTCGCTGAACCAGCTGGCGCAGTTTAATCGGCGCCGGTTCTTGTCTTCATCCCTGCCGCTGCGCCAGCGTACCGCCGAAGCGGTGCTGCGCATGCTGAGCGGCCGGCATGAAGAGGCGCAGCTGGATGCGCAGACCTCGGCGCTTATTGCCGATGGCGACGGCGGCGGCCAGGAAGTGTTTAACGAGCAGGAACGGCGCATGATCGAACGGGTGCTGGGGATGGCCCAGCGCACCGTGAGCAGCGTGATGACTTCCCGTCACGATATTGAACATATCGATTTGCGCGATCCGCCGGAAGTCATTATTCCCCTGCTGGAAAATAACCAGCATACCCGTCTGGTGATCACCGAGGATAGCGCGTCCAACGAGCCATTGGGGGTGGTGCATGTCATTGACCTGCTGACCCAGCAGTTGCGTAAAGAGCCGCTGGACCTCCGTTCGCTGATTCGCCAGCCGTTGGTGTTTCCCGAGCAGCTGTCTTTGCTGCTGGCGCTGGAGCAGTTTCGCGAAGCCCATACCCATTTTGCGTTTATCGTCGATGAGTTCGGGTCGGTGGAGGGGATTATCACCCTCAGCGACGTGATGGAAACCATTGCCGGCAACCTGCCGCTGGAAAACGAAGAGACCGACCCGCGCCACGATATCGTGCAGCATGACGACGGCACCTTGATTGTGAATGGGTATCTGCCGCTGGAAGATTTGGTGGGTTATATCGATATCGCCCTGGAAGACCGGCGCGAATATCACACCCTGGCGGGTTTGCTGATGGAGCATACCCAGGCCATCCCTAAAGAGGGGGATACCCTGGGTATCGGCAACTATCTGTTTGAAATCCTGGAAGTGGAAAGCCACCGCATCCTGAAAGTGCGCATTACCCCGGTCGCGCAGCCGGAATACGAGGTCTGATTCCGGCTGCGCCCGGCCTTACAGTTTATCCAGCAGCTTTTGCACGTTTTTATTCTGCGGGCGATCCTGGTTTTTCTGCGCCCAGGCGTCCAGGCGCTTTTTCACTTCATCTTCCAGCCGGCTGCGCAGCAACTGATCCACATGGAGCTGATAGCTCAGGTTATCCCAGGGACCATAGACCCGCAGGGGGATAGCCGTGGCGGTGAGCGCCTGGGTCAGCTGCGGTTCCCCTTTCCAGCCCTTGAGGACGCGAATAGTCAGGTTGACGTCGCACTGCCTGCCCGGCAGGTCCAGGTCGCCGTTGCCGGCCAGCGCCATCGCCTCCGAGTCGCCCGCCAGATCGTCGAGTTTCAGGTGCCCCCGATCCAGGGTGGCCTGGGCGGTGAGCTGCTTCACCGCCGAGTATGTCTCGGTTACCTGATCCGCACTGACATTATTATTGCTGCGTTCCACGGCGCGCTGGATCAACTGCTGGATATTCAGGCCTTCCAGCCTGGCGTTGTCCAGCTGCATCTTGCCGGCGCCGCGCCAGTTTTGCGCGAAGTCGGCGCCGGTAAAGGATTGGCCGCTCAGTTGGCCGTCCACCGATAGCAGACCGGTCAGGGTCTGCGGCAGCGAGAAGGCCTGCAATAGCGGCCCCAGCGCCACCTGTTTGAGGGACGGCCTGAGCTCGAAGCTCGGCTGCCGGCCGGTGGTATCCACCGTGCCCGGCAGGTTGAACTCGCCGTCGCCCAGCTTGCCGGCCAGGGTATTAAGCGCCAGATGGCCGCGGCGGTTATCCGCCTGGGTTTTGAAGCCGGTGATGTTCAGGCCGTGATAAATCACCCGATCCGCCGTCAGGTTAAGCTGGCCGTTAAAACCATTAAGCACCGACGACGGCTTTTCGCCGCTGGCGGCGGCGATAACCGGTTTGCCGTTGGCGCTATGCTGCCGATGTCCGCTGCCGCCGCTGCCGCTGCCGCCAGTAGTGGTAAAGCCCATCAGCGTATCCAGGTTCAGGAGCTGGGCGTTCAGATCCAATTGATAAATCGGGATGTCGCCCATTTTGGCGCTGGCCTGGCCGGCGAGTTGGCTGTCATTGGCGCTAAACGACAGGTTGCTGATTTCCAGCGTGTCGTTGGTGCGGGAGTAATCCGCGCTGAGTTTGCCTTCGCCTTTGATGCCTTCGGCCGGCAGGCCCGAGCCGTGCAGTTCATACTGAAAACCGTCCAGGCTGGCGGTGAGTTGGCGCGGATAATGGCTTAAATCCGCTTTGCCGCTCAGCGACACCGCCAGATCCCGCTGGTCGCGGTTAATCCGGCTGGAAAAGGTGATATTCGCCTGGCGCACGGCGTTTTGTTCCATATCGAGATTGAAATCGCGCAGGTTGATCTGCTCGTTGGGCTGGCGCTGCCAAATCAGCAGGCTGTCGGTGACTTTCAGGCTGGCGATGTCGTATGACCAGGCGCTGCGGTCTACGGGTGCCGGCGTGCCGGCGGGGGCGATGGGCGCATTTTCCGGGCGGCGGGCGGCGCTGTCGGGCGTGATGGTGATCACCGCGCCTTTAAGCAATACCTGCTTCACCGACAGTTGATGGGAAAGCAATGGCCACAGATGCACGTCCAGGCGCATATTTTCCGCGCTGACCAGCGCGACGCCGGCCCCGGGTGCGGTCAGGGTCATGCGTCCGGCCAGGATGCTTAGCTGCGGCCAGGCGTGCCAGCGCAGATCGCCGTCGAGGCGCAGCTTATAGCCGCTGCGCTGTTCGACCTTGGCAATCATATAGTTGCGAAAATCATTCGGATTGATCAGTACTACCAGCGCCGTGATGCCGGCTACCAATACTGCCAGCAAAATGACCAGCGTCGTCAGAAATCTTCTCATGCGGTCCTCATGTGTGGTATTTGCAGCACCCAACGCGTCTGACGGAGTTAATCCTTATCAATCCGGCTGGCAACGGCTCCCTGTTGATTACGGTATTTCGCGTCCTGGCGGCTATTGTAAGGACGGGCGGCATGTCCGCTCAAGGGCTCGAAACTCAATGCCCCGATCAACATGCCCGGCCGCAGCGCCAGCGGCAGCTTACCTGAATTATAGAACTCCAGGACGATCCTACCCTGCCAGCCGGGGTCG
Organism: Sodalis sp. RH21; assembly: GCF_047324175.1. Classification (NCBI taxonomy): domain Bacteria; kingdom Pseudomonadati; phylum Pseudomonadota; class Gammaproteobacteria; order Enterobacterales; family Bruguierivoracaceae; genus Sodalis; species Sodalis sp. RH21. Next base: position 1,587,300 of record NZ_CP178732.1, on the reverse strand, counting down.
ATGCGGTGCGCGGTGACGTGCACCATCAGGCCGAGGCGGGCCAGGGACGAACGGCCGTCAAGCCAGCCCACCAGATTATCGGGCAGCGTGACCGATTCCAGGGTTACCGCCAGCGCCAGTTCGGCGGGGTGTAAAAAGAACGCGCCGCCTTCCGGCAGGACGATTTCATCGCTCATCACGCGATCCAAGGCCGCCGTGACGTCATCTTTCGGGCCGCTGAGGTCGATAAACGCCGCGGTATGGCCCTGGAACACCCGGAATTGATTGCCCAACCGGACATCAACCGTGGCGCCGTTGATCCTTTCCACCGGTGGACGCGGGTCGATATTCAGCCTGCCGTCGTCCAGCCAGGCTTCGATATCACTGTCGCACAGTCTCATCGTTATTACTCCATAAGATGTTCTTGGGGATGCGCCGCCACCCTGGGTCGCGCAGATAGCAGGCTATGCGTTCGCGCCGCTCGTGACCGCCTGGCGGTTATCATTATTCAAAAAATTGGCTGATTTTCGCCTTAAGTATGTCGATCGCAATGCGATTTTTGCCCCCGCGCGGCACAATGATATCGGCGTATTGTTTGGATGGCTCGATAAATTGCAGGAACATGGGACGCACGGTTTTTTGGTATTGCTCCATCACGGAATCCATGGCGCGTCCGCGCTCGTTCACATCGCGCTTCATGCGCCGGAGCAGGCAAATATCCAGCGGGGTATCGACGAAAATGGAGAAATTCATTTCGCCGCGCAGCCGCAGGTCGGTGAGCAGCAGTATCCCTTCCAGGATAATCACCTTTTTGGGCGCCAAATGGATGGTTTCCGGCCGGCGGGTATGCTCGACATAGCTGTATACCGGCATTTCGATGGCCTGGCCCGCCTTGAGCATCAGCAAATGCTGGTAGAGCAGATTGTGATCCATGGAGCTGGGATGATCGTAGTTGGTTTTAATCCGCTCGCTCATGGTCAGGTGATTTTGATCTTCATAATAGCTGTCTTCAGGGATTATGCCGATATGTTCATCGCCGACCTGCTCGCGCAACTCTTGGTATAGCGTGCTGGCGATCAGGCTTTTGCCGGATGCGGATGCGCCGGCTATGCCGATAATGACGCACTGGTGAGGCTTGTCAGTCATACAATAAATGGCCTGGTATAAAAAAGTATTGCGCCGACGTGGCGCATTTGACGCGGCAATTATAGAGTGCCGGGGAAACCGACGCCAGCGATAGCGACTCGCCGATGCTTCGCCTGGCGATTAATTCTCGCCTTTGCAGCGATCCATGTCACGGTTTTAAGATAATTCAGACTGGAGAGACGCGGGAACATTGCGTAAGGTATATGGGTGGCATCCTTTAACTTTCCCCTGATGAGCGGTATTTGATGAATTGGCATTGGCTTACGTTTTTTGGCGACAGCATGCTTTTGCTGCCCTGCGCGGTACTCATTGTCATTTTATTATTGTGGAAAGCCGATACCCGGCGCGCCTGCCTGCAATGGTTGCTGCTGTTCGGCGCCGCCGGGGCGATTGTCGTGGTATCCAAACTGGCGTTTATGGGCTGGGGCATCGGCAGCCGGATGTATGATTTCACCGGTTTCAGCGGCCATTCCGCTTTATCAGCCAGTATCTGGCCGGTGATGCTCTGGATACTGACCAGCCGCGCACCCAAGGGGCTGAGGCAGTTCGCGGTGGCCTGCGGTTATATCCTGGCGCTGACTATCGGCGTTTCCCGGGTCATTATTCATGTACACTCAACCTCGGAAGTGATTGCCGGGCTGACGCTGGGCTTTACCATGAGCACGTCGTTTTTACTGCTGCAATATTCGCGGCATACTCATATCCACCCCCTATCTTACGGCCAAATCACCATGGTGCTGCTGTTGCCGCTGCTGCTGGTGGTCCAGGGTAAAAAAGCGCCCACCCAGGGCCTGCTGGAACAAATCGCCCTGACCATCGCCCCCACGGGCCGGGTCTACACCCGGGCGGATTTGCATGGTCAAAGACTGCCAGCCGCCAGCGTTACGCATCTGATGCCGCAATAGATCGTGATCCAGTTCAAAATTTTATCCTAGAAGGATGGATTGTGGATGGAACCGGTTCCATACTCTTACTATAGTTTTGCGGCGCCGGTACGCCAGGCGCCGCTCCATTCTACTGTCTTGAGGAGTATCCTATGTCTGCAACTCATTCTCCCGCCGCCAATCTCCCGCCGTTGGATGTGGTGACGTTTGGCGAAGCCATGGCGATGTTCGTGGCCACCGAGCGCGGCGATCTGGCCGAGGTGGATCGGTATGTGCGCCGGGCGGCGGGCGCCGAATTGAATGTCGCCATCGGACTGGCGCGTCTGGGATTACGATCGGGCTGGGTCAGCCGGCTGGGTAATGACTCCTTTGGCCGCTTTATTCTGGCGACCCTGGCCGCCGAAGGGGTGGATTGCCGCGCCGTAACCCAGGACCCCGCCTTCCCCACCGGCTTCCAGCTTAAATCCAAAGCCGATGATGGAACCGATCCCATCGTGGAGTATTTCCGTAAGGGCTCGGCGGCCAGCCGATTGTCGCCGGCTGATTTTGACGAGGGGTATTTTGGCCGGGCCCGCCATTTGCACCTGAGCGGCGTGGCGGCGGCGCTGTCCGACGACTCTTATGCGCTGGCGGCCCACGCGGCGCGCTGGATGAAACAGCGGGGCAAGACCGTTTCTTTTGATCCCAATCTGCGGCCGGTGCTGTGGCGCTCGCAGCAGGAAATGGTGGCGCAGCTCAATAAGCTGGCCTTTAGCGCGGATTGGGTGCTGCCGGGGATTAAAGAAGGGGCGATCCTCACCGGCCGCCAGCAGCCGGACGCCATTGCCGATTTCTATCTGGCCGGCGGAGTGCAGGCGGTGATTATTAAAACCGGCGCCGACGGGGCCTTTTTCAAGACCGCCCGGGGAGAACGGGGCGTGATTCCGGCGGTGCTGGTGAAAAACGTGGTGGATACGGTGGGCGCGGGCGACGGCTTTGCCGTGGGGGTGGTGAGCGCCTTGCTCGAAGGCCTGCCGCTGCCGGAGGCCATTAAACGCGGCAACCATATCGGCGCGCTGGCCATCCAGGTTATCGGCGACAGCGAAGGGTTGCCCGATCGCCAGCGCCTGGCCGCGGCCATGGCCGCCGATGCTTCAACCACCGCCCCGCTTATTGCTTGAGGCGTCACCGATAAATCCAGAGGCATACCCATGAAACCCAATGTCGTTTTATATAAAAAAATTCCCGCCGATCAATTGGCGAGGCTGCAAGGTGCTTTTAACCTGGCGCAGTTCGACAGCATCACCGACGCTAACCGCCAGGACGTAATCGACGCCCTTGGCCAGGCGGACGGCCTGATCGGCGCCAGCCATCCCATCGGCGGCGATTTGCTGGACGCCGCGCCGAAGCTGCGCGCCATTTCCACCATCTCGGTGGGCTACGATCAGTTTAGCGTGCCGGATCTGACCCGCCGCGGCATTACCCTGATGCATACCCCCGGCGTATTGACCGAAACCACCGCCGATACGATTTTCACCCTGATCCTGACCAGCGCCCGGCGCGCCATCGAATTGGCGGAGATGGTCAAGCAGGGCCGCTGGGTGCGCAGCATCGGCGAGGAATATTATGGTACCGATGTCAACGGCAAGACCATCGGCATCCTGGGCATGGGGCGGATCGGCTATGCCGTGGCCAAACGCGCCCATTTGGGGTTTGGCATGCCGGTGATTTATTACAACGATGTGGCCAACGAACAGGCCGAAACCCAGCTGCATGCGCGCCGGCTTTCCCTGGACGACGTGCTGGCGCAGGCGGATTTTGTCTGCGTGGTGCTGCCGCTATTGCCGGCAACCGAAAAGCTGATTGGTTTGGCGCAGTTGCGTAAAATGAAGCCCGGCGCCATTTTAATCAACGGCTCCCGGGGCAAGATCGTTAATGAACCGGAATTGATTACCGCCTTGCAGGATGGAGTGATTCGCGGCGCCGGCCTGGACGTATTCGAGCGCGAACCGCTGCCGGCCACCTCGCCGCTGCTCGGCCTGCCCAATGTCGTGGCGCTGCCGCATATCGGCTCCGCCACCGTGGAAACCCGCCATGCCATGGTGGCCTGCGCGGTGGACAATCTCATCGCGGCGCTGGCGGGCGAAGTGAAAAACAACTGCGTGAACCCGCAGGCGCTGGCGCAGCGGTAAGGTCAACGGGCGTCATTTTCCGCGATTCCCCCGCGACCCTATTCTCCGATGCGGTTTGCATTACGGGCGAGCCGATCGGAGCGTGTCATTTCCGGCGGCCTTTGGCCGCGGGGAAATGATTGCGTCTTTAGATTATTCACATCCACGGGTTTAACAGTACAGCGCCGGTCAAGTGGAAGTCTTTGTATTTCTGGTCACCAGGGTAAGATTATGAGTAACAGCCGTTGCGGCAATCAAGAAGCCAGCCATAGATTTAGCATCTGGGACATGCATTTTTGCGCAGCAGAGCGCCACGGAGGTATCAATAGCCAGTATCCTATCAAAAAAACTATGCATAACCGTATGATTAAACCAGTGACGCAACGGCAGATGATTTGACATTTTACAGTGAACATCCCGATGAGGGCGGGACATTATGCGGCGCTAACCCGGCAGCGCGCCTTTTCTGCTGACGCCGTGCCGGGCGTGGCTTATGCGTTGGCGTTTTTATACCGCTTTAAACGCGATCTCCGTGGGTATCACCTCGCCCTGCCAATACAGCTGTGCGGCGACCTGGCCGGCCAGTTGGCGATATAGCTCGGTGAATTCGCTGTCCGGGCGGCTGACCACCGTGGGCTGGCCGCGGTCGAGGTCCTCGCGCAGGCTGATATGCAGCGGCAGTTGGCCCAGCAGGGCGCAGTGGTACTGCTCGGCCAGTTTTTCCGCCCCGCCGGTGCCAAAAATCGCTTCCAGATGGCCGCAATGGCTACAGATATGCACGCTCATGTTTTCCACGATGCCTAATACCGGCACCCCCACTTTTTCAAACATCACGATACCTTTGCGCGCATCGGTCAGGGCGATATCCTGCGGCGTGGTGACCACCAGCGCGCCGGTAACCGGGATGTTTTGCGCCAGCGTCAGCTGGATATCGCCGGTGCCCGGGGGCATATCCAGCACCAGATAATCCAGCTCCGGCCACAGGGTGTCGTTAAGCAATTGCAGCAGCGCCTTGCTGGCCATCGGACCGCGCCAGACCATGGCGTTATCTTCCGTCACCATATAACCGATGGAATTGGTGGCCAGGCCGTGGGCCATGATGGGGGCCATATGCTGGCCGTCCGGCGACGTCGGGCGCTCCTCGGTGGTGCCGAGCATGGCGGGAATCGACGGGCCGTAAATGTCCGCATCCAGCAGGCCGACGCGCGCCCCTTCCGCCGCCAGCGCCAGCGCCAGGTTAACCGCGGTGCTGGATTTGCCCACGCCCCCTTTGCCGGAGGTGACCGCAATCAGGTTGCGCACGCTTTTGACGCCGGGCAGATCTTTGACCCGGCGCAGGGTGGCGATGTTATGGCTTAAGCGCCAGTCGATGGCCCGCGCGCCGGTGACCCGCAGCAGATCCGCGCTGGCGGCGTCTTTTAATTCATCAAACGCGCTATGCCAGGCAAACGGCATGGTCAGTTCGATATGCAGCGCGCCGTCGAGCAGCGCGCAGTGGGTCAGCGCCTTGAGCTCGTTCAAATTGCGTTTTAGCGTAGTATGTTTAAACAGCGCCAGCACCTGCGATACCTGGGCGCGCAGCACATCGGGGGTAGACTGTTCGGGTGATGGAGGATTCATCCCGGCTCCTTATTTTCTCTTTATAGGGGTGGTAACCGATGCACATAGCATAACAGAACTGTCCGAGCTTGTTTACGCGGGGTATCGCTATCGGTTACCATCAAAAACCTTTATTTCATCTGATAAAAAGCACATTCCCAACATGACTCAAGTCGCGAAAAAAATATTGGTAACCTGTGCGTTACCATACGCTAACGGTTCAATCCATCTCGGCCATATGCTGGAGCATATCCAGGCAGATATTTGGGTCCGTTTTCAGCGAATGCGCGGCAACCAGGTTTATTTCATCTGCGCCGATGACGCGCACGGCACCCCGATCATGCTCAAAGCCCAGCAGCTCGGCGTAGCGCCGGAAATCATGATCGATGAAATGAATCGTGAGCATCAGCAGGATTTTGCCGGTTTCGGCGTCAGCTATGACAACTATCACTCGACCCATAGCGAGGAGAACCGCGAGCTGTCGACGCTGATTTACCATCGGTTGAAAGAGCACGGCTATATTAAAACCCGCACCATTTCCCAGCTGTTCGACCCGGAAAAAAAGATGTTTTTACCGGACCGGTTTGTCAAAGGCACCTGCCCGAAATGCAAATCCCCGGATCAGTACGGCGATAACTGCGAAGTGTGCGGCGCCACCTACAGCCCCACCGATTTGATCGATCCCAAATCGGCGGTATCCGGCGCCACGCCGGTAATGAAGGATTCCGAGCACTTCTTCTTCGACCTGCCGGCCTTTAGCGATATGCTGAAAGCCTGGACCCGTTCCGGCGCCCTGCAAGAGCAAGTGGCCAATAAAATGCAGGAGTGGTTTGAGTCCGGCCTGCAGCAGTGGGATATTTCCCGCGACGCGCCCTATTTCGGTTTTGAAGTGCCGGACGCGCCGGGCAAATATTTCTACGTGTGGCTGGATGCGCCCATCGGCTATATGGGTTCGTTTAAAAATCTGTGCGACAAGCGCGGCGATATTAATTTCGATGATTATTGGCGCGTCGGTTCCGATACCGACCTGTATCATTTTATCGGCAAGGATATCGTTTATTTCCATAGCCTGTTCTGGCCGGCCATGCTGGAAGGCAGCAACTTCCGCAAACCGACCAATTTATTCGTGCACGGCTACGTCACGGTCAACGGCGCCAAGATGTCCAAATCCCGCGGCACCTTTATCAAGGCCAGTACTTACCTCAAGCATCTGGATGCGGATTGCCTGCGTTATTACTACGCCGCCAAGCTGTCGTCGCATATTGACGATATCGACCTGAATCTGGAAGATTTTATCCAGCGGGTCAATACGGATATCGTCAATAAAGTGGTTAACCTGGCTTCGCGCAACGCCGGTTTTATCGCCAAGCGCTTTGACGGCCAGCTGGCCGATACCCTGGCCGACCCGGTGCTGTATAAAACCTTTACCGATGCCGCCGCCGGCATCTCCGATGCCTTTAGCGCCCGGGAATCCGGCAAAGCGATTCGCGAGATTATGGCGCTGGCCGACCTGGCCAACCGCTACGTGGACGAGCAGGCGCCCTGGGTGGTGGCCAAGCAGGAAGGACGCGAACGGGACCTGCAGGCCATCTGCTCCATGGGCATTAATTTGTTCCGGGTATTGATGACCTATCTGAAACCGGTACTGCCCGCCCTGGCCGGCCGCGCCGAGGCCTTCCTTAACGTGGCGCTGGACTGGGACGGCATCGCATCTCCGCTCCTGGGCCACAAGGTCAGCACCTTCAAGGCGCTGTTTAACCGTATCGATCCGGTCCATGTGGAAAATATGGTCAACGAATCGAAGGACGAGGCCGTCGCCGCGGCGAAGCCGGCCAGCGGCGCCCTGGCGGATGAGCCGCTGCTCGATACCATCAGCTTTGACGATTTTGCCAAAGTCGATATGCGCATCGCCCTGATCAAACAAGCCGAACTGGTGGACGGGTCGGATAAGCTGCTGAAGCTTACCCTGGATATCGGCGGTGAAACCCGGCAGGTATTCTCGGGCATTCGCGCGGCCTATCCCGATCCGCAGGAGCTGGAAGGCCGCCTGACGGTGATGGTGGCCAATCTGGCGCCGCGTAAAATGCGTTTTGGCGTGTCCCAGGGCATGGTGATGGCCGCGGGTCCCGGCGGCAGCGATATCTTCCTGCTGAGCCCGGACGCCGGCGCATTGCCGGGGATGGCGGTAAAATAATCGCGGTAAAATAATAGGAACCGTATTTTTTGCAGTTGCTAAAAGAATTCCCAGCGGTTATCAGGGCGTTATTAACCACCTCGCTGGTATTGACCATCGGGCGGGGCCTGACCCTGCCCTTCTTCGCCATCTATCTGGCCCAGCATCGCCATCTGGCGCCGGATCGCATCGGCATGGTGCTGGGCGCCAGCCTGACCCTGGGGATTGTGTTTAGCCTCTATGGCGGTTATCTGGTGGATCGGTTCAATAAAAACGGACTGATCGTCTTGTCGATGACGGTATTCGCCCTGGCGTTTTTCCTGCTGCCCCTGAGCGCCGGCGTCATGTCCATGATTGTGATTATGGCCATGATTAACTCCGCCTATGCCCTGTTCTCCATTACCCTCAAAGCCAGTATTGCCGAATGGCTGCCGGTGGAGCGGCGCATCAAGGCGTTTTCGCTGAATTACACCCTGGTGAATGTCGGCTGGGCCGTCGGCCCGCCCCTGAGCGTGGTGCTGGCCAGAACCAGTTCCGTATTGCCGTTTTATTTGTCCGGCCTGCTGGCCGCCGCCGCCACGCTGGTGCTGGCATGGCTGCTGCCGCGCTGCGGCCGTCCGCCGCTGGATGACCCGCGGATTAATCCGGCGGTCGCGGAAAAAATCAACTTTCGCCAGACATTGCGGGTTTTGCGGCGCGACAAGCGGCTGATCTATTTTACCTTGGGCGGCGCCCTGGGCTGCCTGGTGGAAGGCCAGTTCGCCAGCTGCATCTCGCAGTATCTGATGGTGGCGTTTGATGCGCAGTTCGCCTACCGGGTGGTGGGGATTATCCTGCCGGTCAACGCCGCTATCGTGATTACGCTGCAATATGCGGTCAGCCGCAATATCCGCCGCGAAACGCTGATGCCGTGGCTCATCGCCGGCAGCCTGTTTTTCCTGATTGGATTGACGGGGTTTGTGCTGGCGGGCAGTTCCGTACCGGCCTGGATGATCGCGGTGGCGTTATTTTCCCTTGGGGAGATTATCATTACGCCGGTGGAATACCTGTTTATCGATTTTATCGCCCCGGCGCATCTTAAAGGCAGCTATTACGGCATGCAAAACCTCAGCACCTTGGGCGGCGCCGCCAATCCGGTACTCACCGGTATGATCCTCGCCTATACCCCGGCGGTAACGCTGTTTTATGTGCTGATGGCGGCCACGCTGGCCAGCCTGTGGTTATTCCATGCGGGTTTCCGGCAAAATTCCCCGGCGACCGCGCCCGCCGGGGAACCAAGATAGTTTACGGCGGGGGCGCAGAATCGGCCGCCTAGCAATAAACGGGGGTGGCAGAGGCGAGATACAGGAAAGAAGGCTAAATTATCAATTGTGTTGGCTTTAAGCGATACGTTATTTAGAAATGGAATTGGGTATTATGCTTTTTTTTGACCAATGCTGTTCAATTGTTTGGATAAAGTCACGTCTCACCAACTTAGCTCTGCGTGTTAACCAGCCTTGTTCATCTTGACGGAGGTAAATACCTTCTATTTGTTTAGCGCCATAATGTGAAGGAAGATTTAAACACTGTATTAATTCATTCATAGAGAAATGACCAATACCAATTGTATGAACGGGTGTTATTTCCAGTAAAGAAAAAATTTCGTTACGTCTAGGCATTGAATAAAAACGGCATACTTTACGATCATAAATGTCAAAACCAATAAACCAGTCTGGTAGTGAATTATATTTCAGAGAATGAACAGCATAACACCACTCACCAAAGAGGATAAGGTTGTCACCCAGCAAGCCAATCATGTCTTGTTCATGACGGTTTACCCACCGCCAAAAATGTTTAAACTGGCCGCCTGCATCCCGTTGAATCAACGTCCCGCGATTTTGAACTTGAATTTGTCCGTTCGCCGCTACTGAAAAACCGACATTGGCACCATCTATTTTTTCTTCTACCGTCAGTTTTTGGGTAAGAAACTTCTTGACGTCAAGCTCTGAAAGTATTTTGTCCCCGCGTGGTTCGCCACTACCGAGCCATTTGATGTGCGGAGTATGTGGAAAACGAAAAAAATCAGCGGTCATGGTGTTCCTTCCACTTATTTCGCGACCACTCTTCTATCAGTTGTTCAACATAAACTCCAGCAACGCCCAGCGCCTCTTGCCAATCATACCAGTCGGTATCGCATGCATTAACAATATTGCAACCGGGACCATTAACCTGATCAATGGCTTTTAAACAGGTAGAAACGATTTTTGTATCAGCAAGATCATGAATAACGGTATCCAGTGGTTTATTCAAAACAGCTACTTTATCGGGATGAGCAGGATTATCTACCCATTCAATTTCCATATAATCTATTTGTCCCCTTACCATCTTCTCAAAAACAACTCTGGCACCATAATCCTGGTCGGTCAATTTATTTTGATATTCATTAAGGATTGCCCAGTCAACATCCACCACCATCCGCCGGTTCCCTTTTTCAAAATCGATTAGCCATTTAAGCACCTTGCCTGACTCCATCGGATCATTAACCGGATGGTTTTGCGAAGAAAATGGGGATTCGGGATGCTCACCGCTTGCTACAATTAAAACATTTGTATCAATAACGTGCCGAGTCATAAAGATTTACGCTCCTTCATCATTCTTTGCATGGCCAGCTTGGCTTGCTCACGAACCTCTCCGGTCACATCACCGAAAAAATTATTTGGCCAATTGGACAGCCGGCCCAAACTATCCATTTCTAATGTTTTAAGCACCGCATCGGACTTATTGCGCGCCACGAAATACAGCGCACATTGGTTTGGCATGGCTTTTCTTTTTGCAACGAGTGTTTGCATGCGGCGAAACAGATGTTCTGAATGGGTTTCCACAATAAACTGAACGTGCCGCGTTTTGCTCACTTCAAGGAATAATTCGGCCAAAAAGGATTGGGCCTGGGGGTGTAAATGAATCTCCGGCTCCTCAAGAATCACGGTCGAGTAAGCTGGTGCAAAATAGGCTAGCACTAAAACCGGCAATACCTGGGAAATTCCGATGCCGACGTCCCTCAAATTAGCCACTACGCCATCCCGGTGGATCATCACACTGTAATTGCCGGCGCCAAGCTGTTTTACCTCCAAGCGGTCGGCGATTTTCATCTTTTTTAGCCAACGGGAAACGTTAGTGACAATATCATTGCTATCTTCATTCTTTTTCGCTTGCGCACTCGCCAGCAATGCATAAATAGCATTGCTGCCATCTTCACCGATGATACCCGGACGTGTTCGGTTCCAAGGATAGGTGCGTCTGGGTTTATTTCTCAGTGGACCCAGGTAAGATATAGCATCAAGCTCTCGCCGCAGTTGCAAGCTGAGGTCTTGTACCTGTTGCCCGCTTTCTCCCAGGGCGGCGATGGCTTCTGCCGAAAATGCGATCCCTCGTTCCGGCGCAAAGGACCGGCTTTTGAGGCTAGTACGTATTTCTCCGGGAAGATATAAGCTAAACGCGCTCCGCTCGGTTCTGGCCAGACGAAACCAGCTTTCAGCATTGGCGCTCAACTTCATTTCTTCCACAACCGGGCTTTTTTTGGAATCCTGGCCATATTCCACGGCAAAATAACAATAGTTCTCATCATGGACAGTGTCTAGCTCAATACCCACTTTCCTTTTTTTAGGGTTTTGAGTCATTAAATCCTCAAATGAACCCATATCGACAAAATCATTTACTTCATCCCCGCCCAGATTGAGTTGCACCGTTCTATCGGGCGAAGCTGCCGTTTGTTTCATCAGTAACAGGCTTTGCAACACACTGGACTTACCGGTTGAGTTTTCACCCAATAGCAAGGTTACCGGCTTCAAGGATATATCACCCGAGGCGCGCCACGCTTTGAAATTATCTAGTTTTAATCGGGTTATCATCTGCCTTCAACTCCTTGCCTGCGGGGGTTGGTAGATTAGCATAATTCCTCTAACCATATCCTCAACCAGTAAGCAGCAAACACTCATCCCTGTTTAGCGAGTCGATACTCCCAGTCGCCTGGACACGAAAAACTCCGGCGTTTACACGCCGGTTGTCTGCCATTTACTTTTCACTCAATCACCCCGCTTCTTTCCAGCGCGGCCTTGATCCGCGCTTTGAGCTCCTCGGTCAGGGGCGACGCCGGCCGCAGCGCATTCACCGAAATATCCACGCCCGTCAGCTTAATGGCGTACTTCACCACATTATAAAAAGGCAGATCGTAGTTATACAGCTCCGGGATATACGACAGGCGCTGCTGTAACTTCACCGCCTCGGCATAATCCTCCCGCAGCCAGGCCCGGTAGATGCCGCAGGTCAGTTCGGGCGCAAAATTGGCGCTGGCGGGAATGCAGCCGTCGCCGCCCAGGATCAGCGTGCCGAACAAATACTCGTCATAACCGGAGAATACCGCGAAATCCGGGCGCACCGGTTTTACCGCATGCAGGGTTTCACGGATATGGTTCAGGGTATCCACCGTATCTTTCAGGCCGACAATCGTCGGGCAGTCCTGCGCCAGGCGCTTAATCACCGACACCGGAATGGACTGGCCGGTCAGGCCGGGGAAGTTGTAAATCAGGATGGGCAACTCCAGCGCGTCGGCCAGGTGCTTATAATGCAGGTACAGGTTTTCTTCGCTGAGCGGGTTATAATAAGGGTTGACCGCCACGACCCCATCCGCGCCAATTTTTTGGGCATGCATGCCAAAACGTATCGCCTCCCCGGTGCCGGAGTGGGCGATGCCGATCAATACCGGTTTACGTTTATTCACATACTTAACGCAAAATTCCGCCGTCTGCAGGCGCAGGGCTTCCGACATATGGGCAAACTCGCCGGCGCTGCCGAGAAAAAACAGCCCGTTGACGTCAGAGGCGATCAGGCTATCAAGCAGTTTGGCCATGCTGGCTTCGTCAAGCTGTTCATCGGCGGTAAATAGCGTGGGAACCGGTGGGATAACGCCATAAAAGCGTGGATTGGACATAATTAAGGACTCTCCTGGCAACGGGAATTTTTGCTGACGCGTTTCGTTCGCCAACTAATGAATACTATCTGTTATCAGATTGGCCCGTGGTTTTGTGTGCAGTGGATCATAATTTTGACTACCGGCCCCCGTACGGCCCGTGGGCGAATTTCTGATACGCAATTGCCTGTTAAAGAACGTGCGCGGTAGCACAGTGTCGGTTTTGATTGTATGATAAATGCGATTCATCATAAGGTTGAGATAATGCGTAATATCATAATGAATGGCTGGGCCTTTATCCGCGCCTTCGCCTTGATTTACCTGTGCCTGTTTATCGGCAATTTCCTATCGGCGCTGTTACCGATTGTCATTCCAGGCAGTATCCTGGGCATGTTAATCCTGTTTGTTTTACTCTCTTTCCAATTGCTGCCGCCCCTGTGGCTTAAGCCGGGCTGCCATCTGTTGATTCGCTATATGGCCTTGCTGTTCGTGCCCATCGGCGTCGGCGTGATGAATTATTGGCAGCAACTTTCCTCCCAGTTCGGCCCCATCGTCGTCTCGTGCATGGTCAGCACGCTGATGGTCATGCTGGTGGTGGGCTACAGCTCGCACTATATCCACCGCGAACGCCCCGTGGCCGGCCATCCGCGCCCGGACGAGGATAAATAAATGCTGGCGAATTTCTGGTGGTCGCTGCCGCTGACCTTGGTGGTATTTTTTGGCGCCAGGCGGCTGGCGGCAAAATTCCGCATGCCGCTGCTTAATCCGCTGCTGATTTCCATGGTGGTGATTATTCCGCTGCTGCTGCTTACCGGCATTCCTTATTCGCGCTATTTTGCCGGCAGCAAAATCCTTAACGACCTGCTGCAACCGGCGGTGGTGGCGCTGGCATTTCCGCTCTACGAGCAGTTGCATCAGATCCGCGCGCGCTGGAAATCCATTATCAGCATCTGTTTTGTCGGCAGCCTGACCGCCATGATAAGCGGCACCGCCATTGCGCTGTGGATGGGCGCCACGCCGGAAATTGCCGCCTCGGTGCTGCCCAAGTCGGTGACGACGCCCATCGCCATGGCGGTGGCCCAGTCGATTAACGGCATCCCGGCCATCAGCGCCGTGTGCGTTATTTTTGTCGGTATCCTGGGCGCGGTATTGGGCCACACGCTGTTTAATCTGCTGCGCATCACCACCAAAGCTTCGCGCGGCCTGGCCATGGGCACCGCGGCCCATGCCCTGGGCACCGCCCGCTGCGCCGAGCTGGACTTCCAGGAAGGCGCGTTCAGTTCCCTGGCTTTAGTGCTGTGCGGCATTATCACGTCGCTGCTGGCGCCGTTCCTGTTTCCGGTATTGCTGCAGGTGTTTGGCTGATCGCACCGCGCGATAAGATATTGATCATATTTATCTTCACGCTTAACGACTAAAATGATTCCCAATTCATTGTTCAGGGAATCATTATGCACCCACGATTTGAACCCTCGCTGGCGGCCCTGGCGCCGGATCTGCAGGCGGCGTTGACCCGCGAGCTGGGCCGGGCGGATTTTAACGGTATGCTGAGCGCCGCCCAGGCCGACGCGCTGATGCAGGCCAGCGGTCTGGATGAAGACGCCCTGTGCTTCGCCTTATTGCCGTTTGCCGCCGCCTATGCCCTGACGCCGGTTTCCCATTTTAACGTCGGCGCCGTGGCGCGGGGCATCGGCGGCAATTTTTATTTTGGCGCTAATATGGAATTTATCGGCGCTCCCCTGCAGCAGACGGTGCACGCGGAACAAAGCGCCATCAACCATGCCTGGCTGCGCGGCGAAAAACGCCTGCGCGGTATTACGGTCAACTACACGCCCTGCGGCCACTGCCGCCAGTTTATGAATGAACTCAATAGCGGCGCCGATCTGATGATTTTCCTGCCCGAACGTTCGCCATCGGCGCTGAGCCGCTACCTGCCCGACTCTTTTGGCCCGCGGGATTTAGCCATCCACACGCTGCTGATGGACGCGGTCGATCATCAATTCTCGCTGACGGCGGCCACCGGCGGCGCCCCGCACATGCAAAAAGCGATTGCCGCCTCCATGCCGGAGCAGGCGAAAATGCCGGCCCCGGATGACGCGCTGGTGCAGCAGGCGGTGCTGGCGGCTAACCAGAGCCATGCGCCTTATAGCCAGGCACATAGCGCGGTGGCGCTGCAAACCGCGGACGGGCGGATTTTCGCCGGCCGCTATGCGGAAAACGCCGCGTTTAATCCCAGCCTACCGCCGCTGCAATCGGCGCTGATCCTGCTCAATATGTCAGGCGCGGATTACCGCCAGATCCAGCGGGCCATTCTGGTGGAGCAGGAAAGCGCGCCGTTTTCGCAATGGGACGCCACCCTGGCCACGCTGAACGCCCTGGGCTGCGGCGAAGTGCATCGGCAATTGTTGACGGCCTGAGTACCCGCAGGGCGTGCTTTGCCGCCCTGCCCTTTGCTAGCCTGGGGGGTTATCGCCGCAATGCAATTAATAAACTTAATAAAATAACAAATTACCAATGAACACATGCAACCTTTACCGCAATCTTTTATCCTTTAGGAAACATACGGTAAAAAAAATGGGTAAAAGTCATGGAATTGGAACACGAAAGTAAGCGTCCCCTCTATATCCCGCATGCTGGCCCAGTACTATTGGAATTTCCGCTACTCAATAAAGGCAGCGCGTTTACCATAGAAGAACGCGATAACTTCAATTTGCACGGACTGTTGCCGGAAGCGGTGGAAACCATCGAGGAGCAGGCCGAGCGCGCCTGGCGCCAGTATCAGGATTTTACCGGCGATATCGATAAGCATATTTACCTGCGCAATATTCAAGATACCAACGAGACCCTGTTCTACTGTTTACTCGATAGCCATCTCAGCGAGATGCTGCCGATAATCTATACCCCGACGGTGGGCGAAGCCTGCGAACACTTTTCCGATATCTATCGCCGCGCCCGCGGCCTGTTTATTTCCTATGGCAACCGGGACAAGATTGACGACATGCTGCAAAACGCCACCAAGCAGAACGTCAAGGTGATCGTGGTCACCGACGGCGAGCGTATCCTGGGGCTTGGGGATCAGGGCATCGGCGGCATGGGCATTCCCATCGGCAAACTATCGCTGTATACCGCCTGCGGCGGCATCAGCCCGGCCTATACCCTGCCGGTGGTGCTGGACGCCGGCACCAATAATCCGCAGCGGCTGAACGACCCGCTTTATATGGGATGGCGCCATCCGCGCATCACCGGCGAAGAGTACCAGGAGTTTGTGGAGATGTTTATCCAGGCGGTAAAACGCCGCTGGCCGGAGGTGTTATTGCAGTTCGAAGATTTTGCCCAGAAGAACGCCACGCCGCTGTTGAACCGGTATCGCGACGAGCTGTGCTGTTTTAATGATGATATCCAGGGCACCGCCGCCGTCACCCTCGGCTGCCTGCTGGCCGCCAGCCATGCCGCCGGCAGCCGTCTGCGCGATCAGACGGTGGTGTTTTTGGGGGCCGGTTCCGCCGGCTGCGGCATCGCCGAGCAAATCGTCGCCGAGATGCGCACGGAAGGGCTGAGCGAAGACGAAGCGCGTTCCAGGGTGCTGATGGTCGACCGTTTCGGCCTGCTGACCGATAAGCTGGCCAACTTGCTCGATTTCCAGGCGCCGCTGGTGCAGCACAGCGACCAGATTGCCCACTGGCAGCTCTCCAGCGACTCCATTTCCCTACTGGACGTGGTGCGCAACGCCAAACCGACGGTGCTGGTTGGGGTATCCGGCCAGCCCGGACTGTTTAGCGAAGAGATTATTCGCGAGATGCATAGTCATTGCCCGCGCCCGATCGTGATGCCGCTGTCCAATCCCACTTCCCGGGTGGAAGCCACGCCGGAAGATGTGATCCGCTGGACCGACGGCGCGGCCCTGGTGGCCACCGGCAGTCCGTTTGCCCCGGTGCAGCATAAAGACAAGGTTTACCCCATCGCCCAGTGCAATAACGCCTATATTTTCCCGGGCATCGGCCTGGGGGTGCTGGCCAGCGGCGCCAAGCGGGTCACCGAGTCCATGCTGATCGCCGCCAGCCGCGCGCTGGCCGAGTGCTCGCCGCTGGTTAACGGCGCGGACGGGGCGCTGTTGCCGGATATCAACGATATTCAGGGCGTCTCCAAGGTCATCGCCATGGAAGTCGGCAAAGCGGCGCAGATTGCCGGCGTGGCCATCGTTACGCCGGAGGATGTGCTGTCCGTCGCCATTGAACATAACTTCTGGCATCCCGGCTACCGCAGCTACCGCCGCACGCCGTTCTAAGTCATTTTGGCGGCCCGGGGGTCCCGGTCCGCCGAAAAATACCGCATTGAAGCCATTGAAGCTGTTGCGCTCCTTGCTTGTGCCCCGGAGGTAAAGTAGCCTTGGGCTTATGACATTGCAGCAGGACACGGTAAGGCTTACGGCATGTGGAAGCGCCTGATATATTCCCTGATTATTATCGCGGGCGTTTTGTTATGTTCGGCGATCGGCCTGGATCGCTGGATCAGTTGGAAAACAGCGCCCTACATCTACGAGGATTTGCAGCTGTTGCCCCACCGGCAGGTGGGCGTAGTATTAGGCACCGCCAAATACTACCGTACCGGGGTGATTAACGAATATTACCTCTACCGCATACAGGGGGCGCTGAACGCCTACAACAGCGGCAAGATCAATTATCTGCTGTTAAGCGGCGACAATGCGCTGCAAAGCTATAACGAACCGGTCACCATGCGGCGCGATCTGATCGCCCACGGCATGCCCGCCGGGGATATCGTGCTGGATTATGCCGGTTTTCGCACCCTGGATTCGATAATCCGCACCCGCAAAGTATTCGATACCAATGATTTCACCATCATTACCCAGCGTTTTCATTGCGAACGGGCGTTGTTTATCGCCATGCGCATGGGCATTCAGGCGCAATGCTTTGCGGTGCCGTCCCCCAAGAATATGTTTTCGGTGCGGGTGCGGGAAATCGGCGCGCGCCTGGGCGCGCTGTCGGATCTTTATTTGATGAAGCGCGAACCGCGCTTCCTGGGGCCGCAAATTCCCATCCCCGCCCGCCATGAAATCCCCCAGGGCACCCAGGGCTATCCGGCGGTGTCGCCGGAACAGCTATTGGAAATCCAGCAGAAGCTGGACGGGGATAAAGTGGAGCTGTTGCAGGATATGCGGTAATAGTCGGATTAAATTATGGCTAGCATCAATAAAATGAAGAAGGTAAAATATCAGTTTCTAAATGAAATATATAATTAACCAAGCAATAATTAACATAACCCCTTGAATACGCTTTAACGTTAAGTTGAATTAACGGTAGCCATGCCCTACCATCAGGCTAATGGATGTCTACGGGGATTCTGCAAACAGGAATCGCATCCCATTGCCAGTTAAACGGGTTCGCCCAGCGCGAGATAACAATGTCCTGCCCCGTCGTCATAATGGCTGAGTCCCCCGCAAGGGGGTCGTTTTTTTGATTCCCGTTAATTTCTTGCCGCATTAGGAGGTATGCCGCTGAAATAAACAAAACAAGCGTTGTTATAAATATATTTATTATAAAAATATATTATATTGCATATCTAAAAGGAAAATAGCTATCGGCGCGGGGAACGGCTGGTAGCCATTGCACAAGTATAAGTTGGATAAAGCGAGGGTTTAATATTGCCAGAGCACTGTACTTGCCAGGCGTACTTATAAGGATTGCCGCGCCCGGACTACAGGGCAAGCGGCGACGGCCCGCGCCGCCGCTTGCCCTGGCAATGGTTATTTCTTTTTGGCGTATTTCAGCGAATCGAGCGCTACGGCGAAGATAATAATCGCCCCTTTGATAATGTACTGCCAGTAAGGGTTAACCCCGATATACGTCAGGCCGTAGTTGATAACGGTAAAGATGATGACCCCGGTCACCACCCCCGCCACCGTGCCGACCCCGCCGGCGAAGGATACCCCGCCCACCACGCAGGCCGCGATGGCGTCCAGTTCGTACATAAAGCCCAGGTTATTGGTGGCGCTGCCGATACGTCCGGCTTCCAGCATCCCCCCAAAGGCATAAAACACCCCTGACAGGGCATAAATCATTATCAGGTTCAACGGAACGTTGACGCCGGATACCTTGGCCGCTTCCGGGTTGCCGCCGATAGCGAAGATATTTTTGCCGAAGCGGGTTTTAGTCCAGATCACCCAGACAAACACAATCGCAATTAGCGCGTAAAAAGTAATGTAGGAAAGTTTAAAATCACCGAAGCGCAAGAATCCTTGCGTAAAGGTGGAGAAATGGGAATCAAAACCGGCGATGGGCGACGCGCCGACGATATCGTAATACAGCGAGTTGACGCCGTAGACAATAATCATGGTGCCCAAGGTGGTAATAAACGGCGTCACGTTCAGATAAGCAATCACTATGCCGTTAATCAGGCCGATAACCGCGCCAATCGCGCAGACGATCAGTATAACCACCGGGATCGGCATCGTTTGCATATCCGGGAAGACTTTATTGACGTTTTCCATCGATTGCAGCAGCGTTGCGGAAACCACCGCCGCCAGGCCCACCTGCCGCCCCGCCGACAGGTCGGTGCCCTGGGTGACAATCAATCCCGCCACGCCCAGTGCGATAATGATACGCACCGAAGATTGGGTGAGAATGTTACTTAAGTTGATCAGGCTTAAAAAGGTCGTATCCTGGAAAATAATAATGGCCAGCAATACAAACAGCACCACATAAATGCCGCCCTCTTTTAAATAAGTGAGCATGCTTTTCTTATTTAATGCATTCATAATAAGAACCCCTAAAAATTAAAGATGCACGGAGGCAAGACGTAAAATTTCATTTTGCGAAGTGTGTTTAGTTTCCACAATCCCCGCCATCAGACCGTTACTCATAACCAGTATCCGGTCGGTAATCCCCAGTAATTCCGGCATCTCCGACGAAATAATAATAATGCCCTTACCGCGTTTCGCCAGCTCGGTAATTAATTGATAAATTTCAAATTTGGCGCCGACATCAATACCACGCGTCGGTTCGTCCAGCAGCAGAATTTCCGGCTGGGTCAATAACCAGCGGCCGATAATGACCTTCTGCTGATTGCCGCCGGACAACGAACCGATACTGGTCTGATGTCCAGGGGTTTTTACCCGCATGGAATCAATAACCCATTGGATATCGCTTTTCATGCGCTTGTTATCCAGCAACCCGATTTTATTTTTATAGTTGCGGATATTGGAAATCAGGGAATTAAATCCCACGTCCAGATAGGCATAAATACCGGTGGCGCGCCGCTCTTCGGTCACCAGTGCAAAGCCGTTGTTAATCGCTTCATTGGCATTGCTGTTTTTAATGGTTTTACCGTGCAGAATAATGGTGCCGGTAACCTTTTCGCGAATGCCGAACAGGGTTTCGACGATATCGGTGCGCCTGGCGCCAACCAGGCCGGCGATGCCGAGAATTTCCCCTTTGCGCAGATCGAAGGAGATATTCCGGATGGACGGCTGGCGCAGCGAGGTCAGGTTCTTGACCTCAAGGATCACCTCGCCCGGTTCGCCCTCGCGGTCGGGGAAACGCTGGCTGAGGGAACGGCCTACCATCATCGAAATAATCTGATCCATGGTCAGGCCTTCCACCGGCTGGGTGGAAATCCATTGCCCGTCGCGCAGAATGGTAATTTCGTCGCACAATTGGAAAATTTCTTCCAGTTTATGGGAGATATAGACTATGCCGCAGCCCCTGGCCTTGAGTTTGCGGATAATGCTGAACAGATGATTCACTTCCCGTTCGGTTAACGACGACGTGGGCTCATCCATAATGACAATCTTGGCGTTATAAGAAAACGCCTTGGCAATCTCGATCATCTGCATCTGCGATACGGACAACGTGGCCACTTTATCGTAGGGATCGATATTAATGTCCAACTCGTCAAAGATCGCCTTGGTGTCGGCATACATTTTTTTATGATCGACAAATAATCCTTTGCGGGGATAACGCCCCAGCCACATATTATCCATCACGGTGCGTTGCAATACCAGGTTCAGTTCCTGGTGCACCATGGAAACGCCTTGCTCCAATGCTTCCTTCGAGCTTTTGAAGTCGACTTCTTTTCCCTGAAAAAAAATACTACCGGAATCTTTTTTATAAATACCAAACAGGCACTTGAGCAACGTGGATTTTCCCGCGCCATTTTCACCCATCAAGGCGTGGACGGAATGGGGGTGAACATTCAGGTTCACATTATCCAGGGCTTTGACGCCAGGAAATGATTTACTGATGTTTTTCATTTCCAGCAGCCACTCGCGCGGCTGTTCGGTCGTAATATCGGCCATAGTTATACCCGGCTAGGATAAGACAGATAAAATCCCCCTGCGCAGGATAGCCGACAGGGGGAGTAGGGATTATTTCTTGGTAAATTGCGCTAAGTTATCTTTATCGACGCCAACGTAGGGGATGCGCACGACTTTATTTTCCAGCTTCCAATTGGTTCCTTCCGCCGCCGGTTTGCCCGCCGCCAGGTTTTTCGCCAGATCGAAGGTCGCCTTGGCCTGGTTATCGGCATCGTTCAATACCGTACCGGCCATGGCGCCGGATTTAACCAATGCCAGCGCTTCTGGCAGGGCATCCACGCCGAACACCGGGATCGCCTGCTTATTATGCGCTTTCAGCGCTTCCACCGCGCCCATGGCCATGGCATCGTTGTTGGCGATAACCACTTCGATTTTATTGGCGTTCGGGCCGGACAGCCAGGCATCGGTTTTATCCTTGGCCTGGGCGGTATCCCACATGGCGGTATCCAGCTGCAGCTGCTGGACTTTCAGTTTTTCCTGGCCTTCCAGGGTTTTGATTACATAGCTGGTACGGGCTTCGGCATCAGGATGCCCCGGCTCGCCTTTGAGCAATACATATTGGATGATGCCGTCTTTATTAAGATCCCATTCCGGATGAGCCTTCCAATGTTTGGCAATCAGCTCGCCCTGGATAATGCCGGATTCCTTGGAATCGGTACCCACATAATAGGCTTTATCATAACTGTCTAAATCTTTACGGCTGGGTTCTTTATTATAAAAAACCACCGGGATGTTATTACCGCGGGCTTTGTCAATTATTACCGGCGCAGCGGCGGGGTCGACCAAGTTAATCGCCAGGGCTTTTACGCCTTTGGCTATTAGCACGTCAACCTGATCGTTTTGTTTTGATTGGTCATTTTGCGAATCATTCATCAGCAATTGTACGCCTTTACTTTCTTTGGCATCTTTTTCAATTGCTTTGCGCACCACCGACATAAAGTTATCGTCGTATTTATAAATGGTCACCCCGATACGGGTGTCGGCAGCCTGCGCGGCAATGGAAAACAGCAAACCGGCTGCCAGAGCGGTGAGGGTAAATGACTTTTTATTCATTAGTTTCTCCGGAATTATGTAGGGTTACTCAAAGGCGGACAATTCCCTTCCCTGGTGGTACGTACTTCCCTTTACGGATGACACCTGCAAAGCCGACCTAAAACCAAAAATATTGCTTGGGATGCGCAAATTTTTACCGTGGGCCGGATAGTGAAAAGAACCGGCGGGAAAACAACTTTAGCATAAAGGGATTAATGTTAAGAATCTGTGAATATTCTCACAGTTTGGAAGCGGTTACATCCCATCTTCGGAAGAGGAAGCGATCGCCGCCACACTTTTCAAAGGCGCCACCGAATGGCGGCGTACCAACGTAGGCATAAATAAATGCGTTTGCCGTTCGTCCAGCTGCCCCGCGGTGCCCAGCAGCGCCAGTTCGGTGGCCGCGACCGCCATGGCGAAAATAGGATAACGCACGGTGGTCAAATTAGGGCTGGTGTAACGGGATATGGGAATATCGTCAAAACCCACCACCGAAAATTGCGTCGGCACCGCGATACCGTTTTCCTTCAGGGTGGCCAGCGCGCCTACCGCCATGCCGTCGTTGTACACAAAAACCGCGGTAAGTTGTTGATTACGACCAAGTAATTCAACCATGGCTTCCTCGCCGCCGCTTAAGTCCGGGGAGCTGAAAGCCTGCCAGCTTTGCAACGGCACTATGCCCTCCTCCGCCATGGCCTGCAGGTAACCTGCCCGCCGCTGCCGCTCATCGTCGATGGGATGATTGGAACCGATATACCCAATCTGCCGGTGGCCCTGTTTGAGCAGGGTACGGGTGGCCATTACCGCTCCGCTGACGTTGTCGAGCCCCACGCAGCGGTGTTCATATCCCGGCAGTATGCGATTGATCAGCACCATGCCCGGTTCCCGTTCCATAAAGGGCACCATCTCTTCATCGGACAGGATTTTGGCATGCACCACCAGCGCGCTGCAGCGCTGGCGAATCAGCACTTCAATCGCGTGCCGCTCTTTGTCGGCCTGGTGGTAGCTATTGTTGATCAACACATTTTTTTTGTGGCGCTGCGCGACGGTATCCACCGCTTTGACCAGCGCGCCGAAAAAAGGATCGGACACATCCATTACCACCACGCCGATAGTGTCGCTAATTTGCGTGGCCAGCGCCTGGGCATTGGCGTTGGGCCTATAGCCCAGTTCCTTGACCGCTTTATTGACCCGATCGCGGGCCTCCTTGCTGGCAATGGCGCTGTCGTTTAATACCCGTGACACGGTTGCCACCGAGACTCCGGCCAACCGCGCAACATCACGAATAGTGATCATCTCGTCCCCTGTTCATGCTGCTTTGCCCCCAGTCATGTCCTTGACCCGGCCGCAGGGCGCGCATTTGCCCCCCGACGCAGCCAATGTCATAACACTTTTGAAACATACCACGCTATCGTAACCGGTTTAGCGTCGACGCAGCGTGAATCAGGTCACAGGACCGAAAGCGGTTACATGCATTAAAAAGATTTTTGCTGCAACAACTGGCTATATGCGGACGCAGGGAAAGCGAGGGGAAATTATTAGTATGTTGTAACTAAAAGCAGGCGTTTTTTTATTACGCCGTTTTATCCTACCAGATTTTTGCCGTCAGGGATGCCGGTCGTTGTGGCGACGGTGATGAAATGCCAGCGCCCACGCGCTCGTCACCGAGACTAAAACAAATGACGCGTTGATCAATATGAAAATTTCTACGGCCTGGATAATACCGTGATAACCCACGCGATATAACACCACGGCGAAGACGGTTAATGATCCCAGCAAGCTAAGGGCAATGTAGAACCGCTGTTTTCGCCAGGCCAGGTGCAGATAACCGCTGATGATGACCGCTGCGATCAGCACATGCCAGATCCATACCGCCGCGCTTTGGGATGACATAAATTCCTCTTTAGGCCACATCGGTCAACACCAGGCGGGCGATGGTGCCGGACCGTTCGGTGCGATTGAGCAATTCAAATTGCCCGTTATGTAATTGGGCAATACGGGTGACAATGCTTAATCCCAGGCCAATACCGTTATAGCGCTGGTCCATGCGTACGAATTCTTTGGTCAAGTCCACCGCCTTATCCGGGTCGATTCCCGGCCCCTCGTCGAGCACTTGCAGGAGAATGCGCTGCTGTTCGTCCTGGAATAGCTGCACATCGATGGTGCTGCCGGCCGGGCTGTAGCGATGGGCATTTTCCACCAGATTGCGCAGCAATAAACGCATGAGTATGGCATTGCCGCGGATGAGGATTTCCGCCGGCGGGAGCTGCCAGCGCAGCGTTTGCCCGCGCTGCTGGGCCATTTCCTCCAATTCGCCGGCCTGGGCCAGCACCACGTCCTGATTTAACCGCACCGCCTGGTAATGGCCGGACGAAAAATCGTGGCGGATGCGCGCCAGCATCAGGAGTTGTTCTACCGTATAAGACATATTATCCACCCGTTCGATGAGCGGTTGGTTATTGATGCCGTGCTGCTTCTCCTGCACTTCCAGATGCAGGCGGATGCCGGACAGCGGGGTACGCAGCTCATGGGCCACGTCCGAGGTAAATTGCCGGTCTTGCTGCAGGGTGTTATTCAAGCGGCTCAAGAGCTGGTTGAGGCTGCGGGTGACGGCGATGACTTCCTGGATATTGCCGATTTCGGGCAGCGGCTCGAAATTTTCCGCGCCGCGGGCGTGCAGAGCATCTTGCAGGCGCGACAGCGGCAGGGTTATCCAGTTCACCGCCTGGAAACAGAAAAACAGCGTCACGATAATCATCATTAACGCCGGCACGCTGAGCGCCGCGATAGCTTCCCTGATTTCCTGGTTGACATGATCGTTGCGCACGTTTTCCGCCAGCGTGCGGTTAACCAGCAGGTCGATCTGTTCTTTACTTTCATGCCACAGCCAGATGACGGTGATTAGCTGGCAGCACAGCAGAATAATGCCCAGCACCATGATAAGACGCCAGCGCATGCTGGTCAGCGGTCCCGCCAGAGGTGTTTTCATCGTCACCCGATACTTTCTTTAGTCAGTAAATAGCCGAAGCCGCGCAGCGTGCGGATACGATCCTTGCCAATCTTTTGCCGGAGGTTATGGACATGGACTTCCAGCGAGTTGGACGAGGGGTCGTCATCCCAGTTGTACAGATCCTGATGCAATATTTCGCGGTGGATACGATGCCCCGCCCGCAGCATCAGACGAGAGAGAATGGCGAACTCTTTTGGCGTCAGTTCAATGATTTTGCCATCCACCGTCACTTCATGGCTATTGAGATCCAGCGAAATATTATCCACCCACAGCAGGTTATTGCTGGCGCCCTGGTGGCGACGGATAATGGCCCGCACCCGGGCGAGTAATTCAGTGAGCGCAAAAGGCTTGATTAGATAATCGTCCGCGCCGATATTCAGCCCGCGCACCCGCTCTTCGATGCCGTCGCGCGCGGTCAGGATTAATACCGGCACGCCGTTGCCGCTTTTACGCCATTTGCCGAGTAATGACATGCCGTCGCCATCCGGCAAGCCCAGGTCGAGGATCACCAGGCTGTAGGCGGTGCTGGCGATTAAATTTTCCGCCTGGTGCAGATTAGCCGCGCAGTCGCTGGCATAGCCTTCCTGCTGCAACGCAATCTGCAGGCCTTCTTGCAATAATTTATCATCTTCGGTGATTAATATTTTCATTGCTGCGGGTTCCGGCAAGGTTGAAAAACATCAAGATCCGGCTGATAGAGCTGCGTTCGTACATTAAGCAGCCCAAGCAACGTTGAGAAGAGATTATCCTGGGAGAACTGCTGCCGCTGCGCCCGGTCTTTCAGGCAACGCTCTCCCACGCCATGGGCCTGGATATAATCCGGGGAGAGCCACATCAGCATGGGAATATGGGTTTGTTGTACCGGCGCGACCGCATAAGGCATGCCGTGCAAATAGAGGCCGTTTTCCCCCAGGGATTCACCGTGGTCGGAAAGATAGACCAGGGCGGTATTGAATTTATCGCTGTGAGCTTGCAGCATTTTTATGGTCTTATCAAGCATGTAGTCTATATAGACAATAGTATTGTCGTAGGTGTTGACCAACGCCTGAGTCGAGCAGGTTTGAATTTCATTGGTTTCGCAGGTCGGCGTAAACGCCTGAATGTTCTTGGGATAGCGCTGATAATAGGTCGGCCCGTGGCTGCCGATGGTGTGTAATACAATCAGCGTGTCGCCGGTGCGTTCATCAATATATTTATCCAGATCGCGCAGCAAGGCTTCGTCGAGGCAAACACCTGCCGAGCATAACTCCGGCATATGCCAGCGGCTGAGATCATCGGTGGGCACCCGCAGGCATACATCCTTGCATCCGCCGTCATTTTCCCGCCACAGGATGTCGATGCCGGCCCGTTTGAGTATATCCAATACGTTATCCTGATTGGCGGCTTTATCGCCGTCATATTGGCGGCGCGGCATGCCGGAAAACATGCAGGGAACCGATACCGCCGTGGCGGTGCCGCAGGATGAGGTATTGGGGAAATAGGTGACGTTATCCGCCGCCAGGCGTGGGTTGGTGGGTTTGCCATAGCCGCCGAGGGAGAAATTTTGCGCCCGGGAGGTCTCGCCCACCACCAGGATAATCAGGTTTTTTTTGCCGTTATCACGGGTTACGGGGATTTTTTTCGCGTCGAGGCCGATATTCACGAAGGGCTGCAGTTTTATATAGTCATGTTTGTAATAGGAGTAGCTGCCGATCATCATATCGCTGGGGGTCAGGTTTTTTATCAGTTGCTGGTTATTGCGCATTAATGATGCGTAGTCTTTATAAAAGAAGGTGGCCACCAGGGCGATGATGCAAATTGAAAACAGGAGGTTTAGGGCATAAAAGCCGGCATTCAGCCAGGAAAAGGTTACCGGCCTGACTTTAATCCAGATTATCAGTATCGACGGCAGGATGCCGATGACCAAAAGGTATAGGCCTAGCTGGGGCGTGAGCAGCGCCAGGCTTTCCGCCGGCGTGGTGTCCAGCGCATTTTGGATCATGCCACGATCGATGATGACCCCGTAGGATTGCATGAAATATTGCGCCAGGGCATCGACGATGAATAATACGATGGCGATGGGTTTACGGATGTAGGGCAGCAGAATGAGGCTGAACAGGATATTGAGGCCCATGAGCAGGGTCACGGGCATGCTGAGGAAGAACAGCAGATTATGGTTGCCGGAGACGTCAATCAATTGCAGCGTTTTGTGGAAAAAGACCACATTTTGGAAAAAGGTGATCGTCAGCGCAACGACAATGTTAAAAAACCACGGGCTAATGGTCGGGCGTGGGAGGTTCTTCAGCGGGTTTAAAGACATTCTGCATTAACTCGTAAAATCAATTGCGTCATTTAAACAGAATTGTATTAACCGAACCTTAAGCTGATGGAGGGAGAGGAAGCCGGTCCAGGGGGCGGCGTTTTAGCGCGCCGGGGAGGGGCTTGGGCCGCCGGTGAGGCGGGTGAGGCGGCGCCATAGCCATTCCATGGGCCCCTGGGAGAAGAATCGCAGCCATAGGGTGGAAAATAGCATGTTCGCCAGCCAAATTGGCGGTACGAACAGCAGCAGTTCGGCGCGGCCGTAGGCCATAAACAGGCCCAGTTGGTTAAACGCCAAGGTGCACAGCAGGGTTTGCAGCAGGTAATTGGTCAGCGCCATGCGTCCGACGTTGCCGATATAACGGGTGATGCGCAGGCCGCTGAGGGTGGGCCAGAAACCATACCACAGGGCGGCGTAGCCCAGGGCCTGGAACGGGGCGCCGAGTTCACGGGGGATTTGCAGCAGGAAAGCGCACCAGCGGTAGTCCCAGCCGGATTGCCATTGCGCCGCTACGCTCGGCAGGTTAATCGCCAGGCCCAGGGGGATCAGCAGGGCCGCCATTTTACGGTAGTGCGCCAGCGGCATGGCGCCGGCCAGCCAGCCGGTGCGCATCAGCGCGGCGCCGATAAGCATGGCGCCGGCCAGCAGCCAGCCGTATTGCGCCGCCAGCGACATAAAGCTGGCCTGCAGCAGATCAAGGCGTACCCGCCAGGCTTCGGGGCCGCCGGTGGTTTGCCAGTAATATTCATAGATCCGATCGGCCACGCCGGGAGTCCAGAACCGTCCCGGGGGAGCGCCGGCCAGCAGCCATTGCATCAATAGCAGAATGCACAGTCCCACGATATACAGGGCAATACCGCCGATCATCAACCCGCGTACGCTGTCCGTGCGGCGAATGGCGCCCAGGCAGATCAGCCCCACCAGCGCGTAATCGAATAAAATATCCCCGTCCCAGAAAAAGATGCCGTGAATCAGTCCGAAGATCATCAGCCACAGCAGGCGCGAGCGTATCCAGCGGTCGCCGCGGGGGATCAGCATTTGCAGCCCGGCGCCGAACAGCAGGGCGAACAGCGTGAGGAATTTTACCTGCGCCAGCATATCCATCAGCGCCCAGGTCCAGGCGTCGGCCAGGGACGGCGCCCCCATGAATGCCGGGTTCAGGTAGGCCGCTTTCGGCAATCCGAATGAGGTAATGTTCATCAGCAGGATGCCGAGAATCGCCATCCCCCGTGCGCAGTCCAGCATGGCGATGCGCTCGCGCATGGGCAGCCTCTTTTAGTCAGGCGGCGCGATCGCGCCGCATACGCTGTTGAATATCGCCGGATCAGCCGTTGTGGTGGCGTACGGCGCGCAAAAATTCCTGGCGGGTGTTTTGGCTGGACTTGAACAAGCCGCCCAGGGAGGTCGTGGTGGTGGCGCTGGTGGCGTCACGGATGCCGCGCGCTTTCACGCAGTAATGCACCGCGTCGATACATACCGCCACGTTAAGGGTGCCAAGCAGGGTTTGCAGCGCCACCAGGATTTGCTGGGTCAAACGCTCCTGCACCTGCGGACGCTGGGCAAAAAACTGCACGATGCGATTGATTTTGGACAAGCCGATCACTTTATCTTTGGGAATATAGGCCACGGTGGCCTTGCCGTCGATGATCACGAAATGGTGTTCGCAGGTGCTGGTCAGGGTGATGTCCCGCACCGTGACCATTTCATCCACCTTCATCTTATTTTGGATGACGGTAATTTTTGGAAAATTATTGTAATCCAGGCCGGCAAAAATTTCCTCGACGTACATTTTGGCGATGCGATGCGGCGTTTCCGCCAGGCTATCGTCGCTCAGATCGAGATTGAGCAAATTCATGATTTCGGTCATGTGCTCGGCGATGCGGCGTTTGCGGGTTTCCCCGTCCAGCATTTCGCCGCGCAGCGGCGTTTCGAGGCCGCGGGCCAATAAGGCTTCATGCACCAATGCGGCTTCAGTACTCAGCGATACCATGTATTTTCTCCGGCAGGTCGATCCGCTCTTGATCTCACGTCGTCAAGATGCGCCCCCACTCTAGTTGACCGCGCCCGGATTATCCAGTGATACTGTTTCATGATCGATGAAATCGCCGCATGTAGCGGGCGGGCGGCGCTGAAAAGAATAATGATGATAACCAGGAGACGAGATAATGGATAACACGGACATGCCAGAATGTATCGATGAACACCGGCTGTTTGGCGGCCGGCAGTGCCGGTTTCGCCATCATTCCGCCAGTACCGGCGGAGTAATGACCTATAGCCTGTACGTGCCCCCTGCGGATCGGCACGGCGCGCCGCCCCATGCGGTCTACTGGCTGTCCGGGCTGACCTGCGATGACGAGAATTTCACCCTCAAGGCCGGCGCGCAGCGCATCGCCGCCGAGCTGAACCTGCTGCTGGTGATGCCGGATACCAGCCCGCGCGGCGATGGAGTGCCCGATGACGACGCCTACGACCTCGGCCAGGGCGCCGGGTTTTATGTCAATGCCACCGAGCAGCCCTGGGCGGGAAGCTATCGCATGTTCGATTATGTGGCGACCGAGCTGCCGGCGCTGATAGCGCGCCAGGTCGCCCTCAGCGGCCGGCAGGCGATTATGGGCCATTCCATGGGCGGGCACGGCGCGCTGATGCTGGCGCTGCGCCATCCCGGACGCTTTCGCTCCGCGTCGGCGTTTGCCCCCATCGTCAATCCGGCTTCGGTGCCCTGGGGGCAAAAAGCCTTCGGCCGGTACCTGGGGAACGACGAACAGGCATGGCTCGCCTACGACAGCTGCCATCTGCTGGGCGGCGATGACGCCCGGCCGCTGCCGATCCTGATCGATCAGGGCGATGCCGATCAATTCCTGGCGCTGCAATTGCAGCCGGCCAAGCTCGCCGAGCTGGCGCGCCAGAAAAGCTGGCCGCTGACCCTGCGCATCCAGCCGGGTTATGACCACAGCTATTTCTTTATCGCCAGCTTTATCGAAGATCACCTGCGCTTTCACGCCGGCTATTTAAATGCCTGAGCCGCGCTTAACCCCGGCCGGCGGCCTGCTCCACCTCGCGCAGCGCCGCCAGCAGGATGGCGTCGTTTAACGGCAGCGGGATCAGATGGATGGATTCTCCCGGTTGCAGAGTGCGGGCAATCAGCTGCGCCATGGCCTGCCCATCGTTGATATCCACATTCATCGCCGCCAGCGAAGTGGGCAGCCCCAGGCGATCCCAGGACGCGCTGAGGTTTTGCAGCCACTCGCGCTGGCCCAGCAGGGCGCACTGCACCAGAATGCCATAAGCCACTTTGGTGCCGTGCAAAAAGGGCGCGGTGGCGGGCAGGACGGTCAAGCCGTTATGCACCGCATGGGCCGCCGCCACGCGGGTATAGCGCTCGCCCAGGCCTCCCACCATGCCGCCGCCGGCTATTATGGCGTCCACCACATCCAGGAAATCCTGGGTCAAATCACCCGTATCAATCGCCGCTAACGCGGCCGGGCTTTGGTTTAACAGCACATCGCGCACCGCCAGCGCCGTCTGGATGCCCAGGCGCACCGTGAGCGCCAGTTTTTCCGGCTGCGGGCTAAGCACCACCGCCTCATACCATTTCGCCAGGGTATCGCCGATGCCCGCCAGCAAATATTCCTTTGGCGCCGCCAGGATAATGCGCGGTTCCACCAGCACCAGATGGTTGGCGTCGGCGAAAATCTCAAACCGCAGCGCCTGGCCGGCGTCGTTATACCAGACCGACAGCGGGGTCCAGGCGGCGCAGGTGGCGGCAATAGTGGGAATGGCCACCAGCGGCGCGCCCAGACGGCGCGCCACTACTTTGGCGGTGTCCAGCACCGCCCCGCCGCCGATACCGATGACCACCCGGCGATCGTCCCCCGCCCGGCGCACCAGTTCGGCCACATCCGTTTCGCTACAGTGGCCGCCAAACTCCACCCGCACTCCGCCCGCGGCGTTAAATGCCTCCGGCAGATAGGCCTGCGCCGCGGCCAGCGCGCGCCGCCCATAGATCCAAACCGCCTTTTCCAGCACGTCGGCGGGATAAAACGTCGTCAATTGCTCGATGGCGCCGGGAAAAGAAAAATAATTATCGGGGGATACCTGTACTCGGATAGCGTATGACATGCCTTGACCTTTATGGGAACCGTCACCGGGGCAAGGTGGCGTTGCCATTGCCCGGACTTGAAGAGGATTGAGCGCCTATCTTATTCAATAATCATGGTTTGATTAAGGACTATTTATACATATGAAATAGAGGTTATGCATATGGGGAAGCCGGCATACCGCCGCCCGGCATGTCATCCGGCGCATTGGCTTGCGCGTGGGCATGGTCGCGGGCGGCAAGGTAAAATCGGAGGCAAGCGCCGCGCGGTTACCGGCTGTCGATGGCAATGGCGGTAATTTCCACCAAGTGTTCCGGCTTGACCATGGAGTCGACCGCAATGGTGGTATTTACCGGCCCGATATCGCCGAATTTCTCTTTAAAGGCGCGGCAGTAATCATCGAAAAAGACAAAATCACGCAGATGGGTGACGGTACTGACCACGTCGGCAAGCCCGGCGTCAAGCTCTTGTAAATATTTCTCGATTTTTTCGATAATAAATATTGTCTGCTGATAAGCATCCGTTCCCATGATATTGCCCCGGCCATCGCAGGCCACGCACCCGGCAATATAAATATGATCGCCCACGCGCTTGCCCCTGGAATAACCCATTTTCCCTTCCCATAACGAAGGACTAAAAACGGTCTTCCTGATGACGGGAGTGGCATTATTTGACATAAAAGGCTCCTGATATAATAAATATTAAATTGTTTTCCTTACAACCTATTACAGAAGAGTAAATTATTTTATGACAATAAAAATAATCACCCTTCAATAAAATGGAATCAATCGCAGCATATTGTCAATATTTTTTAAAAAATAACGCTTCTATTTCTCATAATCCAATTATATAAACAATAAAATAAATCATTGGCTTATTAACGATTACCGTTATTGATGTTTTAATTTTTGCTTGGTTTAGACTTGGTTGTAACAATGCGGCATTAAAACGGCTATCATAAAAAAGCCGTATAAAATCATTAGATAGAAAAACTTTATCCAGGGAATGCAGGCAATAAATGTCATATTAGGGAGAAAGCTTTATGAACGTTTTTCTTTTTATTGAAGCCAGGGAAGTCGAATTTTCCGCGCTAGACGATATCAGGCAGCGGGGCTTGTCGCCGATACTTTTCACCTCAAGGTATCTTAACGAAGGCCATTTTTATCACGGTATCGATTTGCAACGCTTCGACAAGGTTTATTATGTCGACACCTTCGACAGCAACGCCATGCTCGATTGTATCAGGCATAACGCCATGCCGGTCGCGGCGGTGCTGGGCAGTTATGATGAAGTCATGATCCCGGCCGCCGAGATTGCCGACGCGTTGCAACTGCCCCACCCGTCCCTGGACGGATTAAACAATGCGTTCAATAAAGAGCGGGTGCGCATGGAGCTCAACGCCCGCGGGTATCCCCAGCCCTTGTACCGGTTTTTTTCAGTGGACGGCATTCCGATACTGCCGGCCATTCCTTATCCCCTGGTGATTAAACCCACCCGCGACGCCGGCTCCTTCAGCGTTTTTTTATGCCGTACCGGGGAACAATACCGCGCCGCGGTGGCGAAAATACGATCAAGGGACACGCTCTCCATGCTTGGCAGCGAGCATCGGCATTTTTTAATGGAGCAATTTATCGAGGGCCCGTTTTATGGCGCTGAATTGCTATATAACGCCGGCCGCTGGCAGGTCATCGCCATTAATCGCCTGTTTGTCTCCGCCGGCGACAGCCCTTGCATCACCGGAATCGGCCAGCCGTCCGATCTTAGCCCGGAGTGCCGGGCGCTGGCCGCCGGGCAGGTAGTGCGTTGGGCCGAGGCGCTGGGGTTGCAGGGAGGCGCGCTAAACGTGGAATTTATTTACGCGGCGGACGGGCCGGTATTGGTGGAAATCAACCTGCGCGTTTCGGGCGCACGGGTAGCGCAGCAGGTGGCGCTGACCACCGGCATCAATATGATGGAGCACCTGGTCGATTTCGCCTGCGGTATTGAACGCCCGCTGAACTTTGCGCCAGCCGCCCGCTATCCCTTTGTCGCCGATGCCTTTATTTTTTCAGGGGACGGCGCCCCGCCCACCGCCATGAACCTCAACCAGAACGGACCCTTTTTTATTGCCGGCAAGGTGACTTCCCAGCCAAATCTCGCGCCCGGCGCCAGACGTAATTTCGGCAGCATCATCGGCCACGTGCTGGCCCACGGCCAGACCTGTCATGAAGCAATGGACCATGCCACGGCGATAGTCCGCACGCTGAGAATCAAGACCGCGTAGCGGGCAAGCCAGCATTATATAGTGTGCGGCCGGGCGACCAGGCCGTCGATCAATACCTGCGGCAAACCCAGGGAGCAACGCTCGATACGCCCGCGCACGCCGTACACTTCGGCCAGGCTGCCGGCGGTTATCACCCGCTCCCGCTCGCCGTCGGCAACCAGCCGGCCGTTTTGCAGCATCAGCGCATGCTCGCCGTGACGCAGGGCAATATTGATATCATGCACCACGACCAGCGTAACGATATTACGCCGCCGGGTCTCCCGGCCGATAACGTCCATCACATGGTATTGGTAGTTTAAATCCAGGGCGCTCAGCGGCTCGTCCAGCAGCAGCAGCGACGGGCGGCGGATCAGCGACTGCGCCAGTCCCACCAGCTGTTTTTGGCCGGCGGACAATTCTTCCAGATAACGCAGCGCCAAATGGGCGATGCCCAACCGATCCAGCAGCGCCATGACCGCCTCCTCATAACCGGCGTGCGCCCGGCCACCGGAAGCGCGCTGGGCGACGATGATCGACTCCATCACATGTAAATGCACTCCGGCGGGCAGGCTCTGCGGCAAGTAAACCACTAAATAAACGCGTTAACCGAAATAAACCACTGGTCCGGCACGCCGGGTAAACCGATGCCGAGCACGATGGCCAGCGCGGCGCCCAAAGCCGCGGCGGAAGAGACGCCCAAGGTAAACGGGCTGGCCAGCGGATTATTGAGGATGGTCTGCATTTCCGCCCCGGCCAGGCCAAGGGATAACCCGACCACCACCGCCATCAGCGCATAAGGCAGGCGGATATCCCAGACTATCACCCGCGTTCCGCTATCGGCGGCGGCCGGATGGAGCAGCGTATCGGTCAGGGAGGCCAGCCTCAGCCCGGAGGGGCCGAACGTGAAATCCACCAGCACGCAGCAGGCTATCGCCAATATCAATATGCCGATCATCAGCAGACGATGGCGCAGGATGCGCTGGTATCGGCCCATTATTCCGCTGCGGGCCTGCGCCGTTGCCGCGGTTTCCAAGGTCGCACTCATGAATAATTACCTGGCGTGAACGGATAAGATGAAAGAGCTAAAGAGGCCCTTATACTAAAGCAAATGATAATCCCTATCAATACGAAACAGAGGTTTTACGAGGCGCAATAAAATGTAACAGCATGTTTTACATAGGATTTAACGGCAGGCTACGCTAGGGCATACCCGGCGGCGGGCGCCGCCGGGCGTCGGACGGCGCTTAAACGCGCGTCTTTTGGTCAATGGCCGGATGCGCGGGGCGATCGGGGAAAATCATATCCTGATAGCGCACCAGGCGGGAGCCGTGGCGCCATCTGTAACCCAGCCAAATCGCCAGAAACAGCGGAATGCCGATATAGGTGGCGGTGACGCCGTACCAGTCGATGCGATCCTGCAAAAACGCCTGGTAGTTTTGCCCGAGGGTAATCAGCAGGCACAGCACAAAGGCAAAAATCGGGCCCAGGGGGAAAAACCCGGAAATATAAGGCAAATCGCTGAGCTGGCGTCCCTGGAAAATATAACCGCGCCGAAAGCGGTAGTGGCTGATGGCGATACCGAGCCAGGCGATAAAACCGGTCATGCCCGATGTATTGAGCAGCCACAGATACACCGTCTGGTTGCCGTACATGGAGGTTAAAAAGCACATGCCGGCCATGGCGGTGGTCAGGTAAAGCGCGTTGCGCGGCACCCCGCCTTTGGAGAGCTTGGCGAAAATCCTCGGCGCCTTGCCCTCGCAGGCCAGGGTATAGAGCATGCGGGTGGACGCATACATGCCCGAGTTGCCGGCCGATAGCACCGCCGTCAGGATTACCGCATTCATCACCGCGGCGGCGGAAAGCAAACCGGCATTGCGGAACACCAGGGTGAAGGGGCTGACGGTGATATCTTTGACATCATTGCGCAGCAGGTTCGGATCGGTATAGGGGATGATCAGGCTGATAATCAGGATCGCCAGCACGTAGAACAGCAGGATGCGCCAGAATACCTGGCGCACCGCGCGCGGGATATTTTTACCCGGATCGGCGGATTCGCCGGCGGCCACGCCGATAAGCTCGGTGCCCTGGAAAGAGAAACCGACAATCATCGCCACGCCGATCATGGCCGGGAAGCCGCCGGCGAAAGGCGCGTCCCCCACCTGCCAGTTATGCCAGCCGGCGCTTTCGCCGCCGCGCAGGATACCGATAATCATCAGCACCCCCACCACGATAAAAATCACCACCGTCACCACTTTAATCAGGGAAAACCAGTACTCCGCCTCGCCAAAACCCTTGACCGAAATAGCGTTGAGCAAAAACATGATGGCCAGGAACAGGGCGCTCCAGATCCAGCCTGGCACCGTGGGGAACCAATAGTTCATCACCAGCTGCGAAGCCACCAAATCCACCGCGATGGTCACCGCCCAGTTGTACCAGTAGTTCCAGCCCAGCGCAAAACCGAACCCTTCCTCGACATAACGGGCGCCATAGGTGGAAAAGGAGCCGGAAACCGGCATATAGGCCGCCAGTTCGCCCAGGCTGGTCATCAGGAAATAAACCATCAGCCCGATCAGAATATACGACAGCAGCGCCCCGCCCGGCCCCGCCTGGGAAATGGTGGCGCCGGAGGCGACAAACAGCCCGGTACCGATTGAACCGCCGATGGCGATCATCGTCAGGTGCCGCGCTTTAAGTTCACGCCGCAGGCCGGGAACGACCTGGGATTCGATGCGGTTATGAAGCATGGTTGTTCTGGTATCCGTACAAAAATCGAGGGCGGATTGTAGCAAATCAGGCGGTGGGCGATAGCGTTGCGCGCCGGTTATAAGAGACCTTCATAATCCGCGGGCGATTATAAGCCGCGCAGGCCGATATCGCCGGTTTTTAGCGCAACCCGCGCGCTTAGCCATAGGCCTGGCAATAGTCGCGGAAACGGGTCAACGCCTGCGACAGATGTTTTTGCCGATGATGCACCAGATACAAAGTGCGCATTAAAGGCGGCAACGGCAGATCAAGCGTCACCAGGGTGCCCAGCGCCAGCGCTTCCGCCACCACCCGCCGCGACAAGCAACTGATGCCCAGCCCGTGGCGCACCGCATGCTTGATCGCCTCGGAATTCCCCAACTCCATGACCGGGGTAAAATGGGGTAACCTGGCCAGCAGCAGATAATCCACTATTTCGCGGGTGCCCGACCCCTGCTCGCGCAAAATCCACGGCGCATCGGCCAGTTGATCCAGGGCCAGCCGGCGCCCGGCGAGGGGATTATCCGGCGCGGCGAACACCACCAGCTCATCCTGCAGCCAGGGCTGTGTCACCAGATCCGGCTGGTGGCTCGGACCTTCGATCAGTCCCAGATCCACGCGGAAATCGATGACCGCATTGACCACGTCCTGGCTGTTGCCCACCTGGAGCTCCAGCGAGGTTTGCGGATAATCGCGCCGGTAGCCGGCAATCATTTCCGGCAGGATATAGTTGCCGATGGTGCTGCTGGCAAACAGGCGCAGCGCGCCATTGCCCCCCAGGAACAGCTGTTCGATCTCCATGACCTGTTCAAGCAGCGCCACGGCCTTGGGATAAAGCAGCCGGCCGTGCTCATTGATGGCCAGGCGTTTACCTACCCGGTCGAAAACTTGCAGGGCCAGTTGGTTTTCCAGTTCGGTCAGGGCGGCGCTGACGGCGGACTGCGATAGCGACAGCCGGGCGGACGCATGGATGGTCGATCCGCTTTTTACCACCTCGGTAAAGACTTCCAGCTGGCGCAGGGTGATATGCATCGGGATACCTTGTCGACGGTGGGTGCAAACCGTGGCTTAACCACTAATAACGATAGGTTATAAACATATAATCAATTTCTCTTTTATGCCAGTCCTATTTAAGCTTGGCCTATAACGGCATATATGAGGAACGTCCCTATGTCACAGCGTCTTGCCCTGCCCCCCGCCCTGCTGCCCATGCAACTGGGCGGCCATTATCTTCCCGGCCTGCTGCTGACCGCCGCCATCACTTTACTGGCGGTGCGCCTGGGAGAGATACCGGCCGTTACCCGGCTCGGCCTGAGCGCCCTGACGATGGCAATCCTGGCCGGCATTTTGGCGGGGAATAGCCTGTACCCGCCGCTGCGCCGCCATTGCGACGAAGGGGTGCAATTCGCCAAACAGCGGCTATTGCGCCTGGGCATTATTTTGTACGGCTTTCGCCTGACTTTTCAGCAAATCGACGCGGTCGGCGCCACCGGCATCATTATCGATCTCGTGATGCTCTGCTCGACTTTTCTGCTGGCCTGCTGGCTGGGACGCAAAGTGTTTAAACTGGATACGGATACCGCCATGCTGATTGGCGCCGGCAGCAGTATCTGCGGCGCGGCGGCGGTACTGGCCACGGAGCCGGTGCTCAGGGCGGGCGCCGACAAAGTCGCCGTAGCGGTAGCCACGGTGGTGATCTTCGGCACCGCGGCCATTTTTATCTACCCGGCGTTTTACCAATTGAACCTGCACTATCACTGGCTGCCGTTTACCCCGCAAACTTTCGGTATTTTTACCGGCTCGACCATGCACGAAGTGGCGCAGGTCGTGGCGGCGGGCCACGCCATCGGTCCCGCAGCGGAAAACGCCGCGGTGATCGGCAAGATGATCCGGGTCATGATGCTCGCCCCGTTCCTGTTATTGCTGTCGGCCTGGGTACGGCGCGGGCGCGGTCAGGCGGCGCCTGCGCGGCCCATCGCCCTGCCGTGGTTTGCGTTGCTGTTTATCCTGGTGGCCGCTTTTAATTCCCTGCATTTATTGCCGCCGCGGCTGATTGCCGGGATTAATAGCCTCGACACCTGGCTGCTGGCCATGGCCATGGCGGCCCTGGGGCTGACGACGCATATCGGCGGGTTGCGCCGCGCGGGCATCCGCCCCCTGCTGCTGGCGCTGCTGTTATTCGTTTGGCTGATGGCCGGCGGCGCCCTGGTCAACCTCGGTATCCAGCGATTGTTCGGTTGAGCATGATGTTTGTTTGGCATCGGCGCATATTAACGGCATTATCAACGGAACAACGCGGATAGCTAAGCCGAGTTAATTGCTATGCTGAGTTAATAAACGCTGAGCTAATAACAGGAGAGTCACATGAAGTTTATTGGTGCCCATGTCAGCGCGGCGGGCGGAGCGGATCGGGCGGTGGTGCGCGCCCATGAGCTGGAAGCCACGGCGTTTGCCTTATTTACCAAAAACCAGCGCCAGTGGAAAGCGGCCGATCTAAGCGACGAGGATATCGACAAATTCCGCGCGGCCTGCGAAGAATACCATTTTGCACCCGGCCAAATCCTGCCGCACGACAGCTACCTGATCAACCTCGGCCATCCGGTGGCGGAAGCGCTGGAAAAATCCCGCGCGGCGTTTATTGACGAAATGACGCGCTGCCAGCAGTTGGGCCTGACGCTGCTGAACTTCCATCCCGGCAGCCATTTACAACAAATCGATGAAGACGCGTGCCTGGCGAAGATTGCCGAATCCATCAATATTGCCCTGGAGAAAACCGCCGGGGTGACGGCGGTGATCGAAAACACCGCCGGCCAGGGCAGCAATTTAGGGTTCCGCTTTGAACATTTGGCGGCGATTATCGACGGGGTGGAGGATAAAAGCCGGGTAGGCGTTTGTATCGATACCTGCCACGCTTTTGCCGCCGGCTATGATTTACGCACCGAGGAAGCCTGCCGCCATACTTTTACCCAGTTTGAGCATACCGTCGGGTTTTCCTATCTGCGCGGCATGCATCTCAACGACGCCAAAAGCGCCTTTAACAGCCGGGTCGATCGCCACCACAGCCTGGGCCAGGGGAATATCGGCCACACCGCCTTCAGCTGGATAATGGGCGATAAGCGCTTTGACAATATGCCGATGATCCTGGAAACCGTCTCCCCCGATCTCTGGCCGGAGGAAATCGCCTGGCTGAAATCCCAGGCGAAAAACTAACGCGGCCGCGCGTTTTGTCACGCGAACCGCCGCTTTGAACCGGCGGTTTCACGCCATCAGCGCCGGTTCCTGACCACTTGGTAACGCCGCGTCAGGTATTCCACCGGCGCGCTCCAGATATGCACCAGGCGGCAAAACGGAAACAGCACAAACAGCGTCATGCCCAGGATGATATGCAGGCGGTAAATCAGCGCCACGCCCTCAAGATGGGCCGACGCGCCGCCGCTGAAAGACACCACCGCCTGCGCCCAGCCCACCAGTTTCATCATCTCCGCGCCGTCCATATGCCGGCCGGAAAAGGGAATGGTTATCAGCCCCAGGATCACCTGCACCACCAGCAGCGTAAGAATCATAATATCCCCCGCGCTCGACGTGGCGCGGATACGCGGATTCAGCAACCGGCGTTTTAATAACAATCCGCCGCCCGCCAGGGTCAGTAGCCCGCAGATCCCCCCCGCCCCCATCGCCAGCTTCTGCTTCAAGGCGATGGATAAAAACGGTTCATATACCCAGTGCGGCGTCAGCATGCCGAACAAGTGGCCGAAAAAAATGCCGATGATACCGATATGGAACAGATTGGACGCCAGCCGCATACCCTTTTTGTCCAGCATTTGGCTGGATCCGGCGCGCCAGGTGTATTGGCCGTAATCGTAGCGCAGCCAGCTGCCGATGAGGAAAACGGTCCCGGCGATATAAGGATAAATATCAAAAAAGAACAGATTGAGAAAATGCATGGTTATTTTCCTTCTGAACCGAAATCATTAGGCAAATATTGCGGGACCACCGCGCCGGCAAAGCGGCGCTGGTGGCGCGCCTGTTCCCCGGAGGCGCACTCCGGCGGGGCGCTAAATTTCACCTGCTCCTCTTCCCATACGGCGTCCAGCGCCGCCGGGGTATCGTCCCGGGCTTCGCCGGCCACCGCCCCCTCCATGCTGGCGCCGCGCAGCTCGCTGCCGGCAAACTCCAGCAATAAGTCGAACAGCACGGCGTAGCGGTTCTCCCGCTTATGCAGCCGGGCGCCGATCAGCGCCAGGATCGGGGCAATATCCTGTAGACCCGCCCGGGCCTGCTCCATCGGCAGGCTGGCGAGATATTCCAGGTAGAGCGGCAGGAAATCCGGCAGTTCGCGGCTGTCCAGCTCCAGTCCGGCTTCCCGGTACTGCGCCAGCAGATCCACCATCGCCTGGCCGCGATCGCGCGATTCGCCGTGGACATGCTCGAACAGCAGCAGCGAGGTGGCGCGGCCGCGGTCGAACAGCTCGCAGTAAGCCTCTTGGGCGTCAAGCAGCCCGCCAGCGCAAAAACTCCGGATAAACGCCGTCAGGCGGGCCGCGCACAGCGATTCCGGCGGTTGCGTAGCCGCCAGCGCCGCCGCCAGCTCATCCTGGGCGGCCCACAGCGCTTCATCGGGGTAATCCAATAAACGGCCAACGATGTTTACACTAATCATGCTGAGCTCCACGGCGGGTCTTGCTGCTGACATCGACGGCATCGA
This sequence comes from Sodalis sp. RH21, assembly GCF_047324175.1. Taxonomy (NCBI): domain Bacteria; kingdom Pseudomonadati; phylum Pseudomonadota; class Gammaproteobacteria; order Enterobacterales; family Bruguierivoracaceae; genus Sodalis; species Sodalis sp. RH21. The sequence goes on along the minus strand of NZ_CP178732.1, from coordinate 1,545,968 downwards.
TGCGCTTGCTGTTAAATAAGTTGAACCGGGTATCGCTGCCGTGGCATCCGTCGCCGAAGCTGAAACCGCAGCCTTTGCTTTCGGGGAACGCCTCGCGGGCCAGCTCGCGGTGGCTGGACGGCACGACAAACCGATCTTCATAGTTGGCGATGGCCAGGTAACGGTACATTTCCTGCGCCTGCGCCTCGCTCAAACCCACCTGCTCCAGCGCGCTGGTATCGGTTACCCCGTCCACCGTCTCGGCGCGCTTATAGTGGCGCATGGCCAACAGGCGTTTTAGCGCCAGCAGCACCGGCGCCGTATCGCCGGCGGTCAGCAGATTGGCCAGGTACTGCACCGGGATACGCAGGCTTTCCACATCCGGCAGCACGCCGCTATGGGCCAGTTCGCCGGCATCGGCGGCGGACTGGATGGGAGAAAGCGGCGGCACATACCACACCATGGGCAGGGTGCGGTATTCCGGATGCAGCGGCAGCGCCAGTTTCCAATCCATGGCCAGCTTATAGACCGGCGACTTTTGCGCGGAGTCGATCACTCCCTGCGGTACGCTATCCTTCAGCGCCTGGGCGATAACCTGCGGGTCGTGGGGGTCGAGAAAAATATCCAGCTGGCTCTGGTAGAGATCCTGTTCGCCGGCCACGGCGGCGGCCTGCTCGATGCGATCGGCGTCATATAGCAGCACGCCGAGATAGCGGATACGGCCGACGCAGGTTTCCGAGCACACGGTGGGCTGGCCGGCTTCGATACGCGGGTAGCAGAAAATGCATTTTTCCGATTTGCCGCTTTTCCAGTTGAAATAGATCTTCTTATACGGACAACCGGTCAGGCACATGCGCCAGCCGCGGCACCTATCCTGATCGATCAGGACGATGCCGTCCTCTTCCCGCTTGTAGATGGCGCCGCTCGGGCAGGTCGCCACGCACGCCGGATTAAGGCAATGCTCGCATAAGCGCGGCAAATACATCATAAAGGTATGCTCGAACTGGCCGTACATGGCCGTTTGCATCCGATCGAAATTTTTATCCCTGGAGCGCTGCTCGAATTCGCCGCCGAGGATATCCTCCCAATTCGGACCGCCGACAATCTTGTCCATGCGCCGCCCGGTGATCAGCGAGCGCGGCCGGGCGATGGGCTGGTGCTTGCCCTGCGGCGCGGTATGCAGATTCTGGTAGTCGAAATCGAAAGGTTCGTAGTAGTCGTCGATTTGCGGCACATCGGGATTGGCGAAAATATTCGCCAGCACGCCCACGCGGCCTCCCATGCGCGGCTGCAACCTGCCGTTGATTTTACGTATCCAGCCGCCGCGCCATTTTTCCTGGTCTTCCCAGGCCTGGGGATAACCGATGCCCGGTTTGCTTTCCACATTGTTGAACCACACATACTCCATGCCTTCGCGGCTGGTCCAGACGTTTTTACAAGTCACCGAACAGGTATGGCAGCCGATACATTTGTCGAGGTTCATCACCATGCCGACCTGGGAGCGAATTTTCATTTGGCTTTCTCCTGGCGGCGCAAAGTCCCGGCCGCCGCATTGCCCTGGGCATCATCGCGGTGTTCACCATCCAGCCAGTCGATGCGATCCATTTTGCGCACCACCACGAACTCATCGCGGTTGGACCCGACGGTGCCGTAATAGTTAAAGCCGTAGGCCAACTGGGCGTAACCGCCGATCATATGGGTGGGCTTAGGACAAACCCGGGTCACGGAATTATGGATACCGCCGCGCTGGCCGGTGATTTCCGAGCCGGGGATATTAATGATGCGTTCCTGGGCGTGATACATCATGGTCATGCCGGACGGCACCCGCTGGCTGACCACCGCGCGGGCAATCAGCGCGCCGTTGGCGTTGAAGGCTTCGATCCAGTCGTTATCATCGATGCGCAGCTCCCGCGCGTCGTCTTCGCTCAGCCAGATAATCGGGCCGCCGCGCGATAGGGTCAGCATCAGCAAATTTTCGCTGAAGGTGGAATGAATTCCCCATTTCTGGTGCGGCGTCAGGAAGTTAAGCGCTTTTTCCGGGTTGCCGTTGGGCTTGGCGTTAAGCAGCGGCTGCGCGGCGCGGGTATTGATAGGCGGCCGGTACACCAGCAGGCTTTCGCCGAAGGCGCGCATCCATTCATGATCCTGGTAGAGCTGCTGGCGGCCGGAGAGCGTGCGCCATGGGATCAGCTCATGCACATTGGTATAACTGGCGCTATAAGATACGTGTTCATCCTCCAGTCCGGACCAGGTGGGGCTGGAGATGATCTTGCGCGGCTGCGCCTGCAGGTCGCGGAAACGGATTTTTTCGTCTTCCTTATTGAGCGCCAGATGGCGATGATCGCGGCCGGTAAAGACGCTGAGCGCCGCCCACGCTTTCACCGCCACCTGCCCGTTGGTTTCCGGCGCCAGGGATAAAATCACCTCCGCGGCGTCAATGGCGGTATTGATATTGGGACGTCCGGCGGCGGCGCCGTCGGCTTTGGTCAGATTGAGTTTTTTCAGGAAATCGATTTCGGTCTGGGTATTCCAGCCGATGCCTTTGCCGCCGTTGCCCAGCTTATCAAGCAGCGGGCCCAGGGAGGTGAATCGTTCGTAGGTGTTCGGATAGTCCCGTTCCACCACCATGATATGCGGCGCGGTTTTACCCGGCACCAGTTCGCATTCCCCTTTTTTCCAGTCCTCGACGCCCAGCGGCTGCGCCAGTTCGGCGGCCGAGTCATGCTGAATCGGCAGGGTCACCACATCGGTTTCCAGACCCAAATGCCCCTGGCATACCCGGGAGAATTCCTTGGCGATGCCTTTGTAAATTTCCCAGTCGCTTTTCGATTCCCAGGCCGGGTCCACCGCCGCCGACAGCGGATGGATAAACGGATGCATATCCGAGGTATTCAGGTCGTCTTTTTCATACCAGGTCGCGGTAGGCAGCACGATATCGGAATAAAGACAGGTGCTCGACATGCGGAAATCCAGCGTGACCACCAGGTCCAGCTTGCCTTCGCCGCCGTTTTCCCGCCACTCCACCTCTTCCGGCATCACCCCGCCCTGCCGGCCGAGATCTTCGCCCTGGATACCGTTCTCGGTGCCCAGCAGGTATTTGAGCATGTATTCATGGCCTTTGCCGGACGAACCCAGCAGGTTGGAACGCCACACAAACAGATTGCGCGGGAAGTTCTGCGGATTATCCGGCTGCTCGGCGGCGAAGCGCAGCGCGCCGGATTTCAGCCCGGCCACGGTATACTCCACCGGCGACATGCCGGCGCCGCTGGCCCGGGCGGCGATATGCAGCGGATTGACGTTCAGCTGCGGCGCCGACGGCAGCCAGCCCATGCGCTCGGCGCGCACGTTAAAATCAATCAGGCTGCCGGTATAACGCGACTTATCCGCCAGCGGCGACAGCAATTCCTGCGGCGCCAGGGTTTCATAACGCCATTGGCTGGAGTGGTTATAAAAGAAGGAGGTGCTGTTCATATGGCGCGGCGGACGCTGCCAGTCCAGGCCAAACGCCAGCGGCAGCCAGCCGGTCTGCGGGCGCAGTTTTTCCTGCCCCACATAGTGCGCCCAGCCGCCGCCGCTTTGCCCGACGCAGCCGCAAAACACCAGCATATTGATCAGCCCGCGGTAATTCATATCCATGTGATACCAGTGGTTCATACCGGCGCCGACAATGATCATGGACCGACCGTGGGTTTTATCGGCGTTATCGGCAAATTCACGGGCGATACGGGCGATGTTCTGCCGGGACACGCCGGTGATTTTCTCGGCCCAGGCCGGGCTATAGGCTTTGATATCGTCGTAGTCGCGGGCGCAATTTTCATCATTCAGGCCGCGCTCCACGCCGTAATTGGCCAGCATCAGATCGTAGATGCTGGCGACCAGCACCTCGCTGCCGTCCGCCAGCGCCAGGCGTTTGGCCGGGAGTTTATGGCGCAGGATGTCATCGAGGGGCACCGGGCTGAAATGTTCGCTGGGGGTGCCGCCAAAGTAGGGAAACCCCACTTCCACCACCCGATCATAGCCGTCAATCAGGCTAAGCTGCAGTTTGACGTCCTGGCCGTTGCCGCCGTCGCGCTGTTCCAGGTTCCATTTGCCCTGCTCGCCCCAGCGGAAACCGATGGAACCGAGCGGCACCGTCAACTGGCCGCTGGTTTCATCCAGGGCGACGGTTTTCCATTGCGGATTATTTTGCTGCCCCAGCGCGCCCGGCAGATCGGCGGCGCGCAGCATGCGCCCGGCGGCATAATAGCCCGCCGCGCGCGGCTCCAGCATGACCAGCATGGGCATATCGGTGTAGCGGCGCACATAATCCAGGAAATATGCGCTCGGCCGGCGCAGGTAGAACTCCTGCAAAATCACGTGGCCCATGGCCAGGGCCATGGCGCTGTCGGTGCCTTGCTTCGGACTGAGCCATTGATCGCACAGTTTGGCGATTTCGGCATAGTCGGGGGTGATCGCCACGGTTTTCGTGCCCTTGTAGCGGGCTTCGGTAAAGAAATGGGCGTCCGGGGTGCGGGTTTGCGGCACGTTGGAACCCCAGGCGATAATATAGGACGAATTGTACCAGTCGGCGGATTCCGGCACGTCGGTCTGCTCGCCCCAGGTCATCGGCGACGCGGGCGGCAAATCGCAATACCAATCGTAGAAGCTCAGGCAGGCGCCGCCGATCAGGGATAAATAGCGGGCGCCCGCGGCATAAGAGATCATCGACATCGCCGGGATCGGCGAGAAGCCGATAATGCGATCGGGGCCGTAGGTTTTGGCGGTGTAGACATTGGCGGCGGCAATCAGCTCATTGACCTCCGGCCAGCTTGAACGGATAAACCCGCCGCGTCCGCGCGCCTGCTTATAGCGTTTCACGGCGTCGGCATCGCTCATCATCGCCGCCCAGGCATCCACCGGGTCGGCATACAGCGCCCTGGCTTCGCGCCACTGAATCAGCAGCAGTTTGCGCATCAGCGGATACTTCAGCCGGTTGGCGCTATACAAATACCAGGAGTAGCTGGCGCCGCGCGGGCAGCCGCGGGGTTCATGATTGGGCAAATCCGGGCGGGTGCGCGGATAGTCGGTTTGCTGGGTTTCCCAGGTGACCAGTCCGCTTTTGACATAGATTTTCCAGCTGCATGAACCGGTGCAGTTCACGCCGTGGGTGGAGCGCACGATTTTGTCGTGCTGCCAGCGGCTGCGATAGCCCTCTTCCCAGTCGCGGTTGGCGTTCATCGCCTGGCCGTGGCCGTCGGCAAAGGTCTGGTCCAGCTGTTTGAAATAACGGAACCGATCGAGAAATTTGCTCATCCGGTCTTCTCCTGAAAGGTAAGTCCTGCGGACCTAGCGGTTATATTCGGTGCGGCCCGCCGCCGCGCCGAGATAGGCGACGGCGGGCCGTCTGGCGTTCAGCGCGGTTTTTTAGTCGCCATGCCTTTATTGATATTGCGGCCGTAAACCAGCCAGGTGAGCAGTAGGCAAACCACATAAAACACCAGGAAGATTTTCATCGCCCCGGCGGGCGAGCCGGTCAAGGCCAGCGAGGTGCCGAACGCTTTAGGAATAAAAAAGCCCCCCGCCGCGCCGATGGCGGAAATAAAGCCCAGGGAAGCGGCGGTATCGGTTACCGCTTCGTGCTGCGCCTCCTGGTCGCTGCCGCCGCGGGCCTTGACCCGATCGAGCGTCAATTTACGCAAAATCACCGCGATCATCTGGAACGTGGAACCGCTGCCCAGGCCAGCGGTGATAAAGAGCAGCATAAAGACGGTGAAAAACGCGGCAAACGAGCCGCCCTGGCCGCCGGAAGGCAGGGTCAGGAACAGCAGCGCGGCAAACACGGCCATCAGCACGAAATTCGCCATGGTCACGCGAATGCCGCCAAAGCGGTCGGACAGCGCCCCGCCCGCCGAGCGCGCCAGGGCGCCGATAAACGGGCCGAAAAAGGCGTAATGCAGGATCTGCATATCGGGAAACTGGGTTTTCGTCAGCATGGCGAAACCGGCGGAGAAACCGATAAATGAACCGAAGGTGGCCAGATAAAGCACGCTGAGGGTCCACATATGGCCGCGTTTAAGCACCGTCAGCTGTTGTTTGAGCGGCGCTTTCGAGGTGGCGAGATCGTTCATGCCGAACCAGGCCGCCAGGGTGGCGATCAGCAGCAGCGGCACCCATATCCAGGCGGCGTTTTCCAGCCAGATTTGGCTGCCGTCGGCCTGCTGCCGGCCGGTGGCGCCAAACAGCCCGAACAGGGAAAACGAGATGGCCAGCGGCGCAATCAGCTGCATAACGCTTACCCCCAGGTTGCCCATGCCGCCGTTAAGCCCCAGCGCGCTGCCCTGCCGGGATTTGGGGAAGAAAAAACTGATATTCGCCATGCTGGAGGCGAAGTTGGCGCCGGCGAAACCGCACAGCAGGGCAATGGTGACAAAAACGCCGAAGGACGTCTGCGGATTTTGCACCGCCAGGCCCAGCCATACGCAGGGGATCACCAGAAACAGGGTGCTGAGCGCCGTCCAGCGGCGTCCGCCCACCAGCGGCACCATAAACGAGTACGGCACGCGCAGGATGGCGCCGGAAACCGCCGGCAGCGCGGTGAGTAAAAACAGCCGGTCGGTGGAGAAATCAAACCCTACTTTGTTAAGATTTACCGCCACCGCGCTAAACAGCATCCAGACGCAAAACGACAGTAACAGGCAATAGATGGAAATCCACAGATTGCGCCGGGCGATGCCCTGGCCCTGGGTGCGCCAGAAATCGGGCTGTTCCGGCTGCCAGTTCTGGATTACGCCGCTGCGCGGCGCGCCGGCTGAACGTGAAAGTTGGATCATAGGAGCCTCGGACGGGTTAAAATGCCTCTGTATTCCCGCTACCCTAGGCAACCCGGCCGGGAGCAAACTTGATGCAAATCAATGGACAATCCGATGGCATTCGGCGCTGCCGGCGGCCCATATCCTTTATAAGTACAGGGTTAAATCGATAAAAACCCTAGTATTCACTTGGTTATAGCCCTCCGCCGCCGGCAGGGGTAGTCACCGGGCCGGCGCCGGCTATTTGTGGGTACTCCAAAAGGGGTATAGGGTAATCGGCGGGGATGATAAACAATAGCCGTACAGCCCATGCCGCCGGGTCCGGTTTCACCATCGGTTCAAGGATCGCCGCTTTATGACAAAACGTCTGTTTGCGCCAGTCTCCATCGTTCAGCAAGTCGCCCTGCTGATGTTGCTGTTGGGCCTGTTGGGCATCGGCGGGATGAGCCTGTCGCTGTGGATGGCCGAAAGCATGCAGGGCAACGCCCATGCGATTAATAAGGCCGGTTCGCTGCGCATGCAAAGTTACCGCCTGCTGTCCCGGGTGCCCCTGGATGGCCAAAGCGCGGCGTTTATCGCCGAACTGGAGGGGGATCAGCTCAGCGACGATTTGCAGCAACCGGTGCGCCGCGAGCGCCTGACTCCGCAATATCTCGCCCTGCGCGCTTACTGGCTCGACCGGCTCAAACCATTGCTTATACAGGCGCAACGTCCGCAGGACGCCGCCGCGGGCGTGGCGGAGTTTGTGCGTCAGTTGGATTTATTGGTGTCGGCGCTGGATCGCAATACCGAGCACCGGCTGATGCTGGTGGCGCTGGTGCAAAAAGTGGTGATTGGCCTGACCCTGCTGGTATTGGCCTGCACCATCGGCTATTTGCGCCGCCGTTTGCTGCGCCCCTGGCGGCGGTTGCTCAACCAGGCCAAGGCCGTCAGCCGCGGCGACTTCAGCCAGCGTTATCCCCTGCCCGCGCGAGCCGGCCGCCAGGGCCATCATGAAATGGACCAGCTTGGCTTGACCCTGAACAGTATGTCGCAGTCGCTATCTGAAATGTATGCCGAACTGGAGCAGCGGGTGGCGGATAAAACCGCCGATCTGCGGCAAAAAAACCGCGTGCTGGATTTTTTGTACCGCGCCAGCCGCCGGCTGCATACCAGCGAACCGTTGTCCGGCCGCCTGGTGCCGGTGCTCGATGAGCTGCAAACCCTTACCCCGCTGCGGGAAATCCAGATCCGGCTGTATGAAAACGACGGCGATGGGGGGGTAAATCCTCCCGGTCCGGCTGACGGCCAGCCGGCGCCGGAGCACCCGGGGGAAGTGGCGTCCCATCCGGTGATGCAGGGGTTATCCCCCGAAGCCGAGCCGCAGCAGCTTAGCTGGAGCCTGCACGATAAATTGGGGCAGTACGGCCTGATGCTGGCGCGCTACCCGCTGCAACAGGCCATGGACGATGCCCAACAGCAGTTGGTGAATACGCTGATTGAACAGCTGACCAGCACGCTGGCGCTGGAGCGCCAGGCCGAGCATCAGCAACAGTTGTTATTGATGGCGGAGCGCACCGCCATCGCCGGGGAGTTGCACGACAGCCTCGCCCAGTCGCTCTCCTGCCTGAAATTGCAAATCGGCTGCCTGCAAATGCAAAGCGCGGACAGCACGCCGGAAAATAAGCTTTTGATGCGGCAAATGCGCGATGAGCTGAACACCGCTTATCGCCAACTGCGGGAACTCCTGACCACCTTTCGCCTGCGCCAGACCGAACCCGGCCTGCGGGCGGCATTGCAAATGGCGGTGGATGAGTTTTCGGCCCGGCTGGGATTCGCTATTGATTTCGACTACCGGCTGCCCGCCAGGACGGCCGGTTCCCACCAGGTAATCCATTTGGTGCAAATCGCCCGCGAGGCGCTGAATAATATCGTCAAGCATGCCGCGGCCACCAAGGTTGACGTGGCGGTAACCCTGGAGGCGGGAGAGCTGATCCTCAGTATCCGGGACAACGGCCGCGGCCTGCCGGATGAACACCGGCGGCTGCATCATTACGGCCTGATTATCATGCAGGATCGGGCCCATAGCCTGCAAGGCAGCTGCCGGGTGGCGCGCCGGCCGAGCGGCGGTACCGAGGTGCGGGTCAGCGTGCGCCCGCAGTCCGCAGCCCCCATGACCAGGACCCGAACATGAGCGAACCAGACATCAACGGACCGGACGTTACCGAATCCGAAGCGGCCACGATTTTACTGATCGACGATCATCCCATGCTGCGCAGCGGCGTCAGGCAGCTTATCGCCATGGACCGCAGCCTGAAAGTCATTGCCGAAGCCACCAACGGCGCCCAGGGCATCGAACTGGCGGCGCAGTGGGACCCGGATTTGATCCTGCTTGACCTGAATATGCCGGGCATGAACGGGCTGGATACCCTCGATCGCATGCGCCAGCTCTCGCTGTCGGGACGGATCGTGGTGTTTAGCGTATCAAACCATGAGGATGACGTGATCACGGCGCTCAAGCGCGGGGCCGACGGTTATTTGCTTAAAGATATGGAACCGGAGGATTTGCTGGTCGCCCTGCGCCAGGCCGCGGCGGGCAAGATGGTGTTAAGCGACGCGCTGATGCCGGTCCTGGCCGCCAGCCTGCGCGAAGGCCGGCCGGGCCCCGCCCAGGATTTGCAGCAGTTGACGCCGCGCGAGCGCGATATCCTCAAGCTGATTGCGCTGGGATTGCCCAATAAGATGATAGCCCGCCGGCTGGATATTTCCGAAAGCACCGTCAAAGTGCATGTGAAGCATTTGCTGAAAAAAATGCGGCTGAAATCGCGGGTGGAAGCGGCGGTATGGGCGTTGCAAAGCAAGGCGTTCTGAGGATAAAACCGGCCGGAATGCCTTGGTAAGTAAAAGGCGTCCATGGCAAAAACGGCTCTCATCCATGAAAGCCGTTACGGCGGGCCGAGGCGTTAGGCCGGCCTGGCGGCTAGGCCAGCACCCCGCCCCAATACCCCAGAATACCGATAATAAAGATCACGATGATCATCAGCAGCGGATTAACTTTCTTACGTAATAATTTTGCCACCAGCATGGTCAATATCAACGGAAGCATGCCCGGCAGTAGCTGATTGAGGATAGTTTGCACCGTGGTGACCACCATTTGGCCGTCGGCGCCGGGAATACGCGATACCACGATCGGCACATTGATGGTGGTCCATTTACACACCAGGGCCCCCATGATGAATAGTCCCAGAATCGACGCCGACTCCGTAAGTTTCTGAATGCGATTGCCGCCTAAATCCGCCAGGATCTCGCGCCCTTTCACGTAGCCATATTTCAAGCCGTAATATTTTACCGGCAAGCGGATGGCGTTAAACGCCAGGAAAAAAAACAGCGGGCCGAAAATGCTGCCGCTCAAGGCCAGGGAGGCGCCAAGCGCCGCCAGCACCGGGCGGATGGTGCCCCAAAAAATCGGATCGCCCACGCCGGCAAATGGCCCCATCAAACCAACTTTAACACCGCTGATGCTTTTACCGTCGATATTGGCGCCGTTGGCCTTTTCCTCTTCCATCGCCGCCGTAACCCCTAAAATCGGCGCGCTGCAAAAGGGCTGGGTGTTGAACCATTCCAGGTGGCGTTTTAGCGCTTCGTTACGCTCCGCGCCCGGCCCGTACAGCCGCTTGATGGCCGGTATCATGATGAAGCAATAGCCCAGCGCCTGCACACGCTCGAAGTTAAACGAGCCCAGCAGGAAATTGGAACGCAGGAACATGCTGAAAATATCGCCTTTGCTCAGTTTTTTGGCACCCAGGGTGACCGGTTGCGTAGTCATGGCATTCTCCTTCATTATGCGTCCAGATCGTCTTCGTCGTTCAGCGAAGCCGCGCCACCGGCTGGATGGGCGGCGGGCGCCGTGGTTTTGGGCTGGTATTTCGGATTAAGCTGCATATAGAGCAGCGCGCCGATAAGCCCCATGCCGCCAAGGCCCACCAGGTTAAAGCCGGTAAAGGCCGCGACCAGAAAACCGGCGAAGAAAAACGGCATCAGATATTTAACGCTCATCATATTGATCACCATGGCATACCCCACCACCACGATAATGCCGCCGCCAATCTGCAAGCCGTGGGTCACCACCTGCGGGATACTGTTCAACATCATGCGTACCGAGTCCACGCTCATCAACGCCACGATAAAGGTGGGGATCATGACCCGTAACGCCTGGAAGCACAGCGCGGTAATATGCATGATCTCAATACCGCGGGTATTGCCATGTTCCGCATAGGCATCCGCACGGTGGATCAGGAACACCGTGGTGGTCCTGACAAAAATCGTCAGCGCCTGTCCGGCGGCGGCGAGCGCCACGGCAATCGCTATGCCCTCGCCAATCCCCTGGTGGGTATTGATCACCAAAATAGTGGAAATCACCGACGCAATGGCCGTATCCGGCGCCATCGCCAGCCCGACGTTCATCCATCCCAGCGCCATCATCTCCAGGGTGCCGCCCAAAATCACGCCGGTGGTGAGATCGCCCAGCACCCAGCCGACCAGGGTACAGGCAATCAGCGGCCGATGGGTCTGCCCTTCGTCCAGCACGCTGCCCATGCCGGTAATGGCGGCAATAAGCAACAATAAAACGATTTGTAATGTAGTCATGATCCCCTCATTTATTTTAATTTAGTCATGAAATCGACGGGAGAGTCGGAAGGTAATTGACGTAATTCCTGTTTAATGCCCAATTGCTGCAAGGCCCGGAATGCGGCAATATCCTGGCCGGTAACGCTGACCGATTTGGTGACTTGTTCACGATCGTTTTCAAACCGCATGCCGCCGACGTTAATACTGTCGATTTTTACGCCGCCTTCCACCATGCGTAAAATATCGGTTGGGTTTTCGAATAATAAAAACGCCGTGACGTTTTCGTAACGCGGACTGCCCCAGGCTTTAATCATTTTATCCACCGATACCACGCTGGCTTTCATATTCGATGGCGCAACGGAAATCAATAATGATTTACGCAACTCATCCGCCGCCACCGCATCGGACACCACAATTAAACGTTCGGCGGGATACTCTTTTATCCAGCGGGTCACCACTTGGCCATGAATAAAACGATCGTCAATCCGCACTAGTAAAATATTCATTTAAAGTTCCTCATCCACATCGTTATTATTTTTCAGACTTTGTTTTAACGACTTCACACCCTCTTTCGCCATTTCGATGGTGGCATTCACCAACTGCTCATAATTCTCGAAACCCTCGCGTTCCAGAAACAAATTAATCAGCATCGGCACGCTGACGCCGGTGATTACATCCCAATCGGGCCGGTCCACCGCCAGCAGGCTGGCCGCGTTAAACGGACTGCCCGCATACATATCCACCAAAAACAGCAGCCCGTCGTGGGTATCCAGCCCGGGTAACAGCGCCCGGTATTTTTGTACCAACGTATCGACGTTTTCACCCGGCATAAAAGTGATAAAACCGACATTGTCCTGCGCCCCGATAATCATTTGCGCGGTATTTAATAGGGGTTCGGCAGCGGCGCCGTGGGTAGCAATGATAATTGCTGTATTCATCGTCTTAATTTCCCGTCAACGAAATGCTAAATAATCCCGCTAAATATATAGCAACAACCATGCCATTATTCTGTATTACGCCCACTCCGCAGCCGGCGCGGCTTGGCCAGCCAATACAAAATAAAATGATACGCTATTAGCGGCTTGATACACTGGCAAGGAATCGCTGAGACCAAACAACGGCAGTGTATTAAACAGGGGTAATACACTGTCAATTATTCGCAACATAAGTGGATAGTAAAATTATGGCGTTAAATAATGCCAGCCTGCCGCGGCGAAATGGCTATTTAGAGTGATCTTTATCACAAATCATTATCTTCAGGCACGCACCTGCGATTGCTTAATTCGGTGACGATTTCCAGCAAATAAGCCAGTTCGCTATCATCCAGAGTAAGCGCGAGTTTTTTTTCAAAACACGATGCTGCCTGCCGATATGCCTGGAGACGTTGCTGCTGCACGTCAGCCAGCCGGCCCTGATAAACCAGGCCGGTATTACGGATCATCCGTTCCAGCGCGCTGGCGATATGCACGCTCAGGCTGATTTTCATGCCATTATCAAACGATCGGCGCTCCAGCGTTTCCAGCAGGCTGATAAATTCCAGTATCGGCTCGACTATCTTGTGCGGGTTGAGATAAGTGATGAATTCATTCATGCTCTCTTCGCTGATTTTGCGCACCATGGCATGGGGTTTAACCGCTGGCGCGGTCACGGGGTAATGTTGCACCAGGCGCGTAAACTGTGCTTCCCCATCGCTGGAAAATAGCTGTTCCAGCGTTAGGTAAGGGGCCCCGATGCGCGGGTCGGCGATCCCCAGCGCCATGATAAACCGATAGCGTCCCATAAGCGTTGCGCGCTGTTGTTCAATTTCGCCCAGGGACATGGCTATTACGTTGATATCACCGCGCCCCATGCCTTGCAGCATGCCGTCGACAAAGATTTTCAATTTTTCGGCGGTGCCCTGGCCGGTGGAGCACACGCTCAGTATCGCCTCGACTTTTTGCAGCAAACCCGACGTATCCTGCTGCTGGGCGGTTTTTTGATAATTGCCGTAGCCTTTAAAATCGCATAATGAAAAATAAATATCGTCGAGATCCATATCCATACCGGCGGATTTCCGCACGGCTTCGATTACGGTAGGGGTGGAAACCATGGTCAGGGTGCGGACCGGAATCCCCGTTTCCTGCATAATTATGTCGCCAAAGCCGCTCAGCGATCCCATATCCACCAATAACAGCACCCCTTTACCCTGGTTAAGATCTTTAATCCGCTGCCGCATCTGGTCAAGCACCAGTTTCGGACTCAGATCCAGCGGCATGTCGATGCTGTCGATCACGCCTTCGCCCAACAGTTTTTGCGCCACATTGGCCATGGAACCGGCCGTACCGCTGCCGTGCATGGCCACCAGCACCGCCACCCGTTCTTCCTGCTGCGTCTTGAGCAGCGAACCGATCAGCAGCGTCAGGTAAATAATTTCCATATCGGGTACGGTTACCGCAAATTTCTCCTCAATGGCCGTCTTGAGCTTGAGGGCGACGGCATATTCAACGGCATGATTATTCACCGCATTGTCGATATTGGGATAGGCGAGCGGATAATGGTTATTCACCCGTTCCAGAAAAGAGGTCAAATGCAGGCTGAACGCCAGTAGAAAACGTTCAGTAAGGCGTTGGTTCAGTTCCCGCTCCACCAGAACTCTCATCGTCTGGGCAAAGCCGAGGATATCTTCATTCACCAGCTTGAGAATATTCTCCTGCAGGCGGTTGCCGTTCTGGAATTTGAGATAAAAGCTGTTTAAATGAATACTGATATCCAGCGTGATAAAACGCACTATCTCATCATGGGACATACCCCGTTCCTGCATAAAACCGACCTTGCCTTCGATCACGTTATACAAATTAAACGAAGGTTCGTATTGATCGTCCTCCTGCAACGACCGGGAGTCATCCTGCGGCCCGACCACCAGTTCGTTTTCCAGGCGATCGGTGATTTGCTGCATTTCACTGCGTCTGCCGCTCAGGTAAAAAAAGCCGTTTTTTACCTCGCCGGGTAAATCCCGGAAAGCGATACTGACGGTATCCTGATGCAGGCAATGCAAAAATCCATTGGCGCACACCAGTTGGACATTGGATTTCATCTGGCCGATATTGCCAAACGCGGTATTGCCGATCAGGGCCTTCATGGCTTCGGCATCGATGCGAATCGGCTTTTGGATGCGGTGCGCTTCTTTTACCAGCAGGAACTTCAGCAGCTCGATTTTTTCTTTGGCGCTGCGCTGCTCGAAGGTGGGGATATCGATAATAATCGGAATGCGCCGGACAAAGGTCTGCAATAACGATGATTTGGGATCTTCCGTGGTCGCGCCCACCAGCAACACGCTGGCGGTCTGGCCGCGTTCGGTTTCCCCCAGGCGGCTATAGGTGCCGCTATCCATGAAATAGAACACCATTTCCTGGCCTTCCGGCGGCAGGCGATGTATTTCATCAAGAAATAGCATGCCGCCGTCGGCCTTTTGAATCAGCCCCTCTTTGTCCGCGCCGGCGCCGGTAAAGGCGCCTTTAACATAACCGAAGAGATGGGCCATTAATAATTGGGGATTCATGGCGTAATCGGCGCAGTTGAACACAATAAACGGGGTGCCGGGCGCAAAGCGGCCGACATAACGGGCGTAGTTAAACATCATCGAGGCAAACAGGCTTTTACCGACGCCGGTTTGACCGGTAATCAGCGTATGCAGACCGCTGGGGGGGTAAAGTACGGCGGCTTTGGCCTGCTCGACCAGATTTTTCAAGCTGCTGTCGGCGCCGATCAACATGCTGAAGGGGTTGTTTTTATCACGCACGGCTACCGGTTTTTCATCCACCGGCGCCGCGGGCAAGGAGGCCGGGTTAAGCAAAGCGGCAAGATCGGCGAATTCGCCGCACGGTTCGCCGAGTTTAATGGCCAGCAGTCGTTCAATGCCGGCTTTGGGTAAATACCTCACCGGCCGCCCCCTGATTTTAATAATCAGTCCCAGGCGCAGCAGGTTATTTAGTTCAAAGCTAACGTTATTACGCAGTATCGCCAGGGCTTCGGCAATGTCCTGGGTGGTAAACCCGCCCCGTTCACGCAATTCATTGCGGGTGAAGGGTTCGAATTGTTCGGACATCCAGGCATAGATTTTATCAATCCGTTTCATCACCGCTCCTGTTCCATATCGCTATCCGCCCGGCAATAGCGTTCCCAGGCGTCGCAGCACGTGTTTTTATCGCAGCAAAACGGGGCGGCAAGCCGCCCCGTCAAATTGTTGGCAAGCCGCCTAAAGCCCGGCGCGCCGCGGATGGCGCGCTCGCGCCTTAGCCGGCAATGCTACGCCAGGGCTTTTGCCAGTTCGGCATCCGGGCGTTTGAGCATCGAGTACATCACGCCCAGCAGCAGAGTGCCCGCGGCAATGGCGATCAGGTAACCTACCACCGGCGTAATCGCCCCCGGGATCAGTAGCACGAACATCCCGCCGTGCGGCGCCATCAGCTTGGCGCCGAAGAACATCGACAATGCGCCGGTGACCGCGCCGGCAATCATGCTGCACGGGATAACGCGGAACGGGTCGCGGGCGGCAAACGGAATCGCCCCCTCGGAGATAAAGCACAGGCCGAGAACAAAAGCGGCTTTGCCCGCCTCGCGTTCGGTTTTATCAAACTTATTGCGTCCCAGCAGCGTCGCGACGGCGATACCCAGCGGCGGCACCATGCCGGCGGCCATAATCGCGGCCATCGGCGCATAGGTCTGGGTGCTGAGCAAGGCCACGCCAAAGGCATACGCGGCTTTGTTAATCGGCCCGCCCATATCGCTGCACATCATGGCGCCGAGAATCGCGCCCAGCAGTATGGCGTTGGCGGTGCCCATGGATTGCAGCCAGTTGGTCAGGCCGGTCAGGATCTTGGCCACCGGGGTGCCGACCACATAAATCATCACCAGGCCGGTAACCAGGCTGGCGATAAGCGGAATGATCAGAATGGGTTTAAGCGCGGCCATACTTTGCGGCAACGGCAGCTTGGTGCTGATAAGCTTGGCCACATACCCGGCCAGGAAACCGGCGATGATACCGCCGATAAAACCGGCGCCGGTACTGACCGCCAGCATGCCGCCCACCAGTCCTGGCGTCAACCCGGGACGATCGGCGATGGAAAAGGCGATAAACCCGGCCAGCACCGGCACCATCAGGGCAAAGGCCGATTTACCGCCGATTTGCATCAGCGCCGCCGCCAGGGTACCCGGCTGTTCCGCCGCGTGAATCCCGAACACAAACGACAGGGCGATACACAAACCGCCCGCCACCACCATCGGCAGCATATAGGACACGCCGGTCAGCAAATGGCGATAGGCGCCGGGAGAGGATTTTTTCTCGTCATTATCGCCGGCTTCGTTCGATCCCTGCTTGGGCTGATAGATTTTGGCTTCAAGCACCGCTTTATCCAGTTCCTGGGCGGTTTTTTTCAGCGCCAGGCCGGTGCTGGTGCGATACATGGGCTTGCCGGCGAATTTGCTCAGATCCACTTCGATATCGGCGGCCACAATCACCAAATCGGCCTGCTGCACTTCTTCAGGCGTAATGGCATTGCCCGCGCCCACTGAACCGCGGGTTTCCACTTTCACCCACCAGCCGCGTTTTTTCGCTTCGCCGTCAATGGCTTCGGCCGCCATATAGGTATGGGCCACGCCGGTAGGGCACGCGGTAATCGCCACCACCCGTTTGGGTCCCGCGACGCTCGGCGCCGCCCCGGCCGCGGCTGGCGCGCTAGCCGCCGGCGCCTGATAAAGGGCGGCGTCGGTTTTCGCCCGCGCCAGGAATTCGCCGGGCCGGCTGGCCGCCAGGGAGGCATCGCCGGCATAGACCCGTTTGCCGTTCAGGGCGGCATCGGCCGCGCCGTTGCCCACCAGCACGATCAACTCGGCGTCGGCGGCGGAATCAACCAGGGTCAGACCCGCGTCGGGCGCGGCGTCGGCCAGTATTTTTTTCACCAGGTGGCTACGGGCCTGCCCCAGCGAGCTGTCTATTTTCAGCAGCGTTTTCATTGTGCCTCCAACCGGTCATTAAAAGGTTTTAGATCGACTCGGGCCATCATCGCGGCCAATTGCGGCCGATCGGTGATGCCGACATTGCTTTGGCTTACGGCCAGCGCCGCCACGGCGGTGGCCAGACGTAAGGTATGTTCACTGGACTCGCGCATCAGCAGGCCGTAGATCAACCCGCCGACCATGGAGTCCCCGGCGCCCACGGTGCTGACCACTTCGCAGGCCGGCGGCTTGGCCAGCCAGGCGCCCGAGGCGTTAACCCACAGCGCGCCCTCGGCGCCCAGCGAGATAACCACGTGGGCAATGCCCTGTTCGCGCAGCGCATGCGCGGCCACCACCACATCGGACAGGGTGGGTAATTTACGCCCGGCCCAGATTTCCAATTCGCGGCGGTTGGGTTTGACCAGCCAGGGGGCGGCTTTCAGGCCGGCCACCAGCGCCTCGCGGCTGCTATCGAAAATTATGCACGGGCAGTGGCTGCGCAGCTTGATCATCCATTCGGTAAACGCTTCCGGCGGGACGCCCGCCGGCAGGCTGCCGCTGACCGCCACCATATCGAACTGGCCGAGCCAGGTCAGCGAGTCGTTGACGAAACGCTCCCAATCCTGCGGCGTGACGTTAAACCCGGAAAAATTAAAATCGGTGACATCACCTTGCTTTTCGGTCAGCTTGACGTTGATGCGGGTACGCCCCTGCACCACCTGAAAACGGTTGGCAATGCCCAGATCGCTGAACAGCAATTGGAAACCATCCTGGTTGTCCTTGCCCAGAAAGCCCCCGACGGTTACATCGATGCCGAGATCCTTAAGCACCTTGGCCACATTGATCCCTTTTCCCGCAGCGTGCAGTCCTGCCGTTTGCACCAGGTTAACTTCCCCGCGTTCGATTTCGGGGCAATAACCGACCAAATCATAGGCCGGATTCAATGTAATCGTGGCAACGCGCCTACTCATGCCGCACCCTCCCCTAAACCTGAGGCAATCGCCTCGCCAATAGCCTTCAGCGCCTGTTCAGCATCATCGCCGTCGGCGGTAAAACGCAGCCGGTGTCCGCACTTCACTCCCAGGGCCACGACCTTCATCAGGCTGCGTCCGTTGGCCGGCTTGCCGCTGCCGTCGAGGTTGGTGACGGTAATCGTGCTGTTGAACTGTTTGATCACATTGACTAACGCGGTGCCGGGCCGCGCATGCAGGCCATGTTCGTTGCGCACCACGAATTCCGCGCTGTGCAGCGATGCCGATGCCGGGGCGGCGGTTTCGCCGCTAAGCAATGCCAGCAGGGCCGGGCCGTCGGCGGTCAGCAGACGGGACGCGTTGCCCGACGATAACAGATCCGCCAGGGCGTTCAGCACCGCCAGCGGCCGGTCGTCGGCCATGGCGACGGTCACCAGTAGCGCTACGGTCTCGCCGCCGGCGTCGAACGCCGCCGCCGGGCGGCTGACGGCCACGGCGCTGGCCAAATTGCCATCGGTACTATCGTTGAGCCAGACGCCCTGGCCCAGATTCAGCGGCTGCCCGCTGATAACCTGGCTGACAAAGGAGGCATCCACCGCGCCGGCCTGCTGCAACCGGCCGGCATTGAGCGCTTTTAGCGTCATCAGATCGCCGGCGGCGACATCCAGGCTCATCAGGGAAATATCAAACAGGAAGGGCGCGGGCTGCCGCTCGCCGGTCAATGCGCCGCGCAGTTCTTCGGCGGAGGTGGTGGTCGCCAACCGGGCGGCTACGCTGTCATCGCTTAATACATGGGTCAACTGGCGCAGCAGCGCGAGATGCTCATCGGAGCGGGCGGCGATACCGATCACCACATAGGCGGTTTGGCCGTCGCCCCAGTCAATCCCCTGGGGAAACTGGAAAACCTGTACGCCGGTGTTCAGCACCAGATCGCGGGTATCGGTAGTGCCATGGGGAATAGCGATGCCATTGCCTAAAAAGGTGGACGTTTGCTGCTCGCGGGCCAGCATGCCGTCAACATAGCCCGCGCTGACGCTGCCTGCTTGCGCCAGGGCTGAAGCAACCTGGGCGATGGCCTCTTGCTTGTTCTGCGCTTGAGCACCGAGATGAATATCTTTCAATGACAGATCAAACATACCTCTCCTCGCTTGCTGAACGTTGAATCGTTTCAGCTTAAATGGGAAATAAAAGCGCAATCGTTTGGAAAACCGCCAAACAACGACGCTGAAACGTTTCAATAAAGTCTCCGACGTTGTGCCTGCGAATGCAAGCACCGCCGTATTATTGATGTTGGATCTTTGAAGCGACGCACATTTTGCCTCTTTTCACCGCCTGCCGGCGTCGTTAGCCAGCGTTTGCTGAACCCATGCTGAAGGCCGAATGACCGGCGCGCCATCCGCCGCGCAGAGCGTCTTTTTTTTCGCCAGCCTCTTTTGTTTTTGGCCGGCAGGCGTATCATTCGCGCGTCCATCCGTTTTTATTTCGACATAACATCATGCATACCCCTACCGCGCTATCCTGGCGCCTGCCCGATATGGCCGCTTCGGCATTTCTGGCCATTGCTTTTCTTTCCGGTATCGCCGGCGCGCTGCAGTTGCCTACCCTGAGCCTGTTTCTGTCCACGGAAGTCCAGGCGCGGCCCTTCATGGTGGGGTTGTTTTATACCGGCAGCGCGGCGATCGGCATTGCGGTGAGCCAATTCCTGGCCGGCCGCTCCGATAAACAAGGCGATCGCAAGCAGCTAATACTACAGTGCTGCCTGCTGGGCGCCGCGGGGTGCGTGCTGTTTGCCTTCAGCCGCAACTATTTTGTGCTGCTGGCTTGCGGCGTGCTGTTGACCAGCTTCGGGTCCACCGCCAATCCGCAGATGTTCGCCCTGGCGCGCGAGCATGCCGAACGCACCGGGCGCGAAGCGGTCATGTTCAGCTCGGTAATGCGCGCGCAGGTTTCCCTGGCATGGGTGATCGGGCCGCCGCTGGCATTCGCCCTGGCGCTGGGGTTCGGTTTCAAGGCCATGTATATGATGGCCGCCGTCACGTTCCTGCTGTGCGGCGCCCTGGTGTGGCTAATGCTGCCGTCAATGCGCAAAACGGCGCTGAAAACCGCCGCGGTGCTGGAAGCGCCCCGCCGTAATCGCCGCGCCGCCCTGCTGCTGTTTATCGCCTGCACCCTGATGTGGACCTGCAACTGCATGTATCTGATCAATATGCCGCTCTACCTGATCCATGAACTGCATCTGCCGGAAAAACTGGCCGGGCTGATGATGGGCGCCGCCGCCGGGCTGGAAATTCCCACCATGCTGATTGCCGGCTATGTCTCCAAACGCTTCGGCAACCGGCTGCTGATGCGCGTGGCCGTCGGCGCCGGACTGCTGTTTTATTTCGGCCTGCTGGTATTTACCGCCCCGCTGGCGCTGCTGGCGCTGCAACTGCTTAACGCGGTGTTTATCGGTATCCTGGCGGGCATCGGTATGATTTATTTCCAGGATCTGATGCCCGGCCAGGCCGGCGCCGCCACGACGCTGTTTACCAATAGCGGGCGGGTGGGCTGGATTATCGCCGGTTCGCTGGCGGGCCTGATTTCGGAAATCTGGCAGTTCCACGCGGTCTTTTTTGTGGCGCTGCTAATGATTGGCGGCGCCGGTTATTGCATGTGGCGCATCCGTGATGTAGATTCGCCGCTGCCCCGCGACACACGCACTTCCCGCTTGCCTGGAAGCCCCGGCAACGGTAACGTGTCGCCATAGATTCCGACACAATTATACAGGTCCACTTTGATGGCTAGAGCAAACGAAATTAAGCGCGGTATGGCGGTAAACTACAACGGTAAATTACTGCTGGTGAAAGACATTGATATTCAAAGCCCTAGCGCGCGCGGGGCCAGTACGCTGTATAAAATGCGTTTCTCCGACGTCCGCACCGGCCTGAAGGTGGAAGAGCGTTTCAAGGGTGACGATATCCTCGATACCATCAACCTGGTGCGGCGCTCGGTGAATTTTTCCTATATAGACGGCGATGAATACGTTTTTATGGATGACGAGGATTACACCCCCTATCTGTTTAAAAAAGAGCAGATCGAAGATGAACTGCTGTTTATTCCCGAAGGCGGCATCCCCGGCATGCAGGTGCTGACCCTCGACGGCCTGGTGCTGGCGCTGGAATTGCCGCAAACGGTGGATCTGGTTATCGTCGAAACCACGCCGGGCATCAAAGGCGCGTCCGCCAGCGCCCGTACCAAACCGGCGCTGATGAGTACCGGCCTGACCGTTTCGGTGCCGGAATACCTCAATAGCGGCGAAAAAATCCGTATCCACGTGGCCGAACGCCGCTATATGAGCCGCGCCGACTAACACCGGCCGACGACGCCGCTGCCCCGCCGCGACAGGCGCAGCGGTTTGCCGTCCTTTCCTTTCATTTACTTGCACCAAATCCCATTCCTACATACCCTATAGCGCCGATTTCACCATCTTTTCTATACTTGTCGGCATGCAGCGAACGCAACCCATCCCCGGCCATATAGGAAGCCCCATCATGACCACCATAGCCAACCAGCCCCTGGCCGCCGAGGTGCAACGGCCCGATTACCCCCGCGACGCGCTGCGCAGCCGCATCGTGCATATCGGTTTCGGCGCCTTCCACCGCGCCCACCAAGCGGTCATGACCGATCGGACGCTTAATTTGCTCGGCGGGGATTGGGGCATCTGCGAGGTGGGTCTGCACAGCGCGGATCTATTGGAGGCCCTGCGCCGCCAGGATCATTTATTCACCGTACTGGAAAAGGACGGCGACGGGCGGCAGGCCCGCATTATCGGCGCGGTCCATGAATCGGTGATAGCCGCCGGCCAGGGCATCGACGCGGTGCTGGAAAAACTGGCCGAACCGCAGGTGGCGATTGTCTCGCTGACCATTACAGAAAAGGGCTATTGCATCGAGCCGGGCAGCGGCGAGCTGGACCGGAATAATCCGCGCATCATGGCCGATCTGGCGCATCCCGCGGCGCCGTCCTCGGTGCCCGGTATTCTGGTGGAGGCGCTGCGCCGGCGCTATCAGCGCGGGTTGCCCCCCTTTACTTTGCTCTCCTGCGATAATATCCCCGGCAATGGCCACGTGGTCAAACGTGCGGTGCTGGGACTGGCGCAGGAGCGCGATCCGGCGCTGGCGGCCTGGATTGATGAGCATGTCTCCTTCCCGGCGACGATGGTCGATCGCATTGTGCCCGCCGCCACGCAAGACACCTTTGATGAAATCAACGCGCTGCTGGGCGTGGATGATCCCTGCGCCATCGCCTGCGAACCTTTTATCCAATGGGTAATAGAAGATGATTTCGTGGCCGGGCGGCCCGACTGGCAACAGGCCGGCGCGCAGTTCGTCGCGGACGTCTCCCCCTATGAAGAAATGAAACTGCGGATGCTCAACGGCAGCCACTCTTTTCTGGCCTGTCTGGGTTATCTGGCGGGTTACCGCCATATCAGCGATTGCATGGCGGATGGGCATTTTCGCGCCGCCGTCGCGGAACTGATGATGAATGAGCAGGCACCGACCCTGCGCCTGGACCCGGCCGGCGCGGATCTTGCCGGCTACGGCCGGCAATTGCTGGTGCGGTTCGCCAATCCGGCGCTGCGGCACCGCACCTGGCAAATCGCCATGGACAGCACGCAAAAACTGCCGCAGCGCATGCTCGATTCGGTACGCTGGCATATCGCGCGCGGCAATGATTACCCCCTGCTGGCGCTGGGCATTGCGGGCTGGATGCGTTATGCGGGCGGACGCGACGACGCGGGCGGGGATATCGACATCCGGGACCCGCTGCGCGACGATCTGCGCCGCATCGTCGATGCCAGCGCGGACGGCGCACCGCGGGTGCGGGCCTTGCTGGCCCTGCGCCAGGTATTTGGCGACGATTTACCCGCCGTGGAATCCTTTGTCGCCGCCGTCACCCAGGCGTACGCGCAATTAATGCACGTTGGCGCCAAAGCGGCGGTCGCCGCGGCTGCCGGCCCGTTATCCCGAGGTATCAATTAAATCATGATCGCTAAAACCACCCTGGTAACCGGTTTTCTCGGCAGCGGGAAAACCACCACCCTGCTGCATTTGCTGGCGCAAAAACCGGCCGGCGAACGCTGGGCCGTATTAGTCAATGAATTTGGCGAGATCGGCGTCGACGGGGCGCTGCTGGCGGAAAGCGGCGCGGTGCTCAAGGAGATTCCCGGCGGCTGCATGTGCTGCGTTAACGGCCTGCCGATGCAAATCGGCCTTAATACCCTGCTCCAGCGCAGCGCCCCCGACCGCTTGCTGATCGAGCCGACCGGCCTGGGGCATCCGAAACAGATCCTGTCCCTGCTCACCTCGCCCATCTATGAAAGCTGGCTGAGCCTGCAGGCGACCCTATGCCTGCTGGACGCCCGCCAGCTCGGCGATCCCCGCTGCCGGGACAATGAGAATTTTCGCGACCAGCTTGCCGCCGCCGATATTATTATCGCCAACAAGCAAGACCGCTATGCCCCGGAGGATCGCGCGCTGCTCGCCGCCTGGGAACGGGAATATGGCGGCGGCCGTTCGCTGATACCCGCCACCCGGGGCGAGATTGACCTCTCGCTGCTGGACGCGCCGCGCCTGAACCTGCGCGAGCTTCCCGCGGGCCGCCATCACCACCGGCACGACGCCCCCGGCGCCGGATTGGCGGCGCTGCGCTTACCGAGCAATACCGGCTGGCGCCGGGCGCTCAACCAGGGACAGGGCTACCATGCCAGCGGCTGGATTTTCGACGGCGACACCCTGTTCGATACCGTCGGGGTACTGGAGTGGGCGCGGCTGGCGCCGGTGGAACGGGTCAAAGGGGTGATGCGTATCGCCGAAGGGACCCTGCTGGTGAACCGCCAGGGGCAGGACTTGCAGATCGAAACCCGCCCGGCCCCGCCGCCGGACAGCCGTATTGAATTGATCAACCCCGCGCCCGCTGACTGGAACGCCTTGCAATCCTCCCTGTTGAGGATTCGTTTATGTTTACCGGATTAATATGTTCATCTTCATATTTTAACGTCAGTTCAGGTACGGATTTATGCGGCGCTTACCTGCTATCGCGATCCTCAATGTACTCGGCATCGCCCTGTTTCTGTCCTGGTATCTGCCGGCACATCATGGGGTGTGGTGGCGCATTGACTCGGCCATATTCTTTTATTTCAATACCTGGATGGCGCAAAGCCATGGGTTCGCCGTCATATTGGCCATCACCAATTTCCGCGGCTTTGATGTGGTTTCGCTGCTGGCCATGGGGCTGCTCTTCGGCCTTTACTATTTGCGCACCCCGCCCGCCCGCCGCTATGAGCTGATAGGACTCGGTATCGTGATGCTGCTCTCGGCCATGTTGCTCAATCAACTGGGCCACCTGCTGCCGGTCAGCCACGCCAGTCCGTCGGTATTTTTCAAAAATCACGACAACGTGGCGCGCATCGCGCAGTTTACCTCCATCCCCACCAAGGACGCGTCGATGGACAGCTTCCCCGGCGATCACGGCATGATGCTGATGATTTTCGCCGCCTATATGCTGCGCTATTTCGGCCGGCGGGCTTTTGCCGGCGGCCTGCTGATCCTGGTGTTGTTCTCGCTGCCGCGGGTGATGATCGGCGCCCACTGGTTCACGGATGTTGCGGTAGGGTCGTTATCGGTGACCCTGGTAGGCTTGAGCTGGTGGCTGATGACCGGCGCCTGCGACAACGTCATCCATTGGTTGAACCAGCGTTTACCCGGCCATCGCGTCAAGAGTTATCAATAGGAATTATCTATGGCGGCCGGGGCCGGGGCCGGCCGATCGGCGCCGCCGATTGGGCCACGGCGCGGCGAAAGCCACGCGCTTCGGTATCAGCCATCCCCACCTGCCGCCATTGTGTGGGGAATGCGTGACGTTTTGATCCAATTCTTTACCTAACTTTTAATAACTTTCTACATCACCAAAAGTTATAAAATAGTCGATAAAAAACCTCGCTTTCCCTTATTCATTACGGTAATCTCGATTTCGCTGTACTTCTACGCTGATATTATCCCGCAAATAAAAATGTGTGAGTGATTGCACACAACGCAGGAATAACAGTTGGTCAATTGGTATTAGCGCATTATTCTCGGTTCGTTTGGCATTTTATAGCGGCATCGTCGCTAAGGACTTTAAGGGATAACACTTATAATGGTCAAATCTCAACCTATTTTGAGATATGTGCTGCGGTTCATCCCCGCAGTGGCGGTAGCGGTTTTGCTTTCCGCCTGTAGTTCTCATGGCAGTCAACAAACAGCTGAGATGCATGCAGTCAACGATAAAAGTGATTTTTTACTGCAAGCCTCTCAGGATCAATTCGAAGATATGGTCCGTAATGTAGATATTAAAACTAAAATTATGGATCAGTATGCCGTATGGAAAGGCGTGAGATATCGCCTAGGCGGCAGCACCAAACGGGGTATCGACTGTTCAGGTTTTGTTCAGACGACCTTCCGCGAGCAGTTCGGCCTTGATTTGCCCCGTTCCACCAGCGAACAGCAGGGCATGGGCTCAAAAATCCAGCGCGCCAAGCTGCGGCCGGGTGATTTAGTCTTGTTCCATGCGGGCTCCACCGGGCGTCATGTGGGTATTTACCTGGGCAACGATCAGTTCGTCCATGCCTCCACCACCAGCGGCGTGATGATTTCCAGCCTGAGTGAAGACTACTGGAAAAAACGCTACCGGGAAGCGCGACGGGTATTGACCAGCGGTTCACACGGTTCCCTGACCACCGCGCATAATCGTAATAGCTAGTGGTTGTTGAGCGGTAAAATAGATTATTCAGTAAACGTCCCAAATGCCGAACGAGATAAAAAAGGCCGCCTGATAAGGTGGCTTTTTTTTAATCATAATTAACGATTTGTATATCTTATTTTTAGCTTAATAATAATTAATCGACTTTGCTCACTATTCCAGCCTATGGATTTCGATCTAAATCAACATAATTCCCCTCATCTTATTAACATATTTCCCCAGCATGCCGCGGTGAAGACCGGATAAGCCGGATATATTTGCGGCTCATTAGCGCGCCTACGGTTGGCAATCGGTGGATTTATGTACAATGGCGGCGCCAGCGTCCGAGGGCCGGATCGGATAGGTTACTTTGATAGTTTTGACATTAATATAGAAAAAACCGTTAATAGCTTTAAGTTAAGCCCTCTATAATAGAAGCTCTAACGCAGACTCATTACCGGCTCAGTTAAAGCCACAGTTAAGCATCACCGCAGGAGCGTAACCTGATGTTTCCACGTGTTTGGATTGCGCTGCTTTTAAGCGCTGTCTGTCTCGGCCCGCGCGCCGAAACCATTAATGACGGCTACGCATTTGCGCTATTGGGCGAACCCAAATACCCCAGTGATTTCAGCCACTTTGACTATGTTAACCCGGCCGCGCCCAAGGGCGGCGCCGTCACCATGGCGGCCATCGGCACCTATGATAACTTTAACCGTTTCGCCCTGCGGGGCACCGCGGCCATGCGCACCGAACAGCTTTATGACGGCCTGTTCGTCACGTCGGATGATGAAATGGCCAGCTATTATCCCCTGGTAGCGGAATCGGCCCGTTATCCGGCGGACTACTCCTGGGTGGAGATTGCCATCAATCCCCAGGCGCATTATCACAATCACCAGCCGATCACCGCCAAAGACGTGGCCTTTACGTTCGGCAAATTCATGACCGAAGGGGTGCCGCAGTTCCGGCTGTATTATAAAGGCGTCAAGGTCAAAGCCATTGCGCCCTTGACGGTGCGCTATGAATTCCCCAAGCCCGACAAAGAGATGATGCTCGGTTTGATGACGCTGCCGATTATGCCGGAAAGCTACTGGCAACATCATAAGCTGGGCGACCCGCTGGCCTCGCCGCCGCCGGCCAGCGGCCCCTACCGCATCACCGCCTGGCGCACCGGGCAATATGTCACCTACTCCAGGGTGCGGGATTACTGGGCGGCCAATCTGCCGGTGAACCGCGGACGGAATAATTTCGACAGCATCCGCTACGATTATTATCTGGATGACAACGTCGCCCTGGAAGCGTTTAAAGCCGGCGCCTTTGATTTACGTATTGAAGGCTCGCCCAAGCTCTGGGCCACCCAATATCACGGCGGCAATTTCGATCGCGCCTATATTATCAAGCAGGAAATCCCCAACAATGCGCCGGTCAACACACCTTGGCTGGCCTTTAACATCCAGCGCCCGCTGTTTGCCGACCGGCGGGTGCGCGAAGCGCTGACGCTGGCCTTTGATTTTGAATGGATGAACAAGGCGCTGTTTTACCATGGCTACCAGCGGGTCAACAGCTATTTTATCAATACCGAGTATGCGGCCAGGGACTACCCCGACGCGGCGGAACTGGCGCTGCTGTCGCCCCTGAAAGGGCAGATACCGCCGGAGGTGTTTACCGGACGCTATCAGCCGCCGGTATCCAACGGCAGCGGTTACGATCGCAAAAATCTGCTTAAGGCGCTGGATCTACTAAAGCAGGCCGGCTGGGAGCTGAAAAACCAGCAATTGGTCAACCGCAAAACCGGCAAGCCTTTTCATTTTGAAATGATGCTGATGAGCGGCGGCAACAGCAGCAACTATATTCTGGCGTTTCAGCACAACCTGCAGCGATTGGGCATTCAGCTGACGATTCGCGAAGTGGATAGCGCCCAATTCACCAACCGCCTGCGCAAGCGCGATTTCGATATGATGCCCTCCACCTATAATGCGGCGCCCTACCCCAGCGGCGATTTGCAAATCTCCTGGGGGTCCGCCTATGTGGAATCCAGCTACAACCGGCCCGGCGTAAAAGATCCGGCCATCGATCATCTGATTAACGAGATTGTCCGCCACCAGGGGGATGAAAAGGCGCTACTGCCGCTGGGACGCGCGCTGGATCGGGTGCTGACCTGGAACTATTTTATGATCCCGATGTGGTTCTCCCAACAAACCCGGCTGGCCTACTGGGACAAATTCGCCATGCCGGCCATCAAGCCCACGTACGCCCTGGGTTTTGACAGTTGGTGGTACGACGTTAACCGGGCGGCGAAATTGCCTGCCGAGCGACGCTGACCGGGATTTATCGCGCTTAACCATTGGAGGCCGCTTGCTGCCCTATTTGCTACGTCGTTTATTACTGGTGATACCCACGTTATGGGCCATTATCACGCTGAATTTTTTTATTGTGCAAATCGCGCCAGGCGGGCCGGTGGATCAGGCCATCGCCAATATTGAAATGGGGCAGCAAAGCGGTTTTAGCGTCGGCCACGCCGACCCCGCCGCCCGGGTGCAAACGCTGCGCGGCGGCCAAATCGGCGACAGCCAGTACCGCGGCTCCCGCGGGCTGGACCCCGAAGTGATCGCCGAGATCACCAAGCGCTATGGTTTTGATAAACCCCTGCACGAGCGCTACTTCGCCATGTTGTGGAACTACGTGCGTTTTGATTTCGGCGACAGCCTGTTTCGCGGCGCAACCGTGATGCAGTTGATTAAAGAAAGCCTGCCGGTTTCCATTACGCTGGGGTTATGGAGTACGCTGATTATCTACCTGGTATCCATTCCGCTCGGGATACGCAAAGCGGTAAGCAGCGGCAGCGCCTTTGACATCTGGAGCAGCACGCTGATTATCATCGGTTATGCGATTCCGGCATTTTTATTCGCCATTTTGCTGATCGTGCTGTTCGCCGGCGGCAGCTACCTTGACTGGTTTCCGCTGCGCGGGCTGGTGTCGGGACATTTCGACAGCCTGCCGTGGTATAAAAAAATCACCGATTACCTGTGGCATATCACGCTGCCGGTGCTGGCGACGGTAATCGGCGGCTTCGCCACGCTGACCATGCTGACCAAAAACGCCTTTCTCGATGAAATCCGCAAACAATATGTGATTACCGCACGCGCCAAAGGGCTGTCCGAAAACCAGATCCTCTATCGCCACGTGTTTCGCAACGCCATGCTGCTGGTGATCGCCGGATTTCCCGCCACCTTTATCAGCATGTTTTTTACCGGATCGCTGCTGATCGAGGTGATGTTTTCCCTTAACGGCCTGGGCCTGCTGGGCTACGACGCCACTTTACAGCGCGATTACCCGGTAATGTTCGGCACCTTATATATTTTTACCCTGATTGGCCTGCTGCTCAATATCCTCAGCGATATGACCTATACGCTGGTCGATCCCCGGATTAATTTCGAGGGCCGCCAATGAAACAGGCAAGTCCGGCTAATCAGGCGCGCTGGGCGCGCTTTCGCCATAACCGGCGCGGTTTTTGGTCGCTGTGGCTATTTTTGCTGCTATTTATCCTGAGCCTTTGCTCGGAGCTGGTGGCCAATGATAAACCGCTGCTGATACGCTATGAGGGGCGTTTTTACGCGCCGCTGCTGTTTAATTATAGCGAAACCACTTTCGGCGGAGAACTGGCCACCGCGGCGGATTATCGCGACCCCTATCTGGCCGACAGGCTGGCCGCGCACGGCTGGGCGCTATGGGCGCCGGTGCGCTACGACTATCGCACCATCAATTTTTCAACCGAGCGACCCTTCCCTTCGCCGCCCACGGCGCAGAACTGGTTGGGTACCGACAGCACGGGCAAGGATGTACTGGCGAATTTGCTCTACGGTTTTCGCTTATCCATGCTGTTTGGCCTGGCGCTGACGGTGCTATCGAGCCTGATCGGCATTATCGCCGGCGCCACCCAAGGCTACTACGGCGGGCGCCTGGATCTCTGGGGACAGCGGTTTATCGAGGTATGGTCGGGCATGCCGACGCTGTTTCTGATTATCTTGTTATCAAGCGTGGTGCCGCCGGATTTCTGGTGGCTATTGGGCATTACCGTGCTGTTTGGCTGGATGAGCCTGGTGGGCGTGGTACGCGCGGAATTCCTGCGCACCCGCAATTTCGATTATATCCGCGCGGCGCAGGCCATGGGGGTCAGCGATCGGATGATTATGCTGCGCCATATGCTGCCCAACGCCATGGTGGCCACCCTGACCTTTCTGCCGTTTATTCTCTGCGGTTCCATTACCACCCTGACCTCGCTGGATTTCCTGGGATTCGGGCTGCCCATCGGCTCGCCGTCGCTGGGGAATTTATTACTTGAGGGTAAGAATAATCTCCAGGCGCCCTGGCTGGGCATTACCGCGTTCGTCATGCTGGCCCTGGTACTGTCATTACTGATTTTTATCGGCGAAGCGGTGCGCGACGCCTTCGACCCCGGTAAGGCGCATTAAACCATGACCCAACCTTTGTTGCAGATTCAGGAATTGAGCGTGGCCTTTCGCCAGGGCGCGTTGACCCGCCAGGTGGTGGATCGGGTATCGCTGTCGCTCAACGCCGGCGAAACCCTGGCCCTGGTAGGGGAATCCGGCTCGGGCAAAAGCGTTACCGCCCTATCGGTGCTGCGCCTGTTGCCGTCGCCGCCGGTGGTGTATACGCACGGCGATATCCTGTTCCAGGGCCAAAGCCTGCTGCACGCCGACCAGGCGGCATTGCGCCGGGTGCGGGGCGATGATATCGCCATGATTTTCCAGGAGCCGATGTCGTCGCTCAACCCGCTGCACAATGTGGAAAAACAACTGCTGGAAGTGCTGATATTGCACCGCGGCCTGCGGGGCGCCGAAGCCCGGGCCGAAGTCCTGGCCAGCCTTGAGCGGGTGGGGATTCGCCAGGCGAAATCCCGCCTGGGTGATTTTCCCCATCAGCTCTCGGGCGGCGAGCGCCAGCGGGTGATGATTGCCATGGCGCTGCTTACGCGCCCAAAATTGCTGATCGCCGACGAGCCGACCACCGCCCTGGATGTCACGGTGCAGGCGCAAATCCTGGGGCTGCTGGACGAGCTGCGCCGCGAACTGGGCATGGCGCTGCTGTTTATTACCCATAACCTGAATATCGTGCGCCGGCTGGCGGACAACGTGGTGGTCATGCAGGCGGGCAAATGCGTGGAGGATAGCCCGTGCGCCACGCTATTTAGCGCGCCGCGCCATGCCTATACCCGCCAGCTGCTGGCGGCGGAGCCCGGCGGCGAACCACTGCCCATCAGCCCGCAGGCGCCCGTGCTGCTGCGGGTTAATGGCCTGGGGGTGGACTTCACGGTGCAGCGCGGCCTGTTCCGCCGTCCGGTGGCGCAAAAAAGCGCGGTACGGCAGGTGAATTTTTCCCTGCGGCGCGGTGAAAGCCTGGGCCTGGTGGGCGAGTCCGGTTCGGGTAAAAGCACCACCGCCCTGGCGATACTGCGCCTGCTGAAATCCGCCGGCGAGATCTGGTTTGACGGCCTGGCGCTGCATACCTTTAACCGGCGCCAGATGCTGCCGGTACGCCGCCGCATCCAGGTGGTGTTCCAGGACCCCAATTCGGCGCTGAATCCCCGGCTGACGGTGGCGCAAATTGTCGAGGAAGGACTGCGGGTGCACCACCGCTATACGCCACAGGAACAGGAACAGCGGGTGATTACCGCCCTTGAAGAGGTGGGTCTCGACCCCGCGACCCGCAACCGCTATCCCGATGAATTCTCCGGCGGCCAGCGCCAGCGCATCGCCATCGCCCGGGCGCTGATTCTGCAACCGGACCTGGTAATCCTCGACGAGCCCACTTCATCGCTGGATCGCTCGGTACAAGCGCAGATTTTGCAATTGCTGAAATCATTGCAGGGAAAACATCAGCTCACCTATCTGTTTATCAGCCACGATTTGCAGGTGGTGCGGGCCATGTGTCATCAGGTGATGGTATTACGGGAAGGGGAAGTGGTGGAGCAAGGAGAGTGCGGGCAGGTTTTCGACTCTCCGGCGGCGGACTATACCCGGCAGCTTATGCAATCGGCCGGATAACGGCTATTTTCACGTAAGCGATCGGCGCGCGCCATCAGGAAAAATAGGGGGCCGCGGCCGGTTCGGCAATGGCCACGCCGATGTTTTTCAACCGGCACAGGCTGGTGCACTCATCATCGCGATGTAAAAACAGGCAAGGCTGCCCTTCGCATTCCACCACGGAGCAGGCGACCTGAATTTCCACCAGGGAACGCGCCAGCTCTTCCATGACCTGCCATGCCGTATCCCCTTCGTGACTAAGCAGGGTAAGGCCTATCAGCTCATTATCGGCGTCGTTTTCCGAGGCGGCGATGGGTTCAACTTTAATGCCGCTGAAGCCATGGAGCCAACGATAATGTTGTGGCAATCGATGTACTACCGATACCTGTAAATTTGTCACGCCTGTCCCCAGAATAAACCACATCAACCCATAACAATTTTATCACATTACAATAATGTTAGTGTGACATTGACATCTTATTAGTTCACAAAAAAATCTCATTTCCGTAAAAAATGGGATACAGATCTCTTTTTCGGCCTATATGTACCGCTTTAAGGCTACGAACGCAACCTATTTTTATGCATTTGCATAACCCAGATCAACCTTATCGTTTACATTTTACGAACAACTTGTCAAATCCGTGCGCATCACCGCTAAAGGCAATCCTCGAAAGATAAAGCAGCATCGCCAGCAACAGGGGGAACGGGAAGAGAGGGATAGATGGGGTGCTTGGGACAGGGACGGCGTCAGGCCGGGACGATTATGACAATGGCGGGCTTAACGCCCGCTATCGGAAATCAACAACCGCTGGGTTAACGTCGTTATCCCAGCAGTCCCTGTGCCAGGTATCCGTCCGGCGGCGCTACGCCGGGCAGGGCAAAAAAGTAGCCGCCGCCGATAGGTTGAATATACTCTTCCAGCGCCTCGCCGTTGAGCCGCCGCTGCACGGTGAGGAAACCTTGCTCCAGGTCGTGCTGGAAGCAAACGAACAGCAGCCCCATGTCCAGTTGCCCGGCGCGGGAAACACCCAGGGAATAGCTGTAGCCCCGGCGCAGCAGCAGATTCGGCTGGGTTTGCGGCGTACGCGGATTCGCCAGGCGCATATGGGCGTCCAGCGGGATGATCTTACCCGCCGGGTCCTGGCTGTAATCCGGGACGTCATGTTCCCGTTGCATGCCCAGCGGCGCGCCGGTGCGCTTATCGCGGCCGAAAATGGTCTGCTGTTCGTGCAGCGGCGTGCGATCCCAGGATTCGACGTGGAAGCGGATGATGCGCACCGCCTGATAACTGCCGTTTACCGCCCAGGCGGGCTCCTGCGCATCGTCGCCGACCCAAATCACCTTATCCATCAAATCCTGGTCGTGGGTATCGGGATTACCGGTGCCGTCTTTAAATCCCAGCAGATTAATGGGGGTCTCCCGCCCTGCGCTGCCCGCCGCACGGGCCGGGATAAATCCTTCCCTTTTCCAGCGTACGCTGAGCAGGTCCGGGGTGTGCTTGATGACATCCCGCAGGGCATGGATGACGGTATCGTTGCCGTTGGCGCAAATTTGCAGCAGCAGATCGCCATGGCATAGGTCGGCATCCAGCGCGTCATTGGGAAACCGGATCATTTTTTGCAAGCGGCGGGGCTTTTGCGCCGCCAGGCCAAAGCGCGAATCAAACAGTGAGTCCCCCACCGCTACGGTAATAGTGAGGTTATCCGGGGCGATATGCTCCCCGAGAATACCGGAATCCATCGGCGGCAATTTTTCGTCCACCGCCGGCGCCTGTCCGCCGGTGGTCAGAAAAGCGATACGTTCGGTCAGCAAGCGAAACAGCCGTCTGAGGTCGTCTTTATCGCCGGCCAATACGTCAAACGCCACCAGCATCATGGCCGCCTGCTGCGGCGTGGTTATCCCGGACTGGCGCGGACCGTAAAACGGCTGGCGCTGCCAGCGGGCATCGGCGGGCTGCGCGCCAGGGGAATCGGGCTGCGGTTCGGCGGAGGCCGGCGCGGCACGCAGGGCCAGCGCGCCGCCGACCGCTCCCAACCCTTTCAACCAGCGGCGGCGGGATGGGGACGCGGCCGCGTCCCCTCGATTATCCTGATCTTTGCTCATGATGCGCTGAGTCCTAATCTAAACCCAATACGCCGCGCAGCAGCGCCAGGTCTTCCGCCAAAGCGGTAATCGGTCCTTTCAGGGCGCCGCGGTCCGCATCGGTCAACTTATCATAAGACTCGAACCCGTCTTTAGTGCGATATTTCGCCAGTACGCTGTCCACCTTGGCAAAGTTGCCGTCGATTTTGGCCAGCAGCGGCGCATTGGCTTTTTGCAGCAGCGGGCGCAGCAGGTTAACGATTTTTTGCGAACCATCGATGTTGGCCTGGAAGTCCGACAAATCGCTGCGGCTGTAGCGGTCTTCTTCACCGCTGATTTTACTGGAGGCCACCTCTTCGATCAGGCCCGCGGCGCCGCCGACCACTTTGCTGGGCGGGAAAGTCAGGTCGGCGATACGCTTTTGCAGATCCTGGGTGTCTTTATACAATTGATCGGCGAACTGCGCGGTGCCGGCGGTGGTTTTATCGCTGAACAGAATTTTTTCCAGCCGGTGGAAACCGGTAAATTTCGGATCGGCGGATTTTTGTTCAAAATCGTCTTCGCGGGCGTCAATGCTGCCATCCAGATCCGAAAACAGTTCGGCGATGGGTTCGATACGCTCATAATAAACGCGGGTGGAGGCGAAAAGTTTTTGCGCGGTCGCTAAGTCGCCCTTCTTCACCGCATCGGTAAAGGTTTTGGTATGCGTTACCAATTCCGCCACCTGCTGCAAGACATACACTTTATAATCGGCGATCGGCCCGACCAACGCCATGGCATCGGGTTTGGCGGCGGTCTGTCCGTCATCCGCCGAAACCGTGAGTTTGCCTTTAGGGTTGCTGAGCAGGCCGCAGGTCATGTCATATTCGCCCGGTTCCAGGGTAGCGGTCATTTTTTGGGTAAAACCGGGCGCGACGTTTTCACGCTCTTCCACTACCATGACGCCTTTTAAGATTTCCCACTCCAGCCCTTTTTGGCTGTCGTTATGAATTATAAACTGGGTCTTGCCGGGCTTAACGGTCAATGCCATCGGGTCGCATTGTTTGTCGTTAACGGAGATTTTCACCTGGGGAATATCGGCCGCCATGGCCGGCGGGCACAATGCCGACAGAGCCGGCATTACCAGTAAGGCCAGGGGAAGCAGACGGTGGGAGCGTAGCGTAGTAGACATGGTGTTTTACCCTGAATAATGGAACGTTATAATGGAAAATTTATCCGGCGAGGCGAGTCGCCCGGCTGCCGCGGACCGGCAGAAAAAAAACAATCAAGGCGGGCACCAGATAGAGCAAGTACACCGTGACTTCACTGACGGTGGGCGCTTCCTGATAGCCGAGTAATCCTTCCAGCAAGGTGCCGAACAGCGAGTGGGTGGACAGCGTCTGGCTTAAGTCAAAGGCGATATCCTGCCAGCCGTTCCATAATCCCGCTTCATGAAAAGCGCGAATGGCGCCGGCCGCCAGCCCGGCGGCAACAAATAAAATAAACAGGCTGGTCCATTTAAAAAATTTCTCCAGGCGCAGGCGAATGCCGCCGTAGTACATCAGCATGCCCAGCGCAATGGCGCAGGCCAGCCCCAGCATCGCGCCTATGGGCGCGGCGATGCCTACATCTTGCTCAAACGCCGCCAATAGGAAAAATACCGATTCCAGCCCCTCGCGGGCGACGGCGAAAAACACCATGCCCACCAGCGCCCAACCCTGCCGGCGGTTGTTGCTTAACGCCTGGTCAATGGCGTTTTCGAGCTGCGCCTTAATCGAGCGGGACATTTTGCGCATCCAGAACACCATCCAGGTAAGGATGATTACCGCCAGCACCGCCACGATCCCTTCAAACAGTTCCTGCTGTTTTTGCGGGAATTCGCCGGTGGTTTCGTTGATGGCGATACCCAGGACCAGGCATAGCAGCGCGGCGCCGATTGCCCCCGCCCATACCGCTTTCAGCCAGCGACCGCGGCCGGTTTTTTTTAAATAACCGGCGATCAGGCTGACTATCAGCGCGGCTTCGAGACCTTCGCGCAACATGATCAGAAATGGCACAAACATGGCCGTCACCTTAAATACCTGTGGGAGCGAATGATAAAGAAAGTAAAGAAACGTCAATTAAAACGATATTGATTATCATTACGGCAACAATAAACACAAGTGCAGATTTGCGACTATTTGTAACCGGCGCCGGTGGGCGGCGGGTTCCGTTGCAGTAGGTATGGGGTCTGGCCGGTTTTCGTGCCGGCGGGTGGCGGGGTTACCGCGCCAGCGGGCCTCCGGCGGCCAGGAAAACCATGGCCGCTTCGACCCCCGCGGCACGCTTCCCCGCCAATCGGCATGGGGTCCGTTGCAGTAGGTGCGGCGTCTGGCCGGTTTTCGTGCCGGCGGGTGGCGGGGTTACCGCGCCAGGGGCCTCCGGCGGCCAGGAAAACCATGGCCGCTTCGACCCCCACGGCGCGCTTCCCCGCCAATCGGCATGGGTTCCGTTTCAGCGGGCGTGGCGTCTGGCCGGTTTTCGTGCCGGCGGGTGACGGGGTTACCGCGCCAGGGGGCCTCCGGCGGCCAGGAAAACCATGGCCGCTTCAACCCCCGCGGCACGCTTCCCCGCCAATCGGCATGGGTTCCGTTGCAGTGAGTATGGCGTCTGGCCGGTTTTCGTGTCGGCGGGTGGTGGGTTTACCGCGCCAGGGGGCCTCCGGCGGCCAGGAAAACCATGGCCGCTTCGACCCCCACGGCACGCTTCCCCGCCAATCGGCATGGGTTCCGTTTCAGCGGGCGTGGCGTCTGGCCGGTTTTCGTGCCGGCGGGTGGCGGGTTTAGAATATCTCGTAATCTTTATCGGTATTGCCGGCAAGCAGCGCCTCCTGACGCTCCTGTTTCATTTGCTCGTGCAGGAGCATCAGTTCGTCATTGGAAACAGGGAGTTTTGGTTCGGGAATGATTTTTTTTTCAATAAGCCGGCGCATTTCACGGCGGTACTGATGCATGAGCTTCCAACTGCCCGTATTATCAACCTTCATAAAGGACCTCCATTAAAAGTAACGCTGATATCGCCATTCATATTATATATTGCTTTCATATGGGGAGCAATTTCAATTCCTTTCTTGATGCATGCCCTCTCCAGGGCATCATAAATATGATCGAAGTTCATCGTATATTTCCTCATACATTCCACTTCTTTTGAATAAGTATTTTTACTATCAAGCGAATTGGCAAATAGAGTTACGGCATATTTTTTTATTCTCGGCTTGTGATAAACTAAGCATAATGGGCCTTGGGCCTGGACGATGACGTTTTCCCTGGTGACCGAATAGAAAGCGAAGTAAGCCAGGAGATACGCAACGGCACTGATGGCATAACCGGTAAAAACCAGCACTATCAGCCGATCTGATGGACAGTTATCAATAGCAACAATGAGCTCCTTGATAATGGCCATGTTACCGCCACCATTATGATCGAAATAGATTATTATTTTATTTTTTCTGGCTCTATTTTTTATCGAATTAATGATTAACATTATTCTGTTATCAGCCTGTTTGATATTTTTGCCAACATACTATTTTTCGTCTTTTGTTTTCATTATATGTACCAGCATCATTAAATCGTCTAAATAATTTTTAGACCGGCTACCTTTGTCCATCAAATATACTGGGTATCCTTTACATCAGGTTTTTTCTTAAAATGCGGAAATAAAAAGCGGTAACGCGTTATTACCTATAGCCAATAACTGCTAACGAGACGCGCCATAAGATTAAAACACATCTTACGTCTGCGCCCTACACAGCGAAAGGATAAATTGATCCCCGTTTTTTATACTGCGGGTTGCCTTCCAAATAGCGGAGCCACGCCAGGGAGCATAAAGCCAGGGGCATCAAGTAAGGGGGCATGGAGCGGTTGGCGGAACGCAAGCCGGCGCGCGGGCTGCCGGTACCCCAGGAGGCCGCCGGCAGTCCCGTGGTCAGGCGGTAACCCGCTCCTTGCGCGGACGGCTGGCGTAGAGGTAGCAGAGCATGGAGCTCAAGGTGCAAAATCCCATGGACAGCACCATAGGCCAGGCGCTATTGAAGGTGGCCAGCGATAACACGGCCCCCACGACCGCGCCGACGCCGAAACGCAGGGTGCCGGCCAGGGACGAGGCAGTGCCCGCCATATGGGGGAATTCGTCCAGAATAACCGCCATGCCGTTGGAAGTGACCATGGCCACGCAGCCGACAAAAGCCGCCACGCCGATGACCAGCGGCCAGAATCCCAGATTCATGGCGCAGACCACCAGCAGCCAGATGCCCATCATAAACTGGATAAACAGCCCGAGGCGGAACATCTTCAGCGCGCCGAAATGCCTGACGCTGCGGCTGTTAATCAAGGTCATGATAAACAAGAACGCCACGTTCAAGGCGAAGTAATAGCCGAAATTCTGCGGCGAAACGCCGTTAAGATCGATATACACAAACGGCCCTGCGCTGAGAAACGAGAACATGCCGGCAAAGGAAAAGCCGCTGGCGAGCATATAGCTGAATACCCGCTTGTGGCGAAACAGCGTGCCGAAGTTGCCGATCGTCGTGCGCAAACTGAATTTTTGCCGCCGCTCTTTGGGCAGGGTTTCGCGGATATACAGCATCACCAGCACGGTGGCGATCAGCGCCGCGAGCGCCATGCTCCAGAAAATGGCGTGCCAGCTGAACAGCAGCAGCAAGCCGCCGCCGATGATAGGCGCCAGCAGGGGCGCCACCGTCATGACCAACACCACAAACGACATCATGCGCGAAAAATCGTCCTTGGTGAACATATCGCGCATCAGGGCATTGATGACCACGCTTGCGGCGGCGGCGGACAGGCCGTGCACAAAACGCATATTGATTAATTGTTCCACCGATTGGGACAAGGCGCAGGCCGCCGCGGCCAGGGTAAAAAAGAAAGTGCCGAATAAAATCACCGGCTTGCGGCCAAGGCTGTCGGCCAGCGGCCCGTAAAACAACTGCCCTACCGAGAACCCCAGCACATAAGCGCTAAGCGTCATTTGCACGCTGCCCGCGCTGACGCCGAATTCGCTGGCGATAAGCGGCATCGCCGGCAAATACATATCAATGGCCAAGGGCATCAGCATCGACAGTAGCCCCAGGATGACGATCAAACCGATATGGGATTTCCGGTCAGCTTGCACGTTGTACTACTCCTTAATCTCTCTTTATTCAGCCGGCGGGCCGGGATATGGGGTTATTTTGCCGGCGCGCCGATGCTTTGGATTTCGGCCTCGGTTAACGGCCGGTATTCGCCGGGCTGCAGATCCTGGTCCAGCACGATGGCGCCGACCCGTTCACGATGCAGCGCCGTTACGTGGTTTCCCACCGCGGCAAACATTCTTTTAACCTGGTGGTAGCGCCCCTCGCTGATGGTCAGCCGCACTTCCCGTTCGGATAGCGCTTCCAGGACCGCCGGACGGGTCGGGAGTTTTTCGTTGTGCAACATAACGCCTTCGCTGAACTGGCGCGCGGTATCTTGATCCAACGGATTTTCCAGCGTAACCAGATAGGTTTTCTCGCAGTGGTGTTTGGGAGACGTGATCCAATGGGACCATTGCCCGTCATCGGTCATCAGCACCAGACCGGTAGTATCGATGTCCAGGCGGCCGGCGGCATGCAGCTTGTCGGGAACCGGCTCATCCATAAAATAAAGTACGGTGGGATGATCGGGATCGTCGGTGGAGCAGACATAGCCTTGCGGCTTATGCAGCATAAAGTAGCGTGAAGCGAGGATCTGATGGAGTACCCGATCGTCAAAGCGGACTTCATGGTGCGGCAGTAGCTGGAAGGCGCCCTGCTTGACGAGTTCGCCGTCTATCGTGACCCGCTTGGCGCGCAGTTCCCGGATAACCAGCGCCCGGCTGATACCTAACTGTTGAGATAAAAATTTGTCCAGTCGCATTAACTTCGTTTTGCCTGTAATCTTGGAAAATGCCTGACGATGGTCCCGGCCCGCCTGAGCCTGACGCATAACCGGGCTTCGAGTCCGGCGGTCTATAAGGCGGTCTAAAGGATCGTGCAGGAGGGGCAGCATATGCCGCATGTGCTAATAAAGAACAGGCAGTATAACGGGGCTTGCCTCCGTCGCATAGCAGACAAAGAGATTCATTTATTACCATTACTATTATCACCGCGCCGCTTATTAGAATGACAATCGATTATTTAACCTCTTCATTATTTCTTCCCCGTTACGCCGCGCGCGGGTCGTGCGACTGATGGCCTTTACCCTCAGACCCTACCAGCGCGACGCGGTGGACGCCGCGGTGCGGCATTTCCGGCACCATGGCGAACCGGCGGTGATTGTCCTGCCCACCGGCGCGGGCAAAAGCCTGGTTATCGCCGAACTGGCGCGTTTAGCCCGCGGCCGGGTGCTGGTGTTGGCCCATGTCAAAGAGCTGGTGGCGCAAAATCATGAGAAATATCGGGCGCTCGGACTGGAGGCGGATATCTTCGCCGCAGGATTGCAGCAGCGCGCCAGCCAGGGCAAGGTGGTATTCGGCAGCGTTCAGTCGGTGGCCCGCAACCTGGAGGCGTTCGATCGGGCCTTTTCCTTATTAATCATCGACGAGTGCCACCGGCTGGGCGATGACGATAACAGTCAATATCAGCAAATTATCCGCCATTTGCGCCAGGTGCGTCCCGAATTGCGCATCCTGGGATTAACCGCCACGCCTTTCCGGCTGGGTAAAGGCTGGATTTATCAATATCACCACCACGGCATGATCCGCGGCGATGAAACCTGTTTTTTCCGCGATTGCATTTTTGAACTACCGCTGCATTTTATGATTAAACAGGGTTTCCTGGTGCCGCCGGAGCGCCTGGATATGCCGGTGCTGCACTACGACTTCAGCCGGCTGTCCCCGAATATCAACGGTTATTACGCCGAGACCGAGCTCAATGGGGAGCTACAGCGGCAGCGCCGCATCACCCCGCTGATTGTCGCCCAGATTCAGCAATATGCCGCCGACAAACGCGGCGTCATGATTTTCGCCGCCACCGTCGAGCACGCCGGCGAAATACTCGGCCTGCTGCCGCCAGAACAGGCGGCGCTAATCAGCGCCGCCACCCCGCAGGGGGAGCGCGATCGGTTAATCGCCGACTTTCGCCGGCAGGCGCTGCGCTATGTGGTGAACGTAGCGGTATTGACCACCGGTTTTGACGCGCCCCATGTGGATATGATCGCCATTTTGCGCCCCACCGAATCCGTGGGCCTGTATCAACAAATCGTCGGCCGCGGCCTGCGGTTATTCCCCGGTAAAACCGCCTGCCTGATTCTGGATTATGCCGGCAACGGCCACGATCTGTTCTCCCCGGAAGTGGGCCAGCCCAAACCCCGCGGCACGGGCAATCCGGTACAGGTTTTCTGCCCGGCCTGCGGTTTTGCCAATCTGTTTTGGGGCAAAACCGCCGCGGACGGCGAAGTGATCGAGCATTATGGCCGCCGCTGCCAGGGCTGGGAGGAAGATGAAGACGGCGAACGCCGGCAGTGCGATTTCCGCTTCCGGTTTAAAATTTGCCCGGACTGCGGCGCCGAAAACGATATTGCCGCGCGGCGCTGCCATGAGTGCGACAAGATCCTGGTGGACCCCGACGACATGCTTAAAGCGGCGCTCAGGCTCAAAGACGCCCTGGTGCTGCGCTGCAGCGGCATGAGCCTGGCCGATGGCCGGGACGATAAAGGAGAGTGGATGCGGGTCACCTATTATGACGAGGACGGAGCCGATGTCAGCGAACGCTTCCGGCTACATACCGCGGCGCAGCGCCGGGTATTCGAGCATCGTTTCCTGCGCCTGCACCAGCGGGCGCCGGGGGTGGCGTTTAGCTGGCGCACCGCCGGGGATATCGTGGCGGCGCAGGATCGGCTACGCCCGCCGGATTTTGTCGTGGCCCGGCGCCAGGGGCATTTCTGGCAGGTGCGGGAAAAAATTTTTGACTATGAGGGACGGTATCGCCTGGCCCATGAATTACGCGGCTAAGGGGGTTTTATTTGCCCCGGAGGGCATATTCCGGTATGATTCCGCCCGCTTTCATTTGAAGCAAGTCTATCCAACCTGCTGCTGGGTCGCCTGTAGCGGGGTTACTTTTTAGTATCGAGAAAACACATGTTAATTATTAATGCAGAAGTGCGTAAAGATCAGGGTAAGGGTGCGAGCCGCCGCCTGCGTCTAGCCAATAAGTTTCCCGCTATCGTTTACGGTGGCCCGGAAGCGCCGGTCTCTATCGAGATGGATCATGAAATCGTGCTGAACACCCAGACTAAACCGGGTTTTTACAGCGACGTATTGTCATTGGTTATCGACGGCGCCGAAACGAAAGTTAAGGTTCAGGCGGTACAACGTCATCCGTTCAAACCTAAACTGACTCATATCGACTTCGTTCGCGTTTAATCGCGCAGACACCGATAAGATAAACAACGCCGCTTAATGCGGCGTTTTTTTTGCCCGCAGCCTAAAGGCGGCGCGCGGTGGGACGGCTCGCCCGCAAACCGTGCGCCAATCCGCTTAACTGCCGCCGTTAAGCCGGCGCTGGAGCTGATCGCGCAGGTTTGGCGGAGTACCTTTGATGGTCAGGGTATCGGTGGCCGGGTCCCAGAATATACGCTCGCCCAGGAGCTGGGCATCAAAATTGAGCGTGACGCCGCCGCCGCTGCCGGCATACTTGGTTAACTGGCGCAAGGTGCTGCGATCCGCCGGAAAGCTTTCTTCCAGTTCATAGCCCTGCCCGCTGGAAAAAGCCTGGAAGGTCTTGTCGCCCACCGGCGGCAGGGAATCGGAGAGTTCGGCCACCGCGATCTCCTCCCCGGCCTGCAACTGATCCTTGCAATAGCTATAGACCTGCTGGCGGACGTTTTGCCGTTCATTTTTATCCAACTGCGCATCGGCGCAATAATCGTCCACCGCCTGCAGCAGGCCGCGGTTTTGCGCCTTGGCGTCCAGCCCTTCGCTGGCGGCCAGGAAATCCATGAAAAAGTCGGAAACCTTGCGCCCGACCCGCCCTTTCAAGAACGTCAGGTAGCGGGTGGATTGCGGGTTGGTTTCCCATTCGGTGAGATCGATGCGCGCCACGATATCCGCATGGTTGATATCCAGATAATGGGTGCTGCTGATATCCAGCTGCTCGTTGACCCGCATACTGCTCAGGCTATTGAGCACCGCAATCAGCAAATATTCCACCGCCAGATGGCGATACTGGCAAAACAGGACGATGCCGCCTTCGGCAAAAGGATATTTAGCCAATTCGTCGCGCAGCCTGCCGGTGGCGGCGCGGGTAAAGGCGAGAAAATCGTCGTCCCCTTTACGGCACGCGCGCAGGGCGGATGCCAGCTCGCTTTGCTCGTCGAACAGGCCGTAAGCCTTGCTTTTGGCGCTATACACCCGGTGCAATTCCGCCATCAT
The DNA here is from genome assembly GCF_047324175.1 of Sodalis sp. RH21. Taxonomy (NCBI): domain Bacteria; kingdom Pseudomonadati; phylum Pseudomonadota; class Gammaproteobacteria; order Enterobacterales; family Bruguierivoracaceae; genus Sodalis; species Sodalis sp. RH21. Next base: position 1,502,369 of record NZ_CP178732.1, on the reverse strand, counting down.
TTCTTCCACTGCCGCATTAGGCGTCAACAGCGAATCACGTAATACCAGTTCCAGCGTTTGCTCATCGCGTTTGATAAGCTGATGCAAGGCTATCTGGTCAATATCCAGACTCATGATTGTTTCTCCTTCAGGTCAGGCACGTATTCAAACACCGAATAGTCTGAATCTGCAACCGATGTTGCGAAAGTGACGCGCGCCGTGCTTGCGTAATGCGGGTCCGGCACGATAAAAAAGCGGAAAAAGAGGAGTTGATACGGTAAGATAGCGGACTTTGATAGGTTACGAAGAATATATTATGCCACAAGCATCCCGTTATAGTGACGAACAGGTTGAAACATTGCTGAGCGAGCTTTCGGCGGTGCTGGAAAAGCATCGCACGCCGACGGACTTATCGTTGATGGTATTGGGTAATATGATTACCCACGTGATCAATACCAGCGTGGCGCCGGAACAGCGCAAAACCCTGGCAAACTCGTTCGGCGAGGCTTTGTTGTCTTCCGTCCGGACGACCGATTCCCATTGATTAAATTCTGCCAAGACTGATTTATGGTGACAAATAGCCAGCGCTACCGTGACAAAGTTTCCCAAATGATCAGTTGGGGTCACTGGTTCGCACTCTTCAATATCCTGCTTAGCCTGGGGCTGGGCAGCCGTTATCTATTTGTCGCAGACTGGCCGGGCTCGCTGCTGGGCCGCATTTACGCCTTCACCAGTTGGCTTGGCCATTTCAGTTTTATCGGTTTCACGCTGTACCTGCTGATTGTCTTCCCGCTGACCTTTGTGGTGATGTCCCAGCGCCTGCTGCGTTTTCTGTCGGCCATCATCGCCACCGCCGGGCTGACCCTGCTGCTGGTGGATACCGAGGTATTCACCCGTTTTCACCTGCATCTTAATCCGGTGGTCTGGGAACTGGTGGTCAATCCCGACGAAGGCGAACTGGCCCGGGACTGGCAGCTGATGTTTATCGGCATCCCGGTAATTTTTCTTATCGAGATGCTGTTCGGCACCTGGTGCTGGCAAAAGCTGCGCAGCCTCAACCGGCGTAAAATCGGCAAGCCGGTTGCCATACTGCTGATCTGCGCCTTTTTCGCTTCGCACATTATCTATATCTGGGCGGATGCCAATTTCTACCGGCCGATTACCATGCAGCGCTCCAACCTGCCGCTGTCTTATCCCATGACCGCCCGCCGGTTCCTGGAACGGCACGGCCTGCTGGACGCGCAGGAATACGAACGCCGCCTGGTGCAGCAAGGCAACCCCGAAGCGGTGACGGTGGAGTACCCCCTGAGCCCGATAAGCTTCCAGAATAAAGGCAGCGGCTATAATTTGCTGCTGATTACCACCGGGGCATTACGCAACGATACGGTGGAGCAGCGGATGCCCGCGTTAAACCAGTTTGCCCAGGAAAATATCCGTTTCGCCAACCATTTCAGCACCGGCAACCGTGCGGACACCGGCCTGTTCGGGCTGTTCTACGGTATTTCGTCCTCATATCTGGACGGCATCCTGGCGGCGCGCAAAACCTCCGTGCTGCTCGATGCCCTGGCCAAGCAGGATTACCAGCTAAGCCTGTTCTCCTCCAACGGCTTTAGCAGCCCGCTGGCGCGCCAGGCGCTGCTGACCGATTTCAGCCTGCCGGAACCCAAGAGCCAAACGGATGCGCAAACCGTCCAGCAGTGGCAGCAATGGCGCGGGGCGTTTACCGGCAGCGCGCCCTGGTTCTCCTACGTGGAATTTAACGGCACCGACGTCACCGCCCGGCAAAATAATACTGCCGATCTCACCCAGCGCTATCAGCAGGGCGCGCAGCGCCTGGATGCTTGTATCAGCCAGATCCTGACCACCCTGCGCGACAAGGGCGATTTAGAACATACGGTGGTAGTAATTACCGCCGCCAACGGGCTGGAATTAAACGATCGCAAGAATGACCGCCGCGAAGCCGGCACCCATCTTAACCGCTATCAGCTGCAGGTGCCCCTCATCGTGCACTGGCCGGGCACCCCGGCGCAGAAGGTCAGTAAACTGACCTACCATAATGATGTCACCGCGACCTTGATGCAGCGTTTGCTGCATACCAGCACCGATATCAGCGATTATTCCCAGGGAGAGGATTTGTTCGCCCCGCGCCGGAGCAATGACTGGGTGGCTAGCGGCGATAACGGTACCCTGGTCATCAATACTCCAACCCAAACTATTTTGCTGCAAAGCAATGGCGACTACCGCACTTATGATCTGAACGGCGATATTATTCACCAGGCCAAACCGCAGCTCGCGCTGCTTTTGCAGGTGCTGACCGACGAAAAACGATTTATTGCCAATTAACTGTTTAAATCTAAGGCAATCAATTCGATGGGCTATTGCATTCAACGCAATACAAGGTAGTATAGGCGCCCATGAAGTCGGCATGTAGCGCAGCCTGGTAGCGCACCGTCATGGGGTGTCGGGGGTCGGAGGTTCGAATCCTCTCATGCCGACCAATCCATCCCGAGAAAAACCAACCACTTGTGGTTGGTTTTTTTTCGTCTTGATTTTGCTTGGGGAAAAACCAGGGAAAAATGAGGGAACAACTCATTTTTTAAGTACCTTACATCACCGCGCCGAAAATGCTCACTCCCCGCTCATTCATGCCGACGATATCTACCAATTGAACATACCCTGTAGCGAATCGTTCCAGACCCACTGCCGGGCATAATTGCAATCGCCTCACGACACGGCGCCCATCTACTTTCGCGACGACAATGTTCCCCTGCGCAGGCTTAAGGCCGGCATCCACACCGAGTATCCCGTCTTTGAAGATGCGGGCACCCATTTACGTACTATCTGACCGCATGGGATAGCTTGACGCCGGCCGCGCGAGGCACGTCGCGTCCAGGCTAATGGGCCGTTCTTCATAGTCTGCTGCGGGAGAGGGAAATCCCATAATACGCTTTTGCAATTACTGTTTTTATATGGGTCTTCCCCAACAGGTCGATATAGCAATTAACGCTACATCTACCGGTATGGAAGGAAACAGCAACGTCCCATTTTCTTTAGAAAAACTCGTGAGCACGGTTGCAAGCCCCTGACCGTGCCATGGGCAGGGCCGGACTCTGAAACTGACGGATGAGCGCGGCGTTGAGAGCGTTGCCAGCGATCTGCGCAGTCTGGGCACGGGGGCCATATGGATAACGTCCAAAATAATTCATGCGATGCCATAAAATGACATAGTGCTTGTCAACATCTTCAATGCCATACCCTTGCGGAGGGCAGTGCCCAGCAAGTCAAAATCCTCCAGGGGGAGCTATCATCAATTCATAACGCACATGCCAAATCATTTTGCGAATCGATGAATTTTTGCAACAACTTGAGGGGTGCGGTATACATCCTACCTGAAAAATTCAGTGCCGCCGGTTGCCAAGCCTTTGAGGTACCGCCAGCCGGCGGCACCTCATACCGTTGGTAAAATGACCGGTCAATCACATGACCAGCGGCATCCAAATTAATCCGGTAAGCAGTAATAAGACCAAGAACAGCACACCAAAAATGGCGCCTAGACGCCAGTAATCGGCGGTGGGCAAATAACCGCTGCCATAATAAATAGGGCTTGGGCCGGTAGCGTACGGCGTAGTAATGCTGCTTAGCCCTATCGCGGCGCCTATCATCAGGCTGAACGTCAGCAGAGGAATTTCCGGGATGACCAATGCGGCCGCAATCATCATCGGCGCCAGCGCGGAAGTATACGCCGTAGCGCTGGCAAAAAAGTAGCGCAGGCCATAAAAAATAGCGACCAGCATTATCATGATGATGGTAGGCGATAATCCGGCCAGGCCGCCGGCGACATGGTGGCCGAACCAGGCAATAAATCCGGTTTGATTTAACCCGGTAGCCAGTGCAATCAATGATGCCAGCCAGAAGAACACGCTCCAGGCCGATTTGTTGCTGATAATATCGTCCCAGGTAATAACTTTGCAGAGCAGCATCACCGCGACTACCGAATACCCCACCAATGCCGCATCAATAAACCCACCGCCGAAGATCCACAGCACTAGCGCCGTAATCATCAGCCCCAGCAGTATTTTTTCACGCCGGTGCAGCGGCCCCATGGCCTCAAGTTCTTTTTTTGCCCACTCGGGCACCTGATTACCCTGTTTGATTTCCGGGGGATAGAGGATATAAGCCAGCCAAGGGACCAGCGCAATCAGCAACAGACTTAACGGCAGCATGCCGATAAACCAGGCGCCCCAGGACAAGGTTGTTCCCGAAGCGGATTTGAGCAAGCCGGCCAACAGCAGATTGGGCGCCATGGCGGTCAGGAATATTGCGCTGGTGACACAATCCGCGCTAATACCTATCCACATGATATAGGAACCAATCTTGCGTATCCCCGGCGTATTGGGCTGTGAATCATACAATGGCGGCAGGTTGCGGATAATGGGATAAATAATCCCCGCGCCCCGCGCTGAATTAGAGGGCGTAACCGGCGCCAGCAGCAATTCTGAAAACATGATGGCATAACCGAGCAACAGCGTTTTGTGCCCCATTTTTTTCACTAATAACAGCGCTATACGCCGGCCCAGGCCCGTTTTCTCATAGCCGGTCCCAAACATAAACGCCGCGAATATCAACCAGATGACCGAGTTGGAAAAACCGGAAACGACCCAGGAAAGCGCTTTAGAAGTAAAATTGAAACCGGGCTCGGCCAATTGAGTGGGACTGAACAGCAGCCAGGGAGAGAAAACGCCAATAACCGCCAGACCGGTCATAGCGACCACGGCGCCGGGAACAGGCTCCAGGATCAATCCCACGATGACGCCCATAAATATAGCGAAATAGAGCCATGCGTATACGGGTAAACCACTGGGTGAAGGGAACAATGCAATAATAATAGCAACTGCAATGGGGATAAAGAATCGCCATGACAAATTTAACTTTGTCATAATAATTTCCTTATTTATTATGGAGGGTGGTGAATCGCCCTCCTTTTATATTATTTAATGTAATGAACGTGCTCGCAAATCTCATCAACAATTGCATCACGTTTATCGGCAAATATTTTTTTGTTGGTTTCAATAAGGTTGTTTCCATGCGTGTCGATAGACACTATCAACGGGCCAAAGTCCTTTACCCGGCACACCCAGAGCGATTCCGGCATGCCAAGTTCAGTCCAATGGACTTCTTCGATTTCTTCAACCTGAGTGGCTGCCAATACGGCGCAACCTGCCGGGAAAATAGCATGCAGCGCTTTATACTGTTTACAGCCCTGCTCGGTATTAGGCCCCATGCCGCCCTTGCCGATAATCAATTTAACGCCCGTTTGTTCGATAAATGCCTTTTCAAAACTTTCCATACGCATGCTGGTGGTTGGGCCGATAGAGATCATCTCCCATTTATCACCATTCTTTTTAACAATAGGACCGGCATGGAAAATAGCTTTGCCTTTCAGGTCAAAAGGTATTTCGCGTTTTAGTTCTATCAGACGGCGATGGCACACATCCCTGCATGTTACCAACGTGCCGTTTAAATAAATGATATCTCCGGCTTTAATATCAGCTAAATCTTCATCTTTAATCGGTGTGGTTAATACTTTTTTCATAGCTGGTCACCTCTGGTATGGGAGATGCTCTCGAAAGACAGGTCATGATGTACCAGCAGCGTCCCCCGCCGGTGGGCCCAGCAACCGGTAGATACGGCTACGCCGATGGTGGAGGGATGACGCGCCGCCGATTCGATATGCACGCCCATAACCGAGGCCTTGCCGGTTAATCCCTGCGGGCCGATACCTAATTTATTCAAACCTTCTTCCAGCCGGACTTCTAAATCCGCGGCCACAGGGTTGGGATGGCGGGTGCCGATCGGGCGTAATATGGCTTTGCGCGACAATACGGCCGCCGTTTCAACTGACGTGGCGATACCGACGCCCACCAATACCGGCGGACAGGCATTAACGGCTAGCGTAGATATATTTTCAAAAACAAATTTCACCACGCCTTCGTAACCCTCCGACGGCATCAGCACTTTTGAGCGGCCCGGCAAGGTGCAGCCGCCGCCGGCCATATACACTTCAATTTCAGCGCAGTCGTTATCGGGGATGATATCCCAGGTTACCCAAGGGACACCGGTGCCGGTATTATTGCCGGTATTGACTTCATCGAATATTTCAACGGCATTATGACGCAGCGGCGCTTTGATGGTGGCCTGTTGCACTGCGGCTTTCAGGATACCCTGCAGCTCGCCTAATAAGGGAAACTTAGCGCCTGCTTTGACATAAAACATGATTTCCCCGGTATCCTGGCAAGCGGGCCGGTTGAGTTTTATGGCCTTTTCCATATTATCAAACATAGTATGGTAAATTATTTTCGCCATACCCTCATTTTCTAAATCACGTAATTTTTTTAATTTATCAACAACATCATCCGGCATTCTGGTCGATATCATTGCGGTGAAGTCGGCCACAATATCGGTGAGTTCTTTCACTGATTCTTTTTGCTCACGTATGCTCATAAATAGTGCTCCAGCATAAAATATGGCGAAACGTGGCGCCATATTTGTATTATTAAAATAAAGACATGGCCTCTATTTATATGATTTTTTTGCTCTGCCGACAGTAATAAAAAAGTATCATAAACTGTAAGGTTATTCTATTTTTAAAGCGTGATTATTAAATTAACAGAACGTGAATTATCGATTTTGCTTGAAAATTCGCGCTTTATAGTGATATATCATAAAAAGTGATTATAGATAAATTACATTTTGATTTAAAATAACAACAATAAAATAACATAAAAATAACCAAAAAATAAAATCGGTTAAGTCCGCCGATACATATACAAAATTAATGGTTATTAATTCTCATTATGGCTCATTACGCGTTAATATTGACACTATGCGATATTAGCCCGGGAATAGCGTAATGAGTCTCGTTCACTATCCTTTACCGAAAGACCTTCAGGTATTAACCACAGTGGTTAATAGCGGCAGTTTATTGGCTGCCGCTGAAAATTTAGGGCAGACACCGGCGTTCGTGACGAAACGCATCCAGCAATTGGAGTTACAGCTTGGGGTTAAATTACTCCATCGATCATCGCGCGGGGTGGCGCTAACCGAAACCGGCAAACTTGCCTATCATTGCGCTATAGATGTGTTGGAACGATTAACCGTACTGAAGAATACCGTTTCCCAGGTCAAAGAGCAGCCCACAGGCCTGGTGCGGATTGGCTGTAGTTTTGGTTTCGGCCGTCACTATGTCGCGCCCGCCATCATTGAGCTGATGGAGAGCTACCCTGAGCTGCAAATTCATTTCGAACTGTTTGATAAACAGGTTGATTTGATCAAAGACAATATCGATTTGGATATCCGGGTCAACGATGAAATCCCGGAGAACTATATCAGCCGGATGCTGACAAAAAACCAGCGCATTATTTGCGCTGCGCCCTCTTACCTGTACCGGCAGGGAATGCCGGCTACCTTGCAGGAATTACAGCAGCATGATTGCCTGTTTACTAAAGAACGGGATCAAACCACCGGGGTGTGGGAACTGGAAGGAAAAGAAGGCCGGAAATCGGTCAAGATATCGGGTCATTTATCCTCTAATAGCGGTGAAATCGTCTTGCAGTGGGCCTTGAACGGCCGCGGGATCATGCTGCGCTCCCTATGGGATGTAGCACCGCTATTGCAAGATGGTTCGCTGGTGCGAGTGCTGCCGGAGTATGCGCAAAGCGCCAATATCTGGGCGGTTTATCATACTCCGCTCTATCTTTCGGCAAAGTTGCGGGTATGCGTGGAATTCTTTTCCCATTATTTCCAGAAGATCTCATTTTGATTATGCGGTGGATGCCGGTTTTCAGGCATTCAGGATTGGCGGCGAATTAACCGGGGGGAACAGATCAATGCCGAAGCTTAAGCCGGGCGCCATTTGGCCCCCGCTGAAAAAGATGCAGCAATTACCAAAGCGGCACACACCGATGCTGATACCCAGGCTTTACAGGGAGCACGCCTACAGCCTATGAAAAGCCGGGTCGTCCGCTTAAGTAAATACTTATCAGAGCCGGTCGGTTTGCCGGCCGCCGAGCAGAGCGGCTCCTCGAACGCCGCTCGCGTCGCCATGGCAGGGCCGCAGCACGGCGGCGGGCCGTACCCCCGGCAACAGCCAGCGCGCCATGGCCGGGGGCAGCGCCGGATAAAGCTCCGCTATTTTGGACAGGCCGCCGCCCAGTACAAACGCATCTACATCCAGCACGGTCTGCAGGCCCGCCAGCGCGCTGGCGAGAATATCCACGTACAGATCAAATATCTCCCGCGCCGCCGGTTCTCCCTCCCCACAGGCGAGCATCAGCGCCGGGGCGTCGGTATAGGGCAGCCCGCGGAGGGCGCATAAAGCGGCGAGGCCGGTACCCGACACATAGCGTTCAAGACAACCGGTCAGTCCGCACGGACAATCCAGCACCGGCAATTGGTGGCGCAGGGCTACCGGTGCGGACAGTGGGGTATGCCCCCACTCGCCGGCCATCCCGTTGCCGCCGCGATGCAATTGCCGATTCACCACCAGCCCGCCGCCCGCACCGGTACCCAGAATAATACCGAACACCGTATGCAAATCGCGCGTTTGTTCCGTCATCGCCTCGGATAGCGTGAAACAACGGCAATCGTTATCAGTGTGAACCGGGCAGGCAAACAGCGCGCGCAGATCGGGTCCCGGCCGCTGGTTGGTCAGACAAGGGACATTGGACGAGAGCTGCCGACCGGTCAGCGGATCGGTAATGCCCGGCAGTCCCAGTCCGATGCTGTCGGGTGGGCCGATTTGGCGGCTGCCCTGCGCCGCCAGTTCCGCGACAGCGGCCAGAAAGTCGCCATAATCGCGGGTAGGCGTGGGCACCCGCCGGGAAAAACAGAGCGCCATCCGGCCGTCAAAAATAGCCATTTCTATCTTGGTCCCGCCAATATCAAACCCGTAACGTATCATCGCTATCCTCTGGAATTGTCGCGCCGGCGCGTCTAGTCGCGGATGGCCATATTGGTCTGGCAGTCAAACCAGTGCAATTGTTCCGTATACAGCGAAAGCGGCAGCGGCCGGTCGCGCTGCGCCGCCACGGCCGGTGGAATTCTTGCCACCAGGCGGTGCGTGGGTTCATGGGCCAGCAGGCCATGTTCGTTAACGTTATCCTCCAGTTCCACCTGCGGCGTCGGCACGTCGAAGAAGACAAAGGTATCAGATCCCAGGGCTTCAATCACCGAAATGGGAAAACAGAACAGCTGTTCTTCGGCGGGACAAACGCGGAAGGCTTCCGGACGAATACCCATAATCACCGTTTTTCCCAGATAGGCCCGCAGGGCGCGGTCCGGCGTCACCGGGATGTGAATCCGCGTATTCAGCAGCGTGGCGACGACGCCCCGATCGCCCGCACTGAGCGTCACCTTGACAAAATTCATGGCCGGCGAACCGATGAAGCCCGCCACGAAAATATTCACCGGGCGATCGTATAAGCGCTGCGGCGTATCGATTTGCTGAAGATTGCTTTCACCGGCATTTTTCACCGGCTTGAGCACCGCCACGCGATCGCCCATAGTCATGGCTTCCACTTGGTCGTGGGTGACATAGAGCGTGGTGACGGCCAGGCGCTGGTTTAGCAATTTAAGCTCCCCGCGCATTTGCACGCGCAGCTTGGCATCAAGATTGGATAAAGGCTCGTCCATCAAAAACGCCGTGGGATGACGCACAATGGCGCGCCCCATGGCCACGCGCTGGCGCTGGCCGCCGGACAACACCCCGGGTTTGCGCTTGAGGTAAGGCACCAGATCCAGCATCTGCGCCGCCCCGCGCACCAGCTGGTCGATTTTGCCCTTCTCCATCGCGCGCTGCTGCAGGCTGAACGCCATATTTTCATACACGGTCATGTGGGGATACAGCGCATAGTTTTGAAATACCATGGCAATATCCCGATCCTGCGGTTCCACATGGGTAATATCGCGGCCATTGAGCATCATTTTGCCGCTGTTGAGCGACTCCAGGCCGGCGGCCATGCGCAGCAGCGTCGATTTCCCGCAGCCCGAGGGACCCACCATCACGACAAATTCACCGTCTTCCAGGGTGAAGCTGACATTGGCCACCGCAGTGGTGCCGTTGGGAAAGGTTTTGCCGATGTTATCGAAGGTCAGAGTAGCCATTTATGTTTCTCGTCTGAACGGGAAGAACACCGCCATGACGACCGCAGCCGCCATGGCGCCCAAGGGTTAAGGCAGATCCACGGGTTGCCCGGTGGCGGCCGAACGTTCGATGGCGGCCAGAATCCGGGTATTCGCCAGACCGTCGTGGGCATCGGCCAGCAGCGGGGCATCATGTACCACTGAATCGACGAAACGGGCGATGGATTCCAGCACAAAACCGCCGATGCGGCTCGGGCCGGTGGGCACGATGCCGATATAGTCGGCAAACCGCAGTTTACCGTCGGTGATATGTCGCAGACCGCCATTGTGGGTCGGGTCGGCCTGGATCTGCCCCTTATTGCCCACCACTTCGAGTTTAAAATCCACCAGCGAAGGATTGTCCTGGGACAATATCCAACTGTTTTCCATGGTGAAGACCGCGCCGCGGCTGAACTCCAAAATGCATGAATGAAAATCCTGGGTATCGACCCCCATCGCCGCCAGTCCTCCTTTGCGGGTGACCGCATAGACGCGGCTGACTTCATCGCCGAGTACGAAACGCAGCAAATCCGTCAAATGGCTGCCGAGAAACCACAGCGCCGACGACCGCGCCCCCCAGCTCAACATCTCGCAGGGCACCCAACTGGTATTGGACAGCCGGGCCATGCCGTGCCGGGGTTCGCCGATGCGCCCGTCCGCCACCAGCGCCTGCATTTGGGTAAAAACCGGATTGACGCGGTTATGAAAATCAATCATCAGCTTGCCGGGGGCGGCATCGGCCGCGTCGGCGATTTGCCGCGCTTCCTCAACCGTCGTGGCCAGGGGCTTTTCGCTCAGGACATGTTTGCCTGCCTTAAGCGCGGCGAGCACAATGGCCGTATGAGTGAAATCCGGCGTGGCAATGGTAACGGCATCGATATCATCGCGCGCCACCAGCTCATTAAAATTGGTGAACGCCAGCGGCGCGCCGCTGGCCTGCTGCATTTTTTTCGCCCGGTCCCCGTCGATGTCGCACACCGCCACCAGTTCCGTTTCCGGTAATACATTGAATGCGTGCGCATGGTTGCTACCCCACAATCCCGCGCCGACTACCCCTACCCTCAATTTAGACATATCATTTTTTCTCCATAGATAATGGTCCCTAGCCTTTGACTGAGCCAAAGGTCAGGCCACGAACGACATAACGGTCGAAGATCATAAAGATGAGCATGGGCGGAATCATCGCCAGCACCGCCGCCGCCGCGATGTAGTTCCAGGTCACGCCGCTGGTGGCGAAATACCCCAGGGTGCCGATAGGCAGCGTCGCGGTGGCCCGCGAGCTGAGCACCAGCGGAAACGCGGCGTTGTTCCAGGCGAAAACAAAGGCAAACATGGAGGTGACGATCAACCCCGGACGGACGATGGGCAAAACGATGCGCCACATGATGATGTACCAGCGGGCGCCGTCCATACGGGCCGCCTCTTCTAATTCCCGCGGCACTTCATCGATAAAGCTTTTCATCAGCCACACCGAGAACGGGATGATCATGGTTTGCATCACCAGGATCATCGACAGGTAGGTTCCCGCCAGGCCAAGGTGGGTAACCAGGATGAAATAGGGGATCAAGAAAGCGATGGGCGGCGCCATCAACAGCCCCAGATACCACAACATGATATTTTTCTTGCCGCGCAGGGGAAAACGCGACAGGGCGTAGGCCGCCGGCATGGAAAACGGCAGGTTGAGCAATACCGCGCCGACGGCCACTATCAGGCTATTGAAAATTTGCGGCGCATTGGTTCCCGGCGCAATTAAAATATGACGGAACGCATCCAGCGTGGGCTTGAATAGAAAAGTCGGCGGCATGGTGAATGCGGTTTCCGGCGGCCGGATGGCCAGGGCGATAAACCACAAGATGGGGCCGATAAAAAATAATAACAACAGCAAACCGGCGCACCAGGTGAGATATTGATAACGTTTTTTAACAGCAGACATATTACCAGTCCTCTTTATTGCGGAAGGCGAAAAAGACATATAGCGCGATGATGGCGTTAATAATAATCACCGTAATCCAGGTCATGGCGCTAACCATGCCAATATTGAAATTCACCATGCCTTGTTCATAAAGCGAGTAGCCTATCGTCCGGGATGACATGCCGGGACCGCCCCGGGTCAATACCAGCACCGAGTCGAAGGTATTAAACAATTGCATAAAGCGCAGCATGATGATAATTACCGCCGTGCGCTTAATGAGCGGCAGTTTGATCCGCCAGAGAATGGTCCAGGCCGATGCGCGATCCAGGCGGGCGGCCTCCACTATCTCATCGGGCACCGACAATAGGCTGGCATATAGCACAATGGCGAAAAAAGGCGTCCACTGCCAGATATCCGCGAACATCACCGACAGCAGCGCGGTGGCGGACGACCCCAGCAAGCCCTCCGGCGGCAGCGGCAGCCCGAGGGAGCGCATTACCCAAGTGATAATTCCCGCTTCCGGATTGTACATATAGCGAAACAGGAACCCGGCCACGATAGGCGCGATGGTGGTGGGCAGGATCAGTAAGGCCCGCACCACGTTCATGCCCGGCACCGCGCGCAATAGTAGCAAGGCGATGGCCAGACCCAGCGCAAACTCGATCGCCGTCCCGGCGAAGGCGATCAGTAAAGTGTTTTTTAATGCCGGAACAAAATCAAATCCGCGCAATGCCTGAATATAGTTGTCCCACCCGACAAAAGCCTGGGGTTGCGCGCCCATCTGCAGATTCCAGAAATAAAAGCTGCTGCGCAAAGAAAACAAAAGCGGATAGGCAATTAAAGCCAGCAGCATAATTACCGAAGGGGCAATCAATATATAAGGCAAATAACGTTTAAACATACCTTGCCTCCTTGTTTCGTTATGCTGATGCGTAGTAGAAATAATAATGCTCACGATATTCGCTTCTCCATTTCATTGCCCGCCCCCTTGATTTTTAGCGAGCGCCGCCGCTGCGCCCATGTCGAATGGCCGGCATATCTGCTGATAATTCGTCAGTTGGCGAGACGTGTTATTAACGCTTTCGCTTCGTCCAGGGTGTCGTTGTAGTCTTTTTTGGTATAGGGGATCAGCATATTGCCTTTAAGTACGCTCTCGAACATACCCTCGACGCGTCCCAGGGCATCGGCGGCGCTATCGGTATTGGTCAGCAGTTGGTTCAGCGTCATACCGAACATATTTTCCAGGGCGCTGTAGCCGGGCACCGGCGGCCGAGACACTTTGCCGTCGCCCTGCTTCATCATGTTGTACTGCACCGGCAGGTAGGGATAGACCTTGCGCAGTTCCTCATCCTGGTACAGTGACTGACGGGCGAAGTCGGAAAACTGATAATTGAGGTCGGGCCACAGCGCCATTTTTTTCTGGGTGATCTTCGAGGTGGCCCATTTGATAAAATCAAATCCCCCCTGCTGATTGTCCGAGGTCGACGCCAGGCCCAGGCTCCAGCCGCCCATGCTGACGCGCTGGGGCGCATCTTTGGCCCTCGGCAAGGCGCCAACCCCGTAATGATCGGCCACGATGGATGTTTTACCGGTCATATAACCTGAATTCTTCACCAGGTAAAAATACGGCGACCACCAATAGAACATGGCGATATCGCCCTGTGCAAAGCGGGTGCCCGCATCGAACCAAACGTAATTGATCGATTCAGGGGGAGACAGCCGATACAGCTGGCGGTAGTAATCAATGGCTTTTCCCCAGGCAGGGCCCGTCATGGTTGGTTGGAAATTCCAGGGCGCGCGTGGGAACGATGTAAACCAATTGGCGCCAAAACTGGCAGAGAGCTGGCTGAACATATGCACAATGGGAGACGGCTGGGAACCGCAAATCACCGTGGGAAACAGCGGCTTATTATTAAACGTTTTCCCTTTGAGGCCTTGCAGCGTGGTCATATAGGCATCCCAAGTCCAGTCGTCGCGAGTATTTTCCGGCGGCGGGTTGATGCCGTGGGCAGCAAGAATATCCTTGTGATACATCACGCCCTGCGCATAAGCAGCCACCGGCAGCGTGCCGATCTGCCCTTTCCAGATATTGGTGGAATATAGCGCCTCGGGAATAAAATCCGCCAAATCGATCTCCTTATCCCGCGCCAGCATATCGTTGAGCGGCGTAATCCAGCCGTTGTCCAAATACTGGCCAAGCCACATCTGATCGACGGTGATGACATCCGCATCGGAGGTTTTCGCCAGGAACGCGCCGGCGAGACGCGCCTGCAGCGCGTCATACGACAGGCTTTCGAGCTCCACTTTCACGCCGGCCTGCTTTTCGTACTCCGGGATCAACGCCCGCATGGCGAAATAAAAAGGGTCTTCCACCGACAATACGCGAATACTGTTTTTAGCTTTTGGCGGGACATTGGCCAGCGCGGCCAGCGGCGACAGCATCGTCCCGCCGAGCAGCGCCGAGGCCGAAAGGGACTTGATCAGAGTACGGCGTGATACTGAAAAGCGTTGTGATTTCATATTTCCTCCACCGGTTGAATGAGGCTGTCATCCCGCCGCTAAGCCTCTGGCGCCGGGCCTTATGCGTGCAAGTGATTAAATCGATGTTTTTTAGGCCAGCTAATGTATGGTTAATAATCAGTTTGTTTGTATTTCGCACAAACATATGTTATATGTCAACACATCATTAACAAAGATGCGAAAAAGATCTTGTTTAATTCACGATTAGGCTCCTGGCCGCAGCCGGAACTGCATTGACGGCGGGATGACACCAACAGGCAAGGCCATATGTGGTATAAAAAAATATTATGAAGCTCTCCTGGCAGGCCGACAGAAAAATGATGAAATCCTCCTTACAAAGCGAACCGGATGGTCATGAAAAAAGATCCATAACGCTAGCCTCCCCTTCCCTGATTGGTTCGGTCAATCGCCTGCGCATCCTCCAGGCGCTGTATGATCACGGCCCGATGAGCCGGGTGGAGATGGCGCGCCTGGCCACGGTCAATCGCACCACCGTCACCGGCATCGTGCAGCCCCTGCTCGCCGACGGATTGCTGGTGGAGGGCGATGCGGTGCCCCCTTCCGTGTTGGGCGGTAAACCGGCCAGACGGCTGTTTTTCAATCCCGGCGCTCCGGCGATTGCGGCCGTTTTACTGCTGCCCGGCCGTATCCGTACCTGTCTGGTGACGTTGACCGGCGAAATTTCCGCCTTTTACGCCTCATCGTTCAGCCAGTCGGATACCTCGGAGGCGGTGGCCGCGCTCATTGGCGACACCCTGGCCAAAACCTTGTCCGAAGCGTTGCATCCCCCCTTCGGGATCGGCGTGGCCGCAGGGGGCATGGTGGACAGCGACCGGGGAGTGATTGTCACGGTAAACCTGGCGCCGGCGTTGAATAACCTGGCGCTGGCCGACCGGCTGTGGACGCGCTTTAAATTGCCGGCCACGATTGATCATCATCCGCGCGCCCTGTTGCTGGGCGATCGCTGGTTCGGCCTGGGCAGAGGCCTGCATAACTTCGCCGCCATCTACACCGGCGAGGTGTTGGGAGGCGCGCTGTATCTCGACGGCCAGGTGTATCGGGGATTATCGGGATCGGGAGGGGAACTGGGACATACCATCGTGCAGATCGACGGCAACCTTTGCAACTGCGGCAACCGCGGCTGCTGGGAAACGGTCGCCACGCTTTCCTGGCTAAGGGCCGAAGCGAGGAGCCGCGGCTTTGACGCGCCCGATACCCTGACCACCCGGCGGTTGCTGGCGCTGATCGCCGACGGCGTGGCCGAAGCGGAGGTACTGCTGGATCGGTATGCGCGAAATCTGGCCGTCGGCATCGCCAATCTGCAACAGACCATGTCGCCCAATGAATTCGTGCTGCACGGCGATGCGGCCGCCGGCGGCGAGACCCTGGCCGTGCGGATTAAGCAGCATGTGGAATCCCTCACCCGGCCGCGGCCGAACCAGGAAATTCATATCGTGATGAATCATGGCAATGAGGATCATGTGGCGCTCAAGGGCGCCGCCGGACTGGTGCTCAGCAAGATGCTAAACCCGGCGATGTGAGCAGCCTTACGCGCTCACGAGCACCAACGTGCAGGGACGGCCGCGTTCACGCAGCCGCGCCGGCGTGCGTCAGTCGGCCATACAGCCGCCAGCAGGCGCTGATGGACTATGATCGAGCTGGTTATCTCATACCCGTTATCCCCATGCGGCGCGTTTCCCCGGTTTATCCGGGGAGGCGGCGCAGGGTCGCAAGAACGTAACGTCGATTCGCTTATTCCTTAACTTGATGTGGCGCAACTGATACTGTAAGCTGAACTGTATGAAATTTAATCACTCTGTTTTCGAGCCGCCATGCTGCCAACATTACATTTTATCAATGAAGTATTGCGCCTGATTCATCACCTGTTCAGTTAACAACATTTAATGGCCGGTTATTTATGCCAAGCCGCCACGCCAATAGCTAAACCTATGCTAAATGCAATATGTTAAATAAACGGCCACTATTGATAACAAGGTAAGCTTTGTAGTATTTAAGCTTTGTAGTATTAATGAGCTAATCTATTTAATTCTTCGTCAGATAGGCCGGTATATTTTTTCACTAATAAACGGTCAACACCTTCAATTAATAGCTGCCTGGCTACGTGATAAATACCTTCCTGACGGCCTTTCTGTAAACCTTTCTGTAAACCAAGCTCCTCAAGCTTTTGAGCGATACTCATCATTTCCTCCTGATAAGATGATTTCCGTTGCGACAGTTTTGACATAAATCGTTTTACATCATTGGTATCACCAGCCTTGGCAATATAATACATGATGCCTTTGCGGAATTCCAACGGTAACGGCCATTGATCCATCAGCGTCCCGATTTTATCCGTCAACGCCAGCATATCCCGCTGGCGGATATGTTTTTGTACCAACTCCAGCAGGGCAACGCGTCGGTGCGTCATAATCTCGTTATCCGATATGGCCGTTACGTCTACCAGCAAAAAAGGGTTAAAATAAATATCTTTCGCCAGCTCCTTCTGGGATAGGCAGTCAAGCCAGCAGGTGCTGTAAGGATAATTGTTGCCGCCGTGATAAAATAGCAGCGGTATAACCAACGGCAGTTGCGTAAAACCTTGGTCGATATGCTGCTTCATCGCCGCCAGGCTATAGCGCATCAGACGAAACGCCATCAGCTTATCCGGTCGGCTTTGATGTTCAATCAGGCAATAAATATAGCCGGCCCCCTTTGCGGTATCGACGGAATACAACATATCGCAGGTGTGATAACTCAGGTCGTCCTCCACAAAGGAGGTAGGGCATATTTTTAAGGTAGTAAAATCACACAGCCGGCGTAAAGACGGCGGCAAATGTATCTCCAGAAAATCCTGCGCGACGGTAATATCCCCTAAAAAGAGTTTAAACAGAGCATCGTGATGAGAAAAATTCATTATCATTTCCCTATGATATATAACAACAGCATCCAAACTAATAATTAAAACCAAGGCATATGTTAATAAACAAGCCTAATGAATTGATGCAAATGAAACATTTTGCATACGCCCCTTAAAAAAACAGCGAGGACATTATAACCGACCGATGCGATAAAGCATCCGCTGGGAATGCCTTATCAGCGGTTTTTGCCAAGCTATTTAAAAAAATGCGGGATAGCTCGAATAAAACGGTGCCGCATGGCGGCTATGTCAGCAGGTTACCTTTCCGCCAGCCATAAAAAAACCCCATCAAGTGGGGTTTTTGCATCGGCCGTTTTAGGTAAATTTATTAATGTTTGATCTCTTGCATCTCTTTAACATCGCTACGGTTAATTTGCTGCTTGGTGCCATTGGCGTCGATATAACCGATCATACCGGTTTGGTCGTCAACCTTCGGTTTTCCTTCGCTTACAATGGTGCGCCCGTCATTAGTATGCATTGCATAGTTATCATGAGTACAACCCGCCAGCAGGACGGTCAGCGCGATTGCAGATAAAACGTATAAACTTTTCTTCATAACGAACTCCTTTTGTTAAGCCTAATAAAGGTTTAGCACAAACAACCGAGGCCGCAAGATTACAACCGCCCTAAAGTGCTATCGGCAAACGCTGATTAATTGAACCTTATCACTGAAATAGCCTGTAAAAAGAACATGATATGGCATGGTTAATAGCTTTAATCCATCAAAACCGGCAGGTCGTAATCGTGATCCGGCCGAGGGTATACGCATGCCAAACCATCAAAAACCCTTTTTCTCCTCCACCGCGGAAATGACCTGCCTGCTGCGGGCCAAATCCTTTGGCGAAACCAGAGCTCGCTATAAAGGAGATGATTTTATCGCCGTCTTGCTCGCCCAGGCCCAGACCTCGTTTTCAAGCATGATCCAAAAATCATTTATGCTCGGCCCCGATGCCTCATTTCCCACGGTGCCCCCCGGCACCTATGAATATATCCTGGCGCGTACCAATTATCTTGACGGTTTGATTAACACCCTGCCGGCGGGGATAGTCCAAGTATTTATTCTGGGTGCGGGTTATGACTCGCGGGCGTGCAGATTTCAGCAAACATTAAAAAATTGTACGGTTTATGAATGCGATCACCCGGATATGCAGGCCAGAAAGAAAGAATTATTCCACAAGATCGATATTGATTTTCCGATAAATGTTCATTTTATCCCTATCGATTTCGCCAGGAAAAATTTACGCCAGCGACTTGTGGAATTAAACATTGCCAAAGGACAGACCTGCTTTTTTATTATTGAAGGACTGCTTTGTTATCTAACGCAGCAGCAGATGGATACCCTGTTTACCGCCATCAGTACCCATGGGGGAGCCCAAAGCCGCGTGGCGTTTGATTATATGTATACGCAGGTCCTGGACGATGAAACGCGCGACGCCGGCGCCGCGTCCTATGCCGGGGCGGTTAAAGGATTGGGGGAGGCATGGCTATCAGGCATAACGAAAGGGACGGTTAATCGTTATCTGGCAAAATTCGGTTTCAGCATTATCGAGGAAATCACCGCCCGCGACCTCACTGGGCACTTATTTACCAACGACCGCCAGCGCGCGGCCGCCAGGATCATGGATCTGTTTTCTCTGGTATACGCGCAAAAGAATACGGATGACGGCGTATAGCGCTTAAGGGGGCCAGACGTACCGCTGCCGGGGTTAGCGATGCTAGCGCAAAGATGCGCGCTCAAAATTGCCACCGTAGCCAACCAAAAAACACGTTGCCGTTATTTCGGGTACCGGGAATATAAGTGGCCTGGAAGGTTAAATTATAATAACCGACCGAGGCCAGGGGCAATATGGCGGGGACTGGGAAATAATTCCAGTTATGGCGGGCGGTTACCCCCAGCGTATACCCCGCCCCCAGCGTAAAGTGGTCGTCGGACAGCGGCCGCCACCGGGCTTCCCAGGCGTAACCGGCAAACGGCTCCCATCGGTTGAACGAATCCTTAAACGCCATGGCATACAGGCCATGCCAATTATCTTCATTATCCTGGCGGGATATGCCATAACCAAGCCCCCAGGGTTTTTCATTATACCGCCGCAAATGCTCGTCATTGTAAAAATAGCGATTGTGCCAGGTAACCGCAGGGATATAAATATCCCGCTGCGTTGGTTGTTCCCACGTATCCATTATATCGGCCGCGAGATTATGCCATAAGCCTCCGGGCTTAATTGCGCTTACGTCGTTAGTTCCACTGGCAGCAAATGAGTTGATCATTCCACATAAGACTAACCATGGGACTAGCGCCCATTTAGTAAATATTTTCACACTTATACCCTCTGATGGTAATGAGATTACCCCCTCATTAACCACAGACCGATCCTGCGCCGGTATGCAACGCGAAACGACCTTCATGACAAAATTCGCAGCCAAGGGTTATGCCACAAAGAAATTAAACCGGAGATAAACCACTATTGAGAAAAGTGCGTAAACCGGCTGGGTGAGATTTATCCAGCCGATTAAACCACGACGGCGGTATTACATGGCCGCGTAATGATCAAATGGCGCGGGGTGCGGTGGTATAAGCAGCAATGGCTTTTTGCACCGGCTCAGTGCGATTATTCTTAACCGGACTGACAATCGCGTAGCTATAATTGTTATCGCTCCAATACTGCGCCATCAGCTTGCCGGCCTCGCGCTTGCCGCTTTTAGGGCTCATCTGGCCCGCGGGACGGATATAATAGGCCACCCTCACCCCCTGGGCATCCTGGTAGACAACCAGCGCCGCGGGACCAAGATCGGTTACCATCAGGCGACCGCCCATCATTTTAAAACCATATTCATCCAGGTTCGGCGGCATTAATCCATTAATAAAATAGCGGCTCAGCCAGTTATTCATTTCGCCGCGATTGCCGGCCACTACGTCGAGCACCGGCAGTTTATCCTGGCTAAACAGCTGGTAAGCATGCACCGCATCTTCCATTGGCAGCATTTGCCGATGCATCGCCATGTCTTTTAAATGCCAGCCGGCGGCGCCGCCGCCGCTAAGGGACAGCACCAGCGTGCAGGCCAGCGCCCATCTGAGCTGGCGACGGGCACGCAAATGGCGGCGGATAACCTGGGGTTGCAAATGGCGCATCTCCGGCAGGGATTCGTCGCGGGTCAGGGCGATTCTAAGCCGTTGGGTATCGGCTCGCCAATCCGCCACTTGCCTGGCCGCTACCGGATTATTGGCCAAGTATTGTTCAACCCATCGGCGTTGCGATTCATCCAGCTGATCGTCAACATACGCCAGCAGATCGTTTTCGGCAGGAGTGCGGGGGTTCATTTCAATCTCCTTAACTGCGGGGAAACGGGCGTGACCGCGCCTTCCGCCAGATCGTGCAACCGCCTGCGGGCGCGCGATAATCGCGACATCACGGTACCAAGCGGGATATTTAAAGTCTCGGCCACTTCCTTATAACGCAGGCCTTCGACGCCAACCAGCAGCAAAATCGCACGCTGCTCGGTGGGCAGCGCGGCAAAACCGGCCAGGACCGCGTCGGTCAGGGCAAGATCTTCCGGCGAAGAGGCGTACTCCTCTTCGCCGCTAAACAGCGACAAAATGCGCAGATAGCGCTTTTTACGGCGCTCGCCGTCGATAAATTGCCGATAAAGTATGGAAAATAGCCAGACGCGCAGGCTGTTTTCATCATGCAGCGCGCCATAGGACGTTAAGGCTTTTTCCAGGCCGGTCTGGACAAGATCGTCGGCGCTGGCCGGATTACGGGTCAACCACAAGGCAAACCGCCGCAGTTGCGGCAAGACTACTCTGATTTGGCTATCGGTAAGCTCTGGCATCGTCACCTTCCCGTTATGGTCAAAATACCGCTACTTCCGGCCGCCGGATTGATAACCGGCAACGTATCGGCAAATTCTCCTGCGTTATGGACGCGATCATGATAGCCGATGGCCGGGTGAAACGTGTAAAGTCAGGCATATTATCTCCGGCACACGATTGAGCTGATGCAGATAAGACGAACGGCGGCAAAGAGTATTCCCCGGCGGGCCAGTATTATTTTTGGCAACCAGGTCAATGGGACAGGAATGAAAATAGACATCAAGGGCCTGCTGGCGCTGGCGCTGCTGATGCTAATCAGCGCCTGTAGCCAGCCCAGGCAGCCGTCGGGGATGGCGAATTATTCTACCTTTAGCGAATATCAAGCCGCCACCCGCCGGTATATTAACGAACATCGCCAGTTCCAAAGCGCCGATCGCGCGCGGGAAACCGACAACAATGTGCCACGGGAGTGGCGCCCCGCGGGGCGGCCAAAAGGGGGCATCCTGCTGGTGCATGGGCTGGGGGATTCACCCTGGTCCTTTACCGATATCGGTCCCATGCTGGCCGCCCAGGGGTATGTGGTCAGAACGCTGCTGCTGCCGGGGCACGGCACCCGCCCGGAGGATTTGATGGCGGTGGATTTGCAGGACTGGCAGCGGCTAGTCCAAAACCAGGCGGCTATCATGCGTAACGAATTTTCCACGGTCTTTTTGGGCGGTTTTTCCACCGGCGCCAATTTGGTCACGGATTATGCCCTGCAACATGGGGATATCGCCGGCCTGCTGTTATTCTCACCGGCGTTCCAGGCCAATAACAGCCTGGTGTGGCTGACGCCCATTATCAGCCCTTTCCGCCCATGGCTGCGTCTGCCGGATACCGCGCGGCCCCAGCAAACCACGGTCAGATATCTCAATACTCCGACCAATGGTTTTGCGTTGTTTTATCACAGCAGCCGCAATGTGCTGACCCATCTCGCCGCGGCCTATGGCAAACCGGTGTTCGTCGTCACCATTGAACATGACTCGGTGCTGGATACCGCCAAAACCCTGGATCTGTTCAACCGCTACTTTACCCATCCCGCCAGCAGGCTGATCTGGTATGGCGCGCTACCGGCCGGAACCGTCGCCGGGCCACGGGTCATGGTCAAAACCGATTGGCTGCCGCAGCAGCGCATCAGCCAGTTCTCGCATATGGGCATTTTATTCTCGCCGGACAATCCGTTCTATGGGGCCCAAGCAAAGGAAAAGATGTGCTGGAATGGACAAAGCGACGCGGCGCGGCGCGACTGCCAGGATGGTAAAACGGTCTGGTATTCCGACTGGGGTTATCAAGAACCGGGGAAAATATACGCCAGGCTAACCTTTAATCCCTATTGGTCATGGCAAAACGCGGCTATCGCCGTTTTTTTGCGCGATGCCACCGCCGGGAAATAAAGGAAAAGCGCACTTTGGGTTAAAATTGACTGATATGTCACAGTGGAACCCGCCTATTCCGTCCATGCTTAATGCAGGGACAGGAGGTGATTTATGCAAACTAACGACATCACTTTTTTGGCCGCGCTGGCCGTGATTATCATCGGGTTTGTATCATTTATGTATTCCTGAGGCGCAACTGAATATTATTGACAGAGAAGCGCACCGACAACCTTTGCTGTACTCCCTCTTGCGAGGAGGTAAGTAGCCGATGCGCTTTTCTGAGTAAAAAAGCCCCAGAATATCGGGGCGGGTATGAATTGCTGTTTTATGTCCTTTCCGGCGCTTATCTCCGGCGCTCATGACGGTATCAAGGCGTTAGCTCTGTAAAGGATTGACGTTATCTTAAGATTATTCTTAATAATTGTCAGTGATAATCCTCACAATTTTTTATGCCAAATCGTTGCATCCCTATTGAGCCAGGTTACCCGATCATCATCATCTATCAGGCATATGAACGCACACGTCATTGCCTGGCAATCGTCGTGCCTTGATGAAGGTCTTACAAATTTTATAGGTGCAATATTTATATGAACAACCATCCTGTGGGCAGTCGCTTTTCCTCTATAAACTCGTCGGCCATTCCCCTGGCCGAAACGGATCGATCTTCGATTAACTCCCCTTTTTCCGCCGCCGGCCGGCAGGCCCCCCATCTATCGCCGTCAATACCTTATGGCCATCATGGCCATCCACCGGCCAGGATGCCGGTTAGCATCAGACTACCCGTGACCAATAACGTTGTATTCCCCGCCGCGTCGAGGCCGCCGCGGATGCCACCGGCCGGGGACAGCGTGTTTTCAGCGCACTCTCCCCGCCTGCCCATCGCCAGGGCAGCCAATAGCGGGGAAGCGCTGCGGCGCTCGCCCCCGCCCTCCTATTCCAGCGCGCCGCCGCCGTATACGTCATGCGGCCCGCGGCCCCGATAAGCGGGCAACGCCCGGGGCCGGGGCGGCCCAGGCCCCGCTGGCGCGAACCAATAAATAACGCCCCGGCCGATAACCGGCTGGGGCGTAAGCGCATTACGCACTATCCGCATGCG
This sequence comes from Sodalis sp. RH21, assembly GCF_047324175.1. Taxonomy (NCBI): domain Bacteria; kingdom Pseudomonadati; phylum Pseudomonadota; class Gammaproteobacteria; order Enterobacterales; family Bruguierivoracaceae; genus Sodalis; species Sodalis sp. RH21. Next base: position 1,478,540 of record NZ_CP178732.1, on the reverse strand, counting down.
TCCGTCGCGGACCGACGCAACGTATCAAGTACCTCGATGGATCAGAACACCGGGGTCGGGCGCAATTCCGTTTTATCCGGGCGGCCTTTAATCACGGTCCAGACAATAATCATCGCCATAATTTCAAACACCGACAGCATGAGGAACAGCGGCGAAAAGCCGATAATTCCCACCAGCGCACCGACCACCAGGGTAAACAGCGTCGACCCGCCCCAGCCGATCATCCCGGTCAGGCCATTGGCGGTCGCCACCTCGTTACGGCCGAATAAATCCGAAGACAGGGTAATCAGCGCACCCGACAGGGTTTGATGGGCAAAACCACCAAAGCACAGCATGGCGATGGCAAAATACGGGCTGTGATATAAACCGATAAGCCCTGGGCCAATCATGCATAACGCCCCGACGGTCACTACCAGTTTACGGGATACAATCAGCGTAACGCCAAAATATTTTTGGAAGAATCCGGGCATATAGCCACCCAGGATACAACCCACATCGGCGAACAACAGCGGCATCCAGGCAAACATGGCAATATGTTTCAGGTCAAAACCGTACACTTTATATAAGAACAACGGAACCCAGGCGTTGATGGTGCCCCATGCCGGTTCGGCCAGAAAGCGCGGTATGGCAATGCCCCAAAATTGGCTATCTTTGAGTAATTGGCTGACCGGTACTTTTTGTTTATTACTGCTGTGGTGGCGAGACTCCTGCCCGGCATAGATATAGTCACGTTCTTCAGTGGAAATATTCTTATGCTTATCCGGCGTATTATATAATTTATACCAACCTACCGCCCAGATTAAACTTACGCCGCCGGTTAATAAAAAGGCGAAGTTCCAGCTATGTACCATAATCGCCCAGGCAACCAGCGGTGGAGCAAGCACCCCGCCGATAGCGGCGCCGGCGTTGAACCAACCCACCGCGACCGGACGCTCCTTGGCCGGGAACCATTCGGATGAGGCTTTAAGACCGGCGGGAATTACCGCGGCTTCAGCCATACCGAGAGCGCCGCGCAAAATACCCAGCGCCACCCAACTACCGGCAAAAGCATGGGCCATATTCAATACCGCCCAGGCAATGGCGAACAGCAAATAGCCGACTTTAGTACCAAGTAGATCCAGTATGTAGCCCGCCACTGGCTGCGTCAGGGTATAACAACCTTTAAAAATGGCATCGATATAGGAATATTGCTGCACGGTGAAATGCATCTCTTCCATGATGGTCGGGGCCGCCACGGCCAATGAATTTCGCGCCAAATAGTTAAGCACGGTGGCCAGCATCACCATCCCGATCATATACCAACGTAAATTTTTAATTATCCTCATTTTTTTACCATCCCAAACAAATTTTCATGACACTGTGAGAACGAGAAAACAGAAAAAAACAAAAAGAAACGAATATTCATAAAAATTGAAATGCAGTTTCTATTTCGAGCGGAGTATATTATCGAGATTGGTTGTTTAGCGTGATTAACCTCACAGAACCTTTAGATTTCAATCGTGTTACAGCAGTTATTTTTTATGCTTCAACTTTTTTTTAACCGCGTATGGATAAAATACTTGAGATAAAGAGAAAAAATAAAATAAGAAAAAATGCCTAAATGATAGACAACGTACATTATTGGGTTTGATTACCGCGGCATGTTTTTTATTATTAACATTGCCATCACAAAGCATTCATTATTAGAGGGCGATATGGATTAACTTGCTATCACACCGTTATGGACGTTGTTCCGTCGCCGCGCGCGATACCGAAAAAAACGCCGCGGTTGCAGCGCGCCCCGGCATACTTCACTATGTACCCCGGCACAGTATCTACCCGGCGAATCAAGCCGCATCTTCCGGCGCGGGGCAGCCCCCCGGCGTCCCATCAGCGGCTTTATAGCTATTATCTTCTTGAACAACCTGGAGAATTACGATGACGCAACAACAAAAACCAGTATGGTTCATTACCGGCTGTTCCACGGGTTTTGGCCGAGAACTGGCCGCATATACCCTTTCCCTCGGCTATCCGACCGTGGTCACGGCCCGTAATCCGGATCAGGTCAGTTCCCTGATAGCCGGTCATGAAGACCATGCGCTGGTATTAAAACTCGATGTCACCCAGCAAGATCAGGTTGATGCCGCCGTCAATGCCGCCCTAAAGCAATTTGGCCGCATCGACGTACTGGTGAATAACGCCGGTATCGGTTATTTCGGCTCGTTTGAAGAGAGTAATTTGGATGATGTGCACCGGATGTTCGATATCAATGTCTGGGGCCTGACCGCCATGACCCGTGCCACCCTGCCCGCCATGCGCAAGCAGCGTGCCGGCACCATCGTTAATATTTCGTCCATCGGCGGCATTACCACCTTCCCCTCGCTGAGCTTTTACCATGCCACCAAGTTCGCCGTGGAAGCCCTGTCCGAGTCGCTGGCGCAGGAAGTCGAACCGCTGGGCATCAAAGTGCTGATCGTCGAGCCGGGTCCGTTTCGCACCGACTGGGCCGGCCGTTCGGCCAATGAAGCGCCGCAAACCATTGATGACTACGCCGAGACGGCCCATGCGCGCGCCCGCGCCAGCCGCGGCAACAGCGGCAAGCAGGCCGGCGATCCGGTGCGCGCCGTAAAAGCCATTGTCAAGGCGGTGGAAGCCAAACAACCGCCCCTGCGGCTGCTGTTGGGTAACCCCGCGCTGGAAAATGCCCACAAAAAAATCAAATTGCTGCAGCGGGATTTTGACGGCTGGGCCGATGTCACCCGCGGAGCCGATTTTCCCGCGGACGAATAACCCACCGAAAAAAACGTTTTAGCCTTACCCGGGCGGGGCCGAAACCGGCCCCGTTTTTTCTTATCATATCTGATGGCTATGTAATATAACCGAACAGTATTTACCGCGATTTAACATTACCCGCTAAGATAAATTTTTCCCCTATAGAACGGTCATGCCTATGTCTGGCACACTTGCTGAAAAATTGATTAGTTGTCGACGCGAATTGCACACCCATCCCGAACTTTCCAATCAGGAGTACGCCACTACCGAAAAAATCACCGGCTGGCTGCGCGAAGCGGGCATCCGGATCTTGCCGCTGAAACTTGAAACCGGCGTGGTTGCGGAAATCGGCCTGAAAAAAAGCCCTATTATCGCCCTGCGCGCGGATATCGATGCGCTGCCGATTGAAGAAATGTCCGGCGTGCCGTTCAGTTCGCGCCGCGCGGGGGTCATGCACGCCTGCGGCCATGATGTCCATACTTCGGTGATGCTGGGGGCGGCCATGCTGCTCAAGGCGCGCGAAGCCACGCTCCCCGGCACGGTCAGGATGCTATTCCAACCGGCGGAGGAGAATTTTAATGGCGCATGCCATCTGATAGAAGCCGGCGCGCTGGAACATGTATCTGCGGTATTCGGCATGCATAACGCCCCCGAACTCCCGGTGGGCACCTTTGCCACCCGGGGCGGCGCGTTTTATGCCCATATCGATCGCTTTCAGATCACCGTGACCGGCAAAGGCGCCCATGCGGCCAAACCGGAGCAAGGCATCGACACCATTGTCACCGCCAGCCAAATCGTCAATGCCCTGCAAACCCTGCCGAGCCGGAACTTCAGCTCGCTGGAATCATTGGTGGTCAGCGTAACCCGCATCCAGGGGGGCAATACCTGGAATGTCCTGCCGCAAACGGTGGAACTGGAGGGTACGGTGCGCACCCACAATGTAAAAGTGCGTGAGCGGATCCCCGAGATACTTACCCGGGTCATTGACGGGGTCGCCAGCGCCATGGGCGCAGAGGCGCGGCTTAATTGGTATCCCGGCCCACCGGCGGTGGTCAATACCCCCCAATGGGCGGACTTCAGCCAACGGGTGGCCGCCGAGGCGGGCTATCAGGTACAGGAAGCGGAACTGCAAATGGGCGGGGAGGATTTTTCGCTCTATTTACAACAGGTGCCGGGAACCTTTGTGAGTATTGGTTCGGCCAGTGAATTCGGTTTGCACCACCCGCGCTTTAATCCCAGCGAACAGGCTATTTATCCGGCGGCGGAATATTTCGCGCGGCTGGCCGACGAAGCCCTGAACGCATTGCTGCAACACCAAGGCGCCGCCCAGGCGGAATCGGTAGATTGAAGCCATGAAGCTACCGTCCCTCCTCCCTTCCCTGCCCATCGCAGGCAGGGGCGGGGTCAATAAATCATCCACGCGGCAAAACTAAATTTGATAATCCAGCGCCGGCTCGGACGCATTGGGCGATAACACCTGCTCCTCGATTTCGGTCAAGGAGAGCTGGGGATTGCAAAGCTGGATAAAGCGCCAGGCGTATTTGCGCTGCAATTGGCCGCGTTTAACCCCCAGCCAGACGGTATTGGCTTCGAATAAATGCTCGGCGTTGATGCTGACCAGTCCGGTATCGCGCTCGCGGTTATAAGACATATCCGCCAGCAGGCCGACGCCCAGGCCAAGCTCCACATAGGTTTTAATCACGTCGGAATCCTGGGCGCTCAAAACCACTTCCGGCTTCAGGCCGGCCGCCTGGAAAGCGATGTCCAGCCGCGAGCGGCCGGTAATGCCGCGCCGGTAGGTAACCAGCGGATATTGGCTGAGGATTTCCAGCGTAAGCTCGCCTTCATTGGTAAGGGGATGCCCTTCCGGCACCAGTACCGCATGATGCCAGCGGTAGTACGGAAACGCCGCCAATTGTTCCTCGCTCATCAGCTTTTCGCTGGCGATGCCGACATCCGCTTCGCCGGATTGCAGCATGGAGACGATCTCTTCCGGACTCCCCTGGTTAAGCACCAGCCGAACCCGGGGATAGAGCGCGCGGAACTCTTTAATCACCGCGGGCAAACTGTAACGCGCCTGGGTATGGGTGGTCACGATGGAAAGCTCGCCGGAGTCCTTGTTGGCAAAAACGTCGGCAATGCGGCGGATATTATTCGCATCGCTGAGAATACGTTCCGCGACCGCCAACAGGGCTTTGCCCGGCTCGGTCATGCCAATCAAGCGCTTTCCGCGCCGGATGAAAATCTCGACGCCAAGCTCTTCTTCCAGCTCACGAATATGACGGCTCACCCCGGACTGAGAGGTAAATAACATACTGGCCACGTCAGTCAGATTATAATTGCACCGGGCAGATTCCCGAATAATACGTAATTGCTGAAAGTTCACGCGACACACCTCCTTTATCTCTAATATAGCTATATTCATACCGAGGAAGAGCAAAGGGGACAAATAAGAAAAAAGGGTAACTTATAGTTTTTTATGCTAAAGGAATGTCAAATTAACCGCTGAGGGGCGGACCTTTTTAAAACACAATACAAACAACAGGTTATAAATTATTTTTTTATAATTAAAATGTGTTTTGCCTGAGCGCGCCCAATCCATGGCGGGCAAAGGCAAAATTTATCTAACCTTGTGCATTTTTAAGCTAATGCGACCGGCCGTTGCGTCAGCCATCGCGCCGGGATAGCCACAGGCGCGCCGCGGCTTGGGCCAGCGCCCGGGTAGGGTCGATGCTGATGGATAGCCAGGGCGAACCGACGGCCGTCAGCGCCGGCGGCACTTCCGTACAGGCCAGTACCAGCCGCTCGGCGCCCCGGGCGACCAGCGCGCCCGCCAGTTGGCCCAATAGCTCGCCGCCGCGCCGCAGCTCTCCCCGTTTAACCGCATAGCATCCCGGCACGAACCAGTCGTCCATTTCGTGGGGCAGCGGCGACAGCGTTTCGCTCCCCAAGGCGGCGAAACGCCGCTGGAACCAGCCGGCGTCCAGGGTGCCGTGGGTGGCGATTAGTCCGACCCGTCCGGCGGGATGCAGGCGCAGGCTTTCGCTGGTCGCATCGGCGATATGCAGCAGCGGCGCCGCGCTGGCCGCCGCCAATTGATCATACCAATGGTGGGCGGTATTGCAGGCAATCAGGATATGACTGGCGCCGACGCGGTTAAGCTGCGCCAGCCCGTGCAGCAAATCAGGCAGCGGCGACGGACCGGTACCCGCCAGCGCCCGTTGCCGGTCCGCGATTTGCGGCACGTTCCAGGCCACCACCGGCGCATGCTGCTGATCGCTTTGCGCCGGGGTTTCCTCGATGATTTTTTGCAATAAATCCACGGTGGCCAACGGCCCCATGCCGCCCAGCACGCCTAACAGGAAAGAGCTCATGCTCACCCCTGCTGCTCTAATAGTTGACGATAGCCGAAAAGTCCGGCCGAGCCGCCGGTATGAATAAACACCACATGCTCATCTTTCTTGAAATGCCCTTTGCGGATCAGGTCTATCAGCCCGGCCATGCCTTTACCGGTATAAACCGGGTCCAGCAGAATGCCTTCCAGCTGCGCCAGCAGCCGCAGCGCTTCCAGGGTGCCCGCGGTAGGCAAACCATACCCTTCCCCAACGTAATCGCTGTTGACCGCTACCCGGTCCCGGGGAAATTCGCCGCGCGCGCCAAGCAATTGCCAGGTGCGGGCGGCCAGCGCATAGACATTTTCCTCTTGCTTGATCCGCGGGGCCCGCACGCTGATACCCAGGACCGGAATGCCGCTGTTGGTGGCCTCCAGCCCGGCTAACAGGCCGGCCTGGGTGCCGGTGCTGCCGGTGGCATGGACGATACGATCGATGCGCAACCGCTGCTGGCTGGATTGGTACAATAATTCTTCGGCACAGGCCACATATCCCAGCGCGCCGATAGGGTTGGAGCCGCCGCCCGGAATCACATAGGGCTTATGGCCCTGGGCGCGCAGGGTATCGGCCAAGGTTTCCATGGCCTGCTGCATATCGGTACCGGCCGGCAGATGGTCTACCACGGTGCCGCCGAGCAGGTTATCCAGCAATACGTTGCCGGAACGCTGATAATCCTCGCCGAATTTTTCCACCCGCCGTTCCAGCAAAATCTGGGTTTTCAGACCGATTTTCGCAGCGCCGGCAATGGTTTGGCGCACATGATTGGACTGCGTCGCGCCCTGGGTTATCACCACATCGGCCCCTTGCTGCACCGCGTCGGCGAGCAGGAACTCCAGTTTGCGCGTCTTGTTGCCTCCGCTGGCCAATCCGGTGTTGTCGTCACGCTTGATATAAAGGGTCGGGCCGCCGAGAAAGCGGCTTAAATTCGGCAAGGCTTCCAACGGGGTGGGAAACTGGCCTAAGGAGAGGCGGGGGAAACGGGCAAGGTGCATAATGAATTCCTAAAAGTGGATGGGTAAATAGGGTCCGGCCGGCGTTTTTTTTGCGCATGCCGCTAGGCCTTCAACGCCTGGGGCGAATTTTCCAGCGCCGCTAACTGGCGCCAACTGGTGTCGTCGATATAAATCCCGGCGGCGAGCCGCTGCTGATATTTTTCATGCTCCGCATCGCCAGGCAATAATACCGCTGCGTCGTCACGGGAGCTACGCACCCACGCCATCAATCCGGCGATTTCCTGCGGATGATTACTCGCGCCGCCGAGTTTGGCCGGGTCAATCAAGATTGATAGCATGCTATTGAGAATCCGCTGTTTATCGCGATTGTCATGACGCTCGGTCATGCCGCCGGTCAGCGCCGCGCCGAGCAATGAGCACACCACCGACAGCCCGGACCCCTTATGCTGGCCGAACGGCAATAAGGCGCCGAAGGGCTCGGTCATCAGCCAGCGCGGATCGACGGCGGGCTGTCCCTGATCATCGACGACACAGCCGGGAGCCAGTTCCTGGCCGGCATTCCAGGCGAGCCTTGCCTTGTTGCCGGCGATAATGCTGGTGGCGAAATCGAGGATTAGCGGATGATCTTGATGCGCCGCCGGAATGCCGACGCAGAAGGGGTTGGTCCCCAGGCGCGGTTCGCGCCCCTGCCACGGCATCACCGGGGAACGGCTGTTCACGTTGGCAAAATGAATGGAAACCAGTCCGGCCGCCGCCGCCTGTTCCGCCCAGGCGCCAATGCGCCCCAGATGATGGGCGTCGGCCAGGCCGACCACCGCCACGCCATATTGCGCGGCCCGCGCAATGCCGGCGGCCATCGCCTGGCGCCCCACGACCTGTCCGAATCCCCCGCCGCCGTTAAACGAAAGCAGCGCGCCTGCATCCACGGTGACCCGGGCTTCGGCATGGGGGTCCAGACCGCCTTCATTGATGGCGGCGATGTAGCGCGGCAGCATGGTCACGCCGTGGGAATCGTGCCCTTTCAAACAAGACTCTACCAGATTGTCCGCCACCACGGCCGCAATATGCGCATCGACCTTGATATCCGTCAGCCGGGCAGTAAGGAACTCTCTTAAAAATGAGTGCTGGAAAGTCGGCACGGTTTTATTCTCCTTCCCTAAAAGCTGCACTATATCGTCAATAAACTATCCGCCAAACGACAAGAATGAAATATAGATAGATGGAAAATAACTAAAGGACCGCATTGCGTCATACCGTAAAAAAATCATAAGCAAAGTGAAATAACGCATAAGCATATGCTTATAATTTATTCCAAAAAACACTTTACGCATAATGGGTATTCGACTCTAAGATGGACGCAATAAAAATGACGTTAACTCTTTGGGATTAATTTAATGAATGCACTGTTTAAACGAATCGGCCTGGTTGCCGCTTTCGGTTCATTTTTTTTAGCGGTCGCCCCCGTACGGGCGGAAGGCACTATTAGTATCGCCCAGCAATTCGGCATCGGCTATCTGATCCTGGATGTGGTGCGCGATAAGCAACTGATAGAAAAACACGGTAAAGAACAGGGACTGGATATCAAGGTGGATTGGCACAGCATTTCCGGCGCCACCGCCATGAACGAAGCCTTGTTGACCGGCGCGCTGGACGTGGCCTCCGCCGGCGTACCGCCGGCCCTGACCGTATGGGATCGCACCCGCGGCCGGCAAAATGTCAAGGCGGTGGCCGCGCTCGGTTCAATGCCCAACTATTTGTTAAGTAATAATCCGGCGGTGAAAAGCATCCGCGACTTAACCGACAAAGACCGGATCGCCGTACCCGCGGCCGGCGTGGGTTTCCAGTCGCGTACCTTGCAGATTGAAACCGCCCGCCTGTACGGCAACGCCGAATATAAGAAATTCGATAATATTACCCTGAGCCTGCCCCATCCTGACGCGACCACCGCATTAATCGCCGGCGGTTCGGAAATCAGCACGCATTTTTCCAGCCCGCCGTTTCAATACCAGGCCCTGGAACATCCCGGTATTCATAAGATTTTGAGCTCTTATGATGTATTGGGCGGCAAAGGCACATTTAACCTGCTGTATGCGACGCAAAAATTCCACGATGAAAATCCTAAAACCTACCGGGCGTTTTTCGATGCGCTGGCCGAGGCGGCGGATATCATCAAGGCCGATAAGAACGAAGCGGCGAAAATTTATATCCGCGTCGAGAAATCCAATCTGCCGCTGGAGTTAATTGAGAAGATTGTCAACGATCCGGAAAATGACTTCACCATTGCGCCACAGAAAACCTTCGTGTATGCCGAAAAATTACATGAGTTGGGAGTATTGAAAAATAGCGCCGCTTCCTGGAAGGATTACTTTTTCCCTGAAGCCTATGCCTTGCCCGGCAGTTGATACGCCGGGATACCGGTTGAAAGGAGTGACGTAATGGCATTACAACACAGCCCGGCGGCCGATGCGCCCGTACTTCAGGTCAGCGCATTAAACCTTGAATATCGCACCCATCGCCGGGTGGTCAGGGCAACCCATGATGTCAGTTTCGATGTTTTCCCGGCCGATCGGTTTGTGCTGCTCGGACCATCGGGCTGCGGTAAATCAAGCCTGCTAAAAGCCATCGGCGGTTTCCTGCCGGCGGTAAGCGGCAGTATTACGCTGGGCGGGGCCGCGGTGACGCAGCCGGGACCGGATCGGCTAATGGTGTTTCAGGAATTCGACCAATTACCGCCGTGGAAAACCGTATTGGAAAACGTCATGTTCCCACTGTTGGCCAGCGGCAAGGCCGGACGCGCCGAAGCCCGCGAACGGGCCGGCTATTTCCTTGCCAAGGTGGGATTGTCGGCCTTTGCCGACGCTTATCCCCATACGCTTTCCGGCGGGATGAAACAGCGCGTCGCCATTGCCCGGGCGCTGGCGATGGAGCCCAAAGTCTTATTGATGGACGAACCCTTTGCCGCGCTGGATGCCCTGACCCGGCGCAAAATGCAAGAAGAGCTGCTGGCGCTGTGGGAAGAGGTGCGTTTTACCTTATTGTTCGTCACGCATTCCATCGAAGAGGCGCTGGTGGTCGGCAGCCGCATTTTGCTGCTCTCCCCTCACCCAGGACGGGTGCGGGCGGAGCTGAACAGCCATCAATTCGGTATTGACGATTTTGGCGGCAGCGCCTTCCAGCAAACCTCGCGGCGCATTCACCATTTACTGTTCGACGAACCCGAAACCGCTCCCGACGCCGCCGCGGCGGTCAAGCCGCGCTTTAGGGTCGTGGGCGGCTGAAGGTATTTTTATCCAGGAATCGTGATTATGACCATGCAACCACCCATTCGGCCGGAGTATCAATTCGACCTGCCGCCCATCGAACCTATGTCGCTGGCGACCCCCCTGCCGTGGCAGACCCGGTTGTGGAACCAGACCTGGCTGCGCAAATCGATCATTTTGCTGGTACTGATTGCTTTGTGGGAAGGCGCAGCGCGCTGGCAAAACAACGACCTGTTATTGCCGGGATTTATCCAGACCCTTACCGCATTTTGCCAGGATATGGCCAGCGGCGAACTGCCGGCGAAAATCGGCATTTCGCTGGGTACCCTGATCAAAGGTTATATCATCGGCACCGTTTTGGCGCTGGTATTGAGCTCGCTGGCGGTATCGACCCGGATTGGCCGCGATACCCTCAGCACCCTGACCTCGATGTTTAATCCGTTGCCCGCCATTGCGCTGCTGCCGCTGTCGCTGCTGTGGTTCGGCTTGGGGGAGAACAGCCTGATATTCGTGCTGGTGCATTCCGTGATGTGGCCGATGGCGGTCAATACCTACGCCGGTTTCCTCGGCGTATCCGATACTTTGCGCATGACCGGGCGCAACTATGGCCTGCGCGGGTTGCGCTATGTATGGTACATCCTGATTCCCGCCGCCCTGCCCTCCATTCTTTCCGGCTTGAAAATCGGCTGGGCGTTTGCCTGGCGTACCCTGATTGCCGCCGAGCTGGTGTTCGGCGCTTCAAGCGGCAAAGGGGGGCTGGGCTGGTATATTTTCCAAAACCGCAACGAGCTTTTTACCGACCGGGTATTTGCCGGGCTGATATCGGTCATCATCATCGGCTTATTGGTTGAAGGGCTGATATTCAGTACCCTGGAGCGGATTACCGTCAAGCGGTGGGGCATGCAGAAATAGCCTTTGGCGCAGGGACAATGCTGCGGGTAAAGAGTCAGAGATAATACGTTAACCAGGTTAATTGTTCGGCAGGATAAGGAGAGGCATATCGTGATTGTGGTTAAAGCACCGCAGAATTACCTTAATGAGGTGGGACTGATTAAGCGCATCGGTGATTATGTCGCGCCCATTACCCGTGATAAGGTCATGATCATCAGCAGCCCACGCGCCTGGCAGGCGACCTCGGCTGCGATCGAAGCCAGTTTCAGCGCCCAGGATATCCGCTTTGAGCGCTATTTTTTACAGGGAGAGTGTACCCGGGCCACGATTGCCGCGTTTAGCGCGCGGGCGCAGACGGACGGCATCCGCCTGATCGTCGGCGTCGGCGGCGGTAAAGTGCTGGACACCGCCAAAGGCATCGCGGAATCCTGCGGGCAATTGCCCCTGATTACGGTGCCCACCATTGCCGCGACCTGTGCCGCGTGGTCGCCCATTTCGGTGCTGTATACCGAAGCCGGCGGCCATCTGAACTCAATGCCGCTGCAACGCACGCCGGAATGGGTGCTGGTGGATAGCCAGATTCTCGCCGATACGCCGGTGCGCTACCTGAAATCAGGGATCGTGGACGCGCTGGCCAAATGGTATGAATTCGAGCCCTATCTGCGCCAGGACGATAGCAGCCTGTCGCTGGTGCTAAAAGCGCAGGCCGCCAAACTGGCGCTGGAGATCTTTGAACAGCTGGGGGAAGAAGCGATCGCCGACAACCTGGCCCACCGGGTCACCCCGGCCTTCAGCAAAGTAGTGGACGGGGTGATAGCCCTGGCCGGCATGGCCAACAGCATGCGCGACGAATTCCCGCGCATCGGCGTGGCGCACGCGCTGCATAACAGCATCACTTACCATCCGGAACTGCACGGTTTTCTGCACGGCGAACTGGTGGGCTTCGGGCTGGTGGTGCAATCCTACCTGGACGAGTCACCTACCCAGCCGCAGGAACAGTTGCTGGCGCTGTTAAGGACCTTCTCCACTCCGCTGACCCTGCGCCAGCTCGGCGTCGACGGGTCGATAACGCCGCTGGCGCAAAAAGCGAGGCAAATTGCCCAGGGCGTGAAAATAGCGCCGGCAATTGCGGCGCAGCTGCCCTTTGCCGTCGACGCCGAACGCATCGAGCAGGCATTGTTGCGTACCGCCGACCTGGACGCGCCGCAACTGGCGGCCGCTAGCGCGGTCCGTAGCGCCGCGGTAAGCACCCCGGATTAACCTTGCGGCGCAGCCGCGGGCATTCCGTTGCCGGGCGCGTATTTACTCCTGGGGCAAAAACTCGTTGGTATAATACTGGGCGGGCGTTAGCGCCTGCTTGAGGATACCCAACCCGGTCACCGCGCTGAGCAATTCACTCCAGGCCTGGTCGTTGAGCCTGAGCTGATCGTTATCCGGCTTACCCAATACCGCCATGGTATCTTGCCACTGCTGCTTCACGAAAGCGGCATCGTAGGATTTACTGTACTGCGCGGCGAACGCGGCGGTAGCTTCGTCGGGATGGGCGATGGCATAACGGATGCTTTTGGTGGTGGCGCGCATAAACGCCTTGGCCAGCGCCGGATTTTTCGCTAGCCACTGCTGGTTGCCGGCAAACATAAAGATCGGTGTATCCGGCACGCCGTGGGCCGTGGCCGGCAGGAACTCCGGTTTTTGCTTGGTCGTCACGGCGATTTCGGTTCCTTCGGCATTGGTAATACCCGTAGTGGCATCCACCCGGTTTTGCAGCAGCAGGGGCACGGTGTCATCGGCGGCGGCAACCATTTTCACATCATCAAGGGTCATACCGGCGCTTTTTAATACCAAGGATAATTGCGCCTTGGTCCAGGCATCGTTATAAATGCCAATCTTTTTGCCTTTCAACTCGCTTACGGTAATCGGCTGTCCCTGCGGGGTGAAGATCCCCCAATTATTGCCGGTGCCGTAGCGGCCGATGGCAATCACCGGGGCGCCCTGCTCCTTGGCGAAAATAATATCCATCACCGTGGTAAACGCCACATCCGCCCGGCCCGTGCCCAGGAACTTCATGGTATCGGCCACCGTCGGCGGCGCGACGATATTAAGATCGATGCCTTCTTCGCGATAAAAACCCTTGGCCTTACCCAGGGTCCAGGGTATCCAGAATCCATCCGCTACCGGCCATTCCTGGACAAAGGTCACTTTAACGGTAGCGGTGGCGGGCGCGGCCTGCGCCATCTGGGGAGCAAGCCCTGCGGACAGCACAATGGCCGTTGCCAGCGCGACACCGGCGGTTATCCCCCTGAACGATAAAGATTGAGTCATATCACTTTTCCCTTATGCCACGGTATGGCGTCAGTTAATAAAACTTTTATTATGGGTCGCGGAGCGAACCTTAGGATTGTTGTCGCTTTTTACCGACTATACCAACCCCCTCAAGAAAAAAACATTCGCCTTGGACCGGGACGGCCGGCCGGCGGTGGATTTTCCTTATGCGGCATATAAGCACAAACACTGGGGATTAAGCGGAATTTTTAGCTTAAAATGCTTTTCCGGCTAGATTATTGATGAATTGACGCCTTTTAGGCCGGTTAAACAGAATGGTCTGATAGCCGGCGGGAGCCGCTACCGGGAAAATCATTGTCTTATTTATTGCTCGTAAAGGGAGGGCATAAGACCATGCAGAACCTGATTCTGATCGCCGTATTGCTCGGTATCGCCATATTTTCGCTGTTTATGGCGGTGAAGGAAACCCGGAAGAAGTCGCTGATCCATCAACGGCACCGTTAGCGGACCACCGGCGTAGTCACCTTTCACTTGGATAGGTAACGTTATGCCATCACCAGCGCGGGGCGGACGGTCTTTTCCGTCCCCCCGCTTAATCACTCGATGGTTAATGGTTTTCAGACTTACCGCATTATTGCCTAAGACCAGCGCGAACCTGATCTTTTAGATATTAACAATATCAGAAGCGGTATTGTAAACCGGTCGCGACAATATTATCACGTTTGATTCCTGCCTTCTCGGTAAAATCATTGCCTTTGAGCAGATTAATTTTGTAATCAATATAGGTTGCCATATTATCATTGAAATTATAGGTGGCGCCTATATCGAAATATTTCCTTAGATTCTGCTTATTGTATTTTTCAATACCGCAACCGCGGGTTTGCACATAGGCCAGCGACGGGCTAAAGCCAAAATCGAACAGATACTGCGCCACCACTTCGAAGGTTTGCGCTTTATTGGCGAAGCCGCTAATCTTTTTATCGTCCTTGACGTCTCCGAACCGCAACAAATTATAACTCTGGCTGTACATCGCGGCCAGGTAATAATTCTGGGCGTCGTATTTTAGCGCGCCCGCATATGCATTGGCTTTATTACCGCCATGGCCGTAAAAATGGTCCTTTTGCTCATCGGGGCGGCTGGCGCTGGTCAACGCGCCGATGGCGCTAATGCCCCAGCCCAAATCATAAGATACCGCCATGCCGTAGCCGTTACCGTTGGCCGCGTCGATGCCGCGCCCCACGCCTTTTTTATCGCCGGCCTGGTTTTCTCCCTGATACTGCACGGCAAAATTCAGCCCGTCCACCAGGCCGAAAAAGCCCGTATTGCGGTAGGTTGCCAGGTTATTGCCGCGGTGGGACATATAATTATCCGCGCCGAAGGCATCACCGCCAAACTCCGGCAGCCGGTCGGTCCAGGCGAGGACATCATACAGCACGCCGTAATTGCGGCCGTAGTCAAAGGAACCGAAATCGGCGAATTTCAGGCCAACGAAACCCAGCAGGGTGGATGCCTCCTCCGACGCGTCTTTTTCTCCTTGATCCAGGTCGGCCTGATACTCCCAACGGCCGTAACCGGTCAGTCGGGGCGTAATCTGCATCTCGCCGAGAAAACCGAAACGCATGTAGGAATGATCGCTATCGGTATTATTATTATCGAAATAATGTACCCCAACAATTTTACCGTTTAAATCCAGTTTATTGCCGTCCACATTATAAATTTCTGCGGCGCCCGCGCCGCCGGACAACATTAAAATAGGCACCAGGGTAGAAATAAGACGTAGTTTCATTATATTATCCTCATATATTTTTCGCCACTGATTCAGATATAAAAAGCACGGCAAAGAAGCAACTTTGCCAAAATAACTTTTCATACAGCGCGATAATACTAAATAGAATTTAGCGTTTCAACCGGCGAACCGGCCGATTAAAACGTCAAATTAAATATTAGTTAAATAACCTGGGTATTTATGTTAGGAGAGATACGGCTGATGATTTTATGAGGAATTAATATTAAATAATTTTAAATAAAAGGGTTAAATATCATTTCTATCCACGGGCGGCGAGGCCGCCGCCCGTGGGGAACAACAGATCAGAATTGGTATACCAGTCCCAGGGCCACCACGTCGTCGGTATTAATACCGGCGGCATCGGTGAACTTATTGTCATCCATCAGGTTGATTTTATAATCAACGTAGGTGGAAAGATTTTTGTTGAAGTAGTAACTGGTCCCCACATCGACAAATTTCACCAAATCCTCATCATGGTAGGTATTATTGTCGCCGCCCTGTCCCAGATCCTTGCCCCGGGTCTGGTTGTAGCCCACGAACGGCACCAGACCGAAGTCAAACTGGTAATGCGCATAGGCTTCGAAACTTTGCGCTTTGTTGGCATAGCCATAGAGCTGCGAATCGCTGGCGCCGAACGGCGCGGCATTATAAGACTGGGTGAACATCACCGCCAGATAGACCTGGTTGGCGTCATATTTGAGGCCGCCGCTATATCCCTCGGCGCGATCGCCCCGTCCCATAATCGCCGCATAGTTGCGGGCGCCGTTTTGATCGTCGGTACGTTTGGAATTAAAGAACGCCGCTCCCGCGCTGACCCCCATGCCGAGATCGTAGGTCAACGACATACCGTACCCGTCGCCGTTCTGGCCCAGCACATCGCGGCCGTTCGACGACTCTTCGGGATCGGAATTTTGCCCCTGGTATTGCAGGGCGAACTTCAGGCCGTCCACCAGGCCGAAGAAGTTATTGTTGCGGTAGGTGGCCACGCCGCTGGTGCGCTGGAATAAAAACTGATCGGCGCCATAGGTGGAGCCATCGAACTCAGGCTGCATATCGGTAAAAGAAGCAATATCGTAAAGCACCCCGTCATTACGGCCATAGTCGAACGAACCGTAGTCGCCGAATTTTACGCCGGCGTATCCGTAACGGGTATGATCGCCTTTGGTGGAGTCGCTGCCCTCGGTATTATCGCCTTTGATTTCATATTCCCACTGGCCATACCCGGTCAGTTGATCGTTGATCTGCGTTTCGCCCTTAAAGCCAATACGCGTATAGGTTTCGTCGCCATCGTTGCTTTTATTGTCGGAGAAATAGTGCAGTCCGTGGATCGAGCCATAGAGATCTAATTTATTACCGTCCTTATTGTAGATCTCGGCAGCACTAGCCGATCCGGCGGCCAGCAATGCCGGTATCAAAAGGGATAGAATTTGCGCTTTCATTCTTTTATCCTCGAATATGAGTTGTCAGTGACCACCACTTTTCAATGAATGCATTATTGAGGATGCTACGGCTCAACAAGCCATTTAATTTTGCAATAAAAGCGATAATATACTAGCGGTAAAATGATACCAAGTGCCATACAGTGTTTCAAAATACAATTTTTATATTTTATTTTGTTACGCAGGTGGCACTTTATAGAAAAAACGCACGTTAAAAAATAATAACAAATGGTCGTAATTAAAAATTATACGGTTAAAAAATAATTACAATTCAATATCTTAAAGTATTATCATCATGATAGCACAATGTGACAAAACGCCGTGCCGCGCATAGCCTATTATTATTTTGCTATCATCATTAATTTGTCATTATTACCTTCATCGAAATGTTATTTTTCCCTCGCCGGCCTTGTGTCGGCTTTTTTTTCAACTTGGCAAAAAAATATTAATATCCATTAATAAATATTAATAAATAAAACATTCCGCTATGCCGGAATAGCGGCAATAACGGATTAACTGTTACCATTTTATTTTTTGATTATTTAAAAAATATTTATAGCCACGGACAACCGGGGGACACGCCCCCACCCCGCACAGCGCACTTCGTTATCAGACTAAGGTCATGGTACACTTTGCGACATGATTCGCCGGTGGCCTGGCGCGCGCAGAGGCGCCCCGGACACCGGATAGCTGAGGGCAACATGCAACGAGATCAGGATATCGACCTTATCTGGGATCGTTTACAACGTTCCGCTTTCCGGTCAAAATTTCGGCTTAATGAAAAAGATCTTACCTACCTGCATACTAAAGGGATAGATATCGTGTTAGCGCATGCGCGCGATTTTATTGCCGGCCGGCTGGCCCCGGCATTGCCGGCCAAAGACGGTAAACAAACGCCCTGGCGCGGTCATCCGGTGTTTGTCGCGCAGCACGGCACCGCCACCTGTTGCCGCGGTTGCCTGGAAAAATGGCACGGCATCGCCAAGGGGCAGCCGCTTACCGACGGGCAGCAAGACTATATCGTGCGGGTGATTGCCGTATGGCTTGCGCGCAAGGGCGGCGAATAGCCGGCGCCCTTGCGCCAGCGGCCGGTTCCGACATTAATTTTAACCACACCCAGACAGGACAGTCCCGATAGCTTTATGACAACGACGTTAAATACGGAACAGCACTCCGCCCGGCCGGTACGCATCGCCACGCGCACCGTGTTTTTTATTACCGGCTTCGGCATGTCGGCCTGGGCGCCGCTGGTGCCGTTCGCCAAATTACGCCTGCAAATTAATGATGCATCTCTGGGATTAATGCTGCTGTGCCTGGGCATTGGCTCGCTGCTGGCCATGCCGTTGGCGGCACCGATGGCCAGCAGGCTCGGCTGCAGGCCGGTGATTATCGGCGGCGCCGTACTGCTGTGCCTGGTCATGCCTGCCCTGGCGCTGACGCAAAGCAGCTTTTCGCTGGGGCTGGCCCTGCTGCTTTTCGGCATTAGCCTGGGGGCGATCGATATCACCATGAACATCCAGGCGGTGGCGGTGGAAAAAGCCAGCGGCCGGGCCATGATGTCCGGATTCCACGGTTTTTTCAGTATTGGCGGTATTGCAGGGGCCGGTCTGGTCAGCATATTACTCTGGCTGGGGCTAAGTCCTTTTTCGTCTATCGCCATAGCGGTGGCGCTCATCGTCGTCTTGTTGGTATGCACGGCCGGCAACCTGCTGTCGGATCGCCCGGCCGCGGACGGCGGTCCGCTATTTGTCCGTCCCCGCGGCAAGGTGATGTTTATCGGCTTGCTCTGTTTCATCCTGTTTCTAACCGAAGGGGCGATGCTTGACTGGAGCGCGCTATTCCTGACAGTGGAGCGCGGGCTTGAAAGTTCCAAGGGCGGGCTGGGTTATGCCCTGTTCTCCATCGCCATGACCATCGGCCGCCTGAACGGCGATCGGCTGATCAATGCCATCGGCCGCTACCGCACTCTGCTGGCCGGCAGCCTGTGTGCATCGGCGGGCCTGGCGCTGGCGATTTTCATCAATCAGCCGGTGATAACGCTACTGGGGTTCATGCTGGTGGGCTTCGGCGCGTCAAATCTGGTGCCCCTGCTGTTCAGCGTGGTCGGCAACCAAACCGATATGCCGCCTAATCTGGCCCTGGCCGCCATTTCCGGCGTTGGTTATGCCGGTATCCTGGCCGGCCCGGCGCTGATTGGTTTTATTGCCCATTTGACCAGCCTGTTCGCTGCATTTGGCTGCGTCGCATTATTACTTCTGGTGGTTACGCTGAGCGCCCGCCGGGTAACCCGGTGAGCCGGTGATGAAAAACAGTCATGCAAATTAAAAATCTGTCCCTCACCGCGGCCGCGCTTACCCGCAGTCTGGTGGTGTTTATCATTTTGTTGTTATTGTCGCTGTGGTTATTTGGGTTTCATGCGATCAACGCTTATCTGATAGAGAAAAAGCACAGCATGAGCACCATTACCCTGGCGCTGCAAAAACGCATCGATACCTACCGTTTCGTCGCCGATCGGCTTTATGACACGTCAACCGCCACCGGCGCGCTGGACGTCGGCGCGGACGGCGTGCGCGAAACCCGGCTGCGGCCCGATGTGTTTTATATCGAAAAGCCCCATATCAAAACCGACGGGCTGATCTTTGGCGCCCACGAACCGGCCGCCCTGGCCACCGCCGTAAAAATGTCCAATTATTTAGACATATTATGGGGCGCCGAGAGCAATAACTATTCCCTGTTTTATCTTAACGGCATCGATAACAGTCTGACGCTGATATCCACCCAGCCGCTGCGTGATATCGCGCCGCGTTTCGAGGACAGCCTGATCAGCGCCGTGGTTAAATCGCGCCGGGCGGAAATGTTGCAGCAGGCCAATATTTTGGATGAGCGCGAAAGCTTTTCGCCGCTGCGTAAATTCCGCTTCCAGAACGACTATTATTTTACACAGCGGATTATCATCAACCAGCCGGGCCACCTGGCGACGATTATTGCCTTCGACCTGCCGATCAATGACATTATCCCGCTTAATATGGCCCGGGCCAATTTTGCGCTTCTTCCCGCCGACGGCTTGGATGGCTCAGACGCCGCAGCCAGCGACGACGAACAGCCAAGCACGCTGCCGATTATCAGCCGGATTAAAGGCTCGACCCTTGAGATTAGCGCGCAGTTCGCCAACGCCCCACTTAATATGGTTTACCGGGTGCCCCTGACCAGCCTGACGGTGGATATGCTGCGCAATAATCTGTGGCCGATTGCCATTGATATCCTGCTCATCGCCTTGTCCTTGCTGGGTATTTATTTCATTCGCCAGCATTTCTTACGCCCGCGCGAAAATATGGAGCAGGCGTTGAGGTCCCATCGCGTCCTGGGGGAAGAGGTGATCGCCAATTTGCCGCTGGGTTTGCTGATCTATGACTTTAGCGAAAATACCTTGGTGGCCAGCAATAAAATCGCCGATCATTTACTGCCCCATCTCAGCCTGCAAAAAATCGCCAACCTGGCTGAAAGCCATCAGGGCATTATCCAGGCGACGGTCAATAACGAAGTTTACGAAATCCGCATGTTCAAGAGCCAGCTTTCCCCGCAAACCTATTTGTTCCAATTACTGGACCATGATAAAGAGGTGCTGGTTAATAAAAAGCTGCAACAGGCGCAAATCGAGCTGAACAAAAACCAACAGGCGCGCCGGGCCATTCTCACCAATTTCCAGGATGAACTAAATCAGCCGCTGCTGGCCATCAATGAACTCATCGACGGCCTGGCGCATGCGGGCGACGAAGATCTGCGCCAGCGCTTCCTGGACGGACTGCAAGCCGAGTCGTCGCGGCTAAGCCAGCTTTTCGA
Source organism: Sodalis sp. RH21 (assembly GCF_047324175.1). Taxonomy (NCBI): domain Bacteria; kingdom Pseudomonadati; phylum Pseudomonadota; class Gammaproteobacteria; order Enterobacterales; family Bruguierivoracaceae; genus Sodalis; species Sodalis sp. RH21. Next base: position 1,457,945 of record NZ_CP178732.1, on the reverse strand, counting down.
TAATCTGCGCCTGCTGACCGCGTTGGAAATTCAGGATTGGCGGCCGGCGCCGCAGCCCTTTTCCTTGCCGAAAATAATCGATGCCCTGCTGGCGGAGCGTCTTCCCGCCCTGGGCCGTAAAGGCCTGGCGCTGTTTAATCACTATCATTTACCCCTTAATCAGCTGCATGTCGGCGATGCAGAAGCGGTGAAAAAGATCCTGTCCCTGTTGCTTGATTACAGCATTATCAGCACGCATTACGGTAAAATAACGCTGTCCATCGGCCAGGACCCCGCCAAGCCGGATACGCTGCTTTGTATTCTCAGCGATACCGGCAACGGCGTCAGCGAACAGGAGCTGGCCAATCTGCAACAGCCCTTTGTCAGTCCCGGGCCGGAAGATCATTATCAGCGCGGGTCCTCGCTTTCCTGGTTTTTGTGCAACCAGCTGTGCAAAAAAATGGGCGGCGGCCTGGATATCCATACCAAAGCGGATATCGGCACCCGCTACCGGGTAAGGCTGACGCTGCCGCTGGAGGAAAACAGCGGGCATCCCGACGATCAAGAAAACATTCTGGCCGGCACGGTGGCCATGCTGGATATCGCCAATGAGGAGATCCGCGGCATCATTAAAGAACTGCTTAACCAGTTGGGCGCGGAACTGCTTTATCCCGATGAGCACCATCTGGCGCCGGAATATGATTTATTATTGACCGACGATGTTCATCGCATGGAAGACTTCGCCCTGCTGCTGCAGGGCGACGAAACGACCGTTCGTACGCTTTCGCCCTACCGTCTGAAGGTCAATTACAATTTGGGCGGACCGCTGCTTGATGCCATATTACAATTATTGGAACTCAAGCTAATACTGGAGGAAAGCGGCGGCGCGGCAACGGCGCTGCCGGCCGAGTCCGAAGGGATATTGGAGCAGTTGCGGGCCAGCGGTTATTTAACACTGTTTGCCGAGACAGTACCCGATGACGTCAAGAGGCTGTATACTGAAGCCGAGAGCGGCAACCTGCACGCCCTGGCCCAGACTGCACACCGCTTAAAAGGTGTCTTTGCCATGCTGAATCTGGTTTCCGGCACACTATTGTGTGAAACGCTGGAACAACATATCAAACAAGCTACTATGGAAAATGATAATTCAAAAATCGGCAACGATATCCACCAAATTGATGTTTTTGTCATTAAACTGCTACAGCATGCAAGGTAGTTAAACCTATGAATAATCTGAACGTCATCATTGCCGATGACCATCCGATAGTCCTGTTCGGCATCCGCAAATCCCTGGAGCAGCTTGACTGGGTCAAAGTGGTGGGTGAGTTCGAGGACTCCACCTCTCTCATCAACAGTCTGGGCAAGCTCGATGCAAATGTACTGGTGACCGATCTTTCAATGCCCGGCGAAAAATACGGCGACGGCATCACCCTGATTAAATATATTAAACGCCATTATCCGCAATTGGCGATTATCGTATTGACCATGAATAACAACCCGGCCATTTTAAGCGCCGTGCTAGAGCTGGATATCGACGGCATTGTCCTTAAGCAGGGCGCGCCCACCGATTTGCCCAAGGCCCTGGCCTCGCTGCAAAAGGGGAAAAAATATACCCCCGACAGCGTGGCGAAATTACTGGAAAGGATCAGCGCCGGCGGTTATGGCGATAAACGCCTTTCACCGAAAGAAAGCGAGGTTTTGCGCCTGTTCGCCGAAGGTTTCCTGGTGACTGAAATCGCCAAGAAGCTTAACCGCAGCATCAAAACCATCAGCAGCCAGAAAAAATCGGCGATGCTGAAACTGGGCGTGGAGAACGATATCGCCCTGCTTAACTATTTGTCGTCGGTAAGCATGGCGCCGGTGGACAAAGAGTAATAATTATCGGTTATTCATAAAAAAACGGCGCTATGCGTCGTTTTTTTATGCCGGCATTCATTCGCCAATGCGGCGTTGTTCCCGCACCCGCTGGCTGAAATGCGCCAGCGCCGGCTGCAAGACATTGAGAGTCACCGGTTTGGACAAACAGCTATCCATACCGGCATCCAGGCAGCGCTGTTTTTCCTCCGCCAGCGCGTTGGCGGTGACGCCGATCACCGGCAGCGCAACGCCCTCGGCGCGTAAACGCCGGGTTAGCTGGTAACCGTCCAGATTAGGCATATTGACATCGGTGAGGATAATATCCACCGCCTGTTTGCGCAGCATATTCAGCGCATCTATACCGTCATTGGCGGTAATCACCTGGTAGCCGATGGACTCCAGCTGGTCGGCCAGCAAACGGCGGTTAATGGGGTGATCGTCCACGACCAAAATGCGAATATCATTATTTTCCACGCTGACCCGCGACGGCGCGGACGGCGGAGCCAAAGCCAGGACGGTGGCCTGGTTGCCGCGGTAAATCTTGATTAACAGCTGAGGCAACGCGTCCGCAAAAGCGGGGCTGAGCCACCACTCCCCTTCGCTGACATCCTGGGCGGGGCCGATATGGGCGATCATAAAACGTATCCACACCGCGGGGCGCACGGCCGGCGTTGATTCATCGTCGCTAATATAAACCGACTCGGCGCCGATCTCCTGCCAGGCGTGGCGTTTGACCGTCAGGCCACGATCGGTGAGCAGATGCGTAAGGTGCGTTTCCAGGGCGGCATTGCGCACGGAAAGCCAGCATACCCGGCCGTTGAGTTCCGCGCAAAGCGTCCGCGGGGCATACGTGGCCTGATAGAGCGGCAGCCGGATGGTAAATCGGCTGCCCAGCCCGGTCTCGGAATCCACCGCGATATCGCCATCCATCAGATTTACCAGCTTTTCGCAAATCGCCAGTCCCAGGCCGGTGCCCTGGAACTGCTGCTGGCCGCTATTGCCCAACTGGACAAAAGGATCGAACAAGCGCAGCAGTTCGCGCTGCTGGATGCCCACGCCGGTATCGCGAATGCAAATATGCAGATAGTCATCATGGCAATAGACGCGGATTAAAATACAGCCGCCGTGGGTGAATTTAATCGCGTTATTAAGCAAATTGGATAATACCTGCTGCAAACGCACGGGGTCGCCGCGCAGGCTTTGCGGCACGCCGGGGTCGATAAAGCAGTAGAGTCCGAGGCGTTTTTTGACCACCAGCGAGAGGAAATTGCCGGCGATATGACTGACCACTTCGCGGGGCGAAAAACTCTTTGGCTCAATTTTAAGCTGTTCGGATTCTATTTTCGAGAAGTCGAGTATGTCGCTGATAATATTCAGTAATAATGCTGACGAATTATCCATGGCCATCACCAGGCGGTCCACCCCTTCGGGCAAAGCCTTGGTCTTGATTAAATCCAGGTTGCCGATGATGCCATACAGCGGGGTGCGCAATTCATGGCTGACGGTGGCCAAAAACATGGATTTCGCCTGGCTGGTTTGCTCCGCCGCCGCCGCCATTTCCTGCAACGACTCCTCCATCCGCACCCGGGCGCTGATATCCACCAGCACGCAAATGGCGACATTTTCGTTTAGATAACGCGAATGGACAAAGCTGATTTGCAGGTTGTTGTTGTTGCTGGTCATGACATCGACAAAATTCACCTGCTGTCCGCAGATAATATGAATAATCCGCTGGCGGTCCTCGAAAGTCAGCAGGCTGAGGTAATTATGGGCCAGCTCGTTGCTGATCAGGTTCGCGCCGTCGCTGATGCGCAGAATACAAATGCCCACCGGGGCGGATGCGACGATTTTGCGGTTAAATTGTTCGTTCTCCTCCAGTTGCAGGGCGTTTTTTTCCGCCGGCGAGAACATTTTTCGTTCAAATAGCCAGGCCAGCAGCACCAGCAGGGTTGCCGACAGCAGGTTAAGCAACAAGGCGTTGATAATCAGCGGATTGAAATTCTCAACCACCGTTTTCAGCGATAATGAATACACGATACTCAGGGAGGACGGCGGCAGGCTTTTTTTCATGACCAGGTTTTTATAACCGTCGGTATAACCGAAATAGTTGGCCTGCACCGGATAAACATCCAGGGCGGAGGCTTTTCGCTCCCCTTCCGCCAGCGACATGACCTGGTTGTTATTTTGATCCAGCAGGCTGATGCCGATGGGCAGGTTGCTGCTGCTGGAAAAATCTTCCAGGCGGATGCTCAGCTCGATGCCCAGCAGCGCTTCGAGCTTGTTGGCCACGTAAATCGGAGTTAATACGTAAAAATATCCGCTGCCGGGGCGGGTGCCCGGCGACACCCAATAAAGGTTATCTTCCCGCTCATTTTGCCGGGCATTGCGATATTTAATAACCTGCTGTTGCAAGCCTTTAGGCAAGCTGGCCGGGCTGTTGGCGGCGTTGCGAAAATTAAAATCGGCCATGCACTGGCTTTCGCCGCTGATATAAAACACCCGGTTTAGATCGTAGGCATCGGAGAAACTGTCTTTCCAATAGCTCAGGAAATAACTGAGGGAGTCGACGGAATTATGGTACTCGGCGCCGGTACGGCTACAATCGGATGTCGGGTAAAGGGGCGTATACTCCGGCCGGCTGGCTTTGCCGGCAAACACGCCGTTTAACATGTCCAGTCCGGCAATGCTGGCGTTAAGGCGGTTTTCCGCCACATATTTGATTTCCCGCAGCATGGAGGAGGAGCGGGAGATATAACTTTGGGCCTGGCCGAAACTGGTGTAATACTCCTGGCGCAGTTCCGATTCGCGCTGGTGCAGCAGGCTGATGATGTAAAAAGCCGATAACAGCGCGCCGAGCGACCAGAGCAGTAACGCCAGCGCGCGGAACAGATAACGGGAAATTTTAACCGTCGTGCGAAATGATGAGAAGTATTTCAAGCCAGTACCGTTCCGGTGAAAATGCAGGTTGGTAATACCGGGTAATGATACCCGTCGGCCGCGCATACCCATAATAGCAGATAGCGCCGGCAGTAATACCGGGCGCCCGGCGGCAAACCAGATGCCGATACACTACCGGCACCGCATAAAAAAAGCCAGCACCACGGCTGGCTTAATAGGACTGCGGCTCCCGGCCCGCTAAAAACCGGGCCGGGGTGGCGCAGATTAATTATCAGGCATCCCGATCGTCATCTTCCGGCGCGGCGTCATCGTCGTTGATGTCGTCGGCGTCGCTCTCGTCGATGTCGTTGCCTTCATCTTCGATCTCATCGCCTGCCGCCAGTCCTTCCACGCTGTCCAGTTCTTCGTCGTCCACCGGTTCGGCAACCCGCTGCAAGCCAACCACATGCTCGCCTTCGCCGGTGCGAATCAGGGTAACCCCCTGGGTGTTGCGTCCGACGATGCTCACCTCAGATACCCGGGTGCGCACCAGCGTGCCGGCGTCGGTGATCATCATGATCTGATCGCTATCCACCACCTGCACCGCGCCGACTACTTCACCGTTGCGTTCACTCACTTTGATGGAGATCACGCCGAGTGTGGCCCTGGATTTGGTCGGATATTCGCTTTGCGCGGTACGCTTACCGTAACCATGCTGGGTGACGGTCAGGATCGGCCCGTCGCCGCGGGGCACGATCAGCGAAACCACCCGGTCCTTGGCGGCCAGGTTGATGCCGCGTACGCCGGTGGCGGTGCGGCCCATGGAACGCACCTGGCTTTCAGGGAAACGCACCACTTTACCGTAGGCGGAGAACAGCATGACCTCGTTTTCACCGTCGGTCAGGTCAACACCAATCAGCTCGTCTCCCTCGTTGAGGTTGACGGCGATGATGCCGGCGCTGCGCGGGCGGCTGAATTCGGTCAGGGCGGTCTTCTTCACCGTACCGCTGGCGGTGGCCATGAACACATGGCGGCCTGCTTCATATTCACGCACCGGCAGGATGGCGGTGATACGCTCATTCTGCTCAAGGGGCAGCAGATTGACGATTGGCCGGCCGCGGGCGCCGCGACTGGCTTCCGGCAATTGATACACCTTCATCCAGTACAGGCGGCCGCGGCTGGAGAACAGCAAAATGGTGTCATGCGTATTGGCCACCAGCAGGCGGTCGATAAAGTCTTCTTCCTTGATGCGGGCCGCCGATTTGCCCTTGCCGCCGCGACGCTGGGCTTCATAGTCGGTAAGCGGTTGATATTTAACATAACCTTGATGTGACAAGGTCACAACCACGTCTTCCTGATTAATCAAATCTTCAATATTGATATCGGACGTGTTGGCGGTGATTTCAGTACGGCGGACATCGCTGTACATCTCTTTCATCGCGTTAAGCTCTTCGCGAATCACTTCCATCAGCCGATCGGGATTTTCCAGGATGACGATCAGTTCGGCGATTTGTTCGAGCAGCTCTTTGTACTCATCGAGCAGTTTCTCATGTTCGAGGCCGGTCAGTTTTTGCAAACGCAGATCGAGGATGGCCTGGGCCTGCTGGTCGGTCAGATAGTAGCTGCCGTCGCGAATACCGAATTCCGGCTCCAGCCACTCGGGACGCGCAGCATCATCGCCGGCACGTTCCAGCATGGCCGCCACGGTGCCCAGCTCCCAAGGTTGAGCCACCAGGCCCGCCTTGGCTTCTGCCGGGCTTTGCGCATTGCGGATAAGCTCGATGATCGGTTCGATATTGGCCAGCGCCACGGCCAGCGCTTCGAGGATATGGGCGCGGTCGCGGGCTTTGCGCAATTCAAAAATCGTACGGCGGGTCACCACTTCGCGGCGGTGGCGCACAAAGGCGGAAAGGATATCTTTCAGCGCCATGATCTTGGGTTGGCCCTGATGCAGAGCCACCATATTGATGCCGAACGAAACCTGCAGCTGCGTCTGGGAGTAGAGGTTGTTCAGTACCACCTCGCCCACCGCGTCGCGCTTGATTTCGATAACGATGCGCATGCCGTCTTTATCGGATTCGTCGCGCAGGGCGCTGATGCCCTCGATGCGTTTATCTTTGACCAGCTCGGCGATTTTCTCGATCAGTCGGGCTTTATTCACCTGATAAGGTATTTCGTGCACGATGATGGTTTCACGGCCGCTTTTGGCGTCAGCTTCCACTTCGGCGCGCGCGCGGATCAGGATTTTACCGCGGCCGGTGCGATAGGCCTCTTCAATGCCGCGCCGGCCGTTAATGATGGCGGCGGTGGGGAAATCGGGGCCCGGGATGTGTTCCATCAGGCCTTCGACGCTGATATTTTCATCATCGATATAGGCCAGGCAACCGTTGATCACTTCCGTCAGGTTATGCGGCGGAATGTTGGTGGCCATACCCACGGCGATACCCGACGAGCCGTTGATCAGCAGGTTGGGGATCTTGGTGGGCATGACATCAGGGATCTGTTCGGTGCCATCATAGTTCGGCACAAAATCAACGGTGTCTTTTTCGAGGTCCGCCAATAATTCATGGGCGATTTTCGACATGCGGACTTCGGTATAACGCATTGCCGCGGCGGAGTCGCCGTCGACGGAACCGAAGTTACCCTGGCCATCCACCAGCATATAACGCAGCGAGAACGGCTGGGCCATGCGCACAATAGTGTCGTAGACCGCGGTATCACCATGGGGATGATATTTACCTATAACGTCCCCGACCACACGGGCCGATTTTTTGTAAGGTTTATTCCAGTCATTACCAAGTACGCTCATCGCAAATAATACGCGGCGGTGTACCGGCTTCAGTCCATCACGTACATCCGGCAGCGCACGTCCGACAATAACGGACATGGCGTAATCCAGATATGAGCGTTTCAGCTCTTCTTCGATGTTGACCGGTGTTATTTCTCTGGCAAGGTCGCTCATGCAGCCGCTATCCCTCTACTAATTGAAGCATCTATACCCTAAATAATTCGAGTTGCAAGAAGGCGGCAAGTCCGCGAGTCCCCTGGAGCATAGCTCACGATGTGACTGGGGTGAGCGGGCGCAGCCAACGCACAGGTAACTTGAAGTATGACGGGTATACCCGGATTTGAAGGTGCCAAAGTATACCATAATTCGGCGATTCAGGGAAAATAGTCGGCGACAAAAACCGCCCTGCATAGTGGTTTCGGCTGCTTACAACGCTGGTGAGTTATCCCGTTAGCGGTATACTTGCGTTATTTACGCATGATAAGCGCCAAAAAGGAGTGTCCGCTATGAATCCGGAAGTCAACAACCCCCAGCCGGCGGTTCGCCATGAGAATGTCGATCGGCAGGAAATCGCCAAGTTCGACGCGGTCGCCTCGCGCTGGTGGGATTTGGAGGGCGAATTCAAGCCGTTGCACCGGATTAATCCGCTGCGCCTGGATTATATCCTCGGCCGCGCCGGAGGGCTGTTCGGCAAGGCGGTGCTGGATGTCGGCTGCGGCGGCGGCATCCTGGCGGAAAGCATGGCGCGTGAAGGCGCGCAGGTCACCGGTCTGGATATGGGCGCCGAGCCGCTGGCGGTGGCGCGCCTGCATGCGTTGGAAACCGGGGCGAAGATCGCGTATATCCAGGAAACGGTGGAAGATCACGCCGCGGCCAATCCGGGCCGTTATGATGTGGTGACCTGTATGGAAATGCTGGAGCACGTGCCGGATCCGGCGTCCATCGTGCGCGCGTGCGCGCGGCTGGTCAAGCCGGGCGGCGATGTGTTTTTTTCCACATTGAACCGTAATCCGAAGGCGTGGCTGATGGCCATCGTCGGCGCCGAGTATTTGCTGCGTATCGTGCCGCGCGGGACCCATGATATCAAAAAATTTATTAAGCCTTCGGAGTTGTTGAACTGGCTGGAGGGTACGCCGCTGCGCGAGCGCCATATTATCGGGTTGCATTACAATCCGGTGCGCGATCGTTTTAGCCTGGGCGGCAATGTGGATGTGAATTATATGGTGCATACGCGCGCCGAGGTGTAGGTGTGGGGGCTGGTGGGGTTCCAGCGGGTTCGGTGGCCGGTTGGCATCAGGTCCGGTGGGGCGCAGTTTAATAAATCAGCGAATAATTTCTTTTAGAATTTTTTATGCACAGCGATTGACATCCGCTAAGCGCAGGCTGAATAGCGGTTTAAAGAATCCGTTAACATTTCACCCCCAAGTTATCCACACAAAGGAACGTTTTCGTCCCTTGCAATAGCCCTGGTTTGTCACTATCTTGTTATCAAATTAACGAAAAAACCCTACATATAGTGTTTTACCCCCGAGGGAAACACTATTTTTACTTATGCGCCCGCATAATGATAGGGTTCACTCAGACAGGTATGAAGCCTCATGAACCAGAGTCTGCTTGTAACAAAACGCGACGGCAGTAAAGAAAAAATCAACCTCGATAAGATCCACCGGGTTATCGATTGGGCGGCGGAAGGACTGGAAAACGTCTCCGTTTCCCAGGTGGAATTACGTTCCCATATTCAGTTTTATGATGGCATTAAAACCGCAGATATTCATGAAACCATTATTAAGGCGGCGGCGGATTTAATTTCGCGCGATGCGCCGGATTACCAGTATCTGGCCGCCCGCCTGGCGGTGTTCCACCTGCGCAAGAAGGCCTACGGCCAGTTTGAACCGCCGAAGCTTTACGATCACGTGGTGCGCCTGGTGGAGATGGGCAAGTACGATCGCCATCTGCTGGAAGATTACACCGCCGAAGAGTTCGCCGAAATGGACGGTTTTCTCGATCATTGGCGGGATATGAATTTTTCCTATGCGGCGGTCAAGCAGCTCGAAGGCAAGTATCTGGTGCAAAACCGGGTCAGCGGCCAGATTTACGAAAGCGCGCAGTTCCTGTACATGCTGGTGGCGGCTTGCCTGTTCTCCGGTTATGCCCGCGATACCCGCCTGGATTATGTGCGCCGGTTTTATGACGCCATTTCCACCTTTAAGATCTCGCTGCCTACGCCGATCATGTCGGGTGTGCGCACCCCGACGCGCCAGTTCAGCTCCTGCGTGCTGATCGAGTGCGGCGATAGCCTCGATTCAATTAACGCCACCTCCAGCGCCATTGTCAAATACGTGTCGCAGCGTGCCGGTATCGGCATTAATGCGGGCCGTATCCGCGCCCTGGGCAGCCCGATTCGCGGCGGCGAAGCCTTCCATACCGGCTGCGTGCCGTTCTACAAGCATTTCCAGACCGCGGTAAAGTCCTGCTCCCAGGGCGGCGTGCGCGGCGGCGCGGCCACGCTGTTCTATCCCATGTGGCATCTTGAAGTGGAGAGCCTGCTGGTATTGAAAAACAACCGCGGGGTAGAGGGCAACCGCGTTCGCCATATGGATTACGGCGTGCAGATCAATAAGCTGATGTACCAGCGCCTGGTGAAGGGCGAGGATATCACGCTGTTCAGCCCGTCCGACGTGCCGGGGCTGTATGACGCGTTTTTTGCCGATCAGAATGAGTTCGAGCGGCTGTATACGCAGTATGAGCAGGATGACAGTATCCGCAAGCACCGCGTCAAGGCGGTGGAACTGTTCTCGCTGATGATGCAGGAGCGCGCGTCCACCGGCCGTATTTATATCCAGCATGTGGATCATTGCAATACCCACAGCCCGTTTGACGCCGCGGTGGCCCCCATCCGCCAGTCGAACCTGTGCCTGGAAATCGCGCTGCCGACCAAGCCGCTGGAGGATGTGAACGACGAACAAGGGGAGATTGCCCTGTGCACCCTGTCCGCGTTCAACCTGGGCGCCCTTGAAAGCCTGGATGATTTGCAGGAACTGGCCACCCTGGCGGTGCGCGCCCTTGATGCCCTGCTCGATTACCAGGACTATCCGATCCCGGCCGCGCAGCGCGGCGCGATGGGGCGCCGCACCCTGGGGATCGGCGTGATCAATTACGCCTACTACCTGGCGAAAAACGGCGTGCGCTATTCCGACGGCAGCGCCAATAACCTGACGCACCGTACGTTCGAGGCCATCCAGTACTATTTGCTGAAGGCTTCCAACGAGCTGGCGAAAGAGCGCGGCGCCTGCCCGTGGTTTAACGAAACCACGTATTCCCAGGGTATCCTGCCCATTGATACCTATAAAAAGGATCTGGACGCTATTTGCACCGAGCCGTTGCATTATGATTGGGAGACGCTGCGCAGCGAGATTAAACAGCACGGCCTGCGTAACTCCACCCTGTCGGCGCTGATGCCTTCGGAAACTTCGTCGCAAATTTCCAATGCCACCAACGGCATCGAACCGCCCCGGGGTTATGTCAGCATCAAGCAATCGAAAGACGGCATCCTGCGCCAGGTAGTTCCCGAATCGAACCGGCTGAAAGACGCCTATGAGTTGTTATGGGAAATGCCGAATAACGACGGCTACCTGCATTTGGTAGGCGTAATGCAGAAATTTGTCGATCAGGCCATTTCCTCCAATACCAATTACGATCCGTCGCGGTTCCCTGCGGGCAAAGTGCCGATGAAACAGTTGCTGAAGGATTTGCTGACCGCCTATAAATTCGGCATCAAAACGCTGTATTATCAAAACACCCGTGATGGCGCGGAAGATGCGCAGGAAGATATGCAAGCGCTGGCCGAGGCTGACGATTGCGAAAGCGGCGCCTGCAAGATTTAATACTGGCCGCGGGCGGCGCTGATGCCGCCCGTGGGTAACGGGAGAGACCATGGCCTATACGACATTTTCACAGAATAAAAACAACCAGTTGCTTGAACCGATGTTTTTCGGTCAGTGCGTTAACGTGGCGCGTTTCGACCAGCAGAAATATGATATTTTTGAAAAGCTGATTGAGAAACAGCTTTCCTTTTTCTGGCGGCCGGAAGAAGTGGACGTGTCGCGCGATCGTATCGATTACCAGGCGCTGCCTGAGCATGAAAAACATATTTTCATCAGCAACCTGAAATACCAGACCCTGCTGGATTCCATTCAGGGACGCAGTCCCAACGTCGCGCTGCTGCCGTTGATTTCGATTCCCGAACTGGAAACCTGGGTGGAAACCTGGGCTTTTTCGGAAACCATTCATTCCCGCTCCTATACCCATATTATCCGCAATATCGTCAATGACCCGTCCCTGGTGTTCGACGATATCGTCACAAATGAAGAGATCCTCAAGCGCGCCAAGGATATCTCCGGTTATTACGATCAGTTGATTGAAATGACCAGTTATTATCATTTGCTGGGAGTCGGCACCCATCAGGTGAATGGCCAGGAAGTGGTGGTCAACCTGCATGAGTTGAAAAAGAAGCTTTATCTATGCCTGATGAGCGTCAACGCGCTGGAAGCAATCCGCTTTTATGTCAGTTTCGCCTGCTCGTTCGCCTTTGCCGAGCGCGAACTTATGGAAGGCAACGCCAAAATTATCCGGCTGATCGCCCGCGACGAAGCGCTGCACCTCACCGGCACCCAGCATATGCTGAACCTGATGCGCTCCGGCGAAGACGATCCGGAGATGGCGGAGATTGCCAAGGAGTGCGAACAAGAGTGCTATGACCTGTTCGTGCTGGCGGCCGAGCAGGAAAAAGAGTGGGCCAGCTATTTGTTCCGCGACGGTTCGATGATCGGCTTAAATCGCGATATCCTGTGCCAGTACGTGGACTATATCACCAATATCCGCATGCAGGCGGTCGGCCTTGATTTGCCTTTCACCACCCGTTCCAATCCCATTCCGTGGATCAACACCTGGCTGGTTTCCGACAATGTGCAGGTGGCGCCGCAGGAAGTGGAAGTGAGTTCTTATCTGGTCGGCCAGATTGACTCCGAAGTCAACGCCGACGATCTCAGCGACTTCCAGCTATAAACCCATGAGCATTCCTATCGTCAGTCTGCGTCCTCTGGGGACGCAGCTCTCCTGCGAAGCCGGGCACCGTTCGCTGCTGGAAGCGCTGGAAGCCCATAAGATTGCGGTGGAGTTCCAATGCCGCTCCGGCTACTGCGGGTCATGCCGCCTGCGCCTCGTGCAGGGCCGGGTTAAATATTTGCAGACCCCGCTGGCCTTTATCCAGCCCGGCGATATCCTGCCCTGCTGCTGCATCCCGCTGGAAGATATCGAGCTGGAGCTTTAACTTATAACCTTTCGGTCTTTCCCTTGGTTATGGCGCTGGTTATGCTGAGCTTTATCTTTCAACTTCATTAATAAGCAAGCAATAGATATGTCCCAACTTCTTACTACGGCCCACGCCGCCGCGCTGGACGGTGATATTTCGCCCGCGGGCGAACCGGTCTTGATTCGGCACGCCGCCGATATTTCCGCCTTGGTCAATAACGGTACGCAACAGCGCAGCCACGCGGGCATCATTATCGGCATCGCCCTGGGCGGGGTGTTTCTTGACGCTTACGATCTCGGCGCGCTGGCTTTTGGGATAAAGGATATCACCCGCGAGTTTAATCTTACTCCGGCCGGCACCGGCATGGTGGCCTCGGCCATCACCTTCGGCGCCATTGTCGGCGCGTTTTTCGGCGGTTACCTCACCGATAAAATCGGCCGTTACCGGGTGTTTATGGCGGATATGCTATTCTTTGTCGTTGCTGCCCTGGCCTGCGCTTTTGCTCCCAACGAGTGGGTATTGGCCGGCGCGCGATTTGTCATGGGTCTGGGGGTCGGCATCGATTTGCCGGTGGCGATGGCCTTTTTAGCCGAGTTTTCCCGCCTGCGGGGACGGGGCAATAAAGCGGCGAGCATTGCCATGTGGTGCCCGACCTGGTACGCCGCCATCAGTATTTCCTATCTGCTGGTGTTGCTGCTATACGGCGTATTGCCCGCCGGATATACCGACTGGCTGTGGCGTCTGATCCTCGGTTTTGGCGCGGTGCCCGCCCTGGCGATCATCGCCATCCGCAGCCGTTATATGAGCGAATCACCGGTATGGGCGGCCAATCAGGGCGATCTGGCCGGCGCGGCGCGCATCCTGCGCCGCTCTTACGGGGTCAATGCGCAGGTGGCGCCCGATGCCAGCCCGCAATACGCGACCCCGGCGCATCGCGCCCGCTGGAGCAATTACGCTAAACTGCTGCAAGGCATTTACCTTAAACGTACGGTGCTGGCGACGGTGATAGCGGTAGCCTCCTCGTTCGCGTATAACGCAGTGGCCTTTGGCCTGCCGGTTATCATCAGCAGTTTCCTGGCCCAATCGATGCTGACCACGATCCTGGTTTCCCTGGCGCTCAATTTGCTGTTCGCGTTCGTCGGCGGTCTGATTGCCGTGCGCTGGGTGCCGAAATTCGGCGCGTGGAATATGACGGTAGTGGGTTATGCGTTGCAACTGGCGGCGCTGATCGGACTGGCGCTGATTGGCCGTCCGGCCAACGGGACGGATGCGGGGCTGGCCATCGCCATGTTGGCGCTGTTTTTGTTCGGCCAGGGGATCGGGCCAGGGTCCCATAGCATGACGTTCGCCTCGCTAAGCTATCCCACTTCCCTGCGCGGCGTAGGGGTGGGCTTCAACCAGACTCTAATGCGCGCCAGTTCCACGGTGTCGCTGTTTTTGTTCCCGGTGCTGGCGGCGTTGCTGGGCACGGGGGTCTTCTGGGTGATCGCTCTGGCGCCGCTGGTCGGACTGGCGGCGCTGTTGACTATTCGCTGGGAGCCGTCGGGTTATGATGTGGATGCCGAGGATTTCACTGCCGTCGAAGCGTCGCCGGATCGGGCCATCTAGGCAGGGCAAGCGTGGTATTACATTAGGCGATCGCGGCCGAGCGGCGGTTGCATCCTGGCGGCTGGACGGCCGGCCGCCGGGTCGGGCAATGCCACGCTGGCTTAGTCCAGCGTGGCGGCAATACGAATCCAGCCGTGTTCGCCATAAACCTGCCAGCCGTTCAACCAGCGGCGCAGCATATTGAGCGCCATCAGCGAAACCATTTCCTGGCGGGTTTTCAGCCCGTGCCGCTGAAGGCTGACGGCGAAGGTGACGGTCTGGGCATAATCGCGTTCCGGCGTATGCAGCGCCAGGCTGAGGCTATCCTGTTCCAGGCGGCCGACCACCAGCGCCAGGGAAGTGCCGTGGCTGCGCGCCAGCCCAGCGGCCTGCCGCGCAAGCCGCGTCAGCTCCGCCTGCGCGTCGTCCGCGCCGCCCGGCGCCGCGCCGTCAATCGTCAGCCATTCGCCCGCGGCGACCGGCATCCCGGCGCTCTGGCATTGCCAGGTCAGCAGGCCGGCGGTGAACTGTTCGCCGATGGCCAGGGTGTATGGCCGCTGTTGCAGGCGCTGGGCCAATTGGGTAGGCAGATCGTCCGTGCCTTCATAAATCGCGCTTTCCCCCGCCACTTCACGCACTTTTTGCCAGGCCAGTTCCATGGCGTCCCGTTCGTGGGCCGGCCCCGTGAGCTTTAACTCAATAATGGGCATGGACGAACGATAGCCCAGCACCACATCTTCGGGCAGCGGCAGGCTATCGAGCTGGCTGGCCAATTCGCTTTCGGCGCGGCCGAAGGTGGTCAGGCGCAGGCATAGCGGCGGGTCCGGTAAATCGAAACGTTCGCGCAGGCGCGGCACGATTTCCCGCTCCACCATCACTTTAAATTCGGCAGGCACGCCCGGGGTAAAAAACATCAGGCAGCGGTTGAGCTGCAGGGCAAATCCGCAGGCGGTGCCCACCGGATTATCGATCATTTCCGCATTGGCGGGAATTTGCGCCTGTTTGCGGTTGCTCGGCGCCATTACCCGGCCCCGTTCGGCGAAAAACGCTTCGATTTTCGCCAGCCATTGCGCATGCTCCACCAGCTCTTCGCCCGCCGCGGTGGCGGCGGCCAGCGCGCTGAGATCGTCGCTGGTCGGGCCCAGCCCGCCGTTGACGATCATGATATCCGCGCGCAGGCTGCGTTCGGTCAATGCCGCCACCAGTGCGGATAGATTATCGCCCACGGTCATGCGCGCGCTCATCGGCAGACCTTGCTCAAACAAATAGTTCGCCAGCCAGGCCGCATTGGTATCGATAATCTGTCCATGCAGGACTTCGTCGCCGGTGCACAGCATTTCTACCCTAAGCATGCTTCTCTCCTATGATCTTGATACCGCCACTTTAGAAAGGCGGACCGACAAACACAACCTTTCTTTAGGGATTTAATGCGAATTGCTCCTGCGCCCATTCCCTTATCTGGCTGCGGGGAATCTTAATACCTCCACCGGCGGACGCAATCGGTTGCCCACTGGCGGCGGCCCCCGTTAGCGCATCCATCAATAAGTAGTAAGCCACAGGACGCTGCCAGGGCGCCAGCAGCGGTTCCAGCCAAACGCGCAGCTCGGCGAAAGGCAGGTCGGCGTCGATCACCGCCACCGGACGCTGGCCGAACTCCGCATCGTCCACCGGCACCACAAAAGATTGGCGGATAGCCGGATGGGTCGCCAGGATACGCTCCACATCCTCCGGTTGCACCGACTCGCCGCCGCAAAAAAACACATTATCCAACCGGCCGGTGATGGACAGTTCGCCGTCCACAAACCGGCCGCCGTCGCGGGTGTGGAACCAGCCGCCCTCGTCGGTGAACGGCACCAGCCGGCCCTGCTGCCAATAGCCCGACGCCATGCTGCTGCCCCGCAGCCACACTTCCCCGTCCACCAGCCGCGCCTCGCGGCCCAGCAGCGGCATGCCCACGCCGGGCGACGTATTGGCGCGCTTGCCGCAGACGGTGGAGGCGAATTCCGTCAGTCCATAACCGCACCAGCAGCGCACGCCAAGCGCTTCCGCCTGCCGGGTCAGGTCCGGCGCGATGCTGGCGCCCCCGAGCAAGACGTCCTGCAGGCTCAGCGCCGCGGGGTCGCCCTGCAATAGCCGCCATAGCTGGGTCGGCACCAGCGAGGCATGGGTGAACCCCGCCAGGGCCTGCTCCAGCGGCAAATCGCCCGCTACTCCGAGCGTCGCCCCGGCCGCCAGCCAACGCCAGACGATGCCCTGTCCGGAAACATGGAACAGCGGCAGCGACAGCAGCCAGCTGTGGCGATGCTGGAAATTCATTAACTCGATCACCCCTTCCGCGCTGGCCAAATGGGCGGCGAACGTATGGGCCGCCGCCTTGGGCAGCCCGCTGGAGCCCGACGTCAGGGTCAGGGTCGCCAGCCGGTTAACCTGCCAGGACGGAGCGGCCGGCCCGGCCATCGGCAAAACATCGGTGCGCAACGGGATAATGGCTCCCGGCCAGGGTAATGCGCCGGCGCACCAGCCGAAATCGATATTCAGCGTGGGCAGGCGTTGCGCCAGCAATTGCGCCGGTAATTGCGGACTCAGCGGCAAAACCCGCGCTCCGCACTGCAATGCCGCCAAATACGCCAGCAGCAGTTCCAACTGATTTTTCCCCCGCAGCGCCACGCCGCTGCCCACCGCGACCCCGGCCTGCCGCCATGCGGCGGCCAGCCGGTCGATATGGGCCGCCAGGCTGCGCCAGCTCCAGTCGCCGTCCGGCATGCGCAGGGCGATGCTATGGGGAGTTTGCTGCGCCCAATGACGCCAGGGCCAGGTATCGAAAGTTATCATAATCGCATATTCATTGGTTAATCTGCGCCGATGGCGCCGGTTGCGCCCCTTAAGGGAACCGGGCCAGCGGTCGTAGTTGATCCGAGGATGGTTGGTCCAGGGTTATGACCGGCAGCGTGCTGCCGGGCCAGGGCCGGATGAGCTGTGAGCGCATCAGCGATAACGTATCGAGCCCCGGCTGGACCCGGGGCGTCAGCCAGCCGGCCAGCCGGGCCAACTGGGTCAGTCCCAGGCTGGATTCGATGGCCGAACTGATAACCGCGGTCAGGCCCGCCCGCTGCGTTTGTTCAATCAGGGCACGGCAGCATGCCAGGCTGCCGATCAGGGAAGGTTTAATAATGACCGCCGCCACGCCGGGCTGCGCGGCCACCTGAAAGCCCGGTTCCCTGACGCTTTCGTCCCAGGCGATGGCCAGGCCGGTATCCCGGGCAAAGGCCAGCGAATCGCCCGGGGCGGCACAGGGTTCTTCAATAAAATCGATACGTCCGCTAAGGGCCGGGTCGAGATAGCGGGCGAAGCCGGCGGCTTTGGCGGCCGTCCAACTGCGATTGGCGTCCAGCCGCAAATGCAGATCGGGCACCGCTTCGAGCAGCAGATTCACCGTCAGGCTATCGCGTATGGCTTCGTACATGCCCACCTTGACCTTGGCGATCTTCTCGCCGGGCAGCGCGGCCAGCATCGGGATCAGCATATCGGGATCGCCGGTGCACAGGGGCACGGTGCGGTAACGGTCCGCGGCGGGCAGCCATCCGCCCAGTTCAGCCAGCGCGCAGCTGATGCCAAAGGCTACCGACGGCGGTACGGCCGGTTCCGGCGCCGAATCAACGGCGGCGGCGCCCTGCGCCAGCGGATCTTGCCCGGCCGTCCAGCGCGCCGCAAACGTAAGCGCCGCCTCGGCGGCCTCGTCCAGGGTTTCCAGGCTGAAACCGGGCAGCGGCGCTATTTCGCCCTCGCCTATCCGGCCGTCCCGTTCCAGGCGCACTATCAGGCCATCGCGGCTTTTCAGCCGCTGGTTGCGTAATACCACGCCGGCGTCCATGGGCAGGCTATAACGATAAAGCGTCGCGCTGCGCATCAGGGATTCCGTTTGAATTTGCTGAAATCAGGCTGGCGTTTTTCCACAAAAGCGTTGCGGCCCTCCTGCCCTTCTTCGGTCATATAAAACAGCATGGTGGCATTGCCCGCCAATTCCTGCAGCCCCGCCTGGCCGTCGCAATCCGCATTCAGCGCGGCCTTCAGGCAGCGCAGCGCCATGGGGCTGTTTTGCAGCATTTCCCGGCACCAGCGCACGGTTTCTTTCTCCAGGTCGGCCAGGGGCACCACGGTATTCACCAGCCCCATATCCAGCGCCTGCGCCGCATCGTACTGGCGGCACAGGAACCAGATTTCCCGGGCTTTTTTCTGGCCGACGATGCGCGCCATATAGGCCGCCCCCCAGCCGCCGTCAAAAGAGCCGACTTTTGGCCCGGTCTGGCCGAAGACGGCGTTATCCGCCGCCAGGGTTAAATCGCACATCATATGCAGCACATGCCCGCCGCCGATGGCGTACCCGGCCACCATCGCCACCACCGGCTTGGGGCAGGTGCGGATTTGCCGTTGAAAATCCAGGACATTGAGATGGTGCACGCCGCTGTCGTCTTTATAGCCGCCGTAGTCGCCGCGCACTTTCTGGTCGCCGCCGGAACAAAATGCCAAATCACCTTCACCGGTAAGAATAATCACGCCGATGCCATCGTCATAGCGGGCGTCGGACAGGGCCTGGATCATCTCTTTTACCGTCAGCGGGCGGAAAGCGTTGCGCACCTGGGGGCGGTTAATGGTGATTTTAGCGATACCGTCGGCGGATTTATGATAACGGATGTCCACAAAATCGCCGCTGCAATCGCGCCAATCGGTGGGGGCATACCATTGTTCTTCGCTGGGTTTAAGCATCATGCGTTCCTTTAATAAAGCGGTGCAAGCAGTGAAAGTAGTTGGCCGGCGAACGCCGGTGGATTTGCCCGATGAGCATTATGTCCCGCCCCGGGCACCAGGGAAAACGGCAATCCCTCCTGGCGGGCCAGGCCGGCGAATTTATTGTCCCGTTCGCCGCACAGGTAGCCGAACGGCACCGGCAGCGCCCGCAAGGACGCCAGCAGATCGGGCTGGCAGGCCAGGGAAGTGGCTTCAAGCATACCGGCGACGGCCACGCCGTTATTGGCGGCGCGCAGGGCGCACAAATCGCGGCGTTCGGGCTCGGATAAATCGCTGAATACCGGTTGGCGGTACCAATCCGCCAGGACCGACGCCATGGGCTGGCGGCCGAATCGCCGCGCCCACCCCCGGTCGTGCCGGCAACGCGCCTCGCGCTCCGCCTCGCCGGCCAGCCCCGGATGCGCGCCTTCGACAAATACGCCGCATAAGCCGGCCTGCGCATCGCGGCAGGCATGGTAAAGCGCGATGCGCCCGCCCAGGGAGTAACCGATAAGAATATAACGCCGGATATTCAGCGCGGCCAGGGTATGGGCCAGCCCGTGGGAAACATCGGCAAACCCCTCGGCCGCGATCATTGCCGAGCGGCCGTGCCCCGGTAAATCCAGGGCAGCCTGCGGCCAGTCGCGAAAAAACGGCAACACCGGCGCCCAATCGTCCGCGCTGCCGAGCAAACCGTGCAGCCATACCAGCCAGGGGCGCTCGGCACTACCCTGGCGCACGACATCCGCCGCCCAGACGGCGCCCTGGCGATTCATGACTGGGCCATCGCGGCCACCAGCCGGCGGAAAATATCGGCCCCCTCCCGGGGCGGAACCTTCAGTTCCACCAGGGTGGCGGCGCCGGGCTGCGGCAGGCGCCAGGCCTGGTGCACGCATTCCCGCAGCGCCGCCATATCGCGGGGTTGCCGGTAATGCAGGCCAAACAGCGCCGCCGCATGGCGGAACTCCACCTGCTGCGGCATAACGTAAAAACGTTCCCGCGCCGCCTCGGGCGTGGGTAACAGGGAGAAAATCTGGCCGCCGTCATTATTGACCACCACGATCACCACCGGCGCCGCCGTATGGCGATACAGGGCCAGGGCATTGAGATCGTAAAGCGCCGACAAATCCCCCACCAGCACCAGCAGCGGCCGGTCATCGGCGCGCAGCACCCCGGCGGCGGTGGCCAGCAGGCCGTCGATGCCGCTGGCTCCCCGGTTGCCGTAAACCGGATACCCCGCCGGCAGTTGCGCCAGCGCGTCCACCAGCCGGATAGACAAACTATTGCCGACAAACAGGCGTCCGTCCGGCGGCAGCAGTTCGGTCAAACGGTGGGCGAGCTGGGCCTCCCCCATACCGTCGGCCAGGGCGGCCCGGATTTGCCGGCGCGCCAGCCCCGCGTAGCCGGCTAACTCCGCGGCCCAGGGAGCCTGCGCCTGCGCGGGATGGAGATCGAGCCAAGGGCCGACGGCAGCGGCGATCCGCCGTCCCCGGTGATGGCCGGGATCGAGCCGGCCGGGCAGCGGATCGATGAGCCAATACTCCTGCGGCCGGCACTGCTCCTGCCACTGCAACAGCCGTTTACCGGTGAGACTGCCGCCAAACTGGATCACCAGTTCCGCTTGTTGCAGCACCCGCCGCGCCGCGGGATGGGCCAGCCATAAATCAGCATAAGGCAGCGGCTGGCCGGTTTGGGATAACACATCCCCGATCAGCGGCCAGCCAAGACTCGCGGCCCAGGCGGCGAGCCGTTCGCCCTGCCCCGCCGGGATGCGTCCGGCGACAACCACCCCTTTACGTTCGCGCCATAGGTGCCAATCGCGCGCGGCGAGGCCGGCGTCGCCGTTCGCCGGCGGCAGGCTGAGCCAGGGCCGATCGCTTTGCCACCAGTCACCGAGGTCCAGCGACCAGGTATCCGGCTCGTCAGCATCCAGCCCATACAGCGGTTCGGCAAACGGGCAGTTAATATGCACCGCGCCGGGCACTTGGGCCGCCAACGCCTCGTCCAGGGCGGAGACCAGCCAGCGCGCCGGAATATCGGGCGAGGGGCGGGGCAGATCGATACGGCGCTGGGCAAAACCGGCAAACAGCCCCTGCTGCGGGATAGCCTGGTTGGCGCCGCAGTCTATGAGCTCCGGCGGCCGGTCGGCGGTAAGCATAATCAGTTTTTCCCCGGTCAGGCTGGCTTCGATAACCGCCGGGTAAAGATTGGCCGCCGCGGTGCCGGACGTGACGATCGCCGCCACCGCCTGGCCGGTCGCCTTGGCCAGCCCCAGGGCCAGATGGCCCAGGCCGCGCTCATCGAAATGGGTATGGCAGATTAGCGAAGGATGGGCGGATGCCGCCAGGGTCAGGGGAGTTGAGCGCGAGCCGGGCGCGATACACATATGGCGTACGCCATGACGAACGAGAGCTTCAATCAGCACCTGGGCCCAGCGACGGTTAAACAGCGTTGAAGACATAGTGGTCATGGCCTGGATACCAAAGTATGAGTGTACCAACACCGGAAATAGCGGTCAAAATACGAATTATCTGCCATTTCACCTCCGGTGACATCAATGCAACAGGCCGAACGCCGACTCGGCGCAATGGGGCCGCAGTTGAGCCGCCGTGGAAAATAGCCCCTTTGGATCAAGCGCCGCCACGGCATTATATTTTGTTCTGGCCGCGAGATTTTGATATAAAGCCGGATTAGGTTATTTCGGCAGGAATTGGTCATCTCCCGAGCCGGCAAACAGCGTTCTCATGCCGGCGGCCTTATTGTCGATCTCCCGCCACTCCTGCTCCGGGTCCGAGCCGTCCACGATGCCCGCGCCGGCATACAGCCATACGGCCTGTCCTTCCAGCAGCGCGCAGCGCAATGACACGCAGAACTCCGACCGGGCGGCGGATAAATAACCGGCCGAACCGGCATACCACTGCCGATCAAACGGCTCATGGCGGGCAATAAATACCCGCGCCGCGCCGCGCGGCAGCCCCGCCACCGCGGCGGTCGGTTGCAACATGGCGAGACAGCGGGCATCGCTGGCGCAGCTCAGGCGCGCCAGGATGGTTCGCCGCAGGTGCTGCACGGTGCGCAGCCGCACGATTTCCGGCGCCATCACGTCCAGCGAGACCGCCGCCGGCCGCAGCCGCTGGCAAATATCGTCCACCACCAGCAGATTCTCGCGCTGGTTTTTATCGTCGCCCATCAGCCAATCGGCCAATTGCTCCGCGCTGGCCGATTGGCTGTGGCTGGCCACCGTGCCGGCCAGCGCCTCGGTATCCAGCCGATCCCGGCGCCGCCGGTACAACCGCTCCGGGCTGGAGCCTAAAAAGGCCCGCTGCGCCGACCAGGCCAGCATAAAATGATAACAGTGGTGATTGACCCGCCGGCTGGCGTCCATCAGCGCCGTGGGGCTGAGATGACCGCAGAACCCGAGCCGGGTGCGCCGCGCCAGAACCACCTTGGCAAGGCCGCCCTGGCCCAGGCTAGCCAGTGCCTGGGTCACCATTTCCCGCCACTGCGGCCATTCGGGCTGATGGACCGCGTCTTGCAGCCGCACGGACCAGGGCTGCGATGCGCGCGCCGGCGCGGACTGGCGCAAAAAGGCCAAAAACGTCCGCGCGTCGGCAAGTACGGACACGGGACTGGCCAAATTCAGGATCAGTTGGTGCGCGGCACCCTCGCGCTGCCAGGTCAGGCGCGGCAAAAACAGGCAGCTTTCCGGTTCGCCCCCGCCGGCGCCAAAAGCGTTAAGGCCCCACAGGCGCAGCGCCGGGAACGCCGGATGTTCGGCTAAAAACGCCTCGGCCCGCTCCGGGCAAGGGAAGCGCATCAATTCGCCTGCGGCCGCCGCTTCCTGCGCGCCGTCGCGATCCTGCCAGTAGAACTGCGGGTATAACGCGGACGCGTTTAACCAGTCGAGCATGGGTGCATGCGCGCCGGGCGTCCAGGGGATAAGGATTTGATATAAACCGGGGTCGGCGGTCAGGCCCGCGTCAATATGCTGTTGCAGCGATGTTTCGAGTAACGACAGCATAAGCCACCCGTGCCCCCATAACCTAAATAAGAGTATGGATTATACGGTCGACGGACCTAAAAACGAAAAAATAGCGCACTTTAGTATGATAAAGGGCGGTGTTATAAGCGGCGTGATAGTTAATAAGGTATTTTTAGCCGCGCCGGCAGGGGATACCGGCTGGTTGATAGCGCCAGCCGGCATAACCAGAACCAGCCGGTTAGCGGCGGGCCAGCAGCAGCCCGACCACCAGGCCGACCGACGCCCCGATGCCCACGCCGTGCCAGGGGTTTTCCTGCACATAATCGTCGGCGCGATAGACCGCCTGTTTTGCCCGATAATAATAGTTATCCGAGGCATGGCTGATACGGTTTTTTACCTCTTCCAGCGCGGCTTCCGCGCGGTTTTTCAGTTCCACATACTTTTGATCCGCCTTGTCGCCGGAATAGGC
Organism: Sodalis sp. RH21; assembly: GCF_047324175.1. Taxonomy (NCBI): domain Bacteria; kingdom Pseudomonadati; phylum Pseudomonadota; class Gammaproteobacteria; order Enterobacterales; family Bruguierivoracaceae; genus Sodalis; species Sodalis sp. RH21. Next base: position 1,434,310 of record NZ_CP178732.1, on the reverse strand, counting down.
CAGCACTTCTTCCAGCGTTTCGGATAGCAACTGCACGTCATCATCAACATGAGTTTCATGCGGTTGGATAGGATCTGTTGGGGTTACCATATTTTTTCTCCGTGTTCTGATGAATTGCGTCATCCTAACTATAGTCACGATTTTTAACGATCGGCGAATAATTACATCAGGATCATTCTTAAAATCAATTCGCTACCGCTCCGGCCGCCGCCCCGGACGCCGGTTGCAATGACCGGACGTAATCCGCCAGTCCCTGGATATCGTCATCGGTCAGGGATTTTTTAGCCCGCGCTTCCCCGCCGCGGGTGGGAACTTTGCCGTCCCGGCGATCGGTCAGCGCGGCGACGAATTGCTCGCGGGTCAATGAAATCAGCGGCGGGGCTTTGCCGAACGCCGCCCGGTCGGCCTTGCGGCCATGGCAGTCGGCACAGGCCTGGGCATATTTTTGCGCCCCGTCGGTAGCCGCCAGCAGCGGGCCGCTTATGCAGCATAACAAGGCGCCGATCAGCAACCGTTTCATGATTTACCCCCTTGCGCCTGCTGGAACATCGCGGCGAGCGCCGGTTCGCCCTGCAATCCCTGGTGCGCTTGCAACACCGTGCCCTGCGCGCTGAGCAGGTAGGATGTCGGCGTACCGATCACCTGATAGCGCTCCTTGGTAATGCCCAACTGGTCGCGCACCACCGGATAACTAATGTGCAGCCCGGCGATAAAGGGGGTGATATCCGCCTGCTGCGGGTCGGTATTCACCGCCACCACCACCACGCGATCGCCATAGGTTTCGGTCAGTTTTTGCAGGGTTTGCATATCCGCCGCGCAGCCGCCGCAATCCGACGACCAGAAGGTCAGATAAACCGGTTTGCCCTGCCATTGTTCCAGCCCTACCGGCTGGCCTTTAAGATCGAACGCCGCCAGCGCCGGCGCCTTGGCGCCGATAGCCACTTGCTGTTCTTTACAGGCCGACAGGCCGGTCAGCAGGACCAGCAGGCATGCCAATTTAACCGCGGGACGCCAGTTCATGGTGATTATTCTCCTCGCCTAAAAACTTGCCGTGTTGCAGCCGGATGATGCGGTCGGCAAAACGCCCCAGCTCGGGGTTATGGGTGACCATCACGATGGTGCGCCCCTGGCGATGCAAGTCGGTCAATAAGTCGAGCACCCGCTGCTCATTCTCTTCGTCCAGATTGCCGGTCGGTTCGTCGGCGAACACCACCGGCGGTTCATTAACCAGCGCACGGGCGATACACACCCGCTGCTGCTCCCCGCCGGAAAGCTGGCTGGGCAGATGGCCGACGCGTTCGCCCAGGCCCACCTGGTCAAGTACGGCGCGGGCGGCCGGTTCGTCCACCACGCTATGATAATGCTGCGCCAGCATGACATTTTCCAGCGCGGTGAGAAAGGGAATCAGGTGAAACTGCTGGAACACCAGGCCTATCTTCTGGGCGCGGAAGGTACGCCGGCCCTCGTCATCGAGCGCGGCGGCATCCACGCCGTCGAGCAATACCTGCCCTTCGCTGGCGGTATCCAGGCAGGTCAGGATATTCATCAACGTCGTTTTACCGGAGCCGGAGGCCCCCATAAACGCCACGAACTCCCCGCGCCGGATGCGGATATTGATATCGTCCAGCGCCGTGACCTTGCCGAAACGCTTATACAGATGGCGCGTCTCAATCACATAATCCGCCGCGGGCAGCGGTTGCACCAACCGGATAGGTGAAGTCATAATTTATTCTCCTTTCAGGACCAGCGCCGGTTCGACGTGCAGGGCACGCCTGACGGGCACAATGGCCGCAACCGCCGCCACCAGCAGGGATAACGCCAGCGTCAGCGGAAAAACGGGGGCGCGCAGGGCGATGGCGGCATTAAATACCGCATGGCCCAATACTTGCGCCAGGACAAAACCGATCAGGCTGCCGCAAATCACCGCCGCCAGGGCGATAATGCCGGTTTCCGCCAGCATTTGCAGACTGATATCGCGGGCGCTGGCGCCCAGGGCCTTTTGCAGGGCGAACTCACGCGAACGTTCGCCCACAATCGCCATCAGGGTGGTATTCACGCATAGCGACGACAGAATCAGGATGACCGCCGAGACCAGCCCCATCAGTCCTTTGATTTTATCCAATACCTGCCCTTCGGAGGCCGATACCTTAAGAATGGGCCGCACATCCAGATCCGGGTATTGTTGCTGCAACCGGGCGGCGAACGCATCCACCTGGCCGAGATCGTTATTCACGCTCAACATCGCGTTGCTGATATCATTGGGCTGGTGCAGCCATTTTTGCGCCAGGTCCAAATTCACGATCAGCATATTGTCGGTGGCATCGCCGGCTTCGACAATGCCTTTGATTTGCAGGCTTTGGCGCTGTTGGCCGTCCACCAGGGTGACCTTGTCCCCCAATTTAAGATGCAGGCGCTCGGCCAGCTTAACGCCGATCATGGCGTGGCGATCGTCGAAACTCACGCCAATCCAATCCCCCTTGACCTGCCAGTAAGGCACCAGTTTTTGCAGGGATTCAAACCAGACTCCCATCAAAACCACTTTTTCCAGTTCGGTGCGGGCCATACCGTAGAGATAAGGGCTGGCGGCATTAATCAGCCCTTGGGGAGCGCCGTCGATAATGGGTTGCAGGGCGGCCTCCGGCAGGCTGTTGCCGTGGCCGGGGCCAAGATAGAAATTGGCGCCGAAGGTGCGCAATTCCTGGCTCATTTTGGCATTGATATCAAAATAAACCGAGGCCATGGCGGTTACGATGGCGGCGCCCACCGTCAGGGCGGCGAACACCACCGCGACCCGCTGCATGCGCAGACGCAGGGCGCGCACCACCAGAAGCCAGAACATGCCGTCCAGCCGCCCGGCTTTTCGCCCCCGGGCCAGCGCCGGGCCGGTGGTGTTAATTGCCATACAGCACCTCCACCGGATAGAGTTTGGCGATACGCCGGGCCGGGAACCAGGTGCCTATGGCCGCGATCAGTATGGCGATCACCAGCACGCTCGGCACCACGATCCAGGCAAAACTCAGCGGTACGCCAAACAGCATCAGGCCGATGGCTTTGGCCAGGCCCCAGCCGGCGATACAGCCCAGCAGTCCCCCCAGCGCGCCGCTCATTACCGCTTCGAGATAAAACAGCAGCATGATCTGCCACTGGCGGGCGCCGAGCGCCTTCATCAAGCCGATTTCCCGGGCGCGTTCCATGATGGTGCTGGTCATCAGCGAGGCGATACCCATGCTTGAGGCGACCAGCGCCGCCAGGGTCACCACTGCCAGTAATAATTGGATTTTTTCGATCACCACGCCTTCCGAGGCCGCCACCTGCCAGATGGGATGCACCACCGAGCCGGAAATCGCTTCTTCCAACTGATGGGAGATCGACGACACAAACGCGGTACAGTACCAAAGATCGTACTCCTCCGCCGTCAGGCCGTCGAGGTTATCCCGGGCCCGGCGGGAGAGATCGTTTTCCGGCACGGTCAGCGCCGATACCCGCACCGCCTGCACTTTACCCGGCAGGCCCAGCAGTTGCTGTACCGGCGCCAGCGGCATGACCAGCCGGCCCTCTTCGTCGCCGCCGCTGGCCAGGATGCCGCTTATGGCTATGGTTTGTTCGCCGTGCGACCCTTTAAGGGCCAGGCGATCGCCGATTTTCCAGCCGGTGCGCTGGGCCAGCTGCTTGCCGATCAGCGCCTGCGCCGGCTGTCCGGCGGCTACGGGTTCCTGGGGATAAGCCCCGGTCACGCGCCAGTAAGGGCTGATGATTTGCTGGCCGGTATGGAAATCCGTTTCGTCCGGCACGTTCACCGGCTGCGAGAAAAAGGTGCCCAGCACCGGCACCGATTTGCCGTCGATCAGGACTTCCCCGCCCAACAGCGGCGCAAAACCGATAATGTTATTGCGCCAGAAAATATCCTTGATATTGGGCAGTTCGGACTGATCGATCAGATCCTGTCCGGACAACGGCGCGCCCCGCTCGCCGAACAGCGCGGGCAGCGCCGCCTGGCCCGCCGGTTCGATCAGGATATTGGCGCCGTAGGATTTCAGCTCGCGCGCCATCTTGTCGCCGATATCGATGGATACCGCCAGCAGCGCGGAGATAAGCCCGGCGGCGAGGAATACCGTCAATACCGCCAGGGATTTGCGCCGGATATTCCTGCACCATGACTGCCGTAACATGCGCCACAACATACGCTACTCGCCCTCCCCCGCATCATCGGCCGCGGCCGGCACGAACCGGGTCGGCTGCGCGCGAAAACGGTTATAGTTGGCTTCATTGGCAAAAAAGTACATTTTGCCGCCATAACTGTATTTGTGTTCGGCCTTCACATTGGTCAGCTTGCTGCCGTCCACCGGGTCGGTGACCTGCAAGGTTATGACGGTGCTAAAATAATTCACTCCCGCCACCAGCGCCGGTTTACCGATGGTCAACTCTTTATCGTCATTACGCCAGTTATCGATGGGAACGGGGTTACAGCCGCCGGCCTTGCCGATGGACGGAATAAAGATATGCACGCCGCAGGCCACGCAGACCACCTGGTTGCCTTCCATGACATATCCCTGATCGCCGCACAACAGGCAGGCGTCGAACACTACCCCGAGCCGCAGGCGATCCGGATAGCGATTAATCACCAGGAAGCGCACCGCCTTGCCATCATCGGCGACCCAGACAAAACGATGGAGCTTGCCGTCACGCACCTGTTCCAGGGGAATATGCACCTGGCCGTCCGCGCCGAGCGTCACCGGTACCGCTTCCGACAGCCTCGGCGGCTGCGAGGCCACTAAATCCCAATACAGCTGGGCGGCCACGACCACCAGCAGCGCGGCCAACAGCGTGGCGACGGTACGGCGGGCGTTGCGATAACGGGCGATCGCCTGGCGGCGCATTATGGGCTGGGCCTGGCGCAGGTAATCCCCGCGCAGGCGCAGCAGCGGGCGCGTAAACGCCAGCGCCAGCAGCGCCATGGCCAGGGCGCTGAAATAATTCAGCCAGGGATTGCTGTTGGTGACATTGGAAACAAAACTGAGCCGCATCTTGGTCAGCCCGATGATTTCGAGCTTCATTAATAATAACAGCGCCTGCCCGCACAGGGGCAACAGCAGCAGCAGCGACAGCGCCAGCAGCAACGGCCAGCGCCACGGGGGCAAACGCCGCACCACCATCGCCGCCAGCACGGCGCACAGCGCCATTAACGCCGCCGCCAGCACCACGGCGCTCAGGTTCAGCAATAAATCGGTATTGATCACCCCGGTCGGGGTCAGCGCGCTTAAGTTGGGATCGTTAGCCCAATGCAGTGCCGCACCGGCTATCAGCAGGCCTTGCCAGCCATAGCCCATGCGGATGGAAACGAAGAATTGGCTGACTAAAAACAGCAGCAGCGCGGCCAGTTGCAACAGGGTCAGGGTTAATTGCGTCGGTTGCCCGGCGGATAAATGCACGCCGGCCAGCGTACCGGCCGCTAGAGCCAGCAGGGTAACCCATACCAGGCCGCGCACCGACGGCGCGGGGCGACGCGCCCAGTTCAATCCGCATAACAGTGTCACCGGCAGGAAAGCTTGCAAGGCGGTAACGAAAAAATAGTTCATGAAACCTACTCAGGACGGGTAACGCTATCTCAGGCAGCGGTCCGGCAGGCCGCTGCGACGGTAGCCGATACCGCCGCAACTGCCGGGCAATCGCGGCGGGGCCGGTTTATTTCAGACCGATATATTTGAAATCGTAGCTGACGTCAAACGGTTTCCACCAACGGCCCACGCCGGTTTCAGCGTCGGTATGGCGATGCAAGCCGGCTTTTGACGGCGGTTCGATATGGAAAGTGACTTTATAGTTGCCCACGCCCATCATTTTCACGTTCTGGCCGTAATGGGGGCCGTCGCTGGCGACCATGGGCATAAAGGTGCCTTCCTGCTTATCGCCGGAATCGGTATTCACCAGGGTGTAGCTAATGGTCAGGTAGGGCATCCATTCACCGGCGCCGAAACCATTTTTATTGCCTTCGACCGCATGGATATCGGCCTCCAGATGAACATCCGCTTTGGCGGCGGGCAGGCCCATGCCGCGCGGCTCCATATCGATGGGCTGCAAATAGACCGCCGCGATTTGCATTTCGTTCATGGTGACGGTTTCACCGGCCGGATGCTCGGCGGCAAACGCGGCGGGGGCACTTATCACGCCGGTTACAACCAGTGCGGCCACCAGGCTTTTATTCATCTTCATCAACTTCATCCTCAGTCAGCAAAAAAATTACATTATTATAGAGTGCTCTACACCGCTTCCTGTTTTGGCAACGTGGTACCGGAACGCCGGCGCATAACCCAGAGAGCCGCCAGCGCGGCCAGTACTAAAACCATCTGGGGTACCAGGGTTTCCAGGTAGGGATAGATGCCCAGCCAGGTGATTTCCGGTACGCCCTTCAACAACGTGGGTTCGAATAATTTGCCTTCGATTAACTCCAATACCCCTTTGCCGGCAAAAACAAAGGCCATTAAATACATGAAGCCGCCGGTAAACATAAAGAACGGTTTAAGGGGCAGTTTCACGACGGTATAACGCATTAACAAATAGGCCAGCACCAGGATTACGCAGCCAATCAGGAAACCGGCCAGGATGGACAGTTGGCCGCCGACGTTGCTGGCATCCCCCAGCAATGCATAATAAAACAGCACCGTCTCGGCCCCTTCGCGATATACCGCCAGAAAGCTGGTGAACCACAGGCCGGCCAGAGATCCGCTGGTTAACGATAAGGTAATCTTCCCTTCCAGATAGGCTTTCCAATGCCGCGCCTCCACTTTGGAGAGCAGCCAATAGCTCATAAAGAACAGCGTGACCACGGCAATCATCATCGTGGCGCCTTCGAGCAGCTCGCGGTTGGCGCCGGAGTTGGCGAACAGCCACTGGAACAGCCCCGCGGTGACCACGCTCGCCAACAACGCGATCCAAACCGACTGCCGGATCAGCGGCAGTTTGTCCTGGTGTTTATTTTTCACCAGGTACGCGACGATGGCGGCGACGATCAGCAAGGCTTCCATACCCTCGCGCACGATGATCAGCAGGCTATACACCAACAGCGTCCAGTGGCTTTCGCCACCCTCGCCCAGCATGTCCACCGCCTTGGAGAGGTTGGCGGCGAGGGCGTCGGCCTGCTCTTGCAGTTGGGCGGCCGGCTGGCCGGCTTTCATCAAACTGACCAGTCGGGTGAAGTAACCTTCCAGCGTGGACTTGAACGCGGCGTCGCGCGAGCCGATTTTGTTCTCCATGCCGCTGGCTTCAAAGCGATCGAAATAGGCATCCTGGATGGCCATCATGCCGGCTTTGGCCTGGCCCGCGCGATATTGGGCGATAGCCGCGGCCACGGCGGTATTAATGTCGTTGCTGACCTGGCGCCAGTTGGCATCGGGCTGTCCGTCGGCGCCGGCGGCCGGATTGGCGCCGTTATCGGCGATGCCCCCGGCGACCGGGGCCGCAACCGGCTGGTCGTCGCGGGTGGTGGGCAGTCCGGGCAACAGATCTTCGATATCCTGTAATAGCGTGGTGACGTTATAGGACATATCGTTCATTTGGTCGGGTTTGCCGGCCAGGGCAATCAGGGCGATAAACTCCTGGTTGATCGCGGCGGCCTGCTGGGCGGAGCGGTTTTTGCGCACCGACATTTCCATTTCGGAATTTTTGAATCCCTGGAAATGGGCTTGCTGTACGCTTTGGCTGGCGGCGGCGTACTGCCCCTGCTGGTATTGGGTCAAGGCGTTGGCCAGCAGGTCGTCGATGGTTTTAAAGCTTTGCTGCCAATAGAGGGCGATTTGCGTATTTTCGTAGGCGCCATGCTGCCCCGCCGCCACCAATTGGTGACCGCCGGCCAATACCGGCAATACGCTATCGAGATCGTTTTTCAGGCCGTTGATCTTGGCCTGCACTTCCGCCAGCGGTTTGCCTTCGCCAATCAGGCGGCGGATCTCGCCGAACTCGCTTTCCATTTGATAGCTTTTTTGCGCCGAAATATTAATACGGATCGGCCCTTCGAGATTTTCAAAAACCTCAAAATACGCCATTTGCACTTCATGGCGCGCTTCGTCCGCTTTCTGCTGCTGGTAGAGCTGCGCGGTGGTATCCAGGCGGCCCTGGATATCGGTAATCCAGGTTTGATAGTCGTCAGCCGCCCAGGCGAGCGAGATGCCGAGCCAACCGATGAAACCGAACAGTAGGTATTTGAGACCAGAAGTGAACATCGAACCCGAGCCAAACGTCAATGAGAGTTATTTGCATTATCACCGAATGGCACAAAGAAACAATGACGGACGTCAATAAAGGCTTTTTTTAACGAGAATTATTTCGCGCGGCCCGGGGATTAAAAAATTGGACCGCCAGCGGGCGGTCCAGGGAGAGACACGGTTACATCAGCGGCTGCGCCAGCCTGACCAGCGAAATCAGCGGCTGCGGATAGATACCCAGCAACAGTACCAGCAAGGAGGAAATCAGCACCACCACCCCGCCCGCGGTCAATGCCCAGTTGGAGGGGGTATCGCGGCGCAGTTTTTCCGGCGGGCTGAGGTAAAGGCTGACCATCACGCGCAGATAGTAATATAACCCGATGGCGCTGCCGAGCACCACGGTGCCGGTTAACCACCAGAGGTGGGCGCCCACGCCTGCGGCCATGATATAAAACTTACCGATAAAACCCAGCGTCATGGGGATACCGGCCAGGGACAGCATCATGACCGTCATCACCGCCGACAAAATCGGTTTATGCCAGAACAGGCCGCGATAGGAATACAGCGAATCGGCATCCGGACCGGTGTAGGGGCTGGACATCAGGCTGACCACCCCGAAGGCGCCCAGGCTGCTGAACAGATAGCCGGCCAGGTAGACGCCCACCGCTTCCACAGCCAGTTGGTGGGCCTGTACCGCAATCAGCCCCACCGTCAGGTAGCCCAAATGGGCGATGGAGGAATAACCCAGCAGGCGTTTGATATTGGTTTGCCCGATGGCCATCAGGTTACCGAACATAATGGAGCAGAAGGCGATAATGGCCAGCACCAGGCGCAGGGCGTCGCTGTTCACCACCGGCGTGTACAGGAACAAACGCATCAGCACCGCGAAGATCGCCACTTTGCTGGCGGTGGCCAGAAAAGTGGAGACCGGCGCGGGCGCGCCCTGGTAAACATCGGGCGTCCATAAATGGAACGGCACCAGGGAAAGTTTGAAACCCAAACCGACAATCATCATGCCCAGGCCGGCCAGCAACAGCGGCTGGCGCAGCATGGTATCATCCAGCACCCGGCCCAGGCCGCCAAACGACAGGTTGCCGGTATCGGCATAGACCAGCGCCATGCCGAACAGCAGGAACGACGACGCGGCGGCGGATAACAGGGTGTATTTAAGACTGGCTTCCAGCGAACGTTTTTGCCGGTAGGCGTAGCCGATCAGCCCGAACAGCGGCAGCGAGATCAGTTCAATGCCCAGGAACATCGACGCCAGATGATTGGCGCCGGCCAGCAAAATACCCCCCATGGCGGCAATCAGCACCAGCAGGTAAAACTCATCCCGGTTGCCGGGATAACCCGCCAGCCACGGGTAGGCAAAAGTGCTGGTGGCCAGGCTGGCGGCCAGCACCAGGGCGGTATAAAACATGGAGTAGCCGTCCGCCCGAATCAGCGGGGTCACATCCATCGGGCCGACCTGGCCGACGAAATAGAGCGATAATAACGCCAGGTTCAGGCCGATAACGGTCAGGGTGGCATTGATAAAGTGGTCGCGTCGCCACGCTATGCACAGCATCACAACCACCACCGTCAATCCGACGATCAACAGCGGTAACAGTGCGATCAGTTGTTGAGGAGTTATTGTCATGGCGAATTACGGCCTTGTTGTTGAAATGGTTGAACCGGCTTCGTTTATGGCGAACCAGTGCTGTACATTGCTCATCGCCGCGGAGGAGGTATCAAGGATGACCTGCGGGAAAAAGCCCAGCAGCACCAGCAACACCGCCAGCAGCATCACGATCGACAGTTCGCGCAACGACATGCCCGGCAGGGTTTCTTTTGACTTGGCCGGGCCATAATACGCGCGCTGAATCATGATCAATGAATAAACCGAAGCAAACACCAGGCCGAAAGTAGAAATAACCGTAATCATCGGTACGACGGGGAAGCTGCCGAACAGGATCAGGATTTCGCCGATAAAGTTACCGGTGCCGGGCATCCCCAGGGTAGCAACCGCAAAAAACAGCGACATGGCGGGGATGAATTTTATCCGCCCCCACAGGCCGCCCATCTGGCGCATGTCGCGGGTATGCAGACGTTCGTACAGCTGGCCGCAAATAATAAACATCCCGGCGGCGGACAGGCCGTGGGCAATCATCTGCACCACCGCGCCCTGGTAGGCCAGCTGGCTGCCGCTATAGATGGCGATCAGCACGAACCCCATATGGGAGACGCTGGTATACGCGATCAGGCGCTTGATATCGGTTTGGGCAAAAGCCATCCAGGCGCCGTAGAAAATACCGACCACCCCGAACCACATGGCGATAGGGGCGAATTGGTGCGACGCCTCGGGAAACAGCGGCAGGCAAAAACGCAGCATGCCGTAGGCGGCGGTTTTAAGCAAAATCCCCGCCAAATCCACCGAACCGGCGGTGGGCGCCTGGCTATGGGCGTCCGGCAGCCAGCCGTGCAGCGGCACGACCGGCATCTTTACGGCGAAGGCGATGAAAAAGCCGAGCATCAGCAGATATTGCGCCAGCGAAGACATGGGGGTGTGCAGCAGATCTTCATAATTGAAGGTCCATTCCCCGGTGGCGTTGAAATGCACGAACACCAGCCCCAGGATGGCCACCAGCATCAGCAGGCCGCTGGACTGGGTATAGATAAAGAATTTGGTCGCCGCGGTGATACGGGTTTTACCATCCGACGCCTTATGTCCCCATAAGGCGATCAGGAAGTACATCGGCACCAGCATCATTTCCCAGAAGAAAAAGAACAGGAACATGTCGATGGCCAGGAACACCCCGATCACGCCGCCGAGTATCCACAGCAGGTTCAGGTGGAAAAACCCCTGGTAGCGCTGGATTTCACGCCAGGAACAGAGGATGGCCAGCACGCCCAGCAAGCCGGTCAGCACCACCATCAGCAGGGAAAGGCCATCCAGCGCCAAATGGATGGAAATACCGAACCGCGGTATCCACGGTAAAATATATTCGGATTGCCACTGCGGCAGTCCCTGCGCCGAAACCAGTGTATACCCGCCCTGCAACCAGAGTTGCAGGGAGAGCGCCAGCGTCAGCCCCATCGCGATCACGGCTATCCAGCGCGGTACCCGGGTACCAAAACGCTCGCATTGCCAACACAGCAGACCGCCAATGAAGGGGATAAGTATTAGCCAAGGTAGTAGCATGGCGTTGTGCGTCCCTAAATTGAAAAAACCTGAAAACTTGCTGCGGAGCGGGGGAAGGCATACTGCCGGTGTAACCCCCTCTCCTCGCGCGTCGTTAACCGCCGTTGTTTTAAACGAGAGTTATCAGCAACTAAACTGCGTAACTCACTGCGTTAAACAACCTTCGTTATACAAAAACCAGCAGCGCCACCACTATTACGGCGCCCAAACTCATGGAAGCTGCGTACCAGCGCAGCTGGCCGCTCTCGCTGAACGTCAGGCCGCGGCCGGCCCAGCGCGCCAGCACCGCCGGAATATCAAGCAAAGCGTTCAACGGGTCCCGCCGCAGCAGCTTGGCAATACCCAGATAGGTTTTGACGAACACTTTATGGTACAGCCAGTCGAAACCCCAGGCGTTGAACCACCAAACGGTGAAAAAGCGTCCCGGCGCGCTGGCGGCCACGGCGTTAACCAGGCTGCGCTTGCCGAGATACAAAGCGGCGGCGATCAGGATGCCCACCACCACCACCACGCCGGAGATAATTTCCAGCGTCATCTTGCCCTCTTCGCCAGCGCGGCCGTCCGGCAATACCCCCGCCAGCGGCGGCGTAATCAGCGCGCCGATAAACGTGGACAGCACCAGCAGCACCAGCAGCGGCAAGTGATGGCTGATCCCTTTGCCGGCATGGGCCTTGATCTGTTCTTTACCGTGAAACACGATAAAGATCATGCGGAAGGTGTAAATGGAGGTGAGCAACGCGCCGACCAGGCCCGCGAACATCAGGTTGAAGTTGCCGTTGGCCAGGGCGCCCCACAGGATTTCGTCTTTACTGTAGAAGCCGGCGGTAATAATCGGCAGGGCCGACAGGGCCGCGCCGCCCACCAGGAAGCAGATATACACCAGCGGGATGGATTTGCGCAGTCCGCCCATTTTGAAGATATTCTGCTCGTGATGGCAGGCCAGGATCACCGACCCCGAGGACAGGAACAGCAGCGCTTTGAAGAACGCATGGGTCATCAGGTGGAAAATAGCCGCGTCCCAGGCCTGTACGCCCAGGGCCAGGAACATGTAGCCAATCTGGCTCATGGTGGAGTACGCCAGCACCCGTTTGATATCGGTTTGCACCAGTGCGGCGAATCCCGCCAGCACCAGGGTGGTCGCGCCGACGATCCCCACCAGATGCAGCACGTCCGGCGCCATCAGGAACAGGCCGTTGGTACGGGCAATCAGATACACCCCGGCGGTCACCATGGTGGCGGCGTGAATCAGGGCCGAGACCGGCGTCGGGCCGGCCATCGCATCCGCCAGCCAGGTTTGTAACGGCAACTGGGCCGATTTGCCTACCGCGCCGCCCAGCAGCATCAGCGTCGCCAGGGTGATGGCGGTGGAACCGACCGCCAGATGCTGCGGCGCCAGCACCATCAGCTCGCGGAAGTTCAGCGTGCCTAGTTCGCGATACAGGATAAACAGGGCGAATGCCAACAGCACGTCCCCTACCCGGGTCACGATAAAGGCTTTCATCGCCGCCTTGCCGTTTTTCGATTCGGTGTAATAGAACCCGATCAGCAGGTAGCTGCACAGCCCCACCCCTTCCCAGCCGAGATACATCACCAGCAGGTTATCGGCCAGGACCAGCAGGACCATGCTGGCGATAAACAGGTTGGTATAAGCGAAAAAGCGCGAGTAGCCCTCTTCGCCGCGCATATACCAGGAGGCGAACAGATGGATGAAAAACCCGACGCCGGTGACCACCGACAGCATGGTCAGCGACAGGCCGTCCAGGGTCAGGGTAAAGGCGATGTTGAAATTATCCACCGAAATCCAGGTCCACAGCGGCTGGTTGAATACCGCCGTATCGCTGGGACGGTTGCCGAGGAAATCCAGCCCCACCCACAGGGTGGTCAGGGCGGCGAGGCCAATGGTCCCGACCCCCACCGCGGCCGACAGGTTTTCCGACCAGCGTCCCCGGGAAAAGGCCAGCAGCACATAGCCCAACAGGGGAAACAGAATTGTTAAATAGAGTAGGTTCATCCGTGCATCTCGCTGACTGTATCGATATTCAGGGATTGGCGGCGGCGGTGCAGTTGCAGCAGCAGCGCCAGGCCGATACTGGCTTCGGCCGCGCCAAGGCTGATGGCCAGGATATACATCACCTGCCCGTCCGCCTGGCCCCAGTAGCTGCCGGCAACGATAAACGCCAGGGCGGAGGCGTTGATCATGATTTCAAGCCCCAGCAGCATAAACAGCAAATTGCGGCGAATCAGCATGCCCGTCAAACCCAGTACAAATAGAATGGCGGCCAAAATGAGTCCGTGGGTTAGCGGGATCATGCCTGTTCCTCCGATTTTCTTTTAATGGCGTCGGTTATTTTGGGGCCTTTATTCACCGCATCGCCCTCGCGGTCTTCGCGCCCCAGATGGAAGGCCACCACCAGCCCGGCCAGCAGCAGCATGGAAGCCAGCTCCACCGCCAGGACGTAAGGTCCGAACAGCGCGATGCCAACGGATTTGGCGCTGATAACGTCGCCGGCGATACCGCGATCGCGTACGCCGTAGATGGCGCGGATTAACACGCCCAGCAGCAGCAGCGACAGCACGCCCGGCCCGACCCAGGCCGACGGGGTCAGCCAGTCGCGTTCCTGGCGCACGTCGGCGGCGCCCAGATTAAGCATCATCACCACAAACACAAACAGCACCATGATGGCGCCGGCGTAGACGATGATTTCCAGCGCCCCGGCGAAATAGGCCCCCAGCGTAAAAAATACGCAGGCTATGGCCAGCAGCGAGACGATCAGGTACAACAATGCGTGAACCGGATGAGTGTGGGTAATGACCCGCAGCGTAGCCAATATCGCCACCAGGCCGGACAAATAAAAAGCGACTTCCATGCTTAACTCCTTAGGGCAGCAAACCTTTGACATCGATGGGTTTGGCTTCGTTTTCCGCTTCGCCTTTATCTTTCCCGCCGATCGCCATACCGGCCATCCGGTAAAAATTATATTCCGGATACTTACCCGGCCCCGAAATCAGCAAATTTTCTTTTTCATAGACCAAATCCTGCCGCTTGAACTCGCCCATTTCAAAATCCGGCGTCAGCTGGATGGCCGTGGTCGGACAGGCTTCTTCGCACAGGCCGCAAAAAATGCAGCGGGAGAAGTTGATACGGAAGAATTCGGGATACCAGCGTCCGTCCGCGGTTTCCGCTTTTTGCAGCGAAATACAGCTGACCGGACAGGCCACGGCGCACAGGTTACAGGCCACGCAGCGCTCTTCGCCGTCCGGGTCCCGCGTCAGGACGATACGGCCGCGAAACCGCGGCGGCGGATTGACCGGCACATCGGGATACATCTGCGTTTCGCGCTTGCTGAACGCCTGCATGCCGATCATCCAGATACTGCGTAGCTGGGTGCCGCAACCAATCACTAACTCTTTTAATGTCATGGTTTATTCACCCCTTATTGAGCGTTATACAAAATGACCGCGGCCGTCGCCAGCAGGTTCAGCAGCGTTAACGGCAGGCAGATTTTCCAGCCGAAAGCCATCACCTGGTCATAGCGCGGACGGGGTAGCGCCGCTCGGATCAGGATAAACATCATCATAAAAAAGGCGGTTTTCAGGGCGAACCAGATAAACGGCGGCAAAAACGGCCCCTGCCAGCCGCCGAAGAACAGCGTCACGATCAGCGCCGATACGGTGACGATACCGATATATTCACCCACGAAAAACAGGCCGAACTTCATGCCGGAATATTCGATATGGTAACCGTCGGCGAGTTCCTGCTCCGCTTCGGGCTGATCGAAGGGATGGCGGTGGCAGACCGCGATGCCCGCCAGCACGAAGGTGGCGAACCCGAAGAATTGCGGAATGATATTCCACAAATCGGCCTGGGAGGCGACGATATCGCCCAGGCTGAACGACCCGGCCCGCGCCACCACGCCCATCAGGGACAGTCCGAGGAACACCTCGTAGCTCAAGGTCTGCGCCGAGGCGCGCATGGCGCCGAGCAGGGAGTATTTATTGTTGCTCGACCAGCCGGCGAACAGCACCGCATACACCGCCAGCCCCGCCATCATCAGGAAGAACAGCACCCCGATATTGAGATCCGATACCACCCAGGTGGGGCTGACCGGAATGATGGTGAAGGATACCAGCAGCGCGGTAAAAGCAATTACCGGCGCCAGGGTGAAGATCATCCGATCGGAGAACGGCGGCACCCAGTCCTCTTTAAAGAACATCTTCAGCATATCCGCCACCAGTTGGAGCGAACCGCCCCAGCCGACCCGGTTAGGCCCGTACCGGTTCTGGAACAAGCCCAGCAACCGGCGTTCGGCAAAGCTCATATACGCGCCGCAGGTCACTACCACCAGCAGGATCACTATCGCTTTCAAAACCGTTAATATGATGTCAATCACGTCCGATGTTAACCAACTCATAACGCGGCCTCCCGCAGATGTTCAACCGGTTGTCCCGCCCATACCGGCGGAATGCCCGGCAGCCCAAGCGGCAGTCCGACCTGCCCCGCGGCCAGCGCGTCGCTAAAGCGCACCGGCAGCCGCAGCGATTGGCCGGCGCAGCTGAATTCCAGCAGCGTGCCGCTGTTAACGCCCAGGCGCTCCGCATCCTGGCGGCTTACCATCACGTAAGGTTCCGGCATGCGCTCCTGGATCACCGCCGAGCGCTGCGAAGTCTCTTCGCTGCCGAACAGGTGGTAATAAGGGGCGACGCGCCACGGGCCGCCGTCCGTCGCGGCAAAGGCCGCCGGAATGTCGGTAAAGTAGGCCAAACGATCCTCGCCGGCTTCCAGCAAACGCACGCCGGGGTCGCCGTGGCGCAAATGGCCGCCCACCTCGTCCTGGAATTTATTCCAGGCCTGGGGGGAGTTCCAGCCCGGCGCCCAGGCGAACGCCACTTGTTTGCTGGTGCCCTGGGGGCTGCTGTTGCCTTCCATGGAGAAGGCGAACATGGTGTCTTTATCCTGCGGCTGGCGGGGCTCGTGCACGTTGATGTTGGCGCGCATGGCGGTACGGCCGCTGTAGCGGTGCGGCTCACGGGCCAGTTTCTGCCCGCTGACGCGAAAGCCCGCATCCGGCGCGGCCTGCACGATACCGGCCAACTGCGGCAGGGTCTCGGCGCAGGCGGCGATGATATGGTCGAACTGCGTCCAGTCCACATGGCGGTCGAGATAGGTGGAATGCAGCGAATGCAGCCAGCGCCAGCTCTCCAGCATAATGGTCTGGTCGTCGTAATAAGCCGGATCGTATACCTGGAAAAAGCGCTGCGCGCGGCCTTCCTGGTTAACCAGCGTGCCGTCGCTTTCAGCAAAGCTGGCCGCCGGCAGAATCAGGTTGGCCTTATCCATAATGGCCGTGCGCTGGTGATCCACCACAATCAGATTGATGGCTTTCGCCAGCGCCGCGTCCACCCGCTGGGCGGGGGCGTGGCGGTACAGGTCGTTTTCCAGCACGATTACGCTATCCGCCGCGCCCTGTTCGATTTGCGCCAGCGCCTCGTCTAGGGAGCCGCCGCCCATCAGCGCCAGTCCCATGCTGTTGGCGGCCGCGGCCACAAAGGTAATGCCGACGTCGGCGCCGCGCCCTTTCAGCGCGCGGGCGACGTTGGCGGCGGCGGCGATCACCGCGACGCTGCCGGCGTTGCTGCCGGAGATAATCAACGGCTTGCGGGCGCCGGCCAGGGCCTGGACGATAACATCGATTTTGGCGCGCAGCTCGTCGGACAGACCGTCGACCTGCGGCGCCGCGTCATCCAGCGCGTGGGCGATCGCGAAGCCCAGGCGAGCCTGGTCCTCCACCGGCGCGCAATAGGTCCAGGCGGCGAGATCGTCGAGTTTGGTGCGATCGACGCCGGTGACGAACAGCGGATGCCGGGCATGCTGGCCGATGGTCTGAATGGCGGCGATTTGCCAGTCGGCGACTTTTTGCGCCGCGGCCATTTCGCGGGTTTTGCCCTTGACGGCCTGGCGCACGGCCAGCGCGATGCGCGCGCCGGTCTGGGTCAAGTCTTCGCCCAGCACCAGCACCGCATCGTAGCTTTCCATTTCGCGCAGCGAAGGCGTATGGATGCCGCCGTCGCGCAGCACGCTGAGCATCATGTTCAGCCGGGCCTGTTCGTCGTCGGAAACGCCGTTATAAAAATTGGCGGCGCCCACCAGCTCACGCAGGGCGAAGTTGCTCTCTACGCTGGCGCGCGGCGAACCGATGCCAATCATTTTTTTGGCCTGGCGCAGCGCGTCGGCGGCCCCTTGCATCGCCTGGTCGGCGTTCAGGGAGATCCAGTCATCGCCCCGGCGTTGCAGCGGATGGCGCGGACGATCTTTCAGATTGACATAACCGTAACCGAAACGGCCGCGGTCGCACAGGAAGTAATGGTTCACGCTGCCGTTGAAACGGTTTTCGATGCGCCGCAGTTCGCCGTAACGCTCGCCCGGGCTGGTATTGCACCCGACGCTGCACTGCTGGCAAATGCTGGGAGCGAACTGCATGTCCCATTTGCGGTTATAGCGTTCGGAATGGGTTTTATCGGTAAAAACCCCGGTCGGACATACTTCAACCAGATTGCCGGAAAACTCGCTTTCCAGCGTACCGTCCTGGGGACGGCCGAAATAAATATTATCGTGCGCGCCGTACACCCCGAGATCGGTGCCGTCGGCATAATCTTTGTAATAGCGGACACACCGGTAGCAGGCGATACAGCGGTTCATCTCATGGGAGATAAACGGGCCGAGATACTGGTTGCGATGGGTGCGTTTGGTAAAACGGTAGCGGCGGAAGTTCTGGCCGGTCATTACCGTCATGTCCTGGAGATGGCAGTTGCCGCCCTCTTCGCACACCGGGCAATCGTGGGGGTGATTGATCATCAACCACTCCACCACGCTCTTGCGGAACTGCTGCGCCTCCTCGTCCTCGATGGAGATGAAGGTGCCGTCGGATGCCGGCGTCATACAGGACATCACCAGCCGGCCGCGCGTATCTTCGGCGTTTTGGTATTGCTTTACCGCGCATTGGCGGCAAGCGCCGACGCTGCCCAGCGCCGGATGCCAGCAAAAATAAGGAATATCGAGACCGAGCGTGAGACAAGCCTTAAGCAGATTGTCCGACCCGTTGACCTCGTATTCTTTGCCGTCTACATGAATGGTAGCCATAGTCAGCATGCTTCCGTGTGGCCCGCCGTACGGCGGGCGTTAATCAAAATGCGTCTCGGGTGCATAACATCCGGCACGCGCTGCGCGCGGCCAGGATGCAGGGTTACCAACGCGCTTTCAGCAAGTTTGGCTGAATACCGCCGATCGCGCGGGTATTACCGATATGCTGCGTTGCAATTCCCGCCTCGAATTCGGCCCGGAAATATTTTATGGCGCTTTGCAAAGGCTCGACGGCGCCCGGCGCATGGGCGCAAAAGGTCTTGCCCGGGCCGAGGAAACGGCAAAGCTGTTCCAGGGTGTCGATGTCCCCCGGCTGCCCTTCGCCGTTTTCAATGGCGCGCAGCAGTTTTACGCTCCAGGGCAGGCCGTCGCGGCAAGGGGTGCACCAACCGCAGGATTCCCGGGCGAAAAACTCTTCCAGGTTGCGCGTCAGGGAAACCATATTGATTTCGTTATCCACCGCCATGGCCAGCGCGGTGCCCAAACGGCTGCCCGCCTTGCCGATGCTTTCAAAATCCATCGGCAAATCCAGATGATCGGCGGTCAGGAAGTCGGTACCCGCGCCGCCCGGCTGCCAGGCTTTGAGCGTCAGGCCGTCGCGCATGCCGCCGGCGTAGTCTTCCAGGATTTCGCGGGCGGTGATGCCGAACGGCAGTTCCCATACGCCGGGATGTTTAACCCGGCCGGAGAACCCCATCAATTTAGTGCCGGTATCGTTGCTTCTACCGGCGGTAATGCCCTTGTACCAGTCCACGCCGTGTTCGAGGATCGCCGGCACGTTGCACAGCGTTTCCACGTTATTGACGCAGGTCGGTTTGCCCCAGGCGCCGGACGTCGCCGGGAACGGCGGTTTGGAACGCGGGTTGGCCCGGCGGCCTTCAAGGGAGTTGATCAGCGCGGTTTCTTCCCCACAGATATAACGACCGGCGCCGGTATGGACGATCAGTTCAAAATCGAAACCGGTGCCCAGGATATTCTTGCCCAGGTAACCGGCTTCGGCGGCCTCGGCTATGGCGCGCCGCAAATTCACCGCCGCTTCGATATACTCGCCGCGCAGGAAGATATAGCCGCGATAGGCTTTCAGGGCAAAAGCGGCAATCAGCATGCCTTCCACCAGCAAATGGGGCAGTTGCTCCATCAGCAGGCGGTCTTTATAAGTGCCCGGCTCCATTTCATCCGCGTTGCACAACAAGTAGCGGATATCCATGGTGGGATCTTTGGGCATCAGGCTCCATTTCAGGCCGGTGGAAAAGCCCGCCCCGCCCCGCCCTTTCAGGCCGGAATCCTTGACCAGGGCGACGATATCGTCCTGCGCCATGCCCTTGAGGGCTTTTTCCGCGCCTGCATACCCGCTTTTGGCGCGGTATTCATCAAGCCATACCGGCTGCCCGTCTTCGCGCAGGCGCCAGGTGAGCGGGTGCATCTCGGCAGTACGTTCAATCTGTCTTATCATCGATACTGCTCCAATAGCGAACCGATACCTTCCGGCGTCAGGTGAACATGGGTATCGTCGTCGATCATCATGGTCGGCCCTTTGTCGCAGTTGCCCAGGCAGCAGGTGGGCAGCAGGGTGAACCGCCCGTCCTCGGTGGTCTGGCCGGGCTTGATATTCAGCGACTGTTCCAGCGCCGCCTGGATACCCTGGTAGCCGGTAATATGGCAAACCACGCTGTCGCAATAGCGGATGATATGGCGGCCGACCGGCTGGCGGAAGATCTGGCTGTAGAACGTGGCCACGCCTTCCACGTCGCTGCCCGGGATGCCCAGCACCTCGGCAATGGCGTCGATGGCGCCGTCCGGCACCCAGCCCCGCTGTTTTTGCACAATCTTCAGCGCTTCGATAGAGACGGCGCGGGCATCTTCGTAGTGATGCTTTTCGTGCTCGATGGCGTCGCGTTCCTGGGGACTGAGGACAAAGGCCTCGGCTTCATTTGGCTGGCCCGGCGCGATGGCGTGCTCATGCGGTTCTTTATGATGTTCATGCATAATTAGCGGTCCACATCTGACATAACAAAATCGATACTGCCCAGATAGACGATGAGATCGGATACCAGGCTGCCGCGGATCACCGAAGGAATTTGCTGCAGATGCGGGAAACTCGGCGTGCGAATACGGGTCCGGTAGCTCATGGTGCTGCCATCGCTGGTCAGATAGTAACTGTTGATCCCCTTGGTGGCCTCGATCATCTGAAACGATTCGTTAGCCGGCATTACCGGACCCCAGGAGACCTGGAGGAAATGGGTAATCAGGGTTTCGATATGCTGCAACGTACGCTCTCTGGGAGGCGGCGTGGTCAGCGGATGATCGGCTTTAAACGGCCCTTCCGGCATATTGTTCAGGCACTGCTCAAGGATGCGCAGGCTTTGGCGCATCTCTTCGACTTTGAGCATGACGCGGCTGTAGCAATCGCTGATGCCGTCGCCTACCGGCACTTCGAAATCGAACTTGTCATAACCGGAGTACGGACGCCATTTACGCACGTCGAATGAGATGCCGGTGGCGCGCAGCGCGGCGCCGGTCACGCCCCAATCCAGGGCTTCCTGGGCATTATACGCGGCGACGCCTTCGGCGCGCCCGCGCAGCACGCTGTTTTTCAGCGCCGCTTTAACATAGGAATCCAGCCGCTTGGGCAACCAGTTGAGGAAGTCGCGCAGCAGGCCGTCCCAGCCGCGCGGCAGATCGTGCGCCACGCCGCCGATGCGGAACCAGGCCGGATGCATACGGAACCCGGTGATCGCCTCAACCACGTCATAAATTTTCTGCCGGTCGGTAAACGCCAGGAATACCGGCGTCATACCGCCCACGTCCTGGATATAGGTGCTGATATACAACAGGTGGCTATTGATGCGGAACAGCTCGGAAAGCATGACGCGAATCACTTCCACCCGTTCGGGCACCACGATACCGGCCAGTTTTTCCACCGCCAGCACGTAAGGCATTTCATTGACGCAGCCGCCGAGATATTCCACCCGGTCGGTATAGGGAATATAGCTGTGCCAGGATTGGCGTTCGCCCATTTTTTCCGCGCCGCGGTGGTGATAACCGATATCCGGCACGCAATCGACGATTTCTTCGCCGTCAAGCTGCAAAATAATGCGAAAGGCCCCGTGGGCCGAGGGATGGTTCGGACCGAGGTTGAGGAACATAAAATCTTCGTTGTCCCGGCCGCGCTTCATGCCCCACTCTTCCGGCTTGAAGGTCAGCCCTTCCATTTCCAAATCCTCTTTCTGCTTGGTCAGCATATAAGGATCGAATTCGGTGGCGCGCGCGGGGTAGTCTTTACGCAGCGGGTGGCCCTGCCAGCTTTGCGGCATCATAATGCGCGTCAGGTGCGGATGGCCGTCGAACACGGTGCCGAACATTTCCCAGGTTTCCCGCTCGTACCAGTTGGCGTTGGGGAAGATTTTGGTAATGGTCGGCAGGTGGAGATCGTTTTCCGCCAGCGCCACTTTCAGCATGATATCCCGGTTTCTATCAATGGAAATCAGGTGATAGAACACGGTGAAATCCGCCGCCGGCAGGCCTGCGCGATGGGTGCGCAAACGCTCGTCCACCCCGTGGAGATCGTAGAGCATCACATAGGGTTTCGGCAGCTTTTTCAGGAATACCAGGATGTCGAGAATTTGCTCGCGCTTGACCCACACCACGGGGATGCCGGTGCGGGTAGGCTGCACGGTGAAGGCTTCCGGGCCGAAACGGTCACGCAACTCTCCGATCACGGGATCATCAAGGTGATCGCGTGTTTGCCAGGCCGGCTGGGCGAGATTTTGCGTCATCAACTCTGTCATAGTTTTTTTTCACCAAATTAAGGCTGTGCCGGCGTCATGCCATTCTGCGCGTTATCTGATTATGGACGACAAACGTCACATCGCTTCGCGCTTAAATCTCGTCGGGGGAACGCAGGTTGGTCACGGCGATGCGCTCGCCCTGTTTGCGCTCGCGTTCAGATTGCATATTGGCCCGATAGACCCCCTGATCGCCGACCACCCAGGAGAGCGGGCGCCGTTCCTTGCCAATGGATTCCTTCAGCAGCAGCAGCGCCTGGATATAGGCCTCCGGCCGCGGCGGGCAGCCGGGAATATACACATCGACCGGCAAAAACTTATCCACGCCCTGCACCACGGAATAGATATCGTACATGCCGCCGGAATTCGCGCAGGCGCCCATGGAGATCACCCACTTCGGCTCCAGCATCTGATCGTAGAGGCGCTGGATAACCGGGGCCATTTTGGTAAAGGGGGTGCCCGCAATCACCATGAAATCCGCCTGGCGCGGTGAGGCGCGGATAACTTCGGTACCGAAGCGCGCCACATCGTGCACCGCCGTGAAAGCGGTGGTCATTTCAACGTAACAACATGAGAGGCCGAAATTATAAGGCCACAAAGAATTGCCCCGCCCCCAGTTCACCGCGTTGTGCAGGGCATTCTCAAGTTTGCCCAAATAAACGCTGCGGCTGACGTGGCCGTCCATGGGATCGGCGACGATTTCCTGTTTTTGCAGGGGGTAACGGTCATTCTCACCGTCCGGCTCTACACGGGTGAGGGTGTAATCCATTTTGATGCCTCGCTGTTACTGCTGATGACGTTGGTTTTCAGTGACCGGGCCGGAACGGCGCAGGCGCTGGGAACGTTCAGGCGTCCAGTCCAGCGCGCCGATGCGCACCAGGTAAACCAGGCCCGCCAACAACACGAAAATAAAAATGGCGGCTTCAAAGAAGCCAACCCAGCCAACCTCGCGAATGGAGACCGACCAGGCATATAAATACAGGGCCTCAACGTCGAAAATGACGAAAAACATGGCTACCAGGTAAAATTTGGAGGAAAGCCTCAGTCTTGCGGTTCCTACCGGGTCGATGCCGGATTCAAATGGAACGTTTTTCGATCGCGCGTGGGCCCGGCCGCCAAGGAGGTAACCGCCAAGCAGCATAAAACAGCACAGACCGACGGCGCCGGCGAGGAATACGGCGAACGCCCAATAATGGGCGGTAACTTCAGTGGTTATTGACATTCATTTTGCTCATCAAAAGTGGCATTTTGCAGTCTGCTCTTAGTCAACGGCAGTTCGACTCACCACATCGATTTATGGGAAGAAGTTTAAAAAAACCGCACCGGGCCGATGCCACCGGCAAACACAGCCATTGTGTGGGGTTTTTACTCCTTTACATAACCTTTTGTCAACTTGGACAAAGGAAACTTCATAGTAATTTACACATGTAATAACTGATTAACATATCATGCGCGCGTCCGCCGCTTAATCGTGTCAGTGATCGGAACAATCAGCCTATACGATCCGTGCTACGTTACGATGACCCGCAGGTAACTATACCATTTTCACCGGAAATCATGTTATTCCGCGTATTCGGCAAGGGTAAAATTTGATCCAGGACACAATTTTGCAACTTATCACATTAAATGTTGCACATTCTGTGCGGCCTTTACGAAAAATAAGCACCAGAAACAGTGTTTTGATTTAATTGACAAGGATTTTGCAATGGTATTGCCAGCGGGTAATTTTACGTCGGGTAACAAAAAGGCGATCGGGGGCGGGAAATGCGCAAAGGCGGATTATTATCCAGCGCTAGCGGTTTTTTTACTTTCAAAACGGTATTTTTACATTCTTTAGGAAATTAAGCCCCGTATTTCAGGGGCTTAATTTTATACAATGGCATGTTTATTCATCATTGACCGTGAAACTTTCTCCCGCCCCCTCTCCTTTGACCGGCGGCGAAATATCGGGACTGTAAAAGTTGTTCCCCGTTTGCACCGCGCTGAAAATAGCCATGGCCAGTTCATTTTCGCACTGCGGGTGCTTACAAAGGACATACTGCGTTTCAGGTAGCGCAGGCATGCCTTCGTTTTTTCCCAATACCCGCAACTCCGGACTCATCATTTCCACCGGGCGCACCGTGATGCCCAGCCCCGCCTTGACCGCCGCACGGGTAGCCGCGAGCGTCGAGGCGCTATAGGCAACGCGCCACGGCAATCCGGCCGCCTGTAGTTGCTCTATGGCCAGGGTGCGAAAGAAGTTGGGTTCATCGGAGACCACCAGGGGAATGACTTCCCCCGGAACGAAGCGATAATCAGCGGAGCAGTACCATAATGTCGGGGACGAGCGCAGCGTGACGTAAGGATGGCTTTGATTGCTCAATGTGGTAATGGCGAGATCCACCTCGCCATTGGTCAGCATTTCTTGCATCAGCAGGCTGCGTTTGACACTGACGTCAATGGCCAGCTTAGGATAAATACGCGTTACCCTGCTGAGCAAAAATGGAAGTATGGTATCGGCAGTATCATCCGATGCGCCAATGGTCAGCACGCCCTGAATATTACTGTACATCAGGGATGTGCATGCCTCGTCATTGTAAAGTAAAATTTTCCTGGCATATCCGAGCAATTGTATCCCGTGTTCGGTCAAAAGCTTGTTACGACCATGACGGGCAAATAACTCTTTTCCGACAAGCTGTTCTAATCGTTGCATTTGCTGGCTGACGGCCGATTGGGTTCGGCATACTGATGCTGCTGCGGCCGCAAAGGTGTTGAGATCAGCGACGGCAACAAACGTTCTCAATAAATCAAGATCAAGATTGAGCACTGGACGATTTGCATTGGTCATAATATTGTCTTCACTTTTGTATTCTAATTACACACTACTACCCTGGTGTTTCAAAAAAAACATTTCCAAACTATAACTCTTATGAGCAAAGCCCCTTCCCTGCCGGGTCCGAATCACTATGATTCGCCGCTTGGTTAACGGGCACTTGCTTTAATCTTTTGGGACATCCCCCCATCTTCGGGCGATGTCCTCGCTTATATAAAAGATAACCTCTGCCGCTATTGCCGAATCGCTTTTTTTACCGTAGGTAAAGCGCGAAATTTCATGAGGATATCATTGGTATGATGCTGTATGAAAATCAAAAAGGTTTTAACAGCGAGCGCAAACTTAAAAGTAATTAATTAAAAGCGTTCTTCATATTTGAAATAAATGTTGAATATTAAGGGTTAAGTGCTTTTTTATCTCTCAATCGCCATAATTAACATAAATTTCTCTTAACTATTGTTTATACAATCAAAATTAATTTCTTTCTAAATCTACCGGCAAGTAAATGTATACCATAAATAGCTACCATAAACGAAACAACAATAATTTGTAAGCCTCAAAATGTGACCTTTATTTTCCTATGCAAAAAAGCACACAAGCCAATGAACCGGCAATACTTTGCGTGGGCAAATGTGTGACTTATCCCTTAAACCGCCGGTATTGCACGTTCTGCCGCCAATATCCTTCTTCCCCGGGGTTTATGGCGATCGCGTCGCGCGTTGCGGCCTGCATCCGCCATGTGCATGTGCCGAATAATCACGTCCTGTAGGGAGAGTAACCCTTATTGGCTCGCAGTAGTATAATAAATGTCCATAAAATTTTTATTTACGAGTTATCCTATAGTTATCGGTAGTTGAATCGTTCGTTTTTAGCATATATGGCAGCAAATTACACCGGTAAATGGTTGAAAAAATCTATTTTGCGCTACTGCTCTTAGTTCTCCTGAACATTACCCCCGAAGCCCGCCGTTATCCTTCAAAAGCCCCCGGCAGAGGAGTACATTATGCGTAATGCGTGATTCCATGGTCGGAATACGTTTTTCTGGTATAAGGCGTAATATCGTGATCGCACCCGTTGAAAAATCCAGCAAATTGGAAAATGTTTGTTATGACATCCGTGGCCCGGTGCTAAAAGAAGCAAAGCGCCTTGAAGAAGAGGGTAACAAAGTCCTCAAATTGAATATCGGTAATCCGGCGCCGTTTGGTTTTGACGCGCCGGATGAAATTTTGGTGGATGTCATCCGCAATCTGCCGACCTCGCAGGGGTATTGCGATTCAAAAGGATTATATACGGCGCGCAAGGCGATCATGCAGCATTACCAGGCGCGCAATATGCATGATATCACCCTTGAAGATGTCTATATCGGCAATGGGGTATCGGAGCTGATCCAACAGTCGATGCAGGCGCTGTTGAATACCGGCGACGAAATGCTGATCCCGGCGCCGGATTACCCCCTGTGGACGGCCTCGGTGTCGCTGTCCGGCGGTAACGCGGTACATTATTTGTGTGATGAAGAAGCCGGCTGGTTTCCGGACCTGGACGATATCCGCAGTAAAATCACCCCGCGCACCCGCGGCCTGGTGATTATCAACCCGAATAATCCCACCGGCGCGGTGTACAGTAAAGAGATGTTGCTCGAACTGGTGGAAATCGCCCGCCAGCACGATTTAATTATTTTTTCCGACGAAATTTACGACAAGATCCTCTACGACGCCGCCCAGCATCACTCCATCGCGGCGCTGGCCCCCGATTTATTGACCGTGACCTTCAACGGCTTGTCCAAGACATATCGCGTTGCCGGTTTCCGCCAGGGATGGATGGTGCTTAACGGCCCGAAAAAACATGCCAAGGGATATATAGAGGGGCTGGAAATGCTGGCGTCAATGCGTTTGTGCGCCAACGTGCCGATGCAACACGCCATTCAGACCGCCCTGGGCGGCTATCAGAGCATAAGCGAATTTATCAACCCCGGCGGGCGGCTCTACGAGCAGCGCAACCGCGCCTGGGAGCTGATCAATGATATTCCCGGGGTATCCTGCGTGAAACCCAGCGGCGCGCTGTATATGTTCCCCCGCATCGATGCCCGGCGGTTTAACGTGCTCGACGATCAGAAGCTGGTGCTGGATCTGTTGCTGCAAGAAAAAGTCCTGCTGGTGCAGGGCAGCGCCTTCAACTGGCCGTGGCCCGATCATCTACGCATCGTAACGCTGCCGAGCGTGGATGTATTGGAAACCGCCATCGGCAAATTCGGCCGTTTCCTGCAAAATTACCATCAGTAACCCCCAGGGTGCGGGGCCTTGCCGGCCCGCACCGGCGGAATTTGCATAATCCCGCCCCAGTGCGCACAATAGATCCCTTACTCACCTGCCGTAAGAGTCCGTCATGATTCAAAGTCACTTTTTTGCCCATCTCTCCCGTTTAAAGCTGATTAATCGCTGGCCGCTGATGCGCAATGTGCGTACCGAAAACGTATCCGAACACAGCCTGCAGGTGGCGTTTGTCGCCCATGCGCTGGCGGTGATCCGCAATCGTAAATTCGACGGACGGCTTAATCCGGAGCGTATCGCGCTGTTGGCGATGTACCATGACACCAGCGAGGTCCTGACCGGCGATATGCCCACGCCCATCAAATATTTCAATGCGCAAATGGCCCATGAATATAAAAATATCGAGAAGATCGCCCAGCAAAAATTGATCGCGATGCTGCCGGAAGAATTACGGGAAGACTACCGGTCGCTGCTTGACGAAGAGCATTATTCCCCCGAGGAAAAAGCGGTGGTGAAGCAGGCGGATACGCTGTGCGCCTATCTGAAATGCCTGGAGGAGATCTCGGCCGGCAATAACGAGTTCACCATGGCGCTGGCGCGGCTGGAAAAAACCCTGGCGCAGCGGCACAGCCCGGAAATGGAATACTTCATGACGGTGTTTGTTCCCAGCTTCAGCCTGTCCCTGGACGAGATTAGCCAGGACACGCCGCTGTAACGCCATGCGCCATTCCGGCCATGGCCGGGTCAAAATGGATAGAGTATCGGCACCAGCACCACGCTTACCACCATCACCAGCACGGTAAACGGCACGCCGATACGCATAAAATCGCCGAACTTATAGCCGCCCGGCACCAGGACCAGGGTATTGACCGGCGAGGAGACCGGCGTCATGAAAGCCGACGAGGCGGCAATGGCGATAATCATGGCGAATGGATAAGGCGAAACCGACATCTCGCGGGCGGCGGCCACCGCAATGGGCGCCATCAGCACCGCCGTGGCGGTATTGGAGATAAACAGCCCTATCACCGCGCATAGGATAAACAAGCTCACCAGCATGACGTGGGCCCCCGCCCCGCCCGAAATATCCATCAGCAAACGCACCACGATTTCAATGCCGCCGGTTTTTTGCAGCGCGAGGGCAAAGGGCATCATGCCGACGATCAGAATCAGGCTGGGCCAGTGGATGGCGCGATAGGCGCTCTCCATATCGATACAGCGAAATTTACCCATCAGCATGCAGGCAACCAGGGCGGCAATGGGGTTGGGGATCTCTTCGGTCAGCATCATGGCCACCATCAGCGCCAGGCAAAATAGCGCATGGGGCGCCTGGCTGACTGCGGGCGCCACATCGTCCACCTCGGCCGGCAGGTTAAGCACGATGAAATCATATTTCTGGACCTGCAGCTGGCGGATCAGTTTCCAGTCGCCGATCACCAGCAGAATGTCGCCCAGCGACAGCTCTTCATCAATCAGTTTGCCCGCCAGCGCCTCGCCGTTGCGGCGAATGCCCACCACGTTTACGCCGTAACGGCTGCGAAATCCCACCTGACGCAGCGTTTTGCCGGTTAATTCCGAATCCGGGATCAGGCTGACTTCGGCCATGCCGACGTCCCGGGACTGCTCGGAAAAATACTCGCCGCGCAGGATCATCGGCTCCAGCTGCTGTTCGCTGCAAAACTGGCGCAGGTCGACTTCCGATGCCGACATATCAATCAGCAGCACGTCGCGATGGTGCAGCTCGGTGTTGCCGCTGGCGCTGATCATGACCCGCCGGAATTTGCGCCAGCGCTCAATACCCACCACGTTGGCGCCATAGCGGTCGCGCAGGCGCAAATCATCCAGCCGATGGCCAATCAGCGGCGAACCGGGCCGCAGCGCCAGACGCCTGGCCCGGCCCGTCAGCCTGTAATCGCGGATCAGGTCGCGAAATGTCCGGCGTCGCCACTGTTCGCGCGCCTGATCCCCGTCGCCGCCCCCCAGCCAGTAGCGCGCCACCAGCATATAACCAATGCCCATCAGCAATACCACCAGACCCACCGGCGTCACGGCGAAAAAGCCAAAGCCCTGCTCGCCGTCGCGCACCAGTTCGCTATTAACCACCATATTTGGCGGGGTGGCCACCAGCGTCATCATGCCGCTGATCAGCGCGGCGAAGCTTAGCGGCATCATCATGCGGCTGGGGGAGGTTTTCATGCGCAGGGAGACGCTTAGCACTACCGGAATAAAGATGGCCACCACGCCGGTGGAGCTCATAAACGCGCCCAGGGCGGCGACGGTAATCATCAGTAAAATCAGCATGCGGGTTTCGCTTTTTCCCGCCACCCGCATCAGCCACTCGCCCACCTGATAGGCAATGCCGGTGCGCACCAGTCCTTCGCCTACCACAAATAGCGCGGCGATCAAGATCACATTGGGATCGCTGAAACCGGCGAGGGCCTCCGGCAGGGTCAGGGTGCCGCTGAGTACAAAAGCGATGATCACCAACAATGCCACGACGTCCATGCGCACTTTATTGGTGGTAAACAAGAACATAGCGACCAGCAGCAGGGCAAGGACCCAGATGAGTTCGTTATTCAAAACGGTATCCCGGATAAGCCATTCGGCGTTTGAGAGGAATCATGCCATAAAAAAGCCCCGGCCATACGGGGCTGAATCATTTTTTTCGCCATTGGCGCCGATCATTTTAATTGCACAAACAATTGCATGCGTCGGTTTCAGTTCTGGCGCAGGCTGACGCGCACACCGTGCAAGTCTTTCTCGATAGACAATTGTTCCAGAGAGGTCAGCAGCAGGCCGATGGCCTCTTTTTGCGGCGTTTGTGCGGGAGGATTCACCGCTATCACCGGGCAACCCGCCGCCAGGCCGGCCTGAATACCGGCGATGGCGTCTTCCACGACGATACAGTCGCCTGGCGGCAGCCCCAGCTTTTGCGCTCCCAGCAAATAGGCATCCGGCTGCGGCTTGCCGCGGGCCACCTGCTCGGCGGTAATCAGCACCGCCGGCGCGGGTAAATGGCCGGCCAGAATGCGCGCGGAAGCGACCGGGGTGGACCCGGAGGTTACGATGGCCCAAGGTATATCCAGCGCGTTTAACCGCGACAGCAACTCTACCGCGCCCGGCAGCGCCGTCACTCCTTCGATGCACTCGGCTTCGAATTTTTCAAGCGCGGCAAACTCCGTTTGAATGGCCTCTTCGCTTGCGCCGGGCATGAAATGGCGCAGGGAAGTAATAGCCTGTTTGCCGTGGATAAAATTAAAAACGTCCTGGACCGGAACGCTATGGCGTTTGGCCCAATTTCCCCAGGCCAATTCCACTACCGGCAATGAATCAATCAACGTTCCATCAAGGTCAAACAAAAAACCTTTACACAGCACAGGCATATCTCCGGATTAAGCCATCAGGCATTGATAATTTGGGTAATTTCGACCGCGCTAAGATGATACTGGCGCGGACAGGATTGCCAGACGGCCAACATCCGCAAATATTTATCCCACATTTTGGTTTGAGCATTAAAACCGTGGCTGCCGGAATCAAAGTGAGTGTAGCGCCCTTCGGTAAACACCATGAAACGGACATACCCAAGATAACGGGCTTCGGTGGCGGCATCGAAGCCGAGAAACGCCAGGCGCCGCTCGTCGATATCCTGGCGATCTTTCAGATTCGACCAGGAGACCTGCAGCGCATGATGCAATTCCATGATATCGATAATCGTGCGGCAGACATCTTCGCTTAGCTGGCCGAAATCCCGATCCAATTCACGCATCTGCAAACCATAACCGCGCTCCACGATGGTTTGCTGGCGGCGATAGCGCTCGCCGTTGTCCGGGTCCAGCAAGGACATCATTTTATACTGGTTCGACAGAATTAATCGTTGGGCGTTTGTCATCTCCATCATCCACTCCTGGTGTTATGCCTGTTTGCGCCGAAAATAATCTCTGGTGACAGCATCGCATAATGCCCCGGCCTGCGGAACCGCAAGCCGGCGCTTCTTTGATTTAAAACAGCAGGTGGCGAAATATCGCCCGGCGCGCCACGACGCCTGCGGCGATCCGGCCTGATAGAGACGACGATCGACGAACGCTGACCGATCGATACGGCTAAGCCGATGATTACAAGTCGTCCAAAAAAGCTTTATCCAGCAGCTTGAACGCGCGTTTGAGCACGTCGGCCAGCATTTGATAGGTCGGGATGCCTTCCACCGGCGCCTGGGCCTGGCCGGCTTCGCTCAGCTGATGGCGCACTTCGTGGAACCAGTGCAATAGCGTAGGCGGCAACGGCGTGATGGCGCGTTTGCCCAGCCACCACAGTCCTTGCATCGGCAGGCTACAGGCAAAGATAGCCGTCGCCACCGCGGGACCGAGCTGGCCGCCCATGGCGATTTGCCAGGTGAGGGTGAACACCGCCACCGCCGGCATATAACGCACGGCAAAGCGGGTCGCGGCAATCATGCGATTTTCAGGGAATAGCGTCGCCAGGCGTTTTTCGGTCGGCCAGGTTTTCATATAGTCTTGTCCGCGCTGGAAAATTTTGTACCAACTGACCGAACCGGAAGGAATAGTCGCCATAGCGGGCCTCAACTTTACGAATAAAAAATAAAATTTTTGTGCAAATTCACAATCTAAATGGAGAACTTTTAAATATATTTTGTCTTTAAAGCCGGCAATCGTTATCCTTATTGCCGCCTCTGGCAGGATAGCTCCCGGCCCGGGCAGCAGGATTTCGTTTGTCAGCGCCGGCGGCGGCAGGCGAGAAGCAAACGGTGTTTCAAAAATAATGTTTAACTTCAACTGTTTTCGATTTCATGTCAAATAAACCCACGTTGACATGATGTTAATCATAAATCTCAACGGCATAATGCGCTACGCTTTAAGACTGATTGATGATTTATTAACCATGCATGACCATCATGCATAACAGATAGGTACTTTCATGTCGAGTAAGCTTGTACTGGTTCTTAACTGTGGCAGTTCTTCCCTTAAATTTGCCATTATAGATGCTACCAACGGCGAAGAACACCTTTCCGGCCTCGCCGAATGCTTTAACCTGCCGGAAGCGCGCATCAAATGGAAAATCGACGGCGGCAAACACGAAGCGGATTTAGGCAACGGCGCCGCGCACAGCGAAGCGTTGAGCTTTATTGTTAATACAATTCTTGCTCAAAAACCAGAATTATCAGCACAGCTCACCGCTATCGGGCACCGTATCGTTAATGTCGGCGAAAAATACACCAGTTCGGCCCTGCTTTCCGATGACGTGCTGCAGGCGATCAAAGATTCCATCCCGTTTGCGCCGCTGCATAATCCCGCGCATATCATCGGCATCAATGAAGCGCTGAAAGCCTTTCCCAAACTGGCCGATAAAAACGTCGCCGTGTTTGATACCGCTTTCCACCAGACCATGCCGGAAGAGTCGTTCCTGTATGCCCTGCCGTATTCTTTATATGAAGAACACCGCATCCGCCGTTATGGCGCCCACGGCACCAGCCATTTCTATGTGACCCGCGAAGCGGCTGCATTCCTGAACAAACCCATGGCGGAAGTCAACCTGATCACCTGCCATCTCGGCAACGGCGGTTCGGTTACCGCGGTGCGCAACGGCCAGAGCGTCGATACATCAATGGGCCTGACCCCGCTGGAAGGCCTGGTGATGGGCACCCGTAGCGGCGATATCGATCCCGCCATCGTATTTTATCTCCATAATGCCATGGGAATGTCGGTTGAACAAATCGATAAGCTGCTGACCAAGGAATCCGGTTTACTGGGCCTGACCGGCGTCACCAGCGATATGCGCTGGGTAATCGATAATTACGACGCCAAACCGGAAGCCAAGCGCGCCATGGACGTATTCTGCCACCGTCTGGCCAAATACATCGGCTCTTATACCGCCCTGATGGACGGACGCCTGGATGCGGTGATCTTTACCGGCGGCATCGGCGAAAATGCCGCCAAGGTACGTGAACTGACCCTGGGCAAACTCGCGCTGCTGGGCTTTGAAATCGATGCGAAGCGCAACGAAGCCGCCCGTTTCGGCAACAGCGGCGTCATCACCACCGACGCCAGCCGCCCGGCCATCGTTATCACCACCAATGAAGAACTGGTCATCGCCCAAGACGCAGCCCGTCTGACGGCGTAACGCTATCTCCCCGTTCCGCCGGTTGTGCCGGCGGGACACTTGTTTGACTAACGAGCAACCGTTTAAAGAGGTTTAGCCGTGTCCCGTACAATCATGTTGATCCCCACTGGCACCAGCGTCGGCCTGACAAGCATCAGCTTGGGTGTCATTCGCGCCATGGAGCAAAAAGGCGTGCGCCTGAGTGTGTTCAAACCGATCTCGCAGCCCCGCGCCGGCGATGACGGTCTTGATGCCACCACGAATATTATCCGCGCCAACTCCACCATTCCTTCCGCCGAACCGCTGCGGATGAGCCATGTGGAGTCGCTGCTGGGTTCCAACCAGCAAGATGTGTTGATGGAAGAGATCATCGCCCGTTATCACGACAATACCAAAGACGCCGAAGTGGTGCTGGTTGAAGGTTTGGTTCCTACGCGCAAGCATCAGTTCGCCAATGCGCTGAACTACGAAATCGCCAAAACCCTGAACGCGGAAATCGTGTTTGTGCTTTCCTTGGGCAGCGATTCGCCGGATCAATTAAAAGAGCGTATTGAACTGGCCCGTTCAAGTTTTGGCGGCAGCAAGAATAAGAGCATCATCGGCGTTATCGTTAATAAACTGAACGCGCCGGTGGACGAACAGGGCCGCACCCGTCCCGATTTGTCGGAAATTTTTGACGATTCCACCAAGGCCAGCGTGGCCAATATCGATCCGAAACAGTTGTTTGAAAACAGCCCGCTGCCGGTCCTTGGCTGCGTGCCGTGGAGCTTTGATCTGATTGCCGTTCGCGCCATCGATATGGTGCATCATTTAGGCGCCACCATTATCAATGAAGGCGATATCCGCACGCGCCGCGTCAGGTCGGTGACGTTCTGCGCCCGCAGCCTGCCGAATATGCTGGAGCATTTTCGTCCCGGTTCGCTGCTGGTGACGTCGGCCGATCGGCCCGACGTGCTGGTTGCCGCCTGCCTGGCGGCGATGAACGGCGTGGAAATCGGCGCCATTCTGCTGACCGGTGGTTATCAGGTTGACCCGCGGATCCAGAGCCTGTGCGAACGCGCGTTCCAAACCGGCCTGCCGATGTTTACCGTGCACACCAATACCTGGCAAACCTCGCTCAGCCTGCAAAGCTTCAGTCTCGAAGTGCCGCCGGATGACCATAGCCGGGTGGAAAAATTGCAAAACTATGTCGCCGGCCATATCGACAATAACTGGATTGAGTCTCTCACCGCCAGTTCCGAGCGTTCACGCCGCCTGTCGCCGCCTGCGTTCCGTTATCAACTGACCGAACTGGCGCGCCAGGCCGGTAAACGAATCGTGATGCCGGAAGGCGATGAACCCCGTACGGTAAAAGCGGCGGCCATTTGCGCCGAACGCGGGATCGCGCATTGCGTGCTGTTGGGTAATCCGGAAGAGATTCAGCGTGTCGCGGCCGTTCAGGGCGTGGAGCTGGGTAAAGGCATCGAGATTATCGATCCGGAAGTGGCCCGCGAACGTTATGTGGCGCGCCTGGTCGAGCTGCGCAAGAGCAAAGGCATGACCGAAGTGGTCGCCCGCGAGCAGTTGGAAGATAATGTGGTGCTGGGTACGTTGATGTTGGAGCAGGGCGAAGTCGACGGCCTGGTTTCCGGCGCGGTGCATACTACGGCCAATACTATCCGTCCGCCGCTGCAATTGATCAAGACCGCCCCGGGCAGTTCGCTGGTGTCGTCGGTGTTCTTTATGCTATTGCCGGAACAGGTGCTGGTGTATGGCGACTGCGCCATCAATCCGGACCCGACCGCCGAGCAGCTGGCCGAAATCGCCATTCAGTCCGCCGATTCCGCCGCGGCGTTTGGCATCGACCCGCGGGTGGCGATGATTTCCTATTCCACCGGCACGTCAGGTGCGGGCAGCGATGTGGAAAAAGTGCGTGAAGCCACCCGTTTGGCTCAGGAAAAACGTCCTGATTTGGTGATTGACGGACCGTTGCAGTACGATGCGGCGATTATGGCCGATGTCGCGCTGTCCAAGGCGCCGAATTCGCCAGTGGCCGGTAAGGCGACTGTGTTTATCTTCCCTGACCTGAATACCGGGAATACGACGTATAAAGCGGTGCAGCGTTCCGCCGATTTGATTTCCATCGGGCCGATGTTGCAGGGTATGCGTAAGCCGGTCAACGATTTGTCCCGCGGCGCGCTGGTTGACGATATTGTCTATACCATCGCCCTGACGGCGATTCAGTCTAAGCAGGCTGAAACGGCGAAGTAAGAGTGGAGTAGCGCGACAAGGCGCTAAAAGTAGCGGATCGAATCAGCGCCGGCGCAAGCCGGCGTTTTTTTGGCTCGCCGCCGAGTATCATGATTGCGGGCCTACCGCGCCAGGGGCATTCGGACGGCCAGGAAATGGCCGCCTCAACCCCTACGGCGCGGTCTCCCTTTTACAGGGCTCGCCGCCAAGTATCGTGATTGCGGGCCTACCGCGCCAAGGGGTATTCGGACGGCCAGGAAATGGCCGCCTCAACCCCTACGGCGCGGTCTCCCTTTTACAGGGCTCGCTGCCAAGTATCGTGATCGCGGGCCTACCGCGCCAAGGGGTATTCGGACGGCCAGGAAAATGGCCGCCTCAACCCCTACGGCACGGTCTCCCTTTAACAGGGCTCGCCGCCAAGTATCGTGATCGCGGGCCTACCGCGCCAAGGGGTATTCGGACGGCCAGGAAAATGGCCGCCTCAACCCCTACGGCGCGGTCTCCCTTTTACAGGGCTCGCTGCGAGTATGGCGATCGCGGGCCTACCGCGCCAGGGGGTATTCGGACGGCCAGGAAATGGCCGCCTCAACCCCTACGGCGTGGTCTCCCTTTAACAGGGCTCGCCGCCAAGTATCGTGATTGCGGGCCTACCGCGCCAAGGGGTATTCGGACGGCCAGGAAATGGCCGCCTCAACCCCTACGGCGCGGTCTCCCTTTTACAGGGCTCGCTACGAATATGGCGATCGCGGGCCTACCGCGCCAGGGGGTATTCGGACGGCCAGGAAATGGCCGCCTCAACCCCTACGGCGCGGTCTCCCTTTTACAGGGCTCGCTGCGAGTGTGGCGATCGCGGGCCTACCGCACCAAGGGGTATTCGGACGGCCAGGAAAATGGCCGCCTCAACCCCTACGGCGGTCTCCCTTTTACAGGGCTCGCTGCGAGTATGGCGATCGCGGGCCTACCGCGGTGCGAGGTCGGCGGGGGGCTATTCAGCCTCGGGCGCGAGGTCCGGGGTGGAGGGCGGCAGGGGTTTGCCGTAGCTCTGCTGGTTGTTGCGGCTCATCCACAGCGATAGCGCCTTGAGCGAATCGGGGGTGTATTCATCGCAGCGGGCGGTGATTTCTTCCGGGCGCAGCCATTTGACCGCTTCAACTTCTTCCTCTTGCAGGGCGAACGGGCCGTGGGTGACGCAGCTAAACAGCGCGCCCCAGACGCGGCAGTGTTCGTTTTCAAAGTAGAATAAGCCGTGTTCGGCGAAAGGAACGCCGGCAATGCCCAGTTCTTCTTCCGCCTCCCGGCGGGCGGAATCAAGCATGTTTTCACCGCTTTGCACTACGCCGCCCGCGGTGGCGTCCAGATAGCCCGGATAAAAATCCTTGGTGGCGGTGCGGCGTTGCACCAGGATTTTACCCATTCCGTCATGAACCACGATGTAACTGGCACGATGCCTGAGGCGTTCGGCGCGCATTTGCTGGCGGCTGGCCTGGGCAATAACTTCATTTTCTTCGTTGACGATGTCAACCCATTCCATGCCCGCAGCCTGACTCTGTTCCACCATCTTTCGAATCCCTTGTTATGAGACGCGGGATAGCCGCGCACCTTAAATTGGAAATTGTAATAAAATACGTAACCCGCACGAGCCGATCCGTCATAAGTTAGTGGGTAATCGCGACTTGCGCAATAGTCTCGCTCGTTTCCAATGAAACAACCCGTAATATTTCTTGTTCCAGCAGACCGTAACTGGCGGGAAAGCCGCCTTTGGGGATGCTTACCGAGCCGGGATTGAAACAGACGAAGCCATCCACCCGCTCCGCCTGGGGTATGTGGGTATGGCCGTAGACCAGCACATCGCCGGTGTGCAGCGGGGGGCGCGCGTCGGGGTTGTACAGGTGTCCGTGGGTGACGAACAGGCGGGTTTCAGCCAGCAAAATCTGCTGCCATGGCGCGGTGATGGGAAAGGTCAGCAACATCTGGTCCACCTCGCTGTCGCAGTTGCCGCGCACCGCGATGATGCGATCGGCATAGCCGTTAAGCAAGGCGGCGACTTCCGCCGGCTGATATTGCTCCGGCAACGCGTTGCGCGGGCCGTGGTAAAGCAGATCGCCCAGCAGCACCAGCCAGGTAGCGCCGCTGGCGTCAAATGCCGCCAGCAGCCGTTTGGTCGCGGCTAATGAACCGTGGATATCAGCGGCAATCATGAGTTTCATGGCACATCCTCGTTGTCCTTGGGATACGCTAAGCTTAACAAACTTCCTGGCCGGCGTAAGGGGATGAAGATGCGCTAAGGGGCGTAGCCGGCAAAATAGCGCGGTGCGGCGCAGGGTGGCGCACCATGAAGCCGGCAGGTGATTTACCGGTGTAATTGTTCTAGAGTGTTGGCATCAAGAATGACATCCACAAGGAGGGTTTATGATTGATCTTTATTACGCGCCTACCCCTAACGGCCATAAAATCACGATTTTTTTAGAAGAAACCGGCCTGCCCTACACCATCCATCCCATTAATATCGCCGCGAACGAGCAGTTCAACCCCGATTTTTTGGCTATTTCCCCCAACAATAAGATGCCCGCGATTATCGATCGCCAGCCGGCCGACGGCGGCGCGCCGCTGAGCCTGTTTGAGTCGGGAGCCATTTTGCTGTACCTGGCGGAAAAAACCGGCGAGTTGCTCAGCCACGACCTGCGCGAGCGCCAGACCACCCTGCAATGGCTGTTCTGGCAGATGGCGGGCTTCGGCCCCATGCTGGGCCAGAACCATCATTTCAACCATTACGCGCCTAAACCGGTGCCCTATGCCATCGAGCGCTACCAGGTGGAAACCGTGCGGCTGTACGGCGTGCTCGATAAGCTGCTGGCGCAGCATGAGTATATGGCCGGTAATAACATTAGCATCGCTGATATCGCCACCTATCCCTGGGCCGTATCCCATGAGCGCCAACATATTGATTTGGCGGATTATCCGGCAGTGCAACGCTGGTTTAACCAGATCAAATCCCGTCCGGCGGTGGAACGCGCCTACCAAATACCCAATAAAAAATAATATCACTTTCACCGCGCCTCAATCCCGCGGCGCGGTGCGCCCATGCCGCTGATTGGCGTGGGTTTTTCCCCGTTTTTTTTGTAAATTAATTGTCAATTCACCGGCACCGCTCACCCATTTACCCGGCAAAATAGCCTATGCTTGAGACTTAAGCGGCTTTTAAACCGTGCGCATTGCGGGAAGCGAGGGCAATTATGAAAATTTTGATTACCGGCGGAACCGGGCTTATCGGACGGCATCTGATTGCCAGGTTGCTGACCTTGTCACACCAAATTACCGTATTGACGCGCGACGCCCCGCATGCGCAGCGCACCCTGGGCGCCCACGTCACCACCCTCACGACGCTGGCCGCCTGCGACACCCTCGACGCCTTTGACGCGGTCATCAACCTGGCCGGCGAGCCTATTGCCGATAAGCGCTGGACCGAGGAGCAAAAAGAGCAGCTATGCCAGAGCCGCTGGAAGATCACCGAGCGCCTAAGCGCGTTGATACGCGCCAGTGAAACCCCGCCGTCGGTATTTATTTCGGGTTCGGCGACCGGGTATTACGGCAATCAGGATCAGACGCTGGTGAGCGAGGACGAACCGCCGGTGGAGGAGTTTACCCATACCCTGTGCCAGCGCTGGGAAGCGCTGGCGTTAAGCGCGCAAAGCGCCCGGACCCGGGTCTGTTTGTCGCGTACCGGCGTGGTGCTGGCGACGGACGGCGGCATGTTGGCCAAGCTGCTGCCGCTGTTTAAATTGGGATTGGGCGGGCCGGTGAGCCACGGGCGGCAATTCCTGCCCTGGATACATATCGACGATATGGTGGATGCGTTAATCTTCCTGCTGGTCACCGACGGATTGCAGGGGCCGTTTAACGTCGTCGCCCCCTACCCGGTGCATAACGAGCAGTTTGCCGCCACCCTGGGCGAAGCCCTGCACCGGCCCGCATTAATGCGCGCGCCGGCCGCGGCGGTGAAGCTGATGATGGGAGAAGGGGCCACCCTGGTGCTGGGCGGCCAGCGCGCGGTGCCAAAACGCCTGGAAGAGGCGGGATTCACGTTCCGCTATATGGAGCTGAAAGAGGCCCTGGCGGATATCGTCAAAGATGCATAACGCGCCCCGCGCTATTTCGCCTTCACCCTATTTCAGCGCGCCGGAGAGGAATTGTTGCAGCCTGGGGCTTTTCGGGCTGCCGAACACATCCGCGGGGGTCCCCTCTTCTTCAATCACGCCCTGATGCAAAAAAATCACGTGATTGGACACATGGCGGGCGAATTCCATTTCATGGGTCACCACCACCATGGTCTTGCCCTCTTCGGCCAATTTTTGCATGATGCGCAGCACTTCGCCCACCAGCTCAGGGTCCAGGGCCGAAGTCGGTTCGTCAAATAGCAAGACATCCGGTTCCATGGCCAGCGCGCGGGCGATGGAAACGCGCTGCTGCTGCCCGCCGGACAGGTTGATGGGATATTTGGCCCGGGCGCGCTCGTCGATGCCGACCTTATCCAGATACACAATGGCCCGGGCGTGGGCTTCCTGCTTGCTCAGGCCCAAGACCTGCACCGGCGCTTCCATGACATTTTCCAGCACCGTCATATGGCTCCACAGATTGAAGTGCTGAAACACCATGGTCAGCCGGGTACGCAGCAGTTGTAGCTGTTTTTTGTCAAACACCTTCAGCTGACCGTCACGGTCGCGCACCATATGGATATCGATATTATTGACGCTGATTGACCCTTCGCTGGGCTTTTCCAGAAAGTTTATGCAGCGCAAAAACGTGCTTTTACCCGACCCGGAGGAGCCGATAATGCTGATAACATCCCCCGCGCGCGCCTCCAGGGAGACGCCTTTTAGCACCTCCTGATCCCCATAGCGCTTGTGCAGTTCCTTAATCATCAGTTTGGTTTCTTGCATAGTCATATCCTGCACGTATTGGGTTTATTGCGGTTTAACATGGCGCAGCCAGCGTTTTTCCGCCTGCCTGAACAATCCGATCAGCACAAACGAGATCGACAGATAAATCACCGCCGCGATCCCGAAGGCGTAAAACGGCTGGTAGGTGGCCGCGTTAATATCGCGGGCAATCTTCAGCACATCGGGCACCGTGGCGGTAAACGCCAGGGCGGTGGAGTGCAGCATTAAAATCACCTCGTTGCTGTAGGCCGGAATGGCGGTACGCAGCGCGGAGGGAAGGATGATGGAACGATAAAGCTTAAACCAGGTGAAGCCATAGGCCCGGGCCGCCTCGATTTCGCCGTGGGGCACCGCGCGGATGGCGCCGGCGAAAATTTCGGTGGTATAGGCGCAGGTGTTGAGGGTCAGCGCCAAAATGGTGCAATTGAGGCCGCTGCGAAAAAATGCGTTCAGCATATCGGTGCCGCGCACGATTTCCAGGCTGTACATGCCCGAGTAGAACACCAGCAGTTGCACATAAAGCGGCGTACCGCGGAAAATATAGGTAAACAGCCAGACCGGAAAGCGCACCCAAGGCCGCGGGGATACCCGGGCAACCGCCATAAATATCGCCATGACCCCGCCGATCGCCACCGACGAAATCAATAGCCACAAGGTGATCGCCAGTCCGGTAAACCGGTAACCATCGCTCCACAACAAGGCCTGTCCATATTGTTGCAGGATCTCAATCATAACTCGGCCTTCTTAACACCCATGGAATAACGGCGGGTCAGCCATAACAGCACCCCGTTGGAGAGGGTGGTGAAAATCAGGTACACCACGCCCGCCACGATGGCGAAATAAAACGGTTGGTACGTCCCCTTGCCTGCCAGCTGCGTGGCTTTAACCACGTCATTGAGACCCAGCAGCGATACCAGGGCGGTGGCTTTGAGGATCACCTGCC
This sequence comes from Sodalis sp. RH21, assembly GCF_047324175.1. Classification (NCBI taxonomy): domain Bacteria; kingdom Pseudomonadati; phylum Pseudomonadota; class Gammaproteobacteria; order Enterobacterales; family Bruguierivoracaceae; genus Sodalis; species Sodalis sp. RH21. Next base: position 1,392,712 of record NZ_CP178732.1, on the reverse strand, counting down.
AGTTGTTGCCGATACCGGGCAGCGCAAAGCGCATCATGGCCGGAAACATAATTCGCCGGAAGATTTGCGCGCTGGAAAAGCCGAACGCCGTAGCCGCTTCGATCTGGCCGCGCGGCACCGCCATGAACGCACCGCGAAACGTCTCGGTGAAATAGGCGCCGTAAATAAAGCCCAGCGTGATAATACCGGCCGACATGGGATCGATATCTATCTGGTCCATGCCGATGGATTCGGTCAGGCCGTTGAGCGCGATTTGCAATCCGTAGAAGATCAGCAGCATCAGCACCAGATCGGGTACGCCGCGGATCAGGGTGGTATAGCCTTCAAAAATACCCGCCAAGGTACGGCTGCGGGAAAGTTTAGCGCCGGCGCCAATCAAGCCGATTATCACCGAGAGCACGACGGAGGTCAGCGCCAGCTCAAGGGTAACCAGGGCACCGCTAATAATGAGTTGCGAGTAACCATGAAGCATCGATCATATCCTGTCCTGGCGGAGGATAAACAGCGTAGATATGCCCGCGCGGCGCGCGGGCATACACCACATGACAGGATTAACCGCCGTACACATCGAAATCAAAATATTGCTTGGCAAATTTATCGTAGGTGCCGTCTTTGCGCATTTCGGCGAAGGCTTTATCCAGGGCGGCCTTCAGATCGGTTTCATCTTTACGCAGGCCCATGCCGGTGCCGACGCCAAAGAATTTATCGTCTTTCACCGCCGGGCCGGCAAAGACATAACCCTTGCCCGCGGGCTGTTTCAGGAAGCCTTCGCTGGCGGCCACTTCATCCTGGAACGCGGCATCGACACGACCGGCGCCCAGATCCGCATAGATCAGGTCCTGGTTGGCATAAGCCACCACGTCGATACCCTTCGGCTGCCACATGGCATTGGCATAAGCTTCCTGGGTTGAGCCCTGCAGCACGCCGACGCGTTTGCCTTTCAGCGATTCCAGGGTCGGGGTGATGTCGGTGCCGGCTTTGGCGATCAGGCGCGCGTTGGCGGCATAGAGCTTGTCGGTGAAGGCGATTTCCTGCTCGCGTTTCTCGGTGATGGATAACGAAGAGATGATGGCGTCGATTTTCTTGGCTTTCAGCGAGGGGATCAGGGCATCGAAATCGCTTTCAACAAACGTACATTTGGCTTCAATGCGTTTGCAAAGTTCTTTGGCCAGGTCAATATCAAAGCCGACCAATTGGCCGCTGGCATTTTTGGACTCAAAAGGAGCATAAGTGGGATCGGTGCCGATTTTAATATTTTTGGGTACCGCGGCGAACGCGCTGCCGGCAGCGGCCAGTGCAAATACCAGAGGAAGAACTTTAACCAGCTTTTTCATACATTACCCTCGGAATAATTTTTAGTTAGGCACACAAAGTGATGTTTTCAGCGGTATCAGTTGCACTTTTCATGCCATTTTAGCGGGTGGCGCCCGGTGTATAACCCCGATGCCCCAATAAACCCCTCGCTGCACTCTTATGACATGACGCAGAATCCAAACCGCTCCTTTACTGACCGGCGCCACCATCGGCGGCCGGCCCTCTGCACCATTAGAAAACATAGCATGATCACTATTGGTGCATTGTTATTTCCCGGCACCATCAGGCAGCGCCGGCGCCTACTGGCCCTGCCAACGCTCGAACAGGTCTTGCGGCAATTCGATATCGAACTGGTCCAATACGCGGTTGACCGTCTGGTCGATAATCTCCTGCAGACTGGTCGGACGATGGTACAGGGCGGGTACCGGCGGCATGATGACCGCCCCCATTTCCGCGGCGGCGGTCATCAGCCGCAGATGGCCGAGATGAAGCGGCGTTTCCCGCACGCATAGCACCAGGGTGCGCCGCTCTTTTAACACCACGTCCGCCGCGCGCGCCAGCAGGCCGTCGCTATAGCTATTCACGATGGCGGACAGGGTTTTCATGGAACAGGGTAGGATAACCATGCCGGCGGTTTTAAAGGAACCGGAGCTGATGCTGGCGGCAATATCCCGGCTGTCATGCACCCGATCCGCCAACGACTGGAGATCGCGGATGCTGTAATCGGTTTCCAGCGCCAGCGTCTGGCGCGCGGCGTTGCTCAGCACCAGATGGGTTTCAATGCCTTCCACTCCCTGGAGCACCTGCAATAACCTGACGCCGTAGATAGCCCCGCTGGCACCGGTAATGCCCACTATCAGTCGTTTCATGTGTGTCTCCCTGTGCCGGACAAAACGCGTTGTGGTAGCGCATATAATAAAAACACCCGGCGCGAATGACCGCCCGGGTGATGGCTTCGACTACCGGTTTACCGCAGCGGCAGCCAGGTAGTATAGATGCGGAACGACGATAATACCGTTATGGCAACCACAATAGTGCCAATACCGGGTACCAAACCATTACCCTTCGTTATACATTTCCAGGTTTTCCACCTCGGTTTGCATGCGCACCGCTTTAACATCGTCATTGCGCAGCGATTCGAGGTAATCCAGGTAACGCTGATCCACATCCTTGGTGACATAAATCCCGTTAAACACCGAGGACTCGAACTGCGCCACGTCCGGATTGTCTTCGCGCACCGCGTCTTCCAGATCGCTCAAGTCCTGGAAAATCAACGCATCGGCGCCAATCAGCTTGCGGATTTCGTCCACTTCGCGGCCGTGGGCAATCAGCTCGGTCGCGCTCGGCATATCGATGCCGTAGACGTTGGGAAAGCGGATTTCCGGCGCGGCGGACGCCAGGTAAACGTTGCGCGCGCCGGCTTCGCGGGCCATTTCGACAATTTGCTCGGACGTGGTGCCGCGCACGATGGAATCGTCCACCAGCAATACGTTTTTGTCACGGAACTCGGCGCGGTTGGCATTGAGTTTACGACGCACCGACTGGCGGCGGACCTGCTGCCCCGGCATGATAAAGGTACGGCCCACGTAGCGGTTTTTAACAAAACCCTGGCGATACGGCAAGTTCAGAATCCGGGCGATTTCCAAAGCGATATCGCAGGACGTTTCCGGAATCGGAATGACCACGTCGATATCCAGATCTTCCCATTCGCGGGCGATTTTCTCGCCCAGCTTTTGCCCCATGCGCACCCGGGCGCTATAAACGGAAATCTTATCGATAAACGAGTCGGGGCGCGCAAAATAGACATATTCGAACAGGCACGGATGGCTTTGCGGGTTTTCAGCGCATTGGCGCGTGAACAATTGCCCTTTTTCGGTGATATACACCGCTTCGCCCGGCGCGACGTCGCGCAGGAATTCAAAACCGAGGGTATCGAGAGCCACGCTTTCGGACGCAACCATGTACTCATTGCGCCCGTCGGCCAGAGTGCGTTTGCCAATCACCAGCGGACGGATGCCGTTGGCATCGCGAAAGGCAATCAGCCCATGGCCGATAATCATGCCGACCACGGCGTAGGCGCCGCGAATTTGCTGATGGGTAGCCGCCACCGCCGCGAAGATATCGTCGGCTTCCAGCGGATAATCCGGAAAACGATCCAGCTCGCTGGCGAGAATATTGAGCAGGATTTCCGAATCGGACGTGGTATTGATATGGCGACGCCCTTTTTCAAATAATTTCTTGCGCAGCTCGTGGGCATTGGTCAGATTGCCGTTGTGCGCCAGGGTGATGCCGAACGGGGAATTGACATAAAAGGGTTGAGCTTCGGAAGCACTGGAACTGCCGGCAGTGGGGTAGCGAACATGGCCGATGCCCATATTGCCCTGCAAGCGCTGCATATGCCTGGCTTCAAATACATCCTTCACCAAACCATTGGCTTTGCGTAAACGAAAGCAATCCAATGCGTCAATGGTGACGATGCCTGCGGCATCCTGCCCACGGTGCTGTAACACCGTTAACGCGTCATAAATCGACTGGTTGACCGGCATAAAACCGGCGATACCGACAATACCGCACATGTGTCATTTCCTCATCAGCGTTACCGCGGCGATTAATGCCTCGGTAAGAAACTCGACGTGCTTTGCAGATAGTCAAAAAACCATCTGATAATACCGCTGAACTGCGGTATTAGCTGGGACTGTTGCCAGTCCGCACTCTGGGAGAATCCGGTGAAAGTATCCAGGAAGAATAGCATGGCCGAAACGACCAGTATGCCCCTGAGCGCGCCGAAGCAAACGCCTAACACCCGATCCGTGCCGGATAAACCGGTCCGCTCCACCAGAGAGCCAATCACGTAATTGACGATCGCCCCGACTATCAGGGTCGCCACGAACAGCAGGGCAATCGCGATACCGTTACGAACCAGCTGGTCATCAAAGCGGGTAAAATAAACCGCGAGATAGATATAATAGTGGCTGGCGACGAAAAACGCACATCCCCAGGTTATTAATGATAACGCCTCACGGATAAACCCACGAATCAGACTTATCAGAGCAGAAAATACAATGATGCCAATAATGACGTAATCAACCCAGATCATACATGCATCCCTTGGTAATCCGCCCCGTCAGCTTGTTCGCGGCGAATTCTAACAGAAAACGAAAACGTTTGCGCACCGGAATTCCAGCCCAAAGATAAATAAATAACGGCGATTAAAAAAAGCCAATCGCCGCAAGAAGATAGCGCGCGGCGGCCTGCTGGCCGCCGTTTTACCGCCGCCGCATCCCCCATCAACGCGCCTTATAGGACCGCAACTGGCCGCTCAAGCCGCTGAGCTGATTCATTTCCGGCAGCGCGCTTTCCAATTTTTGCCGGGAGGCATCCGGACCGACGAAAATGCGGGTAATTTGCCCCGCCACCGGTTCGGCGGGCAGGGTATAGACCCGATAGCCCGACAGGCGCAGCTTGCCGACGATTTCCGTCACTTTGGCCGCATTTTTCAGCGCCCCCAGTTGCACTACCCAGGCTTGCCCCGCGGGGGGCGCCTCGGGTGCCGCCGCAGCGGGCTTAGGCGCCGCGGCCGTTTTGGCCGGCGCTTCAGGTTTGATTGCGGCCGGTTCTTCCGGCGCGGTTACCGGCGCGGTTGTCGGCGGAAGGACCGGCTTAGGCGCCGGCTTGGCTACCGGTTTGACCGCGGGCGCGGGCTTAGCCGGCACCGGTTTGGCCTGCTCCTGGCGCGGGGCCGGCGCGGCTTTCGCCGGTTCGCGCCGGGCTGCCGGCGGGGTTTCTTTTACCGGCGGCGCCGTGGACTGGATGGCGGCATCCGCCCCCTGCGACGTGGCGGCGGCGTCATCGGCCGCGACTTTATCGGCCTGCTCCACCGCCGCCCCCGCTCCTTCCGGCGGCTGGCTGGGCAGCGATTGGCTGGCCTGCGGCGAGGCGTCCGCCTCGTCGGCATCGCCGGGTTTAGGCACCAGGGGAATAGAGGCGAAGTCGTCCTGGTAGTGCTTTTTTTTACCATCCAGCAGGCCGGGTAAGACGATCACCCCAAGGGCCACGATAATAATGGTTCCCACCAAGCGGTTTTGAAACTTACTCGCCACGTTCACTCTCCGAGTTTACCAGCGCCATGACCGGGGCCACGGTATGAAACGAACCGAATACCAGCACGCAATCCTCTAACGCCGCGTCCGCTAATGCCTGACGCCAGGCGAGGCCCACATCGGCGAATTGCCGCGCGCCGTCAAGATGCGCCGCCAGCTGCGCCGCGGTAGCCGCACGCGGCCCGTCCAGGCTGGCGCAATACCATTCATCCACCCGGGCGCGCAGGCAGTCCAGGGTGCCGGCGATATCTTTATCCGCCAGCATGCCCACCACCGCCCGCACTTTCCCGCCGATGGCCAGCGCCCCCAGCCGTTTAGCCAGGTAGCCGGCGGCATGGGGATTATGGGCCACGTCCAGGATACGCAGCGGCCGCTGGCCGATAATCTGGAAGCGGCCGGGCAACGCGGCCTCGGCCAGGCCTTGCCGGATGGCCCGCTCGGACACCGGCAGCGGCCATTGTCTCAGCGCGGCGAGGGCGGTGGCGGCGTTCGCCAGCGGAATCGACGGCAGCGGCAGATCCGCCAGGGACAGCCCGGCATCCCGCCAGCACCAGGTATCGCCGTTTTGGGTGAACGACCAATCGCGATCGCGGCAGTAAAGCCGCGCGCCGAGCTGTTCGGCGTAGCGATCGATGGAGGCCGGGCGGTCCGGCTCGCCGACCACCGCCGGTTTACCGGCCCGCAATATCCCGGCCTTTTCCCGGCCGATGCTGTCGCGATCCGGCCCCAGCAGTTCGGTATGATCGAGCGCGATGCTGGTAATCACGGACACATCGGCGTCGACGATATTGGTGGCGTCCAGCCGCCCGCCCAGGCCGACCTCAAGAATAACCACATCCAGCGCCGCCTGTTTAAACAGCCAAAAGGCCGCCAGCGTGCCGAACTCGAAGTAACTCAGGGAGATGGCGCCGCGTCCGCTTTCAATGGCCGCCATGGCTTCGCTATGGCGCTCCGGCGCCAACTCCCCCCCCTGGATGCGCACCCGTTCGGTATAGCGCAGCAGATGGGGGGAACTATAGACGCCGACCTTCAGCCCTTCGGCCAGCAATACCGATTCCAGCAGGCGGCAGGTGGTGCCTTTGCCGTTGGTGCCGGCCACCGTGATGACCCGCGGCGCGGGGCGTAACAAATGCAGGTTGGCCGCCACCTGGCCTACCCGCTCCAGGCCCAGGTCGATGGTTTTGGCGTGCAGGCGCTCAAGATAATAAAGCCACGCGGCCAGTGGCGATGTGGCTTGAGGAGTAAGAAGATTTTCCATACGTCCCGTTTATTGACTATGCATTAACAACGATGGCATCAGCCATGCTGATTACCCGGCGCCCTCGGCGGCATATCCCGGCGGCGTACAGGCGGCGGCTGCCTTAAATCTCGTCCTGCCGCTCTTCCGGCACGATTTCCGGCCGCGGCTCATGGGAATGCGACGCTTCGGGCTGCGGCCGGTTAGTCAGTTTAGCCAGCAGGCTGGCGAGTTTAAGACGCATTTCGGGACGGCGCACAATCATATCGATCGCCCCTTTCTCCAATAAAAATTCGCTGCGCTGGAAGCCGGCGGGCAGTTTTTCCCGCACCGTTTGCTCGATGACCCGCGGCCCGGCAAAACCGATCAGCGCCTTGGGTTCGGCCACGTTAAGGTCGCCCAACATGGCCAGGCTGGCCGACACGCCGCCCATGGTAGGGTCGGTCAGCACCGAGATATAGGGTAAACGGCGCGCCCGCAGTTTTGCCAGGGCGGCGCTGGTTTTCGCCATCTGCATCAGCGACAGCAGCGCTTCCTGCATGCGGGCGCCGCCGCTGGCGGAGAAGCAGACCAGCGGACATTCGTCTTCCAGGGCCTGCTCGACGGCGCGTACGAAGCGGGCGCCGACCACCGAGGACATGGACCCGCCGATAAAGGCGAACTCAAACGAGGCCACCACTATCGGCATATCGTATAACGTGCCTTTCATCACCACCAGGGCATCTTTTTCATCGGTGGCTTTCTGGGCCGCCGCCAGGCGATCCTTATATTTTTTGGAATCCTTGAACTTCAGGATATCCCGTGGTTCCAGCTCGCTGCCCAGCTCCACCTCGCTGCCTTTATCCAAAAAGGCGTGCAGGCGGGCGCGGGCGGTCATGCGCATATGATGATCGCATTTTGGGCAGACTTCCAGATTGCGCTCAAGCTCGGCCCGGTAAAGTACCTGCCCGCAACTATCACATTTGGTCCAGACGCCTTCCGGGATATTGGCCCTGCGCGCCGGGGTGGCAGTGCTCTTATTGAGAATTCGTTCAATCCAGCTCATCGATAACCTTTCTGTTTGAACCTGGCAAGCGCCAGTCCGCTATTCATGCTTGAACCATTTCGCCGGCGCACGGTGCCCGCCGTCTTCCTGAGATGAAGAGAATGGTCTCTAAAAATGTTGCCCATTAAACCATAACCGCCAACGAGTTGGGATAGAAAACTCTGCTTACCGCTCACAATTCGTCCATTTCCGCCGCCGTTTGGCCGGCCGTTCATCTGCGGGCGGCGCGCCTGTGGCGCCAGACTTCAATTACCCCCGGCAGAATCGACAGCACGATAATGGCCACAATCAGCAATTTCAGGTTTTCCTGTACCACCGGCAAATCCCCGAACAGGTAGCCCGCATAGGTGAAAAGCGCCACCCACAGCACGCCGCCGCTAATGTTGAACAGGGCGAAATGCCGGTAAGACATATGGCCCATGCCGGCCACAAAGGGAGCGAAGGTCCTGACTATCGGCACAAAACGGGCCAGGATAATCGTTTTTCCCCCGTGACGCGCATAAAACTGGTGGGTTTTATCCAGGTAGCTGCGGCGGAAAATTCTGGAGTCGGGATTACTGAACAGTTTTTCGCCGAACAGCCGCCCGATGGTGTAATTGACCGCATCCCCAAGAATGGCCGCCAGCGCCATCAGCAACGCCATCGTATGTACGTCAAGATTGTTTGACGGCAATGCCGCCAGCGCGCCCGCCACAAACAGCAGCGAATCGCCCGGTAAAAACGGCGTGACCACCAGCCCGGTTTCGCAAAACAAAATCAAAAATAAAATGGCATAAATCCACACACCATATTGCGCCACCAACTCCGCTAAATGAACGTCAATATGTAAAATAAAATCAATGATAAATCTGATAAATTCCATGTTCAGAATCCCGGCAGCGCGATAGATAGTGTTACAACCATTAGTCTAAAAGAAATAACGGTCCCATGGGAGGAAGCGGCAAAGCAAACTGGTCGGGATAATCCACCGCGACCAGGTATAATCCTTCCGCCCTGGCGGTCGCCGCAGCCAGGCTGCGATCCCGGGCTTCCAGTACGTCGGCAATCCAGGCTTCCGGCCGGTTCCCGCATCCTACTTCCATCAGGCTGCCGACAATATTACGCACCATATGATGCAAAAAAGCGTTGGCTTTGATATCCACCACCAGATAAGGACCGTGGCGCGTGACCGTCAGGTGCTTGATATTGCGCCAGGGAGAATGGGACTGGCAATGCAGGGCGCGAAACGACGTGAAGTCATGTTCTCCCAGCAAATGCTCTCCCGCGCGCGTCATCTTGTCCGCATCCAGTTGATGATAAAAATGCGTCACTCCCCGGGATAATATAGCCGGTCGGTAGGGGTGATTATAGATAATATAGCGATATCGGCGCGCCAATGCGCTGAAGCGCGCGTGAAAATCCGGCGCCACGCCGCAGGCCCAGCGCACCGCGACGTCCGCCGGCAGGTTGGCGTTGACGCCCAGGGTCCAGGCGGCGGCCTCGCGTACCGCGCGGGTTTCAAAATGCACCACCTGGCCGGTGGCGTGCACGCCGGCGTCGGTACGCCCGGCGCACAGCACGGAAACCGGCTCATTGGCTACTTTGGATAAGGCCTGTTCCAGGCAAGCCTGGACGCTGCTGACTTCCGACTGCCGTTGCCAGCCGTAAAACCGGCTGCCGTCGTATTCGATCCCCAACGCAATTTTAATCGTTGGCGGTTCACTTCCGGAGACTTCCCGCGACATTAATAAAAATACTCCGCCACCAGCAGCTCTGCGGTCAACAGCGCCATCAGCGCGCCGCCAAAGCGTACATTATCCGCTACCGACCAGAACTGAAGCAGATCCGGCATACCATAATCATTGCGTAAACAGCCAATACTCAAATGTACCTGGCCCGACGCATCCTCCACCTGGGTGGGAAAATCCCCTTCGTCGCTGACGGTAATGGTTTCTCCCGCCGTCAACGCGTCACGGGCTTCCGCGGCGCCCATCGGACGCTGGGTCTCCAGATGCACCAACTGGGCGTGGCCGTAAAACACCGGCGCCTGGACGCTGCTCGCCGAAATGGGCAACCCTTCGTCCAGCAATATCTTGCGCACTTCATCCACCAGGCGGCGTTCAGTTTGCACGCTGCCCTGTTCGTCGGGTAGCAGCGGCAGGATATTAAAGGCCAGCTGGCGGCTGAAAAAGCCCGGTTCGGTGGGCAGGCCGTTTAACAGGCGCGCGCTCTGGCCCGCCAGATCGTCCACCGCCACCTTGCCCTGCCCCGACGCCGACAGCAGATTGCTGACGTGCAGCCGCGCGATGCCGGCCAGTTCCGTGAGCGGCCTGACGGCCAGCAGCAGTTGGCTGGTGAGGCTGTCCGCCACCGCCACCAGATTGCGATTGCGATAATCCGCCAGCACCGCATCGTTGACGCCCGGCACCACCAGCGGCACGTCGGGTTCAAGGGCAAACAGGCCGCTGGAGTCAATCACTACGCATCCCGCAGCGGACGCCGCATCGGCATAGAGGGCGCTGGCCCCGGCGCCGGCGACAAAAAACGCCAGCTGCGCCCGGGTCCAGTCAAACTGCGCGGCGTCGGTTACCAGCACGCTTTTACCGTCATAACGCAGCGTTTCGCCGGCGCTGCGTTCGCTGGACAGTAAATACAGTTCCCCCACGGGAAACTGACGCTCCTGCAATAATTCAAGCAGCGCTGTACCGACTGCGCCTGTTGCCCCCAAAAGGGCGATATTCCAGCCGTCAGACATCAATTTTCTCTCCAAGACAGTGCATAATTGCGCCCGGAAGGCAGTAGCCTCCCGGCTTAAAAAGGGTAACACGCCGCGCCCGGGCAATGGCTGCCCCGCGCGGCGCATATCATACACTAGTTGACCCCGCTGCCGGAGCATCCCCCGCCCGCGCGGCGGATGGGGCGCTGAAAAGGGGGAATATTCTGCCACCGAATGTCGCAAGATCACAATGCTATAATAGCCGGGGCGCCGCTTATGCTCGCCGCACGCTGATTATTGCCCGGTTCTTCAGACCCCTGCCGCAAAAATTTTTTTCTGTCGCCGGGCGATGATATCCGTACAATGGCGCATTACGCTACGAGGACCGCCTACATGCCTATGCTATTCCCGCTGCTGGCGGTTTTGATCTGGTCGGTTAACGCCATTGTCAGCAAAATGTCCGCCAGCGCCATCGATCCGGCGGCTATTTCATTTTATCGCTGGCTGCTGGCCCTGCTGATCATGACCCCGTTTGTCATGCCGGGAATAGTGCGCAGCCGCCGCACGGTGCTCCGGCAGTGGTGGCGCTTGCTGGTGCTGGGACTGCTCGGCATGGTGTTATACCAGAGCCTGGCTTATTATGCCGCCCACAGCGTTACCGCCGTGTTTATGGGCATTCTCAATTCGCTGATTCCCCTGTTGACGGTGCTGCTCAGCATCGTGGTGCTGCGCGCCGTGCCTACCCTCGGCGTGCTGCTGGGCGCCTTGCTGTCGTTTGGCGGCCTGATATGGCTGGTCAGCGAAGGCCATCCGCAGGTGCTTATCGAGCGCGGCATGGGCAGCGGGGAAATCATGATGATCGGCGCCTCGGCCTCCTACGCGCTTTACGGGGTGCTGACCAAGCGCTGGGCCATCCCTTTGCCTAACTGGCAGTCGCTTTATATCCAGGTGGCGTTCGGCGTGGTGCTTCTGCTGCCCGGGTTCCTGCTGGCCCCCGATATCAGCCTGACGGCGCGCAATATTCCGCTGGTGATGTTTGCCGGCATCGCCGCCTCGCTGGCCGCGCCCTATTTGTGGATACAGGGCGTAATGCGCCTGGGCGCCAATACCGCGTCGATTTTTATGAATCTGGCGCCGGTGTTCACCGCCGTCATCGCCGTGCTTTTTTTACGTGAGGACTTACACAGCTATCACGTAATAGGCGGAGGGATTACACTATTCGGTGTCATACTGGCTCAAAGGCTGCGGATACCGTTAATCCGCCGGGATCGCACGGAGCAGAAAATGCCTTCCGGCCGCTTGCCGCTACCGTAAAATACGGCGACTTGCTATGATTCGCCGCATTATTTTCTTGCCGCACTATCTTATATCCATACGCCCGATGATATGACCGGGCCGGATGACAGCGCCCCTCGATGCTAAAGGATGAGAGATATGCAACCTGTAAGAGGTCCCGATACGCCATTACCAGGCGATCCCCCCCGCGGCGCGGCGGCCAGCGCCCCCTTCGGGCAGGAGGGCGAAAAACCGCTGACCACGGCGCAGCGCACATCTCTAGAGCGCATGATTATCAAGATTATGGCGCTGAGCAACAGCAAGGCGCCGGAAATCTGGGCCGCGCTGCGCCATCAGTTGCATATCGCCAATGACGGCGAACTGACCGCGCGTCATTTTCAGCCGGCGGAGCAGTTGCTGCAGGTGCGCCTGGAACAGGCGCAGCAAACCCATGCCGGCCGGCAGTTGATGCAGCAATTGACCGAACTGCTGCCCAAAGGCAATAACCGCCAGGCGGTAAGCGACTATATCCGCCGCGAGTTCGGCCATACCGTACTCAGCCAGCTTGAACCGGATCAACTGCTGCAAGTGGTGGCGCTGCTGCAAAATGGCCAGCTCAATATTCCGCAGCCGCAGCAGGCGGCGATTACCGACCGGACGCTGCTGCCAGCCGAGCACCATGCCCTCAATCAGCAAATTACCCGGCTGGCGGCCATAAGTGGGGAGTCGCCGGCGGATATCTGGCAAAGCCTGATGACCATGATGGGACTGAAGCCCGGCGATCCCATCCCGGCGCGCCATTTCCAGCTATTGATGCAATTCCTGCAGGGGCATGTGACGCTGTCGCAACAGGCATCCCCTACCCTGTCGTCGGTGCAGGCCGCGCTGAAACAACCCACCAACAGCGACGAACAGCAGGCCATCGAAGCCTACTGCAAGCAGCATTTCAACGCCGCGCCGCAAAGTATCCTTACCCCGGCGCAGGTCGGCGCGGTGATGCAATTCCTGTTTATCCACCGCCTGGCCCGCACCCAAAGCCAGCATCAAACCTCCGATAGCCGGCTGATCCAGCCCGCGATGAGCCCGCTTATCGCCACGGTGCCGGTGGAGAGCATGCGCGGCGTCGCCAAATCACGCTGGATTGCGGGGCTGGCCCTGCTCGCGGTCCTGGTGCTGATTTGGATATTGATCTAACCCGCCAACGCGTTTATCTCCGGCACACGGCGAAAAAAAAACCACTCCCGGCCGCAGGAGTGGTTTTTGGTTACCCGCCCCGGCGCAATAAGCCGGGCCGGAACACCGCGGTTAGTTATATTTGCGCATTACCAGCGTAGCGTTGGTACCGCCGAATCCGAAACTGTTGGTCATCACCGTGGTGAGACGGCGTTCGGTGGGCTGGGTAATCACATTCATCCCTTCGGCCTGCGGATCCAGCTCGTCGATATTAATGCTCGGCGCAATAAAACCGTGCTCCAGCATCAGCAGGGTAAAGATGGTTTCATGCACCCCGGCGGCGCCCAGGGAATGGCCGGTCATGGCCTTGGTGGAGGAGAACGCCGGATGATTGCTGCCGAAGGTTTCGCGAATGGCCCAGAGTTCCTTAACGTCGCCCACCTGCGTGGAAGTGCCGTGCACGTTAAGATAATCGATGGGCGTATCCACATCCTTCAGCGCCATCTGCATGCAGCGGATCGCCCCCTCGCCCGACGGGGCCACCATGTCCGCTCCGTCTGAATTGGCGCCGTAACCGACGATTTCACCATAAATATGCGCGCCGCGGGCCAGCGCATGTTCCAATTCTTCCACCACCACGATGCCGCCGCCACCGGCGATGACAAAACCGTCGCGGTTGACATCGTACGTGCGGGACGCTTTGGAGGGGGTTTCGTTATAGCGGGTGGACAGCGCGCCCATGGCGTCGAATTCGCAGGCCATTTCCCAGCATAGTTCTTCGCCGCCGCCGGCGAACACCACGTCCTGTTTGCCCAGTTGAATCATTTCCACCGCGTTGCCGATACAATGGGCGGACGTGGAGCAGGCGGAGCTGATGGAGTAATTGACGCCGCGGATTTTGAACGGCGTGGCCAGGCAGGCGGACACGCCGGAGGCCATGGCTTTCGTCACCATATAAGGGCCTACGCCGCGCAGGCCGCGCGCGCGCATGCCATCGGAGCCGGCGACCTGATTGCGCGGGGAGCCGCCGCCGGAGCCGACGATCAGGCCGGTGCGATCGTTGGAAACCTGATCGTCGCTCAGGCCGGAATCTTTAATCGCCTGTTCCATGGAGAGGTAAGCATAGATGGAAGCATCACTCATAAAGCGCGCAATTTTACGATCAATCAGCCCGGTAGTATCGAGTTTAATATCGCCCCAAACATGGCTGCGCATGCCGGAATCTTTCAGTTCCTGGGAAAAAGTGATTCCGGAGCGGCCTTGTTGCAGAGATGCCAGGACTTCTTTCTGGTCATTACCAATACTCGATATAATCCCCAGGCCGGTAATCACTGCACGTTTCATTTAATACCTCTTGTATTTATATATGAGATTCTGTGACGCACTTTAGCGTACAGTTGTAAGCTGAACAAGTCCGATCAGACGAAGTATGCCAAATTTGCGCCTTAAAGCACACCTCGTTAAAATCCATACACTTCCTGACAAATGAGCCTGTAGCCGTGAATCGCGCCCCAATCCGCAATGCCATTCTGAGTTGGAACGACGAGGGTACACCTGTATCCCGACATTTTGATGACGTTTATTATTCCAACCAGGACGGGCTGGAGGAAACCCGCTATGTGTTTTTGCACGGCAATGCCTTGCCCGGGCGGTTTAGCACTCACCAGCGGCCGTTATTTATCGTCGCGGAAACCGGCTTCGGCACCGGGCTGAATTTTCTCACCCTGTGGCAGGTTTTCGACCGGTTTCGCCGGCAGGCGCCCGGGGCCGTGCTGCGGCGCTTGCATTTTATCAGCGTCGAACAGTTTCCCCTGCGGGTGGAGGACGTGGCTCTGACCCACGCCCGCTGGCCCGAACTGGCGGATTACGCCGCCGAGCTGCGCCAACAGTGGCCGCTGCCCACCGCCGGGTGCCACCGGCTGATCCTGGGCGGCGGCGCCGTAACGCTGGACTTGTGGTATGGCGAGGTCAACACCCTGCTGCCGGGGCTGGACGACAGTTTATCCGGCCAGGTGGACGCATGGTTTCTGGATGGTTTCGCCCCGGCCAAGAATCCCGGGATGTGGAGCGGGGAATTGTTTCAGGCCATGGCGCGGCTGGCGCGGCCGCAGGGTACGTTCGCCACCTTTACCGCCGCCGGCTTCGTGCGGCGCGGCTTGCAGCAGGCGGGTTTCAGCGTCGGTAAACTGCCGGGCTTCGGCCAGAAACGCGAAATGCTGGCCGGTACCCGCAGCCCGGTAGCCGGCGGCGGAGCGGGCGCGGGCGCGGATAGAGTGGCCCCGTACACCGAAACCGTAGCGGGTGCCTTTCGCACGGGCGCGAACGCCGTGGCCGATGCATCAAAGCGGGACGCCCACGCCGTAGTCCCCGCCGCGCCCTGGTATGCCCGCCGGCCGGCGGATGACCCCCGCGACGTGGCGATCGTCGGCGGCGGCATCGCCGGCGCGCTGGCGGCGGCGGCCCTGCAGCGGCGCGGCGCGCGCGTAACCCTCTATTGCGCCGATAGCGCCCCCGCCGCGGGGGCTTCGGGCAATCGGCAGGGGGCGCTATATCCGCTGCTGAATAATGAAGATGACGAACTGGCGCAGTGGTTTGCCAGCGCCTTCCCTTTCGCCCTGGCCGTTTATCGCGACTGCGCGCGCCGGGGGATTGCCTTCGAGCATCAATGGTGCGGCGTTACGCAGTTGGCCTATGATGCCAGGACCCGGCGCAAACTGGACCAGATCCTCGCCTCCGGCTGGCCCGGGCAATTGGTAAGGGCCGTGGCCGCCGGCGAGATGGCGGCCTTGACCGGGCTGGACACCGGCCGCGACGGCGTCACCTATCCGCTGGGCGGCTGGCTCAACCCGGCGCAGCTTACCGCCGGGATACTGGAGCAGGCGCAGCGCCGCGGTATGGCGGCGCATTATGGCCGCGAGGTGCGGCAATTGGCGGCAACGCCGGACGGCTGGTCGCTGGGCTTCGCCCACGGCGGCGCGGCGCGCCACGCGACGGTGGTACTGGCCAACGGCCACCGGCTGCTGCAATGGCCGCTAACCGCCCCGCTGCCGCTGACCAGCGTGCGCGGGCAGGTCAGCCATATTCCCGCCGTACCGGCCCTGGCGCCCCTGAAACAGGTGCTTTGCTATGACGGCTACCTGACCCCCGCCAGCGCGGGTTTTCAAACCCACTGCCTGGGCGCCAGCGCGCAGCGCGATGACGAACAAACCGAGTACCGTCCACGGGATCAGCAGCAAAACTACGATCGCCTGATCGCCTGCCTGCCGGCGCCGTCCTGGCCGCTGGCCGCCGATATCAGCGCCGCGCAGGCGCGCTGCGGCGTACGCAGCAGCGCCCGCGATCATATGCCCATGGTGGGCAGCGTGCCCGATTATGACGCCATCCTGCGCGTCTACGCCGACCTGCCCCGGCTGCGCGCGTCCGGCGCGGCAATCGCGGCCGCTCCCGTCCATGACAATTTGTTTATGCTCGGCGGCCTGGGGTCGCGCGGTTTATGTACCGCGCCCCTGGCGGCCGAAATACTGGCCGGGCAGATTTTTGGCGAACCGCTGCCGCTGAACCTGGACCAGTCGGCCGCGCTCAGCCCTAACCGTTTTTGGATCAGAAAGCTGCTGGCCGGACGGCAAATAAAATCGCCCGCTTAAAATTTCACATTCAGCCTGGCCCATACCGTTCGGCCCGGTTCATTGACCTGCCTGTTGGCCGAGTAGCCAAAACCGCTGTTGCCCGCCAGGTTAAGGTGTTCGCTATAGGATTTATTCAGGATATTATCGACGCCGCTGCTGATTTTGATTTTTTTGGTTATTTTATAAGCCGCGTTCGCCGATAGAACGCCGAAGCCGGAACTGGTATTGAAATCCTTGCCGGCCACATTGCCCTGGTTAAGGGCAACCCGCCGCTGCCGGCTGACCGCGCGCCACAGGACCGAGCTGCTCCACCGTTCCCGCTCGTAGGTCAGGCCGAACCGCGCATCCAGGGGCGGCATTTGCGGCAGCGGCTGGCCGTCGCTGGTGTTTCGGCCCCAGGCGTAAGCCACGCTGGCATCCCCTTTCCAGCGTTCGGTAAATTGATAGCCGGTCCCAAACTCGGCGCCCATGATAGCGGCATTGACGTTGGTGGCCTGGCTGCGATAGGCATTGTCCGGGTCGTATTTCACCAGGATAAAATCATTTACCTGTCCGAGATAGCCTGACAGCCAGGCGGTCAGGCGCTCGCCGTGGTATTGCGCGCCCGCATCGATTTGGGTGGTTTTTTCGCTTTGCAATGCGTCAAAGGCGCTGCTGTTGCGACGAGGGCCGGATTTAGGAGCGAATAATTCCCAATAATCGGGAAACCGCTCCGTATACCCCAGGCCGGTATAAAACTGCACCGGCAGGGCATCGGGCTGGTATTCATAGCGCATAAATCCCGCGGGCAGGATTGCCGACCGGGTGCGATCGCCGGATGCGCCGTATTTGTCGGCCCGGCTGCGGTCAAGACGGGCTCCGCCGATAACGCGGTTTTGCTCCGGAGCATGCCAGGTCAGCTCGCTGAACAAGCCGTAATCCTGGAACTGCGCGTTTTTTCGCCAGCCATGAATCTGTTTGCTGCGGTGGGTATCGGCTTGCATATCCACGCCGGATTGCAGGCGAAAATCAGGCCATAGCCAGGTGCCCACGGCGCGGGCGCCGGCGGTGCGGCGATCGAGATTGCTGGAACGGGTCCGCGACTTGCAGCAGTAGGCCGTCTTGCCTGCGTGATGTGGCGTAGCGCGCAGGGTGGTATTGTCCATAATATGGTTGGCGTAGCTGTAGTAGACCTGTGCTTCGATTTTATCCAGCACCTCGCCGATAGCGTCTTTTTCAAACCGCATGCCCAGGCTGTCGCGCTTAAACTGCGCGCCGTCCATGCCTCGTCCCGCATAACGGGCCTCACCGTTGCCCTTGCCCATGCTGAGTTCCAGGCGCGTATTGCTGTCCGGCGTCCAGCCAAGGGCCAGATCGCCATTCCATTTCTTCCATTGGGACGGTACCCGGAACCCGGCGCCATCCCGATAGTCGCCGGCCCGCGAGGTATTGCCGGCGAGCTGCAGATACCCCCGTTCGTCGCCCAGGCTGGTTTCGGCCCTTTCATCCCAGCGGCCGTTGGACCCCGCCAGCACGCCGCCGCCGGCATTGATGCCCGGTCGGTCGAACTGCGGATAAACCCGTTCGAAACGCAGGGTGCCGGCGGATGCGCCCGGCCCCCACAGCACGGTTTGCGGCCCCTTGACCAGGGTAAGGACATCATAGCTTTCCGGCGAGATATAGGATGTCGGCGCGTCCATGCGGCTGGGACAAGCCCCCAGGATTTCAGCGCCGTCGGTCAGGATTTTCAGACGTGAGCCAAACTGGCCGCGAAACACCGGATCGCCGTTGGTGCCGCCATTACGAATCTGGGAAAACCCCGGGATGGTTTTCAGATAATCGGCCCCATCGCCGGCGGGCACCGGCTGGCGCGGGGTTTTCGGGGACGTGACGATAATCAAAGGCGAATACAGCGGCGCCGCGACCGTGATGACATCGGCATCCTGGGGCGCCGGCTGGGCGTTTTGCAACTTGTGATGCTGGGAGTGGGCGGCCATGCTATTGGCCGCAACCAGGGTAAATACCGGTATAAAGCCGCTCAGGCGACGGGGTAAACGACTCGGTGCAGGCGGGGAAGTATAACCAGACATCATCTTTCCTTATGATTAAGCGATAATTTCCTGAGAAGTCAAACATGACGGCGCGGCCAGGCCCGACAGGTGCTATGGCGAGGCATAAGCGATAGCGGACAACGCGGCCCCGAGCCGGGTTATGCCGGCGGATCGCGCGACAGCGCGTACTGAAAGAGGAGGCAGGCAAACGGCGGGCGGGTCCCCGCCGGGAATACCATCAGGCTCATTGACACCACCGGTCTGATGACCATCGACCACGGACAAGATAGGATTGTACGCGATCGGCCGGGATGTCGAGGAACAACTCAGGTTTCGTTTATCAATGGTATGACATCATTAACCCAGCGATATAACTTGCTGATTTAAATATGTTTATAGAGGAAATAACCTATTAGCGCGGAGTAAGGCTGCGCGTCAAAGGCGCGCCTGTTCATAGAGCTGCTGCCACATGCCCGTCACCAGCACTTGATCCGGCGGCGACAACTCGCCGTTGCCGATAGCCTTGGCCAGGCAGGACTGAACCCGATCGTGCAGGGCTTCAAGGGTATGCTCGCCGTTTTCCTGGGCTTCGGCCACCGCCAGCGTCAAATGGCCGCGCAAATAACCGCCGGCAAATAACTCATCATCGCTGGCGTGCTCCACCATATCGTCAATTAACGCCAGAATGCGCGCTTCGAAATCTACGATCATCACATATCCTCATTATTCATAACGCGGGGCCGGAAACACCCGCTATATCGGCCGGATAGGGGAACTGCCGCCGCGCCAGGGGAGCGGTGGCGTAAAACGCATGCAGGGCCTGGATAAAGGCGGCGGCGCGATCCGGAATACCCGCGGATAAATAGCTCATCACCTGGGCGTGAACCTTACGCTGGAAGGCAATGCGATCCGGTTCGCTAGCGCCGTTGAGATTATCGCAACTCACGTTGAACGGGAAACCGGCGGCGACGCAAAACATCCACTCCAGCGCCTGGGGCTTGATCTCCGCCAGTTCGAAGCGATGCTGGGTGTCGTCGTCACGGCCGTCCGGACAATACCAATAGCCGAAATCCACCAGCAACCTGCGCCGCGCCCCGGCAATGCACCAGTGGGAGATTTCGTGCAGCGCGCTGGCATAATAGCCATGGGCAAATACGATGCGATGATGGGAAATGCCATCATCCGCCGGCAAATAAACAGGCTCGTCATCCCCTTTAACCAGACGGGTATTGAAGCTGTCGGCAAAGCAGTTGTCAAATAGGGTAATCAACTGCGGGTATTCATGGGATTCGCTGTGCATCATCTCGGTATAATCGATTTCAAATATGGGAAGAAAGCCACTGCATCAGCGTAGCGCCGTGGCTGTCGTAAAGCAGCTTGATGCTCATCAGCAGCGACACCGCCACGATCATCGGGCGGATCAGCTTTTGTCCTTTGGTTAACACCATGCGGGCCCCCAGGCGCGCGCCCAGTATCTGCCCGGCCAGCATCACCAATCCTACGCTCCAGACCACTTTGCCGGCAAACATAAACAGCAGCAGGCCGCCAAAGTTGGAGGTGAAATTCAGCACCTTGGCATGAGCGGTGGCTTTGGCCAGGTTAAAACCGCACAACGTCACGTAAGCCAGCGCATAAAAAGAACCGGCGCCGGGGCCGAAAAAACCGTCATAAAAACCGACGCCGCAGCCGGCGACCAGGGCAAACGGCCAGGCGGATAACCGGCGCTGGCGATCGTCTTCGCCGATGCGGGGCATGACGAGAAAATACAGCCCGATGCCGATGACCAGCAGCGGCAGCACCTGGCGCAGCAGATCCGCCCGCAGGTGCTGGATCAGGATGGCGCCGGTCATCGAGCCGATAAACGTCATGGCGATGTTCAGCTTCTGATCGCCGATATTCACCGCGCGCTGGCGAATAAAATACAGGCTGGCGGAGAACGAACCGCCAACCGACTGCAATTTATTGGTGCCCAGCGTCTGCGCCGGCGGCAACCCCGCCGCCAGCAACGCCGGCAGCGTGATCAACCCGCCGCCGCCGGCGATGGAATCAATAAATCCCGCAAATACGCTTACGCCAAACAGCAGCGCAAACACCACGGGGGAAACCACTAACCAATCCATGTGTCATCCGGAAAAAGGGTTGCAGCCCGCACCAATCCCGTACGGGCCATGATAATTTGCCGCGTGCGGCGGTTACTCGGTCACCAGGTGGCGATCGAGCAAGGCCTGGCAGGACGGCGGCAGCGGAGGCGGCTGTTTGGCCGGCCCGCCGCCGGTACCCGGTTTAGCCGGCAGGAACCAGCTATCCAGTTCGGCGCCGCAGCCGTCGCCGGCCGGCGGCGGAGCCTGCTCCTGGCATTCCCGGCTGTCGGCGGGACAACGCAGGCGCACATGCATATGGGCGCGATGGCCGAACCAGGGGCGCACTTTGGTCAACCAGCCGCGATCTTGCCCAGCGACGCGGCACAGCTGTTTTTTAATGGCCGGGCTAACAAAAATACGCGTAACCTCGGGGTCTTCGGCGGCCAGTTTAATCAGCATGGCGGTTTGCGGCTGCCAGAGATTGGCGTTGATATCGCGGCCGTTGGCCGTCACCAGATCCAGCGGCTGTGGTTTAAGCAATTGCGCCGCGCTCCAGCGCTGACGCGGTAATTGCAGCCAGATATCCGCGTCCAGCCCGGACTGATGACTGGCATGGCCGCTGCCGAACCGGCCGCCGGCGGGCATGGCCATATCGCCCACCAGCAGGTTCCCCAGGCCCAGATGCTTTACCTGGTTGCTCAGGCGCACGATAAACAGCAGTAAATCGGGGTGGCCGTAATAACGCCGCTGATCGGGACGCAATACCTGATAATTGGCCGCCTCCAGCTGCAGCGGCTGCGCGCCGACGATACAGCCGTTGGCGAAAGCGCCGATCGCCTGCGGATTACCGGCTATCGGGTGCGCGATTTTTTGCCAGGGCGTGGGGGCGGCCAGCACCTGAACGGTTGCCAGCGCAAGTAATCCGACTATCCATTGCCGCATAAAATTACCATTGAGGGATTGTTGAGGCCACGTCGCCGCACTGCGCGCGCTGCCGTAATAAATGATCCATTAATACGATCGCCATCATCGCCTCGGCAATCGGCACCGCGCGAATGCCAACGCAGGGATCGTGCCGCCCGCGGGTCACCATCTCCACCTGCTCCCCGGCCCGGTTAACGGTGCGCCCGGGCACCATAATGCTGGAGGTGGGCTTTAGGGCCAGATGGGCGATTACCGCCTGCCCGCTGCTGATGCCGCCCAAAATGCCGCCCGCATGGTTGCTGACGAACCCCGCCGGGGTGATTTCATCGCGGTTTTCGCTGCCGCGTTTGGTGACCACGGCAAACCCGTCGCCGATTTCCACCCCTTTGACCGCATTGATGCTCATCAGGGCATGGGCCAGATCGGCATCGAGACGGTCAAATACCGGTTCGCCCAGGCCGGCCGGCAAATGCTCGGCCACCACCGTCACTTTGGCGCCAATGGAATCGCCCTCTTTTTTCAGGTTGCGCATCAAGGTATCGAGCGCCTCCAGCCGATCGGGGTCCGGGCAGAAAAAGGGGTTTTTCTCCACCTGCTCCCAGTCTTTCAACTCACAGCAAATATCGCCGATTTGCGCCAGGTAGCCCCGCACGGTTACGCCGTATTTTTGGGCCAGGTATTTTTTGGCGATCGCCCCCGCAGCCACCCGCATCGCGGTCTCGCGCGCCGACGAACGCCCGCCGCCGCGATAGTCGCGCACGCCGTATTTGCGCTCGTAGGTATAGTCCGCATGGCCGGGACGAAAGACGTCTTTGATGGCGCTATAGTCTTGCGAACGTTGATCGGTATTTTCGATCAGCAGCCCGATGCTGGTGCCGGTGGTGACCCCCTCGAACACCCCGGAGAGGATGCGCACCTCGTCGGCCTCGCGGCGTTGGGTGGTATAGCGGGAGGTGCCCGGCCGGCGCCGGTCGAGATCCCGTTGTAAATCCGCCTCCGTCAGGGGGATGCCCGGCGGCACGCCGTCGACCACGCAGCCCAGCGCCAACCCGTGGGACTCGCCAAACGTGGTGACGCGAAATAATTGACCAATACTGTTCCCCGCCATCGGGACTCCTTTACCTAACCTGATTTACATAAAAAAGACTGCCCGGGCAGTGCTGCATGGCCGCGCCGGGGCGCGTTTAATCCTGGAACATTGTAAAGGTTTCGCCGCAGGCCACAAGCTGTTCCCGGGTGAGCGCGAAAACCCCATCGCCGCCGTTATCGAACGTCAGCCAGTTAAAAGGAATGTCCGGATATTGTTCCATCAGATGCACCATGCTATTGCCGACTTCGCAAATCAATACGCCGTTATCGCTCAGATATTGCGGCGCGCAGGCCAGAATGCGGCGCACCAGCTTCAGGCCGTCGCGGCCCGCCGCCAGCCCCAATACCGGCTCGGCATGGAACTCCTGGGGCAGATCGTTCATGTCTTCCTCATCCACGTAAGGCGGATTGGTGACGATAAGATCGTAGCGCAGCGCCGGCAACTCGCGAAACAGATCGGAACGCAGGGGCGTCACCCGGCCCTCAAGCCCATAGGCCTGGATATTATGCTCGGCGACCGCCAGCACGTCGCCGGAAATGTCCACCGCGTCCACTTCCGCTTCCGGAAAGGCGAACGCGCTGGCAATGGCGATGCAGCCGCTGCCGGTACACATATCGAGGATATGGGCCGGCGGATGGGGCAACAGGTCGCGGTAGCGATCGTCGATGAGTTCGCCGATGGGCGAACGGGGAATCAGCACCCGCTCGTCGACGTAAAATTCCAGGCCGCAAAACCAGGCTTTATTAGTCAGGTAAGGCACGGGAATACGTTCGTTCACCCGGCGGACCACGCGTTCGACGATACGATAACGCTCGCTGGAAGTCAGGCGGGACACATACATTTCCTTGGGCAAATCCAGCGGCAGGAACAGGCTGGGCAGGACCAATTGTATCGCCTCGTCCCAAGGATTATCGGTGCCGTGACCGTAAAAGATTTGCGCGGCATTAAAACGGCTTACCGTCCAACGCAGCAGATCCTGAATGCTGTGCAGCTCGGCAACCGCCTCATCCACAAAAATTTTGTCCAATTTACTCTCCGCGGGGAAATTTACGCCAGTTCTTGCCGGCTAGTTTGCCATGAAGCGGGGGACAAAGCAGCAAGCAAGAAGATCGTGCCGGTAAGTAAATTATGTCAGATAGGAAAAGTTTCGCCGAAAAAGCGGCGGACAGGGTAAACTCGCAGAAAAACAGCAACTGCAGAGTGGGGAATGAAGAAAAGATATCAACTGGCCGATGAGGAACGGCAAATATTTCGTGAATCCATCGCCGGCACCAAACCCATACGGCAGGATACCGTCAAACCGCCGAAACCGCGTTTAAAGCGCGCCGTATTGCCTGCCCGGCGGCTACTCCAGGAACAGGTGGATGCCAGTTTTTATTTTTCCGATGAATTCCAGCCGTTATTGGATAACGACGGCCCGGCGCGCTATGTACGCCCCGACGCCAGCCCCTACGAAGTCAAAAAATTGCGGCGGGGGGATTACACGCCGGAGCTGTTTCTCGACCTGCACGGCCTGACCCAGGCGCAGGCCAAGGAAGAATTGGGGGCATTGATTGCCGCCTGCCGCCGGGAACACGTGCTTTGCGCCTGCGTAATGCATGGGCACGGCAAACACATCCTCAAACAGCAAACGCCGTTATGGCTGGCGCAGCACCCGGACGTGCTGGGATTTCATCAGGCGCCGAAAACCTTCGGCGGCGATGCGGCGCTGCTGGTGCTCATCGAGCTCGACGAATAGCGGCGTTCAGACTTTGGTCAGCAACTGCGCAGGTCCGACCTGCCATTCCAGCTTGCCCTTGCCGCTCTTGGCATCAAGTTCCACGCAGGCCACGGCCGAGGTGGCGAACATCGGCGCCTGTTCTTGCGGACATAAATCGGCGACCAGATAACCCACCAGGGGCAGATGGGAAATAATCAGCACCGATCCCAGCCCTTCATTCGCCAGCGTCTGCAAATAACAGCACACCAGATCAACGTCGCCGCCCGGCGTCAGCTCGGGCATGGTCTCTTCGCCGTCCGGCAGCACCAGTTCGTTACGCAGCACGCCCAGTGTCTGTTGCGCACGCAGATAAGGGCTGACCAAAACGCGATCGGTATCTAGTATCCTGGTACTTAACCAACATGCCATCAGGCGTGATTCATCACAGCCGCGAACAGTCAAAGGCCTTTCCGCATCACTGGCCGCTTCGAGCTGAGCGTCGCCGTGCCGCATAATTAAAACTTGCATAGTGCACCGTAGTTGTTGGACGAAACGCGAAAATAGACGGGATAACCGGACATTCGCGCTTGAAATCGCGTAAATAAAACGCTGCTTTTTACATCAATACCCTCTTCATAGTCAACACATCGAACATTAATTAACGCATCCGGGACGTTAATTTACTCAAAGCAGCGCCGGCAGAGTGTGATGGCTATTAGCATATGACAACACTTTCAGATAAAGGTGCAAGGTAAGTAACATTTTCGACGTTGACAGCCGGCGAGCGGCGCTGATATCCGGATGCGGGCGGTAATAGGGGGGTGTCAAACGAAAAACAGGCCCGGTTAAGGGCCTGTAATAGCTGAAATTAACGCAATCCCAGCTGGAAGATCAGGGTTTCAGCCTGGCAGCTGAAAGTAAAATCGACATTCAGTTCAACACCGCCGCTCACGGGTTCGATCCGGCTGGTGATCTCGCAGGGATCGGATTCTATCGCCCGGGCCTTTTCGGTCAGGGAAGCCAGCATGGCTTCGGCCTGGGCCCGTTGCTCAAATACTTTGCTGAACGAGGCGGTGCAATCCTCGTTATCGATAATGGTGCCGACATCGACGCAGCAACAAGCAGCGGTTTCTTGGGCGCTGCATTTGTTTATAGAATGGGTCATCGTAATTTTCTCCACAGGGTTTACCTGTCTGACAATAATAAGCCAATCAAAAATATCTGTGACTTATTATACTCCCGTACACCCACCGTTGATAGGGCTTACTGCCCGGCGGCTACTGCGAATCGATATCCTTCAGATCGCCCTCTATCGCCTGCGCGTTGGGGTTTTCCTGCGGGGTCAGTTTGCCGCCGCTGGCCAGGAAATCATGCCGCTGGAAATAGGCGGCGCGGATCAAGGCGTAAGGGTCGGACGAATTGCGCAACAGGCTGTCCGAATCGAGCAGTTGCGCGCGGGTCTCGATGCCTTCAAACACCCACTTGCCGGCGGACATCCACCAGGTGAGATAGCTCAGGACCGGATAGAAATTATCCACCGCCCCGCCCAAATCCTCACGCGGCGTGAAGCTGCCGTATCCCGGCAGCACGACATAGGGGCCGTAACCCACCCCGTAGCTGCCCAGGGTCGTCCCGAAGCGGCGGGGTTCTTCCTTGGCCAGTTTCGGATTGGCCATGGACGCCACGTCTATCAAGCCGCCCATCCCCAGCAAGGTATTGAGGAAAAAGCGGTTGAAATGGATCATCGCTTCATAAGGCTTGCCGACAATAAAGTAGTTGACCATCGAGGCCGGCTCTTCCAGATTGCTGAGAAAATTGCCCAGGCCGTTGCGTGCCGGCGTCGGCACATAATCACGCCAGGCCACCGCCACCGGACGCACCACGTATGGGTCGAGGACGTTGTAGTTAAAGTCGAACATTGTCCGGTTGAACCCTTCCAGGCGATCCGGACGCTCCTGATAGGTTTGATCGGTTTTATTACTGGCACACCCCAGAACCAAAACGCTGGCCAGCGCTACACCTGACAGGCGGTAATTCATGTTTCAACTCCGTTTATTATTTTTATGCCCGCCGCTAGGGCACTTGTTGATCAATCCGCACGGCAATCCGGCCGGTGCCGTTAAAATCCCGCAACGCACTCTCGCCGAACCAGTCGCCGCTTTTTGCCTGCGCGGTGCCGTCTGCGGCAATCCTGACCCGTACTTTTACCTGCTGCTGCGCGGAAAGCAATCGTTCGGGCAACATGGCATTGCCGTCGTCAAGGGATAACGATAACGGAAAGCGACTCATTGGCAAAGGTTTTACCGCTACCGGCACCGGACTTTTGCCGTCGGTAACCGAAATAAACACCGTTCCCTGCGCCGGCAGATGCCCGGCCGCGGCCGCTGAAAGCGTCACTATGACATTCAGTTTAGCCGTCTCCTGGCCGGATTGCTCCCTGGCCTGGGCAATACTGCGCCGGATGGTATCAATATGCGGATCGCCGGCCGGCAAAAGCGGCAGGATATGCTGCCAAAGAGCGATGGCCTGCGCGTAGTTATTTTGCTGATATTGGCCGATGGCCAGCAAATTCAGGGCGGCAACATTATCCGGCTGTTGTTGCACCAGCGCCTGGAGCAGGCGGATGCCTTCCTGATTATCGCCGGGGTCGGTGGAGCGGATCAGCACTTCGGCATAGTCCAGCGCAATGGTCCGGTCGTCCGGGACCAGGCGATAGGCGCGTTCGAACGCCTGGGTGGCCATGGCGACATTATTGAGCACCACGCCGATACGTCCCAGGATCAGCCAGTCCTGCAAGTTTTGCGGCTGGCGCTGCAAAGACGCGCGCAGCCCGACCGCAAATTGCGCCAATTCCCCCGGCGTCAGCTGTTTGGCCGCGGGGTCCATAATCCGCGCCCGCAGCGCCGGCATGTCCGCCACCGTCCGCTGCCAGCGCCACACTTGCTGCGCGCCGCCGGTCCAGGCATACAGCGCCAGCGTCACCACCACCAGCGCCGCCGCGCCGGGCGCCAGTACCCATAGGCCGACCGGCCGGCGTTCCCGCGCCTGGACGGCGGGAATATCTGCCAGCAAATTTTGCTTGAGCTCGTTGATATGCAAAAGGCGTTCATCCACCACCCCCTGGGCTTCATCCTGGACCAATTCGTCCAGGCGGCGCTGATAGAACTCGGCGTTCAGGGCATCGCGGGTGATGCCGCCGTCGCGACGATCGCGGCGCAGCGCCGGCAATACCAGCAGCGCGCAGGCCAGCGCCAGCAATACGATAAAAAGGATGCCGAAACTTATCATGGGCGTTTCCTGTCGCTGTCATCCAGCAAGTGCGCCAGGCGGCGCTGTTCGTCGACGGAAAAATCCACCGTACCCCGCGCGCCGCGCCGGGAGGCACGTAAAATGACCATCAGGCCGCCAATGACCACCACCAACAGCGGACCGAGCCATAAAAATATCGTCAACGGGTTGAGGGGCGGGACGTAGGTGACGAAATTGCCGTAGCGCGCCACCATATAATCAATAATTTGCTGGCGGCTCTGCCCCTGCCGCATCAGTTGATATACCTTGGTGCGCATATCGGCGGCAATAATCGAATTCGAGTCGGCGATGCTGTTGTTCTGGCATTTGGGGCAGCGCAGTTGCTCGGTCAGCTCGCGATATTGCTGCTCCTGCTCCGCGCTGGCGAATTGCCGGGTATCGATCGCCGCGCCCGCGCAAAAGCTCAGCAGCAAACCGGCGATGATGATGAGAAATTTTATCCGCATCCTCAGGTCCCCTTGGCGTATTTGAGGTAGAGCGGCCGCACTTCCCGCTGCCACACGCCGGCATTCAGATCGCCGGCGTGACGATAGCGGATGATACCCTGGCCATCGATCAGAAAGGTTTCCGGCGCGCCATACACGCCAAGATCCAGCCCCAGCATGCCGTCGCCGTCATACAGGCTCATGGCATAAGGATTACCCAGGGTGTTGAGCCAGTTCACCGCTTTAAGCCGATCGTCTTTATAATTCAAGCCCACGACCCGCACCCCCTGCGCCGCCAGGGTATTGAGAAATTGATGCTCGGCCCGGCAGGTGGGGCACCAGGTCGCCCAGACGTTTAATAACATGGGACGCCCGTCGCGCAGCGCCGATTGATCGAAGGTTTTGGCGGGGTCATCCAGCGACGCCAGTTTAAATACCGGCACCGGCTTGCCGATCAGCGCCGATTCCAGCAACGTGGGATCGTCGCCGTGGGCATTGCGCGTCAATTGCACGATAAAGGCCATCGCCAGCAGCAGGAACAGCGCCAGGGGAATAAACAACAGTTTATTTTTCATAGGCTCTCCCCGCGCCCGGCCCGGCGGGCGCGTTTATTGGCCCGGTAGCGGGGATCGGCCAGGCAGCACAGGCCGCCGGCCGCCATAAACAGCCCGCCCAGCCAGATCCAGCGCACAAACGGCTTGTAATAAAGCCTGACCGCCCAGGAACCGTCGTCCAGTTCTTCGCCGAGCGCCGCGTATAAATCACGGGTCAATCCTCCGCTGATGGCCGCTTCGGTCATCACGGTGCGGCTGACGGTGTAGTAGCGTTTTTCCGCCTGCAGGGTCGCTTCCGGCCGGCCGTCATGGGTCACGTCGAACAGCGCCGCGGCGCCGGTGTAGTTGGGGCCGTGCAGATCCTGGAGATCGCGAAAGACAAAGTGATAGCCCCGGATATCCACGCTATCGCCGGCTTTCATCCGCACATCCCGCTCCAGGCTGTAGTTTTGGCTGAAGGTGATGCCGATCACCGTGACCGCCACGCCCAGATGGCCCAGCACCATGCCCCAATGGCTGCGGCTCAGATAAGTCAACCCCGGCCAAAACCGGTGGCGATGGGTGGCGCGCTCATGGAGTTCCATCAGGGTCAGGATAATCACCCACAGCGCCATCATCAGCCCCACCACCGTCATGGCCTTGATCTCATCGGCCATCAGCCAGGGCAGCATAATGGAAAGCAACAGGGTGGCCGCCAGCGCCAGCGCCAGGCGCCTGATCAGTTTTTTCGCCTCGTCGCGCCGCCAGCGAATCAACGGCCCGATGCCCAGCAGCAGGGCGAACGGCGCCATCAGCCAGGTAAACATGCTATTGAAAAACGGCTCGCCGATGGAAATGCTGCCCATGCCCAGCTGTTTATGAATCAGGGGCAGCAGCGTACCCAGCAGCACCACCAGCATGGCGGCCATCAGCAGGACGTTATTGCCCAGTAAAAACGTCTCGCGGGAAAACACCTCGTTCTGCGCGCGGCCGCGCACCTTGCCCCCTTTGATGGCATACAGCAGCAGCGAGCCGCCGATAACCAGCACCAAAAACGCCAGGATAAACATGCCGCGCGCCGGATCGGAGGCAAAGGCATGCACCGACACCAGCACCCCGGAACGCACCAGGAAGGTTCCCAGCAGGCATAACGAGAACGCCGCGATGGCCAGCAGCACCGTCCAGGATTTAAAGGTGCCGCGTTTTTCGGTCACCGCCAGGGAGTGGAGCAGCGCGGTACCGGCCAGCCAGGGCATAAACGAAGCGTTTTCCACCGGGTCCCAGAACCACCAGCCGCCCCAGCCCAGTTCGTAATAGGCCCAGGCCGAGCCAAGCACGATGCCGATGGTCAGGAAGATCCAGGCGGCATGGGTCCATGGCCGCGACCAGCGCGCCCAGGCGGTATCCAGCCGGCCGGCAATCAGCGACGCGATGGCGAATGAGAACGCCACCGAGAACCCCACATACCCCATATAAAGCAGCGGCGGATGGAAAATCAGGCCGATATCCTGCAACACCGGATTCAAATCGTGCCCGTCGATGGGCACATCCGGCAACGTACGGCTAAACGGGTTGGAGGTCAGGACAATAAACGCCAGGAAACCGGCATTAATCATTCCCATGACCGACAACACCCGCGCAATGGCTTCATCCGGCATACTGCGGCTAAATAGCGCCACCGCCAGCGTCCAGCAGCTGAGCAACAGCACCCACAGCAGCAGCGAACCCTCATGGGCGCCCCAGGTAGCGGCCACGCGGTAATAGACCGGCAAGGCGGTATTGGAATTATTCACCACATAAGCCACGGTGAAATCGTTAATCACAAATGCATACACCAGGCAAATAAACGCGCCGGCGATGGCCAAAAACAGCCCGTAGGACAACGGTCGGGCCGCCGCCATCAGGCGCGCGTCCTGCCTGGCCGCCCCCCATAGGGGGTAAACCGCCAGTAACAGCGCCAGGCCGATACCCAGGCACAACAAAAAATCGCCAAGTTCAGGGATCATTGCGGGGCCTTTTGTAAAGTGGTCTGGATGCCTGCGGGGTCATGGCGCGGTTTCATCGCGTCCGCCACTTCGGGGGGCGTATAATTTTCATCATGCTTGGCCAGCACTTCCCTGGCCTGCACCACGTTGTCCGCCCCCAATACCCCTTGCGCCACCACTCCCTGCCCTTCGCGAAACAGATCCGGCAGGATGCCTTCATAGCTGACCGGAATGGAACCCACCGCGTCATAAATCCTGAAGGTCACTTTAAGGGTTTGCGGATCGCGCTTAACCGATCCCGGCATGACCATGCCGCCGATGCGCAACCGCTGGCCGGCATGGGGCATTTCGCGCTGTTCGCCCTTACCCTGCAGGATTTCCCGCGGGGTATAAAACAGATCGATGTTGGAACTGAGCGCGTAGAGCACCAGCGTTACGATAAGCCCGGCGCCCATTAACATCACCACCGCCAGATAGAGGCGGCTTTTACGACGCGGCGTCACTCGTTATCCTCCCGCGTCATGGCGCCGGCGGTTTGACCGTGCGGCGCGGCGCCCGCCCGGCCCTGGCGCATTCGCCGCATCCGTGCCTGCCGCCGGCGGATATCGCCCAGCAAATGATGGCGCTGCCAGCAGGTATGGCCAATCAGGCCGAACAATGACAATAAGGTCACGCCCACGGCGAGCCAGACATATACGGCATATCCGCCCATGGCGAAAAATGCCGGCCATGAAGCAAAAGCGGGGCTCATCGGGAAGTCTCCTTGGCGGCCAGCGCCTCGACCCAGGGGCGGTTGCGTTCCTGGGTCAGGATCAGGTTGCGCAGGCGCATCAGCGTCAGGGTAATAAAAAACAGCAAATAGCCGAGGATCGCCCAGCGCAGCGGGGTACGCATGCTCGGGTCAATGCTTTGCTGCATATTGGTCGAGCCCTGGTGCAAGGTATTCCACCACTGCACGGAATAATGGATTATGGGGATATTAACGATGCCCACCAAAATAAGAATGCCGGCGGCGCGCCCGGCCAGGCGCCGGTCTTCAAAGGCGTTATACAGCGCCATCACCCCCAGATAGAGAAACAGCAGCACCAGCTCCGATGTCAGCCTGGCATCCCAGACCCACCACGTGCCCCACATCGGTTTGCCCCAGGCGGAGCCGGTAACCAGCGCGATTAAAGTAAATACCGCGCCCACCGGCGCCATGGCCGCGGCGGCCAGATCGGCCATTTTCATTTGCCACACCAGGCCGATAAACGCGGCGATGGCCATCGCCGCGTAAATGCCCATTGACCACATGGCCGCGGGCACGTGGATATACATGATGCGGTAACTTTCGCCCTGCTGGTAATCCGCGGGAGCGAAACCAAACCCCCAGACCCAGCCCAGCAGCAACGCGAGCGCCGCCCCGGCCCCTAGCCAGGGAATCGCACGGCCGCAGAGCCGGTACACCCGCTCCGGTTTCGACCACTGATGTAGCATTTTCCACATGGTTATTTTGTGCTCTTAATAAAAATCGTTACGTGCGCGGCGGCTTATTGCAGACTGACCCGCAGCGCGGCGGCGGCGGCAAACGGCGCCAGCATGGCGCTGCCCGCCAGCAGCGCCCCCAGGATCGCCAGGTAACCCGCAATGGGCAGCCCCTGCGCCGCGTTATCTATCGCCGCGGTGGCAAAAATCAGCACTGGAATAAACAGAGGCAATAATAACAGGCTTAACAACACCCCGCCTTTGCGTAGCCCCACGGTCAGCCCCACCCCGATAGCGCCCAGCAGGCTTAAGGTCGGCGTACCCAGTAATAACGACAGCGCGACGGCCTGCCAAGTATAAACGTCCAGCGATAAAAACAGCGCCACCAGCGGCGAAATCAGCAGCAGCGGCAGTCCGGTGACCAGCCAGTGGGCGCATACCTTGCTCAGTACCGTGACGGGCAGCGGCAGCGGCAGTAGCAGCAGTTGCTCCAGCGACCCATCGATAAAATCGTCGCGAAACAATCGTTCCAGGGATAACAGGCAAGCCAGCAGCGCGGCCACCCAGATAATGCCCGGCGCGATGCGCTTCAATAGCTGGGGCTCCGGACCGATCCCCAGGGGAAACAGGGTAATGACAATCAGGAAGAACCATAACGGATTGATAATTTCGGTACGATTACGCAGCGCCAGGCGTAATTCGCGGCGCAAAATCAGCCAAAACATGGCATTCCCTCCGCCGGGTTCGGCGCCAGGGCAATCTTGCGTATCCCGGCGGACGGTCCCGGCAGGCTCTGGTGCGTGGTGAGCAATATCAGCCCGCCCGCCGCGCGATGTCCGGAAAATAAAGACATTAATTGGGCAATACCTTGTTTATCGATGGCGGTCAACGGCTCATCCAGTATCCATAAGGCGGCCGGGGTCAGCCACAGCCGGGCCAACGCGATGCGGCGCTGCTGGCCCGCGGACATACCGGCGGCCGGCAACTCCTCATATCCCAGTAAACCGACTTGCTCCAGCGCGCGCCAGATGGCGTCATCATCGCGCCCGCCGCCTTGGGCGGCCTGGAAAAACGCCAGGTTTTCAAATGGGGTCAACGCGGTTTTAATCCCCGCCTGGTGGCCGATATAAACTAAATCGCGATGATAACGGCCGAGCTCGCGCCGTAGCGGCGCCTGCCGCCAGCTCACTTCGCCGTCATCGGGCTGGGCCAGCCCGGCCATAATACGCAGCAGAGATGTCTTGCCGGCGCCGTTCGCGCCTTCTACCTGCACCATCTCGCCGGGCGCAATGCGAAAGCTCAATGCGGAAAACAGCACGCGATCGTCGCGGACACAGGCCAGGTTATGTGCTTCCAGCATCAGGAACTCAACTCTTCATCAACGTGGCCAAGATCATAGCATAGGCAACTATCGCGACGTAGTTGCAGCCGGTGCATTCATTGGAGGTCTGAACACTTCTTGTATTAGATCAATAAAACGCAACCAATGCCAGCAAAGTTAAAATTTTGTTACGTATTGCCCGCCGCAGTGACAATTAAAGGGGGGACGGTGGCGGCCGACGCCATGCAAACCACTTTTATACGCGGCCGAGAAGGAAAGCCGCTACGCTTAATGGAAATAACTTTTTACTTTTCATTAGCGCCCCAGGGAGATTGGTTGATGAGCGACACGTCCGGAAAACGCCGGCAGGACGCCGATAAACGTAACGACTCCGAAGTCGTCGTCGACAGCGAAGAGCATGATGCCAACGAGAAGATCGAGGTAAAAGAGGAGAATCTGCCCTCCCCCGCCGCCGCTATTCACGAACAAATCAGGGAGGAAGGCGAAAAAGAGCTGGAGCGTGACGGCCAGGCGTTGTTTTGGTCGGCGGTAGCCGCCGGGTTATCCATGGGCGCCTCGCTGATGGCCAAAGGGATTTTGCACGCCCGCCTGCCCGAAGGCGCCGCCGGTTTTTTTATCGAAAACCTGGGTTATACCTTCGGTTTTATCATTGTCATCATGGCCAAGCAGCAGTTGTTTACCGAAAATACGCTGACCGCGGTGCTGCCGATTATGCATAAACCTTCGCGGCATAATTTTATCATTTTGCTGCGCCTGTGGCTGGTGGTGCTGGCCGGTAACCTGGCGGGTACGGCAGCGGTTGCCTTTGGTTTTTTGCATATGCCGATTTTCAACGGCCAGACCCGCGAGGCGTTTGTCTCCATCTCGCAAGCGATAATGGCGAATCCGCCGGCCGATATGTTTGCCAACGGCATCATAGCCGGCTGGATTATCGCCTCCATGGTGTGGATGCTGCCCCAGGCCGGCAACGCCAAGCTGTTGGTGATTGCGTTGATGACCTATCTGGTGGGCATTGGGGATTTAACCCATATCGTGGTGGGTTCGGTGGAAATTTTTTATCTGGTCTTCAACGGTAGTATTCCCTGGTATGAATTTTTCTATCCGTTCGCCATTCCCACCCTGGCGGGGAATATCGTCGGCGGTACGTTCATCTTCGCATTGCTTAGCCATGCGCAAATCCGCAACGATTTGAGCAGCCAACGCAAACAGGACGCAAAAAAGCAGGGCAAGGCGGGCAAGAGCCAGGATGATCAAGCGCCGCGGGATGGCAATGAAAGCGCCGGCGAGGATACCAAAGAGGCATAACCAGGCTGGCCCGCTCGCACATCGCATTAGCAGGTCGGACATGACTATAAGTATAATGGCCGGACGACTGCGACCGGCCCCAAAACGCCTTTTTTACCCGCCGTTGTCCAGGGAATGAGCAATCAAACCGTTAAGTGCTTATTTTCGGGAACGAATCGGGTATAATCACGCCCGCTGTCCGGTCCTCGTAGTTAAACGGATATAACAAGCCCCTCCTAAGGGCTAGTTACAGGTTCGATTCCTGTCGGGGACACCATTCATGAAATTACCGCGCGTTACCTCACATCACCAAAACCCCCTTGTACTCAAGCCTTCCGCTAAAATCAAGTTACCCGACATTACCCAAAATCCACTGACAGCACCGAACTTTTCGGGCATCCAATAAATGCCCTCTCGCCGATGCCCACATATGCTAACCGCAAAACAGATAGAACAAGCCAAACCCAGAGAGAAAGGCTATCCACTTAAGATCCCCCTGCAACGAAGACGGCCATCATGTGCGGCCGATTTGCCCCGAGCGATACCAGAGAGAAATTCCTCGAATCCCTAAGCCTGATGTCGAGTTTGTGGATGCCCTGGCTGGCGAACCTCTCGGCCAGCACAACGTGGCCCTCGGCATTCGTGTTCTGTTGCTGAACCTGCGCAATGATAAATTGCACCTCGATCCGGTTATGTGGGGATACCAGCCCGCCTGGGCCAAATAAGCTGGCCTCCCACCCCTGATTAATACACGCGTCGAGACGGCGGCCACCGGCCGCATGTTTAAGCCGCTGTGGAATTCTGGCCGTGCCCTGGTTATGGCTGACGGTTGGTATGAATGGAAGAAAGACCCGGACGACGCGAAGATAAAGCAGCCCTATTTTATCTACCACGAAAGCAAAGAGCCGATCTTTTTTGCCGCGATAAGCCCGTTTCATCCTGACGCGCTGGATGCGCCGGAAGACGATGGCTTGGTAATTGTGACAGCAGCAAGCGATATGGGCCTGATTGATATCCACGCCCGCCGGCCATTAGTTATGACGCGAGAAGCGTCCCTTGAATGGCTATCGCCCGAGACAACGCCGGAACGCGCCGAAGAGCTGGCGCATGACGGCGCCATACCGGCATATGATTTTGCATTTCACCATGCGGACAAGACGGTAGGAAATAGTCACAATAACAATGAGTCGATAATTAAACACATCGATACCCCGGTATCGCACCCAACCCATTAAAAATATGAACTTGCACCGTATCATTAATTACAGCCGCCGCCCAATACCGCCACACCTTATATTATTAGTCAGCTAATCATATTATATTGCCAATTGCTTATTTTATTATCTCAATTTCATTTAACATTCCGTGATATTTTCTGTGGTTAATTTATCTCGTTTGTATGACGCATTTCAACTCTATGAAATGCCATTAATATTTTAAATTAATAATTAACAGATTAAACCAGGAAATATCATGGACGAAACTCTAACTGTTTATGCCAATCCCCCTGCAACAACAGAAGATTGCATAAATATACCTTTTGATAAGTCTAAAGGATTTAGTAGTATATTATGTGGTGTTTATAACAACCCTACCGATAGCGCTCAAACCAATAATACATTATATCCAGATAATGTAGTACCTATCCATACAGGTGCTCAAGAACAAGCTGCACATACGCAAAGAATGATTACCGAGGCCCAATTTGCAAGCTTAAAAGCTACTGCTGCCGAATCGGCCAGGCTGGATGCACAGCAACAGCAGGTAAGGAGGTTGATAGAAGGCCAGCAATTTACCCTGAATCATATGAAAGTTGAAAGTGAGAGAAATAGAAACCTACAGCTAGACCTCCAGAATAAATTACAACTTTCATTCACCAAACAACGACAACATTCAGATGCGGCAATAGCAAGAAGCATACAAAACACACAGGCAAATTTCAAAGGCCAAATGGCAAAAACCATGGCATCCATGCGCATTGCGGCAGCTCAGACAGGTGCAGCAAAAGCTTGGGAGAGAGCAAATAAATTAGCAGAACAACAAAAGCAAGAACATGAACGGCAGCTCCAGCAGGAAATGGCCAAAATAGCTGAAGCGCAGAACAATCTCATGGCAGAACAATGTCGTCTGCAAGAAGAAATAGCCAGGCGTAATGAAGAGCACAACAGGCTGGTTGCGGAGCAACATCGCCAGGCGGAAGAAGCTCAACAGCGCGCTACATCATTGGCATTGGAGCAAAAACATCAACAGGAAACTCAGCATCATCACGCTCAAGACAGACAACTGCGAGCAGGGATAAGTCAGGATCGGCGGCAAAAAATAGATACTTTTATGCAAGAAATGAAGAATGAAATTGCTTGCATAAAAAATGAGCATAATCAAACAATAGCTAAATATAATAATGCTAACAAGAGCAAAGAAGATCGAAATCGCTGTTCTGAAGCCAAATTAAATTACGCGAATAAAAACATCGAACTTGCAGAACGTTTCAAATCCCGCGCAGAAGAGATGATGCGAGAGACCCAAAATTGGATAAGCGGACTCGATAGCCACTTCCCAATGATCCATTCACATTTCGATCATCAAATAAAAAACATTAATCCTGTACTCGATCACGCGACACGTATACATCTTGAAGCTCACTGGAATGGACTGCGCCAAATACAAATTAACGACAAACATCATGATATAAAAATAGCGCAAAATGAATACAACATAATAGCTCATACATTAACCGATAGAAATTATAATATCACTGAAGGACGTATAATAAAGCAAATTGCCGAGTCTGAACTAACTCACACTGGGAATGAGTTAAAAAGAGAAAATGAAGCACTAGATAGAATGAGTTCTTATAAAACATCATTAGCGGACGCAAAAAGGAATGCCGAGCTGTTTATATCTTCTGAAAATAATTATGATTCCGTCATAAGCTCAATCGATTCTCTTAAAAACAAAGCAGAATCATGGTTGCAACAAGCAGATGATAGAATTAAAATGCGTAATACGCACCCACCCTTAATAAATGCGCATTACGATGCTAATATTAATAGAACTTTATCTATGGCATTGCCTACGAGTTCCAAGCAATTGTTGGAAAAAGAATGGAACAATCAACGTAACCTTGAATTAGATTATAAAAAAGGACAAATTAATGCATCGATTCAAGAACATAAATTTATAACACAAATAATTCAAGCCAGAAATATTCAACTCGATGAGGCGAAGCAGATTGCTGCGCGAGTTGCGCTAGCGGCTAAATCTAACCATATATTGATTGCTACGAATGAAATTGTCGGCAATAAACCGCTCGACTCATTAAGTGAAAAAATGAGCCGGTTGCCTCCCCCTACCCAGCCAGCGAAACCAAATGAGGCGCCGGCGCCGCAAGATTCATTCCTTTCCCATGCAAACCAAGCACTCGCCATGGCGGCAACAACTGGTTTGGCGCCATCTGCTTTGCTGGAGTCAGAGGTTGCATTGCGGCTTAAGAACGCTGCTGCGGGATTAAGCCGGGTCGCCACAGCGCATCCAGCCGGCGCTATCATGACGACTATTGTTGCCGGTCTCTATCCGGCAACAGCGGGAGAAGGCAGCAGTAAAGTGCCAGGCGGCAGACTGTTTATAAAAACGCTGCCGGCCGAACTGCTCAATCTCCCTTCTTACGATGTATTGCATACGGCCGCCAAGGAGCAAAGGACCATCGCGGTCGACTACCGTGGCCGCTTGGCCTTGGCAAATGGCGAAATGCAAATCGAGCTATTTAAAACTGGCCGGCCCACGCAGGTCCGCGTGGTTAATGGCGTACCGCAAGGCAATGGCACCTACTTATGCACCCTACCGGGAACGGATGATTTACCCAGCAGGACAATCCTGATCAATCCCGCCAGGGCACCCGGCGCGGACGGCCTAAGTGCCATAATAACGCCCGACACCGGGCCAAAAGCCATCGCCAACACCGGAGGTCAAACACAGCCAGTAGTACTGCCGACGATAACTACCTATCCCGATCTCAGTGAAATTGGCTTTGACGACCTGATCATGCCGGGCGATCGTGACAATGGCTATAAGCCGATTTATGTTATGCTTAGCCGAAAAAAGGGCGGGTATGGACCAAATAAGGGCGCGGTTGGCAATATGGGTGAGTTTTTTGCGCAGCCGGGATTTGGTAGTCAAGTAAAGGAGGGGTCGCGTAAAACCACCGGCCTTTATCAAGGACAAAGCATTTATGAGGTACAACAAGATATCGGTACATATTTAAAAGCAGGAAATAAATTTTATCTTGATGGTTATCACAAGAATCACCTGGAGTTATTTGATCATAAGAGAAATATAAAAGCTGTACTTAACTTAGATGGAAGTTATAATTCTATAAAAACAGTAAAAGCTCGCAATGAAGGTAGGAGATTACCAAAATGAATAAAGCTCTAAAATTTGAAAAAATAAAAAAAATATTATCATCTATTGCACTAAAAAAAATAGATAATTCTCAAAAAGAAGATAAGCTATTTATTGATCGCAGTAGTAATTTAGATGAAAAATTTATTAGGCAATTGGATTTGATAAACAATGTCATTTCATTACTTGAAACCGCATCCACTCAGAACGATGAACTAGCCACTCAAGCGGCTCTGTCTTATTTAAGAACGCACGCAATGAGTTTTTCAGATTTTTTTTATGTTATCGTCGATGATATTGATACGTTATTAGATAAATCCAGTTGGGCTGAATTTCCCGAAAACTATAAAATACCTGATCATTATAATTTTAGAGAAGAATAATTTTTTCTTTCAAACAAGTCCAATAGCACACTTTCGTATTTAAGCGTGTTATTGGGCCTTAGAGTACAAGTCCGCCTACACGTCCGTTGCCCACTGTTAGAGATGGTTAGCACCGTACTAGCCTGTGATAACTCCAGTGCATATAGCCTGGCAAATACTTTACCCAGTCAAGGTCATGTGGGAGCGTTTTGACGGGTATAACATTTATAGACCTGGGGCAGATCACGGACTACAGTAAATCGCTCTAGATAGCACCGGGCGAGTCATAAAAGACAAAATTCAACATTTTATCCTGTCATAACGGCAATATTTTACTCATGAGTGCGTAAGTAATAAAAAATTCAGCTTATGAAAGTTTGGCATATTATCTAAAACGAAATACCCGCCTTTTACTCCCAACCCCAATACTTTTCTTCGAGTAGCAAGTATGGCAACCTTAAAAACTCAATGAAATCAGTTCTATTTATGGGATGAGTTAGCTATTTATCTTGTTATTATGATGGAATATAAGGAAAGGTAATGAAAAGGTTAATAATTGGCACTTTTACTTTAATTTTTGTGATGTCTGCTGCGAATGCTGCTGAAACCTCTGCAACTGCACCAGGAACCATTGGAACAACATCGACAACAGCGGGAGGAGCTGGTACCGCAGGGGCTTCTGCCGCAGCAATATCTGTAGGGACGGCGACAGCAATTGGCGTTGGTACCGTTGCTGTGGTCGCTGGTGCTGTCGCGGCATCATCGGGTGGTGGTGATGATGCCCATGGAGCGGGCTCAACCTCAACCACAACTGCCACAGCTCGCTAAACGATTTCCCTCATGATCTCGTCATCAAAGCTACCAGTCGAGACTAAAGCATTTAGGCGCAAGATCAGAATGAAGGTTGGCAACAGATTTGAATGAAACCGCCATCGAAAAGGCCCCGCACAGCGCAGGGCCTTGATTTTAGAGCTGCCTGGCTAAAAATAAATAAATATATTTAAGCTTAAGTACTCGACAGCGCTGAAAGCGTCCATTTGTTTACCTGATGCCTGGCAGTTAAGAACTAACCTGCGGCTTGTCTGTAAGGCGTCAGTTAAACGTTCGAGCAGGTAAAATCAACCGGTTTATTACTGATAAAGCGCTTTGGCAAATAACGATGATAATTGCGCTGCTCGCAAAAACTCTTAAATTCATCGAGATTTGTCACGCCAGCCTTGTCATATAGCGTTTGCATATAGTTACAGATCGTATTTTCAGAAAGATTTAAACGCTTGGCGGCATCTTTGGCTTTCAATCCCTGTAATCGATAAAACATAATTTCGCACTGCCGCTCGGTAAAAAAATCGTCCGGTTTATTTAATAAAAATGAGCCAGGCATGTTACCTTTGACATAATCATTTAAGGTATAGACTTCAAGTTTTTTTGTATAGACCAGGACGCCAATACATTTATTCGCTTCATTACGAAATGGGATTTTATTTACCGTAAAGGGATAATCTACAGCATGAGGATGAATTTCTAAGCTAATCAAACTGCTATTTTTTTTATAACAGTTTGATCTTGCCGGACGAATTCTCGCGGGTTATCAAAATCCTCAAGTTTGGAATTTATCTCGCAATCCAATTTCCCAATAAGCTCGGCAGTAGATTTTACGTTAAATACTTCTTTCGCCATTGCCGGGTTGGCATAGATGATTCTTGATTCCAGGTTTTTTATGCAATATGGGTCAGGCAACTCATCAAACGTATTGATAAAATCTTTGCTAATATTTATTTCTGGAATGATTTGCGTATTGCATGAATGTTCTCTTTCCATGAGTGTTATCCTCATATTTCAATGAATGATTTATTAGTATTACATATATATAATTGATGTTTTTAATTACAGCATACCAGCGCAAGAATTAACATACTGATTTTTCATAAGACCACAAGCCAGATAATGATCATATTTTCATTTATCATGATTGTCACCCTTATGTGCATTTACAGCGCAACGTTTTATAACTTCCCTGCCAAAATAGCGAGAAACAACGACACAAACAACTGTACTTTCTGGTATATTTCATTTTTTTCACATATTCACATCGCCGTAATAATAAATCAGTCAAATTTCTTCATTAATAAATTAATTATTATAAAAATTTTTAATATTAAAATCACTTATCGGTATTGGCATCAAACTGTCCAAGTTAGCGATTTATTGATTACCCTTTACGTTGATTATCTCTGCGCATAACATTTGGTGAGTTTAATACTCAGCGGACGCGCGCAGCTAATCTCATAAAATGCGACCAACTCCATAAAACTAGCAGATAGCGGTACGAAAAAAAGCAATTTCAGCGCTGTATAACAGTAGAAGGTTGGGAAATACATCAAGATGAATTCAGCAGCAGAGGCAGGCAATGATAAAGAAAAGCTCGCCCACTCAAACAATCGGGGTCGGTATTGGCGGTACGGCTGCTTAATTAACAGGGCGGTGCTGATAATAATCGCGCCATAGGGAGCTATCCGTCCCTGATGGGCCGTGGGAGTGAATTTGTCCCATGGATTATTGCGGCAATTTCGTTGTAGAGAAGTAATCCTGTTGAATGACCAGGAGACTACCATGGTGATATCTGTTTGGTGGTTATTGCCGGCCGGTATGCTGGGTGCGTGTATCGGCTTACTTGCGCTGGCGCTATGTACTGTCAGCGGTTGGACTAGCAATGCGTTGGACAAGGAGGCGTTAAGGCGCGGCGCGCGTGAGAACAAAACGTGTTGATGGATAAAACCCGTTATACTTCCGGGCCCGGTTCGTCAAAGCGATAGCAGGCATTGACGCCCATGGCCCGGCTTACATCCGCTACGCTGTCATAACTTGGGATCGGGCGTCTCTACTTTTTCATCATCGCCATTCACTTCGACAAATTGCGAGACCGATATCAATCGGACAAAGTGCGCTATTAATAAATCCGCATCGGATTGTAAAAACTCCTCGCTGGCGCTTGAAGCGGACAAAATGGCCTTTTCGATATTGGTTGCCATCACCGATGAGCCGCTTTTGCCTACCGTCAGCACCAGCGCGGCCAAGAGAAGTGACTGGGCTTCAACCTGGGCGGTCAGCTCTTTCGCAGCAGCGTCGGCTTTAGCCAGTTTTCTCAAAATATCAATGACAAGATTTTTCATATATTCCTACTTCAAAAATAAGCGGCGACAAGCCTATCATGGAATGCGACATAGCCACGCCATCTTACACTTATTGTGGTTAAGTTAATATCTCCTGAACTGTAAGTTTTGCTTATGCCTGATGCAAAAACGTTGCGAGAGCGTGTATTAGCCGCCTCGGCCGTTTCCTCTTTGTCATGGTATTTACATAATAGGAACAACCTATTAGCGTTTCTTAACATTTAACTGCCGGCAGATAATACCGCGGTGATAAAAGATCGAGATTTGAACCGCATTACCCAAACTAATTCCAGGCGAAAGCAATATTAAATCGATTAAACACTCTGAAGCAGGCATCCGGTCGGCGGCAATGAAGACACCCGAGATGCGCCGGACCCGATTTGATAATGGGCAAACCGGGTCACTGGCGCTGTAAGAAGATCGTTATTTCAGAACCGGCTTAATCCGTTATCGCCTTGGCGCCCGACGATTTTAATATGCCGTCGGCGCGGAACATGGCTTTGATGCCCCGTACCGCCTGCCGGATGCGATCCTGGTTTTCAATCAGGGCAAAGCGCACATGCGTGTCGCCATAATCGCCAAAACCGATGCCAGGCGATACGCAGACCTTGGCTTCCGCCAGCAGCTTTTTAGCAAACTCCAATGAGCCGAGATGGGCGTAATGTTCCGGAATCTTGGCCCAGACATACATCGAGGCTTTCGGAGTATCCACCATCCAGCCGGCCTCGTGCAGGCCGCGCACCAGCACATTGCGCCGCTGGTGATATTGCTCGACGATATCCAGCACGCACTGCTGATCTCCTTCCAGCGCGGCGATAGCGGCCACCTGTAGCGGGGTGAAGGTGCCGTAATCGTGGTAGCTTTTGATCCTGGCCAGGGCATTGACCAGTTCGGCGTTCCCCACCATGAAACCAATGCGCCAGCCTGCCATATTGTAGCTTTTGGACAAGGTGAAAAATTCCACCGCGATCTCTTTGGCGCCCGGCACCTGCATAATCGACGGCGCCTTCCAGCCGTCATAAACGATGTCCGCATACGCCAGATCGTGAACCACCAGCACTCCGTACTGGCGTGCCAGAGCCACCACCCGTTCAAAGAAATCCAGTTCGACGCACTGCGCCGTCGGATTAGACGGAAAACCGAGAATCATCATTTTCGGGGTGGGGATGCTCTCGCGGATTGCCCGCTCCAGCTCACGGAAAAAATCCACCCCCTCCACCAATGGCACCGACCGGACCTGGGCGCCGGCAATC
Organism: Sodalis sp. RH21; assembly: GCF_047324175.1. NCBI lineage: Bacteria > Pseudomonadati > Pseudomonadota > Gammaproteobacteria > Enterobacterales > Bruguierivoracaceae > Sodalis > Sodalis sp. RH21. Next base: position 1,348,898 of record NZ_CP178732.1, on the reverse strand, counting down.
ACCGCGCCATAGATATGTATCGGATAGCTGGGATTGGGCACCAATACGGTATCGCCATGATCGAGGGTAGCCAGCATCAGATGGGCCAGCCCCTCTTTGGAACCGATAGTCACTATGGCTTCGCTATCGGGATCGATGTCCACCCCGTACCGATCGCCATACCAGTGCGCAATGGCGCGCCGCAGGCGGGGGATACCGCGGGAAGTGGAGTAGCCGTGGGTATCCTCGCGTTTGGCGACGGTACACAGCTTTTCGACAATATGCGGCGGGGTCGGGCCGTCGGGATTGCCCATGCTGAAATCAATAATATCTTCGCCGCGCCGCCGCGCCGCCATTTTCAATTCTGCGGTAATGTTAAAAACATAGGGGGGGAGACGATCGATGCGCGTAAAGCGCCGTGGCAAACCGATTGCGGCCATATTTTCCTCGATATACGTTAGCGCCCGGACCATCCGAGCGACGCCGGCCCTAAGCAGGGCCTGTTATGAACCTACCCTGTTGCGCGCCCGATTTCAATATTCATTTGCAGGCGTGTTAAAAAGAGGAATTATCAGGAGCATAAAAAATTAATTTTCCTCTTTTTTCTGACCATAATAGATTTTTTGCCCGTATTTCCGCCCTAAAACAAATCCTCTATTAAGCGCTAAGGTTTCCTCAAATAGCCGATCAAAGACCATCCGCCCGCGGGTCGGCATAGATGGAACATTAGCCCCCCATTGCTTATAGTAGTGGGCGGCGCTTACCCTTTATCTGGAAATGGTTGTGAAAGAGATGTTCGACATGCTGCTGGCGGTGTATGAACGCGCGGCATTGATGCTGATTTGCCTGTTTTTATTGACGCGTACGCGCCAGTTCCGCCAGTTGCTGCAAAAAGAGCAGCATACCCGCCAAGAGCTGGTGGCGGTGACGGCCATTTTTTCGCTGTTCGCCATTTTTAGCACTTATTCGGGTATTCACGTCGAAGGGTCGCTGATCAATGTGCGCATCATCGCGGTCATGTCCGGGGGAATTTTGTTCGGGCCCTGGGTCGGCATCGCTACCGGCGTGATTGCCGGGGTGCACCGCTACCTGATTGATATCGACGGCCCCACGTCGGTGCCTTGCCTGATCAGCAGCATCGTGGCGGGGTTTGTATCCGGCTATATCAAACTCAAGATTATCAAAGAGCACCGCTGGGGCATCGGCATTATTGGCGGCATGCTCTGCGAATGCCTGACTATGCTGCTGGTTATTTTATGGGCGCAGCCGATGTCCCTGGGTCTGGATATCGTATCGAAGATTGCCGCGCCGATGATTCTGGGCGGCGTCAGCATCGGCATGATCGTGCTGCTGGTGCAGGGGGTGGAGGATGAAAAAGAAGTCATTGCCGCCCGGCAGGCCAAGCTGGCGCTGGATATCGCCAATAAGACCCTGCCCTACTTCCGCCACATTGACAGCGAATCCCTGAGCACCATCTGCGATATTATCCGCACCGATATCAAAGCCGACGCGGTAGCCATAACCAATGAACACCATATCCTGGCTTATGTAGGTATTGGCGCGGAATTTTATAATATCGGTCATGAAATCATAAGCGATATGACCAAAGAGAGTATCCAAAGCGGCAAAATCACTATTAAAAATAATGATGAAGCCGATCGCACCCCGCAAATTCATTCGCTGATCATCATTCCCCTGTGGGAAAAAGGGGTCGTCACCGGCACTCTCAAGATCTATTACTGCCATGCCCACCAGATTACCAATTCGCTGAAAGTCATGGCCATTGGCTTATCGCAGATTATCTCGACGCAAATTGAAGTTTCGCGCATTGAGCAATTACGCGAAATGGCCGACCAGGCTGAATTGCGGGCGCTACAGAGTAAAATTAATCCGCATTTCCTGTTTAATGCCCTCAACGCCATCTCGTCGTCGATTCGCATCAATCCGGATACCGCCCGCCAGTTGATTATCAATCTGTCCCGCTATTTGCGTTACAACCTGGAGTTAAACGGTGCGCAAATCGATATTAAAAAGGAGCTGTATCAAATTCAGGATTATATCGCCATCGAACAGGCGCGGTTCGGCAGCAAGTTATCGGTTATCTATGATATCGATGAAGAGCTGTCATTCAGCATCCCCAGCCTGCTGATTCAGCCCCTGGTGGAAAATGCCATTGTCCATGGCATCCAGCCCTGCCGCGGCAAAGGCGTAGTGGTGATCTCGGTGAAGGAAGATGGCGAAAACCGCATTCGCATTTCAGTGAAAGACACCGGCAGCGGCATCAGCGAGGACATTATCGGCCAGGTGCAGCGCAATGAGTTGCCGGCCAAGAAAATCGGCCTGCTGAATGTCCATCACCGGGTAGCGCTGCTTTATGGCGAAGGGCTGCATATCCGTCGGCTGGAGCCGGGCACCGAAATCTGGTTCTATATTGCCGTGAAAGATCGCAAACTGGCCGCATGACGCCGCCGATCCCGTATTTTTTTGACCACGAGGCGCTATGAAAGCCATTATTGTCGAGGACGAATTTCTGGCGCAGGAGGAGTTGCGTTTCCTGATCCAAAAACACAGCGGCCTGACCATAGAAGCCACTTTTGAAGACGGTCTGGACGTGCTGCGCTATTTGCAAAACCATGAAGTCGACGTCATTTTCCTGGATATCAACATCCCATCGCTGGACGGCGTACTGCTGGCGCAGAACCTGAGCAAATTCAGCCATAAGCCGGAAATCGTGTTTATCACCGCCTACAAAGAGCATGCGGTGGAAGCATTTGAGCTGGAAGCGTTTGACTATATCCTCAAGCCTTATCAGGAATCCCGCATCGTGACGATGCTGCAAAAGCTGGAGTCTTTGCATAAAGAGCCGGGCAACCCGTCGTCCGGCGGTCCGCTGGCCAATGCCGGACGCAGCCCCCACTCCATTAATTTGATGAAAGACGAGCGGATCATCGTCACCGACATCGGCAATATGTATTACGCCGCGGCGCAGGAAAAAGTGACGATTGTCTATACGCGGCGCGAAGAGTTTATTATGCCCATGGCCATTTCGGAGTTTTGTACCCGCTTGCCGGAGGAGTTCTTCTTTCGCTGCCATCGCTCATACGTGGTCAACCTGGCTAAAATCCGCGAAATCGTACCCTGGTTTAATAACACTTACCTGTTGAGATTAAGCGATTTGGATTTTGAAGTGCCGGTGAGTCGCAGCAAGGTGAAGGCCTTTCGGCAATTGATGCGTTTGTAGCTATCCCTGCTGAACGGGGCGCCGGCAATAGCGACGCCCGGTCAACGAATGACGAATTACAATTCCCGGCCCATCAGTTGACGCATATGCGCGCCGGCGCCCAGCAAACCTGGCTGTTCATGGCTAATCAAAAACACGGGGATTTCACTCAGGTAGTCCTTGAAGCGGCCCTTATCCTCAAAGGCCGCGCGGAAACCGGACGTGCGAAAGAAATCCAGGAAACGCGGGACCAGGCCGCCGGCGATATACACGCCGCCAAAGGTGCCCATATTTAATGCCAGGTTGCCGCCAAAACGGCCCATCAATACGCAAAACAGAGATAACGCGCGGCGGCAGTCATCATTGCTGCCGGCGATGGCCTGTTCGGTGATCTGCTGCGGTTTCAGCTTGTCCGGGGTGCGTCCATCGACGGTAACGATAGCGCGATAAAGATTGACCAGTCCGGGCCCCGATAATACCCGCTCGGCGGAAACGTGCCCCAATTCCTTGCGCAGCACCGTCGCGATCTGCTGCTCTTCTTCGCTGCCCGCCGCAAAATCCACATGCCCGCCCTCGCCGGGCAGGCTTATCCAGCGCTTGTCCAGATGGATCAGATGGCAGACTCCCAGGCCGGTGCCCGCGCCGTATATGGCAATAGGGCGCCCGGGCTGCGGGGCGGCGCCGCCGAATTGAATGACGTCGCGGTCGGTCAGCATCGGCACGGCCATGGAGACAGCGGTGAAATCGTTAATGACTTCCAGGCGCGACAATCCCAGGCTGGCCTTCATGGCTTTGATGGAGAATGCCCAGGAGCTGTTGGTCATATCCACCCAATCATCGGTAATCGGGCAGGCGATGGCGATACAGGCTTCGGTGGCCTCCACTTTTTGCGCCGTCAGATAATGGCGGATGACCGCTTCCAGCGTTTCGTAATCTTGTCCTGAGTAGGTATGGATATGGGAAATTTCGCCGCTATCCATATCACATAACGCCAGCCGGGCATTGGTTCCACCAACATCGCCGACCAGGGCATATTTAGTCATTATTTCTGGCTCCAAAGGTTCTGCCAATTGTCGCCGGGATTGGCCCGGACAGCATGCATAAACAATTTATTATTATGATAATAATACCAGTTATATTGGCCAAAGCTATAAATTGAGTACGCTTTAGGATGTATGAACGTTTGCGCGGACGAAATAATTTTACCGAATTTATCGCTGCTCCCCTGTTGAGTGTAAGGGGTGATATAGCGTAAGTTACTGACAGCACGGCCGGGAGCCAGACTGCAGGGTCCGCCCGGAGCAATAACGGCCAATACCTTATACTTAATAATAAAAGGAACCCCTATGGTTTATCTGGCCAGTCCGACACGTTATGACGATATGCTGTATCGCCGCTGCGGCAATAGCGGCCTCAAGCTGCCGGCGGTTTCGCTGGGCCTGTGGCATAACTTCGGTGATGTCACTTTACTGGAAACTAGCCGCGCCATGGCGCGCCATGCCTTCGATCTCGGCATCACCCATTTTGATCTCGCCAATAATTACGGGCCGCCTCCCGGCTCCGCCGAGGAAAATTTCGGCCGCCTGCTGCGCGAAGATTTTCATCCCTATCGCGATGAGCTGATTATCTCCTCCAAAGCGGGCTACACCATGTGGCCGGGTCCTTATGGCGACTGGGGCTCGAAAAAGTATCTGGTATCGAGCCTGAATCAAAGCCTGCGCCGCATGGGCCTGGACTACGTGGATATTTTTTATCATCACCGTCCCGACCCCTCCACCCCGCTGGAAGAGACCATGGCCGCACTCGATCTGCTGGTGCGCCAGGGCAAGGCTTTATACGTCGGCTTGTCTAACTACCCGGCGCCGCTGGCCCGCCAGGCCTTTGACATATTAAAAGCCCTCGGTACCCCTTGCCTGATCCACCAGCCAAAATATTCCATGTTTGAGCGCTGGGTCGAACCGGAACTGCTGGACGCGTTGCAAGAAAATGGGGTGGGGTCGATTGCCTTTTCGCCGTTGGCGGGGGGATTGCTCACCGATCGTTATTTGCAGGGCGTGCCCGAGGATTCGCGGGCGGCCAGGCCGGGCAATACGTTGACGCCGCAGCAGATTACCGAACAGAAAATGGATAAAGTGCGGCGCTTGAACGCCCTCGCCCTCTCCCGCGGCCAGAAACTGGCGCAAATGTCCCTGGCCTGGGTATTGCGCGGCGATCGGGTGACATCGGTATTGATTGGCGCCAGCAAAACCTCGCAAATCGACGATGCGGTGGGCATGTTGGCCAATCGCGAGTTCACGGCGGATGAGCTTGAACAAATCGAGGCCATACTGGCATAAAACGTAGCCGCCGTTATCCAGCCTTATTGACCGGCTATATGTAAAAAAGGGACCCCCTGGGGTCCCTTGAGTTTGATGACAAAGCCCTATTTGTGGGCATGATAGGCAAGATCGTAAAAAATCCATCCATGGAGGCTCGGGCGCGCCATCCCTGGCGCGCTACGCTTTACTCTTCTTACCCATCATGCCCACTTCGACCTTATGCACAGGTTTGTCAGCAGTCTGAAAGGACCCCCTGGGGTCCCTTTTCGCTATGTTGCTTCGCCGCGCCCGGTGCGTTAAAGGCTCATAGAGGTGCCAATCAGCAGATAGGCGTTAAGCGTCACCACCACCGTCACGATAAGCCACCCCAGCACCTTGATCACCTTGGAGTTCACCATATCGCCCATCAGATCGCGGTTACCGGTAAAAGTCAGCAAAGGCACCAGCGCCAGCGCAATGCCGAAGCTGAGCAGCACCTGGCTTAACACCAGAATGCGGGTGGGATCGAGTCCCATCAAAATCACCGCGAACGAAGGCAGCATGGTCACGACCCGGCGAACCAGCAGCGGTATGCGAAAGCGCACGAATCCCTGCATCACCACCTGCCCGGCCATGGTGCCCACTACCGTGGAAGAGAGCCCCGCCGCGACCAGGCTTAAACCAAATACCGTCGCCGCCGTGTGATTCAACAACGGCGTCAGGGTCAGATAGGCTTCGTCCAGATCCGCAATACCGGTATGCCCGCTGAAATGAAAAGCCGCCGCCGCGGTGGCCATCATCGCCAGATTAACAAAGCCGGCGATAGTCATGGCAATGGCCACGTCCAGTTTGGTGGAGGAGTAGCGCTGCGCGCGATTGCCATACTGGCCGTTCTGGGTCAATGAAGAATGCAGGTAAATGACATGCGGCATAATGGTGGCCCCCAATACGCCGGCGGCGAGAAAAACCGCATCGCCATTAGGCAACGTTGGCAACAACATGCCGCGGCCAAGCTCCGTCATATTGGGCTGTGAAAAAAACAGCTCCGCGATATATGCGCCGGCCACGAACAGCAATAATCCGCCAATGACCCATTCCAGCGGTTTTTGGCCGCGCTGTTGCAGCATCAGGATAAGAAAGGTCACGATGCCGGTAATGATCGCCCCTTGCAGCAGCGTAACGCCCAGCAGCATTTTGAAGCCGATGGCGGCGCCCACGAACTCCGCCAGGTCGGTGGCCATGGCGATAATTTCGGCCTGTATCCAGTACGCCCAGACGGCGGGACGCGGAAAGCGATCGCGAATATGCTCCGCCAGATTTTTACCGGTGGCAATGCCCAGTTTGGCCGATAAGAGCTGGATCAGCATCGCCATGAAATTCGCCCAGACCACGACCCAGAGCAGTTGATAACCAAAGCTGGCGCCGGCCTGAATGTTGGTGGCGAAATTACCCGGGTCGATATAACCAATGGCCGCGATAAACGCCGGGCCGAGCAACGAAAGCTTAACCCTGCGCGATACGCCGCTGACGCCTTCTGCGGTTCGGCTGTTCCACATATCAGTGACCCTTATGATCCATCGATTTAGCTTCATCCTATCCAAACGATAATAATTATCAAGCGCATTTGGGACGTTTCGACTTATCTCTGCGATAGATGGCGTTGATGGTGAGCATAGAAGGGTAAAACCCAGCCTGATGACAGTGACATCCCTAACAAACCGGCCAAGACCGTTTGACGGTTACTAGATGACTTTAGCATACAATTAACATAATCTTCTAGAAAATTAACTTTTTTCGCTGTTAATTTGTGAGCAAAGGGGCATCTGGATATTCTAATAGATGATTTTTATATATTTGCAACTTATAACTCGTTTTTGGCCGGGCCGTTACATAGAATGAGCGGCGAATTACTGCCTGCCTCATAATTGGAGCATCTATGTCCCGGATTTTTCATTTCGTCCTCGCGCTTGCCGTAGTGGCAATCTTGGCGTTATTAGTCAGCCACGATCGTAAAAAAATCAGGCTCCGTTTTGTCGTTCAATTGTTGGTTATTGAAGTCCTGCTTGCTTATTTTTTCCTCAACTCGCAAATCGGCTTAGGATTCGTACAGGGCTTCTCAGCACTTTTTGATAAATTATTAGGTTTTGCCGCCGAAGGGACCGGCTTTGTTTTCGGTAATATGAACAAGCAGGGTTTGGCATTCTTTTTCTTGAACGTTTTATGCCCCATCGTGTTTATCTCGGCATTAATCGGCATTTTACAGCATATTCGGGTACTGCCATTTATTATCCGTATTATCGGTACCTTGTTATCCAAAGTTAACGGCATGGGCAAGCTTGAATCTTTCAATGCCGTCAGCTCATTGATTTTGGGGCAATCGGAAAACTTTATCGCTTATAAAGATATCCTCGGCAAAATGTCCGAACGCCGCATGTACACCATGGCGGCCACGGCGATGTCCACGGTATCCATGTCCATCGTTGGCGCGTATATGACCATGCTGGAACCCCGGTACGTGGTGGCCGCGCTGGTGCTCAATATGTTTAGTACATTTATTGTGCTGTCATTGATCAACCCCTACCAGGTGGAAAAAGAAGAAGAGTTGCAGATGAGCAACCTGCACGAAGGGCAAAGCTTCTTTGAAATGCTCGGCGAATATATTCTGGCGGGTTTCAGGGTGGCTATTATCGTAGCGGCCATGTTAATCGGCTTTATTGCTATTATCGCCGCGGTCAATGCGCTGTTCAGCATGATATTCGGTATCAGCTTCCAGGGCATTTTGGGTTATATATTTTATCCCTTCGCCCGCATTATGGGCGTGCAGGGTGACGAAGCATTACGCGTCGGCAGCATTATGGCCACCAAACTGGTATCAAATGAATTTGTCGCCATGATGGACTTACAAAAAGTCGCCGGCCAATTGTCCGCGCACTCGGTTGGCATCCTGTCGGTATTCCTGGTCTCATTTGCCAACTTTTCGTCCATCGGCATTGTCGCCGGGGCGATTAAAGGGCTCAACGAACACCAGGGCAACGTGGTATCGCGTTTTGGCCTTAAACTGGTGTATGGCTCCACGCTGGTCAGTATCTTATCCGCTTCCATAGCCGGCCTGGTACTTTAACCCGGCGATTTGCTTATCGTTATCGTTGAAGGCCCGCGGGCCGGTTGGGGTCAGGGCAACCTGGCCCTTTTTTTATGCTGGCATGCTGGCGCCCGCCGGGAAAAACGTGACGGGGATAAGCCGGCGGTGGGAATGAATGACAGGCACAAAAAAACCGGCCGGAGCCGGTTTTTTCTAATTTGGTGGAGCTAAGCGGGATCGAACCGCTGACCTCTTGCATGCCATGCAAGCGCTCTCCCAGCTGAGCTATAGCCCCAAGATGCTATTATTGCCACGCCCGCCGATACAACCGATATGCCTGACCAATTTAATGGTACCAACCTGGTGATTGGTGGAGCTAAGCGGGATCGAACCGCTGACCTCTTGCATGCCATGCAAGCGCTCTCCCAGCTGAGCTATAGCCCCGTTCCTGACATATCATATCTGGTGGACGGGGCGCATGATATGAAACCCGGCAAACAGTGTCAACGGCTAAATGAATTAAACGCATCAAACGCTGAAAAAGCCGCCAAATCAGCGGCTCAGGTCAGGATAATCAGGCCCGTTGCGCAATAAATGCCAATGCCATATCAATACGCGCCAGCGAGCGCGATTGGCCGACCGCATGCACGGTAACGTCCAGGGCCGGGGATTGGCCCGCGCCGGTAACGGCAACCCGCAGCGGCATGCCGACTTTACCCATGCCGACGCCCAGCTCCGCCGCCGTTTGCTCAATGGCTTCATGCACCTGCTCGGGCGTCCATTCTTTCAAGGCGGCCAGTTTGCCGCGCACCAGTTCCAGCGGCTCGCGAGCCACCAGACGCAGATGTTTTTTAGCCGCGTCGGCATCAAAGCTGTCGAAATCCTGATAGAGATAGTGGCAGGACTCGGCCATTTCTTTTAGCGTCTTGCACCGATCCCCCAGCAGCTTCACCAGTTCGACCAATTGCGGGCCGTTGCGGGTGTCGATGCCCTGCTGTTCCATGTGCCAGACCAGGTGCGTGGCGACATATTCCGGCGGCAGATGGTTAATGTAATGGTGGTTGAGCCACAGCAGCTTTTCGGTGTTAAACGCACTGGCGGATTTGCTGATATCTTCCAGGGTGAACATCTGCTTCATTTCTTCAATGGAGAAGATTTCCTGATCGCCATGGGACCAGCCCAGGCGCACCAGATAGTTGAGCAAGGCTTCCGGCAGGAACCCATCGTCCCGGTATTGCATAACGCCGACCGCGCCGTGGCGCTTGGACAGTTTTTTGCCGTCGTCGCCCAGGATCATCGATACGTGGGCATATTCCGGCACCGGGGCGCCCAGCGCCTTGAGGATATTGATTTGGCGCGGCGTATTGTTGATATGGTCTTCGCCGCGGATGACGTGGGTAATTTGCATATCCCAGTCGTCTACCACCACGCAGAAATTATAGGTCGGCGAACCGTCGGTGCGGCGGATGATTAAATCATCCAGCTCCTGGTTGCTGAATTCGATCGGGCCGCGGATTTTATCATCGAAGATCACCGAGCCTTCCTGCGGATTGGCAAAGCGCACCACGCAAGGCTCGTCGTCGCCGTGCTGATGATGATTGTGGCGGCAATGTCCGTCGTAGCGGGGTTTCTCGCCGTTAGCCATTTGCCGTTCGCGCAGCGCTTCCAGCCGCTCTTTGGAACAGTAGCATTTATAGGCGGTGCCCTGTTGCAGCATCTCGTCGATGACGCCGTTATAACGATCGAAACGCTTGGTCTGGTAGTACGGGCCTTCATCCCAATCCAGGTTCAGCCAGTTCATCCCGTCCATGATGGCGTTGATCGCCTCTTGGGTGGAGCGTTCCAGATCGGTATCCTCGATACGCAATACGAACTCACCGCCCTGGCTGCGGGCGAACAGCCATGAATATAAAGCGGTACGGGCGCCGCCGACGTGAAGATAGCCGGTGGGGCTGGGCGCGAAACGGGTTTTAATTTTCATCGGGAACACTGCCTTAATTACGCATGGCTGACAGTCGGGAGAATGGCTCCCGGCCGGTTATAAAAAGAGGACAATATTCTACCACTCCATTCCGATTCCTCAACGCTGTTCCACTTTTGCTGCTCTTTTTACCGTTAAAAGCGGCGCAAATCTTCCCATCTTGTTTAATTTTACGACGAACACACTTTTTGCTTGGAAAAATCGTTGACTCACTTTGCAGTATCCCTATAATGCGACTCCACACGGCGGGGTGATTAGCTCAGCTGGGAGAGCATCTCCCTTACAAGGAGAGGGTCGGCGGTTCGATCCCGTCATCACCCACCACTTTCTTTTTTAAAAAAGTGGCTCCGCTGTGAGAAATAGAAGTAATACGCTGTAAGAAGTGGGTGATTAGCTCAGCTGGGAGAGCATCTCCCTTACAAGGAGAGGGTCGGCGGTTCGATCCCGTCATCACCCACCACTTCTTGAGTCGGTATTGTTTTGATGTTCGTTTTCAGAAATGGGTGATTAGCTCAGCTGGGAGAGCATCTCCCTTACAAGGAGAGGGTCGGCGGTTCGATCCCGTCATCACCCACCATTTCTGATCTTTTAAGTGGGTCGTTAGCTCAGTTGGTAGAGCAGTTGACTTTTAATCAATTGGTCGCAGGTTCGAATCCTGCACGACCCACCACTTTCAAAGATCCCTCCCCTTTTAAATCCTAATACAGAACTCACAGAACGCACTTGTCGTGCCGGATTTGAACCTGCGCAGGTTCAAGTCGAGCTTTGCGAGACAGCGTTGCCGCACGGCAACGACCCGCAGGGCGAGGCCAACGGCCGAGTCATCCTGCACGACCCACCACTTTCAAAGATCCCTCCCCTTTTAAATCCTAATACAGAACTCACAGAACGCACTTGTCGTGCCGGATTTGAACCTGCGCAGGTACGAGTCGAGCTTTGCGAGACAGCGTTGCCGCACGGCAACGACCCGCAGGGCGAGGCCAACGGCCGAGTCATCCTGCACGACCCACCACTTTCAAAGATATTCTCCCCTTTACAATCCTAATACAGAACTCACAGAACGCACTTGTCGTGCCGGATGTGACAAAAATGGGCCGAGATCTTCAGGCGCTTTGATATCCTGGGCCCGTCACTTTCCTCCGGCTAAATCAATAAAACTACCTGTTACATACGATGCCTCATCAGATAACAACCACGCGATAGCCTGAGCGACCTCTTCCGGTTGGCCTCCACGTTGCATCGGCAGATGTTGTTTTACTCGGTCAACCCGCCCTGCCTCACCACCGTCGGCATGCATCCCGGTATATATAAATCCAGGGCGAACGGCATTTACACGAATGCCCTGGGCTGCCACTTCCAGAGACAAACCGATGGTTAGGGTATCAATAGCCCCCTTTGAAGCAGCGTAATCGATATATTCATGGGGGGAACCGAGCCGGGATGCCGCCGAAGATACGTTAACAATCGCCCCTCCCTGCCCACCATGACGCCACGCCATACGCTTTACCGCCTCGCGTGCGCAGATAAAGCTGCCGCTGACATTTGTGGCAAACAGCGTTGCCAGCCGTTCAGTATTTAGTTGTTCTATGGAGGCTTGGGGCATCAGCATTCCTGCGTTATTCACTAACCCAGAGACAGGTCCAATCCTTTTATCTATTTGTAAAAAAAGCTCCACGACCTGTTCTTCCTGGGAAATATCGGCCTGCACGGCAATAGCTTCACCGCCGCTGTGGTGAATTCTGTCAACCACCTCTTGCGCGCACTCTTCGCGCGTGTGATAGCCGATACAAACTTTATGTCCCTTGCTTGCCAGGCATAGTGCGGTTGCGCGACCAATACCGCGGTCTCCACCGGTTATCAGAGTGATTTTATTTTTCATATAGTGTTTCCCACCCGCAGGTTTATTTTTGTTCAAAAACATCAACGCCGTAATGACTAGACCGCATTACTCGACAAAATAAGGCCATCACGATGAATCCCCCGTTACCCACGACTCTAATGGCGCCGCCAACAACTGGCCCCAACGACAAGCCTAGCACTACAAGGAACACACATGTCGCGCCGGATTCGACAAAACCAGGCGGGGTTTTGAACAGCGCCCCGCGCTGGCCCGCAGGGCGAGCCTTCAAGCGGTTACGCAAGCGGTGGCGGCATAGGATTAAACGGAAATATGGTGGCTAACCAGGGAACCGTTGATAAAACGATGGATCATGAACGACGGCGGGTCGTTGGCGGGGGGAACCGCCGTCGCTCCAAACCACATGGGGTTTGCGGGGCAAATGGAACCGCAAATATACGCGGGTATCCCCGCCAGGGTGCCCGCCACGGGTCGGTGAACGTGTCCTGTCGCTATGGCGATTGGCCGGCGCGGATTGTTTCGCAACTGTTCGCCAAACTTCACCGATTCGCGACACATGATTTGATCCATGGGAAGGATGCCGCTTTGGAATACGTGATGATGCAGAAACAGCATTGACGTTGCAGGACCTTCAGTGGACAGGGTTTCCTCCAGCCAAGGAAGGTGTTCAATCACTTTACCGGCAGAAGCGCCCGCGACGGTTGAATCAAGTCCGATGAGGCGAATATCATTTATATCCGCCACAAAATGCAATGCTCCCGAACGGTCGCCGTACCCGTTGCCATTCCAATAACTACAGCCCAAAATGGAACGCATCAATGCACAGTTATCGGAATTACCCGGCAGGATGAATGCAGGATAAGGTCTCTTATCCAGGCGGGCCGCAATGGTTTCGTAGCCGTCGAACCAGTCGTTATCGATCAAATCGCCGGTGAGGACCAGGGCGTCAGGTTCAATTAGATCGATCCACGCCAGGGCGCGGTCAAGCCTGGACAGGTTGTCATTGTCGGGTGCGGCATGAATATCCGAGACCTGAGCGATAATCACGAGTGCCTCCTGTTGTTATGCAAAACGATGTTAAGCAATTCCATGTCAAGCAACCCCGATGGGCCTGCTTTGCAGCTATGGCTAAGGTGAATGGAATAATAAGTGAGCCATGCTCCTCACTACGCCTATATCCCGGCCTGGAGACCTGGCGCTCCGTAACGGGATGATTTTTGCGGCCTAAAGCAACTGTACGCAGGGCGAGGCCAACGACCGAGCCGTCCCGCACGATCTGCGGCTGGCAAAAATATCTTTCCGGCAAGTCCGATTTTGTCCGTTTTACCGCCATGGTTGTCATTTACCGGGCGGCATGGCGCACCGGCGCCGAGCATACTCAAGTCTGATTTTACCGTCGGAGTCGCTTATGTTAGCTGAACCTGCAACAAAATATACCCCCTTCCCTCCGGTCAAACTTGACGATCGCCAGTGGCCGTCCCGGCAGCAACTCATCGCGCCGCGCTGGTGCTCAAGCGATTTGCGAGATGGCAACCAGTCGCTGGCCGAACCCATGGACAATGCGCGTAAGCGGCTGTTCTGGGATCTGCTATTGCAGTGCGGCTTTAAAGAAATCGAAGTGGCATTTCCCTCGGCCTCGCAGACCGACTTTAATTTTGTCCGTGCATTAATAACGGAAAAGGCCATCCCGTCCGATGTCGCCATTCAGGTCCTGACGCCCTCCCGCCCCGATTTGATCGAGCGGACCATGGAGGCGTTGGCGGGGGTGCCGCGGGCCATTGTTCATTTGTATAACGCCACCGCGCCGGTATTTCGCGAACTGGTTTTCCGGCAGGATAAAGCCGCCACCATTGCGCTGGCGGTGGCGGGCGCCAGGCAAATCCGCCAGTTATGCGAGCAGCAGCACGAAACCCAATGGACCTTTGAATATTCGCCGGAAACATTCTGTTTTACCGAGCTCGACTTTGCGCTGAGTATTTGCGAAGCGGTGGCCGACGTCTGGGAACCGGACGATCGGCGGCCCATGATTATCAACCTGCCCGCCACCGTGGAAGTCAGCACCCCCAATATCTATGCCGATCAGATCGAATGGTTTTGCCGCCATTTCAGCCGGCGAAACCAGGTATGCATCAGCGTTCACCCCCATAACGACCGCGGAACCGGGGTGGCCTGCGCCGAACTGGCTATGCTGGCCGGCGCGGATCGCGTCGAGGGCTGCCTGTTCGGCAACGGCGAACGTACCGGCAATGTGGATCTGGTAACCCTGGCGCTGAATCTCTATACCCAAGGCATTGCGCCGGGTTTGGATTTCAGCCGCTTGAAACAGGTAGTGGACGTCGTAGAACAATGCAATCAATTGCCGGTGCATCCCCGTCATCCTTATGCCGGCGAGCTGGTATTCACCGCCTTTTCCGGCTCGCACCAGGACGCCATCAAAAAAGGATTTGCCGCACGCGCCCAATCCACGGAAAGCCGCTGGCGCGTACCCTACCTGCCCCTGGACCCGGCGGATGTGGGTTGCACCTATGAAGCCATTATCCGCGTGAATAGCCAATCGGGCAAAAGCGGCGCCGCTTGGCTGCTGGAGCAGAACCACGGCCTGCATCTGCCCCGCTGGCTGCAGGTAGATTTCAGCCAGGCGGTGCAATCGGCCACGGACGAATCCAGCAAAGAGCTTTCCCAGGCCGATGTGTGGAATTTGTTTCGCCAGCGCTACGGCCTGTCGACGACCGCGCTGATGACACTGATTCGCTACGAAAATCAGGGCGGGGATAACCAGCATAATTTCAGCGCCACGGTAAAATTCGGCGACCGGGAATTCAATCTGCGGGGGAGCGGTAATGGCCTGCTTTCGGGGGCGGTGGACGCGCTGCGCCGCGAGTGGGCAATCAATCTTACCATTCTCGATTACCAGGAACACGCCCTCGGCCAGCAAAGCGACAGCCGCGCGGTAGCGTACCTGCGCTGCGCTTATGAGTCCGAGCGCACGGTTTGCGGCGTGGGCATCGACAATGACTCCGCCAGCGCGTCCCTGCAAGCGCTGTTTAACATCGCGGGCAGCCTGCTGAGCTGACGCCATCCTTTGTCGTCCCGCTTATGCGCCGCCCTGACCGCCAAAATAATCGCTGGGCGCCACCCCCAGCGTACGGCGAAACATCGCGCTGAAAGCGCTGGGATTGTCATAGCCCAATTCCAGCGCGACCTGGGTTACCGGCTTTCCCTGCGCCAGGTAATCCAGGGCCGCAAGTAATCTGGCCCGCCGCACCCAATCGCTGAAACGCAGGCCGGTTTCCGCCTGGAAACGCCGCGCCAGGGTCCGGCTGCTCATATTCAATTCCACGGCGGTGCGCGCAAGCTCCCACAGGGCCCCCGGTTGCCGCTGGATACGCCGGCTTAATTCCAGCATCATTGGCTCCCGCGGCTGCGGTAAATGCAGCGGCAACATGGGCAAGGTGCGGATTTCATCAAGTATCAATTCGATAACGCGCTGCGCGCGGGTACCGGCGAGCTCCGCCTCCGTAATGGTCAATGCGGCATTAATCAGCTCGCGCAGCAGAGGGGAAACCTGCACCACCTGACAGCGCGCGGGCAAATCGGCGCGCGCCAGGGGATCGATAAACAGCGTGCGCGCGGCCACCGCGCCGGTAAAGGTTAATTGATGGTCCGTTTTGGCCGGCAGCCACACCCCGCGGCCGGGGGGCGCCACCCAGCAGCCCTGGCGGGTTTCCACCGTGACGACGCCGGTAAGTATATGCACCAATTGCGCGCATTGGTGGCGGTGCATGGGCTCTTGTTCGCCATGGGCATAATCCCTGGCGTACGGGATTACCGCGCGTTGCTGTAGGAAAAAATCATTTTCATATAACATGCTGCCTGCCCGTTACGCGTTAAAGCCTATCAACGGTGGACGGTATATCCGTCCATAGCCTCTTTATGCCATGCAGGGCTGGTGGCTAACAACTTTTATTTGCTTGATTTATATCATAAAGCAAAAAAATTAAATATTTAACTATTAAATAGCTTGCTATTTAATAGCGATAAATATACATTTACCTCCACGGAACGCGCAGCAAATTCACCCGGCGGAAAAGCACGATGCCGGACATGTGCTAAAGTTTTGGAGCAATCTTATCGGTAATTAAATAGCACACTATTTAATAGCTCGATAAATTAACTACCCGCATTCGCCGCGGCGAACGCTTTTATTAATCTAAGGAATATCACCATGAGCAAATTAACCACTATGTTTACCGCTTCGCTGTTAACCATGGGTATGAGCAACGCGTTTGCCGCCGCTACCCCGGTCCCGGCCGCCGATCGTCAGGTGCAGGCGTTCCTGAACGCCCTGAACAGTTCCGGCGGCAAGCCCATGGAACAACTCTCCCCCAAGGATGCGCGCCAGGTATTAACCGATGCCCAGGCCAATGCCAAACTGCCGGCGGCTGATGTGAGCAACAAAACCATCACCGCGGACGGCAAGGAAATCGCCCTGACCATCGTTAAACCGCAGGGCGCCACCGGCACCTTGCCGGTATTTATGTTTTTCCACGGCGGCGGCTGGATACTCGGGGATTTCCCCACCCATGAACGCCTGGTACGTGATTTAGTCGTGGAATCCGGTGCGGCCGCGGTGTTCGTCAACTACACCCCGTCCCCCGAAGCGCATTACCCGGTCGCCATCAACCAGGCTTATGCCGCCACCCGCTGGGTAGCGGAGCATGGTGATGAAATCGGCGTGGACGGCTCGCGCCTTGCCGTCGCCGGCAATAGCGTCGGCGGTAATATGGCCACCGTGGTCGCGCTGATGGCCAAAGAACAAGGCGCGCCGAAAATCCGCTTCGAAGCCCTGATGTGGCCGGTGACCAACGCCGATTTTGAGACCGGCTCATACAAGACTTTTGCCAAAGATCATTTCCTGACCCGTAATATGATGAAGTGGTTCTGGGATGCCTATACCAAAGATGAGGCGCAGCGCAAGGATATCCATACCTCCCCGCTGCTGGCGACCGCTGCGCAGTTGAAAGGCCTGCCGCCGACCTTGATCCAGACCGCCGAGCTGGACGTCCTGCGCGACGAAGGTGAAGCTTATGGCCGCAAGCTCGACGGCGCCGGCGTGGACGTCACCGTGACCCGCTATAACGGCATGATCCATGACTTCGGTTTACTGAACCCGTTGAGCCAGGTGCCGGCCGTTCGCGCCCAGGTACTGCAAGCCGCCACCGAACTGAAAACCCACCTGCAATAAGCACTCCGTTGATGACCACCCGGGAGCCTGATGGCTCCCTTTGCGTTATCCGCAGCCGGGCTGTCAGCAAAATCTTTCCCGCATAAAAGCAATATACTCATCCTCGGGCAATTCGCGCCGGGCGCGGATAAATCCTCGGCTATCGTCCCCGATCAGATAACGCAAACGATCCGACCCATCGGTGGCCGCCTCATGGATAACCTTGGCCACATCCAGCGCACTGATGGTCCTGGCCGCGCCCAGCGCGGCAAATGCCCGCTGCGTCTTGGCGATAAAAAGCGCGTAATCGGTTAATCCTTTATCCTGGGCTTGATATTCGCCCTGGCGCTCGACAAATCGGGTTTCCGTCACGCCGCCGTGCGGGATAACCAGTTTTACGCCGATGCCCACCGCCGCCAGCTCATAGGCCAGCGCTTCGCTAAACCCCTCCAGGGCAAATTTACTGGCGCAATAAAGCGAAATCATCGGCAGGGTGAACAGGCCGGCGCCGGAACTGAGATTGATAACAGTACCGCTGCCCTGGCGGCGAAAATGGGGCAATAGCGCCCGTGTCACCGCCATGACTCCGAAAACGTTGACGGCGAACTGCCGCTGGATCTGGGCCTCGGTCACGGCCTCAAACAGTCCGAACTGGCCGAAGCCGGCGTTATTGACCAGCGCGTCGATAGCGCCAAAGCGTTGCATGCCGGCGTCGATGGCGTCGCCGATGCTGTGCGCATCCTCCACATCGAGCCTGGTCAGCAAGATATTATCGCGCCCGGCCAGCGGGGATTCCGGCTGCGGGTGGCGTAGCGTGGCGACCACGTTCCAGCCTTGATCGGCAAAATAGCCGGCGGCGGCCAGGCCGATGCCGGAAGAGGTGCCGGTGATGAGCAGGGTTTTTGCCATGGGTGACAGACTCCGTTGGAAAGGCGTGAATGCCTGCGGCCAGCATAAATCCGTTGAAAGCATGCAACAATAGGCCTAGTTTGACATGATTTGATGCAGGAAATAGCACAATGAAGAATACGGCATTGTTCGAACTGCAGGCTATAGACGCGGTGGCGTCGGCCGGCAGTTTCCGTCAGGCCGCCAGCCAGCTCGGCATCTCACCGTCGGCGCTTAGCCACCGGGTGGCGACGCTGGAAAGCCGTCTGGGGGTGCGTCTGTTTAACCGCACCACCCGCAGCGTTTCGTTATCCCAGGCTGGCGAACAATTGCTAAACCGGGTGCGCCCGGCGCTCAATGAAATCGATGCGGCCATGGAGGGCGTCAACCGGTTTCGCCTGACGCCGTCCGGGCGCCTGCGGCTCAATACCGCCGAAGCGGCGGCCAGGATGATCCTGCGGCCGATCGTGCTGGAATTTTTGCGCCGTTATCCCGATATGACGGTGGAGATCGTGGCCGACGGCCGGCTGGTGGATATCGTCGCCGAGGGCTTCGACGCCGGCATCCGGCTGGCGGAAAGCGTGCCGCTGGATATGATTGCCGTGCCCTGCTCGCCGCCGCTGCGTTTTCTGGTGGTGGGCGCGCCGGCGTATTTTGCCTTATACGGCCGTCCGCAGGAGCCAGGCGAACTTGTCCGGCACCGCTGCCTGCGCAGCCTGCTACCCAGCGGCGCGCCGCTGCATTGGCAATTTGAACGACGGGGCGAAAAGCGGGTGGTGAATGTGAGCGGCCCGCTGACGCTGGATAACCAGCCGCTGATGATCGACGCCGCCCTGGCGGGCGCCGGTCTGGCCTGGGTGAGTGAATCGGCGGCGGCGCCCTATCTGTTGTCCGGCGCGCTGTCGCCGGTATTGGAAGACTGGTGTCCGCGGTTTGCGGGGCTGCGCCTGTATTATCCGGGACACCGGCTGGTGCCGGCCGGTTTACGCATGTTTATCGATCTTATCCGTGAAGTCATGGCAAGTCATGGCGACGCCCGGACGCCGCCATGAAGAATGCGCGCAATGACGTTAGTGCCCCCCGCCGCCGCCGCCCTGGGCGCTGAACGGCGGTTTCGCCAGCCAGATAACCAGGATCAGGGCAAAAAACATCCAGCCCAGCAGGGTAAAGTAGTCAATGGTGGAGAGCATATACGCCTGGCTTTCCACCAGCTTATCCAGTTGCGCCATGGTGGTCTGGCTGGCGCCCCCCAGCCCGGCGATATACTCCTGGGTATTGGCGCTGTAGGGCGTGATGTTTTCCGTCAACTGCGCATGGTGGAAAATTTCACGCCGTTGCCAAATCCAGGTGGTTAACGAAGAGGCAAAACTGCCGCCCAATACGCGCAGGAAGGTTGCCAGTCCCGATCCGTCGGCAATCTCCCTTGGCGACAGGCTAGAGAGCAGGATACTGGTGGTCGGCATAAAAAACAGCGCCACGCCAATCCCCATAAAGCCCTGGATCATCGCAATATGATAATAATCCACCTGGGTGGTGAAATCGGCGCGCATAAAGCAGCTGACGCCGATCACCAGGAAGGAGCCGCCCGCCAGCAGCCGCAGGTCGAACTTATGGGCATATCGTCCCACCAGCGGCGACATAAAGACCGGTAAAATCCCGATGGGCGCCGCGGCCAGCCCGGCCCAGACCGGGGTATAACCCAATTGGGTTTGCAGCCACTGCGGCAGCAACAGGTTGATGCCGAAAAACCCCGAATAGCCCAGCACCAGCGCCAGGGTGCCAAACGAGAAGTTCCGGTACCTGAACAACCGCAGGTTGACGATGGGATGCTTATCGGTAAATTCCCAGATCACCAATGCCGTCAGCGCGATAGCGGCGATCAGCGCCCCGATGATAATAAAATTGGAGCTGAACCAGTCGAGGTCGTTGCCTTTATCCAGCACCACCTGCAGCAGCCCGACGCCCACCACCAGCAGCCCCAGTCCGATATAATCGATGGGCTGATGCTCGGCCACCTCCGATCGCCCTTTAAGCTGCGCAAAGACCAGCATGGCGGCGAAGATCCCGATCGGCACGTTGATAAAAAAGATCCACGGCCAGGTGTAGTTATCGGTAATCCAGCCCCCCGCCAGCGGGCCGACGATGGGCGCCACCACCGTGACCATGGCCAGCAGCGACAGCGCCATACCCCGCTTGGCGGCGGGATAAATCGATAACAGCAGGGTCTGGGCCATCGGATACAGCGGCCCGGCGAAAAACCCTTGCAGCGCCCGGAAAATCACCAGTTGAGTCATACTTTGCGAGATACCGCACAGAAATGACGTCAAAATAAACAGGATGACCGAGGCCAGAAACAGCCGGGTCTGGCCGAAGCGCCGGGACATCCAGCCGGTTAACGGCAGCGCAATGGCGTTGGATACCGCAAACGAGGTAATAACCCAGGTCCCCTGCTCCGAGCTGACGCCCAGGTTGCCGGAGATGGTAGGCAACGCCACATTGGCAATCGTGGTATCCAGCACCTGCATAAACGTCGCCAGCGACAGTCCGATGGTAGCCAGGACCAGGCTGGGTGGACGAAACGATTGTTCACTCATGGCGACCCCGCATCACTCTTTGCCTTTACCCTGGCCGGCGGCCATGGCCTGTTCGCCATTTTCATGGATAATGCGCTCCACCAGCTTGTCGGCTTCCACCAGTTGATGGTCGTAGACATCGGTGGCGAAACGCGGCTGCTCTTGCGGATTGACCGCCAGCACCGGGCCATCCTGATTATGCAGGTTTACCGTGACGTTGGTGGACAGACCGATACGCAGCGGGAATTTATCTAAATTATCCGGCTCCAGACGGATACGCACCGGCAGCCGCTGGACAATTTTGATCCAGTTGCCGCTGGCGTTTTGCGCCGGCAAGAGGGAGAAGGCGCTGCCGGTACCGACGCCGAGGCTTTCCACCCGGCCCCGATAGGTAATGTCGCCGCCGTAGAGATCGGCATCGATCTCCACCGGCTGGCCGATGCGCATTTTCACCAGTTGGGTTTCTTTAAAGTTGGCGTCAATCCAGATTTGGTCCAGGGGAACCACCGCCATTAGCGCGGTGCCGGGCTGCACGCGGCTGCCCACCTGTACCGAACGCTTCGCCACATAGCCGCTTACCGGCGCCACCAGGGTGCTGCGCACATGATCCAGATAAGCCTGGCGCAGCTGCGCGGCGGCGGCTTTCACATCCGGATGGGAACTGATGGTCGTATCGTCCACCAGCGCGGACGTGGTGCTCAATTGCTGTTGCGATGACGTCAGCGAGGTTTCCGCCGAGGTCAGGGCGTCGCGGGAATGGGACAACTCCTCTTGGGAGATCGCCCCGTCGCGGGCCAGGCTGGCGCGCCGCTGATAATCGTCCTTGGCCCGTTGCAGCTGGATTTTGCTCGCGGCCACCATGGCTTTGTAGTTATCCACATTGCTATACAGCCCGCGCACCTGGCGCACCACCTTGGCCAGGTTGGCCTCGGCGCTCTCCTGGTTGACGATGGTATCGCTGGGGTCAAGACGCACCAGGACTTGTCCCTGTTTTACGAAATCACCGTCATCGGCGGCAATGGCGGTCACCGTACCCGCTACCTGCGGGGTGATTTGCACCAGGTTGCCGGTGACATAGGCGTCATCGGTATTTTCAAAAAAGCGGCCATGGAAGTAGTAATACAGGCCAAAACCGATAGCGGCCACAATAATAACCGCCAATAAAATCAATAACAGCAGCCTGCGTTTACCGGACTTGGCCGGTGGGGTCGCCGGTTGATTGGCCGGACCGGCCTGGTTGCCTGCTGCTTGAGTAGTGGAATTTTCAGCCATAAAAGAGTTCTCAGTGTACTTGGTTCACGGCCACGTCTGACGTGGCATTCGAAGAAACGGATGATTGAAAGCCGCCGCCCAGCGCCTGCATCAGCAAAATCGCGGTGTCGGTACGATCGGCGTTCAGGCTGGCCAACTGGCGCTCGGCCTGGATCAATTGCTGCTCGACGCTCAAAGCATCGAGATAGTTACCCACGCCCGCGCTGTAGCGCTGCATGGCATTGGCCCAGGAATCATTGGCAATATCCCGGGCGCGCATCTGCTGCTGAATCTGAGTATCCAGCGAACTCAGGCGGGTAATGGCGTCGCTGATATCCCCCAGCGCCGAGACCAGCGACTGGTTATATTGGGCTACCGCCAGGTCATAATCGGCATTGCTGCCCGCCAGATCGGCGCGCAGGCGGCCGCCGTCGAAAATCGGCAATGACAGCGCCGGCCCGATGGAGAAATAGCGGCTGGGCGAACCGAAGAAAGCGTCGCCCAACAGCGATTTGGTTCCTGCGGCGGCGGTCAGGTTAAGATTGGGATAAAAGGCGGTGCGGCTCACCTTGATATCTTTGCTCGCCGCTTCCACCCGCCAGCGCGCGGCCACCAGATCCGGCCGGCGGCCCAGCAGTTCGGCGGGCAGGCGCGGCGGCAGGCTGACCGCCGTGGGGGCGATCAGATGCGGGCGCGGTAAATTCAGGGTCTGGTCCGGACCCTGGCCCATTAACACCGCCAGCTTGATATTGGCGGCGCGCACCTGCTGCTGCGCATCGGTCAGCGAGGCTTCAGCCGAGGCTTCCAGGCTTTCGGTCTGCTGGTACTGGAACTTGCTGTCCAGTCCGGCATTCAGCCGCTTCGACGCCAGGTCAAGCATGGTGCGGGTGCGCTCCAGATCTTTTTGCGCCAGGTCTTCCATCGCCCAGGCCTGGCCCAGGGTGTTATACGCCCGCGCTACATTGGCGGAAAGCGTCAGCCTGGCCGCCTGCCGGTCCACTTCGCTGGCATTGGCCCGTCCGACCGCCGCTTCCCAGGCGGCCCGCTGGCCGCCCCATAAATCGAAGGTATAATTAAAATCAGCCGACAGCGTGCGCAGGGTGGCATATCTGTCGCCCTGGCCGGTGGGGTCGTCAACCTTGGACAAGCGCTGGCGGGTAATGCCTGCGTCGGCATTAAGCGTCGGCATGCGATCGGCCTGCGCCGACAGCACCGACGCGCTGGCGCGCCTGGCGCGGGCATCGGCCACCTGGAGATCGGGGCTGGATTGCAGCGCCTGCCGGATCAGCGCGTTAAGCTGCGGGTCTCCCAGCGTGTTCCACCAATCGGCCGCCGGCCAGTTGGCGGTGGAATGGGTATTAGCCTTTAGCGTGCGCTCGGTATGCAGGTTAGCGACATCCATTTTTTGGCCTTCGGTATGTAAACCATTAGGCAGAGCACAGCCCGCCAGGACGCAAGAACAGAGCAGCGGTAATAAACGAATGCGCAGCGGCATAGTGAAATTAACTCCTTAAATACCGGCATGGATCAGCAGCTTGGTGAGCATGCGATCGAATTCTTTAAATTCAGCGGGGGTAAATGGTTGTAATAAATCATTAAAAGCTTTTTTGGCGATCAACGGGATTTGCCGGCAGAATTCCTGGCCCTTCGCGGTCAGTTCCAGATGAAATTGCCGCCGATCGGTAGTGCTGCGCACCCGTTTGATCATGTCTTTGGTTTCCAATCTATCGAGCATGCGCGACATCGCACCGCTATCCAACATGATGCAGCGGCATAACTCCGCCGACGTGGTCATGCCTTCCCGGTTCATCAGCAGCATGACTTTGAATTGCGCCGCAGTAATGTCGTAGGCTGCGAGGTGCCGTTCAAGAATACGGTCTTTGCAGCAATTCAAGCGATGAATCTGCCGTCCCCATTTAAAGACGGTTTCAATATCATCATCAGAAAAGTGGTCCATAATGATGGTTGCCTAGGCAGCTATTAGGCGGGGAACTATACTGCTGGGGATGTAGGTAAACAACAGTCAATTTTGTAACCAAATATTTACACTTATCGCAGGCCAAGCGCACCGCGGGGCGGGGCCGGATCAAGGGTTGGCGCCGATCGCCAGAACGGTCAAAACCTCATCCCCGGCCAGCGCATAAGCGCACTCAAGCTGCATGCCCGCCGGCAATTGCGGCGTCAGCTCAACCAACAATTCAAGGGTAATGCGGCTATCGCCCAGCCGGGCCACCTGCACATCCAGAAAATCGAAATAACGCTGTACCGTGGGATACAGGGCTTTAAACAGGCTCTCCTTGGCCGAGAAAGCCAGGGTCAGGCAGGCAGCAAAGGGCAGATCGACGGTAGCGAACAGCGCATGCTCCTGCGCGGTGATGATGCCGGGCCACAGCTCCAGCGTGCGCGGTCCGCTAATCAGCGTTTCGATATCAATGCCCAGGCCCGCCACGTCCCGCTGCGGCCGGCGCCAGCCAATGCACACCGCCCGGGAAGTATGGTGCGACAGCGCGCCCTGCACGCTCGCGGGCCAGGTCGGCGCGCGGTCCGCGCCCGGCAATAAATCGAAACGGGGATAGCCCAAATCCCGCAACACCCGATCGGCGACGATACGCCCGGCCAGGTACTCCCCGCGGCGTTTGATGGAAGAACCTGCTATCGCCGGGGGCAGCGCTACGCCGGCGGCGGGATAATCCGCATCCTGATAAAGGGCGGTATCGAAGCGGCAAGACCAGACGCGTGCCGGGATAAGCACATCCAACAGTTCGGCCTGGCCGAACGGCGGCCCCTCCTCCAGGGACAGAATGCAGGAAACCGGGTGATTCATAATGGTGATTTATCCTTCTCGGGGCCAGGCTATCCTGCCGTTACGCTACTGGGGTTCCAGTACCTTACCCTAAGTATAATCACAATTTTTTGGTCAGGCGCTCCGCGTCGCCGGAATTAAACAATGGCTTGACCAGGCCATACAGCGCCGGGTTATCGCTTTCATCTTTCAGCTCGATGCCGGAAAGCTTACGCTGCCTGGCCTGTTCCAGCAGCCAGGCCAGCTTAAAGGCCGCCTGCGGGTAATCGAGACCCTCGGGGCGGATATTGGAAATACAGTTGCGCTCCGATTCCAGCCGCCGGGTATGGGGGCCCCAGGTAAAGTAAATGCCCAGGCTGTCCGGCGACGATAACCCGGGGCGCTCGCCGATCAAGATCGCCACCGCCTTGGCCTGCAGGCATTCGCCGATATCATCCCCCAGTGCGACCCGCGACTGATGGGCCAGGATCACCGGCGCCATTTTCAGCCCCAGCAGCGCCAGATACGGCCTGAATGCCCGGATAAACGGTACCGCCTGGCGATGCACCGCTTTCGAAGACAGGCCGTCCCCCACCACCAGCAAAATATCGGCCTGCCGCTCGGGATAATCCGCCAGCATCCGCCGGCTGTCGTCACCGAGACGGCGGCCCAAATCCGGCCGGCACAGGTAGCTTTCGCGGTTTTGCGCCGCGCTGTGCACGGTTAGGGTGGCCAGCCCGTCCTCCTCCAACCGGCGCGCCAGGGTTTCGCTATCGAAGGGCTGATGCACCGCGTCCCGCGCCTGGGCGTGGGCCAGGCCGAATTTCAATACTTCCGCCGTCGGCATGCTGGCGCCGGCGCGGCCCAGGGCGATGCGCGCCGCGGTAAACTCCCGCAGTCCTTCCCACGGGTTGGTATGGATTACATTGCCCACTGGAAATTTACCGGCGCAGGGCTTGTCGTTTTGATCCATTTTATGCTCCAGGAGGTGGCCCCGCTAGGTCAAATGCTGCAATAGCGGATGCTGGCTGCCCGTGTCCCTGAGCCGGCCGTCGGAATCAATAATCTGCATGCGCTGCAGCCAGGCCGAGAATTCAGGGGCATGTTGCAAACCGAACAGTTCGCGCACATACAGCGCGTCGTGAAACGAGGTACTTTGGTAGTTCAGCATAATATCATCCGCCCCCGGCACGCCGATTAAAAAGGTCAGCCCGGCGGCGGCCAGCAGCGTCAGGAGCGTATCCATATCGTCCTGATCGGCCTCGGCGTGGTTGGTGTAACACACATCGCACCCCAGCGGCACCCCCAGCAGTTTGCCGCAAAAATGATCCTCCAGCCCGGCGCGGATAATCTGTTTGCCGTCATAGAGATATTCGGGACCGATAAAACCCACCACGGTATTGATTAGCAGCGGTTTGAAGCGCCGGGCAATGGCATAGGCCCGGGCTTCGCAGGTCTGCTGGTCCACGCCGTGGTGGGCGTTGGCCGACAGGCAACTGCCCTGACCGGTTTCGAAGTACATGACGTTATCGCCCAGGGTGCCGCGATTAAGGCTTAACGCCGCCTGCCGCGCTTCGTCGAGCAACGCCAGGTTGATACCGAACCCGGCGTTGGCCGCCTCGGTACCGGCAATGGATTGGAACACCAGATCCACCGGCGCGCCGCGTTCGATTAATTTAATGGTGTTGGTGACGTGGGTGAGCACGCAGGACTGGGTGGGGATCTCAAAGCTGCTAATCACGTCATCCAGCATATAATTGAGCTTTTCCAGCAGCGGCAGGCTATCGCTGGCGGGATTGATGCCGATCACCGCGTCGCCGCTGCCGTACAGCAACCCGTCCAGCATGCTGGCGGCGATACCCTTGAGATCGTCGGTGGGATGATTGGGCTGCAGCCGCACGCTCATATGGCCGGGCAGGCCGATGGTATTGCGAAAGCGGGTGATAACCCGGCATTTTTTCGCCACCAGAATCAAGTCCTGGTTGCGCATGATTTTACTTACCGCCGCGGCCATCTCCGGCGTAATCCCCGGCGCCACCAGCGCCAGGCGGGCGCTGTCGGTGCGCTCGGACAGCAGCCAGTCGCGGAAATCCCCCACGGTCAAATGCGCGATCGGCGCGAACGCCGCCGTATCGTGACCGTCGATAATCAGGCGCGTCACCTCATCATCTTCATAGGGAATCAGCGGCTGCTGTAAAAACAGCGGCAGCGGGACATCCGCCAGCGCAATCCGCGCCGCCATGCGCTCCTCGGCGCTGGCGGCGGCCACCCCGGCCAGGTAGTCGCCGGAGCGCGGCGGCGACGCTTTGGCCAGCAGTTCGCGTAAATCGGCGAAACGATAGCTGTTCTGGCTTAATGTGGCTTGAAACATCGCCCCTCCGGGATTACTCCGTCAACGTCAATTGCGAGTCCGGCGCCGCCGCGTCGCGGGCATGGCGGGTCAGGCGGAAATAGGCATAACCCAGTAGCATCATGGCGGCGAAGATCAGGAACAATAGCTGGTTGTAGTAAATCATCGCCACCAGGCAAATTACCGCCATCACCAGCGCCAGCGCCGGGGCAAACGGATACAGCGGCGCGCGGAACGGACGGATCAGCCGGGGCTCCAGGCGGCGCAGCCTGAATAGCGAAGCCATGGATATGATATACATTACAATAGCACCGAATACCGACATGGTAACGATATTGGCGGTCAGCGGCTGCCCGCCGATGGTAATCAGCGAGTCGGAGAAAATAGCGGCGATGCCCACCACTCCGCCGGCGAGGATCGCCCGGTGCGGCGTACGGAAACGGGCGTTGATCCGTGAGAGGGGCTTAGGCAGATAGCCGGCACGCGCCAGGGCAAAAATCTGGCGGGAATAACCCATGATAATGCCGTGGAATGAAGCGATCAGACCAAACAGCCCCAGCCAGACCAGCATATGCAGCCAGCCGCTGTTGCCGCCGACGATAATTTTCATGGCCTGCGGCAAGGGATCGTTGATATTGGCCAGTTTGGTCCAATCGCCCACCCCGCCGGCAAACGCCATAACGCCAAGGGCCAGCACCGTTAAGGTCAGGATGCCGCCGATAAAGGCGCGGGGAATGGTGCGCTGCGGGTCCTTGGCCTCTTCGGCCGCCATGGATGCGCCTTCGATGGCCAGGAAAAACCAGATGGCAAACGGAATGGCGGCGAAAATACCGGAAAACGCGCCGACGCTGAAGTGTTCCGCGCCGGCCCAGCCGCCGCGGGTAAAATTCGCCCATTCAAACCCCGGCGCCACCACGCCCATAAATACCAGCAGCTCGAAGATCGCCAGCAGGGTGACCAGCAGCTCGAAGGTGGCGGCGATACTGACGCCGAGAATATTCAGCCCCATAAATACCAGATAGGCGCCCAATGCCACCCAGCGCGGCTCCAGCGCCGGGAACTGGACGTTAAGATAGGCGCCGATGGCCATGGCGATCGCCGGCGGCGCAAAGACAAACTCCACCAGGGTGGCGAAACCGGCGATAAACCCCCCGGTAGGGCCAAAGGCGCGGTGGGCATAGGCAAACGGGCCGCCCGCGTGGGGAATGGAGGTGGTCAGTTCGGTAAAGCTAAAGATAAAGGCGCAATACATGGCCGCTATCGCCACCGCCGTGACCAGGAACCCGAGCGTGCCCGCCTGGGCCCAGCCGTAGCTCCAGCCGAAATATTCGCCCGAAATAACCAGGCCGACCGCGATGCCCCAAAGATGGAAGCTGCCGAGGGTGCGTTTAAGCACGGGTGCCACTTTACTATCAAGCATGATGAGGTCCTATGATGCGTAAGTATTTGTAAAGGTGCAAAGGTCATACCAAAACTGATATTCGTCGGTTCAAGGTCCGTTTTAGCCGTAAAATCAGGCGAATCGCGGGATTTTTCGCCCCATTGGCCGCCATTGCGGTACGGGCCAGGGCCGTTTTGGTGCAGCGATCCAAAGAATGGGCAAGGGTTGTGACTTACGGGTGCAACGGGGGTAAACCGGGGCCGGCCGGCCCCGGTGATTGCGCAGTCCGGCAACTGTCCAACAACGGTCCGACAACTACAGCTTCCGGGTATCTTCCAGGGAAAAACGTCCCAGCGGGTTCTGATAGAAATCCTTGATGTTTTTGCGGCTGACATTGCGGTACGGGCTGTAATATAAATCCACCCAGTTAACGTCCGCCTTGGCCATTTTTTGCAGCTCGATATACATCTGCTCGCGTTTGGCGGTATTCATTTCAACGCGCGCCGCGGCGACCAGGGATTTAACCTGCTCGTTATGATAACGGGTCATATAGTTCATATTGGCGTCATGCCCCAGCACAAAGGTGGTTTTCTGGTCCGGGTCGAGGATATCGTTGGTCCAATACATCACCGAAATATCGTATTCGCCCGCCACCAGCATATCCCAGCTCTGGCTCGGGTCGACTTTTTGCAGGTTTACCGTCACACCGGCCTTGGCCAATTGCTGTTGCAAAAGAATGGCGATTTGTTCGTCCACTTCGTCGCCGGCATTCACCACATAGTTCAGCTTGAGATCGGAGGCGCCGGCCGCTTTCAGCATTTGCTTGGCTTTTTCGGGATCGTACGGGCGCTGCAGGTTATCCGCATAATGAAACAGCGCCCCTTCCGGGATATAAGAGTTGGCGATATGGCCGAACCCAAAGGTCACGGTATCGACAATCGCCTTTTTATCGATGGCGAAATCCAGCGCCTGGCGCACCTCTATTTTAGCCAGCGCGCCGTGTTCGTGGTTAATCAGCAGGTGATCCTCGCGGGTGGAGCGGTCCAGGTGCACATCGAGATTAGGATCTTTTTGCAGCGAGGTGATGCGCGAGAACGGCACCGACAGCGCGGCGTCCAGTTCCCCCGCCTGCACTTTCAGCATGCGGGTATTGTCATCGGGCAGGGTCAGCCAATCCACCCCGTCGAGCTTGACGCGGTCCGCCTGCCAGAAATAGGGGTTTTTCACCAGTTCCACTTTTTCGCCCCGGGTCCATTGTTTAACGCTGAAAGCCCCCGAACCGACGGGCTTTTCGGCAAACGCCT
The DNA here is from genome assembly GCF_047324175.1 of Sodalis sp. RH21. Lineage (NCBI taxonomy): Bacteria > Pseudomonadati > Pseudomonadota > Gammaproteobacteria > Enterobacterales > Bruguierivoracaceae > Sodalis > Sodalis sp. RH21. The sequence continues at coordinate 1,318,728 of NZ_CP178732.1, read as the reverse complement.
CCTCGCCCATGGATTTGACGATTTTCTCCGGCAGTACCGATACGTTCGGCAAGGCCAGCTGCGACAGGAACGGCGCCGACGGCGTTTTCAGGGTAACGACCAGGGTTTGGGCATCCGGCGCTTCGGCTTTATCGATAATGCTGTAGGAATCGCGCCACAGCGAGCCTTCGTTATCACGAATGCGCAACAGGCTGAATACCGCGTCCTGGGCGGTTACCGGCGATCCGTCCGAGAATTTGGCCGCGCGGATTTTAAACGTATAAACCTTGCCGTCCGGCGAAATCTCCCAGCTCTGCGCCAGTCCCGGCTCCAGCCGGGTGCCGTTTTTGTCTACCCGCACCAGCACGTCGAATACATTGGAGAACACCCAGTTATCGGCATTCTGCGCCGATTTAATCGGGTCGAATGTGGTGCTGTCCTCGCGCCGGCCGATGGTCAGTATCCCGGCGGCTTCGGCCAACTGGCTTGCCGCACTCAGCGCCAGCAATACGCCGGCGGCCACAACGTTAAAATGCTTACGTTTCATAGATCTCATACCTCAGTCAAAAGGAAGGACGGCTTCGCCGGTAGTTCTGTCCAGCACACAGGCAAAAGCATGATCGGCAATGTGCCGGGTAGCGGGTATCGCGCCGGTACGGCAGGTAGGTCGGGCGTACCGGCAGCGGGGATGAAAAGCGCACCCCGCGGGAATGGCGATGGGGCTGGGCGGTTCCCCGGCCAAGGGATCGGCCGGCAGCGGCAAATCGGGGTCGATTTCCGGAATGGCCGCCACCAGCGCGGCGGTATAAGGATGGCGCGGAACGCGGAACACCTGCTCCGCCGGGCCTTCTTCCACGATGCGCCCCAGGTACATCACGGCCACCCGGTCGCACAGCCGGCGCACAATGGCCAAATCATGGGCGATAAACAGGATCGCCAGCCCCATGCGCTCGCGCAGATCCATCAACAAATTGATGATTTGCCCCTGAATGGACACATCCAGCGCCGCGACGCATTCATCGGCCACCATGAGCCGCGGCTCCAGCGCCAGCGCGCGGGCGATACCGGCCCGCTGGCACTGTCCGCCGCTCAGGGCGCCCGGGCGGCAACGCCCCTGTTCCGGACGCAGCCCCACCAGCGTCAGCAATTCGGCCACCCGCGCCGCCACCGCAGCCGCCGGCACCTTGCGGTGAACCCGCAGCACTTCGGCTATGCCGCCGCCGATGGTTTGGCGGGGATTAAGCGAAGAGTACGGGTCCTGGAAAATCATCGCCGTTTGCCGGCGCAGGCGCGCGATATCGCTGGATAAGCCATGGGTGATATTGCGGCCGTCAAACCGCACGCTGCCGCCGGTGCTTTTTTCCAACTGCAGGATGGCGCGTCCAAGGGTGCTTTTACCGCTGCCGGACTCGCCCACCAGGCCGAGGGTTTCCCCGGGGTGGATACGCAGGGACACGCCGTTGACCGCATGCAGCCGCGGCCGGTTAAGACGCAGCGGATTACCGCCGGACAGCGGGAACGATACCTGTAAGTCATCGACTTCCAGTAGCGGATAGGCGTTATTTACCATTGCCCCTCCCGGTGGGATAACGGTTGTAAAGGGAAATGGCAGGCCGCGCCGTGGGCCGGGTCGTCCCGCGACGCCAACAGCGGCGGCTGCTGCGCCGCGCAGACGTCGCCGGCCCGCGCGCAGCGGGTATGGAACCGGCAGCCGGAGGGGAAATCGCCGGTGGACGGCGGCTGTCCCTGGATGGTTTTCAACCGGCCGCTGCCCCCGGCGCTAACCGGCTGGCAGTTAATCAAGCCCTGGGTATACGGATGCAGCGGCTGCGCCAGCACCGGCCGTTTGGCGCCGATTTCGCACAGCCGTCCGCCGTACATCACCGCAATTCGGTCGCAGGTCTGCGCCACGACCCCGAGATCGTGGGTGATCATGATAATCGCCAGGCCGAGGCGATCGCGCAGATCCATCAGTAAGCGCAGGATTTGCACCTGTACCGTGACGTCCAGCGCGGTGGTCGGTTCGTCGGCAATCAGAATTTTCGGTTCGCAGGCCAGCGCGACGGCGATCATGGCCCGCTGGCGCATGCCGCCGGAAAATTCATGGGGATAATGATCGATGCGTTTGCGGGGATCGGGAATCCCCACCTGGCGCAGCAATTCCACGGCGGCTTCCCTGGCTTCCCGCCGCCCGGCGCCAAAATGGGCGCGGCGGCTCTCGGCGATTTGCCCGCCGATGGTCATTACCGGATTGAGATGGCTGGCGGGGTTCTGGAAAATCATCCCCATCTGGTGGCCGCGCACCCGCGTCATGCGCCGGTCGTCGAGGGTCATGATATCGGTCTGCCCCAGCCAGGCTTCGCCGGAGTGCCGGCGTAGCCCCTCGCCGGGCAGCAGGCGCATCAGCGCCCGGCAGGTGACGGTCTTGCCGGAGCCGCTCTCGCCCACCAGGCCCAGCATTTCGCCGGCCGCCAGGGAGAAAGAGACGCTGTCCACCAAACGGATGTCCTGACGGTTGACCACGGTCAGGTTATTTACCCTCAGCAGCGGCGCCTTCATGGCCGTTCTCCCAATTTATCGCCCAGCCCGTCGGCCAGCAGGCTAAAGCCCATCGCCAGCAACACAATGGCCAGCCCGGGAAAAGCGGTGATCCACCAGGCGGTGGTAATAAAACTTTGCCCTTCGGCGATCATGACGCCCCACTCCGCCACCGGCGGCTGTACTCCCAGGCCGAGATAGCTCACCGCCGCGCCGTTAAGCAGCACCAGTACGCAGTCCGACATGGAGAACACCACCGACCCGGTCAGCGCGTTGGGCAATAGGTGGGCGAACAGGATGCGCCCGTGGCTAAACCCCAGACTGCGCGCCGCCAGCATAAAATCGCTGTGTTTAAGGATCAGCACCTGGGATCGCACCAGCCGGGCGTAAGAAACCCAGCCCACCAGCGCCATGGCGATATAAAAACTGCCCAGCCCCGGGCCGATAATGGCGATGATCGACAGCATCAGCACCAAAAAGGGAAAGGCCAGCACAATGTCGATGCAGCGCATGATCAGCGCATCGACGGGGCCGCCGAGATAACCGGAAAACGCGCCGATAACGGTGCCGATTAAAAACGGGAAGATCACGCCCACCAGGCAAATTTGCAAATCGATGCGCGCGCCCCAGATCACCCGGGAAAAAATATCGCGGCCAAAATTATCGGTACCGAAGAGATGCGGCCAGCCCGGCGCCAGCAGCCGCGCGGCCGGGTCCTGGAACAGGGGATCGTAAGGCCCCGCCCAGGGCGCCAGCGCCGCCAGCAGCAACCAGAGCAGGACGATGGCGCCGCCGGTGCGCAACGCCATGGATCGCGGCAAAAAACGGCGCGGTGACCAACGGCCGCCAACGCGCCGGAGGGACTGGGCGGGCATCATAGTTTTACCCTCGGGTCCAGGGCCACCGTCAGCAGATCCGCCAGCAGATTCACCGCCACCGTCGCCAGGGCGAAGACCATGACCACGCCCTGCACCACCATATAGTCGCGGCTGAAAATGGCCTTCACCAGCAACTGCCCCATGCCGGGAATGGCGAACACGCTTTCGATCACCACCGTACTGCCGATCAGCCAGCCGATATTAACCGCCAGCAGGTTCACCGTCGGCACCAGCGAATTGGGCATCACGTGGCGCCAGAAAATACGCCCCTCGTCCTGGCCGCGCGCCCGGGCGGCGGTAACGTAATCCGCCTGTAGCTCCGCCAGCAGGCTGGCGCGCAGATTGCGGGTCAGCACCGCCGACAGCGCCAGGGCCACCGTCAGGCAGGGCAAAACCAAATGATGCAGCCGCTCGCCCCATTCGTCCCCATAACCGGATACCGGGAACCAGCCCAAAGCGACGCTAAACACCAGGATCAGCATAATGCCGAGCCAAAAGGCCGGAAAACCCAGCCCGGCGGTGGAGAGCAGCCGGATAATATGATCGGCGGCGCGCCCCCGGCGCCGTGCGGCGGCGGCGGCCAGCGGCACGGTTAGCAACAGCGCCAGCAGAACGCTGCCCAGCACCAAATACAGCGTGGGTTCAATACGGGTCATAATCAGCTTGGCGGTATCGATGCGATAGACAATCGATCGCCCCAGTTCGCCGTGCAGCAGATTCTTGAGAAAATAGCCGTATTGCACCCATAGCGGCTGGTCGAGAGCGTACTGGGCGCGAATCCGGGCAATCGCCGCCGGCGTGCTGCGCACGCCCAGCAGGATTCGGGCCGGGTCGCCGGGAATGGCGCGCACCAGCATAAAAGTAATCAGGCTGATGCCCAGCAACACCGGCAGCAATTGCAGCGGACGGAACAGGACAAATCGGTAACGATGCATGGCATTAGTCCCCGGTACCGTTGCGCGTCCGCGCGAGGAAATCCAGCAACACCGGGTAATACGCCTGCGGTTCTTCGTAAAACGGCATATGGCTGCTGTTGGGGAACACGTGCAGCTCGGCGTGGTGCAGGCCTTGCTTTATGCGCATGGCGCAGGCCGGAGTCAGTTCGTCGTGCTGGCCGGTGGTAATCAGGCAAGGCACCTTGATGGCGGGTAATTCCGCCGTGCGATCCCAGGTTTTCAGGCTGCCGGTATAGAGAAATTCATTCGGCCCCTGCAACGTGAGGTAAGGACCCATATTCCAATCCTGCAGCGAACGCCGCACCGGCGCCGGCCATTCATCCAGCCGGCAAACATGGCGATAATTCAATAAGGTAATGGCGGCCTGGTAGGCGGGATGATCCAGCGTGCCCATGGCTTCGTGGCGCAGCATCATCGCCACGGTTTCATGCCCCAGCGCGGCGCGCAGGCGATTGAGCTCTTGTATCAGATGAGGCATATCCGCCGCGGTATTTTCCAGGATCAGGCATTTAATTGCACCAGGGTGGTGCAGCGCCACCTCTATCCCCAGCCAGCCGCCCCATGAATGACCAAGCAGGGTCACCTGGCCCAGTCCCAGCGCCTGGCGTACCGTTTCCACTTCATTCACATAACGTTCCATAGTCCACAGGGCGGGAAGATCGGGCCGATCGGAACGCCCGGTTCCCAACTGGTCGAAGGCCACCACCCGGTAGCCCTGGTGTTTCAGGCAGGAGTGCGCTTCACGCAAATAGTCGCAGGGCAGCCCCGGGCCGCCGTTCAGGCATAGCACGACCTCATCCCCGGTGCCGAACTCATAGGTCGCTACCCGGTAACCGTCTACGTCGATCGTCCGCTGCCTGTCCGGCGCTATTTCACTCCACATACATCCCCCCGCTACCTTTGCCGGCGGCCTGAACGCGCCGCCGTGGTTATGCCTTTACGCTACGCATAAGCCGCCTGGCTGAATAGTTAGTAAAAATGCTAGGTTTCGCGGGCGATCGCGCCGCTGCGGCGCGCCCGCTTATGGCACCTAAATTGCATATCTGAACCGGTTACCGGAAGGGAATTGCAGGATCCGTGCCCGTCGCGCCATAAGTGAGTATTTAAGGGGGAGCCAATGAGCATTGCCATAAATCGACCACGGCCGGCGCCGTTGCTGGACGATAGCCTGGACGCCGCTTTTTTATCCCTGTTCCGGCAAAGCGCCGGGCTGGGAATGGACGCGCTAATCTACGATTACACCCCGGTGCCGCGTTCGCTGGAGGGAGAATTGATTACGCCCTCGGTGCTGCGCATGAGCAACGTGCCCGAGGATATGCGCCAGCTTTGGACCGAAAGCGGCTATTACCAGGTGGACCCGGTGCAACTGTATGCCCTGGATACCTGCGCGCCCTTCGTTTGGTCCTATCAGCGGCCGGACCGCACTTCCCTGCGCGGGATTATCGGCGAGCGCCACCAGCCGGTGACTCATTATATGCGCGATAATAATATGCCCTGCGGCGCCACCGTACCCCTGCACCTGCCGCGGGGCGGATTCGTCACCGTCACCGGCATCGTTAGCCACGCCGGCCATGAGCGCGATCTCGGCCACGCGTTGGCGGAGCTTAGCCTGCTGGCCCACACGTTCCAGGAACGGATTTATCCGCTATTCGATCGCCAGATGCTGACCTGCCAGTATGTGCGGCTAAGCAAACGGGAACGGGAGTGCCTGAGCTGGTCCGCCGAGGGCCTGACCGCCAAGGAAATCGCCCGCAAATTATCGCGCTCGGTGGCTACCGTGACCCTGCACCTGAATTCGGCCGCGCGCAAGCTGGGGGCGAGCAACCGGGTGCAGGCCGTGGTGCGCGCCATGCATTACCGTTTGCTCGATAGTTGATCCGGGGGCAATACCTAGCATTTTTTCTAGCTATCCGTTACCGGCGGCCCGTTTTACCCTAGGTTATCCCCGACCGACAGGTAAACCGTTATGTACAGCATTACAGAAGGCTACGCGCCGTTCAGGCACTATCAAACCTGGTACCGCATTTGCGGCGATCTGCATAACGGCCAAACGCCGCTGGTGGTCGCCCACGGCGGGCCGGGATGCACTCATGATTATGTGGACGCTTTTCGCGATATCGCCGAGAGCGGGCGCGCGGTGATCCATTACGACCAGCTCGGGAACGGACGCTCGACCCATCTGCGCGGACAGCCGGCTGAATTTTGGCAGGTTCCGCTGTTTCTGGCGGAACTGGACAACCTGCTGGCGCATCTGGGCATTACGGATAACTATGCCCTGCTGGGGCAATCATGGGGCGGGATGTTGACGGCCGAGCACGCGGTGCTGCGCCCCGCCGGTTTGCGGGCCATCATCATCGCCAACTCGCCGGCGTCGATGGCGTTGTGGCTGGCGGCCGCGGCGCGGCTGCGCGCCGGGTTACCTGAGCAGGTACAGCGGTGTTTGCTGGAGCATGAGCGCGCCGGCACCCTCGACAGCCCGGAGTACCGCCGGGCCACCCAGGTATTTTACCAGCGCCATGTCTGCCGTCTGTCCCCCTGGCCGGAAGAGGTCAGGCGCACGTTCGCGGCCATGGATGATGACCCGACGGTCTACCATGCCATGAACGGCCCGACGGAATTCCACGTGATCGGCACCATGAAAGCCTGGAGCATTATCGACCGGCTCCCGCTCATCCAGGCGCCCACGCTGCTGCTGTCGGGACGGTATGACGAAGCGGCGCCGGAAGTGGTGCAGCCGTTCAAGGATCATATCGCCGGGGCCGAGTGGGTTATTTTCGAGCAGTCCAGCCATATGCCGCACGTGGAGGAACGCGCCGCCTGCATGGCGGCGGTAGCGGCTTTTTTAGACCGGCAGGCGGCGCCTACCTGAACAAAAAAGCAACCAATCCCGAATCGCCGGATTTCAGGTTGACCCGGCGATCGGCCGCGATATATGTTGCTGGTAAGCCGCGGCGCCCGCCCCTTAACGCGGCGCCGGGGCGGGCTGGCAAACAACCCCCTGGGCGCCGCCCGCGCAGGTGAGCGCGATAGGCGACGGCCGGCTGTCGCGCCGCGTCGGCATGCTGATATCGCTGCGGGTTGACCAGGATTTTCCCTCTTCGCCGCACCAAAAGCGCTGAACCGGCATCCGGTCCCGCCGGCGGTTTAAAATAAAGACTTCCCCGCTGGCGGCGTTTTTCCACAGCGTAGTGGATAAATCCGCGCCGCCGGCGACGGTGCCCAAGGCCACGGAATACCAATGCGCGGTGGTCGCCTCGCAGTCCAGCGGACGGCTGCCGGTATTGCGGACCGATACCGCAAAAGGCACCAATCCCTGCGTGCCGCGCTGGCGCTCCGCCGGCGGTTCAGCATAAATTGCGGTGGTTAAAAATAATAAACAGGACAATACTAGCCCCTTTGATTTCATCTATCCCCCCAGTCGGCAAGCCGGAATGCAACAGCAAGGATTTTATCCGCCGCGATGTCAACAACAATTTTTTCGAGGAAAGCGAATAATGGTCAAGAGTTGGTTTAAATATGCAGCCATGATATCGGTAGCGTCAGCCCTTTGCCCGGCCGCGTACGCCGCGCAAATCACCAGTATCGCGATACTGACGCCCGAGCCGGGCACCGATTTTGGCTGGAACCAACAGGGCATCAATGCCGCCAGGGCCGCGGGGGCCAAAGAGGGCGTCAAAGTGATGGTGGCGGAAAACCTGGGCTACGGCGATGTGCGCCCGACGCTGCGCGATCTGGCCGATGACGGGGCGCAGCTGATTATCGCCCATGCCAGCGGCTACAACCAGGCGGCGCCGGAAATCGGCGCCCAGGCCAATGTCGCGGTGGCGGTCACCGACAGCCCGGCATCGCTTAAAGCCGGCAAAGTGGCGGACTATACCGTCGGCGGCCAGGAAGGGGCTTATCTCGCCGGCACCCTGGCGGCGAAAATGTCCCGCAGCGGCACCGTCGGCATCGTGGTCTCCGGCGAACCCCCGGCCTGGAATGCGCAATCGTCGGCGTTTGTCCGCGGCGCCAGGGCCGCCAAAAAGGACATCAACATCCGCTACGCGGTGATCGGCCCGGCCGCCTATAGCGACGCGGCGGGCGGCAAACGCGTGACGGCCGCGGTCATCGCCGCCGGCGCGGATATTATCTTCGGCCAGGGCAACGGGTCGAGCTTCGGCATGCTGCAGGCGGTGGAAACCACGCCCGCCGCCGACGGCGGCAAAGTCTACTTTATCGATGTGATCGGCGATAAATCCAGCATCGACAAGGGCAATTTGCTCAGTTCGGTATTATGGAACCTGACCCCGGTCTATACCCATATGATTGAAGATTTCAAACAGGATAAATTTGGTTCCCATAACTATAAAACCTCGCTGGCGGACGGTTCGATCAGCCTGTTGAAAACCGCCCATATCCCGGATGACGTCTGGAACAGCGTCGATGCGGTACGCGCGCAAATCGTCAGCGGCAAAATCACCGTACCGGCGGACTACGATGCCACGGCGCTGCATACCTTGCTGGCCGCCGGCGGCAAGTAGCGGACCGGCCTATTTACGGACGAACGCGCGCCCCCCCGCGCGTTCCTTACCGCGGAATATCATTCCTTGAGCCAGAAAATACCTGACGCCCCGCCGGCGCTGGTCACCGTCAGCCAGGTTACCAAGCGGTTTCCCGGCATCACCGCCAATAACCGCATCGATCTGTCGCTGCGGGCCGGGGAGGTCCATGTTCTGCTGGGTGAAAACGGCGCCGGCAAATCCACCCTGGTCGCCATGCTGGCCGGCCTGCAGCAGCCCGATGAAGGCCAGATTGCCGTTAACGGCCGGGCGGAGGTATTGCGATCCCCCCGACGCGCCCTGGAACTGGGCATCGGCACGGTGTTCCAGCACGCCATGATGGTACCGGGGCTGAGCGTGGTGGATAATATCGCGCTGGGGGATAGCTGGTGGCGGCGGCCGGCCCGGCGCCATTATGCCGACCGGGTACGGCAGATCGCCGGGGAAATAGGGGTACGGGTCAATCCCTACGCCCTGGCGGGGTCGCTATCGCTGGGCGAGCAGCAGCAGGCGGAAATCGTGCGTACCCTGCTGCGCGGTAGCCGGGTGCTGATTTTGGACGAAGCCACCGCCATGCTGACGCCCCTTGACGCCCACGAGCTGGGCCTGTTGATGCGGCGGCTGGTGGCCCGCGGCCTGGCGGTGGTGTTTATTACCCATAAACTTAACGAAGCCCTGGACTGGGGCGATCGCATATCGGTCTTGCGTTTGGGCAGCAAGGTGGGGGAAATCGGTCCGCAACGGCTGAAAACCCTGGCCCGCGGCCAGGCAACCGGTGAAGTGATCAAGCTGATGTTTAACCTGGCCCCCGGGGCCGACGCCGGGCGGGCTTGTCCGCCGGCCCGGTCCGTCCGTCCGGCGGACAAGCCCGTATTGCAAATACGGGCGCTGGCGGTGGACGACCCGCTGGTGCCGCTCGCCGGCATCGATCTGCAGATTGGCGCCGGCGAAATAGTGGGCATCGCCGGCATCGACGGCAATGGACAGAAGCAGTTGGCCGAGGCGCTGGCCGGCCAGCGTAAGCTCGCCGGCGGGGACATTGTTCTCGACGGCGCGGCCATAGGCCGGTTAAGCATCGGCCAGCGGCGCAAGCGCGGGCTGCGCTATGTCACCGACGATCGCCTGGGCGAAGGCTCGGTCGGCGCGTTTCCCGTCGCCCTTAATTTACTGCTCAAACAAATAGGCGCGGCGCCCTTCTGGCGGCGCGGCATCGAACAGCCGGCGGCGATTGCCCGCCATGCCCTGCTGCGTATCCATGATTATGATATCCGCACGCCGGCCGTCGATACGCCGCTCGGCACATTATCCGGCGGCAATATCCAGAAAATCCTGCTGGCCCGCGAGCTGGGCGACCAGGCCCGCGTAGTGATTTTCGCCAAACCCACCTACGGGCTGGATGTGAAAAATACCCGGGCCATTCGCGACCGGATACGTCAAGCGGCGTTATCCGGCATGGCGGTATTGCTGATCTCCACCGACGTGGAAGAACTGCTGGAGCTGGCGCACCGCATAGCGGTAATGTCCCGGGGGCATATTGTCGGGATAGTGGACGCTGCAGTGAAAAATGAAGTGGAAGATGCAGTCGAAGATGGGGTGGCAAAGGTAGCGGAGGGCATAACCGACGGTACGGCCGCCAACGATAGATCCGCCCGCAGCCGCATCGCCGCGCTGATGAGCGGGGTAAGTCAATGAGCGAACGGTTAAACGGCCAGCCCGGCCAGCGCCCGCGGCCGCTGCGCAGCCTGGGCAACCGGGCGGTCCATGTCGGGTTATCGGTCGGTCCGGTACTAATCGCCCTGCTGGTAACCGGCGGCCTGCTGATACTGATGGGGGTCGATCCCCTGGAGTATTATGGCTATATCCTGCGTAAAGGCCTGCTGACCCCTTCCGGCCTCCAGGACACCCTGACGCGCATGGGGCCGCTGTTGCTGATCGGCGCCAGCCTGATCGTGGCCTTTCGCGCCGGCTTATGGAACCTGGGCGGCGACGGGCAGTTTTTACTGGGGGCGGTCATCGCCTCGGCGGCGGCGGCCCCGCTGGACGCGGCGGGCCTGCCGGTCTGGCTGACGCTGGCGATCGCGCTGCTGGCCGGCGCATTGATGGGCGCCATCTGGGCCATCTTGCCGGCCATGTTAAAAGCCTGGCAGCAGATCAACGAAATTATCACCACCATGATGATGTCCTTCCTGGGCATCTCCCTGGCCAATGTGCTGGTGAAACTGGTGTTCGCCGATCCCGGCACCACCGTGCCCGAAACGCGCACCCTGCCCTACGCGCACCGCCTGCCCCCGCTGTTCGGCAGCCATATTTCCAGCGGGCTGCTGATTGGCCTGTTCGCCATTATCGCGGTGCATTGGCTGATGACCCGCACCGCGTTCGGTTTGCGATTGCGCACCGTCGGCGCCAACCCGCGCGCGGCGGTGCATGCCGGCCTGCCGGTAGGGTGGCTGACAGTAGCGGTGTTCGCCCTGTCGGCCGCCTTGGCCGGGCTGGCCGGCGCGGTGGACGCCATCGGCATCGAGGGCAATGTGCGCGCCGACTGGAACCCGGCCTATAGCCTGCTGATCGTGCCGCTGGTGTTCCTGGCCCGCTTTAACGGCTATGCCACCATCGGGTTCGTGTTTATTTTCTCGGTGCTCTCCATCGGTAGCGAAAGCGCGGCGCGCCGGATGGGCGTGCCCAATCATTTTACACTGGTGACCATCGCCATTTTACTTATCGTGCTCGGCCTGACGGAAATGTTTGAACAGCGACGGCGCGCCAGACCCGGGGGCTACTGATGGATTTGCTGACCCAAGGCTTTTTAACCTCCCTGTGGCTGGGGGCCATCGTCGCCGGCGTGCCGCTGTTATTAACCGGGCTGGGGGAACAACTGTCGGAAAAGGCGGGAGTGTTGAATATCGGCCTGGAGGGCATGATGCTTACCGGCGCCTACCTCGGTTTTTATATCGCCTGGCAGAGCCAGTCCATGGCCCTGGGGTTGCTGGGCGGCGCGGCGGGCGGGCTGATCGTCGCCGGCGTGATGGCCGGGCTGTGCGTATGGCTGCGCCTTAACCAGATTGTGGTTGGCATCGCCCTGACCCTGGGCGCCGAGGGCGCCACCGCTCTCTTGCATTATCTGCAATTCAGCCGTACCTACCCCCGGCTCGGCAGCGTGGAAACCCTGGCACTGCCGCTGCTGTCCCATCTGCCGTTTGTCGGACGCGTACTGTTTAACCAGCCGCCCATCGTGTATTTCGCGCTAGCCTGCGTCGGGCTATTGGCCGGCATCTACCGCTACACCAACCTGGGTTTGTCATTGCAGGCCGCGGGGGATCGGCCGGCGGCCCTGGATGCCGCCGGCGTAAGCGTAGTGTGGGTACGAACGCTGGCGGTGCTGGCGACCGGCGCGCTGGCGGGCCTGGGCGGCGCCTATATGTCGCAAATCGGCGCCGGGATTTTTGTGCCCTATATGACCCAGGGCAACGGCTTTATCGGCATCGTGCTGGCGATGCTGGCGCGGGGCAAACCGCTGTGGGTGCTCTGGGGGGCGCTGCTGTTCGGCGTTTGCCTGTCCCTGACCACCGCCCTGCAGGTACTGGGCATCGCCGTGCCTACCGACGTAATCCAGATGCTGCCGTTTATGGCGGTGATGCTGGTGCTGGTGATGTTTGGACGGCGCGCCAATTTGCCCAACGCGCTGGGCACGGCCTATGTGCGCGGGGAGCGCTGAAAAACAGCGGGCGTGGCGGATGCGATGCGGCCGCCGGCGGCCCATTAACCGCTATTTTTGCTTCAGCGGCCTGATAAGCCCTTCCAGCCCTTCGATTTTAATCGCCAGGGTAATGGACATCAGTTCCCCCAGGCGGCCTGCGGGGAATTCCCCTTTGCGGGCAAACCATAACAGGTAAGGCTCGGGCAGATCGATCAGCGCCCGTCCCTGGTATTTGCCAAACGGCATGACGGTATTGGCGATGGCCACCAGATCTTCTTTTTCCATGAGATTCCCCTTTCGGCAGCGCGCCTCACTCCCCGAGCAGGCGCATCATTTCCGCTTCATCGATCACCGGAATAGCGAGCTGCTGCGCCTTGGTCAGTTTGGACCCGGCCGCTTCCCCGGCAATCACCAGGTTGGTCTTGGCCGATACGCTGCCGCTGACCTTGGCGCCCAGGGCCGCCAGGCGATCCTTGGCCTCGTCGCGGGACAAACCGGTTAATGAACCGGTCAGCACCACCGTTTTGCCGGCGAAGAAGTTATCGCTTTCATGGGCCGTAGGCGCGGCGATCGGCGCCGGCCAGTGAATGCCGATTTCCGGGCTGACCAATTCGGCAATCACATCCAGGTTGTGCTGCTCTTCCAAAAAGTTGCGCACATGGGCCGCCACCACTTTGCCGATATCCTGCACGCTCATCAGCGCATCGATATCGGCCGCGTAAAGCGCCTCCAGGGTTTTGAATTCCGCCGCCAGATTGGCCGCCGTGGCTTCCCCCACTTCCCGGATGCCCAGGGCATACAAAAAACGGGCGAACGTAGTCTGCTTGGCAGTATCCAGCGCCGCCAGCAGGTTCTGCGCCGATTTCGGCCCCATGCGCTCCAGGCGGGTCAGGGTTTCTTTGTTCAGCCGGAACAGGTCGGCGGGGGTTTTCACCAGTTCGCGCTCGACCAACTGGTCGATAATCTTATCACCCATGCCGTCGACGTCCAGCGCCCGGCGCGAAACAAAATGCTTAAGCGCCTCTTTGCGCTGGGCGGCGCACACCAGCCCGGCGGTACAGCGTACCACCGCTTCCCCCTCCACCCGCTCCACGTCCGAGCCGCAGACCGGGCAGCGATCGGGAAAGACGATCGGCCGGGCGTCGGCCGGGCGTTGTTCCAGCACCACGCCCACCACCTGCGGAATGACATCCCCCGCCCGGCGGATAATCACCGTATCGCCGATTTGCAAACCCAGACGTTCAATTTCATCCGCATTGTGCAAGGTGGCGTTGCTGACCATGGCGCCGGACACCAGCACCGGCTCCAGACGGGCCACCGGCGTCACCGCGCCGGTACGCCCTACCTGGAACTCCACGTCGCGCACCCGGGTCATCTGTTCCTGCGCCGGGAACTTGTAGGCGATGGCCCAGCGTGGGGCGCGGGCGACAAACCCCAGCCGCTGCTGCAAGGCCAGGGAATCCACTTTGATCACCACGCCGTCGATATCAAACCCCAGCGCGGGACGTTCCGCCTGGATATGGCGATAAAAGTCCAGCACTTGCTCGGCGCCGGTGCAGCGTATGATTCGGTTACTGACCGGCACGCCCCAGGATTTAAATAGCTGCAGCCGTTCCCAATGGCTGCCGGGCAGTTCCCCACCCTCCAGCAGCCCGACGCCGTAACAAAAAAAGGTCAGCGGACGTTTGGCGGTGATCGACGGGTCCAACTGGCGCAGCGAGCCGGCGGCGGCGTTGCGGGGATTGGCGAACACTTTGCCGCCCTCGCGCCGGGCGGTTTCATTTAGCCGCACGAAACCGGCTTCGGACATAAAAACCTCGCCGCGGATTTCCAGCCGGCGCGGGACATCACCGGCGCCGTCCCGCAGCCGCAGGGGGATGGTACGGATGGTGCGCACATTGGAGGTGATGTCTTCGCCGGTGGTGCCGTCGCCGCGGGTGGCGGCGCGTACCAGCTCGCCGTTTTCATACAGCAGGCTCACGGCCAGGCCGTCAAGTTTCAGCTCGCAGCAAAACAACAGATCGTCGTCGCTTTTCAGGCGATCCCGGACCCGCTTGTCAAACGCCAGGAAACCGGTTTCGTCAAACACGTTATCCAGGGACAGCATCGGCACTTCATGGCGGATTTGATTAAAGGCGGTGAGCGGCGCGCCGCCGACCCGCTGGGTGGGCGAATCGGCGGTAAGCAAATCGGGATGCTGGGTTTCCAGACCGCGCAGTTCCGCCATCAGCCGATCGTATTCGGCGTCAGGCACCTCGGGGTCATCCATAACATGGTATCGATATTCATACCGACGCAGCAGGCCGCGCAGCTCGTCAATACGTTGGTTGATTTGTTCCATTGCTCACCATCAGCGAAAAACCCCCGCAAGCGGGGGAGAATGAATCAGTCGGAAAGCCGCTATGCGTCAGACTCTGGCGTTAACGTCCAGCACTTCGCGAATACGTGCCTTATAGAGATCCAGCTTCTGGGGTGTCAGCATCCGGCGTTCATCATCCAGCACCACGCCGCCGCAATCGTCCGCGATACGCTGCGCTGATTGCAGCATAAGTTTGAAGTTCTGATGGGCGTCGCCGTACGAGGGAACCATCATAAACATTGAGACGCCCGGGGTAGTGAACGCCGCCATTTCTTCCGGATCAAAAGACCCCGGCTTCACCATATTCGCCAGGCTGAACAGTACCGGGCCGCTGCCCGCCGGATTCAGGTGGCGGTGGAAGATATTCATCTCGCCGAACTGGAAGCCCGCCTGCAACACGCTTTGCAACAGATCTTCGCCGCCAATCACCGTGCCGTTATGGGCGGCGACGTGGAGCACCAGCACCGTTTCCTTGCGTTTTACCGGCTCGGCGGGTTCAGTCGGGCGCGCGTCGGCGCGCGCCGCGCTGTCGTCATCCTGGTCCTGTCCGCCCTGCACAGCGCGGCCGTTTTTGGCTTCGGGATAGGCCGGCTCGTCCGGCAGCACCGCGTGGCGTTTTTTGAAGAACGAGGTACGTTGGCGCGGCGCCGGCGCGGCCACTTCATCCTCGGGGTCATCGTCGTCCAAATCCAACAGCGGATCGTGCCCGCCGCGGGCGGATAAACGCGGCTCGGTTTTTACCGTGCCGCGGCCGCCGGCCGCGCGTTGATTGGCCGGCTGGTCGTCATATAAATTTTCACCAGACGGCTGTTGACCATAGGGCGATTTGCCGTACGGTCCGTCGTCATAGGCATCGTCGCCTCTTGCGGAGGCGTCGGGAGAGTGGCTGCCCGCGGAACGGGAGTCATGGTCATGGGTGTCGAAGCGCCCCAAAGCGGGCTCATCGGCGCGAACCTTCGTTACCCGAACTTCGCCCACACCTTCATCGCGCTCTTCCAGCGGAGGCTCGTCCTGATCCTGACGGTCTTGTTTCAGTCGTTTAACCGGGCGATCGCGAAAAACCGATGAGCGCTCTTTACGGCTGGTCCACAGGCCGTGTAATAGCAACGCTATGATAGCGATCGCACCAACAACGATTAATATCAGACGCAAATCCTGCATCATTGCCATCTCAGTTGTTCTAATTCATTGCCACTGCGGCATGCATTTACTCTCTTAACTCTATTTGCCTGCGTAGACAAGTGCAAGTCCGCACGGTACTTTCTGACAATAAAGATAGCATCAACACAGTTTTTTGCTGGTTTTTCATCCAAAAGCGACCAAACGGCAAAAAAACGGGCTCCCGCCCCAGCCCGCATTCCTTTTCACCTGTATAAAAGTTGGCCAAAAAAAAATGCATAACGACATAAAATCCCGCAGCGGTTTCCATTATTTCGTCAGCGGCTGGCGTTTAATGATGCTTCCGGGTATCAAACGCTACGTTGTACTACCCCTGCTCATCAACATCGTTTTACTGGGGGGCGCCTTCTGGTGGTTATACTCGCGCTTAAGCGTCTGGATTCCCCACCTGATGCAGCGGGTGCCCGATTGGCTGCATTGGCTGGGGTATTTATTATGGCCGCTGTGCGTGTTGGCGGTATTGCTGATCTTCAGCTATTTCTTCAGCACCGTGGCCAACTGGATTGCGTCGCCCTTCTGCGGCCTGCTGGCGGAGCAACTGGAAGCGCGGCTTACGGGCCAGCGCCTGCCCGACAGCGGCGTCCTGGGCATGATAAAAGATACCCCGCGCATACTGCACCGGGAATGGGTCAAATTAGCCTGGTACCTGCCGCGGGCGCTGGTGCTGCTGCTGCTGCACCTGATACCCGCCTTCGGCCAGACCGTGGCGCCGGTGCTGTGGTTTTTGTTCAGCGCCTGGATGATGTCCATCCAGTACAGCGATTACCCCTTCGATAACC
Source organism: Sodalis sp. RH21 (assembly GCF_047324175.1). NCBI lineage: Bacteria > Pseudomonadati > Pseudomonadota > Gammaproteobacteria > Enterobacterales > Bruguierivoracaceae > Sodalis > Sodalis sp. RH21. The sequence goes on along the minus strand of NZ_CP178732.1, from coordinate 1,301,825 downwards.
ATAAAGTCCCTTTTGTCACCATGCGCCGGGCGCTGCGCCAGCATAAAGCGCAAAATATGCAATTCGGCGCGCTGGTCTATATTTGTACGGTGATCCCGGTGCTGAACCTGGTGATTATGCCGGTGGCGGTATGCGGCGCCACGGCGATGTGGGTCGACCGCTACCGCCATGATTTCGCTGCGCCTTTGCCGGTCCGCTAATTGCGCAATCGCCCCGTGCGTCGCGGGGCGCCGCCCCAGATTAGCGTTCTTAAAACTTATGTCTTAATAACATATCGATATACTATTCTTTTACTTCCGTCAGCCCTACGAAAGGGTATGCTTTGGTTATCATTCCCTTAAATTTGCACCTACAGTAAAGGACTGGCCATGAGCAATATTTACGAAGACAATTCCTATACAATCGGCCACACGCCGCTTGTACGCCTAAACCGCATCGGCAACGGACGTATTCTGGCTAAAGTGGAATCCCGTAACCCGAGCTTTAGCGTGAAATGCCGTATCGGCGCAAACATGATTTGGGATGCGGAAAAACGCGGCGTGCTTAAGCCCGGCGTCGAGCTGGTGGAACCCACCAGCGGCAATACCGGCATCGCCCTGGCCTATGTCGCCGCGGCGCGCGGTTATAAGCTGACCCTGACCATGCCGGAAACCATGAGTACCGAACGTCGTAAATTGCTCAAGGCATTAGGCGCCAGCCTGGTGCTGACCGAAGGACCGAAAGGTATGAAAGGGGCCATTGCCAAGGCCGAAGAGATCGTGGCGACCGACCCGCAGCGTTACCTGATGCTGCAGCAGTTCAGCAATCCCGCCAACCCGGCTATCCATGAACAAACCACCGGCCCGGAAATCTGGGAAGATACCGACGGCGACGTGGATGTATTTATTGCCGGCGTCGGCACCGGCGGCACCCTGACCGGGGTGAGCCGTTTTCTGAAAAACACCAAGGGCAAAGCGGTGATCTCGGTGGCGGTCGAACCGACCGACTCCCCGGTGATAAGCCAGGCGCTGGCCGGCCAGGAAATCAAACCCGGTCCCCATAAAATCCAGGGTATCGGCGCAGGTTTTATCCCGGAAAATCTGGATCTGAGCCTGATCGACCGCGTGGTGAAGATCACCAATGACGAAGCCATCAGCACCGCCCGCCGCCTGATGGAAGAAGAAGGCATTCTTGCCGGCATCTCCTCCGGCGCCGCCGTGGCCGCCGCGCTGAAGTTGCAGGAAGATGCGGCGTTTGCCGACAAGACCATCGTCGTGATCCTGCCGTCGTCCGGTGAACGTTATTTGAGCACCGCGCTGTTTGCCGACGTGTTCACGGAAAAAGAACTCCAGCAGTAAAATCCATCATGGATTTCATGCCAATCCACAAAAAAGCACCCTCTCGGGTGCTTTTTTGTGGAGTAGATCAAATTTTTGCCCCCTGCATAATTGATTTTGTTGGCTCTGTCTTGTATTTAAGCAGACAATTATTTCGATGTATGAAATTAATCAGGCTATTAATTGTTCTGCTAGCTGAATCGATTAACGCTCTATGGGTTTTTCTCGGGAAGCGGCATAATGATACAATGCGATGCGGCATAACAAAGTCTTCACAAAATTTAGCCGGAAATGCTTTTATACCGTTTTCTGCTCGCATAGATCTTCGCCTTTGTAACATACTCAGGCACTAACCATATAGGCTAAAGTGTTCCTTTTAAGCTAAACTTTAGCCCCACAACACTGATATCATCTAATAAGTTGGGGAAACATAATGTTCCAGCAAGAAGTTACGATTACCGCACCTAACGGTCTGCATACCCGCCCTGCCGCCCAGTTTGTTAAAGAAGCCAAAGGCTTCACTTCCGACATCACCGTGAGTTCAAACGGCAAAAGCGCCAGCGCAAAAAGCTTGTTCAAACTGCAAACGCTTGGCCTGACCCAAGGTACCGTGGTCGCCATCATCGCCGAAGGCGAAGATGAGCAGAAAGCCGTCGAGCATTTAGTTAAATTGATGGCAGAGCTTGAGTAATCCAGGCCCGGTTTTTTAAGTTAACGCGTGTCACGAGTAAGTAAGGTAGGGTTATGATTTCAGGCATTTTAGCATCACCGGGCATCGCCTTTGGTAAGGCGCTCTTACTTAAAGAAGATGACATCGTCATCAACCGGAAAAAGATCTCTGCCAGCCAGGTTGAGCAAGAGATCGAGCGTTTTCTGGCTGGGCGAACCAAAGCATCCGCGCAGCTGGAAGCGATCAAGACCAAGGCTGGCGAGACCTTCGGTGAAGAAAAGGAAGCGATCTTCGAAGGCCATATCATGTTATTGGAAGACGAAGAGCTTGAGCAGGATATCATAGCCCTCATCAAAGACGATCTCGCCACGGCGGACGCCGCGGTGTACAACGTGATCGAGACCCAGGCCAAAGCGCTGGAAGAGCTTGATGACGAGTATCTCAAAGAGCGCGCCACCGATGTGCGTGATATCGGCAAACGCCTGCTGAGAAACATCCTCGGCATGCCGATTATCGATTTAAGCTCCATCAGCGAAGAAGTCGTCCTGGTGGCCACCGATTTAACCCCGTCGGAAACCGCCCAGCTCAATCTTGATAAAGTGCTGGGCTTCGTCACCGACCTCGGCGGGCGAACCTCCCATACGTCCATTATGGCGCGTTCCCTTGAGCTGCCCGCCATCGTGGGCACCGGCAGCGTGACCAAAAACGTGGTTAATGGCGATTATCTGATTCTGGATGCCGTCAATAACCAGGTTTATGTCAATCCGACGCCGGCTCAGATCGAAGAACTCAAAGCGCTGCACAGCCAATATGTGCAGGAAAAAACCGAGCTGGCGAAGCTCAAGGATCTGCCCGCGATTACCCTTGATGGCCATCAGGTTGAAGTCTGCGCCAACATCGGCACCGTACGCGACGTGGCCGGCGCCGAACGCAACGGCGCCGAAGGCGTAGGTTTGTATCGCACCGAATTCCTGTTTATGGATCGCGACTCCCTGCCGACCGAAGAAGAACAATTCCAGGCGTATAAAGCGGTGGCGGAATCCCTGAGCACCGGTTCCATTATCGTGCGCACCATGGATATCGGCGGCGACAAAGATTTGCCGTATATGAACCTGCCGAAAGAAGACAACCCGTTCCTGGGCTGGCGCGCCATCCGTATCGGACTCGATCGCAAGGAAATGCTGCATGCCCAGCTGCGGGCGATTTTGCGGGCGTCGTCCTTTGGTAAATTGCGCATCATGTACCCGATGATCATTTCGGTGGAAGAAGTGCGCGAACTCAAGGGCGAACTGGATCTGCTGAAAGCGCAGCTGCGCGAAGAGGGCAAGGCGTTTGACGAAAGCATTGAAGTGGGCGTGATGGTGGAAACTCCCGCCGCGGCGACCATTGCCCATCATCTGGCCAAGGAAGTTGATTTCTTTAGTATTGGGACAAATGACTTAACCCAGTATACTCTGGCGGTAGATCGCGGTAACGAGTTAATCTCGCATCTGTATAACCCCATGTCACCGGCCGTGCTGACGTTAATCAAGCAAGTTATTGATGCATCTCACGCGGAAGGTAAATGGACAGGAATGTGTGGCGAGCTGGCAGGTGATGAACGTGCTACACTACTGTTATTAGGGATGGGACTGGATGAATTCAGCATGAGTGCTATCTCTATCCCGCGCATCAAAAAAATTATACGAAATACAAATTTTGGCGATGCAAAGGCGTTAGCAGAGGAAGCGTTAGCTCAGCCCACCGCGGACGAGCTGATGAATCTGATAAACAAATTCATTGAAGAAAAAACGCTCTGCTGATTTCACGACGCTGACCCGATATAAATGCTTAGGAGAAGATCATGGGTTTGTTCGATAAATTGAAATCTCTGGTTTCCGATGATAAGAAAGACACGGGAAGCATTGAAATTGTTGCACCCCTATCAGGTGAAATTGTAAACATTGAAGATGTGCCTGATGTCGTTTTCGCCGAAAAAATCGTCGGTGACGGCATTGCAATTAAACCCAGCGGTAACAAAATGGTGGCTCCGGTAGACGGCACCATTGGTAAAATTTTTGAAACCAACCATGCTTTTTCTATCGAGTCCGACAGCGGCATCGAGCTGTTTGTCCACTTTGGCATCGACACCGTCGAGCTGAAGGGCGAAGGGTTCAAACGTATTGCGCAAGAAGGCCAGCGCGTGAAAAAGGGCGATGTGATTATTGAGTTTGATCTGCCGTTACTGGAAGAGAAAGCCAAATCAACATTGACCCCGGTCGTCATCTCCAATATGGATGAGATCAAAGAGCTGATCAAACTGACGGGCAGCGTTGTCGTGGGTGAAACGCCAATTATTCGCATCAAGAAATAATACCCGCCATTCCCGTTTGCTGCACGGCGGGAACCCAGTTCGGCACAGAATCAAAAACGGCGCCCGGATAACTCCGGGCGCCGTTTTTATTTGTCCGTACCGGGCGGCGCTTATTCCCAGTGGGGTAGGCGCAGGCGGATCGCCAGCCCGCCGCCAGGGCCGTTGAATGCCTCTACCTGGCCGCCGTGCGCCAGCACCACCTTGCGGGTGATGGCCAGCCCAAGTCCATATCCCTTGCCGTTCAACGGGCCGTTGACGCGGACAAAGGGATCAAAAATACTGGAGAGTTTGCTTTCTTCGACCCCCGGCCCCTGATCGGCTACGGTAATCTCCAGCAGCGAATCCACCCGCGACAGGCTGACAAATACGCTTTGCCCATGCGCAGAAAAACGCAGTGCGTTGCGTACGATATTCTCCACGCCGCGCCGCATCATTTCCGCATTGCCCTTGACGGTATAATCTTCCGGCTGGTGGGCGGTCAGCTGGATGTCCACACCCGGCACCTGGGCCTCGTAGCGCGCATCGTTCACCACCGCTTCCACCAGGCCCAGCAGGTCGAAATAATCCTCTCCCAGCGCGCCCTGATGCTCTGCGCGCGATAGGGCCAGCAGTTCGCCAATCATCCGATCCAGCCGGCCCGCTTCGTGCTCGATGCGATCGAGGGAGGCATAGACATTTTTAGGGTTTTGATGCGCCAGGCCGATGGCCAGCTGCAGGCGCGCCAACGGCGAACGCAGTTCGTGGGAGACATCATGCAGCAATGCCTCCCTGTCGCTGACCAGCACCTGCAAACGCTCCGCCATCGAATCGAAATCCTTGGCCACGTCGGTGATTTCGTCGTGCCGGCGGCGCATCACCGGGAATAACCGCACGCTTAAATCGCCCCGGGACACCCGCTCGAACGCCCGGCGCAATTGCAACATCGGGCGGGTCAGATTCCAGGCCAGCAACAGGCTAAACAGCAATCCCCCGGTCAAGCCCAGCCAGAATAGCGGCGGCATATGTAAAATGCTGCTGCGCCTGCCGTTATGATATTCGTTACGCAAACCATCGAGGTCGTAACGCAACAGGTAACGCCGTCCGTCAGGGGCCATCACCAGCCGGCTGACGGCGCCGCGCGTTTGCTGCATGGACGGCAGAACCCCTTGCGCCGGCGCATCGACTACGGGACTGGCGGAGAAAAACTTGCGTTCTTCCGGCGGCCAGCTGGCTTTTAATTCCGCCAGGGCCGGCAGCCCGCCCCGGGCCAACACAGCGCCGGCGGTGCCTATCTGCACATTGCCGATGCGCCTGGCGATATTATCTTCCGGCGCCTCATGGCGCGGGTTATACAGGGTAAAAACGGCCCACAACAATTGCGTCATCAATAGAAAAATCAGCCAAAACCCCAGCAGAATCTTCCAGAATAAGCGGCCGCGATTGGCCATCAGCGGATGCGGTAACCGATGCTGCGCACGGTTTCAATGCACAGCGTATTGCCGGCCAGTAACGCCAGTTTTTGCCGGATATTGCTGATATGGACATCCACGCTGCGATCGTAAGCCTCGCGCCGCCGTCCCAGGCCTTTCTCCGACAGGTCATCCTTCGACACCACGCGGTCCGGGGTGCGCATCAGCAGTTCCAGCAAATTGAACTCCGAGGCGGTCAGGTCGAAGGAGACGCCCTGCCATTGGCTGCTGCGGGTGGCGGGATTCAGGGTCAGATCGCCATAACGTACGGCGACCGTCTCGGCGGGTTCGTCGCGCCGTTCGTCAAAACGGCGCAGCACGGCGCGCAGCCGGGCCACCAGTTCGCGGGGATAGCAGGGCTTGGGCATATAATCATCCGCTCCCATTTCCAGCCCGATCACCCGGTCGATATTATCCCCTTTGGCGGTCAGCATGATAATCGGGATACGGCTGCTTTTGCGCACCTGGCGCAGCACTTCGGTGCCGCTCATATCCGGCAGCATGATATCAAGCACCATGGCGGTATAATCGCCGGACAGCGCGCCGTCGACGCCCTCGTGGCCCGTCAATACCAGGGAGGTGGCAAAACCTTCGCCGGTCAGGTATTCGCTTAGCATCTTGCCCAGTTCCCGATCGTCATCAACCAACAAAATCTTCATCGTGTTCTCCATAAGCGGCGGCGCGGCTTGCCACCAGGCTTAAGCATGGCATAAAAAAACGGCGAGGGGGTGGCGTAATCATGCCCCGATGCTGAATGCCGCTCGCATTACGGCGTTCAGACGCCGTCGAATACGCCGGTGGACAGGTAGCGATCGCCCCGATCGCAGATCACCGCCACCACCAGGCTGCCGGGAAACTGGCCGGCAATGCGCAGGGCGCCGGCCACCGCGCCGCCGGAACTGACGCCGCAAAAAATTCCTTCGGACCGCGCCAATTGCCGCATCGTGTCTTCGGCCTCCCGCTGGCCGATATCCATGATCCGGTCAACCAGTTCGGGACGGAATATACCCGGTAAATAGGCCTGCGGCCAGCGGCGAATACCGGGAATGGCGCTGCCCTCTTCCGGCTGCAGCCCCACCACCTGCACCGCCGGGTTCTGGCTTTTCAGGAATTGGCTGACGCCGGTAATGGTACCGGTGGTGCCCATGCTGGAAACAAAATGCGTAAGCTTGCCGGCGGTCTGGCGCCAGATTTCCGGGCCGGTGGAGGTAAAATGAGCGTAGGCATTATCAGGGTTATTAAACTGATCGAGCACTTTGCCTTCGCCGGCCCGCTGCATGGCCTGCGCCTGGTCGCGCGCGCCTTCCATACCCAGCTCGCGGCTGACCAGAATCAGCTGCGCGCCGTAAGCCCGCATCGCCGCCTGCCGTTCCATGCTCATATTCTCCGGCATTAACAGTTTCAGCCGATAGCCTTTCACGGCGGCAATCATCGCCAGCGCAATGCCGGTATTGCCGCTGGTGGCTTCAATCAGCACGTCGCCGGGGCTAATTTCGCCGCGCAGCTCCGCCTGCCGGATCATGGCCAGCGCCGCGCGATCCTTGACCGATCCGGCCGGGTTGTTTCCTTCCAGCTTGACCCAGATCTCGCTGCCGGTCCGTGCCCCCATGCGGCTTAGTTTTACCAGCGGCGTATTGCCTATGCATTGCTCAAGGGTGATCACGTCATAACCTCATACCTAACGGCCTTATCCGGCGATAAAAAAGGCGGCCCGCTGGCCGCCTGTTGCGATAAAATGGGATTGACGTAGAACTTATCAAGCACTTTCAGCAAAAGCAACGGGCTGTAATGCTTTATCGCCTACATAAATACGAGCGTTTTGTGCGCCGAGGTAAAAGCGATCGCCCCGCTGCGGAGGCGTATCGCCGCCAGGCAACACGACGCTCAGCGGTTCCTGGTGCCACCCGACCGGCTGCACCAGCAACTGCCAGTAATGGCCGCGCGGGCTGATATCAATTACCTGTACCGGCAGCGGGCAGAGATCGCCGGCCTGGCTGCTGATTTCCATTTCCCAGGGGCGCAGGAACAATTCAACTTTCCCCTGGTGGATCGGCGCATAGTACAGCGGCCAATGATAAGCGCCGATATACAGCTGCGATCCGCGGATTTCGCCCTCCAGCCGGTTTACTTCGCCCATGAACTCCAGTACGAAACGGCTGGCCGGCTCGCGCCAGACCTCGTGGGGCGTGCCCACCTGCTCAATATTGCCCTGGCTCATCACCACCACCCGATCGGCCACTTCCATCGCTTCTTCCTGATCGTGGGTGACAAATACGCTGGTGAATTTCAGGTCTTCGTGCAGCTGGCGCAGCCAGCGGCGCAATTCTTTACGCACCTGGGCGTCCAGGGCGCCAAAAGGCTCATCAAGCAGCAGGATCTCCGGTTCCACCGCCAGGGCGCGCGCCAACGCGACCCGCTGTTTCTGCCCGCCGGAAAGCTGGGAGGGGTAGCGGTTGGCCAGGTGGCCGAGTTGCACCATTTCCAGCAGCTGGGCCACTTTTTGTTTAATCACCGCCGCGCGGGGACGCTCGCGGCGCGGCAGTACCGTCAGTCCGAAAGCAATATTATCCGCCACGGTCATATGGCGGAACAGCGCGTAGTGCTGGAAGACAAAGCCCACATGACGATCGCGGGCGTGGCGGTGGCTGACATCCTGGCCGCCAAAGCGCAAATGCCCGCTGTTGTGATGTTCCAGTCCGGCAATAATGCGCAGCAGCGTGGTTTTACCCGACCCGGACGGCCCCAGCAGGGCCACCATTTCACCGGTGGCGATATCAAGGGAGATATCGTTCAACACTTTGGTGCGGTCGAAATATTTGCTGATATTGTCGATTTCGATACTCATTGCTGCTCCCCCTGTTGAAGGTGGGCCTGCTGGCGCGCCAGGCGCCATTGCAAACCGCTCTTCAAGAATAAAGTCACGATTGCCATCAGCGTCAGCAGCGCGGCGGCGGTAAACGCGCCGACGGTGTTGTAATCCTGATGCAATAATTCAACTTGCAACGGCAACGTATAGGTTTCGCCGCGAATCGAGCCGGATACCACCGATACCGCGCCGAATTCGCCGATAGTGCGGGCATTGGTCAATATCACGCCGTATAACAGCGCCCAGCGGATATTGGGCAGCGTAACCCGGCGAAACATCTGCCAGCCCGAGGCGCCGAGCAATATGGCGGCTTCGTCCTCATCGCTGCCCTGGCTGAGCATCACCGGCACCAGTTCGCGCACCACAAACGGACAGGTAACGAATACGGTCACCAGCACCATGCCAGGCCAGGAAAACATCAGTTGGATATTATGCTGGTCCATCCAGCCGCCAAGCGGCCCGTTGGTACCGTAAAACAGCAGGTACAGCAAACCGGCCACCACCGGCGAAACGGCAAACGGAATATCCATCAGGGTCAGCAGCAATTGCCGGCCGCGAAATTGAAACCGGGTCACCAGCCACGCCAGCAGGATACCGAACACCACATTGACCGGCACGGCGATTAACGCCACCAAAACGGTCAGCCAAATGGCATGCAGCATGTCCGAGTCCTGCAGGTTGCGCCATATCGGGGCCAGACCGTCCGCCAGGGCGGTGACAAAGATATAGCCCATGGGGATCAGCAACAGCAGCACGGAAAGCAAGGCCCCCGCGCCGATCAGCAACCATTTGGCCCAATCGATACTGGCGCGCTCGGCGCCGTTAAAAGCGCTTACGTCAGCCATCAGTGCCCTCCCACCCGCCGGCCGAAGCGCGACTGCAAAATATTAATGCCGAACAGCAGCAGCAGCGACGCCGCCAATATGACCGAGGCGATGGCGCTGGCGGCGGGATAATCGAACTCCTGCAAGCGGATGAAGATCATCAGCGAGGTCACTTCGGTTTTCCAGGCGATATTGCCGGCGATAAAAATCACCGCGCCGAACTCGCCCAGGCTGCGGGTAAACGACAAAGCGGTGCCGGCGAGCAGCGCGGGAGCCACCTCGGGCATCACGACCCGGCAAAACGACTGCCAGCGGCTGGCGCCCAGGGTTTGCGCGGCTTCTTCATATTCAGGCCCCAGTTCTTCAAGCACCGGCTGCACCGTACGCACCACAAACGGAATACTGGTAAAGGCCATCGCCACGGTAATGCCGAGCCAGGTATAGGATACCTTGATGCCGAACTGCGCCAGCCAGGCCCCGTACCAGCCGGTAGTGGAAAACAGCGTCGCCAGGGTCAGGCCCGCCACGGCGGTAGGCAACGCAAAGGGCAAATCCATCAGGCCGTCAAGCAGCCGGCGACCGGGAAATTCATAACGCGTCAGTATCCAGGCCATCAGCATGCCGAACGCGGCGTTAAACAGCGACGCGACGCCCGCCGACAGCAGCGTCACTTTATAGGCCGCCAGCAGTTGCGGAGCGGTAACGACCTGCCAGTATTGCTGCCAGGTCATTTGCGACAACTGCATGACCAGCGCGCTCAGCGGCAGCAATAAAATCAGGCAAACAAACAGCAGGCTGCTGCCCAGGCTTAAACCAAAGCCCGGCAGCACGCGTTTGCTTTGCAACGCCATCATCATTGATGCCCCGCCGCGATTAATTTATCCAGTTCGCCGCCGTCGGCAAAATGGGTTTTCATCGTCTGCGGCCAGCCGCCGAACCGATCTTCGACCTTGAACAGCTCGACCGCCGGGAACCGGGCTTTATCCGCCGCCATGATGGCCGGGTCATTCACCCGGTAATAAAAGCCGGCAATGGTTTTCTGCGCCGCCGGGCTATACAGATAGCTGAGATACTCCTTGGCCGCCGTCAGGGTGCCGTTTTTCTCGACGTTCTTATCCACCCAGGCCACCGGGAACTCGGCCAGGATATTGACCTTGGGAATAATCACTTCATATTTATCTGCGCCGTACTGGTTGCGGATATTATTCACTTCCGACTCGAAGGAGATCAGCACGTCCCCTTGCCCGCGTTCGGCAAAGGTGGTGGTCGCCCCGCGCCCGCCGGTATCGAATACTTCCACATTGCCGATGAATTTCTGCATCCAGGCGCGGGTCTTGGCGTCGTCGCCGCCGTCCGCCAGACTGGTGGCGCCCCAGGCGGCCAGGTAAGCATAGCGGCCGTTGCCCGAGGTTTTCGGATTAGGAAAAACCAGTTTGACGTCGGCGCGCACCAAATCATCCCAGCCATGGATATTTTTCGGATTGCCCTTGCGCACCAGGAAACCCATGGTGGAGTAAAAAGGCGAGCTGTTATTGGGTAGCCGGCTCTGCCAGTCAGCGGGAATCAAATCGCCGCGATCGTGCAGGATCTGTACGTCGGTCACCTGATTATAGGTCACCACATCCGCCTTTAACCCTTGCAGAATGGCCAGCGCCTGTTTGGACGATCCGGCATGGGATTGCTTGATGGTCAGCGGGTCGCCGGGATGCTCCGTCTGCCATTGCTGGACAAAACCCGGATTCAGGGCGACAAACAGTTCCCGCGAAACGTCATAGGAACTGTTAAGCAGCTCGGTCGAGTGCGCCGTACCGCAAGCCAGCAATACCGCCGCTACGCAACCTTTGATTGCCCGGCTTGTTTTCAGCGTTCGATTCATTATTTTCCTTTGCTTGCATTGCGAGAAGTCTGCTTATGGTTATACAGTTTATTTATAACTGCCCTATAACCTGTAACGGTTTTATATACCCTTTTGTGCTTTGAGAGCATCAAAAGCTATAAGCCCCGCGATGGTGCACAACGTCAGGAGTTTGGCGACTGGAAGAGGGCCGGCGATGCCCGCGGTAAGCCGCCCCGGCCCGCGGGTAATGCTCAACGGACCGGCGGCGGGGTGAAGGCTGAAGCGGCGTTCAGCTGGTGGCGCCGCTGTTTGCGTGGCTTTCTACTGTAGGGAAACTATTGCAGGGGAAGGGCGTGCCAGACGATTTTGCTGACCTGCCAGCTTTTCAGGGTATCGTCGGCCGGCATCAGGGCTTCCGGACCGTGCCAAATGCCGGTGAAGACATAACTGACATGGGCGCTTTGCGGCGCGGCGCACACCACGGCCTCCCGATCGTCGCCGGTGCCGCGCTGGCATGCGCCAAAGGCTTTACCGTAGAGATCGCTGAATCCCGTGCCGATTTTCACGCCCCATGCGCTGGCGACATCTTTATCGGTGACGTCCACACGCTGCACTTTACCCGCGGCGGGGCCATAAAAGGTCATTTTGATCTGGTCGTCTTTCAAGGCCTGGTAGAAGGCGACAATGCCCCCGTTTTGGGTTTCCATGCCGCTGCGCAGACGGTAACCGCCGCCCAGCGCCTGCTCAAGCGCTTCCTGGTTAAGCGGCGTGGCGGCGGTGACTTTGCCTACGCCGGCGTCGCTTACCGCGGCCTCGCTGCCGAACCAATTCAACGGCGACAGGCTCGACCACGAAAAATGGGACAGGGTCGAGCAGCCTGCCAATAGAATGGGTAGCCCGATGACTAACGGACGCAGCTGCTTCATATGTGCTCCTTGATTGATAAATTTGCCTTACGCTTGGGCTATTGGATACCGGCGCGGCCTAAAAGTGCCATTCCTTTTTTCTCCGGCCCGCCGATTCGCCCCCCGGCGCCGCGGATTCGCAAATCATGGCCGCTGTGCCATGCTTATTCATGGGCGGCATACGTCATCCATTTACGCCCCCGCGGCGGCCGATAATGACAAGATGTCAGGAACTTACCCTACCCGCCGCGCCGCTGCGTGACAAGGCGGGTTAAATCAAAGGAGAGCAATTAATGAAAACCAAGACCATCGCTGCACTGTTCGCCTGCACCGCCTTTGCGTTATGCAGCCTGCCGGCGTTGTCCCAGCCCGGCGGCTTTCACGGCGATGAGCCGCCCCCGCCCCCCAGCAAGCAGCAAAGCGGTTTCAAAGGTTCCGACGATGCCAAGCAAACCACCGTTGAGCAGGCCAAACGGATGAAAGATGACACCTGGGTCACCCTGCAGGGAAATATCGAGAAAAAAATTGGCGATGACCGCTACCAGTTCCGCGATCATACCGGCGCCATCGAGATTAAAGTGGAGAACAAGGCATGGAACGGCCAGGATGTGTCGCCCAAGGATTTGGTGGTCATCAGCGGCGAACTGGATAAAGACCGGCACGGCGATAAAGTAGACGTCAAGCATCTGCTGAAGCAGTAGCCCGGCCGGGGCCGGCGCGACGCCCGGCCCCGCGCGATCAGTACTCCTGATCCTCGATCAACCGTTTGCCCAGGGTCACGCTGTCGCCCAATTCATATTCCAGCTTCTCATACATGCCGATCACCGCCTCGTTGTCCTCGCGCACCATCAGGTGGATTTTCGGGCAGCCGCGCGCAATGAGCTTTTTCTCCAGGCGGCTGATCAGCGCGTTGGCGATGCCGCGTCCGCGGTAATCCGGATGTACGCCCAGATAATAGGCCGAGCCGCGGTGTCCGTCGTAGCCGCCCATAATGGAACCGACCAGCGCGCCGGACACCTCGGCCACCAGAAACAGGTCGGCGCCGCAATTGAGTTTGCGCTCGATATCCATTTCCGGATCGTTCCAGGGACGCAATAAGTCGCAGCGCTCCCAGAGCGTGATAACCTCTTCGAAATCATCTTGACGAAATACACGGATTTCCATAGTTGACCGCCGTAATTTCAAGCAAATGGACCTAATGGCTTGATTATCGCGTTATTTACCGCGAAGGCAAATAACATCGTGGCCATAACGGGCATTTCTTGCCGATTTTGATCGGCAGCGCGCCCAAGCTCGCGCCCGGCTAATATATTGCGCGGGTAATAGATGGAAATAGTTACCCGATCGCCCGCCGGGGAATAGTATGTTATACCCTAACCATTGCCGCCACTTTTGAGCGATCGGTTCGTTTTACCATGGATATAAAAAATTTTACGCTAGTGTCGTCCCTTACCGCGTTGCAGACCCGTCGCCAGATGCTGCTCTCCTGCCTGGCCGTGGCGGCTATCGCCAGTCGGCCGGGGTTTGCCGCCGGCGCCCTGCTGCCGGCCGGCCAGGGGGGCCCCAAGCCCGCCGGCGGTCCGCATTGCGTGATGATCGACCCCGGCCACGGCGGCATCGATCCGGGCGCCATCGGCCATCAGGGCGTCAAGGAAAAACATGTGGTGCTGGCGATCGCCAATAAAGTACGGGCCAACCTGGCGCAGCATGCCCATATCCAGACCCGCCTGACGCGCGAGCAGGACGAGTTTATTCCGCTGTTTCGCCGGGTGGAACTGGCGCACCAGCATCAGGCGGACCTGTTCGTGTCGATTCATGCCGATGGTTTTACCAGCCCGAGCGCCGCCGGCGCGTCGGTCTTCGCGCTGTCCAATCGCGGCGCCAGCAGCGCCATGGCCGGCTATTTGTCCCAAAAAGAGAACGCGGCCGACGACGTGGCCGGGGGCAAATACAAGGAACAGGATAATTATCTACAGCAGGTGTTGTTCGATCTGGTCCAGACCGATACCATCCGCAATAGCCTGACGCTGGGCCGCCATTTACTCAATCATATCAGGCCGGTGCACCAGCTCCACAGCCAGCATACCGAGCAGGCGGCGTTCGCGGTGCTGAAATCCGCGTCGATTCCGTCGGTGTTGGTGGAGACCTCCTTTATAACCAATCATCAGGAGGAGCAGTTGCTGGAAACCTCGGCGTTCCAGGATCGCATCGCGTTGGCCATCAGCAACGGCATCGTTGATTTCTTCGCCTATTTCGACGCCCACCAGCTGCGCGCCGGCTCCGCCGCGCACCGCTGAAGTTCCGCGCCGGTTGGTCGCGGACCGCCGCCGGGTTATACTGTCTCGCTCTGATACCTCCTGCGTCCGATTATTCACGCGCGGCGCCCGATCAACCATGAGCCGGCCTAATGAATCAACCCGATATCGGACACATCAAACTTTTTCTGCTAAACCTCCAGGATATCCTGTGCGACGCCCTGGCCGCCGCGGACGGCGGCGCCGGTTTTCAGGAGGATCGCTGGCAGCGGGGCGAAGGCGGCGGCGGCCGCACCCGGGTGTTGAATAAAGGCAAGGTGTTCGAACAGGCGGGGGTCAATTTTTCCCATGTCGAAGGCGCCCGCCTGCCAGCGTCCGCCACCGCCCACCGCCCCGAGCTGGCGGGCCGCGCGTTCCAGGCCATGGGCGTTTCGCTGGTGGTCCACCCCGAAAACCCCTACGTCCCCACCAGCCATGCCAACGTGCGTTTTTTTAGCGCTGAAAAACCCGGCGCCGAGCCGGTATGGTGGTTTGGCGGCGGTTTTGATCTGACGCCGTTCTACGGCTTTACCGCAGACGCGGTACATTGGCACCAAACCGCCCACGATCTCTGCCGCCCTTTTGGCGCCGAGGTCTACCCCCGTTATAAAACCTGGTGCGACGACTACTTTTTCTTAAAGCATCGCCAGGAAGCGCGCGGCATCGGCGGACTGTTTTTCGACGATCTCAATACGCCCGATTTTGATCGGGCCTATGCTTTTACCCGCGCCGTCGGCCACGGCTACCTGGACGCCTACCTGCCCATAGTGCAGCGGCGCAAGGATCTGCCCTGGGGCGAAAGGGAACGCCGGTTTCAACTGTACCGCCGCGGGCGCTACGTGGAGTTCAATCTGGTCTGGGATCGCGGTACGCTGTTCGGGCTGCAATCCGGCGGACGCACCGAATCCATACTGATGTCCATGCCGCCGCTGGTGCGCTGGGAATATGATTATCAACCGGAACCGGAGAGTCCGGAAGCGGCGCTGTACCGGGATTTTCTGCCGGTACGCGATTGGCTGCCACAGGGAGAGAACTAATGGCGATTTGGGTTGATGCGGATGCCTGCCCCAAAGTTATCAAAGAGATTTTATTTCGCGCCGCGCAGCGCCAATCGATCCAGGTGACGCTGGTGGCGAATCAAACGCTGGCGGTGCCGCCGTCGCCGTTTATCCGCACCCTGCGCGTAGGCGCCGGATTCGACGTGGCCGATAATGAAATCGTCCGCCGGGTCGGCCCGGGCGATTTGGTGATCACCGCCGATATCCCGCTGGCGGCGGAAGTGCTGGAAAAAGGCGCGGTGGCGCTTAATCCGCGCGGCGAGCTGTATCGGCCGGAGACGATTCGCGAGCGGCTGACCATGCGCGACTTTATGGATACCCTGCGCGCCAGCGGCATCCAGACCGGCGGTCCGCCGCCGCTGAGCCAGCGCGAGCGCCAGGAGTTCGCCCGCGAACTGGACCGCTGGCTACAACAGCAGGCTAAAGCCTGATGCGCCCCAGGGGAAATAGGGGCCGGCATCGATTTTGACCATCATAATAATCAGAAAAAGCGTATTTCATTCTGCGTCTTGTTGAGGCAGTGTTATTCTTAAGTTAATGGTAACTTATTCTTGGTGTCGTGTTTCCTTCATGGAGTTGAGAAATGAATCAGTTAGAAGCTTTAAAACAGTTTACTACCGTCGTGGCCGACAGCGGCGATATTGAGTCGATCCGCCATTACACGCCGCAGGATGCCACCACCAATCCGTCGCTGATTCTCAAGGCCGCCAGCCTGACCGCTTATCAGCCGCTGTTCGAAGACGCGCTGGCCTATGCCCGCAAGCAGGGCGGCAACCGCGAAACCCAGATCATCAATGCCAGCGACAAGCTGGCGGTGAATATCGGCGTGGAGATCCTCAAAAGCGTCCCCGGCCGCGTCTCCACCGAAGTGGATGCCCGCCTGTCCTTTGATCGCGGCATGTGCGTGGCCAAGGCCCGTAAACTGGTTGGCCTCTATCAGGAACAAGGCATCGACAAATCCCGCATTCTGATCAAACTGGCATCCACCTGGGAAGGAATCAAAGCGGCGGAAGAGCTGGAGCGTGAAGGCATCAACTGCAACCTGACCCTGCTGTTCTCCTTCGCCCAGGCCCGCGCCTGCGCCGAAGCCGGGGTCTATCTGATTTCGCCTTTCGTTGGCCGTATTTATGACTGGTACAATCAGCGTAAGCCAATGAATCCCTATGATGTAGAGCAGGACCCGGGCGTGAAGTCGGTCCGCGCCATCTATGACTACTATAAACAGCATCGCTACCAGACTGTGATCATGGGCGCCAGCTTCCGTAAAACCGAGCAAATCCTGGCCCTGGCCGGCTGCGATCGCCTGACCATTTCCCCGAATCTGTTGGAAGAACTGCATAACAGCGAAGAACCTGTCGAACGCAAGCTTTCCCCTTCCACCGAAGGATATCACCAGCCGGCGCCGCTGTCGGAACCCGAATTCCGCTGGGAACATAACCAGGACCCGATGGCCGTTGATAAACTGGCCGAAGGTATCCGTCAGTTCGCGGTGGACCAGCAGAGCCTGGAAGATCTTCTTTCGGCAAAACTGTAATCTTTGGAGCCTTCAATGACCTCTCGTAAAGTGCTTGCCAATGCCATCCGTGCGTTAAGCATGGATGCTGTCCAAAAAGCCAATTCCGGCCATCCCGGTGCCCCGATGGGCATGGCGGATATCGCCGAAGTGCTGTGGCGCGATTATCTGGTGCATAACCCATCCAATCCGAAATGGATGGATCGCGACCGGTTTATCCTGTCCAACGGTCACGGTTCGATGCTGCTTTACAGCTTGCTGCATCTCACCGGCTATAACCTGCCGATCTCCGAACTGAAAAATTTCCGCCAGCTGCATTCAAAAACCCCGGGCCATCCGGAGTACGGCTATACCGACGGCGTGGAAACCACCACCGGCCCCCTGGGCCAGGGCATCGCCAATGCGGTGGGTATCGCCATCGCCGAACGTACCCTGGCGGCGCAGTTCAACCGTCCGGGCCATGACATCGTCGATCACCATACCTATGTGTTTTTAGGCGACGGCTGCATGATGGAAGGCATCTCCCACGAAGTCTGCTCCCTGGCCGGCACCATGAAGCTGGGCAAACTGGTGGCCTTTTACGATGATAACGGCATCTCCATCGACGGCCACGTGGAAGGCTGGTTTAGCGACGACACCGCCGGGCGCTTTGAAGCCTACGGCTGGCACGTGGTGCGCCACGTGGACGGCCATGACAGCGAAGCCATCAAAGCCGCCATTGAAGAAGCGCGCACCGTTACCGACCGCCCTTCCCTGCTGCTGTGTAAAACGGTAATCGCCTTCGGGTCGCCGAATAAAGCCGGCACCCACGGCGCGCACGGCGCACCGCTGGGCAATGACGAAATCGCCGCCACCCGCCTACAGCTGGGCTGGAACGAGCCGCCGTTTGTGATCCCGCAAGAGGTCTATGACGGCTGGGACGCCAAACGGGCCGGCGCCGAACGCGAGGCCGCCTGGAACGAGAAATTCGCGGCTTATGAACACGCCTTCCCGGAGCTGGCGGCGGAGTTCAAACGCCGCACCACCGGTAAGTTGCCTGACGGCTGGCAGCAGCAGAGCCAGGCCTATATCGAAAAGCTGCAGGCCAACCCGGCGAATATCGCCAGCCGTAAAGCCTCGCAAAATGCCCTGGAAGCCTATGGTCCGCTGTTGCCGGAACTGCTGGGCGGCTCCGCCGACCTGGCGCCCAGCAACCTGACCATCTGGTCGAAATCCGTCTCCATCGCCGACGACGCATCGGGCAACTATATCCATTACGGCGTGCGCGAGTTCGGTATGACCGCCATCGCCAACGGTATCGCCCATCACGGCGGTTTTGTGCCGTATACCGCCACCTTCCTGATGTTCGTCGAGTATGCCCGCAACGCGGTGCGCATGGCGGCGCTGATGAAAGCCCGGCAAATTATGGTGTATACCCATGACTCCATCGGCCTGGGCGAGGACGGCCCGACGCACCAGCCGGTCGAACAGCTGGCCAGCCTGCGGCTGACGCCGAATATGAGCACCTGGCGCCCGTGCGATCAGGTGGAGTCCGCCGTGGCCTGGCAGCAGGCCATCGAGCGCCATGACGGCCCCACCGCGCTGATCCTTTCGCGCCAGAACCTGGCGCAGCAGGATCGTACGCCGCAGCAGTTGGCGGATATCGCCCGCGGCGGTTATATCCTCAAGGATGCCGACGGACAGCCGGAGCTGATTATCATCGCCACCGGTTCGGAAGTGGAGCTGGCGGTAGCCGCCTGGGAAAAACTGACCGGCGAAGGCCGCAAGGTCCGGGTCGTCTCCCTGCCGTCCACCGACGTATTCGATGCGCAGGACGCGGCCTATCGCGAAGCCGTGCTGCCCCATGGGGTTGCGGCGCGCCTGGCCATTGAAGCGGGTATTGCCGATTATTGGTACAAATATGTCGGCCTGAACGGCGCCATCGTCGGCATGACCACCTTCGGCGAATCGGCCCCTGCCGAAGAGCTGTTCAAAGTGTTCGGTTTTACCATCGAAAACGTGCTGGATAAAGCGCGCGGCTTGCTGAAATAAGCCTGCGTTAGCAGTAAATCAATGCCGGCCGGTTAACCCCGGACGGCATTTTTTTTATGCGGCCGCGCTTTTTTGCTGCCGATCGCGCCGCGCCGCCCACAAACCGGCAACCCATTTCACCCCTTTAGCGGTGAACCTGGCCTGGGAAAAGGCATGGCGGTTGGCGCCGGTGCCCATATGCAGCTCAAAACGCCCCGCGTCGAGGTGCTGCTGGTGAGGCGTCAAGATTCCCGCAAGACGATACATAATCTGGCGTTCCAGCAAAAACTGCCGGAAATCCGCTTCTTTCACCTTGAGCAATTTGCATACCTGGCGAAACCCCATGGCCCCGTCCACCTGCACGTAGCGGTCGAAAAAGTCCGCTTTCGGCGCTAGCAGGTCAAGATGTTTTTCCAGCGCCTGACGCCGCTCGTACTCCTGCGCCCAGGCGCGGGCCGCGACCGCCGGGTTGGTGAAATCGGGCAGATCGTGCAGCAGTTCGCGTTCATGCCAGCGATCGAGCGCCACCGAGGTGAAGGTGGGCGACAGGCGGGCGATAACCATCAGGGAGTCGCGCTTGTTGAGCAGGTACTCCTGCCGGGTTTCACCCTGGTACTGGTAGTCCACCGGCCGCAGGGGCTGGGTTAAGCGCTGGGCCGTTTCCAGGCTGCCGATCAGGCGTTTTACTTCACCATGGGACGTCCCAATCAGTTCAGCCAGTTCCCGGCTGCTCATTGAGACCGTTTGATGAGGGGATTCAAAACCCGCTGCGGATATCATCATAGCTTTCACCATTCTAATGTCAGGACACACCGGCTCCGTAGAGCAGTGTAATAAATATACAGCACACCTGTGTATTTATCCAGTCCTTTGGTAAAGTAAGCCGCAACGGTTCCGCGCCAGGCGCTTATCCTTTCAGCCAGCCTTTGATTTGCGCATGCTGCAACAGCATAATGGTTTTGCCGTCCCTGATGCGGCCGTCCCCCACCATGGCCAGGGCCTCGCCGAAGGGGATCTCCAGCACTTCGATATCCTCATCTTCGATACCGCCGCCGCTATTGTCGCGCAGCGACTCGTTATATTCGGCGGCGAAAAAATGTACTATCTCGGTGACGCCCCCGGGGGACATATACGCGGAAAACACCTTTTCCACCTGGCCCACGGCATATCCGGTCTCTTCAATCGCCTCCCGCCTGATGCACTCTTCCGGCGAATTGTCGTCCAGCAAACCGGCGCAGGTTTCCAGCAACATCCCGGTGGGGTTGCCATTAACATAGGTGGGCATGCGGAACTGGCGAATAAGCACCACGCTATTTTTGACGCGGTTATAGAGCAGGATAGTGGCGCCGTTGCCGCGATCGTAAACTTCGCGCATCTGCCGTACCGTGCCGCCGTCTTTTCTCTTGAGATCGAATAAAAATTTCCGCAGGATAAACCAGTGATCGGATAACAACTTATTTTCGATGATTTTTACATTCAACGGCATAATATCCTCGATAGACTCATTGGAAACGACAATTCAGCCGGCGATCATAACGCAAAGCGCGGGTAAGCACAGAGCAATTCACGGTAAAAATCCGCTACATCCTGTGGCCATGGGCCTGGCACAGTAAAACAACCCCATCACTTTTTTACATGATCTCCTTTTTTTCTTCACGTTTTATACCCTGCCGGCGGGTAAAGTATCCTCACAAAGGTGCTTAACGATTTCTGCGAATTGGCCTTATCATTACGGAACAATCGCCCTGGGGTTTTATTGAATGGCTAACTTTTTTATCGATCGCCCGATTTTCGCGTGGGTGTTGGCGATTATCGTTGCTTTAACCGGCACCATGGCCATCTTTACGCTTCCGATTGAGCAGTATCCGAAATTAACTCCGCCCACCATACGCATCACCGCCAAATATCCCGGCGCCTCGGCCAAGACGTTGGAAAATGCCGTCACGCAAATTATCGAACAAAACATGACCGGCCTGGATAATCTGCTCTATATGGCCTCGCAAAGCAGCAATACCGGCCAGGCCACCACTACCCTGACATTCCTGGCGGGCACCGATCCCAACGAAGCGATGCAGGAAGTGCAAAACCAATTACAGGTGGCGCAGCGCCGGCTGCCCCAGGCGGTGCAAACGCAAGGCATCACCGTGACCAAAACCGGCGACAGTAATTTGATGATGGTGGCCTTCGTGTCCACCGACGGTTCGATGGATAAGTCGGACATCGCCGATTATATGGTCAGCAATTTGCAAGAACCGCTGAGCCGGGTGAGCGGCGTCGGTTCCATAGACGCCTACGGTTCGCAGTACTCCATGCGCATCTGGCTCAATCCCGACGCCCTGAATAATTACCAGCTCACCACCAGCGATGTCGTCTCGGCGATCGAGGCGCAAAACAGCCAGGTGGCGGTCGGCCAGCTCGGCGGCACCCCGGCGGTGGACGGGCAGGCGTTGAACGCGACCATCAATGCCCAGGCGCAATTGCAGACACCGGAACAGTTTCGCGCCATCACCCTGCGGGTAAACACCGACGGCTCCACGGTTACCCTGGGCGAGGTGGCGACCGTGGAACTGGGGTCGGAAAACTACGATTATCTGACCCGGTATAACGGCCAGGCCGCCGCGGGGATGGGCATTAAATTGGCCTCCGGCGCCAATGAGCTCGATACCAATAAGCAGGTAAAGCAGAAACTCGCGGAACTGGCCCCGTTTTTTCCCCACGGGCTAAAGGCCGAAATCGCCTATGAAACGGCGCCGTTTGTCACCGCGTCCATCGAGGACGTGGTAAAAACGCTGCTGGAAGCCATCGTATTGGTATTTTTGGTGATGTATCTGTTTTTGCAGAATTTCCGCGCGACGTTGATTCCCACCATCGCCGTGCCGGTGGTGTTGCTCGGCACTTTCGCCGTGCTATCCGCCAGCGGTTTCAGTATCAACACCCTGACCATGTTCGCCATGGTGCTGGCCATCGGCCTGCTGGTGGATGACGCCATCGTGGTGGTGGAAAATGTCGAGCGCGTGATGAGCGCGGAGGGCCTTTCCCCGCGGGAGGCGACGCGCAAATCCATGGGGCAGATCCAGGGCGCCCTGGTCGGCATCGCGCTGGTGCTGTCGGCGGTATTTGTGCCCATGGCGTTTTTTGGCGGCACCACCGGCGCCATTTACCGGCAATTCTCGGTAACGATTGTCGCGGCCATGGTCTTGTCGGTGCTGGTGGCCTTGATATTAACCCCGGCGTTATGCGCCACCCTGCTTAAACCCGTCCCCAAGAATCACCAGCACGCGCAGCGGGGATTTTTCGGCTGGTTCAACCGTTATTTCGACAAAGGCGCCGAGCGGTATCAGCGGGGCGTGACGCGGTTATTGCAGCGCAGCGCGCGCTGGTTATTGCTGTACGGCCTGCTGCTGGCCGGCATGGCGCTGCTGTTTTTACATTTGCCCACCTCGTTTTTACCCCAGGAAGATCGCGGGGTATTTATGGGCCAGGTGCAGTTGCCCACCGGTTCCACCCAGGGACAAACCCTTAAAGTGGTCAGCCAGGTGGAACAATATTTCCTGACTAAAGAAAAAAATAACGTTCTGTCGGTATTCTCCACCATCGGCGCCGGCCCCGGCGGCAACGGGCAGAATGTCGCCCGCCTGTTTATCAGGCTTAAAGGCTGGGACGATCGTCCCGGTGACGACCGCTCCGCGTCGGCTATTATCGCGCGGGCCACCAAAGCCTTTAACCAGATTCCCGAAGCGCGGGTGCTGGCCAATAATCCCCCGGCCATTTCCGGGCTGGGCAACGCCGCCGGTTTCGATATGATGCTGGAGGATAAAGCCGCCCAGGGCCATGCGGCGTTGATGCAGGCGCGCGATCAATTATTGGCCAGTGCGGCCGCCTCTCCCCTGCTCTCACGCGTGCGGCACAACGGGCTCGACGACAGCCCTCAATTGCAGATCGATATCGATCAACGCAAGGCCCAAAGCCTCGGGGTGGCCATCGCCGATATCAACGACACGCTGCAAACCGCCTGGGGGTCGAACTATGTAAATGATTTTATCGACCGCGGCCGGGTTAAGCGGGTCTATGTCCAGGCGGCGGCCAAATACCGGATGCTGCCGGAAGATATCAATCGCTGGTACGTGCGTAACGGCACCGGCGGCATGGTGCCTTTCTCGGCGTTCGCCACCTCCCATTGGGAATATGGCTCGCCGCGGCTGGAACGCTACAACGGCATCCCCTCCCTGGAAATCGTCGGCGAAGCGGCGGAGGGCGTAAGTAACGGTACGGCGATGGACTTGATGGAGAAATTGGTCGCGCAGTTGCCTAACGGCATGGGGCTGGAGTGGACCGCGATGTCCTATCAGGAACGCCTGTCCGGCGCCCAGGCCCCGGCGTTATACGCCATTTCGCTGCTGGTGGTGTTTTTAAGCCTGGCGGCATTATACGAAAGCTGGTCGATTCCGTTTTCCGTCATGCTGGTGGTCCCGCTGGGCGTGGTCGGCGCCCTGGCGGCCACCTGGATGCGCGGGCTGGAAAATGACGTCTATTTCCAGGTGGGCCTGCTGACGGTGATCGGTCTGTCGGCGAAAAACGCCATTCTGATCGTCGAATTCGCCAATGAACTGAATCAGCGGGGCCAAGGCCTGATTGAAGCCACCCTGCATGCGTCGCGCCTGCGGTTAAGGCCTATATTGATGACCTCCCTGGCATTTGTCTTCGGCGTGTTGCCGATGGCCATCAGCCGCGGGGCGGGGTCTGCCAGCCAGCATGCGGTGGGCACCGGCGTTATCGGCGGCATGATTTCCGCCACGGTGCTGGCGATATTTTTCATTCCGCTGTTTTTTGTGCTGATTCGCCGCCGGTTCCCGGCCAAAGAGCATCCTGATACGGGCATCAGCCTGCTGCCGGAAGATGTGGATACCGATACGCTTTAAGCCCAGCGCCGGCTCAAACGGCAAAAAGCAAAGGCCACCTTTACGGGGTGGCCTTGGTGTAATGTGCGATTATTCCATTAAGACTGCGGTGATTCATTGAAACTGCTATCGAGACTTCTCGTGCCTGGTTTACGATTAACGAAAGACCTGCGCAGTTATTTTCTCAGCATCGCTTCGATGAAAGCTTTCCAATTGACTAACTCTGTATCTATCATACCCTGCCTCTCTTTTCTTGTGCGCTTATTATACAAATTTTTCGGGATAATAATAGAGCGCAAAGGGTAAATTAAATTAACTCTTGTTTACCTGGATCACAAATCATAATAATTATTCGAACCGGGATGCACTATATTGATGCAATGAGTCCAGGCCGTAAAATATTATTATTAGCACATGTTAATTGATTGATCGTTCTGTAAAAAGGTGCATTGAATTAAGACTCCCCTTCGCAACATTTTAATGCTTTTGGCTTAACCGGCGTAGGCCGCTTGGCGGCGTTGCCGATGCCTAAATAAAGCCAGGCATTTGCACAAACGCCGATCTATAAGCTTTTCTTATATTTTATCGCTATATAGGACCACTCAAAATAGCTTGACGCAGTTGCATTTACTTTACGCCCATAGTAGAAATGGCCTGGATTTACTACGCCATTAAAATATAATCCCTCTCCGGCAGGATAGTCGATCCCCACTACTGAAAATCCCAATGGGGGCAACCGAGCCTGACCTGATATGAAACGTTATCTCCTTGTGTCAGGATGCTTGTCACCCTTTATCCAAAAACCGGGCTAAAATCTGCAGCGTAAACGCTAATAATGGTTTCAACTCCGTTGACAGCTACCGCCCGCGATTTCCCCTGCCAGACGGAGCGTGCAACGCGAGTTCTCCGATCGGTTATTTTTTCAAAAATGGCGATCTAGATTTAAATTTTTCTTAGAAGGGCGTTTTCAAGAATTCAAATCCTTCATAATTTGTGTAAATATCTAACTTTGTCTCGTCATCTTTATAGCCTGCTGATTCCAAATTGTATAATGCCCCATTAGCGCCTAAAAATGGAGCGGCACGAGAAAATCCATCAGGAGCAAAACCGATACATATTAAGGGTAAGGAAACTTGGGAAAGATAAGATCTATTTTTTAATTCTTGAAATGAGCCATTTCTATTCGATACAGGCCATATTCTTGTCGCAGAGTTTTTCTTATCAATACTTGTTATAAAACATCCACCATCTATTTGGCCTTGATGAAATAATCCATTTAGTTTATTTATAGCTCTGAATGAGCTCGCAACATTCCCTGTCTCAAATTCAACGCCAATTTTATAACGATAGGATACGTATTTCTTTTCAAAAAGATGTTTTATACTTTCAAGCGATGGTAGATTAAAACAGAATCTATCGGCATACATGCCATAAAACATTGGAAATAAATTATAAATGACACTTTCCGAAAGATTTTTATATTTAATATATTCAAAGGCCACATCCAATATCCGTTTTTTATCTGTTACTTTATATGCAAGCCCATTGTATTCAATATTTATAAAGCCATCGATCCTTTGTGAAGATAGGCTGGTTTCTCCTAGACAATCAGGCAGCAGGCTTAGATTTCTTTGAAATTTATTCGATATGTAAGATGCAGAATTCATAACACAAGGTGTAATTCTATTATTATTTTGTTTTCTCAAAAATGAAGAATCATTAATTATAAATCTATCTTCGATAGTTTTTATTTCATTTAACGCATGAATAACATTTGTTTTAACCGTTTCGGCTATCTCATTCGGAAGAAATCCATCGTCTAACTCTATATTAGTTATCATTATCAACCTCAATATCTTTAAGAAACACCTCTATAGGAATTTCTAAAATTGTCAGTATTTGAAGAAGTTGATACAGGGAGATGTGTTGCCTACCGTTTTCAATACGTGATAAGGTTGCTCTATCAATACCAGTAGCATTCTGGATATCATTTTGACTGAGCCCCATATGGGATCGCACAATCATTAACCTGGTGCCCACTGCCGATGCAAAAGATTTTTTGTTGATTTTCATCAATTTATCAATCCATTTTGTCATTTTCCATAAGATGTTAACAGGCGATGGACTATGAGGGAGTGACAGATTCTCACGATTATGAGATGCTATATGCAGAGTGAGTTTATAAAAGCGTGGTTTATGAAATGAGTTATTCTGATCAATTGCTTAAAACCTTGGGGAAAGTTGATTCTAGCACTAAAACCTATAATGAAATAAGTAAGAGAACATCGATTCCTCTCGAACGACTTAGATATTATAATCAAAAAAATATCATGCCTAGTGGGAATGATCTTTCTTTGCTGTGTCGTGAATATAATGTTACCCCATTGCATTTTCAATTAAATATGGGTCATATGGATATGGATACATTGGGATTGATTCAAAAAAACGCCTCATTAATATATAATGTATTAAATCATTCCAGTTCAGAAAAAAAAGATAATAATAATAAAGATGAACCTATCGTAGCACTACAAACTCAAAATGGAACTTTGTATCATGGCGACTGCTTGAATATTAGCAAAACAATAAGCAGTGATACAATTGATATGATATTTGCTGATCCTCCATTTAATCTTGATAAACTTTATCCTTCAAAAATGGACGATAACTTAAAGGAGGAAGAGTATATCAAGTGGAGTCATCGATGGCTAGATGAATGTATTCGTATATTAAAACCCGGGGGTTCGTTATTTCTATGGAACTTACCTATATGGAATAGTAAGATAGCAAATTTCTTACATGGTAGGCTTAATTTTAAGCATTGGATAGCTGTTGATATGAAAAACAACATGCCGATACAAGGACGGTTATACCCTTCACATTATTCTCTTTTGTATTTCATTAAGGGAGAAAAGGCGAATACATTTGAACCGGATAGGTTGCCGGCGCAAACTTGCCCTAAATGCTTCGGTGATCTTAAGGATTACGGGGGATATAAAAGAAAAATGAATCCTCTTGGTGTTAATCTTACTGATGTTTGGTATGACATCCCCCCCGTTAGGCACAGAAAATATAAGAAAAGGAATGGGGCTAATGAATTAAGCATTAAAATACTTGATAGGATCATTGAGTTGTCAACTAAAGAAGGTGATTTAGTTTTTGATCCTTTTGGCGGTTCCGGTACAACTTATATAATTGCAGAAATTAAAAATAGAAAATGGATTGGCTCCGAAATTGATAACTGCGAAGTTATTAAGGACCGTTTTGATAATATTTCTGAAGACAAGCAGCATTTAGTGAATATCCGTGAAAAACTAAACTCTCTTTTTCCTCCTGCCATTAGGCGAGAAAGAGAAAAAAATGGATTATGGACTGTAGAAAGTATTAGGGGAAATGGCACTCACGATTTAAAAAATCAATCTAGCGAGAAAACTATTGAGCCAGTCCAACAACTAAAATTTATTGAAGATGATATGGGTGACTCATAGACGTTATTTCAAGCTTTTCGGTTCAGGATTAAGCTTGCAATTCTGCACTTGTATACGCTCTTCGTTATGTTGATGGTTTACATAGAAGTCATCGGGGTTTTACCATTGCGCGACCTACTTCCCACTGGTTAATCCGCCGCCAGAGTAGTAATATTTATCATTAAAAGATGAAATTTGTAGGTAGCATTTTTTCATGATTGATAAAACTAACAAAATGTCATTTACGCTCTACGGCATTAAAAACTGCGATACCATTAAAAAGGCCCGCCGCTGGCTGGATGAGCGCCGGGTCGATTACCGGTTCCATGATTACCGCCGCGACGGCGTCGCCCGCGCAATGTTGCAAGGGTTTATCGATCGGGCGGGCTGGCAGGCGCTGCTTAATACCCGCGGCACCACCTGGCGCAAGCTGAGCGAGGAGCAGCGGCAGGCGGCGGATGGGGCCGCGGGGGCGCTGGAACTGATGCTAAGCCAGCCGGCCGTGATTAAACGTCCGGTATTGGAAGATGTGAATGGACGGCTATTGGTGGGCTTTAACCCCGACGACTATCAGCAATTCACCACCAGGGAGGCCTGAAATGGCATGTCCGGTACTGGAACTGGCGCAGCAGTTAATTAAACGGCCCTCCCTGAGCCCCGACGATGCGGGTTGCCAGGTATTGATGACCGACCGCCTGCGGACATTGGGTTTCACCATCGAACCCATGCCTTTTGGCGACACCCTTAATTTCTGGGCCTGGCGCGGCGAGGGCAAGACCCTGGCTTTTGCCGGACACACCGACGTGGTGCCCGGCGGCAATGCCGATAGCTGGGATAATCCCCCCTTTGAGCCTACCTTGCGCGACGGCATGCTGTATGGCCGCGGCGCCGCCGATATGAAAGGATCGCTGGCCGCCATGATTGTGGCGGCCGAGCGTTTTGTCGCCCAGCATCCCAATCACCGCGGACGGCTGGCGTTTCTGATTACCTCCGACGAAGAGGCCGCCTGCGTCAACGGAACGGTGAAGGTGGTCGAAGCGCTGATGGCGCGGGAGGAACGCCTGGATTATTGCCTGGTGGGGGAACCCTCCAGCCATCTGCACGTGGGGGATGTGGTGAAAAACGGCCGGCGCGGCTCGCTGACCGCCACCATGACCGTATACGGCACCCAGGGCCATGTGGCTTACCCTCAATTGGCGGACAACCCGGTCCACCGCGCCATGCCGGCGCTTAACGAACTGGTGGCCACCGTCTGGGACGAAGGCAACGCCTTCTTTCCGCCCACCACGATGCAAATCGCCAATATCCATGCGGGTACCGGCAGCAATAACGTCATACCGGGCGATCTGCAGGTGCAATTTAACTTCCGCTTCAGCACCGAGCTTACCGACGCCCAGATCCGATCGCGGGTGGAAGCGCTGATGGAACGCCACGGCTTACGCTGCCAGATAGAATGGTGGCTGTCGGGCCAGCCGTTTCTCACCCCGCCCGGCGAACTGGTGGCGGCGGTCATCAACGCGGTCGGGCATTATCAAGAGATCGTCCCCAGGCTCGAAACCACCGGCGGCACCTCCGACGGGCGATTTATCGCCCGTACCGGCGCCCAGGTGGTGGAATTGGGGCCGGTCAACGCCACCATCCATAAAGTAAACGAGTGCGTCAGCGCCGCCGACCTGCAATTGCTAAGCCGCATGTATCAGCGCATCATGGAGCAGTTGATTTTATGATGACGCCGGCGATGCTCACCGGCCAGACCGACCGGCATTTAATCGCGCTGGGCGGCGCCCACCGCCTGCAACCCGCCGCGGCAAACGCCTTCCGGGAATTACAGCAGGCCGCCGGCCGGGACGGGTTTAATTTACAGCCGGCCAGCAGTTTTCGTGATTTTGATCGGCAGTTGGCTATCTGGAATGGCAAATTCAGCGGCGAGCGGCCATTATTAGATCATGATAGCCGGCCGCTGGATGGCCAGGGCCTGACGGTGGGCGAGCGTTGCGCCGCCATATTGCGCTGGTCGGCGCTGCCGGGCGCCAGCCGCCATCACTGGGGCAGCGACCTGGATATCTACGATCCGGATTTATTACCCGCCGGATGTTCATTACGGCTGGAACCCTGGGAGTATCTTCCCGGCGGCTATTTTGCCGGCCTGACCGCCTGGCTGGATCAGCGGATGGGAGAGTACGACTTTTACCGCCCCTATGCCCATGACCATGGCGGCGTCGCCGCGGAGCCCTGGCATCTGAGCTACCGTCCGTTGGCCAGGGAGGCGGAACGCCTGCTGACGCCCGACGTATTGCTGGCATCATGGAAAGAGCGCGATGTGGCCGGCTCCACGTGGTTGATTCCGCGGTTGCCCGCCATTTTTCATCGCTACATTGGAAATACCGATAAGGAGTAAGGATATGGGCTGGCTGGCTGATTACTGGTGGGTCATTTTAATTATATTGGCGGGCATGCTGATAAGCGGCGTGAAAGAACTGCGGCGGGTGGATGTTAAACGCTACCTGAAAGATAAACCCGAGTTGCCCCCGCACCGCGACAACAATGCCAAATGGGACGAAGACGACGATTGGCCGAAAAAGAAAAAATAATCTGCGCCGTTAACCCGCGGTGGCAGGTTCCGGACCGCCATTGACGCTCCAGTCCTGCCACCGCTGTCCGTCCTCCGGGCTCAGCGCCCGCAGCGCCGCCGCCGTTTCACTGCGCCAGCGCGCCGTCACGGCTTTTTTACCGCTCAGCCCTTCCTGGGCCGCCACCCGCGCCGCATCCTCCTTCTGTTCCAGCCACAAACGCAGCGCCGGCAGCGGCAGCGCCGAGTGGCGCAATAACCGCAGCAGCGCCGGCCGGCAGGACTCCGGCGGACGCAAGGCGAAAGCGAACCCGGCCAGGGTGCGCCAGTCATCTTCATTCAAACGCCAGGCCGTGGCCGCATAATGAGCTTCGCCAGCCGGTGGGGGAAGAGACAGCACCGCGCGATCGCGGTTGAATTGCTCCGATCCCCGGCGCGCCAGCCGGTGTCCGGCGTCGCTCAGGGGAAATAGCGCCATGGCGCTATAACAACCGCTGCCGGCCTCCAGGCGCGTGCCCATATGCACCAGCGCAAAACCCGCCGCCCGCCAGAATTGCCACAGTTCCTCGGTAAAACCAAAGCTCACCGAGATAAAATCCAGCCCCCGCGCTCCCGCCAGCGCCTGGGCGATTAACGCCAGCCCAATGCCCCGCCGCCTGGCGGCGGCCGTTACCGCAATGCGGCTGATGCGCCGTGAGCGCAATAACGGCGCCGTCCATAACCCGCCGTGGGCCGCCAGCGACTGCGCCGCCAAATTACCCGGCGGCCGCCGGCGGCCGGCCCAGACGTCGTGGGCCAGGCCGGGCGGCAAGCCGCCTTCCGCCACCGACCATAACGCGCCGGTCAACACGCCCGCCGTTCTGGCGGCGATAAAATGCTGCCCCGGGGCGTCCATCAGCCGCCGCAAATCCAGCGGCGTGGTGCGATAATGGGCGCTGGTCAATAACTGATAGAACTCCAGGAGCTCCAGGGGATGGGTGCGCCAGCGCTCCTGGCAAAAACGGGTGAATACCGGCGGTGAGGCCGGTATGCCGGCCCCGTCGGACGGCGGCGGATCGTCAAGCAGCAGCGTCGCGCCCAGCCAGCGCTCCAAGGGGTCGTTTGGCGCCCAGCGCAGCGGCTGGCGGAGGGTGAGATGCCGCCAGTGGTCCAGTGAGGCGCAGAATTTGAGCAGAAAACCCCGGCCGCTGCCTTCATAGCCCTGCACGGTGGTGGTCAGCAGCACCCGGGGAAAATAGCCGATCAGCCGGCGCAGCAAGGGTTGGGGAATGGCTGCCGCTTCATCCACCAGCAGCCAGTCCGCCGGGGGATGATCCTGGGAATGGCGCAGGCAGCGCTCCAGCAGCGCATCCGGCGCTAAAAAACGCGCGCGGCTGCCCGCATGGCTTTCCAGCACCGCGGCGGCGGCCTTGCCGGGGGCGGTAACCCAGCACTCGCCGTTGAACCGCGCCGCCAGCATGCCCGCCAGGGCCGATTTGCCGCGCCCGCGCGGGGCGGTGAGCACAAATACGTCCGGCCCGCCGCCAAGCAGCTCGGCCAGCAGCGCCCGCTGTTCGGCAGTAGGCCCGGGCAACGGCGGCCGCCAGCGGGGACGCGGCGCCAGCGGCGCCAACGCCGCATCCTGATACTGGCGCCACAGCACCACCTCCGGGTCCGCCAGCAGGCGTTGCCTGAAATAATCGATAAATACGGGGGCCGGCGCCGCCGCCGGTTGTTCGCTCCAGCGCAGGGAATCCGCGTCGGCCCGCGTCGGCCAGGACGTCCATTCCGGCACCAGCAATACCAGCCAACTGCCGGCGGTTAACGTGCCGGCCAGCGCCGCCAGCGCGTCCACCGCCAACCCGCTGGCGGCGTCAAACACCGCATGTTTGAACTCCCGCCCCAGCAAGGTGCCGATCGCCGCGGGTAAACAGCCGGCCCGGCGGTCCGTCGCGCCCTCGCCCACCCATAACCAGTCGCCGGACAGGGCCGCGCGCATTTCATCGGCCAGCCCGCGGCACCAGGCAGGCTCGCCGCTAAGCACCAGCAGACGGCGCACCCCCGCCAGCTCCATCCGGGCCGTCGCCGCGCTCAGGGCGTGCGGCGCCCAGGGCAAGGCCCCGCCCATATCAGGTTTTGCCGATCAGCAGCGACAGAATGCCCGCGGCAATCAGCGGCCCCACCGGCACCCCGCGAAACAGCGCCACGCCCATGACCGTACCCACCAGTAGTCCGGCCACCACCGACGGTTGGTGCGACATTAACGACACGCCCCGCCCGCCCAGCCAGGACACCGCGACGCCAATCAAGATAGCCAGCAGCGACTTCCAGTGTAAGAAAGAGTGCATTACGCTGCCGGCGGAAATGGTGCCGCTGGCAATGGGGGCCATGACGCCGATGGTGAGGATAATAATCCCCAGCGTCAGCCCTTGTTTTTCAACCCAGGGGAAAAAATGGCTCAGGGGGGTAATGCGGATAATCAGTAATACCAGGATCGCCACCGTAACGGTGTTGTTATGGCTGATAATGCCCAGCGCCGCCAGCGCCAGCAATATCAGCAATGTAGGGTCCAGAAATGTCATGATAAGTCCTGCTCGATCCTTTAGCGACTGGCAAAGGTATCGCATTGATTCATATCGCCAGTATCAAAGCCGCGTTTAAACCAGGTGTAGCGCTGTTCCGAGGTGCCGTGGGTAAAGCTGTCGGGCACTACCCGGCCCTGGCCGCGTTGTTGCAGCCGATCGTCGCCGATGGCCGTGGCCGCATTCAGCGCTTCCTGCAAGTCGCCGGGTTCAAGAATCTGCTGTTTTTGCATATTATTGCCCCAGACGCCGGCAAAACAGTCCGCCTGCAGCTCCATTTTCACCGAAAGCTGGTTTATCTTTTGCTGGGTTGCGCCCTGCTGCATTTGCCTGACCTTTTGCTCGATGCCCAGCAGGTTTTGCACATGGTGGCCCACTTCATGGGCGATAACATAACCCTGGGCAAAATCGCCATCGGCGCCGAGTTTATTTTTCATCTCGTCATAAAACGATAAATCGATATACACCGTGCGATCCGTAGGGCAATAAAACGGCCCCATCACCGATTGCCCGGTGCCGCAGCCGGTAGTCGTCGCGCCGCGGTACATGACCAGCTTCGGCGGCGGGTAGGTGTTGCCGTTGCGCTGGAAGATCTGCTGCCAGGTATCTTCGGTAGTGGCCAGGATCACCGAGGTGAACTTGGCGGCCTCGTCGTCATTGGCATTGATGCCTGACGCCGGGGCCTGCTGTTGCTGTACCGACTGGCCGCCGGTCAACAGGGGCGACAGATCGATGCCGTAATACCCGGCGACCACCACCACAATCAAGATCACCACGCCGCTTTTGCCGCGGATCGGTATGCGAAACCCGCCGCCGGACCCTGGGGATTGATTACGGCGGTCTTCAACATTGTCGCTCTCGCGACGTCCCTGCCAACGCATATATGTACCCACTGCTATTTGATCATACCCTGGAGGATAGCACAAATAGCCGCATCAGACGGTGCTCCGCCAGGCGAGGCGCAGGTAAAATTCCGGCGGTCGCCCGGCAGGTAATCGATTGCGCGGTCAGTCTAATTTTACGCCGATACGGTGAGCGACTTCTTCATAGGCTTCAATGACCCCGCCCAGGCTCTGGCGGAAACGGTCTTTATCCATTTTATTCAGGGTGGCTTGATCCCACAAGCGGCTGCCGTCCGGGGAGAATTCGTCGCCCAATACGATTTCGCCGTTGAACAAGCCGAATTCCAGTTTGAAATCCACCAGGATCAGGCCGCCGTCAGCAAATATCTTGCTCAGCACGTCGTTGGCCCGGTAGGTCAGTTCTTTCATGCGCGCCAGGTGCTGTTCGCTTACCCAGCCGAAAGTGGTGCAATAAGACTCATTGATCATCGGATCGTGCATGGCGTCATTTTTTAAAAACATATCGAACAGCGGCGGATTGAGGATCAGGCCTTCTTCAATACCCAGGCGTTTGACCAGCGAACCCGCGGCGCGGTTGCGCACCACGCACTCCACCGGCACCATCGCCAGTTTTTTTACCAGCACATCGTTATCTGACAGCAGACGAACGATCTGCGTCGGGATGCCGGCATCGGCAAGCTTGGTCATGATAAAATAATTGAATTTATTATTAATCATTCCCTTGCGTTCGAACTGCTCAATACGCTGGCCGTCCAGTGCTGACGTATCGTTGCGGAATTCCAGAATCAGCAAATCCGGATCTTCGGTGGTGTAGACCGTCTTCGCCTTTCCGCGATACAACTCAGCTTGCTTTTGCATCTTTCTTTACTCCAATGGCAGATAACGCTTAACAATAAAATAAAAGGGGCCGAAGCCCCCTTTGGGATTAGCGGGTAGACGACTGGCTGAAAGCCGCCTGGAATACCGCCACCAGGGCGTCGTTTTTCGACTGGGTGAGGGTATGGCCTTTCGGATCGGTGAATTGCAAGGTGCTGCGATTGCCGAGATCACCAACCTGCAGTTTGTAATCGCCGTTGACCAGATCGGGGTCCTTCACGCCCAGTGCGTCCCAGGTACCGCTGCTGGGGGCATCATAGGTCACGGAGAGGGTGCCCAGCGGCCGGCTGGTATCCTTGACCTTCATGCCGATTTTCTCCAGCGCCGCCGGCAGATGCTGCCACACGACCGCGTAGGACGAGCGCACCACCAGCAGCGGCAGGCCGGAATCGTCGGCGCCGCTAATCACGCTCAGGTCCGCAGTCTGGCCCGAAGCCATTTTACTGGCCTGCTGGTCGTTTAACTGCTCCAGGCCCTGGGCCACGCTGTTAAGCATGGAGACCGTGTAGCGCTGTACAATGGCGGGAGCGGTAACCGGCGCGCCCTGCTGTTCCAGCCCGAGGGATTTCACCATCAGGGAGGTTTGATAGCCTTCGGTACGCAGGCTTATCTGGTAGCGCCCCCGATATTGCACATCCTCGTCGGCGCGCGACCATTGCACCCAATCGGTATTCAGCGTCTGGCTGGCATCCTGGCGGGTGGCGATGGTGTAGCCCTGGCTTTCCACGACCGAGACGACCCTGGGCCACAGTTCGCGGGTCTGGGTGCTATTTTCAAGCTGTATGACCGCGGTGTCGCCGGTATACTGCGACCGGGAACCGTCTAGCAGAGCCAAAGGCTGTGCCGGGGGACGGACATCCAGTCCTTTGCCCACCGCGCCCTTGGAGGACGCGACGGGAACCTCGTAATCCCCGGACTGCACGGGCAGAATCATTCCGGATGGACTATTTAGCGCGTGCAGCGCCGGTGCTTTCAGGTACTCTTCGTTGCCGTTTACCTGACGTTTGTAGCGTTGATCGCTGGAACAGGCCGCAAGCAGCATGAACAACGATGCGCCCACCACTTTTGCCGCCATCGACTTTTGCAATAAGGACTTTTGCAATAAATAAGCCATCAATTCTCCCTAACAGAGTTACAGCAAACCGGCGTCCGTCAAAGCTTGCTCAACAACACGGCTATCATTCTCGGTCAGCGGCGTCATCGGCAAACGTAACGTATCGGTTGCCATTAATCCCAATGCTTTACAGGCCCATTTAACGGGAATTGGGTTGGATTCAATAAATAATTTCTGATGTAACGGCATCAGGCGTTGGTTGAGGCGACGCGCTTCGGCAAAATTGCCTTGTTGCGCCAGGGCGCAAAGTTCCGCCATTTCACGCGCGGCGATATTGGCCGTAACGGAAATAACGCCTCTTCCCCCTAGCTGCATAAAGTCCAAACCGGTCGAATCGTCGCCGCTCAGCAGGATAAAATCCTCATCAACCAGCTCTTGGATCTGACTGACGCGGTTTAAGTTCCCGGTTGCTTCCTTAACGGCGACAATATTTTTAATCTTGGACAGGCGGCCGATCGTCGGCGGCAGCATATCGCAGCCGGTGCGCGCGGGCACATTATACAGGATTTGCGGCAGATCGGTGTGTTCGGCTATCGCTTTGAAATGCTGGAATAAACCTTCCTGGGTGGGTTTGTTGTAGTAAGGCGTCACCGTCAGGCAGCCCACCACGCCGCTATCGTTGAAGCGCTGCGTCAGGCTGACCGCTTCGGCGGTGGAATTGGCGCCGGTGCCGGCAATCACCGGGATACGTCCGTCGCTCAGCTCCAGGGTGCGCATCACCACTTCGCCGTGTTCGTCATGACTCAGCGTGGCCGACTCGCCGGTAGTGCCGACGGAGACGATGGCCGAGGTGCCGCTGGCCACATGATAATCGATTAATTTTCTGAGACTTATCCAATCGACGGCACCTTTGTCATCCATTGGTGTAACCAGTGCAACTATGCTTCCCGTAAAGCTTCCCGTAAACATTGACCATCCCCTCCGCAAACAGATTATTCATGGTACTTTTGTCACCTATCCAAAAGCAAGCAAACATCGGCCATGTAAGCCCTTGGCAGCAGGTTTTTTTTAGGGTTACCATGTAAATCACATCAGCCATGACAGGAAGCACCATTTTGCCACAGTCACAACAGCACTATCTGGTCATAACTGCGCTGGGTACCGACCGTCCCGGTATCGTCAATACCATCACCCGCCACGTCAGTAGCTGCGGATGTAATATTGAGGATAGCCGTCTTGCCATGCTGGGTGAAGAGTTTACGCTGATCATGTTATTGTCCGGCAGTTGGAACGCCATTACCCTGATTGAATCCACCCTGCCGTTGAAAGGCGCGGAGCTGGATCTGCTGATTGTAATGAAACGCACCAACGCCAACGAACAGCAGGCGACGCCCACCACCATCTGGGTCAAGGTGGACGTCGAGGATTCGCCGCATTTAATCGAGCGGTTTACCGATTTATTCGACAACCAACAGATGAACATCGCCGAGTTGGCGTCCAAGACCCAACCGGCGCAGGGGGCCAATCCGGCGCGGCTCAATATTCAGATCACCGCGCACGGCCTCGCCGATGGTCCGGTGGAACAAATTGAATATACGTTTCATCAACTCTGTACAGAACTGAACGCGCAAGGCAGTATTAGCGTTGTGAATCATCCACAGAATCAAGAGAGAGACGGAGTATTTTAATGATGCCACTGAAAGCCGGTGATACAGCACCGAAATTTAGTTTGCCCGATCAGGACGGTGAACAGGTCAGTCTGACCGACTTCCAGGGACAAAAAGTATTGGTCTACTTTTATCCCAAAGCGATGACGCCGGGCTGTACCGTGCAGGCATGCGGACTACGCGACAATATGGATGCGCTCAAGCAGGCGGGTGTTGAAGTGCTGGGCATCAGCACCGACAAACCCGAAAAACTTTCGCGTTTCGCGGAAAAAGAACTGCTGAACTTCACGCTGCTCTCCGATGCCGATCATCAGGTGGCGGAGCAATTCGGCGTTTGGGGCGAAAAATCCTTTATGGGCAAAACCTATGACGGCATCCATCGCATCAGCTTTCTGATCGGCTTGGACGGCAACATCGAGCATGTATTCGATGACTTCAAGACCAGCAACCATCACGATATCGTGCTGGCCTACCTGCAGGACGCATAGCGTCCGACGCGGGAGCGGGCGCGTTGCGCGCCGGGGTGGATCGCCGCGCGTAAAAAGGGAGAACGCTGAACGCCCGGTGGTGTCAAATAACCATCGTCGTTATAGAGAGCATCCCAGGTTAAGGTTGGCCAGCATATGTACACATGGATGAAAAAAAGCCTTATCGCCACATTGATGGCCGCCACGGCGGCCATCGGCTGCCTGCCCGCGCTGGCCGACGACCTGCAGGATCAACTGCCGGACATGGGCACCACCGCCGGCAGCACGCTGAGCATCGACCAGGAAATGCAAATGGGGGACTTTTATGTCCGCCAAATGCGCGGCGGCGCGCCGCTGATTAACGATCCGCTGCTCAATGCCTATATCAATCACCTGGGCGGTACCCTGGTGGCCCATGCCAACTCGGTGCGCACCCCATTCCATTTTTATCTGATCCATAGCGAAGAGCTGAACGCCTACGCCTTTTTCGGCGGCAACGTGGTGCTGCATTCCGCGCTGTTCCGCTATACCGATAACGAAAGCCAGCTGGCCTCGGTAATGGCCCACGAGTTGTCCCACGTCACCCAACGCCATCTGGCGCGCGCCATGGAAGACCAGAAGCGCAACGCGCCGCTCACCTGGGCCGGGGCGCTGGGCTCGATATTATTGACCATGGCCAATCCGCAAATGGGCATGGCGGCGCTGAGCGGCACCATCGCGGGCACCCAGCAGGGCATCATCAGTTTTACCCAGGCCAACGAACAGGAAGCCGACCGTATCGGCATCCAGGTATTGCAACGATCGGGGTTCGATCCCCAGGCCATGCCGGACTTCCTGCAGAAGCTGGCCGATCAGATGCGTTATTCCACCGCGCCGCCGGAAATGCTGTTAACCCATCCCCTGCCCCTGAGCCGGCTATCGGATATCCGCAACCGGGCAAACCAGATGAAGCATCTGGTGCTGGATTCCTCGCAGGATTTTTACCTGGCGAAAGCGCGGATTCTCGGCATGTACGGGTCGGGAAGCATCGTGCTGGACGACGATCTCATCGCCGCATGGAAAAAAGGCAATACGCGACAGCAGATCGCCGCCCAATATGGCCAGGCGGTGCTGTTTTTCGAGGCCAAGAAATATGACGACGCCCGCAGGA
Source organism: Sodalis sp. RH21 (assembly GCF_047324175.1). Classification (NCBI taxonomy): domain Bacteria; kingdom Pseudomonadati; phylum Pseudomonadota; class Gammaproteobacteria; order Enterobacterales; family Bruguierivoracaceae; genus Sodalis; species Sodalis sp. RH21. Next base: position 1,263,159 of record NZ_CP178732.1, on the reverse strand, counting down.
CGCTACAGCCCCTGCTGGGCAAGCAGCCGTCCAACCTGTGGTTCGTGGATTTGATGACCGATATCGATCTGGCGCAGCAGCAGATTCCCCGGGCCATAGCCCGGCTGGAGCCGCTGACCAGGGTGCAGGACAATACCACCAATCCGGTACTGTTGCTGAACCTGGCGAATGCCTATGTGCAGGGCCAGCGTTTCGCCGACGCCGTGCGCCTGCTCAATCGCTACACCTTTAATCATCGCGATGATATCAACGGCTGGGATCTGCTGGCGCAAGCCAATGCCGGACTGGGGCTGCGCGATCAGGAGCTGGCGGCGCGGGCGGAGAGCCTGTCGCTCAACGGCCAGCTGGACCAGGCCATCCGGGCGCTGAGCAACGCCAGTTCGCTGGTTAAACTGGGCAGCCTGCAACAGGCCCGCTACGATGCCCGCATCGATCAACTGCGGCAGCTGCAGGCACGCTATAAGCAGTATCAAAAGTCCTGACGGACCGGTTTTACAGGCCGAGGATCTCTTTGACAAACGGAATGGTCAATTTGCGCTGCGCGCGAATGGAGGCATGATCGAGCTGATCCAGGGTTAACGACAGCGTGCGCATATCCCGCTCCAGCCGTTTTAGCAAAAAACGGCTGACATCTTCCGGCAATTCAAACCCCCGCAGCCTGGCCCGCAGTTGCAGCGCGGCTCCTTTTTCTTCATCGGACAGCGCCTGCAGGCGATAGATTTGCCCCCAATCCAGGCGCGAGGCCAAATCGGGCAAATTAAGGTTTAACTGGCGGGGCGGGCAGTTGCCGCTGATGATCAGCCGGGTGCGGCCCGTTTCCTGGATACGGTTATAGAGATTAAAAATGGCCATTTCCCACGGTTCGTCGCCAACGATGCATTCGATATTATCGATGGTCACCAGCGCCAGCTGCTCCATGCCGTCCATCACTTCCGGCACAAACCAGGTTCGTTTGTCCAGCGGCACATAACCCACCGCTTCCCCCCGCTGCGAAAGTTCGGCGCAGGCGGCATGCATCAAATGACTGCGCCCTCCCCCTTTGCGCGACCAGAAATAGAGATAACTGCCGTGTTCCTGCGTCAGCATGCTGTGCAGCGCCGCCAGCAACGACTTATTTTCGCCCGGATAAAAGCTGGCGAAGGTTTCGTCGTCAGGGAGATAAAGCGGTAAAGAGAGCTGTGCCGGCGTGTTCAGAAATACCTCTATGCGTACGGGCGGGAACCCGACTAGTTTATCATAGAATTCCCGGCGCAATGAATTGGATCGCCGGCGCGCTTTCGTCGGGTTCATGGATGGTGAAAACCATAGGCGCCGGACCGGCCGATAATGGCCTCTGGCGCCCATGATGTTCGCGCAACGGCAGGCGTTGCGCTATTTTTTATTATTTATCAAGGGGCTCGATAAATTCCGGCCGATCGGCGTCGATAATCACCTCTTCGCCGCGCACCAGGGTAATCAGCTTGAACACCAGGCTCAGGCCAATGCCGACCACGGTAGCCAGGGCCATCCCTTTGAGTTCGGCGGCGCCGATATGGATCTTGGCGCCGCTGACCCCAATAATCAAAATCACCGACGTCAGGATCAGGTTTTGCGGTTTGTTATAATCCACCTTCGATTCAATCAATACCCGGATACCCGAGGCCGCGATCACCCCGTACAGCAGCAGGGACACGCCGCCCATTACCGGTACCGGCACCGCCTGGATGGCCGCCGCCAGCTTACCGACGCAGGACAGCAGAATGGCCAGGATGGCCGCGCCGCCGATCACCCAGGTACTGTAAACCTTGGTAATGGCCATTACGCCGATATTTTCGCCGTAGGTGGTATTGGGGGTGGAACCGAAAAAACCGGACAACATGGTGGAAATGCCGTTGGCGAACAGTGAACGGTGCAGGCCGGGATCGCGCAGCAGATCCCGTTTAACAATATTGGCGGTCACCACCAGATGGCCCACATGCTCGGCAATCACCACCAGGGCCGCCGGCAGGATGGTCAGGATGGCCATCCATTCAAAGCGCGGGGTGTAGAACGTCGGCAGCGCGAACCAGTGGGCTGCCGCCACCGGCGATAAATCAACCGCGCCCATCGCGCACGCCAGCGCATAGCCTACCAGCACGCCGATTAAAATCGGGATAATGGCCAGGAAACCGCGGAACAGCACCGAACCCAGCACCGTCACGCCCAAGGTCACCAGCGAAATAATAATCGTGGAGCCGGCGACCGGCGCGCCTTCCGTCGGCAGCAAACCCGCCATATTAGCGGCCACCCCGGCCAGTTCCAGCCCGATGACCGACACAATGGCGCCCATGGCCGCGGGAGGAAACACCACATCAATCCAATTATTACCGGCGACCTTCACGATCAGCGCCACCACGCAAAACAGCGCGCCGCAGGCGATAAAACCGCCCAAGGCCACTTCATACCCCAGCGGCAACAACAGCAATACGGGCGAAATAAACGCAAAGCTCGACCCCAGGTACGCCGGAATCTTGCCTTTACAAATAAACAGATACAGCAGGGTGCCGATACCATTGAACAGCAATACCGTGGCCGGATTGATTTTAAATAAAATGGGCACCAGCACCGTGGCGCCGAACATGGCGAACAAATGTTGAAAACTCAGCGGGATGGTTTGCAGCAGCGGCGGGCGTTCATCAACTCCGATGGCGCGACGGGTCATATTTATTTCCTCTGATAAATAAGCAAAAAAAAAGCCGACCCAATGGCCGGCTTATTTTATTTGGTACCAAATATTTTATCGCCCGCATCGCCGAGGCCCGGCATGATGTAGCCTTGCTCGTTAAGCCCCTGGTCGATGGAAGCGGTATAGAGTTCCACATCCGGGTGGGCTTTTTCCAGCGCCGCTATGCCCTCGGGCGCAGCCACCAATACCAGCACCTTGATGCTCTTGCAGCCCGCTTTTTTCAGCAAATCGATAGTGGCGATCATAGAACCGCCGGTCGCCAGCATGGGGTCCACCACCAGCGCCATCCGCTCGTCGATGTTGGACACCAGCTTCTGGAAATAGGGTACCGGTTCAAGGGTGGTTTCATTGCGGTACATGCCGACCACGCTGATACGCGCGCTGGGCACGTTTTCCAGCACCCCGTCCATCATGCCCAGCCCGGCGCGCAGAATCGGCACCACGGTTATTTTCTTGCCTTTGATTTGTTCAATTTCCACCGGGCCGCACCAGCCCTCGATGGTCACCTTCTCGGTTTCGAGATTGGCGGTGGCTACATAGGTCAGTAAACTTCCCACTTCGGAGGCTAATTCACGAAAACGCTTGGTGCTGATATCATTTTCGCGCATTAAACCTAGCTTATGTTTAACAAGCGGGTGTGTTACCTCAACGATCTTCATTAATATTCTCCCCAGTAGCGTTGAACGGTCAAAAAAATCGCGAGATTATAACCCCTTTTTTTTGCCGTGCCATATGAAAATAGCTGATCCTGATCAACGGTTTATAAAAATTTAGTCCAAATAATAAATCCCGACAGGTTTGACAACACTACTCGCAAACGTTTGCCCACGCTGTTAGAATTGCCCGCGCCCTATTTCAACCGCAACATATCATCTCCGTGGGGATCTTGCAGTGACCGATAAAACCTCTCTCAGCTATAAAGACGCAGGTGTGGATATCGATGCCGGCAACGCATTGGTAGACCGTATCAAAGGCGTAGTGAAACAGACCAAACGTCCGGAAGTGATGGGTGGGCTGGGTGGCTTCGGTGCGCTGTGCGCGCTGCCGCAGAAATACCGCGAGCCGATCCTGGTCTCCGGCACCGACGGCGTCGGCACCAAACTGCGTCTGGCGATGGATTTAAAACGTCACGATACCATCGGCATCGATTTGGTGGCCATGTGCGTCAACGATCTGGTGGTCCAGGGCGCGGAGCCGCTGTTCTTCCTGGATTACTTCGCCACCGGCAAGCTGGACGTGGATACCGCGGCCCAGGTGATCACCGGCATCGCGCAGGGCTGCAAGCAGTCCGGCTGCGCCCTGGTGGGCGGCGAAACGGCGGAAATGCCCGGCATGTACCACGGCGAAGATTATGATGTGGCCGGTTTTTGCGTCGGCGTGGTGGAAAAATCGGAAATCATCGACGGCAGCAAGGTGCGGGCGGGCGATACCCTGCTGGCCCTGGCCTCCAGCGGTCCGCATTCCAACGGCTACTCGCTGGTGCGTAAAATCCTGGAGTTCAGCCAGACCGACCCGTTGCAAACGCAGCTGGAGGGCAAATCCCTGGCCGATCACCTGCTGGAACCGACCCGGATTTATGTCAAGGCGCTGCTGCAACTGATCGAACAAACGGAAATCCACGCCATCGCCCACCTTACCGGCGGCGGTTTCTGGGAAAATATTCCGCGGGTGTTGCCGGCGGATACCCAGGCGGCGATCGACGAAAGCAGCTGGCAGTGGCCGGCGGTGTTCGGCTGGTTGCAACAGGCCGGCAATGTCAGCAGCCATGAGATGTACCGCACCTTTAACTGCGGCGTGGGTATGGTTGTGGTGGTGCCGTCGCACAGCGCCGACCGGGCATTGTCATTATTGGGCGAGTTGGGCGAAACGGCGTGGAAACTGGGTGAAATCCAGGCGCTGGCAGGTGCTGAACGGGTCATTATCCGTTAATGAAAACGCTCGTGGTGCTGATTTCGGGCGAGGGCAGCAATCTCCAGGCGGTTATCGACGCCTGCAGGCAGGGGAAAATACCGGGGCGGATTGCCGCGGTATTCAGCAACCGCGCCGACGCGTATGGCTTGCAGCGCGCAGGCCATGCCGGCCTGCCGGCGCAGGCCCTCAATCCCCGCCATTATCCCGACCGCGCGTCCTTCGACGACGCGCTGATGCGGCGGATCGACGGCCATCAACCGGACGGGATCATCCTGGCCGGCTACATGCGCATCCTGTCGCCGCAATTCGTGGCGCATTACGCGGGCAGGATGCTGAATATCCACCCTTCCCTGCTGCCGTTATATCCCGGTTTGCATACCCATCGCCAGGTTCTGGCCAACGGCGATACCGAACACGGCACCTCGGTGCACTTCGTCACCGAGCAGTTGGACGGCGGCCCGGTGATCCTGCAAGCCAAGGTGCCGGTATTCGCGGGCGATACCGAGGACGATCTCATCGGACGCATCAAAACCCAGGAGCACGACATCTATCCCCTGGTCATCGGCTGGCTGCTGGAAGGCCGGCTGGCCCTGCGCGACGGCGCCGCCTGGCTGGACGGGCATCCCCTGCCGCCGCGGGGTTACGCCGCGGACTAAACCTTAACGCAACCGGCCGGTGATATACTCTTCCGTTTTGCGCTGCCCGGGAGAGGTGAACAACCGGTCGGTGGCGGTGTATTCCACCAGCTTCCCCTGATGGATAAACGCCGTATAGTCCGATACCCGCGCGGCCTGCTGCATATTATGGGTCACCAGCACCAGGGTGTACCGGGCCTTGAGCGAAATCATCAACTCCTCGATGGTCAAAGTGGTGATGGGGTCCAGCGCAGAGGTCGGTTCGTCCAATAACAACACTTCCGGTTCAATGGCGATGGCCCGCGCAATGGTCAGCCGCTGCTGCTGGCCGCTGGAAAGGCGAAACGCGTTATCCTTGAGGCGATCTTTTACCTCATGCCACAGCGCCGCAGCGCGCAGCGCCCGCTCGGCGGCATCATCAAGCATGCGGCGGTCGCGGATTCCCAACAGCCGCAGGCCATAGACCACATTGTCGTAAATGGATTTAGGAAAGGGATTGGGCCGCTGGAACACCATGCCCACCCGCCGGCGCAGGGCGACCACGTCCTGCCCGGGTCCATAGATATCCTGGCCCAAAAACTTCACCGCCCCCTCGACGCGGCAATCATCGGTCAGATCGTTCATGCGGTTAAAACAGCGCAGCAGGGTCGATTTACCGCAGCCCGACGGACCGATCAGCGCGGTAATCCGCTGTTTGGGGATACGCAGGCTGATAGCCTCCAGCGCCGGACGACTGCCGTAAAACACATTCAGGCGTTCCGCCTCCAGCACGGTTTGTTCCTCGGTCAGCCGATGAATATCCGGCATTTGCGGGAAGATAGCGGGGGTCAGCAGCGACATCGTTCGTTCTCCATTAGAGCGTCAGCGCCCGGTATTTTTCGCGCAGGCGGTGGCGCAGCGCAATGGCCGCCAAATTCAGCCCCACCACGATGGCCATCAGTAACAGCGCCGTGGCGAACACCAGCGGCCGCACCGCATCGCTATCGGGGCTTTGAAATGCCATATCGTAAATTTGAAATCCCAGATGCATGAATTTACGCTCGGGGTGCAGATAAGGGAATACGCCGTCCAGCGGCAACGCGGGCGCGGATTTAATCACCCCCACCAGCATCAGCGGGGCGGTTTCCCCCGCCGCCCGGGCCACCGCCAGGATCAGGCCGGTGATCATCGCGGGAGCCGCGCCGGGCAGCACCACGCGCCACAGGGTTTCCGCGCGGGTCGCCCCCAGGGCCAGCGAACCGTGGCGCAGCGCCGGCGGGATGCGCGACAACCCCTCCTCGGTGGCCACGATCACCACCGGCAATGTCAATAGCGCCAGCGTCAGCGCGGCCCACAGCAAACCCGGCGTACCAAACGTCGGATTTGGCAGGGCTTCGGCGTAAAACAGTTTATCCAGCGTACCGCCCAGCACATAAATAAAAAATCCCAGGCCGAACACGCCATAGACAATCGACGGCACTCCCGCCAAATTGCCTACCGCGATGCGAATCAGCCGGGTCAGCCAGTTATCCCGGGCATATTCGTGTAAATATACCGCCGCCATCACCCCAAGCGGCATCACCATCACCGACATCAGCATCACCAGCAGCAACGTGCCGACGATAGCCGGGAAAACCCCGGTCTGCGCCGGATAATCATGGTTGTCCCGCGACACGAAGCGGCCTACCTGAGCGGCCCATAACCGCACTTTTTCCGCGAATCCCATATTATTGGGATACCAGGCGCGCTCGATTTCCCGTAGCGGAACCTCGCGGGTGGCCCCGGCGGCGTCGCGAAGAATCAGGCGATCCCGGTCCATCTCCTTTTCGATGTCCGCCAGTTGCCGGTTCAATTGATCGTTCTGGCGCTGGATTTCATTTTGTCCGGCGCGATATACCGCCTGGTTCAGGGGAGTCCACCGCCCGTCTTTCAGCCACTGCTGCCGCTGGCGGCTTAACTGCTCGGCGCGCTGGTTCAGCCCGGCTTGCTGCCGGGTGCGCAGCCCGGCGGCCAGGCGGCGCTGGGTCTCGATAAGCGTCAAGCGCTGCTGTAGCGCATGGGACATGTCGCCGGCGGTCAGGGGCTGGCCGTCCTCCGTCATACCTTGCAGGAAACCATACTCTTTACCATAAAAATTGCGCTGCAACAGCAGCACGTCGGGCGGGCGCCGGCGCGATATGACCTGCCCGGCCGATACCCGGATAAAATCGCGGCTGGCGTCGGTGCCGCCGGTACGGATGACATAAAAAACGGTGTCCGGCGCCTGCGGACCGGCGTCGCGGACACCGGACACCGGACGACGGTTTTCGGTGGCGTAGATCTCGCCCAGCAGCACGGCGGATACCCCGTCGGCCGCACCGGGCTGGCGCAGTTGAAACTGATAGACCGGCTGGGGCCAGAACAGCCCCATGCCCTGCCAGCCCAGCAACGCCACCAGCGCCAGCATCGCCGATAAACTGATGGTCACCCCTCCGGCGGTCAGCCAGATCCAAGGGCGGCCGGATCGAAACCAGCGCCTCATCCCGCCTCCCCGTCTTGTTGCCGATAACGGGCCCGCAGGCGCAGGCGCAGGGCCTCGGCCAGGGTGTTAATCAGAAACGTAAACACGAACAGCACCAGCGCGGTCAGCAGCAGGATGCGGTAATGCTCGCTGTTTAACGGCGCCTCCGGTATCTCGATGGCAATATTGGCCGCCAACGCCCGCAGTCCCTGGAACAGGCTGCCGTCCACCCGGGGCATGTTGCCGCTGGCCATTAATACAATCATGGTCTCCCCGATCGCCCGCCCCAGACCGAGGATAAACGCGGAAAACAGGCCGGCGCTGGCGGAGGGCAGCGTGACGCCCAGCAGGGTTTGCCAGGGGGTGGCCCCCAGGGCCAGCGATCCCTGCACCAGGCGCACCGGCACATTAAACAGCGCATCCTCCGCCAGGGAGAACATCAGCGGAATCAGGGCGAACCCCATGGCGGTGCCGACCACCAGCGCGTTCATGGGGTTGTAATCGTCTCCAAGCCAGGCCGATAACGGCTGGCCGAACAGGAGGCGGTCGATCAGCGGCGACAGGCGGCACATTCCCCACACGGTCAGCGCCACCGGCGGCAGCAACAGCAGGCAGCCCCATCCCTGGACGGCACCTTTGCGCCCGCCGGCCGACATCCGGCCCAGCCCCCAGCCAACCGCCAAGATCACCGGCGGCAACGCCAGGGGCAGCAGCAAAATGCCGCTCAGGACCCGGCCATAATAGGGCGCCAGCCATAAACCGGCGATCAGCCCGACGATCACGCTCGGCACCGCGCCCATAATTTCCATGGCGGGTTTGATCCACCGGCGCAGGGCCGGCGCCATAAACCACGCGCTGTAAATAGCGGCGGCCAGCGCCAGCGGGGTGGCGAACAGCATGGCGTAGCCGGCGGCCTTCAGAGTGCCGGCCAGCAGCGGCACCAGGCTGAATTTGCCGCTGTCGCCTTCGTTGGCCGCAGTAGACTGCCAGGTCAAGGTGGGCGCGGGATAGTGGCTGTACCAAACCTTTTGCGTAAGGGTGCGCCAACTGATATCGGGCGAAGCGAGCCGGAGCCGCCAGAGGTGCCAGCCGGCGCCGTCCACTAACACAATGCCCCCGCTGCCGTTATCGCCGCCATGGCCGTCATCGCTTACCGGGCTGAACGCCGCGACGGCGCCGGGCACCAGGCGGGTTTGCGCCCGGGGCGCGGATAACCGGGGGGTAAACAGGGCGAATGCGCCGTCCGCCGCCAGCACGCCGAACACCGGACGCTGGGCCGACACCAGGATTTGCGCGTCGGGCCCGGCGCGCAGGGTAAACTCCCGGATGCGCGCCAGATGGCGCCCTCCCTCATCGGTAATATCGAACCACAGGGATAAGCGCCGCGCGGCGTCGCGCACCAGCAGCGACCCATCCACCGGCAGCAGGGTAAGCTGCACCGGTCCGGCGGCGGCCAATACCTGCCGCTGGCGCAGCGCGATCGGGCCTTCGCCGCCGATGGGGTAAATGCTCAGCTCATTGCCGGCCAGCAAATAGAGCAGGCGGCCATCGGGGGCAAGCAGCAGGCGATCGATGGCGGCGGTGCCGGTATCCAGCTCCCTGCGGACCATGCCCTGCGGCCCGAGCCGGGCGACCACCACCCGGCCGGAAGAAAGCTGCGCCGCCATGACCGCCTGATTTTCAGCCGGCTGCGCCAGCGCCATATGGCGCAGCGGCCCGTTACCGTCGCCAAGAACGCGCACATTGTCGCCGAACGGATAGGTCCAGATCGCCGTTTTGGCCGGGTGGGCCGGGAAAGCCGGCCGCACCAGCCGTACGCCCCCGCGGATATCGCCAAGCAGGAACAGCGGCTGCCCGCCGCTGGCGGGGGCCAGCGCGGAAAAATCCGCCATCAGGCCGGCCGGCGGCGGCGATGTTCCTTGCAATGACACCAGCGCCCCTTGCCCGCGGCTATCGATATAAAAGCTCCAGGCCAGGGAGTCATCGGCTCCCACGGCCAGTATCCCGGCGGGGGCCGCGGACGGGGCGCGCTGCGTGATGCCGGTCACCGGCGTCACCGCAGGGGCGCGAAACAACGGAAAAACCGCATATAAGAGATAGCAAAACATCACCAGCAGCGCCAAAAGCACCAACAAACCCCCGCCGCTGACCAGACCGCGGGTCAGGCGGTCATGGAAACGACGGTAAGGAGCGGTTTTGGTGTTAGCGAGCCGTTTTATTGTCATATTTCCCTGTTATATAGGAACAACCTTGCGGGCCGGGCGAATTCTGGAAGCCTATGTTGCCTGTAAGATATTAAGATGACAATCTCAAGAAGGTTGTTCTGGTGGACTTTGCCTCAGGTGGGGCGATAATACTGGTAACACAGGATCCTTCCTTCCTGAACAAATTAACGGAGTGGCAATGGGTCAGGAAAAGCTTTACAGCGAAAAAGAGCTAAGTTGGTTGTCCTTTAATGAGCGCGTGCTGCAAGAAGCCGCGGATAAGACCAATCCATTAATAGAACGCATGCGCTTTCTGGGCATTTACTCCAATAATCTTGATGAATTTTACAAAGTCAGGTTTGCCGAATTAAAGCGCCGCATCCTCATTAGCGAGGAGCAGGGTTCCAAGGTGACCTCGCGCCATCTGCTGAATAAAATCCAGGCCAAGGTGCTCAACACCGAACAAGAGTTCGATAACCTGTATAACGATCTGCTGCTGGAAATGGCCCGCAACCAGATCTTCCTGATTAATGAACGCCAGCTATCCCCCAATCAGCAAGAGTGGCTGCGCTATCACTTTAAACAACAGCTGCGCCAGCATATTACGCCCATCTTAATCCAGCACGACACCAACCTGGTGGAGTTCCTCAAGGATGACTATACCTATCTGGCGGTGGAAATTATTCGCGGCCAGGAAACCAATTATGCCCTGCTGGAAATTCCGGCCGATAAAGTGCCGCGGTTTATCAATTTGCCCGCGGAGCCGCCTCGCCGCCGCAGGCCCATGATCCTGCTGGATAATATTCTGCGTTACTGCCTGGATGATATTTTCACCGGCTTTTTCGATTACGATACCCTGAACGCCTATTCGATGAAGATGACCCGCGATGCCGAATATGATTTGGTAACGGAAATGGAATCGAGCCTGCTGGAATTGATGTCGTCGAGCCTGAAGCAGCGCCTGACCGCGGAGCCGGTGCGCTTTGTGTACCAGCGCGATATGCCCAATGACATGGTGGAAATGCTCAAAGATAAGCTGGGCATCTCTTCCTATGATTCGGTGATCCCGGGCGGACGCTATCATAATTTCAAGGATTTCATCACTTTCCCTAACGTCGGTAAGGCGAACCTGGTGAATAAACCGCTGCCGCGCCTGCGCCATACCCGGTTCGAGCATTTCCGTAACGGTTTTGACGCCATTCGCGAGCGGGATGTCTTGCTTTATTATCCCTATCATACTTTCGAGCACGTATTGGAATTACTGCGCCAGTCGTCCTTCGACCCCAGCGTTATCTCCATCAAAATCAATATCTACCGGGTGGCGAAGGACTCGCGCATTATCGATGCCATGATCCACGCCGCCCATAACGGCAAAAAAGTCACCGTGGTGGTGGAACTGCAGGCCCGTTTTGATGAAGAAGCCAATATCCATTGGGCGAAACGGCTGACCGAAGCCGGCGTGCACGTTATTTTTTCCGCGCCGGGGCTGAAAATCCACGCCAAGCTATTCCTGATCTCCCGCCACGAAGGCGAGGATATTATGCGCTATGCGCATATCGGCACCGGCAACTTCAACGAAAAAACCGCCCGTCTGTATACCGACTATTCGTTGATTACCGCCGATCCGCGCATCACCAATGAAGTGCGCCGGGTGTTTAATTTTATTGAAAATCCTTACCGCCCGGTCAGCTTCGACTATTTGATGGTGTCGCCGCAAAATTCCCGCCATATGCTGTATCAAATGATCGATCAAGAGATCGCCAATGCGCAGGCCGGCCTGGAATCCGGTATTACTCTCAAGATTAATAACCTGGTGGATCAGGGGCTTATCGATCGCTTATATACCGCATCCGGCGTTGGCGTGAAAATTCGCATCCTGGTGCGCAGCATGTGCTCGTTAATTCCTGATTTACCCGGCATCAGTGAAAATATCCGGGTCACCAGCATCGTCGATCGTTATCTTGAGCACGATCGGGTGTATGTATTTGAAAACGGTGGTGATAAAAAAGTCTTCCTGTCGTCCGCCGACTGGATGACGCGCAATATCGATTATCGCATTGAAGTGGCGGTGGCGTTGCTCGATCCGCGCTTAAAACAGCAGGTGCTGGATATTCTGGCATTACTGTTCAGCGATACGGTAAAAGCGCGTTATATTGATGCTCAATTGAGCAATCGCTATGTGCCGCGCGGCAATCGTCGCAAGGTGCGTGCGCAGACCGCTATCTATGACTATATTAAGCGACTTGAACAACCCGGAGATCAGGCCTGACGTATGCCACTAAATAACTCTAGCACGCCCAAACCCGAAGAATTCGCGGCCATCGACCTGGGGTCGAACAGCTTTCATATGGTGGTCGCCCGGGTGGTAAACGGCGCATTGCAGGTCCTGAGCCGGTTAAAACAGCGGGTGCATCTGGCCGACGGGCTGGATGCCGGCAATGTCTTGAGCGACGAAGCCATGGCGCGCGGCATCAATTGCCTGGCGCTGTTCGCCGAACGCCTGCAGGGCTTTTCTCCGCTGCGCGTATGCATCGTCGGCACCCACGCCCTGCGGGAAGCGGTGAACTCAGAAGAGTTCCTGACCCGGGCCGCGCAGGTTATCCCCTACCCGATTGAAATCATTTCCGGGCATGAGGAAGCGCGGCTGATTTTTATGGGCGTGGAGCATACCCAATCGGAAAAAGGCCGCAAGCTGGTGATCGATATCGGCGGCGGGTCCACCGAACTGGTGATCGGCGAAAATTTCGAACCGCTGCTGGTGGAGAGCCGCCGCATGGGCTGCGTCAGCTTCGGCAATCAATTTTTCCCCGGCGGGGTCATCAGCCCGGCGCATTTTCGCCGCGCCCGCCTCGCCGCGGCGCAAAAAGTGGAAACCCTGGCCTGGCAATACCGCATTCTCGGCTGGCAGGTGGCCCTGGGAGCGTCAGGCACTATCAAAGCCGCCTGCGAAGTGCTGCTGGAACTGGGTGAAAAAGACGGCGCCATTACCCCCGATCGCTTGCAGTTGCTGTACGACAAAGTCATGAAATTCAAGAGCTTCAGCGCGCTGAGCCTGCCCGGCCTGTCCGAAGAGCGCAAGAGCGTATTCGTGCCCGGCCTGGCCATTTTGTGCGGGGTGGTGGACGCCTTGGCCATTAATGAGCTCCAGTTGTCCGACTGCGCCCTGCGCGAAGGGGTACTGTATGAAATGGAAGGCCGGTTCCGCCATCAGGATATCCGCTCACGCACCGCGCGCAGTCTGGCGGAGCATTATAATATCGACAGCGATCAGGCCAAGCGGGTGTGCGATACCACCGAAGATCTCTATCAGCAGTGGTTTGGCCAAAACGAGGATTTACAAAATCCGCAGTTGGAAGCCCTGCTGAAATGGGCCGCGTTATTGCATGAAGTGGGCCTGGGAATAAATCATAGCGGTCTGCAACGTCATTCCGCCTATATTTTGCAGCAAACCAATATGCCCGGCTTTAACCAGGAACAGCAGTTGCTGTTGGCAACCCTGGTGCGTTTTCACCGCAAAGGGCTGAAGCTTGACGATTTGCCGCGCCTGAACCTGTTCAAGAAAAAGCATTTCTTACCCTGCCTGCAAATACTGCGGCTGGCGGTATTGCTCAATAACCAGCGCCAGGCCACCTCGCCGGCGCCACTGCGCTTGATAACCCACGATAATCATTGGACGCTGGCGTTTCCGGCCGGCTTTTTTGCGCAAAACAACCTGGTGCAGCTGGATTTAGAGCGTGAACAGTCTTACTGGTCAGATATCCCCGGCTGGAAACTGGACATTATCGAAGACGAAGAGGTCTGAATTAAACGTTATGTGCGGTGAAAGGGTTCAGAGATCATAAAACCATTGATGATACTTGGCTATCATGTCCGTTGATGGTTTAATCATAATGAATTCTCAAAGAGGAACCCTTTTAGTGAAGTTGGCTTATTCTATGCGCAGACGACGAACCTCGGTGCGAATGACTCGCTGGATATTATTAATCAGTTTTGTTTTTTTATTCGCCCGCCTGGTCTTTGCCACCGTGGGTGCCTGGCAGCACCAGCAAGACAAAATCAATGAGCCCGCGGGGCAAATGAACAGCGTCGACGATCGTCGTAATGATTAATCCCCTTCTTGCCCCGGCAGGAGCTTAGCCTGGCCTCGCTTCGCCTTATTCCAGCCTGCGCCTTGCGGTGATGCACCAGCGGTTTCCCACCCATGACTTTTACCTGTCCCCCTCTTTTCGGGTCCCGGCTATGCTATTTATACTCCTACCAACCACAACCCCATGGGGAAACAGCGTATGCCCGCGATAAAACACCAGGCACCGCAGCTAACTGAACTGCGCCGTCAGGTGCTCAGCCTACTGTTGGCCAATCGGGGCCTGGTCGATAGCATCCTGGGCCGTCCCGTACGCGATAGCGGCGTCGCGCCGCAAACCTTGCTCGATCAAACCGCCCGGCTGGTCAGCATACAGCGCCAGCTCCATGCGGCGGATCTGGCGGATTTGCTGGAGAGCCTGCCCCATGACGAACGTCTGGCGTTCTGGCGGCTGATCGATAACGAGCAGCGCGGCAAAACGCTGGTGGAAGCCTCCGAAAACGTCTGGGACAGCCTGATTGCCGAAATGAGCAACGGCGATATCCTCAAAGCCATCCGGCCGCTGGATATCGACGAGCAGGCTTACCTCGCCCGCTATCTGCCGCGGGATTTGGTCGGGCGCATGCTGACCGCCCTTGAACCGCAGCGCCGCGCCCAGGTCAGGGCGATGATGAATTTTGACCGCGACAGCGTCGGTCATCATATGGATTTCGAACTGGCGGCCATCCGCCCGGACGTTACCCTGGCCACGGTGCAACGCTATTTACGCTGGCGCAAAACGCTGCCGGCCAACAGCGACAAACTGTTTGTCGTCGATCGCCGCAATGTGCTGGTGGGGGAACTCGCGTTATCCACCCTGCTGCTTAATCCGCTAAACATGCGGGTGGCGCAGGTGATGGATGCCAGCCCCACCACCTTTCATCCGGAAGATCGGGCGGAAGATGCCGCCGGGGCCTTCGAGCGTTATGATTTAATCACCGCCCCGGTGGTGGATGTCAAAGGCAAGCTGATGGGCCGCCTGAGCATTGAACACGTGGTGGATTTGTTTTTTGAGGAAAACGACAGCAACCTGCGCAGGCTCGGCGGCTTGAGCCCGGAAGAGGATATTTTTGCCCCGGTGCGCAAAACGGTACGCACCCGCTGGGCCTGGCTGGCGGTGAATCTTTGTACCGCCTTTATCGCCTCCAGGGTGATCGGCCTGTTCGAGGGCACCATTTCGCAGCTGGTATCGCTGGCCGCCCTGATGCCCATCGTCGCCGGCATCGGCGGTAATACCGGCAACCAGACCATTACCATGATTGTGCGGGCATTGGCGCTGCACCAACTGGAAAAAGGCAACGCGGTATTTTTACTGCTGCGGGAACTGGGCGTGGCGCTGATTAACGGTCTGGTCTGGGGCGGCATCATGGGGATAGTCACCTGGCTGCTGTACCACGATGCGGGACTCGGCGGCGTGATGATGCTGGCCATGTTGCTGAATCTGGTGTTGGCGTCATTAATGGGAGTATTGATTCCGCTGACCATGATCCGGGTCGGCCACGATCCGGCGGTAGGCTCCAGCGTAATGATTACCGCGGTGACCGATACCGGCGGTTTTTTTATTTTCCTGGGGCTGGCGACCCTATTTTTGATGCCCTAAAGATTTATCCTGTTTTTTTTTCGCTGGGCCCGTGGCGTTTTACAAGGAACACTGAAGTATTCGCGGCAAACACGACCTCGCACAGCGGTTTCTAGACTATTCTAATTATAAGAAAGCTTAGGACTTTAATATGAATGTCAATAAAGATACCTCTACATATAATAATAAGGGTATATGGATTTTCATTACGGCAGCGACACTGCTGCTTTTTGGGTTATCCTTAATTTGTCTTAAGTTATCCCAGCATATTGAACCGCTGTCCCCGCTGTGGCTGGCCACCGCAGTCATGCTGGCGGCGCTCTTTCTTAGCCATTACCGCTATTGGCCGTGGTTTATTATCGGCGCCGCGCTGGGGCTGGTGGCCGCCCAAGCCGTGGCGGGCGGCCCCATCCTGGCCAGCCTGCCGTTAATGGCGATAACCCTTGCCGAGGCGGCCGGTGGCGCCTGGTTGTTAAAATGCGTGTTAAATCAAATTGATCCACTCGACAACATCTATGCCTGGCTGAAATTCTTCCTGATAGGCGTATTACTGGTACCGGCGCTCGGCGCGCTGAGCGCCGGGTATTTCGCCGATACCGCTCCCGGCGGCTTTTTTAATTTTGCGCTGCGCTGGTTTTCCGCCGCGGCGGTGGGCGTCCTGGCGCTGACGCCGGTGGGATTACTGTGCCGCGACCGGTCGTTAGGCTCGATAGTAAAAGCGCGGTCCTGGGGTGAACTGCTGCTGATGATTGCGCTAACGCTTGGCACCTGCTATTTCTCGCTAAGCTATTTGCCCTTTCCCTTTACTTTTATTATCTTGCCTTTGCTGATTGGCGCCATACGGCTGCCGCGGTTTGAAGCCTTCTGGTTATTTCTGGTAACCACGCTGGCGTTATTTATCACCATCGCCACCGGGCTGATTAAACTCAAGCTGCCTTATGACAGCCAAACCGGGCTATTGCTGCATATTCCCCTGCTGATGATTTTAATTCCCGCCCATGCCATGGCCATGGCCATGTACGCCTTTCGCGCCGAGCGCAGCCGTATTCAGCAAAGCGAAACCCGCTTTCGCAACGCCATGGAGTATTCCGCCATCGGCATGGCGCTGGTCTCGCTGGAGGGCTCCTGGATACAGGTGAATAAATCCCTGTGCCGTTTTCTGGGTTATAGCGTCCAGCAAATGAAAAAACTCAGTTTCCAGGAAATCACCTATCCCGCAGATTTGACCTCCGATCTCACCCAGCTTAACGATCTGATCGATGGCCATATTGAAAGTTATACCCTGGAAAAACGCTATATCCGCAGCGATGGGGAAATCGTATGGGCCTTGCTGGCGGTATCCCTGGTGCGCGATCAGCATGATACCCCGCTCTATTTTATCTCCCAGATTGAAGATATAACCGACGTAAAACGCAGCGAGATTATCAATCAGCGGCTAATGGAGCGGATTACCCTGGCCAACGAAGCGGGAGGCGTGGGCATTTGGGAATGGGACGTGGATGCCCGCGCCATGAACTGGGATAAACGCATGATGGAAATTTACGCCATGCGGTCCGGCGAGAGCACCAGCTATGAGTATTGGCTATCGCGCATTATCGATGAAGACCGCGATATGGCCAAACGCACCCTGCACGAGTCGCTGGAGCATCATAAACCCTTCCTGCTGGAGTTCCGTATTCGCCACCCGAACGGCGAAATCCGTCATCTGCGGGCCTATGCCAATATGCTGATGGACGAAACCAACCGGGTGGTGCGCATGATTGGCGTCAATTTGGATATGACCAGCGAAGTCAGGCTTACGGACGCCTTGCATGAGGAAAAAGAACGTTTGCACATCACCCTGGATTCCATCGGCGACGCGGTAATATCGGTGGATCGGGAAATGCGGGTCAATTTTATGAACCCGGTGGCGGAAAGTATGACCGGCTGGCACCAGGATAATGCCCATGGCCAGCATATCGATTCCATTTTGCATATCAGTTTTGGCCCCGAAGGCCCGCCCCTGCCCGCGTCCATCGAAAACCAAAATCAACGCGCCCAGGATTTATCCTCCATCGACAGCGTGTTGATCCTGAATAATCGTCACGGACAAATGTTTGATATTCATTACAGTTCCACCCCGTTAAAGAACCTGAAAGGAGAAATCCTTGGCGCGGTGCTGGTGATCAAGGATGTCAGCGAATCCCGGCAGTTATTGCAGCAACTCAGCTATAACGCCTCCCATGATATTCTGACCGGCTTGCCGAACCGGGCCAGTTTCGAAAAACACCTGGATAATGCGCTGCTCACGGCCAGCGGACAAAAACGCCGGCACGCGCTGGCGTTTATCGATCTGGACAAGTTTAAAGAAATCAACGATACGGCGGGCCACGCGGCCGGGGACGCCTTGCTGCTCGAACTGGGCCTGCTGATGCAGGAAAATATCCGCCAATACGACTGCCTGGCCAGGCTGGGCGGAGACGAGTTCGGCCTGATCCTGCCCGACTGTGGCGCTGAGGACGCGCGACCGCTGGTACAGCGGGTTATCGATGCGGTGAACAATTACCCGTTTTATTGGGAGGATAAGTTATATCGTATCGGCGGCAGCGCCGGCATCACCCTGATAAGCGAAGATAACTGCCACACCAAGGAGGTGATGTCCCAAGCCGATACCGCCTGCTACACGGCCAAACACAGCGGCCGCGGCAGGGTGCAGCTGTTCGAGACGCACCAGACCATTGTCCGGCACCCGGCCGACCAGGCGGAAGCTTTTAGCCGGGAACAGATTGTTGATATTATCCATAATCATCTCCAACTGGTGGTCAGGGCCATTACGCCGCCGCAGGCCATGCCGTCGGCCGGTTTTTATCTGGTCGGCCTGGCTATCGACAATCAGGAGCAGCCGGCGCTTAATCAGGCCGATTTGCTCACGGTGGCGGCAAAATACCGGTTGTTGCCGTCCATCGATCGCTGGTTGCTCACCCAGATTTTTGATCTGTACGGCGCGGCTATCGCCACGCAGGGGGGCGTACTGGCTATTCCACTCTCATTGCAAGGATTAAGCGATGCGTCCCTGGTGGATGAACTGCTGCTGGCCGAACATCATCCGTTGCTCAAACGGCATTCGCTGATTATCAGCCTGAACGGCGATGATTTTATGCGCTATTACCCCGCCGTCGCCGTCGCGCTTAATCTGCTTCACCAGCACGGTTACCGCATAATGCTCGATCAGTTCGGCGGCGATTTGAGCGCGTTTAATAAGCTCCCCGTCGGCCTTATCGACTATATCAAGCTACCGAACCGCTTTATCGACAATGTCCATAGCAGCCAGATGGATGATATTATGGTACGGGTCATCAACGGACATATCCACCGCTTGCGGGCGCGCTCCATCGCCGGCCCCGTCAACCTCGCCGCTACCTTGGCCACCCTGCAGGCTATTGATATCGATTTGGTGGAGACCAAAACCGCGGGTAATGGCTTATTGCTATCCACCGCCCTGGACCAGGGCTATTTCACCGCCCGATAAACGCAGTGAATCAAGCGTCCCAGGCCGCCGGCGGTTTCCAGCCGTTGGCCGGGTTAATCGTTGCCTGCCCCGCCACATTAAGGTAAAGTTCCGGGCCTCATTGGCATGGGGAGGTAAAAATGTTTATTGGGTTTGATTACGGTACCGCGAATTGCTCGGTGGCGGTGATGGATGGGGACCGGCCGCGGTTGCTGCCGCTGGACGGCGCGTCGCCGTATATGGCCTCGATGCTCTGCGCGCCGACGCGCGAAGCCGTAAGTGAATACCTGCATACTTTCTGGCACGTGCCCACCGGCAGCGACGAAAATCAACAGTTGCTGCGCCGGGCGATTAATGCCAACCGCGAAGAAGATATTATCCTGACGGATCATAGCCTGCAATTCGGCCAGCGCGCGCTGGCCAATTATATCGCCGACCCCGAAGAAGTCTATTTTGTAAAATCCCCTAAATCCTTCCTGGGCGCCAACGGACTCAAACCTCAGCAAATCGCGCTGTTTGAAGATTTGGTCTGCGCCATGATGCGCCATATAAAACGCCGGGCCGAAGCCGCCCTGTCCACGCCCATCACGCAGGCGATGATCGGCCGGCCGGTAAACTTCCAGGGCACCGGCGGCGAAGACGCCAACCGCCAGGCGCAGGGCATTTTACAGCGCGCCGCCGAACGGGCCGGTTTTGCCGAGATCGCCTTTCAATTCGAGCCGGTGGCGGCGGGATTGGATTTCGAAGCGACGCTTACGGATGAAAAAATCGTGCTGGTGGTGGATATCGGCGGCGGCACCACCGACTGCTCCATATTGTTGATGGGCCCCGAATGGCTTAAACAGCGGGATCGCCGTCAAAGCCTGCTGGGCCATAGCGGTTGCCGGGTCGGCGGCAACGATCTGGATATCATGCTGGCGTTTAAATCCCTGATGCCCAGCCTGGGCCTGGGCGGCATTACGGCCAAAGGCCTGGCCCTGCCCGCCCTGCCGTTCTGGCAGGCGGTGGCCATCAACGATATTCCGGCGCAGAGCGAATTTTACAGCAGCGCCAACGGCAGGTTCCTGCGCGAACTGATTCGCGACGCCGCCGACCCGGCCACCCTGGCCGCGTTGCTGCAGGTCTACCGGCAGCGGTTAAGCTATCGGTTGGTGCGCAGCGCGGAAGAGAGCAAAATCGCCCTCTCCGCCCAGACGGATACCGTCGCCCCGCTGGATTTTATCCAGCCGGGGATGCAGGTGCCGATTTCACAGGCCGAGCTGGAAGAAGCGATACGCCAACCGCTGGGCCGCATCCAGCAGCAGGTGGACGACGTGCTGTCGCAAAGCGGCGCCCCCCGCCCCGATGTGATCTATCTCACCGGCGGCAGCGCCCGCTCGCCGCTGTTGCGTTCCGCGCTGGAAAACAGCCTGCCGGGTATTCCGCTGGCGAGCGGCGATGATTTTGGTTCGGTCACCGCCGGCCTGGCGCGCTGGGCGCAGCGCCAGTTTATCGGATAGCTGCCGTTTCCCGGCCGGGGTGCGCCTCAGGCCGGGATTGCCGTATCGGCCTCCAATAATCCTTGCCGGATGATAAACGCAATCAGGGTATCAAGGCCCACGCCGGTTTTGAGATTGGTAAACGCCCAGGGACGCTGGGGACGCATGCGGTTGGTGTCCCGCTCCATCACCTCCAGCGACGCGCCGACATAAGGCGCCAGATCGATTTTATTGATCACCAGGAAATCGGATTTGGTAATGCCCGGCCCTCCCTTGCGGGGTATTTTTTCCCCTTCGGCGACATCAATCACATACAGCGTAAGATCCGCCAGCTCCGGACTGAAGGTGGCGCTCAGATTATCGCCGCCGCTTTCGATAAAAATAATATCCAGATTACCGAATCTTTGCGCCAGCTCCTCCACCGCCGCCAGATTCATGGACGCGTCCTCGCGGATGGCGGTATGCGGGCAGCCGCCGGTTTCCACGCCGACGATACGATCGGCGGCCAGGGCGCCGGCCTCGGTGAGAATACGCTGGTCTTCCTTGGTGTAAATATCGTTGGTCACCACCGCCAGCTGATAGCGATCGCGCAATGATTTGCACAGCATTTCCAGCAGCGCGGTTTTGCCAGACCCGACCGGGCCGCCGACGCCGACGCGCAGCGGTTGTTTATAGTGATGCATGTTTCCCCCTTACTGGGTCTTGAGCCAAAATCAGGTCACAGTAACGCCGGCATACCTTCATCGGCGTCAGGAACGGAACAAACGTGAATATTGCGTTTCATGGCAGGCGGACGCGATGGCCTGCAGGGGAAAACTGCCTCCCAGCCCATCGTCATCGAGCAGTCCGGCCTGGATAAACGCCCCCGCCAGCAGCGGCGCCAGTTCGCGCAGCAGGCTTTGGGCTTTTTGCTGGCCAAACGGCACCAGTTTCAGACCGGCCATCACGCTGCTTTCCAGCCAGCTGTAACCGTAACCGAGCGCCAGCGGCTCCAGCGGGATGCCCCATTGCCATCCAAGCCAGGCCATACCCGCCAACTGGCTCTGGCGCAGCGCCGGCAGCCACGGCGCGCTGACCGGCAAATCCGGCCAATCGCCGATCAACCGGGCCAGCGCCAGACCCCGCTGCCGCTCCTCCAGGCGCAGCTCGCCGGTCTCGCGGTTAGCCAGCAGAAAGTCGCTCCAGCGCTGAAAGCCGGCGCTGTCATCCGATTCACACGCCCGGTACAACCGTATCAGCACCGGCAGATCCACCCGGCCCAGCGTATCGTCGATAATCTGCCGCTGCCAGCGGACAAAGGCGTCCCCGGAATCAATCCAGCCCGTTTCAACCGCCCATTCCAGCCCCTGGGAATAGGTAAAACCGCCCACCGGCAGGCTGGGACTGACTAGCTGCATCAGGCGCAACAACGCGATTTGATTAAGCATCAGTGATGATGATGCCCATGGGGCGCGCTTTGGTAAGCTCCCGCCTCGGGTTCGAACGCGGCCTGTTCCGTCGCCACCGTAGCGCCCAGCCCGCGCACCATATCGTCCAGCACATGATCGTGCTGGTAACGCACCCAGTCTTTCTCCACCTGCAAAGGAACATGGCGGTTACCCAGGTGATAACACACCCGGGCGAGCAGCAGCGAATCAGCGGCGGACACCGTGGAGACGGTCTCATGGGCGGCAAGTACCCGCACCACCTCGCCGCCGTCTTCGGTACACAGCAGATCGCCGCCGCGGATCACTTGTCCGCGCGGCAGCATGAGGCCGGCCTCCCGGCCATCGTCGAGACGCACCTGCGCCCGGCTTTTGATGCGGGTATCCAGATCCAGCGTCACCGTAGCGGTGACGGCGGACGCGATCCCTGCGGCAGGTTCGCGATCGAGGCGTTTGGTTAATACAATCATGCTGGGTCCCGGGTCGGTTAGAAAAGAAAGTAGCGCTGCGCCATGGGCAAAACGGCAGCTGGTTCGCAGACTAATAATTCACCATCGGCGCGTACCTGGTAGGTTTGCGCATCCACGTCGATGGTTGGCTGCCAATGGTTATGGATCATATCGGCCTTTCTTACCTGGCGGCAGCTGCGCACCTCGCCAATCAGGCTTTGCAGTCCCAGGCGCTGCGCCAGGCCGTTGCCCGCGGCCGCCTGGGAAAGAAACGTCATGCGCGTGGCGTGGCGCGCGCCGCCCAGCGCCCCGAACATGGGACGATAATGCACCGGCTGCGGCGTGGGAATCGACGCATTGGCGTCACCCATCGGCGCCATGGCGATCATGCCGCCTTTAACGATCAGGCTGGGCTTGACGCCGAAAAACGCCGGAGACCACAGCACCAGATCCGCCAGTTTACCGGGTTCCAGCGAACCCACCTCGTGGGAGATGCCGTGGGTAATGGCCGGATTGATGGTGTATTTGGCTATATATCGCTTTACGCGGAAATTATCGTTGCGCTCGCTATCGGGCGCCAGCGGGCCGCGCTGCGTCTTCATCTTATGCGCCGCCTGCCAGGTGCGCAGAATTACTTCCCCCACCCGCCCCATGGCCTGGGAGTCGGATGACAGCATGGAAAACGCCCCCAGATCGTGCAGGATATCCTCGGCGGCGATGGTTTCACGGCGAATGCGCGATTCGGCGAAAGCCACATCCTCGGCGATACCGGCATCCAGATGATGGCATACCATCAGCATATCCAGATGCTCATCTATGGTATTGACGGTATAGGGCATGGTGGGATTGGTGGAAGACGGCAGGATATTACCGTACCCGCAGACTTTGATAATATCCGGCGCATGCCCGCCGCCCGCACCTTCGGTATGGTAGGTATGGATGGTGCGATCGCCGATGGCCGCCAGCGTATCCTCGACGAAACCCGCCTCGTTCAGAGTGTCCGTATGGATCGCGACCTGCACGTCATATTTATCCGCCACGCCGAGGCAGCAATCGATGGATGCCGGGGTAGTGCCCCAGTCCTCATGGAGTTTCAGGCCAATGGCGCCGGCTTCCACCTGCTCCGCCAGGGCTTCAGGCAGGGACGCATTGCCTTTGCCGGTAAAACCGATATTCACCGGCAGCGTCTCCGCGGCCTGCAGCATGCGCGCCAAATACCATGGCCCGGGGGTGCAGGTGGTGGCGTTGGTGCCCGCCGCCGGGCCGGTGCCGCCGCCAATCATCGTGGTCACGCCGGAGCAGATGGCTTCCTCCACTTGCTGCGGGCAAATAAAATGGATGTGGGCGTCGATACCGCCGGCGGTGACGATTTTGCCTTCCGCCGCCACGACTTCGGTGCCTGGGCCGATGGCGATGGTCACGCCGGGCTGGACATCGGGGTTGCCGGCTTTGCCGATCCCCACGATGCGGCCATCCTTAACGCCGATATCCGCTTTCACTATACCCCAGTGATCGATAATCAGCGCGTTGGTCAGCACCAGATCGACACAGAACGCCGCGGTCATTTGTCCCTGCCCCATGCCGTCGCGGATCACTTTGCCGCCGCCGAATTTCACCTCTTCGCCATATACCGTAAAATCTTTTTCCACTTCAATCCACAAGTCGGTATCGGCCAGGCGAACCCGGTCACCCACCGTGGGGCCAAACATTTCGGCATAAGCGCGCCGTGAAATTTTGCTCATGACCCTTGCTCCAGTTTGCCCATAATCTCGCCGCGAAAACCGTAAACTTCACGTTTACCGCCATAGGCCACCAGGGTGATATCCCGGGCTTGTCCCGGCTCGAAACGTACCGCCGTGCCCGCGGCGATATCCAGCCTGAAACCGCGCGTCGCCTCCCGGTCAAATTTCAGCGCCGGATTCACTTCGTAAAAATGGTAGTGGGAACCGACTTGCACCGGCCGATCGCCATGGTTGGCGACGGTCACCGTCACCCGCTCGCGCCCGACGTTCAGTTCAATGTCGCCTGCGGCTAAACGCATTTCTCCTGGGATCATAACGCCTCGCTGTTTCAGATTATCGGATCGTGGACCGTCACCAATTTGGTGCCGTCGGGGAAAGTAGCCTCCACCTGTACATCCGGAATCATTTCCGGTACGCCTTCCATTACGTCATCGCGGGACAGCACTTCTCGCCCCAGGCTCATTAATTCGGCCACCGTCAGCCCATCGCGCGCGCCTTCCAGGATCGCCGCGCTGATAAGCGCCACCGCTTCCGGGTAATTGAGTTTCAGCCCGCGGGCCTGCCGACGTTCTGCCAGTAATGCCGCGGTAAACAGCAGCAGTTTGTCTTTTTCTCTAGGTGACAATTCCATGCAAAACTCCTCAGGTCGCCCAGATGCGCGGAGCGACCGCCGCGCGTCCCAGCATCATGGGCCGTAGTAAGATCCACATGCGGTGCAGCAGATGCTGCAACCGCTGATTATCGTGGTCCAGCAAACGCACCACCAGCAGCGTATCCAGTAAACTGGCGCCCGCGGCGGGTAGCTTCGCCTCGCTTAAAACCTCGCGCACCCCGGCCAGCATCTCATCGGTCGCCGGAGTGGCGAAAAACGTCGCATTCAGGGGATAGCCCCCCAATTTGTCCAGTTGCCCGCCGTCGATATGCAGGCGCTCAAACAGGCCGGGGCCGCCGGGCAAGGAGATACGCAACCGTGAGTCAAGCTTGCCGCCACCAAAGCCTTCATCCATTACCGGCCTGCCAAAGCATAAGGTTTCAAAACCAAGGAGCCGCGCTCCGGCCTGCAGGGTAAACTCGCTGTCGATGGCGACGTTGGCCCCCGGGAAAAAAATGTTTCCCTGCGGCAGCCACTCCAGCGTACTGCCGGCGGCCAGGGTAAAATGTTGCGTTAAACAGGCCCGTTCGCCGGCGCTGCGATAAAATTTGGTAGCGCCCGGCATGGTCATCAGCCCATGGCTGTCAGGCCCCATACTCACCGAAAGCTCAAGACGATCGCCGCCCACCACGCCCCCCGGCGGATGCAGCAAATACAGATGCGGATAGTCGGCCTCGGGATAAAACGCACGCTGTACGGTAAAGGGTCCCCGGTGCCGCCGTTTTACCAGCAAGGTGCGCCCGTACCGCCGTTCAAAGCCCAGCGCCAGTTGCCCCAGCCAGCCGGCGGGAGTTGCCATATCGGCGGCGGATTGTGCTGGTTCTACCATATTTTTTACCCTGTCCCTTTGCCTGTCCGCTCGTCTTATCATGGAATTGCGAGTCATGGGATTGCGAGCCTTGATGCAATATTTACGCCAGCCTTGACCCGAGGCCAGCCCCCTGTAAATGCCCTAAGCACGCCCTGTACATGCCGCCACCTTGCCCCGGCCGCACCATTTAGGTGCCTGCCGCGCACTGTTTTAGTACCACTACCTATAAATGCACAACAACGGTACAGACGCTGCCGGCGGGGTAGCAAGATCGCACTGCTGGCCAGAGAAGTTAAAAACAATTAATCAATAATTTTATAAATCTTTTTTTCAATTAGCGTCATTATCTCATTGCCCATTAACTGCCGCTGAAATAAAGACAACCAGCGTATAAAAAGGTAGTGTCGTTATAAATAAATACCGCTACCGCCGCGTCATCATAAACGCGGCATTGTATAAAATATATTTCTGGGTAAAACCCAGATCATAAAAAGCAATATTTCATAAATTAATGAGGTTGAATATGCTACAAATATTATTTATTGACGCTCCGGCATGCCATGCAAAAATTAACAGTGAATTACCCCCGGCCCTACCCCCCCCATCTCACCATCGTTTAAGGCAGGTGATAACAGCAGTCTATAATCGGATACCGGCGCCTGCATTTCCCTGCGTGATTAAAAATCGTTGCGACCACAGTAATATGGCAAAAAATAACTTATCCCATGACGATCCGATCCAGATAGATACATTATTTTCATGCGTTGGCGAAATTAATCGCAACCCCGATTGTTTATTGAATACTGGGGCACGTAAATTCATACGAATTGAAATAGATGAGGGTCTATTTTCCGTGCCCTGCCGTCAAATCAGGCTCCCTAGCGGCCATAAGATTTATACCGGAGAGATAATGGGCCGTCGGCTGGTCTCGGATGGTCGCCTTTACCATATCGATACGATTGTCTATGGTAAGCCCCTGGGGTTTTTCGCCGCGTTAGCGGGACTGGCAGCCCAAATAACCGCCGTCGCCAATCTCTGGTCCTTATCGGAGCCTCCCCCTGTCGCCAGCACCGGGACCGGAGAAAGCGGCGCACCTCACGTTGGGCCATCCCTGCCGGTTTCGGCCGCAGGATATCCTTATCATGATTGGCGTAGCGTCCTGGCAGCCTTCTGGGCTGGGCTGCGCGATCCGCTAACCTTGCCCGCGGCCATGGCTGCGGCGACGAATGAAACTTCCTATAATAGCCCTGGTTCGTCGCCGGTTGCCAACTGGGTGCATTACTGGCCGGAAGATATTGCCCGGTTTTCCATTGATGAAAATAGTAAAAAATACCCTTATTATGTCCTTAAAAGACAGAACAGCGAGGGCATTCCTGAAGAAGAGATCCAGCCAAAAGGCAATCCTGCAATAATTTACATGATTGATAATAAAGTCTACAATTTTGATATACCAAACACTTACGTCTTGCGCTATCTAAATCAAATACAAATCGAATTCTATAACTCATCACCGTTAAGCCGAAATGACATCGATACACTCTTGGCTTTTGATGATTTTATTGGTGAAAAACTGAAAGTTAAATTTAACCGTGCTTTGTACCTGCAAGACACAGCGTTAACAGTCGAATTAATAATGTTAAAGTTGCAGACCGAAAAAATCATAATCTTGTGTCAGGAAAATATAGCCGCCAGTCAAGCTACAATTGATAAAATAAAAATATCAGACCAGAACAATATCAAAATTGATGCCTTGATGCCAAAAATACACTATCAGCTTATAAAATCGATGAATGATCTGGATATGGATCTCATTCTGGAAGCAATAGATTTCAAATCAGGAATTTCATTTATTCAAGCAAAAGAAAATTTGATCGAAGAATATAAAATCGTTAACGACACCCAGAAAGAAAAGTACATTAACCTATATAAAATCATCAACCAAATGCAAGAAGCTCATGGTATTTATTCGGATTGTCTCACCTATCATCCGCATACGGAGAATATAGAAAAAATAATGTTTATAAGCGATATGCAGATATTTAGCTCACTCTTGCATGGCAATAGCGAAATGTTGGAAAATAGTTGCTTAAAGCGCATTTTTTATTTGATTTTTGAATACACCAGACTTAATGATTTATCAATAATGGGGAATGTTTTTATTGTACCAGGAGAGCTGACAAAATATAAATTGATGTTTGAAGAAGAAGAGCCTGAATTAAAAATAGATGAAACAACTCCTGTAATGATTAATGAGTTGATAAAACATCTTAATGCTGAAGATGATGATGATAGTTTAATGAACTATATCATAAAACTGATAGATATTTTCACTGTGGATCATCCGGAAGAAATGGGCCATGATTTATGGTATCAAACTATGTCAACATTATTTATCAAGGTAAAAAATGTATTAGAAGAGAATATCAAAAATAGCATATATGAAAAAAAAAGATATTTATTACCGCCAGAATGGAGGATAGATTACAATGAACGTCTTTTCCGTGATAAGAAAGCCTACATTTTGTTAGAAATCATCATTGATATTTACGATGAATTCTATGATATTTTTGTTGAATATGCTGCCAATAAGAACATTATTTATGTAGGGAATGATGAACAACGCATAGCCAAAGCAAAATTAAACGCCATATATAAAAGAAGTACCGAAACCGAAATCATTACAAACCAGGACGATTTACTGTATTTCTTTAAACAGCAGGTGGAAGGAGGTGACATTCCATTATTATTCACCGCCGCGCTCAATTGGTATTTTTCTAATAATGATAATATTTTTATGAGCATCAGTAAAACTGGATTTTTAAATATAATCAGAGAATTTGCAAAAGCAGATCGGCAAGTGCTTCGTACCATGGGGGCACGAGTGAATGAACAATATACCTCAGTATATAAACTAAAGCGTTCAAAAGAAATGGAAAACGCTGAAGAATATTTCAATCAATTTATAGAATACAACATTCATGATTGCTACCATGAGGCCCGTAATCTTACAATGAATGCTATTCAATCATCAACTTTAAGTTATTATGAACTCATCAATAATCCATCGAAGTCCATGTTTTTTAAAATCTATAGTCGAAATTATGTGCAAAATGTATTATCCCATGACACTTGGGTTTCGTCTCCGGAGAGCAACATTGGCCATATTGCCATTGTTATGACAAATAATAAAAAACTTTATCTTATTTCTACATTATCTAACATATCAATAATTAAAAACATAAATTTTTTGAAGGATAGTCCATTATTGGAAAATTTCAGTAAAAAGTGGGAAGATACTTCTACAGAACTATTATTGCGAAGTAGACCAAAATTTGAATTGAGCTCAAATGATATGTCAACTCTGTTTTCTGGCATTAGCGCCAATCAGACTGAAATAGCGTTGGCACTGGAACTCATCTTAATGCGTCCTGAGGAGAATAAATATTCCAATCCAATGCCGCCATTTTCTTCAACGGCGGTTAAAGAAATGCACGTCGTAAAACCATTGATAGAAATCATAGATATGCTTCATGAAAAAATGTTGATTGAAATTTCTGACACCAGTAAAGAGATGTTGATCGACCGAGCCTGGACAGACTACATTACGGCCCAAATTCCTTTTTATAGTTTATTCTGGCGCTATTGGAACGATGCAAACTATAATATCGAAATTAAAGAGTATATATTCGACATCTTTGACTTGGTATTAACATTTTTCCCTGCGGGCATTGCTTTTAATAATTCCGTATTTAAAGTTTTTGTTGATATTTTGAAAATAGCAAAAATAAGAAAAATCCCCATTAATGGGCTACGTAATTATTTATTACAAGAGTTTTCCAAAACATTGCCTTCACTTCTATATTCAGAAAGCCTTGCTTTAGGTTATAATCTAGCCTCTTATATTTCCCCCCTTCCCTTACCACCCTCGTTAGCACATTGGCTCATTTCAAAATTTGAATCAAGGATTGGCTCTGCCATTTTTCAAGTCAATAAAATAACCAAAAAAAACAAAGAAATGAAGGAGAAAATTCGCCAAGAATGGTCCACCAGCATTGACACAAGAAAATATACATTAAATAGCAATGGAATATATAGCCCAATAAGCGGGCACGTTCATCAATTACAATACATTAAAGACCGGCTGCGTTTTTTTAAAGTCGAATGGGATAAATCCCAGAACATATGGCGCGTCCTGAATCCTGATACAGATAATAAATTTAATTTAGCCATGCCGGTTAAATTTATGAACAATGGAGAGAATGCTTTTTTTGCCTTGGCGGAGAGTAATCATCACTCCCCCATTAATTTTCTTAAAATACGCCCATCAATCTTTGACTCACGTAGCGGAAGGCTTCAGTTCGAATCCAGAGATATTTCCGGGATGAATACCAAAACGCTGACTGCCGACCAGCTGCAGCATAAACGGTCCCTGCGGTTTTTCTTAAGCGAAGCGCTTAAGGATTTACAAGATGCTTATGCCAGCGGTGCAAAAGAAAAAGATATACTCCAGCAAATAACCAATTTATTAACCGGGCACAGGCCTGTTGGATTGCATCACCATATTATGGACAATTTTGGTGAAACGTATTCATCACCCCACGTTAGTGGGGTAGGAAAAATCAGTATTGATTCAATTAGCTTTAGGTCAATTAATTATTGGTTGAACCAGTTTGACCATCATCCCATTAGCAGCCTGGCTTTAGTTGTGAAGCTACACCATACTACACTCATCATTGATCTGTTTTTTGTTCACCCAATCGAAGAGATGAGAATAAAAGGCGAGAGCATTTTTTTAGAAAATGAATGGAACAATCTGTATCGTAATACATTGCCTGCTAAATACAGCCTGGTTAAATTCAAAGATTATACTTCTTATGATGGCACCTTGGACTTTAAATCGCAAACCACGCGCTATCCAGGTAAGTTTATCCAAAATGCTTATTTATTGAGAGAGCCGGACTGGTACAAACCCGCAGTAACCAATCACTATAATGCCTTTTATAATGAAGCCGATGCGCTTAACGCTATTGAACGCAATACCATTCGGTTAGCGGCTCGCAAAGCGATATATATCATGAGGCCATCCATGGGTCATGAGCAATTTCCATTATTGGTATTAAAAGAGGAAAAATTACTATCCAAAAACAGTGAAAGAAGTTTATCCGCTAACATAAAAAAAGCCACAACCCAGGCAATCCATGAAGCTGATTATTTAGAGCATCGCCATGAAATTATGTATTTCGACGAATTATTAAGGGTTAATGAGGGCAAATGGCTGGCGGTTATCGACGATGCGGGGTTACTCAAGCGGTTAATGATTAGCGTGGGAAATGGCCGTTTCGGTGTCGCCGGCGCCAGCTTTTTCGATGAGTCTCTTTCCGATTTGCCCTGCATCATAGTAGCGGAAGAGATGGGAACGTTGGTCGATAAAAAACTCAAACTGCGACACCACGATCGCACCTATAGGATAGTGGCGGGGAATGCGGCTTTGCTACCAGAGCTTACGCCTACCTTGATAAAATCGCTCCCACAAAAAAAAATCGTTGAATATGGCGAGGCAAACCAGATAATTTCAGAAAGTTTCATAAAAAAAACTAGAGAGGAAGTGCTATTAGGTAAGGACTGGAGTATACATAAAATAGCCGGTTTAGACACGCGGATACGTATCCAGGCCCATGGTTCGCCCTTTAATGTTAATTATATGGATGCGACTGAACTATCACATGCCATTCGTGGTTTATTATTATCACGCCCCGAGCAGTTTAACTTTAATCAATTGCAAAGCATTGAGCTGTTTTCTTGCTTCAGCGGTTATGGCAACAAATACTCTACGGCACAGATCTTAGCCAATGAACTTAACCTGGCGGTCAATGCCTTTCCCGCCAAAATCAGCCACTCCATTCGTCAGCGCCGGCCGGAATGGTTCAAGACCTACCTGCCGCTGCAATCCAAAACCGATGGTGCGGTAGAAGACTACGTTATCTACAAAAATAAGGCCAAGACCGACCAACTGGCCAAACGCCATGCCCAGTTGCACAACCTGATGACCATCATATGCGACATTAGAAAAGCTATCGGTCTAGGACGCAACAAGCGTACCGCTAATATGCTGCCATCTATTTATATTGATTTAGCGCTGGTGATTATTAGTAATATTAACGTAGATGACTTTATCTCTTTGTATAGTTTACCCTCCGGTGCCAAGGCTAACATGCAATCAGTGTTGAATGAATATGCTATTAAGGCCGAGGACTCCGATGAGCTATTTATGCAAGCGTATTTGGATATCATCTACTCCATTAATGAACTAAGCTATTTGTTCAACCAATGGCAATGAGTGGGACGCAGCCTGTCCGCCAGCGTCCTCGATCGTGTCCGTTTTCGCCTTGTATCGGGCAGCTTAAGTCTGGTAAAACGTGGTTAATGTTTTCACCGTAACGGAATGAGCCATGCTTGAACTGCGCCCGAACTGCGAACGCTGTGATGCCGACTTGCCGCCCCATAGCCCGGATGCGCGTATTTGCTCCTATGAATGCACCTATTGTGCCGCATGCGCACAGCGGTTTTTGCACAATAGTTGCCCCAACTGCGGCGGAGAGTTAGTCAGAAGGCCCATCCGCCCAGCGCATCGCCTTGCCGTTCACCCGGCCTCTACCCAGCGGATAGTAGCAAAGCGTTAACTTTCAGCTATCGAATCTATCTATCAAACCCGCTATCAATACCCTTCGGTTGCCGTACTATTAACAGCGCGGGCAACGGAGAAGACGTCCCGCCTTGATATTTCATTAACGCTTAGGGGCATAAAATGTATAATTTCTCACGTTTTCAGGCAAAAGAACTGGCCTTGGCTTATATGAGCGGCAAGGCGGCAAACTTATCACCGGAAGAATTTTTTCTGCAGGTCCGGAAGGCTGAGAAATCGTTTGATTCATTAATTAAAGGCGGCCAGGAACAACGCGTCGGCGAACTGGTGAAATCTTTTTAATATGTTCCACCGCGGCGGTGCCATTTATTTGCTGTTTAATGGCACCGCGGGGTAAATGCTTATTTCCAGGCGCTGGCCTCATCCAACTGACGGTAATCCTCATCGCTGAGTTTCAGCGTAATGGCTTTTGACAACTCATCGAGCTGTTCAAGGGAGGTCGCGCTCACAATCGGTGCGGTAATACCGGGCCGCTGCATAAGCCAGGCCAACGCCACTTGGGTGGGCGTCACCCGGTGCTGCTCGCTAACGGCATCCAGGACCTGCAAAATGCGGATACCGCGCTCATTGAGATAGCGGTCCACAACCGTTTTGCCGCGCTGGCTTTTGGCGGCGTCTTCCTTGGCGCGATACTTGCCGGTCAGAAAGCCGCTGGCTAGCGCATAGAAATTAATGACGCCGATGCCGTGGCCGGCGACCACCGGCGCCAAATGTTGCTCATATTCCTGGCGATCGTACAAATTATATAAAGGTTGCAGCGCTTCGTAGCGCGCCAGCCCGTTCTGCTCGCTGATGCGCAGGGCTTCGGCCAGCCGCGGGCCGGTATAATTCGACGCGCCGATAGCCCGTACTTTTCCCTCTTTAATCAACGCATCAAAAGCGCCAAGCGTTTCTTCCAGCGCTACGGATTGGTCATCGTCATGGGATTGATATAAATCGATATAGTCGGTTTGCAGGCGGCGCAGGGAATCCTCCACCGCACGTTTGATATAGCCCGCCGACAGGCCTTTCTTATCGTCGCCCATGGGTTTGCCGACCTTGGTGGCGATAATCACCGCATCGCGCTTGCCGCTTTTTTTCAGCCAATTGCCGATAATGGTTTCCGATTCGCCCCCCTGGTTGCCTTCAACCCATCTGGAATATACATCGGCGGTATCGATGAAGTTAAGCTGCTGTTCCACCAGGGCATCCAAAATGCGAAAGGAGGCCGTTTGATCGATGGTCCAGCCAAAGACATTGCCGCCAAATACCAGCGGGGGAATACGAAGGCCGCTGCGGCCCAAAGTACGTGTTTCCATCGTTATCTCCTTGCTTATCAGGATAATCGTTATCTGGATGAGAGCGATATGTGCGGGGTTGCAATAATATTACGGCCTTGCCGCGTTTATGCCGTGACCAACCGTGCCCCGGACAGATTGAGCGCCAATCGCTGCCGGCTGAGCAGCGCTTCGTGTTCCATCCAGCCGATAAATAATTGCAACGCCGCCGAAAGCGTTTTTTGTTCCGGATACACCAGATAATACGCCGCGCCGCTTTCAATGCATAAAGGGAAAGGGGCAATCAGGCGGCGGGCCTGCAGATCGTATTCCACCAGGCAGAGATCGCCCATGGCGATCCCATATCCTTGCAGGGCGGCGGTCATGGCCAGATCCAGCGTATCGAAGTGCTGGGCCTTGACCGCCGGTAAACCATCGCAGCCGGCCGCTGTTAACCATAATAGCCAATCCCGGCGATCGCGGGTGGGATGCAGCAGCGTTTTATCGGTCAGGGCGGCGGCCACATCCGTCTCCCCCGTCCATAAATCGGGGATACAGACCGGCGAAAGAACTTCATCGAATAGATGAGAAACGCGGTTTTTTTTATTCTCCGGCCGGCCGAACACCACCGCCGCGTCGAAATGCTCGCTGGCGAAGTCAACGCCGTGCGAAATAGCCGTGGTCAGCGCGATGTCGATTTCCGGATGCTGATTTTGCAGTTGCATAATGCGCGGCAACAGCCAACGCATCGCGCAGGTCGGACACTTGACCCGCAGGGTATCGGGACGGTTATTCACCCCGGCCAGCGCCGCGTCGATTTGCCCCAGGCCCTGCCGTATGGGGGCCAGCAGCGCGGCGCCCGCCTCGGTCAGGCACAGGCCGCGCGCCTGGCGGATGAACAGCGCATACCCCAGGTGCTGCTCCAGGCCGGCGATTTGCCGGCTAACCGCGCCCTGGGTCAGATGCAGCCGCTGCGCGGCATGGGTAAAATTCAACCGTTCGGCCACCACGACAAAGGTTTTCAGTACGTCTAGGGAGGGCAGCGGATTCATCATGCCGCCGCCGGCCCTGCTATTATCAGTATGGCGATCATACATTCACTCCTTGGTGCGCCCGCCGGGCATGGTCAACCGTGCCATGATCTGGATGCATGGCTAGTATGACAAAGAATCAGTTGTCGTCACAAGGGTTATGCGGCTTAATCATTAAGCCATGCCGGCCGGCCCAGTGCCCGCACCTTGCCCGCGGGCGGCCGCGGACCCTATGTTCTTATCCACGCACCAGGAGGTATTACCCCATGCAGAGCGCTATTCCGCCCCGCTCTAAGCTACCCGATGTCGGTACCACCATTTTTACCACCATCGGCCTGCTTAGCGCCGAACATCAGGCGCTGAATCTTTCATCGGGCGCCCCCAGCTTTGACTGCGATCCGCAACTGGTGGAAAATACCGCTAAAGCCATGCGCGCCGGACATAACCAATACGCGGCCATGCCGGGGCTGCCCGCGCTGCGCGAAGCGCTGGCGGAGAAAGTGGCTACCCTGTATGGCTGCCGTTATGACCCCGTAACCGAAGTAACGATCATCGCCAGCGCCAGCCAGGGGCTTTACAGCGCCATCAGCGCGCTGGTTCATCCCGGCGATGAAGTGATTTATTTCGAACCCGCCTTTGACAGCTATGCCCCCATTACCCGCCTACAGGGCGCCGTGCCGGTGCCGGTGAAACTGTCGCTGGACAATTACAGCATCGATTGGGAGGCGGTAGCGGCGGCGGTAACCCCGCGCACGCGCATGATCATCATCAATAGCCCGCATAACCCCACCGGCACTATTTTTAGCGAAGCGGATATCCAGCGGCTGACCGCGCTGACCGCCGACACCGACATTCTGATCCTCTCGGATGAAGTTTACGAACACGTGGTGTTTGACGGCGAACCCCATCGCAGCATGGCGCGCTATCCGGCCCTGGCCGAGCGCAGCGTGGTGGTGTCGTCGTTCGGCAAGACCTATAGCGTCACCGGCTGGCGGGTGGGCTATTGCCTGGCTCCCGCTGAACTGATGCATGAAATCCGCAAGGTGCATCAATTTATGGTGTTCTCGGCTGACACGCCGATGCAGTATGCCTTTGCCGAGGCGCTGGCCTCGCCGGAGAGCTATCTCGGCCTGTCGGCGTTTTACCAGCGCAAACGCGACATATTGACCAGCGCCCTGCGCGATTCCCCTTTTAAATTGTTGCCCAGCGCCGGCAGTTTTTTCCTGCTGGCGCAGTTTAGCCATTTTTCCGCGGACAGCGACGGCGATATGGTCATAAAATTGATTCGCGACGCCAAAGTCTCATCCATTCCCCTGTCGGCTTTTTACAGCGACGGCACCAATACCGGCACGATCCGGCTGTGTTTCGCCAAGGACGAGGCAACGCTGCTGGAAGGGGCGCGCCGCCTGTGTGAATGGAAAGCATCCTGAACGATAATCGCCCGGCGCGGCACATGCGGTGCCTCCTGGCTTACTTTATAATTTAACGATCTACTTTTGACGGGACGGATAATGAAAAAAATAGCGATACCTCTGGTAACACTCCTGGCGCTCGCCTGCGCCATGGCCCCGATGTCGGCCATGGCCGAGCAGGGCAAAATCCGCTTCGGCCTGGAGGCGCTTTATCCGCCGTTTGAATCCAAATCGCCGACCGGTGAGCTACAGGGCTTCGATATCGATCTGGGCAACGCCGTATGCCAGGCCGCAAGCGTTAAGTGCGAATGGATCGATACCTCGTTCGACGGTCTGATTCCCGCGCTACAGGGCCGTAAATTCGATGCCATCAATTCGGCGATGAATGTGACGGAAAAACGCCGCCAGGCCATCGATTTCACTAACGTGATTTATCGGGTGCCGACCAAGCTTATCGCCCGCGCCGATAGCGGCCTGTTGCCGACGCCAGAGGCGCTGAAAGGGAAAAACGTGGGCGTATTGCAAGGGTCCATCCAGGAATCCTACGCCAATGCCCATTGGGCCAAACAGGGCGTCAACGTGGTGGCCTACCAGGATCAAAACCAGATCTATATGGATCTGACGTCGGGCCGCCTGGATAGCACGCTGGTATTGGCCCCGGCCGGGCAGTCGGGTTTCCTGGCCCAGGAGCAGGGCAAAGGGTTCGCTTTTGTCGGCCCGGCGGTCAGCGACGACGCCATCCTCGGCAGCGGCATCGCCTTCGGCATCCGCAAGGGCGACGATGCCCTGAAAAAACAGTTGAATGACGCCATCGCTAAAGTGAAGGCCCAGGGCACGGTGACCACCCTGGCGCATAAATATTTCGGCGATATCGACGTCAGCGCCCAGAACTGATACCCGCTAACGCCCCGCGGCGAAAGTTGCGGGGGCATTTCGCAGGACCGGCTACAAACCCTGACACCACCTCCACAGTTCCTCCATCTTTGTCCGCGCTTTTTTGTCTAAACTGGTTATATCATTTTCCTTTACGCAGGGACGTGCGATGCTTGTGCCCTGTTTGCGTTATTACAGGTATAGCGATACATGAAGGGTAAACGCATTGGACGCTTGTGGCTGGTGATACCGGCTTTGCTGGTGATCGTTATCGGCGCATTTTTCCTCTGGCGACATTTTCACGGACAGAACGCCGCGGATTCCTCGGCGACGGCCCAGCACCGCGCCGAAGGGTCCAATGCCTCCCGGCGCGCCGGCGCGCGCGGCGGTCGCCGCCCGGAAACGCTGTCGCCGGTGCAGGCCGCCACCGCCCAGGCCAAATCCGTACCCCGTTATCTCACCGGTCTGGGCACCGTCACCCCTGCCGGGACGGTTACCGTGCGCAGCCGCGTCGACGGCCAGCTGATGGCGCTGCACTTCGCCGAAGGCCAGTGGGTCAAGGCGGGAGATCTGCTGGCGGAAATCGACCCGCGCCCGTTCGCCGTGGCGCTGCAGCAGGCCCAGGGGCAATTGGCAAAAGACCAGGCTACGCTGGCCAACGCCCGGCAGGATATGGCGCGCTACCAGCAGTTGGTAAAAACCAACCTGGTTTCGCGCCAGCAGCTGGATACCCAGCAGTCTTTGGTGCGGGAAGCAGAAGGTACCCTGGCCGTCGATCGCAGCGCCGTCGCCAGCGCCGAACTGCAATTGACCTATAGCCGGATCACCGCGCCGATGGATGGCAAGGTCGGCCTGCGCCTGGTGGATGCGGGCAACTATATCAGCAGCGGCGACGCCACGGGCCTGGTGGTGTTGACCCAAACCCGGCCGATCGACGTGCTGTTCACCCTGCCGGAAAGCGATATTCCCAGCGTGATCGCCGCGCAAAAAAACGGCGCGATGCCGCTCATCGAGGTTTGGGATCGCACCAACAAACAAAAACTGACCGAAGGCAAACTGCTCAGCCTGGATAATCAGATTGACGCCGCCACCGGGACGGTGAAGCTCAAGGGGCGCTTTGATAATGCCGACGACAGCCTGTTCCCCAATCAGTTTGTGAATATCCGCATGAAAGTCGCTACCCTGCAAAATGCGGTGGTCATCCCGTCGGCCGCCGTGCAGATGAGCAATAACGGCCACTTCGTCTGGGTGCTGAACGATGAAAATCAGGTGAGCCAGCGTCGCATTACCACCGGCATGGAGGATAACCAGCTGGTGGTGGTGACCGCCGGCCTGCAGGCGGGGCAACGGGTCGTGACCGACGGTCTCGATCGCCTGACCGAAGGCGTCAAGGTGGAGGTGATCGCCCCGGCCGCCACCCAGCCCGCCGTCAGCGCCACTCCCCCGCGCCACGGGGAAAAATCCTGATGGAGGTGTTGCCACCCAGCCATAGCGGCGGCCCTTCCCGCCTGTTTATCCTGCGCCCGGTCGCCACCACGCTGCTGATGATCGCCATTCTGCTGGCTGGCATCATCGGCTATCGGACGCTGCCGGTTTCCGCATTGCCGGAGGTGGATTATCCCACCATCCAGGTGGTGACGCTTTACCCGGGCGCCAGCCCGGACGTCGTAACCTCGGCCATCACCGCGCCGCTGGAGCGGCAGTTTGGCCAAATGTCGGGGTTAAAACAGATGTCGTCGCAAAGCTCCGGCGGCGCCTCGGTCATCACGCTGCAATTTCAGCTCACGCTGGCGCTGGATGTGGCCGAGCAGGAAGTACAGGCTGCCATTAATAACGCCACAAACCTATTGCCCACCGACCTGCCCAATCCGCCGGTATATAGCAAGGTCAATCCGGCCGATCCGCCCATCATGACCCTGGCGGTCACGTCCACGTCGATGTCGATGATCCAGGTGGAAGACATGGTCGAAACCCGGGTCGCGCAGAAAATCTCCCAGGTCAGCGGCGTGGGGCTGGTATCCATTTCCGGCGGCCAGCGCCCGGCGGTGCGGGTGAAAATGAACGCCACCGCCCTGGCGGCCTATGGACTGGACAGCGAAACCGTGCGCACCGCCATCGCGGCGGCCAACGTGAATTCCGCCAAAGGTAGCCTGGATGGGCCGGAACGCTCCATTACCCTGTCGGCCAACGATCAGATGAAATCAGCCGACGATTACCGCCGGCTGATTATCAGTTGGCAAAACGGCGCGCCGGTACGGCTGGGGGATGTGGCCACCATCGAACAGGGCGCGGAAAACAATCGCCTGGGGGCCTGGGCCAACCGGCAGCCGGCGATCGTGATGAATATCCAGCGCCAGCCCGGCGCCAATGTCATTACCACCGCCGATAGCATTCGCGCCCTGCTGCCGTCGTTAACCGCCAGCCTGCCTAAATCGGTCTCCGTTTCACTGCTGGCCGATCGCACCACCAATATCCGCGCGTCGGTCAGCGATGTGCAGTTCGAACTGCTGTTATCCATTGCGCTGGTGGTGATGGTGATGTATCTGTTTTTGCGCAACGCCGCCGCTACCCTGATCCCGGCCATCGCCGTGCCGCTGTCCCTGGTGGGCACCTTCGCGGCCATGTATATGCTTGGCTTTTCCATCAATAACCTGACGCTGATGGCGCTGACCATCGCCACCGGCTTTGTGGTGGATGACGCCATCGTGGTGATCGAAAATATCTCCCGCTATATCGAGCAGGGGGAGAAGCCGCTGGCGGCGGCGCTCAAAGGTGCCGGCGAGATTGGTTTTACCATTATTTCACTTACCGTCTCGCTGATCGCGGTGCTGATCCCGCTGTTGTTCATGGGGGATATCGTCGGCCGGCTGTTTCGCGAATTCGCGGTGACGCTGGCCATCGCCATCCTGATCTCAGCGGTAGTATCGCTGACACTGACTCCGATGATGTGCGCGCGCATGCTGAGCTATGAATCACTGCGCCGGCAAAACCGCTTTACCCGCGCCAGCGAACGGATTTTTGAACGGGTCGTGGCCGGCTATGGCCGCTGGCTGGAAAAAGTGCTGCACCATCCCTGGCTGACGCTGGCGGTGGCCTTCAGCATGCTGGTGCTGACCGTGGTGCTGTATGTGGCCATCCCCAAGGGGTTTTTCCCCACCCAGGATAACAGCGTGATCCAAGGGACTCTGCAAGCCTCGCAAAGCGTATCGTTCAGCAACATGGCCCAGCGCCAGCAGGCAGTGCTGTCGGTGATCATGCGCGACCCGGCGGTGCAGAGCGTCTCGTCGCTGATTGGCGTGGACGGCACCAATGCCACGCTAAACAGCGGGCGGCTGCAGATCAACCTCAAACCCCTGGATCAGCGCAGCGACCGCATCGGGGTGGTCATCGATCGCCTGCAGCGGGCAACGGACGGGTTGAGCGGCGTGCGGCTTTATTTGCAGCCGGTGCAGGATTTGACCATTGATACCCAGCTCAGCCATACCCAATATCAATTTACTCTCCAGACCCTGTCGCTGGAGGATCTGAGCAAATGGGTGCCGCCGCTGCTCTCCCGTTTGCAAAGCCTGCCGCAGTTGCAGGACGTAAGCGGTGATTTGCAGGACCGCGGGCTGGAAGCCTATATCAAAGTGAACCGGGACAGCGCGAGCCGCCTGGGCATCAGCATGGCGGATGTGGATAACGCGCTGTACAACGCGTTCGGCCAGCGGTTGATCTCCACCATTTACACCCAGGCCAATCAATACCGGGTGGTATTGGAACAAGACAACGATGCGACGCCCGGCCTCGCGGCCCTGGCGAATATCCGCATCAAGGGCAGCAACGATAATATGGTGCCGCTCAGCGCCATCAGCAGCGTGGAGCAACGGCTGGGGTCGCTGTCGATCAATCACCAGGAACAGTTCCCGGCCGCCACCGTCTCGTTTAATCTGGCCCCCGGCTACTCCCTGGGCGAAGCGGTCTTCGCGATCACTCAGGCCGAACAGGCGCTGGAGCTGCCCGGTTCTATCACCACCCGTTTCCAGGGCAGCACGCTGGCCTTTCAATCGGCGCTGGACAGTACCGTCTGGCTGATAGTCGCGGCCATCGTGGCGGTCTATATCGTGCTGGGGGTGTTGTATGAAAGCTTTATCCATCCGGTCACCATCCTTTCCACGCTGCCCACCGCCGGGGTCGGCGCCCTGCTGGCGCTGATGATCTCCGGCCACGAACTGGACGTGATCGCCATCATCGGCATTATCCTGCTGATAGGCATCGTTAAAAAGAATGCCATCATGATGATCGACTTCGCGCTGGCCGCCGAGCGGGAAAAGGGCATGACGCCTTATGAGGCCATTTTCCAGGCGTGCCTGCTGCGCTTTCGGCCCATCCTGATGACCACGCTGGCCGCGCTGTTCGGCGCGCTGCCGCTGATGTTCAGTACCGGGGTGGGGGCCGAGCTGCGCCGGCCGCTGGGGATCTGCATGGTCGGTGGCCTGGTGGTCAGCCAAGTGCTGACGCTGTTTACCACCCCGGTGATTTATCTGCTCTTCGACCGGCTCTCCCGCTACCGCCGTCCGCTCGCCGATAAGCCGGAGCCGACATGAAATTCTTCGCCCTGTTTATCTACCGCCCGGTGGCCACGCTGCTGCTGACCCTGGCGATTGCGCTATGCGGGGTCATTGGTTTTCGCCTGCTGCCGGTGGCGCCGCTGCCGCAGGTGGATTTTCCTGTGCTGATGGTGACCGCGTCCCTGCCCGGCGCGTCCCCCGAAACCATGGCATCGTCGGTGGCTACCCCGCTGGAGCGGGCGCTGGGCCATGTCGCCGGGGTCAACGAGATGACGTCCAGCAGCAGCCTGGGCAGCACGCGGATTATTCTGCAATTTGACTTTGACCGCGATATCAACGGCGCGGCGCGCGACGTGCAGGCCGCGCTGAACGCCGCGCAAAGCCTGCTGCCCAGCGGCA
Organism: Sodalis sp. RH21; assembly: GCF_047324175.1. Taxonomy (NCBI): domain Bacteria; kingdom Pseudomonadati; phylum Pseudomonadota; class Gammaproteobacteria; order Enterobacterales; family Bruguierivoracaceae; genus Sodalis; species Sodalis sp. RH21. The sequence continues at coordinate 1,221,257 of NZ_CP178732.1, read as the reverse complement.
TGCCCAACCGGCCGCAGTACCGCAAGGTCAATCCCTCCGATGCGCCCATCATGATCCTGACCATGACCTCGGATACCTATAGCCAGGGCCAGCTCTACGATATCGCCTCCACCCAGCTGGCGCAGACGATTTCACAAATGGACGGCGTCGGCAACGTTACGGTGGGCGGCGGGTCGCTGCCCGCCGTGCGGGTGGAACTCAATCCCCAGGCGCTGTTCAATCAGGGCGTCTCGCTGGACGAAGTGCGCGAGGCCATCGGCCAGGCCAATGTGCGCCGCCCCCAGGGGGCGCTGGAAGACCCGCTGTCGCGCTGGCAAATTCGCACCAATGACGCGCTGCACAGCGCCGCGGAATACCAGCCGCTGATCGTGCATTACCAAAACGGCGGCGCGGTGCGCCTGGGGGATGTCGCCACGGTGCGCGATTCGGTGCAGGATGTGCGCAACGCCGGCATGTCCGGCACCAAGCCGGCGATCCTGATCGTGATTTTCCGCTCGCCGGACGCCAATATCATCTCCACGGTGCAAAGCGTCCGCGCGGCCATCCCGTCCCTGCGCGCCAGCATCCCCGCCGGGATCGAGATGACCGTCGCCCAGGATCGTTCGCCGACCATTCGCGCCTCGCTGGACGAAGTGGAGCAATCGCTGGTGATTGCGGTGGCGCTGGTGATCCTGGTGGTGCTGCTGTTTTTACGCTCCTGGCGCGCCACCCTGATCCCCGCGCTGGCGGTGCCGGTATCATTAATCGGCACCTTCGCCGCCATGTACCTGTGCGGTTTCAGCCTGAATAATATTTCCCTGATGGCGCTGACCATTGCCACCGGTTTCGTGGTGGATGACGCCATCGTGGTGGTGGAAAATATCGCCCGCCATGTGGAAACCGGCATGCAGCCCCTGGCGGCGGCCCTGCTGGGAGTGAGGGAAGTGGGCTTTACCGTGTTGTCCATGAGCCTGTCCCTGGTGGCGGTATTTATTCCGCTGCTGTTGATGAGCGGCCTGCCCGGCCGGCTGTTCCGGGAGTTCGCCGTGACGCTGTCGGTGGCCATCATGATCTCGCTGGTGATTTCTCTGACGCTCACGCCCATGCTTTGCGCCCGGCTATTGCAGGGGACGTCGGCGCGCCCGCCCCGCCGTCCCGATCGTTTTAACGCTTTTATGACCAGGGTACAGCAGGGTTATGCCCGCTCGCTGCTTTGGGTATTGCACCATGCCCGCTGGGTGCTGGTGCTGTTTCTGGCTACGCTGGCCCTGAACGTGTGGTTATATATCGCCATCCCCAAGACGCTGATGCCGGAACAGGACACCGGCCGGTTGCTGGGCTTTATCCAGGCCGACCAGAGCATTTCTTTCCAGGCGATGCGCGGCAAGCTGCAGGATTTTATGCGGATCGTGGGCGAGGACCCGGCGGTGGATAATGTCACCGGTTATACCGGCGGATCGCGCACCAATTCCGGGTCGATGTATATCTCCCTGAAACCGCTGTCCGAACGCAAGGCCAGCGCGCAGGATATTATCGTCCGCCTGCGCGCCAAGCTGGCGCAGGAACCCGGCGCCGATCTGTTTTTAATGGCGGTGCAGGATATCCGGGTCGGCGGGCGGCAGTCCAATGCCAGTTATCAATATAGCCTGCTGGCGGACGATTTAACCGCCCTGCGCACCTGGGAACCCAAAATCCGCCTGGCGCTGGCGGCGCTGCCCGAACTGGCCGATGTCAACTCCGATCAGCAGGATAAAGGCTCGGAACTGGGCCTGCTGTATAACCGCGATGTGCTGGCCCGGCTGGGCCTGTCGGTATCCGACGTCAATAACCTGTTGAATAACGCTTTCGGCCAACGGCAGATCTCCACGATTTACCAACCGCTCAATCAATACAAAGTGGTGATGGAAGTGGCGCCGGCCTACACCCAGGACCCGAGCGCACTGGACCAGATGTTCTTGATTAACAGCAGCGGTCAACCGATCCCCCTATCGTCGTTCGCCAGTTGGCAACCGGCCAACGCCCCGCTGTCGGTCAATCACGAAGGGCTGTCCGCGTCGTCGACCATTTCCTTCAACCTGCCGGAGGGCGTGGCCCTGTCCACCGCCTCGCAGGCTATTGAACGGGCCATGACCAGCCTGGGCGTCCCCTCCGATGTGCGCGGCAGTTTTGCCGGCACAGCCAAGGTGTTCCAGCAAACCCAGCAATCCCAGTTGCTGTTAATGGTGGCGGCCATCGCGACGGTCTATATCGTGCTGGGCATTTTATATGAGAGCTATATCCACCCGCTGACCATTTTATCCACCCTGCCCTCGGCGGGCATCGGCGCGCTGCTGGCGCTGGAGTTGTTCAGCGCCCCGTTCAGCCTGATTGCCATGATCGGCATTTTGCTGCTGATCGGTATTGTAAAAAAGAATGCGATCATGATGGTGGATTTTGCCCTTACCGCCCAGCGGCAAAGCGGCATCAGCGCCTTTGACGCCATTTTCCAGGCGTGCCAGCTGCGTTTCCGGCCGATTATCATGACCACCCTGGCCGCGCTGTTCGGCGCGCTGCCGCTGGTATTAAGCAGCGGCGACGGCGCCGAAATGCGCCAGCCTTTGGGCATCACCATCGTCGGCGGCCTGGTGGTCAGCCAATTGATGACGCTCTACACTACGCCGGTGATTTATCTGTTTTTCGATAAATTGCGAATTAAACCCCGTGCGGGCCACGGACCGGCTTTCGCCCGTTCACAAGAGTAAGCACCATGCGCTGGCACCCTTTTCATCATGATTCCGCATCCACCTCGCCCCCGCCGTCCGCCTCTGTGCATTGGCAACTGTGGACGGTGGCCTTTGGCTTTTTCATGCAGACGCTGGACACCACCATCGTCAATACCGCCCTGCCCTCCATGGCCCAAAGCCTGGGCACCAGCCCGCTGCACATGCATTCGGTGATCGTTTCTTATGTACTGACCGTGGCGGTGATGCTGCCGGCCAGCGGCTGGCTGGCGGATCGCTTCGGGGTCAAGAAAGTGTTTTTCACCGCCATTGTCTTGTTTACCCTCGGATCGCTGCTGTGCGCGCGGGCCGAAACGCTGCATGAACTGGTATTATCGCGGGTGGTCCAGGGCATCGGCGGCGCGATGATGGTGCCGGTGGGCCGCCTGACGGTGATGAAAATCGTTCCCCGCTCGCAATATATGGCGGCGATGGCGTTTGTGACCATGCCCGGCCAGATAGGCCCCCTGGTCGGCCCGGCGCTGGGCGGTTTTTTGGTGGAGTACGCCAGCTGGCACTGGATTTTCCTGATTAATTTGCCGGTGGGCGCGGTCGGGGCCCTGATTACCTGGCTGCTGATGCCGAACTACACCATGCAGACCCGGCGGTTTGATATTAGCGGATTTTTCCTGCTGGCGGTGGGCATGGCCACCCTGACGCTGGCGCTGGACGGGCATAAAGGCCTGAACCTGGCGCCGGTTTATGTGGCGTTATTGATCCTGGCCGGACTGCTGGCGCTGTTGGGCTATTGGCTGCACGCGCGGGGCAGCGACAGCGCGCTGTTCAACCTGCGGCTGTTTGATACGCCCACCTTCTCCATCGGTTTAGTGGGCAGCCTGCTGGGGCGGATCGGCAGCGGCATGCTGCCGTTTATGACGCCGCTGTTTCTACAATTGGGCCTGGGCTACACGCCGTTCCACGCCGGGTTGATGATGATCCCGATGGTGATCGGCAGCATGGGCACCAAACGCATCATCGTACAGTTGGTCAATCGCGCCGGTTACCGCAATGTCCTGACCTGGGCGACGCTGGGGCTGGCGCTGATAAGCCTGGTGTTTCCCCTGGTGGCGCTGGCGGGCTGGACATACGCCATCCCGGTGGTGCTGTTTTTCCAGGGCGTGGTCAACGCCATGCGCTTTACCTCCATGAATACCCTGACCCTCAAGGACTTGCCCGACGATCTGGCCAGCGGCGGCAACAGCCTGCTGTCGATGGTCATGCAGTTATCGATGAGCCTGGGGGTGACCACCGTGGGCATCCTGCTCGGCCTGTTTGCCGCCGCCACGGGCCCGCTGGCGTCCGGAACCTTGCACGGCGTATTTATCCCGACCTATTTATGTATGGCGGTGGTGATCGCCCTGCCTGCGCTGGTGTTTATGCGGGTGCCGCCGGATACCACGCAAAATGGGTTATTGACGCAACGCGACCCGGACGGGCACTAAGCCATGATGAAATTCGGCATTACCGCTAAACTTTTTCTCGCCATTTTCGCCACCTGCATGCTGGTGGTGATAACCATGCATTGGGGCGTGCGGATCAGTTTCGAACGCGGGTTCATCGATTATATCAAGCGCAGCAATAATCAGCGCATCGAGCTGCTAAGCAACGCGCTGGCCGAACAATACCAGCTCCACGGGGACTGGCATTTCCTGCGCAACAACGATCGGTTTGTCTATCAGCTGCTGCGCTCATTTGAACAAAACCCGGATGAAGGGCGCAAGAATCTGCCGCCCCACGGCTTTCGCACCCAAATCTGGGTGGTGGACGCCATGCGGCAACGGCTGGTGGGCCCGAGCGGACCGCTGCCCAATGAAGGTCCGCGCCGGGCCATCAAGGTTAACGGCGACGTGGTCGGCTGGGTGGTCTCGACCCCGGTGGAACGCCTGACGCGTGACGCGGATATCAGCTTCGACGCGCAGCAGCGCCGCACCAGCTGGCTGATCGTCGCGCTGGCGGGGCTGCTGGCGGCGGCGGTGACCTGGCTTACCGCCCGCGGCCTGCTGGCGCCGGTTAAACGCCTGGTCAACGGCACCCATCAATTGGCCACCGGCAATTTTTCCACCCGGGTGGTGACCGGCACCCAGGACGAACTGGGCCGGCTGGCGAAAGATTTTAACCAGCTCGCCATGTCACTGGAAAAAAACGACGCCATGCGCCGGGAGTTCATGGCCGATATCTCCCACGAGTTGCGTACGCCGCTGACCATATTACGCGGCGAACTGGAAGCGTTGCAGGACGGGGTGCGGCAACCCACCGCAGGCTCCTTGTCATCGCTCCAGGCGGAAGTCGCCATACTGACCAAGCTGGTGGATGATTTACATCAGCTTTCGCTGTCCGATTCAGGCGCCCTGGCATATCGCAAAGACCGGGTGGACGCCATTCATCTGCTGGACATCGCGGTGGCGTCGTTTGGCGCGCGCTTTAGGCTTAAGGGGCTGGAGATTACCCAATCCCTGCCCGGCAAGGCGTGGGTATTCGGCGACCCGGATCGCCTAACCCAGCTGTTTTTGAACTTGCTGGAAAACAACCTGCGTTATACCGATGCCCCGGGGCGGGTTATTATTGATGGCGAAATCCAGGCCGATAGCCTGATGCTGCGCTGGCAGGACAGCGCGCCGGGAGTGGACGACCCGCAGCTCACGCAGATTTTTGAACGGTTTTACCGCACCGAGGGATCGCGGAATCGGGCCAGCGGCGGCTCGGGGCTGGGCCTGCCGATTTGCCAAAATATCGTGGAAGCCCATGGCGGACACATCTGCGCCGCGCATTCGCCTTTAGGCGGACTGCAAATAACGGTACAATTACCGCTGGATTCCCAGGCACCCAGAATGATATGAGCGAATATGATGCAGCGCCGTTAACTATCCTGATCGTCGAGGATGAACCCAAACTTGGACAGCTATTGGTGGATTACCTCCAGGCGGCGGATTACCGCACCCATTGGCTGACCCGCGGCGACGAAGTGGCCGACTACCTGCTTAAAACCCCGGCCGCGCTGGTATTGCTGGATTTAATGCTGCCAGGGCGCGACGGCCTGTCGGTTTGCCGGGATATCCGCCGTTTTTCCGATGTGCCCATCATCATGATGACCGCCAAAACCGAGGAGATCGACCGCCTGCTCGGGCTTGAAATCGGCGCGGACGATTATATCTGCAAACCTTACAGTCCGCGGGAAGTGGTCGCCAGGGTCAAGGCCATTATGCGCCGCTGCTACCGCCCAGCGGTGTCGATGCCGGTGCATAGCCCGTTGAAAATCGATGAAAACCGGTTCAAGGCCAGTTATCGCGATCTGCCCCTGGATTTGACCCCGGCCGAGTTCCGGCTGCTGAAAATTTTGGCCTGCGCTCCCGGCCAGGTCTTCTCGCGCGAAGCCCTGCTCAATCAACTCTATGATGACTATCGCGTCGTCACCGATCGCACTATCGACAGCCATATTAAAAACCTGCGCCGCAAGCTGGAGAACCTGGCGGACGACGTGGTATTTATCCGCGCCGTTTACGGCATGGGCTACCGCTGGGAAGCGGAACCCGGCGATTTAGCTTAACCGTTTTAGCCACGGTGACAAAATCCATAGGTCTCCTATACTTTCTGGAGCGCGTAGGCGCGATCTGAAAGGAGGAGCCATCCCATGGCAACCGTGCATTATGAGCTGGAAAAAGTGAGAAACGGACATTTTATCTTTAAACTCAAGGGAGTGAATGGTGAAATCATTCTAGCCAGCGCCACGTTTTGCAGCAAAGCGTCAGCGGAGAATGCCATCAATTTCGCCCGTTATAACGCCCCTGATGAAAATAATTACGAGTTGAAGCACAGCGGTAACAATCAGCCCTACTTTATTTTGCGGGGCAAAAACTACCAAGTCCTTGGGCAAAGCGGCCCGTATCAGTCCGAAACCGCCGCTAAACGAGGGATTAAAGCCGCGATGGAATGCGCCGCAACGCAAGAGATCATGGATTTAACGGTCTGATGTCTGCCATTTCGCCGGTCGCGCCAAGGCCGTGCCGGCGAAATAACTAAACCCTGTTTTTTGTCGGTTTTTGCTGATTTTTTCCGCTTCAAGGTCTAAAATCCCGTCCTTCGCTGCCACCACCCCGGCAGACTGACCTGACATCAGACGAGATTTATCATGCTTACTCCGGAACTGCTTTCCCCCGCCGGTTCGTTAAAAAACATGCGTTACGCGTTCGCCTACGGCGCCGATGCGGTATACGCCGGCCAACCGCGCTACAGCCTGCGGGTGCGCAATAATGAATTCAACCATGAAAACCTGGCCTTGGGGATTAACGAAGCCCATCAATTCGGGAAAAAATTCTATGTGGTGGTGAATATCGCCCCGCACAATGCCAAATTAAAAACCTTTCTGCGTGACCTCCAGCCGGTGATTGAGATGGGTCCCGATGCGCTGATCATGTCCGATCCCGGGCTGATCATGCTGGTGCGCCAGGCCTTTCCGTCCATGCCCATCCACCTGTCGGTGCAAGCCAACGCGGTCAACTGGGCCACGGTGAAATTCTGGCAGCAGGCCGGGCTGACCCGCGTCATCCTCTCCCGCGAGCTGTCCCTGGAAGAAATTACCGAAATCCGCCAGCAGGTTCCGGACATCGAGCTGGAAGTTTTTGTCCACGGCGCGCTGTGCATGGCTTACTCCGGCCGCTGCCTGCTCTCCGGCTACCTGAACAAGCGCGACCCGAACCAGGGCGCCTGCACCAACGCCTGCCGCTGGGAATATAAAGTGCAAGCAGGCAAAGAAGACGAGATAGGTAATATCGTGCACCGGCATGAACCCATCGCCGTGACCACCGTTGAGCCTACCCTTGGCATCGGCGCGCCCACCAATCAGGTCTTTATGCTGGAAGAAGCCCAGCGTCCCGGCGAATATATGACCGCGTTTGAAGATGAACACGGCACCTATATTATGAATTCCAAAGACCTGCGGGCCATCGCTCACGTCGGCCGCCTGACCCAGATGGGCGTCCATTCGCTGAAAATCGAAGGACGCACCAAATCCTTTTATTATTGCGCGCGCACCGCCCAGGTCTATCGCCAGGCCATTGACGACGCGGTGGCGGGCAAACCCTTTAATACGGCGCTGCTTACCACGCTGGAAGGATTGGCGCACCGCGGTTATACCGAAGGCTTCCTGCGCCGCCATGTCCACGAAGATCAGCAGAACTACGAAGTCGGTTATTCCGTTTCCGATACCCAGCAGTTTGTCGGTGAATTTACCGGCGAACGACGCGACGGGTTGGCGGAAGTGGAGGTGAAAAATAAGTTCTCCCTGGGGGACAGCGTCGAGCTGATGACCCCGGAAGGCAATATCAGTTTTATCCTGGAGCGGATAGTCACGAAAAAAGGCGCGGACGCGGACGTTGCGCCGGGCAATGGCCACACGGTCTATCTGCCGATTCCAGAGGCGATTGACCTGAGGTTCGCGCTGCTGATGCGCAACTTATCCGACGCTACGACCCGCAATCCGCACGGTAAGATGGTCGCGGGAGTCAGCGCGGGTTAACCGCTTTGCCAAACGGCAGCCGGGCCAATAACATTTGGAAATATAAGCTGGAAATTAGAATCGGGTCACACAACGTTTAAGCGGCACGGCGTATGATGCGCTTGCTGAATCAAAACACAAAACAATGACCCAGCTTCACCAGGAACCACCTCTTTCGCCAGCTCATCCTCCCTTGAGCTGGCTTTTTATTGGGCGCGGTTTTGCCTCCCATCACGGCCGCTTCTCCCGGCAAATGATAAACCCCGTCTACCCCACGACTTTCCCATTTTGGGATATAGTATCTATGCTATATGACCGCGGGGGCGAGGCACTATGGTAACTCGCGGGCATGGATCACATCGTTTTATCATCCCAAGGGAAAGCATTAATGGAATCAGCCATGTCAGCCAGACCCGCGTCCTTGCTTATCGTAAACGGTAAAAGCGCCGGTAATGAACAGCTCAGGCTAGCGGTAGATCAATACCGCGAATCCGGTTATCCCATCCATGTGCGCGTAACATGGGAGCATGGCGATGCGCTGCGTTATGTCCAGGAAGCCGTCAGGCTGGAGGTGGATACCGTGATCGCCGGCGGGGGCGACGGCACCATTAACGAAATTGCCGGCGCGCTGGCGCTGTTGCCGGCTCACCGCCGTCCCTGCCTGGGCATCCTGCCGCTGGGCACCGCCAACGATTTTGCCCTGAGCTGCGCCATCCCCGAAGAACTGGATAAAGCGCTGCTGCTGGCCATTGTGGGTAAAGCCGCCGATATTGATATCGCCCAGGTGAATAACGACCGTTATTTTATCAATATGGCCACCGGCGGTTTTGGCACCCGCATTACGTCCGAAACGCCGGCCAAGCTGAAATCCGCCCTGGGCGGCGCGTCCTATTTTATTCACGGCTTATTGCGCATGGATACCCTGAAAGCCGACAGTTGCGAAATTCATGGACCTGATTTTAATTGGGCGGGCGACGCGCTGGTGATAGGGATCGGCAATGGCCGCCAGGCCGGGGGCGGCCAGGCGCTGTGTCCGGACGCGTTGATTAACGACGGCCTGCTGCAACTGCGTATTTTTGCGTCCGAGGCATTATTGCCGATATTGCTTAATAGCCTGACCAGCGATGAGCAAAATCCCCATGTGGTATCCGCATCCCTGCCCTGGCTGGAAATCGTCTCGCCCCATGAAGTCACATTTAACCTGGACGGCGAGCCGCTGAAAGGCAAAAAATTCCTGATTAAGGTATTACCCGCGGCGCTGGCCTGCCGGTTGCCGCCCATTTGTCCGCTGCTGGGCTAAGACGGTGGCCGCGGCCACCGGGGGAAGCGCCGTCAGGCGATAGTGATGCTTTTATCCAGATAGACATCCTGCACAGCGTTAATCAGCGCGACGCCGTCTTTCATCGAACGTTTAAACGCCTTGCGTCCCATGATCATACCCATGCCGCCGGCCCGCTTATTGATCACCGCCGTGCGTATGGATTCGGCCAGATCCGTGGCGCCAACCGACGCGCCGCCTGAATTAATCAATCCGGCTCGTCCCATATAGCAGTTGGCCAACTGATAACGCACCAGATCGATGGGGTTGTCGGAAGTCAAGGTGCTATAAACCCGCTCATCGGTATAACCAAAATTAATCGCCTGGTATCCGCCATTATTTTCGGCCATTTTCTGCTTGACGATATCGGCGCCAATGGTGGCGGCAAGATGATTGGCCTGGCCGGTCAAATCGGCGCTGGAGTGATAGTCCACCCCGTCTTTCTTAAACGCCGGATTACGCAAATAGGCCCACAGCACCGTCACCAGGCCTAACTCATGGGCACGGGCAAAAGCCGCGGAGACTTCTTCGATTTGGCGGCGGGACTGCTCCGAACCAAAATAAATGGTGGCTCCGATAGCCACCGCCCCCAGGTCAAAGGCCTGGTCAACGCTGGCGTACAGCGTTTGGTCGTACTGGGTCGGGTAGCTCAGGGTTTCGTTATGGTTGATTTTCACCAGAAACGGAATACGGTGCGCATAACGCCGGGCTACCGCCGCCAGAGCGCCATAGGTGGAGGCGACGCAATTACAGCCGGCTTCCAGCGCCAGTTCGACGATATTCTTCGGATCAAAATACTGCGGATTAGCGGCAAACGACGCCCCGGCCGAATGCTCTACCCCCTGATCCACCGGCAGGATGGACAGATAACCGGTGCCGCCCAGGCGGCCGGTATTGAACAGCGTTTGCATATTGCGCAGCACTACCGGCGAGCGGGCATTGTCGATCATTACACGATCAACATAATCACTGCCCGGCAGGCAGAGGTGTCCGGCGGGAATGGTGGTACAGCGGTGTTCCAGCAGGGCAGCTGCGTCTTTACCCAGCAAGGATGTTATATCGGTCATGCGAGCCTCCTTTAATCGATACCAGGGTGCGGCATAAAACTGTCGACCAGAAATAACAGGGCATTATCCCGGCGCGGGAAATTGCCCTATTAAGCAGTAAAATCCTAGTTCCGAATACCGGCTCCCGCCATTAATACGCCGATATTTTTCATATCTGCCTGACGGCGGCCGCAGGGAATGCCTTTGTACCGCAGGGGATTTGATCTTCCGCACATTAATGACAATGAGTGAGGGGTCAAACAAGAATTTGTATAACAACTTAGGGTAATCTATATGTCATGTAGCTGGTTCAGGAAGTCATAATGCAAGCATTTTCACCCGCCCTACCCGCACCGCAAACGCTTTATTACAGCGCCGGAGAAACACATCCCCTGGCAACGCTGGAAGAACAAAATCTCTGCGGCATGGTGGAGGACATGAAGGTCACCCACAGCGATAAGGAACACTACATCACCGGCTGGATGGACAGTCATAGCGTGGTGGTGATTCATAACTACCATGAAAAACGCGGCACCTCCAACGGCTTCGTACTGACCAAAGAGAATCAGTATCGCCTGAGCGTCCAGTCGATCAATTTCCGCATTCCAAAATTTATCCTCTGGCTGTCTTTTCGCCGCAAACCGCGCACCATGACGCTGATAACCTATAACACGCTGGGCGAACTGGTAAGCCCGCTGATTCAATACCGCAACATGACCGATAAACCGGTTCAACGTCAGTTGGAGCAGGACTGGCGGGATTTAAATAACTATATCGGCATGGCCTGCTGGCAATTGGAAAACGACAGCCCGCTCTGGCACCAAATACAGCAGGCGCTGACTCCCGCCGCGTTGGCCGAGTGGGTCAACTCCCCGCAGTTTAGCAACAAACGCCTGCAAAAAGATGGCGAGTTCGAAGGGTTCTGGTCCGGCAACGTGTTTATCGGCCGTTGCCTTAACCCCATCCCGGCGCTGCAATTATTATGGCGCGATGAGGATAACCAGATGCAGCCTGGATATATCTATACGGCAGTGCCTGAAAAACAGGGCGGCGCCCCGCAGGCCTCGCTGCGTATCCGCCCGCACCGCGGCGAAACCAGCTATTTGCTTAATGCCTTCGACGCGCAGCATTTGCATAACGCCCTTTCGCTGCTCAGCTTTGGCCAGGGCGTATTGACCGGCATGTCACCACCACTCGTGGAAATGATGGACCGGCCCGATACCCTGGCCAACCTGTAGGTCGTCGGCATGAATCAGCGCTTGCTGTAGCCAGTCTTTAGCCGCGCGCAGCGTTTGCGGCCAATCGTCATGCAGCGGCCGCAGCGCCGCCAGCGCGGCGGAGAGGGTACATCCCGTGCCGTGGGTATGCCGGGTATCGACCCGCACGGCGTCGAAACGCTGTTCATCCGTGGCGCTAATCAGCCAGTCCGGGCTGGACTGGCTGCCCAAATGGCCGCCCTTCATCACCACCGCCTGGCAGCCATACTCCAGCAGCGCCCGCCCCTGCTCGCGCATCTCCCGCTCGCTGGCGGCGGGCCGGCACCCCAGCAACGCCGCCGCCTCGGGCAAGTTGGGGGTAATAATGGACGCCAGGGGCAGCAGCAAATCGCGCACCGCTCCCACCGCGTCGGGCAGCAGCAGGAAATCGCCGCTTTTCGCCACCATCACCGTATCAAGCACCACATACGGGATGGGATATTGCCGCAGTTTTTCCGCCACTACCCGCACGATATCCGCCTGCCCCAGCATGCCGATCTTGGCGCTGTCGATACGCACATCGCTGAGCACCGAGTCCAGCTGTTGGCCCACGAATTCCGGAGTAATGGGGTAAATCGCCTGCACGCCGCGGGTATTTTGCGCCACCAGGGCGGTGATTACCGTAGTGCCGTACGCCCCGAGCGCCGAAAAGGTTTTCAAGTCCGCCTGAATGCCCGCCCCGCCGCTGGGATCGGTGCCGGCAATAGTCAGCAGATTATTGCCGCGCCTCATAGCAAATCCTCCCCTTGCAGCACGTAAAGCCGGTCGAGCAAACCCGCCGCGAAGCTCCCCGGCCCCGCCGACCGGGCCGCGGTTAAACGCCCGGCCCGGGCCATGACCCGGCACGCGGCGGCCACGTGTTGCAGCCGATCCCCAGGCAGGGCGCAAAAGGCCGCCACCACCGCCGATAACGCGCAGCCCGTACCGGTCACCCGCGTCATCAGCGGGTCGCCGTCGCTCACGGACCATATTTGCTCGCCGTCGGTAATAAAGTCCACCCGGCCGGTAACGGCCACCAGCGTGCCGTAATCATGGGCCAGACGGCAGGCGGCCGGCAGAGCACGGAGCGAATCATCGGCGCTATCCACGCCCCGTCCCAGGGCTTGCTCCCCGGCCAGCGCCAGGGTTTCCGACGCATTGGCGCGGATGGCGGCGGGATGCAAAGACAAAATGTCCCGGGCGAAACCGGTACGGTAAGTCAACGCCCCCACCGCCACCGGATCAAGCACCCAGGGGGCGCCCGCCTGATTGGCCCCGTGAATAGCGGCCAGCATGGCCTCGGCGCGCTGATGGGTCAGTGTGCCGATATTGATAAGCACGGCATTGGCCATGGCGCTGAACTGTGCCGCTTCCTGCGGCTCAATCACCATGGCCGGCGCGGCGCCCAGGGCCAGAAGGGTATTGGCGGTGAATGCCTGGACCACATCATTGGTCAGGCAATGAACCAGCGGCGCATGCTGGCGCAGCAGGTTAAGGGATGTCGCCGCGGCCAGGCCGGGGAATTCAGCAGGTTGAACGGTCATATCGCTCCCAGCCGGCGCTCGGAGCACGGACCCGGTAGGACGAGAGACCGTGACTTCCCTACGCTGGCATAATCCAGATCAGGTAATACGGGTCAAATCTCAGTCCGGCGCAATACGTCGGACACCCCGAGTCATGTAGGCCGATTATCAGGTCAGTCATGGAAAAGATCAATGCCCGGAACGTGTTTATGGCTCGTGCGGCATAATGAGCATGCGCCCAACGCAGCTATCGCCCGCGCTGGCGCCCGTGGCGACCAAGAACCAGGCTGGCTGGTCCCGCATCCGGCCCTGCCTGGCAAAACCGGCCTGCGCCAGCGCCGCCAGCCGCCCGGCCATCCAACCGTCCCGGGTCGCCGCTGCCGGCATGGCTATGCGCCAGGCGGGTTCGCCCACGCAGATAATCGGTTTATCGTTTATTATATTTTCTATAACTTTTCCCGGTATACCTTTGGCGGAAAAGGCAGATAATGAGACGGATAATAATAAGCAACATATAATACATCTAAACATATTTTCTGGTAAAAAATGTCAATTAACCCATTCACAATGATAACAGCAATTTCATTGTCTTAAGCAAACCCACCTTAAACCATAATCAAGTAATCACGGATATAACAGGAGCCATTTTTTAATTCCGCGGACAAACCGATAGTCATTCATCACCATAATGGCGGTAATTTAAAACGATAATCTATTATTATAAACGAAAGGTTAACCAAACAATTTGAGTTCCATGGCGCGGCTGATGGCATGCTTAGCATTCGTAACATCAAGCTTTTCGATGATGTTCCTAATATGAAATTTCACCGTCCCTTCGCGGATGGCCAAAATAGTCGCCACTTCGCCATAAGTCTTGCCGACGCTGGCCCAGAATAATACCTCTTTTTCACGCGGCGACAGCATCGGAATGTGTGGGGCATCACCGTGCATCGAGGATGCAGGGAGACGGGCATTCAGGAAATTCATCACTTTTTCATGAGTGGTTATCAACAGCATCTGGCACTTTTCCCGGTGTTGTTCGATGATGTGATAGAAATCGGCATTACCATAGAGATTACTGATGCTCAGCGTTGCCAGGTTGTTATCTCCATCATGGAGAGTAAAGGTATAGCCGCTGTCGAGGCGGTAATATTTCGATAACCTGAAAAAGCTGTGCTGCCGAATTATGGCCGGATTATCCGGCCATAAAAATGGCGAAAATTTGCGGCAGGCTATAAGCATCACCGGATCGATTTTTTGATAACCGTAACTCCGATATTGATTCAGCCAGCCGGTTGGATAGTCGGATATAATTGAAACAGGGAAATTGTCTGTCTTATTCATCATAAAGTAAGCAAAACAAAACGAGTTAGTGTTCCTGAATATTTGGATAAGGTAAAGCTTAATTTCTCTTTTCATCGTTTGGATAAAAAAGTCTTGATTATCTTCTAAGAATTTTTCCATAACATATGCCTGCCATATTAACTAACACTCATCATTTATTATCCATGCCTGGTAATAAAGAGCGGCGCTGATTTTAATTTCCTGGTGAATTTCGGATAATATAAGAGGCACGCTGTTGATGCAACCACTAACAGGTCTATCAATCGCCTTATGCCATAGCATTGGCCGATAGCCCGACCCGCAGGCGACGGCAATTTAGCCGGCCCCGCGACGGCGCAGGTTGCGTAGAGCCATTGTTGCCGATGCGGTTAAAGGGTCCGTCAACCAGACCGATTATCACAAATGATAAATTAACAAATCCATTATGAATTAGTGAGTATATAATTATCAATCAAGCAATTGGCATTGCCAGCCATATAAATCCAGTCCTATAAATAGAGTAAGCAAGGTGTCAGATGCAAAAAGAGGCGATTATTATCAGGGATTACCAAGAGGCGGATCGCCCCTTTTTACGCACCCTTTACCTGGCGGCGCGTAAAGAGGGGTGGCGCTGGCTGGATAGCCGGCAGTGGCGGCTGGAGGATTTCGACGGCGCCATCCTTGACGAAAAAGTCCTGGTCGCCGAGACGGAAGGCCATATCGCCGGATTTGCTTCGCTGTGGCTACCGGACAGTTTTCTGCATAATTTATTTGTCTCCCCCGGCAAGCAACGGCAAGGCGTCGCCTCCGCGCTGCTTGCGGCATGTTATCCCTTATGCCGCGGCACCATGGCGCTGAAGTGCCTGACCGAGAACCACGACGCGCAGCAATTTTATCTGCACCATGGCTGGAAAATCATTTCTTCGGGCATGGGCGAACACGGGAAATATTATCTGATGCATTGGGTGAACCGGCCGGCAAAATAACCACAGGCGGCCGGCGTCAACCGCCCCGGGTCAACTGGTGTTGTTAGCGCCGATTTGCTAATCTCGCATCACGATGCATCTCCCTTAGACGTAAGGAACTTTGAGTATGAGCGATTCGTCTGATTACGCGCCACCGAAGGTTTGGACCTGGAACAAGAACAGCGGCGGCCGCTTTGCGAACATCAACCGTCCAATCTCGGGACCCACCCACGATAAGGAACTGCCGGTCGGCCGCCATCCTTTGCAGCTCTATTCGCTGGCGACACCGAACGGCGTAAAAGTCACGGTGATGCTTGAGGAATTGTTGGCGTTGGGGCGCGGCGGCGCGGAGTACGACGCCTGGTTGATCAAGATTGGCGACGGCGACCAGTTCGGCAGCGGCTTCGTAGCGGTAAACCCGAACTCCAAAATTCCCGCGCTGGTGGATCGCAGCGGTCCGCAGCCAATCCGGGTCTTCGAGTCCGGCTCGATTCTGCTATACCTTGCCGAAAAATTCGGGGCTTTTTTGCCCACTGACATCAGCGCGCGCACCGAATGCCTGTCCTGGCTGTTCTGGCAGATGGGGAGCGCGCCTTATGTCGGCGGCGGTTTCGGCCACTTCTTTGCCTACGCCGCGACCAAGATCGAATATGCCATCGATCGGTTCGCGCTGGAAACCAAGCGCCAGCTCGACGTGCTCGACAAAAGGCTGGCGGATAACGAATACGTGGCGGGCAGTGAATACACCATCGCCGATATGGCCATCTGGCCGTGGTACGGCGGTTTGGTGCAGGGCGCGATCTACGAGGCGGCCGAGTTTCTGTCCGTGCAGGACTATAAGCACGTGCAACGCTGGGCCGATGCGATCGGCAAACGCCCGGCGGTAGTGCGCGGGCGCATGGTCAACCGTACGTTTGGCGACCCGGCGAGCCAGCTTCACGAGCGCCATGATGCCGCCGATTTCGACACCAAGACGCAGGACAAACTGGCCGCTCAAAAATAGCGGACCGGCGATCAATCGTCCGCCAGCAGGCGACGCCTGGCGCTCGCCATGATTTCGCCTGAAAGGACATGCCCTTTCGTGGCCCGGGCGAGCACCAGCGCGCCGACCATGGTGGAGATTTCACCCAGCGCGGCTTCCCGGGCGGCGGCGCCATCGGCATCAGGTTGTTCGTCGGCCAGTAGCGCGATCAGCTGTTCGAGTCCCTGCAAAAACGCCAACCGCACGGGCTTGTCTTCGGCTTCACGAGCGACGTCGACTGCCAGCGCGGCGATCGGGCACCCCGACCCCACCGACGCAAGATTTTGCGGCGCAAGATACCCTTTGATCAGACCGGCGCGCGCCAAGGCGCGATCTTGTGTCCCGGCCATCCGCTTATGCCAGCGTCCGACCGATTCCTGGAATGCATTGGCGCAAGCAATAGCGGCCAGTTCATCCTTCGACGCGAAGTGTCCATAGAACCCGCCATGAGTCAAACCGGCCGCGCCCATCAAATCGGCTACGCTGACCCGCAGGCCTTTTTCCCGGAACAGCCGCGATGAAGCATCCTCAATGGCGATGCGATTGCGTTCGGTTTCAGCTCTCGATACCCGTGGCATAATCCCCTCCCATACGATCATATAAATTACCAATATCATCTATTATAACCTGGCCGATCCCCTTGCGCCATTTGCGCCATGCCCATTATTTCCTGGACATGGCGCCATTGTGCCGCGCGCATTTATCTTGCCATACGCGTGCAGGCCGCGCCGATCCTAAGCCGCCCATATTTTTTTTCACAATGCCCGGACGCTTTGCCGCGAGTTAAATATGTGCTTTAATAAATGTCAATTATCATTTATTTTTCGTGAAGTCCGACCTGGAGCCAAGGCCGGGCCCATCACCGAGAGGAAAATCGATGTCCTGTGAAGAAACTCCGGTCGCGACACTGCCCCCCCGGCTAGGCGACGGGGAACGCCGGCGCAGGCGCGAAGTGCTCGCATGCGCCTCCGGCGTGTCGTTTATGATTATGCTTGATACCAATATCGTCGCGATCTCGCTGCCCGCCATTGCCGCCCACTTGCATAGCGCCTTTGCCGGCGTGGAATGGGTCATGAGCGCCTATATCCTGGCGTTCGTCTCTTGCCTGATGCCCGCCGGCGCGCTAGCGGACCGGTTTGGCCGCAGACGAATGCTTATGATCGGTTTAACGATCTTCGGCGGCGCGTCGATGCTGTGCGGATTGGCCGGCTCGATCCTGCTGTTGAACTTAGGCCGTGCGCTGCAAGGCGTGGGCGCGGCGCTGCAGTTGAGTGCGGCGCTGGCCGTTCTGGGGTTCGAGTTCCAGGGCAAAGAGCGCGCCAGGGCGTTCGCCGTCTGGGGAGTGGTGATTGGCGCGGCCGCCGCCAGCGGTCCGATCGTGGGCGGCCTGATCACCTCGGCATTCGGCTGGCCCTGGGCATTTTTGATTAATGCGCCAATCTGCGCGCTGCTCATCATGCTGGCGTGGCGCTCCGTACGCGAGTCCCGCGATCCTCAGCATGCGCGCATCGACTTGCCCGGGGCGATGCTGCTCGCACTGGCCATAGGCGCGCTGGCCGATGGCATGATCCAGGGAGGCGAGCTGGGATTCGGCAACGCGCGCGTTATCCTCGTCCTGTCCGCCGCCCTGTGGTTTCTGCTTGGCTTTATTTGGGCCGAAGTCCGCCATCCCCGTCCCATGGTGGATCTTCACCTATTTCGCGATCCGGCATTCGTCGGCGCCAACATCGCCATGCTGGCCTATGCCGCCTCCGCCTATGTAATGGCGACCTATCTCCCGCTCTACCTGCAGGCCGCGTTTTTTCCCAGCCCGGCGATCGCCGGACTGGCGCTGTTGCCTTTTGGTATCCCATTGCTGGTGGGGCCCTACCTGGGCGCGGCAATGTCCGCGCGGCTGGCCGATCGGGGCACATTGGCCTGCGGACTGATGGTAGTGGGCCTGGGCGATGCGCTGATCGCCTGGGCCGCGACCGGCCATAGCTATGTGCTGGTGGCGCTCGGCATGATCGTGCTAGGCATCGGCGCCGGCGTGCTAAACGGCGAAACGGCGCGCATATCGATGCAGCTCGTGCCAACCGAACGAACCGGCATGGCATCCGGGCTCGCATCCACCTTCCGCTTCGTCGGTTTGCTGGCCGGACTGACCGGGCTGGGTGCGATCCTCGTGGCCGGCATCGAATCATATCTCACGACCCTGTCGGCGGATTTACCGCCGCTGGCCGCGATCGGGGTACGGGATATCGCCCATCATGCCGCCGCGGGCGGACTTTCGACATGGCTGGGGCCGCAGGTTCCCGCCGCAGCGCTGACCGCGTGGCGTGGCGCCGCGCAAGCGGGTTTTATTGCGGCCTTTACCGAACTGATGGCCGCCGCCGCCGCGATCGCCGCCGCCGCGGCGGTACTGACATTGGTGTTATTACACCGCCCCGCGCGGACGCGCGGGGCCGCATAACCCCTTATTTATTCAATACAACCAGGAAAATATCATGCCTATCGTCCGTATCGACATCAAGAAGAACCCCGATCCCGCCTACATCAAACGGGTGGGAAACGTCGTCTACGAATCGCTTAAGAGCGCGGTCAATGCGCCGGACCACGACAACTTCCAGATCCTCAATGAGCATGGCGACGACCATTTCGTTTATGACCCCGCCTATCTCGGCATCGAACGAACCGACGGTCTGGTCATTATTCAGATTACGCTCAATGAAGGGCGCGCCACCGAGCAAAAAAAGTTACTCTACAAAACGATCGCCGCAGGCTTGCAACAGCAACTCGGCGTTCGCCCGCAGGACGTGTTTATCAGCCTGGTCGAGGTGAAAAAAGAAAATTGGTCTTTCGGTAACGGCATCGGTCAATATGCGGTTTGACCCGCGCTGACCGCAACGCTTTCAACCTCCAAGGAGAGATCCCATGCCTTATTTGCAACTTGATGTGAACGGCCATTACCCAGTGGCGGACAAGCAGCGCCTGGCCGCCAGTATATCCGCCACCTATGCCAGCATGATGTCCGTCGATATTCGGCGCATTAGCGTCGCCATCCGGGAATTGGGCGAAGGCGGCATCTGGAGAATTACGGCGGCGGGTAACGCGCCGGAGCCGGTATCGGTACTGATGCTGGATATCCGTAAAGGCCGAACGGCCGATTTGCGCATGGATGTGGCCAAGGCGCTGTGCGCGCACTGTATCGATATACTGGGATTGCGCAAAGATCGGCTGAATGTCGAGTTTACCCAGCATGACGGGGACGAAATGTATCACCCGGCGCTAGGCGGCTACAGCCCGGACTGGGTCCCCGGCCAGGAATAAACGGCAATGGCCGGACCGCAAGCGGGCGAAATGTCACCGTCGCCGGCAGCCAGCCCAAGAGGCGCGGATAAGTCCGGGATTCAGGATTTATCCGTTACCACTTTGTCATGGCCAAGGCGGCCGATAAAAGGTAAGCGCAGCGCCGGGGACATCACATCCACTCCCATATTGAATCCCAGCACATTGACCTCGACGCCTTCCTGCGCGCCCAGCGTCACACCCAATACGCCCAGCAGCGATACCTGTAATCCGCGGCCCGAAGGCGGTAAGCCTATGGGATGGCGTAATGTCCGGTAATCCTTGCCGATCGCATTAGCCGGCAGATCCAGCCGTAGTTCCGGCACCTCCCTGCCGATATGGGCCACAAAAGTATTGCTGTTTGGACCGGGCCAGGCATGGTAGGTGTGCGGATAGGGATAGCTGCCGATGGCGGCTTCAATTTGCGGGATCATGGCTTCGGCGCCGGCGCCGCGATGATCCACCAATAATTTCGGCCGCGAGCCATACCAGTATGCATCGGCCGCCGCGAAGTCGCGACGAACAACATTATCGCTGCCCCAGCTGACGACATCGTACCGGCTGTAGCGGGTTTCGCCCGCCTTCTTGAAAATGATCCAGGGATGAACCGCCACCAGTCCCCGCCAACCAAAAGTGGGCGCGGCATAAATTTGCACGATCGCCGTCTCGCGAAGCTGCACCGGATCAGGCGCAATGCCGGTGGAATCGCGCCGGGCGGCCCACCAGTTCTGGCCGGTGAACACCTCCCCGCTTTGTCTTGCCTTGAACCAGCTCTGGCCAAATGACAACAACAGCACACAAATAAAACCAATACTGAACGTTTTGAGGTAAATCATAAATCCTTCGCCTGCCGGTGCAGTGTTGTGGGCTAAAAATCCGACGCCATTCCTCAGAAGGCCTTGATAAAAAGACAAGACAGAGATGACATTTGCTCAGAATGTCGAACTCTTTGCAATTTATATGCGAATTAATCCGCTTTTCATTGCCGCAGCCAGTCGCTACGATGATTTTGGCGGGCGCAGAGGCAGCATTGAACTTTGCTGCGCGCTGAGCGGCATTGAACAGGCCTTATGGGATGTCGCCGGCGATGAGCCGCCATCGTTGTGATAAATCACTTTATATCTATGGAATCAACGCGTTCAGTACGAATGCATGTTGTTTCACCCGAACCATGCGCTGCATAACAGAGCCGCCCCGGAAATGAGCAGGAGCAGATCGATTAATAGCCCGAAGATGCCGGCAGGCAGCTTTAGCACCAAAGATTTGCTCCCGGCGGTGCCGGCCATGATGCCGGCCCCGACCAGCAGGCCTTGCAGCGCGGTTGGCAGCGACAGCGCATCCTGGGCGGCGAAAGTGCCGACCTTGCTGGCATAAAGAAACAGCGCGCTGGCCGCTTCGGTTCCCAGGAATGCTCCGCCGCTCAGGCCATAGGCCGTGAACACAGGGACGCTCAAGGGACCGGTGGAAAGCACCAGCCCGGTCAGGAAACCGACCCCGCCGCCACACAGGCCCAACTGGGGCAGCGAAAACCGCCACTTGGCTTTGCGCAAACGCCGGTTTAAAGGGACCATGCACCAAAAGAACAGCCCTAGCGCGGCATCTATGATCCAGGCGGGCAAGGCAAGTAGCGTATGCGCGCCGAGCGCGGCGGCGGGCACCCCCAACAGCGCATACGCCGATGCGGCGCGCCAATCTATCAGCCGCCACCAGGCCCCCATTCGCGACAGGTTCCCTATGATAGCGGCCACCGCCATGATGGGCATGGCCTCCTTGGGGCCATAGGATTGGACCAGCACCGGGAGCAGCAACAGGGACGACCCCGTGCCGACCAGCCCGCTGAGGGCCCCGGCCGCGAGGGCAATCAAAAACACCAAGGCATAAGTTTCCACGACATTCCCAATCCGTTATTCGCAAAGCCTACCTTAGCCCGCGCTTTTATCTCATACTATCGATAAATAATTACCTTTATCGGTACTAAAACTCACAAATGAAGAAACGGCATTTACCTCCACTCAACGCCCTGCGGATCTTCGAGACGGCCGCGCGTTCAAGTAGTTTGAGCGCGGCCGCCGAGGAACTGGGCATCACCCATGGCGCGGTCAGCCGGCAAATCAGCCTGTTGGAGGATTGGTTGGGCCAGCCGTTGTTTATGCGTCAAGGGCAGCGCAGCGTAGCGACTGAACATGCGCGCGCTTTCGCCGCGGAGATCGGCGCTTCTTTCGACCGGATCGGCGACGCGGCCGTGCGTTTTGGCAGGACGCCGGCCACCAGGGTCGTCAAGGTCAATACCCAGACCACGCTCGCCATGCGCTGGCTGATTCCACGGCTGCCGGCATTCCATGCCCTCCATCCCGAGATCGAGGTCGCAGTGGCGACATCGAACAGCACGGAGACGAAGAGCCTGGCCGGTTTCGATGTGCTGATCCGCACAGAGCCCCTGGACAAGCCCGAGTGGCGTTATTTCGACAAGCGGCCCTTGTTCCAGGAGCAACTGACGCTGGTTGCCGCCCCCGCCCTGTTGATCGGGCAACCTTTGCATGGCCTTGAAGACCTGGCCAAGCTGGTATTCGTGTCTTCACAAACGCGGGTGGGGGAATGGGAGCGCTGGCTGGAAGCCGCGGGGATCGGCGAGCTGCGCCCCCGGCGTTTCCAGCGGTTCGACCATTATCATGTGAGCCTGCAGGCGATTGTCGATGGTTTGGGCGTAGGCATCGGCGGACTGCCGACGCTGGCGCACGATATAAAACAGGGCCGGCTGGTCGCGCCGTTTCCCATAGCAGTCAAAGGAAGCAGCTACGCGATATGGGTGCCCCCCGACGTGGACAAGTCACGGCCGCTGGGCGAGTTCCTGCAGTGGCTTGAGGGAGAAGCGGCGGCGGAACAGCGTTTATCATGACAATGCCAAACGGTTGTCAATCGACCACTTCGCTATCCTGGACAATTTCATGCCGGCCAGTCCAACACCGGTACCGTGATAATTTCCAGCAGCAGTGCAGGTAGAGAGGTACCCGCGTCAATACAGCCTGTTACCCCATCGCATTCTATTGTTCGCTCCGCGGCGTTGTAGTATAATGCCCGCCTGGGCGCTCAATTAAAGACATGTTATGGCAAGACCTCTAAGCGAAGAAAAAAGAGTGGCGATCCTAAATGCTGCGGTTGATGCGGTAGCTGAAATGGGCTTGAGCGCGCCGACCGCGAAGATTGCAAAAAACGCCGGTATCGGCGACGGTACGCTGTTCGTGTATTTCGCCAATAAGGAAGAGCTTTTCAACCAGCTTTACCTTTACATCAAGGCGGACTTAAGAGCGGCGGTGAAGGTTGGCGCAGGTGCCGACGTCAAAGATCAGATTCAGCAATTTTGGCATCACTATATTGATTGGGGCATCAAGTTTCCCAGGAAGTATCAGGCCACACGTTATCTCAATGCCTGGGGCAAGCTGGCGGACGAAACCCGCAGGACGGCGTGGGCGCTGTTCCCGGAATTTGAGCAACTGGTTGACAGAGGGTTCGAGGAAGGCGTGTTGCGTAGGCAGCCCAGGGAATTCCTGGGGGAGCTGGTTGACGCTATAGCGAACATGGTTCTCGAATTTTCTCATCGGGACCCAACGAAAAACCAGGAATTGAAACGACTCGGCTGGGAGGCCTTGTGGGGCGGGATACGCCAGTAGTGATGTTTTAATTTTTGTTATTAAATGAGCGCCTAGGCGGTTTTTATTAAAACGCCCCCCTTACGCCTTGCGGGCATTGCGTTAACACGTATCAGGAGAAAGTCATGTCACAAATCATCTTGCATCATTTCGACGCTTCGCCATTTGCGGAAAAGGTACGTTTAATCTTTGGGTTGAAAAGCTTGACCTGGCAGTCGGTGGACGCAGAATTGATTATGCCCAAGCCGAAGCTGACCGCGCTGACCGGCGGCTATCGCAAAACGCCCGTGATGCAGATCGGCGCCGATATCTATTGCGATTCGCGCCTTATCGCGGCCGAGTTGGAACATCGATTCCCTACCCCCACGTTGTTTCCAGGCGCAAGCAGAGGAATATCGCTCGCTCTGTCGGCGTGGAGCGACAGGGACCTGCACATAGCAAGCTCAGGACTGGCGATTGGGGTCAATAAGCGCCAGTTTCCCGAAGCGCTGATGCGCGACCGGAAAGCCTACTTCGGTGACTTTATGAACATCGATCTGCTGGATACGCAAATCCCCCATTTGCATACCCAACTGCGCGCGAATGTGGATCTGGTCGAGCAGCAACTCTCGGACGGCCGCCCCTTCTTTTTGGGCAATGAGCCGGGTCTCGCTGACTTTCACGCCTACGTCGAGATTTGGACGGCGCTGTCGCATGTTCCGTTTGCAAGCTCCCTGTTTAAACCATTCGTCTTTTTACATGACTGGCTGGATCGCATTCGTTCTATCGGACACGGCCATTGTACCGGGATCGGCGCTGAAGATGCGCTCGCCGTTGCCCGCGGAAGTACCCCGGCGGTATCGCAAGGAGTAGACCCCACCGACGCCTTGCAATTGTCCGCGGGTGGCCTGGTCGAGGTTACGCCTGATGATTATGGCCGCGTTCCGGTTAAAGGGAAACTTGTAACCTTGACCGTGCATGAGGTCGCGATCCGGCGCGAGGATCCGCGTGCGGGCGCCGTAGTGGTTCATTTCCCCCGCATCGGGTTTCGCGTCTCGGCCGCCAATTAGAGGGATAGAGCCGCCGGCAACGTGATTGCAAGCAGGATAGTATCGATATACATTGCGGGAATTCGCCGTAAGAGGGGGAAGATATGATTCTGGGGTCTTACATCCGCGTTTTCGTCGAGGCTGGCGAGTTCAATAAAACCAGGGCGTTCTATCGAACCCTGCTGAACGGCAGCGATGGCCTGTATTTCAGCTACCCGGAAAAGGGTTTGGAACTTGCCGCGGTTATATCGCCGCATCTGTCCGTATTGATCGTTGCCGGACCAAGCGAAGCCCGCAAGCCGTTTGAATCAACGGCCCTGACGCTGCGCGTCGATGCCCTGGAGCCGACGATTGATTCCCTGCTGGCGCAGGGAGCGAACCAGCTTGAACCGATCCAAACAACGCCGGTAGGACGCAAAACGCGCTTTCGCCATATCGACGGATTGATCGTTGAATATGTTGAAAATCATGATGAATAACAACATTTCGCCGTTGGACCCTACGGCGGCCCCCCCCTTTTACCGGCAGATCTACGATCGCTTCCGCTTCGCCATTACCAGCGGATTATTGAAACCGGGCGATCGGATACCCTCCGCCCGCGCGCTGACCAAGGAATTGGGTTTGGCAAGAGGCACCATCGATGCGGCTTATGCTTTATTGGCCGCCGAAGGGTACATTCAGGCTCGCGGGCAAGCAGGAACCGTCGTGACGCCGGGCCTCAAGCTACGGCCTATTGCCGGCGCGCTGCCTCAGCCCGGCAACAATCTTCCCCAGGCTGGTTTCCGTGCCGATTCGATTTTGCCGTTCCAAATGGGTTTGCCGGCCCTGGATATGTTTCCCCGCAAGATCTGGGCACGCCTGGGCGCGCGGTGTATACGCGCCATGCAGCCATCCGATATGGCTCATCCCGCCGTATATGGATTACCGGCATTACGCGCCGCGATCGCCGCATACTTGCAGGTATCGCGGGGAATCAACTGCTCGCCGGCACAAGTTTTTGTGACGTCCGGCTATCGGCATACCATTGAGTTGATTAGCCAGGCGTTATTGAAGGCAGGGGATCGCGTTTGGCTGGAAGATCCGGGCTACCCGCCCACGCGAGAGCTGCTCGGACACATGCATATCGCCGCCGTTTCGGTGCCGGTGGACCGGGACGGCATAAGTATTGCCGAGGGAATCAAGGCGGCGCCGCGGGCGCGGGCGGCGATAGTCACGCCCGGACACCAGAGTCCGCTGGGCGTGTCTTTGTCCTTGCCCCGACGCTTGGCGCTGCTGGACTGGGCCACGCAAAATAAGGCATGGATAATCGAAGACGATTACGACAGCGAATACCGGTATATCAGCCGCCCTCTGCCGGCATTGAAAAGCCTGGATCGCGATGGGCGGGTGCTCTATTCGGGTACGTTCAGCAAAGTGCTTTTCCCGGGCATCCGGCTGGCCTATCTCGTCGTACCGCAAATGCAGGTCGAGCGGTTCGAGCAGATCGCCCAGATCTTTACGGGAGGCAGCCCGCAGCTGACGCAAACGATAGTGACCGCCTTCATAACCGAAGGGCATTTCGCGCGTCATATTCAACGGATGCGCAAGCTCTATGCCGAACGTCGGGAGGCCGCGACGGCAGGCCTGCAAAATGTGCTGGGAAAATATGTGCGATTCGATGAGCTGCCCGGGGGAATGCACCTGATCCTGCGCTTGCAAGATCAGCGATCGGACCGCCCATTGGCAGCGCGTATGCGGGAAGCAGGCCTGTACGGCGAAGCGCTGTCCCAGTGGACCACGGGGGGCGATGGCGCCTCGGCCCTGCTCCTGGGCTTCACGAATATCGACTCGCGCATTACCGCCGAAAATCTCGGAAAACGCATCCTGGAATTGATATGAGGCCAAGCGCCGGCAGCCAGCATGGCCTAGTGATCAACGCCAATCATGGCCCTTCTGCGGCAGGCCAAGATGCTGCATGATGAACCCACTGAATTAACGTATATAAGGATTCGTCATGAGCAACCGCATCGACTACGCCAAAGTATCCCCGGAAATCTACCAGGCCTTCGGCGGGGTATATACGTCTGTACAGAAAGGTAGCCTGCCGCAGGAATTGGTCAATCTCGTGTACCTGCGGGTTTCGCAAATAAACGGCTGCGCATACTGCATCGACATGCATTCCCGCGATCTGCTCAGGCAGGGCCTGTCCGTGGATAAGCTCGTATTGGTGCCGGTGTGGCATGAGGCAAGAGACGTATTCAGCACCCGCGAACGCGCCGCGCTTGCCTGGGCGGAAACCGTAACCCGGGTGGCTGAAACCGGAGTTCCTGATGCCGACTACGCGGCCGCCGCCGCCGAGTTCAGCGACAAGGAACTTGCCGACCTGACGTATGCCATCGGTTTGATGAACGCCTTCAACCGATTGGGGATTACGTTCCGCACGCCTCCCGCTGCTGCCGTTAAGGCTTGAAACACCTGAAGCGGGCGCCGCGAAACGCTACTCGGATCGAAGAAACGCCAGCGAAGGCGCAGCCAACCATCCCGCAGCTCTTGCCAGCAGGCGCCCGCGGCTTTTCAGCAACTGCTCCGCGCTGACCGGCGCGGCCGCCATTCCCCTCGAATACGCATCAAACGTTGCCGTATAATCCGCCGGAAGCGAGGCGCCAGCACGTTTTCAGCCGGGCGCCCTTTCCGGACTCTTACCCTGCCCGCGTTTGATATCTTGATAGCGAGAAGGCCGGCTCGGCCATAACCCCGTCATACGATCCGTCTTTCATTTGGCGCGTCCTCCTTGCCGATAGCACGATAAAACATGCGTCATTGCAAGACACTTGCAGCGCATTTGCGCTAAGCGTCATGGTAATCGGGTCCAGGCGTCAAAAAATAGGTCTCTTTCGGTTAATGGTTGGAATGCTCTATCATGAGATTCTATTCATAAAAGGCAATGTTAAACATGCCCACCGGGGAAACGAATAATATGAGAAACCTGCCTCCTACCGCGACATTGCGCGCCTTTGAAGTTGCGACACGGCACGCAACATTCACCTCCGCCTCAGAAGAATTGCATATCACCCAAAGCGCAGTAAGCCATCAGTTGAAGAATCTCGAAGAGATCTGGGGATTGCAGTTATTTCAGCGCGGCAAATCATTGAGCCTGACACCGGCAGGAGCAGCGCTCGCGCCGATCGTGCGCGAATTCTTCATGAATCTGGAGGCAACCCTCGCTGATTTGAGAGAGCAAAAAGGCAGGGTCCGACTTAAAGTCAGTACGACCTACTCCTTCGCGCTGAAATGGCTGCTTCCAAGATTACCTAGCCTGTCCCGGCAGCATCCGGAAATTTTGGTCACGCTGGAAACCACCGACAAGGCCATCAATTTTTCAAGCGCGGAGTCGGACGTTGCGATCCGTTTTGGCAGTGGGAATTATCCGGCCCTGTACTCGGAATTCATGTTCAGGGAACAGATTTTTCCGGTTGCCAGTCCCGATATCCTGAACCGCTTTGGCGCGCCGCACGAACCTGCCGAACTATTGCGCTATCCGCTGCTTACACGTGACGGCGCGGATCTGGTGCCGAAATGGGAGCATTGGTTCCAACAAGTAGGCGTGGGCATTTCCGCGCTCAAGGAAAGCGTCAGATTCGCTGACACCAACATGACTATCGAGGCGGCGCTGTTGGGCCAGGGAATAGCTTTGGCTCGGAGCGGACATGTCGAAACTGAAATAAGCGATGGCAGCCTGGTCAGGCTGTTTGACGTGCCGTTTCCTTCTCCGGTCGCCTACTATTTTGTCTGTCCGAAAGGGATCGAATCGCAGCCCCACATCATCAGCTTTCGCAACTGGCTCCTGGCGGAATCAAGCAAGGCCCAACAGGGCTATCGATAAGGCATGAGGATTTAGTCATTCTGAAATGAAGAGACTTCGCTTTAATAAAGGCACCCGGCTGCTTAGTATGGCGTATGCCCTTTTACATTATTTTACTAACGCTTGTTGCAGCTCTTTTGCATGCAAGCTGGAATGCGATCCTGCGCGGCGGGGCCGACAGACTCTGGTCGATGACGGTCATGTGTCTGGCGGTAGCGATCGCCAGCGCCGCAATAGCCCTGTTCTTGGCGCCGCCAGCTAAAGCCAGCTGGATGTATGCCGTGGTTTCAGCGGGGCTGCATGTTGGCTATAACCTGTTCCTTGTCAGGAGCTATCAGGCCGGAGACCTCGGGCAAACCTATCCGATCGCGCGGGGTTCCTCCCCCCTATTAATCACCATCGCGGCATCGGTTTTCGCCGGGGAGCGGATCGAGGCGGGCGCCCTGCTCGGCATAGCCCTGGTATCGGGCGGTATTATTTCCCTGGCCTTCAAAGGGCGCAGGCTTGCGGTTCCGAGCCTGCCGTATGCCGTGGGAACCGGATGTTTCATAGCCGCCTATAGCGTGACAGACGGCATCGGCGTGCGCCTGTCCGGCGCCCCCATGGCATACACCGTATGGATGTGCGCCTTGTGGGGCGTCTTGATGCCATCGGTGTACATCGGCCTGCGCGGCGCGGACAGTCTATTTACTATCCGGCCCGGATTCATCACGGCCCTCATCGGTGGGCTGGTCTCTCTGCTGGCTTATGGAATCGTGATTTACGCCATGTTCGGCGCGCCCATGGGAGCGGTATCGGCATTGCGCGAAACCAGCGTGTTGTTTGCGGCGTTGATCGGTTATTTTTTCCTGGGCGAGACGCTGACTGTCAGAAAGATGCTGGCATGCGCGGTGATTGCCATCGGCACGATCTTTATCGGCTGACGGCCGTACAGATGCGGGCCGCATCGAAATATTGTGCAAAGCTATTTAGTGACGAACGCTGGCCGGGGCCGCATGGCTGCCGGGGCGGCAAATAATAATCAGGACAGGATGATAATGATGATATCTGAAAATCCAACCGTCGCCCTCATTGGTCCGGGGGCAATCGGCACGACCATTGCGGCGGCGCTTCATGAGGCCGGACGCACGCCGACGATTTGCGGCCGCACGGCGCACGATCGCCTGGAACTGCGCTTCGACGGCGGTCGTATCGTGGTACCGGGGCCCGTGCGGATTGATCCGACCGAGCTCAAGACGACGTTCGACCTCGTTTTCGTCGCGGTCAAGTCGACACAGGTGGACGCAACGGCGCCGTGGCTTTCCGCATTGTGCGGTGCGAAGACCGTGGTCTGCGTGCTGCAAAACGGCGTTGAGCAGAAAACGCTCATCGCGCCGTACTTGTCCGGCGGCCCGGTACTGCCCTCGGTGGTATGGTTTCCCGCTCAACGCGAACCGGACGCCTCGGTGTGGCTACGCGCCAAAGCGCGCCTCACCTTGCCGGACGCGCCGGCGGCCAGCGTGGTGCTCGCGGCTTTGCGCGGCACCCGGTGTTCGGTCGACGTAGCGGCGGATTTCACGTCCGTCGCATGGCGAAAGCTTCTACAGAACGCGGTCGCGGGTTTAATGGTTCTGGCGGGTCGCCGTGCCGGCATGTTTTCCCGGACCGACATCACCAAACTGTCCCTGGCCTACCTGCGGGAATGCCTTGAGGTTGCTCGGGCGGAGGGCGCGACGCTGGGCGACGAAGTACCGCAAGAGATCGTCGATGGATTTCATCGTTCCCCGGCCGACTTAGGCACCTCCATCCTCGCCGACCGGCAAGCCGGCCGCCCCCTCGAATGGGACTGCCGGAACGGGGTCGTGCAGCGATGCGGTCAATCCCGCGGCATCCCCACGCCGATTAGCGATCTGGTCGTGCCGCTTTTGGCGGCCGCCAGCGACGGACCCGGTTAATATTACCGCCGCAGATTATGAGCGCTCTATCGTTAGCAGTGACGGTCGCAGCTCAGTTTGCAATTGTCTCTTTTTTTGATACCCTTCTGGCCGCAGACCTCGGCCGGAAAGGCCTTTTAATCGTCTTATGCCCCGCAGTCTCGCGGCGCTTCTGCTCTATCGCTGGATCGGTGAAGTAAACGTCCAAGTTGGCGGGGGTCAACGATCTAGCGCCGGTGTCAGATTGCCGGTCAGACGTAACCGGGAATCGGTAAACTAAATGTCGCAGGTAAAAGCTCCCAGACTGGCTCCCCCTTGCCGCCTCACCCGCCGAACTATCCAATCATGGGGCTGGCACTCCGCATTATTGGTTTCACCGAGACTCGGGTCATGGCGAGGTATGGGTGCCAGACACTCGTACCGTCAGCATCCAGCGATACAATCCACGCCACCTCCAGTCCGTTACACCAGCGCCGCCGTGAAAAATGCTTTTGCTTGCCATCCCTACAGCTTGCGCCCGCATCGTCCACGATGCCCGGGGTGTGAAGTCAACGTCTACTCTTGAGCCCGATACTCACATTCCATCAAGCCAGGCTACAATTGCCGCATTCACATCATCGGGGCGGTCTTGCATAATCCAGTGACTTGCGTGTTCCCACATCTCCGCTTTCGACTGGGGATTCGTGAACCATCCGCGCATCCGCTCGGCCTGATCGTTGAAGCGGCATAGGTGATAGAAAGGCGCGCCGATCGTCTTTAATAACGCCTCGCTTCCTGCCCCTACCCCGACCTGCTCCGCGCCCAGAAATAGTGGTCCAAAGGACTCACGAAAAGGAGCCAGGGACATCCCCATCATTCGGCGCGCATGCCAGGTTTTCAACGCAGGGCTGGTCGCCGGATCATAAAAATTTTCAATCATCGGCAACGTCACACTGACGGGATTTTCAGTCTGAAGCCGGTCGGATGTTTCCTGGAAAAGCGGCGTGAACTGGTCATCGAATCCCAGCGATCCGTCGACGGAAATAACGGCATCAACCAAATCCGGACGTAAAGCGGCTATGCGCGCGGCGATCTGCCCTCCCATGGAATGCCCAATCAACGTAAATTTTTGACCAGCAAAATCCGTTTCAAT
The DNA here is from genome assembly GCF_047324175.1 of Sodalis sp. RH21. Taxonomy (NCBI): domain Bacteria; kingdom Pseudomonadati; phylum Pseudomonadota; class Gammaproteobacteria; order Enterobacterales; family Bruguierivoracaceae; genus Sodalis; species Sodalis sp. RH21. Next base: position 1,189,709 of record NZ_CP178732.1, on the reverse strand, counting down.
TAATGAAATGATATCTAAAACATAATGTTTTGGTTGGTACTGACCAGACGGCATAACCTCGGATCGACCATGGCCGCGCAGATCCACTGCAATGGTTCGATAGCGCTTTTCAAGAATGGGGATCTGCCAACTCCAATCATGAGAATCGGCGACCCAGCCATGGAGCAACATGAGGTTCCGGCCTTTCCCCGCATCGGTATAGAAAAGCTTTGCGGCACGCATGGTTTCGACCGATGCTGCGCCAAAGTACCCGAACTGTGCGGCCGCTGCGGTGATAGCGGGCGAGCCAAGCAGGCCATGACGAGGGAGCTTAATCATCTTCATATCCGTCCTGTCAACAATTTCGAATCTTGAAGGACGTTATGATATACACGATATATCTACGGTCAATTACGCACCTTGAGGTGCGCAAATATACAGGAGGATATTGCCATGCCTAACCCCGCTTCACAGGATATCGGCGATGTATTTTTCGCCGATTGCGCTGCCCGCTCCTTCTTCGATCAAGTCGCCAATAAATGGTCCGTGATGATCCTGACAATCCTTGAGAAACAGCCAACGCGTTTCAACGAGTTAATGCGCAGGCTGGAAGGCATCACGCACAAAGCACTGGCACAGGCCCTAAGACGCTTGGAACGAAACGGCCTGATCTCCCGGCGTGTGCTGGCGACCTCTCCCGTTGCGGTGGAGTATGCGATCACCGAGCTTGGCCATACGCTGCAAAAGCCGTTTGCCGCCGTTTACGAATGGGCAATCCTGCATTTGCACCAGATCGAGGACTCGCGTGAGCGTTACGACAAAACGGCGTTGTCGCACCAATAGCGGCTGCGCCGGCGTAGTCTTGCGGCATATGCGAACCGAGCTGGAACAAGCGATGCTACCGCACCACCTGATACCACCTGCCGTTTTCCTGCTCCCAGGTAGATGCTGATTTTATCGATCCGTTTAGCCCAGGCATGGGCATACTGCTAAATAGTAAAGGCGTCAATGCAGGGTGGATTTGTCGTGATTATCGAACTTAGTCTTACCGTTTAATGCCATTCTCTGATTAAAAAGACCTTACTAGCCTTAGGGCCGCGTAGTGGCCCTAATACGCGATAGGTTTGCCCTCGCTATCCTCAAACGCTGACTGCACCGCCGCCACTACTTGGCGCGCCGTGGGTACATCCGCCAGGCGCGGATACTCGGCCTTCAGTTTGCCGGACACACGCCAGCCGTTTTCCTTAATGGAGCGAATGATGCGATTCGCGTCCTGGCTTGGCATCTCGATAACGTCCTTGAGGCGCTCTTGCGCGAGCTGGAAAGTCGCTAACATCCTTGCTTCATCAACCATCTCATGCCGGGTCGTGTGCTCAATCACGCGTGCGGTGTACAGCACGTGTTCGGTCAGATCCGGATAGCGCCAGGCGAAACATGCATCGGCATAATCGTCGAAGATAAAGTTGCTGCGAGTACCATCCTCGCAGGTCACCACTTCGCCGAATCGATAAGCGGTTGCGTAACGCCGCATAAAGGGGCGCGAGAACACCTCAAGTACGCGATCGTAGCCCGTCCGGAAGTCGCTGGAACCGGTGATAGTAGCCGACACCGGCAGAATGACGCCGTCAGGCACCGCCCTGTCCCGCACCAGAGTGTCATTGATCAGGAAGCGGTGCATCCGGCCGTTGCCATCTCTCATTGGATGAATATAGACAAAGGCAAAGGCCAATGCCGCGGCACGCGCTACGGGCTCGGTTCCGCGCGTCGCGGCCTCAAATGCCTTGAGCCCCCCCAGCATGCGCTCCGCTTCCTCGAAATGGGGAGCGATATAATGCACGATGTTTTCGCGCATGGTAGCCTGCCCCACGAAGACCGGCGAGCGCCGCAGGCCCAACCCCATGGCATCGCGGCCCAGAATGCCGGCTTGCAGGGTGTGCAGACTATCACTGCCCAATGGGTCTTCAATATGACCGCAGTACTGGGCAATAACATGGGCAAACCGCTGGATGCGGTCGGTTTGATCGGACTCTTTTTCAATCAGGAAGCTCGCGCGGGATTCATTAAATGTCAGCCAGCTGGCCGTGCGCATCAGCATGTCGGCGCCAAATATGTTATCCAGTTCAGCCAGCGCGGCGGCAAGATCAAACCGCAGAGCATCCTGGACCGCAGCGGTACGACGAACCAGGGGGCAGAATGCGGCGGTACCCGGCAGGTTATTATTAATCCGCCAGCGGCGCTCGCGTACGGGTTTCACCCGCGTGAGATAATCCTTACCGGAGATGGCGGCAATATATTTGCCGTTGGTCAGGTCGGGCACATCCAGCCGTTCTCCCGTCAACCATTCATATAGAAAACCCGCGCGGCGCGCATATTGGCCGAAAGGCTCGCGCCGGCACCACGACTCTACAGGCCCAGGCCCGCTGGCGGCAAACAGGCGGGCAAAGAATTCGATGTGGATCTCTTCGTACTTGAGCCCGAACTCGAAGTGTCCCGCGAAGTCATCCGCAGGTTTATAACTGGCCGGATACTGGTTTTCTATCCGCCCTCCTTTATCGCGATGGACGCGTACCGTACCAATCGACGATTCGACGCGCAGCGGCTGTGCCAACATAATGCCGTAAAGCCGCTCCAGTACCTTAAAGCCAACCTGCATAGGATTGAAATCCTTTAATTGAGCCACGAATACGATACGTAACTCATAAAATCATGCGAAAACGATATCATGACAACATTTAAAACGCTATCAACACAGCGATTTTGATACTAAATACGGATTTTTTTGCGAAAATAATACTTAGCGGTCTACGAGATCGGGGGAACATGTCCCGGCAATGTCCCTTCGACGAACAGCTTAACCCTAATTTACGTAGGCTTACCGCGTCCCGCACGCGCAAGGACGCCAGTGCGGCAAGAGGCGAACGCAAGCGGATGGCGGGCTCGCCTTGCCGTGCGATATTGATAGGGGTGATTGCAAGCGGACTAGGAGTTAAGCTTGTTGCTTTATTCGATTTTTGAAAACGTCTAACCTCTGGACTGACATTAAACTTTTTGGCAGCCTCTGTGTATAAAAAACCGCTCTGGTGAAATGAACCCCAGTCGCTACACCCGGTTTTTCTGAGTAGGGATGTTTTGCTAGTACGGTAGATGGGGCTGGTTGCAGGATGCCGCGCGCAACGGGTGAAACTTCAATTTTTATCTGCGCATCCCGGGATGTCACCACAATACGCATCTCATCCGGATTATTGGTTTGCAGGACCGCCGACACGCCAGCTTCTCGCTCAAACCCGGTGGCAATTCTCGTCAACGCCGTCCGAACATTCGGCAGGGCCAGTTCCCTATTTTCCAATAGGATATAGGCCAAATCAATATCCACTGCCGTTTTCCTGATCCCAGGTCGATACTGGTTTTATCGATCCGTTTAGCCCAGGCATGGGCATAATAATCGGCTAAAACAGATATAAGCGGTTTGTTTGCACCGCACTGCTGGCATGAAGTAACTTTTCCACTTTGCGCGGATTCAGGTTAACCAGTCCCTGAAACAGCTCGGCCGCATGCTCAAAAGCGATCTCCGCCGGCACAGCATTTACCAGTTCGTAGGCAGCTAACTCAGGCACACTGGCTTTTAACGTATTCCATTTTATCTCAATATCAGTCAGATATTGAACGCCAAGCGGGGACAATTTCTGATTAGAACAAAAAAGCCAGTCAACTCCGGGGAATTCTTTAAACCACTTTGGCAATGCCGCTTTGTCTTCTACATAACAGCCAGACGGTTTTGCAGGCATAACACCGCATCGCGCCAATCAGGCTCACGGCCGGTGCGCGCGTATATTCCCGCACGCAGTTTATACAGCCAGTTGCTCTGCTCATACCTATGTGCCAGGGAAGGACTGATATCATGCTTTGTCAGCCAAGACTGCGCCACCAGGGAACCGGGAGCCGTGTTCTGTATAAGCCAGTTTATTTTTGACGGCATACATCCACTATTAGTGAAACTATCATATAAATATTAAACTACGAACTGATGAAGTTGCCAAAGCCAGGTAGATTGGATTCTGGCCACCCTTCACGTCACTCATTCAGAACGCCGAGCGCGGGAGCAATCAAGGCTTCAAGCTCATCGCGGCTTGCGCCGTCCCTTGCCTGAAATGAGATCATCTGCATGACGCCGTGGATAAACGCAGAGCGTTGCTTAATGTCGCATTCAGGGGACAGTTCTCCAGCAGCGCGAGCATATTCAAGGCGCGTATATATGAGTTCGCGCGTCTTGTTTCGCGCAACTTTGAGGTGCGCCCGCGCCGCTTCATTCTCCGGAAGACAGTTCACAACGCCGAGAACCAGCAGGCAGCCGCCAGGTGACGTCGATAAAGCGACATCAACGCTGGCAAGAAGCATCCGTTCCACGCCTTCACGCAGAGTTGCGGCGTCGTCTAATTCTTGCATCGGTCTTGCGCCGACCGTCGCAATATAGTGATCCACCGCCTCGCAAAATGCTTCCTCCTTAGAACCGAAGGCCGCATAAAAGCTTGGAGGCGCAATCCCGGCCGCTGCCGTGAGATCAACCAGTTGCGCCCCTTCATAGCCGCGCGCCCAGAATACCCCCATCATCGACTGAAGAGCGGTGTCCCGGTCAAAACCGCGCGGGCGGCCGCGCTGAGTCATGATGTTATCCTTTTGTAATTTTCACTACAATATTCTATTGACCTACGCCTTCATTGGCAATAGCATTTATTGAATTATCACTACAGAAAAGGAATCGCACCATGAGCATTTCCCCCCGCGCCGTCATCGAAGAATTCTTCCGCCGTGCCGGCTCAGGCGAACCTGTTGAAAAGATCGCGGAACTGGTCAGCGAGAAAGTTGATTGGTTTGTCGCGGGCGATACGAGCGTCGTACCCTGGATCGGTCGCAAAATCGGCAAGGCAGGGGCAGCGGAGTTCTACGCCCAGATCAGAGAGCAGATCGCATCCGAAGCTTTCTCGATGCGAGAAATACTGTCGCAAGGCAATCGGGTCGTCGCTATCGGAGAGCTTGCATCTCGCGTTTTGCGAACAAATAAGCTAATCGAGTCAGAATTTTGCTTCGATTTCATCGTTGAGAACGGTGAAATCACCCGCTTTCGCCTGTTCGAGGACAGCTTTGCCGTGGCAAAAGCCGCCGTGTGATGGCATTGACACTAACCAACCAACGGAACTCCGAAGCCTGCTTAAAGGGGTTTCGTAAATCTTCTGCCGGACGCCCCCGGATGCCGGCTTCGATTGCATACAGTTCACCGATCCGGCGCAGGGCCCCGGCGGTGGTCGGCGACGTATGCCACAGGTTTATTAGCGATCGAACTCATCAGTCGGCTACATCAAATATTCAGTCAGGAGTCCGATGAATGCGCCAGATCCACGGCACGTCCTGACCCACGTAGCGCCATAAAGATGACAATGGCGGTTATTGCCGTTACTGCCGAAAGCACTTCAAGCAGGATGCTGAACGCGCTCTGGTAAATTCCAGTCAGCACGTTAAGCGAAGAGGCCCCCAGAATGGCCCCCGCTCCCGCCAGATCGCCGCCAACCAGATGCTGAGCGACCTCGCTTGCAGACGATGAAGCGACCGGTAGGAAAGTAAACCGCGAGATAAGCAGTGCAGCGAGTAACGCGTCCACGATTGCAAGTGCGACGCCTTCACCCGCAACGCGGGTTGTATTAAAAATCCCCGTGGCCATGCCGGCGCGTTCGCGCGGCACGACGCTGAGGGCGAGCCCGTCCATCAGTCCCCACGGAAGACTGATGCCAATTCCAATGATCAGAAGCGGAGAGATCAGTGTCAAACCGGCCTCGCCGTCCTCCCAGCGACTGAGCCATAAGAGGCCGCAAGCCGATACCAACAGCCCTGCTCCGCAGAGCGTAGCGGAGGAAAGCCATCGCGTGAGGAAGCTTGCGACCAGCGGAAGGACCAGAAGCGGGCTGCAGAGCGCCATCATGATCCATCCGACCTTCAGTTCACTCATTCCATTGATACCGACAAGCCTGATGGGAAGAAGCACCAGCAGGACGACGAAGGCATAGGCGGGAGCCGAGGCCAGCAGTTGTACGGCGACGAAGCGCGGAATGCGAAAGAGCGAGAGGTCGAGCATTGGCCGCCTTGCATTGGTTTCAACGAAGACGAAAACGGCACCCAGGATCAGTGCTCCGACCAAAGAAACCACCACCGGCGTATCCATCCAGCCAACCGTCGGCGCAACCAGTATCCCGTTCGTAAGAAAAGCCAATGCGGCGGTGAAAGTGAGCGCACCTTTCCAATCGAGGCCGGCGGCTTTGGGATCGCGGGATTCCCGCACCACGCTTAAGCCGAGAACAAACGCCGCCCCGGCGATAATCGCCACCAGAATAAAGATTGAGCGCCACCCGAAAGCTGCAATCAGTAGTCCTGAACTTATCGGCCCGAAGGCCAGACCGATGCCAAAGCTCGTGCCGACAAGACTGAAAGCCCTCATGGCGGATGGGCCGTCGAACTCCTGCGCCAGCGCCGCCATCACGCCAGAGAACGCAAACGCCGACGCGACGCCCTGGGCGGCGCGCAACCAATCGACGACGAGCAGGTTTGGCGAAAAGGCAAGCGCGACCGAGAAGATGCACAGGGTGCAGGCCCCGAAAAGGAAGATCTTCTTCCGTCCGAATGTGTCGGCGAGCGCTCCTGCGGCCATCAGGCAACTGCCGAAAGTGAGCATGAAGGCATTGGAGATCCAGGCGAGTTCAATAGAACTGCCTTCCAGCGCTCGGCCTATCGTCGGAATGGCCACGGCCGGCCCCGTGAAAGCGAGCGGGTTCGCTACCGCGATTAGGCAGGCGGCCAGGAGTACCAAGGCCTTTCGAAGCGCGCCTTGTGAAGTCTGGTTAGTGTTCAAAGAAACCTCGTTGATGATGCTGGTGCGCATTCATTGAGCTAAGTCGTCCAATATGATTCAATGAGGAGTTTAATAGATACATTGGCGAATAGGTGTCGCCATAGCGGCGACACCTATGATGCGGGGAGGTGAGATGAGAGGCACCAACACCGGAGATATCGTCGCCTTCACGACGGCAGTCAAAACCGGCAGCTTCGCCGATGCCGGCCGCGGGTTGGGTATGTCCCGTTCCGCGGTGGCGAAGGCTGTCGGCCGTTTGGAAGCGAGGCTGGGCGTGCGGCTGCTCAACCGGACCACGCGGGCCTTTAGCGTTACCGAGGAAGGTCAGCGATTCTACGAGCAGTGTATTGCGATCCTTGACGATCTTGAAGCCGCTGAGAACAACGCAGCAGGACGCGATGCCAAGCCGAAAGGAACCCTGCGTATCACGGCGCCGGGTGCCTACGGGCAACTGCATGTGATGCCTGTCGTACGACGCTTCCTCGCGGATTGGCCCGAAGTCTCCGTCGAACTGAGCCTGACCGACCGCGTCGTGGACATTGTGGAGGAAGGATTCGACCTGGCGATCCGGATCGGCGGTCTTGAAAACAGCCCGCAAGATCTGATCTCGCGCGGCATAAAGCGCTATCCGACGATCTTCTGTGCCTCGCCTGAATACTTGGCCTTGCGCGGCGCGCCGGAAACGATTGAGTCCTTGCGCGATCATATATGCTTATTCTACTTCGCTTCGAAAGCCCGGGCGACCAGCCAGCACTCTTGGCGGGTAAGAGGCCCCGACGGATCGTGGCAATCGATCTCCGGCAGGCAACGTTTCGTGTCGGATCGGGGCGAGGCGCTGCTGGCGGCAGCCCTGTCTGGAATGGGCATCGCCTATCTGCCTGCATTTCTTTTCGAACCCCATGTCGAAGCAGGGCGGCTCATAAAGGTGCTGCCCGAGTGCCGTACAGAAGAGGTGCCAATCTCGGTCCTATATCCCTCGAAGCGCTACTTGCCCGCGAAGGTGCGCGCCTTCGTCGATGCGTTGGTGGATGCCGCGAAGGACGGGGACGACATCGCCAGCAAAGATCTCCTTCCGGAGATAACCTGACGAGGTGCCGTTCGAAGTTGCGTCCCCGTAGAAGGCCGGTCAAGGCGATCGATAGCTGTGCCAATCGACATTGCGGGGACGATCTTTTGGAGCGCTTCGCTCTTGGCCGAGACAACGTTCTACCAACAGGGGCTGGGGCGATAAACTACGTGGCGCAGCAATTCGCCTCGTAAAGTGTCCGCGGCGCTTAGCTACAGTGAAGCTGATCCTCACGACTAAAAATCCCATGGTATGCGAATTTTGCCATCACAAACTCAAGGCTTTCCGCACCTGCGGACTTTCAAAGGCCGGCGCAAGCGCCCTGATATCTTTCGCAGCCATTCCCAGCTCAGCCGCGAGAGGACGCCATCTTTCGTAGATGATCTCCGCCATTATCCTAAGTGCCTCGCGGGCCTCAATGGGGTCGATATTGAAGAGTGGCGCCGCGTTGAGGAACGCTCAGGCGTCAGGTCGGTGAAGCGCGGCACATCTGCCATGACGCCGGAGGTCTCGACCGAACCAAACGCGGGCTGCACGGCGGCGGCATCGCGCAAGACACATTCGCAAATCGCAATCGTGCTGGCCTGGTCGATGGCAGGAAAAAATGCTATGGCGCTGATTAGCGCCGTATTGCCGCCATGCTTGCATCAACAATGGAAGGTGTTGGGTGACGTAATAATCGCGATCGACTCGGCTTTCCGGCGCGCCTTGATTGCTCACGTAGATCACCACGGACGGGTTACTATTGCTCATGAGGGCTGTCCTGCCCCGCAGACTGACGATTTGCGGGAGATTAGATAACGCAGGGTCACTTGTTTTCGAGGAAGTTCGTGACTGCCTCGTTCAAAGGCACCGCGCATTCCTCAGGCAGCCAGTGACCGCAGCCGGGCAACACCTTGCCGGTTACGTCAGTCGCGTAACGCCGCATCTGATCAATCTGATACTGACCCATGCCACCGTTACCCCCGCCGCCAATGGCCAATGCCGGAATCGTGATCTTGGTGTTGGACAGTTCCTTGTTGTCGAGGGCATCCTGATTCAACACGCGGTAGTACTCGAAAGCAGAGTGCAAGCTAAGCGGCTTGGCGTACGACTTGCCGTAAAGATCGAGCAACCCAGGTGTGAAAACTGCCTTGTTCGTAGCATGCACCTTGATGAAATGCGCGAAGAAAAAGCGCTCCTTGCCGGTGATTAAGGTCTCGGGCAAGTCGTCACCGGCAGCAAAGAAGCTGAAGTGCCATACCAATGACTCGCCTTTCGGCGTGAAGGCCGGAAACGAGTAGATGCTGTCATCTGGGATCGGGGCTTCCATATAGACCACGCGGTCAATATTGGCCTGATGTTGGACCAACATCGGATAGGTGTTCCAGATACCAATGTCATGCGCCACCAGCTCGAACTTCTTGCCATCGCTGAACTGCAGGGCCAGTTTGTACAGCAGCGGTGCGACGTCCGTGGCGCGATAGGATGGCGGCACCGCGGATTGTCCGAGTCCGGGGAGGTCCGGTGCGACCACGGTGAATTTCTTGGCCAGCTCGGGCATCAATTGACGCCATTCGTACCAGGTCTGGCCAAAGCCGTGAACGAGATAGACGAGCGGCCCGGAGCCGCCTTTGACATAGTGGAGTTTGACCCCATCGATTGTCTGGTACGCGCTGACGAAGCCCTTGGGAATCGGGAATTCGTCAGCGGCGAACGCCGGTGCTGCGAACGCAAATGCGAGCGCGAGCACTAAAATATGTCGGAGACGTCGGAACATCGTGTTTTCCTTGTGTACATGATGGAAAGCGAAGAACATGGCAAACGAAGGCGCAAGACCGGCGGCCATGGCTGGATAGCGCATCGATTCAGGGTCCGCCGACGGCACGGATACCGGCCAAGCGTGGCCCGGGCTGGAAGCCATGCGCTCTGGCCGACCAGGCAATGATGAATCCCAGTGCCGATAGCAGGACCAGGACCCAGGGGAACGAGCTTGCGCCCCAAGCGTGCAGCAGGATGCCACCGAGCAAACCGCCGCCTGCGATGGCGCCATTCCACGCCACCACATTCATCGACAACGCCGCGTCGGCTCCGTCGCCGGCGGTATCGGCCAGAGCGGTCTGCAGCAGCGTTGCCGCCCCGCCGAACGTCACGCCCCATATGGCAACGCCCAGATAAATCGCCATGGGCACGCTGGCGAACCAAGCGAACAGCAGCGAAACGACCCCAAACGTCGCTAGGCTCGTCAGCACCGCAGTGCGGAGGTGGCGATCCACCAGCCGCCCGGTGATCCAGATCCCCAGCAACGCAGTTAGGCCAAAGACCAGCAACACCAGATCCACCCGTGCGAGCAATCCTGCCTGCGCCACGAACGGCGTGACATAGGTGTAGAGGATGTTGTGCGCGAGCATCCAGGCGATCACCGTGCCAAGTACCGGCCGCACCCCCGGCGTAACCAACACCGTGCGCAATGACACGCGCTCGTGGGCCGCCTGGCCCGGGTAATTCGGCACCTTGGCCAGCACCCAGACGATGAGCATTAAGGTCAGCGCAGACATGATCCAGAATGCGGCACGCCATCCCACCAGCGCGCCGAGCCAAGTACCCAGCGGCACGCCCAATGACAATGCAATCGGCGTACCGACCATCGCGATCGCCATCGCTTTACCTTGCTGATTCACGGCCACCATCCTCCGCGCGTAGCCCGCGAGCAGGCTCCAGGCCAATCCGGCGGAGACGCCAGCGAAGAAACGTGCGGCCAGCGTCAGCCAATAATGGGCAGAGACTGCCGTGACCGAGTTAAAGAGCAGAAAACCAACGATAGTCAACAGCAGCACACTGCGCCGCTTCCATGTCCGAGTAGCGATCGTCAGCGGAATCGCCGCTAGCAGAGAACCCACCGCATAGGCCGTGACCATCTGTCCCGCCATCGACGGGGAGACAGCCAGCCCTTCGCCGATCTGCGGCAAAAGCCCCGCCGGTAGCGTTTCGGTCAAGATGCAGATGAAGCCTGTCATGGCCAGCGCCAGCAGCGCAAAGACCGGCAGCGGTCTAGCCGCTTGCTCCGGCAACGAAATAGAAGCAACCGTTTTCACGTGGCGTTTCCTTATAAGAGATGAGAACAGAAGTAGTAACCGATCCAGTCGAGAAAGAAGGCTTACCGACCCGCCTCGACACTTTTGTATCGAACGGTACAAATATAGACAGCCACATCTGCGCTTGTCAACCACTTATGTATCGATTAGTATTTATACCTTCCACATAAAGGTTGGGATCGGCAGGAGAACGCCATGGCGCAAATGGGCAGGCCCCGTACGTTCGACCGGGACGAGGCTATCGATCAAGCCTTGCACCTGTTTTGGGAGCGAGGCTATGAAGCCACTTCTTTGAACCAACTGAAGGCCACGATTGGCGGCGGCATTTCCGCACCGAGTTTTTACGCTGCATTCGCCTCGAAGGAGGCGCTATTCCAGGAGTGCGCGCAGCGCTACTTGAGCCAATATGCGACCGTGACCGAATGCCTGTGGGATACAGCGCTGACACCGCGTCTAGCATTGGAGAGGGCACTGCATGCTTCGGCGAAAATGCAGTGCGAACGCGGCCATCCCAAGGGATGCATGGTCGCTCTGGCGGTGATGAGCGCCCCCTCGCCAGAAAATGCGGCGGTGACGCAATCGCTGACACGCTCGCGTACTCGCACGCGTGCCGGTATCACTGAATGTATTGAACGCGGCATCGCTATCGGCGAATTGGCACCGGAAACGGACGCGCGAGTTCTTGCAACGGTGTTCGACAGTTTTTTGGTCGGGCTGTCCACGCTCGTGCGCGATGGAGTGAGTTATAGTGTGCTTAATGACTCTATCGACCGTCTTATGACGGTATGGGACACTGCAAAGATTCGGTGACTATGTTCAATTGCCGAGCTGCGTCTACCTAGCCTAGGCCGGCCGCCGCAGCCGTGCGCGCTCTGGCCTGGATCGGCCTGACGCACTGGCGAATGATATTGGCCGCAGTCAAGCTGACCCATCCTCGTGACGTTGTGTCAGCGATTGGACTGGCGCTTGGCTATGAATCGGATAAAACCTTTAGCTCAGCGTTCAAGCGGGTGATGTACTGCTCACCACGCCGGTATTGGCGCCAACAGAGAAGAGAGAGGCTTTGAATAAACATCGCCAAAGGGATCAAAACTCATACGCTGTTTTTTTTTCTTGGAATCCCTTTTCTCCTGAAGGTACCCTCCCTGAAGGGTCAGGATCTCAGACTTGCTTAGCACGCCTTTTCTTTTAAGATTGACGAGTAATTGCTCGACGTTATCCAACTCGACGACGTCGCCAGCCATACGGGTGATAGCTACGGCCATACGGCCCATGCCGTCACGTTCAGCGGTGACGTTGTGGGATTTAGCAAGCCTGCGGACTTGAGTTGCAACACTTACAACGGCTGTTTTAGTCATCGAAAACCCCCAATTTTCTTCCAAAGTATGGCAAGATGCTGGCTTGTTGTCTCCACCTAGCGATTCAACTGTTTCGCGATCTTCGGGCGGGTACAAGGTATCGCGCGCAACGGGTGAAACTTCAATTTTAATCTGCGCATCTCATTCGGATTATTGGTTTTCGAGACCGCCGGCACACCGGTAGCGCGCTTATCAATAGCGCGACCGCATGCTCAAAAGCAATCTCCGCCGGCACAGCATTAACCAGTTCGTAGGCGGCTAACTTAGGCACACTGGCTTTTAACATATTCCCTTATCTCGATATCGGTCAGAAATTGCTCGCCGAGCGGGGACAACTTTTGGTTTTCCCGGACGACCATTTCTCGCGTGCCCTCGATCCGACCAACCAGGTAGAGCCTAGGATGCTCTGGCGGCCTCGCGGTCTTGGCCCCGATATCATCTTTCAGCCATTGAACGGCGTCAGGATTGTCGTCTGAGATGTAATCGACAATCGCCAACAGATCCTCTCGGGCCGGCTGCGACCATTCAAGCTCGGGCACGGCGCTTCCTGTCGATCGGGGCTTGCGCCTCGTCCATTACCTGCTGATGCGGCACGCCAGGCCGGCTATCGGCCAGAGCTTCATGCACCTTGGCCCGGAACCATTTGTCATGAGCTTCCGGGCCAGTAGTCAGGCCCGCCGGTAACCCGCCTTCTTTGATGACGCGGGTCAGGAAAATCCGCACATCATCCGAGACGGACAAACCGACATTAGCGAGCTTTTCAGTCGCAACGGCCTTCAGCTTGTCGTCTGCACGGACGTGCAGCACGGATGTGTGAGCAGCCATCGTAGTTCTCCTAATGCAAGACAAGTCTTCATGGTGTACCTCATTCGAGACACAGCCAAGCACCATCACTCCGCGTCGATTTCACTGAATGTGCCTTGCCGTGTCGCAAAAATCCTAAAATCGGCGACCCAAATGTGGCTTCAACGCACGCCGATCCCATTCAAAAACAGGCTCACCAGATGCGCGATCCGCGCTTGCGGAGAGCTGTCTTTCTCGACAGCGAGTGAGATTGCCGTTGCGATGCACACCAAGTCGTCGAAAGTGACATCAGGCCGAATAGCTCCGCCTCTCTGCGCCAGGTCCAAAAGACGGGCCCCTTCCCCACTGGTTGCCAGGCATCCCGGCGTTCCAATCTGGAGAACCGTTCCGAGCAAGGCCGCGAGGCCGCGATAGACCGTAGTGTGCTGAACCAGCTCTTCGAGATAGGCCCGCAAGCCGCCCAGTGGGGCAAGCTCTGCGTTTCTGGCACGGCTGGTTTCTGCAAATGCCAGGAAACGAGCGCTGTAGGCCGCCGCCAATAGATCTTCGCGTGTCGGAAAGCGCCGATATAGCGTGCCGATTCCTACGCCCGCTCGTTTCGCAACGTCCTCTAATGAGGCGCTCGCGCCTTTCTCAAGAAAGACTTCTTCGGCGGCTGCAAGAATACGCTCCCTGTTTCGCTGCGCATCGGCTCTCAATGTGGGTTCATCGGTCAAAGGAATAGTCTCGCTGCTACTTGTTAAGTGGAGGATACCTCCATATAATAAATGGAGCAATCCTCCACTTGATACGAAAGCGAGCTTACGACATGACGAAACGATTTGAAAATAAGGTTGTGGTGGTTACGGGCGGCACGGACGGCATCGGCTTGACCACGGCGGCGTTCTTCGCGGAACAGGGCGCCCATGTGTACATCACTGGCCGCCGCCAAGAGCGCCTGAATGAGGCTCTGAAGGAAATCGGGCACGGTGCCATTGGTGTGCAAGGCGATGTCAGCAATCTTGCCGACCTTGATCGTCTGTACGCACAGATCCAGCGAGAGAAAGGCCGCGTGGATGTGGTCTTCGCCAATGCTGGCGTATCGGAATCCGCACCAATCGGTGGCATTGAGGAAGACCACTTTGATCGCGTGTTCGGCATCAATGTGAAGGGCACGGTCTTCACGGTGCAAAAAGCTCTGCCGCTGATGTCTGCTGGCGGCACGGTTGTGCTGACTGGATCAGGAGCAGGCAGCAAGGGCTTTGCAAATCTATCCGTCTACAGCGCGACGAAGGCGGCGATCCGCTCGCTCGCTCGCACCTGGACGACCGACCTGAAAAGTCAGGGCATTCGGGTGAATGTCGTTTCGCCGGGCATGGTACTGACCCCTGCAATGCAGACCTATCTGCAAAACAACGCCGGCGCTGAAGAATGGATGCAGCAAACCATCCCGTTCGGTAGGCTCGCCAAGACTGAAGAAATCGCCAAAGCAGTGCTATTTCTGGCGTCGGACGAAAGCAGCTTTATCGGTGGTGAGGAACTGTTCGTTGATGGTGGCTTCGTGGCCGTCTGATATGCGGTGCGGCCCTTCAGTCTTGCGGCCTGTGCTAAGGCCGTCTAGCCGACTGGCGACGACAGGTTAATTCGCTCTTCGGGGCGACAATGAGGCCACCGGGTCTACCGCGCATTATTCGCCAGTCTGAGGGGGTGAAAAGAAATATTCCCCCTTTGTCTTTGTCATTTGCCGCATAAGTCCAACGTTTTGCGACAGCACCTCGCCGTCGGTTTTTCCTGGCGCTCAGACGTGGCAAAAATCAGTCGCAAATTCCTTATAATATGCGGCGATATTTGCAACACAATGGGGACGCCATGAGAGACAAACACAGCCCCTGCACGCTCGACCTGAAAGCGGCCGGCTGCGGATCGGTTACGCCAGGGTATTGACCGATGATCAGGACCTGAGGAATCAGCGCGACGAATTGCACACGGCAGGCAGAAATGTAAAACCTGGGCTTGGAAGGCTAATCACTATCCGGCTTTCTAAAAAATGCCTCCAGTTCGGAGAAACCAATAGCGTTCTTTGAATAACTGAAAGTACCCTCAGCGCATATCTCCCGGGCTGCCTGAACAAAAGAACCGTATGCCAGTCTGGCCATTGATGCACCAACGCTGATACGTTTCACTCCCGCTTCGGCCAGTTGCACAACGCTGAACGTCCCACCCGGCAATCCCATAACAACGTTAACTGGCCTTGTCACTGATTCACAGACGGTCTTAATCATTGAAAGATCGTGAAGGCCAGGAGCATAAAGTACATCAGCTCCTGCCTTTTCAAAAGCTTGTAATCTCAGGATCGTATCATCCAGATAAGGACGTCCCCACATAAAATTCTCAGCGCGCGCAGTGATCACAAAATCATGATCCAGCGCCTCCCGTGCTTTTACTGCGGCTTCAATACGATCGACTGCGAGGCTTAAATCATAGATAGGGGCATCGGGCAGACCGGTATGATCTTCGAGGGAGCAACCCGCCAGACCAATATTGACCGCAATTTTTATGGTTTCCGCCGCACTGTCTGGATCATCACCAATTCCTTTTTCAAGATCCGCTGACACGGGCAGAGACGTTGATTCAACAATGGTCTGACAATGATCAATAGTCTGCTTCCACAAAACCCGCCCTTCAGGTACACCTAAGGAGAATGCGAGACCGGCACTGGTCGTAGCAAGTGCCTTGAATCCCATACTTTCAAGTATTCTGGCTGTCCCAATGTCCCAGGGATTAGGAATAATAAAAGTATCCGGCATTTCATGAAGAAGCCGAAAAGCCTTGCTCTTATCTCCCATAAATGCCCCCTTGAGTGGTATTAATTTGTTTTAAATGGCTGGGAATCATTCGGAGCCATCCGTTGATTATCAAACTAAATACACAGCTGTTTTCGCCGTGGAGAGTTTCATCACCATATATCAAAGAATTCATTCGAGGCAACCGACCTTATGCTGGAGTTCCATTCCATATAAAGCTGGTGTGCAAATATATTCTTATGCCCTGATGATGCCCTATAAACTTCGCGAATATATGTAAATGGCCTTAAGACTGGCCGGGAATATGAAGGCCTGACTGATATTCCTGTTATCAGACAGAAGTCCCAGACACCGATTGCTTATGGTGTTAATTGCGCGGCCTATCTGTTGAAAAACAGCGGCTGATAAGACCTTAGCACCAAATCCCGATTCACGATAATCCGCACCGGCAGTCCCGGCCGTTCGGCCAGCGTCGGCTGAATATTGAGATTGCGGCGCGTCACTTCCTGCCCAACCTCATTCACCGTATCCTGCAAGCTGTCGCGTTCGGCGATGATGCGGTCCCTGTGCCAGTCGACGCTATGGGTAACCTGCTGGCGGCGGTGCAGACGTTTGGCCCAAACGAGTTGTTGTTCCTGGATGAGCGTAAGGGGGTAATCCTGTATTGCCTTGATTCGATAGGGCTGAAGCTAAAGATCAGGGACTAAATGCCAACAACATGATTTAACGCGGGATATTGCCAACCAACGTTGCGCGGATTCGTCGTTGGGAAGTTTGATATAATACTGAAGATTGCTGGTTTTTCTCAAGAGGCTTTCGCTGATAAATGCGG
This sequence comes from Sodalis sp. RH21, assembly GCF_047324175.1. Taxonomy (NCBI): domain Bacteria; kingdom Pseudomonadati; phylum Pseudomonadota; class Gammaproteobacteria; order Enterobacterales; family Bruguierivoracaceae; genus Sodalis; species Sodalis sp. RH21. The sequence goes on along the minus strand of NZ_CP178732.1, from coordinate 1,172,918 downwards.
GCTGGATCGTACTTATATCAGCGGAATTGAGCGAGGCGTAAGAAACCCGACGCTTGCCGTAATAGAGGTGATTGCAAGCGGACTGGGGGTTAAGCTTGTTGTTTTATTCGATTTTTGAAAACGTCTAACCGCCAGACCGGCATTAAACGTTTTGGGCTGACATTGTGTATCAACAACCGTTCTGGGTGATGTAAACCCAGGTCGCTACACTTGGATTTCCTGAGCAGGGATAAGATCTCCACAAACAGTGAGGTTCTCTTCGCCCGAGTTAATCAGAAATCCCTGGTCGGCGCTAATTACCGATAGTCGCCATAACTCATTTAATTAATAATCAAACCGTTATGGCGATTTTTCGCTAGTCGGAGGTAGTCCCTGAATAACCTCGGATCACTCCCACTCGATTATCAACAAACTTCCCAAACCCGCGAGGTTAAAGGGTTTGGTGGTGATTGACCTGGGGCCTTTACCGTCGCTTTTACCGTCAAATGCACAGCTCTTTGGCTGACGCGGGAGATGGAGCAATTGGCGTAGCGTTGACGTTTTCGGGATCATTGTCAATCAGGTTAATTATATCAAATTTGCTGAGTTTTTTAAGTCAGGAATTGTGGTTTATAAAAAGCATAAAAGTGATACTTTTAGTGAATCTATCTCTTTTTTGACCAACTACTTCAGCCAATCACTCAGTACCTTTTCCAACTTATCCAACGCCTCGGTGCGCTTACTTTCTGCCATCCGTCCTATATTGTGTAGCTTCCACTTTACAGCAGGCAGGTGCTGAATCTGGCTATCCGGCGCTAACGACCAATCCGGCCTACCACGCTTAAAAGACATCAGAAAGTCAAAATCTTGTTGGGTGAACTGTGCTTGAAGACCGGCCAGCATTTGTTCAGGTACAGCGATTAGCTCTTCCAGTGATACATCATCAAATGTCATGCCGCTGAATTCTTGGTTATAAATAGCGGAAATATCCTTCCAGCGTGGATTAATCACCTCGGATAATGGTCGGGGATGACTGAGCAGATAAGTGATAAAACCATTAAAGATAAGACGATCTATGCCCTGTGTTTCAAGCAGCATTTTAACATCGTAAAAATCACGGGGATGCTGGCGGTCCAACGCGGCGCAAAGCTTGCCACCATAAAGATCGGCGAGGGAGACCACCTGAATGGAGGCAAAGCCAAACTCATCCTGTACCGCTTCGACTGTGTCGCGATCTTCGGGCGGGTACAGGGTACCGCGCGCAACGGGTGAAACTTCAATTTTTATCTGCGCATCCCGGGAAGTCACCACAATACGCATCTCATCTGGATTATTGGTTTGCAGGACCGCCGACGCGCCAGCTTCTCGCTCAAGCCCAGTGGCAATTCTCGTTAACGCCGCCCGAACATTCGGCAGCGCCAGTTCCCTATTTTCCAATGGGATATAGGCCAAATCAATATCAACAGAAAGACGAGGGAAGTCGCGTACAAACAAATTGATTGCAGTCCCCCCTTTTAGCGCAAAACAGCGCTCCTTTGCCACTACCGGTAGCGCACTTATCAATAGCGCAACCTGTTTGTAATAGGGTGATTGCTTATCCATGCGATGACTCTCCGTTGATAAATTTTTCAGGTACGGTGATCTGGTATTGTTTATCCAGTTTACCGCCTGATACCACCTGCCGATTTCCTGATCCTAGGTCGATACTGGTTTTGTCGATCCGTTTAGCCCAGGCATGGGCATAATAGTCGGCTAAAAATAGATATAAGCGGTTCGTTTGCACCGCACTGCTGGCATGAAGTAACTTTTCCACTTTGCGCGGATTCAGGTTTACCAATCCCTGAAACAGTTCGGCCGCATGCTCAAAAGCAATCTCCGCCGGCACAGCATTTACCAGTTCGTAGGCCGCTAACTCAGGCACGCTGGCTTTTAACGTATTCCCTTTAATCTCGATATCGGTCAGATATTGTTCGCCAAGCGGGGACAACTTTTGATTGGAACAAAAAAGCCAGTCAACGCCGGGGAATTCTTTAAACCATTTGGGCAACGCCGCTTTGTCATCGACATACAGCCAGACGCTCTTGTGGGTTAGCTGAAGATAATGAGCACGGCCCTGATAGGTTAAACTGGTAAGGCCTGCTAAATGCACCGGCACAGATAGTTGGTTTTGTAAGCATAACACCGCGTCATGCCAATCAGGCTCACGACCGGTGCGCACGTATATTCCCGAACGCAGTTTATGCAGCCAGTTGCTCTGCTCATACCTATGTGCCAGGGAAGGACTGATATCATGCTTTGTCAGCCAAGACTGTGCCACCAAAGAGCCTGGTGCAGTATTTTGTAAAAGCCAGTTTATTTTTGATGACATACATTCACTATAAGTGAAACTATATTGAAAATAGTAAACTACCAAGTTGACCGATTGTCAACATTAAGGGATGGCATCAGCGTAAAGCAAAACAAAATAAGGGCGATGAGAAGCCTCAACTACATGAGAACGTCAGCCTGCTCAATGCATCCACCGGGTAAAAATCATTCATGTTAATCCAGCAACTCTCGCTTTGGAGGCGCTATTTCCGGCCTCCCGCAGAAATCACAAAAGGTGCTGTCCGTTGTCCCCGCTCGCAATCTACATTCTAACTAGCTGGCTTTCCACCCTATTGCGAGAGTCTTCGCCGTACGCCTTTCAATGCGCCCACCACTTCACGATGTTGACATCATGGCTAGAGGCTAAAGACCACCGCAACTATCGACATCGATATTCGCTTCGAGTTACGGCCTGACTGCACTTCGCAGTGAACATGCGTTAACTTCATAACCATATCATGGCTGCCTGCTCAGTCTTTTGACTTCGCCTCTCTAAGGCCAATAGTTGGTTGGTGGCCTGTGTCGCCTGCAAGGCGCCGGTGGCGGACTGGCTCCGGCTCACCAGATCGGCCAGCACGCCCTCGTCTTCCGACAAATTCTGCGATACCTGCGCCTGAGTGCGCATGGCGGTTTGCAGGCCGTCGAGCGTATTTTTCCAGCGCGCATGCGCATCCTGAAACATCTGGTTGCTGCTGACGGTCTGGGCATACTGCTGCGGATACAGCCGGGAAAATTCCTGATCCAGGTTCTGCACGTCGTAGGCCATGCCCTGCGCCTCGCCAATGAGCCGCTGCGTCGTCGCCAGCGTGGTTCTTAGCCGGTTGACCACATTGAAATCCAGCGTCGCCAGATTACGCGCCTGGTTCATCAGCATCTGCGCCTCATTCTGGAGCTGGTTAATCTGATTGTTGATTTGCTCCATTGTTCGTACGGCGGTCAGTGTGTTCTGCACGTAGTTCGCCGGGTCGAAGACCGTCAGGGCGAAGGTCGGGGGCATAAACACCAAAGCCCCGGCGATGACTATGGCAACAGGACAGATTTTCATGACTGCGTCTCCAGTAGCGGATGGGAAAAGGAAGCGGCAACGCCGGGATAACCCGGCAGCAGATCGGCGGCCCACGGCAATCCGCGATGCCACAGCCAGGCGGCGGTAAAGTCCGCTGCGCCGTACTGCGCCAGCACCCGATCGATATCGCGCTGATGCGGTGACGAGGATGCGCTGGCAAAAGCCAGCGCCACCGGCCCCAGATCGAGGTCAAATACCCGGTTGCCCAGCCGCGACTGGTAGTAGTAGTCACGCTTGGGTTCGGCGGTGGCGACAATCTCGATCTGACGGCTGTTGAGTCCGAAGTTTTCGTAAATAGCGCGAATTTGCGGTTCGGTAGCCTGTGGATTGGGCAGGAAGATACGGCTGGCGCAGCTTTCGATAATCGCGGGCGCAATGCTGGAATGTTGAATGTCAGCCAGCGACTGGGTGGCGAAAATGACGCTGACATTTTTCTTGCGCAGCGTTTTGAGCCACTGACGGATGCGGGCGGCAAACACCGGGTCGTCAAGGAACAACCAGGATTCATCGAGGATCAGCAGCGTTGGCGCGCCGTCAAAACGTGCTTCCAAACGCGCGAACAAATACCCCAGCACGGCCAGCACCGCAGCCTTGCTGCCCATCAGTTCTTCCATCTCAAAGCACTGCACGTCGGCCGCGCCCAGCTTATCGCGATCGGCATCCAGCATATTGCCATGTACGCCGCCCAGCACATAGGGGGCGAGTGCCTGACGCAGCGCGTTGGATTGCAGCAACACCGACAGACCGGTCAGCGTACGTTGCTCGATCGGCGCGCCTGCCAGGCTCTCCAGCGCCGACCAGACCGCGGCTTTTTCGTCCGGGCCGACGGTCACACCCTCATGCCGCAGCCGGCCTTCAACCCATTCGGCGGCCCGGCTGCGATAGCTATCCCGATCGATCTGCGCCAGCGGCTGAAAGGCGATAGCGCCATCGGCGCCCAGATCGTAGTGCTCTCCGCCCAGTCCCAGCACCGTGGCGCGCATTGAGCGCCCCATGTCGAAGGCAAAAATGCGCGAACCGGGATAACGACGGAATTGCATCGCCAATCTCGCCAACAGCACCGATTTGCCCATGCCGGTGGGACCGACCACCATCATATGGCCCACGTCGCCGATATGCGTGACCAGCCGAAACGGCGTCGCGCCGTCGGTACGGGTCACAATCAGTGGCGGGCCATCAAGATGCGCGTTCTTCTCCGGCCCGGCCCACACCGCCGCAAGCGCGCGGGCCACGGCGCCGCCCTGTTGCCCTGTCGCGCCAATGACCACGATGATACGCGCATTGTTATCTGTCTGGTTCATCGCCATGTTGTCGCTCCTTAATTGCAGTTATACCTATTCGTAGCGATCGTCACCTGGCGCTGCGACCGATTGTCGATCAGGTAGATCGCCGCAGGCGTCGGGCTGTATGCGGTTTGATACCAATCCCGCCTCAGTGCCGTAAATTGGCGTTTCATCCGTGGTCCGCCACGGAAGTTCGGGCCACCAGCGCACGCCCGGCACGACATTAGCGGGTTCGATGCTTTCTCCTGGCCGGAGTGTCAGCACAGTAATCCTATGTCTGCGGGCGGCGGCCAGCACCCGCTCGACGGGCTCGGTCCAGGTATGATTCGCCTGCTTGATCAATGCCCAGTGTATTGGCAGCATGGCCCGGCCTCGTACGCACTTGTGTGCTTCCACAGCCAGTTCTGGCCCCTGGTGTGCATCCGGCCAATTCGCGTCGTACTGCCCGGCATCAATAAGGGTGAGATCGAATGGTCCCAGTCTCTCGCCGATATCGGTGAATGTGTTATGAAAGCCGGTATCGCCTGAATACCAGACACGATGGCGGTCGCCGATCAGGGCAAAACCCGCCCATAAGGGCCGGGGCCCGAAAGAAAGGCGCCCCGATGAATGCCGGGCAGGCGTAGCGACGACGTCCAGCCCGTCAATACGAACTGACTCCCACCAGTCCAGCTCGCGGATGCGCGCCTCGGGAATGCCCCAGCGCAATAGATGAGCCCCCACGCCGAGCGGGACGACGAATTGCGTGCGCCAGGTGCGCATGGCATGAATGGTGGCATAGTCCAGATGGTCGAAGTGTTCGTGGGAAATAACCACCACATCGACGATGTCCCGCAATGATTCCAGCGCCACCGGCGGCGGATACCAGCGCTTCGGCCCGATCCACGACAGCGGGGAAGGCCGTTCGCTCCATAGCGGATCAATAAGTACCCTACCGCCATCGATCTCGATTAACGCAGAAGAGTGGCCGAACCACGTCACGCGCAGCCCGGAAGCTGGCGGGGTCGCCAGCATACCGGCATCGTTATGCACCACGGGGATCGGCGCCTCAGGCTCGCCGTGGGGATTCGCTTTGCCGAACAGAAAGCGCAGCCAGGCGCTGCGTAAGTCAGACCACTGCGGCTGTGGGTTCACAAATTGACCATCGCGCCACTGCGGTGATTGCTGCATACGCGCCAGGCGTTCATCTGCGGGCTTACCGCCCAAAGCCGGGTTTATCAGCAACTGATAGACGCCATAGGAGACCGTGGCTACCGGCACAAACAGAACGATCGCCAATAGTTTTCTCCAGCCCAGTCTGCGCGGATGATTCCGGCGCCAGAGGCTTTTCGGCGCGCTCCCATTCATGAGAACACTGCCTGCGTGCCCAGGTACTCATGCAGGCCATAGATGCCGAACTCCCGGCCGATGCCCGATTGTTTGAACCCGCCGGCAGGCACCCCGGCCTCGTCAAACAGATCGTAGATGCGATTGACCATCACTGCGCCGGCCTCGATTCGCTCGGCGATGGCCTTGCCTCGCGCCGGATCGCCGGTGCTGACCCATCCCTGTAGCCCATAAACCGAATCATTGGCTATCTCGACCGCCTCATCCTCGGTCTTGTAGGTCATCACGGCAAGCACCGGGCCGAAGATCTCCTCGCGGGCGATCGTCATGTCATTGCGAACATCAACGAAGATGGTCGGCCTGGTAAAATAGCCTGCAGTAAGCCCCGGCGGATGCCCTTCGCCTCCCACCAGCAGCGTGGCGCCTTCCTCAATGCCACGCCGGATATAACCCTGCACGCGATCGAACTGCCGGGCGTTAGCCAGGGGCCCCAAAGCCGAATTATCGTCTGCGGGGTCGCCCACTGTCCACAGCGAGCTGGCCTTCAGCAGGGCGGTTTTCATCTCTTCGAGTTTATGCTCGGGGACCAGCAGGCGTGTTCCCGAGATGCACGCCTGGCCGTTATTCATAAAAGCGGCAGAAAGCGCAAAGGCGGCGGCGGCGTCAACATCCGCATCATCGAGCACGATATGAGCGGACTTGCCGCCCAGTTCCAGGGTCACGCGCTTGATTGTGTCGGCGGCGCTGCGCATCACCGCTTTGCCCACGGCGGTGGAACCGGTGAAGGAGACCTTGGCGATATCGGGATGAACCGCCAGCACGTTGCCGACCACATCGCCGCGGCCATTGACGACATTAACGACGCCGGGCGGCAATCCCGCGGCCTCGATGCACTCGACCAGCAGTTGCGTTTGCAGCGCACTCAGTTCGCTCGGCTTGATCACCACGCTACAGCCAGCCGCCAGCGCCGGCGCCAGCTTATTGCAGACCATGAAAATGGCTGAGTTCCAGGGAGTGATCAGCGCCGCAACGCCAACCGGCTTAAGCTGGACTTCAGCGGCGCCGATACGCTGTCGCAACGGCATCTCTTCCAGGGTTTTTTTCATGTTAACGAAGACCCTGGCTGCACCACGGATGGAGAAAGCATTGTGCCGGGCCACGCCGCCGTATTCCAGGATCCGTGCCGCGATATGCTCTGCCTCCCGCGCGAGGATAGCATCATGTAGCCGTTGCAGATGCCCGGCACGCTCCTCCAACGAGGATGTCGAGTAGCGTTTGAACGCCTGCTTCGCAGCACGGATAGCGGCATGCGTATCTTCGACATCTCCGAGCGTAACCCGACCGATCAACGCGCGGTTGCTCGGGTTGACGAGATCGAGAACCTCGCGGCCGTGTGAATCGACGAAGCGTCCGTTGATGTAATGCTGGGTAATGAATTTCATGGGGAGGGTCCCTGATTGTCGGTGGGAGAGGAGGCTCGCTGCATCGCCGCGGCGGCATAATCGCGCCCAAACCAAAGTAAAGCCGACGCGGTGCAGCCCAGCAGGATATAGCTGCCGGCGATAGCCGGACCGAGGTCATCACTGGCAAAGACGCGATGGCCAAGCCAAACAACTAGCCCTGGACCTAACGCGATGCCTGCGCTGTTGTAGAGCATGATGAATGCTGCAGAAATCCGCCCGCGATACGCCTGCGGCGTAGCGAGCTGTAAGGCGGCGCCCGCCACGCCAGAGAACGGCTGTAAGAACTGGATGGCGGCGAAACAAATCACGATGGCGATGGCGTTCGAGGCCATGCTGAAACCCAGACCGCCAAGAATGGCGACGCTACCTGCAACCAAAGAAAAATGTCGCAGATGCGCATCTTTTTTGCCACGGGCAAAGGAACGGTCGACCCACCAGCCGTTGAAAACGTAGCCGCCGATACCGGCAGTCACGGCAACGGTGGCCAGTACCGCCCCGACGGTACGAATGTCCAGTCCGTAGCTACGCATCAACAATGTCGGCAGCCAGGCGGCCGCGCCGTAGGTCATGGCGCAAAGCAGCGAAAAACCGGTGAAGTGACAGACTAGGAACAGGCGGTTGTCGCTTATGAAGCTCCTCAGCCCATCGCGGGGCGGACGCGCCAGCGGAGTTTGCGCAGTCCGGTCTTTGGGAGCAGCAAAGATTAGGGAGGCCATCGCCAGGCCCGGCAAACCACAGGCAAGGAACACGACCTGCCATGACTCGACGTCGCCAAGGATCGGCAGCGGCCTCGATGCGATCGCCGTAGCCTGCGCGATCAGTACACCGCCCAACACATAAGACATGGCGGCGCCGATCTGCGCCCCAGCGGAAAGCACGCTGATTGCCAGCGCCAACCGGTGTGGTGGAAACAGCCGGGACACCAGGCACCAACTGGCGGGCTGCAAGGCCGCTTCGCCCAGCCCCACCAGACAACGCGCAATCAGCAGGTCTACAAAGGAACCGGCCAACCCGCAGGCTATGGTCGCTAGGGACCATATCGTCACGCCGATGTAGATTGTCCAGCGTGCGGAGAACCGATCGACTATCCAGCCCATAGGCAGGCTGCCGATGAGGAAGAATATGGCAAACGCCGGACCTTGCAGTAACCCTATCCTGAAATCATTGATGCCAAAACTGGCTTTGATGGGATCGACCATCAGTGAGATCGACATCCGGTCAATAAATGCCAGCGTGACCAACAGCAGCAGGACAAAGACCGTCGCCCATGCACGCAGCGAATCCGATGAGGCTGCCGCTAGGCCGCGGTTCATTCAGTCGCCTTCCCGTCCGCTGAAACGCCCGAGCCGTACGACAAGCAGGCGACGATAGCGTCCAGTACCAGGTAGATAAACGGCATCTGGAGCAAGGTGCTAGTATTCACAAGGACAGTCAGGCTGTCGCGGATCATGACGACGGCACCTGCAAGCGGCCGGTATCATTACCTTCGTGCGTTGCGCCACCGGCTTTCACATCAACGGGGCTAAAACCGGGCAAGCGGGCCATGATACGGCTCAACACTTTATCGTCGGAGATCCCCTGGAAGTCATAGCGCGGTGTGTACGGCGCATCCAGCGCACTGGCTTCCTCGTCGGTCAAGTCAATCGCCAACGATGCCACCGCGTCATCGATTTGCGCGATGGTGCTGGCGCCGACCAGCGGTGCAACCACCACCGGATTGCGGCGCAGCCAGGCTAGCGCGATCTGCGCGCGCGACACGACGCGGGCATGGGCAATCGAACCGACCGCATCCACGATGATCCGATCGCTCTCGGCGGTCTGGTCGGTGTAGAGCATGTCGGCGAACCCGTCGTTGCCCGATCGCGCCGTGGCCTTCGCATCCTGCCAGGGACGGGCAAGACGACCGCGGGCCAGCGGACTCCACACCAGGGTACCCACGCCCTCGTCCGCGCACAGCGGCAGCATCTCGCGCTCCTCCTCGCGCGCCAGCAGATTATAGTGATCCTGCATGGAGACGAACCGCGCCCAGCCGTTGGCCTGTTGCAGATGCAGAGCTTTGCTGAACTCCCAGGCGTGCATCGATGAAGCGCCAATGTAGCGTACCTTGCCCATCTTGACGATATCGTGCAGCGCCTCCAGTGTCTCTTCGAGCGGGGTGGTGTTATCCAGCCGATGGATCTGATAAAGATCAACGTAGTCGGTGCCCAACCGCCGCAGACTGTGGTCGATCTCGGTCATGATGGCTTTACGCGACAGACCTTTGCCGTTCGGCCCCGAGCGCATCGGGTGGCGCACCTTGGTGGCGATGACGATATCGTCGCGGTTGGCGAAGTCTTTCAAAGCCCGCCCGAGGATTTCCTCGCTAGACCCTTGCGAATACATGTTCGCCGTGTCGAAGAAGTTGATGCCGGCCTCCAGAGCATGCCTGATCAAGGGACGGCTTTCGGCTTCACCGAGCGACCACACTGGATGGCCACGCTCGGGCTCTCCGTAGCTCATCGCGCCAATCGCTATCGGAGAAACATCGAGGCCGGTATTGCCCAGCTTGATATAACGCATAAGAAGACTCCTGTTTTTATGATGGGACATCGCGATGCGACGTTAAAAACATTGCCGATATTTTTGCGGGTTACGACACCGCTGTCCTTAAATGACGACGGATAACGAGCCAGCAAGAACAAAGATTGAATTCATAACCAGTTTGCGCGAGGATGATTGAATGATGAATAATGCAAAATTCAAAAATCATGATTAATCGTCCAGAATATGGCAGCGACCCTTTCTCCCACCTCCTTCATTTGGTGAGCGCACAGCCCATGATCTCTGGCGGCTTCCAGGCAGGAGGTTCCTGGGCGATCCGTTTTCCCAGACCGGACTATCTGAAATTTTTCGCGTTACTCAAGGGGGAATGCTGGCTGCGTCTGGAAAATGAGGACCGCCCTATCCGGCTGCGGGAAGGCGATGTGGTACTGTTGTCCGTTCCATGCGCATTTTTGCTGGCGAACGATCTGCAAACCGAGCCGGTCAATGCGCTGGAGTTGTTCGCCAATCAGCCGCAGGGCTATAAGACCGCGGTGCTTGGCACCGGAAAAGACTGCATCCAAATAGGCGGGCATGTCCAACTGGATAAAGACAGTGGAGAGCTGCTTACCGCGCTCCTGCCGCCGGTTATTCATATTCGTGCCGACTCGCCCTATGCTGCCCCCCTGAAATGGCTATTAGATCAGCTGATTCGTGAACGGGAGGCTGAACGCGCAGGCTATAGCCTGGTTTCTGCGCAGATCGCGCAACTGCTTTTCGTGCAGATCATGCGTATTTATTTAGAAACGAACGATGCATTGCCATGTGGATCGCTACGAGCGATCAATGACCAACGTCTGGCACCCGCCATGCGGTTAATGCATGACGAACCCGGGCATGCATGGCAGCTTAATGAGCTGGCCACCGCTTGCGCAATGTCGCGAACCGGATTTGCAACACATTTCAAAGCCGTCGCGGGCGTGGGACCGCTAACCTATCTGACGCAATGGCGTATGGCGTTGGCAAAGCGCACCCTGCGCGAACAGTATGTGCCTCTTGAAATACTTGCCAACGATCTTGGCTATGGCTCAGAAAGTGCTTTCAGCAACGCCTTCAAACGATCAACCGGCATGGCGCCTACCCATTACCGGGACTATATTGGCAGGCGATAATACGCGTTGTCTCCCATATCGGCTAACCCGATAATCCTTACCCCTTCAATAAAACGGGCTACGGTTTCCGGCGGGTCGCCGCCCAAATAGAGCAACAATGTGTTTAGCAATAGCTCGCAATAGAGCAATTATTCACCACCTATGAGCTAGTGGTAAATACGGGCATAACGGGCGTAGAGCGGTTTTACAAAACAACGGGCAAACTGAGATCCCGTTCGACGTTTTGTCGCATCGCCGCTTTGTAACGCCTGGGCGCTCTACCGGTGACACGCTTGAACGCAACGCTGAACGCGCTTTCGGAAGAATAACCGAGCGTTTCCGAAAGCTCCGCCAGTGAAGCGTTACCTTCACGTAATGCACGCTCTGCCAGGTGCATACGCCACTGAGTCAGATAGGTCAGCGGCGCGACACCCGCAACAGACTTGAAATAACCAGCGAAAACCGTTCGCGACATTGCACAGGCAGCAGCCAGTTCGGGAAGATGCCATTGATATCCCGGGTCGCCATGTATAAGACGAATCGCCGGCGCAATGCGGGGATCGCTGATCGCCCGCAACCGTCCGGACATTATCCGGTCTGTATTCTCAAGGTAGCTGCGCAGGATATGAAGAAACATGAGCTGCGCCAATTGCGTTGCAGCGAAATCAGAGCCTGGCCGGCCCCTTCGGTGCTCGCACACCAGTTGGTCGATCAACCACCCGATCGTGCTTGCTTCAACGCAACCCGCCCGGAGATGGATCATTGGCGGCAGATTATCGACCAACAGTTGGCCGCAGACCGAATCGAACTGCACGTGACCACCGAGGAAGAAGAAGTCTTCCCCCTCCCCTAGATTCAGGATCTGATGCGCTTCGCCAGCGTAAAGCGTCACGGCATCTAGAGCAGGCAAGCCCGGATCGCTGGCAAGTGAAAAACCACGCGCTGCCGTCAGCAGGAAAGCATCACCATCGCTGAACCGAATGGGTTCCTCACCGTCAATGGAAAGCCAGCAGGCACCGCGGGCGGCAATGAAAAACTTAACCCGAACAGGTGGCGGAAACCGAATCGCCCAGTCCCCGCCAGCCCAAAAACCACCTGAAATAACGGATCTGGCATTGACCAAGGCAAGCACATCTGAAAAGGGATCTTTATTCATATTCCGGACTATCGCTAAAGTTTTAGGTACTGAGAAGTATTCTTTATCCTTCGCCAGCGAGGTAACGTTGTCAACAAGATAAACGCAATGAAGGAGAACGATCTTGTCTGATTCCCAATTACCTATTGGCTCAGGTTTTACAGCGGCGTCCACGACATCTGAGGTCATCAGCGGCATTGATCTCACTGGTAAGGTCGCGATCGTTACCGGCGGTTATGCGGGACTTGGTCTTGAAACCACCCGCGCGCTTGCCCTGGCTGGCGCGACAGTAGTTGTCCCCGCGCGCGACCTCGCCAAGGCCAGAGCCGCACTAAATAGCATTAATGGCGTCGAAATCGAACCCATGGACCTGATTGATCCTAAATCCATCGATGCTTTCGCCGCTAGATTTCTGGATTCAGGGAGGCCGCTGCATATCATGGTCAATAGCGCCGGCATCATGGCGTTGCCACAGTTAACGCTGGACGATAGAGGCTACGAATATCATTTCGCCATCAATCATCTCGGCCACTTCCAACTGACCACGCGGCTATTGCCAGCGCTGCGTAAAGCGAATGGCGCACGGGTAGTTTCAGTGTCGGCCTGGGCGCATCGATTGTCTGACGTCGTGTTTGATGATCCTTTTTTCCAACGCCGCGAGTATCAGCCAATGCTGGGCTACGGCCAATCGAAAACGGCCAATATTCTTTTTGCGACTGGTCTTGACATGCGTGAACAACAACATGGAATACGCGCATTTTCACTTCATCCCGGCAGTATTGTTGATACCGACCTTGGCCGAAATTTCAGCCGTGATCAATTGCTAGCGTTTGGTGTTATCGATGTGGATGGCAAGCCGATTATTGATCCGCAGAAACAGCTCAAGACCGTTGAGCAAGGCGCCGCAACGCAGGTCTGGTGCGCCACCCATCCACAGCTTGAGAATATCGGCGGCATCTATTGCGAAAACGTCGAGATAGCGCGCCTGGTGCCTCCTGACGAAAGCACCGATTGGGGACCGGACGATTCCACCAGAAAGCTGGGCGTCATGCCGTACGCAATCGATCCTGACCACGCGAACCGATTATGGAAACTCAGCGAAACTCTCTTGAAGTAACAGCTCGACAGGTTACAGCGCTTACGCGCGTCAAAAGCCGGGATGGAGGCCCTGACGATGATCTTTGCCCGTGAATTGAAAGGACGCGATATCACCGTCATGACGCTTACGGAACGTACACTGGATGCACGCGGCTATGAATTGCATTTCGGAATTGCATTTCGTCACCAATCATCTCGGCCCTTTCCCGCTCACCGCTCGGCTCTGGCCGGTGCTAAAGCGCACCCATAACGCACGATTCAAAGAGAAATACCAGCGGGACCGTAACGGCCGATGGTGAGGGTTTCGCGGCGTCCGTTAAGACGGTAATCGTAGCGGAAGGTGACGGTACCAGTAGGCGATACCGTCACATACATGCCGTCCCGGTCGGAAACCTTGTACGGCCTGGCTTTGGGCTTAAGATTACGTAATGCGGTGTCGGTAAGCATCGTGATTTAACTCCTGTTCAATGGCGGTTTTTACCGTCAGGGGTCAGGAAGTCTGAAGATGCCTCGAAAGCCGCTTCACGTCTAGCTTTGGGAGGGAATTTTTACCGTCATGACCGAAAAAGAATCAATCATCAACGGCGGGGTCTTAATCCGGGCTTTGAAACTTACCGTCAGTTCTACCGCCAGCCGGTGTTGCTGGCCGGCGATAGCTACCGATAGTCGCCATAACTCATTTAATTAATAATCAAACCGTTATGGCGATTTTTCGCTAGTCGGAGGTAGTCCCTGAATAACCTCGGATCATTCCCACTCAATCGTCGCCGGCGGTTTGCCCGAGATATCGTAAACCACCCTTGAAATACCGTCTATTTCATTGATGATCCGGTTGGATACCCGGCCGAGGAATTCATAAGGCAAATGCGCCCAATGGGCGGTCATAAAGTCGATGGTTTCCACCGCGCGCAGCGATACTACCCAATCGTACTTGCGTCCGTCGCCCATCACGCCCACCGAGCGAACCGGCAAGAAGACGGTAAACGCCTGGCTGACCTTGTTATACAGATCGGCTTTGTGCAGCTCTTCGATAAAGATGGCGTCCGCGCGGCGCAGCAAATCGCAGTACTCTTTTTTCACCTCGCCCAGCACCCGCACGCCCAGGCCCGGCCCCGGGAAGGGGTGGCGATAGAGCATATCGTACGGCAGGCCCAATTCCAGGCCGATTTTGCGCACCTCGTCCTTGAACAGCTCTTTGAGCGGTTCCACCAGGCCCAGCTTCATCTCTTTGGGCAAACCGCCGACATTATGATGGGACTTGATAACGTGCGCTTTGCCGGTGGCTGAGGCGGCTGATTCGATCACGTCGGGATAAATGGTGCCCTGGGCCAGCCATTTCACCGCGGCCTGCTTGCTGGCTTCGCGATCGAATACCTCCACAAACACCCGGCCGATGATCTTGCGTTTGGCTTCGGGTTCATTGACGCCGGCCAGGGCGCTGAGGAACTGCTCTTCGGCGGGAACATGGACAATATTCAGGCCGTATTTCTGCCCGAACATTTCCAATACCTGGCTGGCCTCGTTAAGGCGCAGCAGGCCGTTATCCACGAATACGCAGGTCAGCCGCTTGCCGATGGCGCGATGCAGCAGCATGGCGGTCACCGAGGAATCCACCCCGCCCGACAGGCCGAGGATCACATGATCGTCGCCAATCTGCTCGCGCAGGCGGGCAACGGCGTCTTCGATAATTTTATCCGGGGTCCATAACGATTCGCACTGGCAAATATCCCGGACAAAGCGCTGCAAAATCCGCTGCCCCTGATGGGTATGGGTCACTTCCGGATGGAACTGCACGCCGTAAAAACGTTTTTCTTCGTTGGCCATAATGGCGAACCGGCAGGATTCGGTGCTGGCGACGGTGACAAAACCCTCGGGAATGCCGGTGACCTTATCGCCGTGGCTCATCCAGACGTCCAGCAGCGGTTTGCCGTTAACGCTCAGCGAATCCTGGATATCGCGCACCAGCGCGCTGTCATGCAGCACTTCCACCTGGGCATAACCGAATTCACGCTCGGTGGAGCCCTCCACGTGGCCGCCGAGCTGCATGGCCATGGTCTGCATGCCGTAGCATACGCCCAATACCGGCACGCCTGCCTGGTACACATATTCCGCCGCGATGGGGCTATTGTGTTCGGTGGTGCTTTCCGGGCCGCCGGAAAGAATAATGCCGCTGGGAGCGAAGTCGCGGATTTGCGCTTCGCTCACATCCCAGGCCCAGAGTTCGCAATAGACGCCAAGCTCGCGGACACGGCGGGCAATCAGCTGCGTGTACTGCGAGCCGAAATCCAGAATCAGAATGCGATGTTTATGAATATTGTCAGTCATATGGGGCGTATTCCAGAGCGGATATCAAAATAAAAAAACTACCCGACCGCGGTCGGGCATAGTTAAAGCGGGGACAGCCCGCAACCGGCCATCCCGGAACTGCGCGAACCGGGCGGCGGGAGGTTAGCCCATGCGGTAGTTCGGCGATTCTTTGGTAATGGCGACGTCGTGGACGTGGCTTTCCTGGATGCCGGCCCCGCTGATGCGGACAAATTCAGCCTTGGTGCGCAGTTCGTCGATAGTAGCACAGCCGGTCAGCCCCATACAGGAACGCAGGCCGCCCATTTGCTGATGGACGATTTCCTTCAGGCGGCCTTTATAGGCGACCCGGCCTTCGATCCCTTCCGGCACCAGTTTATCGGCGGCGTTGTCGGTCTGGAAATAGCGATCGGACGAACCTTTGGACATGGCGCCCAGGGAGCCCATGCCGCGATAGGATTTAAACGAACGGCCCTGGTAGAGTTCGATCTCGCCGGGGGATTCCTCGGTGCCGGCCAACAGCGAACCGACCATGACGCAGGAGGCGCCGGCGGCGATGGCCTTGGCGATATCGCCGGAGAAACGGATGCCGCCGTCGGCGATAACCGGAATGCCGGTGCCTTCCAGCGCGTCGACCGCGTCGGAAATGGCGGTGATTTGCGGTACGCCCACGCCGGTCACGATGCGGGTGGTGCAAATGGAGCCGGGGCCGATGCCCACTTTAACCGCGCTCACGCCCGCTTCGACCAGCGCAACGGCGCCGGCGCCGGTGGCCACGTTGCCGCCGATGATTTGCAGGTCGGGATATTTGGCGCGGGTTTCGCGGATGCGTTGCAGCACCCCTTCGGAATGCCCGTGGGAGGAGTCGATCAGCAGTACGTCCACCCCGGCGGCCACCAGCGCGTCGATGCGCTCTTCGTTGCCGGCGCCGGCGCCTACCGCGGCGCCGACCCGCAGACGGCCCTGCTCGTCTTTACAGGCGTTGGGTTTGCGCTCCGCTTTCTGGAAGTCCTTTACCGTGATCATGCCCAGCAGATGAAACTGCGCGTCGACCACCAGGGCTTTTTCCACGCGTTTTTCATGCATTTTTTGCAGCACGACTTCGCGGGCTTCACCCTCTTTGACGGTGACCAGGCGCTCTTTCGGCGTCATCACCGCGGTCACCGGCTGGGACAGGTCGGTAACAAAACGCACGTCGCGGCCGGTAATGATGCCCACCAGCTCGTTGTCGTCGGTCACTACGGGATAGCCGGCGAACCCGTTGCGGGCGGTCAGCTCTTTTACCTGGGATAGCGTGGTGGCGGGCGTTACCGTCTTAGGATCGGTAACCACGCCGCTTTCGTGTTTTTTCACCCGGCTGACTTCGTCGGCCTGGCGTTCGATGGGCATGTTTTTGTGGATAAAACCGATACCGCCTTCCTGGGCCAGGGCAATGGCCAGGGGAGCTTCGGTCACCGTATCCATAGCGGCGGAAAGTAATGGAATATTAAGGCGGATTTTTTTTGTGAGTTGTGTTCCGAGTTCAGCCGTGTTGGGCAAAACCGTGGAGTGCGCAGGTAACAGGAGGAGATCGTCGAACGTTAGAGCTTCTTTAGCGATACGTAGCATAGCAATATCTCACCAGGATGAATGTATAAAATATTGCCGTGGCATTATACAGAACGTAACCGGTTGCCTCCAGCACTTTTTAAAAAAAGTGCTTGATAACCGCTACACGATAAGTAATATCAATCGATTAACCCTTATTTATGGAAGTTGATCTGGCTCACATGTCTGCTCCGCCCACCGCCCTGATTTTTACCGTCTCCCGTCTCAACCAGACGGTGCGTGAACTGCTGGAAGGCGAAATGGGCCAGGTGTGGCTTACCGGCGAAATCTCCAATTTCTCGCAGCCCGCCTCCGGCCACTGGTATTTCACCCTCAAAGACGACCGCGCCCAGGTACGCTGCGCCATGTTTCGCAACAGCAACCGCCGGGCGACCTTTGCCCCGCGCAACGGCCAGCAAGTGCTGGTGCGCGCCGCGCTGACGCTGTATGAACCGCGCGGCGATTACCAACTGATTGCCGAAAGCATGCAGCCCGCCGGCGACGGGGTGTTGCAGCAGCAGTTCGAGCAGCTGAAACAGGCTTTATCCGCCGAGGGGCTGTTCGACCAAAGCCACAAGCAGCCGTTGCCGAGCCCGGCCCGCCGGGTGGGCGTGATTACCTCCGCCAGCGGCGCGGCGCTGCACGATATCCTGAATATTTTGCGCCGGCGCGATCCGTCGCTGCCGGTGGTGATTTACCCCACCGCGGTACAGGGGCAGGATGCGCCGCTGCAAATCGTCCGGGCTATCGAGTGCGCCAACCGCCGCCGCGAATGCGACGTGCTGATCGTCGGCCGGGGCGGCGGTTCGCTGGAAGATTTATGGAGTTTTAACGACGAACGGGTCGCCCGGGCTATTTTCGCCAGCGCGCTGCCCATCGTCAGCGCCGTGGGCCATGAGACCGATGTCACCATCGCCGATTTCGTGGCCGATTTACGCGCCCCTACCCCGTCGGCCGCGGCGGAACTGGTAAGCCGCAACCAACTGGAGCTGGTGCGCCAGATCCAGTCCCAGCAGCAGCGCCTGGAAATGGCGATGGATTATTACCTGGCGCAGCGGCTGCAAAACCTGACCCGGCTGCAACATCGCCTGCAACAGCAGCATCCCCACCTGCGCCTGGCGCGCCAGCAAACCGCGCTGATAAAACTGCGCCGCCGGCTGGACGACAGCCTGCAAGGGCAACTGCGCCTGGCGCAGCGCCGCCATGAGCGCGTAACGCAGCGGTTAAACCAGCAGGCGCCGCTGCCGAAAATCGGCCGGGCGCAGCGGCAATTGCAAAGTTTGCGCTATCGGCTACAGCAAAGCATCGGCGGCCAGTTGAATCAGCAGGGACGGGTGCAGGCGCTGCGTTATCAATTGCAGCAGGGAATGAACCGCCAACTGAACCAGCAGCAGCAAACGTTCGGCAGGTTATGTTCCCAACTGGAAGCGGTCAGCCCGCTGAAAACCCTCGCGCGCGGGTTCAGCGTCACCACCGACGCCAAGGGCGCCCTGGTGAAACAGACCCGCCAGGTGAAAACCGGCGACACCCTGACCACCCGCCTGACGGATGGCTGGGTGGACAGCCAGGTGATCGGCATAATACCATCCACCCCGCCGGCCAGACGGCGCGCAAAAAAATAGCTTCCACGCGGCCGGCGGCCTATAACCGGCGGCCGCATTAACCTTGCCGTCCGGCAGCAACGCGTTCAATATCCGGCAACGCCTTCAGCGTCGATCAATAGCGCCTTTAGTCCTGGGTAAAGAGTGACGGCGCGCCAGCCAGTTATACGCGGCGCCGGCCACTAGCAGCGCGCAGGTGCCGAAAAACACCGGCCGCATGCCGAAATGCCCGCCGATAACGCCCCCCAACAGCGGCCCCGCCACCTGGCCGACATATTGCGCCGAGGTGGAATAGCCCAGCATTTTGCCGGCGATGCTATCCGGCACGTTATGCCGGATAACGCTGGCGATACAGGGCAGCAATCCGCCCAGCGCCAGTCCCATAAAAAAGCGCAGCACCACCAATTGCCAGCCCTGGGTCACCAGCGCCTGGGGTATCAACAGCGCCGCCGCCACCAGCAGGCAGCCGATAATCACATTCCAGGGGCCGGTGCGATCCGCCAGCTTGCCCAGCCAGGACGCGGATAAAATGCTGCCCAGGGCGGCGCTCGACATGGTCAGGCCGGCAACCAGGGTGACCTGGGGCGATGCCACTAACTGCGCCACATACAGGGTAATAATCGGCTCGATGGACATGTTCGCAATCATCAGCAGCGTGCCGGTGGCCAACATGGCGATTACCGGCTTGCTAAAACCGACGGCGGCTTGGGGAATCACCTCTTTTTTGCGCTGCACAGCGGCGCCGGGCTCCTCTTTGAGCAAAAACGTCGTGGCCAGGAAGGAGACGAATATTATCGCGCCGGCAGCTATGAAAGTGGCGCGGATGCCGATTAACGGCGGCAGGGTGCCGCCGATCAGCGGACCAATGAAATTACCCGCCATAATGCCCGAGGACAGCATACCCAGCGCCCAGCCGGTACGGGCTTTTGGTGTTTGCGTCGCCACCAGGATCATGGAGCCGGACGCATACCCGCCCAGCAGGCCGGCCAGCAGACGCAGCGCCACCAGTTGCCAGACGCTGTGGGCCATGCCCAGCAGGGTCATGGCGATGGCCATGCCCAGGCTGGCGCGGATCAGCATCAGCTTGCGGCCGTAGCGATCCCCCAGGCGTCCCCACAGCGGCGCGGTCAGCGCCGCGCTGAAAAACGTGGCCCCATAGGCCAGCCCCGACCACTGGCCGATGGCCGCATGGCTAGTCACCCCGAGCTGCTCGACGTACAGCGGCAGGAAAGGCAGCAACAGGGTCATCGCGATGATGGTGGTAAACGACCCGAAAACGCAGACCGCCAGATTTCGTTGCCAATAACGACTGCCGTCGGGCAGTTCCGCGGAGGTGGTAACCATAGCTATTCCAGTACCGGCCTGAAAAACCGGCAATCCGCCGTCGTTGGCGGAATATAGGTCAAATCCGGCCGCTCGGCCGCGGTAATATCGACGCCGAATTCCCGTTGCGCAATAGGCGCGATAACCCCGGCCACGTCCTGACGGTGTTGGGGAATGAACCGCCTGATCTCAATCATGTTATCGTCCTCGGGAAATAGAATGGCCAAAACAGGCGCCGCGGCGGGCATCATAATGGACAAAATGGCACAGATAATTAACTCCGGCGGGTTAAAAAAACCATGCAGAAGTAAAAATAATACCAATCAAGTAAACATGAAAACAACTTCTGAACGGCTTAAAAAAAATAGTGAAAAGACGTGCTGCTATTTATTTCCATATCAGAGAATATCCGGTTGTTTAATGCGTGAAATAACGCATATATCACTTAATTTGCTTTTCCAGACATGATAAAAAGATGGTAAGAATTTGTTAACGAAAAGTAAAAAATAGCTATATCAAAGTCACAATAGCCTATTTTTCATGCACTTACCAGCTATAAGCTTTATTTATCTTAACCCGGCGGTAACATCACTTTTTAGTTTACTTAGCCGTTGGCGGCTAATAGAATCGGGAAAGATTAGCAGACAGTATTGGGCGCAAAGCAACCTCAATAATATTGCCCTGCCGTATACTTAATTTCTTAATAGAGACACTGCGCATGAAAGAGCATTTCATCGCACCCCTTTGCATGAATGTGTTGGCGTCTGTCCAACGGCAAACGGCTGCGAATAACGCCCCGGTGGATGTTGTCCTGATCGGCGGTGGGGTCATGAGCGCTACGCTTGGCACCTACCTTAAGGAACTTGAGCCCGGCTGGACCATCAATATGTACGAGCGCCTGGATAAAACCGCCGAAGAGAGTTCCAACGGCTGGAATAACGCCGGTACCGGTCATGCGGCCTTTTGTGAATTAAACTATACGCCGGAGCAGGCGGATGGTTCCATTGATATCACCAAGGCGGTCTCGGTTAACGAATCCTATGAAATATCCCGGCAATTCTGGGCTTACCTGGTCAAAAATCATATTCTCGGCGACCCTAAAACCTTTATCAATAATGTGCCCCATATGAGCTTTGTCTGGGGGGATGAAAACGTTAATTTCCTGCGCAAACGTTACGCCGCCCTGCAAAGCAGCACCTTGTTCCATGGCATGGAGTATTCCGAAGACAGCCATCGCATCAAACAGTGGGCGCCCATGATTATGGCGGGGCGCAAGCCCTTCCAGAAAGTGGCGGCGACCCATATGGCCATGGGCACCGATGTCAACTTCGGCGAACTGACGCGCCAAATGCTCGACGCCCTGGGCCGGCATGATAATGTCAATTTGCGCCTCAGGCATGACGTGGTGGATCTCAGCCGCAACGACGATAACACCTGGACGGTGAAAGTCGCCGACCTGAATAATCAAGGCAAGCAGACCTCCGTGCGGGCGCGATATGTGTTTATCGGCGCCGGCGGCGCCTCGCTCAGGCTGCTGCAAAAGTCCGGCATTCCAGAAGCCCGCGGTTACGCAGGGTTTCCGGTGGGCGGCAAGTTCCTGGTCTCCAACCGGCCCGAAGTGGTGAACGGCCATCTGGCGAAAGTGTATGGTAAAGCGTCGGTGGGCGCGCCGCCCATGTCGGTGCCGCATATCGATACCCGCATGCTGGACGGCGAGCGCACCTTATTGTTCGGGCCTTACGCCACATTCAGCAGCAAATTTCTCAAGCGCGGTTCCTGGCTTGACCTGTTCGGCTCGCTGACCCGCCAAAACCTGCTGCCGATGCTGCGCGTCGGCGTGGATAACGTCGGGCTGGTAGGGTATTTGATCAGCCAGGCGCTGATGTCCGATAAAAAGCGGCTGGCCGCGCTTAAAGAATATTATCCCGAGGCGAAGCTGGAAGATTGGCAACTGATGGATGCCGGCCAGCGGGTGCAGATCATAAAAAAAGACCCGAAAAAAGGCGGTATTTTACAATTCGGCACCGAAATGGTCAGCTCGGCGGACGGTACCCTGTCGGCGCTGTTGGGCGCGTCGCCGGGGGCTTCTACCGCAGCGCCCATCATGCTGCAGCTTATTGAGAGCATGTTTCCAGAACAGGCCGCCTCGCAGGCCTGGGGCGCCAAGCTGCGCGAGATGATTCCCTCATATGGACAATCGCTGGATGGCAGCGTTGAGATGACCAATAAAATCCGCGCCTATACCAGCGGCATTTTGCAATTGGCCTACGTGGAAGCGCGGCATCCGGCAAGCGCGGCGGCGGCCGCTCAATGGGACAACTTGCCCAAAGCGATCTGAACCGCGTGCGCCGGCCCGGATGGCGGCGCGGTCAAGCCAGGCGCAGGAGCACCGCCCCCGCGGTTATCAGCGCAATCATCGCCCATTGATCGCGGCGGACGCGCTCTTTTAATACGGCCACCGCGATCAGCACCGCAAATAAAATCGACGTTTCCCGCAGCCCGGCCACCAGCGCCACCGGCGCTTTGGTCATGGCCCATAGGGCGATGCCATACGACGCCAGCGTGCCGGCGCCGCCAATGACGCCATAATGAAGATTGCCGCGGGCGTAATGAACAAACGCCGTACGGCGGGCCAGCAGCACCCAGCCGAGCAGGACCATCGCGGTCAGCAGAAAAATCCACAGGGTATAGGCGGCGGGGGCGGCGGATCTGCGCACCCCGATACCGTCGATCAGGGTATAGGCGGCAATCACTACGGCGGTGGCCAGCGCCAGCCACACTCCTTTTCGGTTATTCAGCCCCCGGCCGCGAATCATCGCCATTATGCCGCCGCTAATCAGCAAAATACCGGCCCAGGCCGGCGGGGAAAGACTTTCGCCTATGACCCATGGACTGGCCAGGGCGACAAACACCGGCGCGCTGCCGCGCATCAGCGGATAAGCCTGGCTCATATCGGCAATGCGGTAAGTGTTGGCGATCAGGAGATAATAACCGACCTGGCACAGCGCCGACGCCGCGATAAACCCCCAGCTCGGCGGCGCGGGGGGCGTCAGGAACGGTAACGCGCAGGCCGCCAGCATCCCGGCCATGCCGCTGACCAGAATGGTGGCCAGCAGCTTATCGCCGGCGCCTTTGACCACCGCGTTCCAGCAGGCATGCAGACACGCGGCGAACAACACGATGGCGATTAGCGAAGCCGACATATCCCTCCCTTCTTCCGGTAAATTAACGGCGCAGCTGCGCGGCGATCTGCTGCAGCTGTTCGGCCAGTTGCAAGTAGTTTTTATCCGCCGCGCCCGGCCGGGCGGTGGAACCGCGCACCACCAATCGGGTCGGCAATATAATCGATTCGGGCGCGGGACGCGTGCCGCCGTTGAGATAGGCCACCAGCCGGGTCACCGCCTCCTGGCCCAGGCGGTTGAAGTCTTGGGCGACCGTAGTCAGCGCCGGTAAAAAAAACGCGCTGTCCCGAGTATCATCATATCCGATAACCGAAATCTGCCACGGCACGCCGAGCTGCTGCTGATGCAAGGCGCTCAGCACCCCGAGCGCCATCTGATCGTTACCCACCAGCATGGCGCTGAAGGCGCCGGGGATGCGGGTCATATCCAGGGTAAGCTGATAGCCGCTTTGGGCGCTCCAGTCCCCTTGGCGGGTCGCCGCCGGCTCCAGGCCGTAGCGTTGCAACGCGCTGCGCCAGCTTTGCAGGCGCAGGCGCGCCGAAACCGAGCTGAATGGTCCGGACAGTAAGCCAAATGCGCGGTGTCCCTGTTGATACAGGTGATCTACGCTGGCCTGCGTGCCGTCATCGGGATTAAACATCACGTGGAACACCTGCGCGTCGGGGGGTACATCCAGAAACAGGCAGGCCAGCGGCTGGTTATCGCTGACCACCCTTTCCGCCCGATCCGCATCCAGGGGCAAATTCAGTATCACCCCGTCCACCCGCTGGGCCTGCAATTCGCTCAGGGCTGACTGCAATCCCCCGTGGCGATCCTCATCCCTGTCCTCATCAACGATGGCGATCAACACATTAAATCCCTGCTCCTGGGCATAAAACTTAATGGCCGAGGCGATCTGCGAGGGCGCATGCAGGCCCAGGGACGTCGTCACCAATCCCAGCGTAAAGCCGCGTTTCCCAGCCAACTGCTGCGCCATCCGGTTTGGAACGTAATTCAGCGCGCTAATGGCCTCCTCGACTTTGAGGCGGGTAGCGTCCGTTACGTGAGCGGACCGGTTAAGTACCCGGGATACCGTTTGATAAGAAACGCCGGCATAGCGGGCCACATCATCCAGCGTGGCGTTTTTTGGTTTCACTTCATCCCTCCCGGTACCCGGTCCATATGAGCGTACCCGGCGATCATTAAGTCCTTTGGACATGAAGTCATACCGGATCGTACTACTGTGAGTTATACGCTCACATAGCAAGCATTGTGATAATAATCACTTATCGGCCATTAAGTAACTAAATAATCTTGTAAAAGATCGCTATTTGATAGATTGAGCATTGCCTATAGGCCGGCTTGTGACGTTAAATAAAAAATATGTGAGCGGATAACATTCCCGCTATCTCCATACACCGATCCCGCGTCCAGGTTGCGCAGCATAAGGTATAACATGACTATTTCCCCTGCGGGGCGGCCCGACCCCGCCGCTTTATCGTCGCTGGCCACCGTGCTGTCGCGCGAGGATTGGCAAAACCCCGCCGTGACCCATTGGCACCGGCTGCCGGCGCATCCGCCGTTTAATAGCTGGCCCGATGAGCAGTCCGCCCGTCTGGAAACGGCCAGCGTAAACCGGCGGTCATTGGATGGGGAATGGGCGTTCAGTTACTTCGCGCGCCCGCAGGCGGTGCCGGAAAGCTGGCTGGACGCCGATCTGCCCGAGGCGCGGGGAATCAACGTGCCGTCGAACTGGCAGATGGCCGGTTTTGACCTGCCGGTCTATACCAATGTGAAGTACCCTATCCCGGTCAATCCGCCGTGGGTGCCGGAGCAAAATCCCACCGGCTGCTACTCCCGCACTATCACCGTGCCGCGCGAGTGGCTTGGCCAGGGCCGTACCCGCATTATTTTCAACGGCGTAAACTCGGCCTTCTATTTATGGTGCAACGGCCGCTGGGTGGGTTATTCACAAGATAGCCGCCTGCCCGCCGAATTCGATTTGACGGACTTTTTGCACGACGGCGATAACCGGCTGTGCGCCATGGTGCTGCGCTGGTGCGACGGCAGTTACCTGGAAGATCAGGATATGTGGCGCATGAGCGGTATTTTCCGCTCGGTTTCGCTGTTGCATAAACCGGCGGCGGGTTTTGGGGATATCCAAATCCGCACCCGGCTCGATGCGCTGTACCGGCATGGCGCGCTGGAGGTGGCCGCGGCTATCGTCCTGCCGCCCGCCGGCCCTCTCCTGGACGCGGAGGGTTATACCGTCGCGGTGTCGCTGTGGCTGGGCGGCGAGCGGGTGGCAGAGCAGGAAGCCCCGCTCGGTTCGGCGGTGATAGACGAGCGCGGCCCCTATGCCGACCGGGTGAACCTGAGTATAGCGGTACAAGCGCCCCGCCTGTGGAGCGCCGAAATGCCGGATCTGTACCGGGCGGTAGTGGTATTGCGTTCCGGCGACGGCATGACGCTGGAGGCGGAAGCCTATGACGTCGGCTTTCGCAATATCGAAGTGAAAAACGGCCTGTTGCGGCTTAACGGCAAGCCGCTGCTGATCCGCGGCGTTAATCGTCATGAACATCACCCCGCCCATGGACAGGTAATGGATGCCGAGACGATGCGCCGGGATATTGTGCTAATGAAGCAGCATAACTTCAACGCGGTGCGCTGTTCCCATTATCCCAACCACCCTTTGTGGTATCGCCTGTGCGACCAGTACGGCCTGTATGTGGTGGACGAGGCCAATATCGAAACCCATGGCATGGAACCCATGGGCCGGCTGGCGGACGATCCGGCATGGTTCCCGGCGTTTAGCGAACGGGTGACGCGCATGGTGCAGTGCAACGGCAATCATGCCAGCATCATTATCTGGTCGCTGGGCAATGAATCCGGCCACGGCGCTACCCATGACGCGCTCTATCAGTGGGTCAAAACCCGCGATCCCAGCCGCCCGGTGCAATATGAAGGGGGCGGCGCCAATAGCCGCGCCACCGATATTCTCTGCCCGATGTACGCCCGGGTTGATGAAGATCAGCCCTTCCCGGCGGTACCGAAGTGGTCGATCAAAAAATGGATCGGCCTGCCCGGCGAACAGCGCCCCCTGATCCTGTGCGAATACGCCCATGCCATGGGCAACAGCCTGGGCGGGTTTGCCGACTATTGGCAGGCGTTCCGCCAGTATCCCCGCCTGCAGGGCGGGTTTATCTGGGATTGGGCGGATCAGGGGCTGGATCTCAGCGACGGCGACGGCGGGACGCACTGGGCTTACGGCGGCGACTTCGGCGATCGCCCCAACGATCGCCAGTTTTGCCTGAACGGCGTGGTATTTCCGGATCGCACCCCGCATCCCGGCCTGATGGAGGTGAAGCACCAGCAGCAATATTTCCAATTCCGGCTACTGGGCACGGAACCGCTGCGCATTGAGATCGCCAGCGAATATCTGTTTCGCACCAGCGATAACGAAGTGCTGCGCTGGTCCCTTGAGTGCGACGGCACCCCCCTGCTCAGCGGCGAAACCCGTCTGTGGCTGAAGCCGCAGCACAAGACCGAATTAATCCTGTGCGCCGCCCTGCCCCGGCCGGATTACGCGGGGCAATTATATTTGCAGGTCAGCGTCGAGCAGCAAGACGCTACCCCATGGTCCGCCGCCGGCCACACCGTGGCCTGGCAGCAATGGCCGCTGGCCAGCGGCCTGCTGCCGCCGCAGCCCGTCGACCGGCCGGCCGGCGCCGCGCCGAAGCTTAATGAAAATCAGCATGAATTCGTGGTGTGCCACGGCGCGCAGCGCTGGCTGGTGGATAAACAGCAGGGCGTGCTGACCCAGTGGTATCGCGATAACGCGCCGGGCCTGCTCAGCCCGCTCACCGATCAGTTTATCCGCGCGCCGCTGGATAATGATATCGGCGTCAGCGAAGCGGATCGCATCGATCCCAACGCCTGGGTGGAGCGCTGGCGCGCCGCCGGCCTATTTGATCTGGAGCATCGCTGCCTGTCGCTGCGGGCGGAACAGCTGGCGGATCGGGTCATATTTTGGGCGGTGCACGGTTATTACCATGCGGGTAGCTTACTAATCCAAAGCCATTGGCAAACCACCATTGATGACGCCGGGCAAATGGAGAATGAGATCCGGGTGCTGGTTTCGCCGCTGCTGCCCGCCCTGCCGCGCGTAGGCGCGAGATGCCGGGTGGCGGCCCGTCCCGACGAGGTGGCCTGGCTGGGGCTGGGGCCCCATGAAAACTACCCCGACCGCTGCGCCTCGGCGCTGTACTCGCGCTGGCGATTGCCGGTGGGCCAGATGTTTACTCCTTATATTTTCCCCACCGAAAACGGCCTGCGCTGCTTTACCCGGCAGCTCACCGTGGAAGATTGGCAAATTGACGGGGATTTCCATTTCTCGGTCAGCCCCTATGGCACCGACCAACTTACCCATACCACCCATTGGCACTTAATGGAGCCGGAGCCCGGTTTATGGCTGCATCTGGATGCGCAGCATATGGGGGTGGGCGGCGATGACTCCTGGAGCCCGAGCGTGCAGCCGAAGTATTTGCTTAACGCCCGGGAATATCGCTACGGCTTGCGCTGGCAACGCGCCTAAACGGCATGGGGGGATTATCGCCTTGGGCGACGGCTTTACCTGATAACAAACTTGCATGGGTTAATGATTGACAGGCCGGCGCTTTTGTCGTTAACGTCAGGGATCGCGTCGATCATGGGGAACCTGCGGGATGCCGTTGCGGCAAACGGCCGGATCGTTGAAAGCAAGAGTATTGAATCTCAGGGGAAGTGAGTATGGCAGCTGTTACCGGGACCGTAATCCGCGCTATTGCGCCGCAAGATAAAGACCAATGGAAAACGCTGTGGCGCCGCTATTTGAGTTTCTACTCGACTATTCGCGATGACGCCCTATATGAACATACCTTTTCCCGCCTGGCCGATCCCGCCCACCCCACGATGTTCGCCTACGTCGCGCACAACGGCGGCCAGCTTATCGGTTTTGCCAATTGCATCGTGCATGAACACGGCTGGTACCAGGAGGATGTGGTTTATTTGCAGGATTTGTATGTAGATGAAGCCGCGCGCGGTAAAGGCGTCGGCCGGTTATTGATTGAGCAGGTCTATACCCATGCGGATCGCCTCGGCATGGCCAGCGTTTATTGGTCGACCCAGGCCGATAACCAAACCGCGATGCGGCTCTACGATAAAGTGGCCAGGAAAACCGATTTTATCAAATACCAGCGCTAGCGCCGCTGGTCACCCCCTCAGAGTGGATTATACTTAATTGCTAGGCTAATCATTTATGCTCTGAGGTTTATGTGGATACCCTATATCTTCGCCATCACAGCGTTATCCCGCCCTATATCCTGCGACGCATTATTGAAAAAGGCAGCGAGCATCAGCGCCAATATGCCCGGCATACCTTGACCCATGTCCATAGCCTGATGGGGCGCAATCCCTTGCCCGCCCATTACCAGGCGGCCCTGCCGGCCGGCCAGGTCAAGCGCGCGGTCTATGATGCGCAAAATACCATGAACCTGCCCGGCACCCTTCGGCGCGAGGAGGGCCAGGAGCCAGTGGGGGATATCGCGGCAAACGAAGCCTACGATTATCTGGGGATTACCTATGATTTTTTTTGGCAGGCCTATCAGCGCCATTCGCTGGATGCCAAAGGCCTGCCGCTGACCGGTACGGTACATTACGGCACCGATTATCAGAATGCCTTCTGGAACGGCGAACAAATGGTATTTGGCGACGGCGACGGGGAGATTTTCAATCGATTCACCATCGCCATTGATGTCGTCGCCCATGAGTTGACCCACGGCGTCACGGAAAACGAGGCCAATCTGATCTATTTTGAGCAGGCGGGCGCGCTGAACGAATCGCTGTCGGATGTGTTCGGCTCGCTGGTAAAACAATTTCATTTGCGCCAAACCGCCGATCGGGCCGACTGGATTATCGGTGAGGGGTTACTGGCGAGCACCATTCTCGGTAAGGGGTTGCGATCGATGTCGGCGCCCGGCACCGCCTATGACGATCCGATCCTGGGTAAAGATCCCCAACCCGCCAGCATGGACGCTTTTGTGCGTACCCGCGAAGATAACGGCGGCGTGCATCTTAACTCGGGCATTCCCAACCGGGCGTTTTATCTGGCGGCGGTGGCCCTGGGCGGATTTGCCTGGGAAAAAGCCGGTAATATCTGGTATGCCGCTTTGTGCGATAACCGCCTGAAGCAAAATGCCGATTTCGCGGCCTTTGCCCGCCTGACCATCAAACATGCCGGCAAGCGTTTTGCCGATGACGCGGCCGCCGCGGTGGAAGATGCCTGGCGCCAGGTGGGCGTACTAGCAAAATAAACGCCTGGGTTAATGGTTTTCAAGTCCGCCGGACGAGATCCGGCATTGGCATGGCGACATGCCGTGGGGGAATAAAATGGCGCTATTATCCGCATCGGACGAACACCGGGTTATCGAGGTTACGCGCGAAGGGGGAATTGCTTTTATCCCGGCCCTCTGCGTACGGCAGCGCGTTGACTGGCGCGATCTTTCCCTGGCGCAGCGGCAACGGCTTTGCGACCTGATCAATCACGTAGCGGCGCTTGCCGTGCAGTCCGGCCAGCAGGCCGGGCGCGGCGATCAGCGTTATTATCGCATCCTGATCCTGGATCAAAGCGCGGGACAACGGCCGCAGGAACCCCAGGAGATAACGGTGCCGGAAAGCAGCGCGCCGCGGGAACTGGTGGTGTTATGGAAAAACGGAACACTTGATTGACGCGCGGCATCGCGGGCGCGATGCCGGAAATCAGAGCGGAACGTACTGCCAGCTTACTCTTTTTTTGGAAATCAGGCCGTCGCCGTGCGGGCAAAAATAGTCCACGGCGCCGCAGGCCTTGAGCACGTCCAGCGGTTTACCGCAGTCAGGACACAGGGCCAGCGGCCGATAATGGCGTTCGCACTGGCCGCAGTAGAGCTCGTCGCCCTGCGGTTGCAGCGGCGACTGGCAGACCGGGCAATCTGGCTGCATTTTCCCCTCCGGTTATTTTACAGGTCCCCGTTAAGCCCGGGAGTGTTGCCGTTCCAGGGCGCTACTCTCGGGCCATAAACTTGATGTGGGCCTGGGCCTGGGCCGGCTTGCCGCTGCCCAGCGCTTCAGCCGGCGCCAAACGCCCGGCCCGTGGTTTATTTACTCTTTTTGATATGGCTTATCAGGCGCTTGCGCTTGCGCATCTGGTTGGGCGTCAGGGTGTTGTGTTTGCCGGCAAAGGGGTTGGCGCCCTCATTAAACTGGATGCGGATCGGCGTACCCATGATTTCCAGCGAGCGGCGGAAATAATTCATCAAATAGCGTTTGTATGAGTCGGGCAGGTTTTTCACCTGGGTGCCGTGAATTACCACGATAGGCGGGTTATAACCGCCGGCATGGGCATATTTGGGTTTAACCCGGCGCCCGCGCACCAGCGGCGGCTGATGCTCTTCCACCGCCATCTGCATGATTTTGGTCAGCATCGCGGTGCTGATGCGCTTGGTGGAGCAGCGATAAGCCTCGTTGATGGATTCAAACAAATTGCCCACGCCGCTGCCGTGCAGCGCCGAAATAAAATGCACCCGGGCGAAGTCGATAAAGCCCAGGCGCATGTCCAGCGCTTCTTTGACTTCGTCCTTGATTTCCTCCGTCAGCCCGTCCCATTTATTCACCGCGATCACCAGCGAGCGCCCGCTGTTGAGAATAAAGCCCAGCAGCGAAAGATCCTGATCCGAAATGCCTTCGCGGGCATCGATCACCAGCAGCACCACGTTGGCGTCTTCGATGGCCTGCAGCGTTTTGATCACCGAAAATTTCTCGACCGTTTCGGTGATTTTACCGCGTTTGCGCACCCCGGCGGTATCGATAAGCACATATTCGCGCTCATCGCGCACCATCGGGATGTAGATGCTGTCGCGGGTAGTGCCCGGCATATCGAACACCACCACGCGATCTTCACCCAGAATACGGTTGGTCAGGGTGGATTTACCGACGTTGGGGCGGCCGACGATGGCCAGTTTGATGGGCAGCGACTGCGGGTCGAAGGTATCTTCTTCTTCCTCGGGGATTTCGAAGTTTTCGTCGTCCTCGTCGGTCCAGGGCTTCATGCCCGGATACTCGATTTCTTCTTCTGCGGCCGCTTCATCCGCCACCAGCGGCTGCAATACCTGTTCCATCAGGCTATTGACGCCCCGTCCATGGGAGGCGGCGATAGCAAAAACCTCGCCCAGGCCGAGGGAATAAAAATCCCCCACCGCGCTGTCGGCATCGATGCCGTCGGTTTTATTGGCCACCACTACCGTGGTTTTCTGGCGGCTGCGCAGATGTTTGGCAATACCCTGATCGGCCGCCATCAGCCCGGCGCGACCATCGACCATGAACAGCACGATATCCGCTTCTTCAATGGCCACCAGCGACTGGCCGGCCATGCGCGTTTCCACGCCTTCTTCGTTGCCGTCGATGCCACCGGTATCAACGACAATAAACTCATGGCCTTCCCATTCTGCACGACCATACTTGCGGTCACGCGTCAGCCCCGGAAAATCCGCCACCAACGCGTCGCGAGTACGCGTTAACCGATTAAACAGGGTGGATTTTCCTACATTCGGGCGCCCGACCAGCGCGACGACAGGTATCATTGTTACAACCTCATCAGGTAATTTTAATTATTCAGCAGCAAATTAGGCTGATTATATAAGACAAAACGGCTCCTGAACATGTCAGGAGCCGTTAATGGCCCGCGCGCCTAACCGATTGGCGGCGGATAAGTGATGGCGCTAGCGGGTAAAGGCGTAGACTTCGCCGCTATTAGCCTGCACCAGCAGTTTGCCGCCGGCGACCACGGGGTTGCTCTGCAGGCCGGAACTGTCGACTTTGTTCTGCGCGACGAAACGGCCGTCGTCGGTATTCACCCAGTGCAAATAGCCTTCGGAATCGCCCATGACCATGTAGCCGTCGAACAATACCGGCGCCGTCAGGTTGCGGTGCAGCAATTCGCTCTGGCGCCACAAGGTGACCCCGCCCTGGGTATCCAGCGCCACCAGCCGATCGTCCTGATCGACGAGGTAGATACGGCCGCCGTCGACAATCAGATCGTTCACCGAACCGATTTCACGCTTCCAGATAATTTGTCCGGAACGCAGGTCAAGCGCCGCCAGGTTGCCGTTGTAAGCCAGCGCATAAACCACGTTGTTGGCCACCACCGGCGTCATATTCACATCCCCGAGGCGCGCGATTTCCGTTGCGCCGCTGGGCTGCGAGATGCGTTGCTGCCAAATCATCTGGCCCTGGGCCATCATGACCGCGCTCACCCGCCCGTTGTCGCCGCCGACGATGGCCGCGCCAAACGCCGGGGTCGGCGCCGATTCGCCGCGCAGCGTCAGCGGCGGCATGTCCAGGTTAACGGTCCATTTCACCGCGCCGTCGGTTTCGTTCAGCCCCTGCAGCATACCGTTGCTGGTATGCACCAGCACCAGGCCGTCGCTGATAACCGGGGTGGAGAGCGCTTCGCCCGCCACCTTGGCCTGCCAGGCGACGGTGCCGTCTTCGGCATTCAGCGCATAGACCTGGGCCTTTTCGCTGCCGACGAATACGTGCCCATTGGCCACGGCCAGGCCGCCGGACAGCAGCGCCGGCAGGTTACGCGACAGGAAGCCGGTTTTTTCAGACAGATCCACCGACCAGATTTCCTTGCCGGTATCGATATCCAGCGCTTTCACTACGCCGTGACGGTCTGCGGCGAATACGCGATTATCCTGCCAGGCGGGACGCAGGTTGGAGTAAAATTCGCCGGTGCCGTTGCCGACAGAGCGACTCCATACCTCGGTAGGCTGAAATTGATTTTCCACTTTGGGCAGCGGCGACATGGTGACCACATCTTCTTCGCTGTTAAACAGCGAACAGCCGCTGAGCAAGGCAACGGAAATCAGTCCTACGAAAAATGTTTTACGCAATTGCATGGGGTCCCTCTTAGCTGGACAGGTTATTCAGTTTCATGCGCAACAAGGCTTGTAATGCCTGCGGCGGGTTCGCTTTAAGCGCTTTATCATACGCTTCGCGCGCCGCTTGGTTATTGCCTTTGATGACCTGTGCGTCGCCACGGGCATCTTCCACTAATGCCGACCACCCTTCATGCGTAATATTGCCCAGGGTTTTCAGCGCGCCGTCGACGTTCTTCGCCTGGATCTGCACGCGAGCCAGCCGGATGTTGATCAACGAGCGGAGATTGTCTTCTTTGGTCTGGGTCAAGGCTTTCTCAAGCTGTTTTTCCGCCGCGGCGAAATCGCCTTTATCCACATAAAAGCGCGCCAGATCCATGGAGGTCAGGGCACCATAATTATTGTTGTTCACGTCCGCGAACTTCTGCGCGGCGTCAACGCCCTGCTGGTTGGCGTCGCTGGTCAGCGCCGTGTTTACCTGCTGCCAGGATGCCGACGATGCCATCATGGCGTCGTTTTGATGGTTGTGCCAATAACGCCAGCCCACCAACGCAGCGATACCGATGACCACGCCGATAACCAGCGCTTTGCCGTTATCCGCAAAAAACCGAACCAGCACTTCGCGCTGTTCGTTTTCCGAGCTGTAGACTTCCACGGTGTCCTCTCCTTAACCTAATATCGATGCCAGTCGCGCCGCGACATCACTTTGCGCCAGCGTTTCCTGGTCGCCCGTGGCCAGATTCTTTACCACCACCCGTTGCGCGGCAACTTCGTCCTCGCCCAGCACCAGGGCCAGTTTAGCGCCCCATTTGTCGGCGCGGCTGAACTGTTTTTTGAAATTACCGCCGCCATAGTTGGTCATCAGGCGCAAGTCGGGCATGGCGTCGCGTATTTGCTCCGCCAGCGCCATTGCCGCGCCCAGTGTATCCGTTCCGGATGAGATCAGATACACATCCACCGTCGCTTGGGGTTTAAAGTCCGGGTTTACCGCCTGCACCAGCAGAACCAAGCGCTCCAGGCCCATGGCGAAACCCACCCCCGGCGCGGCGCGGCCGCCCAGTTGCTCCACCAGGCCGTCATACCGGCCGCCGGCGCAAACGGTGCCCTGCGAGCCCAGACTGGTGGTCACCCACTCAAATACCGTACGGTTATAATAGTCCAGGCCGCGCACTAAACGCGGATTAACCGTATATGGGATGCCGGCGCGCGTTAAAAGTTCACACAGGCCGTCAAAGTGTTCCCGCGATTCATCATCGAGATAATCGGTTAATACCGGCGCATCGTTAAGCAAGGCCTGGATATCGGCGTTTTTGGTATCCAGCACCCGTAGCGGATTGGTGTACATGCGGCGCAGGCAATCTTCGTCCAGCCGATCCTTATGCAATTCAAGGAAGGCCACCAGCGCGTCGCGATAACGGCCGCGCGCGTCCAGGGAACCGATGGAATTGAGTTCCAGGGCGACGTGCCCGGCGATGCCCAGCGCCCGCCACCAGCGGGCGGAGAGCAAAATCAGCTCCGCATCGATATCCGGACCCTGCAGGCCAAACACCTCGGCGCCCAACTGGTGGAACTGCCGGTAACGGCCTTTTTGCGGGCGTTCATAGCGAAACATGGGGCCAATATACCACAACCGCTGTTCCTGGTTGTACAGCAGGCCATGCTCAATGCCGGCGCGCACGCAGCCCGCCGTGCCTTCCGGACGCAGCGTCAGGCTTTCGCCGTTGCGATCGTCAAAGGTGTACATCTCTTTTTCCACGACGTCGGTGACTTCACCAATGGCGCGTTTAAACAGCGGGGTGGACTCAACGATCGGTATCCGGATTTCACTGTAGCCATAACCGGCCAATACGTTTTTGAGCGTGCCTTCAATGCGCTGCCAGATTGCCGTATCTTCCGGCAAATAGTCGTTCATGCCGCGGATGGCCTGGATGTTCTTTGCCATGTCGATTCTCTTTGCGTGTTTGCTTACTTATCTATCAAATTAACGGCGATGCGATTGCTTTCATCCAGCATGGCCGCTTTGGCGCGGATCTTGGCTTCGAGCTGATCGATCATCTGCTCGTTGTCGAAACGATCCCGCTGGCGTACGCCATCTTCGTAAAAGCCGCTTTTGTTGTGGCCGCCGGTGACGCCGATGGTGGAAACCAGCGCTTCCCCCGGCCCGTTGACCACACAGCCGATAATGGAGATATCCATCGGAGTGACGATATCCTCAAGGCGCTGCTCAAGGGCGTTGACGGTGCCGATAACGTCGAATTCCTGCCGGGAGCAGGTGGGACAAGCAATAAAGTTAATGCCGCGCGCCCGGATGCGCAGCGATTTAAGAATGTCGAAACCGACCTTCACTTCTTCCACCGGGTCGGCGGCCAGCGAAATGCGCAGCGTATCGCCGATGCCTTCGCTGAGCAGCAGGCCCAGGCCAATGGCGGATTTAACCGCGCCGCTGCGCAAACCGCCCGCTTCGGTTATCCCCAGGTGCAGGGGCTGGTCGATGCGCGCGGCGAGTAAACGGTATGACTCCACCGCCAGGAATACGTCGGACGCTTTAACGCTGACCTTGAACTGGTCGAAATTGAGCCGGTCCAGGATATCCACATGCCGCATGGCGGATTCCAGCAGGGCCTCGGGCGTGGGTTCGCCATACCGCTCCTGGATGTCCCGCTCCAGCGACCCGGCGTTAACGCCGATGCGGATGGGGATGTTTTTATCCCGGGCGCAGTCGACCACGGAGCGGATACGCGCTTCGCTGCCGATGTTGCCGGGATTGATGCGCAGGCAATCGACGCCGTACTCCGCCACTTTCAGCGCAATACGGTAATCAAAATGGATATCCGCCACCAGCGGGACATTGACCTGCTGTTTAATCAGCCTGAAAGCATCCGCCGCATCCATGGTGGGAACGGAAACACGCACGATATCTACGCCGACCCGTTCCAGCGCCTGGATTTGCTTTACGGTGGCCGCGACATCGGTGGTACGGGTATTAGTCATCGACTGCACGGCAATTGGCGCGCCATCGCCAATGGGCACCTTGCCGACGTAAATACGCGTTGATTTCCGACGGTTGATGGGCGCTTTGTTATGCATTAGATTTTCTCCATAATTGCCGAACAGCGGCCTAGTTGGCGGCTATGGTAAATCGAGCAACCTGGTTTGACCTGACATACCGGCTGAGATCGACCGGCTTGCCCTGGTATTCAATGGTAACCGCCGCCGGGGCGCCGATTTTCAGTTTGTAGGGTGCCTGACCCGCTAAATTCAGCTTGCCGCCGCTACGCTGCGTGCCGCTGAACAGCTTCTTGCCGGTGGCGTCTGAAACTTCCAGCCAGCAATCGGAGGTGAAATTCATCACCAGTTCGCCCGCGCCGGTTTCAGCCGCTGGCGCGGCGGGCTGGGAAGCCGCTGGCGTCTGCGCCGGCGTAGGCATGGGAGCCGGCGTCGTCGGGGTATTGGTATTGTTCAGCGGTATGGCCGTGCCCTGGGGCGCGGCGGTCATGCCGGGCAGGGAATTGGCCGCCGTGGTGCTGGGGTCGTTATCCGCCGGCTGATCGGCCGGGGGCTGGCCAACTTCATCCGCCGCGGAGCTGTCTCCTCCGGTCTGGGCGGCGGAAACGTTGTCGCCGCCATCCGTACCCGGCGCTTGCCGGGAAGAGGATTGGTCGGCCATATCGGTAATGTCCTGCTGCTGCGCCTGGTGGTTCTGCCACCACCACGCACCGGTAAGACCGATGACCACGAATAAAATAAGCCAGGTGAACCCCATCAGCCAGCCGTCCCGTTTTTTACGGGTTTTTCCCAGGGAAAAACTCTGCATCGGAGCTACTTTAGAGGCCCGGATCGGTGCCTGTTTCGCCATCATCGGCAGTAGTTCTTCTTCAGAAACATGGACTAATCGGGCATAGGAGCGGATATAACCACGTAAAAAGGTCGAGGCCAGATTAGGGTTGGCTTTATCTTCTTCTATCTCCCGTACGGTCGTCACTTTCAGGCACAGGCGTTCCGCCACGGCCTGCTGGCTTAGACCCATTTGTTCACGGGCCTGACGCAGGCGTCCGCCTGTCGTCGTTGATGCTGTTTGATCTTGGAGGGCTTCAGTATTCATTAGCTAGGAACTGCTGGTACTGTTTAGATTGTGGAAAACTTCGCGCAAGCCGTGCGCCATAACGTTTTACGTCATTCTGGCGTCCCGCTAACGCAGCGAAACGAATCTGTAACCATAAACTTTCAGCGCTTGCCGGAAGTATATGCTGATAAACATCCAATAATAGTTGTGCTTTGTCGCCTTTCCCTTCACTAAATTGCCGGTCGGCTTCCGCCAGCAAAGCCACGCCTTTTTCCGGATCGTATTTTAACGCACGACTGAGTAACGTCCGCGCTTCATCGTTTTGACCGGCTTTGTAAAAACAATAACCCGCATTTTCCAGACTGTCGGCAACCAGACCATAATCCGCTGCCTGGGCCGCGGCGGCAAACTGTTGTTGTGCCGGTACATACTGCCCTAAACTACATAAAAACGCACCGTAATTATTCAGAACCGTGCCGTTTTGCGGCGCCAGTTTCAGCGCCAGGCGATATCGCTTCTCCGCCGCGGCGTTCTCGCCGACCCGCTGTTCATACAGCGCCATGCCCAACTGCGTATGATAATCGTCCGGCGCGCCTTTGACAGCCAGGTCGAGATTTTTCCGCGCCGCGTCCAGATTATTGGCAGCCAGGTACTCCATGCCCAACTGCAGGCGCGTTTGCGCCGACTGGGAGGAAACATCGGTTTGCGGTTTGTCCCCCGCGCATCCGTACAAGAAAGTCATTACCAAGACTACCGCGACTCCATTTAACCGACTCAGCGTCATGCCTGTTCCCGTTTACCCTATGCAGTTATCGTTAATTATAACCCTTCCCCGTCCGCCGTCGCGACCGGAGTTCGCCGTCAGACGGCTTTGACCTCGATGGCTTCGCCGGCCTGGCGCTTGCGCAGCGTTCTTTTGGTGCGATCGATCACGTCGCCGGCCAGCTGGCCGCAGGCCGCATCGATATCATCGCCGCGAGTCTTACGCACGATGGTGGTAAAACCATAGTCCATCAGCACCTTGGAAAAACGATCGACGCGGCTGTTGGAGCTGCGGCCGTAAGGCGCCCCCGGGAAGGGGTTCCAGGGAATGAGGTTGATTTTACACGGCGTGTCTTTCAGGCACTCCGCCAGTTGATGCGCGTGCTCGGTGCCGTCGTTGATATGATCCAGCATGACGTATTCCACCGTCACCCTCCCCTGGTTGGCATTGGATTTATCCAGATACCGCCGTACCGAACTCAAGAAGGTTTCAATATTATATTTCTTATTGATGGGGACGATTTCATCACGAATGGCATCGGTAGGGGCATGCAGTGAGATGGCCAGCGCCACGTCGATCATTTCACCCAGCTTGTCGAGCGCCGGCACCACCCCCGACGTGGACAACGTCACGCGGCGCTTGGACAGGCCGAAGCCAAAATCGTCCAGCATGATTTCCATGGCCGGCACCACATTGTTGAGGTTGAGCAACGGCTCGCCCATGCCCATCATGACGACGTTGGTTATGGGCCGCTGGCCGGTGACCCCGACGGCGCCGATAATCTTGGCGGCGCGCCAGACCTGGCCGATAATTTCCGACACCCGCAGGTTGCGGTTGAAACCCTGTTGGCCCGTGGAGCAAAAAGTGCATTGCAGGGCGCAGCCCACCTGGGACGACACGCACAGGGTGGCGCGGTCTTCTTCCGGGATATAAACGGTTTCGACCTGCTGGCCGCCGACCTGGATCGCCCATTTGATGGTACCGTCGGTGGAGCGCTGCTCGCTGGCCACTTCCGGCGCGCGGATTTCGGTCAGGTCCTTGAGCTTGGCGCGCAGATGCTTATTGATATCCGTCATCTGATCGAAATCATCGCAGCAGTAGTGGTACATCCATTTCATGACCTGATCGGCACGAAAAGGCTTCTCACCCAGGCCGGCGAAAAACTCACGCATCTGCTGGCGATTCATGTCCAGAAGATTCAGTTTTTGGCTGGCGGGCACGGAGTCGGCGGTAGCCGAAACGGACGGCGCTGCTAAGAGCACGTCAGGGATTAATGGATCTGACATAATGTAAGAATGCCTCGTTATTACACGTTATGGCGTGGAAAAGATAAAGAAATGCCCCGGCGGAGTGCGGATTGGCTCTCATCCAGGGCGCATTGGGAATAGATTTTAGCGCAGAGCCGCGCGGCTTAAAAGCACAAGCCCGGCTTTTTTATCGATTATGCGGCGGCGATTAACGGGTACGCGGGCAAATTTCATCAGCGCTGAAGAAATAAGCGATCTCCCGCTCGGCAGATTCCACCGCGTCGGAGCCATGCACCGCGTTCTCGGTGAAACTGTCGGCATAATCGGCGCGCAGGGTACCGGCCAGCGCATTGGCGGGGTTGGTCGCGCCCATGATATCGCGGTTGCGGTGCACGGCGTTTTCGCTTTCCAAGACCTGAACCATTACCGGCCCGGAGATCATAAAACCTACCAGTCCATCAAAGAAAGGCTTGCCCTTGTGCTCGGCATAAAAACCTTCAGCCTGTTCGCGGGTGAGTTGCAACATTTTGGCAGCAACAATGGTAAATCCGGCGCTTTCAAAACGGGTATAAATTGCGCCAATGGCATTCTTTGCCACCGCATTGGGTTTTAAAATGGATAAAGTACGTTCTATCGTCATTATGACCTCTATGTTACACAGCAATGGGGGCCGGGTTAATCGGTTGTTATGCCGGCCGGTTTAAGTGGCGCAGATTATAGGGATTGGATAGGCGCTTGCCTATCAGAAACGCAACATTTAGTTAAAAAAAATTTAGCTTATTCCCTACTTTTCAAGGGGCTATTCTATTTTCCATAAAAATTATTTTTATGCCAGCGCAAATAGCAAGCAACCGGTTAAAATAGTCCTTGCCTGCCCGAATCGGCGCTAAGCCCTTGGCAAATCCGGTTTTTGCGCGCCAGACATTAACATTAAATTTACTCCGATAACGCGCGTAAGGCGCCATTTCGCCAAGATTTTCAGCGCCGGCGGCGCACGCTCGCGATCCGCTTGTCGAGGTGCGGAAAATCCCCGACAATGGGTGTTTATGTTCATCCCCCGCCGGCGCTGCGACCGCCCGGCCGGATTACCGGAGTCTTGCCGTGAGGAGTCTTGCCATGACGACATCCCTGTTTGTGTCCCCCCGCTGGCTGCAGGCCCATTTGGCCGATCCGCAGGTGCGCGTTATCGACGCGCGTATGTTGCCGCCCGGTTATCAGGGGCCGCGCGATATCAAGCTGGAGTATCTGGCCGGGCATCTGCCGCAGGCGGTGTTTTTTGACGTGGAAGAGCTGTCCGATCGCGGCACGGCCTTGCCGCATATGCTGCCCGCGCCGGAGGATTTCGCCCGCGCCATGGGGGAATTGGGCATCACCGAACGGCAGCATCTGGTGATTTATGATGAAGGAACGCTGTTTTCCGCCCCCAGGGCATGGTGGATGTTATCCATCGCCGGGGTGCGGCAGGTATCGATCCTGGCCGGCGGGCTGGCGGGCTGGCAGCGGGAAGGGCTGCCGCTGTCCCAAGGGCCGGTCAGTCCGGCGCCCGAGCAGTTCCAGGGACGGTTTGACACCGCCCGGGTCAGGGATTTAACCGCGATCGGCGAGATTATCGCCGGGCATTCGGCGCAAATTATCGATGCGCGACCGGCGGCCCGGTTCAGCGGCGAAGCGCCGGAACCCCGCCCCGGCCTGCATCGCGGCCATATTCCCGGCAGCGTGAATCTGCCCTGGAGCGATTTGGTGCGCGACGGGCAGCTGAAACCAGATGATGAATTGGCGGCGCTGTTGGATAAGGCGGGAGTGGACCTGGGCCGGCCGCTGGTGGCCAGTTGCGGTTCCGGGGTGACGGCGGCGGTCGTGGTGCTGGCCTTGAGCGCGCTGGGGGTAACGGACGTGGCGCTTTATGACGGGTCCTGGAGCGAATGGGGCGCCAGGGATGACCTCCCCATTGAGGGCGGCGCGGCGCGCTGATACGGTTGCGAGGGTTAGTGGCGCCGGCCGCGGGATGTTGCGTTGCGGCCGGCGCGGCCGGCTTCGTCAGTGGGGCGCGTTATCGTGCAGGCTGCGCAGCCAACTGCCCCATTTACGCACGTAAAACGGCGTAATATGGTGGATAAAATAGTGGCTGATACCCGCCGCGTCCTCGCCCACCAGGCAAATATCCACCGGCTGTTCATCCGGAGCGGTGTCGGTGGCGACCCGTCCCACCGCCTGGATGGCGGCCTCTTCGTTACCTTCGCACTCCAGGCCTATCAGCCAATGCGGATCTTCCCGCGGATCGTCGCGCACCTGCACGATAAACGCCCGGCGTACCTGCTTGACATCGGCGAACAGCCGCGTCAGGGAGTCGATCATTTGCGCGGGTTTTTCCGGCGTATCGCTCAGGGTAATACGCATTTCACCCTCAAGGATCTCGCGCTCGGTTAACGCATCTCCTTCATTCATCATCAGGGCGGCAATCTCGTCCGGGCCAAACTCCTTGCCGTAAGGCAGCTTCGGATTCAGAAACAACTCCGCGCCGGCGGTCATGGCGAACAGCGTGCGGGTCGGCAGCGCCAGGAACGGCTGCGGCCGATCGTCGCCCTGCCGCTGGGCCCGCTGCAATGCCTCCAACGAGGTAAAAAACGGGATCGTGCTGGTACCGTCGGGTTTTTCCCAATGCTGCAAATTGACCGGCTGTTCACTATCGTGGCGGGCGGCCCCGGCGATCCAGCCATCGCCTGCATCTCCCAGCACATAGACCGTGGAATCGAGCAATAAATTAAAAAACGCGGGACGATGGGCCGGTTCATTGGCCGCAAGCCGCAGCGCCTGCTCCAGCGCATTATCTTCTGGTGTACTCATGACTGTTTCCTGCTATCGCCAACGCTACATTACCCGGCCGCCTGGGCCAACAACAGGTTGGCCAGCGTACGCACGCCCAACCCGGTCGCGCCCGCCGACCATTGATCCACCGCGCTCTTGCGATAGGTGGCGGAACAGTCGATATGCAGCCAGCCCTGGCGGTAATTCTCAACGAAATGCGACAGGAATCCCGCCGCGGTGCTGGCCCCTGCGGTATAGGCCCCGCCCGCCATATTGCTTAAATCGGCAAAGTTGGACGGTAGCTGGGCGCGATGAAACTCGGCCAGGGGCAGACGCCAGAACGGTTCGTTTTCCTGGGCGGCGCTGTCGAGCAACGATTGCGCCAGCGCATCGTCAAAGCTTAGCAGAGCATGGTAATCATTACCCAGCGCGGTTTTGGCGGCGCCGGTCAGCGTGGCGCAGTCGATGATAATTCGCGGTTTTTTCGCCGAGGCGTCGATCAGCCCGTCCGCCAGCACCAGGCGGCCTTCGGCGTCGGTATTCATGACTTCAACGCTTTTACCGTTACGATAGCGGATAATATCGCCCAACTTGAAGGCATTGCCGCTCACCATATTGTCGGCGCAGCACAGATAAAGGCGCACGCGTTTGGTCAGGCCACGGGCGATGGCCAGCGCCAGCGCGCCGGTAACCAGCGCCGCGCCGCCCATATCGGATTTCATCGAATCCATATTGCTGCTGCCTTTGAGGCTATAGCCGCCGGTATCAAAGGTAATGCCTTTGCCCACCAGACAGGCCAGCACCGGTTCATCCGGATTGCCGCTGGGATTGTAATCCAGGGACAGCAGTACCGGCTGCCGATCGGAACCACGGCCCACGGTATGAATGCCCATATAGTTGTTGTCACGCAAATCCTCGGCCTTGGTGATACGGTACTTCACCGCATCGCAGGCGACGAAACACATCATATCCACCGCGCGCTGCGCCAGTTGCTCGGGGCCAAGCTCTTCCGCCGGCGTATTAATGGTGTGGCGTACCCAATCGATAATTTTCAGCCGGCTGTCCAGCTCCCGGCGCGCCTCGGCGGCCAGGTCGGGCCATACGACGTCGCGCTGCCCTTTAGGACCGCGATAACCCTGCCAAAAAGACCAGCAGCTTTCCAGATCCCAACCATCGCCTTCCAGGCGGACATGCTTAATGCCTTGCCCGTCAATCTTACGAGCGGCGCGCTGAATATTCACCAGGCGGTTCTCGCCGGTCAGATGAATCGTCATACCGCTTTCGTTAGCGCTTACCAGCGTTTTTTCGCCCCAGCGGGCGTCGGCTGGTTCCGTGGATAACATGACCAGCATCGCTTCGGTTGTCATAACCTGGCTCCGATAATTGTTGTGTATAGTGCTATGTAGCGCCATCTTGCGCACATCTAACCAGACTGGCGGGCTCCCCGCCAGGTTTTTTTCTCTCGTCCCTG
Organism: Sodalis sp. RH21; assembly: GCF_047324175.1. NCBI lineage: Bacteria > Pseudomonadati > Pseudomonadota > Gammaproteobacteria > Enterobacterales > Bruguierivoracaceae > Sodalis > Sodalis sp. RH21. The sequence goes on along the minus strand of NZ_CP178732.1, from coordinate 1,129,252 downwards.
CATGCCGGACCCCGCATGGTCGCCAAGGCGGATGACAACAGGATGACAGGGGGGCGTTCATCGGCGCGGCTTGAAATAACGCGGCGCCACGGTCGGGAATGGGCTGATTATAGTGTGTCGCGCCGGGAGGGCGGCACCGCAGGGCATACGGGATTCAGGACCGCAGGACTGACTCAGGACCGCGCGACAATGCCGCCGTGGCTGGCAGCGCCCTGTTTAAACGAAGCCCACTCTGGGGAGAGTTCGCGCAGGCGGCCGATGGATTGGCGCACCAGCCCGATGGCATAATCGATTTCCTCGGCGGTGGTATAACGACCCAGGGAAAAACGAATGGAGCTATGCGCCAATTCGTCTTCCACGCCGAGGGCGCGCAGGACATATGACGGCTCCAGGCTGGCGGAAGTACAGGCCGAGCCGGAAGACACCGCCAAATCCTTTAACGCCATGATCAGGGATTCGCCTTCCACAAAATTAAAACTCACGTTGAGGATATTCGGGGCGCCCCGCTCCAGGCAACCGTTAAGGTAGACCTCATCTATATCCTTGAGGCCGGCCCACAGCCGGTCGCGCAGCGCGAGCAGGCGGGGCGACTCAACGGCCATTTCCGCTTTGGCGATGCGGTAGGCTTCGCCCATGCCGACAATCTGGTGTACCGGCAGGGTACCGGAACGCATGCCGCGCTCGTGGCCGCCGCCATGCATTTGCGCATCGATGCGCACCCGGGGTTTGCGGCTGACATATAGCGCGCCGATGCCCTTCGGCCCATAAATTTTATGGCCGGAGAACGACATTAAATCAACCTTTAATTGCGCCAGGTCGATAGGGAGCTTGCCCACGCTTTGGGTGGCGTCCACATGGAAAATAATCCCGCGGCCGCGACACCATTCGCCCATGGCCGCAATGTCCTGTATCACGCCGATTTCATTGTTCACATGCATGATCGAGACCAGGATGGTGTCGGCGCGCAGGGCGTGCTCCAACTGCGATAATTCAATAATACCGTTGCGCTGCGGCACCAGATAGGTCACGTCGAACCCTTCCCGCTCCAATTGGGCGCAGGTATCCAGTACGGCTTTATGTTCTGTCTGGCTGGTAATGATATGCCGGCCTTTGTCCCGATTGAACTGGGCCGCGCCTTTTATGGCCAGGTTATCCGATTCCGTGGCGCCGGAGGTAAACACGATTTCACGCGGATCGGCACCCACCAATTCTGCGATTTGATTACGTGCGATATCCACCGCTTCTTCCGCCTGCCAGCCAAAACGATGGGAGCGGGAAGCCGGATTGCCGAAAATACCGTCCAGGGTTAAACACTGCATCATTTTTTCAGCGACCCGCGGATCGGCGGGCGTGGTGGCCGAATAGTCCAGATAGATCGGTAATTTCATTGCTCATATGCCCCTGAAAAACTGCCAATGCAACAGTCGTCGTATTTCTGCTTATGCGCGCAGATTAACGTTAATGGTTTCTTGCACCCGGCCGTTGGCGGTACGGCGGATTTCATTGTTCTGCCGGTCGGCGACGTCCAGGATCTCTTCGTTATTCACCAGCTCGGCCAGGGAAATATTATTCAGAAAATCGCTGATGCGCACGCTGAGATCGCGCCACAGGGTATGCGTGAGGCAGCGATCGCCGTTTTGGCAGCCTTCTTTACCCTGGCAGCGGGTAGCGTCGACGGATTCATCAACGGCGGTGATAATGGCGCCGACGGCGATTTGATCGGCGGCCTTACCCAGCAAATAACCGCCGCCCGGACCGCGGACGCTGGCAACCAGTTCGTTTTTCCGTAAACGGGAAAACAGTTGCTCAAGATAGGAAAGGGAAATGCCCTGGCGCTCGGAAATTTCCGCCAGCGGCACGGGGCCGTCATTGGAATGCAAAGCAACGTCCAGCATAGCGGTTACCGCATAGCGGCCTTTGGAAGTGAGTCTCATGATGATGTGTCCCGATGGGTGAAATATGCCAAAAGTCTGCCATTCCTGACTAATTTAGTCAACTATTTAACCAACCATTTCACTCAAGTATTCCCGACCGACATCACACTTGCCGCCCCGGGGATAAAACCCCGACAGCTTAATCTTTTTTGGTCACCGGCTGATGCTCGATGGAGGTTAAAATGCCGCGCAGAATATGCAATTCCTGGGTTTCAGGACGCGCGCGGGCAAACAGGCGCCGCAGTTTATTCATCACCTGCCCGGGATGGGCCTGGCGGATAAAGCCGGTCTGGATCAGCACCTGCTCCAAATGTTGGTAAAAACGTTCGAGTTCGTCCACCAGGGGATAGGGAGAGACGTCGCGCTCCGGCGCCTGGACGACGGCGGCCTGCTGATGGTCGAGGTAGGCGATCCGGACTTCATAGGCCAGGATTTGCACCGCCATGGCCAGATTTAACGAACTGTATTCCGGATTTGCCGGTATCACCACGTGAAAGTGACATTTTTGCAACTCGTCATTGGTCAGGCCGACGCGCTCGCGGCCGAACAGCAGGGCCACCGGCGCCTGTTCGCCTTCCTGGACGCATTTGACCCCGCATTCCCGCGGTTCCAGCATCGGCCACGGCAGCGTGCGGGAACGGGCGCTGGTGCCGACCACCAGGCTGCATCCGGCCAACGCCTCGTCAAGGCTGTCGACGATGGTGGCGTTGCCGATAATATCGCTGGCGCCGGCGGACAAGGCAATGGCCTGTGAATCGGGTTTGGTCAGCGGATTGACCAGATAGAGATTGCTCAGGCCCATGGTCTTCATGGCCCGGGCGGCGGACCCGATATTGCCGGTGTGGGAGGTTTCAACCAGAACGACGCGAATATTGTGCAGCATAGTCTTATAAGGCAAAGGAGAAGTGGGCAATATATTATCACAGTCGTAGGCATTTTGCTGCGGCTCTGCTATAATCCGCGCCGTTTTAGTTCTTTAACATCTTAGTGGACGATATCCATGCATCCGATGCTCAACATCGCCATTCGCGCTGCGCGAAAGGCCGGTAATTTAATTGCTAAACATTACGAAACCCCTGACGCCGTTGAAGCCAGCCAGAAAGGCGACAATGACTTCGTGACCAACGTCGATCGCGAAGCGGAACGCTTGATCATTGAAGTTATCCGTAAATCTTATCCCCAGCACACCATTATCAGCGAAGAGTGCGGCGAGCTGGCCGGTGAAGATCAAGACGTACAATGGATTATCGACCCGCTGGATGGCACCACCAATTTTATCAAACACTTGCCTCATTTTGCCGTTTCCATTGCCGTGCGCATTAAAGGCCGCACAGAAGTGGCGGTAGTCTACGATCCCATGCGCAACGAGCTGTTCTCGGCCACCCGCGGCCAGGGCACCCAGCTAAACGGCTACCGCCTGCGCGGCAGCACCTCCCGCGATCTGGAAGGCACGATTATCGCCACCGGTTTCCCGTTCAAGCTGAAACAACACTCCGATACTTATATGAACCTGGTCGGCAAACTGTTCAAGCAGTGCGCGGATTTTCGCCGCAGCGGCTCCGCCGCCCTGGATCTGGCCTATGTCGCGGCCGGCCGGGTGGACGGCTTTTTTGAGATTGGCCTGAAGCCTTGGGATTACGCCGGCGGCGAGCTGCTGGTGCGGGAAGCCGGCGGCCTGGTGACCGATTTTGTCGGCGGCCATAATTACCTGCAATCCGGCAATCTGGTGGCGGGCAACCCGCGCGTGGTCAAGTCCATGCTGTCGGCCATGCGCGAAGAGCTAAGCGACGCGCTTAAGCGTTAACGGCGTTGGCGCCCGTCCGATCGGACGGGCGTTCGAGTGATGAACGGTTATCACCCTCCCTGATCCCACCCTCTATTATGTTTCTTTAACTACGCTAAAAGAACGTAGTGACGCCACCTTGCTTTTTTTAATATACTGAATGGCTAATAATAGAATTGACCCATAGTTACCGAGCATATATAACAACATTAATATGCTATGCCTTTCATTTTTTAACTTCATGAGAAATATATGAAATCCAAAAAATAAATACTGCATACCACTTAACTAAAACATAAATAATACTATTGAAGAAGATATTCCATGTATCTTCATATATATTATAAAATCGCATCAAAGATTTAGCAGAGGTGACCTATGCACACTCGTTTCGCACCGGAAACTGTAGCGGACAAGAGTATTGTTCTGGAGCTTGCCGCGACATCGGGCGCACGTGCGAATGGCTACGACACTAATACGGCTACGGCTAAACTACGCTCAGGTGATCGGATGCTGAGCGGCCGGGATTTAACGTTTAATTTAACTGGCCATGCCATTTTCATCCCAGACCAAAAAAGCCTGACGGTCAAAACAAACAATATCGGTGAAGCTACCGTCCCTTTTGTGGATAATGTAGCGGAGTGCATTGATATAATTTGTCAATACAATGGACCTCATATTGTTAATAATACTGTGTTCAGTAATTTTACTATCTTCCCTGCTCAATACATTAGTGCAAAAGTAATAATTGATAACGCACAGGCACAAACCGGCCATGAAAATATAATAAATTATACAGTAATAAACACTGCGAGCCAATTGCCGGTAAATGATGCAGTAATACAATTTAGCGTTACGGGTAGCGCAATTCTCCATAGTTATTTAGGTTTAACCAATAACGAGGGACAATTCACATTACACATCCGAAACGCTGCAGCAGAGGAAGTGATAGTTTCAGCGTCACTTCATGCTGATCCCTCGGCTGATAACCACACCTTTGTAAGGTTCATTCCGGCCTTACCGGCATACCAGATCTCTGCCGAGATTATTACTAATAATGCAATCGCCAATGGGACTGATAGAAATGCGGTTATAATATATATTAATGATATTAACTCTGGGACACCAGCGGGAAATGAACCATTTAATATTATTGCGCTTAACAATGCGCCGAGCATAACAGCGAGAATAACTGAAAACGATGGGCGATATATATATATCGTTAGCGATACGATTGCACGCACATGGCATTACCGTGCTGAACTCACCGGAGACAACACTGTAAGCGTCGATTTCAGCCTAAATTTCGTACAATAATTACAATCAAAATATAATATTTAAACATACAAGTACAATAAATTGCCATTATATTAAACATCAATTATTGCGACAAACTAAATTTACATTTAAGATATATAATAGTGAGGTAACACATGTCGTCAATAAAACCATCCCCTATAACCCCAAGCTCTAATATTAGACTGACCTTATCTGTTACCAGTGGCGCTGAAGCAAATGGCATTGCCACTAATATCATCACAGTTAACGTAATATATTATCAAGGGGAACGGCCTAACCCCGCATGGGTGGCTTTGTCCGTGACCGGTAGCGCTCAATTTTCCAATGGCTCAAACACTAGTATGGTATCAACCGATACTTCAGGCCGAATTAGCGTACCTATAACCAACCGGACAATTGAAACGGTCACCGTCACCGCCGCTTATGCTAATTTAACCTCTTATGCCGATACGTTTTTTCAAGCGCATGTCCCTGAGCCGCAATATAATCTTACTGGTCAAGTGCTGGTGAATAATCAAGTGGCCAATGGTAGCAATGCCAACAGAGTCAGTTTTTCATTACGCGATTCCAACCAGCCGGTTGGCAATGCCCAGCTTAACTTATCTGCCACAAATGGCGCTATACTTTCGTCATCGTCAATTATTACCAATGTCAATGGGACGGCTGAGGTCTCATTGACCAACGTCCTCCCAGGCAATGCCAGCGTTACCGCCACCCTTGCCATAGCGCCGACGATTTCGAGAACCATCACCACCAATTTTATCGCTGTACCGCCAAATTACGAACTATATCCCGAACTTATACTCAATAATCAACCGGCTGATTCCCATAGTACTAACGTGGCGCGCGTTAGGCTTTATGATTTAAATACCAACCGCGGTGTACCGGATATGGTTATAAATTATAACGAATTGGGAAGCCCATTCCCGCCGTCTCAGCTGATTACTAATTCATTCGGTGAAATCACCATCTATGCCACTAGTGCTAATCAGATGGAAATTACATATCTAGTTTCTTTACAAGCCAACCCTGATATTAAAACATCATTTATTTTTAATTTCACATAAATATTTGTAATTTTTTCGTCATCCATAGGAGAAAACATAATGAATATCACCCATACTACCCCGGAAGAAACAAACGCCGGCACGCAATTGACCTTGACGGCCACCTCTGATGCGATTGCCAACGGTACCGACACGAATGTCGCAACGGTTAGATTGACGCTTAACGTTACTCCGTCTCCGGGCACCGTAATAAACTTAGCGTTGACAGGCAGCGCGCGGTTTAATAATAATAGCCAAACTATCTCTGTCACTACGGGGGCCCAGGGGACTGCAACCGCCCATTTCACCAATACGGTGAATGAAACTGTTTCGCTCAGGGCCACCTATGTGGGACACATCGCATATGCAAATTCATATTTTCGTGGTGTTCCGGAATACAGCTCACCTATACTGACAGCGAATATCATCACCAATAATGCCCAGGCCAATGGTAATAGCCAGAATATCGTCGAATTTATATTTCGCAATCAGCAAACCGGCGCCGTTGTAGCCAATCATCCTTTAAGCATATCAACCAATGGCCAGGCAAATTATCCGTCTATAATTACAACCAATAACCAGGGCATAGCAACGCTGCAAATCTCAAGCAATGTTGTTGGCAATATTTCCGTAACGGCCAAGTCGCAAACTCCTCCGGGACAAAGCATTAGCGTTGGCTTAAATTTTTCGTCAAAATATCCTATTTTACTCGGTACGCGCACTTTATCTCTGCATGGTTTTATAGGTACTCAAACGTTACTCGCAGGGTATAATTTATTGCAAGATCATTTTTATACAATTAAACTAGATAGATCGCCCTCTCAGATATTAAACTGTACATCTAATTGCAGTTTTTCTGAATCCGAAGCCACGCTTGGCTGCTACTTCTTTGACCCGAATGTGACATTACTAAAAAATGATTTAAGTGAAATAGTTTTGCGTGCCTCTGTTAATGGTGGCAGGGCATTTTCCCAGAGATATTATAGTTTTAATAATCTCACTGAAACTTTAATAAGCGTATGGGACAATGGTCCAATATAGCTTTCAATGATTAAGCTATAAAAATCACCAGGTCAAATCAACTCCATATCGATACAAACTGTCCTAAACGCCGTACGGGAGGCAGTAATATTTATACAGGCCAGGTTTCTCGGACAATGCCCGACCGTTTGGCAGGTCGCTAAGATGATCGGGTACCGTTGATTGCGTGCCCGGCCTTTATTAAAATTCGGTTAATTTTAATAAAATATTGAACATTCATAATTATCAGCATGTAAATAACTGCGCTTTTATTTCATAACATAGGGAAAAGCCGCTGATGCCCCTCGCTTAGGCATCCCATTTTCGGTGGGCGGATTATTGGCAAAATGTGACCCCGCTCTGATAAAGCATAAACAAAATCAGCAAGCGGCCCGCTTGGCAAAAATTTTCGCTATTCTTAGCTATAAACTTTTAACCAAGGGCATCGTTATCCATGAGCCTGCACACCCCCGCGGTGCCAGCGCTTTCCGGCCCGCAACGCCGCAGTCATTTGCTTTTAATGCTTTTTGCGCCGCTGCCATCCTTGTCGCTGGTATCGTTGTCCCGTTATAACGGCGACGACATGCCGACGACGCGGCGCGATCTGGCGCACATTGAGAGCGAGATCCGCCGCATCTACCATCTAACTCTGGCGACGCACCATGACGGAAGCTACCGGATCGAAGGCAATATTTTAAACCAGCGGCTGTGCCTGATTGAAGGCATGCGCAGGGCCCTGCGCCTTTGTCCGGATAAAGTCAACCGGTATTTTTTGCCGCTGCAGGAACAGCAGTGGGGCCGGGTACCCCCCGAATTTCATGCCAGCCATGAACAGCTCGAAGAAGTCATCGAGCAGTATACCGGGCTGCTCGGCCGCGCGGTCGCGCCATACGATCGCCCTTTCCTGTCGCTCTATCTGCGTTACGCCCTCACGCAGTGCCCGTTGCCGCAACATCCCGAGTTCAACCAGCATCAGCAGCAATGGCTGCAACAGAAGGCGGAATACCCCAGGATATGCGAAGCATTGCGGCACTGGCCCATTCCCGCCGCCGAATTGCTCTGCTTTACGCTGCTGGTCGACCAGCTTAAAACGCCCCATCATCCCCAGTCCCGCTCAGGTTGCGATCGGCGGCTGATGGTGGAAATTGAGCGATTGATCCAGAATTTCGAGCGGCTATCCGCCATGAGCTTTAACCAGCCGGAGCTGCTGGCCGGTCAATTATTCTCTCATCTCAGCGCCGCGCTGGAGCGCTGCCATTTTCATATCGGCATCGACAATAGCCTGCAACCCGAGGTGGAGGAAAAATATCCCCGCCTGCTGCGCACTACCCGCGCCGCGGTGATGCCTTTCGAGGCTGCATACCGCATTCGCTTTTCCCGCGAGGAGATGGGGCTGGTCGCGGTGATTTTCGGCGCCTGGCTGATGCAGGATAACGATTTGCAGGAAAAGCAGGTGGTCATCCTGACCAAGAGCGATGGCATACAGGAAAAATTGCTGGAGTTGCAGATACGCGAATTAACATTATTGCCGCTGAATATTAAATTCCAGGAGATGGAAGAATTTCAGGCCCATGGCGCGCCCAAAAATACCGTGCTGATCGTTACCCCTTTCGCCATGCCGCTGCCGCTGTTCTCGCCGCCTCTAATGTTGGTGCGCCTGCCCCTGGTACAATCGCAGCAAGAGCGAATCCGTCAATTGCTTGAGGCCCCCGCCGGGTCCGGGAAAGCTTAATCCCGCCTGCGCTGCGGCCAAAAAAAGGCTCTTGGCAACAAGAGCCTTGTGAAAATCGATCCCGGCGTTAACGATGCCGGGATTCAGATCCCATTTCAGGCATAAACCGGGTAGCGGGCGCAGATTTCCAGCACTTTTTGTTTGGTGCGTTCAATTACCGCTTCATCGTTGATGCTGTCGAGCACATCGCAGATCCAGCCGGCCAGCGCACGTACATCCTGCTCGTTAAAACCGCGGCGGGTAACCGCCGGGGTACCGATGCGAATGCCTGAGGTGACAAACGGGCTTTTCGGATCGTTGGGCACTGCGTTTTTATTCACCGTGATGTTGGCGCGGCCCAGAGCGGCATCCGCCTCTTTACCGGTCAGGTTTTTATCCACCAGATCCAGCAGGAACAGATGGTTATCGGTGCCGCCCGAAACGATGTTGTAACCGCGTTCCAGGAATACCGCTACCATGGCCTTGGCATTCTTGGCCACCTGCTGCTGATAAATACGGAATTCGGGTTCCATGGCTTCTTTCAGCGCCACCGCTTTGCCTGCGATGACATGCATCAGCGGGCCGCCCTGGCCGCCGGGGAATACCGCGGAGTTAAGCTTCTTATACAGCTCTTCGCTGCCGCCCTTGGCCAGGATCAGGCCGCCGCGCGGACCGGCCAGGGTCTTATGGGTGGTGGTGGTGACCACGTGGGCATGGGGTACCGGGTTCGGATAGACGTCGGCGGCAATCAGCCCCGCCACGTGGGCCATATCCACAAACAGGTAGGCGCCGACGCTGTCCGCGATTTCACGCATCCTGGCCCAATCCACGATGCCGGAGTATGCGGAGAAACCGCCGATAATCATTTTCGGCTTATGGGCCTGGGCCAGTTGCGCCAGCTCCGCATAATCGATATGGCCGCTTTCATCGATGCCGTAAGGAATGATGTTATAGAGTTTGCCGGAGAAGTTGACCGGGGAACCATGGGTCAGATGGCCGCCGTGGGCCAGGTTCATGCCCAGCACGGTATCGCCCGGCTGCAGGAGGGCGGTATAGACGGCGAAATTCGCCTGGGAACCGGAGTGGGGCTGCACGTTGGCATAATCGGCGCCGAACAGCGCCTTGGCGCGATCGATGGCCAGTTGCTCGACCACATCGACAAATTCACAGCCGCCATAGTAGCGTTTGCCCGGATAGCCTTCAGCATATTTATTGGTCAGCTGCGAACCCTGCGCCTGCATCACGCGCGGGCTGGTGTAGTTTTCCGAAGCAATCAGCTCGATGTGCTCTTCCTGGCGCACCACTTCCTGCTCCATTGCCTGCCATAGTTCGGCATCATAATCTGCAATGTTCATTTCACGCTTTAACATCCGCTTCTCCTGGATCAGCTGGCTCGGCTGGCTGAATTTGTCAATAAAAAAGGCGAGTAAAATCCGGTAAGGCCATGGGGATAGTGTAAACTTTTTTGCCCCTGCTCCGATAGGGTCTGGCCATGGTTTTTACGCAAACGATTCCGTTGCACTGCCCTGGGGCTGGCGGCTGACGGGGGTTGGACGGGGATCGGGATATTTTTTCACGCCGGCGGAGGATTTTTTCATGACGGGCAGCGGGCCACCCCGGCCGGTTCGAGCACCGGGACAAGCCGACCGCTGTATTAAATGGCTTCTTCGTCCTGTTCGCCGGTACGGATGCGAACCACCCGCGCCACGTCGAACACAAAGATCTTGCCGTCACCGATTTTACCGGTCTGGGCGGTGTGCATGATGGTGTCCACGCAGCTGTCGACGATATCATCCGACACCACCAGCTCGATTTTTACTTTCGGCAAAAAATCCACCATGTATTCCGCGCCGCGGTAAAGCTCGGTATGGCCTTTCTGGCGCCCGAAGCCCTTGACCTCGGTTACGGTCATGCCGGTAATGCCGACTTCCGCCAACGCCTCACGTACATCGTCCAGTTTGAACGGTTTGATAATCGCATCGATTTTCTTCATTACAGCACCCTTTGCAAGCTGATTGGCGGCGCTTGCCGCATGTCATCGGAACAAACAACAGAGCCAAATTAGGCTTTAAAATCATTAGCATCCAGCTCATGGCGGGACAATAGTTTATAAAATTCAGTTCGGTTGCGCCCAGCCATACGTGCGGCCTGGGTCACATTTCCCTTGGTGATCTGCAATAATTTACGCAAATAATGCAGTTCGAACTGCAACCGGGCCTCAACGAAGGTCGGCAGGACGGTATTTTCACCTGCCAGCGCTTGCTCCACCAGCGCTTCGCTGATGACCGGCGCGGACGTCAGGGCCACACACTGTTCTATCACGTTAACCAACTGACGTACATTGCCGGGCCAACCGGCGGCCATCAGGCGCTTCATGGCGTCGGTGGAAAAACTGCGCACAAACGGCTTATGGCGCAGCGCCGCGACCCGCAGCAGATGGTTGGCCAATACCGGAATATCTTCCGCCCGCTCATGCAGGGCGGGCAATTTCAGGCTGACGACGTTCAGGCGATAATAGAGATCTTCGCGAAATTCGCCCTCCGCCATGACCTTGGGTAAATCGCGGTGGGTGGCGGAGATAATTCTGACGTCGATATCCAAATCCCAATTGCTGCCCAGCGGTCGGACTTTACGCTCCTGCAGCACCCGTAATAATTTTACTTGCAAGGATAACGGCATATCGCCGATTTCATCCAGAAACAGCGTGCCGCCCGCCGCTGCCTGGAACAGCCCTTCCCGGCTGCTGACCGCGCCGGTAAACGCGCCTTTGGCGTGACCGAATAGCTCGGATTCCAGCAACTGCTCCGGCAGCGCGCCGCAGTTAATGGCGATAAAGGGGTGTTTGGCGCGGGGACTGGCGGCATGGATGGCCTGGGCCAGGATCTCCTTGCCGGTGCCGCTCTGGCCGTTAATCAAAACGCTGACATCCGACTGCGCCACCATTTTGGCCTGTTCCAGCAGCCTGAGCATCACCGGGCTGCGGGTAACGATGGCGTCGCGCCAACTGTCGTCACCGGCGGGCATCGATAGTTGCAGCGCATTGTCGATGGCCTGATATAAAGCATCCCTGTCCACCGGTTTGGTCAAAAAGCTGAACACGCCTTTTTGCGTGGCGGCCACGGCGTCGGGTATCGAGCCATGGGCGGTAAGGATAATCACCGGCATGCCGGGCTGGTGGCGCTGGATTTCGCCAAACAGCGCCAGGCCGTCCATTTCATCCATGCGCAGATCGCTTATCACCAGATCGATTTTCTCCCGCGCCAGCAGCCGCAGTGCTTCCTGTCCGCTTTCGGCGGTGGTGACATTAAACCCTTCGCTGGCCAGGCGCATCCCCAACAGTTTAAGCAGGCTGGTATCGTCGTCGACCAGCAGCAAATTGGCGGATTTACGTTGATTCATTGGCTGCCCGCTCCCTGTGATTGACCGGTTGCCCCATGGCCCCCGGCGGCCGGGACGGCCGTATCATCTTCGTCATTATCCGGCAATAGCTGCTTACGAGCCGATAACCGTCGCTCGATTTCCGTGAGGTTTTCCAATTTGCGGGACGTGATATCCAGTTTGCGCTGCAATTCGATTTGCTGCACCCGCATCTGATCGATCTGGCTGGCGCTGGCTTCCTGCTGCCGCTGGCTGCGGCTGCGTTCGTCCGCCAGCATCAGTCGCAGGGCCTGTTGCTGGCGCCACATTTTGAATAACGGATAAATCGAGGCGGGGAACTGGGAACGGAACCCCAGCAAATGCTGATAGGATTGGCGACGCTCCACCACGCTGATACCGGCGGAATTGAGCAAAATACTCTGTCTGAAGGCGTCGTGCCAGGTTTCGCCATTTTGATTTTCCGCTTCCGCCCTGGCCTGGGACGGCGTAATACGCTCGGCGCACTGCATGGCGCGCAGCCAATAGCCGGCATCACTCAGGGCGGCCTTGTCGTCATTTTGCCATAGTTCATTGCATTCGGCGGCCATGCGGCTATGCGGCGTCGCCTGCTGCACCGGGTCCGGGGATAAGCTGGAAAGATCGGAGCGCGCCGAATGGCCGGCGCACCCCGCCAGCAGCATTGGCGCCAGCATCATGGGGGCCAGCACCATGGGGGCCGATATTCGCGCACGCGACATGGCGCGCGCGGAGAGCGTCATCAGGCGGTTCAGGCGATGCGCCAGCCTGTAAATCGCCGGTGAGGTGCGTAAATTCATTGTTATTCATTCTCGGCGGTTAAGGGTAAATCTATGCGAAAACAGACGCCTGCGTAATCGGCCGTCACCAGATTAAGCTCGCCGTTCATCCGGCGGATACAATCCCTGGCAATACTTAGCCCCAGGCCGCTGCCTTTTACCGCGCCTTTACGCTGCGCGCGGCCCTGGTAAAAGGGCTCGAAAATCATGCTTTGTTCCGCCGGCGGTATAGGCTGGCCGCTGTTGGCCACGTCAATAATGATACGCCCGGCGGACTGAGCGCCGCGAATCCAAATGGTACCGGATTCCTGGCCATAGTGCACCGCATTGGAGTAGAGATTATCAAGTACCCGCATTAATAACACCGGCTGCGCCCGGCAGCGCTCGCACGCCAGCGCGACCTGGGTCTGGATACCTTTGGAACGGGCGGGCAGGCTATGGGCGGCAATGACGGCATCTATCATCCCGCGCAGATCGATATCCTCGTATTCAGCCGGGCTGTCCGCCAATTTGCGGTTGTAATCGAGCAACTGTTCGATAAGTTGCTGCAAATGGCGGCTGCTGCCATCGAGAATCGCCACCACATCCTTTTGATCGGCGGTCAATGGCCCGGCAACTTCATCCGCCAGCAGCGCGGTGCCCTCGCGCAGGCTGGCCAGCGGCGTTTTTAATTCATGGGAAATATGACGTAAAAATTCGTGGCGCTGGGACTCCAGCCAGGACAAGCGCTCATTAAGCCATAAAATCCGCTGAACCAAAGACTGGATTTCACGCGGGCCGGTAAACGACACGCTATCGTTCAGGGGCCGGCCCTGTCCCAGGCGGTTTATCATCTTCTCGACCAATTTGACCGGACCGATAATCATGCGGGTAAACAGCATCACCAAGATCAAGCTAAATAAAAACAGCAGCAACGCCTGCCAACCAAAAAAGCGGCCGCGTTCGGCAATCGCCTGCTGCAATTGCTGGCCGCGGGTAAAAATATTATTGCGGGTGGCCTGGACCATATCGCTATTGGCATGGGAAAAATCCCTGAGCAAGGCGGATGCTTGCGCATTGGGGCCGCTATTTTCGCATTGCAATTGGGATAACTGGTCCAGCAGCTGCGTTAACCGCTGGTAATAACGCCGATCGGGCAGCATACCTGAGCGGACATTTAGAATCTGCGCATATTGCTTGCGCTGGTTCTGATACAAATTCACCAGCGTCTCGTCGTCGAGCACGCAATATTGGCGATAGCTGCGCTCCATCTCCAGCGCCACGCTGCCCATGGACTCGATGCGCCGGGCGTCCGCCAAGGTGGTGCGGTTGATATCCGCCGCCTGTTCGCTCAGATTATCCAGGCTTTGCCAGGCCTGATAGGCCAGCAATAATAACGGCAACAGCACCAGGGTAAACGCCAGGATCACCAGTTGCCGCAGCGATTGGGGGAACAAATGCCATTTCTTCAAAGAAATCATCCTGTGATTACCGCCAAGGTCAAAGCAGATGCTATCCGCTTCGCCCATCTGAAGAAAGCACAAAAAAAGCACTTAACCTTGCGGCAAGTGCTTTTTTGACAGAATAGGGGGTGCCTCACTCAACGTGTCGTCCTGTGCGTGATAAAGCCCTCAGGCAAATATCGGTAAAGTTGGACGCTAGGCACCGTTCTTTGGCATCATTCGATAGTTATGAAGCAATAACTGCGCGGTATATATGATATCGGGCAGTGCTGTCATATCGGGGTGAATGAGCAACTACTTATTAGTATGCAGTTAATGTGCCAAAAGTAAAATATTTAATTAACTCATTGATAAAAAATGGAAATTCATTTCAAATTACCTATTGGCGCCCCGCAAAAGCGATAAAACCGCCCCGATCTGTCGCTAAAAAGAGACGCAAACCAAGACAAAATATAATATGCTTATAAAACAATTTATTGGATGTCGCCAAGTGGCGACATCCCGCTGATTATAATCGATATAAAAACGACACCTGCCGCCTCTTAAACCAAATGCCCTTGGCGCGCCAAGCCCGCCGACACCGAACCCGCTGCGGGCCCTGTTAAAGGGAAAGCACGCCGACACCGAACCCGCTGCGGGCCGGTTAAAGGGGCGCCAGCCCCTTACCCCAGCTGCTTGCGCGCATTGCGGAAGATCCGCATCCACGGCCCGTCCTCGCCCCACTCTTCCGGATGCCAGGAATTACTCACCGTCCGGAATACCCGCTCAGGATGCGGCATAGTCAGCGTCACCCGGCCATCAGTACTGGTCACGGCGGTAATACCGTTGGGCGACCCGTTGGGATTGGCCGGATACGCCTCGGTCGGCTGGCCGAAATGGTCAACAAACCGCAGCGCCACCAGCCCGGCGGCTTCCAACGCCGCCAAATGAGCCTGGTCGCGAACCTCCACCAGTCCCTCGCCGTGCGATACCGCAATGGGCAATCGCGAACCGATCATGTCCTGCAACAGCAACGACGGGCTCTGCGTCACTTCCACCAGGCTAAACCGGGCTTCAAAACGCTCCGATTTATTACGCACGAAACGCGGCCAAAGATCGGCGCCGGGCACCAGCTCGCGCAGATTGGACATCATCTGGCAACCGTTGCAAACGCCGAGGGCCAATGTCTGCGGCCGATGGAAAAAAGCCTCGAACTCATCGCGCACCCGCGAATTAAACAGAATCGACTTGGCCCAGCCCTCCCCCGCCCCCAGCACGTCGCCGTAGGAAAAACCGCCGCAGGCCACCAGCGCCTGGAAACCCTGCAGATCGCTCCGCCCGGCCAGCAGATCGCTCATATGCACATCAATGGCATCAAACCCCGCCCGATGAAACGCCGCCCCCATCTCCACATGGGAATTCACGCCCTGCTCGCGCAAAATAGCCACCTTGGGCAACGCGCCTTTGCCGATAGCAAAACCGGCAATCAACGGCGCGGCGATATCCTCCGACGGATCGAAGGTCAGCGCCACATTCAGGCCCGGATCGCCGTTATCCTGCTTGGCGGCATGTTCCCGATCGGCGCAGTCCGGATTATCACGCAACCGCTGCATCTGCCAGGTGGTTTCCGCCCACCAGGTACGCAATAACGTACGGCTCTCCTGATATACCGCGGTATCCCCGGCGCGGATTTTCACCCCGTCGCCGTCCACCGCCTGCCCCAGATAATGCAGGCAATCCTCCAGGCCGTGCTGCGCGAAGACCTGTTCGACGCGGGCGCGATCGCCGGCGGCTATCTGAATCACCGCCCCCAGCTCTTCGTTAAACAGGGCCGCCAGCGAATCGCCGCCCAAGCCGGCGATATCCACATCCAGCCCGCAGTGGCCGGCAAAAGCCATTTCCAGCAACGTGACCAGCACGCCGCCGTCGGAACGATCGTGATAAGCCAGCAACAGGCGCTGCGCAACCAACTGTTGCAGCGCCTGATAAAAACCGGACAATTGCGCCACATTGCGCACATCCGCCGTCTCATCCCCCAATTGGCGATAAACCTGCGCCAGGGCCGTGGCGCCCAGCGCCTGGTGGCCGGCTCCCAGATCGATAAGCAGCAGGGCATTGTCCTGCCCGCAGCGCAACTGCGGCGTAACGGTGCCGCGCACATCTTCGACCCGGGCGAAGGCGGTAATCACCAGCGACAGCGGCGAGGTCATTTCACGCTGCCCGTCCCCATGCGGCCAGCGGGTTTTCATCGACATGGAATCCTTACCCACCGGGATGGTCAGTCCCAGCGCCGGGCACAGCTCCTCGCCCACCGCTTTTACCGCATCATACAGGCCGGCATCTTCGCCCGGATGACCGGCGGCGGCCATCCAGTTGGCGGAGAGCTTGATCCGCTTGATATCGCCGATCTGCGTGGCCGCCACATTGGTCAGGGCCTCGCCCACCGCCAGTCGCGCAGAAGCGGCAAAATTCAATAATGCCACCGGCGCCCGTTCGCCGATGGACATGGCTTCGCCATAATAACTGTCGAGGCTGGCGGTGGTCACCCCGCAGTCCGCCACCGGCACCTGCCAGGGCCCGACCATTTGATCCCGCGCCACCATACCGGTGACCGTACGGTCGCCGATGGTAATCAGAAAGGTTTTTTCCGCCACCACCGGCAGATGCAGCACCCGCTTGATCGCCGCGGCCAAGTCAATCCCGTCGCGGTTAAGCGGAGTTCCCGCCGCCGGCAACCGGGTGACATCGCGCAGCATTTTAGGGGTTTTACCCAATAAAACGTCCAGCGGAAGATCGATGGGCTGATTGCCGAAATGGCTGTCGCCCAGACTCAGATGCAGTTCTTCCGTCGCTTCGCCAATCACCGCATAAGGCGCGCGCTCGCGGCGGCAAATGGCCTCGAAGGCGGCCAATTGAGCCGGCGCCACCGCCATCACGTAACGCTCCTGGGATTCATTGCACCAGACTTCCAGCGGGCTCATGCCCGGTTCGTCGTTGGGGATATCGCGCAGTCGGAAACGTCCGCCTCGGTTGCCGTCGCTAACCAGCTCAGGCATGGCGTTGGATAAACCGCCGGCGCCCACGTCGTGGATAAACAGAATCGGATTGTCTTCGCCCATCTGCCAGCAGCGGTCGATGACTTCCTGGCAGCGGCGCTCCATTTCCGGGTTGTCGCGCTGCACCGAGGCGAAATCCAGATCGGCGTCGGACTGGCCGGAAGCCATTGAGGACGCGGCCCCGCCGCCCAGACCGATATTCATCGCCGGCCCGCCCAGCACGATAAGCTTGGCGCCGATGCTGATTTCGCCTTTCTGCACGTGGCCGTCGCGGATATTACCGACCCCGCCCGCCAGCATAATCGGCTTGTGGTAGCCCCGCAGCTCAAGGCCGTTATGGCTGTTGACCCGCTCTTCATAAGTGCGGAAATACCCGGTCAACGCCGGACGGCCGAATTCATTGTTAAACGCCGCGCCGCCCAGGGGGCCGTCGGTCATGATATCCAGCGCGCTGACGATACGATCCGGTTTGCCGAAGTCCTGTTCCCAGGGCTGCTCGAAACCGGGGATGCGCAGGTTGGAGACGGAAAAGCCCACCAGCCCGGCCTTGGGTTTGGAGCCGCGGCCGGTCGCGCCTTCGTCGCGGATTTCGCCGCCGGAACCGGTGGCGGCGCCCGGCCAGGGCGAGATAGCCGTGGGGTGGTTATGGGTTTCCACCTTCATCAGGATATGCGTCGGCTCCTGGTGGTAGTCATAACGGCCGTCCAGCGGGTCGGCAAAAAAGCGTCCCGCCGACGGGCCTTCCATCACCGCCGCATTGTCTTTATAGGCGGATAACACGAAATCCGGCGTCTGCTCGAAGGTGTTCTTGATCATCTTAAACAGCGATTTCGGCTGCGCCTGGCCGTCGATGACCCAGTCGGCGTTGAAAATTTTATGGCGGCAATGTTCGGAATTGGCCTGGGCGAACATATAGAGTTCGACATCGGTGGGATTACGGCCCAGGCGGGTAAAGGCCTCAAGCAGATAATCAATTTCATCCGGCGCCAGCGCCAGGCCCAGTTTGAGATTGGCTTGCTCCAGCGCGGAACGCCCGGCGGCGAGCATCTCCACCCTCTGCACCGGCGCGGGCTGGTGGTGGGCAAACAGCGCGGCGGCTTGCTCCAGCTCATCGAAAACGGTTTCCATCATCCGGTCATGAAGCAGCACGCCTAATTGCCGCCACTGCGGGTCGGTCATATCGTTGCCCTGGACATAAAACGCCAGGCCGCGCTCCAGGCGCTTAACCTGCGCCAGGCCGCAGTTATGGGCGATATCGGTGGCTTTGGACGACCAGGGGGATAAAGTGCCGGGGCGCGGCGTGACCAGGAGTAGGCGCCCCTGGGGCGCGTGTTCGGCGAGAGACGGGCCGTATTTCAACAGCCGTTGCAGCCTGGCGCGCTCATCTTGATTAAGCGGGGCGCTCAGATCGGCAAAGTGGACATATTCAGCATAAATATCGCTCACCGGAAGCCGGGCTTCCTGGCAGCGGGACAGCAGCTTGTGGATACGAAATGCTGACAGAGCGGGCGAACCACGCAGTATTTCCATAATAAAAGATCTCTCGTCTTTGAACCGCCGGCCGCAGGTACTTAAGGACGGCTTGCCATGGGGCGCAACTTCTGCACACAACTTCAGGGGGGAAACGCGCGTCATTATAGAGAATCCCGGCCGAGGACGAAACCGTTTGCGCGGTAATTGTTGCTATTCTTATACCCTTACAGAAAGAATGGTCTTAAAGCAATAAAGTTGCACAGCGGCGTTTTGTTGCGCAAAATGCCCCCACTCCAGGGAGAAAATGATAATAACACTGCCGCAGAGACAGCGAGATATTCGCTCCATTGAGAGATAACTATTTGAAGCGTTTTAAATTAAATTACGTCGTGATTGGCATTATCGCCGTCATGCTGACCTGGGCGTTGTGGTTTAACGTTCCCTGGCACAGCATGCAGGACGATAAACTCAGTCAGATAAAATCCAGGGGGACGTTGCGCATCAGTACGCTGAACGCCCCGCTGAGTTTTTATACCGCCAATAACCAGCAAACCGGATTCGATTACGAACTGGCGAAGCGTTTCGCCGATTATTTAGGCGTCAAGCTGGAGATCCGCCAGCGTAAAACCCTTAATGAACTGTTTGACGATCTGGATAATGATGACGCCGATCTGCTGGCCGCCGGCCTTATCTATAACAACGAGCGCCTGCAGCGCTTTACCACCGGTCCGGCCTATTATTATGTTTCCCAGCAATTGGTCTATCGCCTGGGCCAGCCGCGGCCGAAAAACCTGGGCGCGCTGCAAGGCCGCCTGGCGGTGTCCTCCGGGTCGGCGCATATTTCGCAGTTACGGGAGTTAAAAGAAAAAAAGTATCCCCAGTTGCAGTGGGAAGTCTCCTCCGATCTCAGCAGCAAGGCCTTATTGGAGCAAGTGGCCGACGGCAAGCTGGATTATACGCTGGTGGACTCGGCCACCGTCGGGCTGCTACAGCGCGTGCATCCGCAACTGGCGGTAGCATTTGATGTGACGGAGGAGGAGCCGGTCACCTGGTATCTGCAACAGCAAAACAGCAATAATCTCTCGGCCGCCCTGCTGGACTTTTTTAGCGAGCAGGAGGCGGACGGCACCATGGCGCGGCTGGAGGAGAAATATCTGGGCCATGTGGGCAGCTTTGATTATGTGGATACCAAAACCTTTCTGACCTCGATTGATGCCACGCTGCCGGCGCTGCAAGCCATGTTCCAGCAATATGCCAAAGAAATCGACTGGAAACTGCTTGCCGCCATCTCGTATCAGGAATCTCATTGGAACCCGCAGGCCGTTTCTCCCACCGGGGTGCGCGGCCTGATGATGCTGACCCGCACCACGGCCGATAGCCTGGGAATTGCGGATCGCATGGACGCCGAGCAAAGCATCCGGGGCGGCGCCCTGTATTTGTCGCGCATGATGCAGCGCGTGCCCGAGTCCATTCCTGAGGATGAGAAGATCTGGTTTGCCCTGGCGGCCTACAACATGGGGTACGCCCATATGCTGGATGCCCGGGCGTTGACCGCCAAGCAGCAAGGCAACCCCGACAGCTGGGTGGATGTGAAGCTGCGCTTGCCGATGCTCAGCCAGCCGCGTTATTACCAGCAAACCACCTATGGTTATGCCCGCGGCCAGCAGGCGTACAATTATGTAGAAAATATCCGCCGTTACGAAATGAGCCTGGTGGGATATCTGGAAGAGAAAGAGAAAAAAGCCGCATTGCTGGCGGCAAGCGCGGCTGAACCACCAACCGACGCCGCTAAGCCCCTGGCGGCGGACGCCAAACCGGTAACCCCCCAGGCCAGCCCCATGGCCACGGCGGCGAAACCGCCGCTCGCCGGGGTGCAACCGGCCGCCCGGGACGTTCCTAAAAGCGTCCCGGTCATCCCCGGCGCTTTCCCGGCCAGCGCAGTGACCGCCCCCTCATGGGCCACCCCGCGGGTAACGCGTTAATCAATCGTCGGATTCTGCGCTTTCAGCGCCAGGCGCCGCGCCTTATGCTGTTCGCGGCGCAGGCGAAAGAAATCGCTAAGCTGCCTTGAGCACTCTTCGCCGAGCACCCCCGCGGTAATCGCTACCTGATGATTAATGCCCGGCTGGCGCAGCACTTCGCAAAATGAGCCGGCCGCCCCGGTTTTTTCATCGCGGGCGCCGAACACCAGCCGGCCGATGCGCGCATGGATCATCGCGCCGGCGCACATCACGCAAGGCTCCAGGGTGACATACAGCGTGGTATTGAGCAGGCGGTAGTTGGCCAATACCGCCCCGCCCCGGCGCAATGCCATGATTTCCGCGTGGGCGGTGGGATCGTGGCGGCCAATGGACCGGTTCCATCCTTCGCCGATAATTTCGCCGTCCAGCACCAGGACCGCGCCAACCGGCACTTCGCCCTCATCCCCCGCCCGTCCGGCCAGGGCCATGGCGTGGCGCATCCAGAATTCGTCGCCCGGTTCGCCGTGCATTATTTTCTCCAGGGTTGTTCGCAGCCGGCGATTATACAGGGATAAACCGGCCGGCGGCAAAAGCGTCAAGCAATAGAGGGCATGGAACGGCGGCGTTAAGCGGGACGGGCCCCACAAATCCCGTCCAATATATGCGGAACAATACTTTCGGAACAATAATTTCAAAACAATAATTTTAAAACAATGCTTTGCGTACAATTTTGACAACAGCGGTCTCAGTCCAATGACTTAAGCTCGCCGTCGCGGGTCACTCGCCAGCGGTGCTCGCAAAAATAAAGCAACGGGCTGTCATGCTGGCTGTCGCTATAACCGCTGAACAACTTCAGGGGCGTCCCCAGCTCACGCTCCAGCTGCGCCACTTTCTCATGCCCCAGGCAGCGCAGGGTCAATACCCAGCCGCCATGCCGGCGCTTCATCCGGCTGCCGATCAGTTTTACCCGCGGTAAAAACAGCGCATCGGCGTAGACCCCCTGCACCAGCGGCTCCGGCGAGCCGGTGATCAGCCAGACCTGCGCATCCTGGCTGGCCAGATACTCATTTAAGCGTTGCAGCACCACGGGGAAACCGGTTACGCGCAGGCGAAACCAGACGACAAAATCAGCCTGCAATTGATTCAGCCGGGCCTCGCTGTGGCCGAAGGTCATGGCCCATAATAACAGGCTCATCGGCCAGCGCGCCGAGCGTCCCTTGGCCAGCAGGCCGATGCCCACGACCGGCAATAGCGGCAGCACCAGAATAACGTTCAGGGGCAGATGACGCAGCAAATAACGCAAAAAACAGCCGAACATATCCTGTTGATGCAATGTGCCGTCCAAATCGAAAAAAATTATACGTTGGGCCGTTGCAGGATCCAAAGCTACTCCTCAGGATTGTTAAATCCGTTCATCCCTATCCCGTTATCCGGGTCAGCCACTCACCGGCAGGCGCCGGGGCAGCGTAATTATCGACGAAACCGTAATCAGTGTAGTCAGTGATGGCCGAATTATCGATCCTGGCCTTCCGCCAGCGCCCGGCGTAAATATCCCCGGTGCTGCGCCAAGGAGCGCCGCGCGTCGTCCGCGCCGGCGCCGGTGAGGAGCATCAGGATCGCCGGTTTCACCTCATGGCCGGTTTGCGCCAGCGCCGCCCGCGCCTGCGCCATGTCGGCGCCGGTGGCCTGCACGACGATGCGGCAGGCGCGATCCACCAGCTTGATATTGGTGGCTTTGACATCCACCATCAGGTTCTGGTACACCTTGCCGAGCTTGACCATCGCCCCGGTGGAAATCATATTTAACACCAGTTTCTGCGCGGTGCCGGATTTCATCCGGGTGGAGCCGGTAAGCACTTCCGGGCCGACCACCGGCGAAATCGCCACCCGCGCTTCGCGGGCAATGGGGGAGCCTGGGTTACAGGATATCGCCACCGTGGCGCAGCCCTGCCGCGCCGCGTAACGCAGGCCGCCGATAACATAGGGGGTACGCCCGGACGCCGCCAGACCAACCACCAGGTCAGCCGCGTTTACATTAATTGCCTTAAGATCCTCGCCAGCCAATTCGAAACTGTCCTCGGCGCCCTCCACCGCTTTAAGCAAAGCGCCGGGACCGCCGGCAATCAGGCCGATCACCAGGTCATGAGGCACACCAAAGGTCGGCGGGCATTCGGATGCGTCCAATACGCCCAGGCGGCCGCTGGTGCCGGCCCCCAGATAGATCAGGCGGCCACCCGCGGACAACGCCGCCGCCGCCAGATCCACCGCGGCGGCAATGGCCGGCAGTTCGCGGCCGACGGCCTCGGGCACCAATCGATCCTGCTGGTTAAACAGCCGCATCATCTCCAGCGTGGAGAGCGTATCGAGGTTCATCGAGTCCGGGTTGCGGGTTTCCGAAATCAACGCGCCAATGGTTGCCGCATCGCTCTTCATCATGTCATCGGTCATAACAGCGCCTTGAATTTTTAATTCATCTAATTAAAACTATTATTGAATATTTAATTCCGGCAGGCGAGAAAATTCTGTACCCTGTCGGCTATCCAACGATCCGACGCCGCGGACCCAACACAATGATGAGTCATTTGTCATGAGCCGTTTTTATGAGTAGCGTATTGCGTATTCGCCAGTTATACCGTTCTTTGTCGCTTAACGATCGCAAGCTGGCCGATTATCTCCTGACGCAAACCGATCGGGCCCGCCATCTCAGTTCGCAAAAAGTGGCCGAGCAGGTGGGGGTAAGCCAGTCCAGCGTGGTGAAATTCGCCCAGAAATTGGGTTATAAAGGCTTTACGGCGTTAAAGCTGGCGCTGAGCGAGGCCCTGGTCAGCGCCCACGACCTGCCCTCCGTCGCGGTGCATAATCATATTTTAAGCGACGATCCGTTAAAAACCGTCGGGGAAAAACTGCTGACCGAAAAGGTGGCCGCCCTGCGCGCCACGCTGGATATTAACAGCGAAGAACGGCTCCGGCAGGGGGTGGCGCTGCTGCAGGAAGCCAGACGGGTGATTATCGTCGGTATCGGCGCGTCCGGGCTGGTGGCAAAGGATTTTTCCTACAAGCTAATGAAAATCGGCATGTCGGCGGTGGCCGAAACCGATATGCACATACTGCTGGCCACCGTTCAGGCCATCAGCCCGCAGGATCTGCTGCTGGCCATTTCGTTTAGCGGTTCGCGGCGGGAAATCAACCTGGCGGCGCAGGAAGCGCACCGGGTGGGCGCACGGGTGCTGGCGATCACTCATTTTTCACCTAACGCCCTGCAACAGCATGCGGATATCGCCTTATATACCGTGGCCCAGGAGCAGGCCCAGGGCAGCGGCGCCATCTCGTCCACTATCGCCCAGCTGGCGCTGACCGATCTCCTGTTTATGGCCCTGGTGCAGCGCGACCTGGAACATGCGCCGGAGCGGATACGGCATAGCGAGGAGTTGGTAAAGAAATTGATTTGACCATCGCCAATGAGCGGCAACAATGGGGTATTCTAACGGAGGCAATATATTTTGCTCGATCAATTGATGTTGCTTGCATAAATAGCATCCCTTTTGAAAATAAAATAATGCTCATAAAAATCATCTTGAAGTATTCGATGTAAATAGAATTTTCAAAGCTGCACTTAATTTGGACGGTTCCATCAATCGAGATAACACAGCAAAAGAAATTGCTGAAAAAAGAAAATTGCCAAAATGAATACACTAATTTTCTAGAAGCGCTTAAACAGGATATTTTTGATATTTTCAAAAAAAACAAAGCAAAAAAATAAAACCTGATAATCTTAAGATGAACGTCAATGATGACACAGATAATATTTTGAGCATTCATCTTAATTTAATTCGAAAAAAATTCAATATATTGCATCTCGCAAAAGAACAGAATGATGAACTTGCAATGCGTTCCGCCCTAATGGAAATACGCGCACACGCAATGAGTTTATCAAGTTTTTTAATGCCATACGTGATGATACTGAAGCGCTGATTGTGCTTAAATATTGGCCGGACTTTCCAGAAGATTATAAATTACCAGATCATTACTAGTATCCTCTTAAATGAAAATATCGGTTCGCATCCTGATTTCTTCACGCTAAATGGCGCTGGTACTAAAAACCGGAGGGACTACGCCTTGACGATGTGCCTTTTGATACACGGGATTTGGCGAAAAAAGCTGGCGCCGCCCCGCCGGAAGGGTATAATTTTCGCCCTGCTTTATGACGATTAACGAGAACCCCTTATGGCCCTGCTTATCACGAAAAAATGCATCAATTGTGATATGTGCGAGCCGGAGTGTCCGAACCAGGCGATCACCATGGGCGCGGAGATCTATGAGATTGACTCCAGCCGCTGCACCGAATGCGTGGGGCACTATGATACGCCGACCTGCATGAAGGTATGTCCTATCGATAATACCATCCTGCCCGATCCGGCCCGGGTCGAGAGCAATGAGCAGCTATGGGAAAAATTTGTCGTGATGTACCACGGCGATCGGATCTAATTCTCCAGAATCACCGTGGCGCAGGCATAGCGCCGCTCGTCGGCCAGCGTGACATGCACGCTTGCCACCCCCAGTTCCAGCGCCAAATCGGCGGCCTGCAAATAAAGCTTTAATCCCGGTTTCCCCAGGATATCGTTGATCACTTCAAACTGGGCAAACGCCAGCCCGTTGCGAATACCGGTGCCAAAAGCCTTGGCCGCCGCCTCCTTGACCGCAAAGCGTTTGGCCAGAAAGCGAATCGGCTGCTTGTGGCCGAGATACTGCGCCCATTCCGCGTCGCTGAGAATGCGCCGGGCAAACCTGTCGCCGCTGCGCCCGACCACCGCTTCGATGCGTTCGATTTCGACAATATCGGTGCCAATGCCGAGGATCGCCATTAAACGCCCGTGGCCCGCAGTCGGGGCCATACCGCGATGCGACCGTGATTCAGAGTTGATGACAATACGGACATTTAATCCTCACCTGGCGAACCCGCCGATAAATTTACTACGCCCCCAGCGGCATCAGGTACGCGGGGCCAAGAACATAGCGGACAGTTTACCCGGTGGGACCGTCGGGGGGCAATGCTTTCGGCGGGGGTTTTCTGGTCATAAACTGGCGGAACAATTCTCGGCTTTTTAGCGGCTTGCCGCCCAGGTAGGGTTGAAGAGCCATGCGGGTAAAACGCTTGGCGGCGCGCAGAGTGGGTATATCGGGGAAGTCGCGGGCGGCCAGGGCCTGGAGTTCGCGACCGGTAAAACTATAGTGATCGATCACCACGCTGGCGATAAAACCTTTCTCCGCGCGAAAACGATAGGTCATATCATCGTCCACCGGCAGGCCGGTGGCGGCGCAGTGCAGAAAATCCACGCCGTATCCCAAATGACCGAGCAGGGCCAGTTCAAAGCGCCTGAGCGCCGGTTCAGGCGAACCGGCGGCGCCGGCCAGCGACTGCAGGCAGTGCAGGTAATCAAAGAACAGCGAGGAGTAGTCGGTTTCGTGGGTCAGGACGCGGGAAAGCAGTTCGTTGGTATATAGCCCGCTATAGAGCATCAGGCCGGTCAGCGGCAACCCCAGCGAAACCGGCTCGGCGCTGCGCAGGGTTTTCACTTCGCCGCGCCCGCTCCAGCGGATCAGCAGCGGCGTAAAAGGCTGTAATACCCCTTTTAACGCGGAACGACGGGAGCGCGCGCCCTTGGCCAGGATACGCACGCGCCCGTCGTTTTCGGTAAAAAAATCCAACAGCAGGCTGGTTTCGCTATAGTGGCGTCCATGCAGGACGAATGCGCGCTGCCAGCCTTCCATCGGGTTGACCCTCAGAGATCGTCGGTGTAACCCAGGCTACGCAGGGCGCGTTCATCATCGGCCCAGCCGGATTTCACTTTCACCCACAGTTCGAGATGTACCTTCGACTCGAACATGGTTTCCATATCCTGACGGGCTTCAATCCCGATGGTCTTGATCTTGGAGCCTTTATTGCCGATAACCATTTTTTTCTGGCCTTCGCGCTCCACCAGGATCAGGCCGTGGATATCATATCCGCCGCGCTCATTGGTGATAAAGCGTTCAATTTCCACCGTAACGGAATACGGCAGCTCTTCGCCCAGAAAACGCATCAGCTTTTCACGAATGATTTCCGAGGCCATAAACCGCTGGGATCGGTCGGTAATATAATCTTCCGGGAACTGGTGCTCCCCTTCCGGCATGAGTTTGCGCACAATGCCGGCCAGGGTATCCACATTCATGCCGGTTTCAGCGCAAATCGGCACCACGTCCAGGAAATTCATCTGCTGGCTGAGGAACGTGATATGGGGCAGCAATTTGCTTTTATCGGTGACGTTATCCACTTTGTTGATGGCCAACACTACCGGGCAGCTCAGGCCGCGCAGTTTGTTAACCACCATCTCGTCGTCCGGCGTCCAGTGGGTGCCTTCCACCACGAAGATCACCAGTTCCACATCGCCCATCGAACTGCTGGCGGCGCGGTTCATCAAGCGGTTGATGGCGCGTTTTTCTTCGATGTGCAGACCGGGGGTATCGACGTAGACCGCCTGGTAAGGCCCTTCGGTATGGATGCCCATAATCCGGTGGCGCGTGGTCTGCGGCTTGCGGGAGGTAATAGAAATCTTCTGCCCCAGAAACTGGTTCAGCAGCGTCGACTTGCCGACGTTCGGCCGTCCAACAATGGCAATAAATCCGCAATACGTTTTATCTTCGTTCATTCAAGCTCCAGCTCTTTCAGCGCCTGCTCGGCGGCTGACTGTTCGGCTTTACGGCGGCTTGAGCCATTACCCACGACGGGTTCCGGCAAGCCACTGACATGGCAGTGAATAGTAAATTCCTGGTCATGCGCCTCGCCACGAACCTGAACCACCAGATAGGTAGGTAACGGCAAATGACGCCCCTGCAGGTATTCTTGCAGACGAGTCTTCGGATCCTTTTGTTTGTCGCCCGGACTGATCTCTTCCAGGCGGCTATGGTACCAATTGAGGATCAGACGCTCGATATTTTCAATGTCGCTATCGAGGAAAATGCCGCCGATTAACGCTTCTACCGTATCGGCCAGAATTGACTCACGGCGGAACCCGCCGCTTTTGAGCTCACCCGGCCCCAGGCGCAGGCACTCTCCCAGCTCGAACTCGCGGGCCATTTCCGCCAGGGTGTTACCCCTGACCAGCGTGGCGCGCATCCGGCTCATATCGCCCTCGTCAACCCGCGGAAAGCGCAGATAAAGCGCATTGGCGATGACGAAACTCAATATGGAGTCACCCAAGAATTCCAGCCGTTCATTATGTTTACTGCTGGCGCTTCGGTGCGTCAGAGCCTGTAACAAGAGCTCGTGCTGTTGAAAAGTGTAGCCCAGTTTTTTCTGGAGCCTATTAATTAAGATGGGATTCATGCGTTACCAATAACTCAACCATGCGTCAAATAACTACAGCATACGGGACAGGTCTGTCGATGCGTCTGGCACTCGTGCTGTTCAGGCAGTAACCAGGCCGGACAAAACTGTTTCGTTTGCAGTGGCCCCCGAATCGGGGGCCAGTCTTTATAACCAGAGCGGGGTATTCTACAACGGGAAGCATAATAATGCTTCGCTTAAAAAACGATTTGATTAATGTATTGCACCGATGCGGCGTAAACGAACGCCGGTGGGCCATTGACCTTCCTGTTTTTCAAAACTCATCCAAATCGCGCTCGCCCGGCCCACCAGGTTCTTCTCGGGCACAAAACCCCAGAAGCGGCTGTCGGCGCTGTCGTCGCGATTATCGCCCATCATAAAGTAGTGCCCTTCCGGTACGGACCATTCCGCCAGTTGCTGATTGCGCTGGCGATAATAGACCCCCACCTGATCCTGCTGCCCCGGCACCGTCAGGATATGGTGGGTCACGTTCCCCAGGTTTTCCGTACGCTCCGCCAGGCGGATACCGCCGTCCACCTGCCGATCGGGCGGGACCTGCAAAAAGCCGGTGGCGGATTCGCCGCTGCCGGTTGAATCATAGGTCTGCACAAAGTCGCTCGGCGCCATATCGCTATAGGTGACCGGCAATGCGCTGGCGCAGTTCTGGCTATTCGCGCAACCCGGCTGCACCGTTACGGTCTTGCTAAGCGGATCGTAAATGATGCGATCGCCCGGCAGGCCGATTACCCGTTTAATATAATCCAGCTTGGGATCGGGCGGATATTTAAACACCACGATGTCGCCGCGCTGCGGATGGCCGGTAGGGATAATCGTCGTCTGGGTGATGGGATTTTTGAGCCCATAAGCGAATTTTTCCACCAGGATAAAATCGCCCACCAGCAGCGTCGGCATCATGGAGCCGGACGGGATCTGGAATGGCTCGTAGATAAACGAGCGGACGATAAAGACCACCAGCAGCACCGGGAAAATAGACGCGCAGGTTTCGATCCAGCCCGGCTGTTTCGCTTTTTTCTGCAATTCTTTGTCGGCAATAACGTCGTCGCCGGCGGCGGTTAACTGCGCCTGTCTGACGCGGCGTGCCGGTGCCAGTTTAAATCGATCCACGCACCAGATAATGCCGGTTATCAAGGTGGCTATTGCCAGGATCAGGGCAAACATATTTGCCATGCTAACTCCTTTGCGTTATTTACTGTCTTTGCCAACGTGCAGAATCGCCAGGAATGCTTCCTGCGGTAACTCGACGTTACCCACCTGCTTCATGCGTTTCTTCCCTTCTTTCTGTTTTTGCAGCAATTTCTTTTTGCGGCTCACATCGCCGCCATAACATTTCGCCAGTACGTTTTTACGCAATTGCTTAATGGTGGAACGGGCAATAATGTGGTTGCCGATGGCCGCCTGGATCGCAATATCAAACTGCTGGCGCGGGATCAGCTCCTGCATTTTTTCCACGATCTCGCGGCCGCGGCGCTGGGAATTATCGCGATGGGTAATCATTGCCAGGGCATCGACCCGCTCGGTATTGATCAAAATATCCACCCGCACCATATCCGAGGCCTGGAAGCGTTTAAAACCATAATCCAGCGAGGCATAGCCGCGCGAGGTGGATTTAAGCCGGTCGAAAAAGTCCAGGACTACTTCGGACATCGGGATCTCATAGGTCAGCGCCACCTGGTTGCCGTGATAGACCATATTGGTCTGCATGCCGCGTTTTTCGATGCACAGGGTTATCACGTTGCCGAGAAACTCCTGCGGCAGCAGCATATGGCATTCGGCAATGGGTTCGCGCAGTTCCAGGATATTGTTCAGCGGCGGCAGTTTAGCCGGGCTGTCCACGTAGATCGTCTGGTTATCGGTGGTGACCACTTCATAGATAACCGTCGGCGCGGTGGTGATCAGCTCCAGGTCGTATTCGCGCTCCAGGCGTTCCTGAATGATTTCCATATGCAGCAAGCCAAGGAAACCGCAGCGGAAACCGAAACCCAGCGCGGTAGAACTTTCCGGTTCATAGAACAGCGAGGCGTCGTTAAGGCTCAGCTTGCCCAGCGCGTCGCGAAAGGCTTCGTAGTCGTCGGAGCTGATGGTGAACATGCCCGCATAAACCTGGGGCTTGACCTTTTTAAAACCCGGCAGCGCTTTTTCCGCCGGTTGGCGGGCCAGCGTCAAGGTATCGCCCACCGGCGCGCCAAGAATATCCTTGATGGCGCACACCAGCCAGCCGACTTCGCCGCATTGCAGGATATCGCGGTCGATGCGCTTGGGCGTGAATATGCCCAGGCGGTCGGCATTGTAACTCAGGCCGGTGCTCATGACCTTGACCTTTTCGCCCTTGCGCAAAGTACCGTTTTTTACGCGGATTAACGACACGACGCCTAAATAGTTATCAAACCATGAGTCGATGATCAGCGCCTGCAGCGGCCCTTGCGGATCGCCTTCGGGCGGGGGAATGTCCCGCACCAGCCGTTCCAGCAATTCAGGGATGCCCACGCCGGTCTTGGCCGAGCAGCGCACCGCATCGGTGGCGTCGATACCGACGATATCCTCGATTTCCTGCGCGACGCGATCGGGATCGGCGGCGGGTAAATCGATTTTATTAAGCACCGGCACCACTTCCAGATCCATTTCCATGGCGGTGTAGCAGTTGGCCAGCGTCTGCGCTTCCACGCCCTGCCCGGCATCCACCACCAGCAGCGCGCCTTCGCAGGCCGCCAGGGAACGGGATACCTCATAGGAGAAATCCACATGCCCCGGGGTGTCGATGAAATTCAGATGATAGATCTGGCCATCGTTGGCTTTGTAATCAAGCGTAACGCTTTGGGCCTTGATGGTAATACCGCGCTCGCGCTCCAAATCCATGGAATCCAAAACCTGGGCTTCCATTTCACGCTCGGCCAGGCCGCCACAGGTTTGGATCAGCCGGTCAGAGAGGGTCGACTTACCATGGTCGATATGGGCGATGATGGAAAAGTTTCTGATGTGCTTCATTTATATGAATTTTTCTCTAATTATGTCGCTTAGATTTATTTCGGTGGACACAGCGATGGACTAAAAAGTAAAACTACCCAATCTGGCATTGGCGCATATTACACTGTATGGCTGTTTCAAGGAAGGATGGGAGGGGCAGACAAGAGTCTAAGTTTGTAAGCATTCGCCCGCCATTATGCGCCGCGGGCGACGCGGCGGGCACAATGGAGCGGACGGAACGCCGGCGTTATTCCGCTTTATCCTGGCGCAGATAAAACGACGAAGGCGGCAAGGCGATTTGCAGGATAACGGGCTGGTATTGACGTTCATTACCCAGCCGCAGGGCATAAAAACGCGCCAGCATAAAACCGCCGACGCCGCCGATAAGGCCGCCGAACGCCGCGGCCAGATCGGTATTGAACCATCCCTGCATCAGCGCAGCGCAGCCAATCAAGCCCACCAGCGGCAGCATATAAACCAGCAGCGCCGAGCGGATCAGGCTGGCTTCGGTAATGCCCACCTCTACCCGCTGCCCGGGCACCAGGGGATGTTTGCTTTCCACTTTCAGCTGGTGTGCGGATTCAGGCCCCATTTTATTGAGGATGCTGGTGCCGCAGCTGCCGCTGGAATGGCAATTGCCGCAGCCCGAACGCTGTTCGCAGCGTAATTGCGCCACGCCCTGCTGCCATGAGATAACCGTTGCCCATTCTTTGATCATGGTTGCGCCTTAAATACCACGCTGTCGGCGATGCGTTTGGCGGTAGCCGGGGGCAATTCGCCGACAACGGTGATTTCTTTATTGCTGCGGATTTCAGTATGAATCGTACGCCGTCCGGTACGGATAAAGCGCTCGGTGTTATTACCTTCACCCGCCTGGGCGATATTCACCGAAAAACTAAACAGCCCGTCGGTATACAACCTGGTCTCAATCGGCACGTTAATGCCGGGCAGCGTGCGGCGGCTGCGCGATACTTCAGTGACGCCCGCCGGCAGCCAGTTTACCGCCCAGCCGAAGTCGGCTTTTTCCGACACCGGCATTGCCAGCAGCGGAGGCAGATTTACCGTTTCAAGCCCCTGCATCAGGGATTGCACCTGCGGATCGACAATGAAGGAGATCACGCGAAACTGCTCCAGCGCCTCGCCGTCGCGATCGAGCAAATCAGCGCGCAGCGGCAGTTTGGTGGCGGCATCGATCCATAACACGTAACCGAACCGGGTGCCGTCCCG
Organism: Sodalis sp. RH21; assembly: GCF_047324175.1. Lineage (NCBI taxonomy): Bacteria > Pseudomonadati > Pseudomonadota > Gammaproteobacteria > Enterobacterales > Bruguierivoracaceae > Sodalis > Sodalis sp. RH21. The sequence continues at coordinate 1,096,804 of NZ_CP178732.1, read as the reverse complement.
CGCGACGACGCGCACGACTTCACATAAACGATCGGAAACGCGCGTACGGCCAACGGGGATAAAATCGTAGAACTGCGCTAAACGCTCGAAATCAGCGTAAACGATAGAAGGGAGAGAATCAACGATATGATCGCCGGCCAAAGTGAAAGGTTCGAGACCGGGCTCAAAAAAACTGATTTCATTATCGCGCTGCAAAATTTCACGGCGGGGGCCGTCCATTTGCAACAGCTGCGCCAGGCGATGTTTTTCAAACACGGCGTGGCGATACCGTAGCGAGTCGACACCCTGCTTGCTGACGCTGACAAAAGCAAATTCATAGTTCAGGGACTGGCTAGCCTGGCTCATTTGTTGCAACAACGCTCCGGGTGCCGTTGTGGGGGCCTCGGCCGGAGCGTAGGTGGAATAGAGCAGGCTGCCTGTCATGAGACAAACAGCACACCAAAATTGCTTCATTACTGCGGTTGCATTCCTAATGACTGGGTTCCAGGCACCTGGACTGCGGCCTGCTGGGTTTCATGCTGATCAAACTGCAACTGCGTGGAATGCACCCGACGCTGCAATTCATAATCCTGCAATATGGCATTGATGCGCTTGCGCTGTTCCTGCACCTGCTGCTGCTGGGAACCGTTATCGGCGGTGGTGGAGGCCGAAGGCACGCCCAGGCTGACCGGCGAAGCTTGCCCCATCATAGGCAGGGTATTGAATACCGGCGCTTCCGGCTGCGCGTCGTTATTTACCGGCTGGTTGTAGTGCTGAACACCGACAATCACCGCTAACGAAACGCAGGCCGCCAGGCCGATTTGCGTAAGCTGCGCGGCCCAGGGGCGCGCTTTATGCCAGAAGGGCAGCTTGTGCCAGGTTTCCGGCGCGGGCTGCGATTCTTTAGCGTCAATGACGCCAGGCACCAGGCGCACCGGCTCTTTGGCAATCGCCGCGGCGACGCGGCCGGCGATGTCAAGGTGCAAGGTTTCACCGATGTCCCCGCGGATCGTATCGCGAATCAGATGATACCTTTGCCAGCTTTGTTGTAACTCATCATCCCTGGATAAATCGTTGAGCAGTTCGTTATCGAACGACTCCCCATCCATAAGAGCGGAAAGCTTTTCGTTATGCATGCGTGGGTACCTTCTCCTGCCGCCATCATTATCGCTGAATCAGCGGTTGAATTTTATTGTCAATAGCTTCGCGTGCACGGAAGATACGGGATCTTACCGTTCCCACAGGGCAGTCCATGATGGAGGCTATCTCTTCATAGCTGAGCCCATCCAGTTCCCGAAGAGTGATTGCCATACGCAAATCCTCGGGAAGCCCTTCGATAGTGCGAAACACTATCTGTCGCAACTCTTCAGACAACATTAAATTCTCAGGGTTCGATATTTCTTTCAATGCGCCGGCACTTTCGTAATTTTCCGCATCGTTGGCATCCACGTCGCTTGACGGTGGGCGCCGACCCTGAGCAACCAAATAATTTTTTGCTGTGTTAACAGCGATACGATACAACCATGTATAAAAAGCGCTATCCCCACGGAACGACTCCAGGGCGCGATAGGCTTTGATAAACGATTCCTGGGCAACGTCCGGGACATCCCCTTGGGGAACGTACCGGGAGACCAGGCTCGCCACTTTGTGCTGGTAACGCACAACCAATAAATTAAACGCTTTTTGGTCGCCTTTTTGAACCCGTTCAACCAGCACTTGATCCGTTAACTGCTCGCTCATCCGAGGTAAATTCTCCTCAAATTTATCTCCACGCGAAAAATAGTACCGCCAGCCACTAAACCGATAACACGAGCAAGCTCCCGTTTGGAGTTTTCGCAATGCATAAAGTTCCGTCCCGTCTGTATTTTTTGTTAAATTAAATGGGAGACGGCTCTTGGTGCGCCGGCGTTCACGCCGGGTGACTGTCAGACTATCATGAAATAAAATGTTAAGATCGTAGAATCCTGAAATCACGGTACCGGAGCGCATGTAATCATCCGGCACCCTATAGACAGCGCAGGGTACCGTGAAATCAATTGGCTGTCAGTAAACATGCGTAAAAAGTCCCGGGTAAAATATCAGCAATTACCCTTTCAGACCTAAATCATAGAGTGCTACCATCATAAAACTATTATTTCTTCCATGGTAACCACCATTCATTATGCAACCTTTAACTGAACATGTAACCGATGTGCTGGTGATAGGCAGCGGCGCAGCGGGTCTCTCCCTGGCATTACGCCTCGCCGGGCACTGTCAGGTCATGGTGTTAAGCAAAGGCCCTCTCAATGAAGGATCAACCTACTATGCGCAGGGGGGGATCGCGGCGGTATTTGATGAAACCGACAGCATCGCTTCCCACGTTGAAGATACCCTGATCGCCGGCGCGGGATTGTGCGATCGCGAAGCGGTGGAATTCATCGCCGGCAACGCGCGCCACTGCGTGCAGTGGTTAATCGATCAGGGAGTGCTGTTCGATACCGAAACCGATCCCAATAGCGATGCCCAGGCCGCGGGCCAACCCGCCGAGGAGCGTTACCACCTGACGCGCGAGGGCGGCCATAGCCACCGGCGAATCCTGCACGCGGCCGACGCCACCGGCAAAGAAGTGGAAACCACGCTGGTTTCCCAGGCGGCCAACCATCCCAATATCCATATCATGGAACGCTGCAACGCGGTGGACCTGATCAGCTCGAATAAAATCGGGCTGGCCGGCACCCGGCGCGTCGTGGGCGCCTATATCTGGAACCGCGAGCAGGAGCGGGTCGAAACCTGCCGGGCAAAATCGGTAGTGCTGGCCACCGGCGGCACTTCCAAGGTCTATCAGTACACCACCAATCCCGATATCTCTTCCGGCGATGGCATCGCCATGGCCTGGCGCGCCGGCTGTCGCGTCGCCAATCTCGAATTCAACCAGTTCCACCCTACCTGCCTGTTCCATCCGCAGGCGCGTAATTTCCTGCTGACCGAGGCGCTGCGCGGCGAAGGGGCTTTCCTCAAACGGCCCGACGGCACGCGTTTCATGCCCGATTTCGACGAGCGCGGCGAACTCGCGCCGCGTGATATCGTCGCGCGCGCCATCGACCATGAGATGAAGCGGCTCGGTGCTGATTGCATGTACCTGGATATCAGCCATAAACCGGCGGATTTCATTCAGCACCATTTCCCGATGATTTACCAAAAGCTGCTGTCGCTGGATATCGACCTGACCAAAGAGCCGATTCCCATCGTGCCGGCGGCGCATTATACCTGCGGCGGCGTGATGGTCGATCAGCATGGCCGCACCGATCTCGACGGGCTCTATGCCATCGGCGAAGTGAGTTATACCGGCCTGCATGGCGCTAACCGGCTGGCGTCCAATTCCCTGCTGGAGTGCCTGGTCTACGGTTGGTCGGCTTCGGAGGATATTCTCAAGCGCCTGCCCACGATTAAACTGGCCAAACAGGTGCCGGCGTGGGATGAAAGCCGGGTGGACAATTCCGACGAAGCGGTGGTGCTCCAGCACAACTGGCACGAGCTGCGGTTATTTATGTGGGATTACGTCGGCATCGTGCGAACCACCAAGCGGTTGGAGCGCGCGTTGCACCGCATCAATCTGCTGCAGCGGGAAATCGACGAGTATTATTCCAATTTCCGCATCTCCAATAATTTGCTGGAAGTGCGTAACCTGACCCAGGTGGCGGAGCTGATAGTGAAAAGCGCCATGCAGCGCAAAGAGAGCCGCGGCCTGCACTACACCCTGGATTATCCTGAGATGAGCGAAAATCCGCAGCCGACCATCCTGCATCCCTGAGCCGGTTTTCCCGATCCCAAGCGTCGCGCCATAGGGCTACTCAGCCCGCGGCGCCGCTATCCGCCGCTTGCCGGCCGGAGGTGGCTACGCCGGACAGGGACAGATAAAACTCGCCGGTCAATGCGCGATACGCCGGCGAATAGCGCCGATCGGCGTCCCGCAGCGCCATGGCGCTATAAACCAGTTCCCCGGGCCGGGGTGAAAACGCCAACAGCACCCGGTGCGCCGGTTGGCCCTCCCGATCCGCCACATCGGTGCGATAATGTAAATGCCAGCCCTGCTTGCGGGCGAGGGCGATGACGTTCTCCCCCACCTCCAGCGGCAACACCATCGAAAACAGCCCGGACGGGGCCAACAGCGCGCGGGCGGCGTCAAGCAGGCGCTGATGGGTCAAGGTCGCCGTGTACCGCGCAGAATCGCGCTCAGGGCTGCTGCAGGCGATGCCCACCGGGAAATACGGGGGATTGCTGACAATCAGTTCATAAGGTTCGATGGCGCGCGGGGAAACATCATATTGGCCGGTAGTATTCTGGCCCGCGAAAACGGCGGCGGCGCCAGGGGATGCATAATCCAGAATATCGCCGTGAATAATTCGCAGGCGGCGCGACCAGGGGCTGAGGGCAAAATTTTCCCCGGCCTGTCCGGCGGCCCGCGCATCCAGTTCAATGCCGTCCACCTGGACGTTATCACCGGTCCGCTGCGCCACCATCAGGGCAATCACCCCGCAGCCGGTACCGATATCCAACACCCGTTGCGCCCGGGCCAGCGGCGTCCAGGCGCCCAGCAGCACGCCGTCGGTGCCCACTTTCATGGCGCAGCGATCGTGGGCGGCAAAAAATTGCTTGAAGGTAAAACCGTCCCGGCGCAGCAGGTTTTTTTGTTTCGGCGAATCGATCATCATTTGGCTCTCAGGACATATCAAGGTACTTTATCACATGCTCAATCACATGCTTAAACCAGGTACTTTATCCGGGCAGGCATCCGGGCGCCTGGCGCCACGCTTTCATCGCTCTTCAGACAGACCCGCCGCGGATGAAATCACCCGTCCGAGCGGAAACAGATGAAGATTGCCCGCGATCCGTCTATAATCTGCGCCCCAACCAGAGGTAGACCATGACTGTAACCCAATTTAGCGAACTCGACCTACATGAAAGCTTGATCGCCGCACTGCGCGATAAAGGCTATGAGCGCCCTACCGCCATTCAGTCCGAAGCGATCCCGCCGGCGATGGACGGACGCGACGTGTTGGGTTCGGCCCCTACCGGTACCGGCAAAACCGCCGCCTATCTGCTGCCGGTCCTGCAACACCTGCTCGACTTCCCGCGCAGGAAATCAGGGCCCCCGCGCGTGCTGATCGTCACCCCGACCCGCGAATTGGCGATGCAGGTAGCGGAGCAGGCCAAGCAGTTGGCCGCGCATACCCATCTGGATATCGCCACCATCACCGGCGGCGTGGCGTTTATGAATCACGCCATCGTCTTTAGCGACAACCAGGATATCGTGGTCGCCACTACCGGCCGGTTGCTGCAATACATCAAAGAAGAAAATTTTGATTGCCGCGCCGTGGAAACGCTGATTCTGGATGAAGCCGACCGGATGCTGGAAATGGGATTCGCGCAGGACGTCGAACTGATCGCCGCCGAAACCCGCTGGCGCAAGCAGACATTGCTGTTCTCCGCCACGCTGGAAGGGAATGCGGTTAAAGATTTTGCCGAACGGCTGCTCAACGATCCGGTGGAAATCGATGCTTCCCCTTCGCGGCGCGAACGTAAAAAAATCACCCAGTGGTACTACCGCGCCGACGATCTCAAGCATAAAACCGCCCTGCTTTGCCATTTACTGAAACAGCCCGATGTCACCAAAACCATCGTCTTCGTGCGCAAGCGCGAGCGCGTCCATGAAGTGGTCAGTTGGTTGCATGCCGAAGGCATTGCGTCTTGCTACCTGGAAGGCGAAATGGTGCAGGCCAAACGCAACGAAGCCATCAAACGGATGAATGAAGGCCGGAAGAACGTCCTGGTCGCCACCGACGTCGCGGCGCGCGGGCTGGATATCGACGATATCAGCCACGTGATCAATTTTGATCTGCCGACCACCGCCGATGTCTATCTGCACCGTATCGGCCGCACCGCCCGCGCCGGGCGTAAAGGTTCGGCCATTTCGCTGGTCGAAGCCCACGACCATATACTGCTGGGTAAAATCAGCCGCTATCTCAACGAACCGCTCAAAGCGCGCATCGTGGATGAACTGCGCCCCGTAACCCGGGCTCCGGCCGAGAAGGTGACCGGCAAACCCTCGAAAAAAGTGCTGGCCAAGCGTAAAGAGAAAAAAGAACAAAGCCAGGTCAAGGACAAGGTAAAAGTGCGTTTACGGGATAAGCGTAATATCGGCAAGCGCCGGGTATCGAAAACCGCCGAGGCGCAAACCGCCGCCGTCGTCCCCGCAGCCAAGCCGGATGATGAATAAACCATCATCCCTACTAAAAAGCCGCCTTTACGGGCGGTTTTTTTATGGAGAAAGGCGATTGTTTTGCTGCATTGGCGGGGTAATTGCGGTTAACCGCATATTTTATAGCGAAACGGCACGGCAAAAATAAACGGGCCGCCTTAAAATTTTAATTTTTATGTTTTTATTCAATGGATTGAATAGATTTTTGATCTACTCCGCCATTGGTCAAAATTGTCGCAGGCGCTTACTTGCCGTTTACTGATCCAGGCCGGTTTCCACTCAACAACCGTTTTTTGCGCGGCGGCAAGACGCAAAAAAGGGAGCCTAAGCCCCCTTTCACACTGCCGCACCCCCTATAATCAGATGGCGGCGGTAAAGGTACGGGTGATAACGTCGCGCTGCTGTTCGGGAGTCAGCGAGTTAAAACGCACCGCATAGCCCGAGACGCGGATAGTCAGTTGCGGATACTTATCCGGATTGGCGACGGCGTCTTCCAGCGTTTCACGGGTCAACACGTTAACGTTCAGGTGTTGGCCGCCCTCTACGCGTACTGTTTCTTTCATTTCGAGGGGGATTTGACGATATTCAACATTTCCCAGTTCGCCCAATGCAACGACCTGATCGTCGGCGTAACCGGCAACTGCGCACAGGCAACGAGCCTGCTCAATGCCGTTGTCCAGCAGCCAGAAAGAGTTTAACAGCGCTTTATTGTCAGCCTTGGTAATTTGAATTCCGCTAATCATAGATTGCCTCCGTGGTAGGGCTAATTCCTGCAATGTTGTCCTGCGGTGCCTGGCATCGGCTTTGTGCAATCCGCTTGCGGGATTGCTGGCGATCGGCTGCCGGGACGTCTGGTTATTTGGTAAAACCAATTTCTCTTACTGATTATATACCAGCCAACGCACCGGCATTCTTTGATTTAAATCAATTTAACCGCGATAAGGCATTGGCCGCAAAAATCATCTTTTTGTTTTATATCAATTTTTATGCTTTTGGCACATGCCGTCATCTCAAAATAATTTTAAAAATAACAACATTTTTTGTTAATGCGCCCGGCAGCAGAAATTATTTCACCCGCTCCCATAAGCCGGTAAGCTAGTCGTATGTCCAATATCAACATGGAGCGTACCATGACGCAGAGCTTAACCTGGCGGGATGCCCTTGCCGGCGAAAAAACCAAACCCTATTTTACACAAACGCTGGAATACGTTGCCGGGCAGCGAGCCGCGGGAAAAACTATTTATCCCCCGCAGCAGGATGTGTTCAATGCGTTTCGCTATACCGAACTGGCCGCGGTAAAAGTGGTGATTCTGGGGCAAGACCCTTATCACGGCCCGAACCAGGCGCACGGGCTGTCGTTTTCCGTCCGGCCGGGCGTGCCCGCCCCGCCTTCGCTGGTCAACATCTACAAAGAGCTGGCCGCGGATATTCCCGGTTTTACCCACCCGGAACATGGCTGCCTGCAAAGCTGGGCCGGCCAGGGCGTGCTGCTGCTCAATACCGTTCTCACCGTGGAAGCGGGTAAAGCCCATTCCCATGCCAGCCTGGGCTGGGAAACCTTCACCGACAAGGTGATTGAAGTCTTAAATGACTCCCGCGAAGGAATTGTTTTTCTGTTGTGGGGATCTCATGCACAGAAGAAAGGGAGCATTATCGATCCGCGCCGCCATGCCATCCTCAAAGCCCCCCATCCTTCCCCCCTTTCGGCGCACCGGGGTTTTTTGGGCTGCAAGCATTTTTCACAGGCCAATGCCCTGCTGGCACAGCGGGGCGAGACGCCCATCGATTGGCAACCCTATTTGCCGGCTGCATGAAAGCCAGGCTGGCGCAAAACGCCGGGGCAAGACGCCGGCTTGATGGATCGCTGCCGGTCGTAATGGGGATGAAGGGCTAGAATGCGCCCCAAGATAAGGCCGGCTATCTTATTCGGCGACCGGCTCCTGGGGCGGGATGGCAGAACGGGAAATCAGGCTTTGGCCTTGGAAACCGCCACCATCGCGGGACGCAGCAGCCGGCCGTTGAGGGTATAGCCTTTTTGCATCACCATCATGACATGGTTGGGCTCATGATCCGCCGACTCCAGCATGGTCATGGCCTGATGCACCGAAGGATCGAAGGGGACATGCGTCTCGGCGACGACTTCAATGCCGAATTTGCGCACCACGTCCAGCAGCGATTTCAGGGTCAGTTCAATCCCTTCAATCAGCGGGGTCAGCTCGCTATTGGACTTATCGGCCATATCCAGCCCGCGTTCGAGATTATCGATAACCGGCAGCAGTTCGCCGGCAAACTTCTCCAGAGCGAATTTGTGCGCTTTTTCCACATCAAGTTCGCTGCGGCGGCGGACGTTTTCCATCTCCGCTTTGGCGCGTAGCAGGCTGTCGCGCTCACGTTGTTGTAATTCTTCCAGCCTGGCTTCCAGAACAGCGATACGCTCATCGCGTGGATCCACGACGTCTGCCGTCTCGGGCTGTGCTTCCTGTGCCTGCGCCTGCTGCCCTGGTTCCGTTTCATTTTCTTGTGAGACTTGCTCGTCAGGGGACTTCTGTTCTTTACTACTCATCATGAGTTTCTCCGCGTTTTAGCCTTTTAATCTTGCTACTGTGCTTATTATGGGGATGAATAGCGGGGATTCAAGGGATGTCGCATAATGTAACCTGCAAAACATGGCGAGGAAAAGCAAACACATGAACACACCCTTTCAAAGCATCGGCATTGTCGGCCATCCGCGCCATCCCAATGCCTTAGCCACGCATGAAATGCTGTATCACTGGCTACTTGCGAAAGGTCATAATGTCATCATGGAGCATCAAATTGCCCGCGATCTCAACTTAGAGGGCGCCGCAACCGGCAGCCTGGCGGATATCGGCCAGCAGGCGGACCTGGCGGTGGTGGTGGGCGGCGACGGCAATATGCTGGGCGCGGCGCGCATTCTGGCGCGGTATGATATCAAGGTGATCGGGGTTAACCGCGGCAATCTGGGCTTCCTCACCGATCTCGACCCTGATTCCGCCTTGCAGCAATTATCCGAAGTGCTGGCGGGCAATTATCGCTGCGAACAGCGCTTTTTGCTGGAAGCGCAGGTGTGCCGCGGCAATGAATGCGGACGGCTGAGCACCGCCATCAACGAAGTCGTGCTCCATCCCGGCAAGGTGGCGCATATGATCGAGTTCGAAGTCTATATCGACGACAGTTTTGCTTTCTCACAGCGTTCCGACGGCCTGATTATCGCCACGCCCACCGGCTCCACCGCCTATTCGCTTTCCGCCGGCGGCCCCATTCTGACCCCGACCCTCGACGCCATCGCCCTGGTGCCGATGTTTCCGCATACCCTGTCGTCCAGGCCGCTGGTCATCAACGGCAGCAGCACCATCCGGCTGAAATTTTCCAACGTCGGCAACGAGCTGGAAATCAGCTGCGATAGCCAAATCGCGCTGCCGATCCAGGAGGGAGAGGAAATTTTTATCCGGCGCAGCGAGTATCACCTGGATCTGGTCCATCCCCATGATTACAACTATTTTAATACGCTGAGCACCAAGCTGGGCTGGTCAAAAAAATTATTCTGAAATTCGGCAAAGGTTGCTTTACTGTATAAAAAACCAGTTTATACTGTGTTTAACCACAGCTGTGTTTTTATATACAGGAAAAAATCATGCTGGCTCAGCTTACCATTGCCAATTTTGCGATCGTACGGGAGTTAACGATTGATTTTCAATCGGGAATGAGCGTTATCACCGGTGAGACCGGGGCGGGCAAATCCATAGCCATCGATGCGCTTGGCCTTTGCCTCGGCAGCCGTTCCGATGCCAGCATGGTGCGCCCGGGAGCGCCCAGGGCCGATATCTGCGCGCGGTTCGCCCTGGGCGACGCGCCATTGGCCGCCCGATGGCTGGCGGACAACGAGCTGGATAACGGCGATGAATGCCTGCTGCGCCGCGTGGTGGGCCATGACGGGCGCTCGCGCGGCTTTATCAACGGCACCTCGGTGCCCTTGTCCCAATTGCGCGAGCTGGGGCATCATCTGATTCAAATCCACGGCCAGCACGCCCACCAGTTGCTGCTGCGCCCGGAATATCAAAAACAGCTGCTCGACGCCTACGCCGACGAAAAAGACCTGCGGCTCGCCATGGCGGGCGCTTACCGGCAGTGGCACCAGGGCTGCCTGGATCTGGCGTCGTTCCGCCAGCACGCCGCCGAGCGGGAAGCCAGGCGCGAGCTGCTGCAATATCAATTAAAAGAGCTGAATGAATTTGTCCCCGTCGCCGACGAGTTCGAGCAGATCGACCAGGAATATAAACGCCTGGCCAACAGCGGGCAACTGATCGCCAGCACCCGGCAAGCCCTGGAGCTATTAAGCGAGAACGAAGATCGCAATATGCTCAGCGAGCTGCACGCCGTCAAACAGCGCGTAACCGAGCTGATCGGCATGGACGGTTCCCTTTCCCCGGTGCTGGATTTATTGGAAGAGGCGTCCATACAGCTTACCGAGGCCAGCGACGAACTGCGCCATTATAGCGATCGGCTGGATCTGGACCCGCAGCGGTTATCCGAACTGGAACTGCGGCTGTCGCGCCAAATAAGCCTGGCGCGCAAGCATCACGTAAAACCCGAGGAACTGCCGCAGTTCTATCAGCAATTGCTCGGCGAGCAGCAATTGACGGCCCAGTACGACACCGACGCCGCAGCGCTGGTGCAAGCGGTGGAGCAATATCACCGCCAGGCCCTGCAGATCGCCCGGCAGTTGCACCAGCGGCGCGAGGAGCACGCCGCCGAATTATCCGCCCTCATTACCCGCAGCATCCGCGAACTCTCCCTGCCCCACGGCAGGCTGGAGATCGTCGCCCACTTCACCGCCGAACAGCTCAGCGCCGAAGGGGCGGACCGTATTGAATTCCTGGTGACCACCAACCCCGGCCAGCCGCTCCAGCCGTTGGCGAAAGTGGCCTCGGGGGGCGAGCTGTCCCGTATCGGGCTGGCCATCCAGGTCATTACCGCCCGCAAGATGGATACGCCGGCGCTGATTTTTGACGAAGTGGATGTGGGCATCAGTGGCCCGACCGCCGCGATTGTGGGTAAAATGCTCCGTCAGTTGGGCGAGTCCACCCAAGTGATGTGCGTCACTCACTTACCGCAGGTTGCCGGTTCGGGCCATCATCACTTTTTTGTCAGCAAAAATACCGATGGCAACGAGACCGAAACGCAGATGATCGCATTGGACAAAAAAGCCCGCTTGCAGGAGCTGGCGCGGCTGCTGGGCGGAAGCGAGGTCACCAAAAACACGCTGGCAAATGCAAAAGAACTGCTCGCAGCTTAGAAAAGCCCAACTTTTTTACGTTCCCGCGGTCATAGATGGGCCTTGTAGAGGTTCCCAATGTCGGCAAGGTCTATTATCATCGGCATCCTATGCCCAAAAGGAATGTGATTATTATGAGCTGTAAGACGTTGACCGCTGCTGCCGTCGTTCTTCTGATGTTAACTGCCGGTTGCTCCACGCTGGAAAGACTGGTCTATCGCCCCGACATCAATCAGGGGAATTATCTGACAGCAAATGACGTGGCCAAGCTTCATACCGGCATGACTAAACAGCAAGTAGCTTATACGTTAGGCACGCCGATGATGCGTGACCCCTTTGGCACCAGCACCTGGTTTTACGTATTCCGTCGCCAGCCGGGCCATGAGGCGGTAACGCAGCAAACCATTACCCTGACCTTTAACGACGCGGATATTCTGACCAACATCGACCGGCGCGACGCCCTGAATGCTCCCCGTTCGTAACCAGGCTTACCGCGCGGCATAAAGTATCCTCGCTGAGCACGACCAGCCCCGCCTGACCGGTTTACGGTGCGGGCGAGCTGGCATGCTGATTGATGATATCGATAGGCGATGATATTGGATAATATTGACAGGAAAGGCGCGGCTCGCATGTCATGCCAGTAAAAAATGCGGGAAAAGTGCGGGAAAGGCAAAAAAACAGGCTATTTTTTGGTACGCTCCGCCCGCTGGCGGCGAAGATCTTTCGGATCGATGAGCAGCGGCCGGTAGATTTCCACCCGATCGCCATCGTTGACAAGGTCATTTAAGCGGGCCGGCCGGCTGAAAACGCCGACCTTGTTTTTCGCCAGGTCGATATCATGGCGCTGGCTCAAGATCCCCGAGGCCTGGATGGCCTGCTCCAAGGTGCTGCCTGCCGCCAATACCACTTTATGCAGGTACTGCCGTTCCGGCAGCGCATACACCACTTCGACGTGTATCTCCGCACCCGATGCCTGATTATCAGACACGGTAGACCTCTTTGGCACGCTGGGTGAAGGCTTGCACCATGCTGTTGGCCATCTCTTTAAAGATGGGGCCGAACGCCAGTTCGATGAGCTTGCTTTTGAATTCGAAACTCATTTCAAACTCCACCTTGCAGGCTTCCGGACTCAGGGTGGTAAAGCGCCAATCGCCGGCAAATGAACGAAACGGCCCTTCCACCAGGCGCATCACGATACTTTGATTGTCGGTGATAACGTTGCGGGTTCTGAAGGTTTTGCTGATCCCCGCCTTGGACACATCCATTTCAGCGGTCAGTTCGTTACCTTCTTTACCCAGCACACGGCTACCGGTACATCCGGGAATAAATTCCGGATAGGCACGGATATCATTGACTAAAGCAAACATTTGCTCCGCGCTGTAGGGCACCAGCGCGGAACGACTGATATGAGGCATAAGGGTTCCTGTCATGACTAATACATTCTAATATTATCATTTATCTGGCATGAGACAAAAAACTGTTCACGCCCGATTGTCTTAAAAAGGATGAAAACCCCATGACAGCGCCACTAAAGCATTTTATTCCCGCCATAAAACTGTATAATATTTAGTATCATGACAAAAAAAGCATATAAACCCGGTTCAGCCACCATTGCGCAAAACAAACGCGCCCGACATGAATATTTCATCGAGGAGGAGTTCGAAGCAGGACTCGCGTTGCAGGGATGGGAAGTCAAATCACTACGTGCTGGCAAGGCCAACATCAGTGACAGCTATGTGTTGCTAAAAGATGGCGAAGCCTTCCTGTTTGGCGCCACCTTTCAGCCATTGATGGCGGCATCGTCGCATGTGGTCTGCGACCCCATGCGCACACGTAAACTGCTGCTTAACAAGCGCGAAATCAATTCCCTGTTTGGCCGGGTCAACCGCGAAGGCTACACCGTGGTAGCCCTGTCGCTCTACTGGAAAAACGCCTGGACCAAAGTCAAGATTGGCGTAGCCAAGGGTAAAAAAGATTTCGACAAGCGCGACGATATCAAAACGCGCGAATGGCAGGTGGATAAAGCACGGATTATGAAACACGCCAACCGTTAACGTTTGCCGCGCCATCCTAATTTTGCTATAATGAAATTAACAACTTGGGGCTGATTCTGGATTCGACGGGATTTGTGAAACCCAAGGTGCATGCCGAGGTGAGGTAGGCCTCGTTAAACAGCCTCAAAAAAAATAATTGCAAACGACTCGCAATACGAACCCGCTGCTTTAGCAGCTTAATTAGTCTAAACAACTAATGGTTCCCTCTCTCCCTAGCCTCCGCTCTTAGGACGGGGATCAAGAGAGGTCAAACCCAAAAGAGCTCGCGTGGAGATCCTGCCTGGGGTCAAAGCGCTAAAACTAATCAGGCTAGTTTGTCAGTGGCGTGTCCATCCGCAGCTGGCTGGCGAATGTAATGATAGGACTAAGCATGTAGTGCCGAGGACGTAATAATTCCGGACGGGGGTTCAAATCCCCCCAGCTCCACCAAATTCTGTTCTATAGAACGTCAAGTAAGTCCAAGAAGCCCGCATGGCGCAAGCCCTGCGGGCTTTTTTACGTCTGTGGAATGCTTTGGCGATCTTGTAGCTTCCACAACTTTCAGGTACCTTTTTAGGTACCTGAAAGGCAGGTACCCATCCGATGGGTACCTAAATGATGGAGGTACCAATGGCACGGTTAACAAAACCCCTCACCGATACGGAGACCAAAGCCGCCAAACCACAGGCGGCGGATTACACACTGCATGACGGCGACGGTCTGCAACTGCTAATCAAAAGCAGCGGCAGGAAAGTCTGGCAGATGCGCTACTACCGGCCTTTAACCAAAAAACGCGCAAAACTGACTTTTGGGCCTTATCCCGAAGTCACTCTGGCCGACGCCCGGCAACGCCGTACAGCGGCCCGCGCTCTGCTGGTAAAAGATATTGACCCTTATGAACACCAGCTTTCATTGCGCAAGCAAGCGCTGGAAACCCAATCCAACACCTTTAAGGTCGTTGCCGAGCGCTGGCTACAGTTAAAAAAGAGCAGCGTCACCGCCGACTATGCCTCAGATATTTGGCGCTCCCTCGAAAAGGATATCTTTCCCGCCATCGGCGATATCAGCATTACGGACATTAAAGCGCGCACGCTGGTACAGGCTATCCAGCCGGTGCAGGCCAGAGGCGCGCTGGAAACGGTAAGACGGTTATGCCAGCGGATTAACGAGGTGATGATCTATGCGATGAACGTTGGTCTGATCGATGCAGCGCCCAGCGTCAATATCGGCAAGGCATTCGAGAAACCGCAGAAAAAACACATGCCCAGCATTCGCCCGGATCAACTGCCGCAACTGATGCAAACGATGCGGCTGGCGCATATCGAGTTACCGACCCGCTGTCTGTTTATGTGGCAGCTTCTCACCCTCACCCGCCCTGTCGAAGCCGCTGAGACGCGCTGGCAAGAGATCGATCTGGATGCTAAAGAATGGCGCATTCCGGCCGAACGCATGAAAATAAAGTGGGTACATATCGTTCCGCTGTCAGAACAGGCGCTGGCTATTCTGGCGCTAATGAAGCCCTTAAGCAGCCACCGGGAATATGTTTTCCCCAGCCGCATTAAGCCGTTACAGCCAATGAATAGCCAGACGGTCAACGCCGCGCTAAAACGCGCCGGATTAGGCGGCATTTTGGTATCACACGGCATGCGCTCCATTGCCAGCACCGCGCTCAATGAGCAAGGCTTTCCGCCCGATGTCATCGAAGCCGCCCTCGCCCATGTGGATAAAAATGAAGTACGCCGAGCCTATAACCGCAGCGACTATCTGGAACAACGTCGCCCCATGATGCAATGGTGGGCTGACTTTGTGAAAGCGGCGGACAACGGCAGCGTACTGGAAGGCGGAGTCCGGGGACTTAAGGCAATTGGGTGATTGTATGAAGCCGTGTTTTTTCTCCCGCCTCACACCATAAGCAAGTGATGGTGTGAGGCGGGAGACGCGTTATTTTTCGCTCATCGTCAATGGACAGGTACTCAACCCCGCGTCTTTAGTAGCTCTTAAGATAAAGTCACTTAGCGGATGCTAAAAAGGAAGAAATTAAAATATGCCTTAGTCAGAACAAACGATTTCATCGCCTCTGACGGGCATCAATATGGGTGACTTCGTATGATTGAACAAGACTGGCATCCGGCAGATATCATTGCTGGTTTAAGAAAGAAAGGCATAACGCTGGCTGCGGTTTCCAGAGAAGCGGGACTCGCTTCTTCCACTTTGGCAAATACACCGACGCGCCATTGGCCTAAAGGAGAACGCTTAATCGCCGAAGCCTTGCATAAACGCCCCGAAGAGATCTGGCCTTCGCGTTATAACAGCGGACAGCATCAACAATACAGAGATGGGACCTCGGATTAGCCACTAAAAATTTACAAAATTTTTTTCATACTGTCAGTGGATTTAGACGCTCCTTACTGGATTTCTATGGAATAGAAACCCAGTGAGGAGCCAACAAGCGCAGCGCGTTAGCCGCTTGATATACGGATTTTGGCGCAGTAAATTGTCAGTGTTACACCGCTGCTGCAAGCAGCACGCCCATGTTGCCACGACCTTCAAGGCAACGCGCAGGACCAACCTGTGTGGTCGACTCCCAACCCGCCCCGCTACCAGTTTGCGGGTGATCGCTGCGGCGATGGTAGCTACCTTATCTCAATGTCTTAGGGCTGCATCCTTTTTGCTCTTAGTGAAGCAACTGCTTTTTGCATACGCACTGATGCGTACAACAACCTTTATAGCTGATATAGCTGATATAGCTGATATAGCTGACGCAACCCTCTACGGCCTTTTGCTGCCTCAGCGAATGCATCCATGAGGCAGCGGCGTCACTTCATACGGCGCAAAGCCGTTGCAAGTGACGCCGCGAACGATCTCTGCGCCAGCCCTTACGCCACAGCGCTTTCTGGCGTGACCTGTCATCTGACGCACATCTCCTGCGTCAATTATCATCAACCCACTTATCAGAGGAGGACTGAACCGATACCTGAGGCAGGCTTTCAGCCTGAGGGGATTACCCTGCTGATGCAGGCGGTTGCACCGAGTGCATAACCGATATCCCCGTCATACCTCAACCGCTGCCGCTCCGGCGCGCAGGTATTGTTCAGTGCGACGCGATAAATCCGTGTCGTAAATCGCCGTGCGCCGGAGAACAGAGGTTATTGAGGATATGTCACGATTGAGCTGGGAGATGCAGACGCTGGCCCGTCAGGCTGGCGGCAGCCATAAGACGGTACATGACCGACTAAAGATTGCAGAGCGGCTTGCCAGTCACCTGCTGTCCTTGAATATTCAGATTCGCACGGTGCAGCATCTGAAAGCAAAACATATCGAATGCTATATCGCCGAACGGTTAGAACAGGGAATTACTTTGCGCACGCTGCATAATGAAATGGCGGCAGTGCGGGTGATACTGCGCACCGCCGGGCGAGCTAAGCTGGCGGATGCGGAACGGCTGAGCAACAAGACGTTAGGCCTAAGTGGGGCCAGCCGGGACGGCACGCGGAAAGCGATTACGCCGGAGCGCTATCAGGCGGCGCTGGCAACCCTGCAACAGAAAGACGCCGGTCTGGCGCTGACGTTGCAACTGGCTCGAATGATGGGCCTACGCTCACAAGAAGCGGTGCAGTGTTCGCAATCGCTCAAGACGTGGGCCACCGCGCTGGATCGAGGCGACGAACAACTGACGGTGGTGTAAGTATCCCGGCAAAGCGGACCATTCTCTTTCAGAGATCTTCAAGCAAGCGGATTAGTTTACCTTTAAAGCGAACTTTAGCTCCTCGCTCATGGCCGCCTGATGGAACTCTTGCGGGCAACTGAGTGCCAGAAGCAGGTATTACAAACAATATCGTATGTTAATCAATGGGGAGCAGGTCACTATGGCTATAAAACACATAATTCGATTCCTCGTTTGAAAATCTTTTTGCTACTCATTTCGCAAATAAGTCCCACAGCCTCCATTTTAACCAAGCAAACAAAATTTTTAGGCCCACACTTGGGCCCACAGAACAAAAGTTAAATCAGAAATAATCCCTATAATCAAAATAATAGGCAATAAATTCAACTCCCCCAGCCCGGACATGTCCGGCGAAGTCCTGAAAGCCCGCATCCCACCTAGGTTTGCGGGCTTTTTTGTATCTGTAGCAGTCCGAGCATATCCAGCTAAATCCAGCGTCTATTGGTATACGCAATGATGTATGCCAATAAACGTATACCAATTAATGGACGATCCCTGGCATGGCGAGGACTACACGCCCCCTCACCCACACCGAAGTACAAAAAGCCAAAGCCCTCGATAAAGACCTGACGCTGCATGATGGCGACGGTTTATTTTTGCTGGTAAAAACCACCGGCAAAAAAATATGGCGTTTTCGCTATCAGCGACCCGGCACCGCACAGCGCACCATGATTAGCCTAGGTGCATACCCTGCCCTGTCTTTGGCTAATGCCAGAGAAAACATAGGTGAAAAGCTGTCCCTTTTAGCCAAGGGCATTGATCCCCAGGCCAAAGCCGAGGATGGCGCCTAGCGCCAATAACCTGCCGTCGCTGGCGGCCTTGCTTAGGGCGCAATACCAGAAACCGATGAGCCTGACCGCTTTCGGTCTGGCGCTTTCGGGGATCTTACGGGAATACGGGTGCGCGCTGATAAAGCACAAAAGCAAAAACGATATCCAAACCAACCTTGAATTAAGCGACGATAGCGCTGCGGATTGGCTGCCGCAGTGCAACGCGGTTTAGCATCACTACGAACAAAAACCAACCGGCTTCGGCCGGTTTTTTCGTATCTGCTACAAGGGTAGTCACCCTGGGGTGATGAGTTTAGTGTTGCTGTTCATCAACTCATCACCACATAACAGTATGTTTTATATAAAAATAAATCAAAGGTGAACAGGGTGAACAGGGTGAACAGTTTTGCATAAAATCCTTTTTTTCGGCAGACTCGCATAACGCTGTTGCTGTCGTTTTGACTTAGTGCTAAATTTAGTATCAAATATCGTACTAAAAGGGACTCATTATGTCTGTACAACCTATCCTGGCTAATGCGTCGGTGAGTATCAGCGATTTTAAAAAGTCACCCAATGGCGCCCTGAAAGAGGCCCACGGCCAACCGGTGGCGGTGTTGACCAACGGCCATATCTCCGGTTACTACATTTCACCGGAAACATGGGAAGCCATGGTGGATTATCAGGAAGATATCGAACTCGGCAAGATCGCCCGTTCACGGATGAAAGGTAAGCGCGTTAAGGTCAAGCTGGATGATCTATGAGTTGGAGTTTGAAGAGCATGCCCTTAAGGAGTTTAAAAAGCTGGGCGCGCCGTTACGGGAGCAGTTCAAAAAGAAGTTAAAAGAGATTTTGGTCAATCCCCATATTCCCGCCAATCGGCTCAGCGGCATGCCTGATTGTTATAAAATCAAGCTCAGGTCTGCCGGGTATCGGTTGGTTTACCAGGCGATCGATGAAGAGGTGATTGTGCTGGTGCTGGCCGTGGGCAAGCGTGAACGCTCAGAAGTATATAACGCCGCTAAAGCCCGGCTCTAACCGGGTGGCGTGTGCGGGAATAACGGTTCAAAATCTGACCACATAATCCCATCACTTTCCCGCATTGGTATACGTTTAGGTATATCCTAAAATCTGAATTGGAATTAAATACATATATACCAATAAATTACACGAAAAATTCAGATTCCCCCAGCGCGGGCTTTTTTACGTTTGTGGAATGCTTTCCACAACTTTTAAGTACCAATGGTGGGCCGAATTTGTGTCGACCGCAGATAGCGGAAGCGAGATGAGCGAAGGAATAAAAGGGTTAAGCGTTTTATAACCGATCAGTCTAACGTTGATCGCTACTATTCATTTATCCGTTGCTCATTATTATGCGTCTAATCGGGAGTAAAATAAGGATTCCTGCGGTGTTATACCCCCTGGTTACAGTCGTTGCGGCTTACACAAACATAACGTTTTTGTTATGTTTTGAGCCATGAAATATACTATTGATTACTAGAGTGAAGACGTTCGATACGATATCGATCATTGGCCGTTGTCTTTGCGAACCAGGTATACCAGGCTTACCGAACGTATGACAGTATACGGTGGTAACCCCGGTGAGCCCCACACCAGCGCCTTCGGAAATGGACTTTTCGAACTTCGAGTAAAAGGTAACGACGGGATTGGACGTGTGTTCTTTTGCGCGGAAGTGGGAAAGCGAATTGTGATGCTGCATAGCTTTATCAAGAAAACCCAAAAAAGCCGCGCAAAGAACTCAGCATCGCTGAAGCCAGATTGAGAGAGGTAAAAAAATGAACGCTAAACGCATACCGCCAACCAAAACCCATGCCGAAATGGTCTCTGATTGGATGGGGCAACCGGAATTCAAGGCTGAATATGAAAAACTGGATGGGGAATTCGCCCTGCTTGATGAGCTGTAGGCCGCACGCAAAAAAGCCGACCTCACCCAAGCGCAAGTCGCTGAGCGAATGGGGACCAAAGCAACGGCTATTACACGGTTGGAAAGCGGTTTAGCCTCCGATACACAGGGACCGTATTATAACACGTTGAAAAAATATGCCGCGGCGGTAGGGAAAAAACTGCAAATCCGTTTTGTATAATTACGCTTAGGGATTAGCCGTTGCTCAATCTGATAATGTTCTATTGCAATGTGCGGTTAAATCTGGCCGTCGGCTAAGAGCGAGAAGCGGATGTAACTAGCATCCTGTTGCATTCATAAATAGGATGCAGTTCATTGACTGTAATTGATGAAGTTTATACTTCAGACAGCATTACACTATTGCTGCCTCTCAGTCAATTTCAAATCAACTGAAAATCCATCCGAATAGACATATTATCTTTAATATCTACGGTGCGATTTCTCAATTACCCCCAAGACTCCACCATTGTCTAAAATGACAAGGAATCTAGTTCTTCCCTTAAAATATTTCTCAATAGTCTTATATGGTTCATGGGATTCACAGAAAATCATATTGCTATTAAGGTTCAATTTCTTAATGAGATGGCTAACCTCATGAGATTTAAGGTCTATGAGAAGTTCTTCATTTTCGATATGCAACATTAAATATTTAGCTAAGTGCGCATGATTAACAACTGCATTTATTTTATTTTGAGGGTCAACGCATAGCGTGAAATTTGAGCATTGAATTTTACTGACACTGTCATCTAGGGATACTATTTGGAAATCGTTGTCACATTTTTCACCTATTAAAGTATGACCATCACCTTTAATGGAAGGTTTCATGCGCAAGCATTCGTTTACTGTAGAATAATGCTTTACCCAGTTACTAATATCATTAGACAACCATGACAAAATATCAATTATGACTACATGCATCTCGCTCAAATTTATTTTATGTATCGGTTCATAATGAGCTATGCGATTTCTAAACTCATTGATTTTCCTTACCACTTTCTCAAATTCTTTTCGGGTCAGGTTAACGTTGGGCAATAATATTCTCATATTAGTTTGCCAAACAAATCGGTCATATTCAGGTCTAAATAAATTTGACCAAAAATCGAAGGTTAAGGTGGCTATAATATCTTCTTTCTTGGGTTTTTTAGCTCTACTTATTCCACGATCAAGAGCATCCATACTTTCTGATGACAGACCTGATCTAAAAGCCTTATCTTGGTACCATTTTTCATCGAAATTTACACTAAAAATTTCATTTATCCTATTACGGAGTGTAATTTCGAGGATATGTAAAGGGTAAAGGAAAGCCTTCAATAGACGTGCATTGTATAGATACAGACTAAACGCATAATGTTTATCAAACCCCGCGTTTTTTAAATAAGGAGCAAAGCGAGCCTCTGATAGGTCTTTAATGATATTGGCTTCAAAGCCATTATAAAGGTAAGGTACTTGACTTTCAGCCATGAGGGTTTAGAATCCTTATCAGAGCAGTTGGTTTGGCCCCTCTGGTGGTAACACTAAGCGCATCCAACAATCTACTTAGATCCCCGAGACAGACTTAGGTCCCTCTCGGGGATTCGCTTTTATGGCAACTGAGTTTTTTCTACTCGTCTCCATCTATTGCAAATCATTATAGCAATCTTCCCCGCATGTGCTCAAATATAACGCGCTGAAAATCTTGGGTTGTTGTGATCCTCTGATAAATCTAACTAATGTATGATAACGCCCGCTTCACGCCCTGAGGTATTCGACAAGCTATTTATGGCTTCAGTAAGGGTGAATTTCGCTCTTCTAATGCCAGCAAATATTTCGCTTCGTCGTAGTGGGTTCTGGCCTTCCAGCAGCGGTAAATGGCGCGATGCCTGCATAGCCCTCCTCGCGGCGCAGCCAAAAGTCTTTTGCAAAAGCAGGTTCATGCGAACGTAGGGATCATTTACTTTATCCAAACTGTCGCCTAAGTCGCGTGCCTTGTTCTCGCTGGCGAAAAATCGCCGCTCGGGGATGCCCAGTTGCGTATTATCGGCGGGAATAACACCGGCATTGCCGACCTTCTCTGCCCACCACCGCAAATGCGCCAGGCGATTCTTGAGTGTACCAGCCGACAAACCTTCACCCTGCCAACGCTCCAGTAATACCGCGATATGCTTACTTTTAAGCGACATTGTCCGCATCTGCCGAAATCCCGCCTCGCGTAGCTGGCGGCTGACCAAGGTCAGTGACCGCATACGGTCGACTTGCATGGCATGGCTGCCGTCGCGATTACGCTGGCAAAGCTGGCGTAGCCTGTAGGTAGGATCATCCATCGATATCTCCTGTTATACCGCAGTGTTTTCTGCCCTGAGCAAAAAAAGGTGAGTGTTATTGCCAACTCGCTAAAGCGATATCCCCGAAGGACGTGGGCCAGGTGCTCAGAACACCTGTTGCCTCGAATGAGGCCATCCGATGCGTCTTGATGGTGCCGGGATCTTGTTTGCCCTACGGCTTTCGCGATCTTTTTGTTGATCGCAGAGTCGGGTAGGACCGGATTTGTCGAGGCGGGAGATTGGCAATAACGCCTGCCTGATCTATTATCTCAAGGAATGGAACAGATAGCCGCTTTACAGTTTTTCGTTCGCGTCGTTGAGAGTGGGAGCTTCTCCCAAGCTGCCCGCGAGCTTGGCGTCGGGCAACCGGCCGTCAGTAAGCAAGTCGCAGCCCTTGAGCGGCGGCTTGGCGCGCAGCTGCTTAATCGAACGTCGCGCGGGCTGCGTCCCACGCCGGTGGGTGCCGATTTTTATGAGGCCGCCGTTCGAATACTTGGCGACCTGAATGACGCTGAGAGCCGGGTTGCCTATGGCCACGAGCGACCAATCGGTGCCGTCCGGGTCGCGGTCCCGCCGATCCTGACCAGCATGATGATCGTGCCGAGGCTCCCGGACTTCTTCCTCCGCTTTCCAGACGTTACCATCGAATTTGTCGTTTCCGAGCGGTACGCCGATCTGGTGCAAGAGGGCCTCGACCTAGCCATCCGCGTCGGCCACCTCGATAGCTCCGGGCTGGTGGCACGCAGGATCGGAAATATGCAGTTTGCGACCGTCGCCAGCCCTGCGTATCTAGCGAGCCACGGCGTGCCGTTAAAGCCATCCGACCTCAATACGCACCAGCTGTTGGCAAATCGATATCTCGGCGCGATCAGCGACTGGCATTTTACAAACAGCGAGCGAGACATCGTAACCCCAACGGCTGGAAAGTTTAGCTGCAATAATCCTTCGGATATGCATGCTGCCGTTCTTGCAGACCTTGGAATCGTGCAGAGTGCGCGCGCCTTGTTTGAGGCGGAACTTCGCTCAGGTCGTGTGGTTGAGGTGTTGGCGGACTTCGTTGCCGACCCGCTCCCCATTCATGCGCTCTATAGCAGCACACGGATTGCCCATCGCGTACGGGTGGTGAGCGATTTCATCACGCAATGCTTGGACGAGCAGTTGAGTCTCCGGCTCCAGTAATTCCATGCCATTTGGGAATAGAAACTAGTCCTGCCTGCCACCTTCTGCATAGCCTTGGCGTCGAATAAGCTACGTGATGAACCGCTCGCGCATACTGCAAGAGCGGATAACGTAGCGGAGCAAGGTAATGCAAGAGAAGATGGTCGCCCTGGTCACCGGGGCCAATAAAGGGCTTGGAAAGCAGGTCGCCAAGGAATTGGTCGATCACGGTTACATCGTCCTCCTCGGATCGCGGGATTTGTCGAACGGTCAAAGGGCCGCCGAGGAGATTGGAGAAGGCGCTGTCGCCATCCAGCTCGATGTCACCGATGCGCTGAGCATAGCAAGCGCAGCGGAACGCGTTAAGGCCGAATTCGGCCGTCTCGATCTCTTGGTCAACAACGCTGCGATCGTCCAATCGGGCCGCTATGCGTCGGCGCAGGAAGTCCTGAGAGCGAGCGCGGCGAGCGTCGCGCCGTTGGACGAAGTTCGGGCGCTTTTCGAGACAAATGTCTTTGGCGTTCTCGCCGTGACGCAGGCAATGCTGCCGCTGATCCGATTGTCCTCCACAGGACGCATCCTAAACGTCTCGAGCGGGGTGGGTTCTCTGACGCTCAATTCCGACCCGAATTTTCCGTTCCGTCCCTATTTCGGTGTCACCTATCCCGCTTCCAAGACTGCACTCAACGCCATAACCCTGGCGCTCGCCATTGAACTTGAAGGCACCGGCATCAAGGTTCGTGCGGCCGGACCCAGCTACACGGCAACCGCCATCAACGATTTTCAGGGAACGGACAGCGTCGAGATCGGAGTCCGGCCGCTTCTTCTTGCGGCCCTGGACACGGAAAGCCCGACCGGGAGTTTCACTGGCCCCGATGGAGCGTATCCCTGGTGAGCGGCCGCCAATCGGCTCAGCGGCATGGTTGATTGTTATAAAATCAAGCTCCGATCTGCCGGGTATCGGTTGGTTTACCAGGCGATAGATCAAGAGGTGAACATGCGATTGTCCGGTTGCTGGCGGAGTTAGTGAAAGAACCGCATATCACGGCGCACCGGAGTCAGTAGGCAATGCCGAAATCCTGCTTATATATGGCGCAGAATTTCGGCACAGGGTCTGCCCGAATTATTTCAGACCTTGAGCAGTTTCACCGTGGCATCCACGTCTATTTCATCTTCCGAGAAGATTAACGTCGTTTCCTGGAAGGTGGTGATCGCCAGTTTTTTCAGCGAGCGCATTTCACCAGGCTTAGCGGATGATTTCGGCCTGATACTACTCATCAGCACACCCACGGACAGCACCGCATTTTCTTTATCAATGCGGGTATCGGCGGGCACTTCTTCGCGGTAAACCAGGTAAGATTTGATCGACGTAAGCTTAAGGCGCTCGCCCGCGATATAGATGTATTTGCTTTCCGGTACGACTTTCACGGCATAAGCTGACAAACCCTTGTTATTAGTGGTAGGTTCGAAAGTCACCGCCGCATCTTTCTTAATCAGCTCAGGGTTGGCGACCTTAATCACATGAAAATAACGGTTATCACCGTTTTCATCTTTGATAAATCCGAAACCTTTATCTTTAAACCAGGTTGTGATCGTTCCGTTCATCGCCATTACCGCCTACTTAATCGTTTATCTACTCAGTTTTTACAGCGCGCAGTGTAAAACACAATGCCTGCGCAGACTACGTCTTTAGTTTAAGTCTGGACGATAAATTTCTGATATGCGAGGGGGCGGCGGCCAGGTGAAGGCGTAAACGACGCAGAGTGAAACGCTGCGGCCAGACGTGGCGGAAGAGTTAACGGGGCTGCCGGAGGGGCCCTGCCTTTTTCCATGAACCGGCTGAACATGCAATCTTAATGAAAAGCCCTGGAGGGCTTTTCATACATAAGCACCTGCAAAACGTTAATTACCACATCAAATCATCGGGCACTTTAAAATCAGCATACGGATCTTCTTCATCTTGCTCTTCCTGACTAAGCGCACTATTTAATACAATACTGTTTGCATCTCGCTGCGCAATTTTATCGGCTACGCTCGCGGGGATAATGGCGTATTCGCTCTTGCCACTGCTATCAACAACCAAACGGGCAATGGCGAGACGACCACTAATCAGCTGAGCTTGTGTAAGCTTATCCACAACTATTTTTTTAATTAAATTATTATCTGTGAAGTTAAAACCAATATCGCCTTTTGAAATGTCGATTCTGTTCATTTCAATTAGCTGCTTCACCTGAGCTTTATACTCTTTAGATAAAGCAGTTTGTTTTTGTTGTTCGCTTAGCTGTTTATCACGTTCAGCTTGTGCTTTTTTATTTTCTTCCACCGCCTCTCTTGCCTCGCGAGCCTGAGCTCGTGATTTTTTAGCCGTTCTTTGGACTTTGGCCATTTTTGTGCTGGTCACTAATCCAGCTTTTAGCATCTGCTCTTGTAAGGTGAGTTTTGTCATCTTCGTTTCTAAACCAGTTGAATAATTTCTGGGATTATACCTGTAAATTTTGAAGCTGTACCAGTTTGCAAGGCCCGATCACCGTGTGGCTTGAGTTTGGAGGGGCCTAGCAGATCCGATTTGACCTGCCCCCAGTAATCAAGCCAACACTTAACTAGTAACATCGTTTTGATCTGTACCATTTTTACTACTGCGATAGTTTACAGCGAATTCCAATGGCGTCAGGTAATTACGCGCAGAATGCGGCCTTCGCTCGTTATAATCCTGTCGCCGGTCGCTGATGATCTTGCGTGCCTGAGCAAGATCCTTGAACCAATGTTCATTCAGGCATTCATCCCTAAAACGCCCGTTAAAACTTTCGATAATACCATTTTGCGTCGGTTTCCCCGGCTGGATAAGTTTTAACTCAATGCCATGAGAATGAGCCCATTGATGCAGCGCATGCCGGTAAACTCTGGCCCTTGATCGGTGCGTATCGCTTTAGGATAACCCCTGAATAACGCCACATTATCGAGTATCCGCGTCACCTGTTCGCCAAAGATCCCGTGCGCAACCGCTATATCGAGGCTCTCTTTGGTGAAATCATCCACGCAGGCCAGGCACTTTATCCTTCTGCCACCGGCGAGAGCGTCCATGACAAAATCCCTCGACCAGGTCATGTTTGGAGCACTGGGCCGAACAAGATGTTTAGAGGCTGAATGACCAGAACCTGGCCTCCTAACGGGAGGCCTATGAGTCGGTCTTTTTCAAACCTTCACGGGACTGGTGAATAGTGATCGGCAAGGTAAAATTTCGTGCGTCATATGTAGGTAATAGACAATTAGCAAAAACAAAACCTCTTTCACACAGAAAAACATAAATGTTGGCGATAAAAGGGCCTAAAATTATTGTATACCATGCTTATTTTAGAGATTTTTTTATTATTAAGGCTATGAATAAAAAAGCAAGCACATAAAATATAGGCGTAAAAATATTAAATTCCATAATTTACCATGTAATGTAATTCAGGGCTGATAACAGTATACTACAATCAACCGGCAAAATATTATTGAAACCCTTGAGCGAGAGGTCAGCGCACGTTGATGCCGTATCCATGTCTGTTTAAATGAAATCAATAATAATCGAAAATCTCACGTCGGCAAAGTCATGGGTACCTGTGTTTTGCGGATGTCTAGCCTATGCATAGGCTTGGGATATGCTAAGGTCCGACATCAGTCTGTTTTCTCGTTTTTCACACAAAATCCGCTTTCCGTCATTCTCGGATCTCACCCTCCACCACCGCCGGCCGCGGGGGCGAAAATACTATATGTTGTGCTTTCTTCAGTTGGTCACGCTACTCCATGGGTGGCGGTGGCCGAAAGCAATCGCCGTTGGAGCTCGGATGGCTTCGCGTTCCGCTGCGATAACGGCGAAAAGCTGCGGGTCACCTTCGCCATCGACTGTGGCGACAGGGAAGCACTGGACTGGGCTGCCAGCACCGGCGGTTATGACAGCGATACGGTACAGGACGTAATGCTGCGCTCGGTTGAACGCCGGTTCGGTCAAAACCTGCCGACAGCGCCCATTGAATGGCTGACGGATAACGGTTCGGCCTATCGTGCAGGTGAAACCCGGAGCTTCGCTAAAATGCCAGGACTGGAGCCCAGAACGACCGCGATCAGAAGTCCGCAACGTAACGGTATTGCGGAAAACTTCGTCAAGACGATGAAGCGTGATTATATCGGCATGATGCCCAAACCGGACAGCCAGACGGCGGTAGGCTTCGGCGCTGAGGTATGCCCATAACTCAGCGCTAATAAACCAACACCATATTTCGGCAGGTTCTGGCGAGGTGGTTAAAAACGGTGCTCAATACCGCGATCCTGCCCGTAGCCGCACGTTAACCGGCTTTATCCAAACGCCAGTCGCTGAGCGAATGGGAACCAAAACAACGTTAATGCCGCGAACTCATCGGCTCGTTCCTTGCCCCAATCTCTAGCCTGGAATAGGCTCGGCGTTACGCCGTCGCAATTCCCCGATTGCTGCATGAGCGGCAGCATTTTTCTGCACTAGCCTCGATTTTTCCCGTGCTACAGTGCGGCTATATTCAGCAGGCTCATCTTTGCCGCGTTAAGCCGCAGACCGCTGAGGCCAAAGCTGCGCCCTAGGGGGACACGCTCCCTGCGTTCAAATTCACACTTCAAGGAAAACGAGATGACGACCGTAAATGAAAGATTGGCATGGCGCTATGCAACCAAGAAATTCGATGCGACGAAAACCGTGCCGGCCGAAAAGCTCGAACGTATTATTGAAGCCGTGCGGCTGGCGCCTACCTCAAGCGGGCTCCAACCGTTTGAGTTGTTTGTAGTGAGCAATGCGGATATCCGCGCCAAGATTCGAACCGTGGCCTGGGATCAAGCGCAAATTACCGATTGTTCGCACCTGCTGGTATTTGCTGCGTGGGACGACATTACAGATGATCGCGTTAACATGATGTTCGACCTTACCAACGATGTACGGGGTTTTAAAAACGAGGGTTGGGAAAATTATCGCCAAATGTTGCTGGGTATCGTCGCCGATCGAGGAACGGAGGCTAACTATCAGGCGGCCGCGCGGCAAGCTTATATCGGCCTGGGCGCTGCCTTGATTGCTGCGGCTTTCGAAGAAATCGACGCTACGCCGATGGAAGGATTCGACCCGGCGGCGGTCGATGATATCCTTGATTTGAAGTCGAAGAACCTGCGAAGCGTCGTTATGCTGCCGCTGGGTTATCGGGCGGCCGAAGGCGATTGGCTGGTGAACTTGAAGAAAGTCCGGCGCAGCCGCGATAGCTTCGTCACAGAAATAAAGTGAACCCGGCATTATCCCCCTATGCACAGTATCGAAGCGGATTTTGCTTTCCTGGCTCTGTCGGCCGGAAGCAGGGAAACGAGGCGCAGCAAGATAGTTATAGCAGGACTGGCGGCGCCAGCAATATCGGCTCATTGCCGGCGCGGCTCCCGCAGCCCCCCGATTTCAGTTCCAAAGAACGTCAAGTGAGTTTAAGAAGCCCGGCAAGCCAGCGCTTTCCGGTTTTTTACGTCCATCGACGGAAGCCGGATTGAGAAGGGAAAAAGAACGCTGCGGTATGCGCCATGTTTTGGGGGCAGTCCAGCCGGCTTAATTTATCCTGCCACGCTCAGCTGACGGTGACCGCCCAAACAATCGCGAATACTCCCGGCTGAACTGCGTATGGCTCTGATAACCAACAGACAAAGCAATGGTAGTGATATTGGCACTCCTGGTGGCAAGCTTTGCCCGAGCCTGCATCAACCGTATCCGTTTCTGATATTGCACGGGGCTAAGTGCTGTAATTGCCCGAAAGTGGCGATGGAACGCCGACACGCTCAGCGCGGCCATATCAGCCAGTTCTTCAACCCGTACGGCTTGCATATAGTTCTGCTTTATCCAGTTAATCACCGTATAAATCCGGGACAGATGCGTATCAGGCATTGCAATATCTCGTAGCATCCAGCCAAGTGGGCCTTGAAGAACGCGGAACAGGATTTCTCGTTCATACGCCGGAGCCAGCGCGGCAATTTCCTCCGGCTTATTTATCAGACGCAGCATTCTCAGCCAGGCATCCAGTAATTCGGATGTGACAGGTGCGACGGCAAATCCAGGATCGTAGCGCGTTGCGGTGCCAGAATCAGGCAAATCGGCCAGCAGATCGGCAATAATTTCCGGTTCAGGCGTGAGGCTAACGGCAAGATAGGCAGCGCCGGTCTGATCATCCGCATAAACCTTACCGACGGCCGGTAAATCCACCGACATCACAAAGTAAGTCGCGGGGTCGTATCTGTAGGTTCTATCCCCCACCGTCATGCTTTTCGATCCGGTAAGGATCAGATTAATCATCGGTTCATAGACTGCGGCCAACCGGTGTTCGGGGATCTCCCCCTGAACCATCGCCACGCGCGGTATTCCTGTTTCGGTGCGCTGATTTCCGGCCCCGGCTGCCAGTTCGCGCAATTCATGCAATTGTTTTTCCATTTTCGATAAATAACACGCCCCAGCGCCTGCAACAAGAGAAAAGCAGTATCGGGCAACTTCTAAAGAGGATTGCATGAGCCAGAGTAAAAAGCCCCGCGTACTCTTGTTCTGGCCAAACTTCTCCACAAGAGGTGTGTTCTATGCGTTATGTTTTGATTACCGGTGGCAGCCGGGGGATAGCTGATGCGCTGCTTGCGGCAACCAACGCCTTCGACGTCGATCGTGCGTTAACCCTGTTTACGCCAGATGCGGTAATCGACGACCCATCCACCGGCTCCCGTTTTGATGGCCATACCGGTATCCGAAACTATATCGAACAGTATTTCATCGGTTATCACACCGTGACCCGCTTGCTGTCTATCAATAGTGGGGGCGAAAACCATGTGCGTGCGCGGGTCGATTTCACCGGTGATTTCGGTCATGAAATTGGCGTGCTGGAGATATCCGTCAATAGCGACGGGCTGATAGAGCGTATCGACGCCAGCCTCGAATGACCAACCACTCAGGACTCGGAACTATTATGAAGAAGCTGATGATTTATGGCGCGACCGGCTATACCGGAGGCATGATCGTTCAGCATGCGATTGCTTCCGGAGTGCCGCTTATTCTTGCCGGACGCAACGGGATAAAACTGGCCGCAATGGCCTCGGCGCTGAATATACCCTTTCGGGCTTTCCCCCTGGACGAGCCGGATATCGTTGATGAAGCACTTGCGGATGTTGCGGTGCTTCTGAACTGTGCCGGCCCATTTATGCACACAGCGAATGTGTTGATAAAGGCAGCGATACGCAAACAGGTGCATTACCTTGATGTCGCCGCCGAGCCCGACAGTTACAGACTGGCTGAAACCTTGGACCGGGAAGCCGCCGCCGCTGGCGTCATGCTGCTTCCAGGATGCGGAGGCAGCGTGGCGATGCTGGGTTGTCTCGCCGCCCATGCTAAAGAGCGGGCAACAGCCCCCAAAAGTATATCGCTGGCTCTGCGCGTCGCCGGGCCGATGTCACGGGGTTCGGCAATCAGCGCGACTGAAAATCTGTCGCCGGAATGTCTGATACGCCGCGATGGTTTGCTGATACAGCAGGCTCCCACCGAAGTGAGAACCTTCGATTTTGGCAAGGGGCCACTGGAATGCTTCCCGGTAACGTTGCCGGACCTGATCACCGTCTGGAAGGCAACGAATATCCCGGACATTGCTACCTTTGTGCATGTCACCGGGGCAGGTTTTCCACAGGGCGATCTGTCTGTTTTACCAGACGGTCCAACCCCCGAAGAGCGTGACGCCAACCGTTACCAGGCCGTTGCCGAGGTTGTCAGCGCCGATGGCAGGACAGTGCGCATGCTGCTGGACACAGTGAACGGTTACAGCTTCACGGCAATGGCTGCCGCTGAGGCCGGGCGAAGGGTTCTGGCAGGCCAGGCGCGTCCGGGCTTTCAGACCCCGGCGGAGTTGTTTGGCAAGGGTTTCGCACAAACCATTGCAGATACCCGAATAACCGCAGTACAGAATGCAGGCTAAAATGGAATGAGTGAACAACTCCCTGGAAAGGGGATCTGTTAACCACATTACAAAAACCAAGCGGAAGCGCGTTGCCCATTCAAACGACGCATTTTCGTAATGGTTGCCAGGGTTGTCCGCCTTCAGGTCCGAAGAAACCACCGGTGGCGGTGTTAACCAGCGGCCGTATCTCCGGTTACTACATTTCCCCGGAACCATGGAAAGCCATGATTGATTATCAAGAGGATATCGAACTCGGCAAGATCGCCCTTTCACGGATGAAGAGCAAGCGCGATCAATAAGGACCTCAGTGCCCCAAGATTGATTTGGTGCAACCACGCCATCGCCTAGCGGGTAGATAGCCCTACAGCTTTTTCTGCCAGAACAGCGCACGCCCGGTTTCCGGCTGCAATTCATAACCGGCAAAACCAAACTTGCGATAGCTGGCCTGGGCTACCGCGTTCCCTTCCAATACTTCCAGGGTGATTTTGCAGCAGTTGCGCGCCCGCGCTTCGTCCTCAATCGCCGCAAGCAGATGCTGGCTGATACCCAGGCCGCGGAATGCCGGCGATACCGCGATATCGTGGATATTCATTAAAGGCCGGGCGGCAAAAGTGGAAAAGCCGGTAAAACAGTTGGCCAATCCCGCGGGCCGGTCGTCCACCAAAGCCAGCAGCGTCAGGGCATCGGGCCGCCGGGCCAGTTCCTTAACCAGATGGCCGCGGGCATAATCGCTCAGCGGTTCCGCCCCACCCATGGGATCGCGCGCGTAATGATCCAGCAGTTCCACAATCTGTCCGGCGTGCTGCGGGTTACCGTAGTCGGCCTTGATGACCTCGATTCGCATATCCTTCCCTCGGCAAAATACCTCAAAATGTGTCTTATAAAATATACTGGTTTCGGCCCCTGGCGCGAGCAAATCCGTCCGGGGCGGCAAGGCAAAGCCTTTCAGCGCGCTAATCCGTGCGGCGTAAATCCTGTGTCGCCGTAAGCGTGCCCGCCGTATGCTTCAGGCCGATATGAACAGGTAGACATGCTATTTTGTGAGTAATATAGGTAACTATAAACGTCTTTTATCCACTTAATGAGTATTAAAAGTTACATTAATGCGCGCCGTTGCATCATTTTCCTGCAGGGCTAATCAGGCTTGCCCTGTCAACGCTAATAGAGTGCATTGGGCAGGCTAAGTGCTAAAAAGATGCTTTATGTGTAAAATAAGTTACAATGATTGAATGTAACGCATTTAACGTGTCATATATAACACATTAAATAAACGGGATAGCATCGTATGGAATCGTTGACCTTACAGGCTTTTTTAGAGAATCAATGGGTTGATATTGCCAATATCACTTTTCCGGAGAGTGAACAAAACTCATATCGTATTACTGAGTTGGAGTATCTATCTGACTATGCAATTGAAAACCTGAGCCGCGATGATAATCACGCAGTATCGCTGAATCATCCCGTATCTTTGTTCTTTGAGGATGGAGGCCAGCGCGGTTGGATGAAGTTTCTCGATGACATCATTCCCAGCGGAGCCAGCAGACGCTATTGGGCTAATTACCTGGATCTTGCGGGACTGAGTGCAGACCAACAGAATTTCGTGTTACTCAAACATGGCACCATGTCCCCTGTTGGCAACTTGCGAATTAAAGAATCACTACCTGAGTTCACCCTCTTGTCTGAAACCCTCTTTTTCTCAATAGATGACGTTAAAAATAGAGCAGGCGACTTTCTGGACTATGCCCAAAACCGGGGTGCGGCCGCGGGCGGAGCAACAGGCGCAGGCGGGGAAGCACCAAAATTGCTACTCCGTTGTAGCGAAGATCAACGCATCTGGATCGACACTTATCAAAATGATTCTGCCAATCGGGATATTCATTATTTAGTTAAATATCCACGCGGAGCGCGTACCGAGGTTGACTGTAATATCTTAAGGGCCGAGTTTTATTACTATCACGAATTAGAATCTTTGGGATTTGATACCATACCAACCAGGCATATGCGTCTGGAGGAAGGTTTAAATTACCCTTCACTATGGCTGCCAAGATTTGATGTATCTTTCGAAGATAAGGGATATATCAAACGATTTGGGATGGAATCCGTATATTCGATGTTGAGAAAAACCCCGGGCGTCACTTTATATCATGAAGAAACGATCAGAATACTGATTGATAAAATCACACAAAGCAACATGGTAGTAGAACAAGACTTTAATTTTGATGTAAAAGCCTTTGTTATCGAGTGGTTACGCCGGGATTTACTGAATATCATTTTCGGCAATAGTGATAACCATGGGCGGAACACATCGTTTCTTAAAGATGAAAACAGCATCAGACTAGCACCCATCTATGACTTCGCCCCGATGAAAGCAGACCCTGAAGGCATCCCCAGAACCACTAAATGGGCCCAGCCTTTAGAAGTTGGAGGAGAATATGATTTTAACGGTATTGCCGTAGCGCTTTCTGATCTCGTACCCCCAGAGGAATTATTGCAGGCGCTAAGAGATACAGCGCACCAATTACTCGATCTAAAAGATAGATTGGCGCGCAGAGGCGTTCCAGAACAAATTCTCGCTATGCCGGCGATAGGTTTCAACTTCATTTCCGAAAAATTAAATAGATGGGGTTTGCTATGAAAGGACGAGATCCCGGGATTACTTCAGCGAAACAAACCATCGCGAAAATCCGCGCCAGACAAAACGCCGGGCAGAAACCGGTAAGCAAAGCGATTTATAGCAAAAACCAGACGGGCGCACCATCTTCAACGGAAAATGCGTTACGTCAAAGGGTCTCGAAAACGACAACGGCAATCGGTACCCAAGAACGGAAATCAGCAATGAATGCCATTATCAAGAAACTGCTGCTTGGTGAAATAACTCAAGGAGATGCCTTGAAAAAACTACGGATTGAGGTGCTGGGATTAAAACAGGATACCTTCGCGCAGCTTGTTTCAGTCTCGCGGAAAACCCTGTCGGAGGTGGAAAACGACAAGGGAAACTATACTTCTGATGTAATCAATAAGTTATTCAAACCTTTTGGCCTGCAAGTGGGATTAGTGCCGATTTCCCGCCATATGTTCTCGGCGCTCTTTGTAGAGTGAGGCTATGAGCGGGCAGATGATGCTTATTGCTGGCCGCCGGTCAAATCGTTAACGATTTAGTTAGCGCGACCAACACCAAATCGTCGCGCAGCGGCGCCCCCACGTTGGTATCGTCATAAGGAAAGGGTTCCGTTTGTCCGGTACGCGCAAATCCCAGCCGTTCATACCATTCAATCAGGGGTAGCCGCAGATTGATGACCGAAATTTTCAGCGTATGGGCGCCGGCGCCGCGGGCGAATTTTTCCGCGCCGGCCATGATGGACTTACCCAGACCGGTAGCCTGCGCCTGCGGTCCGACGGCCAGCATCGAGAGATACCACTCGCCGTGCCGTCGCGGGGTGAGGGCGACGCAGCCAGACAGCCGGCCGGAAACGCCGTCCCTGGCGAGCAGCAGGGTCGATGCGCCATTGGCGATCATTTCGGCCAGGGATTGCCGGTTGGTGCGGGGGCCGTCGATCAACCCCACTTCGCTGGTCCACCCCGGCACCGCCGTGCTTCTGTAAGCCTGGTTGACAAGTTCGGCCGCCTCGTCAAGGTCCATGTCCTGCGCTACCAATAAATTCATGATCTCACCTATTGCCATAAACCATAACCGCACCGGATTACCGCCGCGGTACCGCGCCGCCTGCCCCATGGCATGCGCCACAGGTCCCGCCATCGATTCCGTCACAGATAATATTGCCGTCGGCCGGCAATATGGAATGTCAGGATGCATGGGATTGATAACATATGCCGGTGCAAGTTTCCAGACTGCCGGCCCTGCCAGCGGGCCGGTAGCCGGGAAATAAATAGTAGCGCCAGAAGACATCGCCGCCGCTTAGGGCCTTACGGCGCAGCTATCGCGCTCAGCCAGCGATCGCGGTTTACGGCCGCCGGCCCGGCGGGCTGACTTAATAGACCGTCACCGCCAGGTCGGCGGCGGCCGGTTGGCCGGCGGTCAGGCGCTGGAATTCCGCCAGCGCCTGATGATTATCCGCTGCGCGGATATGAATGGGAGAAATAGCGAACTGTTGCAGTAATACCGCGCGAATAATCGTCCCCGCGTCCGGGTCTTCCAGCGATTGCGGCGTAACTACCCCGTCCTTAAGCAAAAAAATAAAATAGCGTTGGTTCATCATGGCCTCCAGCGGTGTGATGGTGTGATGGCAACGGCGTGGGGCGTGATGGTTATCACAGGCCCGCCCGCCATGGCATAAAAGCAGTAGATACCAAAAACTGATTGAAATATAATCACTTAAATTCTTCTTTTGATAACCGATTGGAATGGATACTCGTCTGCTACGTGCTTTTATCGTCCTCGCGGAAACCCAAAATTATCGCGCGGCGGCGCTGCGGCTGTTTATTACCCAGCCCGCGCTGTCCAAACAGATCCGGACGCTGGAAAACGATCTGGGGGTTACCCTGTTTGCGCGCGGCAGGTACGGCGCCCAGCTCACCCACGCGGGGGAACTGATGCGCGGCAAAGCCCGCGAACTGGTGGAACAGTCGGATGCGTTGCTGGCGTATGCCGGCA
This sequence comes from Sodalis sp. RH21, assembly GCF_047324175.1. Lineage (NCBI taxonomy): Bacteria > Pseudomonadati > Pseudomonadota > Gammaproteobacteria > Enterobacterales > Bruguierivoracaceae > Sodalis > Sodalis sp. RH21. Next base: position 1,060,821 of record NZ_CP178732.1, on the reverse strand, counting down.
ATGTCGCGCAGGGGACCACGGGCAATCTGGCGCTGGGGTTTGGCATTTCAGGGATTAAAATCGCCCCGGTGATGGTCGCGCGCTTTCGCCGCGCTTATCCGGATATCATCGTCAGCCTGGAGGATATTCCTTCGTCGCAGCAAATCGCGCAACTGCTCAGCGGCCAGCTGCAATTGGCCTTTATGCGCCTGCCGGTAACGCCGCCGCTGGTCGGGCGCAGGCTGGTCGGCGAATCCCTGGCGCTGGCCGTGAAGCAGAAGTCTTCATTGGCCGGCCGGCTGGATAAAAACCGGGATTATAAAATTCTGGATTCACAACCGCTGATTAAACTGCTGCCGGAAAAGGGACCGGGCCTGTATCGTCAGGTGGCGCAGTTTCTGGCAGCGAATAATGTCATGCCGAATGTGGTACAGCAAAGCCGGGATCTGCAGACCATTATGGCGCTGGTTGCCGCGGGAGTCGGCGTGGCCATCGTGCCGGACAGCGCGGTGCATATCGCCCCCGCCGGTATTGAGCTAATCGCCCTGCACGGCCCCTATGCCCGGTGGGATATGGGCATGGTATGGAACCCCCGGTTGGCGGACCCGCTGCGCGACCGGTTTATCGCCATGGTCGATGAAGCCGATTTTTCATTGTGAACCAGGCTTTGTTTGCCGATACGCCGCCCGGGGCGCGGCCATGGTCAAACTGTGATCTTACGTCAAAACTTCAGCATTATTCGCTAAATCCCACCTCGCTATTTGATCTAGTTTTACAATTAATAACAGGAGGTGACCATCATGATTATCGTTGCAGCTTTTGTGCTATATGCCATTGTGATGACGATAGTAGCCGTAGTGGTAACTCATCGCCAGGAGCATCACGATCGGACAAAAGCCCACTCGTAGGCGGGCTTTTGTCCGATAACGACCGTCCGATAGCGACGCGCCCTCATTACGTCCGCAAATTCCCCTTTTTCAGAATTCATCCCTGGCGCCACGCGGTTTTGCCTGGTTTCAGCCCATGCCCGCCGCGCCGCATTGGTTAACGCGGGTAGTGGTGTGGTTTTAGGCTAAATTGTGAAGGAAATCGCAGATATCGAATCGTTTCAACTCAGTAACGGCAGATAGTGATCCAGGGTCATGTATTTCTCTATAACCAGCATATGATTAGGCAAACAACTACAATAGTGGTGAATATGTTTGCCAAAACGCTAAATAACCCTATTTTACCGACCTGACAAGCGGCAGTTATAGCCCATAAGGCCTTCTATCCCACATGCCATGCCGGGAGGATGTCTTTCGCAATAAATTTTGTATCCCACCAAAATTTTAAGGAGAACGATTATGTCGAGCGGGGTCACTTTATGTTAGCTCTGGAACTGATTATCGTATTACTGGCTATTTTCCTCGGCGCGCGCCTGGGGGGTATCGGCATCGGTTTTGCCGGCGGGCTGGGGGTGTTGGCCCTGGCGGTCATAGGCGTGCATCCCGGCAGCATTCCTTTTGACGTGATTTCCATCATCATGGCGGTTATCGCGGCGATCGCCGCCATGCAGGTCGCCGGCGGCATGGATTACCTGGTACAGCAAACCGAGAAAATCCTGCGCAAAAACCCCAAGCATATTACTATCCTGGCCCCGGTCGTGACCTATTTCCTGACGATATTCGCCGGCACCGGCAATATCTCGCTTTCCGCATTGCCGGTCATCGCGGAGGTGGCCAAAGAACAGGGCATTAAACCCTGCCGGCCGCTTTCCACCGCGGTGGTTTCAGCGCAGATAGCCATTACCGCCTCCCCTATTTCGGCCGCGGTAGTGTATATGTCCTCGGTTTTGGAGGGGCATGGCGTCAGCTATATCCACCTGTTGATGGTAGTGATCCCGTCAACCTTCTGCGGCATGCTGTTGATGTCGATCCTGGTCAGTTGGCTGTTTAGTTCCAAATTGTCCACCGACCCGGTCTATATCAAGCGCCTGGAAGAAGGACTGGTGTCATTGCGCGGCAACAAGGTGGTGACGATAAAACCCAGGGCAAAAATGTCCGTACTGCTATTCCTGGCGGGCGTGCTGGGGGTGGTCGCTTACGCCATTATCAACAGCCCGGGCCTGGGACTGGTCGCCACGCCGATTATGACCACCACCAGCGCCATTCTGATTATCATGCTGAGCGTCGCGACGGTGACCACCATGGCATGCTCCGTCAGTACCGATGCGGTGCTCACCTCCAGTACCTTTAAGGCGGGCATGAGCGCCTGTATCTGTATTTTAGGCGTGGCATGGCTGGGCGATACGTTTGTGCAGGCCAATCTCGGCTGGATTAAAGAGACGGCGGGCGCGGTTATCCAGAGCCATCCCTGGCTGCTGGCCGTGATTTTCTTCTTTTGTTCCGCGCTGCTGTATTCGCAGGCGGCCACCGCCAAGGCGCTGATGCCGATGGCGCTGGCGCTTAATGTCAGTCCGCTCACCGTGGTGGCGTCGTTCGCCGCGGTTTCCGGGCTGTTTATCCTGCCCACCTACCCCACCCTGGTGGCGGCGGTGCAAATGGATGATACCGGCACCACCCGCATCGGCCGTTTTGTTTTTAACCATCCGTTTTTTATCCCCGGCACCATGGGCGTGACATTCTCCGTCATCCTGGGGTTCCTGCTCGGCAGCGTGATTCTGTAAGTCACGGAATAGGGGGGAAATCCCCCTGTTTGCCCGTGCGCTATTGTTCATTTTTTTTGAACTACAACAGCAAATTTATTTGATATCCTATTTTATTAATGAGCGTTATTATTTGTTCATCGAAAGCAAAACGCTTTCACACTCACACACTAGATACATAGGATATCAATTATGAAAAAGACAATCGCAGCACTCAGCCTGATCGCAACCATGATGATCCCAGCCGTAGCCATGGCAAACAACGCTGACTACCAGAGCTATGCCCATACTTACCCGGTAAGCCAGAGCAATAATGCTCACGTAAATACCGCAGAGTAAAACCCGGCAAACTAATACAAAAATTTTCATTATGTTACAAAGGCGATAGGGCTTGGGTCCTATCGCCTTTGCTTTTTTATGCCCTCCTGATTTTTTTTACCCGCTATCCATCGCATCCAACCGCGCCACTAAAAAAGACTTTACGTATGCATTCGGTTGCCGGCCCCGGCCATTAACCGTATAAATAATCTGGCAAACGAAACGGCGCCGGGACCGAAGACAACGTCTTCTCCCGACGATATCCCGCGCAGGGATACCGGCCGGCTACGATGGATTAGCGGCAAGAGGTGGAAAAATGTTGTTGGTGTCGCCCAAGGGTAAGGCAACCCTGCTGGGATTACTGGCCATTGTGCTTTGGAGCAGCACGGTAGGATTGATAAGAAGCGTCAGCGAAGCATTGGGGCCCATCGGCGGGGCTGCCGTGATCTATAGCGTTAGCGCGCTGATGCTGCTGGTGCTGGTCGGGTTTCCTTCGCTGCGTACCTTCCCCCGCCTCTATTTGATTTTTGGCGGCATCCTGTTTGCCAGCTATGAGATATGTTTGGCGCTGGCCCTGGGTTATGCCAACGACCGCGCCCAGGCGATCGAGATCGGCATGGTTAATTATCTCTGGCCCAGCTTTACCATTTTGATGGCCGTGGTGCTTAACGGCGAAAAAGCCAACGGCTGGATCGTACCGGGACTGCTGCTGTGCCTGTACGGCATCGGCTGGATCATGGGGGGCGAAGGCGGCTGGTCGCTGCAGCGTATCGGGCACAATGTGCTGACCAACCCGCTGAGTTATGGCCTGGCCTTTTGCGGCGCGATTATCTGGGCGGTCTATTGCAATGCGACCAAGCGCTGGGCGCAGGGCAAGGACGGGGTCACGCTGTTTTTTATCCTGACGGCGGTAACGCTGTGGGTGCAATATGCGCTGAGCAATGAAAGCGGGATGCGGGTGGATTTGCCGGTCGCCCTGCGGTTTATGCTGGCGAGCGCCGCCTCGGCGGTGGCGTACTGGGCGTGGAACCGCGGCATTATGCGCGGCAACTTGATGCTGCTGGCCACCGCGTCCTATTTCACGCCGGTACTCTCCTCCCTGGTGGCCGGACTGGTATTGCATACCCAGCTCACGCTGTCGTTCTGGCTGGGCGTATTGATGGTCACCGCCGGGTCGCTGCTGTGCTGGGTGGCGACCCGGCGTAAAAACACCAAACCCGCCTGAACCGGCGGACCGGTTACAGCGTATCCGCCAGCGCCTCCACCCGCGCGATGGCCGCGTACAGGCGTTCCGCGGTGACCTTGCCCGGCATATTGGCCATATCCGGCGCGTGCAGCGAAGCCTGCACGATGCCGTCCAGCTCGTCGCGGGTCAACTCGGCTATCTCCCTTAACCGCAGCGGCACCGCGCAGTCCCGCGCCAGCGTCAGCGCCGCGCGCAGGTCGTCATCCGGTCGTTCTTCCAGCGCCAGCAGGCACAGGTTGCCAAACCCCACCAGCAGGCCGTGGCCGAAATCACGGGTTTTCGCGCAGACGGTAAATCCTTCATAGATGGCATGGGAGGCGGCGGCGTGGGCGCCGTTGCTCATCAGCGACGTCAGGCCGGCGAACATGAAAATAGCGTCCAGCACCTGGTCGAGCTGCGCATCGGCCCGGCCGTTGCGCACCGCCTGGCAAGCCGCCGCACCGTAGGCCGCGATCAGATCGTAGCAAATCAGGCTATTGGCCTGCGAAGAGCGGGCGATCCCCACCAGTCCGGCGCCTTGGCTGCTGATGGCGCGAAATTCATACCATTTGGCCAGCGTATCCCCGAGTCCGGCCGCCAGCCAGCGCAGCGGCGCCCGCGCCAGCAAGTCGCTGTCGATGATCACCGCCGCCGGCGCCTGCGGCAATGGATAGAGATCGCGGAACCGGCCGTCGTCATAGTAGCGGATGGTCAGCGGCGTCACCGCCGCGCAGGTGGCGGCAATGGTCGGTACGGCCACGACGGGCACATTGCCGGCCGCCCCCACCGCTTTACAGGTATCCAGGGCCTTGCCGCCGCCGGCGGCGATAATCAGGTCGATATTCAGCTCCGCTACCCGCCGCGTCAGGCGCTGGATATGCGTATCGCTGCATTCCCCGCCAAACCATGCGCTGCCGATCAGCGCCACCGGACCGGCGGCCAACTGCTGTTTAACGCCGTCCCCCACCGCCGCCAGGGCCTGGTGGCCGCCGATCAGCAGCGCGCGCCGGCCGAGCTTCCGGCAGACTTCGTCCAGGCGGGACAACATGCCCGGGCCGCGCAGGATTTGCGCCGGGAAAATGATGGTCTGTGCTTGCATGTACGGCTTCTCCATGGTGTTGCCTGCTAAAAAATACGCTCGGCGTTAGCCGGCGCGGCGCGCCGGCACGCTAAAATCAATGCGATCCGGACCTCAGATAAAATCCCGCTGATTGGGGATAAGCAGGGGGACCAGCGCGCTGATATCATCTTCGCCCTCAAGGGCCATGCCCCGCGCCCACAGGGCCTGCGCCTGAGTTACCGGTAATGCCCTGGCCGCCAGGGATAAAAATTTATCACGTAATTGCCGGTCGCTGACGGGATTGGCGGGATTGCCCAGCGCCACCTCCACCCGCAGCGACAGACGGTCCCCGTCCCGGGTCAGCAGAGTGATTTCCGGCTCGCCGTCGGCGCTAAGCGCCGGATCGACCAGTAAAGTGATGCGGGCCATCATGGCCAGCAGGCGGGGATCGCGGCGCTGGAGTTCCCCATAGGCATCCAGGCCGGCGTGGCCGAATACCAGCCGCGCCGCCACCGCGTAGGGCAGGCTCATCTGCGCGGCCGCCAGCGTCTGGATATGGGTATTGCCGCACATATCGTTGAGGAATGGACAAAGCCGCACCTCGATGGCCGCGATCTCATCGCCGCCGGCGCCCAATCGTCCGAGCAGCAGCCCGGCGGCGTCGATGGCCGCATGGGTGCCGCGGCACGAAGCATAGGGTTTAATGGAACAGCGCTCCAGCTTCCATACCCGTCCCAGCCGTTCGGTCAACGCCTCGGGAACCGCGCTGCCGGCGGCAAAGGTGGCGAGAAACCCGCCCCAGCGATCGTCGAACAGCGCCCCCGGCCCGGTAATCCCCCGCATGGCGCACAGCGCCGCCAGCACGCCGCCCTCGGCGGCGCGTCCGGCGTGCAGTTTTTTACTTTGCGAACCGTCGTGGATAAACCCCCACAGCCCGCCGCTGAAACTGCCGGCCACGCCCAGGGCCGAACTGACCTGCGCCGTCCCCAGGCCAAGCAGACGGGCCGCCGCCGCCGCCGCGCCGAATACGCCGCAGGTGGCGGTGGAATGCCAGCCGGCGCCGTTGTGGGCGGAATAACCGCCGCAGGCCTCCAGTACCCGGCGCGCCACATCGTAGCCAATCACCGTGGCGCAAATCAGCTCACGCCCGCTCACCGGCCGCGGACAAAGCGGCAAGATCGCCAGCAGGGCCGGGATCACCACGGCGCCGGAGTGATCGCAGCCGCCGGTGTCATCAAGTTCCAGCGCATGGGCGGCAATACCGTTAAGCAATGCCGCATTACGCGCCGAAGTGGCCAGGCCGGTGCCCCAGACCGGCGACTGCGGCGCGGCCTCCTCCATTTCCAGCAACCGGGTCATATCCTGCGCCACCTGGCTGGTCGCGCCCGCCAGTGCCGCCCCCAGCGTATCGAGAATATGCCGTTTACAGCGTTCAACCAGCGCCGGCGGCAGGGCGTCAAATGCCGCGCCGGTAACAAAATCGACCAGCGCCTGCTGGGGATTGGCGCATGCATCCCCGCCGGAACTCCCCGGCGCCGCATTCTCCCGGGCTAGTTTAGACATTGGGCAGCCTCCTGTCGTTATTGCCGGCGGATTGGCCGCGGGGACCAGCGACGGTATGCCGCCGCCAAACTTCGGCGGGATGCGCGGGGTCGTTGTCCGGCTGGCTGGACTGCCACCAGTCGGCCACCTGGGCGGCGGTGGCGATCCAGACATCGGGATGGGCGGCGATATAATCCAGCAATTCGGCCAATACGCCGATCCGTCCGGCGGTACCTATGACTTCGGGATGCAGGCGCAGCACATAACACAGGCCGAAGCGGTAAAAGCCGTCAAAGTCCATTTTCATATTACCGAGGGTCTGGCTGTAGGAGGCGATGCGCGACTGGGCCGGCGGCACCGCCGGGCTGAGGTTAAAGGCGAAATAGGGTTCGTCTTCCAGCTCATAGTGCAGGGGCAATTCCACCAGCCGGGGCCGATCCGGCGGCCGCGGACTCAGCGTATGAAAATAGGGCAAATCGTCGCCGCGCCAGCCCGATGTCCAGCGGATGCCTTCGGCCGCCAGCGCGTCTGGCAGTCCGGCGTCCCAGTTGCCCGCGGGCAGGCGAAACCCCTGCGGCGCGCGGCCGGTGATATTGCCGATGGCGGCGTTGCCGCGCCTTACGCTTACGATCTGTTCGTCCAGGGACAGCGTATCAAAATGCTCAAACCGATACCCGCAGCCGGCCAGCTCATGGCCGCCCTGCTGGATCTGGCTGACCCGCCCGGGATGCTCTTCGGCCACGATGCCCGGCAGGCACCAGCTGCCGGCGACCCGTTTGTCCGCCAGCAGCCGCAGCAACCGATCGATACCGCGCTGCGTGCCATAACGCCATACCGACAGGCTTTTCTCGCGGCCGGCCACCGCCGGCACCTGATGCACAATGCCGTGGATATCATTAAAATCCACGCTCACCACCACCGCGCAGCGCTTGCCCCGCGGCCAGGGGCCGGAACCCGCCTCAATGCTCATCGCCATGCTCCTGTAGCCACCATTGCGCCACGTCCCGGCAGCGGGCGAACCAAACGTCGTCCCGGCTGCGCAAATGGTCGAAAAATTGGTCGAGCAGCATAATGCGGCCCGGCTTGCCGGAAATTTTTGGATGAAACAGCGTGGTCAGGCTTAGCCCCTCGTTCATCGCGCCGTCGAATTCACGGCGCCAGTTATCCAGCGTCAGCGCATAACCGGCGGTGCGATCCAGACCCGAGGGGAAATTTGGCTCGCGGGTATAGGCCAGCGAAGCATAATCATCCAGCTCCCAGCGGCCGGGAATTTCCACCAGCGGCCGGTCCTGGCCCGCGACCCCGATCAGGTAAGGCCGGTCATCGCCGCGCATGCTGCTCGAATACGTTACGCCCGCGTCCAACAGCATGGCCGGGGTTTCCTGATGCCAGTCGCCGGAGGGGGTGCGAAAACCCTCGGCGCGGATACCCAGCACTTGCCAGAAAATCTCCCTGGACGTATCCATCACCCAGCGCTGCTGGGCGACGCTCAGGGCGTAAAAGGATTCGTGGCGGTAGCCGTGATAAGCCACCTCATGGCCCTGCTCGACGATGGCCCGGCACTGCGCCGGCCAGTTCTCCACCACCCAGGCCGGAATAAAAAACGTGGCGGGCAACCGGTGCGCGTCCAGCAGATCGAGAATGCGCCCCAGCGCCCGGAACGGGCCGTAACCGCCGAAGGTGAAGTAATCCGCTTTTTGCCAGATGCTGCCGTTAAGCATGGCGTCGCCGGTAGGGCCGTCGAGATCGAACGCCAGCGCCATACAGCCCGTTTTACCGCCGGGCCAGCGGATTGAGGTGCAAGACATGGATCGTTACCCCGTTCAGCACGCCGCGCCAGCGCGGCGCGGCTATCGCAGCAGGCGGTTATTTGCCGCTGTTGATGGTCACTTCCGTGATGGCGCCGTCCTGCATGCCCCATTTGGTGAGGATCTTCAGGTAGGTGCCGTCGGCGATCATGGCGGTCAGGGCCGATTTCACGCCCTCGATCAGCGTCGTATCGTCTTTGGCGATGCCCATGCCGGTAACCTGGTAGGCAAACGCCTTGCCGAGGGGTTTATAGGTATCCTTTTCCAGGTTCATGATATAAGGCAGGGTTTCACTGCCCTGCACTACGCCGTCGATACGTCCCTGGCGCAGCTGGGTGCGGGCATCGGCGGTGCCTTCGGCGCCCACCACGACAATGGCCGGTTTGCCGGCGGCCTCGCAGTTGGCCTGGCTCCAGGCGGCGATTTCCGCCGGGAAGGTGGTACGTCGGCTGGTGCCTACTTTTTTGCCGCACAGATCCAGCATCTGGGTGATTTCTTTATGGGCGACGGTGGTGTAGAACTGCGGCCCGCTATGATAGTAATCCACAAAGGTGGCCACCGGCTGGCGCGCCTTGGTGTCGGTCATGCCGGAGAGGATCATATCGATACGCTTGGTGGCCACCGCGTTCACCATCTGTTCGAAGCCGATTTCCTGCCAGCTGATTTTGCGGTTCAGGCGTTTGCCAATCTCCATGCCCAGATCGTAATCCATGCCGGTCAATTCCCCGGTAGCGGGGTCCTTGAACTCCAGCGGCGGGTAGTTGGGCATCATCGCCACCTTGATTTCTTCTTTTTGCGCCAGCTCCGCGGCGCCGGCGGTCTGGAGACCGGCCAGCGCATTCAGCAACATACCGGCGGATAACAGGGACAACAGCGTTTTTTTCATGGACGGATTCTCAAGTTAAAGTGATTAAATCAGGACGGCAGAGATAAAATTCTGCGTCCGCGGATTCTGGGGATTAAGCAAAACGTCTTCCGGATTGCCGCTTTCAATAATTCCGCCTTCGTCCATAAAGACCACGCGATTGGCCACTTCCCGGGCAAAACCCAATTCATGGGTAACGACGATCATGGTCATGCCCTCCGCGGCCAGGCCGCGCATTACCGCCAGCACCTCCCCCACCATCTCCGGATCGAGGGCGGAGGTGGGTTCGTCGAACAGCATCAATTTGGGTTTCATGGCCAGCGCCCGGGCGATGGCCACCCGCTGCTGCTGGCCGCCGGATAATTCCAGCGGATAAGCATCGCGTTTATGGGCCAGCCCCACTCTTTCCAACAGCGCCATGGCTTCTTCTTTGGCCTCCTTCACCGGGCGCAGCAACACCTGGGTCGGCCCTTCAATGATATTTTGCAGCGCGGTTTTATCGGGAAACAGGTTAAAGCGCTGGAACACCATGCCGGTTTTCAGGCGCTGGCGGGAAATCTGGCGATCATTGAGCGGATACAGCTTTTTGCCGTCGATGCGATAACCGATCAATTCGTCATCCACCCAGATACCGCCGCCGTCGATGCGCTCCAATTGGTTGATGCAGCGTAAAAAAGTGCTTTTCCCGGAACCGGATGGCCCGATAACGCATAGCACCTCGCCGTATTTCACCTCCAGGTTGATATTTTTCAGCGCCTGGAATTGGTCGAAATATTTATTGACGTTGACCGCCCTGATAATGTTTTTCATCCGATCCTCCCGCTAGCGGTCGCGGCGCTGGGTACCGCGCCCGTAAAAACGTTCCAGCCGGTTCTGGCCGAGGGACAGCAAGGTCACCGCCACCAGATACCAGATGCCGGCCACAAACAGCAGTTCCATGACCCGCGCGTTGGCAAAATAAATGGTCTGGGCGTTATACAGCAGCTCGGAATATTGGATCATGCTGGCCAGGCTGGTGGTCTTGACCATGCTGATAAATTCGTTGCCTATGGGGGGGATAATGACCCGCATCGCTTGCGGCAGGATAATGCGGCGCAGGGCGTGCAGGCGGGTCATGCCGATGGTTTTGGCGGCTTCATACTGGCCCAGGTCCACCGACAGCAGCCCGGCGCGCACCACTTCCGAAGTGTAGGCGCCCTGGTTGATGCTCAATCCGAGCAGCGCGGCCATAAACGGCGTCATGATATCGACGGTCTGAAAGCTGAACAGGCCCGGGATGCCCATTACCGGAAAGATCAGCGCCAGGTTAAACCACAGCAGCAACTGCAATATCAGCGGGGTGCCGCGGAAAATCCAGGTATAGCCGACGGCCACCGCGCGCAGCACCGGGTTGTGCGACATGCGCATCACCGCGATGATCACGCCGAAAATAACCCCCAGCAGCATCGCCAGGATCGACATCACAATGGTATTGCCCAGGCCGAACAAAATGGCTTTGGCGGTAAGGAACTGCCCGACAAACCGCCACTCGATCTTGCCGTGGGCAAAGGCGTTAACCAACAGGGCCAGCAGCGCCAGAATAATCACCGAGGAGAAAATCCGCCCGTAGTAACGCTGCGGCACATGCTGATATTCGCTGAAATTAATCATCGGCGGCTGGTCGCCGCCGTCCGGGTGTCGCAGGTCAGTCATAAGTCGCTCCCGAGCCTAGCAATAACAAAGATTACAGCGAGAGGCCGGCGTAGCCGCCCACCCACCGGGCTTGCGCCGCCAGCTTCGCCCGCAGCCGGTCGATTTGTTCGGCCACGCGGGCCGGCGCGGTGCCGCCGTAGGCGCTGCGCGCGTTAATCGCCGCCTCCAGGGTCAGGCAATCGCGCACCTGCGCCGTCAGCCGCGCATCCACCTGCGCCAGCTGGGCGTCGCTGAGCTGCTCCAGCGCCAGTTGCTGCCGTTCGCACAGTTGCACCAGCCTGCCGGTGATTTCATGGGCTTCCTTGAAAGGCACGCCGCGCCGGGACAGCCAGTCCGCCACTTCGGTGGCCAGGGTGAACCCCCGGGGCGCCTGCTCGCGCAGGCGGGCGCGATCGACGGTCATGGTTTCGATCATGCCGGCCATGGCCGGCAGCACCAGCAGCAGTTGTTCCACGGTATCCATGGCGTTGCGCTTATCTTCGATCAGATCGCGGTTGTAGGAGAGCGGCAGGCTTTTCATCGTGGCCAGCATGGCCGTCACATTACCGATCAGCCGTCCGCTTTTACCCCGGGTCAGCTCGGCGATATCGGGGTTTTTCTTCTGCGGCATGATCGAGCTGCCGGTGGCGTAGCCATCATCCAGCGCCACCCAGCGGAACTGGCGCGACGCCCACAGGCACACCTCTTCGCACAGCCGGGAGAGATTGACGCCGAGCATGCCGCCGGCGAATAAAAATTCGGCCACGTGATCGCGGCTGGCCACCGCATCGATGGAGTTTTCGCAGGCCCCGTCATAGCCCAGGTCCCTGGCCGCCATTTCGGGATGCATGGCGATCGCCGAACCGGCCATGGCGGCGGCCCCCAGCGGCGACAGCGCGCAGCGTTTATCCCAGTCCTGGATACGCTCCACATCGCGGGCGAACGACTGGGCGTGGGCCATGAGCTGATGGCCGAAAACAATGGGCTGGGCCTGCTGTAAGTGGGTGAAACCGGGGGCGACGCTGTCGATGTGCCGCTGCGCCTGCGCCACCAGCGCCGTTTGCAGCTCCAGCAGCGCGCTGACGATTTTGCGGGCGTTATCGCGCAGGTAAAGCCTGAGATCGTTGGCGGTCTGGTCATTGCGCGAGCGGCCGGCGCGCAGCTTGCCGCCCAATTCGCCCAGCCGTTCGGTGAGCATGCGTTCAATGAAGGTATGTACATCCTCATCGTCGGCGCTGGGCTGCGCCAATCCCTGCCGATAGTCGTCGGCCAGCCCGGCGATGGCTTCCACCATCAGGGCGGTTTCCCGCTCGTCCAGCAGTCCGGCGCGCCGCAATTCGTAGGCATGGGCGCGGCAACCCGCCAGATCATAGGCGGCCAGGGCAAAATAGGCGTCGGGGCTGCGCGACAGCGCGCTGAGCGCGGCGGCCGGACCGCTGTTGAAACGCGCGCCCCAAAGACGATCTACCGGATGTGGCATGGATTACTCCTTTCATGGCATGGATATTGCAATATTTCCGTTGGGCAACGCAGAGCGGCGGGTCAACGGTAACCAGGAGGAACGGCCTCTATAGTTCAAATAATTGCGATTGAGATAACAGTGCTGTGAAATTGATGATGGAGAACGAAGGCGTGGGGGTAAATAGTTATTATGGAAAGTCAACTTTCCAAATCGGGAAACACGTCGCCGGTCAAAAGTGATATTAATCAGCAGAACATTGGTGTAGCGGATTTAAAGCTTTTGCGGGTATTCAAAACGGTGGTTGAGGCCGGAGGATTTACCGCGGCCTGTAATGAACTAAATATCGGCCTGGCGGCGATAAGCAAACAAATCTCCGATCTTGAGGTGCGTTTCGGCATGAAACTTTGCACCCGCGGGCGCGAAGGCTTTTATCTTACCGAACACGGAAAAGTAGCCTACCAGGCATGTCTCGATCTGTTCTCATCCATTAATCAGTTTCGCGATAAATTAAATCATGCCCGCCACGAACTGTCCGGCGAATTGAATATCGGCATTATTGACAATACGATAACCGATAAAAAATCGCCTATTATCAGTGCATTAAGCGAGATAAACCGCCTGGCGCCCAAGGTAAGCGTACGCCTGCACGCCACCCAGCTCGATGAAATCGAACGCGGGGTCATCGACGGGCGCTTCACCTGCGGAATAATACCGGTTTATCAGGAAAAAATGGATTTTGATTATTTTTTTCTGTATGAAGAAATATCAAACCTGTGCTGTTCCAGCCAGCATGAGCTATTTTCACTGCCGCTGGAATCCTTGACCAATGAGCGTATTTCCGGCGCCTGCTTAATCAATCATTTTTATACCAATCACAGCCATAAAAATCCGGCATTGCATTTTTCCCCGTCCAATGCCGTGGCGGTACAAGTAGAGGCGGTAACCATGCTAATCCTTACGGGAAATTATGTGGGATTTTTGCCGCAGCATTATATTGGCCGGTATGTTAATGAAGGGAAAATTAAAGCGCTTCGCCCGGATACGATTCGCGTGCATACCCCATTTAACCTGGTGGTCAAACGGGGCGCGGCGTTAAATTCGGTGGTGAATTTATTTCTCGCCGCGCTCAGGGCGCCCGCGGCGGCGGCCAAAAGTTAAGCACCCTGGCGGTGCACCATGGCGCGAACGGGCTGCACCACCAGCGGGCAGCCCGATTATCACGCGCCGGGGGCTCCGGCTATTATTTACCGCCTCCGAAAGCGGTCAATTGCGCCGCCGCGGGCTGGTTCAGGTATAACGTGGCGTGCGGGGCGGTCTGTAATAGCGAAGCCGGGCACATAAACGTCACGGGACCTTCCAGCAGCCGTTTGATGACCGGGGCTTTATCCGCATCGTGCACCAGGGCCAGCACCCGGCCCGGACGCAATAGCGCATGCATGGTCAGCGACAGGCCGTAATGGGGCACCTCGTCCAGGGTCTGGAAGATACCGGCGCGCTTGACCTGATCGCGGGTGGTTTCATCCAGGGCGACTACGCGAATAATGTCGCGGGTGGTGAAATCCGCGGGCGGATCGTTGAAGGCCAGATGCCCGCTGCTGCCGATGCCGACCACGCACAGCACCGGATCGAGGGTCTGGTACAGCCGCGTATAGCGTTCCAGCTCCTCCTCCACCGGTTGATGATCGCCGCGCATGGGGTAAAACGCCTTGGGTTTCACCTCATCGAGCAAATGCTTGCGCATCCGCGACGCGCCGCTTTCCGGCCGGCTTTCCGCCACGCCCATATAGGTATCCACATGCAGAATGGTAATGCGCGACCATTCGATATCGTTGCGCGCCTTGAGCGCGGTAAAAAAAGCGTTTTGCGCCGCCCCCAGCGCCATGATAATGGCAATTTCCGCTTTGCCGGCCAGTTCCGCTTTCACCACTGCGGCTAAATCCGCGGCCGCCGCTTCGCCCAATTCGCTATCGGTCGCCGCGACCAGGACCTTTAGATCGCCATATGTGTGCTGCTGCATTTCCACTCCCCTTATTTGCCGGTTAGGTGATACCCGATTTCAGAACAAACGACTCCCCTGCGCGCCATGGCAATGGCGCGACAAAATAGGACATTAACGCTAAGCCGATAAGACGTTATTGGCCGGGCGGTTCAGCACTTGGCCGAGGATCTTTTTTCAGCCAATGTACGGAAAAATGGCTATCGACATTGAATTCAACTTCCAAATCGATAAAGGTTTCCTGCAATAGCAGTTCCAGATTCTGATGATCCCGGGCGCGGATGGCGTCAAGCAGCCGGGTGTGAATTTCAATCATATGGCGCGCCCGTTCCACATTTTTGGTCAGCGCGCCCCGCAGGGGGGCCAGTTGGCGATAAATACCCGTCATGGTTTGCAACAGGATGCGGTTTTTCGCCGCATGGGCGATACGCCGGTGAAACATGCCGTCCGCGCGCTGAATCATGCGGGGATCGCTGATATGGGTTTCCATCAGGGTGATGGTATCGCCGATTCGCTCCAGTTCTTGCGCGGTGGCGTGTTCGGCCGCGAGATGATAAACCAGCGGCTCAAGCAGGCGCCGGGTGGCGATAAGCTCCGCCACGTGGTTCACTTCGTGGGCGATATGGTGGCCCAGTATTTCCACCGGGATCATCTCGGAGGCGATAAATACGCCGCCCGCTTGCCCCGGTTTAATGCGGATCACTCCCACGTTCTCCAGGATGCGCAACGCCTGGCGCAGCGTGGGGCGCGAAATCTCCATCGCCCGGGCCATTTCGTGTTCATTGGGCAGCCGGTCGCCGTCCTGCAATCCCTGGGCGTCGATGGCTTCGACGATACGCTCAATCACCGTTTCAAATGTCCGGTGCGCTTTAATGGGGGCAAAAATATGCGTTCCCGCACCCGGTCCTGAAGATATATTTATCATTTATGATTTACTCTTTCTGCACGCCTGCGTATTTTCCGTGGGGATAAATGCCGCCGAGGAAAGTGCCGAGTTCAGCGGCATGCGCTAATGGGGAAACCACTATTTCCGCGTGAAACGCGGGCTCCAGCCCCTCGTGGTAATAGGCCCGCGCCTGGTCCAGATAATACCCGGCGGCTTTCTTTATCGACCCGTTGATGATGATACGTTCCGGATGGTAAAAACGCGAAATCATCTGCATCACGCGTCCGAGGTAGCGGGTGAACAGGCCGATGGTTTGCACGGCCGGCGCATCCTCCCCGCCGATGGCGCGGGAGAATAACGTGACGGCATCGGCGTGCTGCCCGGATAACTGGTAATACATTTCCCGTATTCCCCGGCCGCAGACCGTCCTGTCCAACGAGCGGTATTCATTAAGCTCGTCGATATACAGCATTTGTTCGGAAATCAGTCCCGCGGCGAAATGGCCGCGCAGGACATTGCCCGCATAACAGCCCACGCCGATCCCCGTGCCGAGATTGAGCAAGGCAAACGGCGCGCCGTCCCCGCCCGCGCCCGCATGGGCTTCCGCGATGGCCATGGCATGGATATCGTCATCCACCCTGACCTCGCAGGCCAATGCCTGGCTTAAAAACGCCGCCAGGGGAAAATTCACTTTCCCTCCCATCAACGAGCTATAGGCCACGGTGCCGCCGTTAAGCACCCCGTTGAGACTGACGGCGACGCCGTCGGCATCAAGCGGCAGCCTGGAGCGGATCAATTCGGCCAAATCGCCGGCGAACAGCGGGGTGCCCCGGCGTAATAGCGCGGTGGGGGTTTGCCCCAGCGCCGTGACCGACAGGTTTTCGGCGATATGGCAAAATTGAATTTTGGTTCCGCCAATATCCACGCCTAAAGCGCATCTCATGCCATCACCCTGTAGCCCACCGGCGCCTCGTCCGCATCATCGATTAAATGCAGCGCTTCCAGCGGACCAAAAGACGACCCGATACCGCCGAAATAGGCAATCTGCCATTGCCCCCGCGCATCGAGCACCGGCACGCCGTGATAAGGCAAAATAGCCGACCATGGATTAACCGGGATCACCGCCAGGTTTTCCGGTTTGGGCGACACGGTAAGCTTCAGGGCCTGCGGCCGCAAATTATGCAGGTATCCCGTCGAGTCGCGCAGCGCCAAAATCGACCGGTAGGCAAAAAACTGCCGGTGCGCCACCTTATCGATATAGTCGCGGGGATAACGCAGGGCGGAATCCTGCTGTGCGGGATCGTAGGCCGCCGCCAGCACCGCCGGATCGTAGTCGTGGGTGGGCACCGAGTTGCGGGTAACGGCGACGGTAGTGGCATAGGCGGCCCGCACGTCGGGGTCGCCCTGCAACCAGAGTTCGCGCATGCGCTCCTGCTCATGAATCCAGCGCCCTTCAAAATTGGGAATGGTGGTGACCATATCATCCAGGCTATGGAAAGCGATGCGGTCCGCATCGACGCCGGCCACCGCCATCACGGCCGGGATGCCGGCGCGATAGGCCGCGATGCGCCGCGGGTCCACCCCCTGGCAGCGGCCCAGGATACCCTCTTCCAGAATGGTCAATTTCCCGCCCGGGGGATAGACGTCCGCCACCGCGTCAAGCACGCTTTGGAAGCGGCGCAGCATCAGCGCTTCCCCGAGATCGGGCGCCTGCCGGTCGGTCTTGAGCGGATTGGGCACCTTATAGGGAAACGCCATCGTCACAAATTCCAGGGGCTGCCGCCTGGCGGTGAAATAGGCAATCTTGTCCAGCCACTGCCGCCGGTTAGCCGGGATAAACGACGCGTCGCCGAACAGCACCTCGGAGTGGGTAAAGATTGAAAGAATACGCTCTTCCGTGGTCCCCTGCGGTTCGGCGCGGATGTCCACGTCATTGAGCAACAGCAAGGCGGTCAATTGGTCCGCGCTCATCGCCACCCGCTTACTGACGAGCGGCGGCGCAAAATGGCGCGGTAAGGGGGCATTGGCATAAATAAACGGATTGGCCATCAGATCGTGTTCTCTCTAAAACGTTAACGGATGCGAGCGAGGAATTCCGCCGTTCGCGGGTTCATGGAGTGACGGATTATCTCGTCGGGTTTACCTGATTCGGCGACGATGCCTTGGTCGATAAAGTGCACGCTGTCGCCCACTTCCTCGGCAAAGCGGATTTCGTGGGTCACGACGATCATCGTCATGCCCTCCTTCACCAGATCGCGGATAACCGATAACACCTCGCCGACCAGCTCCGGGTCCAGGGCCGAGGTCGGTTCGTCAAACAAAATCAGCGCGGGATTGGTGGCGATGGCCCGCGCTATCGCCACGCGCTGCTGTTGTCCGCCGGACAGGTGCAGCGGATATAAATGCGCTTTATCGGCCAGTCCGACCCGGTGCAGCAATTCCATGCCGCGCGCTTTGGCCTCGCTGCGGCTTTGACCGGAAACCAGCCTTAGCCCGGCGGTAACATTATCCAGCGCGGTCATATTGGGAAACAGATTAAAGCGTTGAAACACCATCCCGATGCTGGCCCGGCGCGCCGCGGTGCAGCGCTGGCTGGCCCGGTACCATTTGTCTCCCCGCCGCTGGGCCCCCACCAGGTAATCGTCCACCCACAGCTCGCCGTCCTGGTAGGTTTCGAGATTATTGACGCAGCGCAGCAACGTACTTTTCCCCGACCCGGAGGGGCCGATGATAAACGCGGCTTCCGCGCGTTTAACGCTCAGATCGATACCGTTGAGTATGTCGTGGGCGCCAAAAGATTTCCTGAGGCCTTTGATCCTGACGAGATCCCCGGCGCTGTCCGTAATGCCGTTTTGCTGTTTACCGGTGATAACGTTCATGGTATTGCCTGCACTTTTTTTACCACGGTGGTATTGAGGCTTTTCTGCAACCGGGCTTCCAGCATCGACTGGCCGTAGGAGGCGACGGAGACCAGTATCAGGTACCAGATGGAAGCCACCAGCAGCATCTCGATAATATAAAAATTCTGCGCCGCGATGCTTTGGGTGGTGCCGAGAATTTCCCGGGTGCCGATGACATACACCAGCGAGGTGCCTTTGAGCAGATCGATGGCCAGATTACCCGCCGCGGGCACGATGACGCGGATCGCCTGCGGCAGCACAATTTTGGTCAGGGCGCGGATCGGCGTCATGCCAATGGACAGCGCCGCTTCCGTCTGGCCATGATCCACCGCAATCAGTCCGCCGCGGATCACCTCGCACATAAAAGCGCTGACGTTAAGCAACAACCCCAATAACGCCGCGGAGGTAGCGGAAATTAAACTATTGGTGTCGATGGAATAAGCGCCAAGCTTGATCGCGGGAAGAAATAAGCCGAAATTAAACCAGAACACCACTTGGACCAATAACGGCGTGCCGCGAAAAAACCAGATATAAACCGCTGCCATGACATTAAGAACCCTATTTGTCGAAACGCGCATTGCCGCCAGTAATGTACCGAGCACCAGCGAGCCGGCAAAAGACACGACGGTCAGCATTAAGGTGTTATAAACCCCCGTCAGCATAATCGGGGAAAAGAAATATTCCCCGATGACCCGCCAGCGGATATGGCCGCTGCCAAACACCAGTAATAAAATGGTCAATGCGACGGCGACGGCGATAATTGCGGCGATCGCGTTCAAAATTTTGGCACCCGCCCTGTCATGAATATGGCGTTCCCCGGTCCTGGCGAGCTTCATGGTCATATCCCCTCCATCGGCGGTCAATTCATCATTGAAGCGTTGATCCGAATCCGGTCGGGGGTGGCGTCGCCCACATCCCATCGATCCATGATTTGCCGATAGCTGCCGTCTTCTTTCATTGCCTGCATGGCGCCGGCCACGGCCGCCATTAAATCAGAGGCGGTTTTGGCGAAAGCTATCCCCTGGTTGGCCGGGGCGAAACGGGGAATCGGCGATAATTCGAGCTGGGTTTGGATGCCTTCGGTGGCGGTTTTCAAGGTGTAATTACTGACGCCGTAGGTGTTCATCGTGGCGTCGGCCTGACCGCTGGCCACCGCCAGATAAGGGCCGGTCTGGTCGGCGGTTTCCGAAACCACCACCGGCGTACCGCACTGTTTATTGAGTTTTTCGATAATGTCCGGAAAAAACGAGCCGGTCACGATGGACACCCGTTTGCCGCACAAATCGGCCATGGTTTTAATGTTAAGGGGATTGCCTTTTTTAACGATAACCCCGGAGCCTTCCTCGGAGTAATCGATAAAATTAACCACTTCCTCCCGCTTTTTCGAATCCGCCATGGCGCTGACATATAAATCATACCGGCCTGACTGTACGCCCGGAATACCGGCGCTGAATTGGATCGCGCTCCACTTGACCTGCAAACCGAGACGCTTCGCCGCTTCATTGACCAAATCAACGTCCACGCCGGTAGCCTGGTTAGTCTTGGCGTCAATAAAAGACCAGGGCGCATTGCCATCCGTGGTCGCCGCATTCAGCGTCTTGCGGGCTGTGACCTCAGCGGGTAAATATTGGGTAAAGCTGCTGGCGACGCTCAGGTTTGGCTTGATTTCCAATGCGGCGGCATGACTCGCGCCGCCGGTGGCCAGCATGGCGCAAATCCCGGTGGCCATGGTTGAACAGAGTGAAAATGCGCGGCTAAACATAGGTACCCTCCTGATGATTAATTAATCAATAGAAAAAGGGTAACTGTTTTTCCCTTTGACGGGTAATAAGGATTTCCTTGGTCCGTACGGGCACGCGCAGAGAAATAGGGAGGGGGATTATTGCGGCTAATGGCGCCGTTTTTAAGGTGCAATTACAGCCAATTATACGCTCCGGCGCGCGACTGTGCGCTGGCTGACGCGGCGCTGTTGAATAAAAAAGGTGCAACGGCGGTCCGCCGAGTTTCTATTCGGGCAGATTGGCGCACCGCCGCTGTGCAACTTTTAAACATAACAATAAGAAAACAATATCGTTAACATTACAGCGCATGATTTAACGTATTAGTAATGAAAGCGCGGGCAGGACATAAAGGGAGCAGTCGGCGGATAGACGGCGTGAGGCAAAAAAAAAGGGCTGATTGCGTAAACGCAATCAGCCCCGGATCATGATAAAGCAGTGCACGATCTATGATAGGTTATTTTTTAGCGCCGCTTTTACCTTTGCCTTTATCACCTTTTTTGTCGTCGCTTTTATCCTTGCTGACCGACTTTTCTTTTTCGGCAGGCTTGTCTTTAGCGGCCGATTTGTCTTTTGATGGAGCAAACGTTCTCTTACCTTCTTGATATATAGTCATTTTGACTCCAAAATAGTACGTAATAATTATAGGATAAGATATAAATTAAATACTCATTGGCTTGAATACGCTGAGTACCTTAATCGCACTTACTTTATGAGTTTAGTTCGGGAATGGGTTAACACAACATTATTTTTAGGTATATATCGACGGCATTACCTTCAGATGTATTTTCGCGATAAACATCACATATTAAAAAAAAGGCTATCAATATGTTCTATTTTTTTAAGCAGCTCCCCGCCCGAGAAAAAATAGCGGCGCGGCCACCTCGCCAAATAAACGCACCCTGCCCTTCCAGCCGGCTTTTATCCCTAATTTAACAGTATATTACGGGTAGCGGCGCATACGCCAACGCACCCTTTTAACCGGAACGATAGCGGCCAAAACGTTACCTTTTCTTACGTTTTAGCCGCAATTCACCCGCCGCCGCCGCGACAATTCACCATGGCGCCAGGCTCGCTATCGCCGGTAATTCATCAAGAGATCATTAGCTTGTCCGGCCACACCCCTTATTAAGCGCCGCGAAAGCATTTCGCGGCCAGGCACTCCGCCGCATAGCGGGTTAGTGGGGCCGCATCTATACTAAACATTAGCATCCCTAATGTAGCGAATCCGATCAGGACAGCCATTTTTATTTTAAAACCAAAAACTTCCACCGTTAACGATTTCACCATCATAAATAAAAAATAAGGCCGGTTTTCATCTCCCCAGCAATAACCGGTAAATAAATAAGGAGGGGGAATGGCGCTTTTTTCCACTTTTTGGCAAGCGGGTTATGAAGGTGCCGATCACATTAATCGCCTGGGTGAAAGGCTATCGATGAATGCCGCCACGGATCATCTCCGGCAAGCCGGGAATGATTACGCCGCGCTGATCCCTTTCTCAATGCGTACGGTGCGCGAAACCGTGGGTTGGCGCCTGGTGGAACGGCAGGGGCGCTTTGATTTTTCATCCCTGGAAACCCGGCTGAATGCGGCCCGGGAACGGGGAATCCAGATTTGCTGGACCTTTTGCCACTATGGCTGGCCGGAAGATATCACCCTGGATTCGCCGGAATTCGTGCCGCGCTTCGCGCGCCTGTGCGGGGCGCTGGCAACTTATCTGGCTCCCTTCGGCGGCCCAGCGCCCGTCTATTCGCCGATTAACGAGATCTCGTTTACCAGTTGGGGGGTATCGGTGGGGTTTTTCCAGGGCCTGCGCATGCCGTACGCGCACGCGGCGGCATTGTGCAAACGCCAGCTCGTACGGGCGACCCTGGCCGGCTGCGATGCCATCTGGGCCGCCGATCCGCGCGCCAGAATTTTACAATGCGACCCCTTGATCCACGTGGTGGCCGCCGATGACGATCCGCAAGGAACGGCATCCGCCGCGCAGTGGCATGCGGCTCAATTCGAGGCGTGGGACATGCTGTGCGGCAAACTGCATCCGGAACTCGGGGGGGCGCCGCGCTATCTGGATATCATCGGCGCGAATTACTACCACGACAATCAATGGGAGGTGGGTTCGGGGCGGCGTTTATGGTGGCATTTGGCCGATGGCCGCCGTAAACCCCTGCATCAGATGCTGATCGAATTACAGCACCGTTACCAGCGCCCCGTGCTATTGGCGGAAACCAGCCATATCGGTAGCGGCCGGGGAGCCTGGATCAACGATATCACCCGCGAAATGGCGCAGGCCACACTGGCGGGCGTGCGCCTGCTGGGGATCTGCCTTTACCCCATTATCGATCGCCCCGACTGGGAGAATGGCGCCGCCTGGCATCACAGCGGCCTGTGGGATCTCGATCGCCAGGGTCCCGATCCCCTCGCCCGCCGGCTGGCCCCTACGTATGCGGCCGCATTACGCCATGCGCAGCAAGTCCTGCACGATTTTCAAGACCACTATTGCCCCATTAACCGCCCCCCGGGCCAGGAAAGCACCATGAAAACCATTATCGTTTTTTGCCATTTGCGCTGGGATTTCGTCTATCAACGGCCTCAACAATTGCTTACGCGGCTGGCGCAGTTTTACCGTATTCAATTCATTGAAGAACCGGTTTATGATGCCGGTCCGGCGCGGCTGGAACGCACCGATCCGGCCGCCAATATCACCGTCTACCGGCCCCATACGCCGGTGCGCGCCGCGGGTTTTCATGATGATCAAATTGCTTTATTGCAGCCGCTGCTGGCCGAACTGACGGATAGCGATGCGGCGCCGATCGTCTGGTTTTATACGCCGATGGCGCTGCCGCTGCTGGCATCCCTGAATCCGGGCCTGGTGGTTTATGACTGCATGGATGAGCTGGCGGCGTTTAAACATGCGCCAAAACAGCTCCTGCAGCGGGAATCGGCGCTGCTGGCCTGCGCCGACCTGCTGTTTACCGGCGGTCCCAGCCTGCATCGGGCCAAGTCCGGCCGCCATGATAACGGCCATTGTTTTTCCAGCAGCGTCGACGCCGTCCATTTTGCGCAGGCGCTGGACCGGAGTAACGGCCATCCGCTGCAAAATGACATTCCCCATCCGCGCCTGGGGTTTTACGGGGTGATCGACGAACGGCTCGATCTCGGGCTGCTCGCCGCCCTGGCCGATAGCCACCCCCAGTGGCAGTTGGTGCTGGTCGGCCCGGTGGTGAAAATCGATATTGCCAGTTTGCCGGTACGGCCGAATATCCATATCCTCGGCCAGCAGCCCTACCAGGCGTTGCCGCAATTTCTGGCCGGTTGGGATCTTTGCCTGCTGCCGTTCGCCCTGAACGAATCGACCCGGTTTATCAGTCCCACCAAGGTACTGGAATATATGGCGGCGGAACTGCCCATCGTGAGCACCGCCATCACCGATGTGGCGCAGCCCTACGGCCACGAGGTGGCGATCGGCCATGGCATTGATGGTTTTATCGCCGCCTGCGAGCGCGCGCTGGCGATGACGCCCGCCGAATTCGGCCCGATTGCCGGGCGTATGCGCGCCATCGTGGCGGCCACGTCCTGGGATATCACGGCGGCGCAGATGCGGGAATTACTTGAAAGCGCCCTGGCGGCGCGGACCGCACAATCAGCGCCGGGGGAAGCCCGCAGCGCGCAGGCGTTATCCGGCGAGCGGCCGGGTCCGCTGCCCCCGGTCGCCGCCCTGAACCGGCGCAAACCCGGCGAAACGCCGCCGGCGGCATGCCTGATTATCGGCGCCGGCCCCACCGGCCTGAGCGCGGCTTACCATTACGGCGCGGGTTCGGTGCTGCTGGAGCAGCATGACAGCGTAGGCGGCTGGTGCCGTTCGGTGCAAGACCGGGGTTTTACCTTTGACTACGCCGGCCATATCATGTTTTCCAACGACCCCTATGTGCTACAGCTCTATGACATGCTGCTCGGCGATAATATCCATTGGCAAAACCGTGAAGCATGGATATTCAGCCATAACGTGTATACCCGCTACCCGTTCCAGGGCGCCCTGTACGGCCTGCCGCCGGCGGTGATCAAAGAGTGCATCGTCGGGGCCGTGGCCGCCCTGTATGGCCGCGATAACACCGCGGCGGCGGACGCCGGCCGGGCGGCCCCGCTCCAGGTGGTGGGCGAGAAGGTTGCGCCGGAGGACGGTGCCAACAACGGCGCCGTCCCCGCAATCATCGAAGATTGCTGCGCGGACGGCAGCGGGCCGGGGGATATTTGCTCCACCGCCGCCAAGGCGCCATTGGACAATTTCGAGCAATTTATCTATCAGATCTGGGGGGAAGGCATCGCCCGGCATTTTGCGCTGCCCTATAACCAAAAACTGTGGACCATCCCCTTGGCCGAGATGGAAACCTCCTGGCTCGGCGGGCGGGTGCCGCTGCCCGATCTGGAGCAGATTATCGAAGGCGCCCTGGAGCCGGTCGCCAAACCCATGGGGCCCAACGCCCGTTTTGGTTATCCCTTGCGGGGCGGGTTCCAGGCGTTGATGACGGGGTTTTTACCCCATTTGTCCGGGCGGGTGGAAACCGGCGCCAGCGTGGTGAAACTGCTGCTCGCTGAACATATCGCCGTGCTGGGCGACGGCCGGCGGTATCGCTATGAACATCTCATCAGCACCATGCCCCTGCCGGAACTGATCAAGATCATCGGCGACGACGCGCCGGCGGCGGTGCAAACCGCCGCGCGCAATTTGCGGCATATTTCCGTACGCTGCGTGAACCTGGGGATTGACCGGCCCGGCCTGACCGATAAGCACTGGATTTATTATCCCGGCGACACCCTGTTCCATCGTATCTATGTGCAGGGCAATGCCAGCCCCGGCTGCAACCCGCCGGGGGGATTCGGCCTCACCTGCGAAATCACCTATTCGCCTTACAAACCGCTGCCGCTGGACGGCCAGGCGCTTATCGATCGCTGCATTGCCGATTGCCAACGCGTCGGGCTATTTACGGCGCAGGACCACGTGCTGGCGGCGAACCAGATTGATATGCCTTACGCTTATGTGGTTTACGATCACGGGCGGGCGCAGAACGTGGCGCTGATCCGCGATTGGCTGGCGCAGCATGATATCGCGCTATCGGGCCGCTACAGCGAATGGGAATATTATAATTCGGATCATGC
Source organism: Sodalis sp. RH21 (assembly GCF_047324175.1). Classification (NCBI taxonomy): domain Bacteria; kingdom Pseudomonadati; phylum Pseudomonadota; class Gammaproteobacteria; order Enterobacterales; family Bruguierivoracaceae; genus Sodalis; species Sodalis sp. RH21. The sequence continues at coordinate 1,035,527 of NZ_CP178732.1, read as the reverse complement.
GTTTATCGCGGGGAAAAACGCCGCGCAGGCGGTCAAAACCCACCAGCTAAAACTGCATACGGGGCATTAATCCCCGCATCGGTGGCTGGGCGGGCTGCTTATCACGGCGGACGCCGGCATCGCCGTGATGGCGGGGAACCGGTTAATCATCGCGCTTTCTGGCCTGGTTGCGGCCCTGCTGCTTGGCCTGATAAAGGGCCAGATCGGCGCGGTCAATCAGCGCGTCCAGGGGTTCTTTGGCACGGAGCTGCGCCACGCCGCAACTCACCGTAACCTGCATCACCGTATTGCCCACGGTAATTTCCGCCTGCCCGATAAGCCGGGACAACGCGTCCAAACGCCGCAGGGCTTCGTCCCCGTCGCATCCAGTAAGCAGGATCAAAAACTCATCGCCGCCCCAGCGGCATACCCGATCCGAACGCCGCAGGCTGCCGCCGATTAGCTGGGCGATATGCTGGATAACCCGATCGCCGACCCCATGGCCGTAGCGATCGTTGATTTGTTTGAAACGATCGATATCCACGATGGCCAGGGATAACGGCCCGCCATCGTGGGGCGAGGACGCCCGCAGCCGCTGGAAGACGTACTCGAATGCCTGGCGGTTCATGATTCCGGTCAATTTGTCGGTGGTGGCCATATACTCCAGCCGGCGCTGGTAACCGCCGATGGTCAGCCATAAAAACAGTAAAAATAATGCGCTGACCCCGATGCCAATCCCTAAATTTTTTAATAACGTGATATACAGCACCCGTTCCATGGGATGGCTGCTTTGCTCCACCATCAAATACCAATCAAGCTCCGGGATCAGCCGCGTATTCAGCAATACCCGTTTGCCCTGGTATTGATATTGGTAGCCGCCGCCGGGCACCGTGAGAATCGACGTGGTCAACGGGCCGAGTCCCGGCTGTTGCCGGATATTCAGCGGGCGTTTGAAAGCGTTGCCGTGCAGCACCACCGCCCCGGTCTTATCGATAAAATAAATGGTGCGGTTATAGCGGCGCTCATATTTTTCTATCAGATTTTTCACTTTTTCGATGGAAATGCCGATACCGGTAATGCCGATGAAATTCCCTTGATAATCCTTTACCTTATGATTAACGAAAATATCCAGGTGAGTGCGATCCTCGGGATCGGTGCGGGCATCAATCACATAGAGTTTGTCGTCCGGCATCGCTTTTATTTGAAAGTACCAGCGATCTTCGGCTTCCTGCTCGGAAATCGTCTCCAGAATGCGTTTGGGATCGTAATAGCGCCGGGTTTTATCGGAGATGAAAAACGAAAAAATGGTATCAAACCGCCGATCGATTTCGTTCAGGTAGCGAATCATCGCCGCCGGATCTTGCTCCCGATCCACCAGCACCCAATCACGGACAAACGTGTCATGGGCCATCAGCGCCGAGATAAATATGGGTTTTAGCAGGTCCTGCTGAATTTCAGAATAAACGTTATCGCTGGTAAGAGGCAGCGTGTTTTCTTCGATTTCGTCATTGAGTGATTGGCGGGCGACCTCGTAGCTGCTCCAGCTAATGATCAGAAAGGCGGTCAGCAGCATCAGGGTAAATAAAAAGATGGCCCGTGTTTTAGTCAACCAATGAAGGCTATTCATTAATTTCACCTGGAGCGCCAGCATGCTGGCGATAAAAGGGGTAAGGTTCTGCGCATAACGGATGCCGCCGGTCCCATCTTACCAAAATTCGGTGGGAAACGCAGAAAAGACAGAGGGATAGGCGCCAGGAATGAATTAATACCGCCGCCGCCCTTCACAGCGGGTCAAGAAGGGTTATCCTTACTAAACCAATAAACTTACAGGAGTTACGGATGTTCATCGTTGATTTGACTTATGAAGAACCGATAGAGAAAGTCGAGGAGTTGCAAGAAGAGCATATTGCCTGGTTGCAACGGTATTACGCCACGGGTGATTTTCTGGCCTCCGGCAGGAAAGTGCCCAGGATCGGCGGGATTATTTTTACCCGCACCCTGGCGCGGGCCGAGCTTGATAAAATCCTGGCGCAAGACCCCTTTAACGCGGTAGCCAATTACACCGTAACCGAGTTTATCCCGTCCAGAACCAGCGACGCGCTCGCGGCGCTTAAATCGCTCTAGACGCTTGCCGGCGGGGCGGTTGCGGGGCCCGGCCCGGCGCCGCCGGTACTATACCGGCACCATTCCGGTAACTATCAGGCCACGACCAACTGGTTGCGGCCCTGTTTTTTCGCCTGGTAAAGGGCCTCGTCCGCCTGTTTGAGCGCCAGGGCGATGCCCCCCATCTCCGGCGTCCAGAACGCCACGCCCAGGGAGACGGTAATATGGCCGATCTCGGGAAAATTCGCCGTCTCCACGCTGGTACGCAGGCGCTCGGCGATATCCACCGCCGTCGAGCGATCGGCGTCGGGCAACAATATCAGGAACTCTTCGCCGCCGTTGCGGCATAACGTATCGCTGGACCGCGAGCAGGCGCGCAGCAGTTGCGCCAGCAATTTGATCACCGCGTCGCCCACGTCGTGGCCATGGGTATCGTTAACGCGTTTGAAATGATCGATATCCAGGGCGATAACCGCCAGGGGCTGCTTACTGGCCCGGAAATACTCCAGCGCAAAAGATAAACCGCGCCGGTTGAACAGGCCGGTCAGCGGATCGGTTTGTACCTCGGTCTTGAGCTTGCCGATTTTATTTTGCAGCAGGCTGATGCCCAACAGCATGGCCCGTTTTAGCTGCGCCACTTCAAAATACCATGAGGGGATGCGCTCGATATCATCGGATATCCCCACCCGGTCCATAACGTTGGCGCTGCGGGCAAGTTGTCGCAGGGGTTGGGAAATCAGCCGGGCAAACAGCCAGACCGCCATCAGCGTCAACAGGGTAAGCGGCGTGGTGCGGTTCAGAACGTCAAGCATCTGGCTTTTCAGGGAGACCAGGGTATTGTCGGTGGTGCGCACGGTAACAATCGACCACTTGGGGTTGGGTACGGTGGCATATCCCACCAGGCTATTCACCCCCGCCCGGCTGATTTCCTGCAGGCTGCCTTCATTCTGCCGCCGGATGGCCTCGCTTACCGGCCCCGGGTTCAGGATCTGGCCAATTTGCGTCGGGTCCTGATGATATAAAATCTGCCCCTCGCGATCCACCACGTACGTGAAGAGACCTTTATCGCGGTAATTTTGTTCAAGCAGTTGGTTCAGAATGCTTTTTTGCTTTAAATAAATCGCCCCGCCCACATAACCGAGATAATTGCCGTCGCCGTCGTTAATCGGCGAGGAAATAAAGATCACGCGGTTACCCGCGGCGGAAACATAGGGGTCGCTGATGCGGGGCAGCTTGGCGCGCAGCGCATCCATTGCCCCCGGCGTGGTCAGCTTATGCCCGGTTAAATGTATGGTTTCCGGCGACGTGGCCAGCACCACGCCATGGGTATCGACGATGGCGACGGAATTAAAGGTATTGGTCTGTGATAACAGGCGCCGGGTCTCGGCTTGCAGAATTTCAGCATTAGCGAAATTACCGGCCAATAACGATGCGCTGTAGGCCAGCTGGCGCTGGGTGCTATCAAAAAAAATAGCGGTTGAGGACGCCAGCTTGGCCGCATACAGGTGATTGGCCGCCAGCGTACTGTCGATCAGCAACTGCCTCTGTACCCGATAGGTGGCAAAAAAACCATTGGCCAGAGTGATCAAGGCGCTCATCACCGCAAGAATCAGGATCAGGCGCCTTAAATCCATGCGTAGAAAAGGTTTTTTTTGCGGCACTTTACTTATCACTCATAGCGGCATGCTCATAACGTGGTTATCGGCTACATCGGCGATCGCATCAATCGACCATCTTAGACATAGCCTGGGGCACTGTAAAACGTCGTAGCGTAGGTTCTGTCAAAGCACCGCTGCGGAGGTTAAGTAGCATACTGAGTCAGCTTGTCAATAAAAAGCAGTGTAACTCTAAAGCTAAATATTATTTATGTGAAGATACTCAATATTTTTATATATACCAGACCCGGCGCGAAAGCGAGATTTATGTGATATTAATCACGCCAATCTTTGTCTGCCTGCCACATTATTTTCGCCGCTGGCACTCGCGTTAAGGTGATGTCCGCAATCGTAGGTAAAACTTATCCGTTTGCCGTAAAATAACGCCCGCAATCCGATATAAATTCGGCGGAACATCATCTCCAACCCAGTTCAACTCATTGTTTAATAAAATTTAAATTTTAATCTTCTTTTCCATATTTATCCGCTGTCCGGATTCAGCGCCCGGCGCCCGGCTATTTCCGGCTAATGAATCGCCCTATTGCGCCCATTGATTTATTGATAGTGGCAGAGTAAAACCTTTAAGGAATGCGCAACAATTACCCTACAATTTCTTAATGGAGTTGCAGCAATGACAATTAAAAAGCAACAAATGTATATCGATGGCGAGTTTATCGCCAACCGGGGCGATAAATGGATTGATGTGCTGAACCCCGCCACGGAGGATATTATTTCCCAAATACCCGATGCCGGCGTGGAGGATGTGCGGCTCGCCATCGATGCGGCCGCCCGGGCCCAAGACTCGTGGGAGGATCTCCCCGCGCAGGAACGGGGCGCGTGGCTGCATAAAATCGCCGCCGGTATCCGCGAGCGTGCGCAGGAGCTGACCGATATCATCGTGGCCGAAGGAGGCAAAACCCAGGGACTGGCCAATACCGAAGTGCTGTTCACCGCCGATTACCTCGATTATATGGCCGAATGGGCGCGCCGCTACGAGGGCGAAATCGTGCCGAGCGACCGGCGCAACGAGAACATTTTTGTGTTTAAAAAAGCCATTGGGGTCACCACCGGCATTCTGCCCTGGAACTTTCCGTTTTTCCTGGTGGCGCGCAAGGCGGCTCCCGCCCTGATTACCGGCAATACCATCGTGCTGAAACCCAGCCAGCTCACGCCCAATAATGCCATCGCCTTCGCCGAAATCGTCCATCAGGTCGGCCTGCCGCGCGGGGTATTCAACCTGGTTACCGGGCGCGGGTCGGTGGTTGGCCAGGAATTGGCGGCCAACCCCAAGGTGGGTATGGTCAGCCTGACCGGCAGCGTCGCGGCGGGGGAACAAACCATGGCGGCGGCGGCGAAAAACATTACCAAGGTATCCCTGGAACTGGGGGGCAAAGCGCCGGCCATCGTGATGGATGATGCCGACCTGGAGCTGGCGGTAAAAGCCATCGTCGCGTCCCGCATCATCAATACCGGCCAGGTCTGCAACTGCGCCGAACGGGTGTATGTGCAGGAAGGGATTAAAGATCAATTTATCGCGCGCCTGACCACCGCGTTCAACGCGGTCACCTTCGGCGATCCGGCCAAGGAAGCCGCGCTGGATATGGGCCCGCTGATCGATGCGGCGTCGCTGCAAAGCGTACGGGAAAAAGTGGAAAAGGCGGTGGCGCAGGGCGCGAAAATCGTCGTGGGCGGCCAGCGCGCCGGGGGCAAAGGATATTTTTTCCAGCCGACGCTGCTGGTGGACGTGCGCCACGACATGGATATTATGCACGAAGAAACCTTTGGCCCGGTGCTGCCGGTCACCACCTTCAGCACCCTGGATGAAGCCGTCGCCATGGCCAACGATTGTGAATACGGCCTGACGTCCTCGCTGTATACCAGCAATTTGAATACCGCCATGACGGCGATTAAAAAATTGAAATTCGGCGAAACCTATATCAACCGGGAAAATTTCGAGGCGATGCAGGGTTTCCACGCCGGCTGGCGCAAGTCGGGTATTGGCGGCGCCGACGGCCGCCACGGGTTGGAAGAGTATCTGCAAACCCATGTGGTTTATCTGCAATACCAGTCTTGAATCACGGAACGAATGACGGCGGGACGACCATAATGACCGGCCGGGCGAAGGCCGGTCAACGGTTCATGGATGGTTCATGGATAGGAGAAGGCGGTCGGCAGACCGCGGGAACACCGGATTACGTTATGAAAATTGCGCTGTTTATTCCCTGTTTTATCGACGCTTATTTCCCGGAAGTGGGTATCGCCACCCTTGAGCTGCTTGAGCGCCTGGGCTGCGCGGTGGATTATCCTTTGCAACAGACCTGCTGCGGCCAGCCGATGTCCAATAGCGGCTGCAAGCGCGATGCCGCCGGCGCCGAGGCGCTGTTCGTGCGTAACTTCAGCCGCTACGATCATATCGTCGCCCCCTCGGGCAGCTGCGTGCATCACGTACGCGAGAACCTGGACGCCATCGACCAGACCGACGAAGTGGCCCATGTACGCCGCAGCACTTATGAGCTGGTGGAATTCCTGCACGATATCCTGCGGGTAGAGGCCTTCCCCTGGGCCGAATTCCCCCATAAGGTCGGGCTGCACAACAGCTGTACCGCCCTGCGCGATCTCCGTCACGCCAGCGCTTCCGAGATTGACGAAGCGCCGTTCTCCAAGCCGATGGCGCTGCTTGGCAAAGTGAAGGGGATTGAATTCGCCCTGCCGCGGCGTCCCGACGAATGCTGCGGTTTCGGCGGCACCTTCAGCGTGACTGAAGCGCCGGTATCGGCCAAGATGGGGTATGACAAAGTCAACGATCACCGGCAGGCCGGCGCCGATTATATCGTCTCGGCCGATATGTCCTGCCTGATGCACCAGAAGGGTTGCGCGCAGCGCATGGGGCTGGATCTGAAATTCATCCATATCGCGCAGGTCCTTAATGGCGACGCCGCCTGACACCCGCACAAGGGAGCGTTATGAAAGCAATCGATCATGTCAAAGGCTCGCGGGCGTTTCTGGCCAGCGAAAAGCACCAAATCTTCCTCGATCAGCGGCTCTGGAGCCTGCGCACGGGCCGCGACGCGCAGATGAAGGCCCATCCCGAGTGGCAGCAGTTGCGCACCCTGGCTTCGGAGATTAAAGAGCATACCCTGACCCACCTCGATAGCTATTTGCAGATGTTCGAGCGCCAGGCCCAGGCCAACGGCGTGCAGGTACACTGGGCCGGCGACGCCGCGGCCCATAACCGTATCGTGCACGAGATCCTCGCCGCCGGGCAGGTCAAGACCCTGGTCAAAAGCAAATCGATGCTCACCGAGGAATGCGATATGCGGCCTTATCTCGAAGCGCGCGGCATCGAGGTCATGGAAACCGATCTGGGCGAGCGCATCCAGCAGCTCGATGATGAAATGCCAAGCCATATCGTGGTGCCGGCGGTGCACAAGCTCTCCATCGACGTGGCGCGGGTGTTCGCCCGCACGCTGGGCACCGACCCCGATAATGCCGACCCGCATTACCTGGCCGCGCAGCAGCGCGACAAGACCCGCCCGGTGATATTGCGCGCCGAGGCGGGCATGACAGGCTGCAACTTCGCCGTCGCCGAGACCGGCACCGTGACCGTCTGCACCAATGAAGGCAATGCGGATCTCAGCGCCAATGTGCCGAATCTGCATATCGTCTCCATCGGCATAGAAAAGCTGATCCCGCGCATGGAGGATCTGGGGGTGTTTATCCGGCTGCTGTCGCGCAGCGCCCTGGGATCGCCGATTACCCAGTATACCTCCCATTTCCGCGCCCCGCGGCGGGGCGGGGAGATGCATTATATTCTGGTGGATAACGGGCGCAGCGACCGCCTGGCCATGGAGGATTTCTGGTATTCGCTCAAATGCATCCGCTGCAGCGCCTGCATGAACACCTGCCCGGTTTACCGGCGCAGCGGCGGCATCAGCTACGGCGCCGTTTATTCCGGCCCCATCGGCGCCATTATCAATCCCACCATGGATTTGAAAAAATACAGCACGCTGCCGTTCGCCTCGACGCTTAACGGCAGCTGCACCAACGTCTGCCCGGTGCGCATCAATATCCACGAGCAGATTTTCAAATGGCGCGAAATCGTGGCGCGCAATAACGAACTGCCGTTCGCCAAGAAAAGCGCCATGAAGGCGGCCGGCAAGATCCTGGCCAATCCGAAGCTGTATCGGGCGGTGGTGGATACCGCCAACGCGGTGGTGCCCAAACTGCCGCGCATCCTATTGTATAACCCGCTGAATGCCTGGGGCGAATCCCGCGAGATCCCGGCCTCTCCGCGCCAGAGTTTCCACCGCTGGTATGAAGAGCGCCAGCGGGCGCGGGACGGCGAGTCCGCCGGCCAGGGCGGACCAGAGGATCGGGAGGAGCAGCCATGAGCGATCGCGACGCCATCTTAAAACGTATTCGCAGCCACGCGCCGGCGCCGCGGGCGCTGCCGGACGTGCCCACTTTCGAAACGGATTACCCGGCTACGCCCGCCGCCTTCGGCGTATCGCTGGCGATTATGGGCGGTATTTGGGACGCGACCTTTGTCGACCGGCGCCCCGACGGCCCGGCGCTTACGGCGTATATCCGCAGCCTGTTCCCCGACGGCGGCGTATTTTGTTCGGCGGTGGAGGATATCGCCGGCGACTTCCCCTTGACCGAGGCCACCCCTCCCGGCTCGCTGGCCGGGGTGGAGGTCGGTATCGTGCAGGCGGGTTTCGCCGTGGCGGAAACCGGTTCGGTGTGGCTGAGCGAACGGGAGTGCCGGATAAACTCGCTGGGTTATCTGGCGCAGCATCTGGTGGTATTGCTGTCCGTCGCCGATATCCTGCCCAATTTGCATGTGGCCTACCGCCGCGCGGAGTTCCTCACCGCGCGCTACTCGGTGCTGATGTCCGGCCCGTCGGCCACCGCGGATATCGAAGGGGTATTGATCCGCGGCGCCCAGGGCGTGCGCAGTCTGCGGGTGATCGGCCTGCCTTGATCGCGCCCTTGGCTTCCGCAATGCAGGGAACGTGGTTTATACTGACATGATTGTCCCGGCGCAGGCGTGGACGGTACGGTCGGCGAATCCGGCAAACCGGGCAGATGAGGTATGCGCCCGGGCTTGCCGGGCAACCAGACGTAACGAGGTGGCAATGTCTGAAGCAACGGTCGGTGAAATCACCCAATCCGCAACACCTGTGCCTGAAACCGCGGCAGCCGGCAAACCGGTATTGTTTATGGCCTGCCCGCTATTTGACCAGGCCCATGAACTGTTAAGCGCGCATTTTTCCCTGCGTTTTGCGCCGGCCGCCCCGCAGGAGGTTATCCTGGCAGGCCTGGCCGCGATGACCGACGTGGCCGCGCTGCTCATCCCGCTTTCCATGCCCCTTGACCGGCGCGCCATCGAACGGCTCCCCTCTTCCCTGCGGGCCATCTGCACCTACTCCGTGGGCACCAGCCATATCGATCTGGACGCCGCCAAGGAGCGCGGACTGATGGTGCTCTACACCCCGGATGTATTAAGCGAATCCTGCGCGGATACCGCGATATTGCTGATGCTGGGCGCGGGCCGGCGGGCGGTGGAAGGCCTGGGTTTGTTAAAAAGCGGCCAATGGCCGGGCTGGGCGCCCGATCAGCTATTGGGCAAGGATCTCTGGGGCCAGCGCCTGGGCATCTTCGGCATGGGCCGCATCGGCCAGGCCATCGCCCGGCGCGCGCGCGGATTTGATATGGACGTGCATTACCACAACCGCCACCGTTTGCCCATGGATATAGAAAATGGCGCCCGCTATCACGCCACGCTCGCCGAACTGATGGCGCACAGCGACTATTTCTGCATCGCCTGCCCGCCCACCCCGGAAACCCGCGGCGCGGTCGGCGACGCCCAGCTGGCGCAACTGCCCGAGGGCGCGGTGGTGGTTAATATTTCCCGCGGCGACATTATCAATGACGACGCGCTGGTTGCCGCGCTGCGCGGCGGCCAGGTGGCGGCGGCCGGCTTGGATGTGTTCGCCGGCGAACCGGATATCCATCCGGATTACCTGACCCTGGATAATGTCTTTGGCCTGCCCCATCTGGGCAGCGCGACGCTGGCCACCCGTTTGCGCATGGCGGCGCTGCTGCGCGACGGCCTGCTGAGCACCCTGGCGGGGGAAGCGCCGCTAAACGGCATGGGCTGAGAATATCGCCGTTGCGGCGCCCGGGCCGTTAACGGCGGTCGATTGCCGGCGCGTCCTGCAATAATTTTTTATGTAGTTCCGCCGCCAGCACCTCGATACGCTCGCTCAGGTTTTTAGTCAGCGTGGTCAGTTCGGTATTTTGCTTGAGTAATTCCATGATTTGCGCCGAGGTTAACGCGGCCATGTCCTGGCGTTGCGTATTGGCCACGGCCAGCGCCTCGCGGTGCTGGGCGTCCGCGTCCGCATGGGCTTTGTCCCGCTCCGCCTGGCGCGTCTGGGCCAGCAGGATCAGGGGCGCGGCGTAGGCCGACTGGAGGCTGAAGGCCAGATTAAGCAGGATAAACGGGTAGATATCAAAACGAACGAATCCGAAGGTATTGATGCACACCCAGCCGACCACGATCAGCGTCTGGGCGCCCAGAAACACGGGGGTGCCGAAAAACCGGGCAAAACCCTCCGCTTTACGCGCAAACCAGCCGTTGCCGAATGGCGCGGCCAGATGGGCGTGGCGCCGGTGAAAACGCAGATGGTCCACCTTCTCCACCGCCGGAGCGGCAAGCTTACCGGCTGCCGGCGTTGCGTTATGTTGTTTCCCACTCATACCATTATCCCCAGGATTAGCGTCAAAATCGATGCGCCGATTATAGGGGTTGCCGGGGCGGAAAACGCGTTTCATTTGTAACGGCGGGCTATTGCTGATCCGGCGGGGTATGCGCGCGCGCGCATTGGGCGGCATAGGCGTTGATAATGGAGGCGATTAGCGCGCCGAACCGCTCGTGCACGTCTTCGTGGCGCGGCGTGTTATGCATTTCCACCCCTTTGCGCTCGCTGCGGATCAGCCCCGCTTCCCGGAGCACTTTAAAATGCTGGGACAAGGTTGATTTGGGTATGCTGCGGTTGCTGAAGGCGAGGAATGCCGAACAGGTCTGCGGACACTGGGCGCTGGCGATTTGCGAAAAGATATGCACCCGTAAAGGATCGGACAGGGCATGCAATATACCCTCGACGGTGATGTCGCTGGCTGCGGGGTGGATTATCGGTCTCATGAAAATAATTATAACCGTTGGTTGACAAAGAGTCCAATAGTTCATATTTTACGAACTAACCTAGTTCATAAATTCCGAACTAACGCACTTATTCATCTAACCGGGAGTCCAGATATGAGTCAATTGCAGGGGAAAGTAGCTATCGTCACCGGCGCGTCCAAGGGTATCGGCGCCGGCATAGCCAAAAGTTTCGGCGCCGCCGGCGCGGCGGTGGTGGTTAACTATGCATCCAGCCGCTCAGGCGCGGACCAAGTGGTGGCGCACATCGTCGACAACGGCGGCCGCGCCATCGCCGTCCAGGGCGATGTGGCCAAGTCGGCCGATGTACAGCGTCTTTTCGCCGCCGCCAAGGACGCCTTTGGCACGCTGGATGTGCTGGTCAATAACGCCGGGATATTCAAATTCGATCCGCTGGAGTCGGTGACCGAAGAGGAGTTCCACCGGCAATTTAATACCAACGTGCTCGGTACCCTGTTGGCAACCCGGGAAGCGTTGAACTATTTCGGCCCGCAGGGCGGCAGCGTGATTAATATCGGTTCGATGGTCAGTACCAATCCCACCGCCGGAACCGCCATTTACGCGGCGACCAAAGGGGCCATCGATACGCTGACGGTAGGTCTGTCGCGGGAACTGGGCGCGCGCGGGATTCGGGTAAATGCCATCGCCCCGGGCATGGTGGCGACCGAAGGCGCTGAGACGCTGGGCGTGCTGGGCAGCGAATTTGAACAGCAGGTAGTGGCGACGACGCCGCTTGGGCGCATCGGCCAGCCGGCGGATATTGCCCGGATAGCGTTGTTCCTCGCCTCCGACGATTCCGCCTGGCTGACCGGCGAACGTCTTTCCGCTTCCGGCGGCTGGCGTTAACGGCCGCGGCGGATACCGGCGCTGATACAAAACCACTGCGGCGGCGCCCTATCCGCGCAGCCGCAGCAAAAGAGTTTGACGCCCGGCGGATCGGAAACCCGCGTTAAGATTTCGCGTTAAGATTTCGCGTTAAAATTTAAAGTTCAGCTGGTTAAAATAACAAGTTTTCCCCTGACATGCCCTCTTGCGCTGATTTCATGCGCCGCCGCCGTTTTCTCCAGCGGGAAAGTGTGTTCGATATGCAAGCGGAAATGTTCTTCGCAGCAAAGCCGTTTTACCTCCATAAGCACCTGGTCTGGATTTTCAGGCGGACCTTTGGAAAATTTGGCCCCATATTGCGCAGCCGAAAAATCGGCGACGGAAACAACGCGCGAAGGGATGCCAACGATGGCGATTAACTCCGCAATGATCCCCGATCCGGCAATATCCAGCGCTGCGTCCACGCCTCCCGGCGCCAGTTTCCTGACGCGATCTTTCAGACCCGGGCCATAAGTCACGGGAACAGCGCCCAGCTCTTGCAGATAGCCATGGTTTTTTAAGCTGGCGGTACCGATTACGGTAATTCCGCGGTTATGCGCAATCTGGATAACCGCTGACCCGATTCCTCCGGCGGCCCCGCTCACCAGCAGTGTTTCCCCGGGCTTCATCGCCAGGTCGCCAAGGCTGCGCAATGCTGTTTCAACGACCACTGAAATACTGCCCGCCGCCTCAAACGACAGCTCTTGCGGTTTTTTTGTCCAGTGCGTGAGAATTGCATACTGGGCCAGCGTGTTTCTGCCCATACCGAAAACCGCGTCGCCGATGGATACGTCAAAAACGTCGGGTCCAATCTCATCCACGATGCCCGAGGCCTCTACACCTATACCGGCGGGAAATATGACTTGATCGAAATCACAGTATAATCCGGCCCGGCGTTTCCAGTCAGATGGATTAACGCCTGATGCCCGGACCGCGATCCGCACTTCACCGGGACCAGGACGGGGCGCCTCGACATCGACGATGTGCATAACCCCGGGGCCGCCGTAGTCACTGAACCGTATTGCCTTCATTATTTATGCCTCCGTTGAATAATCGATGCAAACCTGGGCTGTCGCTTGCGCGCCAGGCGGCGTATGCGGGAATGATGCAACTTAGTGCTCATGAACAGCCCCCTTTATAGTGGGCCGAGGGGGCGGTACGGGTACCCTGGACAACCAGCGGTACCGCAATTAAATAAAAGACGGCCACCGAGAGCCAGACGGCGCCGGGCCAGTCTTTCTGGACGGCGAAATAGAAGGTCGAGAAAAAAAGCGGGGCGACGATCGATGCCAGACTCACTGCCGATGTCAAAACCCCCTGGAACTGCCCCTGACGGTCGGAATCAACCTGACGGGTAGCCAGCGCCTGAAGCGCCGGCGTCCCGATACTGCCCAGAGCGAAGACCGGCATGATAACAAATACCATCCAGCCCTCGCTGGCGAAGGCCATTGCGACGAGGGCGATGCAGGCGCAGATGATGCCAGCGAAAACAGCGCCCCGTTCGCCAAAAAATCTGGCCGCTGGCCCTGGCAGGAAAATCTGCACCAGCGTCTGGCAGACGCCAAACGTCCCCAGCGACAGTCCTACCCGGAATCCATTCCACTGGAACGCATCCTGCCCCCATAACGCCCAGCAGATGCCGTAGGCCTCGCCGGCGGCGCTGAGGATAAAAAAGATAAACACCACCGGCAGCAGTCCGTGTACGGCAAAGGCCCAGCGCAGCGGCCGGAGTGGGTTGAATGCGGACAAATTGATTTTCTCGCGGCCCGGCGTGCGCGACTCCGGCAGAACGAGCAGCGCCAGCAGGAAATTGCAGCCGTTGAGCACCGATGCCGCAATGAAAGGCAGCCGCAACCAGTAATCGCCAAGCATGCCGCCCAGTACCGGCCCGATGATAAAACCTATACCGAACATGGCGTTAAACAGGCCAAAACGTCGCGCACGCTGATCCTCGGCGGAGATATCGGTGATGTAGGCCATCGCCACCGAGATATTGGCGCTGGTCATACCGGCGATCGCACGGCCAAGCAATAACCATGACAACGTGGGTGAAAATGCGAGGAGCAGGTAGTTAAGGGCGGCGCCCGCGAGAGAAAGCAACAGCACGGGCCTGCGGCCCAGCCGGTCGCTCAGGGCGCCGAGCACCGGCGCGAAAATAAACTGCATCGCGGCATAAAGGGCGGTCATTATGCCGATGTAGAGCGCCACATTGTCGGTATGGGTAACGTCTTTGAGCAACGAGGGCAGAATCGGGAAAATAATACCGATGCCCACGGCATCAAGGACGATGGTGGTAAAAATAATGAAAAGAGATTTGTGCATGCAGCGTTCCTGTCAATTCCCAGGACTGGCGCTCAGGGGCGCGTCAACCTGTGACGGTGCCTGACGTTGTTTCAGGCGATTGAGGAAAACGCTGGCCTATCCATGCGCGTAGCGCGCGATCGGCGTGTGTGTCGACCACCGGGGCGGCCGATTTTTCGCGAGGTTAATTACTTATATATTATATATACTATACGGCGGTACATGACAACAGCCGTTCAGCCGTGAGCAATAACTGGAGATAACATTATGCCCGCTTATTTTGTCGCCATACGCGAAACCACCATCGACCCCGAACAACTAAAGATTTATAGCGAAAAGGCGGACAAAAGCACCGCTATCCACCACCCCAAGCCGCTGGCGCTATACGGACATCTGCGCAATACCGACGGCGACCCGGTAGAGGGCGCGGTTATTCTTGAGTTTCCCACCTTCGCACTGGCGGAAGCCTGGTACGACAGCCCGGAATATCAGGCGGCCGTGGTGCATCGCTTTCGCGGCGCGAAATACCGCACTTTCATCATTCAGGGCGTAGAAGATCAATGACGCGGACAGTAAACCATAACGTGTAATCCGCTGACTTGTAATCCACAAGCAGCGGCCTATAATTGAGTGATTACTCAATTATTAAACCAGGCCGGGCCGGGCCGACCAATGGAGAACTGCGTATGAAAGTGATGATCTGGGGCGCCACCGGCATGGTCGGCCAGGGCGTGCTGCGGGAGTGCCTGCTGGCCGCGGACGTTACGTCGGTGATTGCGGTGGGACGCGCCGCGCCGGTGGTGACGCATCCCAAGCTGCATTCGATTGTTCATGGCGACTTATTGCGCTATGACAACGACGACAATGATGACGCCCTGGCCGATGCGCTTGGCGGCGTTGATGCCGCCTTTTTCTGTCTCGGCGTCAGTTCGCTGGGCATGAGCGAACAGCGTTATAAAACCATCACCCATGATATGACCATGGCCGCCGCCGTGGCGCTGGCCCAGGCCAGCCCGCAGGCCACATTCGTCTATTTGTCGGGGGCCGGGGCCGACAGCGCGCAGCGTAGCCGCACCATGTGGGAACGGGTCAGGGGCGGCACCGAAAACGCCTTGCGGCGCCTGCCGCTCAAAGCGGTGTATATCATACGCCCCGGGCTGATCCAGGCCACCCACGGCGCCCGCTCCAAAACCGCATTGTATCGCCGGATTTACGTGGTGCTGGGGCCGCTGCTGGCGCTGTTGCGTCCCCTGGCTCCCCGCGCCATCCTCACCACCGAGGGGATAGGGCTGGCGATGCTTAATCTGGCCAGGCGCGGGTTTGCCAAGCCAATCCTGGAAGCCGGCGATATCTATGATGCGTCCCGCCCCCCGGCCTCCCCCGCAAAATCCTGAACGGCCCGCGGCCGGCAGCTTATCCCGTCGTATCCGCCACAAAATGGTGGGACGGATACATGTGGTAATGTATGATAAATACATTATGTTTTGCCTTCGTTGCCGCTGAAAACCGCACGCAAAGACATCCATTGCGGCGATTTTAGGCCGGCAGGCGAGGCAGGACCGCGCTACGCAGCCATTCCCCGGGACCGTAAAATGCTAGAAGTGCTCATCAAGGCCTTTTCTTTCTTTTTCATCATCGTAATCGGTTATCTGTTAAAGAAATATGGCGTCTTGCAGCGTTCCGATAGCATCGCTTTATCCAAGATCATGATGAACCTGACCTTGCCCGCGGCGGTGATCACCGGCTTTGCCAGTTTCAATGTCGATCATTCCCTGCTGATCCTGGTGCTGATTGGGTTTGTCTGCAATATTATCCTGCTGGGCGCCGGGTATCTGATCGCCCGCAAGGGCGATAATGATACCAAGATGTTTTTCATGATTAATTCACCCGGCTACAACATCGGCTGTTTTACATTACCCTATGTGCAAAGCTTCCTTGGCCCGGTGGGTATTGTCGCCACCTGCCTGTTTGATGCCGGTAATTCGGTTATCTGTACCGGGGGCAGCTATGTCGCCGCCTCCAACGCCACAGGCAACAGTACCGGCCTGAAAGATACATTTAAGCGGCTGTTTTCGTCGATCCCATTCGATGTCTATATTTTGCTGCTGGTGGCGGCGTTATGCGGGTTCCATCTGCCCAGCCAGGTCACTATTCTTACGTCCATTATCGGCAACGCCAACCCTTTCATCGCCATGCTGATTATCGGCATGATGCTGGAGATTAATATCGACCGGACGCAGTTGAAAAGCGTCTATAAGGTGCTGGCCCTGCGCTATGGCGCCGGCGCCGTCTTCGCCGCGCTGTTTTATTTTTGCACCCCGCTGCCCCTGGAAATTCGCCAGGTGCTGGCGGTAGCGGTGTTCGCGCCGGTTTCATCCCTGGCGCCGGTATTTACCGCCAGGGGCAGCAGCCTGGGTTCCGTGTCCAGTTTTACCGGCTCCATCTCGGTATTTCTGAGTATCATCATCATCACCACCCTGCTCACCGTTATGCAGGTCTGATCCGGCGGACGCGCCTCAGAACTTTTTGTCATGTATTAATGCCTTTTCAGCGATATATTACCGCCGTCATTTCCTGTAACCTTTTCATACGCAGCGATGTTGCTTGACGTTGCTGATAAAAAAAATCAATTCATTCTGGAGTTCTAAAAATAATGACACACACTTTTAAGGCCATCACCCTTGCCGGCGCGGTGGTATTTTCGCTATTGCTGAGCGCGTGCGATAAAGCCGATCCCAATGCCAACCATATTAAAGTCGGCATTAGCGCGGGCATCGATCAGCCATTATGGGATGCGGTAAAAAAAGTCGCCAAGGATAAGTACAATTTGGATGTGGAAGTGGTGACCTTCACCGATTATGTCCTGCCCAACGAAGCGCTCAATAACAAGGATCTTGATGCCAACTCCTTCCAGCATGGCCCTTACCTGGATCAGCAAATCAAGGAGCGCGGATACAAACTGGCATCGGTAGGCAAGACCTTTGTTTATCCGATCGCCGCCTATTCGCGCAAAATCAAGTCCATCGACCAGTTGCCCGACGGCGCCCAGATCGCCATCCCCAACGATCCGACCAACCTTGGCCGTTCGTTATTGCTGCTGCAAAAAAACGGTTTAATCAAGCTTAAAGAGGGTACCGGCCTGCTGCCCACATCCCTGGATATTACTGAAAACCCCAAACAGCTGAAAATCGTGGAAATCGAAGCGGCGCAGCTTCCCCGCACCCTTGACGATGGCAAAGTGGACGTGGCCATCATCAACACCAATTATTCCTCGCAAATCGGACTGACCCCTAACAAAGACGGGCTGTTTGTGGAAGATAAAGAATCGCCGTACGTCAATTTGATCGTGGCGCGCGAAGATAATAAAGACAGCGAGAAGGTTAAAAACCTGGTGAAAGCTTACCAAACCGATGAAGTTGCCGCCGCCGCGGATAAAATTTACCACGGCGACGCGGTCAAAGGCTGGTAAAGTCCGCCGACGACAGCGCCTCCCGGCGCTGTTGCCCGCGCTTATGGCTCCCTGCGATGCGCTCCATTGCAGGGAGCTTTTTTATGGCCGCGGATTGGTCAATCACCGAACTCGCCGCCGACGATCTGCCGCAGGAAAATATCCAGGGGACCACCTGCACGCTTGAATTGGCGCGGCGTGCAAAAAAGTGGGCATCGCGAAGCTGATAGAAAAAACGGCGGAGGAAAGGGGGGGATGATTGTCGATGGGCAAGGCTGAGCGGCATATGCCGCCGCCCCGGGGCCGTTACGCCGGCGCCGGGGCGGAGGAGGGATTAATTATTTACCGGTATGACCGCGCCGTGATATTTGGTACGAATCCAATCCTGAATGGCTTTGGAGTGCAATACCGTCACCAGGGCCTTGATATCGGGCTTATTTTCGTCGCCGCGATGGACGGTAATGATATTGGCGTAAGGATTATTTTCGCCGCTTTCCACCGCAATGGGCCCCTTGACCGGATCGAGGCCGGCATCAATGGCGTAGTTGGCATTAATCACCACCGCATCCCCTTCGTCATTGTTATACATTTGCGGCAGCAATGAACCTTCGATATTCGGCAGGAATTGCAAATGCTTCGGATTATCGGTGATATCGGTAATGCGCGCATCCACCTTGCTGATACCCGGCTTGAGCTTAATCACGCCTTCGCGTTCGAAAATCGACAGAATCCGTCCTTCTTCCGCCACTGAATCGCGCATGATGACTTTGCCATTTTGCGGCAGGTCTTTCAGGCTTTTAAATCTTTTGGAATAGATACCGATCGGCTCGATATGGATAGCCCCGGCGCTGACGAAATCATAACTTTTATCCCCCGCATGATCTTTGAGCACGCTGTTTAAATACGGGATATGTTGGAAATAATTGGCGTCGATATCGTGGCTGGCCAGGGCGGTATTCGGCAGAATGTAGTCCTGGAACGGTTTGATTTCCAGGTCGATACCCTGTTTGGCCAAAATCGGCTTGGCCTGTTCAAGGATTTCCGCATGGGGCACATTGGACGCGCCGACGGTCAGGGTATCCGCCCAGGCGGACGCCGACAAACTCAGTGCGGTCAGGGTGGCGACGGCCAGCAAGGTCAAGGTTTTTTTCATAAGGTTATCCCGGTCTGTTTAACGTTTATCAAGCATTGAGGTAATGACGTCGCCCGCTAACTGAATGACGAACACGATGATCAGGATCATCACGGTCGCCACCAGCGTGACGTCGTTGTGGTTACGCTGGAATCCTTCCAGATAGGCCAAATTGCCCAACCCGCCGGCGCCGATAACGCCGGCCATGGCGCTGTAGCTGACCAGCGCAATCAGGGTAACGGTAATGCCGGACACCAGGGCGGGCGAAGACTCCGGCAGTAAAACGCGAAAGATCAGCGTGCTGACGCGCGCGCCCATGGCGCGGGACGCTTCGATCACCCCTTTATCCACTTCGCGTAAACCAATCTCCACCAGGCGCGCGTAAAACGGCGCCGCGCCGACGATCAGCGCCGGCAACGCCGCGTTGGCGCCCAGAATGGTGCCGATCAGAATTTTGGTAAACGGGATCAGCAAGACGATCAGGATAATAAAAGGAATGGATCGGAACACATTCACCAGTACCGAAATCACCCCGTACAGCGTGCGGTGCTGGAACAGGCCGCCGCGGGCGGTAAGAAACAGCGCCAGTCCCAGCGCGATCCCCAGCACAAAGGTCGCCACGCCGGATAGGGCGGTCATATAAAGGGTTTCACCGGTGGCCGCCCACAGCTGGGCCGGTTGCAGGTGAGGGAATAGGGACTCAATCATGATTAACGACCTCGGCGGCGATGGCGTGTTGACGCAAATCCGCCAGGATAGCGGTCAATTGATCCGGACTTGCCTCCACGTGCAGCCACAGCTCGCCGAAAATGCCGTTGGCGGTCTGGGTCATTTTGCCGTGCAGAATATTAAACGGCAGGCGGTAACGCAGCGTCAGTTCGGCCACCACCGGCTGATGGGTGCTAAGGCCGATAAACGTCAATTTAAGGATGATGCCGGGCAGGCCCTTGACCAGCAGCGGATTAAAAGTTTGTTCAATATCCTGATACTGGCTGACCTGGCGGACAAACTGTTGCGTAATCACCTGCTGCGGATGGGTAAATACCTCCAGCACCTCGCCTTCTTCCACGACCCGGCCCTCTTCCATGACCGCCACCCGCTGGCAGATTTTGCGCACCACGTGCATTTCGTGGGTGATTAGCACAATGGTAAGGTTGAGCTGGCGGTTGATATCCAGCAATAAATCCAGAATGGAATCGGTGGTCTGGGGGTCCAGCGCCGAGGTGGCTTCATCGCACAGCAGCACCGCCGGATTATTGGCCAGCGCCCGGGCAATGCCCACCCGCTGTTTTTGTCCGCCGCTGAGCTGGGAAGGATAGGCTTTTTCCCGCCCCTGCAACCCCACCAGCGCCACCAGTTCCGCGACCCGCTTGGCGATAGCCGCGTTGGAAGCGCCGGCAATCTGCATGGAAAAGGCGATATTCTCACTGACCGTGCGCGACCACAGCAGATTAAAATGCTGGAAAATCATGCTGATTTTCAGCCGGGCCTGGCGCAGCTGCTCGCCGCCGGCCTGGGCAATATCCTGCCCGGCGACCATGACCGAGCCGGAAGTGGGTTTTTCCAGCCCGTTCAACAGGCGAATCAGGGTGCTTTTGCCCGCCCCGCTATAACCGATAATGCCGTAAATCTGGCCATGCGCGACGCGCAGGCTGACATTATCCACGGCTACGATCGGCGTCTTGTCGCCCTCGAATATTTTGGAAACGTTCTTAAGAACGATCATAACGCTTCGGTCCTTTTAACCGCCGCCGACTAGGCTAATGTGCTGATTAATTGTTCTGATTATTTTTTGTTATTTATTCGTGCGGCTAATAGCCATCGGCATAGTAGGATAACCGGCCGGCCGGCAGAAGAAACAATAAAATATTAGATATAGTTAATTCTTATATACCCCTCAGGCATTGCTTTATAACACAATTACCCATGATAAGTAGGCTATAAATCATACTATTTATCGACTTTACCGGCTGGGTTATTTACTTATGCCGTTTTCAGAATTGGATATTTAGATATGTTGTTTTAACTTGCGGTTTAATTGCCTGATATTGGTTTTGACGATTTCCAGCTGCTTATTTTATAGGGATTACCATGCAAAAAAAATATCGTCTGAATACTGTGAACCATAATTTGGCCTTGGCATTATCGTTAATTTTGCTTACCGGCTCCGCCGGCGCGTTGGCCGCCGGGGATACCCCGGTCCAGGGGGGCACCCTGATTTATCTTGAGCAGCAGGCGCATACCAATCTTTATCCGCCGGCCGGCGGTTTTTATCCCAACGGCGGTATTCTGAATCAGATTACCGATAAATTGACCTATCAGAATCCCAAGACATTGGCCATCGAGCCATGGATTGCCGAGTCCTGGACCGCCAATGCCGATAAAACCCAATATACGTTTAAAATCCGGCCGGGCGTCACCTTCTCGGACGGCACGCCCCTGGACGCCAACGCGGTAGCCAAAAACTTCGATACGTATGGATTGGGCAATAAAGACCTGCATTTACCGGTATCGGAAGTGATTAATAACTATGACCATAGCCAGGTCATCGATCCCCTGACGGTAACCTTCTTCTTTAAAAAATCATCGCCGGGCTTCCTGCAGGGCACCGCCACCATTGGTTCCGGCTTGGTGTCGCTGGCGACCCTGGGACAGAATTTCGATGCGCTGGGCGATGCCCGGCATATTATCGGCTCCGGCCCCTTTGTCGTGGATAAAGAAACCCTGGGACGCGAAGTGGATTTGCGCGTACGCCCGGATTATCGCTGGGGGCCAAAGAACCTGACGCAGCAGGGCCGGGCCAATCTCGACGGCATAAAATTTATCGTGACCCCGGAAGATAGCGTGCGCATCGGCGCGCTGCTGGCGGGCCAGGCCGACTTTATCCGCCAGGTTCAGGCCTATGACGAAAAGCAGGCCACGGAACAGCACTTTACCCTGTATGCCGCGCCGACGCGGGGCGTGAATGACGGTATCTCCTTCCGGCCGGATAACCCGCTGGTGTCAGACGTGCGGGTACGCCAGGCATTGCTGCACGCCACCGATACCAAACAGATTGTCGATACGCTGTTTTCCCCCAGCTATCCGCAGGCCGCTTCGGTGATTGCCGCCCCGGCGGCGGGATTCGTCAATCTGGCGGATAAACTGAAATTCGACCCGGCGCAGGCGAAAAAATTGCTCGATGACGCGGGCTGGAAGCCCGGCGCCAACGGGCTGCGCGAGAAGGACGGCCAGGCGCTGTCCCTGACGATTTACGAATCGCCGCCGCAGCCGCAAAACAAAGAGGTGCTGCAACTGGTGTCGCAGCAATGGAGCCAGGTGGGCGCGCGGCTCAATATCCTGGCGGGGGATGCCGGCAGCAAAATCGCCGATAGCCTGGACCCGCTGAAAACCCCGGCCAACGTGGTGGAAGTGGGCCGCGCCGACCCGGACGTGATTAAAAGCCAGTTTTACCCCACCAACCGCGACGCGCTGCTGCAAAAAGGCGGCCTGAGCAGCAAGGTGAAAAGCTTCAGCGACGACAAGCTTAATGCCCTGCTGGTAGCCATCTCCGCGGAAGTGGACCCGCAAAAACGGCTGCAGCTGGCGGGAGATGCGCAAAATTACCTGATCGATCAGGCTTATGTCATCCCAATCTTTGAAGAGCCGCAGGTGTTTGCCGGCGCGCCTTATCTGCATGGGGTGAATTTCGAGGCCGTGGGCCGGCCGGCGTTTTACGGCGCCTGGTTGGCAAAACATTAAGCCGCGCCCTACCGCTAAAGCATAGGAGATTGTAATGAACCGTTATTTATCCAGCCGTATCGGCCAGGCCGTGCTGGTGCTGTGGGCGGCCTTTACCGTCTCCTTTATTTTATTGCAGGTCTTGCCGGGCGACGCCATTCTGATTAAATTCCAGAACCCGGATATGGGCCTGAGCCCGGCGCAAATCGCCGATATGCGGGCGATATACGGCGCCGATGTGCCGCTGCTGCAACAATA
The DNA here is from genome assembly GCF_047324175.1 of Sodalis sp. RH21. Classification (NCBI taxonomy): domain Bacteria; kingdom Pseudomonadati; phylum Pseudomonadota; class Gammaproteobacteria; order Enterobacterales; family Bruguierivoracaceae; genus Sodalis; species Sodalis sp. RH21. The sequence goes on along the minus strand of NZ_CP178732.1, from coordinate 1,012,839 downwards.
TCTGCATACGGCCGGCAACGTCCTGCGCGGGGACTTCGGCTATTCGGTCCAGGCGGGAGTGCCGGTGACCGAACTACTGTCCGCCAATTTCCCCCCCACCCTGCGCCTGGCGGTATTGGGCTTTCTGCTGGCCTCCCTGCTGGCGGCGAGCATCGCCTTTCTCTCCAGCCTGACGGTGTTCAGCTGGTTGCGCACGCTGCTGCACGCCCTGCCGTCGCTGTTTATCTCCATCCCGACCTTTTGGCTGGGCATCGCCCTGATTCAGGTATTTTCCTTCCGGCTCAAGTTAATTCCGGTCATTAATCCCGGGGAGTGGGAGGGGCTGATATTGCCGATTATCACCCTGGCCATTCCCATCTCCGCCCCGCTGGCGCAGATCCTGATCCGCAGTATCGATGAAGTACAAACCTTGCCTTTCGTGGCGGTGGCCCGCGCCAAAGGGGCCAGCCGCGGCGGAGTGCTGTGGCGGCACGTGGGGCGCAACGCCATTTTGCCGGCGCTGACCATTGCCGGTTTGTTGTTGGGCGAGTTAATCGCGGGCGCCCTGATCACCGAAACGGTGTTTGGCCTGGGCGGACTGGGGCAATTAACCCAGCAGGCGGTGAATAATCAGGATGTGGCGGTATTACAGGCCATTGTCATTATTTCCAGCGCCGCTTTCGTGGCCATCAATTTACTGGTGGATTTGGTCTACCCGCTGCTCGATCCCCGTCTTAGAATTACCACAGGAGCCGCCGTATGAGCAGCTTGCCGCTAAATACCCCACCGTCCCCCGCCGCCTCGCCCCTCACGCCGCCGCCCGTGCGCGATGCCGGGACGACGCGCCGGCGCCGTTTTTCCGTATTCCGGCCCGGCCTGCTGCTGGCCTGGCTGGTAATGGCGGTGGTGATCCTCTGGGCGGTGGCGCCCGGTTTATTCACCCCTTATAGCGGCACCGAGGGCATTGCCGGCGCGCAGCGATTGGCGCCGGGTGCCGGCCATTGGCTCGGCACCGATCAACTGGGCCGGGATCTCTACGCCCGGATCGTCTATGGCGCCGCTTATTCTCTATCGGGGGCGCTGGTGGCGGTGGCGCTGGGGCTGGTGCTGGGCACCGCGCTGGGACTGGCGGCCGGGGCCAGCGACGGCGCCACGGATAGCATAATCATGCGTATCGTGGATGTGTTGCTGTCGATCCCCGGCCTACTGCTGTCGCTGAGCATTATTATCCTGCTGGGCTTCGGCACGGTGCATGCGGCCATCGCCGTGGGGATCACGTCGGTGGCCAACTTCGCCCGACTGGCCCGTTCGGAGGTGGTGCGGGTACGCCGCAGCGACTATGTCGAGGCGGCCTACGGCAGCGGCGGCACCTTTTTCGCCGTGCTGCGGCGCCATATTTTGCCCAACTCCCTTACGTCGGTGATTGCGTTTTCCGCCCTGCAGTTCGGCAACGCGATCCTGGCCATCTCGACCCTGAGTTTCCTCGGTTACGGCACGCCGCCCCCCACGCCGGAATGGGGGCTGCTGATTGCCGAAGGCCGCAATTACATCTCCACCGCCTGGTGGCTGACCACCTTCCCCGGCGTGGTGGTGGTGATCGTGGTGCTGTCCGCCAACCGCATCAGTCAATCCTTTGCCCGGAGCCAGCGATGAGTCTGTTTCAAAGCATTACCGGCGGGTTATCCGCTATCGCGCCTTTTATACGCCCGCCGGCCGGCGATAGCATGCCGGTACTGGCGCTGGAGGATGTGTGCATCGCGTATCAAAGCGACGGCCAAAGCCAGCGGGTGGTGCATAACGTTTCATTCGGCATCCATCCCGGCGAAGTGGTCGCCCTGGTGGGGGAATCCGGCTCGGGCAAAACCACCACCGCCCAGGCGATTATCGGCCTGCTGGCCGAGAACGGCCGCCTGGAGGAAGGCAGCATCCGCCTTAACGGCGTGGATATCAGCCGCTGGTCGCAGCGCCGTCTCGACAGCGTGCGCGGCGCGCGCATCAGCCTGATTCCCCAGGACCCCACCAGTTCGCTCAATCCGGTCAAGACCATCGGCAGCCAGGTGGCCGAAATCCTGGCGATCCACCGCTCGGCGCCGCGCCGGGCGCGTAATGCCATGGTGATTGAATTACTGGCCCGCGTAGGGCTGTCCCATCCGGAATTGCGCGTGGGACAATATCCCCATGAGCTGTCGGGGGGCATGAAGCAGCGGGTGCTGATCGCCATCGCCATCGCCCTTAAGCCGACGCTGATTATCGCCGATGAGCCCACCAGCGCCCTGGACGCGACGGTACAAAAACATATTCTCGACCTGATCGATGAACTGCGCCATGAATTCGGCACCGCCGTGCTGTTTGTCACCCACGATTTGGCGGTGGCGGCCGAACGGGCCGACCGCCTGCTGGTATTCCGCCACGGCCGGGTGCAGGAGCAGGGTATAACCGCCGACGTGCTGCGCGCCCCGCGGCACGAGTACACCCGGCAGCTGTTTAACGATGCGCCGGCGCTGGCGGCGCTGCGCCAGCCGGCCCCGCGCCCTGCCCTGGGCGCCGTGCGCAAAAACCCGGCGGGTTCGCCGGCCATCGTGGTGGAGCACGTCAGCCACTCGTTTGCCCTGGGGGATAAATCCGCGCCGGCGTTGCGGGCAGTGGACGACGTGTCGTTTCGCGTCGAACGGGGCACCACCCATTCGCTGGTGGGGGAATCCGGGTCGGGTAAAACCACGCTGGCGCGTATCCTGCTGGGTTTTCAGCGTCCCGGCGCCGGCAGGGTATTAATCGACGGCACGGATATTACCCGGCTCAAAGGCGAAGCCCTGCGCCAGCTGCGCCAGAAAATCCAATTGGTCTATCAAAATCCGTTCGGTTCCCTCGACCCGGCGCAGCGTCTGTTCAAGGTCATTGAAGAGCCGCTGCTCAATTTCGCGCCCGTCAGCCAAAGCGAACGCCGCCGCCGCGTCGAAGAGATGGCCGAACGCGTGGCGCTGCCCCTGGGGCTGCTGGAGCGTAAACCGCGGGAGTTGTCCGGCGGACAGCGCCAGCGGGTGGCCATCGCCCGGGCGCTGATCCTGCAACCGCAAATCCTGATCCTTGATGAAGCCACCTCGGCGCTGGATGTCACGGTACAAGCGCAAATCCTCGCCCTGCTGCAACAGTTGCAAGAGCAGTTGGGCCTGACCTATTTATTTATCTCCCATGATTTAGCCACCGTGCGCCGCATTTCCCACAGCGTTTCGGTGCTCTATAAAGGACAGCAAGTGGATTTCGGCGCGGTAGAACAGATATTCAGCCGGCCCGGCAATGCCTATACCCGCGAGTTAATCAACGCCATCCCCGGCCATCGTCCATTCCCCGCCGCCGGGCGGACGCAACTAAGGACTGAGTCATGAGCAATAAACGATTAGGCTTTTTTACCCGCCTGCTGGACAAGACCAGCGCGCAGGAGCGTTATCGCCTGGCGACGGCGCAGATTATCCATGCCGAAAAACTCGGCTTCGACACCGCCTGGGTCGCCCAGCACCATTTTCACGCAGACGAGGGCGGCCTGCCCGCGCCGCTGATATTTTTAGCCCAGGTGGCGGCGTTGACCCGGCATATTCGCCTGGGCACCGGGGTCATTACCCTGCCGATGGAGCTGGCGCTGCGGGTGGCGGAGGACGCGGCGGTGCTGGATCTGCTGTCGGACGGCCGGCTGGAAATCGGCCTGGGCTCCGGCGGCACCCCGTCCTCTTTTCCGCCCTTCGGACTGGAAAGCGGCGAGCGCGGCGCCGTTTTTGGCGCCAATCTGGCGATATTGCTGGCGGCCTGGCGCGGGGAAAACCTCGGCACCGCCGGCGATAACCATCTCTACCCGTCCGCTCCGCAATTAGCCGGCCGGGTATGGCAGGCGACCTTTTCGGTGGACGGCGGCGCCCGCGCCGGCGCCGCCGGCGACGGCCTGATGCTGTCGCGCACCCAGCCCCGCCCCGCCCACGCGCTGGATTTGCCGCTGGACGCCATCCAGAATCCGATTATCGATGCCTATCTGGATGCGTTGCCCGACGGAGTGGAACCGCGCATTCTCGGTTCGCGCACCGCCTTTGTCGCCGATGACGGCCACCAGGCGCGGCAATTGGCGGAACCGGGCCTGCGCCGCCAGGCGGAACACGCCCGCGCCGGCGGGCAAATCCTTGACGGCGACCGGCTCGATGATTTTATCGCCGCCTTTGATGTCCATCTCGGCACCCCCGGACAGGCGCTGGCGTCGCTACAGCGGGACACCGCCCTGGCGCGGGTGACCGATTTGGCATTCCAGGTACATTCCATCGACCCGCCCCATCCTTATATTCTGCGCTCCCTGGAGCTGATAGCCGAAACCGTGGCGCCGGCGCTGGGGTGGACAAAATCGTCCGCCCGCCGTGCCGATGCGCCGACCGATCACCACGACACCGTCTCACAGGAGAGAATATGACCAGCACCTTAGCGACCGCGGATCTGCTCGATCAACTGGCGGATATCGCGCCGGACTCGCCGCTGGCGGCGGCCCGCATCACCCGTGACGCGGCGACCCGGCATATCCAGGGCAGTTACCGGGCACTGTTCACCGCCGGCGACGGCATCGATTTTACCCTGCCGGAGCGGCTTGAAGTGGCAAGGCAGGTGGCCGTGGGGCACGGCGACAGCCGGTTGGCCGATTATTACGCGACGCAGCAGGCCGTACTGGCCCCGCCCACCGGCACGGGCAAATTGCAGGCCGCCCTGGCTCACGCCGATCGCCTTACCCACCGTCCGGCCGGCGCCGCCCCCGAACATCTGGCGGAACTGCGCCGGGTGGGCTGGTCCCCCGACGCTATCGTCACGCTTGCGCAACTGGCGGCCTTTGTCAGTTTCCAAAGCCGGCTGCTGCTGGGCTACCGGCTGATCGGCAACCAGCCGGCGGAGCACGCCCAGGCCCCATTGCCGGTGGCCGGCGCCTGGCGCACCGGCGGACGCACCCACTCGGGACGCTCCGCTCCGCGCGCCTTTACCCAACAGGAACTGGGCTGGGAGCCCTGGCTAAACCCCAAGCCGCTGGCGGAGTTTAGCCCGGCGCAGCAGGCGGTGCTGGTAAGCAACGGCCATGCGGACTCCGACTATTTCCGCCTGCTCGGCCGCAATCTGCCGGTGCTGGAGCAGCGCACGCTGGCGGATAAAGGCATTTTTTATACGTCCGGCGGGCTCGCGCGCAAAGAGCGGGAACTGGCGGCGGCGGCGGCCAGCAAAATCAATGGCTGCATCTATTGCGCGTCGGTTCATGCCCGCAAGGCCAGCCAATTGTCCAAACAAACCGACGCCGTCCAGCATCTGATTGATACCCCCGCCGGCGAGAGCCTCGGCCAGGGGCAATCACCGCGTTGGCAGGCGGAAATAGAATTTGCCGCCGCGCTGTCCACTACCCCCGCCGGGGCCAACGGACAGCAGATCGCCCGGCTGCGCGAACTCGGTCTTAGCGATTTGGAATTGCTGGATCTGGTGCAAGCCGCCGCTTTTTTCGCCTGGGCCAACCGGCTGATGCTGACGCTGGGCGAGCCGTTCGACGATTAATCCCGCGCCCTGACGGCCCCCGCTCCGCGCAAATACGCCCTCCTCGTCCCGCCGGGACGAGGAGCGTTATTACATGGAGCGCCGGACAGTGCTGGCGGCGGTAATAAAATTGACACAACTTTACATATAGAATAATTAGTTATTGTCCATAACTTATTAATAATATCCCTCCCAAAGTAATTCCGCTATTTTCCAAAACAGCAGGCAGGGTATCTCGGCGAATTATTTATTAAATAGTCTCTCAACAAGGGTTAAAAATAATGAGCACAAGCGGAAATAGCGGCACGGCGATAAAATATCCCGACGAACGGGAATCGGCACGATGGTGGCGGCAGGAAGACTGGTGGTCGATAATATTGTCACTGGTGCTGATTGCCGCCGCCTTTATTCTCTTTAGCCAGGGCGGCAGCCTAAAATGGCTGGCCACCGGCCCGGCCAAATGGACCACGTTAAGCGAAGCGGGGACTGATTTGCTGAACCGGCTGCCCGCCTTGCTGGGCCTGTATATCGTATGGGCGCTGTTATTAACCCTGAGCAGCGCGGTGATTGGCCATTCCGCGAAAAAATTCCTTGGCGGCTTTACCGTATTATTTATCGTTGCGGTATTTATATTCCAGCTGGGAGCCTGGGCCAGCGCGTCGCGCTATAACCTGGAACCCCCGTTATTGGCATTGGTGCTGGGATTGGTGGTCTCCAATATTTGGCAAATCCCGGATTGGCTGGCACGCAGCCTGCGCGTGGAATATTTTATCAAAATCGGGATCGTGCTGTTGGGGGCGACGCTGCCGCTGACGTTAATACAATGGGCCGGACCGGTGGCCATCGGCCAGGCGACCATTGTTTCGCTGGTGACTTTTTTGGTTATTTTTATCACCGCCCGGTTATTGGGCCTGGAAAACCGCTTCGCCGCGGTGCTGGGCGTCGGCGGCGCGGTGTGCGGCGTGTCGGCGGCCATCGCCGTGGCGGGCGCCGTGCGCGCCCGGCGGGAACAGGCCTCGGTCGCTATTTCGCTGGTGATTATCTGGGCCATAATTTCCCTGCTGGTATTGCCGTTTGTCGCCCGGTCGCTGGGACTGTCCACCGGAGTGGCCGGCGCCTGGATAGGCACGTCGGAATTCGCCGACGCGGCCGGGATAGCCGCCGCGCAAACCTATAGCGACTTGGCCGCGCATTCCGGCGGAGCCATCGCCGGCAAACCTGAAGCCGCGGTGCAAGCCTTTACGCTGATGAAAGTCATCGGCCGCGATATCTGGATCGGTATCTGGGCCTTTGTGCTGGCTATCGTCGCCACCACCTGGTGGCGCAACGAAGGCGAAGGGGTTTCCGCCCGCGCCGGCGCCGGCGAGATCTGGCGGCGTTTTCCCAAATTCGTGATCGGTTTTGTGCTCGCGTCCCTGTTTGTGACCTGGCTGAGTAGCCATTACACGCTGGCGGAATATCGCAGCACCGTCACTCCGGCCTTTATTGCCCCGATTACCGCGCTGCGCACCTGGGCATTTATCTTCTGCTTTTTAAGCATCGGCCTCAGCACCCGCTTCAGCACCCTGACGACCACCGGCCTGCGTCCGTTCTGGGCCTTTACCGTCGGCGTGATCGTTAACGTGATCCTGGGGTATATCCTCTCGGTACACGTCTTCGCGGATTTCTGGAACCAATTGGGTAATCTGTAATGACAGCCGCCGCGGACAACCGCAGCGGTCGGGACGCCCGCTGCCGGCATTGCCGGTTTTGCCGCCATGACCGCGCAAGCCTGGAATCGGAAATCCCCGGCCTGGCGGCGCTGGGATCGGCGTTCGGCGCCAGCCTGGGCGACTCGCGGCTGTGCGGGCGCCATGACCGGTTGATCTCCCCCGGCGATAGCTGCCGGGACTTTTCTCCCGTTTAACCGGCGGGCGCCATATCATATAAAACGGGCCGCGATGCGGCCCGTTGTCATGGTGCCAAACGGCTTTGCCATCTGGCTTATTTACAGTTCCAGCGCCTGGCGTACGGCGGGCAGTCCCGGCTGTCCCTGGCGGGTGGTCACACCGTCCAGCCAGGCGGCCAGCACTTCCGGATGCTGTTTAAGTTCCTCGCGTGCCGCCTGGTCGGGGGTTTGTTTATCGTCCAATACCCGTTTGATAATCCGGTTTTCCAGATCGACATTAAACGTCAGTTGGCTAAATAGCCGGCCGGTATTGGGGCATTGGGTACTGAAGTCCTTGCGGGTCACGGTATTGACGGTGGCGCTGCCATAATTCGGCCCAAAATAGCTGTCGCCGCCGCTCAGATAAGTCAGCTTGTAGCGGGTGTTCATCGCATGGGGCTCCCAGCCGAGGAAAACAATCCATTGCTGTTTGCCCTGCGCCCGCTCCACCTGCGCCAGCATGCCGCTTTCGCTCGATTCCACCAGCGTCCAGCCGGTCAGGTTAAAGTCATGTTTATCTAGCATTTTTTTAATATTCTGGTTAGCGGGCGCGCCGGGTGCGATGCCGTAGATTTTATGATCGAACCGGTCGGCGTACTTCGCCAGATCGGCAAAATCTTTTACCCCGCCCTGCGCCACATAGTCCGGCACCGCCAGGGTGAACTTGGCGCTATTAAGATTGGCGCCCACCACTTTTACCGAGCCGTCACGGGTATATTTTTCAATCACCGGCTGCTGAGCCGGCATCCAGTTGCCCAGAAAAACATCCAGCTGGCCGGTTTTCAAGCCCTGGAAGGCCAGCGCCACCGAAAGATTCTGTACCTGTTGCCGATAATCCAGGGCCTTGAGCACTACCCCGGCCACCGCATTGGTGGCGCCGATATCGGACCAGCCGGGGTCGGACATATTTACCGTCTCGCAGCCGGTCCCGCCGGCGGCAAACGTCTGGATCGGCAGGCCAATCGCCAGCGATAAACCTAAAGCCATAACAGCAGCGTGCGCGCGCATAGTCGTCCTTATCATCAAGATTTGAGCGTTGAGGGCGGGCGCGGATAGCGCGCCAGCGCTTCCTGCTCGTCCAGGGTTTGGTTATTACGGATAAAACGGCGGCTGGCATCCTGGTGGGGCTGGTAGTCCCATTCGGGCCGCCCGCCATTCCCCAGGGCCTGGTTGAGAAAGCGCCGGGCGCGCTGGCTGTCCAGGACCTGCCGGTTAAGGGCCTCCAGATCCCAATGCTGCTCCACCTCGCGCTGGAACTGCCCGGCCTGGGCTTGATAGGCCTCGACCGCGGCCAGATTTTGCAACTCCAGGGGGTCGCTTCGCAGATCGAATAATTGCGCCGCTTCGCCGGGAGAGGCGATATATTTCCACCGATCGCGGCGAATCATCACCATCGGCGCCAGCGCCCCCTCGGCGAGGTATTCGCTATACACGCCGTCGGGGCCGGTCCCGCCGATCAAATGGGGCACCAGGCTATGGCCGTCCAGCGGGGCGCCCAGCTCATCGTCGGCCTGCGGGCGGCCTGAAGCCAGCTCCACCAGGGTCGGCAGCAGATCCACCAGCGATACGCTCTGGGTGATGCGGCGAGGCGCGAAGCGTGCGGGGGCGTGCACGATCATCGGCACCCGAGACGCCCCTTCGAAGAAGTTCATTTTGTACCACAGGCCGCGCTCGCCTAGCATCTCGCCGTGATCCGATATCAGGATGATAATGGTATCGTCGGCCAAGCCGGTGGCGTCCAGGGTATCCCGCACCAGGCCGAACTGATCGTCGACATAAGACACCGCGCCGTAATAGGCATGCCGCGCCCGGCGGATCTGCCCATCGTCCAGCAGGCCGTCGGTTAACTGATACATTTGCCGCAATCGCTGCGAATGGGGGTCGGCCGGTACATCCTGCGCCCCTACCGCGGGCAAATCGATATCCTGCTCGGCATAGCGGTCCAGGTAACGACGGGGGATGGCAAACGGATCGTGGGGGTGGGTCAGCGACATCAATAATAAAAACGGCCGGTCGCTATCCCGCCGCGCCAGATCGAATAGCTTTTGCCGGGCATGGAACACCGCCTCATCGTCAAAATCCAGCTGATTGGTGCGGATGCACTCGCCGGCATCCAATACCGAACTCATATTATGATACCAATCCAGCCGCCGCTCGGGGGCGCGCCAGTCCGGGGTCCAGCCGAAATCCGCCGGATAGATGTCGGTGGTCAGGCGCTGGTCGAAACCGTGCAATTGATCCGGACCGCAAAAATGCATTTTACCGGCCAAATAGGTCCGGTAACCCTGTTGACGTAAATAGTGGCAAAAGGTGGGACTTTCGGCGCGAAATTCCGCCGCATTATCATACACGCCGTTACGGGATATTAATTGGCCGGTCATTAAGGATGCGCGGGAGGGCGCGCATAATGGACTATTACAATATGCCGAGTTAAATACCACGCCTTCTTGCGCCAGCTTATCAATATTTGGCGTCAGGCTGACTTTATTTCCATAAGCAGAAAGCGCGCCAGCGGTCAACTGATCTGCCATAAGAATAACGATATTCGGTTTTTTGCTAAGCATAGTTAAAATTCGCTTTAAATAAATATTCAGCTCGATGTTATTTTTATCGCACAATTATTTTTTGCTGTGAACCGGTTAATTTCTTATAGGCCTATAAGGAGACTTTATGTCAAACAAGTTTCGGCTGCCGCCATTACAGGCGCTGGCGGTTTTCGAGGCGGCGGCGCGTCACCTTAATTTCACCGCCGCCTCGCTGGAGCTGGGTTCCTCGCAGCCGGCGGTAAGCCAGCGGATAAATCTCCTGGAAAATCAATTAGGGGCCAAGCTATTTGAACGCCGCCACCGCGGCGTGGTGCTCACGGCCACCGGCGAACAGCTCTATCAAATCGTGCGCTCCAGCCTGCAGGAAATAAGCCAGCAAATTGAAAAAATTCAGCTTAAAAAACAGCGAGATGTCTTACGTATCGATACCGACATGGGCTTTGCCAGCTACTGGCTGCTGCCCAGGTTAAATCAATTGCAGCGCCTGATCCCCAACGTCGATGTACAGATTTCCACCTCGCCCAATGAATTTTCGCTGCGCGACAGCAGCGCCCATTTGGCTATCTCGTTCGGCGATGGCCAGATCCCCGGCTGCCGCAGCGATAAGCTGTTTCCCGAACTGGTCGTGCCCGTATGCAGCCCGCAGTTCGCCGCCCGCCACGGCAATCCCGCCACCCCGGAAAGCCTGCTGCGCCTGCCGTTGCTTAACCTGCCGGATACCCGCCCGGCGCGCTGGCTCAACTGGCATGAGTGGTTTCGCGGGCAGCGGCTGGAACCCGATGACGACGTCACATCGCTGACTTTTAACGCTTATTCGCTGGTGATCCAGGCGGCCCTGAAAAGCCAGGGCGTGGCATTGGGCTGGAAACCCCTGGTGGATCAATTTTTGGAAAGCGGTGAATTGGTCACCTGCGGCGCGGAATTTAAAACTGACCGGGGATATTATTTAATCCAGCCAGGGCAGGAAACCAGCAGCCTGGTTTATCGGAAAGTTAAAGAATGGTTAATTAGTGAATCTTTCAGTTTTAAACAGCACGGTATAAACAAATCCCCTTCGGTAACTGTGGTTTAAACTATTTAGTTATAACTCATACGATAATATTTTATTGCCTGTCGCTTTTTTCTTATAGCCTGTGCTTATGGCTACCCCATTGCAGCAATAAAATAATTCATGAATGAGACGCTGTTACAGATCGACCAGCTCTATAAAATATTCGGCCCCGATGAAAAAAAAGCCCTGCTGTGTTTACAGCGGGGCGAAAATCCAACGGAATTATTTGCCCGGCACGGCTGGTCGGTAGCGTTAAACAATATTTCGTTAACCGTCGACCGCGGCGAAATTTTCGTCATTGTCGGCCTGTCCGGCTCGGGAAAATCCACCCTGCTGCGCACGATTAATCGCCTGATCGCCCCGAGCGCCGGCGAAATATATTTCAACGGCGTGGGCATTGCCGCGCTGGCGGAACCGGATCTGATCCGGCTGCGCCGGCACGAAATGGGCATGGTTTTCCAGTCATTTGCGCTGCTGCCCACCCGTACGGTGCTCGATAACGCCGCGTTCGGTCTTGAACTGGCGGGCGTCGGCAAAGCGCAGCGCCATCAGCAGGCGCTGGCGGTGCTGGCGCAGGTCGGGCTGGCGCAGGTGGCCGGACAAATGCCGCATCAGCTTTCCGGCGGCATGCAGCAACGGGTCGGTTTGGCGCGCGCGCTGGTGGTCAACCCTTCTCTATTATTGATGGACGAGGCTTTCTCCGCCCTGGACCCCATCAATCGCCGGGAAATGCAGGATCTATTGCTGCGCCTGCAGGCGGAACGGCAGCGTACGGTGATTTTCGTCACCCATGATATCGAGGAAGCGCTGCGTATCGGCAACCGTATCGCCATTATGGAGCATGGCCGGGTGATCCAGACCGGCACCGCCGAACAAATCGTCAACGCGCCGGCCAATGCTTATGTACGCCGCTTCTTTTCTGGGGTCGATACTTCCCGTTATGTGCTGGCGGAGAATTACGCCGATGCATTCAGCCCACAGGAGCCGTCCCATGGCCAAACCCTTTGATTTCAGCGCGCAAATGGACGCCGGGGTGCGTTATTTGCTGGAACACTGCGGCCCGGTATTCGATTTTATCGCCCGGGTGATTGACGGCGTCGCCGGTTCCCTGGAGCAATGCTTAAACTTGCTTTCCCCCTGGGGATTGGCTGCCATCGCCGTGGGACTTAGCCTGTGGCGCATCGGCAAGGGCTTTGCCGTCTTCAGCGCCGTCGCGGTGCTCTACATTATTTATAGCGGTTATAGCGATCATGCCGTGGTGACGCTGGCGCTTACGCTCTCCTCGACCTTATTCAGCCTGCTGGCCGGCATCCCACTGGGCATTATGATCGCCCGGCGCCACCGGGCGGGCGTGATGGTCCGCCCGCTGCTGGATTTTATGCAGACCATGCCCGCCTTCGTTTATTTAATCCCCGCCACTATCCTGTTTGGCCTGGGCCGGCCCCCCGGCATTTTCGCCACGGTGCTGTTCGCCATGCCGCCGGTGGTGCGCCTGACCGATTTAGGCATCCGCCAGGTGGATAAAAGCCTGATTGAGGCGGGGCTGGCATTCGGCTGCACCCGCCGGCAGCTATTATGGAAAGTGCAGTTGCCCAATGCGCTGCCCTCCATTATGGCCGGCATAAACCAAACCATTATGATGGCGATGTCCATGGTGATTATCGCTTCCATGGTGGGCGCCGGCGGTTTGGGTAATGACGTGCTGACCAGCATCCAGCAACTGGATATCGGCCAGGGGCTGCAAAGCGGCATGGTGGTGGTGCTGTTGGCCATGCTGCTCGACCGGTTGTCGGCCAGCCTGATAAGGCGACCCCGGGGTTAATACTCGTTTTTTTAGTTACTTTATTTTTTTAATCGGGTAAGCACAAGAATTAACCGCTGCATAATGGTACTTTTTATAAAGCGACTGGGCATAGGAACAACTAAGTCTGGTGTATTCGCCTACTTACAATTGAGAAAAAAACGTTATTATGCCATTTTGGCGTATATCAATAGCAGAAATTAAGCTTTGTGAAAATTGTCATAATCATGCAATGTAGGCTACGCCCAAACAATGCGGCGCAATTTTCGACTTAACCAAAATACGTGGTTAATTAATTGTTAAAACGATCCGCTGTTATTCAATCAGGCAGGTTACGCTAATCGGCGGCCGGCTCTGTGAATTGCCTGGCGCGCGGCCTTTTGCCGGTTGAAGCGGGGAATAATTTAAAGGAATTTATTATACCAATTTGACAATTATGTAGCATTTTTGCTCAATTTATCGATCTGGCCCCCAAGCCCAGGTACCGGACTTATGCAGCTAACCTCCTATTATGCATTGGTACTTTTCGATCTATTTCTTTATTACCTTAAGAAAAAAAGGGGGATTTGTGATGGCTCTCAACTTTTAAATCTGTATGACAAGTTAATGTAGCGTCGCGCTCGATAGGCCCGGGTACCGGGAGTAGCGTATAGCACTAAAAATGAGTCACTAACTGATTTAATGAAAAGTTCACAATCTTCATGCTGCTTAAGCTGATACTATCCTCCGAAATTAGACGACAGGGTAAGATCGGTTGAACTAAAACTGCGCGTTATCTGAACTTTAATTTCAATTAAAAATGCTGGTTAGCCCAGGACATCAGCCATCAATAGGATGAGTCCTTTTACTTAAACTCGAGAGTATTTGGTAAGGATATAGTAATGAAGAAGATAGCATTGGCCGTTTTAGCCACGTTGATTACTCCAGCTCTTCACGCCGCAGAGATTTATAACAAAGACGGTAATAAGCTGGATTTTTACGGAAGTATGCGTGCGCGTCATTATTTTAGCGACAATAAAACTATCGATGGCGACGCCAGCTATGTCCGCCTCGGATTTAAGGGCCAGACCCAGATTAACGATGATCTGACCGGTTACGGCCAATGGGAATACAACGTCCAGGCGAATAACACCGAAGGCGGCGCCGATGCCACCAACGGCACCAAAACCCGTCTGGGCTTTGCCGGCTTGAAGTTAAAAGACTTTGGTTCAATCGATTACGGCCGTAACTGGGGCATCGCCTACGACGTCGCGGCAATCACCGATACCGCGCCGATCTTTGATGACCTGACCTACAGCTACGCCGATAACTTTATGACCGGTCGTTCCACCGGCCTGTTGACCTATCGCAATAACAACTTTTTTGGCCTGGTTGACGGCCTGAAGTTTGGTTTGCAGTATCAGGGCGCCAACGACGAAAACTCCAGCAACGCCCGTGCCGCCAGCAAGGCTAACGGCGATGGCTACGGCGTGTCGGCATCTTATACCACCCCGATTGATATTACCGTACTGGGCACCTATGCCACGTCCAAACGCACCGCCGTGCAGCAAAACATGCAATACGGCGACGGCGACACCGCCGACGTCTGGGCTGGCGGCGTGAAATATGACCATGCCGGCGTTTATTTTGCCGCATTGTACGGTGAAGGCCGTAACCTGACCCCGATTAAATCCGCCGGTTTTGCCAACAAAACGCAAAACGTGGAAGCAATCGCCTCTTACCTGTTTGATTTTGGCCTGAAACCGATGTTCGGTTACTTCCAGTCAAAAGCCAAAGATGTTGAGGGCGTGGGCGACACCGATCTGGTGAAATACTATGACGCGTCCCTGACCTACTTCTTTAATAAGAACATGAGCGCCTATGCGGATTACAAGATCAACCGCCTTGATGATAACAACCCGCTGGGTATCGCCAGCGACGATCAGTTTGGTGTTGGCTTGACCTACCAGTTCTAATCTAAAAGCGGTCTTGCGGCCGCTGCGGATAGCTGACGAACCCCACCCTGGTGGGGTTTCGTTTTTTTAGCCGCCTAAGACCGCAATCGAGAGAACCCCCCGCCAGCCCGTCATTATCATCTCTTTAACCATAACGACTTAGCCCATCCGCGGTTCTGTTTCTAAGCTTGGTGTGTTTAACGGCAATTGCTGCCACACCCCAAATGAGGAAATATATGGACATCCCCGCACTCTCACCCGCAGGCCTTAACTCAGGCGCTGTAAATGGATTCGACCACTCCGGGACGCAAAATAAAGTGCTGTTCGAACAATGGGATAATTGGGGCAAACAGGCCCCGGCCGGCAATGCGGAACTGCGCGACAGCGCCGTCAGCCGGTTGAAAGACTGTCTGGAGCGCCGTGCCAACTACCTGAATTTAAATTGTCTGAATCTTTCAAGTCTGCCGGAAAATCTGCCCCCCGACGTGCTTCAATTGAAAGCGGGCAACAACCCCCTCGCCGCCCTGCCGGAAAACCTGCCGGAGGGGTTGCAGGAACTACACGTGGACAACACGGCCCTCGCAGGCTTGCCGGCCAGCCTGCCGCCGGGGTTGAAAGTCCTGTACGCCACCGGCACCAAGCTGACGCAGTTGCCGGATAATCTCCCCGCGGGGCTGAGAGCGCTGCACCTGGATAACAGCCCGCTGAGCGCCCTGCCGGCAACCCTGCCTGAACAATTGCGGACCTTGTTTGCCGGCGGTTCCGAACTGGCCGGCCTGCCTGAAAATCTGCCGTCCGGGTTGCAGGCCTTGCATCTGGACAATACCCCCCTGGCGAGCCTGCCGGGCAATCTTCCCGCCTCATTATGGGGGTTGTCTGCCGGCGGCACCCAGCTGACCAGCCTACCGGACACTTTGCCGGCGGCTTTGCAGATGCTGCGAGTAGACCATACGCCCCTGGACAGCCTGCCGGCCCGGTTGCCGCCGAACCTGCAAAATTTGGATCTCAGCGCGACCCAGTTGACCAGCCTGCCGGATACCCTGCCTTCCGGGCTACAGACTTTACAGTTGAATAACACATCCCTGACCAGCCTGCCGGACAATTTGCCTGCCGGGCTACAGACTTTGCAACTGAATAACACATCCCTGACCAGCCTGCCGGACACCCTGCCTTCCGGGCTACAGACTTTGCAGCTGAATAACACATCCCTGGCCAGCCTGCCGGATACCCTGCCTTCCGGACTACAGACTTTGCAGCTGAATAACACATCCCTGACCAGCCTGCCGGACAATTTGCCTGCCGGGCTACAGACTTTGCAGCTGAATAACACATCCCTGGCCAGCCTGCCGGACACCCTGCCTGCCGGGCTACAGACTTTGCAGCTGAATAACACATCCCTGGCCAGCCTGCCGGACAATTTGCCTGCCGGGCTACAGACTTTGCAGCTGAATAACACATCCCTGACCAGCCTGCCGGACAATTTGCCTGCCGGGCTACAAATTCTGCAACTCGATAACACGCCGCTCAATAGTTTGCCGGAAAACTTACCGTCGGGCTTACAGGAACTTTATGCCACCAAGTCCGCGCTGGCCAGCCTGCCGGCCGTCCTGCCGGCGGAGTTAAAAATTATCCATATCGATTATACCCAGGTAAGCAGCCTGCCCGCTTCGTTGCCGGCGGGCCTGCAAGTACTGCGGGCCAGCTACAGCCAGTTGGCGAGTTTGCCGGCCGGTTTATCGCAGACATTAAAACTGTATATTGCCAATACCCCGCTGGCCGTCCTGTTCGAATCCCTGTTTCCCGGCAAATTATCATCAACGGGACGTCTGCCCGCCGGTTTTCTGGCGGAAGGGTTAACGGCCGGCGGAGCGATAGGCGGGGCTATTGGCGGCTTGCCTGGCAATACCCTGGCGGGAGGGATAACCGGTCAAGTAACGGCTGCGGGCGGTTCGGCGATCGGTGGCATAGCGGTCGGCGCAGTCAAGGGCGAGCCATCGGCAATGCAAACGCTGGATATCACTAAAATTCCCTTTAGCCGACAATCATCCGATTCCAACGCCTCGTCCGTATCGGATTACGATACGGTCGGCTGACTATCCCGACGCCCGGCCACGCCGGAAACCGGCACGGCCATTTACCCTGGCCGGCGGATAAATGCGTCGACCATAAAAAAAGCGGCCTGAAGGCCGCTTTTTTTATTACCATCCGGCGGCCGCGGGGCCGTTAAGACTTATTTATACAGCTCGGCGCTGCCGCGCAGGGTGTCATTGCCGCCTGCGGCGATGATGCGATAAGACGTCGCGTCGGCGGCATTGGCCTTGGCGGCCAGCTGCGATTCAAGATCGCCCAGGGTAGTGGTGGTAGACGTGGACACTACGCCGATACGGTGTTCGCCAGCGGGACGGCTGGTGACTTCCTGGGCGGCGAAACTACCGGCGGAAACGGTGCTCAATACGATGGCTGCGATGGCTAATTTCAGGTTTTTCATAATAAATTATCTCGATCTGGTTGATGTTATTCGGCTGGACGTTAATTTGTTAACGTTCGATAAATAAATAATAGATGCTCGCCCGCTTCAGATCAAGTATTATTTTAATAACTGTTAACTAATTTACCCTTCCTGTCTGTTCGACACATTTTCCCTATCTTTCTTTACAGTGGACCCGCGGCGGCGTAAAGTTAATCAATCGATTGATTTATTTTTTTGGAGTACTTATGCCATCCTCTCCGGCCACCTCCGCGCGCGGCGAACAGGCGCGGGCCCAGCTGATTGCCGCAGGCCTCGAACTCTTTAGTGAAAAAGGCGCGCAGACCGCCACCACCCGGGAGATCGCCAAGCTGGCCGGGCAAAATATCGCCGCGATTTTTTACTATTTTGGGTCAAAAGAGGGATTGTACCTGGCGGTGGCCCAATGGATAGCGGATTTTATCGAACAGGCCTATCACCCCCTGGCCGAACAAATCGACCTGCTCCTGGCCCAGCCCGAGCCGGACCCCGCTCAGTGCCGCCAATACATCATGCAAAGCTTTTTGAATTTCATCGAGCTGCTGACCCGCGCGCAAACGCTGAACCTGAGCAAGATTATGTCGCGCGAGCAGCTAATGCCCACCGAGGCGTATCATCTCATCCACCGCCAGGCCATCGCCCCGCTGCACCGGCGTTTCACCCGGCTGGTGGCCGGCTTTACCGGCTGCGATCCGTCGGCCACCGCCACCATTGTGCACACCCACGCCATGCTGGGCGAAGTGCTATCTTTTCGCGTGGCGCGGGAAACCATCATGTTGCAGACCGGCTGGCAGGAGCTGGGCCCGGCGCAGGTCACACTTATCAAACAGATTTTAGCTCAACATATAGACTGGTTTCTCAACGGATTGCGGGCCGACCAGGCCGGTAAAACAGGCAAAACATCATGAATAAGAAAAAAATTGCCGCGGTCGTTATTCTGCTGGTATTGATTGCCGGGGCGGTATACGGCGCGATGTATTACCGCCAGCAGCAAAACCGGCCGCTGACCCTGTATGGCAACGTGGATATCAGAACGGTCAATCTCGGCTTTCGGGTCGGCGGCCGTTTGGCGCAGCTGGCGGTGGACGAAGGGGATACCATTCATGCCGGCCAGGTGCTGGCAAAACTGGACGATGCCCCCTATCGCAACGCCCTCCAGCAGGCCCGGGCCAATATGGAAAGCGCGCGCGCCAAGCTGGATTTGTCCCGGTCCGGCTACCGCAGCGAAGAAATCGCGCAGGTGCGCGCCCAGCTCGCGCAGCAGCAGGCCGCCTTTAATTATGCCGACAGTTTTTTCCATCGCCAGCAGGGCGCATGGGCGAAGCGGGCCATTTCCGCCGACCAGCTAGAGGATGCGGCCACCGCCAGCAGCCAGGCGAAAGCCAATTTACAGGCGGCCAAAGATAAGCTGCAACAATACCAGACCGGTAACCGGCCGCAGGAAATCGCCGCCGCCCAGGCGGACTTGGCCCAGGCCGAGGCCGCTTTGGCCCAGGCGACCCTGGATGTGGCCGATACCATGCTGGTGGCGCCCTCCGCCGGCACCATTTTAACCCGGGCGCAGGAGGCCGGCAGCATGCTGAGCGCCGGCGGCACCGTCTACACCCTGTCCTTGACCCGGCCGGTATGGGTTCGCGCCTATATAGATGAAAGCAATCTCAGCCAGGCGGTGCCGGGCACCGTGGTGCGGATACAGGTGGACGGCCAGCCGGACAAGGCTTACCACGGCAAAATTGGTTTTGTGTCGCCGACGGCGGAATTTACCCCCAAAAGCGTGGAAACCCCACAGTTGCGCACCGATCTGGTCTATCGATTGCGCATTATCGTCACCGATGCCGACGATCGGCTGCGACAGGGTATGCCGGTCACGCTGAGCTTTGCTTTCGGGCATGAAAGCCGGCCCGCGCAGGGCAGCGCGCCGGTGGTAAAGTGAATGCCCGCTAACCTTATTGTCCTGGACGCGCTGGAAAAAACCTTCCCCGCGCTGCCGCGCCCGGCGGTCGCCAGCCTGACCATCGAGATCCGCAGCGGCGGGGTCACCGGGCTCGTGGGCCCGGACGGCGCCGGCAAAACCACCCTGCTGCGCATGCTGGCCGGTCTGCTTACCCCCAGCCGCGGCGGCGCGCGGGTGGTTGGTTTGGACCCCGCCGCCGACGAAGGCAAACTGCACGCCATACTGGGCTATATGCCGCAGAAGTTCGGGTTGTACGAAGATTTGACCGTGATGGAAAATCTGGTGCTCTATGCCGATTTGCGCGGCATCACCGGCGAACCGCGCAGGCAAACCTTCGAACGCCTGCTGGGCTTTACCGATTTGACCCGTTTTACCACCCGGCTGGCCGGCAAGCTCTCGGGGGGCATGAAGCAAAAACTCGGCCTGGCCTGTACCCTGATAGGCCAGCCCAAAGTCCTGCTGCTCGACGAACCGGGGGTGGGGGTTGATCCCATTTCCCGCCGCGAGCTGTGGAGCATGGTGCATGAGCTGGCGGATGAGGGCATGCTAATCCTGTGGAGCACCTCTTATCTGGATGAGGCGGAACAGTGCCGCGAGGTGCTGCTGATGAACGAAGGGGCCCTGATTTATCACGGCGCGCCAAAGGAACTGACCCAAACCATGGCCGGACGCACATTATTGGTCAGCGATACGTCCGGCACCAACCGCCAGTTGCTGCAACGGGCGCTGCGTTTGCCGCAAACCAGCGACGGCGTGATCCAGGGCCAGTCCGTGCGGTTGATATTGGCCAAGCAGGCCGACCGGGCCGCGCTGGGCAAAGCCCTCGCCCTGTCTGAACAACAATTGCAGGAAACCGAACCGCGGTTTGAAGACGCCTTTATCGATCTGCTCGGCGGCGGCCCGGGCGGCAAGCAGGCGCTGGCGGAAATCATGCCGCAGGTGGCGGGCGACCCCCACGAGACGGTAATCGAAGCCCGGGGGCTGACCAAAAAATTCGGCGATTTCGCCGCCACCGATGGCGTGAGTTTCCAGGTGACCCGCGGCGAGATTTTTGGCCTGCTGGGACCTAACGGCGCGGGCAAATCCACCACCTTTAAAATGATGTGCGGCCTGCTGCCGCCGACGGCGGGCCAGGCCCTGGTGCTGGGCATGGACTTGAAAACCAGCTCCGGCAAAGCGCGCCAGCGCCTGGGGTATATGGCGCAAAAATTTTCCCTCTACGGCAATTTGACCGTCGAACAAAACCTGCGTTTTTTCTCGGGCGTCTACGGGCTGCACGGCAAACGCCAGCAGCAGAAAATGGATGAAATGAGCAAGGCGTTTGATTTTGCTCCTATTTACCGCCAGACCCCCGATTCGCTGCCGCTGGGGTTTAAACAGCGCCTCGCCCTGGCCTGCTCGCTGATGCATGAACCGGATATATTATTTCTTGACGAACCGACCTCGGGCGTCGACCCGCTCACCCGCCGGGAATTTTGGCTGCATATCAACGGCATGGTGGAAAAAGGCGTCACCGTGATGGTCACCACCCATTTCATGGATGAAGCGGAGTATTGCGATCGCATCGGGCTGGTTTATCACGGCAAGCTTATCGCCAGCGGCACGCCGGATGAACTCAAACAGCAGGTGGCGAGCCAGGAAACGCCCAATCCCACCATGGAACAGGCTTTTATCGCGCTGGTGCAAAATTATGATAAGGGAGACGACCATGACGCGGCATGATGACACCGGGTTTTCCTGGCGGCGCCTGCGCGCGCTGTGCGTCAAGGAGACGCGGCAGATCCTGCGCGATCCCAGCAGCGGGCTGATCGCCATTGTCATCCCGCTGATGCTGCTGTTTATTTTCGGATATGGCATCAACCTGGACTCCAGCCGCCTGCACGTAGGCATCCTGATGGAACAGCAAAGCGAAGACGCCCGCGACCTGGCCTATGCCTTTGCGGGGTCGCCTTATATCGCGCCGACCATCGGCGCCGATCGCCAGCAGATGATCGCGCTGATGCAGGCCGGCAAAATTCGCGGCCTGATCGTGATCCCGGTTGATTTCGATATCAATATGAACCGGGAGGGCAACGGCGCGCCAATCCAGGTGATCGCCGACGGCAGCGAACCCAATACCGCCAATTTTGTGCAGGGTTACGCCCAGGGCATCTGGCAAATCTGGCAGCAGCAGCGGGCGGAAGACCGCGGCCAGGCATTCCAGCAGCTCATTGACGTCAAGGTTCGCTATTGGTTTAACCCGGCGGCCGTCAGCCAGCATTTTATTATTCCCGGCGCCATCACCATTATTATGACGGTGATCGGGGCCATCCTGACTTCGCTGGTTATCGCCCGGGAATGGGAGCGCGGCACCATGGAAGCGCTGCTCTCGACCCAGGTGACGCGCAGCGAGCTGCTGCTGTCCAAACTCTTGCCTTATTACGTGCTCGGCATGGCGGCGATGGCGCTGTGCATGGTGGTGGCGGTATTTGTGATGGGCGTGCCCTTCCGCGGCTCGCTGTTGATATTGTTCGGTATCAGCAGCCTGTTTCTGGCCAGCACGCTGGGCATGGGATTATTAATTTCCACCCTGACCCGCAATCAGTTCAACGCCGCGATGGTGGCGCTTAACGCGGCGTTCCTGCCCGCCGTCATGCTGTCGGGTTTTATCTTCCAGATCGACAGCATGCCCGCCGTGGTGCGCGCCGTGACCTTTATTATTCCGGCGCGCTATTTCGTCAGTACGCTGCAAAGCCTGTTTCTGGCGGGCAATATCGGGGGGATTCTGGTGATGAACACCCTGTTCCTGCTGGCCTCCGCCGCGGGGTTTATCGGCCTGACCGCCTGGAAAACCAAGCGCCGCCTGGATTAAGGAACCGACATGTTTTATCGACTATGGACGCTGATCGTTAAAGAACTGCAGGCGCTGCTGCGGGAACCGCAAACCAGGGCGATTTTAATCATGCCGGTGATTTTGCAGGTATTGCTGTTCCCCTTTGCCGCCACCCTGGAAGTGACCCACGCCACGATCGCCGTCTACAGCGAGGACAGCGGCCAGGCTTCGGTGGAACTGACCCAGCGCCTCGCCAAAGCCAAGGCGTTTACCCAGGTATTGCAGCTGCGCAGCCCGCAGCAAATCCAGGACACTATTGATAACCAGCGGGCGCTGCTGGTGGTGCGCTTTCCGGCGGAATTTTCCCGCAATCTGGCCGCCGGCATCCCCGCGCCGCTGCAATTATTGCTGGATGGGCGCAATTCGAACAGCGCCCAGATCGCCGCGAATTATATCCAGCAAATTATCCGCGACTACCAGTTGGAACTGACGGAAGATAGCGTAAAACCCAATAATAGCGAGCTGGTAATCCGCAACTGGTACAACCCCAACCTTGATTACAAATGGTTTGTGGTGCCGTCGCTGATTGCCCTGATCACCACCATCGGCGTGCTGATCGTCACCGCCCTGTCGGTAGCCCGCGAGCGCGAGCAAGGCACGCTGGATCAACTGCTGGTTTCTCCCCTGACCACCTGGCAGATTTTTATCGGCAAAGCGGTGCCCGCCCTGGTGGTGGCCACCGTCCAGGCGTCCATTGTGCTGATTATCGGGATTTTGGGGTATCGCATTCCCTTTGCCGGCTCGCTGCTGTTGTTTTATTTCACCATGCTGCTGTACGGCCTGTCGCTGGTGGGGTTCGGCCTGCTGATTTCCTCGCTGTGTTCCACCCAGCAGCAGGCGTTTATCGGCGTGTTTGTGTTTATCATGCCGGCCATCCTGCTGTCGGGTTACGTTGCGCCGGTGGAGAATATGCCGGAATGGCTGCAAACCCTGACCTGGATAAACCCGGTGCGTCATTTTACCGACATCATCAAGGAAATTTATCTCAAGGATGCGGACTTCGGCATCATCTGGCACAGCCTGTGGCCGCTATTGGTGATTACCGCCACCACCGGCAGCGCGGCATACTGGATGTTCCGGCGTAAAATCGCCTGACGGCCGCTTAGCGGCCATCCCCCGCCGGCGCCTCGCCCAGCAAAACGATTTTACCGGCAAAATCGCGATCTTCCAGACGGCGATGGGCATCGGCGCCGGCGCTCAGGGGAAAGGTAACCAACCGCGGCACGGCGATAATGCCGCGGCGCCAGGCGGTAAATAATTTATCCGCGCGCTGCCTGCGCTGCTGGCCGTCGCGCAGATAGGTCCAAAGATCGCCGCCAATCACCCCCTTTGAAGCCATCATCAAGCGGGCCGGGGAGATGTCCGGCGCCGCGCCGCCGGACATCCCGAAGGTAACCGCCCGGCCGCCGGGACGCAATACCTCGATACTGTCCGGCAGCGTGCGGCCCACCGAGTCAAAAACGTAATCCGCCCCGCCGCCGCTGGCCGCGCGGATTAACTCAACCCAGTTATCGTCATAGCCATAGCTGGCGATGGCGCCGTTATCCCGGCAAATGCGCCGCTTGTCCGCCGTGGACGCCACCGCGTACACCCGCGCCCCCCTGGCCGCCAGCAACCGCGTAAGATGCTGCCCGACGCCGCCGGCCGCCGCCAGCACCACCACCCGATCGTTTTCGGCCACCCTGACGCTGTCATCCACCAGATACTGGGCGGTCAACCCTTGCAGCAAAATGGCCGCCGCCTGCGCGTCGCCGATATCGTCGGGCAAGGCCAGGGCGTGGTCCGCCGGCACGTTAATCCGCGTGGCGTGGGCAAAGGGCACATCGGCGAACCCCACCCGCTGCCCCTGCCGCCAGCCGGATACCCCGGCCCCCACCGCCGTGACGTATCCCACGCCTTCGTAACCGCCGATATGCGGCGCCGCCCCCGCCAGCACATACTCGCCGCGGCGCCGGTAAATATCGGCAAAATTCAGCCCCGCCGCCGCCATCCTCACCTGGAGGGTTCCCGCCGGAACGTCCGGCGTCGGGTAATCGCCGTACCACAACACGTCCGGACCGCCAAAAGCGCTGAACTGTAAAGCCTGCATGATTCGCCTCATTAAAATCTGTTAGTTATGGCTGCCAGTATTTCATGCGTATAAACTGCGTTAAATAGCGCTTTATCGGCCTGATAAAACACCAGGGGTTTATAATGGATCGGTTAACCAGCATGGCGGTGTTTGTGCAGGTAGTGGAAAAAGGCAGTTTTGTCGCGGCCGCCGCGCATATGGGCATTTCCACCACCATGGTCGGCAAGCATATCCGCCAGTTGGAAGAGCGGTTGCAGGCCCGGCTGCTGGCCCGCACCACGCGCCGGCAGGGCCTGACGGAAATCGGCAGGCTGTTTTACGAGCGCTGCCGCCGGCTATTGGCGGACGCCGATCGGGCCGAGGCGCTGGCCCATCATATGCTAACCGAACCGGCGGGACGGCTGCGCATCAGCGCGCCGGTGGTGTTCGGCAATCATATCCTTACCCCTTGGTTAACCCGCTTTATGATGCGGCATCCCGAGATCGAGACCGAAGTGGTGCTGTCGGACCGCAAGGTGGATTTGATCGAGGAACGTTTCGAACTGGTATTTCGCATCGGGGAGATCGGCAATGACGGGGCCGTTGCCCGGTCGTTGCCGGACTATAAGCTGGTGCTGGCGGCCTCGCCGGCGTATTTGGCCCGCGCCGGCACCCCCCGCAGCCCCGCCGATTTAGCGCGCCACAATTGCTTTGGTTTCAGCCAGTGGCAGGGCAATAGCATCTGGCGCCTGAACGGCCCCCACGGGGAAGAGCGGGTGGAAGTAAAGCCAAGGCTGATGATTGATTCCGGCGAAAGCGTGCGCCAGGCGGCCCTGGCGGACTTTGGCATCGCTATGCACGCCGGGATGCTGCTGGGCGGGGATATCGCCGACGGCCGGTTAATCGAGGTGCTGCCGGACTACCGTCCCGCCCCGCGCCCGATGCACCTGGTGTACCTGCCGGACCGCCAGCAGCCGTTAAAGCTGGAGCTGTTTATTGCGTATATGATCGCCGCGCTCTGGGGTAGGAATTGACCGGGAAACATCAACCGGGATGCTGGCGCGTTGCCCCCTGCCCGGTCAAATAAAACGTATCCGGGCGGGGACAGTTGGCGGTTAGCGGCCCGCGGCGGACGGCGAGTTGCCTGGCGAGGCATTGTCCGCGGGGGCGCCATAACCGGAAATGGTCTTGCCCTGCGTTTCACGCCCGAACGCCACCAGCACGCAAATCAATATCGCCACGGTGCCGGCCACCATGGCCATGGCCAGGCCGTAGTTATTGCCGTGCGCTTCGGCGATATGGGATTGCAAAGTGGCATTCACCGAGGCAATCAGATTACCCAATTGATAGACAAACCCCGGCAGCACCGCCCGCGAATTGGCGGGCACCAGTTCGGTCAGGTAGGTGGGCACCACGCCCCAGGCCCCCTGCACCATAAACTGCATCAGGAATGCCCCTATCCCAATCATCACCGATCCCGAGGAAAACGCCCACAGCGGCAGTACCGGCAGGGTCAGCAGCGCGGCAAAGATCATCGCTTTTTTACGGCCTATTTTTTCCGACAGCGAGCCGAAGCAAATCCCGCCCAGCATGGCGGCAATGTTGTAGCAAATAGCGATAATACTCACGGTATGCGGATCAAAACCGTGCTGCACTTTCAGGAAGGTGGGATAGAGATCCTGGGTACCGTGGCTGAAAAAGTTAAAGCAGGCCATCAGCACCACCATATATATGCATAGCTTCCAGTGCGTGCGGATAATCGGCAGCAGCGCCACGCTCTCTTTGCGCGCCCTGGCCGCCAGCCATACCGGCGACTCGGGCACTTTGAAGTAAATATAAGGCAACAGCAGCACCGGCAGCGCGCCAATCAGGAACATGCCGCGCCAGCCCACGCTGCCAAAGAATAAGCCGAAGATAATGGCCGCCAATAAATAGCCGGCGGGATAACCCGCCTGGAATATACCCGACATCAGGCCGCGGGAGCGGTCGGGAATCGTTTCCATCGCCAGCGACGAGGCCACCCCCCAGATACCCCCCATCGCCACGCCATAAATCACCCGGAAGGCAATAAATATGGCAAGCGTAGGCGACCAGGCCGACAGCAGTTCAAACAGCGAAAACATCAATACGTTGACCATCAGGATCGGCCGGCGGCCAAATTTTTCCGCCAGGCGCCCGAACAGCAACGCCCCCAGCGGGCGTACCGCCAGAGTCAGCATAATCGAAATGGAAACGCTGGCGATATCGGTATGAAACCAGGAGGCCAGATCGCTTAAGACGAACACCAGGATAAAAAAGTCGAAGGCGTCCAACATCCAGCAGGCAAAGCACGCGAACGCCACATTGCGCTGGGTTGAGGTCCAATTGAACATAGTCATTGTCCTATCTTTAAATTGGCCGCGCATATAAAGTGCGCCTAAATAAGCTATGGTCAGGCAAGCTGCCGGGGATTTTGCGCCCTGTCACCCGATGGTAGATAGCGTGAAAAACGCCGGTTTTGATATGTTAACTATTTGTTTATAGCACGTTATAACAATGGGAATGGAAGGGTTTTGTTACCAACATCGCCAAAGTGTAAATGGCGGTTACAGGGCGACACGGACGGTAAACGGCGCCGGTGGGCAAGGGTCTTGGAGCGGGCGCAACCCGGCGGATAACGGGGATTATCCGCCGGGCCAATGGAAACGAGCCGGAATAAAAGGCGGATTATGGACGGGCGGCGCTGCCGTCCGGGGTCCTGGCCAGGGTCCATGACGGCAGGCCGCCGGCGCAGGGATAAAGACGCGCCTTATCCTCGTCGATATCCACCCCCAGGCCCGGTTTATCGCTGACGTAGGCGTAGCCTTTATCCACTTCGTGGCAGCCCGGGAACACCTCGCGCAGCGCTTCATTAATCGGCGTGTACTCCTGGATACCCAAATTGGTGACGCTTAAATCCAGGTGCAGGTTAGCCGCCACGCCGATGGGGGAAATATCCCCCGGGCCGTGCCAGGCGGTGCGTACGCCGTGCAGCTCGCTCAGCGTGGCCAGTTTTTTGGCCGGGGTGATGCCGCCGATGGTGCTGACATGGCAGCGGATAAAATCGATCAAATTGTTGGTAATAAGCGGACGCCATTCGTTGATATGGGTGAATAGTTCGCCCATGGCAATCGGGGTGGATGACTGGGCGCGCAGCATCTTCAGCCACTCGATATTCTCCGGCGCCACCGGGTCCTCAAGATAAAACAGCTCATATTGTTCCAGGGTCTTGGCCAGATGAATGGCGGCGATGGGCGCGACCCGTTCATGCACATCGTGAATAAATTCAATGCCGAAGCCAAGCTTATTGCGCAGGTGCTCAAATAAGCGCGGCACGCTTTTGACATACGCGTCAGGGTCGAAATAAATGCCCGGGGTGCTGGCGCGCGGCGATCGTTTCGGCAGGATATTTTTTGCCCGTTCCAGCCGGGTCGCGATCAGCTTCAGATCTTCGGTGCCCGCGCCGCCGTACATCCCCATCTGGCAGCGTACGTGCTGATACCCTTCTTCCATCATGGCGCGGATATTATCTTCCACTTCAAATTCGTCGCCGCCGTCGGTATGCCGGTAAAGCGGAATGCCGTCGCGGCATTTCCCGCCCAGCAAATCGTAAACCGGCAGGCCCGCCACTTTGCCTTTGATATCCCATAAGGCCATATCCACGCCGGAAAGCGCATTGTTCATTATGGGGCCGCTGCGCCAGTAGCCGCTGACACAGGCCGACTGCCAGATATCCTCGATGCGCGCCGGGTCCTTACCGATTAAAAACGGCGCCATATACTCTTCGATGGCGGTTTTAACCGCAAAAATGCGCTGGGTGAAGGTGGCGCAGCCCAGGCCGTACAGCCCAGGCTGGTTGGTTTCCACCTTGACCACCGCCAGGTCGATGCCGCCCGGCGCGGTCAGGATGGTTTTGACATTGGTTATTTTCAGGTTTTCCACTCTAGCTCCTTAAATGTTCACGCATCGCCCAGCGCACGGCGATAAATAAATTCATTAAACGCCCTTGGGCGGCGTTTGCCCGGCACAGCTTGCCGGAAGATGACGACATCGACGCCAATCGTTATATGATGTCCTACAAGTTGTCATTTTATATCATTGTATGCTCTCAACCGAAAGCGGGCAGGTAAAATAATGTGCGTCAGATCAAATAATTAAATATAACTTATTGATATATAATATATATAATTTAAAAAATCATTTAATTCCATAGCGCTGTCATTACCTATTTTGTGATCGACTCTTCAAAAATCAACTTAGCCATTTGCTTTAAAGTGGCGCATAAAGCAACGTATATATGAATGATGTCATACAAGTCCGTCATTAGTCATCTTTTAATTATCGGGCTTTTACAACGAGAGGATAGGTTATGTCAGTACTTTTTGATCTTGCAGGGAAAACGGCATTGGTCACCGGATCGGCCCGCGGCTTGGGTTTATCCTACGCGCAGGGTCTGGCCAAGGCCGGCGCTACCGTGATCCTTAACGATATCCGCGCCGGATTGATGGATGAATCGGTGCAAAAGCTGCGTGAGCAAGGTTATCAGGCCCACGGCGTGGCGTTCGACGTCACCGACGAGCACGCCGTCGAACAGGCGTTTAACCAGCTCAACGCGCAGGGGCTGCATATTGATATTTTAATCAATAACGCCGGTATCCAATTCCGCCAGCCCATGGTGGATTTAGCGCTGGAAAATTGGCAGCGGGTGATCGATACCAACCTGACCAGCGCCTTTATTGTCTCCCGCGCCGCGGCCAAACGCATGATAGCGCGCGGCGCGGGCGGAAAAATCATTAATATCGGCTCGTTGACCAGCCAGGCCGCGCGCCCGACGGTAGCTCCGTATACGGCGGCGAAAGGC
Organism: Sodalis sp. RH21; assembly: GCF_047324175.1. Lineage (NCBI taxonomy): Bacteria > Pseudomonadati > Pseudomonadota > Gammaproteobacteria > Enterobacterales > Bruguierivoracaceae > Sodalis > Sodalis sp. RH21. The sequence goes on along the minus strand of NZ_CP178732.1, from coordinate 983,805 downwards.
GGCATAAAAATGCTGACCTGCGCCATGGCGGCGGAATGGGCGCAATTCAATATTCAAACCAATGCCATCGGACCGGGTTATATCCTGACCGATATGAATACCGCCCTGATTGAAGATCAGGAATTCGATACCTGGGTTAAAAGCAGCAATCCGTCGCAGCGCTGGGGCAAACCCGAGGAGTTGATCGGTACCGCGGTCTATCTGTCCTCGGCGGCCTCGGATTACGTGAACGGCCAGATTATCTATGTGGACGGCGGCTGGCTGGCGGTTTTGTAGGGAATAAATCCCGGGCGCCATAGCCGGGCTATTGCGCCGCAGTCGCGCCCATACCGGCCGCGATAACGCCATTATAACTATCACGACTTAGGAATGCGCAACATGAGTCAACCTATGCAAACTCCTCTGGCGCCGGTGCGCTGGAAAAAACTGATCCCGATCGCGTTTATCACTTACAGCCTGGCTTACCTCGATCGCGCCAATTACGGTTTCGGCGCGGCCTCGGGATTGGCCCATGATTTAAATATCACCCCTGGCGTATCATCGTTGCTGGGCGCGCTGTTTTTCCTGGGTTATTTTTTCTTCCAGATACCGGGCGGCATCTATGCGGAAAAACGCAGCGCCAAGGTATTGATCTTTGCCAGCCTGATTTTATGGGGCATTTTGGCCACCGCCACCGGCATGGTAAATAACGTGACCCTGCTGGCCGTGATCCGCTTTTTACTGGGCGTGGCGGAAAGCGTGGTGATGCCGGCCATGCTGGTATTCCTGAGCCATTGGTTTACCAAACAAGAGCGCTCCAAAGCCAATACGTTCCTGTTTTTAGGCAATCCGATAACCGTATTATGGATGTCGATTGTGTCGGGCTATCTGGTGAACTCCTTCGGCTGGCGCGGTATGTTTATCCTGGAAGGCCTGCCCGCCATCGTATGGGCCGCAATCTGGTGGTTTATCTTTGTCGACCGGCCAAAAGAGGCCAAATGGCTGACGGAGCGGGAAAAAGAGGACCTGGAAGCCGCCCTGGCCGCCGAACAGACCGCCATGGCGCCGATTAAAAATTATAGCGAAGCGTTTCGTTCCAAAAAGGTATTGTCCCTGTCGTTTATCCATTTTTTCTGGAATATCGGCATGTACGGTTTCATTATGTGGCTGCCGTCCATTCTTAAAACCGCCTCCGGCCTGGGTATCGTGGCCACCGGCTGGCTGTCCGCGGCGCCCTATGTGCTGGCCGTGCCGTTGATGCTGTCCGCCTCCTGGTTTTCCGATCGGTTCCAGAAGCGCAAGTTAATCGTGCTGCTGTTTTTGGGTATCGGCGCGGCCGGTTTTATCGGTTCCTTTACCCTGGGCGCGTCCAACTTCTGGCTGTCGTATGTACTGCTGGTGATTGCCGGCGGCGCCATGTATACCCCGTACGGCCCGTTTTTCGCCGCGGTGCCGGAACTGATTCCGCGCAATGTGGTGGGGGGCGCCATGGCCTTTATCGTGAGTTTTGGCGCATTGGGATCGTTTGCCGGCTCCTGGGTGGTCGGTTACCTTAACGGCACGACCGGAGGCCCCGACGCGTCCTATATCTTTATGGGCGGATCGTTGATCCTGGCGGTATTACTGACCGCCCTGACCGGGTTTACCCATAAAAAACCCGCCGGCAAACAGCTCGGCGATTTATCCGCTTCCCCGCTGAAATAACCCGGCACATACGCAAGCACGCCGGTCCGCGCCCGGGCGCGGGCCGCAACGCGCCGCCTCTTTGACGCTTCGTTCCATCCCCCGTTTATATTTGTGCCGCCGCCGCGACGGCACATTTCTTCCTGAACCCGCGCCGGCTTAGGCGCTATAATCCGTTACGCTCGGGATATAAATCCATTATCGTATCCAGGCCGCGACGGCGCCGCGGTCTCTTTGTTATGGGAAATCATTATGATCAGGCTTGACGATCTGGCGCTGTTTGTCCGCTCGGCCGCCCTGGGGAGTTTTTCCAATGCGGCCCGTGAAGCGGATTTGTTGCCCGCCCAGGTCAGCGCGGCGATTAAACGCCTGGAGCACGAACTTAATATCCGGCTGTTTGCCCGTTCCACCCGCAGCCTGCGCCTGACGCCCGAAGGCGAAAAGTATTTGCCGTACGCCGGCGAAGTGCTGCAAACCCTGCGCGAGGGGCATGAAATACTGAATCAGCAACCGGCCGGGCTGCACGGTATGCTGCAAATCGCCGCGCCGTCAGATTTGGGCCGGAACGTGTTATTGCCCTGGATCACCGAATTTCGCCACGATCATCCGCACCTCAATGTCCGGCTGTATTTATCCGATCAGATCGCCGATGTGTTTAAAGATCCGGTGGATGTGGCTTTTCGTTACGGGCATATGGACGATGCCAGTTATATCGCACTGCCGCTGGCGGCGGATAACCACCGGGTAGCGGTGGCATCGCCGGCGTATCTGGCGCGGCACGGCTGTCCGTTGACCCTGGACGATCTGGCCGGGCATAACTGCCTGACCTTTGTACTGCGCGGCCGGGTTTATGATAAATGGCGGTTTTATCCGGGCGGGGACAAGCGGGTTATCGGCATCAGCGGCAGCGTGACCAGCGATGACGCCGAAGTGGTGCGCCGCCTGGCCATCGCCGGCGAAGGGATTGCCTATAAGTCCTGGCTGGATGTCGGCCAGGATGTGCAGGCCGGCAGGCTCCAGGTGATCCTGAAACAGTATCGCGGGGAGTCGGTGCCGCTGAATCTTATCTGCCCGCACCGCAAACAGTTTTCACCCGCGATACGCCAATTATACGATCGCCTGAAGAGCCGCTGCGGACAGCTCCAGCAGGCCTATCTTGATCTGGTGGACGGGGAGTGGGTCTAAGAGGTTAAACGGGCGGCGGCGATCAGGGCCTGCCCCAGCGCCAGGCCGCCGTCCCCCGCCGGCAGGCGGGAAGGGACCAAGACACGCAGTCCGTGCAGTTCGTCTATCAGCAACTCCCGCAGCAGGCGGTTATGCAGCACGCCGCCGGACAAGACCACGGTATCCAGGCCATAACGCCCTGCCGACCGGCGGGCCAGCGCGGCAAACCCCCGCGCCAGCGCCAGATGAAAAGCATAGGCGCGTTCGGCCGGGTCGGCGCGCCAGGCGAGCCATTCCCGCCAGAAAGTCGCCAGATCCAGGCGGTTATCCAGCAGCGGCAGGGTGACGGGTATTGAAACGGCTAGCGCCCCGCGCCGCGCCAGCGCCTCCAGCCGGCAGGCGGCTTCGCCTTCCCAACTGGTGTGGGCGGCGCAGATCCCCAAGGCCGCGGCCACCGCGTCGAACAGGCGCCCGGCGGAGGATGCCGGGGGCGCGTTAATGCCCCGCGCCACCGCCCGGGCCAGCCGATCGCCGTCGGCCAAAGGAATGGCCGCGGCTTCGGGCAGCGTCCGCCAGTCGGGTACAAAGCGCAGCCACTGCGCCAGCAAGTTGCGCCACGGCTGGCGCGCCGCCATATCGCCCCCCGGCAGCGCCACTGCCGGCAAACCGCCCAGCCACTCGCAGTCCAGGTAATCCACCTTCAGGCATTCGCCGCCCCAGAGCCGGCCGGCATCATCGGCATCATCGGCATCCGGATTTCCCGCCGCCCCGCCGCCCCGGCGCGGCCCGCCGTAGCCCAGGCCGTCCAGGGCCAGGCCGATGACCGGGCCGGCGTCGCGCGGCCAGCCGTGCTCCGCCAGGCAGGCCGCCAGATGGGCGTGATGGTGCAACACCGTCATGCAGGGCAATTGCCGCTGCGCCGCCAGCGCTTGGCCCCAGCGGCGGCTGAGGTATCCGGGGTGGGCGTCCACCGCCAGCGCCGCGGGCGCAAAATCCCAGATAGCGCTAAACAGCGCCAGCGCCTGCTGCTGCTGGCGCTGGATGCCTTCATCGGCCAGATCCCCCAGATGCTGGCTGAGCACCGCCTGTCCGCCGCGCAGCAGGCAGAAGGTGTTTTTTAAATCCGCCCCCATGGCCAGGATGGCCGGGGCGCGTTCAAATCCGGGCGGCAGGGCGATGGCATCGGGGACATATCCCCGCGCGCGGCGCAGCATTTCCAGCCCCTGCCCCGTCAGCCGCACCAGGGAGTCGTCGGCGCGCTGGACAATATCGCGATTGTGCAGCAGCCAGCCGTCGGCGATGGCGGCCAAATCCGCCAGCGCCTGGGCATTGTCCAGCGCGGGCGGCCGGCCGTTAAGGTTGCCGGAGGTCATGACCAGCGGCCGGCCGGCGCGCTGTAATAACAGATGTTGCAACGGATTGGCCGGCAGCATGATGCCAATCTCATCCAGGCCGGGCGCGATGGACGCGCACAGCGGCCAGGTTGACCGCCCGGCGCCCGGCGCCGCCCCATCCGGCACTATCTCCGCGCCGGTATTGGGTCCCGCGCCGGGCGGCAGCGGGATCAGCACGATGGGCGCGGCGGGGGATTGCAGCAGGGCGGCAAGCGCCGGATCGATAGCGCCGAAGTGGCGGTTCAGCCAGGCGAGATCCGGCGCCATCACCGCCAGGGGTTTGGACGGCCGGCCCTTGCGCCGCCGCAGCCGCGCCACCGCCGCCCCATCGGCGGCATCGCAGGCCAGATGAAAGCCGCCCAGGCCCTTTACCGCCAGGATTTCGCCGGCGCGCAGCCGCCGCGCGGCGGCGTCGACGGCGGCATCGTTATCGGCCAGTATCGCGCCCTGCCCGTCCGCCAGCCATACCCGCGGGCCGCAGACGGGGCAGGCGGTCGGCTGGGCGTGAAAACGCCGATCGGCGGGATCGTGATATTCGGCGCGGCAGTCGGGGCACAGCGCAAACACATCCATAGAGGTGTTCGGCCGATCGTAGGGCATGCGGCGGATCAGCGTAAAACGCGGCCCGCAGTGGGTGCAGTTGATAAAGGGATAATGCCGGCGCCGGCTGGCCGGGTCGTTGAGTTCGGCCAGGCAATGCCCGCAGGTGGCGGCATCCGGCACTACCTGGGTGGCCATAGCGCCGCCCCGGCTGGGGGTAATGGTAAACGACGACGGCCGATCCGCCCATGACCAGGGCAGGGTTTCGATGCCGTCGATGGCCGCCAGCGGCGGACAGCTGCGCCGCAGCTCGGCGATAAACGGCGCGGCGTCGCTGCCCCACAGGCGAACCTCGACCCCGGCGGCGTTATTGCTGACCTCCCCGGCCAGCCCCAGGCGCTGGGCCACCTGCCAGACCGTCGGCCGGAAACCGACGCCCTGCACTTTACCCTTGATCCGTAACAGGATGCCGTTACTGGCCATGATCGCCTCCCGTTTAACAAATCCTCGGCAGCGGTTCGTCGTGGGGTAAATCAAGCAGCCGGCTCACGCCGTATAACCCGCGCAGCCGCACCTGTTTATCGCCGGTTACCTCGCCAATGGCCGCGGCGTCGCGTCCCAGCGGATGGCGGCGCAGCGCCGCCAGCGCCGCCGGCTCCGCCTCGGGGCTCACCACCAGTACCAGTTTGCCTTCGTTGGCGAAATTCAGCGCTTCCAGCCCCAGCAGTTCGCATAAACCGCGTACCAGGGTTTTCACCGGCAGCGCCGCCTCATCGATGCTCATACCGCAGCCGCTGCCGCGGGTGAATTCATGCAGGATGGCGGCGACGCCGCCGCGGGTGGCGTCGCGCAGGGTCCGTACGCCGGGAATATCGCGCAGAGGGGCGATCAGCGGGGCCAGCACCGCGCAGTCGCTGACCAGATCCGCTTCCATGCCGAGATTTTCCCGCAGATTAAGAATGGTGGCGCCGTGATCCCCCAGGGTGCCGCTGACCAGAATGCGATCCCCGGCGCGAATATGGGCGACGCTCCAATCCACCGCCGTGGGAATGACCCCCAGCCCCGCGGTATTGATAAACAGTTTGTCCACCGCGCCGTGAGGCACTACTTTGGTATCGCCGGTCACGATCTGGATGCCGGCGGCCCGGGCGGTGGCGGCCATGGAATCCACCACCCGCTGCAGGATCTCCAGCGGCAGGCCTTCTTCGAGTATAAATCCGCAGGAGAGCCAGCGCGGCGTGGCGCCGCTTACCGCCAGATCGTTAGCGGTGCCGCACACCGCCAGCTTGCCGATGTCGCCGCCGGGGAAAAACAGCGGATCGACCACATAGCTGTCGGTGGTGAACGCCAGCCGATCCCCCGACCGGCTGAGTTCGCTTATCGGCAGGCGGGCCTGGTCTTCACCGGTGCTAAGCAGCGGGTTGTCAAAAGCATTGATAAACACCCCGCCGATCAGCGCCTGCATGGCGCCGCCGCCGTTGCCGTGCGCCAGCGTAATCCGTTTGTTCATGCCTCACTCCGACGATATTGATACCAGGCGGCGCACGCGCCTTCTGAAGAAACCATCAGCGCGCCGAACGCATTTTCCGGCGTGCATACATTGCCAAACAGCGGACAGTCCGCCGGCTTGCAGCGCCCGGTCAGCACCGCGCCGCAGCGCGCGCGGGGGTCGTCCGCCACCGGGTGCTGCGTGGGATTAAAGCGCCGTTCCGCGTCGAAGGCCAGCCAGTCCGGGCGCAGGCGCACGCAGGAGTCGTCAATCACCCCCAGGCCGCGCCACTCGCTGGCGCCTTCGGTAATAAACACCTCGTCCATGGCGCGCTGCGCCAGGTTATTGCCCTGCTGCGGCACCACGCGGCGATACTGGTTTTCCACCGCGCAGCGTCCGTCGGCATACTGCTCGATAAGCATTAACAGCCCCTGCAGAATATCGCCCGGCTCAAAGCCGGTGACCACCACCGGTTTACGGCAGACGTCGCTGATATAAGCAAAGGGCTGCTCGCCAATCACCATGCTGACGTGGCCCGGCGCGATAAAGCCGTCGATGCGCACATCCGGCTGCGCCAGCAGGCTCTTGAGGGTCGGCATCAGGGTAATGTGCTGGCAAAACAGGAAGAAATTTTCCACCCCGTCGGCGCGCGCCTGTTGCAGGGTGATCGCGCTGGCGGGCATGGTGGTTTCAAACCCGATGCCGAAAAACACCACCTGCCGATCGGGATGCTGTTTGGCGATGGCCAGTGCATCGAGGGGCGACCAGACCATGCGCACGTCGGCCCCTTGCTGGCGGGCGGTGAGCAGCGACCCGTTGCGCCCGGGCACGCGCATGGCGTCGCCGAAGGTGCAAAAAATCACTTCCGGGCGCAGGGCGATTTCCAGGCAGGCGTCAATCCGGCCGGCCGGCAGCACGCACACCGGGCAGCCGGGACCATGAATAAATTCCAGGGCCGGCGGCAGCAGTTTATCGAGTCCGAATTTAAAGATGGCGTGGGTATGGCCGCCGCAGACTTCCATCACTTGCAGCGGATGTTCGGCGGTAAATGCCGTCTGCGCCATGCGCTGCGCGATGCGGGCCACCAGCGCCTTAACCAGCTCGGGCTGGCGGTATTCGTCAACGAACCGCATGCTCGCCTCCGCGCATAAAATAGCCGACGTCCGGCTCCACCTCGCCCATCTGGCGCAGGGCGTCTAGCGTTTCCCTGGCTTCCCCCTCGTCCAGCAGGCTCATGGCGAATCCCACATGTACCAATACCCACTGGCCCGGCAGCGCCGCCATGGCGGCATCGTCGGCGCAGACCAGCCGGACGTTGACCCGCCGTTTGACGCCGCATACGTCTACCCAGGCGTTGCCCGGGGCGGTTTCATCCAGCGCGATAACCTGGCCGGGAATGCCTATGCACATGTTATTTCTCCAGCCCGCTCTACCAGGCGTCACTCGTTTTGCCGCGCGGGGCGGCGTTCAGCAGCCGCGCTGCTCCGCCAGCCAGCTTATCCAGGCGTCCATACCCTCGCCGGTGGTGGCGGATACCAATAGCACCGCTATGGCCGGATTGACCTGGCGGGCGTTGGCGATACAGGCGTCGACATTAAAATGCACCCACGGCAATAAATCCGTCTTGTTCAGGATCATTAAACCGGCGGCGGCGAACATATGAGGGTATTTCAGCGGCTTGTCTTCGCCTTCGGTGACCGACAGCACCACCACTTTATGACGCTCGCCGAGATCAAAACCGGCTGGACAGACCAGATTGCCGACATTTTCGATAAACAGCAGGCTATTGTCCGGCAGCGCCAGCCGGTGGGCGGCGTCATGGATCATTTGCGCATCGAGGTGGCAGCCTTTGCCGGTATTCACCTGAATGGCCGGGGCGCCGGTGGCGCGGATGCGCTCGGCGTCATTGGTGGTTTGCTGATCGCCTTCAATCACCGCGCAGCTTATTTGGTCTTTCAGCCGGAGCAGCGTTTCGGTCAACAGCGTGGTTTTACCCGAACCGGGGCTGGAGACCAGATTGAGCGCCAGAATATTTTGCTCCAGGAAATGCTGCCGGTTATGGGCCGCCAGACGGTTGTTTTTATCCAGCACATCGATTTCGATTTCCACCATGCGGCGCTGGGTAAGGCCAGGGGCATGAGTGCCCGCCTCGCCGTGGCCGTAATGCAGATCGCCCCGGGCATCCGCGCTGGGGGCGAAGGCTTCGGGACCCCCGGACGACGGCCTGTCGCCCTGCTCCGCGTCCCGCCGGGGTCCGGGGGCCGCCTGGGTGACCGGGCCATAATAATAGTGGTTATGGACATGCACATCGCCGTGATAGTGATTGACCACCTGCGCCGGCTCGGCGCCGCTGCCCGGCAAACGGATAGTGCGCGGCGCCCGGACGGCGCCAGCGTGCTGATGGGCAAAAACGGGGTCGCCGTTATGGGGATGGACATGGGGATGATCGTGATGATGATCGTCATGGGCATGATGATGTTCGTCGCCCTCGATATGGCGCTCGCCGTCGGCGCAACCGCAGGTACTGCACATGAAAAATCTCCTCGCTTAACGGTATATCAAATGACCCGGCGCCGAGAAATCAGGCCACTTCCAGTCGTTTGATTTGAATATTGTCATGGGCGTCGGTTTGCAGCGCGCGGCCGCCGCACAGCGGACAAACCAGAATCGGCGCGTCGGGCAAGGTGACTCGCTGCCGGCAATCGTTACACCAGGCCTGCGCCGGCTGCTGCTCCAGGTGCAGTTGGCACCCCTGCGCCAGCGTACCGCGGCAAACCAGGTCAAAACAAAAGTGCAGCGACTCCGCCTCCACGCAGGAAAACGCGCCGATGGACAGCCAGACGCCGGTCACGCGCCGGGCGCCGTTCAACCGCGCCTGCTGTTCCAGGATCTCAAGCGTGTTTTGCGCCAGGGTCAATTCGTGCATGGCAATGCATGCATAGGCAATTTGTTCATAAATAAAATTCGTTCATAATCATAAATAGCACCGCCCAATACTCCGCCAGTTGGCGGCGGTTGTCATGCGCCATGGTCCCGCTTTGTGCCAGACCTCATACAAAACCGCCATCGCGCGCGTTGCTTACCGGCTACCTGCCAATCTATAAACCTATGCAAAACCGATGCCACCGCCAAACCGCCGTCCGCGGCAGCCCAGCATAAAAATCCACACCGATTTAATAATATAAATCAATAAATTAACTAAACCCATTGTTATCACCCTTGCGCTGGCGTCCGTTCCAACACGTCGTCATTTATGACGAAGGGCGGTCGGCTTCCCCGATCGACACTTATGACGATATGCCCTATCGGCGGCCCCCCGGCCGCGAGGGCGGCGGACGCCAGCCCGCGGCCGGCGGCGCCCCGCGGCTATAACCACACTAGTGGCATGGAATATGCTTTAGTCGCCAGCAACATTTCAGCATGCAGCCTGACCGTCATCCGTTTCTCCTGGAGGAGAAGGTTATGAACCGCTTTGTTATCGCGGAGCCACAGCTTTGTATTGGATGCAATACCTGTATGGCCGCCTGTACCCAGGTGCATAAGGCCGTGGGGTTGCAGTCGCATCCCAGACTGTCCGTAACGCGCACCGACAAATATACCGCGCCGTTGCTCTGCCGCCATTGTGAAGATGCGCCCTGCGCCCGCGTCTGTCCGGTAAACGCCATTACCCACGGCTCCGACGCTATCGTACTGAATGAAAGCCTGTGCATCGGCTGCAAGCTATGCGGGCTGGCGTGCCCGTTCGGCGCCATTACGCCGTCCGGCAGTACGCCGGTGAATATACCTTCCCTATTCACCCATTTTATTCCTTCGCAGCAATTGACGGACGTGCCCGAAAGCCCGCAGAACATGAACCCTTTCCTGGCCTGGAACGCCGGCGTCAGGAGCGTGGCGGTGAAGTGCGATCTGTGTGATTTCCTGCCCGGCGGCCCGCAATGCGTACGGGTGTGCCCCACCGATGCGCTGGTGCTGGTAGAAGACGGCGCCGTGGAACAGGCCAGCCGCAATCGGCGCCTGTACGCGGCGCGCTTTCTGTCGGCCGACCTGGATGTGTCTTCTCATATCCCGCCGGCGGCTTCATCCACCACGCCACCGGAGCAGGAGTAACTATGGGTGCCTTTCAATTACTCGGCGGTTCGCTTGGGCTGTATGTTATCGGCGGCCTGCTATCCCTGCTGCTGGCGCGCCGGGAACCACTGGCGATTTGGGTTGCCGGCCTGACGGCCATGGCCGGCGGCATTCTCGGGCTGCTGGCCGCGGCGCCGGTCTTGCTGAGCGGCGAGACGCTGGCCTACACCGCCGCCGGTCCGTTCCCGTTTGCCGCCTTCAGCGTGCGCCTGGACGGCCTGGCGGCCTTTATGGTGCTGGTGATTTCGCTGCTGGTGACCATTTGCGCCCTCTATTCCATCGCCTATGTGCGGGAATATATCGGCCGGGGCGCGGCGGCGATAGGGTTCTTTATGAATCTGTTCATCGCCTCGATGGTGACCCTGGTGGTCATGGATAACGCCTTCTGGTTTATCATTTTCTTCGAAATGATGTCGCTGGCATCGTGGTTCCTGGTGATTGCCGATCAGGATGAAGAATCGGTGGACGCCGGCCTGCTGTACTTTTTTATCGCCCATGCCGGTTCGGTGCTGATCATGGTGGCGTTCTTCCTGATGTGGCGCCAAAGCGGCAGCCTGGAGTTCGCTTCGTTCCGCGCCCTGTCGCTGTCGCCGGCCGGCGCGTCGGCGGTGTTCCTGCTGGCGTTCTTCGGATTCGGCGCCAAGGCGGGCATGCTGCCGCTGCACAGCTGGCTGCCGCGCGCGCATCCCGCCGCGCCGTCCCACGCCTCGGCGCTGATGTCGGGGGTGATGGTCAAGATCGGCATCTTCGGCATTATCAAGGTAGGCATCGACCTGCTGGGCGCCAGCCAATTGTGGTGGGGTATTCTGGTGCTGGCCTTCGGCGCGGTGTCGTCGGTGCTCGGGGTGCTGTACGCCCTGGCGGAACACGATATCAAACGGCTGCTGGCCTGGCATACCGTGGAAAACATCGGCATCATTTTGATGGGCGTAGGTGTGGGCATGGTCGGCATCGCCGCCCACCATCCGGTGCTGGCCGCCCTGGGCCTGCTCGGCGCGCTCTACCATCTGCTCAACCATGCGGTGTTCAAGGGCCTGCTGTTTCTCGGCGCCGGAGCGATTATCTGGCGCGTGCATACCCGCGATATGGAAAAGATGGGCGGACTGGGCCGGCTGATGCCGTTCACCGCCCTGGCGTTTCTTATCGGCTGTATGGCCATCTCCGCATTGCCGCCGCTCAATGGCTTCGTCAGCGAGTGGTACACCTACCAATCCCTATTCACCATGAGCCACGACGGCAGCTTTATCATGCGCCTGAGCGGCCCGGTGGCGATTGTGATGCTGGCGATTACCGGCGCGCTGGCGGCCATGTGCTTTGTCAAAGTGTACGGCATTAGCTTCTGCGGCGCGGCCCGCAGCGAAAAGGCCGCCCAGGCGCGCGAAGTGCCCTGGCAGATGACCGTGGCCATGGCGCTGCTGGCGCTGCTGTGCGTCGTGCTCGGCGCGGGCGCGTCGTGGGTGGCGCCGGTGCTGGCCAACGTGGCCGCCGGCCTGAGCCATACCCATGATTTCACCGTCGTCCAGGGCGCGCTGCTGGTGCCGCAGCAGGCCGGCCAGGCCATGCTGTCGCCGCTGATGATATTTATCCTGCTGCTGGCCCTGCCGCTGATCCCCCTGGCGATTTACCTGCTGCGCAAAGGCGGACAGCCGGGCTATCGCCGCCGCGGCGATCCCTGGGCCTGCGGTTATGGCTGGGAGCCGCTGATGGCCATGTCGGCCGGCGGCTTTACCCAGCCGCTGCGCGTGATGTTCGCCGTCCTTTACCGGCTGCGCCGCCAGCTCGACCCCTCCCCCGCGTTGCGCCGGGCGCTGGAGCGCACCACGCAGGGCGCCGGCCGGGTAGAGCCGTTCTGGGATGACAGTATTATCAACCCATTGGTACGTATCACCCAGCGTTTAGGGGTGCAGGTCCAGGTATTGCAGGGCGGGGATTTTAGGATCTACTGCCTGTACGTGGTCGCTGCGCTGGTCATCCTGCTGCTAGCCACCGCCCTCTGAGGAGAGAGACCATGTTGATACAACCGTTGCCGTCGCTGACCATGGGGCTGTTCGCGCTGGCGCAGGCATTACTGCTGCTGGCGATAACCCCGCTGCTCACCGGCCTCTCCCGCCAGATCCGCGCCCGCATGCACTCCCGGCGCGGGCCGGGCCTGTGGCAGGATTATCGCGATATCGCCAAGCTGCTTAAACGCCAGGAAGTGGCGCCCGAGCAGGCCGGGCCGGTCTTTCGCGTCATGCCCTACATGCTGCTGGGCAGCATGCTGCTGGTCTCCATGACCCTGCCGGTCTTTACCCGGCTATCGCCGTTCGGCGCGGCGGGGGATTTGATCGCGCTGCTGTATCTGTTCGCGCTGTTCCGCTTTTTCTTTTCGCTGGCCGGGCTGGATACCGGCAGCACCTTCGCCGGCATCGGCGCCAGCCGCGAGCTGACGCTGGGCGTACTGGTGGAGCCTACGCTGATCCTGGCGCTGCTGGTGGTGGCGCTGATTACCGGCTCCACCAACATCGGCACCATCAGCGCCACCCTGTCGGTAAGCTGGATTTCCCCCACCGCCACCCTGCTGGCCCTGCTGGCCTGCGGTTTCGCCACCTTTATCGAAATGGGCAAGATCCCGTTTGACGTAGCGGAAGCGGAACAGGAGCTACAGGAAGGGCCGCTCACGGAATACAGCGGTTCCGGCCTGGCGCTGGTGAAATGGGGCATCGGCCTGAAACAGGTGGTAATGGCCGAGCTGTTCCTGGCGGTATTTATTCCTTTCGGCAAAGTAACCGAACTGACCGCGCCCTCGCTGCTGTGGGCGCTGGCGGCCACCGTCGTCAAGCTGGTCGTGGTATTTACCCTCGCCTCCCTATTGGAAAATAGCCTGGCGCGCGGGCGCTTTTTATTAATCCCCCGCGTGACCTGGCTGGGGTTCGGCGTCGCCGCGCTGTCCTTTGTTTTTTACCTCACCGGACTTTAAGGAGCCAGGAAATTCATTATGGAGAATATAGCCCTTGCGACTGTTCTGGTCCCGTTCGTCGGCGCGCTGCTGACCGCCTGCCTGCCCCAACGGATGGCGAAATGGCTCTGCACCCTGTTCGCGCTGCTGGCCACCCTTGGCACGCTGCTGCTGGCGCAGGCGTTTTTCAGCGGCGGTAAAGTCGCTACCACCTATACCCTGTTGCAGTATGGCGACGCGGCCCTGATCGGCATCACCATCGACCGCATCAGCACCCTGATCGTATTTGCGGTGGTGTTCCTCGGACTGCTGGTCAGCCTGTATTCCACCGGTTATCTCACCACCGGCAACCGCGAGCATCCCCACGAAGGCACCAATCGGTACTACGCCTTCCTGCTGGTATTCATCGGCGCCATGGCGGGGCTGGTGCTGTCTTCCACCCTGCTTGGCCAATTGCTGTTTTTCGAAATCACCGGCGGCTGTTCGTGGGGGCTGATCGGCTATTACAACACGCCAAAAGCCCAGCGGTCCGCCATGAAAGCGCTGCTGATCACCCACTTTGCGTCCATCGGGCTCTACCTGGCGGCGGCCACGCTGTTTATCACCACCGGCACCTTCGCCCTGAGCGCCCTGGGCCAGTTGCACGGCAGCGCCGCGCTGGTGGTGTTCGGCGGCATTCTGGTGGCGGCCTGGGGCAAGTCCGCCCAGTTGCCGCTGCAAGCGTGGCTGCCGGACGCCATGGAGGCGCCGACCCCGGTCAGCGCCTACCTGCATGCGGCGTCCATGGTCAAGGTGGGCGTCTATATCTTTGCCCGCGCCATCCTGTCGGCGGGGGACGTGCCGCATATTATCGGCTGGGTCGGCATGATCATGGCGGTGGCCACCATGATTTACGGCTTCCTGATGTATCTGCCGCAAAAAGATATGAAACGGCTGCTGGCCTGGTCCACCATCACCCAACTGGCCTATATCTTTTTTGCCCTGTCGCTGGCGATCTTCGGTTCCAAAGAAGCCTTTACCGCCGGTATTGCCTACATCTTTAACCACGCCTTCGCCAAGAGCCTGTTTTTCCTGGTGGCCGGCGCGTTCAGCTACAGCTGCGGCACCCGCATGCTACCGTGCCTGAAAGGGGTTATCACCAAAATGCCGCTGCTGGGCATCGGTTTTTGCGTGGCGGCGCTGGCCATTACCGGCGTGCCGCCGTTTAACGGCTTTTTCAGCAAGTTCCCGATTTTCGCCGCCGGTTTCGCCCTGTCGCGCCAGTACTGGGTGCTGACGCCGCTGATGATCCTGGTGCTGATTGAGTCCGTCGCCAGCTTCGCCTGGCTGCTTTACTGGTTCGGACGGGTGGTGCCAGGCAAGCCCAGCGAGGCGGTGGCGCAGGCCGCCCCGGTCCCGCTGGCCATGCGCGCGGTGCTGGTGGTCCTGATAGTCATGTCGCTGTGCTCCAGCTTTATTGCCGTCGCCTGGCTTGGATAAGGAAGATGAGTATGACCGGATCTCTGATTGTCAATAATCTCGCGGGGCTGCTGATTGTCACCTCGCTGCTGGTGATCGCCGCCAAACGGCCCGCCACTTCGGCTTGGCTGTACGCCCTGCAATCCCTGGTACTGGTGCTGATTTTTCTCACCCTGGCCAACACGCTGCAGGCGCAACAGCTTTACCTGTGGGCGATCAGCGCCTTTGCCACCAAGGTGGTGCTGGTGCCGCTCATTATGTTCCGGGCGTTTCGCAAGCTCGACGATCCCCGGGCCGACGGCGGCATTATCAGCCCGCCGCTGCTGATACTGGCGGCGGCGGCCATTATCGTACTGTGTTATTTCATCGTCGGCCCGGTGCGTTTGCCGATGGTGGCTGAACTCAAGCCGGCGCTGGCGGTCTCGCTCGGCCACTTCCTGATTGGGCTGCTGTGCATCGTTACCCAGCGCAATATTCTCAAGCAGGCCTTCGGGTATTGCCTGATGGAAAACGGCGCTCACTTGACGCTGGCGCTGCTCGCCAATCGGGCGCCGGAATTGGTGGAGGTCGGTATCGCCACCGATGCCATCTTCGCGGTAATCGTCATGGCGGTGCTGGCGCGCAAGATTTTTTACACGCTCAACACGCTGGATGTTAAACAACTGACGGCGCTGAAGGGATGAATGACATGACTAACTCGCAACTCCTGTTCGCCCTGCTGGCAACGCCCCTTGCCACCTCGCTGCTGGCCTTCGCCAGCCTGGCGTTGGGTAACAGCGCGCGCCGGGCGACGACGTTTTTCCATACCCTGGGCGTAACGGTGATGCTGGTCTTGTCCCTGGCCATGGTGTATCGCGCCATGGATGCGGGCACCATCACCGTCGCCCATAACTGGCTGTATCTCGACGGGCTGACCCTGCCCTTCCTGCTGGTAATCGGCGTGCTGGGCTTTATTACCGGACTCTACTCGCTGGGGTATATGCGCAACGAAGTGGATCACGGCGAAATCACCGTGCCGACGCTGTGCGTCTACTATGGTTTTTTCCATCTGTTCCTGTTCACCATGCTGCTGGCGGTCACCAGCAATAACCTGATTATGATGTGGGTGTCCATCGAAGCCACGACCCTGAGCTCCACTTTCCTGGTGGGATTATACGGCCAGCGCTCTTCGCTGGAAGCCGCCTGGAAGTACATGATCATTTGTACGGTAGGGGTGGCGTTCGGCCTGTTCGGCACGGTGCTGGTGTATGCCAATGCCGCCAGCGTCATGGCCGATCCCGGCAACGCCATTTTCTGGACCTCGGTGATGGCCAACGCCGCCCGGCTGGACCCGACCCTGATGCATCTGGCATTTATTTTCGTGCTGATCGGGTTTGGCACCAAAAGCGGTCTGTTCCCCATGCACGCCTGGCTGCCGGACGCCCACAGCGAGGCGCCCAGCCCCACCAGCGCCCTGCTGTCGGCGGTATTGCTGAAATGCGCGCTGCTGGTGATCCTGCGTTATTACATCCTGATCAACCGCAGCATCGGCAATCAATTTACCCAGCCTTTATTCTTGATTTTCGGCTTTATGTCGGTGGCCGTGGCGGCCTTTTTCATTATTTCCCAACATGATATCAAACGAAAACTGGCCTATCACAGCGTGCAAAATATGGGGCTGATTGCGGTGGGCATCGGTTTCGGCGGCCCCATCGGCGTGCTGGCGGCACTGCTGCACGTCATCAACCACAGTCTGGCCAAGGGGCTGCTGTTCTGCGTCTCGGGCAATATCCTGCTGAAATACGGCACCCGCGATATGAACGCGGTCAAGGGCATGATCAAGGTGATGCCGGTGAGCGCCATGCTGCTGGCCGGCGGCGCGCTGGGCCTGGGCGGTATTCCGCCGTTCAACGTATTTATTTCCGAATTCCTGGTGGTGACCGCCGGCATCCAGGCCCGCCATATCGTGCTGGCGGTGGTGCTGTTGCTGATCCTGACCATCGTGCTCAGCGGCCTGGTCAGATTGGTGACCGCCACGGTGTTTGGCGATGCGCCTAAAGAGATCGCCCGGGGCGAACTGGGATTAATGACCATACTGCCCACCTCCGCTCTGCTGGTGATGATGCTGGTCATGGGCATCTATATCCCCAAACCGGTGGTGACCCTGCTGGAATCCGCGACGCGCATCGTGCTCGACCTGCCCGCCGGCTCGACCCAACCCATTTTGCATTTACCGTGGCAGGCGCGGGCGGCCGTTAACGACGGCCAGCCCGCCGTGGCGGCACCTGTGAACCTCCCTACCCCGTCAGGAGAAGTAAAGTGACTCACGAAACATCCGTTACCGACGCTCGATACAGCGGTGAGAAGCTGGGTGCGACCTATGTTGCCAACCTGCGCCAAAAATTTCCTGCCGCGATCCTTGATGACGCCTGGCAAACCCGCGACCAAATCACCGTTACGGTAAAGGTCAACGCCCTGCCGGAAATCGTGGAATATTTATATTACGATCAGGGGGGCTGGCTATCGGTCCTGTTCGGCAATGACGAGCGCACCCTGTGCGGTGATTACGCCGTGTATTACGTGCTGTCCATGGAACAAGGCGAGAAGTGCTGGGTGATAGTCAAGGCGCTGGTGAGCGCCATTACCCTGGAGTTCCCGTCGGTGACGCCGCGCGTGCCGGCGGCGGTCTGGGGCGAGCGCGAAATTCGCGATATGTACGGCCTGATCCCGGTGGGCCTGCCCGACGAGCGCCGCCTGGTGCTGCCCGATGACTGGCCGGAAGACCTCTATCCGCTGCGTAAAGACAGCATGGATTACCGCCAGCGCCCGACGCCGACCACCGAAACCGAAACCTATCCCTTCGAGAACGCCGCCGCCGGCGAGACCCGCGTGGTGCCCATCGGCCCCCTGCACATTACCTCGGATGAACCGGGCCACTTCCGCCTGTTTGTGGACGGCGAGCAGATCGTCGACGCCGACTACCGCCTGTTTTACGTGCATCGCGGCATGGAGAAACTGGCGGAAACCCGTATGGGTTATAACGAAGTCACCTTCCTGTCCGACCGGGTGTGCGGTATCTGCGGTTTTACCCACAGCGTGGCCTATACCAACTCGGTGGAAAACGCCCTGGGCATTATCGTGCCGCCGCGCGCCCACGCCATTCGCAGCATCCTGCTGGAAGTGGAGCGCCTGCACAGCCATCTGCTGAATATCGGCCTTTCCAGCCATTTTGTCGGCTTTGATACCGGTTTTATGCAGTTCTTCCGGGTGCGGGAAAAAGCCATGACCATGGCGGAGCTGCTGACCGGCGCGCGTAAAACCTACGGCATGAACCTGATAGGCGGCATCCGCCGCGACATCCTCAAAGAGCAGCGGCTTAAAACGCTGCTGCTGGTGGCGGAAATGCGCGCCGACTTCGTGCAACTGGTGGATATGCTGCTCAGTACGCCGAATATGGCCCAGCGCACCCAGGGCATCGGCCGGCTTGACCCGAAGGTCGCGCGCGATTTCAGCCCGGTGGGGCCGATGATCCGCGCCAGCGGCTTTAAACGCGATCTGCGTTTCGATCATCCCTACGCCAACTACGCCAACCTGCCGAAAACGCTGTTTACCCTGGACGGTTGCGACGTCTATTCGCGGGTAATGGTGCGGGTCAAAGAGGTGCTGGATTCGCTGGCGATGATCGAATTCGGGCTGGATAACCTGCCCGGCGGACCGCTGCTTACCGAAGGCTTTACCTACCAGCCGCATAAATTCGCCCTGGGCTTTTCCGAGGCGCCGCGCGGCGAAGACGTGCACTGGAGCATGCTGGGCGATAACCAGAAGCTGTTCCGCTGGCGCTGCCGCGCCGCCACCTACGCCAATTGGCCGGTGCTGCGCTATATGCTGCGCGGCAATAATATTTCCGATGCGCCGCTGATTATCGGCAGCCTCGATCCCTGCTACTCCTGTACCGATCGCGTGACGCTGGTGGATATCAACAAGCGCAAGGCCAAGACCGTGCCTTATCAAGAGCTGGAACGCTACGGCATTGAACGCACCCATTCGCCGCTTAAGTAGAGGGTTGAACCATGTTCAAACTGTTTAAAACCATTCTGAACGCCGGCGAGCCAACGGTGAAGTACCCGTTCAAGCCGCTGGAGGTGATGCCGGGATTCCGCGGCAAGCCGGAGTATGACCCTACGCAGTGTATCGCCTGCGCCGCCTGCACCAGCGTATGCCCAGCCAACGCCCTGACCATGGAAACCGATCTGGCCGGCGGCGAGCGGCGCTGGCAGCTATTTCTCGGGCGCTGCATTTTTTGCGGCCGCTGCGAGGAGATCTGCCCGACCCGCGCCATCGTGCTGTCGGAACAGTTCGAGATGGCGGTGACGCAAAAAGCGGATCTGTATGTGACCGCCACCTTTACCTTGCAGGCGTGCCGGGTTTGCCATCAACCCTTCACCGCAAAAAAATCCATTGATTACACCATGGCGCTACTGGCGCATTCCGGCCTGGACGCCGGGGCGGTGGAAGCGCTGCGCCCGCAGTTCGAAACCTGTCCGGACTGTAAGCGCCGGCAAAACCTCCAGAGCAATCGCGACCTGCGCTTACAGCACGACTCGGGGAGAGATAACCAATGAGCCAGCACGATATCCCGTTAAAACATCACATCAGCATACCCGTCGTGCCCGATGAACCCACGCTGGCGCTGAAAAAGACCCTGCTTAAGAACATCAAGCGCTCGGCCTATGTCTACCGGGTGGACTGCGGCGGCTGCAATGGCTGTGAAATCGAGATTTTCGCCGCCATTACCCCGCTGTTCGATGCGGAGCGTTTCGGTATCAAGGTGGTCGCCTCGCCGCGCCATGCGGATATCCTGCTGTTCACCGGCGCGGTGACGCGCGCCATGCGGGTGCCGGCCCTGCACGCTTATGCTTCCGCGCCCGACCCGAAAATCTGTATTTCCTACGGGGCCTGCGGCTGCGGCGGCGGTATTTTCCACGATCTGTACTGCGTATGGAGCGGCAGCGAAAGCATCGTGCCGATTGATGTCTGGATCCCCGGCTGTCCGCCGACGCCCGCCGCCACCCTCTACGGTTTCGCGGTGGCGCTCGGTCTGCTCGACCAGAAACTCAAGGGCGAAGTCCATACCGAACAGCCGGACGAGCACGCGGCGCTGCTGTTGCCCGACGTGCCGCTGCACACCCGGGTACTGATCGAGCGCGAGGCCCGGCTGCTGGCCGGCTATCGCGAGGGGCGCAAAATCAGCGATACGCTGCTGTCCCTGCTGGCGGGCGCCACGCCGCAAACCCTGGCGCAGCGCGTGGCCGAATGGCTCAAGCGCGCCGACGATCCGCGCCTGCGGGAAATTGTCGAACGGCTGGTACTGACCCTGGACAGCGAGGCGCATCATGGCTGACGTCTATTTCTGGTCGCTGCGCCAGAAGTTCCTCGATAGCGACGAGGACATGCCCGCCCAGGCCAAGCAAGTGATGTACTACTCGCTGGCCATCGGCCACCATGTCGGGGTGATCGACTGCCTGAACAAAGAATTCATCTGTCCGCTGGACCAGTTCCAGCAGTGGATCGCCTTACTGCCCGAGGGCGAAGCCCGGCGCAAGATGCACGGTTTGCTCACCTTCGGCGAAATCGTCATCGACAGCACCCATACCGATCTGCTGGCCAACGCCTTTGCGCCCCTAAGCGCTACCCAGCCGGAACCGTTTAATACCTGGAGCACCCAATTAATCAAATTGCTGGCGGAAATCACCCGCGAGCCGGCCATTTACCTGATTGTACGGAGAGTGTTATGAGCCGGACGCGGACCCTCGGCGATGGCGCCGAGGGCCTGCCGGTCGGCGGCGGGGCGGCGGACCTGGATAACCCGCCGGCGGCGCAAGATGCGCGCCCCGCCGTCGATGACCCGCAGGGCGGCGACGTGGTGCTTACCGTAGGCAACAGCATGATGGGCGACGACGGCGCCGGTCCGCTGCTGGCGGACATCATGACCCGCCGGCCGGTGGCGGGCTGGACCGTAATCAACGGCGGCTCCGCGCCGGAAAACGTGGTTCACCGGGTGCGCGCCCTGCGCCCGCGCCGCGTAGTGGTGGTGGATGCCGCCGATATGTCCCTCGCCCCGGGGGAAATCCGGCTTATCGACCCGCGGGATATCGCCGGCATGTTTATCATGAGCACCCATAATCTTCCCCTGAGCTTTGTGATCGATCAATTATCCGCCGACGTCGCCGAGGTATGGTTTGTCGGTATCCAGCCCGATCTGGTGGCGTTTTATTACCCCATGACCGAACGGGTGACGGCGGCGGTCAATATCGTCTACCAGCGGCTGGCGAACTGGCGCGGCGACGGGGGCTTCCCCCGGCTGGCCGGTGACGATGGCGCGCGCTGACGGCGGGCGGGTGACGATCCGGCATGGTGTCGTCATTTATGTCGACGCCATGGCCGCGGCCCCACGTCACCGCCGGTGTCTATTCCTCTCACGGGCGGCCGCTTCAACCGCCGCGGCGGCATAACGGGCCGCCATGCCGGCGATCGCGGCGGATTTACCGCCTTTAATCACATAATTAAAAAAAATGCCGGTATGGCGCAAACTGGCATAAACCCTGCTTTATATAAGGGTATAATACCGCCGAGGTTGGCGGCCGAGAAAACAACGACAGTCGGAACCGCGAGGAGAAATGAATGAACCGGTTCGTTATTGCTGATCCACAAAAATGTATTGGCTGCTTTACCTGTGAAATAGCCTGCGTAATGGCCCATAACGGCAACCTGCCCGGCGCGCTTAATCACGAAAACTTTCTGCCGCGGCTCAAAGTGGTGAAAGAATGGAACATCAGTACGCCGGTGCTCTGCCGCCAGTGTGAAGATGCACCCTGCGCCAACGCCTGCCCGAACGGCGCCATTATCCACGCGGCGGATTCCATACAGGTGTTGCAGGAAAAATGCATCGGCTGCAAAACCTGCGCCGTCGCCTGCCCGTATGGCGCGATGGATATCGTGACGCGCCATATTTATGACGATCGCAATCCCATGGCGGGACACGGCATCAAGGCGGAAGCGCAGAAATGCGATTTGTGCGCGGGACGGGCCGAAGGCCAGGCCTGCGTTAACGTTTGTCCCACCGACGCGCTGGTGCTGATGACCCATGAAAGCGTCGAAATGATGAAACTGAAAAAACGGCAGCGGGCCGCGTTGGAAGGCTTCAGCGCCATCCTGTCATGACCGCTTATTATATTAATCTTTGGATTATCAGTAAAAAATCCTCCACAAGGGGTATGGCATAATGCATAAAGCACTTACCGTATGTCCGTACTGCGGCTCCGGCTGCAAGATCAATTTATTGGTTGAAAACGGTAATGTCGTGGGCGCCGAAGGGGCCGACGGCGTCACCAACCAGGGCCAGTTGTGCCTGAAAGGTTATTACGGCTGGGATTTTCTCAATGACACCCGCCTGCTGACCCCGCGGCTGCGCAGCCCGATGATCCGCCGTGAAAAAGGCGGCAATCTGGAAGAGGTCTCCTGGGACGAGGCGATTGAATATACCAGTTCCCGCCTGCGCGATATCAAGCAAAAATATGGCGCCAAGTCCATAATGCATACCGGTTCTTCCCGCGGCACCGGCAATGAAACCAATTACGTCATGCAAAAATTCGCCCGCGCGGTCACCGGCAACAATAACGTCGACTGTTGCGCCCGCGTCTGCCACGGCCCGTCGGTCTCGGGTTTGCAGGTCACCCTCGGCAACGGCGCCATGAGCAACTCCATTTGCGAAATTGAAGATACCAAATGCCTGCTGGTGTTCGGTTATAACGCGGCGGACTCGCACCCCATCGTGGCCCGGCGCATTGTAAAAGCCAAGCAAAAAGGGGCCAAGGTCATCGTCTGCGACCCGCGGCGCATTGAAACCGCCCGCCTGGCCGACCTGTGGCTGCCGCTGAAAAACGGCTCCAACATGGCGCTGGTCAACGCGTTCGCCAATGTCCTGATCGCCGAAGGCCTGTACGACGCCGATTACGTGGCGCGCCATACCGAAGGCTTTGACGAATACAAGGCCATTGTCGCCAAATACACCCCGGAATACGTGGAAGAAATCACCGGCCTGCCGGCCCAGCAAATCCGCGAAGCCATGCGCATGTACGCCGCCGCGCCCACCGCCACCATTTTATGGGGCATGGGGGTGACGCAGTGGGGCCAGGCGGTGGATGTGGTTAAAGGCCTGTCGGGCCTGGCGCTGCTCACCGGCAACCTCGGCAAACCCAACGTCGGCGTCGGCCCGGTCCGCGGCCAGAATAACGTACAGGGGGCCTGCGACATGGGCGCCTTGCCGAATATGTTCCCCGGCTACCAGCCGGTGGCCGACCCGGCGGCGCGCGAAAAATTCGCCCGCGCCTGGGGCGTGGAATCCCTGGACCCGGAACCCGGCTTTACCCTGACGGACGTGCCGCATAAAATCCTGAGCGGCGAAATCAGGGCCAACTACGTGATGGGCGAAGATCCGCTGCAAACCGAGCCGGATCTCTCGGTGATGCGCCAGGCGTTCAAACAGCTCGACCTGCTGATCGTGCAGGACATCTTTATGACCAAAACCGCATCCGAAGCCGATGTGATTTTGCCCTCCACCTCGTGGGGCGAACATGAAGGGGTCTACACCGCGGCGGATCGCGGCTTCCAGCACTTTGAAAAAGCCATCGAACCGAAGTTCAACGTCAAGACGGACTGGCAAATTATCAGCCTGCTGGCCACCGCCCTCGGCTATCCGATGCACTATAACAATACCAAAGAAATCTGGGACGAACTGCGCGGCCTCTGCCCGCTGTACGCCGGCGCCACCTACGAAAAACTGGCCGGATACGGCTATATCCCGTGGCCCTGCACCGAAGAAAGCAGCCCGGGCACCCCGTGGCTCTATGAAGGCGATAAGTTTGACCGTCCGGGCGGCAAAGGATTGCTGTTCGCCGCCGAATGGCGCGCGCCGATGGATCTGGTGGACGGCGACTTCCCGCTGGTGCTCTGTACCGTACGTGAAGTGGGCCACTACTCCTGCCGCTCGATGACCGGCAACTGCACCGCCCTGGCCACCCTGGCCGACGAACCGGGTTATGTGCAGATCAACCCCAAAGACGCCGAACTGCTGGGCATCCGCGACCAGCAATTGGTATGGGTCACCTCGCGCCGCGGCAAAGTCATCACCCGCGCCTCGGTAAGCGAGCGCATCAACCTCGGGGCGGTCTATATGACCTACCAATGGTGGATCGGCGCCTGCAACGAACTGACCATCGATCACCTCGATCCGATCTCCAAAACCCCGGAATACAAATATTGCGCGGTTAAACTGGAGGCCATCGTCGACCAACGCTGGGCGGAAAGCTACGTACAAACCGAATACAGCCAACTCAAAGCGCGCCTGAGAAACGCGGTGGATGACGCCATCACCCCCGCCTGATAACTCCCGCACACCAACGGCCGGTAAAATACCGGCCTTTTTTTTACCCGCCGCCCGCCCATGCCGCGTCGTTTCAAGCACCTTAACCGCTGGAACGGCGCCCATGCCAAACGGCGGGGAACCGTGCCGTGGGGGCTGAGGCGGCCATTTCCCTGGCCGTCCGAACACCTCCTGGCGCGGTAAACCCGCCGCCCGCCCATGCCGCGCCGTTTCAAGCACCTTAACCGCTGGAACGGCGCCCATGCCAGGCGGCGGGGAACCGTGCCGTGGGGGCTGAGGCGGCCATTTCCCTGGCCGCCCGAACACCTCCTGGCGCGGTAAACCCGCCGCCCGCCCATGCCGCGCCGTTTCAAGCACCTTAACCGCTGGAACGGCGCCCATGCCAGGCGGCGGGGAACCGTGCCGTGGGGGTTGAGGCGGCCATTTCCCTGGCCGCCCGAACACCTCCTGGCGCGGTAAACCCGCCGCCCGCCCATGCCGCGCCGTTTCAAGCACCTTAACCGCTGGAACGGCGCCCATGCCAAACGGCGGGGAACCGTGCCGTGGGGGCTGAGGCGGCCATTTCCCTGGCCGCCCGAACACCTCCTGGCGCGGTAAACCCGCCGCCCGCCGGGCTCACACCGATCCGCGCTTAACGAACCGGGGGCCGGTAACCTACCGGCCCCCTCCCCCTCACCATTCCTGGGGCGAAATCCCCAACCGCTGCATCCGCGATAGCAACGTCGTACGCTTCACCCCCAGCTTCATCGCCGCGCCGCGCGGCCCCGCCACAATCCCGTTAGCCTCGCGCAGCGCCTGGATAATCCGCTGACGCTCGGCCTCATCATTTTCCGGCGGCGACGCCTCGGGCTTTTTCCTCGCCTGGGGCGCGGGGGACGGCGCGGCCGGGGGCAGCGCCGCATGCTGCAACTCATCCAACTGCAAATTAAGCGTGGTCCCGCGCGTCAAGATCACCGCCCGCTCTATCACATTCTCCAGCTCGCGCACATTGCCCGGCCAGGGAAACTGACTAAGCCGGCGCAACGTATCAACGGGAATACTGTCAATCGTCCGATTCATGCGCCGGGCAATCTTCTGGGTAAAAAACTTGGCCAGCAGCGGAATATCCTCCGGCCGCTCGCGCAGCGGCGGGATAAAGATCGGAAACACATTCAGCCGATAATACAAATCGCTGCGGTACTCCCGATCCGCCACCATATGCTTCAAATCGCGATTGGTGGCGGCGATCAGCCGCACATTGACCGGGATCACCTTGCTGCCGCCCAGCCGCTCTATCTCGCGCTCCTGCAATACGCGCAGCAGCTTGGGCTGCAACTCCAGCGGCATATCCCCCACCTCATCCAAAAACAGCGTCCCCCCCTCCGCCAGCTCAAACCGCCCCTGGCGGGTCGTGGTGGCGCCGGTAAACGCCCCCTTCTCATGGCCGAACAAATCGCTTTCCAACAGACCGGACGGCACCGCGGCGCAGTTCATCTTTACCATGCGCTTGCCGCTGCGCGCGCTGTGATTATGGATGGCGCGGGCAATCAGCTCCTTGCCGGTACCGGTTTCACCCAAAATCAACACCGTACTGTCGCTGTCCGCCACCATCTCCACCTGCTCAAGCAGCGCGCTCATCGCCGCGCTTTGCCAGATAATTTCGCCAAAGCTGCCGCTATCGTGCATCTGCTCGTTCAGCCAGATATTTTCATGCTCTAAATTATCTTTCAGGCGCGTGATTTCGTCATAAGAACGGGCGTTGTCCACCGCAATGGCAATGCGCGCGCTGATTTGGCTCAGCAACCGCAAATTGGCCTCGCTGAACGTATCCATCTGGTGCTGCGCCAGTTTCAGGATGCCCAGCGACTTATGGCCAAACGCCAGCGGCAGCAGGCACAGCGTGCGCAACCCGGCATTATGCATATCCAGCAAATGCGGATCGTCGGCGATCGGCTGCGGCGAATCCTGCAAATCCACCAGTAGGGGCCGGGCCTCCGCCAGCACCCGGGCCGCCAGGACATTACCGGCCATGGGCACGCGTTTTTGCTCGCGCCGCATGGGTTGCCCGGGGCTATAGTGGGTTAAATAGGCGTTGAGATGCGCGTTATCGCCGCTGCCTTCGCACAGCGCCAGGCTGATATAATCAATGCCGAAAAAGCGGTGTATCTCCTTGGAGACTTCCGCCGCCAGCGCGTCCATATCCAGGCAGGAGAGCACCGAATTGGTGACATCCACCAGAATCCGGTGGTGATCGCGCTCATGGCGCAGCATATCGTTTTCGTTGCGCAAGGTCTCATTGGTCGCCAGATTTTCCAGCGCCAGCGCCAGCAGTTGCGCCAGACGACGTAAAAAAGACCGCTCGTCCCGGCTGTAATGATAGCCGTCGGCGCGGGTGAACCACACCTCGCCGAACCGGCGGCGGGGAGAAATAACCGGCAGCTCGCAGCGGCTATGATTTTCCGGCAATTCATCGGCGCTATTTTCCGGCACCGCCGTTACGCCCACGTCATCCCGGTCGCAGCGCAGATGTTTGCGCGGCAACGACAGCAGCAAATCGACGAATTGGCAAGGTACCGGCAACGGCAATAATGCGGACAAAATACCCTCCATATCTCGCTGGAAAAATATTTTTTGCGAGATCTGGATTAGCGCGTCCTGCCACTGCCCGTTAATTTCGGTATCATTCGACGTTTTTAGCATCAGGATTTTTTCATAGTCTTCATATTAATTCCTCAACGCATTTTAAAGCAGACCCGGCGGAAATAATATTCACCCTATTCATTAATTTGATCTGATGCGGCATTTCATTATGTCACCAAATCGCGATTTAGCCGCAGGTGATGACGGAAATCAATTCGTTATATATTCAAATATATAGCGATCATTCACCCCTGTCGCCCTGGTCCGTTTTCGACCGCAATGAAAATAATTCTCTTTCACATTATGCTATTTCCATACCTTCCAGATCTATCACAGCGCGGCGGAAATAACTTTACCCTCGATCAACGCTGGTACGGGAAATGCATTATTAATCCCGACAATGTCTTTGCTGTCCCTACCAAAACCAACCGAGCCGTAAATAACAAGCAGTTATTAAAAAAATAACCGGGAGTAATTATGAATATCGAAAATTCTTTTGATCTACGCCTCCCTGCGGAAATGGCCAAAATGGCCGAAGAGGCTGGCGTATATAAAACCACGAAAAAACCGGAAATTACCTTTTTTCTGGCCATGACCGCCGGCATGTTTATCTCCATCGCCTTTGCGTTTTATATTACCGTTACCGCCGGCCCCGGCCCTGCCGGCGGCCTGACCAAGCTGGTGGGCGGCCTGTGCTTTTCCCTCGGCCTGATCCTGGTGGTGGTCTGCGGCGCCGACCTGTTCACCTCCACGGTACTGACGGTAGTGGCCAAGGCCAGCGGCAGAATTACCTGGGGCCAGTTAGCCCTCAACTGGCTCAATGTTTATATCGGCAACCTGGTGGGCGCGCTGTTTTTTATGGCGCTGATTTGGTTTGCCGGCCAAACCATGGCCGGCAACGGGGGATGGGGCCTGAACGTCTTGCTGACCGCCGATCATAAACTGCATCACACCTTTATCGAGGCGGTGTGCCTGGGCATTCTGGCCAACCTGATGGTCTGCCTGGCGGTGTGGTTAAGCTACTCGGGCCATTCGCTCAGCGATAAAATTTTCGCCATGCTGCTGCCCATCGGCATGTTTGTCGCCAGCGGGTTTGAGCATAGTATTGCTAATATGTTCCTGATTCCCCTGGCGATTGTTATCCGTGATTTTGCATCGCCCGCCTTTTGGCAAGCGGTTCACCTCACGCCGGACCAATTTCCCGATCTCACGGTGGGGCATTTTATCGTGGATAATCTGATTCCGGTCACCATTGGCAATATTATCGGCGGCGGCCTGCTGGTGGGGTTAACCTATTGGGTGATTTATTTGCGTCCGGGGGATGTGCGCCACTAACCGGCAACCGGGAAGCGATATGCCGTGGCCAATCACCGCCGCCGGTGGCGACGGTGACGAACCGTCATGACGGCGCAACGGCACTTTTGACGACCCCGTCGTCGACAGTTGGCGGGGGCGGCATCCGCCCTGCCCCATAGGGCCTCCATATCGATAACGCGTCAGAGTAAACATTTTGAAATGGCGTACATGCCTTTCATCCCGTGGCCGAAACGCGCCAGCGCCGCGCGATTGCTCGCCAGCTCGCCATAGGTGAGATAACGCACCTGCAGATCGGCCACCCGGCTAAAGGCCGGACGGCGCAGCTGCGCCAGCACTTCCTGTTCCCGGTTGTCCGGCGCCACCAGAAACAGGCCTTCGCTGGCATGGGTATCGCCGCTCAGGGCCAAATCCAGCATACGCACGATCCCGGAATAGATGGATGTGGTGTGCTCCACCTCAAAGGCCGCCATTATCCGCCGGCGCTCCCCATCGAGCCACAATACGTCAATCAGGCGAATGGCATCGGCGGCCGGCGAAGCCATAATATCCGGCGGCAATTGTTCCAGGCAACCCTGGCCCAGCACCCCGCCAGCATAGGGACGGCGGCGATCGTTGGATGCAATCCAGATATTGTAACCCAGCGCCAGGCCCAGATCGCGTAGCCAGCCTTGGATTTCGGTATGGGTACGATCGTTTTCCCCGGCCAGTTGCCGGGCGTTGGCCACCGCGGCGCTGTCGGCGCGCACCTGCGCTAAATCGGCCAGCCACTGTGCCCGCCCGGCCGCATCGTCGGCTCTGGGCGGTACGGGATAACGCCCGGACCCCAAATCGAACAATAAGCCGGCCACGGCGCCGAGGTCGTTGGACAGCGAATGGCCGAAGGTCTGATTAAGGGCCAGAATCCCCTGGCGCATGGCCAGATATTCCGACCATTTGCCCAGCTTGACCTTCGCGCCGGTCAGCGCGTTGTAACCTTTGACGATGGCGGTATTACACGGCGGCATCAGCGTGGGATGCAAGAAATAGAGCAAATTGGCCACCGCCGGCCCCAGCCCTTTAATCGCCAGCCGATCGATGTCGTGGATAGCGTGAATTATCTGCTCTGCTTGGGTACAGCCGGCGCAGGAAAACAACAAATGTCCGAACGCCCGCTGATTGCCGGGATTTTCATAAATATCGGGGATGCGCAGTTTGGGCTTCCATAAAAAAGCGTGGTCGGCGCCTTTAAAGATTTGCCGCTGTTCCGCAATGGAATGCACGATGGTTTCCAGCGACGAGCCGCGATAAAGGTTGCCGAAGGTCCCGGCTTCGATTTCCGCTACCACCTGGGCAATGCCGCGGCGGATCGAACGGAAATTTTTGATGCGCTCCGGCCATAAAAACCAGCTTTGATAGGTACCGGCCGGATCGCCGCGCCAGCGTTCTATCAGTTGACCCACCGCCGCTTCATCGAGTTGCATTCAGCAAAACATCCCCCAGGCAAAAGATAGGGAAGTTTACCGCTAAACGGACCGGATTGTCCTTTACATTAACAAGGTTATTTCTTCGGATAATCCAAGAGATAAGCCGGGGCCCGGCAGGCCCCGGCAGATTGATAATAGCGGATTAATGATCTTTGCCGGATTCGATTTGGGCGTTTTTATTGTCGCGCGCGTCCTGGCTCTGCTTCGCGGCATTTTTCGACCGTTCGGCCATCGCATCGATCTGCTCGGGGGTCAGTTCTTCGCCGGCCTCGAAGATTTTCGACAGCCCTTCGCTGATGGTCACGTCTTCAGGTTTTTTTCCGTCCACGGTGGCTGGCTTCGGGTCGGTGACCCCGGCGGTTTTTGGTTCGCTCATAGCATGCTGCTCCGGTAATTGCGCAAAATAACGATATCGGTAAGCATAGACCTTTAACCGCCATAACCTTAGCTTTTAATGTGGACGGCCGCGCTACTTGCCCAGCCGGGGCAACCAGGCCGCGCCGCGCACGCCGCTGGAATCGCCGTGGCGGGCTTTGACAATCGGCGTATCGCACTCCCCGCCGAACACCCACTGGGGCAAGAGTTCCGGCAACGCGGCATACAGCCGATCGACGTTGCTCATGCCTCCGCCCAGCACAATCACCCCCGGATCGATAATATGGATCACGCCCGCCAGCGCTTTGGCCAGGCGAATCTCATACTGCCGCAGCGCCTGCTCGGCGTAGGGATCGCCGGCGTCGGCCAGGCGCATGATATCTTCGCCTTTCAGGGACAGCCCGCTAAGCCGGCGGTATGCGGTGGCGAAGCCGGTGC
Organism: Sodalis sp. RH21; assembly: GCF_047324175.1. NCBI lineage: Bacteria > Pseudomonadati > Pseudomonadota > Gammaproteobacteria > Enterobacterales > Bruguierivoracaceae > Sodalis > Sodalis sp. RH21. The sequence goes on along the minus strand of NZ_CP178732.1, from coordinate 953,399 downwards.
CCGAAATAAAGGTTTCGTTACAGCCCGTTTTACCGCAATAGCAAGGCACTTCGCGCTGATAAACCCGCTCGGTCTCGTCCGGCCAGGGCAGCGGGTTATGGCCCCATTCGCCGGCGATGCCGTTATGGCCGGGATAAACCCGGGTATTTATGGCCAGTCCGCCGCCGCAGCCGGTGCCGATAATCACGGCAAATACCAATTCCACGCCCGCGCCCGCGCCGTCGGTGGCTTCGGAGATCGCCAGGCAGTTGGCATCATTGGCCACCTCGAACGGACGTTGCAGCAACGCCCCCAGATCCTGTTTAAACGACCGGCCGTTAAGCCAAACCGAATTGGCGTTCTTGATTTTGCCGGTTTGCTGCGAGATCGTGCCGGGGATGCCGATGCCGATGGAGCCTTGCCGCCCCACGGCCTGTTCGGCCCGCAGGATCAGATCGCGGATGGCGATCAGCGTCTGGTCATAATCGTCGCGCGGCGTGGGCACCCGATAGCGGTACAGTTCCCGTCCCGCCGGATCAAGGGCAATGACCTCCACCTTGGTGCCACCTAAATCAATACCGATATACATAACAACACCTTTATTCTATGTATGGAAAGCATCAGGCGCGTTTGCGCAGTTTCATTTGTTGGTTCAGATACGAAAACAGGCCGCGGCACACCACGATAATGATAATGATGCCGCCCCAGGTGGCGGTGATCATAAACGGGTCCAGGCGCAGCAAATTCAGGCCGCTGGAGACCAGTTGCAAAATCATGACCGCCAGCACCACCCCGGAAACCCGGCCAAACCCGCCGAACGGGCTGACTTTACCCAGGAATGCCGCCAATACCGCCACCAGCAGATAGGAATCCGCATAGCTGGCTTTTACCGAATTGAGCTGGCCCATCATCACCAGGGCGGTCAGGGCGGCGAAGCAGGAAGACAATACATATTGGATCACCGTGACATACACGGTATTGATATTGGAAAAGCGCGCGGCGATCGGATTGGAACCCATCATATACAGGTTAAAACCAAAGCGGGTCTTGTTGAGAATCACCGAGGTGACGATAACTGCGGCGGCAAATAAAAAAAGCGAATTGGGCAGTCCCAGGGTCTGGCCGTTGCCGATATTCACCAGCGCCGCGGGAAAACCGGTAATGGTATAACCTTTGGTCAGTACCACGTTCAGGCCGGAAATCAGCGTCATGGTACCCAGGGTCACCAGAATATCCGGAATTTTCAGCAGCGCGATCAGCAGGCCGTTAACCACCCCGACCAGGATACAAGCCGCCAGCCCCAGGACGATGGCCGCCGCAATCCACTCCCCCGACGCCAATTTCATGCCCTGGGGGGCAAACGCTTGCAAAAACAGCGCGATAACGATGCCGTTGAGATTGGTGGTGGCGATAATCGACAAATTGATGCCGCCGGACAGCATGGAAATCATCATGCCCAGCGCCAGGAACCCGACGATGGGCAATTGATAGGCCATGGAGCCGAAGTTCTGCACGCTGAGAAACTTGGCGCCGTTGAGCGCGTACATCAATGCCAATACGGCAATCAGCACCACGTAAAGCGAGGCGTTTTCGCCGATAAACGCCGGCAGGCCCGCTTTAGCGCCGGGATGGTTACTGCTGCTAATGTCCTTCATGATGGCTCCTTAAGCTCGACCAGAACGCGCACCCTGGAACGTCGTTGTTTGATAACCTGCAGCGCGTTGATCGCCACGCTTAACAAAATAACCAGGCCGGTGAAGACGTTGTAGTAATAAGGGGATACTTTCAGCAGCGTCAGGCTATTGCTGAGAATGGCGAACAGCAGTACGCCCAGCATCGTGCCCAGAACGCTGCCGCGCCCGCCGGTGACCGACGCGCCCCCCAGCACCACGGCGGCGATCACCTGTAGTTCCGAACCGACAATGGAATTTGGAATCACCGTTTGCACGATGGAAACCTGGACGATGCTGGCGAAGCCGGAAATGGCGCCCACCAGGGTGTAGATAAACAGCGTGGTTTTTTTCAGGTTAAAGCCGACCCGCTCCGCCGAGAGGGCATTACCGCCGACGGCGTAAACGCTGCGGCCCAGCACGGTGTGCCGCAGGAAAAAATGCATGGCGATGGCCAGCAGGAACCACAGGCAGGTGACAAAACTGATGCCATAAAGCGAGCCGTTGGCGGCATGCAGCGGCAAAATTTTCAATTCGGCCAACCCCAGGAACGAGGGAGGAATATCGTAAATCAAATCCCCTTGGGTCACGACATACAGCAAGCCGTAGAACAGGCTGTTGGTGGCGATGGTGACGATAATGGCGGTAATTTTAAAATAATAGATAATCACCCCGTTGAATAACCCCATCACCGCGCCGATAATCAGGCTGCATACAATCGCCAGATAGATATTGTCCAGGTTTTCCTGGATAAAATAATAAACAATGGCGTATTGCACCACCTGCGCGATAGCGGTAAACGACACATCAAAACCGCCGGAAATCAGCACCAGCAAGACGCCCAGGGCAAAAATACCCAGCACGGTGTAAGACTTTAATAAACTGGCAATATTGTCCAAGGAAATAAACGCGGGATTAATCAGCGCTATCCCAATGGAAAATAGAATAATCAAAATCAGCAGCAGCGATTCTCGGGCCTTAAACAGTTTATAGATATCCATAATAAAATAACCTCATTCAGTCAGACGCTTTCCAAATCCTGTTGCAGCGCCTCGTTGCCGACGGCATCGGTATTATATTCTTTACCGAAACGGCCCCGGGTCATCATAATAATCCGATCGCAATTAGCCAGCAGCTCGGGCAGCTCATCGGAAATAAACACAATACCCATCCCCTCCGCCGCCTTTTCTTTTACCGTCTGGTAGATATAACTTTTAGCGCCCACATCAATCCCCACCGTCGGGCTATCAAGAATAAAGATGCGCGGGTTGGTCGCCAGCCATTTCGCCAACACCACTTTTTGCTGATTACCGCCGGACAGCATGCGGATCTCTTTATCCATATCGCCGTACTTCACCTGCATGCCTTTGAGCAGGCCGGCGACCGCGGCGCGCATTTTGCCGGTATCAAGCAATTTCAGCGGGTTAAGATAATCTTTGAGCGAACAGATAGCGGTATTGGCCGCAATGCTTTGCTCCATGATCAGCCCCTGGGACAGCCGGTCCTCGGGCACATAGGCAATGCCGTTGGCGACGGCGGCGCTGACGTTATTGATCGCCACCGGCCGGTTATCGATTAAAATCCGCCCGCTTTGGGCCGGTTCCACGCCAAACAGCGCCAGCGCCAACTCGGTGCGCCCCGCGCCCAGCAATCCGGCGATGCCCAGCACTTCGCCCCGGTGTAAATCAAAACTGATATCCTGAAAACTGTTTTTCTTGCACAGCCCGCGCACGCTCAGCAGCACTTCCCCCGTGGCATGGGACTGCTTGGGCGGGTATGTCAGCTCGTATCCCAGCATCAGCGCTTCTATTTTCGCGGTGCTCAGCGCGGCGCTGGCCGCGGTATCGATCAGCTTGCCGTCGCGCATGACGGTAATGCGATCGCAGATTTCCAGCAGCTCGTTTAATTTATGGCTGATAAAAATAAAAGAAATGCCCTGGGAACGCAGCCGATTGAGAATGGCGAATAAATGCTTTATTTCGGTACGTGTCAGCGCGGTGGTGGGTTCGTCCAGAATAATCAGCCGGGAGTCATTGATTAACGCCCGGGCGATGGCCACCAGTTGCTGTTTGGCGATGGGCAAATCATCCACATAGGCATCCAGATCGATAGTGATGCCCAATTGCGCGATAATGGCGTCCACCTTGGCCCGGTAGGTGGCCGAAAATACCAGCGAACGGGTATTATTCACCATCTGGCTGACGTAGATATTCTCCAGCACCGTTAAGTTCGGGAACAACGATAGATCCTGATAAATAATACCTATGCCCTGCTTGACCGCCTCGATAGCCGAGTATTTTTCAATCTGCCGGCCGTTAACGCGCAGGGTACCGCGATCAAAATCCAATACGCCGGCGACAATCTTCATCAGGGTCGATTTACCGCAGCCGTTCTCCCCCACTAAACCGTGAATTTCTCCGACGTTAATGTCAAAGCTGACATCGTTCAAGGCCGTGACCCCATCAAATGTCTTGGTAACATGTTCAACGGCAAGAAACTCCATGGATAATTCCTCTGGCGGTGACCGGGCGGCCGCTCAGCCGCCCGTTAATAAAAGCCGGTTAGAAATCGTACTGGCTGTAATTTTCTTTGGTAATGGTCAGCGGCTTATCAAAAATGATATTTTTGCCATCGATTACCGGTTTACCGATACCGGGGATTTCCAGGCCATTTTTGATTTGGTCCCGTTTACCTTCGATAATCATTTTCGCGATATAGGTCATGGAATACGCGGCGTCGCCCGGACTCCACAGCACCGATGTGGTAATGGAACCATCTTTCAGGAATGACGCGCTCTCTTTGGGCGAAGTGGTGCCCATAACGGTCAATTTACCCACCAGGCCTTTCTCGCGCAGGGCCTGCGCGGCACCGGGGGCGCCCTGGCTGCCGAACGAAATCACCCCTTTCAGATCGGGATAAGTGGATAGCAGCTCCAGGGTTTTCTGGCGGGATGCGTTGCGATCTTCGCTCACCGGGAACCGGTCGGCGATAAGCTTCAGGTTGGGGTATTTCTCCTTGGCCTGTTTAATGGCGGCATCAGCCCAGATATTATGGGCCGGCACGGTTAACGAACCGACAAAAATGGCATATTCGCCGCCATCTTTGGCATGCTGGGCGAACTGATCCATCATATATTTGCCGAATTTTTCATTTTCGATCATTTCAACGTCATAGTCCGCATTGGGCTGGTTCACCGATTCATGGGTGATCACCACGATGCCTTTTTCATGGGCGCGGGCGAATACCGGTTCGCAGGAGCTGGCATTATTCGGTACCACCAGCAGCGCATTAACGCCCTGGCTGATCGAGTCTTCGATAATCCGTACCTGTTGGGCTTCGTCCGGCGATGCGGGCGCCTGCTGGTAGACATTGACATTAAAATCCTTACCGGCTTTTTTCAGCCCTTTTTCATAATCGTTAAACCATGCGGAGCGTAATTTAGGAATGCCAACCATGGTTAATTCTTGTTGTCCGGCGGCGCTGGCGATATTGGGAAAAGCGCTTACCGTAGCGCCCAACAGCATACACAGCGCAAATGCGTTAATTTTTTTCATGATCTATCCTCATTGCTGACTGGAACTCTATTAGGCGGGATAACGGCTTTCGGGTTCTGGAATCGCGCCGGCATTGCCTAATTCAATAACCGCGCCCTGGAACCGCTCTTCGGTATCAAGATAATAAAAAACATCATCACCGATATTGCCGCTTTGCACGACCTGGTAGCCGCGCTGTTCATAACGCGCTATGGCCTGCCGGCAATCTTTGAAATAAAGTTTCAGGTGATGCAAACCATAACCGTGTTTTTCGATATATTCGTCGTAGATGCTATAACCGCTCACCGGCTGCATCAATTCCATCTGGATACCATTAACCCAGCACACGGCTATTTTATAAATATGCTCGGCGGGTTTGCCGCGATACAGCGAATTTTTGATATTATGCGGTCCGTAGGTATAAACATCCCAGGGCCCTATATCGCAAACCTCATGATAGTGCGCCATGGCCTCATCCAAATCCTGCACCAGATGAGCTATCTGAATAATATCACCGTCTTTCATAAGATGACCTTTTAGTGGGAGAGGGACGGATGTCAGGCAAATTTATGCGGCAAACCTTCCAGGTTGGTATGGCGTTTTTTCATTTCGTCGAGGGAAATGCCGGTTTTTTCAATTAACAGCATGGTGACGATGTCGACGAATAAAAATAATGACTGTTCCAGCAGGGAAGACATCGGCTGTATGGATGCCACCTCTTGCGCGCCGCCGAAAATTTGCCCCGGTACCCGTACGGTTAAATCAGCGTAGCCGCCGTGTTCATTTTCCGGATGCGCGGTGAGCAATGCCACCCGGGCGCCGGCCTCTTTGGCCAGTTTGATCACATTGAGCTCGACGTTGGTTACCGCGCAATGGCCGATCAGCAAATCGCCTTCGCCCAGGCACGGGGTGGTGGTGTCATAGACCACGTAACTATCAAATCCCATATGTTTCAGGCGCATGGCAAAGGCTCGCACGGAAAGTTGCATCCTCCCCATGGCATACAATTGGATAGTTTTAGCTTTACATATCTCATCCATCAATTGGTTGATCTCGGTTTCATCCACCGCTAACAGCGTCGTTTTGTTTTCGGCGATAACCTGCTCAACCAAGCTTTTGTAAGTGTACATCGCGTAAGTCCTCTAATTTACCGTAGGTATCAGGGTCGGAACTTATTTTTACATATTTTATAATATGTAAAATTTATCAGTGATTAAGTGCATACAACATACGATAAATTTTTGGCAATACTATCGATATTGATCACATTTTTTTAGCATAATTGTTAAATTAACTAACAAATGTTCCATAAAAGTGACCACGATCACATTCATCACGATGCGATCCCATGGATGGAGAGCCGGGCTATCCGCCCACGCAGGGATCGGCGGCCATCTGCCTGTCGGACCCGCGCCACAACCGCCGATTAACGCGCTGGGCCTTGCTCTGCCTCGCCTTATGACGCGAAGAACGGTCGATTTTCATTGCCGCGGCCACGGCGCCTGAGCCGCCCTATAAAAATATTGATTTAGCGGGCCCGCCGTGGGTTTAGTATTGAAATAAGAGGGATAATTATTATGGCATAACATTAAGCAGTGGCGTTTTATTGAACACCAACCCCCGCTTGATTTTACAACTTTTATCATTTATGGTGTTTTGAAACATTTACCGGCCAAAGTTGTCTATCGCCTGTAATAATTCCCCGGTTCTCAACGAATCTCTGTTGGAAAATTAATTTCAGAATGGGCAAAAGAATCATCATGGCGAAAAGAGGTAAACTGGATAGCGTTTTTTTGATTATTGAACAGCGGATTCGTGACGGTTTTTACGAAGAGGGCCAGCGTTTGCCTTCGGAGCTGATTTTATGCGAAGAGTTCAGCGTTTCCCGTCCCACCATTTCCAAAGCGTTGGCGAAATTAAGGGAACTGGGGCTGATCAGCAGTACCCAGGGGTCGGGACATTTTGTTTGCGTACAGCCGCATGAGCCCCAAGCCGACCCCGGCGAGCTGACCCTGGGCATATTGTCCCCGCGCATGGAAGCCAATGAGAGCGGCTTCTTATTTGAACAAATTTTTAAATCCATTGCCTCGCTATCGCAACAATTCAATTTTTCGTTGGTATGGAACGGCATTGTCACCATGGGGATTGACGCCAGCAAACAAAAAATTGTTCACACCATAGAAAATATTATCGATCGCTACATCAAAAATAACGTGCATGGCATATTTTTCATCCCCATTGAGTTCCACCCCTTCGCCGATGAAATTAACGAACTCATTTTGCAAAAATTATCCCAATGCAATATTCGCGTAGTATTGGTGGACAGCGACCTAAAGGCCTATCCCAATAAGTGCGCCTACGACCTGGTGGGCATCGATAATATCGCCGCCGGTTATGAAGTGACCCGCCACTTGTTAACCAATCATACCCGGCGTATTGATTTTTTATGCGAGCAGTTCTCTGCCCATACCGTGTCGATGCGCATTATGGGCTATAAGCTGGCGCTCCTGGATGCCTCTATCCCCGCCGATGAAGCCTGGGTGCACCAGGGGCTGGTAAGCGATAAGGCGTTTATAAACCAGATGCTGGACGCCGGCGCGACCAATATTGTCTGCGCCAATGATTTTACCGCCATGAAATTATTATCCATCTGTAGCCAAATAGGCCGCAAGGTGAACGTGGTGGGCTTTGACGATAATGAATACTCCGCCCTGCTCGGTATTCCGCTGACCACTTATAAACAGCCTTTTGGCGATATCGCCAGGAACGCCATTTTTATGATGCTTAACCGTTTGCAGTATCCGCAAGATGCGCCACGGCATTTACAACTGCGCGGCGAATTGATTATCCGCTCGTCTTGCGGCACCCGGGAGCAGGCGTAGCGATACATTTTCTAATAGAACAACGGGCCATGCACCGGGCATGGCCGGCTAACCCGGTCTAGACTTGAGGGAGACATTTTCCGTACAGCATTCCCCCAAGGAGTATCCCGATGGAAATCACCACCCCGCAAACCCCGCCCCTCGATGCCAAAGAACTGGCGCTGATCGATCGCTATTGGCGGGCGGCGAATTACCTTTCGGTGGGACAAATTTATCTGCTGGATAACCCGCTGCTGCGCCAGCCGCTGCTTTCAGAGCATATCAAGCCGCGTTTACTTGGCCATTGGGGCACCACCCCGGGGCTAAATTTTATTTATGCCCACCTCAATCGCATTATCCGCGCGCGGGATCTGGATATCATTTATATCTGCGGGCCGGGACACGGCGGACCGGGCATGGTGGCCAATACCTGGCTTGAAGGCACCTACAGCGAAATTTACCCGGAAGTCTCCGGCGACGGCGCGGGGATGCGCAAGCTGTTCCGGCAATTCTCTTTTCCCGGCGGCATTCCCAGCCATGCGGCCGCGGAAACCCCCGGCTCGATCAACGAGGGCGGCGAGCTGGGCTATGCCCTGGTGCACGCCTACGGCGCGGTATTCGATAATCCGGACCTGATCGCCGCCTGCGTTATCGGCGACGGCGAAGCGGAAACCGGCCCGCTGGCCGCCAGCTGGCATTCCAATAAATTTATCAATCCGGCCCGCGACGGGGCGGTGTTGCCGATCCTGCATCTTAACGGCTACAAAATCGCCAATCCCACCCTGCTGGGGCGCAGCAGCGATGAGGACCTGGCGCAGTTGTTCCGGGGATACGGGTATAAGCCGATTTTCGTCGAAGGACGCGACCCGGCGCAAATGCACCCGCTGATGGCCGCCGCCTTCGATCGGGCGTTTGATGATATCCGCGCTATCCAAAATGATGCGCTAACCGGCAACGCCGAGCGGCAAACCGTGCCTCATTGGCCGATGATTATCCTGCGCAGCCCCAAAGGATGGACCGGTCCCAAGGAGGTGGACGGTAAAAAAACCGAAGGATTCTGGCGGGCGCACCAGGTCCCGGTGGCGGGCTGCCGCGAGGACGCGGGCCACCGGCAGATTCTTGAACAGTGGCTGCGCAGCTATCAACCGGACGATTTGTTTGACGAGCAGGGCCGGTTAAAACCGGAGCTGCGCCAGCTGGCGCCCACCGGCACCCGGCGTATGGGAGCCAATCCCCATGCCAACGGCGGACTGCTGCGCAAAGCGCTGGCGGTGCCGGATATTCGCGACTATGCGGTAAATATTAAACAGCGCGGTACCGTACAGGGGGAAGCCACCAAAACCTTCAGCGAATATCTGCGCGATATCTTCCGGCTGAATGCGGATAACGCCAACTTCCGGGTGTTTGGCCCGGATGAAACCGCCTCCAACCGGCTAAGCGGCGTATTCGAAGCCACCAACCGGGTATGGATGCAAGAAATCAAACCCTATGACGAGCAATTGGCACGGGACGGCCGGGTGATGGAAGTACTGAGCGAGCATCTGTGCCAGGGCTGGCTGGAAGGCTACCTGCTGACCGGACGCCACGGGCTGTTTAACTGTTATGAAGCCTTTATCCATATCGTCGATTCGATGTTCAACCAGCATGCCAAATGGCTCAAAGTGTCCCGTGCGCTGCCCTGGCGCAAACCGGTCTCGTCGCTTAATTATCTGCTGTCGTCCCACGTCTGGCGCCAGGATCATAATGGCTACAGCCATCAGGACCCCGGGTTTGTCGATCTGGTGGCCAATAAAAAGGCCGATATCGTGCGGATCTATTTTCCGCCGGACGCCAACACCCTGCTGTGGGTGGGCGATCACTGCCTGAATACTTACGATCGGGTGAACGTGATCGTGGCCGGCAAGCAGCCGGCGCCGCAGTGGCTGTCCATGGATGAGGCGGTTAAACATTGCGAAGCCGGCCTGGGCATCTGGGACTGGGCGGGCAACGAGGACGGCGACGGCGGCCCGGATGTGGTGATGGCCTGCGCCGGCGACGTGCCGACCATGGAAACCCTGGCCGCCGTGGAACTGCTGCGCCAGCACGTGCCGGAACTGCGCATCCGGGTGATCAATGTGGTGGATTTGATGGCGCTGCAATCAAACGAGCAACATCCGCACGGCCATACCGATGCGTTTTTCGACGCGCTGTTTACCCCGGATCGTCCGGTGATTTTCGCCTATCACGGTTATCCGTTCCTGATCCACCGCCTGACGTATAAGCGCCGCAACCATGACAATATCCATGTACACGGCTTTATGGAGGAAGGCACCACCACTACGCCGTTTGATATGACGGTGCTCAACAAGCTGGACCGCTACCATCTGGCCATAGCGGCCATCGAGAGCGTGCCGGGGCTGCAAGCACGGGCCGCCGCCACGCTCGATTTACTGCGCGCCAAATTGGATGAGCATTATCATTACGTACGCGAACACGGCGACGATCTGCCCGAGGTGCGGGACTGGCGGTGGCGCAAAATTTCCTGATGCGACGCGCCGGCAACAGGTCCGGTTACGCGCCGCCCAGCCGGCTTACGGAATGGCGGATACACAGCTCGGTGGCGAAGTCCCGCTGATCCGGGCCGTCGGCGAGGGCGCCGATACGCTCCAGCAGCAAGGTGGCGGCGGCGCGGCCCATCTCATAACCCGGCTGGCGCACGGTGGTAAGCTCGGGGCTGAGCAGCCGCGCTTCGGGAATATCGTCAAAGCCGGTGACACTTATCCGCTCCGGCACGGCGAGACCCAGCTCGCGGCTACGGCGGATAAAACCGATGGCCATCAAATCGTTGGCGCACAGCACCGCCGTGGGGCGCTGCGCCGCCGGCAGGGCGAGAATCTCGTCGGCCGCCCGCCGGCCGGATTGCTCGGTGTAATCGCCGCGCATCACCGGCACGTCATCGGGTATGAGGCCGGCGCCGGCGAAAGCTTCGCGGAAACCGGCCTGCCGCTGCTCGCTGGTCCACAATCCCCGCGGCCCGCTCACGATGGCCAGCCGGCGGTGGCCCTGGCCCAAGACATACTGCGCCAGGCTACGCGCGCCGATCAGATTTTGCGAGCTGACAAACGGCACATCGATGCCCGGCAGGCATTCATCCACAAACACCACCGATCCCTTGGTGGCAAGGCTTATCAGCGACGGACTGGGCAGCCCGGTGCCGGAGAGATAAATCACGCCGTTTAAACGCTGGGTGCGCAGCACCTGGGCGTAATACTCTTCCCGCTGCGTGTCCGACCAGGTCATGCACAGCACCAGCAGGCAATCGACATGATCCAGCACGCTTTGTATGCCCTGGGCGACATCCACGAAAAACGCGTTGCCTAAATCCGGCACGATAAACCCGATGGATGAAATACGCTGGTGCTTGAGGCTCCTGGCGGCGTTATTGGGTTCAAAATTCAGCTCGGCGATACAGCGCAGGACGTGATCGCGGGTATCCGCCGCCACCGGCCGATCGCTATTATTGATCACCGCGCTGACGGTACCGATGGATACCTTGGCCAAACGTGCCACATCGCGGATGGTGGGACGCGCCGCCCGGGCGGTTTTAGAGCTGTCATCCATTATTAACGACCATCTGTGCGGGGTTAGGCGGAACGGCGCCAGTAATGCCGGGACCAGGGACGCGCCTTGGCGGACGTGCGCCACGGCGTGACCAGATATTCCAGCATGATCACCAACAGAAAACTAATCACGCCCAACAGCGCCAGGAAACCAATGGCGGAAAACGTGCCAGCGGTATTGAGCCGCGAATTGGCCTGCAAGAGATATGCGCCCAGCCCGCCGCTGGTCGAGGCGGTCCACTCGCCGATCACCGCCCCGGTCACGCTGAACGTGGCGGATAGTTTCAGTGCGGAAAACAGCGGCGTATAGGTGGCCGGCAACTTGACGTAGCGGAAAATGCTGAGCCGCGACCCGCCCATGGATCGCACCAGATTCAGCATATCCCGGTCCACAGAATTGAGGCCGTCGAGCACGTTGACCACCACCGGGAAGAACACCACCAGCGCCACGATCACCAGCTTCGGCGCCAGGCCGAAACCCAGCCAGATGGTCAGGGCCGCGGAAATGGCGATCACCGGCACCGCCTGGCTGGCGATCAGGATCGGGTAGAGCACGCTGCGCACCCAGGGGGTGGCATCCATCAATACCGCGAAAATAAATCCCGCCCCCGCGCCGAGCACGAATCCCAGCAAAAACGTGGTGAAGGTAATCTGAAAACCATCCCATAATACCGCCCAGTCGGATAAGGCATGCTCCCAGGTCATTTGCGGCGAGGGCAGCACATACGCCGGAATATGATAAAAGCGCACCGCGCAGTCCCAGACCGCCAGCACCAACAACAAGGCTACCAGCGGGCCGCCCAAGGGCAATAAAAGCTTACGGATGGAGGTCATGGGCAAGCGCTTCCTGTGCGGGTTGTTCGGTATAAATCAGATCCAGGATCTGCCGTTTAAGCTGGGTGAAAACCGGGCTGGTCAGGCTGGATAACGGGCGCGGGCGCGCAATATCCACGGTAAAAATCTGCTGTATCCTGCCGGGACGCGGGGTCATCACCACTACCCGATCCGCCATGTAAATCGCCTCGTCGATATCGTGGGTGACAAAAATCACCGTGCGCCGCTGCTCGGACCACACCGTCAGCAGCCATTGCTGCATGGCCAGGCGGGTTTGGGAGTCCAGCGCGCCGAAAGGTTCATCGAGCAGCATGATATCATGTTGCATCGCCAGGGTGCGCATCAGCGCCACCCGCTGGCGCATGCCCCCGGACAGGGCCGCGGGATAATGATTGATAAACTCCCCCAGGCCATAGCGTTCCGCCAGGGCTACCCCGGCGGCGCGCTGCTCGCGGCTCGCGCCGCCTTTGAGAATGGCGCCCAGCACGATATTGTCGATCACCGTCATCCACGGCAGCAACAAATCCTTTTGCAGCATATAGCCCACATGGCCGCTGCGGCCGGTCACGTCGGCGCCGTCGATCAGGATCGTGCCGCCATCGGGGGCCAAAACGCCGGAAATCACATTAAACAAGGTGCTTTTGCCGCAGCCGGAAGGCCCGACCACGCAGACAAATTCACCCTGCTGCACGTCAAGATCGGTCGGCGCCAGGGCGGTCATTTCGCCAAAGCGCCGCGTGATCTGCTGAATCGATAATTTTGGGACTGTCATGGCTTTGCCTCTTTTGCCCATCCTTCACAGGGCGCTGCGGATGATCTCATTAACGCCGCTGTTATAAAATTTCGCACCGCTCACGCCCGAACCATACCAGATCTTCCACTTTTACCGCCACGTCCCCGCGCTGGGCGAACGGCTCTATGGCCCAGGAGCCCCACATGGGCGTGTGGTTGCCGGCGTCGATAAAGCCGTGGGTATACGCGGCGCCGGCCGCCAGGGAGTGGCCGATATTGCCCAGCACATCGAGCAAAATAAACCCCTCCTGCGTCAGGCGGTGCAAAGACAGGCCGAACAGTTCGCTGGCCGGCATGCCCGGCCGGCAAAGCGCCAGGGTTTCGTAATGGAGCGCCGTCAGATCGCGCAGGGCGTAGTCCGCCTCGGGATAGTCGCCAATCACCCGGCAGCGGGTGCAGTCGCCCCAGAAACCGTCACGGGTGATCGGATGCACGTCCACCATCAAGACATCCCGGGCCGCGGCGGCCTGCTCCCCCGGCCCCTGGGTGGGGAAACAGGTGCGGGCGTTTTCCCCCAGGCCGACGTTGGTAATGGTCCAGATCCCGGCCGCATCCCGGGCGCGCAGATAGTCGTGAATGGCCCCCTCGACGGCGGACTCCGTTACGCCGGGACTGACGGCATCCAGGCCCGCCAGGGCCGCGTCCTTGGCCAGGCGCTGCGCCCGGCGCAGTCCTTCCGGGGCCAGCGGGGCGATATCCGGCCCCGGTCGATACGTCCAGTCCGGTTTCATCGGCAGCATCCTTTAAGGCAGGTATTGGTTAGTGAAATACTGCTCGGCGGGCAGCGGTGATTTAACAATACCCTGCGCCTGGATTGCCGTCAGCAACTCTTTCCAGACCGCCAAATCCATTTGCAGCGACTTGCCGTCCACCGGCGACAGCAGCGGCAGGGTGTCCTGCCATTGCTGTTTGATGAACGCCGGGTCGTAAGCTTTGCTGTAGGCCTTGCCGAAGGCGCCCACCCCTTCATCCGGATGGCCGACGGCGTAGCGAATGCTCTTTTCGGTGGCGCGCATAAAGGCCTTGGCCAGCTGCGGGTTGGCTTGCAGCCACGCCTGGTTGCCGGCAAACATCAGAATCGGGGTGTTCGGCACGCCGTGATCGATAGCGGCCAGGAACTCCGGTTTTTGTTTACCCATGGTGGTCATTTCGGTGCCTTCGGCATTGGTTATACCGGTAATGGCGTCCACCCGTTTTTGCAGCAGCAGCGGCACCGTATCATCCGCCGCCGTCACCATATTGACATCCGCCATGGTCAAACCGGCGCTTTGCAACATCAGCGCCAATTGGGCTTTGCTCCAGGCATCGTTGTAAATACCGATGGTTTTGCCCTTCAGCCCGGCCACGGTGAAAGGTTTGCCCTGCTCGCTGATAATCCCCCAGTTATTTTGTTTGCCATAACGGCCGATGGCCACCACCGGCGCGCCCTGCTCCTTGGCGAAAATAATGTCCATTACCGTGGTAAAGGCGACGTTGGCCCGCCCGGTGCCCAGGAATTTCATGGTATCCGCCACGGTGGGCGGCGCAACGATATCCAGGTCGATCCCCTCTTCGGCGTAAAAACCTTTATCTTTGCCCACCACCCAGGGTATCCAAAAGCCGTCGGCCACCGGCCATTCCTGGATAAAGGTCACTTTGGTCAAGGGCGCGGCGGCGGCGGCGCCTATCAGTCCCTGTCCCGGCAGTAAAGCGCCCAGGAGCGCAGCGCCGGCGATTACCGTCCCCAATAACAATGCACGTCTTTTCATCTTCAATACTCCGACAGGGCTGATGGATTCATGATGCGGTCATCTGCATATTGAAACGGTTCAATGTTTGATGTCAATAATCTTTTGAGATTAAATTTTAACTTGATATATCATGATAAAAATGACAATTTTGATAATTGAAACGGTTCAATATCTAACAAATCAAATGCGCTAAAAAAGTGCAGCGCCGCACAAAAATGATCCATGCTCGCGGAGGGCGATAGTAATGAGTCAAAAAAATATATTATTAGTGGGTGAAACCTGGGTAACCTCGGCCACCCATTTCAAGGGCTTCGATCAGTTCGGCAGCGTCACCTTTCATTCGGGGGCCAAAGCGGTGATCGCCGCGCTGGCGGGCACGGAATTTACCCTGACCCATATGCCGGCCCATGAAGCGGTGGAGGCATTCCCTTTTACCCACCAGGAACTTAGCCGCTATGACGCCATCCTGCTGTCGGATATCGGCGCCAACTCCCTGCTATTGCATCCCGATGTCTGGCTGCAGGGCAAAACCGTGATCAACCGCCTTAATCTGCTGCGCGACTGGACCGCCGCCGGCGGCGCCCTGGCGATGTTCGGCGGCTATCTGAGCTTCCAGGGCATCGACGGCAAAGCGCGCTGGCGCCGCACCGCGGTGGAGCAAGCGCTGCCCGTGGAGTGTCTGCCGTATGACGATCGCATCGAAGTTCCCGAAGGTTTTCGGGCGGCGATTGACCCCGCCCAGCGGCAGCACCCGTTGTTCAAGGGTATTTCCGGCGAATGGCCGCTGCTGCTCGGCGCCAATGAAGTCATAGCCAAAAGCGACAGCGAGGTGCTGGCCCGCCTGCCCGATGAACTTGGCGGCCATCCGCTGCTGGTTACCGGCCGCCACGGACAGGGGCGTACGCTGGTCTGGACGTCGGATATCAGCCCCCACTGGCTGCCGCAAAGCTTTATTGATTGGCCGGGCTACAAGCAGTTGCTGGTGAATATGCTGGGCTGGCTGACAGCAAAATAATCCCCTGGTAAACGGGTACCGAGGCAAACGTCACCTTAACGGAGAACCACCATGGCGGCAAAATCCCCCGAGGCATTATTAACCGTGGCCTGCGTGCAGATGGAGCCGGAGTTCGGCGCGACCCAACGCAATGTGCAGACCACTATCCTCCTGATGGAGCAGGCAGCGGCGCAGGGGGCAACCCTGATGGTGCTGCCGGAACTGTGCAACACCGGCTATATGTTCGCCACCCGCGCCGAGGCGTTTGCCCTGGCCGAAACGCTGCCCGACGGCCCCACCACCCGCGCGTGGATCGACTGCGCCCGGCGCCTGGGAATTTATATCGTCGCCGGCATCACCGAACGCGAAGAGGAACGCCTGTATAACTCGGCGGTCATCATCGGGCCGGAAGGCTTTATCGGCCGCTATCGCAAAGTGCATTTATGGAGCGACGAAGCCCTGTTTTTCGAGCCGGGCAATTTGGGCTTCCCGGTATTCAAAACCCGCATCGGCACCCTGGGATGTCATATTTGTTATGACTGCTGGTTCCCGGAAAGCTTCAGGCTGGCGGCGTTGCAGGGGGCGGAGATTGTCTGCGTGCCCACCAATTGGGTGCCGATCCCGGGCCAGGACCCCCAGCGCGAAGCCATGGCCAATATTATCGTCATGGCGGCGGCCCATACCAATTCGATATTCGTGGCGGCGGCGGACCGGGTGGGGACGGAACGGGGCCAGCCTTTTATCGGGCAAAGCCTGATCGCCGGTTATACCGGCTGGCCGGTGGCCGGCCCCGCCGGCGCCACCGATACGCAAACCCTGCTGGCGACCATTAACCTGGCCGATGCCAAACGCCACCGCAATTGGAACGCCTTTAATCAGGTATTGCGCGATCGCCGCACCGATGTTTATGACCGCATGCTGGGCGCGGACGCTCCCCCCGGGCAATAGCTGAAGCCAGGCGCGGCGGGTCATAACCAAGTCCTATGGCCCGCCGGTTTTTTAACCCGATATCTGTGATATAAATCTCGTTTATGGTGCTCAAGCCATGCTAGGTTTAATTAATCATTAGTTAGGACTAATTGAATTGCGGTTTTTATGGAATGTAAAAAAATATTTAACTAATTAATCCTAATTTAGGACATATACGGGCGGATGGCCTTAATCAGACGAACTACCGGAGCGTATTATGAATGGCATAGACTATGGGGTCATGGCGCTGTATGCGTTGATGATTGTGGTAATTACGCTTTGGGCGATGCGTAAAGTGGGCAGTACCAAAGATTTTTTTGCCGCCGGCGGTAAAATGCCCTGGTGGCTGTCCGGGATTTCCCATCATATGTCGGGTTACAGCGCCGCGGTGTTTGTCGCCTATGCCGCGGTGGCCTACACCTACGGCATCACCATCTATTTCTGGTGGGCATTGCCTATTTCCATTGCGGTGTTCCTCGGTTCATTTATTTTCGCCCCGCGCTGGGCGCGTCTGCGCATTCATATGCATATCGAGTCGCCGATGGAGTACCTGGCCACCCGCTACAATGTCCCGACCCAGCAATTGCTGGCCTGGAGCGGCGTCCTGCTGAAAACCTTCGACGTCGGCGCCAAATGGGCGGCCATCGCCATCATCATCAATGTATTTACCGGCCTGGACCCGACCATCGGCATCGCCATCTCCGGCGCCCTGTGCCTGTTTTATACCGTGATGGGCGGCCTGTGGGCCGACGCCTGCAATGATTTCGGCCAATTTGTCGTGCAGTTTATCGCGGCCATCGTGATGGTGGCGGCGGTGGCGACCCAATTGGGCGGGCTGCACGAATTGCTGACCGTCTGGGATAAATTACCGCCGGCCCATACGCAAATTATCCGCGAACCCTATACCCTGGGCTTTATGCTGGCCTATTTCGTGATTTACACCCTGAGTTACAACGGCGGCACCTGGAACCTGGCACAGCGTTTTATCGCCTCGCCGCGCGGCAAGGACGCCCATAAGGCCGCGCTGCTGTCCTCGATCCTCTACCTGGTCTGGCCGCTGGTGCTGTTTTATCCCATGTGGGCCGCGCCGGTGCTGTTTCCCGCCATTACCGATCCATCCCAATCCTATTCCATCATGGCGATGCATTTATTGCCCAACGGTTTGATTGGCCTGGTGCTGGTGGCCATGTTCACCCATACCCTGTCGATGACGTCTTCGGACTCCAACGCCATTACCGCCGTGGTCACGCGCGATATCCTGCCCATCCTGTTTCCCCGGCGTTTCGGCAACGGCCAATCCTCCCTGGTGGTGGCCCGGGTCACGGTAGTGGTTTTCATCCTGACCACGCTGCTGATTGCGGTGAATGCCGGCCGGTTCGGCGGGGTGCTGACCCTGTTGATCGTTTGGTTCGGCGGACTGGTGGGCCCGATTTCCATTCCCATGCTGCTAGGCCTGCTGCCCTGGTTTAGAAAATGCGGCCCGGCGGCGGCGATCGGCTCCTGGGCGGTGGGGATCGTGGCATTCTTCGCGGTAAAATTCGTGGTGCCGGGCATGAGCACCACCCAAATTGTCGCCATTCCGGTCCTGTCGTCGTTAGTGGTTTATACCCTGGGTGGGATGTGCCGGCGCAGTCCGGTCAGCCCGCAGGTGGAAACCCTGCTGGCGGCGTTGAACCAGGATCAAGACCCGCACGCCGGCCCCGCGATCGGCCGGCCTGAAACGGAATCAAAATAAGCCAAAGGAGCTGTTTATGTTATCTCCCCTACTGACCCGCCGGTGCGAGCAGTTACAAATCGCGGTATTCGCCGACCGGCTAACGCTTGGCAATCATGCCGCCGCGGACGCGGCCGGACATCTGCGCCAATGCCTGGCTCGCCAGGAGCGCGTCAGAATCATTTTTGCCGCCGCCCCGTCGCAAAATGAATTTCTGGCGGCCCTGGCGGACGCGGAAGATATTGACTGGTCGCGGGTCGTCGCTTTCCATATGGATGAGTATCTGGGCCTGCCGCCGGACTCGGCGCAGCGTTTCAGCCACTACCTCAAAGAGCATTTATTCGATCGGGTGCGGCCCGGCGAAGTGCATTTGATCCCCGCCCAGGGCAGCGAACGGCAAATTTGCCGCCGCTATGCCGGGCTGCTGGGGCAGGCGCCGATTGATATGGTCTGCCTGGGCGTCGGCGAAAACGGCCACCTGGCCTTTAACGATCCCCCGGTGGCTGATTTTCGGGACCCCGAGACGATCAAGCGGGTTGAATTGGACCCGGTTTGCCGCCAGCAGCAAGTCAACGACGGCTGCTTCGCCGCCCTGGAGGACGTGCCCACCCATGCGGTCACGCTGACCATCCCCACCCTGATGGCGGCCGGACGCCTGTTTTGCATGGTGCCGGGGCGCAATAAACATGCGGCGGTGCGCGCCATGCTGGAACAGCCGATATCCGTCGCCTGCCCGGCGACCGTGCTGCGTACCCATCCCGCCTGCACCCTCTATACCGACGCGGACGCCTACGGAGAATCCACCCATGGATAAGGTTTGCATACGGGGCAGGGATTACCGGGATTTAACCGCCGTGGAAATCCAGGCCGAGGACGGCGTAATTTGCCGCATCAGGCCGCTGCCCCAGGACGATACGCTACCGATTATCGCCCCCGGGCTGGTGGATTTGCAGGTTAATGGTTATGCGGGTTTCGATTTTAACCGCTTCCCCATCGAGGAGCAGGCGGTGCTGGAAGTGACCCGGCGGTTATGGCGCCAGGGGGTAACCACCTTTCTGCCTACGGTTATCACCAACAGCGACCGCGAAATCGAACAGATGGTGGGGGCGATTACCGGCGCCTGCCGCCGATTTGCGGCGGTGGGGGCGAGCGTGCCCGGCGTGCACCTGGAAGGCCCGTTTATTTCCCCCGCGGACGGGCCGCGCGGGGCGCATGATAAAGCCTTTGTCAAAGCGCCGGACTGGGCGCTCTTCCAGCGCTGGCAGCAGGCGGCCGAGGGCAAAATCCGCCTGCTGACCCTGTCGCCGGAATGGCCGGACGCCGCGGCGTTTATCCGCCGCTGCGTGCAGGCGCGGGTCATCGTCTCCCTCGGCCATACGGCCGCGGATGCGGACCAGATCGCCGCGGCGGTGGACGCCGGGGCATCCATGTCGACCCATTTGGGCAATGGGGCGCATTTACTGCTGCCCAGGCATCCCAATTATATTTGGGAGCAGTTGGCGCAGGACTCGCTGTGGTGCGCGATGATTGGCGACGGCGAGCATCTGCCCCGTTCGGTATTACAGGTGTTTATGCGGGTTAAGCGGGACCGCGCTTTTCTGGTGAGCGACGCCACCAGCCTGGCCGGCATGCCGCCGGGACGCTACCACCTGCATATCGGCGGCGAAGTGATACTCAGCGCAGGGGGACGGCTGTCGCTGGCCAATAACCCGCAACTGCTGGCGGGGTCGGCGCGCTCGCTGTTGTACGGCGTCAACAGCCTGGTGCGCCAGGGATTGGCTACCCGCGGCGAGGCCTGGGATATGGCGTCGGTGCGCCCTTCCGCGCTGCTCGGCATGCCGACGCGGTTTGGGCTGGCGGTGGGCGCCCCGCTTAATGCGGTGGCCCTCGGGGAAGACCCGCGGGGTGAATTGACGGTGCTGGCCGCCTATCAGGGGGGGGCGTGCGTTTGGCGGGATGAATAGGGTGTTCCGGACCGCCCGGGTTATGCCATAATGCCTGGTGATTTATAGCCAATAGCCATGGTAAACCAGCACATGAAAGAGCCAGGAAAGGGTCCCGCGCTATTGCGTCAGTATAACGAAAAGCACGTGTTGTCTTTTTTGCGACGGCAGCGGATCAGCTCGCGTCTGGATATTTCCCGCGCCCTTTCATTAAGCAAAAATACGATTTCGCTGATCATCGATGATTTTATTGCCCAGGGTTATGTCACCGAAGTCGGCGTGGCCCAATCCACCACCAGCGGCCGCCCCAAAATCCACATCGCGCTACAGCCCGATAAAATGAAGGCGGCGGGCATCATGGTCGAACGCCAGCAATTACACTGGGCGGTGTATAACTATTTCTCCGATCTGCTGGAAGAGAAAACCCTGGCCATCGATACCGCCGAACCCGGGCCGGTACTGGCGGAAATCGGCCGGATTTGCGCCTGGATGTACCGCCGCTATCCTGAGCTTATCGGCATCGGCGTGGGATTTCCGGGCATTATCGACCCGGCGGCGGGTTTTATGCACGTGTCATCCCATCTCGGCTGGCAGCAGGTGGATTTGCTGGCGGCGCTGCGCGCCGGCGTGCCGCTGCCGGTGGGCATAATGAATATCGTCAAGGCGGCGGCGCTGGTTTCGCGCCAGCAGCAACCCGCATCGCCCGCCCATGAACCCTCGTTTTATCTGCGGATTGCCGAAGGCATCGGCGGCACCCTGCTTACCGGGCACGGCGTATATTATGGCGGCAGTTGGACCGCGGGCGAAGTGGGGCATCTGAATGTGTCGCCCGATGGGCCGGTATGCTCCTGCGGCCAGCGCGGCTGCCTGGAGTCGCTGATTGGCCTTTCCGCCATCAATGCGCAGCTTGATCGGCTACAGCCGGGTTTGCAGTGGGACAACCGCGGGCAGGCCCCGCAGTTGGCGGACCAGGTGATCGCCCGGGCGGGGGAATGGCTGGGCAAGGCGCTGAGCCAGATTATCCATCTGGTCAATCCCAGAACCTTGCTGATTGACTGCGCCTATAATGTTTCGCCGTTGTTTACCGAGCAAGTGCTGGCGGTGGCGCGCCGCCACACGCTCTCTTTCGCCTACAGCCATACGCAAATCCGCTTTCTCGCCCGCAGCTACGATCCGGCCCACGGCCTGGCCCTGGCCATGATTCAGCGCTATGAACAAATTGACTTATAGCCGGGGATATAAGCGGCGTTTGGATATGGTAGGGTAAATTACCGCGCATCTTTCGGTTTAGAGTGCCCTGCGCGGCAACGTTTACCCTGGAGGAAATAATGATTAATACCCGGAAAATTATTAACAGCAGTATTCAGTATGATATCAATAATAAAGAAAATGAGAATAATCGCAGTACCCATTTATCTCAAAATCCGATCGCGGCAATAAATAATTTACCAGATGCAAAAATCATTTGCGGCCTTAAACCAGGCAACTCACAAGAGAATGCCCTCACAACGCCTATGGCCAGGCGAGTAAAACCGCATTTACGCTTTAGCCCCGACCAACGTAATTTTTATTTACAGGAATGCCTTAAGCCGCATAATTCAGTCCTCAAAGTGGCCCAGCAATACGGTATTTCAAAGCGTACGCTGTTTTCCTGGCAGCGCAAGTTTTCCAATCACGTCAACGGCAATGCCCCCTCGCCCGTGCCAGGCGCCCCTCCCCCCCCGGCGATACGGCGCCCGCTAACCGGCAATAATCACGCGCTTAAAGCCAATTCCGCGGGCAATGGCGCTGAACGCCCGTTTGCGCCCTGCGCCACTTGCCATACTTTTATGCAATACGGTATTTCCTTATCCGAAACCCTGCGGTTAATAAACTGCGTTCGGGAGCCGGGCACCGGTGATTCAATGAATACCGGGGGCGATAATCTCTCCCTGCAACGCTATTTTTCAATGCTGACATTAATCTTCGCGTTAAAAAAAGAGAGCGACATTATTCGTCCACCGCTTGCCGACATGCCCACCGGCCCGATCATCCCGGCGGCATTGGATCTTTCCATTAAGCGTTAGCGCCGGAATTAAGCCATTAATACCGGCTGGCTAAGGCGCCAGACCCAGACGCAGGGCGAACTCCCGAGCCGGCATCGGTTTGCCGAATAAAAAGCCCTGGGCTTCCAGGCACCCTTTTTTCTTTAAACGCTCGCATTGCTCCAGGGTTTCGACGCCTTCGGCGATCACTTGCATTTTGAAGCTGCTGCCCAGATACAAAATGGCCCTTACGATTGCCGCATCCGGGGGGGAATCCACCATGGCGCGGACAAAGGTTTGGTCGACCTTCAGCCGGGTGACCGGGTAGTGTTTGAGCATGCTGAGCGAAGCATAACCGGTGCCGTAGTCGTCAAAAGCGATGCCGACGCCGTCGGCGCGCAGTTCCCGCAGGGGCCGCAGCATATTCTCGTCCTGGCGCAGGATGATATTTTCCGTAATTTCCAGCTCCAGGGCCTGCGGGCTGAGCCCGGTTTCCGCCAGAACCGAGCGGACCTGCTGGGCAAGCGTACCGGTGCGGAACTGGGCGCTAAACAGATTTACGCCGATACGGAAATCCTTGATGCCCTGGGCGCGCCAGGCGGCCGCCTGGCGACAGGCGGTCAATACCACCCATTCGCCGACGCGCTCGGCCCAGGGGCCGGACTCCAGCGCCGGCAGGAACGCCGCCGGCCCCAGCAGGCCCTTGACTGGGTGGCGCCAGCGCAGCAAGGCCTCGGCCCCGACAATGACATTATCGGCCAACCTGACCTGGGGCTGATAAAACAGCTCGAACTCCTCTTCGCCGTAGGCCCGTCCCAGCTCCCCCTGATAGGAGCGTTTGGCTAACGAAAGCTCGCGCAGTTCACGGGTAAAGAAGCGGCGGCAATGGCGTCCTTCGGCTTTGGCCTGGTATAACGCCAGATCCGCATTGGTGAGCAGTTCCTGGTTGGTCAGGCCGTGAATGGGATATAACACGATGCCCACGCTGGCGCCGATATTCACCGGCTGGCCTTCAATAGTGACGATCTTTGAAATGTCGTCGATGATCCGATCGGCGATTTCCGCCGCCCGCTGCGCATCGGACAGGCCGGGCAGCAACAGGGCGAATTCATCGCCGCCCATGCGCGCCACCACATCGCCGGAGCGTACGCAGTTTTGCAGTTTAAAACCGACGTCCACCAGCACCGCATCGCCGCCGGCGTGCCCCAGGTTGTCGTTGACATCCTTGAAGCCATCGAGATCCACCAGCATCACGATAGCGGCGTCCTCATCCCGCAGCGTTTGCTCCAGGCTGGATGCCAGCAGGGTGCGATTGGCCAGACCGGTGAGATGGTCCATATGCGCCAGTTGGAACAACCGCTCCTCGTTGCGCCGCCGTTCGGTAATATCCCGCAGTATGGCTCCGAAGCTGATATGGTCGTGGTCTACCCACATGGAGGCGGAAAGCTCCACCGGTATCCAGTTGCCGTCCGCCGCGCGCACTTTTAATTCCAGCGTCCCGCCGTGCTGGAGCGCTTCGCGATCGCTGGCCAGCCGGCGCAGACGGGCAATCAGTCCGTCCGGTACCAGCCGGTTGATCGGTTGTCCGATAATCTCATCGCTTTCATAGCCCAGTAATTTTCGCGCCGCCGAATTCCAAAAGGTAATGGTGCCGATGTCATCGGCGCAAATAATGGCGTCGGGGGACGTTTGGGCGATATTTTCAAAGCGGAACTGGCTGGCCGCGCGCGCGCGTTCAAGGCGCCGCATTTCAAGACGATCCATGACCAGCGCCGCCAGATCGTACATATTCTGCTTATCGCCGGCGGAAAGGGGCGGACGCGCCACGCGATCGATAATGCACAAGGTGCCCAGCGCATGCCCTTCCAGGGTACGCAGCGGGATGCCGGCGTAAAAACGGATAAACGGCTCGCCGGTCACCAGCGGATTGTCCTTGAACAAGGGGTCCTTATGGGTATCCGGAATCACTAAAATATCGCTGCGTTGTATGGCGTGGGCGCAAAAAGAGATATCCCGCGGGGTTTCGCAGGTGGAAATCCCCATGCTGGCGGCGAACAGCTGCCGTTCGGCCTCGATCAGGGAAATCAGCACGATGGGTACATTAAAGATATTGGCGGTGAGATGAATTAAACGGTTAAAACCCATTTCGGTCAATGTTGAATGAATGCCATATTCGGCCAACACGGCCAAGCGCTTCTCTTCATCCATACCCAACGGCAAATGAATCATATGTGCCTCTTAAAAGTACCGCTACGCTAATGACCAAAGGTGTAAAAGATGGTGCCGATGTACAGATATATTACCCTGGGACAGGCGCTTTTAGTCTGCAACGCCCATCGCTGTACTAAGCTGTTAATGCCTTATCGGCAGTTTACCCTATGTTGCCCGTTTTTTTTTGGCGCATTACAGTGCAAGTATAGCCAGCGCGGAAAAAACCAGACGAAGATTCGTCGGGTCAATCGTATCCGGGCGGGCGGCCCGCCGGCGCCAATAAAAAATAACGGCGGGCTAGGCAAGCAAGAATAGGTCATGGTAGTTTTAATTTGATAGCTAACGATTAATAACGCCTGATATTGGCCAACATCCGCAGCGGGGCGATGGGAGGGCACCGATGAAAAAAGATCCTTACGCGCCCAGGGAATGGCTGCCCCATGAGAAGCCGGCGATCCCGGGTTCACCCTCCACCCCGATTCATCCGCTGCCCAAGCGCGTGGCGTATGGCGTGGTCGGGGTGCTGGTATCGATCACCGGCGGGCTGGGCAATGCGCTGGTCACCGCCAACCTGACCAACCTGCAAGGTACGTTCGGCGCGTATTCCAACGAAATTGCCTGGCTGCCCGCCGTGTATATCATGACCAATGTGTCGATTAATTTGCTGCTGGTTAAATTCCGCCAGCAATACGGCCTGCGGGTATTCACCGAAGGGTTCCTGGTGCTCTATGTGCTGGTGGCCTTTTTTCATCTGTTCGTCAACGATCTGAACTCCGCGTTAATGGTGCGCGCCGCGCACGGCATGGTCGGCGCGGCCCTGAGCTCGCTGTCGATTTATTATCAGATCCAGGCCTTTCCGGCCAAGCACCGGCTCAAGGCGTTGACCATCGGCATCGGGGCCTCGCAGGTAGCGATTCCGCTGGCGCGCTTATTTTCCTCGGAACTGCTGGCGCTTAACGAGTGGCGGGGGCTGTATATATTCGAGCTGGGATTGGCCCTGCTGTCGCTGGCCGGCGTACTGCTGCTGAAACTTCCCCCCAGCGATCGCATCAAGGTATTCGAGAAAAAAGATTTCCTGACCTTTATTTTGCTGGCGCCGGGCATGGCGCTGGTGTGCGCGGTCCTCTCGCTGGGCCGGCTCGACTGGTGGTTATCCGCCCCCTGGATCGGCGTGTCGCTGGCCGTTGCCCTGGTGCTGATCGTCAGCGCCTTTATGCTGGAACGGCGGCGCGGCAATCCCCTGCTCAATACCCGCTGGCTTAGCAGCGGCAGCATCGTGCGGCTGGGGCTGATCATGTTATTGATCCGCATCGTGCTGGCCGAGCAAAATACCGGCGCCATCGGTTATCTGCAACAACTCGGCCTGCTTAACGATCAGATGTATGGGTTATCGCTGGCCATTATGTTGGGCATAATCGCCGGCATCGCCACCAGCGCGCTCACCATTAATCCGAAAAAGCTCAGCCAGCCGATTATTATCTCTTTGGTGCTCATGACGTTCGCCTCGTTAATGGATGCGCAGTCCAATAGCCTGACGCGGCCGGATAATTTATATTTCAGCCAATTCCTGCTCGGTTTCAGCAGCGCCTTTTTTCTGGCGCCGGCGATGCTGGCGGGCATCGGCAGCGTGGTGGCCGATCCCCGCAACCTGGTCAGTTTTTCGGTGCTGTTCGGCATGAGCCAAAACCTCGGCGGCCTGATGGGCTCCGCCCTGCTCGGCACGTTCCAGGTGGTGCGCGAAAAATTCCATTCCAGCCAAATCGCCGAGCAACTGACCTTGCAAAACCCCCTGGTGGCCGAGCGGGTCAGCAGCTATAGCGCCGGATACGCCGGGGTGCTCAACGACCCCGATTTGCTGGGCGCGCAGGGGCTGGCCCAGCTACAGGCCGTTGCCACCCGCGAAGCCAATACCCTGGCGTATAATGATGTCTATATGCTGACCGCGTCCATCGCGTTGGCGACCCTGGCCTGGATCTTATGGC
Organism: Sodalis sp. RH21; assembly: GCF_047324175.1. Taxonomy (NCBI): domain Bacteria; kingdom Pseudomonadati; phylum Pseudomonadota; class Gammaproteobacteria; order Enterobacterales; family Bruguierivoracaceae; genus Sodalis; species Sodalis sp. RH21. Next base: position 926,564 of record NZ_CP178732.1, on the reverse strand, counting down.
GCCTGTTCCGGCTGCGCATGCAGGCCAGGCGCCGGCAAAAACAGTCCCTGGCCGCCGGGGATAATTAAACACTGGGATCGGTTAATACCAATAACGGAGCAACAATGAGTCAGCAGTCCGCCGGACCGGCCACGGAGCCGGAAAAGGAAAAAAGCAGCTATACCCGTATCCTGACCACCCTGGTGGCGGTGGCCATCGCCATCGTCGGCGTATTGGTTATTTTGTATGCCTGGCAGCTGCCGCCGTTCACCCGCCAAGTGCAGACCACCGATAACGCCTATGTACGCGGCCAGGTTACCGTGATCAGTCCGCAGCTCAGCGGCTATATTACCGGGGTTTATGTGCAGGATTTTGCCTGGGTGCACAAAGGCGACGTATTAATGACCATTGATAAGCGCATCTATAAACAGCGCGTCCATCAGGCCATGGCGCAGCTGGATATGAAAAAGGCGGCCCTGGCCAATAATATCCAGCAGCGGCGCAGCACCGAAGCGGCGATTGTCCGCAATCAGGCGGCGGTGACCAACGCCCAGGCCCAGGCGGAAAAGGCCCGGCTGGATTTACGCCGCGTTGAGGACCTGGTATCGGACGGGTCGCTGTCCATCCGGGAACGGGACGCCTCGCGCGCCAGCTACAGCCAGGCGAAAGCCGATATTGCCCAGGCGGCGGCGGCGCTGGAAATGTCCCGCCAGGATTTGCAAACGGTCATCGTGAACCGGGCCTCGCTGGAGGCGGATGTCGCCAGTTCCCAGGCGGCGCTGGAACTGGCGCAGATCGATTTGTCCAACACCAGCATCGTAGCTCCGCGCGACGGACAGCTGGGGCAGATTTCGGTCAGGCAGGGAGCCTATGTGAATGCCGGCACCCATCTCACCGCGCTGGTGCCGGACGCCATGTGGGTGATCGCCAATTTAAAAGAGACGCAAATGGCCCAGATCCAACTGGGGCAACCGGTCACGATCCGGGTGGATGCCCTGGATCGCGCCGAGCTTAACGGTACGGTGGAAAATATTTCCCCGGCCGCCGGCTCCGAGTTCAGCGCCATCTCCGCCGATAACGCCACCGGCAATTTTGTTAAAATCGCCCAGCGTATCCCGGTACGTATCAAAATCCATGACGACGGCCAGTACTTCCGACGGCTGCGCCCGGGGATGTCGGTGGAAGTCGGCATCAATACCGCCGGCGGCGAACGCCGCCAGGGAGCGGCGCAGTGAAGCGATCCCTGGCGGCATTATCCCTTACCCTGGCCCTGGCCGGTTGCCATACCCCCCATGAGCCGCTGGCCCGGGCGCATTTGCCCATCCCGCCGGCGTGGCGCAGCGGCGTGGGGCCGTCGGCGCCGGTGGAAGCCGACTGGTGGCGGGCGTTCAACGATCCGGTGCTGACCGCGCTGGTGGCGGAGGCGCTGCGCAATAATACCGATATTCTGACCGCCCGTTCCCGGGTGGAGGAGTACCGCGCCCGGCTCAACGCCGCGCAGGGGGACCAACTGCCCTCGCTGAGCGCCGGAGTCGACGGCAGCCGCGCCCGCGCGCTCTCATCGGCCACCGGGCTGCCGGTCCACAGCACGGTATACCAGGGCACCCTGCAGGCCAATTATAATGTGGACCTCTGGGGGCAGCGCAGCGATGCCGCCGCCGCCGCACGCGCCACCTACCAAGCGCAGCAGGCCGCCGCGGCCGCGGCCATGCTGACGGTCGCCTCATCGGTGGCGTCCGGTTACCTGACGCTGAAAGGGCTGGACCAGCGGCTGGCGCTCACCCGCGCCACGCTGGAATCGCGGCAACATTCGCTGGATCTGGCCCGGCGGCAGTTCGAAACCGGCTACTCTTCGCGGCTGGAATACGTCCAGGCCCAGGCGGAATATCAAACCGCCCGCGCCCAGATCCCGGCGCTTCAACACCAAATCACCGAACAGGAAAATGCGCTGAGCATTCTGCTCGGCGCCAACCCCGGCGGCATCCAACGCGGTACCGGGGCCATGGCGACCCGGGCGTTGCCGCTGCCCGGCCTGCTGCCTTCCGAACTGCTGCGCCGGCGTCCCGATATCGTCCAGGCCGAACGCCAGCTGATCGCCGCCGACGCCACGCTGGCGGCAGCCCGCGCCGGCTTGCTGCCGTCCATTAACCTGACCGCGGCGGGCACATTGCAAGATGACGCGCTGGAAAAATTGATCGATAACCCTTTCCGGCTGTGGAGCATCGGCGGCAGCGTACTGGCGCCCATCCTCAACCGCCAGGCGCTGAATGCCCAGGTGGATATCAGCACCTCCACCCGCAACCAGGCGCTATATAACTATGAAAAAACGGTGCGTTCGGCGTTCAGCGAGGTGAACGACAGCCTGGACGCCATTTTGCGGCTGCAAGAACAGTTAAAGGAAACCGAACAACAAGAGGAGGTGGTGCGTGAAGCGCTGCGTATCGCCCATAACCGTTATGCCAACGGTTATGCCTCCTATCTGGAAGAGCTGGATGCCCAGCGCACGCTATTCACTACGCAGGTCGGCGTTATACAGCTGAGGAACAACGTCCTGCTGGCGCAAATCGATCTTTACCGTTCCCTGGGCGGCGGCTGGCGGGTGGATGGCCCCCCGTTAACGCCGGCGCGGTAACGAGTGAAAAATGCCGGCTGCCGACGCCTATGTCAGAGGCCGGCGGCGGCCAGCTCCGGCTTGGTTTCAACCAGCGCCGGTTCGTCCACGCATTCGGGTGTTTTATCGCAATATAAATCCAGCAGCTTAAGGGTCACGCCGTTGGTCCAGCCAAAGCCGTCTTGCAGCGGGTATTCACCGCCCCCGCCGCCGCCGAGGCCGCTGCCTTCCACCGCGTATTTTTCCACCAGCTTATGCTGGTTGTTGAACAACCGCTGCACGTTGCCCAAAAAACGGGTGGCGATTTCTTCCGCCAGGCCGTCGATGCCATAATTGCGCAGGCCTTCCACCGCCACCCACTGTAGCGGCGCCCAGCCGTTGGGGGCGTCCCACTGCTGGCCGGTCACATTGGTGGTAGTGATCATGCCGCCCTGCTTAAGCAAATGTTCGCTTACCGCCTGCGCGGTGCGATTGGCGCGATCCTGCGGGGCCACCTTCAGGTACAGTGGAAATACCGTGGCGCCGGTGAGCTGGTCGCGCAGTTTTTTCTGCTGCCAGTCATAATCGCCGTAATAACCCGCTTCGTCGTTCCACATATGCAAATTGATGGCCTGCTTGCGGCGTTCGGCGCGCTGGCTGTAGTAGCTGGCGGCGTCGTGATTATTGGTCAGCCGGCTGGTGTTGGACAGCGTCAATTCCATATGATAGAGCAAGGCGTTGAGATCCACCGGCAAAATACCGGTGGTGCGGATGGAAGAAAGCTCCAGCGGATTATCGAACCAGCGTGAACTAAAATCCCACCCGGAGGCGGCGCCGGCCCGCAGGTCGCGGTATACGTCCGCCGCCGGCCGGTCTTTGGCTTCGCTGGCGGTCACGATATCGTCCATATAGGATTCGGTGCGCGGCGTATCCAAATCGTCCCAATAGCGATTAAGCAGCGCGCCGTCGTCCAGGCGCACCGTACGCAGCGCGGCGCTGCCTTCGCTCAAACCGTCGCTGCCTTCCATCCAGTATTGATACTCTTTTCTGAGCTGGGGCAGATATTTGAGATAAATGCCTTCGCCCTCGCGGTCCGCCAGCAAGTCGATCATCAGCGTAAAAAACGGCGGCTGCGAACGGCTCAGATAATAGCTGCGGTTACCATTGGGAATGCAGCCATAGGTGTTGATTTCATGGGCGAAATTATCAATCATACCCACCACCAGATCCCATTTGTCACTTTCCGCCAGGCCCAGCATGGTGAAATAGCTGTCCCAATAATATACCTCGCGGAAGCGGCCGCCGGGCACCACGTAATCCTGCGGTATCGGCAGCAGCGAATCAAATGGCCGCACCGTGGACGTGTTGCGGGTCAACACCGGCCACAGGGTATTGATATGCTCGCGCAGGCTTTGTCCGTTGGGCGGCACATATTTGACGCGGTCGGTAGGAAAAATAAAGTTTTTTTCCACAAAGTGGTGCAGCTTGAAATTTTTCCGCCGCTTTTTCAGCTGATAATCGGCGACGATGGCGGACGGGGTGCGTCTGGGCACCGCATCGGCAAAGGTTTTTTGATCGGGGTACAGTTTCGCCGTTTGCACATCGATATACAGCTGGCCCAGCAGGAGATCCGGTCCCAGGGGAATATCATTGCCTTTTTTATCTTTCGCCCGCGGGAAAGGCATCCCCACGGCGGCTTTCAGCGCCATCCCCAATGTTAATAATTGTTTCCAGGTCCACCTGAAAGAGCGTGTAATCATAGGTATGTTCTCCTTTTTTATACGCTATCCGGCTAATCTGGCCAGGGTCGGCCGCAATAAAAACCATAGCAGACTTATAACTATAGCTACTCATCACATAATCAGCAGCCAAACGGGCACTTTAACCGGATAAATTAGCCTGTTAGGCTATTGTGGGGCCAGATTCGGAATTATCGTAACATTTCTTTTCGGGATGGTTTTGGCTCTTATTCCCCGGCATTTTTTAGGGATATTTTGCGCCGGCGGCGCACTGTCTCCCGCACGTCCTGCCGGGCTTGACCTGACGCGCGGATTAGGTCAGCGCCAAGACAGGCTTATTGGATTACATATTAATTACATCACGTAGGGATGCTTATCAATAATAACAATATTCATACAAACAAAGATCGCCCAGAAATCCTAAGCCGGCGGCGCAGTACGTGAATTACAATTAATGTGAAGTCGAGCAAGTAATAACCCTTGTCGCGTCCGAACCCAGGTGAAAATATAAATTATTCTCCTCTGATGAAGGTAATTTATTATGGCCAACAGAATGATCCTTAATGAGACGTCTTACTTCGGTAAGGGCGCCATAACCCATATAATTGATGAAATTAAGGCGCGAGGCTATAAAAAAGCCCTGGTGGTGACCGACCGCGATCTCATTCGGTTTGAAGTGGCGACCAAGGTCACGGATTTGCTTAAAAACGCCGGCCTGGCCTTCCAGATTTTTGACCAGGTCGTGCCCAACCCCACCATCGCCATCGTCAATAAAGGGGTAGCCACGTTTAAAGCCTCCGGAGCGGACTACCTGATTGCCATCGGCGGCGGCTCGCCGCAGGATACCAGCAAGGCTATCGGTATCATCATCAATAATCCGGAATTTGCCGATGTCCGCAGCCTGGAAGGCGTGGCCGCCACCAAGCACCCCTGCGTGCCGATCCTGGCCGTCCCCACCACCGCCGGCACCGCCGCCGAGGTCACCATCAATTATGTGATTACCGATGAGGAAAACCGCCGCAAGTTCGTTTGCGTCGACCCCCACGACATTCCGCTGGTGGCGATAATCGATCCGGATATGATGGCCAGCATGCCCGCCGGTCTGAAGGCCGCCACCGGCATCGATGCGCTGACCCACGCCATCGAGGGTTATACCACCCTGGGCGCCTGGGAACTGACCGATATGTTCCATATCAAGGCGATTGAAATTATCGCCCGCTCCCTGCGCTCCTCGGTGAAGGGCGAGGCCCGGGGGGTGGAAGATATGGCGCTGGGGCAATATGTGGCCGGCATGGGGTTTTCCAACGTCGGGCTGGGGCTGGTGCACGGCATGGCGCATCCGCTGGGCGCCTTTTACGATACGCCGCACGGCGTGGCGAACGCCGTCCTGCTGCCGACCATCATGGAGTATAACGCCGCCCATACCGGGGAAAAATTTCGCCATATCGCGGTGGCCATGGGGGTCAAGGACGCCGCGACGATGGATATTTCCGCGGCGCGCGCCGCCGCCGTCAATGCGGTTAAACAGCTTTGCCGCGATGTGGGCATTCCGGCCTCGCTGCGCGAGGTGGGCATGAAACAAGAAGATATCGCGCCCTTGGCCAAGGCGGCCCTTGCCGACGTATGCACCGGCGGCAACCCGCGCCAGACCAACCTGGCGGAAATCGAGGAATTATACCGATCGATTTTTTAAGCGCGCCGGACCCGTCCAATATTAAGCCGGCCCCGCCTGGAATGTAAAAGGATGCGCCGGGGCGCATCCTTTTGAATGGGTGACTCATGCCTTGCTTGGCAAGACGGCTATTGGCGGCGATAAACCTGGCTGCGCTCGAATTCCATATCGCTTACCCGCTGCCATACTTCGGCGGGGATATAAACCGGCATATTTTCGCATCCCATGGCGCTGAACAGCGCATCGGCATCGGAACCGGTAAACATATCGCTGGCCGGCTCTTCCGGGGGCGTGATGAACAGACGCTTCAGACGATCGACAATCATCGCGTTACTCCTGGCTGGCAATCAGGGGGTTTCTTGTCATGGCCCGTTAAACCGGGTTACGTACAACCATACCGTCCGATTGTGACGGTTGTACTGTTATAAACGCAAAACACCGCTGCTGGAAAGCATTTTTTTGGCTAGCCATGCGCCCATAACGCATAACCCGCATCTACCGCCGCCGGCCCCGCGCTGGCGGGTTTGGATTGCCCGGATACCGCCTTCGTTGTAGCATTGGCGGCGATTTCTTTTTCGAGCCAGATTAAGCCTTGATTATGCCCAAGCCAAAAAAAGCCCATCCCGTCACCGCCCGCTCGACCCGCGGTGTTACCGTTTTTGATGTGGCCAAGCTTGCCGGCGTGGCGCCCATAACCGTATCCCGGGTGATGAACCAGCCCGATCAGGTAAAGGAATCCACGCGGCTCAAAGTGCTGCGGGTCATCGAAGAGACCGGTTATGTGCGCAATCAAATCGCCGGTTCGCTGGCCTCCAATCGCACCCGCCTGGTTGCCGTTATCGTGCCGATGCTCGCCAACCCGGTGTTTTCCGACACCTTCCAGGCTATCGCGTCGCGGCTGGCGCAGGCAGATTATCAGGTGCTGCTGGGCATTTCCGGCTACGAGGCCGCCCAGGAACAGGAACTGCTGGAAGTGATCCTCAGCCGCCGCCCCGACGGCATTATCCTCACCGGTACCCTCCATACCGAGATCAGCCGCCGCCGGCTGCGGGCCACGGGCATTCCGGTGGTGGAAACCTGGGATATGACCGACGACCCCATAGATATGCTGGTGGGGTTTTCACATGAAACCATCGGCGAGCGGGCAGCACGGCATTTACTGGCGCAGGGGTACCGGGAATTTGCCCTGATTGAAGTGGACGACCCGCGCGGCATGCGGCGCAGCGATAGTTTTATCCGGCATCTGGCGCAGCGGGGCATTGCCCCCGTAGATCGTCAAACGTTCACCGGCCTGCCCACCCTGGAACAGGGGCGCCGCGGCCTGGGCAAATTATTGCCGCGGCTGGCGCCCTTGGCCGCCGGCGCCAGCCGCCAGCCGTTAATGATTTTCTGTACCTCCGATACCCTGGCCCATGGGGTACTAACCGAAGCCGCCAGCCGCGGGATCACGATTCCCGACCAGGCGGGAGTGATTGGCTTCGGCGATATGAATTTTGCCGCCCATACCTTTCCGGCCCTGTCCACGGTCAGGATCGACGGCGGCCATATCGGCCGGCAGGCGGCCATCGCGCTGCTGGAACGGCTAAAAGACCCGGCGGGCGCCGCGCCGGTGGCGATGGATGTGGGGTTTACCCTGGTCGATCGCGCCAGCACCCGCGCGCTGCCGCCGGAGGAATAAGCCGCCGACGGGGCGCGGGCAGCGGTTTATCAGGCCAGCAAGCCTTCAATATAGGACCCGATCTTCCGGTCCTGGCAATGGGCGAAGAAATACTCTTTGAATTTGGGGCCGCTGACGGCGCCTTTGAGTAAATCCTGATCGAGATCCGCGAGTATGGACAGCAAATCGCGGTAGGTTACCGCTTTAACCGCGTCCAGGATCTTTTTATTGCGCTGCTCGGGTACGACGCGATCTTTGGGATAACCCTGGCCGCCGGCGGTTTCAAACAGTTTTTCAAAGATATACTGTAGGTTAAGCTCGGCGCCCCAGCCAAAACCTTTGGCAAACGGCAGGGAGATGGCATTGCCGTCGTTAATCTGCGCAAACATGTAGCCGTCTGCTGGATCGATGGCCAGCCCGCAAATAACCCCCGGGAACGAGTTGCAGGCCAGCATGGCGCCCGCGCCGGTGCCGCAGCCGGTAACCACATAATCCGCCGCGCCGGAATTGAGCAATACCGCGGCCAGGATACCGTTTTGCACATAGGTCAACGACGCTTTATCGTCGGCGGAGTACATGCCGTAGTTAAATACCTGATGGCCCAGCGGTTCTACGACTTTGCCGAGCGTGGCGGCGATAAGCTCATTTTTGGCGGCCTGGCTATTTTCATTGATCAAAGCGATTTTCATGGTGTCTTAACCCGTTGTTATTGAAAGTGGTATCACATCACGTAACGACGAGGTTGCCCGTCGTAAAAAAATGAAATGATGTTTCGTTTTTCATTATGGCATGTTGCCGCGGCTAAATCACTTACTGACCTCACATTCTGGGCGAGATCTGGGGGGAAGCCGGCCGCCGGAAACCTGAGCAGGTGGTTAATTGTAAAATTGATATTATGGTATTTATAATCAATTAATTAATATTTGATTAATAATGGAGTTCGATTGGTATTCCCGACTAAATATAATAATAATTAATCGTGCCTGGCGATATGGATAAAATCATAGTTATACCGCCCCTATTGTATCAAATGACATATATCAATGAATTATCCGGGGCTTGCCAAGCTCTGCGCCTTTGTTTATAAGTCATGGTTAATCAGGACGTTTTATTACAAGGAAAAGTTATGTTTCAGTATATAGCTTGCGGGCTATCGAATGTCTGGCTTGCCAATGGATATATACAGGAAGGTACCGGTGATTTAAAATTATCCCAGATTAATGATTTGCCCGCGCTGCATCGGCTGATCGGCACCCTATTAATCAACCGCCGCGGTTGCCTGGTCTCGGCGGAAATGCGTTTTCTGCGCCAGGAAATGAATTTATCGCGGCGCTCGCTCGGGGATAAGCTGGGGGTGGAACCGGCGTTTATCAACCAGTGGGAACGGCATAACGCCCGGTTGCCCCGCATTGCCGATGTGCTGTTAAGGGTGCTGTATGCCGGCATCCGTCTCAAGGACTGTGAAACCGAACTTTCGATCCATCTCCTGTCGGATGAGGAAAACGAGCCGTGCGCCGAACGGATGATATTTCGCTGGGACGCTACGGGCTGGCAAAGGGACGGCGCCCACAGGCCAGGCTGACCGCCGCCACGCCATGGGTGACGGCGGCGGCAATAGCGCCAGGTCAGGGCAATATCTTGCGCTGCCGCAGCGTCAGCAGCGCCCGCCGTACGGCGCCCTCATTATCCGCCGGTTCGGTAAACCCGGCGCGGCGGATTTTCCCCATATCCGACACCATGTCGAATTCGCAATTAAAAACAAAATCGCCAAAAGCCCAGCCCACCAGGCGGTCGTAGGGCAAGGTTTGCAGCCGGTGTTGGTCCGCCAGCGCGTCCCACTCCGCCGCCAGGGCGGGCATAATCATGGAGAGGATCATCGGCTGCGGCACATCCACGGCCATGGCGAACTCGTCGGCCACCACCCGCCAGATACGCTCCCAGCGGAAGGGTTCGCCCACCAGGTTAAACGCCTCATTGCGCGCCCCATCCGCCAGCGCCGCCCAGATACTGGCCCGCGCCAGCCAGTGCGCATCGGTAACCTGGGCCAATACCTGATTCCAGGTTACCCAGGAGCCGGGAAAACGCAGGGGCAGCCCGCGCGCCTTGCTAAGGGCGGCAAACACCCCCATGACCATCACGATATTCATCGGATTGCCCACCGTGGCGCCGACCACGACATCCGGCCGCAAAATCGACCAGCTAAAATTATCGCGCTCCGCCCGCTCTGTCAGTAAGTCCTGCTGGGTGTAATAAAAATTAGGCCCCAGAAAGCGCGGCGCGTCCTCATAAAACGGCGCCCGGGCTTTATCGAGATGAACGCCGTAAACTTTGGCCCCCTGGTACAGCACCACCCGCTGTAGCGGGGCGTCCGCAGCCTCCAGGCCGTCCAGCAAATTACGCAGCATCAGGGTATTGATTTGCTCTTCCTCGGCCAGGGAATCCGCCTGGGCCAATGCGGTATAAAACACATGGGTGATGCCGCCGGCGCCGGCCAGGGCGTCGGCGGTAGATTGCGCATCGGCAAGATCCAAATCCAGGGACTCCACGCCGGCGACCGGGGTGCGGCGTATCGCACGCACGTCCCAATCCGGGTCGGCGGCCAGGGTTTCCACCAGCGCGCTGCCGATAATACCGCTGCTTCCCACCACTAATGCGTTGTATTTTTTAACCATTACCTGCTCCCGTTGGTGATGTCACTCTCAATACCTTAGTGCCAATATTCGCGGTCAACCAGTTTGTTTTGATACCCGACGGGCTTTTCGGAGCAAACCGAAGCCGGCTGGCACGGCAATAAAAACGTCATATTCCTTCTCTATACTCCAGCCTTGATTAAGTCCCAAAGAGGATAACAATATGTCCGCCCGCCTGTCCTTCGCGCAGCGGCGAATCCCCGGCCAATGGTCATTGCCGGAGTATTCGTTCTGCGCCCTATTTTCCCGCCGTTTGACGGGAGCCCGTTATGCCGGTTAACCGCGAGCCGGCCACGGCCATCAACATCAGCGGCCTGGGCCATCAATTCAACGGCCAGCGGGTGCTGAATGATATCGAGTTGCGCATTCCCGCCGGCACTACCCTGGCCCTGCTCGGCCCTTCCGGCTGCGGCAAAAGCACCTTGCTGAAATTGCTGGCCGGTCTACTGCACCCCTCCCAAGGCGAAATCCATTTCGGCGCACGGCTGATGGCCGGCGGACGGACCTGCGTTCCTCCCGAGCAACGGGATATCGGCATGGTATTTCAGGACTATGCCCTGTGGCCGCATATGAGCGTGGCGCAAAATGTGGATTTCCCGCTGCATATGCGCGGGGTCGGCCAGGCCGAACGGCGAATCCGGGTCAAGGCCGCCCTGGCGCGCGTCGGGTTGTCCGACTTCGCGGGACGTAAACCGTCCGAATTATCCGGCGGCCAGCAGCAGCGGGTCGCGCTGGCCCGCGCCATCGTCGCCGAACCCCGGGTACTGCTGTTCGATGAACCGCTATCCAATCTCGACCGCGATCTACGCGAATCGCTGTGCCGGGACATGGCCCTACTGCTCGGCCAACTGGGCACCACCGCCGTCTATGTCACGCACGATCGCGCGGAAGCTCACCTGCTGGCCCGTCATATTGCGTTTATGTCCCAAGGACATATCGTCGATCTCACCACCGTTTAACCAATCCCGGGGAACCCTTATGCAGCAGATGAAATCCGGCCTGATTAGCCGCCTCAAGACAGGAGCCTTAACCATCATGATCCTTACCGCCGCCCTGATAACCACCGAGGCCCGGGCGCTGACCCTGTACACCGCCGGACCCGGCTCGCTGGCCAAAAAACTGGCGGCCGGCTATCAACGGCAATCCGGGGTAAAAACCGAAATTTTCCAGGCCACCACCGGCAAGGTAATGGCGCGCCTGGACGCCGAGCAGGCCAACCCGCGCGCCGATATTTTGATTTCCGCCTCCTGGGATACCGCCGAAGAGCTGCGGCAAAGGGATTGGTTACTGGCCTACCGCAGCCCGAACGCCGCCCTGGTGCCGGCGCAGTTTAAAACCGATTACTACGTGGCGCAGGGCATCTCGGCCCTGGGCATCGTCTGGAACAGCGCCAGCGGCACGCCGGAACCCCGCGACTGGCAGGACCTGGCCCAGCCGGCGTTTAAGGATAAAGTGACCACGCCCGACCCGGCGCTGTCGGGAGCCTCCCTCGATCTGCTGATGGGGCTGCAAAATGCCGGCGGCGAAAAAGCCTGGACGCTGTTCGAGCAGCTAAAAAACAACGGCATGATTATCGCCGGGCCGAATGCCCAGGCGCTGACCCCCGTCTTGCAGGGGGCCAAAGCCGCGGTGTTCGGGGCGGTGGATTATGTCTCCTACGGCAGCATGCAGGATGGCGAATCGATTAAAGTGATCTTCCCGGCCAGCGGCACGGTGATAGCGCCCAGGCCGATGATGATCCTCAAAACCAGCCGGCAGCCGGACCAGGCCAAGGCCTTTATCGATTACGTACTTTCCCCTGAAGGGCAAAATCTGGTGGCGGAAGCCTGGCTAATGCCGGCCCGCAGCGATATCGGCGCCAAACGGCCGCTGTTCAGCGACCTGGCGCTGTTGCCGGAATCCGCAACCCAGCCCGCCACCCGGGAATCAGTGCTTAAACGCTTCGCCGCCCTGTTCGGCCAGCGCTAAAGCGCGGCCGGCCGCGGGCGGATTGCGTACCGGCCCGCGGCCAAGGACCCGCCCGCATCTGTCGTTCAACCTTGAGAACCGCGTTATGCGAAACATCATGCTGCCCCTGTTTACCCTGGCGACGCTGGTAATATTGGTGGCGCTGCCGCTGCTGTTTGTGCTGTTGCAGGCCATTTTCCCGCAGTTGGCCGCCGGCTCGCTGGCCGAGCCGTTTGGCGCCCTTCCCGCCCTGCTGCGCGATCCGCTGGTGCCGTCGCTGCTCGGCGGCACGCTGCAAACCGGGCTTGGCGTGGCGTTGGCCAGCGCCCTGATCGGCGTCCCCTTGGGCGCGCTGCGCGGATTGTTCGCCCTGCCGCTGGCGCGCTGTTGGGATTTGCTGATCCTGCTGCCGTTCCTGACGCCGCCCTATATTGCCGGCTTATCGTGGATGCTGGCGCTGCAACAGCGGGGTTATCTGGAACAACTGGCCGGATGGCGATTGGACGCATTGCTGTTTAGCCGCACCGGCATGATCCTGGTGATGACCCTGAATATTTTCCCGGTGGTCTATTTCGCGGTATCGCGCAGCATGGCCGCCAGCGGCCATCGGCTGGCCGACGTGGCCCGGGTACACGGCGCCGGCCCATGGCGGGCATTTTTCCGCGTCACCTTGCCTTTGGCCATGCCGGCCATCGCCGCCGGCCTGCTGCTGGCATTCACGCTGGCGATTGAAGAATACGGCGTACCGGCGGCGCTGGGTATGCGCGCCGGGGCGCCCGTCTTGACCGTCGGCATTGAGCAACGGCTGGCGGACTGGCCCATTGATTTGCCCTCGGCGTCATTGCTGTCGCTGCTGCTGGTGGCGATTGCCCTGACGGCGTACGCCATTCAGCGCGTGCTGACCGGCGGCCGGGACGTGGCCACCACCAGCGGCAAGCCGGCCGCCATTCCCAGCCGCCCGCTCGGCGGCTGGCGCTGGCCGGTACTGCTGCTATTTGGCCTGGCCGTAGGCCTGGCGGTAGCGATCCCCGTGGCGGCCATGCTGGCCACCGCCTTCTCCTCAACCATTTCCGCGGGGTTAACCCCGGCCAATCTGGGCCTGCGGCATTTTAGCAATATCTTTGCCCAGCACGGCGAAGCGGCTGATGCGCTGGCCACCAGTCTCGGGCTGGCGGCGGGCGCCGCCTTGCTGACAGGCGCGGTGGGATTTTTAGCCGCCTGGCTGGTCGCCGGCCAAAAACGCCGCGCGGCGTCCGTTATCGATATGTTGTCATTGCTGCCCGCCGCGCTGCCGGGCGTGGTGGTGGGGGTCGGCCTGATATTGGCCTGGAACCGTCCGTTCTGGCCGGTGACGCCCTATGATAGCCAGGCCATTTTGCTGCTGGCCTATAGCTGCCTGTTGCTGCCTTATCCGGTGCGCTATACCGGCGCCGCGCTGCGCCAGCTCGGCGCCAATCTGGAACCGGCCGCACGGGTGCACGGCGCCAGCGCCGGGCGGGCGTTACGCTACATAGTATTGCCGCTGGTTTATCCCGCGCTGCTGGCTTCGATGCTGATGGTATTCGCGGTGGCCTCCAGGGAACTGGTGACATCGCTGCTGCTTTCCCCGGCCGGCGTGCAGACGGTATCGGTATTTGTCTGGCGGCAATTCGAGCAGGGTTCGGTGGGGGACGGCATGGCGATGGCCAGTATCGCCATGCTGCTTAGCCTGGCGGTGATGGGGGCGGCGCTGGCATTATTGCAACGCCAGCAGCGCTGAACCGCCCGCGGTAACGATTACGCGTTGCTGTCGCCCAGGCCGAAACGCTCCGACAACTCGCGCCGCAGATTGTCGGACTGGCGGCCGAAAATGGCCTGCACTTCCTGCCCGATAACCACCACGCCGAGCGCGCCTAAATGCTGGATCTCGCCGGTATTGACCTTGCTCAAATCCTTCACTTTTACCCGCAGGCGGGTGATACAGGCGTCCACATCAACAATGTTTTCCTGCTCGCCCAGCGCGGTAATTAATGAGGCAATATCCGGGTCGCGTGGCGCTATGGTATGAGGGTGGGTTAATTTTTCACTGAAAAACCGCATAAATTCTTTAATATTGACCATTCATGCATCCTTAGAGATAACTCGGGTTTGTCACACACAACCGATTAGGCATTGGGAACATCCTACCGCGATGGCCGGTTGCCGGGAAGAATGAATTACGCCGCATACTGCCTATTCTGCCCGGGTACTGGAGAAATGTGATCCAAACACTTTTTGCCGCCGGCGTTTTTACGCCTATACTTTTCTTGACAATTACGGGGAAGATTACGCATTTCTCTTCTTATCTTTATCGGCTTTCGAGGTAACGGAGATGGATAACGACCAACTACCCGACGACTTTCGCAGTAGGGATTATCCGGTAAAAGAAAATATGCGCTTTCAGCTTTTTGCCTGGAAAATGCAAAAAGTAGGTTTTCTGCTGCTATTTTTGTTTATCTTCGCTGCCTGTCTTGGCCTATTTTCACAAGGTATACTCAGTAACGCCTCAACCACATCCCCCGGCGGCAACATGGTGTTGGAATATGATCGCTTTGCCCGTAATACTACCGACACTAATTTTATTATCCGTGTGCGGGTCGGCAAAGAAAACACGCTCGATGTGCGGTTAAGCGGCGACATTTTGGATAATTATGATATTGAGTATCTTCAGCCGTTGCCCGATGAGTCATTTATCAGCAACAAAGCGTTAAACATAAAACAGTCCATTACCCAAAAGGACAGCTGGTATAGTATCTACCTCACATTGAAACCCAATAAAATGGGTTATTTCACCAATGTCATTACGCTCTCCGATAATGAAAAAATCATCTTTAGCCAATTGGTTTATCCCTAGGAGAATATGATGGAGATGGTATTACGAGCGGCATTTATTTATCTGATTCTAATCGTGGTATTTCGTATTTCGGGCCGCCGAACCTTGCTGGAAATGAACAGCTTTGATTTTATTTTATTACTGATCATCAGCGAAGCCTGTCAACAGGCCATCCTCGGCGAAGATTTTTCGGTAACCGGCGCCACGATTTCCATCGTTACCCTGATCGGCCTGGATTTACTGCTCTCGTTCCTGAAAGATAAATTCCATATCGTCTGGCTGGCGGCGGACGGCCCGCCGCTGCTGCTGGTGGATGAGGGCAAAATATTGGAGCTACGCCTGAAAAAAGTCAAAATTTCCCATGACGATCTGCTGAGCAGCGCACGCAAATCAGACGGCATATTGGATTTGGACCAAATACGTTATGCCATTTTGGAGCAAAACGGCAAGATAACCATCATCCCCAAAAAAGAGGATGACAGCTAATCGCCAGCACCGGCGACAATCCCCTGCCGCCGGCGCTATCGGCAACCTCGGCCATTACTTTGCATTTATAATGTTATCTTTTGCTAATATATTCATTAAAATAAAAACCTGCCCTGTAATTAATTTTCCCGCCCAGCGGTAACCCACATGATGGCGATGATGTATTGACAGGAAGTTAATAACTGTTGTTATATAACCTTGTGCAATCAGCCAATTTCAATATCTAATATTAACGGCATTTAATTAGCTTAGTATAAAAACAATATTATATTATCAAAACAGTCATCACTATAATTGCAGAGGGTATTTATTATGGATATAAAAATGGTTTTAAAATCAACATTAAGAAATTGTAAACTTCAGCCGGTAAAATGGTTTTTGATCTCTCTGGCGAAATGCCTGCTCTGGCTAACATGGGTCGCGGTATGTATTTACGCTATTATGATTATTGATAATGCCGCGTGCCGGCTGATACCCCAATTACTCCTGGGCGCGGCGTTCGCCCATGGCGTGGAATTACAACACCATGCGCTGCATCATACGGGGTATCCGGTCGGCACGCGCCAATCGCATGGCCGGTTTCCTGCTGGGCCTGACGATGCTGATATCCTACAGCGCGTATCGGGACAGCTATTTATTTCATCATCAGGCCCTCGGCGGACCCGACGGCGAAGAGTTTTTCAGGAACAATAATCAATTCTCCTGCCGGCGATGGCTGCGGATTAAACATCTCTTCATGTCCAATTATTTTTACGCCCAATGTAAATGTATCGTCCACGCAGTTGCCGGCCGGTTATGCCCGGGCGTCCTGCCGCCAGCGCCAATACCCCCCGGCAATCATAGATAAAACCGTTACCGCAACTCGTAATAATATTTCCATTCATCACGACCGTTACTTCATAAATATATACGTTAAAATATTAATGAGTTTTTATAATTTTTACCCAGTTCATTAATATATAAAGCAAGCTATATTTATCAAAAATAAACACATCTTTTCATCCATGAAAAAAACATGTTAAGCTACAACGCAGTCGACCCATCCCCTTATTTTAAAGAGTAGTAATCGTGATTAGCTTTTTTGCATAATTTTAAAAAATGAAACAGCCATTTTTAATCGGATGATTACCGAGTTATATTTAATCATCATGTCATAAACAATTAGCTTGCTGATAAAGATAAATGCTGAAGATAAATATTAAACAAATTGAGCCATTGGACAATTGGCAAACGCAGTTATCCGAAGCCATATCCGACCCGGATGAACTGTTAGCTTTGCTGTGCCTGAGCGATAATCCCCAGTTTAAAGGCGACAACGCGGCGCGGCGCCTGTTTCCCCTGCGCGTTCCCCGGGCGTTTGCCAAACGCATGCAGGCCGGCAATGAAAACGACCCGCTGCTGCGTCAGGTAATGACCTCCCAAGAAGAATTTATCATTACCCCCGGCTTTAGCAGCGATCCCCTCGGGGAGCACGCCCCCATTATGCCGGGGCTATTGCATAAATATCGGAACCGGGCGCTGTTATTGATTAAAGGCGGCTGCGCGGTGAATTGTCGCTACTGTTTCCGCCGCTATTTTCCCTACCATAAAAACCACGGCAACAAGCTTAATTGGCGCAATGCCATGGCTTATATTCGCTCGCAGCCAAAAATTGACGAGATCATATTTTCCGGTGGCGATCCCCTGATGGCGAACGATCGCGAAATGGCCTGGCTGATAGAAAAATTAGAGGCCATTCCCCATATTAAAAGGGTGCGCATCCACACCCGCTTGCCGGTGGTGATCCCCGCCCGCATCACCGACGAATTATGCCATATCCTATCGTCATCGTTATTGCAGGTGGTAATGGTAACGCACGTAAATCATGCCAATGAAATCGACGCCGAGCTTGGCATCGCCATGGGCAAACTGCGCGCCGCCCGGGTAACGCTGCTCAACCAAAGCGTGCTGCTACGCGGGGTCAACGACAATGCCGACACCCTGGCCGCCCTGAGCAACAGGTTGTTTGATATAGGTATCCTCCCCTATTATTTGTTTGTTTTGGATAAGGTAAGCGGCGCGGCGCATTTTATGGTGGGCGATAATGAAGCGGTGCGCCTCATCCAAGAACTGCTTACCAAGGTGTCTGGCTATCTGGTGCCGCGCCTGACGCGTGAAATCGGCGGCAAGCCCAGTAAAACGCCGCTGGATTTAGGACTGGACCTATCACAGGGATAATTTCTTATTTTTGTCAACTCAGGGAGATAAATAAAAAAACTCGCTATCGCTCGGTGACAGATTATTTTATGCTAACGATAATCCCATGCCAACTCCCTGATAATTCTGCAAGTGATGCATTGTTTTATGAAATTTATTATTCGCTATGGCTCACGATTTGTTTTATTCATAACGGTAGTCTAGACTTATTTTATCAGCTGGCTAATCATAAGCTGTTAATCTATCTTTCTAAAAACTTCAACTCGTGATGGTGAAAGCAATGAACATTAAAACCCTGGAAGATTTATTTATCCACGCCCTGTCCGATGTGTATAGCGCCGAAAAACAAATCACCCGCGCACTGCCGAAAATGGCCCGTGCGGCCACGGACCCTCAGCTTATTGATTCATTTAAACTTCATCTCGAAGAAACTCATGGGCAGATAGAAAGAATTGATAAATTAGTCGAAGCCACGCCAAATGTAAAAATTAAACGCGTGAAGTGTCTGGCAATGGAAGGCCTGGTGGAAGAAGGCCAGGAAATTATCGACGAAGTGGAAAAAGGGCCGGTACGTGACGCAGGTCTCATCGCGGCGGCGCAAAAAGTCGAACATTATGAAATTGCCACCTATGGCACCTTGGCTACGCTCGCCGGCTTGTTAGGTTATAGCGAAGCGAAAACGCTGCTGGCCGAAACGTTGCAGGAAGAAAAAAACACCGATGTTAAATTGTCTAAATTAGCTAATGTAAAAGTGAATGCCAGCGCAGGCAGTAAATAAGCATACTTTATAAAATATAATTTTATAAAATAGAAAACCCGGAGTAAACGCCGGGTTTTCTATTTTTTTTATTTGGCGCTAATTAATCACGAACGAATAAGCGCTAAATGGATAATATTTTGAGTAACCACTAAACGGGTGCTGAATAAAAATTTCATATTCATGTTCCCGTTTAGCTATCAGCACCCTGTCCTATAGATATTATTTTTTCGCTACGGTGTGCGGCGTTTTAGAACGTACCAGGAATTGCTGGGTGGTCTCGGGCAAATGTTCCAGCAGCCAGGCGGCCATGGCCTTTTCCTGTTCCAGGATTTGCTGAAAAACACGTTTCCCTTCTATATCGCCCACCGCTTCCGCCGCGGCGATAAGAGCGGTATAGGACGCGATTTCGAAATTTTCAAAGGTATAACCGCTGATGCCGCCCTTCACCACTTCATCGCTGGCGAAAATACCGCCCATGGCCTGCCCCAGCGCGGCAGCTTTCCCCGCGATATCCTTGATGGTGGAACTGGACGAATCATAACGTTTGATTACGCTTTCCACCAGACGCTGCTGTTCGATGGTTTCATCGATATGCTGCTTGATCCGGGCTTCCAGGACCGGGTAATGTTCGAGACGTCCGGCCATCCCTTTAAGCATGGTTTCCGCCTGTTTTTCCATGGCATGGGCATCGCGCAACCAGTCGAGATAATTGTCATGTAAATCGGCCATAATTAACCTCTTGGTGACTTAAGAAACTTCAGAAATAATATCAATAATTATTGTTGCTGTTACTTGATATAGTTTAGCCTTACTTATCAAACACGCCAGTTTTGCTGGTTAAAAAAAGCGCAGCCAGGCGCGCCGCCGCCGCCCACATCATAATTACGCCCTGGCCAATACCCGGCGCAACATAAAAGCGCCGCCGGCGTCCAAGTCCGGCAGGGATGCACAATAATGGCGAGCCGCTGCGCCCGTCTTATGCCCCCCTTTAATTCATTCCCAACGCGTTTAGCCTGGTTTTTGAACGCAATGCCCCGCCATAACGCACGGGCGCCCGCGGTTGGTGCGCTTAAGCGGGCGCCGGGGATGCACGTCGGGGCGCATATGGCCCGCAGACTCTGCGCCGCTAAACCTGAACGAGCGTCCCGCTTGATACCCCCCTAACTGGCACGGCGTTTGCTTTGATGATGCAAGTGTAATGGCCATGTTATTTCTCATTTAATTCAGGAGTGAAATGTATGCAACGACGTAAACTAATAAAAGCGTTCGCCCTCTCCGCCTCGGTTGTCGCGATGGGAATCAGTTGGGGAGCGCTGGCCGCCGATACCATTAAAGTCGGTGTCATGCATTCATTGTCGGGAACCATGGCTATCTCGGAAACGCCGCTAAAAGATGTGGCCCTGATGACCATCGATGAAATCAATGCCCAAGGGGGCGTGCTGGGCAAAAAGCTGGAGCCGGTGGTGGTCGATCCGGCGTCCAACTGGCCGCTGTTCGCGGAAAAAGCCCGCCAGTTGTTAACCCAGGACAAAGTCGCGGTGGTGTTCGGCTGCTGGACGTCGGTATCGCGTAAATCGGTGCTGCCGGTATTTGAAGAACTGAACGGCCTGCTGTTTTATCCGGTGCAATATGAAGGCGAGGAAATGTCGCCCAATGTATTCTACACCGGCGCGGCGCCCAACCAGCAGGCCATCCCGGCGGTGGAATACCTGATGAGCGAAGACGGAGGCAGCGCCAAGCGCTTTTTCCTGCTGGGCACCGATTATGTTTATCCGCGCACCACCAACAAGATTTTGCGCGCGTTCCTGCATTCTAAAGGCGTGGCCGATAAAGATATCGAAGAGGTCTACACCCCCTTTGGTTATAGCGACTACCAGACCATTGTCGCCAATATCAAGAAATTCTCCGCCGGGGGCAAAACCGCGGTGATCTCCACCATTAACGGCGACTCCAACGTACCTTTCTATAAAGAGCTGGCCAACCAGGGCATCAAGGCGACCGATGTCCCGGTAATCGCCTTCTCGGTAGGCGAGGAGGAACTGCGCGGCATCGATACCAAACCGCTGGTGGGCAATCTGGCGGCCTGGAACTATTTCCAGTCGGTGGATAATCCCACCAACCAGAAATTCGTCGCGCAGTGGAAAGCCTACGCCAAGTCCCATAACCTGCCCAACGCGGCCACCGTCGTGACCAATGACCCGATGGAAGCCACCTACGTCGGCATCCATATGTGGGCGCAGGCGGTGGAGAAAGCCAAGTCCACCGACGTGGATAAAGTACGCGCGGCCATGGCGGGACAAACCTTCGCCGCGCCGTCCGGCTTCACCCTGACGATGGATCAAACCAATCACCACCTGCACAAGCCGGTGATGATTGGGGAAATCGAGGATAACGGCCAGTTCAACGTGGTGTGGCAGACCGATAAACCGGTGCGCGCGCAGCCCTGGAGCCCGTTTATCCCGGGTAACGATAAAAAACCGGATCATCCGGTAAAAAGCACGCAATAACCCGGCTCTTCGCGGTAGCGGCGCCGGCAGGATTCCGGCGCCCACGGTTTTGCACGTTTTAACGGGTGAATACTATGAGTCATGTACTGTTGATATTGCGGCGGTTCGGCCTGGGAGCATGGCTGCTGCTGCCGCTATACGCCGCCGCCGGCCCCGCGGCTGATTTTGCGGCGGCGAACCGCAGCGATCAGGCCAGATTATTGCAACAATGGTCAAGCGCGCCGGATGCGGCCCGCTTACCGCTGTTACAGGCCTTGCGCCAGGAAAATATGGTGGTCGATGAAGCCGGCCGGCCGTTTATCCAGCAGGGCGCGGCTTTAACGCCGATGGAGGGCGACGCCGCCCCGGTGGGCGCGGTGAAAAAAATCTGGCTCAATAACCGGCTGCGCATTCTGATCGCCAATGCGTTATCCGCCCAACAGTTGGTCAGCGACGACCCGGCGGTCAGGCTGCGGGCGGCCAAGGCGCTGCAGCGCGAAGCCCAGGCCGACCAATTGCCGCTGCTGTCGGCCCGTTTGCCCCAGGAACAAGATTCGGCTGTGCGCAGCGCGCTGCTTAGCGCCCTGGCGAATTTACAGCTTGCCGACCCTAATCCCGCGGTACGTTTGCAGGCGGCGACGCTGTTGGGGAAATCCGGCGAGCCCGATACCCAATTACGTTTGCAAGCGCTTACCGACCCTAAAACCGAACCCGACTCCCAGGTGCGCGCGGCCGCGCAAAATAGCCTGAAGCAGGTACAGCACCGCCTGCTGATCGGCGATCTGCTCGGCCAGGCTTTTACCGGCCTCTCCCTGGGTTCGATTCTACTGCTGGCGGCGCTGGGCCTGGCCATCACTTATGGCCTGCTCGGCGTGATTAATATGGCCCACGGCGAAATGCTGATGCTGGGCGCCTATTCGACTTATCTGGTGCAGCAGGCGCTGGAACAATATGCGCCGCCGCTGTTGGCGTTTTATCCGCTGGTGGCGCTGCCGGTGGCGTTTGCGATTACCGGCGCCATCGGCATGGTGCTTGAGCGCACCGTGATCAGGCACTTATACGGCCGACCGCTGGAAACCCTGCTGGCCACATGGGGCATCAGCCTGGTGCTGATTCAGGGGGTGCGCATGCTGTTCGGCGCGCAAAATGTGGAGGTGGCCAACCCCGCCTGGCTCTCCGGCGGCATCCAACTGCTGCCTAACCTGGTCCTGCCCTATAACCGCATCGCGGTGATTGTGTTTGTGCTGGGGGTGTTGGCGCTGTGCTGGCTGCTGCTGAACAAAACCCGCCTGGGTATGAATATCCGCGCGGTGACCCAGAACCGGGCCATGGCCGCCTGCTGCGGCGTGCCCACCGGCCGGGTGGATATGCTGGCCTTTGGCCTGGGTTCGGGCATCGCCGGACTGGGCGGCGTGGCGTTATCGCAACTCGGCAACGTCGGCCCGGAGCTGGGACAGGGTTATATTATCGACTCCTTCCTGGTGGTGGTTCTGGGCGGCGTCGGCCAACTGGCGGGCACCGTGGTTGCGGCGTTTGGCCTGGGGATCGTAAATAAGATCCTGGAGCCGGAGATCGGCGCGGTATTGGGTAAAATCCTGATCCTGGCGTTAATCGTCCTGTTTATCCAGAAACGCCCGCAGGGCCTGTTCGCCGTGAAAGGCAGGGTGATTGACTAATGAGCCAGCCCTTGACCCTGACCGGCCTGCAAAAAGCGCCGCGCACCGCCATCACGCTGGGTATCCTGGCATTTATCGCCCTGGCGATCCTGCCGCTGCTGGCGCTGTTGCCCGCCGGCCATCCCCTGGCCATCTCCACCTATACGCTGACCCTGATCGGCAAAATACTCTGCTACGCCGTGGTCGCCATTGCCCTGGACCTGGTCTGGGGCTATGCCGGTCTGTTGTCGCTGGGGCACGGGCTGTTTTTTGCCCTGGGCGGCTACGCCATGGGCATGTATCTGATGCGCCAGGCCGCCGGCGACGGCCTGCCGGCGTTTATGTCGTTTTTATCCTGGAACGAACTGCCCTGGTTCTGGGCCGGCACGCAGCATTTCGCCTGGGCGCTGTGCCTGATTATGTTGGCGCCCGGCCTGCTGGCGCTGGTCTTCGGCTACTTTTCGTTTCGTTCGAAAATCAAAGGGGTCTATTTTTCGATCATGACCCAGGCGTTGACCTATGCGGCGATGCTGCTGTTTTTTCGCAACGAGACCGGCTTTGGCGGCAACAACGGGTTTACCGGTTTTACCACCCTGTTGGGTTTTTCGGTCACCGCCACCCCGACCCGGGTGGGATTGTTCCTGGCGACGGTAGTGCTGCTGGCCGCCAGTTTGCTGCTGGGGTTCGCCCTGGCGCGCAGTAAATTCGGCCGGGTGCTGACGGCGGTGCGGGACGCGGAAAACCGGCTGATTTTCTGCGGTTACGATCCCAAAGGTTTCAAGCTGTTTGTCTGGACGCTGTCGGCGGTGTTGTGCGGTCTGGCCGGCGCGCTGTACGTACCGCAGGTCGGCATTATCAATCCCGGCGAGATGTCGCCGACCAATTCGATTGAGGCCGCGATCTGGGTGGCGCTGGGCGGCCGCGGCACCTTGATCGGGCCGTTGCTGGGGGCCGGCATCGTCAACGGCGCCAAAAGCTGGTTTACCATGGCGATGCCGGAATATTGGCAGCTGTTCCTGGGACTGATGTTTATCGTGGTGACGCTGCTGCTGCCGCAGGGGGTCATCGGGTTGCTGCGTAAAAGGAGAGACTGATGGAACCCGCCGTTAATGAAATGCTGACGCAGCGCTACCCGGCGGATGAACGCCGCCGGCAGCGGGACCCGGTGCTGGCGCTGGAAAAGATCAACGTCAGCTTCGATGGTTTCCGCGCCCTGACCGATCTGTCGCTCGCTATCGGCGTGGGGGAACTGCGCTGCGTTATCGGCCCCAACGGCGCGGGTAAAACCACCCTGATGGACGTTATTACCGGCAAAACCCGCCCACAGAGCGGGCGCGCCATTTACGATCAGCAAACCGATTTGACCCGGCTGACCCCGGTGCAAATCGCCCAGGCCGGCATCGGCCGTAAATTCCAGAAACCCACGGTATTCGAGGCGCTGACCGTATTTGAAAACCTGGAACTGGCGCTGAAAACCGACAAGTCGGTCTGGGCCTGCCTGCGCGGCAAACTTACCGGCGAGCAGCGCGATCGCATCGACGCCATGCTGGCCACGCTGCGGCTCGGCCAGCAGCGCCGGCGTCCGGCCGGTCTATTATCCCACGGGCAAAAGCAATTTCTGGAAATCGGTATGTTGCTGGTGCAGGAACCGCATTTGCTGCTGCTCGACGAACCGGCCGCCGGCATGACCGATGCGGAGACCGCCTATACCGCCGAGCTGTTCCGTTCGCTGGCAGGTAAGCACTCACTTATGGTGGTGGAGCACGATATGGGTTTTGTGGAAACCATCGCCGATCGCGTCACCGTTTTGCATCAGGGACAGGTACTGGCCGAAGGTTCGCTACGGGAAGTGCAGGCCAATGAACAGGTGATCGACGTTTATCTGGGACGCTAAGCCGCGGGAGAAACAGATGCTACAGGTAGAAGAATTAAATCAGTTTTACGGCGGCAGCCATATCCTGCGCGGTCTCTCGTTCGAGGCGCAAATCGGCCAGGTAACCTGTCTGCTGGGGCGTAACGGCGTGGGGAAAACCACGCTGCTCAAGTGTCTGATGGGGCTGCTGCCGGCCAAGACCGGCCGCATCCGCTGGCAGGGGGAGCTTATCAACCAGCGCAAACCGCACCAGCGCGTCCAGGGCGGGATCGCCTATGTGCCGCAGGGACGGGAAATTTTTCCCCGCATGACCGTCGAGGAAAATATTTTGCTGGGCCTGTCGCGCTTTTCCGGCGCGCGGGCCAAACAGCCCCCGCCGGCGGTCTACGAGCTGTTCCCGGTGCTGGCGCAGATGAAACAGCGGCGCGGCGGCGATCTGTCCGGCGGACAGCAGCAACAGTTGGCCATCGCCCGCGCCCTGGCCTGCCAGCCGCAGTTACTGATCCTCGATGAACCCACCGAAGGCATTCAGCCCTCGGTGATCAAAGAGATTGGCGTGGTGATTAAAACCCTGGCGGCGCGCGGCGATATGGCGATTTTATTGGTGGAGCAATTCTACGATTTCGCCGCCGATCTGGCGGATAGCTATCTGGTGATGTCCCGTGGGGAAATCGTGCAGCGCGGCCGCGGCGCCGATATGGAAACCGACGGGGTGCGGGGATTGGTGACCATCTGAAGCCGCGCTATGCCGCGCTATGCTTTACGGTGAAAATGCTCCACACTAGGGTTTTCTGTTCTCTTTCCCGGAATTCCCCATGCAGCGATTAACGATTTCATTGGACGACCGGTTGGCCGTCGAACTTGACGAACTGATGCGGCTTAAGGGCTACAGCAGCCGTTCCGAGGCCTTTCGCGACATGCTGCGCCGCGAATTGGGCCAGCAGGCGGCCAGCGCCGATCCGCAGGCGCCGTTTATCGCCATCCTCAGCTATGTCTACGATCACCACGAACGGCAACTGGCGACCCGGCTTACCGAACTGCAACACGATCATCATGATTTGACCATTTCCACCATGCATGCCCACCTCAGCCAGGCGGAGTGCGTGGAAACCGCGATCCTGCGCGGACCGCTCCTGGCCCTGTCGGAATTTGCCCAGTCGGTTATCGCCCAGACCGGGGTGCGCCACGGCAGCATCAATCTGATTCCCATCGACGCTCCCGCCGCGGCCCCGGCCGCGCACAGCCATACCCACGGGGAGGATGCTGCCCACGGGCATCATCACGACGCCGCGCACCGGCATACGCATCATCACAAATAACCCCCGCAAGGCTTCGAGGCCGAATTCTAAGATATAGTTGCGCCCGATCAAGTATGGCGTATGATTTTTTCTAGAAAAGTATGATTCACCCATGCATACTGCTAGACATCTGTCATTCATACGCCGCCCGCTGCCGCCGGTACGATCTTCGGGCGGCCGTCCCCCATGCAGGCCGGCCATTAAAAGGATTGTCCCGATGCATATCCCAGATGGTTATCTCAGCCCTTCCACCTGCGCCGTCGCTTTCCTGATCGCCGCCCCGTTCTGGTGGCTGGCGCAAAAACGCGTCCAGCGCGCGCTGCATACCCGCCTGGTGCCGCTGCTGGCCGTGGTATCGGCATTTTCCTTCGTGATTATGATGTTTAACCTGCCGCTGCCGGGGGGCACCACCGGCCATGCGGTGGGCATGGGCGTGGCCGCCATCGTGCTCGGTCCCTGGGCGGCCATCCTGGCCATCTCAGTGGCCCTGTTTATCCAGGCGGTGTTTTTTGGCGACGGCGGCATCACGGCCATCGGCGCCAACTGCCTCAATATGGCCATCGTCGGCCCCATGGTGGCCTATGGCCTCTACCGCCTGATTGCCGCCGGATCGGAATTGACCTCGAAACGGCGGATCGTGGCGGCGTCAATCGCCGGCTACTGCGCCATCAACATCTCCGCGCTGCTGGCGGCGGCGGAATTCGGCATTCAGCCCCTGCTGTTTACCGACGCCGCCGGCACGCCGCTTTATGCGCCCTATCCGCTGTCGGTAGCGGTGCCGGCCATGCTGCTTGGCCATCTCACCTTTGCCGGGCTGGCGGAAGCGGTGGTGACCGGCGGGATTGTCGCGTATTTGCAAAAAGCCAATCCCGAGCTGCTGCAATTCACCGCGTCGCCCGCCGGCCAATCCGCGCCCATGCGCCCGCAGGGCTGGCGGCCGGTGCGCAGGTTGTGGCTGGGAATGGCCATTGTCATGATGCTCAGCCCGCTGGGCCTGCTGGCCGCCGGCACCGCCTGGGGCGAATGGGGCGCCAGCGACTTCCAGGATGCCGCCGCCCGGGCCGATATTACCCGGGCCTCCGGCAATATTGCGCCGCCGGAAGGCGCCCCGGCCGGGATGCAGCGGCTGGAAGCCCTATGGTCCGCTCCGGTGCCGGATTACGCCCCGTCGTTCATGCATAACGCGAGCATCGGTTACGTCCTGTCGGCGGTAATGGGCAGCGGCTTGATTTTGCTGATATTTTATTTACTGGCGCGGTTTATGGCGCCCGCGTCCTATCGCCCCACGTCCGGGCGCCGATAAGCGGTGCGGGAGCCTTCATTCAGCCATCGGCACGGTGCGGGGCGGCAACATTTTATCGCCCGCCTGCTGGCGGGTCTGCTGGGGGCCATGGCCCATGCGGATGACGCGCAGCAGCTGGCCGACCGGCGGGGCTGGCTGCAAGGCCTGGACCCGCGCGTCAAACTGGCCGGGCTGGGTTCGCTGATTATCACCGGCGTTGCGGTGCACTCGCTGGTCGCCCTGGCCGTGCTGCTGGTGGCGTCGGTGGCGATGGCGCGCCTGTCGGCCATTGCCGCCGGACGGCTACTGCGCCAGGTATGGATTGGAGTGCTGCTGTTTACCGGCGTGGTGGCGCTGCCCGCGCTGTTTCTGGTGCCCGGCACGCCGCTGCTGCATTTGCCTGGCCTATCGCTGGTGGTTACCTGG
This sequence comes from Sodalis sp. RH21, assembly GCF_047324175.1. Taxonomy (NCBI): domain Bacteria; kingdom Pseudomonadati; phylum Pseudomonadota; class Gammaproteobacteria; order Enterobacterales; family Bruguierivoracaceae; genus Sodalis; species Sodalis sp. RH21. The sequence continues at coordinate 898,977 of NZ_CP178732.1, read as the reverse complement.
CAAGGACTGCGCTCCGCGGCATTATTGATTGGCCGGGCCGAAACCTCGGCCACGCTCACCCTGCTGATGATATTAACCACCCCCTGGCCCCATCTGCTGGCAGCCTTGCGCGCTTTTCGGTTGCCAAAAATGGCGGTGATGATTCTCGGCATGACCCATCGTTATATTTTTGTGCTGCTGGCCGGCGCCATCGCCCTGCTGGAAGCGCGAGCCAGCCGGATGGTCGGGCCGCTGGCGCCGCGCGAGCGCCGCCGGCTGGCCGTCAACGCCGCCGGCGCGCTGCTGGAGCGTTCGCTTTACCTGAGCCAGGAGGTTCATCTCGCGATGCTGTCCCGCGGTTATCGCGGCGGGGTCAGGCTGATGCACGATTTGCACTGCCGAAGGCGCGACTGGCTGGCGCTGCCGTGTTTCGTTTTATTGATCCTGGCGGCCTTCGGCTGCCAGTGGCTGCGGTTACCCTGACCGATGGAGTATTACGATGAATGAGGTGTATGAGTTACGCCAGGTCAGCTACGCCTATCAGTCAATGCCCGCGCTGCTTGAAATCGACCTGCGGGTTCAGGCGGGGCAGCGCATCGCGTTGCTAGGGGCCAACGGCTCGGGCAAATCCACCCTCCTGCGCCTGCTCGACGGCCTGTTTTTTCCGGCGTCGGGTTCGATTATGGCCTTCGGCCAGCCGCTCGACCAGGCGGCCCTGGAACACGACGAGGCGGCCTATGCCTTTCGGCGCCGGGTCGGGCTGGTATTTCAAAATTCCGACGTGCAACTATTCAACCCGACGGTATTCGACGAACTGGCGTTTGGGCCGCTGCAGCTCGGCTGGGATAAACCGCGGATAACCGCCGGCATCGAGGCCATGCTCGATAGGTTCGGTATCGGCCATTTGCGCCACCGTTCGCCCCATCGCCTGTCGGGCGGCGAAAAAAAACGCGTCGCCCTGGCGTCGGTGCTGATTATTGAACCGGAAGTTCTGCTGCTGGATGAACCTTGTAGCGGTCTCGATCCGCTGAGCCAAGGCAATATGGTGAGCTTTTTACATACCAGCCGGGAGCGCACCCTGATTACCGCCACCCATGATTTGGCCATCGTGCCCGACATCGCCGATTACTGTTTTGTCATGCGCCAGGGCCGGTTGGCGGCGCAGGGAACGCCTGCGGCGATTTTATCCGATCGGGAGCTGCTGCGGGACTGCCATTTAACCTGGCATCAGCAGGAGCGGTGAGATACAGGCGGATCTCATTTTACGCTGTCCCGGCAAAAAATAACCTGTTATGCTGTATATAATTACAGTAATAAGCGAGTTACGTCAGTGCATAAGCGTTTATCTGCCCCGCGCATGGAATTCGATGTCGCGCAAGCCTATCAATATCCAGAACATTTGCGGCCCTATCTTGATGGACTGCCTTCCGCCCCGGGCGTCTATGTGTTCCATAGCGACAGCGACGTCATGCCGCTATACATCGGCAAAAGCGTTAATATCCGCAGCCGGGTGATGTCCCACTTCAGAACCGCCGCGGAAGCGCGTTTGCTGCGCCAGTCCCGCCGCATCAGCTACCATCTCACCGCCGGGGAGATCGGCGCGCTGCTGCTGGAAGCGCAGATGATCAAGCAATTACAGCCGTTGCATAACAAGCGGCTGCGCCGCAGCCGCCAGCTCTGCTCGATCCATATGGTTAACGGCATGCCGGTTATCGTTTCGGCCAAAGAGATCGACTTCGCCCGCACCCCCGACCTGTACGGTTTGTTCTCCAGCCGCCGCTCCGCCCAGCAGACCCTATTGGATATCGGCGACACTGAGCTTTTGTGCTATAGCCTGCTGGGGCTGGAAAGGCTCAGCCATGGCCGCCCCTGTTTCCGATTCCATCTGGGGCGCTGCGCCGGCGCCTGCTGCGGCAAGGAAACCCCGCAAGAACATCAATTACGCCTGATGGACGCCATGCAGCAAATGCGGGTCTTCAACTGGCCGTACGCCGGCCCCATCGGCCTGGTGGAACAAAGCGCCGATCGGCGGCAAATCCACGTGGTGAATAATTGGTTTTACCTGGGCTCGGTAGAAAACCTGGCGCAGGCCGCCGGCCTGAACAAAGTGGCGCAAGGCTTCGATCGCGACGGCTATAAAATCCTCAGTGGGCCAATACTGAGCGGACGCCACGAAATCGTCGAATTAACCTGATGCCCGGTTAAAATGAGAACATGCCGGCCCCGGCGATGACCCATAAAAAACGGCCCTTGAATAAGGGCCGTTTTAAAACCAACGCTTGCCGCCAACCCTCTTAATACAGGTTATGTTTGGCCGCCACAGCGTGAATGTTACCTTGTTCCTTCAGGAACTTGTTAATTTTACGTATGAATTTCATTGCAGATTCCTCACATTGCCTTTCTAATACTGTGACTCACATCACATTTTTTAGTAGTTTAAGCAAAATGAACCGATGTGTCAATTTTTTGTGACATTCACCACAATTATTTTAACGCCTCGGTAACCGGCCCCGCCAGCGGGGCGCTGCGCTCCACCGGGGCGGAAAGAATAATCGAGGTTTTAGTGGCCCCGTAATGGCTGACCCGCTCGATAAAAGCCTCCATCGCCGCCATATCCTGCACCGCCCCGCGAATAATCACGCAGGTCTCGCCGGTCACCCGGTAGCATTGCAGGATCTGCGGCATCTGGGTTAACGCCTTAAGGGTCGTCTGCCAATGATTGTGATTCAGGCGCAGCTCGACGATAAACGAAATCGCCAGCCCCAGTTTTTCCAGGCTGACATGGGCGTGGTAACCGGTAATCACTTTTTTGGCTTCAAGTTTGGCCACCCGCTCTGCCACCGCCGGCGGTGAAAGGTTAACCCGGCGCGCCAACTCGGCATAGGTCAGGCGGGCGTTTTCCACCAGTGCGGTTAATATCAGCTCATCATATTTATCCATCATTATCCCGTAGTAGCGCGGCCGTTGAATCGAAGGACTTAGGATACTATTTTCGTTGTTTACGCGAATAATTACGACAAAAAAAGTTTATTAACTCCTAATAAAAGAGGTTTACTAATCTTTCTATACTTCTTTCTACACTAATGGCTGCAAAGGTAGTGAAATGCAATTAAGGGATTCTAACGGTCTGAAGTTGGTGCTGGCTTTATTTACGCTCTATATCATTTGGGGTTCGACGTACTTTGTTATCCGCATCGGAGTGGGCAGTTGGCCGCCGCTGCTGATGGCCGGGGTACGCTTCTTTATCGCCGGCGTGGCGCTATTTACCATCCTGCGCCTCAAGGGCGATGCCCTGCCCTCCCTGCGCCAGGCTATTAACGCCGGCATGATCGGCATACTGCTATTGGCGGTGGGCAACGGATTGGTCACGGTGGCCGAACATATGCAGGTGCCGTCCGGCATCACCGCCGTGATCGTCGCCACGGTACCGCTATTCGCCGTATGTTTCGGCTGCATTTGGGGCCTGCGCGCCACCCGCCTGGAATGGTTTGGCATTGCGCTGGGCCTGATCGGCATTATTTTGCTCAATACCGGCGGCAGTCTTACCGGCAACCCGCTGGGGGCGTTTTTGGTGGTGGTGGCGTCCGTAAGCTGGGCGTTTGGTTCCATCTGGAGCTCACGGCTCGATTTGCCCAAGGGCATGATGATCGGCGCGGTGGAAATGATCGTGGCCGGCGCCGTGTTGCTTATCGCCAGCTGGCTTAACGGAGAGCGCCTGGACCATATACCCGATACCGCCGGCTTGATCGCGGTGGGCTATTTAATCGTTTTTGGCTCCATTATCGCCATCAGCGCCTATATGTATTTGCTGGCCCATGCCCGCCCGGCGCTGGCCACCAGCTATGCTTACGTCAACCCGGTCGTGGCGGTGCTGCTCGGCATGGGATTCGCCGGCGAACGCCTTAATCCGGTGGAATGGCTGGCGCTGGGTATTATTATCCTGGCGGTGGTGATCGTCATGGTCGGTAAATCTTTTACGTCCCGCCCGCCGGCACCCGCGGAAAAAACCGCACCGGAGAAAACGCTGGCGACGCAGCGCGGCAAGCCTGCGCCTTAGGCTGCTCAGGCGAAGCTGTCATACCACTTTTCCCGCCGCAAGCCCCGTCCGGTATGCCTGGCGCATGCCGGACACAATGAATTCACTTTTTTGTATGACAAATTTGTCGCTCAGGGTAAAATATCATCTATTCCCTCGGCCTGCCGACCTATGCATCATGCTCCAGGAGTAGCGCCAGGCAGGCGATTGTTGATTTTGAAGGATCTGAGCAGGCAATGGCGAATGAGAAACAACCGGCATCCCCAGCGGACAAGACCGCCGCTATAGATGTCGAAGAGGCCCCCTCCCGCGGCTTATCGGGCATGGCGCTGCTGGTGGCCGGCGCGTTTTTTATGGAATATATCGACGGCACGGTGATCGCCACCGCGCTGCCGCAAATGGGCGTCACCTTCGGCGTGTCGGCGGTGGATTTAAATATCGGCATGAGCGCCTATTTATTGACGCTGGCGGTATTAATCCCGGCCAGCGGCTGGATAGCGGATCGTTTCGGTTCACGCCAGGTTTTTACCGTCGCGCTGGCGATTTTCACGATCGCCTCGGTATTATGCGGCCTGACGCAAAACGTCCCGCAGTTTGTGCTGATGCGTATCGTGCAAGGGGCCGGCGGCGCGCTAATGGTGCCGGTTGGCCGGCTGGCGGTGCTGCGCAGCACCCCCAAGTCGCAGTTGATCAAAGCCATCGCCACGCTAACCTGGCCGGCGCTGGTGGCGCCTATCCTGGGCCCGCCGCTGGGGGGATTTATCACCGACTATGCCAACTGGCGCTGGATCTTCTTTATTAATTTGCCGCTGGGCCTGATCGCCATTATCGCCGCCTGGAAACTGATCCCCAACCCGCCGCGCGACGCGCGTCCGCCTTTCGATCTGTTCGGCTTCGTCACCAGCGGCGCCGCCATGCTGAGCCTGGTGTACGGCCTGGAATTGACCGGGCGGCATGACGCCCCGTGGCCCTATATGGTGTTGTTTTTATTGCTGGGTATCCTGGCGATGTGGATGGCGGTCCGGCATATGCGCCGTGCCGAGCAGCCGATGGTGCGCCTGGGTTCCCTTAAGGTATTAACGTTTCGCGTGACCATCTGGGGCGGTTCGCTGTTTCGCATGGCCATCGGCGCGGTGCCGTTTTTGCTGCCGCTGCTGTTCCAGGTCGGGTTCGGCATGGACGCCTTCCATGCCGGCTCGCTGGTACTGGCGGTGTTCGCCGGTAATCTGGCCATGAAGCCGGCCACCACGCCGCTTATCCGCCATTTTGGTTTTCGTTCGGTGTTATTGGTCAACGGCACCCTGGCCGCATTATCCCTGCTGGCCTGCGCGTTTTTGACGCCCGCGACCCCGGACTGGCTGACGCTGGCGGTGCTGTTTTTCGGCGGCTTATGCCGCTCCATGCAGTTTACCGGCATCAGCACCCTGGCCTTCGCCGATATTCCCCAAAGCGAAATGAGCTACGCCAATACCCTGTTCAGCACCGCGGTGCAACTCTCCATCGGCATGGGCATTACCATTGGCGCCATCGGCGTCCGGCTGGGCGAGGCGGTTGCGCCCATGATGGGCATGGGGGAGATGCCGGGCATCGCTTATCGGCTGGCGTTTGTGCTGCTCACGCTGATGTCGCTGATTGGCCTGGTGGACTTGCTGCGCCTGCCGGCCAATGCGGGCGAGCTGGTGTCACGCAAACCCGGGCGCGCCAAATAAGCCGCTCTTCGGCCGCCCTTGGATAATGAAATTTACCGGCAAAATATGACGCCCCGTCCCGCGCACCAGGAATAGAACACGTCCAGCGGCAGCGACGAGTGAAACGGCTCCGCTTCGGTCGCCGAAGGATTATTAAACCATACCCTGCCTCGATCCAGGGCGTAGCACAGCACCAGATGGCCGCCGTTGCGCCCAGGATCGGGATTGATGCCGCGGGCATGGCGCACCAGCGGCGTGACCGACGCCATTACCGGCCGTCCGGCTGCCAGATAACCGGCTAATTGCTCCTGGCTGAACGCGGCATCCACCGTCGCCGCTATGCCATAGATTTGGCCGATCATCCGCACGAAAGGCGCATAGATCAGGCCCAGGACCGAACCATCGGGCTGCGGGATAAACGCGTTGGCCGCCATGGCCTGCCGCCAAATGCCGTGGCGGGTGAGCAGGGCCGCATCAAGGCGCAGCCCGCGGCGGCGCAATAATACGGATTGAAAACAGGCCACGCCGCACAGGCGCCACGACCAGAAACGGTACTCCTGGGCCGAGGTGAATCCGGAGCATTGCCGCCAATGCGGATGATCGCAGGGATCGCCCCCCGCCAATATCCGCCGGTTGTCCGCGGGGTCGGCCCATTGGGAAATATAAGGATAATGCTCGATGGCCATAACCTTACGCCATGATGTTCCGCAAAGAGATAACACCCTGCGGCAAAGCGGCCGCGATCGTCGTCATAAAATAAGCGCTCCAAGCCTAACAACCATCAATAGGTTTTAACGCACGGGAGCGCGTGACGCCAGTAAATCCGCCCCGCCATTGCGGCAAAGAGGATAAAGCGGTATCAGGCGGTCCGGAAAAAGCTCACCGCGTTGCGCAATTCCAGCCCTTGCTCGGTGAGCGCGCGCGCGGCGGCGGCGGCCTGTTCCACCAGCGCGGCGTTTTGCTGGGTAACCTGATCCATCTGCGCGACCGCTTGTCCCACTTCCTGGATTCCCAGGTGCTGTTCGTTGCTGGCGTTGGCAATCTCGCGGATAATGGCCGTCACTTTATCAACCGACCGCACCACATCCGTCATCGCTTTACTGGCGTTGTCGGCGCGTTCGGAGCCGGCGCTGATTTTATCCACCGCGCCTTCAATCAAAGTTTTAATCTCTTTGGCCGCATCGGCGCTCTTTTGCGCCAGCGTCCTGACTTCGCTGGCCACCACGGCGAACCCCTTGCCCTGGGTGCCGGCCCGCGCCGCCTCCACCGCCGCATTAAGCGCCAGCAGATTGGTCTGGAAGGCGATGCCCTCAATCACCGAGATAATATTAACGATCTTCTTCGAGCTTTGCGAGATGTCGCGCATATGGGTGAGCATCTCAGCCACCACCTTGCCGCCCTGGGTCGCGGTACGCGACGTGACGGCCGCCAGCTCGCTGGCCTGTTTGGCGTTATCGGCATTCTGGTGCACGGTTTGCGTCAACTGCTGCATATTGGCCGAAGTTTGGATTAACGAGGCCGCCTGCTCTTCGGTGCGCTGGGAAAGGTCGGTATTGCCCTGGGCGATTTGTCCCGAGGCCACCGAAATGGACTCGCTGCCGCTTACGATATCGCCAATGGTGTGCCGCAACTGCTGGCTCATGGTATTCAATGCCGCCAGCAGGCTGTTGCCGTCCCTGGCCCGCAGTTTGATGCCGGTGGTCAGGTCGCCGTCGGCGATTTTGCGCATAATGGCCGTCGCATAGGCCGGTTCGCCACCCAGTTGGCGCCAGAGGTTACGGGAAATCAAAGTCGCCAGCACAATGGAAACCAGCAGGGCAAACAGCGCCAGGCCCCCCAGGGTATATTTGGCCATCAGATATCCCCGGCTCGCCGCCATGGCGGCGGCATCGCTGCCGCTCACCTCGCGATCCACCATGGCGGCGAGATCGATCATTAATTGAGTGCGATATTTACGCGACGTATCGCCGCTGATTTGAATGGCTGACGTCACATCGCCGGCGATCATGGCTTCCACCATCTTGTCATTAGCCCGGCTGAACTGATCGAAGTTGGCGATAATCTGGGTAAACAGCGGGGTGGTGCTTAAGGGCGTATTGAGCGCCAGGTAGTGGTCCTGGGCGCGGCGGAAATCCGCGACCGCCTGCATCAGCTCGGCCCGATGCCCTTCCCGATCTTTGTCGGTCGCCGAGGAGATATATTGTATTTGCTGCAAACGTAGCTCGGCCAGGACGCCGCGCATTTGCAACGTATAACGTACTCCCGGCAACCAATTATTGCGGTACGCCTCGATATGAGTATTGGTAGTGCTGAGTTGATACAACGACACGCCGCCCAGACAAAGCATAAATGCGATGATGATCGCAAAACCACTAAGCAATTGAACCATAAAGGGTAAATTCACTAATTTTTTCATGACCATAACCATCCTTATAGGGGTAACGGTCTATCGGCATAAAACCCTTGATGATGAGTGCGGGAGACCATTTTATTTCTGTTCCGTGATCGGCCACAGATTTTTGAAATGGTGTTTCATCTGTCTTGCGGCGCCACGCCGCTCAGAATTAACCCCCTGTTTTATCATGATTGATTTTTACGTGGGTCAATCGCCCGGTTCATAATGCGATATTTCACCAATCCTGGTTTGGATGTAGCGGTATCTTTTGAATTCCTGTTGATAAAATTCATTCTTGGCAGCATCGGGCAAATACGATTTTTCCTCTCCCGTGGTTAACGTTCCCGGCGGCACCGCTTCGACCGATTGATAGACCCCTAATCCCACCAGACCGATCAATGCCGCCCCAAACGATGAATCGGCGCCCGGCATATACTCTACGGGCCGGCCGAACACATCGCTGACGATTTGGCACCACAGGATGCTTTTGCCTCCGCCGCCGACAATTTTAATCTGCCGTAGCGCAAAGTCCTGCTGGGTCAGCGCCCCGCACGCATCCAGCAAGGAATATGCCGTTCCTTCATAAATCGCTCGCGCGAAATCACATTTATCATGATGCAGGCCCATGCCGGTAAAGCTGGCCCGCAGCCGGGCGTCCCAATAAGGGCAACGTTCGCCCATCAAATAAGGATGAAACATCAGGCCGGCAGAGCCGGCGGGCGACTGCCCGGCCAACTGGCTCCAGGCGGCAAAATCCGGTTTGGCGGCGCCAAACAGCCTGGCCGCCCAGGAGACCGCCGATGCGCAGCTACTGGTTCCCGCCTGCGACAGCCACAATGGGGAAATGACATAAGGATAAGAAATCAGCTTCCGGTGCCGGCGCGGGGGATGTGAGACGCCGTGAATTCCCCCGGCGCTGGCAAGGCGGATCACGCAATCGCCCTGGGATCTCACCCCGGCGGCAAAGGTTTCCGCCGTACTGTCCAGGGTGCCGTTAAACACCCTGGTCGCGGGAGACAGGCCCAGTAGATCGGCACCGGCGGACGTCAGCTTGCCAATTTCAGCGCCGATGGGATAGAGCTCAGGCAAATACGTTTGGTCGATTCCCGCGAGCCGGCACAATTCCCCGGACCACTGCCGCTGATTCGCATCATAAAGCATCGCGGATACCGCCGTGGCCGGGTCGCTTATCCTTTTGCCCGTTAATTTATAGGCCACATAATCTTTCGATAGCAGAATATATTTGACCTGCTGCCAGAGCCGGGGTTCATTCTCGGCGACCCATAACAAATGCGGCAGAGACCATGTGGTCGTCGGCCAATTGCCGGCAAGATCGAAAATGGCCTCGCCTGAGGTTTCCGCCAGGATTTTCGCTTTTTCCTGGGAACGTTGGTCATTCCATAAAATCGCCGGGCGCAGCACCGCGCCATCATGATTCAACAGCACGGCGATATGCGCCGCGCTGGTTACGGATACGCCAAGGGCGCGGTGGCTATTGAGTCCCAGTTGCCCGAACAGCTTGCGGCATCCCCGCCCCAAGGACTCAAGCCATTGCGCCGGATCTTGTTCGGCCCAGCCCGGCCTGGGCGTTAATGTGGCATATTCTTCATCCACGGCCCCCAACGCATTGCCCGCCAGGTCGACAGCGCAGACTTTGCACGAACTGGTGCCCAAATCCAATCCGAGCACAAACTCCCTATTCGCTAGTGTCGGCATATCTTTCTCCTCCCGATCGATTCTGTTCGCATCAATTCCGCCCCATGGCATCCATCAACCGGCCGGCTATGGTTTTACCCGCCTCTTTGAGTAAACCCTGATCGTGGCTGATAAGATAAAACGCCGGCGCCAGGGATTTCAGCTTTTCGATTTCATTGATGGAACCAACAGCGGTGCCTACGGCCACATCGTGTTGTTTACCGGCGGCCATAACTTTCGCCAAAGCGGCTCTGATTTCATCGCTATCCCGGCCGCACTTCATGTCCAAGGCCAGATCCGACGTTCCCACCAGGCAAGCGGTGATGCCTGGTACCGCAAAGATCTCCGCCGCTTTTTCAACCGCCATGGCGGTTTCAATCATAACGATCAGGATGATCTCGGCGTTTGCCCACACCGCATAGTCGTCACCATAAACTATAGGGGCCGATCCCCCTTTCGAGCGCTGTCCCAGCGGAGAATAAAAAGCGGCGGAGACCGCCTTGCGGGCATCCCCGGCACAGTTCACCATCGGCACCACCACCCCCAGGGCGCCGGCATCCAGCACATCGTTAATCGCGCCCGGAAAATTGTCCGCGACGCGTCCCAGGGGAATGGTGCCCGTTACGCCGATGGCGCGGATGGAATCGGTGGCGGTGTTTTTGTCGAAGTTGCCGTGCTGCAGGTCGACCATCAGAAAATCGACGCCCGAGCGCGCCAGTATTTCGGCAGCCCGGGTCGAGCCAAGATTCAGCGTGAGTCCGGCAAAGGCGATCTTGCGTGCAATTAATTCTTTTAGCTTATTTTTCATCAGATTCCTCCCTCAGGCATTTTTCTCGACAACGGCGACCTTTTTTGGCCGGTTGTTACCACCGATTGGCTTACGCACCAGAACAAAGTGGGCGATGGCGGAAAATAACGCCACGCAGGCGGCAACCACCAACGCACTGGTAAAAGAACCCGTGCTTTGCGCCATATATCCGGTAATCACCGGGGCCGCGGAACCGGCGATATAACCGCCGAAATTCTGGATACCGCCCAGGGATGCGGTTTGGTTGGAGGGAATAATTGACGATACGAGTATCCATGAGGAGCCCGATGCCAACTGCACGCTGAATTGGGCGATGCTGATATAGAAAATGGCCATGGTTACCGTAGAGGCATAGGCTGCGGGAATGGTAAAAATACCCGACATAATCAAACCGACGGCCACCAGCGACTTGCGACTTTTAATCATGTCGTACCCGCGGATGACCAAATGATCGGAAATAAAGCCGGCGCTGATTGAACCCATAATGGCAAAAATATAAGGGATCACAATCAGCCATCCCGTGTGGGTCAACGTAATATTATATGTTTCCGTCAGATAGGCTGGCAGCCAGGTTAAATACATCCAAATCATATACACCACCCCCATGAAGCCTAACAAAATGCCCCAGGTGGAAGATGACTTGAATAAACCAAACCAGTCCCGCGCGGTTGCCTGGCCCGTTGCGGAGATGACCGAGCCGCGATCGAGATAATTATCCTCCTGCGGCGTCAAGGGTATTTGATCGCGGTTGCGATAAACCACAAACCAGATAACTGACAACACCACGCCCAGTACGCCCATCACAATAAACATCCAGCGCCACCCGAACGCCAGCATCAGCGCGGTAAGAATCGGCGGGGCGATGGCGGTGCCCATGGCGGCGGATGAATTAAAGGTGCCCATGGCGCGGCCGCGTTCTTTGATGCTGTACCATTCGGAAATAGACTTCGCCGCCGCGGGAAACTGCGGGGCCTCCCCCGCGCCCAATATCAACCGGGTGATAAACAACGCTTTAAAAGAGTGAACGAGCCCGCCGGCGAATTGTGCCGCGGACCATAGCAACAGTCCCAGTCCCAGCAGGAAACGGGAGCCCGTTTTATCCAGAAATGCCCCCACCGGCAGTTGCAGGAAAGCATAGGTGAGTGAAAAAGCGGACAGAAGATACCCCATATGGACTTTCGTTAAACCAAGCTCCCCGCTAATGGAAATATTGGCAATGGATAGCGTTGCCCTGTCCATATAATTGACGATGCCAATCAATATTAATAAGACCAGAGTAATTCGTTGTATTTTTTTAATTCTACTGCTTTTAGTTAATTCCATTATTTTCACCTCTAAATCATAAATTTGATTTTTTGGCAAAGCGGTGCCATATCAATATTGAATATCGATATTTTTGGCCGCTTTATTCTGGCAATAACAGACCATCCAAAATGCTATTGGATATAATAACTTTTCACCCCAAAGGGCTTACCATTTTATTAAATATGGTGGGTCCATATTGACCTCCCGATAAATGCAGCGGTATTTATTCCGCAAGCGTTAATTTCGAGTAGCCCAAATGCACATCAAGGGCCGCCACCGCCGCAAGCGGATCGCCTTTTTTAATTGCCGACAGTATCAACTTATGCTCTTCGGCGATTTTCACTATTCGTTCCTGCGACCAGTATTTATTGCGATATTCAGAGCTTCTGAAGAGGGTTGAAAGCACCCCTGAGAATGCTGAAAGAACGTGATTGCCGCAGGACTGGAAAATCAATAAATGGAAATCTCGATCATATCCATCCGCTTTTTTTGGATCGTCCTGATGCAGCAGCATATCCTCAATGGTCTGCTCGACTTTGGCTATTTCGGATGGCGTGATGCGCCTGACGGCCAGCGGCAAAATTGCCCGTTCCATTAGGATACGGGCTTCTTTAAATTCGAAAGTATCAAACTGGGAAACTTCAAACTGAAATTTAATATGCTCGCTGAGGGAATCGGTATCGAACCCCTTGATCACGGTTCCGCGCTTCGGCGCCCGCTCCAGAATCCCGGCCTGGACCATAACGTCCAGCGCCTGTCTCATTTTGTAGCGTGAAACGCCAAATTTTTCCGCTAAAGCAATCTCCGTCTCGATCTTGTCGCCCGGTTTGAGATCCAGCGAGATAAAATATTTTTTGATTTTTTCCTGAAAACCGATTTCCGCCATCTGCTTTTCTCTTTTGTCGACAAAAAAGATCTATTTGTCGACAATTTAAATTGCGCCGTTTTTACCGTCAAGATGAAACGCTAAGAAATGTGAACCACCTCTGAAAGTGGTGAATCATGGACTATGCTTAATCCTGTATCCCTCCACGGAGCAGCATGCGATGTTCGACGGTTTTACCCTGCAGATGATTGCGTTACCGGAGGTTACCCTGCGGGTCAGGCATGGGGGCGCCGGCCCCGCCGTGCTGCTGCTCCATGGGCACCCCCGCACCCATGCCACCTGGCATCGGGTCGCCCCGCTGCTATCGCCCCATTTCACGGTGATCTGCCCGGATTTGCGCGGCTACGGCTTATCGTCCAAGCCGCCGGACGGCGACAATCATGCCGGCTATAGCAAACGGAAAATGGCGCAAGATTGCGTCGCGCTGATGAAACATCTCGGCCACGATCGTTTTGCCGTGGTCGGACACGATCGCGGCAGTTACGTGGCCATGCGCGCCGCGCTGGATTTTCCCGCGGCGATCGAACGCCTGATGGTGCTCGACAGCGTGCCCATCGCCGAGGCGCTGGCCCGCTGCGCTGAACCCTTCGCCCGCCGGTGGTGGCACTGGTTTTTCTTTGCCCAGCCCGATAAACCCGAACAGGCGATCCTTGCCGATCCCGATAAATGGTATGGTTTTACCGCCGGGCAAATGGGGGAAGAGGCTTATGCCGATTATCACCGCGCGATCCACGATCCCTTCACCGTACACGCCATGCTGGAGGATTACCGCGCCGGCCTGGCCGTCGACCGCTATCACGATGAGGAAGATCGGCGCAACGGGCATAAAATACGCTGCCCCACCCGCGTCATCTGGTCGACCCGGGATGACTTGCCGATTTTATACGATGATATCCTGGGTATTTGGCGCAACTGGGCGCTGGAGGTCTCCGGACAGGGAATCGATTCCGGACATCATGTGGCCGAGGATAATCCCGCCGAACTTGCCCGGCAGATTATCCAATTTTGCCGGTAGGGAATTTCATTTGGCGCGGCTTAGCCGTACCCGCGCCCTATTTTTTGCAATATCTTTCTAAAACAATTTCCATAACGTGTTTCCACGAACTGTTCATGCGGCCTTATTTTCAGGTAACGCTATCCTGTTACGATAACCACTACCGGTAAAAATAATTGTCGGTGTTTGATGCGCTAATTTCATATTTAATCCGGTTGTGCTAATCTTGCTAGCTGTTGATAAATCAAAGAGTAATCTGCATGATAACTTATGTGTATCTCCTCATCGCTATTATTTCAGAAGTTATTGCAACCACTTCATTAAAAGCGTCAGCCGGGTTTACAAAAATTTACCCTTCTATCATTGTCCTGGTTGGATATACCGTTTCATTTATATTACTGTCATTGGTGCTTAAAACCATGCCGGTGGGTATCGCTTATGCGCTTTGGGCAGGTTTAGGTATTGTTTTTGTTGCTTTTTCAGGCTATATCTTTTTTGGCCAAAAACTCGACATTTATGCAATTATGGGTATGATGCTAATTATTGCTGGCGTATTGGTTATAAATTTAGTGTCTAAGTCTGCTAGCCATTAGATATTTTAAGTAGTAAATTTTCGGTATTGGTCAATTTAATAACTACTTAAGAACATATATCATGATCGTGGAAAATAAAATATCTCATGGCTATAATATTAAACTTCGCCCACTGGAACGTGAAGACCTGCATTTCGTTCATCAGCTTGATAATAATGAAAGCGTGATGCGATACTGGTTCGAGGAGCCCTACGAAGCTTTCGTGGAGCTTAACGATCTTTATGATAAACATATCCATGACCAAAGCGAGCGGCGTTTTATCATCGACAAAGAGGGGGTCGGCATCGGCTTGGTGGAGTTAGTGGAAATTAATCATATCCACCGCCGCGCCGAGTTCCAAATATTGGTGGACCCCGCCCACCAGGGCCGCGGTTACGCCAGTATTGCCGCGCAGCTTGCCATGAACTATGGTTTCCTGGTGCTCAATTTGCATAAGCTGTATTTGATTGTCGATCAGGAGAACGAAAAGGCCATCCATATCTATGGCAAGCTGGGTTTCAAAGTGGAAGGCGTGCTGCTCAAGGAGTATTTCGTTAACGGCGAATACCGCAATACCATCAGGATGTGTATTTTCCAGGACGAATACCTGGCCAATCGGGAGCAATGGAACGGCGGCGGCGCGGGCGCGGCGGCCACGCTCCGTTGACATGGGCGCGCGGCCCGGCAAGATTAAGATAAGGTATGCATAGGCTCGGGTAATGCCTGGGGATCAAGCAGGCGACACGTTTTAATCAAGCGCCTTGCTCATATAAATGCTCAACGGATCGTCGGTATACTGCCCAAACGCGCCGGTACGGATAAACCCCAGCTTCTTATACAACCCCACCGCGTCCGGCTGATGAATGCCGGTTTCAAGATACAGCGCCGGGCAATGCTGCTGGCGCGCCAGCGCCTCCAATTCCGCAAGCAGCGCCGAAGCGAGACCATATCCCCGATAATCCGGATCGACATACAGCCGTTTGATTTCAGCCTGCCCGTCCGGACTATGATACAAGCAGACGCATCCCGCATTATAGTCTCCCACCGTTGCCAGCCAGGCCCAGGCCCGGTCGCGGCTCATGTCTGCCAAGGCAATACAGTGATTGCTGGCGGCGGGATAGAGTGCGGATTGGTACTCATCCAACTGGCCCACCAGCCTGGCCAAATCTTTATGGCAAAACGTAGCGGCGGTAATTCGTACGGTCATGTTTATACCTGGAAAATCAGCTAACGGAAAAAACCATGGCGGCATGGGGCCGCCGCCTTTGGTTTATCTTATATTGGCCGCCGGAATGTTATCAAGCCGCACGAAGTGGGCGTCGCGACGTTAGGCGACTGCTGGCGGTTTATAGGGCGATGCGTTGTTCTTGCACGTTAACATTGGAAAATTCTTTGGCCGTAAAAACCTCAGAGCTGCTGTTGACATAGAAATCATCTTGTAGGGACATGGCATTATCGATATAGACCGAAATATCGCAGCCATGGTCGATTTTACTGCGCATTAGGGTATTGCCGGGCAGGTTTCTGTTAATGCGGGTTATAGCGGCCCGGCATCCCCGATTTTCCGCGATAATCACGCGTTCAGGGGTAATATAATTGACATGCCATCCGGCATTGCGCACCAGCGCGCGGATATCAAACCCGTCGCTGGCGATATCCGCCACATCTCTTAATCGGTTAACCTGCTGTAGAATAAATTTTTTTATTGCATCTTGCTCAAGGATCATTTTTTGATAGGGTGCCAGGATCTTACTTAACACGCCGTTGACGATCAGATCTATTTCGGTATCTTTATTGAATTGGGAATAGGAGCCATAACCGTCGGTAAAGATTAACTCTTGCCTTTTACTGTAGAAAATGGGCGCTAACTCAATAAGTTTGTCGTGAATTTGCGCATCCAGGCGAAAAGCGATGCCTTCCACCGAGCGTTGCTGATTGACCCATAGAGCGATGGCTTCGTTAACTTGGTTATTGCTCAGATAGGATATGGCAAAATAATTGGTTTTAAAGAAATTATTAATATTCACCAGTTCATTAAACAACACCGCGGACTGGAAAAAGCTTAAATCATATTCCCGGGACAGCCTGGCCTGGGTGAGCAACTTATTATCCAGCATTAAATGCACCGCGCTTGCCAGTACATTGTCGTTGCATTCAAACTGCCGGATGAATCTTAACCGCCCCTCGCCAATAGTCTTCATATGCCTGTTGAATCCCGGATATTCGCGGCCATCCTCGTTGCTCAAAACGGGCAACCGTTGCCCCTGGCGGTGAGCCGCATCTACATTATTGCCTATGTCCAGTATCGGCAGCGGGAGCCGGATATTTAGGCCGGCGGCCGTGATTATGGTGCGGGCGCCGGGATAGGCCCCCGCCTGAGCAGGCGGGGGCGGGGGAACCGGAAGGTGACTAAGCGGGCGCGGCGGCTATCAGGCCACGATCATGGTGGTTTTGGTATTGACCAGCTCGAACAGCACCACGGTACGTGAAGGACAGGTATAAGCGTGGCCGAAACCAAAGCTGTGCTCATTGATATCATCGGGCTGGAAGGTATCGAAAATATGCCGCCAACCGTAACCGTGAGCCACTTCGGGCAAGGTAAATACCACATCCTCATGGGATGCGCTGAACAGCAGGAGCACGGTGCTTTGCGACCCCACCCGCAGCAGGCCGGTCGGCTGCGAACGGCCGTCCAGCAGCATGCCGATGCTTTTCAGGTTGGCATCGCCCCAGGCGTCCTCGGACATCTCATCGCCGCTGGGCTGGAACCAGGTAACATCCTTGATATTGAGCTTTTCGTTCAGCTTGCCGCTGAGAAACCGTCCGCGATGCAAAATCGGGAAACGGTTACGCAACGCGATAAGCCGGTAAGTAAACAGAATCAGCGACTCGCCTTTATCGTCAATCTGCCAATTCACCCAGCTGATCTCGCTGTCCTGGCAATAGCCGTTGTTGTTGCCCTGCTGGGTGCGGGCGAACTCATCGCCGGCCAGCAGCATGGGCGTACCTTGGGAAAACATCAGCGTCGCCAGCATATTGCGCATCTGGCGCAGGCGCAGTTCGTTGATCGCCGCTTCCTCGGTCGGCCCTTCGGCGCCATAGTTGGCCGAAATATTATCGCTATGACCGTCGCGATTATCCTCGCCGTTGGCTTCATTATGCTTATGCTCATAAGAAACCAGATCGTTGAGGGTAAAACCGTCGTGGGCGGTGATAAAATTCACCGAGGCGTGCGGTTTGCGGCCGCGATGGTTAAAGATATCGGCGGACCCGGCCAGCCGGGTGGTGAATTCCGCCAGTTGCCCTTCGTCGCCGCGCCAGAATTTACGCACCGAATCACGGTAGCGGTCGTTCCATTCCGACCATCCCGGCGGAAAGCCGCCGACCTGGTAGCCGCCCGGGCCGCAGTCCCAGGGTTCGGCAATCAGTTTGCATTGGCTGAGCACCGGATCTTGCCGGCAGGTATCCAAAAAGCCGCAGCCCTCGTCGAAACCATAGCTTTCCCGGCCCAGGATGGTGGCCAGATCGAAACGGAATCCGTCGACCTGCATCTCCGTAGCCCAGTAGCGCAGGGAATCCGTGACCATCTGCAATACCCGCGGATGGCTCAGGTTCAGGGTATTGCCGGTGCCGGTGTCGTTGATGTAATAGCGTTTTTCTTCCGGAAACAGACGATAATAACTGGCATTATCGATCCCCTTGAGGGATAGGGTCGGACCAAGCTCGTTACCTTCGGCGGTGTGGTTATACACCACATCCAGGATGACTTCGATGCCGGCGGCATGGAGCGTGGCGATCATCTGCTTGAATTCATTTACCGTCGACGTGGCCATATATTGGGGATGCGGCGCGAAGAAGCACAGCGTGTTATAACCCCAGAAATTATGCAGCCCGTTCTCCTGCAAATGCCGATCGTCGGTGAAAGCATGGATCGGCATGAGTTCAATGGCGGTGACGCCCAGGGATTTGATGTAATCGACGATCTGCGGCACGCTGAGCGCCGAAAACGTGCCGCGCAGATGCTCGGGTACCGCCGGATGGCGCATGGTGTAGCCGCGCACATGGGTTTCATAAATCAGCGTTTTTTCCCAGGGGATAAAATTTTTACCGTTCGCCGGCCAGGAAAACGCCGGGTCGATCACCCGGCATTTGGGCATAAACGGCGCGCTGTCGCGTTCGTCCACGCTCAGATCCTTGTCTTCCGCCTCGAAGTCGTAGGCGAATAGGGCATCGTCCCAGATCAATTCGCCCCAAATCTGCTTGGCGTAAGGATCGAGCAGCAGTTTGGCCGGGTTAAAGCGGTGCCCTTCCTCTGGGGCATGGGGACCATGGACGCGATAGCCATACAGCAAACCGGGCCGCGCATCGGGCAAGTAGCCGTGCCAGACTTCATCGGTATACTCCGGCAGCTCGATGCGGTCATACTCTTCGCCCTCTTCGTTAAACAGGCAAAGCTCCACTTTGGTGGCATGGGCGGAGAAAATGGCAAAGTTCACGCCCAGTCCGTCCCAGGTCGCCCCGAGAGGCACCGGCATCCCTTCCCTGACCCGCGTCTTGCGATCCGCATCCAGACGCTTCACTATTTCATTATCGGTATTGGGGTGGGCTATATGTACCCCTTTATCGTCAATGGTGACAACCACTTGGTTATCGACCTTACTCGCCATGGTGGTGGTAGTAGTAGGTATAACGATTTCATTTTTCTTCGACGATCCCTTGGCCATCAAATTCCTCTCTTGCGCATAATTTTGAGCATATCCATTTTATTCGCCGCCGTTGCAACGCAGCGGATTCCAATAGACGGACATCTTATATCCTGCCGGTTGCGGCATGGAGTCAAACGGCCTTGGGCCGGGGAAAACGGGGTGATATTACTGCCTTATTGGAGTGTAGTACCGGTTTGCGGTTATGCCAGAGGCCGCGTGCAGGTAATCTTTGCCTGGCCGCAGGCATGGGATACGGCGGGTCAAGGGCCTGATCGGCCGAGTGGGTTGTGATATCCTTTTCGCCTACGGCATTACCGCCGCGGTTTTTTATCGCCGCTGCCGATCGCCACATGTACTATCAGCTACGGCAAACAGGATAACTATCATGAACATCAATAAAGATACCTTGCTATGCATGTCTCTGGCCGCCCGCCCTGGTAATTTCGGCACCCGTTTCCATAACTATCTCTATGAACAACTGAACCTGAATTACATTTATAAAGCCTTTACTACCCGCGATCTCGCCGCCGCCATCGGCGGCG
This sequence comes from Sodalis sp. RH21, assembly GCF_047324175.1. Classification (NCBI taxonomy): domain Bacteria; kingdom Pseudomonadati; phylum Pseudomonadota; class Gammaproteobacteria; order Enterobacterales; family Bruguierivoracaceae; genus Sodalis; species Sodalis sp. RH21. The sequence goes on along the minus strand of NZ_CP178732.1, from coordinate 879,371 downwards.
TCAGGGCGCTGGGTATTCGCGGCTGCGCGGTCTCGATGCCGTTTAAAGAAGACTGCATCCCCTATCTCGATGAGCTTGACGCGTCGGCGCGCGCCATCGAGTCGGTCAATACCATCGTAAATACCGATGGCCATCTTAAAGCCTACAATACCGATTATATCGCCATCGAACGCCTGCTGGCGCAATACCAAATCGATCCGCAGACTCCTTTTGCCCTGCGCGGCAGCGGCGGCATGGCTAAAGCGGTGGCCGGCGCACTGTATGACGCGGGCTTTCGCCAAGGGGTGATTATTGCCCGCAACCAGGAGACCGGCCAGCGTCTGGCGGATTTATACGGCTACCGGTGGCAGGCTGGAGAAGACAATCTCAACGCCGCGCTGCTGATTAACGTTACGCCGGTGGGTATGGCGGGCGGCGCGCAGGCTGATGATCTGGCCTTTAGCGAGCAAATTATCATCAACGCGACCACGGTATTCGACGTGGTGGCGCTGCCGGCGCAAACGCCGCTGATTCAATTTGCCCGTTTGCATGACAAAATCGTGATTACCGGCGCCGAAGTGATCGCCATCCAGGCGCTGGAACAATTTGTGCTGTATACCGGCGTGCGCCCGGACGTGGAGCTGGTTGAGCGCGCCGCGGCTTTCGCCCGCGGTTAATTAAACATTTTTTGCAGGTATTGGTTCAGCGAGGCGCGGGAACTGAAACCGTGGGGTATGCCATAGTGGCTATCGGGTTTCCCGTCCGGATCGGCGGGGAAAACCTGGTAATTGTCGCTGGAGCGTACCGGCGACGTGGGAGCGGCAAACAGACTGCTTTTATCCCGCAGCGAGGGATGAACGACCAGGGCGGTTCTGCCCAGTTTAGCCTCCCGATTCACGTAGACATAGTGGTGGCCTTTACGGTAACCGTAACATTGTCGGGTGATATAATCTCTTTCGAAACCGGAGTTTTCCAGTTCGCGAGCGACTTCATCGGGTCTTAAGTACATTATTTGTCCTCTCTTCAGTCACAGCGAAGTGATCACAGCTAATGTAATCAGTTAAGCGGCTGGCCAGTAGCCGCAGCGCGTGTTTTCGGATTAATCCAAAAAACGGCTATTTTACCGCTGCGCGCTGCGGAGCCCGGCCAGCAGAAGCCGCATTCAGCGGCCGCTGCGCTCGTTGCCGGCAACGGCGCGTTGGTCAATGGGGCGGCCCCCGGGCTGGAATATCGGCAACCGGGCCGGCGACATATCGGCAAGAAACAGATGAATAGTCTACAGTTAAATCATCTATAGCCAAAAGGGAGAAACAAATGTTTACGAAAGCTGAAAAAGATGACCTGCAAAGAGATGTTAAAGATGATGTTTCTCTGTTAGCCGACACCTTGGATGAATTGCTCAACACGTCTGAAAAAACCACCAAAGAACAATTGGACGCCCTGCGCTCCAAGGCAAAAGACGTATTGAAAGATGCCCGCGCCCGCGCCGGCGGCACCAGCCGCATCGGCCAGTACGCCCGTGACACCGCAATTCAAACTAAAGACTACGTCGTTGAAAAACCTTGGCAGAGCCTGGGTATCACCGCTGCGGTAGGTATTGTCCTCGGGGTATTGCTGTCTCGTCGTTAAGTCTCCCACCGCTCGGGTAACCCGGTTCGACGCCAGTTCGGCTCAGGCCGTCAGCCGGAAAAGAGAGTGTTTAAAGACATAATGATGAAGGCCCGTTCTTCTTGCGAAGCGCGGGCTTTTTGTTGTCCGCTGTCCGCCCGGGCGGTTAAAAACCAATATACCTAAATCCTATATATTGTATGGTTGATAAAAATTATATCTACATATAGTATTCATCTTATGCTTTGCGATGTTTCATACGTCATCAACCCCAAGGTTAAACCACCGGATTGCTCATGCTAGAGGTGAATGCGAATCATGACTATTACTATTTACACTAAACCGGATTGCGTCCAATGTCACGCCACCTGCCGCGCGCTGGACAGGAAAGGGATCGATTACCGCCTGGTGGATTTACTGGCCGACGCGCAGGCGCTGGCCCATGTGAAAGCCCTCGGCTACCAGCAGGTGCCTGTGGTGCAAACCGCCGATGAGCACTGGAGCGGGTTCAGGCCCGACAAAATCGGCCAGCTGGCCGCCGCGGCCATGGTCTTGTAACCCCATGGCGGACGGGAAACCCCTGCTGGTCTATTTCTCCAGCAGTTCGGAGAATACGCATCGTTTTGTCGGCAAATTGACGCTGCCCGCGCTGCGTATTCCCCTGGCCCCCAGCGAGAGCCTGCGGGTAGACCGCCCCTATATCCTGATTGTCCCCAGCTACGGCGGCGGCAGCGATCGGGGCGCGGTGCCGCGTCAGGCGATCCGTTTTCTTAATGATGCAACCAACCGTTCCTGGCTGCGCGGCGTGATTGGCGCCGGCAATCGGAATTTTGGTACGGCCTTCTGCCTGGCGGGCGATATCATCGCCAAAAAATGCCGGGTCCCTTATCTCTATCGCTTTGAGCTATTGGGAACGGCGGAAGACGTGGCGCAGGTACGTAAAGGAGTAACCGAATTTTGGCAACAACCTTGGCAGCAACAGAGCTGAACGTGGCCCCACCCGGCCCGGCGCTGGCGGATTATCACGCCCTGAACGCCATGCTTAATCTGTATGACGAGCACGGCAAGATCCAGTTCGATAAAGATCGGCAGGCCGTCGACCTGTATTTTGAACAGCATGTGGAACCCAATACCCGCCGGTTTCCTTCGCTGCAGGCCCGGCTGGGCACGCTGGTGGAGGAAGGCTATTACGAAGCGCAGGTGCTGGCCCCCTACTCCGACGCCGAGATTGCCGCCATTTTTTCCCAGGCCGACGCGCGCGGGTTCCGCTTTCAGACCTTTATGGGCGCGCTGAAGTTTTATACCAGCTATACGCTTAAATCCTTCGACGGGCGCCAGTACCTTGAACGCTTCGAAGATCGGGTGTGCATGGTGGCGTTAACCCTGGCCGCCGGCGATAGCGCGCTGGCGTCCCGTCTGGTGGAAGAGATGCTTTCCGGACGCTTCCAGCCGGCCACGCCGACCTTCCTTAACTGCGGCAAACAGCAGCGCGGCGAGTATGTTTCCTGTTTCCTGCTGCGTATTGAAGACAATATGGAATCCATCGGCCGCTCGGTGAACGCCGCGCTGCAATTGTCCAAACGCGGCGGCGGCGTGGCGTTTATGCTGACCAATCTGCGCGAGGCGGGCGCGCCCATCAAGCGTATCGAAAACCAATCATCCGGGGTGATTCCGGTGATGAAAATGCTGGAAGACGCCTTCTCCTACGCCAATCAGCTGGGCGCGCGCCAGGGGGCAGGGGCGGTTTATCTACACGCCCATCATCCGGATATCATGCGTTTTCTCGATACCAAGCGGGAAAACGCCGACGAAAAAATCCGCATCAAAACCCTGTCGCTGGGGGTGGTGATACCCGATGTCACCTTCGAGCTGGCGCGCGATAATCAGCCGATGTACCTGTTCTCTCCTTATGACGTGGAGCGGATTTACGGCCAGCCTTTTTCGCAGCTCAGCATCAGTGAAAAATACCATGAAATGGCGGCCGACCCGCGCATCCGCAAAACCGCCATCGACGCCAGGCTGTTTTTTCAAACGCTGGCGGAAATCCAGTTCGAGTCGGGTTATCCCTATATGGTATTCGAGGATACGGTAAACCGGGCCAACCCTATCGACGGGCGCATTAATATGAGCAACCTGTGCTCGGAGATTTTACAGGTCAATAGCGCCACCGAGTACCACGAGGATCTGAGCTACCGGCAGGTGGGCAACGACATCTCCTGCAATCTCGGTTCGCTGAATATCGCCCGCGCCATGGACACGCCGGATTTGGGCAATACCGTGGAAACCGCCGTGCGCGCCCTGACCGCCGTATCCGATATGAGCCGGATAAACTCGGTGCCCTCCATTGTCAAAGGCAATGAAGAATCCCACGCCATCGGTCTGGGCCAAATGAACCTGCACGGCTACCTGGCCCGCGAACATATTTATTATGGCTCGCAAGAGGGCATCGATTTCACCAATATGTACTTCTACGCCATTACCTACCACGCGGTGCGCGCCTCCAACCGCCTGGCCATGGAACGGGGCACCACCTTCGGCGGTTTCGCCCGCTCCCGTTATGCTTCCGGCGAGTATTTCCGGCCTTATGTGGAACAAGTGTGGCAACCGGCCACCGAACGGGTCAGCGCCCTGTTCGCCGACGCGGGCATCGCCCTGCCCACCCGCGACGACTGGCTGGCGCTGCGCGCGTCCGTTATGGCGCACGGCCTCTACAACCAGAATCTCCAGGCGGTGCCGCCCACCGGTTCCATCTCCTATATCAATCATTCCACGTCGAGCATCCATCCCATCGTGTCGCGCATCGAGATCCGCAAAGAGGGCAAAACCGGGCGGGTCTATTATCCGGCGCCTTTTATGGATAACGATAACCTGCACTATTATCAGGATGCGTATGAAATCGGCCCGGAAAAAATTATCGATACCTATGCCGCCGCCACGCGCCACGTGGATCAGGGGCTGTCGCTGACCCTGTTTTTCCGCGATACCGCCACCACGCGGGATATCACCAAAGCACAGATTTATGCCTGGAAAAAAGGCATCAAGACGCTGTATTACATACGCATACGCCAAATGGCGCTGGAAGGCACCGAAGTGTCCGGCTGCGTCTCATGCGCGCTCTAACGGCCAAGGAGAATACGATCATGACCACCTCTTCGCCCCGCGCCCCCGTGCAGGCGGTAAATTGGAACCGGATCGAGGACGATAAGGATCTGGAAGTCTGGAACCGCCTGACCGCGAATTTCTGGCTGCCGGAGAAATTGCCCCTGTCCAATGATATCCCGTCCTGGGGCACATTATCGCCGCAGGAGCAGGAATTAACGATTAGGGTATTTACCGGCTTGACATTGCTCGATACGGTACAAAATACCGTCGGTGCGCCGGCATTAATGGCGGATGCCGTCACCCCCCATGAGGAAGCGGTATTCTCCAATATCAGCTTTATGGAGGCGGTGCATGCGCGCTCATACAGCTCGATATTCTCCACCCTGTGTTCCATGCCGGACGTGGACGCGGCTTATCGCTGGAGCGAGCAAAATACGGCGCTGCAAAATAAAGCCGCCATTATTTTACAGCATTATCGCCATGACGACCCGCTGACCAAAAAAGTGGCCAGCGTGTTTCTGGAGTCGTTCTTATTTTATTCCGGTTTTTATTTGCCAATGTATTATTCCAGCCGGGCGAAACTCACCAACACCGCCGATCTGATCCGGTTAATTATCCGCGACGAAGCGGTGCACGGATATTATATCGGCTACAAATTCCAGCGCGCCCTGGAGCGGGCCACCCCGGAGCGGCGCGAGCAAATCAAGGGCTTTGCCTACGACCTGATGCAGGACCTGTACGAGAACGAACTGTTGTATAGCGCCCAGCTGTACGATGGGGTCGGCTGGACCGAGGACGTGACGGCATTTTTACATTATAATGCCAATAAGGCCTTGATGAATCTGGGTTATGAGGCGCTGTTCCCGGCATCCATGACCAACGTGAATCCGGCCATCCTCGCGGCATTGTCCCCCAATGCCGATGAGAACCACGACTTTTTCTCCGGTTCCGGGTCGTCGTATGTCATGGGCCGGGCCGTCAGCACCGAGGACGAAGACTGGGCATTTTAATTCCGAACCGGGGGATTTTATCTTCCCCCGGATAATTAAAGTATATTTTTTTAAAAATTTTATCGGCCTAATTTAATTCAAAAATTAAATCCAGTCTCGTTGAACGATTATTTATTTTTTATTGCACCCCACAAACACGTCCTCACCACATGCCTTCTTTTCGGTCCGCAACATTATACTCACCATTATTAACATACCCTACCGATACAATAGCGCCTGCTGAGGGGAAAACACAAAATTCCGGCCAGGCAATATCCACATAAATTGAAAAAAAATTCAGGACGGCGATTATTTCCCTAAGCCCTTGTCCTGCGGCGGCGTTCTGCCTGATATGCGTGCTTGAAGTCGGCGGCATATTCCGCCGGATGGACGGCCAGGGGTTGTCTAAAATGCTCAGTGTGTTAGGGTATACAGCGTTTTTATTTTGGCAGGATCATTGGATATATTAGAAAACTTTAAAAAACTACAGGAAACTGATAATTGCATGGCTGTTAAACTTGAAGTCAAAAACCTCTATAAGATATTTGGCGAGCATCCTGAACGAGCCTTTAAGCTCATTCAACAGGGGCTGGGCAAAGATAAAATATTTGAAAAAACCGGTCTGACGGTTGGCGTAAAAGACGCCAGTCTGGCCATTGAAGAAGGCGAGATATTTGTCATCATGGGATTATCCGGTTCCGGTAAATCGACCATGGTACGCCTTCTCAATCGTCTGATAGAGCCGACCCGCGGCGAAGTGCTGATCGACGGCGAAGATATCGCCAAGATTTCCGACGGCGCGCTGCGCGAGGTCCGCCGCAAGAAAATCAGCATGGTATTCCAATCCTTTGCGTTAATGCCGCATTTGAACGTGCTGGATAATACCGCTTTTGGCATGATGCTGGCCGGAATGCCGCTGCAGGAACGCCACGCCAAAGCGCTGGAAGCGCTGGCGCAGGTCGGCTTGGACACCCACGCGCTGTCATGGCCCGATGAACTCTCCGGCGGGATGCGCCAGCGGGTGGGCCTGGCGCGGGCGCTGGCCAACGACCCGGATATCCTGTTGATGGATGAAGCTTTTTCGGCGCTCGATCCGTTGATCCGCGCCGAAATGCAGGATGAGTTGGTCAAGCTGCAATCCCGCCACCAGCGCACCATTGTATTTATTTCCCACGATCTCGATGAAGCCATGCGTATCGGCGATCGCATCGCCATTATGCAGGGCGGCGTAGTGGTCCAGGTGGGCACCCCGGATGAAATTCTCAATAACCCGGCCAACGAATATGTTCGCACCTTCTTTCGCGGCGTGGACGTCAGCCACGTGTTTAGCGCCAAGGATATCGCCCGCCGGCGTCCGGTGACGCTGATTCGCAAAACCCCCGGCTTCGGCCCGCGTTCCGCCCTGAAGCTGCTACAGGATGAAGACCGCGATTTTGGTTACGTACTGGAGCGCGGCCAGAAATTTATCGGCGTGGTCTCCATCGATTCGCTTAAAGCGGCCCTGGCCGGCAATCTGGCCCTGGAAGCGGCGCTGCTCGCCAGCCCCGCGCCCGTGCCCGGGGAGACGCCGCTCAGCGAACTGATATCCACCGTAGCCCAGGCGCCCTGCGCCGTACCGGTGGTGGGCGAGGAAAATCAATATATCGGCATCATTTCCAAAGGCATGTTGCTACAGGCCTTAGACAAAGAAGGGGCGACCAATGAGTAAGCCAACCATCGATCCGTGGGGTGGCGCCCCGGCGTCACAGCCCGCAGACGCGGCGCAGGCCGCGCAAACCGCCCCGGCCGACGGCGCGGGCTCGTCCGCCGATGCCTGGGGCTCGGCCGCGCCCGTCCCCGCCGACGCGGCTCATTCCGCCCAGCCGGGAGCCGACTGGCTCAACAGCGGCGCGGCGCCCGCCCCGGAACATTTTTCGCTGCTCGACCCGTTCCATAAGACCCTGATCCCCCTGGACGCCTGGGTGACCGAAGGCATCGACTGGGTAGTGCTGCATTTTCGCCCGCTGTTCCAGGGCGTCCGGGTGCCGGTGGACTTTATTCTCAGCGGCTTTCAGCATCTGCTGCTGGGCATGCCCGCGCCGGTGGCCATTCTGGTGTTCGCCCTGCTGGCCTGGCAGATGTCCAGCCTGGGCATGGGTATCGCCACCCTGGTCTCGCTGGCGGTCATCGGGGCCATCGGCGCCTGGTCGCAGGCCATGGTTACCCTGGCGCTGGTGCTCACTTCGCTATTGTTCTGCGTGGTGATCGGGCTACCGCTGGGCATCTGGCTGGCGCGCAGCGAGGGAGCGGCGAAAATCATCCGGCCCTTGCTCGATGCCATGCAAACCACGCCGGCGTTCGTCTATCTGGTGCCCATCGTCATGCTGTTCGGGATAGGCAACGTACCGGGGGTGGTGGTGACCATTATCTTCGCCCTGCCGCCGGTGGTGCGCCTGACTATTCTGGGGATCAAGCAGGTGCCGGAAGATCTCATCGAAGCGGCGGAGTCGTTCGGCTCCAGCCCGGGCCAATTGTTGTTTAAGGTGCAGCTCCCGCTGGCGATGCCGACCATTATGGCCGGGATTAACCAAACGCTGATGCTGGCGCTCTCCATGGTGGTTATCGCCTCGATGATCGCGGTGGGCGGTCTGGGCCAGATGGTATTGCGCGGCATCGGCCGGCTGGATATGGGCCTGGCGACCATCGGCGGCGTCGGGATTGTGATCCTGGCGATCATTCTCGACCGACTGACCCAGTCGCTGGGACGGGATAAACGCAGCCGCGGCAATCGCCGCTGGTACGCCAGCGGTCCGTTGGGCCTGTTTACCCGGCCCTTTGCCAAAAAAGCTTAACTTATCAAAAGGAAAACACATGCATAAGACAGGACTTTGGGCGTTGGCGCTCAGCACGGCACTCGTCGCGCAGACCGCGCCGGCCGCCGATTTACCCGGCAAAGGCATTGAAATACAGCCTCTGCAAAGCACTATTTCGGAAGAAACCTTCCAGACGCTGCTGGTCAACAAAGCGCTGGCCAAGCTCGGCTATGACGTCAAATCAAGCCGTGAGGTGGATTACAACGTCGCCTATACCTCCATCGCCTCCGGCGACGCCACCTTTATGGCGGTTAACTGGGACCCGCTGCACGCCGATCAGTACCAGGCAGCGGGCGGCGATGCGAAGTTTTATCGCCAGGGCAACTACGTGGAAGGCGCCGCGCAGGGCTATCTGATCGATAAGAAAACCGCCGATAAATACCACATCACCACCATCGACCAGCTTAAAGACCCGCAATTGGCCAAACTGTTCGACGCCAACGGCGACGGCAAGGCCGACCTGACCGGCTGTACCCCGGGCTGGGGCTGCGAGGCGGTGATCAACCATCAGATCGAGGCCTACGGCCTGAGCAAGACCGTGGAACACAACCAGGGCAACTATGCGGCCATCATCGCCGATACCATGGCCCGATTCAAGGAAGGCAAACCGATACTTTATTATACCTGGACGCCTTATTGGGTCAGCGACGTGCTGGTTCCCGGCCGCGACGTGGTCTGGCTGCAAGTGCCGTTCTCATCCCTGCCCGGCGCGCAGAAAAATATCAGCACCAAGCTGCCCAACGGCGCCGATTATGGCTTCCCGGTCAATAATATGCGCATCGTGGCCAACAAACAGTGGGCCCAGGCCAATCCCGCGGCGGCCAAGCTGTTTGCCATTATGCGCTTGCCGATTGGCGACGTGAACGCGCAAAACCTGCGCATGCATGAAGGCCAGGCATCGGAGGCGGATATTGAACGCCACGCCAGCGGCTGGATTGCTGCGCACCAGGCGGTATTTGACGGCTGGGTCGCGAGCGCGGCGGCGGCGGCCGACAAGTAACAGGACGCCTTCATTGTGTCCATCGCACCTGTAAATACGGCATTAACAGGGCGCGCCAAACCACGGGGGGCATTCGCCCCTCGTTTTTTTGGCGCTTATGAGGAATAATGGCCTCCCGATTGGTAAACAGACTCACCGATGAAAACAAAAACAGACCACCCAAGTTTAAGTCCGGCACTGATTATTATCATGGCTATCGCCACCGGACTGTCGGTCGCCAGCAATTATTATGCCCAGCCCCTGCTTGATACCATTGCCCAGTCCTACCGGCTGTCGGTAAACCAGGCCGGATTTATCGTTACCGCAGCTCAGTTGGGTTATGCCTGCGGCCTGATGTTTATTGTTCCGCTGGGAGATAAATTCGAACGACGCGGCATGATAGTGGCGATGACGGTGCTATCCGCCGCCGGCATGCTGGTCACCGCTTCCTCGGGTAATCTGCCGATGATGATAGTCGGTACGGCGATGACCGGGCTATTTTCAGTCGTGGCGCAGATACTGGTGCCGCTGGCGGCCACCCTGGCCGATCCGGCCAAGCGAGGCAAAGTGGTCGGCATGATCATGAGCGGCCTGCTGCTCGGCATCCTGCTGGCGCGGACCGTCGCCGGCGCCCTGGCCACCCTGGGCGGCTGGCGTACGGTATACTGGTTCGCCAGCGCCCTGATGTTTATCATGGCGCTGATTTTGTGGTGGACGCTGCCCCGCTACAAACAGTATTCCGATTTGAACTACCCACAGCTGCTGGCGTCTATTTTCCGGATGTACGTCGGCACCCCGATATTGCGCACCCGCGCGCTGATTGGCTGCGTGTCGTTTGCCAGTTTCAGCAACCTCTGGACCTCCATGGCTTTTTTGCTGGCGGCGCCGCCGTTTTATTTTTCCGAAGCCAAAATCGGCCTGTTCGGGCTGGTAGGGGCGGCGGGCGCGCTGGCCGCGTCGCGGGCCGGCCACTTGGCCGATCGGGGCAAAGCCAAAATCACCACCCGCTACGGCCTGCTGCTGCTGCTGATCTCCTGGGCCTTTATCTGGTACGGCCAGCATCAGGTCATCGCCTTGATCCTCGGCATTATCATGCTGGATCTGGCGGTGCAGGGCGTGCATATCACCAACCAAAGCGTGATTTACCGCCGCATGCCCCAGGCGCGTAACCGCCTTACTTCCGGTTATATGACCAGTTATTTTATCGGCGGCGCCGTAGGCTCGCTTGTTTCCGCATCGGCCTTCCAGGCTGCGGGCTGGACCGGCGTCTGCGTAGCCGGCGGCATCCTGGGCGTATTGAATCTGCTGATATGGTGGCGCGGGCAAGGTTATGAAGACAGCGGCGTGGTAGCCGCCTGAGGACGCTTGCCGGCCTGACGCCTTTTGGGCGCCCGCCGGCATACTTTCGCCTTTAGGTGTTCTTGACCGCGCGGGGAGACGCTTTGCATGGAAAGTCAGGAAATGCCCCTGGCGGCGGCTACGGCCCCCGCCACTTTTTTCGAAGGCGTGTTCGATAGCCTGCCCATTGTCATCGGCTACCTGCCGGTGGCCTTCGCCTTCGGCCTGAATGCGGTAAAACTGGGTTTCACCCCCCTCGAAAGCCTGTTTATCTCCTGCATCATTTACGCCGGCGCCAGCCAGTTCGTGATTACCACCCTGCTCAGCGCCGGCACATCGCTGTGGGTCGCGGCGTTGACCGTGATGGCCATGGATGTGCGCCACCTGCTGTACGGTCCGGCCCTGCGCCATCGCATTATCGGCACGCTGTCGCCGGGTAAAACGGCGGTATGGGCCTTCGGCCTGACCGATGAGGTGTTTGCGGCGGCCATCACCAAACTGACCAAGGATAACCGGCGCTGGACCGCGAACTGGATGATGGGGATCGCGGCCTGCTCGTGGCTATCCTGGGTGGCGGGCACCGCCGTCGGCGCCCTGTTCGGTAACGGCCCGCTGGAAAATTATCCGGCGGTGGAAGCCGCGCTGGCGTTTATGTTGCCCGCATTATTCCTGAGTTTCCTGCTGGCGGCGTTCCAGCGGCGCCAAAGCCTGATATTGGCGGCGGCGCTCGCTGGATCGCTGGCCGGCCTGCTGCTGGTATCTATTCCCATGGCCATCCTGGCCGGTATCGGCGGCGGCTGCCTGGGGGCGCTGATCGGCCAATCCGTTCCCCGCCGGACGCCGCCCGACGCGGATAAGGGGAGCCGATGAATACCAGCGTTATTTTCATAGGGCTGGTGGTGGGCATGGCGAATTATTTCTTTCGCTACTTTCCGCTGCGTTTTAATCGGACGCGCGGGTCGCAACAGCGGGGAGCCCGCTGGGTCGGCCTGATATTGGATGGCATCGGCATTGCGTCCATCTGCTCTCTGCTGGTGGTGTCGAGCGTGCCCGAAGTCATGCGCGACAGCGGCAAACTGTTGCCCACGCTGGCTGGCTTCGCCGTTCTCACCGCCTGCTTTTATTACACCCGCAGCATTGTAATTTCCACCCTGGTCGGGGCGCTGTGTTTTGGTTTGGCGTATAAACTTTTCATCATGGCAATATTTACTTGAGTGATTACATTAGTTATTATATCCATAGAAACTAATGAGGCCAAAATCAAATGGACAGTTCATTCACTCCCATTGAACAGATGTTATCTTTACGCGCCCAGCGTCGGCCCGACTTCCCTTTTCAGGAAATCCTACTGACTCGCCTTTGCATGCACATGCAGGGCAAGCTGCTGGAAAATAGAAACCGCATGTTAAAGGCCCAGGGTATCAATGAAACCCTGTTTATGGCTTTGGTCACCCTGGAGTCCCAGGAAGATCACAGCATCCAGCCCTCCGAGCTCAGCTCGGCGCTGGGTTCATCGCGCACCAATGCCACCCGCATCGCCGACGAACTGGAAAAACGCGGTTGGATTGAGCGTAAAGAGAGCGAAAACGATCGCCGCTGCCTGCACTTAAAGCTAACGCCAGCGGGGGAAGCCTTTCTCAACAACTTGCTGCCGCCGCAGCATAAGTGCCTGGTATCTTTATGGTCCACGCTGGATATCAACGAGCAGAAACAGCTTGAATCCCTGACCCGCAAGCTGCTCGACAAGCTCGACGATCTGATTGTGGAAGACAGCCTCGCGTAAAAAGCAAAACGCCGCTACCGACCCGGAGTCGATAACGGCGTTAAACATCGGTTAACGGCTTAGTGGTTCTGCCGCCACCATTCCGCCAGCAAAATCCCGGTGGCCACCGAGACATTGAGGCTTTCCACCCGGCCGGTGCCGCCGATGGACAGCGCCAAATCGGTTTGCGCCACGATTTCCGGGGTCAGCCCCGCACGTTCTTCGCCTAATACCAGCACCATTTTTTCCGGCATGGTCGCCTGGGAAAGAGGTACGCCGTTATGGCTGGACGTGGTTACGATGGTATAACCCGCCGCGCGGAACCGCGCCAAATCGTTGAGCAAATCATCGGTGTGAATGGAGCTGATATGTTCCGCTCCGCCCTCGGCGGTACGTACCGCCGCGCCGGATTCCAGCGCCGCGCTATCGCCCGTCATCACGCCCCGCACGCCAAAATGCGCGCAACTGCGCAATATGGCGCCCAGGTTATGGGGATTGGATACGTCTTCGAGCGCCAGCACGCAATCTTTTGTTTCGACCTGCTGCAAATAAAGCGCGGCATCCAGGCCGACGCGTTTTTTGATCAGGAAACAAACGCCGCCGTGATGCTCGGTGCCGGAGGCCAGCGCCAGTTCCTCTTCTTCCACTACGTGATAGGCTTTGCGGTTAGCGGCCATCCAGCGCAGGGCGTCGCGAAAACGCGGGGTGACCGATTGCACGAACCAGGCGCGTACGATGGAATCGGGACGGCTTTTAAATAACGCCTTGCAGGCGTTCTCGCCGTAAACCCGGGTCTCTTCCGCCCGCTGGCGCCGCAGTTGATCCGGATCGATCAGGCTTTTGCCGCTGATCCCGCCGTGATCGGGCACTGCCGGTTCAGCGTCGTTCTGGTACATGGTTTTCCAAGGGGAGTCCGGCGAAGTGGACGGCCGCTCCCTGCGGGGTGCCGGCCGGGCCGCGCGATCGTCAAATCTATCACTAGGTTTATCACTACGTGGCCGCGCATCGCCGCGAGGGGCATCTGCGCGACGGCTATCGCCGCGGGGGGCGCCGCCGCGGCGGGGGTTATCGCTGCGGCCGGCATTGCCGTCGCGGCCCGACTGGGGTGGACGGGAAGGGCGACGAGGCTGCTCTTCTTCCTCTTTACGCACGTACATGACACGGACCTTGCCGTTTTTACCCTTTAACGAATCGCTCATTTGTCTCTCCACCCGAGTGCTGGGCGCGAAGATTACCCGATCTTGCCCTTTTTAGCTACCGGGTTGGGGTAAAAGCCAGCAACTATCGAAGCCATCGGATAAATCATTTTGTCACGCGACATTTCTTTAACCATACTTGAGAATAATATTAATAGAAAGAGTGGATCTCATCGCCCGGCAGCCATGGGCCGGATTATCTTCCACCTCAAGAGGTCATCGTATGAATACGGTATGTGCATCCTGTTTGGCCACCAACCGCCTGCCGGAACAGAAAATTAATGACGGCGCGAAATGCGGCCGCTGCGGCGAGGCGCTGCTCGACGGTAAAGTCGTCCACGCCACCACCGAATCCCTGGATAAACTGCTGCAGGACGACCTGCCGGTGGTGGTGGATTTCTGGGCGCCCTGGTGCGGCCCATGCGTGGGCTTCGCGCCGGTGTTTGAAGCCGTGGCCGGCGAACGCCGCGGGAAAGTGCGTTTCCTGAAGGTGAATACCGAGGCGGAGCCGCAGCTCAGCACCCGTTTCGGCATCCGCAGCATTCCGACCATTATGGTGTTTAAGCAGGGTAAAATGGTCGATTCCCTGCACGGCGCCATGCCCAAAGGCCCGTTCGAAGAGTGGCTCGATGAAGGCCTGGCCATCCCCAGCGCGTCCTGACGGCCGCCGCGGCCCGGGCTGCCGGGCACAATAGCCATCGCGTATAAAACGGGGGGCGGATCGTCCCCCCGTTCGTTCCTCCGGCGCATCAAATTTCCGCATAAGTTTGTCCGCTTGCGGGTGGCTTTTGCCGCTGCGTCCAGTAAACTCTCTCTTTTGTTTTCAGGCAGCCCGCATCTATGACCCACAACGCCGTTCTGGCCCTGCGCCAATATCGCCTCGCCCGCGCCACGCGCCCTTATCGCGCCCGCGGTTGCAGGGTGATTCGCTGCGAGGGTTGCCTGCTGCCGGTGCCGCAGTGCCTGTGCGGCGATATTATGCCCGGCGCGGCGAGCAGCCGCTTTTGCCTGATTATGTTTGACTCGGAGCCGCTAAAACCCAGTAATACCGGGCGGCTGATTGCCGATATCCTGCCCGAGACCCAGGCTTTTATCTGGTCGCGCACCGCGCCGGATCCCGCTCTGCTGGCCGCCGTCGCCGATCCCGCCCGCCAGCCCTACGTAGTGTTTCCGGCCCGGCAGGCGGCCCCCGGACGGCAGGTGATCGCCGAGATAGACCCGCGGAGAAAACCGCCGCTGTTTATTATGCTGGACGGTACCTGGCCGGAGGCCGGCAAGATGTTTCGCAAGAGTCCCTATCTGGCGCAGTTCCCCGTGCTGTCGCTTAATCCGGAGACCCTTTCCGCCTACCGGCTGCGCGAATCCCATGGGGACGGCTATCACTGCACCGCCGAAATCGCCACCGCACTGCTCTCCCAGGCGGGAGATAATGCGGCCGCCGCCGCGCTATCGGCGCATTTTTCGCTGTTCCGCAGCCGGTATCTGGCAGGTAAATCCCATCACAACACGCCGCAAATTTCCTCCGTCATCACAACACTCCGGCCATAAAACGCATACACTTATCCCATGCGGGAATGGAGACCACCGATGAGTCAACGAGGTTTGGAAGCACTGCTCAGGCCAAAATCGATCGCCGTACTTGGGGCGTCCGATAAGCCGGGCCGGGCCGGTTACCTGATGATGCGTAATCTGCTCGACGGCGGATTCGGCGGGCCGATATTGCCGGTAACCCCGCATTATCGGGCCGTCTGCGGCGTGCTGAGTTATCCGGATGTGGCCGCCCTGCCCCTGACGCCCGATTTGGCGATTATCTGCACCCGCGCCAGCCGTAATCCCGGCTTGCTCGACGACCTTGGCCGCCATGGCTGCAAAACGGCAATCATCCTTTCTTCGCCGCCGGCCCAGTTCGCCGAGCTGAAAGCCTGCGCCGTGCGCTACGGCATACGCCTGCTCGGGCCCAATAGCCTGGGGGTGCTGGCGCCATGGCAAGGACTGAACGCCAGCTTTTCACCGGTGCCGATCCACAAGGGCAAGCTGGCCTTTATCTCCCAATCCGCCGCGGTATCCAATACCGTATTGGATTGGGCGCAGCAGCGCGAAATCGGCTTCTCTTATTTTATCGCGCTGGGCGACAGCATTGATATCGATGTGGACGATGTGCTCGATTTTCTGGCCCGCGACAGTAAAACCAGCGCCATCTTGCTGCATCTGGAGCACCTGAGCGATGCGCGGCGGTTTCTTTCTGCGGCCCGCGGCGCGGCGCGCAATAAACCGATCCTGGTGATCAAAAGCGGGCGCAGCGCGCAGGCGCAGCGCCTGCTTAATTATCCCCAGGGCCGGGACGCCGCCTACGACGCCGCCATCCAACGGGCCGGCCTGCTGCGGGTGCGCGATACCCATGAGCTGTTTTCGGCGGTTGAAACCTTAAGCCATATGCGCCCGCTGCGCGGCGAGCGGCTGATGATTGTCAGCAACGGCATCGCCCCCGCGGCGCTGGCGCTGGATGAATTGCTCAGCCGGCACGGCAAGCTGGCGACCCTTGGCCCGGCCACCCGCCAGGCGCTGCAGGCGGCGCTACCGGCCCCATTGGTGGCGTCCAACCCGCTCGACCTGGCGGATGACGCTACTCCGGCCCGCTATCGCGCGGCGCTGTCGGCGCTGCTCGACAGCCAGGATTACGATGCGTTATTGATTATCCATGCCCCCAGCGCCGCCGCGCCCAGCAGCGAAACCGCCCAGCAGGTTATCGAGCTTATCAAGATGCATCCCCGCGGCCGGCAAATTACCCTGCTGACCAACTGGAGCGGCGAATTTTCGTCCCGGGAAGCGCGGCGTTTGTTTACCGAGGCCGGCCTGCCCACTTACCGCACGCCGGAAGGCGTGGTAACGGCCTTTATGCATATGGCGGAGTACCGCCGCAACCAGCAGCAACTGATGGAAACCCCGGCCCAGCCGGCGGCGTTAACCGCCGATACCGCCCATGCCCATCAGTTGATCCGCCAGGCATTGGATCAGGGCATTACCCGGCTGGCCACCCACGAAATACGGCCGATTGTCGAGGCCTACGGCCTGACCACCCTGCCCACGTGGATCGCCAGCGACAGCGCCGAGGCGGTCGCCATCGCCGATCGCATTGGCTACCCGGTGGCGCTGAAACTGCGTTCCCCCGATATTCCCCACAAATCAGACGTGCAGGGCGTCATGCTGTCGCTGCGCAACGCGCGGGAAGTGGAGCAGGCGGCCAACGCCATGATGGAGCGGGTGGCGCAAACTTTTGCGCAAGCGCGCATCGAGGGCATGCTGGTGCAAAGCATGGCCAATCGCGCCGGCACGCAGGAACTACGCATCGTGGTCGAGCAGGACCCGGTGTTCGGCCCGCTGATCCTGCTGGGCGAAAGTGAAAACGAGTGGCGTCAGGCCGGGCAAATGGCGGTGGCCCTGCCGCCGCTGAACATGACGCTGGCCCATAATATGGTGCGCCAGGGCTTGAAAAAAGGAGCCATTCGCAACCATCGGCCGCTTTATTCGCTGGATGTGACCGCGCTAAGCCGCCTGCTGGTGCAGATCTCCAATTTATTGCTTGATTGCCCCGAAATCGTTTATCTGGATATTCACCCGCTGCTGGCCTGCGGCAGCGATATGACGTTGCTGGATGTCAGCCTCGAACTGGCGGAGTGCCGGGGCGATCCGGAAGCGCGCCTGGCGATCCGCCCCTACCCGCAGAAGCTGGAGTGCCGGGTGACGCTGAAAAACGGCGAGCGCTGCCTGTTCCGGCCGATCCTGCCGGAAGATGAACCGCTGCTTAAGCAGTTTATCGGCGCCGTTACCCCGGAAGATCTTTATTATCGTTACTTCAGCGAGATCACGGAATTTACCCATGAAGATTTGGCTTATATGACCCAAATCGACTACGATCGAGAGATGGCTTTTGTCGCAATCCGGCAAAACGGCGCGGGAAATACCATTATCGGCGTGGCGCGAGCGTATTCCGATCCTGATAATACCGAAGCCGAGTTTTCGGTGCTGGTACGCTCGGATTTGAAAAAAATGGGGTTGGGCCGCCTGCTGCTGGAAAAAACCATCGATTACGCCCGTGGACACGGACTTAAGCGTTTGACGGCGATCACCATGCCCAGCAATCACGGCATGATTTCCCTGGCGAAGAAACTGGGGTTCACCGTCGATCTGCAACTGGAGGACGGCATCGCGGCAATGTCACTGCAATTGGCAACCGACTCGGGGGACGATGCCGGGACGCGAACCTAAAGCGCGCATCAACCTGCGGCGAAACATAGCCACAACCGGGAAAAGTAATGTTATTATGGCCGATTCCACGCATTTGTGTTTTTGCATATGGTCATTCCACCATACGATGACAAGAGAAGAAGCGCACTGTGATGTTGTCAAACTTTAGACGTACCAAACACCAACAACACCTTGCACAACTGCCCAAAATTCCCCAGACGGTTGATGACGTACAAACGCTATACGGTCCCGCGGATTTTCGCGTCGCTTTACTGAGCGCCATTGAGCGCGCCAGGCAGCGTATTTATCTGGTGGCGCTGTATCTTGAGCAGGATGAGGGGGGAGAGGCCGTCCTGTCGGCCCTCTACCGCGCCAAGCAGCTCAATCCGGAGCTGGAGGTCTGTATTCTGGTCGACTGGCATCGCGCGCAGCGCGGACGTATCGGCGCCGCGGCGGTAAATACCAATGCCGACTGGTATTGCCGTATGGCGCAACAGCATTACGGGGTGTCGGTGCCCATATACGGCGTGCCGGTAAATACCCGCGAAGCCTTGGGTGTGCTGCACTTGAAAGGCTACATTATTGACGACACCGTGATTTACAGTGGTGCCAGCCTCAATAATGTCTATCTGCACCAGTTAGAGAGTTATCGCTACGATCGCTATCAGCTAATCCGCAACCCCGCGCTGGCGGAATGTATGCTGGGTTATATCCGCAACCATCTGTTAAATGCCCCGGCCGTTAACCGGCTGGACAATCCGGATCGGCCTAAAAGTATCGAAATCAAGAATGATACCCGGCTGTTTCGCCAGTCGTTGCGCCAGGCCGCCTATAGCTGCAATGACGCCGCTTCTTACGATAGTTTAACCATCACGCCGCTGGTCGGGCTGGGTAAGCAAAGCCCGCTGAACAAGACCATTCATCATTTGATGTCCTGTGCGGACAGCTCGCTCACGTTATGCACCCCTTATTTTAATATGCCGGCGTTACTGGTGAGGAATATCATCGCCCTGCTGCGCCAGAATAAGCGGGTGGAGATTATCGTCGGCGATAAAACCGCTAACGATTTTTATATTCCTGAAGATCAGCCATTTAAGATTATCGGCGCCCTGCCCTATCTGTATGAAATTAATCTGCGCCGTTTTCTCGGACGGTTGCAGCGTTATGTGGATAACGGGCAACTGGTGGTCAGGTTATGGAAGGACGGCGATAATACCTATCACCTCAAAGGGATGTGGGTGGATGATGAGTGGCAATTATTAACCGGCAATAATCTCAATCCGCGCGCCTGGCGCCTGGATTTGGAAAATGCTTTGCTGATCCACGATCCGCAGGGTGCGCTGCGGGCGCAGCGTGAGCATGAGCTTGGCCTGATCCGCACCCATACCAAAGTAGTTGCGCATTATACCGAGCTGCAGGGCATTGGTGATTATCCGATTAAAGTGCGCAAGCTGATCCGCCGGCTGCGGCGTATTCGTATCGATCGGTTAATCAGCCGGATTCTCTGATCCGCCCCAAGCTTGCGCCGTTGGCAGCGTTTGCGTTTGCCGGCCTGTCGTTCAGCAACAGGCCGGCATTTTGTTATCTTTCCATTTCCATTAGCCGGCGTTAATCAAGAGGGGCCGCATGCTGCGCAGGCAGGTTGCTATCTGGTTCAGGTTGATTCCCTTGCTGCCGCTATTGCTGTGTACCGCCTGTACCCATATGGCGCAGGATGGCTGGACCGGTAGGGATAAAGCGGAACATTTTGTTTCTTCGGCCGCCATGGCCGTTGCAGCCAGCGCCGTTGCCGATCGGCAGGGTGCGTCGCCGGCCCGCAGCCGCAATATCGGGTTGATGTTTTCCGTTTCGCTGGGCGCGTTAAAAGAGACTTACGATAGCCGGGCCGCGGGCAGCGGATGGAGCTGGAAGGATTTCGCCTGGGACGTGGCGGGTGCGGCTACCGGTTATACCCTCTACTATATCAGCGATTAATCATGGCGGCCTTTGGTCTGCTTTGAAGTCCAGGATATTTTGCCGGCGGGATAATTCCAGGAAGTGCTCATTATTATCCCTACTGGAATGCGTCAAATAAGTGCGGCAACATTAGCGACGGCAAAAAAATTAATGCCCAGGAAACTGAAGTTAATCGTTGCATCCGGGATATCCCGCAGGTGAGTGGCTGTTTAATAAAAGATTGAATAACCAATGCGCACATAAAGTCTAAACGTGACAATAGAGCTTCATTTAAACAACCCCACTCAATTGGATGATCATCATGTATATCATCCCAACCTGGCTGCTTGTGAAGCAATATGTCCGGCTAAAGAAGTGACGAATGACTGCAAGCCCGTCATCGGGGATAGCTCGGAATATTCGCCACTACTTATCCCATGACGCGGTGAAGCAAGAACCGCAGCATTGCGGTATAATTGTTCCTTCGCGAGCCGTTGACAGAGTATATCGTACCTTTCAAGGTATGAAGCGCGATCAAATTCCCTATTTATAGGAAAATGAGGAGAGCGATCCACAACCGGCCTGCGGGATTCTGGTGCATCCTCAACCATCATTAGCCAACCAACAAATGGTGACGGTTGTTGACCGAACGCACCCTCCCGATATGCAGTCCACAAATCGACGGCAGTTCCGATGGCTTCTTCTGTTCTATTATTGAAGTTATTCCCAAAGGATGGCCCTACTTGGCTTTTTAATTCTATTGCTACAATCAACTCGCCTCTATACATAACAAGTAAATCCCACAATTTTGTCGGGCGGAAATAACCGGGTAAAGTTAGCATTGCTCTATTTTGATAGATTTGGGCATGCGCAAGACCATTGGCCTCGATAATATCCAGGATAAGAGCAAGAAAACCATCCATATTCTTGCCAGATGTCACCCCTGAACGCTCACCCTGATCGAGTCTACCGGATTCCATTTGTTTCTTTCTGGCCATATCTCTATTGCCCCAAAATGCCTTTACAGCCTCTTGTGCTTTTTGTTCGTAATTAACAAGATCAAGTGCCATCTATTCTTCATCGCCTCCAAGTGCAGATTGTTCTTCAGCGGTCAATCCATATAGCTTGAACGCTGCGGAGTTACATGCCTGTATATCTCTTTTTAAAGCAGCTTTAGTTAATTCTAACCGCAGCGGTAATGAAACATCAGTCCAATAGGGAACGCGGATACGACGCAAATATTGAGCTTGATAACGCAGAAATCCCCCATGCATTTTCGTTGAATATGTCGCCATAAACAAACGCGTTATCGATGAAAGAAGAACAGCTTGCAATGCCCGTAAGTCCCATTCGTCAGAGGTAATGTAATAAAGATTATGATGCGGATATAAGCCTTCATTTTCAAAAACAATATGAGCATTTCCTTTAATATCAGGAATTAAAAGCTTTGGCTTAGTTGCCAGCTCAGGGTTAATGCGGTCTATTGTACGATACCACTTCAAGGGATTTTTTTTAGCGCAATGACGTTTTATAATAGCTTCACGACGCGTATCCAGATAGCGCATTAATCGCGGATATTTAGCAAGATCTACTAACCCGCCTTCATCCTCAAAAGGATTTATTACCCCCTGACCACGCCATTTTACTTCACCTGAAAGTATATCTTTGGTCGTAACTAACGGCAGTTTACGATTTGATTCCACATCAAGGCAGGCAAAGTCGCCTATAAAGGCTTTATCTGCACCAGTAGCAACGCCAATGCCAACTTTGCATCTAGCGGCTTCGAGAGTAGGGAAATCCTGCTCAATACGGCGAATCACAGCTAATTGATCGGATGATTCCAGCAACCATGGTTCTGAATCTTTGATAACGCAAGTCAGCTCACGCACAGTTGAGTTTTCATTTATTAAAACAGGTGCAAGAAGTGCATCTGTCAGAGTGGCTAATACTGCCCGATTAATCTCCGGGCGATGGGCTAGACGAGTGGCCCCCTGGACGGTACGGCTGATGATCGTAATTGCCGGATAAGCAATAACGTCTGAATTGAATGCCGGGGTGTTAACCATATCAACGTATATTTTTAGATTAAACTGTTCAGCCACGAGCTTACGAAGGGGGCCACCATAACGGTTTTTCATCCATCTGTCTGCACAAATGAAACCAAGATTTCCCTCCGTAGCTAATAAGGAAAGAGAGCGCTCAATAAATGGAATGTAGATATCTGCCCTATCATACATCGTTTGATAGCGTTTACGATATTCGGCTAACAGTGCTGCCGGAATCAGTTCTTGGCGAATATAGGGGGGATTTCCAACGACAAAATCAAAATTTCCTTCTAGGCTAACTAATAAATAATCACCCTGTATTAGCCATATATCTGCAAGCGAAGCTGATTCATTTGCTGTAAGCCCTTCTTTTTTAAGGTAGGCCAACACCTGTGAATAGGTATTTGCGAAAGTATCATGATGAAGCTCGACAGCTTTGAGAGCATTAGCTAAATCAGCTAATATGCTGCCGTTTCCCCCTGACCTTCTCCATGCCGTCAGTAAACGTTTAATAATCGAAAGAAGGAACTCGCCACCGCCGAAAGACGGCTCTAACAGACGCATTTTATGAAGTGGTTTATCATCAGTATAGCCAGCTAAATCAAGGATAAATTCAACAACTTCGACCCGAGTAAAGATGGCGCCGCGAGACGCGATTCCCCCAGTACTCGCTAACGTGTTTGATGCCGTTAGCACAGCATATGATCCTTCTGCAAAAGATTTCCTGGCTCTACTTACTTCAAATGTCATGAATAGAAGCCCCTAAAAACTGTGGTCAATAAGCAATTTCAGATCCATTGCCCTGTTGAAAGAGCCGTTAAAAACACTATAAAAACAATTAATTAAGTATTATATCATCGTTAACCTTATGAGCGGATACGGAAAGGCTAATGTATCTTATTTTGTAGTTACGATGAAGTTTGCCTAAATCCTAGGTATCGGCCCTTTTTTCTGCAAGATCTATTATTCAAGTATCTTACACGTTACTGAGATCTATGCTCTATCTCTTCAGCCGCGAAAGGTAGGTCCGGTGGGCGGTAGGGCGTTACTACGTATTTTACGCACATGAAAAAGCCCTCTGTTTTCACAGAGGGCTTATCAATTGGATGCCTGGCAGTTCCCTACTCTCGCATGGGGAGACCCCACACTACCATCGGCGCTACGGCGTTTCACTGCTGAGTTCGGCATGGGGTCAGGTGGGACCACCGCGCTAGTGCCGCCAGGCAAATTTCTCGTCTCATCCTGAGACTCGCCCTGCGGGCCAGCGCTGTGCGCTGTACAAAATTGCTCCCGGCAATTTTGTCATTTCCCCTGTGCAAGGCCAACGCTCCGCGTTGTTGACAGCCCGTCCGTGTTTCGACCGGCTGCTGGTTATATCTTCCGTTACAAGCTGAAAATTCTTTCGTCTCTCTAAACATCTTAGGTGTTGTAAGGTTAAGCCTCACGGGTCATTAGTATCGGTTAGCTCAACGCATCGCTGCGCTTACACACCCGACCTATCAACGTCATCGTCTTTAACGTCCCTTCAGGTGACTTAAAGCCACAGGGAAGACTCATCTCGAGGCAAGTTTCCCGCTTAGATGCTTTCAGCGGTTATCTTTTCCGCACGTAGCTACCGGGCAATGCCATTGGCATGACAACCCGAACACCAGTGGTGCGTCCACTCCGGTCCTCTCGTACTAGGAGCAGCCCCTCTCAATCTTCCAACGCCCACGGCAGATAGGGACCGAACTGTCTCACGACGTTCTAAACCCAGCTCGCGTACCACTTTAAATGGCGAACAGCCATACCCTTGGGACCTACTTCAGCCCCAGGATGTGATGAGCCGACATCGAGGTGCCAAACACCGCCGTCGATATGAACTCTTGGGCGGTATCAGCCTGTTATCCCCGGAGTACCTTTTATCCGTTGAGCGATGGCCCTTCCATTCAGAACCACCGGATCACTAAGACCTGCTTTCGCACCTGCTCGAGCCGTCACTCTCACAGTCAAGCTAGCTTATGCCTTTGCACTAACCTCACGATGTCCGACCGTGATTAGCTAACCTTCGTGCTCCTCCGTTACTCTTTAGGAGGAGACCGCCCCAGTCAAACTACCCACCAGACACTGTCCTCGACCCGGATTACGGGCCGGAGTTAGAACATCAAACATTAAAGGGTGGTATTTCAAGGTTGGCTCCATGCGGACTGGCGTCCACACTTCAAAGCCTCCCACCTATCCTACACATCAAGGCTCAATGTTCAGTGTCAAGCTATAGTAAAGGTTCACGGGGTCTTTCCGTCTTGCCGCGGGTACACTGCATCTTCACAGCGAGTTCAATTTCACTGAGTCTCGGGTGGAGACAGCCTGGCCATCATTACGCCATTCGTGCAGGTCGGAACTTACCCGACAAGGAATTTCGCTACCTTAGGACCGTTATAGTTACGGCCGCCGTTTACCGGGGCTTCGATCAAGAGCTTCAGCTTGCGCTTAACCCCATCAATTAACCTTCCGGCACCGGGCAGGCGTCACACCGTATACGTCCACTTTCGTGTTTGCACAGTGCTGTGTTTTTAATAAACAGTTGCAGCCAGCTGGTATCTGCGACTGGCTTCGGCTCGGGGAGCATGTCCCTCCACCTAATGCCAGCGTGCCTTCTCCCGAAGTTACGGCACCATTTTGCCTAGTTCCTTCACCCGAGTTCTCTCAAGCGCCTTGGTATTCTCTACCTGACCACCTGTGTCGGTTTGGGGTACGATTCGATGTGACCTGGAGCTTAGAGGCTTTTCCTGGAAGCGTAGCATCAATTCCTTCACCACCGTAGTGGCTCGTCATCACGCCTCAGTGTTGAATAAAAGAGCGGATTTACCTGCTCTTTCCACCTTCACGCTTGAACCGGGACAACCGTCGCCCGGCGAACCTAGCTTTCTCCGTCCCCCCTTCGCAGTCACACCCAGTACAGGAATATTAACCTGTTTCCCATCGACTACGCCTTTCGGCCTCGCCTTAGGGGTCGACTCACCCTGCTCCGATTAACGTTGAACAGGAACCCTTGGTCTTCCGGCGAGCGGGCTTTTCACCCGCTTTATCGTTACTTATGTCAGCATTCGCACTTCTGATACCTCCAGCAGCCCTCACAGGCCACCTTCGCAGGCTTACAGAACGCTCCCCTACCCAACAATACCCGAAGGTATCGCTGCCGCAGCTTCGGTGCATGGTTTAGCCCCGTTACATCTTCCGCGCAGGCCGACTCGACCAGTGAGCTATTACGCTTTCTTTAAATGATGGCTGCTTCTAAGCCAACATCCTGGCTGTCTATGCCTTCCCACATCGTTTCCCACTTAACCATGACTTTGGGACCTTAGCTGGCGGTCTGGGTTGTTTCCCTCTTCACGACGGACGTTAGCACCCGCCGTGTGTCTCCCGTGATAACATTCTTCGGTATTCGCAGTTTGCATCGGGTTGGTAATCCGGGGTGGACCCCTAGCCGAAACAGTGCTCTACCCCCGAAGATGAATTCACGAGGCGCTACCTAAATAGCTTTCGGGGAGAACCAGCTATCTCCCGGTTTGATTGGCCTTTCACCCCCAGCCACAAGTCATCCGCTAATTTTTCAACATTAGTCGGTTCGGTCCTCCAGTTAGTGTTACCCAACCTTCAACCTGCCCATGGCTAGATCACCGGGTTTCGGGTCTATACCCTGCAACTTGACGCCCAGTTAAGACTCGGTTTCCCTACGGCTCCCCTAAACGGTTAACCTTGCTACAGAATATAAGTCGCTGACCCATTATACAAAAGGTACGCAGTCACCCTGACGAATCAAGGCTCCCACTGCTTGTACGTACACGGTTTCAGGTTCTGTTTCACTCCCCTCGCCGGGGTTCTTTTCGCCTTTCCCTCACGGTACTGGTTCACTATCGGTCAGTCAGGAGTATTTAGCCTTGGAGGATGGTCCCCCCATCTTCAGACAGGATATCACGTGTCCCGCCCTACTCATCGAGCTCACAGCCATTGCACCTTCGGATACGGGGCTATCACCCTGTGTTGCCGGACTTTCCAGACCGTTCTCCTGATGCAAAAGCTGATGGTGACTCTGGGCTGTTCCCCGTTCGCTCGCCGCTACTGGGGGAATCTCGGTTGATTTCTTTTCCTCGAGGTACTGAGATGTTTCAGTTCCCTCGGTTCGCCTCGATACGCTATGGATTCACGTAACGATAGTGCAACGAATTGCACTGGGTTTCCCCATTCGGACATCGCCGGCTGATAGCGCTTCATATCAGCTCACCGGCGCATTTCGCGGATTAGCACGTCCTTCATCGCCTCTGACTGCCTAGGCATCCACCGTGTACGCTTAGTCACTTAACCTCACAACCCTAAGATGTCTGTCTTTTCTGTCCGACGGGCTGCGCGACTTCATGGCGGCGTTGCCCCGGTACTCGAAATCCTCATGGACAGACAGTCCACTGCGGTTTCTCCGTGCCGGGCGCCTTGCCCTGTAATCGCTCGCACCGTCTAGCCTCAGCGTGGTCAAAAAACCGCACCTTGGCGACAGAGAAAGTATCAGATGTTGCCATCGACACGGCAACAACTTGGATTTGCTTATTTGAGAGACTCGCATACTGATTTTGCTCAGCATGGTATTTCAAATTTTCAGCTTGTTCCGGATTGTTAAAGAGCGGTATTTCGCAGCATACTCGTTAGAGTGTGCTCTGAAATAAACAGACAATCGTAAGGCGGTTTGGCGTCCCCTAGGGGGTTCGAACCCCTGTTACCGCCGTGAAAGGGCAGTGTCCTAGGCCACTAGACGAAGGGGACACGGAAAATGCATGCAACGCACCGCGTTGCTTTTCCGTGTAAGGCGAAACTTTCATTAATGAAAGTAAGCGACCCTTTTCTAGCTGAACAACGCATCGCGTTGCTCACCTATTGCAGGCCACACCTTACACTTACGGCGCACATCAGCGACCCTTTTCTAGCCGAACAACGCATCGCGTTGCTCTCCTACTGTCAGGCGACGCCTCACGTACAAAACCATACGTTCTGTTGCTCAATACAGTTATCAGACAATCTGTGTGGACACGTCACAATGAGGTATCTTTCGGTAAGGAGGTGATCCAACCGCAGGTTCCCCTACGGTTACCTTGTTACGACTTCACCCCAGTCATGAATCACAAAGTGGTAAGCGCCCTCCCGAAGGTTAAGCTACCTACTTCT
Organism: Sodalis sp. RH21; assembly: GCF_047324175.1. Lineage (NCBI taxonomy): Bacteria > Pseudomonadati > Pseudomonadota > Gammaproteobacteria > Enterobacterales > Bruguierivoracaceae > Sodalis > Sodalis sp. RH21. Next base: position 852,148 of record NZ_CP178732.1, on the reverse strand, counting down.
TTTGCAACCCACTCCCATGGTGTGACGGGCGGTGTGTACAAGGCCCGGGAACGTATTCACCGTGGCATTCTGATCCACGATTACTAGCGATTCCGACTTCATGGAGTCGAGTTGCAGACTCCAATCCGGACTACGACGCACTTTGTGAGGTCCGCTTACTCTCGCGAGTTCGCTTCTCTTTGTATGCGCCATTGTAGCACGTGTGTAGCCCTACTCGTAAGGGCCATGATGACTTGACGTCATCCCCACCTTCCTCCGGTTTGTCACCGGCAGTCTCCTTTGAGTTCCCACCATTACGTGCTGGCAACAAAGGATAAGGGTTGCGCTCGTTGCGGGACTTAACCCAACATTTCACAACACGAGCTGACGACAGCCATGCAGCACCTGTCTCAGAGTTCCCGAAGGCACATTCGCATCTCTGCAAACTTCTCTGGATGTCAAGAGTAGGTAAGGTTCTTCGCGTTGCATCGAATTAAACCACATGCTCCACCGCTTGTGCGGGCCCCCGTCAATTCATTTGAGTTTTAACCTTGCGGCCGTACTCCCCAGGCGGTCGATTTAACGCGTTAGCTCCGAAAGCCACGGCTCAAGGCCACAACCTTCAAATCGACATCGTTTACAGCGTGGACTACCAGGGTATCTAATCCTGTTTGCTCCCCACGCTTTCGTACCTGAGCGTCAGTCTTCGTCCAGGGGGCCGCCTTCGCCACCGGTATTCCTCCAGATCTCTACGCATTTCACCGCTACACCTGGAATTCTACCCCCCTCTACGAGACTCTAGCCTGCCAGTTTCAAATGCAGTTCCCGGGTTAAGCCCGGGGATTTCACATCTGACTTAACAGACCGCCTGCGTACGCTTTACGCCCAGTAATTCCGATTAACGCTCGCACCCTCCGTATTACCGCGGCTGCTGGCACGGAGTTAGCCGGTGCTTCTTCTGCGAGTAACGTCAATGATAGGCGCTATTAACCCCTACCCCTTCCTCCTCGCTGAAAGTGCTTTACAACCCGAAGGCCTTCTTCACACACGCGGCATGGCTGCATCAGGGTTTCCCCCATTGTGCAATATTCCCCACTGCTGCCTCCCGTAGGAGTCTGGACCGTGTCTCAGTTCCAGTGTGGCTGGTCATCCTCTCAGACCAGCTAGGGATCGTCGCCTAGGTGAGCCATTACCTCACCTACTAGCTAATCCCATCTGGGTTCATCCGATGGCGTGAGGCCCGAAGGTCCCCCACTTTGGTCTTGCGACGTTATGCGGTATTAGCTACCGTTTCCAGTAGTTATCCCCCGCCATCAGGCAGATCCCCAGACATTACTCACCCGTCCGCCGCTCGCCGGCAAAGTAGCAAGCTACTTCCCGCTGCCGCTCGACTTGCATGTGTTAGGCCTGCCGCCAGCGTTCAATCTGAGCCATGATCAAACTCTTCAATTAAAAGCTTGATGCTCAAAGATTGTCATACTGTTAATCTTTTGAATTACCGTATGTCACTCTTCAAGACTTGGTATTTTGTGTTTCGATACCGTCTTGTGAGTGCCCACACAGATTGTCTGATAAATTGTTAAAGAGCAGTGCGCCGCTATAATCAGTCTGGCGCGAGGTGGCGTATATTACGCTTTCCTCTTTCAGTGTCAAGCCCTTTAGGCCCGCGTTCTGACTCGTTTCCTGGCGCTGCGATGTTGCTCACAGTCCCGGTCGATGGAGGCGCATTATAGGGAGGTACTGTGAAATGGCAAGTAAAAACCAGCTTTTTTTTATCGACCGGTTAATAATTATTCGTTGCGCGCTTTTACTATGCGGTTTTATGCTGTTTTATCGCATCCGGTAGCTTGGCCAGGCTATCAATTACCCAATCCGCCTGGCTTTCGGCGTTTTCGTCCACCGGCTTGCCGGTACGCACCAGTACTTTGATCCCGACGCCTGCCGCTTTTCCCGCCAGCATATCTTCGGCTTTGTCTCCTACTATATAGGATGCGGCCATATCGATATTGAGGAATTGCTGCGCATCGAGCAGCATACCGGGTTTAGGTTTGCGGCAATCGCATTCCTGGCGGTACTCATCGTCTATCGCCTCTGGATGGTGCGGACAAAAATAGATGCCGTCCAATTCCACTTCGCGATCGGCTAACGACCAGTCCATCCACTCCGTCAATTGCGTAAACTGTTTTTCGGTGAACTTGCCCCGCGCGATGCCGGACTGGTTGGTCACTACGACCAAAGCGAATCCCATGGCCTTCAATTCACGCATGGCGTCAATTACGCCATCAATAAACTGAAAGTCATCGATTTCATGAACGTAACCATGATCGACATTAATGGTACCATCACGGTCTAAAAATATAGCTGGAACGGGCTGTGCCACTGATTGGCTCCTGACAATGTAAACAGCGTGCAGTATCGCATGTTTTGTCTTGCGAAGAGAAACGGAGAAAAACGAACTCGGTTGACTTAGACGTCTAGACGCCCTAACATCGCACTCCATTGATACCCCAGCGTATCGCTCGTGTACTCCTTATTCTCGCCACAGGTAACCGGTAACAATAAAAAAGCATGATCACACTTTCTCATATCACCAAGCAGTATACGCAGGGTGCCATTACCATCAATGCCCTGTCGGATGTCTCGCTGCACGTTGCCGCCGGCCAAATATATGGCGTTATTGGCGCTTCGGGCGCGGGCAAAAGCACGCTTATCCGCTGCGTAAACTTGCTGGAACGACCGACCGAAGGCACGGTATTGGTGGACGGGCAGGATTTGACCAACCTGCCGGAGCGCCAACTTATTACCGCCCGCCGGCAAATCGGCATGATATTCCAGCATTTTAATTTGCTGTCGTCCCGTACCGTTACCGGCAATATTTCCCTGCCGCTGGAATTGGATAATTTATCAAAGGCTGATATCGCCCTGCGCGTCAATGAATTGCTGACCCTGGTGGGGCTGGAGGATAAGGCAGATGCCTACCCGGCCAATTTATCAGGCGGCCAGAAACAGCGGGTGGCCATTGCCCGCGCACTGGCCAGCAATCCCAAGGTGCTGTTATGCGACGAAGCCACCAGCGCCCTCGATCCCGCCACCACCCGCTCGATCCTGGCATTATTGAAAGATATCAACCGCCGGCTGGGCCTGACCATTTTGTTAATTACCCACGAGATGGACGTGGTAAAACGCATATGCGATCAGGTGGCGATCATCAGCCAGGGCGAATTGATCGAAGAAGATACCGTCAGCGAAATGTTCTCGCATCCGAAAACCCCGTTGGCGCAGCAATTTATTAAATCCACCCTGCATCTCGATATCCCCGAGGATTATCTGCAGCGCATGACGCCGGAGCCTTCGGCGGGCAAAATCCCCATCTTGCAATTGGAGTTTACCGGTCAATCGGTGGATGCGCCGCTGCTGTCCGAGGCGGCCCGGCGTTTCAACGTCAATAACAATATTATCAGTGCCCAAATGGATTACGCTGGCGGGGTCAAATTCGGCATCATGCTGGCGGAAATGGCCGGCGACGAACAAGATTCCCGTGATGCCATTGCTTTTTTGCAACAACAGCACGTCAAGGTGGAGGTATTGGGTTATGTCTGAAGCCATGTTCACGTTATTCGCCAAAGGTATTTGGGAAACATTGATGATGACCTTCGTTTCCGGTTTCCTTGGCTTCGTGCTGGGCCTGCCCATCGGCGTACTGCTTTATATCAGCCGGCCCGGGCAGATTGCCCAGAACCGCAAGACTTACCGCATCACCTCATCGCTGGTGAATATTTTTCGTTCCATTCCTTTCATTATTTTATTGGTTTGGATGATTCCCTTCACGCGAATGATTGTCGGCACATCAATCGGGCTGCAGGCGGCCATAGTACCGCTGACCGTTGGCGCCACTCCGTTTATTGCCCGGATGGTGGAAAACGCGCTGCTGGAAATCCCCGCCGGTCTGATTGAAGCCTCGCGCGCCATGGGCGCCACGCCGCTCCAGATTATCCGCAAAGTTCTGTTGCCGGAGGCGCTGCCCGGCCTGGTCAATGCCGCGACCATTACCCTTATCACCCTGGTGGGATATTCAGCCATGGGTGGCGCGGTCGGCGCCGGCGGCCTGGGCCAGATCGGCATCCAGTATGGCTACATCGGCTATAATGCGACCATAATGAATATTGTATTGGCGTTATTGGTCATTTTGGTGTTTTTAATCCAGATCGGTGGCGATAAAATCGTAAAAGCCGTAACCCATAAATAGTTAATGCCCCCAAGGGGGAATAAATGTTGAAGCCGCCATATCGGCGCTTCAGGGAACAACGTTTAAAAACAACTTTAAAAAAGAGGAAAGGGACATGTTTTCTAATATAAAAACTCTGGCTGCCGTCGGTGCGTTAATCGGTACCCTGGCACTGGCAGGCTGCGGGCAGGAAGAAAAAGATCCGAACCACATCAAAGTCGGCGTGATCGTTGGCGCGGAGCAGCAGGTCGCAGAAGTCGCGCAGAAAGTGGCAAAAGAAAAATACGGCCTGGATGTCGAACTGGTCACTTTTAATGATTATGTACTGCCCAATGAAGCGCTGAGTAAAGGCGATATCGATGCCAACGCGTTTCAACACAAACCCTATCTTGATCAGCAAATCAAAGATCGCGGTTATAAGCTTACCCCGGTGGGTAACACCTTTGTTTATCCTATCGCCGGTTATTCAAAACAAATCAAATCCCTGGATGAGCTGAAACCCGACTCGCAGGTGGCGCTGCCCAATGATCCCACCAACCTGGGCCGCTCGCTGCTGCTGCTGCAAAAAGTCGGCTTGATTACCCTCAAGGACGGCGTTGGCTTGCAGCCAACCGTACTGGACGTGGTGGGCAATCCGAAAAACTTGAAGCTGGTTGAGCTGGAAGCGCCGCAATTGCCGCGTTCACTCGACGACCAGCAAATCGCCCTCGCGATCATCAATACCACTTATGCCAGCCAGATTGGCCTGACGCCGGCTAAAGACGGTTTATTCGTCGAAGATAAAGAGTCTCCCTACGTCAATCTGATCGTGGCCCGTGAAGACAATAAAAACGCGGAAAATGTAAAAAAATTCGTGCAGGCGTATCAGTCCGACGAAGTGAACGATGCGGCCAATAAAGTATTTAATGGCGGCGCGGTTAAAGGCTGGTAATATTTAATCACTTAATTGAGTGCGCTTTTGCTAAGACGGGCTGCGGCCCGTCTTGTTATTTGTGTCGTAGATTGATTCAATAGCGCCGGTGAGATAAAAATAATCAGAGGAAAATGTATGCGTGCTTTACCTGGGTGTATTTTGGTCCTGTCGCTGACGGGATGTTCATGGATGCACACGCCCCCTTCATCTACGGCAACCCAAACCGCACCGGTATCACCGTTTAAAAACGCGCCCGCAGCGCAAAAAACCGCGACGCGCCCGCTACCGGCCAAATTGTATAAAACCGCCGACGAACTGGTGGGCAAACCTTTCCGCGATCTGGGCGAAGTGTCCGGTTCCACTTGCCAGGTCAGCCTGCAAGATCCGCCGCCCAGCCTGGCCGCGGCGCGCAGGGAAATGCAGATGCGGGCCGCCCATATGAAAGGTAATGCGGTACTGCTGCACCAATGTGAAATGGTCAGGGCGGTTGCCGGATGTTATCAACAGGCGGTTTGTCAGGGTACAGCGCTTAAAGTTACGCAATGAGCGAATACGGACTGCGGCAAATAGGCGTGATTCGTTCGCCTTATAAAGAAAAATTTGCCGTACCGCGTCAGCCGGGGCTGGTTCAGGACGGTATCGGCGAGCTGCGCCTGCTGCCGCCTTATAATCAGCCGGATGCGGTGCGCGGCCTGGATGGGTTCAGCCATATTTGGGTGCTGTTCGTATTTCACCAGACCATGGCGCAAGGCTGGCGCCCAACCGTACGGCCACCGCGCCTTGGCGGCAATAGCCGCGTCGGGGTGTTCGCCACGCGCTCCACTTTTCGCCCCAATCCCATCGGCATGTCCCTGGTGGAACTGCGGGGTATTCGTATCAGCGGCGCGGATATCGCGCTGGAATTGGGCAGCCTGGATTTGGTTGACGGTACGCCGGTGGTGGATATCAAACCTTACCTGCCTTATGCGGAAAGCGTTCCCTCCGCGCAGGCGGGGTTTGCCCAGCACGGCCCCGATGCCGGCATGGCGGTAACGTTCTGTGCGGCCGCGGAGCAACGATTGTCCGCCCTCGCCCCCCGTTATCCCCAGTTGCGGCGTTTTATCAGCGAGGTGCTGGCGCAGGACCCCCGTCCGGCGTACCGGCGCAAAGATGCCGCTGAGCGAAATTATGCGGTGTTATTATTGGAATTTAATGTCATTTGGCGCGTAACGCCGATCGCGACCGAAGTACTGGCCATCAATGACGCCGACGGTACCGATGCCGGCGCAACCCGGCGTTTTTGCTAATTTTCCATAGTGTCTCTTTTGGCCGCACGCCTGCGCTGGTAAACTGATTCACTTTTCAATTTGTTGCTGCCGATAAGCAGCCTATGGCATCAAGCCGCTCTTGTGGAACCCAACTATCATGCGTACTAGTCAATACCTGCTCTCCACGCTTAAGGAGACCCCCGCCGACGCGGAAGTCATCAGTCATCAATTGATGCTGCGCGCCGGGATGATTCGTAAGCTGGCCTCCGGTCTTTACACCTGGCTGCCCACCGGTTTACGTGTGTTGCGCAAAGTCGAAACCATTGTGCGCGAAGAGATGAACAATGCCGGCGCCATCGAAGTCTCCATGCCGGTGGTCCAGCCCGCTGACTTGTGGCAGGAGAGCGGACGCTGGGAGCAGTACGGTCCTGAACTGCTGCGCTTTGTGGATCGTGGCGAACGTCCGTTCGTCCTTGGCCCGACCCATGAAGAGGTCATTACCGATTTGGTGCGTAACGAAATCAGCTCCTATAAACAATTGCCGCTGAATTTTTTCCAAATCCAGACCAAATTCCGCGACGAAGTGCGACCGCGTTTCGGCGTAATGCGTTCCCGCGAGTTTCTGATGAAAGACGCCTACTCTTTCCATACTACCCAGGAATCCCTGCAGGCCACCTATGACGCCATGTATCAGGCGTATAGTGCCATTTTCAGCCGTATGGGCCTGAATTTCCGCGCGGTACAGGCGGACACCGGCTCCATCGGCGGCAACGCGTCCCATGAATTCCAGGTGCTGGCCAGCAGCGGTGAGGATGATATCGTCTTCTCAAGCGACTCGGACTATGCGGCCAATATCGAACTGGCGGAAGCCGTGGCGCCGGCGGGGCAACGTGCCGAACCGGCCCAGGCGCTGCGCCTGGTGGACACGCCGAACGCCAAAACCATCGCCGAGCTGGTGGAACAATTTAACCTGCCGGTGGAAAAAACGGTCAAGACCCTGATTGTCCACGGGGATAAAGACGCCGGGCACGGGCTGATCGCGCTGCTGGTCCGCGGCGATCATCAGCTTAACGAAGTCAAAGCGGAAAAATTGCCGCAGGTCGCCAGCCCGCTGGAGTTTGCCACCGAACAAGAAATCCGCGCGGCCGTAGGCGCCGGCCCGGGTTCGCTGGGACCTGTTAATTTGCCGTTGCCGCTGGTGATTGATCGCAGCGTGGCGGTGATGAGCGATTTTGGCGCCGGCGCCAATACCGACGGCAAGCACTATTTCGGCATTAACTGGCTACGGGATCTGCCGCTGGCACAGGTAGCCGATTTGCGAAAAGTGGTGGAAGGCGATATTAGCCCGGACGGCAAAGGCACGTTGCAAATCAAACGTGGCATTGAAGTGGGCCATATTTTCCAGTTGGGCACCAAATACTCCGACGCCATGAAAGCAACGGTCCAGGGCGAAGACGGCCGGAACCAGACGCTGACCATGGGCTGCTACGGCATCGGGGTGAGTCGCGTGGTGGCGGCCGCCATCGAGCAGAATCACGATGAGCGCGGCATCCTCTGGCCGGAGGCGATTGCTCCGTTTAATGTCGCCATTCTGCCGATGAACATGCATAAGTCTTTTCGGGTAAAAGATGCGGCGGAAAGCATTTATGCCGCGCTGCGCGCCAAAGGCATCGAAGTCCTGCTAGACGATCGCAAGGAGCGTCCCGGCGTGATGTTCGCCGATATGGAACTAATCGGTATCCCTCATACCATTGTTATCGGCGATCGCAACCTGGACGCCGAAGAGGTTGAGTATAAAAACCGCCGTATTGGTGAAAAACAGATGATTAAGATTACGGATATCGTGGACTATCTGGTAACTGAAATTAACAGCGTGCTTAACCCACACCGCTAAGCGCCGTAGTCAACGGCCCGGCGGCATCAGCCGTCCGGGTCGTTTTATCTTAAGCGCCAATAAAATTGATGCTTACCCAACTCGTATCGACGCAATCGGGATCGATGTAGATATAATTATCCCTGTCAGAGTGGATGGGGGTAATGCTATCGCCCTGTTTATTCCCCACCTTGATTAAGGACGTATAACTGTTGATTTCGCCAGCAATAAAAAAAGCCATTGCGCTATTGTTGGCTTTGATAGAATCAGGGATGTTACGCTGCAATAATATTATTCTTTCTCCCTCTTCCATGATGGTTACCAGCATCCTTGGTATATATTGGGCCAAGGGTTTTCGCGGGCGAATGAAATCATCATGATTGGAATGAATATTGCTGCCAGAATCGAATATGTTTGAAACATTCACGGCCAATTTATCACCATGCAGCACAAAAGCATGAAAATCAAGCCTATCGCGCGCATCGACATTTCTTAATTTCGTCTGTGCTTCATTGTGGAATTTATATTTTGATAACGGATTATTCTGCCTTAAAGAATTATGCACGCTGAGAGTAATCTGTATGCTGAAATCAGCTTCAAAAAGTGGATTGAGATAAAAAAAATTACCTATGGCGCTCTTTGTTGCCGATAGCGCTTCCCCATCAATAACACCAGCCGCTATCGGCAGATATTGATTATAACCACTAATGAAATTCGCCAAAGCCATCGGCCATTGCTCATGATGGTTACATTTATCATTTATGCGCAATATAGACTCACGGAATAAGTTTTTCCGCCCGCCGTCATAACAGATATATATATTACTACCTGGATTAATATCAGAATAAGAAATTATGGGAGTCAGTTTTTTATAGCGTTCAAGGGGATGCATAAATTTTCCCAATGAAAAAGATTTACACATTTCATAACTATTTAATACCGTCATTCCTAATGAATGCTCTTTTTGTTTCTTTAGCAGCATATAAGCATCGATAATGCCAGTAATCTGTTCATTATCATAAATAATACTTAATAAGGCTGTAATGACATTTTCAGCGGCTTTATCGTTTTCAAGGATTAAAATCGCTTGAGACAACGTATCCACCGAGACCAGGCCAGGGTAGCGTAGTATAAATGTGCCTTGTTTTATATTATTTTTAAGTAAATGCATGATATCTATGATGATTAGGCTAAAAGGCTGTTCATCCGAAATTGCTCTGCCGCGATGTGTTTGGAATGATTTTTCCCATAAACCAAGGAAAATTTCGGTAAATTCATGTATGCGCATATGCCATCTTTCATTTTCTTTTCTTCTTTGCCAGCCATAATTGCTATGGGGCTTAAACTCAATCCCTTTACCGCGTCTCATGGATTTATTATCCATGACTATACCTTTGTAACCCTCAACCGTAGCGCCTAAACGGTCCGCAATAATCTGCGCTGATGAACGCCTGCCGCCAAACCCCCCATAACATGAAATAAGATCAATATGCTCAATAGTCTTGCCAGGATGCAAATATAAATTGAAACCATCAATAATATCCGATAATTCAATCGCGTCGTAATGATTAATGCTGGCCGCGGCCCCGTGCGCTTTTATTTCTAATGAAAAACGGCTTGGGCCAAGCTCAACATAGCTTAAACGGCTATCTGGTCCCAACAATGCTGAAATTCTGGTTTTCTCCACATTGACATCACCCGTTATTATCGACGAAAAAATATTGTTGTTAAGCATCTTACCATCGACAATTTCACCGACTTGTCTCGATGTTATAATAAGCTGGTTGGGAGGAATTTCTTTGTTCAGAAAATGATTATTCACTCCTGCAAACCGTTTATTTCCCAAGCTAAGCAAAATATGAAAATCTTTATTTTCGCCATAAAATATCACTAAATTTCCTTCAGCTATTGATTCAAGTTCGCTGGTAGAGCTGATATACCTACTATTTGCTAGCAACTTGCCTAATTTGGTCAATGAAATCCTGTTGCCGTCGAGATTACCGAATGTTAAGATTATCAATCTTTCCAACGCATAAGCTTGCTGAGGAACTATTTTATTTGCGTTGACCAGCAGTTCCATAACAAAACGGGCAGGGCTTTGATAGTCGATCGCGTGCTCATCGGTATCGATAGCGATCTCATACAACGTTTTTTCCTCGGTTTCCACGCCAAATGGATGAGCGATATTAGCAGTATACGTCAGTTCTGTTTCATATGAATAAAAAATTCCATCGCTGATTTTTCCTAATTGTTCCGCCATGACAATTCGTTTTTCATTCCCTAATGCACCATTAACAATTCCATGGCCCATCCCAGCAAACCTGCCGTTACCTATGCTAATGACAATATGGGATATCGCGGGATTTTCCCGACATTTTAAATAAACTATTTTCCCCGGGCTGACTCGAAGAAAATCATTAAGGGACGATATCGGTTTAGGGTTTAGTGAAAAAAACGATGGTAGTGATAGGGGCTCCTCCATAAATTTTGACATTAACAAATCAGTTTGATTCTGCGTAAGGGTACCGGTCTTAGTTAATATTTTCAATATAAACTCATAACTCGAAATCGATGAATGATCGTCAAGAATTGCGGCACGTACGGTTTTTAAAAGAAAAACTTGCTTGCGAGTTTCAATATAATTTAGCGCAAGTTGGGAATAAATAACATCGGACATTAATTCAGGCGCTTGCCATTGGCTAATTTCATCTGGAGAAAATAATATTTGCTCATCTGCATTTTGTAGATCGGTAACCCGATGGTAGTTAGTGGCTGCCGCTTCTTCCTCAAAATCTTTATAGGTAATTAATGCGCTCGTACCGGATTGTTCAAAACCCGCAGTCCAGTCAATTTCTGGTAGTATATTCGCATCAAGCATATCTGGCAAATTTAGATAGTTAATATTCTCAGGCACCGAATCAAGAACAAAGGAGATACCTTTTCTTTTAGCAGCCAATAAGTAGTGACGCTGCTCGATATTGTCAAAGCGATCGCTCCAGATAAATAACACCCGATATTTTATTTCTTCAAAATCATGTTTTTTCGCAAAAGAAAACATTAGCCCTAATATTTCATGGGTATTATGATCAAATTGAAAACCATTACAATACCGACGAAATTTTGTGACAAGTTTTTCCGGTAAAGCAGCGATATCATGTCTGCTTTGTTGAACTAACGCGGTTCGGTCATCCTCAATAATAACTATTGCCGTCTCGCCGTTGCGTAGCGTCAGTTTTTTACCAGAAAATATAAAATCATTTTTTTCAATCTGTTGCCATTGTGGACCTTGCGCCGCTGGTTTAGTGATATCATGCAAATCAAAGCCGGCGAATTTTCCTTCTCCCAAACTAAGCAATAATAATTTAATTCTTTCTTTTTTGCTGTCTGTAATAGCAACATTATAGCCAGCGGATATCATGGATAAAGAATGGCGATCGTCAATTGTCCTCACTGCCTTGAATAAAGAATTAACGTTAATAGGTTCATTAATTAACCCATAATATTTAGCATTTAAATGCTTAGCAATTTTCATTATTTTCAGCATGGCGGCAATGTTATTATCACCAAGTATATTCGTATGAGATTGGGCATTGCGCAACAAGCTTTCAATCAGTAAAACCATGCGCTGACGGGTATCAGCCTTGATGAACTGCGCTGCGGTTAATGCCAACGGTTTGCCGACATCATTGGCTATTATAATATTCTTGATAGCCGTTGCAGTAGTAAACATCGTTTTATAGTCATTATAATTTAGCGACTTGGCGATATTATAGATATCGGCTGCTGCTCCCAAGCCTGTCATGATAACGCCTAATAAAGCTGCGTCCCATGCTTGCTTGCGCGCATTTTTGTTAGTGGCATGCAATGCGGTATCAGCATAGAGCGCGCTGCTCAACCCGCCGGCAAGCACATTTGTCAGCATGATAGCCGAGCAACCCGCAGCCGAACCGCCGGAAGCAAAAAATACCAATAACGAGACCGCGACAGTGGCGGTTATCAGTGCCTCTTGCGCAAAATGATGCGGGTCCTTCATATCGCCGGAAGGCTCGGTTATCGTATAATTTTTAATATGTTTATGTAATTTTTGAATATTTAGATTTTTTAACGTTTGCCAGAGGTTATCAGAAATCTTAAAGTTGATAGCGGGGGAAAAAACACATTCCCGCAGTATAACGGAGGTAGCCAGAACGCTGGCGTCGAGTTGTTTTTGTTGCTCGATCGACAGATGTTGGTGTAAAAAATTTTTCAAATTGCTGGTTGCGTCGTCCGGCGTCCAGGCATAAACGGCCCCGGTAACCAGCGAAATCAATAGACCCCCTACCGGTTCAACCAGCGCGATGATATCTGGTATGATTATTTCCCCATCGGGCGTATCAAGGCCGACTAATTTCTCGTTAATAGCGCCATCGATCCATCGTCTGACTATCTGCGATACGCCTTCGTTTTCCTCATGAGCAAAAATGGGGAATAAGGCGATTAACAGCCGGTTTTTGGCCATTTTTATATAAGCATCTTCAATATCTTGGTTGTTGCTAAAATAGTTTAACGCATGTTCTAATTCGTCTTTAAGCGTAATAATTTCGTTATTTGCTATAAATTCAAGATAGGATAACCGGGATTTCCCTTGCGGATTAAGAAATTTTATTTCATTCAAAGTCCGTTCACTAGCCCTCCCTTCATAAGGGTTATTGTTTTTTTCCATATAACTTCTAAGTAAAATATCGCGCAGACTGAAATTGCCATATTTTGTTTCTGTAAAAGACTCTGCTCCGTTATTAAATGCAATTTCATAATTTAATTTTACTGCTATGCATCGCTCCAATTCCTTAACCGTCGGGGTAATAGAAAAAATCCTACCCAGACGTTCCTGTATTATTTTATCGATAAAATTGACGCTGAATTTATGGTCGAGCTTTGGGATCTCCCGGGAGGTACCCACCGTATGCAGCCAATCGTTTCTTTCGGCATCAGATTCATCGGATGGTGCCCGATCGGTATTGGTAATTGGCGGCACAGGTGAATCCATAGCAGGTGGAGAACTGTTATTAACTTCCATCCAACCTTCGTAAACGGCATGGTGATGGACAAGATCATATTTGTTTTGTAATAAATCATGCCAGTATCGACGTTGTAATTCTGTTTTTGCACATTCTGGATAAGGAAAAACGCCTGATAATACCTGCGGCGTTAATCGCCAAGTCGAAAATAATCTGAGTGCAGCCTCGGTAAGGCTAACATTACGGCGATCATACTCGGTCGCTACAGAGGCATTGCTTTGATTGATTGTGGTAATTAATTCCCTGGCATCCTGTTGCTCCCGCAGCGGTAAAGCCGCAATCCATTCCGCTTCTCCAGGAAGGCGTTGGCCAAAACGGACATAATAGCGCAGCGTTCCGGCACCGATTATACATCCCAGTAATGCGGCTAATTTAGAGCACCATCCCCACCCCTTTTTATTAGTCGATGCTCTAGAGTCATCAGAAATATAATATTGATCACTCTGTGTTTCCTCATCGGACCCGTCAATATCAATTATATTATTTTCAGGGCTGAGCCTGTGGACGTTATGATTATCGTCAGACGTCTCAGGCAAATTTCTTATATTACTCACACAATTTATCAACGTAGAATTATTTAATTTTTTTTCATTAATGAGATTATATATTAATGGCGATGTTTTTTCTTCTACTTGCATGGGTTTCATTCCTTTTCAGACAAAAATTGAGGGCGACAAGCCAATATTAATAATTATTTTTTTCATAAAATTTCGAACGCATTAGTATATATTTACATCATCAATAAAACATATCCATAGACATTTCTTCCGTCAACAAATATTAAGTAAATCATTATTTTATTATAAAGAGTTATACACTAGAAAAATGGTAATTTGAAAATCACGGAGAGGATTATGTAGTGAAAAATAGCAATGGCCAGGGAAAATATTGTCTTTGATAAAAACCGCGGTTTTACCCGCAGCCGCCAGGCGCTGCCGATGCCAGGCAGCTTTTGATAATATTTATTGCTCGATTTTTTTCCATTCTTGCAATTTAAATTCCAAATTAGTTTGCTGGTCGGAAAACCAGATTAATCCGTCCTGCAATGTGGCCTGCAAAGACATATTGCGCCGGGCCAGGGCGGCGAGCTGCGCCATCTGCGCATCGTCGACGAACAGCACGGTGAGATTATCATGCTGGGATAGATTGGGTTCGGCCTGCTGCCACCACACCCGCGCCGCGCGTTCGTTATAGGCATATAGCACCACCTGGCTCGCCAAATGGCAGGCTTTGCGCAGCCTTTTTTCGTCAGGCAAGCCGAGTTCAATCCATAATTCCGGCTCGCCGTGGTCGTTGCGCAACCACAGGGCCGGCTCATCTTCCGCGCTGATTCCGCGGGTAAACTCCAGCCGGTCGTCGGCGTGGCGAATCCAGGCCAGTAGCCGCAGCATCATACGCTGCGGGGTTTCGGACGGATGCTGCGCCAGTACCAGATTGACATCGGAAAAATAATTCCGATCCATATCGGCGATATTGACCGCCGCTTTATGCACAGTTGCTTTCAACGCCATGATTTATCCATGCGGTATGTTTTGGCACGCAGTGTACCCGACAATCCCGGTCGGCAGCCAGGAAAGTGACAAAATGCATGTGGTAAGTTGCTATTAATACCTGGACCATTAATTCCTGAGAAAAGGGTGCTCTGTGCTATAGTCTGTTGAGGAAATACTGTTGAACGATGTTGGCGGGGCAAGCGGCGGCCAAAGAGCGCTTTTGCCCTCCCTCAGGGAACAGGCGGTATTACCGCCGTAACGTGTAGGTGAGCAATTATGTTAACAAATGAAGAATATCAACCCATTAATTGCGATGATTACGATAATCTTGAGCTCGCCTGTCAGCGCCATTGGGTACTCACATTGACGCTTAAGAATGGAGACACCGTCACCGGCGTGGCGCGCGATATGATCTCAAGGAAGCATGTGGAGTATCTGGTTATCGACGAGTCAGGCAACGGACACGAATTGCGGCTGGACCATATTGCCAGTTTCGCCCATCCTGAACTTGGTACCGTCGTCGTTAGCGAATAGTGATACGTGAATAGCCGTCAGCCAATGCGAAGACGAATGGCGGCAAGCTCATAATCACCGCAACCTTTCGTTTTTCTGGCGGGCAGTAACGTCACTGCCCGTCATCACCGGCCTGCGGCATCTTCTGCGGCCCCCTCCCGTTGCGGCACCCATAAGATAGACCAGGCCGCCTCCCCTTCCCTGACCTGCCCCTCCCGCGCGACAAAAAGCCCTGGCGCCATAATCAACCGCTCATCGTAGTAAAGCAACGGCGTGCGCTCCCGTTGCCACGGCGCAATACCCAGTTCCTGCCATATTTTTTTCATCGCCCGTCCGCGCTGGCGCCCGACGATATGCTGCACCCCGCCGGCGCTAAACCGCACGCTAACCCGCTCGGCGGTCGTGGGCGCGCGCACCTCCTGGCCGCCGTGGGCCACGCACAGCGCCCCCAGGCCGTCGGGCAATGCCAGCGGTTTTCCGCAATCAGGCCATGGAATCACCACTCCTTTTAACGACGGCAATCGCCGCGGCAGGATAAACAGCCGCTGCTGGAACCGTCTTATCTGCCGGTCGCCCAATTGCATTTGCGGGTCGGCGTCCCGCCGGCTCAGCGCCGCTTCCTGCCAGATTCGCTCAAGCCCATCCCTGGACGGCATCAGCACCCCCGCCGCGGCCAGCCAGCGGCGTAACAGCGCGCCGCGCCGCGCCGCGCCCATTTCCATCATCGGCGGCAGGTTCAAGGAGTTATCCGGCATGATTAGCTGCGCCAGGCTTTCGCCGAGCAATTCATCCAATAGCGCTTCCTGCTCGGCGCACAGCTGCGCGCTGCGCGCCGCCGCCTGGCTAAAATGAGGCCAGCGCCGGTTAAGCACGGGCAGAATGCGCAAACGCAGAAAGTTGCGATCGAACCGATCGTCCTGATTGCTCTCATCCTCGATCCAGCGCAACCCCCGGCTTTGCGCATACGCCGACAATTGACCGCGGCTCAGCGCCAGCATGGGACGCAGCAATTCGTATCGGCCAAAGGGCGACGAAACGGCCATGGCGGATAACCCCGCCGGACCGCTGCCCCGCTTTAACGCCAGCAACAGGGTTTCGCTTTGATCGTCGAGATGCTGGGCGGTAAGCAAGGTCTCCTCCGGCAGCAGAGCCTGCTGCAGGGCCTGATAACGCGCCGCGCGCGCCGCGGCTTCGATACCGCCGCCTGCGGGGTCCGGCCGTACCTTTACCCCGAGGTAGTCCACCCGGCGCATCCGGCATTGCGAGCGGCAATGGGCGTCCCATTCGTCGGCGTGGACGCTCAGGCCGTGATGAATATAAATCGCGCGCAACGTCAGATCCGGGATTTGGCGGCTGCGCAGGCTAACCAGGGCATCAAGCAGCACCGTTGAATCCAGCCCGCCGCTAAAGGCCACCAGCACCCTTCTACGCCGCGCCAGACGTAATGCCACCTCATGGCAAACCCTATCGGCGATAGCGCCGCCATGGACGACTGGGGGGGCCATATCCGGTTCCCGCGGCGGTGAACGGTCCGGGTCCCGGGAATGCGCGCCATCGTTATGCTTCATACAGTTCCAGCGGCAGGCCGTCGGGATCGGCAAAAAAGGTAAAGCGTTTACCGGTGATGGGGTCGAGACGGATCGCCTCGCAGGCCACGCCGTCGTTTGCCAATGCGCTGATGGCCAAAGCGACATCGTCAACGCAAAAGGCCAGATGACGCAATCCGCAAGCCTCCGGACGGCTGACGCGGGCCGGGGCGTCGGGAAAAGTAAATAACTCAATAACATAAGCGCCATTCAAGGCCAAATCCCCTTTCCAGGAATCGCGCTCGGCGCGAAACACTTCCCCCAGCAGGGTAAACCCCAGCACGCCGCAGTAAAATTGCTTACTCCGCTGGTAATCCGTGGCGATAATCGCAATATGATGAATCTGTTTTAGCTTAAGCATCGATATTTCCCTTCTTAATTCATCCTTGCACGGTACTCATTACCGGCCCTGCGCGTCAACCGGAATTGAGCCGGCATGGACGCCCATTACTGAATCCACCCCCCGGCGCCGGAAAGATGCATAAAACGCTCATGGCCCGCGTATTGTCTGGAATTTAAAAAAACGATGTTTTAGCATCGGCTTAATTTATATCCGGCGCAATTCATTGGGGTCGCAAGGAATAACACTCCGGGAGGAAACTGACCAGATGGCAATTAAACTAAGCTCGCTATTTCACCCGTTGACTTTGTTGGCTCCCCATACGGCAGCGCCGGCCGCGGTCTATCATCAGTCGGCAATTGTCGGCGGGGTACTGGCGCAATTACGCTTGCCCCGCAACGCTGCGCCCGTGAAAATCCGGGCTCATCACCATTCGGCCCCGTCTTCCCGCAATCACATATTGGCATTGCGAAAAATGGATTTGACCGTCGGCATCAAGGCATTGGGGAATATAGGACGATTGCGTGAGGCCAGAAGATTTCAGTCCCTGCTGGATAATGAACCGGCCTGCAATGATGATGCCGCCCCAACCACAGACCACGATATCATGGCCATGCTGGCGCTAAAAAAAGAGATAACGGACACGTTGGGATATTGCCTGCAAGAACAATACGGCTGCGATAGAAAGGCGGCCAAACGCGAAGCAAAAAATACCCTAGCCAGTTACAGCAAAGCCATTTTGAATAATGCCGAATGGAAAACCGTTCAGGCATCCTTTACGCATGCCGGCAAGAATTTCACCAGCGAGTTAGTGCCCGCCGGCCAGTTAAAATTAAGCGATAACGATATCTTCGCCACCAGCTACCGCGATCGGGGAATCAGCAGCAAGTCCAGCACGGAAACCCGGCATGCGGTCAACCTCTGGATGTCACGCTATACCGTCGCGGACGGCGGCCTGCGGCGCACCTTGTTTGCGGGCATTCGCCATGGGGTGCTTAGCCCCTACGATCTGGAGGCCAACAGCCAGGAACGTACCCAGGGGGCGTTAAACCGGGCTAAAGAAGTGCTGAGCGCGGCATTACTCTTGCACCCTGAAAAAATGGCGCAGGGGCTGGCCGGTCATACCGTGGCGCTGCATTTGACCTCCGCCAGTTTGCTCACGCCGGTTAATCTGGGCGTCCATACCGAAAAATCCCAGTTGGACGATCAAATGTCGGCCTGGAACACGCTCAATGCCGGCCCGGTGGTGCTTGACATCCGCAACCACCAGGGGAAGCTGGTGCCGGTAACGGTGCGCGCCGATATCGCCGCCTTTAATTTCGGGGTAAATGAACTTGCCCTGGGTTTGTTAAAGCTGGGACATCAGCAGGCGGATAAATTTAATCTGCCGGCGTTGATCAAATTGCTGGGCCCGGATCTCTCCCCCGCCGCGCCGCCGGGGGGATGGGTGGGGAAATATCTGGCCGCCCGTCCGGCAAACGCCGCCCGCGTGGAAGCCCTGGCTACGCAGCTGAAGGCCATATGGACGAACAAATCCCATCACGCCGACGGCGGTGAACCCTACAAAGCCGCCATGCGCGTGGCGCTGTTATCCCATGAGATCGGCATCGTCCCCTGCTGGAATTGCAAGAGCGGCAAAGATCGCACCGGGATGATGGATGCTGAAATCAAACGCGAGGCGGCGGCGCATTTCTTACAGGGGCGGACCGGCGATATCGGCCTCCTGGATAAACAGGGGCAGGCGCTGATGCAGGCGGTAATGCTCAATAGCGGCAATTTAGCTATTCAGCAATACAATACCGGCGTCCCGGGTAATAAAAGTTTGAAGAATAATAAACTCGCGCAAACGCTGATCGGCGGGCTGACATTGCATGACCGCATCGGCGATAAGGCCGTGGCAACGGCGGCGAAAGGGCTGTCGGACTACGTATAGGTGACCCATGGAGAGATTTTTGCAAGTGTTATACGACCGGTTCGCGATTATGCCCGATGAAGATAATGTCGTGCGCATGGATACCAACACCCTGGTATTTTTAGGGGAAGCGGGCGATAAAATCACCCTGCTCTGCCCCTGTTTTCCGGTGCCTACCGACCAAATGGACCTGCTGGAACTGCTGTCCCTTAATTGCCGCAGCGAAATAAACTACTGCGCGGCGGAGGGGATTATCCTGGCTAAGCTCACGTTATGTCCGGAAGAGAGCTTTGAAGATATGGTGCATAAATTCAATTTTTACCTTTATGAGATCGCCGCCGCCCGCGAGGCGTTTGGTCATGTCCGGCCGGAGTAACATGCGGCTTCCCGGCCGGAGTCGACGGCGCGCGGCGGACGATTAATTACCGGCGGCGGTATCGGTTTTCAAGACCCGCACCAGGTAGCGTCCGTCCTCGGTCAGCTGGGCGCCGTGGATGTCGGTTTCAAATCCAGGATAATGAATGCCGATGGTGCAAAGCATGATCAGGAAATCCAGCACCGATCGGCTCTGCTCGGTAATCATCTCGCCCGGCATCACCACCGGCACGCCGGGGGGATAAGGCAATAGCATATTGGCGGAGATGCGGCCGATCATCTCCGGCAGTTCCACCGTTTCCACATTACCGCGCACCTGCTGCTGGAATGCGGCATGGGGGGTCATTTTCATTTCCGGCAGCACGTCGAAGGCGCTAAGCATCAGATGCGGCAAGCGGTGTTGCCGAATCAGGCGATGAATACCCTGGGCCAGATCCTGGATACGCATATTGCGGTAAAAGTCGGGGTCTGCCGCATACAAATCCGGCAGCATATTCCGGACGCGCAAATTCAGGTCATAGGAACGTTTGAATTCGGTCAGCCCGCGCAGCAGGCTCATGGCCTTGGTCTTGTCGATACCGATGCTAAACAGGAACAGCAGGTTGTAGGGGCCGGTCTTTTCCACCACCACGCCCCGTTCATCGAGGAACTTGGCCACCAGCGCCGCCGGGATGCCTTCGTCCGCCATGGTGCCGAACTCATCCATGCCCGGCGTAAGGATGGTGACTTTGATCGGGTCGAGATACATATGATCGGCATCGGCATTGTTAAACCCATGCCACGGCGCCCCCGGCTCAATGGGCCAGCAGACCGCCTCTTCGATAATTTCAGGCTGCCAGATATCAAAAAACCAGCCTTCGGATTCCTGGCGCAGGCGCTGCACCTCTTTACGAAAATGCAGCGCCCGTTCGATGGAGCGCAAAATCAGCCGGCGGCCGGGTTTGCCACGCACCATCGCCGCCGCGGTTTCGATTGACGCCACGATGCCGTAATTCGGCGAGGTGGTGGTGTGCATCATATAGGCTTCATTAAAGGTGCGTTCGTCATAATCGCCTTTAATATGGATCAACGAAGCCTGGGAAAATGCCGCCAGCAGCTTATGGGTGGACTGGGTTTCAAAGATGACCTTCCCCGGAATGCGCTCGCCGCTCATGCCGCTTTTACCCCGGTAAATCGGATGGAAATTGGTATAAGGCACCCAGGCGGAGTCAAAGTGAATGGAAGGCACATCCAGCGTTTCTTTGATGTATTGCGTGTTGTACAGCAAGCCGTCATAGGTGGAGTTGGTGATAACCGCATGCACCGGCCAGGTGGCGCGCGGGGTTTGCGCCACCTTTAACGCGATGCTTTCGCGGGTGAACTCACGCTTGGGTATGCCGCCCAAAATGCCGTAGGCATTGCGTATCGGGCACAGATAAATGGGCACGATATCGCTCATCATCAATAAATGGGTCAGCGATTTGTGGCAGTTGCGATCGATAAGCACCGTGCTGCCGGACGGAGCGGCATACATCCCCACCATTTTATTGGCGGTGGACGTGCCGTTGGTCACCATATAACTTTGCTCCGCGCCGAAGATGCGGGCGATAAACTCTTCCGCCTCCAGGTGCGGACCGGAATGATCGAGCAGCGATCCCAGTTCGGTCACCGAGATCGAGACGTCCGCCTTCAGGGTATTGGCGCCGAAAAAATCGTAAAACAGGCTGCCCACCGGGCTTTTCTGGTAGGCGGTGCCGGCCATGTGGCCCGGAGTGCAAAAAGTGTATTTGCCTTCTTTCACATAATTGAATAACGCTTTGGTAAAGGGCGGGATAATATTATCGATGTATTCGTCGGTATATTGCCGGATACGAATACTGATATCCTCGGCCACGCCCAGGCCATACTCGAAAAAGTACAGCACCATGCGCATTTCATTCAGGCTGACATCCAGCGATGAGTGGGTATTGATAAACGCGTACAGCGGCAGGTATTCGTTCAGTTCGTTGATATCGATACACAGATCCATACTGTATTGATCCCAATCGAAAATCACGCCGCAAATGCGGGGGTTTTGTTCAATCAGTTTGAGCAAATCGCCGCTGCTGGTGGGATAGACTAATTGAAAGCCTTGCGCTTTCAGCGCCTCATCCAGCTCCCGGATCGGTTCATTTTTGTAAAAAACCCGTTCAGGAGTCAAAATTGCAATAATGTTCATTCAGCCGGTCCTTTTATCCTTGGGCTGTTCCGCCTGGAAAACCGTGACAGTAAAATCCGTAACAATTAAGCATAGATGACATTGCGCAATTGCATGTGCCCCATAGCGGGCAAACTCATCGGGCCGGGGCGGGCCCATAAAAAAACACCCCGCCGACGCAACGCCGGCGGGGTGTGGTTAAGACTGGAAGAGAACCGCGGGATCAGCAGTAGCCGTAATTCATCAGCCGCTGATAGCGGCGGTTGAGCAGCTCTTCTTCACTGAATTTATCCAGATCGCCGAGATCCGACAGCAATTGCGCTTTTAACGACGCCGCCACCGCCGTGACATCGCGATGGGCTCCCCCCAAAGGTTCGGGGATAATGCTGTCGATCAGCTCCAGCTCTTTTAAGCGCGGTGCGATGATGCCCATGGCTTCCGCGGCAATCGGCGCTTTATCGGCGCTTTTCCACAGGATGGACGCACAGCCTTCGGGGGAAATAACCGAATAGGTGCTGTATTGCATCATATTGACCTTATCGCCCACGCCAATGGCCAGGGCGCCGCCCGAACCGCCTTCACCGATAACGGTGCATATCACCGGGATACGCAGGCCGGGCATTTCGCGCAGGTTATGGGCGATGGCTTCCGACTGGCCGCGCTCTTCGGCGCCCACGCCGGGATAGGCTCCCGGCGTATCGATAAAGGTCAGCAGCGGCAGGTTGAACCGGTCGGCCATTTCCATCAGGCGCAGGGCTTTGCGGTAGCCTTCCGGCGCCGGCATACCGAAGTTACGGCGAATCTTTTCCTTGGTTTCCCGGCCTTTCTGATGGCCGATAATCATCACCGGCCGGCCGTCCAGCCGCGCCGTGCCGCCGACAATCGCCTTATCGTCGGCATAGGCGCGATCGCCGGCCTGTTCATCAAAGTCGGTGAAAATATGCTGGATATAATCCAGCGTATAGGGCCGGCGGGGATGACGGGCCAACTGGGCAATCTGCCAGGCGCCTAAATCGGAGAAAATCTTACGGGTCAGCTCTACGCTTTTTTCGCGCAGCCGCTGCACCTCTTCATCCAGATTAATATCTAATTTTTCGTCTTGACGGCTGACTGCGGTCAGCGAGTCAATTTTCGCTTCCAGCTCTGCAATCGGCTGTTCAAAATCAAGAAAATTCAGACTCATAGTATTCCTATATTAGTCAAATTCCAGTTCCACCTGTTCGTTGCCTACCAAAGTACGCAAATCATTAAGCAACCGGTCGGTAGGCGTAACACGCCACGTCGCGCCGAATCGCAACCTGGCGCGAGCATCTTCGCGTTGGTAATAAAGATGCACTGGAATCGTCCCGGATCGATGCGGTTCCAACGATTGGCGGAGACGGTTTAAAAGCTGGTCATCAATTTGCCTGTCCGTCAGCGAGATAGCAAGACCGCGGGCATATTTTTCACGTGCTTCGCTGATATCCATCAGTTCACGGGCGGTCATTTTAAGGCCCCCGTTGAAGTCATCAAAGCTGACCTGTCCCAAAGCGATCAGGATACGGTCTTTTTCCAGCAAATGCTGGTATTTTTCCAACGCGTCCGTGAACAACATCACGTCCAGGCGTCCGGAACGATCGTCGAGGGTCAAAACCCCGATGCGATTACCCCGTTTGGTCACCATGATGCGGGCGGAAAGCACCAAACCGACGGCGGTAATCATCTTGCCGCGATCGGTGGGGTGCATATCCTTTAAACGGACGCCGCCGGCATAGCGTTCAATTTCGCGCAAATAGCGGGTAATGGGGTGGCCGGTGAGATACAGCCCGAGGGTTTCGCGCTCGCCGTCCAGCACCACGTGCTCCGGCCAGGGCGGCACGGTGCTGTAGGATGCTTCCACCGCCTCCGGCGCGTCGGCCAGCACGCCGAACATATCCCCCTGGCCGATGGCTTCCGCCTTGGCGTGCTGATCCGCCGCCTTTAGCGCATCGCTCAGGGAGTTCATCAGCGCCGCGCGATGCGGCCCGAGCCGATCGAACGCGCCGGACATGATCAGTTTTTCCAGCATGCGGCGGTTAAGCTTTTTAATATCGGTGCGGGCGCAGAGATCGAACAGTTCTTTAAAATGGCCGTCCTGGTTGCGGGCGTCGATAATCGCCTCGATGGGTCCCTCGCCCACGCCTTTGATGGCGCCGATACCGTAGACGATTTCCCCTTCGTCATTAACATGAAAATGATACTGCCCGCTGTTGATATCCGGCGGCAACACTTTCAGGCCCATGCGCCAGCATTCATCCACCAGGCCGACCACTTTCTCGGTATTATCCATATCGGCGGTCATCACCGCCGCCATGAACTCCGCCGGGTAATGCGCCTTGAGCCACAGCGTCTGGTAGGACACCAGGGCATAAGCGGCGGAGTGGGACTTGTTGAATCCGTAACCGGCGAATTTCTCCACCAGGTCAAAGATTTTCATCGACAGCTCGCCGTCGATGCCATTGTTTTCCGCCCCTTCCTTGAAAATGGATCGCTGCTTGACCATCTCTTCGAGTTTCTTTTTACCCATGGCGCGGCGCAGCATATCCGCGCCCCCCAGCGTATAACCCGCCAGTACCTGGGCGATCTGCATCACCTGTTCCTGATACAGGATAATGCCGTAGGTCGGTTCCAGCACCGGGCGCAGGGACTCATGCTGCCATTCGATATCCGGGAATGAGATAGCCTCGCGCCCGTGCTTACGGTCGATAAAGTTATCCACCATGCCCGATTGCAGCGGGCCGGGACGAAACAGCGCCACCAGGGCGATCATATCTTCGAAGCAGTCGGGCTGCAGGCGCTTGATCAAGTCCTTCATGCCGCGGGATTCCAGCTGGAACACCGCGGTGGTTTCCGAGCGCTGGAGCATATCGAAGCTTTTTTTATCTTCCAGCGGGATGGCGGCGATGTCCACCGGCGGCAGGCCCTGCTTGCCGCGGCGGGCGTTGATCATCTCCAGCGCCCAGTTAATGATGGTCAGGGTGCGCAGGCCCAGGAAGTCAAACTTCACCAGCCCGGTATACTCCACATCGTTTTTATCGAACTGGGTTACCGGGTGGTTGCCTTCGGCGTCGCAATACAGCGGCGCGAAGTCGGTGATTTTGGTGGGTGCGATAACCACGCCGCCGGCATGTTTGCCCGCGTTGCGGGTGACGCCTTCGAGCTTGCGCGCCATATCGATCAGCGCCTTGACCTCTTCATCGGCATCGTAGATGGCCTGCAGCTGCGGTTCGGCGATAAAGGCTTTTTCCAGGGTCATGCCCGGGTCGGGGGGCACCAGCTTGGAGATGCGGTCGACAAACCCGTACGGATGCCCCAGCACCCGGCCGACGTCGCGGATAACCGCTTTGGCCGCCATGGTGCCGAAGGTGATGATCTGCGAAACCGCTTCGCGGCCATAGGTCTCGGCCACGTGATCGATGACCAGATCGCGTTTTTCCATGCAGAAATCCACGTCGAAGTCGGGCATCGAGACGCGTTCCGGATTAAGGAAACGTTCAAACAGCAGATCGAATACCAGCGGGTCGAGGTCGGTGATTTTCAGGGCGTAGGCCACCAGCGAACCCGCACCCGACCCGCGTCCCGGGCCTACCGGCACCCCATTGTCTTTCGACCACTGGATAAACTCCATCACGATCAGGAAGTAGCCCGGAAACCCCATCTGGTTAATCACCTTCAGCTCGATTTCCAGGCGTTCATCATAGGGCGGCCGCTTGGCGATGCGTTCCTGTTCGTCCGGGAACAGGAACGCCAGCCGCTCTTCCAGCCCCTCATGGGAACGGGCCACCAGAAAGTCCTCGGTGGACATATCGCCGGTGGGGAACTGCGGCAGGAAGTATTCGCCCAGGCGGATGGTGACATTGCAGCGCTTGGCGATTTCAACGCTGTTTTGCAGCGCTTCCGGCAGGTCGGCAAACAGTTCGCACATTTGCTCTTCGCTGCGCATAAACTGCTGCGGGCTGTAATTGCGCGGGCGTTTGGGATCGTCGAGGGTGAAGCCGTCATGGATCGCGACGCGGATCTCATGGGCGTCAAAATCCTCTTCGCTGATAAAACGGACGTCGTTGGTGGCCACTACCGGCAAACCGCGCGCCATGGCGATGGCCACGGCGGCATGGAGATAATTTTCCTCGTCCGGCCGGCCGGTTCGCGTCAATTCCAGATAGTAGCGGTCGGGGAAGTAGCGCTCGTAAAATTCCAGGCACTGCTCCACCTGCGGCATATTGCCGCGGATCAGGAATTTGCCGACATCGCCCTTGCGGCCGCCGGAAAGCAGCAGCAGCCCTTCATTATGATTAATCAGCCAGTCGCGATCGATAACCGGGCCGGCGGCGCCGTAGCCGCGCTGATAGGCTTCGGATATCAGCAACGTCAGATGCTGGTAGCCCACATTATCGGCCGCCAGGATGGTCAGCTCCGCCAGCTCCTCGCCCAACGTCTCGCTTTGCACCAGAACATCCGCGCCGACAATGGGTTTAATCCCGGCGCCATGCGCGCTGCCGTAGAATTTCACCAGCCCGCACAGGTTCATAAAATCGGTAATCGCCAGCGCCGGCAGGCTAAGCGCCGCGTTTTTTTTCACCAATGGGCCGATTTTGGCCAGCCCATCGATCATGGAGTAGTCGCTGTGGACACGCAGATGAATAAATCGTGGTTCGGCCATTATCCTGATACCAAAAGTTGATTATCGTGGCAGGGACCAGAAAACCAAGGGCTGACTGGGCCAATCATAATAAACCCAACACCCGCTTTACCGGTGCGAAGCTTCGGCGATGATGCACGGTGGCGCCCAGGAGCGCCAGCTTTTCGAGATGAAATGCCGTGGGGTAGCCTTTATGCTGCGCAAACCCGTAGTCCGGATATTCGAGATGCAATGCGTCCATTTCACGATCCCTGGAGACCTTGGCCACAATGGACGCGGCGCTAATCTCCGCCACCAGGCTGTCCCCTTTGACCACCGCCAGCGAGGGCATGGCCAGCAGCGGGCAGCGATTGCCGTCAATCAGCACGAAGTCCGGGGTAATATTCAGGCCCAGCACCGCGCGCTGCATCGCCAGCAGGGTAGCGTGAAAAATATTCAGCCGGTCGATCTCTGCCGCTTCGGCGCGGCCCAGGCTCCAGGCCAGGGCTTTATCGGTAATCTCGTCATAGAGCGACTCGCGGCGTTTGGCACTGAGTTTTTTGGAATCAGCCAGCCCGCTGATGGGCCGGGCCGGGTCCAGAATCACCGCGGCGGTCACCACCGCCCCCACCAAGGGGCCGCGGCCGACCTCATCAACGCCGGCGATGCAGGTCGCCACGGGATAAATAAATAAGTTCGTCATGATTAAACCACTAGATCCGCTGGGCGATCAATTTCAATACGGCCTGGGCGGCCTGCTCATCGGCATTACAGCGGATTTGTAGATGCAGGTCGCGAAAAGTTTCTTTCAGCGCCGCGCTGCGGGCGTCGTTGTTTAACAGCGGCGCCAGTGCTGACGCCAGTTTATCCGGCACGCAGTCCTGTTGCAGCAGTTCTTTCACCAGTTCGCGGCCGGCCAGCAAATTGGGCAGCGAGACATAGGGCGTCTTCACCAGGCGCCGCGCCAGCCAAAAAGTAAAGGGTTTCATGCGATAGCCCACCACCATCGGACATTTGGCCAGCATGCATTCCAGGGCCGCGGTGCCGGAGGCCAGCAGCGCCGCGTCGCTGGCGATCATCGCCTCGCGCGCCTGGCCGTCGAGCAGGTGTAGTTTAAGATCGGGCGCCGCCTGCGCCCGGATTTTTTCAAACTGTTCCCGCCGGCGGGCATTCACCAGCGGCACCACGATTTCAAGGCCGGGAAACCGCTGGCTCAATAGCCCGGCGGTATTGAGGAAATCCGCGCTGAGCATCTCGACTTCCGCACCGCGGCTACCCGGCAGCAGGGCCAGGCAGCGGGCGTCGCCATCGATGCCGAGGTGCTGCCGCGCGGCGGCTTTATCCGGGTCCAGCGGCATAGTGTCGGCCAGGGTATGGCCGATAAACTGGCAGGGAACATTAAAGCGGTCGTAAAAAGCTTTTTCAAACGGCAGGAACGCCAGCACGTTGTCGGTCGCCCGGCCGATTTTATAGACCCGCTTCTGGCGCCAGGCCCATACCGACGGACTGACGTAGTGGATAGTGCGGATACCGCGCTGCTTGAGCCGGCCTTCAAGGGTGATATTGAAATCGGGCGCGTCAATGCCGACAAATACGTCGGGATGCAGCTCGCCGAAGCGGCGCGTCAGGTCGCGGCGGATTTTCAGCAGCCGCGGCAGGCGCCCGACCACCTCAACGATGCCCATAACCGCCAGTTCTTCCATCTCATACCAGGCTTCGCAGCCCTCGGCCAGCATGCGCGGACCGGCAACCCCGACAAACCGCGCTTGCGGCAGGTGATGCCTGAGGGCGCGGATCAGGCCGGCGCCCAGGATATCCCCTGATGTCTCGCCGGCCACCAGACCGATAACCACGGAAGACGCCGGCATGATCAGCGGATAATACCCCGTTGCGAACGGGCCAAGAAATCAGTGAAGGTTTTCACCACGGCGTGCTGCTCCGCCATGGCCGCCAGTTCGGGTTTAACCTCATCGAGGGTCTTCCCGCTGCGATAGATGAGCTTATAGGCGGCACGGATGGCATGCAGGGCTTCTTTGTCGAATCCCCGGCGCTTGAGACCTTCGATATTGATGCCGAAAGGCGTGGCGTGGTTGCCCTGGGCAATAACATAGGGCGGCACGTCCTGGGCTACGCCCGAGCAGCCGCCGACCATGACATGGGCGCCGATGGAGCAGAACTGATGCACCGCGGTCAGGCCGCCGATAATGGCATAATCGTCGACCGTCACATGGCCGCCGAGGGTAGCGTTATTAGCGAAAATACAGCGATCGCCGACGACGCAGTCATGGGCGATGTGCGTATTGATCATCAATAAATTGTCATTGCCAATCCTGGTCACTTCCCCGCCTTGGGCGGTGCCGCGGTGAATCGTCACGCTTTCCCGGATACGGTTGCGATGGCCGATTTCCACGCGAGTGGGCTCACCGGCATATTTCAGATCCTGGTTCACTTCGCCGATGGAGGCGAACTGATAAATCTGGTTTTCTTCACCGATTCGGGTAATGCCGTTGATCACGATATGCGATTTCAACACCGTACCGGCGCCGATTTCGACCTGCGGGCCGATAAAACAAAACGGACCGACGTGCACACCGGCATGAAGAATAGCGCCCTCTTCAACAATGGCACTGGGATGGATAAAGGCGGATTGATCAATCACGTTTTCAGGACTCCCGACGACGGGCGCACATCATTGACGCTTCACAGGCGATCTCGCCGTCGACTTTGGCAACACCCTGGAAGCGGGCAACTCCGCGCCGCTCTTTGATAAATTCGACTTCAAGGATCATTTGATCGCCCGGCTGTACCGGGCGTTTGAAGCGCGCATGATCCACGGCTGCGAAATAGTATAACTCACCTGGCTCCAGTTTACCGACGCTCTTAAAGGCCAGAATACCCGTTGCCTGAGCCATCGCTTCCAGAATCAACACACCGGGGAATATGGGCTTTCCGGGGAAATGCCCCTGGAAAAACGGCTCATTAAAAGAGACATTCTTCACCGCGCGTAAAAATTTCCCTTTCTCAAAATCCAGAACCCGATCAACCAGCAGAAAAGGGAAACGGTGCGGCAATAATTCCAATATCTCTTCTATCTGCAGAGTATGAGTGTCAGTAGTCAAAATACTCTTCCTGTCTGAAAAAAACGATGGCATTAACAACACGGCCTGCAAAAATCCTGTAGAGGGATAATTTAGCAGGCCGCAAATAAAAAATGTCTGTGTCGGGCCAACCGGCCCGAACGTGCATAATTATCACAGAATGGCGCAGGCGATTAGTTTTTTGCTGTTTTTCGCTCGATAGCTTTCAATCGCTTGCTAATCTCGCTGATATTCAGGACTAATGCTGCGGTCTTACGCCAAACTTTATTAGGCTGCAAAGGAATACCGGACGAGTATACGCCAGGTTCGGTGATAGGTCGCATCACCATTCCCATGCCGGTAATCGTCACTTTGTCACAAATTTCCATATGGCCGTTGATCACGCTGGCGCCGCCGATCATGCAATAACGGCCGATTTTCAGGCTGCCGGCCATGATGACGCCGCCCGCGACCGCGGTATTGTCGCCAATTACCACGTTGTGCGCAATCTGGCATTGGTTATCTATGATTACGCCATTACCGATAACGGTGTCGTCCAATGCGCCACGATCGATGGTGGTGCAGGCGCCGATTTCGACCCGATCGCCGATTTCAACCGTGCCGAGCTGGGGAATCTTGACCCAGTTGCCCCGGTCGTTGGCATAACCAAACCCGTCGGCGCCGATGACGGTGCCCGATTGTATCAGGCACATGGCGCCGATACGCACTTCATGATAGACGGTGACGTTGGCCCATAACTGGGTACCCGCCCCGATTTTAGTATTTTTGCCGATAAAACAGCCGGGGCCGATAACGACGTTATCGCCTAACACCACGCCGGATTCAATCACGGCGTTCGCCCCGACGGCCACCTGCTTGCCCAGCTGCGCCTCGGGAGAGATCACCGCGCTGGACGCGATATGTTCGGCGGCCGCGGGAGTGGTGTCCATTATCTGCGCCATTTTGGCATAGGTCAGGTAGGGATTTTTGACCACCAGCGCGGCGCATTGGCAGTACGGCAGGTCGGCTTCGGTAACAACGACCGCAACGGCCTGGCAGGAAGAAAGTTTTTCACGAAAACGGCTGTCGGCCAGAAACGTTATGTGGCCCGCTTTGGCGGAACCCATGGAAGCAATGCCGGTGATGACGAGATCGCCATCACCATGCAATTGTGCATCCAACTGCTGCGCTAAATCAGCCAGTCGAATTGATGACATGACTTATTTAACCTGTTTTAACACGTCGGCAGTAATGTCATTTGAAGAACCGGCATACGCCACGGCGTTGGCATCAATAACGATGTCGTAGCCTTGTTTGGTGGCGACGGCTTTCACCGCATCCTGAATACGGCTCAGGATTTTATTGCGTTCTTCGCCCTGACGGCGACGGTTGTCCTGTTCAAAAGCCTGGGCTTTGCCGGAAAAGTCTTCACGCTGTGCCATGACTTCTTTTTCCAGACGGCTGCGATCGGCGGCTTTCATGGTAGAGCCGTCACGTTGCAGACGCTGCATTTTGGTTTGCAAATCGCGCTCTTGCGATTGCAGATCCGTTGCGCGGCCTTTGAACTCATTTTCCAGTTGTTTAGCGACAACAGCGCGCTGAGGAGACTGCTGAAAAATATTAGCAATATTTACAACAGCAATTTTATCAGCAGCTTGCACGCTGGCTGAGGCAGCCAATGCTAATCCGAGGCCCGCGGCATACAACCACTTTTTCACTATAAACTCCTTAAACACTACATTTATGTTTGAAAACATTTCAACGCGGCAGGGATAAGGCGATGAAACCGCGGATGGATATCCCGCGGCTCATGCTTCTAGGCCCTTGTTCTCTGCCTTGCCTGGTGCCTGCGCTGTGACTCTACGCAATATTACCACGTTTTACCGATATTAAACTGGAACTGCTCCGCTCGGTCGCCATCGTACTTCTTGATAGGCTGGGCATAAGAGAACACCAAAGGCCCTAACGGAGACATCCACTGCAAGGCAAAACCGCTCGATACGCGGATATTGCCTGGATTACTGTAATCAGGCACGCCGTAAGCGCGGGTCTGATCGGTATTTTCCCACGAGGTGTCCCAGACGGTGCCGCTGTCCACAAACAGCGAGGTGCGTACCGAGTTGGCGTACTTGGCGCTGATAAACGGCGTCGGTACGATAAGCTCCGCGCTCAGCAACGCCATGGCGTTACCACCCACCGCATCGTTGGAGTTGTCCAGCGGGCAATCGCCATAGGACCCTTCGCCGCCGTTACACTTGTAGTATGCCGCTTTCGGCCCAATGGTATTGGACCGGAAACCGCGCACGGTGCTGGAACCGCCGGCGAAGAAGTTGTCGTAGAACGGCACTTCCTTGCTGCCGATGCCGTCGGCATAACCCGCGCGTCCGCGCCCCATCAACACCCAACTGCCGGATTCGGTCAGCGGCAGGTAGCTGGTGGTATCGAAGGTCACTTTATAATACTCGTTATCGGAACCGGGTATGGTGACCTTGCCGCTCAGGCTGGCGGTGGTGCCCGACGTCGGGAAATAACCCCGATCCAGGTTGCTATAGCTCCAGCCGGAGGTCAGGAAGAAGTCATCGGCGCTGAAATCGGCGTCGTTGTCATGATTCTCGCCCGCGATGACCTTGGGCTGGTAGCCGGAGGATTGCAGGTAACGCCACATGGCGATCTGCGGGTCCATATCCGACAGGTCATTATGGACATAATCCAGGCCCACGCGCAGCGAATTGGTTTCGCTGATCGGGAAGCCCAGGGTGGTGCCCAAGCCATAGCTTTTGTTGGTGTAGTCCGACAAATCGGCGTTATCGGCCTCGAAGTCATTATAGAAAATACGCCCGCCGAGACTGACGCCGTCCACGGTGAAGTAGGGGTCGGTCAAGGAAAGTTCAGCGTAAGTCTGGTAATCGTTCTTGGTGCCGCTAAAGCCAACCGAGTTGCCGGTACCCAGCCAGTTGTCCTGCTGGATGCCGAACTGGAAGCTGACGCCGCTTTCGGTACCGAAGCCCACGCCGAAGTTGATGCTGCCGGTGTTGCGCTCTTTGACTTTATAGGTGACGTCGACCTGGTCGTCGGTGCCGGGAACGCGCTGCGTATCCACATCAACGGTTTCGAAGTAGCCCAGGCGGTTCAGGCGATCTTTGCCCTGGTCCACCAGGTTGCTTCCCAGCCAGGCGCCTTCCATCTGGCGCATCTCGCGGCGCAGCACCACGTCTTTGGTGATGTCGTTGCCCTGGAACCGCACATGCCTGACGTAATAACGGTTGCCCGCATCGACGTTGATATGCAGCTTCACGGTTTTATCGGCGTCGTTGATTTCCGGCTGCGTCACCACGCGCGGATAGGCGTAGCCATAACGCCCCAGCAGCTGCTTGATGTCGTTTTCCATCTTGGTGACTTTGGCGCCGCTATAGAGTTCTCCCGGCTTGACGCGGGACAACGCATCGATTTCAGCGGAGTGCCCGGCCAGATTACCGTTGACTACCGTACCGGACAGCTGGTACTGGGCGCCTTCGGTAATGTTCAGGGTGATATAGATGCCCTTTTTATCCGGAGTCAGGCTCACCTGGGTCGAGTCGATATTGAAACGGGCATAGCCGCGGTCAAGATAGAAGCTGCGCAGGGTTTCAAGATCCCCCGCCAGTTTTTGCTTCTGGTACTTGCGATCGCCCACCACGTTCCACCACGGCACTTCATCGCGCAGCTGGAAGCGTGAAACCAGCTCATCGGTACTGAAGGCGTGGTTGCCGACGATATTGATCTGCTGGATCTTGGCGGAAAGGCCTTCGGTAAACACCAGTTTCAAATCTACCCGGTTGCGCGGCAGCGGCGTTACGACGGCTTGCACCGACGCGCTGTATTTACCCACGCTGTAGTAGAAATCCTCCAGCCCTTTCTCGATATTGGATATCGTGGTGCGGTCCAATGCTTCGCCGACGCGCACGCCTGAAGCTTCGAGATTCTGCTTGAGCATATCCTCCTTCACCGCTTTATTGCCGGAGAAGGTGATACTGGCGATAGTAGGGCGTTCCTTGACCTGAACGAGCAAAGTATCTCCATCACGCAACACCCGGACATCCTCAAAGTTTCCGGTGGCAAATAAGGCGCGGATAGTATTACCGATATCTTCATCACTGGCCGTGTCTCCGACACGTACCGGCATACTGAGTAACGCCGCACCGACGGCGACCCGTTGCAGTCCTTCGAAATGAATGTCCTTCACTACGAACCCGTCTGCACCGTATACGGTGGCGCTGCTAAGAAGCAGCGACGCTATGAGCAACTTTTTCATCGCCATCGTGGTTATGCGTTCTTCCTAACATAATCCCCGGCGCTAGAGCCGGGAGAAATCATTGAAAAGAGCAAGCCCCATTAACAACACCAGCAAAATCGAACCGATGCGATAACTGAAATCCTGCACTCGTTCGGAAACCGGCCCACCCTTAAGCTTTTCTATCGCCAGGAAGAGCAAGTGACCACCATCTAACACCGGTAGCGGGAACAGATTGATGATACCCAGGTTGACGCTGATAAGCGCCAGGAACATCAGGTAGTACACCATTCCATATTCCGCTGACATCCCTGCGCCCTGGGCTATGGAAATCGGCCCGCTCAGGTTGTTCAGCTTAACATCTCCCGTTACCAGTTTGCCCAGCATGCCGACGGTCAATTTCATCAGCTGCCAGGTTTTTTCGCCAGCCTGCAACCCTGCGGGCAACAAGCCGTACTGGCGTATCGTTTTATATTCCTCTGGTAATGGTATCACCTGCGGTACCACACCTGCGAAGCCTTCCACTTCGCCTTTACCCACTGGCTTCTCGTCCGGAGTCAGCGCAATGCTTTGACTCACGCCCTGCCGGTCGATCTCCACCGCCAGGACTTTACCGGGATTATCCCGTACGCGCATGACAAAATTCTGCCAGCGGCCAATGGGCTGACCATCGACTTTAACGATCCTGTCGCCAGCTTGCAAACCGGCTTTCGCCGCCGCCGACGCCGGCTGTACTTCCGCCAGCACCGGTTCTATCTGCGGACCACGTGGAATAATGCCCAGCGCGATAATCGGGTCCTGCTTATCCGGCTCGAAGTTCCACTCGCGCAAATCGAGGGTTTTTCTCTCGACGCGCGACGAGCCGAACGGCGCTACGCCGACGCTGGTCTGGCTGTCGCCAATCTTGCCGATCAGCTCCAGACGAACCGAATCCCAGTCAGGCGTTTCGATGCCGTCAACCGACTTTAGTTCCATGCCGGGCGAAATTTCCGCCTGCGCGACGATGGAATTAGGCGTTACCTCACCTATTACCGGCCGAAAGCTCGGAACGCCGATTAAAAATACCAGCCAGTAGGCAAACACCGCAAAAATGAAATTGGCGATGGGCCCGGCGCTGATAATGGCGGCGCGCTGCCAGACTTTCTTATGGTTAAAGGCTTCATGCCGGCGTTCGGGGGGCACGGTGTCCACCCGTTCGTCCAGCATTTTCACATATCCCCCCAGGGGGATGGCCGCAATCACATATTCGGTGCCGCGTTTATCGCGGTGGCGCCACAGCGCGCGGCCAAAACCGATAGAAAAACGTTCTACGGTTACGCCGCAGCGGCGGGCCACCCAAAAATGGCCGAACTCATGCACTGTAATCAATATACCCAGCGCAACGATAAATGCAGCGAGACTCCAGAGAAAGTGCAACATGATAACTCCTGGCCCCTTGATTAAATAGCTCTAAAAATCAGCAGCATTAAACAGGCGAAAACCGGTACCGCAGCTGTCAGGCTATCGATGCGATCGAGAATGCCCCCGTGACCGGGGATCAGGTGACCGCTGTCTTTGATACCGGCCTCGCGTTTGAACATGCTTTCCGTCAGATCGCCGAGCACCGAAGCCATCACCGCGATGATCGAGCAGGCCAGCAACCCCAGCGGCGCCGCATCGAGCGGTGCATATTTGCCGAACAGCCAGGAAATGACGGCCGACGTTACCAGGCCTCCGACCAGACCTTCCCAGGTTTTGCCCGGCGAGACTTTCGGCGCCAGTTTATGCCGTCCCAGCGCGCGGCCGAAGATATAGGCGCCCGAATCCGCGCCCCAGACCAGCACCATCACGTACAGCAGCCACCAGGCGCCGGTAAAGGAGTTAATGGCGTAATGGTATTGGCGCAGGGTCAGCATGCCCCAGAAAAACGGCATGATGGTCAGTACGCCGAACAGCAGCCGCAGCGAGTATGAATGGCGCCAGAACGCGCTGGAGCGCGGGTAAAGCAGCACCAGCACCAATGCGCCCGCCCACCACGCCAGCGACGCCACCAGTGCGAATTTTACCATGAAGGTGGAGGAGAACGGATGATAATCCGGAATGGTGAACATCATTAACGCCAGCAGCAGTCCGCACAGGATGGATAGCCAGATGCGCTGGCTGCGGGTGGCTAAACCCGCCAGTTGCCCCCACTCCCACGCCGCGAGCATGCACACCGCGAGCGTAACCAGCGCAAACCCCACGATGGGCAATAAAAACAGCGCGGCGATAACGATCGGTATCAGGATAAAGGCAGTAATCAAGCGAGACTTCAGCAAAAATGCCCCCTAGGACGCGATGACATCATTAGGCGTAGCTCCCCCGAAGCGCCGCTCGCGTTGAGCAAAAGCATTCAGCGCGCCTTCAAAAACGTGTTCGTCGAAATCCGGCCACAGCACATCGGTAAAATAAAGTTCCGCATAGGCTATCTGCCAGAGTAAGAAATTACTGATCCGATGTTCTCCGCCGGTGCGAATCACCAGATCGACCGGTGCTAGTTCATTGAGGCAAACGTGTTGACACAGGGCATCCTCATCGATTTGATCTGGGCGCAGCGTTCCTTCCTGCACTTTTTCCGCCAGTTGTCTCACGCCCTGAATAATATCCCAACGGCCGCCATAATTCGCAGCAATATTTAGGGTGAGGCCGTCGTTATTTTGCGTCAGCGCCTCGGAACGGCGTATACGTTCCTGCAACCGCAGGCCAAACCGGCTGATATCGCCGATGATACGTAAGCGGACGTTATGCTTATGCAGGCTTTTGACCTCGCTGTCCAGCGCCCTGACGAACAGTTCCATCAACGCGGAAACCTCCTGCGTCGGCCGGTTCCAGTTTTCGCTGCTGAATGCATAGAGCGTCAGCGCGTCAAAATGATGGCTTACGGCAAAACTGACTGAGCGCCGGACAGACTTTACTCCCGCCTTGTGGCCAAAGATACGTAACTTTCCGCGGCTTTTTGCCCAGCGACCGTTGCCATCCATGATGATGGCCACATGACGGGGGGTGGATGATGACGGAATAATAGCCTCTGGCTGATTTTCGGACGACATAACGCTTACGTGTTTCCTCAATAAGAATACAACCGTCTTTCCGGAACAGTAGGCCCCGAATGCGCAAAAAAGCCGTGTTCTGACACGGCCGCTCCTGATTTTTTATGGCCAGCCATCATCCCAGGAGACAAGTGGCGCTGACTATATCATTTCAACCGCAATGGAACAAATCAGGTAATTACCCGCATCCATTGAATTTTACTCAATAAAATGGGCGCTTTCATGCCGCGCCAGGCTGCGCGCTTCCCGATCGATCGCCACCACATCATCGACGCTGTCCGGCTCCGTCAATACCATGCTTTCCAGGGTCTTGCGGTTCAAGTCGGCAATATCGGTAAAACGAATCTTACCCTGCAAAAACGCCGCCACGGCCACTTCGTTGGCCGCGTTAAGGGTGGTGGTCGCCGCCTGGCCGAGTTCAAACGCATCAATGGCCAGCCGCAGGCAAGGATAACGCCCATCGTCCGGACGCTCAAAGGTCAGCGCGCCGATACTGAAGAAATCCAGCGTCTGCACCCCGGTCGTCACCCGGTCGGGATAGGCCATCGCGTGGGCGATGGGGGTGCGCATATCCGGCGAGCCAAGCTGCGCGAGCACGCTGCCGTCGCAGTAGCGCACCATGGAATGAATCACCGACTGCGGGTGCACAACCACTTCCATTTGCGCGGCGGAGGCGTTGAATAACCAGCGCGCCTCTATATACTCCAGCCCTTTGTTCATCATCGTCGCCGAGTCCACCGATATCTTGCGCCCCATCGACCAGTTGGGATGGGCGCAGGCCTGATCGGGCGTTTTGCCCGCCAGGTCGGATAACGGGGTCTGGCGGAACGGACCGCCGGAACCGGTGAGGATAATGCCGGAAACGCCGTGCGCCTCCAGGGAAGCGTACCCTAACTGGCGCTGAAGTGTTTCGGGCAAACTCTGAAAAATCGCATTATGCTCGCTGTCGACCGGTAATAGTTGCGCTTTGCTGCGCTGTACCTCGTTCATAAACAGCCGGCCGCAGGTAACCAGGGCTTCTTTATTGGCCAGCAGCACGGATTTGCCGGCGCGGACAGCCGCCAGGGTGGGCAGCAGCCCCGCGGCGCCCACAATGGCCGCCATCACCTGATCGACTTCGTCCAGGGCGGCCAGTTCGCAGGCTGCCTGTGCCCCCGCCATCACCTCTACGCGGGCGCCGGCATCCTGCAGTCGGCGTTTGAGCTCCCGCGCCGACGCGGCGTCGGCCATGCAGGCATAGGCGGGATGGAAATCCAGGCATTGCTGGGTCATCACGTCGATATTTTGCCCGGCGACCAGGGCAATCACCTTAAACTTATCCGGATTATGTTTTACAACGGACAACGTATTGGTTCCAACGGAACCAGTAGAACCGAGAATCGTCAAATGCCTCATGAGGGTACTCTGGACAATCACTAGTCAAAAAGGTTAAGGAGCACCGTAGTCTGAAACGTTGCGCAACGTTTGTCTATGATGCCAGCAACAAAAAAAAACGCCGCAGCGGCAAACAATTCCTTGATTGGCCGCTACGGCGTGGTCATAGCGTTGGCAGAGTTCTGGCTTGCCTCTAGCATAGTGCACCGCGGTACGTTTGGATGCACGGTAGCGCGAAAAGATTAAATTTCCATTAACTCCGCTTCTTTGTCAGCCAGCGCGCTATCGACTTTTTTGATAAAGGCGTCGGTCAGCTTCTGGATATCTTCTTGCGAACGACGATCCTCGTCCTCGCTGATCTCTTTATCTTTCAGCATGGCCTTCACTTTATCGTTGGCATCGCGGCGCACGTTGCGCACCGATACCCGGCCCTGCTCCGCCTCGGCGCGCACGACCTTGATCAAATCGCGGCGGCGCTCTTCGGTCAGGGGCGGCAGCGGAACGCGAATCACGGTGCCGGCGGACGACGGGTTCAGCCCCAGGTCGGATGCCATGATGGCTTTCTCCACGGCCGGGCTTAACGAGCGATCGAACACGGTAATGGCCAGGGTACGGGAATCTTCGGCCACGACATTGGCCAGTTGGCGCAGCGGCGTCGACGT
The DNA here is from genome assembly GCF_047324175.1 of Sodalis sp. RH21. Classification (NCBI taxonomy): domain Bacteria; kingdom Pseudomonadati; phylum Pseudomonadota; class Gammaproteobacteria; order Enterobacterales; family Bruguierivoracaceae; genus Sodalis; species Sodalis sp. RH21. The sequence continues at coordinate 813,372 of NZ_CP178732.1, read as the reverse complement.
GCCGTAATATTCGATTTGAATACCATCAAGCAGGCTCGGAGACGCGCGGCCAGTGCGGATTTTGCCGATGTGGTTTTTGAATGCGTCCACGCATTTTTCCATGCGCATCTCTGCATCTTTGCGGATTTCATTAATCACGTTGCGAACCCTTGGAAACTGGTTTATCCGGGCGGGCTTAAGCTTACGTCAAGCCCGTGATAGTCTGAACCAGCCGCAGCTAGTCCTTCGGTATAATGTTGCCGATTATACGGCATGATACTGTAATCTAACGCTCAATTACTACTTCGTAATCAGCGTGCCCTCTTTTTCGCCCATCACCACGCGCCGCAGCGCGCCGGGTTTATTCATATTGAATACCCGGATAGGGATATTGTGATCCCGGGCGAGAGTGAAGGCCGCCAAATCCATCACTTTAAGCTCCTGCTCCAGCACATCCTGGTAGCTCAGCTGTTCATAAAGTGTAGCATCGGGATGTTTTACCGGATCGGCGGAAAAGACGCCGTCGACCTTGGTGGCCTTGAGCACCACGTCAGCTTCTATTTCAATGCCGCGCAGACAGGCGGCGGAATCGGTGGTAAAGAAGGGGTTGCCGGTACCGGCGGCGAAAATCACCACCCGGTTATTACGCAGCAGGCTGATCGCCTCTGCCCAGCTGTAATTATCGCAGACGCCGTTTAACGGAATGGCCGACATCAGGCGCGCATTGACGTAGGCGCGGTGCAGCGCATCACGCATCGCCAATCCGTTCATGACCGTCGCCAGCATCCCCATATGGTCGCCCACGACGCGGTTCATCCCCGCCTGGGCCAGGCCTGCGCCCCGGAACAGGTTACCTCCGCCTATCACCACACCGACCTGAATCCCCAATTCGACCAGCTCTTTCACTTCCTGAGCCATGCGATCGAGGACGCTGGCGTCGATACCAAAGCCTTCTGCGCCTTGCAGGGCTTCACCGCTCAGTTTGAGCAGGATACGCTGGTATACGGGTTTTGCATTGGTTGCCATTTGTTCTGTTCCTAAGCAGCGATAACGAGATGGGCGAATCCGGCTTTTGGACCGCGCAACGGAGATTTTAGGCGGCAAAAGTCCCCTGACTTTATTTCAGCTCATAAAAAGGAACCGCCTGAAGGCGGTTCCGGATATCAAGATTAAGACTGTTTGCTCATGGCGGCAACTTCGGCGGCGAAATCGACTTCCGCCTTTTCGATGCCTTCACCCACTTCGAAACGGATGAAATTCGCCACGGAGGCTTTGTGCTCTTCCAGCAGCTGGCCGACGGTTTTGCTCGGGTCCATTACGAAGTGCTGGCCGGTCAGGGAGATTTCGCCGGTGAATTTGCGCATACGGCCTTCTACCATTTTTTCAGCGATTTCGCGCGGTTTGCCCGACTGCATGGCGATATCAAGCTGAATCTGGTGCTCGCGGGCCACTACGTCGGCCGGTACGTCTTCGGCATGAACGTATTCAGGCTTGCTGGCGGCGATATGCATGGCGATATGCTTGACCAGTTCTTCGTCGGCGCCGGTGGCGGAGACCATAACGCCAATACGCGCGCCGTGCAGGTAAGAACCCAGCACGTCGCCTTCCAGCGCGGCTACGCGGCGGATATTGATGTTTTCGCCGATTTTGGCAACCATCGCGGCGCGCTGGTCTTCAAATTTGGCTTTCAGTACGTCGATATCGGTGATGCGTTCGGCCAGGGCGGCGCTAATCACTTCGTCGCCGAAGGCTTTGAATCCGCCGTCTTTGGCCACGAAATCAGTTTCGCAGTTCAGCTCGACGATGACGCCGTATTTGCCGTCCTGAGCGATTTTAGTCAGGATGATGCCTTCAGCGGCTACGCGGCCCGCCTTCTTGGCGGCTTTAGCCTGACCGGATTTACGCATGTTGTCGATAGCCAGCTCGATATCGCCCTGAGCTTCAACCAGCGCTTTTTTACATTCCATCATGCCTGCGCCAGTACGTTCGCGCAGTTCTTTCACCAGGGCGGCGGTAATATCAGCCATTATCTTTTCCTCGTTATCCCATGTAGGGGATAGGTAAAAAAGAGGGCCTGCAGACAGGCCCTCTAACCAACATAGTTAAAACTTGGTTAATAAGGGCTCTAAAAAGAGCATGCCTTATTATTCAGTTTCTACAAAGCTTTCTTCGGCCTGTTCAACCAGATCCTGAGAGCGGCCTTCGCGAACGGCGGTAGCCACGGCAGTCAGGTACAGGTTGATGGCACGGATGGCATCATCGTTACCCGGGATGATGAAATCCACGCCATCCGGATCGGAGTTGGTATCAACGATAGAGAACACCGGGATACCCAGGTTGTTCGCTTCTTTGATAGCAATGTGCTCATGCTCGGCATCGATAACGAACAGCGCGTCAGGCAAGCCGCCCATGTCCTTGATACCGCCCAGGCTGTTTTCCAGCTTGGCCAGTTCGCGAGTGCGCATCAGCGCTTCTTTCTTGGTCAGCTTTTCGAAAGTGCCGTCCTGGGACTGGGTTTCCAGATCCTTCAAACGCTTGATGGACTGACGAACCGTTTTCCAGTTAGTCAGCATCCCGCCTAACCAGCGATGGTTCACGAAGAATTGATCGCAGCTGTTGGCCGCTTCTTTTACCGCTTCGCTTGCCGCGCGCTTGGTGCCGACAAACAGGATTTTACCTTTGCGGGAGGCGATTTTGTTCAGTTCGGCCAGGGCGTCGTTGAACATCGGTACCGTTTGCTCAAGGTTGATGATGTGTACTTTATTACGTGCACCGAAGATGAAAGGCTTCATTTTCGGATTCCAGTAACGGGTCTGGTGACCGAAATGTACACCCGCTTTGAGCATGTCACGCATGGAAACAGTTGCCATGATTAAACCTCTTGTTTAAGTTTGGGGTTATGCCTCCACGTATCCCATACGACCGACCCCGCCGCACTGGCCAAGGCACCCCGGCGTATGTGCCGATACGTGTGTGTAATTTACACAATTGAGTTTAGTTGATCTAACCGTCGCATAGGACCAAAATACTCTACGCCGATCGTCGGCGCGCTTTATACCATAATCCGCGCCCGGACTCCACTATTTGTTCAATGCCGACCGTGGCGACAAATGATAGTTTGGCAGTCTAACGGCTGGACTGATAACATTATATCTTACTTAAGTTTAATCATAATATTGTCGACTTTCATGCCGACTGTGGATCTCTTCATGGCCATTCCAATTAAAAATTCTGACGATATCGCCAAAATGCGCGTTGCCGGCCGCCTGGCCGCCGAAGTGCTTGAAATTATCGAACCCCATGTGGTCCCGGGAGTCAGTACCGGCGAGCTCGATCGCCTGTGCCATGAGCATATTACCGTCCATCAGCACGCCATTTCCGCAAGCCTGGGTTACCACGGCTTTCCGAAATCCGTCTGCATTTCGGTCAACGAAGTGGTGTGCCACGGCATTCCCTCCGACGAAAAAATTCTCAAGGACGGCGATATCATTAATATCGACGTTACGGTGATCAAAGACGGTTTTCACGGCGATACGTCCAAAATGTTCATCGTCGGCAAGCCCACCATCCTGGGCGAGCGCCTGTGCCGGATCACCGAGGAGAGCCTGTATCTGGCCATCAAGATGGTCAAGCCGGGGATTCGCCTGCGTACGCTGGGCAAAGCCATACAGCAGTTCGTCGAGGCCGAGAATTTCTCCGTCGTGCGCGAATATTGCGGCCACGGTATCGGCGTGGGGTTCCACGAGGAACCGCAGGTGCTGCACTATGATGCCGACGACGGCGGCGTGGTGCTGCAACCGGGCATGGCGTTTACCATCGAACCCATGGTGAACGCCGGGGATTACCGCATCCGCACCATGAAAGACGGCTGGACGGTCAAGACCAAGGATCGCAGCTTGTCGGCGCAATATGAACATACTATTGTTGTCACCGATGACGGCTGTGAAATAATGACCCTGCGCGGCGACGATACCCTGCCGCCGGTGATAACACACGCGGCCTGAATTCCCGCCGCGCGCGGCGTGTCTCATTCTTTCCGCGGGTAGCCCGGGGGCCTGCGCCCCCCGACCCCGGTCTACCCGCTTTACCATGGGTCCTATATGCCGGATAAAATCCTTCTGTACGCCGAACAGCCCGTTGCCGCCGTGTTCCCGGCCAAACCCTCTTCGCCCTTGACCTGGCCGGATGAGGCCTTGAACCGTACGGATCTTAAAACCCACCTGGAAAGTTTTTACCGCTGGCTGGGCGAGGCCTTTGACGCCGGCATGTCGGCGGAAACGCTGATTGACGCGCGCACGCTGTATATCGATCAGCTGCTGCGGCAACTGTGGCGTTTGTACGGGTTTGGCGCGGTGCCGGAAACGGCCCTGGTGGCGGTGGGCGGTTATGGCCGGGGGGAATTGCATCCGCTGTCGGATATCGATGTGCTGGTATTGAGCCAGTCGCCGCTGAGCGCGCAGCAGGCGCAGCGCATCAGCGAACTGCTGACCCTGCTGTGGGATTTGAAGCTGGAAGTGGGCCACAGCGTGCGCAGCCTGGAGCAGTGCATCCAGGAGGGGCTGGCGGATCTTACCGTCGCCACCAATTTAATTGAATCGCGCCTGATTTGCGGGGACGTGGCGTTATTCCTAAAATTGCAAAAAAGCATTTTCAGCGAGGAGTTCTGGCCTTCCAGCCAATTCTTCCCCGCCAAGCTGGCGGAGCAGGAGGAGCGCCATCTGCGCTACCACGGCACCAGCTATAATCTGGAGCCGGACATTAAAAGCAGTCCCGGCGGGCTGCGCGATATCCACACCTTGCTATGGGTCGCCCATCGCCATTTCGGCGCCACGTCGATGGACGAGATGGTGGGTTTCGGCTTTCTTACCCAGGCCGAGCGGGATGAGCTGAAGGAGTGCCAGAGTTTTCTCTGGCGCATCCGTTTCGCGCTGCACCTGGTGCTCAACCGTTATGATAACCGCCTGCTGTTCGATCGCCAGCAAAACGTCGCCCAGCTGTTGCGCTATCGCGGCGAAGGCAATTTGCCGGTCGAGCGGATGATGAAAGATTTTTTCCGCGTAACCCGCCGGATTGGCGAATTAAACCAGATGCTGCTGCAACTGTTCGACGAGGCCATCCTGGCCCTGGGGCCGGACGATAAGCCGCAGACGCTGGACGACGACTTCCAGCTGCGCGGCAACCTGATCGACCTGCGCGACGAAACGCTATTCGCGCGCGAACCGGAAGCCATCTTGCGCATGTTCTACGTGATGGTGCGCCACCAGCGCATCACCGGCATCTACTCCGCCACGCTGCGCCAGCTGCGCTACGCCCGCCGCCACCTGGCCGAACCCTTGTGCAACAACCCCAAGGCCCGGCAGTTGTTCATGGCCATCCTGCGCCACCCGGGGGCGGTGCAGCACGCGTTGCTGCCCATGCATCGCCATAGCGTGCTGTGGGCCTATATGCCGCAGTGGAGCAACATCGTCGGGCAAATGCAGTTCGATTTATTCCATGCTTATACGGTCGATGAGCATACCATCCGGGTATTGCTGAAGATAGAAAGCTTCGCCGATGAAAAGGTGCGCCCGCAGCATCCGCTGTGCGTTGAGCTGTTTCCGCGGCTGGCGCATCAGCACCTGCTGCTGCTGGCGGCGCTATTTCATGATATCGCCAAGGGCCGCGGCGGCGATCACTCGCTGCTGGGGGGGAAAGACGCCCTGGAGTTCGCGGAACTGCACGGGCTGCACCCGCGCGAAGCGCAGCTGGTGGCCTGGCTGGTGCGCTGCCATCTGGTCATGTCGGTCACCGCCCAGCGGCGCGACATCCAGGACCCGGACGTGCTGCGGGAATTCGCCGCCGAGGTGCAGACCGAAAGCCGGCTGCATTATCTGCTGTGCCTGACGGTAGCCGATATCTGCGCCACCAATGAAACCCTGTGGAACAGCTGGAAACAGAGCCTGCTGCGCGAGCTGTTCTTCGCCACCGAAAAACTGCTGCGGCGCGGTATGCAAAATACGCCGGACATGCGCGCGCGCATCCGCCATCACCGCACGCAGGCCCTGGCGCTGCTGCGCATGGAGAATATCAACGAAGAAGCGCTGCACGATCTCTGGAGCCGCTGCCGGGCCGATTATTTCCTGCGCCATTCCCCCAATCAGCTGGCCTGGCACGCGCGCCATCTGCTGCGGCACAACGCCGACGAGCCGCTGGTATTAATCAGTCCCCAGGCCACGCGCGGCGGCACGGAAATCTTTATCTGGAACCACGACCGCCCTTATCTGTTCGCCGCCGTGACCGGGGAACTGGACCGGCGCAACCTGAGCGTGCATGACGCGCAAATCTTCACCAACCGCGACGGCATGGCCATGGATACCTTCGTGGTGCTGGAGCCGGACGGCAGTCCCCTGGCGCCGGATCGGCACCAGGCCATCGGCCAGGCATTGCTGCAAACCCTGCAGCCGGGCAAATACCAGCACCCGCGCGTACGCCGGCCGTCATCCAAACTGCGGCATTTCAACGTGCAGACCCAAATCACCTTCCTGCACGCGCCCTCCGATCGGCGCAGCTACCTGGAACTGACCGCGCTGGATCAACCCGGCCTGCTGGCCAGGGTGAGCGAGGTTTTCGTCGATTTAGGCGTATCGCTGCACGGCGCCCGCATTTCCACCATCGGCGAGCGCGTAGAGGATTTATTTATCCTCGCCGGCAGCGATCGGCGCGCGCTGAGTATCCGGATGCAGCAGGAATTGTCGCAGCGATTAACCGCGGCGCTCAACCCGAACGATAAAATGTGATACAAGTAGCTTTTCACTCATTTCTTTCGCCAAGACACAGGACCAGGACAGGATGCAGCAATTACAACAGATCATTGAAAACGCTTTCGAGCGCCGCGCGGACATCACGCCGGCAACGGCGGATAGCGTCACCGTTGACGCGGTTCGCCAGGTTATCAGCCAATTGGACAGCGGCGCGCTGCGCGTGGCGCAAAAAATCGATGGTGAATGGGTTACCCATCAATGGCTGAAAAAAGCGGTATTGCTGTCATTCCGCATTAGCGACAACCAGGTGATGGACGGCGCGGAAACCCGCTATTTCGACAAGGTGCCGCTGAAATTCGCCGGTTACGACCAGGCGCGTTTCGAGCGTGAAGGTTTTCGCGTGGTGCCCCCCGCCACCGTGCGCCAGGGCGCATTTATCGCCCGCAATACGGTGCTGATGCCCTCGTATGTCAATATCGGCGCTTATGTGGATGAAGGCACCATGGTCGATACCTGGGCCACCGTCGGCTCCTGCGCGCAGATCGGCAAAAACGTCCATCTGTCCGGCGGCGTCGGCATTGGCGGCGTACTGGAGCCCTTGCAGGCCAATCCGACCATCATCGAGGATAACTGCTTTATCGGCGCGCGCTCGGAAGTGGTTGAAGGGGTGATTGTCGAGGAAGGTTCGGTGATTTCAATGGGCGTATTTATCGGCCAGAGCACCAAAATCTATGACCGCGAAACCGGTGAAGTGCATTATGGCCGCGTTCCGGCCGGGTCGGTGGTGGTCTCGGGGAATTTGCCGTCCAAGGATGGCCGTTATAGCCTCTACTGCGCGGTGATCGTCAAAAAAGTTGACGCCAAAACCCGCGGCAAGGTTGGAATTAATGAGTTATTACGCACGATAGACTAATATCTTTAGTGGCGAAAGCTTCCCTCGCCCGGATATTTGGCTGCAATTTAAGCCGTTAATCACATTTTATGGCGCCCCAGGGCGTCATAATCTTCCCCGGAAACCCGGCATTACATACCAGAGGTAGCGCTATGTACGATAATCTTAAAAGCCTTGGCGTTAATCATCCGGACGATATCGACCGTTACAGCCTGCGTCAGGAAGCCAATAACGACATTCTGAAAATCTATTTTCGCCGGGATAAAGGCGAGTTTTTTGCCAAAAGCGTCAAATTCAAGTACCCGCGCCAGCGTAAAACCGTCGTCTCCGACAACGCCGCCGAGGGTTATCGCGAAATCAACGAAATCAGTCCGAACCTGCGTTATGTCATCGATGAATTGGATCAACTTTGCCTGCGCGATCAGACCGAAGTGGATCTAAAACACAAGATCCTCGAAGATCTGCGTCATCTGGATAGCGTGGTGTCCAATAAAATCGCCGAGATCGAAGCCGATCTGGAAAAACTGACCCGCAACAAATAACCTGACCGCGCCCGGCCCGATGACTTACGCCCCGGTACGAGCCGGGGCGTTTGCCAAGGGGCGTTAGCTAAATAGCACCCGGCTAAAAAACGCCTCCGCTTCGGCGTCATAACGAGCGCCGTCATGCCCCGCGCCCGCCATTACCGTCAGGCTACAGTCGATGCCCTGCGCCTGGAACGACTTTTTCAACGCGGCCAGCCGTTCGGGGCGGGTTTTGCCGGCATCATTGGCGCCAGCCATCCAATACCGGCCGCCGGGCTGATGCGTAATTTCCGCAGTCTCGGTATCCTCCGATCCGACGGCCATATGCACCGGCACCCGGCGCAGAGCGTCCAGATCGAGTTTGACGGCAAACATCGACTCGATATCCCCGGTACCGACCCACCATTGCCGGCGATCATCGATTAACGTGACTGAACCGGGGGCGCCGATGGAACACGCCAGCAACAGTTGCGGATGCAGCAGTAAAAAACGGTGCACAAAATGCCCGCCGCCGGAAAAGCCGCACAGGGCGAACCGGTTGAAATCCGCCCCATAGCGCCCCGCCACTTCGTCGATCATATCCAGTAGCACCCGGTCATAACGAATATCCCCCTCCAGCAGATATTTATAACCATGCAGGTTGCGATCCCCGCGCACGCCGGCGGGAAACAGCGGGCACAGCACCACGCAGTTGTGCCGGCGCGCGAACGGCGCCAGGGCATGCAACGTGGGGACAAAATCACGACCGGTGCCGTGGACCGAAACGATAAGCGTCGGCTTGGAATCAGCCTCCAACGCGCGGTCGGGGACATAGAGCGAATAGCTGAACCGGGGATCGGCCATGCTCGCCGAATGAACGGCGAACCCTCTATCATAGGACGACAACGACAACAATCGATCGGTATTCTGCGGCAAGCTTGTCTTCATGGCGGACCCATTCTCATCAGGAAGTGGCGATAATTACCAGCCCGCGACCGGGCGAATGTATGGCTGTTTTATGACCATCATCAATTAATTTACGGCCCTCCTGGCCGAAAAACAATATTCCCGGCAATATTTGCGCAAAAAATTTACCTGTCAATAACATCTAAGCCGGATAAAATGCTAATTTTTGACTTATATCACTTAAATAGCCTGAATGGCCATTTTACAGGCCTTGACGGTCCGGAAAATTTGCACATATTATTAACAAAAGGGGCGACAACCGTACCCGGAGCGCAAGCTTAGGCGAAAAAATAGGAGAGTTCGTGATGATCACCCAATGGTTACCCAAGCTTGCCAGCCTGGCCGTCGCCGCGGTATTAAGCTTGCCTGGCACCGCCGCCCGGGCCGCGCCCGCCGCCGATATCGTCGCCGCGTCCAAGTCCGAACAACGGTTATTGATTTACTCCAATATGGGTACGGATAACTGGAACCCCATTATTAAAGGCTTTAACCAGCTCTACCCCTGGATTAAGGTCGAGACCCTTAATCTCGGCGCCAGCGAGCCTATCAGCCGCTATGAGGCCGAGACCGGAACCGGCGTGAATTCCGCCGATTTTATCGTCACCGGCTCGATCAGCGACTGGATACGTTTCGCTGATAAAAAGCTGGCCGCCGATTACGCCACCAGCGAAGATGCCGCGCTGCCGGATTGGAGCAAACCCTTTCCCGGCGTTTACACCTTTTCCACCGACCCGATGGTGCTGGGCTACAACAAACTGCTGCTGGGCGCCGACCAACAACCCGATACCTTTGCGGGATTTACCAAAGTGGTCGTCGACCACCCCGAGTTATTTAAAGGCAAAATCGGCAGTTACGGGGCCGACGGCTTTGGCGGATCGATAAACTGGGCTTTTGTTCGCCACCATGGCGACAAAGCCTGGCAGTGGCTGGATGCCATTGGCCCCAGCGTAAAAGCCGGCGACGGCAGCGGTGCGATGATCGAAAAACTGACCCGGGGCGAAAACACGGCGGTCTATTTCCTGTCCGGCCCGGTAGTCATGCCCAAAATGGATGCCGGGCTCGATCAGGTGATTACCTGGAAATACATCACTGACGGCACGCCGGTCTTTATGCGCGGCATGGCGATTACCGCCAAGGCGAAAAACCTCAACTCGGCGAAACTGATGCTGGAATATCTGCTGTCGGCCGATGGGCAGGTGGCGGTATCCCAGGCAGGATTCATGCCGTACCGCAGCGGTTTGCCCGCCGATAAACTGCGGTTTGGCTCGCTGGAACAACTTGCGCAAAAGATTGGCGAGACAAATATAATCATGATCAACTATGACCGCGAAATGCTGACCGGCTTCGATGCCTTCGCCCAGCGCTGGGCCAAGGCCATAGGGCAAAAATAGCCCGCCCCGCAGCGCCCTATGATCACTCCCCGGGCCGCATGCCCGGGCGTCCCGGAGGCTCTAATGACCATTCCGTCCACGGCGCGGCCCGCCGGCCACGCAGCGACTCCCCCAAACGCATCCCGGGCCTGGCTGCGCGCCAGCGGGGTACAGTGGCTGATTACCCTGGCGCTGGCCATTCTGGTGCTGACGCCGCTATTGCCGATTCTGGTCCAGGCGTTTGCCTCGGCGCCCCTGTATGACAGCCAATGGCACTTCACTTTTGCCAATGTCGCCGCGTTTCTGCACTCCGGGGAAATCTGGGCCGCGGCCTGGAATACCTTGATTTTCGCGGCGGTGTCCACCGCGATCGCCATGGCCATCGGCAGCGCGGCGGCAATCCTTATCGGCCGCACCGATTTACCGCTGCGCGGCATATTGGGCGATTTATTTATGCTGCCGCTGTATCTGTCCCATCTGATTCTCGGCATCGGCTGGCTGACCATGTACGCGCCTGGCGGTTTCATCACCACCTGGGCGCAGATGATGGGTCTGCCCCAATGGGAGCTGTACTCCCTGACGGGTATGTCATTAATCGCCGGCATCGCCCAGGCCCCGCTGGTATATATCTACTGCCTGTACGGCGCGGCCGGAAACGCCGGTTCGACCCTGGAAGATGCGGCGCGCACCACCGGGGCGGGAAGACTGCGGGTGCTGTTTTATATTACGCTGCCGATGATGGTGCCGGCCCTGGTGTATTCCGCGGTAATCAACTTTGTCGCCGGCCTGGAGATGCTCGCCATTCCCAGACTGCTGGGCAAGACGTCCGGCATCGCCACGCTATCCACCTTCCTGTATGACAAAGGCATCGACAACCCGCAGCCCAATCACGGGCTGGTGGCCAATGCCGCTTTCCTGCTGATGGTGCTGGTGGCGGTATCGCTTTATTTGCAATGGCGGCTGCTGCGCAATGCGTTTAAATTTATGACGGTCCAGGGCAAGGCCGGGCGCGTCAAGCGTCTGGCGCTCGGGCGCTGGCGCTGGCCCCTGGCGTCGCTAATATTGGTGTATATGCTGGTGACGATGATTGTGCCGGTGGCCGGGATCGTCCTGCGGGCGTTGACCGCAATCCTGACGCCGCTGGTGCCCATAGCCAAGGTACTGACTACCGCCAACGTGCGGCGCATATTCGACGAGCCGCGTTTTTTCAACGCCATCGTCAATACGATTGAAGTGGGCCTGCTGTGCGCCGGCATTGGCGCCTTTTTCTGTCTGGCGCTGGTGCTGGTCAGCCAGCGGTCGGGCTTTCGCTTCGCCTGGCTTACCGACGGACTGGCGGTACTACCCCGGGCGCTGCCGGGCTTGATCGTCGGCCTGGGGGTATTTTACGCCGCGGTCCTGTTTCCACCCTTCGGCTGGATACGCAGTACCATCTGGATATTGGTGGTGGCCTATTTGATGAGCATGATCCCGCTGGGCGTGGGGGTGATCGCCCCGGCCGCCCTGCAAATTAGCCGCGAGCTGGACAAAGCCGGCCGGGTCAGCGGCGCCGACTGGTTATATACCTGCCGCCGTATCGTCGTGCCCTTGCTAAAGCCCGCCATGGCCGGCGCGTTTATCCTGATGTTTGTCGCCAGCCTCAAGTCCTACACTATCGCCATGTTTCTGTTCTCGCCCAGTACCGAAGTCATAGGCTCATCCATCCTGCTGCTGGCCGGCGACGGCGATACCGGCCTCGCCTGCGCGCTGGCGACGGTGCAGATCATTTTCACCCTGGCAATCGTACTGGCCGCACGCCGGCTCATGGGAGTACGTATTTATGGTTGAACTTCAATTGTCGTCCATCGCCAAATATTACGGCAACGTCCCGGTTATCAAGACGTTTGATCTGGCCATCAACAAAGGGGAATTTATAACCCTGCTCGGATCGAGCGGCTGCGGCAAATCCACGACGCTGGCGATGATTGCCGGTTTGGAAGCGCCGTCGTCCGGGGAGATTTCGTTTCAGGGCCGCCTCCTGGCCTCCGCGGAGAAAAAAGTTTTCGTCGAGCCGGAAGCGCGCGGGTTCGGCGTGGTATTCCAGTCCTATGCTTTATGGCCGCATATGACCGTGGAGAACAACCTGGCGTTTCCGCTGCGCGTGCGCAATATACCGGCGGCCGAACAAAAAACCCGGATCGCCCAGACGCTGGAACTGGTGGGGCTGACCGGCCTGGGGACGCGCTATCCCGGCCAGCTATCCGGCGGGCAGCAGCAGCGCGTCGGGTTGGCCAGGGCGCTGGTTTACCAGCCCTCCATGCTACTGCTCGATGAGCCGCTCTCCAACCTGGATGCGCTGCTGCGCGAACAGGCGCGCGTCTGGCTCAAGGAAATTCAGCTGCGCCTGGGTATCACCACCTTGTATGTTACCCACGATCAGACCGAGGCGCTGTCCTTAAGCGATCGCATCGTGGTCATGAAAAATGGCCACATCGAACAGGTCGGCACGCCGCAGGATATCTACGAACGACCGGCCACGCCGTTTGTAGCGGAATTCGTCGGCTCGGCGAATTTTATTCCCGGCACCGTCAGCGGCGAAGCCGGCCAAGAACTGCACCTTTCCCTGCCGGAACAACAAACGGCGCGGATTCGCGATCCCGGTGGCTTTAAACCGGGGGATCGGATTATCCTGGCCGTACGGCCCGAGAAGTTAACCCCGGAAAACGAGCCCAGCGGCAATAGCCTGAGCGTCGGGCTTAAGCGCAGCATTTATGTAGGAGAACGTTTCAGCTATGAGTGCGAATTCGGTGGTAAAAATCTCCAGGCCTTTGGTAAATTCCCGCTGTCCGAAGGACGCGTGAATCTCTATTTTTCGCCTTTGGCCGCGACGCTGTTTCCGGCAAATGCGATGGTGCCGAATTGACAAGGAATGAAGTAATGGAAAACGCGCTAACAAAAAAAATGCGTGCCGACCTGCTGATGGGGGAGTTCAGGCATGGGCAATGGCTGCGATTGCATGAGCTGGAAGCGCGCTATGAGGTCAGCCGGTTTGAAGTTCGCAAGGCGCTGGCCGCGCTGGCGGCAATCGGGGCGCTGGAACATGTGGAGAATTACGGCTACCGCCTGTCGCCGGCCGACCCGGAAAAAGACGCCAATCACCGCGAAGCGCGGCTGGTGCTCGAACTGGGCGCGGCGCCCAAGGTCTATTACCGCGCCACCATCAGCGATCTCAGGCGGCTGCATGACCTGGCCGAACAATTCAACCGCGCCATCGACACCCCATCCCTGGCCGAGGCGCAAAGCGCCAATGATGATTTCCATCGGGCTTTCTTCGCCCTGTGCGGCAATCCGGTGCTGGCGAACATGATCGATGAGATGCGGGAGTTGGTGCGCCCGTACAGCCGCCATCCCTACGCCTCGGACGAACATCGCCGCACCAGCGCCGCGGAGCATGTTGAAATGCTCGACTGTATCGAACGAAAAAATCTGCCTGGCCTGCTGGACGTGATGCGGCGCCACCTGTACCGCACGGCGCTGCTGGCGCCGGCGGCGCAAGGCGATGCCCATCCTTGATGGCTTAGGCTTTGATCAGCTCGGCCCATTTTTTCACCCACGGCCCGGTGACCAATTCCGGCTCGGGATGCTGCAACGCATCGACTTCCAACAATTCCCCGACCCGCACGGCGCCCTGTTCTTGCAGCAGGTCATCGAACGTATGCCCCGCCCCGCAAAAATGGTCGTAGCTGCTGTCGCCCAGGGCGATCAGCCCATAGTGCAGCTCGGGTTGATACCCTACTTTATCTTTCACTTCCTGATAAAGCGGGGCGATGGAGTCGGGCAGATTGCCCTGGCCGGTGGTGGAGGTGATAATCAGCGCATAATGATGGCGATAATACTGCCAGGACTCCAGCGTGCCCTCGTCAAACAGCTTCACCTCGTGACCCGCTTCGACCAATAGGATTTCCGCTTCCTCGGCGATCAGTAAGGCGTTACCGTAAACGGTCCCGACAAAAATACCCACTTGGGCCATTGGTTTGACTCCCTTTCATTCATTAAGCGTGGACGATGCCATATCCTGACCTGATGTTCCGGGAAACTCAACCCTTTCATATTCAGGGAGAATGCCGGTCCAGCCGAATTGCGCCATCAGGTTTTGCCAGGTCTGATCCCAGCTTGCGTTGATTTGCAGCGGCTTTCCGGTCACCGGATGGGTCAACTCCAGGCGGCTGGCGTGCAGCATCAGGCGGGGACAGGCGAACGCGCGGGCGAACCCGCGATTCTGGCGCAGATCGCCGTGGGTCGAATCGCCAATCAGCGGATGGTGCAAATGGGACATATGGCGGCGCAATTGATGTTTGCGCCCGGTCTGCGGCGAGAGTTCCATCAAACTGTAGCGCGACGTCGGGTAGCGGCCGATGGCCACCGGCATTTCCACTTGCGCCAGCGCGCGATAGCGGCTGATTGCCGGCTGGGGCGCTTTATCGGGCTGGGCGAATTTATCGGCAATTTTGTCCAGTTCCTGCGTCAGGGCATAATCAATGGTGCCGTCGCCTTCCATATAACCCCGCGCCACCGCATGATAGGTTTTATTGACCTGATGCTGCTCGAACTGCCCGGACAGGGTATGCGCAACTTCGCTTGAGAGCGCCAGCAGCAGCAGGCCGGACGTGGGCCGGTCCAGCCGGTGGACGGTGAAGACGTGCTGTCCCAGCATGTCGCGCACCGTTTGCATCACCACTATTTTTTCACGGCGATCCAGCCAGCTGCGGTGAACCAACCAGCCGGCCGGCTTATTCACCGCCACTAAATATTCGTCCTGGTAACATATTTCAATCATGCTGGATTATTTGCGCCTGCGAGTCGGGATCGATGTTAAGCGTGTCGTCAAGCTGCTGCAGCAGCCTGAGCAATTGCGTGGCTTGAGGCATGGCCTCTTCAAAGTAGGGCGTAATGGCGAAACGCCGCGGCAGCGGCGCGCGCTTGTCCAGCAAGGCGTGCATTCGCGGCAGCAGGACCCACTGTAGCCATTGCTCCGGCCGCATGGTATCGATACAAAAGGGTTCGGGGCTGTCAAAGGCATCGCGTGCCGGCGGCTGCGGCTGCCATATCGATAAAATCCGCATCGCCTGTTCAATATCAAACAGCCGTTGACGAATCTGTTGGTTGAAATCCATCGTATGCTCCAAGCTGCGGCCTGCTGCGCCGTGTTCACAAAACGGCAAAGCATAGCACTGAACCCCGCTTGGCGCTAATGACGGACAAAGAAAAGGGGGTACTGTCGAAACAGTACCCCCGGTTCGTTTATAGCAATCCCGCTATTGTTGTGCTCCCTGCAATCATCCTTGATGAGCGTTATATTCACGATAGTCTGTTCATGATAACTGAGCAACGCTCCTTGTCGGCAATTCCCATCCTTGAAAGCCGCCTACGTTATCCAACGTATTTCCTTCAGGCGATCCCGCCTCGCTGGTGAATCCCTGACCCGCTCACATTCTCCATCCTGGAGGTGTCCCGCTCATCATCCTGAATCGTCCGGACCTCATCATGAAGCCGTCCTTGTTACAGCTCGTCCTGAACCTGTCCATGTCTGTCGTCATGGCGCTTTGTGGCTCCGGCATGACGCCGGGGCGCCGTAAACTGAATGGTAAGATCGCTTAAACTAAGGACTTATACAAGAGAGTTCCGCACCGTGTAAGAAATTGTTCCCGTTTGCACTGTTAATGCTGCTAATTAATTTATTGATTAATTTAGTTTAATTGCGATTATTAGCCAAAAATAAACATTAATTACTAGCGATGTCTTACAAGCAATGTAAGAGATCTCTTACAAATTTTCAAACGAATGTGCTTACGTTTCTCACGTTACGCTGGGATCGAGCCTGGAGATGAAATCCTGGAGGCTAGCCGCCAGCACCGTAGGTTTCTTACGGCCAATCTCTTCGAGCAGGACTTCGCCGGTAAGATTGGACAAAGAAACCAGGGTTAACTCCGAGTCGGTGGTGGCGATAAAGACGGTGGGTGCGAGCTTAAGCCGCTTTTGCATCAGCAGATGGCCGATCAAATTCTCCTGAATCCGCACACCGTCCGGTTCGCTCCAGATTTGCAACAATTCCAGCGGCTGCCCGTCGAAACGGGCATACATATCGCCGGCCAGCTGGCAACAATAAAACGCCCAGGCGGCCGGCCGCAGTTGCAAATCCAGCGCCCGCTCCACGCCCGCGAGAGTGAGTTCTTCCACCGGTTGGCATGGCCGCCAGTACACCCGCCGATCGTCCTCGTCCACCACGCAGGGGGACGGCACGCCGAACAGCGCCTCGCTGGCGGGCGGACGGCCGGTGAGCGCCTGCCAATGCCGGAGGTACCGCTGGGTAAAATCCTGCAATGCCTGTGACACTTGGTAATCCATAATCTCTCTCATCTTGGGGTTCTCTACGTTACACTAAGCCCATTGTAACAGTGAGAATCCAGGGTAAACCATTATGTCCGCCTATGATAACCGCCAGAGCCTGGGGCACCTGACCCTGGGCAAACCCACCGCCTATCGCGATAGCTATGATGCCTCGCTGTTGCAGGCGGTGCCGCGCGCGCTCAACCGCGATCCGCTGGGCATCTCATCCGACGCCCCGCCCTTTCACGGCGCCGATATCTGGACGCTTTACGAATTGTCGTGGCTCAATGAAAAGGGCCTGCCCCAGGTGGCGGTGGGCGAAATCAGCCTGGATGCCGCCAGCCGCAACCTGATTGAATCAAAAAGCTTCAAACTTTATCTTAACAGCTTTAACCAAACCCGTTTTGCCGACTGGGCCACGGTGCGCGAAATACTGGCGCGCGATTTGTCCCACTGCGCGGGGGGAGCGGTAGTAGTCGAGCTGTTCAAGCTTAACCAGATCGCCAATCAGCCCATCGCGGATTTTGCCGGCCTGTGCATCGATGACCAGGATATCGCCATTGACGATTATACTTTCAGCACCCATTGGCTGGAAAATGCCGTCAGCGGCACGGCCGCCGTCAGCGAAACGCTGGTCAGCCATATACTTAAATCCAATTGCCTGATTACCCATCAGCCGGATTGGGGTTCCGTGCAAATCGCCTATAGCGGTCCGCGCATCAATCGCGAGGCGCTGCTGCGCTACCTGGTGTCGTTTCGCCATCACAACGAGTTTCACGAGCAGTGCGTCGAGCGCATCTATACCGACGTGATGCGTTTTTGCCGGCCGCAGCGGTTGTCGGTATACGCGCGTTACACCCGCCGCGGCGGGCTGGATATCAATCCCTGGCGCAGCAATACGCAGTTTGCGCCGGCAAAAGGCCGCCTGGCGCGGCAGTAATGCGCGCCAGCGCGCAGAAACCGCCATTGCGGGCGGTATCAATTGGTAAAACGGCGCTAACATTATTACTGTTAACGCCATAACGGCTTACGCGGCGTGCCCGGGCGCCTGAGGGCGCCGGCGGGGTAAAATAGCACCAAGCCGTAAAATATCGCGTCCGGATTATTATTTTGTGCCGCATGGCACAACAAGGAGTTATTTTGATCACGCATATCAGCCCCCTTGGATCTATGGATTTATTGTCGCAACTTGAAGTCGATATGCTTAAGCGCACCGCCAGCAGCGACCTTTACCGGCTATTTCGCAACTGTTCGCTGGCGGTATTGAACTCAGGGAGCCAGACCGACAGCAGCAAAGAGCTGCTGGCCCGCTATCAGGATTTCGATATTAATGTGCTGCGCCGCGAACGCGGCGTGAAGCTGGAACTGGTAAACCCCCCGGAAGAGGCGTTTGTCGACGGCCGCATCATTCGTTCTTTGCAGGCCAACCTGTTCGCGGTGCTGCGCGATATTCTGTTCGTCAACGGCCAAATCGCCACCGCCGGTCATCACCAGAACCTGAATCTGGAAAATTCGGTCCACATCACCAACCTGGTATTTTCCATTATGCGCAACGCCCGCGGCCTGCATGTGAGCGAAGCGCCGAACATGATCGTTTGCTGGGGCGGGCACTCCATCAGCGAAACCGAGTATCTTTATGCGCGCAAGGTCGGCAGCGAGCTGGGACTGCGGGAACTGAATATCTGCACCGGCTGCGGGCCGGGCGCCATGGAAGCCCCCATGAAAGGCGCGGCGGTGGGCCATGCCCAGCAGCGTTATAAAGAAGGCCGGTTTATCGGCATGACCGAGCCATCGATTATCGCCGCCGAGCCGCCGAATCCGCTGGTGAATGAACTGATTATCATGCCGGATATCGAAAAGCGGCTGGAAGCCTTTGTGCGCATCGGCCACGGGATCATTATTTTCCCCGGCGGCGTGGGCACCGCCGAAGAGCTGCTCTATTTGCTGGGCATCATGATGAACCCGGAAAACAAAAATCAGGTCTTGCCCCTGATTCTCACGGGCCCGGGCATCAGCGCCGACTATTTCCGGGTGCTGGATGAATTCATCGTCAGCACCCTGGGCGAGCAGGCGCGCCGCTATTACACCATTATCATCGACGATGCCGCCGAAGTCGCGCGCCGCATGAAATACGCCATGCCGGAAGTCAAAGAGAACCGCCGCAATACCGGCGACGCCTACAGCTTTAATTGGTCGCTGCGCATCGCGCCCGATTTGCAGCATCCCTTCGACCCGACTCATGAAAACATGGCTAACCTGAACCTGCATCGCGATCAGCCCGCCGAACAGCTGGCTTCCGCGCTGCGGCGGGCGTTTTCCGGCATCGTTTCCGGCAATGTCAAAGAGAACGGCATTCATCTTATCGAGCAATATGGCCCTTATAAGCTTCATGGCGATCCGGCCATTATGAAACGTATGGATCTGCTGTTGCAGGGATTTGTCGCGCAGCACCGCATGAAGTTGCCCGGCAGCGCTTATATTCCCTGCTACGAGATTTGTATCTAAGGCGGGACACGCCCCACTGCCGCCGGCGCCCTGGCCGCCCGCGGCAATGAATTATCAGGACGGTAGCCCATGTCGGTTCATTTATTGATTGTCGATGCGTTAAATCTGATACGCCGCATCCATGCGGTACAGGGGGCGTCCTGCGCCGCCGCCTGCGCCGGTGCGCTGCATCAGCTGATACTGCATAGCGCGCCGACCCATGCAGTGGCGGTATTTGATGATGAAGAGCGCCATGAGAGCTGGCGGCATCGGCGGCTGCCGTCCTATAAAAGCGGGCGCTCCCCGATGCCCGAAGATTTATGCGCCCTGCTGCCGGTGATTAAACAGGCTTTTGAACAGCTCGGCGTGCGCTGCTGGCAGGCGCAGGGTTATGAAGCGGATGATATCGCGGCCACGCTGGCGCAAAAAGTGGCCGCCGCCGGACACCGGGTTACGCTGGTGTCCACCGATAAGGGCTATTGCCAACTGCTCTCGCCGTCAATCCAGATCCGCGATTATTTCCAGAAGCGCTGGCTGGATATGCCGTTTATCACCGCCACCTTCGGCGTACAGCCGGGGCAGTTAACCGATTATTGGGGACTGGCGGGCATCAGCGGCAGTAAAATTCCAGGCGTGGCCGGTATCGGTCCCAAAACCGCCGCGCAATTGATTGGCGACGCCGGTTCGTTAACCGCCCTTTACGGGCATCTGGACGGCGTAGCGGAAAAATGGCGCAAAAAGCTGGAGCAACACCGCGAAATGGCGTTTATCTGCCAGCAGGTGGCAACACTGGACACCGGCATCCAGCTTGACGGCAATTTGCAGCAACTGCGGCTTCCGGGCGCGGGCTGAAACGCCCGCCCCACGGGAATATCAGCGTTCGTCGCGCCGGCCGGGCACCGCGCTCCAGAACCGGCGTATATGCACCGTCACCTCTTCGCGATCGTGGTAGAGCTGTTTGGCATGCACTTCGGAATGAACGCCGTTCTCATGCAAGGCATCGCGCAGCAGCGCCAGGTTCTGGTTCACTTCTTCGTACCGTTTTTTCATCGGCAGCTTTAGATTGATGATGGCTTCGCGGCACCAGCCGTTGACCACCCAGTCGGCGGCCAGCTGCGCCACACGTCCCGGTTTCTCCACCATATCGCATACCAGCCAATACACATTATTGCGTGGAGGCTCAAATTTAAAGCCGTCGGCGCGATGGTGGATGACCTGGCCGGTGGCCATCAGGCTCTCGTCCATGGTGCCGTTATCCACCGCATGCACCATCATGCTGCGTTTCACCAGCTGATAGGTCCACCCGCCGGGGCAAGCGCCCAGATCGACGGCATACATGCCGCTGCCCAGCCGTTCATCCCATTCATCCCGGGGGATGAAGACGTGGAAAGCCTCTTCCAGTTTCAGCGTGGAGCGGCTGGGAGCGTCCGAAGGAAATTTCAGGCGGGGGATGCCCATGTAAAACGGCGAATTATTATTGCTGTAGGAGTACCCCACATAACAGCAGCCGGGGGCGATAAAAAACACGTGGATGACCGGACGGAACGCTTCTTCCCGGTTGGCCAGTATTTTTTGCGCGCGCAGCGCCCCGCGCAGCGGGACGGTAAATTTGCGGCAGAACTTCATCAGTTCTTTGCTTTCATTGGTATCCGGCACTTCGACGCGCAGATCTCCCGCACCCTGTACCGCCCCGGTCAACATACCGACGATGGGGGTAATGCGGTCGTCCACCGGCAGATCGCGCAGCAACTCCCCGGTCAGCAGCATTTGGCGGGCAAAAATCAAATCGCGGAAAGGCAGCTCGCGGATCAATTTATCCGCTTCGTCATGCTGATAGCATTCAAATATGACATAGCCGCTGTTGTCTTTTACCCGGACAAAACCAAAAATTTCCAGCGCGCCGGCTTTTTCGGTAATTTCCGAGGCGCACTCTTTCTCAAATCCAGGTCGGCAATACAAAATCACTTTATTCACGGCGATCGGCCTTCTTTTTCAGACGCAATGCGCCAATTAACATTAAAATCCATCCGGCTAAAAAACAGGCGCCGCCGATGGGCGTGATATACACCCACAGGCGCAGCTGCGACAGGGCGAGGCAATAAAGACTGCCGCTAAACAGCACGATGCCCAGCGCCAGCAGCGCGCCGCTCCAGTAAAACCAAATGCTGGCGTTACGCTGCATGGCAACCCCCAGCACCATAATGGCCAGGGTATGAAACGCCTGATATTCCAGGCCGGTTTTTAGCCAGGCCAGTTCCAGTTCGCCCAGGGTCTGGCTCAGGATATGGGCACCAAAGGCGCCGAGGGCGACAAATACCAGGCCGCTGACGGCGGAAAAAACCAACATTGCGCGACTACGCATCTTGTTAATCCTGATTATTACATTATTTTTGGGATCGTTATTCAGATTCGACCGTATGACCATTATTATAACGGAAACGGAATTTTTCTTGCTCGCTGGCCGCGCGGGCGATTATCCATTGACGAAAGGCGGCTATTTTACCCACTTCCGCCTGGCTGTCATGACAAACCAGATAAAAAGCATTTTTACTTACCAGCACGTCATTAAACGGACAGGCCAGCCTGCCCGCTTCGATTTCCGTCTGCGCCATGACGTTATTGGCCAGGGCCACGCCCTGGCCATGGATCGCCGCCTGCAATACCATGGCGCTGTGGCTGAAAATGGGTCCTTGCTGGACATTGATATGGTTAAGCCCCAACTGGCGGATATAGGCCTGCCAATCCCGGCGCGAAGCATCATGCAGCAGGGTATGGTTGGCTAAATCTTCCGGCGCTTTCAGCGGGTGCGCGCCGCTGAGCAGCGCCGGCGCGCATACCGGCAACAGATATTCCGCATACAGTTTTTCCACACGCAGTCCGGGCCAATTGCCCCGGCCATAGAAGATGCCGACATCCACATCGTCCGCCAGCTTGTCTTCCTCGCGATCCACGGCCTGGATCAGCACGTCGACGCCGGGCCAGGCGGCATTGAAGCTCGACAGGCGCGGCACCAGCCATTGAATGGCGAAACTGGGCAGCAGGCTGACGGTCAGGGCGCCCTTGGCGCTGCGCGATTGCAGCCGGCGCGTGGCATCGGCCAGGGCCGAGAAAATTTCTTTGATGTCCAGGTAGTAGCTCTGCCCCTCCTCGGTCAGCAGCAGCGACCGGTTGCGCCGGCGAAACAGTTTCAGCCCCAGGAAATCCTCAAGGGATTTTATTTGATGGCTGACGGCCGCCTGGGTAACAAACAGCTCTTCAGCCGCTTTGGTAAAGCTAAGATGACGGGCGGCCGCATCGAATACCCGCAGGGCATTCAGCGGCGGTAAACGTTTAGACATGGGCGAGACACTTTTCTATAGCGCAAGAGGGCAAGATGAGCACGAATGCTTAACCTATTAGTTTTTTTTATCCGAGACATTATAATTTGTCCGTTGTGGATGCACCAGCAAATACCTATAGTTATGCGCACTTGCTGGCCGGAACGAAAAGCAGGTTTGAGTTTAATTTTCGATTGAGCTTTGAATTTAGCATTGATTTTAATGGCTTGGGTCGATGCGACCAAGGTTATTACAAGGCTTGCGTGGATTCAAAAATGCTTTTGGCTGGTGGTGTGATGTTGTGTTTGTAAATTTTGGCCTGATTTCAAGGCCTGTACTTCCTGGCAACCGACTTTTCCGGCACTGATTTCCTCGGAAACTGTCTGCTATTTATTTATTTTCAGTCTTTCTGAACATTATTCTGTCTGTCCAAAAAATGAATATGTAGCACCGCGTTAAGCGGTGCTTTTTTATGTGGGTAAAATAATGGAATAATGGCGGAAATACGATCTAACGCACCGCTAATTTATTGAGCTTCCATCATTTCTTTCACATCGGAACGGTTAATTTGCTGCTCGGTACCGTTGGCGTCTTTATAACCAATCATGCCGGTTTCATCATCAACTTTCGGTTTGCCGGACGTAACGATGGTCCGTCCGTCGTTGGTGTGCAATACGTAATTGCTTGAACAGGCGCTTAAAGTCAGCGCAAATAGAAAAGCGGATATTACCGCAGCTGTCTTCTTCATCATTAAACTCCTTGCTGAATAAAAAAACGCAAATCAAACTTCCAGGTAAGCCAGTCTTTTGGCTCACCGTATATTATTTAGCATAACAAGCATTGGTTATTTTTCCACAAAACGGGATTAAATCCTGTCGCTAATGGCGCCCAGACGGCGATAATAGGAGGATTCCGTAATTTTATGGCGGCAGTTCTATATCAGGGCTTAACAGTGTGTGAGGGCAATCCATGACTGAATTTGATTTCGTCGCGTTCCGGCGCCATTTTCCAGCGTTAAGCGATGAGGTGGTATATCTGGACAGCGCCGCCACCGCTTTAAAACCCGACGCGGTCATCCAGGCCACCGACTTGTTTTATCGCCATGAAAGCGGCAATGTCCATCGCAGCCACTATGCGGCGGCGGTTTCGCTTACCGCGCGTTATGAACAGGCGCGCGCGGATGTGGCCGCCTGGCTCAATGCCCCGTCGGCCGACAGCATTGTCTGGACCCGGGGAACGACCGAATCGATTAACCTGGTGGCGCAAAGTTATGCGCGGCCGCTGCTGCGCCCGGATGACGAGATCCTGGTCAGCGAAGCGGAGCACCATGCCAACCTGATCCCCTGGCTGATGGTGGCCCGGCAAACCGGCGCGCGGGTGGTAAAATTGCCGCTGGGCGAACGCCTGCAGCCCGACCAGCGGCAATTGGCCGCGCTGCTCAATGAGCGTACCCGCATCGTGGCGCTGAGCCAGATGTCCAATGTCACCGGCGGTTGCCCGGACCTGGCGGCCGCGATCGCCGCCATCCGCCGCGGTTCGCAGGCGGTGCTGGTGCTCGACGGCGCCCAGGGTGCGGTACACCAGCAGCCGGACGTGCAGGGGGCGGATATCGATTTTTACGCTTTTTCCGGGCACAAACTCTATGGACCGACCGGCATCGGGGTGCTGTATGGCAAACCCGAGCTGCTGGCGGCCATGCCGCCCTGGCAGGGAGGCGGCAAAATGCTGACCGAGGCTTCGTTTAGCGGCTTTACGCCGCAGGCGGTTCCCCTGAGGTTTGAAGCCGGCACCCCAAATATCGCCGGGGCCATCGGCCTGGGCGCCGCCCTGCACTGGCTGGGGCAGCAGGATCGGCGCGGCGCGGAGCGCCACTGCGTGGCTCTCGCCGACCTGGCGGAACAACGCCTGTCGCAGTTACCGGGATTTCGCGCCTTCCGCTGCGCGGGATCGCCGCTGTTATCGTTTGAGTTTGCCGGCGTGCATCACCAGGATATCGCCATTGTTCTGGCCCAGGCGGGGATCGCCCTGCGCGCCGGGCAGCATTGCGCCCAGCCGCTGATGGCGGCGTTGGGGATATCCGGTACCCTGCGCGCATCGTTTGCGCCGTATAATACCCGGCAAGATGTCGACCGATTGGTGCTGGCGGTGGAAACGGCTTTATCCCTACTGCGGGACTAATACCTGAACCGGACTCGTTTATGACAGAAATGATAATTGGCGGCCATCCATTTGGCCGCGCGATCGATAGCGCGGAGCTGGCGCGGCGTTTTGCCGGTTGCCGGCAGTGGGAAGACCGCCTGCGGCAGATTATTTTATTGGCCAAAGCCCTGCCGGCGCTGCCGGAGGCGCTGAAAACCCCCGAAGCCGTATTGACCGGTTGCGAAAACCGCGTCTGGCTCGGCCATCAGCGGTTGCCCGACGGCAGGCTGCATTTTTACGCCGACAGCGACGGGCGCATCGTCAAAGGCCTGCTGGCGGTGGTACTGACGGGAGTGGAAGGCAAAACACCGGAACAATTATCCGGCCAGGACCCTTTGGCGCCGTTCGACGCCCTGGGGCTGCGGGACGCGTTAAGCGTCAGCCGCGCCAGCGGGCTGGCGGCGATTGCCGGCCGGGTGCGCGCCATTGTCGACGGCTATCCCGGCGGCCGCTGACGCCTGCCTCGCCGCCCTGGCCAGCATTTTTTTCAGCGCGTGGGACACCGCGATAAACCCGAAACTGGCGGTCACCATGGTGGCCGCGCCAAACCCCGACGCGCAGTCCATGCGTTTTGGCCCTTCGGCGGTGGAAGGAGACGCGCACACCGTACCGTCCGGCTGGGGATAGACCAGCGGTTCGGTGGAGTACACGCAATCGATGCCGAGCTTGCCTTTGCTGTTTTTCACCACGTTAAAATCATGCTTGAGCCGCTCGCGTAATTTCGCCGCCAGCGGGTCCTGAATGGTTTTTGCCAAATCCGCCACCGCGATACGGGTAGGATCGATCTGTCCGCCCGCCCCGCCGATGGTCACCACCGGAATTTTATAGCGCCGGCAATAAGAGAGCAGCGCCGCCTTGGGCCGTACGCTGTCGATCGCATCGATCACATAGTCAAAACCGCGATCCAGCAGGGCGGCCACGTTATCGGGGGTAATAAAATCATCGACGCTGGTCACCAGGCATTCGGGATTGATCGAGGCGATACGCGCGGCCATCACCTCGGTTTTGGGCCGGCCCACCTGCTCGCGCAGGGCATGGATCTGGCGATTGGTATTGGTGACGCACACATCATCCATATCAATCAGCGTAATGGCGCCGATGCCGGTACGCGCCAGCGCTTCCGCCGCCCACGAACCTACGCCGCCGATACCGATAACGCAGATATGGGCGCGGGAAAATACGTCCAGCGCCTGCTGGCCATATAACCGGGCGGTACCGCCGAAACGCTGCAAATACCCCTGTGAATAGTGACCACTCATGTTACCACCTCATCTAAACCCGGCGCCCGTAAACCCATCCTGCGCAGCGCCGGCAATCCCTAAAGCCTAAACCTAAAACGGCGGGCGGGCGTGTCATGCCGTGCGCACGCGCCGGCGCCGCCCGTCCCGTTTGAGAGCAAGGATCGGCCCCGGCCGCTAATTATCGTAGGTGACCTGTACTTGTCCGGGGGTAACGGTGCGGTTACCCGTAAATAGCTGGCCGTCGTCCTGCGTGCTTTTGAGCACCCATACCCGGCCATAATGGTTATAGTAACCCGCCGCATGGCCGGCTTCGGCGCCGATACCCTGGTACATATCAAAATGCTGGCCCTTGATCGCCCCGCCGACATCCAGCGCCACCATTAAGCGCATTTCATATTTACCGGTGAATTTGCCGTTATTATCCAGCAGCGGGACTTCCGCCAGCAGGGTGGTGCCGGCCGGCACCAGCGAACGGTCCGAGGCCACCGAAGCCTTGGCCACCAGCGGCACGGCGCTGGCGCCTTTTACCGGGGCAAAAGGCACCGGTTTAAAGAATACATAAGAGGGGTTTTGCTCCAGCAGCTCGCGCACCTGCGCTTCGCTGTGCCGGGAGGCCCACTGGCGTATCGCCTGCATCGACATATCTTCGCGCGCCACTTCGCCGCGATCGATCAAAACCTTGCCGATGCTGCGATACGCGTGCCCGTTTTTGCCGCCGTACCCAAAGAACATCATCGGCCGGCCGTCGCCATAATCCACGTAGCCGCTGCCCTGGACTTCCATCATAAAGTTGTCCATCAGCGAATTACTGTAGGCGATGGCGAGATTGCGCCCTTCCAGGGCGCCGGCATAGATAGCCGCGCGATCGGGTAGCTGGCGGTTTTTGCCGCGGGGCGGCATGCGGTATAAGGGATATTGAAACTCGCCCTGCGGCGTATAGCGGGCCTGGATGACCGGCGTGTAATAACCGGTGAACTGCACGTTGCCGAAGTTATCCACCCCTTCCATCTGATAGGCCTTGATGCCGAACTGCGCCAGTTGCCGGGTATCGGCTCCCGCCAGCGCCCAGCGTTTGACGGCATCGAAATTGGCATTGTTGCGGTTATACAGGCCCGCCGCGGCGTATTGCGTTTCCGTGACCTGATCGGCGTAATCCTTGGCGTTGACCGGCCGGCCTTTGGCATTAGGCTCATTGACCAGCCCGAACGGCTGCGTGAGGCGACCATCTTTATACTGCTGCCCGCGATCGGTGGGACGGGACGAACACCCGGCCAGAATGGCGAAAATCAGGCCAATGAAAAGATAGTTTACCCATTGTTTGTTCATAGTGTTCTCATGCCGGTTCCATATGCCTACGTATCAACGGCGAACGATAGCAAAGGCGGATCAATAGATAAATCGATTATTATAAAAAGAATCGGAAAATATGGTTATAAAACAAGCAAAAACCCGCCTCTTTAAACAAAAATCATGATACGGGGCGATTAATCGCAAAAAGGGGTTGCAACAAACGCTGTCCAGAGTATAGTGCGCTTCCACGGACGCGGGGTGGAGCAGCCTGGTAGCTCGTCGGGCTCATAACCCGAAGGTCGTCGGTTCAAATCCGGCCCCCGCAACCAATTAAGCATTCATAGCATTTTGAATGAATGTCAAGCCCAAAACGGCAGTAAGCAGTAAAAGAAATAATAAAAGAAGCAAGCATCTGACTGCTCACAGATGTAGTATATCGGACGCGGGGTGGAGCAGCCTGGTAGCTCGTCGGGCTCATAACCCGAAGGTCGTCGGTTCAAATCCGGCCCCCGCAACCACTTCTTTTAGCGGCTTTCCAGCCGCAGCAATCGACCCACTCTGATGTGGGTTTTTTTATGCGTTTTTTTTGCCCCTACCCCCTCAGCGGCCCGCCACTACCCCACCCGAGGCGAAATAAGCTTTGATCCCGGCCAGGATGGATTCCGCCACCTGCTGCTGGAAGCGGACCGTGCGCAAGCGGCGCTCCTCCTCAACATTGCTGATAAAGGCGGTTTCCACCAGGATGGATGGGATGTCGGGGGCTTTTAATACCGCAAAACCGGCCTGATCCACGCTTTTTTTATGCAGATGAGCAATTTTCCCCAGGCGATGCAACACCTGCTGGCCGAATTTCAGGCTATCGTTAATGGTCGCGGTCTGCATCAAATCAAAAATCGTATGGTCGAGGTAACGGTCGCCGCTCTTGCTCACCCCGCCGATATCATCGGCGGCATTTTGAGTCTCGGCCAGAAACCGGGCCGCGGCGCTGGTGGCACCTTTGGTGGACAGGGCAAATACCGATGCCCCCCTGGCCGCGCGGTTGGTAAACGCATCTGCATGAATGGAGATAAACAGATCCGCCCGCTGTTTGCGCGCTTTGGCCACCCTGACCTTAAGGGGGATAAACACATCCTCATTGCGGGTCATAAAGACTTTCATATTGGGTTCGCGGCGGATCAGCGTGCGCAGATGCCGTGCGATTTTCAGCACCACATCTTTTTCGCGGGTGTGATGTTTACCGATGGCGCCGGGGTCCTCGCCGCCGTGTCCGGGGTCGAGCATAATCACGATCGGCCGGTCGCGGCCGGCTTTGCCGGCCCGGGGCGCCTGGGATGCCGGCGGCAGGCTGCGCGCCAGATCCCCCTGGTTATAATCTTCCAGCAGGGCCAGCAGCGGATCGTCCTGCACCGCGGAGCGGCTGCCGGCCCGCGGGTAGAGATCCATGACCAGGCGATGTTTAAAGCCGGCCACCGGCGGCAAATCCAGAAACAGGGGTTCAATGGGTTGCCTGAGTTCGATCACCAGCCGCGCGGTATCGCGATCGAACTGGCCGGCCCGCATCCGGCTGATATACGGGTCCTGCTCGCTGACCAGCCGGCCGATGCCCTTGAGCACCCCATTAAGCTGCGCGCCCTGGATATCCACCACCAGGCGATCGGGGCCGGTGAGCATAAACTGGCGATAATGCAGCGGCGACCGGGATTCTACCGTGATGCGGGTATAGCTGGCGGCGGGCCAGATGCGCACCGCCACAATCAGCGGGGCGGCGGCCAGCCCCGCCGGGCTAAGACTTAACAACCAGACGGCCGCGGCGCCCCGCAGCAGCCGGCGGCGGCCGCTATTATGCTGTGGATCTGACATGGGGCTCCGGGGTTGATTCTAATCTAATGAAAAAACAGTCATTTTTCGACATGCGAAAAACTTTAACCAATCAGCCGGTTTCTGTCATCCCCAAAAGGCTTTATGCTTATGTCATCGGGGTTTATTTTCGATTCTTTACAATGAAAAAGGACAGCAATTGCCACTTGCCATCCCTGCCGTAATAGAATAAAAATACACAAAATCAGAATAACCATTCACAGAGGATATGCCGTGAAGGAACGTAGTACTGAACTGGTCCAGGGCTTTCGTCACTCAGTTCCCTATATCAATGCGCATCGAGGCAAAACGTTTGTCGTCATGTTGGGCGGTGAAGCCATCGAGCATGAAAACTTTGCCAACATCGTTAATGATATCGGCCTCCTTCACAGCCTGGGCATCCGCCTGGTGCTGGTTTACGGCGCCCGGCCGCAAATCGACGCCAATCTGGCCGTGCATCATCTCGATCCGATTTACCACAAGAATACCCGCGTCACCGACGCGCCGACGCTGGAGCTGGTCAAGCAGGCCGCGGGCCTGCTACAGCTGGATATCACCGCGCGCTTATCCATGAGCCTGAATAACACCCCCTTGCAGGGAGCGCATATTAATGTGGTAAGCGGTAATTTTATTATCGCCCAGCCGCTGGGAGTGGATGACGGGGTGGATTACTGCCACAGCGGGCGGATTCGGCGTATCGATGATGAAGCCATTCACCGCCAGCTCGACAGCGGCGCCATCGTCCTGCTTGGGCCGGTGGCGGTGTCGGTTACCGGGGAAAGTTTTAATCTGACCTCCGAGGAAGTGGCCACCCAGTTGGCGATCAAGCTGAAGGCGGAAAAGATCATCGGTTTTTGTTCGTCCCAGGGGGTTATCGACGACGATGGGGAAATCATCTCGGAATTGTTCCCCAACGATGCCCAGTTGCGCATCGATGCGCTGGAAAGCCAGGGGGACTACCACTCCGGGACGGTGCGTTTTTTACGCGGGGCGGTTAAGGCTTGCCGCCGCGGCGTGCGCCGCTGCCATTTGATCAGCTACCAGGATGACGGCGCGCTGGTGCAGGAGTTATTTTCGCGGGAAGGCATCGGCACCCAAATCGTCATGGAAAGCGCTGAACAGGTGCGCAGGGCCACCATTAACGATATCGGCGGTATCCTGGAGCTGATTCGCCCATTGGAGCAACAGGGCATTCTGGTGCGGCGCTCCCGCGAGCAGTTGGAAATGGAAATCGATAAGTTCACTATTATCGAACGGGATAACTTGACCATCGCCTGCGCCGCGCTTTATCCCTTCCCCGACGAGGGGCTGGGGGAAATGGCCTGCGTGGCGGTGCACCCCGATTATCGCAGTTCCTCGCGCGGCGAGATGCTGTTGCAGCGCATTACCCAGCAAGCGCGCCAGATGGGGCTGAAAAAACTGTTTGTATTAACCACGCGCAGCATTCATTGGTTCCAGGAGCGCGGTTTTACTCCCGCCGAAGTGGAAGTGCTGCCGCAGCAAAAACAGGCGCTGTACAACTATCACCGCCGCTCCAAAATTCTGGTGGCGGACCTGACCGGCCAATAAACCGGGCTACCCGCCACCGCCCTGGCCGCGCAGCCGGTCTATCAGGCCGCTGCGCCGCTGGGTGGGGGTAGCGATGGCATGGCTTAGCACATCATCGTTGGCATAAATCGACAGCCGCTCGCGGGCCCGGGTAATCGCCGTATAGACCAGTTCGCGGGTCAGTACCGGCAATAGCTGGTTGGGCAGCACCAGCGCCGTGTGAATGAACTCCGATCCCTGGGATTTATGCACCGTCATGGCAAAGGCCGTTTCATGTTCCGGCAGGCGGCTCAGGGGAACGGCCCTGATGGTGCCGTCAGGCAGGGGAAAATGTACCCGCAGCTCGTCCAGATCGTTATATAGCATGATGCCGATATCGCCGTTATACAGGCCGAGAGAGGGGGCATTGCGGGTGATCATCACCGGCCGCCCCGCGTATCCCCTGGCGGCGGTGTCGGCCGGGCGCGCGATCATTGCGGCCTTGGCCAGCGCCTGTTCTATCCGGGCATTCAGGCCGGATACCCCGAACGGCCCTTCGCGCAGGGCGCATAACAGGCGGTATTGATTAAAGGCTTTGAGGATCGCGCCCGGTTCGTCGCCCGCCTTTACCCGCAGCAAATAATCCCGATAACCCGCCAGGCACCCGTCAAGCAGCCGCAGGTAGTCATCGCCATCCCTGACCGGCGCATACCCCACATCCGCTTCCCGGCCCGCATTGAGCATGGCCAGCGCGCCGCGGCCGTCGCCGGCGTTCACGGCGTTGGCCAACCGGCCGATACCGGAGCGGTCGTCAAAACGATAGCTTTTGCGCAGCAGGCACAGGCTATCGCCGGTCACATGGCCCGTCTTGCCGTCCCCCGCCGGGATGACGCAGCCGGTAAGCCGCTGCAACTGCCGGTTGCGCGCCGGGCTATAGCCGTTCTCGGCAAAAAAGCAGATATCGCCCAATATCGCCCCGGCCTCGACCGAGGCCAACTGGCAGCGATCGCCCAGGAAGATCACCTGCGCCCGCGGCGGCAGCGCCGCGATGATATTGGCCATCATCGGCAGGTCGACCATCGACGCCTCGTCGATAATCAGAATATCCACATGCAGCGGATTATCCTGGTGATAACGCATGCGTTGGCTGTTGGGCTGGGCGCCCAACAGCCGGTGCAGCGTGACCGCCTCCCGGGGGAACAGCTTGCGCTGCCGAGCGTCCAGGCCCAGCCCCTGCAGCGCGACGCCCAGGGATTCACTCAGGCGCGCCGCGGCTTTACCGGTGGGCGCCGCCAGCTGGATACGCAGGCTTTCTTCCCCGGACAGCACCACCAGGGCGGCCAACAGTTTGGCCACCGTCGTGGTTTTGCCGGTACCGGGGCCGCCGGACACCAGGGCCACCGGGTGGGTAATCGCCACCGCCGCCGCGACTTTCTGCCAGTCCACTTCATCCCCGGCGGGCGGGAAAAAACGATTGAGCACCTGATTGATAGCGGCTTCGTCGGCCACCGGCCGGGGGCGGACGGCGTTGAAAAAACCGGCGACCCGGCATTCGTTTTGCCACATCCGCTGCAAATACAACCGCCGGTTATCCAGCACCAGCGGCGTGGGACGCGACCCGTCGCTGACCGCCGGCGAGGCGATCAATATCCGCTGCCAATCGTCGGCGGACGGTTTGCCGGCCAGCGCCCAAGCCGCGTCGGCCAAGGGGCGGTGGCGGCCGTTGAACAGCGCCGCGGGCGCTAATAACTCCAGCGGCAGGCAGACATGGCCGGCGCCGGCGTCGGCGCTCAGGCAGGCGCAGGCCAGCAGCATCGCGGCCTCATGGGGGGCGGCCAGCATGCGGGCAAATTGGATGTCCAGCGGGCGCAGAAGGCGCAGCTGTAGCGCCTGGGCGAAAAGTTCCTCCATCAGCTTGCCTTATCCTCGATGGTGAGCGCGGCCCCGGTGCTGAATAAGTTATCCAGCCCGTCGATCAGGGCGGGATCGGGGCGGCAGTAAAAGACGCCGCTGCCGGGATTGTCCGCAGCCAGGCCGCGCAGGAATAGATAAAATACCCCGCCGAAATGACGCTGGTAATCGTAATCCGCTAGACGATGGCGCAAATAGCGGTGCAGCGCCAGCGCATAAAGCTGGTATTGCAAATCGTAGCGATGCTCCGCCATGGCCTGCGCCATGGCCTCGGGCGTATAGGCCGCATTGTTCTCGCCCAGCCAGTTGGACTTATAATCCAGCAGGTAATAGCGGCCCTGCCAGCAGAACACCAGGTCGATAAAGCCTTTGAGCATGCCCCTGACCTGCGGAAAATTCAGCGGCGGGCAGCGCGCCGACAGCGGATCGAATTGTTTGCATAACCCGTCGAGCGCGCCGGCGGTAACGGCGGCGTCGATGGGCAGGTAAAATTGCAGCTCCGCCTGTTTTTTACCCGCCTCGAGGCCTGCCAGCGTAATGCCCTGCTCGTTGAGGGGGGCGTGCAAGACCTGCTCCATCCATTGTCCGATAACCGGCAGCCAAGCGTCATCAATGCCGTTTTGCAGCAATTGCCCGCTTAGCCAAGCCTCATCCAGGGGCTGGCTAAAATCCAGGGATTCAAACAGGGAATGCAGGAACGTGCCCGGCGACGCGCCGCGGGCAAAGGTATGGGGCGTGAGGGCGGCGTCGGCCCCCTGCCCGCGCTCGCCGGCCGCATCCGTATCCAGGCGGGGCTGCAAATCCAGCAGCGGCGACGCGCCGCCGTGCTGCTGCAGGCCGGAATAGCTGGTAACGCGCCAGTTATCCTGCGAACGTCGCCGGTAAGGCCGGACGGCCAGATCTTGCCGGCCGGTTTCATCGGGCCGGCGGGGCTGCGCCACGGGCTGGCCGATAGGGGTCAACGCGATATCCGCACCGGCCAGCAATTCCAGCCGGGATCGCAGGAAAGAGGCGTCGCCCGGTTGGCCCTGCTGGATTAAATAACCCAGCGCGCTGTGATGCAGATCGGTGTCGCCGGCTTTGGCGCGCCCGCCGCGAAACAGCGGGGCGATGCCGATGCCGCAATGGTATATCGAGCGCGTCAGCGCCACATACAGCAGGCGCAGGTCTTCCGCCAGACGCTCTTCATCCGCCAGCGCCAGGCTGTCGGACGACGCCGAGAGATCCAGCCAGGCCTGGAAATCCTGCCGGTCGTGGAACAGCGGCCGCTTTTGCTGGCGAAAATCGGCGGCAAACGGCAGGAATACCAAGGGAAACTCCAGCCCTTTGGATTTATGCACCGTGGTGATTTGCACCAAATGGCGGTCGCTTTCCAGCCGGAGCTGCTGATTATCGGCCTGGGTATCGGGCATCTCTATTTGCATGGCCAGCCAGCGTACCAGCGCATGTTCGTTATCCAACTGCGCCGACGCCTCCTGCAACAGCTCGGCCAGGTGCAGCAGGTCGGTCAAGCGGCGCTCGCCGCTGGGGCTGGCCAGCAGGTTTTCCGCCATCTGCCGGTAGGTCATGAGCTGGCGCAGCATCGGCAGCACGCCGCGCTGTTGCCATTGCTGGCGATAGCCGGCGAATTCATCCACCAGCGCATCCCAGGCCCGCTCGTCATTATTGATATTCTCGATATCCCGCGCGTCCAGGCCCATCAGGCTGGTCGCCAGCGCGCAGCGCAGCGCGTTATCCTGGCCCGGGATCAGGATGGCCTGCAGCAGCCAGAGCAGCTCCCGCGCTTCGGGGGTTTCATAGACGCTGTCGCGGTTTGACAGGTACACCGCCGGGATCGCCAGCGCGCTGAGCGCATCGCGTATCAGCGCGGCCTCATTGCGGTTACGCACCAGCACGGTAATATCTGAAGCCCGCAGAGCCTGCCGCCCCTCCGGGCCGGAGAGCCAGGCCTGCCCCTCCTGGCCCGCGCCCAGCAGATTGTTAATGGCGGCCGCGCACTGGCGGGCCATCAGATGCTGGTACTCACTGACCCCGACCCCTTCTCCTGGCTGCAGCCAGAATTCCATGGCCGGCAAAACGCGCTGATTGACTTCCAGCGCCAGGCCGGCGTTGCGCGGGGCGGCGCTAACAGGCAGAAAAGGGATTTGTTCAAAGATAAATGGTCGGGGCAGCGACTGGAACAGCCGGTTTACCGCGCCGATCATGGCCGGCGAAGAGCGCCAATTGGTATCAAGAGTAAAGTGGGCGCTAATTTCGCTTCTGGCGCGCATATAGGTAAAAATATCAGCGCCGCGAAAAGCGTAAATAGCCTGTTTCGGGTCGCCAATCAATACCAGCCCGCAGGTGGGCTGCCCGCCGTAAAGCCGGCGGAAAATCCGGTATTGCTGCGGGTCGGTATCCTGGAATTCATCGATCATCGCCACCGGATAGCGGTTGCGCACCATGAGCGCCAGCGCCTCGCCGCCCTGCCCCTGTAGCGCCCGGTCGAAGCGGCTGAGCAGATCGTCAAAGCCCATTTCGCCGCGCCGGCGCTTTTCCTGTTCGAGCGCCAGGCGCACCTCATCGAGCGCCAGCACGAATATCAGCTCGCGCAGGGTTAACGGCTGCTGATAAAACCGGTCTATTTCTTCGAACAACGGATGTTCGGGAGGAGCGCCCTTGGTGGTTTTGTCCCTGAGGACCGACTGGCGGAACCGCTCCAGCTCTTTAGGCACCTCATAATCTTCGGTGGCCGTGATGGACCACGCCGAAATCTTATCCAGCCAAAGAGGCAGGTATTTGCCGCTATACGAACGCTTATCAACGCCGGAGTCGCCCACCAGGGCGGCTAACTGGCCGGCGCACTGCCGCCATTGCTGTTTAAGGCCATCGATGCGGGCGATAATGAGCTCATGACGCCGGAGGATGGATTCCGTTTTATCCGGCGGGTTACGCACCACCGGCGCTTCGCCCTGCATATAGGGCAATAATTCCGCCAGTAGTTTTTCCGGGCCGTCCCACTCTTTATTCACCGCCCGGGCAATAGCATAAGGCAGGGGATAGCAGTGACGCCGCCAGAAATCGGCGCAAACCTGGCGCCGCAGCGCCGACTCGTCTTCCACCAGGGTTTGCTGGAACATCATGCCGGACTCCACGGTATTCTGGCTCAGCATCCGCTGGCAGAAACCGTGGATGGTATAAATTGCCGCTTCATCCATCTGCCGTTCGGCCGCCAGCAGCAAACGCGCGGCCTGGTCGCAGTCGGGGATTTGCGCCAGCAGCTCCTGGAACAGTTCGTTATCGCTGGCGCGACGAACGCAGGCCAGGCGCAGGCGGTGGATATTCTCGCGGATGCGCCCGCGCAGCTCGCCGGTGGCCGCTTCGGTGAAGGTGACCACCAGAATCTCTTCCACGCTGAGCGGGCGGGGATAAGCCGCCTGCTGGCCCAACCCGAGCAGCAGCCGCAGATACAGCGCCGCCAGGGTATAGGTTTTTCCGGTGCCCGCCGAAGCTTCGATAAGACTCGCGCTTTGCAGCGGCAGCGTATACGGATTAAGGGTCTGCGCGGTCAAGAGGCGTTTTTTCCTTTACTGGTCCTGGTGTGCGAGCACGGGCAAGGTTTTTTGCAACGCCGAGGCATTGGGATAAAGCGTCCAGCCCTCCGGGGCGGCATACTCGACCGGGTCATGGCCCTCCCCGCCGATTTGCGACAACAGCGATAGCCCCCGCGGCTCGATGACCGCCTGATGGAAGAAATCGGCCAGTTGCGCTAACGTCAGCTCCCGCAGTTGTGCCACCACTTTATCACGGGTATCAAATGCCGGGTTATCGCGCTCGATATCATCGATATATTGCCCGACTTCCTCGCTCAGGGTCTGTGGCTGCTGTAGCAATTGGCTGATGATGCCCTGTTTGTATTGCTCAAACTCCGCCGGAGCCATGGCGCGCAGGCGCTGCTCGGTGGCGCCGAAAAACGCCTGGTAGCGTTGGTAAAGATAGGCCGGCTGGCGCGTGCCGCTTTGCAGCACGAACTCGATCCCGCCCTGCTGCCCGACAAAGACCGGCATGGTGAAAATGGCGTAGCCCAGCTGTTCGCGGGTTCTTAATTGCTGGTAAAACCATGACTCGATGATTTGCGAGAGCAGATAACCGTTCGCCATGCCCTGCACCCGATCGTAGCCGGTGGGCACATACACCGCCGACAGGGCCGCGTCCGTGCTGCCGCCGCTTTTTTGTATGATGGCCCGCTGCGGCTGCTGAATTTGCACTTTCTCGGCGCGCAGCCACTGCGTGCCGGTCCAGCCAATCTGCTTTTTCAGCTCGGCGGACAAGTCGATGGACTGCTGCGCGGTCAGGTTGCCCACCACCAGCATATCAAGAGAGGCGGGTTTGAACAGGGTCTCGCGATAAGCAATCAGATCCTGCAACGTCAGGTCGTTGATTAGCGCCCGGCGCTCGTCCCGTTCCGCATACGGCAGCGCGGACAGCACCTTGACCGGAATCATGGCCTGCGCGTAGGGTTTTTCTTTTTCGGTGCCGTCGAGCTGTTCGCGATACCAGCTTTTGGCCTGGATCAACTGATCCACCGTGGGAATAAAGGTGGCGTAACGGTTCACCAGGCTGACGGCCAACTGCGGCAGGCGCTGGGTATAACCGGTGGCCTTGATGGTCAATCCGTCGCTGGCATAGGTGGAAAAACTGATGCCGCCCACGTAGGCCTGATTGCTCAGCTCGGCGAGATCCTGGCTGGCGATATAGTCATTGAGCGCATAGAGCACCTGATTGCGGGCGGAAGACATGATATCGGCGTTACGGAAATTCAGGGTAATGTCCGCCCGGGGCTCATCGGCGAAATAGCGGCTGGGCATATAGCGTAGCCTCAGGCCCGGCTCATCGACGATCAACTGCGGATGCTCCGGCGCGGGCACGGGTTTGATCAACGAAAAATCGTTGGCGATGTAGGGGTTGAGCGCAGGCAGCGCCAGGGTGATGTGGTCCTGGGTCTGCCGCCATAATACCAGGCGATCCGGCGTAATTTTATCCACCTGGTAAGGAGCGTTGACAAAATAGGCGCTTTTATCATGGGGCTCGTCGGGGCTGATAAACCAGACGCGGGCGTGTTCCGGCGTCATGGCGTCGAGCCGCTCGGCAATAGCTTGGGGATCGTAGCGATCCGCCAGATAAGGGTAGTCGAGGACATGGGGCACCGGGACCCGCAGCATTGAATCCACCAGCCATTCGATATAATCCATGTTGCGGGTAATAACCGGATAACGGAAATCCTGATCAAGCACATGGGAGATTTCATCAAAATACTGGCGCTGAATTCCCTGTTCGCGCAGCATTTTCAGGTAGCTGAAAATGGCCGCCACCACTTCGTCCCGCTGCTTAAGCCCTTTATCGCTCAGGGAGGTGGCAATGGCGAATACCCCGCCGTTGCGATCGACTATGGGGTCGGCGCCCGCGTCAATCGCATCCGCCAGTCCCTGTTTCTGCAACCAGTCCGCTAAAGTATTCGGGCTGCGGTTACCGATGAGATAACTGATATAGGTATCGCTTTTGCTGCGAAACGCCTGGCTGTTATTGGCGATGGGAAATTCAATGCGCAGCATCTTTTGCGGTTGCACCGGCTGATAGTGAATCAGGATACCGGTTTGTTTTTCAGTGACCGCGGGTACGGTAATCTCCGGCACGGTGGCGCGGCGGTTGGCGACGCGGCCATAAGTTTGCGCCGCTATCTCGGCCAGCCGCGGCAGGGGTTGATTACTGTAGATCACCGCCACCATCAGGTTGGCCGAATAGTAGCGGTGATAAAAAGCCTTGAGCGCCTGGTGCAGATTGCTGCCCGGCTTATCGCGCAGCGTGTCGAGATTGCCGCCGGAGAAACGGGAGCCGGGATGGGCCGGGTTCATGGTTTCGGCGCGGATCTGCGCCATGCGCAAACCGTCATTGGCGCGGGCCATGGTCAATTCGGCATTGACCGCATGGCGCTCCTTATCGGCATTGCCGGGGTCGAGCAGCGGGCTGGCAATGGCGTCCGCCAGCCGGTCGATGGCCGGCAGCAGGGCGTTATTTTCCACTTCAAGGTAAAACGCGGTGCGATAGGACGCGGTGCTGGCATTGTGGTCGCCCCCGTGTTTTTTGAGAAACTCGGCCAGGTTTCCCGGTTGCGGATATTTTTTGGACCCCATCAGGATCATATGTTCAAGGTAATGGGCCAGCCCCAGCTGATTATCCGGATTTTCCAGCGATCCCACCGGCACCGCAATGGCGGAAAGCGACTTAACCGCCTGCGGATCGCTGACCAGCAGCACCGTCATATCGTTGGCCAGCCGGACGGCCTGATATTGCCTTACGTCTTTACTGCTCTTGCGAATGGTCTCTTTTATCGGTTGCCAGCCGGGGGCGGCTTCAACCGGCGCAATGCTAAAAAAACACAACAAGGCACAACTGAACAACCCAATAACCAATCTTCGCATTCCGCTCTCCAACAAAACCCTAGACGGCCGGCCTTGGCCGCTTCGCTAATAATCCGGCTTTTTTATACCGCAGTTAACCTACATCAAAACTCACCGACATAGAAACCCGCTTTTTTGCCCACGGCGCGATAACGGGGAAGACAACCCAATCTAAGACAATTTTTTTTCAGTTCTGTCGGCCTGGGAGGTTTTTTTTTCCCGCCGCGGCTTTTCCGTTTCCGCCAGGTTGCGGCTAAACGGCGGCAGCAAATAGGTTTGCGCCGCCAGCATGATTGCCTGGATTCGGTCTTCATCAAGTTGCCGCATCAGCCGTTGCAAATAAGGGTCCTGGCCTTCCCCGGGGGTAAAGGCATCGCCCTGCCAGGCCTGCAGGAGCTTATCGCGCCCCTGCGCCTGGCAGGTTTCGTCCCAGTCGATGCCGCCGCTATTGCGATCGTAACACTGGCTGAGCCACGCGCCGCCCGCCCGGTTCAATAATAACAAAGGGGTATTCATGCCCTGACAATAGCCCGTTACCAGCGCCAGCAGCCATGTTTTCGCCTGCGCCACGGATACCGCGGCAAAACGCCATTCCCCCTTGACGCCATACATCCGGCTTTCGCCCGTCCCCCCCATGGCGCACCATACCAAATGCTCCAGCCAGAGCGCCAATCCATCCTTCATGGACAGCGCCCCCGGCCGCCAGCGGAGCAGGCCGTCCGTTTGCACCTGGGGCAGCCAGCCGTTGAGTTCGATATCGCCGAGCGTCAGGTCGATCTCGATGCTTTGCGTGTCACCCAGCCGTTGCTGGCGCACCGTCTCGGCCAGTTGCGCCATTTCATCGCGCTGCTTGGCCCAATAGAGTTCGCCAAAGGCGCCATAGGGCAGATATCCCGCGGCGCGAACTTTGCGGTACAGCTGGTCGGGGTCTTCCTCGGCGATCAGGGTATTAAGCAACTGGTCGTTGAGTTGATACCGGGTCAGGCCTTCGATGACAAAAGGTTCGTCGGCGACCAGTTCGGTCTCTTCCAAATGAAAATAGACCCCCAGGCGCTGTTGGAAATAAGCGCGCACCGGATGATGGTAAAAACGCCGCAGGGAATCAAACGCCAGGACGGTAATCTGCTCGGCGTCCAGGGGACGGATAAACTCGGGATGCGCTTTGCCGCCGGCGCTGGCGGCGGGCAGCCACTCCGCGGCGAAACTTTGCTGTTCGGAACCGTCGACAAAATTTTGCGCCGCGAACGGCATCCGGCTGTGCCATTGGTAGATATGCGCGCTGACCCTGGCGGCGCTGGCATCCACGTCAAGATGTCCATCGCCGGGCAGGTAAAAGCTTTGCGCGACGTACTCCATTAATTCGCTGACCAGCACCGACGGATAACGCAGGGTATTATCCTGGATGGAACGGCCGATAAAACTGATATAAAACCGTTGCTGCGCCGAAAGCAGGGCTTCCAGGAACAAATAGCGATCGTCATCGCGGCGGCTGCGATCGCCGCGCCTGGCCTGGCGGGCCATCAGGTCAAACCCCATCGGCGGCAAGGTGCGCGGGTAGACCCCGTCGTTCATGCCCAGCAGGCAGACCACTTTGAACGGGATTGAACGCATGGGCATCAGGGTACAAAAATTGATCGTGCCCGCCAGAAAGCGCTGGCTGATCCGCTCTTGATCCAAACGCGCGGACAGCTCGTCGCGCAGCAACATCACCGACACCGGCTCGTCAAAGGATGCCTGCAGGCCAAATTGCAGTATTTGCTGCCATTGGGTTTCCAGCAGGGCCAACGCGGCTTCGGCCTCGCTATCGGGCAGGAAAAAGTCGGCCACCAGTTCGCGGGCGCAGGGCAGCCAGTCGGCAAGGGCGCGCGGTTCCCGCAGGATATCCCGCCAGCGCCGCAGCTGCATTAATAAGTCGGCCAGATGCCCGACCAGCCCGGCGATCAGCCCGCTGGACTCGTCATAGGGCAGAATGCCCTGCCAGTCGCCGCCATGGCTGTCCATCGCGTAGCCCAGCAGCATGCGCGTCAGGCCGAATTGCCAGGTGTGCTGGCCGGTGGCGGGCAGCATCAGCTCGCGGATATTCTCGTCGTCCAGTCCCCAGCGGATACCCGACTCGGCCACCCATTGCCTGAGCAGCTTCTGGCCGGCTTCATCAATGGAAAACCGGGCCGCCACCGCCGGCACTTCCAGCAGCGCCAGCACCTGTTCAGCGGCAAAACGGCTTTGCGGCAGCTCCAGCAGCGTAAGGAACGCCGGCAGCGCCGGATGAATGTGCCTGGCCCGCCGGTCGGAAATGGCGAACGGCAGATAACGACCTGCGCTGATATTGCCAAACACCGCCTGGATGGCGGGCGCATAACGATCGATATCCGCCACCATGACGATAATT
The DNA here is from genome assembly GCF_047324175.1 of Sodalis sp. RH21. Classification (NCBI taxonomy): domain Bacteria; kingdom Pseudomonadati; phylum Pseudomonadota; class Gammaproteobacteria; order Enterobacterales; family Bruguierivoracaceae; genus Sodalis; species Sodalis sp. RH21. The sequence continues at coordinate 771,904 of NZ_CP178732.1, read as the reverse complement.
TCCCGCGGCGCCAGGGCGGGGTCTTCGCTCATCATGGCCAGCAATTGATCGTGCAACACCTCGACTTCCCGCTGGGGGCTGTGGCAAACGTGCAGGCTCAGGGAACGATCCGCCGGTTGCAGCAGGCGTTTTGCCAAGCTGTTTTCCAGGGTCTCGCGGCTCATGCCGACGATGGCATGATCCTCCAGCTCCAGAATGTCGCGTTGCAGCGTCGCGAGCAGGGTATCGTCGCCCGGGTCGACAAAGGCGTCCACTTCCCGCACCCCGTCAAGCTGGGCCAGCAGAAACAGATTATCGCGGCCCAGTTTCCCCCATGAGGCCAGCAGGGGATTGCCGATCTGCTGTTCCCCCTCGTTATCAAACAGGGCGGCGGCGTCTTCGGGTCGGCGGAAGAGCGGGTTTTCCCGCGCTTCCTGGTAATGGCTGCGCTTACGGTTTTGCAATTTGGCCAGAAAAGCGTAGTCCCTGATATCGCCCCAGTAATAGCGGCAGGGATTGGTAAACAACAGATGGACATCGATATGCCGGCCCAGGGCCTGCAGCGCCTGTAGATACGTGGGCGGCAGCGCGGATATGCCGCAGATGAACACGCGCTCCGGCAAACCAGCGGGACATGCCTGCGCTTGTTCGAGCGTCTGGATAAAACGTTGATAAAGATTGGCGCGGTGCCAAGGCGATTGGCCGGCCTGCTCGGTAAATGCCACCAGGGCCAGCCAGAGGGGGGCCTGCCATTCCTGCGCATCCCCCAGTTCCGGCAGCCGTTCGCCCCGCTGCCAGCTTTCCAGCCAGTCCGGACGGAATACCAGATATTGATCAAAGAGATCGGCCACCCGGGCGGCGAACTGAAAACATTTGCGCTGGTCGCCATCGCCTTGCAGATATTGGCAAATCGTCTCAAAGCCCGGCTGTTCGCATAGCCGGGGCAGCAGCGTCATCAGTTTCCAGGTCATGGCATCCTTGGAAAAGGCGCTTTCCTCTGGAATATCCGGCAGCACGCGGGTAAACATTTGCCAGATAAAACTGGCGGGCAGCGGAAACTCGATATTGGCGGCGATCCCAAAACGCGCGGCCAGCTCCATCTGCATCCATTGGGCCATGCCGGTGCTTTGCACCAGGATCACTTCCGGTTGGAAAGGATCGCGCAGCGGCCTCCCCTCGATCAGGGCGGCGGCCAGCGCCTTCAGCAAATCCAGCTGGTTTGAATGGTAAACCGTAAACATGCAGTCCCCTCTTTACCTCGCTACCATGACCTTGGCAACCATGACCTTGGCAACCATGGCCTTGGCAACCATGGCCTTGGCTACAGGACCTTGCCGGACAGGACGCCTTGGGATGGAGCCTGGTATACCGGATATAATCCCGCCATAGCACGGGTATTCATGCCGACACTGTAACGGGATTTACGCTGAAAACAAGCGTTCATCGCCCGCGATACCGTTTCATGACGCCGCGCCAGCCCGCGCGGTTATGGGCAAAACCACCGGTTAAGCTCGACCCGCCGCTCATGAGCGCGGCAGACCACGGCGCTCACCCGCACGCAGTCTGACCCGCGGGGGTGTTCGGTCAATGTCAGCCGCCAGCGTACGGGCAGTTCCACCCGATCCGCCAGGCCAGGCGTGCGATAGCATTCCAGCGCCTGATGGGCCGCCGCCAGCGCCTGCCGGTATTGGCGCAGATCTTCCCGGCGGTGCTCAAGGCGTTGCTGATAGTGCAGCAGCGCCAGGGCCACCGTTGAAAACAGCAGCACCGCCATCATCGCTTCCGGCAAACCCGCGCCCGACTGGCGATTATGTTGGCGCATTATTGCTCCTTGTTGCTCTTTATTTATCCCGTCAGCTTTGCTGTGGCGGCGTTATCGTGGCAAATAATCCAGCCAGCCCCCGGGGTGGGGCGACAAGCCAAAGCACGGCTTATCCCCGCCGCAGCGTATTGCCGCTAAAGCGCCGCCGTCCCCCGCCCCGGGCGCTGTGATTGGCCGCAATTCCACCTGCCGGTAGAGGCGCAGCGGCCCGGCGATAACGTCGCCGGCGCCGCTTTCGCCGCGTAATATCCATCGGCCCGCCCGGCGATCGGCCAGCAGGCAGGCGCGGAACGTCTCGCCCTCCGGCTGCCGGCACTGCGCGTGTTCTGCATGCCAATATTGCCGCGCGCCCCATGCCAGCGCGGATTCCGCCTGGTGAAACGCGGCAAGGTAGCGCTGCTCGTCGTTAAGCAGCGCCAACGACAAATCCAACTGCCGCTGCCATGCCGCCATGACCATCAAACTGATAACCAGCACGGCCAATAACGCCGCCAGGGTGCCGCCGCCCCTCTGCGCGCCCACGGTTAACCGTTGCGCCCGGCAATCACGCGGCTGAGACGATAGGTAATGGCGGGATGGCTGCGCGCCGCGCCGGCCAGGGTCACCCGCCAGGCGCGATCGCCCAGGGGTTCGCACTGAAACAGAGTAATGGCCCACCGCTGGGTATCATGCATCCTTGCCCATCCCGGCCCATCGCAGTGTCCGACGCCGCGCTGCGTCTCCAGCGCGCCGCGGTGCAGCCGATAACCAAACGTATCGTTAACCAGGCGGCAGCCCGGTTTTCTGGCATCCGCCGGATAAAAGGCATAACGCAGTATCACGCAGGAGCCGGGCGTTTCCCCGTGCCGCCGGGCGATAAATACCGCCGGCCCCGGACACGGCGGCGAACAGTAACCCGCGCGCCGCAAATCTTTTTCTATGGATAACACGCTTTGCTCCAGTTGCCGCGTTAACTGCATTTGCAACATTGCCCCATGGCATTGACGGTGCAATACGGGAAAAAAATGCAGGCTGCCCAGCAGCACCATGCTGGTTATCGCCAGGGTGCACAGGGCCTCCACCAGGCTGAACCCGCCCTGCCCCGGCTTTAGCACGGCGCCATGTCCGCCCACCGCCCCAGTTCGCTGCACATCCGCACCCGGCCCTTGCCGGACAGAATGATCCTGAGCCTGCCCGCCGGATTGGCGATGACCAGATGCGCCGCGGTGGCGGTATTGCGCAAACCGGCCAGGGTGAGATATCCGGGCGCGGACATCTCCAGCCGGATATCAGGAAACGGGCTGGTCAAGCGTGCCATGGGCGGCGCCATCGGCGCCGCGGGTTCGTCGCCGTCGTCAAAGCGCGCGGTCAGCGACCAGCCGAGCCCCGGCTTCACGGCAATACGGCAGGTATGATTGCCCCAGCCGGCGCACAGTTGCAAACGCAGCAAAAAATCCGCGATCTGGCGGGCGCTTTGATCCAGCTGGGCCTTGTGCCGGTAATGCTGCCAGGTGACGCCGCCAGACAGGGCAACGGCCGCCATCAGCGCCAGTACCAGCAGCATTTCTATCAGGGTAAATCCCCGTTGATTCAGGTTTTTCATAATCCGCAGGGTAACGGCGAGAGTCTGCTGGCGCCAGCGCCGGCAGCGCGAACTGCCAAGCTCCGCGCAAAAGATTAAATGGGGTAATGCAAGGGGGCAAAAAAATGCGAGGGGTATAGCAATTCAGGCTCCCCGGCGGCTCAAGCCGCGCCGGGGAACCTATGGGATTCAGATAGCGACCGGGGCTTTGATCGGCGGATGCGGATCGTAGCCCTGGATATCGAAATCCTCGAACCGGTAATCGAACAGCGAAGCCGGTTTACGTTTAACGATCAGCTGCGGCAACGCGCGCGGTTCGCGGGTCAGCTGCAAATCGGCCTGTTCCAGATGATTGCTGTACAGGTGGGTATCCCCGCCGGTCCAGACAAAATCCCCCACCTGGAGATCGCACTGCTGCGCCACCATGTGCATCAACAGCGCGTAGCTGGCGATATTAAACGGCAGGCCGAGGAAAATATCGCACGAACGCTGATACAGCTGGCAGGATAACGTGCCGTTGGCGACATAAAACTGGAACAGCGCGTGACAAGGCGACAGCGCCATTTGATCCAGTTCACCCACATTCCAGGCGGAGACGATAATGCGCCGGGAGTCCGGGTCCTGGCGCAATTGGTCAATCACCCGGCTCAGTTGATCGATTTGACGGCCGTCCGCCGCGCCCCAGGCGCGCCACTGTTTGCCGTAGACCGGACCGAGGCTGCCGCTCTCGTCAGCCCACTCGTCCCAAATGGACACGTTGTGGTCATGCAGGTAACCGACGTTGGTATCGCCGTTGAGAAACCACAGCAGTTCGTAAATGATCGACCGGAGATGGCAGCGTTTGGTGGTGACCAAAGGAAATCCCCGCTGCAAATCGAAGCGCATCTGGTGGCCGAAGATTGACAATGTGCCGGTACCGGTGCGATCCGCTTTCGGCGTGCCTTCGTTACGCACCAGGCGCATCAAATCCAAATACTGTTTCATGTGACCTCAGGACAGTTGTTGCTGCGGGCGACGGCGGTAGGCCCAGATAAACATAATCAAACCGGCGATGATCATCGGCACCGAGAGAATTTGCCCCATGCTGACCATGCCGTCGAATAATCCGAGCTGCGCGTCGGGCTGCCGGAAAAACTCAACGATAATACGAAACGCGCCGTAACCCATCAGGAACAGGCCCGATACGCTGCCCAGGGGGCGCGGCTTGCGAATAAACACATTGAGGATAATAAACAGCACCACGCCTTCGAGCAGCAGTTCATAAATCTGCGAGGGGTGGCGCGGCAGCATGCCATATTGATTAAATAGCTCCTGCCATTGCGGGTGCGTCGGCAGCAAAGCCAAATCCTCGCTGCGGGAACCGGGGAACAGCATGGCCCACGGCGTATCGGTGGTAACGCGCCCCCAGAGCTCGCCGTTGATAAAGTTGCCCAAGCGGCCGGCGCCCAGGCCAAAGGGGATCATCGGCGCGATAAAATCCGCCACCTGGAAGAAATGGCGCTTGGTCCGGTAGGCAAACCAGAACATCACGATGATGACCCCGATCAGGCCGCCGTGGAATGACATGCCGCCATCCCAGACCTTGAATAAATACAGCGGGTCGTCGAGGAACACGGGCATGTTATAGAACAATACGTAACCGATGCGCCCGCCTAAAAACACCCCCAGGAAACCCGCGTACAGCAGGTTCTCCACTTCATCTTTGGTCCAGCCGCTGCCGGGCCGGTTGGCGCGGCGCACCGCCAGCCACATAGCGAAAACAAAACCGACCAGGTACATCAGGCCGTACCAATGGAGCGAGACCGGACCTATTGAGAATATAACCGGATCAAACTGAGGAAAGGCCAGATAATTCGTTGTCATTCATCACCACGATTTATGTCATTTTCACCCCGTCGATCTGGCGGGGCGCAGGCTATTCGATAACGAAAAAAGCGTTGGCATGCAGTGGGCTTGGTTCGTCCGACGCCGGCGTATCATAGCATAGCGCCGTATTTTTGGCGGGGGGCGACGGTAAATTTAGCGGCCAATAGTGTAAGTTTTTTTACGCCGCCCGCCCGTCAGCGGCCGCCGCGGATCAGGCCGCCCAGCCCGCGGCGTTCCAAAAACGCCGCCACCTGGTGGCGGACATCAATGGCATTTTGCGCGCTGAGCACCCGTTCCACCAATGCGCCCGCATCCTCAAGTTCGACATTGCGCAGCAGGTATTTGATTCTGGCCACGCTGCGCCCGTTCATACTGAGGGTGCGGTAGCCCATGCCGGTTAACAGCAACGCCCCCATGGGGTCGCCGGCCATCTCGCCGCACAGGCTGCAGTCCAGGCCCAGGTAGCGGCAGTCGGTGACGATCTTCAGCAATACTTGCAGCATGGCCGGATGCAGGCTGTCGTACATGGCCGCCACCCGGGTATTGTTGCGATCGACCGCCAGCAGGTATTGGGTCAGATCGTTCGATCCCACCGACACAAAATCCACCCGGTTAATCAGCAGCGGCAGCATAAATACCATGGCCGGCACTTCGATCATCACGCCGATACGCAGCGCGGGCAGCGGGTAGCCCAGCATTTCTTCCACTTCGCGCCCGGCCCGATCGATAAGGCGGCGCGCTTCGTCGATTTCATCGACGCTGGTGATCATCGGCAGCAAAATGCTGAGGTTGCCGGTGGCGGCGTTGGCGCGCAGCATGGCGCGCACCTGAATCAAGAAAATCTCCGGCTGATCGAGGGTAATGCGGATACCGCGCCAGCCGAGGCAGGGGTTCTCCTCGTTGATCGGCGCCATATACGGCAGCTGTTTATCCGATCCGACATCCAGCGTGCGCAGGGTGACCGATTTGGCCGGGAACAATTGCAGCATGCCCTGGTATTGCGCAACCTGCTCATCCTCGGAAGGGAAGCCGCTTTGCAGCATAAAAGGAATTTCGGTGCGATAGAGGCCGACGCCGTCCACCCGATTCCCCAGGCGCTGTTCATGCTCGGCGCTGAGCCCGGCGTTAAGCATCACCTGAATGCGCTCGCCGCCCTTCATGGTGGCCGGCTGCTCGACGTCATCTTCCGCCAGGCGGCTGAGCTGCTTTTCCTCGCTGATTAGCCGCTGATATTCCTGCACCAGCACCGGTTCGGGATCGACCAGCAGTTCGCCGCGGTAACCGTCAACCACCAGCAGGCGCTGGTTAAGCAGCGCCGGTTGAATATCGGCCCCCATCACGGTGGGGATGCCCATGGCGCGCACCAGGATGGCGGCATGGGAATTGGCGGCCCCGTCCCTGACCACCACGCCGACCATTTTATCCTGCGGCATCTCCGCCAACAGCGTCGCGCTCAGCTCGTCGGCCACCAGTATAAAGCGCGAAGGCCAGGGCGTCTCGCCCTGGATATTGTCATCCAGATGGAACAGCAGCCGCTGGCCGAGGGCGCGCAAATCACCGGATCGCTCGCGCATATAGCTGTCGTTGAGCTGGGCGAACTGTTCGGCGAACTGTTCGATCACCTGTTTTACCGCCCATTCGGCAATGGAGCCGGCGTCGATTTCCGCAAACAGCTCGCGCTTGAGCCTGGCGTCGTTCAACAGATGGGAATAAAGGTCGAAAATAGCCGCGCTGTCTTTTTGGGCATTGGCGGTAAAACGCTTGCTAAAGCGCCGGAATTCAGCCGCCGCCTCGCCCAGGGCGAAGGTCAGACGCTCGCGTTCGCGCGCGCTGTCCAGGGAGGAAGCTTTAAACACCTGGTCAAGGGAAGGCTGGCTGTTGTCCACCCAGCCTTGGGCGATGGCCACGCCCGGGGCCGCCGCCAGGGCGCGGATACGCGTCTGACGATATTGGCCGAACAGCGCGTTAAGCTGGGACTGGGATAAAATACCGGCCATTTGCGTGGCCAGCGTCACCATGAAAGATTCTTCGCTTTCGTCGAACTGGCGGTGCTCGCGTTGCTGCACCACCAGCACGCCCAGCAGTTGGCGGCGATGGATGATGGGCACCCCGAGGAACGAGCGGAACCGCTCTTCTTTTACCGCGGGAATATACTGGAAGCTGGGATGGTTATGGGCGTCGGCCAGGTTGATAGGCTCCGCCAGGCGTCCCACCAGCCCGACTATGCCCTGGTCGAACGCCAGCGTGACGGTACGCCCGCGCGGTTTTTTCAAACCGCGCGTGGCCATCAGGTAATAGCAGCGGCGATCGTTGTCGGCCAGATACACCGAGCAGACCTCGGTATCCATCGCCAGACAGGTTTCATTAACCAGAATTTCCAGCGTATCCGACAAACGCGGCGCAGCTGCGACCTTTTCTACGATTTCGCGCAAACGCGTAAGCATGTTCTGCGTGGCTTAACCCCTCTTCCGTCTGTAGGCAGGGAGAGTCCGTTGCGCGGTCGATTCCTGCAACGGCATGACTACGGTAGAAAACTCTTTCATAACCCGGCGGTAAACGTCCCGCTTAAAAGAAACCACCTGGCGCACCGGGTACCAAAAACTGACCCAACGCCAGCCATCAAATTCAGGGGTGCCCCCGCACTGCATATTGATATCGGCATCCTGACACATGAGTTGCAGCAGAAACCATTTTTGCTTCTGGCCGATGCAGACCGGTTTGGTGTCCCAGCGGACCAACCGCTTTGGCAGCTTATACCGTAACCAGTTGCGGGTGGCGGCCAGGATGCGCACATCCTTCCGGCTCAGTCCGACCTCTTCATACAGTTCACGGTACATGGCCTGCTCGGGAGTCTCGCCGGCGTTAATCCCGCCCTGGGGAAACTGCCATGAGTGCTGCCCGTATCTCCTGGCCCACACAACCTGCCCATCACGATTACAGATTACAATACCAACATTCGGGCGGTAGCCATCATCATCGATCACCGGACTACCTCGATTACATAAAATGCAAAGATGCCCTGATTGTTTCACACTCACTCAATACGGTAAACCACTGCTTTACAAGAATGCCTGACTGCGCGGGCCTGCGGCATGGCGCGGCGGACGAGGTTATTAACAGGCATCCGCGTCCAACGCCGATTTTATTCACTTTTTCTGTGGATAGATGTGTGCAGAACGCTGGATTAAATGGGTAAAACTTTTGGCCAAAGAGGGGCGCAGTAAAATTATACATAAAAAAAAACCAAATTTTTCAACCCGCTAATAACCAAGCCCTGCCTCAAAAGGATCGTGGAAGATCCGCCGCGCGTACGCTGGACTTCCCAGAGGTCAAATTTCACGCAATGATGACTTTATCCACAATTTGTGGCAAAAAGAGCAGCATATTATGGACAAACCAGCAAAAACAGGGGGCGTCAAGGCTGTAAATAGAGACAGTGGTACCCATTTATCAAGGTTATCCCATAGATCTGTGGATAACATGGTGTAAGATCCTGTTCATTGTCGGCTGCTACTGGTGCACAACCCGCCGCGGCCGGGCCGGCAAAAAAAGCGTAGCCGACAAAAAAGAGTGTGAAATCATGCTATTATTATGGCCTGATAATTAAAAAATCAATAACCCTTTTCGGCCGACCGACAAAGGTCAGTTTTTAAACAGCATGGGGAGAATGAATTATGAGCCTGCCCCCGATCGCCAAGCCCGTTACCCCGCCGGGGGACGAAGCGGAGCTGTTGGCCCGCGCAACGGCCCTGGCAGGGTACAATATGGGTGAACTGGCGGCGCATGCGGGCCTGGTGCTGCCGGCTAATCTGAAACGGGATAAAGGCTGGATCGGCGTGCTGCTGGAGCGTTATCTCGGCGCCAGCGCCGGCAGCAAGCCGGAACAAGATTTCGCCGCCATCGGCGTGGAACTGAAAACCATCCCGGTGGACAGCGCCGGCCGGCCGCTGGAAACCACCTTTGTCTGCGTCGCGCCGCTGACCGGCAACAGCGGCGTCACCTGGGAAACCAGCCACGTGCGATATAAATTAGCCCGCGTATTATGGATACCGGTAGAGGGGACGCGGGATATTCCGCTGACCCGGCGGCGCATCGGCACGCCGTTGTTATGGAGTCCCAGCCCGGAGGAGGAGCACCTGCTACGCTGCGACTGGGAGGAACTGATGGATTTAATCGTGCTGGGGCAAGTGGAACGTATTACCGCGCGCCATGGCGAGGTGCTGCAACTGCGGCCGAAGGCCGCCAACAGCCGGGCGCTGACCAAAGCCACCGGCGAATTTGGCCAGCCGATCATGACGTTGCCGCGCGGATTCTACCTGAAAAAGACCTTTACCGGGCCGATGCTTGCCAGGCATTACGTGATTTAAGTCGCATTTTCCTTGCCTGCCGGCCTTTTTACCTGTTTATAATATTCGTTTAAGCTTCGTTTACATTTAGGTAATTGATCATAATGTTTGATTGGATTGTGGCTCCCGATGCATGGTTGGCACTGGGAACACTAACTATTCTGGAAATCGTCCTTGGTATCGATAATATCATCTTTCTTTCCCTGGTCGTCGCCAAGCTGCCGCCGGCGCAACGGGCCAAAGCGCGCCGTCTGGGATTGTTCGGCGCCATGGTCATGCGGCTTTGCCTGCTGGCGTCCATTTCATGGGTGATACGTTTAACCTATCCGCTGTTTACCGTTTTCGATAACGAAATATCGATCCGAGACTTAATTCTGCTGCTGGGAGGGATCTTTTTGATCTGGAAATCCTGCGGGGAAATCCACCAAACCCTGGAAGGGGGCGAAGCCGAGCAAAACAGCAACGTGAGTTCCTTTATCGGCGCCATTACGCAAATCATGCTGCTGGACGTGATTTTCAGCCTGGACTCGGTGATTACCGCCGTCGGCTTATCGAATCATTTGTTCATCATGATGGCGGCAGTGGTGATTGCGGTAGGCGTAATGATGTTCGCCGCGCGGCCGATCGGCGAATTCGTCGCCCGCCATCCCTCCGTAAAAATGCTGGCGCTGACGTTCCTGATTTTAATCGGGTTTACTTTGATCCTGGAAAGCGTTGATGTTCACGTGCCTAAGGGCTACATTTATTTCGCGATGTTCTTTTCAATGGGTGTCGAGGCGCTGAATCTGATCAGAAATAAGAAAGTCAGTGGCGCCCGGCGGGCAGACCCCAAGGCTTAAGACGGATGAGACTGATGAAAAAATACCTAATGTTGATCTCGGCGGCGGCATTGGCCGGCATGTTGTCGGGCTGCGCCAGCGATTATGTCATGGCGACCAAAGACGGCCGGATGATCTTGACGCAAGGTAAACCCGAACTGGATAAAACCACCGGTTTGATTCGTTACACCGACGAGCGCGGCAATGAAATGCAGATTAACGGCAACGATGTATCGCAGATGATCGAACGCTGATTATTCATCGGCCAGATTAACAAAACATACTTCACCCGCCCATTTTGCGCTTTTCCCCGCAGCCTGGCTTGGTTATAGTCAGATCAGGCGGCGCTTGACAACGCCTGATCTTTTCAGACACTAAGGAACCAGCCTCAATGCATTATCACCGTATTCCCCATAGTTCTCTTGAAGTCAGCGTTTTGGGTTTGGGCACCATGACCTTTGGCGAACAAAACAGTGAGGCCGAGGCCCATGCGCAGCTGGATCACGCCGTTGCCGCCGGGGTTAATCTTATCGACACGGCTGAAATGTATCCGGTGCCGCCGCGGCCCGAGACCCAGGGACTGACGGAAACCTATATCGGTAATTGGCTCAAGCGGCACGGCCAGCGCGAAAAAATCATCTTGGCCAGTAAAGTGGCGGGGCCCTCCCGCGGCAACGACGCGGGCATCCGGCCGCAGCAAATTCTCGATCGCAAAAATATCCGCATAGCGCTCGAAGCCAGCCTGCAACGTCTGAACACCGATTATCTCGATCTTTATCAGGTCCATTGGCCGCAGCGCGCCACCAACTGCTTCGGGAAGCTTAATTACCAATACACCGACGAAAAGCTGGCGGTGACCATCCTGGAAACGCTGGAGGCCCTTACCGAGCAGGTACGCGCCGGCAAGATCCGTTATCTGGGCATTTCCAACGAGACGCCTTGGGGCGCCATGCGCTATTTGCAACTGGCCGAAAAACACGATCTGCCGCGTATCGTCACGGTGCAGAATCCCTACAGCCTGCTAAACCGCAGTTTTGAAGTGGGCATGGCCGAAATCAGCCAATTCGAGGGATTGGAACTGCTGGCTTACTCCAGCCTGGCGTTCGGTACGCTGACCGGCAAATACCTGAACGGCGCCCGTCCCGCCGGCGCCCGCAATACGCTGTTTAGCCGGTTTACCCGCTACAGCGCGCCCCACACCCAGCAGGCGATCGCCGAATATGCGGCGCTGGCCGCGCGCTATGGGCTGGACCCGGCGCAGATGGCGCTGGCATTTGTGCGCCAGCAGCCGTTTGTGGCTTCCACCCTGCTTGGGGCGACATCCCTGGAACAACTGCAAACCAACCTGGACAGCCTGGATCTCACCCTGAACGAAGAGATTATCGGCGAGCTGGAAAAAATCCATCAGCGCTTTACCATCCCGGCCCCCTGATCCCTGTTCCGCGCTTGTTAGCCCGTCCGATCCGGCCATAGCGGCCGGATAAGGATCGCAGCGTCATGACCTGAGGGCCCTGCTCCGGGTGGTCCACCACAGCAGTACAATCGCCGCTGAAAACAGCACGCCGAAACCTATGCCGATGACGACGGCGGTGGCGCCCAATTTTACCACCAGCGAATAAAGCCCGAGCATCAGCAGCATGGCAATGTTCTCGCCAAAGTTCTGCACCGAGATGGCATTGCCCGCCCCCACGCTCTCCTTGCCGCGCTGTTGCAGCAGGGCGTTCAGCGGCACGATAAAAAAGCCGCCGAGGATGCCAATCAGCGCCAGCAGCATATAGGACGGCAGCAGATGATGTTGCAGGCTCAACGCCACTACCACCAGGCCCAGCAGGATACCGGCCGGCATGCAGCGCCGCACCGTTTCCAGCCGCACCAGCTTGGCAGCCGCGCCCGCGCCGAACACGATACCCACCGCCACCATGGCGTTGAGCGTGGTCGGGGTGGCGTTATCCATGATACCCAGCGCCACCGGCACCCATAGCACCAACAGGAAGCGCAGGGTCACCCCCGCCCCCCAGAACAGGCTGGTGCCGATAATCGAAAAACGGGTTTCGCCATTGCGCCAGAGCAGGCGGCAGGCGGACGCAAAGCCGCCAATCATGCGCACCGGGTTCCAGGAGTCGGCGCGTCTGGCGGCCGGCAACCGCGGAATAAACACATTGGCCACCACGGCCACGCCGAAGGTCAGGGCGCACACCGCCAGCGCCATGCCCACGTGCCAGTCCGCCAGTACGCCGCCGGCCACCGAACCGATCAGAATGGCGGCAATGGTGGAGGCTTCAATCAGGCCGTTGGCCTTTACCAGCTGCCCGCCGTGGGTTAATTCCCCCAGGATGCCGTATTTGGCCGGCGAGTAGGCGGCGGCGCCGACGCCCACCAGGCAATACCCGAGAAAGGGATTAAAGCCGAAACAGATAATCAGCGCGCCCGCCAGCTTCAGGCTATTGGCCGCCATCATGACCCGGCCTTTGGCGAAATTATCGGCGAATTGCCCGACAAAGGGCGCCAGCACGATATAGGCGCCCACGAACAGCATTTGCAGCACCGGCTGGCTCCAGGCCGGATAGTCCTGCTGCTTGATCAGCGCCAGGGTGGCGAAAAGCAGCGCATTATCCCCAAAAGCCGAAAAGAACTGGGCGCACATAACCGCCATCATAGGCCGGGACAAGAGGTTCGCCGGGGCGGTTTGGGTTTGGTTCATTCCTGGTTCTCCGTGGCATCAGCCATTTTTTTCAGCGCGACGAAATCGGGCTTGCCGCTGCCCAATAGGGGAAGTTCTTCAACATGGCGGATATCGCGCGGCACCGAAATTTCCGGAATACCGTCCTGGCGCGCCCGCTGCAACAGCCGGTCGCGGGTCAGTCCGGCGTCGGTGGTGAAAAGCACCAGGCCTTCCCCCTTGGCGTTATCGCTTTTGGCGGCGGCGCCGTGCCGGGCGTCGGGGGATACTTTGGTCGCCAGCTGCTCCACGCTTTCCAGCGAAACCATTTCTCCGGCCAGCTTGGCAAAGCGTTTGACCCGTCCCTGGATCGCGCAAAAGCCCTGGTCGTCGAGAGTGACGATATCCCCGGTGTCATACCAGCCCGCTTCTTTTACTCCCGCCCCGTTATCGGCGGCCGGGGTTTCCAGTACGCCGGGATGATCGACCCGCAGGTAGCCCTTCATGATATTCGGTCCGCGCAATTGCAACTGCCCGCCCCGTTCAATGCCCTGCACCGGTATCAGCCGCGCCTGCATGCCCGGCAGGATCAGGCCGACGGTATGCACTTTCGCCGCCATGGGAACATTAATGGCCACCACCGGCGCGCATTCGGTCACGCCGTAGCCTTCCAGGATGCGGATGCCGAATTTGTCCTGCCAGAGCACGCGGGTATTTTCCGAGAGCTTTTCCGCGCCGGCCACCACATAACGCACCCGGGCGAAATCATATTGATGGGCCAGCCGGCCATATTGCGCGAGGAAGGTGGAAGTACCGAACAAGACGGTGCAGTTCTGATCGTAAACCAGCTCCGGAATGACCCGGTAGTGCAGCGGGCTGGGATAAAGCAGCACCCGCGCCCCGGTCAACAGCGGCGCAAATAACCCGACGGTCAGGCCAAACGCATGAAACAGCGGCAGCGCGGAAAGAAATTTGTCCCGTGGGGTAAAATCCGCCACCGCGCGGATTTGTTCAATATTGGCCAGGATACTGTCATGGGAGTGCACTACGCCTTTGGGCGTGCCTTCCGAACCGGACGTAAACAACACCAGCGCGCTGTCGTCGGGCCGCTGCGCCAGCTCCGCGCGGGCCGGAACACACAAATGGCAGATAATCCACAGCTTATCCGCCAGCGTAACCGTGTCCTTGAGATCTTCCAGAAAAACCCAGTCCACCCCGCCGACTTCAATCGGCAGCGCGGTCAGTTTGGCTTTATCCAGGAACTGACGCGAACTGACGATGGTCTTTATGCCGGCGGCCTTGACGGCGTTGCTGATGCCGTTCGCCCCGGAGGTGTAATTGAGCAACGCCGGAATCCGCCCGCGCAGTCCCGCCCCCAGAATAACGGCGGCGGAAATGGTGGCATTGGGCAGCAGCAATCCCACGTGTTCTCCCGGGGTGGTGAAACGCTCCAGGATGCGGCTCACGCCCAGGGTTTTTTTCAACAATCCGCGATAGCTGTCCGCGCTAAAAGCAATATCCTCGATGCAGGGCTTGGAGGCGCCGTAGCGCCATGCCGCCGCCAATAGCGCCTGATAAAGGGTTTGCCGCGGTCTGGACGCCATGCGGGCATTCATCATGATGCGGTGCAGGTTTTCACCGGCGATGCGGCGGCGATCGCGCGCGCGCGGGGCCTGGGGCATCGGCAGGCTGACCGGTTTTTGCAGATGAATGGTGATTTTCGGGAACCAGTGGCGCTTGATAATGCCGCCCATGCGGCCAAACGGCGTCAGCTCCGGCCCATCCAGCCAGACGGGCACCACGGTGGCGCCGGAGCGGGACGCGACAAACGCCGCGCCGTCATAGATTTTCATCAGCGAACCGGTAACGGTAATCCGCCCTTCCGGAAATACCACCACCGGCCGGCCGTGGCCGATATATTTGATTAATTGCTTGATGCTGAGCGGCTTGGTGGGGTCCATGGGCAGGATATCCACGTAGCGTTTCACCGCGCGCATATACCAGGCGTCGGTAATAGTTGAATAAATGGCGAACACCGGTTTTACCGGCAGGAAAATCGCCAGCAGGATGCCATCGAGAAAGGAGACGTGGTTGGGGGTAATCATGACTTTCGGTTGGCGCAAGACCTCGGGATCGCCGATGACTTCCACCCGGTAAAGTAGCCGGAACAATTGGCGCAAAACTGAAAAAAGCATGCCATCTCCTTGTAGAATATTTATGGTCGCTGGCAACTGGTGCAATGGCCGGGATATTCCCGCCGCTGCATTATGCCGGTTTTCCCTGGCCAAATGCCGCCAGCGGCCCGATCTGTCGACCCTGGCCGGTAAAATTGCCCGGCGCCAGCCACTCGCGCAACGCCTGCCCGACGGCCGCCCATTCGCCATCGATGATTGAATACCAGCAGGTATCCCGGTTGCGGCCTTTGGCGACGATAGCCTGGCGAAAGGTGCCCTCAAATTGGAACCCCAGCCGTTTGGCCGCCCGGTTGGACGCCAGGTTCAAGCTGTGGCATTTCCATTCGCAGCGCCGGTACTTCAGGGTGTCGAAGGTATATCCCAGCAGCAGGAAAATCGCCTCGGTACCGCAGGCGGAGCGTTTCATCAATGGCGACCAATTGACCCAGCCTATTTCCAGTACGCCATTGGCCGGGTCGATGCGCATTAAAGCCACCGAACCGACCGCCTTGCCGGTGGCCAAATCCACCACGGCGAAATGCAGCGTATCGGCGGATGACGCATTGGCGGCGATCAACGCGTCGCATTCCCGCGGCGTCGCGGGCCGGTTAGCGGATAAGTAGGTCCAGTCGCGTCCGTCATCAATACGATGCCAGGCGTCGAACAGCGCCGGGCTGTGAACCAGCGCCAACGGCTCCAGGCGGCAAAACCGGCCCGTCAACGTCACTTTTTGCGCCATGGCGCGCGGCCGCCAGTCCGGCAGCGCCGCGCCGACGGGCTGACCAAACTCATTGACCACATTTGCTTTATCCATAATGAAGCCCCCAGACGGTTTTACAGGTGACCGGCTAATCCAGCGCCGCCGCTGCGAATTGAGCGCAGCCAGCGAGCGGTGCCGCCGCAGGCGCCAGTGACAAAAGGACGGCCAATGGGATTTGTCATCAAGCTCAACTGCTTAACAGTAACGTTAGCTTAACATGGGATAAATGCGTCGATGAGGGCAATAGTAAAACGCGGGCAAAAAAAAACCTACGCATCCGCGTAGGTTGGTGCAACTGAAATGGTTTCAACACAAAAAGTATGTTGATTTCTCACCAATCAATACCTCTGGGAATACATACTCTATAGACCGTTACTTGATTAAACTACCGCATAATCGCAAGATTACCGCTCGAAATGAAACCAACTGTAAAATTTACCCCATGATTAATTCCGCCCGGCAACTCATGGCATTCAACCGCTAATTTCCAATAATAGCGGCCCGATCACCAAACCTGTGCGCCAGCGCCTTGCATCGGGGGGGCTTTTCCGTAAAACTTATGAATGTAAACGATTACCCTAAGAGAGCTTAAAAGCGATATGGCCACCATTAAGGATGTAGCTAAACTGGCGGGTGTATCTGTCGCCACAGTCTCGCGCGTTATCAATAATTCACCCAAAGCCAGCGTTACATCGCGCCAGGCGGTGCTCGGCGCCATGGAAGAGCTGCAATATCACCCCAACGCCAACGCCCGGGCGCTGGCCCAGCAATCCACCGAAACGCTGGGACTTATCGTATCCGACGTATCCGACCCGTTTTTCGGCGCCATGGTTAAGGCCGTGGAACAGGTGGCTTACCGCACCGGCAATTTTTTGCTGATTGGCAACGGTTATCATATCCTTGATAAAGAACGTCAGGCCATCGAACAATTGATTCGCCATCGCTGCGCGGCGCTGGTGGTGCATGCGCAGATGATCCCGGAAGCGGAACTGAACGCGCTGATGGCGCATATCCCGGGCATGGTATTGATTAACCGCATCTTACCCGACTATGCCAACCGCTGCGTTGCCCTTGACGATCGTTACGGCGCCTGGCTGGCGACCCGCCACCTGATTCAGCAGGGCCACCGGCGCATTGCCTTTATCTGTTCAAGCCATCCCATATCGGACAGTACCGATCGGCTGCAGGGTTACCTGGACGGCCTGCGCGATCATCATATCGAGGTTGACGATAGGCTGATCGCCTATGGGGAACCCGACGAAGTGGGCGGAGAGCAAGCCATTACCGATCTGTTGGGACGCGGGCGCAACTTCACCGCCATCGCCTGTTACAACGATTCCATGGCCGCCGGGGCCATGGCGGTATTAAGCGACAACGGCATCGAGGTGCCCGAGGATATTTCGCTGGTGGGCTTTGACGATGTCCTGATCTCCCGTTACCTGCGTCCGCGTCTGACCACCATCCGTTATCCGGTGGTGGCGATGGCCACCCAGGCGGCGCAGTTGGCGCTGGCGCTGGCCAACGGCGATCCGCTGCCGGAGGTGACCAATACGTTCAGCCCCACCCTGGTACGGCGTCATTCGGTCGCCCCGCCGCAGTCGTGAGCGCTCAGCCGGCGGGTAACCGGTACAAATGCACCGGCAGGGCGGGATATTCGATGCCGTCCCCCATAGGCTCCCAGCCGTTACGTTCATAATAACCGCTGAACGTGGCGTATAAATAGAGATTGGCAAAGCCGGCCCGGCGGCTGAAATCGATGGTAAACCGCTGCAGCTCCCGTCCCAGGCCCTTGCCCCGCTGTCTTTCATCCACATACAGCGCCGCCAGCCACGGCGTCAGATCCTGGCGGGTCAATAGATCGCAGCGCCACAGGCCGACGGTGCCCGCCGGCTGCCCATCGTCGAGGGCGATAAAGGTAATGGGCAGCCCTTCGCGGCGCAGGCTGCTGTCGACAATCGCGGCATAAAATTCACGGCTGGCGCCGTGGCCAAAGGCCTGCCATAGCCAATCGGTCACCTGGTGCCGATGTTCGGGGCAATCGGCCAGCGGAACAATCACCCGCGCCATCAGTCGGACCGCCTCGCCAAAAGAGGCGCCGATAAAAACCAAATACCTGCCATTTCTGTTATCTCCCACTTAAGCAACGGGCCGCAACTTAACGATGTTTTATTTTTTAACATTATTTTTTAATTTTACCGTTGGCGCGGGTTCAGGGTAGGGATATTATGCAACCCACCCCTTTCCATTAACATAAAAATTACCATGTCGTTTCATTCACCTAAAGAAGTTGCAGCAATTGCCGTGCAAACCGGCGTGACCAAAAGCCGCGCCCCGCTGCCCTATTTACTGGTGCTCGGCTGCCTGGCCGGCGCGTATATCGCAATCGGGTTTATGCTTGATATCCATGTGACCGCCAGCCTGCCGGCCGATTGGGGATCGTTCGGCGTCTTTTTAGGCGCGTCGGTATTCCCGGTAGGCCTGGTGCTGACCCTGATTGCCGGCGGCGAACTGCTGACGGGTAATATGATGACGTTGCCCATCGCCTGGCTGGCGCGGCAGATCTCTTTTATGTCGCTGATACGCAATTGGTTTTGGATAACCCTCGCCAATTTTGCCGGCAGTATTATTATTGCCTGGTTTTTCGGCCACGTGCTTGGCCTGACCGAAGGCGCCTTCCTGGCCAAAACCGTCGCCACCGCCCAGGCAAAAATCTCCGCTGATTTCCTGCACGCTTTTATTTCCGGCATCGGCTGTAACTGGCTGGTCAGTCTGGCGGTATGGCTGGCCTATAGCGGCAAAGACGTGGCGAGCAAAATCCTGGGCATCTGGTTCCCCATCATGGCGTTTGTGGATTTGGGTTTCCAGCACGTGGTGGCCAACATGTTCGTGATCCCCGCGGCGATTTTTGCCGGCCAGGCGACGTGGGCGCAATATTGGGGCAATTTCCCGGGCGTATTTCTCGGCAACGCCGCCGGCGGCGCCATTTTTGTCGCCCTGGTTTATTATATCGCCTACCGCCCGATGGCGCAGGAAACCCGCCAGGCGCTGGCGGCGCAGACCAAGGCCTGAGTCCGGGCCACGCCACGCCGTGCTGAACCGGCATGGGCCGCGGCGTCCGCTGCCGCTGCCCAGGTAATGGTAATTAACCGCGCCGGTTATACTTCTGCCGGACGATCTCCCGGCAGCGTGCCGTCCACCTGCTCCAGCGCCAGCAATTCGTCCAGGGTCTGGCGGCGGCGAATCTGCCGCGGCCGGCCCTGTTCAAACAAGACTTCGGGCAGCAGCGGACGGGTGTTGTAATTGGACGACATGGAGGCGCCGTAAGCGCCCGTGTCATGAAAGACCAGATAATCGCCAACCCGGGCGGCGGGCAGCGGACGCGGCGCTATCCCTCCGCCGGCCAATTGGGTAAAAACATCCCCCGATTCGCATAGCGGCCCGCCCACCACGGTATCCAGGGTGGCGGCGCCGCGATCCCCGTCGTCGCCGGCGGCAATCACCGAAATATGATGGTAGCTGCCGTACATCGCCGGACGCATCAGATCGTTAAAACCGGCATCCACCAGCACAAAATGGCGGCTGCCCATATCCTTGACCGCCTGTACCTGGGCCACCAGTACGCCGGATTCGGCCACCAGAAACCGCCCCGGTTCGATCTCCAGCGTCACCGGATGGCCCAGATGCCGGCTAATCGCTTGGCGCGCGGCGTCCCACAGGCCAAAATAGTGTTCGGTATTGATGGGCTCTTCGCCAAACTGATACGGCACCGACAGGCCGCCGCCGGCGGAGATGGCATGCACATCCTGGCCGGAATCGATAACCTGCCGCACCATGGCCTCGCATACCTGCTGCAAATGGTCGTAATCCACCCCCGAGCCGATATGCATATGCAGGCCGATAAGCTTCAATCCATAGCGCCGCAGCTCGGCCAGCGCCAACGGCAAATCGGCATGCCAGATGCCGTGCTTGCTGTTTTCGCCGCCGGTATTGGTTTTTTGGCTATGGCCGTGGCCGAAACCGGGATTAATGCGCAGCCACACTTCATGGCCGGGCGAGAGCTGCCCGAGCTGGGTCAGCATATCCACCGATCCGGCATTCACCGGAACGGACAGTTCCACCACCCGCCGCAGGGTCGGCAGGTCAAACACATCGGCGGTGAACACAATATCGCCGGCAGAGCCGCCGGGCTGGTAGCCCGCCGCCAGCGCGCGCTCGATTTCGCCGAGGGACACGGAATCCACTTTGACCCCCTGCTCGCGCATCAGGCGCAGGATATGGATATTGGAGCAGGCCTTTTGCGCAAAGCGGATCGCATCGAATTTACGCAACTGGCGGATGCGCTCGATAATCACTTCGGCCTCGTACACCCATACCGGTCCACCATATTGCCGCGCCAGTTGGCGCAGATTGTGGGCGTTTAACGCGCTCCGGGTGTCGTACAGGCTGTGTGGCATAGCTTCCTCGTCGATTGTGGCGGCAAATGGGGTCGTTATTTGCCATTATTCAACAAACGCAGCCGTCAATAAAATATCTATTTTGCCGTCATCTATTCATCTATGATATGGCTTTGCGATAGCGGACTTTGCCCATGGCGGCCATTTCATTACGACATATCGATATTTTCCAGGCGGTGATGACCACGGGCAACCTGACCGAGGCCGCGGCCCTGCTCAATACCTCGCAGCCCACGGTAAGCCGCGAGCTGGCGCGCTTCGAGCACCTGCTGCAGATCGTCTTATTCGAGCGGATTAAAGGCCGGCTCAAGCCGACCGGCGAAGGGCTGCGGCTGTTTGAAGAGGTGCAGCGTTCTTTTTATGGCCTGGATCGCATTCTCAGCGCCGCCCATGCCATTCGCGAATTCCAGCAGGCGCAGCTATCGGTGGCCTGCCTGCCGGTATTTTCCCAATCCCTGCTGCCGCAGGTATGCCGGGAGTTTTTTCAGCGCTACCCGGCGGTAAGTCTGAGCATAGTGCCGCAGGAGTCGCCGCTGCTGGAGGAGTGGCTGTCCGCCCAGCGCCACGATATCGGCCTGACGGAAAATACGTTCACCCCTGCGGGCACCGAGCGGGAAACCCTGCTGACCCTCAACGAAGTCTGCGTATTGCCCGCGGGGCATTCCCTGGCGCAGCGTCAAGAGCTTACCCCGGAGGATTTTCACCACCAGCGTTATATCAGCCTGTCCGCCACCGACGCCTACCGACAGTTGCTGGATCGGCTGTTTAGCCAGGCGGGAGTGGAACGCGACATGGCCGTGGAAACCCACAGCGCCGCATCGGTATGCGCCATGGTGCGCGCCGGGGTGGGCATTGCCATCGTCAACCCGCTGACGGCGCTGGATTATGCCGCCGCCGGCGGGGTGGTATTGAAAACCTTCAGCCAGCCGGTGCCGTTCACGGTAAGCCTGATTCGGCCGCTGCACCGTCCGGCCTCGGCGCTGGTCAGCCACTTTATCGATTATCTGCATGAGTTCGCCGCCGCCGTCCCGGCCAGCCTGGCCCGGGCCATAACGCAGCAGCCTAGCCAGGCCAGCGACTAGGCCGCCAGCGGCCGGCCGGGCGCGCGATAAAAAGTCAGCAGGCAAACCAGCAGTCCGGCCACCGCCATCAGCGCCGCCGCCAGCGGAATGGCGGTCAGGCCCAAACCGGCGTTAATGACCCGGCCGCCGGCCCAGGCCCCCAGCGCATTGCCGATATTAAAAGCGGATATGTTCAGCGTGGAGACCAGATTGGGCGCATCGTCACCGTGGGCAACCACATTGATTTGCAGCGCCGGAACGGTGCTGAACGTGGCCAGCGCCCAAAAAAACAACGTGATCTCCGCCGGCAGCAGCGCGCGGCTGGTCCAGTAAAACAGTACTGAGAATACCGCAATCAGGGCAAAGCTCAGCATCAAGCTGGCGGAAACGCGCCAGTCCGCCAGCCGCCCGCCGATAAGGTTGCCCAAGGTTAACCCGCCGCCGATTAAAAATAGCGTCCAGCTGACCCCGCGATCGCCTACGCCGGTCACCTGGAGCAGCAGCGGCGCAATATAACTGAACAACGTAAACATCGCGGCGGCAAAACATACCGTCATCAGCAGCGACAACAATAAACTGCCGTTGCGCAGCGCGGCGAACTCCCGGGCCAAATCGGGAGGCGCGACGTCGCGCTGGGGCGGCAGGCTGGCCAGCAAGGCGACAAACCCTACGATGCCCAAGCCGGCGACGCACCAGAAGGTGGCGCGCCAGCCATAAATCTGCCCCAGCCAGGTGCCCAGGGGCACGCCCAGCACGTTAGCCAGCGTCAAGCCGGTAAACATCAGCGCCACCGCCGACGCGCGCCGATGGGCCGGCACCAGGCCGGCGGCCACCACCGCGCCGATGCCGAAAAACGCGCCGTGGCTCAGGGCCGTAACCACCCGCGCCAGCATCAACAGACCATAATCATAAGCCCAGGCGCACATGGCATTGCCGACGATAAAAATCACCATCAGCAGCGCCAGGCAGGTTTTGCGGGGCATCCTGGCGGTCAGCACCGCCATGATCGGGGCGCCCACCGCCACCCCGATGGCGTAACCGCTGATTAACCACCCGGCAGCCGGCAGCGTTACCGCCAGGCTGGCGGCCACCTGCGGCAATAATCCCATAATGACGAATTCCGTGGTGCCAATGGCGAATGCGCTCAGCGCCAGGGCCAGAAGAGCAACAGGCATAACCAACTCCCATTCGTAATCCCGCCCGCGGGCCGGTATTGTTTTTATCTGGAAAAAAAGCGTTTGGTAGGGAGAGCGGCTATCTATCTATAGGTATGGCAAGCGTCCTATGGCAAGGAGCAGTCAAAGTCGCGATCGCACAGCGTGGAACGATATTGTTATAGTGTTGTAAAAATAACACGCCGCGTTTATATCGCCAATCACGTTGCGTGCTTAATAAATCGAGACCCGGAGAAAATCCCCGCTGGCCCGGACATTCATGCCGAATCCACAGTCGCCGGCCACGGTATCCAGATGCACGCGATCCGGAGTAAAGTTCAGATTCACCTGACAGGCGGAGCCTTGTTCCTGCTCGTCCTGCAGATAAACCGCCTGGCCCCCCGCCAGCGATTGCACTACCGAGAAATTGCCCATATTAGGGCCGTAGTACAACCCCATGCCCGGCATGTAATAGCCGGCAAAGGTAATCCGCCAGTTATCGCCTTCAGGCATCACCGATACCGAACTCCACACCCCCTTGCCGGCATAACGCCAGTAATTGCCCATCGGCGTGGCGGCCAGCGCCGGTTGCAGGCGGTCGAGCACCGGCCGGATCAGCGCCAGGTTGGCGCGGCTTTTACCGTCATCGGGCGCCAGGGAGAGCCAGGCCCGGGCCTGCAAGGGTTCTCCCGAGCGGATCAGCGCCAGGGCGACGTTATTATAGGCGGTGGCCGTCGCTTCGCGCGGCAGGCGGCAAAATTCGCTCCAGGCCGCCTGGGCGGTGAACTCATCCACGGCGCGGGCCATATGGCCTTGCTGATAAGCGTTATTGCCCGCCTGCGCGTAAGTATCGATTTTGGCGCAATCGGTTTTGATTTGCTCATCTTCCGGCACCGTTTCGCTGATGACCGTACCTACGGGAGGAGAGCCTGCCGCATTCTGTACCGCACCCTCGATGGGATTGGCCTTGGCGGCGGCGATATCCGCCGCGAAGCCCGTGGCGCAGCATAGTACGGCAGTAGCCCCGCAGCCCGCGATCCACGTTTTCAGTTTCCAGTCCATCCCGCGCCCATACCCTAAGTGATCGGTAACCATTAGCGATAATGAAGCGCCGCAGGCAATAAGTAAAGATGCCGCCGCCGGGTAAAATCATCACCGCCGATGATGAATGCGGAGCGGCCGGCGTTTGGGCTGTCGACGGCGCCAGCCCGGGGCGCGGTCTGAGCCGGGACCCATCGGCGGCAATACCGGCATATTCCTTAACGGCCCCCGGCGCCGTGAGGGCGTTAAATAATCGCCGGCGCGCGAAAAAAATGGGCAAAAAATGGCGGTAGCGCGGCATCGTCCATGCTCTGTTGCCGCGTCGGTCGATAATAAGTGCGACAACCCGGAATGTTTTTTTTGGCAATTTGGCCACGCCATTAATTACTGTAGACTCAATAAGTAGCATTATTTTATAGCCCGCGTTTTTATTATGCGCGGTAATTAATCATATTATTTAAATGCTATTATTTTATCATTTTTTCTTAAGTTAAATAAAATACCAACCGACTATTTGATCCCATGACCGGGGTTAAAGCATAACGTAAATTAATAATTTTTATTTACCCCTCAAATAATATCCGAGGACGGAACAACTTTTTTTTGTGGAGTACCGATATGCAAAGACGACAATTTTTAAAAGGGGCCGCCGCCCTGGGTTTGGCCGCAGGCACCTCGGCGGTTGAGGTCGCGAATGCAGCGGGTGGCCAGGCGAACGGCGACTATGTCCTGCCGGATCATATTGCCGCAGCGCTGGCGCGGTTTCGTGAAACGATCCCGGCCCGCTTCGATCGCGCCTATGTTGAAAATTCGGTTATTCCTTTTTTTCTCGCCAGTTTTTATGAGGGCGAAAGGCCGATGCTGCCGCTGATTGATGTCAATCTCAGTAAGGAAAATGCCCTGCCCCATGATTTATGGGGACTGATATATAAAGAGTGGCGTCCCACCCCGGAAGAGGGGAGTACCGTCTTCCTGCAGGGCCTGGAGAATCGCGGCGCGGACAACCTGCGTAAACGCATTTATTTTTCCGCCGTCACTCCCGATCTCTACCAGCCCATGTACCAGGAAAAGGTGGTGGCCTTTTTCGATCGCTTAATGGATGACAAATTCGCCAACCGGCCCTTTATGCGCCACTATCTCGATTATTATTTCGATATTTACTGGGATTTACATCTGGGGGTGACGGGAGACGCTATTCCGCCGCAGGTGCGGGAAATCGGAGAAGCGTTTAATACCGTCCTGGCCTATCGTAACCCGCTGGAACCTATCGTCTATGATAATTATATGACGGTCCGTAAGCATCTGGATTTTTTAAAACAATGGATTGACGATCGGGTCGGGGATATTCAAAGCGGCCGCACGCCCCACCCCGAAAAAACCATGGCCTGGTACTGGCTGAAAAACGCCGGCGACGGCAAGCACTTCAGCCAAAAAGATATCGTATTTGAGTGCTTCCATAATTTTGTCGCCTTCAGCCAATGGGGCAACTCGATATTCGGTATTATGTCGCGCCTGTGCGAGCGGCAAGGGGACCCGGAGGTCCGCGGTATTTTCCACAACATCATGAGCGGGGATTATGATAATGCGGGCGATGCTGTCTATACGCCGCTGGAATTACTGGTTATGGAACTGTTTCGTACCATTTCCCCCAACAGCGGCAGTATTTCGGCGGTGGCGGATTCCCAAACCTCCGCCTACGGCGAGTCGCCCCACCGGCGTTTCGGCCTGGCGTTTGAACGCCACAGTTTTATTATGACGCCCCATACCACCACCAGCTTCAGCCCGATACATTGGCAGGAGCCGGAGCGCTTTGATCCCGATCGCTACCGGGACGTCCCCACCAGCGCCCAGATTAACGAGGAAAAAGTGCAGGAAATCGGGCTGGCGCGCTGCCCATTCCATATTACCGCCATGGAGGTCAACGACGGACGCAAGGTGAGTATCACCAATAGCGGATTCGGTACCGTATTCGGCGTGGTGGACGGCAAGCCTAAACCGGTGTGCGACTACGCGGGTTTTGCGCCCTTTGGCTTTAGCTATCGCCGCTGCCCGGGCGAACAGCTCACCATCCAGGTATTCGAAGATTTTCTGCGCAAGGTATGGCGCGATAAAATTACGTTTCACAAACTTGAACTGGCAAGCGTGGGGCGGGTACCCGTCGGCCCCGTGGCGGTGATCGATGACGATATCGGCTTTAGCCGCTGAGCGTAACCGCCCGGCGCGTGCTTCGCGCCGCTTAATGCGCCGGTAATCAAAACCCTGCCCGCCGCCGGCGCACTGCCGGCGGCGGGCAGGACGCCTCAGGCGCTCAGCAAATGGGCGTAGGCCCGGGTCACCAGCATAATTTTACCGATATGCGTGCTGCCCTCCATCAGGGCATGGGCGTCGGCGGCCTGCGCCAAAGGAAAAGCGCGCTCGATCAGCGGACGGATTTTTCCCGCGGCCAGCAGCGGCCAAACGTGCTGCTCCAAATCCGCGGCAATGGCGGCTTTGTCCTCCACCGGCCTTGGGCGCAGGGTCGAACCGGTATGCGTCAAACGTTTCGCCAGCATGTTCATCAGATTCAGCTCCTTCGCCGGCCCGTCCTGCACGCCGATTTGCACGATCCGGCCATCCACCGCCGCCGCCGCATAGTTGCGCGCCACATAGTCCCCGGCGATTAAATCGACGATCACATCCGCGCCGTGCCCGTCGGTCAGCCGCTTGGCCTCTTCCACAAAATCCTGCTTGCGGTAATTGATGGCCGCATCGGCCCCCAATTTCAGCGCCGCCGCGCACTTTTCATCCGAACCCACGGTGGTCAAGACGGTGGCGCCGAAGGCTTTGGCCAGCATAATGCTGACCGTGCCGATGCCCGAGGTGCCGCCGTGTACCAGCACGATCTCGCCGGCCGTCAACTTGCCGCGCTGGAACACGTTGGTCCAGACGGTAAAAAACGTCTCGGGCAGGGCCGCGGCTTCCAGCAGCGAGAACCCCCGCGGCACCGGCAGCGCATTGGTTTCATGCACCACGCAGTACTCCGCATATCCCCCGCCGGCAATCAGGGCGCAAACGTTATTGCCGATGGCATAGCGGCCAACGCCTGCGCCCATGGCCACCACCTCCCCCGCGATTTCCAGGCCGGGCAGATCGGATGCGCCGGCGGGTGGCGGGTAAGAACCTTTACGCTGCAACACGTCGGGGCGGTTGACCCCCGCGGCAGCGACTTTAATCAGCAAATAACCGGCGGCCGGCGCAGGAACCGGCCGTTCAACCGCGACCAGTTCTTCTGGGCCGCCGGGCTGGCGGATGGCAATCGCCTGCATGGAGGCGGGAATGGTATTGGAAGTCATGGAATCGTCCTGTGCAATCAAAAAAACGTGGACAGCGCCTGTCCACCCCTGGGCAATAGCCTAAAGCCTAGCCCACTTCTTCCCCCCGGACATCATTCACCTGCCTGGGCGTGGCGTGGGAACGTCCCGTTGGATGGTCAGTAATATATTGCCACCCGTAATAATTATCGGTACAAATAAAGCCGCTATGGCAAAAAAGCGGCCGGTGCCGGTCGCCGCACGATATCCAATATTATAAAAGACAATAAGGACACCTTTTCCATGTTAGCCAAGATTACCCGCCTGTTTCCGCTGTGGGCCGTATTACTGTCCATCGCGGCCTACTATACCCCTACGACCTTTACCCCCGTCGGCCCCTATGTCAGCATCCTTTTGATGCTGATTATGTTCGCCATGGGCGTAACGCTTACGGCCGGCGACTTCAAACGGGTGCTGTCCCGCCCGGCGCCGGTAGTGGCGGCCACCTTTCTGCATTATCTGGTGATGCCGCTGGCCGCCTGGGTGCTGGCCAAACTGTTCCATATGCCGCCCGATCTCTCGGCGGGCATGATCCTGGTGGGCAGCGTCGCCAGCGGCACCGCGTCCAATGTGATGATTTATCTGGCCAAAGGCGATGTGGCGCTGTCGGTAACCATCTCGGCCGTATCCACCCTGGTCGGGGTATTCGCCACGCCGCTGCTGACCCGTTTGTACGTGGATGCGCAGATCAAGGTGGATGTGGCGGGCATGTTGCTGAGCATCTTGCAGATCGTGGTCATCCCGATTTTTGCCGGCCTGGTACTGCATCATCTGTTTACCCGCGCCGTAAAGCGCGTGGAGCCGTTTTTACCCGCATTCTCGATGATCTGCATACTGGCGATCATCAGCGCGGTGGTGGCCGGCAGCCAGGGATTTATCGGTTCGGTGGGGCTGGTGGTGATCGTCGCGGTGATCCTGCATAACGGCATCGGCCTGCTGAGCGGTTACTGGGGCGGCAAGCTGTTTGGCTTTGACGAAACCACCTGCCGCACGCTGGCCATGGAAGTGGGCATGCAAAACTCCGGTCTGGCGGCCACCCTGGGCAAGATTTACTTCTCGCCCCTGGCCGCCCTGCCCGGCGCGCTGTTCTCGGTGTGGCACAATTTGTCCGGCTCGCTGCTGGCGGGTTATTGGTCCGGCCGCCCGATTAAAGGCGCCAAGCCTAAATAAGCGGACTCCGCCCCGGCCAGCACGGCGGGGCATGATATTTTCTCACCCACGTCCCCTCCCCAAGCTACGTCCGCCGCTACAGATGTCGATAAACCACGCGTTTTTCCCGCCGGTTGCCCATGACCTCAGCCATCCGTCCGAGTGATACCCACCGGCCAGACGTGCGGATAACCGCACGCCGGCGCGGCCAGTCTCTATACTTAAATTGAATTAATCGGTTATCGCCGTGATGGCGGCAAACCAGCGCGGCGAAGCGTTACAGTTTTTTACCAAATTAGATAAGCGAATAAATACAATATGGGTGTTAAATCTCACCGCCTTACACCGCGTTGCTGGTTTTGCAATAAAGCGCAATACAGGATTTATGACGATGAAGCTTAAATTGAATGCCTTCAGTTCAATCAGACCCAATCTAAAGTGGGCCACGGTATTCTGGCTGCTCAATATTTTTTTACTCACCGCCATTAGTTTCCGTTATTGGCAGTGGATTACCATTCCCCGCGACGACATCCGCTCCATTAGCTATTTGCTGACCACCCAATACGGTTTATTTGGCGCTTTCTGCCTGCTGGGCCTGGTCATCCACGGCTTGCTATGTTTTTTACCCGGCAAGCTATTCCGCGGCCTGGGCGTCATCGTGGGGTTCTGCGCCGCCGCGCTGCTGGTGATTGATACGCTGGTCTTCGCCCAATACCGGTTTCATATCAACGGCGTCGTGCTTGAAATGCTGTTTGAAGGACGCGACGTGGTGGATCTTTCCTGGTTCACCTGGCTGGTGGGCATCTGTCTGGGACTGCTGCTGCTGGCCCTGCAACTGCTGTTCAATTATCTGGCGCGGGGGGTGCCGGCGCTCGCCCGCCTCAGGGCACCCGGTTATAGCCTGCTGGCGGTCAGTATCCTGGTCAGCCAGGGTATGCATGCCTGGGACGACGCCAACTATAAAACCCGCATTCCCAGTTATACCCACGATTTCCCGCTGTATTATCCGCTGACGGCCAAATCCCGGCTGGTGGCCTGGGGGCTGGTGGACCCCGCCCGGGCGCTGAATAAAGAAAATAATCTGCAGGCGGAGCCGGCGGGCACATTAAATTACCCGCTGCAGCCCATCACGTTCGCTAAACCGGCGCAGCAGCCCAACGTGCTGTTTATCCTGATCGACGCCTGGCGCTATGACGATGCCAATGCCGCGGTCACTCCCAATGTGAACCGCTTTGCGCAGCAGGCGCTGCGCTTCCGGCAACACCGCAGCGGCGGCAATGCCACGGAGCCCGGTATTTTCAGCCTGTTCTATAGCCTGCCGGATACCTATTGGCTGGCGGTGCGCAACAGCGGGCAGCGCCCGGTGCTGATGCAGACCCTGGCCGATGAAGGTTATGAATTCGCCATTCACGGTTCGGCGGATCTTAACCATCCGCCGTTCGACAGAACGGTGTTTTCCCATATCCCCAATTTGACTATCAGCAACAGCGCCGTTTCCCCCGCGCTGCGCGATCGGCAAATTACCGATGACTTCAAGCAGTTCATCGACCAGCGCGACGGCAAAAAACCGTTTTTCGGTTTCCTGTTTTATGACGCCGCCCATGGCTACGATCTACCGCCCGATGCGGCAACACCGTTTAAGCCGTATTGGGAACGCGTGGATCATATTAAACTTAATAATGATTTCGACCCCACCGAATATCACAATCGTTATCGGGATGCGCTTTATTATGATGACGGTTTAATCGGCGAAATATTAACAAAACTGGCGCAGGCGGGGCTGGATAAAAATACCTTGGTGGTCATTACCTCTGACCATGGGGAAGAGTTCAACGATCATAAAAAGAACTACTGGGGACACGGCAGTAATTTCAGCGATGTTCAAATTCACGTGCCGATGTTTATGAAAATGCCCGGCAACCCGGGCGGTGATATTACCCGGCGCACCAGCCATTTTGACGTGGTGCCGACGCTGATGGAACAGATTGCCGGCGTTAAAACGCCGATGCGCGCCTACAGCGTGGGCCGTAATATGCTCACCCCGGATGCGCCGCACTCCGACGATATGATTGTCGGCAGCTATTATAATTACGCGGTGGTGTCGCCGGATCAAATAGACGTGGTCTATCCGGGCGGGATCTTCGAAACCTTCACGCCGGACCTGCGGCCCAGCAGCCGGCACCTGATGCAGGGCGAACGCCTGCGCGATATTATTGCGCAAATGTCGCGGTTTAATAAATAAACCGCCGACGGGAGGTGATACCGCACGCCGCCGTGCTTTCCCGCTCAAGGCGGGCAAGCACGGCGGCAACGCCGGTTAGAAGTTAACGGCGCCGCCGATATACGGCCCGTCGGCCAGGATATTGTCGCGATTGCCGTCTTTACCATCCATGGCCATATAGCGGTAGCCGACGCTGACGGTGACCAGCGGTATGGCGGTCAGGCGCAGGCCGGCATTGGCTTCGGTATAATTTTCCACGCCGCTGGAGAGGGAATCGGGTGAATAGTAGTATTCGCCATACAGGCTGAACAGATGCCCCACCGGCAGTTGCAAGCCGCCGCCCAGGGCGATGGCATAACCTTCATCGCCATCTTTCGGTCCCATATACATGCCTTTGCCGCCCACGGTGGCCATAAACGGGCCCAGCGGAATGTTGTAACCCAGCCCCAGGCCGGCCGCATCGCCGTTATCGTCGTTATGGGCCCAGTTGCCGCTCAGTGCGAGACCGGGGGTGGTGGTGCCGAACCCGATCCCTACATTAGTGTAATGTTCGGCGATATCGCCGGTGACGCTGACGGCTTGGGCGCAGGTGGCGGCGAATATCAGGCTGGCAGCGGCGCCAGCAGCAAGAATGGTCTTCATTATTTATCCTGAATCATTAAACATGGGTGGGGAAAAATCCACTGCCGAAGTTTAACGCAAAGGATGCTGGGTGTAATGAGGTTAATGAATTAAGTTAGCCGGCAAAGCATTTCCTACTTGCCGCAGTGCTCTTTGACCTCTTTGGTGCCATTGCCCACGGCCCGGATGGCGGCGGAGAGTTTTTGTTTGGTCACGCCCAGCGTTTGGGTCCAATACTCCACTTCCCAAGTTTCTCTCAGGCTAATGAAGTTTTTATCCTGCGGCTCTTGAAGCTGAATTTTTTCACTCATTGCTTTATGTCCCTGGATATGGGAATAGCCCCATTGTCGTTATAACTCTATTTTCGCTATAAATAGTTATATATTTATATGGGTTATTAACAATCGAATTAATTTAACTTCAAGGGCTGGATCATAACTGCGATAAAATAAACGGCTTTATCTGCGAAACGTGAAAAGGATCGCAGTAAGCCGGGCCGATAAAGGCATAACGGCCCGCGGGTGACTTAGCGGGCCGTTGGCGGCGGGCGGATTAGCCATCCGCCTCGGTGGAGCGGGCGATGGCTTCCTGGGACTCCAGCTCCGCCAGCCTTTGGGTCAATGCGGCGTGGATATGGTCATAGGCCTCATTGCCCAGGGCAAGACGTCTGGGCGCGGGGCTGCGATCCGTACTGGCGATAATTTCGCGCACCATTTTCACCGGGTCGCCCTTGATGGCGAATAAGCCGCTGTCCACGGCGCGGCGTACGTCCCCCGCCGGCGTAGATTCATACTCCGCCATAGACGGCGGGCGTACCAGTCCCCCGGCAAAACCGGTGCGCGCGGGACCGGGTTCGACCAGGGTGAACTCGATCTTAAAGGGGGCCACTTCCTGCGCCACCGCCTCGACAAATCCTTCGATACCCCATTTGGTGGCGTGATACAGGCTAAAATTGGGGTAAGCGATTTGCCCGCCCTCCGACGATACCTGCAAAATACGTCCCCCGCCCTGGCGGCGCAAATGGGGCAAAACCGCACGGATTACCTGGATCGAACCGGTAAGATTGGTATCGATTTGCCGGCGGACCTGATCGTCGCCGGCCTCTTCCCCCGCGCCGAACAATGCATAACCCGCATTGCTCACCACCACATCGATGCGCCCCCAATGCGCAAAAGCCCGATCGACCACGGCGCGTATCGTCCCCATTTGAGTGACATCCAGCGGAGCGATCCACAGGCGATCGCCGTATTGCGCCTGCAAATCGGCGAGGGCGTCGGTCTTGCGCAGGGTGGCCGCCACCCGATCGCCCCGGGCCAAGAGTTTCTCCGTTAATTCCCGTCCCAGGCCGGAAGACGTGCCGGTAATAAACCAGGTTTTAGACATATGCATTTCCTCGATTAAACCATGCCGTCACGACGGCGATGGCAGCCAGTATATTTCCATCTTATCCATGCTACTATCCGCATAATGTGGGATGAACTAGTGAAAATTAACCAGCAATGACCAAACCCGATCTGATCGATTTAAAAGCCCTGGCCGCCATCGCCGCCCACCGCAGCTTTCGCAAGGCGGCGGACGAACTGGGGCTTTCTCCGTCCACGCTCAGCCATATGATGCGGGTGCTGGAGCAAAATATGGGGGTGCGGCTGCTGCACCGCACCACGCGCAGCGTTGCCCCCACCGAAGCGGGGGAACGCCTGATATCGCGCCTGCGCCCGCTGCTGCGCGATCTGGATTTAGCGCTCGAAGAGGTGAATGTTTTTCGCGATCGCCCCAGCGGGGTGCTGCGAATCAATGCGGGCGAGGAGCCGGCCCGGCTATTGCTCGCATCGGTTATTCCGGTATTCCTGGCGCGTTATCCCGAGATGTCCGTGGATCTGAGCACCGAGGGCAAGCTGGTGGATATTGTCGCGGGAGGATTCGACGCGGGCATCCGGCTGGGGGAATCCGTACCGCAGGATATGATTGCCGTGCGCTTCGGCGCCGGCATGCGTTTTCTGGCGGTCGCCTCGCCCGGCTACCTGGCCGGACGCAAGACGCCGCAAACCCCTGACGATCTGCACATGCACGCCTGCATCCGCATACGTATGCCCAGCGGCAAATTTTACCGCTGGGAATTTGCCCGCAACGGGCAGGAGCTAACCGTCGACGTGCCCGGCAACCTGACCCTGGATCACCTGGCGCTGATGGCGTTATCCGCCGCACGCGGCCTGGGCATCGCCTACGTGCCCGATTCGGTGGCGCGGCCCTATAGGGATAGCGGCGCGCTGGTTTGCGTATTGGAAGAGTGGTGCCCGACGATCCCGGGGCTATATCTTTATTACCCCGGCAACCGCCACGTGCCCGCCGGGCTGAGGGCCTTTATCCAGGTATTAAAAGAGCTCGGCTGAGCCGCCCAGTTGATACGTTTTCCTCATATTCAATCCCGGTTTATTTATTAGAGAATAGGCGATTTTCCTCACATACTGGACCCCATCAAACCACCCCAGACCGACGCTCTGAGCTGCTCACAGAATGTGTTAAGGATTTCCATATGGCTGCTGTTTCCTCCTCCTTGCCGGCATCGGTCAACGGGCCGGCGCCATCCCTCGCCGTGCCGCCCGATACGCTGACCGCGGAAAACATTTCGGTCACCTACCGCACGCGCCGGGGGATCATCGAGGCGTTGCACCAGGTTTCGCTGCGCATTGGCCAGGGAGAATTCGTGACGCTGCTCGGGCCGTCGGGCTGCGGCAAATCCACCCTGCTCAAAATCGCCGCCGGACTGCTGCAACCCTCGGCGGGCCGCATCGCCATTGCCGGCACCCCGTCCACCGGCCCCAATCGCGCTATCGGCGTGGCGTTTCAAAAACCGACCCTGATGCCATGGAAAACGGTGCTGCAAAATATCCTGCTCCCGGCCCACACGCTGAAATTGGATATGCGGGCCGCCCGCGACCGGGCCGCCGGGCTGCTGGATCTGATGGGGTTGGGTGAATTCGCCGATAACTATCCCAACGAATTGTCCGGCGGCATGCAGCAGCGGGTGGGCCTGGCGCGCATGCTGCTGGGCGATCCGGAATTATTGTTAATGGATGAGCCTTTTGCCGCCCTGGACGCCATGACCCGGGAAAAACTCACTCTCGAACTACAGCGTATCTGGCTACAGGACCGCAAGTCGGTGCTGTTTATTACCCACAGTATTCCGGAGGCGGTATTTCTCTCGGATCGGGTGCTGGTAATGTCGGCGCGTCCGGGCAAAATCATTGAAGACTACCCCATTCCCCTGGCCCGGCCGCGGTCGCTGGCAACCCTCGATTCCCCGGTATTCAGCGAAGCCTGCCGGCATCTGCGCCGGCATTTTGTGGAGCAAACCCTATGAACCGCCTGCTTTCGATACTGTATCCGCTGATTACCCTGGCCGTGCTGCTGGCCCTGTGGCAGTTGGCCGTGGTGTCGCTGAACATCCCTGAATATATTGTGCCGGCCCCCACCAGCGTCTGGGCCACCCTGGTCGATCTGTTTCGCCAGGGGATTATCTGGAAGCATATCGGCTACACCTTATCGGCCACGCTGATGGGATATGCGCTGGGCAGCACTTTCGCCCTGATCGCCGGCGCCGTGCTGGCGGAATCCAGGACTTTCGAGAAATTCGTTTATCCCCTGCTGGTGGCCATTCAGTCCACGCCTAAAGTCGCGCTGGCGCCGCTGATCCTGGTCTGGTTCGGCTTCGGCATTGCTTCCAAGGTGGTGCTGGTAGTGCTGTTATGTTTTTTCCCTTTATTTATTAATACATTGGTGGGTTTTAAACGGGTTGATGCCGATCTGATTGATGCCTGCCGGGCCTTTTCCGCGTCGCGCTGGTATATCTTTCGCCAGGTCAAACTGCCGTCGGTGGCGGGGGATATTTTCGCCGGCCTGCAAATCGGCATCGCCCTGGCCCTGATTGGCGCCGTGGTGGGGGAACTGGTCTCATCGGAAGCCGGCCTGGGTTATATGATCGGCGCCGCCGCGGCGAATTTAAATGTCAGCACCATGTTTGCCGGCGTATTCCTGCTGGCGATCATCGGCGTTATCGGTTCGCAAAGTATTCGCTGGCTGCATCTGCGGGTGGTGTTTTGGGAAGTCCCCCGCGCCGACGATACGCGCACGGTGCGGTAACATCAGTCCGGTTCGGGTACAGCGGCGCCGGTTAAAAAGACATTATTTAACGAGATACAGCTTAATGAGGCATAGCAATCCATGAAGAAGAGCATTTCCCTACTCGGCGCCCTGGTCGGTTTATCCATGACCTTCGCGGCCCAGGCGGTGGACAATATCGTCGTCGGCCTGAATATCCCCCAGACGGTGGTGGACGGCAGCATTTATAGCGCCGCCGATAAACTCGGCTATTTTAAAGCGGAAAATCTGGCGGTGAAAACCATTGTATTCCAGGGCGCGGGCGCCCTTCTGCCGCAGGTTTACACCAAAAAAATCGATATCGGGTTCCCGCTGCCCGAGCCGGTGCTGTCCTCTTATGCCCCCGGCAAACAGCCGCTGCCGGTGCGGTTTTTCTATAACGCCCGGCCCTCCGGGGGGATGGAATTGGCCGTGCTCGATAGTTCCCCCATAAAAACCCTCGCCGATCTGAAAGGTAAAAAAATCGGCGTCGGCGCGCTGACCTGGGCGTCGATTCCCCAAACCCGCGCCGTGCTCGCCAAACAGGGCCTCAATCCCGATAAAGACGTTCAGGTCGTGGCCACCGGCGCGCTGGGCGCGGGATTTCTGGCGCTGAAAGAAGGCCGGGTGGACGCACTCAACTTTAACCAAAGCTGGCATGATATGCTGGAGCAAAGCGGCACCAAAATACGCCGGCTTTCCTACCCGCCCGAGTTCGCCTCCATGGTCGGCAACGGTTTTGTGGCCCATGTCGATACCCTGCGCGAGCGCCCCGCCATGCTCACCGGTTTCGCCCGCGCCATAACCAAGGCGACCCTGGCCTGCGAAGCCAATCCCGCCTATTGCGTCCAGACGTTCTGGCAGGCGCAGCCCGAGCTCAAGCCTGCCGCCGATGTCTATCAGGCCAGATTGAAAGAGGCCGTGTTCCTGCTGGAACGCCGGCTAAAACGCACGTTATATGCCCCTGACGGGCAACCCCTGGTGCCGGGGGAATACGATCTGGACGCCATCGCCCGCTACGTGGCGCTAATGCATGACGCGGGCGAGCTGGACGTCGCCAGCGTGCCCGTGGATAAGATTTTCACCAATGCGCTGGTCCCCGGGATCAACCATTTCGACCAACAGGCCGTACGGCAACAGGCCCGCGCCGCAAAAATCGAGGAGAACTGATCATGGCTTTGACCCTCGCCGTTACCCCCTCCGTCGCGCCGGTGGATCAACCGCGCCAGATTCGCGTAGCCGGTTTGCAGCCCGGCGCCCTGGTGGAGATCAACGCTGAGTCCCACACCGCCGATGGCGCGGCGTGGCGCAGCCATGCGCGCTTTGCCGCGGCGGACGACGGCAGCGTGGATTTGCTGCGCGACGCCCCGCTCGCCGGTGATTACCAGGGCATCGACGGCCAGGGTTTACTTTGGTCGCAGCGGCAGGTCGCGCCCCCCGCCGGCGCCGCCGATCCCGCCGCCCTGGCGCCGATAACGGTGCAGATCCGCGCCAGCGTCCGCGCCGCCGATGGCGTGGAGGAGACAGCCGAGGCGCCTTTGGTGCAGCAGCTGCTCGCCGACGGCGTGACTTATCGCCGCATTGAAGAGGACGGCGTGGTCGGCGGGCTGTACACGCCCGCCGGGCCGGGGCCGCATCCGGCGGTGATCTATCTCAATGGGTCCGGCGGCGGCATTAACCACCAGCGGGCGGCGCTGCTGGCGTCGCACGGCTATGCGGCCCTGGCGCTGGGATATTTCGCCGCGCCCGGCCTGCCGGCGTATATTTCGGCCACGCCGCTGGAATATTTCGCCAACGCCCTGGACTGGGTGCGCCGCCGGCTGCAACCCCGCCACGGCTTTGTCGCGCTCAGCGGCCAATCGCGCGGCGGGGAATTATCGCTGCTGCTGGCCGCCACGTTTCCCGACCGGGTCTCGGCGGTAATCGCCTATGTGCCCAGCGCGGTTACCCATGGGGTATTGCTGGCCGGCCGGCCGGGCGAAAGCCGCTTTGCGCCTTGCTGGACCTACCGGGGCAACCCGGTGCCGACGGTCTGGCGGAATAACGAGTTGCCGGACGTTTGGCGCAGGGTGGATACGTCGCCCGAACCGCGGCGCCAGGCCGTGGTATTCGCCCGCGCCCAGGAAAATGCGGCGGCGGTGGCCGCCGCCCGCATCCCGGTGGAAAATATGCGCTGCCCGGTGCTGCTGATTTCCGGCGGGGACGATGGGTTCTGGCCGTCCACCGACTACTGCCGGTGGATAAAACGCCAGCTTGAGGATCGCGGCTATGAATATAGCGTCGGCCATCTCGATTACCCGTTGGCCGGGCACGGCATCGCCACCCCGTATGTTCCCGCCACGCTTATCAATAAACCCCATGCGGTGTCGGGAATCACCATGGCCGCCGGCGGCACCCCCGCCGCCAATGCGTACGCCGCGGCCGATTCCTGGCGGCGAAGCCTGGCCTTCCTGGATAAGATAATCCGCTGACGGCGGGCGTAAGCCGCGGCTTATCCTTGCCAGCGCGACGCGCGGATAATGGAACAGAAATTGCCGGCAATAAAATCAGGTTCCTTGTCGGCGATGACATTGGCTTTGACATTGCCAAAGGTAGTCTCGGGCTTGTGCTTGATGCCGTCATAAAACGCCTGGATGATATCTTCTTTAAACGCCGGGGTCCGGGGATGTTCAGCCACGACCTGTTGCCGTATGTCATCCGGATAGGCGGTATAATTAATCCCCAGCACGTCCATTTCCACGCCGGCGGTCACCAGGGCGATTTCCGGCGCCATGAATTCCGGGATCCCCGGCGTGGTATGCAGGGCGATGGCGGTCCAGACCTTATCGATATCCTCCTGGCCGATCCCGTAGCGGGTTAAAAAATCCCTGGCCGCATTGGCGCCATCCACTTCAAACCGCTTATCGCAGCTGCAATGCTCGTGGGTCAGCCCCATATCGTGGAACATACAGCCGATATACAGTAATTCCCCATCGACTTTCAGTCCCCGCTGTTGTCCCGCCAGCGCGCCCCAATAATAGGTGCGGCTGGAGTGATGAAACAGTAAGGAAGACTCGGTGTCGCGTACCAGTTCCGTCGCTTCCCGCGCCATTGGGGTATCGGGGATGCGGATGCCGTGAATAGTAAAAGCCATGATAGTGATCTCCGGTGGATTGACCTGGCTAAGATAATCGCTCATGCTGACTGTCATCAATCATCGCATTACGACGATTTAAGCCAAAACGCGCTAAGCGGACATGGAGTTATCAAATGAGCAAACTTATCGTCTGCCTGGCCTGGCCGGGTGTACAGCTGCTGGATATTTCCGGGCCCCTGGATGTGTTTGCCGAAGCCAATACGCTGCTGGGGCGCGAAATCTACCGATTACGGGTCATGGGGCTAAACCATGAAACCATCGTCTCGTCATCCGGCGTTAAAATCCTGCCGGATCTCGCGTTGCAGGAGCCGCTCGGGTCGTGCGATACCTTTCTGGTGGCGGGGGCCCCCAATGCCGGGGCCATCGCGCCGACGCCGGCGGTCGCGGCCGCGCTGCAGGCCTGGTGCCGGCGCAGCCGGCGTTATGGCTCCATCTGCACCGGGGCGCTGCTCCTGGCCGGCTGCGGGTTGTTGGACGGCTACCGGGTCACTACCCACTGGGCGGTGGCCGAAGAACTGGCGAACCGTTATCCGCGGGTAGTGGTGAACCCCGATGAGCTTTATGTGTGCGACGGGCCGCTGCGCACCGCTGCGGGGGTGACCTCCGGCCTCGATTTGGCCCTGAAGATGGTGGAAGAGGATCTCGGCCGGGACGTGGCGCTGGAGATTGCCGCCAATTTAGTGATGTTCTTTAAACGCCCGGTGGGCCAACTCCATTTTAGCCGTCGGGGCAGAACGTCGCTGGCGGGCCGTTCGTCGCTGCAGGACCT
Source organism: Sodalis sp. RH21 (assembly GCF_047324175.1). Lineage (NCBI taxonomy): Bacteria > Pseudomonadati > Pseudomonadota > Gammaproteobacteria > Enterobacterales > Bruguierivoracaceae > Sodalis > Sodalis sp. RH21. The sequence goes on along the minus strand of NZ_CP178732.1, from coordinate 732,826 downwards.
CCAGCGCTGGGCGATCGCCCATCTCGACGCGATAAAAAATGTCAAAACCCTCGCCGGGCACATGAATCTGAGCGTTCGCCATTTTACGCGTATTTTCCAGCAGGAACTGAACACCACGCCGGCGGAGTGGCTGGAACAGGAAAGAGTGGCCAAAGCCCGTTATTTACTGGAATCAAGCCCGGCGGCGCCTAAAGAAATCGCTGCCGAATGCGGTTTTTCCAGCGTCGATATCCTGCGCCGCACCTTTTTGCGGCAGCTTAACACCACGCCGACGGAATACCGCAAATACTATCTGGGCAATTAATTAACGGGAGAGGGCTACTTTATGGATCTGGCGGGTTTTTTACTGGCGATATTCCCCATAGCGCTCTCACCCGGGGCCAGCTTTACCCTGGGGATGACCAATGCCGTCAACCAGGGCGCCCGCGGGCTGCCGACGGTGATAATCGGCACGGCGCTGGGCATTTATACCCACGCCTTTTTAGCCGGGCTGGGCATCACCACCCTGGTCGCCCATTATGGCGTTTTACTTACCGGCATAAAGCTTTTCGGCACGCTCTATTTAACCTACCTGGCGATAAAATTAATTAACGCCGGCCTAAGCCGGGCGCCCGCGGCGGGGCAAGCCGGGGCCAAAGCCATCGGCATCAAGGAAGCGTACGCGGCGAATGTGCTCAACGCCAAGGCGATTTTATTATACCTTGCCGTGGCGCCGCAATTTTTGCCCGCGGCGCAAATGACCCTGTGGAATTTTGGCGTTCTGGCATCGATTCACATTGCCATCATGGCGGTCTGGCTGGTGGTGGCCGGTTATTTGCTTATTGTCGCCGCGGCCAAAGTCAATTTTGCCCTGCTGACCAAAATCATCAATATCGGCGGCGGCGGCCTATTGCTGTATTTTACCCTGGCCCCTTACCTGCACGTATCATTTTGACCGCGCCGGCATTCCCCTCGCCGAGCCGTCGAATGCGTCAGGGGAGTGGCTGATAGCCCAGGGCTGACGGCGCAATACTGCGCCGCGGCCAAGGCGGATTATCGGTAGCCTGTCCGCCGCCGTTGAACGGCGGCGGCTTCGCGCCCGGGTTACTCGCGTTTAAGACGATTGCTATTGGCCAGCCACAGCGTAATCACCAGAATCAGGATCGCCGCCGAGTAAAAGAGGGTATCCTGCGGGTTTTTATGATCGATAATAATCAGGCGGATAATGGCGGTAATGCCGATATAGACAAAGTAGCGCAGCGGAAAGTGGTAACCGGACTGGAAATATTTCACAATCAGCGCAATAAACTCAAAATAAAGAAAATAATTTACAATACCTTCAATCAGTAAAAACGAGGACGCCTGATCGTCGGTATTCAGCATCGCCCAAGCTAAGTGAAGCGTTTCCTTGCCTAAAAATACGATCAGAATCAGGCCCAGGAATACCAGGCCAATATTTAAAATCATCTGCAGCGCGCTCGCCACACGCAGACTGGTAATCATATCCACACCTCATTGCCATCGTTATTCGCAGAGAAATCACTGCCAGCATAACATGACTTTGTGTGACGCAGATCACAATTTTAAGCGCTATGACGTGTTTTGAACGGCCGGTGCCACAAAAGATAGGAAGCCAGATAAGGCGCCGATAGTTGCCCGGCGCTTGAAAATATAAGATAAAATCAATTAAATTCTGAAAGTCCGCGGGCGTGCTATGCGCTGGCTATACTGACATGCGATATTAATAGGCATAAAATATAATTTACTGATTATTGATAAAATCATTATCCGTCTAATCTTAACCGCCGCTATTAATATTTATCCCTGAATTCAGGCCGCGGTACGGATTGATTTTCATCCGGCATAATAAATTATTTATTTCACTTTTCCAGCGCGTTCAATCTATGATAAAACACTGAGCACAAAACAATAACGTTATTAGATCGCATAACGTTAACAGGGACGTTAAACGGGGGTTATAATGTGGGTGTTACTTGCCGCTGCGCTGGCTTTTTTGCCCTTCCGGCGGTATCCGGCAATTTTTTTATTATCCGCCGCCGTGGCGTGGGCCTATTTCCAAGGGGTATTGACCCTTTATGCCATCGGTTTTCTCATAGCCTGCGCCGTCATCGCGCGGACCGCCCGCGCACCGTTGAATAAGCAAACCTTGGCGGTGGTTCGTGAAGCGGCGCTGGTGCTGGCGTCGCTGGCCCTGTTCCTGCATAAGGCGCCGGGGTTCAGCAATCCCAAGATATTGGACGGCGTGGTGGCCGGGGCCCATAGCGCGCCGTTAACGCTATATTTTAATTTTGATAAAGCAATCATTCCGTTTTTACTGTTAGCCGCCCTGCCGACGCTATTTTATTATCGGCGCTCGTCAACCCAGCCCCGCTGGCACTGGCTGTTGCTGATAATCAGCGTACCCTTGCTACTTTTGCTAGCCGTGGGGACGGGGGGGCTGGCCATTGAACCGCATAATCCGCCGTGGTTGTGGACTTTTATTCTGGCAAATCTGTTTTTTGTTTCCCTGGCCGAAGAAGCGCTGTTTCGCGGATATTTACAGCAACGCTTATCGGGTTGGCTGGGCAATTATGCCGGATTATTTATCACCGCCGCCATTTTTGGCGCTGCGCATATCGGCGGCGGCGCGCTGCTGGCGATCTTTGCGGGTTTGGCGGGGGTTATTTACGGACTGGGCTGGTTATGGAGCGGCCGGCTGTGGGTGGCCACGCTATTTCATTTTGCGCTAAACCTGCTGCATTTATTGTTTTTTACCTATCCGTTTTATCAGCGGTAAGGCGGTATTAAATAATGCCTGCCCGGTGGGATATCAGCGCCGTTTAATCGTCGTTCACCACTTCAACTTTCAATTTTTTGCTGTTTAGCACGCCTTTCAATTGATAGAGAACGCTGTTGTCGCCGCAGCTCACCAGCACATCCCCATCCCAGTCCATACGTAGCCGGCTCGGTGACGGGCAGCGATATCCGGCGTGCTTGATGGCCTGCTGCGCCATTTGATCGAGTTTTATCTGCCGCGGGCTGGTCATATTATGCAGCGCGGGCACGCGCCACCCGTCCGCGTCGGCAAACAGCCTCGACAGCGCAAACAGCAGCAAAGTAATCACAAACAGAGCGTTCAGATGGCGAGTATCATTCATCTTGAGATGCCCAACGATAGAAAGCGCAACTGTAGCCGAGAAATACCCCTTAGACAATGATATGGCGCTATCTTTTCGCAAACCAGATCACGTGCAGCCGTTTCCTATGTCGGGGGCGCATGTCCACGCGGATCACCCTATCCGGCACGGCCGCAATGGATAAGCCCGGAGGATAACGCCGCAGGGCCGACCCGGACCGCGGCTTAAGGCACCGCGACCACGGAAATGATGCGGAAACCGGCGGACCCGGCCTTATGAAACCTTGCAGTGTCTTCACTCACCGCCTCCGAGACCTCGGGGCTTAAAACGGTAAGCTGATTGTCGCTGGTTAAAAACAGTTCTTCGGCATGGGCCGTGGTCCCATCATTATGTTCATAAGCCACTTTGTATGTCGCACTCAAAATATCTCACCTTGTTTCAATCATTAACCAGTAGGCACCAAAAAAGCCCCGTTGGCGCTACCCAGAGGTTACGGGGTATGACAACATTATAATACTAACTTTAGCATTCGGCAGAGGTTTATTGATGAACATTAACACGTCATGGCGATTAGCCGGGTTAACATGTCGAGACCATTTCAAAAGCCGTTTTTAAAACGCCCCGATTAAGAAACGTTATCTGAGAACCCGTGCCGGTATCCTTTGATGCGTCAACCAGTAGCTCCTCTCTTAAAGAGATATGGGTATCCGAAACATTCATCTCCTGTTTCTCAAGACCTTTCTCATTAAAAAGCATATGTATTTTTACCGTAGATGATATATTCCCTTGGTTATGTCCCAAGGTTTTCAATGCCTGGGGAGTCTTGCCATACGCCGACACCGGCCATTTCAAGGTAATATCAATATCTACCCCATTTTGTTTGCTTACCACAAAGCCGACTTCGGGCTTTTCGATTTTCATCCATATATCATTGGCAAGAACCATGTCCGGCTGCCGATAGGTAAATTGACCAAGCACCTGTTTCTGCACGGATTGAGTAATACTTTCCGGGATCAGATACCGGCTCAGGGCCATCAAGCTCATCGCATTATTATCGACGATTTCCGATAATTGCGCTAATTGACGCAGTTGCGCATGGGTTAGCCCATGCTGGCTGCCAAAAATATTATTCGCATGTGAAATAACTTGATTGCCCATCCCCAGTATCCAGCGGCCATAGCTTTGGTGGGCGTTATCCACTTTCAGGTCGATGCCCGCTTTAAAGGCGTTAATGAATGCGCCATCAGCAAAATAAGAAGCAATTTCTGCGGGATGGTGAACCGGCACGCGAAAATCGGCATGCATAAAATCCACAAGTTTTGATGATGGCGGATGGTTTATAGCATGATTGGCCGATATGGACTCAATACCGCCAGACCAGTTCTGCGCCACTTTAATTTCTGGCGCGGGCAACCGGGATATGAATGTTCTGATATTTTTACACTGCTGTCGCAGAGGTTCGCGCACACCGGCTGGTAACTTGGCGACATTCATATCAAGGATAACGTTTTGATCGGTAGCGTGGGCCATCATGACAATTCTGGCGAAGTCTTTCGGGGTAATATTTTCTGTAACCGCCAAATCACTCGGCCAACATTCAGTATATACGGTAGAAAGCTCTTTTTCGCTCAGCGGCAACTGCAATAAATTTTGCAGATTATCCAATTGGCGGCAAACCGATGTGACCAGGCCCGGCATTTTCCCGGCGATGGCTTCTATGGTCTGTAGACCGAAAGGCGGTGGCGGCAATGAGCCAGGGTCTGAAGTCAAAGATTGGTGTAACTTCCAGGCGGCCATATGGTGCAATGGGGACGTTGGCTGATATTCAGGCCGATTTAATATGGCGCGTTTCAGTGCCGACATAAAGGTGGCTGACACTATCTTGCCGCCAAAAAAACCGGATAACGCATTATCCAGGGCGAGTTTTAAGACATTCTCTCCGCCGTCCTGTTGTTTCAACGCCACCAGAACGCGCTCCAAAGCATGATCTTGCAGCAATAAAGGGCCAAGATACCGAGCAACGCCGGAAGCCATTTTCTGTGCAAATTCGCCCTGGCCCTTGGATTGCAGGATTAACTCAACCAGGGGAGCCACGCCATCTTCGACCTGCCGGCGCGTATTGCCGAACAATACGCTGCGTCCCTGGTTAACGATACTAGCGCTGCGTTTGCCGAGCATCCGGTTGGACACAGCCAAATTCTGCGCCAGCGAGACCGTATCCGTAATAATCTTTTTGGCCAGGACATTACGTGTGACCGAGCCGCCGGTAGTCCGTTTTGCCAGGCCATTTAGTATGTTACTTTTATCCAATATACTATAGGCGGCAATACTGGCGCCAAATTTTGGCAACGAAACGCTATTCATTATTATCTCCGCGATTGAAAATGCTGGGTGGCCGAAAATGCTCCCTGGTTAACGCTGGATAATTGTCCGATTTTAGGTAAATTTTCTTGCCAGTATTGTACCTGCTCAACTAGCGTCTCAATGCGTTCCATTGCCTTATCCGGCTCAATACCATCCAGGTCAAACAGACAAAATAATAAAACCCGCTGTCCCCCGGCATCATAACCAAACCAACAGCGGCCGGTGGCAACGCCAAATAAATGAATTTGCAGTAAAGAAGCAAAAAAATCATCAGGCAACACGTTGGTTATCTGCATTACCGGCGAAAATAAATAGACGTGGCCATCGTGATATTCAAAGGTAATATCAATATTATTGTCGAAGCGGAGGGTGCAGCCGCCGCTATGTATTGCTTCATTAATATCCAGATGAGTCTCAGCAGAGAGTAACTTTAACAATTCAGGGAATATCATTATTTACCTTGTTATACCTTCTGTTAATTGATATTAAAATTCGCAGTGATGCGTGTTTAAAACACTGACGGAAACGGCTATCGTTGTTGTATGGATATACAAAAAATACAATCATTATCCTTCTAATCTATAGCAATGATACCATTATCAATTCAGCGAACTTTCAAATAACGCTTATTTGGATCATCGATAGCAAGAAAATCATGGTAGCTATTTCCATAAAAGCGCCCCCCATGCGAGCCGGCCGACGAAAAGCATAGCCGGCTCGCATGGGGGGGGTGAATCCGCGCTCAGGCCCGGGGGAAAATCCATACATCTTTAGCCGGGAGCGACAGGCGGTAAAGCTGCTGGTCCCGCGCCTCGGCGCCATAGGCGCGCACCACGAAATCGTCGCCGGCGGTGCGGAATAAATATTCCCAGCGATCGCCGAGAAACATGCTGGTAAGCAACTGCAGCTCAAGGGAATTATCTTGCGCTTCCGACTCCATGCGCACCCGTTCGACGCGGATTACCGCGGTTCCTTCCTCCCCGGCCTGCACACCCTCCCCCGCCTGGCCCCACAGCGCCCAGCCCAGGCCCTCGATGCGCGCTTGGCCGTCCAGCACTTCCACGATTTTACCGTGCAAACGGTTATTGCTGCCCATAAATTCGGCGGTAAACAACGTGGATGGCGTACCGTACATTTCTTGCGGCGTGCCCTGCTGCTCGATTTTACCGTTATTGAGCAGCAGGATGCGATCGGAAATCGCCATCGCTTCGTTCTGGTCGTGCGTGACCATCAGCGCCGACAGGCCGAGTTTGATGATCAATTCGCGCAAAAATACCCGCGCCTCTTCGCGCAGCTTGGCGTCCAGGTTGGACAGCGGCTCATCCAGCAAAATAACCGGCGGGTTGTAGACCAGCGCCCGTCCGATAGCCACGCGCTGTTGCTGGCCGCCGGAAAGCTGGTGCGGATGACGCTTGCCCAGATGCCCCAGCCCCAGTTGGTCCAGCACCGCCTGCACCCGCTGAGTGATTTCAGCGGACGACACTTTGCGCAATTGCAGCGGATAGGCCACGTTGTCGAATACGGTTTTGTGCGGCCACAGGGCGTAGGACTGGAAGACCAGGCCGAGGTTGCGCTCTTCGGCGGGTATTTCACTGCGCGGGCTGCCGTCATACACCGTATTGCGTCCGATCACGATCTTGCCCTGCGTCGGTTTCTCAAGACCGGCGACCGCCCGCAACAGGGTGGTTTTACCGCTGCCCGAAGGCCCTAGCAGCGACACCACTTCACCGCGCCTGAGCTGCATGGACACGCCCTTTAACACCGGATTGTCGCCATAGGTCAAATGCAGGTTTTCCACTGATAGCTCAATCATGTATTTTCACTCCGAAACGCAGGGCGATACCCAAACCCACTACAACCAGCAGGATGTTGATAAAGGAAAGCGCGGCGACGATATCAATCGCCCCCGCGGCCCATAGCGACACCAGCATCGAACCGATGGTTTCGGTGCCCGGCGACAGCAAATAGACCCCGGTGGAATATTCCCGCTCGAAGATCAGGAACATCAGCAACCAGGAACCGATGAGGCCGTAGCGCGATAAAGGGATCGTGACGTGGCGGGTAATTTGCCCGCGCGTCGCGCCGGTGCTGCGCGCGGCCTCTTCCAGCTCGGGGGCGACTTGCAGCAAGGTCGAGGAAATCAGCCGCAGGCCGTACGCCATCCACACCACGGTATAGGCCAGCCATACGCTGAAAATGGTGCTGCGCAGTGAACGCAGCCAGACCACCAGGTTATCACGCAGCCATTGGGACACCGGCAGCCCCGACAGCCAGCCGGATTTCAGCGCATTGTCGAGCCACATCGGCAGGAACAGGAATACCCACAAAAATGCCAGACCGGCCAGCAGGCCCGGCACCGCGCGGGGCACCAGCACGCTGTAGTCCAGGAAACGGGTCACATTATCCGGTTTGCGGTGCATGGCGATGCCGATAAACAGATAGCACGCCACCGCCAACGCGCCGCCGATCACGCCGATGGCCATGGAGTTGACGATGGCCCGCAGCAGGTTCGGCTGCTGCCAGATAGTGCGAAAGGTGTTCAGCGACAGTTCGTCCCAAATGGAAACACCGACGCCCCAGTTGGAGACAAAGGCCCGCAACACCACCCCGATCAGCGGCACCCCGATGGTGACCGTCAGCCAAAAAACCACCACGGCGCCCGCCACCCAGCGCCATTTACCCAGCGGCAACGCCCTGGCCTGGGAAGCCTTGCCTTTAAGGGTAACGAAGCGGTTGGCGGTTCTCATCAAGCGGCGTTGCAGCATCACCAGCGGAATCGTGATGCATATCAGCACCACCGCCACCGCCGCCATCAGATGATACGACGGCGTGCCGAGCTTATTGGTGAGCTGGTAAAGGTAGGTCGCCAGCACCAGATTGCCCTCCGGGTCGCCCAGGACCAGCATCAGGCCAAATACTTCCAGCCCGAGGAAGAACAGCAGAACGCTGGCATAGAGAATCGACGGACGTACCATCGGCAGGCTGACGGCGGTCATCACTTGCAAGGGAGAGGCGCCGGCGATGCGCGCGGCCTCTTCCACATCCGATCCGACGCTGCGCAGCGCCGAGGAGATATAGAGGTAAGCGTGCGGAACATGGGTCAGTCCGGCGATCGCCACAATGCTTGACATGGCGTAAATATTCCACGGCACGAAGCCGAATACCGACTCCATCCACAGCGAGAAGAATCCCGCCGGCCCGGTGGCCACCACATAACCAAAAGCGAGCACCATCGGCGACACGAAAACCGGCACCAGGATCAGCGGTTCGATCAGGCGTCGGCCTGGCAAGTCGGTACGCACCATCAGGAAAGCCAGAATCCCCCCCAGCGGAATCGCTATCACCACCAGTCCGAACGCCAGGATAAAGCCGCTTTTCAGCGCCTTATAAAAATCCGGATCGGTAAAAATAAAACCAAAAGATTCAAGGCTCCATTCTTTGGATGGCGAGAAAAAGGGGGCTGAAAGAAAGCTTTGAATTACGATAAATGACAGCGGTATATAGATAACCAACGCGGTTATCAGCACCACTAAGCTGCGCGGCAGACTCTGCCACTTTCTGCGCATTGCTTTCATGTGTAATCCCTTTGGTTAAGAACCTGGCACGGCGCGATCGGGCTACAACAAGGCGATACGCGCCATTGGGCTGGCGCGTATCCGGGTCATGGCATTATTTTGGGGCGGCGGCGCGCCACTGTTTGATATAATCCAGCCGTTTTTTCTGCTGTAAATATTCCAGCAGGGTTTCATCGACCGGGATCGGTTTGAGCGCATTGCCTAGCATTTTGGTCATGCCGTCGATATCATTTTTACCTTCGATATCATTACGGATTGACGGAATGTCGGCCTGGTTGGCAAGAATAGCCTGGCCTTTTTCGGACAGGATATAGTCAAGCCACAGTTTGGCCGCATTGGCGTTTTTGGTGTCTTTGCTGATAAAGGCCACCCGGGACAGGACCAGGGTGTAATCCTTCGGATAGGAGATGCCCAATGAAGGGTCGGTTTTGGCGCGGGCTTCCGCGTAAGACCCGAGGATGTTAAAGCCAATCAGGTTTTCGCCCGACGATACCCTTTCCATCATGGTGCCGGTGGAAGACTGTACGGTCAAACCGCCTTTGGCGACGTCGGCCAGGGTGGCGAAATAGTTCGGGTCCGCTTTATAGTCCTGCACGGAAAGCATGAAACCCAGACCGGACTTTTCGATGTCATAGGTGGTGACTTTCTTTTTGAATTTGTCTGTCTGGCCGGCAATCAGTTTAGCCAGCGCGGCGTGCGAGTCCGGCACATCGCCCTGCGGGATCAGCCGTTTGTTATAGATGAATACCACCGGTTCGTAAGTCGTGCCATAGGCTTTATCTTTCCATACCGCCCATTTCGGCAACTGCCCTTGTTCGGGAGAGATATATTCTTCGGCATAATCGACGGCCAGTTTCAGCGCGGTGTCCATCGAGGAACTCCACACCACGTCGCCGCTGGTGCCGCCCGCCGCCTGTTCGCTGATATAACGGTTGTACAGTTCGGTACTGTTCATATCGTTATATTCGACTTTAATGCCGGGATAGGTTTGCTCAAAACCCTGAATTAACGGGCCCGCCGCTTTGGTATCGGTGGTGGAATAAATCACCACTTTGCCTTCTTTTTTCGCGCCATCCACCAGCTTCTGATAGTCCGCCGGGTAACCTGCGGGTTGCTGGGCAATAGCCGGGGCAGAGGTTAATATTGCCATTGCAACCATGGACACGCCGATCTTTATAAGCATAGTTATATTCCTAATTGCATTTAACATACAAAGAATCAACATATAATCAACAACTATCCATAGGCAACGAAGTAATGTTATAAATTCCTGTTTTGGGAGGCCGGTCTATTTTTGGACGGTGAAAGGCAAAATTATTTGCCACACGAACGCGCCATCCCCATTATTACGGCTTAGCAGCAGGAGAACGGAATTGAATAGCCCATCATTGCCCATCGCCCCCGCGTTAGCCCGTCGGATCTGGCTACAGGCGCAATGCCTTGACCGGGAATCCCCGTTTGGCGAGGGGTCGGAGGCGGTAAAAAATGCGATAAACCATCTGGGTTACGTGCAGATTGACACGATCAATGTCATTGAGCGCAGCCACCATCATATCTTGTTTACCCGCCTGCCGGACTACGCGCGTTCCGACCTGGAGCAGGCGCAGTCGGCGGATAAATCGGTATTCGAATATTGGACCCACGCGCTGGCCTACGTCCCCACTGAAGACTATCGTTTTTTCATGCCGGCGATGGCGCGCCACCGCGCCGCGCCTCAGGGTTCGTTCGCGGCGGTAGACCCCGCGGCGTATGCGGCGCTGTTAAAACGCATCCGCGCGGACGGCCCGCTGTCGATTCGCGATATTGACGAACAGCTGGTGGAGAAGACCCATCCCTGGGGCAGCCGCAAGCCGTCGAGGCAAGCGCTGCGCCTGGGTTTTTTCACCGGCGATCTGGCTATCAGCAAACGCTCGGGCATGCTTAAGAACTATGAGCTGACGCAGCGCCATTTCGGCTGGCGCCGCCGTCCGAAATGCGCCACCGAGGCGCAATTCGCCCAGTATCTCCTCGACCGCGCCATCCGGGCGCAGGGCATGGTGAGCCTTGACTCGATCTGCTTTGGCAACCTGAAGATGAAAGCGGCCATCGCCGGTTTGATTGAAACCGGCGTGCGCCGCAAGCGCCTGGTGCCGGTGCATATCGAAAACCATCACGCCGTCCAGCATTGGGTGAGGCCGGCAACGCTGGATACCATCGCGCCCCTCGCGCCCGTCGACCCGCGGGTGCATATTTTATCCCCCTTCGATCCCCTGGTTATCCAGCGCAAGCGGCTGAATCTGTTTTTCGGCTACGAACACCGGTTCGAAGCCTACGTGCCCGCCGCCAAGCGCGTCCTCGGCTACTTCGCGCTGCCGGTGCTGATGGGTGACGAGATCGCGGCCGTCCTCGATCTCAAGGCCGATCGCCGCGCGGGCCGGCTAGTGATGCAGCAATGGACCTGGGCCGCACGGGAGCGGTCCGGATTGAAGGAAGCCATCGAAGACGCGCTGACCCGCTTCGAACGCTTTCAATTGGCCTGAAAGCCGTCGGTTCGGCGCCCCAAACTGCCGGCAAAGCGTTCGGCCAGCCCCTGGCTCTGGAAGGCGTCGACCGCATAATCGACAAAGACCCGGGTCTTGGACGAAATCAGCGTGCGCGAGGCGTAATACAGGGATATCGCGCCGGCATCGGCATACCAGTTCGGCAATAAGCGGATCGGATCGCCGCTTGCCAATTCGGGCAAGACGTCGGCCAGCGTCAGCATCGACACGCCCAGGCGGCTATCGGCGCCGGCGCGTTGATCGGCGGCGTGGTGGTCGATCATTTCGGCGTGACCAGCGCGTTGTTGCTAGGCGGGGGAGCGGCCCTGGCCACCGCGGTGCTGATCCTGCGGCCCGGGACCGGAAGCAGGCAGGGCGCCGGTTGCCGCCGGCGCCATCAGCGCTACGCTTGCCGACCCGCATCCGACAATTCGGCGGCGATATCGCGCAGCGCGCTTTCAAAGGCGTCGGCGGGCTGACCGCCCGATATCAGCCATTTTTCATTGATCACGATGGCGGGTACGGAATTGATGCCGCGGGACAGCCACAGCTGCTCCGCCTCGCGCACCTCTGCGGCGTAGCGCCCCGAAGCCAGCACGTCCCGCGCCGCCGTCTCATCCAGCCCGGCGGAAACGGCAGCAGCGACCAGCACGTCGGGGTCCGACACATTGGCGCCATCGGTAAAATTCGCTTTAAATAGCGCCAGTTTCAACGGCTGTTGCCGTCCCTGGGTCCCGGCCCAGTACAGCAGCCGGTGAGCATCGAAGGTGTTATGGATGCGGCTATGTTCCGCCAGGGTAAACTCGAAACCGACATCGGCCGCCCGCGACCGGATCGTGGCGCGATTGGCGGCGGATTGTTCCGCGGTAGAGCCATATTTCTCGGCAACATGCTCAGCCAAATCCTGGCCCTCCGCCGGCATATCGGGGTTCAATTCGAAGGGTTGAAAAACGATCTCCGCCTGTACTTGATCGGTGGTCCGCGCCAATGCTTCTTGCAGACCGCGTAAGCCAATAATACACCAAGGGCAGGCGACATCGGACACAAAGTCGATTTTGAGATGTTGAACCATTGGGTCCACTCCTTAATAAGCCATGGATAATACTAAATGATAGCGCACCAGGCGAACCGCCCCCAGGGCTTGCCGCGCGCGCAGGAATTTTTCTTCGGTACGCCCGGTAGCCAAGACACGGTAACTAGGAGGCCAGTATGTTGATAATGCGATCGAAAGATTAGCCGGCGCCGGCGTGTTATAGCTTTAACGACTCCCTGAAGATACGCCGCGCGATTGTCCGGATAGCCAGGAGTTTACCGCCCGGCATCAGCGGTGGCGGCCGTGGGATGAACGTAGTACCAGCAATAACGATAGCGCGATAATAACAGCGGCCAACAGCACGACGACATGGGCGCCAAATACATCCAGCGCCAGCCCCCCGGCTAAAGCGCCGATGGCGATAGCGCCATTGAAGGCAACGACAAATAATGACAACGCGGCCTCGACATCTCCCGTTTCACCTGCGGCCCGGAATACCCAGGTTTGCAGGAGAACCGGCAGGGCCGCATAACTCATACCCCAGGGAACCAGCAGTGCAATAACGGCAAATTTATACTGCGCAACGCCCCAAAGCATTATCATACTCAGGGCCAGTACGGTTAACGTGAGAATCAATGCGCCGCGTAATGACCGGGCCATTGCGCTGCCGATAGAGAAATTCCCTAATACCCCGGCAGCGCCATATAACAGTAGCAACGAGCTGATCCAGGACGCGGGAATACCGGAAACATCCTGTAAGTATGGCGTAATATAGGTATACGCCAGGAAGTTACCGGTCATCACCAGCGCGGTGGTAAAGAAAATAAACCGGATCTGTCCATGGTAAAAGGCATCAATGATGGCGCGTAAATTACCCGTGCTCTGCGACGGCAATGGGGGCAATACGATTAAAGCCGCTACGCAGACGACCAAACTGAGCAAGGATAGCGCGCCAAATGCGGCATGCCAGCCAAAATATTGGCCGATAAGCGTGCCTAAAGGAACCCCGAGCACGGCAGCCACCGCCAGCCCGCCCAATACCAGGGAAGTAGCCCTAACGGCCTGATGCTGCGGAACCAGGCGTATCGCCATTGCGGTTGCGATGGACCAAAACACGCCGATGGCCATGGCGACGATGATCCTGGCTAACAGCAATAAGGTAAAGGTGGTGGCGACGGCAGCCAGCGCGTTTCCCACCAGGCAAACGACCATCAAGCCGACCATAATCCATTTGCGGTCAAACCTGGCGGTCAGTACCGTCAACGGCCCGGCGGTGATCGCGACAAAAAGCGCAAATCCGGTGACCAGGAGGCCGGTCATGCCTAATGACAGATGTATCCCCGCAGCGATAGGTCCGAGCAGCCCAATCGGCAGCATTTCGGAACTGACAAAGGTAAAACAGCCGATAGCCAAGGCCAGGATCGCAATCCAGGTCTTAAGCGAAGCACCCGCGGGTGAGGTTTCAGTTTTATCGAGATGTTGCGATACGGTCGCTGGCGCTAGCTCATGCTTGCGCGCCGCTGGCGAGGCATTATTGGGCATTTTTATTCCTATGATAAAATATAAAAACTGGCGGTGAAATGTATGGTTTTCCCTTTATCGCAGAGGATAATCAAAGAAAATAGCTTTAGTCATGGTTATAAGGAGCCAATGCGTCAAATAATATTATTTGATGCATTGGATATATATTTCGCTCTGGTTAATTAACTTTCAATAAAATGCTATATTCCGATCCGCGGTAACCTTAATTACACAATAAACCGGCAGCGTCGCTTATTTAATGTGTGATGTTAATTCCCGAAAGACCGGCACAGGTATTAATCAAGGCATCTTGCAGCTCAATCTGGTGCGCGGCGGGATGAACCTTCTGCGGGCGTTGATGATAGAAATAGCCTCCGGAACCGGTGGCTAAAGGATCATCGCTCACCGCAAGCCAGGCCTGGGTGCGATACGCCGCATCCAAATCATCATTGGCATCCGGCCCCCCCATCTTGGTGGCGACCCAACCTGGTTCCAAGGCATTGGAATAGATACCCGGCCAATAACGAGCCATGGCGAAAGCCAATAACACATCATGGAATTTTGTCTCGGAATAGGCCTGCGTGCCATCCCAAGGCCTTTTTTGCCAGAGTAAATCATCCAGAACACCCTCGGTGCGTCGATGCAACAACGAGCTGAGGTAGATTAAACGTTTGGGTTTTTCAATCAGCGCGGTGAGGATATAGGGGGCCAACGTATTCACGGCAAAAAGCTGCGGCAGGCCATCTACCGTCTCAATACGCTTTGGTTCACGATAGCCGATGCCCGCATTATGGATCACCGCGTCAAAAGCCCCCAATTGGTTGACGCGTTCTGCCAGCGCGCGCGTTTCGGCAATACTGGATAAATCGCCGATAAGGACCGCGAGTGCGGATGGCAGCGCTTGGCGCGTTTCTTCAGCCCGGGCAGCATTCCTGGCATGCAACGCCACGTGGTGACCTTCCGCCGCCAACAACCGGGCCGCCATTAACCCCAGACCGTCGGACGATCCGGTAATAAATACTCGTGCCATGGTTTTCTCCCAATTTTCAGGTTATCAGTGGATATTTACATATGACGGACATACCAGACCGTGATTCCCGCAATGACAATGGGATTGACTTCCGGCCATGCCGCGACTGCCGTTCTGGTGATAATTTTGTGCTCTCCGGTCCTGTTTTGCGATAACCTGAAAATCATTTAATTAATGACGTTTAGGCATTAATGATGAGTTTCGATGAAAAAATACTCAATGGCATGGGCGTGTTGGCGGCCATCGTCGATACCGGCAGTTTTGCCAGGGCCGCGGAAACATTAAATATGTCGCAGTCAGGCATCAGTCGCTCTATAGCCCGCCTTGAAGCCCGGTTAAGTATTCGTTTACTGGATCGCACCACCCGGTCGGTCGCGCTTACGGATGAAGGACGCCGGTTTTATGAACAAGTCATCCCCCTGTTAAGGGGCTTGGAAGACGCTGCCGCCACGGCATCGGGAAGCACGGCTATGATACGCGGCCGCCTGCGCGTTAATGTCGATCCTTTCTTCTCAAGTCTTATTTTGGGTCCCCGTCTGGGAACATTTATCGACGATCACCCGGAACTACAGCTTGAATTAGCGACGCGGGATCGGCTGGGAGACATGGTTGCCGACGGGTTTGATCTGGCCATTCGTTTCGATGAGCCCCGCATGTCCAACTTAGTCGCCCGCAAACTGTTAGAAACCCGGATCGTTACCGTTGCGGCGCCGTCATATATTAAGCGGCACGGACGGCCGCAGACCCCGCAGGAGCTGGCAGGACATGTTTGTATCGAGTTCCGTAATCCGGAAACCGGGCGGCCCTTTGTGTGGGAGTTTTACCGCCAGGGCGAAAGGGTGGCGATCAATACCCGGGGACGATTGACGGTTAATGACGTGCAAACGATGCTTAGCGTCTGCCTGGCCGGATACGGCGTGGCCCAGGTAATGGAACTAGGAGCGGAAACGATGCTGGAGAAGGGCCGCTTTATTGACTTGTTCCCCGACTGGCGGGATGACCGCTTTCCCTTATTTGCCGTCTACCCTTCCCGCCATTATTTGCCGGCAAAAACCCGTGCCTTTCTTGATTTCGTTATCTCCATCGCCCCCTCCGCCGGGATGATCCTACCCCCTTATTGAATATCTCGATGGATTTTACGCATCGTTTTACCTGCATTCCAGAGATGCTTACGGCCGGCCCCGCTCCGGCACACGGCGCGCCGCCTGCCCGTTGCCGCCAGGAAAAAGAAATGCGTTGCCGGATTTCGGCCATTTAGTCAAACTGAACGGAAAATAATACCTGGAGACGCCATTATGCCTAAATTGAACAAAGTCAATTTAACCGCGGCCTTTGCTACCTTTACTGAAACCTGGAGCCCGCGCGTTGGCGGGGATATCAATGAATTCCAGATCAAATTGGCAAAATTTGAGGGAGAGTTCAACTGGCATCACCATGATAATGAAGATGAACTTTTTTTCGTTATCCGCGGACGTTTGCGCATGCAGTTGCGCGCGGAAAACGGCGGTGATGTGGTGCTTGAACCCGGGGAGTATATTATTGTGCCGCACGGCGTTGAACATTGCCCAAAAGCGGAACCTACCTGCGAAGTGGTGTTGCTGGAGCGCAACAGCACCGTGAATACCGGCAACGTTGAGAATGAACGCACGATACGCGATTTAAACCGCATTTAAAGACGGGCGGGTAATATCGCGCTACCAGTCTCTCCAACAGTGCCAGACGCAATTACCGCCAGAGGGAGAGACATCCGCCGCACTCAGCCAACACCAGGCGATCGATAGTCCGCATTCTACCGATTTCTGGAAGGCGGCGGCGGTAGCCAGGGCAGTAAAATCTCGTTCGGTTTGGTAAAAAAACCATGGGAACACCGCAAGGCGTTGGTTCAGGTATGGTTGTTTTCCAATACTGATAAATGTTGCTTCACAAACTGGCGGATTAAATCCATAAGCTGGACGATATGAGCAGCGTCAATATTCTCGCGCATTATATATGCTCCAACGTTATCCCGTCGGTTATGTTGGTCTAATCGCAGTGGAACAATATGGTGTTTGTAGAAATATTGGTCCATACATGCCGGATATGGCATGATGCTATCTGAATTATTGAGTATATCGATAGCCGCCATCATTGAATTTGTCGAATAAACCACACGCTCGGTTAAATGAAGCTGGTTACGATCGTATTTTTTACTTTGCATATCTTCGACAATACTTTGTTGGCGCACCGTATCCGGCGTTACTTCAAGATAAGGGAAAGATAGCAGGCTATCGCCGCTTAATGGCAATCCGCTGTTAAGTAGCGGATGAGTATCGCGGACATACATGCCGTTAACAGTGCTAAATAAAGGAAAAAAATGAATACCATACTTCGGGTTAAGGCCCTTTATTTCATGACCTATGAATAGATCGATATCGCTGCTTAACAACAAATCCATCAACCACAAATGATTACCTAAATCAATATGGATATTTGCAGTAGTAAAACGCTTGCTGTATAAATTAAAAATATCTTTGACAAACATATACCACCAAGCATGGCCGGCGCCAATTCGCAAGCTTTGTTCTTGCCGTTCTTTTAACGCCGTCATCTTAATAAACGTATTGTCATATATACGCTGTATCATCCTGGCTTGCTCAAGTAAAATATCGCCATACAAGGTGAGCTTTACGCCGGTGGATGTCCGTTCCAGCAAAGGTACGCCCATGTTTTCTTCCAGCTTTTTCATGTTATGCGTAAGCGTCGGCTGGCTGAGGCACAGCTTGTTTGCAGCATGGCTCACATTTTTAAATGATGCCACTTCTATAAACTG
Organism: Sodalis sp. RH21; assembly: GCF_047324175.1. NCBI lineage: Bacteria > Pseudomonadati > Pseudomonadota > Gammaproteobacteria > Enterobacterales > Bruguierivoracaceae > Sodalis > Sodalis sp. RH21. Next base: position 714,859 of record NZ_CP178732.1, on the reverse strand, counting down.
TCGCAAAAATTTGTCCAAGATCACATTTACCCCGTAAGATATAGATTTTATCTATACCTTACGGGGTAAATGACATTTCCGTCAAAGGATTTCCTCTTATAGTATGCATGAAAAGGGAGGGTTTTGTAGGGACCTTTCCAATTCAGTTGGGCCAGCGTTTTTTAAGCATCATTGCTTTATCTAATAGTCAGAAATACAAGAGGATAAAATGAAAAAGCTGACAGTAAATATACTTATAGCAGCATTAGCCGGTATAGTTAATTTAGCTTATGCCGATACATTGCGAATGGAATGCCCAACTTCACCAGGCGGAAAAGAATATTGCAAATATATCAAGGACCGATTTGAAGCCAAAACAGGTACCACACTAGAATTTGTTGACCTTCCTACTGCTTCCGATGAAAAGCTGGCTTTATTGCAACAACTATTTGCAGCCAAAGATGCAAAGGCCGTCGATGTATTTGATGCTGATACAGTCTGGATTGGTTTGCTCGATCGACATATGCTTGATTTAACGCCTTATGTCAAAGATATGAAAAAAGACTTTTTCCCCGGTGCTTGGCAAAACGATACGGTCAATGGAAAGGTTAAAGCAATCCCGCATTATCTTGACAGCGGGGCTTTATATTTTCGTAAAGATATTTTAGAAAAATATGGGGAAAAACCGCCGACCAGCTGGCAAGAATTAACCCGTATTGCTACGCATATTCAGCAAGAAGAACGCAAAGCGGGCCATAGCAACTTCTGGGGTATCGTATTCCAGGGTAAATCCTACGAAGGGCTTACCTGCAATGCCCTTGAGTGGGTTGATTCCTATGGTGGCGGTACTTTTGTCGATGATAACGGCAAAATTACCATTAATAATCCCCAGGCTGCTCAAGCGCTGGATATGGCTGCCGGATGGATTGGGAAAATCACCCCGCAAGGGGTGCTGGGCTATAAAGAAGATGAATCCCGTACCGTATTTCAAAACGGCGATGCCCTGTTTATGCGCAATTGGCCTTATGCCTACGTACTTTCGCAGGGCGATGACAGTCCATTAAAAGGCAAAGTAGGCGTCATGCCGCTACCAGGCACCGCCGACGGTAAATCAGCGAGCACACTCGGCGGCTGGCAATGGGCAGTTAACGCCAATACCAAAAATCCCATGGCCGCGGTTGAATTGGTTAAAATGCTCGCTGATAACGAATCGCAAAAAATGTCTTTGAAATTACTGGGATTTTCGCCAACCGACCCCGCATTATATGATGATCCAGAGGTACTGGCGCTGGCGCCGCACCTGGCCCAATTTAAAAATATTTTTGCCACGGCAATAGCCCGTCCCGCTTCGCAAACCAAAGGACAATACTCTCGCGTCTCTAACGCCATTTTTAATACCACCTTTACCGTATTACGTGGCGGCATGGATGGCAAAACGGCGGTAGCCGACCTCGAAAAGCGGCTTGAGCGCATCAAAGGACATGACTGGCATTAAGTTCTACCTGAAGGCCCGGCCGGCCCTTAATGGTTTGCCGGGTCTTCATCCCGCTAGCGTTGCAGATTGCCCGGAGTGATTGATGAAACGCACTACCCAAAGGATGCCCAGGGCAAATACCCCGACAACATCATCCCCCCATGCCATAAAGCCAATACGTACCGGTAAGGGCCGTAAATTAAATTATCAAAGACGCCGCAACCGCATTGCCTGGGTTTTAGTCGCGCCAGTGCTGCTATTATTAGCATTGGTTGCCGGCTGGCCACTCTTACGTACGCTTTTTTTCAGTTTTACCGATGCTGCTTTAGATAACCCTCAAGAATATAACTTGGTAGGTTTCGATAATTATTTCTCGTTTTCCCCAAGTCATAATTATGGTGTATTGGCCGATCCGCTCTGGTGGCACTCGGTAGTTAATACTCTATGGTTTTGCGCCATATCGGTTGCCTTTGAACTGGCACTAGGCATGTTATTGGCTTTGCTGATGAACCAGAAATTTCGTGGCCTGGGCCTGGTACGAACCGCTATTTTAGTGCCATGGGCCATTCCCACTATCGTCAGCGCCAAAATGTGGAGCTGGATGTTTCATGACCAATATGGCGTAGTAAATGCCCTGCTAAACCAGTTCGGCATCATTAGCAGCCACCCGGCATGGATTGCCGAGCCCTCATTGTCCATGTGGGCGGTGGTTATTGCCGATGTATGGAAAACCACGCCTTTTATGGCGCTGATGTTACTCGCCGCGCTGCAATTGATCCCAACCGATCTCTACGAGGCCGCCCGGGTCGACGGCGCTAACGCCTGGCAGAGGTTCAAGCGTATTACCCTGCCGCTGATTATGCCGGCGATGATCGTGGCCTTGATATTCAGGGTCATGGATGCCATGCGGGTTTTCGATCTCATTTATGTGCTGACATCTAATAGTGAGTCAACCATGTCTATTTCTGGTTACGCACGGGAACAAATGATGAATTACCAGGAACTAGGAACGGGTTCTGCCGCTTCCGTGCTGGTCTTCATGATGGTTGCCGGCATAGCTGCCTGCTTTCTTTATGCCTCGCGGTTGCATGAAAAGGAGAATAAAAGGTGAAATTAAGCCGCAACCAACGCACGCTTGGCAGTAAGTTACTCATTTTTGCCAGCTCGGCGTTAATTTGTATTATCTGTCTATTCCCTTTTTATTATGCCATATTAACTTCGCTGCGTACCGGGCAGGAACTCATTCTACCCAATTTTATACCTAGCGGATTCCATTGGAGTAACTACGCTACCGCGTTAATTGATAATGGTATAGCAAGGAGCTTGCTTAATTCTGTTCTGGTGGCAACGGTAACCGTGACCATCTGTCTTTTAATTTCAATTACCGCCGCCTTTGCGTTAGCACGCATTCCCTTCAAGGGGCGTAAATATTTATTATTTACCATCTTGTGCGTATCAATGTTTCCCCAAGTAGCCATTTTATCAGGCATGTTTGAATTAGTTCGATTTATCGGGCTTTATGATTCTCTCGGCGCTTTGGTCGTGTCATATACAACATTTTCCCTGCCGTTTACCGTCTGGGTGTTAACCACTTTTATGAAATCTATCCCTATTGAATTAGAAGAAGCGGCAATCGTGGACGGTGCGAGCACATGGATTATTATTCGCCGGGTTTTTGCACCGGTGATGGCGCCAGCACTGGTAACTACCGGTTTATTGACCTTTATCGGCGCCTGGAACGAATTTATGTTTGCCCTGACGTTTGTTATTTCGGGAGACAAACGTACCGTGCCCGTGGCCATTAGTATGCTGAGGGGAGCGTCCCAATACGAACTACCTTGGGGAAGTATTATGGCGGCGTCGGTCGTCGTGACGTTACCCATCGTCATCTTAGTTCTCATTTTCCAAAGACGTATTGTCAGCGGCCTGACGAGCGGCGCGGTAAAAGGCTAATTTAAACAAGGTTAATGAAATGGCTCAATTATTTTTAGAAAAGCTGAAAAAAGACTACGGCAACGGCATAGAAGTCATTAAAGAGCTGGATTTGAAGATAGACAGCGGCGAATTCGTGGTCGTTGTCGGGCCATCAGGCTGCGGCAAATCAACGTTATTACGCATGGTCGCAGGCCTTGAGGAAATCAGTAGCGGCAAAATGTATATCGATGATATTTGCGTCAATGACGACACGCCATCTGAGCGCGGTATTGGTATGGTCTTTCAATCCTATGCGCTCTATCCCCATATGAGCGTGTATAAAAATATGGCTTTCGCTCTTGAGCTGGCAGGCCATAGCCCCGCGGAAATTGATCGCCGCGTACGCGAAAGCGCACGTATTTTACAGCTTGGGCATCTGCTAGACCGACGGCCAAAAGACTTATCCGGCGGCCAACGGCAGCGGGTTGCGATCGGACGGGCGATTGTGAGGGAACCCAAGCTGTTTTTATTCGATGAGCCGCTATCCAATTTGGATGCTTCGCTGCGGGTGCAAATGCGCATGGAGATCTCCGCGCTACACAAACGGCTTGGCACCACCATCCTGTATGTCACTCATGACCAGGTCGAAGCAATGACCCTGGCCGATCGCATTGTCGTACTCAATCAAGGCAATATTGAGCAGGTGGGCACACCGCTGGAGCTTTATGATTATCCAGCCAATGAATTTGTCGCCCAGTTTATCGGATCGCCAAAAATGAATTTACTGCCGGTAGTCATAGAACAGTGCGGCGAACAGCAGACTATAGTACGTCTCGATAGCGGAAAAGAACTCACGCTCCCTGTCGCCACCCCGTCCTATGCCAAAGGACAAACATGCGCATTAGGGATACGCCCGGAGCATATACGGCGCTGTAGCGCAGAGCAACGCGACCTCCATGGCGAGGTGATGTTTGTTGAGCAGATGGGTAATGAAACCTATCTGTATGTCAGTAACGGCAAAGGAACCGGGCCCTGGGTATTACGCAATGCTGAGCGTTTTCTGGCATCTATTGGCGACAGCGTGGATATCCGTTTACCTCAACACGCCTGCCATCTTTTCGGTGCCGATGGCCAGGCATTCTCTCGCCTGCGGCCTTAAATATATTATTAGCATTGGGGGCGCAGAGTCCCTTTTCGTTTTCATGAAAGGAATTTTATAATGAACCAGGCCCCTTTTAGCCGTATCGCCAAAAACTGGTGGAAAGAGTCTATTGTTTATCAAATTTATCCACGCAGTTTTATGGATTCAAATAATGATGGCATCGGTGATTTAAAAGGCATTATCAGCAAGCTAGGATACCTCAAAGAATTAGGCATTGACGTCATTTGGATATGCCCAGTATATAAATCGCCAAACGATGACAACGGTTATGATATAAGCGATTACCAGTCTATTATGGCTGAATTCGGTACCATGGCTGACTTTGACCAACTTCTCTCAGAGGTTCATCGTCACGGCATGCGCCTGATTATTGATCTCGTCGTCAACCATACCTCGGATGAACATCCGTGGTTCATTGAGTCGCGTTCGTCGCGCGATAATGAAAAACGCGACTGGTATATCTGGCGGGACGGCCATGATGGCAAAGAACCTAATAACTGGGAAGCTATATTTAAAGGGTCCGCATGGGAATATGACGAAAAAACCCAACAATATTTCATGCATTTATTCACCGCCCGCCAGCCCGATCTTAATTGGGAAAACCAGCATATGCGCAATTCCATTTATCTTATGATGCGCTGGTGGCTGGACAAGGGGATCGATGGATTTCGTATCGATGCTATTTGCCATATGAAAAAAGATCCGCTATTGAGCGATATGCCCAATCCCCAGGGCCTTCCCTTCGTAGCCTCATTTGAAAAACACATGAATTATGACGGCCTGCTGGATTATGTTGATGACATGAGTAACAACGTTTTTCGGTATTATGACATCATGACCGTTGGCGAAGTGAACGGCGTATCCTCGACACAAGCCGAGGAATGGGTTGGTGAAAATTATGGCCGGCTGAATATGATATTTCAGTTTGAACACGTTAGGCTTTGGGACATAGATAAAGGCCTGCCGCTCGATATTAGCGTACTTAAGGACATTTTTACTCGCTGGCAGTCCGCTCTCGAAGGCAAAGGCTGGAATGCTCTCTATCTGGAAAATCATGACGTAACCCGGGTAACGTCCCGCTGGGGTGATGTCGGGCGTTATTGGCGTGAAAGCGCGACCGCCATCGCCGCCATGTATTTCCTGATGCAGGGTACGCCCTTTATTTACCAAGGACAGGAAATCGGCATGACCAATTCCCAATTTAGCTCCCTAAATGATTTTCAGGATGTATCGGCCAAAAACCTTTACGAGGAGTTGCGCCGCCAGGGCATGACAGATCGGGAGAGCATATCAATATTGGCCCGTACGGGACGCGATAACTCACGCACACCGATGCAATGGAATGCCGGCCCAAACGCGGGCTTCAGCCAGGCGACCCCTTGGCTGGCGGTAAATGAAAATTACCCGGTGGTTAACGTAGCGCTGCAACAGCGGGACCCCGGCTCTGTCCTCAATTTCTATCGCGCGCTGATCCGATTGCGCAAAAAAGAACAGGCATTAGTGTACGGCCATTACGAATTAGTGTTGGCAGAGCATAAACACATCTATGCCTACACTCGCACCTTGGATGAAGACCGGATAGTCGTGCTTTGTAATCTCAGCGGTACCACGGCAGCCTATGAGTGGGATGATATATCAACGCTTGTCCGTACTTTACTACTGACCAATAGCTCGTCGAGTAAAGAGAATGGGGTATTAACACCGTGGGAAACCAGAATTTATCGCTTGATAAAATAACGTGATGGCTCTTTTATTTCAAAATAAAACTTCGCTTGTCAGGCTACGGATTGGTATATGAAGTGGCCGATATGCAGTTTATTATTTCGGTTATTGCGGTTGGCAAAAGAGATCTCGTTCTACTCAAATCACCCTTATGCACATAGGGTTCGTCATCATCAGCGCTGATAAAAGGGTGGGATATCGCTATCCCACCCGCTTTGTAATGACGCTATAGCTCTTACAGCGGACGCTGATGAGTAAGGACTTGGCGGGGTTGCGTACGGCGGCCCAGCATGCCCATTACGCCGGCCAGGATGGCTTCGACAATCAACATAAAGAAGGTGAACCAGCTGGCTTTAGCGGTCGCGGCCGCAGCTTTTTCGCTGGCTTCCCGGGCTTTTTGCTCCGCCTGCTGTTTCAGTTGTTCATATTGAACGCGGGCTTGCTGATAGCTTTTTTCCGTTTGGCTGACAATCTGCTCAGCTTCCTGATCGCTCTTGCCGGTTCGCGCTTTAATAATGTTTTTCAACGCATCACGGTCGGCGGCCTGGAAGGTATCTTCATTACGCTGGATCAGGTTCTTAATAAAATTAGCGACATCGGTATCAGCCGTCTGCGGATGATTTGCGGTATCAGCCGCCTGGTTTTGCGCGTTATTTGCTTCGCTCTGGGCTTTATTTTGCAGATTCTCCGGCTGCAGTTCTGGTTTACCCGTCTGGCGCAATGTGGTTTCGAGTTCATTTTGCAGGCTGTCGAGATTAATATTATTTTCCGCCAGTTTATCTTTAACCGTTTGCGTTACCGAGGGCGCGGCGGCGGATATTCCATTGCCTACTATCTGTAACCCCGATCCCATAACGCTCATTGCCCCGCTCATGACGTGATTGACCACCACCAGCAGGAACCAGGCGCAAATCAGGGTATTAACGCCGAACATCAACAGGCCGTGCAGAGCCCCTTCGCGCTGGGCCAGACGGCCGCTGGCATAAGCGCCCGCCGCAATGGATATCAACATGCTGACGCCGGTCCAGATGGCCGCGCCTGTCCCCAAGCCATCAAGAGGATTCTGTTCTTTTAGCGGATCGATGGTGCTGGCACCTATGGCGGTACCCAATATGGCCAGCAGTAAATAGACCACCATTGAAATAATGACACCGGCAAAAATAGCGCTCCACGAAATACGTTTCAGCGGAATACCATTCACCGGTTCAACCAATGTTTCACTGTATGTTCCTGTTCCAGTGGTTGAATTTTCGATCATGTTGTAATCTCCATTTATCGCCAGACTTGTCATCGTCAAAACGCAGTAAAACCAAAAGAAAAATATGCGCCCTGTCGCTAATGGCAGCATTTAATAGCAACCTAACATTAGCTTTAGTAATATTAGTCACAGAATGGAAAATGCACCAACAAATCTTTACATAATGTAATTTCGGCATAAAAAATCCACAAAAAACCAATAATAATCATTAATTTATATCATTGCATTAAATTGCGCCGCGGTTACAGGCACGCCTGTAAAAGTGAGGTAATTGTCATATTTATATTAGCCATGTTGAAGAACCTGAGCCAGTTTGTCGCAAACCGCAGGGCTTTTGCCTTACGCGCCGGCTCACGGCAAGGAAGGCCTGCGCTATCGGTAATAGCGCTCCATGGGCTGGCTACGCCGTGAAAGTTTTCGGTCATACGCCGGCATCCAGCTAATATGACTGTGGGGTAAGCAGGGGATCAGAAAAGGGACGCCTGGCTTGGACTATCCGGCCCATTGCCGCCGCCGGGCCGATTGCCGACGAGCTTAAGAAATGCCCCTTGGCCGCCTTGTACCTGGTTCAATTCACCGCGTTGAGCGAGCGCGGCATACAGCGCAATGGCATATGCCTGGCAGTTAATCGACTTCACCGGATTAAATTCAATATCTGTAAACGCCCCATAGCCGGCCAGACTATCCACCAGCGACGGATTCTGCATCAGCGCGGTGATATAAAGCCAGTCGTAGAACGCGGTTCGAGGAACCGGCGGCCAGTCCTGATCTTCGAAATGAAACTTTATCAGCCGGCCAGAGTTGCGCAGGCGAACGTCCCGTTTGGCTTCTGATGAGGTGCCGGCATAAAGATCACGATAGGGGCCGCCGTTTTCAAAGACCTTACTTCCCTGAAATGCGCACTCAACGCTAATTCCGTGCGGATAATCCTGCGTTTTCAGCATAAGGTTGAAAGCGCTGAGCTGCGTACCCAGTTTTTCCGTTGATTTGCCGGAAACCTCAAGAATGTTATCAACACCGAGGCGCTGGCGAGCGGCTTGGTGTAATGATGCGATAGACAGCTGTTTACGTGAAACGGACAGCCCGGGGAACCAATCAAAGGTGACATTCTCAGTGCGTACAAGCAACTCCCCTTCCGGGTTTGCGATAAATACCGGTCGTTGTGCCATAGGCTTAAACTCTCCAGGCTCCGCTATAACGACGGGAACCGAATGGCCCGGTGCCCGGTGGATACACTTTCCATTTTCGTGAACCGATCGTCTCGGCGCACGCCGCTTGCGCCTCGGCGCTTTCAAACGCGAATCCCTCAATGAATTTTGCTTCGATAGTATCGAAAACCAGAACTTCGCCCTGGGGGTCGGTAGGGTCGTAGTCATTGAGATGCTGTTCCTCCCGGGACGGGCCGCCTTGCGCAGGGGTAAACATGTCGTGAAAAGCGTCGATAGTCGTAAGCGTCGCCAGCGAACGTCCCAATATCCTGCGGTCAGCAGCGTTATACCGGCAGAACCCGCATTTTTTCTCCCACAGGATGGCGGGATCAAGAAGCAGGACCACCCAATACTCGCCGGGATTTAACATTCGGTATTTATAGAACATCTTGTAGTTTGGAAAAGCGATAGACAGTGAAACCGCGCCGGGGTAGCCATCAAGGCGCAGCGGATCGTTAAGGTGCGGGTTAAGGCCAGCCGCCCGCGCTTTATCTATCGGGCACAGCCCATGTGCGAGAATCGATTTCAAATTACTGGCGCGTGTGAAATGAGCCAGCAACGGTATTTTCTTGCCCAAGGCGGCCTTTCCGATCGCATCGCGTAACGTTTGATCCGCAGATTGCGGCGGGGTGGGAAAATTAGGCATAACCCTGGCGGTAACGGATATCCGCCGCCTTCGGCCGTTGGTAAAAAAAGCGCCGCCCGGGGGACTTATTTCTGTTGCCGCTTGCGGTCGCGGCGCGGTTTCGCCCATGAACTCCCGCCATAATCCGATCTCGGCAATACCGCGCCAGTCGGCGCCCGGCCGTCCGAAACAAAAGAGACGGCCGAGAAGATCCCCGCCGCCTATATCGCTGATACTCTGCTCGAAAATGGCTTTCAGTCCAGGGTTTTTCAGGCGCATAAGGACTTCCCCCAGAAACACGCCATAGTCATCTATCGCCGCGTTAAGTTTATCCTCAATGGCCTGGTTGATGCTCCGATCCGCATGAACCGGGAATAAGCGAAAATCAGTACATTTGATTGCGGCCGGCGGTTTGACCGTGCCGCCGTCATGCAGCAGTTTTTCGAGCCTTGCCTGATGGGACGCGTATATCTTTTGCATTTCGTCATCAGCGGACAATACGCTTTCACGCTCCAGCCGGCGCTGGGCGTCCTCCAGCGATTTTTCGATGTACAGCCGTTCTGTTTCACACGCGAGCAATAACGGCGACGTCGCAGTCTGTACCGCCCGCTGGAACGAAACCCGATCGTCCAGTTCATTTAAAAACAGCGCGACCGAACTCAGTATCCCCGGTGTTTCATGCAGCTTCGGCTGCCCGATGTTTTTTTTATCGGCCATCGCCGGGACGGTTCGCTTCGCGATGGGTGGCGGGCTGACACGGGGTAGCGGCGGTCTGGCAACCGCAGGCGCAGGCGGCGGCGCAGTGGCTGCCGCTGGGGGCTTAAAACTCCCGCCGGCTGCGGGTTTAGGGGCGACTGACTCAGGCGGCTTGATCAAATAAAACGTAACCCAGATAACCAATAACTGGACAATGATCAGCGGGGGCCAGAATAAATTTACGAGCGTAAACGCCGTCCAGATGAGGCTTGCCGCCATCAACCGCTTGGGCGCGATAAACCGCGTCAGGATCAAAGTCATAATAATAGTCAATTGATAAAGCAATACCGCCACGTGCCACCCCGCCTGGACAATCCGTTTCCGGAAATAATCTTTTATTTTTATCGCCGCCGTCCAAAAACATATTAACAATCCGAGTTTTGGTACCCGTGCGGCGTCATAGTTTACCTTATTGTGAAGACGTCAATATCCCTTTTGATGAATTGCAATTCAATATCGTTAAAGGCCATGGTGTGAGCGCTCAGTTTTCCTTACGACGGTATTTGTATCCATATCAAAATTGTTGCCTTTTGGTCAAAGTCATAACAGGAATGCGGAATACCCGCAGACATGCGGTTCATCTTCTGGTTCGGACGTCGCCGTCGCGGCGGGTTACGCGGATCTGACGCTCGGGACCAACTGCGGCGGCTCGGTTGGTCTTCCTGACAGCCATTGAGGCATAATGGGATCGTTCCGAACGCGTAATCAACGGGGAGATGCAAGCAAAGTCAGTAGGTCATTCCCTCGCCGAACGCCCCTTCCGTCAAACAAATCCGCGCGGCGAAACCGGCGCCCCGACGCAGGCTTTTGGCCAGCGAATCGCCGTTGGCATGGCCAAGCAGGAATGCGGTGATAAAAGCATCTCCGGCGCCCAGAGTATCCACCGGCGTGATAAGCTCCGGCACCTGGCTGAGCCATTGGCTGCCGTCGAACAGCAGAGCCCCCTCGGCGCCGCGGGTGGCGATCGGCAGACGGCAGCCCGCCCGCCAGGCGGCTTCCAGCACCTCACGGGTTTCTTCCAGGCTGCGTTGCGCGCAGGAAAAAAAACCGTAATACAGCCAGCGACACAGTGGCAATGCCAGATCAATGTCAAAATCATCTGAAAAATCATACGATAAACGGCCAGGCAGCTTGCCAAGCACCGGCAACAGTGCATCTGCGTAGCTATAGGCGCTGGTATGCACCAGTGCAAACTGGCCAAGCCAGGGCATATCGTCCAGAACAAAATCCATAGATGTCGTCCGCCGTATGCCGCCGGCGTTAGAACCCAGGAATCGGCGCTCCCCCTGGGCGATGGTCAGGCTGGCATGGCCATTTTCGCCCGCCACCACCCGGCAGTGAGAAGTATCCACCCGTCTTGCGGCCAGCACCCGCCGGATATGCTTCGCCGCCCGATCGTCCCCGAACACCCCCAGATAGGCGGCCTCGGCCGACAATAACCGGGCATAGACGCTGAAATTAAGCGCATTCCCGCCGGGGTAACCGATGCCGGTATGGGTATATCGATCGATAACATTATCGCCAAGCCCGAGTACTTTCATCATGCCGTCCCCTCAGTAGGCTACCTGGCCCATATATCGCCGCGTTTCCAGCGGGTGCCGACGTACCTTGGCCAGCGCGGCGCGGTATTCACACATCACGCTGTAAAACAATATCGGGTTAAAATACTCCACCACCTTTACTGGCACCACGCCCAGTCCCAACGCCTTGGCATCGATGATTTCCACCTTATCGCCATACCGGCGCAGGAAGTCGCGCGCCCGCTCGTCCAGCGGTCGTGTGCGCCCTTCGTTCATCATCAGAATCCAAGGGGTATTGGCATCGGTTACTTCAAACGGGCCGTGAAAATACTCGCCGCTATGGATGGATGCTGCGTCAAGGCGCTGCATTTCCATCAGCGAACAGATGGCGAAGCCATAGGCGTGGCCGTAAGACGCCCCGCTGGAAAGAATATAAAAAAGCGATTCCTGCGCGTAGCGTTCGGCAAACGCGGCGCTGGGTGCCTGGACCTGGCGGCAAGCCCGGGCGATAACCCCGTCAATCTGTTCCATTCCCGCCAGGAAATCGGCATAACCGTCATAGCCTTCGGTCTGGCGCAGCGCCTCGACGCACAGGCTCAGAATAAGCGCCATCGGATTATTGATCACCTGGCTGTCTTCTCCCCAGGCATACAGCAAATTACTGTCTGAAAAATCGATAAGACCCGCACGCTCGTTGTGCGTCAATGTGACGGTGACGCTGCCCCGGCGCTGGGCCAGTTCCGCCGCCGCCACCGACTCGGGGGTATCGCCGCCGTGGGAACAGACAATCGTCAGCGATTGCCCGCCCAGCGTCTTCGGCGTGGCATGGACAAACTCATTGGCGGTCATCATATAGCTATGCAGGGTGGTCGATTCGCTGTTGAGAAAATAGTTCGCCGGATACATATCCACCAGCGAACCGCCGCAAGCCACCAGGAACACCTGACGCAGCCCTCCCTGCGGGCGGAAACGTTGTTCGATAAGCGAGGAAATGATTGTTGCAGTATTCATGAATTAGTCGCCATACACATTGAAATTAAAGTATTTTTTTGCCAACTGATCATAGGTGCCATCGCCGCGTATCGCCGCGATGGCGCCATTGAGCTGTTCCAGTAGCTTGTCGTCCTGCTTACGAAGGCCAATACCAGTGCCCGGGCCAAAAATGGCATCGTCTTTAACCTGCGGATCAACCAGGCTGAAATCCTTGCCCTGCGGTTTGTTCAACAGCGCTTCGGTCACCACCGTCGCGTCGTCCAGGGTCGCGTCCAGGCGCCCGACCACCAAATCGGCATAAACCGCTTCCGCGCTGGGGTAGGAAACCAGTTCGACACCTTGTGATTGCCAGTGTTTCCTGGCATAGGATTCGAATACCGAACCCTGCTGCACGCCCAGGCGCTTACCGCGCAGGGAGTCGGCGGTCGGCTTGAGGCCGCTGTTTTTTGGCGCGACAAGATACGCCGGGGTATTGAATAATTTATCGGAGAAGTTAATGGCTTTTTTACGTTCATCGGTAATCGACAGCGAAGAGATGATGGCGTCGAATTTACGCGCATGCAGCGCCGGGATCAGCCCATCAAAACCGTTTTCAACCCAAACGCATTTGACCTTGAGGTGGGTACAGATCGCATTGCCGAGATCGATGTCAAATCCGCGCAGGCTGCCGTCGGCAGCTTTATATTCGAACGGCGGAAAGGTGGCATCAGTGCCGAACCGGATTTGCTGCTGGGCTGAGACCTGACAGGCAAACCCCGCCAAAACCAGGCCGAGGGATAATATGGAAAGCGTTTTTTTCATCATTTACTCCCGTTATATATACCATAAATTAGACCATTAAATATATACGCCGGCTGATAGTGATACGCAACTCATTTTCCGATTTTATTCAATTTTAATAAGGTGTTATAACAGCATGGTCTGATTGGCGCCGAGCATTTATCATGCGATCTCAACCAATTTTCGGTGACAGATCAATAGCTGACTGGCTATACTGGTGCCGTTATCCCGACATAATTCGGACTATAAAACAGACCATGAGCGAGTCGAGTGAAGGTAAGCGCCGTCCACGCAGAGCCTATTTGCAGGCCAGGCAGGCATTACTGAGTTTATTGACCCCCCCTGAGTTCAACGACGGCGATCAGATCCCGGCGGAACGGGATCTATCTGCCCAGTTGGGTATCAGCAGGATGACGCTGCGCAAAATCATTGATGAGCTAGTGGTTAGCGGCATGCTGGAGCGGCGCGGGAACCAGGGTACCTGGCTGACCCAGACCACCATAGAGCGGCCGCTGACCCAGGCAATTGAACAGGGCATCAGCAAGATCACCGAACTTAATGGCGCGGTGCCCGGAAGCCGGCTGATTTATTTTCAAGATACCAAGGCCAGTCCCCGCCTGGCAGCGCTGCTAAAAATCCGCGCAGGCGACCCCCTGGTGATGATTAAACGCCTGAGGCTGGCCGACGGCGAACCGTTCTGCCTGGAGACCAGCTACCTGCCGCGCGCCCTGATACCGGATCTAACGGCAGAAATGCTTGAACGGAGCGGCTCGCTGTACCGCCTGCTGGCGGAGCATTATCGCGTTTTCGGCGTTTCGGACGAGGGCACCCTGCGCATTGGCATCATGAATGAAGAAGAACAGGCGTTATTGAATGCGCCGCCTGACAGTCCGGCGCTGGTGTACCGGGGAGTGATTGCCGATCGTTTTCAGCAACCGGTGGAGTATCTGGTGTCGGTGAACCATCCCCAGCGGGTATCGTTTCGCATTAGCCACCGCTAGTGCCGGTAACGCTGATATAAGGGAAAGCGGTCATTGGTCTATGTTGTCGACGCTAGGTCGCCGGGCACTTGGGGACATTATACCGCTGGCCACACACGGCAGGTGCGGGCATAGGTACCAGAGTATGATAAGTCGTTAGACTTGTACCGGCATTACAGGACAGCGTCATCGGCTGAAACATCGATAAGGGAGATTTTTCAGGAGAATTTGGAGCGGGTGAAGGGAATCGAACCCTCGTATGCAGCTTGGGAAGCTGCCGTTCTACCATTGAACTACACCCGCACTATACCAACACTACACCCACACTACACCCACACTGGGTTGATGGGGAAAGCGCGAGAGGCATTATAACCTTCTGCCGGTGGCTGGCAAGCGGTGCGGTGATTAACTGCGTGAGTTTTAAGCAATTATCCACCGATATAAAAAAGCCCGCCGGGATTGACGCCGGGCGGGCAGGTTTATTGCCGTCTCTGGCTTATTTCTGCGGGCGCAGCGCCGGGAACAGGATCACGTCGCGGATGGTATGGCTGTTGGTAAACAGCATAATCATGCGGTCGATGCCTACGCCCAGGCCGGCGGTCGGCGGCATGCCGTGCTCCAGCGCAATCACGTAGTCTTCGTCATAGAACATGGCTTCGTCGTCGCCGGCGTCCTTGGCCTGGACCTGTTCGGCAAAACGCGCCGCCTGGTCTTGCGCATCGTTCAGCTCGGAGAAGCCGTTGCCGATTTCTCGCCCACCGATAAAGAACTCGAAACGGTCGGTGAAGAACGGGTTTTCATCGTTGCGGCGCGCCAGCGGCGACACCTCGGCCGGATATTCGGTGATAAAGGTCGGCTGGATCAGATGGCTTTCGGCGGTCTCTTCAAAAATCTCGGTCTGGATACGGCCCAGTCCCCAGCTTTTCTCGATCTTGATGCCCAGGGATTCGGCGATGGCGCTGGCCTTGGCCAGGTCGTCCAGGTCGCTGGCCGCGGTTTCCGGACGGTAATGGCAGATGGCCTGGCGCATGGTGAGCTGGGTAAACGGCTTGCCGAAATCAAAGGTCTGATCGCCATACTGCACCACGCTGCTGCCCAGCACCCGTTCGGTCAGGGTGCGGAACAGGTCTTCCACCAGCACGATCAGGTCGCGATAATCCGCATAGGCCATATAGAGTTCCATCATGGTGAACTCAGGGTTATGGCGCGGCGAAATACCTTCGTTGCGGAAGTTGCGGTTGATTTCAAATACCCGTTCGAAACCGCCGACCACCAGGCGCTTGAGATAAAGCTCCGGCGCGATGCGCAGGAACATATCGATATCCAGCGCATTATGGTGGGTCACGAACGGACGGGCGGCGGCGCCCCCGGGGATGCTTTGCATCATCGGGGTTTCCACTTCCATGAAGCCTTTGTCCACCATAAAGCGGCGGATTTCCGCCATAATCTGCGAGCGCACTTTAAAGGTGTGGCGGGATTCTTCGTTGGCGATCAAATCCAGGTAGCGCTGGCGATAGCGGCTTTCCTGATCCACCAGGCCGTGGAATTTATCCGGCAGCGGGCGCATCGCCTTGGTCAGCAGGCGGATTTCGGTGCAATGGATGGAAAGCTCGCCGGTCTTGGTCTTGAACACCTTGCCGCGGGCGCCGAGGATATCGCCCAGATCCCATTTTTTAAACTGTTCGTTATAAACGCCTTCGGCCAGCTCGTCGCGGGCGACGTACAGCTGAATGGTGCCGCCGACGTCCTGCAGCGTGACAAACGAGGCTTTGCCCATGATCCGGCGGGTCATCATGCGCCCGGCAATACTGACTTCCAGGCCCAGCTCCACCAGCTGTTCATTGGTTTGGTCATCGTAGGCCGCATGCAGCCGGTCGGACGTGGTATCACGGCGAAAATCGTTGGGGAACGCGTTGCCCTGCTCGCGCAGCAGCGCCAGTTTTTCACGGCGCGCCGCGAGTTCATTATTTACATCCGGCGCCAGAGGTGCACCGCCCTGTGATTGTGATTCAGACATCTTGGTTCCTCATAGCCCGGCTTTAAGACTTGCTTCAATAAATTTATCCAGATCGCCATCCAGTACCGCCTGCGTATTGCGTGTTTCCACACCGGTGCGCAGATCCTTGATACGGGAATCGTCCAGGACATAGGATCGAATCTGGCTGCCCCAGCCAATGTCGGACTTGGTGTCTTCCAGTGCCTGTTTTTCAGCGTTTTTCTTTTGCAGTTCGAATTCGTACAGCTTGGCTTTTAACTGCTTCATCGCCTGCTCTTTATTCTTATGCTGCGAGCGGTCGTTCTGGCACTGGGTGACGATATTGGTCGGCAAATGGGTAATGCGCACCGCGGACTCGGTACGATTAACGTGCTGGCCGCCGGCGCCGGAGGCGCGGTAAACGTCGATGCGCAAATCCGCCGGATTGATTTCGATATCGATATCATCATCCACTTCAGGATAAGCAAAAGCGGAGCTAAACGAGGTATGGCGGCGGCCGCCGGAGTCGAACGGGCTTTTGCGCACCAGGCGATGCACGCCGGTTTCAGTGCGCAGCCAGCCGAAGGCATACTCGCCGATCACTTTGATGGTGACCGATTTGATGCCGGCCACTTCGCCGTCGGATTCTTCGATAATCTCGGTTTTGAACCCCCGCGCCTCGGCCCAGCGCAGGTACATGCGCAGCAGCATGCTGGCCCAGTCCTGGGCTTCGGTGCCGCCGGAACCGGCCTGGATATCCAGATAGCAGTTGGCGCTGTCGTATTCGCCGGAGAACATGCGGCGAAATTCCAGCTGGGCCAGTTTGCTTTCCAGCTGATCGAGTTCGGCCACGGTTTCATTCAGGGTGTCTTCGTCGTCTTCTTCCACCGCCAGTTCCAGCAGGCCGGACACATCGTCCAGTCCCCGGGTCATCTGATCGATGGTTTCCACGATGGCTTCAAGGGAAGAGCGCTCTTTGCCTAGGGCCTGGGCGCGTTCGGGGTCGTTCCAGACATCGGGCTGCTCCAGATCGGCGTTGACTTCTTCAAGGCGTTCGCGCTTGAGATCGTAGTCAAAGATACCCCCTGAGAACTTCCGTCCGTTCAGACAGGTCCTGGATGCGGTTTTTTACCGGATTAATTTCAAACATGAGTTCAATTAGCTCGTAAAGAAGTGATAGGCGTTTAAGCCCGGTATTCTAACGGATTCGCACCCTGGTGTGTAGCATCTTGCGCTTACAGCGGCCACAGGTGCTGGATTAATAATTGTACGGTGCGATTCCCGCGATATTCATTCACATCCAGCTTGTAGGCCAGCTCCACGGCGCGCACGCTGTTATCGGGCCAGATCTGGTTGTCGATATTAAAAGCGATGCCGTCCAGCAGCGGGCCGCCGGCCAGGGGCTCCACCATCAGTTTAAGATGCTTTTCGCCCACCAGCCGCTGTTGCAAAATACGGAATTTGCCGTCGAACAGCGGTTCCGGGAAAGATTGTCCCCAAGGACCGCCGTCGCGCAGCAGCTCGGCGGTGGCCAGGGACAGTTCATGGCCCCCCAGTTCGCCGTCGGACCAGATCACCCCATCCAGCAGCGCCGGGTCCAGCCATTCGTCCACCAGGGCGGCAAAACGCTGGCGGAACAGGTCGAACTGCGTTTGTTCCAGGGACAGCCCGGCCGCCATGGCATGGCCGCCGAATTTCAAAATCATGCCGGGATGCAGCGTATCCAGGCGTTCGAGCAAATCGCGCATATGCAGGCCCGCCACCGAACGGCCCGACCCTTTGAGCAGTCCGTCACCCGCCGGGGCAAAAGCAATCACCGGCCGGTGAAAACGCTCTTTGATGCGCGAAGCCAGAATGCCCACCACGCCCTGGTGCCATTGCTCATGGTAGATAGCCAGGCCAAAAGGCATCTCCTGCCGGTTCAGCTCCATCTGGCGGCACAGCTCCAGCGCTTCCACTTCCATACCCTGTTCAATTTCACGCCGGGTTTGGTTAAGGGCGTCCAGCTCCCCCGCCAGCATACGCGCCTGGGCCAAATCGTCGGTCAGCAGCAGCGCGACGCCCACCGACATATCGTCCAGCCGGCCGGCGGCATTGAGCCGCGGGCCTAAGGCAAACCCCAGGTCGCCGGCGCTCAGCCTGGCGGTTTCCCGGTTGGCCACCTCCGCCAGCGCCCGGATACCGGGACGGCAGCGGCCGGCGCGAATGCGGCTAATGCCCTGGTGCACCAGGATGCGGTTATTGGCATCCAGCGGTACCACATCGGCGACGGTGCCCAGCGCCACCAGGTCCAGCAGTTCCGCCAGCTTGGGCGCCGGGATATTTTTCGCGGCGAACCAGCCGCCTTCATGCAGCCGGGCGCGCAGCGCCAGCATCAGGTAAAACGCCACCCCCACGCCCGCCAGCGATTTTGATGCAAAGGCGCAGCCGGCCAGGTTGGGGTTGACGATGGCATCGGCCGCCGGCAGGGTTTCGCCGGGCAAATGGTGGTCGGTGACCAAGACCGGGATGCCGTGCCTATGGGCCAGGTCGACCCCCGCGTGGGAGGAGATGCCGTTATCCACCGTGATAATCATTTCCGCGTTGCGCGCCAGGACCTGCACCACGACTTCCGGGCTAAGGCCGTAGCCGTCCTCGAACCGGTTCGGCACCAGGAAATCCACGTGCGCGGCGCCCATCTGCCGCAGCGCCATCACCATCAGGGCGGTGCTGGTGGCGCCGTCGGCGTCGAAATCGCCCACGATCATCAGGCGGCGGTTATCCGCCAGCGCCCGCACCAGCAGATCCACGGCCCGATCGATGCCGTCCAACTGCTGGTAAGCGAGCAAGCCGCGCACCCCGCGCTCCAGCTCGCAGGCGCTTTTAATGCCGCGCTGGGCATAAAGGCGCTGCAGCAGCGGGTGAATGTCATCCTGCCGCAGCCCGTCGGCGCTCGCCAAGGCGCGGCGCCGTAATTCCGTTTTGATTTTCACAGAGTCCTCAGCCGCCCGCCGCTACGCCCGCCTGCTGCTGATCCAGCATCGCCGCCATCTCTTTCGGGCTTTGATAGCCCGGGATCATGGCGCCGTTTTCCAGCAGGATGGCCGGCGTACCCTGGATGCCGTATTGAACGCCCAGCTGGTAGTGCTTGCTGATATCGGTTTTGCAAGTGGCGGCCGGAATGGCGTCGCCATTCATGGCTTTATCGAAGGCGCCGGCGCGATCGGCGCTGCACCAGACCGAAACCATATCTTTTTCCGCCTGGGAGTTGAGCCCCTGGCGCGGGAACGCCAGATAGCGGATGGTGATGCCCAGCGCGTTGTAGTCTTTCATCTGCTCATGCAGCTTATGGCAATACCCGCAGGTAATATCGGTAAAGATGGTGATGATATGTTTTTGCTGCGGGGCCTTGTACACGATCATTTCGCTTTGCAGCGCATTCAGGCGTTTACCCAGTAATTGATTGGTCACGTTAAGCGGTTCGTTGCCGCCGACGTCGTACATCGGCCCCTGGATCACATGCTTGCCGTCGTCGGAGACATACAGCACGCCGCTTTCCGTCAATACGGTTTTCAGGCCTGCGACCGGCGCGGGCTGGATTTCGGCGTTATGCACTCCCAGGCGCGCCAGGGAATGTGTAATGGCGGCGTCGTCGGCATAGGCCAGGCGGGTTAGCGCCAACGCCGCGAAAGAAAGCATAAGCAGGCTTTTTTTCATTATTAAGTCCTTATCTCTTTTCCTAATGGGCTGCTAAAGCGTCCCACGCAGGTGACGGTCAATGCGCTACCCCGCTTAAGCGCGGGGATGGTGCTGCTGGTGAATCAGTTTAAGACGTTCGGTGGCGACGTGCGTATAAATCTGCGTGGTGGACAGGTCGCTGTGCCCGAGCAACAGCTGCACGACGCGTAAATCCGCCCCATGGTTAAGCAAATGGGTGGCAAAAGCGTGCCGCAATACGTGGGGGGAGAGCCGTGCGCCGTCGATGCCCGCCAGAATGGCATAATGCTTGATGCGATGCCAGAAGGTCTGGCGGGTCATTTGCCGGCTGCGGTTGCTGGGAAACAGCACGTCCCCGCTCTGGCCGTTCATCAGCCATGGACGCCCATGCTCCAGATAATACTCGACCCAGTACACCGCTTCTTCCCCCAGCGGCACCAGCCGCTCCTTGTCCCCTTTGCCGATTACCCGCACCACGCCCTGGCGCAGGCTGACATCGCTCATGGTCAGCCCCACCAGCTCCGAGACGCGCAGCCCGGTGGCGTATAGCACCTCCAGCATGGCTTTGTCGCGCACTTCGATAGGCTGGTCGAGCGCCGGCGCGTCGAGCAGCGCGCCCACCTGCGCCTCGCTGAGATCCTTGGGCAGGCGCTGGGGCAATTTGGGGGCCGCCAGCGCGGCGCTGGGGTCGTCGGCGCGCACTTTTTCCCGATACAAATACTGGAAAAAGCGCCGGACGGCGCTGAGCAAGCGGGCGGAGCTGGTGGCTTTGTAGCCGTGCTCCAGCCGGTCGGCCAGAAAGGATTGCAAATCCTCCGCCCCGGCGCTGGCCAGGTCGGATTGGCGCCGCGACAGCCACCCGGCCAGGGCCTGTAAATCGAGACGATACGCCGCCAGGGTGTTTTCGGCCAGGTTGCGCTCCAGCCACAGGGCGTCGAGGAACTGCTCAATCCATGGGTTATCCTGCTGCTGCATCTGCGCCCCCGGTGGTTTTTTCATGCCCGCATTATGCCTGATTAAGGCGCTAATCTGGTACACTTGATGTTATCAGGTTGTCAGTAAGAGTATGTGTAAAGATGAAAGTCGGTTTGTTTTATGGCTCCAGTACCTGCTATACCGAAATGGCGGCGGAGAAAATCCGCGATATCCTCGGTGAAGATCTGGTGGATCTGCATAATATCAAAGACGTGCCTCCGCAGCGCATGGAACAATATAATGTGCTGATTCTCGGCATTCCCACCTGGGATTTCGGCGAGATCCAGGAAGACTGGGACGCCGTCTGGTCGCAGTTGGCCGGGCTGGATTTATCCGGCAAAATCATCGCCATGTACGGCATGGGCGATCAGTTGGGCTACGGCGAATGGTTCCTTGATGCCCTGGGTTATCTGCACGACGTGCTGGCGCCCAGGGGCGCCACCTTTATCGGCTACTGGCCCACCGCGGGTTATGAATTCACCAGCCCCAAGGCGCTGGCCCCCGACGGGCGGCATTTTGTCGGCCTGGCGCTTGATGAGGTTAATCAATACGACCTGAGCGAAGAGCGCCTGCAACAGTGGTGTGAACAGATTCTGACCGAAATGGCGGCGCTGCTCTAACCTGGCAAAGGCTGGCGGATGAGGCGCAACGCAGCCGCGGCAAGTGGCTGGTTAGCGGCCCGGCGGTAGCAACGTGCGGTTATTTCAGCGGGTCGTGGCTGGTTGAAGACCGGTTCAGCAATGCCTGGCGCAGGCTGCGCCATTCCCGTTGATCCATGCAGTCCGCCGCCAGCCACAACCTGCGTTTTTTTTTGCCGCCCACCTGGCGCAGGCGCAGCAGCACGCCGCCCTTGAGCATCCAGGGTTTACCCCTGATGGCGTAATCCTGCTGGTGCCAGCGGATATGCTGGTTGCTTTGCAGCACCAGTTCGCCGCGGCAGGCCATGATGTTCCGCTGGCTGCGGATGCATTCGAATACCACCAAAGTGATAAGCGTGACCCAGACCAGGCCATAGTTCTCCGGCCAGGGCGAAAGCAGGATGAGCAGGGTCAAGATCCCATGCGCGATCAGGGAAAATATCTGCGTGCGCCAGGAAACCCTGATATCACATCGCCAGAGGGCCACGGGCTTTATTTCGCTGTTGTATCATAGTTATCATTTTTTTTAGTCCGCTGTCCTGGGGTTCGCCGTGATTCATCAGCCAATTGAAAAGGTCA
This sequence comes from Sodalis sp. RH21, assembly GCF_047324175.1. Lineage (NCBI taxonomy): Bacteria > Pseudomonadati > Pseudomonadota > Gammaproteobacteria > Enterobacterales > Bruguierivoracaceae > Sodalis > Sodalis sp. RH21. The sequence goes on along the minus strand of NZ_CP178732.1, from coordinate 692,625 downwards.
GGATCGTCGCATTCCAGCAGGCGGATGAACAATTTCTTGTCTTCGTCGCTCAGCTGGTCGTAGTCATATTCAAAAAAAGGCATTATCGAGAGATCCAGCTCGCGCATGCCGCGGCGGCAGGCCCAGTGGACACGCGCCTTATTATCGATATCCATATTTGTTTTTTACCTCATATCCGCACCGACCGGGGCGTAGTTTAACCCGTTTTGCGGGCAGGCATTACATAAAACGACACATTTCGACATGCCCGGCCGGATATTAGCGGCGGGCATCGCACGGATAGGTAAAGCCGCCGTGAAATAAGCGCTTGCAAACCCCCCCGGCTCTTTTACCATGAGCTTATTGTCTCGCACTACCAGGATAGGAGTGTTTCATGTCACTTAAAGTTCCTTTTCCCCCGCGCCTGCCCTCGCCGTCCAGCCGCCTGCCCCTGACGCTAATCTCGCTGGAAGACTGGGCGCTGGTCAGCGTGACCGGGCCGGACACCCTGAAATATTTGCAGGGCCAGGTCACCACCGATGTGGCGGCCATGGCGACCGACCAGCATTTCCTGGGCGCCCATTGCGATGCCAAGGGCAAGATGTTCAGCGACCTGCGCATTTTTCATCGCCGCGAGGGCATGGCCTATATCGAACGGCGCAGCGTACGCGACAGCCAGCTCGGCGAGCTGAAAAAGTATGCGGTGTTTTCCAAAGTGACGATGGCGGCGGATGACGAGGCGGTGCTGCTCGGCGTGGCCGGTTTCCAGGCGCGCGCGGCGCTGGAGGGATTGTTCGCCGCCCTGCCCGATGAGGAACATCAGGTGGTGCAGGATGGCGAGACCACGTTATTGCATTTCAGCCTGCCCGCGGAACGTTTTTTACTGGTGACCACCGGGACGGTGCTGGAGGCGTTATCGGACAAGCTGTCGGGCCAGGCACAGCTTAATGACAGCCAGCAGTGGCTGGCGCTGAATATCGAAGCCGGATTACCGCTGATCGATAGCGCCAACAGCGTACAGTTTATTCCCCAGGCGACGAATCTCCAGGCGCTGGGCGGCATCAGTTTCAATAAGGGCTGTTATGCCGGCCAGGAAATGGTGGCGCGGGCCAAATACCGCGGCGCCAATAAACGCGCTCTTTATTGGCTGGCGGGCAAGGCCAACCGCGTCCCCGCGCCCGCGGATGACCTGGAGTTGCAACTGGGCGACAACTGGCGCCGCACCGGCACGGTATTGGCCGCCTGCCAGTTGGAAGACGGCACGGTGTGGGTCCAGGCGGTACTGAACAACGATTTGGCGGCGGATAGCCTGCTGCGGGTAAAAGACGATACCGCCGGCGCGCTGGCCATCCAGCCGCTGCCTTATTCCATCGCGGAGTAGGCTGCGCGCCATGGATATCGGGGGCGGCTAGATATAAAGGTAAATCGCCAGGAAATGGCACAGGCTGCCGCCCAGCACAAAGCCATGCCAGATGGCGTGATTGAAAGGAATGCGGTTGCAGGCATAGAAAATCACGCCTACCGTATAAATCAGGCCGCCCACCGCCAGCAATGCCATGCCGCCCACCGGCAAGCGTTGCGCCAGTTGGTAAATCACCACCAGCGACAGCCAGCCCATGGTCAGATACGTGATAAGCGAAACCACTTCAAAACGGTGGGCGAACGCCAGTTTGAAAATCACCCCGAGCAGCGCCATGCTCCAGATAACGATCATCAGGCCCTTGGCCAGCGGCGAAGCCAGCCCCACCAGCAGGAACGGAGTATAGGTGCCGGCAATCAACAGGTATATGGCGCAGTGATCCATTTTTTTCAGCCAGCGCTTGGCGGGCGGATGGGGGATAGCGTGATACAGCGTGGAAGCCAGGAACAGCAGGATCATGCTGCCGCCGTATAAACTGTAGCTGGTGATCGCCGTGACGTCGGCCCCTACGCTACCGGCCTGCACCAGCAGCAGCACCAGGCCGACGATGCCGAAGATCAAACCGATGCCATGGCTGACGCTATTGGCGATCTCCTCCGCCAATGAGTATCCCTGAGCTAATAATTTATTAGCCATACTAAACATCCTCGAACGTAATTTGGCGATGATTTTACCAACGGCACATAGCTTAACTGAGAAGCATTCCAGTGTACACGTGTAAGCTGAAATAATTCGCTCCGCCGCATCGCTACCTTCCTCCCGCCCGGATTCCCCTACCCTATCATCCCCCCGCCGGGCGGGCAAAATCAGCCCTGGATCACATCATTCGAGTTTGCCGCGCTTTTGCCCTACAATGTTGCGCTTTACGATAGTGTTATTGGGGTATGTATGTCTGAGGTATTACCTGAATTGGCCTTTGGTGAACTGACCGAGGTGGTCGCTTTCCTGATGGAAATCGATAAGCTCAAAAGCATACAGCGCCGCACCAAGGTGCTGGGCACGCAGCGCCAGGAAAATACCGCCGAGCATAGCTGGCATTTCGCCGTGGGCGTTATGGCATTGGCCCCCTACGCCGGGCCGGAAGTGGATATCAACCGGGTGATCCGGATGGCGCTGGTGCATGATATTGTCGAAATCGACGCCGGCGACGTGCTGGTCTACGATCTGGCGGCGCGGGTGGCGGTGCAGGCCCAGGAAGAAGCGGCCGCCAAACGGCTGTTCGGCCTGCTGCCGGAACCGCAGCGGGAGCAGTTCCACCAGCTGTGGCTGGAGTATGAAGCGGGCGAAACCCCCAGCGCGCGTTTTGCCCTGGTGCTCGATCGCCTGATGCCGATCCTGATGAATCTGCATAACCGCGGGCAAAGCTGGGTGGAAAACGGCATCCGGCTGGAGCAGGTATTAACGCGCAATGCGTTTATCGCCGATGTCTATCCGGCGCTGTGGCAGCACCTTAAGCGCCACCTCGACCATGCCCAGCAAAACGGCTGGCTGAAGTAAGCCCCGGGCTTACGGCTTACGGCCGCGGGCCGGTTTGACCGGCGTTTTTTTCGCCGGCGTCCGCTGGCGGGTGATATCGGTGTGCCGGGTCAGCGCCGGACGGCTATGGCGCGGGTTCTGGCGCGCGGCGCGCTGCTCGTCAATCCCCGGCGCCGGCACCAGGCACTCGCTGCCGCCGCCAATCAAATGTTTCAGTCCCATCTCCTCCAGCGCGGCGCGGATCGACGCCGCATTGGCCGGATCGTGATAGCGCAATAGCGCTTTATGCAGCCGCCGCTGGCGATCGCCGCGGGGCACCACCACCTCTTCGCTTTTATAATCCACCTTCGCCAGCGGGTTCTTGCCGGTGTAATACATGGTGGTGGCGTTGGCCAGCGGCGACGGATAAAAGTTTTGCACCTGATCGAGGCGAAAGCGGTTTTTCTTGAGCCACAGCGCCAGATTGACCATGTCCATATCCCGCGTACCCGGATGGGCCGAAATAAAATAGGGAATCAAATATTGCTTTTTACCCGCCTCGGCGGAGTACCGGTCGAACAGCTCTTTAAAGCGGTAATAGCTGCCCATGCCCGGTTTCATCATTTTGGCCAGCGGCCCCGCCTCGGTGTGCTCAGGGGCGATTTTCAAATATCCCCCCACATGATGCAGCGCCAGCTCCTTGATATAGCGCGGGTCCTCCACCGCCAGATCGTAACGCACCCCGGAGGCGATCAGCACTTTCTTGATCCCTTTGATCGCGCGCGCGCGCCGATAGAGGGCGATGGTCGGTTCATGATCGGTATCCATATGCGTACAGATTTCCGGATAGACGCATGAGGATCGGCGGCAGGTCTGCTCGGCGCGCGGCGACTTGCAGCGCAGCATATACATATTGGCGGTCGGCCCGCCCAGATCGGAAATCACGCCGGTAAACGCCGGGACTTTATCGCGGATCTCTTCGATTTCCCGCACAATCGAGTCCTGCGAACGGCTTTGGATAATCCGCCCCTCATGTTCGGTAATCGAACAGAACGAACAGCCGCCGAAGCAGCCGCGCATGATATTCACCGATGAGTGGATCATCTCGTAGGCCGGAATGGCCGCTTTGCCGTACGACGGGTGCGGCACGCGCTGGAACGGCAGGGCGAACACGCGATCCATCTCGGGCGTGGTGAGCGGAATGGCGGGCGGGTTGATCCAGACAAAACGATCCCCGTGCTTTTGCATCAGCGCCCGCGCGCAGCCGGGGTTGGTTTCATGATGCAAAATGCGCGAGGCGTGCGCGTACATCACCTTGTCGCCCTTTACTTTTTCATAGGAAGGCAGCAAGACATAGGTCTTTTCCCAGGGTTTGGGTTTGGCCGCGCGCAGGGTTACGGGTTTGGCCTCCGACTCGGGCATCTTGCCGTCGGCACAGGGCAAATCGTCGCCGTAGGGATTAAGTATCGGCTCGATACGGCCCGGGCTGTCCAGGCGGGTGGAGTCCACCCCGCTCCATCCCGGCAGCGGCTCTTTACGCATCACCGCGGTGTTGCGCACATCATGGATAGCGGTAATCGCCTCGCCGGCCGCCAGCCGGTGGGCCAGCTCCACCAGCGGCCGCTCGCCGTTGCCGTAAATCAGCATATCGGCTTTGGCATCCACCAGCACCGAACGGCGCACGGTGTCGGACCAATAATCGTAGTGGGCGATACGCCGCAGGCTGGCCTCGATGCCGCCGAGGATCACCGGCACCTCTTTATAGGCTTCTTTACAGCGCTGGGTATACGCCAGGGTGGCGCGATCCGGACGCTTGCCGGCGACATTGCCCGGGGTATAGGCGTCGTCGTGGCGCAGCTTGCGATCGGCGGTGTAGCGGTTGATCATCGAATCCATATTGCCGGCGGTGACGCCGAAAAACAGGTTCGGTTTGCCCAGGCGCATAAAGTCGTCTTTGCTGGTCCAGTCCGGCTGGGCGATGATACCCACGCGGAACCCCTGGGATTCCAGCATGCGCCCGACAATCGCCATGCCGAAGCTGGGATGATCCACATAGGCGTCGCCGCAAACGATAATGATATCGCAGCTATCCCATTCCAATTGATCCATTTCGGCGCGCGACATCGGCAAAAACGGCGCGGTGCCGTAGCATTCCGCCCAGTAGGGTGGGTAGGAGAATAGTCCGCGTTCGGGTTGGATCAAACTGGTGGAGCCCATACATACACTCTTTGACAGGTTATTTCGCCGGGCGGCGATTATACCCGCACCCCACAAAATAAGTAGGGATCTTTATCAGTATTCCGTTGTTTCCGGCCCCGGAGGGTCAAGAACATCCTGCTTAGGCCCGCGAATCGGCCTGTTCGGTAAAGCAGCGGAAAATGGCCAGCGTTTCTTCGCTGACGTGATGTTCCAGTCCTTCGGCATCCCGGCGCGCCGTCTCGGGGCTGACGCCCAGCGCCAGCAGGAATGACTCGACGATCTGATGCCTTTCCCGGCTGCGGACCGCCAGCGCCTCGCCTTCGGCGGTCAGGAATACCCCGCGGTAAGGAAGTTGGCGAATCAGTCCCGCGGCGGCCAGCCGTTTGAGCATTTTTGCCACCGTGGGCTGGGATACCCCCAGGCGGGCGGCCAGTTCCACCTGGCGGACTTCCCCGTAATCGTTAATCAAGTCGGCGATCAGCTCGACATAATCATCCATTAATTCCGAGCGATGGGCCGCCCTGACCTGAAGGAAACCCTGGGCGTGTTCCTCTACGTCCACCAATTGGGTGGTACGGATCGGCAAAGCCGTTTTTTCAGGGTGGGTCATAATCTTTCCTCGTTATTTACGGCTAAAAATCCATCACCCTATGATGGCGGTATAAAGAATAGCATTGTTACCAAGGGCGTTGGTCAACAAATTGCCCTGAACTATCCCTGAACTATCCCTGATCTATTCCTGAAACTATTCCTGCACTATCCGTGAACGACCCGTGAACGATCCCGGGCGGCGCTGGGAGCGCCTAAGATTGCCTTTGCTATACAATATAGCTCATGCTATAAATGAATATTAAATCAACAACGATGAACCGCTGCCCCCAGGAGTTGCACTATGTTTAGAACCGCGCCGATACGGCTGATCCTGCTTGGCATGGCGCTGCTGCTCGCCAGCGCTGGCGCCCTGGCACAAAAAAAATTCACGGTCATCACCACCTTTACCGTGATTCAGGACATCACGCAAAATGTGGCCGGCGACGCGGCGATCGTTGAGTCGATCACTAAACCCGGGGCGGAGATCCATGATTACCAACCCACGCCGCGGGATATCGTCAAGACCCAGTCGGCGGATCTGATCCTGTGGAACGGTTTGAACCTGGAGCGCTGGTTTACGCGCTTTTTCGACAATATCCACGATGTGCCGTCGGCGGTGGTGAGCGAAGGCATCGACCCGCTGCCCATCCGCGAAGGGCCGTATAACGGCAACCCCAATCCCCATGCCTGGATGTCGGCCGCCAATGCGCTGGTCTACGTTGAAAATATCCGCCAGGCCCTGGTGAAGTACGACCCGGCCAACGCCGAGACCTACGATCGCAACGCCCGCGCGTACGCGGCCAAAATTTCCGCCGTGGATGCCCCGCTGCGCGCCCGGCTGGCCAATATTCCCGCCGCCCAGCGCTGGCTGGTCACCAGCGAAGGCGCCTTTAGCTATCTGGCCCGGGACTATGGGATGCAAGAAGCCTATTTATGGCCGATCAACGCCGAGGAGCAAGGCACCCCCCAGCAGGTGCGGCGGGTAATAGATACGGTACGCGAGCGCCATATTCCGGTAGTGTTCAGCGAAAGCACGATTTCCGATAAATCCGCTCGCCAGGTCAGCCAGGAAACCGGCGCGCGCTACGGCGGCGTGCTGTATGTGGATTCCCTGTCGGCCAAAGGCGGACCGGTGCCGGATTATCTTAGTCTACTTAACGTTACCGTCGATACCATTGCCAGAGGATTCGGCCAATGAATGCCAGCGACTACCAGCCCGATCTACGGGTGAACGATATCACCGTCACCTATAACAATGGCCATACCGCCATCCATAACGCCAGCTTCCGGCTCACCGGCGGCACCATTTGCGCGCTGGTCGGCATCAACGGCAGCGGCAAATCCACCCTGTTCAAAAGCATCATGGGCATGGTGCGGCCCTCCGGGGGTACGGTTACGCTTGACGGCCTGCCGGTGGCCAAGGCCCTGCGCAAAAACCTGATTGCCTATGTGCCGCAGACCGAAGAAGTGGACTGGAATTTTCCGGTGCTGGTCGCCGACGTGGTCATGATGGGACGCTATGGCAAAATGTCTTTTTTACGTATTCCCTCCGCCGAAGATAAAGCCCAGGTTCAGCGGGCGCTGGCCCGCGTCGGCATGGACGGCCTGGCCCGGCGCCAGATCGGCGAGCTGTCCGGCGGACAGCGCAAGCGGGTATTTCTGGCGCGCGCGCTGGCCCAGCAGGGCGGCATTATGCTGCTCGACGAACCGTTTACCGGCATCGATGTGCAAACGGAAAACGCCATCATCGACCTGTTGAAGTCCCTGCGCGCGGAGGGCCATCTGATCCTGGTTTCGACCCATAACCTGGCCAGCATTCCCGAATTCTGCGATCGGGTGGTATTGATTAACCGCACCGTGCTGGCCGCGGGTCCCATCGGCGCCACCTTTACCCAGCAAAACCTGGAGCGCGCGTTTGGCGGCCGGCTGCGCCATATTAACCTGGCCGCCATTCCATTACCGGCGCAAGCGGTTGCGCCCTGCCAAGTCACCCCCATCGCCGCCGGCCCCCTGGCCGGGGCGGCCCCGACGGGCCAGCCAACCGCCGGTAAGCAGGCATCATCATGATGGCGCTGTTATTAGAACCGTTTCACTATGAGTATATGTCCAAGGCCATTTGGGTCAGCGCGATTGTCGGCGGGGTATGCGCGTTTCTCTCGGCGTACCTGATGCTCAAAGGCTGGTCGCTGATGGGCGATGCGTTGTCCCACTCGGTGGTGCCCGGCGTGGCGGGAGCCTACGCCCTGGGATTGCCCATCGCCGCCGGCGCATTTATCACCGGCATGCTGGCGGCGCTGGTCATGACGCTGGTACGCCATTACACCCGCCTGCGCGAAGACGCCATTATCGGTTTTGTGTTTACTACCTTTTTTGCCGTCGGCTTATTGATCGTCTCGCTTAACCCTACCTCGGTAAACGTGCAATCGATTATTTTCGGCAATATCCTGGGCATCGCCGACGAGGATGTGCTCCAGGTGCAAATTATCAGCGGCGCCTCGTTTATCGTGCTGTGCGTTATCTGGAAAGATCTGCTGGCGGTATTTTTTGATGAAGGCCACGCCGTTTCCATCGGCCTGTCGCCGCTGCGGCTGAAGATTATCTTTTTCACCCTGCTTAGCGCCTGTACCGTGGCCGCGCTGCAAACCGTCGGGGCGATCCTGGTGATCGCCATGGTGATCACCCCCGGCGCCACGGCGTACCTGCTCACCGACCGCTTCCCGCGCCTGATTATGATTGCGGTAGCCACCGGCACCCTGACCAGCGCCTGCGGCGCGTGGCTAAGCTATTTCCTCAACGGCGCCACCGGCGGGGTCATTGTCAGCCTGCAAACCCTGGTATTTTTGCTGGCGTTGGTGTTTGCGCCCAAGCACGGGCTGCTGGCCGCCAGGCTGCGCCGTAAAACGCCGCGGGGGGCTTTATGATGGAATGGGTGGATATTCTGACGGCGCCGCTGGGTTTTCCGTTTATGCAACGGGGGCTGATAGCGGCCATCGCCACCGGCGCGGTGTGCGCCATTTTGTCATGCTTCCTGGTGCTCAAAGGCTGGTCGCTGATGGGCGATGCGATTTCCCACGCGGTGTTGCCCGGGGTAATCCTGGCGTATATCGCCGGTTTGCCGATTATTATCGGCGCTTTTGGGTCGGGGATTTTTTGCGCCCTGGCCACCGGCTATATTAAAGATCGCTGCCGGGTCAAGGAGGATACGGTGATGGGCATCGTGTTCTCGGGTATGTTTGCCCTTGGGCTGGTGCTGTTTTCGCGCATCGATACCGATCAGCACCTCAGCCATATCCTGTTCGGCAATATGCTGGGCATTACCCCGGCCGAGCTGTGGCAGGTATTGGCCATCGCCGGCGCGGTATCATTGATCGTGCTGGTAAAACGCCGGGATCTGATGCTTTACTGTTTTGATCCGGCCCAGGCCCGGGTTTTGGGACTGTCGGTGAACCTGCTGCATTACGGCCTGTTATCCCTGCTGGCGCTGGCGATTGTAGCCGCTCTGCAGGCGGTGGGCGTCATACTGGTGATCGCCATGCTGATTGCCCCCGGCATCACCGCCGCCCAGCTCTGCCGCCGCTTTGATGCCATGCTGCTGGCGGCGGTGCTGGTATCGGTGTCCTCTTGCATTACCGGCACGCTGATCGGTTTTTATATCGACGGCGCCACCGGCCCCTGTATCGTCATCGTCCAGGCCTGCCTGTTCGTCATGGCGCAGATCTACCGGCTGGCCGCGCACGCCGCACGCCAGCGCGCGGTCAGCCTGCCGTAACCGGGCCGCGGCAGCGGCGCTTGTCCGCTACTGCGCCTGGCACCAGTTATGCTGTTTAACGATGCCGCCGTCGGGGGAGGTAAAGCCGATACACCCCAAAACGGAGTCGAACAGTTTTTCATGGAACACCGGCGTTTTGGCCGCCGCCAGGGCGCGCAGCCGTTGAAACGCCGCCTGGTGATCGCTCTGCTTGAGAAAGCCGTCCGACGCCCAGACCATTATCGGTATAGTACGCTGCGCGATAGGCGCGTGGTCGCGGGGCGTGCCGTGAAAATGCATATTTTTCGAGATCGATTCGCCATGGTCCGAGGCATAAAACACAATGGCCTTGCGATCGCGCAGCTGGTTAAACACCTGCTCAAGGAAATAATCGGTATATAGCAGGCTGTTATCATAGGAATTAACCAGCTCCTCGGTCGAGCACGCATCGTCAATGCCCTGGCACTCCGGCTGATAGCGGGCAAACCGGCGCGGATAGCGTTCCGTATACATATAGTGGGACCCCTTGGTATGCAGCACGATTAAATGCCTGCCGTCGGGATGCCGCGCCAGGGAATCCTGCAGCTCGCCGACCAGCGCCATATCGTCCACCGGTTTGCCCGCGTTGCGCTTTTCCGCCTGGATGGTTTCGCGCAGGGCATAATCATCGGCCATCACTTTATTATAAAACCAGGCCTCGCTTTGCATGGAAAACAGCTCCGAGCTGAACCCTTGTTTTTTTAGCACCGAAAACACATTCATCTCTTTCAAGGTGCGCTGCGGCGCTTCGGATGCGCCCCCTTCCCGGACAAACATACAGCGCAGGGATAGCTTGGTGGACGTATCGCAGGAGTAGCCCTGCAGCAGGGCCAGGTTGCGCTCGCGGTCCAGGTTCGGCGTATTATCGCGCCGGTAGCCGTAGGCCCCCATATGATCGCGGCGCGCGCTCTCGCCGATGATAAACACCACGTATAAGTCGTCGGCATCCTTCGGCGCGATATAGGTAAAGTGCTCAGCAGGATCGAACAGGGTGCGGCTGTCCTCCGCCTGGCTGTAAGAGCTGTAGATCAGCATGCCCAGGGCCGACAGCCAGTTGGACGGCGAGTAGGAGCCGGCGACCACCCCGCCGTAGCTGGCCATGGTGCGATTGTCTTGCCGATCGTGTCGGTCCTGTACCTGCCCCATCAATTTCAGGGGCAGCCAGCAGCATAAGCCGGCGGTCACGATCAGCAGGCTTTTTTTGGTGATGCGCCGTACGCTGGTTTTCCGCAAGGCCGCTTCCGGCATCGGCGCCAGCCAGATAAACACCAGCGGTATCAGGCTGGCCAGCACCACCCACAACACAAAGTGATACCCCACCGACTCCTTGGATAAATCCACATCGGTGGTCATCACCGCGGCCAGGATGCCGTAGCCGATATCAACGTTGTACAGCACCATATAATAACTGGCGGCCACCGAGCTCAACACCAGCAATGTCACCAGGACGCGGTAGAGGGTTTTGCCGAACAGCGACAGCAGCATCGCCAGTAAAAATACCAGCGAAAACAGCGCCAGCATCTCGGTAAGCAGCGAAAGGACGTTATCGTATTGCAAATGCTGGTAGCGGCGGATCAGGATGGGGAGGTTAAGGATAATCCCGATATATAACGCGATAAACAGGGAGATGCTGAGTTGGGACACATGCAGAAGCTTTCTCATTAATTACGTTGTTCTCATGATGATTGATTGCCGGCCGGTACCCGCTCTGCTTAAGCATCCCGCCCAATCAAGATTTCGACTATCACATCGCAGCCGCTGAATAATGTTTGTCGGACAAATATTTTCCCTAACCAGTTCCCACAGACCGGCTAAATGCCGACGTTATAGTGTAACGATACATGTTGTCCGCCCGCGGGATGCGTTTTTTACGGCACGCAAAAAACGCCGGCCCCCAACCCGGGCCGGCGTATTACCGGAACAGGCGGGGGGCCGGAGGCTTAAGCGGATGCGTCGGCGTGGCTTATTCGTAATCCTCGATCGGTACACAGGAACAGAACAGATTGCGATCGCCATAGACGTCATCCAGGCGTTTTACGCTCGGCCAGTACTTATTGCCATAACCGGCCGGGAAGGCCGCCGTTTCGCGGCTGTACGGATGGGACCAGTCCCCCGCCAGTTCGCGTTCGATATGGGGCGCGTTCACCAGCGGATTGTCGTCCAGCGGCCATTCGCCGGCGGCGACCCGATCGATTTCGCCGCGGATGGCCAGCATCGCGTCGATAAAGCGATCCAGTTCCACCTGGCTTTCCGATTCGGTCGGTTCCACCATCAGCGTGCCGGCCACCGGGAACGACATGGTAGGCGCATGGAAACCGTAATCAATCAGGCGCTTGGCGATATCCATTTCGCTGATGCCGCTGATATCTTTCAGCGGGCGGATATCCAGAATGCACTCATGGGCCACTCGTCCGTCGCGCCCGGTATACAGCACCGGAAACGCCGACTGCAAACGGCTGGCGATATAGTTGGCATTCAGGATCGCCACCTGGCTGGCCTGCTTGAGACCCTGGGCGCCCATCATGCGGATATACATCCAGCTGATCGGCAGGATTGATGCGCTGCCGAACGGCGCGGCGCTCACGGCGCCCTGCCTGGTCAGCACGCCGTCGATGCGTACCACGGCATGGCCGGGCACGAACGGCGCCAGATGCGCCTTCACGCCGATGGGGCCCATGCCCGGCCCGCCGCCGCCGTGGGGGATGCAGAAGGTTTTATGCAGATTCAGGTGGGAAACATCCGCGCCGATATAACCCGGCGAAGTGATGCCCACCTGGGCATTCATATTGGCGCCGTCCAGGTAAACCTGGCCGCCGTACTGGTGCACGATTTGGCAAACTTCGCGAATCGTCTCCTCATATACGCCGTGGGTCGACGGATACGTCACCATGATGCACGACAGGCGATCGCCGGCCTGCTCGGCCTTCTGGCGCAAATCATGTAAATCGATATTGCCGTTTTTATCGCAGGCCACCACGGTGACCGACATGCCGGCCATTTGCGCCGACGCCGGGTTGGTGCCGTGGGCGGAACTGGGGATCAGGCAAATGGTGCGCCCGCCGTCGTTGCGGCTTTCATGATAACGGCGGATCGCCAGCATTCCGGCATATTCGCCCTGCGCCCCGGAGTTGGGCTGCATGCACAGCGCGTCATAACCGGTCAATTGCACCAGCCAGCGGGAGAGCTGGGCAATCATCTGCTGGTAGCCGGCGGCCTGCCCGGTGGGACAAAACGGATGCAGATCGGCGAATTCCGGCCAGGTGATGGGGATCATCTCGGCGGCGGCATTGAGTTTCATGGTGCAAGAACCGAGCGGGATCATCGCCTGGTTAAGAGCCAGATCCTTGCGTTCCAGCTGATGCATATAACGCATCATCTCCGTTTCGCTGTGATAACGGTTAAATACCGGATGCGTCAGGATCGGCGTCGTGCGCAGCAGATCCGCCGGAATCACCGCGGCAATACCGGCATCGAGGGCGTCGATATCCAGTACCTGGTCGCCGCCGGTCAACACGCCATACAGCGCGGCGATATCGTCGCGGCCGGTGGTTTCATCCAGGGTGACGCCTACCGCGCCGTCCAGGTCGCTGCGCAGGTTAATGCCGCGCGCCAGCGCGCGGTTAATCACGGCGTCCCGGTCCGCGGTTTCCACGGTCAGGGTATCGAACCAGCGGCTATGGCGCAGCTTGAGGCCCGCCGCCGTCAGTCCCGCGGCCAGGATCGACGTCAGGCGGTGAATGCGCCCGGCGATGCGCTTAAGCCCCGCGGGGCCGTGGTATACGGCGTACAGGCCGGCAATATTGGCCAGCAGCACCTGCGACGTACAAATATTGGAATTGGCTTTCTCGCGGCGGATATGCTGCTCGCGGGTTTGCATCGCCATGCGCAGGGCGGTGCTGCCCGCCGCATCGCGGGATACGCCGATAATACGCCCCGGCATGGATCTTTTTACGTCGTCGCGGGCGGCAAAAAACGCCGCATGCGGGCCGCCGTAGCCCATGGGCACGCCAAAACGCTGGGACGACCCGAATACCACATCGGCGCCCTGCGCGCCCGGGGCCGCCAGCAGTACCAGCGCCATCATATCGGCCGCCACGCAGCTGATGATTTTACGATTTTTCAATTCGGCCAGCACGGCGCGATAATCATGCAGCTCGCCGGTGGTGCCCGCCTGCTGTAGCAATACGCCAAATACCCCGGCCAGTTCCAGCGCGTCGGCGGCCTTGCCGGTGACGATCTCGAAACCAAAGGTGCCGGCGCGGGTGCGCACCACATCCAGAGTTTGCGGATGGACGTCATCGGCGACAAAAAAGACATTGGCCTGTTTGAGCTTGCTGGCGCGTTTGGCCAGCGCCATGGCTTCCGCGGCCGCGGTGGCCTCATCGAGCAGCGAGGCGGAAGCGATATCCAGGCCGGTCAGATCAAGAGTCAGCTGCTGGAAGTTAAGCAAGGCTTCGAGACGGCCTTGGGAGACTTCCGGCTGATAAGGGGTATAGGCGGTGTACCAGCCGGGGTTTTCCAGCATATTGCGCAGGATCACCGGCGGGGTAATCACCGCGCTGTAGCCCATGCCGATATAGGTTTTATAGCGCTGGTTAAGACCGGCGATGGCTTTAAGTTCCGCCAGCGCCTGCGCTTCGGTCGCCGCATCCCCTACCGCGGGAGGGGCTGAAAGTTGAATATCAGCCGGAACAATTTGTTTGATCAGGTCATCAAGGGTGCCGGCGCCGATGGCCGACAGCATATGCGCCTGCTGGCGCGCGCCGGGGCCGATATGGCGCTCGATAAAGGCATCATTATGTTCAAGCTGGCTGAGAGTCTGGGTCATAAACAACACTTCCTGCATCGGGCATGGGACGGGGAATCACACAAGGCAAGGCCCCGGAACAGCGTCCGGGGCGTTCGGGTCAGTCGTCGTCTTCGATGGAGGCCTCGTAGGCGTCGGCATCGAGCAAGCTTTCGACTTCGCTTTCGTCGCTGGCTTGAATACGGAACAGCCAGCCGTCGGTATAAGGCGCGCTGTTAACCAGTTCAGGCGAAGCTTCCAACTCTTCATTCACCGCCACGATTTCACCGGCGATAGGGGCATAGATATCCGATGCGGCTTTCACCGACTCGGCTACCGCGCAATCATCGCTGGCGGCGAAAACGGTGCCGACTTCCGGCAAATCGATAAATACCATGTCGCCCAGCAGTTCCTGGGCGTGTTCGGTAATACCGACGGAATAAATACCCGCGCCTTCGTTGCGCACCCACTCATGGGAGGTAGTGTATTTTAGCTCTTGCGGCACGTTGCTCATTGCCTTCCTCACTCTTGCAAAGTTAATTATTGAACGACCGGTTTACCGGCGCGGACAAAACCAGGTTTGGTTACCTTAACCGGCATTTCGCGGTTACGGAGTAATACTATGGCCTGCTCGCCGATACCGGCGGGCACGCGGGCCAGGGCAATGCTGTATCCCAAAGTGGGCGAGAACGAACCGCTGGTGATCGCACCCGTTTTCATATTACCGGCCGCGTCGGTAAAGTGCACGGTCAGACCGTTGCGCAGCACTCCTTTCGCCGTCATGACCAGGCCGACCAATTGTTCGGTGCCGTCGCGCCGCTGGGCTTCCAGCGCCTCGCGGCCGATAAAATCACGATCTTCCGGCTGCCAGGCGATGGTCCAGCCCATATTGGCGGCCAGCGGCGAAACGCGCTCGTCCATTTCCTGCCCGTAAAGGTTCATGCCGGCTTCCAGGCGCAGCGTATCCCGCGCCCCCAGTCCGCAGGGCTTGACGCCCGCCGCCAGTAATTTTTGCCAGAAGTCCCCGGCCTGGGTTTTCGGCAGCGCGATTTCAAAACCGGCTTCGCCGGTATAGCCGGTGGTGGCGATAAAAAAGTCGCCCGACTGCACGCCAAAGAAGGGTTTCATGCCGGCCACCGCCGCCTGCTGGCCGGCAGTGAACAGCGTGCGGGCCTTTTCCTGCGCCTGCGGTCCCTGCACCGCAATCAGCGCCAGATCGTCGCGCACCGTAACCTCAACGCTGTAAGGCTCGGCGTGATCGGTTACCCAGTTCACATCTTTTTCACGGGTGGCGGAGTTCACCACCAGGCGAAACTCGGTTTCGTTGAGGAAATAGACAATCAGATCGTCAATCACCCCGCCCGACGCGTTAAGCATCCCGGTATAAAGCGCTTTGCCGGGCACGGCCAGCTTGGCCACGTCGTTAGCCAGCAAATAGCGCAGGAATTCACGGGTACGGGGACCTTTGAGGTCGATGATGGTCATATGGGAAACATCAAACATGCCCGCGTCGCGGCGGACCTGGTGATGTTCTTCCAGCTGCGAGCCGTAATGCAGCGGCATCATCCAACCATGGAAATCCACCATTTTCGCGCCGCACGCAATGTGCTGTTCATAAAGCGATGTCAGCTGGGCCATCTGTTCCTCTTTGTCTTGGTCGTTTATTCCGGGGAAATCACAATGAATGTTACGCCGCGCCGCCCGGGGGAGCGGGGCAACGCAAACGATACCTTTGGCCAGAAGTTACCACCTAATCCCAGGGGAAACCATAAATTAAATTATGCATGCGCGCCGCGGGCGCAGGAGGAAACCAGGCGGGATGGACAGCATATTATACTGATACATGGCTTATTGCGGCGCATAAACCACAGCGCGGAGCCGGCAAAAGCCAAATATGATAACAAAAAGTGCCGCTGCGGGATGGGATGAAAAACTCTTTTCCCCGCTTCGCATTAGAAAATATAATGCAAAGCAGAGGGTAAAATTAGATTATTTCAGTCAAACGGCGTCCCGCTCCAGCCATTCCGGCAGGTCGTTAAGCCCCATGGCCTGACGGATTAAACGGGGTTTGATTCCCGGCAGCGTATCGGCCAGGCGCAGCCCGGCGTCGCGGGCCCATTTCTTTAACGGATTATTGCCGTCGAACAGCTCCCGCAAGCCTTGCATACCGGCCAGCATCACGGCGGCGCTGTGCTTGCGGCGGCGCTCATAGCGGCGCAGGTAGGGGTAATGGCCGATATCTTTGCCGGCCTGTTGCAGCCGCTGCAGCTGCGTTAATAATTCCGCGACATCCATAAATCCCAGATTGACGCCCTGCCCGGCCAGCGGATGGACCGTATGGGCCGCATCGCCAGCCAGCACCAGCCGGTGGGCGGCAAAATCGCGGGCATACCGGGCGGTTAATGGGAACGTCAGGCGCTCGCTTTGCAACGCGCATAATCCCAGCGTCAGGTTGAAATGACGCGCCAGGTGCGCGTTAAACGCGTCGGGCGGCATAACCAGCCGCTGCGCGGCGGCGTCGGGGGGCAGCGACCAGACAATGGAGCACAGATCGGGCTGGCCGAGGGGCAGGAAAGCCAAAATGCCGTCGCCATGAAACGCCTGGCGGGCGATGCCGCCATGTGGCCGCTCGGTGCGAATGGTGGCCACCAGGGCATGATGCTGATAATCGCGGAAGGTCAGCGGGATATCGGCATAACGGCGCAGCCAGGAATTGGCGCCGTCCGCCCCCACCACCAGCCGGGCGGTCAGCATGCGATCGTCTTCCAGGGTAATGAACGCCTCGTTTTCCCCCCAGGCGATCCGGCGCAGCGCCGCCGGGCAAAACAGGGTGACGTCCGATAACCGTTCGGCCCGCCGCCACAGCGCCTGATGAATCACCGCGTTCTCGACGATGTGGCCCAGGTGGGCATACCCCAGCGCGCTGCCGTCAAAGGCAATTTTGCCGAAGCTGTCGTTATCCCAGACTTCCATGCCGCGATAAGGGTTGGCGCGCAGGGCGACGATATCGTCCCACACCTGCAAATGCTCCAGCAATCGCTGGCTGGCGGCATTAATGGCGGATACGCGCAGCGCGGGGCGATCGGCGGGAGGCACGGGTTCAGGGAGCTGCTGTTCCACCACGGCCACCCGCATCCCGCTGCCCTGCAACCCACAGGCCAGCGCCAGGCCTACCATCCCGCCGCCGTTGATGACCACGTCAAATGCTTGCATAGCTGTCGAATCCTTGTTAACCATCGGGCCTAACGCGCTACCCAGCCCAATGTCTGGCGCGCGAGCGCGTCGCGCAAAGTGGATGAAGCGGCCATGGATAACAGACCGAGATTGCGCGCCGCCACCAGCGGGAAATGCTGGTTGGCGAACACATTAATCAATCCGTCGGTGATACCCACCGTGGCGCTTTGATCGGGTAAACGCCGTTGCTGATAACGCTCAAGCGTGGCATAGGCGCCGATATCCGCGCCATTGTCCAGGGCGGCGGCCAGCGTTTCCGCCAGCGTCATCACGTCCCGCAATCCCAGGTTAAAACCCTGCCCGGCAATGGGATGCAGGGTCTGCGCCGCATTGCCCACCAGCGCCAGGCGATGGCTGATATGGCGCGTGGCGGTGCGCAGCTGCAGCGGATAACATTGCCGCTGCCCGACGGCGGTAATGCGCCCCAGCCGCCAGCCGAACTCCCCTTGCAGCGCGTCGATAAACTGCCCGTCGCTCCAGGCGGCGACATCCTCGCGGCGGGACAGCGGCAGACACCATACCAGAGAGCTGCGCCCGCGGGACATCGGCAACATGGCCAGCGGCCCGTGTTCGGTGAAGCGCTCGAAAGCCCGCCCGTCATGGGGCAACGCGGTACTGACGTTGGCGATCACCGCCAACTGCGGGTAATCCTGCTGCCGCCACCGGATATCGCACCCCTGGGCCGCCAGGGAATGCGATCCGTCCGCCGCCACCAGTAGCCGCCCGGTCAAACGCTCGCCGGTATCCAGGGTCACCAGCGTGTCGTCCTGCCGGCGGGCGATGTCCTTGAGTGTAGCAGGGCAATGCAGCCTTACGCCGGGGGCGCGGCGCAATAAGGCGAACAGCCGCTGGCCCGCATCATACAGCTCCACCACGGACCCCAGGGCGGGCAAACGGTAATCCCGCGCCGCGAGCCGCACCCGGCCGATATGGCCGCGATCGCTGACCTGGACCTCGGTGATGGCCGTGGCGCAGGGGCCGAGCGACGGCCAGACGCCGATGGCGGTAAGCTGCTGGCACGTCCCCTGGGCCAGGGCGATGGCGCGGGCATCATAACCCGGGTGCGCGCGGCTTTCGGGCGCAGCGGCTTCCACCAGATCGATGGCCAGCCGGCCGCCGGTCATATGGGACAAGGCCAGCGCCAGCGTGGCGCCGGCCATGCCGCCGCCGATAATAATCACCGACACGGTTAGCGGGCCGCCGCCATCAGCGCTTCGATGGCCTCCGGATCTTTTACCACCGAGTCGGTTAGATTTTCATTGCCCTGCGCGGTGATCACGATATTGTCTTCGATACGGATGCCGATGCCGCGATATTCCTGGGGAACCTCCGCATCCGCGGCGATATAGATGCCCGGCTCAATGGTCAGCACCATGCCGGGTTCCAGCATGCGGCCGCGCTCCGGCATGCCGTAATCGCCCACATCATGCACATCCAGCCCCAGCCAGTGGCTGAGCCCATGCATAAAAAACTGCCGGTGCGCCTGGACGGCGATAAGCTCGGTCACCTCCCCTTTCAGCACGCCCAGCGCCACCAGCCCGGTGACCATGATGCGCACCGCATGTTCATTGACTTCGCGGATACTGACGCCCGGTTTGTACAATTCCAGAGAGGTTTGCAGCATGGCCAGCACGATGTCGTAAATGGCCCGCTGCGCCGGGCTGAATTTGCCGTTTACCGGGAAAGTGCGCGTAATATCGCCGGCATAACCCTGATATTCACAGCCGGCGTCAATCAGTACCAGATCGCCGTCGCGCATTTGCGTTTCGTTTTCGGTGTAGTGCAAAATGCAGCCGTTTTCGCCGCTGCCCACAATGGTGTTGTAGGAAGGATAGCGGGCGCCGTGCTGGTTGAATTCATGGAGGATTTCGCCTTCCAGCTGGTATTCGTACCGGCCGGGCCGGCAGGCTCGCATGGCGCGGGTGTGGCCCAGCGCGGTAATTTTGCAGGCCTGGCGCAGCACCGCCAGCTCCTCGGGAGATTTAAACAGGCGTAATTCATGTACCCAGGGACGCCAGTCCGTCAGGGTGTCGGGCGCGCTCAATTGCTGGCGCGACCCGCGACGCAGTATATCCAGGGCATTAAACACCAGGGTATCGGCAAAGGCGTATTCCCCCTGGGCGTGGTAGACCACATCCAGGCCGTTAAGCAGCAAATGCAATTGCTGGTGAATCTCATCCCACGGCAAGGCGCGGTCCACCGCCAGTTTGGCCGGTGCGGCGTCCTGGCCCAGCCTGCGGCCGAACCAGATTTCAGCGCTGAGATCGCGCACCCGGTTAAACAGCACGCTGTGATGGTGGGTTTCGTCGCTTTTAATCAGGATCAACGCCGCTTCCGGCTCGTTGAAGCCGGTAAAATACCAGAAGTCGCTGTTCTGACGATAAGGATATTCACTATCGGCGCTTCGCTTCGCCTCGGGCGCGGCGAAGATTACGGCGGCGCTGGCCGGGGCCATTTTCGCCAGTAATGCCTGACGACGGCGTAAATATTCTTGTGGTGTCATCACTTTCTCCTGCCATGTAAGGGGTTAACCGATCGTTCTGTGCGGCGCTGGTTGGTTTATCGCGCGCGGGCCGGCGCTCAGTGCAGCGTCGGCTTGGGTTTTTCCTGGGGCTCGGACTCGCCGGGATGGGTAAAACTGTTATGGCACAGGATGGCCGCCATCCGGACATATTCGCTGACTTCTTCCAGCGACTGCGCCAGTTCTTCCTGGTCTTCATCTTCGTCATAGCCTAGCCGGCCGATATTACGCAGGTCGTCAATGGCTTCCTTCAGCTCGCCCTTGACCTTATCAAGCTTGGGCTGCACCATGCCCAAGCCTAATAAAAAATGATTTACCCAACCCGCCAGCGCGTCCACCCGCTCAAACACCGTGGCGCGATCGTCGTCGGGCAGCAGCAGTTGGAACATAAATTCTTCGTCATCAAGGGAATGCGCGGTGGCTTCATGGAGCTGGCGCAGCGGTTCGGCCAGGGTTTGCGAAAACGCCAGGCCTTCGTTGGTCAACTCATGCACCAGCGTCTGCCAGCTATGGTCGTGGTTGCCCCCGCACAGCATGCCGCTGATTAGACCATGCATTTCCGCCGCGGTCAGCGCCACGGCCTGTTGATTGAGCATTTGGTTCAGGTTTTCATAGTCGGGAAAGGTATTTTGTATAGACATGCGCTTTCATCGTCGTTGGCAGGGTAAGTTCGTGTTATGCTACCACCAAGGTCCGTAGCTATACCAGAAAGGGCGAGCAAGTTCTGTTTCATAAGGATTCCCCGGTTTGATATGGCGCATGGATATAGAGTATAGTGGCGTCCGCTCTGCGCTCCCGTAATGGTGAAACGGGATTGGCAAGCGTCGGCGCGGTAACAAAGCAGGAAGGTGGTATGTCCGCACAACCGGTAGATATTCAAATTTTTGGCCGCACGTTAAGGGTGAATTGCCCGCCGGAACAACAAGATGCGTTGAACCTGGCGGCAGAAGATCTTAATCAGCGGTTGCAAGATCTAAAAGTTCGCACTAGAGTCACCAATACGGAACAGCTTGTTTTCATCGCGGCGCTGAACATTTGCCACGAGCTGGCGCAGGAAAGAGTCAAAACCCGTGATTATGCCGCCAACATGGAGCAACGTATCCGGTTATTGCAGCAGACGATTGAACAGGCGCTGGTAGAACAGGGCCGGATTTCTGAGCGTCCGGGCACGCAGTTCGAATAATTTTCATCGCTGAGCCAGGCTCGCGGTGACGCAGTACAGGTAGTGCGGCATCCCGATGAAACGACGATGCTGAATTACTGATGAATTACTGATAAAGAATACAAAATTTCTCTGAGATGTTCGCCAGCGGGCCCGTCCCCTGAGCCGATAATTTTTACCACAAGAATGTGGCGATCTATAACTGGTGCGCATGCTCGGTTCGTCCGAGAAGCCTTAAAGTTACAACGCTGCGTTCACCTTGAACCATGGGTTCAAGGGTTACAGCCTGCGGCGGCATCTCGGAGATCCACTTTACCAGCGCATGAACCGTGCGCAACTCGCCTGTCATCCCCATGAGCTTATCAACGGAAATCTCGCTACAGCGTCAGTCCATCCGCAACCATATCCGCACCCGCCGCCGCCAATTGACCGAACGGCAGCAGGCCGATGCCGCTGACTTACTGGTTAACCGGGCGCTGGCCGACCCGCGCATCGCGGCCGCCGACACCCTGGCGCTGTTCCTGTCGTTTGACGGCGAGCTTGATACCCGGCCGCTGATTGAAGCCCTGTGGCGGCGCAACAAGCGTATTTTTCTGCCGGTGCTGCATCCCTTCAGCCCCGGCCATCTGTTGTTTCAGCAGTATGCGGCCGACACGCCCTTGGTGCTCAACCGCCTGCATATCAGCGAACCGCGGCTGGACGTCACCCGCCTGCTGCCCCTGGCCCGCCTGGATATCATGTTTACCCCGCTGGTGGCCTTTGACGCCCGCGGCCAGCGGCTGGGCATGGGCGGCGGTTTTTATGACCGCACCCTGCGCCACTGGCGGCGTGATGGGGGCTTCTACCCCATCGGCCTGGCCCATGACTGCCAGCAGGTGGAGACCGTGCCGGTGGAACCCTGGGATATCCCGTTGCCGGAAATCGTCACGCCGTCACGACACTGGCGCTGGTAAGCCGGCCCGCGCGGCATCCTGGGTATTGATAATCATTTCCTGGCATGCCGGACAAAAGTCCCCTTCAACGCTAGGGATCAGGGTTGTTTTGCCTTTGTAGGTATGGAGCAAGTCGCGCACATCATGGATCATCCCTGCCGCAGCGCATAAGGGACATTTCATCTTCCATTTTTCTTC
The DNA here is from genome assembly GCF_047324175.1 of Sodalis sp. RH21. NCBI lineage: Bacteria > Pseudomonadati > Pseudomonadota > Gammaproteobacteria > Enterobacterales > Bruguierivoracaceae > Sodalis > Sodalis sp. RH21. Next base: position 670,361 of record NZ_CP178732.1, on the reverse strand, counting down.
CCGACCTGAAGACTATAGCCTTTTAGGTTAAACGCATAGACGGATTCGTGGCCGCAAGCCATAAAAAAACCCGGCGCGATGGCCGGGATGTTTAGCGTGGAAACCGGTGACAATCAGTACAGCAAACGGGCGCGGATAGTGCCGGGAATGGCCTTCAGCAGTTGCAGCGCGGTATTTTCGGCGTCGGTTTCCACATCAATCACCACATAACCGATTTCCGGCGTGGTTTGCAGATACTGGGCGGCGATATTAATGCTTTGCTCGGCGAAGATCTGGTTGATGCGGGTCAGGATGCCGGGGCGGTTTTCATGGATATGCAGCAAGCGGCTGACCTGGTCGCCATGTTCCGGCAGCGAGACTTCCGGAAAATTCACCGCGGACAGGGTGGAGCCGTTATCAGAGTATTTGGCCAGTTTGCCCGCCACTTCCACGCCGATATTTTCCTGCGCTTCCTGCGTTGAACCGCCGATATGCGGCGTGAGGATCACATTATCGAACTCGCACAGCGGCGAGGTAAACGGATCGCTGTTGGACGCGGGCTCCTCGGGGAACACATCCACGCCTGCGCCGGCCAGATGTTTGCTGGCGAGCGCATCGCACAGCGCCGGGATATCCACCACCGTACCGCGCGCGGCGTTGATAAACAGCGCGCCGGGCTTCATCTGGGCAAATTCGGCCTTACCCATCATATTGCGGGTGGAGAGGGTATCGGGCACATGCAGGGTCACCACATCGCTCAGGTTGAGCAGCTCTTCCAGCGAATCTATCTGCTGGGCGTTGCCCAAAGGCAATTTGCTTTCGATATCATAGAAAAAGACCTGCATGCCCAGGCCTTCGGCCAGAATACCCAGCTGCGTGCCGATATGGCCGTAACCGATGATGCCCAGCTTCTTGCCGCGGGCTTCGTAGCTGCCCGCCGCCTGTTTGTTCCATTGCCCGCGGTGGGCTTTGGCATTGGCTTCGGGCACGCCGCGGATCATCAGCAGCATTTCGCCCAGTACCATTTCGGCCACGGATCGGGTATTGGAAAAAGGCGCATTGAAAACCGGGACGCCCCGTTTTAACGCGGCTTTAAGATCGACTTGGTTGGTACCGATACAGAAACAACCTACCGCGACCAATTTTTCCGCGGCGGCAAACACCTCTTCCGTCAGATTGGTACGGGAACGGATGCCGACAAAATGGGCATCGCGGATGGATGCTTTCAGCGATTCGGTATCCATTGCGCCTTTATGATACTCAATATTGGTATAACCGGCGCGTCTAAGGTTGTCCAACGCCGTTTGATGGACACCTTCAACCAGCAGAAACTTGATCTTATCTTTTTCCAGCGATACTTTTGCCATTTCCCGACCCTTTATGAAACTTCAGATGCGGCTGCAATACACAGCACCCGGACAAAATAACAAATATTGCCGCGGCGGCAATGGGGCAGATGAACCAAGGAACAGCATAAGACGCAGCCATAAGGGATTGCTATGGATAAATCTTCTGGCCCGGCGAGAAAGCGTCATATTTATGGCAGGCGCATGGCAAAAATGTGATATTTATCACTGAATTTCAAGAACGGAAATAAAAGATGCTATGTAAATAAAATTAACATCTGCCGCCGATAAACCCGCACCCGGCGGCAGAAAAGCGGTGCCGTATCCGGCGGCGATTATTCGACGACTTTTACGCCCTCGGCGGTGCCGATCAGCGCCACGTCCGCGCGGCGGCGGGCAAAGAGTCCGACGGTCACCACGCCGGGCAGGCTGTTGATTTTATCTTCCAGCGCCACCGCATCCAGGATGCGCAGATTACGCACATCAAGGATAATATTGCCGTTGTCGGTGACCACGCCCTGGCGATATTCCGGCAGGCCGCCCAGCTTCACCAGCTCGCGCGCCACATAGGACCGCGCCATGGGAATCACTTCCACCGGCAGCGGGAAATCGCCCAGGACGTCCACCTGCTTTGAGGCATCAACGATACAGATGAATTTGCGCGCCACCGCGGCGATGATTTTTTCGCGGGTCAGCGCCGCGCCGCCGCCTTTAATCATCTGCATCTGGCCGTTGATTTCATCGGCGCCGTCGACATAGATATCCAGCACATCGACGCTATTGAGATCCAGCAACGGAATTCCCAGGCTTTGCAGCTTGGCGGATGACGCATCCGAACTGGACACCGCCCCTTCGATTTGCTGCCTGATGCTGCCCAGGGCATCGATAAAATGCGCGGCGGTGGACCCGGTGCCCACGCCGACGATGGTGCCGGGCCGCACATATTTTAATGCCGACCAGCCAACCGCCTTTTTCAATTCATCTTGCGTCATGTTTTGTCTATGTCCCTGGAGTAATGAATTTGCCCATATTATAAAGCAATGCCAGCCCTCTTGGCGTGAATTTCGCCACAACCCAGGGCAAAAGGACCGTGCCGTAAAGCCGCGGTGAAATTTCCCATCCCCATGAGTGTAAAACTATGACATAACTGTGGCATAGTGAAAAAATGGTGCAAACACCGCGCAATCGGGATGCAAAAAGACAACGACGCAGGGGATAATCAATGAAACGCCCGGACTATCGAACGCTGCAGGCGCTCGACGCCGTGATACGTGAACGAGGTTTTGAACGTGCCGCGCAAAAATTATGTATAACGCAATCCGCGGTATCGCAGCGTATCAAGCAATTGGAAAACCTGTTCGGCCAACCGCTATTGGTGCGTACCATTCCCCCCCGCCCCACTGAGCAAGGCCAGAAATTGCTGGCGCTGTTGCACCAGGTGGAATTGCTGGAAGACGAGTGGCTGGGCACCGACAGCGGCAATGATACGCCGCTGCTGCTCTCGCTGGCGGTCAATGCCGATAGCCTGGCGACCTGGCTGCTGCCGGCGCTTAAACCGGTGCTGACCGATTCCCCTATCCGCCTTAACCTGCAGGTGGAAGACGAAACCCGCACCCAGGAGCGGCTCAGGCGCGGCGAAGTCGTGGGGGCGGTGAGTATCCAGCCCCAGCCGCTGCCCAGTTGCCTGGTGGACCAGCTTGGCGCGCTCGATTACCTGTTCGTGGCGTCCAAGCCCTTTGCCGATCGCTATTTTCCCCACGGGGTCACCCGCAGCGCGCTGCTGAAAGCGCCCGCGGTGGCATTCGATCATCTGGACGATATGCATCAGGCGTTTTTACAGCAGAATTTTGATTTACCGCCGGGCAGCGTGCCCTGCCATATCGTTAATTCATCGGAAGCTTTTGTGCAGCTGGCGCGCCAGGGCACCACCTGCTGCATGATCCCGCACCTGCAAATCGAACGGGAGCTGGACGCGGGGGAGTTGATCGATCTGACGCCGGGGCTTTACCAGCGGCGCATGCTGTTCTGGCACCGTTTCGCCCCGGAGAGCCGCATGATGCGCAAAGTGACCGACGCCCTGCTCTCACACGGCCGGCAAGTATTGCGCCAGGCCTGAGGGTATATCACCAACAACCACAGGCCCGCCCTGGATACCCGCATCCAGGCCGCCAGTTCCAATGGGCGTACCCCATATTTTTCTTAAAAAGATCTAGATTGGTCTATCCCCAACTTGGGGATAACGTATAACAAATTCAGGATGAATGGTGAGAGCATGGAAGCTATGTTCATTGAATAGCCGCCTTTTGAAAATTATCGTGCGAATTATTTGACTGATGAAGAATTTCGGCAATTTCAGCAGATGCTGCTGACGGACCCGGGATCGGGTGATGTCATTCAGCATACCGGTGGATTAAGGAAAGTCCGTTTTGCCGATGCGAGGCGTGGTAAAGGTAAACGTGGCGGGATTAGAGTGATTTATTATTGGTGGTTAGAACATTCTCATTTTTTATTATTTACTCTATATGATAAAGACGAAAAGGCCGATCTCACCCGACTACAACGGGATATGCTGCGCACCATGTGCGACATCCTTAAAAGAGGTAAGGCATTATGAGTGAGCGTAATATTTTTGATGAGCTGGTACAGGGGATGGAAGCGTGGAGCGGCCTGAACGCAGGCAAAACTACATTAAAAACTCACCGTGTCGCGCTGAATAAAAGCGTAAGCTTATCTCCGGCAGAGCTTAAAGCTGTAAGGGAAAAACTCAATCTTTCCCAGGCAGTCTTTGCTATGTACTTACATACCGGCGTCACTACATATCAAAACTGGGAACAAGGCAGAGCTAAACCTAATCAGCAGGCGGTATTGCTGATAAAAATAGTAGAGCAAAACCCCAGCGCTTTATGCGCGCTGGCTGCATTGTAATCCAGGCATTGCCTGCGGCGGGGTTATCGCTGAACGCTTGAAAAACGGCGCCCGGGGCGCCGTTGATTATTATTGAAGACGTTATGGCTGGCGCTGCAGCTCAAATACGACATCCACCTGATCGTCAAAGTGAATGGTTTGCTGCACATAGGTTTGGGCGGCATCGGTCTGCGACATGGCGTCGTTGGCTTTAAACATGCGCGCCACCGGCACCGGCTGGTAGTTGGCCACATGATAACGGATGCTGAAAATCGGCCCCAGGTCGGCCTTGAACCCCTGCGCCAGCGAACGGGCCTGCGCCGTGGCGTTTTCAATGGCTTTATTGCGGGCCTGATCGCGGAACGTGTCCGGATTGGCCACGCCCAATTCCACCGCCCGGATTTCATTTAGGCCGGATTTCAGGGCGCCGTCCAGCAATTCATTTAACTTATCAAGCTGGCGCAGCGTGACCTGCACCTGGCGGATGGCCCGATATCCCTTGAGCACCGACTCGCCGGTTTTCAGAAAGTCGTACTCCGGCTGGGTGCGCAAATTGGCGGCATCGATATCTTTATTTTCGATACCGTTCTTATTCAGGAAATCAAAGTATTGCGCCACCCGGGTATCCACCTGTTTTTTCGCATCGGCGGCGTCCTTCGACGATATCGCCACTTCGATGGTCAGGGTGGCGATATCCGGCGTAGCTTCAACGCTTGAGGTGCCCGATGTGATCACATGCGGCCCATTGGGCAGCTCGGCGGCCTGCGCCTGCGTGGTCAGCAATCCCAAGCCCACTACGGCGGTTAACAGTAATGCTTTGGCCTTCATGTTGTCTCCTGTGCGGCAAAATATCATGCAAATTGGTTTAAGCACTTCATATCATTACGGGTTTTCATATAAAAACAACGCAATTTGCGCTTATTTACCGTTACGTCGTTATCCGGTGCCAGCATAGGCGTTGCCGTGAAGTTAACCTATAGGGAAAGTTCTCAATATCATGATTACACCGCCGATGCCGTATCAAAGCGGCGCGCCGGCGAACATATGCCAGGCCTGGCGCGCCAGCTGTAGCGCCACCAGCCACATCACCACCCCCACGAACAGCTGAATCACCCGCTGCACCCGTCCCTGGTTCAGCCAGGGGGCCAAACGGGACGACAGCATGGCCAGGCCGTAAAACCAGACCAGCGATGCCCCCATAGTGCCGATGGCGAACCAGCGCCGCGCCGCCGGCTCCAACTGCCCGCCAATGCTGCCCAATACCACCAGCGTATCCAAATAGACGTGGGGATTGAGCCAGGTTACCGCCAGCATGGTAATAATCACCCGCCGCCGCGTGGGATGCAGGGCCCCGGCGGGACTGGCGCCAGCGCCGCCGCCGCGCCAGGCATTGCGCAACGCGCTAAAACCATACACCGCCAAAAAGGCGACGCCCGCCAGGGTAACGCACTGCAATAGCACCGGCGAGCGCGTCAGCAACGCGCTGCTGCCAAATACCCCCACCATAATCAGCAGGATATCGCTCAACAGGCAAAGGGTGGCGATCAGCACATGATATTGCCGCCGGATGCCCTGATTCATCACCAATACATTTTGCGGCCCCAGCGGGACGATAGTCGCCATGCCCAAGGCAAAACCCTGCATAAAAATCATCCACACGCTGCGTACCCACCTCTTGTTGCACAAAACCATCGTTGCAGAAAGTCAGGCAAGTATAATCAGAAGCCGATATCAGTTGAAACACAATAAACTAATCTTGCATTAGTAATTCTAATAATCAATATCCTGCAATGCTGGCTGCGGCCGATAAAAAAACCCGTCGCCAGGACGGGCTGGGATTGATACGGGCTACAGGACCGGCATGATGGCTTGCCCCCATACGCCAGGGGATCAGGAGGGCTGCTGCGGCGCAGGGACCTGCTGCCCTTCGTCCCGCGCGGCCTCGGATTGGGGTTTCGGCGTGCGGTACAAATGCACATCCATCTGCGGGTAAGGAATGCCGATCTGATGTTCGTCCAGCACCCGCTTAAAATTCTCCAGCAAATCGAAAGTTGCGTTTTGCAGGGCGTCGCGGGGAACCCAGGCGCGCACCATAAAATCCAGCGAGGAGGCGCCCAGGGCATTGAGCCGCACGGTAATGCCCTTGTCCTGCAGCACCCTGCTGTCCGCCGCGATGATATCGGTAAGCAATTTTTTGACTTGTTCGATATCGGCGTCATAGCTGACGCTTACGATCAAATCGATCAGGCGGTTGGGTTCGCGGGAAAAATTGGTGATGTTGCCCGACAGGATTTTGCCGTTGGGCACCACGATCATTTTGCCGTCGAACGTACGCAGCGTGGTGGAGAAGATTTGCACCACCAGCACCGTCCCGGCGGTCCCGGCAAAATCCACATATTCGCCGGCGCGGAAATGGCGGAACGTCACCAGCAGAACGCCGGCGGCAAAATTGGATAACGAGCCCTGCAACGCCAAACCCACGGCCAGGCCGGCGGCGCCGATAACCGCAATCACCGACGCGGTCTGCACGCCGATGCGCCCCAGGGCGGCAATGATCGTAAAAATAATAATCGCGTAACGTACGATCGCCGACAGGAAGTCCGCCACGGTAATATCGATATGGCGCGCTTTCATGATTTTATTCAGGGTACCCGAAATCGCCCGGGCAACCAGCATACCGATGATCAGAATAATAACAGCAGCAACGATATTGACCGCGTAGTGGACCAGCAGTTGCTGATTATTGACCAGCCAACTGCCCGCATCATTGATTTTATCGACGACGTTGAGATCTTCCATTTAGATCATCCCTCTCTGGTGTATGGCAAAAAAACCAGCCGGTCAAAGCTGCCGGCAAGGTCGCAACCATTTAAGGGTAACCAATAATCGTTTTTCCTGCCAACTCTGAAAGAGAAAACGGGCAGGAAAAATCCGAGATTTCATTATGTTAAAGGCCTCCAAAGAGGAGGCCTTTTGTCAAGCCGGGTTAACGCGGCGAAAATTACAGCACGTCGATCGCATTGAGCTCGTGGAATGCCAGTTCCAGGCGGGTAGCCATGGAAACCTGGCCGGCACGCAGCCAGGCACGCGGGTCGTAGTATTTTTTGTTCGGTTTGTCGTCGCCTTCCGGGTTACCCAATTGGGTTTCCAGATAGCCGGCGTTTTTGTGGTAATACTTCAGGATACCTTCCCAAGTTGCCCATTGGGTATCGGTATCGATGTTCATTTTCACAACGCCGTAGCCGACCGCTTCTTTGATTTCTTCCGGAGTCGAGCCTGAACCGCCGTGGAACACCAGGTTCAGGGAATTAGCCGGGAGGCCGAATTTCTCGGAAACAAATTTCTGAGAGTTATCAAGGATTTTCGGAGTCAGTTTTACGTTACCCGGTTTGTAGACGCCGTGCACATTACCAAACGCGGCGGCAATAGTGAAACGCGGGCTGATGGCGTTGAGTTTTTCGTAAGCGTATGCCACGTCTTCCGGCTGGGTGTACAGGGAAGAGTTATCCAGATGGCTGTTATCCACCCCGTCTTCTTCACCGCCGGTACAGCCCAGTTCGATTTCCAGGGTCATATTCAGCTTGGCCATACGGGTCAGATACTTGCTGCTGATTTCGATATTTTCTTCCAGGGATTGCTCCGACAGGTCGATCATATGCGAAGAGAACAGCGGTTTACCGGTGGCGGCGAAATGTTTTTCACCGGCGTCCAGCAGGCCGTCAAGCCATGGCAGCAGTTTTTTGGCGCAATGGTCGGTATGCAGGATAACCGGCACGCCGTAATGTTCAGCTATATGGTGCACGTGCAGCGCACCGGCGATGGCGCCCAGTACGGAACCGGTCTGGCCTTCGGCTTTCAGGCCTTTGCCCGCGATAAATGCCGCGCCGCCGTTGGAGAACTGGATGATAATCGGCGCGCGAACTTTCGCGGCGGCTTCCAGAGCGGCATTGATGGAGTCGGTACCTACGCAGTTAACGGCAGGCAGAGCAAAGTGGTTTTCTTTCGCCACGGCAAATACTTTCTGTACGTCGTCACCGGTGATGACGCCTGGTTTTACAAAATCGAAAATCTTAGACATATTGCTTTGTCCTGTTTTGTAGGCCATTGATGGAGAGTAATCAAATACCGTTGCCCTAGCCTGCATTCGCAACGATGTTTGCGGGCGCCGATCCAGCGCGCCCTGCTCGCTAATAAGTTACTGTTTGGCGCGCTCTTCAAGCATAACCACGGCCGGCAGTTTTTTGCCTTCCACGAATTCCAGGAAAGCACCGCCGCCGGTGGAGATATAGGAAATCTTATCGGCAATGCCAAACAGGTCGATTGCAGCCAGGGTATCGCCGCCGCCGGCAATGGAGAAGGCTTCGCTGTTGGCGATGGCGTTGGCGACGATTTCGGTGCCTTTACGGAAATTGGGGAATTCGAATACGCCCACCGGGCCGTTCCACAAAATGGTCTTGGCTTTCAACAGAATATCGGCCAATTTCTGCGCGGATACGTCGCCCAAATCCAGTACCTGTTCGTCATCTTTGATGTCGCTGGCGGATTTCAGGGTGGCGGCCGCGGTTTCAGAAAACTCCGTCGCCACGCGCACATCGGTGGGAACCGGGATATCACAGATGCCCAATAGACGTTTGGCTTCCGGAATCAAATCGGCTTCATACAGGGATTTGCCCACGTTGTGGCCCTGGGCCGCGATAAAGGTATTGGCGATGCCGCCGCCGACAATCAGCTGATCGGCAATTTTAGACAGCGAATCCAGTACGGTCAGTTTGGTGGAAACCTTGGAACCGCCGACAATGGCCACCATCGGGCGCGCCGGATTACCCAGGGCTTTACCCAGAGCGTCAAGTTCGTTGAACAGCAGCGGACCGGCACAGGCGACCGGCGCGAATTTGCCGACGCCGTGGGTGGAGGCCTGGGCGCGGTGAGCGGTACCGAAGGCGTCCATGACATAGATGTCGCACAGGGCGGCATAACGTTTGGCCAGGGTTTCGTCGTCTTTCTTTTCGCCTTTATTAAAGCGTACGTTTTCCAATACCACCAGTTCACCCGGCGCGATTTCCAGGCCGTCCAGATAGTCTTTTTCCAGGCGGACCGGTGAAGAAAGGTGTTCTTTCAGATAATTAACTACCGGCAGCAAGGAGAACTCTTCGTTGTACTCGCCTTCGGTCGGACGGCCAAGATGGGATGTCACCATGACGCTCGCGCCTTGCTTCAATGCGGCTTCAATAGTGGGCAGGGAAGCACGGATACGTGCGTCGGACGTTACTTTGCCGTCTTTTATCGGAACGTTCAGATCCGAACGGATAAGCACTCGTTTACCAGCCAGATCCAGATCGGTCATCTTAATTACAGCCATGGTGAACCCTCTTGTTGATTCTCGTAAAATTGCCTGAACGACGGGTGGGCGACGCGCCGCCCGCCGGCCTAGAAGCCGTTTTCGTCCTTTGCCATCGTAGCTAACCGCGCCGCCGATGGGAGAGGCTCTATTCCTACCATATTCACCGCCGCGGCAGCGTTGCCCGTCGTGCTCATCGGGCCTGCGTTGGTCCGCCGTCCGCTCAAGGCGGTGCCGAAGGTGGCAAATAACGGTATTAACTTATGATCATTCTATACAGTCAACTATATCACGAAATGCATCCCATGCCGCTTTTTGCTATCGCCCCCAGGGGACGCCGTTACCCGCAGGCCGGGCCGCAATCAGGCTAAATGCCACGTCAATTGTGCTGTTAATGGTACCATGACACGACTTGCGCAAGCTGTAACAGCATAGGTCATAAGCGTTGCCAACGGTATCCGAAATACGGCGGCATGGAGAGTGGCGGGTATCGTGAAGGGCAAGCTTCTTTGCCGGTCAAAGGCGCCCGCCGGCGACATAAAAGCGGGCCCATATTGCGGTTACCTTGCGTCACGCGCCGCTGCGGCCGATGCCATGCCGGCGGTAATATCCTGGGCGGATAATTCTTTTTCCGACCGACTGAAACGGTTCAGCTAGAATAATCAAAAAATTGACTCAGAGGAATAATTTTGCTGATTTTGTGATGCAGGTCCGCTTAAGAGGCAAAAACAGGCGTTTTTTTGAGCATTTGCTCAAAAAGATGCTTAAAATAAAACGCCCCTGAAGTCATCGGGGGCGTTTCGTTTCACGGTGCGTCTTGGGTTACTTTACGCCAGCAAGCTGCGCGCCTTGTCCAGCACGTTGCCCACGGTAAAGCCAAACAGTTCAAACAGCTGTTCCGCCGGGGCCGATTCGCCGAAGCGGGTCATGCCGACGACGGCGCCGTCAAGGCCCACATATTTATACCAGTAGTCGGCGATACCCGCTTCCACCGCCAGCCGCGCGCTTACCGCCCTGGGCAATACCCCCTCCCGGTAGGCCGCGTCCTGCAAATCGAACACCTCCGGCGACGGCAGCGACACCACCCGCACCCGCCGGCCTTCGCCGCTCAGCTGCTGCCAGGCCGCCACCGCCAGCGCCACTTCCGAGCCGGTGGCGATAATCAGCAGCTCCGGCCGGCCGTCGCAGTCCTTGAGCACATACCCCCCGCGGGCCACGTCCGCCAATTGCTGCGGCGTGCGCTCCTGCTGCGCCAGGTTCTGGCGCGAGAATACCAGCGTGCTCGGCCCGGTAGCGTGCTCTATCGCCTGCTGCCAGGCCACCGCCGATTCCACCTGGTCACACGGGCGCCAGGTGCGCATGTTCGGCGTCAGCCGCAGGCTGGCCAGTTGCTCCACCGGCTGGTGCGTCGGACCGTCTTCCCCCAGGCCGATGGAGTCGTGGGTATACACATAGATGGAGCGGATTTTCATCAGCGCCGCCATGCGCGCCGCGTTGCGCGCGTACTCCACGAACATCAGGAACGTGGCGGTATAGGGCACGAAGCCCCCGTGCACCGCAATGCCGTTGGCGATGGCGGTCATGCCGAACTCGCGCACCCCGTAATGGATATAGTTGCCCGCCGGATTATCCCCCAGCGACACCGAGCCGGCCCACTGCGTCAGGTTGCTCGGCGCCAGGTCGGCGGAGCCCCCCAGCAGCTCCGGCAGGGACGGGCCGAAGGCGTCCAGCGCGTTTTGCGACGCCTTGCGGCTGGCGATATTCGCCGGGTTGGCCTGCAGCCGGTCGATATAGGCCTGGCTTTGCCGCCGCCAGTCCGCCGGCAGCCGGCCGGCGGTGCGGCGGGTAAATTCCGCCGCCAGGTCCGGGAACGCGGTTTCATAGGCGGCGAATTTCCGGCTCCAGGCCGCTTCGCGCTCGGCCCCGGCCCGTTTGGCGTCCCAGGCGTCATACACGTCCTGCGGGATGACGAACGGCGGTTCGTTCCAGCCCAGCTGTAGGCGGGTGGCGGCCACTTCCGCCTCGCCCAGCGGCGCGCCGTGCGCCTCGTGGGAGCCGGCTTTATGCGGCGAGCCAAAACCGATAATCGTTTTACACATCAGCAGCGACGGCCGGTCGGTCACCCGGCGCGCCTCTTCGATGGCCGCCTGGATAGCGGCGCTGTCGTGGCCGTCCACGTGGCGCACCACGTGCCAGCCGTAGGCTTCAAAGCGCCCGGCGGTGTCGTCGCTGAACCAGCCTTCCACGTGGCCGTCGATGGAGATGCCGTTATCATCGTAAAACGCCGTCAGCTTGCCCAGCTTCATGGTGCCGGCCAGGGAGCAGACTTCGTGGGAGATGCCTTCCATCATGCAGCCGTCGCCCATAAACACATAGGTATGGTGGTCGACAATCTCATGGCCGGGACGGTTGAACTGCGCCGCCAGGGTGCGCTCGGCGATAGCCATGCCCACCGCGTTGGCGATGCCCTGGCCCAGCGGGCCGGTGGTGGTTTCCACGCCGTCGGTATAGCCGTACTCCGGATGGCCCGGGGTTTTGGAATGCAGCTGGCGGAAGTTTTTCAGCTCGGCCATCGGCAGGTTATAGCCGGTGAGATGCAGCAGGCTGTAAAGCAGCATCGAGCCGTGGCCGTTGGACAGGACAAAGCGGTCGCGGTCGGCCCATTTCGGGTTGGCCGGATTATGGTTAAGGTAATCGCGCCACAGCACTTCGGCGATATCCGCCATGCCCATGGGGGCGCCGGGATGGCCGGATTTGGCTTTTTGCACTGCGTCCATGCTTAAGGCGCGGATGGCGTTCGCCAGCACTTTTCGGGATGTCATGAATTACTCCGTTGCGGATTGAATATTGTCTCGTTGACCAAGCATTATAAAATCAATCACTTAACTTTAGAGACTATGAGAAAATATCGATAAATGTAACCCAAAACGAGCCCGATTGTATATGCAGGAATCCGCAATAAATAGGTGATAATCATCTGCTTGTGCTTGAATATGATATACATCGGAAAAAGGAGAAATTCTTATATAAAGTTTGCAACGCGCTTCACGAACATCCGTTTAAAAATACAAAAAGGATAAATAAAAAATGAAATCTTATTCTACCTTCTGGTGCGGACTATTAGCGGTGGGCCTATTAACCGGCTGCGAAAATCTCGATCAAAATGCCTTGATGCAATCCGGCGGCCAGGCATTCACGGCGGCCACCCTGAGCGATAGCCAGGTAAAAGCCCTGAGCGCGGACTCCTGCGTGCAAATGGATAAAGAAGCCAAAATCGCCCCCGCCGATAGCCCATATACCAAACGGCTCAATACCGTGGCCGCCGCCCTGGGGGATAATATCGCCGGCACGCCGGCGGATTATAAAGTGTACCTGACCAGCGATGTCAACGCCTGGGCCATGGCCAACGGCTGTATCCGCGTCTATAGCGGCCTGATGGATATGATGACGGATAACGAAGTGGAGGCTGTGATCGGCCATGAGATGGGCCACGTCGCCCTGGGGCACAGCCGTAAAGCGATGCAGCTCGCATATGCCACCACCGCGGCGCGTACCGCGGCATCGTCGGTGGGCGGCGTCACCGCCGCCTTATCGCAATCTCAGCTGGGCGAACTGGGGCAGTCGCTGATTAGCGCGCAATTTTCCCAGCGCCAGGAAAGCGAAGCGGATGACTATTCGTTTGATCTGCTGAAAAAACGCGGCATCGATCCACAAGGCCTGGTCACGGGTTTCGAGAAACTGGCCGGCCAGGAAAAAGGCCGCTCAAGCAGTATGTTTGATTCCCACCCGGCTTCGGAAGCCCGGGCCCAGCATATTCGCGATCGCATCGCGGCGGGCAAATAACGGCGCAGGCGGCAATATCCTCCGCAACATGCAAAAGCCCATGGGAACATGGGCTTTTGTGCTGATGAACGATCGGGGCTAAGCCGCGGCGTCAGAGCGTTTTTTTGGCAGCCTGGATATACAGCATTTCCAGCGCCAGGGTCGCCGCGGCCAGCGCGGTGATTTGGGCATTATCGTAGGCCGGCGCCACTTCCACCAGATCCATGCCGACAATATTCAGCGATTGCAAGCCGCGCACCAATTTCAGCGCCCGGTCGGTAGTCAAACCACCGATCACCGGGGTGCCGGTACCCGGCGCGGCGGACGGGTCCAGGCAGTCAATATCAAAGGTCAGGTAAACCGGCATATCGCCGACGATCTGTTTCACCTGGGCCAGAATATCGTCCACGCCGCGATCGTTTACCTGCGCCGCGTCCAGCACCGTAAAGCCATTATCCCGATCGTATTCGGTACGGATGCCGATCTGTACGGAACGGGTGGGATCGATCAGCCCTTCGTTAGGCGCGTGATAGAACATGGTGCCGTGGTCGAATTTACTGCCGTTGCTGTAGGTATCGGTATGGGCATCGAAATGCACCAGCGCCATCTTGCCGAAATGCTTGGCATGGGCGCGCAGCAGCGGCAGGGTGACGTAATGATCGCCGCCAAAAGAGAGCAGCCGCTTACCCGCGGCCAGCAGGCGCTCCGCATGGGCTTGCAGCTTATCGCTCAGATCCTGCGCGTCGCCGAAATCAAACACCACGTCGCCGCAATCCACCACCTTTAAACGCTGGCGGACGTCGAAATCCCAGGGCCAGCGGCACCCTTCCCAGGCCAGGTTGGTGGAAACCTGGCGGATGGCCCCCGGGCCATGGCGGCTGCCGGAGCGGCCGGAAGTGGCCATATCAAAGGGAATGCCGGTAATGACCCAGTCGGCATCGCTGTCGTAGGGGTTGAATTCCAGGGGCAAACGCAAAAAGCCAAAGGCGTTCGAAACCAGGGAGTTATCATATTGATGACCCAGGGTGCTCATATTCTTTCCTTACTTATTCATCTTCAAGATAAGTGTAACCGTACAAGCCGGCTTCGAACTCTTCCAGGAACTCGGATTGCAGCGCGCTATCCAGATCGGTCTCTTTCACCTGATCGCGGAAACGGGTCAGCAGCACGGCCGGGTCCAACTGCACATATTGCAGCATATCGGCCACCGAATCCCCTTCGTCGGATTCATTGAGTTCCACGCTGCCGTCTTTAAAGACAAAAACATCCACCGCGGCGGTATCGCCGAACAGGTTATGCATATTGCCGAGGATTTCCTGATAGGCGCCCACCATGAAAAATCCCAGCAGCGGCGGATTATCCACATCATAAGGAGGCATCGGCATGGTGGTGGCAATACCGTCGCCGTCAATATAATGATCGATGGTGCCGTCGGAATCGCAGGTGATATCGAGCAGCACGGCGCGGCCTTCAGGCGGCTTGTCCAGCCCTTCCAGCGGCAGCACCGGGAACAGTTGATCGATGCCCCAGGCATCCGGCATCGACTGGAACAGCGAGAAATTGACGTAAAGCTTGTCCGCCATGCGCTCTTGCAATTCGTCGATAATCGGCCGATGCGCGCGGTTGCTCGGGTCGAGCTGCGTCTGGATCATGCGGCAAATATTCAGGTAGAGCTGCTCGGCCCAGGCGCGCTGCGTCAGATCCAGCATGCCGTGGGTATATTGGGTATGGACATCGTGCAGATCCATCTGGCTGTCGTGCAGCCATTCACGCAGGGAGCGCCGGTTTCTCGGCTCCTGCATCTCCTGCCAGGTCTGCCACATGCTTTCCAGGGCGCGCGGCGCGTCCTCCGCCGGCGGCAGGGGCTCGCTGAATTCATTGCGCTCCACGCCGATCACGTTGGACACCAGCACCGTATGGTGGGCGGTCACGGCGCGGCCGGACTCCGTGATCACGGTAGGATGCGGCAACCCGTATTCGTTGCAGGCGTCGCCAATCCCCCAAATCACATTATTGGCATACTCATTCAGGCCGTAATTGGCGGAGCAGTCGGACTGGGACCGGGTGCCTTCATAATCCACCCCCAGCCCGCCGCCGACGTCGAAACATTCGATGTTGACGCCCAAGCGGTGCAGTTCCACATAAAAACGCGCCGACTCGCGCACGCCGGAGGCGATATCGCGGATATTGGACAATTGGGAACCCAAATGGAAATGCAGCAGTTGCAGGCTTTCCAGGCGGCCTTTGCTGCGCAGCAGCTCAACCAACTGCAATACTTGCACCGCCGCCAGGCCGAATTTGGACTTTTCGCCGCCGCTTGACTGCCATTTGCCGGAGCCCTGGGAGGCCAGGCGGGCGCGCACGCCGAGCCGGGGCACCACATTCAGGCGTTCGGCCTCTTCCAGCACCAGCTTGATTTCGGTGAGCTTTTCGATCACCAGATAGACTTTATGGCCCAGCTTTTCGCCGATCAGCGCCAGGCGGATATATTCGCGGTCTTTGTAGCCGTTGCAGACAATCACCGTGCGCGTCATGCCGGCATGGGCCAGCACCGCCATCAGTTCAGCTTTGGAACCGGCTTCCAGCCCCAGCGGTTCGCCGGAATTAACCAGCGACTCAATGACCCGGCGATGCTGGTTTACCTTAATGGGATAGACCAGGAAATAGCCGCCCTGGTAGCCGAACGACTCGCGGGCGCGCTTAAAGGCGCCATTAATGGAGCGCAGCCGGTGTTGCAGGATCTGCGGAAAACAGAACAGCGCCGGCAGCCGCTGGCCGTCGTTTTGCCGTTCTTTGACCAGTTCGGCCAAATCCACCCGCGCCTCGGGGAAATCCGGATCGGGACATACGCTGATATGGCCTAATTCGTTGACGTCGAAGTAGTTGTTACCCCAGTAGGCGACATTATAGGTACGCATCATTTTGCTGGCATCACTGTCATTCATGGCTACCTCCTGCATGGATCGCAAATTTTCATGGGGCCCGGCCCGGTACGGCCCTTGGTGTTTTTGATCATCAGACATGATGTTATTTTCTCCCACGGATCGCGTTGATGATCGCGTTCACCGTTTTTACAGCGTAGAAACCACCGTCGGTGGCATGGTTATGCTTGCGCGCGCAGCCCGCCAACGGCAATAAACGCCGCCGGACGCTATAGGCATCCGGTACATCAATACAGTAATTGTAAAACACCTTGATGAACTCCGTGAGACGGGATGGGGAATACCCATGAAAATGGGCCGCATGAAAGGCCTCTAGGCCCTGGTTCAGTTCCC
This sequence comes from Sodalis sp. RH21, assembly GCF_047324175.1. Classification (NCBI taxonomy): domain Bacteria; kingdom Pseudomonadati; phylum Pseudomonadota; class Gammaproteobacteria; order Enterobacterales; family Bruguierivoracaceae; genus Sodalis; species Sodalis sp. RH21. The sequence continues at coordinate 653,697 of NZ_CP178732.1, read as the reverse complement.
GGCGGTGATTAACCGGCCATGGATTCCCTGGCCCCGCCCTGATGTCGGCAATATCGGCAATATCGGCCGGAAGCTAAGGGGAACGCAGCAGAAGTATAGTATGCCGGATATGCCGGACAAGGGAGGATGCGATCGGAGACGATCGAAGCGTTGCGAATCATTAACTGTGCCACCTCCCAGTCATACCGGCGCTTGGCATGCTATGCCGGGCCGGGGCAAAAAAAAGTTACCGGATGTAAATGGAAGACATTCACATCTGCGCGGTTCGTGCGCGCGAATTTATACAGCCAACGCTGATAAAAAGCAAAAAATAAATTAACTATGCATACTTTATCGGCGCCATACGGCCGGCGCAAAGGCTTTTAGGGCGAAAAAATTGCTGGTAATTTTGCCGGGGGGTGTCCTAGAATAGCCATCCAGAAGTTAATCCATCTAAACATGATAGTTTAACTGTTTTACTGCTAACTAACGACGTTATCCGCGGGACGTTGCAGGACGCGTAACGCCATCGTCAGAAAATCGCTTTTCTCTGATGGCTTGACCCAGCGCTACGCAGTCATTTCTAACCCGTATTTTAAGGTAAAGAGACCGATGGCTAAACACCTATTTACGTCCGAATCCGTTTCAGAAGGACATCCTGATAAAATCGCGGATCAGATTTCCGACGCCGTGCTTGATGCGATCCTGGCACAAGATCCCAAGGCGCGCGTGGCCTGCGAAACATTTGTAAAAACCGGTATGGTGCTGGTCGGCGGTGAAATCACCACCAGCGCCTGGGTGGACATTGAAGAGCTGACGCGCAGCACCATCCGCGAAATCGGCTATATCAATTCGGATATGGGTTTCGACGCCAATTCGTGCGCCGTGCTCAGCGCCATCGGCAAACAGTCTCCCGATATCAACCAGGGCGTCGATCGCAGCGACCCGCTGGAACAGGGCGCCGGCGACCAGGGCCTGATGTTCGGTTACGCCACCAACGAGACCGAAGTGCTGATGCCCGCGCCGATTACCTATGCCCACCGCCTCGTGGCGCGGCAGTCGCAGGTGCGTAAAAGCGGCACCCTGCCCTGGCTGCGTCCGGATGCCAAAAGCCAGATCACCTTTGCTTATGATAACGACAAAATCGTCGGTATCGACGCGGTAGTGCTTTCCACCCAGCATTCCGAAGACGTGTCGCTGCGCGATCTGCAAGAAGCGGTCATGGAAGAGATCATCAAGCCGGTACTGCCCGCCGAATGGCTCACGTCGACCACTAAATATTTCATCAATCCCACCGGCCGGTTTGTCATCGGCGGCCCCATGGGCGACTGCGGCCTGACCGGACGTAAAATTATCGTCGATACCTACGGCGGCATGGCCCGTCACGGCGGCGGCGCGTTTTCCGGCAAGGACCCGTCAAAGGTCGACCGCTCCGCCGCTTACGCCGCCCGTTACGTGGCGAAGAACATCGTGGCCGCAGGACTGGCGGACCGCTGCGAAATTCAGGTGTCCTACGCCATCGGCGTGGCGGAACCCACGTCCATCACCATTGAAACCTTCGGCACGGGTAAAGTTTCCACCGAAAAGCTGGCGCAATTGGTGCGTGAATTTTTCGATCTGCGCCCTTACGGCCTCATCACCATGCTGGACTTGCTGCAGCCCATCTACCGTGAAACGGCGGCCTACGGCCACTTCGGCCGCGAGCATTTCCCTTGGGAAAAAACCGATAAAGCCGAACTGCTGCGCGACGCCGCCGGTTTGAAGTAAGTCGTCCCACCAAAAAATTTTATTCGGCTACACTAATAAACGGTGATCGTTAAGATCGCCGTTTTTTTTGACTGGCCCTGAAAACGATTACAGATAAATATATTGATAATTATCATAATGTTAACTATTACAAAAAGTAATAAATAACCTTATCACCGCTTCGTTTTCAGCCATCAGTGAACTATCCCGCTGCTTCATCACGCCCGCGTAATCGAATACATGATTTTAGCTGGATTACCCGTGACCGTATGGACGTAAATGCTGGAAAAGCGGCATAAGCGTGTGTAAGCGATTACATCATTGTGATCCAGAGCACACTTTTCCTTCATGCGTTTACTTAACATGCTCGATTAATAATTTTGCATTTATTAGGGAGGTACCATGAGTACTGCCAATTTGAGTACTGCCACACATAAGTCAGGCAGCTCCAATGCTCGCATCACTTTTTTTGTTTGTTTCATGGCCGCCCTTGCCGGCCTGCTATTTGGCTTGGATATTGGCGTAATCGCCGGGGCGCTGCCGTTCCTGGCCGATGATTTCCAGATCACCGCTCATCAACAGGAGTGGGTGGTCAGTTCAATGATGTTTGGCGCCGCGGTTGGCGCGGTGGGTGCGGGCTGGCTTTCGGCCAAGCTCGGACGTAAATATAGCCTGCTGATCGGCGCAACGCTGTTTGTCATCGGTTCGTTATGCTCCGCGTTTGCCCCCAATGTGGAATTCCTGGTAGTGGCCAGGGTTATCCTGGGTCTGGCCGTAGGCGTCGCTTCTTATACCGCGCCGTTGTATCTGTCGGAAATCGCGCCGGAAAAAATTCGCGGCAGCATGATCTCCATGTATCAGTTAATGATCACCATCGGCATCCTGGCGGCCTACCTGTCGGATACCGGCTTTAGCTATAGCGGCTCGTGGCGCTGGATGCTGGGCATCATCACCATTCCGGCGGTATTGCTGTTTATCGGCGTACTGTTCCTGCCCGGCAGCCCGCGCTGGCTGGCGGCTAAAGGTCGGTATGTCGAAGCGCAGAAAGTGTTGAATATGCTGCGCGATACCTCCGAGCAAGCCAAAAAAGAACTGGATGAAATCCGTGAAAGCCTGAAAATCAAGCAAAGCGGCTGGGCGCTGTTTACCAGCAATAGCAATTTCCGCCGCGCGGTCTATCTGGGGGTATTGTTGCAGGTCATGCAGCAGTTCACCGGTATGAACGTGATTATGTACTATGCGCCGAAAATTTTCGGCATCGCCGGGTTCTCAAGCACTTCCGATCAAATGTGGGGGACGGTGATTGTCGGCCTGGTCAACGTGCTGGCCACCTTTATCGCTATCGGCCTAGTCGATCGCTGGGGCCGTAAACCGACCCTGAAACTGGGCTTCCTGGTGATGGCGGTGGGCATGGGCGTCCTGGGCGCCTTGCTGCACCTGGGCGTTGAAACCGTGTTTATGAAATACTTCGCCATCATTATGCTGATGATGTTTATCGTTGGTTTTGCGATGAGCGCCGGCCCGCTGATTTGGGTGCTGTGTTCCGAAATCCAGCCGCTGAAAGGCCGCGATTTTGGTATCACCGTCTCTACGGCTACCAACTGGATCGCCAACATGATCGTCGGCGCCACCTTCCTGACCATGCTGGATAAACTGGGGAACGCCAACACGTTCTGGGTCTACGGCGCGCTGAACGTCCTGTTTATTATCCTGACGCTCTGGCTGATTCCGGAAACCAAGAATATTTCCCTGGAACACATCGAGCGTAACCTGATGACCGGCAAACGCCTGCGTGACATCGGCGACAAAAATTAATCAGCCGCCGGCGTTATAGCCGATTGCCGATTCGCTGAACAAAGCGCTATTCCTGAACGGGAATAGCGCTTTTTTTCGTGCCGCCCGGGCGAAAGTTCTTGCCCCGGCGCGACTTGCATCTGCGCGGCCCGCCGGTTAATCTTGCCGTTATGAAACCGACCCGCATCCCTATCGCCCTTCATCAGGCCATTATGCAGTGTTTGCGCGCTAAACTGCGCGCGGCCGAAGCGCATTTCCATTGCCCTTTTCCCGAACCGGCGATCGCCTATAAGCAGCGTGGCACCTCGGCGGGCACCGCCTGGCTCGATCAATGGGAAATCCGGCTGAACCCGGTGCTCTTGCTGGCCAACCAGGAAACCTTTATCGATGAGGTGATCCCCCACGAACTGGCGCATTTATTGGTATACCGCCAGTTCGGCCGCGTAGCGCCCCACGGCAAGGAGTGGCGCTGGATGATGACCCACGTGCTGCATACGGAACCCCGCCGCACCCATGATTTCGACTTGGCCACCATACGCACCCACACCTACCGCTATCTCTGTTCATGCCAAACCCATGATTTGACGGTCCGCCGCCATAATCGCATCCTGCGCGGCGAGGCCCAGTACCGCTGCCGCCACTGCGGCGACATTTTACGCTACGAGCAAGCTACCGCGAAGTCGTAATGCCCACCGGCAGCCTTGCTGCACGGAAAATAGCAAACCTGCGCTACGGCAGGTTTGTTGGCGGGTCGGCAATCAAATCAACTTAAAGGCTGGAATAGCTATTCGTCTTCACCGAAACCACGGGCAAATTCCGTTTTAAGTTCATCCATAAACTCATGCTCATCCTGACCGTCGCACAGCAAATCAATCGTGGTATTTCCTTTCACGCCGGCGCCTAATATACTCATCATCCCTTTAATCGGGATTTCCTTCCCGTTGTTTATCAGGATAAGTGATGAATTATATTTTTTTACCATCTTGGCTAAACAAGCAGCCGGCCGGGCATGTAACCCCGTACTGTTTATGACTTTTACGCTTTGCCTGATCATACTATCCTCAGAATATTCCGCTGAACCTTACGATGCTTTGCGAATATAACGATGGCCTTTATTCATCATCAGAATTTTGGCATAAACATCCTCTTCAACCGCAGATTTTGCGCGCGCCATTACGCGGGCCAGGTTTGCCTCATTGTTATTATCAACATAGGCTTTGCCTACGGATGTTATAAAGGCTTTTCGCAGGTCGCTGGCGATATTCACTTTGACAACATTGTAATTGACGAAGCTGCGCAGGATATCCTCATGGATGCCCGAACCGCCATGAATAACCAGCGGCACCGGGGACACCGCGGCAATACGCTGGAGCAGCGGAATATCAATGCGGGGAATATCTTCCAGGCCATGGACATTGCCCACCGAGACCGCGAGCAGGTCGCAGCCGGTTTGCTCGACGAACGCCTTTACTTTTTCAGGTTCGGTTTTGCAATCGGCCTCACTGACATGATCGTCTTCTTTGCCAAGGATGGCCCCTAGCTCTGCTTCCACGGGCACACCAAATGATTTGCAGAAATCAACCGCTTCACGCGTAAACGCAATATTTTCCTCAAATGAAAACGCCGCGCCGTCAATCATCACCGAGGTGAAACCAGCGCGCACCGACTGTTTCACATCATCCAGCGACTTACCATGATCGAGATGCAAACTTACCGGGACATCCATTTTATCGGCATGCCGCTTAACGATTTCATAGATATAATCGTAACCTGACAATTGGGCATTGGTCGGTGCGATCTGAATAAAATTAGGTAATCCGGAGCGTTCAATAGCATTCAGGATTGAAATTGTGGTTTCCAGATTCGTGGTATTAAACGCACCCGCAAGCACTCTCTTCTCGCGAATACGGTCGAGCAGAATCTTTCCATTAACTAATGGCATGGTATGTTCCTCGGTTATGGTTGCTAACATAAAAACGAATTTAAATTTTCTACCCCGGATTTTCCAATAGCGCATAAAATAATGCGGTAATTACGGTGTTATTTTATTTAAGCAATCTGCTTAAACATTCCGCGCCGCCTTGGCTTATTCAGTAATGACCCCTTCCTGCTGAAGTTTGAAGCGGTAAAACGCCCGCCAGCGTAGTTGAAAACGTTGTAATGCCTGATATCGCCGCCCATCGGGCATATAACGCGCGGCGACGGTCACGTCAGGCGGCGTCAGCGTCGGACAGGCGGTGAGCAGCGCGCCGACCGAAACGGCTTCATCAAAAGCAATGGCGTCCACCGGGCGCTGCAAAATATCGGCCTTTAGTTGCAGCCAGAGCGGATTACCGGTGGCCGGGCCGATCACCTTCAGCGTTTGCCCCGCGGGGACGCTGAAGCAGGCGAAGCAATTGGCGAATTCCATCGCCAGTCCCAGCGAAATAGCGGCGATCAGCGTATCGATCGACAGGCTGTCGCCCAGGCCATACAGCAGTCCCCTGGTATGGCGGTTCTTATGCGGCGATCCCGAACCACGCAGATGGGGAATAAATACCGGCACATCCTCCAGCGTCCACATCTCGTCCAGATAATGCTGGTAGCCGCGTTGCAGCGCGGCCTCGATTTCGCCGGAGGTAAAACGAAAGGTTTTGCTCAACCATTCCAGGGCAAAACCGCCGACCGGCAAAGAGGCGAACAGGGTATAGAGATCCGGTAGCGAATAACGGCCATTGGCCAGCTTGTCCCGACTCGCCTGTACGCTCAACGTGGGCCGGGAATTGAGCAGCAGAATGCCTTCCGTCGTCCCCGTTGAGTTCAATACTTCTCCCGTCCTCATTTGCAGGGCCCGGGCGCCCGCCATATGGTCATGTCCTGCCAGCGTGACGCTGACGGGTCCGCTAAAGCCTAACGCGCCGCCCAGTTCGGGGGTGACCCGGCCCGCGACCTCCCCCGGCGTCAGCAGCGGCGCAAAGGCGGTAAACGGCAACTGCATAATACCGGCCGCCTCCCGTGACCAGGTGCTTTGGCTGACATCCAGACAAAGGGTGCGGCTGGCAAGCGTGATATCGGTGCGTCTTTGTCCGGTAAGCCTCCACAGCAGTAATTCAGGGGCATGCAGCCAGCAGATATCTTCCCGTCCGTGTAATCGATAGCGATCCAGCAACCAGCGCATTTTGAAAGCGGAGTAATTACTGTGCGGCGGTAACCCGCTGATGGCATACAGCCTTTCGCGTTCCTCCCCGCTCAGCGCCGCCAGATATTCTTCGCCGCGGCGGTCATACCAGGCCAGCATCGGCGTCAGGATTTCTCCCTTATCATCAATGAACACACCAGATTCACCAAAGCTGGCAATACTGATGCGCGCCACCGGCAGCGGTGATTCCGCCGCCAGGCCGGACATTGCCGCCATCACCTCCAGCCATAGCCGGTCGATGTCGAAATCAACCGCACCCTGCGCCGATATCAGTTTGGGAGTAACAAATTTCCTGGCCCCCAGCCGCGCGGCATCCTGGCAGGAAAAGCAGGTGACTTTACAATTGGTGGTACCGATATCAATGACGATGGCCGCGCTGAAATCAGGCATATACGGTTCCCCGTGTCAGTCGGAACACGGCATACAGCACCAGGCCGATTACCGGCACCAAACCTATAGCGATCGGGTTGCCGTTAAAAATCTCAAGCAGCCAGAAACGAAATGGATTGCCGCCGTCCAGGAAACTGGAAACCTGGCCGCTGGAACCTTCGGCGAATTTAAAGTTGACGTCTTTCGCCATGGTGGTAATAAACGGCGCGATTTTGGTGGCGATCCACAGGTCCGCGGCAATCACCGGAATCGCCCCCAGCAGGGTGCGGAAGATATTGCCGCGACAGGCCAGCGCAATCATTGACGCCATCACCGCCAGATTCGCCAGATCCCCGAGCGGCAGCACTTTATTCCCCGGCAGAACAAAAGCGATGAAGACTGAAATGGGCGTCAGCAACAGCGCCGTCGAGATAATTGCCGGGTTACCCACCGCCACCGCGATATCCAACCCGATATATAAATCATCGCGCCCCGGATATTTTGCATTGAGATATTTTTTGATGGCCTCCGACAAAGGCAATAGGCCTTCCATCAGGATGCGGACCATGCGCGGCAGAATAAACATCACCCCGCCGATACTGATACCCAATAACAGGATATGTTTGAAGTCATAACCGGCGATAACGCCCAGCAGCACGCCAAGGATGGTGCCCACCATCATCGGCTCGCCGAAGATGCCGAGTTTCTTCTGCACGGTTTCCGGATCGATATGGATACGGTTAAGACCCGGGATGTTTTCGATGATTTTGTCCACCAGCAGCCCGATCGGGAAGAACACCACAGCGGAAAGCGTCGGCAACGAAATGCCCTCCAGACCGAAATACTTCTGCACCATCGGCGCCGACCAGTCGGCCAGTTTGAGCACCACCACCGCGGCGATGCCGGCGGCCAGCAGGCCAAATACGAAACTGCCCGTACTGTAGTACACCAGGGTACCGGCCAAGGCAAAGTGCCAGTAGTTCCACATATCCACATCGACGGTACGCGTCTTGTTCAGCGCCAGTAAAGTCACGTTAATCAGGATGGTCAGGGGGATCACGAAAGGCGCGATCGGCGAACCCCAGGTGATGGCGGACAGCGGCGGCCAGCCAAGGTCCACCACCGGCAGGTTAATGCCGGTACGTTCCACCATGGCCTGGGCAGCAGGTCCCACATTGCTGGTCAGAATGTCGAAAATGGCATAAATCCCCACGAAGCCGATACCGACCGTGAGGGATGAACGCAGCGCTTTGGCCGGTTTTACTTTAAAGAACAGAGCAAGAATAAACAGTACCAGCGGCAATAGCACGGTCGGGCCGAAACCCAGGATATATTGCACGACTGTGTATAGGGTATGGGCTATTTCATTCATGGAAAACCCCTGTTGCAGACGTAACGGGACCTCGCGTTAGCGCCTGTATAAATTTATCGGATTTGGTTAAATTAATTATTTTTGGTCTTTCAGGATCGATACTATTTTTTCCAGCACCTTATCCTCGCCTATACCCGTAATTATAGGCAGGCCATTAACGACCGGAATATCCAATTCATAAGGCACTTTCGTTGTGGATACCACTAAAGTCGCACCTTCGGTATTGCTCGGCAGGGACGCGACATTAGTTTGTGAATAATTAACATCCAGCCCTTGTTCCTTACAATATTCCATTACTTTTTCAGCAACCGCGGTGGAAGTCGCGATGCCGGTGGCGCATACAAATAAAATAGTCTGGCTCATATTTCACCTCTTTCATTCAGTTTATCAAAAATGGCCTGGTGAATTTGTTCATTACTCATGGCGAGTAATTGCCGCATAAACCCGCCATCCTGAATCAGATCCATTATCCAGCCCAGCACATTGAGCTGCTTGTTACTTTCACTCAGCGCCAGTAAGAAAACCACGCGTACCGGCACCGGCTCCGGCTCGCCGCCCATATCCGCGAAGGTCACCGGCTCCGGCAGAATACCAAGGCCAAAGGCATTGCGGCGCACATGACGGTGATCGGTATGCGGTATCGCCACGCCAACCGGCTCGGTAGGCAGACCGGTAGGAAATGTCTGCTCGCGCGCCAGGACATGGTCGGCAAAATCCTCGGCGACCTGTCCGTCTGCAATCAGCGGCTGCGCCAGTTGGCGGATGAGCGCATCGACACTCATTCCCGCGGGGAGGTGTTGCACGTACTCGGATTTGAATTCAATCCCCTGCATAAATTCCTCACTCATAACGTTAACTCGACGAATTCCCGGTTTGATAAACCTCGGGCGATTATCAGCGCTGCCTCAACTCACCTCCCGGCGTTGCAGGATGGTGCCCAGGTAGTATTTATTACCTTTCAGCCAGACATTGCCGAACTCAACGGGCAAGGTACGGGAGAAAAAAACCAGCTGCTCCAGATGTAATACCGGGGCTTCATCGCTAATATCCAGAAAATGTCCGCGTTCATTACCAATTAACCGGGCCGCGTAGCGACTTTCCGAATAGCGGATTTTTTGCTGGGAAAGGCGCTCGATCGTTGGAAACAAATTTTCCTTGTTAAAATCCACTTCGGTTATGCCCGGACAAAGCTCAATATTGATACGGTTCTCAATCAGCATGGCCTTTTCATCGCCAATAGAACGCAGGCGTTCAAGATATAAAATGTCCTGCCCCGGTTTTATTTGCAGCTTCTCAGCGACAAACCGGTTGGCTGGTTCAATACGAGCCGTTACCACGCTGGTGCTGAAGTTGATTTTTTGGCTTTCCAGGGATTCTGCAAACGACAATAATCCTTCACCCAGCGGGTAGGCGATGTTCTCCTTTTTGACAAAGGTGCCTTTTCCCTGAACCTGAACCAGCGTCCCGGCTTTAACCAGCTGGGCGACCGCCTTCTTGACGGTGCCCCGGCTGACTTCCAGCATGTCCATAATCTGGAATTCAGAGGGAATACGGTCATCCTCCACCAGCTCCCCGGTGTAGATACTCTCTCTTATCCACTCCGCCACCTGCTGGTAGAGTGGGATCTGGGAATTCTTACTTAGTGATTTCATGGCGCGCACCTGAACATCCTGAGTTGTCTATAGACAATTATGTACAACTTCCCGACTATAGTATGCAAAACGGCAAATGATGTGATCGAGAAGGGTCACATTTTCAGGGACCAGAGTAGGATCAAAAAAAAGTGATGTAAGTCACGTTTATTCAACAAGCCATTTACTTTCAGGATAAGCGGACCGTTCGACCTGACGCTGGCGATCCGCTCGGCGTCTGCGGCATTGGCGCTTTTTTTCCGCTTCGATTTGCCTGCGGCACCGGGATTCGATACCCTGCTTTTTTCCTTTTTATTGAATATCCGACCATGCCACGTACCATTACTTTGCTGTGCCTTTCCTTTATGCTGCTTTCCGGCGCCGCGCTGGCGGGCGGCATCAACAATTTCAGTCAGGCGAAGGCCGCGGCGGTCAAGATCAACCAGGACGCGCCAGGTTCCTTTTACTGCGGTTGCAAAATCAGCTGGCAAGGGAAAAAAGGCACGCCGGATTTGGAGTCCTGCGGCTACCAGGTACGTAAAAGCGCCCTGCGCGCCAACCGCATAGAATGGGAGCACGTAATGCCGGCCTGGGAGTTTGGCCATCAGCATCAGTGCTGGCGGGACGGCGGACGCAAAAATTGCGCCAAGGACGCCGACTACCGCCGGATGGAAAATGACCTGCATAACCTGCAACCCGCCATAGGCGAGGTCAATGGCGATCGGGCCAATTTCCAGTACAGCCAGTGGCGCGGCGGAGAAGGCCAGTACGGCCGGTGCGCCATGAAGGTGGACTTTAAATTCAAACAGGCGGAGCCGCCGGCCCGCGCCCGCGGCGCCATTGCCCGTACCTATTTTTATATGCGCGATCGTTACCATCTGCGCCTATCATCCCAGCAAACCCAGCTGTTCGAGGTGTGGGATCGGCAGTATCCGGTTACCGCCTGGGAATGTACGCGCAACCGGCGCATCGAAGCGGTGCAGGGTAATGCCAATCCTTATATTCAACGCGCTTGCCAGCCATAAAACAGCTGGCCTACTATGAAACAACCCGGCGAAACACCCCTGCGCGGCGCTGCTTGCCCGCACCGCGCGCCGCAGGGCAACTTCCGGCCGCGAATCGCCCACGCGCGCCCCACTTGTCATCAGGATTAAACGATACCAACATGCGAATACCGCGTATTTATCATTCCGGGCCGCTCCCGGCGACCGGTACCGTGGCGTTAAGCGAAGATGCCGCGCACTATTTGACCCGGGTCCTGCGCATGGCGGAAGGCCAGCTGCTGCACTTGTTTGACGGCAGCAATCATATTTTCGAGGCGCAGATTACCCAGGCGGGCAAAAAAAACGTGGTGGCCAACATTCTCGCGTCCCGCCCCGCGAATGTTGAATCACCCCTGCGCCTGCATCTGGGCCAGGTGATGTCCCGCGGTGAAAAAATGGAATTCACCATCCAGAAATCAATTGAATTAGGGGTCAACGTCATTACCCCATTGTTTTCCGAGCGCTGTGGCATCAAGCTGGACGGCGAGCGTCTCGGCAAAAAAATCCAGCAATGGCAAAAAATCGCCATCAGCGCCTGCGAGCAGTGCGGGCGCAATAGCCTGCCGCTGGTCAGGGACGCCATGCCCCTGGAAGCGTGGTGCGCCGAACAGGATGACGGTCTTAAACTTAACCTGCATCCCCGCGCGCCGCACAGTATCAATACGCTGCCGTTGCCGGTGAACAACGTGCGGCTGCTGATTGGCCCCGAAGGCGGCTTGACCGCAGAAGAAATTGCTATGACCTCACGCCACGGATTTACTGAAATCCAGCTGGGGCCCCGTGTTTTGCGCACAGAAACCACAGCTCTCACCGCCATCACCGCTTTGCAGGTGCGTTTCGGCGATCTGGGTTAAAGGAGAAAAGAATGTTAAAGCTTGGCATCGTGATGGACCCGATTTCGTCCATCAATATCAAAAAAGATACCAGTTTCGCTATGCTGCTCGAAGCACAACGCCGCGGCTGGCAAATCCATTACATGGAGATGAGCTCGTTATACCTGCGCGGCGGCGAAGCCCGCGCCACTACCCGCCTGCTGGCGGTCAAGCAGGATTATGACGCGTGGTATAGTTTTCACGGCGAACAGGATATCGAACTCGGCGATCTGGACGTGATCCTGATGCGCAAGGACCCGCCGTTCGATACCGAATTTATCTATGCCACTTACATTCTTGAGCGGGCCGAAGATAAAGGCGCCTTAATCGTCAACAAGCCGCGCAGCCTGCGCGACTGCAATGAAAAATTGTTTACCGCCTGGTTCGCCCATCATACCCCGGACACGCTGGTCAGCCGGCGCGACGATCATATCCGCGCGTTCTGGCAGCAGCACGGCGATATTATCCTCAAACCCCTGGACGGCATGGGCGGCACCTCGATTTTCCGCGTGAAGCAAGAGGACCCCAACCTGTCGGTAATTATTGAAACCCTCACCGGTTACGGCCAGCATTTCTGCATGGCGCAAAACTTCCTGCCGGAAATCAAGGACGGTGATAAGCGGGTGCTGGTGGTGGACGGCGAACCGGTGCCCTACTGCCTGGCGCGCATTCCCAAAAGCGGCGAAACGCGCGGCAACCTGGCCGCGGGCGGGCGCGGCGAAGCCCGGCCGCTCACCGAAAGCGATTGGAAAATCGCCCGTGACGTCGGTCCGATATTAAAAGAGAAAGGGCTGATTTTTGTCGGCCTGGATATTATCGGCGACAAGCTCACGGAAATTAACGTCACCAGCCCCACCTGCGTGCGGGAGATAGAGGCGGCCTTTCCCATTTCCATCACCGGTATGCTGATGGACGCCATCGAGAAACGCCTGGGCCGCGACAAAGGCTGATTTTACACAGGCTGCGGGCTGATTTAGCTTGCAGCCAGTGACTTATTGGCCATTTACCCGCATACTGCACTTCGCCTATTTATTAAACTATTTACCTAAAAAAGACAGAATGAATTTACAGCATCACTTTCTTATCGCCATGCCCTCGCTACAAGACCCCTTGTTTAAACGCTCAGTGATCTATATCTGTGAGCATAACGATGACGGGGCCATGGGGCTCGTTATCAACAAACCGGTTGAGCAATTTACCGTTGAGAGCGTATTGCATAAACTTAAGATCATGCCGGCTGAACGCGACCCGGCCATCCGCCTGGACAAACCGGTCTTCGCCGGCGGCCCGCTGGCGGACGATCGGGGTTTTATCCTGCATACGCCCCAGGAAGGATTTGGCTCCAGCATCAGTATTTCCGAAGAAACCATGATCACTACGTCCAAAGATGTGCTGGAAACCCTGGGCACCGCGCAGCAGCCGCAGGATGTGCTGGTGGCGCTGGGTTATGCCGGTTGGGAGAAGGGCCAGCTGGAGCAGGAACTGCTGGAAAATGCCTGGCTGACATCTCCCGCCGACAGCGACATCCTGTTTCGCACGCCCATCGCGGCGCGCTGGCGCGACGCGGCGCGAAAATTGGGCATCGATATACATAATATCGCCAACGAAGCGGGCCATGCGTAATGACTAACCGTACCATGATGGCATTTGATTTCGGCACCAAAAGCATCGGCGTGGCCATCGGCCAGGAGATCACCTGTACCGCGCGGCCGCTGACGGCGTTCAAGGCCCAGGAAGGGGTTCCCGACTGGCAGCAAGTGGAAAAATTATTGCAGGAGTGGCAGCCGGACGTGATCGTGGTCGGGCTGCCGCTGAATATGGATGGCACCGAACAGCCGCTTACCCTGCGGGCGCGCAAATTCGCCAACCGGCTGCACGGTCGTTTCGGTTTTGAAGTGGTGCTGCATGACGAACGGCTGAGCACCGTCGAGGCCCGGGCCGACCTGTTCGAGCGCGGCGGTTACCGCGCGTTGAACAAAGGCCGGATCGATGCCGGCTCCGCCGTGATCATTCTGGAAAGCTGGTTTGAACAGCTATTGGCCGTGCGCCACCCTCATTCCAGATAACTTACTCCAGATAAAACACTGGCCGCAGCTCTGCGCTCACCGGGCTGTTGTCCGCATTGGCCGGCATGACGTCGGTCATATGCCGCCACCAGCGCTGGCAAACATCGGTTGACGCCACCTCATCCCAGCGCGCTTCGGAATCCATCTCCACGTAGGCAAACAGCAAATGGCGTTCCTCGTCTAGGAAAATGCTGTAATGATGGGCGCCATGGGCTTTCAGGGTTTGCTCCAGCTCCGGCCAAATGGGGTTATGGCGACGCCGGTACTCCTCATGGGCGTCGGGATTAACCTGCATGATAAAGGCTTTTCTAATCATGGTTGCTGCTCTTTCCGTTGTTTATCGGCACGTCGCGGGCCGATGTTCCCTACTCGACATCCAGCGCCGACGCCATCGGCGTTACGCCGAAACGCTGCCCCAGCGCAATCAGTTCGTCACGGCTGATGGTCTGTTTTTTGCCGCCCATGGAGCGCACCTTGACCATGATTTCCGCCGATTTTTCCGCCGTATCGATCAGGCCGAAGGCATCATCCAGGGTCGGGCCGGTGGCGAAAATGCCGTGGAAAGGCCATAACACCAGGGAATGAGAACGCATCTGCGCCGAAGTAGCGTTGCCGATGCCGTCGGTGCCGGGCACCATCCACGGCACGATGCCAACCCCGTCGGGGAACACCACCAGGCACTCGGTGCTGCCTTCCCACAGTTCGCGGGTAAAATGGGCGCTATCGAGCTTAAGCACAAAACTCAAGGCAATCAGGTTGGTGGCATGGCAGTGCATAATCACCCGTCCGCTGCCCTGGGTCACCTCTTGGCGCACCACGTGCGACTGGAAGTGCGACGCCAGCTCCGAGGTCGGCAGGCCGCCGGCGGTCAGCCCCCACAGGATGCTGTAGCCGTCGCCCGCGGCATTCACCTGCAACAACACCAGGTTATCCGACGGCGATAGCTGGACGTTGCGGAAAAACTTGCCTGAGCCGGTCACCAGGAAATAGGTATTGGCCAGCTCAGGCACCGACTCGGTCAGCGCTTCGGTACGCGGCCGGGGCGTAAACTCGTCCCGATACGGCGCTACGTCCTCCGGGGTCAGGCGCAGGCTGACATTGCCGCCGTTGCGCTCATCCCAGCCTTTAAGCCACATGTCGGTGGTCGCTTTCACCATGCCCTGCACAAACCAGGAAGTCAGTATTGTTTGCATAATTTGCTACCCTCAACGTTTACTTAAAGTGGAACTTTCATACTCGCGTACCGTTTGCAGCCAATCGCCGCCTACCGGCACATCATGTGATTGGCAATATT
Organism: Sodalis sp. RH21; assembly: GCF_047324175.1. NCBI lineage: Bacteria > Pseudomonadati > Pseudomonadota > Gammaproteobacteria > Enterobacterales > Bruguierivoracaceae > Sodalis > Sodalis sp. RH21. The sequence goes on along the minus strand of NZ_CP178732.1, from coordinate 638,353 downwards.
TGTCCCACACCGCCTGCCAAGGCAGCGATTTTTGTTCTTCCAGCAGCGCCAGGCGCGCCGTGTAGTCGCCCTGCTGTTCCAGCAGACGCAGTTTTTCAGTGGGTTCCAGCAGCGCGCGCAGCAACGCTTTTTTCATATTGCGGGTGCCGATAACCCAGGCGGCGATGCGATTGATGGAGGCATCGAAGAAATCCAGGCCGATATGTACGCGGTTAAACAGCTTTTGGCGTACGATTTCGCTGGCGATGGCTTGGGTTTCATCATCCAGCAATACCACATGGTCGCTGTCCCAGCGCACCGGGCGGCTCACATGCAGCAGCAGGCGCGGCACATACAAAATGGCGCTGGAGATCTTGTCGGAGATCACTTCGGTGGGATGGAAATGGCCGGCGTCAAGACACAATGCGGTGCCGCGGCTGGTGGCATATCCCAGGCAAAATTCGCTGGAACCGACGGTATAGCTCTCCGCGCCGATGCCGAACAGCTTGCTTTCCACGGCGTCGATATGGTGATTGGCATCGAGTTTTTCCGCGATAACTTCATCCAGTGCCGACTGCAGCCGCTGGCGCGGCGCCAGGCGATCGATGGTGACATCTTTCATGCCGTCGGGAACCCAGATGTTCATCACCGAGGCGGTGCCCAGCTCGCGGCCGAAATAGGCCGAAATGCGGCGGCTGGCCTGGCAATGTTCAATCCAGAACTGGCGAATGCCTTTATCGGCATGGGACAAGGTAAAACCGTCGGCGCTCAGCGGATGGGAAAAGCAGGTGGGGTTGAAGTCCAGCCCCAGTTGATGCTCCCGCGCCCAGCTAACCCAGCGGGCAAAATGTTTGGGTTCGATTTCGTTGCGTTCGACTTTGCCTTCGGCCTCCAAATAGATGGCGTGCAGGTTCAGACGTTTCGGCCCCGGGATCAGGCTGAACGCCTGTTCCAAATCGGCCCGCAGTTCCTGGGCGTTATGGGCTTTGCCGAAATAGTTGCCGGTAGCCTGGATTCCCCCGGTCAGGGCGCCGCCGGTATTTTCAAACCCGGCCACGTCATCCCCCTGCCAGCAGTGCATGGATACCGGCAGGGTATCGAGTAATTCCAGGGCGCCGTCGACATTGACATCGATATCGGCAAACCTTTGTTTGGCCAATTGCCAGGCTTGTTCTACGGATTGACTCATAATAAGACTTCCTCTTTCAGGTGGCAGAGCGCCAAAAAACGTTGCCAATAGGTAGCGAAATGGGGATCTGGATTAGGGGTGTAATAACGCGCGGCGAAATTCTCTTCCACCGCGTCGCGCCAGACGGCGACGTCCTTGACTTCATCAAGGGCCATCAGTTGACAGCCAATATTGCCCAGGGTCGACGCTTCCACCGGACCGGCGGTTACCTGGATCTGGCAAGTATCGGCGCAAAGTTGGTTGAGCAGATCGTTCTGGCAGCCGCCGCCGACGATATGCAGGCCGGTCAGCGGCGCCGCGCGCAGGGAGGCCAATTCCAGCAGCACCTGCCGGTAGAGCATGGCCAGGCTGTCGAAAATGCAGCGCGCCAGGGCGGCGGCGTCCTCTGGCACCGGCTGGCCGTTTTCGCGGCAGAACTGGCGAATGGCGTCAACCATCGACGGGGGGTTGATAAACCGATCGTCGTTGGGATTGATCAGGCTGCGAAACGGCGTTTGACCGGCGGCCTGCGCCACCAGGCCTTTGAGGTCGTCCACCGCCAGTTCGGCGCAGATGCGCTGCAACAGCCATAAGCCCATGATATTTTTCAGTACCCGGAAACGGCCGTTGATGCCCCCCTCATTGGTAATATTCATGGCCAGCGCGGCGGCATCATTAAACGGCCGTTCGCTGTCGATACCCATCAGGGACCACGTGCCCGAGCTAAGATAGGCGCAGCCGTCGGTATGCAACGGCGCGGCCACCACCGCGCTCGCGGTGTCATGGGTGGCCACGGCGACCACCGGCGCGGCCTGCCCGTTGGGGCTGATCCAATATCCCAGTTTATTGCCCGGAGGCGTTGGAGCGCCCAGCCAACGGCGGGGAATGTCCAGATAATCCAGCAAGGATTGATCCCAGTCCCCAGTGGCCAGATTCAGTAATTGGGTGGTGCTGGCGTTGGTATATTCCCAGTTCAGCGTGCCGGTCAGCCGGAAATAAAAATAATCCGGGATCATGACTAAATGCGCCACTCGCTCCAGGCAGGCCGGCTGCTGCTGACGCCAGGCTTTAAGCTGATATAGGGTGTTAAAAGGCAAAAACTGGATACCGGTACGCTGGTAAATCGTCTCGCGTCCCAAATCCTCCAGCACCGCGGGCATCACGCCGTCGGTACGGTGATCGCGGTAAGAAACCGGGGCGGCGACCCGTTTGCCCGCGGCGTCCAACAAGACGTAATCCACGCCCCAGGTATCGATGCCGATACTGTCGATGACGGTGCCGGCGTTATCCAGCGCCATCAGGCCGGTGAGAATTTCCTGTTCCAGTTTATCCAGATCCCAGCAATCCTGCCCGTCCAGGGAAATAAAGGTATTCGCGAAGCGATGAATTTCTTTAAGGGTTATTTTCTGTGATGCTGAATGCCATTGGGCCAGCATTACCCGGCCGCTGGAAGCACCGAGGTCGACAGCAACAATATTACGCACGGCCATAGTGGATATTCCTCATTAATCCTATGACCGCAGTGTAAGAACATATTTATGCCGCCACCTTCCGGTGAATGCCACCGGTTTGATCGCGGTGGCAGAATCGTAAAGATGAATGTGAATCCCATCACAAAAATATCACTCTGACAATAAATGACCCGATTATTCACGTCGAGATAAATTATCTACCCCGCGCCTGTGATCGCTGCCACAAATTTGATCATCATCGGGCTAATCTTAAAAAAATAACCTAAATGCCGTCAATGGCGGTCATTTATTCAAGGTTAAGTTTCACAATCGCGTCTTATTATGAAACTTCGTAAAATGGTGAGGTAACGAAAATGACGCGACTTTATGGTGAGGATTTTTTTAGTTCCCAAGACGCCACCATCGCCATTGAACCCCGTGTACCGCAAAGCGCTTTCCCCGAGCATTATCATGATTTCTGGGAGATCGTGCTGGTGGAAAAAGGGTCGGGCATTCACGTTTTTAACGATCAGCCTTATGTTTTGGGCAGCGGTACGGTCTGCTTTATTCGCGCCGACGATCATCATTTATTTGAAAACGTCGACGATCTTAATTTGATCAATATCCTGTACCGCGCCCCCGGGAAATTTCGTTTCCTGACGGATATCAGCCGTTTTCTCCCCTCCCAGGACTCGCCGGACAATCAGGTCAACTGGCAGATCAACCATGCCGAAATGCAGTTGGCCAAGCAGTACATCCACACGCTTAGCGAACTTACGGCGGACTCTTCCCCCGAGGGCATCGCGGCCAGCGAAGGACAATTCTTGCAGTTGTTGATCATGTTGCGCCACGGATGTTTTCAAAACGGCGGGGAGGACGGCTCCCGCGAGCAGCGCCTGCAAGAGTTGCTACGCTGGTTGCAGCATAATTTTTATAACGATATCGATTGGCTGGTTCTGGCCGAACAATTTTCACTGCCGCTGCGCACCCTGCATCGCCAGTTAAAGCAGCGGACCGGCATGACGCCCCAGCGTTATCTTAACCGGCTGCGGTTGCTGGAAGCCCGCAAACGCCTGCTGCAAAGCGACAAAACCATTACCGAGATTGCCCATGCCTGTGGTTTTAGCGACAGTAACCATTTCTCCACGCAATTTCGGCGCGAATTTTCCCATTCGCCAAAAATGTTGCGCAGCGGCGACCCGTCATAACGCTCATTTGCCGGGAAATGTGACAAATGCCGCCGATTTCAAATTTTTAATTTCCCCGCCATGCCATTATCTTCTCCCTGATATTTATGCCGGGAGGGTGTGATGGTGTCTGGCCTGAAACTGGCGACAACCGACTATTTCCTGACAAGTAAAAACGGGATAACGGTTGCCGACCGTCATCCCCAGCCGGCGTTCCCTACCCACCACCATGATTTCAACGAATTGGTGATTGTCTGGCGCGGCAACGGGCTGCATATTCTTAATGACGTGCCTTACGCCATCACCTGCGGCGATTTGTTTTATATCAACGCCGGCGACCGGCACAGCTATGAGTCGGTCAACGATCTTGAGCTGGATAATATTCTCTATTGCCGCGACCAGTTGACGCTGGCCGCCGACTGGCGGGCATTGCTACCGGGGAATGAAGCGGCGCAGCCGCAACGCTACTGGCGGTTGAGCACGCCGGGCATGTCGGTGCTGCGCCGGCAGGTGGACGCGCTGGCGCGCGAATGCATGAGGACCGACGCGCTGTCGGTGATGCTGAGCGAGGCGTTATTCTTGCAGGTGGCGCTGTTGCTGATGCGTTTTCGCCACGCGCCCGACAGTCCGTTGCCTTCTGACGCCGAGCAGTTGGATTTGTTGCTGATGGCCCTGCGCGTCAGCATTGCCGAACCGTTCCGGCTGGATGATTTTTGCCGGCGGCACCAGTTAAATGCCCGCGGCCTGAAGGCCTTGTTTAAACAGCAAACCGGCATGGGCGTAAATCAATATCTGCGGCAGCTCAGGTTATGCAAAGCCATGGATTTGCTGCGCCACGGCCAGCAGACCATTGGTGAAGTGGCGTCGCTGTGCGGCTTTGACGACAGTAATTACTTTTCCGTGGTGTTTAATCAATCGTTTGGCGTCGCGCCGCGGGAATACCGCCAGCGGTTCCAGAAAAGCAGCGACGTGAAAAGGCCGGCGAATGCGGGCCACGCGCTGGCGCTGCCGGGCAAATAAACATGCTCTTACTTTGACGCTATGCGGGCATTCCCGGTATGTGCGTGCGTGACGCCGAAATGGCTCTCATCCTTGAGAGCCATCCGATTAAGACGCCATGCCGATGCCGACGATATTGGCCGCCAGGATAATGACCAGCCCGCCGATGCTCAATACGCCTACCGGTCTTCTACCCACGCCCTTCCACTCTTTTAATACCAGTCCGACAATACCGCCGCACAGTACGTAGCTGCTCATATGCAGCATCCAGCTTATATAGGAGTATTCGGTAGGAATATTGGCATGTCCCCAGGCATAGAAGAAGAATTGCAGGTACCACATTACGCCGCCGAGAATGGAAAACAGCGCGTTGGCGATCAGCAAGGATTTGGCCACCGACAGATCGGCCTTAATCGACAGTTCGCGCTTGGTGGCCAGGCGGATAATACAGTACGCCAGATTGATCACCGCGCCGCCGCCCATAATCACCACATAGCTGGGCAATGCGACATACAGCGGACTGATGCCGGCATTTTTCGCCGCCTCGTGCATGGGAATGGCCGCGTCCATGGCAAATGACATGCCGGCGGAAAATATGCCGCACAGCGCCGCCAGCACCAACCCTTTTTTCAGATTGAATTCTTCGGTGCGGATACCCAGTTTACGCTCTTTCAGCACCCCGGCATAAGAAACTATGCCCACCCCAATCACCGCTACCGCCACCCCTAACAAGGTAATGCGCCCGCCGGGAGTGCCGGTGAGAACCGAAAATTTACCCTGCAATACCGGCGTCATCAGCGTACCGATAATCAGCGTAATGCCGATAGCGATACCGATGCCCATCGACATGCCGAGATAACGCATGGTCAGGCCATAATTAATATTGCCGATGCCCCACATGGCGCCGAATAAAAATACCGGTAGCAACGTCGCCAGGGAAAATGAGCCGTAATAGGCCCAAAAATCCGGCAATAAGATATAACTCACGCACCAAGGCAAAATAATCCATGAAAAAAACCCTGCCAGGGACCACATAGTCTCCCAGCTCCAGTGTCGGACTCTTTTTAACGGGGCATAAAAGCACGCCGCGCTGGCGGCGCCAACGAAATGCCATATTATCCCCATTACAATAGAACTACCCATCAATCTATTCCTTTTCAAAAGCGGATATACCACCGCGACAGTCGAATACCGAGAAAGAGAAATACGCAGCGGAACGAATACCTGACAAGGGGGGTAGTGTAGGAAAGCACATGGGGCCGACGCCTTCGGCTTAATGCCACTTTTATGCCAATCTTGGCAATAAATGCAAGATTTGAGTGAGCCACTTCACAGATTAATTATTATCTGGTTTGAAGACCGAATAATGGCAATGCCCATCCATGCATCGGCAGCGGGATGCGGGTTAGCTTTTGCTTTGCTGTACCGCGGAGGGGTTAGCCGGGGGCGCGCTTTTTTGGTTATCTTTGGTGAAATACCATACGCCGATGGCGATGACGATAAATATCCAGGTGATTTTTCTCATGAGTGGCCCGTTAGCGATTGCCGGCTTTTCGGGAATTTTATACTAAAAAATCCGCTTTGCCATCATCTGACCACGCACTTTGGCATAATTGAACCACCATGCCAGGCAACCTATCGGCAGTAGCTCCCGCCGCTCGGCCGGTAGGCGCCGATATTTTCCAGCGCCACATCCGGCCAAAGGTAGCCCTGCATGGCATGGATACCGGTGTCGTATAATTCTTCCGCCTGTTCTTGGCGTTCGACTCCTTCGACAATAATACCTTGGCAAAATTTTGCTATTTCACCAATCAGTATCAGGAAAATCGGATTGTTAACCTGTTCCCAGTAAAATTCTTTGTTAATTTTCACATACTCGAATAGCCGATCGTTTAAGGCGATAAAATGTGCCTTGCCTGAGCCAAAATCATCCAGCCATAAGGTAAAATGCTGTGATAGGAAGTGTAATAGCGGATTTCGCTGGCCGTCGGTTAAATTTGGGAAACTCTCGTTTATTTCCAAACGAATAAAAGGCAAGGACTGGAGGCGAGCACGGAGTTCATTATTGGCAATGATAATTTCCGCCATATCGGAATCGATATTTATTGACAAGAAAACAACCTGCTCTTGAAAATATTCGGCATGGGCCGATATCAGCTCCACCTGTTGGGTAAGCAGGCGTTCTTTCATAGCATAGCTCATTAAATTTATGATGAATTCTGAGGAAGCTGATGCCTTACTGCTTCTATCCATACCGATAAAACGCGTGAGCAACTCAAAGGCCAATAACTTACCATCAATTTCATAAATCGGCTCACAAATATAATTACCAATGCGAGCATTTTCTAAAACCATAATCTTTCTCTTTTCGTGATCGATATATTATTAAAATTAAATTTGCCCAAAAACCATATTATTATTGTGTATCCCCGCATCCATCGATGCTTCATCACCCATTTTATCATTTCACTTTAGACTATAGATGTCGGTTTGACGAAGATATGCGCCAAATTATCCTTGGCTAAAAAATAACAAAATCGGCTGCCTACCGCCGCTTCACCGTCATTGGCTTAACGAAGGGGGATGATTTAACGATAGGCAGCATTGGAAATAGGGACTCCCATTGGCGGATACAACGCGTTGGAGCACAGGTCCGCATTATTGCTTTATTTTCTCACGCCAGGCTGTCCGTTATGTCCATCCTGCCGCTCTCCCATAGCAAAACTTTGCATCCCTTGCCCTTTGCCGGTTTGCAACAACCCCGGCAATAGGTGGGTCTTGCCGTCGCGAATCACGTTGCGCACCGCCGGGGTGGCGATCAGCAGTTCGAATAGCCCCATGCGCCCGCCCTGCTCCCGGCTCACCAGCTTTTGCGCCATTATCGCCAGCAGGCTGCCGGCCAGCAGGCCGCGGGCAAACGCCTGCTCCCCGGCCGCAAACGCGTCCAGCAGACGGTCCACTCCTTGGGCGGCGTGGCGGGCATGAAGCGTGGCCAGCACCAGGTGTCCGGTTTCGGCGGCGCCCAGCGCCAGACGGATGCTTTCTGAGTCACGCAGTTCCCCCAGCAGAATGATATCCGGGTCCGCACGCATGGCCGCCCGCAGTCCGGTAGCAAAGTCGGGGCAGTGTTCGCCGATTTCCCGCTGCTGGATCAGGCAGCGCTGCGGATGATGGATAAACTCGGTGGGATCTTCAAGCGTCACGATATGGACCTGGCGCTGGTGATTAATATAATCCACCATGGCCGCCAGCGAGCTGGATTTGCCGCTGCCGGTGGCGCCGGTGACCAGCAGCAGCCCCTGGGACTGGGCCAGCAGCCCGGGAATTGCGGCCGGCACGCCCAGCGCCGCCAGCGTCGGCACCTGTCCGGCAATCAGCCGAAACGTGGCGGACAGCCCGGTGCGCTGGCGGAAAAAATGGCCGCGCACCCGCTGGCCGGCGCCAAGCTCCAGGGCGCAGTCCGCCTGCCCGGACAATGCCAGCAGTTCGCGGCCGCGCATGTCCAGGCAGCGATCGCGGCACCCGGTTACGCACGCTTCCTGCACCACCGGCAGCGATTCCAGGCAGCGCAGGCCGCCGTCGATACGCACGATCGGCATCTGGCCGGGACAAAGGTGCAGATCGGAGGCATTATGCTTTACACTAAGGGCCACCAGTTCATCAATATCCATACGATCTCCTGAAACCATGAGTAGTCCTGGACTAGTCATGGGCGCTATCTATGAGAACCATCAAGCCATGAGCACTATTGAGCAGAATCTACAGCAGGTAACGGAACTTATCTCCTCCACCGCGCGCCAATGCGGCCGCGATCCGCAGGAAATCGCCCTGCTTGCGGTAAGTAAAACCAAACCTGTGACGGCCATCGAGCAGGCCATTGCCGCCGGGCAAAAAGCATTTGGCGAAAATTATGTTCAGGAAGGCGTGGAAAAAATTATATATTTTCAGCGCCAGCACATTACGCCCCCCCTGGGCTGGCACTTTATCGGCCCGCTACAGTCGAATAAAAGCCGCCTGGTGGCGGAGTATTTCGACTGGATGCATACCCTGGATCGCCTGTCCCTGGCCCGGCGGCTCAACGATCAGCGTCCGCAGGACCTGGCGCCGCTCAACGTGCTGATTCAAATCAATATCAGCGGGGAAGAGAGCAAATCGGGTATTTTACCGGCCGGGCTGCTTGCGCTGGCGGCGCAGGTGGCGGATTTGCCCCGGCTGCGGCTGCGCGGCCTGATGGCCATCCCCGCTCCGCAGGCGGATTATCAGATTCAATTGGCGGTATTCCAGCGGATGGCGGCCCTGTTCGCCGAGCTGCGCCTGGCGCATCCCGGTATCGACACGCTGTCGCTGGGAATGACCGACGATATGCCCGCGGCCATCGTGGCGGGCAGTACCATGGTGCGTATCGGCACCGCTATTTTTGGCGCCAGGGACTACGGCGCGCCGGCAGCATAACCATCATCATGAGGATTAGCATGCAACAGCGTAAAATTGCATTTATCGGCGCGGGCAATATGGCCCAGGCCATCGTCGCCGGCCTGGTAGCCACCGGTTATCCGGCCGATTTAATCACCGTATGCGCGCCATCGGAAAATCATCGTGATGCCCTGGCCCGCGAGCACGGCGTACAAAGCAGCGCCGATAACGCCGCCAGCGCCAGCCGCGCGGAGGTGGTGGTGCTGGCGGTTAAACCGCAGCTGATGGCCGACGTATGCCGGCAGTTGGCCCAGTCCGTGGATTTTTCCGGCAAACTGGTGCTTTCCATTGCGGCGGGTGTTACCGTAAACCGGTTTTACGCCCTGCTCGGCGAACCGCTGAATCTGGTGCGCATCATGCCCAATACGCCGTCGCTGGTTGGTAAAGGCATGAGCGGTTTATACGCGCCGGCGCAGGTCAATGAAGCCGATCGCGCGTTCACCGCCGACCTGATGGGCGCGGTGGGCCGGGTCTGCTGGGTCAGCGAGGAAAGCGGCATTAACGGCGTAATCGCCGCGGCGGGCAGCGCGCCGGCCTATTTCTTCCTGTTTATGGAAGCCATGCAGCAAGAGGCGGTAAGGCAAGGATTTGACGAAGCGACGGCCGGGTTGCTGGTCCGGCAGGCCGCCAGCGGCGCCGCCGCGCTGGCGGACGCCAATGCCGGCACCGCCTTCGCCACGCTGCGGCAAAATGTCACCTCCAAAGGGGGCACCACCGCCGCCGCGCTGGACGTATTCAACCAGCATCAGCTGACGCAAACCGTCGCCGATGCCATGCAAGCCGCGGTTAAGCGCGCTGAAGAGATGGAAAAGCTATTCTGATTTTTTTCGCCACTATTGTTTTCGCCACTATGGTGCATTTTAACCTTATCAAGGACATTACCCTTTTATGTTGACGCTGACGTTTCTGGTCAAAACGCTGTTCGATTTATATATTATGGTGCTGTTGCTGCGGATCTGGATGCAATGGACCCGCTGCGACTTCTATAACCCGTTTTCACAATTTATCGTGAAAATCACCCAGCCGGTCATCAAGCCGCTGCGGCGGGTGATTCCGTCCATAGGGCCGGTCGATACGGCATCGCTGCTGCTGGCGTTTATCCTGGCCACGCTGAAATTCCCGCTGGAAATGCTGATTCAGCTTGGCGGCGTGTCCCTTGATCCCCTCTATTTGCTGGTGGGCCTGCTGACGCTGATCAAAGCCGCCGGACAACTGATTTTCTGGGTGATCATCATCCGCTCGCTGATGAGCTGGATCAGCCAGGGCCGCAGCCCGATGGATCAGGTGCTGTATCAGTTGAGCGAACCGCTGATGGCCCCCATACGCCGCATCATACCGGCCATGGGCGGGATTGATTTCTCGGCGATGGTGGTGATCCTGATCCTGTATGTCTTCAATTACCTGGGCATGGATCTGTTTCCCACCATTTGGTACCGCCTGTGAGTTGTGCCTGGCGGGATGCGGACGATGTGGTGCTGCGCCTTTATATCCAGCCGAAAGCCAGCGGCGATCGGATCGTCGGCCAGCACGGCGATGAGATAAAGGTCGCGATCACCGCGCCGCCGGTGGACGGCCAGGCCAATGAACATTTGATCCGGTTTATCGCCAAGCAGTTCGGCGTGGCGAAAAGCCGGGTAAGCATTGAAAAAGGGGAACTGGGCCGGCATAAACAGCTCAGGATCGCGGCCCCACAGCGTATTCCCGGGGTTATCGGCCCACTGCTGGCGGATGCTGCCGGCGGGGCATGACCCCGGCAACAACATTGATTATTGCGGAAAGAAGACATGCAAAAAGTAGTACTGGCCACCGGCAATGCCGGCAAAGTGGCCGAACTCGCCGGCTTACTGGCGGACTTCGGCCTGGACGTGGTGGCGCAAACCACCCTGGGCGTGGACTCCGCCGAGGAGACCGGCCTGACGTTTATCGAAAACGCCATCCTTAAAGCCCGCCATGCCGCGGCCATCACCGGTTTGCCGGCCATTGCCGATGATTCCGGCCTGGCGGTGGATTGCCTGGGCGGCGCGCCGGGAATTTATTCCGCCCGTTATGCCGGCGAAGATGCCAGCGATGGAGAGAATGTGGATAAACTGCTGGCCGCCATAACGGATGTGCCGGACGCCGCGCGCGGCGCCAGTTTCCATTGCGTACTGGTTTACCTGCGCCATGCGCAAGACCCGATTCCCCTGGTTTGCCACGGCAGCTGGCGCGGCGCCATAAGCCGCGCCCCCGCCGGTACGGGCGGATTCGGTTACGATCCGGTATTCTACCTGCCTGAGCTGGGGCGCAGCGCCGCCGAGCTGACCCGCGGGGAGAAGCATAGCCTGTCCCACCGCGGCCAGGCCCTGGCGCTGCTGCTGGATGCCCTGCGCCATGGTTAACCTGTCCATGGCCGCCTTGCCCCCGCTAAGCCTGTATATCCATATCCCCTGGTGCGTACAGAAGTGTCCTTACTGCGACTTCAACTCCCATGCGTTAAAGGGCGAGGTGCCGCATGAAGAGTACGTCAACCACCTGCTGGCGGATCTGGATGGCGATGCGGCTTATACCGGCGGCCGCGAAATCGGCACCATTTTTATCGGCGGCGGCACGCCCAGCCTGCTGAGCGCCGGCGCCATGCAACAACTGCTTGACGGAGTGCGCAGCCGGCTACCGGTGACGCCCGCGGCGGAAATCACCATGGAAGCCAATCCCGGCACGGTGGAAGCCGATCGTTTTCTCGGCTATCAGCGCGCGGGCGTAAACCGCATTTCCATCGGCGTGCAAAGCTTTAACCCGGAGAAACTGGCGCGCCTCGGACGCATCCACGGCCCGGAGGAAGCGACGCGCGCGGCGCGTCTGGCCGCCGGCCTGGGACTGCGCAGCTTTAATCTCGATTTGATGCACGGCCTGCCCGACCAAACGCTGGAACAGGCGCTGGACGACCTGCGCCAGGCCGTCGCGCTGCGTCCGCCCCATCTGTCGTGGTACCAGTTAACCATCGAGCCCAATACGCTGTTCGGCTCGCGCCCGCCCGTCCTGCCCGACGACGATGCGCTGTGGGATATCTATCAGCAAGGCAACGAGCTGCTCGCCGCGGCGGGCTACCGGCAATACGAAACGTCGGCATACGCCCAAGAAGGATTCCAGTGCCGGCATAACCTCAATTATTGGCGCTTCGGCGACTATCTGGGCATCGGTTGCGGCGCCCACGGCAAATTGACCCAGGCGGACGGCACGGTGCTGCGTACGGTCAAGGTGCGCCATCCGCGGGGATATATGCAGGGGAAATATCTGGACAAGCGTAACGCGGTGGCGGCGGCGGATTTGCCATTTGAATTTTTCATGAACCGGCTGCGCCTGCTGGAGCCGACGCCGCGCGCGGACTACCCCGCCTTTACCGGCCTGGAGGAGAGCACCGTGCGCGCGGCGCTGGATCAAGCTCTGGCCGGCGGCTATATCACCGAAAGCCGGACCGAGTGGCAGGTCACGGAAAAAGGGAAATTATTCCTCAACCCGCTGCTGGAATTGTTTATGGAATAAGCGGCGGCATCCCCCGCGCCTTATTTCGGCAAGGCTTTCAGCAATTCGCTGCGCTGCTGCTCAAGCTGGGTCACCCGCTGGCAGACCTGGTTGCCGAACTGCTGGAACTCCTGTTCCTGATTGCTCCACTCCGCCTGGATAGCCTGCTGCAAATTGCCCAGGTTACCCATTACCGATTGCAGCGGGCTGTTGCCGGTGGCGGCATTCATGGTTTGCTTCACGCCCATTTCATTCAGGCTGTCCTGCACTACCCCGCCCATGCTTTGCTGCACGATACGCTTGCCGTCCTGCTGCACCTGCTCGATGGCCTGATGATGGAAGGCCAGCCCCTCGCTGCGATGTTCCAGAATGCGGTTCATCTGCTGCTTGAGCTGCTGGTTCAGGGTCGTCAGCCGGTTGCGTACATTACTGTCGCTGCCTAGCTGCTGCACAATAACTTTATCCAGCGCCACGCGCCCTTTTTCCAGATGGGCCTGGGCGCCCTGGTCAATCCAGGGGAGCTGCTGGCGCACCGCCGCCTGATAATCCACCGCCTGCTGGCGCTGGCGGGCATCGAGGGCCGCCTGCTGGCCGTTACGCACCACGTCGCCGTTACGGCTGATGGCCACGTTGCCGCTGGCGCCCACCACCTGAACTTGCTGCGCGGTAATAAAAATATCGTCCTGCGGTCTGACCTGGCACTGATAATCCGCCTGCGCCTGCCAGGCCGTTAACATCAAGATACCCAGAACTGCTTTGCGTAACATACTCTCTCCTGAAGATTAATCGCCGATACTCCCAAGCGGGCAGTATCTTGACCGCGTATTGAGTCAGACCGTTTTTTCGAACATTAAATCCCACACCCCATGGCCCAATCGCTGTCCGCGCTGTTCAAACTTGGTCAGCGGCCGGAATTCCGGGCGCGGCACGTAATCTTGCTGCGCGGAAAGATTGCGATATCCGGCCGCACCGCTCATTACCGCCAGCATATGCTCGGCATAGGGCTGCCAATCGGTAGCCATATGGAAAATGCCGCCGGGACGCAGCTTTTGGCGCACCAGCTCGGCGAACGGCCCTTGCACAATGCGGCGCTTATTGTGGCGGGCTTTGTGCCAGGGATCGGGGAAAAATAATTGCACCAGCGCCAAACTGCCGTCAGGGATCATGTTCACCAGCGCTTCCACCGCGTCATGGCACATCACCCGCAGATTATCGATGCCGGCTTCTCGGGCGCTGAGCAAACAGGCGCCGACCCCCGGCAAATGCACTTCGATGCCCAGGAAATTATGCTGCGGATGGGCCGCCGCCATCTGCACCAACGAAGCCCCCATGCCGAACCCGATTTCCAGGGTGACCGGCGCCTCGCGCCCGAACAGCGCGGCGAAGTCCGCGGGCACGGGCTGGTAGTCCACGCCCATTTGCGGCCACAGGGTGTCCAGCGCCTGCTGCTGGCCCTTGGTCAGGCGGCCCTGGCGGCGGACAAAACTGCGGATGCGCCGCAGCGGACGTCCCTGCTCGTCGAATTCGTGGGAGATAACTTCATTGGTCATTCGTTATTACTCATCATAGTGTGGTTGGGGCGAATCGTTCGGCAATCGCCGCATTATGCAAAGATAACGTTGATTAGCAAGCGGGCGACCTCGGAAAGTTCCTGTTTACAGTATGACGACTCTGTGCTGGAATCGCAGCCTGAAGTTTTGACCCGCTGACCTGCCGGAGAGTAATACCCCTCAGATGATACAAGCGCAACCGTTCGCGCAACAAGTGCTGGACTGGTACCAGCGCTTCGGTCGCAAAACACTGCCATGGCAATTGGATAAAACGCCGTATAAGGTCTGGCTATCGGAAATCATGCTGCAGCAGACCCAGGTCGCCACGGTGATCCCCTATTTCCAGCGCTTTATGGCCAAGTTCCCGACGGTGGCCGCCCTGGCGGCGGCGCCCCAGGATGAAGTGCTCCATCTGTGGACCGGGCTGGGCTACTACGCCCGCGGGCGCAACCTGCATAAAGCGGCGCAGCTGATCGCCGCCAGGCACGGCGGCGAGTTTCCCGCCACGGTGGAGGATATCATCGCCCTGCCGGGCATCGGGCGCTCCACCGCCGGCGCAATATTATCATTGGCGCTTGGCCAGCATTATCCTATCCTTGATGGCAATGTGAAGCGCGTCCTGGCGCGTTATTTCGCCGTCGCCGGCTGGCCCGGCAAGAAAGATGTCGAGCAGCGCCTCTGGGGCCTGAGCGAAACGGTCACGCCCGCGCACGGCGTCGGCCAGTTCAATCAGGCCATGATGGATCTGGGCGCGCTGGTATGCACCCGTTCCCGGCCGAAATGCGAATTATGCCCGCTCAATCGCGGCTGCGAAGCTTACGCCGCCCATAGCTGGGCGCTCTACCCCGGCAAAAAACCGCGCCAGGTATTGCCGGAGAAAACCGCCTGGTTTTTGATTATGCAGTCCGGGCAGCAGATTTGGCTGGAACAGCGCCCAGGAACCGGCCTGTGGGGCGGATTATTTTGTTTTCCGCAATTTGCGCAGCGCCAGGATCTGGAACTCTGGTTACAAAAACAGGGTCTGAATATCAGCGACGGTGAACAGCTGACCGCTTTTCGCCACACCTTCAGCCATTTCCACCTGGACATCGTGCCGCTGCGCCTTGATGTCAGCGGCACGCAACGCTGCATGGATGATGGCGCCGGACTCTGGTATAACTTAGCGCAGCCGCCGTCAGTGGGACTGGCCGCGCCGGTCGAGCGCTTATTATTGCAAGTGGGAAAATCGCCGCTGGGCATTTCCCGGCAACCGGTAGCGGGTCACCCCGCCAACCAAGAGGAATAACGATGAGCAGAACGATTTTTTGCACCTTTTTGAACCGAGAGGCCGAAGGCCAGGATTTCCAGTTTTACCCCGGTGAACTGGGTAAACGTATTTTCGACAATATCTCCAAAGAAGCCTGGGCGCAGTGGCAGACCAAACAAACCATGCTAATCAATGAAAAAAAACTCAGCATGATGAATCTCGCCGACCGCAAGATCCTTGAGCAGGAAATGATTAAGTTCCTGTTTGAAGGCCATGACGTGCATGTCGAAGGGTTTACCCCGCCGGCCAAATGATTACTTTTTCAGGGGCCGCATGGGCCCCTTATGCATTTCTCGTCCTGACGCGGCATGTAAGATGAAGAAAATTTTAGCTTTGCTTGTGATAGCGCCACTGCTGTTTTCGTGTTCCAGCCATAAAAACGATGACAATGAGGCTTATGTAAAAGATACCAACGGCTTTGATATCCTGATGGGGCAGTTCGCCAATAATATCGAGAATATCTGGGGGCTGAACGAAGTCCTGATTGCCGGACCGAAGGATTACGTCAAATATACCGATCAATACCAGACCCGTAGCCACATCAACTTTGACGCCGGGACCATTACCATTGAAACCATTGCGGGCGATCCCGCGGCGCACCTGCGCCAGGCGATCATCAGCACGTTGCTGATGGGCGATAATCCCGGATCTATCGATCTCTATTCCGACGTCAACGATATCAAGATTAGTAAACAGCCGTTCCTCTATGGCCAGGTGGTGGATAACAACGGCGATGCCATCCGCTGGGAGTGGCGCGCCGCGCACTTCGCCGATTACCTGCTGCAAACCCGGCTGCAAAGCCGCACCTCGGGGCTGCACCAGATTTGGTCGATTACCATCCAGCTGGTGGCTAACCATCTGGATAAACGCGCCCATAAATATCTGCCGATGGTACGCAAGTCCTCCCAGAAATATGGCGTGGACGAGTCGCTGATCCTGGCGATTATGCAAACCGAATCCAGTTTCAACCCGTACGCGGTCAGCCATTCCGACGCCCTGGGCCTGATGCAGGTGGTGCAGCACAGCGCCGGACGCGACGTATTCAAGATGAAAGGCAAATGGGGCCAGCCGAGCCGGAGTTATTTGTTTGATCCGGAGAATAATATTGATGCGGGCACCGCGTACCTGTCGCTGCTGCAATCCAGCTACCTGGCCGGCATCGTTAACCCGACGTCCCGGCGTTATGCGGTGATTACCGCCTATAACGGCGGCGCGGGCAGCGTGCTGCGGGTATTCTCCAGCGATAAGAACCGCGCGTTTTCGATGATCAATGACCTGGACCCGGACGAGGTATACCAGAAGCTGACCACCAAACATCCTTCGGCCGAATCGCGGCGGTATCTGTATAAGGTAAACAGCCTGCAGAAAAACTATCGCTGACCCCGGAGAATACCGGACCCGCGCCAGCTTCCCGGCGGGTCCGGCTGATTTATGGGGAGGCATGGGGGGAAAGGGCTAATAACCAGGCCCGGCGCGCGATTCACCGCCGGGCCTGATCGTTAATTGCCCGGCCGCGGCCGCAGGGGGGCGATCATATGGCCATACAGGCGCTTGATGCCGTCCGCTTCTTCCACCACATAGACTCCCTGCAACTCCGGCGAGAAGCCCGGCAGCACGTTCAGGCCCTCCTCCAGCGCCAGGAAATAGCGCAGCGCCGCTCCGCCCCAGATTTCGCCCGGCACCACGCATAACACGCCGGGGGGATAAGGCAGCGCGCCCTCCGCGGCGATAAGTCCTTCCGCTTTACTCAGCGGCACCAAATCCACGTCGCCGCGCACAAAGGCCATATGGGCCTCTTGCGGGTTCATCGCCACCTGCGGCAGCGCATCGCGGCGAAACATATCCCGCTGCAACTGCTTCACATCGAAGCTAACGTATAAATCATGCACTTCCTGGCACAACCGCCGCAGGGTATAGCCCTGGTAACGCGCGGTGAATTTTTCGTAAATGCTGGGCAGCACCACCGACAGCGGCGCGTCCTGTTCGATATAAAGCTCGAACTGCGCCAGCGCCGCCACCAGCCGCCGCATCTTCGGCGCATCTTCCGCCGGCGTAAGCAAAAACAGGATCGAGTTCAGATCGCATTTTTCCGGCACGATATTATTTTCACGTAAATAGGTAGCCAGGATCGTCGCCGGAATGCCGAACGCCGAGTAGCTGCCGCTTTTGCGATCGATGCCCGGCGTGGTCAACAGCAGCTTGCAGGGATCGACAAAATATTGATCCCGGGTATAACCGCTAAAGGCGTGCCAGGCTTCGCCGGGAACGAAATTAAAGAAGCGCACGTCGTGGGCCATGGCGTCGGTATCATGATCCTGCCAGCGCTTGCCGCCGACCCGATCCGGGATAAACGGCCGGATCATATGGCACTCGGCCAGCAATTGCTTGCGGGTATCGATGCCCAGGGTGACGCAATCCAGCCATAACCGGCGCCCGCTGGCCCCTTCATGCATCTTGGCGTTAATTTCCAGAGCGGCGAACAGCGGATAAAACGGACTGGTGGAAGCGTGCAGCATAAAAGCGTTGTTAAAGCGCTTATGGTTGCAAAAGCGCTTCTGGCCTTTGATGTGGGAGTCTTTTTTGTGGATTTGCGAGGTTTGCGAAAAGCCGGCCTGTTGTTTATGCACCGATTGGGTGACAAAGATCCCCGGGTCATGTTCATTAAGATCGAGCAACAGCGGCGAGCACTGTTCCATCATGGGAATAAACTGTTCGTAGCCGACCCAGGCGGAATCAAACAGGATGTAGTCGCACAGATGGCCGATTTTATCCACCACCTGGCGGGCGTTATAAATAGTGCCGTCATAGGTGCCGAGCTGAATCACCGCCAGACGGAACGGCCTGGGCTGGTCGGCCCGCCACGGCGCGACGCGCTGCACCTCGCGGCGCAGATATTGATCATCAAAACAATGGGCGTCGATGCCGCCGATCAGGCCAAACGGGTTGCGGGCGGTTTCCAGATAAACCGGCGTGGCTCCGGCCTGCAGCAATGCCCCGTGATGTACGGATTTATGGTTATTACGGTCAAATAACACCAAATCGCCGCGGGTCAACAGCGCGTTGGTCACCACTTTGTTGGCCGACGACGTACCGTTAAGCACAAAATAGGTTTTATCGGCGTTAAACACCTTGGCGGCGAATTTCTGCGCTTCTTTGGCCGACCCTTCATGGATCAGCAGATCGCCTAACTTTACGTCGGCATTGCACATATCCGCCCGGAACATATTTTCGCCAAAAAATTCGTAAAACTGCCGCCCCGCGGGGTGCTTACGGAAAAACTGCCCGCCTTGGTGGCCGGGACAGGCGAAGGTACTGTTGCCCATGGCGACATATTTGGTCAGCGTATCAAAAAACGGCGGCAGCAGGCTTTCCTGGTAAGCGCCGGCGGCGGCTTCCAGCGTCGCCATCTGGCTCTCGGGGCCGTTCAGGGCCAGCAGGCCGGTATGCGGCGGTAAAGTGACGTCAAAGGCTTGCTCGGGGCGTTCAATCGCCACGAATACCGGTATTTCCAAACCGGTATTACGCAAAATGCGCAGCAGGCCCGAACGGGCATCGTCCACGGAAACCACCAGTGCGGCGACATCGGTAAAATCGGTGTTGTCCATCAACACGATTTCGCGCGCGGTGGCAATACGTCCGGCAAGCGCCGCACTGGCTGCTATTTTCAATAATTTCATGGCACCAATCCCAAAAGGTTAAGGATAAGTGATGTGCCTGAGAGCACGTGATGGGCGAGAAAAAGCCTCGTCCCGCTTAAGATGTTGTTGCCGCCCCGGTCGGGGGATAAGCAAAATATCGGGAAAACCGGTATCAACGGCAGCCGATAAGCATCAGTAAAAATAGAAAATATCTCTGTTTTTACGACTGCTTAACAGGAAGCCGGTAAATACCCTCACCGCATGGTGTGGATGGGCGAAAATCGTGGGTTGGTAAAGTTCGGTCGATGGCGCGGCGTCATCAGACAAAGCTGCCTGAAGCCGTGACGTAGCAGCATGGAATTTATCATACCGACGCTCCCAATGACCTGTTAATGGTGGAAAGTGAAATTTGCGCAATAATTGCATTTTTTCCCGCCGGGTTCAAGCAGAAAAGGCCGGCTGTTTAAAATAAATATGTTTATTAACTGCATGATTAATAATGATTTAATCTTGCTTTGTTATATTCTGACATAACTTATTGGCGCAAAAACGTTTATGAGACAATCATCTATCTCTCCCCTGCCGGTAATTCGGCAACTGAGCGAAATCTCGGCAACCGAGTCGCCAAAGGTGATAAAGCCGTTGACGCCGTGCGGCCAATACGGTTTAATGCGCCCCGTTGCCCGGATAGCTCAGTCGGTAGAGCAGGGGATTGAAAATCCCCGTGTCCTTGGTTCGATTCCGAGTCCGGGCACCATTATTTTAAGAAACCAGCCTCAGGGCTGGTTTTTTGCTTTCCGGGATACGGACTCTCCATCGACCGGCGTTCGATGACCCGCCTCATCCATGAGGCTCGCCCTGCGGGCCAGCGCTGAAGCGCTGTGCAAAAACGCTCCCGACGTTTTTGTCCGAGTCCGGGCACCATTTATTAAAAAAATCACGATTTAAAGAAACCAGCCTGACGGCTGGTTTTTTGCTTTCAAGGTATTCAGTTTTCCTTAACCATATCCAGTTCCTCTATATGACACCGGCGAGTCTTGCGACGCCCCCGCCCGGCCCACCATTGAGATGTAGCAGAACGCACGACATAAAAAAAGCGCAAACGCGCTTCGTGTCGTCAGTGAAGTATTTCAGGAGGTCAATCCCGGCACCTGATTTTGCAGGCGCAGCTAAAAATACCCTCCCAGAATGTTATCCGCCGAGGCTTTAATAGTAATTCTTAAGAGGCGTATTTCAAGCGACGAAAATTAATGTTTATGCAACTACAAGCCATCGACTATTTTTTATCCTCGTTTTCATCTATAATATCATTGAGCAAGAATCCCATAGTTAATCCTTAAAAAAATAATAAATCAAATGCACAAAAAATGATCATGCCACATTATTTTTCTAACAAAAACCACTATGCATTAATGCAACACGTAATCGTTTCAAAAAAATATTTAAGATCATTAATGGACCTTATTTTTTTGAGAGAATTGCAGATGTACTTGCAAAGCATTATACAACTTAAGCGAAAACCCAAAACTTTAATTAATGCAAAATTCATATTTTTTGCTCTCCATAGAGAGACTTACCTTTAATATATTCGATAGAAAAATGCCACAATAAAATCAAATTTTTTATTAATCTGCGATGTTCAAATATTTAATCTATATATACTCATATTTTACATAATTGTTGCGATGAAGTACTTTGATAAACATCATAATTAAAATAATAATTATTTTTTTGCTAGAATTACATAACTTCATAAAGCAAATAACAAAAAAACCTTAATATAGGACATATATTATCGACGTATTCACTATCAAAGTCTAGGGGATTAACTGGAGCATGTTTTTAGGTTTAACTCAAAAATTTTAAACAAGCTTTAGTGTTTAACCACCTGATATTTTTACATAAGAACACTCAGAAAAGTACGGCTGATTGCTATGGTCCGTTTAGTCATGGCTTGGTATGGTTTATTATTGATGTATAATCAATATAATTCAATTAATGAAAAAAATTAATACATCCGAAAACTAAAAGTATTTTAAGTATTCCAGCTCCAATACAACGCTCAATAATTTCAGCCAATTTGCTATTGTTATCCAGGCCAGCATTATAAATAAAGCATATTTTTTTGAGTTGCATATCTTATGGCTTGGGTTGTTTCCCTGAGTGACGCGGGCAACGGCAGTATTCGCTCAGTTCGGCTTCACTGAATGTGGCGGTTTCGACGGGGGTGCATTCGGTAAACTACCGTAAAACCGAATACCGATCTGCTAGCCTAATTATTAAATTGACATATAGACAACCTAATCGGTCTCTAAGTCGGGTACGCGCCCGGGAATTATTTATTCACCAGGCGGCTTATAATTAATTATGCCTTGTCCACGAAGGTCCCATTGGTAACTGTGGAATCGCACCGTGATTAGTCCCGCGTTGCCCGAGGTGAGAAGGCTGCATGGGAACGTGAGGCATAGGAACATTAACAGGACCATGATCCATCAGTCCAAATGCGACATTTTGCACCCCAGCAATTCCGGCACCAACAAATGCACCGGGTACTCCCCCCGTTTTTGCCCCGACTGCTGCCCCGACCGCCATTTCGCGCCCTATAGCAATAGCAAATTGCTTATTATCAGGTCCTGCATTTGGGCAATTCATAATTTAATTCCTTTTTTTGATTAACCGATAAGTTAAGTAAATAATTATTCCGACAAACATACTTACTAATGAGGAATAAGAAAAACTTAGGATTTCCTTCTCGGAAATATTATCAAATGCCACACCCTTTTCCCATAACAAAAAACATACATTTGATAACCAGGGAAGAAATATTAACGTATAAAAAATATTATTATTGAAACCATGTTTTCTTATGTAAAAAAAACTCGCGATAAGCACATAAGTTAAAGGAGTATGAATGTTAAATATCATTATTAATCTCATATTAATTTATAATGCTAACAGTTAATGATTAATTTTAACTATATTTTTAATAGTTTTTGCATACCATATTTATTATATAAACCTCTTAGGAAATCAAGTTTAATTAGTCATGTCACATTGCCGTAGAGCATAGTGGTTCGGTAAACTGCCGGTAAAACCGAATCGCGCTGACCCTGTACCGGAACGGTGTCACCGGCAATTAAGTTGAGTTTATCAAAGTCGCCATCAAATACCGGTCAAGATATAAGTCACTTCGCCGCACCAGCTCCGATCCGGTTCCGTTACTGCGTACTGCCGATCGAGATGATTTGGAACTTCAGTGTGCTCACCATCATGGCAATCCTTCTGGTCCGGCAGCGCCGCCGCTGGCGGAGGCCTGTTTGCAGCCTTACCCTGATATCCGGGCATCGTTTGGTCACACTTTGATATAACGGCCGGGGAATGAACCGGTTAGGCCATTTTCCAGGCTGTAAACCGTTTCACCCCGTAAAATGGTCCGTACAATCCGGGCGCCGATTTTCCGACCAACATAAGCGCTGATTTTATTCCTGTATTCTAATTCCTCAGTTCTAAGGGTATAGGGCGAGTTCGGCTTGATAAAAGTAAAGTCGGCATCCTTGCCAATAGCAATTCTGCCTTTTGTATGCAAAGCAAAGCGGTCGGCAGGGTTTGTTGCGATGAGTCTGGCAAATTGTGTCAATGGCATACCCCGTTTCTGTACGCTTTCATCAAAAAAAATATCAACGTCATTTTGTACTCCTGCAATGCCGCCCCAGGCGTCAAACGCATTGTTTTTGTTTTTCAGTTTTGCCGGGCAAGGTGAATGATCGGAAGTGATAAAGTTTATATTGCCGGCTAGCACATGCCGCCATAAGCCATCCTGTGCCCTTTTGTCGCGAATAGGCGGTGAGCATTTTGCTAACGGGCCAATCTCATCTAACTCATCCGTAACAAAATACAAATACTGATTACAGGTTTCACAGGTAATGTTAACCCCTTCCCCGCGCGCTTTTATCACTTCTTCTACGGCTTCAGGGCTCGACACATGGCAAAAATTAATTGGACAGCCGGTCATCTTCGCAAACAAAACTGCACGTCGAATGGCTTCAACTTCTGCGAAAACCGGATGAGTGGCAACATAGGATTTTAACGATACGTAGCCTTTTTTATTAGCAATTTGCTCTAAACGGTCTGTAATTGCGGCGTTCTCAGCATGAATCATCAAAATCTTGCCTGTTTTGGCTATTTGTCGCATGCCTTCATAAAGGGAATAATCATCAACGTTCAGAAAATCACCTTTAATGGAAGGATCTCCGCAAGTTGCCATAAAGCATTTGTATCCGACAACCCCACAGTCGCTCTGCTCTTGGATTCCATTATTTTCTAAATTATATGGAACTAAGCCACCATGAGACGCTACATCAATGACTAATTTCCCTTCTCCAGCAGCATATTTAATTTCCAACGTTTTTTTATCGACTGTGGCAGGCAATTGATTCAATGGCATTTCTATTATAGTGGTGACACCTCCTTTGGCGCATGCCCTGGTTCCGGTGACATACCCTTCCCAGTCGTTGCGAATGCCGCCCCCCGGTTCATTTATATGAACGTGCGCATCCACCATTCCAGGGCTTACCACCAGACCCGCTGCATCAATCACGCGTTCAGCCCCCCTTAATGCCGAGCCTATTGCGGCAATTTTGCCGTTTTTAATGGCGACGTCAGTAAGCACTTCACCCTGTTCTAAAATAACTAAGCCATTAGCAATGATCACATCGTAATCACGAACTTCTGCCTGACGGGCGGGCAAGGCGGCGCGACTATTCGCCTCACTGGCTGATACGGGAATGGGTGCCGATCCCAACACCCCTATTGCCGCTATACCGGTAATTTCCTTTAGAAGGTTTCTTCTATTTTCAGAAAAAAAAGCGTCTTTTTCGTGAATTACTTCTTTCACCTCAGCGATCTTTCCCAACTTAGCTTTCATCATTTATTTCCTTATTTTCAATTGTCATAAAAAATCGTAGTATTGATATTTAGTTTTTTTGTATTTAAAAACAGCCATTATGTTTTTGATTTTTTATAGTAGCTATCTGCTTTATTTAAAATTTGCATAGTTCTTTGAAAACATAAAAGATAATTACCAAGCTTGCCTTGTTTGGTTAAAATCTAATTAACCATTTCAAAATAGCTTTCGGAAAATACATTTTACGAAACCTGCTCCGATAATTTTTAAGAACGGCCAAGATACCCAGTGGGTTTTACTAACCATATTATACTAAGTCAGCATAGCGGCATTTTCGGCATAAGCCATAATATTAATCCAGGTACGCGGGCATTGTGTTTTTAAGCTATTCGACGCTGGAGCAAAAATCCGCCCATTGCCGAGATATACGCGTCATGAGTAAAAATAATTGCCTTTGCAAACGCCCCCCTTCTGGCAGGGTAGTTGATACCCCATACTGAAAACCCCAAAGGGGGCAACGGAGCCTGATATGAAACGCTATTCACCGGAACGTAAAACCGAAGTTTTGGCCAAATGACTTCCTCCTTACAACATGACCGTCACCGCACTTGCACAACAGGAAGGGATATCGGAAGCTCCCCTTTATAATGGGCGAATCCAAGCCAAACTGGGGGGAAACCGGTGCCCGGCGCCAACAACACCACAGACCTTTGGTCGACAGAAGCCCGCTTCGCCGTCATCGTTGAAGCCGCCGCACTCAGTGAAGCCGAACTGAGTGAATACTGCCGTCGCAAAGGGCTTTATCCTGAACAAATAGCCCAGTGGAAACAGGATTTTCTCCAGACGCCGCAAACCGATACCCGCCAGTCGCAAAAACAGGCTCAAAAAGAAATCAAAGGGCTGAAACGGGAACTGGCCCGCAAGGAATTATGCCACGCCGGAACAGCGGCACCAGGGAGAAGATATAAGCCTGCTGGCAAAACAAAAAAGCATTATATGAATCGGCCAGAAAAACCGACCGGAACGGTGGCCAATGTCATGCCGTCAATGGCAACGGGTCGAGGTAGTAATGTTGAATCCAGACAAGCCAGATACCGGGCTTAAATTTACAGCGTAAAAACGAATACGTGTGTCAACGTCGTTGACAGCTACCGGCTTCGTGAGGCCCGCATTGACAAAGGGATCGCGCAAGAAATTTTGGCGCAGGCGTTAGATCGTCCCCAGTCTTTTATTGCAAAAATTGAAAATGGTGAACGTAGGCTGGATATCGTGGAATGCATTTATTTAACCCATTGCCGGGGCTGGACCCCGCGAGTATCATTACCAAAGTTCCGGTTAAATTTAAACCCATTAGCGGAATTATTAATTTTCACCGCGGATGAATTAAATCACAGTATATTAATTTAAATATTTTATCAAAGTTGATCTTTCCACAGCTGCGCCGATCATCTCCTATTACAAATAATCCTATTTATTATCAATAATAATGCTGCGTGATTATGATGGTCAGATTGCATGGGCTATGGCCATGATCCGTGCGCTAAACCAAATGATGCAGGCGGCTATGCCGCTAAGCATGCGTATTACCTGAGGGTTAACCTTGCCGTAGAGACACTGAACCATAATCTGATTTATTCAACAAAGCCAAGTCAATCATGTTCATTTTTCATTACATATCTCCTTTACTCTTTTAATCACAAGTTTAAAATTATTATTCACATAATCCATCATGCTTAAGTGAATTATGTTATTTTTATCAAATCCATTGCTATAAAACTGGAAACGTAATCCTGGTGCACAGACTAATAATTTAGCCTTTTGCTCCATGAGTTTTTCTATATCTGCTTCAGTATTGTCGCTTTCAACGATCCAACCAATCCCGGCTGATTTCAACGTATTTTGCAAAGCAGATATGTATCGTTTTTCCTTATAAAGACCGAACAGCCCCCCTCCGGCACCGGCTAATGCTGAGCGGCCAATGGCCGGAGATGATCTGGAAATGAAATATATATATTCAATACTCATTATCTTCCTCACTTCTCATCAGGTTTATGCCATTGCCATTTTCCAGGTGTTCGTCAATGAATGCCATAGCGGCTTCAATATTGTTGAGATCTTTGAGCTGATCCGTCGAACTTTGCATTCTTTCAACCTTGCTTTCAACATGTCAGCGAGCGTGGTGCGGTTTCCTTCGATCCTAGCAGCACCCAAGCTCTCCAGCATGTGGAAAACAGCTTTCAACTGCGCAAACAGGATCGGGTGAACATCGGTTTCCAGCCGTAGATGCCGGGGCAACTCCAGTTCGGTCAGCGCGTCAACCAAAGGGGAGTCAAAACGTGGATTCAGAAGCCCGGGTTCAAAGTGAGTAAATTGAGCCATGATGTTTAATTATCTCAACTTCCGTATGACAACATCTCGAAAATAGCACAAAAATTCCAATTAAATCCATAGATTAGATCATTAATTCATGAAACGTTATCTCAAAATAGTCTAGACCAACACATCAACTTTAGATTTAAAAGACATTAAACCCAAGCGTGATAATGGTCAGCGGCCTGCATATCGTTGACGATGGGAAGTACCTGTAATCAGAGGTTGATAATCAACTGCATTTACTTTGTGTTATCAATCACAAAACCGCTGCGGATTGCTATGGGGCCTTAATCGAGGCTTGCTCCATGCGATTAAAATTAAAACACTTATAAGCAATACATTAATCGCGGATTTGATGCCGAGTCCGGCACCATGATTTAAAGAAACCAGACAGGCAAAGGCCAAGCTGTCCGCTACTGGTACTGCCGTAACTCGTTATACTCCCGTAGAATTTTTGCTGAATCACCGGCGCCCTTTGCCGGTTCGCGGCAGCAGTCCTCGCAGGCCCTGCAAAATTTTCCGCATCACTGTAAGCGAACAGGCACCTCGCCCAGCCCTTACTCCAGTTCTTTGATGGCGCGCGATAGCGGCGACTGCAGGATGTGCAGCTTCTCCGCCGCACGGGCAAAGTAATGGTTCTTCGGCCACGGCTATAAAGTAGCGGAGGTGCCTTATTTCCATTATCAGGCGCCCCGCGTTCAAACCCGCCCATAAGCCTCGCGCGAAGCGCTGAAGGCTTCACCATGTGATCGATGGCGATCGATGCACCCAACTCCCGTCTCCCACTTGGTCCACGACAAACTTCGCGACGTCTGCTCGCGATATGGTGCCGCCGTGGAATCCGCAGAGATCCTTGAGTACCCGGATCGTGCGGTGGCCGGGTTCGTTATTGAGGACCGAAGGACGGACGAGCACCCAGTCGAGCCCGCTGCCACGGACGATGGTTTCCTGCCGGTCCTTGTCGGCATATACCTTGCGCAGAAGAAGCGGAAAAATCAGCTTATCGAAAAAAAATCCGCCGTGCCCGGCACTGTCGCCGGCGCCGATTCCCGTGATGCAGACCAGGCGCGATACCTGTTCTGCCCTCATCGCATTCACCAGCGCGCGCGTCGCAGCGGAGAGAAGGGTCACCTCGCGAAACGGGCTGGCCGGCGTGCCCAATGCGCTGATGGCGGCATCCCGGCCTTTGAGCGCCTGGCGCAAAACCTGCTCGTCGCGGGCGTCTCCGACGATGAGTTCAGCCCCCTTGAGATCGCGCGCCTTCCCGGCCGATCGCACAAGTACGGTGACGTCGCATCCTCGCGCCATTGCCTGGCTGGCGATGAGCCGGCCGGTACCTCCGGTCGCTCCAAGCAGCAGTATCTTCGGCCGGGCAGGTTTGATGTTGTCGGTTTCACGGTTTTGCATGCTGGCTTCCTCGGGAGGCGGGGCGCCTCTCAAAAGGCCGCGATCCGGGTGGCGAATTCGCGGTAGGAGTGTAGGGGGCGGCCCAGGAGCGCGGTCAGCCGCTCGACGTCGCCGGCGTCGGGGACCATTCCCTCGGTGAGGAAACGCTCGCTCATTAAGCGCATGTCGAAGGCCATCCAACTCGGCATGTACTGCCGCAGGTTCTGCTCGAATGCGGCGGTGTCCTCGCCCGGATAGGCGATCGGGCGGCCCAGCACGTCGGTCCAGATCGCGGCGACCTGCGGGCCGGTCAGCGTATCGGGGCCGACCAGGTTGATGCGCTCAAGTGGAAGCGGCACCGCCGACTGCTCGCGGCGCAGGAGTTCGATGGCCGCGACCTCGCCCACGTCGCGCGTATCGACCATCGCCAGGCCCTTGCCGCCGATCGGCATCGGATAGATGCCGTAGCCGGTCACCACGTCCTTGATCGTAAGATCGTTGTCGATGAAATAGGCAGGACGCAGGATCGTGGCGTTGAGGCCCATCTGCCCGATCATGCGCTCGACGCCGTACTTGCCCGCGAAGTGCGGCACGTTCACGTAGCGGTCGCTGTGGATCACCGACAGATAGACGATTCGTTCGATGCCGGCCTCGCGGGCGACGTTGAGCGAGATCAACGCCTGGGTGTATTCGTCGGCCGCCACCGCGTTGAGCAGGAACAGCGTCGAAACGCCGGAGAAGGCGCCGCGCAGCGCGTCGACGTCGAGCAGGTCGCCCTGGACGACATCGACACCAGCCGGGAAGCCGGCCTTCGAGGGATCGCGGACGAGCGCGCGGACACCGGCGCCGCGCTTGACGAGTTGTTCGACGACTTGGCGGCCGACGGTGCCGGTTGCGCCGGTTACGAGAATGGTCATGACGATGATTCCTTAGGGGGTTGTTTTGCGTGTGATCACACTGTAGATGGTTTCATATTCAAAACAAAGACGCTAAAATATAGACACCTTGTACCGAATATGAGACGAAATGGATCTCAATGCCCTAGAGGACTTCCAACTGGTGGCCGCTCACGGCGGCTTTGGCAGAGCCAGCCGCGCCAGCGGCCGGTCCAAGGCGACCCTGTCGCGCCGCGTCGCCGATCTCGAAGAGGCCCTGGGCATCCGGCTCCTTGAGCGAGGCAGCCGCAGCCTGGAACTGACCGAAGCCGGCCAATTGCTGCTGGCCCGAACCGAAGGGCCGATGCGCGAGGTTGACGAAGCGGTGGCGGCGGCGCGGGATGGGCTTGCGACCCCGCGAGGCCGCCTGCGCATCGCCGCGCCCCTGCTGTTCTCGCAAGTGGCGTTGGGGCGGCTGGCCGCCGCATTCCAGGCGATCCATCCCGAGGTGCGGATCGAAGCCGTGGCCGAGGATCGTCTCGCCAATCTCGTCGACGAGCATTTCGATGTCGCCATCCGCATCAATCCGCACAAGGACAGCGTACTGGTGGGCAGGTGCTTCGCCAGGGACCGGCTGGTTCT
Organism: Sodalis sp. RH21; assembly: GCF_047324175.1. Classification (NCBI taxonomy): domain Bacteria; kingdom Pseudomonadati; phylum Pseudomonadota; class Gammaproteobacteria; order Enterobacterales; family Bruguierivoracaceae; genus Sodalis; species Sodalis sp. RH21. The sequence continues at coordinate 608,925 of NZ_CP178732.1, read as the reverse complement.
GGCCGCCGCCCCATCCGTTCAGATGCCGAAGGGGCGCCGCGACCAGCCGTTCCGGGTTCCGGCCGTCGTCATGCCCACCTATCGCGACGGAGAGATCTGGTCCGTCCGCGATGGCCAGCTCGCCATTGAACCGCAGCCCGTGTTACGGTTGTCCTCGCTCCTGACGGTCCGGGATGCCGCCGCCGCCGGCGCGGGGGCGGCGATGCTGCCGAAGTCCCTCATCGGAAGTCTGCTGGAAAAAGGCGAACTGGTGTCATGGGGCATGGCCGGCGGCGAAGTCGAGCTTTGGGTCCTGCACACGACCCGGCGCTTGCAGAGCCCCAAGGTCCGGGCCTTCGTGGAGTTCATGTGTAGCCAGTACCCGAACGGATCGTTCACCATTCCGATGCGGTAAACCGGCTTTCGTCAGCTGCCCTAGTAGTCCGCACTCGGACGTAAACGGAAGCGCTTGTACCAAGCGTCCAGGCGCAGATGATCCTCGGCGAAGGGAAGGTTGAACCTTTCGCGCGCCGTTTGAAAAATCGGGAAGACGGTGAAGTCGGCAATCGTCGGCCCATCACCGGCCAGGAACTCGTTCTCGCCAATCTCCGTCTCCAGGATATCGAGAAGTTCCGACACATAGCCAGAGATACGATCTGCCGTCCCCTTCGACGGAGCCGGCTCCTTGGCCGGAAATGCGCCGGTCTGGTTCCAGAGCCACAACTGGCCGCGAGCGACCAGATCGCTGCCAAGCCGTTCAAGCGAGCGCACGCGTGCCCGTGCGAGAGGGTCGGAGCCTATCATCGGCCGGTCCGGATGGCATTCCTCCAGGTACTCGATGATTGCGGCCGAATCGGTAATTGCCATGCCGGCATCGGTCACCAGGGTCGGGGCCCGGCCCGAAGGATTGATGCTCAGGTAACGCACGGAGCGATGTTCGCCGTTCGCGTAATCGAGTTCGTAGCGTGGGATGGCGATCCCTTTCTCCGCGAGATAGATGATGACGCGCCGCGGGTTGGTGCCCATCCGAAATTGATACAGCAGCATTGTTCCGCCCCTCTTGTAGCGCGATAGTTGCGCGCATTATGATAGCTAACTCTCATGCCCCATACTAACCATCCCGTCTTCAAACACAAAGCCGGCTGGACGTTATATTCATCAAACCCTTTAAAGCGAAAAATCCGCACGATGGAGGGGCTGAACCCGATACGGGTGCCGTTGCTCATCGTATTCCTGAACCACATGGGTGTACCCGGACGGGGAGTCAAATGCTACTACATTCGGTATATGATGCGTTTCGCTGCATGAACCTGCTGGCCACCGTGAGTGAACCCACGGGTATCCGTGAGATTGGCCGCCAATTATCGCTGGATTCGGCAAAAGTCACCCGCATTATGCAAACGCTTCTGGCGCTGGAGATGGTACATCGCAATGAAAAGCGGAAGTACTCACTCGGCCTTGGAGTACACCGTTTTTCAGCCCACGCCATTCATAATTCCACCTTTTACAAAGCCGTGCTCGAGATACTTGAGGAAGTGGGCAACAAGCCGGTTTCCATTGTGATCGGCGTGCTAAGCGGGAGGGATGTAGTCTATCTGATCCATACCCGGCAGGGAAAAAGCGTGGCCCGGGCGATAGGGAACTATGATTCGTTCCCGGTTACCGATTCGATTATCGGCATTAAACTTCTTGCCGGACGCAGCGATGAAGAGATAGTCAGCCTGATTGGCATACATGACTTCCATCTGATAAAAGAAGATATCGACAGCGCCCGGCGCCATCAGGTGCTTGTGAAGCGCTATCCGCCGGAGGAGTACCGTATGGCCTGCACCATTCCGGGAATGCGGGCGGCGATAGCGCTGTCAAACCTGAGCGGCGAACGGCTGGAACTGGAAACGCTGAAAAAATTCCTGGTTTCGGCGGCGCAGAAAATCAGCGGCGGCTAAGCGCCGCCGGTTTGAGGTTTCGGTGCGGGGAAGACCGAATATCATCCCATCAGCGCCACAGCGCGCCGGCGGGTAAGGAATGGCGGCTGGCCGGGCCGGTAAAGCGCCGATCCGATACCCACGCTATCGTAATAATGCAGATAGTCCGCCATATTATTCCCATCAATGCCGCCCACCGCGCAAAACGGTATGGCACGGGATTGCTGTGGGTGCCCACGGCGGCAAATACCCGCGCTTCGCCGATCGTTAAGGCGCCCGCCAATTGCATCTCTTCGCCGCGGCAGATTTCGTGCTCCTCCCGGCTGCAGATGCCCGGGCGCACGGTAACGGGATTGGGCAGGACATTTTCAAGCGGTATTCCACGGGCTACCAGATCGTGAAAGCTGACCGGAAGCGTGAGATAACCGGCATCGACTATGCCGATATTGCTGCCAATCATGCCGCACAGGATCACCGGCAATTGCTCGTTATAGTCATCGCCCAGCCGCATTAACTCCTCGCGCAGCACCGCGCCAAGCTGCTCGCGCGGACAGCGGGCGACGCCTTTTTCAGATTGCACGGTGCGGACCACCCTGCCCTGTTTGACGCGCATGGCGCGAAAATTACTGGTTCCCCAATCGACGGAGATGTAGTTCATTGCGCCCGTTCCAAAATCGCCAGCGGCAGATGGTCGGTTATCTCCTGAAGCTCCAGGCGCGTCGTCTCATCGAGCCCTTTTGCCGGTTCGCGCACGCCAGCGGTGGCAAATAACCCGGAACGGTGCAATATCTCTTTATGAACCGCTACGCCCAATCCTGGTTGAACGCCGTAGCGCAGGAAGGGTAAATAGCGGTAAAACAGCGCTCGCGCCGCCTCCTTGTCATGTTCCCAGGCCTGCAAAATAGCATTTATCACGTCGGGAAATTCACAGGCGGGCATGGTGCCGACCACGCCCCGCGCGAGTTCCTCATATAAAAAACCGGCATTGAGTCCGCCGAAAAGCCCGACCCTGTCCCCCAGCGCAGCTTTAAGCTGGCTGATTTTCAGCGTGGTGGGCGGCTGCTCTACTTTGATGTAGCGAATTTGCGGGAAATCCTCACACAACCGTACCAGTATAGGAACCGGAAAGTTGACGCCGGTCATCTGCGGCGCGTCCTGAATCATAATCTCGATATCGCACTGTCGACAGATGTCGCGGTAGAAGCGGTAGATCGCTTCCGGCCCGGGTTTTACCACCGAGGGCGGATTGATCATCGCCACATTCGCGCCCCACCGCTCAACGCGTTTAATCTCCTCTATTGCCACCGGCGCCGCCGCGCCGCCGGTGGCTACGACCAACGGCAGATCGCCGGTGAGGGCCTTTACGCTATTGAAAACCGCTTCTTTTTCTTGACCAGTCAGCGCATAGCCTTCCGAGGCATTACCAAATAGCGCCAGGCCGTCGATACCCTGTTCAAGTAAAAACCGCACAAGTTTACCGATGGCGGGAAGATCGACTGCTCCCTGGTTATCAAAAGCGGTTGCCAGGATAGGAACATTACCTTTTAACATGCGTCGCTCCAGTAATTTTCACGTACGCTTTCTTCATTAATTTCAATACCCAGGCCCGGCGCCGAGGGAAGCGCATAATGGCCGGCCGCGCAAACCAGCGGTTGACGCAGCAAGCTATTGGCCACGTCAAACACCGGCGGCTGGAACTCAAGCATAAAGAAGTTGGGCAGCGCGGCCGCCACGTGGATGGAGGCGGCGATACAAGGCCCCAGGCCGACGCTCAGATGCGGCGCCACCAGCAGGTTCCAGGTTTCGGCAAGGGAGGCGATGCGCATCAGTTCGGTAATGCCGGTGCGCCCGACATCCGGTTGCAGAATGTCGACGGCGCGCTGCTCGATATAGGGACGGAACTGATAGCGGGTACGTTCCGTTTCGCCAAGCGCCACCGGCACCACGCTTTTCTGGCGCAACTCCCGATGGCCCGCGACGTCCTCCGGCAGCAGTGGCGCTTCAAGAAAACGGACGTCACAGGCCTTGAGTCCTTCCGCCAGCCTTGCCGCCTCGTGAACGCTGTAGTTCCAGTGCGCGTCAATAAAAATGGTTGCCTGCGGACCGAGCGCCTCCCGGACGGCGCATACATTATCCAGATCCTCGGCGACCCCGTAGCCAAGCGCCAGTTTTACGGCATTAAAGTTTTTCGCCTGCCATTCCCGGGCCAGCTCGCAACGGGCTTCAATGGTGGGGCGCGGCAGACCGGAAACATAGCAGGGAACACGCTCGCGAAAGCTGCCTCCCAGCAACTGGTGGAGAGGCAGCCCCAGAATATGCCCTTTGAGATCCCACAGCGCGATATCCACCGCCGCCAGCGCATCAAGGTGGTAGCCGGCGGTATGCCCACGGTCGCGCATGGAGTTGTACATCTGCGCGTTCAGGACATTGCTGCTAAACGGACTGGCTCCCAGCAGGAGCGGTTTGAAAAGGTGCGTTATCAACTGCGCGGCCACCTGTGGCACGACCGGGGCCAGCGCTTCACCCCACCCCGCATGGCCATCATCGCAGGTTATCTTCACCAGGCAGGTTTCCATTTTGCGCGAATAGACGCAGCGGTATTCGGGACGATAGTAGTAATCCCCGGCGCCTTCATCCGGATCTCCGCCGAGATAAATCTCTTTCGGTTTGATTTTTAACGGGAAACACTGTACGTCGACGATCTTCATAGCCACTCCGGTTTTGCGGGTTAATCAAGTTTTTTGCCTGCGGTCTCTTTGGCGAGCCACACGGCGACGAAGGAGATAAGCGCGGTCAGCATTACGTAAAAAGCAGGCGACAAAGGGTTGCCGGTGGCGGAAATAAGGCTCGCCGAGACAAGCGGCGTCACGCCGCCGAAGACCGCCACCGTCATGTTGTAGGCTATGGCGATGCCGCCGTAACGCAGCGCGGTAGGGAAAAGCTCCGCCATTGCCGCGCCGCAGCCGCCGTTAAACAGGGCCACGAGCATGCCGAGCATGCTCATGGCGGCGACGGAGACGGCAACCGAACCTTGCTGCATCACCATCATCGCCGGGTATGTCAGCAAAATAAAACCGCCGCACCCGATCAACATAAGCGGTCGGCGTCCCCACCGATCGGAGAGATAACCCGCCAGCGGCATCACGACAGCGACGCTTAGCAGTCCCAATGTGGTGATCAGATAGGAATCGGTATGGGAATAATGCAAATACGTCGAGAGATAGCTGGGCATAAAAGATTGCAATACCCAGCTGCTCACCGCCTTGACCACGACAAAGCCCACGCAAAACAGCAATGCGCGGGTGGAAGTGGTAAGCGTCGTACGCAGCGGGGAATGTTCCAATTTCCCGGCTTTTTGCAGCATATGGAATTCGGCGGAGTCTTCCATATTGCGGCGCATATAGAGACCGCCAAGCCCCAGCGGCGCGGCCAAGAGAAAAGGAATGCGCCAGCCCCAGTCGTTCATCGCCGGCTCGCCCAGCAGGTGGGTCAGGGCCAGCACCAGTCCGGAACCGCAGACAAACGCCATAAAACTGAAATTTTCGCTCCAGCAGGTCAGGCTGGCCCGACGATGGGGCTGCGCGCTTTCGGCAAGATAGGTGATAACGCCGGAACTCTCGCCGCCCGCGGCGAACCCCTGCACCAACCGGATTAATACCAGCAGCACGGGCGCGAGCAACCCGGCGTTCGAATACGTGGGAAGGATGCCCATCGCAAAGGTGGAAAAGGACGTGATGACAATCACTGTCACCAATACTTTCCGACGTCCCAGCCGGTCGCCCATTGAGCCAAAGAAAAAACCGCCCAGCGGGCGCATCAAAAAACCGGAACCGAACACGGCGAAAGATTTCAGCAGCGCCACCGTCGGGTCACTACTGGCAAAGAAGTTGCTGCCGATGATGGCCGCGAGCGTGCCATAAAGGCCAAAGTCGAACCACTCGATAAAATGGCCGATGCCCGCCGACATCATGATTTTAAACGTCCGCTGTCTTTTGGTTTTTACTGACTCAGCGGGGTACGCTGCCGTCCGGTGAGCGATGGAATTTGTCATTTTATCTCCTGTTCGAAGCGTCGAATGCCTGGCGGCCTGAGCAACCGTATTGTTCGAATAACCAGCAGTGTATGCTGGCGGGGACGGGAAGCCACCGCACGTCGGCGTTGCGTGAGGATAGTCATAAAATCATTGTGAAAATCGCTTCACATAGTGAAGCAATTGAAAAAAACGGTGTCTGAATGCGTTAGTATTTATTACGATTAAAGGGGATTGTGTTATCAGAACCGGTACCAAAGCGGACCCAGGATTCTGATTTGGCTCTTAATCCATTTGTTACGCTAAATGCAATAATAAGGGTTATTGATGGTCACGGTAGAACAACTGAAAGCAAAATATCCTGGGGCCATTGCATGGTCGTTCGGGGACTCTCCGCAAATGTCAGCTGAACTGGCAGGCCTGGTGGTAAGAGGGTTGAAGACTGCGGGCTGTGGCTCTCTCGCCGCCTTTGAAAAAGAGGAAGATTCACCCACGATAGGCGGTTACAACATCATCCTTGACGGCGAAAAACGCCCTATATGTGTCATACGAACTATCGCCATGCGCCTGATCCGTTTCAACGATGTTACAGAAGAACTGGCAAGAAAAGAAGGTGAAGGCGATCTCAGCCTGCGGTACTGGAGACAGGAACATAAGGAATTTTTTGAGCGCGAAGGCACTTTCTCGGAAAACATGGAGCTTGTCGCAGAAGAATTCGAGCTTATCGAAACTGTGCAAACCGAGCACAGGTGATTTCTGTTTTCACCGCCGCCATCCGCAAGGTATTCGACTGCCAGGACATTTGTCGAAACGATCCGCCCCGGCGCGGTTACAAGGGCAAGCGCGCATACTTGTCGCATAAGAACCAATGAAACCAAAACGTCCGCCAGGCATTGAATTAATAATTAACCATTTGTTTTTTATATTATTATCTATAATCACTTATCACTTTCGACATTACCGCAATAATCCTGGCGGGTACTTAATTCGACAATCAAATCTCGAATCCAGCGATGCCCTGCATGCCCATGGCTGCGTTCGTGCCAAACCAGGCTGACGTCAAATCGCTCGGCAAGCCACGGCACATCAACCACCGAGAGTCGATCCGCTTGCCCTTGCAATAATCGCCGTGGGAGCAGGGCTACAAGATCGCTAATTAAGACGATCTCGGGTACGAATAAGAATGAAGCCGCCGACATAACGACCTGGCGCTGATATCCGAATGCCGCCAGAACGTCATCTATCGGCGTCGTAAAACCGCCGCCGGAAGGCGAAACAATCACATGCTCTAGCCGGACAAACTCTTCCATCGTCAGGTGGTCATTAAGACAAGGGTGATCGCGCCGCCCGATAAGCGCATAGGTTTCATAAAATAAATGGGACGTTCTGAGATGTGTGTGATAAGAGCCCGGTGTGACTATGGCTATATCAACTTCGCCGCTGGCCAACTGCTGTTCCAACTGACCCGGATTATAATGATGAACGGCAACGCGGACTCCAGGGGATCTCTGTCGCAAGGCCAATACCAGCGGCATGACGACGGCGGCCTGTATGTAGTCGGTGCAGGCTATGGTGACGGTCAATTTGGCATGTTCAGGATAAAAATCCTGGTGGGATTGCAGCGTGCGGCGCAGTTGATCCAAAGACTCGCGCAATGGAACGAGCAATTCAAGCGCTTTCACCGTCGGCGTCATCCCCCGGCGCGCCGGAACCAGCAAAGGGTCATTAAATACATCCCTCAGCCGGTTCAGCTGCGCGCTTACGGCCGGCTGGCTGAGATTAAGTCGCGCCGCCGCCTTCGTCACATTCTGTTCCGCAAGCAGTGCGTCGAGGGTGATCAACAGGTTTAGATCCATACGCGTGGTATCCATGATATGGATTCCTTAAAATAAAATAATCGATTTCCCTTATCCCTTACCCGTCACCATAATGCAAGTTCAAACCGCGTGGACGATCGGGAGACAACTGATGTTATCAAATAGCAGACCACTCATTACCGTGGTGGGCGCACTGAGTAAACAAGGGCGCAGCGTGGTGCGCACGCTGCTGGAAAGTCAGCGCTACCGCGTACGCGCTTTAACGCGGCGGGTAGATACCCCCGGGGCGCAAGACCTGGCGCGTCAAGGCGCGGAACTCATGGCGGTACCGCTCGAATTGGGTCATAAAGAGGACTTCGTTCAGGCCTTTAAAGGATCGCATGGTACGTTTTTGATAACGCCGGGTATCACGCCGGAGGCAAGCCATGCGGAAACGCACGAAACAGCATTAGGCAAACAAATCGCTGATGCCGCCGTCGAAGCCGGGGTGGAACATCTGGTTTTCACTAGTCTGGAAAACGTAGACAGAATTACCGGAGGTAAGAAATGGGTTCCACACTTTACCGATAAAGGTAGGGTTGAAGACTACATTCGCACGCTGCCAGTCACCAGCTCATTTATCTACATGGCGTTTTTTTATACCAATCTGCTTGAGTATTACCAGCCACGTCTGGAAGGAGACGCCTTAGTCTTTCCTATCTATTTACCAGAAGATTTTCGCGCACCTTTTGTCGATCCGCTGACCGCGACCGGCCCGGCGGTTTTGGAAATTTTTGATAATAAGGATAAGTACGCCGGCCAATCCTTGCCCGTTATCGGGGATATCGTTTCCCCCAAAGAACTGGTGGAAACATTTAGCCGCGTTACGGGAAAAAAAGCCGTTTACAGCCCGGCGTTTACCCGTGAGGAATTACTTCACCACTTCCCTTCATTTTCCAGCATGGGGGCATTGACGGATGAGGTTATAGGCATGGCCGAGTATGCGGTAGAGTACGGTTATTTCCGTAAAGACCGCGATCTGTTGTGGAGCCGTCGGATAAACCCGGACAGTTTGACTTGGGAACAATTCCTGCGCACGACCGGATGGCGGGGGCAGGCGCTATCTTTCGCCCTTTGAGCCAGCGCTATGCCTGTACGGGGGGATTACCCCCCGCTATCCTGGACAAATTTACTGCAGGACGCTTAACAATAGGAATAAGATAATCGCAGCGCAGAAAGTCGCTGGAAAACAATTCTTCATCATTTCGCGGATGAAACCTTTCGATATCCAGGCCCTGGCGACGGGTCAAGCCTAATAATGGCACCATTGTGTCATAGATTAACTGAATAAAATTCTGGAACTCTTCAACATGTCCCTCGTAATTAAATTGCGCGTAATCTCCGCCTTCGAGCATTACTGGCCGCGCCATGGGCATGGATTGTGAAAATGTCCCGAGCTGTATGGCGATGGTATAATTCAGGATAATATCCCGGTCGTTATCGATTGTGTTACCGGGCTCCAGGCGATGTAACCCATAAAGGACCGGGGGAATAATATTGGCTCCGTCCAAATACTGGCGCCAAAAATGGGCACGCAGGTCGGAATGGAAGAGCCGTTCTATCCGCTCGAACGAACTATGATAAATCCGGGTTACGCCCATCAATGGCATGTCGGGAATATTAATAAACTTGGGCTGCGGCAATTGGGTTTCTCCCAGCCGAATGGGCGGACAAAGACCTTTTGCCGACCAACAGGCGGCATGACGATATACGGCCGGCGTAAGACCAAACTGTTTTTTAAAAGTGCGGGTAAAGGTTTGCTGTGAGTCAAAATGATATAGCAGGGCGATATCCAGAATGGAATGGCTGCTGGCACGCAACGCCAAGGCCGCCCTGGATAACCTACGCGCCCGGATATAGGCGCCCAGTTTTTGGCCGGTCACATCCCGAAACATTCGCTGCAAATACCATTTCGAATAACCTGATTTAGCAGCAACGTCTTCGAGCAACAGCGGCAGGTCAAGATGGTCTTCCAGCCAGTTCAACAAGCCGTTGACGATGTCGGCTTTGATCATATTCTTTTCCTTGGTATAGGGAGTATTTGAATGGGAGTGGGCGATAGCCCCCGGTATGTTGAAGCGGGAGAAAACAGATTGGCCTGTAATCCTGGAAAACCGAGCCTGCTTCCTCCCCCTATAATTAAAAGGTATAAGTGACCGCCGCGGCCGCCGTCGTCTGATTGCGCCGGAACACAATCGGACTGTCGGCCGCATGATCGCCGAGCCAGGTATAACCTGCGCTGAGGGCAGAACCCCAATGCCGGGTAAACTGATGGCTCCAGATTAGATTGCTGTCCACGCCGTAAAAACCGCCGGCGGCCCGGTAACGCGCATAGCCGGACCTTGTACTTTGTTTCTCATTTACGCCATAAAAAGTGTTCATATAGCGCGCGTCGCCAAACAGCGCGGATACCTGCAATGCGAGCGAGTCGTCGTCATCCTGCACGGGAATGAACGTAACCGATGTACGGTAGCGCACGCCCTGTCCGTCGCTGAGCGGCAACGTCGCCATGCCTTCAAACGACATCCACTGCGTGGCCATCCACCCGACCGTTACGGACGTATTGGCGGTGGCGTCAATGTTGCCCATGCCTTTAAGTTTGTCGGAGCCGTCACGCCAATCGGAATCACGGTCCGAGCGTCCCAGTCCATACCCGAGCGAATGCTCAAGATAAAGACCGCTGTCACTCTGCAGGTTGTATCCCACCCCTTTCAGCGAGTCGAAGAAAAATGCGCCGTCGCGGGCCTGAACGACCGGGACCATTTGCGTATGCCGTTTGTCCGATCCGCTGTAGGCCGGGGCGTTCTGGCCCCCCAGGCCGACAGTGAGGCTCTGCTGCGTCGTATCGCCGTTATCGGCGAGCGCCTCCGCCGCCGTAACGGAAACGGCAATACAAACCATGTGCAATATCAATTTTCTGGTTATCATCGTCAACCTCATCACTGTATTATTCCTGGGCCAGGTGAAACGTTCACGGCCCAGTAGCGAAGCAGTATTATGAAGAGGCAGTGTCAATAAACTGTCAGGGTTTTATGGAGAAACTGTCAAGGTTGCCCAAATGCAAACAAAACGAATACTGGTGATAGAAGATGATGCCGATGCGGCCGATGTGCTGGAAGCGTATCTTCGGCGTGAAAATTACGAGGTCGCCATCGCCGGTGACGGACTCAAAGGCCTGGATATGGTCAAACGCCTGAAGCCCGATCTTATCCTGCTTGACGTGATGCTGCCCGGGATGAACGGTCGGGAAGTCCTGGCCGCCATCCGGCGCGCCGGCGATATACCGGTGATTATGGTGACGGCGATGGGCGATCTCCACGATAAAATCGGCGCCCTGCGCTACGGGGCCGACGACTATGTCGTGAAGCCCTATAATCCCGGCGAAGTAGTCGCGCGGGTGCAGGCGGTATTAAGACGCATCGAGTCCCATGGCTCGCGCGAAAAACAGCTGCGCTGGGAGGGACTTTATGTAGACGAAGAGTCGCTGACCGTCACGGTGACGGATAAAGCGGGCTGCCAGTCAAATCCCGAGCTGACGCCTACCGAGTTTGCCCTGCTAATCACGCTCATGCGCACGCCGGTGCGGCCACTCACCCGCCAGCATTTACTGGAGCTCTGCCTGCCTGAAAGCGAGGCTCTGGAGCGCGTGGTGGATACGCACATTTATAATTTGCGCAAGAAACTGGAATCGGCGGGCATCAATAATATCCTGCTTAACGTTCGCGGCGTGGGCTATAGGTTCAGGCAACCATGAGCGAATCACAAAATCAGTCCCTGTGGCGCTGGATTTGCGTCCGTATTCTGACGCTGGCGATTGGCTCCGTCATTGCCATCGCCCTGTGCATGTGGCTGCGTTATACCATCCAGAATCTTTGGATCATCTTTCACATGCCCCAGGTGGTGCGGGATGAATTTTTACCGCTGCGCGATCATCCGGCGCTTGACCCCGCCCTGTTTCATCAGATTATGGATGAACGCTGGGGTATCGATTACTCGGTCCCTTCGATCGCGCCCGCCGACTGGATTATGGTTGGCGTACTGATCCTGGTAATCATTCCCTTTATCGTCGTGCTGGGACTAAGTGCCGCCCGTCCGCTTTCGGCACAGTTCTTTAATCTGGCGACCTCCGCGCGGGCGGTGTCGCGCGGTGAGTTCAGCATCCGCGCCGCACGGGTAAAAAACGCGCCGGCAGAATTGGTCCGGTTCACTGATGATTTCAATACCATGACACAGCAGTTGGAGCGTTATGAACGGGAGCTGCACGCCTCGCATGTGGCCATGGCGCATGAACTTCGCTCTCCGCTAACCGCCGCCATTGGCCGCGTGCAGGGAATGCTTGATGGCGTCTTTCAATTGGAGCCGCAACAGCTGGCAATGGTGATGAAACAGCTCCAGCTTCTCAGCCGGCTGACCGATGAGCTGCATCTGCTATCGCTGGCCGATGCCGGCCAGCTCACGCTCAGCAAGAGTTCGCTGAGCCTGACGGAGGTCCTGAGGGAGCGGGCCGCCTGGCTGAAGCCCCAGGCCGAAGCGTGCGGAATGACGATTACCGTGGCGACGAAGATGCCTTGTCGCTACATGGCCGATACCCTGCGCCTTGGCCAAGTGTTCACCATCCTGATGGAAAATGCGCTGCGCTATGCGGCGGAAGGCGGGAAGCTGGTCATTGAGGTAGGCCAGCATGGCGCAGGATACGATATTACCTTTCGTGATTATGGCCCAGGGGTATCACCAGATTTTCTGCCATCGATGTTCGAGCGTTTCACCCGCGCGGACTCTTCCCGCGCGCGGCATTCCGGCGGCAGCGGGCTGGGGCTTTCCATCGCCAGGGCCATTTGTATTGCGCACGGCGGCAACATCCTGGCGACCCTTCCGGCGGATGGGGGGCTGCTGATCGCGATCCACTTACCCGCCCACTAGCAGCCGGGACGATTATTTTGTTCGTCTTGACCGTTCCTTGACGAAATATAAAGAGGATCTGGACAAACCTTGGATTGAATAGCGGCTTCTCAGTCCAGGAACATTGTCATGACAGATACTTTTACCGGCTGCGCTAAAGAAGCGCGGCATCACCACCGGAGCGCCGGGAGACTGAAACCGGTATTTCGGCTGTTCATCGTTCTGCTGTTGCTGTCCAGCGCATTACTGCTTTCCGGCTGTGGCGACAAGGAGCAAAAGCAGAGCGTTGCTCCCCGACCCGTACGTTTTATCGTGGCGCCGCCGCCAGTCTCCGGCATTCCTTTCATCCGGACCGGGGAAATCCGCGCCCATGATGAAATCATGCTGGGTTTTCGCGTGGATGGGCGTCTGCTCAGCCGTACGGTGGATGTCGGCGATCACGTGCAGGCCGGTCAGGTAATGGCGACCGTGGAGAGCGACACCAGTCAAAATCAGCTTCGCAGCGCGCGGGCGGATCTGGATAGCGCCCATGCCGCAGAAAGAGTGGCCGCGCTTAACCTGCAGCGGATGAAACAGTTGATGCCGCAAGGCGCCATAGCCCGCGTCCAATATGACACGGCGCAATCAGACTGGCAGACCGCCGTATCCCGCCGCCAGAGCAGCGAGGCGGCCTTGAAGAATGCCCAGGATAATTTGTCATGGACGCGTCTGACCGCCCCGCGCCCCGGCGTGATCACCAGCGTGAGCGCCTCGCCGGGCCAGGTGCTCGGCACCGGACAAACGGTGGTCACCCTCGCCGTCAGCAGCGGGCTCGATGCGGTGTTCGACCTCTCCGATCCCCAGATCATAACCCGCAACGCCGGTGTTCCATTTACTCTTTCGCTTCTTTCCGACCCCTCGGTGCACACCACGGGGCATCTGCGCGATATCAGTCCCCAGGCCGATCCCCAGACCCGCACCTGGCGTGTCCGTTTCACGCTTGACACGCCGCCGGACGCCATGGCGCTAGGGGCGAGCGTGCAGGGGGAAATGGAGCAGGCCGGAAAGCTGGCGATGGCTCTGCCTGCCACCGCGCTGACCCGCCTGGGAGAAAAACCGGCCGTGTTCATCGTCGATCGTGCCACTTTGCGGTTACAGCTCCGATCGGTGGACATTGCGCGATTTACGCGTACCGCAATATTTATCTCCGATGGCGTAAGTCCGGGCGACATGGTGGTCACCGCCGGGGTCAGCAAATTGCGTCAGGGAGAGAAAGTCACGCTCGCAGGGGATATACAATGAAGGACGATTCACTGAAGCATGCCTTTAACCTCTCGGCCTGGGCGCTGAAAAACCAGCAGTTGATAGCCTTCTTGATGTTGCTGCTGATGGCGGCCGGCGTGATGAGCTACGAAAACCTTCAGCGCAATGAAGATCCGGCCTTCACCATTAAAACGGCGATTGTTTCCGCTCGCTGGACCGGCGCCACCGAGCGGGATACGGTGAATCTGCTTACCGATCCCCTGGAGAAAAAGCTGCAGGAAATACCTTATCTCGATTACGTAGAAAGTCAAACCCGCGCCGGACAGTCGGTTATCTATGTCAACCTGCGTGACGATACTCCTCCGGCGCGGGTGCCGGATATCTGGTACCAAGTTCGTAAAAAGATGCAGGATATCGCCCCCTATTTGCCGGAAGGAGTGCAGGGTCCGGCAGTCAATGATGACTTTGACGATACATTTGGCACGATTTACGGCTTTACCGCCGAAGGTTATTCACCGCGTGAACTCAGGGACAAAGTGGACGATATCCGTCGCGAACTGATGTCGCTGCCCGATATTGGCAAAATCACGTTGCTGGGCGAGCAGGAAGAGCAGATTGCGATTGCCTTTTCGCCGCGCAAGATTGCCGGTATGGGACTGGATCTGCGGCAGGTCAATGATGCCCTGAAAGCGCAAAATGCGGTGGCGCCAGCAGGTATATTAAGGGGCAGCCAGGAAAATATCGCCCTGCGGGTCAGCGGCGCCCTGGATGCGGAGCAGAGTTTCCGGGCTATAACGCTGCATATCGATGGGCGCTATATTCCTCTGACGGATATTGCGACGGTGAGCCGGCAGGCCGCCGAGCCGCCCACCCCCGCGTTTCGGGTGAACGGCCAGCCAGCCGTCGGTCTTGCCATCTCGATGGCGTCCACGGGCAACATGCTCAAATTCGGCCAGGCAATCAACGACAGGATGGCTGAGATTCAAGCCCGCCTTCCCCACGGGGTCGAAATGGTTAAAGTCGCCGATCAGTCCGCCATGGTGAAGGAGGCCGTCAGCGGATTCGTCCGGGTACTGCTTGAGTCGATCGTCATCGTGCTGGCCGTGTCGTTTATCTCCCTGGGCACCCGCGCCGGTCTGGTGGTGGCCGCGGCCATTCCATTGGTCCTGGCAATGACCTTTGCCGGGATGATGCTGTTCGGGATAGGGCTGCAGCGCATTTCGCTCGGCGCGCTGATTATTGCGCTGGGCCTGCTGGTAGACGACGCCATGATAAGCATAGAGGCGATGGTGGCGCGGCTAGAGGCGGGCGATAGCCGCTGGCGCGCCGCCACGTATGCATTCGAGACCACGGCATTTCCGATGCTGACCGGGACATTGGTCATGATCGCCGGCTTTATTCCGGTGGGCTTCGCCGCGTCGAGCGCGGGCGAATACTGTTTTTCGCTGTTCGCGGTTGTGATGATTTCACTGCTCTGTTCCTGGGTAGTGGCAGTACTTTTCTCGCCGCTGATAGGGACTTGGTTGCTCAGTGTCCCCCAGCAGCGCCATAAGGAATCATCAGGCAGACTGATGTCCCTCTATCAAAATCTGCTGCGGGTGGTATTGCGTCACCGGTTGCTGACGCTGGGAACGGCGATGGGATTATTGGTGTTGGCCGCCTTTGGCTCGACATTGATGCAGGGTGAATTCTTCCCGGCGTCGGATCGCCCTGAATTGCTGGTCAGCCTGACATTACCCGCAAATGCTTCCCAGGAAGAAACGGCCCGCCTGACCGAACGGTTGGAGAAAACCCTGCGCGGCAATGCGGCTATCGATCGCTTCACCAGCTACATCGGTGGCGGCGCGGTACGTTTTTACCTGCCGATGGATGTGTTGTCGGATAACGAGAACACCGCCCAACTGGTCGTGGTGGCTAAGGATCTGGCATCCAGGGACCGGCTTAAACATCAGTTGGAAACAGTGCTGGCCAAGGACTTCAGCGATATCACCACGCGCGTGTCGCCCCTGGAGCTTGGTCCGCCGGTCGGCTGGCCCATCCGGTATCGCGTCATTGGCCCCGATTATGAAAAGGTTCAGGCTATTGCCCGGAAACTGGCCGCATCCGTGGGCGACAGTTCTGCGACCCGCGAGGTTAACCTGACCGCCGGCGAGCCGCAGCGGGCGATCACCTTGAATATCAATCAAACCGCCGCACGCGCCGCAGGCGTATCTTCAGAGAGCCTGGCTAACTTGCTGAATACGGTTTATTCAGGCGACATTATCACTTCCGTACGCGATAACAACCGTTTAATTGACGTGGTGCTGCGTGGCAACGACCAGGAACGGCGGGAGACCGGGATTCTTTCCGGCTTGATGATCAACACGGCGGAGGGGAATAAAGTGCCGTTAGGCCAGATAGCCACACCAGTATGGGGTATTGAAGATCCGCTAATCTACAGGCGTAACCGGCTGCCGTTCATCACCGTGCAGACCGATCTGGCACCCGGTATGAGCGCGGCCGTTGTGTCAGAACAACTGGCCCCGCAGGTGCAGCGGCTACGCGCAACGCTGCCTGCCGACTACCATATCCGGGAAGATGGCTTGGTGGCCGAGTCAAACAAGGGCAACAGTTCAATCTTTGCGGTGCTGCCGGTAACGTTGATTGCAATGCTGGTTCTGCTGATGGTTCAGTTGAAGCAGATCTCCCGCATGTTGCTCGCGTTATTAATGGCGCCGTTTGGGTTGATTGGCATTGTATTGGCCATGTTGCCCACGGGGACACCGCTGGGGTTTGTGTCGTTGCTGGGCATTATTGCCCTGGCGGGCATGATTATTCGCAACGCCGTGATCCTAATCAGCGAAGTGGATAACAATACCCGGTCGGGCATGGAGCGCGAGGATGCTATTATCGCGGCCGCCAAGCACCGCTCGCGCCCCATACTGCTGACAGCCTGCGCGGCTATTCTGGGGATGATTCCCATCTCGCATCAGGTATTTTGGGGGCCTATGGCCTTTGCTATCATTGGTGGATTATTGATCGCCACCATGATTACACTCACTGTGTTACCTGCTTCAATCAGCCTGGTGATGCAGGCCGAACAGAAATGGATAAAAAAGGATCGCAATAATTTCCTTTCAGCGTTGCCAGAAAGCGATTAAAGCAGATTAGCGGGGGGATTCCTGATCCGGCAGGGAAAATGGCTATAGCACCGGGTGCGTTATATTCAACGGCCGGACGCGCCCCCCGCTACATCAGGAGTGCCCAAGCATTATTTAACATTGAAATTAAATGATTATATAGTATGAATAAAAAAATAATTGCGATCTTTTTATATATTGCCGTTTTTCTGGCTTTCCTTGCCGCATCATTTACATTCATTGATTTTCAAAGGAAAGAAATTACTCATGGAAACTTGATTATTAATAAGTTTGAAATAAAAAGGCACTGGATGAGCTATCGCATGTACATTTCAACGGATAAAGGATTTATCGTTACGTCCGGGCTGCTTCCTTTAGTCAATTACGCCAATTTTTCCCTGAGGAAAAAATATGGAGCCCCCTATCTATGCATAGAGATACACGACTCGGTAGACTGTGTAAAAATAATCAACACTGATTATGAAAAGAATAATCATGGCCCCGACACCTAGGTTTGGGAAGAATAAATTGTCAAAGCGGTTAATGGCGGCCGGGAAGTGATTTTTTTCTGTATCATCTTCATTACGCCGGAAGATCTCTAAAAGTAACCGGCCCGGTTATGCGGGATACTTACCGAGCATAGGGATACGCGCTAGATACCCGGCAGCATCCCGCCGTCGAGCCTGAGGTTGACGCCGGTTATGTATCCCGCTCTCGGACTGGCGAGGAACGAGATGGCATCCGCTATCTCTTCCAAGGTTCCGACGCGGCCGACAGGAACCTGGGCGAATAGGGGCAGTACGGTCCGCTCAATCAGTTCCCATGAAGCGTTTTCCGCCAATCCGCGCTCGACGGCGACCTCGCGGAACCGGCTATCCAGCCGGGCGCTATGTATCGTGCCGGGCGATACCGTGTTGACCGTAACGCCATCAGCCGCAACCGCCTTGGCCATAGACGCCGTCATGGCGTTCATCGCAGCCTTGGCGGCGGAGTAGTCGGGCCTGGCGGCGGGAGGCATCAACCCGGCAAGGCTCGAAATATTGATCACCCGCCCCCATTTGGCTGCCCGCATCCCCGGCAGCAGCCGGGTTGCGACCCTCACGGCGCCCAGCACGTTGCGGTCGTAAGCGGACGCCCAAGATGCGGGGCGGGTGTTCGTCCAGTCTTCGGCATCGCCTGAACCGCCGGCATTGTTGATCAGGATATCTATGGGTCCGGCGAGGGCCCTTGCCGCGTCGACCAGGCGCCGTACGTCCTCGTCAATGGTCAGATCGCCGACCACGGCATACGCGCGTCCCCCCTGCGCGCAAATGTCGCGAGCGACCCGCTCCGTCTGGCCTTTATCGCGTCCGTGGACCACGACGATCGCCTTCTCGCGGGCGAGTGCCCTGGCTATCGCCTCTCCTATTCCCTTGCTGCTCCCGGTAATGAGCGCAATCTTTCCGTCCAGTTTCAAATCCATTGCTTAGCACCTATCATAAACTCTATGACTGACATTAAAGGGCAGGAAGATGATCGAGACAAGTACGCACTTAAAAGTGCCTATGGAACAAGAGGAGCGGGCAATTTGCCTTGGCCCGGACGGCGCCGTCGCGCATGTCGCCAGGGTGCTGCGGATGATCGGCGGACGCTGGAAGCTGCCGATCTTGTTCCGCCTGTTTGTGGAATCATCGATGCGCACCTCGCAATTGAAACGGGATATGCAGGGCATTTCACAGAAGATGCTTACGCAACACCTGCGCGAGCTGGAGGGCGACCGCCTGGTGGAAAGGAAAGATTTCGGCGAGCAGCCGCCGCACGTCGAATATCGGCTCACCGATGCCGGTCGGCGGCTCATGCCCGTCCTGATAGCGGCGAGGCAGTTTTCGGTAAGCCATATGGCTGAAAGCTAACCTTAAGATACTCTTTTCGCCGCTTTCAGATACGCGCAGAACATCAACGTCAGTTGTGATTGGAGGCTGCCGTCAACAATGATTTCCGGCATATTCCTGGTGAATACGTTGCACAGGGTTCCGCAAAGGACGTTCGACAGCGTCAGGTTCACCGCGGCGAGATCGTTGAATTTAGCGTCCGAGGCGCTGGCGAACATGGCCTCGCTCGCCGCTTCGACGCGCCGCGACATGGCTTCGACAATCTCGGCTACATTGACCTCGGCCGCGGCACGATAGAGCGCGCTCGTCACATCGCGACGCTCGATCTTGACTTGGATATAGGTGCTCACCAGCGCGTCGGTCATCTGCGCATAGGGTTTTCCGTGATGGGCGCGGCAGGCCGCTTCCACCCGCTCCGCCAGCATATTCAGGTATCTCTCGTTCAGCGCATAAAACAACGCCTGCTTATTGGGAAAATACTGGTAGAGCGAGCCGACGGACACCCCCGCTCTTTCGGCCACGCGGGTAGTGGTCAAGCGGGCCGGACCCTCGGCGAGCAAAACCTGAATCGCCGCTTCGAAAATTGCCTCCACGGTGGTCGCCGACCGTGCCTGCCGCGGCGTTTTCCGGGCATTCAGCGCGAGTTTCTGTGCAGAAATCATATGCGAATTCAAAACCTGAAGAATCCTTCGTATACTAGATGTTATCGAAATGTTTGGAATTTTCAAGGAACTTAACATGGCAAGTATCAATGATCGCATTGCGCTCGTGACGGGCGCCAACAAAGGAATTGGCTACGAAATCGCCCGACAGCTCGCCCAAACCGGCGTCACCGTACTGCTGGGCGCCCGCGACAAAGGCCGTGGCGAATCCGCGGTCAGCGATCTGGTATCCCAGGGTCTCAAGGCGTCATTCATTCAACTCGACGCCTGCGACGCGGAGATTATCGCGGCCGCCGCCGCCAAGATTGATGCCGAGTATGGACGTCTCGATATTCTGGTGAACAATGCCGGCATTGCCGACTACACCGACGGCGTACCCAGCGTTGCCTCCCTGGATGCCGTGCGGCGTGAACTCGAAACAAATTTCATCGGCGCGCTGGCCGTAACGCAATCAATGCTTGCGCTGCTGCGCAAGGCCGAAACCGGACGTATCGTCAATATATCCAGCAGCTTGGGCTCGCTGGCGCTCAATAACGATCCGGACTGGCCGTTCTACGACGTAAAGCTTATCGGCTACAACGCGTCAAAGGCCGCGTTGAATATGCTGACCATCCAGCTCAATGCCGAGCTGCGCGATACCAAGATTACCGCAGTATCCGCCTGCCCGGGCCTGGTAAACACCGGACTCAGCGGAAACCGGGGCGATAGAATGCCCGCTGAGGCGGCGGCTTTTGCGGTGCGGCTGGCCCTGCTTGAACAACCCGATGTTGCGGGCGCCTTCCAAAACGAGCAGGGCGCGATCCCCTGGTAATTATCGCTATGCCGATCTAATACTGCGCCTGGCTGAATTACAGGATTTAAACACCCTTTTTTCGGGCCGGGCCACGGGTGAAGTAGAACGATATAACGACTTCATTAGTAAACCTGAAAAGAAATCTAAACGCTTAACAAAATCACTTACAACAATCACCATCGCCATGGCTAAAATATAAAAACTGCATCCCTACTCAATGATGGGCGTAGGCATTAGCCCGCTGGCGCGGAATGCGGCGATGGCCTGGTTGTAGATCGCGATGCCGCCGCGGGCGGACCACGGCTGGCTTACAAACCAAATCCGTCCAGATAATATACATTGCCGTTGGCGGCGCCGCCCTGGCCGGAGATATCGGTAAAACGCGCGTTATAGCGTTGCCGATAAGCGGTGAGATCATCGGCTTCCGGCTCCAGCTCACGCAAAAACGACAGCGCCAAACGGACATGCTTGTGGGTGAGTTCGGTGGGTAAATGGGCTTTTTGCAACACCGAATGCCAGAATACCAGGCTCTCTTCGGATTCATCGACAATACAGGTTTGATAGATCAGCAGCACGCCCGCCGCGTTGCCGAAATGTGATTCGCTGTTATGCAACAGATAGCTGACGAATTCGCCGCCAGCGGTTTTCCCCATTTGGCTAATCATGGATTCCACATATACCGGCTCGATATTGAGCCGTTTGGTCAGCGCCTGCGACGCGCGGCGAGAATCCGAATTCACTATGCGAAAACCGATAAGAAAAACGACAACCAATGTCGCCAGTATTAGCCAGATCATGAGGCGTCCTTAAGCAAGGCAAAACCTATCATAAGAGTAAATCACCCAAGAGAAAACCGGTTCGCCGAGGAAAGATTTTTTACCGTCCGGTTATTGGCCGGGCGGTTAACCGCGCCGGCGGGCATTCGGCTAGCCTACGGAGCGGCGATGGGTCATAAAGGATGAAGCTGGGGTAACCGGCTAAGGCGCTGATAGATGAAATCCCAGAACGTGCGCACTTTACGGGGCATTCGCTGCACCTGCTGCGCCAGCAGCTGAACGGGTAGCGGCAGCGGCTCGAATTCCGGCAATAGGCGCACCATGCCGCCCGCCGAAAGATCGTCCATAACCTGGTAGGACAGTAAGCGGGCAATCCCCTGCCCGCTGCGCACCGCCAGCAATTGCGACTCGACGTCATTGGACAGCAAACGGGGCTTAAGCCGCACCCGCAGGCTATCCTCCCGCGGCCCGAAGCGCCATTCGCTGATTTGGGTACGTTGCAGTCCCATAATGGTCTGATGCTGCGCCAGGTCGGCCGGATTCCGCGGGCTCCCGCACTGGGCGAGATATGCCGGGCTGGCCACCAGCACGCGGGTGACCTGCGCCACCCTGCGC
This sequence comes from Sodalis sp. RH21, assembly GCF_047324175.1. NCBI lineage: Bacteria > Pseudomonadati > Pseudomonadota > Gammaproteobacteria > Enterobacterales > Bruguierivoracaceae > Sodalis > Sodalis sp. RH21. Next base: position 587,158 of record NZ_CP178732.1, on the reverse strand, counting down.
GCCACTTTGCCGGAATCCTCCTGGTGCCCGATGCGCACCGCCAAATCCAGCCCTTCGTCAATCAAATCCAGATTGCGGTCATTGAGTATCATTTCCACCTGCATGTCGGGGTGCCGGGCCAGAAATTCCATTACCAGCGGCGCGACGTGTTTGCGGCCAAACTGTACGGGCGCCGTGATGCGCAGCAGCCCGCCGAGCTGCGTTTCAGCGGCGTCGCCTACCGCTTCCTGATACTGGCTCAGCAGCGCACGCGCCCGTTCGGCCAGGCGGGCCCCCGCTTCTGTCGGCGCTAAACTGCGGGTGGTGCGTTCCACCAGCCGCGCGCCAAAACGGTGCTCCAGCGAGGCAATGGCGCGGGTGATCGCCGGCGGCGAACGGTGGAGTTTGCGGGCCGCCTCCGCCAGGCTGCCATACTGAAGTACGGCGACAAAAATCGCCATTTCGTCTAAACGGTCCATATATTCTTCCACTAGGTGAAACGCTTAATTCCAATCTTCGTGGATACCGATCATTTAATGCAAGAGTAATCTTTACGTCAGACCTATTCAGGAGAGATATCATGTCCGGCATGCAACTTTTCGGCACCCCGCTTTCCGGCCACACGCACCGCGTGCGGCTATTACTGACCATGCTTGATTTGCCTTTCGATTTCAAAGACGCGCCCGCCGCCGTGCGCCAGACCGGGGAATTCAAGCAACTCAACCCGCTGGCGCAGGTGCCGGTGCTGATCGACGACGGGCAGGCGCTGACCGACAGCAACGCCATAATGGTGTATCTGGTGAAACGTTACGCCCCCGGCAGCCACTGGCTGCCGGAAGACGCCCTGAACGCCGCCGAGGTGCAAAAGTGGCTGTCGCACGCCGCGGGCGAAGTGCGGTATGGCCCCGCTTCGGCGCGGATGGTAAAACAATTTTCCGCACCGGAAGCGTACGGGGCCGCGTTGGCCATTGCGGGCAAATTCCTGCCGCAGATGGAACAGCATTTGCTGGAGCATGAGTTTCTGGCGACCGGACGCGCCACGATTGCCGATCTGGCCTGCTATAGCTATGTGGCGACGGCGCCCGAAGGCGGCGTGTCGCTCGCCCCCTATCCGGCAATCCGGCGCTGGCTGGCGCGCATTGAACGCTTGCCGGGTTTCGCAGCGATGCCCGCCCTGCCGCCGCCCGAAGACATCTGGTAATCCGCAATGCAAAACGTCTTTCATCCCGATGAAATCCGCGCTCAGCAATTAGCCGGGTTCAAGGTCAGCGCCAGCGGCATTCGTGACGCCATGCCCGAGCAGCACCGGCTGTTTTTCGCCGCGCTGCCATATCTGTTTATCTCAACGCTGGACGACGCCGGCTGGCCGGTCGCCACGCTGTTGAGCGGACCGCCGGGGTTTGTCAGTTCGCCGGACGACCGGCATTTACGGGTACACGCGCCGCGCCGCGCCGACGATCCGGCCCAGGCCGCCCTACTGCCGGGAAAACAGATCGGCGTGTTAGGGATCGATTTTTCCAACCGGCGGCGTAACCGCGCCAACGGCAGGATCGGCCGCATGGATAAAAACCGCGTCGAGATCGAAGTCGATCAAAGTTTTGGCAACTGCCCGCAGTATATCCAGATCCGCGAACTGGCGGCGGCGACGGCCGGCGGCTCGCCGGCTGGACGGGAAGATCTGGCCGCGCCGGACCAGGATGCCCGCGAGCTGATCGCCCGCTCCGACACCTTTTTTATCGCCAGCCATGCCCACGGCGGCGCGGATGTCTCGCACCGCGGCGGCAAGCCGGGTTTTGCGCATCTGGCGGGCAACCGGCTGTGGGTGCCTGATTTTCGCGGCAACCGCTATATGAATACCTTGGGAAATTTGCTGGCGGAACCCCGAGCGGCGCTATTGTTTATCGACTTCGATAACGGCGATCTCCTGCATGTGCAGGGCCATACGCAAATCCACTGGCAGCCGCGGGAGATCCAGGGGCCGCAGGGGGCGGAGCGTTTCTGGAGCCTGGATATCACCCGCGTATGGCGGTTTCGCGCCGCGTTGCCCTGGCGCGGGCGGCGGCCTGAGTTCTCCCCCGCCACGCTTAATACCGGCGACTGGCCGCCGGGCGATGGACAATACATGACGAGGTAATGACGAAGCCTAAAGGCCTCAATCAATAATGATGACGTCCGTTAAATTTTCTAATTTTTTAAGTTCCATCTCAGGAATACCCGAGTCGGTAATAAAATAATCAATATCGGACCAGTCGCAAAACTGAAATAAACCAGAGCTATTAAATTTGGTGCTGTCGCTGACGACCACTCTTAACCGGGAGCTTTTAACCATGGCGGATTTGATTTCCGCTTCTTCATACGATGCGGTACAGGGCCCATTACGGTGTTTAAGCCCATCCGTTCCCAGGAAAACAATATCCGCATTAAGCGATTGAAACGCGTTTACCCCCCACATGCCCACCGTCGCCAGGCTGCTCGAACGAAATTTGCCGCCCACGAGAAAAATATCGTTGTCGGTGCCGCTGAGCGGCTGAACGATATTTATCGCGTTTGAAATAATGGTCAACCGGCTTTTGACCACCAGCGCTTTGGCCACGCATTGCACGGTGCTGCCGGTATCGAGAATTACCACCCCTTTCTCAGGCACCAATTGCACCGCTACATGGGAAATTTTATCCTTTATATCAAGGTGTTCGGTATTCTTGCGGGCCAGGGGCTGCTCAATCGCCAATATGTTGCCCGACGCGATGGCGCCGCCATGGCCTTTAGTGGCGATGCCCTTCTCGTCCAGGTAAATCAGATCCTTGCGTATCGTCTCCGTGGAAACCCCAAACATTTCCGCAAGTTTCCCAACCTTCACGCTTCCTTCCGCGATAAGTATCTGCGCTAGCTTGTTTCGTCTCTCAATGGTGAACGAACTAGACATCGTGGCCCCTTTACAAAAATTGCATAAAATAAAAATAACAGTTATTTCAAACAAATAACATGAATCTAGCGCTGATAAAATCCTTTTTTATTCATTATACACCGCCGGTATTTCTCACCGCTACTTTAGCGCATACCGCAGCGGGGTCATAGATGTGGCGGGAAAAATTGTGATTGACGTCTAATTTTCGCACAAAGCTCATTGACCGACTGCGTTTTAATCATGATATTGCGATTGTTGTTGTGATAATTTGGATTTTAGTTGCGATAAAGTGCGTAATAAAATGGTTTTGGTTTGGATATAAACCATTGCGGCGCGCCTTATCGATTCAGATACGTATCCAAAGGGCGGTGGCTCGCGGGTGAGGGATACTGAGGGTGAACTAAAGTGTGTTTTCGACGAATAAACGGTCAAGGTGGCTAAAATGAGCAATATTCTCAATGAAGACGGTATTTTGCTAGGGGCTTCATTCGCCAATAAGCATGAGGCTATCCGCAAGGCCGGCAATATCTTGTCGGCATCGGGTTATGTCACCGAAAAGTACGTTGACCTAATGCTGGAACGCGAACGCGTCACCTCAACTTTTATGGGGAACAATCTTGCTATCCCCCACGGCGTCAATGGTTCGGAAAGCGAGATCAAGAGTTCAGGCATTGCGGTTATACAGGTACCTGAAGGCGTCAGTTTTGGCGAAGATAATATTGCTTACCTGGTCATTGGCATCGCCGGCAAGGATGGCGCTCACCTTGATATTTTAAACCAAATTGCCTTGGCATGCATGGAGGAAGAAAATATTGAGAAGCTTCGCTATGCGAAAAACAAAAATGAAATTCTGGAATTGCTGGGGTTTTAAATAGCAGGGCATGCTGGATGTAATGGTTCGGGACAAACGCGCGGTAATGACGCATAACGCCCATAACCGGTGAGCGCCTGCAATAAATTTTCGGGAAGTTGCGGTTGGCCGATTTAAACAATTTTAAATTGCATTATGTCGTTGTTTTTATTCAGGAGGATACGAAATGGAAAGAAAAATTATTACTTCTCCATCAATTATGTGTGCCGATTTACTGAACTTGGAGAGCTCGGTAAAAGAATTAGAGAATATTGAGGTGGATGCGCTGCATATTGATATTATTGACGGGGTGTTTAGCCCTAGCATGCCCTTAGGTATCGATACCGTCAGAAGACTAAGAGATAAAACCGATCTCGCTTTTGATGTGCATATTATGTCCACCAATAATGAGTGGTTTGTCGAGCAGATTTTGGATATCGGCGTTCAGCAGATCTCTTTTCATTATGAAACGACGTTGCATGCTGACAGGCTGGTTAATTTAATTAAACGAAAAGGCGCCAAGGCAGGCATCGCATTAAACCCGGCCACGCCGCTTTCCTGTTTGGAATACCTGCTGCCCCAGTTGGATAATGTCCTGCTTATGCTTATCAATCCAGGATTCGCCGGCGATAAAAGCGAACAGCAGGTTGCGTACGCTGACGATAAAGTAAAGGACCTGGCGCGCATTATTGCCGATTTAAAAATTAAAGCGAGTATCCAGGTCGATGGCCGGGTTTCATTGGATTCCATTCCACGGTTAATCCAGGCGGGCGCCGATAACCTGGTACTGGGCAGCACCAGCCTCTATATACCTGGTCATTCTCTCGCAGATAATAAAGCCAATTTGGACGAAGCGATCAATAAAGGCTTGTCATTTCATTAATTTATCTTTAAAAGAGGCGTCGTTGATGAACTATTTGCAAACTGAAAAAAGTATAGTTCAAGAACTTGATAAAACGCTGGGCAGTATCTCCGGTGATAGCGTATTAGAACTGGTCCATCTTATTGAAAACGCCGATAAAGTATTTTTTGTCGGGGTAGGCCGCGTGCTGCTGTCATTGGAAGCGGTGGCCAAAAGGTTGGCGCATCTTGGCGTAAAAACCTATGTAGTCGGTCAAATAACAGAGCCCGCCATTACGCCCAATGATTTGTTGATTGTCGGTTCGGGCAGCGGGGAAAGCATGTTCCCGCTCGGTATTGCCAAAAAGGCCAAAAGCCTGAATGCCACGGTTGCCCATATAGGGGCGAATCCCGATAGCTCAATGAAAATGTATTCGGATCTCTTTGTCAGAATACCGGTGCAAACTAAATTACACTTGCCCGGGGAGATTTCATCAATACAACCCATGACCAGCCTTTTTGAGCAAGCGCTACTTCTACTCGGTGATACTATCGCACTGTTAATGATTGAAGAAAAGAAAATAGATATGCATAGTTTATGGCAGTTTCATGCCAATCTTGAATAGGATATCAATATGAAAAATGAAAGCTGGCTGGACCTGAATCGCAAGGTAATCATTGTAACCGGCGGCGCCTCGGGCATAGGCGCAAAAATTGCAGAGAACCTGCATAATAACAATAGTATTGTCATTATTAGCGACTTGAATGAAAGCGAGGCATCGCAAAAATATTCCGACACATTTATCAAATGTGATATTACCAATAAAACCAGCGTTGACCTGATGGTAAAAAGCGTATTGGAAGAGTTTGGGAAAATTGATGTCCTGGTTAACAATGCAGGGGTCAATCGGCCAAGGCTCATGGTCGATTTTTATAAAGATAAACAGGAATATGAAGCGACGGAGGCGGATTTCGATTTCATTGTCAGCGTTAATCAAAAAGGTCCCTTTTTATGCACTCAGGCCGTTGCCCGGCATATGATTGACCGTAAACAGGGGATTATCATAAACATATCCTCAGAAGCCGGCACCGAGGGTTCGGCAGGACAAAGCATCTATTCCGCCACCAAAGGGGCCTTAAATAGCTTTACCCGCGCCTGGGCCAAGGAGTTTGGCAAGTTCGGTATCCGAGTAGTCGGGATAGCCCCCGGGATTAACAAAAGAACTAATATGAATAATGATGAAAACTACCAAGCGCTGGCTTATACGCGGGGACTCGATCCCAACTCGATTGATACTGATTATACTGGCTCAATCCCATTAGGGCGGGCCGGGGAACATCATGAAATTGCAGATTTGGTATCCTATTTGGCCTCTGACCACGCCAGCTATATCAGCGGTACGACCATAAATATCTCCGGAGGAAAGTCGAGGTAAAACTTAATACTCTCGATTATTTTCCCTTTGCTACCCTATCTGCGGGAATATTAAGATGACTAATCAAGCTAGCGTGAAACAAAATAATAAAAAAAATGCTCTCGTAAAAGTACAGCGATTTGGTAATTTTTTAAGTGGCATGGTGATGCCCAATCTGGGGGTATTTGTTGCCTGGGGGTTGATCACGGCACTATTTATACCAACTGGGTGGATACCCAATGAACACTTGGGTGCGCTGGTTAGTCCTATACTAACCTACCTGTTGCCATTATTGGTTGGTTTTACCGGCGGATATATTGTACATGGCCAGCGCGGCGGAGCAATTGGCGCGCTAGCAACTATGGGATTAATCATCGGTTCAGAAGTGACCATGTTGAGCGGCGCCATGATCATGGGCCCCTTTTCAGCATGGATTATGAAAAAGTCCGACCGTTTTTTAGATGGCAAATTCCGCCCGGGATTTGAAATGCTGATCAGTAATTTCAGTATGGGAATTATTGGGCTGATTTTAACCCTGGCTGGATATATCGTTATTGGGCCGATTATTTCCACCTTGATTCATTTATTATCCGCCGGGGTTAACTGGACAATATCCAAAGACTTGCTGCCGCTGATTTCTATTTTTGTTGCGCCGGCACAGGTATTGTTTTTAAATAATGCGATAAATCATGGGATTATGGCGCCGCTAGGGTTAGAGCAGGTGGCTGCCACCGGCAAATCCATTCTGTTCCTGGTGGATGCCAACTGCGGGCCTTCCGTAGGTACATTATTGGCCATTTCATTTTTCGGCAAAGGCATGGCCAAAAAGACGGCGCCGACGGCGGCATTAATTGCCGGCATAGGCGGGATCGGCGAAGTTTATTTCCCGTTTGTACTTATGAAGCCGGTGCTGGTTTTTGCTACCATGGGCGGCATTACCACCTCGCTGACCTGCTTTATGCTGTTGGGCGGCGGTACGGTCGCCACCCCTTCGCCGGGCAGTTTTATCGCCATGCTGCTTCTAACGCCAAAAGGCGCGCTGTTTGGCAATCTGGTAGGTTTCTTTGCCGGGATGGCGGTGTCTTTTGCGATCGCCGCCGTTTTGCTGAAAGTCGACCGCACCCCGCAGCCGGACGAAGAAGATGCGGAGCTGCGCACGGCTGATAGCGCGCCCGCGCTAAATCAAACCGCGCAAATTAATAGTGACGGTTTTAGCGGCAGGGTAATCCGTAATATTATTGTTGCATGCGACGCGGGTATGGGATCGAGCGCCATGGGAGCCTCGGTATTAAAAACCAAGTTGAAAAAAGCCATGATCGATCTGAACGTGGCCAACTCAAAAATCGAGGAAATACCCGCAGGCACGGATCTGGTGATAACCCATGTTCAATTAATCGATCGCGCTAAAAAGCTGCATGACGGTAAAAATATTATATTTATCCCCATCACTAACTTTATTGATGGGAAACAGTATGACCAAATAATTTCATTCATACAAAAAGAAAGTTAAAGGTTAGCCGCCGCCAAATCCGGCGCCCGACCATAAAAAACCAGCTTGACCGCTGGTTTTTTATGGTCGGGATTTACCCTTTCCCAATATCGCGTTCGATGACCAGGGACTTAACGGGCGAAATAACTGTCCCGATCAAGATCGTCGAGCAGGCCCGGCTGCTGCGGTTGCCATCCCAGCCGTTCGCGGGTCAGTTGACTCGATGCCGGGTTATCCAGCCCGGCAAAATGCGCGAACCAGCCAAAATGAGCCGCCGCTTCCGCGGGGTTCCGGCTGACCACCGGCACATTCAGACGCCGGCCAATCACGCCGGCGATGTCCCTGAACGGTACGCCCTGTTCCGCGACGCCGTGATAACGAACCCCCGCGGTTCCCTTCTCCAGCACCAGCCTGAAGAGATGGGCCGCATCGAGCCGGTGCACCGCTGGCCACAGATTGCGTCCCTCGCCCACATATGCCGCAGCGCCCTTCTCGCGGGCAATGCCGATAAGCAGCGGAACAAAACCATGATCGCCGTCACCATGTACCGATGGCGGCAGGCGTACCACCGACACATTGACGCCGCGCTCTGCCAACGCTGCGGCCGCCGCTTCCGACGCTACGCGAGGGATGGTGGGGGAATTGAAATCCGCCGCGTCATCCTCGGTCGCCAGGCGGTCGAGCGAGAGAAGCCCGGTACCGGAAGTGATGATCAAAGGGCGATCGGAGCCAGCGAGCGCGGAGCCGAAAGCCTCGATGGCGCGTCTGTCAATCTCGCAGTTAGCCTCGAATTGCGAAAAATCATGGATAAAGGCGGTGTGAATCACGCCTTCGCAGGCCCGGGCGCCCGCGGCGAGACTAGCCGCATCCGTCAGATCGCCCCTGTGCGGCTCTACGCCTAATCGCGCCAGTTCATCGGCGGCGGCGGCGCTGCGCGCCAGCCCAAGCACCTGATGGCCGTTGTTAATGAGTTCCTGGACAATAGCCGAACCAATAAAACCTGTAGCACCGGTGACAAATACACGCATCGCGCTTTCTCCTATACTGGGTTTACAGACCGCATTTGCAGGCCAGTTGTGGGCACTATAGGTCATTGAGGTAATACGATCTATGCTGTAAAGTCCGTATTACCTTGGTAATCGTCCGGAGTCATGATGGACCCGCTCTCAGATGTACTTTCGCTGCTCAAACCGCGCAGTTATATATCAGCTGGATTTGATGCGGCGGGGGAATGGTCAATCCAGTTCTCCGATCAGCATAATTGCATCAAATGCTACGCGATAGTGTCCGGCCAATGCTGGCTGTCCGTGCAGGATGTGCCCGACCCGGTGCGCCTTAAGGCCGGCGACAGCTTCCTGCTGCCGAGCGGACGGCCTTTTCGGCTGGCCAGCGATTTGGCGTTGCCGCCGGTGGACGCCGCCACGGTTTTTTACGCCGCGCGCGAAGGCGGTATCGTGACATACAACGGCGGCGGAGAATTATTTCTGGTGGGGAGCCGCTTCGTCCTTACCGGCAAGCACGCCGTCATCCTGCTGGGGATGCTGCCGCCCATTGTGCATATCAGCAAACAATCGGACCAGGCGGCGCTGCGCTGGTCCGTGGAGCGGATGATGCAAGAGTTGCGCGAGCAGCAGCCGGGGGGCGTCCTGGTCGCGCAGCATCTGGCCCATATGATGCTGGTGCAAGCGCTGCGGGTCTATATGGCGGAAGGATTGAAAGGCGGGGTCGGCTGGCTCTTCGCCCTGGCGGATAAGCAGATGGGCATGGCCATCAGCGCGATGCATAGCGATCCGGCGCATCGCTGGACATTGCAGGCGCTGGCGGAGCGCGCCGGCATGTCGCGATCGTCTTTCGCCTTGAAATTCAAAGAGACGGTCGGGCTGTCGCCCATGGAATACCTGACGCGCTGGCGCATGCTGCTGGCCGGCGACATGCTGGCGAATTCCAGCGATTCCATTGCCGTTATTTCCTTATCGCTCGGCTACGAGTCCGACAGCGCCTTCAGCACCGCCTTCAAGCGGGTGATGGGCTGCTCGCCAAGACAATATGGCCGCCTGCCCGATCCGGCGTCCTCTGACGCATCGGTACTCCACGCAGGTTAAACGGCCCTGGCGCCGTAATGTCTAACGCCGGCGACATCCGCTAAACCCGCAGGCTGTTAACGCCGGTCTGACCATGGTAGCGCAGGCGGGGCGCCTGAAACGTGGCCGGTGGGCATTAATACACGCTATTCACCAAATCGCCGATCCCGGCCATCGCAACTTTAACCACGTCACCTTTTTGCAGATAGCGCGGCGGATTAAAGCCTAGCCCCACCCCGGCCGGGGTGCCGGTGGCGATGAGGTCGCCGGGCAGCAGCGTGATGCCCGCGCCGATGGTTTTAATTAACGTCGGGATATCAAAAATCAAATCCGCCAGGCTGGCTTTTTGCCGCAGTTCGCCGTTGACCTCGCAGGTGATGGTCCGCAGTCCCGGCGCGCCGAATTCATCGGCGGTCACCAATACCGGCCCCATGGGGCAAAAACCATCAAGGCCCTTCCCCAGCACCCATTGGCTATGGATTTTCTGTAAATGCCGGGAGGTGACATCATTGACCAGCGTATACCCGAACACAAACGACATCGGGTCGTCGGCATCGGTTACCCGCCCCTTGGCGCCGAGCACCACGGCCAGCTCGGCTTCATAATCGATGGTATCAAACGGGTCAAGACCACTGTCGATACCGTCCCCCGGACCGCAAATCGCCGTGGCCGGTTTGGTGAAAATAATCGGAAATTTGGGCACATTGCCGGCGGCGGCGCTGGAGTCATAGCCGCTATTGCCGAACTCCTGCGCATGGGCATAATAATTTTTGCCTACGCAAAAGATATTGCGCCGGGTTTCGGGAATGGGGGCCAGCAGCCTCACATCATTAATAGCAAGAGCGGCCGCCCGGGGTTCCTGACTGATGCGTTTTATATCCTGCTCATAGCGGGAATACCCGGCAATCAGCACATTCATATCGCTGGACCCGACGATCGCCGTAATATCAACAATCTTATGGTCCGGATTCACCACGCCCAGCTTTCTTGCGGCATGATATTCGAAGGTCACGAGCTTCATTTGCGTTCCTTTTAGCGAATAGCGAATAATGGACAAACAGGGCGCGGATAATTAAGCATTCGCTCCAGTATACGTTCCCGGATGGCGTTTTTTTTTGCGTGGCGCCCTATTTTCGCTATTCAGGATGGGCTACTGCGCTCGGGCGCGTATTTCCACAGCCAGCGCCCGCTGGCCAGGCGCCAGTAGAAAAACGCGCCGCGCACGGCCCAGTCGAGGAACATGCCCAGCCAGATACCCACCACGCCGAAACCCAGGACGATGCCCAGGATATATCCGGCCACGATGCGGCATCCCCACATGCCCAGCAGCGATATCCACATGGTGAAACGCGCGTCGCGGGCGCCCTTAAGGCCGGCGGGCAGCACCCAGGAGGCCGCCCAAAACGGCATAAAGGCGGCGTTAAGCCAGACCAGGATTTTCACCACATGGATCACATCTTCTTCGCGGGTATAGAATGCGGCCAACAGACCGGCGAACGGCACCGATAACCAGGCCAGCAGGCATAGTCCCAGGGTGGATAACCAGAAGATATGTTTGAGCTGGCGTTCCGCCTGGCCGATTTGCCGCTTGCCCAGCCGGGTGCCGACAATAATGGTGGACGCCGAACCCAGCGCGTTGCCCGGCAAATTGATCAGGGAAACAATCGAAAAAGCGATAAAATTGCCGGCGATGACATTGGTGCCCATGCCGGCGACGAAGACTTGCGTGAGCAGTTTCCCGCCGTTGAACAGTACCGATTCAATACTGGCGGGGATGCCGATGCCCAGCACTTCCATCAAAATACTGGTGTTCATCCGCGAGAAATAACTTTTCAGGGATATTTTCAGCGCCGGATTAAAACCAATCATCAACACATAAATCACCGCGGCGGCGCCAATATAACGCGAGATCGTCAGCCCCAGGCCGGCGCCGATAAAACCCAGGCCATGCCAGGAGAAGCAACCGTAAATCAATACGGTGGTGATCACAATATTCAGGATGTTCATCCCGCCGTTGATCAGCATGGGGATTTTGGTATTGCCCGCCCCGCGCAGGGCGCCGCAGCCGATCAGCGCAATCGCGGCGGCAGGATAGCTCCAGACGGTCACCCGCAGATAGCTGAGCGCCAGCATCTTGACCTCGGGCTCGGCATTGCCGGCAATCAAATCGATAATGCCTTGTCCGTAAAACTCGATACCCAGCGCCAGCAAGATGGCCGCCGCCGTCATCAGCGTCAGCGATTGACGGGCCGCGGCGCGGGCCCGTTTCGGGTCCAGCTTGCCCAGGCTGAACGCCACCACCACGGTGGTGCCGAGATCCACCGCGGCAAAAAAAGCGATAACCACCATATTAAAGCTATCGGCCAGCCCCACGCCGGCCATGGCTTCTTTACCTAACCAACTAACCAGAAAGGTGCTTAAGACGCCCATCAACAGTACGCACATATTTTCGAAAAAAATAGGCACGGCAAGCGGGGTTATTTCACGCCAGAACAATACCCGGTAGGAACGCCGTTTGGAGTACCACGGCGTACGCTCGATGGCGTGAGATAGGGTGGTTCTGATGTTTTGCAAGGTCGTTCCAGCTATTAGAAAAACGAGGGCTTGGAATTATGATGGTTAAAGACTTCTCAATATGCAAAATCTTTTTATGTCTACAGATTTCAAGGGCATTGGAGGTAAGACTTTACCCATGGATACGCTGTCGCCGCGCTATAGGAAATGTCGGATAATCCACAAATCCGGAAAAAAAATATGTTCACCCCTGCGAAAAACCTGTATATGCATAAGGTCGCTTTCGTCGCCTAAGGCATAACGTGAAATTAAATTCCCTATACCTGATAGCTGGTTTATTGTTGGCTGGTTGTGCAAAACAACCCCCTGAGCGGCCAGTCGCACTGGTCACCGCTCCACAGCCGCAAAAATTGCTGGTTGAAGCGCCAAAAGGGATTTATGGCGATTATATACATGATTCTGCAAGCATTTACGGCGTTGATGAAACGCTGGTCAAAGCCATTATCCAGGTCGAATCCGGGTATAATCCCAGCGTAGTGAGCAAATCCAATGCCATTGGCCTGATGCAGCTTAAAGCTTCCACCGCCGGTCGCGATGCCTACCGTTTAAAAGGCCGCTACGGTCAGCCAAGCGCCCGTGATTTAAAAGACCCCGCCATCAATATCGATCTGGGCACGGCCTACATCAGCATATTGCAGCGGCAGCTGTCGGGCATAAAAAACCCGGAAACCCTGCGCTATGCCATCGCCGTGGCCTACGTTAACGGCGCGGGCTCCATGCTGCGGTCGTTCTCCAGCGATCGGGGTTATGCGATCGCCAAGATTAACCAGCTGACGCCGGAACAATTCTCCCAGCACATCCAGGAAAAGCATCCGCAGCCGCAGGCGCCCCGCTACCTGTGGAAAGTAAAAAACGCCTATCTGGCGATGCGCTAAGCCCCGGGCCCGCCTTCTTTATGCCATCCGCGGTCATGTCCGTCCATGCGTGGCAAACGATATGCCAAACCAGCATTTGACCCGAACCCGTTGAAAGTTGTAATGATATACACATACTTTCAAGGGGGATTTATGCAACGAATACATTTTATCGGCGCGGGGCAAATGGCGGAGGCCATCATCCGCGCGGGCGTCAATAACGGCAGGCTTGCGGCCGGGCGGATCTCCATCGAAGATACCGACCCGGCGCGCATTCGCCGGCTAACTGAAAAATATGGCGTAGCGGCGTCCACATCCCTCGCCGACGCCGAGCTGGTGGTGATCGCGGTCCGGCCCCAGGATAACCTGTCCGGCGTGGCCAAAAGTATTATCGAACGGGCGCCGGCCGATGCCATCGTGGTTTCCATCGTAGCCGGCGTCACGCTGGCGCATTTGGATACCTTACTGGAAAGCCGGCATCCGCTGGCGCGCATTATTCCCAACACCCTCACCGATACCGGTTATGGATTTAGCGGCGTGGCGCTTGGCGATCGCGTGAAAAACGACGACATTCAGGATTTTGTCGAAAGCTTCGGCAAAGTGCTGTACCTGGAAGAGCGTTTGCTGGATATATTTACCGGCTTCGCCGTCGCCGGCCCCAACTATATTTATTACTTTATTGAATCGCTCACCGATGCCGGCGTGCTGGCCGGCCTGCCCCGCGCCCAGGCCACGGCCGTGGTGCTGGAAAACCTGGTGGGGGCGGTGGAGATGCTAAAGCGCAGCCAGCTGCACCCGCGCCAATTGCTCGATATCAATAACTCGCCGGCGGGCGTGGGCATGCACGGCCTGTATGAGCTTAACAACAGCGATTTCGCCGCGGGGCTACAGCGCAGCGTACTGGCGTCGGTAAAACGCACCACCCAACTGGCCAATGAATAGTTCTGGCGACCACCGTCCCGGCGCAAGCCGGTTCGGTTATTGCGGGGCAATCGCCGGCGCGGGCGCCTTCCCCCGGTTAGATAACATGACGCCGGCGATAATGACCAGGGCGCCCGCCCATTGACTCAAACCGGCCGGTTCCCGCAGCACAAACACCGACAGGGAAACCGTAATAAAGGGCACCAGATTGATAAACGAGGCCGCTTTGCTGGCGCCGATACGATCAATGCCCTGATTAAAGAATAAATAGGCCAGCACTGAGCCTCCCAGCGCCATAAATGCCAGGGAACCGAGGCTAATGGCGGTTATTGCCCGGCCCGGATAACGCAGGGGAACCTGGTGATAGATATCCATACCCAGCCAGGGCAGGAAAGCCAGGCTGCCGTAGAAGAACAAAAAGAACATCCGTGCCGTACCGGAAAGCGGGATAACCCATTTTTTGATTAACACATTATAGATGCCAAAACATAACGTACTAATCAGCAATAATATATCGCCAATATTATAGTCAGCATCTTTTATCATCGCGATATTCCCGCCGCTGATGGTAATGGCCACGCCGCAATAAGCTATCACCAACCCCAGCAGTTGCCAGAATTTGATACGTTCCATACCGAGCATGGCGGCAATGACCAGCGTAATTAATGGAATAGTGGCCTCGATGATGCCGGCGTTAAATGCGGTACTGCGATTTAAGCCGTTAAAATAAAAATAATAACATAGCGTGACGCCAAATAGCGCCGTGATCGCCATGCGCAGGTGAGTAATAAAATAAATGTGCCGCAGTTCTTTTTTATCATCGATAAAAATAAATAATATCAAGGCGGCCATAGCAAACCGTAACCAGGTCACCACTGAAGGAATAAATACTCCCAGGGCATATTTACCCGCTATCGCCGACCCGCCCCAGAAAAAAGCGGCGAGCGACAGCGTAATATAAACTTTTATCTTCATACCATCCAATCCCACCCATGTCGCATTCCGCAAATCCTGCGGCAAAAAAGCGCCAATGCGCTATCGCCTTCGCCAACGATTCATTCGCTATTATATTCCCTCGGAATAGGGATATTATGGCCTCGCCTTGGCCGGATTTCATAGAACAGGAGGGGACAATATGCGTCAAGATCATGCCAAAAAAAGCCATCATGTCGTCGCGGTGGCCTACGACCGGCTCAGAACCTTTGAATTCGGCTGCGTGGTGGAGTTTTTTGCCGTGGCGCGCCCGGAATTAAACGTCGATTGGTACCGCTTCTCGGTATGTACCGCCGATAAACACCGAATCCAGGCCGTAGGCGGCATTATCATGGAAATCGAGGCCGATTTGGACCTGCTGGCAACCGCGGATACCATCATTATCCCGGCCTGGCGGGATATTAATGAAATACCCGGCGAGCGCTTGTTGCAAAGCCTCCGTGCCGCCTATCGGCGCGGAGCGCGCATTTGCAGTATTTGCACCGGGGTGTTTGTGCTGGCGGCGGCCGGGTTACTGCACGGTAAAAGCGTTACCACCCATTGGCACCACGCCCGCCTGCTGGCCCAGCGTTATCCCGATACCCTGGTGCTGCCCGCGGCGCTGTATGTGGATCAGGGGCAAATCATCACGTCGGCCGGCTCGGCCGCCGGACTGGATATGCTGCTGCATTTGGTTAAAACCGATTATGGCCACCGGGTGGCGAATAGCGTGGCGCAGCGCCTGGTCATTCCCTTTCACCGGGAAGGCGGCCAGCGGCAATTAACCAAGACCAAAGTGGTGGAGCAAGGGGAAAACCGCATTTCCGCCCTGGTGGATTGGCTAAGCGGCCACCTGCCGCTCGCCCATACGGTATCTTCACTGGCCAAACGCGCCATGATGTCCGAACGTACCTTGCAGCGCCATTTCCAGGCGGCCATGGGGATGCCCGTAATGCAGTGGCTCGCTCTGCGCCGGCTGGATTACGCCAAGGAATTGCTGGGCGGCGATGCCCTTTCCATAGCCAAAATCGCGGAAATGTCCGGCCATAGTTCGCAAGCGACCTTTCGCCACCACTTCCGGCTGCATGAACACCTCTCGCCGACGGAGTATCGCCGGCAAGCGCGACAAAAATCCCCCCCCACCGGCTCATTATCCATTACACAATAGTGAGGCGTTCGGTCAGGTCCTGCAGCAGCAAATCAATTTTAGGCGTCAGCCGCCGGGCTTTTGGCCACAAAAGATATAACGGCAGGCCGTCCGCCGACTGTTCGGTCAGGATATGCGCCAGCTTGCCGCTGCGCAGGCTGTTATTCACCAGCCAGGTCGCTATTTGGGCAATACCCGCTCCCGCCTCGATGGCCGCCACCTGGGCCTCGCTGTCGCTGAACATCATGCGATGAGGCACCGCTATCGGCCCGCTATACCCCTCCCCGGTGGAGACGGACCATTGGCCGGCCACGCCGTTGCTTTTGCCGTAGACCACGCAATCATGCCCGCTGAGCCGGTCGATGGCCGTCGGCGCCCCACGGCGCGCCAAATAGGAGGGCGCCGCGCAGAAAATCAACCGTTCGGTGCCGAGATAGTGATAGCCGATGGCGGCGGGCAAATTATTGACGCCGCCGATGCGCACCGCGACATCCACGCCTTCGTCAATCAGATCCACAAAGCGGTCGGTAAAGGTAATATGCGGGCACAAATAGGGATGCCGCTGGCAAAAATCAATGAGCACCGGCATCACCACCAGCCGCCCGAAAGACGCAGGCAGGTCGATACGCAGCCGCCCCATGGGGGTTTGGGCATGGGACGCCAGCACCGCCTCCGCGTCGGCCAGATCGTTTAACACCCGGGTACAGGTTTCATAGAAAGCCTGTCCGGCATCGGTCAGCTTCAACCGGCGCGTCGTTCGTTCAAATAACCGGGTACCGAGGCGTTGCTCCAGGCGCGCCACGCTTTTGCCGATGGCCGAGCTGGTAAGGTTCAGCTCTCCGGCCGCCGCCGCAAAGCTGCCGCTCCTGGCCGCCGTCACAAATGGGGTCAGGCCTTTCAGGCGTTCAGTGGGGTTCATGTTATATCGGACAAAAAATACCTAATTGGTGGAAATAATAGCCGCGATAAGAATTTATTTCCAGTTTATGCTGAAGGCCAGGATTTGATAGCGGAGACAAAAAACATGCAACATCGGGCATTGATCGTCGGCGTCAGCGGCGTAATCGGCAGCGCGCTGGCGGAAAGATTATTGGACGATGGCTGGCAGGTGTACGGCCTGTCGCGGGGCAAAACGGCGGTGCCCGCCGGATGCGCATCCATCATTGCCGATCTGGCCGACGAACGGTCGGTGGCCGCGGCGTTAAAAGATCTTAAGGTGGACCGGGTATTTCTTGCCGCCTGGGCGCGCCAGGAGTCGGAAAAAGAGAATATCCGCGTCAACGGCGCCATGGTCAGCAACGTGCTCAACGCCTTGGGCGGCTCGCTCGAACACGGCCACGTGGCGCTGGTGACCGGCCTTAAACATTACCTCGGGCCGTTTGAAGCCTACGGCAAGGGCAACGTTCCCGCGACGCCCTTTCGCGAGGAACAAGGACGGCTGCCGGTGGACAATTTTTATTACGAGCAGGAAGACCGGCTGTTCGCCGCCGCCGACCGTTATGGGTTCACCTGGAGCGTCCACCGCCCGCATACCATTATCGGCTATGCCATCGGCAATGCCATGAATATGGGCGTGACCCTGGCGGTTTACGCCGCCTTATGCAAACAAAACGGCCAGCCCTTTATTTTTCCCGGGTCGGCCGCCCAGTGGCATAGCGTAACCGATATGACCGACGCCCGGCTGCTCGCCCGCCATCTGCAATGGGCCGCCACCCATAGCCAGGGCCGGGATCAGGACTTTAACGTCGTGAACGGGGATGTGTTCCGCTGGCAGTGGATGTGGCCGCGGCTGGCGGACTACTTTGGCCTGGACGCGGCGCCGTTCCCCGGCGAAACGCTGCCGCTGGAAGGGCGTATGCGGGACGCGCCGGCGCAGTGGCGCGCCATCGCCGAACGCTGTGCCCTGCGAGAGGCCGATATCGGCAAACTGGCCTCCTGGTGGCATACGGACGCCGACCTCGGCCGGCCGATGGAGATTATCACCGACATGAGCAAAAGCCGCAAAGCCGGATTTACCGGCTATCAAAACACGCTCGATGCTTTTATCGAGCTGTTTGACCGGCTGAAGGCGGAACGGATTATCCCCGCTTAAGCAGAAATGGGCGGCCGCGGCCGCCTTATGCCATGACCCTGACCGGCCGATCGGCGTGCCAGGCAAGGATATCCTCAATCATCTGGCTAAAGAACAGGGCATAACTTTGCTGCGTGACATAGCCGATATGCGGCGTGGCCAGCACGTTATCCAGCGTGCGCAGCGGGTGATCGGCCGGCAGCGGTTCCTGCCCGAACACATCCAGCGCCGCGCCCGCGATACGCCGCTCGCGCAGCGCCGCGACCAGCGCCGTTTCATCCACAATCGGGCCGCGCGCCGTATTTACCAGCAAGGCCGTGGGTTTCATCGCCGCCAGCGATGCGGCATCGACCAGGCCGCGGCTGCGCCCGCTTAATATCAGGTGGATGGACAATATATCCGAGCGTTCGAATAATTCCTGCCGGCTGACATAGGTCACCCCTGACAGGGCCGCCCGTTCGGCGGTCAGGTTCTCGCTCCAGGCGATGGTATGCATGCCGAAGGCCTGGCCGTAGCCGGCGACCTTCTGGCCGATCTTGCCCAAGCCGAGGATGCCCAGCGTCTGGCCATGCAGCCCGCGCCCCAGGGTACGCTGCCAGCCGCCGCCGCGCAGCGAGTTGGCCTCGTCGAGTACATTGCGGGCCAGCGCCATAATCAGCGCCCAGGTCAGCTCGGGCGCCGCATACCCATCGCCCCCGGTACCGCACACCTGGATGCCCAGCGCCGCCGCGGCATCTAGGTCAATGGCGGCGTTGCGCATGCCGCTGGTCACCAGCAGTTTCAACTGCGGCAGTTGGCTGAGCAATGCCCGGTCGAACGGGGTGCGTTCGCGCATGGCGCAAATCACCGTATAAGGTTGCAGGCGCGCTACCATCTGCGCGGTAGGCGCGGGGTAATCCGCTAAAAAATCCACGGTGCCGACGGACGCCAGCGCCGACCAATCGGCGGCGCCTTGGGCCACCGACTGCCAATCATCGATAACCGCAATACGAACAGGAGACGTTGGGCTCATGTTATTTCCTCATGATCCGCGATGGGGCGGCCAATGACCGCCTCATCGATAAACCGGCTATTGTATGGAATAACATACGGCAACCTAATGGCATTGACCAGCCCGCGGGTGCGGCCAGGTTCGCCGCCGGCGTTGTTGGGTCAGCGCCGTTGGTCCAGGGCGAATTTGCTGACGCTTAACCGCAGCCGCTGGGAATGGCCGATCAGCGAGGCGGACGCCTCGGCGCAGGCGACTGTAAGGTGGGTGCTTTGATGGATTTGCTCATTTAACCGCTGTATTTCGCCGGCAATGGCATTGACCCGATCGCTTTGCAACGTCGCATTTAATTGCAACTCGCCCAGCACCGCGGCCACGCCCCGCACCGCCCGGATGATATCGTGGTAAAACGCATCCAGCGCTTTAACCCGGCTGAAGCCGCTATCGATATGCTGATGGGTGGAATGAACCAGCGCATCGATATCCCGCGTCGAACTGCCGCTTTTTTGCGACAGCAGGGCCATTTCCCTGGCCACGACGGAAAACGTATGGCCAAAGGCCCCGGCATGGGCGGACTCAATGGCCGCGTTCAGCGACAGCAGTTTGGTTTGCATGGAAATACCTTCCAGAAAGGTGACAATACCGGCGATTTTTTCGGATTCCGCCACGATCTCATGCATTTTTTGGTCGACTTCCGTCACCATTTCCCCGCAATGGCGGGTCAGGGCTTCCGTTTCGCCCATTTGCCGGGTAGCGTCGCCGGCAAAGCTCGCGCCATTTTCCGCCTCCTGCGCCACGCCGTTGAGTTTATGGCTGATGGCTTCGAAGGCCTGCATCTGCTGCTGGGTATATTGGCTATAGCGCTGATTATGCCGGGCGATATCTCCCGCGCCGTGCATGACCAGGGAAGAAACTTCGTTAATCTCTTTGACGATATGCTGCAAACCCAGCTGCATTTCGCCGATGCCCTGGTTTAACCACCGGATTTCCCGCGACTGCCAGCGAGAGTGCGACAAAGGTTCGGCGATATTGCCGGTGGCAATGTGCGCCATATGGCGCAGGGCGCGATTAAGCGGCGCGATCACGGCATACGACAGCACTACGCAGGCCAGCGCCAGCAGCGATGCCAGCAAAGCGGAGATACCGAGGGACAAATTACGGTTGGCGGTGAGGGAGGACAAAATAGATTGGTTAAAACGTCCCGCAGCGGCGTTATCCTGGTTCAGGGCCTGATAAAACGCGGCGTTAAACTGTTCCTGGAATGCCTGAATGGGAACCATAAAAAAAGAATCGAGATTATCGCCGCGCAGGCCTTTTAGCTGTTCGTTGAGCCCGTCGAACACCAGCGTAAAATTTTGTTGCAGGGCGCCGTCCTGGTCATGGGTATCGGCAAGCTTTTGGTAGTCTGAAAAAAATGCCTTGGCGGTTTTTAATGACACATCGGCGCTATCGGCCAGCGCCTGCCAACTGTCGACGGAACCGCTCTGTTTATCCTGCATAAAATAGATGCCGGCACGATTGATATTATCGCTGGCGGTCAACAATTCTATGCGGGATTTATTCATTAATGCCTGACGCTCCGCCATGCCATGCACGATAGTCACGTTGTCTTTGGTCTGGGCGACCAACCGCGTCAGCAGCGCCATCGACGCGCATTGCAGCAAACAAAACACCAGCAGGAACAGCATGAACCCGCCGCGCAGGCTGGTCATCCACCCCGGCGGGGTAATACGGCTCAGCCGCGGCCGCGGCGTTTGGGCGAATCTCACCACTCGATCGATAACCGACATCTTTTTATTATCCGCGCTAAATAAAAAGCAGTATTCGATGGTTTTATGTCAGTAACGTTACGGCGCGGCAGACATGCCTGCATACGGTGTTTTCACCGGCGCTAAGGCAAATAGCCGGCAGGATCGCCGGCGATGAATTGGCCGCGGACCGCAGGTTGCCGCCGCATGAGGCGCATAAAGCGTTGGCCCCCGCTCCCTGATTAAAGGAACGGGGGCCAACCAAAAGGAAAAGATCGGTTTTATGTCGAAATCCGCGCGCGCAGACCTTCAGGCTAGAACGTTTCCCAGTTTTCGTTAAGTTTTTCTCCGCCCGCCGCGGCGGCTGCCGGCGTCGCCGGCCGGATCAATGAGCGTGAATTAATCGAGGGGCTGCTATCAAGGCGTTGTTCTCCGCCCGGCAGTTGAAACACCGACACGGTCTCCGTAAGCCGGCGCGCCTGTTCTTCCAGCGAGGCCGCCGCCGCCGCGGACTCCTGCACCAGCGCCGCATTTTGCTGGGTGACCCCATCCATTTCCGACACGGCGTTGCCCACCTGGCTAATACCCCGGCTCTGTTCTTCCGACGCCGACGAAATCTCGCCCATTAAATCCGTTACCCGGGTTACCGCCTGCACAATATTATGCATGGTTTCACCGGCACGGGAAGCCTGCTGCGAGCCGGTAGTGACCCGCTCCACCGATTCGGCGATCAGCCCTTCTATTTCTTTCGCCGCCTGTGCGCTGCGCTGCGCCAGGCTGCGTACTTCCCCCGCCACCACCGCGAACCCCCGGCCCTGTTCCCCGGCCCTGGCCGCTTCCACCGCCGCGTTCAGCGCCAGGATATTGGTCTGGAAGGCAATGCCGTTGATCACTCCGGTAATATCGGCGATTTTTTTCGAACTGGTGGTAATACTACTCATGCTTTCCACCACTTCATCAACGATTTCACCGCCCTTTCTGGCGGTATTGGCGGCGTCCTGCACCATTTTATTGGCCTGAAAGACATTCTCGGTGTTTTGTTTTACCGTAGCGCTTAATTGTTCCATGCTGGCCGCCGTCTCTTCCAACGCCGCGGCCTGCTGCTCGGTGCGTGAGGAAAGATCGGTATTACCCTGGCTGATTTCACCCGCGCCCTGGTAAATGGAGGCCGAACCGTCGCGAATGGCGCTTACCGTACGGATCAAATTCTGCTGCACTTCCTGTAAATAGGGGATTAACAGTCCGACGTTATTACGTCCCGCATCGGCAATCGTCTCGCCCAGATGCCCGGAAGACAGCGTGTGTAAGATGACTTTAATCCGATCCAGGGGTTTAATCATATAACTGACCAGATATCTGTCCGTCAGAGTTAAAATAGCCAGTCCGGCGATCAGGGCCGCGATCAATATGTCTTTGCACAGAGCGACCAGCACCGCCACCTGCCGGGCGCTGTCATCCGTCATGGACGCGGTTTTAAATTTTTCCATGGCGGCCCCAAAGGCGACGCTGAACGGCGGGGACTGCGTCCGGTAAATTTGACGATATTCATCCATGTTTTTGGACTGCGCCGCTTTGTATAGCGGTTCCAAACCCTGGCTTATCAGCTGCGACCAGCTGTTGACCAGCCCGTCGGTTATGGCGCTGTCAATGGAAGGGTGCGGACGCGCTTTGAACTCGGCCAGCGCATCTGCGGTGCTTTTCATCGCCGCGGAGGCGGTGGACATCACCTTATCGGCATCCGCTATTTCGCCGGTCTGCACATAGTCCATCGCCCTGGACAACCGGGTAACGGTACGGAAATACTGATCGTTACCATGCGTAATTATATCAATATCTTTTTTCTGGTCTTCGCTGATGGCTAATAAATGAGTTACCTGGTTAAGCGAGGAGAGGGTAAACGCCGACACCCCACCCCAGAGTACCAAAAAAAAACCAAGCGTTATTAATAGTATAACTCTGATACTGGTATTTTTTAGAAAACCCATGATCTTGCTCCTGTTAATTATTTATATGCCGACTTCCGGGCATATGGGTGGAGAGCATGCAGGATGGGGGGAACGTGAAAAATTCGTCGCACCACTCATGCCCAGTCAAAATCTGAGATGATTTATGCGTTCTTAGCTGTTCATCCGTTACAACCCAATATTGCTCACTCCCTGTAAAACGGCTTATCGGAGTTTCACTGGTTATCGGTAAACCTTGACAAAACTTTATGGCGGCGGCTGAAAAATCAGATCAAAAACAGAGAGTTAGAATGGGAGCGGTTCGTGCGGTATTTCCGTTGAAAAGGATAAAAGCATAAGGGATTTTTATCCAAAAAATATCTTTTTCGGGTCATGGCATTAATAAATAAGGAGTTTACTTAGGGAGAGGATTTATTATTCCAGCATTTAATATAAGTATTATCTTACCCATTAACGCTTTTTTTGAATGTAACGGCCAGCTTTTTTGACGCCACCGGCCGGTAGCGTATCAATTCAACTTGTTAGCATCATTCTCAATACTCTCGCGGATCGTATGCCGGCAGTATCGGCGCCCGCTCATACAAATCAATGGCCATCCCACAAATTTTTTCGCGATCGCTATTTGGAACTGCCGGCGCGGTCAACATCCGTAAATCCTGGCCATAGAACAGCAACATGTGTTGAATTATCGGGGATAGATCCTGCTGAGCCATCGCGTCATCCTGCTGGATATCGGCTATTCGGGGCGTCGCATAGGAAGCGGTAATTAAAGCATTATCCGCCGCCATTCTGCGCTGGATGGTCGCAAGAGGCAGTATTTGCATAGTATTGAGCGCTATAGCCTGTTCCACCATAACAAAATACTCGATAGGCGCATATTTCTGAATGGCCTGATATACCGCATATGGTAGTAAAAGCCTGTTCGATATTTTGCCGTTCGTTTTTATTCTTATAACCAGAGAATAAAGCGGGCGAGCGAGTCCGCTTGGCCGCTCGCCACAGGTGTTTGCTTGCATTGGCGCTCGTCGCTGTGGCGCTTTAGGACGGCGCGCGGTTCCAGCCAAGGGGGGAATCGCACGCGGCGCATGGCCATCATCTCGTATCCAAGGAACGGCGCTATATCCCCGGGCTCCGCGCTCCCATAGGTTGGCGATGACGCGCCGCCTCACGAGGCGGAAGCATTCGACCACAGATCGGCGGGGCCAAGACGATCGGCGCCTTGGGTGCCCAGCATCCAACCCGGGTATTCGGGCGGCAGGGTGCTGACTTCGTCCAGTTTGCGCAGTTCGTCAACGCTCAGTTGCAGATCGATGGCGGCAAGGTTGTCCTGCAATTGGTCGATGCGCTTGGCGCCCATGATCACCGAAGTGACGAATGGGCGGGACAGCAACCAGGCGAGGGCGACACGCGCCGGACTGCAACCATGCGATTCGGCGATGGGCGCCATCACGTCGATGATGTTCCAGGCCCGCTCCCGGTCGACGATCGGGAAATCGAATTCGGAGCGGCGCGAATCGCCCGGCTTCTGGTTGCCGCGGGTGAACTTGCCGGAAAGCAGGCCGCCAGCCAGAGGACTCCAGACCAGCAGCCCCATTTTTTCAGCTTCCAGCAACGGGGAAATTTCGCGTTCGAGGTCGCGGCCGGCGATGGAATAATAAGCCTGCAAAGTATCGAAGCGGGACAGGTTCTTGTGCTCGGAAATGCCGAGCGAGCGGGCGATCTTCCAAGCCTGCCAATTCGAGACGCCGATGTAGCGGACCTTGCCTTGGCGGACCAGATCATCGAGCGCACGCAGTGTTTCCTCAATCGGCGTAATCGCGTCGTTGGCGTGGATCTGGTATAAGTCGATGTGATCGGTCTGAAGGCGCTTCAGGCTCGCCTCGACCGCATCCATAATGTGACCGCGCGAAGCGCCCACATCATTGCGCCCTTGACCCATGCGGCTATAGACCTTGGTTGCCAGCACGTAGTCCCGGCGGGCGATGCCGAGGTTCTTGAAAGCCTGGCCCAGCACCTGTTCGCTGACGCCGTCGGAGTAGACATCGGCGGTGTCGAAGAAATTGACGCCCGTCTCCAGCGCGGCTTTCACGAGATTGTCAGCTTCTTTCTGGCCGGCGGCGCCGATGTGCTTGTAGATGCCGCTGCCGTCGCCAAACGTCATGGTGCCCAGGCACAGGCGGGAAACGAGCAGGCCGGTGTTGCCCAACGTCTTGTATTTCATGGTGTATCTCCAATCGGAATAAGGTTGATGGAAAAGACTGCCCGCCAAGCGGGATACCCTTACGGGTAAGTCACCCGGCCGATGCCGCAGTCCGGAAAACGGCGCCGCAACAGGGTCGCCTCCTGCGCCGAAAAGCCACCGCACAGCTCGATAACCTGAGTGCCGGCAGCGATGAGCGCCTCGGCGGCGGCCATTGCCTCTTCAACGTCTTCCACACCGATGAATTCGGCGTCGAACGCGGGCGACGCCATGTGCGCCGCGTGCGTGTTACGGCGATAGCCGGGTGCCTTGATGATGAATGCGTATCTGGTCTGGACCATATTCGGAACTCCAAGGGTTGAGGCGCTCACAGATCGACCTGGAACTGCTTTCGCAGGGTCATGCGGTCTCGCCGAGCGCGGAGAAGGCTGGTACTTTGAAGGTAGTAATTGATGTTGCCTGTCCCGGCGCGGGAGGGTTCGCCCAGAGCGCCGAGACGGTGTCCCCATGCGCTAACCGCAGGATCTGTACCAGCATCGTTTTCGATCAGGCGATCGAATAACCGGCATCAACCAGCAGGCCGTGGCCCGACACGAACGAAGCGTCATCGGATGCAAGGAACGCCACGACGGTCGCGACCTCTTCCGGCGAACCCGCCCGGCCGGGAACCGTCGAGGCCGCGAAAGCATCCTTCGCTTCGGTGCTCGGCCAGATGCGGTCCTGGAACGGTGTGTCGATGATGCCGGGATTCACGGCGTTGACGCGCACGCCCTGCTTGAACAGTTCGATCGATGCGGTCTTGGTCAGGCCCAGCACCGCATGCTTGCTGGCGATGTAGAGGCCGGCGTTGGCGAAGCCGATCACGCCGCCCATCGACGCATTGTTGATGATGGTGCCGCCGCCTTGCGCCAGCATGGCTTTCGCTTCGTACTTCATCGACCAGAAGACGCCGCGGACATTGGCGTTGAATATCGTGTCGTAGACTTCATTCGTCTGGTCGACGAACGGCGTGAATTCGCCTTCGGTGCCCGCATTGTTGAAAGCCACATCGATCCGGCCATAGGTCGAGATCGTCGTGGCGACCAGATCGATCACATCCTGTTCGACGTTAATGTCGGCAACGGCGGCTGTTGCTTCGTAGCCTTCGTTCTTGATCTCGGCGACAAGTGTCTCGATTTCTGAGCGGCGGCGCGCGCTGGCGACGACTTTGGCGCCACGGCGGGCCAGTTCGATGGCTGCGGCGCGGCCGATACCGGAACTTGCCCCCGTAACCAGCGCCACTTTCCCGGAAAGGGTTTGAGAAGAGACTTTGATGTTCATTTATTTCTCCAGATTTCAAGCGTTAGACCTTTGAACGAGGGAAAGCATTTTCCGCTCATTTCTTAAACGCTATTCTGAAGTTTTTAATTGATATGATAAAGTAGTCAATAGTTCACACGATGATGAATGAGGTTCATCAATGGAAACCGCCGAACTCGCCGAACTGACCGTGTTTGCGTCGGTGGCGAAGCACCTGAGCTTCCGCCAGGCCGCCACCGAACGAGGTACGTCCGCTTCGGCGGTGAGTCATTCGATACGTAGCCTCGAAACCCGTGTGGGGGTGCGCCTGTTTCATCGCACCACGCGCAGCGTGTCCCTGACGGAAGCCGGAGAAGCGTTGTACACCCGGTTGCAGCCCGCGCTGGCCGGCATGCGAACCGCCCTGGACGGATTGAACTCCTTTCGCGCCACGCCGTTCGGCACCATCAGAATCAATGTTCCAAACTCGATTGCGCCATACATTCTGGGCGAGGCGATGGAAGTACTGGCAAGCAATGCCGGGCTGAAGCTGGAAGTCGTCGCCACCGATTCGCTGGTCGATATCGTGCAGGAAGGTTTCGATGCCGGAATCCGCTTCGGCGAACGCCTGTCGCAGGACATGATCGCGGTTCGCATCAGGCCGAGATTCCGATTCGCCGTCGTCGGTTCACCGAACTATTTCGAGAAGAATCGAGCTCCCGTGACGCCGCACGATCTGCATGACCATGCTTGCATTCGATATGCGTTTCCCAGCGGGAAGATTTTGAATTGGGAGTTCGTAAAGGACGGAGAAATGGTGAAGGTCGAGGTAGCCGGCCCCCTGACGGCCGATAGCCAGGAATTGATGGCGGATGCCGCGGCGCGCGGGCTGGGCCTGGCATACATATGGGAGGACCGCGCTGCGCCGTATCTTCGCGATGGCCGGCTCCAACGCTGCCTTGAAGACTGGTGTACCGTCGACGAAAGCCTGTTTCTCTATTTCCCAAGCCGCAAGCATCAATCGGCGGGGCTTAGAGCCATCATTGAGGCAATGAAGGCGTGAGGTCGCAGCGGACGCGCGTGGCGGGAAACCGTTGCATTGATGCTGGCGGCTGCTTGCCTCGGGCTTGTCCGGTAGGCGTTAGAGGTACGACAGGGGGGAAAAGCCTAGAAATCCGGAGCGCTAACTTTCCAGCCAACGACCGTAGAGCATAGGGAATTGCTCACGCATCCACTCGACGAAGACATGGACCTGCGGTGCCAAGTGAGATCGGCTTGGGTATACCACTGATACCGGCCGAGGACGCGGACGATAGGCACGAAGCACTTCGACCAGCGACCCGTCTGCAAGGTGGCGATCGAGGGTAATGCCTGGCGCCTGCAAAATGCCGAACCCGGCTACGCCGCATTCCACGTAGGCGTTAGACTCATCGACGCTAATACCGCGGCGACTGATATACGTTTGATCTTCACCGCCATCGAGAAACAGCCAAGGCCGCGAGCGTTTGTTCTGCCCGGAGAGAAAAGTGACTCCCCGGTGTGTATTCAGATCGTCCAGCGTCTTTGGTTCGCCATGATCTTGAAGGTACCTGGGAGACGCGCAGGTTACCATGATGGCTTGACCGATGCGGCGGGCAACCAGGCTCGAACTGGGCAGCTCGCCAATGCGCAATACGCAGTCCACTCCCTCCGCCACCAGATCTACGATTCTATCCGTGACCCCGAGTGTCAATTCTATTTCCGGATAGAGAACGGTGAAATCACGAAGGCTATCGATAAGTCCGGGCTGCGCGAATGCCGTAGGAATGTCGACACGCAACCGTCCACGCATGACGGTGCCGGCGTGTCCGAACATCGAAGTGGCCTCGGCGACTTTGCCCAGTATATCTTTCACTCGTTCGTAGAACCGCTCCCCTTCAGAAGTGAGCCGCACCTTTCGGGTGGTGCGCTGGAATAGCCGCACGCCTAAGGATGTTTCCAGTTGCTGGATGGCGCGAGTGACCTGCGGGCGCCCGACCCGCATGGCGTAGGCCGTTTTAGTGAAACTTCCCAGTTCCGCCACGCTGGCGAACACCTGAATTGCCTGGAGCAGCTCCATAACGTCCTCGCTTGCCTGCCGGGAATTGTTTCCGTATGAGGGCTGGAAAAAATGGTATTGTTGCCGCCAACTATAACACTCCTGTGCCGGCCCACGCATTTATCGAACCCCACAACTGCTGAATAATATCGCCAGTAGGTTTCCCATCCGCCTGGAGATATGCAATGAAAGCATGGCTTTTGAAAAATTTCGGTCTCGACAATCTGGTACTTGGCGATACGCCCACCCCCAAACCCCAAGCCGGCGAGTTGCTGGTGAAGGTCGGCGCCGTTTCACTGAACTTCCGCGACAAGGCCATCGTCGATGGCATCTACGAACCGCACAGGGTGCCAAAACCACTAATCCCGGTGAGCGACGTTGCCGGCACCGTTGTCGCGCTCGGCGACGGCGTAAACCGATTCAAAGTCGGTGACCGAGTCAACTCGCACCTTTATTCGCGCTGGCTTGATGGCGAGCCTGGGCCAAATGAGCCCGACTATTGCTTCGGCTCCCCGCTGCCAGGCGGTCTGGCCGAATACATGATCATCCATGAGGAAAGCGCGGTTCGCGTTCCTGACAACTTGTCTGATGAGGAAGCCTCGACTCTGCCGATCGCTGCACTGACGGCCTGGTATTCGTTGGTGGACTACGGCCAGGTTCAGGCAGGCCAAACCGTGCTCGTGCAGGGTACCGGCGGTGTATCGATCTTCGCGGTGCAGCTTGCGACGGCGCTTGGCGCCAAGGCGATCGTCACCTCCAGCAAAGACGAAAATCTGGAAGCGGCGAAGAAGCTCGGGGCAGTCGCTGGCGTGAACTATCGGACCTTCCCTCGCTGGGAAGAAGAAGTTCTGCGGCTCACCGAGGGCAAGGGTGTAGATCTCCTGCTCGACGTTGCGGGCGGTGAAGGCCTGAACCAGTCCATCGCGGCTACCAAGGCCGCAGGGCGTATTGCACAAATCGGTTTCCTGACCGGACAGACCACCACGCTTAACCTGATGCCGCTGATATTCCGGCAAACAACCATTCGCGGAATCGCAGTGGCCCCTCGTTCGTCCTTCGATCGCATGAATGCCTATCTAAGCCAGCATGCAATCCGGCCGGTGATCGACCAGATCTATTCATTCGAAGAAGCGCGCCAGGCCTACCAACACCTGGCCCGCGGCGCGTTCGGCAAAGTGGTCATCAAGGTTTCCTGAGTGCAAAGCGCCGGGGACCAGGCGGCATTCGTGGCGGCGCCAGCCGACCCGTATCAACAAGCAGCCGGTTTGTACCGGCAAATGGCGTATGTCTATTTTACTGTCGGGAAATAGTTGACCGCTACATTACGGGGTTAGCTATTTTCCCTCCGCATGTATTAGGTTATAGTCCGATACAGGCGCGGCCCACGCCTCCCCCCTCCATTGGGAAAGTATATTTCATGCAGGGCAATTTGATTATCGAACCAACTGTTCGAGCACCAAACATAAGGAGGGATTGTGATAAATGCTCGTAATGGAAGGTTCTCGATATGCAACTCACTGCACCTATTTACCACTTAAAGCGTAAAGCGAAGATTTTATCCCGTGAAGGCAATATCCCGCTGCATGAAGCACTTAATCGAATTGCTGTGCAGGAAGGCTTCGACGGCTGGAGCTTGCTTGCCGCTAAAACGTCTGAAGCCGCGCCCTCTGCAAAGCTATTTCCTAGGTTAGTTCCGGGCGACATGGTTCTGGTCGGCGCGCGGCCGGGCCAAGGCAAAACCCTGATGAGTCTTGAACTTGCCGTGGAAGCCATGAAGTCAGGCAATCGAGGAGTATTCTTTACCCTGGAATATACGGAAAAGGAAGTTCTGGAACGTTTCCAGGCCATCGGCGTGGAGCGGGAAAATTTTGTCGGTCTATTTGAGTTCGATAACTCCGACAATATAAGCGCGGATTATATCATCAAGAGGCTGGCCACAGCGCGCCCAGGGACATTAGTGGTCGTAGACTATCTGCAACTGCTCGATCAGAAGCGTGAAAATCCGGAATTGATGGTTCAAGTTCGCTCGATAAAAGCATTTGCGTGCGATCGAGGGTTAATCTTTGTCTTTATCGCCCAGATTGATCGCAAATATGATCCGCTGGTGAAACCATGCCCCGATCTTAAAGATGTCAGGTTGCCAAATCCACTTGATTTGAGCCTCTTTACGAAGACGTGTTTCCTAAATAACGGTGACATTCAGTTCCGGATCGCAGGCTAAATAGTCCTACCGGACCGGACCCGTGATTTAGACTGTGTAATTGCCTGTTTTTGATATCTTTTCACCACCAGCTAGTTAAGAGTTGATTATGTCTGATTCGCATAGTAAGTCAGACCCCGTGCTATCCCGAGCCTTACGCCATAGCATGGTCGGTATGTTACGGATTCCTACCGCCATCCCCAGGTCAAGCTGAAGGGTAAATGGCTTAAGGAGGCGGTTTTTTTGGTGGGGACATCGCCGGCAGTTCGGGTAATGGACAGTTGCCTGGTGATCACCACCCAGCCCAGCGCGCTGATGAACGAAGTGTTGCAGCAAACCGATCGGCTGTCGGCTCAGTCGCGGCGGGAGCTGGAACAGGTGATACAGGGGCTGGCGCTCAGGGAGAAGCTGACTGGGAGAAGTCGGGCTAAGTAGGCTGCTCGATGTTTAGCCCCCGGTATAAAGCCGGGGGCAAGGTCAATGGTTTGATCTACTTAATATTTCCAAACAACCCTGTATAAAAACCAAATTCCGAATCCACAATATATACCAAGGTAACTGCCTAACTTTGCATAGTGAATTACATCTGTAAATTTAAAATCCTTTAAAATCAGCCACATTCCAAAAGGAAAAACAAGTGCAAATGTCAAAGAAAAATAAGCAATGAGAAATAACAAAGAAAATATTTTATTTTTCAATAACCTTCTCCTGCCTTATTTCCTTCTGAATAGCATTACCCGAGGCTTCTTGAAAGCTTGACCCAACTACACCACCAGAAATACTAGGTATAGGACTCACTGTTGTTTCTTTGAACAGATAACCTGGTCCAAACGCAGTCTCTGAGTATTTCAAAGCATTCTTACTAGCTTCCATACCAAAATGCTCTTTAACAAGTTTAGCTTCCCAAACTTTTGTAATAGCTGTACCCGCACCAAACCCTAAGGCCGTACCTGCTGCCGCGCCTACTATGGCAGATTCCGAATTCTCACCCGTTACCTGGCTACTTAAATAAGCCCCGCCCACACTCAACCTGACATTGCTATCAAGCGATTTTCCTACCCCGGCGGCTCCACTTACGCCAGCCGTTAACAAGCTAACGTAATCAAATTCATCGCCAGTTTTCCCTTCATACAGCTGAACGCTTGCATTCGCCCCTAAACTCATTGCTGCACCGGTGGCTTTAGCTGTTTTTGTCGCTGAGTCCTTGAAGAAGGACTTTACCGTTCCAACCAGGCCGACGACATTATTCGGTTCGCCTATAAACGATCCCAACCGGTCCCAGTTATCGGTATTCTTATGGATGTACTCCAGAGCCGTGGCGTTTTCCGTCTGCACCACGCCACGTATCTCATCATCTCGTATTGGCGCACCAAACCAGTCCGGCATCCACGTTGGGCGGGTCGCAGCATCCATTCCGTTCTCCACCAATTGTTTTTGATAGCTGGCACAGGTGAGCGGACTGTCAGCGCAGATTTGCTGAAGTTCTTCGTTACGTCGGGCATTTATTGCCGCGTATTTGTCTACAACAGCGCCACAGTCACCGCCAGAAGCTTGGCAGGCCTGCCACTCTTTTTCAAACGCACGACCGTCATCACCGGTCAAATAGTTATTCTCCACCGCATTCTTCCCTGCCTGCGCCCCCGCAACCGCACCCGACGCGCTGTCGCTGCTTACCCCCGCCGCGATACCCGATGCCAGCGTCGACAACGCGCCCAGGTGCTCTTTTTGCTGTGACGTCAGTTTATCGCTGTCCGCGGTGCCGTATAATGCCAGGGCTATCGCCGGCGCGGCCAGTTCCCCGGCTGCCGCGCCGGTCGCGCCCGCCGCCGCGCTGGCGCCGCTTAGCTCGGCTATCACCCCGCCCAGGATGGCATGGGCCACCACGTTGTTGCGTTTTTCCGCATCGCTCAGTTCGCCATACGCCTTGCCCTGCGTGGTGATGGCCTTCACCTGTCCAGCCAGATAAGGGGCCGCCCCCTGGGCCAGCGCGGCTTTGATATCCCCGCCGGCCAGCCCCTGCAGCGCACCTACCACCGCATTGGCACCCATCCTGACGCTACCGCCCATCTCGGCGCCCTGGGATGCGAGAGCATGGTCGTAAGCACTATGCCACGCGTTGTCCTTGACCGCCTGCGAGCCGCTATCCACCGCGGGATTGGCGCTCTTCGCCGTTTCAAGCTCCTTTTTCGCCTGCTCTTCAAGCTTGGCGCGCGTCGTCATATCCGACATCCTGGCGCTGGCCTCGCGGGTTGCCGTCGTCGCCGCATGCGTATTATAGATATCCAGCGCCTGGGCGCCAATATCACTGATAAGCTGCGCCTCTTTCTGCCGCTCCTGCTCCTTTTGCTTGTTAAATATGCGGCTGATGCTGCCGTCATTGGCATGGTCCGTATCCCGGCTGAGCTGGCCAATGTCTTGCTGCTGCTTCGCCATGTCCCGAACGATCAGACCGCCGGCCGCTACCGCCGCCTTCGTGGTGCCGGACGCGTGCCCCTCACGGTTCATACCCGCCAGCGGCAACGCGCCGACATTACTCAGCATATTAGACCCAATCGGTCCGCCGCTGTTAAAGCCCGCGCTTTGCTGCTCGGACTTATAGTCAGCCTGGTTGTCGATATCCGTCCAGCCCAGCGTGCCGGTATCCAGCATGTTTTTGTCCGGCACCGCCGCGGAGGCGGTAACCGCCCCGTCCAATTGGGTGTGGCCTTTAACCTTGATATCGTAACCGCCTTTACCCGCAAACAGCCCGGTCTGCTCCGTAACCGAGTCATAGTTGCTGCGCAACGCGTTGCGGCTGACGTTTACGTTGGCCGAACCGGTCATCGATCCAAAGGTAAAACTGCCGCCCGCGCTGACGTTCTGCTGCTGGCTGTCATATTGATCGCTGTCCTGCTCGGAGGCCAGGGTCAGATTGCGGCCGATATCGGCGCTTATCTTATCTGCGTTGACCTGCGTCCCCGTCAGGGCAGTATCGCGGCCGCTGTTGAGGGTAAGGGTTTGTCCCGCATCCAGGGTGGTGAGCGTATGGGTCAGGCTGCGACCTTTCGCATGCCCCTTGCCGGCATTGACGCTCGCCGATACGGTGATGCCATAACCGCCGGAGCCAACGCCGATACCTATGCCGACGCTGCCGCCCTTGCTGCTGTTTTTACTGTCGATTTGTTCTGTATTCTGCGCCGACAGCAGGGTGATATCCCGCATGGCGGCAAGCGAAATATCCACGCCGGCCTTCAGTTGGCTACCCTGGACGACGATATCCCCCTTGCCGTCCGCACCGGTGCCGGTGGCCGTTATTTTCAGATCTTTGCCTGCGTTGAGCATGCTGCCTTGCGACCGTACGCTTTTGCTGCGCGTTTCGCTCCGCGAGGATTGACTGCCATAGGATAGAGTAACTCCCACGGTATTGGTGGCGCCTTGATTTGCATTTTTATAGTCTGCCGCGTCCGTCAGGGCATTGTCGTAGTCATACGCCTGTGCCGCCTGTATGCCTGAGAGCGCTGCCTTGGTGGCTTGCAGGGCCTGAAGCCGGCCGCTGCTCTCTTTCTTCGCCTGCTGCGCCGAGCCGACCGCGGTATTAAGCGCGCTGCCCACCGTACCCGACAGCGCCAGAGTCAGGCCGCTCTGTTTTGACTCGAACGTCTCTTCACTGGTCTGCTGGTCATACCCCGGGTCAATCTGCACACTATCGCCCGTTAGCGCGAGATCCTGCCCGGCCACCAGATCGGCGCCGCCGATGTGCAACCTGTTGCCGGCCGTAATACTCAGATTGCCTTGGCTGCTGCCCACCGTGCTGACGCTCTGGCTTTGCGTGATGCCGTCTTCGTTGACCTGGTGACGGGTCGACTGACTACCCACGGTAAAGCCAATACCCCCGCTGCCCATTAGCCCGCTCTTTTTATTCTCTTCCAGTAAATAATGCGACTGGGTTTCGGTGGCGGCGGTAATGTCGATGTTGTTGCCCGCCCGCAGGGTGACATCGTGGTCCCCCGCCACCGCCGATCCGGTCACAGTCAGGTCGTTGCCGGCGTTGATCGATACCGTATTGCCGCTCAGCAGGGTGCCTGTTTCGCGGGTGACGCGATCCTCCTGCACGCTGCGGCGGCTGCTCTTCGACATGTACCCTTTTTTCTCCGAGAGTTCGTCCGAGAATTGGTACTCGCTTTCGGTGGCGCTATTCAGGATGATGTCCCTGTTCGCCCGCAGCGCAAGCGCCCCCTGCTCACTGTGCAGCGTACTGCCCGTAACCGAGATATCACCCTCACGGGCAACGACCATGATCCCGTCACGACCGGTAAGAGTGCTGCTCACGGCGCTATCGGTCGCTGTTTCCATCTCGCGCCGGCTTTGCGTCTTGCCGTTGCGTTTGCGCTCGCTGTCCCGATCCCTGACGCGCTGGCGCGCTTCGTTGACCGTTACCTGCTGCGCGCTCAGGCCAATACTGCCGGCCGAGCTGTCGACCTGTGCCCCTTCGGCCACCAGGGTTGCTCCCACTTGGAGGGTTAAGCCCTTGGCGCCACTCAGGGTACTGAGGTGCAAATTGTCCTCTTCACGGCGGTTGCTCACCGATGATGTACGGTCGCCAGCCCTGAGATGGGTGGTGTTGGTGGTGGTATCCGCCAGTAACTTCACGCCCCCGCCGGCCTGCACATGCGTAACGCCCCCGGCTTCAGCCTGGCTCCCCTGCAGGGAGATATCCTGACCCGCCTTCAGGCTAAGGTTGCCACCGGCGCTCAGCGTACTGCCCAGTCCCTGTTGCCATTCACCGCTGACCCGCGCCATGCGATCGTTGTCCTGCGCCATATGGTTTCCGGCTAAGGTTATCGCATTACCGGTCCGGTTGGCTATCGTGCCGGTTGACACCACGAGATCTGCCATCGTGCTGCTTCTGGCCGTGGTGATATCCAAATTGTTGCGTGCATTCAGACTGAGACTCTGCTTGGCGTCGAGCCTGGCCCCCTGCAGGAGGATATCGCCGCCGGTGAGGCTGATATCACGCGCGCTCATCGTCGCCTGGCGCAGCGCATCCTGCAGTTGGGTGCTCAGGGCAAGGCTGTCGGCGTGGATATTAATGGTATCGGCACGGATGTCACCGCCCTGTTGCAGGAAGTGGCTGGCGTCAATCTCTAGCGCCTTGTCGGCAAACAGGCTACCGGCATTGGCCAGGCTCCGGGTCGACAGATTCACGCTACCCCCGCCAATCAATGCGCCATCCCCCGTCAAACGCAAGGTGTTACTGGCCAGATACACCTTTGGCACCCAAACCGTCTGGGGTCCTTCAACGGTGTCGACCGTTTCGCTCACCAGCCAGACGATATCCTGTTGCAAAGCGGCAATTTGCGCGGGCGTCAGCGCTATACCCGGTACCAGCTGGAAGTCTGAAGCCGCCTTGGTCCCGCTATTCATCAACGCCTGATATTGTGCCATTGCATCCTCGCCGCGCACGGATTGACGACCGGTCAACCGTAGCAGTTGCTCGCGCACCAGGCGCTGCTCATAGTATCCATCACTCAGGCGTTTATGGACTTGGGCGGGGTCATACCCTACGCGCTGCAACAGGTAATCGCTGCTGATGAACCTGCCCCGGTCGGTAAACCGGCGGTCAGTCACCACCAGATAGCGGCTTCCCGCGACAGGCTGCTGGCGGAACAGGCCATTGTTGGGAATGGATGTCGCCACTCTGCCAACATGCTGCTGGTCGGTCAGCGTAAGTTCGGCCGGCGTAAGCGGTCGGCTGCCCGGCGTGAGCATCAGTTCTGCCGGTGAAAGTCCCCGTTCTGCCGACATGTGGATAAGTTCTGCCGGTGAGAGCCTCCGATCCGCCGGGGTGAGAATCAACTCTGCCGGCGTGAAGCTCCATTCTGTCGGCGAGTGGGTCAGTTTCGCCGGCGAGA
The DNA here is from genome assembly GCF_047324175.1 of Sodalis sp. RH21. Classification (NCBI taxonomy): domain Bacteria; kingdom Pseudomonadati; phylum Pseudomonadota; class Gammaproteobacteria; order Enterobacterales; family Bruguierivoracaceae; genus Sodalis; species Sodalis sp. RH21. Next base: position 550,714 of record NZ_CP178732.1, on the reverse strand, counting down.
GCCGACGTTCTGCCGGGGTTAGGGACAGTTCTGCCGACGTTAGCGGCCGGCTGCCCGGCGTCAACTGGATATCGGCCATGCCCCAGTTCGCTCCTTCAACTTTCACCGCCAGCGGATTGCGTTGCCACTCTGCGCGCGCGGCGGCGGCGGCTTTCTGTGCGGCTTTGACCGTGCTGATTTGCGCCGGGTTGACCGTGATGTTCTCGATACCAATACCGCTGATAGTGACTTTGCCGTGCCCGGTCAAGATGCCGTCAATCGTGGCCAACGCCGTGGTCTCATCGCTGTTGAAGGCCGGATACCAGTGCCTGGCGTCCTTGTCATAGTGATCGACAATGTGCTCCTGGCGGCGTTCATTGACCGAATAGCCCCGATTGATCACCTTGCCATCGCCTTCAATAGTCAGGTTTCTGTTAGCGCTCAGCGTACTGGCGTCATTAAGCAACTGGCCGGAAATGCGCAACACCATATCGCCGCCCGCCAAAAAATCGGCGCCGGTACCCGCTGACACCAGCCGGTCCGTGGTCACGGTACCCGTCACCATCCTCTCGCGAAAATTGCTGTAGTCGGTGACAAAAGGGGCCTCGGCAACGTCGATATACCGCTCAGGATGCCATGTATCAGTCCGGCCGCGGTCGCATTCACGCCAAAACGTATTGTGATAGGGGGTCGGGACATTTTTCTGGCGAAAACCACGCGTCTCATAAAACGTCATGTCATAACCGCCGTCGCTACCCGGCGTCAGGGCCAGGTAATTAACCCACATCTTGCGCATCTTGCCTTTATTGTCCCTAACATGTAGTTGCGCTTTTTTACCGGCGGCATCTATCTCCAGCAGGGTACCGTAACGGCCGTTTGCCGCCGCGGCGTCATCGCGGAACGTCAGCCGCTGGGTCGTGGGCGCGATGGTGCCCTTATTGGGATTGACCTTCGAGTCATAGGAACGCCAGTAGTAGTTGGCACGATTCCATGCGTAGTCGTTTTTTTCGGCTTCGCGCACGATATCCAGCCCTTCGCGCAGATTGTCCAGCCGCCGGGCTTCAACCGCAACATCCCCATTGGCCTCGATGCGGCTGGCCCGGTTCTCAATCAGATCATCACTGCCAAGTTGCAGTGTGTCGGCGCTGTAGATTAAGCCGCCACCCCGGTTGGTCAGGCGCTCGCCGGCCTTTAGACAAAGGCTTTCCGCGGCGGCCATGACCGCATCATGTCCGTCGTTGTCGATAATCCTGCTGCGTACACTCACATTATCCCCCACGATAGTCGCGGGATTATTCAGGGTGTCGCTAACAAGGGTCATATTGCCTGCTTCGAGGCGGCCCTGGTTGTTCAACGTTCCGGTAGTCAAATCCAGCGTTTTCCCGACCAAAGTGCCCTGATTGGTGAACTGTGTGCTGTTAACGATCAGGCCACCGGATAGTAGCCAGTTGGCCAGGTTTGTCAGGACGCCGCCAACAGAGAATGTCACCACACCATTACTATTAAGCGTATCGCCGGTCTGGTGGGTGTAGTCCTGCTGCACGGACGACGTCAATGCCTGATGGCTAAGTAATGTCCCGCCCTGGTTATGTAGGATTTGGGTGTTAACGGTAGCAACATCCCCGCTTTTAATGGCGCCGCCCTGATTGAACAGCGTCAGCGCTTGGGGATCGATGGTGTTAATATTCAGCGCACCGTTGGCCAGTAGATGCCCCTGGCGGTTATCTAATTGGGTCATTTGCGACAGTGTCAGAGTACCGGCACTTTGCACCCTCCCTGAGGCGTTATCCAACTCATGGGCCATCACATTGGTGTGCGTTGTGCCCAACAGCAATCCGCCATCTCGGTTGATCAGCCGGTCGGCCTGCACGTGAAGCGCGTCCCGGCTGGTAATTTTGCCCTGCCCGCTATTATTGAGCCGCGCGCCGCCAAGCGTCATTGCCCGGGTTGATACCAGATGCCCCGCCTGGTTATTCACCTGGCCGCCGTTGAGTGTCAACGCATCGCCGCTGTAGATTTTACCCTGTGGATTGTTGAGCAAATCAACACGGTAAAGGCCGTCGCGCTTGCTGATAGACGTTCCGTCCGAATTATCCAGGGTGCGCGCGTCGAGCGTCAACGCATCCATGCTGCTAACCAGTCCCTTCTGGTTGTCTATCCGATCGGCCGATATTTGCTGGCTGCCGTTGCTTCTCAGCGCTCCCTGCGCATTGTGCAGCGCCCCGAGGATATGCAGGCCAAGCTGTTGCTGGCTATCCAGCACCCCTTCTGTATTGAACAGCGACTGTGCGCTTAGTTGCAGGCCCTCGCCGCTTTTCAGTTTTCCCTGACGGTTATCCAGGGAGTCATTCAACGTCAACCTCATCTGCTTTTGGCTGTAGAGTAACCCGTTTTGGCGATTATCCACGCTTTGCGCCGCCACTGCCAAAGCGTCACCGGCAAGCAGCTGCCCGCCGGCGTTATGCAGCTTACCCGTAGCCGCCCCGTCAGTGACGCCCCGCATATCCAGGTGGAGCTGGGCGCTGATTTTCCCTGCCCGGTTGTAGATGTCCTGCGCGATACGCAATACCAGCGAGCCGGCTGACTGCAGCGAGCCCTGACAGTTGTCGAACGTGGTGGCGGCGAGCGTCGAATCCCGCTGACTCAGCACACTGCCCTCGCGATTATCAAACCGGCTGGCGACGGCGGACCAGCCGCCATGGCTGCCCACCCATCCTCGCTCGTTAACAAAATCTTCCGCTCCCAGGGACTGCGAACCCTGGCTGAAGATGCGGCCATTGCTGTTATTTAGCGTGCGGACGATCTGCACATCCAGCGCGTCAAGCGCCTTTATGTCACCGTGCGTATTGTGGAGATTGAGGGCGCGTACCGCGTTGCTCCCTTCGCTGGCCAGTTCTCCACCCTGGTTATTCCAGTCGCCGTCCAGGTTCAGAATCAGCGACTGCTGGCTTTTTATCGCTCCTTGCTGCCGGTTGTTCAGGCTCCCGCCCTGCAGCGACATTTGCTCGTCGCTGCGCAACGTGCCCGCGTCATTGTCCAGCAGGCTGTCCGGGCCGCCCTGCCAGCTTAACCCCCGCTTTGCCGACAGGGTTCCGGCCTGATTGATGAGGTTGCCGGCGGTGTCAAGCGTCATGCCGCCGCCCGATTGCAGCCCGCCGGCCGCGTTGTTGAGATGTCCGGCCACCGCGCTGACCTGGCTGCCGCCCTGCGCGCTGCCATCGCGGTTATCCCAGCCGCCGTCGGTACGGATATCCAGCAGCTTTCCGGCATCGATGAGCCCGTGCCGGTTATCCACCGACCGGCGCGCATTCAGATGCAGGCTTCCCTCGCTGGCCAGCTTTCCGCCCTGGTTATCCCAGGCGCCATCCAGGTTCAGCGTCACTGCCTGCTCGCCTTGTATTATTCCTTGCTGCCGGTTATTCAGGCTTCCTCCTTGCAGCGACATCTGCGCCCCGCAGAGCAACGTGCCCCCATCATTCTCCAGCAGGCTGCCCGCCCCACCCTGCCAGCTCACCTCCTGCTTTGCCGACAGGGTCCCGGCCTGATTAATGAGGCTGCCGGCGGTGTTGAGCGTCATGCCGCCACCCGATCGCAGCCCGCCGGCCGCGTTGTTGAGATGTCCGGCCACCGCGCTGACCTGGCTGCCGCCCTGCGCGCTGCCATCGCGGTTATCCCAGCCGCCGTCGGTGCGGATATCCAGCGCGTCCGCGGCCTCAATAAGACCGTGCCGGTTATCCACCGACCGGCGCGCATTCAGGTGCAGGCTTCCCTCGCTGACCAGTCTGCCCCCCTGGTTATCCCAGGCGCCCTGCATGTCCAGAGTGAGCGCCTGCTCGCTTTGTATCATCCCTTGCTGCCGGTTGTTCAGGCTCCCGCCCTGCAGCGACAGCTCCTCGCCGCTGTACACAGTACCCGCATCATTGTCCAGCAGACTGTCCGTACCACCCTGCCAGTTTAGCCCCTGCGTGGCCGACAGGGTACCTGCCTGATTGGCGAGGTTGCCGGCGGTATTGAGGAACATGCCGCCACCCGATCGCAGCCCGCCGGCCGCGTTATTGATATTGTCAGCCGCCACGCTGACCCGGCTGCAGCCCTGCGCGCTGCCATTGCGGTTATCCCAGCCGCCGTCGGTACGGATATTCAGCGCGTCGGCCGCTTCGATACGCCCGTGCTGGTTATCCACCGACCGGCGCGCATTCAGGTGCAGGCTTTTTTTGCTCAACAGCTTGCCGCCCTGGTTATCCCAGGCGCCATCCAGGTTCAGCGTCACCGCCTGCTCGCTTTGAATCATCCCTTGCTGTCGGTTGTTCAGGCTCCCGCCTTGCAGCGACATTTCTGCTCCGCTGAACAACGTGCCGCCATCATTGTCCAGCAGGCTATCCGTACCACCCTGCCAGCTCCACTCCTGTTTGGCCGACAGGGTACCCGCCTGATTGGCGAGGTTGCCGACGGTGTTGAGGATCATGCCGCCACCCGATCGCAGCCCGCCGGCCGCGTTATTGATATTGTCAGCCGCCACGATGACCCGGCTGCCGCCCTGCGCGCTACCGTCGCGATTATACCAGTCACCGTCGGTGCGGATCTCCAGCGCGTCGGCCGCTTCAATAAGCCCGTGCCGGTTATCCACCGACCGACGCGCACTCAAGTGCAACCGTCCCTTGCTCACCAGTTTGCCACCCTGGTTATCCCAGCCGCCGTCGGTATGGCTCTCCAGCGCATTGGCCGCTTCAATAAGCCCATGCTGGTTATCCACCGACTGACGCGCATTCAGGTACAGGCTTTCCTCGCTGACCAGTCTGCCGCCCTGGTTATTACAGTTGCCGTCCAGATCCAGCGTCACTGCCTGCTGGCTTTGTATTGCCCCTTGCTGCCGGTTGTTCAGGTGCCAGCCCCGCAGCGACATTTCACCGCCGCTGAGCAACGTTCCCGCATCATTGTCCAGCAGGCTGCCCGCACCGCCCTGCCAACTCAATTCCTGTTTTGCCGACAGGGTTCCTGACTGATTAATGAGGTTGCCGGCGGTGTCGAGCGTTATGCCGCCCCCCGATCGCAGCCTGCCGGCCGCGTTGTTGAGATGTTCGGCCACCGCCCTGACGTGACCGCCGCCCTGGGCGCTACCGTCGCGGTTATCCCAGCCGCCGCCGGTGCGGATATCCAGCAGGTTACCGGCATCAATAAGCCCATGCTGGTTATCCACCGACTGACGCGCATTCAGGGCCAAGCTTCCTGCGCTGAACAGTTTTCCGTCCTGGTTATCCCAGCCGCCGTCCAGGTTCAAGGCGACCGCCTGCTCGCTTTGTATTATCCCTTGCCGCCGGTTGTTAAGGTGCCCGCCCTGCAGCGATATCTGCGCACCGCTGAACAATGTGCCCGCATCATTGTCCAGCAGGCTGTCCGTACCACCCTGCCAGCTCAACCCTTGCTTTGCCGACAGGGTTCCTGCCTGATTGATGAGGTTGCCGGCGGTGTCAAGCGTCATGCCGCCGCCCGATCGCAGCATGCCGGCCGCGTTATTGATATGTCCGGCCACCGCGCTGACCTGGCTGCCGCCCTGTGTTTTACCGTTGCGGTTATCCCAGCCGCCGTCGGTACGGATATCCAGCACGTTGCCGGCATCGATAAGCCCGTGCTGGTTGTCCACCGACCGACGCGCATTCAGGCGCAGGAGTCCCTGGCCGAGCAGTTGCCCCTGCGCATTGTTCAACCCTTGTGTTGTAAGCTGCAGGTGCTCGCCGCGCATCGTCCCGGACCGGTTGTCGACTGTTTCCAAGGTATTCAGCGTCAATTGTTGACCAGCCAGCAGCTTGCCCTGGTGGTTATGGACCGCTTGCCGGGCCGTGACGCTCAACGCCGACTGACTCTGCAAAGTGCCCGCCTGGTTATCCAGGCTACCGACCTCAAGCACCAGGCTGCCATTACTGCCCACCATACCCTCTCGGTTGCTCAATTGCTCTCTCACCCGCCAGTGCTGGGCGATCCCGTCCAGAGAGGTCAGGCGGCCCCGCAAGTTATTAACGCAGGCCGTATCCAGGCTGAGTTGCCGGGTGGCAATGTCGCCATCGGTGTTATCCAGTGAACCGGCGAGGGCAAATCGGCTCTCCCCAGGACCCACCTGCGACCAGACGCCCCCTTGGGTAAACAAACCGTCGGCATGAATATCCCAGCGATCGGCGCGCACCTGCGCTTGCTGTGCATCAATATTGCCTGGCGTGCTGACCGTGAGCTGACTACTGTCGACCGTCGCCTGTTGCAGGCCTACCCCGCCGGCCCGCGCCACAATTACGGCATGGCTGGCCGCCAGACGACCCCGGCCGATATCGACCCGCCGGCCGGTTACGTTGACATTCTTCTTGCTCAGCAGGCTGCCGCCGGCCCGAATGTCTTCGTCACTACGTAACGTCAAGTCCGCCTCACGTATCAGCGTACTGTGCTCATCGCTGCCCGCCAGCAGGTGTCCGCTGCTCTGAATGCCCCGGGCAGCGTCCAGCCGAACGTCGCCCGCCGCCGCCAGGGTGCCTGACTGGCGGATATCCCCCTCGCGGCTTTGCGCGATAAGCTGCCCTCCGCTGTGCAGCTTGCCGTGATGCTCAATACCTTCCCTGGCGGCGAGCGTGATGTCGCCTCCGGCCTGGGTGAAGCCCTCCACCGCGCCGGACTGCCAGCTAAGCCGGCCTTCACTGCTCACGGTAAGGGTCGCGCCCGCCTGCAGGTGTACGCCCTGGCTGCGCACGCCTACGCCCGCTTCGGTGCCTATCATGCGGATATGGCCGCTATACATGCCGCCCAGTTGCCCCATGTCTATCGCCAGGTCAGGTGACTTGCCGTCCGGGGCCAGCGGGGTCACCGTCTTGCCGTCCGCACTGATGTGGTTACGGCCCGCCACCACCGAAATTTCATCTTTGGCCCAGACGCCGGCGTTCACTGCCACCGCGCGCGCCAGAATCTCGACATACCGGGTATCATGGCGATCATCGCCATTAAGCCCGCCGCCCTCGATGCTCACCAGGCCCCGCTCGACCTGGTACCCCGCCAGACTGCCGTCGGCGTTCAGATGCGGCCTGCCGGTGGTGAGCGTCATGCGCCCGGCATTGATGGTGCCGCAGCCGTTACAGATAATCCCCGCCGGATTGGCCACAATCACCTGCGCCATGCCGCCGGCCACTTCCAGATAACCCCGCAGATGGCTGGGGTTGTTGCTGTTCACTTCATTGAGAATGACCTGCGCCGGCGCGGCGTTCGGATTGAGGTTGGGATTGCCCTGGATAATACCCGCCAGTTGGGTTGAGGTCATCACCGCCGAATTGTTCAGGATGGCGCCCTGAGGGCCAACATCGAACTGCTGATACTGATTATGGGATATTCCGGCCTGATTGGGCGCGTTGATATTTACCTGCGGCAGGCCGTTCTGGGTGGCTATCACCTCCGGGCGCAATTGCTGTGCCGCCTGATTGTCGGCGATAATGCCGCCCGCCATCGCCGGTCCGGCAAACAGGGCCAACCCCAGCAGCCACTCGGTTCGGCGCACCGTCACCCAAAGGCGTGCGCCGGTTCCGCGGCGTTGACCGGGTTCGGTGCCGCAACTGCGCGCCAGCTCGGACACCACCCGCAATTCACCGTGGGTGCGGCTAAAAATAAGGCGATAGCAATGTTTGTTCATGGTTCACGTCCCTGGAAAAATACCGTCCAATCAGTAAAAGCGTTTCCGTGACACCGATAATCAGTATCAGTGGTTATCAGATTTGCAGATTGAGGTTAAAGCCGCTGGTGACGCCGGAAGTGTGAAAACCTTCGGGTTTATAAAGCGGAACCCCGGCAAACAGGTCGTAGCTGAACCGTCCCCAGAACGCGCCGCTCAGCCCTATGGCGCTGCCCGCCAGTTGATGTCCGACCAATTGGCGGGTCCCCGGCCCGTCAACGCGGCCATAGTCCACCGCCCAGTAAAGTTCATGACCGCGCGACATCACGTTCCAGGCCAGCTGATTACGCCAAAGCAGGCCCTTTTCACCGGACAAACTTAGCTCGCCGTCGAAACCGCGCACGGTGTGACGCCCGGCAATGGCCATCCGATCTTGCGGCGTTAGCGGATTCTGGCCCCACTGTCCGCGCAGGCTGGTGTAATACCGCCAGGGCTGACTATCCCAGGAAAATGGATAATTCAGGCTGATATCCCCCGTGGCGAAACCCGTGCGGGCGCTGCCGGTTTTTAGGGATTCTTCCTGCGCCGGCAGGGCGCCGAACGCACCGGTCCCCCGCCGCCAGTTGACGTTGGCATCCAAAGTGGACTTGCCGAGATAACTGCGCTGGTTAAACCCCAGCTCCCAAGCCGCGGTACGGCGGTGCTGGGTCGGGATATTTTTTCCGCACGAGGCATTAGTGGAATGGCGGCGATAGGCGCGCATGTTGAGGGTGGTTTTATGCAACTGATTGCGGAACAACAGCCTGGACGCCGTTAGCTGAACGTTGTCGCTCTCGCCGCTGTAGGCCAATATCTGGTTGGCCGAGGCTAGATTCTGGTGATAGGTGTGATCGTTGTAGTTGGCGGAAAACCCCCAGTTCCCGACAGGGATAAAGTAATTCAGGGTGTTTGCACGGGAACCAAACGGCCCGTGCTGAAACACATTTTTGACCACATTGACATAAAACAGGTCATTGTGGGCAAAGGGCGCATCAATCGCCAATGTCGCCGAACCCAGATAGCGGCCGGTACTTGTGGCGCCGCTGTCATCCAGCCCCAGACCGAGACGAACCGGGCGGCCTTCTTTCCAGCTCACCAGCAGGTCGCTGGTGGCCTCCTGTCGACCGGGTACAATCTTGATATCGACCCCGGCGCTGGGGGCGCGTTTTAAGTTCTCCAGCGCTTGCTCGATATCGCGCAGGTTAAGAATATCGCCTGGTGAGGCCGGCACGGCGTTCCACAGCCGGGCGCGCCAGGAAACCGGCCCATCGAAGCGTATGCTGCCAATGCGTCCAGGCTGAAGCGTCAGCGTCAGCACGCCTTTGGCCAGATCCTGCTCCTGTGCTACCACGCGGGTGGTGACGTAGCCTTTTTTCAGGATGGCATTCTGGACTTTATTGATGACCAGCAAAATCCCCTGGCTTCCCAGGCAGCGGCCTTTGGCGTCGCTGGCGGCTTCCAATGCCCATTGGAAACTGCCGGCGGAATCGCCTTCCAATTGAAGAGTATTGATAGCGAAACAGGGGTGTTCATCGACGGGATAATCAGTCAGCGCTATGCCGGGACGGGCAAGCCGGACATCGGAATCCGGGGCATTTTGCTTTTGCAGAGCGCGCTGCCTTTCCTGTTGCCTGAATTGTTCCTGGGCATCAATGGCCGACGCGCTTGGTACGGGCCCCCCTGAAAAAGGGCCGGCAAACAGCGGGGCGGGAATGATGAACAGACAAAGCAGTCCCCAGCGGGTCAGTTGCGGCATAGTACCGGCGCAATCATGGCGCATCCATGGCTCCTTGCACAATGAATATCGGCGGACATCACTGTCCTTTTCTCACATGCCACAGCACAATACTTCTCACACGATGAGCTGGGTCACTTGTATCATAATGTAACTAAATGTAAATATTCGTATTACCTGTTGGCATTATGCGTGTGAGAGCAAAAATAAATCAATCCAGAATTGGCAAGATTGTTAAACACTTATTAAACTTCTATTAATCTTTTGGCGGGCGCATCTTTGGCAGGGGTCTGTCCTGTCTCATCGACACTGAAGGTATTGAAGGTAACGCATTTGCTTTCATAAGCCTGTCACTCCCACCCTGGCCCATGGGGGAGTGGGCTGACGCTGGGATAGTGGACATCGCTGGCCGGCAGTTTCGGTATCAATTAATTCACCGCGACGCCCATTTCCACGGCTGAATATATAATTAAACCAAAACTACTTTGGACGATTTTTATTAATCAACCCAACGCCAAGCAGAATAAACACCACGCCCAGCGTTTTCAGCGCGGTGGCGGATTCGTTAAAGCCGGGCAATAAAATGGCGCCAAGGTAAACCAGCACATAGCTGAGGCTGAGCAGAGGATAAGCCAGACTAAGCGGCAAATAGAGTAATGCGTTAAACCAGCACAGCATGGACAGGGCATATCCACCGATGCCGCAGGCCACCGCCAGCAGCGGTATGCCGCAGCGGGTGGCCAGCATCGGCGTAAGTTCGGTTAACGCCGGATGAGGAAGCTGCTGCATGCCCCATTTCATCAACAACTGCGCCAGCGTTACCAGCAGCAGGCTGCCCGCGGCCCACGCATAGCCTTTTATGGCAGCACGTTTCATGGCGTGATGCTCAACAGCATTATTCCCAGCATAATTGACGCCACGCCCCACCAGTGGCGGGCAGCGACGGGCTCGCCAAAACACCAATGGGAGGCCAGCGTAACCAGCACAAAATTAAAGCTCAGCATGGGATAAGCCAAACTCAGGGACAACAGTTGCAACACGCGCAACCATAGCGCCAGGGCAATCGCCAACAGGCCCATGGCCGCCAGCAACCAGCATAGGGTGGCCACGCGCCGATCTGGACGCGGCGGGTTGGTTTGCCACCGCATCGCGGCCTGCTTCTGACACAATTGGCCGGCGCAGGTCAGCAGACTGACCAGCACGATCAACCCATAACCGTTCACGGCTGCGGCTTGGCTTGCTGGCGGTATAGCGCCAGCGCCAGCGGGCCGGTAAATTTCACGGTATCCGGCTTGGGCAGATAGGCGGGCAAACTATCGCCGGCGGACAGGCGCAGCACCAGCGCCACATCCCCTTTCCTGCGGGAATCCGCCAGCCAATGCGGAAAGTCCGTCTCGCTGACAAAACGGTCGCGGGCATCGGGATATGCCAGCCCGTAGGCCAGTTCGCCCCGCTCGCGGTACATCTTCACGTCATTGCGCTTCAATTCCCAGGCCACCGCGGTGGCCACGCCCACGCTGTTGCTCAGCACATAGCGGCTGTGGCGCAGTACGTCCGCATTAGCGTGAATAAACGGCTGCGGCAGCTTGCCGTTGATCACCTGCTGGGGAATAATCTGGGCCGCCAGCAGGCTGAACAATACGGGGCAGGCCCCCGCCCACCTCCAGCGCCGCCCGCCGTTGCTGCCGGAAAGCACGGCAAATAACACCCAGCCGGTAAAGACCGCTATGCCCAGCGCGATTTTTGGCCACTCGTCCTGGCCGAGCGCGATAATCCTGGGCCACATTCCGGCGGCCACCGCGGCGATAAACGCCGCGGCCAGCAGTCCGAACAGGCCGTTGATCAACGCATTAATCTTGAAGATCCGGTTGCGGCGGCGGGCGACGCACCCTTGGGCGTAGGCCGCCATCAGCAGGGCCAGGGGAGCCATGCCGGGCAAGATATAGGTTAATAATTTCCCTTTGGCGACGCTGAAAAACAGCAGCGGCATCAGCACCCAGCTCAGCAGGAAAAACAGTTCCGGCCGCGCGCCCCGTTCCCGCCAGCCCGCGCGCAGCGCTCCCGGCAGCAGACCCAGCCAGGGCAAGGCTCCGACGGCGAGCACCGGCAAATAGTACCAGAACGGCGCTTTATGCTGGGCATCATCATCGGCAAAACGCTGCACATGCTCCACCCAAAAAAAATAATGCCAGTAATCCGGCTCCCGCCGGGCGATGGCCAGCGCCCATGGCAGGCTCAGCAGTACCGCGGCCAGCACCGCCGCCGGCCCGTAAAGCAACAGCTCCCTGACCCGTCGCCGCTGGATGGCGACCGGCAGCGCGGCCGCCACCGGCACCGCCAGCGCCAGAAACCCTTTGGTCATGAACCCTATGCCGCATAACAGCCCCAGCAGGAGATAGGCCCCCAGCTTATCCATCCCCCCGGGAGACTCCAGCGCCAGGTTATAGCTGACCATGGCGGCGGTCAGCCACAGCGCCACCATCGGATCAAGCACGCTATACGTGCCGATGCCGAATACCAGCAGCATCGACAGGAATATCAGCGCGGCGGATGCGGCGGTACGGCGATTGCGCCACATCATCATGGCCAGCACGTAAACCAACAGCGCGGAAATACCCGTACTCAGCGCCACGCCAAAGCGTACGGCAAAATTTGAGTCGCCAAACAGCCACTGGCTGAGATTATTCAGCCAATAACCCGCCACCGGTTTTTCAAAATAACGCACCCCCAGCAGGCTTGGCACAATCCAATCGCCCCGGTTCAGCATTTCGCGGCTGGTCAGCGCGTAGCGGATTTCATCAGGCTGCCACAATAGCCGGCCGTTCAGCGGCAAGAGATACAGCATCGCATAAAACAGCGCCAAGCCGGCGAGCCGGCATCCGGTCAACCGGCGCCATAGATTCATACCGGGCGCTCCGCGCCAAGGGGGGCCTGGCATCCCAGCCAGCCCTCCCGTCCGGGAAACGGCGCGCGCACCACCCTTCCCAGGGGTAAGGTGGATATATCAGCCGGCAGCAGCGCGCTCAATGGGCAAAAGCGGATATTTTGCGCCTGGGCGCGCCGCAATAACTGTTCAAACATCACCGCCTGCGACCGCCCTTCCACTTCGCTATGGATGGTGTAAACCGGCACGCCGTTATCCCGGCGAATCAATTCCAGCAGATAGTCGTTGAACTCGCCGAGCCGGGTCTCTTTGCCAATCACTTCATCAAAGGTAGGCAAGGTAACCGGGATCTGCACCGTGCCGATACCCTCTACGCCGAGCCGCGGGCGAAACGGATGGGTGCCGCGGCAATCGCTGTTATAGCGAAACCCAAAACGCTGCTTGACCTTCAGCACCCGCTCGTCGGCGCGCCAACCCGGCGCGGCGGAACACGTCACGTCTTGCCCCAGGGTGTTGGCAAGCGTATCGACGCCCAGCCTGATATGCCGCTCCAGCTCAGCGATGGGCCAGCGCCCGGCCCAGGCCTGCCAGGCCTGATGATCCCAGGCATGCAACCCCACCTCATGCCCCTGCGCTGCGGTCTGCTGCATTAAATGCCCCAGGGTGGCAGCGATATTCCTGCCCGGCCAGGCGGTACCGGCCAGCAGGATGTCCCATCCGTAGAGAGACGCGGCGTGGGAGCGCAGCATTTTCCATAAGAAGCGCGGACGCAGCAGGCGCCAGAGATGGCGGCCCATATTATCGGGGCCCACGCTGAAAAAAAAGCTGGCCTTGACGCCGAATTGTTCAAGCAGTTCCAGCAGGCGCGGCACTCCGTCCCGGGTGCCGCCGAAGGTGTCCACGTCCACCCGCAGGCCGACGGTTTTCATACGCACTGGCTTTGTTCGACGGCGCTGCGCAGGAAAAAGTCCAGGGTATCGCGCACGGTATCCTCCATGGCGACGGATGGCTGCCAGCCCAGCAGGCGGCGGGCGTTTTCAATGCTGGGTTTGCGATGCTCCACATCCTGGTAACCCTGGCCGTAATAGCTTTTGCTTTCGATATCCTTGAAACCCGCAAACGGCGGAAAACGATCGCGCAGCGGATGGTTTTCAAAGCTGGCCAGCAGCATTTCCGCCAGCCCGCGGATACTGGCCTCATTATCGGGATTACCGATATTCACGATTTGGCCATCACACTGGCCGTCGCGGTTTTCAATAATGCGAAACAGCGCTTCTATACCGTCGTTAATATCGGTAAAACAGCGTTTTTGCGCCCCGCCGTCAACCAGTTGGATGGGGGAACCCTCCACCAGATTCAGGATCAACTGAGTAATGGCGCGGGAACTGCCGATGCGCGCCGCGTCCAGGTTATCCAGCCGCGGACCCATCCAGTTAAACGGCCGGAACAGGGTGAATTTAAGCCCCTCCTTGGCGCCGTAGGCCCAGATAACCCGATCCAGCAGCTGTTTGGATACCGAGTAGATCCAGCGCTGTTTATTAATCGGTCCGACAATCAGGCGGGAGCGGTCTTCGTCAAACTCCTGATCGTCGCACATGCCGTAAACTTCGGAAGTGGACGGAAAAATGATGCGTTTATGGTATTTGACGCAGTCGCGGACAATTTTCAGGTTCTCTTCAAAATCCAATTCGAATACCCGCAGCGGATTACGGGTGTATTCGATAGGGGTGGCGATAGCCACCAGCGGCAAGACCACGTCGCATTTTTTGATATGGTATTCCACCCATTCGGAATGGATGCTGATATCCCCTTCCACAAAATGGAAACGCGGATTAGCCATAAACCGGCTGATGGCGTCGGAGCCGATATCCAGCCCGTAAATATCGTAATTGCCTTCCAGCAGCAGGCGCTCGGTCAGGTGATTGCCGATAAACCCGTTAACGCCCAGAATCAGCACGCGGGTGCGGCGTTGCCGCGCGATGCCGGGTCTGGCCGCCAGGCGCACGCCGGCCGCGATGCCCATTTCACGGGCCAGGCGATCGCCCTGCAAATACAAGCCGGCATCGGCCTGGCCGGCGATGATTTCCAGCGCCCCTTCGCCGCAGGCGATGGTCAGCGGTTCGGCGCACAGCACGGCGCCCGGTTGCCGATCATGCTTGATATTCACGGCCCGGGCGCGCCAGATGATGAGCCGCCTCTGGCCGAAGTAGCTGAAAGCGCCGGGATAAGGCTCGGTCACCGCGCGCACCAGATTGGCGATCTCAGGCGCCGATTTGTGCCAGAAAATTTCTCCGTCGGCCGCGGTGCGGCGGCCAAAGCAGCTGGCCTCGCTCTCATTTTGCGGCGTCAGGGACGCGGTACCGGTTTTCAGCGCCGGCAGCAGATCGTTTAACAGCAGCCCGGCCGCCTCGCTGAGCTTGGCATGCAGCGTCAGCGCCGTGTCATCCGCGGTGATGGCGACCTTATATTGGCCAGCGATATCCCCGGCGTCGGGACGTTTCACCATCCGGTGCAGCGTTACGCCGGTATGGGTTTCACCATTGGCCAGCGCCCAGTTCACCGGTGCGCGGCCGCGATAACGGGGCAGCAGGGAGCCGTGCAGGTTAAATCCCCCGCGCGGCGCCAGCGCCAGGATCTCTTCGCTCAATATCCGGCGATAATAAAATGAGAAAATCATCTCGGGCCGCAGGGCGCGGATGTGATCGACCCAAAGCGGATGGTTGACATCGTCAGGGGCATGGACCGGTAGATTCAGCTCCGCCCCGAGACGCGCGACGGAGGAAAAAAAGGTATTTTCACCGGCGGCGTCGATATGGGTATATACCGCCTGTACCTCAAAACCGGCGTCAACCAGGGCGTTCAGGCCAACGCAGCCAATATTATGGTAAGCGAATACGATAACTTTCATTCTTGTTTTTCCCGGGTGCGCGTGGGCTGCGGGCCGCCAATCACTTGCTGGACAAAATAACGGGGGCGGGCGCGGACATCGTTGTAAATACGGCCGATGTATTCACCCAGCAGCCCCATACCGACAAACTGGGCGCCAATAAAAGTGAACAGCACCGCGAACAGTGTGAATACTCCCTGCGCCGCCCACGCCGGTCCGAGGATCAGGCGCATGGCGATCAAGATGACCGAAAGGGTAAAACCGGAAACGGCGATAACGCTGCCGACCACGCTCAATAAGCGTAGCGGCGTAGTGGTCAGGCACGTCACCAGGTCGTACATTAAATTGATAAGTTTAAACAGGCCGTATTTGGAATCGCCAAATTCCCGCTCGGCGTGGCCCACCTCTATCTCAATGGCGCGCCGGGCAAAAGAGTTGGCCAGTATGGGAATAAACGTGCTGCGTTCGTGGCAGTGCAACATGGCATCCACGACCTGCCGGCGGTAGGCGCGCAGCATGCAGCCATAATCCCCCATCGCCTTGCCGGTGGCGCGCTGGATCACCCTATTAATCAAACGCGAAGCGAATTTCCGGAACCAGGCATCCTGGCGATTGGCGCGCACCGAGCCCACGACGTCGTAGCCCTGTTCAGCCACGCCGACCAGCCGCGGAATTTCTTCCGGTGGATTTTGCAAATCCGCATCCAGCGTGATGATCAGATCGCCGGTAGCCTGGATAAATCCGGCCATGATGGCGGAATGCTGGCCATAATTACGGTTGAGCAGCACGGCGATAACGTGATTTTCCGCCAGCTCCGCGGCCCGGGTCATAAGCTCGACCGAACCGTCGCCGCTGCCGTCGTCCACCAGAATGATTTCATAGGGCCGGCTCAGTTGCCGGCAGGCGGCCACGGTGCGGGCGATCAGTGCCGGCAGGCTCTCTTGCTCATTAAATACCGGAATGATGACTGAGACTTTCTGGATAGGTTCAACGCAGGACAAGGGAGTGCTCCAGGGCAGAATGCATCGCTTCAACCACGCGATCGACATCGCTGGCGGTCATATCGGGAAACAGCGGCAGCGTGCACAGCCTGGCCGAATTCCATTCGGTTTCCGGCAATGACAGCGCCGGATAACGGCGGCGATAAAATTGTTGCGTATGCGCCGCCCGGAAATGCAGGCCGGTGCCTATACCGCGCGCCTGCAAATATTCCATCAGCCGATCGCGCGTCAGTCCGCAGCGTTCGGGGTCGACCCGCACCATAAACAGGTGCCAGGCGTGATCGTGGGCATAAGACGGCAGGCCCAGCGGCAGGAACGGGGAATCCGCCAGCGCCGCGCTATAGCGATCGGCCAGCGCACGGCGGCGCGCGTTAAGCTCCGGCAACCGTGCCAGTTGCACCACGGCAATCGCCGCATGGATATCGGAGAGGTTATATTTATAGCCGGGTTCAACCACCTCGGCCTGCGGCTTGCGGCCCTGCCGCCGGCGATCGAAGGCGTCGACGCCCAGCCCGTGGAATCTCAGCCTGCGCACGCGTTCGGCCAGGGCGTCGTCGTCGGTAGCCACCAGGCCGCCTTCCGCACAGGTCATATTTTTGATGGCGTGAAAAGAAAAAACCGCCGTACCGCTGGCGCCGACCCAATTGCCCCGATAGCGGGCGCCCACCGCATGGGCGGCATCCTCTATCAGCGGCAGGGCGTGGCGCCGGCTCACGGCGCGCAGCGCGTCCAAATCCAATGGCGCGCCGGCGTAATGTACCGGGACAATGGCTTTGGTGCGGGGGGTAATGGCCGCCTCTACGGCCGCCGCGCTGACCATGAGGGTGTGGCGATCGACATCGATCATCACCGGCCGGGCGCCAAGCAGTTCGATCATATTCAGCGTGGAGACCCACGTCTGGGAAGGGGTGATAACCTCGTCGCCGGGACCGATGCCCAACGCTGCCAGCACCAGATGCATGCCCGCGGTGGCGGAGCTGACCGCAATGGCGTGCTTGCAGCCGAAGACGGCGCTAAAACCGGTTTCCAACTGCTGGTTCTGCGGGCCGGTGGTTATCCAGCCGGAACGTAGTACCTGTTCAACAGCTGCAATTTCATTTTCACCCATTGCCGGGCGGGAAAAAGGTAATAGGCGATCCATAATTCACACCGTATACGAAATGGATTTTAAAAATGACTATAGGCGCCAATAATTAAACGAAGATTAAATTCAAAAAAGAAATATGATATGAAGAATTGGCATCCACAGCCGTACTGATATCCGCGGGTGCCTTTATTCGCTGGTTTTATCAGCCTTTTTACGGCGCGTCGTTGCCGGTCTTATGGCGGCCAGAATCGGTTTTAAAATTTAAATTGCTGCGATATTATAAATATTTTCACATTGACTGAACTAACCCCAAATAATATAAATCACAACGATAAAAGATTAATAATATATTTCAATCGGCTATTTTATATTGCCAACGGCAAATACACATAAAAAATCACCGTCCGCGCAGGAAAAATGCCGGCGGACTTGTGAAATAAGCCGTCGGCATGGTCATGCGGAAAGAAAAGGATAAGGAATCAAAACGGCGGCCTTTAACCGGCGGTCCGCGGGACAAAATCAGCCCGATGCTCGCGTATCCAAGCGATAACCGATCTGGCGGGCAGCCCGGTCAGGTCCTGCACGTCGGTGGTGGTCGCGGCAAACATACCCTGTCTGATTTGGGTTTCCACCACCAGCAAGCGATCGATGACCTGGGACGTCAGGCCGGCATCCTGGTAGACCCGTCGTTGTTCTTCAACGGTACGGTAGCGGTATTTTATCAGCCGTCCCTGACTCTCCGAGAGATAATCGGCGATATACCCCATCGTCACCGCCGCGGGTCCGGTCAGGCGATAGGTTTTATGGCCGTGGCGCTGCTCGCCCTCCAACAAAATACGCGCCGTGGCGGCTACCACATCGCGGTCGTCCACCAACCCGACCCGCCCGCTGCCCGCCGAGCCGCCCCATTGCCCCCGCGGCACGAAAGATCGCGCCGCGGCGAACACCCGATCCATGGAAAGCGACGGCCGCACCAGAGTGGTCAGCGCCCCCCGAGCGGCGAGATAGGCGTCGGTTTCCCCCTGCGGTTCATAGCCCGGGTACCCGCGCCCATCCACGGTAGCGCTTTGCGCGACATTAACCAGATACGGAACCCCGGCCTGGAGCGCCGCATCAATCAAGGCCAGATCGTACCGGGCCAGGCCGCCGACGGCGCCGGTCCACAGGCAAGCGCGATCGGTATCCCGGAACGCCCGGCGCAGAGCACCGCTATCTTCCGGATCGACGGACATAAACTCGATATTATCCCCGCCGCAGGCGCTCCGCGCGGGAAGGGAATCCGTCATTAGCATACGTACCCTGATTCCCCGGCCGGCAAGGGCCCCGGGTAAGGCATCCCTTAGCGTCCCCGTGCCGCCCGCAATGGTGATCCTGGTCATGGGACTGACTCCTTTTACCATTAACATCGCTATCGCAAACGATAGCGATTGGGAAATTATGCATACATACCAAAGGGTTGCGCATCCATATTATTGGGGTTAACAATGTCACCAATACACCGGCTTTTCAAGGTATATCACTATTATCTATCACCCGCGGCGGCCGCTACGCTCGATAACCTCCAGCTTATCGCGGCAAATAGCGGGACCCGGGCTGTCCCCGGTTGATGGCGCCGACTAACGCCTGTCGCGCCTGTTCGTAATCGTCCAGCAGCACGGCGGTTTCCAGCGAAGGCAGCGTAATCAGTTCCCCCTGATCCAAGCCGGCCAGGGCGGCATCCACGCATTGCGCGGCATCCATCACCGTTGCGGGATCGAGGCTGGCAAGAGGGACGCCGGAAATTTCCCAAATCTCGGTGGCGGTCGACGCCGGTGCCACCAGTTGAATCCTGACATTGGTCCCGGCAAACTCATTTTGCAGCCCCATGGTGAAACCGAGTACAAAAGATTTGGTCCCGCTATAAATACTGCTGCCCGGTATAGACGTGAAGCCCAGTACCGATCCGATATTGATCAACGTACCGTGATTGCGCGCCCTGAACCCCGGCAGCACGGCCAAACTTAGCCTGGTCAGCGCGGCAATATTTAAATTCAGGAGCGACGCCAGCACAGGTAAAGGCGTCTGTTCCGCCGGCGCCAGATGCGAAGTGCCGGCGTTGTTTACCAGTAAAGTAATGGAGTCGTCGGCGGCAATGGCGTCGACCACGCCGTCCAAATCAGCGGCGGCGGCCAGATCGGCCGCCAGTGCGCGCGCCTTAATGCTATAACGCGTTCCCAGTTCTTGGGCGATAGCGTTCAGCCGGTCGCCGCGACGCGCCACCAACAGCAAATCATAGCCTCTTTGCGCCAACCGCTCGGCATAGACACGGCCTAGCCCTGAGGAGGCGCCGGTGATGACCGCGGTTCCCGCGCCATTAACAATATTATTATTAGATTGTTGATTCATTTTTTTCTCCTGACGATTGGAATAACCCTCAAAGCCCGATGGGGAAGGGTCGCCATCAAACATGATACTCATCATGCTTGATGATTTTAAGCATGACGACTATCATGTATGCTTGTCAAGCCTAATCATTTATCTCGAATCAAGGACCCACCATGCGATATCCCGCCGCCGAAACCGCCGAAAAACACACGCGCATTCTGCAAGAGGCCGCGCGTTTATTCCGCGAGCGCGGTTTTTCAGGGGTGAGCGTGGCGGAGATTATGAAAGCGACCGGCCTTACGCACGGTCCGTTTTACAATCACTTCTCGTCTAAAGAGGCCTTGATGAAGGAGAGTATTGAATATGGCGCCGGCGAAACGCTGGCAAACCTTGCGACGGCCAGCGCCACGCCCGAGGGGCTGATGGCCTATATCGATGATTACCTCAGCGTTGCCCATCGCGATTGCCCGGCGCAGGGCTGCCTGGTGGCGACCCTGGCCACTGAAATCGGCCGGGAAAATGCCGTGCGTCCTCCGCTGACCCGGCTGGTGGCCGCCACCGTTGACCGTCTGGCCCAGTGGTTTCCCCGGCGTGCCGGGAAGGAAGCCAGGGGCGACGCCATCCGCGTTTACGCGTCCATGGTGGGCGCCATTATCCTGGCGCGTGCGGTGCAAGACGACAAACTGTCGCGGGAAATTTTACGGGAAGTTAATAGCGGGATAAAAACTATGCTGCCCCCGGGGGGAACACCGTAGAAAAAATATGCAGATAGAGCTGGCAAAGCTGTTCGCGATCCACCCGTTGCTGCTGGGTAAGAAACCGCAGCGCGGTACCTTCGCTCAGCACCGCGATCAGTTCGGACAAGGCCGCAGCGCGATCGGGAGTTAATTGCGGATAGATACCCTGCAACATATCGCACCCCTGGCGGAATAACCGGGCATCCGCTTCGGTTAAAATTTGCGCCACCCTGGGATTGCGCGTGGCTTCCGCGGCAATCTCCAGCATCAGCGCCTGATTAATTTCGGCTTCGTCCCCGTCAAGCAGGCTTTGATTGGTCAGATCGTCCGCCAGGCGATCCAAATCGTTGCCGTTGTCCAACATCAGCTGGATGCGATGTTTTACGATGCGCTGGACGATTTCTTCGATAATGGCTTCTTTATTGGTAAAATAACGATAAATTTGCCCAACGCTCAACTGCGACAGGGAGGCGATTTCCGCCATGCCCGCGCCGTGAAATCCACGCCGCCGGAAGCTGATCCTGGCCGCCGCGATAATCTGGTTGCGCCGCTCGGCAATGCGCTGCTGCCTGGCGGAGGGATTCTGGTCTTTTTCCTCAACGTGCATGCTGGTTTTCCACCCCTTTGCGGCGCTGTCGTGTCGATAAGATAAGCGTTCAGTCAGGTTATTGCCCGGCTTATGCGGCGGGCGGGCGATATCCATAACCTGATTATGGCTTCCATCCGCCCCCCAGCACTTTATATAAGGTTATCTGCTGATTCAATAGCCCTAATTGCGTGGAAATCTGCGTCTGCTGCGACGCGTACAGCGAACGCTGCGCCACCAGGACATTCAGGAAATTATCGACCCCCTGGCGATACCTCAGGCTGGAGATGTCATAATTTTGCTGATTGGCCGCGGTATCGCGAGCGCGGGCGGTCAATTCCTCCCGATAGGTAGCCTGGCCGTCCAGCGCATCGGACACCTCTTTGAACGCCTGCTGGATGGCCTTTTCATAATTCGCCACCGCAATTTTTTCCGCAGTATCGGCGATAGCCAAATTGGCCTGGTTTGCCCCGCCGTCAAAGATAGGCAACGTCAGGGCGGGCACAAATGACCAGGCCCCGGTGCCGCCCTCCAGCAAATGGCCGAGACTGCTGCTCGACGATCCGCCCGCCGCCGTCAGGGTAATGCTGGGGAAAAAAGCGGCCCGCGCGGCGCCGATATTGGCGTTGGCCGCTTTCAAGGTATGTTCCGCCGCGAGGATATCCGGTCGCCGGGTCAACAAATCCGCAGGCAAACCGGCCGGGGTGGGCGGGAAATGCCAGGTTTTATCCAGCCGCGCATCAGCCAGCAGGCCGGCGGGCAGCGGCGCCCCGGCCAGCAGGGTCAGCGCGTTGGCATCCTGGCTAACCTGGCGGGTGTATTTAGCGATATCGGCCTCGGCGCCGCGCATCGTGGTTTCCGCCTGGGCCAAATCCTGGATCGAACTGACGCCGGCATCATAGCTCAGTTTGGTCAACCGGTAGGATTGCCCCTGGCTGGCGGCGGTTTGCCGGGCCAGCGCCAGTAAATCGTTATCGGCGCACAGCGACA
This sequence comes from Sodalis sp. RH21, assembly GCF_047324175.1. NCBI lineage: Bacteria > Pseudomonadati > Pseudomonadota > Gammaproteobacteria > Enterobacterales > Bruguierivoracaceae > Sodalis > Sodalis sp. RH21. Next base: position 528,789 of record NZ_CP178732.1, on the reverse strand, counting down.
GATAACCGGAGGCCACTTCGGAAACCAGGCTGATTTGCGTCGCCCGCTGCGTCGCTTCGGTAGACAGATAACTCTCCAGCGACTTATCGCGCAGACTGCGCAGCCGGCCGAAAATATCCACTTCCCATGAGGTTACCCCCAGGTTGGCATCATACTGATGGTAGGTTACCGGCCCAGAAGTCTGGGTATTATAAAGGTTGCCCGGCAGATGCTGCGCGGTTTGGCTGGCCGATAGATCCACCGTCGGCAATAAGGCGGCGCGGTTAATCCCGAACTGCGCCCGCGCCGTCTCCACGTTCAGCGCGGCCACCCGCAAATCGCGGTTATTATTGAGCGACAGCTCGATAAGCCGGCTGATCGCCGGATCGGTAAAAAAGGCCTGCCAGCCGATGTCCGCGCCGGCGACCGGTGCCGCGCCCTTCCAAGTACTGGCTACCGGCAATGCGGGACGATGATAATCAGGCTGAAGCGTACAGCCCGTCAATGCCGCAATAAAAAGCCAGGGGAGCATGGCCGGGCGGGCATGGTGCTTATTCATGGGAGACTACCTCGGTTTGGCGTTCCGCCTGACGGTTTTTCCCGCGGCTGAACAGCCGGACCACCACCACGTAGAACATAGGAACAAAAAAGACGGCCAGGAACGTGGCGGTCAGCATGCCGCCCACTACCGCCGTGCCGATGGAGTGCTGGCTGCCGGCGCCGGCCCCGTGAGAAATCACCATGGGGAATACCCCGAGAATAAACGCCATGGACGTCATGATAATCGGCCGGATACGCAGCCTGGCCGCGGCAATGGCGGACTCAACCAGCCCCAGCCCTTCCTTTTCGTGCAAATCCTTGGCGAATTCCACGATCAGGATGGCGTTCTTGGCCGCCAGTCCGACGGTAGTCAGCAGCCCCACTTGGAAAAACACATCATTTTGCAACCCGCGCAGCAGCACCGCGCCGATGGTGCCCAAAATACCCAGCGGTATCACCAGCAGGACCGAAATAGGAATGGACCAGCTTTCATACAGCGCGGCCAGGCACAGGAACACCACCAGCACTGAAATGGTATACAGTGCCGGGGTTTGCGAGCCGGAAAGCTGCTCCTCATAGGACAATCCGTGCCATTGCACCTGAAATCCCGCCGGCAATTTGGCGGCTATCTCGTCAACCGCGGCGACGGCGTCCCCTGAACTGTAACCGCTGGCCGGCGATCCCATGATTTCCACGGCCGACGTACCGTTAAACCGGTCATAGCGCGGCGATCCATAAATCCATTCCCCGCTGCCGAAAGCCGAGAACGGCACCATTTGCCCGCTGCCGTTACGGAAGTACCACTGATTGAGGTCTTCCGGCGTGACGCGCGCGGTAGCCCGACCCTGGATATAGACTTTTTTCACCCGGCCCTGGTACATAAACTGATTCACATAGCTGGAACCCCAGGCGGCTGACAAGGTATCATTAATATCCGCCAGACTTAGGCCCAGCGCCCGGGCGCGTTCATCATCGATATGCAGTCGGTATTCCGGTTCGTCCTCCATGCCGTTGGGCCGCACCGCCGATAGCCGGTGATCCTGGGCCGCCAATTGCAAGAACCGGTTGCGTGCCGCCATCAGCTTTTCATGGCCCTGGCCGGCGGTATCTTGCAGGAAAAAATCGAAACCGGTGGCGTTACCCAATTCCATTACCGCCGGAGGGATCAGGGCAAACACCTTGGCCTCTTTTAAGGTGGCGAAATGCTGCATCGCCCGCCCGGCCAAGGCCCGCACCGTCTGGTCCCGATCGCGGGCGCTCCAGTCCTTGAGTTTGACAAAGGCCATGGCGGAGTTTTGCCCGCGCCCGGAAAAACTGAAGCCGTTGGCGGCGAAAACCGAACTCACCACCGGGGATTCATGTTTCAACAGGTAATCTTTCATATCGGTCAACACGGCCTGGGTGCGTTCCGCCGAGGCGTTGGCCGGCAGGGTCACTTGCATCATCATCATGCCCTGGTCCTCGTCGGGCAGAAACGAGCTTGGCACCCGGGTAAACAGATAACCGGTGACCAGCACGATCGGCAAATAGATCAGCATAAACAGGTTGCGTCGGGAGATAACCGTCCCCACGCTTTGGGTATAACGCAGCGTGCCGGCATCGAACTTGCGGTTAAACCAGCCGGAAAAACCGCGATTGGAACGCTCGCCGGCGGAAGGTTTGAGGATGGTGACGCATAACGCCGGGGTAAAAATCAGCGCCATCAATACCGACAAAGCCATGGCCGACACGATGGTGACCGAAAATTGACGGTAAATAATCCCGGTGGAGCCGCTGAAAAAAGCCATTGGCACCAGTACCGCCGACAGCACCAGGGCGATGCCGAACAGCGCCCCCTGGATCTGCGCCATGGATTTGATGGTGGCCTCTTTCGGACCGAGTTTCTCCTCGGCCATGACGCGCTCGACGTTTTCCACCACCACGATGGCGTCATCCACCAGCAGGCCGATGGCCAGCACCATGCCGAACATCGTCAAGGTATTGATCGAATACCCGAAGGCGGACAGCACCCCAAAGGTGCCGAGCAATACCACCGGCACCACCATGGTGGTCACCAGGGTCGCGCGCAGGTTTTGCAAGAAGAGCAGCATCACGCAAAAGACCAGGACAATGGCTTCGAACAGCGTTTTGACCACTTCTTCAATGGATGCGCCGACCACCGGGGACGTATCGTAGGGATAGGCTATTTCGACATTTTGCGGCAGGGACGATTGCAGATCGGCGATGGTGGCGCGCACGGCCTTGGTGGTATCGAGGATATTCGCCCCGCTGGCCAGGCGCAGCGCCATGCCTGAAGACGGCAAGCCATTAAATACCGACGAGATGCTGTAGTCCTGCGGGCCGAGATCCACCTTGGCCACGTCGCTCAACCTGACCTGGGAGCCGTCGCTATTCACCTTGAGAAAGATATTCTCAAACTGCTTTACCGTTTCCAGCCGGGTCTTGCCGATGATAGTGGCGCTGATTTTACTGCCTTTGACCGTCGGCAGACCGCCCAGTTTACCGGAGGAGACTTGTACGTTCTGCTGGCTGATGGCGGTGGAAACATCGCTTGGGATCAACTGATATTTATACAGTTTGGCGGGGTCGAGCCAAATGCGCATGCCGTATTCGGAACCCATCACCATAAAGTCCCCCACCCCTTTGGTGCGGGCGATGGGATCTTCCAGTTTCGATACCAGCAGGTTGCCGAGGTCGGCGTCGCTGAGCCTGCCATCCGAGGAAATCAGGCTGACGACCATCATAAAATTGGCCTGGTATTTGGCCACCCGCAGGCCCTGGGTCGTCACTTCGTCCGGCAGTTGGGATTCCGCCAGCGAGACTTTATTTTGCACCTGCACCTGGGCGATATCCGGGTCGGTGCCTTGATCGAAGGTAGCGATAATCGTGGCGCTACCGTCGCTGTTGCTTTGTGATTCAATATATCGCAGGTTATTCAACCCGTTGAGCTGCTGCTCAATTACCTGCACTACCGTATTTTGCACGGTGGCCGCCCCGGCGCCTGGATAGGTCACACTCACCGAAATGGCGGGTGGCGCGATATTGGGATATTGGTTAACGGGCAGAGATAAAATTGACAGCCCGCCGGCCAACATCACGATTATCGCGATCACCCAGGCAAAAATTGGGCGTTCGATAAAAAACTTCGACATCTGATGCCCCTTATTGAGCCGATGAATCGATAATGGATGACTTATTGTCAGTCTTGGCGGGGGTGGAAGCCTGGCGTTCGGTCGCGCTGACCTTGAGGCCCGCCCGAACATTTTGCAGACCATCGGTAATCACCCGTTCCCCGGCGCTTAATCCCTGGGAAACCAGCCACTGGCCGCCGATCATCTCGCCGGTCACGATGGCGCGTTGCTCGACGCCGCTGTCGGCATTGACCACCAGCACATAAGGCTGGCCCTTGATATCGTGGCCGACCGATTCTTGTGGCACCAAAATGCCCTGGTCCTGTACGCCCTGCTGCAAGATGGCGTGCACAAACATACCCGGCAGCAATTCATTTTGCGGATTAGGGAAAGCGGCGCGCAGGGTAACGGAGCCGGTGCCCTCGTCGACCGTCACTTCGGAAAATTGCAGTTCTCCTTCCTGTGCGTACCGGCTCCCGTCCTCAAGGGTCAATTGTACCGCCGCGGCATGGTCGCCGGCGGCCTTCAGCCGGCCATCGGCCAGGGCCTTGCGCAGCCGCAGAAGTTCCTGCGATGATTGACTGATATCCACATAGATGGGATCGAGCTGCTCGATGGTGGTCAAATAGGCGCTTTGGCCGCTGGTGACCAAGGCGCCTTCGGTATACACCGAACGACCGATATGGCCGGAAATAGGCGCGTTAACCTTGGTATAATCAAGATTGACCCGCGCGGTTTGCATATCCGCAGCGGCTTCCCTGGCGCTGGCCGACGCATCATCATATTGCTGGGCGCTAATCGCATGGGCGTCGGACAGGGGTTTATACCGCCGCGCCACCGCCGCGGCGTTATTGAACGTGGCCAGCGCCCGATCGTAAGCGGCTTGGTAGCTGGCCGGATCAATCTGGTATAGCTGCTGCCCGGCTTTGACTTCGGTTCCTTCCGTAAACAGCCGCTTTAAAATAATGCCGCTGACCTGGGGACGGACTTCGGCGCTGCGCACCGCTGCGGTCCTGCCCGGCAGGCTGGTGGACAGGGTAACCGGCTGCGTGCGCAGCGTGATGACGCTGACCGCTACAGGTAACGGCGCGGACTGGCTGGCGGAGGGGGATTGCCGGTCGCAGGCGGGCAACGTCAGGACCAGGCTGAGGATGATGAATTTTGGATACATAAGCGACTCACAGTGATTGAGAATGATCATTCTCGAATAGTCGCTACTATAGCAGCCGGAACCGGCAGTTAAATGTTCAGATTAAGTTAAGAATCATTTCCTCAAATGTGTCGGAGCCAACACAGTCCTTGTACGGTATTGACCGGACCAATACGTACGGCTATATTACTTCAATGGCTAGAGCATCGCATAAAAACCAAATTCTGACCGTCGGCATGCAGGTCGTTAACGCGCAAGGCTTTGCCGGCGCGAGCGTACGGGATATCGTGCAGGCGGCAGGCGTACCGCAAGGGTCATTTACCAATCATTTCGCCTCCAAGGAAGCATTTGGCTTAGAAGTGATCGATCTTTATTACGCCAATAGGCTTAACGTCATCAACGCCACGCTGCGCAACGACGCGCTGCCTCCGCTGGAGCGCCTGCGCGCCTATCTCGACGCCGGCATAAACCGGCTTAATCAAAATAATATGCGGGATGGCTGCCTGTTTGGTAACTTTATGGCCGAAGCCAGCGGCTGGAGCGAGCCGATCCGCCGGCGGCTGGTCGAAGTACTCGGCGAGATTCAGCAATCCATCGCCTATTGCCTGCGCGCGGCCGTTAATGCCGATCGGCTGGCTGGCGATACCGACTGCGATGAAATGGCGGCCTTTATCCTGGCTTCGATGCAGGGCGCCATTTTATTGGCCAAAGCGCAGCACGACCCGGCCCCGGCGGAACGTTTCAGGGATATGCTTTTTTCGACGATATTGCGCCGTGATTCCGACTAGCACGCCCCGGCTTCCCATTATCCTTGCTTAAGTTTAATCTCTTCCAGCTGCTTGGTGATTTGCGCCAATTGTTCTTTTATTGAAGATACGATATCGCCTTCCAGATAGTCGATTTTATCGTGTAATGCATACATCTCCAGGTCGGATTTAACATTCACATTTGATGCAATCTCGGCGCGAAAGCGATCGACCTCCCCTTCCCGCTTTTGGCTCATCATAATTGCCGGCGCGGTATAGGCCGCCTGGAAGGATAAAAACAAATTCAAGAGAATAAACGGATAAGGGTCAAAACCGCTTTTTCCCACCGTAAGGTTATAACCGCACCATGCAGCAATGATAATGGATTGGATGATAATAAAGGTCCAAGTACCAATGATTGCCGTGATCCTGTCCGCCAGCCGCTGTCCTAACGTCCGGGGCGCGCCCGAATCCGAAGAAGGCATTAGCAGCGTGGCATGTTCGCTTCTGCTGCTGGCCCGTAATTCGTCAAGCTGTTTTTTCGACCTTGCATCCATTTTGCTTGCCTTTATAGACCTAATTGATTGAGTTAATAAGATTTTTATATATTTTAAAATTATAAATTATAATTTCTGTTTTTCCACTTAGCCCAGCGGTAAATTTTATATAAAATTATGTCTGAATTTACCTGATTGGATGCGGTATCAGCATACCCACAAAGTGGTAGCCCGGCCCGGGGGCGCAAACAAATTCTACCGATAAAAACACACCGCCAGGGACTTAAAATTTTGGCAAAAAATTTTCCCCTGCCGCCAGACAGCCTGTAGAGCGGGCAAGCGGAGAATACGTTTGGGGGCTGAAGGGGGCGGCCTATCCCTGCTTTAACTTTTCACATATGGCTGGGTCCTGGGATGCTAATAGGGTGGTTTACACCATTAGTAACATGATCTACTCAAATATCCGCTCCTCCTCCCATCGATTTTTCAGGTACGACCTTGTCCCGATTATTCAGTTTTCATCGAGAATGAATTAAATCATACCAATACTGCCAATAACCCATCATAAATTTAATTATTTGATTTATTTGATAAATTTTTATTTCATTAAATTATCTCATCTATTTTTTAGGCAGTAAAATGAGATTCTACTGACAAAAAAACATTTTTTCAGAGAATGTTGAAAATTAGCATTGCCTTCTGTGGCGTAAGTCTTATATTGTGTGAAGTAGCCGCTAATTGTGAGCTTGCTAACATTATCATCCAAATTTTTAAATATATTGAAAGGAAGACTTGTCATATAGTATACTAAAGTTGTAAATTTATAGTTCGCAGTTGGGATGAACGTTACCATTCCCATTTATGCTACCAGCTCAAAGCATCAGAATGTTAAAATCATAGATATACATATCTAAATGACGGATAATTAAACAACGACGAATTTTTCTTGATTTCTTAAGCTCTAGTAAATATTACTTTCCCAGTACGGTTTAGTTTTATTATTTTATATTAGGAAAATCAACCAGAACTTACACAATAAATTTCAATCATGGAAAGCCCATACACCCAAGGATGTGGGAGCGATTATGCTAGCTAAAATCCCTGAGTATGATAACTATTCAGAAGATATTGTTGTATTTAATTTATATCCTACTCATTCTAATTTAAAATTACACGTGTTTTATGCCTTGATTTACAACAACTAAACGTTTACATCAATTCCATAGATTTATATATTCATAAAATATCATATAAAAATAACAAAACACCTTGCAGTAACATTTTATTTAGGCAATTATTATAACATCAGGCAGATTAATTCTCCTAAACTTAAGTCAACTTTCTTATCAAAATGTTTATAGCGTTTTCCAAATTTCATGAAAATATCTGGAGGCCTAATATGATTTTATTATCTAAAACATTGAGGTATTTTATAATAACCGCGCAAGAACAATCCATACGATTAGCGGCTATGATTTTATGCATTACTCCCTCGCCACTTTGCCGTACGATAAAAATATTTGAACTGAATTTGGGGCATAAATTATTTACCCGAACCAATACTGGCTTAAAATTGACCAGTTATGGCCATGATCTTTATGACAAGTTACTGCCTCTATATCTGGAAATGTGCGATCTTGAGAAAAGCCTTATTAAAAAAGACGACATACGCAAGAAAAAAATTCTCCAATTCAAGGTTGGGCTAGATCATCATGATTATTCTTATCTTGCCCCCCTATTCTCGGCATCTATTTTCCAGAAAGAGAACAATAACGTCTCATTGGAATACTTCTCTCCCGAAGAAAAAAATATAAATGAACTTCTTAGGAATGGGTCATGCCAAATATTTTTCACGCAGAAGAAAATTCAATGTCAGGCAGATGTAGAACACGTTAACCTGCCGAACGACATTATTATGATGGTGACTCAAATGGGTGCGGCAATTAACGACACCTCCCCCACCGAAGCATTATCAGGAAAAACCCTCGTGCAATATGAATCTTCAGCCGAAGATAATATATTGAGGGATATCAATAGTTATCTTTCAAAAAACAAAATATCACTTAAACGCCTGAATATTCCGGAACTCTATGTCCAGCTTTCTATGATTGAAAAGGGCGATGCGATTGGCTTGATGCCATCATCGGTTAAAAATATAATTGACGAACGTAATTATAAAATAAAATTATCACCTTTTATTTTTGAGCAAAAAAATCTTACCATTGAAAGAAATGTATACTTTCTTAAATCCGATAAAACATTTATTGAAAATAATATCCTACCCATCATTGAGTTGGAAGGTGAATACCTTTTGGATTAACCCTTACCTTACAATAATATTTACCATGGTAATAAAAAGCCATATGACATAGCCGCCGCTGCCGGGTTAACATTTAATAACCCGGCAGTAAAGTATGTTAATTATGCAGGATCTAAACGAAAGCAAATTTCCGTTTCAGATTACTTTCTACGGCATACTTTATTTTAGCATTCTCTATGCTAAAAAATAGGCTTGCATATAAATTTTTTTATCATATATTTGCTTGACAACATAGCAATTACATAAGCTTTACAAAGTTCACCGATATAACAAAAATCCATTATCTTGTAAGGGATAGACCATGGCACTTCCTCCTCCTTTAGTACCACAAATTAATAATGGTGTTATCACCGGAGACTCCATTAGTAGCATGAATGGTGTTTTGATTGGGGTTCCTATTTACCAGGGCGCACAGAATAATTACGTACTCCTGTTTATTAACGATCAAATAATCAACGAGTTTTTTATTGAAAATGCTGCCGATCTGCCGAAGTTCTATACCCAACCCCCCCATTTACTGCCCAATGGGTTTTATACGGCATATTATACTGCCACGGATGCTTATCAAAACTCCGCCACCTCGGCAAAAGTTACGTTCAATGTTGTAAATCACGTCCTACCGATACCACAGCCTCTCGATATGATACTGACTACGGGCGCCGCCAACCAGGACTTTACGGCCATTCGCGTTTATCCACGCAATCGTGGCGTAATTTTCGGTGCGCCAGGGGCAGCCATAAGGGTCAATGTTAGCTCACCTGGGGTAATTGAAGAATCCGGTTCCATTTCTCATCAGATTATTTTGAATCAAACTGGCCAGGGTGACTTTAGTGTTTATTCTAATTATCAAGGTTTGGTTACGGTTGTTGCCTATGATGAAAATAATCCCCACGAAAGCGTTACACGCCAAACTGTATTTGGCGCGTATCAGGTGGGCAATGATAGACTTAAAGCATTTAATTACTCAACTGGAGCTCCAGCCAATGGCAGGACATTTAATTCCATTTATTTAATGGCGCTGGCCACCAGCAATATATATGGTAATCCGATCACTTTCGTCAGAATCTCTGTTTCAGGTGATACTATTATCAACGGCTATTCCGGCCAACAGGCCGATATCAGCTTAAATAGCGATCAATCCGCAACAATTAACCTCCAATCATTAACTCCAAAAACCGTTACAGCCCAACTGACGTTACCGCAAGCCAGCGGAACAATTCAACGAATTAATACAGTATTTGTTGTACCTTTACCTGCCCGAATCTTAGCATCCGAGAATATCATTTCTTCCTGAAAACCGGTCAATAATGCTTGATGACAATGATATAAACACCAAAGGATTTAATTCTTAACTTTCTTAAAATTAGTACTATCCACAGCGCGGCTGGAGAATAAAAATGCATGCATCCATAATTCCGCCAGTAATACCTTTAATAGATTACAATTTTGGATTGGTAACGACCTCGACGGCCACCGCAAACGGTACTGATATTAACAGCGCAACGGCAACCCTGAGTAGCGGTGGCTACCTACTGGATAAACGCACTATCACTTTTTTCCTGTCTGGAAACGCCAGGTTCACCAATGGCGCTCAAAATATTACATTACAGACTAATGTCCTAGGCGAGGCCAGGGTTGATTTTACTAATAGCGTGGCGGAAATCGTCATCGTCACCGCCCAATTTGAAAATTTGTCCACGATACAATCTTCTACTTTTGGACCTGCAGGAGGCCAATCGAACTCAAGGCTGGTAGTAAATGTCATTCGCGACGGCGCCGCAGCCAACGGTAGCGACCAAAATCGAATTCTCTATACGGTCACTACCGCTACGAACCAAGCTATAGCCAATGAGCTTATTTCATTCACCGCTACCGGTAATACAGCACTACAGGATTTTGGCTTAACAAATAACGCCGGGCAATATGAACTAACTATTACCAGTTTAAGTGCGCAGAGAATATTGGTAACTGCCTATTTGTTTAATTCGCCTACTGTCATAACCTATACCCAGATCGACTTCGTAAGCTCGCCAAAAGAGCATGAAATCATTGCTTCGGTCGTCAGCGATAATTCTACCGCCAACGGGCAAATGCAAAACAGGTTAAATTATCTGGTGCGAAATAGATTAACACAACTGCCCGTCCCATTTACTTTTATTAATGTAAGCACCACCAATGGAGCAAGCCCCGCCAGTCTTCAAATCCTGACGGACAACAACGGGCAGGCCTCCTTTAGCCTTACGAATCAAAACACGGGATTGGTGTCGGTCACGACAATCCTGCAAGTCGACCCACGGGTTTATAACATCACCGACGTCAATTTTAACTGATGGATCTCGGTCTCGATAACTGTATACTCCAGGAGCATAATATGAATGATTATATAGTACCTCCCACGCAGCATCACCCGACATTTTATCGATTGGCATTGACCACCACCAATGGCGCCCGTGCCAATGGCAGCGATACTAATGCCGCCATCGCCACCTTGACTCATCAAGGCTGCCCGGCCAGCGGGCAAACTATTGCTTTTAATCTATCGGGCCATGCCAAATTTATCAATGGCCATAAGGAAACAGTTGCGACCACCGATTGCCATGGCAAGACGACGGTGTATTTTACTGATACGCAGCAAGAGACGGTAAAAATCATTGGGCGGTTTAATGAGTTTTCCGCTGAAGGTTTTGCCACGTTCGCCAATGCAAACAGCGGGCAAACCTTACGAATAAGCGCACAGGTGCTCGCTGATAACGCCGCGGCCGATGGAGTAAGCGCTAATCGCCTGCTTTATACCGTTAAAAATGCGAGCCAAATACCCCAGTCCTCTAACGTATTGCTCTTTAGCGCCAGCGGAACGGCCCAACCTGACGAAGGTCAAGGTGTAACCAATCAACAGGGTCAGGTCGAACTGAGGCTCACCAACGACAACCCGGAGAGTGTCGTAGTAACCGCCCGGTTGGCGTCAGATCCAGATAATGACAATAATACGCAGCTTACTTTCACGGCATTACCGAAATTGTTTGCCCTCATTGCACGGGTTGACCAAGATAACTCACCTAATAACGGCAGCGCGCAAAATATAATCACTTACACCCTCGTATCAATAGCGAACGGCCAGCCCGCCGCTGGCATGATACTGGATTTCACAGCGACCAGCGACGCGCAACTTAATCCGGCTTCGGGCACAACCAATGCCCAAGGTCAGTTAACCTTGACGCTAACGAATATCAATGCAGGCAATACCGAAGTTCGCACCGTTCTTCGAGAGGACACACGGGTGTATAACAGTACTGTGGTCACATTTGGACAATGATATTTTGACCAACTTTTCCGCATGGGTTCGTTCGCATCCGGCGCATCGAAGCCATATACCGCAAATCTGACAGCGGATCGCATGGATTCGCTTACCGGCCGCGTTTTTATCCTGCGGCCTCATCTGTTTGCACGGTAATCCCCTCTGCTTATATGTACCCTGCCAGGCTACATATAAGGCAATTTTTATAATTGCAGTAGTAAAAATCACAAAATTATTTAATGGAATACTTAGCTATTAGTATGATGAAACCATCAATCCGACTTTTATCGTATAGGTACATTATTGGTAATAATCGTGAAGCGCATTACAATCTTATTTAATATATTCTTTTTGCTAAAAATAAAGACTTGTCAAATGGCACTATAACGTCGTATTGTTATCTTAAATCCTTAAAATGAGTTCGCGGCAAGGTTTGCCCTTATGCATACTGTTGCGTTCAAGACCTTGACGCGCCTTACATTAACTATTCCTTATAGTTAATACGACTGTCTCTGGGTTACCTGTGTTTTATATCATGGGGAATTTATTATATAAGCATTATTCTTAAAAGGTGACATTCAACCAACGTACTCAACAATAACCTTAGCGTCCATATTACTTATGTTTTATTGCCTCAGATGGAAAGAAGCTGGCAATTTATGCTATTGATACAACAAAATCATTAGTGATCTTATAAATTTTAATTATGTAATACAAAGCATATCGATGTAGTTTTTTTAATGTTTAACAAGCCTGTCATTAACTTCGCCATATTAATAATGAACCAACAGGGTGTTTATCAAGAGAGTAATTGAAGTAACGTCATGATTCGTTAGTTCTAAGCCGCCATCAGGGTTAATATAATGTTTGATTCCTTTAATGATTTATTCAATAAATGCTGCAAATTATTTATTTTACGGTTTGAAAAACGGGCGGCGCTTGTTCAAAGCCGCCGCCTTTACCGCCGTCATCTATACCTGCTGGCATGGCTGAATATTAGCATTCAATTATTATTCCCTGTGTGTCTTTCTTTTACGCCGGTTATAGCCGCCGCCTCGGCGCGTCAAAGCCAGGGCGTTATCGCTTCGGAACCTTATGTGCTCGGCCTCAATGAAACGGTTTTTACCGTTGCCAGGCAACATGGGCTGACGCTGGACCAATTGAAAAAACTTAATCAATTCCGCACTTTTGCCAAACCTTTCACCGAACTGGCCGTTGGTGATGAAATAGATATTCCTCTTACCACACCCGGCTTAACGCAAAACGCGGCGTTTGGCACACTCTCGGCCACTCCGCAGGCTGCCGCCGCAGCCCCCCGACTCCGCGGCTCCGATCATAAACCGTCCTGGAATGAACAGCTGAGCCGGTCCGCGTCGCCGGGCGCGCATACCGAAGGTCCGGCGACCGGCATGGCCCGTTCCGCCGTTAGCGGGGAAGTCAGCCAGGCCGCCCAGCAATGGCTAGGCCAGTTCGGCACCGCCCGCCTGCAACTTAATGTCGATGATAACTTTCATCTTGACGGCAGCGCCCTGGATCTGTTGATCCCGCTATATGATCAACCCAAGGATTTACTGTTTACCCAGTTGGGCGCGCGCAACAAAGATGGGCGAAATACCGTGAATCTAGGCGCGGGGGTACGCAGTTGGCAAGGCGACTGGATGCTGGGCATGAATGCGTTTTACGATGATGACATAACGGGTAATAACCGCCGCATGGGTATGGGTTTCGAGGCCTGGCGGGATTACCTCAAACTTTCTGCTAATAATTATTTCAGGCTCAGCGACTGGCATCAATCGCGGGATTTAGACGATTACAATGAACGGCCGGCCAACGGTTATGACATACGCGCCGAGGCCTTCTTGCCCGCCTATCCTCAGTTGGGCGGCAAGCTGACGTTTGAGCAATACCGCGGCGACAAAGTAGCGTTGTTCGGCAAGGATAACCTGCAGAAAGACCCCTACGCGGTGACCCTTGGTTTAAATTACACCCCGGTAAGCCTGGTGACCATCGGCGCCGACCACCGCGAGGGCAAAGGCAACGCCAGCGATACCCGCCTCAATATCCAGATGAATTACCGCTTCGGCGACGCCTGGCAAACCCAAATCGATCCGGCTTCGGTCGCCGCCATGCGCACCTTGGCCGGCACGCGTTATGATTTAGTCGATCGTAATAACGATATTGTGCTGGAATACCAGAAACAGCAGGTTATCCATTTGAGATTACCGGCTGAAGTGAACGGCAGCGAGCGGGAACAAGCTACCGTGGTTGCCCAGGTTACCAGCAAGTACGGCCTGGATCGGATAGATTGGGATACCGCGGCGCTGGTAGCCGCCGGGGGCGGGATAACCCAGATTGGGCAAAACACGCTGGCGATAACCCTGCCGCCCTATCAGCGCGCCGGCGCGGCCAGTAATATCTATGACCTGAGCGCGGTGGCCCACGATATAAAACAGAACGCGTCCAACCGCGCTACCACGCGGATCGAAGTCTTGCCGGCCGCGGCTGAAATTACCGCCGCCAACCTGACCGTCACCAAGGATGGCTCGGTGGCCAACGGCAGCGCCGCCAACGCGGTGCGCGCGGTGGTGACCGACGCCGGCGGCAATCCGGTGGCCGGGCAGACCGTCACATTCACGGCGGCCAACGGCGCCAGCATCACCACGGTTATCGGGACGTCCGGCGCTGACGGCATCGTCACCGCCACCCTGACCAATACCCTGGCCGGCGTCAGCTCGGTCACCGCCTCCTTGAACAGCAGCCGGCAAACGGTAAATACCACGTTTATCGCCGATAGCGGCACCGCGCAAATCGCCGACGGCAATTTGACGGTGACCAAAAATAACGCGGTGGCCAACGGGCACGACAATAATGCCGTGCAGGCTAAAGTCACCGATGCCCATGGCAATCCGCTGGCCGGCCAGACGGTTACCTTCACTGCCGCCAACGGCGCGGCCCTGGCCCACGCCACCGTGGTGACCGGCGCCGACGGTAGCGCCGAAGTCATCCTCACCAATACCCGCACCGGTATCAGCACGGTCACCGCCACGCTCGGCAACGCTGGCGACCGGAGCGTGGATACCACCTTTATCGGCGATATCGCCACCGCACGCATCGCCGCTGGCGATCTGACGGTATTACGCGACAATGCGGCCGCCGACGGTACGCAAACCAATGCCGTGCGGGCAAAGGTGACCGATGCCCAAGGCAACCTGTTGGCCGGCCAGACCGTCACGTTCAAAGCCACCAACGGCGCCACCCTGGCCGTAATCCAAGTGGTTACCGACGCGCACGGCATTGCCGAAACGACGCTCACCAACACGGTGGCCGGCATCAGCAATATCACCGCAAGCCTGACTAACGGCAACAATCAGTCGGTGGATACCCGGTTTGTAGCCGACAACGTCACAGCCAGGATCGCGGACGGCGATCTCATGGTGACCAAAAACGACGCGCTGGCCGACAGCCATGACGCCAACCGGGTGCAAGCGAGGATCACCGATGCCCAAGGCAATCCGCTGCCCGATCAGACCGTGACATTTATTGCCGGCAACGGCGCCAACCTGTCCGCCACCACGGTGGTGACAGGGGCGGACGGCATCGCGGCCGTTACCTTGACCAACACGCTGGCCGGCACCAGCGCGGTAACGGCCAGCCTCAGTAACGGCAACCACCGGACGGTGGACACCCGGTTCATCGCCAACGTCGCCACTGCGCGCATCATCAGTATAACGGTAACCAAAGACGGCGCGCTGGCCAATGCTACCGACGCCAACGGGGTGCGCGCGCAGGTCGTCGACGCCCACGGCAATCCGCTGGCCGGTCTTACGGTAACCTTCAGCGCCACCAACGGGGCCAACCTGTCCCAGGCGACAGTGGCCACCGTGACCGGCGGATTCGCCGATGTGACCCTGACAAGTACCACTGCCGGCGCCAGCACGGTCACCGCCGGCCTGACCAACGGCAGCAGCCAAGCGGTTGACGCTCACTTTATCGCCGACGGCAATACCGCGCGGATCGTTAATTTGACGGTAACGGAAAACAGCGCGGTAGCCAACGGTACCAGTGCCAACGGCGTGCGTGCGGTAGTAGTTGACGCCCACGGCAACCCGCTGGTCGGTCAGACGGTGGTTTTCAGCGTCACCAACGGGGCTATCCTGGCCCATACCAGCGTGACCACCGTGGCCGGCGGGTTCGCGGATGTTACCCTGACCAATACCGCCGCCGGCGCCAGCACGGTCACCGCCAGCTTGGCCAACGGCAGCGCTCAAACGGCGGATGTCGAGTTTGTCGCCGACGGCAATACCGCGCACGTCATCAGCCTGGTGGCGACCACCAACAATGTCCTGGCCAATGGCACGGATACCAATGTGGTAGAGGCGAGGATCGTCGACGCCCATGGTAATCCGCTGGCCAACCAGGCCGTGACCTTCAGCGCCACCAATGGCGCAGCCCTGGTCAATGCCACCGTGGTGACCGGAACCAACGGCCTGGCCAACGCCACTCTGACCAATACCGCCGCCGGCGCCAGCGTGGTGACTGCCAGCCTGGCCAACGGCAGTAGCCGGACGGTCGACACCTACTTTATAGCAGATAGTAATACCGCGCATATCAGCATCCTGACCGTGACAAAAGATAACTCGGTGGCCAACGGCACCGATGCCAACGAGGCGCGGGCCCTGGTCGTTGATGGCCAGGGGAATCCGCTGAGCGGCCAGACCGTCGCCTTCAGCGCCGCCAACGGGGCCATACTGGCCCATGCCACCGTGGTTACCGATGCCAACGGCATCGCTGACAACACCTTCACCAATACTGTGGCTGGTGCCAGCGCAGTCACCGCCAGCCTGGGTAACGGCAGCAGCCGGACGGAAAACTCGCAGTTTATCGCCAACGCCGCCACCGCCCATATTGTCAGTCTGTCGGTGACGCACAATGACGCGGCGGCCAATGGTAGCGCCAGCAACGGGGTGCGGGCGGAAGTGGCCGATGCCCATGGCAATCCGCTGACGAATCTGGCCGTCTCCTTCAGCGCCACCAACGGCGCCACCCTGAGTAATGCTATGGTCAACACCACCCCCGGCGGCCTGGCCGATGCCACCCTTACCAATACCGTCGCCGGCACCAGTGCAGTGACCGCCAGCCTGGCCAACGGCAGCAGCCAGATGGCCTTTACCAATTTTGTCGCGGACAGTAATACCGCACATATCAGCATTCTGACCGTGACCAGAGACAACGCGGCGGCTAACGGCACTGACGCCAACGGCGTGCGCGCCCTGGTAATGGACGCCAACGGCAACCCGTTAACCGGGCAGGTCGTTACCTTCAGCGCCGCCAATGGCGCGACCCTGGCCCATACCACGGTCACCACCGGCGTCGACGGCCTGGCCGACGAAACCCTGACCAATACCGCCGCCGGCATCAGCGCGGTTACCGCCAGCCTGGGCAGCGGCAGCAACCAGATGGTCAACACCACGTTTATCGCCGACAGCGCCACGGCGCGCATCATCAGCCTGACGGTAACGAATGACGGCGCGGCGGCTAATGGTACCTCCACCAACGGTGCGCGCGCCCTGGTGGTGGATGCCCACGGCAACCCATTGGCAGGGATAGAGATTACATTCAGCGCAACTAACGGCGCGACGCTGACCCAGACTATGGTCACCACCGGCGCAGGCGGACTGGCGGACATCACCCTGGCCAATACCGCCGCCGGCATCAGCGCGGTTACCGCTAGCCTGAGCAATGGCAGCACCCAGACGGCCTATGTAAACTTTGTCGCTGACGCCAACACCGCGCGTATCGTCTCCCTGACGGTCGTCCAAGACGGCTCGGCGGCCAACGGTAGCGATGCCAACGAGGTGCGGGTGACTATCGCCGACGCCCATAACAATCCCCTGACCGGCATTAACGTGACCTTTAGCGCCACCAATGGCGCCACCCTGGCCCAGGGCAGCGTGGTCACCGGGCCGGGGGGCATTGCCGACAATGGGCTGACCAGTACCGTCGCAGGCGACAGCGTAGTCACCGCCAGCCTTGGCAATGGCCAAAGCGAAATGAAAACTACCCATTTTATCGCCGACGCGGCCACCGCGCGCATCGTCTCCCTCACGGTCACCCGCGATGGCTCCCTGGCTAACGGCAGCGACGCCAATACGGTGCAGGCGGTGGTGGCCGACGCTCATAACAACCTGCTGATCGGCGTAAACGTGAACTTTAACGCTACCAACGGCGCCACCCTGTCCCAGGGCAGCGTGGTCACCGGGACGGACGGCATCGTCGACAATAGCCTGACCAATACCCTGGCCGGCGACAGCGTGATCACCGCCAGCCTTGCTACCGGCAGCACCCAGACGGCTTCTGTCAGCTTTAATGCCGACCCGTCCACCGCGCGTCTCGCCACCCTGACGGTTACCCATGACGGCTCGGCGGCTAATGGCAGCGACGCCAACACGGTGCAGGCGGTGGTCACCGACGCTCATAACAACCCCCTGATCGGTATCAATGTAACCTTTAGCGCCACTAACGGCGCCGCCCTGGCCCTTGGCAGCGTGACCACCGGAGCCGGCGGCATCGCCGACAATAGCCTGACCAATACTGTCGCCGGAACCAGCGCGGTAACCGCCACCCTGGGCAACGGCGCCACCCTGACAGAGAACACGACGTTTATTCCCGACAGCGCCGGCGCGGAAATACTGGAGGCCAACTTGACGGTAACCACCAATAACTCACCCGCGGACGGCACCACCCCCAATACGGTGCGCGCAGTCGTGACCGACGCCTTCGGCCAGCCGATGCCAGGCCAGGTAGTGACGTTTACCGCCAATAACGGCGCCTCCGCTCTGGTGGCGCAGGTCGCCACCAATGCCAATGGGGAAGCCATCGCCAATCTGGTAAGCAGTACGGCGGGAGGTAGCGTGGTCACCGCCACCTTGGACAACGGCAAATTCAGGCAGGTGGGTGTCGTCTTTGCCCAAAATATCTTTATTACCGCCATTAATTTGCTGGAAGATAACGCCACGGCCGATGGTATCGAACCCAACGTCGTGGAAGTCCATGTCGCCAATGCCCATGGCCTACCTGCTGCGAACGTGGCCATCAGCTTAACGGCTGATAACAGCGCCGGCACGTTCCGGGTGATTTCCCCGCCGGACGCCAGGACCAACGCCCAGGGAATTATCAACCTGCAATATACGTATACGCGCCTGGGCTCCCTGACCGTAACGGCCAGCGACGCTGCGGGAGCAACGTTGTCCGGCCCCGGCGGGCAATTTACCAGCCCAACCATATCCGTACAGGCCGTTGTAGATTTCGCCGCCGCCAACGGCACCGATCGCGCCTCGGCGATACCTACGGTAACCACCGCGCGAGGCCAACCGGCGGTTAATACCCGGCTGACGGTGAGTATAATGCGCAGCCAGGCCGGTCAATTATTTGCTTTCCCCGCTACGCCGGTCACCGCGATCATCACGACCGATGGACAGGGGCAAGCTTTCGCCGAAGCGGTAAGCTTCACCCCAGGATTCAATCTTTTCTTTATTTTCTCAATGCCGGATGTAAACGAAGACGGTACCGGCACGATGAATAGCACGGGTTCTAACCAGGAGATTGAATTTTATTAATACAACTTGATGATGAACCGGGCACAATAAATTAACCATTGTGCCCGTTTCATCATCGGCAATGCCTTTTTTAGCCGACGCGGCGGTAAAAAAGGACATTGAATAATCCAATGCACCCGGTAAAGTCTATATTAATTAAAAATTTCATCCGGTTTATTAAATGCTAAGGAAAACATCATGCCTAACCAAGTTACGGTATACGCCATCCCTGTGGCAATCAGGCCAAACCCGAATGAGACCAAATTAACCACGGTATTTGCCAGGGTCACGGATAGTTTAACCGGCGCACTGCAATCCAACGTACCGGTAAGATTCTCCACCACCACATTCAATGCCGTAATTGCCACCCCTAATGCGACTACCAACGCTTCAGGAGTGGCTGAGACCGGCGTAACTTTCCCCGTACCGGCGGCAGGCCAAACAGGGCAAGGCATTGTCCCCGTGACCGGCACGATAGCCGACGGCAGCGCCACGGTATTACTGAATTTCTATAGCCCCGATCTCTCCAAGGTTTACGTCACCAATGCATTTAATAATATAATTACCCCCGAGTCCATTAACTCTGGAATCCAGGCGATCGTATATTTCCCCCCTACGATTAGCATCGGAACCGTGATTGATTTACACTGGGGGGCGCATTCGGTCCAGCACGTATATACTGGCGGCGCCCTGGTATGGGTGATCGACATTTTGGCTTCATTTATTTCCGCGCAGGTATTATCCAACGGTGCTTACCTTATATGGTATACCCTGCTAGACCCATTTGGAAATATATCAGGCGCGGAACCCATAGAGGTTACAGTGCGCAATAGCCCTTTCAGTACCCCTACGCTGCTACGCCCCCTGCTGCCCGCCGGCCTGTACAATACCATTAACCTGGCCACCGCGACGGCGGGGGTCAGCATCACCATTCCCGGCGGCCAGCCTGATATTGTAACGGGCGACAGATATAGAGCCTATTTAGTTACTTCCACTTATAGCGGTACCCGGCTCAATAGCGTTATGTTCGGGATAGGAATCGCAACGCCTAATGTTAATATAACGGTACCCATTCCGTTTAATAACTTGCAGGGATATAACGGCGTATATGGCGATATCTATTACGAAATTTATAATAATGCTGCGGGTAAACTCTTAACATCATTTACCACCAGGGCCATTATCGACACCGTGGCCTGATCGGCCCGTTATTTTTTTAACCGCAGAGGGCATAATGGTTCAACAAATTTCCCTTAGCGCACAGCCGCAGTCGCTGGCGCCGCTACCGGCCGGCAACAGCGCTGAGATAATAGCAACGGTGATCGACAGCTCTTCTCGCCAACCGGTGAAGGACGCGCAGGTAAATTTTACCACCACCGTGCGCTATACCTATCTTAACCCTGCCATGGGAATGACTAATGCGCAAGGCCAGGCGCGGGCGCAGCTGACCTATCCCACCAGCAATGCCATAGGCCTTTCAGGGGAGGGGGTGATACCGGTTACCGCATCAATTACCGGCGCAAGTGCCGGTATATTAATTAATTTTTACAGCATTGACTTTCGCCGGATTTATATTACCAATGCCCCCTCGAATAACTTGGGAATAACTAAGATAGATGCTAACTCCATTAAAGCCGGCATTCAGGCAGTTGTCTATTATCCAGTTGACATCAATATAGGCAATATTATAAATTTTCATTGGGAAAATTTCACCTTACAAAAAATCTACACTGGTGTAGATACGGCGTGGGTGATAAATGTACAAGAGGTTTTTATCCCAGCGCAGGTATTATCCAATGGCAGATATAAAGTATGGTATACCATTCAAGATAATGTATCCAATATTATGGGGTCATTTCCCCTGTCCGTTGAAGTCACCGGCAGCCCCTACACCCAACCGGTGCTGTTACGCCCGGCGCTGCCAGACAATCCGTACGGTATTATCAACCAGGCCGCGGCGCTGGCGGGCACCCGGGTGGTAATCCCCGG
Source organism: Sodalis sp. RH21 (assembly GCF_047324175.1). Lineage (NCBI taxonomy): Bacteria > Pseudomonadati > Pseudomonadota > Gammaproteobacteria > Enterobacterales > Bruguierivoracaceae > Sodalis > Sodalis sp. RH21. Next base: position 507,547 of record NZ_CP178732.1, on the reverse strand, counting down.
CGGGCAGGCGCAATTGGCGTTAAATGATATATGTTATATCAATTTAGTGACCTCCACATTTAACGGCGCTTACGTCCGCAGCATAGCGTTGGGCAGCATACCGGTGACAACCCTCGGCGTTAACCTGGAGATCACGGTTCCTTATGCTGCTTTGCAAGGTTATGACGGCGCTTATGGCGATTTTTATTATGAAGCCGTAAAACAAAACGCCCAGCGATATTTATCGTTTTCCACCCGTGCCATTATAGATACCGTCCCGCCCGGAAGGAATTAACGACTGTAACCCGGTATCTCCCGCATAACGCATCAGGGGGTTAGTTAAAAATGACAATAATAAAAAGTCCCTAAATAAACGGATGAAAATGCTTTTTTTAACCGGCCCAAAACGCAAAAAAGAACATTGAATTTCTATCTGTTACCCATTAGATCTATATAGAGAGAGTTATCAATGTTTAGCTCACCTTAAGGGAGTCATCATGCCGAACCAGATTACCATTACCGCCAACCCCAAATTCCAGGAGGCGCGACCTGCGGGCGTCACCGCCAATATTACCGCAACGGTGCGTAATCCCCGCACCCATCAGCCCGTGGCCGGCGTCCAGGTCGGTTTTAACAGCAGCGTGTCGCAGGTGGGGTTTAGCCATACCCAGGTAACCACCGATCGTCAGGGTATCGCGCATACGACTATAACTTACCCGGCTACTCCCGGCACGGGCGGAAGTGCCACCCTCCCCATCAGCGCATCCATCAGCGGGAACGGCGCATCGGTAGAGTTAATCCTATACAGCAGCGCCCTGCGTCCGGCCTATATAACCAATTTGGCGCCAGGCAATATTATTAATGACAGGTCCATTGCCGCCGGTGTTCAGGCCATTATATATATTCCTGACAGCGTCTTGCCGGGTAACATTATTACTCTGTTTTGGGGTGCCAAATCCGTTCAGCGTGCTTATAATGGCGATAATTTTCCCTGGATCATAGATATCGCCGAGGTATTCGACGATGCCGATATATTAAGCAATGGTGATTATCTGGTGTTTTATAGCTTAAGCGATAATGTCGGCAACACCGCCGATGCCAAACCGCTGGAAATAAAAGTCCGATGTTCGCCAGCGGCCGTGCCGACATTACTGGCGCCGTTGGTGCCGACGGAGCACCAGGGTTTGGTGAATATTTCCGATACCGCCGCCGATATGAATATTATTATCCCTGGCGATCAGCCTGCCGTTGCGGTGGATGACGACTATCGCCTGATTTTAGTGATAAAAAACCCCAGGGGTAAAACCATCCGCAGCACTACCGTCAAAGAGGGAAAGTTCGGGGACGCAGCAGATATTGCAATACCAGTTAATCTCAAAGAGCTGCAAGGATATGATACAGCATCGGGGCAATTTTTTTATGAAATAAGTAGAGGTGAACAAAAGCTCGTTTCATTTACCACCAGCGTGGCATTAGCGGCATACTAATATTACTCAGACAATGCCGGCATAAAATACAAAACTCATTCTAATCTTTGCAATTAAGGCAATTTCCTTTTTTAAAGGTAAACTGCGGCAAAAATGGAAATTGATTATTTTGTTTTATTGGTTGAATATAAAATAGCAATGCAGAAATAAGTAATGGCTTCCCTGTTAATCGCTCATTATTAATAAAGGAATCATCATGGCAAACCATATTATTAATACAACACCACCCGATCCGTTCGCAAGTGATTTACGCCCGGTATATGTCACCAACGCGCCTGGTAATATTATTAACGCTCAAGGTATTGCCGCCGGCATTCAGGCCATTGTTTATATGCCCACCAATATCGTGATTGGTAACCGCATTACTTTCCATTGGGGCGATAAATTTGTGGAAAAAGCCTACGTTGGCGGTAATGTTCCTTGGGTAATTGACATCAAGGAATCATTCGTTACCACTGAAGTATTAAGCGACGGCACCTATGATGTAATTTATGATATCATCGACAATGTCGGCAATCAGCAAAGTGCAGATCCTGTTGTCATTACGGTGCAAGGCAGCACCGTAACGGCGCCGACGCTGCTAGCGCCCACCCTTCCCGCCGGATCTTACAATATTATCAATCAGCAAAGCGCGCAAAATAACTATACGGTAACCATTCCGGGCGGTCAGCCGGGAATTGCAGATGGCGATACCTGGAAACTCTATTTACGCACCAGCCAGTATAGCGGCACGGAAATCAATCTTCGTCAGATTGACACTGGTACGATCGCCGGCACCGCAGCCATTCCGGTCGTTGTCGCTTATTCCTTCTTACAGGGATACGATGGGGTATTCGGCGATTTCTATTATGAAATCGACAAGCCCGTCGGCGCCGATCTCGTTTCCAGGACGATTCGCGCCAATATCGACACCGTTCCGCCTGGCGGCTTTTGAAAACCGCTGGCGAACATAAACCGTTCTCAGCAAAATAGCGGCGAGGACACACGTAGCCGCACCCGTTAGGCGCTGTGGGTTTTGACTCTGAACCATTGGGAAAAGGGATGATGGATTACTGAAAATCATCCCTGCTTTCTTTATCGTCCAAACTATTACCCCGCGTAATCCTTGCCGGCCTAAATTCCCCCCAGGTACGCCTTGCGCACTTCCTGGTTGTCCAATAGCTCTGTTCCGGTGCCGCTCAGGCGGATTTGCCCGTTCACCATCACATAACCCCGATCGGACAACTTAAGCGCATGATGGGCATTTTGCTCCACCAGGAAAATAGTCATGCCGTTTTGGGCTAACTCGCGCAGGGTCTGGAAGATCTGTTTGACGATAATCGGCGCCAGCCCCAGGCTGGGTTCGTCCAGCAACAGCAATTTGGGACGGCTCATCAGCGCCCGCGCGATGGCCAGCATTTGCTGCTCGCCGCCCGACATGGTCATCGCCCGCTGGTTGCGCCGCTCCCTCAGGCGCGGAAACAGCTCGAACATGCGCTGCAAATCCTCCGCCTCATAGCGGTTGCCGATGGGAATGGTGCCCATCAGCAGGTTTTCCTCCACCGTCATATCCGGGAACACCCGGCGCCCCTCCGGCGCCTGGGCAATGCCGTTGGCGGCGATATAATGGGTGGATTTGGCGCTGATATCGGCGCCGCGAAATAAAATCTGCCCGGCGGCGATGCGCGGCTGGCCGAAGATCGACATCAGCAGCGTCGACTTGCCGGCGCCGTTGGCGCCAATCAGCGCCACCGTCTCCCCTGAGTTGACCTGCAGCGAGACCTGCTGCAATGCCTGGATTGGACCATAAAACACATCTACCGCGCGAAATTCCAGCATAGGTTCACTCATAGGGTCACCTCTTCCTCGTCGGCGCCGAGGTAGGCGGCGATCACGCTCTCATTATTCTGGATCTCACGGGGGGTGCCCCGGGCAATCACGTCGCCGTGATCGAGCACGATGATATGGTCGGAAATCTCCATTACCATGCCCATGTCATGTTCGATCAGCAATACCGTTATCCGGTGGGTATCGCGCAGGAAACGGATGATGCCGCTTAAGCGGCGGGTTTCCACCGGGTTGAGCCCCGCGGCCGGCTCGTCCAGGCAAATGACTTCGGGGTTGGTGCACATGGCCCGGGCAATCTCCAGCCGCCGCTGCTGGCCGTAGGACATCTCCCCGGCCAGGCGGTTGGCGCTGTCCACCAAATCCACCACTTCCAGCCAATAAAAGGCGCGGTCCAAGGCGCGGCTTTCGGCGCGCCGGTAGGCCGGGGTATTGAGCACGCCGGCCAGCAGGTTGCGGTTGGTCAACATATGCTGGGCCACCAGCAGGTTCTCCACTACCGACATTTCCCGGAACAGGCGGATATTCTGGAAGGTGCGCGCCAAGCCGGCGCGGTTGACCCGGTGGGTGCCGCCGAACATCTTGAAAAAAATGCGGGTCGCCAGCCGCGCCGGATGTATCCAGTCGCCGGCGCGGAATTTTTGTCCCAGCACCTGGATAATATCCGTGGGACGCTGGCGCGTATTGAGCATAATGCTGCCGCCGGTGGCCTGGTAAAACCCGGTCAGGCAGTTAAACACCGTGGTCTTCCCCGCGCCGTTGGGGCCGATCAGCGCGGTAATCGACCCCCGCCGCACTTCAAGGTTCACATCGTTCAGGGCTTTAATGCCGCCGAAATGCATCATCAGGTGCTCGACGCTGAGAATGGCATCGCTCATGGCGCCACCCCCTTGCGCGGCGCAAAACCGCTGCGGCTAATGCGAATCAGGCCGCGCGGGCGCCAAATCATCATCACCACCATCAGGATGCCGAACAGCAAAACGCGGTACTCCGCAAAGCTGCGCAGCAGTTCGGGCGCCACCGTCAGCACAAAGGCCGCAATCACCACCCCCACCGTCGACCCCATGCCGCCCAGTACCACAATGGCCAGGATCAGCGCCGACTCGAAAAAAGTAAACGAAGTGGGATTGACGAACCCCTGGTAGGTGGCGAAAAACACGCCGGCGATACCGGCGGTGGATGCGCCCAGCGTGAAAGCGGAGAGCTTGACCAGCACATGATTAAGACCCATGGCCCGGCAGGCGATTTCATCTTCGCGCAGCGCCTCCCAGGCCCGGCCGATAGGCATACGCGTCAGCCGGTGTTTAATGTACAGCACCATCAATACCACCAGGATCAATACGCCATAAATAAAGATAAATTTAAGGTTGGGGTTATAGGCGATATTGAGGAACTCATGGATCGGTACCCCGCCCTCCCTGGCCCGGCGGCCGAATTCCAGGCCGAAGAATGTCGGCGACGGTACCGATACCCCGTTGGGGCCGCCGGTAAACGCCAGCCAATTATTTAAAATCAGACGGATAATCTCGCCGAATCCCAAGGTGACGATAGCCAGGTAATCCCCATGCATGCGCAAGACCGGAAAACCCAGAATGGCTCCCGCCAGGCCCGCCATAATGGCCGCCAGCGGCAGCATCGACCAAAATCCCAGCCCGAGGTACTGATAACCCAGCGCCAGCCCGTAGGCGCCGATGGCATAAAACGCCACATACCCCAAATCAAGCAGCCCGGCCAGGCCAACCACGATATTCAGCCCCAGCCCCAAGAGCACATAGATCAAACCGAGAATCGCCACGGTCAGCAGATATTTGGTCGCCACGAACGGGAACAGCGCGCCCAGGAGGATAAGCAGGGGAAGGAGCCAGCGCAGGCGGCTTTTATAGCCCGGTTCGCGCACATAGACCCCGCCATTATCGCTGGTGAAGCGCGACAGCCAGCGCCGCCCCGGCGCGGTTTGCAAAAACAGGCCGATCAACAGCCGGCCCGCCATCACGGTGAGAATAATCCAGACCAACCGCAGGGCGTGGAAATCAAAACTGTAGCCGTTAAGCACCACGCCCACCATCGGGCCGAAGACAATCAGCGCGATAAGCCCGGCCAGGACGGCTTCGGTAATACTTTGCCGGATATTCAACGCGGCGCGCTTTGCGGGTAACGACATAAATCCTCCCTTTACACCTTAGCCACCATGGGGCGGCCCAGCAGACCCTGCGGGCGAAAAATAAGAATGACCACCAGTAATGAAAACGAGAACACGTCTTTGTAATCGGAGTTAACCATGCCGGAAAATTGCGCCTCGGCCACGCCCAGGATCAGCCCGCCCAGCATCGCTCCCGGCAAGGAGCCGATGCCGCCGAGCACCGCGGCGGTAAAGGCCTTGATGCCGATGATAAAACCGGCGTAAAAATCAAAAGTGCCGTAATTCATGGTAATCAATACCCCGGCCAGCCCGGCCATGGCGGCGCCGATCACAAACACCCAGGAGATCACGCGGTCGGTATTGATGCCGAGGATCGAGGCCATCTTGCGGTCCTGCTGGGTAGCCCGGCACATGCGGCCGAGTTTGGTATGGCCGATGATATAGGTCAGCGCCAGCATGCCCAGCAGGGAGGCGATCAGGATAAAGACTTTGGTATAGGTGAGCTGGACGAAACTGTCGCCGATATGAAACCTCAGCACACCGTCAAGCATGGTGGGAATGCCCTGTTGGCGCGGCCCCTGGCTGATTTGCGCATAGTTTTGCAAAATCAGCGACATGCCGATGGCGGAAATCAGCGGCGCCAGGCGGGTGGAGTTGCGCAGCGGGCGATAAGCGATGCGCTCAATCACCCAGCCATAGACGCCGGTGACCGCGATGGTAAACACCAGCGTGCCGAGAATAAGCAGGGGAAAGGAGTGCAGGCCAAAAAAGGACAGCAGCGCCAGCGCGATGGCGCACAGGTATGCGGAGATCATATACACCTCGCCGTGGGCGAAGTTGATCATGCCGATAATGCCGTACACCATGGTGTAGCCGATGGCGATCAAACCGTAAACCGAGCCGAGCGTCAGGCCATTAAACATTTGTTGCAGAAAGGAAGAATCCATAATTAAGCTGTCTCGTCTGGTTTGGCCGGCAGCCCGGCGGCCGTGCGGCCCGCAAGGGGCCGCACGACGTGGGCAGAATGTGCAACCTGAGGAAACGTGGCGCCAGGGCAGGCCCGGCAACGGCGAATGCCTGCGGGCATGTCCCGCTGCCGGGCCATGGCGGTCGGCATAACGCCAGCCGGAGCCGTGGCCTTGCCTGACGTCATCACCCTAAGCCATTGATTTAGGGTAATTCGTGGTATTTACCCTGATCGTCCCACTGATAGACCACATAATCGGAAACTTTCAGATCCCCTTTGCTGTCCCAGGCTTTTTTGCCCATTACCGTATCCACGGCATTGGCTTTCAGCCATGCGCTGGCCTTGGCGGAGTCGCTGCCGCCGACGGCGTTGAAAGCCGCGGCTATCGCTTGTACCGACGCATAGGAGTAGAGGGTATAACCTTCGGGCTCAAACTTGCCGGCGCGGAATTTTTCAATCACCGCCTTGCCTTCCGGGATCACGCGCGGATCTTTGCCAAAGGTCATCAATACGCCGTTGGTGTACTGCGGGCCGCCGGCGGCGGTTACCAGTTCGGTGGTGACGACGCAGTCGCCGGAGAAAAATTTGGCTTTCACCCCTTGCTCACGCATCTGGCGCACCAGCGGGCCGGCTTCCGGATGGCAGCCGCCGAAGTAGACCACATCCGGGTCCAGCCCGCGGATTTTGGTCACCAGGGCGTTAAAATCTTTTTCGCCGCGGGACAAGCCTTCATACAGCACTTCCTTGACGCCGCGCTTATTCAGCTCCGCTTTGGTGGCGTCCGCCAGTCCTTGGCCATAGGTGTCTTTATCATGAATAATCGCCACTTTCTTGGCTTTCAGCTTATCGATGATGTAGTTGCTGGCAATCAGGCCCTGCTGGTCGTCCCGGCCGCACATGCGGAACATGGCGGTCTGGCCGCGTTCGGTAATCTGCGGGTTGGTGGAGCCGGGGGTAATGGCGATAATGCCCGCTTCGTCATAGACCTCCGACGCCGGCATGGTGGAAGACGAGCAGAAATGGCCAATCACCGCCTTGACATGGGATTGATCCACCAGGCGGTTGGCGACGGCCACCGCCTGCTTGGGTTCACAAGCGTCATCGCCCTGGACCAGGGTGATTTTTTCACCTTTGATCCCGCCGGCGGCGTTGATATCCTCCGCCGCCTGCGACGCGCCGCGCCAATATTGATCGCCATAGGTGGCATTGGGCCCGGAAAACGGCCCGGCGACGCCGATGACGATATCGGCATGAGCGGCGAAAGCCGTCGCCAGACAGCCGAGAAGCAAAACGGAAAGTGGTGTTTTTATCAGTTTCATTGACATCATCTGGACCCTTTATACAGTTTTAGCAAAACGCCCGGGGCGTGGACCATCATCCTGAAGCTTAAAACGTACAACCCGATATTCGGCGGCAATCGCCTGACTGCCCGCCCGCTGGCGGAAACGGCAGCATGCAGGCCAAGCAGTAATGCTAAGCAATTTGTCTGCCATATCCGCAAATGTATGCCAATGTTGCATGAGGTAACCCTTTAACCGGGCTTAGCCGCGGTTAGCGCGGCCGGCGCGACGCACTGCCGCGGTGCGTTTTCGCGGGTCTTCGGCGCGGCGGCGATACCCTTGCACCAATGAGGGGCTTTAGGACCCGGTTAGGGGATAGAGTCTATTAAAGACCATTTCCTTAACATACATAGCTTATTTTGCTAACAATCTAGAGATCTATCACATTTAAAACTGCCGGCGAGGACGAATATTCCGACTTAAACATCCGGACCGCCGGCACATAGCGTTTCAGGCGGTAGCCCGCAGCGCCATTTCCACGTAAATCCCGCGCAGCGCCCGGGTTACCGGGCCGGGCGTCCCGTCGCCCACCGCCCGGCCATCAATTTGCACCACCGGCCAGATAAATGTAGTGGCGGAACTGATGAACGCCTCGCGGGCGTTATAGGCTTCCTCGACGCCGAACGCCCGCTCCTCGAAGGGGATATCATGGCGCTTTGCCAGCTCCAGCAGCGATTGGCGGGTGATGCCGTGCAGAATGTCGTTGCTGAGCGGGCGGGTCACCAATGTGCCTTGCGCGGTGACAATCCAGGCATTGCAGGCGCTGCCTTCGGTTATCAGGCCATGCTCCACCAAAAAAGCATCGTCCGCCCCCTGGGCATGGGCATACTCTTTGGCCAGGCAGGGCGCCAGCAGCCCCACCACTTTGATATCGCGGCGCCGCCAGCGGATATCCTCCAGGGTAACCACTTTAATGCCGGTAAGCGCCTTGGGGTGATCGATTACCGGCCGCGCCTGGGTAAATAGCACCAGGGTGGGCGTAACGTCGGCGGCGGGAAACTCGAATTCCCGATCGCCGGTGCTGCCGCGGCTCAGCTGTAGGTAAACCGCCCCTTCCTTAAGCTGGTTGACGGCGATAAGCTCCTGTTGAATGGCTTCCAACTGCGCCGGAGTCACGGGCAACGCCAGCTTAAGCTCACGGCAGGAGCGCACCAGCCGGGCGATATGCCCGGCATTTTCCAAGAGTTTGCCGTTTAATACCGCACTCACTTCATATACCGCATCGGCGAATAAAAAGCCCCGATCAAAAATAGAGACCTTGGCTTCATGTTCCGGCACCAAGTCGCCGTTGATATACACAATTCTGGTCATCGCAATACCTTGCCTTGTCAGTTAAAGTTGATCGATGATCCGGCCGACGCCCTGGCGAAATGGATCGATCGCCGGCAGGCCGTAACGCCGCTCAAGATCCGCCATATAATCGAGCGCCGCCTGCTCGGATAAGTGGGCGCTGTTAATGGAAATGCCGACAAAGCGCGCCCGCGGATTGGTCAGCTGCGCGGCTTTAAGGTTCAGCGCCATGCAATCGCCCAGGTCCGGCAGCGGATAATCCACGCCGCGCATGGCGGTGCGCGTTGGTTCGTGGCATAGCACCAGCGCGTCCGGCTGGGCGCCGTGGATCAGGCCCATGGTGACGCCGGAAAACGACGGATGGAACAGCGATCCCTGCCCTTCGATGACGTCCCAATGTTCCGGCTCGTTGTCCGGCGCCAGCTGCTCCACCGCGCCGGCGATAAAATCAGCCACTACCGCATCGATGCTGATCCCCGCCCCGCTCACCAGAATGCCGGTCTGCCCGGTGGCGCGGAAAGTGGCCCGCATGCCTCGTTCCAGCATGGCTTTTTCGATGGCCAGCGCGGTATACATTTTCCCGCATGAGCAATCGGTGCCCACCGGCAGCAGGCGTTTACCGCTGCGTTTGCGGCCGCTGGCCACCGGCAAGACGGCGCTGCTATGGCGTACATCGAACAGCGAGCGGCCCAAACTGTCGGCTAAGGCTTTGAGCCCCGGCACATCCGATAGCCGGTTGTGCAAGCCGGCAGCCAGATCCATGCCGTTTTCCAGCGCCTGGCGCAGTACCGACACCCAGCCTTCGGCAATTACGCCGCCGCGATTGGCGACCCCGATTACCAGCGTTTTGGCCCCCTTGGCCCTGGCGGCGGCGATATCAAGATCGGGCAGGCCGCAATCCACCTGACACCCTGCCATACGCAGTTGGCCGACGCAGTATTCCGGGTGCCAGTGGCGAATGCCGGTGGCGACCTTGGCGGCCAGCCGGTCGTGCGCATCCGCCAGGAACAGCAGGTAAGGTTTTTGAATTTCCATTATCAACGCCTCATTTAACAGTCTTGGTGAAAAGTGCGCGCCGCCGTTTGCCCGCGGTCAACGATCGATTGGCCGATGCGGATACGAGCGCGATAAGAGTAACAAGCACAGGTTATGCCAGATTGGCGAATTTCGATAAATTATAATAATATCAATATATTAAACAAGCCATTATGCTGCTGAAGCGCGCAAATCGCAGCCGGCGGCGGTTTTTTTGCACCACCATCAGGCATTAACACTGCTTTTTTGCGCCGTAATGGTGATAATTAATAATTTATTAACAAATAGCGCGAGATTACGCTGACCCAGCGGCGCTTTAACGGCATAAACGGCTGAACATAAATCGCATGTTCGATATAAAACTCATTTTCCGGCGCGGTTTGCCGTGTTTTATAGGGTAAAGGCCGGTTCCGGCGCTGAAAATCAGATAAAAATGGGTTGGATGCCTTATGAGATGGTGATTATTTGATCTAAAACCGCAGGCGAAAAAAAACCTAAACCGCTTGTCGACCACCGTCCACAGGGGGAGCGATAGCGACAGGAAGTTTAGGTTTTACCTGTACATCAACTACATAATATTAACGGCACAATCTAAAGCTGGTTAGATAATGCCGCCGGCGCCGCGATTACACAAGCGCAGCAGGAGAGCAGGGTTGCATTATGTGATGATGTTCAAAAATTAATCACAGGGCTTCCCATTCGGTTTGGCCGCGGGTATGGGCGTAATGGCGCTGCCATTAAAACCCAGCAGGCGGTAAATCACCGATACCAGCACTAAAAACCCGCTGCCGACGATCAGCGATGACCGGGTATCGGGGCTGAAGGCCATACCCGCCAGTACGCAGATCAAAAAGGCCATGGTCAGGTAGTTAGACCAGGGAAACCACACCGATCGGAACGGATGGGCGGCCATCGCCTGCCGGTGGGCGCGGCGAAAGCGCAGTTGGCTGATTAATACTACAAACCATGGCACCATGCCGGGCAAGACGCTGGCGCTGTAGACATACACAAACACTTTCTGCGGATTGGGGATGAGATAATTCAGGCATGACCCCGCCAGCAGCATCAAAATCGATAGCATCACCCCCACCGCCGGCACGCCGTTGCGCGATACCCGCCCCACTACGGCGGGCAACTGGCGGTTGTTGGCCAATGCATAAAGCATGCGTCCGCAGCTGTACATGCCGCTGTTGCACCCCGATAACGCCGCGGTCAAAATAACGAAATTAATAATGCCGGCCGCCGCCGTAATACCGATTTTGGCGAAGGTCAGAACAAAAGGGCTGCCGTTCTGGTGGATTTCATTCCAGGGAAACAGGGTAACGATGACAAAAATCGCCCCGACGTAAAATATCAATATCCGCCACAAAATCTTACTGACCGCGCGCCGCAGGGTGACCTGCGGGTCTTTGGCTTCGCCGGCTGTGATGCCCACCAGTTCCACCCCCTGGTAAGAGGCCACCACGATACACAGGGCAAACAGCAATCCCTTCCAGCCGCCGGCAAAAAAACCGCCGTGCGCGGTAAGATTCGCCAGGCCGACCGCATGGCCATGATTGCCGATACCGAAGAAAATAATCCCCAGTCCAACGACAATCATCACCACGATAGTGGTGATTTTTATCATGGCGAACCAGAATTCGATTTCCCCATACAACCGGACCGCCGCCAGGTTGGCCAGGGCCACCAGTCCGACGGCTGCCAGCGCCGGCAGCCATTGGGGCAAATCGGGAAACCAGAATTGGACGTAGACGCCGATAGCGGTAATCTCGGAAATGCCGACCGCCATCCACATGAACCAATAGCTCCAGGCGGTGAGGTAACCGAAAAACGGCCCCATGTAACGATGGGCATAAACCGCGAACGACCCGGCGACCGGCTCCAGATACAGCATTTCGCCCATGGAACGCATGATGAAAAATACAAACAGACCGGCGATGATATAGGCCAGCAGCACCGAGGGCCCGGCCCATTGCAAGGTGCTGGCCGCCCCCATAAACAGCCCGACGCCGATGGTGCCGCCCAGGGCGATCAGTTCAATATGCCGGGCTTTAAGGCCGCGCTGTAACTCCTGTTTCGGTTCCACTATCATCCCTCGGTTGGTATTGACCTGCTTCCCGCCGGAACGGGCTGCATTGATTATTAACGAGGGACAGGAGATTACCGCATTTTTTGCGACATAACATGATCCGATTCAGCCGCCCTGCCCGCTTTTTATCGACGGGCGCGCGACACCGGATTATTTAGCATCCGGCGGCAGTATTTCCAGCACCCGTTCTTTCGGGCGGCACAGGCGGGTACCGGCGGGCGTAACGACAATGGGCCGGTTGATCAATATGGGATACTCCACCATAAAATCAATCAGCCGATCGTCGGTCCATTTATCTTCCGCCAGCCCCAGTTGTTCGTAGGGTTCATTGTTGGTCCGGATCAGGGCGCGGGCCGTCAGGCCCATATCGCTGATAAGCTTGGCCAACTGCCCATGATTGGGCGGGGTTTTCAAATATTCGATCACCGTGGGTTCCAGCCCGCGATCGCGCAGCATGGCCAGCGTGTTGCGGGACGTGCCGCAGCTAGGATTGTGATAAATGGTAATGTCAGTCATAACGTTATCCTGATGGTTTAGCGGAATGCGGGGCCAAGGCCGATATTAGTATCGTTAAGCGGACACCGCAATGCGCGCGTAAAAGCGCCACAAGAATAAGCTTGAACGGCAGGGTATGCGGTCATGCAGGGAAATTGGGGGCGTAGGGCGGGAATCATAAATTTGCCGGGCTTTTACCCGGCAAGTAGCTGCGTTAGCTGATACATAATTAATTACTCTGTAAAAATGACCTGGCTGATGCCTGCACAGAATATAATTATGTAGCCGCGACCTGAGCCGCCGGTAGTAACCTATGAATTAGCGGGCTTTCTGCCGCCGCCGCGGCTGTTGCGTCCGCCTTTTTCGCCGGCTTCGGATGCGCGCTGCGGGTCGTGTTTAAAGTTGCCGCCGCTTTGCTGGCCGCCCTTTTTGCCTGCGCTGGATGCTTTTTCGCGATCTTCGGCAAAATTACCTGAACCACCACGGTGCGTTGCCATATCTAACCTCCGGTTGAATTAAAATCTCATACTCATTACTCACTCGCAATATTATCTTTATTTTAAACAATAAGGCCTGATGTTAACGCTGTTTAATCGCACGGAACAAGATAACTCTATAAGTTAACCTTATAAAATAACTATAAAATTCACGCCAATCATACATATTGTTAACCCTATTATTTATACCGTACAACAGTAGTTAAATTCATAATTCATGCTGACGGTACCTTTAATACTAGACGCCCACCCCGGGCTGGCAAGGAATATTCACACCTTGAAACAAAATCAGCCCGGGAATTATTTCCACAGCCAGGCAACACAAACGAAAAATAATCCACCGCGAAATTATCCCGATGGACCTCTGCTTAATCGCTGCTTTATAGCTATACTTATAGCAGCGTTATGAAATTATCGATGAATAACCTTAAGTTAAGCCCCGCAATTGATTTCACAGGAGAACGCTATGACTTATCGTCAACCTTACTCTGCCACACATAATACCGCTCTGCCGGTGGCGCAGGACCGGCAGTCGGCACCATTAAACCCCGCGGATAAAAAACCCAAAGACGACCCGGCAGATGCGCCTGAGTCCGGAGATAAACTGCCTGATAAGCCATAATAAAATAACTGCGGGCTAAACGCCGCCCGCTCATGTTATCGCCGTTGTAACCTTGAACCAAGAGCGTCCGCCCCGGCCTTAATGCCCCTTACCCGCCATCTTCATGCCCAGGCCCACCACCGCTGCGAGGATGGCGCCGGCCGCCAGCCCCAGCAGCATATCGGTGGCGCTGGTCATCAACGTGCCGACGATACCCTGGTGTCCCGCCGTTATGCTGTCCAATAAGCCATGGGTCCAGGGCAGGCCGTGCGCCAGAATGCTGCCGCCCACCAGGAACATGGCGACGGTGCCGATGATCGACAGGGCCTTCATTAACAGCGGCGCGGCGCGGACCACGCCCCGGCCGGTGGCGCGCAACGGGCCGCGCAGGCCGCCCGCGCCGGGAAGTTCGCTCATATACAGCCCCACATCGTCCATTTTAACGATGGCCGCCACGATGCCATATACTCCAACAGTCATGGCCACCGCGACCAGCACCATGACCGCCACCTGGTTAAGCAGCGGCGCTCCGGCCACGATGCCTAATGAAATAACGATAATTTCCGCCGAGAGGATGAAATCGGTGCGCACCGCGCCTTTAACCTTTTTATTCTCCAGCGCCAGCACATCGGCCGCGGTCACGGTCACATCCGGCGCCGCTGACGCGACCGGGGGTACGTCAACCCGCGGCGCGTCGCCGGTACCGGGGTGTTTTTTACGTTGATAGCGGTGCCAGCTTTCCACCAGTTTTTCCACGCCCTCATAACATAAGTAACAGCCGCCCAGCATCAGCAGCGGCGTAATCGCCCAGGGGATAAATGCGCTGATAATCAGCGCCAGGGGAACGAGGATCGCTTTATTAACCAGCGATCCTTTCGCGACTTTCCAGACCACCGGTAATTCGCGATTGGCCTTGACGCCGGAGACCTGTTGCGCATTTAGCGCCAGATCGTCGCTCAGTACGCTTGCGGTCTTGCGCGCCGCCACCTTGCTCATGGCCGCCACGTCGTCCAATAGCGAGGCGATATCATCCAGCAGCGCCAGCAGGCTGGTTCCAGCCATATCATTTTCCTTAAATTATGTTTTTTTTATGTAGTCTCGTTATGATTAAAGCAGGCTATAACCAGAATGTTAATAAATCACCTAAGTAATTTTGGAGAAGTTCATGTCAACAGATCTACATGTCGTCGCAGTAATCGAAGGCAAACCCGGCAGCGCCGAGGCTATCAAGGCCGTGGTCCAACCCTGTATCGAAACCACCCGCAAAGAAGAAGGCTGCCTGAAATACGATTTTCATCAGGACCAGGCGCGTCCCGATCGCTTTATTTTTGTCGAACATTGGGCAAGCCAGGATGTTTTGGAAAAGCACAGCAAGGCGCCGCACCTTAAAGCGTTGGCTGATGGGTTGGCCAATCTGACGGCTACGCCGCTGGAAGTGTCGGTATTGAAAAAGCTGTTTTAATGCAGAAAATCCCTGGCTGCCTTGCACATAAAAACTATCGGCGCAGGGATTAAATAACAGGCGGCCGCCCAAGGCGAGCGTCCGCTTTTCGTCAGGCATGCAGCAGATGCTGGGCGATTTTCACTACGATTTTGCGAATGGGCGCGGACTGTGACAGCGTCGCCATCGGCCGGTGCAGTTCTCCAGGAAACAGCAGCACGATATCGCCGGGCGCCAGGCAAAACAGCGTTTCATGGCTGATGCCTTCATATAGGCCGAAATCCTTCTCCCGATCAAAATCACCCGCCGGACGCTCCCCCTGGCAGCTCGGCGCCGCGCCGATAATCTCCCGCCCTTCAATAAGAATATGCACATCGATATAATGCCGGTGCAGCTCCGGCCGCTGTTCAGCCAATGGCTTGGTCTGCGCCAGAATGTGATTAAGGTAGATATCCCGGCCTTCGATTTCCGCTTCCCCCGCCGGCAAGGTGGTTAAATCCAGCCGATCAATGGCTTGCAGGGTGCGGCGAATAACCGGGTGATAGAGCGGGTTTTCCACCGCCAGTTTCAATTCATCTAGAATCATAATAATTGTATAGCCTCAAAAATGGGTTCAAGCGCAATCACCAACATCCGGGAACCGGGACAACGCGCTGCGGGTATGGCGTTAAACCGCCACGACCATCCCGCCGTCGACGAACAATAAATGGCCGTTAACAAAATCCGATGCCCGGGATGAGAGGAATACGGCGGCGCCGACCAATTCCTGCGGATCGCCCCAGCGGGCGGCGGGCGTACGTTTACAAAGCCAATCGGTGAAAGGCGCATCTTCCACCAGCGCCTTGGTCATATCGGTTTTAAAATAGCCCGGGGCAATGCCATTGACCTGGATGTTATAACGAGCCAGCTCAACGCACATTCCGCGGGTCAGCATCTTTACCGCGCCCTTGGATGCGGCATAAGGCGTAATAGTGTCGCGGCCTAATTCGCTTTGCATCGAGCAAATATTAATAATTTTACCGTGCTGGCGTTTAACCATATATCTCGCCACCGCCTGTGATACCAAAAATACGGATTTTTGATTCACGGCGATAATATCATCCCAATCTTTTTCCGGGAAATCGGTAAAGGCATGGCGCCGCTGGATGCCGGCATTATTGATTAATACATCGATTGCGCCATAATTCTGTTCAATCTCCGCGATGGAATCATTAACCGCCTGATGATTGGTGACATTGAATGCCGCGGCATGGGCAATATAACCGCTATCGCGCAATTGGGCTGCAGCATGCTCCGCCCGGTCTGGCGTAATATCGTTGATAATAATTTCAGCGCCGTATTCCGCCAACCCTTTGGCCAATAAAAAGCCAATACCCTGGGCGGAACCGGTGATTAATACTTTTTTATTTTGCAATGAGAATAGATTTTTCATGGATTATACCCGACCGCCAATATAACTATTTGAATGAGCGAAACTGCGTATTATCAAAACGTTTTAACCGGCCATGAACTGTGATCAAGATCACTTAAAATGATGTTACTACGGGGTGTTACCCGTAACGTGATCCGGCCTGCAGGTTACGGCGGCAAACGTACCGGCAGGCGGGTGGCAACAGCGAACAAATAGCGTGAAGTAATAGATAATTTATTGATTTATATCATTTAAAAATGTAATGTAGCGGAATGGCCCGGCGCAGCGTCCGTAACAGGATTCTCATAACAGCGTTAACGGTGCATAATTACGTTCCCCTCTATCCCGGTTCAGGTCGGTTGCATGAAAGCTCAACGTGTCACTCTGCAAGATATCGCACAACTCGCCGGCGTAACCAAAATGACCGTCAGTCGTTATCTGCGCACTCCTGATAAGGTGGCACCGGAAACCGCCCAGCGTATCGCCCAGGTAATGGAAGAGGTGAATTACAACGCCGATCCGGAAAACAGGATATTTGCCGCCGCCAAAAATCCACGCCTGGGCATTTTAGTACCTTCATTTAATAATCAGATTTTCTCCGATTTGCTGGCCGGGATTGAATCGGTCACCTCGGTCCACGGTTACGAGACGCTGGTGGTGAACTATGACTACAATAAAGATCGGGAAGAGGAGCAAATTATCCATTTGCTCTCGTGCCATATCGCCGGGCTGATCCTGACGGAATCGGTCCATACGCTGCGCGCCGATAAGTACCTGAATGCCGCCGAGATCCCGGTCGCCCAATTAATGGATATCGAGCCGCAGGCCAACCGCATCACGGTGGGTTTCGATAACTTCCAGGCGGCTTTTGATATGACCTCCACCCTGCTTGCCAGCGGAAAAAAGCAAATCGTCTATTTCGGTTCGATGTCGGATGTGCGCGATCAAAAACGCTATCTGGGCTATGCGCAAGCGATGGAAAACGCCGGGTTGCTCCCCCGCAATATTTCCCCCAATACCGTATCGTCCGTGTCCATTGGCGCCGGCATGTTATCGCTGGCGCGCCAGCTGTATCCACAAACGGATGGAATATTTTGCACCAATGACGATATCGCCGTGGGCGTGCTGCAAGAGTGCCTGCGCTTGCAGATACCGGTGCCGGAGCGTATGGCGATTTCCGGATTCCATGGCCTGGATATCGGCCTGGTGACCACCCCTCCTCTGGCGAGCGTCATTACGCCACGTTTTGAGATGGGTCAGGTGGCGACTGAAATATTAATTAAAAAAATCAATAAAATATCCACCATTGGTCATGTAGATTTGCACTATCGCCTCTCTCTTGGCGGCACGTTGTAGGGCAGGACGGAAGTCGCGCAAACAGGGGCAGATCACGCTATGGGTAACATGATTTTTTAACATAATTTAAAGTGATCTCCATCACAAAACCAACTCGTAAAAACGGGTCTGATTACGCCATGTTATTTATCAGGGCGATTAATCATGAACCGCAAGAACACTCAGGCAGTACTTATTCTGGCACCGGTGATGGATTATCTCATGGAGAAGCTGGCGGCCAATTATCAGGTTTACAAGCTGTTCGAAATGGACGATAGCGCATCTTTCCTTGCCCGCCAGGGCGAGGAGATCGTGGGTATCGTGACCCGCGGCGATATCGGCGTGGGCAATTCGGTACTGGAGCGGTTGCCGCGGTTGGGGATAATCGCGATATTCGGCGTCGGCACCGACGCGGTGGATCTCGATTACGCCCGGCAGCGCGGCATAACCGTCACTATTACTCCCGGCGTACTCACCGACGATGTGGCCGATATGGCCATGGGCCTGGTGCTGGCCACCTCGCGCCGCCTATGCCTGGGAGACGGCTTTGTCCGGGCCGGCAAATGGCTTAACGGCGGCATGCCGCTAGCCGCCAAAGTCACCGGCAAGAAACTTGGCATATTCGGCATGGGTAAAATCGGCCAGGCCATCGCCCGCCGGGCCGCCGGGTTTGATATGCAGATCGGTTATACCGACCGCCAGCAGATTACCGAGCTACCCTATACTTATTTGCCGGATTTGCCGGCGCTGGCGGCGCGCAGCGATATTCTCATCGTGGCCATCTCCGGCGGTAAAAACAGCATCGGCATTATTAACCAGGAAATATTTTCGGTAATGCCCGAACACGCTATTTTAATAAATATCGCGCGCGGCACTCTAGTTAATGAGGATGATTTAATCAGCGCCTTGCAAAATAAGGAGATTGGCGGTGCCGGCCTGGATGTATTCGCCGACGAGCCTAATGTTCCCCAAGCGCTGATAGCCATGGATAATGTGGTATTGCAACCGCACGTAGCCAGCGCTACGGTGGAAACACGTATTCAGATGAGCGATATAGTTTATGAAAATATCGAGGCTTTTTTTAACGGCAACGCCGCGCCTACGGCAGTCGAGTATTAAGCACGCCTCATAATAATTACTTTATTAAACGTTATTATTACCCTTACCCTGTTTGGGATAAGAGGTTATCCTCTATTATGTTAAAGCGAGTTCATCATGGATAATAAAATCCCTAAAGCCCGCTGGCTGCGCGTGATTGTACCGATATTAATTGCCTGTATTATTTCTTTTATGGATCGGGTTAATATCAGTTTTGCGCTGCCGGGCGGAATGGAAAGCGACCTGGGCATCACCAGCCAAATGGCCGGGTTGGCCAGCGGCATCTTTTTTATCGGCTATCTTTTCCTGCAGGTTCCGGGCGGCCGTACCGCGGTTAACGGCAGCGGTAAACGTTTTATCGCTTATTCGCTTACCGCCTGGGCGGTGGTTTCCATCGCCACCGGCTTTGTGACCAACCATTATCAGTTGCTGGTATTGCGTTTTATCCTCGGCGTATCCGAAGGCGGTATGCTGCCGGTGGTATTGACCATGGTTAACAACTGGTTTCCTGAAAAGGAAATCGGCCGCGCCAACGCTTTTGTCATGATGTTTGCTCCTATTGGCGGCATGTTTACCGCGCCGGTATCCGGTTACATCATTAACGTGCTGGATTGGCGGTGGTTATTTATTATTGAAGGACTGCTGTCGATTATCGTGCTCATTCTATGGTGGACGCTGATAAGCGACCGTCCGCAGGAAGCAAAATGGCTTTCCACGGCCGAGCGGGATTATTTGGTCACCGAATTGGCGCGGGAAAAAGCCGCGCGCAGCCTGGATAAAAAAATCTCCAACGCGCCGCTAAGAGACGTATTTCGCAATAAGGGGCTGATAAAATTGGTGTTGCTCAACTTTTTTTATCAAACCGGCGATTATGGTTATACCCTCTGGCTGCCCACCATCCTGAAAAACCTGACCGGCGCCAACATGGCATCGGTGGGTTTATTGGCTATCCTGCCGTTCGTGGCGACAATTATCGGTATTTACGTCATCTCCGCCTTGTCGGATAAAACCGGTAAAAGACGAACCTTTATCATGCTGTCGTTATTCTGTTTCGCCGCCGGCCTGCTCGCCTCGGTATGGTTCAGGCAAAATGTGGTGGCATCCTACATCTCGCTGGTGGTGTGCGGATTCTTCCTCAAAGCGGCCACCAGCCCGTTTTGGAGTATCCCCGGCAGGATTGCCGCGCCGGAAGTTGCGGGCAGCGCCCGGGGCGTGATCAATGGGCTGGGTAATCTTGGCGGTTTTTGCGGCCCCTATATCGTCGGCGTGATGATCTTTTTTTACGGCCAGAGTATTGCGGTATGCGTACTGGCCGGTTCGCTGATTATCGCCGGATTGATCACCCTGTGGCTGCCAAAAGAGTGCGATCCCGCATCATCCCAGCCGCCGGCTGCGCTGTCCCTTGATGCCATTGACGGGGCCAAGCGCCTTTAATCCTCCCGACAGGTGTCCCGAATAAATCTGGGCACCTGACATAACCACGCAACGGTAACATTTATGAATGTGCAACAGCAGCTCGCCCTCTGCCAACATCACCAGCGGTTGCTCTATTTGCCGCAATTTTCCCACCAGCTTGCCTGGCGGCTGGGTGAGCGCATCAAGCACTATGCTGAACATCAAGGGCTGGCGCTGGCAATTGATATTACCGTTAACCAGCACCGGATATTCAGTTATGCCATGCCCGGCACCACTGCCGAAAACCTGGACTGGGCCAGGCGCAAACGCAATGTCGTGGACTTATTGGCCATGGGTTCCTATACGGCGGGTCTGATGCTGGAACTGCGTCAGGAAACCTTACAGCAACGCTACGGCGTGGCTAGCCGCGACTTCGCCGCACTCGGTGGCGGGTATCCGCTGCAGGTGGCGAACGCCGGCATCGTGGGCAGCGTTACCGTGTCCGGCGCGCCGCATCTGGAAGATCATAATATTTTGCTGGTCGTATTGGCGGAATTCTGCGGGTTGCCGGCCGGCAGTATCGAGATGCTGACCACACCCGAAAGATAAAGGCATGGCGACGAGCGCCAAGGCTTAACCCGGAAGATTTCCGGGTTAAGCCTTGGCGCGGCGGATGCCTACCGCCGCCATTTAGAGATATTCCCGCAGCCAATGCAACTGCCGCTCGCTGATTTGGTCGAGATGGTCGCCGGCAAAAACTTCATAATGGCGCGCCTTGGGCTGAATATGGCAACCTTTGACCGCCTTTATCGCCTCATAGAGGGCCAGGCCGTATTCCAGCGCAATCACCTTATCCTGTTCCGCAAATACCATAAAGGTGGGTTGGGTTACCCTGGGCGCGGCGTTGATGGGGCGGTAACACATGGTTTCCCATACCGTAAGATAAGGTATTTTAATATCCAGCGCCTGATAGGTCTGTTTTTGCCGTTCAAAAAACACCCGAGATTCCTCATCCGTCATAACTTTGATAATGGGCACGAACAACTCTCTGGCGGTTTGTTTTTTCTTGGCGGCCATGCGGACCATGGTCGCCGTAAAGCGCCTTTTTTCCTCGGCGCCCATATCGCCGGTCACTAATTGCTCCCCGTCGGCAAACGCCAACTGGCTAATGACGCACTTCACATCCGGCCGGCGGGCGGCGACTTCAATCACATGGCCGCCGCCAAGGGACGTTCCCCATAACGCGATGCGCCGGCCGTCGATGCCGGGGTGGGTTTTACACCATTCATACACCGTGATAATGTCATCGATCTGCTCTTCGGGCACGATGCGGCCGACCTCGCCATCGCTATCGCCAAATCCCCGGTAGTCGAAAGTCACGACCCTATAGCCGGCGTCGGCGAACAGCCGTACAAAAGCGGGTAACAGTACATCCTGGATACAGCAGAACCCGTGGCACAGCAGAATGGCCGGCAGGGGGGACGACTCGGGGTCCCGCGCGCCGCGATGCAACCGTACCGCCAATTTAACCGGGTCGGTGGTCAAACGCTGCGCGTCCGGGTTTTTAACGTCCAGATAGTGTCGCTCAATATGCATCATATTTTCTCCTTATAAAATAATTCACGCGTAATCGCGATCATTGCGATAAAAAAGGCCAAGGGGTGTGAACGGCCATAATTAATTACTCTATTAAGCCAATAATAATCGTTGAAATATATTTAAAGTTCCGGCATATGATTTCCATGATAATTATTATATAAATAATTATTGGCCGACAGACCTTCCGGCACTCAGCTTCGCTCAGCGAGACGGTTAAAACATAAAATACTCCTATTGGTCTTTTTTAAAAGAAATATATTATTAACCCGGATTTGTTTTTATCGATTCCGCTAATTGAGGCCTATTGTATCGCAATATATTCATTGTGTTCAACGACTTAACCACGCTTATATTTACTTCGCAATTTAATTATTCAAATTGTTAAAAAATTATTTCCATTTAATATCAACAATTATCCAGGCAGGGCCGATGCAAAGCGCACTTGATAGTGCACATTATTTCAATGCGATGTTATTTTAGCGCAGGCTTATGGCAGATCAAACTAAATAATCTGGTAATAATAAAAATAACATATTTAATATAGTTAATGAATAATGGAAAAAGTTATTTTGTCAATAACCCATCCCCCCAGGCTCAGCGGTCGCCCTGGCGCCTCCAAAAAGGCATCCGGACGCCTTTGAGAGCCAGGAAAGCCAGCAACAGGCAGCCCCACAGCGCCATGGTGATATAGCTGCTTACCCCCATGATATTAAGCCCGCTCTCCAGCATCTGTAGCAGAATCAGCGCCAATACCATGCCGATAATGCGGCCAAACCCTCCGTCGGGGTTAATTCCCCCTAATACCGCCGCCAGGATACTGGTCAGCAAATACGACTCGCCATAGGCCGCCTTGGCGGAATTCAGTTTTGACATCATCAGCAGCGCGGCGACCACGCACAGCAGCGAGGAAATAATATAGACCCCCACCAGCGTCCGCGGCGTATTAATGCCCGAATAATGCGCCGCCCGCTGATTGGAGCCGATAAGATAGATACGCCGCCCCAGGGGCGAGCGCTCCAGCACCACCCACAGGCCCAGCGCTACCGCGATAAACAGGTATAGCGGCAACGGCACGCCCAGCCAGTTGGTGTTATTAAGCCACAAGATATAGGCGGGGAAATTGGCAATCGACGACCCTTTGGACAGTAGAATGGTGATGCCTTTTAGCAGGGTCATCATGCCCAGCGTGGCCAGGATGGGCGACACCCGGATAACGGCAATCAGCATGCCGTTCACCGTGCCGATCACGCAGGCCATGCCGATGCCGGCAAGCAGCATCAGGAGCGCGCTGCCCGGCGATGGCGCAAAATGCGTGGCCACCCAGGCCATGACCAGCGCGCAGCAGTTAGTGGTAGCGATAATCGATAGATTTATGCCGCCGGTCAGCATGGTAATGGCCATGGCAAAAGCCAAAACGCCCAATACCGGCATTTGCGACGCGATGGACTGGAAATTCGAGGCCGACCAGAAAACGCCGGGGATTTGCGCGCTAAAAGTCAGCATCACCACCAGCAATAAGACCACCATATACAGCTCTACATTGTCTTTTACATTGATGCTTTTCATGACAAGGTCTCCGTTTGGCTGCGCTGGCTCCAGGCGGTAGTGCTGATACTCACCACGATGACCAGGCCGGTAATCACGGTATGCCAGTAAGAGGAAATGCCCAGCAGGTTCATGCCGTTTTGCAATACGGCCAACAGTACCACCCCCAGCACCGTACCGAGCAGCGTGCCCCGTCCGCCGATGATGCTGGTTCCTCCCAGCACCACCGCCGCCAGCACGGTCAGCTCATAACCGAGCAGGGAATCGGGGGCTACCGTCATCACGGTATAGGATTGCACCACCCCGGCCATGCCGGACAACAGCCCCATAAAACCATAAACGAACAACTGCAGTTTGAAGATGCCGAAACCCAGCCGCGAAGCCGCCTCCCGGTTACCCCCAAGCGCATAGATTTGACGCCCGATGCTGCTGTATTTCATCAGCAGTCCGGTAACCGCCAGCACTATGATTAACGTCATGATCGGTAAATTCAGACCATAGTCATACCCATCGGCGGCGGTAAAACTGAACAGGGTCAGACCGCCTTCGAACCAGTCGGGGAATTTGTACAACCACACCCCTTTGGAAAAATAGAGCAACAGGCCGTAGAAAATATTCAGCGTTGAAATGGTAATAATGATGGAAGGCACTTTCAGGCGATTGACCAGGATGGCGTTAACGCAGCCCAGCACCACGCCCACCCCGCCGGCCACCAGAAAGGCCACCAGGAAATTACCGCCATATTCCATCAGGACGGTGACCATGATGTATTGGGCAATAATGGTCATCGCCGGAAAGGAGATATCGATACCGCCGGAGATCAAGACGATGAACAGACCGCAGGCCAGAATCAACAACATGGCATACGTGTTGACCAGATCGTAGAAATTGCCGAAGGTGAAAAAATCACTGCTTGAGATGCTAAATACCGCTCCCAACAGCAAAATGGTCAATGCCAGCATTCCCTCCTGGCGATGTAATCCGGCCTTGTTAACCATTGACCACCTCCGCCAGCGCCGCTTCGGAGGTTTCGGCCGGCAGAAATTCCGCCACCAGTTCGCCGGCGCGCATGACCAGGATGCGATGGCTGTTGTAATAGGCTTCCTCGATTTCATCGCAAATCAATAACACCGCGATGCCCTGTTCTGCCAACACGTTGATAATATGATAAATACCGGCTTTATTGGCAATATCGACCCCCACCGTCGGCGAGTCAAGGATCAGCAGCCGCGGATGGGTGGCCAGCCATTTGGCGATGGCCACCCGCTGGGCATTGCCGCCGGATAGCGTGTTTACCGGCAGGGCGGTATTATCCGTCTTGATGGTCAGGCGTTCGACCATTTCGGACACCACCGCCTGCGCCCGCCGGCGATCGATCAAATGCCAGGGGCTTTTCACCTGCGCCAGCACCGTGGAAATAATGTTGTCGCTGATGGACTGCTCCATAACCAGTCCGGTACTCATGCGATCTTCCGAGACATAACCGATACCGGCGGTTATGGCGTCGCGATTACTGCGCAACGCGACCGGCCGGCCGTCAATGCTGATCGTGCCGCTGTCCGGCCGGGTCAGCCCGAACAGGCTCAGGCACAATTCGGTACGTCCTGCGCCCAGCAGGCCGGTGATGGCCACGATTTCACCCTGGTGAATCCGCAGCGACACGTCATGATATTGGCCGCGGCGGCATAAATGCGCCGCCTCAAGCACCACCGGCCGGCCTCCCGGATAGGGCGGCAATATCCGGTAATCAAATGCCAGCCCGGTCATCAGGAAGGCCAGTTGCTTGCCGCCCATTTCGGCCGCCGGGAAAGTACCGATCCATTCGCCGTCCTGTAGCACGGTGATGCGATCGGACACCGCCATCACTTCATCCAGGCGGTGGCTGACGAACACGACGCAAATACCCCGATCTTTGAGCTGGCGCACCAGGCGCAGCAGTCCTTTGACTTCCACCATGGTCAGCGAAGCCGTGGGTTCATCCATGATGATCAGCCGCGCATCCTGCGCCAGGGCCCGGCAAATCGCCACCAATTGCCGTTGCGCAATGGACAGCGTTTCCAGGGGGGCATGTAAATCCAGCTGAATACCGATGTCATCGAGCGTGCGGCGCGCAAGCTTGGCCAGGCTGCCTTTGTTTACCCATAATTGGTGATGGTAAAGATTGATGGCGATATTTTCCGCTACGCTGAGATTGGGAAACAATGACAGGTCCTGATAAATAACCTGGATACCGCGCTTCACCGACTCCCCGGGCGTAAGGTGGGAGAACAGCCGATCGTCAATGGTGATTTTCGCCCCCGGATCGGGCTGATAGACGCCGGAAATAATCTTGATAAGCGTCGACTTGCCACAGCCGTTCTGTCCCGCCAGGCAATGGACCTCGCCGGGCAGCAGGGTCAGGGCGATGTTATCCAGCGCTTTCACCCCATAAAACGTCTTGCTGATATTCTCAATGGCAATTAATGGTTTCATGGCAACCTCGCCGTCCGGCGTACGGGCAAATAAGCGGCGGGGAAGATACTGCCCTTCCTCGCCAGATGCTGGCGTCAGGCCGCCATTAACAGTAGCGGATCAGTACAAGCTGTCGATATTGTCCTTGGTTACCCGCAGCACTTTATGGAATTTAATGACTTTTTTGTCGTTATCGACCTCGGCTTTACCCATGTCTTTCACTGCAAAATCCGGCCCTATGGTTGAGCCTTTTAGCAATTCGGCCGCCACCGCCGTCAGTGCGTAACCAGCGGATGCGGGATCGTAGGTGACCCCCATGGTGATATCACCGCTTTTGATCAGCGACGCGGCCTGGGAAGGAATCATCATGCCATAGACATGCACCTTGTTTTTGGCGCGCTTTTCTTTTACCGCGCGGCCGGCGCCGATGGGTCCCTGGGAGCCAAAAGCCACGATAGTATTCATATCCGGGTGGGCCTTCATCAGATCCAGGGTGGTACGGCGGGAATCGTCGATACTTTCCGAGACCGGCATTCGGCTGGTCACCTCATGCATATCGGGGTAGTGCTCTTTCTGGTATTTTACAAACAGGTCGGCCCAGAGATTGTGCTGCGGCACCGTCAGGCTGCCGACATAAATCACATAGCCGCCTTTGCCGCCATTGACCTTGGCTACTTCCTCCACGTTATCGGCGGCAAACTTCTGGTTATCGATAATTTCCACGTCCCAGTTGGCGCTGGGTTGCCCCGGCGATTCGTTGGTCAGTACCACGATGCCCGCGGCGCGCGCCTTTTTGAACACCGGTTCCAGCACGTCGGCGTCATTGGGCACGATAGTGATGGCGCTGACTTTTTTGGCAATTAAATCCTCGATGATTTTTACCTGTTGCGGCGCATCGGTGCTGGACGGCCCGACCTGGTAGGCGTTAACGGAAAAATCTTTACCGGCCTGGGTTACGCCCTCGCCCATACGGTTAAACCAGGGCATACCGGCGATTTTGGAGATATTGACGATTTCGGTCTGCGCCGCCGACGCAGAAGCCGCGCTGACCATCAGGCCCAGACAGCCCGCGGTAAGCCAGTGTTGCAGGGTTTTGGTTTTCATTTTAACCTCACGCAGCAAAATAGGGTGTAACAACAGAGGGTAAAAAAAGAGCGTTTATAAACGATATGGAATTGCCGTATTTTTTAGCAACGTTCTGAAAAAAAATAATAATTAACGGCGAAGTCGATTGGAATATGGATGAAGACGAAGAAATTATCCATGTACATATTGGCTGTATACATGGATAAAAAAGCCACTGTTTGGCTTTGGGCTAAAGCTCACAAATTGATTGGTTTCCACTGCGCAAATGGCATTATGCTGCTAGCGCCTTGCCGCCGGTCCCGCTTATTGCTGCTCCAGGTAGTGGGTAAATTGCATCATGGGCATCGGCTTGGCAAAAAAGTATCCCTGCTGAAGCACCACGTGTTTATCCAACAGATAGCTCTTTTGCCGCGCGTTTTCCACGCCTTCGGCGATCAGCTGCATATTAAGCTTATTGGCTAAATCAATCACCACATCTACGATAATCCGCGTCGTGGTTTCCTGTTCAATCATCGCCACAAAAGATTGATCGATTTTCAAAAAGTCGATATTCATTTTGCTCAGGTAGGACAGGCCGGAATAGCCGGTGCCGAAGTCATCAATGGCGATAGCGACCCCTAACCGCTGCAAGGCGGCCAGGACATCAAGCGTGATATCGTTGACCTCGATTAGCTGCCGTTCGGTCAGTTCCAGCACCAGCCGGATATTCTTATCCTCTACCGCCCGCAGGAAAGTCTCGCAATCATCCACGATCTGCCGGTTGGCAAGATGCACCGCGGAGATGTTAATGGCGATATGCAAATGCTCCTCCCACCGCGCCGGGCTGGCGGCGACCACTCCCGCCACCCGCTGCATCAGTTGCTGCGTCAGAGGGATGATCAGACCCGATTCTTCGGCTAACGGGATAAACACATCCGGAGAAACAAAACCGTCGGTAGGATGGCGCCAGCGGGTCAGAATTTCCATGCCGACGCACTTATTGCTTTGCGCATCCATTACCGGTTGGAAAAAAGGTTCGAATTCTCCGCGTTCGAGCCCCTGAGCCATATTGGAATGGATGGAGGTAGTCGCCTTGAGCCAGTTGCGAATCAGCAGCGACATGATGAGGCAGACGATGATCGACAGCAAGATAACCAGGCCATAGGTATCGGTCAGGTAATGCAAGTATTGCTGTCTTGATACGTTGATATCGACTTTATAAGGGAATTTTTCCGAGCCGCGCGCCACCGAGATAAAGCCGGCCCGCATAGCGGCCACCGGCAGCAATTTGCCTTGAGGCGTCAGAAAGTTCTCTTTAATGGTCACGGTCGTACTATTGTTGGTATCGACAATGTTCATCAGATAAAGCATGTATTGGGTATCGACCACCACCCCCACCCCATCCTCGCCCCGATGTTTGCGCAAGACAATAACGGTACTGCCGGGAAATAACGCGGTGCCGGTGCGAAAGCCGATATCGGGGATTTTATCTTCGCTGGCCGAATTATAAAGCACGGTGGTCATGGTTTGCTTTAGCGGAATGGGGGCGCAATAGACACGCCCCTGGTGGGCCAGGTTCACCGTGCGCACCAAAGAGTGCTGCATCCCCATGATCCTGAGCTGGTCCACTACCGCCGCGCAAGGTCGGCCTAATAAGGTCAAGGCTTCGGTAGCGGTGTCGTCAGCATCGCTTAACACCGTGTCGATAAAACCTATAGTGCCGATCACTTCGCTTTGCGCGCGGTTTTTCAGCGCTTGCTGCGCGAACAAAGCGATGATGGCAATGGAAAAAACGAAAAAACATAAAGGGATGATCACCCAAAATATCGAGCGATGTTTATCGGCAATGAAGGCGATGATCCTGGCTTTAAGACTTATGGGCATTCAATGTTCCCTACTCGTCAACCCTTTGCGCGGTGCAGAGATTATCCCGATTATCCGCCTGAGCGAAACCGCTGGCAGTGGATGTAAGTATACACGCAGCTAATTATTTAATACTGAATATTGCAATTTGAAAAAGAAAAGCCGCTGGAAAAAATGCCGTTAAGATCGGATTATACGGGTGGCCATGTAAGCCGGCAAGCGCCGTTGTTCCTGGATAGTCGCTGCGCCTGGCGCCAAACCGCGCAAAAATCGCGCCAATCGTACCCGCCGTTACGCGTTTATCAGGATCTGGGTGAAGGGCGGCATAAAATATGCGGATATTCAATTATATTACTTTAGCTATAATAGCTAATTATAAAGTTGACTAATATATTCAAAAAACACATAATTATGGTGGTAACTTTATATCACTTACGTTAATCTAACGTTGAAATATTTCATTGACCAATTTCTGTATTTAATTTATTATAAAGTTTAA
Source organism: Sodalis sp. RH21 (assembly GCF_047324175.1). NCBI lineage: Bacteria > Pseudomonadati > Pseudomonadota > Gammaproteobacteria > Enterobacterales > Bruguierivoracaceae > Sodalis > Sodalis sp. RH21. The sequence goes on along the minus strand of NZ_CP178732.1, from coordinate 478,101 downwards.
TTATATTAGATAATAAAATATTTTATGCTAATTCCTTTCTGCTACTTTTGATTACTCCACTATGCCGCTAAAATCAAATAATAAGCATCATATGCACCTTATGCCTACATCAATTAATGACAGAGACAAACAGCTCATTGCCGATGAGATAAGCGATTTTATTTTCAGTGAGTTAAACTTTCCGGAGCATACCCGCTTCGCTTATTCCGTCATTAATAAGCGATATTTTGAAACGCCGGCCATTTATTCCAATTATCCGCAAGAATGGATAGAGAAATACATAAGGATGACATTATATAAACATGATCCTGTAATTCTTATTGCCACCAAACGTATCATGCCCTTCCCATGGAGCGACGACACGCAGTCGTTCGACCGAAGAGATGATAATGATATTTTTTCATCTTCGAAAAAATACAATATTTCCAGCGGCTATACTTTCCCCCTGCACGACCATGAGAACAATTTAGCAACGCTCAGCCTCTATATTGAGGATGACGGCGGGTTGTTGCAACAATGCGTTGACGAACACAAAACGAATATGCAGCTACTGCTGCTGTCAATTCATGAGAAGTATCTTTTGGGCAGGGTACAGTCTTATAAAGAACAGCGGAAAATAATTGAAAAAAAACTGACTGCGCGGGAAATCGAGGCGCTGCGCTGGGCCAGCATTGGCAAAACCTACAGTGAAATCGCCATCATTATGGGAATTACCGAAAGTACCGTGAAATTTCATATTGGCAATTTGATAGTTAAACTTGATGTAGTGAACGCGAAACATGCTATTAAAAAAGCGTCAGATCTGCGGCTTTTCACGGCTTATGAATAATGGCCTAAAGGTATTCAATGGCATGAACGGCATTATCCAGCGAGCATTGTTAATATGATCTATGGATAAATTTTAATCCATGCCATTGCGGCAGATACACGCCATTGATGCATGATTACCCGAAAGGCTTGATGATATAGTGGCCTTATTTTATCGATGGTCATGCTGGATAAAACTGGATTCAGGCGATATTGTCTGTAACAGCGAGTGACGATACATTATTAAAGATAAATAGGCCATTTTTTCAGATAGCTCCCCTCACAATAATGGCGTCGCCGGATATATTTAATCAGGGCGTCCTGACTGCCTTCGTCTATGCCAAGCCGCAACAAATAAACCGGTTCTTTCTTTTCCGATAATCCGATGCTTTCGACCGTGATATTCCATCCGCTGCGCTTAAGGATAGTATACATAGACTTGCTGCACACGGTCATGATGGCGTTTTTTCCTAGGGTTCTGGCATAATTAACCATGCCGAGGAATAGCAGATGGCAAAAAGGCAGTCTGGTATCCGCCAGGCTTTGCACGCGGGCTTTATCGACAAAAAAACGGCTCGACTCAAGCAGCATTTCATCCTCGGGCGCCTGGTAATCGAAAAATTCTTTAAATGGGCCGGTAATCATGTTGGGAAGGTTCATGCTGATAAAGCGTACGCTGCAAACAATATAACCGTCATAACACCCTAGCAAATAATCTGTGTTCTCATTATCATATTGATCGAATTCACGCTCGCCGACGCAGGAGACCTGCCAGTCCAAACGATCCTTGAAAGTTTTTTTTCTGAGCAGATACAATTCATCGAGCTTATCATTAATGATATCCTGGTACTTAACACTGATTAAATTAAACATAACCTATCCTTTATCATTATTAATGACTACCCTTTGCTTCAACAAAATACAAAGTGAATTGATAGTATCAGTAACAGAAAATCGTAACAACCTGTACTAAAGTTCAGGCTAACAGCTACACTTAATACCAGCTTTATATATATTTTATTAACGTGTATCGTCTGCCTATTACGTCATTTTTTTCCAGACATTGTTTTACTGATAATTGTTTTTACTGATAATAGTTATAAGAGGATGTATGAGCAATCGTTTCTGTGTCATTCTTAACCAAGGAAATAATATATTAACCGTATTAAAATACCCCCATGATAAACTCCATAAGCTCCGTCAGGGACACCTGCTGATTGGTGAACATACCCCCTATAAATCCTATGACCAGGAAGATGGATCATGGCATATCATAGGGCATATTGACAATCTACCGCTGTTAAATTACTTGTTGTTCAGTTATTACCCTTCCGCTGGTGATTTAATTAGTGAGGAAATAATTAGTTTTGCCGTCAAACGCTACGGCATGAAAATTATCGAGCTGTTAAAAGGTAATTTTTGCATCATCTATGAAGATGCCGAGGGGAACCTGACGCTGGTCACCGAAGACGATCAATCAAAGCAACCCGCTGAAATGGCGAAGCATATAGTTGTCGAGGATTCCATTGACGAGGGAGTTTCCCCGTCCGAACAGGGGTATGGAACCGATCGGCGCGCCCCATCCCCGGCAGGCAGGCTAAAAGAGTATCCCGATTTAGGCGGCAAGCTTAACGCCGCCGCGCCGTCATGCCAGTGCCCGCGCGGCATTTTTAAAAACCAGCGGCGGATATCCGTGACGCGCTGGCATGATAATAATTTGCAATTTATTCAGAGCTTCCGTTGCCCGCTCTATTCCGCACTAAAAGAAGTCGGTACGGACGAAAAACCCGAACCTTCTCCCGGTGCCGGCAGGTGCTCACTTTAATATAATAGTATTCTTATTTATGTGCCGCTTGCCTGGCCCATCCACGAATTCATATTAATTAAAATTCCATAAGTCGCTATATTAATTTCAAATACGCCTGGCGTCAGGTTTATTTTTAATTATTAAATTACAAAAATAAGAAATGTTATTATAACAAATCATGATTATTCGACAAACCCGGAAAATCGACTAGGCTTATCTCTAGCATAGACAGCCTATTAGTACAAGGAGACAACAATGGCCGATTTAGATCAATATACAATGCAAAATCCCGTGACTCAATATACTCAGGAAGAGTTTCCAAAACAGAGCCAGCCAGCGCCGGGATTACAATCAGAAATGACGCCGGTGCCGGATTGCGGCGAAAAGACTTATCGTGGGAGCGGTCGCCTGGCGGGACGCAAGGCATTGATCACCGGTGCGGATTCCGGTATCGGACGTGCGGTCGCGATTGCTTATGCCCGCGAGGGGGCTGATATCGCCATCTCCTATCATCCCGACGAACAAAAAGATGCCGATCAGGTGGCGGAGCTGGTCAAAGAAGCCGGACGTAAAGTCGTGCTGCTCCCAGGCGATTTAAGCGACGAGTCGGTGAATGTGAAAGTGGTGGAAGATGCGGCCAACCAACTCGGCGGCCTGGATATCCTGGCGCTGGTGGCTGGTAAGCAGACCGCGGTTGAAGATATTGCCGAACTGACCACCGACCAGTTCCGCAAGACCTTCGAAACCAACGTATTTTCGCTGTTCTGGATTACCAAGGCCGCGCTGCCGTTTCTGCCGGCGGGCGCGTCTATTGTGACCACCTCGTCCATACAGGCTTATCAGCCCAGCGCTTCGCTGCTGGATTACGCGTCGACTAAAGCCGCTATTCTCACTTATACCCGCGCGCTGGCGAAACAGGTGGCGGCAAAAGGTATCCGGGTTAACTGCGTGGCGCCCGGCCCTATCTGGACCGTGCTGCAAGTATCCGGCGGACAACCCACCGACGCGCTACCGTCGTTTGGCTCCAAAACCCCGCTGGGCCGTGCCGGCCAGCCGGCTGAACTGGCGCCTATTTATGTTTACCTGGCGTCGCAAGAATCCAGCTACGTTACGGCGGAAGTCCACGGCGTCACCGGCGGCCACCATTTAGGCTAACGCGACGGCGCCTATGCCGCCGGCCTGAAACGCAAAACCCCGCATCATTACTGCTGCGGGGGTTATTTGTCGCCGGCGAAAAAAGCGACTTAATGCTGCCCGGCGGCTTCCACGCCGACCAAACCCACTTTGAAATAACCCGCCTTGCGCAGATTATCCATTACCGACATCAGCGTTTCGTAATCCACGCTCTTATCGGCCTGGAAAAAGATGGTGGTCTCTTTATTGCCCTGGGTCTGCTGGTCAAGGGTATTGCCCAGCGTATCCATGGCGATCGGCTGTTCGCCGAGATAAAGCTGCTTATCCCCTTTGACCGACAGGTATATCGGCTTATCCGGGCGCGGCTGCGGCGCGGCGGAGGAGTTGGGCAAATCCACCCGGATATCGACCGTCGCCAGCGGCGCCGCCACCATAAAGATAATCAGCAGCACCAACATGACGTCGATAAACGGCGTCACGTTGATATCATGCATTTCACCGTCGCCGTCGATATCTTCGTTTAAATGCATCGCCATCTGTTTAGCCTACCCGGAATTTAGCAATGGGCTGGGTCGCACGGCGATCGGAACTGGCGGCCAGATCCAAATCGCGGCCAAGCAGCAATAGAATCTGCGCGGCGCAGTCGCCGACCATGGCTTTGTAGCCGGCGATGGTCCGCGCAAAGATATTATAAATCACTACGGCGGGAATAGCCGCAAACAGGCCGATTGCCGTGGCCAGCAGAGCTTCGGCGATACCCGGGGCAACCACCGCCAGGTTAGTGGTCTGGGTATGGGCAATGCCGATAAAGCTGTTCATGATGCCCCATACCGTGCCGAACAACCCGATAAAGGGCGATATGGCGCCAATGGTGGCCAGGAACCCGTTCCCTTTGCCCATCGCCCGGCTGGTGGCCGCGACGCTGCGTTCAAGGCGGAACGCGGTGCGCTCTTTAATGCCATTGCTGTCCGACGATTCGGCCGACAGTTCCAGTTCGTTTTGCGTCTGGGCCAGCAACCGGCCGCCGACGCTATTGGCGGAAAACGACGCGGCGGCGGCGAAAGCCTCATCCAGGTTGCGCACATCTTTCAGCGCGTCCAGCTCGCGGCGCAGACGGCGTTTAGCCGCCATCAGTTCGGCGCTTTTGCCAAAAAACAGCGCCCAGGTGACGATGGATGCGATCAACAAACCAATCATAACCGTCTTCACTACAACGTCGGCATGTTGATACATGCCCCAGACTGATAAATCCATTTGCGCCAGTTGCTGCTGCCCGGGGACGGTCGGCGCCACTTGCGGCAGCATTTGCGGGGCAGCGAGAGCGGTCGCGTTGTCCGGCGCGGCGACGCTCGGCGGGGCGGCCATGGCCGTCCCGGCCAGGCCGAATACAGCCAGACCGAAGAGCAGCAGCGCCGCGGCAAATATTCCGCGCGGCAGTGCGAGTAACGAAAAAACGCGTCCAAGCGCCGGGCGCACAAGGTCCTGGACAAAATTTATGACAGCCATCTTCACGCTGTGCCTCCACCTGATTCTTTACTAAAAAATAATCCAGGGAGAATGATAGCAAACAGGACGGGAATTGATAGTAGTTCTCATTATTATTTGTATCGATAGCGAACCGATTTTGCTTTGCCGTTCCCGGTCTTTTTATGGAAGAATTAATATCGTGTTTAATCATTTCTGCGGCAGCAAAACGTCTGCCGGCGGCGCGCATTCATGCTAACGTAGCAGGGTCCATCCAGGCATGGCTCGGCTTGGGGATCTCCTTAGAAAATACATTTCGTAAAAGGCACAGCGCAGATAATGACGGCAAAAAAAATTGAAACGGCATTGATTACCGCGGGCAGAGATAAGAAATATACCCAGGGTTCAGTGAATGCGGTAATTCAGCGGGCTTCCTCGTTAGTATTTGATTCGGTGCAGGCAAAAAAACAGGCCGCCGCGCAGCGCGCCAACGGCGAACTGTTTTACGGCCGACGCGGGACCCTGACGCATTTCTCCCTGCAGCAAGCCATGGTGGAACTGGAAGGCGGCGCGGGCTGCGCGCTTTATCCCTGCGGCGCGGCGGCGGTGACCAACGCTATCCTTTCTTTTGTGTCGGCCGGCGATCATATTCTGGTTACCGGTTCGGTTTATGAGCCGACCACCGATTTTTGCCGCCATATCCTCGGTAAGCTGAACGTCGCCACCACCTGGTTCGCGCCCACCATCGGCGCGGAAATCGCCGGACTGATCCAGGAAAATACCAAAGTGGTATTTCTGGAGTCTCCCGGGTCGATCACCATGGAGGTGCAGGATATTCCGGCGATCGTCAAAGCCGTACGCGCGATCAATCCCGAGATCGTAATTATGCTGGATAATACCTGGGCAGCCGGGATTCTTCTGCCGGCGCTGGCGCTGGGCGTGGATATCTCCATCCAGGCCGGCACCAAATATATTATCGGCCACTCCGATGCCATGCTGGGTACGGCGGTCGCCAATGCCCGCTGCTGGGACCAACTGCGCGAGCAGTCCTATTTAATGGGGCAAATGGTGGATGCCGATACGGCCTATATGGCGGCCCGCGGCCTGCGCACCCTGGGCGTGCGCCTTAAGCAGCATGCCGAAAACGGCATGCGCGTGGCCGCATGGCTTGCCGAGCGTCCCGAGGTGGCGGTGGTCAATCATCCGGCCCTGCCTGGCTGTAAAGGCCATGAATTTTTTAAACGCGATTTCACCGGCGCCAGCGGCCTGTTCTCTTTTATCTTAAAAGATCGGCTGACGCAGGCCCAGTTGGAGCATTACCTGGATAATTTCGAGCATTTCAGCATGGCCTATTCCTGGGGCGGCTTCGAATCGCTTATTTTAGCCAATCAACCCGAAGAAATCGCGGCCATCCGGCCTGCCGGCGGAGTGGATTTTACCGGCACCCTGGTGAGAATTCATGTCGGCCTGGAAAATACCGACGATCTGATCGCCGATCTGGCCGCCGGGTTCGCCCGCATTCAAGCCGCCGGCGCGGTTAATCGCCGATAATGCCAAACCGGTCTAAAATAGTTAATAAAATTGTTCAATTGCGTTCGCGATCGAGGACAGCCCGGAATATCGGCGCTAAGCTGTCAATAAAATGAGATGAGCAGGTTGAGATGAGCGTATTACATGAGATTGTCCGCGCACTTTGGCAACAGGATTTTGCCGCATTGGCGCATCCGCGGGTGATCTGGATTGTCTATTGTGTGATGTTCATTACGCTATTTCTGGAAAACGGTTTATTACCCGCCTCTTTTCTACCGGGCGACAGCCTGCTGCTGCTCTCAGGCGCCATGGTGGCCAAAGGGGTGATGGGTTTTTTCCCCACGCTGATCATACTGACCGTGGCGGCCAGCCTGGGCTGCTGGTTCAGTTATTTGCAGGGCCGCTGGCTGGGGGATACCCGCGTCGTCAGAAGCTGGCTGCTGCATCTGCCTGCCCATTACCACCAGCGCGCCTACACCATGTTCAACCGGCACGGCTTAATGGCGCTGCTGGTCGGCCGCTTCCTGGCGTTTGTCCGCACGCTGCTGCCGACGATGGCCGGCATCGCCGGCTTAAGCAATACCCGCTTTCAGCTGTTTAATTGGTTAAGCGCGCTGATATGGGTCGGCACGCTGCTCTCGCTGGGGTTTTCCATCAGCCACGTGCCGCTGGTCAAGCATCATGAAGATCAGGTGATGATGGTTCTGATGATCCTGCCCCTGGTGCTGCTGTGCAGCGGACTGCTGGGCACCGTGGTGCTATTTTTGCGCAGACGCAAAGTCAAGGATGCCGCCTGAGTCCCGTTCCCCGTTTTACCTGCCTTCCCCGTCTCCTGCCCTGCGCCTAGACCTGTAGGGTGGGACTCTGCCCCGGCACCCGGATGCGCGCCGCGTCTTCCCGCGGCGATACGCCGAAATAACGTTTAAATTCCCGGCTGAATTGCGACGGGCTTTCGTAACCCACGCGCATGGCCGCGGTGCCGGCGTTAAAACCATCGTGAAGCATCAGAATACGCGCCTTATGCAAACGGTAGGTTTTCAGGTATTGCAGGGGAGAAGTGCTGGTGACCGCTTTAAAATTATGATGAAACGCCGAGAGGCTCATATTCACATCGGCGGCCAATTGTTCGATGGTCAGGTTATCGGCGAATTGGCGCTCGATTTTTTTAAGGATCTTGGCAATCTGGTTGAAATGGGATTGCCGGTTCGCCAGCGCGTATAGCGCGTCGCCGCAGACGTCCTGCAGGAGATAATAGATAATCTCGCGCACGATGGCCGGCCCAAGAACCCGCGCATCCAGCGGTTTGTCCATGATATCCAGCAGGCGTTCGGCGGCGCAGAATAATTGCTCGGTCAGCGGCGCCGCATTGATGCCGCTGGACCGGGGGGTGACCGGCTTGAACTGCGCTTCGTCGCCCATATCGATAATCAAATCCTGCAGCATCAGGGTATCCACGCCGATTGACATGCCTACCAGCGGTTCGTCCCGCGAGGCGAAGGTTTCGCATTCAAATGGCAGCGGCACGCTCAGTAACAGATAGTGGCTGGCGTCATAGGTAAAAATCTTATTACCCAGATAACCGGTTTTCCTTCCCTGAAACAAAATGATGATCCCCGGTTCGTACATGACCGGCGTACGGGCATAGTACGTATCGGCAAACAGTAGCTTGACGTGCGGGATGGCCACCAGATTGTTTTGTTGCAGCAATTGCATGGCGCGCAGCGATAAGCGGGTACATAGGGAGAGGTTTTCTGTCATCGCCTGAATTCTCTGATTTGAATAATCCGGCAGCTATCTTGCCATTTTCGCCCACTTTTCTATAGCCCTTTGGAGAAATAGGCAAATTGCAGGCAGGAATATGCATTGAGTTCACCCCCGTAATTACCCACAATACATTATATCTTCTGCCGCATATCTGCTGCGTACCGACCACCGACTTACCCTTACTTGCCACATAGCCACGCAGCATCTACTAGAATAAATGATCTAACGATAAACCTAGGCCGCCCGGTTACGGGGCGGTAAATGGATATACAAGGAGAAATGATGTCAACGCAACCAACGGTAAAATTTCATGATGGACGTACCATGCCGCAGCTGGGTCTGGGCGTTTGGCAAGCCAGCAATGAAGAGGTTTTGACGGCGGTGCAGGAAGCGCTGAAAGTGGGTTACCGCTCCATTGATACCGCAGCTATCTACAAGAACGAAACCGGCGTGGGCGAGGCCCTGCAAGCGGCCTCGGTTCCCCGGGAGGAGCTGTTTATCACCACCAAGCTCTGGAATGCCGATCAAACCGTGGCGCCCAAGGCCCTGGAAGAGAGTTTGAAGAAACTGCGCCTTGATTATGTGGATCTGTATTTGATGCATTGGCCGGTTCCTGCGCAGGATACGTATGTCCAGGCCTGGCGCGATATGGTGAAACTTAAGGAAGAAGGCCTGGCGAAAAGCATCGGGGTATGTAATTTCCATGCGCCGCACCTGCAGCGCCTGCTGGATGAAACCGGCGTGGTCCCCGTCATCAACCAGATCGAACTGCATCCGCTGCTGCAACAGCGTGAATTGCGCGCGTGGGATGCCGCCCATCATATTCTGACCGAATCCTGGAGCCCGCTGGCTCAAGGCGGCAAAGGGGTGTTCGATCAGGAAATCATTCGCAAACTGGCGGAAAAATATGGCAAAAGCCCGGCGCAAATCGTGATTCGCTGGCACCTGGATTCGGGCCTGGTAGTGATCCCCAAATCGGTCACGCCGGCGCGCATCAAGGAAAACTTCGGCGTGCTGGATTTCAAACTGGCGCAAGACGAGCTGGACGCCATCGCCCAATTGGATAGCGGCAAACGCCTGGGGCCAAACCCGGATACCTTCGTTAAACCTTAAGCCGTACCGTGAGGTCCCGGCGGCGAGAGCCGCCGGGGCTTTCTGCGATCGGGCGCGTCACCGCGCGCTGACGGTAAACTGGCCGGCGCTGCCGCGATCGGCCATTTCCAGCGTCTGGCTGTAATAAAGGAAAGGGAAATGATCGCCCGCCACTTGCGGAAACCACACCATCAACTCCACCTCGCTTTCCACCCACACCGTATCTTTCCAACCCTGATCTTCCGGCAGCGGCGCATTGCCATTCACCCGCTTGATTAAAAACGCCACGCCCTGGATATGGAACGATTGCGGCGAATCGGTACGAACGATCCACCGCTCAAAGCTGCCCTGCCGCGCCTGGAAGTCGGTACGGTTCATATCCCACAACGCGCCATTGATCTCAGGCTGGCTACCGCCCAGACGGAACTCGCGCGTGTGGCTGATATTGCCGTCGATAACCTGATCCGCCAATAAGCGCATCGGCAGATTATCGGTTACCAGGGGCAGCAGGCCGGTGGGTTTCAGGGTCAGCACGATAGTCGAGATCAGCATCGAGGAAGGCTCGAAAAAGCCCCGCACCCGGTCCATGATCCCCGCGGCTACCCCGGCGGTAATGGACACCTCTTCCCCTTTCGACATATCGATCAGGATTTCACGGCGCTCGCCCGGGGCCAGCGAAAGTTGGCTGACCGGGACCGGGGCGGGCAAAAAGCCCTGATCGCCGGCGACCACCTGCATAATGCGGCCATCGCTCAATTGCAGCTGGTAGCGGCGGGCATTGGAGGCATTGAGCAGCCGTAGCCGCACCCAGCCCCGGGAGACTTCGACGTAGGGGCTTTGCGCCCCGTTCGCCAGCAGGGTATCGCCGAAAAAGCCGCCGTTGGCCGGAGGGCTATACACCGGCGTGCCAAAGTTATCCAAGCGTTTATCCTGGATAATCACCGGAAAATCATCCACGCCATAGTGATTGGGCAGCGGCGATGATTTACTGACTTCATCCTCCACCAGCCACAGCCCCGCCAGTCCATTATAGATATGCGGCGCCATGCGGTTGGGGGTATTGGCGTGATACCAGCAGGTGCCCGCCGGCTGGCGTATCGGAATGACCGGCGACCAATCCACGCTGGCCGACATCATGCGCGGCGCGCCGCCCATCAGCGTGCCGGGCACCTGCAGGCCGCTGACGGTCATGGACACCGGTTCGTTGAGGCGGTTGTTATAGATAAGCTTGACGTCGTCGCCGTTATACACCCGCACCGTCGGGCCGAGATAACCGCCGTTAATGCCCCAGGTGGCGGCGCGCCGGCCGGGAATAAACTCCCAATGCGCCCGCTGCAGGGTGAGAAACAGCGGCTGGCCGCGGCGCGACTCCAGCAGCGGCGGAATGGGTAAAGCGGTCGGTTGCCCATTGGCACGTGCCCTCAGCGGTATTGCGCTGGTGCAAAGCGCAACGCCTGATGCCTGAATAAACTGACGCCGACTGAGTGACATATCTGCTCCGTAAAAAGCCTGTAAACCCGATGCAACCTTACGCCCGCCAACCGCTGCCGGGGTAATTCATCGATGGCCGGATCGGCCATAAAATCACAATGTATTGACTATAAACTGCCCGGACTATTTGTTGCGCCCTGTTTTTTGCCGCCCTTCGCGCCTGGCCACTTCCGCATCCAGCTCCGCCAGCCTGGCCGCCATGATGTCGCGGCAATGTTCGGCCAGCGCGCGCACCTGGTCCCGGCCATAAGGCGCGGTATCCACCGGCGGCAGGATTTCAACGATTACCAGGCCGTTCGACCAGCGGTTCAGCTTGATTTTATTGGACGTATTGGAGACGCAAATCGGCACCACGGGCACCCCGGCGGCGATGGCCGCATGGAATGCGCCCATTTTAAACGGCATAAGCCCGCGGCCCCGGCTGCGGGTACCTTCGGGGAACATCCAGATGGAGATGTTTTTCTTTTTGATGTGTTTGACGATTTCGGTAATGGTGCCGTGCGCCCGCGAGCGATTTTCGCGGTCGATCAGTAAATTGCCCGTCAACCAGTAAAGCTGGCCGAACAAGGGTATCCACAGCAGGCTTTTTTTGCCCACCGTCACCGTGCGCGGCTGCACCATGCTCGCGGCGGTCACCATATCGTAATTATTTTGATGATTAGCGATATAAATACAGTTTTGCCGGGTCACCATGGAGGAGGGATAACGCAGTTCCACTTTCAGCCCCAGCAGCGGCGCCATACGGCCAAACATCCGGCCGAAGGTGGCGACATGGCGTGGATTTCTTGGGCTGAAAAGACAATAAATCAAACCAAATACGCAGATACAAATAGAAAGCAGCACCACCACAATGGTACGAATTATCGCTAACATATTAACCTCTTAACCATCAGCCGCCGCTAGTATACCGGCTTCATGACAAAATACACGGTTATTCCCGGCGCGGCGCCGATAACACTTGCGCAAAACTGCGCTTTGGTCCTCCCAAGTCCGGCGCGCGCACCCTGCTGGATGCGCGCGCCGGCAAGCGGATCGCTACTGGCCTGACGGCGGCGCGTCGTCGCTAGTGGCCGCGTCCAGCGGATCGTCCACTTCCACCCGGTCGATGCGCTGCAGGCCGCGGGGCAGCAGCGTACCTTTGCGGCCGCGTTCGGCACGGTATTTCTGCAAGTCTTCCGGACGTAAGGTGAGTTTACGTTTGCCGACATAAAACGTCACCGATGCCTTGGTGGACAGCAGCAACATCCTGGTCAGGCGATCGACCCCCGCCGCCGCGTCCGCCGCGGTAATGGACACGATCTTATTGCCCTTGCCTTTGGTCAGCTGCGGCAAATCGCTTACGGGGAATAACAATAACCGCCCGGCTTCGGTGATAACCAGCAGCAGTTGTTCTATCGTATCGCTGACCCACAGCGGGGGCATGACCTTGGCGTTATCCGGCAGGTTCAGCATCGCCTTGCCGGCCCGGTTACGCGCCACCAGATCGTCAAACGTACAGACAAAACCATAACCGGCGTCGGACGCCAGCAGCAGTTTGCGATCCTCGGTGCCGGTGAGCATCTGCTCAACGGTGGCGCCCGGCGGCAGGGTCAGCTTGCCGGTCAGCGGCTCGCCCTGCCCCCTGGCGGAAGGCAGTACCGACGGTTCCAGCGCGTAGCTGCGCCCGGTGGAATCGATAAACACCACCGGCTGGTTGCTTTTACCATGCACGGCGCTGAGGAAATTATCGCCGGACTTATAGTTCAGCGCGCTGGGGTCGATATCATGCCCTTTGGCGCTGCGCACCCAGCCCATGGTGGACAGCACGATGGTCACCGGCTCCGACGGCGTCAGTTCGTTCTCGGACAGGGCCTTGGCTTCGCCGCGTTGCACCAGCGGCGAACGGCGGGGATCGCCAAAGGCGGCGATATCCGCTTCGATTTCTTTTTTCAGCAAATTGCTCAGCTTGCGTTCCGACGCCAGGATGCCCTGCAATTTATCCCGCTCTTTTTCCAACTCCGCCTGTTCGCCGCGGATTTTCATCTCTTCGAGCTTGGCCAAATGGCGCAGTTTTAATTCGAGGATAGCATCGGCCTGGGTGTCGCTCAGCGCAAAGCGCTGCATGAGCTGCTGCTTCGGCTCGTCCTCGGTGCGGATGATATGAATCACTTCATCCAGGTTGAGGTAGGCGACCAGCAACCCCTGAAGGATATGCAGGCGGCGCAGCACTTTTTCCAGACGGTAATTCAGGCGGCGGCGTACCGTATCGCGGCGGTAAACCAGCCACTCGGTCAGGATTTCCAACAGATTTTTAACCGCCGGACGGGCGTCCAGGCCAATCATATTCATATTGATGCGGTAGCTGCGTTCCAGATCGGTAGTGGCGAACAGATGATGCATAACCTGCTCCAAATCAACCCGGTTGGAACGCGGCACCACCACCAGGCGGGTGGGATTCTCGTGATCCGACTCATCGCGCAGATCTTCCACCATCGGCAGCTTTTTCGCCCGCATTTGCGCGGCGATTTGCTCCAGCACCTTGGCGCCGGAAACCTGGTGGGGCAAGGCGATAATCACCGCTTCGCCGTCCTCGATTTTCCACAGGGCGCGCATACGCACCGAACCCCGTCCGGTTTGGTAGATTTTACGGATCTCCTCAGGCGGGGTGATGATTTCCGCCTCGGTGGGAAAATCCGGCCCCTTCACATAATTAAGCAATTCTTCAAGCGGCGTGGAGGGTTTTTCCAGCAGCGCGATAATCGCGGCGCCGACTTCAGCGACATTATGGGGCGGAATATCCGTGGCCATGCCCACCGCGATACCGGTGGTGCCGTTCAGCAGGATATTGGGCAACCGCGCCGGCAACGTCTTCGGCTCTTGCAGCGTACCGTCGAAATTGGGGGCGTAATCCACCGTGCCCTGCCCCAGCTCGCCCAGCAGCAATTCGGCGTATTTGGACAAACGGGATTCGGTATAACGCATGGCGGCGAAGGATTTGGGATCGTCCGGCGCGCCCCAGTTGCCCTGTCCGTCCACCAGCGGGTAGCGATAAGAAAAGGGCTGGGCCATCAGCACCATGGCTTCATAGCAGGCGCTGTCGCCGTGGGGATGATACTTACCCAAGACATCGCCCACGGTGCGGGCGGATTTCTTATACTTGGCGCTGGCGTTGAGCCCCAGCTCCGACATCGCATAAACGATGCGGCGCTGAACCGGCTTGAGGCCATCGCCGATAAACGGCAACGCGCGATCCATGATGACGTACATGGAGTAATTGAGGTATGCGTTTTCGGTAAATTTATGCAGCGCCAGGCGTTCTGCGCCGTCATGAGCCAAATCACTCATTGATCGTTGTTTCCTCTCACCGCGGCGTGGTCTGGTGGATAGCCACGCCCTTTGGTTTGGTGTAATAGCCCATGATACTACCTTATCCGCCCCCCGGCTGTCACAGGCCTTGATGGCGCGCCTTTATTGCGCCAGATGCAAAAATGTTCTGCCTGCCGCGCGCTTTTTCATCGGCGCGTTAGGGATTACACTGCCCGTTATCGAACTTAAGGCGGGATATTATGCAAAAGATACTGATTATTAACGCGGGTAAAAAATTCGCCCACTCCGACGGCGCGCTCAATAACACCATGACCGATGTCGCCATGACGACGCTGACCGCCGCCGGTCACGACGTGCGCGTCACGGTGGTGGATAAAGGCTATGACGTTGAACAGGAAGTCGATAACTACCTGTGGGCGGATACGGTGATTTACCAAATGCCCGGCTGGTGGATGGGCCAACCGTGGATACTGAAAAAATACATCGATGAGGTTTTCACCGCCGGCCACGGCCGCCTGTACGCCAGCGACGGGCGCACCCGTTCGGACGCCTCGAAAAAATATGGTTCGGGCGGCCTGCTGCAGGGCACCCATTATATGCTGTCGCTGACCTGGAACGCGCCGATGGAAGCCTTCACCGATCCGGAACAATTCTTTACCGGCGTCGGCGTGGACGGGGTTTACCTGCCGTTTCATAAGGCCAATCAGTTCCTCGGCATGTCGATGCTGCCGACCTTTATCCTGAACGACGTCATAAAGCAACCGCAAATAGAGCAAGACATCGTAAAATATCGCGAGCATCTCGGCCGCGTCTTTGGTTAACTATGTCGTCGAACCGACATATACACCCATAGACTGAGGAATCGATGATCACGGTAATTGCAGAAATCAAAGTGAAACCGGGACGAAGAGAAGCGGTTTTAGCTGCCATCCAGGCCCTTCGGCCCAACGTATTGGCCGAAGATGGTTGCAGTGAATATACTTTGCTGACCGACTATAAGGCGCAAGTGCCGTGGCGCAAGACCGCTCCAGACTCCATTTTTATGCTGGAGCAGTGGAAAAGCATCCGCCATCTTGAACAGCACCAACAAGCGCAGCATATGGATGACCACCGCGCTCATATCAGAAACGATGTAATGGACGTCACTTTTCATATCCTGGAAAAACGTACGGACTGATTATCGACGGCGGGTAATAATAAAGGGGGAGCAGGCTGCTCCCCCTTTATTTTGCCCAAAACGCCGTCCCAAGGCCCGCGACCACCGAACCCGCAGCGAGCCGTGTTAAAGGGAGAGCATGCCAATGAGGCCGAAGCGGCCATGGTTTTGCTGGCCGCCAGAGCGCCTCATGGCATGGCAGGCCCGCGAACACCGGACCCGCAGCGAGCCGGGTTAAAGGGAGAGCATGCCAGTGGGGCCGAAGCGGCCATGGTTTTCCCGGCCGCCAGAGCGCCTCATGGCATGGTAGGCCCGCGACCACCGGACCCGCAGCGAGCCGGGTTAAAGGGAGAGCATGCCAGTGGGGCCGAAGCGGCCATGGTTTTCCCGGCCGCCAGAGCGCCTCATGGCATGGTAGGCCCGCGAACACCGGACCCGCAGCGAGCCGTGTTAAAGGGAGAGCATGCCAATGAGGCCGAAGCGGCCATGGTTTTCCTGGCCGCCAGAGCGCCTCATGGCATGGTAGGCCCGCGAACACCGGACCCGCAGCGAGCCGTGTTAAAGGGAGAGCATGCCAATGAGGCCGAAGCGGCCATGGTTTTGCTGGCCGCCAGAGCGCCTCATGGCATGGTAGGCCCGCGACCACCGGACCCGCAGCGAGCCGGGTCAACGGAGAGCGCTCCCGGGTCAAGACCATTTTTATGTAGCTTATGCCATTTCCGTTATTGCCAAAACCGCCGCTTTCATGAAAGATTCCTCCATTCCCTAACGCTCTCCCTGGCAATGGTTGTCTGAAAAAGAGTTCTTCGCGCTCATGGCTACACTCCCATCCACAGTTCCGGCCCGGCTGGAAATGCGTAACATCTCCATCGCCTTCGCGGGTTTCCAGGCGCTGGAGCGGGTGGACTTCACCCTCGAAGGCGGCTCGATTCACGCACTTATCGGCGCCAACGGCGCGGGCAAATCCACCCTGATGGCCATCCTCTCCGGCACCCACAACCACTATCAGGGCGAAATCCTGATCGACGGCGAACCGGTCGCCATCCACTCCCCGCGCCAGGCTAAACAACTGGGCATCCACCTGGTACAACAGGAAGTGGATATCGCCCTGGTGCCCACCCTCACCGTCGGGGAAAATATCATGCTCGATCGGCTGGCGGAAGGCGGCCAGCTTTGCCGCTGGCCGCAGATCTACCGCCAGGCGGGCGCCCTGCTGGCCCAGCTCCAGGCCGACATCGACATCCATCAGCGCATCGACCGCTGTACCCTGGCGGAAAAACAGCAAATCTTACTGGCGCGCGCCCTGTCCCACCGCTGCCGCTTCCTGATCCTCGACGAACCCACCGCCCCGCTGGACCAGCATGAAAGCGAACGCCTATTCGCCGTCACGCGGCGTCTGCGGGCCGAAGGCATCGGCGTCGTATTTATCTCCCATCGCATTCACGAACTGGCCGCAACCTGCGATCGGCTGACGGTATTGCGCGACGGCCGCCGGGTCAGCGACGGCCCCATGGATGGCTTAAGCAGCGGACAGATTATAGAGAAAATGCTCGGCCACCCGCTGGACGCCATTTTTCCGCCCCCGCGCCCCGCCGGCGGCGGCGGGGAAACACTGCTCCAGGTCGAAGGACTGCACGACGACGCCCTGCTGCGCGACATCTCCCTCACCCTGCGCAAAGGCGAAATCCTGGGACTGGCCGGCCTGGCGGGTGCCGGCAAAACCGAACTGTGCAAGGCCCTGTTCGGCGCCTCGCCCGCCCGGATAAACCGCGGCCAACTGCTGGGCAAACCTTGGAAGCCCACCGCACCGCACGCCTCGGTCAGGCAGGGGCTGGCGCTGATCCCCGAGGAACGGCGCAAAGAAGGGATATTTATCCATGAAGCCATCCCCATGAACCTCAGCGTCAGCGCCGACAATACCTTTTCCCGCTGGGGCTGGTTTAATGCTGGCCAGTCGCGGCGCTGGGCGCAGCAAGTGGTGGATCGCCTGGGGGTGCGCGCCGCCGGGCTGGATCAAAAACTACAGCGCTTGTCGGGGGGCAATCAGCAAAAAGTAGCCATCGGCAAATGGCTGCGCGGCCACGCCGACGTGCTGATTTTTGATGAACCGACCAAAGGGGTGGACATCAAAGCCAAACAGGATCTGTTTGTGCTGATTGACGGATTGGCGCGCCAGGGTAAGGGCATTATTTATGCGTCGGGCGAATTCTCCGAACTGCTGGGCCTGTGCGACCGCATTTGCGTTATGTGGGACGGCCGCATCGTGGCCCAGGTGGACGCGCATGCAACGGACGAAGAGACGCTGTTACTGTATTCAACCGGAGGAACGCTACCGTGAGCAAAGAGATACCCCTGAAGGCAGGCGCCCTGCCATGGCGTCATCAGCTATTCGAATTTTTGTACCGCTGGGGCATGCTGCTCACGGTGGTCGCGCTGATCGCGCTGTTTGGGCTCGCGTCCGATAACTTCCTCGATCCCAATAATATCATCAATATTCTGCGCTCCATCGCCATCGTCACGGTGATTGCCATCGGCGTGTCCATTTCACTCTCGGTAGGCGGGTTTGATCTGTCGGTGGGGTCCACCGCCTCGCTGGCCAATGCGCTGGTGATTTCCATGTTTGTCTGGCATGGACTGGATACCACGTTCGCCATCGCGCTCACCCTGGCCATCTGTACCCTGGTGGGCCTGTTTAACGCTTTCTTGATCGTGGTGCTGAAGATCCCCGATATGCTGGCCACCCTCGGCACGCTCTTCGTAGTGCAGGGCGTGGCCATGACCTACAGCTTTGGCGGTTCGATTACCCAAAACATGGTGCTGCCGAGCGGCGATATGGCGGAAGGGGAAATCCCGGCGATATTCTCGACCCTGGGCCAGGTACCGGTGATCGTAATCATCATGCTGGCGGTCACGGTGGTGGTACAGCTCGGTTTATCCCTGACCAAACACGGGCGCCGGATGTACGCCATCGGCGGCAATCCCGAAGCGGCCCGGCTGGCCGGCATCCGCACCGCCCGCTACCGCGTACTCGCCTACGTCATCTCCTCCCTGCTGGCCGCGCTGGGGGGCATTTTGCTGGCCTCGCGCATCGGCTCGTCCCAGGTCAACGCCGGCGGCGGTTATCTGATGGATGCGGTGGCGGCCGCCTATATCGGTTTTTCGCTGGCCGGTTCCGGCAAGCCCAACGCGCTCGGCACCCTGGTCGGCGCGGTCATCCTGGGCGTATTGCAAAATGGCCTGGTGATGATATCGGTGCCCTATTATGCCATGGATATTATCAAGGGCCTGGTGCTGGCCGCCGCGCTGGCCATCACCTATATCCAGCGCCGCTAAACCGGTTGCGGCGCGCGCCATAACCGGCCTGCGTCGCCCACCATCGGAGCACGGCCCGGCCCGATAACCCTGGCGCCGCCGCTGTTACTATCAAAATTCCCTCCGGTTCTATCAGCTTATGAATATCCGCCCCGACCGGCGCCACGGTTCGGGACGCCGATGCGCGACTTTGCCTCCCTCCCCCGTCATACTTTCGCCCCTGTCATGCCTCGAACAGACCATTTTCAACATCACCGGAGACTCAATGCTAAGTTTGTTTAAACCCGCCGTGCATAAACCCCGCATATCAGACCAACGGATCGACCCTCTCTACCGCCGCCTGCGCTGGCAAATTTTCTTCGGTATCTTTTTCGGTTATGCCGCCTACTATCTGGTGCGTAAAAATTTTGCCCTGGCGATGCCCTTTCTGGTGGAGCAAGGTTACAGCCATGGCGATCTGGGCGTCGCATTCTCGGCCATCTCCATTGCTTACGGTATCTCCAAATTTGTCATGGGATCGGTTTCCGATCGCTCCAATCCGCGGGTCTTCTTACCGGCCGGCCTGGTTTTGGCCGCGTCGGTGATGCTGTTTATGGGGTTGGTACCCTGGGCCACCTCAAGTATCGCCATTATGTTCGTACTGCTGTTCGCCTGCGGGTGGTTTCAGGGCATGGGCTGGCCGCCCTGCGGGCGCATCATGGTCCATTGGTGGTCCCATAAGGAACGCGGTACGGTGGTATCGGTGTGGAACTGCGCCCATAACGTCGGCGGCGGTATTCCGCCGCTGCTGCTGCTGTTGGGGATGATATGGTTCAATGACTGGCACAGCGCGTTTTATATGCCGGCCATCGCCGCCATCGTCATCGCGGCGGCGGCCTTGGTACTGATGCGCGATACGCCGCAATCCTGCGGCTTACCCCCCATAGAGGAATATAAGCACGATTATCCGGCCAATTACGATAAGCAATCCGCCGAAGCTGAACTCAGCACTAAACAAATCCTGCAAAAATATGTATTTCCAAACAAACTGTTATGGTACATCGCCCTGGCCAATGTGTTTGTTTACCTGTTGCGCTACGGCATCCTCGACTGGTCGCCCACCTATCTGCGGGAAGTGAAGCAGTTCACCCTGGATAAATCCTCCTGGACCTATTTTTTCTATGAATATGCCGGTATCCCGGGCACGCTGCTGTGCGGCTGGATGTCCGATAAGGTGTTCAAGGGCAACCGCGGCGCCACCGGTATGTTTTTTATGGCGCTGGTGACCCTGGCCACGGTGGTCTATTGGCTCAATCCGGTGGGCAATCCCGGCCTGGATATGCTGTGCATGATCGTCATCGGCTTTCTGATTTACGGCCCGGTGATGCTGATCGGGCTGCATGCGCTGGAGCTGGTGCCTAAAAAAGCCGCGGGCACCGCCGCCGGGTTTACCGGCTTGTTCGGTTATCTTGGCGGTTCGGTGGCCGCCAGCGCCATCGTGGGTTATACCGTGGATTACTGCGGGTGGAACGGCGGTTTTATCGTCATGATCGCCGGATGTTTGCTGGCGGTGATCCTGCTTGGCATGACGATGCTGAGCGAGAAAAAACATCGCCGGATGATAGCCCTGGCGACGCCCTGAAGCCGGTCCTCCCCGGCAGGGACCCCGCGCGGCGCGATTGCTGGCCGGACGCGTGCCTGAAGCCGGCCGCGCAACCGCGGCATTAACCGTGGCACTAACCGTGGCATTGAAACGCCACGGTTTTTTTCCGTTGCAAACAAACTAATTGGCATAACGTCATCCAAAAAGTCATAAGGGAAAGCATTTCCTGTAACCCGGGCTCCGGCTATGATGCAAGGCATTATCAAACAGACATCCAGACATAAAGGCATCTGTTGTAGTTGCCCGCACCCTGGCATGGTTTTGCACACTTGACGGAGCCGTTGATGAAAAAGATATTGTCCCCGCTGCTGGCCCTGAGCCTGCTGGCCGGCCTGCCGGCCTTTGCCGCCGCCCCCGCGCCTATCCCCGCGGCCATTGCCCAGCATAACGGTCCGATCCGCATTGCGGTCATCCGCAACCTGGGATCGGATGACAACACCACGCAGTTTGTTTCGGGGGTTATCGAGGAAGGGAAAAAGCTGGGCTTTAAAGTCAGCACCTTTTTAAGCAACGGCGACGACGCCCGCTTCCAGGATTTCGTTAATCAGGCCATTACCCAGAAATACGACGGCATTATCCTGTCCCAGGGCCGCGATCCGTATTCCACCGAACTGGTAAAACGCATTACCGCCAGCGGCATCGCGGTGTCGGTATTCGATACGGCGGTTAACGGCACGGTGCCGGGCGTCACCGTCACCCAGCAGGATGACGCGTCGCTCACCCAGGCGTCCTTTGGCCAATTGGTCAAGGATTTCAACGGCAAAGCCGATATCATCAAACTCTGGGTGGCCGGATTCCCGCCTATGGAGCGACGCCAGGCCGCCTACAAAACCCTGTTGCAGGCCAATCCGGGCATACATGAACTGGAATCCATCGGCGCCGTGTCGTCCGACGTCCAGGGCGATACCGCCAATAAAGTCGGCGCGGTGCTGGCCAAGTACCCCAAAGGGAAAATCGACGCGATTTGGGGCACCTGGGATGCCTTTAGCCAGGGCGCTTATAAGGCGCTGAAAGAAAACGGCCGCACGGAGATCAAACTCTACAGCATCGATATCTCCAATCAGGATTTGCAACTCATGCGCGAATCCGGCAGCCCATGGAAAGTCAGCGTCGCGGTTGACCCCAAGCTGATCGGCAAGATCAACCTGCGCCTGGTCGCCAATAAAATCGCCGGCGAAGCGACGCCGGCCACCTATGATTTTGGCGCGGCCACCATCCCCCAGGCCCTGGTGGCCAGCCAGCCGGGCGCGGTGAATATGGCCTCGCTGGCTAAAATTATTCCGGGATGGGGCCAGACGGATGATTTCGTCGCCCCCTGGTTCGCCACCCTTGAAGCGGCGCACGCCACGAAGTAAGGAGTCATCCCCATGGCAGACCAGCAATTCGCCGCTCCCGACTATAGCCGGAATATGCGGCTGCTTAGCCACAGCGACCAGGGCGGTAAACCCGACGGCGTACAGGTCATGGTGCATCGCGGTTATGCTTATATAGGGCATATGGTTTCGCAGGGGGTGTCCATCGTGGATGTGCGCGATGTGAAACATCCGCGACCGGCCGGTTTTATCGCCGCCCCGCCCGGTACCTGGAACGTGCATTTACAGGCCCATGACGATCTGCTGCTGGTGATCAACGCGCGCGATCTGTTTGCCGACGCGCGTTTTGCCGATGAAAAGGTCTATTACACCCGCTCGGTCGCGGATACCGTCAGCGCGGGCCGTACCGAACGGGGCTGGAGCGCCGGGCTGCGTATTTTTGATATTTCAGTGCCCGATCGGCCGCGTGAAATCGGCTTTTTGTCCCTCAACGGTATCGGCATTCACCGCATCTGGTACGTAGGCGGGCGCTGGGCGTATGTCTCGGCCCTGCTGGACGGTTATAGCGACTATATTTTCCTGACCATCGATTTGGCGGACCCGACCAAACCCGCAGTGGCCGGACGCTACTGGCTGCCCGGCATGTATACCGCCGGGGGCGAGCAGCCTGGTTGGCCCCAGGGCAAGCGTTATGCGCTGCATCATGCCATTATTAGCGGCGACACCGCCTACGGCAGCTGGCGCGACGGCGGTCTGACCCTGCTGGATATTAAAGATCGCACGCAGCCCAAGCTGATCGCCCATCGCAACTGGAGTCCGCCGTTCGGCGGCGGCACCCATACCGCTTTGCCCCTGCCGGATCGGGATCTGCTGATCGTGCTGGACGAGGCGGTGCTGGATAACCAGGAGGACGGGGAGAAACTGATTTGGGTATTTGATATTCGCACGCCGTCAAACCCGGTGAGCATCGCCACCTTTCCCCAACCCGATGAAATCGATTACGTGCAAAAAGGGGCGCATTTCGGCCCGCATAACCTGCATGAAAACCGGCCGGGCAGTTTTATCAGTTCTACGCTTATCTTCGCCACTTATCAAAATGCCGGGGTGCGGGCCTATGATATCAGCGATCCCTACCATCCCCGGGAGACCGGCGCACTGGTGCCGGCGGCGCCGGCGGTCCTGATGGACCAGCGTCCGGGCAGGCCGAAGGTTATCCAGTCTTGCGACGTATTTGTGGACGCACAGGGAATTATCTACTGTACGGATTACAACGCGGGGCTGTCGATTATTGAATATCAGGGATGAAGCATGGGGTGACAGGCGTCCGCAGGTTGGCCCGCGGACGCCGCGCAGGGCTTAGAAAATCAGTTTAAACACACCGGTGAGGGTCAGCAATCCAACAATAAAGATAATCGCAATAATCCACAGAAATATTTTCATTCCCTTTCCTTCTTGGTTGGGTTGTTGTTATATCGTACTTAAGTCGATGATATCGTTATTTCAGTATAGAAGAAGAAAATGGAAATGCAGCGGACCGGCGGAAAAAATGCCGGCCCGCCCGGGTTATCCGTTTTGGCGGATACGGGCAATCAGCGCATCGGCATCGGGGATATGCCCCGCGGCCAGGATCAGCGTCCTGCCCAGGCTCAGGGCGTGACGCTGGCATTCATGCCGCATGGCCTCATCGGTTATGCCGTCCAAATCGGCCACATGGGCGAAACCGATGGTGCGGCGAATCAGCTCGGTGCCGCAATACCCCACCGCGTCTTGCCAGACCTGTGATAAAAACCGCTGCGCATAGCCCGGCTCGGCCAGCATGACGTCCGCGGTTTGCTCCGCCGCCAGCGCCAAAAAACCTTCGTTGAACGCCAGCCATAGCTCGCGCGCGTCCCGCAGCCGCTGCTCGCGTCCGGCCGCCGCCTCGCGCATGGCCAGCAGGCCCGGCAGACCGCAGTAATTGAGCAGTAAATTGCCGATGGCGACGCCCAGATCAAAGCCGATGGGACCGTAAAAACCAAATTCCGCGTCAATCACCTTTAACCGGCCCTCGGCGACAAACACCGATCCGCTGTGAACATCGCCATGCAGCAGCGCTTCCGCTTTGCTGAAGAACCGGTGCTTTAACCCGGCGACCGCCGCTTTAAGCGCGCCGTCGCCGCGCAGGGACGCCACTTCGGCCTCCAGCGCGGACGGATAGGCGTTACGTTCGTGGACGCGATACGGCTCGGTGAAAAACAGATCCTCGGTAATCTGGCACATTTCCGGGTTGATAAAACGAGCCACCTCGGCTTTTTTTACCTGGGGAGGCTGATGGAAATCGGACGTATGGAACAGCACCTGCGCCAGATATTCCCCCAATTGGCGGGCGGCCTGGGGGTAATAAGCGCCCTTGAGCAATTCTTGCCGCCAGATCATGAAATCGGAGAGATCTTCTTGAATCATTACCGCCAACGCCGGGTCATGATGTAATACTTTAGCCGTATGCCGCGGGCAAAAGCGTCCATGGACCAGCAGGGTTTCGGCTTCGATCCTGGCCCGGTCGAGCGTCAGCGGCCAGGACTCGCCGAAACAGCGCACATAGGGCAGCGCCTGCTTGACGATGACCCGGCTGATACCCTGCCCGTCGAGGATCTTAAATACCAGGTTAAGGTTGCCGTCGCCCACTTCCAGGGCATCCACCAGGCTGGCCGGATCGTCGAGTCCGCTGTAGCGGGGGGCATGACGGCGGGCATATTCCACGGCCCCGGCGGCGGTAAGGGTATGGTAATCCGACATAAAACACCTCAAACGTTTAGACGTCTATACTTCTTTACGCCATGTTGGCAGAATACGCAAATAGATGCAATAACCCAAAAGGACTTAACATCTGATGCAAACCCTTAACGCCACCAGCCTGCAAATTCGCGATAACCGATTATGGATTCTGGACCAGCAGGCATTGCCGCAGGAGAAGATTTGGTGCGCCACCGACCAGGTGGCGGAACTGGTGGATCATATTCGCGCACTGCGGGTGCGGGGGGCGCCGCTGATTGGCCTGTCCGCCAGTTTGTTGCTGGCGCTGCTGGCCGAAAAGGGCATGGCGCGGGCGCAACTGCGCCAGGCGCTGTCGGTGTTGCGCGACGCCAGGCCCACCGCGGTGAACCTGATGAATAATCTCGCGCGCATGGGCCAGGCGCTGGAGCAGGAGGCATATGCCGGGGCCATGGTCGCCGAGGCGCAGCGATTAGTAGAAGAAGATCGGGCGCTGTGCCTGGCCATTGCCGGGCACGGCACGGGGCTGGTGGGGCCGGGCAGCCGTTTGCTGACCCACTGCAATACCGGCGGGCTGGCCACCGCCGGTATCGGCACCGCGCTTGGGGTTATCAGACAAGCCGCAGAGCAGGGCAAGGTGCGGCAAGTCTGGGTGGATGAAACCCGTCCGTTGCTGCAGGGCGGGCGCCTGACGGCCTGGGAGCTGGGCGAGCTGGGCATCCCGTATACGCTGATTTGCGACGCCATGGCCGCCGGCCTGATGGCCCGGGGCGAGGTGGATGCCGTCTGGGTCGGAGCGGATCGCATTGCCGCCAATGGCGACGTGGCCAATAAAATCGGCACCTATAGCCTGGCGGTGCTGGCGCGTTTTCACGAGATACCGTTTTATGTCGCCGCCCCGCACACCACGCACGACCCCCACTGCCCGGACGGCGCCGCCATCCCCATAGAGCAGCGCTCCGCCGCCGAAGTGACCGGGGTCAGCGGTAGTTTCGGCAGTTGCCGCTGGGCGCCGGATAATGCGCAGGTGTATAACCCGGCGTTTGATGTAACTCCCGCCGCTTTAATCAGCGGCTGGGTGCTGGATACCGGCATCGTCACGCCGCAGCAGGCGCAGGGGGGGATCTTCCGCCAGGCGCTGGCGCAGTAGGGGGCCGCCCGTTCCCCGTGCCGGTAGGGGACGGGGTCTGAAGGCCGGGCCGGCGGACGAGGTTTACCGGGGGGCGGCCTCGCGCCCCACGCGCGGTTCTAAGCGAGGATAGCTATCGGCGATGGCATCGCCGGTGAATTTGGCGACCCAGCCTTCCGGGTTATCAAAAACGCGGATGGCGGTGAAGTGGGGCTCGGCCCCCATATCAAACCAATGGGGCGTACCGGCGGGTACCGAGATCAAATCATTTTTCTCGCACAGGATCTGCCAAATTTTGCCCTGCAAATGCAGGCAAAACAGACCGGCCCCTTCCACAAAGAAGCGCACTTCATCCTCGCCGTGGGTATGCTCGGACAAAAACTTGGCGCGCAGCTCCTCGCGCTGGGGATGATCGGCGCGCATGCCGATCACATCCCAGCTCTGGTAGCCTTTTTCCGCCACCAGCCGGTCGATGGCATGCTGGTAAGCGGCCAGCACGTCGGCCGGCTGCGGGCTTTGGCCCAGATCGCGGTCGGCCTGCCAGCGCTCGAAACGCACGCCGATCGCGTTAAGCTGCTGGCGGATGGCGTCGGCGTCGCGGCTGTGCCATACCGGCTGGCCGGGATCGGTATCGGTAAAAACGGTTAATGCGCTCATCGGGCTATCTCCTGTAAGTCAATCTGGTCAAAACGGTTAACCTGGGGATGAAGAGAGCCGGCAACCGGCTCGTCGCGCACCAGCTGGCAGGTGCGCCAGCCCGCCGCGCGGGCGGCATCCAGTTCCTGGGTTATATCCGAAAGAAAGAGTATTTCGCCGGCGGGCAGCCGCAGTTTGCCGGCGATGGCGCGATAGGAGGCCGCCTCCCGCTTGGCGCCGACGCGGGTGTCGAAATAACCGCTGAACAGCGGGCGCAAATCCCCGGCGTCGCTATAGCCAAATAGCAACTGTTGCGCCTCTACCGAACCCGATGAGTAAACATACAGCCGCAGCCCTTGCCGTTGCCATTGCGCCAGCGCGGGCGCCACATCGGGATAGAGGTGGCCGAGAAAGTCGCCTTGCAGGTAACCTTCGCGCCAAATCAGGCCCTGCAAGGCTTTCAGGGCGGTGGACTTGCGATCTTCATCCATAAAACCAAACAGCGTGGCAATCAGGGTTTCGGTATTGGCGCCGCTTTGCCTGATTTCCTGGCGCAGCCCGGCCAGCGCCCGCGCCACTTCCGGCAGCGCGGCATGCCGCCGCACAAAACCCGCCAGCCGTTCACGGGCGTACGGGAACAGCACCTGGTGGACAAACCGGATATCGCTGGTGGTGCCTTCAATATCGGTAACGATGGCCGCAATCATTTTGCCTCCAGCAGCCGGCGCTGCAACTCGCATTGAAACAGGAACTCCAGGCCTTCCAGATGGCGGCGCGCCTCCTCCACGTTCCGCCCCCAGCAATACAGGCCGTGTCCGCGCACCAGGAAACCAAAACGCAGCGGGTCGGCTTCATGGCGGGACGCCACCCGCGCCGCCAGCGCGGCGATATCCTGGTCGTTGTCAAACAGGGCAATCGCCACCGTCTCCAGATGGCTGCGCACCCCGGCGAGGGATTTTTGCATTTCGTACCCGGACAATATCAGCCCCGGCCCCGGCTCAACCCGGGACAGCACCGTGGCGTTGACCGAATGGGTGTGTAAAATGGCCCCCACCGCCGGCAGGCTGCGATAAACCAGGGTATGCAGGCCGGTCTCGGCGGACGGCGTGCGCGGGTCGTCGACGCGGCCGGTGGCGATATCCACCGGCAGAAAATCGTCCGCCCCCAATTCGCCCTTATTTTTACCCGATTCGCTGATCAGGAAGCGCTGCGCGTCAAAACGTACCGACATATTGCCGCCGGTCGCCGGGCACCATCCCCGGGCTCCGATCCAATGGCATGCGTCCACCAGCGCGGCTAATTGCCCATTGTCTGCCATGTTCGTCCCTCTCCCGTTGCGCTATTTCCCCGAACGAATTTTCCGTAAGGCCTGTTTTTAGCCGTTTAACCATCTGAATGGCTTGATAGCCAAATAGTAACATCGGGCTAATGCGGCGGCAACACCACGTTAGCAAAGGAGGATTATAGGTAAAAGACGTGCCGGCGAGCGGTTAAAACCTGCCACCGCCCGACGGGCGGTGAGTGGTTAATATTCGGATGTTGCGGTTTGGGTAATGCGCTCCGGTTCGCTTGCGCCGTCGCCGCGCAGTATCAGGGCGCCAATCGCCGCCAGCACGCCGAGCGCAATGGCGTAAAATGCCACGGGCAGCCACGAACCGCCGGCGCTGCTTTGCAGGGCCAGTGCGATAAAGGGCAGCGTACCTCCGGCGATCGCCCCGGCCAGTTCACGACTGCTCGCCATGCCGGTATAGCGGATATGCGGCGGAAAAGCTTCCGACAATATCGCGGCCTGCGCGCCCAGCATCGCATCGTTGCATAGGCAATAAATCAAAAACATGCCGAGCCAGATCAGGCCTTGTTCGCCGGTATTGAGCAATAAAAAGAACGGAACCATTAACAGAGCCAGACCCAGCGCCCCCGCCAGGAACACGCGTTTAGCGCCGAATTTATCGCTCAGCGCGCCGGCGGAAGGAATGGTAACGAACTTGATGAAATTGCAGATCATCACCCCCACTACGCCGATATTTTTATCCACTCCGACCTGGGTCACCAGATAAGTCAGGGCAAATGCGGAGGGCAAATAGGAGGAGACGTTGGGACCGATGCTCAATAAAAACGCGCCGATGAAATTACGCGGTTTACGCTGGATCATTTCCACCAGCGGCATACGCTTGGGGGGCGCCGACGCTTTGGCCGCGCGGAACTCCGGGCTTTCCGCCACGCCGGTTCGAATCCAGATCCCCACAATGCCGATCAGCAACGAGGCGACAAATGGAATACGCCAGCCCCAATCGATCATATCGTCTTTGGGTAACTGCTGAACGGCGATAATGGCGAGGCTGGCTATAATCGAACCCAGCGCATTGCCGGCGCCGGGAATCGACGCGAACAGGCCGCGATTTTTTTTCCCGGCGTGCTCAGCGGAAAGCAGCACCGCGCCGGAGTATTCTCCCCCGGCCGCGAATCCCTGCCCCAGCCGGCAGATAACCAGCAACACCGGCGCGGCTATGCCGATGGAGTGATAAGCGGGGATCAGGCCAATTGCCGTAGTGGACACCGCCATCAGCACCAGCGTGAAAAACAGCATGCCGCGTCGCCCGAATCTATCACCGAGCGATCCGACGATAAGGCCGCCGAAAGGCCGGGCGAAAAAGCCGACGCCAAACGTAGCGAAGGATGCGAGGATGGCATACGCGCCGGTCATCTCCGGGAAAAATACATACGGGAAAATCAGCGCGCTCGCCATGCCATAGAGCGCAAAGTCGTACCACTCCAAAGCGGTGCCGACGGTGGAAGCCAGTGCGGAACGTCTTCTATCGGACATACATTACCCCTTGAGAGCAAGATGCAGCGTAATCATAGCGGTGCGGGCCGCGCCTTCCAGGGTTAATTTCACCCGCAGCCAGCCGCCGAAATGGGTTTGTCGCAATGCGTACAGCCCGCTGTGCGCCACGGTAAGTTCCCCTGCGGGCGCATCCACCCAATGAATACCATCGGGGGATATTTGCGGCTGGACCAGAGCCCGTTCGAAGTTCGCCTGGTCGGGATGCAGGTTAAGAAAAAAAATCGCCTCATTGGCCCAACCACATTCATAGGGTTCACTGGCAAAGGCGGCATTGATGGGCTGGCGCAATTCTACGACTGAGGTATAAAACTCTTTCATGATCCGGCTCCTGGCCGATTAATTTGATCAACGTAGCCGTCGGTGGAAATAACGACCGAATCCAGGAATAGGAATACCCGGCGGTTGGCGCCGGTTTCAATAAAGAATACGGGGTTTAATAATCCCGTGATGCCTTTATATTCCGGAGCCAAGGTCGGTTGCTTGCCACGTAAATCCATGACTTTATCCATACACTGCAATTCGACATATTCGCGACGCGAAACATCAATGGTAAGGCGTAAATACATCCAGTTGATTTTATCGTCAGCCTCGTTAGCCACTAAATCCTGGCCGCCATTTTCAATCCACTGAAACCCATCGCCGGACCCGTCGGCCTGGCGCTGCCCGTACCATTGCCCATCCACGCCCACCTTATGCCAGCCATCATGGCCGTAATTCCAGCGCCGATGATCCACCTCTTCATTCACATGGAAATATTGCCAGCGCTTAATGTATTCCCCATCCGCCGCATTAACATAACGAACGCCGGGCATCCAGCGATTGCCCTGGCTCTGCAGGTCGAAAAAGCAGCCAAACGCCCGTACATCCCTGTCCCCCAGCCCCGCCACCGATGGCTCGGGCGTATAGGTAAACCAGGTTTCCAACTGTAATAAATGCAGGCTGCCCGGCACCGCCATCCGTTTGATAGCCAGTCCCATGCTGCCCGGGGCCGGCGGCCGATCGATGGGAGCGCTGTTGGCGCGGGTGGTTAATTTCAACGACCGGCCGCCGCTCATCGCGCCATGGGTGCCCATCATCGGAAACGTGGCGGAAGAGAGCATGGTCGGCCCCCAGTGGATTAAATCGATTTCTTCCGAATGCGGGGCAAACCCGGCTTTGACAAAGTTAGGCCGTAGATCCAGCCAGCCGCAATAGCCGTTATTAAATTGGTCTGACGTAATAATACGCGATAGCGGGTTGTACTTTGATAATAAAGGGTCGAGCATGATGTTTCCCCTGTGGCATATTATGGATGCAGCAATGGCTGCCATAGTTAATTGGTAATGGCATTGGGTATTGACGTCCGGATGTGATTATTGTCTGCCGGTCAATATAAAGGGCAGCGTTAAACTTCATGGTCTGGATTACGAAAGTATTATTTCATCATATCGGGACTTTGAGGCCGGGATATAAACCAGCATAGCCTGGAACCTAAATTTTGGTACAGCCAATTTATGAAAATATGAGAGATAGCACGCAAAATGGCGCCCAAAAGGGTAATCTTGTTATTTTGGTCAAACCAATAATCGCGTGCCGCCCCAAGCGGCAAACGGCGGGGTTAACGGTCGGGGTCCAGCGGGGTCGAGGGGAAAAGGTAGCCGTCGAAATCGTCGGCGCCGCGATCGGTCAGCGCCAGCATTTTATTTTTAACATTTTCCAGATGCTGCCACATGGCGCGTTTTGCGCCTTTCGCGTCGCGATGCTGGATAGCTTGCAAAATACGCAGGCGATCTTCAAACCACTCCCAGCGCGCGCTGAAATCGCTGGTATCGTGATGCCGTCCCTGCCACATGCCGGCGCGCTGGCGCAATTTCCAGCTTTCCGCAACAATGGCCACCAGCGCGCTATTTTGTGTCGCGACGGCGACGAGATAGTGGAAATGTTCGTCCGTGTCGTCGGTGATGATGCCGGAGGACAGCTGATCGCGCTCTGCTTCGACCGCCTTACGCAGTTCCAGAATATCCGATTTAGTGGCATTAAGGGCGGCAAACGAAGCGATTTCGCTTTCCAGCAGTTGCCTGGCCTGCAGCAACTCGAAAACGCCGCAGCTGACGCTGTCGGAAGCCGCCGGGGCGGATGACGGCGCCTGGGGGCGGGGGGGAAGGACATAAACCCCCGAGCCTTTGCGGATATCGACCACCTGCTCCAGCTCCAGCAAAATCAACGCTTCGCGCACCACGGTACGGCTGACATTAAAATCTGCCGCGATAGTGCGTTCGGGGGGTAATTTGTCCCCCGACTGGTAATCGCCCCGGTTAATCGCTTCGCGCAATCTATGACCGATCTGCTGGTAGAGTCTCATCGCATTTCCATTACGGCTAAACAGAGTTATGGCCAGGACCAAAACGCGGTGCGGGCAGTTCTATAAATCCGCTGCCCGCGTTGAGGTCATACGTCGATTTCGGCCTCGTCGCCTTTTTCCTGGAGCCAGTTGCGCCGATCTTCAGAACGTTTTTTCGCCAGCAACATATCCATCATCGACAGGGTCTGCTGCATATCCGCTTCGTCGATGGTCAGTTGCACCAGCCGGCGGGTATTGGGATCGAGCGTGGTTTCGCGCAGTTGGAGCGGGTTCATTTCGCCCAGCCCTTTAAAGCGCTGCACGTTCGGCGTACCTTTTTTGCGTTTCAGTTGCTCCAGCACCCCGGCTTTTTCGCTCTCGTCGAGGGCATAAAACACTTCTTTGCCCAAATCGATGCGATATAGCGGCGGCATGGCGACATACACATGCCCCCCTTTCACCACCGCGCTGAAGTGGCGCACGAACAGCGCGCACAGCAGGGTAGCGATATGCAGGCCGTCGGAGTCGGCATCCGCCAGAATACAGATCTTGCCGTAACGCAGCTGGGTAAGATCGTCGCTGTCGGGATCGATGCCGATCGCCACCGAAATATCATGCACTTCCTGCGAGGCCAGCACTTCGTCGGAGGACACTTCCCAGGTATTGAGGATCTTGCCCTTGAGCGGCATGATCGCCTGGTACTCGCGATCCCGCGCCTGCTTGGCCGATCCGCCGGCGGAGTCCCCTTCCACCAGGAACAGCTCGGTACGCGCCAGATCCTGCGCGGTGCAGTCCGCCAGCTTGCCGGGCAGCGCCGGGCCGCTGGTGAGTTTTTTACGCACCACCTTTTTCGAGGCGCGCAGGCGCCGCTGGGCGCTGGCCACGGCCAATTCAGCCAGCTGCTCGGCGATCTGGGTATTCTGGTTCAGCCACAGGCTGAAGGCGTCTTTCACCACCCCGGACACGAAAGCGGCGCACTGGCGCGATGACAGGCGCTCTTTGGTCTGGCCGGCAAACTGCGGGTCCTGCATCTTCACCGACAGGACATAGGCGCAGCGTTCCCAGATATCCTCCGCCGACAGCTTGACGCCGCGCGGCAGAATATTGCGGTATTCGCAAAAATCGCGCATGGCGTCCAGCAGCCCCTGGCGCAGCCCGTTGACATGGGTACCGCCCTGGGGAGTGGGGATCAGGTTGACGTAGCTTTCGGTGAGCAGTTCGCCCCCCTCCGGCAGCCAGAGCAGCGCCCAATCCACGGTTTCGGTTTCGCTGGCGAACGCGCCGACAAACGGCGCCTCGGGCAGGGTAATCAACCCATTGATCGCCTGGTTGAGGTAATCGGTCAGGCCCGCCTCGTAGCACCAGCGGGTTACGGTGTTATTCACCCGATCGTCAAACACGATTTCCACGCCCGGGCACAGCACCGCCTTCGCTTTAAGCAAATGGGCCAGGCGGGAGGCTGAAAAACGCGGACTGTCGAAAAACTGCGGGTCGGGCCAGAAATGAACGCTGGTGCCGGTATTGCGCTTGCCGCAGGTGCCAATCACCGACAGGTCTTCCACCTTGTCGCCATTCTCAAATGCGATGGCGTAGATATTGCCGTCGCGGCGCACCGTGACATCCACCCGGGTGGACAGCGCATTGACCACCGAAATGCCGACGCCGTGCAGCCCGCCGGAAAATTGGTAGCTCTTGTTGGAGAATTTGCCGCCCGCATGCAGCCGGCACATAATCAGCTCCACCGCCGGCACGCCCTCTTCGGTGTGGATATCCACCGGCATGCCGCGGCCGTCATCGGTGACTTCCAGCGATTGGTCGGGGTATAAAATCACATCGACGCGCCGGGCGTGCCCGGCCAGCGCTTCATCCACGCTGTTATCGATGACTTCCTGCCCCAGGTGGTTGGGGCGGGTGGTATCCGTATACATACCGGGACGGCGGCGTACCGGTTCAAGACCGCTTAGCACTTCTATCGCATCGGCGTTATAACTTGATTGAGTCATGGCTTAGATCGTATTTCGTGACAAATTGTTGGAGAGCCTACCGCAAAGCGCACCCGCTCGGGAAGCGTTATTCGCGTGGCTCGGACGGCGGCGATTCAGGCCGGGTTCAGCCCCAGGAAGTCGATAATGGGCGCGAAAAAATGGTCGAACCCCACAAAAGCGTGATTGCCTCCCGACTCCACGGTTTGCCGGCAATGGGTGTAATACTCCTGCGCCTGCCGGTAATCCAGCACCTCGTCGCCGGTTTGTTGCAGCAGCCAGATCAGATCCGGCGACTCCAGCTTTTCGACCTGCATCAGCTTCAGATCATAGATATGACGCGACTCTAGCACATAACGTTCGCCGGTGTAGGGATTCTGGTTTTCGCCCAAATAGTCCGCCAGCAGCTCGAAAGGACGCACCGCCGGATTGACCACCACCGCCGGCACCATAAAGGATTGCGACAGCCAGGTAGCGTAATAGCCGCCCAGGGAAGAGCCGACAATGCCAAGGGGTTCGCCCGCCCGATCCATCACCAGCGACTCGATTAATTCCGCCGTCTCGGCGGGATAAACCGGCAACTGCGGAACGAGCATCTCGATGCCCGGATGGTGTTGTTGCAACCAGGCTTTCAAGGATGTGGCTTTGGCGGAAGCGGGAGAGCTGTTGAAACCGTGAAGATAAAGCAGGACTGCCATTAATAGCCTTCCGAATCGGTATCAGGCAAATACTCGGCGGCGGTTAACCGATGAACCTCGGTCGTCAGCGTGCCGTCAGGGTGCAAATCGAGGTAACGCCAGCCCGGAGCGATGGGATCGATGGTGAAATTTGTACAGTGGGGTTTAAACTGCACGCAGGTGGAAGGCGAAGCCAATACGCGCCGGCCATGCCAGTCGACATCCAGTTCCTGGTGAATATGGCCGCACAGCAAGGTGGTGACGCGCGGGAAATTCTCCAGCACCGCCGCCAGCATATGCGCATTGCGCAGGCTGTGCTGGTCCAGCCAGATGCAGCCCGACGCGAACGGATGATGATGCAGCAGTAGCAGCGTATAGCGCTCCGGTTGCGAACGCAGGGCTTTATCCAGCCATTCCAGCTGATAGTCGCTGAGTTCGCCGTGCGGAACGCCGAACACCTGGCTATCGAGCAGGATCAATTGCCATTGATCCCCGAGCAACACGTGCTTTGAGGGCGAAATGCCGCATTCATCCAGCGCCTTGACCATGGCCGGCTGGAAATCATGATTACCGGGCAGCCAGACGCAGGGCGCGGGCAAGCGGGCAATGCCCCGGGCAAAATGCTGGTAGGCCTCAAGCGAATGATCCTGAGCCAAATCTCCCGTAGCAGCCACCAAATCATACGGCAGCCCTTCGGCTTCAACCGCATCCAGCACCGCGCTATAGCTCCGGTAGGTATTAACCCCGAGCAGCGCTTCATCCTCACCGGCAAACAGATGAGTGTCTGTGATTTGTAAAATCCTGATAATGGCCCCATGCGCCGCAGGAAGTGTCAACAGGCTTTCCAAAGGGTATCCTTGATTATTGAAATCTGTCTAACAAACAGGAACCGCCATCGCCCCATACGCTAAACAATAGCGTAGCCAATCCGCAAGGAATTGGTTGATTTGATGTTTTTCGTCACGTTGATGTAACTTTTTATTAGGGTAATCATACCTTGCCTTGAAACGATAGATCTGCTGGCTGGAACACACTTCCGCAACCATGGCGTCGCGATAGAGCCGCACGCTCATGGACGGCAGGCTCCAGAAACTGACCAGCGGCTCGGTCTGCAAGATCTGCACCAGGGTAGTATACCGGGTCGCCTCCAGGATAGTCAGGCGATAACTCGCGCCGTTGACCTGATAGGTTATCTGGTCGCCCACTTCATTGGTACGCGGCAACAGGCGGCGCAGCTGGGCGAAGTTAGTTTCGCACAAACGCATCATTTCAGGGAAATCAGGGGTGTAGCGCTTGATCATTAATCGGCCCACTCTTTTCTTAAGGATTCATGGTGCAATGCCAGCCATTGCAAGGCAATGACGGAGGCCGCGTTATCGATGACGCCTTCTTCAACCCAGCGGTAAGCCTGCTCGCGGCTGACCACGTGAAGCCGGATATCTTCGTTTTCTTCCACCAATCCGTGGATGCCTTCGGCAGCCAGGGCGTTCACCTCGCCGACCATGACGGTCAGGCGTTCGCTGGTGCCGCCGGGACTCGCCAAATAGCTTAGCATGGGTTTACAACGCCCGATGTCCAGTCCCGCCTCCTCCTGCGACTCGCGCCGGGCCACGCCTTCCAGCGTTTCGCCGGGTTCGATCATACCGGCTACCAGCTCCAACAGCCAGGGGGTCGGACTGCTATCATAAGAGGCAATTCGTATTTGTTCCAATAATACAACTTCATCACGTACCGGATCATAGGGTAACAAGACCACGGCGTGTCCGCGCTCGAAAATTTCCCGGATCACTTCCCCGCTCATTTCGCCGTTGAACAGGCGGTGGCGAAACCGGTAGCGTTCCAAAGAAAAAAAACCGCTGTATAATTTTTCCCGCGCAATAATTTCTACATCTTTTTTACCAAAAGTTACCGGTGTATTTTTTGGTGAGGTCATGTTAAAGACTCCTTGGGGGATTAATTTGTCAAGATCGCCACCGGTGGGCAAATCACATTTCTCGCTAAATAGCCGGATTGTGATAAATTTGCATCACAGATCTAAGATGGCACATTAAGCCACCTCCTACTTCTGGCAGACTCTGATAGAATCGGGCACTATTTACTGGCTTTTTTGTCGACAGCGCTACCATAGCAATTTTGCTGTATCAAAAGGAATGCAAATGAAGAAACTGCTCCCCCTTCTTATTGGACTGGGCCTCGTCGGCTTCAGTGCTGTAAGTCAGGCAGAAAATCTGCTACAGGTGTATCAGCAGGCACGATTGTCCAACCCGGACCTGCGCCAGTCCGCGGCCGATCGCGACGCGGCATTTGAAAAGATTAACGAAGCGCGCAGTCCACTATTACCGCAGCTCGGCCTGGGCGCGGATTACACTTATAATAACGGTTTTCGTGATATGAAGGATGTCAACTCCACCGCGGCCAGCGGCTCGCTGCAATTGACCCAAACCATATTCGATATGTCGAAGTGGCGCGCGCTGACGATCCAGGAAAAAACCGCCGGGGTGCAGGACGTCACTTACCAGACCGCGCAGCAAAACCTGATCCTCAATACCGCCACCGCCTATTTCAATGTGTTAAGCGCCATCGATACCCTCTCTTATACCGAAGCGCAAAAGCAGTCGATTTATCGCGAACTGGACCAGACCACCCAGCGCTTTAACGTCGGGCTGGTGGCCATTACCGACGTGCATAACGCCCGCGCCCAGTACGATCTGGTGCTGGCTAACGAAGTCACCGCCCGCAACGATCTGGACAATGCGCTGGAAACCCTGCGCCAGGTCAGCGGCAACTTTTATCCGCAGCTGGCGTCGCTGGATATCCAGCGTTTCGCCACCGAGCGTCCGCAGCCCATCGCCGGCCTGCTCAAACAGGCGGAAAACCGTAACCTGAACCTGTTAAGCGCCCGCCTGGCGCAGGATTTGGCGCGCGAAGAGATTCGCCTGGCTGAAACCGGCCATTATCCAACGCTGGGCCTTACCGCGTCTTCGTCGGTTTCCAACACTGATTATAACGGTTCCAGAACCGATAATAACGCCACTTACAGTAACAAGCGCATCGGGCAGAACGCCATTGGCCTAAGCCTGAGCGTGCCAATCTATTCCGGCGGTTCGGTGACGTCCCAGGTCAAGCAGGCCCAATATAGCTTTGTCGGCGCCAGCGAGCAGCTGGAAAGCGCCCATCGCAGCGTGGTGCAGACGGTACGCTCGTCGTTCAATAATATTTCGGCGTCCATCAGCACCATCGATGCGTACCAGCAGGCCGTGGTATCGGCGCAGAGCTCTTTGGATGCATCCCAGGCGGGTTATGAAGTGGGCACGCGCACCATCGTCGACGTACTGGATGCCACCACGACCTTATATAACGCCAAACGCGAACTGTCGAATGCCCGTTATACCTATGTGATCAACCAGCTGAGCCTGAAATCGGCCCTCGGCACCCTCAATGAAGGGGATATCCAGGCGCTGAGCGCGTCGCTGGGCCAGCCCATCGCCACCAGCCCGGAGCAGGTCGCGCCGGAAAACCCAGACCAGGTGGCCAAGGCCGAAGGCGTAAGCCCCAGCCAGACCGCCAG
This sequence comes from Sodalis sp. RH21, assembly GCF_047324175.1. NCBI lineage: Bacteria > Pseudomonadati > Pseudomonadota > Gammaproteobacteria > Enterobacterales > Bruguierivoracaceae > Sodalis > Sodalis sp. RH21. The sequence continues at coordinate 440,375 of NZ_CP178732.1, read as the reverse complement.
CGCGCCGCGCGCCAACCAAAGCCGGGCGGGCAGCCAGTCCCAGCAGCAAACCTCGGGGACGCAGGCCACCGCGGTCAGCGCCGCCGCGCCGGCATCATCCGCCGGCACCACCGGCCGCAATCCTTTCAGAAACTAAGGCCGAACAGGTGGACCACGCGTCCACCTGGCTCTCCCGGCGGCCAGCGGGCCCGCGCCTGTCCCATTGTTATGTATAACTATGTAAAGATGTTTCCGCCACGCCGGCGGATGCTTCTTATTTAGGCGGTTTTCGCCTATTCTAAGACAAGATCTCTGGGAATGTTAAATCATTAATAAAGCAGGATAATAATGAAACGGACAAAAGACATCAACCACGCCAGTTTCCGCAAGCAATGGCGTGCTTATCGCATAGCGCCGGCGGCGCTGGCGGTCAGCGCGGTGTTCATTCTGGCCGGCTGCGAAAAAAGCGACGAAAACGTCTCGCTGTATCAGAACAGCGACGATTGTACCCGCGCCAATCCGTCCATGAGCGAACAGTGCACCACCGCGTTTAACAACGCGCAGAAAGAAGCGGTGAAAACCGCGCCCAAATACGCCTCGCGCGAGGATTGTATCGCCGAGTTCGGCGAGGGGCAATGTACCCAGGCGCCGGCCCAGGCCGGCATGGCCGCCGAATCCCAGCAAAGCGGCAGCTTCTGGATGCCGCTGATGGCCGGTTACATGATGGGCCGCATGATGGGCGGCGGCGGTTATTCGCAGCAGCCGCTGTTCACCTCCCGCGCGCCCAATAGCCCCGCCAACGGCAAGTTTGTCGACGCCACCGGCCGCAATTACGGCCCGGCCACCGGCGGGCGCAGCATGAACGTGCCCAAAACCGCCATGGCGCCCAAGGCGCCGACCACCAATACCGTGACCCGCGGCGGGTTCGGCGAGACGGTGGCCAAGCAGAACGCCACCATGCAGCGCAGCAGCAGCACCGCGCCGCGCCGCAGCATGGGCGGTTAACGGCAGCCATGAAACGAGTCACCCTGAACGAACGCCCGGACTGGCGTGAGAAAGCCGCCGAATATGGTTTTGAGTTCCATACCATGTACGGCGAGCCCTACTGGTGCGAGGACGCCTATTACCAGTTTACGCTGGCCCAGATCGAAACGCTGGAGGACGTCACCGCCGAACTGCACCAGATGTGCCTGAAGGTCGTGGAAAAGGTGGTGGCCAGCGATGCGCTGATGGCCAAGTTCCGCATTCCCAAGCACACCTGGCAATTTGTGCGCAATTCCTGGCACGCCAATCAGCCTTCGCTCTATTCCCGGCTGGATTTAGTCTATGACGGCCGCCAGCCGCCAAAGCTGCTGGAAAATAACGCCGATACGCCCACTTCCCTGTATGAAGCGGCTTTTTTCCAGTGGATCTGGCTGGAAGATCAGCTCAAAGCCGGCCAACTGCCGCCCGGAGCCGACCAATTCAACAGTTTGCAGGAAAAACTGATTGAACGCTTCCGGGAATTAAAAGACCAGCACGGTTTCAGCTCGCTGCATTTCGCCTGCTGCCAGGACACCATCGAAGACCGCGGCACGGTGCAGTATTTGCAAGACTGCGCGCTGGAAGCCGACCTGCCTAACGCGTTCCTGTTTATCGAAGAGATCGGCCTGGGTGAGCGGGGCCAGTTCACCGATACGGAAAACCAGGTTATCAGCAACCTGTTCAAGCTGTATCCGTGGGAATTCATGCTTAAGGAAATATTTTCCACCAAACTGGAAGACGCCGGCGTGCGCTGGCTGGAACCGGCCTGGAAAAGCATCATTTCCAACAAGGCGCTGCTGCCGATGCTATGGGAAATGTACCCGGGGCATCCCAATCTGCTGCCGGCCTATTTCGCCGAAGATAACCCGCCTCCCATGGATCGCTACGTGGTCAAGCCGCTTTTTTCCCGCGAAGGGGCCAATATCCGCATCGTGGAAAACGGCAAGGAAACCGCCCATGTGGACGGACCTTACGGCGAAGAGGGGACCATCGTGCAGGAGTTTTGCCCCCTGCCGCGCTTTGGCGACAGCTACACCGTTATCGGCAGCTGGCTGGTTAACGATCAACCTTGCGGCCTCAGCATCCGCGAAGATAAAGAAATGATCACGCAGGATCTGTCGCGTTTTTATCCGCATATTATCCTAGGCTGACGCCGGCGTTCACGCGGCGGCGCCCTGAACCGCTGCGTGAAGATTGCTACCCCACCTGCACCGACATCATACTCAGCGATCCCATCACAATGCCGTCCGCGGGTATTGAAATCGGTTCGCGTCCATCCCAGGCTCCCAGGACGTACAGCAGCGGCAGGTAATGCTCGGTGGTGGGATTGGACAGCGCCGCGCCTTCATGCTGCATAAAATTCACCAGCGGATGGGCGCCGGCTTCGCCGCGCCAGGCGATATTATCACGTACAAATTGATTGAATGACTCGGCCCAAGGATAAGGCGCCGGGTCGCCCTGCCAGCGCACCATGCGTAAATTATGCACCACGTTGCCGCTGGCTATAATCATTACGCCCTGGTCGCGCAGCGCCGCCAGTTGTTGTCCCAATTGATAATGATATTCCGGCGGCCGGGTACCGTCGATGCTGAGCTGCACCATGGGAATATCCGCCTCCGGATACATTTTCTTCACCACGCCCCACGAGCCGTGATCAAAACCCCACTCTGACAAATCCGCGGTTACCGCAATCGGCAGCAGCAGTTCCTGGATGGTTTTCGCCAGTTCGGGGGAGCCCGGCGCCGGATAGCGCACATCAAACAGCGCCTGCGGAAAACCGCCGAAATCATGGATAGTGCGCGGGTTTTCCATCGCGGTAACCGCGGTGCCGCGGGTGTACCAATGCGCGGACACCGCCAGGATGGCGCGAGGACGGGGCAGGGTTTGCCCAAGCCGTTCCCAGGTTTGGGTAAAGTCATTATCTTCCAGCACATTCATCGGACTGCCGTGTCCAAGAAACAGTGCGGGCATACGGGGTTCGCTCATGTTGGTTCCTTATTCATCATCTTGCCGCGCCAGGCGCATCTTGATGATTACGTTACGCCAAGCGGGCAATAAATAAACTCGGATAAGCATGATAATGATATTCAATTAATTTGAACTAAAATTCTATGCAAACGATAAATTAAAATAGCTACTTAAGCCCCAGCCGCCGGGCCAGGCGGTGCAGATTGCCAGGGTTAACGGCTAAGGCGCGGGCGCAAGCGGACCAGTTATCGCCGCAGCGCGCCAGCGTCAGGCGAATCAGCCGGCGCTGGTACTCATCGGTACCGTGCCGCAGCGTGGCCGGTTCCACGGCATCCTCCGGCGGCTGGACCGGACGGATGCCCTGCCCCGCGGTCTCCAGGCTGAAATTATCCGGCTGCAGCAATATTTCGCCATTGCCCTGGCCCGCGCGCGCCAATATCGCGGCGCGATAAATCGCGTGCTCAAGCTCGCGCACATTGCCCGGCCAATGGCTTGCCGACAGCAGCGCCAGGGTGGCTGGAGCGAGCGCCACCCGCCCCAATCCCAGGCGGGCGCGGCTGCGTTCGCAAAAGAAGCCGGCCAAAAGCGCGATATCACCTCCGCGCTCGCGCAAGGGCGGCACATGAATAGGGAAGACGCTCAGGCGGTGAAACAAATCGGCGCGAAACTGCCCGTCCAATACCGCATCTTTTAGTACCCGGTTAGTGGCGGCCAGAACGCGCACATTCACCCTTAGGCTTTGGTCATCGCCCACCCGCTGCAAATCGCCATATTGCAGTACCCGCAATAATTTCGCCTGCAATGTCAGGGATAACTCACCGATTTCATCCAGGAACAACGTGCCATTATCCGCCAGTTCAAATTTGCCGATGCGATGGTGAATGGCCCCGGTAAACGCCCCTTTGACGTGGCCGAATAACTCGCTCTCCGCCACCGACTCCGGCAGCGCCGCACAGTTAAGATAAACCAGCGGATTGGCCGCCCGGGGAGATTTTTGATGGATGGCGCGCGCCACCAGCTCTTTACCCACGCCGGTTTCACCGGTGATCAGCACATTCAGATCGGAATTGGCGACGATATCGATCTCTTTTTTCAACTGCGCCATCCCTGCGGACAGGCCGATCATTTCGTCCTCATCATCGGTATCGGGCCGGCGATTAGCGGGCGCCGGAGTGGGTTCCTGCCTTTCCAGCCGCTCCACCAGCAGGGCGTTGCCCAGCGCCGTCGACGAAAGCGCTCCCACCAGGCGCAACTCTTCGTCGCTGAAATGATCGAGCTGATGCGGGTCCATGCCGTCAATGGTCAGCGCGCCGATCAGGTTTTGATTGGCAAACAGCGGCAGGCCGATGCAGGCATGTACTTTAAATGTCTCATGACCGGGAATCAGCCCGTCGTAGGGATCGGGCAATTGGCTATCCGCCGGAAAACGCACGACGTCCCCGGCGCGGGCAATGGCCTCCAGCCGAGGATGTTCGGCCAGCCGGAAGCGGCGCCCCAGCACGTCGGGAGACAGCCCGGCGATCGCCAGCGGGCGGAACAGCTGCTGCTCATAGCTCAACAGCGCGCAGGCATCGCAATCCAGCAGACGCCGCAGGCTGTCGGTCAGCCGCTGAAAACGGTCCTGGCTGGAAATGCCCGCCTGGAGTTCAATCGCGATACGGCTCAGGGTCTGGATGGATAACGCCATGGCTAAGTACCTGGTCAGGCTTTGTCAAAATGATAATTACTATATCAAATTGACTCTATAAGTCCATATTCATTTTGACAAAATAAAAATAAAAACTATTAAAAATCAATAAATTATTAATTGGCATCGGTTATGCAGTGTTATTGCCAGACAACATTTTTCCCATTAAGCCAAAAGGTTTACATCATGACGGTTCACGTTAAGAACAATATTTATTGGGTAGGACAGCGGGATTGGGAAGTGCGTGATTTTCACGGCACCGAATATAAAACCCTCAAAGGCAGCAGCTACAACAGTTACCTGATTCGCGAAGAAAAAACCGTTTTGATTGATACGGTGGACTTTTCGTTCAGCCGTGATTTTGTACAAAACCTGGCGCAGGAAATTGATCTGGCCGATATCGACTATATCGTTATCAATCACGCGGAAGAGGATCACGCCGGCGCGCTCAGCGAGCTGATGGCGCGCATTCCCAATACGCCGATTTACTGCACCACCAACGCCATTGATTCCATTACCGGCCATCATCACCATCCGGAATGGGATTTCCATACGGTTAATACCGGCGACAGCCTGGATATCGGCAACGGCAAGCAGCTGATATTCGTGGAAACGCCGATGCTACACTGGCCGGACAGTATGATGACCTATATCACCGGCGACGCGGTATTGTTTAGTAATGACGCCTTTGGCCAACATTATTGCGATGAACATCTGTTTAACGACGAGGTGGATCAGAACGAATTATTTGAACAGTGCCTGCGCTACTACGCCAATATCCTGACGCCATTCAGCCGGCTGGTGACCGCCAAAATCACCGAGATACTGGGGTTCAACCTGCCGTTAGCGATGATTGCCACCTCCCACGGCGTGGTATGGCGCGACAACCCGACGCAAATCGTCGCCAAATATCTGCAATGGGCGGACAGCTACCAGGAAGATCGCATCACCCTGTTTTATGACACCATGTCCAATAATACCCGCATGATGGCCGACGCGATCGCCCAGGGCATCAATGAGGCCGACCCGGCCGTGGACGTTAAAATCTATAACGTCGCCCGCCATGATAAAAATGAAATCCTGACCCAGGTGTTCCGTTCCAAGGGGGTTCTGGCCGGGTCCTCCACCATGAACAATGTCATGATGCCCAAGGTGGCCGCTTTGCTCGAAGAACTGGCGGGCCTGCGTTTTCGCGATAAAAAGGCCTCGGCCTTCGGCAGCTACGGCTGGAACGGCGGCGCGGTGGACCGGGTGCAAACGCGCCTGATGGATGCCGGTTTTGAAACCACGCTGCCGCTAAAAACCAAATGGCGCCCGGACGGCGCTGCGCTGGAAATTTGCCGGGAACACGGCCGGGAAATCGCCCGCCAATGGGCGCTTCATCCCCTCGACGCCCCGGTACGGACCGCGGCGCGTCCCCAGTCTCCGGCACAACGTGAACCCGTGCAGGGCCAATACCGCCCCCAGACCCCGGCGCACTTGGCTCCGGCGCAAATAGAGCCCGCGGCAACCCTATCGCAAAACACCGCTGCGGACGTAGCGCAGGCCACCCTGGAGCGACCCGCCGCCGCAGACAGCGTAAAAATGCAGTGCAGCGTATGCCAATGGATATACGACCCGGCCGTCGGCGAACCCATGCAGGCGGTGGACGCGGGCACGCCCTGGGAGCAGGTGCCGGAAACCTTTTTATGCCCGGAATGCGGGCTGGGCAAAGATGTTTTTGACGCGCTGCGATAAGGAAACGCCATGAGCCAGGACATTGTGATCATCGGTTCGGGTTTCGCCGCCCGGCAATTGATTAAAAATATCCGTAAGCTGGACGACGCCGTACCTATCCGCCTGATCGCCGACGATAGCTGCGATGAATACCACAAGCCGGAACTGAGCCATGTCATTAGCCGGGGACAAAACGCGGATGACCTCACGCGCATGACCGCCGCGCAATTCGCCGAACTTTACCGGCTGGCGCTGCACAGCCATTCGCGGATTAACCGCATCGATCCCCTTGCCCGCCGGATCTACGGAGAGAGCGGCGATTATCCCTACCGGCAACTGGTTCTGGCCACGGGCGCGCAAGCCATTGTTCCGCCTATCGAAGGGCGGGAACTGCTGCTGACGCTCAATAGCCAGCAACAATACCGGCAAATCGAAACCCAGCTGCGGCAGTCACAGCGGATACTGCTGCTGGGGGCCGGCCTGATTGGCACCGAATTGGCCATGGATTTGGCCCGGGCGGGCAAACAGGTGACCCTGGTCGATCGGGCCGCCAGCATCCTCGCCGCCCTGATGCCCGCGGAAGTCAGCGCGCGCCTCCAGCACCGGCTGGTGGAACAGGGAGTGGAACTGATCCTTAATACCCGATTGCTGAACCTGCAGCAACACGCATCGGGCCTGACGGCGGTCCTCCCGCGCGGCCGCCGGCTAACCGTGGATGCGGCCATCTCGGCCATCGGCCTGCGGCCCGATACCGCCCTGGCCGCGGCGGCGGGTCTGGCCACCGGCCGGGGCATCCGGGTTAACGACCGCCTGCGCACTTCCGACCCTTATATCTATGCCTTGGGCGATGGCGCGGAGATCAACGGCGCGTTAATGCCTTTTTTACAGCCAATACAGCTAAGCGCCGCGGTACTGGCGAAAAATCTGCTGGGGGGTGCCGACAGCCTGCTGCTGCCGCCGATGCTGATAAAAGTCAAAACCCCGGACATGCCGCTGCACTTGGCCGGGCAAACCCAGCGCGCGGATCTGCGCTGGCAGGTTGATTTTGACGCCCAGGGCATACTGGCCCGGGGTTGGGATGACCAGCGGCGACTTTGTGCCTTTGTGGCGGGCGAGGCGCGCATGAAAGAAGCGTTTTTAATGCTGCGGCAATTGGATATCAATGCCCATCAACCCATTGCGGTAGTTTAAGCCCACACCCGCGATACGGGCCGGTAAACGTTTACCCGGCCCCTGAATTGGGATATTTTTTGCTAAATGCTATTGACCGTCCTGCGGGACGGCGGAGATAACCATGCAGGATAAGACTCAAATAGTTCCTCAGCCGGCCATGCAACCCGGCATGCGCGATCTGATCTGTTATAAAACCATGCCCGTCTGGAACGCCGGCACCCTGCCGGAAGTATTCCAACAACGGCACAATACCAAAGAGGGCGCCTGGGCCAAACTCAAGGTATTGCAAGGCACGCTGACCTTCGCCTTTTTAACTGACGACGATGAAATCCTTGAAACCGCGGTATTCACCCCGGAGAACCCGCCGCCGCTGGTGCAACCGCAGCAATGGCACCGCATTGCCGGTTTTTCGCCGGACATGGAATGCCAACTGGCGTTTTATTGCCTGCCGGAAGACTTCTATCATTTAAAACACGATCTGACCCGCACGCACTCCGAAGTCATTGAAGCGGCCAAATATCTGCCGCCGGGCAAAGCCCTGGACCTGGGCTGCGGCTCCGGACGCAATGCCTTATACCTTAATTTACTGGGCTTCGACGTCACCGCCTACGATAAAAACCCGCTGGGCATCGACACCCTCAACGGCATTATCGCCACGGAACAACTGCACAATATCCGCACCGGCATCTATGATATCAACGAACAGCTCATCGACGGACGCTATGATTTTATCCTCTCCACGGTGGTGATGATGTTTTTACAGGCCGACAAAATCGAGCGGGTCATTGGCAATATCCAGCAAAGCACCAACGACGGCGGACTTAACCTGATCGTCGCCGCCATGTCCACCGACGATTACCCCTGCCCGCTGCCCTTCCCGTTCACCTTTGGCACCGGCGAGCTGAAAAATTATTATCGCGACTGGGAAATCATCAAATACAACGAAGACATGGGGCAATTACATAAAACCGACGCCGACGGCAACCGCATCAAACTGCGCTTCGCCACGCTCTTGGCCAAAAAACGCCCAGCCGGGGATTAACAGCGAGCCCAGCCAACGGCGGACCGACAGAATATCGTGTTGAAGGGAGGCCATGCCAGCGAGGCCGAAGCGGCCATGGTTTTCCTGGCCGCCAGAGCGCCTCATGGCATGGTAGGCCCGCCGCCACCGGACCCGCAGCGAACCGTGTTGAAGGGAAAAAGTGAGTGCCCTCAGCTCGCCTGTCGGGTCAACGACCGGCGATACTGCACCAAATCCTCAATCGTCACCACCGGCATCCCATGCTCCCGGCCGAAAGCCACAATCTCCGGCGCATGAGCCATGCTGCCGTCTTCATTGGTCACTTCACACAACACGCCCATCGGCTTAAGCCCGGCCAATGTCACCAAATCAATACTGGCTTCCGTATGGCCACCGCGGGTCAACACCCCGCCCGGCTGCGCGCGCAGCGGAAAAACGTGGCCCGGACGATTAAGATCGCTCGGCTTGGCGTTATCCTTGATGGCGGTACGGATAGTGGTCAGGCGATCGGCGGCGGAAACGCCGGTGGTCACGCCCTCGGCCGCTTCGATGGTCACGGTGAACGCCGTCTGATAATGACTGGAGTTGCGCTCCACCATCATCGGCAAATCCAACTGCTGGCGACGTTCCTCGGTCAGGCACAGGCATACAATGCCGCTGCCGTGACGAATGGCCAGCGCCATCTGCTCAACGGTCATATTTTCGGCGGCGAAAATCATATCGCCTTCGTTTTCACGATCTTCATTATCCAGCACCAACACACCGCGGCCATGGCGCAATGCATCGAGCGCGTTTTCCACGCGTTCTGTCGGCGTACCGAATTCGGAAAGAAGCGTCTGATTCATGGTAAGTAAAACCTCATAAAGTATATGGATTACCAGAACCAGGGCAGACTTAGGAGTGAGCCTTATACAGGCTGAAAAGATAACGAGAATGAGTTGGTAATTTGACTCATTGTAAACCGCTACTCTCTCCCATCCGGACTATAACCGTCGGCCCCGGAATTACACCGGATCTGCTGACCTCGGATTGTGGTGCAATCCGAGCGCTCGCGGGCTTCCTGTGCGATAATCACATTAAGCAATAATTACACAGGTTTACCGCCGGTGGGGAGTTACACCCCGCCCTGAGAATAAACGCCATAACTATAACGCCATTGGATAATCAGGGCAATTAGCAAACGTATAATTTCTGGCTTGTTCTTTTAGTTTCTAATCTACCGATCTGGCATTACACTTAACCAAAACTAACCCGTTAGGGAACCATGATGATTGACACTAAAAAAATCGAACAGCTCGCCCGTCAGATCCATGAATCCTTGCCCAAGGGCATCCGCGATCTGGGAGATGATATGGATAAAAAAATCCGCCAAATATTGCAAAGCCAATTTAGCCGTATGGATTTGGTCAGCCGCGAGGAATTTGATGTACAGACGCAGGTATTGCTGCGCACGCGTGAAAAATTAAGCCAGCTGGAACTGCGGATCAACGCGCTGGAAACCATGCCGGGCAACGCTGCGCCTGCCCCAACGACTCCGGCGGGCGCCGCAACCGCCGCCCCCGCGACTCCGGCCGCTGATGAAACCAACGCCGAAGCGTCGGTGGATGCCACGGTGAACGGCATCAAACAAACCGGCAAGGACCTCTAACCGGACGCGGCCGCCACGATATAGGCGCCGCCGCCCATCGTACCGTCAAGCCTCCGGGCGGAGCCTAGAGCACCAACCCGGCCGGCTTGTGCGCGGCGAATCAACCGCGCCTGCCGCTTTTAATGGCGTTGATGATATTGGTGGTGGAGCAGCCGTCTTCAAAATTCAGCACCTTGACGTCGCCGCCGTTGGCCCATACTTCCTGGCTGCCGGCAATCTGTTCGGGCCGGTAATCGCCGCCCTTCACCAGCAAATCGGGCAGTATCTCGCCAATCAGCCGCTGCGGGGTATCCTCGTCAAAGGCCACCACCCAATCCACCGCCTGCAGCGCGCCCAGCACGATCATGCGCTGCGCCAGCGGATTCACCGGGCGGGACTCGCCTTTCAGCCTCCGCGTCGAATCATCGCTGTTCACCGCCACGATCAGCCGGTCGCCGAGCCGCCGGGCATTGGCCAGATAAGACACATGGCCGGCGTGCAGGATATCGAAAATACCGTTGGTCATAACCACCTTTTCGCCGCGCTGCCGGGCCTGCGCCACCGCCTGCTGCAATTCGGCCTCGGTCATGACGCCGAACCCGGCATCGCCGCGGCCCTGGATCGCATTTTCCAGCTCAATGGGGCTAACGGTGGAGGTGCCCAGCTTGCCGACCACCACGCCCGCGGCGGCATTGGCCAGGAAACAGCACTCTTCCAACGGCCGTCCGGCCGCCAGCGCCGCCGCCAGCACGCCGATCACCGTATCGCCGGCGCCGGTGACATCATACACTTCCTGCGCCTGGGTCGGCAGATTCAGCGGCTCCTGGCCGGGCTGCAGCAGCGTCATGCCCTGTTCGGAGCGCGTAATCAATAATGCCGACAAAGCAAAATCGGCGATCATCCGCATGCCGCGGCTAATCAGATCCGCTTCGTCGCGACAACGCCCGGCGACCGCTTCGAACTCGGAAAGATTGGGCGTAAGCAGCGTGGCGCCGCGGTAGCGGGCGAAATCAGTGCCCTTGGGATCGACCAGCACCGGCACCCCGGCGGCGCGCGCCAGTTGGATCATCTCCTGCACCCGGTCCAGCGCCCCTTTGCCATAGTCCGACAGCACCATGGCGCCGGCGGCCGGCAACGCCTGTTTAATCCGCTCCTGCATCGGAGCCGGGTCCACGTCGGCAAACCCCTGCTCGAAATCCAGGCGAATCAGCTGCTGGTTGCGCGACAGCACCCGCAGTTTGGTAATCGTCGGATGAGTGGCCACCGCCACGAAGTCGCAGGTGACGCTGACCTCGTTTAAACGCGCGCCAAGGGCGCGGGCGGCGTCATCGATGCCGGTCAGGCCCACCAGGCGCGAAGCGGCGCCCAGCGCGGCGATATTCATGGCCACGTTGGCCGCGCCCCCGGGACGCTCCTCGATGGTATCGACTTTGACCACCGGCACCGGCGCTTCGGGTGAGATACGGCTGGTCGGACCGTACCAGTAACGATCCAACATGACATCACCCACAACCAGCACGCCCGCCCGGCGAAAATCAGGCAACGTAACTTTCATCCACTTACTCCAGACTCAACCTTTTTATTGCGCGAGATAGTAGCATAGCCCGCGTGATTTCTCTCGCTCACGGCGGCAGAATCGCGCTTTTTCATGCCGTGGGGATCTCACTCCAGCCACTTATGCCAGTAACCGGTAATCAGCTCCCGCTCGGCCCGGAACCGATGATTTTCCACGCGGCTAGGCAGGTCCTGCAGGGTTAAATGATGGATCTCGTCGCGCAGGGCGATATACGCCTGGGTCAGGGATGACGCTTCCCCATCGCTGATAATGCCGTTACGGGCCATCAGCTCAAAAATGCGCACATTGTCGGACCAGCGCGTCAGTTCGGGGATCGCGGCGGCGTGGCGCAACACCAGATATTGCGCCATAAACTCGATATCCGTAATGCCGCCCTCGTCCGCCTTGATATCGAACATGCCGCCGCTTTTACCGGCCAGATGCTGGCGCATTTTCGCGCGCATGCCGCTAACCTCGGCGCGCAAAGCCTCGCCGTCGCGCTCGCGGCACAATACGGCGCGGCGGATCGCCACAAAGCGGGAGCGCAGCGCCTCGTCGCCATACACCATCCGCGCGCGGACCAGGGCCTGGTGCTCCCAGGTCCAGGCTTCCTGCTGCTGATACTCTTCAAATGCCCCTAGCGTGCTGACCAGCATGCCGGCGGCGCCGGAAGGCCGCAGCCGCGGGTCCACTTCATATAAAATGCCCGACGGCGTGCGGGTGCTGAACAAATGCATGATCCGCTGCGCCAGGCGCAGGTAGAATTGACGGCCGTCGATGCAGCGCTCGCCGTCGGTCATAACCTCGGCCGGACAATCATGCAAAAACACCACGTCCAGATCGGAGCCGTAGCCCAGCTCCCAGCCGCCCAGCTTACCGTAGCCAATGACCGCAAACCCCTGCCCGCCTTGTTCATCGAGATGGGACGGCCGGCCGTAGCGCGCCACCATGGTCTTCCAGGCCTGCTGGAGCACGGCGGCGATCATGGCTTCCGCCAGATAGGTTAAATGATCGCTGACCCGCATCACCGGCAGCACGCCGGTAATATCGCTGGCGGCGATACGCAGATGCTGCGCCTGCTTGAATTGCCGCATGGCGTCGAGCTGCTGTTCTTCGTCTTCTTCCGGCACCCGCATTAAATATTGGCGCAATTCGTCGCCGTACGCCTGCGGCTCCAGCGGATGGTAGAGCGTCGCCGGGTCGAGCAATTCATCGAGCAGCAGCGGATGTCGGGCCAGCTGGGTGGCGATCATCGCCGAGGCGGAACACAGGCGGACCACATGGGTCAATGCGCCGGGATATTCCACCAGCAGTTCGAGATAGGTGGTGCGGGAAACGATATTCAGCAACATCGGCGCCACCCGGCCGAAGGCGGCATCCGGCGCGGGCTGTATACAAATTTGCGCCAGTAGCCGGGGCATAAGCTGATCCAGCACCTCGCGCCCGCGCGGCCCGATGGTCCGTTTGGCCACATCGCGCCGGAACTCGCCGAGCAGGGCCGGCAATTGCCCGCGGCCGTCGGCGTCGTCCGACGGCGACTGAGGTTCCGGCCGTCCGGCATCCTGCTGCGGCGCATCAAACCACATTGCGCCGCAGCGCCCATAATCCGCAGGATCGGCCGGATCGGGCGCGTCATCGCCGATCAGCTCATTAAAGATGTCCCGCACCCCGCGCATATGCCGATCCAGCTCCAGGCCCAACGCCGGCCAATCGACCACGCCCATGCCGTAGGCCAGGCGGGCCTGGTTCAGCGCATCGGCGGGCAGGGTCTGGGTTTGCTCATCATTGATGGCCTGGAGCAGGTTTTCCAGCCGGCGCAGATAAAGGTAGGCCCGGCTTAACCGCTCCGTCTGATCGGGGGTGAGCAAGCCCAGCTCGCCGATCGCCAACAGGGTGGGCTGCAGGGAATGTTGCTGCAAGCGGGGTTCACGCCCGCCGCGGATCAGTTGGAATACCTGGGTGATAAATTCGATTTCGCGGATACCGCCGGCGCCCAGCTTGATATTGTCCTTTAATCCCCGCCGCCGGACTTCGCGGGCAATCATGATTTTCATATTGCGCAGGGACTGGATAACGCTGAAATCGATATAACGGCGGAACACAAAGGGCCGCAGCATGCCGTGCAGTTCGCGGCTGTACCCATCGTTGCCATCGCCCATCAGCCGGGCTTTAATCATGGCGTAACGCTCCCAGTCGCGGCCCTGCTCCTGGTAATAGTCCTCCAGCGCGGCGAAACTCAGCACCAGCGGCCCGCTGTCGCCAAACGGGCGCAGACGCATATCCACGCGATACACAAACCCTTCGGCGGTGGGCTGGTCCAGGACTTTGATCAACCGCTGCCCCAGGCGCGTAAAAAACAGCGCATTATCCATTTCGCGCCGCCCGCCCCGGGTATGGCCGTTCTCGGGATAGGCAAAAATCAAATCGATATCGGAAGAAAAATTAAGTTCGCCGCCGCCCAGCTTGCCCATGCCCAGCACCAGCAGCGGCTGCCCGGCCCCCTGCGCGTCGCCCGGCGTCCCCCATTCAAGGCAGCAGGCCCGGTAAAGCCAGTCGCGGGCGGCGATAATCAGGGTTTCGGCCAGTTGGCTGAGCTGGGTCAGGATCTCGGTGGTGGCGCACAGGTCCAGCGCCTGCGCCCAGCCGATCCGCACCAGGACGCGGCGGCGGAACAGCCGCAGCTCGCGCATCAGGTCCGCTTCATCCCGCACCTGCGCCAGTTGCTCCCGCAAACTGTCACCATAACCGCGCCATTCACCGGCGGCCGGCGGGTGCTGGCGCAGCTCGTCCAGCCAGTCCGGCCGGGCAATCAGCGTTTCGCTGATAAAATCGCTCAAGGCCAGCGGCACGGCCATGGCGTCATCCACCCGCGCGGACGCGGCCAGCCTGGCGGATATCTCCTGCGCCTGCCGGCTTAACGGGGGCGGTAAAGGCAGCTTCATGTTCAAACTCCTGATGGCGGGCCGCGCCCGGGCTATGGCCTAACGATTATTGACGCTGCGCCAAAAACCCGCCTGCGTCACCGCCTGGCGGCGCATAAACTCCAGGTCGTTGGTGCCGGGCAGGACAATGGCCTGCTGCAGTCCTTGCCAATGCAGGATATAGGACAACACCTTATTCGCGGGATAAGAGCCGGAGAGCAGGTGAAAAGCCATGATCCGCCGTTCCAGGCGCGGCAATTGCTGGTGATATTCCTCGGGGGAAAGCGCCCGGCCGAACGCGACCTTCAGTTCCGCGGCGCAGCGCGACAACATGACATCGGCGAAGCGTTTAAAGGAACCGTCCAATTTTTTGCGGGCGGCATCGGTAACGCTGCTTTGCCAGCCGGCGAGGATCAGCCATGTGGTGAGCGCCAACTTACATTGCAAATAAACCGCCTCGTAGCACAGGATGCGGGGATCGCCGTCCGGCAGCGCTAAACGTTCGCTGACCTCCGCCAATTGGGCGCGCAGCACGGTGGTGGCCTTGCGCGGGATCATATTGCCCATCACCACGAAGGTTTCACGGATCAGGGTGATGGCGGTGAGGATGCTTTCACGGGCCAGAGGCACGCCCGCCAGCCACAGTTCCTCATGATACTGCCAGTGCGATAATGCCAGCGACAGCGCCTCGCTCAATCCTTGCTCCACGGTGGCCTTGGGCGCGGGACGCAGCAGCGGCAAGGCGCGGATTTCCCGGGGCGGATTGCCCGCGGCCAAATGGTAGCCGCGCGCGGCTTTGCTCAGACTGCCCGGTCGCAGACCGCCGTCGGTGGTGAGCGACCGGGCGAACGACAGCAGATCGGTAATACTACCGCGCAGCAATTCCATTTCCAGCTCGCAAATGGCCTCCCGTTCATCGCCGGCCACCACTTCTCCGCGGTCAAACGCTACTTCAATCTCGCTGTCGCCATAAGTGACCACCCACTTTTCGCGCTGATAGTCGGTGCGAAACAGCGGTTCCAGGCGCGATTGCAAGGCAGCGGCGGACACGCCCTCCGGCCAAACCTCCGCCGGCAGCAGCGCGATATCCAGCTCCGGGCCGGGCAAAGGAATATTATATTCCGGATGCTGATGCAGGCCGGCGACGACTTTGCCGGCGGTTTTGGCCGTCATCTCATAGCCACCGTTATTGCCCCTCACGCGCAGACCCACGCCGTGACGGCGCAAATCAAGCCCGGCGGTGTCAAAATAAATATTAACCAGGTGTTGCGCAGGCGAATGGACGCCGCCGGTGGCGGAAACCCGTTCCCCCAGCGACGATACCGCATCCGGATGGACGATAAATTTTAATTCTATTTCTTCACTCATAGCTTCGGCCACACCTATTAGTTGCTGTACGTGTAGTTGCTGTACGAGAAAGCGGGATTCGGCGCCCGGCCGTTACGCCGGGCAAGACGATAAACCAGCATTGGCATCCTATCTGATAAGATAATCATCACCTTAATGCCTCATAGGGACAAGTCAGTTAATAATTTAAATGCCAATTTATGTCAAAAAATACATCAAGCCAAACGGCCATACTGCCTTTTTTATCTCTTACAACCCAATTTATTGGCATGAGCCGCAAATTTATCGCTCAAGATCGGTTCGCAAGCGGGTTTGGCCCCGGCTTAATTGCCAGCGGCCCGGCAACAGACGCCCTGCGCCGCCTGATAGTAAGATAGTTCCCATTTCTGTTTAAGCATTGCGTCGTCAAACTGATCCCTCTACTATCGTCCCACCTTTGATTAAAAACGACGGAACTATGCACAAATTACGCCATATTTGCTTCGCGTTATTGAGTCTAAGCTTCGCCGCTAGCACTCATGCCGCCGATGAGAAGCGCTACATCTCCGATGAGCTGATTACCTATATCCACAGCGGGCCGGGCAATCAATACCGCATTGTCGGCACGCTCAATTCAGGGGAAGAAGTCGAACTGCTCGGCGTCAGCGAAGCAAACAGCTACGGCCAGGTCCGCGATTCCAAAGGGCGCACCGCCTGGATACCGCTCGATCAACTGAGCGACCAGCCCAGCCTGCGGGTAAAAGTTCCCGCACTGGAGCAGCAGGTGCAAACCCTGACCCAGAAACTCGATACCATTGACGCCAGTTGGAACCAGCGTACGGCGGAAATGCAAAAAAAAGTTACCGAAAGCGACGCTACCATCCAGGGTCTGCGTGACGAAAATCAAAGCCTGAAAGATCAACTCGTAGTGGCCAAGAAAAAAGTGGACGCCGTAGCGGTACAGCTTGATGACAAACAGCGCGCCATTATTATGCAATGGTTCCTGTATGGCGGCGGGGTTGCCGGCGTCGGCCTGATCCTCGGGTTACTGCTGCCCCACGTGGTCCCGCGCCGCAAAAAAGATAATCGCTGGATGAACTAGGGCCGGCCAGCCGGACGTTTCGTGTTGACCGCGCGTAATGTGGAAAAACGGCATTGCGGATGCGACTACACTTAATAGATGATGGCGAAACCGACATAAACGGGAGTTCATAGTGAGAAAGTATCTGGTCGGCGGCGCGGTGCGCGACAGGTTATTACATTTGCCGGTGCATGAAAAAGACTGGGTGATCGTGGGCGCCACCCCTGACGAACTTTTGGCCGAAGGCTATCAGCAGGTGGGCAAGGATTTCCCGGTATTCCTGCACCCGCGATCGCGCGAGGAGTATGCGCTGGCGCGCACCGAGCGTAAATCCGGCCGGGGTTATGCCGGTTTTACCTGCTACGCCGCTCCCGATGTCACGCTGGAGCAGGATTTGCTGCGCCGGGATTTGACCCTCAATGCCATTGCCCAGGATGAGAACGGCGAACTGATCGACCCTTATCACGGCCGCGAAGATATTGAGCGGCGCACGTTGCGCCATGTCTCGGACGCTTTTGGCGAAGATCCCCTGCGCGTGCTGCGCGTGGCGCGCTTCGCCGCGCGCTTCGCCCATCTTAACTTCCGTATCGCACCGGAAACCATGGCGCTGATGCGGCAGATGACGGACAGCGGCGAACTGCCGCTTATTTCGCCGGAACGGGTCTGGAAGGAAACCGAAAAAGCGCTGGCCACCCTCAACCCCCAGGTTTATTTTCAGGTACTGCGCGATTGCGGCGCCCTGGCGGCGCTGTTCCCGGAAATCGACCAGCTGTTCGGCGTGCCCGCGCCGGCGAAATGGCACCCGGAAATCGATACAGGCATTCATACGTTAATGACGGTGTCGGTGGTGGCGCAGCTTACGCCCGATATCGCCGTACGTTTTGCCACCCTCTGCCACGACCTGGGCAAAGGCCTGACGCCGCGCGATCAATGGCCACATCATCACGGCCACGGTCCGGCGGGGGTCAAGCTGGTGCAGGCGTTGTGCGACCGCCTGCGGGTGCCAAATCAGGTGCGGGATTTGGCAAAAATCGTCGCCGAATACCACGATTTGATCCACACGGTGGATCGCCTGACGCCAAAAACCCTGATGAAACTGTTCGGGGTAATCGACGCCTGGCGCAAGCCGGAACGCCTGGAGCAAATGATTATGTGCAGCGAAGCCGACGCCCGCGGCCGCACCGGGTTCGAGAATAACCCCTACCCGCAGGGGGACTACCTGCGCGAAGCGTTCCGCGTGGCGGGAACCATCACCAACCGCGAAGTGATCGAAGCCGGTTTTAGCGGCGCGGAGATTGGCGACGAAATCCGCCGCCGCCGCCAGGGCGCCCTGACGGAATGGAAAAGCCAGCAGGAACGGTCGCGGGCCGAGGTTATAGAAGACTGATACGGCGCGATCGCGTCCCGCTTGCCCCATAAAAAAACGTCGCAACCCTTAACCGGTCGCGACGTTTTTTTTATTCCCTGGAGCCCTACAGCATGACCCAGTACACCACCGCCGCCAAAATAAAGCGATAGATGGCAAAGGGCACAAACGAAATGCGTTTGATGATTTGCAGGAACAGCTTGATGGCGATCAGCGCCACGACAAACGCGGTGACAAAACCCACCGCGAACATCGGGAAATCGTGCCAGGACAGAAACGGCAGGCTTTTATATAGATCCAGTACCGTAGCGCCCAGCATCATGGGCACCGCCAGGATAAAAGAAAACTCCGACGCCGCATAACGGCTGACACCCACCAGTATCCCGCCGCTGATCGTGGCCCCGGAGCGGGAAAAACCCGGCCACAGCGCCAGACACTGAAAACAGCCGATCAGGAAGGCTTGCAGATAGGTGATATCATCGATCCCCGCCGCCCGCGGAACTTTAGGCTTCAGCCATTCGCCGGCCAGCAGCAAAACCCCGCCCACCACCAGCGCGTAGACGACATATTTGGCTTCAAACAATCCTTTGATTTGCTCATGAAACACCAGCCCCATAACCACCGCCGGGATCATCCCCAGCAGGATATGCCCTAACCGCAGGCGCCCGGTGCCGATGCCTTCATGTTTGACCTCGCCGAAATGGATGCCGATCAGGCCAAACAGCCGGCGCCAGAACATCACCACCACCGCCAGGATCGAACCCAACTGGATAATAACTTCAAAGGTTTTCGCTTTATCGTCGGTGAAGCCCAGCAGGGTGCCGACTAAAATCATGTGTCCCGTCGAGGAGACCGGCAAAAATTCCGTTAACCCTTCAACCACCCCAAGAATAAATGCGATGAACAAATCATGCAGGTCTGCCATACAACACGTTCCCCTCAATCAACCGACAACAAAAAAGCGGCGGTTCAGTAATACCAACCCAGCCGCTAAAACAGTACGGAAAATGAGACAAACATACGGTAAAAAGGTTTCGGCTGCATGAATTTTAGATTAAGAGTCATAAACTTTCAGACTTTTCGGTTATCACGCTCGATAATCACCCCAACGCTTTTTGCCTGGGGCACCGCGCCGGGTTTGCTCAGCTTGATACGCACCCAGGGCAAGGCAAAACGCGCCATCAGCAAATCGGCCACCTCCTCCGCTACCCGTTCCACCAGGGCAAACCGGTTGGACGACACGAAAGAGAGCACGATTTCGCTGACATCGGCGTAGCTCAGGCAGTCCGCCACATCATCGCTGCGCGCCGCCGGCCGGTTGTCCCACCCCATTTCGATATCGAACACCAGCTTTTGCTGGCGGTTTTGTTCCCAGTCATATACGCCGATGACCGTCATTACCGTCAGCTCTTCTATAAATACAATGTCCATGCGCGATACTCGGTTTTTGTGGTTGTCGGATACCACTTCCAATGGAATATGCGTATTATCCACAGTTAGACAAATAAAACGATGATTACGGGACGGAACTTGGTTATGAATGCTATTGCGATTGGCATGATAATCTTCGCCTACCTTTGCGGCTCGGTTTCCAGCGCGATTCTGATTTGCAAACTGGCCCGCCTGCCGGACCCCAGAACCCATGGTTCAGGCAACCCAGGCGCCACCAACGTGCTGCGTCTTGGCGGCAAGGCCGCTGCGGCCGGCGTGATGGTGTTTGACGTTCTGAAAGGGATGCTGCCGGTGTGGCTGGGTTACCGGCTCGGGATTCCGCCTTTTTATCTGGGGCTGATCGCCATTGCCGCCTGCATCGGACATATTTATCCGGTGTTCTTCCATTTCCAGGGCGGCAAGGGCGTCGCCACCGCGTTTGGCGCCATCGCTCCCATCGGCTGGGATCTTACCGGCCTGATGGCCGGCACCTGGCTGCTGACGGTGCTGCTGAGCGGCTATTCTTCCCTGGGCGCCATTATCAGCGCGCTGATCGCGCCGTTTTACGTCTGGTGGTTTAAACCGCAGTTCACTTTTCCGGTATCGATGCTGTCATGCCTGGTGCTGCTGCGCCATCACGACAATATCCAGCGGCTTTGGCGCGGCCAGGAGAGCCGCATCTGGCGTAAACGTAAAAAAGACCGGGATATCGATCGGCACGAAGACGGGCAGGAGAACGGGAAATAACCCTTCCTGCCCGTATTAGGGACCGCGCAGCGCGTCACACCGCAGGCAGTTCGGACAGGGGCCAGCGCGGACGCACGGTTATCGCCAAATCGCCCAGCGTGCCTGCCTGCAAACGCATCATCCCCGCATAAGCAATCATCGCGCCGTTATCGGTGCAAAACTCCGGCCGGGCATAAAACACCTTGCCGCCGCGCTTTTGCATCATTTCACCCAGGCGTTCGCGCAGCGTGCGGTTGGCGCTGACGCCGCCGGCAATCACCAGCCGTTGCAGCCCGGTTTGATCCAAGGCGCGCCGGCATTTGATCAATAGCGTGTCCACCACGGCGTCCTCAAACGCCCGGGCCACGTCCGCGCGGGTCTGCTCGTCCTGCTCGTTGGCGCGGATGGTATTGGCGGCAAAGGTCTTCAAACCGGAAAAACTGAAATCCAGCCCCGGCCGGTCGGTCATCGGGCGCGGAAAGGTAAAACGGCCGGCCGCGCCGCGCCGCGCCATTTGCGACAGCATCGGGCCGCCGGGATAATCGAGCCCCAGCAATTTGGCGGTTTTATCAAACGCCTCGCCGGCCGCGTCGTCGATGGATTCGCCCAGCAATTCATATTGCCCGATTCCCTGCACGGCGATGAGTTGGGTATGGCCGCCCGATACCAGCAATGCGGCGAAAGGAAACGCCGGCGGGTCCCGTTCCAGCATCGGCGCCAGCAGATGACCTTCCATATGATGTACCGCCATGGCCGGTTTTTGCCACGCATATGCCAGGGCGCGCCCCACGGTGGCGCCGACCATCAGGGCGCCCACCAGTCCCGGACCGGCGGTGTAGGCCACCCCGTCGATATCCCCCGCGCCCAGCCCGGCTTCCCGCAGCGCGGCCTGGATCAGCGGCACCGTTTTGCGCACATGATCCCTTGAGGCCAGTTCCGGCACCACGCCGCCATAGTCGGCATGCAGCTTCACCTGGCTATAGAGCTGGTTGGCCAGCAATCCCGCCTGCCGATCGTAAATCGCCACGCCGGTTTCGTCACAGGACGTCTCAATACCCAATACACGCATAATTTTTTACCGATTCCACCCAACTCCGCTTAGTGCGGCGCATAGTCTAGCATAATCACGCACCGTGGGCGCCAGGCGCGCAATCCGCCAGCGTAAATTCAGTGTCTTTATCGTTCACACCGTGATACAAGTATTGCCCTCGCGCTTCCCTTGAGCGGGAATACGATCCCGGATCGCGGTAACGATCGCGGATCGGCATCGGGATCGAAAGGCCAGACCGCTTGATTTTGCCTTTTTTAATCGAGCAGGCCAATCGAGTGCGGCAAATTTGGCCGATTTGCGCTATAATCAGTCCCAGAAATGTTAAATTGCGCGGTCAATAGCCGCAGCGCTTGCAAGATCATTGTCCGCGGCGCTTTACAAAGCAGTCGCGGTTGAAGTAAAATTCCGCACCATTTTGAAACGGCTGGCACAAGGTCAGCAGCAAAATCCGAATTCTATCGAGGTGAGAGTTACATGCCGGTAATTAAAGTACGTGAAAACGAGCCCTTCGACGTAGCACTGCGTCGCTTCAAACGTTCATGCGAAAAAGCAGGTGTCCTGGCCGAAGTTCGTCGTCGTGAGTTCTATGAAAAACCGACTACCGAACGTAAACGCGCCAAAGCATCCGCAGTAAAACGTCATGCAAAAAAATTGGCTCGCGAAAACGCACGCCGCACTCGTCTGTATTAATTTTTCGGGGTGAAAGCCCCAACCGCGTGATTAATCCGCAGACTCAGTAGTTGCATACGAAGGCCGTGCGATCCGGAAGGATTGCGCGGCTTGTTCTCGTTTATAGGCTAACCAATCAGGGCTTATGGCTGGACGAATCCCACGCGTATTTATCAACGACTTGCTGGCTCGCACCGACATCATCGATCTCATCGATGCCCGGGTGAAGCTGAAAAAACAAGGCAAGAATTATCACGCTTGTTGTCCGTTTCACCATGAAAAAACCCCGTCGTTTACCGTTAATGGCGAAAAACAGTTCTATCATTGTTTTGGGTGCGGCGCGCACGGTAACGCCATTGATTTCCTGATGAATTACGACCGGCTCGAATTTGTCGAGTCCATCGAAGAACTGGCTACCATGCACGGTCTGGAAGTGCCGTCCGAAGCGGGCGCCGGGCCAAACCAGCAGGAACGCCATCAGCGCCAGGGCCTGTATCAGGTAATGGAAAAGCTCAGTGATTATTATTCACAGGCGTTGCAACAAAACACGGCGGCGCCAGCGCATGCCTACCTGACCAAGCGGGGATTGAGCGCCGAGATCATCAGCCATTTCTCCATTGGCTACGCGCCCGCCGGCTGGGACACCGTGTTAAAGCGTTTCGGCCGGTCGCCAGACGATCGCACCGCATTGAACGATGCCGGAATGCTGGTGACTAACGATCAGGGCCGGGTCTACGATCGCTTCCGCGAGCGGGTGATGTTCCCGATTCGCGACCGGCGCGGCCGGGTGATCGCGTTTGGCGGGCGCATCCTGGGCGACGGGCAGCCGAAGTACCTGAACTCGCCGGAAACCGAGATATTCCATAAAGGCCGCCAGCTGTACGGGCTTTATGAGGCACAGCGGAAACACCCGGAATTATCGCGCCTGCTGGTGGTCGAAGGGTATATGGACGTAGTGGCGCTGGCGCAGTTCGGCATCGATTATGCGGTGGCATCCCTTGGCACCGCCACCACCGCCGAACATATTCAGTTGCTGTACCGCGCCACCGACCAGGTCATTTGCTGCTACGACGGTGACCGCGCTGGCCGTGAAGCCGCCTGGCGGGCGCTGGAAACCGCCCTGCCCTACCTGAACGACGGGCGCCAGCTGCGCTTTATGTTTCTGCCGGACGGGGAAGACCCCGATACCCTGGTGCGCCAGATTGGCAAAGAGGCGTTTGAACAGCGTATGGAACAGGCGCAGCCGCTGTCGGTGTTTTTATTCGAGACGCTGATGCCGCAGGTGGATTTAAGCAGCCCGGACGGGCGCGCCAAACTCAGTACGCTGGCGCTGCCGCTTATCGGCCAGGTGCCGGGCGAAACGTTGAGGATGTATTTACGCCAGCAGTTGGGTAATAAATTGGGCATTTTGGACGATAATCAGCTGGAAAAGCTGCTGCCCAAGCAGGCCGGCAATACAAATATTTCGCCGCAGCCCCGGATAAAACGCACAACCATGCGTATACTTATAGGGTTGCTGGTGCAAAACCCGCGCTTAAGCGCGCTTATACCATCAGTGCAAGGTTTAGAGCAGGCCCAGCAACCGGGCGTGCCCCTGTTTATCGAATTAGTGCAGACATGCCAGGCGCAGCCGGGCTTGACCACGGGTCAGTTGCTTGAGCATTACCGGGATAATAAATCCAGCCCGCAGCTTGAAACCCTGGCCGTTTGGAACCATATGATCATAGAAGATATGATCGAAGCGACATTTGTCGATACCCTGGCCAGTCTCTATGATTCAATACTGGAACAGCGTCAGGAAGAGCTGATAGCACGCGACAGAACTCACGGATTGACGGCCGAAGAACGAAAAGAGCTTTGGTCTTTGAACATGGCTTTGGCCAGAAAAAAATGAATGACGAGGCTTAATTGCCTATAAATGGCAGGGCAATGCCCTGTGCGATGCCGTACTGGGCTGCGGCGTTAAACAAAGGCCTGATCTCTTGTTGGTGATGAAATTTCACCGACCAACACCGAATTATACTCTGAAGTGTGGATACCGTCTTATGGAGCAAAACCCGCAGTCACAGCTCAAGCTACTTGTCACTCGTGGTAAGGAGCAAGGCTATTTGACCTTTGCCGAGGTCAATGACCATCTGCCGGAGGATATCGTCGACTCCGACCAGATCGAAGACATCATCCAGATGATTAACGACATGGGCATCCAGGTGATGGAAGAAGCACCGGATGCCGACGATCTGCTATTGGCCGAAAACACCTCCGACACCGACGAGGATGCCGCCGAGGCCGCCGCGCAGGTCTTATCCAGCGTGGAGTCCGAAATCGGACGCACCACCGATCCGGTGCGCATGTATATGCGCGAAATGGGTACGGTTGAATTGCTGACCCGTGAAGGTGAAATCGATATCGCCAAGCGTATCGAGGACGGGATTAATCAGGTGCAGTGCTCGGTTGCCGAGTACCCTGAGGCAATTACCTATCTTTTGGAACAATATGACCGGGTGGAAGCGGGCGAAGCGCGCCTGTCCGACCTGATCACCGGTTTTGTCGATCCGAACGCCGAAGAAGAAATGGCGCCTACCGCGACCCATATCGGCTCGGAGTTAACTACGGCGGAGCTGGCTGATAACGACGAAGACGAAGAGGAAGAAGACGACGACGCCGAGGACGATAACAGTATCGATCCCGAACTGGCGCGCCAGAAATTCGTCGACCTGCGCGATCAGTACGAAGCCACCCGCAACGTGATTAAAGCCAACGGCCGCAGTCATGCCAAATCGGCTGATGAAATTCTGAAACTGTCAGAAGTGTTCAAACAGTTCCGGCTGGTGCCGAAACAGTTTGATTATCTGGTCAGCAACATGCGCTCCATGATGGATCGCGTGCGCACGCAAGAACGCCTGATCATGAAGCTGTGCGTCGAAGTCAGCAAAATGCCGAAGAAAAACTTCGTCACGCTGTTTGCCGGCAACGAAACCAGCGAAGCCTGGTTCAAAGCCGCGCTGGCGATGAACAAGCCGTGGTCGGAAAAACTGCGCGAAGTGGACGACGACGTCCATCGCAACCTGCAAAAACTGCGTCAGATCGAAGAAGAAACCGGCCTGACCATCGAGCAGGTGAAGGATATCAACCGCCGCATGTCCATTGGCGAAGCGAAAGCCCGCCGCGCCAAGAAGGAAATGGTGGAAGCGAACCTGCGCCTGGTGATCTCCATTGCCAAGAAGTACACCAACCGCGGTTTGCAGTTCCTGGATTTAATCCAGGAAGGGAATATCGGCTTGATGAAAGCGGTAGATAAGTTTGAATACCGCCGCGGTTATAAGTTCTCGACCTATGCCACCTGGTGGATTCGTCAAGCCATTACCCGCTCCATCGCCGACCAGGCGCGCACTATCCGTATACCGGTGCATATGATTGAGACCATTAACAAACTCAATCGCATCTCCCGCCAGATGCTGCAGGAAATGGGCCGCGAGCCCACCCCTGAAGAACTGGCGGAACGTATGCTGATGCCGGAAGATAAAATCCGCAAAGTGCTGAAAATCGCCAAAGAGCCTATCTCCATGGAAACGCCGATCGGCG
Organism: Sodalis sp. RH21; assembly: GCF_047324175.1. Lineage (NCBI taxonomy): Bacteria > Pseudomonadati > Pseudomonadota > Gammaproteobacteria > Enterobacterales > Bruguierivoracaceae > Sodalis > Sodalis sp. RH21. Next base: position 414,473 of record NZ_CP178732.1, on the reverse strand, counting down.
ACGATGAAGATTCGCATTTGGGTGATTTTATCGAGGATACCACCCTCGAACTGCCGCTGGATTCCGCCACTTCGGAAAGCCTGCGCTCGGCCACCCATGATGTACTGGCCGGCCTGACCGCCCGTGAAGCCAAGGTGCTGCGCATGCGTTTCGGCATTGATATGAATACCGACCATACGCTGGAAGAAGTGGGTAAACAGTTTGACGTTACCCGCGAACGTATCCGTCAGATCGAAGCGAAGGCGCTGCGCAAGCTGCGCCATCCCAGCCGTTCTGAAGTGCTGCGCAGCTTCCTGGACGACTAAACCCCGCCAGGCCCGTAGCCAGGCCTGCCGCGGCGTTTCACGGCATTAAAAAGCCCCGCGCTCATCGGCGGGGCTTTTTTTATGCGTAATCGATCTTGTTCGCCCGGATTAACCGGGCGGCTAACGACCGCGCGTCGCCAGAATGGCATCCAGCTCGCGATAGGATTTAATCAGCGTCTCGAACCCCATGCGGTTCAGGCCGCTGGGATTGGGCAGCACCCAAATCTCGGTCTTGCCGATGGTGACTTCCTGCTTGCCCCAGATCGCATTGCTCACCCGGAACGCCTGCCGATAGGCCTGCTTGCCCAGCACCGCCAGGGCCGTGGGCTGGTATTCCTGGATTTTTTCAATCAGCCGCTTGCCGCCTTCGCGGTATTCCTCGCGGGTAAGCTCCGTCGCCTCCACCGTTGGCCGCTCGGATAGCATGGTAATGCCGCATCCGGTAACCAGTAATTGCCGCTCCTCTTCGGGTTTAAGCTGGCGCTCGGTAAACCCGGCCAAATGAATCACTTTCCAGAAGCGGTTATTAGGATTAGCGAAATGAAATCCCATGTGGGCGCTGGAAAACCCGGGGTTGATACCGCAGAACACCACCCTTAGGCCCGGGGTAAGAATGTCCTCTATCATCTTGAAAACTCCTGAAAATGCAGCATGCTATCATCGCCGGTTAATAATAGCGCGTAATTGGCGATAAATCCGCCAAGCAAACCGCCGCCCTATGGATCTGGCAACTGAGTTACTCTATAATCAACGCCCACTCGGCCCCTTAGCTCAGTTGGTTAGAGCAGGCGACTCATAATCGCTTGGTCGCTGGTTCAAGTCCAGCAGGGGCCACCAAGAAAAACGTTATAAATCATCATATTACAACCACCCTTCCTCGCTTCGATTTCCCCTGTTTTACCCGAGTGTCGCAAAAGTGTCTCACCAGAAAAAATCGTGCCTCAGCGGTGACGCAGTTTTGACACCGGAAACGGGCAAACGGCAGGCGTAAAAAAACCTGCTCTCGCAGGCTTGGCTCAGAACCAAAACGCATCTTGCTTGGCCCTGGGATGGGGCGGCGCCGGATTTACGCGGCCGGGGTCAGTCCCGAGGCCTTTGAACGGGCCCCATCGTGGGGACAGGATATGTCCACGGTTTTGGGGGGCAGTCCAATTTCGTGAAAAACCTAAGTTCCCCCCTGGGAAATTACCGACTGATAACAGCCTTGCGAGCTGCCCCTATTCGAACTAGAATCAAAGCTTAAATAACGAGGCTCTTAGCATGACAAAAAAAACAGCACATGATCAGATTACTAAAACTCAAATCTACCGTGCCGTTGCCAGCTCAACCGCTATCGAGACAGGCGTTTCTGTAAAAAAAATTGAGCAACAACTCAAACGCTATCAGGCGCAGGCAAAAGCCGTCGGTCTAGCCCGCTAATCTGGCAAAATATCACCTACCAACCTTACCATGGGTGCATAGTTGCCCGATACACCCGCCTGAATCGCCTTAAAATAAAACGTTTTGTGCTCATCCCATAAGCTGTAATCCAGTAATCCCGCTCCTGCCTGTACCGCCAAGACGACAAAAAGCAAACGCGACAAACGCCCATTCCCCTCCCGAAAAGGATGGATAAGAATAAATTCCACATGGCATTCAGCTAGATAGCTAACCAAGTCTGGGCGAAGTAAAGATTTCAACTCACCAGATCGAGAGAAAAACTGTTTCTCAAAGCCAGCGATTAACAGTGGAATTCGGTCGGCAGCGGCAAACTGGAAACCGTCTTTTGTCAAATTAGCGTTACGCGGCCTCCCAGCCCATTCGTACACATTCCCCAGCCATTGGCGATGCCCACGGATATGGCTAAAAGCCAGCGTTGCCGGCGGCTGAGCGCTGATAAAAAGCTTCTCATACAGCATCACCAGCAGGCCAGACTCCAGCGCCTCCATTTCATGCTCATCAATAATGCCCAGTTTGTTAGCAAGCACCGTATCACCGGAGCCTGGCTGATATCGCTCTTCCGCTGAATTAAGCTCATATTTTGACAAACACTTACCTCCGTTCGAACAAATTCACAACGTTGTTTTCTTGCTGCTGTTGATGATTGTTAACCTGCGACTCCCAACACTCACGCGCCTTACGCTTTTCGGTTGGGTAATCATAGCGATCAGAATGTTTAGGACTGACATCATTCAGAGCGTGATTCTGGATACGATCACGGATCTCCTTACTAATGACTAATGCCCGCCTCCCCCATCGGGATTTTACAGGTACAGCGTAAATCGAGTGCCGTGAAAACCTTGAACTCCGGGTTGCAGGCTCGGAAATACATGATGGAACGAGCAAGACTATCGGTACGCACCGGGCGCTGGCCATTGGTTCAAGTCCAGCAAGGGGCACAAAAAAATCCAGTGCTTAATGGCTATACGGCCTTAACACGGTTAAAATTGTTATGAAACAGCTTAACTTACTTTGTAACTGTCAGCGCGGAGCCGACCCCATCACGCTTGCTCCTTCCAGTAACTCAAAAAAAATCACACGATAAAAATCATATGACAGGTAATAATTATTAATAAATAATCGGTTATAACATCAATATTTGAACCAATTTTTTTCAGAACCTTCCAGGAAACATTAATCTTTGCAATTATAGATAAATTAGATTATTCAGAATGGGATAAGAAAAAAAGGACTTATAAATCATCATGGCATATATTTCTTGATAAAAAACCATATGACATAATGCAAGAGAGAAAAATGGCTAACTCAAGCCCTTTTGCTTAACGCTGATGGCAGAAAAAAATAAAAACATTAAAATTAATTAATTACGTGACTATATAATTTTTAAAAGTAGCGAAGCCGGGCCAGAATTAAGCAACCTGAAGTTGCAAACATTATCATACTCTGCTGATGCATGGCATCCTGCTCGTTAGCAAAACATTTCATCATGTGTTAAGCACAAATTGATGATGATGTATTCATTAGTAAAGATCAGACACTCCAGTTTTATGCGCTGAACGTCGTCCCCCTACTCAAGCTTTTCCAGGTAAGCGCAGAACATATCCGCCATGGCATCCGCGTAGGCGCCGATTTCCGCTGGTGTACGGGGACTTTCCGAAAAATGCTTTCCCGCGGCGCTGAGCGTCGTGCCGATCAAATCCGCGGCCAGTTCGCAGTTTTGCGGCGTTGCCTTGGGCAGCGCTTGCTGCAAGAAGGCCTGCATGGCGCGCGCTGCCGACAACCGCGCCTCCAGGGCCTCGGGTGCGTCGCGATACAGCGGGGCGGCATCACTGAGCGCCACGCGCATCTCGGCTTCTTCACATTCGGAACGAATAAAAGCGTGAACCAGACTGCGTAGCCGTTGCAGCGGGGGACTGCCGGCATCGTCAAGAATACTGCCCAGCATTTCCGTCGTCTGCCGCCATTCGTCGCTTTGGAGTCGAAAGAGGATCGCAGCCTTGTTCGGAAAGTACTGATACAGCGATCCAATGCTTATACCCGCTTTCTCAGCTACCCGCGCGGTAGTGAACCTGTTTGCGCCCTCCGTCGCCAACACCCGGGCTGCGGCCTCAAGGATCGCGGCTACGAGTTCAGTAGAACGGGCCTGTTTCGGCTGTTTGCGCGAGGAAATGCGCGGTGACGGGAGGCTGGTCATGAATGAATACCGGTGCGTAATGAAAATGCGATGAATTAATCATAATCTGGCGGGGCGAATTATTCATCCTGTTTCAGCCCTGTGCCAACCCAGCACTCAAATTTAGCGAAAATTCGGGCTGACGAGGCCTCACGGCGATGGCTTAACGGGCACCGCCGCCAAACCTGAGCAGCGACTGCATAAATCGCGATTGCGAGTCCGGCCCAACGGCCCAACCCGGCCGATTTTTGTAGTAAATACATTGAATTGCGCCACCGATCATGGACGATTGACGAGGCAAAAGGAATGCGAATTGGAAATGCGATTAATTAATCGTATTCTTGATTAATTAATGAACGAGCGTCTTGTTCGATCCGCCGGTACTTATGCGTTGCCCGTGAAGTGCTCCGCTCGGTCAGGATCTGATAACGGCGCAAATCCCCAATTTAAGGAAGATATATGATCAACCAAGAAAATCGTACCGCCATCGTAACCGGAGCCGCCAAAGGTATCGGCGCGGCGCTGGCCAAGCGGCTGGCTGCGGATGGTTTTCAGACCATCGTCAACTATTCTGCCAGCGCCACCGATGCCGAGGCGGTGGTTGCCGTCATAGCGGCGTCCGGCGGGCGCGCGAAAGCGATTAAAGCAGACGTCGCCGATGCATCGGCGATCAAGATGCTGTTCGACCGGGCAGAGGCCGAGTACGGCCCCGTAGATGTCCTGGTGAATAATGCCGGGGTCAGCAAGATGTCGCCGCTGTCGCAGGTTACTGACGAAGATTACCAGCGCCTGATTGCGGTCAACCTCACGGGCACGTTCAACGGTATGCGCGAGGGGGCCAGGCGCGTGCGCGACGGCGGGCGCATCATCAACCTATCGACGAGCATTATCGGCAACTACCTCCCTGGCCATGGCATCTACGCGGCGACCAAGGCGGCGGTGGAAGCGCTGACGCATACCCTCGCCAAAGAACTGGGTTCGCGCGGCGTTACCGTTAATGCGGTTGCGCCGGGTCCTGTGGCTACCGAGTTGCTTTTTGCCGACCGGCCCGAAGAATTAATCAAGCGCCTGATCAACGACATCCCGCTGGGCAGACTCGGTGAACCCGAGGATATCGCCCGTATCGTGTCATTTTTAGCCAGCGCGCAGAGCGGCTGGATCAACGGACAGGTGATTAAGGCGAATGGGGGCCGCAACTGACGAGGTGTAAGTCCGGGCCGGGTATGCGCCTTTGGTAATATCGCCAGATTTTTTCAAGCCGTAAGCGTTCAACGTTATTCAACGCAACCAGCGCCTGTCATCGACGGAAATGCATGCATTGCTTTTCGCCGATGCGGGTACAGTCCGAAGAATACTGAGAATACTATGGCTACATCATTAACACCAAAAGCCGCGCAGTCACGCTTGCTGCTGTTGACCGTGGTTCTGTTTGTTTCTTATCTTTGCGTCGCCATCCCCATTCCCATTCTATCCGTATACGTAACCGCGCAACTCGGCCTTGGCAATGTCTGGGCCGGGCTGGCGGTGGGAAGCGCTTTTGTATCGACCATCGCCACCCGCGGGCACGCGGGTAACTTAGCGGATGGCAAAGGCGCTAAAGTTGCGGTGACGCGCGGTTTAGCTATCTATGCTGCCGGCGCCCTCGTCACATTAGGCGCCGGGATACGCTACGATGCGGCAACCTCCGCTTACCTGATAATGCTGATTGGGCGGCTACTGATTGGCTTGGGCGAGAGTTTGGTCGGTGTCGGAATCGTGGCCTGGGGCATAGAAATTGTCGGGCCGGCTCAATCCGGCAAGGTTATGGCGCTCGTCGGCGCGGCGGTTTATGGTGCCTACGCGGTTGGCGCCCCGATTGGCCTGGCGTTGTTCGAGCGCCTCGGCTTTGTGATGACCATGGCCATTAGCGCGCTGCTGCCATGCCTGGGGCTATTGGCCATCTGGAGTCTGCCAGGTATCGCCCCGCCCCCCCATACCGATCGCCCATCGTTTTTTAGCGTTATAGGCCAAATCAGGTGGTATGGGCTTATCGTATGCCTGCAAGGCATCGGTTTTGCGGCGCTTGAAGCATTCTTCGTCCTTTATTTTCTTGAACAACATTGGAGCTATGCCGCGTTTGGTTTCACCACATTCGGAGTAGGCTTTGTGCTGATGCGGATGCTCTTCGGCCACCTCCCGGATCGTTTAGGCGGCCTAGCGGTTGCCATTGGATCGCTCGCCATGGAGGCGATTGGACAGTTCCTAATCTGGGGGGCCTACGACCCGATGCTTGCTCTGGTCGGCGCATTCCTTACCGGTCTGGGCTGCTCCATGATTTTTCCGGCCATGGGGCGGGAGGTCGTACATCTGATCCCGTCCCACTTGCGCGGCGCGGCTTTAGGCGGTTTCATCGCCTTCCAGGATCTGGCTTATGGACTGACCGGTCCGCTGGCAGGGCTTATTGCTGACCGCGCGGGTTATGGCAGCACATTTCTGGTTGGCGCTATTGCGGCGGTTGCTGGTTTCCTGATGGCGCTTTACCTTCGACAGATACGGTCAGGCCATCCACGAACGCAAAGCGGTCAGTCAGGGTGATCGGACTGGCGCGAGGAAGTTTTGCGCTGGCATGCCACTCATCCGCATGAAGTAGTACCGCGTATGCGGGAAGCATGGCGAGCGTAAAGGCATTTCGTTTCTGATAGGATGAATTGCAATACACCAGCCATCTGTGATTCCCGTTATCGCCAGGAGATTGTTGATGCTACAAATCTGGGGAAGGAAAACCTCGTCCAATGTACAGGCGCTGATGTGGTGCGTTGGCGAGCTGGCCCTTGACTATCGGCGCTATGATGTCGGGCACAAGCACGGCGGCAATGATACGCCGGAATTTTTAGCCATGAATCCCAACGGTACCGTCCCGGTGTTGAAAGATGATGGGGACCCGGCTATATGGGAAACCGGCGCTATTTTGCGCTATCTTGCCGCGCGTTATGGCGATAGGTCTTTTTGGCCGCAGGATGCTGGCCGCCGATCGCAGGTGGATATGTGGGCGGAGTGGTCCAAAATTAATGTGGCGCTTGGTTTCACCGCGCCGATATTCTGGCGCGTAGTGCGGACCGCGCCTCAACATCGAGATCAACAGGCGATTAATGCCGCGGCGGAAAAACTGGCGGCCCTGCTGAATATCGCCGAAAAACGTTTATCCGCGCACCGTTATCTGGCCGGCGATGATTTTACCCTGGCTGACATTCAGTTCGGGCACATTCTTTATCGCTATTATGACATCGATATCCCCCGCCCCGCGATGCCTTACCTGGATGAGTATTATCATCGCCTGGCCTGCCGCCCGGCTTATCAGGAACATGTGATGGTCGCATATGAAGAGTTAAGGGTGCTATAACCTTATCCGTAAGAGGATGCCAGTAAGAATGGCGCGGGCTGGTTTAATTACCCCGAGGCAAACCAAGCGTTACTGGCACTGAAAACCCGGAGAAAGCGTGCTCCGGGTTTTAATTAGATTAGGTCATTTAACAAACATGTGGGCCAAGCCGTATTACTCATCAATTTCCGGTTATAGTTTTATAAAATTCACGCCAAGCGGTAAATATCGTAAGTTGCCATGGCATGATGACAGCACGTTTTTAAGCAAATAGTTCAGCAAATAGTTCAGCAAATGGTTCAGCACGTTCGCTCTCAAGCTTATCGCTATCCTTTTATCATCAATCGCATCCCAGGACCCCCTTATGCCCGATCGTGAAATTATCATCCCCGAATCAATGCGCCAGCTGGTTGAACGCGCTGGATACGCGCCTGCGGTAAAAGTGGGTCCGGTGCTGTACTGCGCCGGTCAAATCGGGCGTACTGCCGAACTGGAAGTGATAGCGGATGCCGAGCAGCAATTTATTGCCTGCTGGGAAAACCTGCAACTGGTACTGGCAGCCGGCGGCTGCACCTTTGAGGATGTGGTTGAAATGACCACGTATCACGTCAATATGAGCCAGCATATGGACATTTTCAGGGAAGTTAAAAACCGGGTATTCCCCCGCGCAACCTGCGCCTGGACGCGTATCGGCGTAGCGGAACTGGCGCACCCGGGCTTGCTGGTTGAGATCAAATGCGTGGCCGTACAGCGGAATTGACCAAAGCGACAGCGGAACCCACCTGAAAAGGAACTTAAGGCGATGCCCCGCGCCGTCGGTCAACCACGCAATCAAATGGCAGATTAAACGTTTACTTGCCCCAAGGCCTTGGCCAGGGGCCGTATTGCCCGAAAACATCGGCCAAGCCACCACGCTGTCGTGCCGCTTTTTCTACGTTGCTTATTTTTCTTAAAATTTGATTATTATTTTTTCGCATTTTTGATAAACCGCTAGAATAACAAAACTGCCAACGCAATTAACATACCGCAATTAATATAGTGATTATCGATGATAAGAGATAAAGAACAACATCGATTGTGGTGCTATTATCTATAAGTAAATTATCAGACAAGACTATAAAGTCTTCTAAAAATAAACACCATATAACCCATAAAATCGATTCTTTATTGACTCCATTATTTTTAATCTGAAGTACATTGCAATTAATACAAATGTTAATGCCTTACATATTTTTACTGCCATCAAATTCACGCCTTTTCGTGATATCTTATATGGAAATAAATTAAAAAAAACAAATTTTCAAGCAAAATATATCAATGCCAACACCATATTCATCAATTGTTATTCAAATAAATAATATGAAATTTATATTATCTTTCTATATTACTATGGGCGTTATTCATGGCCAGGGCTTCTTTTATCCGGCAGATGGCCGCAGGCAAATCAGGTCGGGGTGATTGCCGAAAAGGGTAGCATGCAGCCCAGCACAGACCCAACGCTGCCCGGACAAAAATGCCATGCCAGTGCCTGGAATATTACGCCGTGGCTATGCTCCGCCAGCTTGCTTTTGGGTGAAGATCGGCGCTACGGATTTATTGCTTGTCAATGCGTAAAATGTATTTTCATCGCCAATGGCGTTTTTTTTAATTTATTTAGGGTATGATTCGATAAGGCGGACACCTTATTTTTATGGTTGACTCGCCGTAACCTCAGTCGATACCATCGTCATTTTTATAACATAAAGAAACATAGTATAACACGAGGCCAATATGTTCAGTTCCAACCTCAGTAAAGGTATAACCCACTATAACACTCCTCCTTCCAATCCCTCCCTAGAACAACAATCAATGGAAAATAAATATAATGACAACGTTTTACGCAAGAATATAGAGATTATAAAAAATATATATAATTCGAAAAATAGTGCATTGCCCGATCCGCCAGCCAGTCCCGCAACCGAGGATTATCTTACCTTGGGCTTGCAACTTCCCCCCCACGCGCCCGCTGAGGATGGCGTTAAACCACCATCGGCCGGAACCCTTGCTGCGGTAAAAGAGATTTTAGATTCAATACTTATCGCCTGGTTCGAGACGATAGCGGCGGATGAAGACACCCGGCATAAATTCTACGCCGTGTCCCGCGATTTGATCCAAGAATTTGCATATTTCACAGACGCATCCCCGACTGGGCACGCATCTTCGCTCGGGGATGGTATCGACACGACACCCGCTGAATTGAAATCGGTGATCCGCGCCGGCAAGCTTATCGACAAGGTATTGTTAGACATAGCTATTAATTTGCTGGCAAATGGACATGATGCTTATTTTTCCACGCCTGCGCTGTTGTTTAGCGCCGGCGGCGAAAACGATATCGGTAGCGCGCACACCCATCTGCTGGAGAATGTACAATGGTTTAAAGATATGGCCCGTAAGAAATTGGTCCGGCTGGCGCCGGGTCAAAAATTGATGATGCCTTTACTATCGCTTTCGGTGGGCCAGCCTGGCCAATATCCATCCGGTAGCCATTTCAGCGCCATATTAGCCATACGGGTCGCCGGCGGTTTCAGATTTAATATCTTTGATAGCAACGATGACGCCATTCAACATACGGATAAAGAGCGGCTAATCGATGAACTGATCGAACAATCCAGTCATAGTGAGCTGTTTTATTATGGACAACAGTTTCAATGGCATAACGACTGCGGTATCCATACGTATAATTTCTTTAGATTATGCTGCGCCGCGCCGGCCGGCGTGGTTAGCGAAACCACCGCTATGCAAAAAGTTTTTGAGGACTATATCGCGAATTTAACCACGATCCGGGACCGGCTGCACGGCGATACCACGGCGTCCAGCAGCCTGCTGCGTATTTATTTCGCCTTGGATTGCATCCGAACCGGTTATACGGGGAATTTATATAACGATCCCTGTTTGCTGTCGCAGATTTACGATTCGCAAGAACCCGATACGACAACGCAGGAGGAAAAGGCCTGCTTTAACCGCATCGACAGCCTATGGAGCAGGTTGCGCCGCAGTTCGTCATTTAATCTCAATGCCTGGACCAGGCGCAAGAACAGCGAGTCCTGACCGGCCCGAACGCTGTCTAAATGGGTAGGGATTGTCGGAATGCCGATGCATCCCTGGCCAGCGCATCGATATGCGAGCTTAAGATTTTAATTTTATGAATCAGCGGATTGCGGTCGGGAGAGCTATCAAGGTTATTGAGCTGGCTTATCAACAGCGCATTTTGCTCGCGCAGTTTCGCTTCGCGGCGCAGGCTTTGATCCAACTGGTGTTGTAAAGTCTGATGGTCTTGCTGCCACAGCTGATGGTGACGGCCAAAGCTCTGCTCCAGTTCCGTCAATGCATCGTTTAGCCGTGTTTCGAACTCTTGCAACAACATAATGGTTCCTTAAAGATGACATTGGCGAAGTATAATGATTGTTAAACCTATCAACAAATCCGTTATAATTCGCCGCTCTTTTTTTACCCTTGACCCGTCCAGGCGGATTACGTTTTGACCGCGCGTAATACCACGAATTTCTGATTCGACCCAAGTGTAGTGCAATTACCAAATAACTGTTTGATCTTATGATAATAATCCAGATGGCGATTGGCAACGATACGCAATTCTCCCCCGGCGCGTAAACACCGTTTCGCCTCCCTGAACATCTCACGGGCAATATGATCGGTAATAACCTGCTGTTGGTGAAACGGCGGATTGCACAACACCGCCTGTAAGCAATCCGCCTCATAACCGGCCAGGGCGCTCCCTATGTTAAACTGGCAACGTGCCAGATCGTCGGGACGATTAGTTTTAATATTAATCTGGCTTGAAGCAATTGCCATATAAGATTCATCGACAAAATGCACCTGCGCCCGCGGATTAAGCCCGAGCGCGGTTAAGCCCAATACGCCGTTGCCGCAGCCTAAATCCACCAGCGTGCCTTCCAGCCCCGCGGGCAAATATTGCATAAAAAAGCGGGCGCCGATATCCAGCGAGGCGCGGGAAAAAACGTTGGCGTGGTTATGAATCTGATACGGACTGTCTTCCAGGGACCAGACGCAGATTTGCTCGCGCACTGTTCCCAGCGGCGCCGTGGGCTGGCTAAAAATCAGCCGGGCTTTCTTTTTGGCCAGGGACGTGCGGGTGGGCCCGAGGATATCGCTAAAGCGCTGCAGGGTGGAATTGTGGATATCCCGCACCTTGCCGGCGGCGATAATCAGCGTGTCAGGGGTAGCGACCAGGCGCAGGGTATACAGTTGCCGCTCCAGCAGGGCCTGGGTCTTGGGTAATTTGATTAGGACCAGCCCCGGAGCGGCCGGTAATGGCGCCAGGCTGTCCAGGAACAGGACATTGCCGCCGGCCAGCGGATTTTTTTGCAGATTATGGCGGGTAGCCAGCTGGCTAAGGTAGGAGTCGCCGATACTGTAAGGGGAGCGCTGTTGCAGCGCACAGGCCAACGCGCCGAAGGCGTCGTTGAATATCAGCGTCGGTCCGGCCGCCGGCGCCAGGGTTGCGCAGTGCTGCAGCAGATATTCATCCGCCGCATCCCAGGCCTGTAAATTGTCATCGGCCGTATCGGGAGGATAACGATCGAGCTCCAGCGCACCGGTGGCATAGTCAAAGCGGCTCATAAGCCATTCCTGAAAAAATAAAATTGTGGTGTTTATCCTTGAAAACTCCGGGCCAGTAAACATCTTTTTGCGTTAACCGGCGGAAAGTCGACGATCGGGCGGATTTGAGCACAAAGCGGTAACGTGCCCTCCCCCGCACCGCAATGCTTGCCTGATACAATTAGCATGGTAATCTAAAAAAACTTTTTTATTGCGCAGGAAAATAATTCGGTATGATTCGCTTCGCTGTGATAGGTACCAATTGGATCACCCGCCAATTCATTGATGCTGCGCATGAGAGCGGCAAACTGAAACTGACCGCCATCTACTCCCGCCGGATCGAGCAGGCCCATAACCTCGGCGCGGATTATCCCGTACAGCACTATTTTGATTCGCTGGACGCGCTGGCGGCATCGGACGCAATTGACGCGGTCTATATCGCCAGCCCCAACTCTTTTCATTGCCCGCAGGCGCTGCTGTTTCTCAGCCATAAAAAACATGTCATTTGCGAAAAACCGCTGGCATCCAACCTGCAGGAGGTGGAGCGGATGATCGCCTGCGCCCGCGATCATCAGGTAGTGCTGTTCGAGGCGTTCAAGACCGCCTATTTGCCCAATTTCCTGGCGTTGCGGCAGGCGCTGCCCCGGGTGGGAAAAATTCGCAAAGTATTGCTGAATTATTGCCAATATTCGTCCCGTTATCCGGCGTATCTGGCCGGGGAGCATCCCAATACCTTTGATCCGGCCTTTTCCAATGGCTCAATCATGGATATCGGTTTTTATATGCTGGCGAGCGCCGTGGCTTTATGGGGCGAGCCGCTGGCCCTGCATGCGACGGCCGCTTTATTGGCCAGCGGCGTGGACGGCCACGGCACGGTATGTCTGGATTATGGCGACTTTGACGTCACGCTATGCCATTCCAAGGTTAGCCAGACCGCCTTGCCCAGCGAAATCCAGGGTGAGGAGGGTTCGCTGATTATTGAAAAAATGTCCGAATGCCAGCAGATCGTCCTGGTGCCCCGCGGCGGCAACAAGCAAGAACTGACAGAACCGCAGCATATTAATACTATGCTCTACGAGGCGGAACGGTTTGCCGCGCTGGTGGACGGCGGCGAGGTTGATCATGCCGGTTTGGCGCTCTCGCGCAGCACGGCAAAATTATTGACCGAAATTCGCCGCCAAACCGGGGTGGTCTTTCCCGCCGATAATCCCGATATCGATAAGGTAGCGTAATGCCGGCGGCCAAACCCATATTAATCCTGCAAACCGGCGATGCGCCGTCGGATGTCCGCCAGGCCAACGGCAATTACGATCGCATGTTCCTGGCCGCCGCCGGCCTGGCCCCGGATCGGGTGGTGGTGATCCATCTGCCCAGCGGCGGGCGGCCGGACGAGCCGCAGGCGTATTGCGGCGTGCTGATCACCGGTTCGGCGGCCATGGTTACCGAACGGCTGGCCTGGAGCGAATTCGCCGCGCAATGGCTGCGGACGGCCATGGCGGAGCAGATACCGATCTTCGGCGTCTGCTACGGTCATCAGTTACTGGCTTATGCGCTGGGCGGCAAGGTGGACTTTCTCGACGGGGGCATGGAGCTGGGCACCCACCCTATCGAGCTACTGCCCGATGCCCAGGACGATCCGCTGCTGGCGGCCATGCCCCGGCAATTCGCGGCCAATCTTATCCATTCCCAAACGGTGGTGTCGCCACCCGCCGGCGCGACGGTGCTGGCCCGCTCCGCCCGCGATCCGCACCAAATCCTGCGTTATCGGCCCAATGTGGTGACTACGCAGTTTCATCCGGAATTCACCGCCGGGGTAATGCAGGACTTTTTACAGGAAATGGCGCAGCAGCAGCCGGACCGGCAACCTGAGTTGGCGCGCATCGGCCTGGATATCGCCGATACTCCCGACAGCGAGTCCCTGATGGCCCGGTTCGTGCGCCAATGCATCGGCACCGGCCCGTCGCCGCGCCCGGCGGGGCAGGATTGACCGTAGCAATTTTTTACATTACAGTTACCATCAGCAAAGGGGAGTAACTTCTTCGTCGGTTTGCCGTCAATACGATGCTCGCGCATCCGGCTACCGGGCAACCAGACCAAGCGATATCATCTGCGTTGTAAGTGAGACCTTGCCGGAAGGCGAGGTTTGTTTACATCCTGGATCGGGAAAAAACGGCTCGCGTCTTCCGACGTCAGCCGTTTTTTTATTGTTTAAAGGATATCGCTATGAATACCGTTGGCACACCTTTGCTATGGGGCGGTTTTGCGGTGGTGGTCGTTATCATGCTGGCCATCGATTTGTTGTTGCAAGGCCGTACCATGACGTTCAAGCGGGCGGCCGTATGGTCGCTGGTGTGGATCTCGTTGTCGCTGCTGTTCAATGCCGCCTTTTGGTGGTATCTCTCCACCACCCAAGGCCGGGCCGTCGCCGATACCCAGGCGCTGGCGTTCCTGACCGGCTACCTGATTGAAAAAGCGCTGGCGGTGGACAATGTGTTTGTCTGGCTGATGCTGTTCAGCTATTTTTCCATACCGGCGCAGATGCAGCGCCGCGTGCTGATCTATGGCGTATTGGGGGCGATAGTCCTGCGCACCGTCATGATCTTCGGCGGCAGTTGGCTGGTGACCCAGTTTGAATGGCTGCTTTATTTGTTCGGCGCGTTCCTGCTGTTTACCGGTATAAAAATGGCGTGGTCGAAAGAGGATGATGCCGCCTTGGGCGAGAAGCCGCTGGTACGCTGGCTGCGCAGCCATCTGCGCATGACCGACGAACTGCACGGCGAACGCTTTTTTATCCGGCAAAACGGGCTGCTGTACGCCACCCCGCTGATATTGGTGTTGATCCTGGTGGAGTTCAGCGACGTGATTTTCGCCGTTGACAGCATTCCCGCCATTTTTGCGGTCACCACCGATCCCTTCATTGTCCTGACCTCGAACCTGTTCGCCATTTTAGGGCTGCGCGCCATGTATTTTATGCTGGCAGGCGTCGCCGAACGCTTCTCACTGCTGAAATATGGGCTGGCGCTGATTTTAGTGTTTATCGGCGTCAAAATGATGATCGTGGACTTTATTCATATTCCCATCGCCCTGTCGCTCGGCGTAGTGGCCGCTATACTGGCCGGCACGTTGTTGATTAACGCCTGGGTCAATCATCGCCGGGCGCTTTAACGCGCCTTGATGGCCTTGTTTTCCGCCTGGAACGGGTCGATGCCGCGCAGTTGCATACGGCGGAAGCGGATAATATTAATGCCGTTGACGATTAAAAAGCTGCCTTCGGTCAGCGACCCGCCGATGGAACCCAGCCAAATGTTGTGGGCGACCCAGCCGGCGGTGGAGCACCACATTACGCAGCGGGTGGTCAGCCCGCGGGTGCGGAACAGCGCCCAGGTGCTCATAACCGTGCCGGCGATCGGCAGCAGTTCAACGGCATATTTTATCTGCGATAGACCCAGGGACAGCGTCAGCGCAATAAAGATGAACATGACGATAATGCTGCGGGTACGGGTGGAGATCACCGTACGCAGCGCGTTAAGCACCGCGCTCATGCCCGCGGCGTTGGCGCCCATTAAAAAGAAATGGCAACCGATAATGAAGCTGTATAAAGCGAGCTGTAGCTTGAATTTGCGATCGTCACGTTTAATAAACATGGTGATGCCAACGATAAACGCCAACCCCCCCACCGCCTGGGCGACCCAATATAGGCTCATGACTTGAAATTCCTGTTAATCCAGAGAAATAGCGAAAAAAAACGGTGCTTCAAATTAATGAAACACCGTTCTTATTCTAAAGATTTAACCAAGTTATTACAACGTTACGCCGCTTTTAAATATGGCTAATTCACGGAAGTCATTGACTTCATTACGGGTATGTTTGCCATTAGCAATATCGACAATCAGGTCGACAAATTTTGCCAATACGTCATCCATCGCCACGCCGTGAATTAACTGGCCGGCATCAAAATCAATCCAATGGGGCTTTTTAGCGGCTAATTCACTATTGGTAGCCAATTTAACCGTCGGAACAAAACCGCCGTAAGGCGTGCCGCGACCGGTGCTGAACAACACCATATGGCAACCCGCGCCCGCCAGCGCGCTGGTGGCCACCGCGTCGTTGCCCGGCGCGCTGACCAGGTTTAGCCCGTGGACATGCAGGCGTTCACCATATTTCAGCACGTCCATCACTTTGCTTTGGCCCGCTTTCTGCGTACAGCCCAGAGATTTTTCCTCCAGGGTGGTAATGCCGCCGGCTTTATTTCCCGGTGACGGGTTTTCATAAATCGGCTGTTCATGGGCGATGAAATATTGTTTGAAGTCATTGACCATATGAACGGTTTTTTCAAACGTGGCTTCATCGCGGCAGCGGCTCATCAAAATGCGTTCCGCGCCGAACATTTCCGGTACTTCGGTTAATACCGAAGTACCGCCGTTGGCGATGACATAATCCGAAAAGCGTCCCAGCAGAGGATTGGCGGTGATACCGGACAGTCCGTCGGAACCGCCGCATTCCAGGCCGAATTTCAGCTCGCTGAGTTTACCCGGCTGGCGTTTATCGCCGCGCATCGCCAAATACAGCGCGCGCAGACATTCCAGGCCGGCCTCCACCTCATCATCCTGCTGCTGGCAGACCATAAAAGTCACCCGCTCCGGGTCATATTCGCCCAGGGTGGTGCGGAATACGTCGACCTGGTTGTTTTCGCACCCCAGGCCGATGACCAGCACCGCGCCGGCGTTCGGATGGCGCACCATGTTTTGCAGCATGGTGCGGGTGTTTTCATGATCCTGCCCCAGTTGCGAACAGCCGAACGGGTGGGTAAACAAATGGACGCCGTCGATATCTTCGGCGCCAAACGTTTCCTTCAGAAAACGCTGCTGAATTTGCTTGGCGATGCCGTTGACGCAGCCCACCGTGGGCAGTATCCACAATTCGTTGCGAATACCCACCTCGCCGTTGGCGCGCCGGTAGATCTGGATGTCGCGATCGGCCATTTGCTCCGGCAGGGTCTTGAAGTCCGGCAGATATTCATATTCATCCAAATCGCTGAGATTGGTCTTGGCGTTTTGGGAATGAATATGCTGCCCGGGAGCGATGTCGCATAACGCATGGCCGATGGGCAGGCCATACTTGACGATCATTTCGCCTTCAGCGATCGCCGCCAGGGCAAACTTATGCCCCCGGGCGATGGGCTGGGGCAGCGTGATCGTCGCGCCCCCCATTTCTACCGACTCATTGGCTTCCAGGTCTTGCAGGGCGACCGCCACATTGTCTAAAGAATGAATTTTAATAATATTCATGATTAACCTTTTTGCTTTTAGCAATAGGCGGAGACGGCCGCTCGCATGCCTTGATCGAGAATGGCTTGCAACTGCTGCTCTACCCGTTTCGCCAGGCCGGGAACCTGGAGCAGATCCTGTTCCCAATGCTCTGTGTCACCTAATACGTCATTCACTAATGTGCTTAACGCAACTTCACCTTGGTCCACACCGCTCCATAGCGATTGGTAACGGGTGATCCATTTTTCATCATCCTGCAACGGGTAGCCTTCGCCGTCGCGCTTGCCGCGGTAAAACGCAATCAGCGCCGCCAGGGCAAAGGTCAAGCGAGCAGGAAGTTCGCCGTGTTGCTCGCGATAAGTCAGCAACTGCGGCAAAATGCGGGTACGGAATTTGGTCATGCCGTTGAGCGCGATCGACAACAATTGATGCTGGATAAAGGGGTTGCGGAAACGGCTTAATACCGCCTGGGCAAACGACGTCAGTTCGTCGTGGGGCAAGTCCAGCACCGGGACAATCTCCTCGGCAATGGTTTTTTCCACAAAGGTGCTGATGAGCTTATCGTTCATGGCTTCGCCGACGGTGTCCAGGCCGGCCAGGAACGCCACGGGCACCAGCGCGGTATGGGCGCCGTTCAAGATGGCGACTTTGCGTTCTTTATAGGGTTTGATGTCATCGACAATGCGTACATTCAGGTCAAGCTGGTCGAGACGCAGTTCTTTGGCCAGCCATTGCGGTCCCTGGATCACAAACAAATAAAAATATTCGGCGGTATCGAGGAAAGTATCTTGATAACCCAGTTCGGCCTGCAATTCTTCCACTTCGCCGCGGGGATAACCGGTGACGATGCGGTCCACCAGGGTGGAACAGAAGGTATTGTTCTCATGCAGCCAGGTGGTGAATTCCGTCGGCAGCGCCCATTCGCGGGCATAACGCAGCACCAGTTCCTGCAGCGCCTCGCCGTTATAATCAATCAGTTCGCAGGGCAGTAGCACCCAGCCTTTATCGGCGGCGCCGTCAAAATGGCTGAAACGCTCAAACAGCAAGCGGGTTAATTTGGCCGGGTAGCTGGCGGGCGGCGTATCGGTCAATTTATCCCCGGCATGGTAGCTGATGCCGGCTTCGGTGGTGTTGGAAAACACGAAACGGATATTGGCATCGTGCGCCAGCGCCAGATATTCATCAAATTGCTGGTAGATGTTGATTTCGCGGTTAACCGAGCGAATCAGCCGCGGCTCGCGAACCGCTTCGCCCTGTTCGTTCAGGCCGCGGATAACGGTGGTGTACAGACCGTCCTGAGTGCTCAGCGACGGCGGGAAATCGGTATTGATCGGCCGGACGATCACGACGCCGGCATCAAGATCGGTGTGCTCATTGAGGAGGTCAAGCTGCCAATCGATAAAAGCCCGTAAAAAATTACCTTCGCCGAATTGAATCACGCGATCCGTATACTGGCGACCAGGAAAGTTTTGACGATTTAACGTTTGCATGCGAAATTTACCTTACGAAATTACCCGTTTGCAGGTAATAAAATAGAACTCAACAGCTATAACCGGGCAGGCCTGCGGCCTGCCCCCAATAATCACAGTTCGATGGCGAAGTAGCTTTTCGCATTATCGAAGCAGATATTCTTAACCATCTCACCCAGCAGATTAATATCCGCCGGCGCCTCGCCAGCCTCGACCCAATGACCCAGCATGCGGCACAGGATGCGGCGGAAATATTCATGACGGGTATAGGAAAGGAAACTGCGGCTATCGGTTTGCATGCCGACGAAGCGGCTCAGCAAGCCAAGGTTGGCCAATTGCAGCATTTGGCGCTCCATGCCGTCTTTCTGATCGTTAAACCACCAGCCCGGACCGAACTGCATTTTGCCCGGCATGCCTTCCCCCTGGAAATTACCTATCATGGTACCGATAATTTCGTTATCCGACGGATTCAGACAATAAAGGATGGTTTTCGGCAGCGCGTTATTTTTAGCCTGCGCATCCAATAAACGGGACAAGGCCATGGCGACCGGCTGATCATTGATGGAATCGAAACCGGTATCAGGACCGAGCTGCGCCAGCAAACGGCTGTTATTATTGCGCAACGCGCCGATGTGGTATTGCTGCACCCAACCGCGGCGGGTGTATTCGCTGCCCAGGAATAACAGGACGGCGGTTCTGAACTGGGCGATTTCTTCCTGGGACGGCAGCGTGCCGTCAAGGCGACGGGTCAGGATGCCGTTGAGGGTGCTTTCATCCGCTTCACCGTAGACCACGACGTCCAGGGCATGATCGGAAACCTTGCAGCCCAGGGCGGCAAAATGGTCCAGGCGTTTTTTCAGCGCGTCGCACAATTGGGCGAAACCGGTAATAGCCGTATCGGAAGCGGCTTCCAGGCGCTGCATATAGTCATTGAAGCCGGCAGCTTCAATATTAAAGGCTTTGTCCGGGCGCCAGCTCGGCAATACTTTAATGTTGAAACCGGCATCGTCCGCGATGGCTTTGTGGTGGACCAGGGAATCAACCGGATCATCGGTGGTGCCGGCCAGTTTCACGTTCATTTGTTTCATGATGCCGCGGGCGGAGAAGTTATCCTGAGCCAGCATTTCATTGCCGCGATCCCAGATTTCACGCGCGGTGGATGGGGAAAGCAGTTTGTCGGTAATACCGAACGGACGGCGCAATTCCAGATGCGTCCAATGAAACAGCGGGTTGCCGATGGTGTGGGGAACCGTTTCTGCCCAGGCCTGGAATTTTTCCCAATCCCCGGCGTCACCGGTGCAAAAACGCTCCGCCACGCCGTTGGTGCGCATGGCGCGCCATTTATAATGATCGCCTTTCAGCCAGATATCATACAAATTCTTGAAACGGTAATCGCCGGCGATTTGTTCCGGCGGCAAATGGCAATGAAAGTCATAAATCGGCTGGTCAACGGCGTAGTCATTATACAAACGGCGGGCGAACTCGCTATCCAACAAAAAATCTTCAGTCAAAAACTGGGACATTTCAGGCTCCTCACCTTCATCTTTATTGAGCAATGTATCTAAATTGTTGAAAGATGTTATACCAATTTAGCAGAAAATTACCGTACCTACTGGGGCTGATATACCATTTCCTGTCGAAATCAACAAAAACTCAACATTTATAAGTCAGCTTACGGGCATTCGCCCAGCTAACGGGACGATTTATTATCCCTTAAATAAAAAATGGTTTTTGTGATGGCTCTCAACTTTTAAATCTGTATGACAAGTTATCGTAGCGCCACATTGAGTCTGGACTCAATCATTTTGTCTTAGTGACCGCAATTCGGGTCATGAATGTATCTGGCGGGCCAGGGCGATGAGGATTTCCGGCGGTTATCGGCCGGGAGTGCTAAGAGCGGTATCCGGCACGGTGTTATCACGGCGGCGGCATACGCGTTGGCAAGGCGCGGGTGGCTAAAGCGCGGTAAACGGGCCGTCAGATTATAACAATACCCGGAGGGTGCTGCGCTCTCCGGCTGACTCTATATCCGTCATCCCTATGATATCTGGGTAATGGTGATGACGGTTCATACTCATTGGGAGAAGTGGTAATGCGTAAAATAAAAGGGTTACGCTGGTATATGATCGCCCTGGTCACCGTTGGTACGGTGCTGGGTTACCTGACGCGTAACGCCATTGCAGTGGCAGCTCCTACCCTCCAGGACCAACTGCATATCACCACCCAGCAATATTCCTATATTATTGCCGCCTACTCTGCATGCTACACGCTTATGCAGCCGGTAGCCGGCTACGTATTGGATTTGCTGGGAACGAAAGTCGGTTATGCGGTGTTCGCCATCGTCTGGGCGCTGATGTGTATGGCGACCGCGCTGGCCAGTAGCTGGGGCGGCCTGGCGATAGCCCGCGGCGCCGTCGGCATGGCGGAAGCGGCAATGATTCCCGCCGGCCTCAAGGCCAGCAGCGAATGGTTCCCGGCCAAAGAACGTTCCATCGCGGTGGGTTACTTTAACGTCGGTTCGTCAATCGGCGCGATGCTCGCACCGCCATTGGTGGTCTGGGCGATTATCATCCATAGCTGGGAACTGGCCTTCGTCATCGTCGGTGCGCTGAGCCTGGCCTGGGCCATCGCCTGGCTGGTGCTGTACAAGCACCCGAAAAACCAGAAAAAATTGAGCGACGAAGAACGCGAATATATTCTGGGCGGCCAGGAAGCGCAGCATCAGGTGAACAACGCCAAAAAGATGTCGGCCTGGCAGATTATCCGCAACCGCCAGTTCTGGGGCATCGCGATTCCGCGTTTCCTGGCCGAACCGGCCTGGGGTACCTTTAACGCCTGGATTCCGCTGTTCATGTTCAAGGCTTATGGCTTTAATCTCAAAGAAATAGCGATGTTCGCCTGGATGCCGATGCTGTTCGCGGATCTCGGCTGTATTCTCGGCGGTTATATGCCTCCGTTATTCCAGCGCATTTTCGGCGTCAACCTGATCGTCTCGCGTAAATTAGTGGTTACGCTTGGCGGTTTCCTGATGATTGGCCCTGGCCTGATCGGTCTGTTTACCAGCCCGTATGTTGCCATCGGCTTGCTGTGCATCGGCGGATTTGCCCATCAGTCGCTGTCCGGCGCCCTGATCACCTTGTCCTCCGACGTGTTTGGCCGTAACGAAGTCGCCACCGCCAACGGTCTGACCGGCATGGCGGCCTGGACGGCCAGTACGATGTTTGCCCTGGTGGTCGGCGCCTTGGCCGATACCCTCGGTTTCAGCCCGCTGTTCGCGGTATTGTCGGTATTTGACCTGCTGGCCGTGCTGGCCGTGTGGACCATCCTGCAAAACCGTCCGGTGGCCGAACTGGTTCCCGGGCAGGAGCCGTTTAAACCGGCCCATAGCTGAATGCCCGCGCCCGGCGGTTATCCTCGGGGCGCGGCAATCTGAACGTGTTAGATCTCCCCGGCACATGCGTACAGCATCGCCGGGGATTTTCATTTCAAAAGTCCGTAGAAAAGACCGCAGGATGAGAGTTCGCCATCTAGGCGCACACTTTGATAAGTGGTATAACAAATAAGTCAAATTTGACGAGCCGGGCATGAGTGGCGCAACGGCCGATGAAACGTTCCACTACCTTTAAGAGCATGTATTATGGAATTCACTGAAACCCAACGATTATATCAACAGTTGGCCGCAGAGCTTAAAAAACGCATCGAATCCGGGGTCTATCCGGTAGGTGAAAAGCTGCCGGCGGAACGTTACATCGCGGAAGAAATGAATGTCAGCCGCACGGTGGTGCGTGAAGCGACCATTATGCTTGAGGTGGAAGGTTACATTGAGGTTCGTAAAGGGTCGGGTATCCACGTTATTTCCAACCAGCAAAAAAACCTGCTGCTGCCCACCGGAGAATTCCAGTTCACCACCGCCGGTCCCTTCGAGCTGCTGCAGGCGCGTCAGCTGATTGAAAGCAATATCGCCGAATTCGCCGCCACGCAGGTGACCCGCCAGGACATCGTGCTGCTGATGGAAATCCAGGAAAACGCCCGGCTGGAAGACAAATTCCGCGATTCGCAATGGGATCTGAAATTCCACGTGCAAATCGCCCTGGCGACGCAAAATACCGCCATGGCCACCATCGTCGAGCAAATGTGGAGCCAGCGGCTGCATAACCCATACTGGCGTAAACTGCATGAGCATATCGATGATAAATCCATTGAAAGCTGGTGCGAAGATCACGACCACATTCTGAAGGCGTTAATCCGTAAAGACCCCTACGCGGCCAAACTGGCCATGTGGCAACATCTGGAAAATACCAAGCAGATGCTGTTCCATGCCACCACCGATGACTTCGAATTCAACGTCGATCGCTACATGTTTACCGAAAACCCGGTGGTCCATCTGGATAACCTGGCCAACGGCACCAAGTAATCCCCCTTCCCGCCGGTCCGGCCGCGGTACCGTGGCCGGATCGGGTCAATAAGTGTTATTTTTCTGTCAGGGCATGTAAAGGATCGCAAAATCCCCCTTTTTTCATGCAACTAATCCTTTTCTCGGCACGATTGTCGGGTATATTTCCCTGTCTCAATGAGTTCGATTTTGTTACAGTGAGACCGCTTTTTTTACATTTTAACGGTTGTCAGCATTAAATCCCAGCGCTGCGCTTGCCATTCCATCGCATGCGTATGCAAAGCCTGGCGTTGAGCCGGACTGGCCGCGATCGCACCCTTTCAGCGGGTGAATTTTTTTCAGAAAAGACGTCTTTTCGCAATGCCGACCCCAGGCTTAATCCACGTTCAAGATGCGCGGATGGGGAAGAAAATAAATGCTCTTTCATGTTAGGAATGCTGAATGGATATACTAAAATCCCTGGTACATGCGCTCTGGCAACAGGATTTTGAAACGCTTGCCGACCCGACATTGGTCTGGACCATTTATCTGGTATTGTTTGTCATATTATTTCTGGAAAACGGCTTACTGCCCGCGGCGTTTTTGCCGGGCGATAGCCTGCTGATCCTGGTCGGCGTGCTGATAGCCAAAGGAACCATGAACTTTCCCCTGACCCTGTTGGTGCTTACCGCCGCCGCCAGCCTGGGCTCGTGGATCAGTTATATCCAGGGTAAATGGCTGGGCAATACGCGGCTGGTGCAAAGCTGGCTGTCGCATTTACCCGCGCAATATCACCAGCGGGCGCACCTGATGTTCCACCGGCACGGGCTTTCGGCGCTGCTTATCGGGCGTTTCGTGGCTTTTGTGCGCACCTTGTTGCCGACCATCGCCGGCCTGTCCGGTCTGAGCGATGCCCGCTTCCAGCTGTTCAACTGGCTAAGCGCATTTATCTGGGTGTTTATCCTGACCACCGTTGGGTTTCTGCTGGGCAAAACCGCCCTGTTCCAGTACTACGAAGATGAGCTGATGCTCGGGCTGATGTTATTGCCGCTGTTTTTCCTGGTAATAGGCCTGGCGGGATCGCTGCTGATCCTGTGGCGCAAAAAGCGTACGCCGGATCTTGGGAATAAACCGTGAAAATCCCATGGCTCGCCGGCCGATTCTCCTGGCGAACGGGTATGGTGCTGCTGGCGTCTGTGTTGGCCTTGGTACTGCTATTGCCGTTATGTTTGGGCAACGAAACGTCGCTGGAAATCACGCTGGCCAGCGAAAAAGGCTCGTTGCCGGATGGTTTCTACATTTATCAACGGCTTGACGAGCGCGGCATCCGTATCAAAAGTATTACGCCGGCCAAGGGCAGCCTGGTGATCTTACTCGACTCCCCCGAGCAAGCCGTAGAGGCGCAAAACGCCCTGCAGGACCTTCTGCCGTCCACTTATTACATCTCGCGCAGCCGCCAATATCCCCGCTGGCGCTGGCTTTCATATTGGCATGGGCAAAACGCCCGCCTGGGCTGACGGCATTACGCGCCGGCGGTGTTTAAAGCGGCTGCGGGTACGCGGGAATTCCCCGCCGGAACCTGATTAACCCTAAGAAATCGCTATAACTTTTTTGCGGTTTGGTAAATCCGCGGCTAAGCTTACTTAAAGCGCCAAACGGTAGACGCCAATGCTGTCATGCTTAATTGCAGAAACATTACCAGTCAGTTTTGCTGTGTAAAAACAACGGCATAGAAACAGCCAAAAAACCAAATAACCTAATAAATAAATAGTGCAGAAATAATTTATAACGACACAACGGCCCGGCGGCAGAGCGCGACCGACAGCTCCCCGGACGGCCAATACCATTCGTAAACGTCGAAGGAGTAACAAGATGGTTAAAGACACCACCTCTGAACATTTACGCGCCGAATTAAAATCTTTGGCGGATACGCTGGAAGAAGTGCTGCGCGGCTCCTCTCAGAAACCCAAAGCTGAATTTGACAGATTACGCAGCAAAGCGGAAAGCGCCCTTAAAGAAACCCGGACCCGTTTGGGCGACGGCAGCGAGCGTTTGGCCGAACAAACCAAAGTGGTTGCGGAAAAGGCCGATGAGTATGTCCACGATAATCCGTGGGCCGGCATCGGCATTGGCGCCGCGATCGGCTTTGTCCTCGGTGCATTGATTACGCGGCGCTAATGATGATAGAACAGCAAAGCCAAGGCCCTGGCAAGGGCATTTTCACCATAGGCCAGCGTATTGTTACCATTGTCGTAAGTATGGTGGAGACCCGCCTGCGTCTGGCAGTGGTGGAGCTGGAACAAGAAAAATCCAATATCATCCAGATGCTGATGATGGCCGGCATTACGCTGTTGCTGGCCGCTTTCGGTTTAATGAGCCTGCTGGTCCTGGTTATCTGGGCCATTGACCCGCAATATCGGTTGACGGCGATAGCCACCACCACCGGGGTATTATTCCTGTTGGCGATTATCGGCGCGGTCTGGACCTTGGGCAAAGCGCGCAAATCGACCTTGCTGGGCTCCACCCGCGAAGAATTGCAGGTGGATCGCAATATATTGGAAAAAGTGCAGGACGAAATTGCGGAAGAAGAGAAAGCGCGTAAAAGGGATAAGGAGCGAGAGAACAGATGAGCCATCAGAATCCTAAAGCGACCAAAACCCAGCTGCTGCGCAAAATTCATCAACAACGGCTGGATCTGGGGGCGGAGAAACGGGCATGGTATCTCGCCACGTCCCGTTACGATCGCGGCTGGAACACCGTGTTGAGTTTACGCAAATATCTGATAGCCGGTTCCAGCATATTGGCGCTGTATAATATCAGTCATCCCAGCCGCATGATCCGCTGGACCAAACGGGTTCTGGGCATTTTAGGCACCATCAAGCTTCTGCGCTCCACCCTGCAATCCCGCTGATTTTTGGGTGCAGGCGGGCAAACGCCGTTTGTCCGCCTGCACCGCCGCGGATTTTCCTGACGCCGGCATACCCTCCATAAGCCTTCCCGCGATAAAAGCCCTGCGAGCTGCGCGAAAAATCCGCCTTTTTTATCCTGCGATTGCTATCTCAGTTTTTTTGATTGAAACAGACAATTTTAATCGCTATCCACCAAATCATTTCACGGATAATATCCCCTCATCAAACGTAAAGGCCATTACAGACGGTTTAACTGCCTTTAATACCTAATGTTATCTGGCTTTCATCATGAATGCCGCTGAAAAAAATGAGATGGGAAGAAGATGAAAAAATTAGATGATAGCGCAATTCTGGTAGCACGTATCCTGATGCCAATCCTGTTTATCGTAGCCGGCTTCGGCAAAATCGGCGGTTATGCCGCTACGCAGCAATATATGGAAGCAATGGGCGTCCCCGGCTTTATGCTGCCCCTGACCATCTTGCTGGAGTTTGGCGGCGGCCTGGCTATCCTGTTCGGTTTATTGACCCGCTCGGTGGCGCTGATTACGGTAGTCTTTACGCTACTGACCGCCTTTATTTTCCATAGCGATTTTGCCCAGGCGGGCAATCAGATCAACTTTATGAAAAACCTCACCATCGCGGGCGGCTACCTGCTGCTGGCGGTACAAGGACCCGGCTACTTCAGTATCGACCGCATCCTGAATAAAAAATGGTAATAAGCCGCAGTTAAACACATTGACTACACTTACACTTAATGGGCGCCTAAGGCGCCCATTAATCTCTGGCAAATAAGGATCACATTATGGGACTGCTCGTAGAGGGTAAATGGCAAAACGAATGGTACGATACCAAAGCCACCGGCGGACATTTCGAGCGTTCGGCCGCGCAGTTCCGTAATTGGGTTACCGCCGACGGTACAGCCGGCCCCGCCGGGCGCGCCGGTTTCGCAGCCGCCAACCACCGCTATCATCTGTACGTCTCGCTGGCCTGCCCATGGGCGCACCGCACCCTATTGATGCGCAAGCTCAAAGGGCTGGAGTCCATTATTCCGGTCTCGGTGGTACACCCCCTGATGCTGGAACACGGCTGGACCTTCGGCGCCGATTTTCCCGGGGCCACCGGCGATCCGATCTATCATAAAGATTATCTCTACCAGATCTATCTCCAGGCCGACCCGCGCTACAGTGGCCGCACCACGGTACCGGTATTATGGGATACCGCGGAACACACCATTGTCAGCAATGAGTCGGCGGATATTATCCGCATGTTTAACAGCGCTTTCGATGGGGTGGGCGCCCACGCGGGCGATTATTATCCCGTTGCGCTGCGGCCCGAAATTGATGAAATCAACGCGTGGGTATACGACCAGGTCAATAACGGCGTATACAAAGCCGGCTTCGCCACCACCCAACCGGCCTATGACGAAGCGGTGGAAGGAGTATTTACCGCCCTTGACCGGCTGGAGCAAATACTGGGGCGCCACCGCTACCTGACGGGCAACCGGCTGACGGAAGCGGATTTGCGTTTGTGGACCACGTTGATCCGCTTCGATCCGGTTTATGTCACCCATTTTAAGTGCGATCGCCGCCGGATCGGCGACTATCTGAATTTATCCGGCTTTCTGCGCGATATTTACCAGATACCCGGCATCAGCGATACGGTGGACTTTGCCCATATCCGCAACCACTATTACCGCAGCCATGCCACGATCAACCCGCACGGCATCATATCCATCGGGCCGGAACAAGACCTGAACGAACCGCACGGGCGGGACGACCGTTTCGGCGAGGCCGGTGATATCTAGCGGCACGGGGCGCCAGCCGTTCAGTTAAGCAGTTTGGGGATTTCGCGCAAAAACCATGACTTGGCCTCGCCCATGCTGTCGCGGCGCCAGGCCATGATGATATCATTTTCCATATTATATTCCGGGCCGACCACCCGCAGCCTGCCGGCGGCGATATCTTCCGCCACCAGCGGATAGGGCATGGTCGCCACGCCCAGGCCGGCCAACAGCGCCCTGCGCTTATCTTCCATGGTGCTGACCGTCAGGCGCTGTTGTTTATCCAACAGTTGCACGGTCAGCACGGGCCTTTCACGGGCGGTATCGGCTATGGCGATGCCGCGGTATTTTACCCGCGTCACTTCGGATAACGGTTCCGGCTCCTGATGGATAGGGTGATCCGGGCCGGCCACATAGATATTGAGTATCTTGTAAAGCTTGCGGCTGTTGATTTCAGACGAGGCGCGAAAGTGCATGTCCGGCGCAATAACGATATCGGCCCGCCCCTGCTCCAGGCGCTCCCAGGCCCCCGCCAGCACTTCGGTCAGGATGGAAACCTGCGTATTGGCTTTATGCGCCAGCTTATCTATTAGGGGAAATAGCCTTTCGGCGGGAACCAGGGCTTCCGTTACTATCGTCAAATGGGTTTCCCAACCGCGCGCCAGCGCTTCGGCATCGGTGGTCAGTTTATCCGCCGCTTCCAGCAATACCCTGCCCCGTTCCAGCAGCATCCGGCCCACATTGGTAAACTTGGTGCGGTGCCCTGAACGATCGAACAGGACCACGTCCAGCTCTTCCTCCAGCTTCTGCATGGTATAACTCAGCGCGGAGGGAACGCGGCCCAGCTCATCGGCCGCCGCGGCAAAGCTGCCGCGCCGGTCTATGGCGTCCATGACCCGTAATGCTTCAAGCGTCAGTGCCCGTTCTCTAGCCATGCCCATTCTCATTCAGGATTTTTGAATATACTGACCAGATTAACTTGCTAACAATCCGGCGTCCATACCCTTACTATTTATCAAGTAAAGATTTTGGTGCCGCGGTCATCCTGTCACGTCGACATCGGGACATGCACCCAACCTCACCTACGGGCAAAAAATGAGCGCCATGCTCATTACAACAATAAGCAGACCGAGCCATGATTACAAACAGAACGGCTAAACAGTGCGGCCATGCCGATTACGGTTGGCTCCAGGCGCGCTATACCTTTTCCTTCGGCCATTACTTCGACCCGCAGATGCTGGGCTATGCCTCGCTGCGCGTGCTAAACCAGGAGATATTGGCCGTCGGCGCCTCGTTCCAGCCCCGGACTTATCCACAGGCCGATATTCTTAATATTATTCTGCAGGGGCAGGCGGAATACCGCGACAGCCTGGGCAACCATATCCAGGCGGCAACCGGCCATGCCCTCCTGCTGGCCGCGCAGGCCGGCGTCACCTATAGCGAACACAATATCGGTACGGTGCCGCTGACCCGTTTGCAATTATGGCTGGATGCCTGTCCCAACAGGGAAAATCCGTTAACCCAGCGTCTGGCGATAGAAGAGCGGCCCCATACGCTGCTGGCGTCCCCAGACGGCGAAGGCGGCAGCCTGCAGTTACGCCAGCAGGCGTGGGTACACCACGTGGAGCTGGCCGCCGGCCAGAGCCTGGCGGTGGATATCAGGGGTTCCCGCGCTTATTTGCAATCCATCCACGGCACGCTGCAAATCGATAATCAGCAGGCGAACCCTAAAATACTGGTCTGCGGGGACGGGGCGTTTATTCACAATGAACAACACGTCAGGCTGCAGGCGCAGACGCCGCTCAGGGCGCTGCTGATTGATTTGGCCGGATAAGGCCGCGGGGCAGGGACGCCGGGCGAAAAAAAACCCCATGCCATTGTCGGGCATGGGGTTAACGCAATGGTGGAGATGACCGGTAAGCCGGGTTCTGTCGTGGACAATCATTCATCTAGGCCAGCGCTCGCGCGCTGGCTCAAGCAGCCTACCCGGGTTCAGTACGGGCCGTACCTTGTGAACCCCTATTTGGCCTTGCTCCGGGTGGAGTTTACCATGCCGCAAACTGTTGCCAGCCGCGCGGTGCGCTCTTACCGCACCCTTTCACCCTTACCTGATCCCGCAAAAGCGGGCCATCGGCGGTTTGCTCTCTGTTGCACTTGTCGTGGGTTTGCACCCCCCAGGCGTTACCTGGCACCCTGCCCTATGGAGCCCGGACTTTCCTCCCCAAAACCTTGCTTCCCGAAAGAAGGTCGGTTAAGCGGCGATTGTCTAGTCAACTCCGGCGCGGAGTATAAGTGCTTTTGCTTCACTTGTCATCCCCAAGCTGCCCAAGGGCATAACTATAGAGCGCATTTTTCTTCACCCCGTGGATTTCGGCGGCCAGCGCGGCGGCTTTCTTCAGCGGCAGTTCCTTTTGCAACAGCCCGAGAGTGCGCAGCGCCTCCGGCGGCAAGCCGTCTTCCTGCGCCTGGAAGCCTTCGACGATCAAGACCATTTCGCCCCGGGCGCGGTGTTCGTCCTCGCTGACCCAGGCCAAAAGCTCTCCCACCGGCGCACCGCGAATGTTTTCCCAGGTCTTGGTCAGTTCCCGCGCCAGCACCACATAGCGCCGCGGCCCCCACACGGCCACCATATCCTGCAGGCTGTCGAGCAGGCGGTGGGTGGATTCGTAAAAAATCAGGGTGCGCGGTTCCTGCTCCAGGGCCAGCAGGATATCGGTGCGCCCCTTGCGTTTGGCCGGTAAAAAGCCTTCATAGCAAAAGCGATCCGAAGGCAGGCCGGCGGCGGACAGCGCGGTAATGGCTGCACAGGGCCCGGGTAGCGGGACCACCCTGATGCCGGCCTCGCGGCAGCGCCGGACTAAATGATAACCAGGATCGTTGATCAACGGCGTGCCTGCGTCGCAGACAAGTGCGATACTCTGTCCTTCTTGCAATTTTGCCAGCAAAACGTCCGCTTTTTGCTGTTCGTTGTGATCATGTAACGCGAACAGGCGCGCATTTATGGCAAAATGTTGTAACAATAGACCGGTATGACGGGTATCTTCGGCAGCAATCAAATCAACCCGCTGAAGTATCGACAGCGCCCGTTGGGTGATGTCTTCCAGATTACCAATGGGAGTCGGTACCACATAAAGCGTTGATGCGGAAATATCTGCTTGTTGGTGTTGATTCATTGTCTCATCCGGATTGCCGATTTAATATTGAGCATCTTGAAAAAAACATCACTGGATACAGAATGCTTTACTCATATGTCATGGGTTTTAAAACAGGGCGTGTTCTCCCCGCCGTGCTGGCTGCATTGATTCTGGCTGCATGTTCCGGCCAGGCGCCGCAAACCCCGGCCGGCGGTGCGCAAGCCAAAGCCGGTGCCAACTCAGATTACTACCTACAGCAAATGCAGCAGGCGGGCAATGATAGCAAGACCGACTTTCAATTACTCGCCATTCGCGCGCTGATTTCCGAAGGCAAGACCGATCAAGCGCAGCAGCAGCTCGGCACGCTACCCCAAGCGCTGAGCGATGTCCAACAGCGCGAGCAACTTCTGCTGTCCGCCGAGCTGGCAGCGGCGCAGAATCGGCCGCAGGATGCCACCGCCGCGCTGCAAAAGCTGGACCCCGGCCAACTTACCTCCGACCAGCAGGCCAGGTTCTTGCAAGTGCGCATCGCCGCCAATCAGGGCCAGCCGTCCCTGGAACTGCTGCGGGCCTATATTGCCCAGGAGCCGCTGCTGAAAGACCAGGCCCACCAGCAAAATATCGACCAGACCTGGCAAGCCTTGCTGGCTTTCGCGGCGCAGCCGCAAACCAGCCTGGTGATCAACGCCAATGAAAACGTCTTGCAGGGCTGGCTGGATTTGCAGCACGTCTACCAGGACAACAAGCAGGACCCTGCTTTGCTCAAAGCCGGCATCAAGGATTGGCAAACCCGCTACCCGCAAAATCCGGCGGCCAAAACCCTGCCCACCCAGTTGAACCAGGTGCTGAATTATCAGCCCTCGTCGGTGGGCCAGATCGCGCTGTTCCTGCCGATGAACGGCCAGGCGCAAGTGTTCTCCAACGCCATCCAGCAAGGGTTTAACGCCGCCAAAAACGGCCTGCCCGCCGCCAGCGCCCCGGCCCCCGCCCCGGCCGACGGCGGTTCGGCGCCCGACCAGGCAGCGGCCGCGCCCTTGACCGCGCCCGGCGCCGAACCGCCCGCTGACGGCAGCACTCCTGTCGCCGCCCAGACCCCGGTCGCGGCGCCAGCGGCCAATGCCGCCAGCAGCGCGCCGGTAAAAGTGTATGACACCTCCAGCCAGCCGCTGCCGGCGCTGCTGGCCCAGGCTCAGCAGGACGGCGCCACCATGATTGTCGGCCCGCTGCTGAAAAACGAGGTCGAGCAGCTTTATGCCAACCAAAGCACCATCAATATCCTGGCGCTGAACCAGCCGGAGAATCTGCAAAACCGGCCGAACATCTGCTATTTCTCACTGTCGCCGGAAGACGAGGCCCGCGATGCGGCCAACCATATCTTCCAGCAGCACCGGCAGCAGCCGTTATTGCTGGTTCCGCGCGGCTCCCTTGGCGATCGGGTAGTCAAAGCCTTTGCCGATGCCTGGACCAAGGCGGGCGGCGGTACCGTACTGGAGCAGCGCATCGGTTCGGTCAGCGAACTGAAACAGGCGATTAACAGCGGCGCGGGCATTCAGCTCGCCGGCCAGCCCGTATCCTCCGCCACTGCCGCCCCCGCGCCCCAGGCGGTCACCATTGCCGGCCTGACCATCCCGGCCCCGCCGAGCGATGCGGCGATCTCTCCTTCCGCCGCCGGTAACGGCGGCGTCGACGCGGTTTATATTATCGCCACGCCGTCCGAACTGGCGCTGATCAAGCCCATGATCGACATGCGCAGCAGTTCGCGGTCCAGGCTGGGGCTGTTCGCCAGCTCGCGCAGCTACCAGGCCGACGCCGGCCCCGATTACCGCCTGGAAATGGAAGGGCTGGAATTCAGCGATATACCCTTGCTGGCAGGGGCCAATCCGGGCTTATTGCAGCAGACCAGCGCGCAATTTAAGGAAGACTACTCGCTGGTAAGGCTGTACGCCATGGGCATGGATGCCTGGACATTGGTCAACCATTTCTCTGAAATGCGCCAAATCCCCGGTTTCCAGGTCAGCGGCGATACCGGCGTCCTGACGGCGACACCGGAATGCGTCATCAACAGGAAATTGTCTTGGCTGAAATACCAACAGGGGAAACTGACCCAAATGCTGTAAATCGGCAGCAATCCGGGGCGCGGGCCGAACGCCGGGCGCGCCTATACCTGGAACAGGCCGGATTGCGCTTCGTCGCCGCCAATATGCGGGTGCGCGGCGGCGAGATCGATTTAATCATGCAAGACGACCACACCTGGGTGTTTGTCGAAGTGCGTTATCGCAAAAACAGCGCCTTCGGCAGCGCCGCCGAGAGCATCACGTCACGCAAGCAACGCCGCTTATTGCTGGCGGCAGCGGTTTGGCTGGCGCGTCGGGGGGAAAGCCTTGACACATCCGCTTGCCGTTTCGATATTTTGGCGATCACCGGTTGCCGCGTAGAATGGCTGATCAACGCCTTCGGCGAATCGGGATAACTGCTAATCCATTTATAACCTATTAGGCTTAATTACCGTGCTGGAAAGAATAAAAGGCTGTTTCACAGAGAGCATCCAAACCCAAATCGCCGCGGCGGAAGCGCTACCCGACGCGATATCGCGAGCCGCTACGGCCTTGGTGCAGGCCTTGCTCAATGGCAATAAAATCTTATGCTGCGGCAACGGTACTTCCGCCGCCAACGCTCAACACTTTGCCGCCAGCATGATTAACCGTTACGAAACCGAACGGCCCAGCCTGCCGGCCGTGGCATTAAACGCCGACAGCGTGGTGCTCACCGCCATCGCCAACGATCGGCTGCATCAGGAAATCTACGCCAAGCAGGTGCGCGCACTGGGCCAGGCCGGCGATATTCTGCTCGCCATCTCCACCCGGGGCAACAGCCGTGATATCGTGAAGGCGGTCGAAGCCGCCGTGACCCGGGATATGACCATTATTGCCCTGACCGGTTACGATGGCGGGGAACTGGCCGGGCTGCTCGGCCAACAGGACGTCGAAATCCGAATTCCTTCCCATCGCAGCGCCCGCATACAGGAAATGCACATGCTGACGGTAAATTGCTTATGCGATCTTATTGATAATTCATTGTTTCCTCACCAGGACGACTAAGGAGCTCAAATGAAGGTTCGTTTCCCATTTGTACTGCTATTCACCGCCCTGCTACTCCAGGGATGCGTCGGTGCGGTAGTGGTCGGCAGCGCCGCGGTGGCGACCAAAACCGCCACCGACCCGCGAACGGTCGGCACCCAGGTCGACGACGGCACGCTCGAAGCCCGCGTAGCCAACGCATTGTCCAAAGATGAGCAAATCAAGAAAGAAACCCGGATAGTGGCCACCGCCTACCAGGGCAAAGTGCTGTTAACCGGGCAATCCCCGACCACCGAACTCTCCAACCGGGCCAAACAGATTGTAATGGGCGTGGACGGCGCCACGGAAGTCTATAACGAAATCCGCCAGGGCCAGCCGGTCACCCTGGGGCGCGCCTCCGTGGATACCTGGATCACCACCAAAATCCGCTCCCAGCTCCTGGCCAGCGACTCGGTGAAATCATCCAATGTCAAAGTCACCACGGAAAATGGCGAAGTCTTTTTACTGGGATTGGTAACCAACGCGGAAGGCAAATCGGCAGCGGAAATCGCCAGCCAGGTCAGCGGCGTAAAACACGTCACCACCGCCTTCACCTACCTACAATAATCTCCCCCGCCCCGCCGCCACCGGCGGGGACCACCACAGCTATCACCGCACCCGCGGCGAGCCAGGTTAAAGGGAGACCGTGCCTAGGGGTCGAAGCGGGCATGGTTTTCCTGCCCGCCAGAGCGCCCCTAGGTGCGGTATGCCCGCAATCACCGCACCCGCGGCGAGCCGGTTAAAGGGAGACCGTGCCTAGGGGTCGAAGCGGGCATGGTTTTCCTGCCCGCCAGAGCGCCCCTAGGTGCGGTATGCCCGCAATCACCGCACCCGCGGCGAGCCAGGTTGAAGGGAGACCGTGCCTAGGGGTCGAAGCGGGCATGGTTTTCCTGCCCGCCAGAGCGCCCCTAGGTGCGGTATGCCCGCAATCACCGCACCCGCGGCGAGCCGGTTAAAGGGAGACCGTGCCTAGGGGTCGAAGCGGGCATGGTTTTCCTGCCCGCCAGAGCGCCCCTAGGTGCGGTATGCCCGCAATCACCGCACCCGCGGCGAGCCGGTTAAAGGGAGACCGTGCCTAGGGGCGCGTCCCTTAATGCAACCGATTGGCCCGCAAATACGCCTCCCCGCCCATCTGCCGCATCTGCCGCAAAATCCACTGCTGGCGCATCTGCACATAACGGGAAGGCGCATCCGCGCGAAACAGCAAAGGATTAGGCAACACCGCCGCCAGCAGCGCCGCCTCGGACGGCGTCAAGCGGGCCGCGGGCTTATGGAAATAACGCCGCGCCGCGGCCTCCACCCCAAACGTACCCGCGCCGAACTCGGCGATATTTAAATACACCGTCAAAATACGCCGCTTGGTCCAGATCCCCTCCATCGCCAGGGTAATGCCGGCCTCCAGCCCCTTGCGCGTCCAACTGCGGCCATTCCACAACAGTAAATTCTTCGCCGTCTGCTGCGAAATAGTGGACGCGCCGCGCATCCGCTGGCTGCGCTCGTTATGCGCCGCCGCGGCCTGGATGGCGTCAATATCAAACCCCCAATGCGTCGGAAACTTCTGATCCTCGGCCGCAATCACCGCCAACGCCATATGCGGGGAAATCTCATCCATAGCCACCCAGTCGGAATGGGCGACATAACTAAAGT
Organism: Sodalis sp. RH21; assembly: GCF_047324175.1. Classification (NCBI taxonomy): domain Bacteria; kingdom Pseudomonadati; phylum Pseudomonadota; class Gammaproteobacteria; order Enterobacterales; family Bruguierivoracaceae; genus Sodalis; species Sodalis sp. RH21. Next base: position 378,886 of record NZ_CP178732.1, on the reverse strand, counting down.
CCCCATGCAGCCAGGCGCTCGCCTGGCGCTCCATCATAACCGCCGAAAACGGCACCGGCAAAAACGCAAACAGGATCACCGCCGCCAGCCAGACGCCGAGAATAATCCCGGCGCCGGCCAGCAGCCACTTCGCCCCCCTGATAACCCGCCCCCTGGCGCCTTGCCTTCCCCTCATTGGGTAAAGTCCAGCACCCGGGCCACCAACTTATCGATACCTTTCGCCGCCTCGGTAATGGAGGTCGCCAGCATATAACCCGGCGTGGTAATCACCTTATTTTCGGCATCAACCACAATATCGTCCACCGGACACGTCACATGAATCCCGCCCATATTTTCGACCAATTCAGCCGCATCCCCATCGGTACCGATGGTCAAGCGCAGCGGCGTATCGATAAGCTTTGGCAATAACGCCGGCGCGATGCAAATGAACCCAATAGCTTTAGATTGCTTATGTATTGCCTGGGTCAAACGCCGCAAATCGGCATCCACTTCGCCCTCTTCGCCCCTGACGTCCAGGTCGCTCAGATTCCTGACGGCGCCAAAACCCCCGGGCACGATCAATGCATCCAGATCGTCGGCCCGCGCCTCGGACAGCGGTCGGATATGACCGCGGGCAATACGCGCGGACTCCACCAACACGTTGCGTTGCTCGTTCATCTCATCGCCGGAAAAATGATTAATAACATGGGATTGCAATTTATCAGGCGCAAAACAAACCGCCTCGACCCCGGCCCGGTCCAACGCCAGCAGCGTCAGCACCGCTTCGTGAATTTCACTGCCGTCATTTACCCCGCATCCACTCAAAACGACGCCAACACGTTTCATAAATTCCCCTCTCAACTCACGCCGGTGAAAATGTTATTTCTATTGACAAAGTCTATTCTACATCCCAAATTTTAATGGTTCTTGTAACATTACTGTGTTCTTTTGCTATGTTGTTAAATAACGTTTACTGAATTTTTTTACCTTGCCAACCAAAACGCCACATAATTAACGGCGAGTATCGATTTCCCTGGTGTTGGCGCAATCTTCGCGCACCCCGGCTTAGGTCGGGGTCATTTTTTTCCCTTTTTTGTTTCAGCCTGCTCCACCCAATCCCGCAGCGTTTGCACGTCATTGCGCCATTCGTGACCCAACTCATCCACCCACTCCTGAACGTTATCCCACCAGGCCGGCAAATCGGGCGACTGAATCTGTTGCGCCAACTGCTGTAAATGCACCAGCCCGATGGAACCGGCGGCACCCTTGATCTTATGCCCCTCTTCGGTGATGCCATGGCGATCGCGGGCGGTCATATTGGACGACAGAATCGCCATGTACCCCGGCATCATCTTCTCGAACATCGCCAGGCCTTGATGGATCAGCGACGGCCCGACCAACTCCATATATTGCTCCAGCATCGCGGTATCGAGGATCGCCTGAGTAGCCGGGACAGGCGCGGCATCATCGCCATTGCCCTCCGGCCCATCGTCCGGCCGGTCCCAATATTTCTGGATAATGCCGGTCAGGGCCGACACCGCCAGCGGCTTGCTCAGCACATCATCCATGCCGGCGTCCAGATACTCCTGCTTATTTTTAAGGACATTGGCGGTCAGGGCAATCAGCGGCGGCAACTGCTGCCCCTGATAACGCTTGCGCAATTCCCGCGAAATATCCAGGCCGGTCATATCCGGCAACTGGATATCCAATAGCACCAGATCGTATTCATCGGGATCGAACATCGCCAGCGCATCGCGGCCGTTCATCGCCACATCCACGCTGCTGCCCAGCTTTTCCAACACCGAGCGCGCCACCACCACGTTCAGCTCGATATCCTCCACCAGCAGCACGTTGAGCGCCGGCAGCGGCATGTCTTCTTCCTCGTCCTCCGCGGCGGCCAGCCCCTCCGGGGCCATCACGGACAGCGTAAAGCAGGAACCTTCCCCCGGCCGGCTCTTCACCTGGATATCGCCGCCCATGGCCTGCGCCAGCCGTTTTGACACCGCCAGGCCGATACCGGTGCCGGTCGCTGGTTTGCCCCCTTGCCGATCTTTAACCTGATAGTACATGGCGAAAATCTTGTCCTGCTCGTCGTCGGGAATGCCAATACCGGAGTCCTGCACGTCGAAGCACAGCAAATCGCCCGCTCCGCGGCGGATGCGAATGATAATTTCGCCCCGCTGGGTAAACTTCACCGCATTGCCAATCAGGTTCCAGAGAATTTGGCGTAAACGGGTGCCGTCGGCGACGATATTGCGCGGCAATGCCTCTTCCGGCTCCATGACCAGCTTCAACCCCTTGGGCTGCGCCAGCAGGCCGGAGAGGTTTTCCAAATCCGTCAGGAAGGCGGTGAAATCCATCGGCTGGTTATCCAATTGGACTTTGCGGCGTTCCAGCTTATCCATTTCGATAATATCGTTAAAAATATTACCCAAGGTGATGGCGCTGACGTGAATGGTTTTCAGGTAATTGAGCTGCTCTTTATCCAGATGGGTGTCGAGCAGGATACGGCTCAGGCCGACGATGCCGTTAAGCGGCGTACGCAGCTCATGGCTGATGGTTGAAATAAAGGTGGTCTTCTCCCTGCTGGCGTTCTCCAGCGCGTCCTGGTAGCGCTTACGCTCGGTTATATCGCGGCCAAACCCCATTAGCCCGTGCCGCTTGCCCATCCGATCGTAAAAAGGCACCTTGCGCAGTTCAAAACAGGATTTCCGTCCGTCCGGGTAAACCAGCCACTGCTCATAGGTGAGCGAGACATTATGGCGAAACACTTTTTCATCGGTTTCGATGACTTTTTCCGCGATATCCGTCGCATACACGTCCCTGGGCGTCAGGCCGACCAACTGCTTCTCGCTTTTCCCCACCAGCAGTTCCATCGCCCGGTTACAGCCGGAGAATTCTTTGTTTTCATTGCGGTAATAGACCAGGTCGGGGGAGGCATCGAGAAAAGAGCGCAGCAGCGATGATTGCTGCTCCAGCTCCACCTGGGCCTGTTCGCGCCGCGCCATCTCTTCGGTAAGCTTGGCCATGGCGCGCTGGCGCGCATCTTCCGCCTTCTCGCGATCGGCGATCTCCTGGTTTAAATGGCCGATATTGTCCTGCAGCCGCTGGTTAAGCTGCAAATCGCGGTTGCGCATTTCCTCAAGCTTATCCACCAGCCGGGCCAACCGCTGGCGCGACTCCTCCAGTTGTTCGACCACCACCGACAGGAAGTAAACCGCCCAGGGGGTAATCAGCAGGCCAAAGAATATCGAGCGCACCACATCGATACTTTCCACCTCGCCGCGCAGCAGCATGGTCACGGCCATTTGCACGATCATCGCCAGCACCACCAGCGCCGAAGCCAGGAGCAGCGAAAAACGGACCAACCCCAACTTGACCATCAGGTCGACATAATATTGCGCCAGCAGGCGGATTTGCTTCATAGCGATTTCCTTGAATATCCAGACCGTCAATCATACCGTAAAAAAAACCTTTTGAATGGGCGACAGCGTTGGCGCGACTAACCCGCCGCCGGCTGGAAAGGCGTCCCCAGCGCGGCGCCCTGGCCGCCCTCGGTGCGCAGATTATTATAGAGGGCATTCATGCCGGTCCAGTGGTTGGCGCACCATAATGGGGCAAGCAGGGTCGGCGGCCGCGCGCTGGCGCAAATGCGGTGAAAGACAATTTCCGGCGGCGTATGGCGGATCATCTCACCGGCGATAGCCGTGTATCCTTCCAGGGTCAGCTCCGCCAGCCGCCCCGCCCGCCATGCCCGCGCCATCACGCTGCCGTCCACCAGCAGCAGCGGATGCAGCTTCAAGCCGTCCACCCCCGCCGTAAGCACTTGCTCCAGGGTGGATCGGCAGTCGATCGCCGTCTCGCCCGGCAGGCCGACGATTAAATGGGTACAGACGCGCAGGCCCAATCGCCTCGCCCGCATGACGGTTTGCCGGTAACAGGCAAAATCATGGCCGCGGTTAATGCGGTGCAGGGTTTTATCCTGCGCGGTTTGCAGCCCCAGTTCGAGCCAGACTTCATACCCCTGCCGCTGGTAGCCGGCCAGCAGCTCCAGCACTTCGGGCGGCGCGCAATCCGGCCGGGTGCCCACGCAGATCCCGACGATATCCGCCTGCGCCAGCGCTTCGCGATAGAGACGATCCAAAACCGCGACTTCTGCATAAGTACTGGTATAAGCCTGGAAATAGGCCAGATAACGTTTCGCCCGATCGACGCTGCCCGCCTGCCCGGCCAGCTGTTCGCCGATGCTCTGGAATTGACGCTGTTCGTCGGCAAAAGAGGCGACATTGCAAAACGTACAGCCGCCTCGCCCCAGGGTTCCATCGCGGTTAGGGCAGCTAAACCCGCCATGCAGCGAGAGTTTAAATACTTTCTGCCCATAGCGGCGCAGGAGATCGCCGCCAAACATATTGACTACCTGGAGCAACTGCATATTCTGTTTATCCTGGCCTGCCGAGGCCGTAAAGGCTACCTTATCCGGCCGTTGGGGATGATGATATCGATCAATGCTCGCGACCGGCCCTCTGACAACCGCATATTTATGCAAGTTGGATGAAAATAAAATCACCAACCGTTGATTAATAATTCTTATTCCCAACGGGTAAATTATTCATATTGTCACTGTTCAGTCAAAACAGTGACATAAAGGGCAAAAATAGCGATAACCAGCACATCCTGCTATTGTGGGCGTGAGCACTAGCATGGTGCAGAGATAGCAAGGCTGCACTATAGTGAGACAGCGCATATTGCCGGGGGATGCTTTGGCAGCGTATAACACCGTTAATAGGTCATTAATTTAATAATAATCAATCACCTACTTATAATAAGGTATCTTTCGACACGCTTGGCGGAGAGATTTGACCTGCGTGGTGTTTGTCGTTAATTTGGAAGGCCGCTGGAAGAATTCTGGACGGGCCAACGACTCGTCATAGTTATGCAGTTATGAAGACTCCTTCTTAAAGCAAGTCGTTTATCAAGTAAGACCGCCACGATAAGGTAACCCGGAGAGAGTGGAACAGCAGGAGTAGTACCCCGCTGCCGCTCAATACCGATACGCCTTCTCGCCGGAGGTTGTGAGAGTCACCTGGAGCCTGGGGAGGTCCATGATATGTTGTACGATGAATCCCAAGAGAAGGACAACTGCGGCTTCGGCCTGATTGCCCATATAGAAGGCGAGCCCAGTCATAAGGTGGTTCGCACCGCTATCCACGCGCTGGCCCGGATGCAGCATCGCGGCGCTATCCTCGCCGACGGCAAGACCGGAGACGGCTGCGGCCTGCTGCTGCAAAAGCCGGATCGCTTCTTCACCATGGTGGCGCAGGAACGCGGCTGGCGGCTGGCCAAGAACTACGCCGTCGGTATGATTTTCCTCAGCCAGGATGAAGAAGAAGCCCGCGCCAGCCGCCGGATTGTCGAAGAGGAACTGCAAAACGAAACGCTGTCGATCGTCGGCTGGCGCGAAGTTCCCATCAATGCGGATGTATTGGGTGAAATCGCGCTCTCCTCGCTGCCCCGCATCGAGCAAATCTTCGTTAACGCCCCGGCCGGCTGGCGTCCGCGCGATATGGAACGCCGCCTGTACGTGGCGCGGCGCCGTATCGAAAAACGCGTGGCGGACGACAGCTTCTATGTTTGCAGCCTCTCCAACCTGGTGACGATTTATAAAGGCCTGTGCATGCCGGCGGATTTGCCGCGCTTTTATCTGGATCTGGCGGATTTGCGGCTGGAGTCGGCCATTTGCCTGTTCCACCAGCGCTTCTCCACCAATACCGTGCCGCGCTGGCCGCTGGCCCAGCCGTTCCGCTACCTGGCCCATAACGGCGAAATCAACACCATTACCGGCAACCGGCAGTGGGCCCGCGCCCGCGCCTATAAATTAAAGACGCCGCTGATTCCCGATTTGCAGGATGCCGCGCCGTTTGTTAACGAAACCGGCTCCGACTCCAGTTCCCTGGATAACATGCTGGAGCTGTTTTTAAGCGGCGGCATGGACTTGATCCGCGCCATGCGTTTGCTGGTGCCGCCGGCCTGGCAAAACAACCCGAACATGGACCCGGAGCTGCGGGCCTTCTTCGACTTTAACTCCATGCATATGGAACCCTGGGACGGCCCGGCCGGCCTGGTGATGTCCGACGGCCGTTTTGCCGCCTGCAACCTCGATCGCAACGGTTTGCGCCCGGCCCGCTATGTCATTACCACCGACAAGCTGATCACCTGCGCCTCCGAAGTGGGCATCTGGGATTACCAGCCGGATGAAGTGGTGGAAAAGGGCCGCGTCGGACCGGGCGAACTGATGGTCATCGATACCCGCAACGGGCGCATACTGCACTCGGCGGAAACCGATAACGACCTGAAAAGCCGTCATCCGTACAAAGAATGGATGGAGAAGAATGTCCGTCGCTTAACGCCGTTTGAAGATCTGGCGGACGATCAGGTCGGCCACCGCGAGCTGGACGATACCCTGCTGGAAACCTATCAGAAGCAGTTCGGTTACTCCAACGAAGAGCTGGATTCCATATTGCGGGTGTTAGGCGAAAACGGCCAGGAAGCCACCGGGTCCATGGGCGACGATACCCCCTTTGCGGTGCTGTCGAGCCGCCCGCGGGTGATTTACGATTATTTCCGCCAGCAGTTCGCCCAGGTGACCAACCCGCCCATCGATTCACTGCGCGAAGCTCACGTGATGTCGCTGGCCACCTGTATCGGCCGGGAAATGAACGTATTCTGCGAAGCCGAGGGCCAGGCGTTCCGCCTGGCGTTTAAATCGCCGATCCTGCTGTATTCCGATTTTACCCAGCTCACCACCCAGGAAGAGCACCATTACCGCGCCGATAAGCTGGATATTACCTACGAACCCGGCCAGATGGATATGCACCAGACGCTGTTGAAGCTGTGCGACGACGCGGAAGAAAAAGTACGCCAGGGCACGGTGCTGCTGGTGCTCACCGACCGGGCGATCTCCCCTACCCGCCTGCCGGTGCCCGCGCCGATGGCGGTGGGTGCGATTCATACCCGCCTGGTGGAAAAAAACCTGCGCTGCGACGCCAACCTGATCGTTGAAACCGCCAGCGCCCGCGATCCGCACCACTTCGCGGTACTGATCGGGTTTGGCGCGACGGCGATTTATCCGTATCTGGCTTATGAAACCCTGGCGGCCATGATCGATAATGGCACCATCGAAAAAGATTACCGCACCGTGATGCTGAACTACCGTAACGGCATCAATAAAGGCCTGTACAAGATCATGTCCAAAATGGGCATTTCTACCGTGGCGTCGTACCGCTGTTCCAAGCTATTCGAGGCGGTGGGCCTGCATCGCGAACTGACCGATTTGTGCTTCCAGGGCGTGGTAAGCCGTATCGGCGGCGCCAGCTTCAGTGATTTTGAACAAGATTTGCTGAACCTGTCAAAACGCGCCTGGCTCAAACGCAAGCCCCTGGATCAGGGCGGGCTGCTTAAATATGTGCACGGCGGCGAATACCATGCCTACAACCCGGATGTGGTTAAAACCCTGCAACTGGCGGTGAAAAGCGGCGAATATCGCGATTACCAGCAGTACGCCAGGCTGGTGAACGAACGTCCCGTCGCCATGCTGCGCGATTTGCTGGCGATTAAACCCAACGGTCAGGCGATCGCCCTGGATCAGGTGGAACCGGCGGAAAATCTGTATAAACGCTTTGATACCGCCGCGATGTCCATCGGCGCACTGAGCCCGGATGCCCATGAATCCCTGGCGCAGGCGATGAACAGCATCGGCGGCTTCTCCAACTCCGGCGAAGGCGGCGAGGACCCGGCGCGCTACGGCACCGATAAAGTCTCGCGCATCAAGCAGGTTGCGTCCGGCCGCTTTGGCGTGACTCCGGCGTATCTGGTCAATGCCGACGTTATCCAAATCAAGGTGGCCCAAGGGGCGAAACCCGGCGAAGGCGGCCAGTTGCCGGGGGATAAAGTCACGCCTTATATCGCCAAGCTGCGGTATTCGGTGCCCGGCGTCACGCTGATATCGCCCCCGCCTCACCACGATATCTACTCCATCGAGGATTTGGCGCAGCTGATTTTCGATTTAAAACAGGTGAACCCCAAGGCGCTGATTTCGGTCAAACTGGTGTCGGAACCCGGCGTCGGCACCATCGCCACCGGCGTGGCCAAAGCCTATGCGGATTTAATCACCATCGCCGGCTACGACGGCGGCACCGGCGCCAGTCCGCTATCCTCGGTCAAATATGCCGGTTGCCCCTGGGAACTGGGGCTGGTGGAAACCCAGCAGGCCCTGGTGGCCAACGGCCTGCGCCATAAAATCCGCCTGCAGGTGGACGGCGGGCTGAAAACCGGCCAGGACATTATCAAGGCGGCCATTCTCGGGGCGGAAAGCTTTGGTTTCGGCACCGGCCCTATGGTGGCGCTCGGCTGTAAATATCTGCGGATTTGCCATTTGAACAACTGCGCCACCGGCGTGGCGACCCAGGATGAGAAACTGCGCCGCGACCACTATCACGGCCTGCCGGGACTGGTTACCAACTACTTCCGTTTTATCGCCCAGGAGACCCGTGAATTCATGGCCGAACTGGGGGTTACGCGTCTGGTGGATCTGATTGGCCGCACCGATCTGCTGCTGGAGCTGGACGGCATTTCAGCCCGGCAGCATAAGCTGGATCTGTCGCCGCTGCTCAAGACCGCCACCCCGCATCAGGGCAAAGCGCTCTATTGCACCGAGAGCAGCAATCCGCCGTTCGATAAGGGCCTGATGAACAAGACCCTGCTGGAACAGGCCATGCCTTATGTGGAAAATCGCCAGAGCAAAACGTTCTATTACGATATCCATAACACCGATCGTTCGGTAGGCGCCTCGCTGTCCGGCGCTATCGCCGCCCGGCACGGGGACCAGGGTTTGTCCGCCGATCCGATCAAGGCCTATTTCACCGGCACCGCGGGCCAGAGCTTCGGCGTATGGAACGCCGGCGGCGTGGAGCTGACCCTGACCGGCGATGCCAATGACTATGTGGGCAAGGGCATGGCGGGCGGCAGCATCGTGATCCGCCCGCCGGTAGGTTCGGCGTTCCGCAGCCATGAGGCGACGATTATCGGCAATACCTGCCTGTACGGCGCCACCGGCGGCAAACTGCTGGCCGCGGGCCGCGCGGGCGAGCGTTTTGCCGTACGCAACTCCGGCGCCATCACCGTAGTGGAAGGCATCGGCGACAATGGCTGTGAATATATGACCGGCGGCATCGTCTGCGTATTGGGCCGCACCGGCGTCAATTTTGGCGCGGGCATGACCGGCGGTTTCGCCTACGTTCTCGATGAAGAGGGCGATTTCCGCAAGCGGGTGAATAACGAGCTGGTGGAAGTGCTGGACGTCGAGCAACTGGCCATTCATGAAGAGCATCTGCGCGGTCTGATTACGGAACACGTACAGTTGACCGGTTCCCATCGTGGGGAAGAAATTCTGGCCGACTGGCCGGCATGGGCATCCAAATTTACGTTGGTAAAACCAAAATCAAGTGATGTGAAAGCGTTGCTGGGCCACCGCAGCCGTTCCGCGGCTGAGCTTCGCGTGCAAGCGCAGTAAGAGGTTAAAGATGAGTCAAAATGTTTATCAATTTATCGACTTGCAGCGCGTTGATCCGCCGAAAAAACCGCTGAAGATCCGAAAAATTGAGTTTGTGGAAATCTACGAACCGTTCTCGGAATCGCAGTCGAAGGCACAGGCGGATCGCTGCATTTCGTGCGGCAACCCTTACTGTGAATGGAAATGCCCGGTCCATAATTATATTCCCAACTGGCTGAAGCTGGCCAACGAAGGGCGGATTATCGAGGCGGCGGAATTGTCGCACCAGACCAATAGCCTGCCGGAAGTGTGCGGGCGCGTCTGCCCGCAGGACCGGCTGTGTGAGGGGTCCTGTACGCTTAACGACGAATTCGGCGCGGTGACCATCGGCAATATCGAGCGTTATATTAACGATAAAGCCATTGAAATGGGCTGGAAGCCCAATGTGTCCGGTATTGTATCCACCGGCAAGCGGGTGGCGATTATCGGCGCGGGCCCCGCCGGGCTTGGCTGCGCCGATGTGCTGACCCGCAACGGCGTGCAGGCGGTGGTGTTTGACCGCCATCCGGAAATCGGCGGCCTGCTGACCTTCGGCATCCCGTCGTTCAAGCTGGAAAAAGACGTGATGGTCAAACGCCGGGAAATCTTCAGCGAAATGGGCATTGAGTTTCGCCTGAATACCGAAGTCGGCAAAGATGTCATGATGAGCGACCTGCTGGGTGAATTCGACGCGGTATTCCTGGGCGTCGGCACCTATCAATCCATGCGCGGCGGCCTGGAAAATGAAGACGCGCCGGGCGTGGTCGACGCGCTGCCGTTCCTGATCGCCAATACCAAGCAGTTGATGGGTTATGAAAACCCGGAATCAGCGCCCTATGTCAGCATGGAAGGCAAACGGGTAGTGGTGCTGGGCGGCGGCGATACGGCCATGGACTGCGTACGCACCTCCATTCGCCAGGGCGCAACGCATGTCATCTGCGCTTATCGCCGCGACGAAGAGAACATGCCCGGCTCTAAGCGCGAGGTGAAAAACTCGCGGGAAGAAGGGGTTGAATTTATGTTCAATCTGCAGCCGGTGAGTATTGAAATCGACGCCGCCGGTAAGGTGTGCGGCGTGAAAATGGTCCGTACCCAGATGGGTGAACCGGACGCGCACGGCCGGCGCCGCGCCGAAATCGTTGCCGGTTCCGAGCACGTGCTGGCGGCGGACAGGGTGGTGATGGCGTTTGGTTTTCGCCCGCACAGCATGGGCTGGCTGGCCGATTTCAGCGTGGAATTGGATAGCCAGGGGCGGATTATCGCGCCGGAAAACAGTGAAAGCGCCTTCCAGACCAGCAATCCGAAGATCTTCGCCGGTGGGGACGCGGTGCGCGGTTCCGATCTGGTGGTGACGGCCATTGCCGAGGGCCGCAAGGCCGCCGACGGCATCATGAACTACCTGGAAGTGTAAGGCACCGGCGTGTAAGAAGCGCGGGATGAAATATTTCCCGCCCGGGATGGGCGGGAAAAGCGCAATGTCAAGCTGTTACCGCTATTTGACGACCCGCAGCGCCGGCCTTCCGCCGCGCGGCGGGGTCGGCGGTTCGTCATCCGGATTGTTGTCGTCGCTGTTATCCGGGCGATCGCCGTCGATAATCGACATCACCGTTTCCGTGCCGTTATCCACGGTCGACGCATCTTCCGCCACGCCATTTTGTTCATAACCGACTTCCGGCTCAAACATGGTGCCGGCGCCGTTTTCACGGGCATAAATGGCCAGCACCGCCCCGATGGGCACGTTCACCTGGCGCGGGATGCCGCCGAAGCGCGCGTTAAAACTCACTTCAGCGTTGGTCAGCTCCAGATTGGCCACGGCCCGGGGAGCGATATTCAGGACTATCTGGCCGTCGCGGGCAAATTCCATTGGCACCGATACGCCCTCAACCGCCACATCAACCACCAGATGAGGCGTTAACTGGTTATCCAGCAGCCATTCATAAAACGCCCTCAGCAGGTACGGACGGCGCGGGGTAAGTTGAGAGACCTCCATGACCCTTAGCCCCGGGTTTGCAGGCGCATTTCGCGCTCAGCTTCGGTTAATGACGCCAGGAATGCATCGCGCTCGAATACGCGCGTCATGTATCCTTTGAGTTCTTTGGCGCCGGCGCCGGACAGTTCAATGCCCATTTGCGGCAAACGCCACAGCAGCGGGGCCAGGTAGCAATCCACCAGGCTGAACTCTTCGCTCATAAAATACGGGGCTTCGTTAAACACCGGCGCCACCGCCAGCAGCTCTTCGCGCAGTTGGCGGCGGGCGCTTTCCGCTTCCTGGTTGGTGCCCTGCTCGATTTTACGCATCAGGGAATACCAGTCGCTTTCAATGCGGTGCATCATCAAACGGCTGGTGCCGCGCGCGACGGGATATACCGGCATCAGCGGCGGATGGGGGAAGCGCTCGTCGAGATATTCCATGATGATGCGCGATTCATAGAGCGTCAGCTCGCGATCGACTAACGTCGGTACGGTGCGGTAAGGGTTGAGGTCAATCAGGTCCTGCGGTAGATTATCAAGTTCTACCTGCTCAATTTCGACGCTGACACCTTTCTCCGCCAGTACGATACGTACTTGATGGCTAAAAATGTCGGTCGGGCCGGAAAACAGCGTCATCACCGAACGTTTGTTGGCAGCGACAGCCATGAAAACCTCCAAGTTTATCTAGAAAATACCGCGAATAGCCAACTTACCCGGCTACTATCCTGAAATGTTTGACCGTTAACCTATTGCTTTTGCCCACCGCACCCGCCGCAAAACCGACTTGCTGCACCCTCTTGCGGCATCATGACAAAACGCCAGCTAAGTAAACAGGCATAAAAGTGCTTAACAGTTTACCAGATTTTTGCACGTTTAGGGGGGTGGCGAGTGGCAAATCACGTCGAAAAAAAGGACGCAATCAGATATTTGGCGTTAAATCAACGCTGCGGCAATAAAAAAGCCCGGACCGTGCCGGGCTTTGCTAGCTGTAAAAACAGCTGGGAATTAACGTTTGGAGAACTGCGGACGACGACGTGCTTTACGCAGACCGACTTTCTTACGTTCAACCTTACGGGCATCGCGGGTGACGAAACCGGCTTTACGCAATTCTGCGCGCAGCGATTCATCATATTCCATCAGTGCACGGGTAATACCGTGACGGATTGCGCCTGCCTGACCGGAGATGCCACCGCCAGTAACGGTGATGTACAGGTCCAGTTTTTCAACCATGTCGACCAATTCCAGCGGTTGGCGAACTACCATGCGGGCAGTTTCGCGACCGAAGTACTGATCCAGACTACGCTGGTTGATAACGATATTACCGCTACCCGGCTTCATGAAGACGCGTGCGGAAGAGCTTTTGCGGCGACCAGTGCCGTAGTATTGATTTTCAGCCATTGCCTATAATCCCGATTAAATGTCCAGAACTTGCGGTTGCTGAGCCGCGTGGTTGTGCTCGGTACCCTTGTAAACTTTCAGTTTACGATACATTGCACGACCCAGCGGGCCTTTTGGCAGCATGCCTTTAACCGCGATTTCAATCACACGCTCAGGGTGGCGGGCAATCATCTCTTCAAAGGTCGTTTCTTTAATACCGCCGATGAAACCGGTATGGTGATAATAAATCTTATCGGTACGCTTTTTGCCGGTAACGGCGACTTTCTCAGCGTTCAATACGATGATGTAATCACCGGTATCAACGTGCGGCGTAAATTCCGCTTTATGCTTCCCGCGCAGGCGACTAGCCAGTTCAGTAGCAAGACGACCCAGGGTTTTTCCGCTGGCGTCGACAACATACCAGTCGCGTTTTACGGTTTCTGGTTTTGCTGTAAATGTTTTCATTAAAAGCTTACCCAAATTAAGTTACACGTTGGTGAACACCCAAACGCTTCAAAGAACAGTTATGAGGCTCACACGGCTATCTAGTCCAGCAAACCTACCCCTTCGAATAGCCGTTGCTGGCGCGATCGAAGTTTTTGGGAAAAAAACTTCTTGTAACGTGGGGTCGCAAGATTATAGAGAAGACCGCGCCAAAGGTCGACAGTTATTTACCGTATTGTCTTATTCATGCCCCGGCCAGTTGCCCCGGCGCGCGCGGGATCAGGGAAGATGCGGCAGGCCGAGATACTCTTCGCTTTGCATCTCCAGCAGGCGGGACAGGCAGCGCTGGAACTCGAAGGCCAGCAGTTGGCCCTGGTATAGCTGCTCAAGCGGTACGTCGGCGGCTATCACCAACTTGACCTGGCGCTCGTAAAACTCATCCACCAGGGCCACGAACCGCCGCGCGGTATTCTCCTCCTGGGGGCCCATGGCGTGGACATTATGCAGCAGGACGCTGTGATAGAGGCGGGACAGCGCGATATAGTCATTTTGGCTGCGCGCCTCGGCGCACAGCGTCGTAAAGTCCAGGGCCACCACCCCGGCCCGGGCGCCCAGCGTCGGCATGGGGCGGTGATTCACCGTCAGCACCGGCGCGCCGTCCGGCTTTTCACCGGCCAGCCGGGTGAAGATGCGCGCCATCTCAGCGGCGGTGCGATTGTTTAAGGGCGTCAGATAGATGCCCGCCTGGGTCAGGGTGCGCAGGCGGTAATCGATGCCGGCGTCCACGTTCATCACCTCGCAATAGCGGGTGATGAGATCGATGGCCGGCAAAAAACGCGCGCGCTGCAAGCCGTTGCGATAGAGGTTCTCCGGCGGGATATTGGACGTGGCGACCAGGGTGATGCCCCGGGCGAACAGCGCCTGCATCAGCGTACCCAGCAGCATGGCGTCGGTGATATCCGAGACAAAAAACTCATCAAAACACAGCACATCGGCCTGCGCCTTGAAACCGTCGGCGACGATTTCAAGCGGGTCCGCCCGTCCCTGCAACCGGTTCATTTCTTCGTGCACCCGCAGCATGAAGCGATGAAAATGCAAACGCAGCTTGCGCTCGCCGGGCAGGCTGTGGAAAAAGAGATCCATCAGCCAGGTCTTGCCGCGTCCCACCCCGCCCCACATATATAATCCCCGGACCGGTTCGGATACGGCGGGGGAAGTTTTGCCCAGCAGTTTTTTACCCAGCCGCCCCAGCAGGCCGCCGCCGGCCGGGACGGCCTGGGCGGGGCGCGCCAGCAAGGCGCGGTGGATTACGTCCAGTTTGGCGACGGCCGCGGCCTGGACGGCATCGGCCTGATACTCCCCCTCCGCCAGCATCCGCTGATAAAGGGATAACGGCGATGTGTCATGCATGGTAGGCAACATTCCCTGACAAAGAATAATTGTAACGATTTTGTTGTGAGCCAACATCCTAAACAGCACTGCGCCGGAACACAATAGTCACAAATTTCTGCCGTTATCCGCCGCCATACTGGCTATCATACTATGGGGATTCCCCACCGGCGGGGTAAACGGTTATAGTGGGTAGTATAGAGTGTAGGAATCCCCGCGGGACAACGAAGTCAATTATAGGAGTCATTATGACCTGGGAATATGCGCTGATTGGATTAGTGGTCGGTATCATCATCGGTGCGGTCGCAATGCGGTTTGGCAACCGTAAACTTCGTCAGCAGCAGACGCTGCAGCATGAATTGGAAAAGAGCAAGGCGGAACTGGAAGAGTACCGCCAGGAATTGACCGGGCACTTCGCCCGCAGCGCGGAGCTGCTGGATAATATGGCCGATGATTATCGCCAGCTGTATCAGCATATGGCGAAAGGCTCCAGCAGCCTGCTGCCGAATATGCCCGGTGAAAACAATCCGTTCCGCTATCGCCTGACCGAAGCCGAAGCGGATAACGATCAGATCCCGGCGGGCATGCAGCCGCGCGATTACCCCGAAAGCGCCACCGGCCTGCTGAGAACCACCCGGGAACCGCGCAAGTAGGCGCATCGGGCCGGCAAGAAAACCCGGCGGCCCGACGGACGGCGTTACGCTCCCGTCGGGGCAATCTTCGCGCGCCGGTAGTGAACTTTAGCCGCTTTGGCAGGGTCATAAAGTATCTCAAAGTGGCGTTTTAACATGGTTAATGATTAATGGCGTCGTTCACGGACAGCAAGAGAGTAACAAGTTTAATGAAAACAACACCTTTATTCAGCGCACTGGCACTTTGTATCGGACTCGGCCTTACTTCGTTCATGCCCGTCGAAGCGGCGCTTCCCGCCGCGGTGCCGGGCCAGACCATGCCAAGCCTGGCGCCCATGCTGGAAAAAGTGCTTCCCGCGGTGGTCAGCGTGCATGTCGAAGGCACGCAGCAAGTGCAGCGCCAAAATCTGCCCAAGGAATTTAAATACTTTTTCGGGCCGAACGCCCCGACCGACCAGCAGCCCGGTGATTCCCGGCCGTTTGAAGGGCTGGGCTCCGGCGTCATCATCAATGCCGAAAAAGGCTATGTCATCACCAACAACCACGTGGTGAACGGCGCGGATAAAATCAAAGTCCAGCTGAACGACGGGCGCGAATTCGACGCCAAGCTCGTGGGGCGCGACGAGCAGACCGACCTGGCGCTGTTGCAGTTACCGTCGCCGAAAAACCTCACCCAGGTGAAAATGGCCGACTCCGACACCCTGCGGGTCGGTGATTTTGCCGTGGCGGTAGGCAACCCCTTCGGCCTGGGCCAGACGGCGACTTCCGGTATTATCTCGGCGCTCGGGCGCAGCGGGCTGAACCTGGAAGGCCTGGAAAACTTTATCCAGACCGACGCCTCGATTAACCGCGGCAACTCCGGCGGCGCGCTGATTAACCTGAACGGCGAGCTGATCGGCATCAACACCGCCATTCTGGCTCCCGGCGGCGGCAATATCGGCATCGGCTTCGCCATCCCGAGCAATATGGTGCAGAACCTCAGCCAGCAGTTAATTGAATTCGGCGCGGTGAAACGCGGCCTGCTGGGCATCAAGGGCAGTGAAATGACCGCCGACATGGCGAAGGCGTTCAAGATTGATACCCAGCGCGGCGCATTTGTCAGCGAAGTGCTGCCGGGCACCGCCGCGGCCAAAGCCGGGGTTAAAGCCGGTGATATCATCGTCTCCATCGAAGGCAAACCCATCACCAGCTTTGCGGAACTGCGGGTGAAAATCGGCACCACCGCGCCGGGTAAAGCGGTCAAGCTCGGCCTGCTGCGTGAAGGTAAACCGGTGGATGTCACGGTAACCCTGGACGATAGCGCCGCCACCACCACCAGCGCGGAAGTCCTGACCCCGGCCCTGCAAGGCGCCTCACTGAGCAACGGCCAATTGAAGGACGGCACCACCAAGGGCGTGATGGTGGATGATGTGGCCAAGGACACCCCGGCGGCGCAAATCGGCCTGCACAAAGGGGACGTAATCGTCGGCATCAACCGCGAACGGGTGGAAAATATTCTGCAATTACGCAAGGTGCTGGAAGCCAAACCCGCGGTAATAGCGCTGAATATCATGCGCGGCGATGAGAGCATTTTCTTGTTATTGCGTTGATCTTACAAAAAATCGGACACTGACCATGGGGTGTCCGATTAACTCATGCTATCCTGCCGCTATCGTCATACTCATGTTCGGATATCATGCTGGTTAAGCTGTTACGTGCGGTTATTTTTGGTCTTATCATCGCGGGCATTTTGCTGCTGGCGGTGCCTGCGCTGCGTTCCACCACCGGCGCCCTGCTGGCGGGCCACAACGACAGCGATGACGAGACCCCTGTCAGTTATAATCTGGCGGTGCGCCGCGCCGCGCCGGCGGTAGTTAACGTCTATAATCGCAGCATGAACACCAACTCCCATAACGAACTGGAGATCCATACCCTGGGCTCCGGCGTTATCATGAACCAGAAAGGCTACCTGCTAACCAATAAACACGTTATCAACGACGCCGAGCAGATTATCGTGGCGTTGCAGGATGGCCGTGTCTATGAGGCGCTGCTGGTTGGCTCCGATAGCCTCACCGATCTGGCCGTGCTGAAAATCGACGCCAATAACCTGCCGGTGATCCCCATCAATCCCCGCCGCGCCCCCCATATCGGCGATGTGGTCATGGCCATCGGCAACCCCTACAACCTGGGCCAGACCGTCACCCAGGGCATCATCAGCGCCACCGGGCGCATTGGGCTAAGCCCGTCCGGGCGGCAAAATTTCCTGCAAACCGACGCGTCCATTAACCGCGGCAACTCCGGCGGCGCGTTAATCAATTCACTGGGCGAATTGGTGGGGATTAATACCCTGTCGTTCGACAAAAGCAATAATGGCGAGACCCCGGAAGGCATCGGCTTCGCGATTCCCACCGCCCTGGCCAGCAAGGTGATGAATAAGCTGATTCGCGACGGCCGGGTAATCCGCGGGTACATCGGTATCGGCGGACGTGAAGTGGCGCCGTTGCACACCACCGGCGCCAATATGGACCGGATTCAAGGCATTATCGTTAACGAAGTCACGCCGGGCGGTCCGGCGGCGCAGGCTGGCATCCAGATCAACGATGTCATCCTCAGCGTCAATAACAAAGCGGCGATTTCGGCTATCGAAACCATGGATCAGGTGGCGGAAATAAGACCGGGGTCCGCGATCCCGGTCGTGATTATGCGCAACGGTACCAAACTGACATTAAAAGTCACCATTCAGGAATATCCGGCATCCGATTGACGCCGGATATTCCAAACATTTCACAAACAAACCGCGAAAATATCCCGAAACGCTTTCCCCGCCCTATAGAATACCCCCGTCAAAATGGCGGTTCGGACACATATCGCCGTCGCTCCTGATATGTATGCTCATGTCAATGTTACCTGCCGGTAGGGATTCGCCGTCGTATAAAATCGGCAACTCAGGTGTAATGATGAAGAGGAAAATGCCATGCTCGTGGCCCATCATGCGATAGCCGGTACGTTGTTCTGTGGTTCCCTTCACCCGTTAACCCAATCAGCCCCCGGCCGGCATAAAAATGCCGCATTATCGCCGTTGGCGACGCTTGCCCATGCGGCCAACATCGCCGTCCACCCGCGCAAGACCGCGGGCGCCGCGATCGATTGCCGTCCCGGACGGACGCTGGCGGACATGCCGCCGCTGGTCATCGGGCATATCGTCCGGTACCTGCCTTACGGGATGCGTCGGGCTTTCGCCGAGGTGCTGCCGCTCCCGCAGCAGCACTATATAACCAACGAGGTCAAGTTTGGCGAGATTATGGCTGAAACGATCCCGGCGGTGATGACCGGCGCCGACTTCGCGGCCGCCCTGAAGCAGATTGCCACCCTGCCCGCCGGACTTAAAAACACGGCGCTGCTGCTGCTCAGCGGTAAAATGTTTCGGTTATGCGCCGGTTTAGCGCCGCAGGACGTAACGGCCGCTAATGACGCGCGCCAGGCGCTACGGCTGTTTTCAACCACGGCGCAATCCCTGCTGTCAACCGTTCCGGCCATGGCGGAACTGCTGGCGGCGCTCAATAGCGGCCAAGCAGTCTTCGCCCGATGGCTGGGGACCCAGGCCATCGCCGCGCGCCATTGCGGGAGCCTGGCGGCCAGGTTCGGTATTGGCCAGGACAATCCGGTGCTGATATTGCTCGAAAAGCACTTTATCGACGGCCTGGCGGGGGAAGAAGCCCTGGCGGGCGGCAATTGCCGGGACATTGCCGCCCGCTATGCCATCAGCACGCGCGAGGGAATAGAATTGCTTGAGCGGTTCGCCCTCAAGGGGCCGGCTCTGCATCACGCCGTGTCCGGGGTAAGCTGCTTTATCATTGCAGCCCGCTATGGGATCAACTCTGCCGGCGCGCTGCATGAGCTGGAAAGTACGGTTTTAAGCCGCCATGGCCTGCTTGCGGTGGAGGCGGGAGACAACTGCAACCAAATCGCCCTGCATTACGGCATCTCGTTACTGCATTTGCGCCAGTTAATGGAACAGGTCAGTATCGAACATGTGGCCGCGCGGCAGGTGATAAACGGCGGTAATTGCCAGGAAGTGGCCCATCGCTACGGCATAGTGACCCAGGCAAACCGCGAAATACTGGAGCGGCATGCCGTAAACGGACCGGCGGGGGAGCAAGCCAGGGCCGGCCGCCGCTGCGATGAAATAGCCATGATGTACGGGATACGGTTTGCCCCCGCCCGCCGCATGCTGGAGTCGCTTTCTGTAGAATATTGCGGCAAACGGGACATCGCGGCAGGCATAAACTGTGCCGCGGTAGCCGCGCGATATGGCATCTCATCCCCGCCGTCCATTATTCAGCTTGAGATTTTTTGCGTTGAAAACGTCGCCCGCAAAGAGGTGGAGCAAGGCGCTCATTGCTGGCGAGTGGCTGAAAAATATGGACTGGCCACGATACTTAAAATGCCGCACCCAACATTATCCATGATATCGACCACATTATGCTTGCTGGAGTCCTATTCCACCAACAGCGTCGGCAGAACTGAGGCCCTACGCGGCGAGCATCCGCTGCTCATCGCCAAGAAATATGGCATTAGCGAACCGGCCAATATGGAAAAGCTGCAGCGGTATTTCGAGGAAGGAATGGCAATGGCTGACGCACCTTTGCCGGGGCAAGGCCAGCCGGAATACTGACCCGGCCTGGACCGGGAAAGAATATGCGATAGTCCCCCGCGGCGGCAAATATGGCCGTGGGAGGCTATCGGCACGGTAAACGCGGATTACTCGCCGGAAATACGTTCAATATTGGCGCCCAGCTTGCGCAGCTTCGCTTCGATGCAATCATAACCGCGATCGATATGGTAGATACGATCGACCACCGTGACGCCTTCCGCAATGCAACCGGCCAGTACCAGGCTGGCTGAAGCGCGCAGGTCGGTAGCCATGACCTGTGCGCCGGACAGCGTCTCGACTCCGTGGCATATCACGGTATTGCTTTCGATTTCCGCGCGCGCGCCCATACGAATCAGTTCGGGCACGTGCATAAAGCGGTTTTCAAAGATGGTTTCGGTAATCACGCCGGTACCTTCCGCCACCAGGTTCAACAGGCTGAATTGCGCCTGCATATCCGTGGGGAACCCCGGATGGGGCGCGGTGCGCACCGTGATGGCCTTGGGCCGCTTGCCGTGCATGTCCAGGCTGATCCAGTCTTCACCGGTTTCAATATCCGCCCCGGCTTCGCGCAGCTTTGCCAGCACCGCGTCCAGCGTATCCGGACGGGTAGACTTGCATAATACCTTGCCGCCGGAAATGGCCGCCGCCACCAGAAAAGTACCGGTTTCAATGCGATCGGGCAGCACGCGGTAAACCCCGCCGCCCAAATGGGCCACGCCTTCAATGGTAATTTTATCGGTGCCGGCGCCGCTGATATTCGCCCCCAGCGTAATCAGGAAATTGGCGGTATCGACAATCTCCGGCTCGCGGGCGGCGTTTTCAATAATGGTGGTGCCTTCCGCGAGGGTGGCCGCGCTCATGATGGTCACGGTGGCGCCCACGCTGACTTTATCCATGACGATGTGCGCGCCGCGCAGGCGGCCGTCGACGGAAGCCTTGACGTAACCCTCTTCAAGCTTGATGGTCGCGCCCAGCTGTTCAAGGCCGGTAATGTGCAAATCCACCGGTCGCGCGCCTATGGCGCAGCCGCCGGGCAGGGAAACCTGGCCCTGGCCGAAACGCGCCACCAGGGGTCCCAGCGCCCAGATGGAAGCGCGCATGGTTTTCACCAGATCATAGGGTGCGCAGAACACATTAACGCCGCTCGCGTCCACATGGACCGACCCATTACGCTCCACCTTCGCCCCGAGTTGGCTGAGCAGGAGCATGGTGGTATCAATATCTTTTAACTTTGGTACATTTTGTATTTCCACCGGCTTTTCAGCCAGCAGCGCGGCAAACAAAATCGGCAATGCCGCATTTTTGGCGCCGGAAATTGTCACTTCACCACTTAACCGGGTTGGACCCTGGACACGAAATTTATCCATCACAACTGCTCTCTGTTTATCGGGGGCTGGGCTGCCGAACGTCGTGAAACGACGGGTTCAGCAGCTTAAAAACCGTTTAATTTGCGATCGCGCCGCCATTCATCAGGGGTATAAGCCTTGATGGAGAGCGCATGAATACGATTGTCCGAAATATACTCCATCAATGGAGCATATACCGCCTGCTGTTTTTTAATCCGGCTCATGCCGTCAAACCGTTCGCTCACAACAATGACCTGGAAATGGCTGCCGTCACCCGTCACATGGGCCTCTTGCAGCGCCAGGTCATTGGCACTCATCAATATTTCGTGGATTTCGTGGTTTTCCATAAGGGTCAAATCACTTTCATGGGTCGGGAATCAAGCCGATATCTTAGATGAATACGCCGTCATCGGAAACAGGGATTCATTCAATCATCGCGTCAGCCGGGGCGATCGTCGGCGCAGGGCAGGATATTATGCAGCTTATACAAGGCGATAAGGGTACGTAATTTCTCGGTGACGCCGGTCAGCAACAGCGATCCGCCCCGCTGGGTCTGCAGGGCGCATAAATGCAACATCATGGCGACGCCCGCGGAATCCACCCGCTCCAGCCGGGAAACATCCAGAAAACGGATACCCGCCAGGGCGGCGTCGCGCTGCTCCCAAAACTGCAGCAGCGTGACGCGATCGAGTTCGCCCCGCAATACCAGCGTGTCGTCTTCCGCTTGCCAGCTCAGGGTTTCAGCCATTGTTCTGCTTATCCAGGGAAATCGGTTGGGCGGCGGCGGACTGGAGCTGTTGGGTCAAGCCGTCGATACCTTTCTGACGCAGCGTCGAAGCCCACTCATTTTGCTTGGTGGTGATCATGCTCACCCCTTCGGCAATCATGTCGTAAGCCTGCCAGTTACCGGTCTGGCTGTTCTTGCGCCATTGGAAATCCAACCGCACCGGCGGGCGGCCGCCCGGATCGACGATGGTCACGCGAATAGCGATAATCGTGGCGTCGCCAAAGGGTTTTTCCGGGGCAACCTGGTAGGTTTGACCGTGATACATGGCCAAAGCCTGGCCGTATGCCTGCTCCAGATAAGCCTGGAAGGCTTTGAAGTAGGCGTCGCGCTGCGCCGGGGTTGCCTGGCGGTAGTAGGTGCCCAATACCAGCGCGCCGGCATACTTTACCTGCACATACGGCAATAGCTCTTCGCGTACGATATTACGCAGGTAATTCGGATTCTGGCGAATCTGGCTTTGTTCATTTTTCAAACGGGTGAAAGTCTTATCCGCCGCCGCATTCATCAGCGCGTAGGGGTTGGTTTGGTCAACCGCCGGCGCCGCCTGTACATGCGCCAGGGGCGCTATCGCCAGCAGGGCCGCCATCAATAAACGTTTCAACATAGGTTATCTTCCTCTTAATGAGCCGTCGCGGCGGGAGCTGCGCCGTCGCCGGTTGCAGGTGCCTGGGTGCTGTCGGCGTTGCCGTCCGGGGAGCTTTTGGCATCCGCCGGAGCATCTTTGTCATTGCCGCCGCTCTTGTACAGGAACTGACCGATCAGGTCTTCCAATACCAGCGCGGACTTGGTGTCCTGAATGGTGCCGCCGTCCTTAAGGATCGCCGTTCCCATATCCGGGTCTTCGAAACCGATATTCAGCGCCAGGTATTGTTCGCCCAGCAGCCCCGACGTACGGATGGCCAGCGAGCTGGTGTCGGGGATTTGGTTATAGGTATCTTCGATATCCATCGTTACCCGCGGGGCATAGGTTTTAGGATCGAGGGTGATATCCGCCACCCGCCCTATGACCACGCCGCCCACTTTCACCGGTGAGCGCACCTTGAGGCCGCCGATATTATCGAAGGTGGCTGAGATACGGTAGGTGGACACATTGCCCACCGAGCGGATGTCCGCCACTTTCAAGCACAGGAAAATAACCGCGAGCAGGGCGATAATCATAAATACGCCGACCCAGATTTCACTTTTTTTCGTTTGCATTAACTCAATTCCCAAACATCAGTGCTGTCAGCACAAAATCCAGTCCCAACACGGCCAGGGACGCATGGACGACCGTTCTAGTGGTCGCGCGGCTGATTCCTTCGGACGTCGGAATAGCATCATAACCGTTAAACAGCGCGATCCAGGTAACGGTGATAGCGAAGACCACGCTTTTTATCAGGCAGTTAATCAAATCCTGGTGCCAATCCACCGCGCCTTGCATGGCGGACCAGAAATAACCGCTGTCGATACCCTTCCAATCCACGCCCACGATACCGCCGCCCCAGATACCCACCGCGACGAAAATCGCCGTCAGCAGCGGCATACTGATCACCCCGGCCCAAAAGCGCGGCGCCACGATACGGCGCAGCGGGTCCACCGCCATCATTTCCAGGCTCGATAACTGCTCGGTGGCTTTCATCAGGCCGATTTCCGCGGTCAGCGCCGAACCGGCGCGGCCGGCAAACAGCAAGGCGGTAACCACCGGGCCGAGTTCACGCAGCAGCGACAGGGCGACCATCATGCCCAGGCTGGCTTCGGCGCTGTAGGTAGTCAGGATGATATAACCCTGCAGCCCAAGCACCATGCCGATAAACATGCCGGAAACAATGATAATAATCAGCGACTGCACACCGACGCTGTACAGCTGCTTGATCAGCAACGGCCACTGCTGGCGGAAGGCGGGTTTACCCACCAGCGCGTTAAATAGCATCACGCCCGAGCGCCCGAAAGCGTAGCAGACATTGATGCCCCGGCGTCCCAGCGCCGCTAATGCTTGTTGTAATAGCATGGCTCGGTTAACTCCCTGAACCTAAAAGCTGCGATTTATAATCTCTGGCGGGGAAATTAAACGGCACGGGACCATCGGCGATACCGTCCAAAAACTGGCGTACCCGCGGGTCCTGGTTGGCGCGCAGCTCGGCCGGCGTTCCTTCGGCTATCACATGCTGTTCGGCCACGATATAAGCGTAATCGGCGATACTCAATACCTCCGGCACATCATGGGAAACCACGATGCAGGTCACGCCCAGCGCGTGATTCAGTTCGTCGATTAATTTGACCAGCACTCCCATGGTGATGGGGTCCTGGCCCACAAACGGCTCGTCGAACATGATCAGCTCAGGGTCCAGGGCGATGGCGCGCGCCAGGGCTGCGCGCCGCGCCATGCCGCCGGACAGTTCGGACGGCATCAGGGACGCCGCGCCGCGCAGGCCCACCGCCTCAAGCTTCATTAACACCGTGGTGCGTAGTACGGCTTCCGGCAGGCGGGTATGCTGGCGCAGCGGAAACGCCACGTTTTCAAAAACATTGATATCGGTAAACAGCGCGCCGGACTGGAACAACATGCTGATTTTTTTGCGCACTTCATACAGCCGGCGGCGCGACAAGGCGGGAATATTATCGCCGTCGAACCAAATCTCGCCGCTGTCCGGAGGCAATTGGCCGCCGATCAGACGTAGCAGCGTGGTTTTACCGATACCCGACGGGCCCATGATGGCGGTGATTTTACCCCGGGGGACCTGCAAGGTGATGTTATCGAATATCGGTCGATTGCCGCGCCGGAAACTCAAGCCGCGGATGTCCACCAAATGCTCCGAGTGATTCATGTTTTCACTGATCATTGCTTTCTCGCTGAAACCCATTGCCCTAGATATTAAAGCAATAGGACCGATTCATCGAACTTTTACAAAAAATTACCCTATCGGGGCTAAGATAGAGGAAATTACGCGATTTTACTTTTGCCCGGCGGGCAGTCAAAATTAGGCCTTGTTCAAATTTGTCTGCCACATAGTCTTCCGCGCAGGGAGCCGCGATGGCGTAGATAGCTCAGGATTATTTAAGAATCAAGGACTTTACATGTTTTTTGCCACGTCATTATTAGTTATTGGCCTTATTCTACTGGTTTATGGCGCGGATAGATTGGTTTACAGTGCTGCCGTTATCAGCCGCTCGCTGGGTGTCGCGCCCTGGCTGATAGGATGCACCGTAGTGGCGTTAGGTACGTCGTTGCCCGAGCTGCTGGTTTCGGTGACCGCCGCCCTGAATCATCAAATCGATATGACCGTGGGTAATATCATCGGTTCGAATATCACCAATATATTGTTGATATTGGGCGGCGCGGCGCTGATCAAACCCATCGCCTTCCATTCGGATATCGTGCGCCGGGAACTGCCGCTGATGCTGATCGCGACGGCGCTGTGCGGCCTGGTGCTGGCGGATCACAACCTGAGCCGCCTGGACGGCGTGATATTGTTACTCGCGGCGATGGGTTATATTGCCGCCGTGGTGAAAATTTCCCGCCCGGCGTTGAACGACGGCAATGACAGCCTGACCCGCGAACAGCTGGCGGAGTTGCCTCAGGATAGCAGCAATACCGTGGCGGTGCTGTGGCTGGCCCTGGCCTTTATTATCATGCCGATTTCAGCCCATATGGTGATTGATAACGCCAGCGTCGTGGCGCGCCACCTCGGGGTCAGCGATTTGGTCATCGGCCTGACGGTGCTGGCGGTCGGTACCAGCCTGCCCGAGCTGGCCACCGTCATCGCCGGCGCGATAAAAGGCGAAAACGATATCGCCCTGGGCAATCTCATCGGCTCCAATATCGTGAACAGTGTTATGGTGCTGGGCGTGCCGGCCCTGCTCTCTCCCGGCCCGTTTAATCCGGTGGCGTTTACGCGGGATTATTGGGTCATGCTGGCGGCGAGCGTGATATTAACGGCGTTTTGTCTGAGAAAGCGCCGTAGGATCAACTCCGCCATGGGCGCTCTGTTATTATGTGGTTTTGCCGCCTATCTTGCGGTGTTGTTTATTTAGCCCGGACAGACCGACGGGCGGATCAGGATGAATTTATGTCACATATGTCATTAGCGCCGGACTTTGACTTTCCGGCCGCCGGTAAGCAGGTTCTCGCCGACGAGCGGGCGGGGTTGGCGCAGCTGGATCAATATATCAATGACGATTTTCGCCGCGCCTGCGAAAAGATTTTCTATTGCAGCGGTAAAATCGTGGTGATGGGCATGGGCAAATCCGGCCATATCGGCCGCAAAATAGCGGCCACGTTCGCCAGTACCGGCACGCCGTCCTTTTTTGTCCATCCCGGCGAAGCCAGCCATGGGGATCTGGGCATGGTGTCGACCCAGGATATCGTGATCGCCTTGTCCAATTCCGGCGAGTCCAACGAAATCCTGGCCCTGATCCCGGTACTCAAGCGCCTGCAAATTCCCCTGATCTGCATGACCGGCAACCCGGAAAGCACCATGGGCAAGGCGGCGGATATCCATATTTGCGTTCACGTGCCCCTGGAGGCCTGCCCATTGGGTTTGGCGCCGACCACCAGTACCACCGCCGCCCTGGTGATGGGCGACGCGCTGGCGGTATCGCTGCTGCAGGCCCGCGGCTTTACCGCCGAGGATTTCGCGCTTTCGCATCCCGGCGGCGCGCTGGGGCGTAAATTGTTGCTGCGGGTAGCCGATATCATGCATAACGGCGACGAAATTCCGCTGACCCCGCGCAATGCGACCCTGCGCGACGCCTTGCTGGAAATGACCCGTAAAAACCTCGGCATGACGGTTATTTGCGACGAGCGGCAAAACATCGAGGGTATTTTCACCGACGGCGATTTGCGCCGGGTGTTTGATATGGGCATCGACCTGAACCAGGCGCGCATCGTCGATCTGATGACCGCCGGCGGCATCCGGGTCAGCCCCAATACCCTGGCGGTCGATGCGCTCAATTTAATGCAATCCCGTCACATCACCTCGGTGCTGGTGGCGGATAACAACCGGCTGGTGGGCGTGGTGCATATGCATGATATGCTACGAGCCGGCGTAATTTAACAAGGAAAGCGCCATGCATGATACTCCCCGCATAGACACCTGTTATGGTCCGGTTGACGGGCAGGTATTATTAAGCGCCGGCCAAATCCGGCTGCTGATCTGCGATGTGGACGGCGTACTGTCGGATGGCCTGATCTACCAGGGCAACCAGGGCGAGGAACTCAAAGCCTTTAACGTGCGTGACGGCTACGGTATCCGATGCTTGCTGACAGCGGGTATCGAGGTCGCTATTATTACCGGCCGCTCCGCCAAGCTGGTGGAAGATCGCTGCCAAACGTTGGGGATTACCCACCTTTACCAGGGACAGTCGGATAAGCTTTTGGCCTTTGAGGCCCTATTGGGTAAACTGTCATTAACCGCGGATCGGGTCGCGTATATCGGCGACGATCTCATTGATTGGCCGGTCATGGCGCAGGTCGGGTTGAGCGTCGCGGTGGCCGACGCCCACCCGCTGCTGCTGCCGAAGGCCGATTACGTAACGCGCATAGCCGGCGGCCGCGGCGCGGTTCGCGAAGTCTGCGACCTGGTGTTGCTGGCGCAAGGGAAGCTTGAGGATGCCAAAGGGCAGTCGGTATGAGTAAAACGAAATGGTGGATTACCTTACTGCTGGTGCTGGTGGTGCTGGTATTGATCGGCCTGAATCTGACCGATTCGGATGGCGACGCCCAGCAGGTGGTGGCGGATACCGGCGAGCCCACTTATCAGAGCGAACATACCGTCACCCTGGTGTACAACCCGGTGGGCGGCCTGAATTACAAATTGATATCCGAACACGTCCAGCAGTTCGCCGTTGAGCAGATCACCTGGTTTACCCGCCCGGTGGCGACGATGTACGATGAGAACAAGGTTGCAACCTGGACAGTCAGGTCCGATCGGGCCAAGCTGACCAATGATAAAATGCTTTATTTATATGGCCATGTCGAGGTGGACAGCCTGACGCCGACCTCGCAGTTGCAGCATATCAGGACCGATAACGCCGTGGTGAATCTTGTTACGCAGGATGTCTCCTCCGATGACGAGGTAACCTTATATGGTACCGGCTTTAACTCTAAAGGCATGAAAATGCGCGGAAATCTGCGAAATAAGACTGCCGAGCTGATTGAAAAGGTCAAGACCTCTTATGAAATCCAAAACCAAAAATAAAATCCATAGCGCGTTTGCCGCCGGTGCGCTGCTGCTGGTGAGCGCCAATGCCCTGGCCCTCACCGACGATACCAATCAGCCGATTAATATCGATTCCGCGCAGCAGGCCGTCGATATGCAGACCAACACCGTCACCCTTACCGGTACGGTTATCGTCAAGCAAGGCTCCATCGATATCCGGGCGGACAAAGTGGTGATTACCCGTCCCAACGGCGAGCAGGGCAAGGAAGTGGTGGAAGGCTACGGCAATCCCGTCACCTTTTATCAGCTCCAGGACAACGGCAAGCCGGTCAAAGGCCACGCGCAGAAAGTTCGCTATGAATTGGCCAATGATTTTGTCGTATTGACCGGCGACGCTTACCTTGAGCAATTGGATAGCAACGTCAAGGGCGACCGCATTACCTATCTGGTGAAAAAACAGCAGATGGAAGCCTTCAGCGACAAGGGCAAACGGGTCACCACCGTGCTGGTTCCGTCCCAGTTGCAGGATAAGAATCCGGCAAAGGCAACGCCCGCGACGCCCGCGCCCCAAACCGGAAAAAAATAAGAGCATGGCTACATTAATCGCAGAAAACCTGGCCAAAGCCTATAAAGGCCGCCACGTGGTGGAAGACGTCAGCCTTAAGGTCAGCTCCGGGGAGATTGTGGGGCTGCTGGGGCCCAACGGCGCAGGCAAGACCACCACGTTTTATATGGTGGTGGGCATCATCCAGCGCGACGCCGGACGCATCATCATCGACGACGACGATATCAGCCTGCTGCCGCTGCATACCCGCGCGCGCCGCGGCATCGGCTATCTGCCGCAGGAGGCGTCGATTTTCCGCCGCCTGAGCGTCTATGATAACCTGATGGCGGTATTGCAAATCAGGAACGATATCAGCGCCGCGCAGCGCGCGGACCGGGCCAATGCCCTGATGGAGGAGTTTCATATCGCCCACCTGCGCGATAACCTCGGTCAATCGTTATCCGGCGGCGAGCGGCGGCGCGTGGAAATTGCCCGCGCCCTGGCGGCCAATCCAAAATTTATCCTGCTTGATGAACCTTTTGCGGGGGTAGATCCGATTTCCGTTATCGATATTAAAAAAATCATTGAACATTTGCGCGATAGCGGACTGGGCGTGCTGATCACGGATCACAACGTGCGTGAGACATTGGATGTCTGCGAACGCGCCTATATCGTCAGCCAAGGGCATTTGATCGCCCACGGTACTCCGGCGGAAATACTGCAGGACGAGCAGGTGAAACGTGTTTATCTGGGCGAAGAGTTCCGCCTCTGATAAGGTGTCCTGAAGTGAAAGGCCGATGAGGTTAATTGACGCATTATATGAAGCAAGGTTTGCAACTCAGGTTTAGTCAACAGTTGGCCATGACTCCGCAGTTACAGCAGGCGATTCGTCTGTTGCAACTGTCTACGCTTGAACTCCAGCAGGAAATACAGACCGCGCTGGAAAGCAATCCTTTGCTTGAGCAAACCGATGTCCATGAGGAAATAGAGGCCCACGACACCCCGGATAGCGAATCGCTTGATACCCGCGAAGCGATGGAACAAAAAGACATGCCGGAAGAACTGCCGCTCGATGCCACCTGGGACGAAATGTACTCGGCCGGCACCCCGTCCGGCACCGGTACCGACTACCGCGATGAAGAACTGCCGATTTACCAGGGTGAAACCATCCAGACCCTGCAGGATTACCTGATGTGGCAGGTGGAACTGACGCCGTTTTCCGATACCGATATCGCCATCGCCACCTCCATCGTCGACGCGGTGGATGAAACGGGGTATCTCACCGTGCCGCTGGAAGATATTCTGGAGTGCCTGGGCGATGACAATGTCACCATGGATGAAGTGGAGGCGGTGCTCAAGCGCGTGCAGCGTTTTGATCCGGTGGGCGTGGCGGCGCGGGATCTGCGCGATTGCCTGTTGATCCAGCTCTCCCAGTTGGCGAAGGATTTTCCTTATATCAACGAAGCCCGGCTGATTGTCAGCGAACACCTCGATTTGCTGGCCAGCCATGATTTTCGCACGCTGCTGCGCTCGACCCGGCTCAAGGAAGAGGCGCTGAAATCCGCCATGACGCTGATTCAGTCCCTCGATCCCCGCCCGGGCCAATCGATCAATACCACCGAATCGCAGTATGTCATCCCGGATGTGCTGGTGCGCAAAGTGCACAACCGCTGGACCGTGGAGCTCAATACCGACAGCGTCCCCAGTCTCAAGATCAACCAGCAATACGCCGCCCTGGGCAATACCACGCGCAGCGACGCGGACGGGCAGTTTATCCGCAGCCATCTGCAAGAAGCCCGCTGGTTGATTAAAAGCCTGGAAAGCCGTAATGATACTTTATTGAAAGTCACCCGGTGCATCGTTGAACAGCAGCAGGCCTTTTTTGAGCAAGGCGAAGAGTTCATGAGGCCCATGGTGCTGGCGGATATCGCCCAGGCGGTGGATATGCATGAATCAACGATTTCGCGGGTCACCACGCAAAAGTATCTGCACAGTCCGCGCGGTATATTCGAACTTAAATATTTTTTCTCCAGTCACGTCAGTACCGAAGGGGGGGGCGAAGCGTCCTCCACGGCCATTCGCGCACTGGTGAGAAAATTAATCGCCGCGGAAAACCCGGCGAAGCCGCTAAGCGATAGCAAGCTGACCACCCTGCTCTCCGACCAGGGCATCATGGTGGCGCGGCGAACCGTAGCAAAATACCGAGAGTCTTTATCCATCCCGCCGTCAAACCAGCGTAAACAGTTGGTTTGACCTCTACAGAGAAGGAAGACACTATGCAGCTGAATATTACCGGACAGCGCGTTGATATTACCGATGCTTTGCGCGATTTTGTGACCACGAAATTTTCCAAGCTGGAACAGTACTTCGACCGGATCAATCAGGTATATATTGTTCTGAAGATCGAAAAGGTCCAGCAAATTGCCGAAGCGACGATCCACGTTAACGGCGGTGAGCTGCATGCGACGTCAGAAGCGGATGATATGTATGCCGCCATCGATCTGCTGATCGATAAGTTGACGCGCCAATTGAATAAACATAAAGACAAACTGAAGCAGTACTAAATTCACTGTAGCCATCATCGCTACCTAACCTCACATCGGCTCGTTATGTAGATAAAACGCCCGAAAGATTTCGGGCTGCAGGCAGGCGGAACGTAGCCAACGTACCTGCGGCCCGAAAGATGACGGGTTACCCTATAGATTTCGGGTTGCGGGCAGGCGGCAAGCGAGTGAATCCCGATGAGCTTACCCAGGTAAGTGATTCGGGTGAACGAACGTAGCCAACGTACCTGCGGCCCGAAAGATGACGGGTTACCCTATAGATTTCGGGTTGCGGGCAGGCGGCAAGCGAGTGAATCCCGATGAGCTTACCCAGGTAAGTGATTCGGGTGAACGAACGTAGCCAACGTACCTGCGGCCCGAAAGATGACGGGTTACCCTATAGATTTCGGGTTGCGGGCAGGCGGCAAGCGAGTGAATCCCGATGAGCTTACCCAGGTAAGTGATTCGGGTGAACGAACGTAGCCAACGTACCTGCGGCCCGAAAGATGACGGGTAAGACGGGTTGATGAGTCATAAAGGTGATACAGAGCCTAAGTGAAATGAAATGACTAACGATACAGCAATGCAAATAAATACGGTGTTGAGCCTTGAATGCACCCGCGGCTCCATCCACTGCCAGAGCAAAAAACGCGCGCTGGAAATTATCAGCGAGCTGGCGGCCAAGCAGCTTAACCTGGCGCCCCAGGTGGTGTTCGACGCCGTATTAACCCGCGAACGCATGGGCAGCACCGGCATTGGCAACGGCATCGCCATTCCGCACGGTAAACTGGAAGAAGACACCCTGCGTGCGGTCGGCGTGTTTATCCGCCTGGAGCAACCCATTGCCTTTGATGCGATAGATAACCAGCCGGTGGATTTGCTGTTCGCGTTATTGGTGCCGGCCGAACAGTGTAAAACCCATTTGCACACCCTGTCGCTGGTGGCCAAGCGCCTGGCCGATAAAACGGTCTGTCGCCGCCTGCGCGCGGCGCAAAGCGATGAAGAACTGTATGCCATAATGACAGAAACGGAAGCCGGGTCGTAACGCGCCGGGTCGGATGCCCGCCCGGCGCCGCACCGACCCGCGGGGTATGATTGGTGCGATAACGGATGTGGTCGCCAATGTGGGTCAATAAAAATGCCAGAGGGGAGTCGTCATGGTGCTGATGATTGTCAGCGGTCGATCCGGTTCAGGGAAATCAGTTGCGCTGCGCGCGCTGGAAGATATGGGGTTTTATTGCGTCGATAACCTGCCGGTGGTGTTGTTGCCCCAGTTGGCCACCACCCTGGCGGATCGTAATATTTCCGCCGCGGTCAGTATCGATGTGCGCAATATGCCTGAGTCGCCGGAGATTTTCGAACATGCCATGGACAGCCTGCCGCAGTGCTTTTCGCCGCAGCTGTTATTTTTGGATGCCGAACGCAATACCTTGATACGGCGCTACAGCGATACCCGCCGCCTGCATCCTCTATCGAGCAAAAACCTGTCGCTGGAAAGCGCCATCGACGAGGAAAACGAACTACTGGAACCGCTGCGTTCCCGGGCCGACCTGATTATCGATACCTCGGAAATGTCGGTGCATGAACTGGCTGAGATGCTGCGTACCCGCTTACTGGGCAAACGCGAACGCGAGCTGACCATGGTATTCGAATCTTTCGGTTATAAACACGGGCTGCCCATTGATGCCGATTACGTGTTTGACGTGCGTTTCCTGCCCAATCCCCACTGGGACCCCAAACTGCGGCCGATGACCGGGCTGGATAAACCGGTGGCGGCCTTTCTCGATCGCCATACCGAAGTGCATAATTTTATTTACCAGACCCGCAGCTATCTTGAATTATGGCTGCCGATGCTGGAAACCAATAACCGCAGCTATCTTACCGTGGCGATTGGCTGCACCGGCGGCAAGCACCGCTCGGTCTACGTCGCCGAACAGCTGGCGGATTATTTTCGTTCCCGCGGCAAAAATGTTCAGTCCAGACATCGGACCCTGGAAAAGCGTAAATCATGACGGTCAAGCAATCGGTGGAAATCAAAAATCGCCTGGGGATGCATGCCAGGCCGGCGATGAAGCTGTTCGATTTGGTGCAGAGCTTTGACGCGGAGGTATTATTGCGCAACGACAGCGGTACCGAAGCGGAAGCCAGCAGCGTCATCGCCCTGCTGATGCTCGACTCCGCCAAAGGGCGCGTGATTGAAGTGGAAGCCAGCGGCCCGGATGAAATCAAGGCCCTGGCGGCGGTGATCGAGCTGTTTAACGCCGGCTTTGACGAAGATTGATCACACCCGGCTCAGGCTGTCGATGGCCACCGCTTTAAAACCGGCGAAGTCCTGGCTGTCACGCAGGCGCGGCATGGAACGCTCGCGTACGAAGGTGACGAATAATTCATAGATGGCCATCGCCTCTTCATAATCGGTCTTATTGATCGCCAGCAGGAAAATCACATAGGCCGTCTCATTATCCCCCCAGGGGATGCCCTGCGGCGCCAGAATGGTATAAATCACCGTTTGCCTGGCCAGCAGTCCCAGGGAATGGGGCAGCGCAATCCCCTCCCCCAGCAGTGTACTGACAATGGCTTCGCGCTCCACCACCGACGGATAGAAATCCTTCCCCACCACGCCTTCGCGCTTCAGCTGCGCGCACACCTGCTTAAACAGCGCCTGCTGGGTCATCGGCCGGTCGACGATCATGAAATGTTCTTCAGCAAAAAACTTTTCCAGCATATAGGGCCGGGTGCGATCCACCAGCACCAGCTTGCCCAGTTGTTCCAATTGGTAATCGCTGGGGAACGGGGCCAGCACCATTACCGGCTTATTCTTTTCGCCGAGCCTGACGGTGGAAATAACAAAATCCTCTTCCAGCGTCGCCAGCTTGTCATATTCGCGCAGCGAGATAACCTGGGTCACGGCAATTTGCGGGTATTTACGCGCCAGCATCGCCTGGATCATGCGCACCGTGGAATTACCGCTGTCGCATACCAGCAGCACCTGGGGGTGGCGCTGGTAGCCGATATTGTAATGCCGCTCAAGCCCGACGCCGATATGCAACACCAGATAGCCGATTTCATTTTCGCTAATCACATACGGCGTATATTTGCCCCAGCTGTTTACCGCCGCCAGGGTAACGTCATAGGCCATGGGATAATGCTGCTTGATATTGGCCAGCAGGGGATTGGGAATGGTGATTTGATAGCGCACCCGGGTAATCATGGTTTTGATATGGGTCAGCAGGTCGGCCCGCAGCTGGGCGTCGTTTTGCAGATTGTAATTATAATGGGTGTTGATATAACTGAGGATATAATCCACCAGCGCTTCGTCATCGTCGGCATTAATGGCCGAAGGATTGATTTCCTGCACCCGGCGGGCCGCAATATGGATGCGCAGATAATTCTCTTCCGCCGCTGAAAACCCCTTGCCGGTTAACGGCTCGATAAGCTGCGCCAGCTGCGCCGAGGTGGCTTTGATCCGATCGTCCACCTCTTCCATCGGCAAATCCGGTAAAGGATACCCCTCCTGGATGCGTTTAATCGCCACGGCGCAGTACAGGGCCAGATATTGCTCCCCTTCATCGGTGAGCTTGACGCCTCCGGCGGCCAGGCAATGATGCCAGGTGGGGGTAAGCTGGGGCAGGATCTCAAAAGGCAGCATCCCGCTCGCCAGCAGATAGCTATCCCTCTCGTCGAGCGACAGGGAATACATCAGATCCGTCAGGCAAACCCGGATAGCCGCCTCCTTGCCGAACAGCTTCATGCCGTGGCGGGGTTTGGTTTCAATAGTCAAATCGTAACGGGCCAGACGGTCGCGCACCTCGGCCATATCGCTTTGCAGCGTGCCGCGGCTGACATACCATTCGTCGGCCAAATCTTCCATTTTAAAGGCATAGGCCGAGTTCAGGAACCGCACCATCAGGGCCGGGATACGCTCCGCGCTGGACCGCGGGGTGCGGTTGCGGCGCGGGGTTTGCCGGCGCAAAGAGGCAAAGCTTTGCTCATCGTCGATTTTGAGCTGGTAGCCGCTGCCGCGGCTGAGAATAAATTGCGCGCCGTGCCCGTTCAGGATGGCATTAAGCGCGTGAATATCGGCCCGCACCGTGCGGGTCGATACGGAAAAACGCCTGGCCAGCTCTTCCTGCGGCAGCGATTCCGCCTGTAGGGCGTCGAATAAGTTGGCCAATCGCTGATTAGGGAATCTTACCATGGGTTATTTCACCTGATTTTTTACCATCGCCAGCAGCGTCGCCACATCCTCAGGACGGGTATTGCCGGTGGCTTTATCAATAATTGAACTGTAAATATGCGGGATAATCCGTTTCACCCCGACGTCCAGCGCGATCTGCAAGATCGTCGCAAAGTTCTCCAGATCGATGCCGCCGGTCGGCTCCAGATAAAAATCATGGCGCGCGCAGGCCTGCGCCACGGCGCGGTATTCATCCTCATGTTCCAGGCCGCCCATGGGGAAGAATTTAATCGAGCTGCCGCCCATATCCTTAAGCAGGGCGATAGCCGTTTCGATCGGTACGATGCCGTCCGGGGCTTTAGCGCTGAGCGGGCCGGTGGATATTTTCACCATGCCTACGCGGCCGGTGGGGGAAACCAGTCCGTTGACCAGGGTGTCCGATTGGCCGAGCAGCGCGCGGCTGGCGCCGACCCCGGTAAACACCTGATTGACGTGCTGCGGCTGCACCGAGCCGACAATCTGGCTCACCATCGCCGATTGGCCGGGGTCGCCCGCGCCCAACCCCACCGACAAGGCATTCCCGATAAGACCGGCATAGGCGCGCATATCGGCTATCGCGCTGGGGACATCAGGATAGTTTTTCGACAGTACGCCCACCAGCACATGGCCTTCGGCTGCGGCATATATAGCGCTGGCATTCTCTTTGGAGCCGGCCAGGACATTCAGGCAAACCCGGTCGCGGTAATAATTGGGGGTTAATTTCATGAGCGGCGTCCTTTTCCTAATTCGGCGATACGTGAAGAAATAATAGTTAACTGTTCAGGGGTTACGCTGCGCACGTCCACTTCGATAATGCCTTCGTTGGCTTTATAACCGCGAAAATAAATAGCCGGGTCGCCGTTTTTCAGCGCGGCGATAATCGCCGGCGTGGCCAGGCCGAACGCCTGCTCGTCGAAATGGATTTCCGTACGGGCGATGTCCCGTCCGGCGCTGTCCCACACCACGCGCGCCTTGATACCCGGCAGAGAGTTAAGCGCCTCGATAAACGGCGTCATCTTCTCCACCATTTCTTTGCCGGATTCTTTTTCCCGCACCAGGTAACTCTCAATGGCCTGGGTCAGGCCGAGAATGCCTTCTTTACCGATTTTCATCGCCCGGCCGATGCCGTTCCCCTGGCGTTTCACCCACGCCACCGGCTGTTGTTTGCCGATAACCAGTCCGCTGGTCGGCCCTTCCAGGGCCTTGGCGCCGCTGTAAATCACCAAATCGGCCCCTTGGCCATAATATACCCGCAGGTCCTCTTCCGCGGCGGCGTCGACAATCAGCGGCAGTTGATGATGATGCGCCACTTCGGCGGCCTGCTCTACCGACAGCATGCTTTTTTGCACGCAATGATGGGATTTAATATACAACACCGCCGCCGTGCGCGGGGTTATGGCCGCCGCCAATTGCTCGGCGGAGCATTCGTTGGCATAACCGGCTTCCACCACTTTACCGCCGCCCAGGGCCACCATGGTGCCCACCGGCGCGCCGAAATTGACGTTGTGCCCTTTGGGCAGCACGATTTCATGGGATACGGCGAGCGGGGCGCTGTGCAGATTAACCAGCAGATCCGCATCGTCTTTAACGATCACCGCCGCCACCGACTGGGCAATGCCCGCCGAGGCGCAGGATACCACCACCGCGCTTTCCACACCCAGCAAACCGGCCAGATAATCGCCGGTCTTATCCACCAAATCCTTGATTTCAAAATAATGATTCAAACCGAGGTTAACGGCGTCCACCACATCCTGCCGGGGGGTGGAAACACCCAGGGCAGTCATGCGGCCCGATGCGTTGATAACTTGCTTAAGCTGGTATTTTTCATAAATTGAAGACATGGGATGCTTTTCCTTCGTCCGTTAACAGACATTCGCCGGCCACTACGGCCGCCAGGGGGATTAATTGTTGTTCCCCATCGACCGACAGGCCTTGTGCATCGGTAAAGACGCAGGGGGCGCGGCGTACCTCGAATAGGGTTAAATCCGCGTCGAAGCCCGGTTCGAGACGCCCTTTTTGGGTCAGCCGCAGCATGCCGGCGGCATGTTGCGTGACGCAATCAATAACCTGCGGCAACGTCATGCCGAGGGTAAAAAATTTGGACATGACCGCCGCCAGGCTATGCACCGGCCCCTTGATCCGGTTGCGGCAATAAATATCGGAACTGATGGTATGGGGGTAGATGCCCTGCGCTATCGCCAGGCGCGCCACCTCGAAGCTGAAGCTGGCGGTGCCGTGGCCGACATCCAAATGCACTCCCCGCCCCAGCGCCCGGCGCACCGAGGCGCGCAGTTCACCCGCCGGGGTCAGGATACGGTTGGGTTTACCATTGTAGCAGTGGGTAATAATATCGCCGGCGGTTAGCAAATCGGCGATGCGCCCCAAATCCGGCGGGTTATTGCCGATATGCACCATCAGCGGCAAATCACCGTTCTCGCGCTGGATCTCCTTGGCGCGCTGCAGGGGTTTGACGCCGTTGGCGCCCACCACGCTGCTGCTAATGCGCGCCTTGATGCCGATGATAAAACCGGGATGGCGGGCAATGGCCGCGGCGGCCAGCGGTTTATCGATACGCGCCATATCCGCCAGCTCATCCTGGGTGGCAATGCCGGTACGGGCGATATTGAGCAGGGCATAGACCCGGGTTTTGGCGGTGTGCGCCAGGCGATAAAAGTCGTCCACTTGATCGGCGCCGGTACTGCCGGCATCCACCACCGTGGTGACGCCGCCGTCGATGCCCACTCGATCCGGCTCATCGTGATAAATCGGCGAAGCGGGATAGCAATGGACGTGGGAGTCGATCCAGCCGGCGCTCACATAACAACGCCCCCCCAGGTTGATTTCCCGCCGCGCGGCGGATGATAACGAACCGATGGCGGCGATGCGGCCGTTATGGATGGCGATATCAATCAGAGTACCGTCCACCCGTTTCGCTTGTTTAATTATAACGTCATATAAGGGTGCCACATTTCCTCCTGACCGCCCAGCGCCACGCTCATGGGCGGCGGCGCAGGGTATTGACTACAGGCATTACGCCCATCCGGCGCCCATGGGACGCCCAAAACGGGGACTAGCCGATGGCCACTGGAAACAGCGCGCCGAGCAGCATCGCGCCGAGAATCGCGCCACCGGTAATCGGTTTATTCCACAGGTAAAACAGCAGCGCCCCGACCAGCGATCCCAAACCGATGGGGATAGAGGCGGTAATGGCGGACAAAATGATCAATGGCCCAAGAAAACGCCCCGAGGCATTGCCCGCGCCCATCATCACATCCGCCCCATAGGTGGAGTTGCTTTGATTGATGGTGAATTTGCGCGCCAGGATAATCAGGCCGCCAATCGCCAGGCCCAGCACCATGCCGGTGGCCAGGGAAGCGATAAAGTTTTGCAGGGGGAATACGATGCCCGCCCCGAGCAGCAGCGCCGGCACGCCCAGGCCGACCCCGGTCTGCAACGCGCCGCCGATATCCAGAATACCCACCAGCGACCCTTCGATGATGCGCGCAAACAGAAAGCTGGCGCCGAACGCGGCCACCGCGCCATACACACCGGTATCGATACCGGTGCGCAGCATGGCGACGAACGCCACTTCGTTAAACGCCCCGATGCCATAGAGATAATACATATGGGTCCCGGCAAAAATACCGGATGACAGTATCCCGACGAAAATCGGGAACGACCAGTCGGCATACCAAAAGCCGCGTTTTGTTTCTTCCATTGTCTGGCTCCTCGGGAGGTTATTTACCGCTCAGGGTGTTATGGATAGCGTCCAGCCAGACGGGAACACCCAGACTGAAGGACTGCAAAGTTTTCACATCAAAACCGCGGAAGAAACCGCTCAGGACAAATAGCGCGATAATCGCGGCCATCATAATGCCGGTGATTTTGTTCCAGCCGCCCTCTTCGACGCCTTTACCGATCAGAATGCCCAATACCAGGCCAGGCACGGCGTTGCCCATGATAAGCTGCGCCAAACCGCCAAAAATGGTGGCCCAGAAACCGGAACGCTTGCCGGCATCGATGGCCGCCAGCCAGAAAATAACCGGCATCACGGTGTTAACCAGGATATTAGCGGCGGGCACCAGCACTTTAACGGCGGTAACCTGTAGGGCGGCCGGCACGGCGGACGCGGTGGTATTGAGGAACGCCACCACCAGCATGCCGATAATGCCGCAGGCGATAGCCATGCGTTTGGGATCGTGCATCGTTTCGCCGAGCTGGCGGTTTTTGATCATCAACGCCGCGGCGCCCCAATGGGGGATAATGCGATGATCGACATCCTGGGTAAATGACCCGGCGGCCACGGACGATGCCCAGGCGTTGAAGAAAAAGCCCAGGCCGAAAGAGAAGTGGGAAGCGGGGTCGCCTTCGCAGGAGTTTAATTCCCCGAGGGTACGGAAGGCGCCCATGCCTTGTACGGTCGGCGCATGGAACATACGCGCCGCCCCCGCCCCTACCCCAACGCCCACCAACCCGCCGATAATTAGTGATTTTATTAAGATTATAAGAAACATCGGATTATCCTTTCATTATCTACCCGCGCTTTATCGCAGGGTAAAATGGACTTTTTCGGTATCGATCATGGTGATACTGACGGTAATATCCAACACGACGCTGAAGCTTTTCTTTTCGCGGGGCAGAAAGAAAAAAAGAAATTTTTCGGTAGTGCGCTGCTCTTCCGCCTTAATGATTTTGACGTCCTCCGGTTCAATGCGTAACAGAACATAACCGGTAGATTTCATTACCGCCGTTTGCACCTGGCTTAACGCGGCGGCGAAAGCGCTGTTTTTCGTTTCGCCCTTACCCGCGACCTGGACGGTTAAAACCGACTGCGCCTTCATCAGGCACTGCCATATTTTTTTAACCAGGCTTCCACTAATTTCTGGCCCAGTTCTTCTTTATCCATAAAACCAAAGCCCAGGACCTTGCACCCTTCCTGAATAGCCGTGACGCCTTCATCGATTGAGCGCATGCCGTATTTGGCTTTATAGCCGTATTTATTTTGCGCGGTAATGGCGCCGGCGCCGCCGCTGCCGCAAAATGAGATACCGAAATCGACCTGTTCGCTGTTCATCACATCGCCAAGTTTCATATCCGCCGCCATGCCCGGCACCACGATGGCTTTGCCACCGGCCGCCTCTACGCCCTGGGCCACTTTCTGACCTTTACCCAATCTGTCGCCAATCGCTACCGTAACTTGTGCCATGGGGTTATCTCCGCTGTGATTAAGGATTATTATCTTTGGCAACTTCGAAGTGCACCGATAATAAATAAGCCTCTTCTATCGGTAAGTTATCGAATATGTTCACCACGTTTTGCGCCATTACCATTGAATCTGCCGAAATTTCGTCAAATAAGCTGATATCAACCTCCGGCAACGGCTCGCCGGTGAGCGAACGCATAACCATGGCGCGGACATGAGAGTTCAGCATCTGTTCCTGCACCTGGTTGACCTGAATATGTCGCTCCCGCATCATCGTCATGATTTCCGCCAATACCTTTTGGGTCAGGGCTGCGGATAAGTCGCCACGATCGTTTTGCTCGCCCGGGGATACGGCTTTATCGCCCACTATTTACTCCTACGTCGTCCATAATAAGAATTGATTCGGCATGATATTGATCCAGTATGGTTAAGAACGACCTTCCAACCGGCTTTAACGATGATTCACCCTAACTTTTGCGCTCTGGGGTTTGTAGCCGTTATATTTCCACTTTGAAACGGAAATAATTACGGGTTAAGTGATCTCATTCGCATAATTGCCTTAAACCGGCCAATATCGCTGCCACATGACCAGTAGGCAGTTCATTGCGTTGCGTAAAGGCAGCGATAGGGGATATTGCTTCAAAATAATGCCATAAGTATAACTTATTTTTAAAATCTTCCACTTTTGTAGCATCGAATCGGCACATTACCCGCCATCAGGCGGATAATATATCCCGCGCCGGCATGGACAGGATAACGCAACGGCACCAGGGCCCCGGCGGTGATAAGACAAAACAATGGCAAGCCAGGGAAATTATGGCGCTGCCTCGTCCTGCCGGAAATGGCGGCTAATGAATACAACAAAAAATGGCCAGCATAAAAACCACCCGCTGCGGCTGGAAGGACCTCGGGAAGAAAAGACTTATTACCGCCTGGCGCGGTGTTTCCCTATGGCTTAACCGGTTATTATAACGTTACGGTGACCAACACTTTGTTCTAAATATCATTCATTTTTTATATTTACGAATTAAATACTGAAATAAAAAATTATAAATTCAAGGAGAATAACAATGCCAATTATTGTTGGAGAAAACAGGAACGCTTATATTTCCGACGATCATTGCCAGGATGTATTTTTCGATTGCGCCGAGCAGGTGGCATGGCCGGAACCTGAATATCATGATTGTATCGATATCATTGATAATACCGCTACTCAACCTATAAGCTTGTCTGAAGATATTCAGCGTTCATTATTTCATTTGCTGAAAATAGCCGTGGGCTATGAGGCCAATCGCTTTTGCAATGAAATGCTCTATAAAACGGGTCTGACTATCCCGCTGTGCGTTTTAAACACGTCGGCCGCGCTGTATCGGGCCATTACCCTGGGTAACGGCGTCGGCAGCGTGCTGGCGGCGGGCCTGCCGCTGTTTATCCATGATATTTTACCCTATACGGATCGCTTGCAGGGTTTGGCTAATCAGATTAAGGATTACTTTGAACAACATCTTAGCGTGGCGCTGATGAATACCTTGACCAACAACCAAATCGAACATGGACAAGGCTATCTCTGGCTGGGCATCCTGGCGCTGGTCAGTAAATATTTCTGCGACAGCCGCCCGCATCCGTTGCCCGAGCGCGGTTATTTATCATTACCGCCGATATTGGCGGGGCTATTTACCCGGGCTTGCCTTTATTGGCAGCTATTATGTAACGCCGCCGGTAATATGCCGCAACCGGTCGATGGGCACGGTCGGCTTAAGCTCGATCTGCTGGAAAAAAACCGGCAGCTACAGGGGCGCTATCTGGCCCGGAACTGGGCCAAACGGTCCAGGCACAACCAGAGCTGGGTTGAACGCGCGGCCGAACGTTATTATGGCATCGGCCAAATTACCGGCCGCGGCGGCGTATCCGGCGGTAACGGTGGATTAATCCGGCCGCTTTATGCGCCCGCGGCGCAGCACGGCCCGGGCTATTGCACGCCGCCGGGGGAGGTAGTGCCAATCCCCGCTTCGCGCCGGCGCTGGCTCCCGCTGGATTTATGCCTGCTGCCGGCGGCGCAAGCCGCGCCCGTGGACCTCCCCGCCGGCGCGGATGGGCGAAAAACGCTGGCTACCGCCTACATTCCCCGGCGCGATGCGTCAATACCGTTAAACAATGAATGGCTCAACCGCTATCTGCACCACGCGTTTCCGATAGTCAGCCCGTCCGTTCCGGCCGCGACGGCCGGGCAACAGGAACCGATCGCCGCTTATACCCGCGCCCTGGATGGTTATTGGCAACATAACCATGAATATCATCGCCTGGGCACGCTGCTGAATGTATTAACCCAGCTCTATGCCGCACGGGACGTACTTACCGAACGGTCGACCATTACTTTATCCCGGCACCTGGGCCTGGATATCGGCAGCGCCGACCGGTCGACGCTGCATCTGTTTGATATTAATGGTTATCAAGCTACTGATTTACTGGTATTCAACCTTACGCATAATGAAAATTATATTCTGTTTCTGCCGCATGCTACCGTTCACTTCAGAGTATTCGACGGACTGCCGGCCTTAAGACAATGGATAATAGACCACTGCGCCAACGAAACCGGGCGTGAAGAAATAGCCAGGCACTTTGCGTTAAACGAGCGGATGGACGGTAGTACGCTATTGGGTAAATGGGGGGTCGACCGGTGGTTAACGCATATTTACGAATATCCCGGGCGTATTTTTCAACGCAATGAGCCGCTAACGCAGGACTGGCAAGACATCCTGACCAACCGCCAGCGGTCCCGCTGCGCCAGCGACGCCGAATGGTTAACCCCGTCGGGCGCCGCGGCGCTGCGGCAAACCGGCAAAACAACCATTTATCACGCCGCAACCCTGTTTGC
This sequence comes from Sodalis sp. RH21, assembly GCF_047324175.1. Lineage (NCBI taxonomy): Bacteria > Pseudomonadati > Pseudomonadota > Gammaproteobacteria > Enterobacterales > Bruguierivoracaceae > Sodalis > Sodalis sp. RH21. Next base: position 335,224 of record NZ_CP178732.1, on the reverse strand, counting down.
CCAACCGCTGGTGCCTTATATCGCACCGCGGCTGGCTATCAACCACGGGATCATTGATGCCAACGCCACCATGGGCGAGGCTTGCGGGCCCGGCGCCGGACACAGCGCGTTGGGCTGTGCGCTGACCCTGCTCAGCGCCACCCTGGGTGAAATGCTGCCCCGGGATGCGGCGGGCGACCTGGTATCGACCGCCGCGGCGCGGCCGGATATCGCCGGTTATATCCAGATCGTCAATCACGAGATCGCGTTATGGCAAGCCATGTCCCCGCCCACCGCCGTGGAAATGCGCATTCTCGCCCCCCTCGCCGTGACCCCCGAGGGTTATAAGCGCCAAACCTTTATCTGGCCACAGGATAAACTACATACGCATCTCAGCATCAGCCTGACGCTGGCCAATGGCAGGCGCAAGGCGGAGGTTATGGCGATTCGAATCCATTACGCGCTGGTCCCGCTGCGCTATAACGATCGTCTCAAGCTCTATGAGATCTATGACATTAACCATAGCCACCGGCCGGGCTATCCGGTTTATATCGCGCCACCGCCCGATAATGGGCAGTGGCGGTTCGGCCGCGCGACCGACGAGCGCCATATCCGGCACCGTCATGGCGAAATCCCCATGGCCAACTACGATTTTGTTTCGGTACGGCTGTTTAATCTCATTATGAATAATCTGGACAGCTTATGTTGTAAAGTGAAGGCCTTGTCGCCGATTAATAGCCTGGGCATCGCTCAATCCCCGGCGGGGCGCGCCTATTTAAAATTGGGCACTCATTATATTAATATTAAAAAGTTAGCGGGGGGTAATATTTATTTACTCGGGACGCCGGAACGCTTTCATCTGCGGGTGGCATTAGAGCGCAAAATACAAAAATTCGTTCTGCTACCGGAAAATTCCATCGCCGCCGCGATACCCGCTATAACTATCGCCGCCGGAATCAACGCCACGCTCGGCTATCGCCAGGGATTCAGGCATTCGGATGAGGAACAATGCCGCCGCGCGCTGGCGGCGGATGAAATAATGCGCAAGGCCGGCGTCCGGGATATTATTTATTACGGTTTAACACCGCTGGAAACGCAAAATAATACGTCGCATATGGTGTTGGCCCTGACGGTGAAAACAGCGCTGGCCACTACTGCGCATCTGCTCCGGGATCTCCTTTATAGCACCGGGCGGGCCGAACAGTCCCGGTTAACGCAGACAGTATATTCATCGTTAAAATTACACGGCGCGTCGGACAAGCTCCGGCAAAAAACGCTGCGGTTAATTAATCAGGGCATGGAAAAAATGCTGGCGCTCATCGACAGCCATACCGCGGATGAATTTTCCCGGCTTTGGCTGGCCGCTTTCCGGCAGGAAGATATCGACATATTGGCAATTAAAACCGATCCGCTGGCAAGAATAATGATCCATAGCCGATCCGGCGATCGCGCCGGCGGCAAGCCGGCAAAACGCGAGATCCGCTTTTGCCGTTTTGCCTGCCATGAAATCCCCGACGATGGAGGCATCGCCGCCTTGGGCACGGCGACAGGCAGAATCGATACCCTGGCGCCAGGGTCCGATACCCCGCAAGATGAGGGCGAGGATTTTCCGGCGGCCTTCGGGCGCCTGTGGAACGGAAAAATGACGCAAAACGAGGTTAATTTCCTGATCGGCCAGCCGCAGGTCCATAAAATAAACAACTCCCCCCTGCTGACGGATCGGGAACTGGCCCGGCAGCTATTTCGCCATCGCGCCGTGCCCCGGATCGCGATGATCGTGGAGCACGCCGATCTGTTCAGCCTGCTGTTACTCCACCTGCACCGGACGGTCAATGCCGAACGTGGCGACTCTCAGCATGACCGCTGGGTAAAAACGCTGCTGTTCGCTACTGCGTTTCAATCCAATCGCGCGTAAAGCGGCTTAACGGAATTTGGCGTGATTTTCATTGCGGGTTTGTTGGAATTGCGCGGTCACGACCTTCGCCTGTTTGACATCGCCCTTCTCCACCAGCGCCTGCGCCTGCTCAATCTGGCCGATCAGATTGGTCATTCCCTGGCGGAAATCCTTCATCTGCGGACTGTCCGCCGGCTGCCCTTTGAGCTTGGGCGGCGTGCCCTCGCGGGCGTCCAGCGCCGCTTCATGCATACCGGCCAGGGCCTTTTTGAGGGTCGCGGCGTCATCGCTTTTTTGCACCGCGCCGTAGTTGGCCGCGAGGATATCCATATCCTCGCCAAGATCGCGCGCCAGCGCCAGGGGGCTGCTCATAAGTAAAGTAAACGACAATAAGGCTATTATTTTAATTTTCATGGAGGAGCTTCCAGTTAAATACCTGCGATTTTCATTTGGGGCAATAACACCGACCCGCACTGGATATTGCTCCGGGTTTCGATATCATCGCCAACGGTAACAATATTGCGCCACATATCCTTCAGATTGCCGGCAATGGTGATTTCACTGACCGGATACTGGATCTCGCCGTTTTCAACCCAAAAACCCGCGGCTCCGCGGGAATAATCTCCGGTGATGGCGCTTACACCTTGCCCCATTAGCTCGGTAACTACGAGTCCCCTATCCATTTTTTTGATCAAGGCCGCAAAATCCAGTCCCTGCCCGGCAATACGCCAATTATGGATACCGCCGGCGTGCCCGGTGCTGGTCATGCCCAATTTACGCGCCGAATAACTGCTCAGCAACCAGGTTTGCAACACGCCGTCTTTGACAATGGCCCGATCCTCGGTACGCACGCCTTCGCTGTCAAACGGGGAGGAAGCCAATCCCCTGAGCAGGTGGGGACGTTCTTCAATCGTCAGCCAATCCGGCAATATGGTTTTACCCAGATCATCAAGCAAAAAAGTCGATTTGCGATACACGCTGCCGCCGCTGATGGCCCCGACCAGATGGCCGAACAGACCGGTCGCCACTTCGGCGGCAAACAGCACCGGCGCCTGCATGGTGGCGATTTTACGCGGATTCAGATGCGCCAGGGTGCGGCGCGCGCACTCCTCGCCCACCCACTCCGGCGTGCGTAAATCCTCCACCGCCCGACCGATGGTATAGGCATAGTTACGCTCCATATTGCCGCCGCTTTCGGCGATGACGCTACTGGAGATGGAATGCCGGCTGCTGTTATAACTTGCCAACATCCCGTGGCTATTACCGTACACCTTAGTGCTGTAATGGCTGTTAAAACTGCCGCCTTCGGTATTGGTGATACGCTTATCCGCCTGCAGCGCCGCCTGCTCCGCCCGGGAGGCCAGATCGGCGCCCCGCTCGGCATCCAAATCCGCCGGATGAAACAAATCCAGATCGGGGGCATCAAAGGCCAATAACGCTTTATCCGCCGTACCGGCATACGGATCGGGAGAGGTAAAACGGGCAATATCCAGCGCCGCGCCAACGGTGCGGGCAATGGCATCCGGGCTGAGATCCGTCGACGACGCGCTGCCCTTGCGTTGCTGGTAATAGACGGTAATACCTAACGCGCCGTCGCTATTGAACTCCACATTCTCCACTTCGCCATAACGCGTGCTGACGCCAATACCGGTGGTTTTGGTCACCGCCACCTCCGCCGCGTCAGACCCTGCGCCGGCCAACTCCAGTGCCTGCGCTACCGCGTTTTCCAATAATTTCCGCTGTTCTGCAACTTGATTGACTAAGTTCATTGATCCGCCATCATTTATTGGGTTATCCGCCGGAGAGGACAAAATCGATTATTGCCGCCAGCCGGCCTGAAACCGCTGCCGCGTGGTTATTGATCCAGTCTATCAGTCCGCACCACATTTCGCACGGCATGCCCGCACTCACTTTCCCCGCGGCGCACCGTGAGCCCCCATCACCACACCGGCATCAAGCCGTGTTATTATTGCCAAAATTGGAATACCAACCCTATTCCGCTATCGATGACGTGGACGCGGTGCAATAATGCCGTTGATCATCCCCCGCAACCTGTTAGGATTAGCCTCTTTTTGAGGAACCGTATCATGAGCAAGCAACCGGAAGACTGGCAAGACGAAGACCCGCAGCTCCCTGCGCAAGAAGACGACGACGAGATAATCTGGGTCAGCAAAAGCGAAATCAAACGCGACGCCGAAGCCCTGAAAGTCCTCGGCGTCGAATTAGTCGAGCTGGGTAAAAACGCCCTGGAAAAAATTCCGCTGGATGAAGAGCTGCTCGCGGCCATCGAACTGGCCCAGCGCATCAAAAAAGAAGGCCGCCGCCGCCAGATCCAACTGATTGGCAAAATGCTGCGCAGCCGCGACGCCGAACCGATCCAACAGGCGCTGGACAAGCTCAAAAACCGCCACAACCAGCAAATCACCCTGTTTCACAAGCTGGAAAACCTGCGCGACCGTTTGATTGAAAAAGGCGACGACGCGGTGGACGATGTAATAGCGCTCTACCCGGACGCGGATCGGCAACAGCTGCGCTCGCTGGTGCGTAATGCCCAAAAAGAGAAAGCGGCCAATAAACCCGCCAAAACCTCCCGGCAGATTTTCCAATACCTGCGCGCCGTCGCCGGGGACAAATAACCCCCGCCGCCCCGCGGGCAGCAACCGCGACATCCCCACCCCCTGCGCCCGCCGGAAAATCCGGCCTAGCGCAGATTAAAGCGCAACCGGCCGTCCAGCTCTTCTTCCGCTTCATCGAACAGCAATATCAGCGCGCCGAAACGGCGTTTTTTCGAGGCGCTAAGGTGGATAAATTCTATCTCCACCGGCAGCGGCACCCGGCTGGTCACCGTATGCCATAACTCATCCAGATTGGCGTCGCACGGTTCCGCCAGTGCGAACTGACGGCCAAAATCACGGTAAAAAGCCGGTAGATCGGGAATCTGGTTAAAATCAAAGGATACTTTCCCCATCAAGCGTTCTCCGCAATACAGGTTATCAATGTTCTATTACCCACTATCCTGCCAGCATGCCACACCCAGGTTATCGGCGATATGGCAAAAAGAGTTATCATAAACCACCCAGATGCAACGTTTTCACTTCCAGATAATCATCCATTCCCAGCACCGACCCTTCACGGCCCAGCCCGGATTCTTTGACTCCGCCAAACGGCGCCACTTCGGTGGACACCGCGCACTCATTGATACCGATCATCCCGCTTTCCAGCGCGGCCGCCACGCGAAACACCCGCTGGAGATTCTGGGTATAAAAATAAGCCGCCAGGCCAAAGGGAGTATCATTGGCGCGGTTGATAACCTCTTCTTCGGTAGCAAAACGAAAGCAGGCCGCCAACGGGCCAAAAGTCTCTTCGTGGGCCAGCGTCATGGTCTCGTTGGCCTCGGCAATCACCGTCGGCTGGTAGAAATTGCCCCCCAGCGCATGGGGTTGTCCGCCGGTAACCGCCCGGCCGCCCTTGGCCAGGGCGTCGTTAACGTGCGCCGTCACTTTTTCGACGCCGTCCCCGTTGATCAACGGGCCGACCACCACGCCTTCCTCCATGCCGTTGCCCACCTTCAACCGGCTGACTTTATCGGCCAGCCGGCTAACAAAGTCATCATAAACGCCCGACTGGATATAAAAGCGGTTCACGCTGACGCAGACCTGCCCGGCGTTGCGGAATTTATTGGCGATGGCGCCGGCTACCGCGGCGTCGATATCCGCATCGTCAAAGACGATATAGGGCGCATTGCCGCCCAGTTCCATGGAAATTTTCTTCATGGTTTCCGCGGCATTGCGCATCAGGGTTTTACCCACCGCGGTGGAGCCGGTAAAAGTGACCTTGCGGACTTTGCCGCTGGCCATGATGGCGTCGCTGATGGCGTGGGTATCCCCCGCCACGCCGTTGACCACGCCGGCGGGCACGCCGGCCTGCTGGGCCAGGGCCAGTAAAGCGAAGGCCGAAAGCGGGGTATTATTGGCCGGTTTAATCAGCGCGGTGCATCCTGCCGCCAGCGCCGGACCGAGTTTGCGGGTCAGCATGGCCAGCGGGAAGTTCCACGGCGTGATGGCCGCCACCACCCCTACCGGTTCACGGGTAGCCAAAATGCGGGAACCGGCTTTGGCGGGGGGAATAATTTCGCCATTAGCCCGTTTGGCCTGTTCGGCGAACCACTGGATAAAACTGGCGGCGTAGGCCACTTCGCCGGCGGCCTCGTCTACCGGCTTGCCCTGTTCCGCCGTCATCAGCTCGGCCAGATAGCGCTGGTTGTCCATAATCAGGGCATACCAGCGGTACAGGATTTCCGAGCGTTCCTTGGCGGTTTTGGCGCGCCAGGCGGGAAACGCCGCATAAGCGGCGTCGATGGCGGCATCGGTTTCCCGCCGGCCGCTTTTGGCCACCTGGGCGATAAGCGCGCCGGTGGCCGGATTGATCACGTCAAAGGTATCCTGAGCGCGCCGCCACTCCCCGTTGACCAGATAACCGGTCTTAAACAGCGGATGGTCCTGCAAATGTGTGTGTTCGCTCATTATTATCCTCCTGGTATATGCGGGTCGGCCATTAGCCTGGAAAAGGCCATGGACGCTGGGAGTAAGTATAGATGCTGGGTGGGGAATGATCGGCCGGCGCCAGGCTAATCGCTGAGGGCGTGCCGATAGCGCCGCAGCGTGTCGGCCATGCGCTGTACCGGTTCGGTGACATCCGCGGACGCATGGTATAACGCCAGTTTTTCCTGATAAACGCCCAGTTCGTCCAGCAGTTGGTTAAAATGCTCGCTGCGGCGAAATTCGTTGCGCGCCACCAGCACCCGATCGGCGGTAGCGCGGATTTGCCGATGATAAGCCGAGAGATCCGCATTAACGGGAATGTCCGCCGTACGCAGGCGCTGGTGGGTGATAATCAGGGTCAGCGCCAGCCGGTATTTGGCGATATCCGCCGGAAATAGCGTCAGTAATTGAAACAGCTGCTGGTAAAGCGCCGGCAAATGGTTTTCTTGCCGCCGGACCCGGTTAGTGGATAGCGCCGATACCGCGCCGTAGACAAACCGATTCAGGAGCACCCGGCCGATGCGCGCCTTGGAGCTGTCCCTAATCAGTAAAATCACCAGCGTCGCCAGGCCGCAGCCGACGATCTGCCCGATGGCGCTGTCCAGGAAAGTATTGATCGGAAAAGTCATGGGATTGGACAGGACCAGCACATTAATGGTGCCGGCCAGGGTGCCGAGGGTGCCGAGCCGGCGTTTTTGCACCTCGATGCCGATGATAAACGCCAGTACGCCCAGCGCAATACACAGCAACAGCATGCTTTGCTGGGTGGCGGGCATGATAAACATGTAATAGAGGGCGCCGATGGGCAGCGCCAGCGACATGCCGATCATAAAATCTTTGCATACCATCCAGGGATTGGGCAAACGCATCGCCAGCGACGTGACCACCGCAATCATCACCATGCAGCTGCTGCCGGAAGTCCAGCCGGTCCACAGCCAGAACAGGCAGCCCAGCGCGGTGGCGACGCCGGTGCGCAGGCCGTTGATCATGGCATGATGGCGTTCGGCCGAGGGCGCGGTGATAACCACCTGATCGACCAATACCTGCTCTTCGATTTTGCTGATGCGCGAATTGTTCTTGACCCCTTTCGACAGCAGGAGATAACGGGTGGCGGTTCCCACCCAGGTATAAAGCGTCTGCGGGGTATCTTTGGACGGGGTGCTGGCAATCACCTGGCGCATCAGTTTCATGCGTTTATGGATATCGGCCATGGTTTCCACCGGTTCGTTGAGCAGTTGCACCAGGTGGGGTTTAATAAATCCGGGGCGGACCTGCAAAATCAAAAATGTTTCGCAGGCTTGGGTGATCAAGGTCAGCGATAGGGTATTAATGGCTCTCAGGCGCCGGTTGCAGCGCTGCCAGTGCGCTGATTCCATCAACAGGTTGCCGCGCATGGCGTCCAGGGCGGTGGTGAATTTGACCAGATCGCCCCAGGATTTATCGATATCTTCCTTGGGCGCCTGATTGACGCACAGCAGCAGCAGCCGGTATTGATCCAGCAGCAGCGTATCCACCGCCCGGTCGATATCCCGTTTGATTGACCGGGGCGAGAACAGGATGTCGGCAAGAATGGCGCAGACGATCCCCATGACGATTTCGCTGCAGCGCTCAATGGCGAACTGCGGCGTGACCTGGGGATGGCTTTGAATACTGACGATAATAATCAGCGCGGTATAGCCGGCCAATCCCAGCGCATACGAGTTTTGCACCCGCACCAGCGAGGAAATCCACATACAAACCCCGGCCCAAATGCAGCTGAGCAGCAGCATGACCACCGGCGCGCGAATGGTGAGGGTGATGATGGCCAGCGCGCCGATGCAGCCGATGAAGGTGCCGATAATACGCAGCATGCCGCGGTGTCTGATGGCGCCGGCAAAGGGCTCTCCGCCGGCGGCGAAGGCCGGTCCGGCGGCCACGATGGCGGCGGTCAACACCGACCAGCGCGGCGTTTCCAATTGAAAATGAAAGCCGAGAAACAGCGCCAGCAGGATAGCGAAGGTGAGTTTGACCGCGAAGCGGCAGCGGATAAACAGCGGCTGGAACATTAGTGGGTCATCCGCTTAGCCGAATTCGCGCAGGCGATGGATCAGTTTCATCATCGGCGAGAGTTGGGTTTGATCGCGATCTTTGTTGCCGGTGATGACCACCGTCGCCGTGGTGCCGGCGGGGTAGAGGTCGCCTTGCTGCGCATCGAGACGGATTTTTACCGGCACCCGCTGCGCCAGACGCACCCATTCCAGATTGGAATCCACCGTGGCCATACCTTTGGCATCCACCGAACTGCTGCTATTGGTGACGCCGGCGGAGATGCTGTCCACCGTGCCGTAGAATACCCGGTTGCTGCCCAGGGGAGTGATTTCCACGCGATAACCCGGCCGCACGCCTTCCAGTTTGGTCTCTTCCAGATAGGCCAGCAGATAAAATGAGTTGCGCTTCACCAGCGCCACCGAGACGGTGCCGCGGGTGATAAATTCGCCGGCATGGACGTTAAGATTGGTGATCCATCCTTCCGCCGGGGCACGCACGGTGGTGCGCTCCAGATCGATTTTGGCCAAATCCCGCACGGCAATCGCCTTGGCAAGCTGATGGCCCACGATGGTGGAGTCATTGCTGGACTGGTCGATGGCTTCCTGCGACATGGCGCTGGTGCCTAAGCGCAGCCGCCGGCCCGCCTCGCGGCGTTTCTCGGCCGCCAGGGACTGGTAGTAGTCCACGTCGGCCTGGGCTTCGTCCAGGGCTTGCTGATAGCGTGGCTGATCGACCACGAACAGTACCTGTCCCCGCTGCACCAGTTGGTTATCGTTTACCCGCACTTCGGTGAGCAAGCCGCTGACATCGGGGGAGATGGCCACCACGTCGGCGTTGAATTTCGCATCGCGCGTCCAGGGCGATTCGGTATAAAACACCCATGCCCGGAAAATAGCGATGGCGGCAATGAGCACCAGTAACAGAGTTATCGCGATTCTGATTATTTTTGTTGCAACAGTTTTCACAGCGACCTCAGACGAAAAGACAAGAAATCAGATAGAACAAACAGCAATACAGGGCGGTATTAAACAGAGCCGGATGCCATACAAAGTCATAAATGCCCGTCGGCTGTAGTAACCGGCGTAGCAGAAAAAACAGGATCATCGAGACCAGCAATTCAAAAAATACCGGGGGAAATGACAGGCCGAATATCACCATAACCGGGAGCAAACTCATTACTTTTCCTTACCTTTCCCTTTAGACCCATGGCTGGCGTTGCGCACTGTTCGGCGTCTGCCAGCGTCAATAATTCCCGCGGCCATGGATCGCGGTTGCCGGCATACGCGCCGGATGAGTGTAGTTCTCAGGAAGTTGACCGATGGAGGTTTCCGGCGGATGTAGCGGGTCAAGATAGATTGGCTAAGACCTACCCAGAATGTTACTGTTTATTTCAAATCAATAAATACAGTAAAGTCATTGCGGGGAAGGTGCGCGATCTGATGAACCGACGGATGTATAATAGCCCTTAATACCTGACATTTTCAATGTTATGTGATCTAAATCACTTTTCACTCAGAGTTAATAATGGAAAGACTGAAGCGCATGATGGTCTTCGCCAAAGTGGTGGAGGGAGGATCGTTTACGTCCGCGGCCCGGCAGTTGCAGATGAGCGTTTCGTCCATAAGCCAGACCGTGGCCAAGCTGGAAAACGAGCTGCAGGTGAAGCTGCTGAACCGCAGTACCCGCAGTATCGGGCTGACCGAAGCGGGGAAGATTTATTATCAGGGTTGCCGGCGGATGTTGCTGGAGTTTAATGAGGTGCACGAACAGTTATATGCTTTTAACAATACGCCGATCGGGACGCTGCGCGTCGGTAGTTCGTCCACCATGGCGCATAATGTGCTGGCGGCCATGACCGCGGATATGTTGAAGGAGTATCCGGGGTTGTCGGTGAATTTGGTGACGGGGATTCCCGCGCCGGATTTGATTGCCGATGGCTTGGATTTGGTGGTGCGGGTGGGAGCGTTGCAGGATTCGAGTCTGTTTTCCAGGCGGCTGGGGGCGATGCCGATGGTGGTTTGCGCCGCCAAGAGTTATTTGGCGGCGCACGGTGCGCCGGAGAAGCCGAGCGATATGGTGAATTTTTCGTGGCTGGAGTATGACGTAAGGCCGGATAGCGAGTTCGAGCTGATTGCGCCGGAGGGGATTACGTTGCATTTGGCGCCGCAGGGGCGGTTCGCTACTAATGATTCGCAGACGCTGATTCGTTGGCTGACGGCGGGGGCCGGGATTGCGTATGTGCCGATTATGTGGGTGCTGGATGAGATTAAGCAGGGGAATGTGGAGATTTTGTTTAATCGTTATCTTTCGGATCCGCGGCCGGTATATGCGGTGTATACGCAGAAGGATAAGCTGCCGCTTAAGGTGCAGGTGTGTATTAATTATTTGCAGGAATATTTTAATAATGTGGCGTCGGTGTATCAGGCGTTCCGGCAGGATAATAATTCGTGAATGGCGCGGGTGCCTTTTAACACGGTTCGCCGCGAGTATGCTGATGGCGGGCCTACCGCACCGGGGAGCGCTCCGGCGGGCGGGAAAACCCTGCCCGCTTCGGCCCCACGGCACGGTCTCCCTTTAATACGGCTCGCCGCGGATGCGGCGAGCGCGGGTCGGCGTTAGGCGGTGCCGCCGACGGTGAGGTTGTCGAGTTTGAGGGTGGGTTGGCCGACGCCCACCGGTACGCTTTGTCCTTCTTTGCCGCAAACGCCGACGCCTTTGTCCAGCGCCAGGTCGTTGCCGACCATGGAGATTTGCTGCATGGCTTCGATGCCGGAGCCGATAAGGGTGGCGCCTTTGACCGGTTTGGTGACGCGGCCGTTTTCGATCAGGTAGGCTTCGGAGGTGGAGAAGACGAATTTACCGGAGGTGATGTCCACTTGGCCGCCGCCGAAGTTGGGCGCGTAGAGGCCGTATTCGACGCTGGCGATGATGTCCGCGGGAGTGGATGCGCCAGCGAGCATGTAGGTGTTGGTCATGCGCGGCATGGGCAGGTTGGCGTAGGATTCACGCCGGCCGTTGCCGGTGGGGGGGACGCCCATCAGGCGGGCATTGAGTTTATCCTGCATATAGCCTTTGAGGATGCCGTTTTCGATCAATAGGTTGTATTGGCCGGGCACGCCTTCGTCATCAATGGCCAGGGAGCCGCGCAAGCCGGCCAGAGTGCCGTCATCCACCACGGTGCAGAGCGGAGAGGCCACCAGTTGGCCCATTTGGCCGCTGAATACCGAAGTGCCGCGGCGATTGAAGTCGCCTTCGAGGCCGTGTCCTACCGCCTCGTGCAGCAGTACGCCGGGCCAGCCGGCGCCGAGTACCACCGGCATGGCGCCGGCCGGCGCCGCTATGGCGGAGAGGTTGACCAGGGCCATGCGTACCGCTTCCCGGGCCCAGCTGTCGGCGCGGACGTCGCCGTCGGCGGTCGCCAGGAAAAAGTCATAGCCAAAACGGCCGCCGCCGCCGCTGGAGCCGCGTTCGCGTTTACCGTCCTGTTCAACCTGTACGCTGATGGACAGGCGTACCAACGGCCGTACATCCGCCGCCAGCGTGCCGTCGGTGGCGGCTACCAGGATTTGTTCGTAGACGCCGGAGAGGCTGGCGGTGACTTCCTGTACCCGGGCATCGGCGGCGCGGGCCACTTGATCCACGCGGTGCAGCAAGGCGATTTTTTCTTCGCGCGGCAGGCTGTTGAGCGGGTCGAGCAGCGGGTAGAGGGTTTTATAGGGAACTTCCCCCAGGGTGTGTACGCGTCCGTTGCCCTGTTCGCTGACGATGCTGCGCGCCGCGTTGACGCTGAGCTGTAACGCGTTCAGGGTTAATTGATCGGCATAAGCGAAGCCGGTTTTTTCACCGCTGACCGCGCGCACGCCCACGCCCTGGTCAATATTGTACGAGCCGTCTTTGATGATGCCGTCTTCGATGACCCAGGATTCATGGTAGCTGGATTGAAAATAGAGATCGGCATAATCCAGACGGCGTTCGGTCATCTGGCCCAGTAGGGAGAAAAGGTCTTCGTGACTCAGGTTGTTGGCCGCGAGTAATTGCTCACTGACAAATGCCAGACTCATAGGTTTTCACTCTTTTTTAAGATGGATTGGCCAGCAACGGCTGGAATAATAAAATTGCAAACAATCTGTATAGTCATATTTATAGACTGCGGCAATTCCCCGGCAACGTCAAATAGGTACTGATTATTTGCCTTTAGCGGTTGGCTGGCGCGGTTGGCGCAACACTTCCTCGATTCTCGGCTGGTCCAGGCTGCCGGTAATATGATAGCGGATTACCGAGATTTTGTTCCACAGCGGCGCCAGCACCTTGCTGGCGGCGAATACCGCGGCCCCCACCACCGGATTGATGGCGAAGGCGGCGGCGACCCCGACGGTGGCCGAGATTTCCGGCGCGATTACCGCTTCCATGTCGATTTGCTGCGCCGTGAAATCAACGTTGCCGCTCATGGCAATGTCCGCTTCCAGTCCGTCGATCAGTAAATCGTTGGTATGCAGTACGCCGCTTTTAAGCCAGGCGGTGCCTTTGATGGAATCGAAATAGAATCCTTTGCCGAACGTATCCCGGAAATCAAACTGCAGTTTACGCAACAGCGCGTCGAAACTTACCAGCCGTAATAACCGCCCCGCCTGGCCGCTGCTGATATTGTCTATTTTGCCTTTGCCGAGATCGGCGTGTAATACGCCGCTGAGGCTGGGTATATCGGGCGTCCAGGGCAGCGCCTGCCAGTGCAGATCGTAGTCCACGTCAAAGGGCGCGTCGCGCAGCGGGGTTTCAAAGCCGATATAATCCGTCGCTTCACCGATATTTTTACCGCTAAGTTTGCCTTTAAGCGAGGTCAAATTGTGCTTGCCGTTGCGCGTCCAGCCCCCGTCCAGGGTCAGGCGCGCTTTACCGGTATCCACCACGCCGTGGCTAAGCGCCAGGGTGTTTTGCTGCGGCGCGATATCGCCGGAGACCTTGCCCAGGTTTTGTCCCATGATCCAGCATTCCTGGCAGCGTAGTTGCACCGCGGGCCAGTCGTTGAAGGAGATCGTCGGATCGTCGTCGCTGAAGAGGCTATTTTGCGGCGCATCCGGCGCGGTTTGCGCGCCTTTGGCCCACATGGGGTTGTAGTAAAGGTAGCCGAGATCCGCATGCCACGGTCCGTTATCCGCCATGGCCAGTTTGCCGTTGATTTCTTTGCCCTTGGCTTCGATCAGGCTGCCGCCCAGGGTATTGCTGCGCGTCAGCGTCAGATCGCGCCACTGCTGCCCGGCCAGGGTTAATGCGGGGGTGTTGAGCGTCAGGGCGTCCGGGAAGCGGAAGCGGCTGGCCATCGCCTTGCCCGTCGAGCGGGACTGTGGCGTCATTAACGCCAGCCATTTTTCACCGTCCAGCGCCGGCAAATCGAGGGTCAGGCTTTTTCCCGCCGGCAGCGGCGGGATTTTGCCGCCATCGGTGGCCCACGCGCCGCGCGTCAGCGCCACCTGTTTGCCCAGCAAAAATTCGCTGTTAAACGCATTGTTCTTGCCGGCCCGGCCGCTTAAGTTAAAACCGGACAGGCCGCCCTGGGCTTTGACGGCCAACGGAAATGCCTGTCCGCCCGGTTTATCCAGGGGTGGAGGTAAGTGACTGCTTACATTTCTCAGATCGCTGGTCACATCGACGCTGTAGGTGGTTTTGCCTTTAAACGGCAAGGTCACCGCCACGATGCTTTGCCACGACGCATGGCCGCCTACCAGCTTTTCAATGGGTTCCGGCACGCCGGGCAGGCGGTTCACCGCCCAGTCGCCCTGCATGTCTACCTTGATATCAAAACCTTTTTCCTGTTCCTGGGTGGTAAAGCGTACATTCACCGGTTGCCCCAGCCATTGGGCGGTCAGCAGATCGCTGTCCAGGTTGCCGTTGTTGTACCGGAACTGGCCGCTCAGATCTTTCATGGTGGTGCCCAGCGGTTTTATCAGCAGGCTGTTATTGGCTAAATTGACTTTACCCGATGCGGTGACCGGCTGGCCGGTCAAGGGAATGGAAAGATGTAAGTCCCCACTAACATCGCCGCCGATCTGCAGTTCTTCCAGCGCCTCGCCCAGGGATTTTTGCAGCGGCGTGTTATTAAAATAATCCCCGATGGCCTTGCCCGACCCTTTAATGCCCGCATCCACCAGCAGCAATTGTTTTGAATAATCGGGTATGGTCGCGGCGACATCGGTGCCGGTGGCGTCCCCCAGTTGCGTCTGGGCGGTGTGCATAAACAGCCCGTCATTCAGGAAATCCAAATCGATATCCAGGTTGGTCAGCAGCGGCCAGCCCGGTTCAAATTCATAATCCGCGTGGCGCAGCGGCACCAGGACTTCAAATTGTCCATCGTTATGTTTAAAGGGGAATTGCTTGGGATTGCCGGCAAATACCAGCGTGGCGTTATCCACCCGGCCGCTTTTCAAGGCGCCGGTGAGATAGTTGACCAGATGAGTCCCCATCAGCGGCTCAGGGAAGTACCGCCAAGCCTGGGCGGCGTCATACAGGCGGATACCGGACAGGATATCCAGCCACGGCGCGCCGTTAACCGGCTGATGAAAATAAAAATCGCCGGTCGCCCACAGCGCGCTGGCCCGCAGGTCGATATTTTTGCCCCACAGTTCCAGGCCGCGATCGCCGTTTTGCCAGTCCAGCGTGGCATGCGCCCCCTGCACTTCCAGCGGCGCGCGGAACATATCTTTATAGGGCAGCGTGCTGTTGGCGAGCGCTAGATTTAACCGGCCGGTGGCCAGTGAACCCGCCACCGAGCCGGCAACATGATCGGCGCCGGGCAGCAGTTGCCACTGCTGCCAGCTGAGGTCGCGCCAGTCGCTTTGAAAACGGATCTGCTCGGGATTATTGAGCGGAATATCCAGCGCCAGGGTGGATAAAGTGCCCTGCGGCTGCAAGTCCTGCCAGCGGGCGCGCAGATTCGGCGTGATAAAAGAGACCAGCGGCATGAATGGGGTAAATTGCTGTAGCCGTAAATTTTTGGCCCGCAGGCGAATCTCACTGGCGCGGTCCGGGGTGAATAGTTGGTTTTTTTCCGGCAGCCAGAACAGGGACAGCGCGCCGGGGGCCCAGGATTCGCCGTCGGCGCTGATATTGAGCACCGGCGCGTCCAACTGCCAGCCGTCGCCTTGCCGGGTGAGATGCAAGGCCAGTTTAGCCACGTCCAGGCGATGTTCCCGATCGCCTTCCTGCCAACGCGCCGCGCCCTGGCTAAAAAATGCATCGCCCCGGGTGATATCGCCATGCTCCAGGGTGAGCCAGGCTGCCAGGCTGAAATCGGCGTTTTTCAGGCCGGTTTGGTCCTGCAGCCATTGGCTGAACCAGGGTTTAAGATTGATGTCGTCGGCCTGCAAATAGACTTTGCCGTTATTAAGCAGCCCGTTTTCGTCATGCAAGTCCATGCGCAGTTGGATGGCCCCCTGCTGCACGTCCACGTTGGACAAGGCGATCTGCCCTTCGGCCCGATGCCGTTGACGGGTATTGAGCCAGGTCAGTTGCGGCACCGACAGTTTGGTGCGATCGCCGGAGGGGGTAAGAAAAGACAGTTCGCTGTCGCGCAGGATAAAATGGTCGAACTGGTATAAGAACAGGTCGGTGAGCCGATCGGATTTAATCGGGCTGCCCTGATGATCGCGGCCCAGCAGGGTGGTATTCAGATCGAGCTGCAGGCGGTAAAAAGTGACATCGCGAAATTGCCAGCGCCAGTGCAGCAGGGATTGCCAGACATCCAGCGCCACCGTAACGCGCTGGATGCGCAGCTGTTCATCCGCAGTGACGGACTCGACGGCGCGGATATCCAGGGTGGGGCCAAACGACTGCCAGTTGCCGTGCATCTCACGGATGCGGATATCCAGGCCGGTGGAGGAATTAAGCGCCGCGACGATACGCGGACGAAAAGTATCCAAATGGGGCAAAGCCAGGCGTAACCCACTGACCGCTAATGCCACCAGGACAATTAGGGTTGCACATAGGGCCAACAATATCCCCGGCAGTCGCTTCACGCCTTTCTCCTTGCTTCCCGCCGCATAACGCCCGCGGGAAAAATTTTATTTTTATCCCGTATCCGCAGGTTGGCTGGTTTGGCGGCCGGGCTAATCTGGGCTATATCATCACTCCATCAACCTTACATCATCACAACGTCAAACTGCTCCTGGCTGTAGAGCGGTTCGATCTGTACTTTGACCTGTTTGCCGACGAAAATTTCCACTTCCGCCAGGGCATGGGATTCATCGCTTTTCAACGCATCGCCCACCGCGGCCGAAGCGTAAACCAAAAACCGGTCGGATTCGTAGGCATGATGCACCCGCACAATTTCCCGCATGATTTCATAGCAGACGGTTTCGATGGTTTTCACCGTACCGCGGCCATGGCAGGTTGGACACTCGCTGCATAACACATGTTCAATGCTTTCTCGGGTGCGTTTACGGGTCATTTCCACCAGGCCGAGCTGCGAGAAGCCGTTAATACCGGTTTTCACCCGATCTTTGCTCATGGCCTGCTCCAGGGAATGCAGGACCCGCCGCCGGTGTTCTTCGTTATTCATATCGATAAAGTCGATAATGATAATGCCGCCCAGATTGCGCAACCGCAGTTGGCGCGCGATCGCCTGGGTAGCCTCGATATTGGTATTGAAAATGGTTTCATCAAGATTGCGATGTCCGACAAACGCACCGGTATTGATATCGATGGTCGTCATGGCCTCGGTTTGATCGATGATCAGATAACCGCCCGACTTAAGCTCGACTTTACGCTCCAGGGAGCGCTGAATCTCATTTTCCACATCATAGAGATCAAAGATAGGCTGCTTGCCGTTATAATGCTCAAGCTTATGGGTCATTTCGGGAATATATTCGCTGGTAAACTCCACCAGCAAATCAAACGTCAGCCGCGAATCAACCCGAATGCGGTCCAGCGCCGCGCCGGCGAAATCGCGCAATATCCGCTGGGCCAGCGCCAGTTCGCCGTACAGCATATATTTGCTCTGGTTGCGGCGTTTACGCTCCATCACCTTGGTCCACAGACGCTTGAGAAACGCCGCGTCCTGGGATAATTCTTCCTCGCCGATGCCTTCGGCGGCGGTGCGGATAATAAAACCGCCATGCTCGTCGCAATACTCCGCCACGGTGCGCTTGAGGCGTTCGCGCT
This sequence comes from Sodalis sp. RH21, assembly GCF_047324175.1. Taxonomy (NCBI): domain Bacteria; kingdom Pseudomonadati; phylum Pseudomonadota; class Gammaproteobacteria; order Enterobacterales; family Bruguierivoracaceae; genus Sodalis; species Sodalis sp. RH21. The sequence goes on along the minus strand of NZ_CP178732.1, from coordinate 317,629 downwards.
CATCTTCGCTGTCGATACGCTGCGATACGCCGACATGGGACGCGCCCGGCATAAAGACCAGGTAACGGGACGGCAGGGTAATATCGGTGGTCAGGCGCGCGCCTTTGGTGCCCAGCGGGTCTTTCACCACCTGAACCATGATGTCCTGCCCTTGCCTTACCAACTCGGCAATATCGCGCACATGGAAATTTTTCTGCTCTTCGCCGGCGACGCATTCGGTATGCGGCATGATATCGGAGGCATGTAAAAATGCCGCTTTTTCCAGCCCGATGTCCACAAATGCCGCCTGCATCCCCGGCAGGACGCGGCTGACCCGGCCTTTATAAATATTACCGACAATACCCCGCCGGGCTTCGCGTTCGATATGAATTTCCTGCAGGATGCCGCCATCAATGTAGGCAACCCGGGTTTCGGAAGGCGTGATATTGACCAGTAATTCAGCAGCCATGTTGTCCTCTTAACTACGTAACGCAATGAATTGACAAAGCAATTCGGAGGTTTCCACCAGTGGCAATCCCACTACGCCGTGATAACTTCCATTGATCGCCCTGACAAAAACTCCACCCAGGCCCTGGATGCCATAGGCTCCGGCCTTATCCATAGGCTCACCAGAAGCAATATAGCGATCAATCTCCTGCGCCGACAGCCGCCGGAAAGTGACCTCAGTCACGACGCTGCGGCAAAGTTGAAACCGGCCGTCCGCAATCGCAACGGCCGTCATTACCTGGTGACTCTGGCCGGATAAGGCGGCCAGCATGCACGCGGCATGGGCGGCATCGCGGGGTTTTTCCAGAATCTCGCCGTTCAGCACCACGATGGTATCGGCACCCAGCACCGGGCGAGGTTCGGGAGCGACCGCCACCCCGGCCAGCGCCTTTTGCTGCGCCAAACGCCGCACATAATCCGCCGCCGGTTCATCGGGCCGCCGCCGTTCTTCAATCGGCGCATCCAGCACGTCGAACGGCAAATTTAATAAGGTTAGCAATTCCCTGCGCCTGGGGGAGCCGGAGGCTAAATATATTGCAGTCATTACGCCCCTTATTGCACCGAAAATTGACGGCGGACTTTACGCATCAGTAAAAACATCCATGGCCACAATACGCCGTCCACTACGCTGCTCCAGAAAATTTCCGGCCGGAATGAAATATTAATTACCAGAAATTCAGCCCAAAACACAATGATGTGCGTCGTCAACGACAGCAAGACCACGATCAGCGATTGCTGCCATAACGCCATATTCCTGAACAGCTGGAATTTAAATACCACCAGATAGGCCAGGATGCTCAGCGCCAGCGCCCTGACGCCCAGGATGGAGCCGAGGATCAAGTCCATCACCAGGCCAAGCAGGAAACCGGTGCCGACATTGACCCGGTGCGGGATCGCCATGACCCAGTAAATCAATACCAGGCTGAGCCATGACGGCCTGAACAAATAGAGCTGTTCGGGCCAAGGCATGATTTGCAAAATGATGGCAATCAAAAAGGAGAGCCAAATTACCCAGCCGCCGTTGCGACGATAACGGTTCATCGTCGCTCCCCGGCGGCCCGGTTAGGCGCCGGCGCGGCGGGGCGCGCCGCGGCTTTGCCGCTCGCTGCCGGGGAGGCGGGCTGCGCGGCGGGCGTCGTTTCAGGCGCCGCGGCCGGCGGGTTCGGCCCCATGATACTGTCCTGGGACGGCAGCACCTGCGGCATCATCTGCATCAGGCGCTCATTGGCCACGTGATGAACTTCAGCGGGCGGCAGCGGCACTTCGCCGCGGGGATCGGCGCCCCAGAGCAGCAGCAGGTAGCGCAGGCGCTGGAGCTGGGCGGTCGGCCGGGCCTGGATGACGGTATAAGCGCGCTGGGTATCGACCTTGACCGTCGAAACCACCGCCACCGGGTACCCTTCGGGAAAACGGCCGCCAAGGCCGGAGGTCACCAGCACATCGCCGACGCGGATATCGGTATTGCCCGGCAGATGCTCCAACTGCAAATCTTCGGTACAGCCGTTACCGGCCACAATCACCCGGATATCATTACGCAGCACCTGGATGGGTAAGGCGTGGGACGCATCGCAAATCAGCAACACCCGGCTGGTCATCTTGCTGGCCGCGACGACCTGGCCGACCACGCCTTTATCGCTTATCACCGGCTGGCCGACGTACACGCCGCTGTCCAGCCCTTTGTCGATCACCACCTGGTCGCTGTAGGGATCGGTGCTGGTGGAGATGACCTGCGTTACCATTTTTTGCTCATCCTGGCGCAGGGGCGATCCCAGGAGCTCGCGCAGGCGGGCGTTTTCCTGGCGGAACTGTCCCAGCAGCAGCTGCTCGCTGTTTCTTAGCAGCAATTCCTGGCGCAGGGTGTGGTTTTCCAGTTCCAGCTGTTCGCGCGTGGCCAGCGTTTCCGAAACATGATCCAGCAGCTTGCGCGGGCCGTTCGCCAGGAAATAAAACGGACTGACCGCGGTATCCATATACGTGCGGATTTGAACAAAAGTTCCGAGCCGGCTGTCGGCGATAATGACGGCAATGGCGACCATTACGGCCAGGAACAGTCGGAGTTGCAGAGACGGTCCCCTGCTAAAAATCGGCTTCATAGGCTATGCATTTTCCTCAACAAAAAAGGGGGGCGCCGACCAGGATGAGAAATCTCAGCGTTCACCCGGGTGGTCCCCCCCTTTTCGAGGCTGGTTATTCTTCGCTGAACAAATCACCGCCGTGCATATCAATCATCTCCAATGCCTTGCCGCCGCCACGGGCGACGCAGGTCAAGGGGTCTTCCGCCACCACCACGGGTATGCCGGTCTCTTCCATCAGCAGGCGGTCGAGATTTCTCAGCAACGCGCCGCCGCCGGTCAATACCATGCCGCGCTCGGAAATATCGGAGGCGAGCTCGGGCGGGCACTGTTCCAGCGCAACCATAACCGCGCTGACAATACCGGTCAAAGGCTCTTGCAACGCTTCAAGAATTTCATTGGAATTCAGGGTAAAGCCCCGCGGCACGCCTTCGGCCAGGTTACGGCCGCGCACTTCGATTTCCCTGACTTCATCGCCCGGATAAGCCGAACCGATTTCATGCTTGATGCGTTCAGCGGTTGCTTCACCGATCAGCGAGCCATAATTGCGGCGCACATAATTAATAATAGCCTCATCGAAGCGATCGCCGCCAATACGTACCGAAGAAGAGTACACCACCCCGTTAAGGGAGATGACCGCGACTTCGGTGGTGCCGCCGCCGATATCCACCACCATCGAACCGGTGGCTTCCGACACCGGCAGCCCCGCGCCGATAGCGGCGGCCATGGGTTCTTCGATCAAGAAGACTTCCCTGGCCCCGGCCCCTTGGGCCGATTCACGGATGGCGCGGCGTTCCACCTGGGTGGCGCCGACCGGGACGCAGACCAGGACGCGCGGGCTGGGACGCATGAAACTATTGCTATGAACTTGCTTGATAAAATGTTGCAGCATTTTTTCGGTAACGAAAAAATCGGCGATGACGCCGTCCTTCATTGGACGGATCGCCGCAATATTACCGGGGGTGCGCCCCAGCATTTGTTTGGCTTCATGGCCTACGGCAGCAACGCTTTTAGGGGAGCCGGCGCGATCCTGACGAATCGCGACGACAGAAGGCTCGTTCAGGACAATGCCCTGTCCTTTTACATAAATCAGGGTATTGGCTGTACCCAGGTCGATGGACAAGTCGTTGGAAAACATGCCACGAAATTTTTTAAACATAACTGAAGGATAATCCTGCAAGCTGGGGCGAAAATAAAATCCGCCTACTTTACCAACCACGAGAAGCAGCGACAAGGCGCAAAAACGCGCTACTTCAATGAAAATACGTCCTCGTTAACATTCCCACACACCGAAGAAATCCCTGACGCGGTTTTTAGTCAGATGAAATGCGAGATTATGTCTTGCGCCGGTTGTCGTCATATTACTAACTATCACGCTGCTAACTATCAGTCACCAACGGTCGGTTATCAACAACAATAGGCGGGAAATCTGGCAGAGCACCTGAATCCAGGTAATGTAAGTGCCTACTAACCATTTCGGTTAATGGGCGTATTGTACGTTAAATTTTCACGAACTTTTATACTAATCGCGCATCCTGACGTGAATATTTTTTTACCAAGTCTTCCAGAGGCTCAATCGGCGCGAAAAAGTCCCCTTGTCCCCCCGCCACGGCATTATCCGTTAGCGTTTGCCATTCCAGTTTACTTCTGACGCCGGTGGCGAAAACCTGCGTCGCGGTGCCGATGCAGGCTTCCGGCAGACTCTGGACGAAGAGCCGGTTTTCCGCGCGGCGGTCGATTTCCCTGACCAGTCCCGGATGCAATTTAATCATCGATATCGGCGCGGCGGTAATATACGCGGTGCTGATCACGGTCAGACCCGCCTGCACCACGGTCAGACGACAACCCAGCGCATCCAGCAAACGTAGCGCCGGACGCAACTGCACCAAGTGTTGACACAGATCTGCCTCAACAAGTTCAAACATAATTTGCCGGCGCTGCGTTTTTTCGCATTGCATCAGGGTATTGCGCAGCCACGGCAAAAAGTCGCGCCGCAGTAAGGACTCCACGCTAAGGCCGATGGACAACACCTGGCCCGGCAACTTCGCCAGCAGCGGTATTATCCGGGTCAACTGCTGCCGATCGAAGCGCTCAAGCAGGCCCAATTGCCGCATAACCGGTAAAAACTCGGCGGCGGCCAGCGTTTGTCCCCCTTCCTGGATGCGATTGATAATCACGTAGTGATCAAGCCGTCCATCGCGGCTATATGCCCCGCGCGCAAACAGCAGCGGTCCGCCCTGCGCCAGCGTCTGCTCAAGCAGGGTGCGCCATTTGACATTGCCGCGTACCTGCTCCGGCACCCGCTGATCGTAAACCGACCAGCTGTTGCTGCCCTGCAACCCCGCTTCGCGGGTCGCCTGCTCCACGGATTCCATCACCTCCACCGCCGTCTGGTCTTTGCGATAGACGCAGATTCCGATATGCAGCACATCCTCGCGATGTTGCCCGGGCCCCCCCGGCAAGGTGTCCAGGGCCGCTACCAGCTGCGCCGCCAGCGATTCCGCCTCTTTCAGGGAACAATGGGGCAGCAAAACCGCCAGATCACGGCGAAAATAGCGTGCCAGCAAGGCATCGGGATAACGCATGACATAGGCTGAAATGAGATTAATCAACGATTGCAGCAGTTCGTTGGCCTGGGCCGACCCCATGCGGGCCTCCAGCATTTCCGGATCCGGCGGGCGCAGCATCATCACCACGCCATGGGTGCCCATCTCCTGGTCTTCCTCCAGTTGCAATGCCAGCTGGTTATCGAAAAACAGCCGGTTGCTCAGGCCGGTTTTCGCATCCCGCGCCGCGAAAGCCCGGATCAGGATATCGATCCGGCTACGCTGCTCACGGGCCTGGGCCAGGTCGCTCAGCAGACGATCGATGGCGCTGCTGGTCAACGACGGGGGCGCGCCCGCGTTCTCGCGTACGCTGTCGCGCTCGCCGTGCATAATGCGCCTGGCCCGGTATTCCAGGGTCTCCTGCGGCTGGATTTGGCGGCGCAGCCAGCGTAAACCGCCCAATAACGACAATATTATCAAGGCGATGGCAATACTGACCGGCGCGGTGATCGCCAGCGTTCGGGCCTCGCTTAGCAACGCGGACGGATACGTCAGCTGAATTTGCCAGTCGGGATGGTGGGGTAATGCCAGACGCCGCTGGCGGTAATCGGCGGGCGTACGGGCGGTCGTCTCGCCTGCGGGGGGCGAAAAGCGGTATATCACCGCCTCGCCCTGGCGTACCTCCAGCTCGCTGATATCGTTGGTTTGCATGACGTAGGGCAGCCACCGCGCCAGTTCCGCCGGGGTTTGGGTCGGCAGCGCGCCATCCAGCAGCGCGGCGAGCGCCGCCATTTGCCGATCGGTGCGGTGTTGATTGAGGTAAAAAAAACTCAACGCGCTGCCCGCCAGCATCAATAACATCACCAGCGAACACAGCAAGGCCACCATCGCGGACAGTCTGACTTGTAATCGCATCCCTGTGCCCTGAAAAATGAGTGTTGGGGTAGAGCCGGGCTAGCCGGTCCGGATTTATTTTATCGGCACCCGGGCTAAAATGACATATTTTCGGCCGTTATGCGCAGAATATGACTGCTGGCACGGCCAATCGCGGCGCATGCCGCCGCCGGGTGAAAAATAGTCGGCGCGGCGCGGGAATAAAAACGACGCTTATACGTCATACTTAGTGCAGATCCACTATTCCAGCTTGATGGAGCCTACCATGACCCGATACCGCAAATTGCGGGACGCCGACGTTACCGCTGAAGAGGTGTTTTTTCAGCGCCGCAAAGTATTAAAGGCCTTGGGCATCACGGCCGCTTCGCTCAGCCTGCCGCTATCGGCCCGGGCCGACGTCTTATCCTGGTTCAAGGGCGATAAGCCGCCTAAGGCGGCGCCCGGCAAGGATCTGACCTTTACCAAGCCGCCGGCCTGGCATGCCGATTTGCCGTTGACGCCGCTGGATAAAGTGACCGGCTATAACAATTTTTACGAATTCGGCCTGGATAAAGCCGATCCGGCCGCCAACGCCGGCGGCTTGAAAACCGCAGGCTGGCAGGTACGCATCGACGGCGAGGTGGCCAAGCCGATGACGCTGGATATCGACGATATCCTTAAGCGTTTCGCGCTGGAAGAACGCATCTACCGGCTGCGCTGCGTCGAGGCCTGGTCAATGGTGGTGCCCTGGATCGGGTTTGAATTGGGCAAATTGATTAAACTGGCGGAACCAACCGGCCAGGCGCGCTTCGTGGCGTTCCAAACCCTGGACGATCCGCAGCAGATGCCCGGCGAGAAAGACCGTTATCTCGGCGGCGGCCTGGATTATCCCTATGTGGAAGGACTACGCCTCGATGAGGCCATGCACCCGCTGGCGCTGATGACCGTCGGCGTCTACGGTAAAACCCTGCCGCCGCAAAATGGCGCGCCTATTCGCCTGATCACCCCCTGGAAATACGGCTTCAAAGGAATTAAATCCATTGTCCATATCCGCCTGACCCGCGAACGGCCTCCCACCACCTGGAACCTGTCCGCGCCCAATGAATATGGTTTTTACGCCAACGTGAATCCCCATGTGGACCACCCGCGCTGGTCGCAGGCGACGGAACGCGTCATCGGTTCCGGCGGCATTCTGGATGTCAAACGCCAGCCCACCCTGCTCTTTAACGGCTACGCCGAGCAGGTGGCCGGCCTTTATCATGGACTCGATTTGCGGGAGAATTTCTAAGTGCGACTGAACCTCAAGCACATTTTCTGGCTCAAAGTCCTGATCCACCTGGCGGCATTCCTGCCCTTTCTCTGGCTGATTTATGCGGTCGGCCAGGGGGATTTCAGCGCCGATCCGGCTAAGGATATTCAGCATTTTACCGGCCGGATGGCCCTGAAGCTGTTGCTGGCGTCGCTGCTGGTCACTCCCCTGGCGCGCTACGCCCGCCAGCCTTTGCTGATCCGGTGCCGCCGCCTGATTGGCTTATGGTGTTTCGCCTGGGTGACCTTGCACTTGGTCAGTTATTCGCTGCTGGAACTCGGCATCGATAATATCGGTTTGCTTGGCCGGGAGCTGATTACCCGTCCATACCTGACGCTTGGGATCGTCAGTTGGCTGATTTTGCTGGCCCTGGCGGCTACATCCACCCAGCGGGCCCAGCGTAAATTGAAAAACCGGTGGCAAACGCTGCATAACCTGATCTATGTTGTGGCCATACTGGCGCCGATTCATTATCTCTGGTCGGTGAAAATCCTGTCGCCGCAACCGGTGTTCTACGCACTGATCGCGGCGGTACTGTTGGCGCTGCGTTACAAAAAATTCCGGCTATGGCGGCGGTGAAAGCAGAATTTTTTATTTCAATCCCCATTCAAAATGCGCTATCTTGCTTCCCACTTTGGAGACCACGTCCAGGTCATCTTCGCAGAAAACACCAGTATTTAGCTGCGAAAAGTTGCGATATCATTATAATGCATGACCCCGCTAACAGTCTGGGACGGATTTTTCATCAAACAGGTGACAAATCCCCCGCCTGAGGTTATTTTTTACGGGGCATCGTTAATTTACCGGAGATAGCGGCACGATGGCGGATAAATTACACATTTTGCTCCTAAATGGCCCAAACCTTAATCTGTTGGGGACACGCGAGCCGGATAAGTACGGCCATACCACGCTCGCCGATATCATCAAGAGTCTTGAGATACAGGCGCAGGCACTCGATGTGACGTTAAGTCATCTGCAGTCCAACGCGGAGCACGTCCTGATAGATCGCATCCATCAGGCCCGGGGCAATACTGATTTTATCGTAATCAATCCCGCGGCGTTTACCCATACCAGCGTAGCACTGCGTGATGCGCTGTTAGCGGTAAACATCCCGTTTATCGAGATCCATTTATCCAATGTGCATGCGCGTGAGCCTTTCCGTCATCACTCCTATCTCTCCGATATTGCGGTTGGCGTTATCTGCGGCCTAGGCGCCGATGGTTATAATTTTGCTTTTCAGACGGCGGTTAAACGCCTATCTGCATCCAATTAATTAGAGTATGGAACCCCACTCATGGATATTCGTAAGATCAAGAAACTGATTGAACTGGTAGAAGAGTCCGGCATTTCAGAGCTGGAAATCTCCGAAGGTGAAGAATCGGTTCGTATCAGTCGCGCTCCGGCAGCGCCGGCCTATCCGATGATGCAACAGGCTTATATCCCCGCCGCCCAGCAACAAATCGCCCCGGTCGCCACCACCGCGCCCGCCGCCGAACAAGCCGCGGCCGTACCCGCCTCCATGAGCGGCCATCTGGTGCGCTCCCCGATGGTTGGCACTTTCTATCGCACCCCGAGCCCGGATGCCAAGCCTTTTGTTGAAGTCGGACAAAAGGTCAACGTCGGCGACACATTGTGCATCGTCGAAGCGATGAAAATGATGAACCAGATTGAATCCGATAAAGCAGGAGTGGTAAAAGCCATTTTGCTGGATAACGGTCAACCGGTTGAATTTGACGAGCCGCTGGTCGTCATCGAATAACGAGGCGCCACATGTTAGATAAAATTGTTATCGCCAACCGTGGTGAAATTGCGCTGCGTATTTTGCGCGCATGCAAGGAATTAGGCATTAAAACCGTGGCGGTACATTCCACGGTGGATCGCGATCTTAAACATGTCCTGCTGGCGGATGAAACCATCTGCATCGGGCCGCCTCCCTCGGTCAAAAGCTATCTGAATATCCCGGCGATTATTTCAGCCGCGGAAATCACCGGTTCGGTGGCGATCCACCCCGGCTACGGTTTTCTCTCCGAAAATGCCGACTTTGCCGAGCAGGTGGAGCGTTCAGGCTTTATTTTTATCGGCCCGCGGGCTGAAACCATCCGCCTGATGGGGGACAAAGTCTCCGCCATCAGCGCGATGAAAAAAGCCGGCGTGCCCTGCGTCCCGGGCTCCGACGGTCCGGTCGGCGACGATATGGAAAAAAACCGCGCGGTGGCCAAGCGCATCGGTTATCCGGTGATTATCAAAGCCTCTGGCGGCGGCGGCGGACGCGGCATGCGCGTGGTCAGAAGCGACAATGAGCTGGAATCATCGCTGAAAATGACACGCGCCGAAGCCAAGGCGGCGTTTAATAACGACGTCATCTATATGGAAAAATACCTGGAAAATCCTCGGCATATCGAGATACAGGTATTGGCCGACGGCCAGGGCAACGCGATTTACCTGGCGGAACGCGACTGTTCCATGCAGCGCCGTCACCAGAAAGTGGTGGAAGAAGCGCCGGCGCCGGGCATTACCGAAGATATGCGCCGCTACATCGGCGAACGCTGCTCCAAAGCCTGCCGGGATATCGGCTATCGCGGGGCCGGCACCTTTGAATTCCTGTATGAAAACGGCGAGTTTTATTTCATCGAAATGAACACCCGTATCCAGGTGGAGCATCCGGTAACCGAGATGATTACCGGCGTGGATCTGATTAAAGAGCAGTTGCGCATCGCCGCCGGCCAGCCCTTATCCATCAAGCAGGAAGAAGTGGTGGTCAAGGGCCATGCGGTGGAATGCCGTATCAATGCCGAAGATCCCAATACGTTTATGCCCAGTCCCGGCAAAATTACCCGGTTCCATGCCCCAGGCGGTTTCGGGGTACGCTGGGAATCCCATATCTACGCCGGTTATACCGTACCGCCGTATTATGATTCGATGATTGGTAAATTGATTTGTTACGGTGAAAATCGCGATGTGGCTATCGCCCGTATGAAAAATGCGCTGGCGGAGCTGATTATCGACGGCATCAAGACCAATATCGATTTGCAACTGAGAATCATGAACGACGAAAACTTCCAGCATGGCGGCGCCAATATCCACTATCTGGAGAAAAAACTCGGTTTAGTGGAAAAATAAACCCAACCATATCCGGAGTTGTTCAGACAGTCGTTAAGGCCGGTTTTCACCGGCCTTTTCCATATTAATCATTTCGGCATACATACATCATGGATAAACGATTTCTTCAGGCTCACCGTGAAGCCCGGTGGGCGTTTGGCCTGGCGGTAGCTTATCTGATCGCCTGGTCATTGGCGGCTTATCTGCCGGACAGCCAGCAGGGCATCACCGGCCTGCCCCACTGGTTTGAAATGGCCTGCCTGCTGGTGCCGCTGGTCTTCCTGCTGCTCTGCTGGCTGATGGTACGCGTTATTTATCGAGATATCCCCCTGGAGGACCATGATGCAAATTGAGGTCATAGCGCCGCTGGTGGCTTATCTGGCGCTGGTGTTCGCGCTTTCCTTCTATGCCTACCGGCGCCGCCAGAAAGGTGAGTTCCTGGCCGAGTATTTCCTGGGCAACCGGTCGATGGGCGGCTTTGTGCTGGCCATGACGCTGACCGCCACCTATATCAGCGCCAGCTCGTTTATCGGCGGGCCGGGAGCGGCCTATAAATATGGACTCGGCTGGGTGCTGCTGGCGATGATTCAGGTGCCTACCGTCTGGCTGTCGCTCGGGGTGCTGGGCAAGAAATTCGCCATCCTCGCCAGGCGCTATAACGCGGTGACGCTCAACGATATGCTGCTGGCCCGCTATAACAGCCCGCTGCTGGTCTGGCTGGCCAGCATCAGCCTGCTGGTGGCGTTTATCGGCGCCATGACGGTACAGTTTATCGGCGGCGCGCGCCTGCTGGAAACCGCGGCGGGCATTCCTTATGATACCGGCCTGCTGATCTTCGGCGTCAGCATCGCGCTGTATACGTCCTTTGGCGGCTTTCGCGCCAGCGTGCTCAATGATGCGTTCCAGGGGCTGGTGATGCTGCTGGGCACCTTTATCCTGCTGTATGCCGTAATTCATGCCGCCGGCGGGCTATCCGCGGCGGTGGAGAAATTGCAGCACATAGAACCGGCGCTGATCTCACCCACCGGCGTAGACCATATCCTGACGCCGCAGTTTATGTCGTCGTTCTGGATACTGGTGTGTTTCGGGGTGATCGGCCTGCCCCATACCGCCGTACGCTGTATCTCCTACAAAGACAGCAAAGCGGTGCACCGGGGTATGATTCTCGGCACCCTGGTGATCGGCGTTTTAATGCTCGGCATGCATTTGTCCGGCGCGCTGGGACGGGCCATACTGCCCGACCTGGCCATCCCCGACCAGGTAATCCCGACGCTGATGATCACCATATTGCCGCCGTTTGTCGCGGGTATTTTCCTGGCGGCGCCGCTGGCGGCGATTATGTCGACGATTAACGCCCAACTGCTGCAATCCTCGGCGACTATCGTCAAGGATCTGTATCTTAGCCTGCGGCCGGAACAGGCGCGCAACGAGCGGCTGCTGACGCGCATGTCCAGCATGGTCACGCTGGTGCTGGGGCTGCTGCTGCTGGTGGCCGCCTGGCGGCCGCCGGAGATGATAATCTGGCTCAACCTGCTGGCGTTCGGCGGGCTGGAGGCGGTATTTTTATGGCCGCTGGTGCTGGGGTTATACTGGGAGCGCGCCAACGCCGCCGGCGCCTTGAGCTCAATGATCGTCGGAGGCGTTTGTTACGCCCTGCTGGCCACTTTTGATGTGCATATCGGCGGTTTCCACCCGATTGTTCCCGCCCTGGCGCTGAGCCTGATGGCGTTTTTAGCCGGTAATTGGCTGGCGCCGGCCGCGAAGCGGCCTATAGACCGCCCCATAGACCGGTCGGGTATTTAATTTATCAATTGGGAGCAGCTAATGCCCTGGATACAACTCAAAATCAATACTACCGGCCGCAATGCCGAAAATCTCAGCGATGCCCTGGCGGCAAGCGGCGCGGTTTCGGTCACGTTCCAGGATACGCATGATAATCCGGTATTCGAGCCGCTGCCGGGCGAGACGCGTTTGTGGGGCGATACCGATGTCATTGGCCTATTCGAGGCCGACGCCGATATGGCGGCGGTTATAGACGCCCTGGCGGGCCATCCGCTGCTGGGGGCCGGCTTTGCCCATAAGATCGAACAGCTGGAAGATAAAGATTGGGAGCGGGAATGGATGGATAACTTTCATCCCATGCGTTTTGGCGACCGCCTGTGGATTTGTCCGAGCTGGCGGCCGGTGCCCGATGAAAGCGCGGTAAACGTGATGCTCGATCCCGGTTTGGCGTTCGGCACCGGCACCCACCCTACTACCGCCCTGTGCCTGCAATGGCTGGACGGGCTGGATCTCCAGGGCAAAACCATCATCGATTTCGGCTGCGGTTCCGGTATTCTGGCGATTGCCGCGCTGAAACTGGGCGCCGCGCGCGCCATCGGCATCGATATCGACCCGCAGGCCATACAGGCCAGCCGCGACAATGCCCAGCGCAATGGGGTAGCCGACCGGCTGGAGCTGTATTTGTCGCAGGATAAACCCGATTCGCTGAGCGCGGACGTAGTGGTGGCCAATATTCTCGCCGGCCCGCTGCGCGAGCTGGCACCGCTGCTTTCCGCCCTGCCGAAAGCCGGCGGCGCCCTGGGATTGTCGGGTATCCTCGCCAGCCAGGCGTCGGGGGTGGCGGCGGCGTATGCCGGCGCGTTTGAACTGGACCCGATCGCCGAGAAAGACGAGTGGTGCCGGATTACCGGTTATCGCCGCTGATCGGGCGTCGAAACGTCTGGCCATGGCGTCGTGACCGGAACGAACATTGTGCGATTAGAGAAAAAACCTTGATCGCACAAAAGGTCCTTTTTTATATAACTTATTGTATTTACATTAAAAAGTGAAAAGATGGCCATTCAAACGACAATTTCATTGATCTATAGCATCGGATTGTTCAAAGTTTGGCCTTTCATCTGAAGAAAAAAATGCGTAATATACGCGCCCTTGCGGACACAGTATGGTCTTTCTTTGTCTATGCGTATTGGACACCTTCAGCTCGACAATTGCCTGATAGCCGCACCGATGGCCGGAGTAACCGATCGGCCGTTCAGGGCGTTATGTCATGCGATGGGGGCCGGGCTGACAGTTTCCGAGATGCTTTCCTCGAATCCTGAGGTATGGCGCACGGATAAGTCGCGTCTACGTATGGTACATAGTGATGAACCCGGTATCCGGGCCGTGCAGATTGCCGGATGCGACCCAGGTGATATGGCTGCCGCCGCCGTTATTAACGTAGCGAACGGCGCCCAGCTGATCGATATCAATATGGGTTGCCCCGCCAAGAAAGTTAACCGGAAAATGGCGGGTTCCGCCTTATTGCAGTATCCGGATCTGGTGAAACAGATCCTGCTTACCGTAGTACAGGCGGTAGACGTGCCGGTTATGCTGAAAATTCGCACGGGCTGGGCGCCGGAACACCGTAACTGTGTAGAAATTGCCCAATTGGCCGAAGATTGTGGTATACAGGCCATCACGATTCATGGCCGCACCCGCGCCTGCTTGTTTAACGGCAACGCGGAGTACGACAGTATTCGGGCAGTTAAACAGTCTGTTTCCATTCCGGTTATCGCGAATGGCGACATCACTGACCCGCAAAAAGCCAGAGCGGTACTCGACTACACCGGGGCTGACGCCTTGATGATAGGACGTGCCGCTCAGGGAAGACCCTGGATCTTCCGGGAAATCCAGCATTATCTGGATACGGGGGAGCTGCTGCCACCGCTGCCGTTAAGCGAGGTGAAGCGTTTGTTGATAGAGCATGTACGGGAACTGCACGACTTTTATGGTCCAGGCAAGGGATTCCGCATTGCTCGTAAGCACGTCTCCTGGTACTTACAGGAGCATGCCCCCGACAACCAGTTTAGGCGCACATTCAACGCCATTGAGGATGCCAGCGAACAGCTGGAGGCGTTGAAGGCATATTTTGAAAATCTTGCGTAATAGAAAAAAGAGCTGACAGAACTATGTTCGAACAACGCGTAAATTCTGACGTACTGACCGTTTCCACCGTTAACTCTCAGGATCAGGTAACTCAAAAACCGCTGCGGGACTCGGTGAAACAAGCACTGAAGAACTATTTTGCTCAATTAAACGGTCAGGACGTGAATGATTTGTATGAGCTGGTACTGGCTGAAGTGGAACAGCCACTGTTGGACATGGTCATGCAATACACCCGCGGCAACCAGACCCGCGCGGCCCTGATGATGGGGATCAACCGTGGTACACTGCGTAAGAAATTGAAAAAGTACGGTATGAATTAATACCATTACTTAAACGAATTAAAGATAAAGGCGTTAATGGGCAACCATTAGCGCCTTTTTATTTTCGTCACCGCCAGGCCGTCCCGGGCCCGGGCCGCGCCTATTTGCGGCGCTATTGCCCTACGCGCCGCCGCTCAAGGATCGCCAGGCTACTGACCATCTGGCGGCGATATTGCAGCACCGCCACCAGCGCCAGACATGGCAAAGCCAGTTCCAGAAACTCCTCCTGGGAAGTTTGCAACGCCACCAGCCACTCCGGCGCATGCCAGCCCAGCATCTCCTTGATGATGCCCAATGAGCGATCGATGCCGTTGGTCAGGAAAATCAGGCAAATAAACGTCGTCACGGTCACCGCATAGTTTTTGCCGGCTTTGATACCCTGCCAAAGAGGACCGGCAAAGCGAATCACCAAATACAGGCAGGCCACGATAATCGGAGCAAGAGAAAGAAACGCATACACTTTATCCAGCCCCGGCAGGCTGCCGGTCCAGAAGCGCAGCTTAAGCATGCTTATATGATCGATATATTTGTGCAGGTCGGCTTCGCGCGCCATCATGGCCAGTAAAGCGATAATGATCGCCCAGCGGGTCTTGCGGGTAAAGTGCGGGATCGGCAGCACTATTAAAAGCGCAATGGTTATCGCATAAAACACCAACGTCAGGTTTTCCACCAATTGCCCCTCTTCGACCAAATGGACCAACGCATCCGTCGGCATAACGCACCAGAGCAGAAGGGTAAAAAGCGATACCGCCGCGGCAAACCAGACCGAAAAGCGTGGTAGATCAAATGGGGACATGATCGAATTCCCTGCAAAAAAGAGCGGTATTTATAGCCAGAAAAAATGATGTTTGTTTGATTATCTATGCTAATTAATATTTATCTGTAACAGAAATTCAACTCGGATAACCCGGTTACGGAAATTTTTTGCGCTGTTATTATTGCATAAGTAAAACGATCGGTTTACTTTTGATGACATGCATAAAAAACAGGATATTATCCAGGCTGCGGAGCGGCTGTTTTATACCAACGGTTTTCACGCCACCAGCACGGACCGGATCTGCCGCGAGGCTGGCGTATCAACGCGCACGTTGTATCGTTATTTTCCTTCCCGGGAAGAACTGACGGAGGCGGTGATGGCCGACCGTAAATACCGGTTCTTCTCGATGCTTCATCATCCCCGGCATCCTGAGGCTATCAGCAGGCTTTTTGGCGTGCTCGGGCAATGGATGCGGGAACACGGCGCATCGGGATGCTTCTTCCTGAAAGCCTGGGGCGAATATGCGGAGCAGGATGTCAGGCTGTCGGCGCAGGCCCTTGACTATCGCTATGCGCTGCGAGAGTACATAACGGCCTGCATCAGACATTCACACGGCGTCGACAGCGGCGCGCTCGCAGATGCCATATGGATGTTGTCCGAAGGCGCCATCACCTCGGCGCTCATTATCGGTCCCGAAGCGGCCATCCGTGCGGGAGAGGCCGCCGCCCTGCTTATCGGCAGCGCCGGGGAATGGCGATGAAAGCGTCCGTGGCGCTCGGAATGACCGGTTTCTCGCTAATTGCGGTAACCTACGGGATGGCCAGATTCTCATGGGGATTGATGCTGCCTGCGGTAATGCGCGATATTCCCTTCAGTCCCCGACTGGCTGGCGTCATTTCTGCCTGCAGCTTTGCGGCTTATTGCCTGTCCATTATCTGTGCATCAGTATTGGCGGAACGTTTTGGCCCGCGGTTACCGGCTGCGGCGGCGGCTTTTTGCGCGGCTGCCGGCCTGCTGTTGCTCGCACTCTCCTTTTCTCCCGGTATGCTGGCAGCCGGACTTTTCATTGCCGGCCTGAGTCCCGGTCTGGCATCGCCTTCCCTTGCCGCCGCGGTCAGCCGCGTCATTGCTGTATCACGACAGCCGCTGGTGAATACCATCATCAACGCCGGAACCGGGGCGGGCATCATCCTGTCCGTGCCGGTGTTGATCTTTCTACCCGGCGGATGGCGCATGGCCTGCGTGGTATTTGGCCTGGCGGCGCTGACCTGCCTGGTACCGGTTATTCGGTACCTGCCCAGCGGTTGTCAAAATATCAGTATGGAGAAAAAAAGCTGGCGTGAGACCCTTCTCCGGCGTCAGTTGGCGCGTCTCGCCATCATCGCATTCGTCAGCGGAATGGCCAGCGCGGCATGGTGGAGCTTTGGTCCGGACGTGCTGCGCCATCATTCGGGCGTGGATGAAAAAATCACCAGTCTGCTGTGGCTGGCAAGCGGTGGCGCGGGAATACTTGGCGCACTCACCGGTCCCGCGGTGGCGTATACCGGGCTGAATCAGGTCTATCGTATTTCACAGCTGTGTATGGCCGCCCCGCTTATGCTGCTGGCGTTCAGTCCCGGGTTCTCGTGGTGGTTCTTTCCTGCCGTTGCGCTGTGCGGCGCGGGTTACGTCACGCTGTCCGGCGTGCTGCTGGTCTGTGGGGCTTCAGCGGCGCAAGACGCGCCGGCTTCAGGCGTGGGCGTGGTGTTTTTCATGATGGCGGCGGGCCAGGCCGCGGGTTCGGTTATCTTCGGCTTGCTTTATGCGCAAACGGGGGCGGCGCCGGCGCTCGCGGCATTTTCCGTTCTCTCCGTGCTGATGATGTTTTTGCCCCCGTCAAAGAACGGACGTTGATAGCGGCACCGGGCCATAATCCATCATCGTCCCGGCCATATTTTATCTAGCGCGTTATCTGCGCGCCGGAAAAAATATCTTTAATCACGCCGCCGGTCCACCCTTTGCTGACGCAGACGATCGTTACGCGCTCACCTTTATTATCCACGGCGGAGGTTATGCTCATTACCCGCAACGCCGTGCGGGGTTGAATCAGAATATGATCCACCAGGAAAGAGGTGCTGGCGATTTTCTTCGGCACCGACGCGTCAAAAACCGTGATGACCGACACCCCTGTTACTTTTGACGTATTCCTGGTCCAGCCGCCGCGCCATTTGAGGCAATTGATAGGGATGGCCGAGGCGGACATAAACCCCCGATCCATAATCATATCGCCCTCTTTTATGGCGTTGGCGTAGACGGCGCGCGGGCACTCGACGGAACGATAGGCATACCCGCCGAAATCCTTAAGCCGGCCGGCGGCGGCCAGCATATTCTGGGCTTCATCCCTGGCGGTCGGTATTTCATTGATGAGCGCATCGCGGCCAAAACGCAGCCAGTCGTTGATAACGTCGCTGCCCGCCTCGGTGTATTCGTCAATAGCGGTGGAGGCAACCTGCTGTCGCGCCAGTTCCATTAGCTGGGAGGAGATTTGCTCTCTCTGCTGCTCGGTTAGCGTGATGTCATCAATATTCTGCTGCAACAGCCGCCGTACTTCATCCCCCCGCTGCTGTAGCCGCCATGCATCGGCATCGGTGATACCGGCATCCAGCACCCGTTTAATCTTGCCCGGCGCGACGTGATGATAATCTGGCGCCGTCGCAATTTCTTTCAGGGTTAATCGGTGGGGTTTAATATCCACCAATTGAAAACGGGTCCGATCGTTAATGATTACAGCATGGTCCGACAGCACCTCGTTACTGTAATCAATGGCATGGGCATTGTTTTTAAGCAGGATTTTAAAAAAAACCCGGACAAAGCCATCTTCGACGATCGGAGCGAGTTTCTTGCCCATAGATTTATCGGCAAAGGCCAGGATAAAACTTGGGTTGAAAAACATCTCACCCCGCTGTAACCGGCTGAAATCGTCTTTGGACATGACGCACCTGCGAAACACCGTTCCCTGGAACGAAGGCATTTTTTGCAATGCGGAGCGAATGGCCACGATCTGCTCCATCAGCCCGTCACCGGCCGCTGCCTCGGGATGCGCCTGGGCCATGGTCATCATCAAAGCATTGACCCGGTCGGTATTGAGAGTGACATATTTATCCAGAGAATTGATCTCGCCGTCGGTCAGGGTAAGTCTGACTTTCGCCGCGGGCCGCTTCGCCAAAGGCCGCGAGCGTTGCGCTGCTATATTCGGCATTTCATGCTGCATGGACAGGGAAGACCGACCTCCGGCTTGGCTAAAACCAACCCGGCAGATGTATTTTTTATTGCCTTTTTTGGTCAAGCCAGACAGGACATAGCGCTGCTGCGGCTGGTCCTCGATCAGGAAAAATTTGTCCGCATATTTGATATAACGCCGCTGGGTAGCCGGATCGATAAATATTTCCCCCGCAGGATCAACCACCAAAGCCGATTCCAGTTCCGCCGCGTTAATGCCTAAATGAATATGCCGGTCCAGCGCGACCTTTAACCGCGACGAGATAGTCAAGCGGGCAGGCGCAGCAGCGAGGCCGCTCATTTCCTGCCGGATTAATTGCGTGAAACTCCGGCCGGTTTGGCTGCCGCCGGCCAACCGTTCGCCCGTTTGGATTTTCAGCGATAATTTGGCTGCGATGGCCTCGCTTAACGCCATGAGAGCAATATTCAAGCCGTCGTTCAGCACGAACGACGCACCCTGCTTACGCTCCAGCTCATTATCGCCATTAATCATTTTATCGATATCCAATCCCAGGGAAATAAACGGCGTTATGGGGTTTGGCAGCAGCATATTCACCACCGAAAAATAGCGTATTGCCATATCCCTACCGATTTCGGCGTTGGACTTTATGCCGTTATCAGCATCGTCATAGGTTCTTTGTGCTTGCCTTGCAAGAAGATGGGTATTCAAGTCGCCCGGCAGAATGTATTGCCCGCGCCAGATTTTATTCACGTGGCTTTCAGCGACAGGCTTTTTGGCAAAGGTCCCGAGCCAATAATCGATCCCCGCGTATAGCCAGCCATCCTGACGAGTGCGGATAGAAAAATGCTTGGCAATGTCCTCACGTCCGTTTTCATCCCGGCAATAACGGATAAACCATCCGGTGAAATCCCGCCGATGATCAAAAATACGGAATTTCTGTTTGCTCCTGGGCATATACACGGCCACGCGCGTAGACGAATCTTCGGTAAGCATGATCATATCGGTGGCCTGATAGCCATTTATATCAAAGATGAATATTTTGATATGATGGTTTTCTTTGATGCCGAGATTAAAAGCATCAAGGTATAGCGTCTCTTCGCCCCCTCCTTTTAATTTTAAGTCATGCAGACTCAGGATTAAGATGGTGAGATTCATCATTTCCTGTATATCTTTTTGCCAATACTGGTTCAGTTTATCCGTAAAAAGCTGGTAAAAATCAATATCAAAAATTATTTTAGCAATGGTAGACGGCAGGATGGGTATTTGATTCTCCCCGCCGAAATAGTCCGCCCGGCCTGCGGCGACGCTATAGATCCCCGTCATTTGGTCTACCACATCCATATTATCCTGGGCATCCGCCGGAAAATTGGTCAACAGGCATTCCGTTACAGACCTGGTCTCGATCAGGGTCTTGCCGCAATGCCGCCAGCCGGTGAGCGCAGCGGGGTCGTTTTGCGCCGAGCTAAACCGATGGAAATATATTTTATCAGGGTCAAACTCCTGTCCGGTATATCGGCTTATCGCCGATTTCATTACTTGCGCAGCCGTACTCAATATATCCGGGAAGGATTGATAATACCGTTCGAACAGGACTTTAACCGGTATGGCTTTATCATGAATAGTGACGGCAGGTTCAACTGGTTTCTGCGCATATTGGGCGGCGCGGCGTGGCCTATGCCAATTAATGAGCGAATGGACCGCACGCGGTTTTTTCAGGCTGGACTTATGGCTGGCCCGCGTAAAACCGGCGGCGGAATAGATAATGCCGGCGCTGCCGCAGCCGGCGGCCGGCCCCGCGGCGGCGACAGCCGAACCGCTGGTCCCAGAGCGGCTTGCGGTTGCACGGGCAACCGGCTCAATGGACACGCATCGCCGGCCCGGGGAGGATCGGTGCGCGCTCGCCGAGGGGTCGGCCACGGATCGATCGCCATGGACTTGGGATACATTGGATAGCACCGCGATAAGATTAATAAGCAGCAGCGCTCTGGCTCTTTTTTCCGCATCACCCGGATTTCGCGCCAGGCGATCGATCGACCGCTGTTCTTGCCAAGGGAGAACATATCTATCATTACGTCTGTTATTATAATCTCCGATTGTTTTTCTATAATTATCATTTATTGAAATCATTAATGCATGCCTAATAAATTATAAAACCCACATATACCCCTCATTTTATTTTAACGTACATAGTTAGAATATAGTTATTATTTAACTTACGAACAATCAACATTGTATAAGATCAGCGCTAGAGATGATTACCGGCCGGCAATTAGCGTTCTGTGGTTAATGAAATATTAAGGCTGCGATGCAAATAACTCCTTCGCCACGAACAAACCATTCAGGGCGGCGGGAAAACCCGCATAAACCGCCATTTGCATAATTATCTCGACTACTTCCTCCTGCGTCAGACCAACGTTAAGCCCGGCCTGGATATGAACTTTTAACTGCGGAGCACAATTGCCCAGGGCGGTTAACGCCGCGATTGTGGCGATTTCGCGCGCGCGCAGGTCCAGGCCCGGCCGGGAATAAATATCGCCGAATGGAAATTCCAGCACATAACGCGCAAAATCCGGAGCGATATCGGCCAGCGAGTCGACCACGTGCTTACCCGCTTCGCCATCGATGGCGGCCAGCGCCGCCATTCCCCGTTCCAACCTGGTTGATTCGTTTCCTTGGATCGTCATATTCACTCCTGATTAATGTGTGAGCCGGCATAACCGGCAATTTTGTCATCCAGCACCCGCAAGGCGGCCTGAAGATCGGTAATATGCATCCGCAGCCTGGCGCGATGTTCCTCCAGCAACTGCTGGCGCTCGGCGTTTGTTGCCGGACCGTCCGCGCGCAGTTGGGCGTAGCGCAGCATTTCACTCAGGGGCATGCCGGTGGTTTTCAAACGCTGCAAAAACGCAATCCAGATCAGGACCGAATTATCATAATCACGCTGGCCGGAAGCATCGCGCGGAACGTAGGGCAGCAGGCCGATGCGTTCGTAGTACCGCAGGGTATGGGCCGTCAGCCCCGTCTGTTTTGCAATGTCGCCAATTTTCATACTCGCCTTCGTAGTGTGCCGGCCATACATGGTACGGACAACAGTTATGCTACGGCTTAGAGCATGCTCTAAGTCAAGGAACAAAAGCTGTTTTTAGGGCAAAAAAAAACCCCGACAGAGTCGAGGTCTTAAATTTTTTCAGATACCGGGAACAAAACATACTCAGACGGTTAATACCGTAAAATGGCTTCCGGTAGTCTGGGTCCGCTGTGGGTTACAGAGCAACCACGTTAGCAGCAGATGGGCCTTTCTGGCCTTTTTCGATAGTGAATTCAACACGCTGACCTTCGTCGAGGGTTTTGAAATCATTGCTCTGGATAGCGGAGAAGTGTACGAACACGTCTTTGCTGCCGTCAGCAGGAGTGATGAAACCAAAACCTT
Source organism: Sodalis sp. RH21 (assembly GCF_047324175.1). Classification (NCBI taxonomy): domain Bacteria; kingdom Pseudomonadati; phylum Pseudomonadota; class Gammaproteobacteria; order Enterobacterales; family Bruguierivoracaceae; genus Sodalis; species Sodalis sp. RH21. The sequence goes on along the minus strand of NZ_CP178732.1, from coordinate 295,590 downwards.
TACCAGCGTCAAACCATTTTACTAAACCAGTCATTTTGTCAGACATAGATACTTCCTTCATAATTATTTGTGCCACGATGTGGCGTTAAAGAGGTCTGTTTGCCAGGGATTACTTATGGGCACTTAAGAAGGAAATTCGTCGAAGAAGTGATGGTAGACTATCGCTTTTACTTGAACAACTTTACTAAAATGGCTTACATAAATAGGTCTGTACTACAAACCGTTGACGCTATTTACTCATAATCCCCGGGTCAGCGCAAGCTTTATTATCATAGGCGCTCAGGCAGGGGGAACTAACGCCGCGCCTCGCGCCAGACCCAAAGCTCGGATAATAGCCCGCCGCTGGGAAGCCCAGCCGCCTCACATTGGTGCAAATCCTCCATGCGCGCACCAAAAATGTGCCCCATTGCCCAGTTTATGACCTAATGCCATGTTAAAAATATGTTAGTTCACTGATTGGGCGGGCTGCTGCCATTTTGGCATCCCATTTGCTATATCAAGTTCGTCGTACGGTCAGTGGCGCTAAGCCAACCGCCTTTTAAGGATGCGCAGCAAAGGTGCATCAAAACCATTAGCTTTAATTTTCTGCCTCACAGGATGCTTTATGAAAAAAATGATGATTTCTACGTTGGTTGCCGCGGCCACGCTGTTTGCGCTAGCCAACCAGGCACATGCAGGCACGACGTTGGATGCGGTGAAAAAGAAAGGTTTTGTGCAATGCGGTATCAGCGATGGTTTGCCGGGTTTTTCCTATGCCGATGCCAACGGTAAATTCACCGGTATCGATGTGGATGTTTGCCGCGCCGTAGCCGCGGCCGTTTTTGGCGATGATACCAAAGTTAAATATACCCCCCTGACCGCCAAAGAGCGTTTCACCGCCCTGCAATCCGGCGAAGTGGACATCCTGTCGCGCAATACCACCTGGACGTCTTCCCGCGACTCGTCCATGGGCATGGTATTCGCCGGCGTTAACTATTACGACGGCATCGGCTTCCTGACCCATAAGAAAGCCGGGCTGAAAAGCGCTAAAGATTTGGACGGCGCCACCGTATGTATCCAGGCCGGCACCGATACCGAGCTGAACGTGGCCGACTATTTCAAAGCCAACAAAATGCAATATACGCCGGTGACCTTCGACCGTTCGGACGAAAGCGCCAAAGCGCTGGAATCCGGCCGTTGCGATACCTTATCCTCCGACCAGTCCCAGCTTTACGCGCTACGTATCAAATTGGGCAAACCGGATGATTATGTCGTCTTGCCGGAAGTGATTTCCAAAGAACCTCTGGGCCCGGTGGTACGCCGCGGTGACGATGATTGGTTTACCATTGTCAAATGGTCGCTGTATGCCATGCTGGACGCGGAAGAAATGGGCGTGACCTCGAAAAATGTCGACCAAATGGTCGCCAACCCGCTGAATCCTGATATGGCCCATCTGCTGGGTAAAGAAGGCAACTTCGGCGAACAGCTGAAATTGCCGAACGATTGGGCGTTTAAAATCGTTAAGCAAGTCGGCAATTACAGTGAAATCTTCGATCGTAACGTTGGTGCGGGCAGCGAGCTGAAAATCAAACGCGGCCTGAATGCATTATGGAATCAAGGCGGCATCCAATACGCGCCGCCGGTTCGTTAATCACCCCAGCCACAGTGCAGAAACACCGGCATCGTATGCCGGTGTTTCTGTCAGATTATTTCACTCTGAGGCTTCCCACATGCAACAACGCCAAACCGTAAAAGGTGCCTTCTCGTTGACCAACCCTGCGGTTCGCGCCTGGATTTACCAGATATTGGCCGTCGTGGTGTTTCTCGTTTTCGGCGGCTACATCCTGCACAATACCCTGACCAATCTCAACAACCGCGGCATTACTTCCGGTTTCGGCTTTTTAACCGACTCCGCCGGCTTCGGCATCGTGCAACATCTGATCCCGTTTGAACAGGGCGACACCTACGGCCGGGTGTTTATAGTCGGATTACTGAATACCTTATTGGTTTCCGCTCTTTGCATTGTATTTGCTTCTTTTATCGGTTTTTTTGTCGGGCTCGCCCGGCTGTCGGAGAATTGGCTGTTACGCAAACTCTCTACGATTTATATCGAAATTTTCCGTAATATCCCGCCGCTGCTGCAAATCTTTTTCTGGTATTTTGCCGTACTGCGCAATTTGCCCGGTCCGCGTCAGGCGGTTAATGCTTTTGACCTGATGTTTTTGAGCAACCGCGGTTTGTATATGCCCTTGCCTGCGGCGGGCGAAGGTGCTATCGCCACGCTGGCGGCGCTAGTGCTGGCCATCGTCGTGTCGGCGGCGTTGTTCCGGGTGAACCGCCGCCATCAGATGGCGACCGGTGAACTGCGGCGCAGCTGGCCCTGGATCATCGTACTGCTGATTGCCTTGCCCGGCATAGCCCAGCTAGTGGCCGGCGCGGCCATCCATTGGGATTTGCCGCAGCTACGCGGATTTAATTTTCGCGGCGGCATGGTGCTGATTCCCGAACTGGCGGCGTTGACCCTGGCATTGTCGGTTTACACCTCGACCTTTATCGCCGAAGTGATCCGCTCAGGAATTCAATCCGTGCCGTACGGCCAGCACGAAGCGGCCCGGTCGCTGGGTTTGCCGAATCCGGTGACCCTCAATCAGGTTATTTTGCCGCAGGCAATGCGCGTCATCATTCCTCCCCTGACCAGCCAGTATTTGAATATCGTCAAGAACTCGTCGCTGGCGGCCGCCATCGGTTACCCGGATATGGTGTCCCTGTTCGCCGGTTCGGTGCTCAACCAGACCGGACAAGCCATTGAAACTATCGCCATCACCATGTCGGTATATTTGATTATCAGCCTGGCGATTTCGTTTTTAATGAATATTTACAACCAGCGTAAAGCGTTGGTTGAGCGCTAAGGGACACTTATGACTATGACCTTGAATCCGCAAGAACCCATAGCGACAGCGTCGCGAAGCCGGCTGGCCCTTGCAATGCTCTGGATGCGCCAGAATTTATTTTCCAGTATCGGCAATAGCCTGTTGACGCTGTTTTGCTTGTGGCTGTTATGGATTATCATTCCGCCATTGATTAACTGGCTGATACTACAGGCAAATTTCGTAGGCTCCACCCGCGCTGATTGCACCCGCGACGGCGCTTGCTGGGTGTTTATCCACGCCCGCTTCGGCCAGTTTATGTATGGCCTCTACCCCTTTGGCGAACGCTGGCGCATTAACCTGACCCTGGTGGTCGGGCTGCTGAGCCTGCTGCCCATGTTCTGGCGCGCCATGCCCAGGCGTGGACGTTATATCGCCTGCTGGGCGGTGGTATTTCCCATTTTTACCTGGGTGATGCTGTACGGCGGATTTTTCGGCTTATCCCGGGTGGAAACCCGCCAGTGGGGCGGGCTGACCCTGACGCTTATCATCGCGGCGGTGGGTATCGCCGGCGCGCTCCCCCTGGGTATCATCCTGGCGTTGGGCCGGCGTTCGCATATGCCGGTGGTTAAATGGCTTTCCATCATCTTTATCGAGTTCTGGCGCGGCGTGCCGCTGATTACCGTGTTATTTATGTCGTCGGTCATGCTGCCGCTGTTCCTGGCCGAAGGTACCAATATTGATAAGCTGATCCGGGCTTTGGTAGGGGTCATCATGTTCCAATCCGCCTATGTGGCGGAAGTGGTGCGCGGCGGCTTGCAGGCCCTGCCCAAAGGCCAATACGAGGCGGCGGAGTCGCTGGCCTTGAGCTATTGGAAAACCCAGGGGCTGGTGATTTTGCCGCAGGCCCTGAAAATGGTAATCCCCGGCCTGGTCAATACCATTATCGCGCTGTTTAAAGATACCAGCCTGGTGGTAATTATCGGGCTATTTGATCTGTTCAGTAGCGTACAGCAGGCCACGGTTGACCCGGCCTGGCTCGGAATGTCGACGGAAGGTTATGTCTTTGCCGCGGCTGTTTATTGGATTTTTTGTTTTAGCATGTCCCGCTATAGCCAACATTTGGAAAAGCGCTTTCAAACCGGACATTCCTCCACGCATTGAGGTACCACATGAGCGAAAATAACGCCAACCAGCCTGACCGCTTGATGATTACGCTGGAAAATGTCAATAAATGGTATGGTCAATTCCATGTATTGAAAGATATCAATTTGCATGTGAAAGCCGGCGAACGCATCGTATTATGCGGCCCCTCGGGGTCTGGCAAGTCCACCACCATCCGTTGCATTAATCACCTGGAAGAACATCAGCAAGGGAAAATCGTGGTTGACGGTACCTTGCTGGACGATGACTTGCGCAATATCGAACGCGTACGCACCGAAGTCGGCATGGTATTCCAGCATTTCAACCTGTTCCCGCATTTAACGGTGTTGCAAAACTGCACCCTGGCGCCGATCTGGGTGCGCAAGATGCCGAAAAAAGAGGCCGAAGAGCTGGCCATGCACTACCTGCAACGGGTGCGGATTGTCGAGCATGCCCATAAGTTTCCCGGCCAGCTATCCGGCGGCCAGCAGCAGCGGGTAGCCATCGCCCGGTCACTGTGCATGAAACCGAAAATCATGCTGTTTGATGAACCGACCTCGGCCCTGGACCCGGAAATGGTGAAAGAGGTGCTTGATACCATGATCGGCTTGGCCAATGACGGCATGACCATGCTGTGCGTAACCCATGAGATGGGTTTTGCCCGCACCGTGGCCGATCGGGTGATCTTTATGGATCGCGGGGAGATCGTTGAACAATCCTCGCCGGACGAGTTTTTCACCCAGCCGAAATCGGAGCGCACCCGCGCCTTTTTGTCGCAGATCCTGCACTGATCCCGCATGCCGGCCCGGCCATCCGCCATCGGATGGCCGGGTTATTTGAGCAGCACTTCATACTGCGGATTGAATTCATCGAAAATCGGCAGCGCCGCCGCGCCCAGGGCCGCGGTATCGGTGCCGGTCATACCTATCCTTACCCGGCTGCCGTCCCGGTATTTACTGCGCACCGAGCTCAGCAGCGGCGACAGGCGCCTTACGATTTTCTCCAGCAGCGCCTGGGGCATCAGGCCGCCGATAATCACCGCCTCCGCATCAAACACGCATTCCAGGATATTGATCCCCTGGCGGGTGGCCGGCAGCGCCGACTCGACCCAGCGATCAAAACAGGTTTCATCCACCGCCAGCAAATCTTCGGGCATGGCGGTCATCGGGTCCAGACCACAGGCCTCGTAAGCCGCTTGCAGGGAGAGATAGCGTTCCAGGCAGCCATGATTGCCGCAATAACAGGACCGTCCCTCCGGCTGTACCACCATATGCCCCACTTCTCCGGCGTTATGCGCGTGGCCGGTATAAATATGGCCGTCGGTAAAGATCCCCGCGCCCAGCCCGGTACCTATATAGAGATAAATAAATGAATCCAGCTGCTTGGCCACCCCGTGAAACCGCTCGCCGATGGCCGCGACGGTGGCGTCATTTTCCAGGGTGACCGGCAATCCGGTGGCGGCCGCCAGCTCCGCCTCCACATCCACGTTTTCCCAGCCATGCAGCGTGGTCGGGCCTTGGGACGAGAGCCCTTCGACGCCAAACGGCCCCGGCATCACAACGCCGATGCCCAGCATTTTGCCCCAGTCGATGGGAGCCTGCTGTTTCATTTCCGCCAACAGCATCTTAATCAATCCCAGGGTTGCACCGGGCTGGGGCTTTTGCACCAAACAAAGGCGCCTGAAGCGCACATTGCCGGTAAGATCCACCAGCACAATCAATAAGGTTTGATGATCGAGATGGATGCCGATGGAGTAGGCGCTGTCCGGATTAAGGGTAACGGGTACCGCCGGCTGCCCCCTGCCTCCCACGCGGCGCGGCAGATGGGAGGACAAAATTCCGGCTTGCCCGAGTTCCGCCACGATGTTGGACACGGTTTGGGGAGTCAGCGCCGTCAGGCGCGCCAGCTCGGCGCGCGTTAATTCGCCGTTCAGCCGGATAGCCTCGATGACCACGCGGCGGTTATGCGCCCTGGCATGCTCCAGATTGGTTCCCGATGTTCTCATTAGTCCCTACCGCTTGCTACCGTTGCGTCAGTATGTGCAGATGTTTTATAGCAATCAAATTGATTTATTAATCGCCTTGGGCAAATTTCGGCATGAGGATTGCACCGTTTATCGCCAGTAACGGCAATATGAGCCTTAATGTTAAAAAAATGTGGCGAGATATCGGTCACAAGGTGAGATGTTGGCCATTGCTTTCGGCCATTAAAGCAATCAAATTGATTTAATAACTACCACCCCTGCAATCTGATTCCGGAGAGAGATAATGAAAATGAAGAGAATATATCCCGCCCTGACGCTGTGCGCGCTGTCGGTCATCTCGCTGGGACTGTCGGCATCGGCCCTGGCAAACACCAGGATCAACGCGCTGTTTATGACCCAGGCCGCCTATAGCGAAAGCGATATCCGCGCCATGACCACCGATTTCACCCAGCAGCATCCGGATATCGACGTAAACCTGGAATTCGTACCTTACGAAGCCTTGCACGATAAAATCGTGGCGGCCCGCGGCGCCGGCGGCAATGGTTATGATGTTGTATTGTTCGATGCCATCTGGCCGGCGGAATTCACCAAGTTCGGCTTATTGCAGGACGTTACGGCGCGGATTAATACCGCCGATAGCCAAAAGATTTTCCCCGGCGCCATGAGCACCGTAACCTATCAGGATAAAGTCTGGGGCCTGCCGTGGATATTGGACACCAAATATCTGTATTACAATAAAGCCATGCTCGCCAAGGCCGGTATCGCCACCCCGCCGCAAACCTGGCAACAGGTGGAGCAGCAGTCCGAGATTTTAAAACAAAAAGGCATTGTTAAATATCCGCTGGTCTGGAGCTGGTCGCAGGCCGAAGCGCTGATTTGCGATTACACCACGCTGGTCTCGGCCTTCAAGGGCCAATTCTTCGAACAAGGCAAACTGAACTTTACCAATCCCGGCGCCATGCAGGCCGTCAATTATATGAAAGAGACGCTGGATAAAGGCCTGACCAACCCTAATTCCCGCGAATATCTGGAAGAAGATGTCCGTAAAGCCTTCTCCAACGGCGATGCCGCTTTTGCGCTGAACTGGACCTACATGTACAACATGGCCAACGATCCGAAGCAAAGTAAAGTAGCCGGCGATGTCGGTATCGTACCGGCGCCGGGTTCCACGGCCGGCGGCGTCTCCGCGGTCAATGGCTCCATGGGCCTGGGCATTGCCAAAGCCAGCCAGCATCCCGACCAGGCGTGGCAGTACATCAGCTATATAACGTCGCAGCCGGTACAGGATAAATACTCCCGGCTGAGCCTGCCCATCTGGAAGTCCTCGTATGACGATCCGAAAGTTCAGCAAGGCCAGGAACCGGTCATCGCCGCGGCGAAACAATCCCTGAACGTGATGTTATCGCGTCCTGAAATCCCCGCTTATTCACAGCTGTCCAGCTTGCTGCAACAAAATCTGCAGCAAGTGCTGCAAAATCAGGCGACGCCGGACGCGGCCATGCAGGCGGCCACCAAAGGCGCGGAACGTTTGCGTTAAGGATGTGTATGCTCAGTTTGCCACAACGTGAGCGTCGTCAGGCATGGGTGCTGTTAGCACCCATGCTGGTGATGATGTTTTTGCTGACCGCCTGGCCGCTGGCCAGGACCCTCTGGCTCAGCTTTACCGACGCCGCGCTGATTGACAGCGGGGTTATGCCCGCCTATATCGGTTTCGCCAATTATCTGTATGCCCTCACCGATCCGGATTTCCTGGCATCCCTGGCGCGTACCCTTTACTTCACCGTGGTATCGGTGGCGGTGGAAGGGGTGCTGGGCGTACTGGTGGCGCTGCTGCTCAATCAGCACTTCTATGGCCGCGGCGTATTGCGCGTACTGGTGATCCTGCCCTGGGCGCTGCCGACCATCGTTAACGCCATGATGTGGCGGCTTAATTTTAATCCCGACTACGGCAGCATCAACGCGCTGCTGACCCAAACCGGGCTGATAGACCACTACCGCAGTTGGCTGGGGTCCCCCGACTCGGCGATGAATTCGGTCATGATTGCCGATATTTGGAAGAACTACCCGCTGGTGACGTTGTTGACGCTGGCGGCGCTGCAATCCATCCCAGAGGACCTGTACGAGGCGGCGCGCATCGACGGCGCCGGCGCCTGGCGCCGTTTTCGCGCCATTACCCTGCCGGCTATCCTGGCGCCGCTGGGCGTGGCGCTGATTTTAAGAACCATCGACGCGTTTAAAATCTTCGACATCATTTATGTCATGACCCGCGGCGGTCCGGTGGACAGCACCAAGACCCTGAGCTTTTTTGTCTATCAGGAATCCTTTAGCTACCTGCGCGCCGGCAGCGGCGCCGCCTATGCCATCCTGATGACTATCTTGTGCGGCGTGCTGATTGCCATTTATATGTTGATGTTAGCGCGCCGGCGCCGGCGGGGGATCGAAGAATGAAACGTCATATTCGCGTTATTTTACGCTACGCGGCGGCCATCATCCTGGCAATCACCATTCTGGCGCCCATGCTCTGGCTGTTTTTGATGAGCGTCAGCTCGTCGGCGGACCTGGCGCGCGTTCCCCTGGAATGGTTGCCGCGCCAGTGGGATTTCAGCCGTTATATGCGGCTGTTATCGCTGGAGCCGGGCCAGCCGGGCGAGCTGTTTTTGCATGCCCTGGGCAACAGTATTCTTACCGCCACCGGCGCCACGGTGATTTCCTTGCTGCTGGCCCTGCCGGCCGCGTTTGGTTTTTCCCGCTATCCCGGCCGCGAAGGCTGGCTAATGGGCAGCCTGGCGATTTATATGGTGCCGCCGGTGGCTTTCGTGCTGCCGCTCTACTTTGTCCTGCAACAGCTGTCGCTGCTTAACACGCATCTCGGGCTGGTTCTGGTTTACTGTTCGCTGATCCTGCCCTTCCTGACCTGGATGCTGAAAAATCAGTTCGACGCCTTGCCGCTGGATATTGAACAAGCCGCCCGCCTCGACGGCCTGCGTTTCTGGCAGGTATTGCTGCGCATTACCCTCCCCCTGGCCAAGCCGGCGGTGGCCGCGTCGGCGGTGTTCGGCTGGCTGCTGGCCTGGGATGAATTTTTTTACGCCCTGCTGTTTACCAATAATATCGCGGCGCAAACGCTGCCGGTCACTATTGCAGGCTTTACCGCCGGCAGGGCGACGGACGATGGCCTGATCGCCGCCGTCGGTATCCTGGCCTCGGCGCCCCCGCTGTTTATCGCTATTTGGCTGCAAAAGTCCCTGGTGAGCGGTTTAGCCAGCGGCGGCAGTAAAGGTTAAAAATAAAGGATGATGTGGACACTGCCATGCTAAAACCTGCGAGCGACGCCACGCTGTATGTGGTCGGTAATATCAATATTGATCTGATTATGGGCACGCTGCACCAATGGCCTGCCCGGGGAACCGAGGCGATGTTGGAGCACAGCGCGCTGCGTCCGGGCGGCTCGGCCGGCAACTGCGCGCTGGCGCTGGCGGCGCTGGGTACGCCGCACCGGGCGGTGGCCAACCAGGGGGACGATCATTTTTCCAGCTGGCTGGCGGGTTATTTTGCCGACAGCGCTCCCTTCTGGCCGCGTTATGCCTGCGAAACATCCTTGACCGTGGGCCTGACCCATCCAGACAACGAACGCACCTTTTTCAGCAACCAGGGGCATATCGTGCGCCTGTGCCGGCAAGACGTACTGATGCAACTGCCGCCCCGCGCCGCGCCGGGGGATATCGTACTGCTGTGCGGCACGTTCCTCTGCCTGCGGCTATTCGTCGATTACCCCGAACTACTGGCCGCGCTGCGCCACAGGGGATTTCAAATCGCGGTGGATACCGGCTGGCCGCCGGAAGGCTGGAGCGACGGGCTGCGCCGGCAAATCGCCGGCTGGCTCGGCTATTGCGACTATTTATTGTTAAATGAAGTGGAAACGCTTGGGCTGGCGCAGGGCGCCGATTTGCCCCTGGCCGGCCAGCGTCTGGCGGCGCAGTTGGCCGCCGGCGGCGCCTGCGTGATCAAACGCGGCGGCGACGGCGCCATGGTATGCGATGCGCAGGGCGTATTGTCCTGCGCCGCCGACGCGGTGACCATTGTGGATACCATCGGCGCCGGCGACAGCTTTAATGCCGGTTTCCTGAGCGCCCTGCTTTACGGCTATAACCGACGACAGGCGCTGCGCTGGGGCATACGTGTCGCCAGCCAGGCCATCAGCAGCTCGCCACGTCAGTACCCTGACCGGGCTTCCCTACAATCCTTTGCCGGGGAGGAGTAATCCATGGCTAGCGTAGAATTAGTGAAAGTCGCCAAACGTTATGGCAAACATAACGTACTCAACCCGCTGGATTTAACCATTGCCGACGGTAGTTTTACCGTGCTGGTCGGCCCTTCCGGCTGTGGCAAATCCACCCTGCTGCGCCTGCTGGCCGGACTGGATACGGTATCGGACGGCGATATTTTTATCGGTGAACAGCGAATTAACGATCTGGACCCGGCGGATCGGGACATTGCCATGGTGTTTCAAAGCTATGCGTTATATCCCCATCTGACGGTGGCGGAAAACCTGGCGTTCCATATGCAGATTAAAAAAGTGCCGCGCCCGCAGCAACAGACCAAGGTGGAGCAGGTTGCCCGCATGCTGGGCATTGAACGCTTGTTGCAGCGGCTGCCCAAAGCATTGTCCGGCGGCCAGCGCCAGCGCGTGGCCATGGGGCGGGCGATGGTGCGCAATCCGCGGGTATTTTTATTCGACGAGCCGCTGTCCAACCTTGATGCCCAACTGCGTATGGAACTGCGGGCCGAAATCAAGTCCCTGCATCAGCAGTTAAAAACCACCACCGTTTATGTTACCCACGATCAGGTGGAAGCCATGACGCTGGCGGATCAAATCGTGGTTATGAAAGAGGGCATGATTGTACAGCAGGGACAACCGCTGGAGATCTACGATCGGCCGGTGAATACTTTTGTCGCCCGCTTTATCGGCTCGCCGCCAATGAACCTGCTGGAAGGAAATATTACGCGGCGCGACGATCTGCCGGGCGTGCGCTGCGGCGATCTCTGGTTCCCCTTGCCGCAAAAATGGCATGCTGCGGCACGGTTGCAGGGGGAGGCGCCGATAACCCTGGGCATCCGCCCCCATGATTTTATCCAGGCGGCGGCCACCAACCACCCCCCCGCTACGCTGCGGCTGATGGAAGTGACCGGCGAAACCAGCCTGCTGCATGTGGACTGGAGCGGATTTCCACTGCATATCCAATTCGCCGGCCGGGTTAACGGCCAGCCCGATCGGCCGCTATGGCTGGAAGCCAAGCCGGAAAGCCTGCATCTGTTTGATACCGCCAGCGGCAATCGTCTTAACGAAACCCTCTAACCCTTTACCAGGGCCGCCGCGGGCGGCTCTTCTTCTGACATTGCCGGCGTGCCGCCCTTGCCGGCCCATCACCATGTTGCCGCATTTGCCGTCCTGGCGTAACTCCCCCCTCCCTGGCCTGCCGTTTGTCAGGGTTTTGGTCCACCCGGCACTAACGTGCGCCGTGGCTATCTGTTAAGTAAATGTGATCCAGCCTGAAAAAATCATATTATCTACTTGTATGGTAGTAGGTTCAGAATTATTTTTACTCTATCGGGCGCCATAAAAACAGGGCGCCCACAAAACCAGAGGGTAACAAATGGCAGCCTCTTCAGAATACCTTACCGAAAAAGAAAATGTGTCGCTTATCCGTCGCGTCGCCTCGGCGTCGGCTATCGGCACCGCGGCGGAATATTATGATTTTTTCGCCTACGGCACGGCCGCGGTGCTATTTTTCGGCCACCTGTTCTTTCCCAGCGCCGATCCTCTGGTTAGTACCCTGGCGGCATTCGCCACCTATGCGGTGGGCTTTCTGGCGCGGCCGATCGGCGGCATCGTCTTTGGCCATATCGGCGATAAAGTGGGCCGGAAAAAAGCGCTGGTGATTACCATCCTGATCGTAGGTCTCGGCACGTTTTGCATCGGCCTGCTGCCAACGTATGAAAAAATAGGCGTTTGGGCGCCCATTTTATTGATTTTTATCCGTATATTGCAGGGTTTTGGCGTTGGCGGCGAGCAGGCCGGCGCGGTCTTGATGACCGCGGAATATTCTCAGCCCGCTCGCCGCGGTTTTTTTGCCAGCTGGGTGCAAATTGGCGCGCCGCTGGGTTTCTTGCTGCCGCTGGCGCTGTTTGCCGCGCTTAATGCCACCCTGTCGCCGACGCAGATGATGGACTTCGGCTGGCGCATTCCATTTCTGCTCAGTTTGCTGCTGGTGGTGGTGGGTCTGTTTATCCGCCTGCGTATCGATGAGTCGCCGGTGTTCGCCAAAATCAGGGAAACCAAAGCGCAGGAATCCCGGCCAATCGTAGAAGTTATCCGGGATTTTCCGGGCATTGTCGTCAAAGGGGTGTGCGCCAAACTGATTGAAGCCTGCGTGTTCGCCATGTTTACCGTTATCGTACTGGCTTATGTCAAAGCCAACAATCTCAATACCAACCTGGTGATGGAGACGATGATCGTCGCGGTGGCCCTGGAAATCGTAGCCATCCCGCTGATGGGCCATCTTTCGGATCGCTTCGGACGCAAACCCATCTATATGCTCGGCGCGTTGCTACAGGTGATTATGATTGTCCCGTTCTTCCTGGCGATCAACCAGGACAACTACTGGTTGACCCAATTGGTGATGATCGTGGTTCTGACCCTGGGCCACAGCATGTGCTACGCGCCCCAGGCATCTTACTTTCCCGAATTGTTCCCAACGCATATCCGTTGTAGCGGTATTGCGCTTATCTGGCAAATCGGATCTCTTATCGGCAGCGGCGTGTTGGGCCTGGTAGCCATAAAAATTCTGCAAGCCACCGGCGGACATTATTACGGCCTGGCGATTTATGTTGCGGTATTGGGCGTGATCTCGGTGATAGGGCTGGCGATGATGCCGGAAACCGCTCCGCTACGCCTGAAAAAAGAGTATCAGGACTGGACCAAACATTAATACCGCCGCCCGTAGCGCCGGTAAATCAGTGGGAATCGAGATCACGTTCCCGTTAAATTTTTACCGGAGCTAATGATAAACGTAAAAATGTGATCGAAGTTGCAAAATTGTATCCAATCTACTTGTATGGTAGTAGACATAGACGATTTGCTCGCCTTACCTGGATAGCTTAAGGACCTTATTTGATGAAAATTATTAAAGCGGAAGTATTTGTTACCTGCCCCGGCAGAAATTTCGTCACGCTGAAAATTACCACCGATAACGGACTCACCGGTATCGGCGATGCCACGCTTAACGGCCGTGAATTACCGGTTGCCTCCTATCTCAAGGATCATGTTTGCCCGCAATTGATTGGCCGGGATGCCCATCAGATCGAGGATATCTGGCAGTTCTTTTACAAGGGCGCGTACTGGCGCCGCGGACCGGTCACCATGTCGGCTATCTCCGCGGTGGATATGGCCTTGTGGGACATCAAAGCCAAAGCGGCCAATATGCCGCTGTATCAGCTTTTGGGCGGCGCGTCCCGTACCGGCGTCATGGTGTACTGCCACACCACCGGCCATTCCATTGACGAAGTGCTGGACGATTACGCCAAGCACCAGGAACAGGGGTTTAAAGCCATTCGCGTGCAGTGCGGCGTGCCGGGAATGAAAACCACCTATGGCATGGCCAAGGGTAAAGGGCTGGCCTATGAACCCGCAACCAAAGGCAGTTGGCCGGAAGAACAGCTCTGGTCCACGGAAAAATATCTCGATTTCACTCCCAAGCTTTTCGAGGCGGTGCGCAACAAATTCGGCTTTAACGAGCATTTGCTGCACGACATGCATCATCGCCTGACGCCCATTGAAGCCGCCCGCTTCGGCAAAAGCGCCGAACCTTACCGTTTGTTCTGGATGGAAGACCCCACCCCGGCGGAAAACCAAGAATGCTTCCGCCTAATCCGCCAGCATACCGTGACGCCGATTGCGGTAGGTGAGGTATTCAACAGTATTTGGGACTGTAAGCAGCTCATCGAAGAACAGTTGATTGATTACATCCGCACCACCATCACCCACGCGGGCGGCATTACCGGCATGCGCCGCATCGCGGATTTCGCCTCGCTGTACCAGGTCCGCACCGGATCGCACGGCCCGTCGGATCTTTCGCCGATTTGCATGGCGGCGGCGCTGCATTTCGATTTGTGGGTGCCTAATTTCGGCGTGCAGGAATATATGGGTTATAGCGAGCAGATGCTGGAGGTGTTCCCGCATAACTGGACATTCGACGACGGCTATATGCATCCGGGCGACAAACCCGGCTTGGGTATCGAATTTGACGAGAAGCTGGCCGCGAAATATCCCTACGAACCGGCGCATTTACCCGTGGCCCGTTTAACTGACGGCACGCTGTGGAACTGGTAATGAGAGATCAATCCATGAATAGCATCGTAATTGAAAAACCGGGACAGTTGGTGATTGAGCGGCGCGAGATCCCCCAACCGGGCAACGGCGAGGTACGGGTACGGGTGAAATATGCCGGGATTTGCGGTTCCGATGTGCATATTTTCCACGGCCATAATCCTTTCGCTAAATATCCCCGCGTTATCGGCCATGAATTTTTTGGCGTGATAGATGCGGTGGGCGCGGGCGTGGACGCGGCGCGCATCGGCGAACGGGTGTCGGTGGACCCGGTGGTCAGCTGCGGCCACTGTTACCCCTGCTCAGTGGGCCGGCCCAACGTTTGTACCAAACTTCAAGTGATCGGCGTGCACCGTGACGGCGGTTTTAGCGATTATGCGTGCGCACCGGCACAAAACGCCTATCAAATTCCGGCGTCTATTCCGGACAATTTGGCCAGCATGGTGGAACCCTTTACTATTGCCGCCAACATGACGGCGTTTTTACAACCCGCGCCGCGGGATGTGGCGCTGGTCTATGGCGCCGGTCCCATCGGCCTGACCGTGGTCCAGGTATTAAAGGGAGTGTATGGCGTAAGCCAGGTCATCGTGGCCGATCGTATCCCGGAACGTCTGGATATGGCGCGTAATAACGGTGCGGATCAAGTGATCAATAACAGCAATTTGTCGCTGCAAAGCGAGCTGGAAAGACAGGGTATTCGCCCGACGCTGGTGGTGGATGCCGCCTGTCATCCCGCTATCCTGCAAGAAGCGGTTAACCTGGCTTCCCCCGCCGCACGCATCGGTTTGATGGGTTTTTCCGGCGAAGCCAGCAGCGTAACGCAGCAAAGCATCACCAGTAAGGAAATTTCCATTTTTTCATCCAGGCTCAATAGCCGCCGCTTCCCCCAGGTCATTGAGTGGATGCAACAAGGCAAAATCGACGTTGCTAAATTGGTGACCCATTGCATGGATGCCGCGGATGTGGCAGCCGCCTTGATGCTATTTGAACAAGATCAGCGCCATTGCTGCAAAGTCCTACTAAAGTTCGCTTAATATAAATTATTTGCACCTACGATGGGCGATGAATGCAATCATCGCCCCCTCTGACTATCCCTGCAGAAGACAGAGTACATTATCAGCATAATACCGAGTGGAGTTCTTATGTCCAAAAATTTACGCTGGGCCATTGTGTTCTTGTTAGCGCTGGTTTACATGATCAATTATCTGGATCGTGTTGCCTTATCTATTACCGTGCCAATGATAGAAAAAGATTTAACGCTTAACGCCGAGCAGTTCGGTATTATTTTCGGCAGTTTCTTTTTTGGTTATGCCATATTTAATTTCATCGGCGGCCTGGCGGTCGATAAATTCGGCCCAACCGCGGTAATGGCCGCGGCAGTAGGCCTGTGGTCAATATTTTGCGGTATGACCGCTATCGCCACCGGTTTTTATTCCATGCTGATCCTGCGCATCCTGTTTGGCATGGCGGAAGGGCCTATTTGCTCGTCGGCCAACAAGATGATCAACGGTTGGTTCCCCAAGAAACAGGCGGCCACGGCGATGGGATTGCTTAGCGCGGGCTCGCCCTTGGGCGGCGCGGTAGCCGGACCGATTGTGGGCTATTTGGCGTTGGCGTTCGGCTGGCGTCCGGCCTTTATGATTATTGGGGCTATCGGTATTGTCTGGATGGGGATATGGCTGTTTGCCGTAGCGGATAATCCGGCTAAAAGTAAACGAGTGAGCGCGGAAGAAAAAGCGTTAATCGAACAGCTTAAAGTCGAAACTCATTCCGCTGAAGAAGAATTAGCACAAGCTAAACATGGCCTGGGGTTTTATTTACGCCAGCCAATTATACTGGCCACTGCCTTTGCATTTTTTTGCTACAACTATATTTTGTTTTTCTTCCTGAGCTGGTTCCCTTCTTATTTAGTTCAAGCCCATGGCCTGAATATTAAAGAAATGAGCCTGACCACGGTTATTCCCTGGATTGTCGGTTTTATTGGTTTAGCCCTGGGCGGCATGGTGTCGGATAAAATTTTCAAGGTGACCGGCAAGCTCTTATTGTCGCGTAAGATCGTCCTGGTGGTTTGCCTGCTGGCCGCGGCCGCGTGCGTGGCGTTGGCGGGCACCGTCACCAGCGTGGTGCCCGCGGTGATCCTGATGTCGGTATCCATCTTCTTTCTTTATCTTACCGGCGCCATCTACTGGGCCATTATTCAGGATGTGGTGCATAAATCGAAGGTAGGCAGCGCCAGCGGTTTTATCCACTTGGTCGGGAGCGTTTCGGGCATCGTCGGGCCGGTGGCCACCGGGTTTATCGTACAAAATACCGGTAAGTTCGACAGCGCGTTTTTGTTAGCCGGCGGTATTGCGGCGCTGGGAGCCATATTAGTGTTTTTTGTGGTGAAAGCGCCAAAGCAGGCCGCTGGCGTTTCGCTGCGGCAATCATGATTAATCAGCCTCGCATGAGGCTGATTAATGGTGCTATAGCTTGCAATAACCGGCGATAAGAAAATTCCTGCTATCGGCGGCGTATCGGCGGCGCCGATACGCCGGAGTCCCCTTACCATGTTATTATGGAATCAATATGCCGGCACGAGACGGATAGCCGGCTAACAGGAGATAATCCCGGTGCGCGAATTTATATTAACCAATGGCGAACCCCTGAATCAGCAGATTTACCGGTATTTACGCCAGAATATCGTGTCCTGCCAGATTAAACCTGGCACTTATCTTTCTGAAAAAGAGATGTCGTCCAATTTTAATGTTTCGCGCCAGCCCGTCCGCGAGGCTTTTATCAAGTTGGCCGAGACCGGCCTGGTGCAGGTATTACCCCAGCGGGGAACCTTCGTTAGGAAAATATCATCCAAGCTGGTAATTGAAGGCCGTTTTATCCGGGAAGTGATTGAAACCGCGATTGTGCGGCGGGCGGCGCTGGAAGTGACGCCGGAGTATTTGCAATTGATGGAACATAACCTGAGCCGTCAAGCCCTGACGACCAGCGCAGATCAGCAGCAAGAGTTTCTTATCCTGGATGATGAATTCCATTTATTGATCTCCCGAGCCGTCGATTGTCAGCTGGCATGGGAAACCGTGGAAAATATTAAGGCCGCCATGGACCGGGTGCGTTTTTTGACCCTGAATGAGGTGTCGCCGCCCAGTTTATTATTGGTGCAACATCAGGCGATTGTTGATGCAATCAAAGCCCACGATCCCCAGGCCGCCGAGCATGCGATGCGTAATCATTTACAAGAGATGATCCGTTCAATAAAAATTATTGAAGGGCAGAACAGCGAATGGTTTGAAAGCGAATAGCCGACCGCGTTTGTTAATCCTGCATGGATATAGGCCGCTGGATGCGGCCTGGTGTGATGATGGGCATCTCTGCGTCCCGCGAGTGAAGCTTACTGGGATAAGCTTTGCGCCGCTTTTTCGATAAACGCCGCTATCTCTTGTGGTTGGGAGGCATACACCGCGTGGCTGCCTTTTACTTCCACAACGTTGCTGTGCGCGCGTTTAGCCATAAACCGTTCCAGATCGGGATTAATGGCCCGATCCTGCGTGGCCACTACGGCCCAGCTTGGTTTGGTTTTCCAGGCCGGCTCTGCCGCGGCGGTTGAGAAAATAGCCGCGGCCGGCATGACCTGTGACCGGGCCATAAAATCGGCCTGGCGGGCGGGCAGGTCGGCGGCGAAATCGGCATGGAACAATTCAGGCTTCAGATAGAGAAAATGGTCGCTGGTTTGCGTTATGCCTTGAGTGGCCGCGGGGATTTTGGCTGCCAGGCCGGCCAGCGTATCGCCTTTTTCCGGCTGGAAGGCGGCGATATATACCAGTCCCGCAACGGAGGGGTCCTGTCCCGCTTCGCTGATAATAAAACCACCATAGCTATGTCCAACCAGCAGGGATTTGCCCTGCTGTTGGCTGAGGATGCGCCGGGTGGCGGCGACATCATCGGACAGCGATGTTTGCGGTTCCTGCACAATTGAAACATGGTAGCCCGCTTTGTCCAGAATACGGGTAATCGCTTCCCAGCCCGAGCCGTCGGCAAAAGCGCCGTGCACCAGAACAATATTTTTTACCGGGCTTGCCAGTGCGGCGCCTTGCGCCCCGAAGGCCAGGGCCAAGCCGGCAGCGATTATGGTCAGCGTTTTCTTAAACATTTTTGTTTCCTCAATGAGCCGTTGGAGTAATATTTCATTTATCGCGATAAATTATATTGCGATAAATATATCACTGCCCAATTAAGTGTCAAGCTATTTGTTCTCGCGATAGATAACAGCATCCAGCTGGTGGTATGATGGCAGCAGTCCGACGTTTAAGGAGAATTTCGTGGCATATCGTCCCCGCCTGGCGGAGCAATTATGTTATTCCATTTATTCCACTTCCATTGCCATCAAGCGGCTTTATAAGCCGCTGCTCGATGCGATGGGGATAACTTATCCGCAATATTTGGTGCTGAATGTTTTGTGGGAACGGGGCAAGTTGCCCATAGGCGGTATCGGCGAGACGCTGGCGTTAGAAACCAGTACCTTGACGCCGTTGCTTAAGCGGCTTGAAGGGGAAGGGTTTATCGAGCGCGTGCGTAATCCCCAGGATGAGCGGCAGGTGATGATCTCTATTACTGAAAAAGGGAAGCGGCTGGAGGATGAGTCTTTATGTCTGTCCCAGATGTTGTTCAGCAGTTCGGAAATGGAGCTTGCACAGTTGCAGCGGCTCAATCAGGAGCTCATCTCGCTGCGGGATAATATTGTGCGCCATCATGGTGGTTCAGACTAGGATTGGGCTGGGTGCCGGTTTGACCGGCTAGGGTTTGGCCGGCTGGAGCGAGGCCCGGTGCGCGGTGGGTTTAGCGCACCGGGGGGGGCGCGGGCGCATTTCAGCTCCGTGAAGCACAACGTCTTTCCGGCGGGCCGGTTTTTGCAGCAAATGAAAAAGCCCTCTGTTTTCACAGAGGGCTTATCAATTGGATGCCTGGCAGTTCCCTACTCTCGCATGGGGAGACCCCACACTACCATCGGCGCTACGGCGTTTCACTACTGAGTTCGGCATGGGGTCAGGTGGGACCACCGCGCTAGTGCCGCCAGGCAAATTCTGTATTTACCGAACTCTACCGTCTAAACTGGTGCTGATACCCAGAGTCGAACTGGGGACCTCACCCTTACCAAGGGTGCGCTCTACCAACTGAGCCATATCAGCGCTTAAGTCGTTATTAACAACGCTGTGTAGGCGTTGGTACTAAATGGATGCCTGGCAGTTCCCTACTCTCGCATGGGGAGACCCCACACTACCATCGGCGCTACGGCGTTTCACTACTGAGTTCGGCATGGGGTCAGGTGGGACCACCGCGCTAGTGCCGCCAGGCAAATTTCTCGTCTCATCCTGAGACTCGCCCTGCGGGCCAGCGCTGTGCGCTGTACAAAATTGCTCCCGGCAATTTTGTCATTTCCCCTGTGCAAGGCCAACGCTCCGCGTTGTTGACAGCCCGTCCGTGTTTCGACCGGCTGCTGGTTATATCTTCCGTTACAAGCTGAAAATTCTTTCGTCTCTTAAACATCTTAGGTGTTGTAAGGTTAAGCCTCACGGGTCATTAGTATCGGTTAGCTCAACGCATCGCTGCGCTTACACACCCGACCTATCAACGTCATCGTCTTTAACGTCCCTTCAGGTGACTTAAAGCCACAGGGAAGACTCATCTCGAGGCAAGTTTCCCGCTTAGATGCTTTCAGCGGTTATCTTTTCCGCACGTAGCTACCGGGCAATGCCATTGGCATGACAACCCGAACACCAGTGGTGCGTCCACTCCGGTCCTCTCGTACTAGGAGCAGCCCCTCTCAATCTTCCAACGCCCACGGCAGATAGGGACCGAACTGTCTCACGACGTTCTAAACCCAGCTCGCGTACCACTTTAAATGGCGAACAGCCATACCCTTGGGACCTACTTCAGCCCCAGGATGTGATGAGCCGACATCGAGGTGCCAAACACCGCCGTCGATATGAACTCTTGGGCGGTATCAGCCTGTTATCCCCGGAGTACCTTTTATCCGTTGAGCGATGGCCCTTCCATTCAGAACCACCGGATCACTAAGACCTGCTTTCGCACCTGCTCGAGCCGTCACTCTCACAGTCAAGCTAGCTTATGCCTTTGCACTAACCTCACGATGTCCGACCGTGATTAGCTAACCTTCGTGCTCCTCCGTTACTCTTTAGGAGGAGACCGCCCCAGTCAAACTACCCACCAGACACTGTCCTCGACCCGGATCACGGGCCGGAGTTAGAACATCAAACATTAAAGGGTGGTATTTCAAGGTTGGCTCCATGCAGACTGGCGTCCACACTTCAAAGCCTCCCACCTATCCTACACATCAAGGCTCAATGTTCAGTGTCAAGCTATAGTAAAGGTTCACGGGGTCTTTCCGTCTTGCCGCGGGTACACTGCATCTTCACAGCGAGTTCAATTTCACTGAGTCTCGGGTGGAGACAGCCTGGCCATCATTACGCCATTCGTGCAGGTCGGAACTTACCCGACAAGGAATTTCGCTACCTTAGGACCGTTATAGTTACGGCCGCCGTTTACCGGGGCTTCGATCAAGAGCTTCAGCTTGCGCTTAACCCCATCAATTAACCTTCCGGCACCGGGCAGGCGTCACACCGTATACGTCCACTTTCGTGTTTGCACAGTGCTGTGTTTTTAATAAACAGTTGCAGCCAGCTGGTATCTGCGACTGGCTTCGGCTCGGGGAGCATGTCCCTCCACCTAATGCCAGCGTGCCTTCTCCCGAAGTTACGGCACCATTTTGCCTAGTTCCTTCACCCGAGTTCTCTCAAGCGCCTTGGTATTCTCTACCTGACCACCTGTGTCGGTTTGGGGTACGATTCGATGTGACCTGGAGCTTAGAGGCTTTTCCTGGAAGCGTAGCATCAATTCCTTCACCACCGTAGTGGCTCGTCGTCACGCCTCAGTGTTGAATAAAAGAGCGGATTTACCTGCTCTTTCCACCTTCACGCTTGAACCGGGACAACCGTCGCCCGGCGAACCTAGCTTTCTCCGTCCCCCCTTCGCAGTCACACCCAGTACAGGAATATTAACCTGTTTCCCATCGACTACGCCTTTCGGCCTCGCCTTAGGGGTCGACTCACCCTGCTCCGATTAACGTTGAACAGGAACCCTTGGTCTTCCGGCGAGCGGGCTTTTCACCCGCTTTATCGTTACTTATGTCAGCATTCGCACTTCTGATACCTCCAGCAGCCCTCACAGGCCACCTTCGCAGGCTTACAGAACGCTCCCCTACCCAACGGACATATCCTTAAAACGCCTGCGGTGTCCGGTCGGGACAACATGATGGTTCGTAAACATCGCCGTGAATACGTCCTTGTAGGCTCGTTCCACGCCATCCCTGGCGTGGACGGTTTACTCTCCCATCACCCTGTCCCGCCCCTTTTGACTGACGTTATCCACGTCATCAAGCGCTTTAAGTGATATGTCCGCTGCCGCAGCTTCGGTGCATGGTTTAGCCCCGTTACATCTTCCGCGCAGGCCGACTCGACCAGTGAGCTATTACGCTTTCTTTAAATGATGGCTGCTTCTAAGCCAACATCCTGGCTGTCTATGCCTTCCCACATCGTTTCCCACTTAACCATGACTTTGGGACCTTAGCTGGCGGTCTGGGTTGTTTCCCTCTTCACGACGGACGTTAGCACCCGCCGTGTGTCTCCCGTGGTAACATTCTTCGGTATTCGCAGTTTGCATCGGGTTGGTAATCCGGGGTGGACCCCTAGCCGAAACAGTGCTCTACCCCCGAAGATGAATTCACGAGGCGCTACCTAAATAGCTTTCGGGGAGAACCAGCTATCTCCCGGTTTGATTGGCCTTTCACCCCCAGCCACAAGTCATCCGCTAATTTTTCAACATTAGTCGGTTCGGTCCTCCAGTTAGTGTTACCCAACCTTCAACCTGCCCATGGCTAGATCACCGGGTTTCGGGTCTATACCCTGCAACTTGACGCCCAGTTAAGACTCGGTTTCCCTACGGCTCCCCTAAACGGTTAACCTTGCTACAGAATATAAGTCGCTGACCCATTATACAAAAGGTACGCAGTCACCCTGATAAATCAAGGCTCCCACTGCTTGTACGTACACGGTTTCAGGTTCTGTTTCACTCCCCTCGCCGGGGTTCTTTTCGCCTTTCCCTCACGGTACTGGTTCACTATCGGTCAGTCAGGAGTATTTAGCCTTGGAGGATGGTCCCCCCATCTTCAGACAGGATATCACGTGTCCCGCCCTACTCATCGAGCTCACAGCCATTGCACCTTCGGATACGGGGCTATCACCCTGTGTTGCCGGACTTTCCAGACCGTTCTCCTGATGCAAAAGCTGATGGTGACTCTGGGCTGTTCCCCGTTCGCTCGCCGCTACTGGGGGAATCTCGGTTGATTTCTTTTCCTCGAGGTACTGAGATGTTTCAGTTCCCTCGGTTCGCCTCGATACGCTATGGATTCACGTAACGATAGTGCAACGAATTGCACTGGGTTTCCCCATTCGGACATCGCCGGCTGATAGCGCTTCATATCAGCTCACCGGCGCATTTCGCGGATTAGCACGTCCTTCATCGCCTCTGACTGCCTAGGCATCCACCGTGTACGCTTAGTCACTTAACCTCACAACCCTAAGATGTCTGTCTTTTCTGTCCGACGGGCTGCGCGACTTCATGGCGGCGTTGCCCCGGTACTCGAAATCCTCATGGACAGACAGTCCACTGCGGTTTCTCCGTGCCGGGCGCCTTGCCCTGTAATCGCTCGCACCGTCTAGCCTCAGCGTGGTCAAAAAACCGCACCTTGGCGACAGAGAAAGTATCAGATGTTGCCATCGACACGGCAACAACTTGGATTTGCTTATTTGAGAGACTCGCATACTGATTTTGCTCAGCATGGTATTTCAAATTTTCAGCTTGTTCCGGATTGTTAAAGAGCGGTATTTCGCAGCATACTCGTTAGAGTGTGCTCTGAAATAAACAAGAAAAACCAGACAATCTTACCTATCCCTTCCTTAGACACAGGCCGTAAACATATGTCACAAACGCAGGCCCTGAAGGAAATGGTGGAGCTAAGCGGGATCGAACCGCTGACCCCCTGCGTGCAAGGCAGGTGCTCTCCCAGCTGAGCTATAGCCCCAAGTCGTTAAAACCTCGTAATACCGGCCAGTCTTTTCCACGAAAAAATCACCGGGCACCATAAAGGATACACAGCAATTGAACATCGGGATAAGGGACAGCACGATAGCCAGTTCGCTTAGCCGCAGACAGTTTCGGCGCGAGTAACGCAGTGTGCGTGAGCACATGGGTCACGCCGCGGTGAAAATGACCAGGGTAAGTAGAACTGGTAGGCCTGAGTGGACTCGAACCACCGACCTCACCCTTATCAGGGGTGCGCTCTAACCACCTGAGCTACAAGCCTATAGAAGGTTTTTCTTGCTCGTTACAGTTATCAGACAATCTGTGTGGACACGTCACAATGAGGCATCTTTCAGTAAGGAGGTGATCCAACCGCAGGTTCCCCTACGGTTACCTTGTTACGACTTCACCCCAGTCATGAATCACAAAGTGGTAAGCGCCCTCCCGAAGGTTAAGCTACCTACTTCTTTTGCAACCCACTCCCATGGTGTGACGGGCGGTGTGTACAAGGCCCGGGAACGTATTCACCGTGGCATTCTGATCCACGATTACTAGCGATTCCGACTTCATGGAGTCGAGTTGCAGACTCCAATCCGGACTACGACGCACTTTGTGAGGTCCGCTGGCTCTCGCGAGTTCGCTTCTCTTTGTATGCGCCATTGTAGCACGTGTGTAGCCCTACTCGTAAGGGCCATGATGACTTGACGTCATCCCCACCTTCCTCCGGTTTGTCACCGGCAGTCTCCTTTGAGTTCCCACCATTACGTGCTGGCAACAAAGGATAAGGGTTGCGCTCGTTGCGGGACTTAACCCAACATTTCACAACACGAGCTGACGACAGCCATGCAGCACCTGTCTCAGAGCTCCCGAAGGCACATTCGCATCTCTGCAAACTTCTCTGGATGTCAAGAGTAGGTAAGGTTCTTCGCGTTGCATCGAATTAAACCACATGCTCCACCGCTTGTGCGGGCCCCCGTCAATTCATTTGAGTTTTAACCTTGCGGCCGTACTCCCCAGGCGGTCGATTTAACGCGTTAGCTCCGAAAGCCACGGCTCAAGGCCACAACCTTCAAATCGACATCGTTTACAGCGTGGACTACCAGGGTATCTAATCCTGTTTGCTCCCCACGCTTTCGTACCTGAGCGTCAGTCTTCGTCCAGGGGGCCGCCTTCGCCACCGGTATTCCTCCAGATCTCTACGCATTTCACCGCTACACCTGGAATTCTACCCCCCTCTACGAGACTCTAGCCTGCCAGTTTCAAATGCAGTTCCCGGGTTAAGCCCGGGGATTTCACATCTGACTTAACAGACCGCCTGCGTACGCTTTACGCCCAGTAATTCCGATTAACGCTCGCACCCTCCGTATTACCGCGGCTGCTGGCACGGAGTTAGCCGGTGCTTCTTCTGCGAGTAACGTCAATGATAGGCGCTATTAACCCCTACCCCTTCCTCCTCGCTGAAAGTGCTTTACAACCCGAAGGCCTTCTTCACACACGCGGCATGGCTGCATCAGGGTTTCCCCCATTGTGCAATATTCCCCACTGCTGCCTCCCGTAGGAGTCTGGACCGTGTCTCAGTTCCAGTGTGGCTGGTCATCCTCTCAGACCAGCTAGGGATCGTCGCCTAGGTGAGCCATTACCTCACCTACTAGCTAATCCCATCTGGGTTCATCCGATGGCGTGAGGCCCGAAGGTCCCCCACTTTGGTCTTGCGACGTTATGCGGTATTAGCTACCGTTTCCAGTAGTTATCCCCCACCATCAGGCAGATCCCCAGACATTACTCACCCGTCCGCCGCTCGCCGGCAAAGTAGCAAGCTACTTCCCGCTGCCGCTCGACTTGCATGTGTTAGGCCTGCCGCCAGCGTTCAATCTGAGCCATGATCAAACTCTTCAATTAAAAGCTTGATGCTCAAAGATTGTCATACTGTTAATCTTTTGAATTACCGTATGTCACTCTTCAAGACTTGGTATTTTGTGTTTCGATACCGTCTTGTGAGTGCCCACACAGATTGTCTGATAAATTGTTAAAGAGCAGTGCGCCGCTATAATCAGTCTGGCGCGAGGTGGCGTATATTACGCTTTCCTCTTTCAGTGTCAAGCCCTTTAGGCCCGCGTTCTGACTCGTTTCCTGGCGCTGCGATGTTGCTCACAGTCCCGGTCGATGGAGGCGCATTATAGGGATACGTTTATTTTGCACAAGCGTTTTTTGATCTTTTCTGATCGACTGGTTATTTTTCAGCCCTTCTGCACCGATCTTGGGCGATCTCTTATCAAAAAATGAACATTTACCGGATCGAAGGGGTTGTAATCACTGACATAGCGACGCTAGAGTCAGTAAAAATAGATCGGCTTAAGGTTAACATTATGTCGGAATCATCAAAATCTTTGCGTCCCTTTCAAAAAACCTTCCCGATCCTCGGCCACAGGATCATGATCGATCCTTCCAGCGTGGTGATTGGCCAGGTGAATCTGGGTGATGACGTCAGCATCTGGCCGCTGGTCGCCATTCGCGGTGATGTCAACCGGGTGCTTATCGGCGCCCGCACCAATATTCAGGATGGCAGCGTCCTGCACGTTACCCATAAATCCGCCGCCAACCCGCAGGGCAATCCGCTGATTATCGGCGAGGACGTCACCGTAGGCCATAAAGCCATGCTGCATGGCTGCACTATCGGCAGCCGGGTCCTGGTGGGCATGGGATCGATTTTGCTGGATGGGGTCGTGGTGGAGGACGAGGTGATGATTGGCGCCGGCAGCCTGGTGTCGCCAGGTAAGCGCCTGGAAAGCGGGTATCTTTATCTCGGCAGCCCAGCCAGGAAAGCCAGGGCGCTGACGCCGGCGGAAATTACCGGTTTGACCTATTCGGCCAGTAACTATGTCCGCTGGAAAGATGAGTACCTGGCCCAAGGCCGGTAGCACGCCCGGCCCCACCGCGCCGCGTCAATGCGCCGCGGCACGATCCTGTACGCCACTCAGGCGGCGAGCTCGCCGCGCAGTTGCGCCAGGACCGGAGCGATATCGGGCAGCACGCCGTGCCATAACATAAACGAGAAGGCGGCTTGCCCCACCAGCATGCCGAGGCCATCGGCATATCGCGAGGCCCCCTGCTGCGCGCTCCACCGCAAAAACGGCGTCGGCCCGCGCTGATAAAACATATCGTAACAGCGTACCGCCGGCGTAATCAGCGCCGGCGCCAGCGCGGGAACTTCGCCGTGGACGCCTGATGTGGTAGCATTAATGATAAGATCAAAATCCGGCGCGGCCAGTTCGCTGAGCGGCCGTGCGCTGATATCTCCCACATGCTGGTAAAAAGACACTAATTCCTGCGCGCGTTTAAAGGTGCGGTTAGTGAGCGTTATCGTGCAGCCACAGGAAAGCAGCGGCAGGATGACGCCGCGCGCCGCGCCGCCGGCGCCGACCAGCAAGATTCGGCTGTCCGGGTCGATCAGGGCGAGCCGCTGCAAATCGGTCAGCAGGCCGATGCCGTCGGTGTTATCGCCCAACAACGCGCCGTCGGTTTGTTTTTTGACGGTATTCACCGCACCGGCCTGGGAAGCCCGCTCGGTTAGCTGATCGCACAGCGCGAAAGCCCGCTCTTTAAACGGCATGGTGATATTTGCCCCGGCGCCTCCCTCGGCGAAAAAGGTCCGCAGGGTTTGTTCAAACGTATCATGGGGGGCCAATACCCGCCCATAAGGATGGGCAATACCGGTTTGCGCCGCAAACAGCGCATGGATATGCGGCGATTTGCTGTGGTTTATCGGATTACCAAAAACGGCGTAAGAATCCATAGCCCAATCTCCAGGTTAACCTTGCCGGATAAGTTCACCGGTCAATGCGTCGCGAATTTCGGAAGGATTCAACCGTCCTTCCACGCCGGCGTCCATCACCGGGAAATCATCGCCCAATTGTTGGCGGACCTCCGCCACGCTGCGGCCTGGGGGCAGTCCGGACAAATTGGCGCTGGTGGAAACCAGCGGTTTGCCGAATGCCAGGCAGAGCTGCTGAACCGGGGCGTAGGCGGTCACCCGCACCGCCAGCGTGGTAAACTGCCCGGTCAACCAGCGCGGCGTTTTCGCCCGGGCCGGCATCACCCAGGTTACCGGGCCAGGCCAGCAAGCAAATACCCGCTCGCGCTGCGGGCCGGTGAGTCGGGTATCGTCGATATAGGGTAATAATTGGGCATAATTGGCCGCGATTAGTATCAGCCCTTTAGTCCAGGACCGCTGCTTGAGGGCCAGCAGGGATTGCACCGCGGTTTCGCTGTCCGGGTCGCAGCCCAGGCCAAACACCGCTTCGGTAGGATAAGCGATAACCCGCTCCTGCCGCAGAGCCGTTACCAGTGCGGCCAGCGTCGCCGCCGGCGATCTATTTTTCATCATTTTCTTTTATCGCTACGGGTTTGCCGCAGGTTTTATCGGCGCAAAACAGCTTGGGCCCCCGCGCCGTGCTTTTTTCCATCAGCAGCGGGAAATGGCAGAATTCGCAAACGCCCGCCACCGGCTTGAAATTAAGCACAAACCGGCATTGCGGGTATTGATCGCAGGCGTAGAAAATTTTGCCAAAGCGGGACGTACGCTGCACCAGCTTCCCCGACCGGCATGACGGGCAGCCAAAAGCCGTCTCGTCGGGTTTATCCATGGCGGCGATATAACCGCAGCGCGGATAATCGGAACAGCCGATAAACATGCCGTAGCGGCCCCGACGCAGCACCAGCGTCTCCTGGCAGACCGGACATTCCTGGCCTTCAAGGATTTTAACGATATGCCCGTCGGCCTGCGGTTTCAGCGATTTAACATAGGCGCAGCCAGGGTATTGGGAACAGCCGAGAAACGGGCCGTGTTGCCCGGAACGAATAACGAGTCCTGCCCCGCATTCGGGGCAGGACTCGGTTTGCCTTGCGGTAAAGAGCGCAGCTTTTGCCATAGAAATTTATCGTCGGTGATGTCTAGTGCAGACGGTTCTCATCTTCTTCGAATACAAGATCTTCCATCTGTTGATAGGCGTTTTCATATCCAGGGATATTAAACAGCACCATCAGGATAACCCATTTTAGATCTTCCAGATCGAACTCGGTGGCATCCAATGCCATAACGCGATCGATGACCATTTCACGGGTTTCAAGGTTCAGCACCTGGATTTGTTCAAGAAACAATAAGAAACCACGGCATTCCGTATCCAGGAACTGACTCTCTTCGTCAGTATAAATACGCAATGCAAGCGGATCGGCGCCCAAAGCAAAGGCTTTACCCTGTCCGTCCTGTAGATCAGCCAGCTTCTCCAGCCAGTTCAGCGCGTTATAAATATCATCCTGATGAAAACCAGCACGGGTTAAATCATCGGTTAATTTATCCTGATCCACACGCATTTCCACTTCGTTGTGAATATATGTTTCAAACAAGTACATTAGTACGTCGAACATGGCCTGCCCTCCTTAATCGGACATAGCCGCCGGGTACAACAGCGATCCAGCCTGCTAACTCCAGTTCCAATAGCTTGGTCACTACCTCTGGCACAGGTTGGCCGGCACGTTCAGCGACGACGTCAACAGGTGTAACCTCATCTCCTACGTTAGCCAACACATCGGCAAATGGCAATTCAACTTCGCCTCCTGGGGAACAAATAATTTCCGGCGGCGCCAAAGAGAGCCAATTCAACCCGCCGCCAAGCTGTTCCAGCAGCTCTTTTGGCTGGGTGACGAGATAGGCGCCCTGCTGGATCAGCCAATGGGCGCCGGCGCTGCCGCTGTTGCCCAGCGGACCGGGCAGAGCATAGATATCCTTGCCCTGGTCGAGGGCATAACGGGCGGTAATCAGCGAACCGCTGCGGGCCGCCGCCTCCACTACCAGCACTCCCCGGCTCAATCCGCTGATGATACGGTTGCGATAAGGAAAATGCGTGGCCAGGGGTGCGGCGTTTAATAGAAACTCCGACACCAGCGCCCCGCCTTGACTCACGATGCGTTCGGCCAGCCTGCGATGCGGCGCAGGGTAAAGATTTTGCAGGCCGCTGCCCAGCACCGCGATGGTTTTCCCACCCGCGTCCAACGCCGCGCGATGGCAGATGCCGTCGATGCCGAGCGCCATCCCGCTGGTAATAGTGACCCCGCACTGCGCCAGGGCGGCGGCGAAACAGCTCCCCCACTGTTCGCCGTATACCGTCGCCTGCCGGCTGCCGACCATGGCCACCTGCAGGCTATCGAGGCAGGCGGCATCGCCGGTGACAAACAACGCCGGCGGCGGGCAGCCGATAACTTTAAGCGCCGCGGGATAGCGGGCATCGCTAAAGGGAATAAAATGATGCAGCGGGTCTTCCAGCCAGCGCAGGGTCGCTTCCTGGTCGGCGGACCCGCATTGATGAAACCGTTGCCGCTGGCCAGCGGTGAGAGCGGCGAAAAGCGGCGCTTGTGGCGTAAAATCATCGCAAAGGGGCAATTGCGCGAGGGTTTCATGCACTTTTGCGCCATTGACGCCCTTTACCGCCGCCATGCGTAACCACATTTCCATCAAAGTCATTTGTTCCCCTTAACCCGCGCCAACCGCCGGATGTGATGACATTTGCTTGCGGATGCTGTCAATCAGGAGGGGAAATGTCTAGAATAAGAGATAGAATAGTTTTCATAATCGGACGCAGATATAGACTCATATGCCAGTATTGCAGGTGTTACATTACCCGGACGAGCGGCTTCGCATTGTTGCGAAACCCGTAAAAGAAGTAAATGACGCTATTCGTCGTATCGTGGATGATATGTTTGAAACCATGTACGCCGAAGAAGGAATAGGCCTGGCCGCGACGCAAGTCGATATACATCAACAGATTATCGTGATTGACGTATCGGAAGCTCGCGATGAGCGCCATGTTTTTATCAATCCCGAGTTAATCAGTAAAAGCGGCGAGACCGGAATCGAAGAAGGCTGTCTGTCGATCCCCGATCAGCGCGGCTTCGTCCCACGCGCGGAGAAGGTGACGGTCCGGGCGTTGGATCGCGACGGCAATGAGTTTGAGCTTGAGGCGGATGAATTACTCGCGATTTGTATCCAGCACGAAATGGATCATCTAATCGGCAAGCTGTTCGTTGATTATCTTTCGCCCCTGAAGCGTCAGCGTATTCGCCAAAAAATGGAAAAACTGGCGAAAATCAACGCCCGCGCGGACAAATAATCGTCGCCATACAGGAACTAACGTGTCCGATCCTTTACGCATTATTTTTGCCGGCACGCCGGATTTCGCCGCCCGCCATCTTTTAGCCCTGCTGGGTTCCGGGCATCGGGTCGTGGGGGTGTTTACCCAGCCGGATCGCCCGGCCGGCCGTGGCAACAAGCTTACGGCCAGCGCGGTAAAGAGCCTGGCGCTGGAGCATCAATTGCCGGTTTTCCAGCCCAAGTCCCTGCGCCCGCCGGAGAATCAGCAGGCGGTTGCGGAGCTTGGCGCCGATATCATGGTGGTGGTGGCCTATGGCCTGATCTTACCCGCGGCGGTGCTGGCTATGCCGCGCCTGGGGTGCCTTAATGTCCATGGCTCGCTGCTGCCCCGCTGGCGCGGCGCGGCGCCCATCCAGCGCGCGCTTTGGGCGGGCGACGACGCCACCGGCGTGACCATCATGCAAATGGATGCCGGCCTGGATACCGGGGATATGCTGTTTAAAGCCACCTGCGCTATCCAACCGGACGACACCAGCGCCAGCCTGTATGAAAAACTGGCGGACATCGGCCCCCGGGCGTTGCTGGAAACCCTGGCCCATTGCGCTGCCGGCACGCTGAAGCCGGAAAAACAGGAGCCGGCCCTGGCCACCTATGCCGAAAAACTCAGTAAAGAAGAAGCGCGGCTTGACTGGTCGCTGCCGGCCGCGCAGCTGGCGCGTTGCGTACGGGCCTTTAATCCCTGGCCCATCAGCTTTTTCAACGTTGCCGATCAATCAATCAAAGTATGGCAGGCCGTGGCAATCGACGCCGTGACGCCGGCAGCGCCCGGCACCATCCTGCAGGCCGATAAAACCGGTATCCGGGTGGCAACCGCCGATGGCGCGCTTAATATGACGCTGCTCCAGCCCGCGGGGAAAAAAGCCATGCCTGCGCCGGATTTACTCAATTCCCGCCGCGAGTGGTTTACTCCCGGCACCGTCCTGGATTAACGCCATTTTGGCTATCGCCCGGTATGGCGTAAAGCCAGCCGGGCGGTTTTATTACGGCCACCCATTACCTTCCGGTCAACTATGAATAAACACTATAACCTCCGTGCCATCGCCGCCAAAGCCGTGGCCCAGGTGCTTGAGCACGGCCAGTCATTAAGCCAGATATTGCCCGCCGTGCAGAACGCGCTGGGCGATAAAGATCGCGCTCTGCTGCAAGAGCTGTGCTTCGGTATTTTACGCACACTGCCGCAGTTGGAATGGTACATCAAGCAGTTGATGGCGAAGCCGCTTACCGGCAAACAGCGCACAGTGCACTATCTATTGATGGTGGGCATTTATCAGTTGCTATATACCCGCATACCGCCCCACGCCGCGCTGGCCGAGACGGTAGAAGGCACCGTGACGCTGAAAATGCCGCAATTAAAAGGCCTGGTGAACGGGGTATTGCGCCAGTTCCAGCGGCAACAGTCGGAACTACAGGCCCTGGCCGACCAGCAGGAGAGCCGTTTCCTGCATCCGTCCTGGCTGGTCAAGCGTATCCGCCAGGCCTACCCGCAAGAGGACTTATCCATCCTGGAAGCCAATAACCAGCGGCCGCCGATGTGGCTGCGGGTGAACCGCCTTCATAACAGCAGCGCGGAATATCTGGCTTTGCTGGCGCAGGAAGGCATCGGCGCCAGCGCCCATCCCACATTGCCCGAAGCGATTAAGCTGGATGTGCCCTGCAACGTTGGCCGCCTGCCCGGTTTTGATCGGGGCTGGGTGACCGTGCAGGATGCCTCGGCGCAGGGCTGCGCGCTGTTGCTGGCGCCGGCATCGGGCGAGGATATCCTGGATTTATGCGCGGCGCCCGGCGGTAAAACCACGCACATCCTGGAGCTGGCGCCCGATGCGCGGGTTACCGCGGTAGACATCGACCGCCAGCGTCTGGAACGCATCAAAGAAAACCTGCACCGCCTCGGGCAGCATGCTAATGTCATCGTCGGTGACGGGCGTATGCCCGAGCAATGGAGCAACGGACAGACTTGGGATCGTATCCTGCTGGATGCGCCCTGCTCGGCCACCGGGGTTATCCGGCGCCATCCCGATATCAAATGGCTGCGCCGTGACCGGGATATCGCCGAATTGGCGGCGCTGCAAAAAGAAATCCTTGCCGCCGTATGGCCGCTGCTAAAACCCGGCGGCACCCTGCTGTATGCGACCTGTTCCATTTTACCGGAAGAAAACCGCGAGCAAATCGGGGCGTTTCTGACCGGTCACCCGGACGCCATTCTGGTTGAAACCGGTGATGCGGCCAGGCCCGGCATCCAATGTTTACCCGATCCGGACGGTGGCGACGGCTTCTTTTACGCTAAGATGATTAAAGGCGCAGCACCCGCAGCCATGGCGCGCATATAATGGGCATAACGAGTCGACTATGAAAATAATAATCCTTGGGGCGGGCCAGGTTGGCGGCACCCTGGCGGAAAACCTGGTAGGTGAGAATAACGATATTACCATCGTTGATACCAATCCCAATCAGCTACGCCAACTGCAGGATAAATTCGATCTGCGCGCCATCCAGGGCCATGCGTCCCATCCCCGCGTGCTGCGGGAGGCCGGCGCGGAAGACGCGGATATGCTGGTTGCGGTCACCAACTCCGACGAGACCAATATGGTGGCCTGCCAGATAGCCTATTCGTTATTCAAAACGCCTAACCGTATCGCCCGCATCCGTTCGGCCGACTATATCCGCGAAGCCGCCAAGCTGTTTAATACGGAAGCGGTGCCCATCGATCATTTGATTTCGCCCGAACAGCTGGTAATCGATAACATTTACAAACTTATCGAATATCCCGGCGCGCTCCAGGTCGTTAACTTCGCGCAGGGGAAAGTCAGTATCGCGGCGGTGAAAGCTTATTACGGCGGCCCGCTGGTGGGTAATGCCTTATCATCCTTGCGCGAGCATATGCCGCACATCGAGACGCGGGTAGCCGCGATTTTTCGCCAGGACAGGCCGATTCGTCCCCAGGGCTCCACGGTGATCGAAGCCGGGGATGAAGTGTTTTTTGTCGCCGCGTCGCCGCATATCCGGGCGGTAATGAGCGAACTCCAGCGGCTTGAAAAACCCTATAAACGGATCATGATCGTCGGCGGCGGCAACATCGGCGCCGGCCTGGCGCAGCGGCTGGAAAAAGATTACAGCGTCAAGCTGATTGAGCGCGACCAACAGCGTGCGGCGGAATTGGCGGAGTTGCTGCATGACACGATCGTATTTTATGGCGATGCCTCCGATCAAGAACTGCTGGCCGAAGAGCACATTGAGCAAATCGACGTATTTATCGCCATCACCAATGATGATGAAGCCAATATCATGTCGGCTATGTTGGCCAAACGCATGGGCGCCAAAAAGGTTCTGGTGCTGATCCAGCGCCGCGCTTATGTGGATCTGGTGCAGGGCAGCGTGATCGATATCGCCATTTCGCCGCAGCAGGCCACTATCTCGGCGCTGCTTGGCCATGTGCGCAAAGCCGATATCGTCAGCGTCTCCTCGCTGCGCCGCGGCGTGGCCGAAGCCATTGAGGCGATAGCCCATGGCGATGAAAGCACCTCCAAAGTGGTGGGCCGGGCCATCGACGCCATTAAATTGCCGCCCGGCACCATCATCGGCGCCATCGTTCGGGGCGACGAGGTGATTATCGCCAATAAAAACTGCCGGATACAGCAGGGGGATCACGTCATTATGTTCCTCACGGATAAGAAGTTTATTACCGACGTCGAGCGGTTGTTCCAGCCCAGTCCGTTCTTTTTATAGCGCACCGCACTGGCCGCCGCGCTTTCCCCTGCGCGGCCAACAGCTTCCTCCGCCCCCTTATCCCGCCGTTCTCCTGCGTTAACCTGTTGATAACCCATAACCCGGCGCCGTTTTATTTGCGCCGGCTATGCTTGTTTCAGCGCCGTAGTTAGCCCTGCGCAAAAGGGGCGCGACTGGCGCCGCCAGGAGACCGATCCACAGGGAGATGAACATGGAAGGGACGCGTATTACCACGAATTCGCCACAAACCGGCGGCCGCACGGCGGACGACGGCTTTTACCGCCAACATACCGGTTACCCTGAAAAAATACGCGCCGTAACTTCATCATCGATAGCACCGCCATACCGCCAAGAGAAAACACCGTTAAGCGGCGGAGATTTGTATGTTATGGCGCAGCAATACGGATGGTACCGGCAATACGCCCATGACCTGCCGCTTAACGCCCCGGATCTTAAAAAACCGCGTAATTTTTACCAGCGGCTGGTTTATTCCTTAATCGCGATTTCTCCTTTTGAGGTCAACCGCCAGCTTGCCGCCGCCGCGGACGTTAACGCCGATCTGGTCGCCATCACGCGTCAGCCGGAGGCAGGCGGCCAATGGCGTTATCCGGTTGGGCGGCCTGCCGCGCTCGCCCCCTCGCCCGCGCCTTCAATCAAGCGCTTCCGGCGCAATACCCCGGCGCTGTCCAGCCTGCCGGAACCCGATTGGAAATACCGCCTGGCGGCCTTTATGAATAGGCATATCCATATCAATACGCGTCTCGATCTGAGTGCGATCGATGAAGAACGGCTGGCGACGCTCATTTTGAACCATGTCGAACGCCAGCCGGAGCTGATACCCGAGATCGCCAGGCTGACGCTATTCGGCAGTCACCTTTACGGCGAACGGCGGGGGGAGGAAATGAGTCCGGAACAACAGCGCGAGCTGGTTGGACAGGCCTTGTGCAAACTGATCTTCAAAGAGGACAGCATCCCGCTGCGGATAGCCAAAATTTTCGTGCGCATACGCCCCGGTACGCTGAAGGACTTGACCGCCGCCGCGCAGAACTGGTCCTTCACCACGCCGGATCATTATGCCAAAGAGGTATGGCAGCGGCACTACGAAGCGTACGAAATGCCTGAAATGTACCTGCATTCAGAGCTTGAGTTAGGCGCCAAGATTACCGGCGATCATCGCGGGGCGCCGTCTATCAACAATACGGACGCTCTATGGGTAGGCAGCCCGACCTGGGTGCTGTTACATACCGGCGCGCGGGCCGTCATTTCATCAGGCGCAAGTGATTTATCACGGGAGAGCGGGTTATCGCTGATCCAGCTTGGCCTAGGGATCGTTAGCGTCTTTGAACCGGGATTTTTGGCTAAAGCGGCCGAGCCCGCGCTCTATTCCGGATTGCTGTTTTATCATTTGTATATTCATCCCGCCTACGCTATCGACGATAGTCTGCCCGGGGATAAACTTACCGGGACATTGGATCATCTGATTGAGGTCCTGGCGAGCCGGCACGATAAAGCCAAGCATATTAACGACAGCTTTACTGCGTATCAGCAGGTGTATAACACGCGCCCCTGGCGCGGGCGAAAGTGGGCGGCGGAGGAATTATTGGACCAATACTGCGGCAAAAGCCGCAGCCTGGCGCCGATGAAAAAGAAATCGTTCCTGTTGATTCTTCAAGGAGTATATCAAAACGCGGTGTTGCAGTTAATGGCCCATCCAGGCGGTCAGCGCTGCCACGCCAGACATCGGGCCGTGCCGGACCTTGATGAATACTACCGCGCCGCGGTGGAACGGATATCCAGGCAGATTCTTCAGGCGGATACGGCGCTGCTGGCCGCGGCATTTACCCCCAGCGATTTTCAGGACGACAATCTGCAGCAAGATGATGATGCTTTTTTACAGCACTCGGAAGTTCAACTGGTCGAGCCCCGGCTCTATCGTAAACGGCGGCCGGCCGAGATGTTTTTTTCGAATGTGGTGGTCAAATATTTCAATAGACCCGATACGGCTTTTTTGCGCGCTACACGCCACCATGAGCAGCGGCTGTATGCCTTGAGAATCACCGACCGCGGCTATCTTCTGCGGCGCATAAATATTCATGACCCCGAATTGCGCGATCTTCGTCCCTATATGCAGAACTGGCCGACCGGGAAAATAAAAAGCCGCCACGATCTTAACATTATCACGCTGAAACAGCCGGCCATCCAAAAAAGCCGCGCGGAACCCATCACCCAGCTCATCGCGCGGTATGCGGATATGCATTATCAGGCCTATCGCGTAAGGTTATATCAAGCCGGTTATGACGCCGTAGGCAAGGAACTGCCGGAGATAATCGAAGACATCAAAGGCCTGATCATTCCCTTCTATGATTGCGTCAATTCCCTGCGGGAGGGCGATCAAAACTCCGCATTTATCGAGTGTTCCGTTGACGGTATACTTGTGGGGCTGCCGTTATTTTTTACCGGCATAAAAGCCAGCCTTACCCTCTATCGGATGGGCCTGATCGGCGCGGCCCGCGCCTATGAAAAGACAGCGTTTGTCGCCTCGACCGACCGTCTGTTTAAACAGGTCATTCCCATTTCCGCCCAGATCGCGGGCGGCGTGGTAGGCACCAACGAGCAGCTCCATGTTTTTCTGTTCAGCATCGGCAAACGGATAATATTGAGTTTCGACCCCGGCATCGCGGCGATGCGTTCTTTGGTCATCATGGGAAACAGCTTGCGCCTGGCCATAGCGGGATATGCATTGCTAAAATTCTCCCCGAAGATTATTCGTGAAGGGCTGCTACTGTCTTCAGAAAGCCATAAGTTCTTGACTACCCGCACTTCCCGCCTGTTTGAAGTAACCTATGGATACGGTGAAAACGGCCACACGCCGCTCACCCTGACGTTGAAAGGCATCGAATATTCAATCATGGAAATGCAGCCGCACTTGAAGCATACGCCGGTAATCGCGGTGGAAAACGGCGAACTGACGGGGGAGGGTTACCCCGTGTTTGTACAGCTCGATATACAAACGCAACTGGGTATTTACAAAAAATATGTCTGTTTGGATATAGGTAAACGGCAGTGCCAATTACAGGAATATCAACCCGCGATTCCGCCCCTTACCGTTAACAACCACACCTCGGCCAGCGATCGTGATAGCCGGCAGTGGCTCCTATCCAGCACCATGCCGATTCATCTGGCCGTGGTTTATCCCCAACACCGCGTATTCTTTGCCGACCAACAGAAATTATTTTTTGAAATCAACGGCCATGGATGGGCTTTCTGCCCGGAAACCGAACAACTTAGCCCGGTGGGCTATCTAGACGACTGGCATATGGCACCGCGTCTATGGGGCGACCCGTTTGCCACCATAGATATCGTTCACCACGGAACCGTCTTCAATCTGAACCTGCAAAAAAACCAGCCATCCATGAGAGCGTCAGATAGCCTCAGCAAATTTCGTATTAGCCGCGCCTTTTTATCGCCCTATGAGCTTGATGAACAACCTTCCTTTCCCGATATGATCGGCTTTTATGATCCTGCCAGTCTTAAGGCCCGCATCGATCAACACTGGTATTGGCTGGTTCCCGAAGCCAGGAAATCCACCTTTTTATTAACCCACCCTCAGAGACACCGTGCCGGGACTTTTCGCGTCGAATATGATTTCATCAGCAGCAGTTTTGTATTATCGATGCCGTCCACCGGGCTGAATTCACACCGGCTCGGTCAGACCCTGGCGCGTGAAATGAACGCGGGAACGATCGCCGCATGTAAACCCTATATGACTATATTACTGCCCCCTTTGCTCAATGGGGCCTTTAGCCGCGGTAATACCCTGTTTCTTAAAGCCGGCGATAAGTGCCTGAATATCAGCCATTTTGACGATCTGTATTACATGGCTTCGTATCAAGACCATTCGGCAAGCCGCGCGCGCTGGACCCTGCGTTATGAGTTATTCACTGAATCCTTTGCCCTGATTGACAAAACCGATCCGATACTCGCCCCGATAAACGATCAGCCCTGGTCCAGACTCGAAGCTCTGGCGATGCGCACCTATAACGACACCGCGTTTCCCACGCTAACCGCGCTGTGCCGGACAAACTGCGACGCAAGCTCCCCCGCGCCGCCCGAACCGGCGCTGCGTACCCGGCTACGTCAGGTGGCGTTGCTCCTGCGCCTCGATCCTTTACGCCGGGCGACGCTGCTGCACGCCTCGTCTTCCCTTGTAAGGGCGTTTAAAATGGATACGGCGCTCACATCCTCGTTCACATCCGCCTATCCGGCATTGGCGATTTGGACCACTTTTGAGAATATCCTTCATTCTATAACCGGCAACCACACCGGCAACAATCGAGAATGGCAGCACCGGCTACTGGCCAAAACCGGGGAACTACCCGTGCAATTCCCACCCCCGACGCTGACCGCCATAGGGCCGAAACAGCAGCTTTTTTTGCTATACGCAGCCACCTCCCCCGATGCCGATACGCCCGTAGGAAATAATGAATTACTCATCGATAATGAGGGACTCAGCGCCGTGCCGATTTCCCAGCAGGACGGGCTGCGCCGCTGGTTGCCCGATCCAATGGAATCCACGCATATCAGCGCCTCGAAACATCATTTACGCATAAAACAGCAGTTAACTTTTTGGCTGGACCGGGAGAACCGGATCATAGGGCAACGGCCGGACGACGATCGTATCCGCTTTGCCGGTAACCCTAACCGTCACATGGCTGACCATATTGTGACTTCGCCAAATGGCGTCATCGTCGTAGTCATTTACAAGCTTAAGCCATTGGTGCGTATGGCCGAATTTTACCGGTTGCCTGCTAGCGAACTGACGTCCGAGCTGCGCGAAATCCCGCCCTATAAACAAATCAACATTACCGGCATCTTTGAAAACCGCTGCGAGTCCTGGGTCACCAATCAGGGCGAGCTGTTTGTTCCCGATGCCGGCGGATGGATTTCGCCTGATAAGGTAGCGCCCCCCTGGCCGGCGCCCGCGGGGTTTAAAGCCAGTTTTATTGCCGCGGACCAATGTTATCTCGGTTATTACCGGGTCGATGAGAACTTACATCTCAGCGAGGTGATGCTGTACGACATTGCGCGCCGCGATACTCTGTTGCTGCGACGCGGCAAAGCTTACGTTCCGGGATTTTTTGGCGTGCCCCAGGTGGCGAGCGTGGCATTCTCCGCGCTAAATGCCCTGGTTGCAGTGGGCTACAGTGACGGTTATATTGAATTTTATCGCATCGCCGGCTTGGATAAGCCGACCTCGGCGTTGTCTCTGGGCGGGACATTTCTACCTCTGGCCCGTTATACCATCGACGGGAGCCTGTACCCAAAAGCCAAGCAAATGGTGATGAAGTTTAATAACGCATTTGATGATTTAATGGTATTCCATGATATCGGCGATTGCGACGCGGCCCAGGCCGCTAACTTTACCTACGCGGTTACCCATATTTTCCCTCAGGCGAATAGCCTGTTACGTGGCAAGAATTGACACAAATTGTTAAAGTGTCTGGCAAATGTGGCATCCTTTGTTAAAATTAACTTATTGTTAAATTAAGGAGCAAGCCTATGAGTTTCCTGCAAGAATTCCGAAAATTCGCCATGCGCGGCAATGTGGTCGATCTGGCGGTAGGTGTCATCATCGGGGCGGCGTTTGGTAAAATCGTCTCGTCACTGGTGGCCAACGTCATTATGCCGCCGCTGGGTTTATTGATTGGCGGCGTCGATTTCCGATCGTTTGGCTGGGTGTTGAAACCGGCGCAGGGAGATACGCCGGCGGTCGTCCTGCAGTACGGAATTTTCCTGCAAAACATCTTTGATTTTTTGATCGTGGCGCTGGCGGTATTCTGCGTAATCAAGCTTATCAACCGATTCCATCGCAAACAGGAAGAGGAACCGGCGGCACCGCCTAAACCAAGCGCCGAAGAAACGCTGCTGACTGAAATTCGCGATTTGCTTAAACAACAGAACCAGAGCGTCGCGCCGCCGCTGTCACAGCAGCCCCCGGCGCAGCCGCCTACGCTCTGAGGTTAAACGCTCAAGCCGTGATTGGGGCCGAAGATGAGTGCTGCGCCGGCACGGGCGGCAAGAAGGCCAGTGGTAACATCACCCTCGATGATCTTACCACTGGCCTCCCAGTTATGGGCCTTGGCATGTTTGCCTTTACGGCTGTAGCTGCCCTTCCCTTTTAAATTGTTCTCACGACGCTGGCGAAAGAGCGGATCGTGCAGCAGCGCCGCAATGGCGTTATCCTGTATGGTGCCTTTGGTGTGGCGGTATTTGTCAGTCATAATTTCCTCATTAATTTTCATAGTGCCTAAAATAAAAAGAGTGCCTAAAAATAGCGCCTAATAAACCGCGCACAACGCGCGGACTTCGATAACGAACAGTATAGTAAATAACGCCGATAATAAAAACCGGCCTCAGCACGCCGTTGACCTTTGATATACAGTCTTCCTGGCGAAACGGCGCCCATCAATCCAGCATCCTTTATTCGGCATTTTGCCGGCGTTCGAAATGCGTTTGCAGTTGCTGCTGGTAGCCGCGCCGTAAAAATTCCGTGCTTACGCCGGCCTGGCACAGCTTGAACTCCAACAATCGCAGCCGCGCGCTGAAGGCCTGATGACGGCTATCATCTTCGGTTATGCCGCGTAATAAATCGGCAAGCTGTAGAGCTTCCCGGCGATCCTGTAATTCCGCTGGCAGGTAACCGGCATTTTTCAGCAGGCGATACCCCACCCGCAACTCTTCCGGCACCGCACTGTCATCATCGAGCTGCAAGGGCTTGCCATATCCCGGCAAATTATCGAATTCGCCTTTCTTTTGCGCCTGCTGGATATGCCGCTCGGCCCATTCATCGAATAACCACATGCTAAGCCCTCCTACGGCCATCCTTCAGCCTTTTAGGATAACGCGTTAGTGCTTAAATGATAAGCCGTGCCGGAGATGAATTTCAGGCAATAAAAAACCCGACCTAAGCCGGGTTTTGTAAGCATTAACGATTACAGATAATTCTTTATTCTGCAACCGCTTCAGCTGGAACTTGGGACTCTGCTGCACGATCCAGCAGCTCGATGTAAGCCATCGGTGCATTGTCACCAGCACGGAAGCCACACTTGAGAATACGAGTGTAACCACCGGCACGGCTCGCGAAACGCGGGCCAAGCTCGTTAAACAGTTTTGCCACGATCTCGTTATCACGAGTGCGGGCGAATGCCAGACGACGATTTGCAACGCTGTCGGTCTTGGCAAGTGTAATCAGCGGTTCAACAACACGGCGCAGCTCTTTCGCTTTTGGCAGGGTCGTCTTGATTATCTCGTGACGAACCAGAGAGCCGGCCATGTTACGGAACATAGCCTGGCGATGGCTGCTGTTACGGTTCAGTTGACGACCACTCTTACGATGGCGCATGACCTTATCCTTCTCAGTAAAACCTTACCCTGTGATCGGGTTATTCATCAGCAATACTTGCCGGAGGCCAGTTCTCAAGGCGCATGCCCAGAGACAACCCACGGGAAGCCAACACGTCTTTAATCTCAGTAAGAGATTTTTTACCAAGGTTGGGCGTTTTAAGGAGCTCAACCTCGGTACGCTGTACCAGATCACCGATGTAGTGGATAGCTTCTGCCTTAAGGCAGTTAGCAGAGCGGACAGTCAATTCCAGATCGTCAACTGGGCGCAGCAAGATCGGATCGAATTCTGGTTTCTCTTCTTTGACTTCCGGTTGACGTACATCACGCAAATCAACAAAAGCTTCAAGTTGTTCAGCCAGGATGGTAGCCGCGCGGCGGATCGCCTCTTCAGGATCGATCGTGCCATTGGTTTCCATTTCGATGACCAGCTTATCCAGGTCGGTGCGCTGTTCAACACGTGCAGCTTCAACATTGTAGGCAATTCGCTCTACAGGGCTATAGCACGCATCAACCAGCAAACGACCAATTGGGCGCTCATCTTCTTCCGAATGAATTCGGGCAGAAGCCGGCACATAACCACGGCCACGTTGAACTTTGATACGCATATTAATCGATGCGTTTTCATCGGTCAGGTGGCAGAGCACATGCTGCGGCTTGACGATTTCGACATCCCCGTCATGGGTGATGTCGGCTGCGGTTACAGGGCCAATGCCAGATTTATTCAGAGTAAGGATAACGTCATCTTTACCTTGAACTCTCACCGCCAGCCCTTTCAGGTTGAGCAGAATCTCCAGGATGTCTTCCTGTACACCTTCTTTGGTGCTGTACTCGTGCAGTACACCATCAATCTCAACCTCGGTCACCGCGCAACCCGGCATCGACGAAAGCAGAATACGGCGCAGTGCGTTACCTAGGGTATGGCCAAAGCCACGCTCTAAAGGTTCAAGGGTCACCTTGGCGTGCGTCGAACTGATTTGCTCGATATCTACCAGGCGCGGTTTTAGAAACTCTGTCACAGAACCCTGCATTGTGTCCTCTCTTTGGTACTAAGCCTTACTTGGAGTAAAGCTCGACTATCAGGTGTTCATTAATGTCCGCAGACAGATCGGTACGTTCTGGAATACGTTTGAACACCCCTTCCATCTTAGCAGCGTCAACTTCAAGCCAGGTCGGCTTTTCACGCTGTTCAGCCAGTTCCAATGAGGCACGAACACGGGATTGCTTTTTCGCTTTCTCACGGATGCTTACAACGTCATTCGGAGTAACCTGGTAAGAAGCGATGTTGACAACACGGCCATTTACCATGATCGCCTTGTGGCTGACCAATTGACGTGATTCGGCGCGAGTGGCACCAAAACCCATACGGTAAACAACGTTGTCCAGACGGCCTTCAAGCAACTGCAACAGGTTTTCACCGGTATTGCCTTTAAGACGCGCTGCTTCTTTGTAGTAGTTGCGGAATTGACGTTCCAGAACGCCGTAAATACGACGGACTTTTTGTTTTTCACGCAACTGCACTCCGTAGTCAGACAGACGCGGTTTACGCGCGCCATGCTGTCCAGGAGGCTGTTCAATTTTACACTTGGAATCGATCGCGCGAACACCAGACTTCAGGAAAAGGTCTGTGCCCTCGCGACGGCTCAGCTTGAGCTTAGGACCCAAATATCTTGCCATTTTCTTTCTCCAACTAACCTAGAAGCGGCGTTATACGCGGCGCTTTTTCGGCGGACGACAACCGTTATGGGGGATCGGAGTCACATCAGTAATATTTGTGATGCGAAAACCAGCCGCGTTTAACGCGCGAACGGTAGACTCACGGCCCGGACCAGGTCCTTTAACCATAACTTCCAGATTCTTGATGCCATACTCTTTCACTGCTTCAGCGCAACGCTCTGCTGCAACCTGTGCGGCGAAAGGAGTAGATTTACGAGAACCACGGAAACCGGAACCACCGGCCGTCGCCCAACCCAACGCATTACCCTGACGATCGGTAATAGTAACGATGGTATTGTTGAAAGACGCATGGATATGAGCCACGCCATCTGAAACTTGCTTTTTAACACGCTTACGTGCACGAACAGGTGCCTTAGCCATTATTTACTCACCCCGATTATTTCTTGATCGGTTTGCGCGGACCCTTACGGGTACGGGCATTGGTCTTGGTACGCTGACCGCGAACCGGAAGACCACGACGATGACGCAAACCACGATAGGTACCAAGGTCCATAAGACGTTTGATACTCAGGGTTACTTCACGGCGCAGATCACCTTCGACCACAAATTTAGCAACTGCGTCACGCAGCGTGTCGATCTGCTCTTCAGACAGCTCACTGATCTTAACATGTTCAGCAATACCCGCGGTTTC
Source organism: Sodalis sp. RH21 (assembly GCF_047324175.1). Lineage (NCBI taxonomy): Bacteria > Pseudomonadati > Pseudomonadota > Gammaproteobacteria > Enterobacterales > Bruguierivoracaceae > Sodalis > Sodalis sp. RH21. The sequence continues at coordinate 251,385 of NZ_CP178732.1, read as the reverse complement.
ACAAATAGCTTGTGAACGGGTCTTACCGATACCGTAGATTGAAGTTAACGCGATCACGGTATGTTTTTGATCAGGAATGTTAATGCCTGCTATACGGGCCACTATGCACTCCTAAAAATTTAAACGGCAACACCATTCTGAAAAGCCCGTTTTCAGGATACTCAAACAATGTTGCGTTGACCTACAAAAGATTGGCTGGCTAATCTAGCCAGCTCAACCCAACTTTGCAAGAAAAATATGCCGAATTTATCAGCCTTGGCGTTGTTTATGCTTAGGCTCGCTGCAAATCACGCGAACTACGCCGTGACGTCGAACGATTTTGCAGTTACGACATAATTTCTTGACGGAAGCACGAACTTTCATTTTTACTCTCCGTAACTTCTCAAGCTTTCCGGATTAGCGGTTATAGCCTTTCAGGTTTGCTTTCTTCAATGCGGACTCGTATTGACTCGACATCATCAGAGTCTGCACTTGAGCCATAAAGTCCATGATAACCACAACGACAATCAATAAAGATGTGCCCCCAAAATAGAAGGGAACTTTCATTGCGTCACGCATGAACTCCGGGATAAGGCAGATAAAGGTAATGTACATCGCACCGACCAGGGTCAGACGGGTCATCACTTTATCAATATATTTAGCCGTTTGCTCTCCCGGACGAATGCCTGGTACAAATGCACCGGACTTCTTCAGGTTATCTGCTGTTTCACGCGGGTTAAACACCAGTGCCGTGTAGAAGAAACAGAAGAATATGATTGCAGATGCATAGAGTAACACATAAAGCGGTTGCCCAGGCTGTAAATACAGCGAAATCGCCGTTAACCAGCCCCAACCGGTGCCGCCGCCGAACCATGAAGCAATCGTGGCCGGAAACAGGATGATACTGGAAGCAAAAATCGCCGGAATAACGCCGGCCATATTCACTTTCAGCGGCAAATGCGTACTCTGTGCCGCATACACACGACGCCCTTGCTGACGTTTGGCGTAGTTAACGACTATACGGCGTTGACCACGCTCGACGAAAACAACAAAAAACGTCACTGCAAATACGAGCACCACAACCAATAGCAACAGGAGGAAGTGCAGGTCGCCTTGACGAGCTTGCTCGATGGTATGGGCAATGGCCGGCGGTAAACCCGCCACGATACCGGCAAAGATAATGATGGAAATACCGTTGCCGATACCCCGTTCAGTTATCTGTTCGCCTAACCACATCAGGAACATTGTCCCGGTGACCAGGCTCACGACAGCGGTAAAGTAAAACGCAAAGCCTGGATTGTATACCAGGCCCTGCATCCCGGGCATATTCGGCAAACCGGTAGCTATACCGATAGATTGGAATATACCCAGCACCAACGTGCCATAGCGGGTGTACTGGCTTATCTTGCGACGGCCGGCCTCACCCTCTTTTTTAATCTCCGCCAGCGCTGGATGAACCACGGTCAGCAGCTGAATGATGATCGACGCCGAAATGTACGGCATGATCCCCAAGGCGAAGATTGAAGCACGGCTGAGCGCACCACCAGAGAACATGTTAAACATCTCTATGATGGTGCCTCTTTGCTGCTCGAGCAATTTCGCAAGCACAGTGGCATCGATACCAGGAATCGGAATAAAAGAGCCGATACGGAAAACAATCAGCGCACCGACAACAAACAAAAGTCTGCGTTTCAGTTCGCCTAATCCGCCTTTAGCACTTTGAAAGTCTAATCCTGGTTGTTTGGCCATCTGCTACTTATTCCTCAATTTTACCGCCGGCAGCTTCGATTGCAGCACGAGCGCCTTTGGTGACACGCAGACCGCGCAGGGTCACTGCGCGATTGATTTCGCCGGAAAGCATGACTTTCGCGAATTCAATCTGGGTGCCAACAATGTTAGCCGCTTTTAACGTGTTGAGATCGATAACCTCGCCTTCAACCTGCGCCAGTTCGGACAGGCGAACTTCCGCCGTAACCATGGCTTTGCGCGAGGTGAAACCGAATTTAGGCAGACGACGGTACAAAGGCATCTGGCCGCCTTCAAACCCACGACGTACGCCACCGCCAGAACGAGACTTCTGACCTTTGTGACCACGTCCTGCGGTTTTACCCAGGCCGGAACCGATACCGCGTCCTACACGCCGAGGCGCGTGTTTAGAGCCCTCAGCCGGAGACAGAGTATTTAAGCGCATCTCTTACTCCTCAACTTTGACCATGTAGGAAACCAAATTGACCATACCACGTATAGCGGGAGTATCTTCACGCTCTACTGTATGACCAATGCGACGCAGGCCCAAGCCAACCAAAGTTGCCTTGTGTCTCGGCAGACGACCGATGGAACTGCGAGTCTGAGTTATTTTAATCATCTGTGCCATGCTCAGTTACCCCAGAATTTCTTCAACGGATTTACCACGCTTGGCAGCGACCATTTCGGGGGACTTCATGTTAGCAAGGGCGTCGATAGTTGCACGAACCACGTTAATCGGGTTGGTGGAACCATAGGTTTTTGCTAATACGTTGTGAACCCCTGCGACTTCCAGGACGGCGCGCATTGCACCACCGGCGATAATACCGGTACCTTGGGAAGCCGGCATCATGAACACGCGAGAACCCGTATGAGCACCTTTAACCGGGTGCTGCAGGGTGCCGCTGTTCAGCGCGACATTCATCATATTGCGACGGGCTTTTTCCATCGCTTTCTGGATCGCTGCCGGAACTTCGCGTGCTTTGCCGTAGCCAAAACCTACGCGACCGTTACCATCACCAACTACTGTCAGTGCGGTAAAGCTGAAAATACGGCCACCTTTTACGGTTTTGGATACGCGATTTACCGCGATCAGCTTTTCCTGCAGTTCGCCAGCTTGTTTCTCGATGTGTGCCATCTTACACCTCTACCTTAGAACTGAAGGCCAGCTTCACGGGCAGCATCTGCCAGTGCCTGGACTCGACCATGATATTGGAATCCGGAACGGTCAAAGGACACAATCTTAATGCCTTTTTCCAGAGCGCGTTCTGCGATAGTTTTACCTACAGCGGTCGCGGCATCTTTGTTACCGGTACCCTTTAATTGCTCCGCGATAGCTTTTTCTACAGTAGAAGCGGCTACCAGTACTTCAGAACCATTCGGGGCAATGACCTGCGCATAAATATGGCGCGGGGTACGATGTATAACCAGGCGGGTTGCGCCCAGTTCTTGGAGCTTGCGGCGTGCGCGGGTCGCACGACGGATACGAGCTGCTTTCTTATCCATAGTGTTACCTTACTTTTTCTTAGCCTCTTTGGTACGCACGACTTCGTCGGCGTAACGGACACCCTTGCCCTTGTAAGGCTCGGGACGGCGATAGGCTCGCAAATCAGCCGCAATCTGCCCAACAGCCTGCTTATCAGCGCCTTTCAGCACGATTTCAGTTTGACTTGGACATTCAGCGGTGATGCCTTCCGGTAAAACGTGGTCAATAGGATGAGAGTAGCCAAGGGCCAAATTCACCACATTGCCTTTTACCGCGGCACGATAACCTACGCCTACCAGCTGCAGCTTCTTGGTGAAGCCTTCAGTAACACCGACAACCATTGCATGTAACAACGCACGGGTAGTACCCGCTAAAGCCCAACCATTCGCTTCGCCTTCACGAGGCACAAACGTCAGATTGTTGTCTGCATAGTTAACATGGACGGCATCGTGGATAGTACGACTCAGCTCGCCGTTTTTACCTTTAATCGAAATTTCCTGACCGTTGAGTTTTACCTCTACGCCGGCAGGAATTACGACATGTGCTTTTGCAACACGAGACATGTTTTCCTCCCGATTAAGCTACGTAGCAGATAATCTCGCCACCAAGACCAGCCTGGCGAGCCGCACGATCAGTCATAACACCTTTAGAGGTGGAAACAACCGCAATACCTAGGCCGGCCATAACTTTAGGCAACGCATCTTTTTTCTTATAGATACGCAGACCTGGGCGGCTGATACGCTGAATGGTTTCTACCACTGGCTTACCCTGGAAGTACTTGAGTACGATTTCCAGCGTAGGCTTGGTGTCGCCTTCAATTTTGAATTCTTCAATAAAGCCTTCTTCTTTCAGCAAATTGGCGATTGCCACTTTAAGCTTGGAGGAAGGCATGGAGACCGCTGTTTTGTTCGCGGTTTGACCGTTACGGATACGGGTCAGCATATCCGCGATCGGATCTTGCATGCTCATCTGTCTTTACTCCCGTGATTCAATTGGTGACAATTACCAGCTAGCCTTTCTCAGACCCGGGATCTCACCGCGCATGGCAGTTTCACGGACCTTGATACGGCTCAACCCGAATTTCCGCAGGAAAGCGTGCGGACGACCAGTTTGGCGGCAGCGGTTACGCTGACGAGACGGGCTGGAATCACGCGGCAGAGTCTGCAGCTTGAGAACCGCATCCCAACGTTCTTCATCAGAAGAATTTACGCTAGAGATGATGGTTTTAAGTTCAGCGCGTTTTGCGAAGAATTTTTCAGCTAATTTCACACGCTTAACTTCACGTGCTTTCATCGATTGCTTAGCCATGAGTACCCTGCCTTACTTGCGGAATGGGAAGTTAAAGGCGGCCAACAGCGCACGACCTTCATCATCGGATTTCGCAGTAGTGGTGATGGTAATATCCAAGCCACGAACGCGATCGACTTTGTCATAATCGATTTCCGGGAAGATGATCTGCTCACGCACGCCCATGCTGTAGTTACCACGACCATCGAATGACTTGGTGGACAAGCCACGGAAGTCACGAATACGTGGTACAGCAATGGATATCAGTCGCTCAAAGAATTCCCACATGCGTTCACCACGCAGGGTTACTTTACAGCCGATCGGATAGCCCTGACGGATTTTGAAGCCCGCAACGGATCTGCGCGCTTTGGTGATGAGCGGTTTTTGACCGGATATTGCTGCTAAATCATTCGCTGCATTATCCAGCAGTTTCTTATCAGCAATCGCTTCACCAACACCCATGTTCAGGGTGATCTTCTCGACCCGAGGGACTTGCATGACAGAATGGTAGTCGAACTGTTTCATCAGCTCACTGACTATTTCGTCTTTGTAGTAATCATGCAGTTTCGCCATCGTACTACTCCAAGTTACTTAATTGTTTCGCCGTTAGATTTGAAAATACGGACTTTTTTTCCGTCTTCAATCTTAAAGCCTACACGGTCCGCCTTGTTGGAGGCACCATTGAAGATGGCAAGGTTGGAAAGCTGAATTGCCGCTTCCTGTTCAACAATGCCGCCCGGCTGGTTCGTAGCCGGAACTGGTTTTTGATGTTTCTTAACCAGGTTTATACCTTCAACAATGGCCTTGCCCGTAGACAGGACATTCTTTACTTTACCGCGCTTACCTTTATCTTTGCCGGTTAGCACGATAACTTCGTCATCACGACGGATTTTCGCTGCCATGATTCGCTCCTTAAAGTACTTCTGGTGCCAGAGAAATGATTTTCATGAACTTTTCGGTACGCAGTTCACGAGTCACCGGCCCAAAAATACGCGTACCGATGGGTTGCTCACTATTGTTATTCAACAAAACACAAGCATTACCATCGAAGCGAACGACAGAACCGTCAGGGCGACGGACACCCTTCTTGGTGCGCACCACTACCGCCTTCAGGACATCACCTTTTTTTACTTTGCCACGCGGAATTGCTTCCTTGATGGTAATTTTGATGATGTCGCCGACGCCTGCGTAGCGACGGTGCGAGCCACCTAGAACCTTGATACACATTACGCGACGCGCGCCGGAGTTGTCGGCCACGTTCAGCATAGTCTGTTCTTGGATCATGTTAGTGCTCCGCTAATGTCAACTACAACTTTAGGACCCATATTAGGTCGTTAAGAAAAACCCCATAATACAGGGCGCAGCATTATAACACTGCCCTCTTGATATGGGTAGAAAAAATAAACGGCTCGTGCTTTGAGCCGTTTACTTTGTTTTGAGCGCGCTTACTGTATTACAGAATCGCTTTCTCTACAACGCGAACAAGCGTCCAGGACTTAGTCTTGGAAATCGGACGACATTCGCGGATTTCCACGACGTCACCGATACCACTTTCATTGCTCTCGTCGTGTACGTGCAGCTTGGTCGTACGCTTGATGAATTTGCCGTAAATCGGGTGTTTCACAAAACGTTCGATGGCCACGACAATGGATTTCTCCATTTTGTCGCTGACAACGCGACCTTGCAGAGTACGGATATTGTCACTCATTGCGCACCCGCCTTCTCAGTCAATAACGTTTTAACGCGTGCAACATTGCGACGCACTTGTAACAACAGGTGAGTCTGTTGCAGCTGGCCACTTGCTGCCTGCATGCGCAGGTTAAACTGCTCGCGCAGTAAATTCAGCAGTTCGGTGTTCAGCTCTTCAACGCTTTTTTCACGCAGCTCTTTTGCTTTCATTACATCACCGTCTTAGTTACAAAGGTGGTTTTAATCGGCAGTTTTGCTGCTGCCAGCTTGAATGCTTCGCGGGCAATTTCTTCCGGTACGCCGTCCATTTCATACAGGACTTTGCCAGGTTGAATCAAGGCAACCCAATACTCTACGTTACCTTTACCTTTACCCATACGAACTTCAAGCGGCTTTTCGGTAATCGGTTTGTCCGGGAAAATACGGATCCAGATCTTACCTTGACGCTTAACTGCACGCGTCATAGCACGACGCGCTGCTTCGATTTGACGAGCAGTCAGACGACCACGGCCAACAGCTTTCAGACCGAAAGTACCGAAGCTAATATCCGTGCCCGCAGCCAGACCGCGGTTGCGGCCTTTATGCATTTTACGGAATTTTGTACGCTTTGGTTGTAACATCAGCGACTCTCCTTACTTGCGGCCTTTACGCTGCTGCTTTTTAGGTTGAGCAGCCGGTTTTTCCGGTTGTTCAACGGCAGCCATACCACCCAGGATCTCACCTTTGAAGATCCACACTTTTACGCCGATGACACCATAAGTGGTGCGCGCTTCGGAGGTGTTGTAATCGATATCCGCACGCAGCGTATGCAGCGGAACACGACCTTCGCGGTACCATTCGGTACGTGCGATTTCAGCGCCGCCAAGGCGGCCGCTGACTTCAACTTTAATACCCTTAGCGCCCAGACGCATGGCGTTCTGTACAGCACGCTTCATAGCACGACGGAACATAACGCGACGTTCCAGCTGTGAAGAGATACTGTCAGCGACCAATTTAGCGTCCAGTTCCGGTTTACGGATTTCGGCAATATTGATCTGCGCAGGAACGCCGGCGATATCCGCAACGACCTTACGCAGTTTTTCGACGTCTTCACCTTTCTTGCCGATGACGATGCCCGGACGAGCGGTGTGAATAGTCACACGGATGCTCTTGGCCGGACGCTCGATCACGATGCGAGAAACGGAAGCCTTCGCCAGTTCCTTAATCAGGAATTGACGAACTTTAAAGTCGCTGTCCAGGTTGTCAGCGAATTCTTTAGTATTCGCATACCAGGTAGAGTTCCAAGGTTTGACAATACCCAGGCGAATACCATTAGGATGTACTTTCTGACCCATTGCTAGTCTCCAGAGTCTCAGCGATCGGACACAACCACAGTAATGTGGCTGGTGCGCTTCAGGATGCGATCTGCCCGGCCTTTGGCACGAGGCATAATGCGCTTCATGCTTGGGCCGGCGTCGACGAAAATTTTCGCGACTTTCAGATCATCGATATCTGCGCCATCGTTGTGTTCAGCGTTAGCAATGGCAGACTCCAGTACTTTTTTAACCAGACCAGCAGCTTTCTTGTTGGTGTAGGCCAAAACTTCCAGAGCTTGCGACACTTTCTTACCGCGGATAAGGTCAGCCACAAGGCGAACCTTTTGAGCAGAAGAACGAGCGTGGCGATGTTGAGCGATAGTTTCCATCTCTTCCTCCTACCTTAGCGTTTTTTAGCCTTTCGATCGGCCGCATGGCCGCGATAAGTACGCGTCGGCGCGAATTCACCCAGTTTGTGTCCGACCATTTCATCGGAAACAAATACCGGTACGTGCTGACGACCATTATGGACAGCGATGGTCAAACCGATCATTGTTGGAAAGATCGTTGAACGACGGGACCAAGTGCGTATAGGCTTCTTGTCACCGCTTTCCACCGCTTTCTCTACCTTCTTCAGCAAGTGCAGGTCTATGAATGGACCTTTCTTGAGAGAACGTGGCATGGTTTATCCTCTAATAATTATTTTTTACTACGGCGACGTACGATGAACTTATCGGTACGCTTATTACTACGGGTCTTCTTACCTTTGGTCTGCAGGCCCCACGGACTGACCGGGTGCTTACCAAAGTTACGACCTTCACCACCACCATGCGGGTGATCCACCGGGTTCATCGCCGTACCGCGAACGGTTGGACGAATACCACGCCAGCGGCTTGCACCGGCTTTGCCCAGTACGCGCAGCATGTGTTCGGCGTTGCCCACTTCACCCATGGTTGCGCGGCATTCAGACTGCACTTTACGCATTTCGCCGGAGCGAAGACGCAGCGTGACATAAGCACCGTCACGAGCAACGATCTGAACATAAGCACCAGCGGAACGAGCCAGCTGACCGCCTTTACCTGGTTTCATTTCCACGTTATGCACTGTGGAACCAACCGGGATATTGCGCATCGGCAGCGTGTTACCGGCTTTGATGGCAGCGTCGACGCCAGACTGAATCTGGTCACCGGCTTTCATGCCTTTCGGCGCCAGTACGTAACGACGTTCACCGTCTTTATACAACACCAAAGCGATGTTGGCGGAACGGTTCGGATCATATTCCAGGCGTTCAACGATCGCCGGGATACCGTCTTTGTCGCGTTTGAAATCGACTACGCGGTACTGTTGTTTATGACCACCACCGATATGGCGCGTAGTGATACGGCCATTGTTATTGCGTCCACCGGATTTAGTGAGTTTTTCCAGCAACGGGCCGTAAGGCTTGCCCTTGTGCAGCTCAGGGTTGACCACTTTAACTACGTGGCGACGACCCGGAGATGTCGGTTTACATTTAACAATTGCCATTGTTCTTCTCCTCCGACTTACTCTGCGCCGCCGATGAAGTCCATGTTCTGGCCTTCTTTCAGGGTGACGTAAGCTTTTTTCCAGTCGCTACGACGACCGATACGCTGTCCATGACGCTTCGTTTTCCCTTTAACGATCAGGGTACGAACGTCATTGACTTCGACTTCAAACAGTTTATGCACAGCGGCTTTTATTTCTGCTTTGGTCGCGTCTTTAGCTACTTTGAGTACGATGGTGTTATGCTTTTCCATCGCTGCAGACGCTTTTTCAGAAACGTGCGGCGCGCGCAAAACTTTCAGCAAACGTTCTTCACGAATCATGCCAGCATCTCCTCAACTTGCTTCACAGCGTCAGCCGTCATGACGACTTTGTCGAAGGCGATCAGGCTAACCGGGTCGATACCTGCGACATCACGAACGTCTACTTTGTAGAGGTTACGCGCGGCCAGGAACAGGTTCTCATCGAGTTCGCTTGTAATGATCAGCACATCTTCCAGCGCCATGTCTTTCAGTTTCTGTACCAGCAGCTTGGTTTTAGGCGCTTCTACAGAAAACGATTCAACGACGATCAGACGTTCTTGACGTACCAATTCAGACAGGATGCTTTTCAGCGCCCCACGGTACATCTTCTTATTAACCTTCTGGCTGTGATCCTGCGGTTTGGCAGCAAACGTCACACCACCAGAACGCCAGATTGGGCTCTTCACCGTACCTGAACGCGCACGACCGGTACCTTTCTGGCGCCACGGTTTTTTACCGGAACCAGTTACTTCAGCACGGGTCTTCTGAGCGCGAGTACCTTGACGGGCACCTGCTGCATAAGCAACAACAACCTGGTGTACCAGCGCTTCGTTGAAGTCACGCCCGAAGGTAGTTTCGGAAACAGTCAGCGCGCTTTGCGCGTCTTTCAATACCAATTCCATTCCTATCTCCTCAACGTCACGCCTTGACAGCCGGTTTAACGATCAGGTCACCGCCGGTTGCTCCCGGAACAGCGCCTTTGACCAGCAGCAGGTTGCGCTCAACGTCAACACGTACTACGTCCAGGCTTAGAACGGTTACACGCTCGTTACCCATCTGGCCTGCCATTTTCTTGCCCTTGAATACTTTACCCGGAGTCTGGTTCTGACCGATTGAACCATGACCGCGGTGGGACAAGGAGTTACCATGGGTAGCATCCTGGGTACGGAAGTTCCAGCGCTTTACAGTGCCTGCAAATCCTTTACCTTTGGACGTACCGGTAACGTCAACTTTTTTAACGTCAGCAAACAGTTCTACGCTGATGCTTTGACCGGCGGTGATTTCAGCGACGTCTTCGACGCGGAATTCCCACAGGCCGCGGCCAGCTTCAACGCCTGCTTTGGCGAAGTGACCGGCTTCAGGCTTGGTAACACGGTTGGCTTTTTTAGTGCCGGTAGTGACCTGAATGGCGCGGTATCCGTCGTTGTCCAGGTCTTTAACCTGAGTCACGCGGTTTGCTTCGATTTCAATTACGGTTACTGGGATGGAAACGCCATCTTCAGTGAAGATGCGAGTCATGCCCACTTTACGACCGACTAAACCCTTCATTGTTTCAACCTCTCAATCGTTCGGTGACCTGATTAACCCAGGCTGATCTGCACATCAACACCAGCAGCCAGATCCAGACGCATCAGAGCATCAACGGTTTTTTCGGTTGGCTCAACGATGTCAACCAGACGCTTGTGAGTGCGGATTTCGTACTGATCGCGCGCATCTTTATTGACGTGCGGAGAGATCAGAACGGTAAAGCGCTCTTTGCGGGTCGGCAGCGGGATCGGACCACGTACCTGAGCACCGGTACGTTTGGCAGTCTCGACTATTTCCGCGGTTGATTGATCGATCAAACGATGATCAAACGCTTTCAAACGGATACGGATTCTTTGGTTCTGCATGAGACCAGAGCTCCAATTATTTATAAACGTAGAAAATTACTCCTCACACCCATTTCGATTGATGGGGGAGTGTAATCGTTCAGTATTATCCCCATATCGGGAATGTTGTGTGCTGGCTTACCATTTCAATTTCACCCTTGGGCATTCGCCGTCGGGCTTACATGGCCAGCGCGGACTTCGCAGGTGGCAAGTCGGCTTTTTTCTTATTTGCATAAGACAAGCCCGCGCATTATACGTAAATCTGCTCAGGAAGCAAGCGGGATATGGGATTAAACCGCCTGGATGCGGCATCGATTACAGTTTTTGCCGCTCAATTTGGCAAGCGGGGTGATTTTGCCGCAGGCTGGCAAGCTGCGGATGAAGGAAGGAGAATGCCAATGGAAGCGGCGATGTATTTGCTTTGGGTCGTGCTGCCGGGCGCGGTGATGGGCCGGTGGACCGGGTGTATTATCCAGCAGGCGCCGGGTCTGCCGCGCTATCTATCATCCGGGGAATTGCCCGGGCCGGCCTGCGGTTCAGAACATGAGGCGCGGGGGCGCAGGGGCGGCCACGGCAAGGCGCGTCGCGCCCTTTGGACGGCATCAACCCGTGGGGTTTGGCGCCACCGCTACGAGGCCAGCGGTATCCTGGCGTTGCTGCCCGTCCCGATCGGCGCGCCGGCGGACGGATTGCTGGCGGCCCTGTGGATACATTATCTGTTTCACTGCCTGTTCAACTGGTTTTTGGTGACCCTTAGCTGGATAGATTATTACACCCTGCGGCTACCCGACCGGCTTACCCTGCCCTTCCTGGTGTGCGGGTTGTTAAACCAGATAACCCGCGAGCGCGGCATCCCGACGATCTGCGCCTTGGCCGACGGCCTGCTGGGGGCATTGTGCGGCGGCGGCGCACTGCTGCTGCTCAATGGGCTGTTCCGGCGCGTCAAGGGACATGACGGTATCGGCGGAGGCGATATCAAGCTGCTGGCGGGCCTGGGGGCCTGGCTGGGGTGGCGGGTATTGCCGGAATTATGCTGCGGGGCGGCGCTTGCCGGCCTGGCGGGGTGCTGGATGACGCGTTGCGCCGATAGGCACAGGCAGATTGCTTTTGGCCCTTGCCTGGCGTTGGCGGGCTGGTTGATATACATCAGCCCGTAGCCGGCGCCCTGCGCTGTCGCCCGCCGGCGCCTGCTGGCCCAGCGATCGGGCGGCCAACAACTGGCAACAACGTCCGACGACCACAGGTGCGTCAACTACAAGCCGATGCGTGCCATAGTAAAATCAATATACGGGCAGGCGGTTATTTATTATTAAGTATCGGGCCGGGTAACGGAGGCCCGCTGGCTATTCACGCTCAAATCATTACTGCGCGGCATCTTTTAACTGGGACTGGAGATAATTCTGCAGGCCGACCAGCTTAATCAAATCCAATTCGGTTTCGAGGAAATCGATATGATGCTCCTCATCGGCCAGAATTTCGATCAGCAAATCGCGGGAGACATAATCCCTGACGCTATCGGCATAAGCAATGCCCTCGCGGAGATCCTGCGCGCCTTGCAGCTCAAGGTTAAGATCCGAGCGCAGCATTTCTTCCACATTCTGGCCGATATTCAGCGTGCCGAGATCTTGCAGATTTGGCAGCCCTTCCAGAAAAAGAATGCGTTCGATATAACGATCCGCATGCTTCATTTCATCGATGGATTCATGGTACTCAATATCGTTAAGACGAATGAGTCCCCAGTTTTTGAACATACGGGCATGCAGGAAATACTGATTGATGGCTACCAGCTCGTTGCCAAGCAGCTTATTGAGATGGGTAATGATTTGGGCATCGCCTTTCATAATTAACTCCTCCGTTGCGGTAATGTACAGAATATAACCGCGTCAGAGTAAATCAAGGTAATAACCCTACTAATTATGCAATTTTTTCGTAATGTACCAATTGCTGTAATTCGTCTTCCATGATCAGGCGGGCTTTGCAAGCACACTTGCCGCACTTGTTCGCCACCGGAATGATGCTCTTAAGTTCTTGAAAAGTATTCGGTTGATAGCTTCTAACCGCTTTGCGTATGGCCGTATCGCTTACCGCATTACACAAACAAACGTACATTCTTTATACTCATTGAACTAAAACTAAGCATAATTTAAATGAGAACGCTTGTCATTTCAATAGCGGAAGTATAATTGTTTTGTAAATATTGGCAGCAAGGAGCTAAGCGCTTCTTTAGCCAATAAAAAAGGGCGCCGAAGCGCCCCTTTAACCAAAGACCTTGCGGTCTTAAGCGATAACCTTGGCAACCACGCCGGCGCCAACGGTACGGCCGCCTTCGCGGATAGCGAAACGCAGGCCGTCGTCCATCGCGATCGGTGCTATCAGGTTGACAACCATTTTGATGTTGTCGCCTGGCATTACCATTTCCACGCCTTCCGGCAGTTCGATGGTACCGGTCACGTCAGTGGTACGGAAGTAGAACTGGGGACGGTAGCCTTTGAAGAACGGAGTATGGCGGCCGCCTTCATCTTTGCTCAGAATATAAACTTCTGATTCGAACTGGGTATGCGGGTGGATTGAACCCGGTTTTGCCAGTACCTGGCCACGCTCTACGTCGTCACGCTTGGTGCCGCGCAGCAGCACGCCCACGTTTTCACCGGCACGGCCTTCGTCCAGCAGTTTGCGGAACATTTCAACGCCGGTACAGGTGGTTTTGATGGTGGCTTTGATGCCGACGATTTCAACTTCTTCGCCCACTTTAACCACACCGCGCTCTACACGACCGGTCACGACCGTACCGCGGCCGGAGATGGAGAATACGTCTTCGATTGGCAGCAGGAACGGTTTGTCAATCGCACGGACCGGTTCCGGGATGTAGCTGTCCAGGGCTTCGGCCAGTTCGATGATTTTAGACGTCCAGGCTTCGTCGCCTTCCAGTGCTTTCAGCGCTGAACCACGGATTACCGGGGTGTCGTCGCCTGGGAAGTCGTACTGGGACAGAAGTTCACGCACTTCCATTTCAACCAGTTCCAGCAGTTCTTCATCATCAACCATGTCGCATTTGTTCATGAACACGATGATGTAAGGAACGCCTACCTGGCGAGCCAGCAGGATGTGTTCACGGGTTTGCGGCATCGGGCCGTCGGTTGCGGCAACCACCAGGATTGCGCCATCCATCTGGGCGGCGCCGGTGATCATGTTCTTCACATAGTCGGCGTGTCCCGGGCAGTCTACGTGCGCGTAGTGGCGAGCGGGGGTATCGTATTCAACGTGTGACGTGTTGATGGTGATACCACGGGCTTTTTCTTCCGGCGCGTTGTCGATCTGATCGAAAGCACGGGCGCTGCCGCCGTAAGCTTTGGCCAGAACGGTGGTGATGGCGGCGGTCAGGGTCGTTTTACCATGGTCGACGTGGCCGATGGTGCCGACGTTAACGTGCGGTTTTGTGCGTTGAAACTTTTCTTTAGACACGGCTATATTCCTTACTCTTATGCTCCCCCCCATTGGAGAGAGCACGGGATATTAATTGTAGACCCTAAAGCTTATTTATTGGCTTTACGGGCTTCGATAATGGCCTGAGCAACGTTGTTCGGTGCTTCATTGTACTTCAGGAACTCCATGGAGTAAGAAGCACGGCCCTGAGTCTGTGAACGCAGATCTGTAGCATATCCAAACATTTCAGACAAGGGGACCTGCGCACGAACGGTTTTACCGGTCGCGGTGTCTTCCATGCCGTCGATCATACCGCGACGACGGTTCAAGTCACCGATAACGTCACCCATGTAGTCTTCAGGCGTTTCAACTTCAACTTTCATGATAGGTTCCAGCAGAACTGGTTTCGCTTTCATGAAGCCTTCTTTAAACGCCATGGAGCCGGCGATTTTAAAAGCCATTTCCGAGGAGTCGACTTCGTGGTACGAACCATCAAAGGCCGCAACGCGCACGTCGACAATCGGGTAGCCTGCCAGGACGCCGCTTTTCAGCTGTTCCTGGATTCCTTTATCTACCGCGGGCACGTATTCCTTGGGAACCACACCACCAACGATTTCATTAAGGAACTCATAGCCTTTGCCGCCTGGTTCCATCGGTTCGATACGCAACCAGATGTGACCGAACTGACCACGACCACCGGACTGGCGAACAAACTTGCCTTCTTGTTCAACAGTGTTGCGGATGGTTTCGCGATAAGCTACCTGCGGTTTACCGACGTTAGCTTCCACATTGAATTCGCGACGCATACGGTCAACGAGGATTTCAAGGTGCAGCTCACCCATGCCGGCGATGATAGTCTGACCAGACTCTTCATCGGTCCAAACGCGGAAAGACGGATCTTCCTGCGCCAGGCGGCCCAGAGCCAGACCCATTTTTTCCTGGTCGGCTTTGGTTTTCGGTTCAACGGCAACGGAGATAACCGGCTCTGGGAACTCCATGCGTTCCAGGATGATCGGCTGACTTTGATCGCACAGCGTATCGCCGGTGGTCACGTCTTTCAAGCCGATTGCCGCAGCGATATCGCCCGCGCGCACTTCTTTGATTTCTTCACGCTTGTTGGCATGCATCTGGACGATACGGCCGAAACGCTCACGTTTGTCTTTAACGGAGTTCAGCACGGTATCACCGGAATTAACCACGCCGGAATACACCCGGAAGAAGGTCAGGTTGCCCACAAACGGGTCGGTAGCGATTTTAAACGCCAGCGCCGAGAAGGGTTCGTCATCGCTGGAGTGACGCTCAGCATGAGTTTCACCATCTTCCAGCACGCCGTTGATGGCCTGAACGTCGGTCGGAGCGGGCAGATATTCGATAACCGCATCCAGCATCGCCTGTACGCCTTTGTTCTTAAATGCGGAACCGCAGGTTACCAGGATGATTTCGTTGTTCAGTACACGTTGACGCAGACCTTTTTTGATCTCTTCTTCGGTCAGCTCTTCGCCGCCGAGGTATTTGTCCATCAGCTCTTCGTTGGCTTCAGCCGCGGCTTCCACCATATGCTGATGCCATTTATGAGCGAGTTCTTCCAGCTCGGCCGGGATCTCTTCATAATTGAAAGTCACGCCCTGGTCAGCTTCGCTCCAGTTGATGGCTTTCATCTTCACCAGGTCGACAACGCCGGTGAATTTTTCTTCCGAGCCGATGGCCAGCTGAATCGGAACCGGGTTAGCGGCCAGACGGGTCTTCAGCTGTTCAACAACGCGCAGGTAGTTCGCGCCCATACGGTCCATTTTATTGACGAACGCGATACGCGGAACTTTATATTTGTTCGCCTGGCGCCATACGGTTTCGGACTGTGGTTGCACACCGCCTACCGCACAGTAAACCATGACCGCGCCATCAAGAACACGCATGGAACGTTCTACTTCGATGGTGAAGTCAACGTGTCCCGGGGTGTCGATGATGTTGATGCGGTGGGCATCAAACTGTTTAGCCATGCCTGACCAGAAACAGGTGGTCGCAGCGGAGGTAATGGTAATACCACGCTCTTGTTCCTGTTCCATCCAGTCCATGGTGGCCGCGCCGTTATGAACTTCACCGATTTTGTGGTTAACACCGGTATAGAACAAAATACGTTCGGTCGTGGTGGTTTTACCGGCGTCGATGTGTGCACTGATACCGATATTACGATAGCGTGCAATAGGTGTTATACGAGCCATTTGTATCCTCGATTACTGGGGCGTTCGATTCGAGCTAGCCCAAGTGGACGAGCCGTTTCACCCGCCCGCTTGGTTAGCATAACTACTGCGAGGTAATTACCAGCGGTAGTGGGCGAACGCCTTGTTGGCATCTGCCATACGGTGAACGTCTTCACGTTTCTTAACAGCAGTGCCTTTATTTTCTGCTGCATCGGAAAGTTCGTTCGCCAGACGCAGGGCCATAGATTTATCACCGCGTTTACGAGCAGCTTCAACGATCCAACGCATTGCCAGGGCATTACGGCGGACCGGACGAACTTCTACTGGCACCTGATAAGTAGAACCACCAACGCGACGTGATTTGACTTCGACAGTCGGACGCACGTTGTCCAGTGCTACTTCAAAAGCTTCCAGATGTCCTTTACCAGAGCGCTGAGCCAGGGTCTCCAGCGCGGTATAGACAATTGCTTCAGCTGTAGATTTTTTACCATCTACCATCAGGATGTTGACAAATTTTGCCAACAGCTCAGATCCGAACTTAGGATCCGGCAGGATTTTACGTTGACCAATGACGCGACGACGTGGCATGGGATAACTCCGTTGTTAATTCAGGATTGTCCAAAACTCAATGAGTTCTTTGACATTAATAATAAAATGTTTGGCCTTACTTAACGGAGAACCATTAAGACTTGGGCTTTTTCACGCCGTATTTGGAACGGCCTTGCTTACGGTCTTTAACGCCTGAGCAGTCGAGCGCACCGCGAACGGTGTGGTAACGAACACCGGGAAGGTCTTTTACGCGACCGCCGCGGATCAGGATCACGGAGTGTTCCTGAAGGTTATGACCTTCACCGCCGATATAGGAGGTGACTTCAAAACCGTTAGTCAGACGAACGCGGCACACTTTACGCAGTGCGGAGTTCGGTTTTTTCGGGGTGGTGGTATATACGCGGGTACATACGCCACGTTTTTGCGGGCATGCTTCCAGCGCCGGAACGTTGCTTTTAGCAACCTTCATGGTGCGTGGCTTGCGTACCAGCTGGTTAATTGTTGCCATTCGATAAAACTCCTGGTTTTTGCTTCGTAAACACGTAATAAATCGCCTCGTCAAGCCGCAAGGCAAAGAACGAGGACGCAGAATTTTATGGCCGACTGGTGAGGGTGTCAAGAAATATACAATATACCCGTAATCTTTCGGGCTGGGGGCAACTCGAAATCCATAGGCGCCACCCTGCTTACCACGCCATTTGTTGCGGTTGTTTAACCGTGAGCGAGACAAAGTCATTATAACTGATAACGGCAATTTTGTCTGAAAAATGAGCAGACAGGCCGCGGGCGAGAATATCGGCCTCCAGGGCGTACAGCGCGAACGGCGCGGCGGCGAGCCGTTTCAGCGCCGCCGTTCCCGCCAGCCCGGCGATGACCCCGTCCTGCAGCAGCAGCAAATCGTCCCCCGGCCGCGCGCTAAGCAGCAGCGCGCCGAGATCGCAGGCATAAGGGGAACGGCTCAGCGTATAGAGCATAGGGTCAGCGCCTTAAAAAGTCAGTACGAGGTCAAAACCGGACAAGGTTTGCCGCCAAAGCTCGGCGGGCAGGACCTCGGCGTCCAGCACCCAGGCGCCCGCGTCAGCCAGTCCGCGTTCCGCCAGCGACTCCGCGCACAGATAATAGCGATCGATATCATAGATGGGCAGGACACCGAACGTGGGGATGAAATTACGCGCCAGGATGTTTTGCGGCTGCTGCCCCGGCAATAACAGCAGGACGCCGTCGCCGATAAAAAATACGCCGACCCGGTCGGTCAGGGCGGAAGTGGCCAGCAGCGCGTCCAGCCCTTCCCGCGCCGCCGCGCCGCCGTGGGGGCCATGGGTAAAGACATAGGCAATACGTTTCATCTATACATCCTAAAACTGTATGAACCGATCGCATTCGAGCAGGGCTTGCGCCAGCGCGCCCAGGCCGCTCATGGTAAACCCCGGCTGCAAATTATATTGCCCGGCCGGGATATCACCGGCGGTTGGCTTGTCGATAACGCCCCGCCGCAGCGCCGCCGACACGCATACATCCAGGGCGACGCCGTGGTTTTGGCCCAGCAACTGCCAGGCGCGCACGATATCCGCCTCGTCGCCGGCGGGGGACGTATAGCGATTGGCGTTATAGACGCCGTCCTGATAAAAAAACACGCTCTTGAGCCGATGGCCCGCGGCCAGCACCGCCTCGGCAAACTGCAGGGCGCAGCTGGCCCGCTGCGTGCCGTAAGCCGGGCCGGACACCATCAGGCAATAGCACAGACTCACCGATCCAATCCCAGGAAATCGCCGCTTTTGAACTGGCGGATATACAGGTAAACCGTATGTTTGGAGATATTTAACCGGTCGGCCACCTGGTTGATGGCGTCCTTGATATCAAAAATGCCTTTCTCATAGAGATTGAGCACGATTTGCCGGTTCTTGGCGTTATTGGAAACGCCGCGGTCCGCGTTCACCTCTTCGATAGTGAACTCCAGCGTTTGCGCCACCAGGTCGTCCACCGACGAGGCAAAATTCACGGACGTGGCGTTTTCCTGGGTTTCCGGCGGAATAAAAGTTTGCATGATTTGCGAAAACGGCACGTCGAGATTCATATTGATGCAAAGCAAACCAATGACCCGCTGCTCACGGTTGCGGATAGCGATGGTGACTGATTTCATCAATACGCCGTTTTTGGCGCGGGTAAAATAAGCCTTGGAGACGCTGCTGTCTTCGCCGGCCATGTCATGCAGCATACGCAGGGCCAAATCGGAAATGGGCGAACCGATTTTACGGCCGGTATGCTCGCCGTTGGCAATACGCACGGCGGAGCTTTTTAAATCCTCCAGGGAATGCAAAACGATTTCGCAATGCTCACCGATAAGCATGGCCAGACCGTCCACCGCGGCTTCATAAGAGGATAAGATTTCGTGGTCAACCGGGCTGAATGGCCGTTCGTCCAAAACATCCAGCTCGGTGAATTCTGAGGTCGGAAGAGAAATAGACATATGCAGACACCACCCGTGAAAGCGAGCCTGTCACAGAATCTATTGGCAGACTCGGCTGTAAGTTGTATTACCCGGTCGCTATTCTAGCAAATCCGGTAAAACACTGTCCTTGTGTTTGGCAGATTTTTACATCTTCGCGGCCGATGATGCCACTATAACGCACACATTACTGCCATTAGCGCAAGAATTGCGGAATATTTATTCACACGGGTGATGTAAAAAGCACCTGCCGCGCGAAAAACCATGGCGCCGACACCCGGGATCGCAGGATCATAGGGGTGATTTGTCGTCTATAAAAAAAACGGCGTCCGGTAAACGGACGCCGCTTCAGCCAGTTTAACGCCGGGTCAGCTTTTGGCTGCCCCGGCTAAACGGGATAATTATTTGTTGGTTTCAGACGCGCCGGCGGCAGGCTCTTCCGCAGCGGGTTTAGCGCCTTCAGCGGGTTTGGCCGCAGGTTTAATATCCAGCAGTTCGACCTCGAAAATCAGCGTCGAATTGGCTGGGATACCCGGGACGCCTGTTTTGCCATAGGCCTGTTCCGGCGGGATGACCAACTCGATCTTGCCGCCTTTGTGGATTTCCTTCAGGCCTTCGGTCCAGCCCGGAATCACGCCGTCGAGACGGAATGACAGCGGCTCGCCGCGCTTATAGGAGTTGTCGAATTCAGTACCGTCGGCCAGGGTGCCTTTATAGTTGACGACCACGGTGTCGCTGTTGGTCGGCGCTTTGCCGGTGCCCGGTTTTTCAACTTTATATAGAACGCCGCCCGGCGTTTTCTTCACGCCTTTTTGCTTGGCGTAATCAGCGCGGAATTTATCGCCCTTGTCGGCGTTGTCTTTCGCTTCCTGCTCCATTTTGGCCTGGGCGGCTTGTTTCACGCGCGCCTCGAAGCCCTGGAGGGTGGCTTCAATCTCTTCGTCGGTCAGCTTGCTTTTGTTGCCGAAGGCATCCTGCACACCGGCGATCAGCTGGTCTTTATCCAGTTTGATGCCCAGTTTTTCCTGTTCTTTCAGCGAATTATCCATATAGCGGCCCAGCGATGCACCCAGCGCGTAGGCAGCCTGTTCTTCGCTGCTTTTAAATTTGTCCGAAGTGGCGTTGGCTGGAGCAGTTGCCGGAGCAGTCGCTGTGGCGCCAGCCGTGGCGGCAGGGTCCGCAGTGGCCGTAGTATCCGCAGCCATAACCTGTGTGGCATTGAGGGCAAGCGCCATAGTGGTGGCCAACAGCGTGACTTTAAACAGTGATTTCATCCATTTCTCCATAGCCTGGGCTATCTCTGCCCAAGGTTCGATAACAAAGTTAAGCCGATACTATAGCCGTGAGCGCAAACACAACACAATCTCTATCCCGACTAATTCGTCTTTCTCAGACTTTTTTTCGTAACAGAAGTTTCGTTTTTCTTTCCCCGGTCCTTCGCGGCGAATAATAATGCGTCGCCGCAGCCCCTGCGGGAACCGAGGAAAATGCAAGACATCATCACAAAATCCCAACAAATAGCGATTAATTAACAAATAATTAACAATAAACAGAATTAACCTTGCCCGGGGGTACCGGGTAAAAATGCTTATTACGGTCAAAGAAAATGACGCAAAAGCTACGAATGGCGACGCGCGCAGGTTATTCGCCATAGCTCGTCGCAAGACGGCGGAGAATCGATGGGGAAATGTTGTCTGATTATACTTATTCAATTTATTACGGTTACCCAACACAGCGTAATAATTCCATTCAGTTCCGCTATATATATCAGCCAGCAATTTTTATCCGCCTAAAGATTACGTAGGACCGGTTTTTGCGCCGCCTCGCCGTCATCTGCAACGGATAACATAATCTGCCAGCCTTTTATTTCCGGCAATGGGGGATAAGCCCTGAATCAACCCGGAATAAAAAGGACTTTCGCCCCTCGCAGGGGATTGATTGAACCCTGGTTAAGCCTGGCCGGAGGATGATCGGCTTACGGCGGGCAATTGGTGCGTTTTATCGCTACAATGGGCACAGGGTCATGGGTGAAATCAGCGTGGAAATGGACACCGGCAGGGATAACAAGCGCCCCTTTTTCTTCATTACCGGTACAGGAGGAACATATTATGGAATTATCGCAATTCGAACAACGATTGGATGTGCTGGAAGGTCGCCTGGCTTTCCAGGAAGTCACCATAGATGAACTGAACCAAACCGTGGTCGCGCATCAGCGGGATATCGGCCGGTTGCAGGAGCAATTGCGCTTATTGTCCGAAAAACTCCAGACGCAGCAATCCTCGATCATTGCTTCGCAGTCGGAAGAAACGCCCCCGCCCCACTACTGATGCAATTTGAGGCGACCGGGTTAAAGGCAAACGGGGCGGGTTGATGCGCCCCGTTTGTTCAGCGCTTTAGTGGCAACCGCAACCGCCCTTGCCGCCGCAACCGCCGCCTTGATGCGAGTGATCGTGGCCGTGGCCGCCGCAGCATTCATCGCCGTGATCGTGATCGTGGCCTTCATGGTCGTGATCGTGCTCGCCGTGGACATGGCCATGCTCCAGCTCTTCAGCCGTGGCTTCACGAATGGCCAGCACTTCGACGTTAAAGTTCAGGTTCTGGCCAGCCAGCATATGATTGCCGTCCACCACGACATGATCGCCGTCGACTTCGGTGATTTCAACCGGCACCGGGCCTTGATCGGTTTCAGCCAGGAAACGCATGCCGACTTCCAGCTCTTCCACGCCCATAAACACGTCTTTCGGGACACGTTGCACCAGGTTGTCGTCGTACTGGCCGTAAGCGTCATCGGCAACGATATGCAGGTCAAAATGGTCGCCGACGGCGTGGCCGTCCAGCGCATTTTCCAGGCCCGAAATCAGCGAGCCGTGGCCATGCAGATAGTCCAACGGCGCGCTCACCGGAGACTCATCGACCAACACGCCATCTTCTGTCCGTACCTGATAAGCCAAGCTGACCACCAGGTCTTTTGCTACTTTCATGATATCTCCTACCGTTGGAAACTAAATTGGCGCAGATTCTATCTAAAATTTGCGCGCATGTATCCTTCAGCTTAAAAAAACATACGCAATAACGCTACTCCGGATGAAAAATACCAATGATTTTCTCCGGATCGGGTCGTTTATCCGCAGGCGGCTGGTCGGTTTGGCGCTGAGTGAAACCGCACTTTACGCAGCTTACGCTTTCCACATTATTTTCCCGCCATACCGCCAAGGTATCCGTGCTGCGGCACTCGGGGCATACCGCGCCGGCAATAAAACGTTTACGCTTTGCCGTCATGGAATTTATCTCCTTGATCGTTATCTTCCCAACCGTTTAACTGCCTGCGTTCCTGCTGCATCTCGCGCTGGAAAATATCTTCCAGTTCGCGCCGTGATTCCTTGACGCGGGAGATTTGCGCCAGATCGCCCTGGGTTTGCGGCATCAGTTCCCTCAGCATCCGGGTATCGAGCCGGCGGAAATGCTGCTGCGCCCGGTAGGCCTGGTGCGGATGCATGCCCAACTCCAATAGGGCCTTGCGCCCCAGGTCGAGCGCGCTGGAGAAGGTTTCGCGGGAAAACTGGGTGACCCCGGCCAGCAGCAGCTCATGGGCCTCCACGCGCCCCCGCGCCCGCGCCAGTATTTTCAGATGGGGAAAATGTTGCTGGCAAAGATGCACGATGGTCATATTATCTTCCGGCGTATTGGCGGCGACCACGATGGCTTTGGCTTTTTCCGCACCGGCGGCGCGCAGCAGCTCAAGTTCGGTAGCATCGCCGTAATACACTTTATAACCATAGCTGCGCATCAGGCTTACCGCACTGATATCGCGCTCAAGGACGGTAATCCGCATCTTATTGGCCATCAGCAGCCGTCCGATAACCTGGCCGTAGCGGCCGAAACCCACGATAATCACCTGCGGCTCGTCGTCCTCCACAAAGGGTTTCTCATCGTGGTCGTCCTTGGCGTTATAACGTCTGACCAGGATATTATCGATTAATTTCATTAATAACGGCGTGGTAATCATCGACAAGGTTACCGTTACCAGCAGCAAAGCCAATTGATCGGGGGAGAGGATCTTCTGGGCCGCCGCCGCGGAAAACAGCACAAAGGCGAATTCGCCCCCCTGGCTCAATACCCCGGAAAATTGCAGGCGCACCGATCGGCGCAGGCCGAACACCCGCGCCAGAATATACAGTACCGTTCCTTTGACCAGCACCAGCACCGCCAATCCCGCCAGTACCGTTAGCAGATGGACATACAGGATGCCCAAATTGAGCGCCATGCCCACCGAGATAAAAAACAAGCCTAGCAGCAAGCCCTTGAACGGTTCGATGGCGATTTCAAGTTCGTGGCGATACTCGCTCTCAGCCAACAGCACGCCGGCGATAAAAGTGCCGAGCGCCATGGATAATCCGAGCATATCCATAAACAACGCCGCGCCGAGCACCAGCAATAAAGCGGCGGCGGTGAAGATTTCCCGCACATTGGCCATGGCGATATAACGAAACAGCGGGCGCAGCAGGTAACGCCCCCCCACCAGCATGATAAAGAACGCCGCCACTTTCATGGCGATCTTCATCCAATCGCTGGGTTCGCCGCCGCCCCCGGCCAATATGGGAATCAAAGACAGCGCCGGGATCACCGCCATATCCTGGAACAGCAGTACGGAAAATCCGAGCTGGCCGCCCTCATTGCGATTCATGCCCTTATCGCGCATCAATTGCAGGGCGATGGCGGTGGAGGACATGGCAAGGCCAATGCCGCCGATCAGCGCCGATTGCCATGACGCATGGGTCAAGTAGAGTGCCCCGCCCAACAGCAAGGCGGTAAAAATAAGCTGCGCGGCGCCGACGCCGAATATCGAGCGCCGAAGTTCCCATAATTTCGCGGGATTCAATTCCAGGCCGATAATAAACATCAGGAACACCACGCCCAGCTCGGAGAAATGCAGAATTTCATCCACATCCCGGATAAAACCCAAGCCCCAGGGTCCGATGGCAATACCCGCGACCAGGTAGCCGATAACCGCGCCGATCCCCAGGCGCTGGGCGATGGGTACCGCGACCACGGCGGCAAATAAAAATAACACCACGGCGGTTAAAAACGACGGACTACTTCCCAATGCGTTGCCCTCTTGGTATTAACGGATCGTTCAGCCACTGCGCGTACTCGCCGGCATGGTGCGCCAGCACATCCGGATGTTGCCGCCGGGCCCAATAAATCACCATGGGCGGCACCCATTGCATGCGGCACATGGTGGCGGTCAGTTCAAACGGACGCAAGATGTCATCCATACTGTAGCGGTTGTACCCCCGGCGCTGGTAAGCGCCCTCCGGCTCTCCGGTGGTAATGACCGACCGCCAGTATTTTCCGGCCAGGGCATCGCCGCCGATGCCGCTGGCGAATCCCCGCGCCAGCACCCGGTCAAGCCACTCTTTTAATAACGCCGGGCAGCTGTAGGTATAAAGCGGATGCTGGAATACGATGACCTGATGTTCGCGCAGTAATTGCTGTTCGTAGTGGATATCGATAAAAAAATCCGGATAAATCCCGTAAAGATCATGTACGGTGACATGTTCCAAGGACGCCGCCGCCTGTAGCAACATGCGATTGGCAACGGAATCCTGTGATTCCGGGTGGGCATACAGCAACAAAACTTTGGGCGGCTGTGCGATCAATTCCCCTCCAAAGCGTCGTCAGGGCGCGGGTTTTCCGCTACCATGCTTCGCGAAGTCAGAAACCAGGCTATGTTATCCTGGATAGCATTCAATGATGTCAATTTAACATACTCTTAAACTATGGCGCTTTATGATTGTCTTCTCTTCACTGCAAATTCGTCGCGGTACCCAGGTACTCCTGGATAATGCGACAGCCACGGTTAACCCGGGGCAAAAAGTCGGGCTGGTCGGTAAAAACGGCTGTGGCAAATCAACGCTACTGGCGTTGTTGAAACACGAGCTCAGCGCCGATGCCGGCAATGTCACCTTTCCCGCCAACTGGTCCATGGCCTGGGTCAATCAGGAAACCCCCGCCCTGGACGTCCCGGCAATAGAGTATGTTATCGACGGCGATCGGGAATATCGTCAGCTGGAATCCGAATTACAGCTCGCCAACGATAAAAATGACGGTCACGCCATTGCCACGGTGCATGGCAAGCTGGACGTTATCGAAGCCTGGACCATCCGTCCGCGCGCGTCGAGCCTGCTGCACGGACTGGGTTTTAGCCAGGATCGGCTGGAGCAGCCGGTACGCGATTTTTCCGGCGGCTGGCGCATGCGCCTCAATCTGGCGCAGGCGTTGATTTGCCGCTCTGATTTGCTGCTATTGGATGAACCGACCAACCATCTGGATTTGGACGCGGTAATCTGGCTGGAAAAATGGCTGAAAAATTACAGTGGTACGCTTATTTTGATTTCCCATGACCGGGATTTCCTGGACCCTATCGTAAATAAAATCCTGCATATTGAACAGCAGGCATTAAATGAATATACCGGCAATTATTCATCATTTGAGCTACAGCGTGTGACAAAACTGGCGCAACAGCAGTCGCTTTATCAGCACCAGCAGGAAAAAGTCGCCCATCTGCAACATTATATCGACCGTTTTCGCGCCCAGGCCACCAAAGCCAAACAGGCGCAAAGCCGGATTAAAATGCTCGAACGGATGGAACTGATCGCCCCGGCGCATGTGGATAACCCATTCCAATTCAAATTCCGCGCGCCGGAAAGTTTGCCCACGCCGCTGCTGAGTATGGAAAAAGTCAGCGCCGGCTATGGCGATCACACCATCCTCAACTCCATCAAGCTTAATCTGGTCCCCGGCTCGCGCATCGGCCTGCTCGGACGCAACGGGGCCGGTAAATCGACCTTGATTAAACTGCTGGCCGGCACCCTGGCGCCCCAATCCGGCGCCATCGGCCTGGCCAAAGGCATCAAGCTGGGCTACTTCGCCCAGCACCAGCTGGAGTTCCTGCGCGCCGACGAGTCTCCCCTGCAGCATATGAGCCGCCTGGCCCCCCAGGAATATGAACAGGCGCTGCGCGATTTCCTCGGCGGCTTCGGTTTCCAGGGCGACAAGGTCACCGACCCCACCGCGCGGTTTTCCGGCGGGGAGAAAGCCCGGCTGGTGCTGGCGCTGATTGTTTGGCAGCGCCCCAACCTGTTGCTGCTCGATGAACCGACCAACCATCTGGATCTGGATATGCGCCAGGCGCTGACCGAGGCGCTGATTGATTTTGACGGCGCGCTGGTAGTGGTTTCCCATGACCGGCATTTGCTGCGCTCCACCACCGATGAATTCTACCTGGTCCACGACGGCCGGGTGGAGTCCTTCGACGGGGACGTGGAGGATTACCAGCAGTGGCTGGTAGAACAGCAGCGCCAGGCCGGGCAGGATGACGGCGATACGGAAAACCCCGCGGCGGTGAATACCGCCCAGACCCGCAAAGACCAGAAGCGGCGCGAAGCGGATTTCCGCAACCAGACGCAGCCGCTGCGCAAGGCCATTACCCGCCATGAGCAGCAGATGGACCAGCTCGGCGCCGAACTGGCGGAAATCGAAGCCGAACTGGCGGATTCGTCATTATACGATATCAGCCGCAAGGCCGATCTGACCCTCTGCCTGCAACGGCAGGCCAAGGTCAAAGCGCAGTTGGAAGAGGCGGAAATGGCCTGGCTGGACGCGCAGGAACAGTTGGAAGCCCTGACCCGGGCTTTCGCAGCCGAGTAACCGGTTACGGCGCGGCAGACTGGCGGGCCGCGCCGGCCCGGATTCAGCGCCAGATAAGTAACACGCAGGCGGCGGTCAGCAGGCCCATGGCGACGTTAAATACCGTCCAGGCGCGCTTGCTGCGCAACAGCCTGCCGATCATCGTGCCAAACCCCAGCCAGATAACGCCGGACACCACGTTGACGGTAATAATGCCGATACTGATAGCCCCGACGGAAGTCATATAGCCGTTGCCGCTCAGGCTGAAGCTGGCCACGGCGCCCAATGCCATGAGCCAGGCCTTGGGATTGAGGAACTGCAGCAGCCCGCCCTGATAAAACGGAATAGGCCGGGCCGGCTTGCTGTCGGTATCCAATTGTTCATAGGCGGCGGTGGCAATCTTCCAGGATAACCACAACAGATAAAGGCTGCCCGCCACTTTCAGCGTAAAATGCAGCGAAGGGTAAATGGCGATCAGGCTGCCGACGCCAAAGGCGACCAGCAGCAGTATGCATTGCATGCCGAGCATGATGCCCAGCATCAGCGGCGTGGAACGCCAGAAACCGAAATTGGCGCCGGAGGCAGTCAGCAACATGTTGTTGGGCCCGGGGGTAATGGCGGCCACCCATAAAAAACCCAGCATCGACAAGAAAAGACTTGGTTCATAAAGACTTGGTTCCACGGTACAACTGCCCCCACTATAATTATATTTATGAAGCTAACAGCGCCGCTGAAGCTGCACAAGCCTTAACAGGTGAAATTTCGTCAACATGTTGATTTATTGACTATCGGGACATAATAACGTGATCATTCCATGGGAACAAATCGATCCGGAAACGCTGTATAACCTGATCGAATCCTTTGTGCTGCGCGAGGGCACCGATTACGGCGAACGGGAAAAGACCCTGGCGCAAAAAGTCGAGGATGTCAAACGCCAGCTCAAGCGCGGGGAAGCGGTGGTGGTGTGGTCGGAACTCCATGAAAATATTAATATCATGCCCCGCAGCCAATTCAACGCCCAGCCTGACGATCCGGCGCGCGAAGAATAAAGCGCGCTGGCCCGGCGTCGCTAAACATGATAACAATTATCCTGGGCTTGAGTGCCTGGCATATGTTAATCACGCAGCGTTTCAACCGAGCATAGGGTTACCATGTCGACAAAACACCCAATTATTGCCGTTACCGGCTCCAGCGGGGCGGGCACCACCACCACCAGCCTGGCGTTTCGTAAAATTTTCCAACAGCTGAAAATCAACGCCGCGGAGCTGGAAGGGGATAGCTTTCATCATTTCACCCGGCCGGAAATGGATATGGCGATCCGCAAAGCCCGCGATCTTGGCCGCCATATCAGCTATTTCGGACCGGAAGCCAATGATTTCGGTTTACTGGAGCGTACGCTCCAGCAATACGGGCTGTCCGGACAGGGCGAGTCGCGCAAGTATCTGCATACCTACGATGAAGCCGTGCCGTACAATCAGGTTCCCGGCACGTTTACCCCCTGGCAGCCGCTGCCGGAGCCGACCGACGTGCTGTTTTACGAAGGGCTGCACGGCGGCGTGGTCACCGATCGCCATGATGTGGCGCAGCATGTGGATCTGCTGGTGGGGGTGGTGCCCATCGTTAATCTTGAATGGATTCAGAAACTGGTGCGCGATACCGGCGAGCGTGGGCATTCCCGCGAGGCGGTGATGGATTCGGTGGTGCGGTCGATGGAAGATTACATTAATTACATCACGCCGCAATTTTCCCGTACCCATATCAATTTCCAGCGGGTTCCCACCGTTGATACGTCAAATCCTTTCGCCGCCAAGGCGATTCCTTCGCTTGATGAAAGCTTTGTCGTTATTCATTTCCGCAGTTTGAATCATATTGATTTTCCTTACCTGCTGGCCATGTTGCAGGGTTCGTTTATTTCCAATATCAATACCCTGGTGGTTCCCGGCGGCAAAATGGGCCTGGCCATGGAGCTGATCGTGGGGCCGCTGGTGCAGCAATTGCTGGAAGGGAAAGAAATCAAGTAAGCGCGGGAGCTATTGATACGCCGCGACTAAGCGCGGCGCGCGTGGGTCGGTTATGCGGCGGGAGCGTGGCGTTCGGCGCGCACTTCAAAGCTGTGGGTCACATTGACCGACGCGCCGAGCATCAGGGAAACGGAACAATATTTTTCCGCCGACAGCGCGACCGCCCGTTCAACCGCCTTATCGGTCAGGCCGGCGCCGGTCACGATAAAATGCAGATTGATATGGGTAAACAGCCTGGGCGCCTCTTCACGGCGCTCGGAGGTGAGTTTCACCTCGCAGTCCCGCACGTCCTGCCGCCCCTTTTGTAAAATCGAGACAACATCGATGGCGCTACAGCCGCCGACCGACATCAATACCATTTCCATGGGGCTGGGCGCCTTCTCCCCGGCATTGCCATCCATTAAAATCTGATGGCCGGAGGATGATTCGCCTATAAAAGATAACCCTTCTACCCATTTTACTCGTGCCTGCATTATGATGACTCCAGATAAAAAGCTTTCCAGCAGACTACATTTTTGCTGGAAAAGTGGCAATGTTACCGAACATACTTCATGCTGATGCAAGACAACAGAAGACACTGCTTCAAACCTATGCTAAAAACAAGGCTGGATCGGCCTCATTGATATTGAAAGGGCAAGAGCTCGATCGGAACATCATAAAATACCAGACCCTAATAAGTTCCCTTACGTCGCTCCGTTAACGCGGAGTAAGAGAAAAATACCGCGCCGTAACAGGGAATACGATGTCCTGACTCAGGGACAGCGATGACAAAAGAGGATAACAGCGAATGGTTCTCGGCAAACCGCAAACAGACCCTACTCTCGAATGGTTCCTGTCTCATTGCCATATTCATAAGTATCCATCGAAGAGTACGCTTATACATCAGGGCGAAAAAGCAGAAACGCTTTACTACATCGTCAAGGGCGCCGTCGCGGTGCTGATTAAAGATGAAGAAGGCAAAGAGATGATCCTCTCCTATCTCAACCAGGGGGATTTCATCGGTGAATTAGGCTTATTCGAGGAAGGCCAGGAACGCAGCGCCTGGGTACGGGCTAAAACCGCCTGTGAGGTGGCCGAGATTTCTTATAAAAAATTCCGGCAGCTCATACAGGTCAATCCCGATATCCTCATGCGTTTATCCGCGCAAATGGCCAGCCGTTTGCAGGTGACCTCGGAAAAAGTCGGTAACCTGGCGTTTCTCGACGTTACCGGGCGCATTGCCCAGACTTTGCTGAATTTGGCGAAGCAACCCGACGCCATGACGCATCCCGACGGCATGCAAATCAAGATTACCCGTCAGGAAATCGGTCAGATTGTCGGCTGCTCGCGTGAAACAGTAGGCCGTATCCTTAAAATGTTGGAAGATCAGAACCTTATCTCCGCACACGGTAAAACCATTGTCGTTTACGGTACGCGCTGATAGCGTTTTAAGACAGGCGTGGTGCTCTGTGCCACGCTTTTTCCGCCGGCCGACGGTTTGCCCATAGATCCTATGTGGCGCAGGCTGATTTATCACCCCGAAGTTAACTACGCCTTACGGCAAACAATCGTATTATGCCTGCCCGTGGCGGTAGGCCTGCTATTCGGCAGCCTGCAAAACGGCCTGCTGTTCTCTTTGGTGCCCGCCTGTTGCAATATCGCCGGCCTGGATACCCTGCATAAACGTTTTTTTAAACGCCTGGCCATCGGCGGCCTGCTGTTCGCCCTTAGCAGTACGCTTATCCAAGTGTTGCTGCATCTGGCGGTGCCGCTGCCCGTGATTATGTTCGGCCTGGCGCTGCTGTTCGGCGTGACCGGCGAGATAAGCCCGCTGCACGGGCGCTTATTGCCCGCCGCCCTTATCGCCGCCATCTTTACCCTCGGCCTGGCCGGCAATGTGCCTTTTGGCGTGCCGCCGCTGTTATATATTGCCGGTACCGCCTGGTACGGATTATTCAACGGCCTGTGGTTCTGGCTGTGGAAAGAGCAGCCGATGCGGGAAACCCTCAGCCTGCTGTACCGGGAACTGGCGGATTATATCGAGGCGAAATATAGCCTGCTGACGCAGCATACCGACCCGGAGACCGCTTTGCCGCCGCTGTTTGCCCGCCAGCAAACGGTGATTGACCTGATAGCGCAGGTTTATCAGCAATTGCATATGCTCTCCGCCACTCATCAACAGCAATATAAACGCCTGCTGCGCGCCTTCCAGGTCGCGCTGGATTTACAGGAACATATCGCCGTCAGCCTGCATCAGCCCGACGAAGTGCAAAAGCTGGTGGAACAAAGCCACGCGGAGGCGGTCATCCGCTATAACGCGCGGGTGATTGCGGCGCGGCTGCGGGTGCTGGCCGACGATATCCTGTACCACCGGCCGCCGGGGCGCTTTACCATGGCCAGCGCACTCTCGGCGCTGGAAAAAATCGCCGAACGCAACCCCGACAATCCAGTCGGCCATTTTTGTTATTATCACTTCAGCCGCATCGCGCGCCTGCTGCGCACCCAGCGTCCCCTATACCGCCGCGACGTGATGGCCGACAATCAGCAGCGGCTTTCGTTCTGGCACGCGCTGATAAGCTACTGTTCCCTGAAGTCCATGGCCCTGCGCAACGCCGCCCGTTTAGGGGTGATACTGGCGATCGGCAGCAGTTTCGGATTGATGTTTAACCTGCCCAAACCGTACTGGATTTTAATGACGGTGATGTTCGTCAGCCAGAACGGTTATAACGCCACCCGGGTCCGCATCCAGCACCGGGCGCTGGGGACGCTGGCGGGGTTGTTTATCGCCGCCGGCACCCTGCGGCTGGAACTGGGCGACGGTACGATCTTGCTGTGCATGCTGGTCCTGACCCTGGCGGCCTATCTGGTGCTGCGCAAAAACTATGGCCTGGCGATGACTGGCATGACCGTGACCGCCGTCTATACGCTGCAACTGCTGTCGCTTAACGGCGCGCATTTCCTGGTGCCGCGGCTGGTGGACACGCTGCTTGGCTGTATGCTGGCGTTTGGCGGCATGTTGTGGCTGTGGCCGCAGTGGCAGAGCGGGCTGTTGCGTAAAAATGCGCATCTGGCGCTGGAGCGGGATCAGGAAGCGCTGCGCCTGCTGTTGCAGCCGGTGGCGGAACCGGCGGCGCTGGCCTATGCGCGCATGCGGGTCAACCAGGGCCATAACGCGCTGTTTACCTCGCTCAGCCAGGCGATGCGGGAGCCGGCTTTCAACTCCCGCTACCTGTCCGATATGCGTTTATGGGTGACGCACAGCCAGTTTATCGTTGAACACATCAACGCCATGACCATCCTGGCGCGGGATCATTATATGCTGACGCCGGCGCTGGCCCAGAAATACCTGGCGGCCTGCGAAGTGGCCCTGCAGCGCTGCCAGCAGCGGCTTGAATACGACGGGCCGAGCGGTGAAAGCCCGGTAGCGGAAGCCGCCGCCGAGACCCAGACCCACTCGACCACCCTGATGGAGCGCCATTTACAGCGTATTTTGTTCCATTTGGGCGTGATGCATACCATTTCCTCGGTGGCCTGGCGCCAGCGGCCGCAGCACGGCCGCTGGCTGGCGCGCCGGTTAAGCGAACCCCGGGGCTAGTCCCGGGCGGGTTATCAGGCGTCGGCGCCAAGCACCTGGGCCACCGCTTTTTCAAACCGCGCCATGCCCAGCTCGATATCCTCGAACTCCACTACCAGCGATGGCGCAAACCGCACCACGTCCGGACCGGCCACCAGGATCATCAGGCCCTGGGCGGCGCTGGCATGCAGGAATTCCCGCGCGCGGCCGTGGAACTGCGGCTGCAATACCGCGCCCAATAGCAGCCCCATGCCGCGGACTTCCGCAAACAAATGATATTTGTCGTTTATCGCCTCCAGCGCACGGATAAACCGATCGTGCCGCTCGTTGATGCCCGCCAGCACCTCTGGCGTATTAATCACATCCAGGGCCGCCTCCGCCACCGCGCAGGCCAGCGGGTTGCCGCCGTAAGTGGTGCCGTGGGTGCCCACCGCCATCACCGAGGCGATATCTTCGGTGGTCAGCATGGCGCTGATCGGGAAACCGCCGCCCAGCGCTTTGGCGGTGGTCAGGATATCCGGCGATACGCCGTAATGCATATAGGTAAACAGCTGGCCGGTACGGCCCATGCCGCACTGTACTTCATCCATCACCAGCAGCGCCTGGTATTGGTCGCACAGATCGCGCAGGCCTTGCAGGAATTCCGGCGTGGCCGGCATGATGCCGCCCTCCCCCTGAATGGGTTCTACCACGATGGCGCAGGTATGATCGTCCATAACCGCTTTTACCGCAGCCAGGTCATTGAACGGCACATGGATGATATCGGCCGGTTTTGGGCCGAACCCATCGGAATATTTAGGCTGCCCGCCCACCGAAACGGTAAACAGCGTGCGGCCATGGAAAGCGTTATGGAAAGCAATGATTTTGGTTTTGTAGGGACTGTGGCGGGTGATGGCATAATGGCGGGCCAATTTAAACGCCGCTTCGTTGGCTTCGCCGCCTGAATTGGCGAAAAACACCCGGTCGGCAAAGGTGGCGTCGATCAGCTTGCTGGCCAGGCGCAGGGACGGTTCGTTGGTAAAGACATTGCTGGTGTGCCACAGGGTTTCGCCCTGCTGTTTCAGCGCCGCCACCAGCGCCGGATGGCAATGCCCCAGCGCGGTAACCGCGATACCGCCGGAGAAATCCACATATTCTTTGCCGTCCTGATCCCACACCCGGCTGCCTTTTCCTTTGACCGGAATAAACTGCGCCGGTGCATAAACCGGCAAAATAACCCGATCGAAGGTTGCCCGCGTTACTGCGCTATCATCTTTTTTCATAAGCTGTTTACTCGGTCCGTAGCAAAAGGATAACTGAAATTATAGTCATAAAATATGAATAAAAAATCAGTTCGATGCAATCTTTTATCGCTGTTCAATGGTAAAAAAATATTCTGGCCGCCGGTCCTCGCCTGACGATGGTTTTTCAGCTTCTCACAACGCCGGCGCCGGAAAAAGACTGGCGGAGAAAGTTTTCCAGCAGCTGATGGCCCTGTTGGCTGAGAATACTTTCAGGATGAAACTGTACACCTTCGAGCGGTAAGGTCCGATGGCGGATGCCCATGATTTCATCCCGCTCCCCCGCGCGCATGCTCCAGGCGGTCGCCTCAAGGCATGGCGGCAGGCTGTCCGCGGCGACCAGGAGCGAATGATAACGGGTCACCGTCAGGGGCGCGGCCAGACCGGCGAATACGCCCCGCCCGTCGTGGGTAATGGCGGATGTTTTGCCATGCATGACCTGCCGGGCGCGCTCGATGCGGGCGCCGAAGGCCTGGGCAATGGCCTGGTGTCCCAGGCAGACGCCGAGAATCGGTACCTTGCCGGCGAAATGCCGGATAGCCGCCAGGGAGATGCCGGCATCGTCAGGTGTGCCCGGGCCGGGGGAGATCACCAGGCGATCGGGAGCCAAACGCTCAATATCGGCAAGCTCCAATTTATCATGCCGCCATACCTCTACCTGCGCGCCAAGCTCGCTAAAATACTGATAAAGGTTGTAGGTAAATGAATCGTAATTATCGATAATCAGCAGCATGGACAGCCTAATGGATTGATATTTAAATATTATGCGTCTGGTGGCGTTTCCGCCGCGTCGTGCGCCAGGGATAAGGCACCGCCCAGTATAACGGTCAGGCGGCGGGGATGGGAGATGCTTTGCCTGGACATGCCGCTTAAGGGTGTGTGATATTTCGCTATGCCCGCCTGCGCAACGCTTACCTGCCCCGCGCGACCCAGGCCATAATGGCTTACTCTAATTGAGCCAATCTCTTTGGGACAGATAAAATAAGCCTATGTACCGTTTTCGCCATTTGAAAATACTTACTCCCTATCTTTGGCCCAGGACGGAGCCGAAGTTACGTTATTACCTGATCGCCGCGCTGCTGTTCATGGTGGTGGCCAAGATCAGCACTTCCCTGGTGCCGCTGGCCTACAAAGCCATTATCGATAACCTTAATGGCGAAAACGCCAGGCTGCTGGCCATTCCCCTGGGCCTGATTGCCAGCTATGGGCTGGCCCGCGTCAGCGCATCCGTCTTTGAAGAGCTGCGCAACGTCATGTTCGTGCATGTAAGCCAAAACGCCACCAGGCTGCTGGGACTGAGGGTATTCCGGCAACTGCATAACCTGAGCTTGCGCTTTCATCTGGAGCGCCAGACCGGCGGACTATCGTTGTCGATAGAGCGTGGAACCCAGGCGGTGTCGACCGTACTTTCCCGCGTACTGTTTTCCATCCTGCCGATCCTGTTTGAAATCAGTCTGGTGACCGTTATTTTGTGGCGGCTGCTGAATATCTGGTTCGCGGTGGCCGTATTAACCACCGTCGGCGCCTATCTTCTGTTTACCATTACCGCGGTGGGGTGGCGCACGCGTTTTCGGCGCGAATTAAACCAGGCTAACGCCGATGCCAATAATAAGTCCCTCGACAGCCTGCTCAATTACGAGACCGTTAAATATTTCGGCAACGAGGAGTTCGAGGCGCGGCGCTTTGATATGTCGCGGCGGCATTACGAGTACGCGGCGATCAGAAACCAGATCAGCTTCACGCTGCTCAGTATCGGCCAGACGGTCATTATTTCCGTCGGTCTGGTGGTGATGATGGCCATGGCGGCGCGGGGGATGGCGCAAGGGCATATGACGCTGGGGGATTTCGTGCTGGTGAACGCCTATTTGTTACAGCTGTATCAACCGCTGAATTTCTTCGGTTTTATCTACTCGGAGATACGCCAGGCGCTTATTGATATGGATAACATGTTCGACCTGCTGTCGTTAAAACGGGAAATCGAAGACCGCCCCGGCGCCGCGGCCCTGCGGTTAACCCGGGGAGAGGTGGTGTTTTCCGGGGTCAGCTTTGGTTACGACGCGCGGCGCCCGATCCTGGACCAGGTCAGTTTCACCATTCCGGCCGGTAAAACCGTCGCCATCGTCGGGACGTCGGGGGCGGGCAAATCCACCCTCGCCAGGCTGCTGTTCCGCTTTTACGATGTGACCGCTGGGGCGATATGCCTGGACGGGCAGGATATCCGCGACGTGACCCAGGCAAGCCTGCACCAGGCCATCGGCATCGTCCCGCAGGATACGGTACTGTTTAACGACACGCTGCGTTACAACATTGGTTATGGCAATACCGGCGCCACCCACGAAGAGATCGAGCGGGCAGCCAAAATGGCATATATCCATGATTTTATTACCGGCCTGCCGGATGGATATGATACGCGGGTGGGTGAACGGGGGCTGAAGCTGTCCGGGGGCGAAAAGCAGCGGGTGGCCATTGCCCGCACGGTGCTCAAAGACCCGGAGATATTGATCTTCGACGAAGCGACCAGCGCCCTGGATACCCATACCGAACGGGAAATCCAGGCCCAGATGCGTGAAGTGAGCCGCAACCACACCACTTTGATTATCGCCCATCGCCTGTCGACGATCATTGATGCCGATGAAATCATCGTGCTGGAAGCGGGCGTCATTGTCGAGCGCGGACGCCACCAGGCGCTGCTGGCGGCGGACGGCCGGTATGCGGCCATGTGGCAGCAGCAGCGCCGCGAAGTGCGCGCGCCGGCTACGCCGCCGGCCTGATCGAGGCGCCGATAGCGGATAGCCGGAAGGCACGCCGGGTAACGCATCCGGCGGGCAAACGCGTAGGCTAAAAAAACGGGCAATAATCCGCTAATCCAGAGAGGAACCGCCATCATGACCGCTAAGCCTGTAAAAATTCCCGGCCCCGATCACCCCATTACCCTCGAAGCTTACCCCGGGCATATCGTCGTGTCCGTCGCGGGCCAGATCGTAGCCGATACCCGCGCGGCGCTAACCCTGCGCGAAGCTGATTATCCGCCGGTTCACTATATCCCGCGCGGAGATATCGCTTGGTCGCTGCTGGAAAAGACCGGCCACAGCACCTATTGCCCCTACAAGGGAGAATGCTCTTATTACAGCATTACCGCGGGCGGACCGCAGTCGGTGAACGCCATATGGAGCTATGAAAAACCTTATGAGTCCGTCGCCGCCATCAAGGATTATATGGCCTTCTATCCGGATCGCGTCGATAACATCGAACTCAACCCCGCCTGACAGCGGTGTTGATCCGGCGTTATGGCTGTTCCCCCGGTTCGCTGACCACCCGGGCAAAAATAGCCGCCAGCGGGGCCGAATCGCCGAATGCGCCGGCCTCGTTGGCGTTAATCCACTCTTCCCGTTCGATGGGTTCCCAGCGGGCATCAAAACCCGCATGGATGATCAGCTGTTCAAAAAAGATCCTCTGAGCCCGCCCATTGCCTTCCCGAAACGGATGCAACATATTGATGTCCGCATAATAATGACCGAGGCGGGGACAGATTTCATCCAGGGCAAGACCGCGCAAATAGTCTTCATCCTCCAAGCGCTGCATCACCGCATTGCCCTCTTTTTCCAAATAGGAGAAGTGGCAATAGCGGGTTTCATTTTGGTAGATATCCACGGTGCGCAATTGTCCAGCCCATTCATAAATATCCTGGAACAGCGTCCGGTGGATGGCGCATAACCACGGCAATCCCATATTGGGCGCGCCCAGTTCCACGGTGGCTGCCCGCAGCGGCGTCAGGGCAAGCTCGGCCTCGCGCAGGCCCGCGGATTCATGGATATCGAGCTTGTTGCGCAGCACCTGGATACCGGGGTAAAAATAGGGATCGCGCCCATCGCCGAATTTATCGTTCATAATGGCTCCTGAGTTCGCTGATGCGCTGCAAGGCCTCTTCCGCCGACAGGGTTACCAGTTCGGTATCAAAGCCTTCCAGGCGGTTGCTGGCCTGGAAATTTTCATTGCGCCGCTGTTGAAACAACCGCGTTTTTTGTTTGTCAGTCATTTTTTTCATAAGGCATTCCTTATTTGCGACCCGCCGGAGCACCGGCGTAATGAAACGAGCGTAGCCAATCAATAAAGTATAACCAGCATTGGCAGGTTCGCCGGGAGCGCAGCGATATGAACGGGAAAGGGGGCGGAGACAGGCACGGAAAAAAGCGTGGGAAAGGCCGGGGCGGCCTTTCCCGCTACAGGTGGCGAAAGAGCGCTACGGTAAAACTTTCGCCGACAGGATAACGACCGGTTTCACCGGGACATTCTGGTAAGGCCCGACGTTTTTGGTGGGCACCTGGGCAATTTTATCGGCAACATCCATGCCCTTGATG
The DNA here is from genome assembly GCF_047324175.1 of Sodalis sp. RH21. Taxonomy (NCBI): domain Bacteria; kingdom Pseudomonadati; phylum Pseudomonadota; class Gammaproteobacteria; order Enterobacterales; family Bruguierivoracaceae; genus Sodalis; species Sodalis sp. RH21. The sequence goes on along the minus strand of NZ_CP178732.1, from coordinate 212,974 downwards.
ACTTTGCCGAATACCGCATACCCGAAATCCCGTTGCCCATGATCGAGGAAAGCATTATCGGCAACGTTGATAAAGAACTGGCTGGTGGCGCTGTCGACTTGGTCGGTGCGCGCCATGGCGACGGTGCCGCGTAAATTGCGCAGACCGTTGTTCGCTTCATTTTTTATCGGCGGCTGGGTGGGTTTTTGCGTCAGGTCCTGGTCAAAGCCGCCGCCTTGCACCATAAAGCCCGGGATCACGCGGTGAAAAATGGTGTTGTTGTAAAAACCGCTGTTGATATAGTCGACGAAGTTCTTAACCGCTACTGGCGCTTTTTGATTATCCAGTTCCAGTTCGATGTTACCCGCGGAAGTGGTCAGCAGCACGTGGGCATCTTGCTGTGCGGCAAGGACTGGGGAAGATATGACCGCCAGGGAAAAAAAGAGTGCGGCGGTGGCCAGGTTTCGTTTCAACATGAGGGTTCCTTGTTAATACTTGGGCAATAGGAAGGGCTTTGATTCTAAAGAGCGGACCGCAGTAACGCTACCCATTTACCTTTTTTTACGTAACAGCTTTATAACGGGGCCGGGATTACCGCTTTCCCGGGGCCGAAAAACGGGTTTACCGAACCGATGTTGCATATTTCGCCGAAATATCCCTTGCGGGCGACTTTTATACCCATCGTATAAATTGCCATGATAGTATTTGTCACTTATCGGCAACAGTAAAGCAACCGTTACGCTGGCTGGCGCTACGCCGGTCACAGGATTCATTTAAACAGGCTTATCATGAATAACCATAATCGTCTGCGGCTAACGTGGATTAGTTTTTTTTCCTATGGATTGACCGGCGCCCTGGTGATTGTCACCGGCGTGGTATTAGGTAATATCGCCGAATATTTTCACGTTCCCGTTTCCGCAATGAGCACTACCTTCACCTTTTTAAATTCCGGCATTTTAATGGCTATTTTCCTTAATGCCTGGTTAATGGAAATTATTCCCCTGAAACGGCAGCTGATATTTGGTTTTGTGCTGATGGTGCTGGCCGTGCTGGGATTAATGAGCGGGCATAACCTGACGGTTTTTTCGCTGTCGATGTTTGTCCTGGGCGTGGTGAGCGGTATCACCATGTCCATCGGCACCTATTTGATAACCTATCTTTACGCAGGCCGGCAACGGGGTTCGCGGTTGCTGTTTACCGATTCTTTTTTCAGCATGGCCGGCGCATTGTTTCCCATGCTGGCGGGCGTGCTGCTGGCGCGCCATATCGCCTGGTACTGGGTTTATGCCTGTATCGGCGTGGTCTATGTGGCGATTTTCGTGCTGACGCTGCTGTCGGATTTCCCGATGCTGGGCAAACGCGGCCAGGCCGCCGCGGGCCAGCCCGTGTCGGCACCGGTAAAAGAGAAATGGGGCGTCGGCGTCCTGCTGCTTTCGGCCGCCGCCCTGTGCTATATCCTCGGGCAATTGGGGTTTATTTCCTGGGTGCCGGAATACGCCACCCGCAACTTCGGGATGGGCATTGAAGAGGCCGGCGGCCTGGTGGGTAATTTCTGGACGGCCTATATGATCGGCATGTGGGTATTCAGCGCCCTGCTGCGCTTTGCGGATCTGCAACGCATCGTTACGCTGCTCGCCGGCCTGTCCGCCGTCATGATGTATTTATTTATCGCCGCCGAGCGGCCCGAACACCTGCACTACTATTTATTCGGGCTCGGGTTTATTTCCAGCGCCATTTATACCACCCTCATCACCCTGGGTTCACAACAGACCCGGGTTACGTCGCCGAAGCTGGTTAATTTTATCCTCACCTGCGGCACCATCGGCACCATGCTGACGTTTGTGGTCACCGGACCCATCGTGGCCAACCACGGCGTGAAAGCCGCCCTGACCACGTCGAATGCGCTGTATTTGGCCGTGTTTGTCCTGTGCCTGTTGTTGGGTTTTGTCACCCGCCACCGGCTGCACGGCCATGCCGCTAGCGGATCAGTACCGGATAAAGCGACAACACCAACGCCACGGCCATAAGACGGTTAAACAGGCGCAGCCGGCCGGCATGGCCAAGTTTGCTTTTCAGCAAACTGCCGAAGGCCGCCCAGGCGCTGACGCAGGGGGCATTAATCAGGGTAAATACCAGCGCGATCGGCACGATGTCCCCGAAATAATGGTCCCCGAAATGATGCCGTTCGGGGGCATAGGCGGTGACGGCGCCAATGGCCATCAGCCAGGTTTTGGGATTCAACCATTGGAACAATACCGCGCCCCAGTAGCCCAACGGGGCAATGGCGCGGCCGGTTGTCCCTGACGCCGGCGCCGTATTGGCGATCCGCCAGGCCAGATAAATCAGATAGCAGGCGCCGGCGGTTTTCACCAGGGGAAACAGCAGGGGAAAGTGCTGGAATATCCCCGCCAGACCCAGGCCGATCGCCAGGATCATCAGGCAAAGGCCGCAGCTGACCCCCAAAATATGCGGCACGGTACAAACCCGAAATTTACGCCGGAACTGGCCAACATGGCGTTATTTGGCCCGGGAGTAATGGAGGTGACAAAAGCATAAAGCAACAAGGCGGTTAACTCGGCAAGGTTCATGGGGTATTCAATCCCTATGGGGCCATCGTGCGGAAAACTCGACGCCCGACGTCCGCGGGGAAAAGGCGGGCGCCGGAAATAGGGGGCGCCGGGCGGCGGATGATACGGCCGTCGCCCGGCGACAGGCATTAAGATTTATCGTCATAATCCAACACGTCGCTGCGGGAGATGCCGATATCCTTTAGCTGATCGTCGCTCAGCGCCAGCAGGATGCGGCGGTTGCGCCGGCGCTCATACCAGCTTTTCAGCGCCAGGTATTGCCTGGCCAGGTAATGCGTGACCGAGTGCTCCTTCCCAAAGGGGTGGTCGCCCGCGATTGTTTGGCGCGGATCGCACTGCGCGGCAATAGATCGGTTCACATTTGGCGGGTTTCTCATAGTTGCTCCTCGATGTCCGGTGGAGTAACTAGCATGCAGTAGCCGCCGCAGACCGTACAGATTCAGAAATTAATTTTTTTTACCATACAAAAAGAGAAAACCCGCGCTGTCATGCTATGATTTCATCCGATCTGTATTGCTCGATGCCATAAAAAAACAATCTGTATGAGGCTGCCATGACGCGTTACGATAATCTGGCCGGTATCATCGGCGAACGTATTGAACAAGGGTTATATACCTGCGGGCAGCGGTTGCCGTCGGTACGGGCGCTGAGCCTGGAACATGCGGTGAGCATCAGCACCGTGCAGCAGGCGTACCGGGTATTGGAAGATCGGCGGTTGATCGAGGCGCGGCCCAAGTCCGGCTATTTTGTCAGCCAAAAGCATGAGCTGGCCGCCCTGCCCGCCATGTGCCGCCCGGCCCAGCGGCCGGTGGAGATTTCCCAGTGGGATCTGGTGCTTAAGCTGCTGCGATCGGACCCGAATGACGGGATGGTGCATCTGGGTCCTGGTATGCCGGATATTACTTCCCCAACCCTCAGGCCGCTGATGAAACTGCTCAGCCGCTCCGCCCTGCATTCCGATTTGCGCGGTATGAACTATGGCGATATCGCCGGCGCCCCGACGTTGCGCGAGCAGATTGCCCGCCTGCTGGTGGACAGCGGCAGCCTGCTGTTGCCGGAAGATATCATGATCACCACCGGTTGCCATGAAGCGTTGTCGATTGCCATCCATGCCTTGTGCCAGGCAGGGGATATCGTGGCGGTGGACTCGCCCAGTTTCCACGGCGTCACGCAAACCCTGAAGGCCTTTGGCATCAAAGCGTTGGAAATCCCCACCGATCCGGTAACCGGCATTAGCCTGGAAGCGTTGGAGCTGGCGCTGGAACAATGGCCGATCAAGGCCATCCAGGTCACGCCGAACTGTAATAATCCGCTGGGTTATATTATGCCCGATACCCACAAGCAGGCGCTGCTATGCCTGGCGCAGCGCTACGATACGCCGATTATCGAAGATGATGTTTATGGCGATCTCGCCTACCGCTATCCCCGCCCGCATACGATAAAATCCTTCGACGAAGACGGACGGGTGCTGTTGTGCAGTTCATTTTCCAAAACCCTGGCGCCGGGGCTGCGGGTCGGCTGGATTGTTCCCGGTCGCTACATGGAAAAAGTGATTCATATGAAGTACATCGGCACCGGCGCCACTGCCCTGCAACCCCAGCTGGCGGTAGCCGAATTTGTCCGGGGCGGATATTACCTCAAGCATCTGCGGCGCATGCGCGCCCGCTATCAGCTCAACTGCGACATTATGACCAACTGGGTCAAGGCGTATTTCCCGCCGCAAACGCGGGTCAGCCGGCCGCAGGGGGGATTTTTGATGTGGATAGAATTGCCCGCGCATTTCGATTCCCTGCGCCTCAACCGCCACTTGGAAAAACTGTCGATCCAGATTGCCGTTGGCCCGGTATTTTCCGCCTCCGGCAAATATCGCCACTGCCTGCGCCTGAGTTTTGCCATCCAGCTTACCGATGACATCGAGGCGGCGGTGAAAACCATAGGCGATACCATCAAGCAGCAGCTAAACGAGGTGAATCCTTAGCGTTTAAAATCGACGTTTTCCGCTGTATCCAGAAACAGCGTGGTTTGCGCGGGCCGCGTTTCGGCAATTATCCGTCCCCGACGGATAACGTAGCGCGGCGGGGTCTGCCGCCGTACGGCGTCAAAACCATTTTCCGCCGGCAGGATCACCACGTTGGCGCTGTTGCCCGACGCGATACCATAGTCGGTCAAATGCAGGGTTTTGGCGCTGTTGACCGTAATCAGATCCAGGCCCTGGTTGATTTGCTCATAGCCCATTAGCTGGCAAACGTGCAGCCCCATGTGCAGAACTTGCAACATATTGCCGGTACCCAGCGGATACCAGGGGTCAAACACATCGTCATGGCCAAAGCAGACGTTGATGCCCGCCGCCATCAGTTCCTTGACCCGCGTCACTCCCCGGCGCTTGGGATAATCGTCGAAGCGGCCCTGCAAATGGATATTCACCAGGGGATTGGCCACGAAATTGATGCCGGATAATTTCAGCAGCCGGAACAGGCGCGCGGTATAGGCGCCGTTGTAGGAGTGCATCGCGGTGGTGTGGCTGGCGGTGACCCGCGCGCCCATGCCGTCGCGGTGCGCCAGCGCCGCGACGGTTTCCACAAAACGCGACTGCTCATCGTCGATCTCATCGCAGTGCACATCCACCAGGCGATCGTATTTCTGCGCCAGGCCAAAGGCTTTGTGCAGCGACTCTACCCCATACTCGCGGGTAAATTCAAAATGCGGGATGGCGCCCACCACATCGGCGCCCAAACGCAGCGCCTCCTCCAACAGGGCTTCGCCCTGCGGATATGACAAAATACCTTCCTGCGGGAAGGCCACCAGTTGCAAATCCACCCATGGCGCCACCTCCGCCTTAATCTCCAGCATGGCCTTGAGCGCCGTCAGGGTGGGGTCGGATACGTCCACATGACTGCGCACATGCTGAATGCCGTTGGCGATTTGCCATTTCAGCGTCTGCCAGGCGCGCTGTTTAACATCCTCATGGGACAGCAGCGCCTTACGTTCCGCCCAACGTTCTATTCCCTCGAACAGGGTGCCGGACTGGTTCCAATGCGGATCGCCGGCGGTTTGCGTGGTATCCAAATGGATATGCGGTTCGACAAACGGCGGTATCGCCAGTCCGCCCTGAGCATCCAGCACGTCCGGGGAGGTATCCGGCCGCGCTTGCGCGGCGCGTATTCGCCCTATGCGCTCCCGATCTATTTCTATCAGCCATAGACCTTCACGCTGGGGCAATCGGACATTATTGATTATTTGCAGCGACGGCTTTGACACGGTTCACCTCATTACGCGGCGGGGAGGGACGGTTATTAAGCAAAGCTTAGCGCACCCGGCGGCCAATTTACATGAAAAGCGCCGCCCGCCGGCATATTCGCCGGCGGGTCGAAGAGGACGATTGATGGGGCGACGAATAGCGCAATTGATAGCCGGATTGAGGTGGGACACCGGCGCCGGGACGGACCAACCGGCCCGGCGGGAAAAATCGCCTTACGGACGGGGTACGAAACCCACGGCCTGGTAAACCTTATCCAGCGTTTGCTGCGCGCGCGCGCTGGCTTTAGCCGCGCCGTCGCGCATAATCTGGTTGAGCAGGTCATCGTTGGCGCGATAATGGTGAAAACGTTCCTGCAAGTCGATCAACATGCCGGATACGGCGTCCGCCACCGCGCCTTTGAGGTGGCCGTACATTTTACCGTCAAACTCCCGCTCCAGTTCGGCGATGGGTTTACCGGTGACGCCGCTGAGAATATCCAGCAGGTTCGACACGCCCGGTTTGGCCTTGGGATCGTAACGCACCACCGGCGGCTCGTCGGAGTCGGTCATGGCGCGCTTGAGTTTTTTCACCACCGATTTCGGGTCTTCAAGCAGCGTGATCACATTATTGCGGTTGTCATCGGACTTGGACATTTTTTTGGTCGGGTCCAGCAGGGACATCACGCGTGCGCCGGATTTGGGGATAAAGGGTTCGGGCTGGGTAAAAATATCGCCGTAAAGCGCATTAAAACGCTGGGCGATATCGCGGCTCAGCTCCAGATGCTGTTTCTGGTCCTCGCCCACCGGCACCTGGTTACTCTGATAGAGCAGAATATCCGCCGCCATCAGCACCGGGTAATCAAACAGCCCGGCGTTGATATTGTCGGCATAACGGGCGGATTTATCCTTGAACTGCGTCATGCGGCTCAGCTCGCCGAAATAGGTATAGCAGTTCAGCAGCCAGCTCAGTTGCGTATGCTGCGGCACGTGGGACTGGACAAAAATGGTGCTTTTATTCGGGTCGATGCCGCAGGCCAGATACAACGCCAGCAGATCCAGCGTGGCGTGGCGTAATTTCTGCGCATCTTGCCGCGCGGTAATGGCATGCAGGTCGACAATGCAGTAAATACAGTCGTACTCGTCTTGCATATTTACCCACTGACGCAGCGCACCCATATAGTTGCCGATGGTCAGTTCGCCTGACGGCTGCGCGCCGCTAAATACTATGGGCTTACTCATTTTACGCTTCCTGATTATCTAAAGATGACAACCCAAGAATGGGCAGAAGATCGGCAAAACGATCCAGGATGTAATCCGGATGGCTCAGGGTGATCGCTTCGCCGTAGTTGTAACCATAGGTCATGCCGACGCAAGGACAGCCGGCCGCCTTGGCCGCCACGATGTCGTTGCGTGAATCACCGACAAACAGCAGTTCGTCCACATACAGTCCCAGCTTGCCCAGCACCAGATAGATGGGCGCCGGATGGGGTTTTTTCGCCGCCACGTCATCGCCGCCGATAATCAGCGAGAAATAGCTGTCGATGCCCAGCGAAGCCAGCAAGGGGGCCACAAACGGCGTAGGCTTGTTGGTGACAACCGCCATGGGCCAGCCTTGGGCGGCCAACAGGGCCAGGGTCTCTTTCACCTGCGGGAACAGCCGGCTGCCCTGCTCCACGGTGCGGGCATAAAACTGGTCGAACAGCACCCGGGTTTCGCGACATAACGCCGCTTCAGGCTGGGCGCCCGCCCAAATCAGGGCGCGCTCGACCAGTTTGTCGGCGCCGTTGCCGATCCAGGTGGAGACCAATGCCTGCCCCGCCGGGGCAAGCCCCTGCGCCTGCAGGGCCTGGTCGAGGGCGCTGCTCAGGCCCGGGGCGGTATCGGTGAGGGTGCCGTCGAGGTCGAAGGCCAGGCCGCGGATTTTCGCCAGATTACTCATGGCTATTACCCGGCTCATGGCTGCTACCCGGCTCATGGCTGCTACCCGGCTCAAGACTGCTGCCCGGTTCAAGGCTGCTCACCGTTAACTCGCGGCGCATGGACTCGATGATCGATTGATAATCGGAATGGCCGAAGATCGCCGACCCTGCGACGAACATATCCGCCCCGGCCGCGCCGATGGCGCCGATATTATCGATTTTGACCCCGCCGTCCACTTCCAGGCGAATATCGCGGCCGCTATCGTCAATGAGCCGGCGCACCTGGCGCAGTTTATCCAGCGTACCGGGAATAAACGACTGTCCGCCAAAACCGGGATTCACCGACATCAGCAAAATGACATCCAGTTGATCCATGACGTAATCGAGGTAGCTCAGGGGCGTCGCGGGGTTGAACACCAGACCGGCTTTACAACCGTGATCTTTTATCAGTTGCAGCGAGCGGTGCACATGCTCCGAACCTTCGGGATGAAAGGTGATATAGCTGGCCCCGGCGGCGGCAAAATCGGGAATGATACGATCGACCGGCTTGACCATCAAATGCACATCGATAGGGGCGGTAATGCCGTAATTGCGCAGGGCCTTGAGCACCATCGGTCCCATCGTGAGGTTGGGTACATAGTGATTATCCATCACATCAAAATGCACCACATCGGCCCCGGCCGCCAATACTCGGGCAGTATCTTCACCCAGGCGGGCGAAATCCGCCGACAGGATGGATGGGGCGATTAAAAATTTTTTCATCCGCGTCTCCAATCATTAATGGTCAGTCAATGGCTTGTTTATCGGCGCTATCCGCGGCGCGGGGCTGGTCCGCGTAATAATATAACGCCAGCAGTTCATCCACTTTGCTGCGCCCGAGGATATTGCGGCTGATAGTGCGCCGGCCTTTCACCACGTGCAGCGCCGCGTCACAATACCATTCCCGGGTCAGCACGGTATCGTGGTTTGAGATCAACACCGGAACCTGCTCTTCGCTGGCCAGCCGATAGGCGATCCGCGCCAGGTTTTGCTGCTCAAGGTTATTGAAGCTGTTGGTATGATAAGCCATAAAATTTGCCGTAGTGGACAACGGCACATAAGGCGGATCGCAATATACCACCGATCCCTGCGCGGCTTTTTCCAGCGTCTGCTGGTAATGCTCGCATACAAAAATAGCTTTTTGCGATTTTTCAGCAAACCAGTGCAGCTCGTTTTCCGGGAAATACGGTTTTTTATAGCGGCCGAACGGCACATTGAACTCGCCGCTTAGGTTATAACGACACAGGCCGTTATAACAATGACGATTGAGATAAAGAAAAAGTATCGCGCGCCGATAAGCATCGGTGCAAAGGTTAAATTCACTACGTAATTGATAGTAAATCAGCGAAGTGTTGGCGTCTTCATCAAACAGTAAACGAGCGTCGCCAATGAACTCGACGGTACGCTCTTTGACAATATTATAGAGGTTGATTAGATCGCTGTTGATATCAGCAAGGATGTACTTCTCGTAGTCGGTGTTAAGAAACACCGACCCCGCGCCGACGAAGGGTTCGATCAGGCAATCCCCCGCGGGTAAATGGCGGCGGATATCTTCAATTAGCGGATATTTCCCGCCTGCCCATTTTAAAAACGCGCGGTTCTTCTTCATGCCGTCGATTGTTACTCACACACTCTCAAGAGCCGCGGATTGTACTCTGTTTAGACCCATACAGCAGCGCTAAATTCAGGAACTATTTATTCTGATCCTGTTTGACCTGCCCTATTTCCCTGGCCCACGGCTTTTTAGCCTGGATATCGGCCGGTAATTGGGCCACCGCGCTTTTGGCCTGGGCCGAAGACGGATAGACGCCGCTCACCAGGACATACCAAGGTTTGCCGTCGCGCCGGGTTTCATATACCCAGTACTGGCTCAGCTGCTGCTTTTTGGCATAGGCATTGAGCGTAGTGGCCTGCGAAGCGCTGCTTATCTGCACGGTGTAATAACCAGCCGGGGCGCTTTGAATCGACCCGGCTGCGGCGGCGGGCACCGGGGCATGCTGGGTTGCCGCCGCGGGGGCCGGAGCATGCTGGGCAGCGGCCGTCGGATGGCTCGGCGGGATCACCATCGTGTGCTGGGCTGAACCCGCCGGGGTAGAAGGAGCAACCTGCTGCGCCGCGGGGGCCTTGACGGTGCGGGCCGGCGCCGGGCTGACAACGCGGGGCGCCTTCTCAACCGGCTTGGGCGCTTTATGGGCGGCCGCGGGACGGCTGGTGGCGGCGGCGGCCTTATGAGCCGGTTCCTTGCCTGCCGGTGCAACCGTAGCCGGCGCGGTGGGCAGCGTCGACGCAGGCTGGTCGTTGTTCATTTGCTGGGCCATGCCGTTGACCCTATCCCCTTGCTGGGATAACGCATCGGCCATATTACCCGGCAGATCGATACGATGCTGGGTTCCGGGCGCGGTAACCGGCGGGGCCTGGGTCGGCGTCGCGGCTACCGGCGGCGCGTTCAGGGTTTGCGGCTGCGCGGCGGTACCGTTGCTGCCATTGACGGTGCCAGCAGGGATGGCGCCGTTGGTGGTGCCGGTACTGCCGGGGCTGTTCACGTCGGGATTGGCGGCGTCGGGCACGGGCGTGCCGTTATTGTTTGCCGTGTTGGCGGCGCCGGGCAGATCGATGCTCTTTTCAGCTACATTAGGGTTTTGCTGGTTGGCATCGGACTGGGTTGGGGCTTTTAACGCCGAGCCAATGGCAATGACCAGCAGCAGCAATACCAGAATACCGATGCCAATCATCAGATGTTGCTTGGACATGGCCACTTTGGGAACTGAAGGGCCCTTCCGCTGACGGGGTGGGCGGCGATCGCTGCTATCGGGTCTCAGTTCGTCTTCCGACTTGAACTCATCCATCTAGAACTCTCCAACCGAGAGATATTTCCACACGTCCAGGGACGCGGGAAGGGTTAATGCGAATAAATCAATTTCATCCCCTTTGTCCCCAATGGGGACAAAGGCAACGGCCCTGACTCAAGCCTGGCAATCGGCGATAGATGCCAATACGATATCATTTGATACATCGGCGCGCACTTCCGCCTGGCCCAGGCCCCGCGGCAGCACTAGCCGTAACCGGCCGGAAATGACTTTCTTGTCACGCATCATATGCGGCAGATAATCCTCCGGCTGCATTTCTTCCGGTCCGGTGACCGGCAGGCCGGCGCGGATCAGCAACGCGTTAACGCGCTGTATGTCATCGGCGTGGAACTGGCCTAAACGATGCGCCGCGCGGATGGCCATCATGATGCCCGCCGAAACCGCTTCACCGTGCAGCCAGTTTCCGTAACCCATATGGGTTTCAATGGCATGCCCGTAAGTATGGCCTAAATTCAGCAAAGCCCGCTGCCCATTTTCACGTTCATCGGCGGCAACCACCTCGGCTTTCAGTTCACAACAGCGGCGGATGCAGTAAGACAGCGCGCCGGCGTCCAGCGCACGCACTTCATCCAGGTGTTTTTCAAGCCAGATAAAAAAAGCATAGTCTAAAATAATGCCGTTTTTAATGACTTCCGCCAGTCCGGAGGATAATTCGCGCGGCGGCAAGGTACTAAGACAGTCGAGATCGATCACCACCGATGCCGGCTGATAAAACGCGCCGATCATATTTTTACCGAGGGGATGATTAACCGCCGTTTTACCACCGACCGAAGAATCAACCTGGGAGAGCAGCGTAGTAGGGACCTGGATAAAACGGACGCCGCGCTGATAACTGGCGGCGGCAAAACCGGTCATATCGCCGATTACCCCGCCGCCAAGAGCGATAAGGGTAGTGTCGCGGCCATGAGGTTTTTTCAGCAGCGCCGTGAACACCTGATCGAGCACGCTCAGTGATTTATATTGCTCACCGTCGGGCAGGATAACGTGATCGACGACTATTCCGGCGCGTTCAAGAACCGCCCGGATTGAATTCAGATAAAGCGGCGCCAACGTGTCGTTGGTCACCACCATCACATGATCGCCGTTTTTAAGCGGCATGAAAGAAGCCGGGTCGTTGAATAACCCGGCTGCGATCGTGATCGGGTAGCTGCGCTCCCCTAGTGTTACGGTAATCCTCTCCATGGGGTGCTTAATGACCTTTTCGGCATCTCGTTACACACTAAATCAGTTGCTTTCCAGCATATTGATAATCTGGTTGGCAACAACCTTAGCACTTTGTTCGTCGGTACGAATGGTAACATCCGCAATTTCTTCATACAAAGGATTGCGTTCCCTGGCCAGCGCTTCCAGCACTTCGCGCGGCGGGGCTTCAACCTGTAGCAAGGGTCGTTTTTTATCACGCTGGGTTCTGGCCAGCTGTTTTTCAATGGTGGTTTCAAGATAAACGACCACACCACGGGCAGAAAGGCGGTTACGTGTTTCACGCGATTTTACTGATCCACCGCCTGTAGCCAATACGATACCCTGTTTTTCAGTAAGCTCGTTAATGACCTTTTCTTCACGATCGCGGAATCCGTCTTCGCCTTCCACGTCGAATACCCAGCCTACATCGGCTCCGGTGCGCCGCTCAATCTCTTGATCAGAATCGAAAAACTCCATATTAAGTTGTTGAGCCAACTGACGCCCAATAGTGCTTTTGCCGGCACCCATAGGCCCAACCAGAAAGATATTGCGTTTCTCTGCCATGTTTTTCGGTATTACTAAGATTATTCGTTAATGACAACCCGCCCCGCCAATCAAATTAGCGGCGGGACCTAAACTGAAACCTCATGAGCGATAGTGCGAGAATCAGACGAAAAATTATCTCAACACTCGGGGTAGTTTGGCAACCGATTAAATCGATGCTCACACCGCAAGGAGGAATTCCGACATCTCTATCGTAATTACAGGTGACGCAAAAACAGCGATGCTCAATGGGTTACCCTTGTAAGCGAAATCGGGCACAGCGTCAAATCGATCGCGAAAAAAACGCATAATTTGTTGCTAAAACCGCAATTTTGCTCAAATTGAGTGAGTCGAGTTTACCCCGATATTCGGGTCGGTGTAATAAAAATAACCAATTCACGCTGTTTATAGTTCGCACGCTGCCGTTTAAACAGATGTCCAAGCACCGGAATTTCAGATAAAACCGGCACTTTGTCCTTGGTCTGATGTTTTTGATGCTGGAAAATGCCACCCAAAACAATAGTTTCACCGTCGGCGATGGTCACCTGGGTCTTGATTTCCTCCATATCGATAGAAACGCTCTCATTTTCACCCTGTTTGAGTACCCGGCCCGGCACGTTCTGGCTCAAACGTAAATTTAAGGTGACTTTGCCATTGCGCAGCACTTTTGGCGTCACTTCCATGCTCAACACCGCCTCCTTGAACTGCACTGAGGGAGATTTATTTTTGCCATTCGATACCTGATAAGGTATTTCGGTGCCCTGTTTGATGCTGGCGGTTTGCTGATGGGCGGTGTACAGGCGCGGGCTGGCCAGAATATCCACTTTGTTTTCCTGCTCCAGGGCGGTCAGCTCCAGCTCCAGCAGGCGGCCGCTCAGGCGCGCCAGCCGAAACCCCATGCTGGCGTAATGCTTGTCCAGGGGCAAATCCATCGACAGGGCGGCGGAGCGGTTTTTAGTGCCGGCGGCGTGCCGCCAGTCCACGCCGATTTCCCGCAGGTTATCCCGGCTGATGGTGACGATATGGGCGGTTATCAGCACTTGCTCCAGCGGCAAATCCCAAATATCTATCCAGCCGGCCAGCGTGGACAATGCCGCCTCGGTATCCCTTAACACCAAGGAATTGGTACGTTTATCCAACATTACGCTGCCACGGGGCGACATGAGGGTTTTGCGCATGGCCGCGATATTTTTGGCCACCTCGGCGGCGTCGGCGTGCTGGAGCGTAACCAGGCGGTTGCATAGCGGCAGCGCTTCATCTTGTTGCGCAAGCGAGGTCCGCGCGTCGTGATCCCGGGCGAAGACCATCATCACGTCCCCCTGGCGTTCCAGGTGCAGGCGGCCGGTACGCACAATCAGGTCCACCGCCTGTTGCCAGGGGACGTCATTGAGGTTGACGCTGATGTTGCCCTTAATGCCGGGAGCCACCACCAGATTCAGGCGCTGGTGCTCCGCCAGGGCCCGCAGCACCTGCTGTACCGGCGCATCATCGAATACCAGCGTCACCGGTTTTACGTCAGGGGTTGCCTGCCTGGCGGCATGGGCCGGGAATTGCCATAAAACCAGGGAGAGGGCCATTATTGTTGCATAACCTTGCATCATTTCTATTCGTCCTTGTACGTTGCTGCATCATCCTTGTCCACGGCGCCTGATTGGCGAACGGCGCCTGATTCCCCATCCGCGCCGCCGGCTGCGCCAGCCATCGGCGGGTTCGGCGTCCCGTCGGCCGCCCCCGGGTCGAGATGACACCAGCGCCCCCGCTCGTCGGTAGTCCACAACTGCCAGCGCTCACCGTCGCCCACCTTCCCTTTAATTTTCCGGGATGACCCCGATCCGCCGGCGGCCGGCTGGAACGGGTCCCGCGAAACGGCGCCGGGTGCCCTGGCCGGCGCCAACCAAGTGAGCGCGCAGAAAAGGGCTATCATCAACCGGCGGTTATTCATTGCCGTTCGTTTCCTGTTGCGCGGTCAAGGCCAGGGTGAATTCCACCCGCAGGCGGCCCTCCCGGGGCGTGACGTCCAAAGAGCGCAGCGTCCGCCCGCCGCCCAGCGCGGCCAGATTTTGCAGCGTCCGGCATAAACCGCGGTAATCCGTGACCACCACCACCGACCAATGGCATGGAGCGGGATGCTGACCGTCGGGCGCGGCATGCCAGGCTATTTTCCCGCCATCGCCGGGACGGATGGCGGCGATAAGGGCGCCCGGGTCCCGCCGCAATGTGTCGTAGGCCGCTAATTGCCGGGTCATCCGGGCAATATCCCCATCAAGGCGCTGGGCGTCCGGGAAGGCGGCCTGTGCCCGCCGGTGCTGGCGTAGCACATTTTCACTACGTTCGATTTCGCCGCGCAGCTGCGCCACCTGGCCCTGCCCATGACGCAGGATCGCCGCCATGGGCAGGGTCACGACCGCTGCCTGGGCCGCCGCCAGTACCCACCATGGACGGGCCAGCCAGCGCCACACCCAGGCGTTATTCAACTTGATCCGCAGCCTGGCCCCCGGCCGTCCGCGGCGTCCAGGCCGCTTGAAAATGAAACAGGAAATGGCCGTTCTCCCCCTGCCCGATCTCCTGCCAGCGCATTTGGGTAAACAGCGGGTGCCGCGACAGCCGGCGGCTCAGCGAGCCGATATCCCCGTGGCGCTCGCAGCAACCGCTCACGAGCAATTGCCCGTCCCGCTGGCGCAGCCGGGTGAGCCATACCCCCGGCGGCAAAAGCGACGGCAACTGTTCCAACAGATGGCTATAACGGCGGTTATCGGCCGCGGCCCGTCGATACGCCCGCAGGGTGCGCGCCAGCCGCTGATGCTGCTCCCTGCGCTGTAAAAACCAACGCTGCTCTTCAGCCGCCTGCTGTTCCTGCCGCTGCCGCTGGGCCAGCCGCGCGGCGAGAGCGGCCTGCTCGTTACGCCAGCGCGCCGTCAGCAATCCCGCGACGCCGCCGGCCAATAGCAGTTCCAGCGCCAATGCGAGCATGAATATGGCTGCGCGCCGGTGCGAACGTCGCCGCCGCCATGCCAGCAAATTGACCTGATACATCACGCGTCCCCTCGGCGCACGGCCAGGCCGCCGGCGAAAACAAAGGCCGCCGGCCATGCCGGCATGGGAGGATGCGCCTGCCACAAGGCGGCAAAAGGCGACCACGCCAGGGTATGATCCGGCGGTGCCAGCCGCGTTTCGCTGCTGAAATATAACGCGGTTTGCGTTTCATCGATGCCCGGGCAGCGCCCGGCGATCAGCTGGCGCACCGTTGGGAAATCCGGCGCTTCGTCCGCGGCGATAAACCCGGACTCCAGGGCATGCGCGGGCGGCGAAACCCAAAACCAGCCGCGGGGAGAAGCATGCACCAGCAGCCGGTCCCGGGCTAGCCCGGCCTCACAGGCCATGTAGCGCAGGGCGCAGGGCAAAATGTCCAGGACCTGCGGCGTCAGCCCCGCCTCGGACAGGCAGGATAACCATTGCGCCACGATTTTTTGCCTGGCGGCAGTGACCACCAGCGTATCCGGCCGGTGGGGATCGCGCCGGTAATCAAGCATCAGATTTTCACTGCCGCAGGGGAAATGGCGCCGGGCGTGCGCGGCGATAAACCAGCCCCGCTCCGGCTCGCATAAGCGCCGGTCCGGCGCCGCCATGCGCCGTTGAGTGACCAGATGGGCCGGTAAACAAACGCGTAATGAAATACCACCGGGAAGCTGCCTGCGCCAGGCCGAAAGCACCTGCGCCAGGCCGGCCGGCGGGCCCGCTTCGTCGGTTGGCGGCTCGCCGGGCAGCGCGTATTGCCACCAGTGGCGAAGCTGCCAGCCGTGACGTCTGCGTTGCAGCGCCAGCGCGCGCAAGGCGCCGTTTTCGATCGCTAAACCCACCTGCCAGGGGCGAAATGCCATTTTTGCCGACCTCCCTATCGTCCGTGATTAAAAGTACGTATCCAACATGCAGGCTTCCCTTTATACTAGCGCGCGGTTGTTTATAAACTGCCCAAATGACATGAAATGGGAAATCTCAGGTGAAGGTCGTAAAATATTTTTTAATCTTTGCAGTGTGTTGCATTGTGCTGGGAGCCGCCTCGATATTTGGCATGTACAAATACATCGAGCCGCAGCTGCCTGACGTCGCGACCCTGAAAGACATCAAGCTGCAGACGCCGATGCAGGTCTTTAGCGCGGACGGCGAGCTGATAGCGCAGTTCGGCGAGAAGCGCCGCATCCCCTTGAAACTTGGCCAGATACCGCCCGATCTGGTCCACGCGTTCGTGGCCACGGAAGACAGCCGCTTCTATGAGCATCATGGCGTCGACCCGGTGGGCATCATGCGCGCCGCGTCCATTGCGCTGATGTCCGGCCATGCTTCCCAAGGGGCCAGCACCATTACGCAGCAGTTGGCGCGCAACTTCTTTCTCAGCCCGGAACGCACCTTGATCCGCAAGATCAAAGAAGCCTTCCTGGCGATTCGTATCGAGCAGATGCTGACGAAAGATGAAATTATCGAGCTGTACCTGAACAAAATTTATCTCGGCTACCGCGCCTACGGCGTCGGCGCGGCCGCGCAGGTCTATTTCGGTAAGGATGTCGGCCAGCTCACCCTAAGCGAGATGGCGGTGATCGCCGGCCTGCCGAAAGCCCCGTCCACTTTCAATCCGCTGTTTTCCCACGATCGCGCGCTGTCGCGGCGCAATTTCGTCCTGTCCCGGATGCTGGATGAAAACTACATCACCCGCGACCAGTACGAGCAGGCCCGCAACAGCGAGCTGGTAGCCAACTATCATGTCCCGCAGATTGGTTTTTCGGCGCCCTATGTGTCTGAAATGGTGCGCCAGGACATGATGAAACGCTACGGGGAAAACGCCTATACCGACGGTTACAAGGTCTATACAACCATCACCAAAAAGCTCCAGCTGGCGGCGCAGGACGCCGTACGCAACAACGTGATTGATTATGATATGCGCCATGGCTACCGCGGCCCGAGCAACGTGCTGTGGAAAGTGGGCGAAATGGCCTGGGACCAGAAACATATCGTCGATACGCTGAAAACGCTGCCGGTATATGGTCCGCTGTTCCCGGCGGTGGTCATTGAAACCGCCCCGGATCACGCCACCGCGGCCATGGCGGACGGCAGCAACGTCTCCCTGCCCATGGCCGGCATGCGCTGGGCGCGGTTATTTAAAACCGACACGCTGCAAGGACCGTCGCCGAAGAAGGTCACCGATGTCGTGCAACCCGGCCAGCAAATCTGGGTGCGCAAGGTGGACGACGTCTGGTGGCTGGCGCAGGTGCCGGACGTCAACTCCGCCCTGGTATCCATCGATCCCGCCAACGGCGCGGTTAAAGCGCTGGTGGGCGGCTTCGATTTCAATCAGAGCAAATTCAACCGCGTGACCCAGTCGCTGCGCCAGGTGGGTTCCAATATCAAACCCTTCCTGTACACCGCCGCCATGGACAAGGGCCTCACCCTGGCCACCATCCTCAACGACGTGCCGATTTCCCGCTGGGATGCGGGCGCCGGCTCCGACTGGCGGCCCAAGAACTCGCCGCCCACCTATGACGGGCCGATTCGCCTGCGTCAGGGGCTGGGGCAGTCGAAAAACGTGATGATGGTACGCGCCATGCGCGCCATGGGAGTGGATTACGCCGCCGAATATCTGCTGCGCTTCGGGTTCCCCGCGCAGAATATCGTGCATACCGAATCGCTGGCGCTGGGCTCCGCGTCATTTACGCCGCTGCAACTGGTGCGCGGCTATGCGGTGCTGTCCAATGGCGGCTACCTGGTCGATCCCTACCTGATTACCAAAATCGAGGACGAAGCGGGTAATGCCCTGTTCGAAGCCAAGCCGAAAGTGGTATGCGATACCTGCAATTTGCCGGTTATCTACGGCGATACCAATAAGTCCGCCGTGTTGTCCGACGACAGCATGGAAAACGTGGCCATATCGCGCCAGCCCGACAATAACGCCAGCGTCCCGATGCCGCGCCTGGAAACCGTCTCCCCGGCCCAGGCGGCGGCGGATGGCGGCCAACTGTATGCGCCCCATGTGATAAGCACGCCGCTGGCGTTTTTGATTCACGACGCGCTCAACAGCAATATTTTCGGCGAACCGGGCTGGATGGGCACCGGCTGGCGGGCGGGTAAAGATCTCAAGCGGCATGATATCGGCGGCAAAACCGGTACCACCAATGACTCGAAAGACGCCTGGTTCTCCGGTTACGGTCCGCAAACCGTCACCTCGGTCTGGATTGGTTTCGACGACCATCGCCGCAATCTGGGACGGGCCTCGGCATCCGGCGCCATCGCCGATCAGATTTCCGGCGGCGAAGGCGGGGCGAAGAGCGCCCAGCCGGCATGGGACGATTTTATGAAGGTGGCGCTGGAAGGCTTGCCGGAGCAAAAAACCACCCCGCCCCCGGGGATCGTGACCGTGAGCATCGACAAGAGCAGCGGCAAGCTATCCGATGGCAGCGGCAATAGCCGCGAAGAATACTTTATCGATGGTACGCAGCCAAAAGACAGGGTGGTTCATGAGGTGGGCACCACGATGATGGATAACGGCGAATCGCACGAATTATTCTGAGCCAGCCTTTCCTCCCGCAAAAAGCGGATGTCATGGACATCCGCTTTTTTTTATTTTTGCATCAGCCAGGCATGGGCCAGGAACAGTGCGCTGACATTGCGCGCTTCCCTGAAATCCGGTTCATTGAGTAAGTCCATCATGGTGGCGATGGGCCAGAGGACCTGGGGCAGAGGTTCCGGTTCGTCCCCCTGGCGCTGCTGCGGATAAAGATCCTGGGCCACGACGATATTCATTTTGCTGGAGAAGTAGGAAGGCGCCATGGTGAGCTTGGTTAAAATTTCCATGCGCCGGGCGCCGAAGCCGACCTCCTCCATTAATTCCCTATTCGCCGCTTCCAGGATATCTTCTCCGGGGTCGATCAGGCCTTTGGGAAAACCCAGCTCATAGTCCTCGATACCGACGGCATATTCGCGGATTAACACTAAATGCTCGTCGATGATCGGCACAATCATCACCGCTTCGCGATCCGAAGGCTGCATTCTTTCATAGATCCGCCGCGCCCCGTTGCTGAATTCAAGATCGACGGATTCAACGTTGAACAGTCGGGAACGGGCGACGGTCTCGATTTTATGTATTTTTGGTTTTTGCAGGTGCTTGTCCATAGATGTCCCGGGGCTGACAAAATACACGTAACAGCATAACCGCCTATTGGCAGAAACAACAGGTTCAGGCAACAAACGCCGCTGCCATTATCCCATGATACCGCCGCTACGCCGCCGCCGAGATGGCGATGAAGACTAATGAACTTGATTGCATAGCACATAAATGAGAATCTGCACTGCAGACCGTAATCAAATGCTATCCCAAGGCAAGAAAAAAAAAGAATTAAGATTAAAATAGGAAAATACCGATATATCACACGAGCTTGGATTGCTACCCTATTTCAACATGGATAATTGTTTTGCCTTATCCTGCAGGTCTGGTCAAGTAAACCAATGCGCGCGTCATTTGTCCGAAATGGCGCGAGTGATGACGACCGCGGCAAAACGCCGGTTGCCGGGTACGTAGCATCTTCTTGATGTATCGTAATTTTTTGGGTTCGTAGGTCGATGGGGATGGCATGAGCACAATAGCAATTGTATTGGCCGTACTGTTAACCTGCGCGATCGCGTTCATCGCTTACCGGTTGTACCGCCAACGCCTTATCCCCGCCTCTATTAAACGCCTGCCGACGCTTCACCCGGTGCCGCGCAAAATGAACGCCGCGGAACGCGAGGCGGTGGAGCAATATTTCCAGCTTAATAAACATTTGCAATTCAGCTCCCCGCTCGCCGCGCCGCCAACTCAGGGCTTCGAACTCCTGGCGCTGACGACGCAAAGCGAAAATGTCTACGCGGTTACCCATGCCATCACCCGCTATGGCCTGGCCACCGATGCCCCGCATAAATGGCGTTATTACCTTGATAGCACCGAAGTGCATCTGCCGCCGTTATGGGAGCAATATATCGCGGAAGATAATCACGTCGAGCTGATAAAAACCGCCAGTATCCCGCTGGTTATTGCGCTTAACGGCCACTCGCTGGTGGATTATATGTATGCCGCACCGCCGGCCAGCACCCCGCCCCAGGTAGTACCGAATTCGTCCATGCGCGAGCAGGAAACCGAGCAGGTCGAGCTGATCGATATCCGTAAGGAAACCGTGCAGGAATATGCGGTAAATCGCCCGTCCGGGATACGTGAAGCCGCCATTTTGAGCTTGTCCCTGCTGCTGCTGTTCGTGAGCCTGCTGGCCCCGGTGCTGGCGGTACCCTGGCTGGTGGCTACCGCGGCGCTGCTGATTATTTGGGGCGGCTGGCGTTTGTTCCGGCGGCCATCCGAGCGAGCCCGGCAGGATGTGCATTGCCTGCGCGGCACCCCCAAGCGCTGGGGCCTGTTCGGCGAGTCCGATCAAAACCGCATCAATACGATCTCGCTGGGCATTATTGATTTAACCTACCCCGCCCACTGGCTGCCGTTTATCAACCATGACATGGGTAAAAAAACCAACGTTGATATCTACGTCAACCGCCAGGTGGTGCGCCAGGGCAAATATCTGTCCCTCCATGACGAGATGGTGCACTTCCCGCTCCAGCGCTGGGGCAAAAACGGCGTGCTGTTCGGCAGTTCCTTGTTGATACTGTGCCTGCTGCTGACCTATGTCCCGCTCACGTTGCCGCTGACGCTCAGCATGGCGTGGCTGAAAGGGGCGCAGGATATCCAGGCGCTGGATGTCAATACGCTGCAGAACGCGCAGCTACGCATCGGCGATACGCTGCACGCGCAGGGTTCCGGCATGTGCTATGTGGATACGACCCTCACGTCCGGCGCGAAAGACCCGTTTATCCCTTTCGACTGCGCCAGTATTTATTGGAATAACGCCGAACCGCTGCCGCTGCCGGAGTCGGAAGCGGTGGATAAAGCCATGGTATTGCTCAATACCGTCAACACCCAATTGCATCCCGAATTGGACAATGATCCCAAAATCAATCCGGGGCTGGCGAGCGCGATCCAAAAATCGGGGATGATCCTGCTGGATGACTTTGCGGATATTGTGTTGAAAACCCAGGATCTTTGCCATGAGGACGGCGCCTGCCTGCGGCTGAAAACCGCGCTGGTGAATCTGGCCAACGCCCGCGACTGGCCGACGCTGGTGAAACGGGCGCGCAACGGCGCGCTCAAAGGGGTGAATGTCCTGCTGCGGCCGGTAAGCGCGGAAACGCTGCAAAATCTGGTTGCCACCGCGACTTCCTCGTTTTTCACCAGTGAAACCCGTCTGGCGATCAATGCGCTCAATAGCCCCTCCCCCGGGGGATTTTTGATCCAAAGCGACGAAGGTAAATTATTGGTCGATCACCCGCTGCCGACCAGTTCGTTATATAATTCCAGCGGTCTGGATCAGTGGCGCGGATTGCAGCATCTCTCCTCCATGCTATTGCATACCCCATTCCGGGCGCAGGGCGTCATTACCAATCTTAGCGTTGATGCCAACGGCACCCGCCATATCTCGCTGCACAGCGAGCCGGATGTCATTACCGTCTGGCGCTATCTCGGCACTACCCTGCTGCTGCTGGTGGTAATCGTCAGTGCGCTGGTGAACGTCGTCCTGCTGATTATCCGCCTGGGTAAAAGCCGCCACCGCGCCCAGGATATACAGCGCTATTATGAAAGCTGTTTTAACCCCTCGATGCCGGATGCCGCGGTAAAGGCGCTACGCTAGCTGTCGCATTCGTCTGGAGATAACGCTATGTCACCTGCTATCGATTGGCGCCATGTGGATACGGTGATCCTGGATATGGATGGCACCCTGCTGGATCTCGCTTTCGACAACCATTTCTGGCTACAGCATGTGCCCGCATGCCTTAGCCAGCGCCGGGGAATTACCCTGGAACAGGCCAGGGCGCTCATCCTGGAAGAGTATCTGGCGGTACGGCATACCCTTGACTGGTACTGTTTCGATTACTGGAGCCAGCGGCTGGATTTGGATATTCACCGCATGACCACCGAACTGGGGCATACGGTGCGCCTGCGCGACGATACGCTGCCGTTGCTCACGGCGTTAAAGCAATGCGGCCTGCGCACGATTTTACTCACCAACGCCCATCCACAGGGGCTGGCGGTCAAGATGGCGCATACGGGTTTGAATCAGCACCTTGATTTATTACTTTCCACCCACATATTTGGTTATCCCAAGGAAGATCGGCGGTTATGGCAGCAGGTGCAGCGCCATGCCGGCTTTACGCCGGCGCGCACCCTGTTTATCGATGATGGGGAAACCATACTCGATGCGGCCGATGACTTTGGCATTCGCTACTGCCTGGGCGTAACCCATCCGGACTCCGGCCTGGGCGCGCAGGTTTATCAACGCCATGCCTCGCTGGATGATTATCGAAGCTTGATACCCGAACTGATGCGGACGTTTGCCGGCACGGCGTAGTCTGGAGGCAATATGAAACATGCGGATAACGACGAACGGGATGAAGCCGTCCGGCTTGATAAATGGCTGTGGGCGGCCCGGTTTTATAAAACCCGCGCCATTGCCAGGGAAATGGTGGAAGGCGGCAAGGTGCATTACAACGGGCAGCGCACCAAACCGGGCAAGATTATGGAGAGCGGAGCGGAAATCACGCTGCGCCAGGGCGACGATGAACGCACCGTGGTGGCGCTGACGCTAACGGTACAGCGGCGTCCCGCCAGTGAAGCCCAGCAGTTTTACCAAGAAACGCCCGCCAGCGTGGCCAAACGGGAAAAATTGGCCGCGGCGCGCAAGATCAATGCGCAGAACGTATCTCATCCGGACCGGCGTCCGGATAAAAAAGAACGCCGCAATCTTATTAAATTTAAATATGGTGAGTCGGGAGAGTAAACCGCCCTCCTCCACCGGTAAGCGAGATTATTATGGCAATCCATGACCAGCTACACCGTTATCTGTTTGAAAATTATGCCGTGCGGGGTGAACTGGTTTCATTGCATGATACCTACCGGCAAGTCCTTGGCCAGCATGACTACCCGCAAAGCGTCAAAAATCTGCTGGGCGAAATGCTGGTGGCCACCAGCCTGCTGACGGCCACGCTGAAGTTCAGCGGCGAAATCACCGTGCAATTACAGGGGGACGGACCGCTGCGCCTGGCGGTGATTAACGGCGACGACCGGCAAAACATGCGTGGGGTGGCGCGTATCGACGGTGACATCGCCGATGATAGTTCCCTGAAACAGATGGTCGGCAATGGCTATCTGGTCATAACGCTGACCCCGGATGAAGGCGAGCGTTATCAGGGAGTTGTCGGGCTGGAAGGCGAACATCTGGCCGACTGCCTGGAGAACTACTTTCTGCAATCCGAGCAGCTGCTCACCCGGCTGTTTATCCGCACCGGTGCGGTCGGCGGACAGGTTGCCGCCGCCGGCATGCTGTTGCAGGTGCTGCCGGCGCAGGACGCCAACCCCGACGATTTTGATCATTTGGCCAAGCTGACGTCCACGGTCAAGGCGGAAGAGTTGTTTAACCTGCCGGCCGACGAAGTGTTATATCGCCTCTACCATCAGGATGAAGTTTCGCTCTATCCCCCGCAGGACGTGCGTTTTCTTTGTACCTGTTCGCGCCAACGCTGTGCTGACGCGCTGCTGACGCTGCCTGGGCATGAGCTGGAAGAGATGTTGGATCAGGACGAAACCATCGACATGCATTGTGATTTTTGCGGTAGTCATTATGTCTTCAACGGGGCGGACATCGAGGCTATAAAGCTAGGCAGGACCGGCGCTAACGACCAATTGCATTAATATTCACCGCCAAATTCCGGACAGACTCACTTGCCAATGTTAGCGCATGCTGACGCATTTTTTATGCGTCAGCTCCCAAATTGGCGTAAATCTTGCTGACTTAAGTTAATTCATGACTCACCTCTCAGTGAGCCCCTGTGCATTCCCTACAATCGTTACAGGTAATAATTGAAAGCTAAGGAGTCATCAGATGGCAAGTCATGGTATAACCGCACAAGACCTAGCCGGCTATGGTATTTCGGATAGTAGCGAGGTTATTTACAATCCCGGCTTTGCATTGTTGTTCCAGGAAGAAACCGCCGATTCGCTGGAGGGATTCGAACGCGGCACGGTTACCCAATCCGGAGCCGTAGCCGTGGATACCGGTATTTTCACCGGCCGCTCGCCGAAAGACAAATATCTGGTCCGCGATGACGTCACCCGCGATACCGTCTGGTGGTCGGATCAAGGTAAAGGCAATAACGACAATCATCCCCTCAGCCAGGAAACCTGGAGCCAGCTAAAACAATTAGTCGGTAACCAGCTCTCGGGCAAACGCCTGTTTGTGGTTGACGCCTTTTGCGGCGCTAATGAAAACAGCCGGTTAAAAGTCCGCTTTATTACCGAAGTCGCCTGGCAGGCGCATTTCGTGGTTAATATGTTTATCCGCCCCACCAAAGAAGAACTGGTGGGCTTTACGCCGGATTTCGTGGTGATGAACGGCGCCAAATGCACCAATCCCGACTGGCAAAAACAGGGGCTGCATTCGGAAAACTTTATCGCCTTTAACCTGACGGAAAAAATGCAGCTCATCGGCGGCACCTGGTACGGCGGCGAAATGAAGAAGGGCATGTTCTCCATAATGAACTACCTGCTGCCGCTGCAAGGCATCGCCTCGATGCACTGCTCCGCCAATGTCGGCGCCGACGATGATGTGGCCATTTTCTTTGGCTTGTCGGGCACCGGCAAAACCACGCTCTCCACCGACCCGCACCGCCGGCTGATCGGCGATGATGAACATGGCTGGGATGACGACGGGGTGTTTAACTTCGAAGGCGGGTGTTATGCCAAGACCATCCATCTGTCCGAAGAAGCCGAACCGGAAATTTACCACGCCATTCGCCGCGATGCCCTGCTGGAAAACGTGGTGGTCAGGGCCGACGGCAGCGTGGATTTCGACGACGCCAGCAAAACCGAGAATACCCGGGTTTCCTATCCGATTTATCATATCGAAAATATCGTTAAACCGGTGTCAAAGGCCGGCCACGCGTCAAAGGTCATATTCCTTACCGCCGATGCCTTTGGCGTGTTGCCGCCCGTGGCGCGCCTGACGGTGGAACAGGCCCAATACCATTTCCTGTCCGGGTTTACCGCCAAACTGGCCGGTACCGAACGCGGCATCACCGCGCCGACCCCAACCTTCTCGGCCTGCTTTGGCGCGGCCTTTTTATCGCTGCACCCGACCCAATATGCCGAAGTGCTGGCCAAACGCATGAACGCCTCCGGCGCTAAAGCTTATTTGGTGAATACCGGTTGGAATGGCACCGGCAAGCGTATTTCCATCAAGGACACCAGAACCATTATCAACGCTATCCTGAGCGGTGAAATCGACGAGGCCGAAACCATCACTCTGCCGGTGTTCAATCTGGCGGTGCCGCTGCATTTAACCGGCGTGGACGACCATATTCTCGACCCGCGCCGGACGTATTCCGACCCGCGGCAATGGCAGGAAAAAGCCGACGATCTGGCCCAGCGTTTTATTACCAACTTTGACAAATATACCGATACGCCGGCAGGCAAGGCGTTAATTAAAGCCGGCCCGAAGTTGTAGCCATACCGTTGACATCATGAGGATGTAATACCGCCTGACCCTGCCCCATACCTTGCGGGAGAAACCACATTCTCCCGGAGGGTATGGGGCATTTCTTTGCCATCGATACGGCCAGCCCGTTTAACCGGCCTTGCGCTGGGCATGGCCCGCCGGGGCGTCTAGGGATTGGACGGGCAGCGGCAAATAAGCGCGGATGCGCAATCCGCCGCGCTCGCTGCTGCCTATATCCAGGGTGCCGTCATGGGCATCAATGATGCGCTGGACAATGGCCAGGCCCAGGCCGGTGCCGCTGGTGCTGCGGGCGCTATCGCCGCGCACAAAGGGCTGGAACAGGTATTTAAGCTGCGAAGGCTCGATGCCCGGCCCGTCATCTTCCACTTCAAACCAGACCCGATGCGCTTCCTGCCCGCTATTGACCCTAATCCAGCCATTGCCGTAACGGGCGGCATTGACCACCATATTCACCGCCGCCCGCTTAATGGATAGCGGGTTAACGTTGACGATCAGTTCCTCATCGCACATTCCGGTTTCGATAATGCGCTCATAACCGCTTTCAGCGGCGACTACTTCCGCCAGAATACCGTTGAGGTCCGCCATCTCGGTCTGCATTTCCTGGCCGGTGCGCAGATAATCGATAAACTGCTCGATGATGGCGTTGCACTCTTCAATATCCTTGTTGATCGATTCCGATAAATAGCCGTCCTCGGTGCTCATCATTTCGGTCGCCAGGCGGATGCGCGTCAACGGCGTGCGCAAATCATGGCTGACGCCGGCCATCAGCAGCGTACGGTCGTCAGCCAGCATTTTGACGCCGGACGTCATCTGGTTAAACGCCCGCGTCACGGAACGCACCTCGGAGGCGCCATATTCCCGCAGCGGCGGCGGAATAATACCTTTGCCCACCTGGAGAGCGGCATGTTCCAAATCCACCAATGGCCGGTTCTGCATCCTGATAAACAGCCAGGCGCCGCCAATCGCCAGCAGCATGATGGCCAGGGTATAGCGGAACAGGGGCGAAAAATCCCCTTGATGGATTTCGGTTAGCGGAATGCGCACCCAGATATCCGGCGATAGCCAGGTTTTGAGCCAGACCACCGGCGAATTTTTGGTGACTTCGACCCGCACGTCGGTTGGGCCGCCCAGTTGCTGGGCCATCTGCTGGCTGAGAAATTGATAATGTTGCGCCCAACGTAGCCCGCTCTCTTCCGCGGCCGCGTTGGTATAAAGGGAAATACCCAATTCGCGGTATATTTCACGGCGAAATGCCGGCGGCACTTCCAGCAGGGTGCCGTCTTCAAGCTGCAGGCGGTCGGTCATCAGCATTCTGACTTCGTACGCCAGCACTTTATTGAATTGTTGCAAACTGGGTAATATCGCGAAATTCAGCACTACCAGATAGGTCGTCACCAGGCTGACAAACAGCAAGGTAACGATTAACAGTAAACTCCGTGCAAACGAACTGCGCGGAGAGAAGCGCCATCGCTTCATGCTTTACTGCCGTCCGGAACGAATACGTAACCCAAACCCCAGACGGTCTGAATATAGCGCGGATGAGCGGGGTCTTCCTCGACCATGCGGCGCAGGCGGGAAATTTGCACGTCGATGGAGCGTTCCATGGCGCTGTATTCTCGCCCGCGGGCCAGATTCATCAGCTTGTCGCGCGACAGCGGTTCACGGGGATGGCTTACCAGCGCTTTGAGCACCGCAAACTCTCCGCTGGTCAGCGGCATGGGTTCATCTTCGCGAAACATCTCGCGGGTGCCCAGGTTAAGTTTGAATTTGCCGAAGGCGATAATGGCCTCTTCCTGCGACGGCGCGCCGGGCAGCTCATTGGCCTGGCGGCGCAAAACGGCGCGGATGCGCGCCAATAGCTCGCGCGGATTAAACGGCTTGGGAATATAATCATCCGCGCCGATTTCCAGGCCGACAATCCGATCCACTTCCTCGCCTTTGGCCGTCACCATAATAATCGGCATCGGGTTGCTCTGGCTACGCAGCCGGCGGCAAATGGACAAACCGTCTTCGCCGGGCAACATCAGGTCGAGCACCATCAGGTGAAACGACTCGCGGGTCAACAAACGATCCATTTGTTCGGCATTGGCGACGCTGCGCACCTGGAAACCCTGTTCGGTCAAATACCGTTCCAGCAGTGCCCGTAAACGCATGTCGTCGTCCACAACCAGAATTTTGTAATTCTCTTGCATTCTCTCTCTCCCAAAGGCGATACGCCCGTAAGCGTATTGTTCAGAAACCCGTAAGGCACTGACAGCGGTTTCAGGTGTATATTCTAAGCAAAATTGTTACAAAGCATATGGAAATACGTAGTTATCCACACATTCGGCAAAAATAGGCTCTTTATTAAGATTATTGCCGGCCGTTGGCGGGATTTATCCACAATTGCCGGTACGGCGCTCCAAAAACCCGCTCAGGATGATTGTTCCCTTTACCCCCGGCAAAGTAAACCTTAGCCGGCTTATATTTCATGATTTTCGCTTATAGGTCCTCGGGTTCCTGATAAACAATAGCCGCCACATACCAGGTTTTCGGCCCGGTGGGGGTCGCTACCACCGCTTCGTCATCCACCGCTTTTTTAATTAACGCCCGGGCCATGGGCGAATCAATGGAAATATAGGATTTGTGTTTGAAAATCTCATCCGGCCCAACGATACGAAAGCGCATATGCTCGCCCTGCTCGTTTTCCACCTCCACCCAGGCGCCGAAAAACACTTTGCCCTCTTGTTGCGGCGAATAATCCACCACCCGCGCCTCTTTTAATACCTTGCGCAAGTAGCGTACCCGCCGATCGATTTCCCGCAGGATTTTTTTGTTGTAGTGATAATCGGCGTTTTCGCTGCGATCGCCCAAACTGGCCGCCCAAGAGACTTTTTCAGTGATTTCGGGACGATAGCGTTTCCAGAGATGATCTAACTCCGCCTGGAGTTCCTGATAGCCTTTACGGGTAATAAGGTTGGTTTTCATCGGGACCATTTTGCCAATAGTTAAAGCCGCATCGGGCAAATATACCATAGCCCGGGCCCGCTGATTTGCCCGGCGCGCAATGCGGGGCATCCCCCTGGCCATGCGCCGCGTCCAGGCCGCAACTCTGCGCCAAACTCGCAATGCAACGGTCAGACGACTGGCATTTTGGCGGCGCAATACGTATAACTGTCCACTGCATAAGTTACCTTAAACATGATGACGACTAAAAAAAGCATGATGAATGATCCTTTGAATCGCCTAATTGCCGCTGAGCTAAAAGCCCGTCCCGAGCAGGTCGACGCCGCGATCCGCCTGCTGGATGAAGGAAATACCGTCCCTTTTATCTCCCGCTACCGTAAAGAAGTGACCGGCGGCCTGGACGATACCCAGCTGCGCCAGCTGGAAACCCGGCTCGGTTACCTGCGCGAGCTGGAAGAACGGCGCCAGACTATTCTGAAAGCCATTGACGATCAGGGCAAACTGACCGAGCAGCTGGCGGGCGCCATTAACGCCACGCTGAGCAAAACCGAGCTGGAAGACCTGTACCTGCCCTACAAACTCAAACGGCGCACCCGCGGACAAATCGCCATCGAAGCCGGCCTGGAGCCGCTGGCGCAAACCCTGTGGCAACATCCCGACCAGCAGCCGGAAGAGGCGGCGGTGGAATATGTGAATGCCGAGAAGGGTGTGGCGGATACCAAGGCGGCGCTGGACGGGGCGCGTTATATCCTGATGGAGCAATTTGCGGAAGACGCCGCGCTGCTGGCGAAAATACGCCATTACCTATGGAAAAACGCCCATCTGGTGTCCACGGTTATTGCCGGCAAAGAGGAAGCCGGCGCCAAGTTCCGCGATTATTTCGCGCACCATGAACCGCTGGCGCAGGTGCCCTCCCATCGCGCGCTGGCCATGTTCCGCGGCCGCAACGAAGGCATATTGCAGATTTCCCTTAATGCCGATCCGCACGCCGACGAACCGCCGCGCGAAAGTTATTGCGAGCAGATGATTATCGACCATTTGCAGGTCCGCTTTAACCAGGCGCCGGCGGATGCCTGGCGCAAAGCGGTGGTCAGCTGGACGTGGCGCATCAAGATCCTGCTGCATCTGGAAACGGAACTGATGGGCAGTATCCGGGAAAAAGCCGAAGAAGAAGCCATTCAGGTTTTTGCCCGCAATATGCACGATTTGATGATGGCCGCGCCGGCGGGCCTGCGCCCGACCATGGGCCTGGATCCGGGCCTGCGCACCGGCGTGAAGGTTGCCGTGGTGGACGCCACCGGCAAGCTGGTGGCCACCGATACCATTTATCCCCATACCGGCCAGACGGCGAAAGCGGTGGCGGCGGTGGCGGCCCTGTGCATTAAACATCAGGTGGAGCTGGTGGCCATCGGCAACGGCACCGCATCGCGGGAAACCGAGCGGTTTTTCGCCCTGGTGAAAGAACAATTTCCCAAGGTCGCGGCGCAGAAGGTGATCGTGAGCGAAGCGGGGGCGTCGGTCTATTCGGCCTCGGAGCTGGCGGCGCTGGAGTTCCCGGACCTGGATGTCTCCCTGCGCGGCGCGGTGTCCATCGCCCGCCGGTTGCAAGACCCCCTGGCGGAGCTGGTGAAAATCGACCCCAAAGCCATTGGCGTCGGCCAATACCAGCACGATGTCAGCCAGAGCCTGCTGGCGAAAAAGCTGGATACGGTGGTGGAGGACTGCGTGAACGCCGTCGGCGTGGATCTGAACACCGCCTCGGTGCCGCTGCTGACCCGCGTCGCGGGGCTGACCCGCATGATGGCCCAGAATATCGTTAACTGGCGGGATGAAAACGGCCGGTTCCGCGATCGTAATCAATTGCTGAAAGTGGGCAGGCTCGGACCGAAAGCCTTTGAACAATGCGCCGGATTCCTGCGCATCAATCATGGGGATAATCCGCTGGATGCATCCACGGTGCATCCGGAAAGCTATCCGGTGGTGGAGCGCATTCTCAAGGCGACGGAGCTTTCGCTCAGCACCCTGATGGGCAATGCCGGCGCGCTGCGCGCCCTCGACCCGGTCCGCTTTATCGATGAACGCGTCGGACTGCCCACCGTGACCGATATTATCCGCGAGCTGGAAAAACCGGGGCGCGATCCGCGGCCGGAATTCAAGACCGCGACCTTTGCGGACGGCGTTGAAACATTGCAAGATCTGACCCTGGGCATGATTCTGGAAGGCACCGTAACCAATGTCACCAACTTTGGCGCCTTTGTGGATATCGGCGTACACCAGGACGGCCTGGTGCATATTTCGTCGCTGTCGGCCAACTTTGTGGACGACCCGCATAAAGTGGTCAAGGCCGGAGATATCGTCAAAGTCAAGGTCATGGATGTGGATTTGCCGCGTAAGCGTATCGCCCTGACCATGCGCCTGGACGAGCAGCCGGGCGAAACGCTGAGCCGGCGTGAGGGCAATGATAAGCGGCGGGATGCCTCCGCGCGCCCGGCGGCCAAACCCCGCTCCGCGGGTCCCGCCGCCAGCGCCGGTAATAGCGTATTGGGCGACGCGCTGGCCGCGGCGCTGGGTAAAAAACGCTGATTAACGGCGGTTGATGAATAAAAGGCGCGAGGGGAAATTAACCCTTCCGCCTTTTTTATTCGGACCGCCGGAGAAATATGCGCTAACCAATGTGAAACGTTGAATACCTTTTATTAATATTGAAATAGAGTTTTTAACATTTCACGCGTAATTACGTTGCCGCAGACATATTTTTTTTCTTAACTATTAAGATTGAATTAATTTATTAATAAAACCAACAATATCATTGTGCCAGCTATATTATTTACCTTCATAATTAATTTGGGCGATTCGGTTAGAATATTTTACCGAAATACATATACGAATAATTTTCATTTGCTAAAAGGAGCCATTGGTGTTAAAACTGCGTTATTAAATCAATGGCTTTGGCAATTATTTTTTCCTAATAGCTTATACCAGCGGCGGCTTCAGTTCATTGCGGGCTATCAGCCGCCCCGTTGCAATTGAGCCAATGCCCGGCCGGATGATTTGACTTATTTACAGCAGCTTCATTAAACACCGCCATAGCATCTTAGTTATTGCCTTGGTAATTAAGAAGGTTATATGCATCTATTGCCGCATCATCATTATAAAATCCTCGGTTACGGCCAGGGAATAAGCCCCGTATACCGCCAAAAGCTATTGTCCTTGGGCATGCTGCCGGGATCGTCTTTTCAGGTCATTCGCGTAGCGCCCCTCGGCGACCCGATTCAAATCGAAACGCGCAGGATGCAATTGGCCTTGCGCCGAAAGGACCTTTCCCAGTTGCTGCTGGCGAGCATAACCTAACCCGCCGTACCGCACCCCTGAGGTTTATCACGCCGGCCCTGGTTCGCTGACCACTAGCATTCAGTTATTTTATGGATATCCGCTGAATATGAAAAAACTCACCATAGGTTTAATCGGCAATCCCAACGCCGGGAAAACGACACTCTTCAATCAGCTGACGGGCACCCATCAGCGGGTCGGCAATTGGGCCGGCGTCACGGTTGAACGCAAGGAGGGTTTTTTCTCCACTACCGGTCATCAGATACAGGTCGTTGATTTACCTGGCACCTATTCATTGACCACCATTTCCCAGCAGGCTTCGCTGGACGAGCAGATCGCCTGCCGTTTTATCCTCGACCGGGAAGCGGATTTACTGATCAACGTGGTGGATGCTTCGAACCTGGAGCGCAATCTCTATTTGACCATGCAGTTGCTGGAGCTGGGGGTGCCCTGCATCGTGGCGCTAAATATGCTGGATATCGCCCGGCGCCAGCATGTGAAGATCGACCTGGCCGCACTGTCCCTGCAGCTTGGCTGCCCTGTGGTGCCGCTGGTTTCCACGCGCGCTCAGGGGATCGACGCGTTGAAGCGGGCAATAGAACAAGGCGCCGCCGCCGCGGTTCCGCTGCCCATCGATTATCCGGCAGCGATAACCGGCGCCATCGGGCAATTAATGCCGTTCATCCCGCCGGCGCTGCCCGACCCGCAGCGCCGCTGGCTGGCGCTGCAAATGCTGGAAGGGGATATTTATGGCCGCCCCCGCTTCGCGCGCGCGTTTGAGCATTTAGAGCAGATTAAAACGGTCTGCAACGAGGACCTGGCGCTGATCATCGCCGATGCCCGTTATCGCAAAATAACCGCGGTGTGCGAGGCGGTAAGCAACGGCCACCTGACGCTGGCGAACGCCATGACCGGCAGGCTCGATGCCCTGGTGCTCAACCGGTGGCTGGGCGTGCCCATTTTCTTTTTTGTCATGTACCTGATGTTTTTGCTGGCAATCAATGTCGGCGGCGCGCTGCAACCCATGTTCGAAATCGGGTCGGCGGCGCTGTTTATCGACGGTACCCAGTGGATCGGACATGTGCTGAATTTCCCGCGCTGGCTGACGGTATTCCTGGCCCAGGGCATCGGCGGCGGTATCAATACGGTGCTGCCGCTTATTCCGCAA
Organism: Sodalis sp. RH21; assembly: GCF_047324175.1. Classification (NCBI taxonomy): domain Bacteria; kingdom Pseudomonadati; phylum Pseudomonadota; class Gammaproteobacteria; order Enterobacterales; family Bruguierivoracaceae; genus Sodalis; species Sodalis sp. RH21. Next base: position 179,545 of record NZ_CP178732.1, on the reverse strand, counting down.
ATCGGCATGATGTACCTGTTTCTCTCATTTTTGGAGGATTCGGGTTATATGGCCCGCGCGGCGTTCGTCATGGATCGGATGATGCAGGCGCTGGGACTGCCGGGCAAATCCTTCGTGCCGCTGATCGTCGGCTTCGGTTGCAACGTTCCTTCGGTGATGGGGGCCAGGACGCTGGACGCCCCGCGCGAACGCCTGATAACCATCATGATGGCCCCCTTTATGTCCTGCGGCGCGCGGCTGGCGATTTTCGCCGTATTCGCCGCGGCGTTTTTTGGCCAACAAGGCGCCTCGGTGGTGTTTTCGCTTTATCTGCTCGGTATTATCGTGGCGGTGCTGACCGGACTGATGCTGAAGTACACCATCATGCGCGGCGACGCCATGCCCTTTATCATGGAATTGCCGGTGTACCACGTCCCGCATGTCAAGACCCTGCTGCTGCAAACCTGGCAGCGCTTAAAAGGATTTGTCCTGCGCGCGGGCAAAGTCATTATCACCGCCAGTATCGTTATCGGCGCGCTCAACAGCTTTTCACTGCGCGGCGTAGCGGTCGAGGATATTAACGACTCGGCGCTGGCATCGGTGAGCCAGGTTCTGACGCCGCTGCTGGCGCCAATGGGGGTGCACGGGGACAATTGGCAAGCCACCGTGGGGCTGGTTACCGGCGCGATGGCCAAAGAGGTGGTGGTCGGCACCCTGAATACCCTTTACACCGCCGAGCATATTACCCAGGCGCCTTTTGACCCGGATCGGTTTGATCTAGCGGCGCAGTTAACCGGCGCGGCGGCTGAAACCTGGCAAAATCTCAAGGATATCTTCAGCCTGAGCGTGCTCGCCAATCCCATCGAGGCCAGTAAAGGCGACGGTGAGATGAACGGACGCTCCATGGGGGTCATGAGCAGTAAATTCGGCACCGCCATCGCCGCCTACAGTTATCTGATTTTTGTACTGCTTTACGTACCCTGCGTTTCCGTAATGGGCGCCATCGCCCGGGAAAGCAGCCGTGGATGGATGACCTTGTCCATCATTTGGGGGGTTAACGTGGCCTACTCCATGGCGACCCTGTTCTACCAGGCGGCGACCTTTGCCGCACATCCGGTAAACAGCGCTATCTGCATCGCCCTGGTGTTGTTGGTTAACGTGCTGTTTGTGCTGACGCTGCGCCTGATGCGCCATCGTTTCGGCAATGTGTCGCCGGATCGGGAAAACGCGCCGCGTCCCGTATCGACCACTGAAAGCTGCCATTAAGGAACCTGACCTTGGCCGATCTCCTGCAGTTACATGATGCCCTGGCCCTGAGCGGCCAGGCCAGCGCCAGGCAATTAAGCAGCCGCCTCCATTTGTCCGCCGCCATGGCCGAAGCGATGCTTGAACGCCTGGTGATCATGGGTAAAGCCGAGCGCGTCGGCCAGGAGCCGACAGCCCAACCCCAGGGAAGTTGCCGGCATTGCCCCCAGGGCAGCGTCTGCCACGGCCCTTATTACCGGCTCCGCCCGCCTGGGGCATAGGGGGCGGGGATTTAGGACTGCTCCGCAAATCAAGATTCTCCTGAACGGACCAACAAAATCCTTATTGGTATAACTGATTGTTAATTGATGATTTTATAAACATCTGGTCTCCCAGGCGGCCAATTTTCGCCTTATCCGGAATGGTAAGAAGGTTTGCGCTTTTATTTCTAATGGCTACATTGACAACATGGCGTCAATGCTGTGGTCATGCTGTTCAGGACGTCGTCACTCCTACAAGGTGCAATGATGGAAGCCATTACCCATTTACTTGAAGAGATTTATGCCTCATCGCTTACCCAGGCGCAGTTGGATACCATAAAAAGTAAAATCATCTTCGCCAAATCGACCCAGCAGCAGCAGCGCAAATTACATTGGGATGAGCAGGACGTGGTGCTGATCACTTATGCCGATCAGTTTATGGAAGCGGAACAGCCAACGCTTGTGACTCTCACCTCTTTTTTTGAACAACGGCTGCAAACGACCTTCAACCTGGTTCATCTGTTACCGTTTTATCCTTACTCGTCGGACGATGGTTTTTCCGTCATTGATTATCACCAGGTCAATCCCATCGTGGGTAGTTGGCAACATATCAGCCGGCTTAATCAATCCACCCGCCTCATGTTCGATTTTGTCTGCAATCATATCTCCGCGCACAGCAAATGGCTGGCAAGCTATCTCGAACGGCAAATGGATTTTGAGAATTTTTTTATCGCCGTCCCGCCGGCAACCGATCTGAGCACCGTGACCCGTCCGCGCACCTCGCCGCTGCTGACGCCCTTTGTGATGAAAAATGAAGAAACCCGCTACCTATGGACGACATTCAGCGCCGATCAGGTCGATCTTAATTTTGCCGATCCCCATGTGCTGATCGGGATCATCGGGGTGTTATTACATTATCTGACCCAGGGCGCGGATTATATCCGCCTGGATGCGGTAGGCTATTTGTGGAAAGAGATCGGCACCCGCTGCATTCATCTGCCCAAGACCCACCTGCTGGTGAAATTGATGCGCGCCATCGTTAATGAAGTGGCGCCAGGCACCGTGATTATCACCGAAACCAACGTACCCCATAAAGATAACATCAGCTATTTCGGCAATGGCCGCGACGAAGCGCAGATGGTGTACCAGTTCCCGCTGCCGCCCCTGGTGCTGCATGCCATCCACAACGGCAATAGCCGCGCATTGCGCCAATGGGCGGCCTCGCTGGATACCGGCGGCGGCACCGTCACGTTTTTCAATTTCCTGGCCTCCCATGACGGCATCGGCATGAACCCGCTGCGGGGTATCCTGCCGGAGATTGAAATCAATAGCCTGGTGAGGGATCTGGAAGCGGAAGGCGCGCTGGTGTCGTATAAACAAAATACCGACGGGACCACCAGCCCTTATGAAATCAATGTGACGTTTATGGATGCCCTGAACCGCCGCCAGGATTCCGACGACACGCGGTTACAACGATTTTTGCTGGCGCATGCCATTTTACTGGCATTCCCCGGCGTGCCCGCCGTTTATATTCAAAGCATTCTCGGCTCGCGCAATGATTATGAAGGGGTTAAAGCCGCCGGCCATAACCGGGCGGTCAATCGTGAAAAATATCCGTTGAAAGCCATCGAGTCGGCGTTGCAGGACGAGACGTCCCTGCGTGCGCGGGTATTCCATCACCTAAGCGATCTGATTCAACGGCGCCGGCAACAACCGGCGTTTCATCCGGATGCCCCGATGGAGGTCATGGCGTGGGATAATGCGCTGTTCGCCTTTCATCGCCGGGGCAAAAGGCAGGACCTGCTGTGCCTGTTTAATTTAAGCGCCAAGACCATTACCTGCCCCCTGCCTGACGGGCATTACCATGATGTGATAAGTTATCGGGACTTTACGGGAGGCGCGCCCCTGAGCCTCGAACCTTATCAATTCTTTTGGCTCGAATACGCCCAGTGATCGCGCCTGCGCATTTCCCGCCGCCGTAGCTGCGGGAAATGCCGCTCAGGCTTGCCGGGCGCCGGTCTAAAATGAATCCGTCGGGATGGACGCTGCCGTATGATTGATAACGATATCACCTTTCGCAAGCTGCAAATCTTTCTGGCGTTCATGGATAAACGTAATATCAGCCGCACCGCCGAACAGCTGGGTTTAAGCACGGTAAGCGTTCATCGCGCGCTGCATACGCTGGAAGAAGGCGTGCGCTGTCCTTTGTTTGTCCACCAGGGGCGAAACCTTACCCCCCTGCCCGCCGCGGAAACCCTGGCGGAATATGCGCGTGAAGTCTCGGATTTGATGCGCCGCGGCATCGAAGAAACCCGCAAATGCGGCGGCATCGGCCAGGGCCGGCTGAAATTAGGCACCATGTATTCCCTGACGCTAGATACTATTCCGCAGTTGATCATGGGGTTAAAATTGCGGCGGCCCGCCCTGGAGCTGGAGTTGCTGATGGGATCAAATCAGGATCTGCTGGTCAAGCTTGAAGATCAGCAGCTGGATGCCATCCTGATTTCGATCAGCGACACACAAATAGACCCGGCCCGCTTCGAAACCCTGCCGCTATTCAAGGATGATATCTACCTGGCGTCGCCGTCATCGTCATCCGCCGTTATGGCCGGGCCGGCGGATCTGCGCGATTTCCGGCACGAAAAATTTGTCTCTTTGACCGAAGGTTTCGCTACCTATCACGGCTTTCAGGAAGCGTTTCACGTGGCGGGATTCGAACCGCAGATCGTCACCCGGGTTAACGATATTTTTTCCATGATTAATCTGGTGCAGGCAGGGGTCGGCCATACCCTGCTGCCCGGGCGGATGAAGCGGATTTACGAGCATTCGGTACGCCTGCTGACGCTGGCGGCGCCTTACCAGATGCGCCAGACCATTGCGCTGGTCTTCGCCCGCAACCGCGAGCGCGATCCCGAGATGCTGGCGCTGGTGGCCGAAGGCAGGATGTATGCGCTCAGCCGCCGTGATGCCGGCGACGCTCCGGCCGCCGAAAAAGCCGTTACCGTCCCGTCAACCGTCCGGCCAGCGTCTTGATTAACGACAGTGGGTTCTGGCTGAGGGCCAGCGCCTCGCCCTGTTCCATTACCCGTTTGGTCAGGCCGGTCAACACCGCCCCCGGCGGCATTTCGATCGCCAGGCGCACATCGCGCTGATAGGCGCTGACCATGGCATCCCGCCAATGCACCGGCCGCGCCATATTCAGCGCCAGATCCTCGGCGATGCGTTGCGGCTGCCATAATACGCGCCCGGTGCTGCCGCTTAGATACGCGATGCCGGGCCGTTGCAACACCGCCCCCGCCATGGCGTCCGCTAATTTATGCGCCGGCTCGTTCAGCAGTTCGCAGTGGGACGGTACGCTTACCGCCAGACGCCGGGTGCGGCTGGCGCCTTGTCCGCGGGCCAGCTCGCAGACCCGGCTCATGGCCGCTTCGCTGCCGGCGATGACGAACTGATCGTCGGCGTTGAGATTGGCAAGATACACCGGCAGGTCCGCGCCGTGTACCTGCGCAATGATGCGTTCTATTTGCGATTGCGGCAGCCCCGCGATCGCCGACAGGCCATATCCCCGCGGATAAGCCTGTTCCATCAATTCCCCCCTGAGCGCCACCAGCCGCAGGCCGTCCTCATAGGATAGCGCGCCGGCGCTCACCGCCGCCGCAAACGCGCCGATGGATAGCCCGCTGGTAAAATCAACCCCGATGCCGGTGTGCAATACCTGCCGCGCATAGGCCACGCCGGTGATAAACAGGCATAGCTGCACGGCGCGGGTGGAGCGCAGCGCGTCGGGGCTGTCCAGTTGCAAAACCGGTTCGGCCAGGACCGACGTGGCCCGGCTTAACAGGTCGCGGGCATCATCGGTATCCGGGAGATCGTGGAGCATGCCGGGAACCTGCGGTCCCTGGCCGGGAAATGTCAGCAGAATTTTCATAAGCTTCTCTGGTCCGTGGAAACATCCCAGGGATCGCGGGTTATCACGGGGCCGCGGTCGGTTTTTATCATTACGCTGGCGCCGCGCAGCCATTCCAGCAGCGCCATGCCTCCCATCGGGGTATCGAGTTGAATATCCACCCGGCACGGCAAAGCGGCGATGGCCGCCAGCAACGGGGCGAAATCTTCCCTGGCCCGCGGGTCCGGGCAACGGATCAGCAGGTCAAGATCGCTGTCCGCCGTGCTGACGGTTAAACCGGTGGCCAGCATATAACCGCAGCTGCCGGTGACTCCCCAGCGCCAGGGCCACCGCGTGGCGGCCAAAGCGAGCAATGCCCGCATCACCGGCAACTCCCGCGCCTCGGGAGGTAAATCGGCCACCGGCCGGCCCGGTATTTGCTGCCATTCAGCCCGCGGGCCGCCGGCAACAAGACCGGCGACCAGCGCCTCGGGACTGACCCGATAAATCACCGCCGTGGGCGCTACCCAGGCCGCCGCGCGCTGCGAGCGCTCCCCGCCCCGGATACCCACCGGCAGCAAATCCGGCCGGCCGACATCCCGGCGCGCTACCAGCGGCAATCCGGCGCACCAGTGGGCATCAACCCACGATGGCGCGGGCTGCTGCCAGCGCAGCTGGCCGGGGTGGCCGATCCACAGCAAATCATGCGCTCGGATGGATACCATGATCGCTCCTGCCGGCTACAAACCGGCGGTCAAAGAGATAAACAGCGGTAAGGTCAGGATACACAGGATTGAACTGATCAACAGCGTAGCCTCGGCGTCGGGCGACTGTACGCCAAAACGATTACCGAACACGATACCGAAGAAACCCGCCGACAGGGCCACCATCAGCACCGCGGTCACGGCCAGCGGACCGGTAATGCCGAACGCCACCAGTAATCCCCAGGTGATAAAGGGCTGGATCAGATTCTTGGTTATGCAGGAAACCAGCACGGGCGCGTTGATTTTCAATTTACGGGCTGAAAGGATCACGCCGGTCAGAAATAGCGCCGAGGCGGTGGCGGACAAGCCCAGGGGCTTAATTGAGGCCAGCACGATTTCCGGCATTTTCAGGCCGATGGCCGATAGCAGCACGCCGAGCAGCGGTCCCCAGACGATAGGCTTGGTCACCGAGCGCCACATCAATACCGGCAGCAACATCAGCGCTGAAGCATGATTTTCGCCGCTGGCACGGGCCTTTTCGCGCTCCAGGATCAGCAGGCAAAACGGGGTCATCAGCACCGAGCCGCAGGCGATGGAAACCGCCACCGATAGCGAGGTGCTGGAATTATCACCCAATACGCTGCCTAAAATCGGCAGTCCCAGCGCGGCATAGTTCGGCAGGGCCACCGTTAGGGTTAACACCGCCGCATCCTGGGGCGACTTCTTGAAGATTTTGACACAAACCAAATAAAGCGCGGCATAGGCTATCCACATGGAAAGCACTAGCAGCAAAATCAGCGGCGACTGGCTGAGTATGCCCTGCCAGGGAGTTTGCACCGTGGCGCTGAACAGCGCGGCGGGTAGCGCAAAATCCATCACGAAGACATTGAGCAGTGAAACGTTGCTGTTTACCACCATTTTTGCCTTGCCGGCGTAAAAACCCAGCAACATAATCACAAAAATCGGCGCCAGGGCATGAATAATAATGTACGTCATATAACCACCTGTAATCTGATGAATTTTTTTTGTTTTGATACCGGTGCGATGTATTTTTTTGTTTTACGCTGGCCGATTACGGCATGCAGCAGGGCCCGGACAGCCGAAGGGCTATCCCGGTCCTGATACGGTCGCGATCGGATTGCGGCAGGTGTTGCCGGTACTGTTGGCGGAACCGCTACCCGGGACGCTTGCCCGGCATAGCTATCTGCTGCTACGGCGCCCTACCATTCCTGGTGCATACGTTCCCTGACCAGTTGGGAGCTGCGCCGGTTGTCGGCGCCCCGGCGGTTGGACAGATCGATCCCTTGCCGTCCGGCTTTATCGACGGCATCGGCCAGGGCGGCGCGTACCCGCCGGATCTCGTCTTCGCCGGCCTGGTCGGGATGGGCTATATCCAACAGTTGCGCCAGCAGGCCCAGCGTAGCGTAGTTTTCGATGTCATAGGCCATCGGCGCAATGGTTTGGGCCAGGTTTTCCAACGCCGCTACCGAGCGCAAGGTGATACGGGCGGCGGACTCCTTGCCCATGGCATGAACCATCACGGCGGGGTCGTTAAAGGCGATAAGCTGGTTGGCCTGGTAGCCATGCGCCAGGAAAGCGCCTGACATGGCTTTACCGACAATCAAAGCAATCACCGGATGACCTGCCAGACGAGCCTTGGCATAGGCCGCGGCGGCCCCCGCCAGCGACTGATGGATACCGAAAGCCTCTTCGCGTCGGCCATAAGCCTGGCTCGGAACATCGACAATCGCCACGATAGCGCGCTTTTCGGCCTTATCGGCGTCCTGCGCCACGGCTTCGCTGACCACCCAATCCAAGGCCCAGCCTTCCAACAAGCCCACCTCGCCAAGAGCGGCGCGCGGAAAATGATTAGCGGCATCGGGCACCACGGCGATATAGCGTGCCGGCCGGCCGGCGATCTCGCCGTCCGCCGCTTTAACCGAGGCGCACAGGCCCGCATGGGGCCGCGCGCCGGCGGTTAGCAGGGAAAACCAGTAATCTCCCCGGCTAAGATAAGTCGTATTCATGAGCGATCCTCCCGGTTGAACAGCGCCAATACCCGCGGCTTATCCACCTGTTGGCGCGTGTCGAAATGATTGAGTTTGTCCAGGTAATAGCGGTAATCGTCAGTGCGCAGCCGACCCGGCATCCCCTGGCGCAGAAAGTCCAACGTGGTCCGTTTCACCTCGTCCAGGGAATCGGCCACCAGGGCATCGACAAAGCCGGCCTGATAACGCACTTCACCGCCGGTCATGCTCCAGATAAACGGCCGATCGCGGGAGTCATACTCTTCAATGCCCGCTTCCTGCTCGATAACCTGCGGGCCGTTTAACCCCAGCCGGGCTTCACGGGTGACGATAAGCCGGCTGCAAAGCGCCGCGGCGATGGACATGCCGCCAAAGCAGCCCACGGTGCCGGCGACAATGCCGATAACCGGCGTATAACGGCGCAAATCCACGATAGCGGCATGAATATCGGCAATCGCGGCCAGGCCGAGATTCGCTTCCTGCAAACGAACTCCGCCGGTTTCCAGCAGCAATACCGCCTGGGTTTCAATGCCCTTGCGCCAGTCCAGCGCCGCCAGCTCCAGCGCCGCGGCCATTTTTGCGCCAGACACTTCACCCATGCTGCCGCCCTGGAACGCCCCCTCAATGGCGACCACTACCGTGGATTTACCCCCCATGGTGCCTTTGGCCACCACCATGCCGTCGTCGGCCTGCGGTACGATTCCCTGCGGCTCCAGCCAGGGCGAGGTAATTTGCTCGTAGGGGCCGAGCAGCTCGCGAAAGCTGCCTGCGTCCAGCATGGCGCGCGCCCTCTCGCGGGCGCCGAGTTCAATAAAACTGATTCTGTCAGACATGGCTGGCCTCCTCGAAAACCTGCTCAATACGTAGACGGGCCACGCCAGGCGTGGCGCCGAAATCATTGATATCCAACCGCCCGGCCGGTAATGGCCGCGCCGCGTTGATCCGATCAAACAGGTGCTGCCAACGCTGATGACCGCCGTCGACGGACGACCGGATAATAACCTGCAGCTTGCCGCCGCCGGCCGGCTGGAAGATAGCCTCCAGATCGCCGGACCCGACTACGCCTGCCAGCGCCTTGGCGGGTAACGTGTCGCTAGCCGGAAAATGCAATTCAATTCGTTCCATAACATCCTCTCGATGATGTAATTGATTAGGCGCTAACCCAATCGAGGAAAAAGGTGGCCGCCAGGAGATCGGCCGCGCCGCCCGGCGACGCATTGTCGCGCAGCATACGTCGATCCAGATCGGCCAGCGCGTCGCGCCCCGCTGGCCGGCCGGTGCCGCCCGCGGCCAACACCGCCGCGGCGCCCCGATGCATGGCGGTTAGCGCCGGCATGCCGCCCCGGTTGAGAACGCAGGTGTCCGTCAGGGTGCACATAATGGCCATTAACGCATCCAGCCGGGCCTGCGGTTCGCTGGCGCCCTCGCCGCGGCTTTGCCGCAGCTGCGGCAGCGCCCGCTGGGTAATGTGCGGGAAACCGCATACCGCCTCTTCGCGGGCGCCGGGCACCCGGTAACGCTGGACGGCACGCTGCCCTTTGCTAAAACCCCTGGGGCTAAAGGTATCCTGCAGGGCGGCCAATCGCGCCGCGCCGCCGGTAATCATCGCCACCGGGCCCGTGCCGCCGAGCATCGCACAGGCGCTGACCAATAATCCCAGCGCCCAAATCGCGCCGCGATGGGTATTCACGCCGCCGGTAGCGGCCAGCATATGTTGCTCTCCCAACCGTCCCTGCCTGCCGATTTCCTGGCGCAGCGCCGCATCCGCCGGGCGCAGCCAGCTATGCAGGGCCAGGCGATAAAATGTCGGCTGCAAACTGTGGGCGGAGCGCTCCATCAGGGCCAGGTCGAGATCGTGATGCGCCCCGGCGCCGCGGCTATCCACCAGGCCCGGTTTAGGGCTGAGCCGGGCCTCTTCCAACAGTGAACGCACCGCCAGCGCGGAGAGCCTGGCGGCCTGCCGCTCGGCATGGCGGGACCATAATAGGGACGCGGGCAAAGGCTGTTGCGAGAGCTGTGTTTTCATTACCAGCTCCGGAATTTTGCCGGTGGCTGGTATAACCCGCCGGACCATTCAACCAGGTCGGCGATACTGCCGGCGGCCAAAAGCGAACGGCTGGCTTCGGCACGCCGGATACCGATATCCTCGGGATAAACCACCAGGCCGCGGCGGCGCAAATCGGCCACCCGTTTGGCATCGACGCCTAAGCCGATATCGGTAATGCCCGCCACCGCCGCCACCATCGCCCGACGTTCTTCCATCGAACGCGCCCGATAGAGATAAGCAATACCCTCTTCGGTCAGCACATGGGTCACGTCCTGGCCATAAATCATGACCGGGGCCAGCGGCATGCCCGCCGACTGGCCGACCTCCACCGCTTCGAGTTTTTCCACAAACGAAGGTTTGGCGCCCGCCTGGAAGGTTTCGACCATCTGCACCACCAGCTTGCGGCCCGGCTGCATCGGATCGGGTTCTTCAATCATATCCAGCCAGGCGGGAGTGGCGTGGCGGCGACCGTGCGGGTCATGGCCCATATTCGGCGCCCCGCCAAAACCGGAGAGGCGGCCGCGGGTCACGGTGGACGAATTGGCCAGGCCATCGATCTGCAAGGTCGAACCAATAAACATATCCACCGCATATTGACCGGCCAACTGGCAGAAGGCGCGGTTGGAACGCATGGACCCATCGGCGCCGGTGAAAAAGATATCCGGGCGGGCGGCAATATAATTTTCCATACCCAATTCGCCGCCGAAGCAGTGCACGGTTTCAACCCAGCCGCTTTCGATGGCGGGGATCAGGGTCGGATGGGGATTAAGGGTCCAGTGCCGGCAGATTTTGCCCCTCAGTCCCAGGCGTTCGCCGTAAGTGGGCAGCAGCAGTTCGATAGCCGCGGTATTAAAACCGATACCGTGGTTCAGCGATTTCACCTGATGCTCGGCATAAATACCTTTAATGGCCATCATCGCCATTAACACATGCACCGGTTTAATCAGGCGCGGGTCGCGGGTAAACAGCGGCTCGATAAAGAACGGCCGATCCGCCACCACCACGAAATCAATCCATGAACCGGGGATATCCACGCGCGGCAAGTCGCATTCTTCATCCACCAGTTCATTAACCTGGGCGATAACGATACCGTCTTTAAACGCCGTGGCTTCCACCAGCGCCGGGGTATCCTCCGTGCTGGGACCGGTATAAAGATTGCCTTTGCGGTCAGCCTTGAAACCGGCGATAAGCGCGATATTAGGCACCAAATCCACAAACAGGCGGGCATACAGTTCGATATAGGTGTGTATGGCGCCGACTTCCAGTTGCCCATCTTCCAACAGCTGCGAAATGCGCAGGCTTTGCGGGCCTGAAAAAGCGAAATCCAACTTGCGGGCAATGCCTTTTTCAAACAGATCGAGATGCTCCGACAGGCTTACGCTGGGCATAAGCATATGCAAATCGTGTAATTTTTCCGGACTGGCCTTGGCCAGCATACGCGCCAGGAAATCAGCCTGTTTTTGGTTATTGCCTTCCAGCACGACGCGGTCGCCCGGCGCAATCAGCGTTTCAAGCACGGCGGTTATTTTGTCGGTAGGCAGCACTTTGCCATCGGCCACGGCGCGGACCAGGTCCAGCCGGCGTTTTTTCTCAGTGCGGCGAGTATCCCAGACTCTTGGGGACGCTTGATGAAGCGGCATGGTAGACCTCCTCGGTTCATGTACTGTCGCAAAATGGGACAGCATTAATAAACGGTAGAGGCAGTGTAGGCGGGGCGGGGAATGGGCATCAATTAACCCACGGGTCCGACCATTAGCTTTAGAGTAACGAAGAGTGGGGCATGACCGTGGCCGCAGGGTAGATAACATTGAGAACCGGCGGCCGCCGTGTAAAAAAACGGGCGGATAAAATATAAAATAAAAAAACGGCGTAGTAAGCTATGTACGCCGTAGAAATAGACGAAAATACAAACAGTATTTAATTAAACCGTGCGGACCGAAAAACTATTTATAGACTTCCGCGGTGGCGCTAAATTTACCGTGTTCGCGACCGGCGATGATTACATAATATTTTCCGCCTTTTTTATCCGCTCTTTCGGACAGTATGGCTTTGGCATCCATCGGCGAGGTGGTTTTGGCGGTGGTATGCACCGTGCCGATTTTTTCATAGCCTTTGTCCTTCGCTTCCTGAGCGGTAATTTCTTCAGCGGCCATCGCGTTTAGTGAAAACATAACGCCGGCCAGGGCCATCGCCATAAAAGTAAGTTTCTTCATTGGACTTCCTCTATAATTTTTAATTTTCCGGATGCGTATAACCCGCCAGATAATAATCATTGCTTTATCACACAGGAAAAGTTTTTATATATTTCACTTTTCACCGCCGTGGGTGGGATACGTTAATTAACTATAGGAGACATTTTTAAATTATCCATTTAACCCATCGACAGTATGTTGTTTACCGCCGCGCACCGGCGGTAAACAACATAAGAGCTAAAAGCGCGGTTATCCCCGCGCGTTGACATAATCAATAACGGTTTGGCAAAACAGCCCGGGGTGGGAAATAAAAGGGGCATGCGCCGCTTTGGGTATGATCATGCTGTCGCTGCGCGGCCAGAGCATATCCAGCAGACCGGCGACTTTGCGCGGCACCAGCCCGTCCAGGTAGCCATAAAGACGCAACAACGGCAGCTCCAGCGCCGCCAGAGAATGACGCAAATCCGCGCTGCGCAAAATTTCCAGCCCTCCGGTCAAGGCGGCCACCGTCGGCAAAGGCTGATTTAGCACGACCTGTTTCAACCGGCGGGCATCTTCCCGGGACGTTTCGGTACCCAGCGTTTGCAACGCTAAAAAACGCTCTACCGTGCGTTGAAAATCATGATTCAGTTGCTGCTCAAAACCGGTTAATACTTCCGGCCTGATACCGGGCCAAGCGCCATCGGCGCAAAAGCAAGGGGAAGAGGCCACGGTAATCAGACCGCTGACCCGTTCCGGCCGGGTCAGCGCCGCCTGGCTGGCTACCAGCCCGCCCAGCGACCAGCCCAGCCACCAGGCGCGCGGCGGCGCCCCGGCGATAACCTCATCCGCCATCTGCGCCAGCGACAAGGCGTCAAAGCCCTGGCTGCGGCCATAGCCCGGCAAATCCACCATATGCAGCCGGAAATGCGGCGCCAGTCGCGCCTCAATGCAAGACCATACGCCGGCATTCAGCCCCCAACCGTGGAGCAGCACAAGATCGATTGAACCCGTGCCTGCGGTGTGCCAATACGGTGGCGCCATCAGTTATAGTCCCTGAAAGTGAAGGTTATGGAAAACCCCATGCTAACAATCAACGCCCTGTGTTGGCTATGCCAACAGCCATTATGGTTCCATCACCATGGCATTTGCCGTGTCTGTGCCGATGGCCTGCTCAATGCGCGGGAAACCAGCTGTCCGCGCTGCGGCCTGCCCGCGGGCAGCCGCAGGCAATGTTGCGGGCGCTGTTTGTTAAAATCACCGCCCTGGGAATCGCTGGTCTATGTCAGCGCCTACCAGCCGCCGCTGAGCCTGCTGGTGAAAAAATTAAAACATCAAGGCGCCACCGGCCTGGCGCAGGTATTGGCCCGGTTGCTGCTGCTGCGCTGGCAGGAAGAGCGCAGCCTGCAAATATGCGAGAAACCGGATCTTATACTAAACGTGCCTTTGCATGCTTACCGGCACTGGCGCAGGGGCTATAATCAAACGGAACTGCTCGCCAAACCCCTTGCGCGCTGGCTTGGTATTGAATATCACCGCGCCGGGCTGGCCAGAATCCGCGCCGCCGTACCGCAGCAAATGCTGCACGCCCGAGCCCGCCGGCGTAACTTACGCGGTGCGTTCAGCTGCGCCATCGATGTGGCCGGCCGGACCGTGGCGCTGGTGGATGACGTGGTCACCACCGGCAGTACCGCAGACGAAATTACCCATCTCCTGCTGATGCAACGGGCAAAAGCGGTGCAGGTTTGGTGCATTTGCCGAACCTTGTAGTCGGCGGGATATTGGGAGTATTATAACCTGACTAGATTAGTCAACTATTGAGTGAATGTTATGATCCGGATTACCGATACTGCCCAGGAACACTTTGCGAAATTACTGGCCAATCAGGAACCTGGCACCCAGATTCGTGTTTTTGTCATTAATCCAGGTACGCCCACCGCGGAGTGCGGCGTGTCATATTGCCCTCCAGATGCGGTGGAAGCCACCGATACCGAACTGAAATTTGACAAAATCAACGCCTATGTCGATGAACTGAGCGCGCCTTATCTGCAGGATGCGGAAATTGATTTCGTTACCGACAAACTGGGTTCGCAACTGACGCTCAAAGCGCCCAACGCCAAAATGCGCAAAGTCTCCGATGACGCGCCGCTGATTGAACGGGTGGAGTACGTGCTGCAATCGCAGATTAACCCACAGCTGGCAGGCCACGGCGGCCAGGTTTCCCTGATGGAAATTACCGACGACAATCTGGCGATCCTGCAATTCGGCGGCGGCTGCAACGGCTGTTCCATGGTCGATTACACCCTGAAAGAAGGGATTGAAAAAGAGCTGCTGGAAAAATTCCCGGAGTTGAAAGGCGTTCGCGATTTAACCGAACACCAGCGCGGCGAGCACTCTTTTTACTAACCTTGCCGCGATCGCTGATTCACCGGCCCGCACTAACGGGCCGGCGCAGCTCTCGGCGCACGGCTTCCTCCGGCGCATTTCCCCGGACTACTCTTTAGGCGTCGCCGCCGTTTTACGCAGCCGGTTAACTTCCTTGAGTAAACGAATAATGGTGGGATCGTCGAATATCTCGGCCACCTCCCGGCTGAGTTTGCGCCGCCAGTTTGGATATTGATCGGTGGTGCCGGGCACATTGACCGGCAAAGCCATATCCAGCCAGTCTTCCGGCTGCAGCCCCAGCAGCGCGGAGCTGCTGCGCGCCACATAACGATGCATGCCGCGGTTCAGGAGCGGCGACATCACCACCTGCGCGGCATTGGCGCTCATTTTTACCGGGATGCATTTCCAGCGGTGCATGGCGTCGAGCAGACCCTGGCGCGCGAGCTGGCGATCGTCCAACAAGCGCTGATAAACGCCGTTATCCGGATAAAGCTGCAACCGCTGGCCCAGGCGCAGATCCTCCAGTTCCCAGAAGCCGCGCAGCGTGGCCAAATCATGGGTGGTGAGCGTCGCCATCGCCTGCGGCACATATTCGGCCGGGCTGCGGAATTGGCCGGCGTCGGTGCGTTCAAAAAACAATACTTTGTAGGAATACACCCCCCCGGCACGCAATTTTTCGGTAATTTCCGGGGGCACCGTCCCCAAGTCCTCGCCGATAATCATGCATTGTTGCCGCTGACTCTCCAGGGCCAGCACCGCCAGCAGATCGTCCACCGGATAATTGACATAGGCGCCTTGCTGGGCGCTTTGGTCCCTGGGCAGCCACCAAAGCCTCAGCAGCGACATCACGTGATCGATACGCAGCGCGCCGCAGTGGCGCATATTGGCGCGCAGCATGTCGATAAAAGGTTCGTAAGCCCGGGCGATCAACACGTTCGGGTCCTGGGGCGGCAGACACCAGTTCTGGCCCTGCGGTCCCAGCCGATCGGGCGGCGCGCCTACCGACGCCGCCAGGCAATACAGCGTCCGATCGCTCCAGGTTTCCATACCCCCTTCGCTTACGCCCACGGCCAAATCGCGGTACAAACCGATAGGCATATTCAGACGCTGGCTGAGGCGAAAGCATTCGTCGAACTGGCGCGTGGCCAGCCATTGCAGCCAAGTGAAAAAACGTATGTCGTCATCGTGCTGCCGGCTGAACTCCCTTACCGCCGCGCCGTCAGCCTGCTGATACTGCTCGGGCCACTGCTGCCAACCCGCGGAACAGTGCCCTTCCCGGGAGAGAAAACGATGCAGGGCGTCGAAAGTCGCCTGAAAAAGCAGGCTCTCGCCCCCGCTGACGATAAAATCGTCAAACGAGCGGCACAGCGGATCGCCGGCATCGCGGGTACGGAATTGGGCGTAAGCATAGGTCAAGGCGACGAGCTTGCATTCCATGACCCGGGGATAATCCACCAGATCCCCGCCGCGCAGCGCGGCCAGCATTTCCTGGGTCTGCGCCAACGTCAACCATTGCTGGGCGGCGGCGCTATCCTGGAAATCTTCCAGGGCGCTGACATCGATATAGATAATATTCAGCCAGCGGCGCGAGGAAGGGCTATACGGGCTGGCCCAGCCGGGAGCGGCGGGATATAGCGCGTGGATCGGATTAAGCCCGACAAATGCGCCGCCCTGCTTGGCTATGCCCTCGATCATCAAGGCCAAATCGCCAAAATCGCCAACGCCCCAATTATGCCGGGAACGCAGGGTATAAAGCTGCACGCAAGCGCCCCAGAGTTTTTGTCCCGCCAGCAGCGCCGGCGGTTCATAGCAGCGCGCCGGCGTGACAATCACCTGGCAGCTCCAGTGCCGCAAATCCGCGCGCAGGGTGAGGCGGTGATAACCCAGCGGCAGCGATTCCGGCAGCGTCACGCTGCGGTTTTGCGCGATACCGTCATGCTGTTTCCCCGATTCCTCGGTTAACACCCACTCGACCTGGCCATTCAGGGTCAACGCCAACGACGGCGTCTCCCCTGCCCGCAAGACCCAAACCGGCGGAATCGGCGCCGATTGGGCGTGATCGTCGATCAATCCCGCCATGGCGTTCAGCAATTGCCGTTTAGTATCCTGGCTGATGATTTTGCGCTGTCCCCAGGCATCGATATATTCCGGAATTATTCCTGCTCTTGCGGCGGCCTGATCCAATACCTTGGAATCCATCAATGCTCCTTAACGTTTTGCTTGCCAGATACGTTGCTGATAGTCGCGAATTGAGCGGTCCGAACTGAAGAAACCCACCCGCGCGGTGTTGAGCACCGCGCTGCGCGTCCAATCATCAGGCCGGCGGTAGAGGGCGTCCACCCGCTGCTGCGCCGCGCAATAAGCGGCAAAATCCGCCAGCACAAGATACGGGTCGCCGCCTTGCTGCAGGCTGTGCAGCAAAGGGTCGAACGCATGCTTATGTTTGTTACTGTAAGCACCGCTGCCAAGTTCGGTCAACAGGCCTTTTAGCGTTTTATCTTTTTTCAACACCTGGGCGGGCTTATAACCCCCGGCCAGGATTGCTTTAACCTCGGGGGCGGTGTGGCCAAAGATGAAAATATGGTCCTCGCCAACCTGCTCGGCAATTTCCACATTCGCGCCGTCCAGGGTACCGATGGTCAGGGCCCCGTTAAGCGCCAGCTTCATATTGCCGGTGCCGGAAGCTTCTTTGCCGGCGGTGGAAATCTGTTCCGACAAATCAGCCGCCGGGATCATCCATTCCGCCGCCGATACCCGGTAATCGGGCACGAAGATCACTTTGAGCCGATCGTTTATCTTACGATCGTTATTGATCTTTTCCGCCAATTGATTGATGGCGAATATAATATTTTTCGCCAATGCGTAACCCGGCGCGGCTTTGGCTCCAAACAAAAACACCCGCGGCACGATATCCAGGCCCGGATTGTCGCGCAGCTGGCGGTAGAGCGACAAAATATGCAGCAAATTAAGGTGCTGGCGTTTATATTCATGCAGCCGTTTTATTTGCACATCAAACAAGGCCTCCGGATTAACCGTGACGTCGGTTAATTGCTTGATTTTGGCCGCCAGGTGTTGCTTATTGTCGCGCTTGATTTGCTGGAACCGGCTACAGAAATCTTTTTGCTCCGCATAGGGCTCCAGCTCTTTGAGTTTTTCCAGCCGCGTCACCCAGCCTTGGCCAATCGTGTCGTCGATCAGTTTTGCCAGGGCGGGATTGCACTGCTTCAACCACCGGCGCGGCGTAATACCGTTGGTAACGTTATGGAATTTCTCGGGCCACAGTTCAAAATATTCGGGGAAGAGATCGGTTTTAACCAAATCGGAATGCAGGGCGGCAACGCCGTTAACCGCAAAACCGCAGACCACGCACAGGTTGGCCATACGCACCTGGCGATCATAATGCACCGCGACTTTGGCCCATACGTCCTGGTTATCCGGCCAGTGGCGCTGCACCAGCTTTTTGAACTCTTGGTCGATGAGCTTGATAATGGCGAAGTGGCGCGGCAGCAGGGTACGGATCAGCTTCTCATCCCAACGCTCCAGCGCTTCAGGCATCAGGGTATGGTTGGTATAAGCAAAGGTGCGCGAAGTAATATGCCAAGCGTCGTGCCAGGAAAGCTGATGTTCATCGAGCAACACCCGCAACATTTCAGGAATCGCTATGGTCGGATGGGTATCATTGAGCTGGATGACTTCATAATCCGGCAGGCTTTGGATCGAACGGCCGGCCAGATGATGCCGGCGCAGAATATCGGCCACCGAGCAGGCGCACTGAAAATACTGCTGCATCAGGCGCAGTTGTTTACCTGCCAGATGATTATCGTTGGGGTATAACACTTTGGTCAGCTTGGCGGCGTCGATTCCGGCCTGCTCCGCTTTAAGAAATTTACCCTCATTAAACAGCTCAAGGTCGAAGGGATGGGGATGGGTCGCCTGCCATAGGCGCAGCGGTAGAGCAACGCCGTTTTCATAACCCACCACCGGCAAGTCCCAGGCTTCGCCGTCAAGGGTAAACGCCGGTTCCCAAATCGCGTGCCCCTGCTCATTTTTGACCAATTTGCCGCCCAGGCCGACCCGGACGGTCAAGGCCGGGTTATGCCTGAACCAGGGATAGGATTCGCGATGCCAATCGTCGGGCGTTTCGCATTGCCGGCCCCCGGCGAATTGCTGGCGAAACAGGCCGTATTGGTAGTTCAGGCCATAACCGGTGGCCGACTGCCCCACCGTCGCCATGGAATCAAGGTAGCATGCCGCCAGCCGACCCAAGCCGCCATTGCCCAGGGCCGGATCGGTTTCCTGCTCAAGCAAATCGCCCAAATCGATTTGGTACCCTGCCAATATTTTTTTGACCGTGTCATACCAGCCGAGGTTAATCAGGTTGTTACCGGTTAAACGGCCGATCAGAAACTCCATCGAAAGATAATTCACATGGCGGGGATTTTTTTTGTCCTCATGGCGCGCAGGCTGCAAGGTAATGAGTTCGTTGACTGCCGCGCTGACCGCTTGCCACCATTGGAAACGGGTCATTTCCTGCGCGCCTTGCAGGCCTAGACGCTGCCACTGGCGATCCAGGGCAGATTGGAATGCAGCTTTATCAAGTTTTAATTTCGGCATAAACGCGGCTCTATCCTGTTGGTTATAAATCGATCGGCACTGGGAACGGCAAGACAGCCAGGCAGGCATGTCGTTTTTACGGGATATCTCATACGGCTTGCCCTCGTCTGCGACGGCATCGCCACGCTATAAGTTATCGTAAAAGAATAGGGTTTTGTTCGCGATGATCAAAGAATAGTCAACGGTATTAAAAAGGTGAGAGCTGAAGGAGATTTTTGCACAATAGCTGATAATTTTTTTGCCCAGCGTCCCGGGCGGCGGAAGATGGAGGATCGCAACCTGCCGTAATCGCCGCCGGGAATACGCTTTTGGTATCAGCAGAGTTCGAGCTTGACGTCGGACTGCTCGATAATGCTCATCACGCTCGGCGGGGGCATTTGATCGGTAAACAGAAAGTTCACCAGGGACATCTTGCCCAGGTTGACCATGGCATTGCGGCCGAATTTGGAATGATCGGTAACCAGCATCACGCAGCGGGAATTATCAATAATGGCCCGTTTAGTGCGCACTTCATGATAATCGAATTCCAGCAGCGAGCCGTCCATATCTATGCCGCTGATGCCCAGGATGCCGTAATCCAGGCGGAACTGGGAAATAAAATCCAAAGTGGCTTCCCCCATGATCCCGCCGTCGCGGGTGCGCACTTCCCCGCCGGCGAGGATCAGGCGAAAATCCTCTTTTGCGGTCAGCAACGTGGCCACATTGAGATTATTGGTCACCACCCGCAGGTTTTTGTGGTTCATCAGGGCATGGGCCACCGCCTCAGGCGTGGTGCCGATATCGATAAACAACGTCGCGCCATCGGGGATTTGGCTGGCAACCCGCTGGGCGATGCGCGCTTTTTCCGCCGACCACATGCCTTTTCGATCGTGGTAAGCCGTATTGACCGAACTGGAAGGCAGGGCAGCGCCGCCGTGATGGCGATGGATTTTGTTATGCTCGGCCAAATCATTCAGATCGCGTCGGATAGTTTGCGGGCTGACCGCAAAATGCTCCACCAATTCTTCAGTGCTGACATACCCTTGCCGCCGCACCAGTTCAATAATGGCATCATGCCGCTGCGTTTGCTTCACATTAAATCCCCTGCTGCCAGAACATTACCGATGACGACCAGCCCCGGTCCCATGGCGCGTATCCCAGAAAGCCATTAATAATCCGATGACCAGCCCCGCCACATGGGCGGCATTGGCAACGGCGATGCCTAAAATATCGAAATAGCCGGCGATCAGCCACAACAGGGCGAAAACAATTACCCCGCGCGGCATCATAAGCGGGCTGTCGGGGTTTTTCTCCCCATACCACCACACATATCCCATCAGCGCATACACCACACCGGACAGCCCGCCGAACAGGGCGCCGCTGAAATGAGACTGCACCACCCCGCTGACTATCGCCGCAAGCAGCGTCAAGATGGCCAACGGCACGATGCCGCGATATTTTTCCACGGCGCTGGCGAGATACCACCACCACACCACATTGAACAATAAATGCAGCAGCGAAAAATGCAACAGAATATGGGTTACCCAGCGCCAAACCTGCAGGTACCGGCTCGGGTCGGCGGGGTAAGCCAGCCAGTACATGACTTCGTCATCGCCCAGGATATTCATTAGAATAAACACCAATACGCAGCTTACCAGCACCCCGACGGTCAGCGGCCCCGCCTGGGAACGCAGCGCCGGTAACCATGAAGTCGGCTGATAGCGGAAATGGCCTTTAGCGGCGCTGCCAGAATGCCAGCTGGCCGCCTGATAGCGCGGATGCATGGGATCGAGCAGGAAAATCTCAAGCGCAGCCTCGACCCGGGCCAATTCCTCATCGTTGATTAGCCAGAGCTCGGCTATTCTGCCTTGCAGTTGCATTTCGATCGTCACGCCCTGGGTTTTCATATAGTCGATAAAGGCCTGGGCGAAGCGGGGATTAGACAAGGTCGTTACACGAATCATGGCGTTGGCGCTATCCCTTAGGTAGTAATAATCAGAGAGTTAGGTTGAGAGTTATTATCAGGGAACCCACGACGCGCGATGACGGCTGGCCCTATACCGCTGGCGCTGGAATAAGCAGCCGGGGCATATCATAACATGATCTTTCAGGCATCCGGCAATCGGGCATAAATAGCGTGATCGCGCGTAACAATACTCAAACTTGACGCCGGACCAGGGGGGTCCGGAGGAAGCGGGAAGGAAAATGAAAGGGATTATTGTCCTGATAGGGTATTCACTTCGCCCGGAAAGGCTTGTTGCCAGGCCTCGAAACCCCCGTCGATACTGTAAGCCGCATCGAATCCTTGCTGTAGCAGGTACTGCGCGGCGCCCTTGCTGCTATTGCCGTGATAGCACATCACCATCACCGGGCGGGTGAGATCGTTTTGCCGCATAAAGGCCCCCAGGGTATCGTTGGTCAAATGAAACGCCCCGGGGGTATGTCCGGCGGCGAAACTCTGCGGATCGCGAATATCCACCAGGACCGCTTCGCCCCGCTGCCAACGCTGGTGGGCCTGTTCTACGCTTATGGTTGCAAAATTTTCCATGGGTTCCCGCCTCGGTTATTAACCTTCTTTCTACATATTCTAAACATAAACTGTTACCCCCGTCACGCATAGACGTTTTTTTCGGCACAGAGCTTGGCGTAGATGTTGGTTTTCGATTACAATTATGAGCGAAAACGAAAATAAAAGAACTGTAGCGAACATCTGGAGGAAGGTAACGTGGAAACCAAAGATTTGATCGTCATCGGTGGTGGCATCAATGGTGCCGGCATCGCAGCAGATGCAGCCGGGCGCGGGTTATCCGTGCTGTTGCTGGAGGCAGAGGATCTGGCCTGCGCAACCTCTTCCGCCAGTTCTAAATTGATTCATGGCGGCCTGCGCTATCTCGAACATTACGAATTCCGCCTGGTGAGCGAGGCGCTGGCGGAGCGGGAGGTGCTGCTGAAAATGGCGCCGCATATCGCGTTTCCCATGCGTTTCCGCTTACCGCACCGGCCTCATCTGCGCCCGGCGTGGATGATCCGTATCGGCCTGTTTATGTACGATCACCTCGGCAAGCGTACCAGCCTGCCGGCCAGTAAAGGGTTGCGTTTTGGCGCGGATTCGGTACTCAAACCATCAATCGTGCGCGGTTTTGAATATTCCGACTGCTGGGTGGATGACGCGCGCCTGGTAGTGCTGAACGCACAGGAAGTGGTCGCCAAAGGCGGCGAAGTGCGCACCCGCACCAAAGTGACCCGCGCCTGGCGCGAAAACGGCCTCTGGACGGTGGAAGCTGAAGATGTGCTGACCGGCAAGACTTTGACCTGGCAGGCCAAAGGCCTGGCTAACGCCACCGGCCCCTGGGTGAAAGAGTTTATCGATGAAGGGCTGAAACTGCCCTCTCAGTATGGTATCCGGTTAATCAAAGGCAGCCATATCGTCGTGCCGCGGGTGCATAACGGCCAGCAAGCCTACATTTTGCAAAACGAAGACCACCGGATCGTATTTGTGATTCCCTGGCTGGACGAATTCTCCATTATCGGCACCACCGACGTGGAATATCATGGCGATCCCAAAGCGGTGCATATCGACGAGCAGGAAACCGAGTATCTCCTGCAGGTTTATAATGATCACTTCAAAAAACCGCTCGGCAAAGCCGATATTGTCTGGTCTTATTCCGGCGTACGCCCGTTATGCGACGATGAATCCGATTCTCCGCAAGCGGTCACCCGCGATTATACCCTGTCGGTCACCGACGACCACGGCAAGGCACCGCTGCTGTCGGTATTTGGCGGCAAGCTGACCACCTACCGCAAGCTGGCGGAACACGCTTTGGAAAAACTCGGTAAATATTATCCCAACGCCAAGGGCGCCTGGACCAAAGGGACGGTATTGCCGGGAGGGGATTTCAGCGGCGACCGTGATGACTATGCCGCCCAGCTGCGGCGCAAATACGCCTTCCTGCCGGAAAGCCTGGCGCGGCGATACAGCCGCACCTACGGTTCGCACAGCGAGCTGATACTGGCGGGCGCCGCCAAGCTGGCCGATCTGGGCGAAGATTTCGGCCATGGCCTTTATGGGGCTGAACTGCAATACCTGGTGGAAAAAGAGTGGGTGGTGACGCTGGAAGATGCCATCTGGCGCCGCACCAAGCTGGGCATGTGGCTTGATGACGCGCAGCAACAGCATGTCAAGGATTGGCTTGCGCAGCATGCCCGGGCCGGCCGCACATTATCCCTGGCATCATAAACGGCAAAAAAACGAGATTACTCAGGGTAGTAAGCTCGGGTATCGGCCGCTGAAGTAATTATCGCCTTTAATAATTTATTAAAGGCGATATATTCCTCATGAACCAATTATAAACTAACCTTTTTCATGACTACATTTAATTAAATTCAGTAAAATAATTAATGCGATAACCGTTTTAAATACTCATCAGAAAGGCCGGTAGAGAGTTTTATCAGGTTACGGGGAACGCCATTATTCATTAATTCCCGTACTACTTCATGCAGCATTTCCAGCCGTCCTTCTTTATGTCCTTCCTTTCTTCCCTCTTCCGCGAGTTGTTGTCCGATAGTCATTATTCCCTCCTGATTGGGCATTACTTGTTGCGATAGTTTAGCCATAAATTTTTGCGTATCCGCGGTTTCACCCGCCGCGGCGATATAAAGCATAACGCTTTTATTGAGCTCGGGGGGCAGCGGCCAGTCATTCATCAGCGTGCTGATATTGTCCACGAGCGTCAGCATATCCCGCTGGCGGATATGCTTTTGCAGCAGCTCCAGCAGCGCCACCCGCCGGTGCGCCATAATTTCCTCGTCCGGTATAACCGTCACGTCCACCAGCGGAAAAGGGTTACCATAGATCTGCCTTGCCAGTTCGGTATCGGCAAAACAGTCCCGCCAATCCGTGCTGTAAGGATAAGACCGGTTGCCGTGATAAAACAGCACCGGCATCACTACCGGCAACTGCTTAAAGCCTTGGTCGAGATGCTGTTTCATTGCCGCCAGGCTATAGCGCATCATGCGAAACGCCATTAGTTTGTCCGGCCGGCTCTGATGCTCGATCAGGCAATAAATATAGCCGTCGCCCTGGGTGGTTTTCACCGAATAAAGCATGTCGCAGACATGATGATCGAAATTATCATCCACGAATGTAGTGGGACAGATATTGAGTGTAGTAAAATCGCACCGCTGCCGTAAAGAGGCTGGCAGGTGAATTTGTAAAAAATCCTGCGCGACGTTAATATCGCCGAGGAAATTTTTAAAAAATGCGTCATGGTGGCTTGGTTTGGTTGCCATAAGAAACATCCATATTCCTATACTAATTTAATCTTCCATTTAATTACCATTCTAATAATCTAGGATGAATCATTTAACAATAAAAACGTATTAATTAATTCAATGAGGTTATTATTTATAATTTAACGCCGGTTATTAAAACGGTCTGATTGGCGAGGGCAGTATAATGAAATTCTTATGTCGCCGTAAAGCGCGGCAAAAGATATTTACACAACTCTAGGCAGCATTATAGCTATTAGCCTCCAAACGAAATTTATTCATTATTAACGTTGCGCCGACCCGTAATGATTATTAGTAAAGCCATGCGCTAAAACAGTGGCGCCGCATCGGTTCAATCCGATTCACCGTATGAATTTAGCATATACCCATTAAAAAAAACTGGCCGCCGATCGCCACTCATTACCGGCGGCCAAGGCTTTAGCTATAACCTTATCGGCTTCACATGCCAAATTTCGTCGGCATATTCCTGGATGGTCCGATCCGAGGAGAAATAGCCCATGCTGGCGATGTTCACCGCCGCACGGCGGGCCCACTCGTCCGGCTGCCGATAAAGCGCATCCACCTGATCCTGGGTATCCACATAACTGCGATAATCTGCCAGCAGCTGGTAATAATCGCCGAAATTCAGCAAGGTATCGAACAAATTACGGTATCGATTCGGCTCGCCGGGGCTAAAGGCGCCGGTAGCGATTTGCGTCAGGGCCAGATTTAGCTCTTCATCCTGTTCAAAAAACTTCCGGGGGTTATAGCCATCGCGGCGCAGGGCTTCCACCTGTTCGGCGGTATTGCCGAAAATAAAGATATTTTCATCACCCAGTCGGGCGCCCATTTCTATGTTGGCGCCGTCCAGAGTGCCGATGGTCAACGCGCCGTTCAGCGCAAACTTCATATTGCTGGTACCCGAAGCCTCAGTACCCGCCAGGGATATTTGCTCTGACAGATCCGCCGCCGGAATAATCAGCTGGGCGAGGCTGACGCTATAGTTGGGGATAAAAACCACTTTCAACCGGTTTTTCATCAGCGGATCGTTGTTAATAACCGCGGCCACGTCGTTGATCAAATGAATGATTTGTTTTGCCATATGGTAAGCCGAAGCGGCTTTGCCGGCGAAAATATTCACCCGCGGCACCCAATTGCTGTCCGGTTCCTGCTTAATGCGATTATAACGGGTGATGATATGCAACACATTCATCAATTGGCGTTTATATTCATGGATACGCTTGATTTGCACATCAAACAACGCCGCCGGATCAACCACCACATTTAATTCTCGCGCCATATAAATAGCCAGCGCTTTTTTATTTTCCAGCTTGGCTTTCTGCACATCCTGGATAAATGCCGGGAAATCGATATGAGACTTTAATTCGTCCAATTGACTCAGATCGGTGCGCCACGTTTGACCGATAGTGTCATCCAATACCGCCGACAGCGGCCGGTTAGCCAGCGCCAGCCAGCGACGGGGGGTAACGCCGTTGGTTTTATTGCAAAAACGATCGGGAAAAATGCGGGCGAAATCGGCAAACAGCGATTGCACCATCAAATCGGAATGCAATTGCGAAACGCCGTTGACTTTATGGCTGGCAATTACCGCCAACCACGCCATACGCACCATGCGGCCGTTATGCTCGTCGATAATCGACACCCGCGCCAGCAGATCGCTGTCATTGGGGATCTGCTCCTGTACGCCGTTGAGGAAATGATCGTTAATTTCAAAAATAATTTGCAATTGGCGCGGCAGAATTTTGCCCAGCATATCCACCGGCCAGGTTTCCAGCGCTTCGCTCATTAAGGTATGGTTGGTGTAGGAGAAGACTTTGCCCACCACTTCCCACGCCTGCAGCCAGGTGAATTTATGCTCGTCGATCAGCAAACGCATTAATTCCGGAATCGACAATACCGGATGGGTGTCATTAAGGTGAATCGCAATTTTATCCGCCAGATTATCAAAAGTCTGATGCATCATCCAATGGCGGGTCAGGATATCCTGCATGGTGGCGGATACTAAAAAATATTCCTGGCGCAGGCGCAATTCGCGGCCTGAATAAGTCGAATCATCCGGGTAAAGCACCCGCGAAACATTTTCGGAGAAATTTTTATCTTCTACGGCGGCAAAATAGTCGCCCTGGTTGAATTTACCCAGATTTATTTCATTACTGGCCTGCGCGCTCCACAGCCGCAGGGTATTGGTGGCGTCGGTATCAAAACCGGGGATGATTTGATCGTAGGCGCAAGCCAACACTTCTTCGGTCTCGACCCAGCGGGTCTTACTGCCTTCCTGCTGCACGCGGCCGCCAAAACGGACTTTATAGCGGGTGGAATGCCGGGGGAACTCCCAGGGATTACCATATTCCAGCCAATAATCCGGCGATTCCGCCTGCTGTCCGTTAATAATATTCTGCTTGAACATGCCGTATTCATAACGAATGCCA
Organism: Sodalis sp. RH21; assembly: GCF_047324175.1. Classification (NCBI taxonomy): domain Bacteria; kingdom Pseudomonadati; phylum Pseudomonadota; class Gammaproteobacteria; order Enterobacterales; family Bruguierivoracaceae; genus Sodalis; species Sodalis sp. RH21. The sequence goes on along the minus strand of NZ_CP178732.1, from coordinate 152,530 downwards.
TATCCCCGCCCAGGCAAGGCCAGGGTGGCCATCGAATCGAGGAAACAGGCGGCCAATCGTCCCAGGCCGCCATTGCCCAGACCCGGATCGTTCTCTTCGAGCAACAGATCGTCGAGCTCGAATCCCATATCTTCCAGGGCCGCCTTGGTATCGTCATAAATGCCCATGGCCAGCAGCGCATTGGATAACGTGCGGCCCAGCAAAAACTCCATCGATAGGTAATACACCTGGCGCACATCCTGTGACAATTGGGCGCGGTTGGAGCGCAGCCAGCGCTCCACCATCCGATCCCGAACCGCCAGCAAGGTAGCATTCAGCCATTCATGCTTATTGGCGACGGAAGGATCTTTGCCAATGGTAAACATGAGCTTGTATGCGATTGAATGTTTCAGCGCTTCGACGCTGAGCGTGGGTGAAGCATAAATAAACGGAGAGTTCATGACATTCATTCCCAATCAGTGAGTATCTACAAGCGTTGATAAAGAGACTGATAAGCCCGGGCTGCCACATGCCAGCTGAAATCCAATCCCATCGCCTGGCGCTGGACATAACGCCAAAGGGCAGGTCTTGACCATAACACAAATGCCCGCCTGATTGCCCGCTGCAAAGCGCTGGCGGTAGCATCTTCAAACACAAAACCACTGGCGATGCCGTCGGAGAGATTCTCCAATGAACTGTCGGTCACCGTATCCGCCAGACCGCCGGTGCGGCGTACCAGCGGCAGAGTGCCGTATTTCAATCCGTATAATTGCGTCAGACCGCAGGGTTCAAAGCGGCTCGGCACCATAATCACATCCGCGCCGCCGATAATGCGGTGGGAAAAAGCCTCATGATAGCCAAGCTGCACCCCCACCTGGCTGGGATACTCCGCCGCGGCCGCCAGGAAACCCTGCTGCAGGGTGACATCGCCGGCGCCCAGCACGGTGAGTTGCCCCCCCTGGTCCAGGAGATCCGGTAAAACTTCCAGCACCAAGTCCAGCCCTTTCTGGCTGGTCAGGCGGCTGACCACCGCGAACAGCGGCACCTTTTCATCCACCGTCAGTCCCATTGCCGTTTGCAGATGGCGCTTATTGTTGGTTTTGGCCTCTAGCACATCGCGGTTATAGCGGGTAGAGAGCATGGCGTCATGGGTGGGATTCCAGATGGCATCGTCCACGCCGTTCAGGATACCGGTGAGCCGCCCCTGCGATTGCAGGGAGGCCAGCAATCCTTCCATACCATAACCATAAGCGGGCTGGGTGATTTCCCGCGCATAGGTCGGGCTGACGGTTGTGACATGATCGGCATAAAACAGTCCCGCCTTGAGATAGGAAATCTGGCCGAAAAACTCCATGCCGTAGGTCTGGAAATACTCGCCCGGCAGGCCTAATTCCGGCAAATGGCGGGCATTGAATAGGCCCTGATAAGCCAGATTGTGTACGGTGAATACCGACTTGGCCGGCCGGCCTTTGGCCGCCAAATACGCGCAGGTCAGGCCGGCGTGCCAGTCATGGGCCTGAATAATATCCGGCTTCCAGGTGGCATCCAGGCCGCTGGCCATTTCGCTACCTACCCACCCCAGCAGGGCGAAACGCAGGTAATTATCGGTATACGCATACTGATCCTGGTCGTGGTAGGGGCTACCGGGACGATCATATAACGCGGGCGCGTCGATCAGATAGATCCCGACCCCGTTAAAACGGCCGTATAACAGCGTGACATGCTGTGAAAATACATCAAATTCATTAACGATGCGGGTATCGGGGATACCCTTGCGTAAATCAGGAAAAGCCGGTAATAACACCCGGACATCGTCACCCTCGACAATTTGCGCAGCGGGCAACGCCCCGACCACATCTGCCAGTCCCCCGGTTTTCAACAAGGGAAACAGTTCAGAACAAACATGTAAAACCTGCATTATCGCTCCCGTTTAGGCTTATTCTTTTTTCAACGACCTATCAAGCTACAGGTCTTCCTAGTGAATATTGGCCAACATCTTTCTTGTCACCAATACGATTCCCTCTTCAGAGCAACAGAATCGTCGTTTATCGTCCTCGGCGTTTTCACCGATAATCATGCCTTCCGGTATAGTACAGGCGCGATCGATAATGCAGCGCCGTAAGCGGCACGAGCGGCCTACGTTGACATCCGGTAAAATCACCGCCTCGTCCAGCGTGCAAAAAGAATTGACGCGCACCCGCGGAAACAGCACCGAATGCGTCACATGGGCGCCGGAAAGGATGCAGCCGCCGGAGACCAGGGAATTCAGGGTCACACCGTGATTACCGGCGCGATCCTGCACAAATTTAGCCGGCGGCAGCGGTTCCATATGCGTGCGTATCGGCCAGTTTTGATCGTACATATCCAGCTCAGGGGTCACCGAAGCCAGGTCCAGATTGGCGCGCCAGTAAGCGTCCAGCGTTCCCACGTCGCGCCAATAAGGGGGGGCCGAATCATCTTCGGCCGAAGAGACGCAGGAGAGGGTGAATGGATGGGCCCAGGCCTCTCCGCGCGCGGTAATTTTGGGAATAATGTCTTTGCCGAAATCGTGATTGGACCCTTCGGTCTGCATATCCTCTTCCAGCAATTGAAATAGATAGTCGGCATCAAACACATAGATGCCCATACTGGCCAGCGCCTGGTCGGGAAAACCGGGCATGGCCGGCGGATCGGCCGGTTTTTCGACGAAATCCAGTACCCGGTACTTATCATCGACCGCCATAACGCCAAAATCCCGGCCTTCCAGGCGGGGAACCGGCAGGCAGGCCACGGTGCATTTCGACCCTTTTTCCACATGGTCGATCAGCAGGCGGGAGTAATCCATTTTATAAATGTGATCGCCGGCCAGAATCACAATATATTTGGCGCGGTAGCGCCGGATAATATCCAGGTTTTGCGATACCGCGTCCGCGGTACCGCGATACCAGTTTTCGGTGGCGAATCGCTGCTGCGCGGGCAGCAAATCGACGAATTCATTCATCTCCTCATTGAGGAAAGACCAGCCGCGCTGGATATGCTGCACCAGCGTATGCGACTGATATTGCGTGATCACCCCGATACGGCGGATGCCCGAGTTCAGGCAATTGGAGAGGGCAAAATCAATGATGCGAAATTTACCGCCGAAGTGAACCGCGGGCTTCGCGCGCTTGGCCGTCAGATCTTTTAGGCGCGAACCGCGCCCTCCCGCAAGAATCAGCGCGACAGACTGGATCGGCAATTGTCTGGCCAGCATAACCGGGTCACTACCTTCAAACCTAACCATCGCCGACTCCTTATTATTGTTTTACCAGCACATTAATCGTATGGGCGGCCACGGATAAGCTGCCCGCCGATTCCGGTTGCCGCGAGCGCTTAAACGGTGCCGCCAGCGCCCACTTCCCTTCAGGTAAGGTCATTTCACAGCTTTTTGTAGTGGCATTGATCACAAACAGATAATCCCGCGACAGGCGGATTTGCAGTTGTGGCTCCGCCTGCTCCCACTCCGGGGCGGTCAGGGCCTGCCCCTGCGCATTAAGCCACGCCACGGTGGCATCGTCGTTTTCCCGCCACCAGCGGTTATCGACCAGCGCCGGGATTTGCTGGCGCAGGCGGATCGCGGCGGCGGTAAAGCGCATTAACTGCTCATCCCCCTGGCGCCAGTCCAGCCAGGTCAACTCATTATCCTGGCAGTACGCATTGTTGTTGCCCTGCTGGCTGCGCCCCCGCTCATCGCCGGCCAGCAGCATCGGCGTGCCCTGCGACAGCAGCAGCGTCGCCAGCAGCGCACGCTGGCTGACGCGGCGGCGCTCCCGTACTTCTGGATCGGCATCGAGCCCTTCATGGCCGTGGTTGGCGCTGTGGTTATCCTGGGCGCCGTCGCGGTTGTGTTCGCCGTTCGCCTGATTGTGTTTTTCATCGAAGCTCACCAGATCCTGCAAGGTGAAACCATCGTGGGCGGTGAGCATATTGACCGCGGCGCAAGGCGCGCGCCCTCCGCGCCGGAACAATTCGCTGGACGCGGCGAAGCGGCGGGCGAACGCCCCCAGCGAAATATCGTTATGCAGCCAGAAGCGCCGGATATCATCACGATAGCGGTCGTTCCATTCGGCAAACGGCGCCGGGAACCGCCCGACCTGATAACCGCCCGGACCGATATCCCAGGGCTCGGCGATCAATTTGCATTCCCTGAGCGCCGGGTCCTGGTTAATCAAGGCGAACAGCTGCGCGGCGGCGCTGAATTCCGGCGTACGCCCCAATACCGTCCCCAAATCAAAACGAAAACCGTCGACATGGCAGCTCTGGCGCCAAAAACGCAGACAATCCACCACCCAGGCGGCAACGTCGGGGTGGCTGAGCCGCAGGGTATTGCCGCATCCGGTCCAGTTCTGGTAATCGCCCTGCTCGTTCAGCCAGTAATAGCTACGGTTGTCGATACCGCGCAACGAAAGCGTGGGTCCGGTCAGATCCAGTTCGGCGGTATGGTTGAATACCACGTCAAGAATGACTTCTATACCGGCCCGGTGCAGGGCTTTTACCATGGCGCGAAATTCGTCCAGCGCCGTCAGCCCGTGCTGGCCCGAGGCATAGCCCGGCTCCACCGCATACGGCGCCAGTACGTTGTAACCCCAGTAATTGCGCAAACCCTGGCGCTGCAAACGGGGTTCGTCGGCGTGCTGCTGTACCGGCAGCAGTTCAATGGCGGTAATACCGAGCGCCGTCAGGTAATCGATCATCACCGGATGGGCCAAACCGGCGTAACTGCCGCGCAGCGGCGCCGGAATAGCCGGATGCAGCTGGGTCAAGCCCCGCACATGGGCCTCGTAAATCACCGTTTTCCCCCAGGGCGTGGCCGGCAGCCGATCCCCTTGCCAGTCATAGCGGGCATCCACCACCACGCATTTCGGCATTACCGGCGCGCTGTCGGCGCTATCCGGACCCGCGCCGTTATCATAAAGCGCGGGATGATCGCCAACCGTACCTTCCAGGGCCAGGGCGCAGGGGTCGATAACCAGTTTGGCCGGGTTAAAGCGATGCCCGCTGGCCGGCGCGAACGGGCCGTGCACCCGGTAACCATAACGCAGGCCGGGTTTGGCGCCGGCCAGATACCCGTGCCACCGGCCGCCGCTGCGTCCGGCCAGATCGTATTGCCGTTCCCGGCCGCGGCTGTCGAACAGGCATAACACTACCCGTTCGGCATGGGCGGAAAACAGGCTGAAATTAACGCCATCACCGTCATAGCTCGCGCCTAGGGGGGCGGGAGAACCGCTGGCTAGAGTCTCCATTAATTCTCCCGTACCAGGAAAATCGTCGCCAGGGGCGGTATGGTCAACAGCAGGGAGTTCTCGCGGTGATGGCTGCCGATATTGTCGCTATGCAGTTCGCCGCTGTTGCCCATATTGCTGCCGTTGTAGTAATGGGAATCGGTATTGAGAACTTCGCGCCAGCGGCCCGGCGACGGAATACCGATGCGATAGCCCAGGCGCGGCACCGGGGTAAAGTTACTCACCACGATCATTTCACCGCCGCTGGCGTCGCGGCGCAGGAAAGCGAAGACCGAATTTTCACTGTCGTCCGCCACCAGCCATTCAAAGCCGTTATAACGATAGTCCACCTCGTATAGCGGCGGATTGTCGCGGTAACACTGGTTGAGATCGCGCACCAGGCGCTGTACGCCGCTGTGCATGCTGTCAGGATCGTCGAGCAGGTGCCAGTCCAGGCTGACATCATGGTTCCACTCCCGCAGCTGGGCGAATTCATTGCCCATAAACAGCAGTTTCTTGCCGGGATGTCCCCACATAAAGCCGTAATAAGCGCGCACATTGGCGAATTTCTGCCACATATCGCCGGGCATGCGGTTGACGATGGAATGTTTGCCATGCACCACTTCGTCATGGGACAAAGGCAGGACAAAGTTCTCGCTATAGGCATACACCATGCTGAATGTCATATGATGATGGTGATATTTCCGATGTACCGGATCGAGCTGCATATATTTCAGCGTGTCATTCATCCACCCCATATTCCATTTATAATGGAAACCCAGGCCGCCGTTGTCGGGCGGCGCGGTAACGCCGGAGAAAGAAGTAGACTCCTCGGCGATTGTCACCGCGCCGTCGCGCTGGGTGCCAACGGTATGGTTGGTATAGCGCAGGAAAGCGATGGCTTCGAGGTTTTCATTGCCGCCGTAATGGTTGGGGACCCATTGCCCGGCCGGACGGCTGTAATCGCGATAAATCATGGACGCCACGGCATCCACCCGCAGGCCGTCGATGCCGTACCGTTCCAGCCAGAACAGCGCATTCCCCGCCAGGTAGTTGCGCACTTCGTTACGGCCGTAGTTATAAATCAGGGTATTCCAGTCCTGATGCAAACCTTCCCGGGGATCGGCATATTCATATAAAGACGTGCCGTCGAATTTCGCCAATCCGAACTCATCGCCGGGGAAATGCCCGGGCACCCAGTCCAGCAGGACATTGATGCCCGCCCGGTGAGCGGCATCGATAAGTATCCGAAAATCTTCCGGGGTGCCGAAACGGCGGGTGGGCGCATAAATTCCCAGCGGCTGATAGCCCCAACTGCCGTCAAAGGGATGTTCGTTAATCGGCAAAAGCTCGATATGGGTAAAACCCATATATTTCACATAACCGACCAACTGTTCAGCCAGTTCGAGGTAACTGAGCCAAAAGTTGTTATCGACGTGGCGGCGCCATGATCCCAGATGCACTTCATAAATGGAAATCGGCCGGTTAAGCGCATTGGCGGCGTTTCTGCCGGGGTCCGTCTCGGCAATCGGCGGTAGCCCGCGGGTCAGCGAGGCGGTTTCAGGGCGCATTTGCGCTTCAAACGCATACGGGTCCGCCTTGAGGCGCGTTTGTCCGTGGCAATCGATGATTTCATATTTATAGAGCTGTCCGGTGGTTACGGCCGGTAAAAACAGTTCCCATATGCCGTTTTCCCGCCGCTGCCGCATCGGGTGCCGGCGCCCGTCCCAGAAATTGAACTCTCCCACCACCGAAACGCGCTGGGCATTGGGCGCCCATACGGCAAACCGCATGCCGGCGACGCCGTCGAGTTCATCCGGATGAGCGCCGAGCCGTTCATAGGGTCTTAAATGGGTGCCTTCCGCCAGCAGCCAACTATCAATATCCTGCAATAACGGCCCAAAGCGGTAGGGATCTTCAATTATATAAGTATGCTCATGCCAGGTGACCGCAAATTGATAAGTGAAAGGTTTTTTACGCCGGCCTAATTGTGCCGTAAAAAAACCGCGCGGATCATCACAGTTTAATTCTGTGATCTTGCGCCCGTTTTTTTTATCAATAAGCGTTACCGCGCTGGCATCAGGTAATAAAGCGCGCACCACCAATCCTTCATTGGTGACATGCATGCCCAATAATGAAAACGGGTCGGCGTAACGACCGGAAACCAATGCTGTTATGACCTCGTGGTCGGGAAATCCTGACATGGTGTTCTTCCTTTGATTACTCCATGAAATAAAAGAATATTTCCAAAAATAAGCGCCTTATCCTGCATAATAAACAGCCCTTTCCAGCGGGCATGGGCGCCCATGCCGGAAAACCGGCCGGCAGCCAAAAAAAGGACAGGCTGGGTAAGAATCCATAAAGATGTTTATTACACCTTAGATGCAATCATGGATTCCACAATAATAAGCATAGACAAAGGTTTAAAGGAAAGATTAATCCGCAACGACGAAATTTTTAATTATTGAATAAGCTGTTGAAAAACTTTAACTTCATTGGGAAGATTTCTTATATTAATCATCGCAATATGAAGAAAAGCAGCATTAAAAAAATGTAAAAAAAGTAAATTTATTTAATGCCTTAAAACTAAAGTTATCAACATAAGGGGAAATCGCAGGGGGAAGGCAGCCTGACCGCTGTATACGGACAGGCCGATAGTCATGATAGATCAGGCAAGTAGACGCAGCATACGCCGCAATGGTTCCGCCGCACCCCATAACAATTGATCGCCCACGGTAAACGCGGAAAGGTATTCCGGCCCCATGTTGAGTTTACGCAAACGTCCGACCGGGGTTTTCAGCGTGCCCGTCACCGCGGCCGGCGTGAGTTCACGCATCGACAGCTCGCGATCGTTCGGCACTACGCTTACCCAGTCATTATGGGTCGCCAGGATTTGCTCGATTTCTGGCAGGGCGACATTGCGCTTCAGTTTAATCGTGAATGCCTGGCTGTGGCAGCGCAGCGCGCCGACGCGCACGCACAAACCGTCCACCGGGATAACCTGCTGCGTCGCCAGGATTTTGTTGGTTTCAGCCTGGCCTTTCCATTCTTCACGGCTTTGCCCGTTCTCCAGCTGTTTATCAATCCAGGGGATCAGGCTGCCGGCCAGCGGAACGCCAAAATTATCGGTGGGCAATGTGCCGCTGCGGGTCAGGGCGGTCACTTTACGCTCGATATCCAGAATCGCCGACGCCGGGTCCTGCAGTTCTTTGGCCACCTCATTATGCAGTTGCCCCATTTGGACCAGCAGTTCGCGCATATGGCGGGCGCCGCCGCCGGAGGCGGCCTGGTAGGTGGCGACCGAAACCCAGTCGACCAAATCATGGGCGAACAGCCCGCCCAGCGACATCAGCATCAGGCTGACGGTACAATTACCGCCGACAAAGGTCTTGATGCCGTTATTCAAACCTTGCTGGATCACCGCCTGATTAACCGGATCGAGAATAATAATGGCGTCATCCTGCATCCGCAGCGATGACGCCGCATCGATCCAGTATCCCTGCCAGCCGATTTCCTTCAGCTTTGGATAGATTTCGTTGGTATAATCGCCGCCCTGGCAGGTAACGATAATATCCAGGGCAGAAAGCGCCGCCAGATCGTAGGCATCCTGCAACGCCCCTTGCTGGCCGTTGAAAACCGGCGCAGCTTGACCATGCTGGGATGTTGAGAAGAATACCGGACGGATGGCGTCAAAGTCGCGTTCTTCGTTCATGCGTTGCATGAGCACCGAACCAACCATACCGCGCCAGCCGATAAAACCAACGTTTTTCATGTTAACTGTCCTGCCTTGGAAGATGACAAAAGATACCCGGCGTGTGGTGGCCGCATAAGATTGCAGGTTACACGATAACCACCTTACAAAAAGTGGTCGAATTGCTGCAAGTGAAATTATTCGATTAACGAAAGTTTTTAAGCAGCACTGCTAATAATCATCCCGGCCAAGACAATTAAGCACCAGAAGAACCAACGAGGTAAGAATGACTGAAATGATTTCGGCCACCGTTTTACTATTTTTAATCATGGACCCCCTGGGTAATTTACCGATTTTTATGTCGGTGTTAAAACATCTTGAACCTAAACGGCGGCGCGTGATTGTTATTCGCGAATTGTTGATCGCGTTGTTGCTCATGCTGCTGTTTTTGTTCGCCGGCGAGCGGATTTTATCATTTCTTAACTTGCGTTCGGAAACGGTGTCGATCTCCGGGGGCATCATTATGTTCCTGATCGCGATTAAAATGATTTTTCCATCGCAAGAAGGCAGCAGCAGCGGACTACCGGCCGGCGAAGAGCCATTCCTGGTGCCCCTGGCCATTCCATTGGTGGCGGGTCCGTCGATCCTGGCCACGCTGATGCTGCTCTCCCATCAATATCCGCACCAGATTAAGCATTTAGTGGTGGCGCTACTGATTGCCTGGGGCCTGTCGGTGGTCATTTTGATGCAATCCACGCTGTTTATCCGGCTGCTGGGCGACAAGGGGGTCAATGCGTTGGAGCGGCTGATGGGATTGCTGCTGGTGATGCTGTCCACCCAAATGTTCCTGGACGGCGTGCGGGCATATTTACGCGGTTGAACGCGTTTAGCGATCCCATCGCCCCGGACCAATAAAAAGTCCTGGCGATAAGGCCAGGACTCCGGGTGGCGATAATGATCCGGCCCGATGGACCAGCGGCGGTTATGAAATCGCCATATTCATCAGCAGGCAGCCCACCAGGCCGCAAATCGAAATAATGGTTTCCAGCGCCGACCAGGATTTGATGGTTTCCATGATAGTCAGGTTGAAATACTCCTTGAACAGCCAGAAACCCGGATCGTTGACATGGGAGAAGATTACGCTGCCGGAGCCGACCGCAATCACCATCAACTCAGGGCTGACGCCGGTGGATGCGATTAACGGCGCGGCGATGCCGCCGGCGGTAATGGCCGCGACGGTGGCCGAGCCAAGCGCGATACGCAGGATGGCGGCGATAGACCAGGCCAGCAACAGCGGTGAAATGGTGCTGCCTTCCATCAGGGCGGCGATATAGTTGCCAACCCCGCTATCCACCAATACCTGTTTAAACGCCCCGCCGCCGCCGATGATCAGCAGAATCATGGCGATAATCTTGATGGAGTCGCTGATGGTATCCATTACCTGCTGCACGCTGCGGCCGCGATTAATACCAAAAGTGAAGATGGCTATCAGCACTGAAATCAGGGTGGCCATGATCGGGTCGCCAAAGAATTCGGCATAGGGCAGCAGCATATGGCCGGCCGGCAGAACCATTTCGGCCACGGCGCGCAACGCCATCAATACCACCGGCACCAGTGCGGTCCAGACGCTGACGGCAAAGGTCGGCATTTCCTGTTCGGTAAAAATTTTAGGGTTGTACAGACCTTCCGGTACCGGCTTATCGATACCTTTAAGGAAACGGCTATAGACCGGACCGGCCAGGATAACCGTCGGCACCGCCAGAATGGCGCCATATAACAGCGTCTTGCCCATATCGGCGTGGAAGATAGTGGCAATGGCCGTCGGCCCCGGATGGGGCGGCAAAAATCCATGGGTCACCGACAGCGCGGCCGCCATGGGTACGCCGACATACAATAGCGGAATACGCGCCGTGGCCGCGAGGCTGAACACCAGCGGCAGCATCAGCACAAAGCCGATTTCATAAAACAGGGCAAAACCCACGGTAAAACCGGTGACGACCACCGCCCATTGGATATTCTGCTTGCCGAATTTATCGATCAGCGTGGTGGCGATACGCTGCGCGCCCCCGCAGTCCGCCAGTAGTTTACCCAACATGGCGCCGAAGCCGATAATCAGCGCCAGACTGCCCAGGGTACCGCCGACGCCGGATTTGATGGAAACCAATACCTTGCTAACCGGCATTCCTTCCAACACGCCCACAATCAGTGCCACTAATATCAGGGCGATAAAACCATTTAATTTAAAACGAATCATCAGCAGCAGCAGTAATGCCACGCCGATAGCAACGATAAATAACGGCATAAAAATTCCTTAATGGCTTCTTGTTTCCGGCCGCAGCAGATGGCTGGCGACCTTCGAGCGTTATGCATTACGGGTTTTTGAAGCGCAAGAACGAGAAAATCTCCCGGCCAACCACCTGAGCATAGCGAGTATTGTTATGTTACCGGTATCATGATACCGGTAACATCAAGGGTTAAGGAATCCCGATACCGGACTAAATTACCGTTTTGGGAGCTGGATCATAATAATATGGGTAAAAAATGACGGGAGGATGAATCAGATGCTATCGCCGGCCATCAGCGTAAAACCGACATCCACTTTTGCGGGATCGATCTTTTCACCGCGCAGCCTGGCCAGCAACCGTTCAGCGCCGATCCGGCCCATATCCTCGCGGGGCGTGAGAACGCTGGCGAGCTTCGGATGCATGGTCTGACCGATATCGTGGCCGTGGAAACCGGCGATCGCCATATCGTGCGGGATACGCAGGCCCTGGCGCTGGCATTCGAAAACGGCGCCGATGGCCAGGTCGTCATTGGTGCAAATAATGCCGTTCAGGGCGGGATATTCCCGCTGGGCCTGGCGAAACAGCTCCACGCCGGTGGAATAGGAGGAAGAGTGGGTAATCATGACGCTATGGGCCGGCAGGCCCTGCTCCCGCATGGCCTGTTCATAACCCTGCTGTTTAATCAGCGTTCGTTCATCCAGGCGCGCGCCAAAATACACCACGTTGCGGTGTCCGCGGGAAATAATAAACAGGGTCATTTGCCGCGCCGCTTCGAAATTATCGAAGCCCACCGCGATATCCAGGCAAGGAGAAACGCTGTCCATGATTTCCACTACCGGAATGCCGGCCACTTCAATCATCTTCAGGGTGCGCGGGGTATGGGAGCGCTCGGCCAGGATCAGGCCGTCGATATTATAGGAAAGCAGCGAGGTAAGGCGCAGTTCTTCGGTTTCTGGCTGATAACCGTAGTGAGCCAGCATGGTTTGGTAGCCATGGGCGTCGGTCACCGCTTCGATGCCGCGCAAAACTTCAGCAAACACCTGGTTGGTCAAGGAGGGCAGCAGCACGCCGATAGCCCGGCTGGTGGCGTTGGAAAGAATATCCGGCGCCCGGTTGGGAATATAACCCAGCTCATCCAGCGAGTGGGCTATTTTAAGCTGCAATGCTTCCGATACCAGCGCCGGGTTGCGCAAATAGCGGCTCACCGTCATTTTAGTGACGCCGACTTTATCGGCAACATCTTGAAGTCCCGGTCTTTTTTTCTTGATTTGCGACATGAAAGCTCCCACCCAGAATGCACGGAGTTTACCAAAAAAATGACGCGGCGAGTATGTTTATCCGCGCGGTTTATCCCGGGCCTCCCGGCTGCTCATTTGCCGGGCAATAAAAAAGCGGGCCTTGGCCCGCTTGTCGCCGTGACGTCTTAACGCTTTACGCCGCCCCGCTCATCATACCGGCGGCAAATCAAAAACCAGGACTTCGCTGTCCTGGCCCGCGCTAAGCGTCAAGGCGGTTTCATCCCATATCGCCAGCGCATCGCTGGCGCCAACCTGTTGTCCATTGACAGCCAGCTCGCCGCGTACCACCTGCAGCCAGATACGGCGTCCCGGCGCCAGCTCCAGGGTTTCCTGCTGCCCGCCGGCCAGCGCCCAGCGCGACAGGGTCATATCCTGGAAGACCTTGAGCGACCCGTCGCGGGCATCCGGCGACAGAACCAGCTGGCGGCCCAGCGGCGCATCAAACCGGCGCTGCTCGTAGCGGGGCGGCAATCCGGTTTGCTGCGGGATAATCCAGATCTGATACAGGTGCAGCTGGCTGTCGTCACGGCCGTTATATTCCGAATGACGTATGCCGGTCCCGGCGCTCATGATCTGGAATTCCCCGGCATGGATTTGTTCTTTATTACCCATGCTGTCCTGATGCTCAACCGTGCCTTCCAGCACATAGGTCAGAATTTCCATATCTTTGTGGGGATGGGTGCCGAAGCCCTGGCCTGCGTCGATGCGGTCTTCGTTAATGACCCGTAGCGCCGAGAAGCCCATAAAGTCGGCATCATAGTAGTCGGCAAACGAAAAAGTGTGCCAGCTATCCAGCCAGCCATGATTGGCGTGGCCACGATCTTTTGCTGCTCTTAAGTAAATCATGTTCAAGTCTCCTCAACGTTTTTTTCTAGTCTAGACCTGCGCTGAGAATATGAAAGGGTAAAAATCTCATCGCTATGTTCAAAAAAATTGAACTTGTCGGACGCGATGATTCAAAGGATTTGCCCAAGGAAAATACGGGCAAAAAAAAGGCCGGCACCCGGGCCGGCTTAAGAAATACTGGAAGCAATGTGAGCAATGTCGTGCTTTCGCGGTTACCGCAACCGTGGGGGCGATATCCGGAACGCATGGGGATAATAATCATTATCATTCGCACTTGTAAAGCTTTTTTTATTACAGGTACATTTTGCGCAGCAACCGCGCCACAGCTTCGTCCGCATTGGTGCCGATCACTTCCAGTTCAGGCAGCAAATCTTTCAGCCGCTGATGGGAATTATTCATCAGGTAGCCCCTGCCGGCCATGGCCAGCATCTCTTTATCATTCATGCCGTCGCCAAAAGAGATGCAATCCGCTAACGAGAAACCGAGGGTTTTGGCCACCTGGGCCAGGGCGTGCCCCTTGGACACCCCGCCGGCCATGACTTCCAGGCAGACCGGCAGCGAGAAGCTGACATTGACCCGGTCGCCCCAGCGCGCGTTCAGCGCGTCTTCCAGCGCCAACAGCCGTTCATGGTTGTCGCTGGTGTAGTAAACCTTGCAAATACCGTCAGTAGGCAGCATTCCCGGCTGGAACAGCTGGTATTTAAAATCCGATTCGCGAAAAAAATCCTGCTGATCGAGCCGGTTGCGGTTCATATACCAGTCGTCGCGGCGATAAACATTAGTCAGTATTTCCGGGTCATCATGCACCAGGCCAAACAGTTCGCCCGCGATATCCTCATCCACGTCATGGGCAAAAATCAACTCGCCGGCGGGGTTATGCACCCGCGCGCCGTTTGAGGTAATCATATAGGCGGTAATGCCCAGATTATCGCGGATCTGGGAAACATCGATATGATGACGGCCAGTGGCAAAAACAAAATTGATGTCCCGGGCGGTCAGCAACTGCAAGGTTTCTTTGGTGTACGTTTTGAGGGTATGGTCCGGCGCAAGCAGGGTACCGTCGAGATCGGAAGCGACAACGTGAAACATAAGTCTTTGTAAACCTCTGGTGTAAGCGGCGGTCGCGGACCGCCGGAATTTAATGATACCGGGCGAAAAAAGCGGTAATCATGTTCAGCGCCTCGGCGCGCAGGCTATCTTTTTCAAACAGAATCTCATGCCTGGCGCCTTCGATCCTGACGGGTTTATTTGCTTCGCACGGATGGCCCGCCGCGGCCATGAGCTGGCAAAAAGTGTCGTGGCTGCGGTTATCGACGATCCGGTCTTCCCCCGCCTGTATTAACAATACCGGAGTAGCGATCTCGCCGGCTTTGGCCAGTACGTCATGACCCGCCAGCACGCCTTCCCTGACCCAATGGTAGGTGGGGCCGCCGATCCTTAATTCCGGGTCATCGGCGTAAAAGCGTAAATTGCGCCGGTAGCGCTGCCCGCTATGCGTCAGCATATTGAGCATAAACGGCATGGGCCGCCACTGGCCGGTGCCAATGGCGTAATAATCGCGCATTGCGGGCCGCTGCTCGGTCCATTCCAGTATTTGCCAGGCCAGCCAGTGGGGCATCGGCAGGCGGATGCCAAACATCGGGGCGCACAATACCGCCGCATCGCAGGCATCGGGATGGGACGCCAGGAATAAAGCTAGTATGGCCCCGCCCATGGAATGGGCCAGGGCGAAACGGCGTTTATACCGGCCTGGGGCCACATACTGCTGCCAGAACTGGGTAAAATCGCTGACGTAATCACCGAATTGCAGCACATGCCCCCGGTGGGTATCCTCCAGCAGGCGCCCGGAACGCCCCTGGCCGCGGTGATCGATAATCATCACGTCATAACCGCAATGATAAAGATCGTAGGCCACTTCGGGGTATTTTACGTAGCTTTCGATGCGCCCGGTGCTGATGACGATGACTCGGGTATGCCGGGGCGAACGGAACCGGACAAAACGAATCGGCATGCCCTGGGCTCCGACAAACTCACCCTCTTCGCGCCGGTGCCAAAAATCCAATAGGGGCCCGGTGGAAAACGCGGCGAATTGCTGTTCGCGGGTTAACCAACTTTGTTTATGTACAGACACCACCTGCGCTACTCCTGGCCAAACACGGGGCGATTCATTATTGTCCATTGTCCGGCGCACTGGGAAAACATTGCCGCCGGGTCGTGGAAAAGGCTACTCTGTCGGTATCGGCGCCAGCTGATGCATGGGCATATTCTATTGCCATATTGTGACATAAAAACAACATTTCAGGGAGCGCAATTAATGACCTGGGACTGGTGGCTTACCTACCTGCTCACAACCACAATCCTCAGCCTGTCGCCGGGTTCGGGCGCCATCAATACCATGAGCACCGGCATCAGCCACGGCTATCGGGGCACGGTTGCGTCCATCGCCGGCTTGCAGCTGGGCCTGGCCACGCATATTGTATTGGTGGGTATCGGGCTGGGGGCCCTGTTCGCCCATTCGCTGCTGGCGTTTGAAATATTGAAATGGCTGGGCGTCGTTTATCTGGTCTGGCTGGGCATACAGCAATGGCGCAGCGCCGGCAGCTTCAGCCTGGACAGCCGGTCAAACCTGCTGCCCAGGCGTCAATTATTCAAGCGGGCCATATTGGTTAACCTGACCAATCCCAAGAGCATAGTCTTCCTCGCCGCCCTATTTCCCCAGTTCATATTGCCGCATTACCCGCAGGCGACGCAGTACCTGGTGCTCGGCGCTACCACCCTGGCGGTGGATATTCTGGTGATGATTGGGTATGCCGTACTGGCCGCGCGCCTGGCCCGTTGGCTTAAAGGGCCGCGCCAGATGCGGTTGTTAAACCGCACCTTCGGCTCGCTGTTTATTATGGTCGGCGCAGCGCTGGCTAGCGCGAAATAATCAGATTAATGCCAAAACCGGTGAAAAATACGCCGGCCGCCCCATCGATCCAGCGCGCCATGCGCTGGTAACCGCGGCGCATGGCAGGCAGCGCAAACACCAACGCCACCACGCTAAACCAGATCAGGGTTTCGCTGATAATCAGGATAAAAATTCCCCAGCGCGCGCCGGCGGCGATATTATCACCGACAAACAGCGAGAACACGCTGCCGAAATAGATTACCGCCTTGGGATTGGCGAGATTGGTAAACAGGCCGCGCAGGAACGTGCGCCCGCGCTGCGGCAGCGCGGCAGCGGGCACGGTTCCCTGCGGCGCCGACGGCCGGCGCGCGGCGCGCAGCAGTTGCCATCCCAGCCAGCAGAGATAGATCCCGCCGCCGACGGTGATAATGCTGTGCAGCCATTTCATTTTCTGCATTAACAGGTGCAACCCCAGCAGCGCCACCGCCGCCCATACCGCCACGCCCAGGGTAATCCCCAGCACGCCCATCATGGCATCCCGCCGCGAGCGGCTGGCGGCGGTCTGGGAGATAAAGAAAAAATCCGGGCCCGGACTCATCAGGGCAATCAGGTGCACCATGGCTACGGTGGCGAACAGCATCAGCATCGTCGATCTCTCCAAACAATTAGCCGTCCCGTGACAATGGCGCGGGACGACTCATAGACTATTTTACGTACGGATTAACGCCACGCTTAGCGCGACAGCATAGGGTCATCGTCAATCAGGTGTTCACGGATCACGGTCATAAACGGCTGGCCAAAACGATCCAGCTTGCGATGGCCAACGCCGTTGACCCGCAGCATATCGCCGGCGGTCACGGGCAGTTGCTCCGCCATTTCCAGCAGCGTCGCGTCGTTGAACACCACGTAAGGCGGCACATTGGCTTCATCGGCCAGGGATTTGCGCAGCTTGCGCAGCTTGGCGAACAGCTGCCGGTCATAGTTGCCGCCGTAGGTTTTCGGCGCGCTGCGCGACTTCAGGTTGGGCAAGCGCGGTTCGGCCAGCATCAGGGGCACTTCACCACGCAATACCGGGCGCGCCGACTCGGTGAGTTGCAGCGCCGAATGCTGGGTAATATTCTGGCTGATCATGCCCAGATGGATTAACTGGCGCAGCACGCTCACCCAATGTTCGTTAGTGCGATCGCGGCCGATGCCGTACACCGGTAATTTATCATGGGCATAATCGCGGATACGCTGGCTATTGGCGCCGCGCAGCACCTCGACGATATACCCCATGCCAAAGCGCTGGCCGACCCGATACACGCAGGACAGCGCTTTGCGCGCCTCTTCCAGCCCATCGTAACGCTTAGGCGGATCGAGGCAAATATCGCAGTTGCCGCAGGGTTGCTGACGGCCCTCGCCAAAATAATTCAGCAACACCAGGCGACGGCAGGTTTGCGCTTCGGCAAACGCGCCCATGGCGTTGAGCTTATGGCGTTCGATATCCTGCTGCTCGCCGGGGGGTTTTTCTTCCAGGCAGCGGCGCAGCCAGGCCATATCGGCCGGATCGTATAATAAAATAGCTTCGGCGGGCAGACCGTCGCGGCCGGCGCGGCCGGTTTCCTGATAGTAGGATTCGATATTGCGCGGGATATCGAAATGCAGCACGAAACGCACGTTGGGCTTGTTGATGCCCATGCCAAAGGCCACGGTGGCCACCACAATCTGCAGGTCGTCCCGTTGGAACGCCTCCTGCACCTGGCCGCGCCGTTCATTGCTGAGCCCGGCGTGGTAGGCATCGGCGCTCACGCCGCGGCTTTGCAGGCGCGCGCTGATATCCTCCACCCGCGAGCGGCTGTTGCAATAAATAATGCCGCATTTACCGCGCTGCCCCTGCACAAAATGCCAGAGCTGCTCGAAGGGTTTATATTTTTCCACGAGGGTATAGCGGATATTGGGACGATCGAAACTGCTGATTTGGATCAGCGGGTCCTGCAAATCCAGCAGGCGCACGATATCCAGGCGGGTGGTTTCATCCGCCGTGGCGGTCAGCGCGATAAACGGCAAGCCGGGAAAGTGTTGTTTGATTTGCCCGAGCGTACGGTATTCCGGACGGAAATCATGGCCCCACTGGGAGATGCAGTGGGCTTCATCCACCGCGATCATGGCCGGGCGCCACTGCAGCAGTTGATCCAGCATGTTATCCATCATCAGCCGTTCCGGCGCGATGTAGAGCAGCTTGATACGCCCTTCGCGGCAGCCCGCCATAATCTCATGCTGCTGCTCGCGGGTTTGCGTGGAATTCAGGCAGCCCGCGGCCACGCCGTACGCCAGCAGTTGGTCCACCTGATCCTTCATCAGGGAGATCAAAGGCGATACGACCACCGTTAACCCATCCATCACCAGGGCGGGGATCTGATAACACAAGGATTTGCCGCCGCCGGTCGGCATTACCGCCAGGCAATCCCTACCGCTGATGACGGCGTTGATCAGTTCTTGCTGACCCGGACGAAATTGCTGGTAGCCGAAGGTATCATGCAATATCTGTTCAGCCAGCGCTTCCCGATCTATTACTGACAACGTTGACACATCTTCCCCAACTTATTGCGTTCAGGCACCGGACGTTCCGGCGCCTGTAATGATAACTGCCGACTTACATAAAGTCGTTAAGCATAAAGCCGACCCCGACCCGGGTTTGCCGGTGATCATAGTCAATAAGCGACTCGCCGTAACCGCTGAATACCTGCGTATAAAAGCGCACGTGGCGGGAAATCGGATAGCTCCAACCCAGTTGGCCGCTGCCGTAGCCGCTGTTCCAGTTATAGTGGCTTTCAACGCTGAACACGCTTTCACCCCAGGCATAACCGATCCTCAGGCGATAATACCCCAAATATTTGGTGATATCAGGATTGTCATCGTTGTCGCCGAACCGCAGCCAGGGTTTTATTTCCACCTGCCAGTCGCCGTTTTGCGCCATCAGGCGGGCGTAGGCGCGGTCCCAGCTGCGCGAGGTGGGGTCGGACTTGCCGTTGGACTGGTGATTGACGCCGATTTCCACGTCGCGCAGGGTCCAGCCGGCAAAATCATAATCCGTCGCCCAGCCCAGGAATAGTTGCGGTTCATAATTGGTTTCACGAAACGGCGACGATTCCTTGGTATTGGAAGCCTGCCAAAACGAGTGCTGGGTATAGGAGGCGCCCAGCACGGAATTGTCGCCGGCAATGCCGCGCCACAGAGGGAAACCCAGGCTCAGTTGAAAATCCAGCTCGTCGCGCCGGGCGTTATCGGCCCAATCATAGGATTTGATGGATTCTTTGTTTATATCGCTGGTATAGGTATACAGCAGGTAGTTGCTTTCATACGGATACAGTACGAAGGCGTTGTCGTGTTCCTGCAGCATATTGGCGATAATACTGCCCCTGACAGCCGGTGCGTCGTGGATTTTTACCACCGTTGCTTCTTGTGCATACACTAATGACGTTGATCCTAAAAAGAGAACCGCGGCTCCCAAAAGCTTACGCATATATTTTTCTCCGAAAGTGCGCAATCCACAAGCACATGCAAGCGGATCATTTTACACACTATCAGCTATTTCTTTTAGCGAATTACACACTATTCGCACGCAGACCTAAGCGATCCGAGGCACATAAAATGGTTACCCCCAGCACCGGGGTTACATTTCGCCGCGGCGCGGACCCCACCGGCGCAAAGGGCGGTTCCACAGGTGAATAAGCAATTGGTTTAGCTTATACTTGCACGCTTATTTCTTGTTTCCAGGTTACCCATGAATGAAAAATCCACACGCCAGGGCGTTTTATGCGCGCTGGGCGCTTATCTGATTTGGGGACTGGCACCGGCCTATTTCAAACTGATTCAACAGGTACCCGCCCAGGAAATCCTCACCCACCGCATCATCTGGTCGGTATTTTTTATGATGGCGCTGCTGAGCGTTTGCCGTAAATGGCCGCAGGTGCGCGCGGTGTTCCGCCGGCCCAAGGTGCTGCTGGTCCTGGGGGTGACATCGGTACTGGTCGGGAGTAATTGGCTGCTCTATATCTGGTCGGTGAATCACCACCATATGCTGGAGGCCAGTCTGGGCTACTTTATCAATCCGCTGGTGAATATATTGCTGGGGATGGTCTTTCTCGGCGAGCGGTTTCGCAAGCTCCAGTGGCTGGCGGTGATACTGGCGGTGTGCGGCGTGCTGATACAACTGTGGAAGTTCGGGTCGCTGCCGTGGATTGCCCTGGGGCTGGCGTTCAGCTTTGCGTTTTACGGTCTGCTGCGCAAAAAACTGGGGGTGGACCCGCAAACCGGCATGCTGATAGAAACCCTGTGGTTGTTGCCCGCCGGCGCCTGGTACCTGTTCGCCATCGCCGACAGCGCGACCAGCCATTTAAGCGCCAACCCGTGGCAATTAAATCTGCTGCTGGTGGCGGCGGGGATTATCACGACTATTCCGCTGCTGCTGTTTGCCGCCGCCGCCAACCATCTGCGCCTTTCGACGCTGGGGTTTTTCCAATATCTCGGCCCGACTTTGATGTTCCTGCTGGCGGTGTTGTTTTATGGCGAAGTCATGTCGGAAGACAAGCTGTTCGCCTTTAGCTTTATCTGGCTGGCGCTGGCGGTATTTATTTTTGACGCGATACTGATGCAGCGAAAATCACGCCACACGCGGGGCGGCGTGGCGCGAGATAAAGCGCGCCATTGCCGGTCCGAGCAATAAAATCGAGAACAGCCGCAGGCTTTGCATCGCCATGACAAAACCGATATCGGCATGGCTGCCCGCGGCGATAATCGCTACGGTATCCAGCCCGCCGGGGCTGGTGGCCAGATACGCGGTCAATAAATCCACCGGCAGCAATAGCGTCAGTATCCAGGCCATAAATCCGCATAACAGAATCAGTCCGATGATTGACGCCACCATCTGCGGCAGGGTTTTTAACGCCAGCATCACGATGGCGGGCGTAAAACGCAGGCCGACGGTCCAGCCGATAAAGGCATAGGCCAGGGCCAACAGCCACTGTGGCACCTCCATCGACAGCGTGCCGGTAACGTGCAAAGTGGCGCCGACCAGCATCGGGATCAGCAGCGCACCGGCCGGAATATGCAGTTTGCGCCCCAGCCATGCGCCCGCGATGGCGATGGCCACGGTGGCGGCAAAGCGGTATCCCAGCGGGGGAAACCAGACCACCGCAGCCGCCGCGCCGGTCTGGTCGCCCATGCTGAGGTGGGCCACCATGGCCGCCGCCGCCGCGACGAACAGTACGCGCAGATATTGCATAAACGCCACCAACCGCACATCGGCGCCAAATTCACCCGACATGGCCACCATGGCCGACGCCCCGCCCGGAGAAGACCCCCAGGCGCCGGTCGGCCCGGGCAAGCTGCTGAACCGGACCAGCAGCCAACCCGACAGGCCGCTGGCCAGCAGCGTCAGCACCAATACCACCAGCACCAGCAGCCAGTCGGAAAGCAGCACGGTCAGAATACCGGGGGATAAAGTGAGGGCAATCATACAGCCGAGCACGGCCTGGCAACCGACGAAGATGCCGGCGGAGACGGTAATTGTCGCGCCGCAAAGCGCCATGACCACGCCCACCAGCATCGGCCCCATTAACAGGGCGGCGGGAAAATTGAAATATTGCAGGGCAAATCCCAGCGCCAGCGAGCAAGACAGCAAAATTGCCCACTGGGCGGGTTGCGAAAATTGTTTCATAAGCGGCAGTTGTCAGAAGATGCTAAAACTCTAGTGTAGAATATGTTTTATCATATCCCGCCCAGCGGGGAAGCATTTATCGTACAATTCTCCGCCAGTCGCCCGGACTTACGCGCCGCTATAGCCAGTTTTTACGTTTAAAATAGAGGTAGGGCGCCAGCCCCGCCAGAATCATCAGGCCAATCGCGCCGGGGTAACCGAACGACCATTTCAGCTCGGGCATAAAGGTAAAATTCATGCCATAGCTGGAAGCGACCAACGTCGGCGGCAGGAACACCACCGATACCACCGAGAATATCTTGATGATGCGGTTTTGCTCGATGTTGATAAAACCCATCGCCGCCTGCATCAGGAAGTTGACCTTCTGGAACAGCGATTCGTTATGGGGCAGCAGCGACTCGATATCCCGCAGGATTTCACGGGCCTGCTCCAACTGGCCGGACGGCAAGCGCGCCTTGCGCACCAGGAAATTCAGCGCACGCTGCGTATCCATCAGGCACAGGCGCACTTTCCAGCCCACATCCTCCAGCTCCGCCAGGGTCGACAGCGCTTCATCATACTCATCCCCCTGGTGTCCTTCCATAATCACCAGGCTCAGGGCTTCCAGATCGCTGTAGATATTTTCGATTTCATCGGCCAGTTGCTCGATTTTGGTTTCGAATAAATCGAGCAGGAGTTCATAGGCATTGCCGTCGGTCAGGGTCTGGCTGCGGGCGCGCATCCGATAGAGCCGGAACGCGGGCAGCTCGCGCTCGCGCAGGGTATACAGCCGGCCGTCGCGGATGGTAAAGGCCACGGTGGCGTTACCGGCGTGATCTTCCGCATCTTCATAAAAAAAGAATGAGTGAATATGCAACCCGTCTTCGTCTTCGAAAAAACGGGCGGAAGCTTCGATATCTTCCAGTTCAAGGCGCGTCGCCAGGCTTTGGCCCAATTCTTCCTGGACCCGATCCCGTTCATCGTCGCCGGGTTCAATCAAATCCACCCAAACGGAACCGGCTAACGTATCCGCTTCATCCAGTTCGAGGCGAGACAAGCGGTTTTGATCCAATTTAAACGCGTTAAGCATACGCCATAGCTTCCTTAGCGGTGACAATCGGGAAACGCATTAGAAAGCAGAAACCGGGGGTGAGAATGTCACCGGCAAGTTTCAGACCATCACAGATCTGACTCAGAGCGACACATAAATGCGGGTCGCTGACAACCACTGAGGCTATCAGCATTCGGGATAGCCTTAGTGGGTGTACCTGATCAACAGATTATCGAGCCAGTATCTACTGGGGGCGTCCAAGGCGTGATCCTCTCACAAGAATAGTGCGCGCATGTTACGCCGAGATGAAAAAGTCTGTCAATACGTAAGCGGCGCTTTGTCGTCTATTTTTTATACAATCAGCCCATTTAATGAGTAAATGATCGTTACCATCGACTTTCGCGCCCCTTGGGGCTCAGACCGTCTCCAAACGGGCATAGGCCGCCACCAGCCACTTGATTCCCTGGCCCTGAAAGGCGATCTGCAGCCTGCTGTGTTCACCGCTGCCCTCCAGGTTGACCACGGTGCCTTCGCCGAACTTCGGATGCCTCACCCGTTGGCCCAGGGAAAAACCGCTGTCATTTTCGCTCAGGGGAGTGCCCATGCGCTGATGATTGGCCGGGCGGGTTACGCTGGCGCGCAGCCGCACCTCTTCAATGCACTCCTCGGGCAGCTCGCCGACAAAGCGCGACGGACGGTGGAACGCCTCTTTGCCATACAGGCGCCGGGTTTCAGCATAGGTAATGGTCAGTTTTTCCATGGCGCGGGTCACGCCGACGTAGGCCAGGCGCCGCTCCTCTTCCAGCCGCCCCCCTTCATCAAGGGACATTTGGCTGGGGAACATGCCCTCCTCCATGCCGACGATAAACACCTGGCGGAACTCCAAACCCTTGGCGGAATGCAGCGTCATAAGCTGCACCGCGTCCTGGTTGGCGCTGGCCTGGCCCTCACCGGCTTCCAGGGCGGCATGGGATAAAAATGCCTGTAGCGGCATTAAATCCTGATCTTCGTCCTGGTAGCTGTATTGCCGCGTCGCGGTAACCAGCTCCTCAAGGTTTTCAATGCGCGCCTGGCCCTTTTCCCCTTTTTCCTGCTCATACATAATCCACAGGCCTGAGTTTTTAATCACCCGGTCGGTTTGCACATGCAGCGGTAAATCGGCGGTTTCTTCCGCCAGGGCGTCCACCAGTTCAAGAAAACGCTGCATGGCCGACGCGGCGCGCCCGGCCAGCACCCGCTCTTGCATAATGGCCCGGGTGGCCTGCCACATGGTCATCTGGCGATCGCGCGCCGCCTGGCGCACCACGTCCAGGGTGCGGTCGCCGATGCCGCGCGTCGGGGTATTGACCACGCGTTCGAAGGCCGCATCGTCATTACGATTGGCGATCAACCGCAGGTAGGCCAGCGCATCTTTAATCTCCTGGCGTTCAAAAAACCGCTGGCCGCCATAGATGCGATAAGGCATGGCATTTTGCAGCAAGGCTTCTTCAAGTACCCGGGATTGGGCATTGCTGCGATAAAGGATGGCGCTGTCATTAAGCGCGCCGCCCGTTTCCTGCCAGGTGCGGATGCGGTTGACCACGAAGCGCGCTTCATCCAGCTCGTTAAATGCGCAGTAGACGGAAATCGGTTCCCCTTCCGGGTCCTCGGTCCAGAGATTTTTACCCAGCCGGCCGCCGTTATGGGCTATCAGCGCATTGGCCGCTTTCAGGATGTTGCTGGTGGAGCGATAGTTTTGTTCCAGACGCACGGTATGCGCACCGGGAAAATCATCCAGGAAACGCTGGATATTCTCTACCTGCGCGCCGCGCCAGCCGTAGATGGACTGATCGTCGTCGCCCACAATCATCACGTTGCCGCTATCGCCCGCCAGCAGCCTGATCCAGGCATATTGGATGCGGTTGGTGTCCTGGAATTCATCCACCAGGATATTGCCGAAACGCTCGCGGTAGTGTTTAAGGATGTGGGGTTTGTTGAGCCACAGCTCATGGGCGCGCAGCAGCAGTTCCGCGAAATCCACCAGGCCCGCGCGGTCGCAGGCTTCCTGGTAGGCCTGGTAGATGCGCAGCCAGGTGGCTTCCACCGGATTGCCATAGCTCTCAACGTGCTGGGGGCGCAGGCCTTCGTCTTTTTTACCGCCGATGTACCACATGGCCTGGCGGGGAGGCCACTGCTTCTCGTCGATGTTCAGCGCGCGGATAATCCGTTTGAGCAAACGCAGCTGATCTTCGCTGTCGAGGATTTGGAAATCCTGCGGCAGGTTGGCGTCCAGATGATGGGCGCGCAGCAGGCGATGCGCCAGGCCATGAAACGTGCCGATCCACATGCCGCCCTGGCCGGTTCCGATCAAATGCTCGATGCGATGGCGCATTTCCGCGGCGGCTTTATTGGTGAACGTCACCGCCATGATGGAGTACGGCGAGCAGTTTTCCACCGAGAGCAGCCAGGCGATGCGATGTACCAGGACCCGGGTTTTGCCGCTGCCCGCGCCAGCCAGGACCAGCAGGTTGCCGCGCGGGGCAGCCACGGCTTCGCGTTGTTTGTCATTTAGGCTATCAAGCAGATCGGAAACGTCCATAGGGGACCTTTTTTTACGACACTTCTCTGGCGCCTGACGGCGACAAAGCAAATGTACTGGTTATTTATACAGATATATAAAGGATTATAACAAGGCTGTCAAAGATGCCAACTGCGAAATTTCAATATGCGGCAACAGACGGGCATCGGGGGCCTGGAAAAAATCACCGCCGCGATCGTTAATCCAGCAGGCCTGCATGCCGCAGCGTATGGCGCCGGTAACGTCCGCCGCCAAATCATCGCCCACATGCAAAATGCCGTTTAACGGCACATCCAATTTAATCGCCGCCCGGTGATACATATCCCGGTAAGGCTTGGCCCGGCCATCGGGACCGGCGCGCAGCACAAAAGCGAAATAATCGCCCAGGCCGCAAGCCTCCGGGGAAGCATTACCGTTGGTAATAGCCACCAGCGGCCAGCGGGCCGCGAGCGCGCCCAGCGTCCGGTGGGTGGCATCGGGCACGCTGATATCGCTGCGCCAGCGGGCGAAATTCGCCATGGCGGCGTCGGCGCCGGCCCGGGCTTCCTGCGCGCTTAAGCCGTGATTGCGCAGCGCCAGTTCCACCGCCCGCCAGCGCCAGCGGGTGACGTCATGATAAATTTCCGGCTCTTGCCTGCGCAATTCGGCCCGCAGCGCTTTAAAATGGCCGGCGTCCAGCGTTTTCAGCGCCGGGTGATAGCTCTGCAAAAAAGCGACCGACTCCAGTTCCGTGCGGGCAATCACCGGACGGTTATCATAAAGGGTGTCGTCCAAGTCAAAGGTCAACGCGCTGAACGGGCGCAGGGGTCGATAAAAATGCATCAGGTCTTCCCTCGTTTGGCGCGCGGATGCGCGGCATCATAGACCAGGGCCAGATGCTGGAAATCAAGATGGGTATAAATTTGGGTGGTGGAGAGGTTGGCATGGCCGAGCAATTCCTGCACCGCCCGCAGATTACCGCTGGACTCCAGCATATGGGTGGCAAAGGAGTGGCGCAGTTTATGGGGGTGGACATGGCTCTCAAGGCCCTGCTTCACCCCCCACTCCGCAAACCTTTTTTGCACATTGCGCATGGAGATACGCTTACCGGTTTTGGCGACGAACACGGCATTGTCCTCGGGAGCGAACAGATCGCGCAGCGCCAGCCAATGCTGAAGCCAGGTGATGGCGCTCTTGCCCAGCGGCAGTTTGCGCTCTTTGTTGCCTTTACCCACCACCCAGACTTCTCCGGCCGCCAAATCAATATGGCCGCAATCCAGGTTCACCAGCTCCGCCAGGCGCAGGCCGTCGCCATACATGACTTCCAGCATGGCGCGATCGCGTACCGCCAGCGGATCGTTGGTATCGATATCCAGCAACCGGTTAACTTCGTCGACATCCATATTTTTCGGCAGATGCCGGCCGGCCCGCGGCGCGGAAACGCCTTTGGCGGGGTTGGCTTTTAATTCGCCCCGCCCCACCAGCCAGTCAAGGAAACTGCGCAGCGCCGACAAACGCAACGCCAGGCTGGCCGCCTGCAGGCCCTGGCGTTTACTGCGGGTGGTCATCGACCGGACGTGGGTCACATCCAGCTGCGGCCAGGCGGTTACGCCCAGTTCGCCAGCCAGGATTAACAGGGCGGTCAACTGGTGGTCATAACTCGATTGGGTCAATGGACTGAGCTGCCGCTCTACCCGCAGGTAACGCAAAAAAGCGTCTACCTCAGGGCGCAGCGGCGAGTCGGGGGAGGTCATGACCGGCCGACCCAGCGGGTCAGCAGGCCGGGCAACAACACGGCAAGCTGTTGCAGCAGCACGGTACCCATGCCGGGCTGGTAATGCTGGCCGTCGCGGCTGGTGAACGTCAGCACGCCCAGATCGCCCTTCTCGCCCATCAGCGACATCGCCACCGAGCCAACCTGTCGGGCCTGGGGCAGGAGTTGCAACAATTCGGGACCGTTAAGACTGCCCAAATAGTGATTCCCCTGCCCCAGGCGCTGGATGCGCAAAGGTTCGAAGGCGG
The DNA here is from genome assembly GCF_047324175.1 of Sodalis sp. RH21. Lineage (NCBI taxonomy): Bacteria > Pseudomonadati > Pseudomonadota > Gammaproteobacteria > Enterobacterales > Bruguierivoracaceae > Sodalis > Sodalis sp. RH21. Next base: position 125,012 of record NZ_CP178732.1, on the reverse strand, counting down.
CGCGGGAAATGCCCAGGTGGGTAAAATCAGACGGCGCGCCGATAAACCATTTATCGGTGAATAGGCGCACATGGGCTCCGGATAATCCCAGGCTGCGCGCCCAGCGCTGCAAGCGGTTGAGCATGTCCAGCAGGCCGTCGGCGGCGGCCAGGTCTGACTGTAAATCCAACAGGCGGTTAAACAGCTGTTCATTCGCCGCGGCCTGCTCCATCAACCGGGTGATGTCTTCTTCCAGTTGCTGGATATGATGACGCTGCCGCGCAAGTTGCCACTCAAGCAGCGAAACGCTGCCCCGGTTAACATGGGGCACGCGCATTTGCTCGACCTGGCAGGCATTGCGGATGAAAAAATCCGGATTATCCAACAAAAATTGCGCGACCACGTCGTCATCAAGCCGCAAAGCCGTATCCACTTGCTCCCCGAGATGCTTCATAGATGAATAAACCCGTCATAGATATGCGTTGCCGGTCCGGTCATATACAGCGGATTCCCCGGCCCTTTCCAACTGATTTGCAGCCGGCCGCCCGTCAGATCCACATCCACGCGATCCGACAGCAGTCCCTGCTGGATACCGACCGCCACCGCCGCGCAGGCGCCGCTGCCGCAGGCCCGGGTTTCCCCGGCGCCGCGTTCGAACACCCGCAAGCGGATATGCTGCGGGTCGATGACCTGCATAAACCCGATATTGGCCCGCTCCGGAAAACGTTCGTGATTTTCCATCACCGGCCCGAGGGTGGCCACCGGCGCGGTGTCCACGTCCTCCACCTGGATAACGCAGTGGGGATTGCCCATGGAAACCACCCCGCATAGCACGGTCTGCTCGGCTACCCGCATAATATAAGTTTTCTCGGCCTTGGTGGCGCGGAAAGGCACGATCTGCGGATCGAAATTCGGTTCGCCCATATTGACCCGGACCAGTTCGTCATCGGTAATGGTTAATACCATACGGCCGGTTTGGGTACTCACGTGTATTTCACGTTTATTGGTTAAACTTTTCATTCTGACAAAACGGGCAAAACAGCGGGCGCCATTACCGCATTGCGCCACCTCGCTGCCGTCCGCGTTAAAAATGCGGTAATGAAAATCCAGCTCCGGATCGTAAGGGGGCTCCACCACCAATAGCTGGTCGAACCCGACGCCATAATGGCGATCGGCCAGGCGACGTATCAGTTCCGGCGAAAAATAGACATTTTGCGTAACGGCATCCACGACCATAAAGTCGTTTCCCAGACCGTGCATTTTGGAAAACTGCATATCTTACTCCGCTGAGTAACCCTTACGCGCAGCATAGCGCGTCTCCGGGACGGATGCGACTGTATCGCTGTTACGGCTGCTGCACGGCGCCGGCGGTGCCCTGGCCGCTACCGCCCGGATTGGCGCTTTGCGCCGGCGATTGCACCGCCGTCGGCGAAGCGGTGGCCGGTTTGGGTTTACTGGCGGGTTTCTCCACCGGCGGATAATACAGCGGCCCTTTCAGCCCGCATCCGTTCAATCCCAGAATTAAAAACGCCAGCGTAATAAGGCGTAATGGGTTTTTCATGCGATTAATTACCTGTCATTCATGCTCTCAAGCCACCTATAATCGCAGTTAGATCCTGAAAAGCAATAGGAATCGAACGGGAGCGATGCCGGGCGACGCGGGCAAATGGAAGATGGCGGGCCCGGTTTACGGGCCCCGGCGGCTAGTTCAGCCCGGCCTGCTGGCGCACCAAAGACGCATCCGATTCAAAAGACATCGGACCCAGCTGCGACAGGACGGTATTGCGGAACGGTACTACCTGGATGCGGCCGTCCAATTGCACAATCTGGTAAAACTGCGGCAGGTTGAAGTTTATAAAGCTGGAGCCGTAGGTAAACCGATCGTGGGACGAAGAATAAAAACGGCTGACATCGCGCACCAGCTCTTCTTTGCTGCCTTCGCAATGATGGTAAGCCTCGACGCGGTTGTTTTCGTCCAGGATATAAATATTAAAGCCCGCGTCGTCCGCGCTGTCTTCAAAGAAGAACTGGATAATGCCTTCACTGGCAAAACCATCCACCACCGGCGGCAAATTCACTTTTTCGGTTTCCATTTGGATCGACAGCCCGTGCAGCTTGTTGTTGGAAATGGCACCGTAAAATTCGATGGCGTTCTCCAGCTTTTGCACCGAGACGCTCAGGCGCTCGAAAAACAGTCCCCAGGTCTGGCCCGCTACCCGTACCGCTTTAAAGCGCGCCGGGTCCTGGCGGGTGCTGGAAAGACGCAGCTCGATGCAATCGGCCACCAATTGCTGCACCCGAGTGCGAATCAGGCCGCGCAGATGCTGGCTGTAGCAAAACACTTCCACCGTATCCGGGGGCGATGCGTCCTGGTGCATTTTGCCCAGAATGGTTTTCAGCGCTTCCAGTACCGCCTGCTCGCCGTTGAAATGCAGGGTGCGCACTTCGTTCCAGGAGTTGCGGTACAGCAGGTCGATACTGCCCACCAGGCACTCCTGCTGCTGGCCGAAGCTGAACACGTCCAGCTTGCGGAAATCGAAATGCACCACCTGATTGCGGAACACGGCGGTCGGATCGTGTTCCAGATTGACGATAATCGCCAAATGGCGAATTTCGCAGGGGCTGTACAGGGCTTTTGGCGTCGGCGCGGGCACCCGCAGCGGGAAATTGCGCGATACATCCGCCACCAGTTCCTGGAGCCGGGGAAGATCGCATAACTCGCTGCCTTTAATATGCAGGCGCGTCTTGGCGGTCAGCAGGCCGTTGAACCAGGCCCAGGCCACCAGCTTGTTCAGATAGCGGTTATATTCCAGCGGCTGATGGCTGATGATAAATTCCATCGACGGCGACTGGTTATAAAGATACCAGCCGGCCCGGTTGGCCCGGCCCTGCGGCACGTGGATAAACGTCAGGTTCTGCTCGGACAGATCCGGGGAGATCTGCGGGTTAATCAGCGTCACTTTACCCGGCAGCGCTTCAAACGCCGCGTACAATTTACGGGTCAGCACCCCGATATCCTGCGGACTGGCGCTGACGCTCAGATTATTGCGCCGCGCAAAGCGAATCAGGTTACGGTAGCTTTGCATCATGGCGTCGAGCAATTCGTTATGGGCTTCGCGCACCCGGCCGATTTTCCAGTTGGCGCGGTCGTCGAGCATGCTCAGGCGCTCTTCGTCCCAATCCCATTCTTTCACCTGCTGGCTGAGGATTTCACGGCGCCAGACTACGCTTTCCGGCGTCAGGGATAATTTTTCGCACACTTTGAGATAAAAACAGCGCCGCACCAAATCCAGCCGGGTGGTGTCGTTGATTTGCGTCAGGTAGTGGGTGACGCGCTCCAGCATCATGCAATAAGGATCGAGGCCGTAGGAGACGATCTCGCCGTCGTGCAAATGCTGCTTAATGTTCATGGCCAGCAGCTGGGTATTGGGATATTCCCAGGAATAGGCTTCCAGCAGCAGGGTTTTGAGCACCGCTTTATAAGGGGAATCAATGCTTTTATATAATTGCCACAGGCTGGCGCCGAAATACTCTTCGGCTGACAGCGTGCCCAACCCGCCCAAATCGAGCCATTCATTGGGGGTCAGCGCGCCGCGGGCATAAAGCGACATGACGTATTCGTCGTAATGATCTTCTTCGTCGCCCGGCACCATGTTCCATAACAGGCGTTTGCCGGCCATGCGCACCGCGGTGCGGTAAAATTCGTCCAATAACAGGATATGCTGGGTGGAACCGCAGTCTTCGTCGCCCAGGCTGCCGCTTTCATTGCGCCGGAAACGATTTTCATCAATCAGGAAGAAGTTGACTTCCACGCCCTTGGTGGCGGCCCATTTTTCCAGCAGCGAGCATTTGCGCTGCAGTTGGCGGCGCTCTTCGTTATCCAGCCAGGACTGGTGGCAAACCCAGATATCGAGATCGGAATTGGCATTCTGCCCGATGGACGAAGTGCTGCCCATGGAATAGACGCCCGTGATCGGCCGTTCGCCGCTGGGCGGCACCACCAGCGGCACGTCGGAAGGTTCGGTTAACTCGGCCAGCCAGGCGGCCTGGGTTTCATCAGACGTGTAGAAGCAAATGCCGCAGGGAACGTTACCTTCAAGGTAACCCGGAAGCATTGGATGATGATAATGTAATAAGGTTGGCAGCAGACTGTAAACTTGTTGAAAGGCCGGCCCCATGGCCGCCAAAGCCCGATCTACCCGTAATTGGTTGATCGCGTCCAGTCTCTGTTTCAGTGTCTCGATATAGAAGTACAAGACGTCTCGCCTGGTTGTCCCGGTGCCTAAAGAACCCATTCCCATAACCGGCCGCGTAGTAATTTAGAAGAATGGTCGACCGGTAATTGCTGGAAACGTGATCAATTTAACACCTTGCTGTTTGACCGTAAAGAAAGTTAAGCTACTCGTTAATTATAACACTTTTCCCTGCGGCTACCTTTAATTCCATTTAACCATCATTTCACCCGCCGCCGTCACCGCCGTATCCCGATAACTTACAGCGCTTTACTATCAATGATAGAATGGTTGAAGAATGCTTGAAACGGTAACCCATTATGCAAGATACCCTCGTTAGGATCGCCACCCGGCAAAGCCCGCTGGCGCTGTGGCAAGCCTATTATGTGCAACGGCAATTAATGCTTCACCACCCCGATTTGCGGGTAGAACTGGTGCCCATGGTGACCCGCGGCGATATTTTGCTGGATACGCCCCTGGCCAAGGTCGGCGGCAAGGGATTATTCGTCAAAGAGCTTGAGCGGGCCTTGCTGGAAAATCGCGCCGATATCGCCGTGCACTCCATGAAGGATGTCACGGTGTCATTCCCCGATGGTCTTGGCCTGGTGACCATCTGCGAGCGGGAAGATCCGCGCGATGCGTTTGTCTCCCCGGCGTACGCCGGCCTGGACGACCTGCCCGCGGGCGGCGTGGTGGGGACCTCAAGCCTGCGCCGCCAGTGCCAGGTGCGGGAACGGCGGCCCGATCTGGTGATTCGCGACCTGCGCGGCAATGTGGGCACGCGCCTGGCAAAACTGGACCAGGGCGAATACGACGCGGTGATCCTGGCGGTCGCCGGCCTAAAACGCCTGGATCTTGAGCATCGTATCCGCCAGCCGCTCGATCCGCAGTTCTGCCTGCCCGCCGTCGGCCAGGGCGCGGTAGGCATCGAATGCCGCCTGGATGACGGCCGCACCCGGGCGCTGCTCGCGCCGCTGCATCATCACGCCACCGCCATCCGCGTCGGCGCCGAGCGCGCCATGAACGCGCGTCTGGAAGGGGGGTGCCAGGTGCCGATCGGCAGCTACGCGGAAATCGAGGGCAACCAGCTGTGGTTGCGCGCGCTCGTGGGACAGCCCGACGGCGGCAACGTGATCCGCGCCCAGGGCCGCGCGCCCCTGGATGGGGGCGAGGCGCTGGGCATTGCCCTGGCCGATGAACTACTCGGCAACGGCGCCCGTGAGATATTGGATCGGGTTTATGCCCAGGCAAATCAAGGAACCCCGCCCAGATGAGCATTCTGGTGACCCGCCCTTCCCCCGCCGGCGAAGAGCTGGTCAATCGCCTGCGGGCGCGGGGCCGGTCCGCGTGGCACTTGCCGTTAATCGACTTTTCGCCGGGACGGGAGCTGGCGCAGTTGCCCGCGCGCCTGGCGGCGATGGCGCCGGGGAATTTAGTGTTTGTCGTGTCAAAACACGCGGTAAATTACGCCCACCCCTTCCTGGCCAGGCAAGGCGTGTCCTGGCCCGCCCACGTGAAATATTATGCGGTGGGCCGCGCCAGTGGCCTGAACCTGCATACCGTCTCCGGCCTGCCGGTGGAGTTTTCCCGCGCGGGCGACAGCAGCGAGCATCTGCTGGCGCTGTCGTCATTGCAGCGCATAGCCGGACTGCGGGCATTGATCCTGCGCGGCAACGGCGGCCGGGAAGTTTTGGAAGAGACATTGCGCCAACGTGGCGTCGAGGTCTGCTACAGTGAATGTTATCAGCGCAGCCCGGTCCATTATGACGGCGAAGCGCAAAGCCGGCGTTGTTTGCAATTAGAGATCAATACTTTGATCATAACCAGCGGCGAAATGTTACAACAATTCTATACTTTAATTCCTGAGTACTATCGCACCACCTGGCTATTGCAATGCAGGTTGATAGTAGTGAGCGAACGATTAGGGGCATTAGCCCGCCAATTGGGCTGGACGGACATCGTCGTAGCAAACGCGGCAGACAATGATGCGCTTATGCGCGTGCTGCTTTAAATTTAATCATGGGATAGGCCAACATGACGGAACACACTACTCCAACGACTCCGCAGGAAGAGGCGGCCAGGGCGGCAGAAACCCCACAGGCGACGCCATCCGCCCCCGGCGAAACGATGGCTGATTCCGCCAAAGCCAAACCCGTGCCCGGCGGTCCGCTACCGCCCGCGGGCAAACCGGCGGCCCCGAAAGGCAAAAAACCCCTGGGTGTGATCCTGGCGGCGATAGCCATTATCCTTGCGCTGCTGCTGGCGGCGGCCCTGTATGGCTACGGCGTGCGTCAAGCGAAGCTGCAAAGCGCGCTTAACCAGCAATTGCAGTCCCGCGTCGAGGCGCTGCAGCAATCGCAGCAACAGCAGCAGCAGCAATACCAGACGGCATTGCAGCAGCAGGGCCAGGCGCTGTCTGCCGCGCAGCAGCAGGCGGCGGCCCAGGCCAAACAATTAAGCGAGTTGCAAGATAAGGTCGCCACCATCTCCGGCTCCGATGCCAATACCTGGCTGCTGGCGCAGGCGGACTTCCTGGTGAAACAGGCCGGACGTAAATTATGGAGCGATCAGGATATCGTTACCGCCGGCGCGTTGCTCAAAAGCGCGGACGCCAGCCTGGCGGATATGAACGACCCCAGCCTGATGAATGTGCGCCGGGCGATCACCGAAGATATCGCCGCGCTCTCAGGCGTTAGCCAAGTGGATTTCGACGGCATTATCCTGAAAGTCAATCAGCTATCAAACCAGGTGGATAATCTGCGCCTGGCGGATAACGACAGCGATGAGTCGCCCATGGACAGCGACGGCGGCCGCGAATTGTCGAGCTCCGTACGGGAATGGCGGCAAAACCTCAGCAAAAGCTGGCATAACTTCATGAACGATTTCATTACCATCCGCCGCCGCGATACCAGCGCCGAACCCCTGCTGGCGCCGAACCAGGATATTTATCTGCGCGAGAATATCCGCTCGCGCCTGCTGATCGCGGCGCAAGCGGTGCCGCGCCATCAAAATGAGGTTTACCAGCAATCCCTGGAGACGGTTTCCACCTGGGTGCGCGCCTATTTCGACACCGATGACGCCAATACCCGCGCCTTTCTCAGCGAGCTGGACAACCTGAGCCAACAAACCATTACCATGGATGTGCCGGCGCAGTTAAGCAGCCAGCCGCTGCTGGAAAAACTGATGCAGACCCGCGTACGCAACTTGCTGGCGCAGCAACCGGCTGCCGCCGCTCAGGGAGAATAAACGATGCTACGAGTATTGTTATTATTCATCCTGCTGATTGCCGGAATTGTTATCGGGCCGATTGTCGCCGGCCACCAGGGCTATGTGCTGATCCAGACCGACAACTACAACATCGAAACCAGCGTGACCGGTTTGGCGATCGTGCTGATCGTGGCGCTGGTGGTATTATTTATCCTGGAATGGATACTGCGCCGCATTTTCCATACCGGCGCCCGTACCCGGCGCTGGTTCACCGGCCGTAAAAATCACCGCGCCCGCAAACACACCGAGGCCGCGCTGATGAAGCTGGCCGAAGGAGACTATCTCCAGGTTGAAAAATTGCTCACCCGCAATGCCGACCATGCCGACCAGCCGGTAGTCAATTATCTGCTGGCCGCGGAAGCCGCCCAGCAGCGCGGCGATGATATCCGGGCCAACCAGCATCTGGAACGGGCGATGGAAGCCGCCGATAACGATCAACTGCCGGTGGACATTACCCGGGTACGTATCCAACTGGCGCGTAACGAGAATCACGCCGCCCGTCATGGCGCCGACCATCTGCTGGAGGTGGCGCCCCGCCATCCGGAAGTGCTGCGCCTGGCCGAACAGGCGTTTATCCGCACCCATGCCTGGCAGGCTTTATTGGATATCCTGCCGGCCATGCGCAAAGTGCGCGTCTATGACGAGGATAAGATCCAGGCGCTGGAACACCAGGCTTATAACGGGCTGATGGATCAGATCATGGAAAACGAGGGCAGCGCGGGGCTCAATGCCTGGTGGCGCAATCAAAACCGCAGGACCCGCAACGACGCCTCGTTGCAAGTGGCGCTGGCCGAGCATTTGATCGTGTGTAACGACCATGAAACCGCCCAGGCGATTATCGTCAAGGGCCTGAAGAACCAGCGTAACGAACAGCTGCTGCTGCTGCTGCCGCGCTTAAAAAGCGGCGATCCGGAACAGTTGGAAAAAGCGGTCCGCCAGCAGATTAAACAGCAAGGGGACACGCCGCTGCTCGATAGCACCATGGGGCAGTTATTGATGAAGCGCGGCGAGTGGCAGGGTGCCGCGGATGCCTTTCGGGCGGCGTTGAAACAGCGTCCCGACGCCCATGACTACGCATGGCTGGCCGATGTGCTGGACCGCCTGCATCTGCCCGAAGAGTCGGCGCAGATGCGCCGTGAAAGCCTGAAACTCACGCTCTGAAAGATTGGCAGCAAAAAAAACACTTGCCATGATGGCAAGTGTGAACAAGGTCAGGTCATTAAGACAACAGGTTGGTGCCTCACTCAACGTTTTGTCCGGGGTGTCTGATGAAGGTCTCATCGAAGGGCTGGACAATAGGCACCGCAAATTTGGCTCTGCGACATTCCTGGGTTTATGAAGCGTAAACGCGAGCATAAGAGATGGAATGGGCATCTACAGCGGGGATAATGCAGTTTCCATGCCAGGAGGCCGGCATAAGGGATAACGTCTCCCTGCAACTCGTCCCCATAACTCGCTTACGCCCCGCCTCGCCGCGAACGCCGCGCGCAATAGCCAGACAGACAACCTCGTCAACCCATTGAAATAAAATAATTTTTCATATGGCCGCCGGCTGCCGAACTAACCATGTTCGCCCAAAGGGCCGGCGGTGATTTTTCCGCGGCGGCATGACGAGGCATCGGATTATGTCCGGGAAATTGCCCAGTAGGAACGATCTGCCGGCCGCCTATGTCCCCCATAGACGACGGAATTTTGCATATTATATTTTTACTAATCTATTCAAATAGTTAAGTGTCTCTTTTTCGAGACAAAGCGGTAAAAATTTTCGTTGCCATTGCCCAGATTAAATATATAGCGAGCGCTCGCCTGTCGGCCGGGTTTTAAACCGGCGATGCAGCCATAAATACTGGCCGGGGGCTTTCATGATTTCACATTCAATGACCCGATTGACATAATTGGCCGCCGCTAAGTTATCGTCATAAGGGTAATTTTCCAGTTCCGGCGAAATCACCAGCTGATACCCTTGCCCATCGGGTTTGCGGATCACCACCGCGCTCACTAACTTTGGCCTGGCCAATTTGGCGATAGTGAAAGTGCCGTTGGTGGTAGCGGTCTGGTGCACCCCGAAAAACGGCACGAATACGCTGCCTTTGGGGCCATTATCCTGATCGGGGGCAAACCACACCACTCCGCCGCGTTTAAGGGTGTGCACCATGCAAACCAGCTTTTTACGGCTGACCAGATTATTACCCGACCGCGAACGTCCCCATTTCTGTACCAGTTCCATAATTTTGCTGTTATGGGGCCGGTACATTACGGTCATGGGTCTGCAATGGCCTAAAATACGGAAATGCAGTTCCAGGGTCATGAAATGCACCCCGATAACGATCACGCCATTCTTTTTTTCCGCGGCCGCGTCAAGATGGTCCAGGCCAATTATATCAAACCATTTTTTTATCCGCCGATCGGACCAGAACCACGCCATTCCGGTTTCCATCAGTCCCATGCCCAGGGACGCGAAATTATCGGCGAGTTTTAGTTGTATTTGTTCGGGTTCAACGGTGGGAAAACTGAGTTCGAGGTTGCGTTTGGCGATGGAGACGCGCCTTTTTAAAAAACGCATGGATAACAAACCCATTCGGCCGCCAAGCTTGATCAAAATCGGGTAAGGCAGTTGCACCAGCAAAAAAAGTACGCCGAGGCCCAGCCACAGCGTCCAGTATCTGGGGTGTACATAGCTTAACGGTAATATCCAGCGTTGGAACATATGATTTTCTCAGATGCATAAGGCGGGTACGAACAAACCGGCAGCTCGGATAACTCAGGTTTTCACCTCTCTGGCGCGGCGTTGCAACCTGGCTATTCTTGCTTTATTTGCATTGTCCCAACAGTGCATTCACTGGTATTTAAAATAAAAAGCCGACCTTCCGGTCCGTTTCCATAACGTTACAAGGATATAAAAATATCCAGATAAGAGTACCCATTTTATTTTACAGAAAAAAGGCAACCCATCACGACCCCGGTATTTTTAATCAGACGCGATGGCTTTAATCTGAGTAGTACCGGGCGGTATTATAATTTCTTACTAACACAGCCAATTAAGACAATCGGCAACGAGTTTAATTCATTTACGGTCAGCGTTCATGGATCTTCTGCCGTTAATTATCCCGGCAGGCCGGTTTTTTGCCGGGATAATTTAAGAAAAATGCCAAAGATCACGCGAGGTATTGCAATCTCAAGCCGATACCGTCAATTGCCGCTGCTCGCCCAATCCTGCAACGCCCAAACGCAGCCGCTGGCCCGCCCGCAGGAAAACCGGCTGCGGCTTTTGGCCTAATCCCACCCCTGGCGGCGTGCCGGTGGCGATAATGTCGCCCGGCTGCAGGCTCATGAAGCGGCTCAGATAACTGACAATCTGCCTGACGCCGAAGATCATGGTGCCGGTATTGCCGTTCTGATAGCGTTTTCCGTCCACTTCCAGCCACAGGTCAAGGTCCTGGGGATCGGCAATTTCATCCGCGGTCACCAGCCAGGGACCGATGGGACCAAAGGTATCGCAGCCCTTGCCTTTGTCCCACGTGCCGCCCCGCTCGATTTGCCATTCCCGTTCGGAAAGATCGTTAACCACGCAGTACCCGGCCACGTGGTTCATTGCCTCCTGTTCGCTGATATAACGCCCGCCCTGGCCGATGACCACCCCAAGCTCTACTTCCCAGTCGGTCTTGGCGGATTGGCGGGGGATTTGCACGTCATCATTGGGACCCGTGATGGCGCTGACCCATTTATTGAAGACAATGGGTTCCTGCGGGATGGCGGCGCCGGTCTCAGCGGCATGATCGGCATAATTCAGGCCGATACAGACAAACTTGCCCACCTGGCCGACGCAAGGCCCCAACCGCGGCTCGCCCTCCACCAGCGGCAATTGGGAAATATCCACGGCGCGCAGTAGATCGAGCGAGGCGGGCAACAGCGCCGACCCGCCTACATCGCTGATATGTCCGGACAGGGCGCGAATCCGGCCGTCATTATCCAAGATTCCGGGGCGTTCCGCGCCCGGCTGACCATAGCGCAATAACTTCATCTTTTCTCCTGGGTTCTTTGCGTAAGATAACCGATGGAAATACTATGCCCCGCGGCATACCCCGGCCACCAAAACAACCTGTCATAGACTAAATATATGAAGGAGATCACTTAATGCGCCTTCGTAAGTCCCCCGGCAGCGGGGCCGGCTAAACCGGATTGAAACATCCGACTTATATTGTCGGTTTCATTGGACGATGCCTTGATTTATTTCGGCGTTGCATTATGCTCGTGGCGTTTATTCATCCGGCGCATTATCCAGGTATTTTTATGCTGGCCCCCATATTTTCATTGGTGTGATATTTTTAATGAAAATAAAACTGGTATTGGTTGACGATCATGAATTAATTATTAATGGCATTAAATTAATGCTTGCCCCCCATCCGCGTTATCACATTATAGGCCAGACCGATAACGGGCTGGACGTGTACCGCCTGTGCCGTGACAATAATCCGGATATCGTCATTCTGGATTTAGGGTTGCCCGGCATGGACGGGCAGGATGTCATCGCCCAGCTCCTGCGCCGCTGGCCCGGCATGCGCATCATCGTCCTCACGTCGCGCCAGGGGGAACATCATGCCGCCAGCGCGCTGCGCCTGGGCGCCCTGGGTTTTGTGCTCAAGGGAAGCCCGCAGCATATTTTACTGGAAGCCCTGCCGGGGGTATTGGCCCGCAGGCGCTATATCGATCCTTCCCTGGATCATTTCCGCGTATTCCAATTGTTGGAGGAAACCGGCGCCCATCCCCTTTTACTCACCCTGCGGGAGCGGCAGGTACTCAAGCAGATCGCCGAAGGAGCGGGCAATCAAACCATTGCCGCCAATCTCTCCATCAGCCCGAAAACGGTCGAAACCCATCGCCTGAATATCATGCGCAAGCTGGATGTCCATAAAGCCGTTGAGCTGGTGCATTGGTCCCATCGGTTGGGGCTGGTGGAATATCATTAGCCGTCATATCCGGTGATTACCTGATGTACCGCCGGCGCGGCGTTTATATACTATCCCATTTATGCCGCGGCAATTTCACCAAGCATAAGGAACCGCATGCCGGACCAAATTATTGCGCATACGCCATTGAACGGCAGCGCCGCCGATGACTTTATTTTTAAACGCTTAACCGGCCGCGAATCTCTGTCAGCGATATATCAATTCAGCGCGGAATTTCTTAGCCGACATAATGATTTGGACATAAATTCATTATTAGGAAAAGATATGGCCCTGGAAATAAAACTAGCCGGCGGAGGCAGCCGGTATTTACATGGCCACGTCACCCGCGTCGATTTCAGCGGCTACGATTTACAACAAGAAAAATACAAGCTGTATACCGTTACCCTGCATCCGGCTTTATGGTACCTCACGCAAAATCGCGATTGCCGCATCTGGCAGGAAAAGACCATACCCGACATCATTAGCGCCGTTCTCGCCGAGTTTAACATTGCGTTTGAAAATCTGCTGTCCAGCGCCTATCCCCCGCACCCCTATTGCGTACAGTACCAGGAGAGCACCTTTGCTTTTCTGAGCCGGTTGATGGAGCATGAGGGTATTTATTATTACTTCAAACACGATGCCCGCGGGCATACGCTGGTACTGGCGGACTCGCCGCTGGCGCACCGGCCATTTCCCGGCTATCAAGACATTGTTTACCAGCAGCCGGGATATGGCCTGACCGACCATCGCGAAGGCATTACGCGCTGGAATATATCCCAGCGCGTTACTCCCGAACTGTGCAGCATAGATGACTACGACTTTCGCAAACCCCGGGCCCATCTGGCGCAGTCCTGCCTGAACGGGGCGTCGTTCGCCGCCGGTAAAACGGAATTGTTCGACTGGCCCGGCCGCTATGAGGATAACCAGCAGGGCCAATTCCTGGCGCAGATCCGCCAGCAGGCCTGTGCGGCCGGGCAACAGCAGGTTTGCGGCCAGGCCACCGCGCGCGGTTTGTCCCCGGGGCATACCTTTCGCATCCACAACTGCCCGCGGCCGCTGGACGAGCAAAACTATCTGGTGGCCGCGGTGGAATATAGCCTGTGCGATAGCCGCTATCACCATGAAAATGACCGGCACGACGGTGGCCAGGACTGTTTTAGCGTTGAGTTCACAGTCGTCCCCGCCACCGTTCCCTGGCGCCCGGCCCGCCTTACCCCCTGGCCGAAGACGCACGGCCCCCAGACCGCCGAGGTCGCCGGTCCCGTGGATAAAACCATATGGACCGACAAATATGGCCGCGTAAAGCTGAAGTTCCGCTGGGACCGGCGCGGCGCGGGCGACGACACCGGTTCGTGCTGGGTACGCGTTTCCAGCCAGTGGGCCGGCTGGAAATACGGCAGCATGCAGGTGCCAAGGGTCGGCGAAGAGGTGATTGTGGATTTTATCAACGGCGATCCCGATCGGCCCATTATCACCGGCCGGGTTTACAATCAAGAATCCCTGCCGCCCTGGGAACTGCCCGCCGCCGCCGCCAGAATGGGGTTTATGAGCCGCAGCAGGGAAGGCGGCGTCGGCAACGCCAGCTTCTGGTTTATGGAAGACGCGCCGGGGCAAGAGTCATTTTCCCTACATGCCGGGCGCGATATGAATATCACGGTCGGGCGGGATAAACATGTCAGCATCGACGGCAACCTGGCCCGGCAAATAAAAGGCCGGACGCAATTTACCCATCTGGGTTCCTGCACCACCCGCAAACTCCAGCCCGATATGCAAACCTTTCATCAGGGTAAATCCGCCCTGATTACCGCCGGCGGCAGGGCCGACGCCATCATCGGCGGCGAGTATAAGCAGGTGACCGGCCCTTCCCGCCAGCGCGTCAGCGAGGATCTCTGCCGCCACGCCGGCGGGACCATCAGCCACCACGCCCTGGATTCCATTATGTTCGACGCCGGCAATAAAATCATTTTTGGCGCCAGTCTCTACCTGGCCGCCGGGCATGATACCGAAGGGAATCTGGCGCAAACCGACCTGGCGGCGGCGTACGGGCCCACCGCGCGGGAAATAGCCGATCGCCAGCGGTCCAGGCGACAGCAAAGCCGGCGCGAACCGACCCGCGTGGTATATACCAAAGGCGTTAACCAAGACATACACGGAGTGGATCAACAGCGCATCGCCGGCAATCAGGATATCGAGGCGCAAGGGGACGTCACCCGCGATATCAGCGGCCGGTGGCGGGAACATGTGCGCCAGGATCTGTCGATCCGGGCCGGCGGGGACGCCACCCTGAACGCCGGCGGCAAAGTATTAATAGAGACCAAAGAGATGGTGCATAAAATCGAAGGGCATATCGAAACCCATTCCGCCCATGCGCTGAACGTAACCGGGTTTTCTCAATCCATTGATTCGATGAGCTTTTCAATGTCGAAAATGGCGGTGAAAACCAACGAGATATTAACTTCGACCACCAAGGTGAATTTGGCCAAAACCGATATGCGGATGGAAACGGTGGGGGTCAATATCGGCCAGGGGCAGCTGGATATCCGCACCACGCTGCTCAGCCTTAATACCAGCGCCATCACCCTTTTTCTCTGAATGCGACACGCCATTTATCGGGCACTATGCCATGACTAAACCATGAAAATCATCAAACCGCTGCGACTGGGGGTACTGCATCGCCCCTGGCGCTGGCAGGGCAAAAACCGACTGGGGGTTTCCCTGTTGGCCCTGGCTGATATGGGCTCCGCCCCCCGCCTGCGCCCCGAACCCGAACTTTGGCAACTGGCGGCCCAGGAACTCACCGGCAGCGGCGGTCTGCTGGATTTGGCGATCCCCAAAGCCTGCGCCGAGTTCCTGGCCACCGGCTACGCCTATACCCGGCACCAGCCGCAAAAAAACGCCTGTTTGGTTAAAATCCGGGTGGGGGAACGGGAAAAAAGCCTGGTGGCGTTTGGCGATCGCTACTGGGTCAATGGTCAACCTTCCCCCGCGCTGCCCTTTGAACGTCTGCGGCTGGATTGGGAACACGCTTTCGGCGGCGAAAACGACGCGCTGAACCCCAGGGGCATGGGCGCGGCGCCGGTAATACGCGACGGCGCGCCGTGCCACCCCTTGGCCAACATCGAGCTGCCCGGCCAAGGTTATACCCCGGCGCGGCGGACGATAACTCCCGCCGGTTTCGGTCCGCTGGACTTCGCTGCGCCCGCTAATTTCAAGCGCCTTGGCCAACGCCACGACCAGCAATGGCTGGAGCGGGATTACCCCGGCTTTGCGCGGGATATCGACTGGCATGTGTTTAACCGGGCCGCCAGCGACCAGTGGTGGCCGCAGGCCGCGGCGCTGCCTGCCGGCGCGCCTTGGCAAATCTGGAATATGCATCCCCGCCAGCCGCTACAGCAAGGAACCTTGCCCGCCTGGCAGGCCCGGTGTTTTATTCGGCGCGCAGGGAAAACGGCGCTGGAAGAGGTTGCCCTGCGGGCGACCACCCTGTGGTTTTTCCCCCATCTGGAGCAAATGGTGCTGATCTGGCAGGGCAGTTGCACGATAGCGCAGGACGATGCGCTGGATGTCGAGCAATTGCTGGCCGCCATTGAACTGCCCGCGCAGCGCCGCTCCACGGCGTTTTATCAGCAGGTGCTGCACCTGCGCGGGCAAAAGGCCACCGGCGCCGCTTACGCGCTGCGCGAGCGGGATTTGGTGGCGGAAAGCCTGATCGGGCCGTGGCTGGATACCGCGCCCCGGTCAGCCGAAAGTCCCCTGGCCGCCCATCTGGCCGCGCGGGAAAAACGGCTGCGCGCCCGGCATCGGGAAACGCTCTCGCCTGCCGGCCGCGCTGGTGACGGCAGTACGGCCGGCGCGCCGTTAACCGCAAGCCCGGCGCTGGATGATTTACCGGATTTTATGGCCCGCCTCGACCGGCAGGCCGCTGATTTGCAGCGACAGGCGCAGGACAAGGCTCCCGACATGACCGCCGACGCCGCCGCGGGGCCGGCCAGCTATTATCGGATGATGGACGCGCTGCGCCAGCCGGGAACGTCCCCCTCCCGTCCGGTCCCGGATACGGGCAGCAAAGACGCGCAGCGCGGGCTGTTTGAAATCTACCGCCTGTCCGCCGATACCCGGCCCGCGGCCGCGCCCCTGGGCGCGGAGCAAACGGCGGCGATCCGCCGTCATGTACTTGACGGCATGGCGCATTCGCGCGATTTCAGCGGCCTGGATCTGACCGGCGCCGATCTCAGCGGAATGGATCTGCGCCGGGCTAATTTTCACCAGGCCTTGCTGGAAAGCGCCAGGCTGGATAACTGTCTGCTGGACGGGGCCAATCTTAACGAGGCCATGCTGGCCCACGCCTCGCTGGCCGACGCCTCGCTGCGCGGCGCGCAGTTGATTGATACCTGCCTGACCGGCGCCCGCTGCCGCAACAGCCGGTTCACCGCCGCGCGTTTAACCGGCGTCCTGTTACAACAAGCCGCGCTGGATAACTGCCGCTTTGACCAGGC
Source organism: Sodalis sp. RH21 (assembly GCF_047324175.1). Classification (NCBI taxonomy): domain Bacteria; kingdom Pseudomonadati; phylum Pseudomonadota; class Gammaproteobacteria; order Enterobacterales; family Bruguierivoracaceae; genus Sodalis; species Sodalis sp. RH21. Next base: position 108,092 of record NZ_CP178732.1, on the reverse strand, counting down.
GCAGCTCAGCGGATTGCTGTTTTACCACACCGCGGTTAATCGCTGCCGGTTCAGCCATGCCACCCTGGAAAACTGCGTTTTCCTCGAACCCGATATGGCTGATTTGGATTTCGACCGCTGCCGGCTGGAGAAAACGACCTTTCTCCAGGGTAAATTATGCGGGACCAGCTTTAACCACGCCCGGCTGGCGAATTGCTCATTTGTCACCATGGCCCTTGATGAGATCCGCTTCGCAGAGAGCCGGCTGGACGATTGCGTTTTTACCAGCGGCACCCATGCGTCGAGGTCAATATTTCGCGGCGCGCGCCTGAGCGGTTGTAACTTTCGCCAGACGCCGCTCAACGGCGCGGATTTTTCCCGCGCCCTGGCCCGCAACAGCGATTTCAGCGCCGCCGCCCTGTGCGACGCCGTCATGGGGGAGATCAACGCCGCCGGCTGCCTGTTTATCCGCACGGATCTCACCCGCGCATCCCTGCCCAACGCCAACTTGATGGGCGCCCTGCTGCAAAAATGCCGGCTGGCGGGCGCCGATCTGAGCCACGCCAATCTGTTTCGCGCCGACCTGTCGCAATCATCCATTGATGCGCAAACCCGCCTGCGGGACGCGTATATCGCGCAGTGCAAAACGCTGCCGCGCGCAGGGGAGCCGGCGTCATGACCCCGCTATCGGCTTTGCAGCTACAACAAAAAATCAGCCAGGGCGAAATTATCGCCGGCCTGGTGCTCGACCCGGCCCAGCTCACCGGCGTGACGCTGCGGGGGGCGATATTCAACGATGTGGTATTTATCCGCCCCGATTTCAGCCGCCGGCAGCTTGAAGATGTGTTGTTCGATGGATGCCGGCTGGAGGATGCGGGTTTTGCCGGCGGCGCCATCGACGGTTGCCGGTTCAACCGCTGCTCGCTGGGCCGGGCGAATTTTGCCGGTTGTACCTTGAAAAGCAGCGTATTTAACCATTGCGATCTGACCCGGGGCGGATTTGGCGGGGCCGCGCTGACTGAAACCCAATTTTTGCAATGCCCGCTGGACGGCGCGCTATTTGAACATGGCGTCATGGAGAAAGTAACGCTCTTCAAGACCACCCTGGCCAACGCCCGCCTGCAAGATTGCCGGATATCGCAGACCACGCTGTTTGATGCCGACCTCCAGGCCACCTTGCTGACTGGTAATAATATTGATCGCACCATTTTCGCCGGCTGCGATCACCGCAACAATGACTACCGCGGGCAACGTTTTACCGGCTGCCAGTTTACCGATAACGCCATGGATAACGTCAACTTCGGTCAGAGCAACCTGACCGGCAGCTGTTTTAAAGGCGCCTCCCTGCGCGACGCCCGGCTTGACGGCGTCCGCAGCGCCCAGGCGCTATTTATCGACAGCGATTTGCGGCGCGCCCGCGCCCGGCGCGGTTGTTTTGACCAAAGCCAGTTTATCGGCGCCGACCTGCGCCAGGCGGACTTCTCCCATTCATCCCTGGTACAGGCCATGCTCCACTATGCGCGGGCCGGCGGCTGCCGGCTGGCGGCCTGCGATCTGACTTATGCCGATTTCAGCTGGTCCGATATCAGCGCCGCCGATCTGCGGCAAGCGCGTTTCCTGCGCACCCGCATGCACCGCGCCCGGCGGCGGGACACGCTGTTTTCCACGGATCAAGGCATCCTGGCGCGGGACGAGGCGCTGTTCGCCGCCGAAGAATGGACCCGCCTGCGGCAACCCGGCCCGCCTACTTATCAATATCCCAGAGAGACCGATTATGATTAACCGACATGCCACCGTTAACCATGGGACAGCGCCGCCCCGCCAGGCCGTGGGGCGGGTGGTGAATATCCTGCCCGAGGGCTTTTTTATCGTGCGCCACCAGCAGCGCGGCTGGCAATGCCGTCTGGCCGCCAGCTGTTTATTGACCCCGGAACCGGGGGACGAGGTGTTGATCGCCGGCGACGAAGCCCAGCTGTGGTTGCTGGCCGTACTTACCCGTGCCGATAGCGGCCGCCCCTTCTCCCTGAGCGTGCCCGGCGATTTGCGCATCGCCCCCTGCGGGGAATTAACCCTGACGGGCGAAAGGCGCCTGCAGTTGAACGGACCGGCGGTAAACATCAATGCCGATCGCAGCGAGTGCCATATCGGACGGATGCAATACCACGGCCAGGATCTGTCGGCCTGGGTCGACACCCTATGCATCGTGGGCAAGCGTCTCGAATCGGTATGGCAAACCCTGGTGCAAATCAGCCACCGGCTGCTGCGCAAGGTCACGCACACCGAGCACGCGCGGGTGGGCCAGCTGGATTACCAGGCCACGGATTATGCCCGCATTCATGGGCAAAACGTCATTATTACCTCCGACGCCATTACCAAACTCGATTCCGAACAAATCCATATGGGCTAACGCAATCCCGGCCCTATTCACCAGGAAAACCATCAGTATGTTAAAAAACCGCGCGACTATGGTGCCGGGCCTGCCGGGTTTGACCGGCGACAGACCGGCTCCCCGTCCCCGCCAGCCGGTGTTGCCCTTGCTTCTGGAACGGCTGACCGACGACGCGCCGCATATAGCCTGGGAAACGGAGGCGGACAGGGCGGACTCCCGGCGGGCCCTGAAGCAATCGGTGCTGGCGAATTTACAGGCGCTGTTGAACTGCGCCCATTTCGCTTGCGCCCGCGATCTCGCCCCCTGGCCCCACGTCAGCGATAGCACCCTTAACTACGGGGTGCCGCCGCTGGCCGGTAAAGTGCTGTCCGACATTACCTGGCATGAGATTGAACGCGCCATTGCCCGGGCCATCGCTCGGTTCGAACCGCGCATTATCGCCTCGGAGCTTACCATCGGCTGCGCCGATGAGGACCTCAAGCTGGCTGCGCACAACAAGCTGTCGTTTGATATCCAGGGGCGCCTGTGGTGGTCGCCCGAACCGCTGGATTTCGCATTTATCAGCCGCGTGGATTTGGAAAGCGGCCATTTTGAACTGGCCGATAAGGATTACCATGGATAGCCGGCTACTGGATTATTACAATCGCGAACTGGCGTGGCTGCGCGAGCGCGGCGCGGAATTCGCCGGGCACTATCCCAAAGTGGCCGGGCGCCTGGGCATGGCGGACGGCGACCGCGCCGATCCTTATGTAGAACGATTGCTGGAGGGATTCGCTTTCCTGACGTCGCGTATCCAGCTCAAGATGGATGCCGAATTTCCGCGCTTTACCCGCCAGTTGCTGGAAATGCTGCATCCGAACTACCTGGCGGGCACCCCGTCGATGGCGGTGGTGGAACTGCAACCGGATGCGCACAAGGGCGATATAAGCCAGGGGTTTCGCGTACCGCGCGGCACGGTAATGGACAATCTGGCGCTGAAGGCCAAAGGGATAACCTGCCGCTATCGCACCGCCCACGAAGTCGATTTGCAGCCATTACGCATCGACCATGTGGAATTGGGCGGCGTACCCGCGGATATCGCCCCCGCCGCGCTGGGCCTGAGGGATACCGCCAGCGCGCTGCGTATCCGGCTCAGCTGTTTTGACCATGTGTCGCTTGGGGAAATGCGCTGCGATCGCTTGATGTTTTATCTTTGCGCCGGGGATATACCGGCGCAACGATTGCTTGAGCTTATTATGCAGCATACACAAAGCGTGGTGTGCCACATCGGCGGAGCGCCCGCGCAGCGCCTGGTGCTGGGCCGGCAGGCGCTGCGCCACGAAGGGTTCCGGGCCGACCAGGCGATGCTGCCGCGGGATTTGCGCAACCTGGATGCCTTTCGCCTGATGCAGGAATATTTTTGCTTTCCCGCCCGCCTGCAATTTTTCAGCATCCGGGGGCTGCAACCGCTGCTGGCCGGCGGCGGCAAGCGGCAAACGCTGGAACTGGTGCTGTTGCTGGATAAATCCGTCCCCGACCTGGAACGGCGGGTGGATCGGGATCATCTCGCGCTGCACTGCACGCCGGTGATTAATTTATTCCCCGCCGCCGCCGAACGTATCCTGCTGCATGAACGCCGGAGCGAGTATCAGGTGGTGGTGGATACCCTGCATCCCCTGGATTACGAAATTCATTCTATCCGCCGGCTACACGGCTGCGGCGGTAAAGGCGAAAACGGCTTTCGGCGCGTATTCAAACCGTTTTACGACCAGTTGAGCGACGACGGCGAGGGGGATACGGGCTGGTTTTCTTTGCGCCGCGAACCGCGCCCCTGGTCCCCCGCCGACGCCCCGCGCGGTACGGATACCGGTTATCCGGGGTCGGAGGTTTTTATCTCACTGGCCGACGAACGGCATCCGCCCTGGCATGGGGACTTAACCTTCCTCAACGCCGAGGTGCTGTGCTCCAACCGGGATCTGCCGCTGCGGCTGATGCAACAGGAGATGGGGCGGCTGGTAATACGGGATTCCATGCCGGTGTGCGGCGTGCGCATACGCAAAGGTCCCAGCGCTCCGCGTCCGGCGCCGGCGGAAGGCCAGGCGAGCTGGCAGTTGATTAACCTTCTACAGCTGAACTATTTCAGCCTGATGGATTGCGCCAGCGGCCAGGGAGGAGCGGCCCTGCGCCAATTGCTCCAGGTGCATGCCCGACAGGCCGACAGCGCCGTCGCGCAGCAAATCGCCGGCATTTTCCAGTGCCGCCTGTCGCCCTGCACCCGGCTGCTGGCGCCGCCCGCACTGGTGGCGCGCGGCGTCAGCATCGAAATAAGCGTTGATGAACAGGCCTTCTCCGGGCTTAGCCCCTGGCTATTGGGCAGCGTGCTGGCGCGCCTGTTTACGCGCCTGGCCGCTATCAACAGCTTTACCGAAACCACGCTCCATTCCCGCCAGCGGGGCCGGATCGGCCATTGGCCGGCGAGCGCCGGCGAGAAAACGCCATTATGAAAATCCACGCTCTCCGGCCCTGCCGCGGCGCCATACCGCGGCTGCGCCCGCCTCCCGCGCGCGGCGGCGTCTACCTTGACGGCGCGCAAAACCTGGACGATCGGTTTTGGTCGGCCCGCGCGTCCGCGCCCTGGCGATACGATCTGTTCCAGTTGCTGCGGCGTATCGATGCCCAAGCCGGGGGACGCTATTCATTAGGCCGCGCCCCGCTGCCGCGTTATGAACCGCTGCGCCTGGGCCAGACCCCTGAGCTGGCGTTTACCGCCGCCAATATCGCCGCCATCACCCCTTACGCCGACACCGGGCTGCGACAGGTGGACATCGTGGGCTTTGGTCTGTTCGGCCCCAACGGTCCGCTGCCCCTGCATATGACGGAGTATGCCTTTCAGCGCGCGCAGCAGGATAATGACCCTAGCCTGACGGCTTTCGCCAATATCTTCCACCACCGCTTGATCATGCTGTTTTATCGCGCCTGGGCGGACGCCCAGCAGTGCGTGTCGTTCGATCGGCCGGATAACCGGCGCTTCGACGATTATGCCGCCTGCCTGATCGGCATCGGCCGGCCCGCACAGCGCCAGGGCGGCCTGAGCGCCCTGGCGCGTTATTATATGGCGGGGCATTTAACCCGCCACCCCCGCAACAGCGAGGGCCTGGGCGCGATAATCCGCCACTTTTTCTCCGTGCCGGCCAGGGTGCGGGAAAATGTGTTCCAGTGGCTGCGGCTTCCCCGCGGCGGCCGCCTGTGCCTGCACGCCGCGGGAGCGGCAACCCGTCTGGGGATCGCCAGTTGCCTCGGCGTCGCCGCTCCCGACAGGCAATATCGCTTCGCCATTGATATCGGCCCGCTGTCCCGGCGGCAATATGCGCAATTTTTACCCGCCCGGCGCCGTCGGCCGGGAAAACTGGCGCAGCTGCGCGAGTGGGTGATTCACTACGTTGGCATGGAATACGCCTGGGAAGCCAGGCTGATCCTCCATCGGGACCATTATCGGGGCTGCGCCTTAGGCGACGGCCAGCCGCTGGGCCGGAATTGCTGGCTGGGACATAATGTCCGGCAACGCCATCGGGGAGATTGGGTCTATGCTGGCGACGATATCGCCGGGGCGGCGGGAAATTAATGGCGGCGTGCCGTGGCCATCCTCCCTGATGGCCGTCGGGCGCGGTTTAACACGCGCTTACTGGCGATCCGGAGCCGGTTTGCCGGGATAATCATCGCCGGCGCGCTTCATCTCCCGCTGATATACCGTCAGGAAGGTCGAGTCAAACACGGAGGCGAGATCGCTCAGCAAGATTGCGCTGGCATGGCGATAACTCGCGCTGTATTCCGCCCAGCGCCATCCCCGCCGCTTATGCGCCCCGGCCAGCCGCCAGGGGATGCGGCCGGCCCCCGGCATATGCGGGCAATGCTCGGGAGCGAGGCGGGGCAGAATTTCGGCAAAACAGGCGGTAAGCGCCCGCTGCATCGCCTGGCGCTGCGCCGGGGCAAGTCCCGTGGGTTCTTGCGTGCGCGGCGCCGCCGGCGCATACCTGAAATCCGGTCCGCCGGCGGCGGCGGGATGAAAGAACAAGCGCGTGGGGTCGGTTTCGCCGCCCTCGAACAGCTGCGGGCCGCCGGCCAGCGCCGACTCGTCAATCGTCGTGCGGCCGGACGGCGGCGCGCCGTCAAGCAGAGCGGCTAATACCCGATCGATATCCGGTTCCGCCATTACTGCACGTTGCCTTTGACGTCCCAGTTAAAGGTCACCGGCGCGCCCGGCTCGCCGTCTTCGTTTTGCTCGTAATAATTGACTTCCACCAGCGACGGTGAAAAACGATAAACGACGCCCATGGCGCCAGCGGCGACCGCATTGCCCTCCATGCCGCCCGCCCCGGTATACTTCATCATTTCCACGCCGCTCAATATGACGTTTTTCAGCGTAATATTCAGGTAATCCTTTTGGCCGCTGCCGGCTTTGCTCAGGGCGACGGTTACGGTTTTGAGCCGGGAGCCGCGGGCCCCCAGCGTCATCATGGTCGGCATGGCCTTATCAAGCCGGGCAAAGACCTCAAGATCCCGCACCATCAGCCGGCCGCTGCCGCCGCCGCCGCCCACGCCGTTCTCGGTGGGCTGCCGGAGCTGCCATTGAAAATGCTGCACATCAATCCACTCTTTATGGCCGCCATCTTTGGCCTCGCCGGTCACATCTTCTACCCGCAGGTAAATACTGTTATGCATGGGGGGCGCTCCTATTGGGGAATGGTTTAGCTAAGCGCGGCATATTAGTTGCCGCCCTGTTTGAGGGAAGGTAATTTGGACACCAGCCGCAGGGATACCGTCAAGCCTTCCAACTGGTAATGCGGACGCAGAAAGAACTTGGCCTGGTAATAGCCCGGATTGTCGGCCATCTCGTTCACCTGTACCTCGGCCGCCGCCAGGGGCCGGCGCGCTTTGGTTTGCTGTGAGGAATTAAGCGGATCGCCGTCCACATAATTGATAATCCAGTTATTTAGCCAGCGCGCCATTTCATCGCGGGTTTGGAAAGTGCCCACTTTGTCGCGCACAATGCATTTCAGGTAATGGGCAAAGCGACAGCAAGCGAACAGATAAGGCAGGCGCGCGGCAAGATTGGCGTTGGCGCTGGCATCCGGATCGCCGTATTCCGCGGGTTTTTGCAATGATTGGGCGCCGATAAAGGCGGCAAAATCAGAATTTTTACGATACACCAGCGGCATGAAGCCATTTTTGGCCAGTTCGGCCTCCCGGCGATCGCTGATGGCGATTTCCGTCGGGCATTTCATATCCACGCCGCCGTCGTCGGTGGGGAAGTTATGGCACAATAAATTATCCACCGCGCCCCCCGACTCCACTCCGCGAATGGACGTGCACCAGCCATACTCGTTAAACGATCGGTTAATATTGACCGCCATGGCGTATGCCGCGTTGATCCAGACAAAATTAGCGTGCGTGGCCCCGGCGGTGTGCTCGGTAAAATTAAATGAATTCACCGGATTTTCCGGCGCGCCATAGGGCAAGCGTCCCAGCAGGCGCGGCATGACCAGCCCGATATAACGCGCGTCTTCGGATTCGCGCAGCATGCGCCAGGCGGCATATTCGGTGTTTTGGAATATTTTGCTCAGATCGCGGGGATTAGACAGCTCCTGCCAGGTTTCCATCTGCATGACGCCCGGCGATGCGCCGCTGATAAATGGGCAATGGGCGGCGGCGGCGATTAACGACAGTTCGCCGAGCAACTCCACGTCCTGCGGGCTATGATCGAAGTAAAAATCCCCCACCAGGCATCCCAGCGGTTCCCCGCCGAACTGGCCGTATTCTTCTTCATAGATACGTTTAAATAGCGGGCTTTGATCCCAGCTGGCGCCTTTATAGCGTTTCAGCGTGCGGGCCAGCTCCGTTTTACCCAGGTTCATGACGCGGATTTTCAGCATCTCGCCGGTTTCGGTATTGTTGACCAGGTAATGCAGGCCCCGCCAGGTGCCCTCCAGCCGCTGGAAGTCCGGATGATGCAGAATGGCGTTGATCTGGCAGGACATTTTTTGATCAATCACGCAGACCAGTCCCTGGATGGCGCTAAAAGCATCGCGTGATATCGCGATGGGGTTTTGCAGCACCTGGCGCGCCAGCGTTTGTACCGCCTGCTCTACCGCATAGCGTGCCTGTTCGGTTTTCGGGCGAAACTTCTCTTCAAGCAATGCCCTGGTTTTGGTCACGCCGTCATGGCGCGTCAATGCGGGCCGCGGGGAGGCGCATGAGCCGGCGGGTTCCCCGGATTCCAGTTCCGGCGGTGCGTCGGCCAGGCCGTCCAGCAGCGAGTTATCCTGTAAAATCGAGGCAAGCAGTTCTTCGGCGCCGTGTTTGCCGTCCATATAAGAGAGCAGATTAGACAGCTGGACATGGGCTTCCAGCAGCAGGTTCAGCGGCGCCACCTGGCGCGCGATGGCATCCGGCAAAAAATCGTCCATATGATCAAAGGTGAGCGCCACCGATAAATCGCCCTGGCCGCTTAAGGTATCCGCCACTTGAAAAGCGACCTGCGGCTGGAATGACTTCATGCGCTCATTAAAATTATCCGCATCAATATCGAGAAATTTGCGCTCGTCGATACGCGCCGATGATTGATATCCGCCACCCAAATCCGCCAGGACGCCCATCACGAATGGCAGCTGGACCGTGCGTTCCGCGCCGTACAGCTCCACTTCATATTCAATCTGGACGCGAGGCGCTCGATTGCGGGAAATAAATTTTTGTCCGTTATTTTTTGATTTCATTTATGGTTCTCCTTGAAAGCCCTTATTACTCCACATTGCCGCTACCCTGATTGTCGCAGCCAAAAAAATGCTCCAGTTGCCCCACAGCGTCCGGCGCCAAATTACGCACTATCGCCATAAAATCCTGGCTCATCAGTAACTGCACCCGCTCAATCATCAGCGGCGCAGGATGGCTTGACTCATATCGGTTAAAATACGTTTTGACGCGTTCGAGCGCCTCATAGGCTTCATCCCGGGTGCGGATTGCCCCATGGCATGCCGCCGGCGCCCCCGCGGCCGGAGATAACACCGGCGCGGGGATCGGCCGTTCGGCGCTGTCCGGCGCAAGCGGCGCGGGTCTGATTGCGCTGGCCAGCGCGCCCATGGCACTTAACTGATAGGTCATTTCCGGTAGCGCGCCGTCGCCAAGATGATGGCGCAGCAGGCTAAAAATGCGTTCGGTGGCGGCGTTGATCTGCGCGATGGGACCCGCCAGGGCATCGATGCCGCGCTGGATATCAGCCGCCAGCCGCGTCGGACCGCCCGGGTAGTCCCCCGGCGGCGGCATGCTCCCGTCAATACCGGCCACGGCCTCGGCCAAGGTCAGCTGGCCCGCGCCGGCGGCCATGAACCGGCTATGGCGCAGCAGTTTCGCCAGGGTGAAATCGTCGCCCAGTTCGCGCAGCAGGTTAATCCGCACAAAGGGGTCGGCCTCGCCGTCCAGCGCCAGCGGCGGCAGCAGGGACGGCCAATAGCGGGACAGCGCTTCGCTGAGCAACGCCATTCCGTCGGCGTAGCCCGGCAAGGCGCGCAGGGCGGTCCAGCTTTGGGCCAGCAGCAGCATCAGCCGCAGATCTTTACTGCGCCGCAGCAGGGATAAAGCGCGGTTTTCCACCTCGCGCCAGTCCGGTTCGACCGCCGGGATAATAGTGTCGCCAAACTGCTGTTCCGGCTTGCCGCGCGCCAGCTGGCACACCTGCATAAAGACCGGGTCATATTCGAGATTTTCGCCGCAGGGGGCGTCGTGGCTCACCGGGGTAAGCAAGAGATCGATATTCATAGTGGCTCCGCCGGCGCGGCACAGCTGAAGTGGGGCATGGTAAAAGGGTTGCGCACGCTGTCGGGAATGAGTTCCAGCGTGGCGGCGTGGCCGTCGAGCGTGAAGGTAATACGCCAGGTCATGGAATCGCCGACCCGCTGATGTTTCCCGCAGTCCAGCAGGCGGTTAAAGGCCCAGGCCCCCTGTTTTTCAATAGTCCTGGTCGCGCCGCCGGCCAACATCATGGTCAGGCGCGCCTTGCCGCTTTGGCGCGGTCCCGGCCAGCTCAGGCGGTAGTCCGCGGGCGACCCGTGGTTATAGCTCAGGGTTTGGCCGTCAATATCCAGCGTCAGGCTCAGAATACCGTGGTCCATGGTTTGCGGGCGCAGGGTAAAGGAAAACGAGGGCCGCAGCGCCCCCGGCGGGAAAAACGCATCGCCAACATAACGGGCCGCGCGGAAAAATTGCAGCATCGCGTCGTCCCCGGGTTTGCCGCCGGCTTGCACCCAGGGGAAAAAATGCCACCGGCCGGCGCCGGTATTCACCTTGTCCGCCAGATGCTGCTGGTAAAACCGGTCGGACAGTCCCTGTCCGGGCGCAAACATGCGCGCCAGATCGTCAGGGCCCAGGTCGATGGCGCCGTTCGGCGCTAAGGGATAGCGCCCTGCAATGGCCAGGCGGCAGTAGTCGCCCAACTGGGTGTCGAATAACCGGCGCAGCCGGAGCCACGCCTGGCGCTGGGTATCCTGGCTGGCCCCGTTGGCCAGCCCGAGCACCAGGCCGCGCAGCGGCGGCGGTAAACGCTGGGCATCGGCCCGCAGTCCGGCCACGATATCGCCGGAGGCGACAGCGGCATCGGCGCTATTTTGCAGCGCAATTAAAGAGCGGTATAAGGCGCCGAGCTGCTGGAGGATAGGGTCGAAAGCGATGCTATCGCCCTGCGGGCGGGCCAGGTCGATAATATCCCGGTAGTGGTTTCTCACCGTTTGTTCGGGAGAAACACCGCCGTCGTTTGCACCGGTGGGGAAAAACAGGCTATTGAGCACGCCCGCGGTTTTTTCGCCCAGGCGGCGGCTGGCATGCGCCAACTTGCCCCGGGCCATGTCCGGCGGCGGCAGCGAGAGAACTTGGCTGATACCCACCACCAGGCAGCGCAGCGGTGAACGCTCGCCGGAGAGCACCCGCACGCTGTTAATGCGCTGGTGCAGATCAAGCGTGGGCCTGAGGCCGATATCGCTGAGAAAGCTGTCCCAGCGCAGGATAAAATCGTTCATATACCACTGGCGCACATTGCCCGCCACATCGTCCTCTGCCAGCGGATGATCCCGATTCAACACCCAGCGGTCCTCCGCTCGCAGTCCGGCGATCTCCCCGGCCAGCCGCTGCTGAAAACCAAGCCAGTATCCTTGCGGCGTAAACAGCCCCGGCACCGCCGCGGTTAGCGGCATGCCGCTGATGCGCACCAATTCTTGTTCCGCCGCGCCGCCCGCCAGATCGACCAGGCTGACCGATTTGAACCCGCCGTCCTTAAGCAATGACTGCTTCAAACGATGATATACGCGCTGGGACAGGGTTTGTTGCTGGATGGCGCGCTGCGCGGCCTTGACCAGGCGGCAGTCTCTTGGATAGGGGGAGCGCAGCGGCCCGCCGTCGATCAGCCGGGAAAGATGCCGGCGCAACTGCTCGCGTCCGGCGGCGTCCAGCCCCGCCGCGCCGGGCATGTGTTCCAGGGTCATGACGACCCGGGCCAGCAAAAATTCCCCATCGTAATGGCGCGGCTCATGGAGCATTTGATAGGCCTTGAGCGCCTGGTAGGTATTATCCGCCTCGCTGAAATCCGCCAGGCTCAGCACCGTAGCCGCCTGCCGGGCCACCAGCGGCAGCAGGATGCGTTTAAGCGCATGCTGGTAAACGGCATCGGCCGAACCCGTTAGCATGGCGCCGCGATACAACCCCATGCGATAGTCCAGCGGCGGATGGCGCACATCGAATTTATCGTGGCCGGCTAATAACCGCAGATCGTCAAGAAAGGGTAATAAATTCGGCAGGCCGACCCCCGACGCGCGCAGTATGGCGGAACTTTGTTGTTCCAGCGCCTGGAGGCGCGTTTGCACCTGGGCCAGGTAAAGCCGGTTATTATGGTAGCTGGTTATGCAGTAGCCCCCCGCCAGGCAAAGCAGGACGGATAGCGCGCCGCAGCCGGCGATAACCAGCAGCCGCCGGCGATACAGGCGCCAATAATGCGTCCCCGCCAGGCCGCTCTCAGCGAAAATAATATCCCTGAACAACGATTGCAAAAAATAGCTCTGCGGCGCCGGGGGGTTATCCTCGTTGGCCGCGGGCATCTTCTCCGGGGTGAAGCGGTAATCGAAGATGCTGTCTTGGCACGCCGGCGGCGCGGCTGGCGCCCGGACATTTTTTTGATTGGCGCTGGTAAAGTAGACCCCGCGCGGCCACAGGTTCGGATCGCCTTGGGACGGGGCGAAAAGAATATCGAGATAACGCAGCAGCGTCGGCCGCAGTGCGGCAAAGGCCTGCGGGAAGACAAAGCTCCTGGCCCGCAGGTGCGGATCTTGCTCCGCCAGCAGGGTATCCGCCAGCGCGGCATTTAATCGCCATTGCAAGCGGTCATAGGCCGGGGCGAAGCCGTGCGGGGGCTGGCTTGGCAAAACAAACGCCATGCCCCAGGCCTGCTCCAGCTCAGGCCCGTCGAACCGGCTGAAAAATTGGCTGAATCCCGCCAGGCGATCGGCTTTGGTGATCATGACATATATCGGGAAATTAATGCCTAACCGCCGGCGCAGCTCATGCAGCCGCTTGCGCTGGGATAGGGCCTGGCGATACTGTTCGTCGCGGGATGCATGCAGCAAATCGCAGGCGCTGACCGCCAATACCACGCCGTTGATCGGCTGGCGGGAACGGTGGCGCCTGAGCAGCCCCAGCAGCGTGCTCCAGGCGGTATTCCCCTCCCGCAAAAAGCAGCCCGAAGGACAAAGCAGCACGCCCTGCGGGGTGAAATACCAGGCGCAATGATTTGGCGGCCGGCTGCCCCGCGCCGCGCCGTCCGGGTGATGAGCAGGATCGGAAAAATCCAGCCCCGCGCTCTGTAACGCTTTATATTTGCCGCTGCCGCTGGCGCCGAGCACCAGATACCAGGGAGCGGCATATAAATATTGCCGGCTGAACCCCGCCAGCCACGGCCGTTTTAAGCCGCCGCCGGCGAAATAATGCCGCTTAAGGGTACGCATCGCCCCCTTAACGCTTTGCGCCAATGTGACGTCAGCCGCCGTGTCTCCCGCGTCTGCGCTATCAAGCGGCTGCAATTGCCGGCGCAGATTGCGCTGGAAACGGGCCTGGCGGATGCCGGGAACCAGCCGCAGCAATAACCAGATGGCAATCGTGGCGCCGATGGCCGCCTGCCGCGCCGCCGCCGAGGCCAAGGGTTGGCGCGCCCCGACGCCGATTAACGGCCCCAGGGTCCATATCCCCAGGCAAAGCCCAACGACGGCGACGGCGCGCCAAAATAAACCGTTGCCGGCGAGCGCCGTTAAAGTCCTTAACATGCTATGGGTTCCTGCTTCATGAGATGCCGTTGGCGCCGGTCGCGATGCTAAAGACAATGTCAATGCGCCGATTGATCGCGCGGTTTTTCGGCGTAGTGTTGGGCACCAGGGGGGCCGCCCCCGCGACGCTTGCGGTATTGATCCGTTCAGGATGGGACAATTCCTGGCGCAGCAACTGCGCCACGCTGGCGGCACGGCCCGCGGCCAGCGCGTGATTGGACGTAAAATCGGCGGTCGCGATCCGTTGATTATCGCTGTGTCCGCGCACGGTAATGACGCCGGGCGCCAAGGATAAATGCCTGGCGATCAGCCTGATAACCGGATGATAAGACGGGTCCGGCAGCGACGAGGCCGAGGGAAACAGATCGCCGCCGCCCAGGGTAATGGTCACCCGTTGGTCCACGACGCTTACCGCAACTTTTTCGGCCGCTATCTCGGGTTCCAGCGCCCGCAGCAATTGGGGTAATGAAAACCCGCTCGCCAGCGGCAGGGGTTTGGGCAGCGGCAGGCTATAAATCCTTTTTTCCACCCGGTCGGCGGCGGAGTCCAGCCTGGCGTCCAGCCCGATATAGAGGGAACACAAGACGACGACGCACAGCAGCGCGCTGGCCAACCGCATATTCCTGCCGCGGGAAGATCGCCGCTGCGGCGGGGAAATGACCCGCGGATCGCTGAGGGATGGCGCATAATCGCCCCGGATGCGCCGGATTTGCTGCGCCAGGCGCTGGGTCACGATCTCCAGCCGGTAAAGGCCATTCTCCATTACCCGATACCGGCCGCCAAAACCCAACAGCAGACAGAAATAAAGCAGTTCCAGCAGGTCGATATACTTCTCCGGCTGCTGTAGCAGCGCCGCCATCAGTTGGAAGAATTTCTCCCCGCCCCCAGATTCATTATGAAACGCTACCAGCAGGCCGTTTCCCGCCCAGATGCTGCTTTTACCCCATGGGGTTAATGCCGCCGCTTCATCGAGCGACGTGCACAAACCATAGCGGGCGCCGACGATAACGTTATAGTCCAGGCCCAGTGCCTGGCATGTCTTCTCAAAACGCCGCACTTCAGCGATCATTTTCTGGCGCAGCGCCGCCGGATCGTCCGGCGCGGGCGCGTAGCGAAAATGCGAAATGGCGTTTAGCAGCGGAAAGGCCGCCTCCAGCAATGGATTAACGTGGCCGGTTCGCTGAGTCGTGGTCAGTTCGCGATCGTTCATGCGCCGGCGTTACCTTGGGCAGGCGGACGCCTTACGGCCCAGAACGACAAATTCAGCGCGGCGAATTCGCCGGTGAGATAAATGGCGAACGCCCCGGTTTCCACCAGTTGCGGCCACAAAGCGCCGTCTCTCGCCAGTTGGAAGTAACAACATCCCTCCCGGTAAGGTAGCTGGCGGGGCGCCAGCGGCAGGCGATGCAGGGGAATGCCGGGTAATTGCAGTTGTACCAGATCGCTGATACGGCAGGCCGGCGCAATTTTTATCTGCGCCAGGAAACCGGTCGACAGCGCGTCGGACTTCAGCTCCGCGTCCACCACCAGGATAAAGTCGAATTGGTTGAACATATCCCGGTCCGGCAACGTCGTCACCTGCAGTCCCGGCATCCGTTTGGTCAATGGCAATGCAATGGCGCTTTCTTCCAGCATGATAAACAGACCCTGGCGCAGCATGGCCATCAATTCGCCGAAACAGCGGCCGATGTCGCCATGGTCATAATGGGGCAAATCACCCTCGAAGGTATGGGGCGGGCGGTATACGGCCAGTTCCAGGGCAAAGGGCAACCATTCGGCGAACAGGCGTTCGGGGTGGACGCGCGGTAAATCCAGCAAATGGCTCACCCGGGCGCTGAACCGGTGAACAAGCGCCAGCAACAGCAAGTCCGCCGCCACCGTGTCCCGCCCCTCCTCCCGCCGTTGCAGATGGCGGCTGAGCCGTTGGCGGCGCTGGTGCAACAGGCCCATCAGTTCCTGCAGATAACCTTGCAGCGGTTGACTGGCGCGGCTGACCAGCAGCGGGGGGATATATCCCTTATCGAGCGCCACGCTTCCTTCCCGGTCTTTTTCCAGCACGCGCACCGCGCCCATGGAAACCCATTCGCCGTTCAGCTCATGTTCAGGCATCAGTCGCAGACGTAGCTTGCCGCACTGCACTTGCGCTCGGCCCAGGGACAGGGCGTTAACATCGTCGACCTCTTTTTCAAACGCCAGGTGACGCGCCAGCGAGTCCGCGGCTTCGCTAAAAATCACCGACTCACGGCCGGCGCGCCTGACCGGCAATGCCAGCACCACGGTGAATGCGCCGCGATCGGCGCGAATATCCAACGGCGCCGGCGCGTCGAACACATCCGAAAAATCAAACGCCGTGCCGTCCGGCAGAACGCCCCGCGCCCCCGCCAGCGCCACCTTGCCCAGCGCCAGCAGGCTTTCGTCCACTTTCAGGTATGAGTATCCCCAGGGATAACTTTTCTGCTGAATGCCCCATTGATAGCTTTCCAGATACTCTTCCGCCTGCTGGAAATGATGGGGACGTAAAAACATTCCCTCGGTCCAAAGCACCTTATGCACGTTTTTCATGTTTAATGTTCCTGCCACTCGTTCTGTTTACGCCTACCGGTCGCCTGGGGCCGCGGCGGTGTAACGCAAACCGGCCGGGGACACCTCGATCGTCAGGGCCTCGTCCGGCCGCGGACCGGTCCAAAGCCTGGTTAAAAAAAGCGGTTTCGCTAGCGCCGGCAGGGCAACGGCCAACCGCCAGGTTTTATGCGCCATGCCTTTATATTCGGCGAAAATACCCAGATAACGGACGCCGGGGGCTAATTCGATCGCGATAGCTGTTGCTAATTTTTCGGCGTCATCGGGCATAAGGAAAAGCTCATTTTTGCCAAGCAGATGTTCCGCCAGCACCTTATTCGCGTCCCCTTGCAGATCGTAATAATCCCCGGCCAAAAAACGACATTGATGAGTTAACTGTAATATCGTGATTTTTAGCGGCGCCCCGTTATTAACCAGGCCGGAACTGGTAAAAGTCAGGAGGGTATTATTTACCGGTTTATTGTCATCCGCCGCACAGCCGGCGATTAAAATAACCGCCGCCAGGATAAGCAGATAATATGATGTTCTGATACGGCTAAAATAACGGCGCGGCAACGTCGTCTGGCGCATTAACAGGTCCTGTAATTATTGCGGCGGCAATTAAAAGCCAAGCATCATGACTTTAAACTGGCTGGGGATAAGCCGCAGGCCAACCATATTGGTACCGTTTTGCAAGCTCAGGCTGGTCATGCGCGTGGCGGGGGAGCCTTTAATCAGGGTGGTGAAAGCACCGATTAAGTGGCGCGAGGTTCCCATTACCGTTCCGGACATCACCCCCAGATTCACGCCTGGATTATCCCCGAAACTGGTATAGGTCAACGTCGCCATATTATGCGCGGGCAAACCGGCAAACAGGACTTTATAAGTATGCGGGGTCGCCATGCAGCCCAAGGCCATATTGGGATAAGGCACCGGTACCGGCAATGGCATGGGAGTCAAACAGACGTCGGGAAATGCCAGATCCATACCGAACAATTGACAGTTAGCAAACATTTCCCGTTCCCTTTTGGCGCCTATGCCAGGCCATAATCATTGGCGACAAAGCTACCAAACAAACTCGGAAATTCTCTACGGTATTTACCTGATTTTATGCTCAACCACTGGCCTGATAGGGCAGGCGATAGTATTGATGCCGATTAGCAATCGTCGGCGGTGATAATAATCTTGCAATAGGATGCTAAAATAGCCGCTAGCTATGGGAATATAGGATATACGCAAGTAATTAAAGCGCCATAGGGAATAACCCGCTATGGGCGGGTATCATTTTGACCGCGCGGTTTATCAACGTGCCCCAGCGCGCGATCGGGAAAACAGCGATCGCGCAAGCGCTGTTTTAATTGCGCCGCGTCTGGAAAGCCGCCGTCTTGTTTACGCTCCCATAAAATCTCGCCATCCACGGCGATTTCATAAATACCGCCGGTGCCGGGGATCAGGGTGACCGACGCCAGATCGTTGCTGAAGGTCTGTAATAATTCTTGCGCCATCCAGGCGGCGCGCAGCAGCCAGTTACATTGAGAACAATAGTGAATGGTGACGGCAGGAGCGTTTTTCATCTGAACGGGCCTTATGCTGGGCTAAGGTTTCATCTTCAGATGATGGACCTTGCTTGTCAATCCCCCGGCCCCGACCCTCTGGATCATGCGGCCGTCGGTTGCGCATTACCCCCCGTAAGGCGACTACTGTCCCTGGATATCAAGACCTGGGGAAAATACCTGGCTGGAAACAAAAAAAAACGGTACGTCATGATGACGTACCGTTTTCTTATGGCCTGGCCTGCACTCCGGCAAACCAAACCATCGGGAATATGGTCGGCGAGAGAGGATTCGAACCTCCGACCCACTGGTCCCAAACCAGTTGCGCTACCAAGCTGCGCTACTCGCCGTTTACTGTGGTGCTATTACAAATTCGTGCTCGCCTATTTATATAAACGACATAGGTTATATAAACGACATAGGCTTTTTATGTAAGTACATTATTTTGTACAGACATCGGTAGCAAAATTACCGGTAAAGAGGTTGTGGTGCGAAGAGAGGGACTTGAACCCTCACGTCCGTTAAGACACTAACACCTGAAGCTAGCGCGTCTACCAATTCCGCCACCTTCGCATGGCCACTAATTAATGGGGTGACTGATGGGGCTCGAACCCACGACAACTGGAATCACAATCCAGGGCTCTACCAACTGAGCTACAATCACCATTACTAATACTGCTTACTTCCGCAACGCGGCTAACATGTTAATACGCATACTAACACGATACTACCACGGCACTTGCGCACAAATTTAATGGTGCGCCCGACAGGATTCGAACCTGAGACCTCTGCCTCCGGAGGGCAGCGCTCTATCCAGCTGAGCTACGGGCGCTTAGCGCCGTTGCGGGTGGGGATAGTACGGAATCGCGGCCTCACTGTCTAGTGCTTTTTCATACTTTTGATAGGTTTGATGACCCTTTGCTCATTTCCTGCCCGGTTCGCGCGCTTTTTCCGCTATGCCGGCCGCCGATGCCGTTATTTTCGGCCAAAGGCATAGTGTCTGCGGCATTTGCGGGCTTATAACCGCCGGCTGAGATAGTAGCCCACGAAGCGCAAAAGTTTAAACTGGCGCCCAATCCTGCTCGGCTGGCGCAGCAGGCGGTACAGCCACTCCAGCCCCATGCGCTGCCAGAACAGCGGCGCCCGTTTCACATGGCCGGTGAAGACGTCGTAGGTGCCCCCTACCCCCATATAAAGCGCATTGGGATAGCTGGCCTGGCAATCGCGCATAAATTTTTCCTGCTTTGGCGATCCCAGGGCCACGGTAACGATAGCCGCGCCGCTGGCCTGCACGCGGGCAAAGAGTGAGCCCTGGTCGTCAGGGGTAAAATAGCCGTCCTGGAGACCCACGATATTCACACTCCATTTAGAACGCAGCAGCGCCGCGACCTGGTCGAGCACCGCGGGTTTGCCGCCGACCAAAAACACCGGCGTGCCCTCTTTGCCCGCGCGGGCCATGATGCCTTGCCATAAATCCGCGCCGGCAATGCGTGATACCTCGGCGGACGGATATTTACGGCGAATGGAGCGCACGATACTGATGCCGTCGGCATATTTGTATTGCGCGACGTTTAACAGGGCCGCCAGCTCGGCGTCGCGTTCAGCGGTCAGGACTTTTTCAGCATTTATCGCCACCAGGCTACCGATTTTAACCATGGGGCCGCCGAATAAATACTCGATAAATTGCTGTTGATCGCGAAAGCCCCAAATCGCCAAACCACGAATATGGTAGCGTGGAATCCCGTCGATGTTTTCCATTTATTATCCCTTCAGAGGTTTAACCGCTCACAATGCCTCTGTCGCGCCGCGCGTATGCCGGGGCCGAATCAAACCCGCGCGGTTAAGCAACCAAAAAATCAATTTTGCCAATATCAGGCAAGCGCCGAATACCAGGCCAAAAAAGACCACCCGCGAAACAAAGGCGTCCACGCCTTCGCGGGCCAGTACAATCATATTAAATACCGCGCCGAAGCAAAATGCCTGCAATACCGCCGAACGGTAGCGATCCCTGGCCGACTTTCCCCGTTCATAAAGGGTATCGAAACCTTTGAGGACCAATCCCACCACGATAGCACCCAGGGGAATAAATGCCACGCCGCCCATGACCACCAGCGAACCGATAACGGTCGGCGAAATAGCCAGGCCAGAATGGTTATTCAATACCTCCCAGGTAAAATAGTTGGCGGTATTGAGCACCAGGCCCGGCCGCTCCGGCCATACCCAGCCGGGGATAAAAACATAAAAATCGCGAATAATCGGCGCCAGGCCCTGGAAGGAGATTTTATCGTAATTTTGCAGCAGCAGCGCCAGGTTTTCCCAGGGTGAAAAGGTATCTCGGGTCAAGTATAAAAAAGTATAGAACCCCTCATCGCCGCTGACGTTTAGCCCATAGCGCTTCAGCGCCAGCCAGAACATGCCCGCCACCGCCGCCAGGCCGGCGCTGCCCAGCATCCACAGGCTGATCCAATTACGCTGGATGCCGATAAACAAAAACAGGGCGAAGGCGATGATGATATTGGCCCGGGTGCCCCCCACTACCATATAGGTGAAAATCCCGAAGGCCACCGTACCGCACAGGAATAATAACCAACTGCGGCGGGTGGGGTTGAGGAAATAAATAATTAACATGGCCGGAATGAAAAAATAGAAAAAGCGCTTGAGCGCTACGCCAGATACATCGCGGGAAAATATCTGGCTATAGGAGTGCAGGCGAAATAACAAAAAACCGTTGTGCATGAAAAATATGCCCACGGTGCCGATGGCGGTCAGCGCCAGCAGTATCCAGGTTAAATGGGTCTCTACCCGGTTAAGGCTGAGTATCGCCCGGCGCGGCGGCTGGTCGCGGGGAAACCAGCGGGTTTTATAACTGACATAATAAATGGCATAAAACGCGGTGGCGGCCAGGAAAGCCTGCGTGAGGTATTCCACCGGCACCACCTGTACCTGAAAACGGAACGCCAGGATGCAGGTCAAGGGAAAGCCAAGATAAAAGGTTAATAAATAGAGCAGCGAAAAAAACACATTGAAATTAAATCTGATGCGCCGGAATTCCCGGTAGGTCAGGGTCAGGACAAATAGCAGCGAGAGCAGGTAAACCACCAGCACGCCGCCGAACTGGCCCAGGGTCATGACGGCGTCCCCGCCGCCACGGCCAGCGCTCGCCGCCATCCGTCCAGGTAATTGGGGTAAAAAAAGGCGATGCGGGTTTTATCCACGCCGGCCAGCTGCCGCCGCGCTTCGCCGACCACCGCCCGATCGAGGGCATCGCCGTGGAATAATACCGGTACCTGTTGTCCGGTTAAATCCTGCCAGAAGGGATTTAACCGGCTCAGCACGAAGGGCACGCCAAATTGGATCAGCAGGCAAAGCGTGCCGATGCCCTGCTGGCGGTTAAATAAAAAGTAGCCCAGATCGCACTGGCGCAATATCGCCAGATAATCATCGAACGCCACCGGTTCGGTTAACAGCTCCAGACGCCCCGGTGCAAAGTACTTCTCCCCCTCGGCGCGTACCTGGGCGATATAGGCCCCATTGCGGGCCGGGTAACCCAGCGGCACGATAACCCGCACATCGGGACCGAATTGCCGGTGAATCGCCTGTAGCGCCTCCAGGTGACGATTAGTGCCGTCCCCTGAATTGCCCACCAGCACGGTGAACAGCTTATCCGCCTCGGGCCCAGGCCGATCGTAGCCTAACGCCGGGTTCATGCGGGTGGGGAAATAGAGCGGCGATGACGGCACCCGGGGATGGTTGCGCCGGTATACCGACAGGTCCCCCTCGGTGGCGAACACATGCCCGACCCGGCCCTGGGCGCGGCGGCGCAGCAGGTAAAACAGCCGGTGTTTCCAATTCGGGGAATCCTCATACAGATCGGCCCCCCAAATATGCCAACTGACCCGGGCCGGCGTTATTTTACCCGTCAGCAGCGCCAGCCATAATCCGGGATTAAATTGCCCGTGCAGGAAAAAATGCGCGGCGGGCTCGGCGGCGGCCCGTTTAATCACCGCCCGGGCCAGCGTCCGCTTATCGGCAAAGGTCTCGATGGCCAGGCGTTCAAACGCCGCAAAAGGCGCATCGTCTACGGCCGCCACCATAAAACTCCCCACTAAGGCCGCGGGAAGGCCCTCCGCCAGCTGGTCGTTAAAAAAACGCAGCACCGTCAGATTATGATGGGGAATATCCGAGCCGAGCACATGGATCAATTGGGTCATTTTTTCCTGCAATAAACTAGAAACACGCCGCTACAAAGTAAAAAATACACCATATAGGTTGCCATATATGCCTGCGTCGCGCCAAGGGCGCCATGCAGCGGGATCAACCAATGGGAAAAGCCGGTCAATAACAGGAACTGGCTGATTTCCGTCAGCAGATAAAACCGCAGCGAGGCCCTGGCAATCACCAGATAACCAAATACGTAAGCGCCCACTTTCAGTACATCTCCCACCAGTTGCCAGGCGAATAAATCGCGCATGGCGTCGAACTGCATGGAAAACAGCAGGCGGATGACCACATCCCGCAGCAGCCACAATAGCAAACTTACCGTCGCGACGGCAGGCAGAACAAACAGCAGCGAGCGGCCGATTTCCTGGCCGATGGCGCGCTTATCGGTCAGGCGCGACAGGGTGGGCAGCAGGTAGACGGTAAAAGAGGCGGTAATAAATTGCAGGTAGGCATCCGAAATACTGCTGACCCCCTGCCAAATCCCCACGTCATTCCAGCTAAACCGCTGCGCCAGCAGATTTCGCATCATGATATAGGCCACCGGCAGGGTGAACGACGTCATCAGCGCCATCAGGGTAAATTTGCCAAGCTGGGTAGCCAGCGCCCGATCCCAGGCCAGTCGCAAATCGCGCAACCGGATATGGCGCCGCCACGCCAGGACCAGGGCGGCCGGAATCAGCGTGATGGCCGGCACAACGGCCAAACCGGCCAGCGCGCCGGGGTATCCCCCCAGCCAATAACAAAGAAAGTAAGCGCCCGCTCCCAGTACGCTGCCGCCGCTTACGGCCAGCGCATTCCCCGCCGCGTCGCGAAATCCTTTCAGGATGGCCAGCATCAGGTTGGCATAAGCGATGCCCAATTGGATAAACGCCACCGCCCGCACCACGTTGCGGTAATCACCGTGGCCGAACAGCGCGCGGCTAATCGGTTCGGCCGCCAGCAGAAAGATGGCCGCCAGCAGCGTGGAAAACCCCAGCACCATGGCGGAGCCGGTACCCAGCACCGCGCGCAGCCGCTCCGGCTGCTGCTGGTACTGGGCGACATATTTGGTAATGCCGTTGAAAATCCCCGCCCCGGACAATACGCCGAGCACGGTAACCAATTGCCGGAAATTACCCGCCTGGCCGACCCCGGCCGGCCCGAAGGCGACGGCCAGTAATTTCACCACCAGCAGTCCGACGCCAATTTTGACCAGCGTCGACCCGGCCGTCCATAACGATGCCCTTGCCAGCGACATATCAGGCGGGATGCCGGTGGAAGTACCGGTTGATGGCGTCAATCACCAGGGACTGATTTTCGTCCGATAAATTATAAAACAGCGGCAACCGGACCAAACGCCGGCTTTCGCGGGTGGTAAACCGGTCTTCACCGTGAAAACGGCCGAAACGCAGCCCGGCCGGGCTGTCATGCAGCGGAATATAATGGAACACCGTCAGAATATCCGCCGCTTTCATATGATTGATAAAGGCCGTGCGATCCGCGACATCACGCAGTTTGAGATAAAACATGTGGGCGTTTTGCTCGCATCCCGCGGACACGAAAGGCACCTCGATGCGGTCCTGTGCCACCAGGGGCTGCAGCTCGGTGTAATAGCGATGCCATAGCGCCAGCCGGCGACGATTGATGATATCGGCGCCGTCAAGTTGCCCCCACAGGTAAGCGGCTTGCAAATCGGCCATCAGGTAGCTGGAGCCGATATCGCGCCAGGTATACTTGTCCGCCTGCCCGCGAAAGAACTGGCTGCGATTGGTGCCCTTTTCGCGGATGATTTCCGCGCGGTCGATCAGGGCGGGATCGTTAATCAGCGTAGCCCCGCCCTCGCCGCCGGCGGTGTAGTTTTTGGTTTCATGGAAACTAAAGCAACCGATATGGCCAATGGCGCCGAGGGCTTTGCCCCGGTATTGCGCCATTACGCCCTGGGCCGCATCCTCCACCACGGCCAGTCCATACCGGGCCGCCAGCGCCATGATAACGTCCATTTCGCAGGCGACGCCGGCATAATGCACCGGCACGATGGCCCGCGTTTTAGGGGTTATCGCCGCCTCTATCAGCGTTTCATCCATGTTCATGGTATCGGGGCGGATATCCACGAACACGATGGTGGCGCCGCGCAGGACAAACGCATTGGCGGTGGAAACAAATGTGTAGCTCGGCATGATGACTTCATCACCCGGCTGGATATCCAGCAGGATGGCCGCCATCTCAAGGGACGCGGTGCAAGACGGGGTCAGCAACACCTTCGCGCTGCCGAAGCGCTGTTCCAGCCAGAGCTGGCAGCGCTTGGTAAAATCGCCGTCGCCGCATAGCTTGCCGCTGCCCATCGCCGCGCGCATAAATTCTATTTCGGTTCCCACCACCGGTGGCGCATTAAACGGAATCATATATTCACCTGTATAGCCAATAGGCGGCGCCGTCAATGGTGGCACCGCACGCGATATAAAGCCTTAAAGCGGCAAGATTGCCGGTTTGGGTAGCGACCCGCAGGCGTAATTTTTGCCGTTGGCCGCACCAGGCCAGCGCCGCCGTAAATAACGCCCGGCCAATACCGCGCCCGCCAAGTCCCGGCTGTACGGCCAGCAGGCCGATCCGCGCCTCGTCCGCGCTGGTGGAACGCAGCGTCACCATGCCTTTGATGGCCCCGGGCGGGCCGATGACCAGGCACAGATCGTCAAAAGTGCCGTGAATGGCGTTTTCCGCCCATACCGCATAAAAACGGCGGCAGTCCGGCGCGCGATACCAGGGTTCGCGGAACCGGCTAAGCGTGAATGCCGACGACGCCAGTTGCCTTACCGCCTGGATATCCTGCGCGCCCGCGATACGCGGCGCGGCGCTGCCGGACGAAACGCCGGCGGAAGGCTCCCGCGCCGGCGGGTCCTCTACGGCCAGACTGCGGCTGCAATCGATTTCGCCTTCCACCAGCCGAAACCCCAGCGTTGCCAGCGCATCAACCTGCGCCGGGGCATCGGCCGCCACTTTGGCCTGGACGACCTTAAATGCGTCCAGGGCGCTTGATGCCAGCGGCCCGCAAGCGGGATCAAATACGATTTTGCCGCTGGAGATATTGAAAAAATCGCTCTCCCAGCTCAGGGGTTCGACCTTGGCGCGTATGGACATGACGTCTATCCCACAGGTATCGGCCGCCGCCGGTGGCTGCCAATACCGGCGTGTCTGGCCTGGATGGTAGTAGCGCCGGGCTTACCGCCAGACACCTTTGGTATCGATGATCCAACGCTGGGTAATGTCGGCCGGATGACGCGCCTTGAATTGCCGGTGATCCACCAGCATGACCAGCACGTCGGCGGATTGCAGGGCGGTATCGAGGTCGGTCAAGGCGACATGGGCGGCCAGCGCCGCGGGCAACTGCGCCACGTTAGGCTCCACCGCCAGGGTGGCGCCGGAATGCCACTCGGCAATCGCATGGGTAATGGCCACCGCCGGACTTTCGCGCAAATCGTCGATATCCGGTTTAAACGCCAGCCCGAAACAGGCGATGGTCACTTCGCTGGCCCGTTTGTCGCTTTGCGCCAGGCAATCAGCCACCGCCGATTTGACGCGCTCCAGCACCCAGCGGGGTTTGGCGTCATTTACCAAACGGGCGGTATGAATCAGGCGCGCCTGCTGGGGATTTTGCGCCACGATAAACCAGGGATCGACGGCAATACAATGACCGCCCACCCCTGGCCCCGGCTGGAGGATATTGACGCGCGGATGGCGGTTGGCCAGCGCGATCAATTCCCAGACATTAATCCCCTGATCGGCGCAAATCAGCGACAGCTCATTGGCAAAGGCGATATTCACATCGCGGAAACTGTTTTCGGTCAATTTGCACATTTCAGCGGTACGGGAGTTGGTAATGACGCATTCGCCTTCCAGAAAGATGCCGTACAGCTCGCTGGCGCGCGCGGAGCAGCGGGGGGTCATGCCGCCGATGACCCGATCGTTTTTAATCAGCTCCACCATCACCTTGCCGGGCAGCACCCGCTCGGGGCAGTAAGCGATATTGATATCCGCATGCTCGCCCGCGGCCTGGGGAAATTGCAGGTCGGGACGCGCCGCGGCCAGCCACTGCGCCATCTGTTCGGTGGTGCCCACCGGCGAGGTGGATTCCAGGATGACCAAATCCCCCGGTTTCAATACCGGCGCCAAGGAGAGCGCCGCGGCCCGCACATATTTCAGATCCGGCTCGTGCCCGTCCTTGAACGGGGTCGGCACCGCAATCAGGAAAGCATCGGCCGGCTCCGGCTCCGTCACCGCGGCGAGATAACCCTCGCCAACCGCGCGTTTAACCACTTCATCCAGATCGGGCTCGATGATATGAATCGCACCGCGGTTAATGGTGTCGACGGCATGGCGGTTCACATCCACGCCCACCACCTTTTTACGGCGCGAGGCGAACGCCGCGGCGGTGGGCAGGCCGATATAACCCAGCCCGATGACGGAGATGGTCTCAAAACTCATACTTTCACCTGATTATTTTTTAACGCATCGATAATTCGCTGGCAAGCCTGTCCGTTGCCATAAGGGTTATGCGCCCGGCTCATGGCCTGGTATTCATCCACATCGGTCAGCAGTTTGGAAACCGCTTCCTGGATGGTTTTTGGATCGGTGCCCACCAGCAGCACCGTGCCGGCGGTGACGGCCTCCGGGCGCTCGGTGGTGTCGCGCATGACCAGCACCGGTTTACCCAGGGACGGCGCCTCCTCCTGGATGCCGCCGGAGTCCGTCAGGATCATATACGCCTGATTCATCAGGTAAACAAACGGCAGGTAATCCTGGGGATCGATCAGTTTTATGTTGGGTATTCCGCTTAAAATGCGGTTAACCGGCTCGCTGACGTTGGGATTGAGGTGCACCGGATAAACCACCTGCACCTCGGGATGGTGGCGGGCGATGTGCGCCAGCGCACTGCATATGCGCTCGAAACCATCGCCGAAACTCTCGCGCCGGTGGCCGGTCACCAGGATCATTTTTTTCTGCGGATCGAGAAAATCGTAGCGCTTTTCAAGCGTGTTGCGCAACTCAGCGTTATTCAATACGCGATCGCGTACCCAAAATAAGGCATCAATGACGGTATTACCGGTGACAAATATCCTATCCGCCGCTATCCCTTCCCGCAGCAGGTTCCGCCGTGAATTCTCGGTGGGGGAAAAATGGTACATCGCCAAATGGCCGGTAAGCTTGCGGTTGGCTTCTTCGGGCCACGGCGAGTAGAGATTGCCGGTACGCAGGCCCGCTTCCACATGTCCTACCGGGATATGCTGGTAAAAGGCCGCCAGACTCGTGGCCAGGGTGGTGGTGGTATCGCCGTGCACCAGCACCACATCCGGTTGAAAAGATTCCAATACCGGTTTCATGCCGATAAGTATCCGGCTGGTGATCTCCGTCAGGCCCTGGTCGGGACGCATAATGTTTAAATCGTAATCGGGCACAATCTCGAACAAACGCAAGACCTGATCAAGCATTTCCCGATGTTGGGCCGTGACGCAGATCCTGGCCTCAAACGCCGGATCTTTGGCCAGGGCCAGAATGAGCGGTGCCATTTTTATGGCTTCCGGCCTGGTGCCGAAGACGATCAACACTTTCACAGCAATTCCCTTCCGTCTCGAATAAGCCATACGCGTGGCTGGTATAAGTTCTGCCGCGCAGCGGGCGGCGCATCCATCCGGCCTGGCGCTACTTTTGCGGCGCCCTCACCGGCGGCGGGCCAATGCGATGCCAGCGCCCGCCAAGCCGCCCATGGCGCCCCAGAGAATCAGCAGGAACACCCGGCGGGGTTTATCGCGTTTTACCGGCTCCTCGGGCGTTCTTAAATAACGGTAAGTCCCAAATGAATTTTGCAGTGTCGGTCCGACGTTCAGCGTGGCGAGCATGGCGCGATTCTGATCGTATTCCACGTCAAAACCCGGCCCCGCGGCCTGTAACGCTTCCAGCCGCGCCTGTAATAACGGCACCCCCAATAAAAACAGGCCGGACTGCGGCAACTGCTCCACCGGTACGTCGGTTTGACTATGACTGATGCCCTGCCGCTTAGCAATATCCAGCGCCTGGCGCAGCGCATTCAGGTCGCGCTCATAAATGGCGTTGGCCACCGCCCCCTGGCGTTTGACCTGCGCTTTCAGGGAGACGGTGCGCGCCGCCCAGGCCCCGGTGATATCTTCATTCAAGCGGCTGGCCGCGCGCTGATTGGCGAACGCCACATAATTACGCAGCAGGCTATTGGCGTCCGTCGCGGTTTCAGCCACCAGCATCACCTGATCCGGCTGTTTTTTGGCATCGTCACGGGGAATAAACTGGATATTGTCTATTAGCTCGCTGAGCAATACCGCATCGCCGTGGGCGTTGCCCTCTTTGCGCGAGGTATAATATTCGCTCGCAAGCCAGAATTCCCGCCGGGTGTCATAAGAAGCGAGCTGGCGGACAAATTCCTGATACGCATCATCGCCGATGGACGGCATATCGGAGGTGGGCAACGCGGTATTTTTCACATCCAGGTTGCGCAAAAACTGCTGTTGGGAAAAGTAGCTGCCCAACATATTGACCGTCGGTTTATCGGTGATCGCGACGGCGGTCCACTCCTGTTTGACCACATAGGAATAAGCCAGGGCGATTACGGCAAACAGCAGCGCCATGCCGATAATCCACCGTTTACCGCGCCACAGGGCGCAAAACAGCCCCCGGATGTCAAGTTCGTTGTCCAGCCTGGATTCTCTGGATGTCGGTTGAGCCTCTGGTGTCATTTCCGCCCCGCGTTACGGTTAGTGGGTAAGTGTTTGTTGCCGAACCGCCGCTTGGTGCGCTTAACGAAACGCGCCACCCGCCAGGCACATTTAAGCACGTAGCCATAAAGTAAAAATACCACGATAAACAGGGCGAGCATCACCGAATCCGGCCATACCAGCCATCGTTCGCCCAGCACGCCGAACGTGGCCAGCAGCGCGGCGGTAACGGTAATGATAACAAAGGCTTGCCGTGAACTAAAGCCGGCACGCATGATCAAATGATGGATGTGCTGCCGATCGGGGGAAAAAGGGCTCATGCCTTTGCGCATGCGGCGGTACATGATGGCGATCATATCCATCAGCGGGATGGCGATAATCCACAGGCCGGTCACCGGATTCATCGGATGGCCGGTGCCCTGGGTGCTTTGCAGGATAATCCAGATAATGCTGAACCCGATCATGGTGCTGCCCGCATCGCCCATAAACACTTTATAGTGCCGGCCGAACAGTCCGAGATTAAGCAGGATATAGGGCAAAATGGCGGCGATCATGGCAAAACACCACAACCCGAGGCTGGGATTATTATCCAGGCACATCAGGATGCCCATCGCCCCCAGCGACACGCAGGAAAGCCCGCCCAGCAGCCCGTCGATACCATCGACCATGTTAAACGCATTGATGGCCGCCCAAACGGCGAACAGGGTAACCGGATAGCCAAACGGCCCCAGCACCATCTCCCAGGGACCAAACACATAACCCAGGCTGTTGATATACAGGCCGCCAAATACCATCATTACTATGGCGACCAGCGCCTGGATGGTGGCGCGCGACTTGACGCTGATATCGAAACGATCGTCCAGCGCGCCGGTGAGCACCAGGATGCCCGAGCATAGCAGGTACAACCCGATGTG
Source organism: Sodalis sp. RH21 (assembly GCF_047324175.1). Lineage (NCBI taxonomy): Bacteria > Pseudomonadati > Pseudomonadota > Gammaproteobacteria > Enterobacterales > Bruguierivoracaceae > Sodalis > Sodalis sp. RH21. Next base: position 78,431 of record NZ_CP178732.1, on the reverse strand, counting down.
GGGCACGAAGTGGTCGGTATAGATAAAAGTAAAGCAGATGCCAGCGTAAATGGAGATACCGCCTACCAGCGGGATTTGGCCCTGGTGACGTTTACGGTAATTGGGTTTGTCAACCAAGCCTATCTTCTTGGCAACCTTGCGGGAGAAAAACAAAAAAACCATTGAAAACAAAAAAATGGCAATAAAATCAGTACTCATATTGAGTAAGTTCACAATAGAAAGCTCTCTGCATCCATTAGGCTGTTTGATGCGTTACCGTGTCAACACATCTCACTTTGTGCCTCAATTGTCACTGGATTTCGTGACACTGAAATATTGTCTTTGTCATCTTTTCCGTACCACCCGAATCTCCGTCAGGTGAATTGAAGCAAAAAGACCGCTTGGCTTACCCTCTGATATCAAAGGCCAGGCCAGTAAGATCTGACTATCCTAGCATTAGAAACAAAAAACGCCACGTATTGACGTGGCGTTACCCGAGTTTTTTGTTAATTACGAGCGTTTCATCATGTCAAAAAACTCATCATTGGTCTTGGTCATCGCCAACTTGTTCATCAGGAACTCCATTGCGTCGGTTTCACCCATCGGATGGATGATTTTGCGCAAGATCCACATTTTTTGCAGCTCTTCCTGAGTAGTCAGCAACTCTTCTTTACGGGTACCGGAGCGGTTATAGTCGATAGCAGGGAATACACGCTTCTCGGCAATTTTGCGCGAGAGGTGCAATTCCATATTACCGGTACCTTTAAATTCTTCGTAAATCACTTCGTCCATCTTCGAGCCGGTATCGATCAGCGCCGTGGCGATAATGGTCAGGCTGCCGCCCTCTTCCATATTACGCGCCGCGCCGAAGAAACGTTTGGGACGATGAAGGGCGTTGGCGTCCACACCGCCGGTCAGCACCTTGCCCGATGCGGGTACCACGGTATTGTAGGCGCGGGCCAGACGGGTGATGGAGTCCAGCAGGATAATGACGTCTTTTTTATGCTCGACCAGGCGCTTGGCTTTCTCGATCACCATTTCGGCGACCTGCACGTGGCGTGAAGCCGGCTCATCGAAGGTCGACGCGATCACTTCGCCTTTAACCAGGCGCTGCATTTCGGTCACTTCTTCCGGCCGCTCATCGATCAGCAGCACCATCAGCACGCAGTCCGGATGGTTGTAAGCGATGCTCTGCGCGATGTTTTGCAGCAGCATGGTTTTACCGGCCTTGGGCGGCGCCACGATCAGGCCACGCTGGCCGCGGCCGATGGGGGCGGCTAAATCCAGCACCCGCGCCGTCAAATCTTCGGTGGAACCATTGCCGCGTTCCATGCGCAACCGGGAGTTGGCATGCAAAGGGGTCAGGTTTTCAAAGAGAATTTTGTTACGGGCGTTTTCCGGTTTGTCGTAGTTGACTTCGTTGACTTTCAACAGCGCAAAGTAACGCTCGCCTTCTTTCGGCGGACGGATTTTGCCGGAAATGGTATCGCCGGTGCGAAGGTTGAAGCGACGAATCTGGCTGGGGGAAACATAAATATCATCGGGGCCGGCGAGGTACGAACTGTCCCCGGAGCGGAGGAAACCGAATCCATCCTGCAATATTTCCAACACGCCATCGCCAAAGATATCCTCACCGCTTTTAGCATGCTGCTTTAAAATGGCGAAGATGATGTCCTGTTTGCGCATACGGGCCAGATTTTCCAGCCCCATGTTTTCGCCGAGAGTAATTAGCTCAGAAACCGGCGTATTTTTTAATTCGGTAAGGTTCATAATGGTGGGTTCTTAAACTCGGGGTAAATCTCGAACTATTTTTGTGGATGGTATGGCAGCGTATAATCGTGCCTGTCTAACGGCATTTAATCCCAGTACATCCCGTTTGGGCTGATGAACAGCAAATCATGCAAAATGAATACAAGAAGACTGAAGATTGAGAGCGCCTAAAAACGGATCAATTCAAATCCAGATTGCCTGAACACCTTGCTTGATCGCGCTAATGCTGTTCTACAACGGGACTCGGGCAAAGAGTAAAACTCAGATTCAAACTATCGGACTCGAACTAGGTAAGATCTAAATGCAGTGGATCTAAACTTAGCATGGTTCTTGGCGGGCGTCTAGCGGTCAATACGAGAAAACATAGTGAACGCCAGCGCCCGATGGGGATAACCGTTTTTGACGATTAAAGATTTTTATTCAGGAATTCTTTGAGCTGGCTTCTGGACAACGCGCCGACTTTCGTCGCCACCACTTCGCCGTCTTTAAACAGCAGCAGGGTCGGGATGCCGCGGATGCCGTATTTAGGCGCGGTAGCCGGGTTTTCGTCGATGTTCAGCTTGGCGATAGTCAATTTGCCTTCGAATTCATCAGCGACTTCAGCCAGGATGGGCGCAATCATTTTACATGGACCGCACCACTCCGCCCAGAAATCCACCAGGAACAGTCCCTTTGCCTGCAACACGTCCTTTTCGAAGCTGTCGTCACTTACGTGAATAATTTTATCGCTCATGTTCTACTCCACAGGATTATCTTTACCGGGCCGGTTTAAGGTTAACCAACGCCCGGTTGACTTTATTTCACTGGATACGCTTTCGTAATGCAATAGTTAACTGTTATTCTACCACACTATGAGCAAAACACACTTAACCGAAAAGAAGTTTTCCGACTTCGCCCTGCACCCGCTTATTATTGAATCCCTTGAAAAACAAGGATTTAATAATTGTACGCCTATTCAGGCGCTGACATTACCCATCACCCTCGATGGCAAAGATGTCGCAGGACAGGCGCAAACCGGTACCGGAAAGACGCTGGCATTTCTCGCTGCCACGTTTCATCACTTACTGACAACGCCCGCCGACGAGCAGCGCCAGACCAATCAGCCCAGAGCGCTGATCATGGCGCCAACCCGAGAATTGGCGGTGCAAATCCACTCCGATGCTGAACCATTAGCCCAGGCGACCGGCCTGAAAATGGGTCTGGCCTACGGCGGGGATGGTTACGACAAGCAGCTCAAGGTGCTGGAATCCGGCGTGGATATCCTGGTTGGCACCACCGGCCGCCTGATCGATTACACCAAACAGAACTATGTCAATATGGGCGCGATCCAGGTTGTGGTGCTCGACGAAGCCGATCGCATGTTCGATCTGGGTTTCATTAAAGATATTCGCTGGTTGTTCCGCCGTATGCCCGCCGTTGAACAGCGTTTGAATATGCTGTTCTCCGCCACCTTATCTTACCGAGTACGTGAATTGGCGTTTGAACATATGAATAACGCTGAATATGTGGAAGTCGAGCCGCTGCAAAAAACCGGCTACCGAATACAGGAAGAGCTGTTTTATCCTTCCAATGAAGAAAAAATGCGCCTATTACAGACGCTGATTGAAGAAGAGTGGCCGGATCGCTGCATTATTTTCGCCAATACCAAGCACCGCTGCGAGGATATCTGGGGCCACCTGGCCGCTGACGGGCACCGCGTCGGGTTGCTGACCGGCGATGTTTCCCAAAAAAGGCGCCTGCGCATTCTTGAAGACTTTACCCAGGGAACGCTGGATATCCTGGTCGCCACCGATGTCGCCGCCCGCGGCCTGCACATTCCATTGGTCACCCATGTGTTCAACTACGATCTGCCGGATGACTGCGAAGATTATGTGCATCGCATCGGCCGTACAGGACGCGCCGGCGAAAGCGGCAGTTCCATCAGCCTGGCCTGTGAGGAATATGCGTTGAACCTGACGGCGATCGAAAGCTACATCGGCCATCAGATCCCCGTCAGCAAATACAATAGCGATGCGCTGTTGACCGAGCTGCCGGCGCCGAAACGGCTGACGCGCGCACGTCCGGGTACCGGTCCGCGCCGTAATTCCGTATCCCGCCGCAGCGGCACGGGCGGCGCGCCGCGCCATAACCGTAAACGTCCGGGCTGATCGCTATGCAAAGTTGCACCTCACTTTATGCCGCCATTGATTTAGGTTCCAACAGCTTCCATATGTTAGTGGCGCGTGAGGTGGCCGGCACCATCCAGACGCTGGCGCGGATTAAACGCAAAGTGCGTCTGGCCGCCGGACTTGACGCCGCCAATCAGCTTACCCCCGAAGCCATGCAGCGTGGCTGGCAATGCCTGCGGCTGTTCGCCGAGCATTTGCAGGATATCCCGCCGACGCATATCCGCGTCGTCGCCACCGCGACCTTGCGCATTGCCACCAACGCCGAGACGTTTCTGGTTACCGCCAGGGAAATTCTGGGCTGTCCGGTGCAGGTCATCAGCGGCGAAGAAGAAGCCAGGCTGATTTACCAGGGCGTGGCGCATACCACCGGCGGATCGGATGAACGGTTGGTGGTGGACATCGGAGGCGGCAGCACCGAACTGGTGGTTGGCCGCGGGGCGCAAGCGCTGGAACTGTTCAGCCTGGAAATGGGCTGCGTCACCTGGCTCGATCGCTGGTTTAAAGATCGCAGCCTGACCAAGGAGAACTTCGAGCAGGCGGAACAGGCGGCGCGCGAGATGATTCGCCCGGTGGTTTCCAGACTGCTGGCATCGGGCTGGCAGGTCTGCGTGGGCGCTTCCGGCACGGTGCAGGCCCTGCAGGAGATTATGGTGGCCCAGGGCATGGATGAACAGATTACCCTGAGCAAACTGCTCCAGCTCAAGCAGCGGGCGATCCAGTGCGGTAAGCTTGAAGAATTGGAAATCGAGGGCCTGACCCTGGATCGGGCGCTGGTGTTTCCCAGCGGGCTATCGATTCTGCTGGCCATATTCCATGAGCTGGGCATCAAGACCATGACCCTGGCCGGCGGGGCGTTGCGCGAAGGCATTATGTACGGCATGCTCGATTTGCCGGTATGTGAAGATATTCGCGAGCGCACCTTGCAGAATATGCAGCGCCGCTATTTGCTTGATACCGAGCAGGCCCAGCGGGTCAGCGCGCTGGCCGACAATTTCGCCGCCCAGGTGGCCAAAGCATGGCAACTGGACGAGCGATGTTTCGCCATCCTGCATTGCGCCGCCATGATCCACGAGATTGGCCTGAGCATCGATATCAAAAACGCGCCCCAGCATGCGGCCTATTTGATCCGGCATACCGATTTACCCGGTTTTACCCCGGCCCAGCAAAAACTGATTGCCATCCTGCTGCAAAACCAAAGCCATCATATCGACTTATCCCAACTGACCCAGCAAAACAGCTTGCCGGCGCGCCAGGCGCAGCGCCTGTGCCGATTGATGCGCCTGGCGATTATTTTCGCCAGCCGGCGTCGCGACGAGACGGTGCCGGAGGTCAAACTGCGGGCGCTGGACGACACGCTGCACGTACTGTTGCCCCGCGGCTGGCTGGCGCAGCACCCGCTGCGCGCCGAATACCTTGAGCAGGAGAGCCAATGGCAAAGCTACGTCCATTGGCCGCTGTTGCTTGAGGAAATCGGCTAGCGTTAGCGAAAAATACCGTAGCCCATCACCATGCAGGCCTGGCGCGGTCGCAATGGGTTGTCGAAACGAAAATCCGCCTTGCCTCTCACCTATGCTGGCGGGGAGCTTTAGCCACCCCGCGCTTTCGCTTTGGCCAGCTGTTCGCGCAGACCGGCCACCCGGCTTTGTCCCTGCGTCATGCGATCCTCGGCGCTGACGATCTTGCGCACGGTTTCCCAGGCCAGATCGTCTTGCGGCAGCTCCAGCAAAAAGCGGCTCGGCTCCGGCCGGATAGTCTCGCCATACTGCCGGCGCTCGCGGCATAACGTGAAGGTCAGCTCTTTTTGCGCGCGGGTAATGCCCACATAGGCCAGCCGCCGCTCCTCTTCGATATTATTCTCATCGATGCTGCTTTGGTGCGGCAGCAACCCTTCTTCCATCCCCACCAGGAAGACATAAGGGAACTCCAGCCCCTTGGAGGCATGCAGGGTCATCAATTGCACCTGATCCAGCTCCTCGTCGTTTTCGCCGCGCTCCATCATTTCACGCAGGGTAAAACGGGTCACCACCTGGTCCAGCGTCATCGGCTCATCCAGATCCGACCCGACCAGCATGTCGGTCATCCAGGAAAATAGCTGGTTAACGTTTTTCATCCGCATTTCGGCGGCTTTGGGGCTGGGGGAAGTTTCATAAAGCCAGCTCTCATATTCCATGCCGTGAATCAAATCCCGCACCGCCTGCACCGGATCGCCTTCGGCCAGCCGCGCAATCTCCGCCATCCAGTAGGTAAACCGCTGCAGGGATTCCAGGCCGCGGCCGTTCAGGGTCTGGCTTAGCCCCAGGTCAAAACTGGCGGCGAACAGGCCTTTGTTGCGCGCGGTGGCCCATTCCCCCAGTTTCTGGAGCGTGGCCGAACCTATTTCCCGCCGCGGCGTATTGACCACGCGCAAGAAGGCGCTGTCGTCGTCCTGATTGGTCAGCACCCGCAAATAGCACAGCAGGTCTTTGATTTCGGGACGCGCGAAGAAGGACGTACCGCCGGAAATGCGATAGGGGATGCGGTTTTGCATCAGCATTTTTTCAAACAACCGCGACTGGTGATTGCCGCGGTAGAGAATGGCATAATCGCGGTAGTGGGTTTTATTGATAAAGTGATGGGCGATCAGCTCCCCCACCACGCGCTCCGCCTCGTGATCCTCGTTATTGGCGGTGACCACCTTAAGCGCTTCGCCATAACCCAGCTGCGAAAACAGCCGTTTTTCAAACAAATGCGGATTATTGGCAATCAGGATGTTGGCGGCTTTCAGGATGCGCTCGGTGGAGCGATAGTTTTGCTCCAGTTTTATCACCTGGAGCGCCGGGAAATCCTTTTGCAGCAGTTCCAGGTTTTGCGGACGCGCGCCGCGCCACGAATAGATCGACTGATCGTCATCCCCCACCACGGTGAACCGGGCGCGGCTGCCCACCAGCATTTTCACCAGTTCGTACTGGCTGGTATTGGTATCCTGGTATTCATCCACCAGCAGATAACGCAGGCGATTTTGCCAGCGTTCACGCGCGTCGGTATCCCGTTGCAGCAATAAGGTGGGGCGCAGGATCAGATCGTCGAAATCCAGCACATTGCAGGCCCGCAGGTGGGCATCGTACAGTTCATAGCAGTGGGCAAACAGTTTGTCCCGTTCGGAACGGGCCAGCGCCGCGGCCTGGCCGGGATCGAGCAGATCGTTTTTCCAATTGGAGATCGTCGAGGCCAGCTGTTTGAGCAAATCCTTATCCCCTTCCAGCCACTGCTCGGTCAAATCCTTGAGCAAAGCCTGCTGGTCGTGCTCGTCAAACAGCGAAAACTTCGCCTTCATGCCCAGCGCTTTATATTCGCGCTTGATGATTTCCAGCCCCAGGGTATGAAACGTGGCGATGGTCAGGCCGCGCGCCTCTTGCCGCCCCAGCGTCTGCGCCACGCGCTCCTTCATTTCCCGCGAGGCCTTGTTGGTGAAGGTCACCGCCGCGATATGCCGCGCCTGGTAGCCGCACTGGCGAATCAGATGGGCGATTTTATTGGTGATCACGCGCGTCTTGCCCGACCCGGCGCCGGCCAGCACCAGGCAAGGCCCGGTAACAAATTCGACGGCGTGCTGCTGGCTGGGGTTCAGGCGCATGGTGAGTTCCAAGGTGTAATAACGATCGACGACGGCCTGGGATTGTAGCAGAAAGGCGGGACGAGGTTGACCCCTTCTGGCAGGGTAGTTGACACCTCATACTAAAAATTCCAATGGGGGCAGCCGACCGCGGGCCAGCGAAAGAGGCATGCGTGCAGACGCTGGAAGCGTTCGCCAGTGCCTGGGATGCCAATATCCGCAGTAAGCCGCAGCCGGCAGGCAAACTGGACGAATCTTGCCACGTTCTTCGCCTACCCGACGGACATCCGCAAGATGATCTGCGCCACCAATGCCATCGAGTCGCTGAACAGCGTGATCCGCCACGCGTTCAAAAAACGTAAAGTGTTCCCGACAGATGACTCAGTGAAAAAGATGGTATGGCTGGCGATCCAGGCAGCATCGCAGAAATGGACGATGCCGCTAAGGGACTGGCGAATGGCTATGAGCCGCTTTATCATCGAGTTCGGCGACCGCCTGGACGGCCACTGCTGAGAAAAGGCATTTACACGGAATCATGTACAGGCTCGCCGGGGGTACTTATTGTATTTTATTTAAGATATCCTGGACTATAGGTTTTATTGAACCAACCAACCGATCTTCGTTAGTGGTGTAACGTAACAGCTCAATCTCGTTTTCTGCGTCAAACAAGACAGTGCGAAGCCATTTTTCCTCAAGCGCAACCACCTGATTTTCAGCGCTAAAAATCTCCGATTGAATATCATGAATTGTTATTTTCTCATCGAGAAAATCAATACATGATTTCTTGAGATGATTAATTACCTCGGGATAGATCCAATCATTCATTTGCCACTCCTGCGAAGAATAGTAACAACCACATTGCCATTATTTTCCGTTATAACACCGACGTCACCGCTCCAATAAGTAGTCCGAGTTACCCCATTAATAATATTGTTTTGGGACGAACCAGTCTTGATAACGTGTTCTACCATTTTAGGAGTGACGTTCCTGCCAGGCCCGACCGTTCCTGCGGGTGAACCGAGGCTTGATGGTTGCATCCTGTCTACCGCGTGCTGCGCATAATATCGATCACCAATTTGAGCATATGGGCGACCATTAATCGAGGCCTTAGGGTGATTTTGCCAAGAATCCCAAACTAGTTTCTCAGTACCTTCAGGCGAAGTTTTTGCCTGACTCTGAACTTCATTTTGCTTTTGAGATTCTTTATTGCGGGCACTTTGCTCATCCCCCGGTCCCCAGCCTCCAGGAGTTCCCGATCCCACTCCGCCCAGCTCCGCTTTTTGCGCGTCAGTGACTTTGGCTATGTCCTTGCCCAGATTCGGTTTGGCCTCACCACTCTCTTCACCGCAACTCTCCATACGTCCCGGCCCGCGCGTCCCATCACGCACCGCGCACTGCGCGCGCGTGCCTTCACAGACGTCACCACTCGGCTCAGCGACATAACCGCTGCTTGCACCCGACAGGCTTCCTTGTCCTTCTACCCCCGCGACGGCGGCGCTTCTCGTAGAGAAACCAGCAGGCAGTGCTGACGTGGCGTTGGAAGAAGGTGTCGAGACGGCAGGGGCGAAACGTTGCGCCAGATCGCGCCCCGGCACTTTATCGCTGCCTTCTCCCACCTTCCCGCTGTAGGTTAGCAACCCCACCCCCGCGCCAAGGGGAAACTTAGCCAACCCCAGCGCAGCAGAGCCTACTTTGTTAGTCGCAGCGCTTAGCGCACCACCGACAGCGGAGGCCAGTCCGCCCTCAGCGCCGGCAGCGAGCGGAGCCAAAGCCGCGGCTGGCCGCGTAGCTAACGCCATGCCGGATAAAGCAACACCGCGCTGTGCATAGACATCCGCTATGGAAGGCGCCGCTGACGCGGGCATAGCGCACGAGCTTGATGAAGGTTCGTTTTGTACGCTCTTAATCGCCGCGGGTTGCTGTTTGCGGCTCGCGCTGTTTGCCGCCAAGGCGCATTGCCGTTCATGCTGTGCCGCGCGATCCCATGCATCTAACTGCGTTTGGCGTTGTAATGCGCTTTTTTCACGTTCGCAGACCGCCTGCTCAGTTCGCATACGCTCCAAAAGCCTATACCGATCCCAGGCTTGCAACTGGTTTCGTTGTCGGGCCTCGGCTTTATTTTTTTCCCTGGCGTCCTGCTGATCGAGTCTTTTTTCATTCAGGTGGCGGCCGAAAATCCAGCCAGCGGTTGCTATCTCGCCATGAATGCCCTGCCCAATGGGCACCCCAATGGCCGATAAGTTAACGGGGAAACGGAAAACGCAGCTATTGCCCTGATGATTCGTTTTAATTACATGAATGTTTTTAGCAGCAGGATTGCCCGACGCATCTTGTGAAAAATTAGAGATGCTATGAACAGTATTACCGGCTACCCAAGCGGAGTCCGTAGAAAATGTGATTCTGCCCGTTGATGAAAAAACATTATTGAAAATATCACGATAATTGTGGAACCGTTTGCCAGTTTAATAGTGGATTGGTGGGCGGCTATAGCCCTGACCATGCATAAGCGGGGAGAACATTGATTTGAAACATCCCCGGAGCCTCTTGAATAATTACCCTGACTTGCCTCTCCCCGTCCCCGACCGCCATAGCTGCGCACACTACCGCCTGAGTTACAGTTTTGCCCGGGGCCCGCACTGGCCTGCGCTTGCTCCGCCGCAATTGCCGCTATTTGCCGGACCACAGGACCCTGTTCCTGCCCGGCCTCCTGCTCCTGAACTTCTACCATCACCGCCTACACGTCCCATATACCCTCCTTGGTAAGTTGCTACGTATCATCCTGATGAAAAGAGCCGATTCCGCGCTTCAGTGGCGGCCGGCGTTTGATGCCGCATGTCGAAATCATGGGTATTATGCCGTGCATGCGCCATGCATCCGACCTTACGGATATGGTTTACTTCCTACAAGTGAAGCCCGTAGGTGAATGCGATTTTTGGCATCATGCCTTGATGTTATCGTTGGCGTGGGACGCATTACAATATCGCCAGGTTAAACGGAGTACATCAAGGCTGTTTCCCATTAATGCTTTGGCGACCAGCTCGGTGAAATCAGGGGTTGGAGTGAGGATATGGAGAGTAACGCGTAAATTTGTGTGGGGAAACAGCAGCGTATCACTTTCAGAACCGGTGGCACGACATACAAAAGACGCGAGCGCGTCATAGGTAGCCAGTATGGTTTTCGGGAGACTAATCCCCGCGCCTGATTTTGCAGGTGCTTAACTGCAATACCATGGCGGGCCAACTCATGACAATACCTTTCGGTCTGAGTATTTTCCTCTTCGAGGACATCTCAAAATTGCATTCTATATTGCACATTATTCGTCACAATGACTCATAGGTTATACATTTTCTCGCCTCCATGCCCAACACCGCCTAGCATGAGAATGTCCACAAAGTGCTGCTGGAGGTCGTCATAAACTTGAACTCGGCCAACCAAAAGCATATCGCGCCGTAAATCGTCTGATTGACCAATACCCGCTCGGTAACGCGAACAACGCTGAAGTCAGGAGTGATTAAATAAACGACCCGGAGCTTATCGCGGGAATCACATTCAGGAAACTGCTAGAGATTTTTTGGATAGCCTACAATTAACGAAGGTGCCATTGGTTAGCCACGCGTCTTTCCGCCGAGGAATGTAAGCGGTTGTTGAGCGCAATCAATTCAGCAAAAGGCTTAACGGAAAACTTAGCACCGTCGACATTGCTTTTGATCGTGATAAGGAAGTGCTGGTCTTTGAGGGCACCTTCTTTATTCAGGTGGCGAATTTGGAGCGAGTCGCCACTGTGACGCAACGAAACCGTTGCGATCATACTGGTGCAATCTCTCATCGTCTGAACTGAACGAGATGAATTGGGTGCATCGTGCATGTTTCCGCCTTAGCCGGTAACAACCATGGGTCATTACGGCGATCCCCACCATGGGAGATTGAAGGCTACGAGGATGCGTTGCGATAAAACGGTTGACGACACCGTCAACTGTTAAATAATTCCACGCCAAGCATAAGGATTTTGCAACCCGCAAGTTCAACCTTAAGCACCTCAACGGGAATCGAAAATCGTCCGCGCCAGTTATTGCGCGGACGATTAACCTCAGTTAGCTACCGCGATGCGCTTCATATCCTTCATATAGCCACGCAGGGTAGCGCCGATGATTTCAATCGGATGATGGCGGATAGCGTCGTTGACATCGCGCAGCTGCGCATTATCAATGGCGCCGGCGGGCACGGATTTGCCCAAATCACCCGGCTGCAGGCTGGCCATAAACTTCTCTTTGAGCAGCGGCACCGCGGCGTTGGCAAACAGATAGTTGCCGTACTCGGCGGTATCGGAAATCACCACGTTCATCTCATACAGGCGCTTGCGGGCCACGGTATTGGCGATCAGCGGCAGCTCATGCAGCGACTCATAATAAGCCGATTCGGCGATAATCCCGGAGCGCGTCATGGTTTCAAACGCCAGCTCTACCCCGGCCTTGGCCATGGCGATCATCAGCACGCCGTGATCGAAATACTCCTGCTCGCTGATTTTACCCTCGAACTGCGGGGCATTTTCGAACGCCGACGCGCCGGTTTCTTCCCGCCAGGTCAATAATTTCACGTCATCGTTGGCCCAGTCGGCCATCATGCCGCTGGAAAACGCGCCGGTAATGATATCGTCCATATGCTTTTCAAACAGCGGCTGCATCAGGGCTTTCAACTGCTCCGACAGGGCGAAGGCCCGCAGCTTGGCGCTATTGGACAGGCGATCCATCATCAGGGTGATACCGCCCTGTTTCAGCGCCTCGGTGGTGGTTTCCCAGCCGAACTGCACCAGTTTTTCAGCGTAGGCCGGGTCGACGCCATCGGCGACCATTTTATCAAAACACAGCAGCGAGCCGGCTTGCAGCATGCCGCACAGAATGGTTTGTTCGCCCATCAGGTCGGATTTGACTTCGGCCACGAACGACGATTCCAATACGCCCGCGCGGTGACCGCCGGTGGCGGCCGCCCAGGCTTTCGCCAGCGCCATGCCCTCGCCCTGGGGATCGTTTTCCGGGTGCACCGCAATCAGCGTCGGTACGCCGAAACCACGTTTATACTCTTCCCGCACCTCGGTGCCCGGACATTTCGGCGCCACCATGATAACGGTAATATCCTTACGGATTTGCTCGCCCACTTCGACGATGTTAAAACCATGGGAATAGCCCAGCGCAGCACCCTTTTTCATCAACGGCTGCACCGCCTGAACCACTACCGAATGCTGTTTGTCCGGCGTCAGGTTGACCACCAGGTCGGCCTGCGGGATCAGCTCTTCATAAGTGCCTACTTTAAAGCCGTTTTCCGTGGCTTTACGCCATGACGGACGTTTTTCGTCAATGGCGGCTTTGCGCAAGGCGTAGGAGATATCCAGGCCGGAATCGCGCATGTTGAGGCCCTGGTTCAGCCCCTGCGCGCCACAGCCGATTATCACCACTTTCTTACCTTTCAGGTAACCCGCTTCATCCACGAATTCATCCCGGGCCATAAAGCGACATTTACCCAATTGCTCCAGTTGCTGGCGCAGGTTTAAAGAGTTGAAATAATTAGCCATGGTACTACTCCGTATAGAGTGCTTTGGATCTGATGTAGGATATTCCCGCCGTGCGGGAATGCTTATGCTTTCCACTATATAGCAGGAAAGATGTTGCTTAAATTGATATATTAACAATCTGATGTTGCATATTATGCAATGCTCCAAACAGGCGGCAATGTTATGGATCTACGGGATCTTAAATTATTCCTTCATCTGGCGGAAAGCCGCCATTTCGGACGTACGGCCAAAGCGACCCATGTGAGTCCCTCGACGCTGTCGCGGCAAATCCAGCGCCTGGAAGAAGACGTCGGACAAACCCTGTTTTTGCGCGATAATCGCACGGTGCAATTAACCGATGCCGGCGAACAATTAAAAACCTTCGCCCAGCAAACGCTGCTGCACTACCAGCAGTTGCGCCACCGCCTGGGCCAGCACGGCCCTTCGCTGAGCGGCGAGCTGCGGCTATTTTGCTCGGTGACCGCCGCCTATAGCCACCTGCCGCCGATACTCGATCATTTCCGGGCCGAACACCCCCTGGTGGAGATTAAGCTGACCACCGGCGATGCCGCCGACGCGGTGGATAAAGTACAATCCAATGATGCGGATTTGGGCATTGCCGGGCATCCGGAAATCCTGCCCGCCAGTATCGATTTCGCCCCCATAGGCGAAATACCGATGATTCTTATCGCCCCCGCGTTGCCCTGCCCGGTACGCGCGCAGGCCACGGCGGACACCCCCGACTGGTCCCACACGCCGTTTATTTTGCCCGAGCATGGCCCGGCGCGCCGGCGCATCGATTACTGGTTTCGCAGCAACCGCATAACCAACCCTCTGATTTACGCCACGGTGGCCGGGCATGAGGCCATTGTATCGATGGTGGCGCTCGGCTGCGGCATCGCCCTAATCCCGGAGGTGGTGGTTGACAACAGCCCTGAGCCGGTACGCAACCGTATCCAGGTCCTTGAACACGATACCGTGGTCGAACCGCTGGAACTGGGGGTTTGCGTCCAGCGCAAACGCCTGCAAGAGCCGCTGATCGAGGCTTTCTGGCAGCTACTTTCGCTTAACGGTTCCGCCGGCCGGGCCTCTGCGCCAGCCTGACCGCGCGGCGAAGCCGGGTTGGCGAAATATGCCCCGCCGCCGCCGCGCGAACGGGAAGGGTTATCCTTGCAGGAAAAACCGGAACGCCGGATTCAGGGTCTCGTCATGGCATTCATAACCCAGCGCCGAAAGATGACGCTCGAACTCCGGGTCCCGCTCGATCAATTCAAAGCCCGCCAGGACGCGGCCATAATCGGTACCATGGCTGCGATAGTGGAACAATGAAATATTCCAATGGGTGCCGAGGGTATGCAGGAATTTCAGCAAGGCCCCCGGCGATTCCGGGAATTCAAAACTAAACAGGCGCTCGCGCAGCGGTTTCGACGGTCGCCCGCCCACCATATACCGCACGTGCAGCTTGGCCATTTCGTCATCGGATAAATCCACCACCTGATAACCGCCGGCGCCAAGCTCGGTGAGGATCTCATCGCGTTCCGCGGGGCCGCGGGTCAGGCGGATACCGACAAAAATGCAGGCATTATCCGCATCGGCATAACGGTAGTTGAACTCGGTCACCGCCCGGCCGCCCAGCAGTTGGCAAAACTTCAGGAAGCTGCCCTTCTGCTCCGGTATGGTCACCGCCATCAGGGCTTCCCGCTGCTCGCCCAGTTCGCAGCGCTCAGACACATAACGCAGGCCGTGAAAATTCATATTGGCGCCGGACAGCACGTGGGCCAGCCGCTCGCCCTGGATATTGTGCTGCTGAATATATTTTTTCATGCCCGCCAAAGCCAGCGCGCCGGCCGGTTCGGCGATCGCCCTGACATCCTCGAACAAATCCTTCACCGCCGCGCAGATGGCATCGCTGTCCACGGTAACCACGTCATCGAGAAACTCGCGGCATAAACGGAAGGTCTCATTACCAATACGCCTGACCGCTACCCCTTCGGCAAACAGGCCAACCCGGGGAAGATCTACCGGCTCGCCCGCCTTGAGCGCCGCGCACAGGCAAGCGGATTCTTCCGCCTCGACGCCGATAACCTGGATTTGCGGCATCAAATGCTTGATCAGCACCGCGACGCCGGCCGCCAGGCCGCCGCCGCCCACCGGGACGAATATCCGGTCGAGGTGCGCGTCCTGCTGCAATAACTCCATGGCCAGCGTGCCTTGGCCGGCAATCACCGCAGGGTGATCGAACGGCGGGATGAAGGTGTAGTCATGATCGCGCGCCAGTTCGATGGCCTTGGCTTTGGCCTCGTCAAAGTTAGCGCCGTACAGCAAGGCTTCGCCGCCAAAGCTGCGCACCGCGTCGACTTTGATATCGGCGGTCGCCACCGGCATCACGATCAGCGACTTTATGCCCAGCTTAGTGGCGGATAACGCCACGCCCTGGGCATGATTGCCCGCCGAAGCGGTAACCACGCCGCGGGCCTTTTGCTCTTCGCTCAAGCCTGAGATCATCGCGTAAGCGCCGCGCAGCTTAAAGCTGTGCACCGGCTGGCGATCTTCGCGCTTGACCAAAATGCAGTTGCCGAGGCGGGCGGACAGTTTCTCCATGACTTCCAATGGAGTGACCTGCGCCACCTCGTAGACCGGCGAACGCAGCGTGGCGCGCAGATACTCCGCGGCACAGGGCGCGGCGGACAGCGGTAAGGAGTCAGCCATGGCCGGTTAGCCCCCCAGCTTGCTTTTATCGCGCACCGCGCCTTTATCGGCGCTGGTGGCCAACAGGGCATAGGCGCGCAGGGCAAAGGACACCTGGCGCACGCGGTTTACCGGCGTCCAGGCGGCGGCGCCGCGCGCCAGTTGCGCTTCGCGCCGTGCGGCCAATTCGCTGTCCGCCACGTCCAATACGATGCTGCGCCCGTGGATATCGATATCGATGATATCGCCGTCGCGCACCAGGCCGATCAGGCCGCCGCTGGCGGCTTCAGGAGATACATGGCCGATGGACAGGCCGGATGTGCCGCCGGAGAAGCGGCCATCGGTGATCAAGGCGCACTGTTTGCCCAACCCCATGGATTTAAGGTAGGTGGTGGGATAGAGCATCTCTTGCATGCCCGGCCCGCCTTTCGGCCCTTCATAACGAATCACCACTACATCGCCAGCCACGACTTTACCGCCGAGAATCGCCTCGGAGGCCTCTTCCTGGCTTTCGTAGACTTTCGCCGGGCCGCGGAACAGCAGGCTGCCTTTATCCACGCCGGCGGTTTTCACGATACAGCCGTCTAGGGCGATATTGCCGTACAGCGTCGCCAGCCCGCCATCCTGGCTGTAGGCGAATTCACGGGAGCGGATACAGCCTTCCTTGCGATCGGTATCCAGGGACGGCCAGCGGCAGTCCTGCGAAAAGGCTTTGGTGGTGCGGATACCGGCCGGACCGGCGGAATACATGCTTTTCACTTCGGCGTCGTCGGTCAGCATGACATCATAGCGGCGCAGGGCTTCGGGCAGTTTCAGGCCGAGAATATTGGTGACGTCGCGGTTAAGCAGGCCGGTACGATCCAATTCGCCCAGAATGCCCCACACGCCGCCGGCGCGGTGAACATCTTCCATATGGTACTTCTGCGTGCTCGGCGCCACTTTGCACAAATGCGGCACCCGGCGGGATAAACGATCGATATCCGCCATGGTGAAATCCACCTCCCCCTCCTGCGCCGCCGCCAGCAGATGCAGCACGGTATTGGTGGAGCCACCCATGGCGATATCCAGCGTCATGGCGTTTTCAAACGCTGCTTTACAGGCGATGCTGCGCGGCAACGCGCTTTCATCGTCTTGTTCGTAATAACGTTTGGTTAACTCGACGATGCGCTTGCCGGCGTTAAGGAACAATTGCCGGCGATCCGCATGGGTCGCCAGCAGCGAACCGTTGCCCGGCTGGGACAGGCCCAGGGCCTCGGTCAGGCAGTTCATGGAGTTGGCGGTAAACATACCGGAGCACGACCCGCAGGTCGGGCAGGCGGAACGTTCGATCTGGTTGCTGTCGGCGTCGGATACGTTCGGATTGGCGCCCTGGATCATGGCGTCAATCAAATCGAGTTTGATGATTTTATCGGACAGCTTGGTTTTGCCGGCTTCCATCGGGCCGCCGGAAACAAAAATAACCGGAATGTTAAGGCGCAACGCCGCCATCAGCATCCCCGGGGTGATTTTATCGCAGTTGGAAATGCACACCATGGCGTCGGCGCAGTGGGCATTGACCATATATTCCACCGAGTCGGCAATCAGCTCGCGCGACGGCAGGGAGTACAGCATGCCGCCGTGTCCCATGGCGATGCCATCATCCACCGCAATGGTGTTGAATTCTTTCGCCACGCCGCCGGAAGCTTCGATTTGCTCGGCAACCAGTTTACCCAAATCGCGCAGGTGGACATGGCCCGGCACAAATTGGGTAAAGGAGTTCACCACGGCAATGATCGGTTTGTCGAAATCGTCATCGGTCATACCGGTGGCGCGCCACAAGGCTCTGGCGCCGGCCATATTGCGGCCATGGGTGGTGGTAGCGGAACGGTACTTAGGCATGCTCAATACTCCAGTTTATCTTTTCGGCAGGCGGCGTACGCCGCCTGCTAGGCAATAAGGTATTATTATTAGTTGTTGACCGGATCAAGCCAGCCCCATTTATCTTCGGTTTCACCGGTAAACAGGCCGAAAAAGGCCTTCTGTAGTTGCTTGGTCACCGGACCGCAGCGGCCGATGCCCACCTGGATACGGTCGACGCTGCGCACCGGGGTGATTTCCGCGGCGGTGCCGGACATAAAGACTTCATCGGCCAAATACAGCGACTCGCGGGACAAGACCTGTTCGCGCACTTCAATGCCGGCGTCTTTGGCCAGTTTGATGATGGCGTCGCGGGTAATGCCCGGCAGGGCGGACGAGGTAAACGGCGGCGTAAACAGAATGCCCTCTTTTACTTCAAACAGATTTTCCCCGGCGCCTTCGGAAACATAGCCGTGGACATCCAGCGCGATCCCTTCCTGATAGCCGTGACGGCGGGCTTCGGCCCCCACCAGCATGGAGGAGAGATAATTGCCGCCGGCCTTGGCCGCCGTGGGGATGGTATTGGCGGCGACGCGGCTCCACGAGGAGACCATGGCGTCGATACCTTGATCCAGGGCGTCTTCACCCAGATACGCGCCCCACGGGAAGGCGGCGATAATCACATCGGTGGTGTAATCCGGCGGCGGATTGACCCCCATACCGACGTCGCCCACGAAGACCAGCGGACGGATATACGCGCTCACCAGTTTATTCTTGCGCAGCACCGCGCGGCAGGCTTCCATTAACTCATCCACGCTTTGGGTAACCGGCATACGATAAATTTTGGCGGAATCACGCAGGCGCTGCATATGTTCGCGATGGCGGAACACCACAGGCCCTTTATGCGAGTCATAGCAACGCACACCTTCGAAGACTGACGATCCATAATGCAGCGCGTGGGACATCACATGGACCTTGGCCTCCGCCCATGGCACCATCTCGCCGTTGAACCAAATAAAATCAGCTTTCTTCGTCGTCATTTTCTTTTCCTTACTCGTGCCTTAGGCGCGTATTTGTTGTGATGTCAGTTGCTGGATCTCGACACAGGCGACATCCATAAGTTTACTTAGTTGTGAAGACAGTAAATCGACCGGACGCAGGCTTGCAACGGTCAATTGAATATTTATACATTCCGGATTGGTTTGTGGCGCCATATTTAATGCGCAAACGCGAAATCCGCGGTGGCGAACCACCCGCAAAACGCGCTCCAGGATTTCCGGGCGGGAACGCGCCTCGATGGAAAGCTGATGTTGTATCATGATAATTTCTCCAGCATGGTTTCATTGCCGGCGCCGGGTGGCACCAGGGGCCAGACGTTTTCGTGTTCGTCGATGGAGACATGCAGCAGGTAGGGTCCCTGATGGGTGAACATCGCCTCAAGCGCGGCATCAATCTGGTCTTTACGGGTAATTCGTTGGCCGGGGATATCAAATGCGCTGGCCAGGATAAGGAAATCGGGGTTATCGGTAAGAGTGGTTTCGCTGTAGCGTCCGTCGAAAAACAATTGCTGCCACTGTCGAACCATGCCTAATCGCTGATTATCGATTAAGACGATTTTCAACGGCAACCGTTTTCGTTTGATGGTGGTCAACTCCTGGACGTTCATCATAAACGAACCGTCGCCGGAGACGCAAACCACGGTGTCCTGGGGCCGGGCTACCTGCGCGCCCACCGCCGCCGGCACGCCGAATCCCATGGTGCCCAGGCCGCTGGAAGTGATGAAATTTTCCGGGCGGCTGAAACTCATATGCTGGGCGGCCCACATCTGGTGCTGGCCGACATCGGTGGTGAACACCGTTTCCGCCGGCGCGCGCTGCGAAAGCGACCTCAGTAATGCCGGGGCGTAAATCGCCTCCCCCGGATGATCGTAACGCCATTGATATTCCGCCTTCAGCGCCCGGGTCTCGGTACGCCAGTCGTCAATGGATAATGCCTGCGCCAGGGCCGGGAACAACCGGTTCAAATCTCCCTGCAGCGCCACGTGCGGCTGGCGCAATTTGCCCAATTCCGCCGGGTCGATATCCAAATGGATCACCTTGGCATGAGGGGCAAAGGCGTTGAGTTTGCCGGTAACCCGATCGTCAAAGCGGGCGCCGACCGCCATCAGCAGGTCGCAGGATTGCACCGCCAGGTTGGCGGCCTTATTGCCGTGCATCCCCAGCATGCCCAGATAACACGCGTCATCGCGATCCGGCGCGCCCAGGCCTTTAAGGGTCGCCACGCTCGGCATGCCGGTGCGGGCGATAAACTCCCGCAGCGCCGGCACGGCGCGCGCCATGCCAACCCCGCCGCCGACGTATAACATAGGCTTGCGCGCCTGGCGCAGCAGGTCCCGGGCCGCGGCCAAATCGCCCTGGATAACCCCCGCCTGATCGTCAACACTGACCAAGTGCGGGTCCAGATCGCCGGTGGCAAGCTGGATATCCTTGGGGATATCGATCAATACCGGGCCCGGGCGGCCGCTGCTGGCGATAGCGAAGGCTTCGGTCATGATGGCCGGCAGTTCGGCCAGGGTCTCTACCAGGAAGCTGTGTTTGGTGCAGGCCAGGGACAAACCCAATACGTCGATTTCCTGAAAGGCATCGGTACCGATCAGCGACGATCCCACCTGGCCGGTAATGGCTACCAGGGGAACGGAATCCAGCAGGGCATCCGCCAGGCCGGTGATTAAATTGGTCGCCCCCGGGCCGGAAGTGGCGATACATACGCCCACTTTACCGGTGGCTCGTGCGTAGCCAATCGCCGCCATGGCCGCGCCTTGCTCGTGGCGGCAAAGTAGATGCTCCACCCCGCCGTCATAGAGCGCGTCGTATACCGGCATTATTGCCCCGCCGGGATAACCGAAAACCATATCCACACCCTGTGCGCGCAACGCTTGTACTACCCACTGAGCACCATTCATAGTCAGTTCCCCGCCGGTCTGCGGTGAGAACAGGATTTTATGCTATTTTCCATTTTATATTCCTTATTCATTTCGCATTTTTGTCGTCATGAAAATCAGCCAAAAAAAAACCCCCGTCCTTTCGGTGCGGGGGTCTTCTTGAGATTTAAGCTTGTTTAGTAAGCTTTTCTTCGTCCAAGTGCAGCCCCGCACGGTGGGATTATAATCACCACCACGCTAATCACGACTAGGCTAATCACTTGGACAAAGGCTTTCATATAAGAGGTTTCATTACTTCTGGTCGAATGAATACCTACAGAGTTATCACAGTTTTCGGGATACTGACAACCTTTTTTTAAATTTCACGTCTGGAGGCTGGGGTAAAAAATAGCGTAATTGCGCTAGCTTTCAATAAGTTGTCTTTTCATGAATTTTTTTCATTCTCCCGCTCTGCTTACCCCGCAGCCGCGGGTTACCGCCAGCGCATAACCGTATGAAGCGGGTCGCATCCGCACCGGCAAAAAGGGCAACAGGGGTGATTTTTTTCGGATGCGCTCCGCATTCCGCGCCATTGCCATAACGCTTATCGCCCGGGCCGGGCATGATAAGAGGCCAGGTTGACATCATGCAAGGAGCGCCCATGTCGCTAGCGTTGATTTATACCCGTGCGTCAATCGGCATCCAGGCGCCGTTGATCTCGGTGGAAGCCCATATCAGTAAAGGGTTGCCCGGCTTTACCCTGGTGGGACTGCCCGACGCAACGGTAAAGGGCGCGCGCGACCGGGTGCGCAGCGCGCTGCTCAACAACGGTTTCGACTTTCCGGCGCGGCGCATTACCGTGAGCCTGGCGCCGGCCGACTTGCCTAAAGAGGGCGGCCGCTATGATTTACCTATCGCCCTGGCCATTCTGGCCGCGTCGGAGCAGTTGCCGGCGCAAAAAATGGCCGATCATGAGTTCCTGGGGGAGCTGGCGCTGTCCGGGGAGCTGCGGCCGGTGCAGGGCGCCATTCCCGCCGCCCTGGCGTCGGCGTCGGCGCGGCGCCAGTTGATACTATCGCACCATAACCGCAGCGAAGTCGGGCTGGTGCCCAACAGCGGCGTGCTGGTCGCTGCCCATTTGCAGGAGGTGTGCCGGTTTTTGCAAAACCAGGGCGAACTGGCGTCCGTTCCCGCCGCCGACGCTGCGCCCGTGGAATATGGCGGCACCGACCTGAACGATATTACCGGCCAGCAGCAGGCCAAACGCGCGCTGGAGATTGCCGCCGCCGGCGGCCATAATTTGCTGCTTATCGGCCCGCCCGGCACCGGTAAAACCATGTTGGCCAGCCGGCTGCCCGGATTAATGCCTCCCTTAAGCGATATAGAGGCCATAGAGACCGCTTCGCTTACCAGCCTGACGAATCCTGCCGCCGCACTCGTTCAGTGGCGCCAAAGGCCGTTTCGCGCGCCTCACCACAGCGCCTCGATGGCGGCGCTGGTCGGCGGCGGTTCCCTGCCCCGCCCGGGGGAAATTTCGCTGGCCCACAACGGGGTGTTGTTTCTTGACGAACTGCCGGAATTTCAACGGCGGGTGCTCGATGCGTTGCGCGAGCCGCTGGAAGCCGGGGAAATCACTATTTCCCGCGCGCAGGCCAAGGTACTGCTTCCGGCGCGCTTCCAACTGGTCGGGGCGATGAACCCCAGCCCCTCGGGGGATCATAAGGGCGTGCATAGCCGCAGCGGGCCCCAGCAAACCTTACGCTACCTCAACCGGTTGTCCGGGCCCTTCCTCGATCGCTTCGATATGTCCATCGAAGTGCCGCTGTTGCCGCCGGGCATGCTGCGCCAACAGTGCCGTTCGGGTGAAACCAGCGCAACGGTCAGGGCCAGGGTGCAGGAGGCGCGGCTCATTCAGCTGCGGCGCTGCCAAAAAATCAACGCGCATCTGAATAATCAGGACGTGGCTTTACATTGCCGCCTCAGCGAAGAGGATGCGGTGTTCCTGGAAACGGTGATGGAAAAACTGGGACTGTCGGTGCGGGCCTGGCATCGGACGCTGAAAGTGGCGCGTACGCTGGCGGATTTGGCGGGGGTAACTCAGATACAACGCGGTCATCTGGCGGAGGCCGTAAGTTATCGCAGTATCGATCGTTTGCTGCAACAACTTTGGCTGCAAATGGAATAACATGGGGCCAGCGCCCCATGCCGGAATTAATCTTCGCTGTCGGTATAGTCTTCCACCACATCCATCTGCGGTTTCCCGCCCGACAGGGTATGAAACCGCTTGGGCCGGCGAATATGTTCGATATACTTAAACCAGACTTTCTCATGTTCCGTGGAAGGTTCGCGCTGCCCGTGGCATACCGCCACGAATTGTTGTTCTTCCTCGGTTACCGGTTCACGCTTGCCGCTGTCCAGATCGTTGTAGGCATGGCCGCAACGTTCCAGCAGTTGAGCTTCCCGAATAGTGAAGTGTCCGTGTCGGGAAAACCCGCGCGGGTAATTCTTGTTATCGAAATAACGATTGGTAGTAGAAAAGCTGTCCGCCATCTTAAGCGCTCCCCATCCTTTCACAAGCCGTACTGTTTATGGCGCGGAGTATTAGATAGGCTTGACTTTCTGTAAAACAAAACATTTAAATCATAACGATAAAAAAATTTTGGAGATAGCCATGGACACGGAATTACTGAAAACCTTTTTGGAAGTTAGCAGGACGCGACACTTTGGCCGCGCGGCGGAAGCGCTCTATCTGACGCAGTCGGCGATAAGCTTTCGCATACGCCAATTGGAAACGCAGTTAGGGGTCAGTTTGTTTACCCGGCACCGTAATAATATCCGGCTGACGCCAGCGGGAGAGCGGCTGTTGCCCTATGCGGAAAATCTGATGTCCACCTGGCAACTGGCCAAAAAAGACGTGACGAGTTCGCTGCAGCATAACCTGTTATCCATTGGCGCCACCGCGTCACTTTGGGAAACGTGGCTTGGACAATGGTTACAATTATTATATCAACAGCGCCCCGCTTTACAGTTGGAGGCCCGTATCGCGTTGCGCCACGCGCTGATAAATCAACTGCATGAGCGGCAATTAGATTTGCTGATTACCACCGAAGCGCCAAAAATGGAAGAATTATCCTGCCAGCTCCTGGGTAATTTTTCATTATCCCTGTTCACCGCCTCGGCCGAACCTGAAGAAGGCGAACGGCCCTATATCCGGCTGGAGTGGGGAGCGGATTTCCATACCCACGAAAGCCGCCTGCTGGTAGCCCATCCGCTGCCGGTCATGAGCACCACTTCCGCCCTGCTGGCCCGCAGCCTGCTGCCGGCCACCGGGGCATGCGTGTTTTTACCCAGCCATTGGGCCGAACTCTATCCCGACTTGAACATCGTGGCGGATATGCCGCCCCTGGTACGGCCTTTATATGCCGTTTGGTTACAAAATAGCGATCAACGCACCCTCATTCGCCAATTGCTGAAAACCCCGGTCATGTAACCGCCCAGGGCGCGCCATGCCGTTATCCACATGGGCGGGGACAAGAGGCAATGGCCCCGGATGCCCTGAAAGCCGGTTATAGGCCCGGGGCCGGCCCGTTATGCCGGCGGCACGGTCGAGTTGCCGCGCGGCGTATCGAGCGCGGAATTACGCGCGATGGGGATGGACGTGACCTTCGCATTCTGCTTGTTCTCCCACAGCGAGTTCAGCAGCCGCTGCAAGGTGATAAACGCAAACAGCAAGATGCCTATTACAATCTTGGTCCACCAGGAGCTCAGGGTGCCGTCAAAGTTGATATAGGTCTGGATCAGCCCCTGGATCATGACGCCGAACAAGGTGCCGAATACCGTTCCGATACCGCCGCTCAGCAGCGTGCCGCCGATCACCACCGAGGCAATGGCATCCAGTTCCACGCCCATGCCCGCCAGCGCATATCCCGCCGAGGTGTAGATGGAAAAGACAATGCCCGCCAGCGTGGCGAGGCCGGTGGAAAGCATATAAATACGGATAGTGGTGCTGCGGGTGGAAACCCCCATCAGATTGGCGGCCGTGGCGTTACCGCCAATGGCATAGACCTGGCTGCCGAACTGCGTATAACGGGCCAGCAGGATGCCGAACACCATCACCAGCAGCATTAATACCGCCATGGCGCTCAGGCGCCCTCCGCCGGGAATTTGCCAGGCCAGCCCGGACAGCGTTTCGTAGATCGGATGGTCGATCGGCAACGATTCTTCCGAGACCAGATAACTGGCACCGCGCAAAAAAAACATGCCCGCGAGGGTAATAATAAACGCCGGGATTTTCAGGGTATCGATCAGCCAGCCCATAAACGCGCCGAAACCGCAGCCCATGATTAGTACCAGGGGGAAGGCCAGCAACGGCGACAGGTGATAATCGCCGATGACCCGCGCCAGGAAAACGCCGGTGAACGCAATGACCGATCCCACGGACAGGTCGATACCGCCGGAAATAATCACAAACGTCATACCCACCGCGATAATGCCGAGAAAAGCGTTGTCCGTGAGGATATTACAAATAACCCGCGACGACGCGAAGCCGGGAAACTGGCTCAGGCAGAAAAGATAGCCAACTACAAATACCGCGATCGTGATAACCAAAGGAAGATTACGTTTAAGCATGGCGGCGGCTCCTGCGGATATAAGCGATAAACTTGGGCGACTGCATTACCAGCACGCAGAGCACGACCACGGCTTTGACCACCTGATTCAGTTCAGGCTGGAACCCCGACAGTAAAATACCGGTATTCATCCCCTGTATAATCAACGCGCCCAATATCGAAAGTAAAAGATTAAAGCGCCCGCCCATCAGCGAGGCGCCGCCGATCACCACCGCCAGAATGGCATCCAGTTCCAGCCACAAACCCGCGTTATTGGCATCCGCGCCGCGGATATCCGCGGTCACGATCAGGCCGGCGATAGCGGCGCAGAGCCCGCTCAGGACGTAGGTGGACATCACGATAATCCGCGTTTTGACCCCGGCATTCTTTGCC
The DNA here is from genome assembly GCF_047324175.1 of Sodalis sp. RH21. Taxonomy (NCBI): domain Bacteria; kingdom Pseudomonadati; phylum Pseudomonadota; class Gammaproteobacteria; order Enterobacterales; family Bruguierivoracaceae; genus Sodalis; species Sodalis sp. RH21. The sequence goes on along the minus strand of NZ_CP178732.1, from coordinate 52,933 downwards.
GCGCGGATATTGATCCCCACCGCTTCGATAAACAGCCCCAAGGCGGTTTTCCGCGTCAGCAGCCAGGCCAGGGCCAGCGTAATCAAGGTGATAAAGACCGGTACCGGGAAAAACAGCAGCGAACCGCTGCCGAACCAGGACAGGGACGGATTATTGAAGGTGATAATCTGGCCCTCGGTGACCAGCTGCGCCACGCCCCGGCCGGCGACCATCAAGATCAGCGTCGCCACGAAGGGCTGTATTTTCAGCAGCGCCACCAACACCCCGTTCCACAGGCCGGAGAGCACCCCCACGCCCAGCGTCGCCAGGATAATAACCGGCAGGCTATACCCCTGCACGGTCAACGTGGCGGTAACCGCGCCGGCAATCGCCATCACCGCCCCCACCGACAAATCGATGCCGCCGGTGGCGATAACCAGGGTCATGCCGATCGACAGCAGCGCCACCGGGGCACAGCGATTTAGAATATCGATAACGCTGCCGAACAGCCTCCCGTCCTGAATATGGATGGAAAAAAAATTATTGGCGACGATACTGTCAACCACTAACACTACCACCAGGGCGGCCAACTGCGGCATGCCGACCGGCCACCGCCTGGCGACAACAACTTTAGTTTCGGGTGACGTTGAACCAGACATAACTTTCACGCTCCTTAGGCGGCAATGGCGTTCATAATCGCGCTCACCGATAATTTATCGAGCGGTATGGCCGCGATATGTTTCCGGTCGCGCAAAATAACCACCCGGTCGGCATAGCCCACCAGTTCTTCCAGCTCGGATGAAATGACCAGCAGGGCGAGTCCGTCGGCACACAAGGTTTCGATTAAACGGATGATCTCGGCGTGGGCGCCGACGTCAATGCCGCGCGTGGGCTCATCCAGGATCAGGAATTGCGGTTTGGTCAGCAGCCAGCGCGAGAGTAGGACCTTTTGCTGGTTGCCGCCGGACAGGAATTCGATCGGCTGATCGGCGCTGGGCGTACGGATATCCAACTGCCGGATAAACCGCTCGGCGATATTATTTTGCTCCTTGCGGGAGATGGGGCGAAGCCATCCGCGCTGCACCTGCAGGGCCAGGATAATATTCTCCCGCACCGATGCGGCGGCGATAATGCCGTCGGTTTTACGATCTTCCGGGCAAAAGCCCAATCCCAGCCGGGACGCCTTATTCGGCGAGCGTATGGCCTGTTTTTTGCCTTTGATCCAGGCGGTGCCGGAATCCGCCGCGCGTATACCGAAGATGACTTCCGCGGTTTCGGTCCGGCCCGATCCCAGCAGTCCGGCCAGGCCAACGATTTCCCCCGGCCTGACTTCCAGGTCGAAAGGGGCGATGGTATTTTTTTTGCCGTATCCTTCAAAGGCCACGATGGGTTTATCGCTGTGCAGAGTTCGTCCGGCCCGCTGCAGGGCGTTTTCGCCCAGTTCGCGGCCCAGCATCATCTTAATCAATTCAATATGGGGAAGTTCGCGGGTATTGCGCGTGCCGACAAATTCGCCATTGCGCAGCACCGTAATACGATCGGTGATTTTGTACACTTGATCGAGAAAGTGCGTGACAAAAATCAGGCTGATCCCCCGGTCGCGCAACTGCCGCATAATGGTAAACAGCATTTCGACTTCGTTAGCGTCAAGGCTGGCGGTAGGCTCATCCAGGATGAGCACTTTGGCGGAAAGATCCACCGCGCGGCAAATCGCCACGATTTGCTGCATCGCCACCGAAAAATGTCCCAGAGGCTCGGTGACATCCAGCGAAAAACCATACCCGGCGAGCAGCGTTTCCGCACGGCGGTTAATTTCCCGGCGATCAATAAAACCAAACCGCCGCGGTTCACGGCCGATAAATAAATTATCCGCCACCGAGAGGTTAGGCAGCAGGTTGACTTCCTGATATACGGTACCGATGCCAAGTGACTGCGCATGGGCGGTATTCTTGGGGTGGATATCCTGACCGTCGAGTACGACGGAGCCGCTATCGCGCTGATATACCCCGGTTAACGCTTTAATCAGGGTGGATTTCCCCGCCCCGTTCTCCCCGAGCAGCGCCATGATTTCGCCGCGCTTGAGGGTTAACGACACATTGTCCAGGGCCTTCACGCCGGGGAAGGTTTTGCTCAGACCGCTGATTTCGAGTAATACATCATCATGACTATCGTTAGTACTCACGGTTATCGCTCCTAAAACACAGCCGAAAAAACAGTCTTAACAATGTCGTTAAGGATCGGGCCAGCGACTATCAGTGCCGAAGATGGCGCCAAGGGCCAAGTGCAGCAGAAACGTCTTCGTCAGGTACAAATGCGCCGGGAGGTATTCACGCAATTCAGCATGGGTATCCCCTGAAGGTTGAGCCCCGCTTCCGCGGCTCAACCCTAAGGGATAGCAAGTACGACGTAATGTTTGATCGCTTTTATCGCGATACAACATCTCGGTTATTAGTAGCCCATACCTTTTTTCAAGTCCAACTGGGCCTGTGCATCAGCGGGTAAATATAATTTACTTTGGGTTTTAATGATTTTGGGGGGCAGGGTGCCGTCTTTCTTGTATTTTTCCAGCGCATCAAACGCCGGCCCGGCCATATTTGGCGTTAATTCAACATTCGCATTGGCTTCGCCGGCCAGCATCGCTTTATAGATATCCGGCACGCCGTCGATAGAACCCGTCAGAATATCTTTACCGGGTTTCAAGCCTGCTTCTTTAATTGCTTGAATGGCGCCGATAACCATATCGTCGTTATGCGCATATACCATGCAGATATTCTTGCCGTTGTTTTCAGCTTTGATAAAGCTTTCCATAACTTCTTTACCTTTACTGCGGGTAAAGTCGCCTGATTGGGAACGAATGATTTTTATACCGGGCGCTTTGGCAATCGCGTCGGCAAAGCCTTTCTTGCGATCGATGGCCACGCTGGCTCCCACGGTGCCCTGCAATTCCACCACGTTACAAGGTTTGCTACCCACGGTTTTAACCAGCCAGTCGCCTATCAGCTGGCCTTCGTAGACATTGTCGGCCGTGACTACCGCCACATAAAGAGAGTCATCTTTTACTTTAATGGCGCGATCGAGCAGGAATACCGGAATCTTGGCGCTTTTAGCTTCCTGCAGCACCGGCTCCCAGCCTGTTTGCACCACCGGCGCGATAAAAATAGCATCAACACCTTGGGCAATGAATGAACGAACCGCTTTAATCTGATTTTCCTGTTTTTGTTGTCCGTCGGCGATTTTCAGGGTAATTCCGCGTTTCTGTGCTTCACTTTTTGCCACCGAGGTTTCTGCCGCACGCCAGCCGGACTCAGAACCAACCTGAGAAAAACCGACGGTTAGCGACTCGGCAAAAGCCACTGAAGACATGGCAACAGAAATGGCGGACACTAAAAGTAAACGCTTCCACATAGTCATTATCCTCTTATCATCATAAAGGGTGCTGATACCAATAGAATAGCTAGCAATAATAAAACTAAACAAAAAAACGTATTTTTATATCGGGTTACATCACATTTTTGATAAATAAGGGCTGCACCGGTCACAGTATTCTTTATTTAAATCCGCAAGTTATGGATATATTTTTTGTTCGGGCCTTATTGAGAAAGGAAAATAAATGCTTTAATAATAAGCAATTACCTACTATGAAATTAATTATTATCATAACCAATGAGGAAACTGGCATGTACAAAACTGCTATTGATTTGAGGCTGCGAATAACGCGTGTTCTCGCACCTTGGGTGGTAAGTTAGGGCGGGGAATAACAACTGGATATCAAAGCATAAAAATTACCATAGTCAAAATGATTTTTTTACATGGACAATATTGCTTTTATCCATGGGCACTTATGCGCGCCCACAGCTTAAAGACCGATCCCTGAGGGCCATGCTTATCGGCGCTGCTAAGATAAACTCGACAAAACCACGGCAAATCCTTCGCTTAAGCCGGCGGTGGCAGCGTACGCGGAGAACCATAGCCAACCGGCCAGCATGCCGGTCTCATTTACCTATCAAAATCCCTGTAAACCCCGCGGCCCTCGTTCTCAGGTCGTGAGAAGTTTTCCCAGAACAGTACCGCCGAGAATATGTTCCATATGCTGCCAGAATGAGTGGATATTATTTTTTTCTGCATTCATGGGCTATATTTACGCGAAACTGGCTTATTACTATTTGATTAAAGCCGATGAGCTATTTAATATGAATTTCATGAATGAAAGTTCTATCATTAATTTAGCCATCTTGCCGCCAGTCGTTATTTTCAACGTTCGATCAATGCCTGAGTGCTGTACGGTTACAGTCAAGAAGGCAAAAAAAAGCCCCTCGCGTTAGCGAAGGGCTTTTTTTTATCTGGCAGGGGCGGAGAGACTCGAACTCCCAACACCCGGTTTTGGAGACCGGTGCTCTACCAATTGAACTACGCCCCTAAATAGGGTGGCGGTGCGGACGGGACTCGAACCCGCGACCCCCGGCGTGACAGGCCGGTATTCTAACCGACTGAACTACCGCACCACCGATTCGGTACTACATCTAAAACCCGATATTGCGGGGTCAACGCATATCACTACCGTTTTAGATGTTAACCAGCGTCTTTTAGGACACTGGGTCTAAATGGATGCCTGGCAGTTCCCTACTCTCGCATGGGGAGACCCCACACTACCATCGGCGCTACGGCGTTTCACTACTGAGTTCGGCATGGGGTCAGGTGGGACCACCGCGCTAGTGCCGCCAGGCAAATTTCTCGTCTCATCCTGAGACTCGCCCTGCGGGCCAGCGCTGTGCGCTGTACAAAATTGCTCCCGGCAATTTTGTCATTTCCCCTGTGCAAGGCCAACGCTCCGCGTTGTTGACAGCCCGTCCGTGTTTCGACCGGCTGCTGGTTATATCTTCCGTTACAAGCTGAAAATTCTTTCGTCTCTTAAACATCTTAGGTGTTGTAAGGTTAAGCCTCACGGGTCATTAGTATCGGTTAGCTCAACGCATCGCTGCGCTTACACACCCGACCTATCAACGTCATCGTCTTTAACGTCCCTTCAGGTGACTTAAAGCCACAGGGAAGACTCATCTCGAGGCAAGTTTCCCGCTTAGATGCTTTCAGCGGTTATCTTTTCCGCACGTAGCTACCGGGCAATGCCATTGGCATGACAACCCGAACACCAGTGGTGCGTCCACTCCGGTCCTCTCGTACTAGGAGCAGCCCCTCTCAATCTTCCAACGCCCACGGCAGATAGGGACCGAACTGTCTCACGACGTTCTAAACCCAGCTCGCGTACCACTTTAAATGGCGAACAGCCATACCCTTGGGACCTACTTCAGCCCCAGGATGTGATGAGCCGACATCGAGGTGCCAAACACCGCCGTCGATATGAACTCTTGGGCGGTATCAGCCTGTTATCCCCGGAGTACCTTTTATCCGTTGAGCGATGGCCCTTCCATTCAGAACCACCGGATCACTAAGACCTGCTTTCGCACCTGCTCGAGCCGTCACTCTCACAGTCAAGCTAGCTTATGCCTTTGCACTAACCTCACGATGTCCGACCGTGATTAGCTAACCTTCGTGCTCCTCCGTTACTCTTTAGGAGGAGACCGCCCCAGTCAAACTACCCACCAGACACTGTCCTCGACCCGGATCACGGGCCGGAGTTAGAACATCAAACATTAAAGGGTGGTATTTCAAGGTTGGCTCCATGCAGACTGGCGTCCACACTTCAAAGCCTCCCACCTATCCTACACATCAAGGCTCAATGTTCAGTGTCAAGCTATAGTAAAGGTTCACGGGGTCTTTCCGTCTTGCCGCGGGTACACTGCATCTTCACAGCGAGTTCAATTTCACTGAGTCTCGGGTGGAGACAGCCTGGCCATCATTACGCCATTCGTGCAGGTCGGAACTTACCCGACAAGGAATTTCGCTACCTTAGGACCGTTATAGTTACGGCCGCCGTTTACCGGGGCTTCGATCAAGAGCTTCAGCTTGCGCTTAACCCCATCAATTAACCTTCCGGCACCGGGCAGGCGTCACACCGTATACGTCCACTTTCGTGTTTGCACAGTGCTGTGTTTTTAATAAACAGTTGCAGCCAGCTGGTATCTGCGACTGGCTTCGGCTCGGGGAGCACGTCCCTCCACCTAATGCCAGCGTGCCTTCTCCCGAAGTTACGGCACCATTTTGCCTAGTTCCTTCACCCGAGTTCTCTCAAGCGCCTTGGTATTCTCTACCTGACCACCTGTGTCGGTTTGGGGTACGATTCGATGTGACCTGGAGCTTAGAGGCTTTTCCTGGAAGCGTAGCATCAATTCCTTCACCACCGTAGTGGTTCGTCGTCACGCCTCAGTGTTGAATAAAAGAGCGGATTTACCTGCTCTTTCCACCTTCACGCTTGAACCGGGACAACCGTCGCCCGGCGAACCTAGCTTTCTCCGTCCCCCCTTCGCAGTCACACCCAGTACAGGAATATTAACCTGTTTCCCATCGACTACGCCTTTCGGCCTCGCCTTAGGGGTCGACTCACCCTGCTCCGATTAACGTTGAACAGGAACCCTTGGTCTTCCGGCGAGCGGGCTTTTCACCCGCTTTATCGTTACTTATGTCAGCATTCGCACTTCTGATACCTCCAGCAGCCCTCACAGGCCACCTTCGCAGGCTTACAGAACGCTCCCCTACCCAACAATACCCGAAGGTATCGCTGCCGCAGCTTCGGTGCATGGTTTAGCCCCGTTACATCTTCCGCGCAGGCCGACTCGACCAGTGAGCTATTACGCTTTCTTTAAATGATGGCTGCTTCTAAGCCAACATCCTGGCTGTCTATGCCTTCCCACATCGTTTCCCACTTAACCATGACTTTGGGACCTTAGCTGGCGGTCTGGGTTGTTTCCCTCTTCACGACGGACGTTAGCACCCGCCGTGTGTCTCCCGTGGTAACATTCTTCGGTATTCGCAGTTTGCATCGGGTTGGTAATCCGGGGTGGACCCCTAGCCGAAACAGTGCTCTACCCCCGAAGATGAATTCACGAGGCGCTACCTAAATAGCTTTCGGGGAGAACCAGCTATCTCCCGGTTTGATTGGCCTTTCACCCCCAGCCACAAGTCATCCGCTAATTTTTCAACATTAGTCGGTTCGGTCCTCCAGTTAGTGTTACCCAACCTTCAACCTGCCCATGGCTAGATCACCGGGTTTCGGGTCTATACCCTGCAACTTGACGCCCAGTTAAGACTCGGTTTCCCTACGGCTCCCCTAAACGGTTAACCTTGCTACAGAATATAAGTCGCTGACCCATTATACAAAAGGTACGCAGTCACCCTGATAAATCAAGGCTCCCACTGCTTGTACGTACACGGTTTCAGGTTCTGTTTCACTCCCCTCGCCGGGGTTCTTTTCGCCTTTCCCTCACGGTACTGGTTCACTATCGGTCAGTCAGGAGTATTTAGCCTTGGAGGATGGTCCCCCCATCTTCAGACAGGATATCACGTGTCCCGCCCTACTCATCGAGCTCACAGCCATTGCACCTTCGGATACGGGGCTATCACCCTGTGTTGCCGGACTTTCCAGACCGTTCTCCTGATGCAAAAGCTGATGGTGACTCTGGGCTGTTCCCCGTTCGCTCGCCGCTACTGGGGGAATCTCGGTTGATTTCTTTTCCTCGAGGTACTGAGATGTTTCAGTTCCCTCGGTTCGCCTCGATACGCTATGGATTCACGTAACGATAGTGCAACGAATTGCACTGGGTTTCCCCATTCGGACATCGCCGGCTGATAGCGCTTCATATCAGCTCACCGGCGCATTTCGCGGATTAGCACGTCCTTCATCGCCTCTGACTGCCTAGGCATCCACCGTGTACGCTTAGTCACTTAACCTCACAACCCTAAGATGTCTGTCTTTTCTGTCCGACGGGCTGCGCGACTTCATGGCGGCGTTGCCCCGGTACTCGAAATCCTCATGGACAGACAGTCCACTGCGGTTTCTCCGTGCCGGGCGCCTTGCCCTGTAATCGCTCGCACCGTCTAGCCTCAGCGTGGTCAAAAAACCGCACCTTGGCGACAGAAAAAGTATCAGATGTTGCCATCGACACGGCAACAACTTGGATTTGCTTATTTGAGAGACTCGCATACTGATTTTGCTCAGCATGGTATTTCAAATTTTCAGCTTGTTCCGGATTGTTAAAGAGCGGTATTTCGCAGCATACTCGCACGTTTTCACGCGTAAATGTGCTCTGAAATGATCAGACAATGAGTAATGGTCTGGGTGACAGTTCGTAAGGTGGTTTGGCGTCCCCTAGGGGGTTCGAACCCCTGTTACCGCCGTGAAAGGGCAGTGTCCTAGGCCACTAGACGAAGGGGACACGGAAAATGCATGCAACGCACCGCGTTGCTTTTCCGTGTAAGGCGAAACTTTCATTAATGAAAGTAAGCGACCTTTTTCTAGCTGAACAACGCATCGCGTTGCTCACCTATTGCAGGCCACACCTTACACTTACGGTGCACATCAGCGACCCTTTTCTAGCCGAACAACGCATCGCGTTGCTCTCCTACTGTCAGGCGACGCCTCACGTACAAAACCATACGTTCTGTTGCTCAATACAGTTATCAGACAATCTGTGTGGACACGTCACAATGAGGTATCTTTCGGTAAGGAGGTGATCCAACCGCAGGTTCCCCTACGGTTACCTTGTTACGACTTCACCCCAGTCATGAATCACAAAGTGGTAAGCGCCCTCCCGAAGGTTAAGCTACCTACTTCTTTTGCAACCCACTCCCATGGTGTGACGGGCGGTGTGTACAAGGCCCGGGAACGTATTCACCGTGGCATTCTGATCCACGATTACTAGCGATTCCGACTTCATGGAGTCGAGTTGCAGACTCCAATCCGGACTACGACGCACTTTGTGAGGTCCGCTGGCTCTCGCGAGGTCGCTTCTCTTTGTATGCGCCATTGTAGCACGTGTGTAGCCCTACTCGTAAGGGCCATGATGACTTGACGTCATCCCCACCTTCCTCCGGTTTGTCACCGGCAGTCTCCTTTGAGTTCCCACCATTACGTGCTGGCAACAAAGGATAAGGGTTGCGCTCGTTGCGGGACTTAACCCAACATTTCACAACACGAGCTGACGACAGCCATGCAGCACCTGTCTCAGAGCTCCCGAAGGCACATTCGCATCTCTGCAAACTTCTCTGGATGTCAAGAGTAGGTAAGGTTCTTCGCGTTGCATCGAATTAAACCACATGCTCCACCGCTTGTGCGGGCCCCCGTCAATTCATTTGAGTTTTAACCTTGCGGCCGTACTCCCCAGGCGGTCGATTTAACGCGTTAGCTCCGAAAGCCACGGCTCAAGGCCACAACCTTCAAATCGACATCGTTTACAGCGTGGACTACCAGGGTATCTAATCCTGTTTGCTCCCCACGCTTTCGTACCTGAGCGTCAGTCTTCGTCCAGGGGGCCGCCTTCGCCACCGGTATTCCTCCAGATCTCTACGCATTTCACCGCTACACCTGGAATTCTACCCCCCTCTACGAGACTCTAGCCTGCCAGTTTCAAATGCAGTTCCCGGGTTAAGCCCGGGGATTTCACATCTGACTTAACAGACCGCCTGCGTACGCTTTACGCCCAGTAATTCCGATTAACGCTCGCACCCTCCGTATTACCGCGGCTGCTGGCACGGAGTTAGCCGGTGCTTCTTCTGCGAGTAACGTCAATGATAGGCGCTATTAACCCCTACCCCTTCCTCCTCGCTGAAAGTGCTTTACAACCCGAAGGCCTTCTTCACACACGCGGCATGGCTGCATCAGGGTTTCCCCCATTGTGCAATATTCCCCACTGCTGCCTCCCGTAGGAGTCTGGACCGTGTCTCAGTTCCAGTGTGGCTGGTCATCCTCTCAGACCAGCTAGGGATCGTCGCCTAGGTGAGCCATTACCTCACCTACTAGCTAATCCCATCTGGGTTCATCCGATGGCGTGAGGCCCGAAGGTCCCCCACTTTGGTCTTGCGACGTTATGCGGTATTAGCTACCGTTTCCAGTAGTTATCCCCCACCATCAGGCAGATCCCCAGACATTACTCACCCGTCCGCCGCTCGCCGGCAAAGTAGCAAGCTACTTCCCGCTGCCGCTCGACTTGCATGTGTTAGGCCTGCCGCCAGCGTTCAATCTGAGCCATGATCAAACTCTTCAATTAAAAGCTTGATGCTCAAAGATTGTCATACTGTTAATCTTTTGAATTACCGTATGTCACTCTTCAAGACTTGGTATTTTGTGTTTCGATACCGTCTTGTGAGTGCCCACACAGATTGTCTGATAAATTGTTAAAGAGCAGTGCGCCGCTATAATCAGTCTGGCGCGAGGTGGCGTATATTACGCTTTCCTCTTTCAGTGTCAAGCCCTTTAGGCCCGCGTTCTGACTCGTTTCCTGGCGCTGCGATGTTGCTCACAGTCCCGGTCGATGGAGGCGCATTATAGGGATTTCGAGCGCAGCCGCAAGAGGTATTTTGCGCAAAAAACACCGTTTGCTGCATTCCACAGCAAAACCGGGGTTTATACCTGTTTTTGCACAAACTTATCCACAGATAACGCGGACAGGCAAAAATTGCCGAGCATCGCGCAATCGTTTTCGCTACAATTCACGCAAAATTTTCTCCGCTACGGTTTTACATGAATTGACGGCAGGTTAATGAAAGCAGCGCCAATTCATGCCGGATTTTATTAAAGCTATCCAATCAAGGGATAAATTCGCCATGCAACAACCACGTCCTGTCCGCCGTGCCCTGCTCAGTGTGTCTGACAAAGCCGGTATTGTAGAATTCGCTCGGTCTTTAGCGCAACGCGGCATAGAACTACTGTCTACCGGCGGCACCGCGCGGCTATTGGCCGAGGCCGGTTTGCCCGTGACTGAAGTTTCCGATTACACCGGCTTCCCTGAAATGATGGACGGCCGCGTAAAAACGCTGCATCCCAAGGTGCACGGCGGCATCCTGGGTCGTCGCGGTCAGGACGACGCCATCATGCAACAGCACGGGATCGAACCTATTGATATGGTAGTGGTGAATCTGTACCCGTTTGCCCAAACCGTGGCGCGCGCGGGTTGTACCCGCGAGGACGCGGTGGAAAACATCGATATCGGCGGTCCCACCATGGTGCGCTCCGCGGCCAAGAATCATAAAGACGTGGCTATTGTGGTAAACAGCAACGACTACGCGCGGGTGCTTGCCGAGATGGATAGTCACGACGGTTCGCTGACCTTGGCGACCCGCTTTGACCTGGCCATTAAAGCGTTTGAGCATACCGCCGCGTATGACAGCACGATCGCCAACTATTTCGGTACCCAGGTACCGGCCTATCATGAAGAAGGCACCGAGCCCTCCGGGCGCTTCCCGCGCACGCTCAACCTGAACTTCACCAAGAAGCAGGATATGCGCTACGGTGAAAACAGCCATCAGCTGGCGGCGTTCTATATAGAAGAAAACGTGCGTGAAGCATCAGTGGCCACCGCTCGGCAATTACAGGGCAAGGCGCTGTCGTATAATAATATCGCCGATACCGATGCCGCGCTGGAGTGCGTGAAGGAATTCGCCGAGCCCGCCTGCGTCATTGTCAAACATGCCAATCCCTGCGGCGTGGCCATCGGCAACGGCCTGCTAGACGCCTACGAGCGCGCGTATAAAACCGACCCTACTTCGGCGTTCGGCGGCATTATCGCCTTCAACCGTCCCCTGGATGCCGCAACCGCCAAAGCCATTATCAGCCGTCAGTTCGTGGAAGTGATTATCGCGCCGTCCGTTGCCGATGATGCCTTGGCGATCCTGGCCGCCAAGCAAAACGTCCGGGTCCTGATCAGCGGCGTCTGGCAGGCCCGCGTGCCGAGCCTGGATTTCAAACGGGTTAACGGCGGGCTCCTGGTGCAAGAGCGCGATTTGGGCATGGTTGGTGCGGCGGATTTACGGATCGTCAGCACGCGCCAGCCGAGTGAAAGTGAACTGCGCGACGCGCTGTTTTGCTGGAAAGTGGCGAAGTTCGTTAAATCCAATGCCATTGTCTACGCCCGCGATAACATGACCATCGGCATCGGCGCCGGCCAGATGAGCCGGGTGTACTCCGCCAAAATCGCCGGCATCAAAGCGGCGGACGAAGGCTTGGAAGTTCGCGGATCGGCCATGGCCTCCGATGCGTTTTTCCCGTTCCGGGACGGCATTGACGCGGCGGCGGCAGTCGGTATCAGCTGCGTGATCCAGCCCGGCGGTTCTATTCGCGACGATGAGGTCATCGCCGCGGCCAATGAACACGGTATCGCCATGATCTTTACCGACATGCGCCATTTCCGCCATTAAGCCCAGGAGCTACCCATGAATATATTGATTATCGGTAATGGCGGTCGTGAACATGCCCTGGCCTGGAAGGCCGCCCAATCCCCCCAGGCGGATAAAGTCTACGTGGCGCCGGGCAATGCCGGCACCGCCCTGGAACCGGCGCTGGAAAACGTCGCCATCGATGCCACCGATATTCCGGCGCTGCTGGCTTTCGCCCAACGCCATGATATCGGCCTGACCATTGTCGGGCCGGAGGCGCCGTTAGTTCTGGGCATAGTGGATACTTTTCGCGCGGCCGGTCTGCGGGTATTCGGGCCGACCAAAGCGGCGGCGCAGCTTGAAGGCTCAAAGGCTTTCACCAAGGACTTCCTGGCCCGCCATCATATCCCCAGCGCGCAATACGGTAATTTCACCGAAATCGAACCGGCGCTGGCCTACGTTCGCAGTAAAGGTGCGCCGATTGTTATTAAAGCTGACGGCCTGGCCGCCGGCAAAGGGGTCATTGTCGCGATGACCCTGCCCGAAGCGGAATCGGCTATTCAGGATATGCTGGCCGGCAATGCCTTCGGCGATGCCGGACACCGAATTGTGATAGAAGAATTCCTGGAAGGCGAGGAAGCCAGTTTTATCGTGATGGTTGACGGCGAACATATCTTGCCGATGGCCACCAGCCAGGATCACAAACGGGTGGGCGATGCCGATACCGGACCGAATACCGGCGGCATGGGCGCATATTCCCCCGCGCCGGTAGTGACTGATGAAATCCACCAACGGGTAATGGAACGGGTGATTTGGCCGACCGTGCGCGGCATGGCGTCCGAAAGCAATGTCTATACCGGCTTTCTGTATGCCGGGTTAATGATCGATGCGCAGGGAGAACCGAAGGTGATTGAGTTCAATTGCCGGTTCGGCGACCCGGAAACCCAACCGATCATGTTGCGCATGCGCTCCGACCTGGTGGCGTTATGCCTGGCCGCCACCGAAGGCCGTCTGGATCGGGAAAGCTCGCTGTGGGATAAACGACCGGCCCTGGGCGTGGTGCTGGCGGCTGGGGGTTACCCGGGAGAATATCGCACCGGCGATGAAATTACCGGCCTGCCTACCGGCGAGATTGAAGGGGAAAAAGTATTCCATGCCGGAACCGCCCTTAAAGACGGCAAGGTCGTGACGCAGGGTGGACGGGTGCTATGCGTGACCGCGCTGGGCGAGACCGTATCGGATGCTCAGATCAGGGCATATCAGGCGGCGCAGGCCATCGGCTGGAGGGACTATTTTTACCGGTCGGATATCGGCTATCGGGCAATTGAGCGCGAGAATAAATAAAGACCAATTCTCGTTCAGGCGCCAATTGCGGCTATAGCTCGCTTTTCTTGGGTTGCCAATGACAGAAATTTTCATTGGCGACCAATAATAATTGCGTACCTTCCGGCGCTTCCAACCAGGCCACGCCCAGCGCACCGGTCGAATGCCTGGCCCGCGCCGTTATCCATGACGCCGCACGCTCATCGAAATCAGGATCGACCACAGTACCCTGGCAGGTCGTCAGCATGCCGTTTTGCCATTGCCCCTGGATTAATATCACTTTGCCCGCCCGCAGGGACTGGCTGATATCCAGCAACCGTTTGGCCTCGAATTGATACAGGGCCAGGGCATCGTCGCTGAGTTTTTCGCGCTGGCCATCGCGCTGACGCTGCATAAAACTGGCGTTGCCTTGTTCATCGAAACGGATTTGCACGATCTCGGGATGGCTGCCGCTTTGCGTCTGGTTAATCTGGCGCACATCGTTTTGCAGGTATTGATAGCGGGTGACAACGGTGTTTCCGCCCTGGTAGGGGCTGTAAACGCTAACGAGATTAACCGTTTGATGCGTCTCGTCGTCTTTGCGCCACAAACGCACGGCGCCGCGATCGGCAATATAGCCGCTCGCGGTAAATGAGGGAGGCGCTTTATGGTGGGAACCACATGCCGCCAGCGCACAGGCCATAAGCCCTACCCAGCCGCACCGGCGTAAAAACAAAAGGGGCATAGTTGCCCCTATGCTTACTTTTTTCACCAACACACTGTGGTTACTTAACAGCGTCTTTCAAAGCCTTACCAGACACAAATGCGGGCACATTGGCCGCTGCAATTTTGATTTCTTTACCGGTCTGAGGATTACGGCCAGTGCGTTCGTTACGATGATTAATTTTAAAAGTACCGAAACCAACTAATTGTACTGCATCACCCTCTTTAAGAGACTCGGTAATTGCTGCCAAAGTAGATTCCAGAGCCGACTTCGCCTGCGCCTTCGAAAGATCGGCCTTATCAGCAATTACATCAATCAGTTGAGTCTTGTTCATATGTTATCCTTACAGTGTGTTTATCGCTTGCTAAGCATCGGGTACGACGGGGATGCCGAAATATGGCACCCTCCTGCAAACACGCACCGATAGCCACTTTTTTTATGCCCCCCCAAATGTAGACCAGACGGGGTGCAGATGTGAAGTATTAAGACATGGCAAAACAGGTCTTAAATCACGTTTTATTGCCTTATTGCTGTAAATTTATCCCAATATTGCTAATTCCGGCCTCACGCAAGTCTGCGCGCAGGCCTTTTATCAATTCTATGTCGCGCCTTTCACAATCGGCCAACAGGCGAAAAATCTCCCATTGGATATCCCATTCCTGCTCGATTGAGGGTAGCACATTGAGCTCTTCTTCGGTCATTTCCCGCTCCGCCTCTGTCATTTCCAACATGGCGACGGTGCGAATTGACGTCTCGCTGACGGTGATAACATGCTCCAGCGTTTCACCGCTCAGCCGGGAGTGCAATAGTTCACTTAGGGCAACACAGGCATCGATCGCCGGGTAAACGCCATAAAAATCGTAATCATCCGCGGCGGGGATGCATTCTTCCAGCTTTTCTAATTGTAAATCAAAATTGACCTTAGCATCTTTAACTACCTGTGTCTCCCAGACCAGGTCGAGAATCCGCCGGTAAATAGCCGGGTCGCCAAAGCCGGTCTGCAAACAGAACATCTGATAATTAGGGTACATCCGTTCGCACAGCGAAGCCATAAAGACGACGTGCTGCCAGGCTTCCTGCTTTTCCAGACGTAAATGTATCGGGTTACGTAACATCGCGCTATCTCATTACTCTTAATCTGCGCCGCAGTGTACCTGAATTTAACCGGTTCCCCTATTCTGGGGCGAAAAAGTCCGGTTCATTGCGCCCCTGTTCCCAGCGCTGAAACGCGGTGCGATTGGACGCCACCGCATCCGCCCAGCGGGTAGGCTCCGGCAAACGGTAACCGCGCATGCACTGCTGCACCCAATATAAGGCGCTATCCATACCGACCCGATGCCCCGTTGAGATAAACAGCGGATTACAGCGCAGCTTGCTGCGCCATACCCAGGCAAGCTGCTCTCCTTTATCCATCAGCGGCGCTTTGGCGCCCGCTGCGTCGCTTAACGGTTCAAAACGGCCGCACAGGCGGCGTTTGGCCACGCCGATGGTAGGCTGGTCGATCAGCAGGCCGAAATGACTGGCGACGCCCAGGCGGCGAGGGTGGGAGATGCCGTGTCCGTCGACAAACAGCAGATCGGGCTTTTGGGACAATTGATCCCACGCGGCCAGCAGCGCCGGATATTCCCGGAACGACAGAAAACCGGGAATATAGGGCATGGTGGTTTTAATGCGGGCAATCCGGTATTCGATCAATTCAAGCGTCGGGAAACGCAACAGCGCGATCGCCGCCCGGGTCACGTCACCGCCTTGCTCAAAACCCACATCCGCCCCGGCGATAATAGCGGGCGTGCTGAAATCAAAAGCATCATGGCGGATAACATTACCGGCGGTAGCAATTTGCTCGGCGCGAAGTTCTGCCATATCCATAACCCATACCTCCTATTGGTGGTAGGGACGCGACAACCGGTGCACCGCGTCGACAAAAATACCTGCGTTTTCAGGCGGCACATCTTGATGGATGCCGTGTCCCAAATTGCAGACGTGCCCTTCCCCATGACCGAAGCCGGACAAAAT
Source organism: Sodalis sp. RH21 (assembly GCF_047324175.1). Classification (NCBI taxonomy): domain Bacteria; kingdom Pseudomonadati; phylum Pseudomonadota; class Gammaproteobacteria; order Enterobacterales; family Bruguierivoracaceae; genus Sodalis; species Sodalis sp. RH21. Next base: position 36,651 of record NZ_CP178732.1, on the reverse strand, counting down.
AGCCGCCACTTCCTGCTCAATACGCGGCGGCGGAGCATACAATACCGAAGGGTCCATATTGCCCTGCAGGGCGACTTTACCGCCCACGCGGCGGCGGGCATCACGGATATCGGTGCTCCAGTCCAGGCCCAGCGCGTCGCAGCCGGTTTGCGCCATGGCCTCAAGCCACTGGCCGCCGCCTTTGGTGAACAGGGTTACCGGCACCCTGCGCCCTTCATTTTCCCGCTGCAGGCCATCTATGATTTTTTGCATATGATCCAGGGAGAACTCGCGGTAGGCGTCACCGGTCAGTACGCCGCCCCAGGTATCAAAAATCATCACCGCCTGCGCGCCGGCGCGGATTTGCCCGTTCAGGTAGAGCGTTACGCTGTCCGCCAGCTTATCCAGCAACAGATGCAGCGTATCCGGGTCGGTATACATCAGGTGTTTGATTTTGGTGAAGACCTTGGTACTGCCGCCTTCAACCATGTAGGTCGCCAGGGTCCAGGGGCTGCCGGAAAAACCGATTAACGGCACCTCCCCCCGCAGATTTTGGCGTATGGTGCGCACCGCGTTCATCACATAACCCAGTTCCAACTCGGGGTCGGGTACCGGTAGTCGCACTACGTCGGCCCTGCAGGCGATCGGGCGCTCAAAACGCGGCCCCTCGCCCTGCTCAAAGTACAGTCCCAGGCCCATGGCGTCGGGAACCGTCAGAATGTCTGAAAAAAGTATCGCGGCGTCCAGCGCAAAGCGGCGCAGCGGCTGCAAAGTCACCTCGCAGGCCAACTCGGCGTTTTTGCACAGCGACATAAAATCCCCGGCCTGGGCGCGGGTCGCTTTGTATTCCGGCAGGTAGCGCCCGGCCTGGCGCATCATCCATACGGGAGTCACATCAACCGGCTGGCGCATCAGGGCGCGCAAATAACGATCGTTTTTCAACGCATTCATCCAGGGTTCCCTTGCAGTTATGAATGGCTTGCAGTTATGGATGGATTGTAGCATGCGGGTCGTCATTTTCCCGATCGGCCCGGCAAAGTGCGACGGTATCTTCAATTAAACGGCGGGCCACGGTGCCCGGCGGGGGCAGCAGCGGCAACGCATCGTAGCGGAACCAGCCGGCGTCCAGGATTTCATTGCGATCGGGAGTGATGTCGCCGCCGGCATATTCCGCCATAAAGGCCATCATCAGCGAGTGGGGGAAAGGCCAGGGCTGCGATGTCACATAACGGACATTTTTCACTTTGATACGCGTCTCTTCCATGACTTCGCGGGCCACGGTCTGCTCCAGGGTTTCGCCGACCTCGACAAAGCCCGCGAGCACCGTATAGATACCGCCGCGGTGGCGGGTATGCTGGGCCAGCAGGATATCGTCGCCGCGGCGGATCGCCACGATAATGCAGGGGGCGATCTGCGGATAATAGCGTTCACGGCAATGATCGCATAAACAGGCCCACTCCTTTTTACTGCTGCGCGTGATATGGCCGCAGTAGCCGCAATAGTGGTGGGCGCGGTAAAATTCCGCCAATTGAACGCCCCTGCCGGCCAATTGGAACAGGCCGGCGTCCCCATCGATAATCTGCCTGACCGAACCCATATCTTGCGGCATGGTCTGGCGGATCAACCAGGCGGGCGCGCCTTCCCATTCCCCGATCGGCGCCGCTTGCAAGCCTTGCAGCGACCAGGCCGATGCCAGGCCAAACGGCAGTTCCCCTTTGGGCAGCCACAATTTGCCTTCATGGCTGACTATCCACCAGCCGTTTTCGCTACCACTGAGTTGTTGTTCCATTTTAGTTGCACTACCTCGTATTCGCTGGCAATCTAGAATTTATCTTTTATTAATAAGTAACGCAGCGTTACTTTTATTACGGCGTATTACGACGGAGTCAATCATGCTCAACCAGCTGGACATTCTGGCTCAACGCGTTGGCGGCAGTAATGAACTTATCGACCAGTGGATACTGGCCCGGAGAGGATTACTGGTGGCGTATTACCATTTGATTGGTCTTAAACCCAATAAAGAAAAGCATACTCCCCTGGACGAAGACGCGCTGGATGACTTCTGCCACAAACTGGTGGACTACCTTTCCGCCGGCCATTTCCATATTTACGATCGGATTGTCCAGAATTCGAACGACAACAGCGATACCAAAAGTGTTATCAGCACCCAGCTCTATCCGGCGTTGCAGGAAAACACCACGCAGATTATGTCATTTTATGACAGCCAGCTGGAAACGGCCATTGATCATGATAACTATATGGAATTTCAGCAAGCGCTGTCCGGCGTCGGCGAAGCCCTGGCTACCCGTTTTGCGCTGGAAGACAAATTGATCCAGCAAGCCTTGGAATACAAAGCGGAATATTTTACCGCTGCGCCGGCCGCGAATAATCCGGACATTTCACGTCTGGCCTAATCGGCCCTTGAAGGTTTATATTGAGTTGTCGTTGATGTGTCGTAGTTGATGAATTGTAGTTGATGTGTTGTCCCTGGCCCCATATCGGAGCCTGTATATATCTTGTCGGAGTGCCTAGCGCGTACATTACGCCAGGCTGAGACCGTTAATTCGGGATCCGCGGAACCTGATCGGGTTAATGCCCGCGAAGGGAACAAGAGTAATCCATTGCTGTTAGCCGTTTGTTTTTTGAGCGGTTCACCAGCACCGTTTTATTACTCCCGTAGCGCTCCAGACAAGCAATTTTCCCTGAGGTTTATTTTAAGGAATTGCTATGTCGTCACCCAATCTCTCCCCTTCCCGCCGCGAGCAGCGCGCCCAGGCGCAGGAATTTATCGATAACCTGCAAGGCGAGGCGTTCCCCAGTTCACGCCGTATTTATTTGCAGGGCACCCGCGCCGATATCCGGGTGCCGATGCGCGAGATCCAACTTAGCCCCACCCCGATCGGCGGAGATAAAACCGATCAACGTTATGAAGCCAACGAGCCGGTACCGGTCTACGATACCGCCGGCCCCTACGGCGATCCGCAGGTAGACATCGATGTGCGCGCCGGGCTCAATCGCCTGCGCTCGGCATGGATTGAACAACGCCAGGATAGCGAACCCTTGAGCAGTTTAAGCTCGCGCTATACCGGGGAGCGCCGCGCAGACGACGGGCTGAACGACGTGCGTTTTGCTCCCAACCATACGCCGCGGCGCGCCAAAGCCGGTAGCTGTGTGACGCAAATGCATTATGCCCGCGCCGGCATCATCACCCCTGAGATGGAATTTATCGCCCTGCGGGAAAATATGGGCCGGGAGCGCATCCGTGGCGATGTATTGCTGCAACAGCATGCCGGGCAAAGCTTCGGCGCGCATTTACCGGCCGATATCACTGCGGAATTCGTACGGAGCGAAGTAGCCGAAGGGCGCGCCATCATCCCCGCCAACATTAATCATCCCGAATCGGAGCCGATGATTATCGGGCGTAATTTTCTGGTGAAGGTCAATGCCAATATCGGCAACTCGGCGGTCAGTTCATCCATTGAGCAAGAGGTGGAAAAACTGGTGTGGTCCACCCGCTGGGGCGCCGATACGGTGATGGATCTCTCCACCGGCCGGTATATCCATGAAACCCGCGAGTGGATTTTACGCAATAGCCCGGTGCCTATCGGTACCGTGCCGATCTACCAGGCGTTGGAAAAGGTCAACGGCGTGGCGGAAGACCTGGATTGGGAGTGTTTTCGCGACACTCTGCTCGAACAGGCGGAACAAGGGGTGGACTACTTTACCATCCACGCCGGGGTACTGCTGCGTTACGTGCCGATGACCGCCAAACGCCTGACCGGCATTGTTTCCCGCGGCGGTTCCATTATGGCCAAGTGGTGCCTGTCCCATCATCGGGAGAGCTTTTTATATGAGCATTTCCGGGAAATTTGCGCAATTTGCGCCGCCTATGACGTATCCCTATCGCTGGGCGACGGCCTGCGTCCCGGTTCCATACAGGATGCCAACGATGAAGCGCAGTTTGCCGAACTGTATACCCTGGGCGAACTGACCAAGATCGCCTGGGAGTATGACGTGCAGGTGATGATCGAAGGCCCCGGCCACGTACCGATGCATATGATCCGGCGCAATATGACCGAGCAATTGGAGCATTGCCACGAAGCGCCGTTTTACACGCTGGGGCCGCTGACCACCGATATCGCCCCGGGTTACGATCACTTTACCTCCGGTATCGGCGCAGCCATGATTGGCTGGTTCGGCTGCGCCATGCTGTGTTATGTCACGCCCAAGGAACATTTGGGGCTGCCCAATAAAGAGGATGTGAAACAGGGTCTGATCGCGTATAAAATCGCCGCCCATGCCGCGGATCTGGCCAAAGGCCATCCCGGCGCTCAAATCCGCGATAACGCCATGTCCAAGGCGCGCTTTGAATTCCGTTGGGAAGATCAATTCAACCTGGCCCTCGACCCCGCCACGGCCCGCGCTTACCACGATGAAACCCTGCCCCAGGAGTCCGGCAAAGTGGCCCACTTCTGCTCCATGTGCGGGCCTAAATTCTGTTCGATGAAAATTTCCCAGGAAGTCAGGGATTATGCCGCCGCCCAGGCGATAGAAATTCAGCAAAACGGTATGGAAGCCATGTCGTCCGAATTCCGCGCCCGCGGCGGCGAGCTGTATTTATCGCCCGCAGATACGGGGGTGGCGAAATGATTGTTCCCGACGCGCCGTTTGCTCCCACCCTCCCACGGCTTGGACTCTACCCGGTGGTGGATTCCCTGGTATGGATCGTCCGCCTGCTCGACGCCGGGGTGCGCACCTTGCAATTGCGCATTAAAGACCAGCCGGAGAGCGTGGTCGAGCCGGATATCGAAGCCGCAATCCTGCTCGGCCGCCAGTATCAGGCGCGGATTTTTATTAATGATTATTGGCGGCTGGCCATTAAACACGGCGCCTATGGCGTGCATCTGGGGCAGGAAGATCTGGATACGGCGGATTTGGCGGCCATCCAGCGCGCCGGCTTGAGGCTGGGCCTATCCACCCATGATGACCGCGAACTGGCGCGGGCGCGGACGCTGCGGCCGTCCTATATCGCCCTCGGCCATATTTTCCCGACCCAGACCAAAATCATGCCGTCGCAGCCGCAGGGCCTGGCCGATTTAGCGCGGCTGGTGGCCGGCCTACGGGGCGTTTCAACCGTGGCCATCGGCGGTATCGGTATCGACGAAGTCGATGACGTGCTGCGCTGCGGCGTCGGCGGCGTGGCGGTGGTGAGCGCCATCACCAAAGCCAATGACTGGCGGCTGGCCACCGCCGCGTTGTTGCAGAAAATCGAAGGTGCGGAGGCGGAAAATGCTTAACGATCGCGCTTTTTTACGCTATAGCCGCCAATTGTTGCTGGAGGAGGTTGGCCCGCAAGGGCAGGAGCGACTGGCTGACGCCACCGTGTTGCTGGCCGGCCTCGGCGGGCTGGGGTCGCCGGCGGCGCTATACCTGGCGGCGGCCGGGGTGGGCCGGTTGCTGCTGGCCGACGATGATAACCTCGACCTGAGCAATATGCAGCGTCAGATTTTATATCGCAGCGGCGATGTCGCCCAGCCGAAAGCCTTGCTGGCGCAGCGCCAACTCCAGGCGCTCAATCCCCTTGGCGAATACATCCCTCTCCAGCAGCGCCTGGAGGGCGAAACATTGAAACACGCGGTGGCGCAGGCCGATTTGGTCTTGGATTGCAGCGATAACATGCAGACCCGCCACGAGATCAACGCCGCCTGCATCCACCAGCAAAAAAGCCTGATCAGCGCCAGCGCGGTCGGCTTCAGCGGCCAGATGTTGGTACTGCAGCCTCCCTACCGCCACGGATGTTATGCCTGCCTGTTTCCCGATGCCGTCGAACCCCGGCGTAATTGCCGCACCGCCGGGGTACTGGGCCCGGTGGTCGGAATAATGGGAACCTTGCAGGCGCTGGAAGCGATAAAAATCCTGTGCGGCATGACATCCACCCTTAACGGACAACTGCGTCTATTCGATGGTAAATCAATGGATTGGCACACAGTACGGCTGAGCCGAGCCGCTGATTGCCCGGTTTGCGCTCCTGCCCCGTGCAGGGAAGGAGCGGCGCGATGAACATTACGGTAAACGATTTGCCCGTCGAGCTTGATGACGCGCCGACCTTGCTGGATATGCTGGCGCAGCTGGGCCATCCGCACCAGGGCGCCGCGCTGGCGGTCAATCAAACCATCATTCCACGCAGCCAATGGGCGCAGTATCAGGTGAACGAAGGCGATGATATTTTACTTTTCCAGGCGATAGCCGGAGGCTGATTATGTTGAAAATTGCCGATACTCTCTTTACATCCCGGTTGTTTACCGGCACCGGTAAATTTGCCACGTCTGAATTAATGCTCCAGGCCATTGCCGCCTCGGGCAGCCAGCTAGTGACCATGGCGATGCGCCGGGTCGATCTGCGCAACGGCACCGATGCCATTCTGCCCGCCCTGCTCCAGGCCGGGGTAAAATTATTGCCCAATACCTCCGGCGCCAAAACCGCCGAGGAAGCGATATTTGCCGCCCGGCTGGCCAGGGAAGCCCTGGGCACCCATTGGATAAAACTGGAAATCCATCCCGATATGAAATACCTGCTGCCCGATGCCGTCGAAACGCTGAAAGCGGCGGAACAACTGGTGCGGGAAGGATTTGTAGTACTGCCTTATTGCAGCGCGGACCCGGTGCTCTGCCGTCGCCTGGAAGAGGCCGGCTGCTCCGCCGTGATGCCCCTGGGGTCGCCCATCGGCTCCAATCAGGGGCTGCTCACCCGCGACTTCCTGCGCATTATCATCGAGCAGGCGGGAGTGCCCGTGGTGGTGGATGCCGGCATCGGGGCCCCCAGCCAGGCGCTTGACGCGCTGGAAATGGGCGCCGATGCCGTACTGGTCAATACCGCCATCGCCGTGGCGCGCGACCCGGTGGCCATGGCCCGCGCATTCAAATTAGCGCTGGAAGCCGGCGAGCTGGGCCGTCAGGCCGGTTTGGCGGCGTCCCGGCCGGATGCCAGCGCCACTAGCCCGTTAACCGGCTTTTTACGGCAAACGGAAGGAGCGGCCTGATGGAAACATTCGAAACCCGTTGGCGCCAATTGGATTGGGACGACGCCGGTTTACAAATCAATGCCAAAACGCCTGGGGACGTCGAACGGGCGCTTAACGCCGACCGGTTAAGCCGGCAGGACTTTATGGCGCTGCTGTCACCGGCGGCCCTGCCCTATATCGAACCCCTGGCGCAGCGGGCGCAACAGTTGACCCGGCAGCGTTTCGGCAATGTCGTCGGGTTTTATTTACCGCTTTATCTCTCCAATCTGTGCGCCAACGATTGTACCTACTGCGGTTTTTCCATGAGCAATCGCCTCAAGCGCAAAACGCTGGATGAACGGGAAATCATCAACGAGTGCGAGGCCATCAAGGCCAAAGGATTTGATAACCTGCTGCTGGTCACCGGCGAGCATAAGACCAAAGTCGGCATGGATTACTTTCGCCGGTATGTGCCGCTGATCCGCAGCTATTTCAGTTCGTTGATGATGGAAGTCCAGCCGTTATCCCAGCAGGATTATGCCGAACTGAAAACTCTCGGCCTGGACGGCGTCATGGTGTACCAGGAGACCTATCATGAGGCGACCTATCACCGGCATCATTTGCGCGGCCAGAAAATGGATTTTTTCTGGCGGCTCGCAACCCCTGACCGCCTGGCGCGCGCCGGCATCGATAAGATCGGCCTGGGCGCGCTGATTGGCCTGTCCGATAACTGGCGCACCGACTGTTATATGGTGGCGGAACATTTGCTCTATCTGCAAAAAACCTACTGGCAAAGCCGCTATTCCCTCTCGTTCCCACGGCTGCGCCCCTGCGCCGGCGGCATTACGCCGGCCTCGTTAATGAATGAGTCGCAGTTGCTGCAGGTGATGTGCGCGTTCCGGCTACTGGCCCCGGATGTGGAGCTGTCGTTATCAACCCGGGAATCGCCCTTCTTCAGGGATAACGCGGTGCCGATTATGGTTAACAGCGTCAGCGCGGGGTCAAAAACCCAACCGGGTGGCTACGCCGGCGGGACGCCTGAACTGGAGCAATTTGAACCCCATGATAATCGTTCGCCACAGGAGGTGGCGCAAATGCTGTTACGGGCAGGGCTGCAACCGGTGTGGAAGGATTGGGATGGTTATTTAGGCCGGGTTTCCTCTTCCGGCAGTCTATGCGAATAGCGGTGGACCGCAGGCTTCTCCAATCCGTCCAGTGAAGTAGCCTGCCAGACCGCGGGCAAAACTCAAACGCAATGCCCGCGGTCAATATTATATTATTGAATACATATCAGCATCCCTAACGAACCTGAGTCTTGCGCAATATATAGGTAAAGTGGCGTTGGAATGACGCCGGCCCGGCCATCAAGACGGGGCCGGCCTGCACTTACAGTTTCCTTACGCATGTAGTAAAATGCTCGGAATGCTCCGACTCATTTATTAACATCCAACCATAATTAAAGCTGATCGGCGCACGATTTCCATTAGCATTAATATTGGTCAACCAATAATAATTGTTAGTCCATCCCGAGCTATAGTTGCCCATACGTCCCCAAGCATCGATCAGCCCTCCCGCAGCATTACGATTGGCGAAATCAATGGTTATTTGAGTATTAATAGGGGTACTATAGCCATTTCCCTGCGCGGCACACCACGCGTCAGCTTCCGGTACTTTAACTCTAGTAGAACCATTATTAATAAACCATTCATTTAATTTAAAAGAAAATTTTGTTGTATTAAATTGGTTAACTTTATCAGATAATTCAATCGTTACGTTAGACGATGTTGCATCATTAATAGTGATGTTGCCGTTTTGGTCTACATCAACCGCTTTATTGTCTGACGACCAATTAAATTTATTATTATTAGCCACACTCCCGTTAGCTTGTAATTGGAACGTAGCGCCTTCGAACGCCATTTTTGGGAAACCGCTATTGATATCGAAGTTTGCGCCATTCACTGAAATACCCGTTAACGCCGCTGGAGCACTAAGGGTTAGCTCAACGTTGAGTCCGGGAACCACCACGCCATCTACCTTTGGCACCACGGTTGCCACACCGGTGGTAGTCCCGGTTAACTTAGCGCTATAGACACCTTCGGGTTCGGCGATGGCACTGTTTATAATGGTATCGGTTACTCCACTAACGTCGAAAGCGACATTTAGCCCGCTAATAGCGTTGCCATAGCTATCTTTGGCGGTAAACCTCAATGTTGTTTTATCCGAACCATTCGCCACGATAGCGCTCGGTTCTGCCGTCAGAGTAGATTGCACACTATCGATCGAACCGGGGTTCAACTCGATAGCCGCGCTTAACGACCCTATCGCAGTACCGTTTATCATCGGCTTCACGCTCGCCGTTCCTGAGGTAGCACCTGTTAATGTGGCACTGTAGCTGCCGTTGGTTTCGGTCACATCACTTACCGTGGTGCCGGTCACGTTGCTCACCTCAAATGCCACATCCAGTCCGCTGACGGCGTTGCCGTTGGCATCCTTGGCGCTGAAGATCAAGGTGGAGGCCTGTATATCATCGGCTATAATCGTCGTGGGGGTGGCAGCAAAGCCGGATTGCGTTGCATCCAGGCCGCTCGCGACTAACGCGACATGTACCGTGTCCAGCCCCAGCCCGTTAATAACGGGTGCGATCCGCGCGTCCCCTAACCGGGTACCCGCCGTCAGCGTAACAGAATATTCACCGGCAGCGCCTTCAGTAACCTCGCCAAGTTGTACCTGGGTTTGACGACCCCGCGTTGAATCAGCGGGTGCCGTGCCGGTGCTGAATTCCAATGCCAGGCTCAACTGCGCCGCCTGCCCGGCTATCGGACGATTATCGCCATCGCGTAAATTGACCACGATTTGGCTGGTTGAAACGCCATCGGCAAACAGCACGTTAGGCGTTGCCGTAGTTTGTGAATAAACAACGCTCGCCTCCTGGGCTTGTACCGTAATATACGTGACGGCGCGCTCGGAAGCATTGCCGTTTGCATCATAGGCCACCGCGCTTAATAGATGGACATTATTGCCAGTCCGGTACGGCGGTAATGTAAGGGCAACCGTGGTGGCGGATGTCTGGGTCAACGCCCCCCCGGCCGCAGCCAGCGCGCTACTGTCCCAATCGATGTTTTTTAATCCCTGGGTGGCGGTAACTTGCGCGGTGACGGTGGTGGTGCTGCCTGCCTCACCGCTTATCGCCTCCGGCAACGACAGGCGCACCTGCTGCTGTTTCTGGTAATCCAGCACGATATTATTATTACGTTCCACCAGATCATAACGGCTGCCCGCCAAAGTACGGGACCCGGCCACTGCGGAGGGGTCGATTTGAGACTGCCAGGGTTCGCCCAGACGGTAATTAAATTGCAGGCCGATATTGCTGTCGTTCTGCCCGCTCCTGCCCGACCGATAATCGGCGCCCAGCGTCACTAACGGAATCGGGGTATAACTAAGTCCGACCGTCAGGGCATAAGGATCTTTTTGACGATTATTTTTACCGAACAGGGCCACCTCATCACCGCGGTACTGTTCAAACATCAGCTTTCCGCCCAATTGCGGATACGCCGGCAAATAGGCTTCGGCGCGCATGTCATATCCGTTAGCCGGTCGTTCATTATAATCGGCGAAATCTCGCGACTGATGCCAATCGGTAAGGCCTAAATAACCATTGGCGGAAAGTTTTAAGTAATCGGTCCAGGCTTCGGTACCTACCCCCAGTCGGCGATTTTGCCCCGTGATGTCGTAATCGTAAAAGGTATTGACACCATACATCCAATCATTATATATAACACGGCCGCCAACACCTATATTTACGGTATTACGGCTATCATTGTTATGTATTCCCAATTGGGTAAATATCAATGAATTTTGTTTTTCCGCCAGCGGAACCAACACATCCGCCGAGCTCTTATCCAGATTCATCTTTTCATCAAGATTCAACTGGACCCGCGCAGTGCCGTACTGACTTAACCACTGCTCGACGGATTTATTGGCTTCGCCAGCCACCGCCGAACGCGCCATGGTCGCCGCAGCCTCACCGCTACTGGCTGAAGATAATAATGACCCAGCGGTTCCCGCAGCGCTTGACAGCCGATCTTCTGTTACAATCGATGGCATATTATTAATTCGATCGATGGAAAATGGGGAATGACGCTGCGGTATATCGATCTCGTCCCCGGTGCTTAATGAGGCAAAAGGCCGTTTAAAGCTACGGAAAACATTTAGTTTTTGTAATTCATCCAGAGTCAGATTATGCTTGTTAGCCACGAAAGATGGGGTTTCGCCCTGGCCTAAAACATAAGGCGTGGTTGGTATTGAATTTTGTTTATCTACTGCGGCCAACGCCGGCGTAAACGAGACGCTGAGCGGCAGCGCCAGTTGAACGGCAATGGTTAACCAGCCGGTGAATCGCCAGCGCCGGCAAGAATAACGATCCTGCATTTTTTGCGTAAGATGTTCACCCACCGATGTCCTGGGTTTAATATACATAAGCTCAATCTCATAATAATAAAACAATATGGCAACGAATTAATGTAGCCAGATACACTTATACTAGATTGAGCTATATCCACATGATAAACATGATGACTTCATGATGAATAATCATATTTCAAATTATTCAAATTTAAATTAAAACACATAAGATTATATATAGTAATTAACTATGATCTATGTTTCCTATATTCACTATAAAAAAAGCCGCCCCTGAGGGCGGCTTGTTAGCCATACAGCGTGTAATAACGATTATTTATCGTTATTGCCACCCAATCCGGCATTCAGCAACTCCGCCATGTTGGCGGATGCTTCATCGGCGGTAACCGACGGCACTACCGGCACTTCGCCCAGCGCGCGACGGCGTGCACGATCCTGATGGTAGGCATACCCGGTCCCGGCAGGGATCAGTCGGCCTACGATGACATTCTCTTTCAGGCCGCGCAGTTCATCGCGTTTCCCGGCAACGGCGGCTTCGGTAAGCACGCGCGTCGTTTCCTGGAACGAAGCCGCGGAAATAAAGGACTCCGTGGCCAACGACGCTTTGGTGATACCCAGCAGATCGCGGCTGAAGGTCATTTCAATCTTGCCGTCCGCATCCAGCTGGCGGTTGGCAATCTTGACGCGAGAGTATTCAGCCTGCTCGCCTTCCAGGAAGTCCGTACCGCCGGCGCTAACGATGGTTGCTTTACGCAGCATCTGACGAACGATAACCTCGATGTGTTTATCGTTGATCTTAACGCCCTGCAGACGGTAAACGTCCTGGACTTCGTTGACGATATAGCGGGTCACGGCATGTACGCCACGCAGGCGCAGAATGTCATGCGGCGATTCCGGTCCGTCGGAGATCACATCACCACGTTCCACACGTTCGCCTTCGAACACGTTGAGCTGGCGCCATTTCGGAATCATCTCTTCGTAGGCATCGCTACCGTCGATCGGGGAAATAACCAGACGACGTTTGCCTTTGGTTTCTTTACCGAAGGAAACGATACCGCTGACTTCCGCCAGGATAGCCGGTTCTTTCGGACGACGCGCTTCGAACAAGTCGGCAACGCGCGGCAGACCACCGGTAATATCCTTGGTACCGCTTGATTCCTGCGGCAAACGCGCCAGGGTATCACCACCGGTGATTTTCAAACCATCTTCCAACTGGACAATGGTTTTACCCGGCAGGAAGTACTGCGCCGGCATATCGGTGCCCGGAATCAGGACGTCATTGCCGTTGGCATCAACGATTTTCAGTGCCGGACGCAGATCTTTACCGCCGCCGGTACGTTCAGCCGTATCCAAGACCACGATGGAAGACAAACCGGTTAATTCATCGGTCTGGCGGGTAATGGTCTGGCCGTCAATCATATCGGTGAAGCGCATGAAACCGCTCACTTCAGTGATAACCGGCATGGTATGCGGGTCCCAGTTGGCAACCGTTTCGCCGCCGACCACTTCCGAACCATCGCCCTTGGCCATCACCGCACCGTAAGGCACCTTGTAGCTTTCTTTGGTACGACCGAATTCGTCGATCAGCTTCAGTTCGGTATTACGCGAAGTGATAACCAGTTTACCGGCACCGTTGACAACAAACTTGGCGTTGTTCAAACGGATGGTACCCTTGTTTTTCACCTGAATGCTGGATTCGGCGGCGTTACGCGAGGCGGCGCCACCGATATGGAACGTACGCATGGTCAGCTGGGTACCGGGTTCGCCGATGGACTGCGCGGCGATAACCCCGATAGCCTCACCTTTATTGACCAGATGCCCACGGGCCAGATCGCGGCCGTAGCAGTTCGCACAGACGCCGAAGTCGGTTTCGCAGGTTACAACCGAACGGACTTTGATGATATCCACGGAATTTTCTTCCAGGATGTCACACCATTGTTCGTTCAGCAGCGTATTGCGCTCAACCAGGATGTCAGCCGTGCCCGGCTTGAGGACGTCTTCAGCCGTGACACGGCCCAGTACGCGCTCACGCAGCGGTTCTTTAACATCACCACCCTCGATAACCGGGGTCATGGTCACGCCGGCATGGGTGCCGCAGTCGTCTTCGGTAACCACCAGATCCTGCGCCACGTCAACCAGACGACGGGTCAGATAACCGGAGTTAGCGGTCTTCAACGCGGTATCCGCCAAGCCTTTACGAGCACCATGGGTGGAAATGAAGTACTGGAGTACGTTCAGCCCTTCACGGAAGTTCGCGGTGATCGGCGTTTCGATGATGGAACCATCCGGCTTCGCCATCAGACCACGCATACCCGCCAACTGGCGAATCTGCGCGGCGGAACCACGGGCGCCGGAGTCGGCCATCATAAAGATGCTGTTGAAGGACACCTGGCGCTCTTCCACGCCGTCACGGTTAATCACCGCTTCGGTGGACAGGTTATCCATCATCGCCTTGGCAACACGTTCGTTGGCCGCGGCCCAGATATCGATAACCTTATTGTAGCGTTCGCCCGCGGTCACCAAGCCAGACTGGAACTGCTCCTGGATTTCGGCCACTTCGGCTTCGGCTTCTTCAATGATCCCCGCTTTCTTGGCCGGGATAACCATATCATCGATACCTACCGACGAGCCAGAACGGGCAGCGTAGGCAAAACCGGTATACATGATCTGGTCAGCAAAAATAACGGTCGGCTTGAGACCCAGCACGCGATAGCAGGTATTAAGCATCTTGGAGATGGCTTTTTTACCCAGCGCCTGGTTGACCAGCGCGAACGGCAGGCCTTTGGGAACGATCATCCACAAAATCGCGCGACCAACGGTCGTGTCGACAATGTGCGTGTTCTCGATCCATTCGCCTTCTTCATTCTTGGCGTGCTCGGTAATACGCACTTTGACGCGCGCATGCAGCTCGGCAATGCCGCCGCGATAAATGCGTTCCGCTTCTTTCGGCCCGGTCAATACCATGCCTTCGCCTTTACCGTTAACACGGTCGCGGGTCATGTAATACAGACCCAGCACCACGTCCTGGGACGGAACGATAATCGGCTCGCCGTTGGCCGGCGACAGGATGTTATTGGTGGACATCATCAGCGCACGGGCTTCCAACTGGGCTTCCAGCGTCAGCGGTACGTGCACGGCCATCTGGTCACCATCGAAGTCGGCGTTGTACGCGGCGCAGACCAGCGGGTGCAGCTGGATGGCTTTACCTTCGATCAGTACGGGTTCAAACGCCTGGATGCCCAAACGGTGCAGGGTTGGCGCACGGTTGAGCAGGACCGGGTGTTCGCGGATGACTTCATCCAGGATATCCCAGACCACGGCTTCTTCACGTTCAACCATTTTCTTGGCGGCTTTGATGGTGGTCGCGAGGCCACGCAGTTCAAGCTTGCCGTAGATAAAGGGTTTAAACAGTTCAAGCGCCATTTTCTTCGGCAGGCCGCACTGATGCAGACGCAGGTACGGACCTACGGTAATAACGGAACGACCGGAGTAGTCCACGCGTTTACCGAGCAGGTTCTGACGGAAGCGACCCTGCTTGCCTTTGATCATATCGGCCAGTGATTTCAGCGGACGCTTGTTGGAGCCGGTAATGGCCCGGCCGCGACGGCCGTTATCCAACAGCGCATCCACCGCTTCCTGCAGCATACGTTTTTCGTTACGTACGATGATATCCGGCGCAGCCAGATCCAGCAGACGCTTCAAGCGGTTATTGCGGTTGATCACGCGGCGGTACAAATCGTTCAGATCGGAGGTCGCGAAACGACCGCCGTCCAGCGGTACCAGCGGACGCAAATCGGGCGGCAATACCGGCAGAACCGTCAGGATCATCCATTCCGGCTTATTGCCGGACTGGACAAAGGCTTCCAGCAGCTTGATACGTTTGGTCAGCTTCTTGCGTTTGGTTTCAGAGTTGGTTTCTTGCAACTCTTCACGCAGGGTTTCGCATTCCGCTTCCAGATCCATGTTTTTCAGCAGGGCCTGGATAGCTTCGGCGCCCATTTTGGCGTCGAACTCATCACCGAACTCTTCCAACGCGTCCAGATACTGCTCTTCGGTCAGGATCTGGCGACGTTCCAGGTTCGTCATGCCGCCTTCGACTACCACATAAGACTCGAAGTACAGCACGCGTTCGATATCACGCAGCGGCATATCCAGCAGCAGGCCGATACGGGACGGCAATGATTTCAGGAACCAGATATGGGCTGTCGGCGAAGCCAGCTCGATATGGCCCATGCGTTCACGACGCACTTTGGTCTGGGTCACTTCAACGCCGCATTTTTCACAAATCACGCCGCGGTGTTTAAGACGCTTGTACTTTCCGCACAAGCATTCGTAATCTTTTACCGGCCCGAAAATACGGGCGCAGAAAAGCCCGTCACGTTCTGGTTTGAACGTACGGTAGTTAATGGTTTCCGGCTTCTTCACTTCGCCGAACGACCAGGAACGAATCATATCTGGCGAGGCCAGGGCGATTTTGATCGCATCAAACTCTTCGGTCTTGGTTTGTGCTTTCAGAAACTTAAGCAAATCTTTCACGGATTGGCTCCTGTCGGAGTTAGACCTGTTAGGCGCCTGAAACGCTCAGGCGCCCTTATTACCGGTGCGAACGCACCCGAGCCGATATCCCCATTATCTGTCAAACCGCAGGCACTCTGGCTGCAATCTGAAAGCCATCAGGGATAATTACTCTTCTTCCAGCTCGATGTTGATGCCCAGAGAGCGGATTTCTTTCAACAATACGTTGAAGGACTCCGGCATACCTGGTTCCATCGTATGATTGCCATCCACGATGTTTTTGTACATCTTGGTACGACCGTTAACATCATCCGACTTGACTGTCAGCATTTCCTGCAGGGTGTACGCCGCCCCATAGGCTTCCAGCGCCCACACTTCCATCTCACCGAAGCGTTGACCACCGAACTGCGCCTTACCACCCAGCGGCTGCTGGGTAACCAGGCTATAGGAACCGGTAGAACGCGCATGCATCTTGTCATCCACCAAGTGGTTGAGTTTAAGCATGTACATGTACCCTACGGTTACCTGACGTTCGAACTGCTCACCGGTACGGCCGTCAAACAAGGTGATCTGACCGGAAGTAGGCAAGCCGCCCAGTTCCAGCAGTTCCTTGATCTCTTTTTCCTTGGCGCCGTCAAACACCGGTGTTGCGATCGGCATACCCTTCTTCAGGTTTTCAGCCAGACGGAACACTTCGTCATCAGTAAAGGTATTGAGGTCCACCTTCTGGCGGACATCATCCCCCAAGTCATACGCTTTCTGGATGAATTCGCGCAGCTTGGCCACATCTTCATGGCGTTTGAGCATAGCGTTGATCTTGTCGCCGATGCCTTTCGCCGCCATGCCCAGATGGGTTTCCAGAATCTGGCCGATGTTCATACGCGACGGTACGCCCAGCGGATTCAGTACGATATCCACCGGCACGCCGTTTTCATCGTAAGGCATATCTTCGATCGGGTTGATCTTGGAGATAACGCCCTTGTTACCATGACGGCCCGCCATCTTGTCGCCCGGTTGGATCTGACGTTTGACCGCCAGGTAAACCTTGACGATTTTCAGCACGCCCGGCGCCAGATCGTCGCCCTGGGTGATCTTGCGGCGTTTCGCTTCCAGTTTCTTCTCGAACACGGTCTTCAGTTCGTCGTACTGTTCGGCCAGTTGTTCCAGTTGATTCTGTTTGTCTTCGTCGCTCAGACCCAGTTCCAGCCAACGCTCACGGGTCAGCTTGGACAGCTTCTCGTCTTCGATGCCGCCGGAAACCAGCACGTCATGGATACGGGCAAACAGGCCGGCTTCAAAAATCTGCAGTTCTTCAGTCAGGTCTTTCTTAACCTGCTTAAGCTGCATTTCTTCGATTTCCAGCGCGCGTTTGTCTTTTTCCACGCCGTCGCGGGTAAAGACCTGTACATCGATAACCGTACCGGACACGCCGTTAGGCACGCGCAGCGACGAGTCTTTCACGTCGGAGGCTTTTTCGCCAAAGATGGCGCGCAACAGTTTCTCTTCCGGAGTCAGCTGGGTTTCGCCTTTCGGCGTAACCTTGCCCACCAGGATATCGCCACCGGTCACTTCCGCACCGATATAAACGATACCGGATTCATCCAGTTTGGAGAGAGCGGCTTCACCCACGTTCGGGATGTCGGCGGTGATCTCTTCAGGCCCCAGCTTGGTGTCGCGGGACACGCAGGCCAATTCCTGGATATGAATGGTGGTAAAGCGATCTTCCTGCACCACGCGTTCGGAGACCAAAATGGAGTCTTCGAAGTTATAGCCGTTCCACGGCATGAACGCTACGCGCATGTTCTGGCCCAGGGCCAGTTCACCTAAATCGGTGGACGGGCCGTCAGCCAGCACGTCGCCGCGTTCAATCGGTTCACCCAGCGAGACGCAAGGCATCTGGCTGATACAGGTGTTCTGGTTGGAACGGGTGTATTTGGTGAGGTTGTAAATGTCGATACCCGCTTCGCCCGCAACCATCTCGTCGGGGTTAACGTTAATCACGATACGCGATGCATCGACGTACTGGATGGTGCCGCCGCGTTTGGCTACGGCGGTTACGCCGGAGTCAACTGCCACCGCACGTTCCATGCCGGTACCCACCAGCGGCTTATCGGCACGCAGGGTTGGCACGGCTTGACGCTGCATGTTCGCACCCATCAGGGCGCGGTTGGCGTCATCGTGTTCCAGGAACGGAATCAACGAAGCACCCACCGACACGATCTGCTGGGTCGATACGTCCATATAGTCCACCTGGTCACGGGTGAACAGGCTGGATTCGCCTTTGCTGCGGCACGTAATCAGATCGTCGATGAAATGGCCTTCATCATCGAGATCGGTATTGGCCTGGGCAATAACGAAGTTGCCTTCTTCAATCGCGGACAGGTAATGGATCTCATCGGTTACCACGTTTTCACGCACCCGGCGATACGGCGTCTCAAGGAAGCCATATTCGTTGGTCTGCGCGTAAACGGACAAGGAGTTGATCAACCCGATGTTCGGACCTTCCGGCGTTTCGATTGGACATACCCGGCCGTAATGGGTCGGATGCACGTCACGGACTTCAAAGCCGGCGCGTTCGCGGGTCAAGCCGCCTGGGCCCAAAGCGGAAATACGGCGCTTATGGGTGATTTCCGACAGCGGGTTGTTCTGGTCCATAAATTGAGACAGCTGGCTGGAACCAAAGAACTCTTTCACCGCGGCGGAAATAGGCTTGGCATTGATCATGTCCTGCGGCATCAACGTATCGAGATCGCCCAGGGACAGACGTTCTTTTACCGCACGTTCAACACGCACCAGGCCAACGCGGAACTGGTTTTCCGCCATTTCGCCCACGGAGCGAATGCGACGGTTGCCCAGATGGTCGATATCATCGACTTCGCCTTTGCCGTTACGGATATCGATCAGTTTCTTCATCACTTCAATGATGTCGAGCTTGCTCAGGATACCCGAACCTTCAATCTCTTCACGCAGCAGCGAACGGTTGAACTTCATCCGTCCCACGGCTGACAGATCGTAACGATCTTCGGAGAAGAACAGGTTTTCAAACAGATTTTCAGCCGCTTCGCGGGTCGGCGGCTCGCCGGGACGCATCATGCGGTAGATTTCAACCAGCGCGCTCAGGCGATCGCTGGTCGGATCGACGCGCAGGGTCTCGGACATGTACGAACCATGGTCCAGATCGTTGGTAAACAGCGTTTCGATACGCTTGTGTCCCGCCTGGCTTAGCTTAGCCAGCAGATCCAACGTCAGTTCCATGTTGGCCGGACAAATGATTTCACCGGTATTTTCATCGATGTAATCTTTGACGACCACTTTACCGATGATGTACTCGACCGGTACCTGAATCTTGTCAATGCCGTCTTTTTCGAGCAGGCGGATATGGCGCGCGGTAATGCGGCGGCCCTTTTCTACATAGACGGTGCCGTTGGATTCAATATCAAACGAAGCGGTTTCACCACGTAAACGCTCAGGAACGAGTTCCATTTGCAGTTTATTGTCTTGGATTTCATAAACCACTTTGTCAAAGAACGTATCCAGGATCTGTGCCGTGGTGAAATTCAGCGCACGCAAAACGATGGTTGCGGGCAGCTTACGCCGACGGTCGATACGAACGAATAGGTTATCTTTGGGATCGAATTCAAAATCCAGCCAGGAACCGCGGTAAGGGATGATACGTGCGTTATACAGCACTTTACCGGACGAATGCGTCTTGCCCTTATCGCTGTCAAAGAATACGCCGGGGCTACGATGCAACTGGGATACGATGACACGCTCGGTCCCGTTGATCACAAAAGTCCCGTTATCGGTCATGAGCGGTATCTCGCCCATGTAGACTTCCTGTTCCTTGATGTCTTTTACCGTGCCTTCAGGAGCTTCACGCTCATAAATCACCAGGCGCAGTTTAACGCGCAGCGGCGCGGAGAACGTTACTCCACGAATCTGGCACTCTTTGACATCAAATACAGGCTCGCCCAGACGGTAACTGACATACTGCAGTTCCGAATTGCCGCTGTAACTTTGAATGGGGAACACAGAACGGAATGCTGCTTCTAGTCCGTACTGCCCTTCCGGATCTTGCTCGATAAACTTCTGAAACGAGTCAAGCTGTATGGAAAGGAGATATGGGATGTCCAACACTTGGGGACGTTTCCCAAAATCCTTACGAATGCGTTTTTTTTCGGTATAGGAGTAAACCATAGGGTTCCTCAGCTCGCTGATCAGTGACCCACTCTGTCCGCCCAAGAAGGACAGGTCATGCAACACCATTTATACCCTTCATCTTTCAGATTGCGTGTGTTGGCTACGTTCGCTCACCCCAATCACTTACCTAATGCAAGCTCTTCGGGATTCACTCGCCTGCCGCCTGCCTGCAATGCGAAATCTATCGGGTATGCAACGTTCGGAAAGAAAAACCCCCTTCCGCAATACCTGTTTCTATCACTCTTAAACCATTTCGCCACACTTTGTTAAACCAGGGAGGTTCTACAGGGGATGCGGTATATTAAGTCGTCGATAGAGAAAGATATTGAGGCTAATCAGTGGCTAAATGGTGTGAAACCCCACTGACGCCCTACAGCGCAAAAAGGCTGGTGACCAAAAAGTCACCAGCCATCAGCCTAAATTCAGGCTGCAATCTGGGAGGTCTTACTTAACCTCAACAGAAGCACCAGCTTCTTCCAGAGCTTTCTTCAGAGCTTCGGCGTCGTCTTTGTTCACGCCTTCTTTCATGGTTGCCGGAGCAGATTCAACCAGGTCTTTGGCTTCTTTCAGGCCCAGACCGGTAGCGCTACGAACGGCTTTGATAACGGATACTTTGTTACCGCCGATAGCGGTCAGGACAACGTCGAACTCAGTTTTTTCTTCAACAACTTCAGCCGGGCCGGCAGCAGCAGCAACAGCTGTAGCAGCAGAAACGCCGAATTTGGTTTCCATCATGGAGATCAGTTCAACCACGTCCATTACAGACATTTCGGCAACTGCGTCCAGAATTTGTTCTTTAGTGATAGACATAACAATTATTCCTAAAATTCAGAAAGTGTTTATACGTTCGCAATAACAACCGAAAGCAATTGGCGATTAAGCCGCTTCTTTCTGATCGCGCAGTGCAGCCAGAGTACGGACCAATTTGCCTGCAGAGGCTTCTTTCATGGCCGACATCAGGCGTGAGATTGCTTCATCGTAAGTCGGCAGAGTTGCCAGGCGATCGATATTGGCCGCCGTGATAACTTCGCCTTCAAAGGCCGCTGCTTTAACCTCGAATTTTGCATTGTCTTTGGCAAAAGCCTTGAACAGACGAGCAGCTGCGCCCGGGTGTTCGTTAGAAAATGCAATTAAGGTCGGACCAACAAACGTGTCTTTCAGGCATTCGAAAGGAGTGCCTTCAACTACGCGACGCAGCAAGGTGTTACGAACAACACGCATGTATACGCCAGCTTCACGACCTGCTTTACGCAGTTCAGTCATTTTACCTACTGCAACGCCGCGAGAATCCGCAACGACAGCAGACAGCGCGCCTTTGGCTACTTCGCTGACTTCAGCAACAATCGCTTGTTTGTCTTGAAGATTTAATGCCATTAGCTTTTGCTCCTGGATTTAGCCGGGGAGAATCACCCGGGACTCACTGCTTATCACCGAGATGGTGGTAAGCGTCTAAACACGGTGAGCAGAATCCAGCAAACGAATATGTTATTCAGGTTCTGTCACCGTCTACGCAGGAAGATTAAGTGCTGTGACACACACCTGCGGTCTTGGACGGAGGCTTGGATAAGGCCAAGCTCCAACCGAAAATCTTTTATTTGTTCGCCCTGGCCAAACTTCAGCCAATGGCGAAACAACGGGCGTTAGATTCTAGACAAATCTTTCGCCCGCGTAAAGGGCTATTAAGCAACAACCGTTGCCAGGCCGCTTTGGTCGATAGCCAGACCAGCACCCATGGTGGTAGAAAGACTGATCTTTTTGATGTACACGCCCTTGGCCTGAGTCGGTTTTGCTTTTTTCAGCGCAACCAGCAAGGATTCCAGGTTTTCTTTCAATTTCTCAGTATCGAAGTCTACTTTACCGATGGTGGTGTGGATGATACCGTTTTTGTCGTTGCGATAACGGACCTGACCGGCTTTGGCGTTTTTAACCGCTTCGGCTACGTTCGGGGTTACGGTACCCACTTTCGGGTTAGGCATCAGGCCGCGCGGCCCGAGGATCTGGCCCAATTGGCCCACGACGCGCATTGCATCAGGGGAAGCGATAACAACGTCAAAGTTGAATTCGCCTTTCTTGATCTGATCGGCCAGGTCATCCATGCCCACCAGGTCTGCGCCGGCTGCTTTGGCAGCTTCGACGTTAGCGCCCTGGGTGAATACGGCAACGCGAACGGTACGACCGGTACCGTTAGGCAGAACCGTGGCACCACGAACGTTTTGGTCGGATTTACGCGCGTCGATACCCAGATTTACGGCAACATCGATGCTTTCAACGAATTTGGCGGTGGCCAGCTCTTTGAGCAGGGCAACGGCTTCATTGATGTCATATTGCTTAGTGGAATCAACTTTGTCGCGGATTACACGCATGCGCTTGGTCAGTTTAGCCATTTCTTAATCCTCCACTACCAGGCCCATGGAACGAGCAGTACCTTCAATGGAGCGAGACATCGCTTCCACATCGGCACCCGTCATATCCGCCGCTTTGGTTTCCGCGATTTCACGAACCTGAGCATGCGTTACTTTACCGACTTTGTCTTTGTTCGGTTTACCAGAACCTGATTTCACGCCCGCGGCTTTCTTCAACAGAACGGCGGCTGGCGGGGTTTTGGTAACGAAGGTGAAAGAACGGTCGGAATAAACGGTAATAACAACAGGAATTGGCAAACCTTTTTCAATGCTTTCAGTTTTAGCATTGAAGGCTTTACAGAATTCCATGATGTTAACGCCCTGCTGACCCAGTGCTGGGCCAACCGGCGGACTTGGATTCGCCATGCCTGCAGCAACCTGCAGTTTTACATAGGCTTGTACTTTCTTGGCCATGTGTATTTCCTCTAGCGGGTGATAGCGCCGGTTAAGGCTCCCCAGTGTAAATGCGATTACATGCCTACAGGCATATAAAAACGAAAGGCGCGAAATTCTAGTTCAATTTCGCGCCTTGAGCAAGCATTATAAATCATCGATGGGCGGAACGGTCAGCCTTTTTCAACCTGGCCGAAGTCCAGTTCCACAGGAGTGGCGCGACCAAAGATTGAAACCGACACTTTCAGGCGGCTTTTTTCGTAGTCCACTTCTTCCACCACGCCGTTGAAATCGGCAAACGGGCCGTCGTTGACGCGCACCAATTCGCCGGGTTCGAACAGCGTTTTCGGCCGCGGCTTGTCGCCAACCTGCTGGAGGCGATTCATTATCGCATCCACTTCTTTGTCGCTGATAGGCGCCGGACGATCGGAGGTTCCGCCAATGAAACCCATGACGCGCGGCACGCTGCGCACTAAATGCCAGCTGGCGTCATTCATCACCATTTGTACCAGCACATAGCCCGGGAAGAATTTGCGCTCGCTCTTGCGGCGCTGGCCGCCGCGAATCTCGACAACCTCTTCCGTTGGCACCATGACTTCGCCAAACAGCTCTTCCATATCATGTAATTTTATATGCTCGCGCAGGGATTGCGATACGCGACCTTCAAATCCGGAAAACGCCTGGACGACGTACCAACGTTTTTTAGGAGCTTCGGACATCTTAGAACCTCAGGCCAGTAATGAACGATACCAGACGGACCAGAATGCCATCCAGTCCCCACAGAATCAGTGACATCACGGCGGTCACCGCGGCGACGATTAACGTGGTATGTAACGTTTCCTGGCGGGTCGGCCAAATCACTTTACGTACTTCGGTGCGCGCTTCACGCGCAAACGCTACGGTCGATTTGCCTTTTACAGTCAACAAGGCAATGGCGCCAGCGATAGCGATAATCAGCACGACAGCCAGCGCTCGCAGCGGCAAGCTAAAATCACGATAATAATAATTACCGACGATCGCAACCACCAGCAGTACAGCGACAGCTATCCACTTTACCACTTCCAGGCTACGCCCGCTTCCTTGAGCTTCGGTATTCGCACTCATAAAAAAACCTGTCACGTAGGATTCACACAAACAACTAAGCCCCGCAGAGGGCGAGGCTACCAAGCGAAGAGTGCCCTTTGTTAGCAACAATACTTCGAAGTTTCACGCCGCTGATGAAGAGCCCATCTCACCAATGATTATGACGTAAAATCGCTGATGAGATAGGTTCTCTGTCACAGCGTAGAAAAAAGGCATCAAATGATGCCCTTTTACTGCGCGCTACGTCAAATGTTATTCGATAACTTTCTAAGACTAATTCAGCAGTCTTAAGCGATAACCTTGGCAACCACGCCGGCGCCAACGGTACGGCCGCCTTCGCGGATAGCGAAACGCAGGCCGTCGTCCATCGCGATCGGTGCTATCAGGTTGACAACCATTTTGATGTTGTCGCCTGGCATCACCATTTCCACGCCTTCCGGCAGTTCGATGGTACCGGTCACGTCAGTGGTACGGAAGTAGAACTGGGGACGGTAGCCTTTGAAGAACGGAGTATGGCGGCCGCCTTCATCTTTGCTCAGAATATAAACTTCTGATTCGAACTGGGTATGCGGGTGGATTGAACCCGGTTTTGCCAGTACCTGGCCACGCTCTACGTCGTCACGCTTGGTGCCGCGCAGCAGCACGCCCACGTTTTCACCGGCACGGCCTTCGTCCAGCAGTTTGCGGAACATTTCAACGCCGGTACAGGTGGTTTTGATGGTGGCTTTGATGCCGACGATTTCAACTTCTTCGCCCACTTTAACCACACCGCGCTCTACACGACCGGTCACGACCGTACCGCGGCCGGAGATGGAGAATACGTCTTCGATTGGCAGCAGGAACGGTTTGTCAATCGCACGGACCGGTTCCGGGATGTAGCTGTCCAGGGCTTCGGCCAGTTCGATGATTTTAGACGTCCAGGCTTCGTCGCCTTCCAGTGCTTTCAGCGCTGAACCACGGATTACCGGGGTGTCGTCGCCTGGGAAGTCGTACTGGGACAGAAGTTCACGCACTTCCATTTCAACCAGTTCCAGCAGTTCTTCATCATCAACCATGTCGCATTTGTTCATGAACACGATGATGTAAGGAACGCCTACCTGGCGAGCCAGCAGGATGTGTTCACGGGTTTGCGGCATCGGGCCGTCGGTTGCGGCAACCACCAGGATTGCGCCATCCATCTGGGCGGCGCCGGTGATCATGTTCTTCACATAGTCGGCGTGTCCCGGGCAGTCTACGTGCGCGTAGTGGCGAGCGGGGGTATCGTATTCAACGTGTGACGTGTTGATGGTGATACCACGGGCTTTTTCTTCCGGCGCGTTGTCGATCTGATCGAAAGCACGGGCGCTGCCGCCGTAAGCTTTGGCCAGAACGGTGGTGATGGCGGCGGTCAGGGTCGTTTTACCATGGTCAACGTGGCCGATAGTACCGACGTTAACGTGTGGTTTTGTGCGTTGAAACTTTTCTTTAGACATCGATTGTCCCTCTAAGACACGAATAAATCGGTGGTAGCACCACATTAACCAGGCTGAAACCTGATAAATTTATTTTCTAACAGAAAGTGAATCAGGAGGGAGACTAGAAGTGGTGCTGATAGGCAGATTCGAACTGCCGACCTCACCCTTACCAAGGGTGCGCTCTACCAACTGAGCTATATCAGCACATTTGGAGCGGGCAGTGGGAATCGAACCCACGTCATCAGCTTGGAAGGCTGAGGTAATAGCCATTATACGATGCCCGCATCTTGGAACTCGGCTACCTGATATTTCTGTAGATTGTTGAAAGGCTCGTTGGTTCCGGGCCTTAGTGAAGGTTCTCAACCTTCCCCCCGGCGCATGATTTGACTCTGCGTCAGGGATTGCCTTGGTTGCCCGCGGCGAATTTGGTGGTGGGGGAAGGATTATTCGTCACTTCGTTCCTCACCCTTCGGGCCGTCGCAAGCGACGTTGTCTCGCGTTGCTCGACTCGAACCTTGTCGAAGGTTCTCAACCTTCCCCCTGATGCATGATTTGACTCTGCGTCAGGGATTGCCTTGGTTGCCCACGGCGAATTTGGTGGTGGGGGAAGGATTCGAACCTTCGAAGTCAGTGACGGCAGATTTACAGTCTGCTCCCTTTGGCCGCTCGGGAACCCCACCTGATTTTTTTGGTGCCGGCAGAAGGAGTCGAACCCTCGACCTACTGATTACAAGTCAGTTGCTCTACCAACTGAGCTATGCCGGCATCAAGTGCAGCGCATTCTAGGTAGAGAGGGCGACCTATGCAACAAAAAAATTGCGTAAAATGCACTTTCGCTCAGAAAACGCCCAAATTTTGAAAATGTTTCACATTTTTGATTATTATTCAGGCGTGATGGCAAAATCCGCGCGGATTACCGCGCCATGAGGGCGGCATTGCACCAAAAGAGTGCTCGCCCGTTCTCCTGTACCCGACTTTAATTGCGCGCCTGCCGATACCTTTCGATTAATCATCCAACAGATCAATCAATTAGATGCCATCATTGTCAATACTTCCCTGGCACGGAGATTGCTTAATAATATAGGGTAGCTCCTGTGATACCCCAGTCCGGAGGATGACATCATGAAAATCGTTCAGCTCAATGCCGCTACCCTTCCCGTCTACCGCAGTGAACTCGCTGATTTACTGATTGACGCCGTCGCCCATGGCGCATCGGTGGGATATACCAATACGCTCACACGGGACGAGGCGGAAAGCTATATCCATAGTCTGCGGGCCGCCATGGCCAAAGACCATCTTTTGCTCTGGATAGCCCGCGATGAGCGCGGTATCGTCGGCAGTATTCAATTGGACTTGTGCGGCAAACCCAACGGGCAAAATCGCGCCGAAATTCAAAAATTGCTGGTGCATAGCCAGGCCAGGCGTGAAGGCATCGGTAAATCGCTTATCGCCGCCCTGGAGCGCGTAGCGCGGGAGCGGCAACGGGGTTTGATCTATCTTGACACGCAGTCCGGCTCCGCGGCGGAAACATTTTATCGGGCGCTGGGATATCGGTGTCTTGGTGAAATTCCTGATTATGCCTGCACCCCGGACGGGTACTACCACTCCACCGCAATTTATTACAAACGTCTTTTTGCGGTCGACCAGCAGATAAGCGCCATTGCCAGCTAGCAACGCTTAGCCGGGGCCCAGCGCCTGATTGGCCGGCGGTTCGGCCTGGCCCCGGTTCCGTCTTGTCACAAATCCCTACTCTCAGCAGAAAAAACACTCTACGATGTTAACGAAGCTGTCTATACTATGCAGCTTGTTTTCGTTCCGGGTGGGCTCGGCTGCCCCGGTTGGACCTGCGCAACAGGCTGGCTAAGCTTATGATAAATCGTGATCAATCACTTACTACACCCTATCTTCAGTTCAACCGAAAGCAATGGGCCGCTTTGCGTGATACGGTTCCTTTAACGCTAACGCAGGAAGAAATCATAAAACTCAAAGGGATCAATGAAGATCTCTCCCTTGACGAAGTCGCGGAAATTTATCTGCCGTTATCGCGTTTAATCAATTTCTATATCAGTTCAAACCTGCGGCGCCAGGCGGTGCTGGAACAATTTCTCGGCACCAACGGTCAGCATATTCCCTATGTCATCGGGATCGCCGGCAGCGTGGCCGTCGGCAAAAGCACCACGGCCCGCGTGCTGCAGGCTTTGCTGAGCCGCTGGCCCGAGCATCGTTCGGTTGAGCTGGTCACCACCGACGGGTTTCTTTATCCCAACCGCGTGTTGAAAGAACGGGAATTGATGAAGAAAAAGGGATTTCCGGAATCCTACGATATCCGCAATCTGGTCAATTTCGTTTCCGAGGTTAAATCGGGCGCCAGCCAGGTCACGGCGCCGGTGTATTCCCACTTGATTTACGATATTGTGCCCGACGATAATAAAATCATTTCCCAGCCCGACATTCTGATTCTGGAGGGTTTAAACGTGCTGCAGAGCGGGATGGATTATCAACACGGCTCGCATCATGTTTTTGTTTCCGATTTTGTCGATTTTTCCATTTATGTAGACGCGCCGGAAGATTTATTACAGAATTGGTATATCAACCGCTTCCTGAAATTCCGTCAGGGCGCTTTTTCTAATCCTAATTCTTATTTCCATAATTATGCCAAGTTACCGGAACAGGAAGCGGTGCAAATTGCCTCCCAGCTCTGGGTAGAAATTAATGGATTAAACCTGCAACAGAATATTCTGCCAACCCGCGAACGCGCGAGCCTTATTCTGACCAAAAGCGAGAACCATGCGGTTGACAATATCCGATTAAGAAAATAGCGCGCCAAAACCATGGCGCGTTCAGTTTTACCCGCGCGGGGATCACAGCCCGCGCAGCGAGATTTCCCCGCCAAGATAGGGTTTCACCTCGCCATCCTGTTCCAGTAGCAGCGCCCCCTGGGCGTTGATGCCGCGCGCGATGCCTTTGATTTCACGTTCGCCAATCAGCAATTTGACCGGGCGATTATAATAATTATCCAGCATTTGCCAACGTTTCTGGAACGGGGCGAACCCGTCCTGCTCGAAAAGCGGCAATGCTTGCCTGAGTTCATTGACCAGTGTGGCGGCCAATATATTACGGTCGATCTCGATGCCGGCTTCCTGCAAATTAATCCAGCCTTGGTTAATCACCGCATCGGGTGATTCCCTCATGGCCAGGTTAATGCCGATGCCAATTACCAGATGTGCCGCATCCCCCGCCTTGCCGCTGATTTCCACCAGAATGCCGGCAAGCTTGCGGTCATGCAGATATAAGTCATTCGGCCATTTTACCCTGACGTCCCGCGCGCCCAGATTATGGAGCACTTCGGCCATGACGATGCCGATGACCAGGCTCAGGCCGATAGCGGCCGCCGGGCCTTGCTCCAGCCGCCAGTAGAGCGAAAGGTAAAGATTGGCGCCAAAGGGCGAGATCCATTGGCGGCCGCGCCGGCCGCGACCCTGGTTCTGATACTCCGCTACACAGGCATCCCCTGATTGTAATTGGGCTATGCGTTCCATCAGATATTGATTGGTTGAATCAATCACCGGCAATACGGTGATATGTTTCCCCGGCAGATGGGGCAGGATTTTTTTTTCATCCAGTAGTTGCAGCGGCGCATACAGGCGGTACCCTTTGCCGGGTACGGTAAAGACGTCCACGCCCCATTCGCGCAGGGTTTGAATATGTTTATTAATGGCCGCGCGGCTCATGCCCAGCGTTTCACCGAACTGTTCCCCGGAGTGAAATTCCCCGTCGGCAAGCAGCCCGATTAGGGTCAAAGGGATGGTAATGTCTTTCATGATAACGCTCCAACCGCATCCACTTCGCCTTCAGCGCCGATAAACCTCACCTCCGGCTCCAGCCAGACGTCAAATTGCTCCGCTACCCGTTGGCGGACATGATGCGCCAGCGTGACGATATCCTGTCCCGAGGCATGGCCATGGTTGATTAATACCAACGCCTGTTTTTCATGCACCGCCGCGCCGCCGGAGCGATATCCTTTCAGAGCGCATTGATCAATCAACCATCCCGCCGCCAGTTTTACCTCGCCGTCGGGCTGTGGGTAGTGCGGCGCATCGGGATATCGCCTAAGCAAGTTTTGCGCGGCGTCGGCGCTGACCAAAGGGTTTTTAAAGAAGCTGCCCGCATTGCCGGTGACGGTCGGATCGGGCAATTTATCGCGGCGCATGGCGCAAACGGTGTCGAAAACCTGGCGGGGGGTTGCGGTATGGCTGTCCAGGCGCCTTAAATCGCCATAGGTGAGCACCGGCTGCCAGGTTTTGCTGAGGATGAAGCCTACAGCCACAATGGCGTAGCCGCCCCGATAGCGGTGTTTAAAGACGCTGTCCCGGTAGCCGAAACAGCATTCGGCCCTTGAGAGCCGCGTTTTGTCGCCGCTGTTAAGGTCGAGCAGGTCGACATATTCACATACCGTTTCCACTTCAACGCCGTAGGCACCGATGTTTTGTATGGGGGCCGATCCGACGCGCCCTGGGATCAGGGCCAGATTTTCCAAACCCGCCATGCCGCGATCCAAAGTATAGGAAACCAGTTCATGCCAGTCCTGGCCAGCCCCGACGTGCAGGTGCCAGGCCCGATTATCTTCGCTGACGCCGATTCCCTTGATGCGGTTTAGCAGCACCGTGCCGGCAAAGTTTTCCAGGAATAGGACATTGCTGCCGCCTCCCAGCAATAGTACGGGTTGTGATAGCCGTTCGGCTGTCTGCCAGGCCGCAGTTAACTCCGCTTCGGTATGGGCGGTGACGATCTGTTGGGCGGTAGCATCGATAGCAAAGGTGTTTAGGTGTTTTATCGGCACACCGTGCGTCATGATCGTTAAGCCTTTCTAAATCTATAATAGGTTTATTCTACCCGATTAGGCCGGATTCCAGTAAGGGACATTTTCTGGCCGCGTGTGATAATTTTTCGGCGTCCGATTGAATGTTTGATATGGGGGGAGGTATTATGCAAGATTTTTATTTTGCGATGAGGGATATTTTTTTAGCACTGGTTGCGAGGGGATAATAAGAAATTGGTTTTGGCTTTTGGTGGGGTTATTTATATTGTTTATAACTAAAAATAATCAGTGGCAAGATATTTACATTGTTATGCTAGTTTTTCTATCTGAATGACTTTGTGTAAATTATTGATTAGTAACAATATAATTTTATGCGGATTTAATTTTATATTACTTTTTTTATTCATCCAAATTATTGGTAGCGGAATTGATATATTTTATCAAGAAATAGGGTAGGGGAATTTTTAGTTGCTATAACCGCGTCTTTCCGGCGGACCGGTTTTTGCAGCAGATGAAAAAGCCCTCTGTTTTCACAGAGGGCTTATCAATTGGATGCCTGGCAGTTCCCTACTCTCGCATGGGGAGACCCCACACTACCATCGGCGCTACGGCGTTTCACTGCTGAGTTCGGCATGGGGTCAGGTGGGACCACCGCGCTAGTGCCGCCAGGCAAATTCGATTAACCAACCGTTATCCCGCCGCTTTCGTCGGGGTAACCATCGGCCTTTATCCGGAACAGTCGCTGAAAATTCTTTCGTCTCTTAAACATCTTAGGTGTTGTAAGGTTAAGTCTCACGGGTCATTAGTATCGGTTAGCTCAACGCATCGCTGCGCTTACACACCCGACCTATCAACGTCATCGTCTTTAACGTCCCTTCAGGTGACTTAAAGCCACAGGGAAGACTCATCTCGAGGCAAGTTTCCCGCTTAGATGCTTTCAGCGGTTATCTTTTCCGCACGTAGCTACCGGGCAATGCCATTGGCATGACAACCCGAACACCAGTGGTGCGTCCACTCCGGTCCTCTCGTACTAGGAGCAGCCCCTCTCAATCTTCCAACGCCCACGGCAGATAGGGACCGAACTGTCTCACGACGTTCTAAACCCAGCTCGCGTACCACTTTAAATGGCGAACAGCCATACCCTTGGGACCTACTTCAGCCCCAGGATGTGATGAGCCGACATCGAGGTGCCAAACACCGCCGTCGATATGAACTCTTGGGCGGTATCAGCCTGTTATCCCCGGAGTACCTTTTATCCGTTGAGCGATGGCCCTTCCATTCAGAACCACCGGATCACTAAGACCTGCTTTCGCACCTGCTCGAGCCGTCACTCTCACAGTCAAGCTAGCTTATGCCTTTGCACTAACCTCACGATGTCCGACCGTGATTAGCTAACCTTCGTGCTCCTCCGTTACTCTTTAGGAGGAGACCGCCCCAGTCAAACTACCCACCAGACACTGTCCTCGACCCGGATCACGGGCCGGAGTTAGAACATCAAACATTAAAGGGTGGTATTTCAAGGTTGGCTCCATGCAGACTGGCGTCCACACTTCAAAGCCTCCCACCTATCCTACACATCAAGGCTCAATGTTCAGTGTCAAGCTATAGTAAAGGTTCACGGGGTCTTTCCGTCTTGCCGCGGGTACACTGCATCTTCACAGCGAGTTCAATTTCACTGAGTCTCGGGTGGAGACAGCCTGGCCATCATTACGCCATTCGTGCAGGTCGGAACTTACCCGACAAGGAATTTCGCTACCTTAGGACCGTTATAGTTACGGCCGCCGTTTACCGGGGCTTCGATCAAGAGCTTCAGCTTGCGCTTAACCCCATCAATTAACCTTCCGGCACCGGGCAGGCGTCACACCGTATACGTCCACTTTCGTGTTTGCACAGTGCTGTGTTTTTAATAAACAGTTGCAGCCAGCTGGTATCTGCGACTGGCTTCGGCTCGGGGAGCATGTCCCTCCACCTAATGCCAGCGTGCCTTCTCCCGAAGTTACGGCACCATTTTGCCTAGTTCCTTCACCCGAGTTCTCTCAAGCGCCTTGGTATTCTCTACCTGACCACCTGTGTCGGTTTGGGGTACGATTCGATGTGACCTGGAGCTTAGAGGCTTTTCCTGGAAGCGTAGCATCAATTCCTTCACCACCGTAGTGGCTCGTCATCACGCCTCAGTGTTGAATAAAAGAGCGGATTTACCTGCTCTTTCCACCTTCACGCTTGAACCGGGACAACCGTCGCCCGGCGAACCTAGCTTTCTCCGTCCCCCCTTCGCAGTCACACCCAGTACAGGAATATTAACCTGTTTCCCATCGACTACGCCTTTCGGCCTCGCCTTAGGGGTCGACTCACCCTGCTCCGATTAACGTTGAACAGGAACCCTTGGTCTTCCGGCGAGCGGGCTTTTCACCCGCTTTATCGTTACTTATGTCAGCATTCGCACTTCTGATACCTCCAGCAGCCCTCACAGGCCACCTTCGCAGGCTTACAGAACGCTCCCCTACCCAACAATACCCGAAGGTATCGCTGCCGCAGCTTCGGTGCATGGTTTAGCCCCGTTACATCTTCCGCGCAGGCCGACTCGACCAGTGAGCTATTACGCTTTCTTTAAATGATGGCTGCTTCTAAGCCAACATCCTGGCTGTCTATGCCTTCCCACATCGTTTCCCACTTAACCATGACTTTGGGACCTTAGCTGGCGGTCTGGGTTGTTTCCCTCTTCACGACGGACGTTAGCACCCGCCGTGTGTCTCCCGTGGTAACATTCTTCGGTATTCGCAGTTTGCATCGGGTTGGTAATCCGGGGTGGACCCCTAGCCGAAACAGTGCTCTACCCCCGAAGATGAATTCACGAGGCGCTACCTAAATAGCTTTCGGGGAGAACCAGCTATCTCCCGGTTTGATTGGCCTTTCACCCCCAGCCACAAGTCATCCGCTAATTTTTCAACATTAGTCGGTTCGGTCCTCCAGTTAGTGTTACCCAACCTTCAACCTGCCCATGGCTAGATCACCGGGTTTCGGGTCTATACCCTGCAACTTGACGCCCAGTTAAGACTCGGTTTCCCTACGGCTCCCCTAAACGGTTAACCTTGCTACAGAATATAAGTCGCTGACCCATTATACAAAAGGTACGCAGTCACCCTGATAAATCAAGGCTCCCACTGCTTGTACGTACACGGTTTCAGGTTCTGTTTCACTCCCCTCGCCGGGGTTCTTTTCGCCTTTCCCTCACGGTACTGGTTCACTATCGGTCAGTCAGGAGTATTTAGCCTTGGAGGATGGTCCCCCCATCTTCAGACAGGATATCACGTGTCCCGCCCTACTCATCGAGCTCACAGCCATTGCACCTTCGGATACGGGGCTATCACCCTGTGTTGCCGGACTTTCCAGACCGCTCTCCTGATGCAAAAGCTGATGGTGACTCTGGGCTGTTCCCCGTTCGCTCGCCGCTACTGGGGGAATCTCGGTTGATTTCTTTTCCTCGAGGTACTGAGATGTTTCAGTTCCCTCGGTTCGCCTCGATACGCTATGGATTCACGTAACGATAGTGCAACGAATTGCACTGGGTTTCCCCATTCGGACATCGCCGGCTGATAGCGCTTCATATCAGCTCACCGGCGCATTTCGCGGATTAGCACGTCCTTCATCGCCTCTGACTGCCTAGGCATCCACCGTGTACGCTTAGTCACTTAACCTCACAACCCTAAGATGTCTTCGAAATGGCGGCGAAAGGCCCCTGCCGGTGTTGCGCGGTGCTCGTCATGCTCATGGACATCAAGTCCACTGCGCTGACTGCGCGCCGGGCGCCTTGGCCGGTGCTTTCTCGCTCATTCCTCAACACGGCCATCATCGACACGATGACCTGTTTAGGTGTGTTTATTTGAGAGACTCGCATACTGATTTTGCTCAGCATGGTATTTCAAATTTTCAGCTTGTTCCGGATTGTTAAAGAGCGGTATTTCGCAGCATACTCGTTAGAGTGTGCTCTGAAATAAACAAGAAAAACCAGACAATCTTACCTATCCCTTCCTTAGACACAGGCCGTAAACATATGTCACAAACGCAGGCCCTGAAGGAAATGGTGGAGCTAAGCGGGATCGAACCGCTGACCCCCTGCGTGCAAGGCAGGTGCTCTCCCAGCTGAGCTATAGCCCCAAGTCGTTAAAACCTCGTAATACCGGCCAGTCTTTTCCACGAAAAAATCACCGGGCACCATAAAGGATACACAGCAATTGAACATCGGGATAAGGGACAGCACGATAGCCAGTTCGCTTAGCCGCAGACAGTTTCGGCGCGAGTAACGCAGTGTGCGTGAGCACATGGGTCACGCCGCGGTGAAAATGACCAGGGTAAGTAGAACTGGTAGGCCTGAGTGGACTCGAACCACCGACCTCACCCTTATCAGGGGTGCGCTCTAACCACCTGAGCTACAAGCCTATAGAAGGTTTTTCTTGCTCGTTACAGTTATCAGACAATCTGTGTGGACACGTCACAATGAGGCATCTTTCGGTAAGGAGGTGATCCAACCGCAGGTTCCCCTACGGTTACCTTGTTACGACTTCACCCCAGTCATGAATCACAAAGTGGTAAGCGCCCTCCCGAAGGTTAAGCTACCTACTTCTTTTGCAACCCACTCCCATGGTGTGACGGGCGGTGTGTACAAGGCCCGGGAACGTATTCACCGTGGCATTCTGATCCACGATTACTAGCGATTCCGACTTCATGGAGTCGAGTTGCAGACTCCAATCCGGACTACGACGCACTTTGTGAGGTCCGCTTACTCTCGCGAGTTCGCTTCTCTTTGTATGCGCCATTGTAGCACGTGTGTAGCCCTACTCGTAAGGGCCATGATGACTTGACGTCATCCCCACCTTCCTCCGGTTTGTCACCGGCAGTCTCCTTTGAGTTCCCACCATTACGTGCTGGCAACAAAGGATAAGGGTTGCGCTCGTTGCGGGACTTAACCCAACATTTCACAACACGAGCTGACGACAGCCATGCAGCACCTGTCTCAGAGCTCCCGAAGGCACATTCGCATCTCTGCAAACTTCTCTGGATGTCAAGAGTAGGTAAGGTTCTTCGCGTTGCATCGAATTAAACCACATGCTCCACCGCTTGTGCGGGCCCCCGTCAATTCATTTGAGTTTTAACCTTGCGGCCGTACTCCCCAGGCGGTCGATTTAACGCGTTAGCTCCGAAAGCCACGGCTCAAGGCCACAACCTTCAAATCGACATCGTTTACAGCGTGGACTACCAGGGTATCTAATCCTGTTTGCTCCCCACGCTTTCGTACCTGAGCGTCAGTCTTCGTCCAGGGGGCCGCCTTCGCCACCGGTATTCCTCCAGATCTCTACGCATTTCACCGCTACACCTGGAATTCTACCCCCCTCTACGAGACTCTAGCCTGCCAGTTTCAAATGCAGTTCCCGGGTTAAGCCCGGGGATTTCACATCTGACTTAACAGACCGCCTGCGTACGCTTTACGCCCAGTAATTCCGATTAACGCTCGCACCCTCCGTATTACCGCGGCTGCTGGCACGGAGTTAGCCGGTGCTTCTTCTGCGAGTAACGTCAATGATAGGCGCTATTAACCCCTACCCCTTCCTCCTCGCTGAAAGTGCTTTACAACCCGAAGGCCTTCTTCACACACGCGGCATGGCTGCATCAGGGTTTCCCCCATTGTGCAATATTCCCCACTGCTGCCTCCCGTAGGAGTCTGGACCGTGTCTCAGTTCCAGTGTGGCTGGTCATCCTCTCAGACCAGCTAGGGATCGTCGCCTAGGTGAGCCATTACCTCACCTACTAGCTAATCCCATCTGGGTTCATCCGATGGCGTGAGGCCCGAAGGTCCCCCACTTTGGTCTTGCGACGTTATGCGGTATTAGCTACCGTTTCCAGTAGTTATCCCCCACCATCAGGCAGATCCCCAGACATTACTCACCCGTCCGCCGCTCGCCGGCAAAGTAGCAAGCTACTTCCCGCTGCCGCTCGACTTGCATGTGTTAGGCCTGCCGCCAGCGTTCAATCTGAGCCATGATCAAACTCTTCAATTAAAAGCTTGATGCTCAAAGATTGTCATACTGTTAATCTTTTGAATTACCGTATGTCACTCTTCAAGACTTGGTATTTTGTGTTTCGATACCGTCTTGTGAGTGCCCACACAGATTGTCTGATAAATTGTTAAAGAGCATGGCCAGCGTGATGTAAAACTCACCTGGCGCGGGTTGCGTATATTACGTTTTCCCGCTGAAGAGTCAAGCTTTTATTTGCTCCGGCCCGTGATGCGGCGGAGCGCTTTCCCCTTGCCGACCCGGCGTCGCGTTAGCGTTTGTTCCCGGTCAGTGGAGGCGCATTATAGGGACTTTCTCAGGCCTGACAAGCTCTTAT